>QAZA01000001.1 GCA_003054695.1 Verrucomicrobia bacterium LW23
TACAAAAGCAACTCAAAAAAACCATTCCTTATTACAGCTATTTCTGACTCAGGACACTAGAGCGCTTTCCAGATAGCTTGTCGCGAACGCCCGGCTCCGCCGTTTTCGGAGCCCGGAAAACTCGCGACAAGCTATCTGGAAAATGCTCCAGGGTCGCGCCTCCGGCGCTTCGGAGCACGTCGCATTGTCTGCACCCGTACTGTCACCGTTAAGGGCCCAGGATTCCCCGATGTCCCCCGTTTACACGCCCCTTGCAGCGCTCTACCATAGCCCCATGCAGGACGACTCCGCGACGCCCCACGCCTCAGCGCCTGACGCGATCCCTGCCAGCCCCACCCCCGCCGCGCGCCTGCGCGTTGTGGTGTTTGCCCTGGCTATGGTGGTGCTGGCCGCCATGTGCAATGCGGCGATGGACAAGCTCTCCTTCCATTTTGACAGCAGCGTGTTTGCGAGCCCGGCGCTGGAAGAGTGGCGGCCGTGGCTGGATCCGCGCCTCTCCTGGCGCAACAAATGGCGCGGGGGCGACCGGGCGAAGGGCGAGGCTTTCCCCTTTAGCAGCACGGCGCTGGTGGCGCTTACAGATGCGTGGCATTGCCTCAAGTCGATTGCCAAATCGTGCCTCATCCTGGCCCTGCTGGCGCCGTTTACGTTGCTGTACCGGCTGCGCGCGGTGGAGTGGGCGGCCGCCTTTCTGGTGCTGCATGTCATCAGCGGGGCGGTGTTTGAGCTTTTTTTCGCCGTGCTGTTGCGGGCGTAGGCCCCTCCGGGGCGGGACGCGTCGTGGAACGTGCAGGTGCACAATCGCGCCGGTTGTACTTGGCAGAGTTGTCACACCGTTGTAAGGTGATGCTGACGTTTCGGCATTACCCTTTCTCCGCAAAGGCAGTGGCTCTCTCGCCATGCTTTCAAAAAAAGCGGTAACGCCACTATTTGAGTCTATGGAACTGGAAACGCGATTGCGTACATTTCTCGGCCGCACGCCCCGCATTCATGCGACGGTCTACATCTCACGACATGCCGTCGTTCAGGGCGACGTACGACTGGCCGCCGGCTGCAGCGTGTGGCCCATGGCCGTCCTGCGCGGCGATATCAACTACATTGAGGTGGGCGAAGGCACCAACATCCAGGATGCCTGCGTGCTGCACCTGGCCGATGAGCACCCCACTATCGTCGGCGCCTACACCACCGTGGGCCACCGCGCCATCCTGCACGCCTGCACGGTGGGCGACGAATGCCTGATCGGCATGGGCGCAACCATTCTGGATGGCGCGCAGATCGGCAACAACTGCATCATCGGCGCCCACACCCTGGTTACCCGCGACACGGTCATCCCCCCAGGCTCCCTGGTAACGGGCACCCCGGGACGCGTGGTGCGCCAGCTATCCGAGCAGGAGCAGCTGGACCTGCGCGGTTGGGCCGAGAAATACATTGTGGTGGCCCGCGCCCACCGCGACAAGGAGTTTGCCCGGCACGGCCTGGGCGATTTTTACGTCCCCAACCAGGTTCGCAGCCCCATGTCCAAACGCCAGCAACAGCAGGCGCAGCAGCAGCAGTAGGAGGAGGAGGAGGAGGGCGGCCGCCGTTCTGCATTGCACGGCGCGGGGGGGAGTGTAGGCTCGGGCGCAGGAGCTATTTATCACTATGTCATTCGGCTCGTTCATTTCGTCGCGGCAGAAGGTATCGCAATCGCCCACCAATCCCGCAGTTGCCCAGACGCGTAAGGCGTTTGATGTGGCGGACTTGTACAAGGGGCCTGTGGAGACGGCCGCCTCCGCCGCCGATGGCGCCGCGGCGCCGGCCATGGGGCTGGATGAAAAGCTGCGCAAAGCGTACTTCTGGATCGTGAACTACGGCATCATCAGCCCGTTCTACGATATTGAGTACAACGACAAGCCGCCGCAAACCTACACGTTTGGCGATACCAAAAGCCAGCTGCGCCTGCCCACGGGCCAAAGCTACTCCAGCTTCGTCCTGCTTCCGCTTCTCAACCTGGCCGTGCGGAAACGGTGCCTGCTTGTCGGCGGGCCCGGCCGCGGCAAAACGGCGAGCGCGGTGCTGATGGGGCTGATCTCCGGCTACAGCATGCAGGAGCTCAAGCGCTCCATCCAGCACGGCCAGCCGCAGATGACCATTGCGGACCTGCTGGGCAATCCGCTGCCCAGCGACATGGTCAACGCCAAGTCGATGGACGAGATCCGCATCGCCTGGCGCAAATGGCTG
Source organism: Verrucomicrobia bacterium LW23 (assembly GCA_003054695.1). Lineage (GTDB taxonomy): Bacteria > Verrucomicrobiota > Verrucomicrobiia > Methylacidiphilales > UBA1321 > LW23. Next base: position 2,221 of record QAZA01000001.1, read on the forward strand.
GGCATGCGCATCAAAATCATCGACGAATACAACCGCATCCCCACCCGCACGCAGTCCGCCCTCCTTACCGTGATGGGCGACAACTACGCGGAGCTTCTGGACCAGATTTACGAGTGCCCGGAGGCCGCCTGGTACCTCACCGCCAACGACGACGCGGGCGGCGGAACCTACCAGGTGATCGAAGCGCTGCGCGATCGTATCGACGTTGTCGTCAAGGCGTTGCACTTCAACAACCGCTTCCTGCGCGAGCTGTTGCTGCGCATTGAGGCGGGCGTGAAGCCGGAGCAGATTTTGCCGCCGGAAATCGTGTTTTCCATCGAGGAGCTGGACCGCGTGAACGACGAGATCCTCGCCGTGCGCATTCCGCAGGAGATCCGCCGCCGGCTGGAGTTCTTTGCCAGCCAGTTCGAGTTCTGCGAGTACGGCGCGGAGCAAATCGAGTACAAGACGAAGGACACCATCAAGCTGGCCGGCATGGAGTACCACGTTGTCGCCTCGCAGGACACGGGCAAGGACAAGATGCGCGAGCTGGGCGCGCACACCAAAAACGGTTTCTCGGTGCGCTCGCTGATGACGATCCTCGTGTTTGTCAAGGCGATGGCTTACTTCCGCGGCGAGCGCGAGGTGGCCATTGAGGACATGCGCCAGATGCTCCCCTTCGTCCTGCACGACAAACTCGTCCCCGACCTCGACGCCGCGTTCTTTAACCAGCCCGAGCATGCCGTCTACCGCCTGGACCGCGTGGCCTGGCTGCGCCGCATTTTTGACGTAAGCTGCCAGGAGTACGACCGCCTGGACCTGGATCGCAAGGACCCCGTCGCCGATATCGAAAAGGCCTTCGACCGCGGCCTGGACGGGCTGAGCGAGACCGATGTGCGCGCCCAACTGGCCAAAATAGAACGCGCGCTGAGCGACTGGGCCGCCGGCCGCAAGCTCTACGGCCATCAGTTCGACGACATCCTGAAAATGAAGTACTACCACCAGCGCTACACCAACTACCTGGCGTGGCTGCAAAGCTGAGTCCGCCCCGGCGGCGCGCCCCCCGTCATGATGAGTGAATCGCCCTGCCCGGCCAACGCCTGCGAAACAGCGCCGCCGCCCGTGCGCGGCATTTTCGCGCAGTTTCTGGAGGACCGCCGGCAGGAGCTGAACCAGCAGTACGCGCGCAAGCGGCTGCTCCGCCCGCAGACGGACGAGCACAACGTTATAGCTGTGCTGACGCAAGTGCTTGCGCCCCTGGTGGATGCCGTGGCACAGGCCGATCTGCAGCTGAGCGGCGAGTGCGGCCACACGGCCCGGATGTTTGAGCTGGCCGAGGCGCTCTACCCCATCGCGCTGGACCTCGCCGCCCGCGATCTCCTGGGCCCCGGCGCCCGCAACCGCCATGCCCAGCTCGCCTGGGCCGATGTCCTGCGCGCCGTGCCCCTGCTGGTGGCGGCCGAGCCTGAGCGGATGGCCGCGGCCGTCACCAACGCGGTCTATCACCTTAGCGAGGTGGCGGGGGGGAGCCCGAGCGCTTCCGCCGCGCCGGAGGAGGAAACCGGCCCGAGCCTGTGGATCCGCATCATGGCCGCCGCCGGGCCGGACTGCGCGGACGTCCGCGAGTTTCTGGAAGCCGGCAAGGTGGCCGCCTGGCGCTGCGGATGCGCCCAGTACCGCGCCGGCGCCCTGGCCGCCGCGCGCCGCCTGCCGGAGGCCATCGCACGCAAAGTGCTGGGGCTGAAGAGTCTGCAGGAGTGGCGCAACGCCCCGCCGCTGCAGGGCGTGCTCGATCGCCTGGAGAGCGACCCGTGGCTTAACCCGCGCCTGGCCGGGCTGTCCTTTGCGCACTCGCGCCTGCGCATCGTCCGCGTGGCGGGAGGCTTCCGCGGCCTGGGCGGCCCGTTTCTCACCCCGCCCCAGCTGGGCCGCTGCGAGGATGGCGCCCTGGCTGTGCTGGACGCCGAGGGCTGCTGGGAGCTTCACGCCGATATCTTCGGCGCCGTCTTCCTACGCCGCAAACACCGCACCGCTGCCGCGACGGCGCAGCCTCTCAGCATGGACGGCTGGGTAGTCTCGGCCAACGGCGATGTCACCCACAACTCCCAGCGCATCGACAGATTCGCCGAGCTCGCCGGCGCCTGGTCCTGCGCGGACCTCGGCGGCGCCCTCGCCGTCACCACCCCCCTCTCGCACCACGTCTACATCCTCGCCCACGCCGCCGACCCCGGCCTGGCAGGGTGAGGGGGATTAGTTAACCACGAATAACACGAATGACACGAATAGTTCGGAGGGGACGAATGGGGGCGGGGAGAGGGGAGTTTTTTTAACCACGGAGCACACGAAGCACACGGAATTTGCGGAGGGGACGAAAGGGGGCTATTTACTCCTCCTGTACTACGCAATTGCCGCAAGTCCTTTATGTTCAACCAGCGACAAGAGCTTAAGGCAGCGGATTTCCGTGGCGCTGAAATCGTGGATTGGCGTGAGGCAGCTTTCATCGAACTCGCGCATTGTCTTCTTTTCCATTCCGCCAGCCGCAAAAAGAGCCGTGGCGGTTTCGTGGACTGCCGACGCAATGTCACTTCTGTAAGTTTTCGTTTTCTTCATGGCTTCACCTCTTCGAGATCACCTGATTTCAGCATGTTATCCAGCACCTGGTCGCTTGCTATGTAGTACTCTGTTCTATAGAAGTCAAGACGTCCCCTCCGTAAATTCCGTGTGCTTCGTGTGCTCCGTGGTTAAAAAACTCCCCCTCCCCCCCGCCCCCATTCGTCCCCTCCGCAATATTCGTGTCATTCGTGTTATTCGTGGTTAAATACTCCCCATGAGTAAGCAACCCTCCATTGCATCGCGGGCGCATTGCTCGTCCCAGCCGTGGATTGGCTCGGCGTGGGTGGATGGCGCCTTTATCCTGGCGCCGCCACTTCTCGCTGCCGCGGTGGTGCTGGGGTGGCGAGCGGCTTATGGGGGGGAGGCGGATCCGCTGCCGGTGTGGGCGTGGGTGCTGCTGGTGATGGCGATCGACGTCGGCCACGTCTACAGCACGCTCTTTCGCACCTACTTTGACCGCGACGAGATGGCGCGGCACGGCACGCTCTACACGGTGGTGCCGGCCATCTGCTTTGTCGTGGGCATGATGCTCTACAACTGGCACGCTATCGCCTTCTGGCGCGCGCTGGCCTATCTGGCGGCGTTTCACTTTGTGCGGCAGCAGTACGGCTTCATGCGCATCTACAGCCGCCGCGAGAAGGATCACCCCGTGTGGTGGGCGCGGCTGGACGCCGCCGTCATCTACCTTGCCACCGTTTACCCGCTGCTGTACTGGCACGCGCACCTGCCGCGGGCGTTTGAGTGGTTTGTGAAGGACGACTTTCTCGCGCTGCCCCACGGCTTTGCGCACGTGCTGGAGCGCGCCGGCTGGGCGGCGTATCTCGTTGCGGGCGTGCTGTATGTGGGCAAGGAGGTGTGGCTGTGGCACTCGCGCCGCTACTTTAACGCGCCCAAAAACCTGCTGGTGGCGGGCACCGCCGCCGCCTGGTACATGGGCATTGTGTGGCTTAACGGCGACATCGCGTTTACGGTCACCAACATCATCTCGCACGGCATCCCCTACATGGCGCTGGTGTGGCTGTACGCGCGGCGCAAGCAGGAGCAGGAGACGGCGCCGGTGCCCGCCTCCTCCGCGGCCGGGGCGTCCGCCGCGTGGCTTTGGCAGCTGCTCAGCGTCCGCACGCTGCTGCGCTGGGCGCCGCTTTTTGTGGTGTTTCTGGTGCTGCTGGGCTGGGTGGAGGAGGGGCTGTGGGACGCGCTTGTCTGGCGCGAGCACGCTTCCGTCTTCGGCATCTTTCAAAGCCTGCCGCAGGTGCGCGATCACAATACGCTGGCCTGGCTGGTGCCGCTGCTGGCGCTGCCGCAAATGACGCATTATGTTCTCGACGGCTTCATCTGGCGCATGCAGCCTTCGCCCGCCGCCGCTTACCCGACCGCCATTACCGCGCGCCCCGGCGACGACTCCACGGCCTGGATGAAACACACGCTTCATGACTGACCGCTCCCATCCTCCCCGCCCGGCGGGTATCGTGACAGCCGCCCACGCGCAGACGCCCCCGCCGCCGCCCTCGCGCGGGAGCCTCTCCCTTGTACTGGGCCGGCACCTGCTTGTCGACTTTACCGGCTGCGCGCCCGCGTTGCTCGACGACCTGGAGCACGTGCGCGTGTCGCTTCTGGAGGCCGTGCGGCGCAGCGGCGCCACCATCATCACGCACGTCTTCCACCAGTTCAGTCCGCAGGGAATCACCGGCGTTGTTGTCATTGCAGAGTCCCACGTGGCCATCCACACCTGGCCGGAGCACGGCTACGCTGCAGTCGACATCTTTACGTGCAGCCCCACCATCCGCCCCGAGCCCGTGCAGGAGTGCCTGCGCGAAGCGTTTGCGGCGGAGCAGAGCCACGTTGCGCTGGTGGAGCGCGGGATTTAGAAGCTGTCGATACTCGAGTTTTTCTCCCGCGCTCTCGCTCTCTCGCAACGGGCGGATACGCAACGTACGTAACGGCAGAATGTTAGAGCAGGCCTCACTCGAAGCCCCGAGCCTCACCAGAGAGCCTTGGCTGGGGGGGGAATGAAGGGCGTGCATTTGCCAGAGGCTGTTGACATCTCCGCATCCTGCGGTTCCCCCTTGGCGATCTTTCCGCCCTTGGCGTTAAAAATCTGTTTGAGGAGAGGAAAAGAGAATGTCGACAGCCTTTGGAACTCCCCCGTTCATCATCAAACAGATTTTGAGCGCCTGTAGGTCAAAGGCCCTCTTTAAACCCGGCCATTCGCACATCTCGAATGCGGGGCAACCTCAAACCCAACGCGAATTTCCTGCGCAAAGTGATTGCCTGATGGCAGCAGGGCCCTAAAGTGTGCGCGCAATGTTCGGCATTCATCGATTTCTTCAAAGCAACCTGCTTGTGCTGGCGCGTGCCATTTACGCGCGACCGCTGCTTATTCTGGTTGTCTCCATTCTTCTGACTGTGGTTTCCGCTGTGGTGGCGTACCGCAACTACAAGGTTATCAACAACACCTCGCAGCTGCTCGACGCCGATTCGGAGGTGAACAAGACGTACCTGGAGCTGGAGCGCGAGTTTGGCGGCGACGTGGTGTATCTCGTTCTCATCCAAAGCAATAGCAAGGAGACGAGCCGTAAGGTAGCCGTGGAGGTGGGCTCCTTTCTGGAGACGCTGCGCCCCTACGTGGGCACCATTACGGCCAGGCTCGACTACTCGAAGCTGAAGGATCGGCCGCTGTTTTATTTAAGTGTGGATGAGCTGGAGAAGATCCAGAACCAGACGGCGTTTCTCTCCAAGATCGATTTTAATTTCAACTCGCTGCTTCACTTCACCAACGTCAGCTTTGCGGATGACGAGCTGAAGGACTCGGACAACTGGAAGCAGTTTAAGCCGATGATGGACAAGTTCCCGCCGATGATCGCCTTTATGACCGAGCGTCTGGAAGGCAAGGCGGACAGCCAGTTCCCCGCCCTGGCGCTGATGACCCAGGATGACGAGCCCGCCCCGGCGCAGGACCCCGCCGATCCCAATGCCGCCCCGGCGCCGGCCGCGCCTGCCCAGCCGGGCTTCTCCCTGGCGGATGGCCAGGCCAAACTGGACGAGGAGATGGCGAACAACGAGTTCGTGACGTTCCACGATACCAGCGGCAAGGACCCCACGCGCGAGTGGTCGGTGCTCATTACCGCGGCGCGCGGCAAAACGGAGGACAAATCGCACTCCCCCACTACCCTTACGGTGCGCAAAATCCGCGCCTTCCTCAAGGAGATGGAGGCCAAATACCCCGGCGTACACCTGGGCCTTACGGGCGAGCCGGTGCTGGGCGACGACGAGCTGATTACCACCGACCGCGATATCCATAACGCGTCAATCATCACCGCCGTCCTCATCGGCCTCCTCTTCCTCATCAGCTACCGCAACCTGGAGCGCCCCATTTACGCCGGCCTGGTGCTGGGCATGGGCATGGCCTACAGCTTTGCGTTTACGATGACGGTGGTGGGGCATTTCAACATCATCTCCATCGCGGTTATCCCCATGGTGCTGGGCCTGGGCATCGATTTCGGTATCCAGATTATGGGCCGGTACGAGGAGGAGCTTGCCAACGGCAAAAGCGTGCTCTATGCGCTGGAGCAATCGCTGGGACACACCGGCGTGGCCGTGATTACCGGCGGCAGCACCACCGCCATGGCGTTCCTCACCATCTGCTTTAACGACTTTCTGGGCCTGCGCGAGCTGGGCACCATCGCCGGCGTGTCGGTTATCCTCTGCATGGTGGCCAATCTCATCACGCTCCCGGCCATCTTTGTACTGCGTGACCGCAACCGCAGCAGGGAGGCGCTTATCGCCCAGGCCGGCTCGTCCAACTGGACCTTTCTGGCGCCGCTGGACAAGTACCTGACGCTGCACCCCTGGCCGGTGCTCATCGCCTCCGGCCTCATCACGGCCGCGTCCATCTACGGCATCTTCCACGTCAAGTTCGATTATAACCTGCTGCATCTGCAAAACCCTCAGCTGGAGAGCGTTAAGGTATTGCACGAGCTTTTCCGCGTCAGCGGCAACAGCACGCTCTTTGCCAGCGTGGTGGCCAGGGATATGGACGAGGCGCGCGTGCTGAAGGAGCAAATTCTGGCCCTGCCCAGCGTGCGCACGGTGGAGGATCCCACGAAGGTCATCCCCGAAGGCCAGGACGAAAAGCTCCCCATCATCCAGGGCATACTGGAGCCGCTGCAGAAGATCCCGACGACCGGCGATTTCCCCAAAGTCGACGCCGCGGCCTTCCGCAAGGATGTGGACCAGCTGCTGATTAACGTGGTGACGGCCGAAAAAGGGGCCAGCGAGATGGCAAGCGTGGGCAAGAAGGCCAGGCAGGCGGCGGAGCTCTTCAAGAAGCTCATCCCCGCCGTAGAGCGCCTGAAGCAAGCGGCCGCCGCCCTCTCCGACGCCGAAATCAGCGCCCGCCTCACCCCCGCCCAGGCCGACGTGTTTGGCGCCATCCGCGAGAAAATCGCGTGGCTGAAGACCATGAAGTATGACCGCGGCATTACCGTGTACGACGTGCCCGAAGCGGTGCGCAAAACCTTCTTTGGCAGCAACGGCAAGGTGCGGCTTATGGTGTACGGCAAACGCGACGTGTGGGACTTTGAGCCCAACACCGAGTTTGTGAGCCAGCTGCGCACCGTTGCTCCCAACGTCACCGGCACGCCGGTCATGAACTTCCAGTACATCGACCTGCTGCGCGTCAGCTTTCTGCACGCGGCGGCCTACGCGTTTGTTGCCATTGCGGTCCTCATCGGGTTCCACTTTCGGAACTGGAAGTACGTGGCCCTGGCGATTGCCCCGCTGGCCATGGCGGTCATCTGGCGCACGGGCCTGATGACGCTGCTGGACATCGAGTTTAACCCCGCCAACGTGATGACACTGCCGCTGATGATCGGCATCGACGTGGCCTACGGCGTCTACATCGTCGATCGCTTTCGCGAGGAGCGCGACGTGAGCATGTTTAGCAGCAGCACAGGCAAAGCCATTGTGCTGACGGGACTTACGTCACTTTTCGGCTTCGTTAGCATGCTCGTCAGCAACTACGTGGGCATGTACAGCATGGGCCTGCTGATGAGCCTCGGCATCGCCATTGGCATGTTCACCACAATCGTCGTCCTGCCCCAGGCCCTGGCCCTTATGGTGCGCCACAACGCCATCCCGGACGAAGAAGTGGGCAATAGAGGCGAAAAGGGCAGCGCCGGCGTCGGCACGCCCAAGACGGGCGAGGCTAGCACGGCGTCGTAAGCTTCCTAAAGTCCCCCTCCCCCTCTATCCCCACTTCGCGGCTTTGTCCCCCTTCGTGCGAAAAAATCCCCTCTGCAATCTGATTCAGAGGGGGAGGGGACGTGGTGGTTCGGGGTGGCTTATTTGCGTGCCAATTCGCACGGGCTCAACGTGTTGCGTTGAGATGGATCGGCGGCTTGCGCTTTGGGGGCGGGTACGGTAGGCTCATCCGCTTTGGCCATGGACCTGCACCGAGTGATAGAAGCGCTGCTGTACGCATCGGATAAACCGTTGCCGATCAAGCGCATACAGGCCGTGCTCCGGTCCGCCGCAGAGAATTCCCCCACCGACGCCACCGCCGCCCTGGCCAAAACGGGGGAGAAAGAGATCCGCAAAGCCATCGACGCCCTGGAGGCCGTGTACGAGCAGGAACGCGCCGGCCTGACCGTGCTGGAGCTGCAGGAGGGCTACCAGCTGCGCACCCGCCCGCTGGCCGCCCCCTGGGTGCGCGAGCTCTTCGACGGCCCCAAACCGGCGCGCATCAGCCAGCCCGCCCTCGAGACGCTCGCCGTCGTCGCCTATCGCCAGCCCATCTCGCGCTCCGAGATGGAAGCCGTGCGCGGCGTGGCCGTGGACGGCGTCGTCGCGTCGCTGCTGGAGCGCCGCCTCATTCGCATCGCCGGCCGCTCCGAAGGCCCCGGCCGCCCGCTGCTGTACGAGACAACGCCCGAGTTCCTCATCGAGTTCGGCCTGCGCAGCCTTAAGGATCTCCCCAACGCCGAGGAACTGCGCCGCCTCTCCCCGCCCGAGACGCCGCCCGCGAACCCCAACGGCGTCGGCGCCCAGGCCGGCGTTGCGACCGGGCCCGCGCCTGCACCCGCGCCGGTGGAACAAGCTGTGCCGAAGGGGGATACGGCCATTGCGGAGACGGGGGAGAGTGGGAATTAAAATTTCTTGGCATAAAGACTTGCTATTTATGGGGGCATTGGTAGTCTCTTCACTTCCGCAACCGAAAAGCCTTCCATGAAAAGAACCTATCAGCCGTCGAAAAAGCGCCGCGTGCGCCAGTTCGGATTTCTCTCTCGCACGCGTACCGCCAACGGTCGCGCTATCCTCGCTCGTCGTCGCCGCAAGGGCCGCGTGCGTCTCGTTCCGAAGAACACCAGTGTCAAGTTTGCCGCCCACACCCAGGCCTGACGACGACGCGGGCACCCCGGTAACTCCGGCGGCGCCCGTTGATGCGCTGCGGCCTGCTGCCCTTAGGGAGTCCGCTCCCCAGGCCGCACCCGGCGCCACGGTTTCTTCTGTTTCCGACGTCGCACCTACTGCCGCGCCCGCATCCCCTGCCGCGCCTGCGCAACCGGGGAAACCGCGCGGAGGCCGCCGCCGCAATATACTGCCTCGCGCCTGGATCCTGCGATCCGGCGCGACTTTTCGTGCCTTGAGAGAGCGTGGACGGCGCATCCACGGGCCCCACTTTACGCTTACTATCGCCATCCCCGCCTCGGCCGCGCTTGCGCCCGCCGCGGGGGCTGTTGCGACGGATGCGCGCGGCAAGGGTGGCACACCGGGGCCGATTCGCGACAGCAAGGGCAAGGGGCGATCGCGCGAGCTTGTCGCTTTTTCCACCGCCCGCCGCGTGGGCAACGCCGTCACCCGCAACCGGGTGCGCCGGCTGATGCGCGAGGTGCATCGCCAGTTCCTGTCCCGCCCGGGGCAGGATCGCGTGCTGCTGTGGAGCGCCAAACCCAGCGCCGCCACCCTCAGCTTTGCCGAGCTGCACGCAGCTATGGAGGTGCTGTGGAAACGCGTGACCCGCTGGAACGCCCCCGAGCCGACGAGGGGAAGCACAGCTGCCGACAAGACCGATAAGGCCGGCACGGAATCGCAAAATCCGCGTAAATCGTTTGGCGCGCCCGATAAAACCTGCGATGATAGTCGCGCAACTTGACGCGGGGCCGCAGCTCCCGCCCCATGTATCTACTCTATGGAAGTCCTTCAATCCACCGAAGATAGCATCCAGCAAATCGCCGTCAGCGGCAAACTCGACGGCCTGTCGTCGCCCGCGCTGGAGGAAGAGCTGAACAAGGCCGTGGCCGCTTCCGAGCTGCCCGCCATCCTGAACTTCTCGGAGCTCGCCTACATCTCGTCCGCCGGCCTCCGCGTCATCCTGGACTACCTTAAAAAGATGAAGGGCGCCGGCCGCAAAGTTGCCATGGTGGCCAACGACGAAATGCTTCTCTACGTCCTCAAGCGCGCCGGCTTCAACCTCCTCCTGCCCATCGTGCCGACATCCGAAGAAGCCAAAGGCAAACTCGGCGCCGCGTAGAGTGCCTTGCAAGTGGGGTGGTTGGACGCCCCCCGGCTGCTTTCCCTTCCCCACAATCCCCGCTTAGCGGCTTCGTCCCCCTTCGTGCGAAATATCCCCTCCGAAAACGGAGGGCAGATGGGAGAGCTTCGCACGGAGGGGGACGAAGCCGCTAAGTGGGGATTGTAGGGGACGTTTTCCGGTTTTACCAGCCTTCGACGATCTGCTTGACGATGTTGTAGGCCAGGTTGTCGGCGGCCTGGGGCAGGGACTGGCGTTCGCCTTCCTGCTGGTCCTGCTGGATGAAGTAATTGCTTTCGCCGTAGACGTAGAACTTGATCTTTTGGCCGGTGCGGCGGTTGGTATAAGTTGCCTCGGCGTCGATGGTCAGCAGGTACTCGGCGGTGATGTTGGCGTCGCCCTTGGTACCGCGCGAGGGGGTGCGGCGGACGTTGGTGATGAGCACTTGCAGCTCGGCGTCGGCGTTCATCGAGTCGTTGGTGCCGACGGTGCCGTCATTCTCAATCTGGCGCACCACGGCGCTGGTGACGGTGGTCTGGATGTCCGGCACAATACTGCGGTTGATCGCCATCGGCACGTAGATGGACCGGACGCCCTGGGTGCGCTCGCCGCCGATATTGCCGACGCGGTAGGCGCAGCCCGTGAGCGTTGCGCCGACGATGGTGGCGACCGCCGCGATTGTCGCGATCATTGCGATCGCGCGAAAGACAGCAAAAAGCCCGGCACGCCGGCCGGGGTAAGCAATAGCGGACCGCGTCCGCAAAGAGTTGGAGATCATGCAGTTCCGACGAGCGGAGGCGATGGTGGGGCTGGGGGGAACGACGAGAAGAGAAGCGATGCGGGGCGGGGCAAAGGGAAGTAATGCGCCGGCGCGTTAGCGGGGCAGCGCTTCGTTTTCCGGGTGGCTGGCGGCGTCCTGCGGGGGGAGGCTTCCGGGCGAGTAGGGGCGCTCGGTGCGCCGAGGGGCCTCGGCCAGGCTCTCGGGGGCCTTCTGGCTCTGGCGCGAGGGCGCGGGCGGGCCGGAGACGACGGGCAGGGCGGGGCGCGGTGTGGCGGCCAGGGCTTTCTGGCTTTCGGCGTACGGGCGCAGCTGCTCAATCTTTTTCTTGGCAATCTCCGCCTGGCGCGGGTCGGGATTTTCCTTCAGCACCTCGTTGTAGTAGATGTATGCGGCCTTCCAGTTCTTCTGGCTCTCGTAAAATTTGGCGATGTTGAGGGAGCCTTCCGTCTGCCGGGTGGTAAGCTTGCGGATGTTGTCCTCCGCCTGCGCCGTTTTTTCGCTGTTGGGGTAGCGGACAAGGAAGTCCTGGAACGCTTCGACAGCTTTTTCGGCGGCGCTCTGGTCGTAGTCGGCGGCGCTGGCGGCCATCATCCACGCGTAGCCAATCTGGTACTGGGCGTCGTCGACGATATCGTGGCCGGGGTATTTGTTAATCAGCTCGTTGTAGGCGCGCACGGCTTCGACATATTTCTTCTCTTTCTCGCGCGCGAGGCCGATTTTAAACTGCGCCTGCGGGGCCCACTTGCCGTAGGGCGCCGCTTTGATGATGGACTCGAATATCTCCACCGTTTTGCCCGGCTGTGTGGGTACGGGGATGACCTTGGCCAGCTTCACCGGCTCGCCGCCGAGAAACATGTTGCCGATCATAAACTCCTGCTCCAGCGCCTGGTCAAAAAAGGCGCTGTTGGGGTACTTCTCCACCATGCGCTGGTAGCTTTTAAAGGACTTCCAGAAATCGCCCTTTTTGCTCTCGATCCACGCCACTTTGTACTGGGCCTCCGGCGCGGAAAAGGAGAGCGGCCACTTGCGCACGAGGCCTTTGTACGCCTTGTAGGCTTCGTCGAGATCGCCCTTGGCCTCCAGCTTTTTGGCCAGCTCCAGCTGGTCCTTGGAGGAGGACGCGGAGATATCCCCGCCTTTTTCGTCCGCCCAGCCCTCGCCGGGGCGCCACACCAGGGCAGCCTGCGCACCAGGTCCCGGCGCGGCAATAAGGCACAGGCCCACGGCAAGCAAAAGGGCGGCTCTCAAAGATCTCATGCTGACAGGCTAGCAGAGGTTTGCGGCCGGTCAAGTGCCGGAACGTGCGCAAGGCAACTTTGTTTAGAATATTGTGTAATAAACAGGGGCAAGCAGGGGAGGGGTAGATTTCTCCCTGCTACGCCGTCGCCCCCTGGGGTTCCAGCACGGTGCCGTTACCGTTGCTTTCCGCTTTCTCCATGGCTACCGAGGCGGCGGTGATCCCTTGTTTGGCGGCGCTGGCAGCAAAGAAGCCCCCCTTGGAGAGGAGCTCGTCGAAGCTGCCTTCCTCCACAATCACGCCGCGCTCAATCACAATAATCTTGTCGCAGCGGCGCAGGGTGGAGAGGCGGTGGGCTACCATAACGACCGTGCGGTTCTCGGAGAGCTTGTCGATGGCGGCCTGCACCTCGGCCTCGGTGGCGCTGTCCAGGCTGGCCGTCGCTTCGTCCAGCACCAGAATCGGGGCATCGCGAATAAACGCGCGGGCGATGGAGACGCGCTGCTTCTGGCCGCCGCTGAGGCGGGAGCCGCGCTCGCCGATCATCGTGTCGTAGCCGTTGGGCTGCGCCATAATAAATTCGTGCGCGGAGGCCTTTTTAGCGGCTTCCACAATCTCCTCGTGCGTGCAGTCGGGCCGGCCCGCGGCGATGTTGGAGGCGATGGAGGTGTCGAAAAGCTGGATATCCTGTGTAACGATCGCCATTTTGGAGCGCAAATCGGCCAGCTTGTACTTGCGGATGTCCACGCCATCCAGCTCGATGGAGCCGCCGATCACGTCGTAAAAGCGGAACAGCTGGTTAAGCAGCGTGGTTTTGCCCGCGCCCGTCTCACCCGCAATGCCCACCTTGCTGCCCTTGGGGATGGTAAAGTTCAGGTTCTTATGCACCATGATGGTGGGATCGCCATGCAGGGCGCCGCCGGCTTCCAGCATCTGCGCCGCGGTTTCCGGGCTGTAGCCAAAGGAGACGTCGCGGAACTCAATCTTGTCGCGGAACTCACGCAGCGGTTTGGCGTCCGGCGCGTCCACCACCGTCGGCTTCAGGCGGCTGATCTCCATCAGGCGGTCAATACCCGCCGAGCATTGCTGGAAGACCATGTGAATGGCGGCCAGCTTTTTGAGCGGCCCGTAGAAAATGCCCAGGCCGGTAAGGAAGCCGATCAGGTTACCCGTCGTCTGGCCGGACCAGATGACGTACACCAGCACAATGCCGACGCCCATAGAGGAGAACGTCTCGATGATCGGGTTAAGCATTTCCTTCTGGCGGATGGCGCGCAGGCCCTGGCGGCTTTCGAAGCGGACGGTTTCGTCCAGCAGCTTTTCCTGCCGCGCCTCCAGGCCGAAGGCCTTGACGATGCGGAAGTTGGCAAAATTTTGCACCAGCACGTCGGCCTGCATCACGCCGCCGCGGATGCCCTCCTTGGCGATACGACGGACTTTGCGGCCCATCAGAATGGTGGGCAGCACGCACGCGGGCAGGAAGATGGTGGAAATGATGGTGAGTTTCCAGTCGATGTACCAGAGCGTGCAAAACACGGTGAGGAGGGTGATCGGCTCCTTGATCAGGTCGGAAAGGCCGAGGCTGAGACAGCCGTAGAGCGCGCCGGTATCGCCGTTAACGCGCAGGATGTGGTCGCCGGTGGTGGATTTATCGTGGTAGTCAAACGACAGGGAGTTGAGCTTGTGGAAGACGTCGTTTTTCAGGTCAATCATCACCATTCGGCTTGTCCACGCCATAAAGTAGCTGGAGGCATAGCCCAGGCCGCCGCGCAGCAGGGTAATGGCCGGCAGCAGCATAATGCCGCCGATGATCTGCAGCCAGGTGATGGGCCGGCCGGCAATGGGCAGCCACACCTCGCTCCAGGCGTTGATCGCATCCATCGCGGGGTCCGTATATTGCTGGACGGACCAGGTCAGCTCGTCTGTCGTAGTGGGCGGCTTCAACGCCCTGGCGCCCAGCTTGGACATGCGAGGCGCAATCGGATAGTGCACCTGCTCCGAGGCGTTGAGGCGGTTAAAGATCAGCGTGGTGGCACTAATGATGGTGGCGTTGGAGAGACCAAACAGAATACCAAGGAACACGCCCAGGCTGAATCGGAACCAGTACCGGGAGAGGTACGGCATCCCGAACTTGAGGACTTTCAGAATATCATGCATGCGGAGAGAAGGAGGGAGAGGAGGGGCAGGGCTAAGGTGCTGGAACAAGGCTGGCGGTAGCCGCCGGGTCCACGCCCGGGGCCGCCTCCGCCGCCCGCCAAACCATGCATCTCAACAAAAAGCGCACCAAAGGGGAAGCGGAAAACAGCGGCCATCACCCGCGCGGGTCCGCGTGTCGGCCCGGCCCTTGCCGGCAGAGGCGGGTGGCGTACATAAAAAGCCCTCCGCGAAGTCAGGGCCAGGACCGGGCGGGCGGGTGTCAAAGACTTGCGGGTGCGCTGGGGCGAAGCTTTGCGCGGCTCAAGACGATTGTAGTCAAGGCATCCTCTTAAGCGCCGCCGGCGCGAAAGCCTGTAGCCCAGAGCGTGAACTTGGGCGTGAGCCCTGGGTAAGTTGCGTCCCCGCAGGACGCGATTCCTTTCGGACTCTCCTCTCCAGGGCTCACGCCCTGAGCTGGTACCCATAATTGGTCTACCATCCCCTATTTCGTACTCGCATGAAACCGGCGCTAACAGCCTCGCAAATTGCACTTTTTTTTCCGCATACATGTGCAACGTGCTTGCACTGTGTGGCAGGCATAGTGCTATAGTTAAGAACGGCGCTCATAACTGGTTCAACCGTACTAGCTGCGCATTGTTTTCACAAACCTCTGAAATATTGGGATTCTCCGCCTATTTTCTCGACAAATCGGCACCTGTGCGATTACACTCATCACCAGAATGGATACGTCCACTTCCTCGCCCACTGTTGGCCGTCCTCGCTCTTTCTGTACCACTACGGCACTAGACCGCGCGATGGAGGTGTTTTGGCTGAAGGGGTACGAGGGTGCCTCGCTCACCGATCTGACGCATGCCATGGGCATCAACCGCCCCAGCTTGTACGCCGCCTTTGGCAATAAGGAGGAGCTCTTTCGCAAATGCCTGCAGCGCTACGCGGAACGCATGGTGAGCTATGTGCGCGACGCCCTGAAAGCGCCCACCGCCCGCGGCGCCGTGCTGGAGCTGATGCACGCCGCCGTTGGTCTGCTGACGGACCCCGGCAACCCGCGCGGCTGCCTGGCCGTGCACGGCGCCCTGGCCTGCGGCGACGAAGCCCGCGTGATTAAGGACGAGCTTGCCGCCTGGCGCGGCGCCGGCCAGGAAGCCCTGCGCCAACGCCTGGAACGCGGCCGCCTGGAAGGCGACTTGCCCACCAACGCGGATACCAACACGCTGGCCCGTTACTTCTACATCGTCGCCCAGGGCATGGCCGTCCAGTCCACCGCCGGCGCCACCAAAGAGGAGCTCCTCGCCGTCGTCGCCACCGCGATGCGCGCCTGGCCCGGCGATAACATTATGGACGCCGCGTCGGCGCCCAATGAGTCGTAGGGCGTTGGCGGAGCAGTTTGAGGATAGGTAGAGAAACGATTGGGTTCCGCTCCAGGTTTGAGCGAGGAGCCGGCAGGCACACGGTTGACGCAAAGCCGCACACGGGGCAAAGTACTCTCATGCCAGCTTTAGGCTCCCCATCATCGCAGACGCAGCCGGCGGATACAGCGCCGGCCGCCCCCTTGCCCGCCTACATCCCCGGCGCATGCAATATCGGCGGGGCGGAGGTGCGCTTTCGCAAGCTGGTGGCCTGGGGTTGCACCGCCGCAACGGCCGCCGCGTGGGGCGCGTGCGCGTGGTGGGGAGTCGCCCCCGCATGGCGCCTGCTGGTGGGCCTGCCCGCCGCCGGTGCCGCCCTGTGCGTACTTCAGGCCCGCGCCGGCTTTTGCGTTAACTACGGCCTGCTCGGCATCGCCAACTTTACGGACGATTTCCGCCACCCCCAGCCCGTGGAGCACGAGGAGCATCGCCGCCAGGACCGCGCCCTTGCCCTGCGCATCATCGGCGGCGCGCTCCTCATCGGCGCCGCCGTCGGCGTGGCCGCCATGGTGCTGGCCGTGGTGATTGTTGTGTAGAGGCTAACGATCCCCCACAATCACACCTTGAACCGCTCCAACGCCTCCTGTATCCCCGCCGCTCACTCCCACCCGGCGCGATCGAGCGTCTCCCCCGGCACGAACTCGGGCTCGAAGGCGGGGGCGGTGTGGAGTTTGCCGAGGGCCAGCTCCACGGCGGTGGCGGCCATGCGGGCCAGGGGCTGCCGGTAGGTGGCCAGCGTGGGGGCGGAGAGGCGGGCGGCGGGGGTGTCGTCAATGCCGATTATCTGGATGCCCCCGGCTCCGCGGCGGCCGGGCTGCAGGCCCAGCTTGCGGCACGCCTGCAGGGCGGCCAGCGCCACGCTGTCGTCCACGGCAAGGATGGCGTCCGGCGTAAAGTCGCCGTACAGCAGCGGCATAATGTCCTCCGGGCCGGCGGGCCACATCACCTCGCTGCGCCAGCCGGCGGCGGGGAGCGGGCCGGGATGCAGAGAGTCGCCCGGCATGGCGCACAGGGCGGTATGCGGTTCCTCGCGCACAACGGTCGCCGTCTCCGCCGCTTCCGCCGTTTCGCTGCGCGCTTCGGCGCCCGTTGCCTCCGTTTCTCGGTCAAAATAGCGCGGCGCCAGCTCGCGAAAGGCCGCGGCGCGCTCCGCGTGGTCCTGCTCGCCGGGGCGGCCGCCGATAAAGAGCACGCGCCTGGCGCCAGCCTTGCGCAGGCGGCGCAGCGCGTCGGCCATCCAGCCGTGCTGGGAGAGTTGCACGCTGCGCCAGTCCGGCCGCACGGGCAGGCTGCCCATCAGGCACACCACCGGCTTGCGGCAGGTGGCCAGCGCGGCCATCAGCTCGGTGTCGTCGCGGCGCGGGTAAAGCAGCACCCAGGCGTCGCACCGGCTGCGTAGCAGCGTGCGGCGGGCGTGGGCCATGGTGGCGGGCACGCGGCGGTCCACCGGGCAGATCAGCAGGTCCAGATCGTGCCGCACCAGCACCTGCGTCAGAGAGGAGAGGAATCGCTGGGCAAAGGGCGCCTCGCTGCCCTCCACCTCCAGCGGCCACACGACACCCAGGGCGTCGTGCCGCCCGGTAACCAGGGCGCGACCGCTCGGGTCCGGGTAGTAGTGGAGTTTCGCCGCCAGCGCCAGAATGCGGTCGCGCGTTTGTGGCCGGACTTTGTCGGGCTCATGAAAGGCGCGGGAGATCGTGGCGGTGGAAACCCCGGCGGCCTTGGCAAAGTCGATGATATTCATGGAAGACGTCGTGAAGATACGGGAGCGACGCGCACTTGCCAATAGCGGAAGTGGTGTTTGGACGCCAAAATATCATTCCCGCTACGACATATGGACAACGCGTTCCCCAACACCCCGCCATCTCTGCTCTTTCCGCCCCGCGTACGAGCGGCGCCGACGCCAAAGAGACCGGGCATCGGCAGGCGCCGCACCTCACAACCAGGCGCCACCGCAATGGTGACAAAAATAGACGCGAAATGCGCGAAAAAAAGTTTGGCGACGCCGCCCGCGGACGCTATGCCGGGGAGGTGCCGCGTCTCGGATACCACCTCATCCGCACCGGCACGAAGCCCAACCATCCATAGCACGCTTACCCCATCCCTCCCCTCCACTTACCGCCGGCCACGGCGGGCGCGAATCCGGCTACCGTAACCCACGGCGCCGGCAGCGAAGGTGCACGCCATGATAAAACTTTCCGAGCTTGATCTCTCCAAACAGATTGCCAGCAAAGACGAGTACAAAGAAAAGCTGCAGGGCTACCAGCTGGAGCTCCTGAATTTCCAGCGTCGCCTGGCCGAAAGCAAACGCACCATCGCCCTGGTGTTTGAAGGGCCCGACGCGGCCGGCAAAGGCGGCGTCATCAAGCGCATTACGGAGAAGCTGGACCCCCGCTTTGTGCGCGTGTGGTCCATCGTCAAACCCACCGCCGAGGAGTACCGCCACCACTACCTCTGGCGCTTCTGGAGCAAAGTGCCCGCCCACGGGGAGCTGACCATTTTTGACCGCAGCTGGTACGGCCGCCTGCTGGTGGAGCGCGTGGAAGGGTTCGCCACCGAGAAGGAGTGGAAGCGCGCCTACGGGGAGATCAACGACCTGGAGCGCACCCTCGTGGACGACGGCTGTATCCTCATGAAGTTCTTCCTCTTTATCAGCAAGGAGGAGCAGCTGCGCCGCTTTGAAAAGCGGGCGGCCGACCCCTACAAGTGCTGGAAGATCAGCGAAGAAGACTGGCGCAACCGCCGCAAGTGGAAGGAACATGTGGAAGCCGCCGAGGAGATGTTTGAGAAGACCGACACGAAAACGGCGCCGTGGAACGTCATCGAAGGCGACTACAAGTGGCACGCCCGCATCAAGACGCTGAAGCTCCTGTGCAAGCGCCTGCGCGAGGAATTTCCGTAAAGCGCTTTCGTTAAGACACTTTCCGCAACGGCGGCGCGCTTCTTCGCCCCCGGCCCATCCGCTTCCCCCGCATGATGCGGGGGGTGACGCGCCGCCCTGGTGGTGACGGAGAACTCCCGCCTCCACAAAGCCTTACCCCCGGAATGTCCGACCCCGAATCATCGCCCGCTGCCGAGACGCACGAGCCAACACCGCCGCCGGTCGCGGAGTCCGAGCGCGTCTTCGGCGCCACGGAAATCGTGGTGCCCGTGCGACTCTATTACTTCGATACCGACGCGGCCGGGGTGGTGCATAACGTGGCCTATCTGCGCCTTATCGAAGTAGCGCGCAGCGACCTGGCCGCGCAGATGGGCTGGACGCTCGCCGAAATGCACGCCACCGGCTGCGTCCCCGTCCTCACCCGCACGGAGATCGATTACGTCTACCCCGCCCGCATGGGCGACGCCGCGGAGATTTACGGCGCACTCCAAAGCTTCGATCGCGTCCGCTTCCAGTTCTACTTCGAGATGCGCGAGCCCGCCGCCGTCGCCGCAACGGTCACCGGCCGCGCTCCCCGCGTCTTCGTCCGCTGCAACCAGACGCTCGCCACCCTCAAAATGCCCGAGGGCAAGCTCCTGCCCACCCCGGAAAGCTGGCGCAAAGCCTACCCGCACTTGTACCTGCAGCGCAAAAAGGCGTAGGCCAGACGACGACACGGCCTTACGGGCACAAAAAAAGCTGGTCGCGCATGCAAGCGCAACCAGCCTGTGCCAGGTACAAATGGGCAGCTCTCCTGTGCCGATGACGAACGTTGAACGGGCCCGCTACGCCATGAGGGGCGGTGCGGGCGCGGACAGCGAGCGCCGTCAGAGGCTCACAAGGCCGCAAGGGGAATTAGCCCTTGGGGTCGTGAACGGGGGGAGGAGGCGTGGTGGGAGCGGGCTCCGACTTGGTCGCGCAGGCCGAGAGGCTGGCGGCAACCATGAGGGCCAGCACGAGACGAATGATGTGCTTCATTGCGAGCCACTATAGAAAAAACGCGAGCGGACGCAAGAGATTATACATGCGAACGGTAAGATTTTGCATAAAAACGTGTAAAACGTTATCGCAACACTTGCGCCGCAAAGCGTAAAGGCAAAAATAATCGCGCCGCACAACCCCAGGAGTGCTCGCCCGGATCTCTCCATCCCCTCCGTGCAATCCGTGGTTAACTACTGCATTCGCAAAAATCCATTTGAGGATCAGACGTGCATGGACGGGGAATTTCCGAGAACCTCGAAGAGGTTCTATAACCTAGCCCAGGGTTCCCCGAGCGAAGCGAGAGAACCCTGGGTAAGCGGCAGTTTCAGATCAACCCCAACGCGGGTTGTATCCCTCGGCGTAGAAAAGGGATGCGACCCGCGTTGGGGTCGTTCGATTTCGCGCCTTTACCCAGGGTTCTCTCGCTTCGCTCGGGGAACCCTGGGCTAGGTTATACAACCTCGTTGAGGTTGTCAGAGCCTTGCGAACATCTGTTCTTGAACCGCCCTAATCCTAAAATAGATCCTTGCCGAAACACTAGTACAGGACGCAACAGCTTTGCCTGACGACGTTGCGTTCCTACAGAACGCTACCGATTTTCATCCGTACCCAGGGCTTACGCCCTGGGCTATAGGCTTTCGCGCCTGTGGCGCTTCGGAGGTAGGAGAGGAAGTCTGGCTCGCTCGCCCTACAAAGAGTTCACCGCAATCTCCACGCCCTGGCTTTGCCTGGCAATGGCATCGCGCACGGCGCTCTCGAATCTCCGGATGTAGCCGCACGTGAACTCGGCGATGTCGAGCTGGGGATCGCGGATCAGGGGCGTCAGGTCCATCGCGTACTCGGCCAGCTCCATCTTGTCCACTTCGTGGCTGTTGGCGTAGGTGGCGTTGGCGCGTTTACGGCCCAGGGTGGCGGTGTCGTAGTTTTTGCCACCGGCAATCTGGGAGTCGTATACCGCCATAAGTTTTTGCAGCAGAACGGAATGCTGCGGCGAGGAGGGGCCGCCATACACGTTCAGCATCACCTTCTCATCATCGCCCACCCAGTCCAGGCTGCGCCAGGCTTCGCAGCCGTACACCTTGCGGGGGCGCAGATCCTCCGGAAGCTCGCGCAGCGCCTGGATAACCCGCAGAACCACAGCAATATGCGTCGTGTGCTTATCCGCCGGGTTGTGCGTGTAGACGATCTCCGGCCGCGTATCGGCCAGCAGATTACGGAGATCGCGCGTGGCCCCCTGCTCGGCGGCGTTCTTGAGCTCCGAGCTGAGGTAGCCCAGCTGCGCGATAAACGAGTAGCCGCCGATAGCCGCCGCCGCCCGCTGCTCATTCTTGCGGATCTCGATCATCTCCACTTCCGAGTACTCCGCGTAGCCGCCCGTGCGCGCGCTGCCGCGGCCGTCGGTCAGAATCACCCCGCCAAACCAGTGCGTGGACGACGCGTGGCACGCCAGGATGCCGGCCGCGCACATAAATTCCAGGTCGTCCTGATGGGCGCCGATGCCGAGGTGGGTGGTGCGGGAGAGCGCGGCGTCGACGCCGGAAACCTTGCCGCTGTCCGGGATGTAGATGTCGACGCGATCGGGGCGATGAAGTTTGAGCATGTTGTTGAGGGTGAGGTGGTTACCGTGGAACGTCCACGTGGGAAAAAGGTCAGCCCGCCGCCGGCCCGCGAGCGCGGTCCCACAGATCCAGGCACACAGGCAGGACGACAGCGGGCGGGCTGCCGTGCATGCAGGCAAAATCGAGCGGGCACTCCCGCAAAAAGCAGGGGCTGCACGGCACGTGGCGGCGGAAGATGCGTGTGCGGGGGCCCAGCGGGCCGGTGCGCGCGGGCTCCGTGCTGCCAAACACGGCGGCGGTGGGCGTGCCCAGGGCGGAGGCCAGATGCATCGCGCCGCTGTCGTTGCACAGCACCAGCCGGGCGCGATAGAGCGCGACGATCAGCTCGCGCAGGGTGGTTTGGCCGGTGCGGTTGTGGGCAAAGGGGATGCGTCGCGTCAGCTCCGCGGCCACCTCGGCGTCCCTGGCGGCGCCAAAGATTTCCACGCGCGCGCCGCGTTGCTCGTGCAGGGCGCGGGCCACCTCGGCGTAGTACTCCACGGGCCAGCGCTTGGCGGGGCCGTACTCGGCGCCGGGGCACAGGGCCAGCACGGGCTCGGCGGCGGCATCCGCGGGGGTGGCGGTTTCGCCCTCGGGTACCAGCGGGGGGAAGTCATCCTTGTCCCACCCGCCGACGGCGCGCACCAGGTCGATATAGTAGTACTGCTGGTGGCTGCGTGCAGGGGAGTACTCCGGCACCGGCACGGCGCGGTTGAGCAGCCAGCCGCGCATGCTGCGGTTGTAGCCGACGACCTGGGGGATGCCGGCGAGCTTTGCCTCTGCGGCGGTGCGCAAACTGTTGGGCAGCAACACGGCGCACGCAAAGCGGCCGGCGCGCAGGGTGGCGGCGGTAGCCCACAGCTGCCGGGGTTTATCCAGCTCCAGCACGTGGTTCACCCACGGGCAGGCGCGCCACAGGTCCGCAATTTTGGAGGGGGTGGCGACGGTGATGGGGTTGGGCCCGAGGACGTGCCGCAGGTTGCGCACGGCGGGCAGCGCCATCACGGCGTCGCCCAGCCAGTTGGGGCTGCGCACCACCAGGGGCGTGCGTACGCCCGGCGAGCGCGCGCCGGCAACGGCCTGGATGGTCAGGGGATGACTCGTCATGTCACGCTCGCTACATCAAGTCAGGGCAGCCGGGCGGCGCCATGGGCTTCCGCTTCGTCGCCGGCTTCCTCGTCGTCGTTGTTGTCGTCGTCGTCGTTGGAGTGATCGGGCGCGAGCTCGGGAGGCAGGGCAATGGCCTGCACGCCAAAAATGATGTAGCCCAGCGCCACCGCCCCGGTCACCGCGCCGGCCACGCGCATCCACCACATCGGCAGGCCGACGGCAATGATGCCGAGCTGCAGGGCAATGTTGAGCAGAATGGCCGGAGTCATCGCCAGCACCGTAATGCGCAGCAGCGGTTGATAATACAACCCGCGCTGCAATACATTGTTCGTCAGCACGGCCAAAATGGAAAGCAGCAACGCGCGGAACACCTCGCCAAAATAATACAGCACGCTGCCCAGCGGGTAGACGATGATTTTGAGCGTGTTGCCAAACCAGTAGGCTGTTTGCTCCACGCGCTCGGCCTTCAGCGTCACGTCGCCCTTGGAGGGGTAGAGCGCGGTAAAGATTTGCTCCACAGAAGTGAGAGGCACGGTGGAGGAGGAGTCGTCCGTCTGAAAGCGTATCTCCTTCTCGCCCAATATGATATCCGCTTTGCTTTTGAGCGCGGCATCCGCCTTGCCCTGCGGGTCGATCACCAGAAGCAGCGGCGTTGCCTCCCCCTGCCGGGGATCGGGCGTTGCGGCCAGATCGGGCAGCGGGATGGAGGCCGCGCCGGGCAGGTTGATGAGGAACGGGCCGGGTTCCGGCGCAATAAGGCTCCCCTGCCGCAGCACCATGCCGGGCGGCCAGTGTTTGACGAGCACGGGCACGTTATCGGCCATGACCTGGTCGGTGGATCGCACAATCTGAAGCGTCAGCGGCACCCAGCTTAGCGCGCACAACGGCAGCAGGAAAAGGAAGCCGGAGCCACGCCACTTCCACACCACCTCGTTGTAGAGGTCGCGTGAGAAGAAGGACTTAGCCAGGATGGTAACGTAGCGGATGAGAAACATCAGGCACCTCTCTTAACCCGGATATTTCATCAGGTCGCGCGAAATCTGCGAGGAAATCTGCGGGATATCGGGGAGCGCCGGCGCGCGCCCGGCCAATCGACCCCGGGGCACGGCGGCCGAAAATGGCGGAGACAAAGCGGCGGCGAATGGTGTAATATACGTTTTGGATGGTGCGCAGGCAATGCCGGAGTAACGGTTGGCGCGATTGAGTTTGCAGCCGCCGTCAGGCAGCCCGTCGCCTCGCTCCCCCCACTGCCTACCGTCACCGCCATCTTCCTCTCCCCCTAGCGCCGTGCCTCCATCATCTACCCCCGTTATCGATCGCGACACTACCGTCGGCGCAGGCTTTGCGCCGCTAAGCGCCGAACTGGCCGCGCACCTTAAGGAGTGTGCGCTGGTGCTGGCCGGACACGGCTCCACCCTCAACGCGGACAGCAGCGAGCCCACCTACCAGCACGCGGAGACACTGCGCCGGCGCGGCATTTTTGCGGAGGTGCACGAGTGCTTCTGGAAGGAGGAGCCGAACTTCCGCAACATCCTGCGCGAGGTGGAGGCGCGGCGCGTTTACATCGTGCCCAATTTCATCAGCAGCGGCTACTTTACGGAGCAGGTCATTCCCCGAGAACTGGGCCTGATTACCCGAGGCGAGCCGGGGAGCCTGCGCTGGCCGGTGACACATTGCCCGGTGGCACACGGCGGCCCGGATGGCCCTGCCGGCGCTGTCTGGAAGGAGCTGCGCTACTGCCAGGCCGTGGGCCTTCACCCCAGCATGACGCGGGCGCTGATGAAGCGTGCGCAAGACGTCGTGGCGGCGTGGCCGGGGGCGGCCGCTGAGGGGAGTGGCGCAGGCATCGCAGATCCGTCGCGCACCGCCGCGCTGCTGATTGTGGGGCACGGCACCTCGCTCAACGACAACTCGCTCAAAATCGTGCACGAGCAGGCGGCGATTTTACGCGCCACCGGCCGCTTTGCCGAGGTGCACGCCTGCGCCATGGAGCAGGAGCCGCTGATCCAGAACTGGCGCACCCTTACGCAACTGCCTGACGTTGTGGTGGTTCCCTTCTTCATCAGCGACGGCCTGCACTCGTGGGAGGACATCCCCGTGCTGCTGGGCGTGCGCGAGCAGGGCGGCCCGCCGTTCCGCCTGGCCCACAACCCGTGGCTGGAGGGCTCCGGCCCCGCGCGCCGGCGCCTGTGGTACGCCAACTCCATCGGCACGGAGCCGGTGATTGCGGACGTTATCCTGGCGCAAGTCGCCCAGTTTTACCACGAGCACGGGGAATGAGCGACATGAGTGCCGATATGTTCTCGCAACCCGGAGCGGAAGGTACGGGGGGAACGCACGAGGCGCCTGAGGCGCCATGGACGCTCGAGCCCCTGACGTTGAACCCCTCCCCCGCCCGTCCCTCGCCGCCGTGCCCGAGCGACCATTTGCGCGCCTGGCTGGCCGCCGCGCCCGGGCCGTGGCGCATCGGCCAGGTGGCCATGGTGCGCGCGGAGGAGTCGGCGCGGACTGCGCGGACCGAGGCAGGCGGAGCCGATGGGGTCGCGGACGAAAGCCGCTACCTGCTGCTTCACGAAGATGACGCCGCGGGGGAGGCCGATGCGGCCACCGACTCGGCAGCCCGTGCCAGGGCGGCGCTCGTTCCCCTCCTTCTGGAGTCCGGCGCCAGCACCGTGCTTTCCGCCCCCGCCTCCGCCTCCACCCCCGCCCCCGTCCTCCTGCGCGAGTGGCTGCGCTGGGACGCCGCCGGCGCCTTCCGCCCCCTGCGCGGCGCGCCCAACCTTCGCCCGGGCTGGATCCTCGGCCCGCTCAGCGCCATGCAGGTGGTGGAGGCCCTGCGCCTCATCTACCCCGGTGCCGTGGCCGACTGGGCGCTGCACGAGGCCGGCGCCCTGCGCGTCACCCCCTACGAGGAATCCGCCGCGCGCCAAACCGGTCGCTTCTCCGTCGTCCGCAAGCTGGGCGACGAACGCCTGGCCGACATGCTCCGCGAATGCTGCGGCGGCGCCCCTTCCGCGGACGGCACCCCCAACTCCGGCTGCCTCCGCATCCCCATCTGGGCGCCCCACACCCCCCGGCCCCCCACCGCCAAGTCCCGCCCGGAGATCCCCCTCCTGTGCGCAGAGGCCTGCAACTACTTCATCTCCAAAGCCCGGGAGAAAATCCTCGGCCGGTTGGATTAGCCCTCGCCCTCCAAGTCCGTCATGGCAATCCGCGCCGCCTTGGATAGCAAACCGCTCTAACTCAACCCGTACTGAAGCTCCGAATACTTCCGGTACACGCCGCCTTCCCGGGCCATCAGTTCGTCGTGGGTGCCGGATTCGGCGACGACGCCCTGGTCGAGGACGTAGATGCGGTCGACGCGGCGGACGGTGCTGAGGCGGTGGGCGATGATGAAGGTGGTACGGCCGGAGATAAGCTCCGCAAGCGCTTGCTGCACAAGGCGTTCGTTCTCGGAGTCCAGCGCGCTGGTCGCCTCGTCCAGGATCAGGATGGCCGGGTCCTTCAGCAGCGCGCGGGCAATGGCAATGCGCTGGCGCTGGCCGCCGGAGAGCTTGACGCCTCGCTCGCCCACCAGCGTGTCGTAGCCTTCGGGGAAGCTCGTGATAAAATCGTGGCAAAACGCGCGGCGCGAGGCGTTAAGGATCAGCTCCTCCGAGGCGCCGGGATTGCCGTAGGCAATGTTCTCGCGGATGGACCCGCCGAAAAGCAGCACCTCCTGCGGCACAATGGCCATGTGCCGGCGCAAGTCCGCCGCCAGAAACGCCTCCGCCGGGCGGCCGTCGATCAGCACCTGGCCGGAGTCCGGCGAGTAGAAGCGCAGGATCAGCGAGACCGCCGTGGATTTGCCCGCGCCGCTGGAGCCGACCAGCGCGATATTCTCCCCCGCGCGCGCCTTCAGATTCAATCCGCGCAGCACGGGCAGATCCCGCCTGCCCGGATAGGCAAAGTGCACGTTGCGAAATTCCACATCGCCGCGCAGCTGCATGGTGGGCGAGGTCATCACCCGGTCGTACACCGCGCACTCGGAGGCGTTGTCGGGCGCGTCAAGTGTCTCGCACTCAGGCACTTCGTCCAGAAGCTCGAACACGCGCTGCGTGGCGCCCAGCGTGCGCTGCAGCTGGCTGTACACATCCGCAAAGGAGGCCACCGCGCCGCCGACAAACGTTGTGTAGAGGATAAAGCTCGTCAGCTCGCCCACCGTCAGCAGGCCGGCCTTCATCTGCACGGCGCCGTACCACAGCACCAGCACAATCGCCCCAAACAGGCCAAAAATGATGAACGAGACCAGCCCCGCCCGCCACCTGGCGGCGCGCAGCAGCGTGCCCAGCAGGGTGCTGAGGTTATCCTGATACCGCTGACGCTCGTAAGCCTCGTTGCCAAAAGCCTTTACGTTGGTTATGCCTTGCAGCGTTTCCTCCACAATAGTGGCGCTGCCCGCCAGCTTGTCCTGCGCCTCGCGGCTCAGCACGCGAATGCGGCGACCCACCAGCACCGCCACCAGCACCAGCACGGGGAACGAGGCGAGCATGACGAGGGTGAGCTTCCACGACGTGGCAAGGATCAGCACCAGCCCGCCCAGCAAAAGCGTGGCCTGGCGCGTAAACTGCGGCACCACGCCGATAATCGTGTCGTGAATCTGCGTAACGTCCGAGGAGAGGCGGCTGGCCAGCTCACCCACGCGGCGCTGCGCAAAAAAGGTCATCGGCAGGCTTAAGATGCGGCCGTACAACTGCTTGCGAAGATCCAGCAGGCACAGCTCGCCCACCTGGTTAAACCAGTAGATATGCAGGTACGAGAAGACCGCCTGCACGGCCAGGGAGGCAATCAGCAGCAGCGCCACGGTGTTCACGTCGCCTGCCCACCACGGCCCATCCGCCGCCGTGCGGCCGGGGGTCAGCGGCAACGCGCTGTCAATCAGCTGCCCGGCCATCCAGGGAAAGATCAGCCCCAGGCTGGTAGCCGCCAGCACCGCCGCCAGCGCCAGCGTAAAGCGCAGCTGATACGGCCGCAAATACCCCGCCAGCCGCCGCAAATCGCGCATGGCCGAGCCCCTGCCGCCGGCCGTGGAAGCAGCGGCGGCGGCGGCGACGGCAGGCGCGGACGCAGAAGCAGAAGTCGATGCAGGCGTTACCGTGCGCTCCGCAAGATCAGGAGCGGGCGCGTCGTCAGGCACAGCGGCGGAGGAGGAATCGGGCATGGGAAAGCAGTTGCAACGCCCGCACAACATAACGCGCAGACGCGTAGGCCTACCGTTTTGCCACACTTCCCACAAAACGCAAGCCATGCGTTTGAGGGGGGCGGCGGAAAGGGCCGCGGCTCCGCTGTTCTCGGAGACCTATCCTCGCGACAGCTTCAACGGGCTTTGTTCACGTCCGCACAAAAGCGGCCCGTTATTGTACCGATCCCCGCGTCCCCGGGCTCCCGAGCCTCCCTGGCTGCCCTGTTGTTGTGGGGGTGGGTGAGGTTGAATGGTGCGCATGATTCCGATATCCGACGAACAGGTGGCGCAGGCGCTGCGGGTACGCGCTATGGCTTTGCTGAAAGATCCGGCGGCTGATTTTGGAGAGATGATCCATGCGGTAAAGCTGGTGCAAAAGTATGCGGAGCTGGAGCTCAGGTACAAAGTGCTTGAGCTGGCGCGACGGAAGTTCGAGTTCCGCAAGGCGTGTGCTGTGTTGCGCCTTGCAGCCAGGGAGAAGAAGGCCGCTTCGCGCAAAGCCGCAAAGCAAAATCCGGCGCATCCGGCCTGTGCCAGCACGCAACGGTGGATCCCGGACGGCGAGCGCGATCTCCTCACCGGGTGTCCGCCTGCGTCCACTTGTCCGCCTGTTTCCCCTTCTCCGCCTGCTGCCGATCCGGCTGCGGCCGCCTCCCTAATCGTCCCGCCGGTACTCCACGGCGCCGTACTCCGCCCAGGTAAAGACGATGCGCTCGGCGCTGAGCACTTTGAGCTGGCCGGGGACGAAGCGGGGGTTTCGGAATTCTTCTTCGGCAATTTGCCCTTCGCCTTCGCCCGTGGTGAGGCAGGCTTTCCAGGTGATTTCGTCCGCAGGCACGTAGTCGTCGCCGGTGATTTTGATGGCGACGACTTTGTCGCCGTCCTGCTGAATGCGGATAACCTCGTCGAAATGGCCTTTGTAATGCCCGATCCACTCGCCGGTAAGGTTGTAGCGCGGCGCGGATACAGGCGCGGGTGCGCTTTGCGCGCCGGCGTCGGGCGATTCGGGCCCGGGCAATCCGCTCGCCTGGCTGCCCTTGGCTTTCGCTCCTCTTGCGGCGCGTTTTCTGGTGCTATCGCTGTCGCTGCTGCTGCTATGGCTCATGTCATCCATCGTCAGGCTTTTCAGGCGATTCAGGCGGAGGGGTTGCCCTCTTTGCGAAATGGCTTGAACTCGTGGTCGGCGGGCTCTTCCAGGTCGCTCTCCGGGCCGGGGCCGCCCACGTGTGTTGCGGCGGACGAGCGCCGCGGCGGCATAATGCGCGGGCGCGCCGCGGGAGAGTCCCCATGCGGAAGCATGGGCGAGGACGAGAGGCCGCCGTGCCCCATGCCCGTGCCCGCGCCGCTGTTGCGGACCATGTTGCCGCCCGCAAAGCTGCGGTTGTGCGCACCGCCACCGCCGCTGTACGCGCTTGTGCCGTATCCGCCGGCGCCTGCGGATCTGCCAGCGCCTCCGTTGCCGCTGCCGCCGATGTGGCGGTGGATCTCGCCGGCTTCGCTTTCCACATCCGCAATGGCGCGTTGAAAATCCATAAGCACGCCGGCCAGGTAGTCCGTTTGCTGATTGAGATCCAGCTCGGAGCTGGCGGCCTCCTCGGCGCTGGCGGCGTTGGCCTGCGTTACCTTATCTATTTGCGCGAGGGAGAGATTGACCTGGTCGACGCCCTGCCGTTGCTCCTCGCTGGCGGCGGCAATCTCCGCCACAAGCTCGTCCATGCGGCGGATGCGGCGCACAATCTCGCCAAAAGTGTTGGAGACGCCGGAGCCGAGGCTGACGGCGCGGGCGTTTTGTTGCACGCTGGCCTCAATGTGGTCCGCCGTTTCGCGGGCGGCTTCGGCGGTGCGTTGGGCCAGGTTGCGCACCTCCTCGGCCACGACGGCAAAGCCCATGCCGGCCTCGCCGGCGCGTGCGGCTTCCACGCTGGCGTTCAGGGCCAGGATGTTGGTCTGGAACGCGATCTCGTCGATGGTGCGGATGATGCGGCTGCTGCTGGTGCTGCTGGTTTTCATGCTTTCCAGCAGCTGACTCATCTCCTGCAGGCGCGTGTCGCCGCTCTCGGCGGTGGTGCGTGTTTCGGTGGCCAGGCCGTTGGCTTTGCGGGCGTTTTCGCTGTTGCGGCGGGCCACGCCACCCAGCTCCTCCAGGCTGCTGCTGATCTCCTGCAGCGATGCGGCCAGCTCCGGCGCGCCCTGAAGCAGTGTGTGGCTGCTGGCGGTAACCTGGCCCAGCGCGCTGGTGGAGAACTCGACATGCTGAATCAGCGACGTGATGAGCGTGCGCAGGTGGTTGCCCAGCCAGCGGCTGATGAGCCACGCGATGCCCAGCGCCACAATCACGCCGGAGAGCGTCAGCAGCAGCAGCCACTGATACAGATCGTTCAGTTGCTTATCGATGCGGGCGCTGCCGTCCGCGCTGATGCGATTGACTATCGACTTGATGGCCTCCTGCGCGGGGCCGTACGCCTCGCTGTCCAGCGCCTCGGCTATGCGCGGGGCGTTCACGCCCACCGGCCGGCTGTTGACGAGCTTGTCGGGATACTGCAGCAGCGTCGTCATGGCCTGGGTATCCAGCTCCACGCCAGCGCGGCGCGCGTTGAGGTCCAGCCCCTTGACGGAGGTCGAGTACTCCGCCACAAGCTGGGCCCACGATGTGGCGGCGCGGTCCTCCAAAGCATTGCGCAGGGCGGAGTTGTACAGCACGCCCGTCAGCCGGGAGACATGGGCGGCTGCTGCCAGCGCCGGCACCACGGAGCCGCGCGCCACGGTGCTGATGCCGGAGGCCCCGCTGTAGCCCAGGCAGGCGACAATCACGACGGTCAGTGCCACCAAAACGCTGGCCACCATCAGGCGCCCGCGCAACCGCAGTTGGGGAAAAAGGAAGTTCATCGTGGGGAAAATGCCGAAGAGCAGGGGGTGCGGGCGGTTGCCTCAAAGCGGCGCGCGATGCAAGGGCAACGGGGCACGTGATTATAACAAGGCATTGATGCGAGGTCCATGGGAATGACACGGAAAGCCAACAACACAAGCGCCTTGCCTCCACGCTGGGGGGGAAGGATCAGAGCGCCTCCGGCGTAGCCAGGGGGGGCGCCGCCGCACCCAGTACGGCGCGGTTCACTTCCTCCAGCACATCGGCCGTCATCACACGGTCCACATCCAGAATAACGCGCACGGAGTTGCGCACCTTTGCCACGCCTATAACAAACTCCGGCGTAAGCTTGCCGCCAAAGTAAGGCGCCGGCTCAATGGACTCCGGCGGCAGCGTCACCACTTCGTCGGCGGAGTCGATGATAAAGCCCATCAGCGCCGTGCCGCCCGCCGCGCCGGGCAGGGTAACCTGCACCGTGCCAATGCAGGTGCGGTCGTGGATCGCCGCGTCGGAGAGCTCAAACTTCAGCCGCAAATCGATAACCGGCACAACCTTGCCGCGCACGTGGATGATGCCGCGCACGTACGGGGGCATCTGCGGCACCTGCACAATATCCACCATCAGCAGGATCTCCCGCACGCGCAATATGGAGATGGCATAGTGCTGTTGTCCCAGCCGAAACGCCAGGTACTTGTTGCGCGCGGTGGCCGGGCCCGTGCGGGGTGGCGAGGCATGATGCGGTGCGGTAATCATGGGGCGGAAGGCGGAGCGAACGTTGGCGGTGGGGGCGAAGCGCCTGATGCTGCGTAAGATCCATTACTAGCGAAAACGCGGCAAAAGGCAAGCCGCCATGGGGGGCAGGGCCGCGCGCAGGCATGCGCAGGGTGAAACAATGGCTGAATTTACATGTAGTTTACATTAGGTTTGCTAATCGGCGAAGCGGCACTTCCGAGGGGAAAGTCGCGTTTGCTCGCGTTAAGCTGGTATGCTGTACGATCCCGGTTGATTGTGTCTGATAAATAATTTATTGAATTCCTTCTGAAATCGATCTAAAAATAGAACACCAAAGTCCGAAACGCCTAACCATGGCGACAGACTACGCTCCGCTCCCCGCCCCGCGCCACGCTGCGACGGACATCGGAGACAGCCCTTTCCCGGGAGAACCTGACGGTGGCAGCCTCACTCGCCCTATCTCGCTCCTCATGAATCCCAACTGCGCACAATGCCGTTTTTTTGCGCGGCATGTCTTCCCAGGCATGCTGGAGCACTATTCGGGATTTTGCCGAAAGCCGATGGAGCGCCCCGTGGAGCTCAATGGCACCTTCTGGCCCATGGTGCGCGACGAAGACGTGTGCTACCAGTACCAGTACCAGGACATCGTGCTGACCAGCAGCGACTTCCCACCGCACGTCGCCTCCACATCGCAGGCCGATTACCCGCCCGTCAGCGCCGCGTCGCCGGAGTTCCGCCACAGCGACTCCGCCCCGGGCCAGGCCGCCCCCTGCGAAAGCGCCACCCCCGTGACGGGCCCCGGCTTCATTCCTCCCCTTCCCGTGCCCTTCGGCGTCAGCACGCCGGAGGTCGTTCCGCCCGCCCGCGCCGCCTCGTCGACCTCCAGGGCGCGTCCATTGGTGCACGTCTACCGCGCAGGCTTGCCCGACCGCAAGGGCACGACCGGCAAGGCGCAGAAGAGCTTCGGCCCCAATCCCTTCCGCCGCACCCCGCCCGCCCGCATGGGCAGCGGCACGTTCCAGACGGTAAGCTGAGGGCTCGGGCAACCCAGGCTATGTGAGGGGAATAGACTGGCTGATGAGGGAACGTCCTGGTCAGGATCAACGGGTAAAATAGCCTGCCTGACAACGTCCCCCGTTGCGTACGTTGCATACGCAGCAACCTGCTCAAAGGGCTCTGGCAGGAACCTGTCGCGCAGCCGGGCTCCCCGCCGTCACGCGCGGCCTCACCGCTCCTGGCGGTTACGCTTGCTTCGTGCCATAAACCACTCGCTCAGCCACGTGGCGATAAACGCCAGGACAACCGAAGCGCACACCAGGCGAAAGGCCGTCGTGTCGTCGCTCTGCTGAATGGCCGTGTAGATGGCCAGCGATAACGTGCTGGTTTGCCCCACAATATTGCCGGCCACCGCAATCGTCGCGCCAAACTCCCCCAGCGCGCGAGCAAAACCCAGCAGCGCCGCCGCGCCCAGGCCGGGCAGCGCCAGCGGCAGCGTTACCTGCCAGAGCACCCGCCATTCCCCGGCGCCCAGCGTGCGGGCAATCTGCTCCAGGCGCGGGTCCACGCTCTCAAACGCCACGCGGGCGGTGCGGATAACCATAGGCGCCGCCATCACCGCCAGCGCCAGCACCACGGCGCGCCACGTAAAAATCACTTTCAAAGGGCTCTGGCAGGAACCTGTCGCGCAGCCGGGCTCCCCGCCGTCACGCGCGGCCTCACCGCTCCTGGCGGTTACGCTTGCTTCGTGCCATAAACCACTCGCTCAGCCACGTGGCGATAAACGCCAGGACAACCGAAGCGCACACCAGGCGAAAGGCCGTCGTGTCGTCGCTCTGCTGAATGGCCGTGTAGATGGCCAGCGATAACGTGCTGGTTTGCCCCACAATATTGCCGGCCACCGCAATCGTCGCGCCAAACTCCCCCAGCGCGCGAGCAAAACCCAGCAGCGCCGCCGCGCCCAGGCCGGGCAGCGCCAGCGGCAGCGTTACCTGCCAGAGCACCCGCCATTCCCCGGCGCCCAGCGTGCGGGCAATCTGCTCCAGGCGCGGGTCCACGCTCTCAAACGCCACGCGGGCGGTGCGGATAACCATAGGCGCCGCCATCACCGCCAGCGCCAGCACCACGGCGCGCCACGTAAAAATCACTTCCAGCCCCACGGTATGTTCCAGAAACTGGCCCAGATCGCCCCGCCGGGCAAAAAGCTTCAGCAAAATCAGGCCCATCGCAATGGGCGGCATCACCAGCGGCAAGGCCACCAGAGTCTCCACCAGGCTTTTGCCCGGCCAGTCAAACCGCGCCAGCAGCCAGGCCACCAGCAGACACGGGGCCATCACCAGCGCCATGGCCAGCAGGGCCATCCGCACCGTAAAGGAGAGGATCTGCAGCTCTTCGGGAGTCAGCATGGGGCGGGGAAAGAGAAGGGGAGGTGGGGGCAGTACGCCGCGTGGGGTGCCACGCACGATGCACGAGCCGGGCGCGCTCTGGCAAGGATTTCGCGCGGGAGAAATGGGGTGGCGCAGCCATGTACGAATGTGTGCCGTTTCCACGCGTGTACGGGACATTTTGGTTCTTGCACATAGCGACAGCGATTCATTATCACACAATTATTCCTTTGATGAATAGGAAGCCCCGCGTCATTAAAGAGAGGTCTTGTCGTTTTTTAGCTGTTTATTATTATTAGGAATAGGTTGCACTGCACGATAAACGAGAGTAGGGTGCCACATAGGTTCAGCGTCATAAATGACTCGCTCCGCCTTTCATTGCACTCCTCCATTTCATTTTTACCTCCTGTCATCCTATGGAGCCCCTCGCTTTCGCCTCTCTCCACACCGCCATAGCCGGCAGCCGCGCCTCCCTACCCGTGCGCGATTCCCTCTGCGCCGGGGTCCTCGGCGCCTCCCTTACCGGCGCCCGCGCCGGCGCGCCAACAGGCCCCGAGCAGGGGACGCCCCTCAGCGCCACGGTTGCCACGATTGCCCGCCAGGCCCCCATTGCCCAGCGCCTGGTGCGCCTGGGCCGCATCCTTATGCTGCCGATGCTCGTCTTCATCCTGGCCCTGGCGTGCGTCACCCCCTCCCACGCGGACCCGCGCCCGCCCGAGTACCCGCGCGGCGAAAAGGCCAGGGACGGCGTGGGCGGCACCACCGCCACAGAAAACTGGTACAAGGAGATCAACATCGCCGGCCGCATCATGATCGGCGCCATCGTCTTCTGCGGCATGGGCATCACCTACGCGTGCATCATGCTCTCCGGGTCCATCCGCGCCGTCATCTGCGTCGTCTTCTGCCTCATCATGATTGGCTTTGCCGACCCGCAGACCGTGACAGAGCCGCTCACCCGCTACCCCGAGCAGGTCCGCGCGCTCATCGAGAAACCCACCATGCCACTACGCATATGGGTGATGGCGCACGCCATGCTGTTCGTCTTCACCCTCGTACTGATCCTCTCCGTCGGCCTCAAAGAGGGCGTGGACCTGGACGACGTGACGGTGCAGGACTCCTGGCGCTGAGCCGTCCCCCCCCCCGAGCGGCCCCAAACCACCCCGAGCCGCGCGGCGCCCGGACTCGGCCCAGCCTCCCCACAAAAAAGACGAGCCATCTCCCCCGATTTTACTTGCAATCCAGCAGAGGATCGCGTAGCTTGACCTCTCACCAACCAACCGGGGGCGCACTGGTTTCGACTGAAGCTCAGGGGTGGTTGCTGCAAGCCGAGGATTGAGAAGGTGTCCTCGTAAATCTCCCTTTTCAAAAATCAAACGCCAATGAAGAACTGGCCCTCGCTGCCTAAATAAAAAACAGGCACGACGTCGCTACCCTGACTCCTGCTAGGGAATAGCGGCGACATTCAGCAGGGCTCTCCGCCAGGTGGGACACCGACCTGTCACGGGAGTATTAACGCGGTGACTAAGGGCGAAGGGTGAGCCGTTGCACAACCTTCGCCACCAAAACCCATACAACGGACACGCTTGTAGATGCAGCCATGACTCAGTTTTAGGACGCGGGTTCAACTCCCGCCGCCTCCACTATTTTTTCGGATTGCCTGCGTGTGTCTGAGCGTGCGTGCGGGTTGTATTGACAGCCTTTGCATTGGGGCCGTAGGGTTCGTTCTAACTATGGTGA
The DNA here is from genome assembly GCA_003054695.1 of Verrucomicrobia bacterium LW23. Classification (GTDB taxonomy): domain Bacteria; phylum Verrucomicrobiota; class Verrucomicrobiia; order Methylacidiphilales; family UBA1321; genus LW23. The sequence goes on from QAZA01000001.1 coordinate 37,471, forward strand.
TACGTTGCGGTATATTCTATCTGCTGTGGGTGGGGGTTATTCTCTTTTGTGCTCCGTTTACGGGGCGGGCTGAGGAGCCGCTGATTGCGCAATATAACGAGGCGTTGGAGAAGTTACGGGCAAACGGGCCGACGCAGGAGGCGCGTGACGTGTTTCGGGAGGAGTGGAGCAGGCGGCTGGAGACGGCGGCGGCGGAGTCGGGGGCCTCGCAGGAGCTGAAGGTGTTTGCCTATCAACGGCTTGTGGAGTGGGCGACGTTGAGGGATTCGCCCAAGGCGTTGCACTACACGAGGTTGCTTGTTGCGGAGCAGACGGATCCCCGGGAGAAGGCTTATTGGCAGATTAATGGCGCCGTTATTGCGTACCTGGAGGCAGGGAAGCAGGCCCGTAAGCCGACGGCCAAGGCCGCTGCGTTGGAGGCGTTGCCCTGGTTTGAGGGGGCGGTGGCGCTTATCAAGGCGCTACCTGAACTCCGGGGTGGTGTGGAGGGGCGGGTTCCGTCGTTTTACGGCAACTATGCCAGTATGCTGGAGCAGGCGGAGCGCCCGGAGGAGGCGATTGCCGTGCTTAAGGAGGGGCTGGAGCTGTTTAAGCAGGGCCGGCTGGAACCTGTCAAAATCATTGGAGGGCGGCCCGCGGGGATGCCTGATGATCAGCAGCAGCTGGAGCTTCAGCTGCTGGAGATGTCCATCCGCCATAGTGACTCCGACAGCGCTATCGCGGTGCTGATGTGCCTGGGCGGCAAGGATTTGCAGAAAAATAAGAGGCTGTTTCGCCAGGTGGAGATTGCGTTGATAGAAGGGCTACGCAACTTCAACGGCAAGAAGCCTTTACGGATGGGCGGGCTGGGCAGGTATCTGGAGGAATCCGGCTTGCTGGCTGTGATGGATAAGGAGATTGCTCAGATGGTGTCGGAGTACAAGGCGCGGGAAGGCAAGCGCTGACGATGTGCCGGATCTGAAGCACAGGGTCTCATCTCGTTGCTGAACATCCACAGCACGCCCGGTGGGCGAACCCATTTCTGAGGCTTCGCCGATCCGCCTTGTCCCTCGGTCCTTTGCGTCGTGGTGCCTTGGGGGGGAAAGATAAAGATCGCCTCCGCGGCTGCCTCAGCCGCCGTCTTTATCCCGCTTTTCCAGGCTCATGCCGCCGGCGCCGGCTTCCTGCAGCAGGTTGCCTACGGCGGCGAAGTAGCGCAGGGCGTCTTTGTCGGCGTCATCGCCCAGGCTGGCGGGGTAGCTGTAGCGGATTTTGAAGAAGTTGCCTTTGTAGCCGGTCATCAGCAGGTAGGAGATGACGGGGACGCCGTCTTTGGTGTTGAAGCTGAGCTTGATGTAGCGCATTTTGGGGGCGCCGTTTTTGCCCATGGTGGCGATGCCGGTGTCGAGTTCGCGCACGTCGCTGTAGAGCTTTTTGTCCTGCAGGGCAAAGACTTCGCCTTTGGAGCGCTCGAGCTCTTCGCGGATGACCTCGTTGTTGGGGTCGGCGGGGATGCCCCGCTTCTTCATGTTGTAGATGTAGATGTTGGACTTGGCGCCGCTGGGGCTGCTGTAACCGATGGAGCTGCCGAGGCCGGGCATTTTCGACTCGAAATCCTGCGCGATGCCGCGGGTCTGGCCGGCCAGGTCCTGAGGGAAGTTCAGGCCGGTGGCGGCGTCGGTGTAAGTGGGGGCGGTGGTGGTGCCGGCCGAGGGGGCGGAGGAGGAGGCGCCGCTTTGCGCCATGGCCGCCGTGGGCGGGGGGCTGTACGTCAGGGTGGCGGTCAGGGCCGCCAGTGCGAGGAGTCGAAGCGCGCTGCCTGGGGTGGGGTGCATGGTTGCGAAGGGGTGATGGGTGCCGGGGGTGGCTCCTCGTGCCAGGCGAAATCAGGATGGGAATGCGCCGGCTGTGTGGAGTAGTCCGTGTTTCTGGGGAAACGGCATGGTGCCGCGAGGAGGCGGGGGAGGGCAGGGCGGAAATCGGTCAACCGTCCAGGCCGGGCACGAGCGCTGACGTGCCGGCATGTCGCTGGGGGCGGGCGCGATGGGTGGAGCGTCGTGCGTCGTACGTGGTGCGCGATGCGCGATGGGGATTTTGCCCTTCCGCTCTTTCTCCCTTTCGCCTTATCTTGCCTGCTTCTTTCTAAAGTTTACGTTTTCCGTCTCGTCCAGTGTCCTGGGTGAGGTTGAAAATCCGGAGCGTTCTGCAGGAACGTAACATCGTCAGGCAGAGGCTGTTGCGTCCCTGCAGCACGCGATTTTTTTCGGCCTCGCACCCAGGGGCTTAGGCCTCTGGGCTACAGGCGTTCGCGCCTTTGGCGCTTCGGATCATGTCATGTCTGCGCTTGTATGGAAACCGCTCTGGCCGGGGCCGGGTTATTCGGAGACGCAAATGCGCCCTCGTACGGCGTGGGAGTGGGCGCCGACACCGGCGAGGCCCGTGCCTTGCTTCTCCACGGGCAGGATAACGTCCGTACCGTAGGAGGTGGCGAAGGTGGCAAGGAGGGCGGTGGCGACGGAGGGGATGGTCGGCTCCGGCGCGACGGAGGCGACGACGATTTCCGGGGTGCCAAGCTTCTCCACCGCAGCGCAGAAGCCGACAATGTTGACCAGCGCGCCGGTGGCGCCGCCCACGGAGAGGAACTTTACGTCGTCGAGCCTTGTTGAGGCGGAGAGCCGTGCCTCGGGAGTGCCGGCGGGTGTGGCGTGGCCGGCCGTGGCGGCGTCCTCGGCCGCGGCCAGGCGTGCGAAGGCGGCCAGGGAGCGCTCCCGCACAAAGGGGCTGAGGGCGCTTTCGGAGATCAGCTCGCGCACCTGGGCCCACGTGCGGGCTTGAGGGGCGGGGGCGGCGTCGTGGGCGTGGCCGGTGTGGGTGTGGGAGTGCTCGTGGTCATGATCATGACTATGCTTGTGGTCATGATGATGCTTATGTTCAGACTCCTCGAACTCATCCACCTCCTCGTGCGCGTGCGGGTGAGTATGCGAGTGCGAATGCGAGTGTCCGTGGTCATGAGTGTGGCTATGGCCATGCTCGTGCTCATGGTCGTGGTCGTGGCCCTGCTTCTCACCATCATCGTGCCCATCATCGTGCCCATCATCGTGCCCATGGTCGTGATCATGATCGTGGCCGCACCCGCAGCAGGTGCCTTTGCCATGATCATGCTTGTGGCCGTCCCCGTGCGCATGCCCGTGCCCGCCGTGGGCGCAGCTGTCGCCGGGGGATCCATGCACGTGCACCGTAAAGCGGATGCCGGACGCGCCGTCGGCGGACGTCACCTGATCCGCATGCAGATGATACTCCCCGTCCAGATCCAGCTTGCCCAGCTCCCACTCCAGGGAGGAGAGTTTGACGCCGAGATCAAGCATCACACCAACAAGGGCCTCCGCCGCCACCGGCGCAGGGCATTCCAAAGCAATAGTTTTCATGAATAGAAGGAAAAATCCGGGCGCAGTCCCGCAAACCAATTCTGCCTGAGTATCGCCCCACTATGCACACCCTGTCAACCAGCCTCGCGACGATGGGGCGTCGAAGATCGGCGAGCAGGAGGCGTGTGGGTAAGGGGCGACGTCCCACATTGACGTAGTCCCACTTTGGTGGTAAGATCGACCTTATGATCGAATTTGTACAGAATTTCAGGCCGGACTCCAAAGGGCGGATATCCTTGGGCAAACTTGCGAAAGGAGTCAGTAGCTTCCGAGCCCGTAAGACGGCGGAAGGCCACATCATCCTGGAACCCTTTTGCGAAATCCCCGCCCGTGAGAAATGGCTGTTTGAAAACGCTGCCGCCCTGGGTGCAGTAAAGGCCGGCCTTGCGCAGGCTGCCGAGGGGAAAACGCGATCGCTGGGCAGCTTTGCCCGGCACATCGATGATGAGGAGACAGCGTAGAAGATGGCCTTTGCACTCCTGTTTACGGAGCAGGCTGAATCGGACCTGAGATCTCTCGAGAAGAACACGAGCCCCGTCAAGCGCCTCAAGGCCGTACGAAAGGCGCTCGCTTACCTGGAATCCAATCCCCGACATCCCTGTCTAAACATCCACACATATAGTGCATTGACCGGGCCGAAACGGGAGGAAATCTTTGAGGCCTACGCCGAGAATAAGACGCCGGCAGCTTACCGGATCTTCTGGTTTTACGGCCCTGGCACGAAGGAAATCACGATCATCGCCATCACGCCCCATCCGTAGCGTTTTCTCTCCGGATGGGGGCGAATGGAAATCGCTCAGCTCCGCCGGCCTTACCCTGCCGCCACGGTGCGGGTGGCGATTTGCTGAGCGCCCAGCTTGCCCAGAGGCGTGGCTTTGCCGCCGAGGGTCAGCGTGGCATCCGCCTGGGACGCCGTGCGGTTTTGCACACGCACGCTCACGCCGCCGGCTTCCGTGCGCCGCGCGGCCAGCAGGCGCGTGGCGGCCGGCTGGAGGCTGCCGAGGGAGCCGGGGGAGGGGAGGGCGGGCTTTGCGGGCGCGCCAGGTGTAACCAGCTGCGCCACAGGGGGATGAATCAGCGCGTTGACGACGGTGTCCGGATCCACAGCGCCGGCAAAGAGCGCGAGGCGGAACTTCAGCTCGCCGCTGTCCACGGCCGGCTCCCACATCTTTTCCTCGGCGCGGGTGGGGACGTCGTTAGCGTAGCGGGTGGCGCGGGCCAGGGTCAGGCGGGTCTCGGTGGGGAGGAAGTCCGCGTCGCTCAGTACGTCGCTGGCCACGCCCACCACGTCGCCGCGCTCATTGTGGCGCGTGAACCAGCGGCCGACGGGCAGCTGGCCGCGGCGCGTGCGCAGGGCGGTGGCGCCGGGCATGTCGCACAGGGCGTCGCCCCGGCTAGGCAACACCAGCTGGAGGCGGGCGCTGCGCTCGTTCATCAGCAGGCGGCCTTGCACCACCAGCCACGGCGTGTTGCGCGCGGCCTGAAAGGTCAGGTCCAGCCACGACCGCGCGCCGCTCCAGCGCGTCCACAGGGTGGCGCGCTCGGGGCCGGACTCCACGACTTTGCTGTGCGTCAGGGCCCATTCCTCGCGCAGCGTGTCCAGCTGCCAGCTGTCGGGTTCCTCATTCATGCCGCCCCAGCTGCCGTAGATGTCGTCCATAAGCCGCACGCGCAGGCCGCCGGGGCCGAAGAAGGGGGAGCTGTCGTGCTCGATGACAATGCGCTCCGCGGAGGCGGAGTCGGTGCCGCCGCCCGGCGAGACGCGCGGGACGGAGACGCCCCAGCCGCCTCCGTCGATCCATGGCGCCGCCTGGTACTCGCTGCGTGCCGTCCCGGGCGCGTCGGCATCGGCGAGCGGCAGGCTTCCGGCGCTCGTATCACTTTGCGCCGCAGGGAATTGCGGCTTGGCGGGGGCGCAGCCAAAGCGCACCACGCGCCAGCCAAAGGCGGGGATCTCCAGCGGCAGCACGACGCGTTTGCGCCACGCCAGCTCCGGCATGCTGGTGTGCTCGGTCTGGATCTCCTGGAAGGGCAGCAGGGCGCCGGCTTCGTCGCGCAGCTCAATGGGGAACTCGGCGGGGCGGTCCTTATAGGCCCAGCTGGGCCGGTAGTCCATGGAGGTCTCCAGCTCCACCGGGCCGCTGAAGGGGACGGGCAGGGCGTTCCAGATCAGCAAGGGCACAGGGGTGGGGGCGTCGGGATCAGCCGGGCGCGGCACGGTTGTATCGACATGTTGCGCCAGCAGGTTCATCGCCTCAAAGCGCGCCTTGTGGGCGTGATGGATGGCCAGGCCCACCCACGCCATCTGCTCCTCCATGGCGCGCTCAATGCTGGTGCCGGGCAGGATGTCGTGGAAGGCGTTGAACAACAAAGCGTTCCAGCTTTCGTCCAGCGATTGCGCGGGGCCGGCGGCGTTACCGTCCAGTGCGTTATGGATAAGAGTTTGGGTAATCTCCGCCGAAACCACCGCCGCCTCGGCATGACGGTAATGCGCCTTGAACTTCTGCACCGACGAGTAGCAGCCGCGCAGGCAGTAGCCCAGATCTCCCTGCACGTGAGGCACTTGCGCCGCCCGGGCCGCGTCGCCCAGCTCCTCCTCGCGCAGCGCGCGGAAGAAGCTGTGCAGCGTGGCATACTTGACGGTAACGCCCGGGTGCTTCGCGGCCCACTCGCGCAGCTCCGCAATGTGGCGGCGGGAGGGGCCGCCGCCGTGGTTGCCCAGGCCCATCAGCACGCCCGCGTTGCGCCAGGGCTGGGTGGCACAGCCCTTCAGCGTGGTGTCCAGCACCTCCGGCAGGTTGGCGCGCTCCGAGCAATACCAGGGAGCGTGCTGGCGATAGCAGAGCAGCGGATCGCCAAAGTCGGTATCCCACCAGAACATGGGGGAGGGGAGGTGGTACTCGCGCTCCTGCGGCCGCGTAAACGTAAAGCCTTCCATCCCAAAGCTTCGCAGAATGCCGGGCCACCCGGCCGTGTGGCCAAAGCTGTCCGCCTGCCACGCGATGGTAGGGCGCACGCCAAGCTCGCGCTGAAAGTAGGCGAGCGACTCCTCAAACTGCCGGCACAGCGTCTCGGTGGACGTGAGGTTGGAGTCCGGCTGAATATGCGTGCCGCCCACCACATCCCACCGCCCCTGCTCTATATATGCGCGGATGCGGCGGAAGGTGCAGGGCGATGTCTTCTGGATGTGCTGATAAATCGCCGCCTCGCCGCGGATAAAGGTGAGTTCCGGGAACTCATCCATCATGTCCAGCATGGTGGTGACGGTGGTGAGCCCCTCGCTAAGCCCCTCGCGCCAGTCCCACAGCCACACGGGATCCAGGTGTGCGTTGGGGATGATATGGAAGGTGAGGGGCAGGGGGGAGGTTGCGGGGGACGACGAGATGGTGGACATAGGTTGGCCGCCAGGGGCGGGAAAAGGGGAAATTGCCTGAAGAAAGGGCTAATAGTTTCTTCTTTAAAGGAGAATAGCAAGTGCGAAGACTTCCCTCTTTTCAACATTTTATGCTACCCGTCAGACCAATTCGCAAAGTTATTTGCGAATTGGTCTGACATGGCGGAACTGGCTTTCAAACGCGCGCTGGGTTTCTTCTATAAAGAAGCGTGGCGTCGGACCCGTTTTGACACGAGGATGGCTACGGCATCCTCTGGAGCGCCAGAGGCGCGAAAGCCTATAGCCCAGGGCGTGAGCCCTGGTTAAGAACGAAAATCCGCAGCGTTCTGTAGGAACGCAACCTTGCCAGGCAAGGCTGTTGCGTCCCTACAGGACGCGATGCTTCTATTACGCGTACGCAGGGCTCACGCCCTGGGCTATAGGCTTTCGCGCCTGTGGCGCATCAGAGTATGCGGAGGGGTACAGCCGCGCTCCACCTACCTGATAAAATAAGCCAGATTCTCCAGCTCAATCGCCAGATTCACATTATTGGCGGCCACATCCTCAGGCACCTGCAGTAATATAGGGGCGAAGTTGAGGATGCCCTGCACGCCGGCGCGTACCAGCTCGTTGGTCACCTCCTGCGCCACGGCGCCGGGGACGGCCAGGATGGCCAGCTTCACGTCGTGCTTGGCCATGTAGGCGGGCATGTCGGCCATGGGGTAGATGGGGACGGGGGCGGCTTTGGTGCGTTTGCGGCTGGGCTCGATATCGAAGCCGGCCACGATCTCAAAGCCTTCCTTCGCAAACCCTTGATAGCTAAGCAGTGCGGAGCCCAGGTTGCCGACGCCCACCAGCGCGACGGGCAGCAGGCGGTTAGTGCCCATCGTCTCGTTGATGCGGCGCAGAAGCTCCGGCACATTATAGCCCAGCCCGCGCCGGCCAAAGTTGCCCAGGTAGGTGAGGTCCTTGCGAAGCTGCGCCGGCTTCACGCCCGTGGCTTTGGCAAGTGCCTCGGACGAAACAGTTTCCACCTTGTTTTCCACCAGGCGGCTTAGGCAGCGGGAGTAGAGGGAGAGGCGATAGATGCTCTTGCGGGGAATCTGAGTTCTGTCGATCATTCAGGGGCACCTCGGGGGGCGCTTATGGGGCGCGATGGAAATTATGGGGAAAAAGAAGGAAACGCTTGGGGCAGCGATGTTTGATGCCGACCGGTAAGGAGGTAGCACGCTCGGTGAAGTGTCCCGCTCGATTAATGCAAGTAATTGGTGCCCTGCGCCTTGGGCGATAACAGTGACGAATAGCAGCCGTTTTCGCATCGTTACAACGACATCTAATAACTTGCGAAACCAGCCACATTTCGCTGGCGATCGGTTGCGGTGGCCACTATAACGCCTTCGTTGCGACAAGGCACCGTAATACTTTGCATAAAAAAGAGCAAACGCGGGCATTGGGCAATTTTGCGGCTTGCTTTATAAATACCTTAATTTCAGAGACATGCAACTTGTTTGATGGGCGGCTGGGAAGCTATTAGATCCCCAGCTTTGGCCATTAAAAAAAGTTTGTGAAACTTTTCACAAATAGAGTTGCCTGTTTCCAAACGGGTATGATACCAATCCTCATCCACATATCTTCCATGCCTTTGATTACGGCCCTTTATCCCCACGTGCGTCAAAGCGTGCTGCCCGCAGCTTCGGCTCCCCTATCCACTTTCTGATCTCCAGCCATGGCCAATATCTTCCCCCGCTCGGCCAATTGGTTGCCGCTCCAGCTCATTACCTGCATCGCGCTTCTAGGAGCGGTTGTGCCGGTGGGGCTGTGGTATTACTTCACCCCGAAGTATACGCGAGTCGGCTACATGCCAAACCAGCCCGTCGATTTCAGCCACCGTATCCACGTCGGTCAGGTCGGTCTGGATTGCCGTTACTGCCACTCGTTTGTGGAGAAGTCGAGCCACTCCAACGTGCCGACCACGCAGACGTGTATGAACTGCCACAGCCAGATTCAGGCAGGCAACCCGCGCCTGCAGCCGGTGCGTGACAGCTTTGAGACGGGCACGCCGATCAAGTGGGTCAAGATTCACCAGGCGCCCGACTACGTTTACTTTAACCACTCCGTGCACATTGCGCGCGGCGTCAGCTGCGTGAGCTGCCACGGCAAAGTCAACGAGATGCCGGTGGTGTGGCACGATAAATCCCAAAGCATGAAGTGGTGTCTGGATTGCCATCGCGACCCCGGCGCCAATGTCCGCCCCGTAGAGAATGTGTTTAACCTGGATTGGGCGCCCCAGGGTACGACTCAGCGCGAGCTGGGCGACAAGCTGGTTAAAGACTGGAAAATTACTCCGCCCACCTCCTGCCAGGGCTGCCACCGATGAAACGCGTATTCCAACATCCCCCCGAAACCCAGACGGGCCGCAAATACTGGCGCAGCCTCGGCGAACAGGCCGATACGCCGGAGTTCCGCACGTGGCTGGAGCGGGAATTTCCCGCCGGCCACGCCCAGATGGAAAATGACGGCCTCTCGCGCCGCAATTTCCTGCGCCTGATGGGTGCCAGCGTGGCGCTTGCCGGCTTTGGCCTTACAGGCTGCCGCCGTCCTGAGGCGTACGTCGTTCCCTATACCAAAAGTCCGGAGTGGATTATCCCTGGCAAGGCGCTGCAATACGCCACCGCCATGCCCCGCCGCCGCGGTGCGGAGCCGATTCTCGCGACCTCCTACGAGGGGCGTCCCACCAAGATTGATGGCAACCACCTGGCTTATAAGCAGGGCGGTTTCTCCAAGAATTACGGCCCGTCCGACAGCTTTGCGCAGATCTCGATCCTTGATCTGTACGATCCTGAGCGCGCGAAGGAATACAAGCAGGGTGGCAAGGTCATTGACGCCGACGGCAAGGAAGTCGTCAAGTTTGAGACGAAGGATAACGTCACGTTTATTCAGGAGCTGGAGAAGCTTGCCGCCACGTTTGGTGATGGCGATGGCCTGGCCTTCCTGGCGGACGCCTCCAACTCTCCGACTCGCGACCGCCTGCGTGGCGAGATTGAGAAGAAATTCCCGAAAGTCATCTGGGCGGAGTACGATCCCGTCGAGGATTCCGCCGAGCTCGCAGCCTCCAGGGCAGCGTTTGGTGATCGTGTTATCTTTACGCCCGACTGGGATAAGGCCGACGTCGTTGTCGCGCTCGATTCCGACTACCTGGGCGGTGAAGAAGGTGGCCACGAAGCCGTTCGCGGCTGGGCTAATGGCCGTCGCAAGCTGGGCAAGGGCGAGACGATGAACCGCGTGTACGCGGTGGAAGGCCGCCTGACGCCCACGGGCGGCATGGCGGATCACCGCCTGCGCATCGCCTCCTCCAAGGTTGGTCTTGTTGCGCTGCATCTGGCCGGCAAGCTGGGTATCCAGGGCCTGCCCACGGTGCACGTCAAGGCAAAGGGCAAGGAGACGGAGGACAAGGCCTGGGGCCTGACGGATCGTGAGGACAAGTGGGTTGCCGCAATGGCGGAGGACCTGCTGGCCCATAAGGGCAAGTCGATCGTCACCACCGGCTTTACCCAGCCTGCCGCGGTGCACGCTCTGGCGCACCTGATCAACAACGCCCTGGGCAACTTTGGCGCGACGATCACGGCCATCAAGCATCCCCGCCCGGAATCGAAGACGATTGCCGAGCTGGCGGCCGCCGCCAAGGCTGGCAAAGTCAAGACTCTTTTCCTGCTAAACTACGCCAACCCCTCCTATACCGCCCCGGTGGATCTGGAGTGGGACAAGGCGATTGCCAAGGTGCCGACCGTTGTGCAGCTGACGCACGACATCAACGAGTCGTCCAACACGGCCAACTGGATCGTTCCCGCCGCTCACTACCTGGAGAGCTGGGGCGACGCGTGGGGCCGCAACGGCACCTACATGTGCACGCAGCCGATGATCCTGCCGCTCTACAACGGCCTCTCGGAGATCGAGCTTCTTGCGCGTATCCTCGGCATCCTCAAATACGAGGCGCCCAAGGCGGACGCTCCGAAGTCCGATCTGCCCCCCGGCTTTGGCCCGCAGCTGGTGCAGGAGACCTTCAAGACGATCAGCAAAGGCACCGATTTTGCCAACGACTGGACCCAGTTTGTGCACGACGGCGTGCTGGCCAACAGCGCCGCGCCCAAGGCTCCCCTCGCGTTCAACGCGGGTGAGGCCACGAAGCTGGCGACGCAGGCCCTGGCCCTGCAGATCAAGCCCGGCGGCTACGAGGTTGTGTTCTATCCCGGCCCGTCCACGGACGATGGCCGCTATAACAACAACGGCTGGACCCACGAGCTTCCCGATCCGATCACCAAGCTGACGTGGGACAATGCCGCGCTTATAAGCCCCGCTACGGCCACCCGCCTGGGTGTGCCCGATCGCCGAGCGCCGATCGACGAGACCCCGTGGTCGGATGCCGAGTCCGCCATTCCCGTCCCTGTTTTCAGGATCACGATCGATGGCCGCACGCTCGACATTCCCGTGCTGGTCGTGCCTGGTCAGGCCGACGAAACTATCTCCATCGCACTGGGTTACGGCCGCTCGGTCGTCGGTAACGTGGGCATCGGCACGGGCCGTAACGCCTACCTCATCCGCTCCAGTGCCAAGCCGTGGATCTGCCCGGATGCCGGCATTGAGAAGACCTCCGACACCTACGTGCTGGCCACCACGCAGGAGCACCACGTAATGGAAGGCCGCGCGCTGGTCCGCGAGGGCTCGCTCGATTTCTACAACAAGCATCCCGACTTTGCCCACAACATGGGCATTCAGCTCCACGGCAACAAGGAGCTGTACAATAATCCCCAGCTCGTCCCCGGCAAGCGCGATATCCACCAGTGGGGCATGGTGATTGACCTGAACAGCTGCACCGGTTGCACGGCGTGCATCGCGGCGTGCCAGGCGGAGAACAACATTCCTATCGTCGGTAAGGATCAGGTGATGCGCGGCCGCGAAATGCACTGGCTGCGTATGGATCGCTACTACCAGGGCGACATCAACGACCCGACTGTGCTTAGCCAGCCCGTTGGCTGCCAGCAGTGCGAGAACGCCCCGTGCGAAACGGTGTGCCCGGTCAACGCGACGATTCACTCGGAAGACGGCCTGAACGTGATGGCCTACAACCGGTGCATCGGCACCCGTTACTGCGCCAACAACTGCCCGTACAAGGCGCGCCGCTTCAACTTCTTTAACTACAACGAGCGCCCGATCAAGGAGCTTTACTACGGCCCGCTGGCCCAGAAGGGATCGCCCGAGACGATCAAGATGCAGAAGAACCCGAACGTTACGGTCCGCGTCCGCGGCGTGATGGAAAAGTGCACCTTCTGCGTCCAGCGTATCGAAGACGCGAAGATTACCCAGCTGACGAAGGCCCGCGTGACGAACGCCTCCGCGCCGGTCAGCAAGCTGATCCCCGCTGATACCGTGGTAGCCGCCTGCCAGCAGGTGTGCGCGGCCGAGGCCATTGTCTTCGGCAACATCGACGACCCCAACAGCCACGTGGCCAAGCTGCGCGGCGACCCCCTGCACGACAACAAGGGCGCCGACCCCCGCAACTACGAGTTGCTCCACTACCTCAACACCAAGCCCCGTGTCACCTACCAGGCGCGCATTCGCAACGTAAACGCCAAGGTGCCCGGTGCGGAAGCCCTGCTGGCCACGCCCGAGACGTGGCACGATGCCCATCACGGTGGCGGCGACGATCACAAGGAAGCCGGCCACGGCCACGGAAACGACGGTCACGGCCATAAGGATGACCACGGTCACAAGCCGGACCACGCGCCCGCCGCTCAACCTCAAGGTGCCCACTAAGCCATGGCCAAATCTTCCAACAAAGTCGATCTCTACCCGTACTGGGACCAGTCCGCGCCCCGGCCGGCTGGTATTACGGAGGCTCAGGAGAAAGTCGCCAAGGCGGCGATTCTTCGTCCGCAGCTCATCGGCAACGCGCCTGGTGTCAAGCGCAGCTATAACTGGATCACCGAGCGCGTGTGCGGCATTATCGAGGCGCCGACTCCCCTCTGGTGGTTTATCGCTCTCGCCATTACCGCGACGACGACGCTGCTGACCATCGGCGGCGTGCTGTATCTCATCGCCACGGGCGTCGGCGTGTGGGGTCTCAATCACCCGGTCGGCTGGGCGTGGGACATCACCAACTTCGTGTTCTGGATCGGTATCGGCCACGCCGGTACTCTGATCTCGGCCATCCTGTTCCTGACGCGCCAGAAATGGCGTACGTCGGTCAACCGCTCCGCGGAGGCCATGACGCTGTTCGCCGTGTGTTGCGCGGGTATCTTCCCCGCCGTGCACGTCGGTCGTATCTGGATGGTGTGGTTCCTGGCTCCGCTGCCCAACGCCAACGGTATCTGGCCCAACTTCCGTTCCCCGCTGCTGTGGGACGTGTTTGCGGTATCCACCTACTTTACGGTGTCGGTTCTCTTCTGGTACGTCGGCCTTATTCCTGACCTGGCCACCCTTCGCGACCGCGTCAAAAGCCGCTGGGCCAAGTGGTTGTACGGCACTTTTGCCCTGGGTTGGACGGGCTCCAACAAACATTGGAGCAACTACGAAATGGCGTACATGATCCTGGCGGGTATCTCCACCCCGCTGGTGCTTTCGGTGCACTCGGTCGTGTCGTTCGACTTCGCGACATCGGTGGTGCCCGGCTGGCACACCACGATCTTCCCGCCTTACTTCGTGGCCGGCGCCATCTTCGGCGGCTTTGCGATGGTGCTTACCATCCTGATGCCCGCCCGCCTGATCTACGGCCTGGAAGATCTGGTAACCGACCGCCATATCGACCTGATGTGCAAGATCATCCTGCTGACCGGCTCCATCGTCGGTTACGCCTACCTGATCGAGCTTTTCATCGCCTGGTACGGCGCGAACCCCAACGAGCGCTTTGCGTTCTGGAATCGCGTGACCGGTCCTTACTGGTGGGCGTTCTGGTGCATGATGTCGTTCAACGTAATTGCGCCCCAGCTTTTCTGGGTCGACTCCTGGCGCCGCAACTGGATCGTCATTTACATCGTCATCAACATCGTCAACGCGGGCATGTGGTTTGAGCGTTTCGTCATCATCGTGACGTCCGTGCACCGCGACTACCTGCCTGGCGCCTGGGGCATGTTCCACCCGACGGTAACCGACATCCTGACTTTCGTCGGCACGTTCGGCCTCTTCCTCACGTTGTTCCTCCTTTTTGTCCGGTTCCTGCCGATGATCGCTATCGCGGAAGTGAAAGCGATTGCCCCTGAGTCGGATCCTCACTATCACCCGCCCGGTGGCCATGACCACCACGGCGACGCAACCAAGACATCTACTCACGCCAAGGCATGAGCACACCTGATATTGCCAAAATTTACGGCATTGGAGCCGAGTTCAAGAGCGTCGTCGAGCTATACGAGGCCGCCGAGAAGGTTCGCGATCGCGGTTTCCAGTTCTGGGACGTTTACTCTCCGTTCCCGATCCACGGCATGGATCAGGCGCAGGGGCTCAAACGGTCCTGGGTGTCGGCCCTTTCGCTCATCGGCGGCTTTACCGGATTTACCACCGGCCTGCTGCTGGAGACGATCACCTCGGTGTTCGTCTACCCGATGATTGTGAACGGCAAGCCTTTCTTCAGCCTGCCCGCATTCTTCCCGGTCATGTTCGAGCTCACCATTCTGTTCACCGCATTCGCCACGGTGTTCGGCATGCTGGCCATCAACATGCTGCCCAAGTGGTACAACCCGGTGTTTAACTGGGATCGCTTCAGCAAGGTGACCGACGACAGCTTTTTTATTGTTATCGAAACCCTCGATCCACGCTTTGACGGCCCCAACACGGCGGCCTTCCTCAATTCCCTGGGCGGGACCAACATCACCTATATCTCGAAATAATTATGGTTCTCCGCTATTTCGTGATCAGCCTCTTCTTCGCCATACTATTTGTGGTGTTGATTGCTGGTCCCCGCGGCCAAAAAGGGCCGGGTCGCCCCTTCGAGTTCTTTGCGGATATGGATCGGCAGCCGAAGGTCAAGTACCAGACCACCAGCGAGTTTTTCGCTGACGGCATGTCTGCGCGCATGCCGGTGCCCGGTACTATTGCGATTACGATGCCCGCCCGCGAGACCTACTTTAACAGCGGCAAGTTTAACGCGACCACCTGGGGCAAAGGCTTTCCCGACAAGAACGACCTGACCGGCCAGCCCTTCCAGATTACCCGCGCCGACCTGCTGCGTGGCAAAGAGCGTTACGACATTTACTGCAAGGTGTGCCACGGCACCACCGGCGACGGCAAGGGCTTTACCTCCCAGTTCGGCCTCAGCGGTATCGCCAACCTGCACGACCCGAAGTTTATCACGATGGATGAAGGCGAAATCTTCCACACCATTACCGCTGGCAAGGGCCTGATGCAACCCTACGGCGCCAACATTACGCCCGAGGATCGCTGGAAAATCATCGCCTACGTCCGCGTGCTGCAGCGCAGCCAGAATGTGAAGGCCGCGGATGTTCCCGCCGACCTGAAGAAGGAGCTGCCTGCGCCCGCCGCAGCCGCCCCCGCGCCTGCCGCACCCGCTGCTCCTGCTACGGCCCCCGCGACCAAGCCCGGCGCCAGCGTAACGCCTGCCGCACCTCTTACCGTTTCCCTCGCCCAATGAGCCACTCCACCCCCACACTTCCCAAACCAGAGTACGTTGCCGGCACGGGTTTTCTGCGCATGGTGCTGCTGGGCATTGGCGCCATTGCGATGCTCATCAGCATCATCGCTGCGTTCTTCATGACGGGTAAGCAGGTCGCTCACTCCTACCTGTTTGCCTACTTCTACTTCTTCACCATCGTGGGCGGCGCGTTCTTCTGGACGGTGCTGCACCATGCGGTGGACGCCGACTGGTCGGTGGTTGTCCGCCGCCAGCTGGAGAATATCATCAGCTCGTGGATCGTGCTGGTCATTCTTTTCGTCCCGCTGGTCTTCTTGTATCCTTACCTGTGGAAGTGGCTTTTGCCTGAGACCCTCGCCGCCGACCCGATGCTTCAGGCCAAGCAGCCCTACCTCTCCTGGTGGTTCGCGGGGCTTCGCACCATCCTCATCTTCGGGCTCGTCGGCCTGTACGCCTACCTCCTGCGCAAGCACTCTGTCGATCAGGACAAGACTGGCCATCCTGCTTACACCATCAAGATGCGGTACCTGAGCATCCCCGGCATCCCCATCATCGCCCTCGCGATCACCTTCGCGGCGTTCGACTGGGTGATGGCGATGGATTACCACTGGTACTCCACGATGTTCGGCGTGTGTATCTTTGCCGGCGCGGTGCAGCAAAGCCTGGGCACGCTCATCATCACCTGCTTTATCCTCAAGCAGCTGGGCTACCTTAAGGAAGTGAACTCCGAGCACTTCCACATCATGGGCAAGTTTCTGCTCGCCTTCACCATCTTCTGGGCCTACGTCCACTTCTCCCAGTACATGCTTATCTGGTATGCCAACATTCCGGAAGAAACGAATTGGTTTGTGAAGCGCAACGAGGGGATGTGGACCTACCTGGCCATCCTGCTGACTGCCGGCCACTTTATCCTGCCCTTCATCTTCCTGCTGCCGCAGTGGGTCAAGAAGAATCCTCTGACGCTGAGCCTGATTGCCGGCTGGCTGCTGTGCATGCACGCGGTGGATCATTACTGGCTCATCCTGCCCAACTACCATAAGGATCTGTCGCCCAACATCCTGGACTTCACGTTCTTCATCGGTATCGGCAGCCTGGTGTTCTCGCAGATCATCCACAGCATCGGCTCCAGCCCCACCATTCCCGTTCGCGATCCCCGCATCTTTGAGAGCCTGAAGATCAAGAACTAACCCGGACTGAACGACCATGAACAAAAAAGAATTCAGCACGGGGACATTCTACCTCATCATCCTCGTCATCCTGGGCGTGACCCTGCTCTTTCCCATCGCCAGCTTCCTGCTGGTGGCCCAAGGCCCGGCCGATACCCTGGAGGCTGAGCGCGAGCTCAACCGCCTGAAGGTGCATCACGAGCTGGAGGAAGCCGCGAACAAGACCGCCACCACCACCGCCTGGGTGGACGAAAAGGCCGGCATTGCGCGCATCCCCATCGCCCGTGCCATGGAGCTGGAACTGCCGGCCCTTGCCGCCAGCAAGCCCGCCGCCGGCAACGCGCTCCCCGCGACCCCGGCCGCTGCGCCCGCCGCCCCGGCGCCGGCCCCGGCAGGCGCCACTAACGCTCCGGCTGCAACGCCCGCGCCCGCTCCGGCACCCGCCCCCGCGGCTACCAACGCACCGGCCAAACCCTAAACCTTGCCCGCCATGTCCACCGCCTTTCTCATGCCCACTCTGGTCATCTTCGGGATGATGATCGCGATGAGCGCCAGTGCGCTCGCCGCACTCTACTGGGCCACCCAGGATGGGCAATTTGTGGACATCGAAAAGAACGCGGAGTGCATCTTTGACAAGGACGAGCCCATCGGCAAATGCACCGACTATTTCCCTGGCCAGGCTCCCCAACCCCCCTTTAACAACGGCAAGTAACACATGAGCGCAATTGGTACAGAAACCACTCTGGGACAAGAATACAGCAAGGTCGTCCCGAATTACAGCGTGGAGGACGCTGCGGAACGCTCCGAGCTGGATGCGTCGACGCGTCTGCCCGTGCTCCTTTACCTGGGCTCCAGCATCTTCTGGCTGCTGGTGGGTACCGCCTTTGCGCTGGTCGCCTCCTTCAAGCTGCACGATCCCGCGCTGTTCGACAACGGCATGCTTAGCTGGCTCTCCTGGCCGCGCATGCGCATGGCGCACCTTAACGCCGTGGCTTACGGCTGGGCCGCGACGGCCGGTGTCGGCGTCGCCATCTGGCTTACCTCCCGACTGTGCCGCACCACCCTGCGCTATCCGGCCATCGTTATTGTGGCGGGCGTCTTCTGGAATATAGGTGTCGCCATCGGCATCACAGCCATCCTCGCGGGTCAGTCCACCGGTGTGGAATGGCTGGAGTTCCCTCCTTACGTCGGCGCCATCCTGTTCGCCTCGTTCGGCCTTATTTCCCTTTGGACCCTCCTAATGTTCTGGTACCGCGCGCCCGGGCACATCTACGTGTCGCAGTGGTATATCCTCGCCGCCTTCTTCTGGTTCCCCTGGCTGTACGCCACCGCCTACCTGCTGATCTTCGTCTTCCCGGTGCAGGGCGTGCTCCAGCCGATCACGAACTGGTGGTATGGCCATAACGTTCTGGGCCTGTGGTTTACGCCTCTTGGCCTGGCCTCCGCGTACTACTTTATCCCCAAGGTTATCGGCCGCCCCGTCTACAGCTACTACCTCTCTGCCCTGGGTTTCTGGTCGCTCGCCTTCTTCTACAGCTGGAACGGCGGCCACCACCTCATCGGCGGCCCGATCCCCCTCTGGGTGCAGACAGTCTCCATTGTGGCCAGCGTGATGATGATCATCCCGGTTGCGGTTACGGCCATCAACCACCACATGACGTTGACCGGCAATTTCCATCTGCTGCTCACCAGCCCCACGCTGCGGTTCACGGTTTTCGGCGCCATGTGCTACACCCTCGTCAGCGTGCAGGGCATGTCGATGGCGATTCCCTCGCTCAACTTCGTCACCCACTTTACGCACTACACCGTGGGCCACTCCCACCTCGGGCTCTACTCCTTCTACAGCTCCATCATGTTCGGCGCGATGTACTACATTGTTCCGCGCCTCGCGCAGTGCGAGTGGCCGTCCGCCGGGCTCATCAAGCTCCACTTCTGGTGCGTGTTTTACGGCAGCGCGCTGATGTTCGTCTGCCTTAGCGTGGCCGGTGTTACGCAGGGCACCATGTGGCTGGCCAAAAACGGCGATCTCCCCGCCTACGCTTTTATCGATACCGTGCAGGCCACCCTCCCTTACCTCATCGGCCGCTCCGTAGCCGGCGTCATCCTGGCTCTGGGCCACGTTGCCTTCGCCTACCACTTCATGCTCATGGTTCTCCAGATGGGCAAGCACACCGACAAGCCCACCCTCTTTACCGAACCCACCAAAGCCTAGCCCGAGACCTGTCGCACCAGGATTTCCCGCTCCATGAACAGATTGCCCACACTCTTCCTCGGCTTCATCCTCACGTTCCTCTCGGCGTGGGTGGGTCTCATTGCCGTGCCGTACTTCCAGTTCGGGAACCTCAAGCCCGAAGTTACGGAGGATAACACCTACTCGCCCCCCAACCCCGCAGGCAGCGCCATCGCCGGCGAGCTCGTCTACGGCGCCAACGGTTGCGTCTACTGCCACACCCAGCAGGTGCGCAACAAGATCGATACCTCCGACGGCCAGTACGGATGGGGACGCCAGACGGTTGCCCGCGATTATATCTCGCAGCGCCGCATCTTCCTCGGCACCATGCGCACCGGCCCCGATCTGGCCAACACCGGCGCCAGCAAAAGCGAAGCGATGTGGCAGCACCTGCATCTCTATAATCCGCAGCACTTTGTGGGCGCCAGCATCATGCCCTCCTTCCGATATCTCTACGTAACGCAAAAGATCAAGGGCCAGCGATCCGCCTTCGCCCTCGACGAATCCCGCCTGCCCCCCGGCGATCGCCCGCCCGCCGGCTACGAAATTGTGCCGACCCAGGACGCCAGGGATCTCGTCGCCTATCTCCTTTCGCTCAATCGCAGCTACAGCCTTAAAGAGGTCAAAGAATAGTGAAACCGGACACCGAAACCAACCTCCCTGTGAAGGACCCTTCCGACGCCCTCGTGCCGGAAGAGCACCTCGCCGAACATCACCCCGAGGCGAAGAATGCCGACTACGCAGAAGGCATCGACGTCACCCAGGTGCACGGCGCCATCCTTCGCGAAAAGAGCGATCCGCATGACGGCCAGGAGCCGATTCCGGTGTGGATTATCGCCATCTGCCTCGGCGTCGTCCTGTGGGGCGGCTACTACCTGGGCAAGAATACCGCCAACTTCCGCCCCGATATCTTCGACACCCACGCCGCTGCGATCGGCGGCCCCGCCGCGCCCGGCGCCCCCGGTGCCGCCGGCGATACCAAGGCCGAAGGCGCCGCCGCGGACTCCCCCGAAAAGCAACTGGCTGCCCTGATGAAGGAAGGCAAAAGCGCCTACGGCTCCATCTGCGCCTCCTGCCACCAGGCGGGCGGCGGCGGCCAGCCCGGCACCTATCCTCCGCTGGCCGGCTCCGAGTGGGTTACGGGCGACTCGCACGTACTCATCCCTATCGTCCTGCACGGCGTGCACGGGCCGATGACCGTGGCAGGCGCGCAGTACAACAACAACATGCAGGCGTGGGGCCCCACCATCAAGGACAAGAAGATGGCGGCGATCCTCACCTACATCCGCCAATCCTGGGGTAACAACGCCAGCCCCGTTACCCCTGAGGAA
This sequence comes from Verrucomicrobia bacterium LW23, assembly GCA_003054695.1. GTDB lineage: Bacteria > Verrucomicrobiota > Verrucomicrobiia > Methylacidiphilales > UBA1321 > LW23. Next base: position 57,613 of record QAZA01000001.1, read on the forward strand.
GTGGGCAAGATCCGCGAAGCCTTCAAAGATCGCAAGACCCAGTGGACGGAAGCCGAGCTGTTGCAGCTGAAGGCGAACCCGCCCAAGTAAAAAGCTTAAGCTTCCACTCGGATAGCTCCAGGCGAGGCCGGCAACACTTCCCCAACGAAGTTTGCCGGCCTTTGCTTTTTGCCGCAGGAGAGGCAGGAAAGGGTGGGATCGAATGTGGACAGTCGCGGAGTCCATCGTGCATTGTATCTGTTTCGGTTCTCTTTTATTTCTATCACATGAGCACCTCCCCCGGCCCCGCCCTCGAGGCCTCTTACGAGCAGTGCAGGTTGATGACGAAGCGGCATGCCCGCACATTTTACTTTGCGTCTCACACCTTGCCGGCTGCCAAGCGGCGGGATGCCTATGCGGTCTACGCGTTCTGCCGCTATGTGGATGACGAGGTGGATGCCGCGCCGGACGTCGACTCCGCGCGGGAGCGGGCGGCGGCGGTGCGGCATTTTGTACGGGTCATTTTTGCTCCCGGGGCTGCGGCAGGCAGCGCAGGGCAGGGGACTTCCGACAGTGCCGCTTCCCCTTCCGATCCCGCGCTCCTCGAGGCCATGGCGCGCCACCCCTGGCTGCCGGCGTTCCTCAACACCGTGCGCACGCGAAGCATTCCGGAGAGTTATTTCCTGGATCTCGTCCGCGGGGTGGAGATGGACCTCGGCCCGGTGCGCCTTCGCACGTGGGAGGAGTTGAACATCTACTGTTATCACGTTGCTTCGGTTGTCGGACTCATCATGGTGCATGTGGTAACGGAGCCGCGGCCGGAGCTCCTCGAGCCCGCCGCCGACCTGGGCCGCGCCATGCAGCTCACCAACATCCTGCGCGATATCCGCGAGGACTGGGATCGCGACCGCATCTACCTGCCGGCCGAAGAGTTGGCGCAACACGCTCTGGCGCAGGAGGATATCGCCGCCATGTGCCGTGCCGGTTCGCTCGACAAAGGCGCGTCCTCGCCCGCCGTGGCGGAGCGTTTTCGCGGGATGCTGCGCGAGCAAATCGCCCGCGCCCGCGACTACTACGCGCGTGCGGAGCCTGGCATCCGCAAGCTTCCCCGCGACGGATCGCAACTTACCGTGTGGCTCATGCGCGTGATATATGGCGCTATTCTGGAGGAGATTGAGCGGGCGAACCTCGATGTCTTTCGTGCCCGTGCGGCGGTGCCGATGTGGCGCAAGCTTGCGTTAGCGGGGCGCACACTTGTGCGATATCTCTTTCAGCCAGCCCGATAGCTCCAGCCCATGCCTTCGCGGAGGCCAGTGTTCTCCATTTCCTGCAATTTGCATCAGGCAACCGTGCTTTTAGTATCGCTTTGGAAAAAAGACTACGTTAATTTCACAAAAAGCCGATTCCTGTTCGTACCCGGGCATGCTCTAATCCGGATATTTGAAGTGACGTGAGACCGCGATTGTGGCGCTCACAACGTTGCGCTTCAAACATCCGGCTTAACCATACCGTGCTGCGTCAGTGTGTCGCGCTGTAACCTTTTTCTTTGCATAAAGGCTTCATCAGGAAGTTTTTATGCATTTGGATTTCTCCGATTTCCGACGGACACACACGCACGCACAACATGGGCGATACTTACCTTTGGATTGACAAAGCCGACGCACTTGCGCAACTGGTCGAACACCTTCGCGACGACACGCCGATCGCGATCGACACCGAAGCCGACAGCCTGCACCACTACAAGGAGAGCGTTTGCCTGGTGCAGATTACCCAGCGCGGCGAGCACTTTTTGCTGGATCCCTTTGCGCGCCTGGATCTTACGGACCTGTGGGCCAAGCTGCACAACACCGTGTGGGTGCTGCAGGGCGCCGACTTTGACCTGCGCATGCTGCGCCGCATCGGTGCGCGGGAGCCGGCCGCCGTGTTCGACACCATGCTGGCCGGGCAAATCCTCGGCCTGCCGGCTGTCGGCTACGCCGCGCTCGTGGAGCGCTACTTTGGCATCACGCTGTGCAAGAAGAATCAGAAGGCGGACTGGAGCCGCCGCCCCCTCTCGCAAAGCATGCTGGAGTACGCGATGCAGGACACGCAGCACCTGGAGCCGCTGGCCGGCCGCCTGCAGGACGACCTCATCGCCGCCGGCCGCCTGGAGTGGCACCGCCAAAGCTGCGCCCGCGTGGTGCGCCTCAGCCTCGTCTCGCGCGGGGCGGATGAGGACGCATGGCGCATTACCGGCAGCAACAAGCTCCAGCCCGGCGCTCTGGCCGTGCTGCGCCGCGCCTGGGAGTGGCGCGAGGCCGAGGCGGAGCGGATGGATCGCCCGACGTTTAAGGTGTGGCCCAATGAGTCATTGCTGGCTCTGGCCAGCTGGGCCGACAGTCACCGCCGCCTGCCCCCTTACGCCTGGGCGCACTGGCCGCACCACATGCGCCAGGGCGGCAGCACCCGCCTGGCTGCGGCCATCGAGCAAGGGCGCGAGGATTCGCCGCAGTCGCGCCTCTCCATGGGCGGGCGCCCGCAGCCCAATCCGGCCGCCGACCAGCGCCTGGAGAAGCTGCGCCAAAAGCGGGACGAGGTAGCCGCGCGCGAGAAGCTGGAGCCCAGCCTCATCGCCGCCAAAAGCGTGCTCACCACCATCGCCCACAACCCGGAAACCGGCGCCACCCAACTCATTGCGCAAGATCGCTGGTGCCCCTGGCAAGCCGAACTCCTGGAAGTCCCCTACGACCCGCCCGTCACCGAAGCCGTCTCGCTGGCCCACCCCATGGAGCCCCCCGTCGACTTTGCGCACGAGCCTGGGGCGTGAGCCTCGTACGGAGAGCCCGGGCTGCGGGGCGGTCTACCCGCCCTTCTCAATCTTGGACGTGATGCGCATGAGCATGGGGAGGAGTTGCTTTTTGCGGCTGACGACGCCGTCGAGTTGGAAGAGGTCGGGTTCGACGCGGGGGTATTCGATGGCGTCGAGGAGTTTCTCGTTGCCGATGGCCAGGAGGTAGCTGTCGTGCTCGGTGATGTCGGTGATGAGCAGGCAGGCGAAGTCGCGGCGGTTGCTGGCGGCGTGGTCGCGCAGGGCGTTGGCGAGGGCGTCTTTGCGGGGCCAGAAGTGGTGGAAGCCGAGTTCTTCGACCTGGGAGACGGCGATTTCCCAGCCGTGGGTCTCGTACTGTTTGCAGTCGGACGTGACAACCTGCTCGGGCGTAAGCACTTGCAGGCTGGAGCCGGCTTCGAAGAAGGCGCTGGCGTACTCCTTGAGGGAGCGTGGGACGAATTTTTGCAGCCAGTCGATGATCTGCTTGTCTGTCTGCGTGGTGGTGGGGCTGGTGAGGAAAAGGGTGTCGGAGATGATGCCGCTGGCCATGCAGAGGGCGATGCCGGGGGTGGGATCGACGCCGCGGGCGCGGAACTGGAGGGCGACGATGGTGCAGGTGCTGCCGACGGGCTCGTTCATGAAGCGGATCGGCTCGTCGGTTACGAGGCTGCCGCCAAGTCGATGGTGGTCAATAACTTCCACAATTTCGGCGTCTTCGATGCCGTTGACGGCCTGGGCGAATTCGTTGTGGTCCACCATTACCACGCGGATGGGCGGCGGGTTGAGCATGTCGGTCTTGGAGAAGATGCCGATCATTTTGCCGTCGCCGTCCAGCACGGGGAAGGCGGGCTGGGCGCTGGTTTGCAGGTCCAGGAGGACTTGTTTGACGAGGGTGTCCTCGGTATACGTCTGTATATCCTTGTCGAGCGCAGCGACGATGCTTTTGCTGCACTTGATGAGAAATGTGGTCGTCGCGGTGTCGTGCGGGCTGGTGAGGACGCTGACGCCTTTGGCTTTGGCCAGCTCCAGCAGTTCCGCGCTGAGGTTGTGGCCGCCGGTAACGACGAGGCAGCGCACGCCGTACTCGATGGACGGCTTTTGCACGGTGGGGCGGTCGCCGGCCACGACGAGGAGTTTGTCCGCTGGGTAGGTGGCCAGGCGGGTGCGGAAGTTGGCGGCGCTGAGGGCGCCGACGGTGAGGATGAAGGGTTGTTCCTCCTCCGGCCGCACCAGGTGCACGGCCTCGCCGCCCACGACGTGGTGGATGCGGTTGAGGTTGGTTTCCACGCGGCGGGAGTCGTCGAGCTTTTCGGCGCGGGGCAGCAGTTCCTCCACCAGTTTGTTGAGGGCGACCATGCCGGCCAGGCAGCCGTCGTCGTCCAGGATGGGGAGGCTGCGGAAGCTGTTGTCGCGCATGCGGTTAAAGACGGTCATCAGCGTCTCGTCGCACCGGGCGGTTTGCACGTCGCGCTGGCATATCATGCCGGCGGTGGGGCGCACGTCGTTGAGCAGCATGGGGGTTTCGAGGCCGGCTTCGCTCAGGGCGAACGCGGTGCGCTGATTGAGTTCGCCGCAGCGGGCGGCCACAGCGTCCGGGCGGTCCGTCTGCTGGAGCAGATCGGCGTAGGCGATTGCTGAGCAGATCGCGTCCGTGTCCGGGTTTTTGTGGCCGATGACGTAGGTGGGCATATCGAAAGCGAAAGCGAAGGAGGTATGAAAGGTATAAACCGGTAATAAAGTTATGCCAACCGGTTGTAATAGTGCAAGGGGAAATGTTGCGCCGTTGCTGGATAGGCGGCGAGTGAAGTAGTGTAGCGCAAAATCGCTTTTATGGGTAACACAATTTCATCTCGTCCGGAAGATGGAAATCCGATGAGGATTTGGGACGTGCCGACGCTGTGGCGGATGGCGGAAGATCTTCCCACAGAAGTGGTTGCGCTTGCGGATCTGGCCGATATCGACCGCGTGGCCTGGTACGGCGGCGACAAGCACCACGGGAGATTGACTGTGCGACAATTTGCGCAGCACATGCGCCGCGTGGCGGAAGCGGATATGTCCCGGCCGATCCTCCTGGCCCCGGATGGCTGGGTGCTGGACGGCTACCACCGCCTGGCCCGCGCGCTGGCGGAGGGCCGCGCATCGCTGCCCGCCAAACGCCTGCACACGCTGCCGGAGCCGCTACGCAGCGTGGCGATGGAGGAGTATATCTGGCGGACTTATTTTGGCGGAGACACGCGATAGAAGTGACTAAATCGCGAATGTGGCGCTTTGCGTAAAGCTGAGTGCTCAGGGCTTAGAGGCTTCAACTTCGTGGAGCGTTTCACCCGGCCAGACGCCATTGACCCACCGGAATGCGCAGCTGTTGCCCATCAGGCCGACGAAGAAGCATAACGTATACTCGCCGAGCGCGATGTCTTTATGGGAAAGAGCAATGCCCACCCGGTAAACGACGATTCCAACAATTACGGGAACCAAAATAAAGTATGGAACCGGCCGCCTGCCGGTGAATCGGGCGTACGCAATCGGGAGGCTTGCGGTTGACGCAAATACGAAGGTGGCAAGCAGTAGCGTTATCCAGCTGAAACTCTGTAGCGGCTTCTCTCCCATTAGGGCGAGCAGCAGAAACATGGCTGCCAGGGAGATAATGAAGCGGAGCAGGTATTTCATGAAAGGCTTACGGGTATAGAAGGCATGGTTTGCTCTTCGCGCCGTTCCCCTTTCCTTCATCTCCCTCGTCAAGGCCTAACGCCTACCCTGAAATTCCCATCGCGGCGCGATCGAGGAAGGCGGCGGGGGAGGAGCCGGTGCGCTCGCGGCGCTCCTTGTAGCGGGCGATGAGGGCTTTGGCGCTGGGGAAGAGGACGGGACAGCAGCCGAGCTCCTGGCAGAAGGCTTTGGAGAAGTGGCTGAGGCTGGAGTAGCCGACTTCGAGCGCGGCTTCGGTGACGTTGTGCTTGCCGCTCAGCAGCAGCTCCGCGGCGCGATCCATGCGCACGCGGCGCAGGTATTGCGGGATGGTCATGCCCATCTCGCGGGAGAAGGTGCGGCTGAGGTAGAAGGGGGAGCAGCCGACGCGCGCGCCGAGCTGTTCGATGTCCGGCGGCTCCGAGAGGTTGGCGTTGAGAATGGCCAGGGCGCGCTCCACGCGCTCGCGGGCCACGCGCTTTTGGCGCTGGCAGAAAAGTTCCTCGCCCTTGGGCTGGAAGACGATCTGCGCCAGCAGCTCCAGGGCCTTGCTCTGGTACCAGATGGGGAAGGCCATTGGCGAGACGGGCGGGTTGCTGAGGCTGGCGGCCAGGTTTTGCTGGGCCATGCTCATCGGGCCCACGGGGCCGGCAAAGTGAGAGGAGCCGCGGCGCCCCATCCAGGCGCGCACGCTGGGGCGCAGGGCTTCGGCCATGGGCTCCAGGTGGGTGGCCACGTAGCCGCGGGAGAGCTCGACGGTGATGAAGGAGTGGCGGCCGGCCTCGCGGGTGGCGCTCAGCGCCTCATTGCCGCTGCAGTAGAAGCCTAGTGTGTTGGAGTTGAAGACGGACTCGGCGGCGCGATCGCGCACCACGCCGGTGCCGCTGGTGTTCAGGCACACTTCCATGGAGTCGGCGCGGAAGGTGCTGGCCCAGTCCACGTTTTCCTTGCTCACAAAGTCGTGGATCTCGACGCTCCAGCCGGCGTCGGCGTAATTTCCGCACAGCCGGCGCCAGCCTCCTTCGTAGGGGCGGAATGCGGCGTGGGAGGAATCAACGAGCGACTTCATGGGCGGGCGGTACGTCGGGGGCCCGCCGTGGCGGGTGGCCGGGGGCGGGCGCGTGCGTGAGGCTAAGGGTTAGGGAGGGGGGAAAGTGGTAAGGGCAGGGGAGGGGGAACCAGCAGTGCGAAGGGGCCTCTGCCGATTGATATTGAGACTTATTCTCAACACTTCCGGGATTCGGTCTCAGAAGCTGCCCTTGAGAATAGATCTCAGCTAGTTCGTGTCAATGTGAAATTACCGTGACAATCGCTTTTGTTTACCAATACAAACGGTCCTTGGGAGTTTTGCGTTGCATCGCAGGGACTTCCGTTGCGTCGTTATGCAAATGTATTCACACGCCGTCGCCCCTCGCGTTTGCCCGCGCTTCTCACACGTAACCCGTTGCTCCGCTAATTCTTCTGCATGGTGACAAGAATCGCGACACCCACCGCAAACGCGACGCTTGCCGTGATGTATTTCCAGTCGTGTGCAAAGGCCAGCGTGTGCACGGCCCACGTCCCCAGCTTCTCCGCCCACATCTGGGATTTGAGATTGGCGAATGCGATAAACCCCGCTATCGCGAGAAAAATCAGGCCGGCCATTAACTGGAAGTTCATGATAGAGAATGAGTTGAATGAAAGGGTGTAGCGAATGTGCCGTACACGTATTGAATGAGACCGGAGCGCGGATTGGTAGGACTGCGGCGAATGTACTTAATGTTCTGAACAAAGACAATCGCGGACAACCAGGACAAACAAGCAATTTTCGCGCCCACTCCCGCCTCCTCTCCACAGGCAGGCGCCGTCCGCATGTTGGCGGCGTGCCGTGCGAAATAGATTCGCCTCTCCCTCGCATGTCTGCAACAATGCCCCAGCTGCATGATTACCCCGCCGCCAGTCCCACGCCCCGCCGCCTCCGGCCCGCCCCCGCTGCCCATGCAGGCGGCAGCGCCGCACCACGGCGTCAGCCCCGCCGAGCGCGCGGCCGATGAAGCGCGCACCGTGGGCTACGCCATGGCGATGACCGGCGGCTTTTTCCTGCTGGTGGCCGCGTTTGTCGATTTTTCCTCCGCGGGCCTGCCCTCTATCTGCACCTTTTACCTGGCCACGGGGCTGCCCTGCGGCGGCTGCGGCCTCTCGCGCTCCTGCAGCGCGCTGGTGCGCGGGCGGCTGGTGGAGGCCTGGGAGTATAACCCGTTCGGCTACTTTTTTATGGCGTGCTTTATCGTGGCGCTGGTGGGCGGCGTGCTTACGGCGCGCCGGCCGGAGCTGAAAAGCTTTGTGCTGCCCAGCGGCCGTTTTGTGCTGCGCATGGCGGTGATTGTCAGCCTGACGCTGGTGGGCTATGGCATGTGGCGCATTTACGACCTGGTGGGGTGGGCGGGCATGAGCGAGCGCATGCGCGGCAGATTTTCCCTTACCGGCGCGGCCTCCTCACTCCCGCCCGTGGTGCTGCGCCATGGGGATAAGTCCATCCGCCCGCCCGGACCCGGGGCGCAGCCTCCCGCGGCCGGCAAAGCTTCGCCGCAGCCTCCCCAAAAATAGCTTGACACACAGGGCGGCGGCGCGGAGACTGGTCAGCTCGCAATCGCCTGCGCGCCCGGCTTTCGAATGCCGTTCCGCGCTGCCCCATCTCGCTGAGGGACCGGGCAGCTTCGCACGAATGGAAGTCGTACCGCCCGTCATCCGCTGCCAGCCTGCCAGGCCGATCGATCGCCCCAGCTCAGCCCCACGAACAGCCATTTTTATGCCGAACGCAAACGAAGTAGGAAAAGGACAGGCCATCAAGTTCAACACCGACATCTGCATGGTGTTGGAGTCCCAGCACCGCACACCCGGCAACCTGCGCGCCTTTGTGCAAATGACCCTGCGCAGCCTGCGCACCGGCAAATCCTTTGTGCAGCGCTTCAACTCCAACGACGCCCTGCAGCTCGTCCCCATCAGCCGCAAAAAGTACGAGTTTAGCTACAAGGACGGCACCGGCTACAATTTCATCGACCCGCTCACCTACGACACCCTGACGCTCCAGGAAGAATTTGTCGGCAAGGTGAAGGATTATCTCACCGAAAATCAGGCCGTCGATATCGTGTTTACCGACGAAAAGCCGGCGGAAATCGAGCTGCCCTCCGTCGTCACGCTGAAGGTTGTCGAGAGCGCTGATGGCGTCAAGGGCGACTCCGCCAACAACGTGCAGAAGCCCGCCGTCCTCGAGACCGGCCTGAGCATCCAGGTCCCCCTCTTCATCAAGGAAGGCGAACTCGTCCGCATCGGCACCGCCGACGGCAAGTACCTCGGCCGCGCTTAATTGCGGGGAGAGGAGTGTTGAGTCTTTACAAGCAGCCGGATGTCCCAGAAGGGGCATTCGGCTGTTTTGTTTTATGGCTGGCGAGAAGTTTTCTCAAGTAAAGTAGCAAAACTCTCTCTGTTCCCCCCTTCGCGCCCTTTGCGTCCTTCGCGCCCTTTGCGCGAAATAGCCCAGCGCGTGGCAGCACTTTAAGGTGCGGCACTACGAATGGCATATTTTCGCGCAAAGGGCGCGAAGGACGCAAAGGGCGCGAAGGGGGGGAATCGAGAGCGAGAGAGGTTTGAAAACGAGATAGCCTTTTGGGGTTTTCCGTTAGCGTTTGCCTTTTCCCCTGCGCTTGGCCTGAGCAGTCTCGTCCCCTCGCGCCACGCGCTTGCGGGGCGGGCGTTCGGGTGGTGGGGAGGCGGGGGAGGGGGCGTTGACTTCAACTGCGGTATTTTGCCCTTTGCTTTGGGATGTCTTATCCGTCTCAGCGGCGGGCTTCGCTTTTTCCCCCGGCAGCGCGCCGCCCAGCATCCCCTTCAGCTCCGGCGGCAGGGGGGTGCTGAACTCCATGCGCTCCTCCGTGACGGGGTGGCGGAAGCGGAGGGTGCAGGAGTGCAGGGCCAGGCGGCGCGCTTTATCGGCGGCGTGGCCGTATTTGGGGTCGCCCAGGATGGACCAGCCCGCCTCGGAGAGGTGCACGCGGATCTGGTGGCGGCGGCCGGTGCGCAGCGTAAGCTCAAGCAGCGCGCGTATGCCTTTGCGGTGCAGTACCTTATAGTGCGTGAGGGCGTGGCGGGTGCGCGGGCTGGGCTTGGCGGTTTTAACACGGTACGGGTTGGATTCATCCAGGTAGCTCTCAAAGGTGCCCGTATCCTCAGCCGGCGGCTGCGGCGCTGGCGGCGGAGCGGCTTCCACCACCGCAAAGTATTGCTTATCAACGCGTTCCCAATCGTCCTGAAGCGTCCGCTTGGCTTTTTCCGTCTTCGCAAACACCATCAGGCCGGAGGTCTCGCGATCGAGCCGGTGCACAATCCACACCCGTTCGCGCTCGCGCGCGGTGCGGCCCGCCTTTTCGCGCAGGTACTCGTTCAGCAGCCAGTAGACGGTTTTCTCGCGCTCCTCCTCGTTGGCGATACTGAGCAGGCCCGACGGCTTCTCAATCACAAGTATCGCGTCGTCCTCGTGCCGAATGGTGATTTTGCCGCCGCGCGCGCCCTGTAACACGCTCTGCGGCGCGGCGTTACGATCGGTCCGCACCTCCACCACGTCGCCCGGCTTAAGCGGGTGATTGTACTGCGTTACGGCTTTGCCATTCACGGCCACGGCACTGTTTTTAAGCCACACACGCACCTGCTTCTTCTTCACGTCGGCCCATTCGGCAAACATAAGATCCAGAAGCTCAGCGGGTTGCGTAACAGTAATGGGGGCGGGCATAGAGGCGGGGCAAAGGGAGGAAGTCGCATCATGCTAACGCCTAAGGCGCGCGTTGACCAGCCGCGCGTTTTGGCGGAGAATCGGGAACGCATGGATCTCTTCAGCCACATCGATAACCCATTCCCGCTAAGCAAGATGCGTGCACGGCTGGAGGAGCTTGCGGCGCGTGGCGTGTACGTGGGCACCAGCAGCTGGAAGTACGAGGGCTGGCTGGGCACGCTGTACGACGAGCATCGCTACACCACGCGCAAGCGCTTCTCGCAGAAGAGGTTTGAGGATGAGTGCCTGGGCGAGTATGCCGAAACCTTCCGCACGGTGTGCGTGGACGCCGGCTACTACGCCTTCCCCACGCACGACGGCCTCGCCAAACTGGCCGCGGCGGTTCCGCAGGGCTTTCGCTTTGCCTTTAAGGTGACGGACGACGTGACCATTCGACATTTTCCCTCGCTGCCCCGCTTTGGCATGCGCGCGGGCATGGTGAATGCGCATTATCTTGATGCCGAGCTGTTTACGGAGCGCTTTCTGGGCCCGTGCGAGGCGTTTCGCGACAAAATCGGCCCGCTGATGTTTGAGTTCAGCGCCATGCCGGAGGACTACGCCCGCGGCGGCGCGTTTGTCGAGGAGTTCGACGCGTTTCTCGGCAAGCTGCCGCGCGGCTGGATGTACGGCGCGGAGATCCGCAACGCGTCGCTGCTTCGCCCCGACTATTTCGCCATGCTGGCCCGGCACAACGTGGCGCACGTGTTCAACTCCTGGACACGCATGCCCCCCGTTGTGGAACAACTGACAATGCCCGGCGCGTGCGACACGGCGGACTTTACCGCCGCGCGTTTCCTCCTGCGCCCTGGCCGCACCTACGCCCAGGCCGTCGAGAAGTTTTCCCCCTACCGGGATACGGGCGAGGTGTACGAGCAGGGCCGCCAGGGCATCCGCGAGATCATCGACCTGGGCCAGACGCTCGGTCAGGCCGCCGGCGCGGCTCCCAGCGGCCCCGCCGACAAGCGCAAGCCGCGTTTCTTGTTCATTAACAACAGGTTAGAGGGCAGCGCTTTGAAAACGGTGCTGGCGACGATTCTGGATCAGCCGTTCTAACCGCCGGCACGCCGCCAGATGGGTCAGGGGCGTACAAAAAAGGTATCGGCGGGGTAGGGGGATGGGGATGCGGCGGCGGGTTCGCCTGCTGCTTCCGGTGAGTCCTCAAAACTGGGGAAGTCGTTGGTCTCAAAGCGTTGGTGCCAGTTCTCCGCGCTGTTTACGAGATCCTCCAGCACGCCCGCCAGGGTAATGCCGTCGAGCTTGTCGATCGGCAGCAGGCTTTGCAGGTAAATTTCGCCGTCGTCGCTTTCCATGGCCAGGGAGATGCAGCCGCCCGTTCCTCGGCCAAACAGGCTGGCGTCCAGCAGCATGCGCAGGAAGGAGGCGCCGGCTTTGTCGGGCACTTTGCCGGCCAGGCTGTACAGGATGAGCGTTTTGCCATCCTGCGCCAGCTCGATGGTGACGCTGAGTTTCTGGTCGAACACGAGGCGGCAAACGCCGCGCTCGTTGAGACGCAGGTTGCTGAGTCCCATGTGGTTACCGAGTTCCGCAAGAAGCTGGGAGAGGTTCATAAAAGGGAGGGGGAGGATCTGGGTTGCCGGGCAGGGCGTGTTGTCGGAAATCTTGCGAAAGAATCTCAATAAGGTATCTTCACTAGGCGCGTAGTCGTGACTATTTTTGTGCTGGAACGAATATGGGCTTGCCTGATTGTGACGAAGTGGGCAAATGAAAGCACTTTTTTATTCATTCTCAAAAAAACAGGCCGATAAGCATTGGCTTCTTTAGCTGCGCGATTGCTGTGCCGATATTTTTAGTGCGCCTAAGCATCTCTGATTCAGAGCCCCTTTTGCCGTGATGGCATAGAAGGTGCTGAACCTGTCACTTTAACCTGTCGTATTCACCATCACTCCTATTCAAGCACATTGCCGAACGATCGTAAATACAAGCTGATCAAGCCAAAGCTCAAGACCAAGTCCAAGGCTAAAGCCGGCAGCAACGTCAAGTCCAAGCCCAAGAAGCTGCCAGCGTCCACGCGAGGCGCCGGTACTGTTGCTCCAGTGTCCACTCTCCTGGGCACAACGGGTGGCGCCGCCATGGACGGCGTGATGGTACACCCGCACGTTACTCCGCGGCCCCGCGCGCCGCGGCTGAATAAAGAGGTGGCCGTGATGGCGTGGATTGAAGACGCCTATGGCGACCTGCTGATGGTGAAGCAAAAGGCCAAGCGAGGTAAGCCCGGCCTGTGGAGCTTCCCCGGCGGCAAGGTGGCGCAGGGCGAGTCGCTGCGGTCCTCGCTGGAGCGCGAGTTGATGGAAGAGATTGGCGTGGAGGTAGATGTGGCGACGCCGCTGGACGTGTTCGACCGGCCGGACCGCAGTGCGTTTACCATGCTGTTCCGCGTCATCCTCAAGCGCGGCCTGGCGCCGCGGCCTATGGCGGAGATCGACAAGGCGGTCTTCCGCAAGTCGTTGCCCATCAACTCCACGCCGTCGGCGCAATACTTCTGGCAACGCGCCCAGTTCAGCTTCGAGCCGCTCCACGTCTTCGATCTTCGCCCCAACGTGCCCCAGGCCCTTGGCGCGGAGGAGGAGTAGGCGGCCCGGCCAGGATCGGTACTACGGGGTGCTGAGCAGATCTGAGAAAGTGCTTTGCGGAGGCATAGCACTCCGAGAACGTCACGGCTCCGCCGATCTCGGAGCTTGGCGAATTCGCGACAAGCTATCTGGAAAATGCACTAGCGTGCGCCGGGCGCTCCCACGATGACGCTTTCGCCTCCGCCGTGGCGGGCGTTGATGGCGCGGTCGTACATCGCTTCGGCGCTAAGCGGGGGTACGGCGTAGGTGCCTGCGTTGGTGGCGCGGATTTTGTAGACGAAGGTGCGCAGCGTTGTATCCAGGCTTGCGTATAGCACGATGCGGTCCTCGCGAATGTCCACATAGGCGGGCTTGAGCGGCGTGGGCTTCGGGCCGGCAGGCACCGGCGCGGGCGCGTTGGTGGCGCCGGGGGCGGGGGCTGGGTGGAACATTGCCGCCGGTACTTGTGTTTCGACGTATCCGTCGCCGTCCGGGCCGCGAATCGTCTCCGGCACCACCTCAAAGCCGGCGGGCAGCAGGTCGAGAATCGCCACGTTGTCCAGCCACGCGGCCCCGGCTCCGGGTTGCACGCGCGCCGTTATGCGGACGTAGAGCTCCTTGCCCACCTCCACGTTTGGCGCTTGCGCACCTGGTGCGCGGTTGGCGATCGGGCCGGCAGGCTTGCCGTCTTCGGCGAGAAACGCGCGGCTGATTTCGATGCCGTTGGCGATCTCCGGCAACGGTTTGCCCGTGGCGGAGGCGCTGGCCGTGGCGGGGCGATCGAACCCGGCCGTGAGTACCTGGTAGTAGGTGGTGACGCCATCGGCGACCCGGCCCGGCAAGATACGCGCCGCTGTGGCCTGGGGCGAGAAGGTGGCCGTTGCAACTGCGCCGTCCGTTTTTGTTGCGGGCTCGCGTGGCGAGCCGCCGGCGATGACCTCCTGGATGCTGACGACGCGGAGCATGCGTGTGCGGTCCGTGGCAGAGCCGTTGCCCTTGCCGCCGGCGTTGCCCAGCTGCGTCGGGTTGGCCATGGCCTCAAAGGCAAGCACGGCCCAGGCGGCGGTTTGTGTGGTGATTTCCTTGCCGGCAGTGGCCGCCAGCGCTTCCACTTCTTCGTCTCGAATGCGGCCGATCTCCTCCGGCAAATGCCTGCAGATGAGGAAGATGCGTTGCAAACGATCATCCGCCTGGCGCGTGTAGCCTCCCGCGCGATCTTCGCCGCCCCGCTTACGCTTCTTGCCGCCGGCGCGGGCGTCCGCTTCGGCTTTCGCCACGGCGCGCTCATACTCGTCGACGTACTGCTTTGCGCTCTTACCGTCGCGCAGCATGGCGTAGCTGGCGGCCATGTAGATGCCGGCGATGTCCGTACGCCACGCCGCGGGGGCAGAGGGAGCAGGCGGGGACGGGGGAGGCGTCAGCGCGTCGAGGCGAGTGCGCAGTTGCTCCAGGTAGGAGGTGGTGACGACGCCGTTGCGTGTGAGCACGTAGACGGCCATGGCTTGCAGGCGCGCCTGGCCCACGGTGTTGGGCGTGGTTTCCAGGGCTTTGCGCAGGTATTCCAGGGCATCCTTCTGAAGCTGGGCGGGGATGGCGGTCTGGCGATCGGCCGCTTCGGTGAGGAAAAGCGCGGCATATATTGTGGGGTAATCGTCCCACGATACGGTGCTGTTCTCGCTGATGGGCTCCGCGCGCCACAGGCCGATTTTGCCGTTGGACGACTGGCGGCTGCGCAGCGTGGCCGCTATCGCGCGCACGGTCTCCGCCGCCTGCGTGGGGCTTGGCGCGCCGGGCGCGGTGATGAGGCTCTTTCTGGAATAGCCCGCGAGCACGACCAGGGCCATGCCGCGCGAGGTTATCTGCTCGCTGCACTGGTGCGGGTAATCCTTCAGCCACTCGGTAAGGCCGCGCGTAAGGGCCAGGGGCAGCGACGACGCGTCGGCTTCCGCCCGCGCAAACTCGGGGTACAGCCTGCGATTCAGCGCGATGTCCAGAGGCTTCGGGCCCCGCGCGGTGCCGGAGGTGATCTCCGTGCGGAAAGGCGCGGCGGGGCGGATGCTCAGGCTGGTCTCGCGGGTGCGCAGCACCGGCTCGGCGCCAGGCGCTGCGGATCTCCCGCCGGCGGTGATGGCGAGGGTGGCATTGCCCAGGGCGTCAAGGGCGCGGCAGGTAAATACTACCGTGCGCTCTCGGCCTTCGGGGATGGCCACTTCGGCGTCCGGCGCCTTCGCAATCTCCAGCGCGGGCTTGCCGCCGGCGCCCGGTTTGGCTTCGGCGCGGAAGCTGATCTTCGCATCCGGGCCGCTGCCTTCGACGTAATTCATCAGCGTCACGGGCACCTCAAACACGTCGCCTGGCGCGGCAAACATGGGGGCGCTTGGCTGGATGACCACGGGCGAGCGGGCCGTCACTTTGGCTTCGGCGCAGCCTGCGGCGTCGGGGCTCACGGCCACGGCCATCACGCGCAGCTTGCCGTTGAAGTAGCCGGGGATGCGATATTTCATCTCCCGCACGTCGGTGCCTGCCTCGATGATGCCGGACCAGAACACGACGGGCGGTTCGTCCTTGCGCTTGAAGGGGTTGAGGTTGGCGGCGAGCAGGCCGGCGCCTTCGCCACCGCCGGCGGCGGCTACGTCGCGGCTTATGGTGTACTCGGGCAGGATAAGGTCGAGGATCTGCTCCGTCACCATTTGCAGGGCGCGCTTGCGGTAAAACCAGTCCAGCGGCTTAGGTAGCTGGTACTTAGCCACTTGCAGAATGCCCTCGTCCACCGCGTACACCACAAGGCGTGTGGGGCGGCTGGCGCTGTAGCGGATGGTCAGGTCCTCGCCGGGGCGGGCTTTCTCGGGTACGTCCAGCTTTACGTGTGTGGTGCGGGCGTCGCGGTTGATGCGGAAGGGGACGATGGCGGTGCTGAGGGGGCTAGTGTACAGCTCGCGGCTGTCCAGCGCGCGCACAAAGGAGATATTGACGTACGCGTTGCCCTCCAGACCGGCCGGCACGCGGATCTTTTGCACGCTGCTGTTGGTCTCCGCGCGGAACCACTGCGTGGCGTAGACTTTGTCGCGCTCGATGGTGATGAGGCCGCTGCCGGTGTAGGGCGCGGTGATGGAGATCTCGATCTCCTCGCCCGGCGCAAACTCCACCTTCGGGATGGCGGCCTTCAGCTCGGCGTTGCGTTCCATGGAGCGCTCCAGGTTGGCTTTGCCGGCCACGGTAAAGCGGATGACCGCGACGTTATGGCCGTCCTTGTCCTTAAGCTCCGCCACAAAATTGCCGGGCGTGGCGGTGGGGACGAGCCAATCCGTACCGGCGGGGCCGGTGGCGGAGGTGGCGGTGCCGAGCGTAACGGTGGTGCTGGCGACTTCGCGTTCTTTCTGCACGCTTTGGTAGGCGTGCTTGCCGTTGTCGCCCAGGGTGAGGACAGAGACGTAGTACTGCTCCTTTACCACCATGGTCAGCTCGCCGGGTGCCACGGGTTTGAGGTCCGGGCCTACGGCAATGAGGTTGACTTTGCAGGCCGTGCCCTGCTTCACGTAGTCCAGCGAGGCCTCCGGCTTGTAGCCGACGACCCAGTCCAGGCTGGAGACGAGGATGCTGCCGCCATCGCTGACGCCGCGGCCGCTGCCTTTCTCCTGGCCGCGCGCCACATAGGTCATGCGGAAGGCGCTGCGTTCAAACTTCTCCAGGTGGGGATCGAGCACCGCTTTGCCCTGGGTGTCGGTCGTCGTCTCGGCCATGTCCTCCTGCACGGGGCGGCGCGGGGCGGTGTCATCGCGCAGGGGATCGAAGAAGAGGTAGTCCTCGTACTGGGGGAAGACGAACTCCGCGGGGTGCAGCGTCAGCTGGCCGGTTACCGTGTTGCCCTCGGCGGGGCCGCCGGTCAGGTGCTCCAGTTCCACGTCGATTTTGAGGCCGTTGGGCGAAGCAGCGGAGGTGGGCTGCACCCAGCCGGCGGTGGGCGGGACGCTGAGTTTGGCGCGGATCTTCATGCGATCCGGCAGGAACTCCTCCACGCGCGCCGTGCAGCCGCCGATGAAGTAGCCGCGGCCTTTTTTGGCGATGGTGTAGAGGCCGATGTTGTAGGTGCCGGTCGGCGAGGTCTCCGGCACAGCTACGGAGCGATCGAAAAAGCCGTCGCCGGGCACGTTAAAGCGCTCCTCCACCAGGGAGTTGCCGCGCGGATCCATGATGACCAGCTCCAGCGGGGTGCCGTCGAGTTTGCCCTGCCAGTCCTGCTGCTTGACGGAAAAGGCGAGCTTCATCGTATCTCCCGGGCGGTAGATGCCGCGATCCGTAAAGGCGAACGCGGTGAGCTGCGAGGGCGACGAGATGCGCACGCCGCCAACATCGAAGCGCGAGTCGTTGACCCGGCGATCGGCCGAGCGGAAGGGGATGAAGCTGATGTCATCCTCCAGACGCGCCACGATGGCGATGGGCAGGCGCTCATGCTTAAGCCCCGCGATGACGGGGAGCGACGCGCGGCCATCCGCATTGGTGGTAGCCGTGGCGACGGGGACGCCGTTGACGCCGATGACCTCGACCGTAACGCCGGCAACAGGCTTGCCGCTCTGGATGGACTGCACGAAGATGTCGCGCGACATATCGGCGTTATGCTTCACGATCATGCCGAGATCCGTAACGATGATGAAGCGGCGATCGGAGAGGAGGTTGGGCTCCGCCTTCTGCTCTTCGCGGCGATCGCGCGAGGACCACTTGCGGTTGCGCTCGCGGAACGCCGTCTCGTCGTCGCGCTCCATCTCCACTGGGGAGAGGCGGTTGTCCTCGCCCCAGGCGTCGTCCATGTCGGAGCGCTCGGAGTCTTCGCCATCGCCGGTCGATTCTTCGGAGGATTCCCCTTCGCCTTCTCCTGCTCCTCCCCCCTCCGCACGCTTTGCGCGCTCGCGAACCTCCGCAACGCGCAGGAAAAAGATGCCGCGGCGCGTCTGCAGGCGCGGATCACCCGTGCCGGGCGTGCCCATGCGAGAAGCAGGCAGAGGAGACGGCGCGCGCAGATATTCCGTAAAGTCGATCGACCCATAAGCCGGCTTGCTCGGGTCTGGCTGCGTCAGATCCTCCTCGCGCTCAAACACTTCGGTAAGGCTGTCCTCGCCAAAGCGGTAGGTCTCGAAAGACAGATCGGCCATGTCGCCGGACGTCTGGCTGAGCAGATGGTGGATTTGCGCGGGCGTGAGGCGGCCGATGCGGTACTTCAGCTTCTTGACGGCGCGGGCCATCACGCCGATTTTGCGCTCGCCACCCAGGGCCAGCAGGCTGCCGGGATGCATAAGCGACAGGTGGCGCGGCCAGGCCGGCATGGCGGCGGCGCCCTTAAAGTCGTCCTTTAGCACCACACGGCCGGGGCCGGGCATGCCGCCGCCGATTTTTACCCACAGGTAGCGGCCCTCCGGCACGTCCGAGAGGCGGAAGACATGTACCGTATCGCGCTCCTTGTCGCTGGGGATTGGCGTTGCGGTGAGCTGCGGTGCGGCGTCCACAACGCGCGCGTCGATGGCTTCCGCGTCGCTGCTCCAGTCAAAGTCTTCTGCCGCAGCGGTCTCCGACTCGGCGTCCGCACCGTGGCCGTTTGTCGCGCTGGCTCCCATGCCTGGCGCGGGGGGCTGCGCGTCCTTCCCCTTAACGGCGGGCAACTTCGGGCGATCCTTGGGCAGCAGGCGCACCTGCAGGTAGCGGGCCACGTCGTCGGCGCGGGTGGAGACGGTCGTCTCGACAATCAGCACCTGCTGCGGCGTGCCGTCGGCGCCGGTGATGATCTCCGGCTTGACTGCGCCAATGCGCATCAGGCGCGTCACGTCGGGGATGGCCACGGATGTCTCCAGCGGCTTCTCCAGCGCGCCCCTATCGCCGCGGCCGCTGCCCAGGGCCGATTCGGTCCCCTCCTTAAGCCGCACGACGGCAAAGGCGGTTTCCTTCGGCAGCGTCAGCGGCGCGGACAGTAATGTTGCCTCCATGCCATGCGGCTTTACCTTAAAGCTGAACAGCGGCTCACCCGGGGCGGCGTCGGGGAAGAGGTTCTCCTTGCCCTGCGTTTTCAGCTCCGTGCGCTTCATCAGCTCGTCCAGCGTTACGGGATAGTTGAACTTGTACGTGACGGCCACGCGACGCACGTCGGTGTCGGTCGGGTCGATGTAAATCTCCTGGCCGGAGGCAGTTGCGGTAAGGCGTGGCGCCTCGAACGTTACCGTAATGTCGGGCGGAAAGGAGATTTTCGGCGCCAGCATGCTTTTGCGGATGACGGCGTGGTACTTCTCGCCCGGCTTCCATAACTGGCCGGCGTCGGGCGTAAAGTCCAGGCGATTGTCGGACGTCCAGCGCCACTTGCCTTTGACGGCCGGGACGATTCCGAGGAAGTCGCCCGGGAGGTCCTTGTTCATGTCGTCCACGCGGGCCACGGGCTGATCGAACTTCAGCATCCAGCTGTGCGCCACCGGCTTGCCTTCGATCAGCGTGGGCGCTGCGGGGGTGGAGGCCTTTACCTTAACCCACGGCACCTTAGGCGGGGGCGGCCGATGGCACAGCAGCGCGATAACGCCCCAGACCGCCAATCCCACCATCACCCCCAACACCAACGCCCGCAACGGGTTGCGCCGCGCGAGAGAAGCACCGCGCTGCGCCCAGACCGGCGGCGTCCAGCTGCCAAATACGGCAAGAAGGAAAGCGCCAAGCGCCATGAAAAGGCCGCCGCGCCTGGGATAGGCGGGGGGAGGCTCAGGCATGGGAGCGGGCGTTGCGTGTGTCGACGGCGCCGCGTCGGCGGGGTTGGGCTGAGGCTGGCCCTCAGGCGGGGAGTCGGGCGATGCATTCATGGCAGTGGCAGGGTCGGATTACGAAAGGAAAAGAAAGTGTGGGCTATAGAATCGGATTCGCGTGCAGGCAAAGATCTATTGCGGAAATAAAAATTTATAATCGTGCAAGAAATGTAAGAAGCCCCGTCCGCGCGGCGAAGGGACGAGGGTGCGGCAACGAAAACACGATCAGCGGGCCGAAACTTGGTGCGATTGACAACATCAACGCCTGCAAAAGTAATGCTTCTTGTAAAGATTGTGTAACAGAACTCCGCTACACGCATAGCAGACGCCATGCGGCCGAAAATCTGCTTAATACTTTTACGCTTAGCGAATAAATATTGCCTGAGCGACAAGCATTTCTCCATGGACATCCGGCCGCGCCTTCGCGAGACTTTCCGCCATGAAAGCCGTTATCCTCGCCGCGGGCAAAGGTACCCGCATGAAAGAACTTACCGCCAGCCAGCCCAAACCCATGGTGCCGGTGCGCGGCAAGCCTGTCCTGCAATGGATTATTGAAGGACTGCGCGACCACGCCGGCGTTACCAACGTGTTTTTAGTTGTTGGCTACCAGGGAGATGTCATCCGCAACTACTTTGGCGACGGCGATGCCTTTGGCGTGAACATTGAGTACGGCGAGCAGGAAGTGCAAAACGGCACCGGCAAAGCCCCCGAAGTAGCCCGCGACTGGGTGGCCCGCGACAATTTTCTGCTGACCTATGGCGATATCTTCCTGCCCGACCCCGCCGCCTACGCCATTATTGCAGCCGCATGGCAGGAGACAGACGACGCACTGGTGACTGTGAAAACCGCCGCGGATCTGAGCAAATTCGGCGCCGTGTTCCTGGATCTGCACGACTACATGACGGACCTTGTGGAGAAAGGCAATTTCCCCAAAACACCCAACAACGCCTACGCTAATGTAGGTATCTATATCTTTACGCCACGCCTCTTTACCTATACGTCCGAGCTCACCCTCTCCCCGCGCGGCGAGTACGAACTGACCGACGCCCTGCGCGCCATGATCGACGACTCCGCCAAAATCCGCGGCGTGCGGATGAAGGGCGAATGGGTAGACGTGCGCGACCCGGAAATCGTCGCCGAGCTGAACGCCGGCGCGGCATCGGCAAGCTAATCACCACGGGCCGACGCCGCAGGATATACCCGGGTATACGCGAGCTTTTTGGGGCTCCGGCAAGTTAATCCGCCTGCCTGGCCCGCCCGCCCGGCGATGAAGCAGCGGTGTCGACCGACATCCGCGCCACCCAGGCGCGCACGGTTGCCGCCTCCTCGCCGCGGAGCAGGGGCGGGCGGCACAGAACGTCGCGCAGCGCCTCCACGGTACGGCGCGCCGTTTCCGCATATAGCGCGGCCAGGCGCTCGGCGCGCGTGCCTGTGCCAGCGGAGGCCACCCACATCAGCAGGCTGGGCACCAGGACGGTGCGGGTGCGGGGCCAGCCGCTGAGCATCAGGTTCCACGGCTCGGCATCCGGGCCGGATTGATCGCCGCCGGCGCGGATATCGGTGCGCAGCAGCACGCAGGGGATATCGGCCGCCTTGGCCAGCATAAACTCCGCAACGGTGCCGCTGTCCAGCTCCAGGCCATCAAACTGCAGCACGAGGGCGTCCGCCCCCAGCACGGCGGCGATGTCGGTATTGCGGATATCCACCGGCGACGGCTGCGCGGGAAAGGGCAGCTCCTGCGGCAACACACAGCGAATGGCGCGCCCCTCCGTCGCCGCCGCCGCCGCCTCGATCGCCTCCGCCAGCTCTACGTTGCCGGAAACCTCGCGCACATTAAACAGAGTGCCCGCCAGGTACACACGCGCCGGCGCGGGCGCACTGGAGACGGGGGAAGCATCGACAGGTGAGGGGATAGGAGCGAGGGCCATGCGCGTCAAGACTACCAGAGCGCCATGGTGAACGGTCAATAGCCAGGCATAGGCAAACCGAATGTGCTAGAGAGCCTGGACATTTGCTTCATCGCCGTTGTGTAGGGGATGATGAGGCGGTCGTCCTGGTCAATGCCGCCCATGCCCGGGCCGGAGCCGCGTCTCGAAACGTGGTCTGGCGGCACGCTGCAGGTCCGCGTCCGGGGGAGGCGCTGAAGTGGAAACAGCCCGCAGGCAAGCAACCCTTTTCGAGAGCGTACTTTCCTGTAATCCTCCGATGCTTCGCCGGAAAGGTGGCTCAATTTGCCGCTCATAGGCCAATGGAACCGTTCATCCCAAAAGTTCTGCGCTTCGGTGTCAGACAGTGCAAGCTGATGCATGTCGAACAACTCATCTCATTTGCAAACGGACATATGTTTGAAAAAGGTGAGAACGGGCAAGGACCTTATTCTGGCGACGAAACCTTTTGCTGTAGACGATGCCTTGACAAGCTGGTGGGTGATTCTTTCCACTGTATTTTTATACCTTACCGCTGTTGTTATTGTGCTGCGCACCGTTCAGCTGCCCATCCAGCTGTTGTTCAGCGTGTTGACTGGACTTCTTATCGTAAGACTCTTTGTCATCAACCATGACCTGCAGCACCAGACGCTCCTGCCTAAATCCTGGCTGGCAGGCGTCGTCATGCGGGTGATGGGAATATGGTTGCTCAGCCCCACCAGCATCTGGAAAAGTTCACATAATCACCATCACAAGCATAATTCCAGGATGCGAGGATCTCAAATCGGTTCATTTCCGGTGATGACTAAAGAACTTTTTGAGGCGTCGTCCAGGGCGGTGCAGCGACAGTATTTGTTGATGCGCCATCCACTTACTATCCTGTTTGGTTATATCTCCGCATTTCTCCTGGGGATGTGTTTGTTTCCTTTCGTGTCAAAGCCACGGGAGCATTTTGATTGCTTCATTGCTTTGGCCGCTCACTTTGCATTCGGTGCTTTTCTCATCTGCGTCTTCGGCTGGTCGACGTGGATGTATGCACAGGTGTTTCCGTGTTTTATAGCTTATGGTTTGGGAGCTTATCTGTTTTACGCGCAGCATAATTTTCCTGGTGTCACGTTTCTGGACGGCCAGGGATGGACGTATGAAAAAGCGGCTATGGAATCCTCCAGTTATATGAAGATGGGTCTAGTTATGGCATGGTTTACAGGAAACATCGGCTACCATCACATCCACCATCTCAATGCGCATATCCCTTTTTATCGTCTTCCGGAGGTATGGAGGAAGGTGCCGGAATTGCAAAGAGCCAGGACAACATCGCTGCATCCCTATGATATAATCCGATGTTTGCGCCTTAAAGTGTGGGACGCAAAGGCGCAGAAAATGGTGGCGCTCTAAAGCTTTTCAGAAAGTCAGTCCTTAACACTTACCGGTTGCCGCTAATTATGTTTACAGTTCTGGATATCGCGAAAGCCATTGATGGCAAAGTTATCGGTGACGAAGCAATCGAGATCGTTGGGATCGCGTCCATAGACCAGGCGAGCGAAGGCGACCTTACTTTTGCCGAGGCCGAGCCGTATCTCACGGCAAGTGCGGAGGGTAACGCCAGCGCAATCATCGTCCCTTCAGGCTTTACCCGGTCGTCAAAGACGCTCATCCAGGTGCGGAATCCCCGCGTCGCCATTGCCATAGCGCTGTCGCTTCTCTATCCGACGGAGACGCTGCCACCCGGCATTCATCCCAGCGCGATGATTGATACCACGGCCTACATCGATCCCAGCGCTCACATAGGGCCGCACTGCGTGATTGGGAGGGACGTCCACCTCGGTGCGCGTACCGTCCTGATGGGAGGAAACCATATCGGCGCCGCAAGCGTCCTGAGGAGTGACGTTTGCCTGCACCCCAACGTCGTGGTTTACGCGAGGACGCGAATTGGGTATCGAGTCACCATCCATGCCGGTACGACGATCGGCTCCGATGGATATGGCTATGTATTCGACCAGGGGCGACATCGGAAAGTGCCTCAGATTGGGCACGTGGTGATTGGCGATGATGTTGAAATCGGGGCAAACGCGGCGATTGACCGGGGAGCGCTTGGCGCCACTGTCATCGGCGCGGGCACCAAGATCGATAACCTGGTTCATGTCGCACACAACGTCACGATGGGACGGCACTGCCTTGTCCTGGGGCAAGTTGGCTTTGCCGGCAGCACCCAGTTGGGAGATTACGTTGTGGTTGCATCGCAGTCCGGCATCTCGGGGCATCTCAAACTGGGAGATCGATCCACTGTTGGAGCAAAGTCCGGCGTTATGCGCGACGTTCCGGAAGGCGAAACCGTCCTTGGTCACCCCGCTGTTTCGGCCATCCAGGCAAAGCGTCAATGGGTCGCCACGGCGCAACTGCCTGCCGCCATGCGTAGGCTCGGTGCGTTAGAAAAGGGAGTGGCCAAAAATGATAAGGGTTGACAGCTTTCAGGATAATGGTGCAGTGTACTCGAAAGGGTTTCGGATCTGCCTGGATTCCGGAAGTCAGTGGTGGAGGTAGGGTCGCCTCTGTATGGCATTGCCATGCTTGTGAGGACCCAAAATGACCCTATTTTCTGCCCTTTGCCTTTGTTTTTCGGGTGTTATCATCTCCTTTGCGGCGGGTGTCTATGCAAAAGGGCTGGCTGGTTCGGATAAGGATTATGTTGCGTCGCTGAATCGGCATTATCCGTCATTCATATTGTTGTTTGGAATTTTTGCGTTCTGTGTTTGCGCAATCGGAGTAACCTCCTTAGCAAAAGCATTTCATGGGAGTGCTGTGCCTTTTTCCGAGATTTGGATCGCGACGGGAGGTTTTGTTGTATGGATTGTTGCGACTTACCTGGGATGGCGATTGTCGGCAACTGAACGAACGGGAAAAGTTCTCGTACTATCCGCTACATTTTTAGGCATCTCATGGTGGGCGACGAAGGAAGGTGAGCTTTCGAGTGACGCCCTCTTCCTATTAGTGGGATTTGTTATCTGGGCTCCCGTTTATCTGTTTGTAGGAAGCGGCGCAGGCTCTTCGAAAGCCGCACGCTAAAGTTGGTAAATGTCATATACAGGTTGCGCAGGCAAGTTTTGCGTCACTGTCGTGGATTGTTATGGAATTTTTTCTGATTGGTCTTGTTGCTATCGGTGTTGGGACTGTCATCTGGCCCTATGTTGCCAAGACGTCCGCACCCTGGGCAGGCTGGCTTTCCGCGGTTGCGCCGGCCGCCATTTTTCTGTGGTTGCTTACACAGGCGGGGCCGATCGCGAAGGGGGAGATTCCTTCCTGGTCTGGGCAATGGGTTCCGCAACTGAATGTTGCGCTCTCATTCAGGCTTGATGGTCTGGGGCTTCTCCTTTCCCTGCTCATTAGCGGGATAGGCTTTTTGATCCTCATCTATGGGGGTGCTTATCTTAAAGGCTCGCCGCATGCAGTTCCCTTTTTTGTGTATATCCAGCTTTTTATGCTGGCGATGCTGGGTGTTGCCTCGTCTGGCCATTTGCTTGTGCTCTTTATATTCTGGGAACTTACAAGTCTTGCGAGTTATCTTCTGATTGGATTGTCTCATAGCGAGCTGAAGGCACGTAAGGCAGCGCTTCGTGCGTTGTTCGTTACCGGGGCGGGTGGCCTTGCTCTCATGGCGGGGATTCTGTTGCTGGGACTGGCTGGCGGTAGCTTCGATCTCCATATTTTGCAGCAGAATGGGGATGCGGTGCGGAACAGTCCTCTCTATCCGGCCATCTTTGTCCTGGTGATTTTCGGCACCTTCACAAAATCCGCGCAGGTGCCGTTCCACTTCTGGCTTCCCGATGCGATGGCGGCTCCCACTCCCGTCAGTGCCTATCTCCATTCCGCAACGATGGTGAAAGCGGGCATTTTTCTTCTGGCCAAGCTGTTCCCTGTTCTTGGTGGGACAGCGGTCTGGCACGATACGCTGACCCTGACGGGCGCTGCGACGATGCTGCTTGGCGCCGTACTGGCACTCGCACAGACGGATTTAAAGCGCTTGCTTGCCTACTCGACCATGAGCGCGCTTGGCACGCTGGTGATGTTGCTGGGCATTGGTACTGAGCTTGCAGTGACGGCCGCAATGCTCTTTCTGGTCGTCCATGCCTTGTATAAGGCGCCCCTCTTCATGATAGCCGGCGTTGTCGACAAAGCGGCGGGTACGCGTGACATCACTCAGCTGGATGGGCTGGGCTGCCAGATGCCTTTCCTGGCCGGTGCGGCAGCGCTGGCCGCATTCTCGATGTCGGGTATTCCGCCCTTTATCGGCTTTATAGGAAAGGAACTGCTGTACGAAGCGGAGATCAATGCGGGCGGATATGCCGTCCTGGTCACGTGCCTGGGCTTTGCGGCTAATGCGATTAATGTTACAGTGGCATTGAAAGTCGGTATCTCCCCTTTTCGTCATCGCGGACGTTTGCGTGAGATTAACCCCAAGGCGCGAAATCTGACGCTTTTGATCGGCCCCATTCTGCTTGCCGTGGCCGGGACGATAGTGGGAATCTTTCCCGCCATTCTTGGCGAT
This sequence comes from Verrucomicrobia bacterium LW23, assembly GCA_003054695.1. Taxonomy (GTDB): domain Bacteria; phylum Verrucomicrobiota; class Verrucomicrobiia; order Methylacidiphilales; family UBA1321; genus LW23. The sequence continues at coordinate 83,698 of QAZA01000001.1, forward strand.
GGCCTTATCCATGCTGCTGTACGGGATGTGACTCGTCATGAGCCGCATGTTCATCTGAAGCTGTGGCACGGTTTCAACTGGGTACTTGCGCTTAGCGCGGTGACTGTCGCCGTGGGAGTCATTCTCTATATATTCCGTGATACAGTACGTGCGCTTGCCCGTGTGGCGGTGCATTGCTTCCCCGCCACGGCGTCGGAGATGTTTGACGCTACTCTGGCCGCCATCATTCGCCTTTCCGCATCCATTACCCGGTGGATTCAGCATGGAAATCTTCGGCTTTATGTCGCCGTGGTTCTCGTCTGTCTGTGCGGGCTGGTCATTGCTGCGCTGGCCTCCACGCCATGGACGCTGGCGGTACCGGGCAGCGCGGTTCGCCTGGTCCCGATGGGAATCGCGCTTTTGATTGTCGTTTCCGGAATTACGGCCATCCAGTCCCACAGCACGGTGATGGCAGTGCTCGCCATGGGGGGCGTGGGCCTTGGCGTGGCCTTGTTGTTTGCTTTCTTTGGCGCTCCCGATCTTGCGTTGACCCAGTTGCTGGTGGAGATCCTCACGCTTGTGCTTTGCGCTCTGGTGTTTCGCCAGCTGCCAGCCATTCGGGCCATCTCTTCTGCTTCCGAGAGGAATATTGATCTGATCCTCTCTGCTGTTGCGGGGGCTGCCGTTACGATTGCCCTGCTTGCGGTGCGGTCCGCTCCCGCGCTGGATTCAGGCCGGGTGTCGGCGGATATGGCGGCGAAAAGCCTCCCTGAGGCGAACGGCATGAACGTCGTCAATGTAATCCTGGTCGATTTCCGGGCGTTAGATACGCTGGGCGAGATTGCTGTGCTGGCAATCGCGGGCATGGGTGTCGCCGCGCTGCTCCTCGGTTCGGGACGGCGCGATTTGCGCGCGGAGCTGGCAATTGCGACGCCTCTGTTCCGAACGTCCGTTACGTGGCTTACGCCGCTGCTGCTGTTTATGTCTGTCGTCCTGCTTTTCCGCGGGCACAATGAGCCGGGAGGAGGGTTTACCGGCGGACTCCTCGCCGCATCGGCGCTTCTCCTCAAGAGGCTGGCCGAATCCGATCGCCCGCTCCATGGCAATCGGACGCCATTGCTTCTTATCGCCGGCGGTTTATCTGCGGCCGCTATCAGCGCCGTACCAGCGCTGTTCTTCCAGAAGACGTTCATGAGCGGGTTCTGGCTGGAGGGATCTGTCTGGCTGCCGTTTGTTGGCAAAACCAAGTTTGGAACTCCATTCCTGTTTGATGTCGGCGTCTATTTCGTCGTGATCGGCGTCTGCCTGCTGATCCTGACCCGCCTGCTGCGAACCGAAGAACCCAGGAAAGTCCGGGTTGCCTGATCTCCTTTTCCCTGCTCTCCCGTTTATGGAAACACTCATTATTCTTCTCGCCGGATTTCTGTTTGCGTGCGGATTCTTCCTTATCCTGCGACGCAACATCACTCAGGTGCTGATCGGAGTCCTCTTTCTCAGCCAGGCGGCCAATCTTGCGATTCTGGCGGTCTCCGGGCTGGGCACTGGAATTTCCGCCATCGTTCAGAATGGCGCCGCAAGCCCGCCGTCGGGACATGCAGACCCGCTGCCCCAGGCCCTCATTCTTACCGCCATCGTCATTGGTTTTGGCGTGTTCTCCTTTGCCGTTGTCTTGCTTAAGAAGGCCTTTCGTGACCTGGGCACTGACGATACCGACCACCTCAATAAGGCGGATTTTTGATCCCATGTCCCGATTCCCTCTCTACATCTTTCTCCTGATTCCCCTTTCGGCGGCGATCACCCTGATCCTGTTGCAGGGCCGGGCTGTCGCGCAGAGATGGGTCTCAGTCTCCTCTGCCGCACTGCTGAGCGCGACCGGCTTCCTGCTCATTGAAACGGTAAGGGCGTCAGGTCCCGTAATCCTCGACGCTGGCGGCTGGGCTGCGCCGGTTGGCATACGTCTGCAGGCGGACATGCTTTCGGCCATGATGGTCACCATTACCGGGATTGTCGGGTTCTGCGGCGCATTACACGCAATTGCGGAGGTGCCCGCTAACGAAGAACGCCGCGGCTTTCATGCTTTCTATCAGTTCCTGCTGTTTGGTGTCTGCGGAGCGTTTCTTACCAACGATATCTTCAACCTCTACGTCTGGTTTGAGGTTATGCTGCTGTCATCTTTCGTCCTCATCGCCCTGGGGGGTAAGAAAGCGCAAACAGAAGGAGCGGTTAAATACGTCGTTCTCAACATCGTCGCCTCTCTGATCTTCCTGCTGGGAGCCGGTATGATTTACGCCACCTTCGGCACGCTGAATTTTACGGACATTGGAGAGAGAATTGCAAGGGGAGAGGGTTCACAGGTCGGCACCCGGCTTTCCGCTGTTTTCCTGCTGCTGGCCTTTTCCGCAAAAGCTGGAGTTTTTCCGCTCTATGCCTGGCTGCCTTCCTCTTACCATACCCCTGGGCACACGATTTCCGCCGTTTTTGCGGGGCTCCTTACCAAGGTAGGCATCTACGCCCTGATCCGCACCTTCACGACCGCTTTTCAGTCGGAGCAGGATTTCATCTTTCCGTTGCTCTTGTGGGTTTCTCTTTTCACCATGGTAACCGGAGTGCTGGGAGCAGCGAGCCAGTTCCATACCCGGCGCATCCTCTCCTTTCACATCATCAGCCAGATTGGCTACATGACGCTCGGCCTTGCCCTTGGCACGGAAGGGGCGCTCATGGCGACCATCTTCTACGTCATCCACCACATCCTGGTGAAGACCAACCTCTTTTTCGCTGCCGCGGCCATCGATCGGACGGGGGGAGGCGAAGACTTAAACCACACAGGGGGGCTCTACCGAAGCGCGCCCTGGCTCGCCGGCCTGTTTCTGGTTTCAGCGCTATCACTGGGCGGCATTCCGCCGCTGTCCGGCTTCTGGGCCAAGCTGGCTCTTATCAAGGAGACCCTGGGAATGGGAGCATGGATTGCGGCCGGCATCGCCCTTGCCGTTGGCCTGCTCACGCTCTTTTCCATGACCAAAATCTGGTCCGAAGCTTTCTGGAAAGATCGACCGGAGGATACCGCACCAGCACGCGCCCTCCATTGGGGGCATGTGGTTCCAATGATCATCCTGGCCACGGCAACGCTGATCCTCACGTTTTACCCCACCTATCTGCTGGAGCTGTCCCAGATCGCCGCGCGCCAACTCTTTATCCCGGCACGTCTATGAAGTCCCTCCTCCGTCGCACACTACTCCGTTTACCAAACCTGATCGTTTTCCTGCCCATCTACCTGCGCGAGATGACCCTGTCGAATCTTCGCGTTGCAGTTGATGCGCTGCGCCCCCGGCAGCACTTTACGCCAGGTTTTGTGCAGATCAACCTGCGTGGCTACGACGCCATCCAGCGTTGGGAAGCAGCATGCCTCATCTCCATGACCCCGGGTACCCTCTCCCTCGATCTCGAAGAAGACTCCGATCTCATGCTGGTGCATTGCCTTTATCTGGAAAATCCGGATCAAACGCGTGCGGAACTGGAAACACTGCTTCGCCATGCTCTCGGCAACCCGGAACCAGCACTATGATACCCGGCTACGTCCTTACCATCTTTGAAGTTGTCCTCTTCATTTCGATGTCACTGTGCATCGCACGCATGATTATCGGCCCCGCCGCTGCGGATCGCATGGTGGCAATCGATCTACTGGGACTCCTTGTTGCCGTCCTCATGATGTCGCATGCCATCCGAGTGAAAGAAGAAGCCGTCCTGGACATCGTCCTCGTCTTTTCCATCGTCGCCTTCTTTGGCACCAGCGCCCTGGCCAAATATTTGCAGACGGATGCCGAAGCCCAGCCCCAACCTCAACCCCCCAACCAACGCAAAGAATGAGCATCACCATTACCATTTTCCTGCTTCTCGGCGCCTTCTTTTCGCTCGTGTCTGCCCTGGGAGTGTTCCGGTTCACGGACTTCTACGCCCGAATCCACGCCGCCACCAAGGCAAGCACGTTCGGCCTGGGCTTCACCGCCATCGCCGCCGGGCTGGCGCTGGGGACGCTGTCCGCATGGCTAAAAGTTCTGGCCACCATCGCCTTCCTCTTCATCACCCTGCCCATAGCCGCCCATCTCCTGGGCAGATCCGTACGCACAAGGGAGGAGCATCAGAAATCCAGACATGGATAAAACGCTTGGACATATGCGAACCTTCTCCGTATGAAACCGATCGTAATCCACGCGAAGACTCCCGCCGAGCTCGAGGAACGCCTGGCCAGGCACACAAGCAGCGGCCATCGCTACAGCCTGGCGATCACCTTCGCCGCCGACAGCCTGATCGAGCCGGCTCTGCTGGAGCCCTTTGCGAAACGCGGCATTGCCGTGTTTGGCGGCGCCAGCGAGGAAGAAATCGCCGGGGGTGATCTCTCGCGCGGGTCGCTGGCGGCCATGTTGCTGGACATTGATCCGGAGCTCTTTCGCCTGGAGATATTTCCGCAAGGAGAAGGCCGCGAGCTGGGCGGATGTATCGCCCGGCGGGCGCGGGAACATTTTTCCAACCCGGTGGTCCTGATGCTGGTGGGCGGCGCTGGGTTGACGATCGACGTGGATGAGTTGCTGGCCGGCATGTTCGCCGCAGAACCCGGTCTGCCGACCTTCGGAGGGCTGACCAGTTCTGACAGGTTCCAGATGACCCCGCCCATTTTCAGTGCCACCGCCATTCATGAGCAGGGCGTCAATGTCCTGTACTTCGACAACGACTCCATTGATTTGCGCGGGGTGGCCATCAGCGGCTGGAAGGAAATCGGCACGCCCAAGCGGATCACGCGCGCGGAGGGCAACGTGGTCTTTGAAATCGAAAACGAGCCGGCCGCCGATTTCTACAAGCGCTATTTCAAGGTCAAGCCCGGAGAGTTCGACGAAATCCTGGAAGTCAGCGAGTACCCGCTGCTGCTGGAACGAGCAGATGGCAGCAAAGCCATGCGCACCGCCATCCAGGTCGAAGGGCGCCAGCGCGCGGTGCACTTTGGCGGCAATATCCCTCAGGGCGCACTGGTTCGATTTTGTTCGCCCAACATCGTCGAAACTATCAAGCACACCGTGGAGCAGCTGCAAGCCTTTCGCTCGGGAACGCTGGAGACGCCCGTGACTGGCGATGCCGTAGACCTGGCTTCGGTCGACGCGGTCATCCTCTTCGACTGCGCGATTCGCTCGCGCTCTTTCGGGCCCTACATGAGCAGGGAGATCCAGGTGATCCGCAAACTCTGGGACGTACCGCTGGTGGGCTTCTCGTCGTGGGGTGAGATCGGCAATATGCCGGGAAGGCCCTGCGGCTTGCACAACACGGTCATCTCCACCGTGCTCATCCGCGAGAAGGGCAGGCAGGCCGACGGCCGACCGCCCGTCGAATACACGGACGAACAGGTCGAGCACCTGATCGACGACTTTGCAGCCGGCGCCACGGTCGAAAGCCTCAAGCGAGATCTGACCCAGATCCGTAAGCAGAAGACCATGCTTTCGCACTTCCTGCATCTTACCTACGACGATCTGGAACGCGAACGCCAACGCTCGGACGAACTCCTCCGCAACATCCTGCCTGCGCCGGTAGCTGATCGCCTGAAAGGCGGCGAACGCACCATCGCCGACTCAGTTGACGCCGCGACGATTCTTTTCGCGGACATCGTCGGCTTTACGGTGCTCTCCAGTCGCATGAGCGCGAGCGAACTGGTGCAGATTCTCAACCAGCTGTTTTCATTGTTCGACGAACTCGCGCACGAATGCGGTGTCGAAAAAATCAAAACGATCGGAGACGCCTATATGGCGGTGGCCGGTGTGCCCGAACCGCATGAGGATCATGCCGAGCGCGCCCTGCGTCTGGCGCTCGGCCTGCTCACGATTATTCAGAACTTTAATGAAGCCAACGGCACCGAACTGGACCTGCGCATCGGACTCAACACGGGACCGGTGGTGGCCGGCGTCATCGGCAAACGCAAGTTCAGCTACGATCTCTGGGGCGACGCGGTCAATACCGCCAGCCGCATGGAATCGCACGGCCTGCCCGGACGCATTCATCTCAGTGAATCGACATACCGCTTGCTCGAGCACGCGCATACGTTCGAAAGTCGCGGCAAAATCGAAATCAAGGACAAAGGAGGGATGAATACCTATCTCTATTCCCATTCCAATGCCGGTCAATAAATATCCCCGCCCCAGGGAGCGGGGTATCGGAGATTAAAATCCGCTCAGGACAACTTTACCCCTTACGCCACCTGCTTCGACGTGAGCGTGCGCCGCGCCGGCTTGCGAGAGCGGGAACTTTGAATCGATCACCGGAATGAACGCTCCCTTCTCCGCCAGCTCGGCGATCGCACGGAGCTTGTCCGCATCGGGCGCTGCAAAAACAAAATCATACCGGAGGTTGCGGCCCCACGCGGCGAGCAGGTTCTGAGGCTTAGCCGTGTCGACAATCGTCACGAGCCGCCCGCGATCAGCCAACGCTCTGGGTGCCTGGCTCAGCGTGTCTCCGCCCACCGTGTCGAAAACCACGTCTGCTCCACGGCCTTTGGTAAGGTCAAGAACCGCGTCAATCCAGTCGGTGGTCCGGTAGTCGATGGTCTCGGCAGCTCCAAGCGAACGCACAAGTGCCTCATTATCAGGCCGGCAGGTCGTCACAACCCGGGCACCGGCAATCCGGGCGAGTTGAATGGCAAGGCTGCCTACACCGCCTGCACCTGCGTGGATTACGATCGTCTCGCCCGGCTTCAATGCGGCCCGCTCGTGCAGCGCCGTCCAGGACGTCGTCGCCGCCAGCGGAAGTGCGGCCGCCTCCTCGTGGCTGAGTCGAGCCGGCTTGCGGACCACGAACTGGGCATCCACAACGTGCATTTCCGCATAAGTTCCGCTCCCGTCAAAGATGGGCGCAAAATAAAAGATCTCATCACCTGCTTTCCACCCGCTGACCATGGAACCAACCTCAACAACCTGACCACTCACATCATTACCGATGATGGTGGGTAACGCGATCTGATCGCGGTAATCTCCACGACGCGTCTGAATATCGAGGGGATTTACCGATGTCGCCCGGACTCTCACCGCAAGTTGCGTGGGGCCAGGCCGAACGTCCGCTGCGTCCCGGACATTAAAATGTTCGATTCCACCAAAACCGGTGAGTTGAATAGCTCTCATTAAGCACGTACATAATCTCAGAACAAACACTCCCACAAGTGGGCACTTATTTATTACCCAGGAACAAATATGAGCAAAATAGTGAATCACAAGGAGATGCAGTCGACGGAAACTTTTCCCTTCGCATTACATATTTGCCGCAACGTCATAGGTTGCAAGTGGACGTTGCTGCTCTTATGGGATATTGCGGCGGGAAACAACCGGCCAGGTACCCTGCGGCGCGGGCAACGTTCCCTCTCTGTTCGCGTGCTCAATGACCACCTCCGCCGCCTCCTCGGGGCCGATCTCATCTCACGGGTCAGTTATCCGGAGACGCCCCCCCGCGTGGAGTACAGCCTTACAGACCGCGGCAATCGTCTGCTCCAAATCATCCGTGAGATCGAACGCCTTGATAATGCTGAAAGCTGCCGCGATACCCCCGATGAGAAAAAACGCGGGAAGGTAGAATTGTCCCCGCTTCCCTCAAGATTATAAATCGAAATGTAAACGACCAAGACCAAATCGCACGGTTACCGGGGAGAAATCCCCCTTGCTTTTGAGCCCGTGCCGGGTTGGGCTCGCGGTCGTCGATTTATTAGCCCACAGCCGGTTTAATACCGCGAAGCTTGCTTCGTCTGCCTTCGATATGTTGGCAGATCGACCCTTCGAGCTGCCCCATCTGAATGCCTCGGAGCTCTGCTCCGAGGTTCTTTACTGTTGGCGCCAATCGCTTCATCTCAACATTTTTGCGAGCACAGCGCCCGCGGCCAGTCCCGAGAGAGCGGCACCTTCTACGCGCGGCCCGCCAAAGGCATCGCCGGCTAAAACCAGGGGAGCCGGGGACGCCACTGCCACGCACCTCTCGGGATACGTTTGCTTCGGCAGGCTGTATCGCCAACGGTGAAGCTGGGTCTCCAGCACCGGGCTCCCCAGCCACGGCGCGGCGGCCTCCAGGAGGGTTGCTGTGATTTCTTCTGCGGAAGATTCCCAGTTGGCTTCGCTGTAGCCTGCACTGGCGTGAAGCGTAAGTGCCGCATGGTCACTCCCGGAAATGCCCTTCTTCCCGTTGTCCGCCATCCAGGACAATGGACCGCCTGCGAGCCACATTCCGCCGGGTTCGGGGATGGCACTACTGGGACGTTCCAGGCGGGCCAACAAGGCAAGGCATGGGGAGTATTGAATCTGTTCAAGCTCGGCTTTGATCGTATCCGGCAATGCAGCGTGAACTGTGTTTAACAGCGCAAGGCTTTGTGGAACCGGGGCGGTCAGCAGCAGCGCCCGGGCAAAAATGCGATCTCCGGCTTCCGTTGTCGCCAGCCACACGCTGTCTCGAACCTCAAGGCGAGCAATTCGTGTGTCGAGACGAACGGGCAGAGACCTTGCAACGTCCTTGGCCATGGCCGTCATGCCGGTCGTCCCCACGTAGCGTGCCTTACCATCCGACTTCAGCGTGCCGTCCTGCAGGCGGAATCCATGAGCCCATGGCCTTACGATTCCAGCGAGCTTCCAATCATCAACGATGGCGCTAAACTGAGGTTCCGTTACCGTAAAGTATTGAGCGCCATGGTCCACAACAACGCCGGAGCCCATCCGCCGCGTAGCGAGGCGCCCGCCCACCCCACGCGCTTTATCCACCACCAGGAGGTTGGCTCCGCCGGAGTGTAAGGTCTTTGCAGCCAACAGCCCGCTTATTCCGGCACCAACGATAAGCACGTCACGTATTTCTTCAGTCTTCATTCTGCGATCCGATTACTCAGGAAACAACTCGAGCAGGCGCTTTTGGCGGTACTCAAAAATGGCATCAACGTCGCGGCGAACAAACAGCCAGTTTATCAACGCTCCGCCCCAGGGGTGGTAGCGGACGTAATCCTTACAGCGCGTCCCCGTGCCGTCCGCCTCGAACGTGTGGGTGTGATGCCAAAGCCTGTACGGGCCCCATAACTGCACGTCGATAAAGCGGTGAGGCGGATCCCATTCCGCGATCTCCGTTCGCCAGCGAATCGGAATTCCATGGATTCGGATCCTGTAATCGATCAGCGTGCCAGCCTTCATCTCAATCGGCTCGGGAGTGAGCACTTCGAAGTGAAGCCAGGGCGGCGTAATTTGCTGCAGATTTCGGGCCTCGCTGAAGAACGGAAATATCTCATCCAACGCGCGAGGTAACCACAGGTCCGTTTGCAGAGTATATTCTTTCATAGGAAGCTCGTCCCGCTCTAGCCTCAGAAGGGAATCGAAAAGTCTCACTGCCTGGCTTTGTCTGCTTCTTTTTCGCTGAAGCAGCCGGCGCTGTCGAGACAGCAGATACTTAAGGAACTCAGATTTTGTGAATTCGCGGGCGGCACAGCGCCGTCTCCGGCACCGGCTCCATCCACATTGTCTGCCAGATACCCGTGGTGCGCGTGTAGAGGCAGCCGTGATTCCCGAACTTTTGCGACTGCTTGCCACGCGGCTGGGGATCCTCTGCGTTATCGCGAGCCCGCACCACGATTGTCACCGTTTCACCCGGCCTGGCGATACCGCGAAGATTGCACGAGAACGGAGTGAAGCCGCCGCGATGATGCCCCGCCTCCACGCCGTTCACCCACACGGTGGCGTCGTAATCCACCGCCTGAAAATGCAAAAGCACATCGCGTCCCGCCCACTCCCGGCGGATTTGATCCAGAGATGCTCAAGGAAATTGCCGCAAGGCTTGGTTAGCAGGCCATTTTCTCATCGGGATTCAGGGAAATGGGCGGTCGCGCTCACCGCTTTCGGCGCGACCGGCCATTGGGCTGAGCAGCGAGCCCCCCTTGCACAAGATTTCCACTTTCAGGTCCCATCACCACCTTCCTGCGACTCCCATTCCGTTCCAAAATCGCCATTTCCCACCGAAGTTTCCGGGCTGCGGCCGTGGTCAGAACTTTAGCCCGAACTGCGTGCCGATAACGACAGCGTCCGGGATGTTTCCCGTGCCGCCAGGGCGGATCACGTATTGTACATCCGGCTGAAAGTAGGACCACGGGGTAAGCTGGATGCGGTAGCCCCACTCGGCCACCATTTCCTCCTGCGGGCGGCCGTTGCCGGCGGCCTGTTGCGCGGTTGCGTAGTCGCGGCTGAACGAGCCGTAGGTGAAGCCGAAGATGGCCATGTCATTGTCCCGCCCCGGGATGAGGCCGCGGTAGAGCAACCCCATGCTGCTCTGGAGAGGCACGATGGCGATGCAGGGCTGAGGTGCATAAGTCAGCGTGGTGAAGGCGGTAAGCCCCTGCGCGCTGCCGGGTTCTTCCTGCCACAGCATCTGGTCCGCATGCAGATAAAAGCCGAAGCTGTCCGATTGCGGCGTCGTCGATCCGAAACGCGGGTAATCGTACGAGGACCACCAGGCGCCGGCGAAATAGTGCCCCTTAAGGCCCGTGCCCCCGTTGCGCTCGCGATCGTTGACGCGGCGAGTGGCCGTGCTTTTGGGATCAGACGCGGCTTTGGGATCCGGTGCGCCGGACGGAGCGGATTCCGGCTTGTTGAACTCCGTGGTAAATCCGGCCTGGTTAAGCCAGAGGAATCCGTCCGTGTTGCGGATCGCCATGTCCAGGCCGTTGCGGTTGGGATTGAACATGTCATCGGAAACCTGATACGCGCCGCTCATGATGTAAGTGTTGGGCGTCGGCTCTATCCGCAGCCGGCCTCCCCAGACGGGGAACGGGTAGGCGGAGAAACGGGTATCGAACAACGCCGCGCGGATGTTGCCATCAATCGCATTGTTGAGATAGAGGCCGTAGAGCGGCGACGTGGCAAAGTCATCGCCCGCGGAGAGGCGACCCATCTTGAACGCCACCCTGTCGTCCAGCAGCTTTTGCTCCAGCGTAATCTGATAGAGGAAGATATTCTGGCCGCCCACAAGCTGCATGACATCGTACTGGCTGCCAATGCTCGGCGTAATGCTTTCTCCATCGCGGTTGACACCGCTGAGCATGAATGTGGCGCCCTGCCAGCCCGTAAGCTTCTGCAGGTCCAGTGTTACCCCGAAGTAAAAGTCATCCGCATACGCGGCGCGCCGGCTTGTCCCGCCCGAAACATTGCCCGCGACAATCGCGTTGTAGTAGGCGAAGAAGTCGACGCCCCGGTCATGCAGCCGGTCGCGAGCACCGCCCCAGTTTCCCGTGGCGTAGTCGCCCTCCAGCCAGGACTTTGACGGGAAAGACGCGGCGGCCGGGCTTTCCTGGCCGTTCTTCGCTGGGGGTCCGGCATTTGCCGCGGAGAGCGAGAAGGCACAAACCGCGGTGATTGCAAAGATATGAATAATCGCTTTAACGCTTTTGCAAACGCATTTCAGCACTGGCGAAGTGGTGGTGGAGTTCATGGGAAAGGGGAAACTATCTGATGATTAGCCCGGATATTTCATGAGGGAGGGCCGAGATACGGTGGATTGGTACAGCGCAGCGCTACTGATGAAGGATGAAGGCAGAATATCAGCTCAGCTCACACTGCTGGCAGCTCGATGGAAGCCGCGGAGCCGGCCGGACGGACACAGACGCTTGCCGCGAATTCCGCGACAACGTCGGCAGACGAAAGGCCGGAGTGGCCGTGCGTCAGGACATCGAGCGAAAAGGCGGTGGCTCGCCGTGCCGTGTCCTCCGGGGAGAGATCGCACAGGCGACTGCTGAGCCAGCCCGCCACCATCGCGTCGCCGGCGCCAACCGTGCTGAGCACGCGCACGCGGGGCGGCACGGCAAGCAGCGCCTCACAAGAGAGCGCGGATTCGGAATGGCGCAGTGCGCCGCCGGGCTCCGTCAAGGTGCCATCAGGTCGGGCGGCATCCTCAGCCTCTCCGGGAACTTGCCCGTGCCGCACAAAGCAGGCGCCCTTTTCGCCCATGGAGACGACGACATGGGGAATGCCGTACAAAGCGGCCAGACCGCACGCGGCGTTCCTGACTTCGGCCACTGATTGCAACGGTGTGTCCAGCACACTTTCGAGTTCGTGGACATTGGGCTTGATCATGTCCGGCCGCGAGCTCAAAGCCAGGCGCAATGCCTTGCCGCTGGCGTCCAGGGCAACGCGGCGGCCGCGGGCTTTCAGCCGGGCGATCAGATCAGCGTAAAACATCGGGGGCACGCCGGGCGGGAGGCTGCCGGCGATCAGAAACCACTCGGCGTCGAGGAAGTCCATCTGCGCCAGCAGGGCTGATATGTCAGCTTCCGATGGGGCAAGGCCGGGGAAGTTGATGTCCGTTGTTTCGCTGCGCGTGGCGTCCGAGATTTTAATCCCGAAGCGCGTTGCTCCGGAAACGCGGGTCATGAAATCCGCAATTTCCCTGCGTCGGAAGAGATCCTCAAAAATAGCGGCGTTGTCCCGTCCCAGGAAACCCGCCGCAGCCACACGGTGCCCGGCGTCGGCCAGGGCGGCAGCCACGTTCACGCCCTTGCCGCCCGCCGCCGACCGGGAGCCTGCCACGCGGTTAACCGCCCCCGCGGTGAAGTCGGGGATGTCCACGGTGAGATCGACCGCCGGATTGAGCGTAATGGTCACAACGTCGTATGAGGACATAGTCATAGGTTCGATCAGGGAAGGGGAGAGCTGTTGAGAGGAGCTGTCTTGAGAATCGCATCACATCGTCATTATCTGCTCAGCCTGGCAGCAGCTGGCGAACTTCCATAGCAGTGCAGCACGCCAGCGCCTTGCCTGCCAGCTCCCGGGCGCGCGACTGGGAAACGCCGCGCAAGGCGGCCTTGACGGAAGGGATCGACGGCAGGCTCATGCTCAGCTCGGATACGCCCAGGCCGGAGAGAATAACGGCACCGAGGGGATCCCCCGCCACGCCGCCGCACACGCCCACCCATTTGCCGTGCTTTTCCGCACCGCGCACGGTCATGTCCACCATACGCAGCACGGCCGGGTGCAGGCCGTCGACGTTCTTGCCCAGGGAGGCGTGAAGGCGGTCCATGGCCATGGTGTATTGGGTCAGGTCGTTGGTGCCGATAGAGAAGAAGTCGACCTCGCGGGCAAATTCGTCGGCCATCAGCACGGTGGAGGGTACTTCGACCATAATGCCGATCTCCACGGGCGCGGCGCCAGTCTCGAGGCGCACCTGTTCGGCCAGTTCGCGGGCGGCCCGCAGGTCTTCCAGCGTGGTAATCATGGGGAACATGATGCGAACCGGGCCAAGCGCCGAGGCGCGGTAGATGGCACGCAGTTGCGGCAGAAAGATCTCCGGCTGGCGCAGGCACAGGCGAATGCCGCGCACGCCGAGGAACGGGTTGTCCTCCCTGGGCAGCGAGATGTAGGACGCCATCTTGTCGCCGCCGATATCGAGCGTGCGGAGGATGAGCGGCAGTCCGTGCAGCGCGCGGATCATCCCGGCGTAGGCTTCGTACTGCTCGTCCTCGCTGGGCGGAGTGTCGCGGCCCAGGAAGAGGAACTCGGTGCGCATCAGGCCCACGCCCTCGGCGCCCATCTCCACCGCGGCGGCCGCTTCCGCCACTTTGCCGATATTTGCGGAGACTTCCACGCGATGGCCGTCGGTCATCAGAGCTGGCTCGAAGCGCCGCTGGAACTCTACGTTGCGGCGCTCCCGCAACGTGGCGTGGAAGGCGCGGGCGGAGTCCAGGTCCTCGCGGGACGGTTCCGTGAAGAGCAGCCCGGCTGTGGCTTCGAGAATACATTCTTCTCCATCGGCGATCTCAAGGACCGACGCGCCCGCCCCGACAACGGCGGGGATATCGAGCGAACGCGCGATGATAGCTGTATGCGAGGTGGGACCGCCGGACGCGGTGCACAACCCGGCAATGCGCGTCGGGTCGAGCCGGGCTGTGTCGGACGGCGACAAATCATCGGCAACAAGGATGACCGGTCCGTCCGATAGATCGGCAAGCTCCGCCAGGCGGTCTCCGGAGGCCGCTGCCTGGGATCCGCCCGCACCGGACAGGAGGCGCAGCACGCGCTGGCCGACGTCGTGCAGATCGGCGGCGCGCTCGGCAAGACGCTCGTTTTCAATGTGTTGCAGCTCTTCCACCCTCTTGCCGATGACGCTTTGCCATGACCAGGCGGCGCTGTGGCCGGCGTCGATCAGCATCAGCACTTCAGCGGCCAGCTCTTCGTCGTTGAGCAGAGCCAGATGGGCGCGAAAGATCCCCGCTTCGGCCTTGCCCGCGCGATGCTGCACGGAGTCATGGATCCGCGTAATCTGCAGTCCTGCCTCGGCCACCGCCTGGCGGAAGGCCAGCTCTTCCTTGCCGGTCTCGCCGGGGCAGTCCTTCACCACGATGCGAGCCGTCTGGTACTGGAAGACGCGCGCCACGGCAATGCCGGGGCTGGCCGATACTCCGCCGATGCGATGCCCCTCGGAGACCGGGTGCCAGACGAGCTCCGGCGCCTGCTCCTGGGCGCCATCGCTATCGCCGTTGCCGGCCGTCCGTGCACCTTTTCCCTCGGGATGCCCGCCGTCCACCTCATCGCCCAGGCCGCCCTTTACGGCTGCCACAAGCGCGTCAAGGGCAGCGGCGGCGTCCGGTCCGGCGGCACTGATGCGGATGATGCCTCCGCAGGCAACGCCAAGCTTGAGAAGAGAAGCCATGGATTTGCCATTGGCCGTCCTGGCGCCGAAAGCCACGTTGATTTCCGACTCAAACGATCGGGCCAGATCAGAAAAGAGCGTGGCGGGTCGCGCGTGGAGCCCGGCATTGCCGGCAACAGCTACCTCGCGAGAAAGGGCCGTCGCTCCTTCATGGGCGATGGCGCCGCCTTCTGCGCTCACGGCCTTCTCATCGCGGCGCGTGAGGCCGGCGATGATCTCGGCAGGGTCGGACGCATGCGCAAGGCGTTCAGCGGAGGCGGGATCGTCCAGCACATCCGTCAGCGCGGAAAGGATGCCGATATGCTCATCCGACAGCGCCGCGATGCCCACCACCAGCCGCACGGTCTGGCCCGGATTCCACTCCACACCGCCCGGCACCTGCACCACGGAGACGGCGGTGCGGTTGATCAGCGCGCGGTCCTGCTGCAGGCCGTGCGGGATGGCGATGCCGTTTCCCAGGTAAGTATTGGCCTGACGCTCGCGGCCCAGCATGCTCTCCACGTAACCCGGCTTAATGGCGCCGCTTTCCACAAGCACCTTGCCGGCGGCGCGGATGGCATCCTCTTTGGTGGGGCTGGCGGCGCGAAGCCGGATATTCTGGGGAGTGAGAGCGATCATCGCCATGGGATTGAGAGTCAAAAGGTTGGAAGTAACGTGGGATAAACAGAAAGTGTTTCGGCCGGATATGTCGGCAGTTACGCAGCGAGCTTCGCTGGCGCGCCGGGCTCCACGGCCAACGGGCGGCGCACCACCGCAATCACCGCCACCGTCACCGCGGTGCCCGCCGCCAGAGCGGCCAGGAAAACGCCCAGCCCCTGCACGGCCCCGGGAATCAGCGCGGCGAAGAGACCTCCGTGCGGCACCATCATCTGCACGCCCAACGCCATGGAAAGGCCGCCCGCCACGGCGGATCCGGCCATCAGCGCCGGAATAACCCTCAGCGGATCTTTTGCCGCGTAGGGAATCGCGCCTTCGGTGATGAGCGAAAGCCCCAGCACCAGGGCCGCGTTGCCCGCCTCGCGCTCTTCGTCATCAAAGCGGCCGGGCATGAGCTTGGAGGCGACGCCCATCGCCAGTGCGGGAGTCATTCCGGCGGCCATCACCGCGGCCATCGGGCCGTACACCTGGCTGGCGAGTAGCCCGACGCTAAAGGTGTAGGCGGCCTTGTTCACCGGCCCGCCCATGTCGAACGCCATCATCGCTCCGAGAATGACGCCCAGCAGCAGCGCGTTGGCGCCGCGCATGGAGTTAAGCCACGCGGACAACCCTTCCATCACCTCCCGTACCGGCGGCCCCACCACATAAATCATCAGCAGGCCGATGGTGACTGTTGAGACAAAAGGCAGGATCAGCACCGGCTTCAGTCCTTCCAGCGTGGCCGGAAGACTCAGTTTCTCCGCCAGGAACGCGGTGAAATAACCGGCCAGAAAGCCCGCCGCGATGCCACCGAGGAATCCGGCGCCCATCGTATGTGCCAGCATGCCGCCCACCAGGCCGGGCGCTATGCCCGGGCGATCCGCGATGGAGTAGGAGATAAACGCCGCGAAAACCGCCACAAAGAGCTGGAACGCTGTTCCTCCGCCGATCTGGCTGAGCGCCGCGGCCAGAGTGCCCTGCTGCTGTCCCGCGTAAATGCCGCCCAGGGCAAATGCCAGCGCAATCGACAGTCCGCCGGCCGTCACCAGCGGCAACATGTAGGAGACCCCCGTCATCAGGTGCTTGTAAGGGCCTGTACGCGCGTTCGCCCGAGCTGCTTTCCTTTGCTCAACGATACTCGCCAGTGAGCCGCCGGACGTGGAGGACGACAAGGCGATATCGGTCGCGGTTACGCCGGGCTCAGGGAGCGGAAGCGCCAGCGCGTTCTCGATCGCCGCCTTTCCGGCGCGCATGGCCTCCTTGGTGCTGATCATATGCAGGCGTTTGCCGGCAAAGCGAGAGAGGTCGACCTTTGTTTCGGCCGCGATCACCACGGCGTCTGCCAGGGCAACATCCTGCTCCGTAAGCTGGTTCTTTGCGCCAACGGAGCCCTGTGTCTCCACCTTGATCTGGTGTCCGAGCGCTTTCGCGGCCTTCTGCAGCGCCTCCGCCGCCATGAAGGTGTGGGCGATGCCCGTCGGGCAGGCGGTGATTGCCACGAGGCGCCGGATCGCATGGGCATCGGCCGGGGCTTGCGTTGCCGGGAAAGTCGAAGCTACTTCCAGCCCTCTGGCTGTTGCAGTTTCGAAAGATTTCGAAACCGATTCTTCTTTCATCCCTTTCGTATCCGTCACGGACGAAGTCAGCCTCAGCGCGGAGCCTATTACCTCGCGCGTGTGTCGAATCACCTCGCTCAGCGGACTGCGATACACCGGTTTGTCCGCAAAGCGGCTGTGTCCGCCATCGCCGCCGCCGTTCTCCGTGACAATGACGACGTCCGCCTCGGCAATGGCCTTTTCGCTAAACGGCGGCGCTCCGTCCAGATCGAGGGTAAGCGCGCAGCCCATTTGCGGAGCGGTGGCGCGCAGAGCTTCGGCGGCAAGGCGGACGTGGGCGGGACTGCCGGAGGCGCGGATAACAGCAACGATTTTGTTCATGGGAGCCTTTTCGAAATCTATTCTTAACTTACGAAAACTTACGAAAATGGCAATAAGAATTTTCCGAAAACCCGCAATAATCGCATTTTTGCTTTCGCTGCCTTTTGTTCCATGCAGTATCCTTCTCCCCATGACATCCGCCGACTCGCCCATGATTGCCCAGCGCCGCCGCCATATCGTCGCCTGGGTGCGCGACCACGGCTCCGCACGCGTCGCGGATCTGTCGCGCCAGTTCGGCGTCTCGGAGGTCACCATCCGTAACGACCTGGCAAGGCTGGAAGACGAGGGGCTGCTCATCCGCGACCGAGGCGGCGCCATTCCGGCGGCGGAGGCGCGCCCCGTCACCTCCCTGCTGCAGGTGGACAAACGCTCGGCCATCCGTGTCGACGAAAAGAAGCGAATCGCCGCCTCCGCGGCGCGCCTGGTGCGGCCCGGCGACACCATCATTATGGACGCGGGCACCACCGTGGTGGAGATGACGCCTCACCTGGCTGCCGTGCCGGATATCACCGTCGTCACCAACGCGCTGAACGTGGCCCTCCAGGTCAGCGCCGCCACCGCGGGAACCTCGGCGCGAGTGCTGTTGCTGGGCGGTTTCGTCAACCGCAGCTCCAGCAGCACGCTCGGCTCATTCGCGGAGCGCGCGCTTGCCGAGCTGCGCGTGGACAAACTCTTCCTCGGCACGCAGGCCTTCGATCGCACCCACGGCCTCACGGACACCACCATGGAAATCGCCGAAATCAAGCGCGCCATGATCCGCTCCGCCCGCGAAGTCATCCTGCTCGCCGACTCCGCCAAATGGGCCAGCGCCGGCTTCATCAAGGTCGCCCCGCTCAGCGCCGTGCACAAGCTGTGCACCGATTCTGCTCTCCCCGAGGATGCCCAGTCCGCGCTGAGACAGCTTGGGGTTGAGTTGATGCTCAGCTGATATAGCAGCAGTTTTGTCTTTATCCCGCACGTCGTGCGATTCAGCCGGCGCCTGAGAAGGGAATAATTCGAATGTCGACAGCCTCCAAATCAGCGTCCTTCCGTTATTCAAGAGGCCTCGGCCCACCCAGAGGTCTCGATGGCAGTGGATGTGTGCCAGGTGTTGAGATTTACGCACAATTGTGCGGTAGTGTTTACAATTTTGCACTAAAAGATGCTTGGTAGTAGCACTATTTTCTGGTACTATTAGTTAATCGGTCCTCGTCTCCATGCTGTTTTCAGAATCATTTTATGAAGTTCTCGCGCAACTCGTTCGCTTTCAGATTAGTCGGTGCCTGGTGCTTGTTCTTGGTGGCTCTGCCTCCACACTTGCTGCCGCTTGCTGCAAATCCATCCGGCGGGACGGTGGTGGGGGGCGGGGCGACGATCAGCGGCGGGCCGGGGAATGTGTCCGTGAATCAGAGCAGCCGGCGGGCGGTGATCAACTGGCGTGAGTTTTCCATTCAGCATCGGGAGACGACGACTTTTGTTCAGCCGGACAGCTCGTCGGCCACACTGAACCGGGTTACGGGCGGCCATGCATCTCAGATCAATGGCACGCTGAATGCCAATGGCAAAGTGTATCTGGTGAATCCCCAGGGCGTTGTGATTGGCAGGACGGGGCGTGTGAACACCGGCGGGGGATTTACCGCGTCCACACTGGATGTCTCGGACCAGGAGTTTCTGGCGGGCAAGGGGATGACGTTCAAGGGCAGATCCTCGGCTTCCGTCGTCAACCAGGGCAAGATTCGCGCGGCGGACGGGGATGTGATGCTGATTGCCCGACAGGTGGAGAATCAGGGGCGCATCAGCGCGCGCAAGGGCGAGGTGCACCTTGCGGGCGGCTCGGAAGTTCTGGTGCAGCCTTCGGGCACGCAGGGGCAGCGGGTGTTCATCAAGAGCGGGCCGGGTTCTGTGGCCAACTCCGGCAGCATCCGCGCCACGGCTGTGGAGCTCCGCGCTGCGGGCGGCAATGAATACGCGTTGGCTGTCAATAACAGCGGCGTTATCCGTGCGACGGGTGTGGACCGCAGCGGTGGGCGCATTGTCTTGAAGGCGGAGGGTGGCTCCGGCGTCAGCGGAACGGGGCGGGTCCGAAACTCCGGCCGGCTGGTGGCAAGCGGCAGGGCTCCCGGCAAAAACGGCGGCTCCGTTGTTATTACCGGCACAGATGTGCAGCTTACAAGCTCTTCCCGCATCGAGGCGGATGGAGGCGCGGGAGCGAAGGGCGGCACTGTGCTGGTGGGTGGCGGTTATCAGGGCAAGGATGCCTCGGTAGACAACGCCCTGACGACAACGGTGGACGCTGGCTCTGTTATCTCCGCCAACGGTGGGACCAAGGGCGGCACGGTGGTGCTGTGGAGTGATCATCAGACGCTGTTTTCCGGCGAGATCCTGGCACGCGGGCCGGGGCATGCAAACTCTGGTGGTCTCGTGGAAGTGAGCTCGAAGAGCGATCTGGGCTTCCGTGGCTGGGTAGACACGGCGGGCGGCTTGCTGCTGCTGGATCCTGCGACTCTCAACATCGTTACCGGTGGTGGAAGCAATCCTGCGGGCTCCACGCTTGATCCTGTCGAACTGGCTTCTCTTCTGAACTTCAACAACGTTACGTTGCAGGCGACAACCTCGATTACGGTGACGAATGCGGTAGACGCGACCGCTAACTCGAATAGCAACATTGTCACGGCGAACAACCTGGTTTTTGACACGCCGCTGCTGGATTTATATGCGCCGATCACGCTCAAGGCCGGCGCGGCCGTAAGCGGAACTTCTCTGCTCACGACTGTGAATGTTTATGCCGGGGGTAATCCGCAAAATGGTATAGACGCGGTGTTCTCCGGCGGCACCGTTAACCTCAGCAGCACTGTATTTACGGGCCAGTACTCGATCAACAAGGCGCTGACTCTTAAGGGTACAAGCAACACGGGCACGCAGCTGGATGGTGGCGGTGCGGGCTCGGTCCTGACGATTAACCCTGGCGCTGGTCAGTCCGTCAACATTAGAGATCTTGCGATCTCTAACGGCCGTGCCTTTTCAGGCGGCGGTGCTAATGTGCGAAGCGGCACCGTTGTGTTTAACGGAGTCATCGTTTCCAACAACGTGAGCACCAACAGCGGTGGCTCAGGTGAGTTTGGCGGTGGCATGCTGATTGCGGGCGGCGCGAGTGTTACCATAAACAATTCCACCATACGAGGTAACACCGCGAGATATGGATCTGCCCTTGACAACTACGGTACGCTCTCGGTCATAAGCAGCCTGATTGCGGATAACGTCGCATCCTCCAGCGGCGGTCTCTATAACAACCCGGGCGCCACTGCCTACGTTATCAATAGCACTATCGCCGGAAACAGGTCGAACGGCATTGGCAGCGGACTGGATAACGATGGAGGCAACCTCGAAGTGGAGAGCTCCACCATTTCCCAGAACCAGGGCGCCACGGGCGGCGGCATTTACTCAGGTGGCGGCACGTTCACGATCAACAACTCAATTGTCTCCGGCAATACGGCGACGACCGGACCCGATGTCCGAATCGTTGGCGGCACCGTTACAGCCTCCTATAACATTATTGGCAATTCCACCAGCTCCAATTTTCCCACGGGCAATAACAACCTGCTGGATATCGACCCGAAGCTTGCCCCGCTGGCGGACTACGGCGGGCCTACGCTAACCTATGGCCTGCTGGTGGGCAGCCCCGCGCTTAACTCAGGTTTGACCTCGCTGCCCCTTGATCAGCGCGGAATTGCCCGGCCCCAGGGCGCGGCCAAAGACAGAGGCGCGTTTGAAGCGCGCACCCAGGGTACCTTTACCTGGACGGTGAGGACCACCGCTGACTACGGCCCAGCCGCAACTCCCGTACCCCACAGCCTGCGCATGGGCCTGTCGGACCTGGTGGAAAAGCCGGCCACCATTGCGTTTAACATCCCCTTAGGCATGGTATCCGGCGGCGTGTGGACGATCACCGCTGCCAGCGGTGCCTCCAGCTTTACGGCAGGATTTGGCGTCACCATCGACGGCACGACGCAGCCGGGATGGACCGCCGCGGGCGGCCCGCTGATTATTATCAGCGGCGCCAATACTGTCAGGCCCATGACTGTCAACACCGCAAATCCGGTTACGCTGAAAGGCCTCGGCCTGACGCAGGGCCTCGCGAACTCGGGCGGCGGCGGCGGCGGACTGCTTCTTTCCAGCGGAAGCAATGTCACCGTTGCCAACTCGCACATCTTCAACAACGCCGTTACGGGAAGCGGCAATGCCGGCGGCGGTATCAACGCCACGTTCGCCACGCTGACGCTTACCGACTCCGAGGTTTACGGAAACACATCCTCTACCAGCTCCGGAGGTGGCCTTTATCTTTATGGCTCCACAGTCACGATTACAGGATCATCCGTCTACGACAACACATCCTTTAACTATGGCGGCGGTCTGGAAATCGTAGCGTCACCGCTGGTCAATATCACGAACACCACCATCACCGGCAACCAGAGCCAGTACGGCGGCGGCATTGACACTGACGGCAGCAATCTCAACCTTCTGTATAACACAATTGCCGGAAATCGCGCGGTGGGCGATTCCAGAGGCGGCGGCGTCTATGTCTACTCCGGCGCGGTGGTTCTCAAAAGCAACATTATCGCCGGCAACACGGGCAATGCAGACGTGGATGGCAGCCTCGCTGATCTTGGGGGAAATCTCATTGGCAATGGCGATGGCAGCCTGAGCTGGAGCCTCTCCACGCTGGTCGGCACCACAGCGTCTCCCCTTGATCCGCTGCTGGCCCCCCTGGGCAACTACGGCGGCCCCACCAAAACCATGGCGCTGCTGCCGGGCAGCCTCGCGCTGGACGCCGCCATCGCCAGCGGCGCGCCCTCTGTGGATCAGCGTGGAGTTACCCGCACCGGCAGCATCGATATCGGCGCTTACGAGTCGCGCGGCTTTACCTACTCCGTCATAAGCGGCAATAGCCAGGCGGCGGTCATCACCTCCGCATTTGCTTCACCCCTTGTAGTGGGCGTTACCGCTCTGGACCCGCTCCTTACCAACCTGTCCGGCGGAATCGTCACCCTCAACGTCCCCGGCTCCGGCGCCAGCGCCACGGGCACGCTCACCGAGACCATTGGCGCGGGAAACCACGCCTCTTTCTCGCTCAGCGCCAATGGCACCGCGGGCTCCTACAATGTGGCTGTCGCAGCGTCTCCCGGCACGACTTTCTCGCTGACTAACGACAAGATGACCCTTGTCATCACGCCGACAAGCGGCCAGTCCAAAACGTATTACTCGGCGGACCCCGCAAGCCTCGGCACCTCCTACACCATCACCTCGGGCTCCCTGGTAAGCGGAGACACCCTGAGCGGCCTGCTCGCCCGCCAAACCGGTGAGAATGTGGGAAATTACACCATCCTGATCGGTTCCCTCGCCATCACCAACCCTGCGTCGGCCGGCAATTATAACGTTATCCTGAATTCCTCTCCTGTTACTTTTGCCATCCTGCAGGCATCTGTCGTGGTTACGCCGGACAGCAATCAGTCCAAAGCGTATGGAGATATGGATCCCGTGCTTACCTATACAGCGCCATTGTTTGGCTCCGATACCCTCTCCGGAGCGCCAAGCCGCCTCCCGGGCGAGAGCGTGGGCGAATACCAGATCATGCTCGGTACCCTCAACAACCCTAACTACATCCTGACGCTGAATCCGACCGCGGTGAATTTCTCCATCAGCCCGCGGGCGATCACGATCACTCCAAACTCCGGGCAGTTGAAGATCTATGGAGACGTGGACCCCGCATTCACCTACTCGATAACATCTGGGACGCTGGTAGGAAACGACTCCCTGACAGGTGCGCTTTCGCGCCAGTCCGGCGTAAACGTAGGCCTCTATCAACTCCTGCTCGGCACCCTGGCCAATCCCAACTACGCCTTAACGCTGAATCCGACCCCCGTCTACTTCTCCATCGCGCCGCGTCCCATCACCATAACACCTCTTTCGGGACAGGAAAAGCCGTTCGGCGAGCGGGACCCCGTCTTCGCCTACTCCATCACCTCAGGCAATCTCGTAGCCGCAGATACCCTGACCGGAGCCCTGTCCCGCGTTCCCGGAGAGCTTGCGGGTTCCTACGCTCTTTTGCCCGGCACCCTTACGGCTGGAACCAATTACCTCACCACATTCACCAACGGCGTCCTCTTCACCATCATGCCAGGAGCACCTGCACCTGCACCTGCACCCGCACCTGCGCCTGCACCTGCGCCTGCACCTGCGCCTGCACCTGCACCTGCTCCCGTCCCCGTGGCTCCACCTGATAACACGATGCCCTTGATCACCTTCATGCCCCAGTTTGATGCAACACGCGGACGCAATAACGAAGACGAGCGTTACTATCTCCACAACGACAGTGCCCCCCACAAACCCGGCGTCTACTATCAGAACGCGCCCGACTCCACTCCCACAGGAGCTATGATCCACACCTCCAGCTACGATCTCTTTACGCCTCGTTAATGGGAGGGGGAGGAGGCCCCCGTGCAGGCACTGGTCGAGTGACAAGGGCCAGTGAAGGCGTTTACTCAACTGACCACAGATGGGGGGGGATATGAATGTCGACAGCCTCTTACTCCCTCTACGCCCTCTTCGCCCTCTTCGCCCTCTTTGCCTACCGCGACGACATGGCGCCGCTGGTGATGCCACGCAGGGCGCGGCTGAAGTTTTGCTGGCTGCCGGCGGCTTTCAGGCCGGTGTCCTCGCTAATGACGCCGCGGCGCACCAGGTCGACGATGCTGTGGAGCATATCGCGGTTGCGGGGGTTATCGCTGCGCTGCATAAAGTCGGCGATTTCGCGGATGCGGCCTTCGAGGATCCATTTGCGGGTGGCGGCCTCATTCTCGACGTGCTCGCAGGCCAGCATCTGGCCGCCTTGCATGCTGGGCAGCAGGCGCTGACTGAGCACGCCCACCAGCTGGCGCGCCAGCACGTGCACGGCGCCGTCGCGTTCCGTGGTGGGGAAAAGGCGCAGCAGGCGCTCGATCGTCTCGATGACATCCACGCTGTGCAGGGTGGCCAGGACGAGGTGGCCGGTTTCGGCCGCCTGCAGGGCGGTGGTGGCGGTAATGGAATCGCGGATTTCGCCAACGAAGATGATGTCCGGGCTTTGGCGCAGGGCGCGGCGCAGGCCTTCGGCAAAGGTGTCGGTGTCGTTGCCTACTTCGCGCTGGGTAAACAGGCAGCCGCGCGGGGTAAAGAGGTACTCGATGGGGTCCTCAATCGTGACGACATGGCGCGAGGCGCGCTGGTTGAGCCACTCGATGGCTGCGGCAAGCGTGGTGCTTTTGCCGCTGCCGGTCGGCCCCGTCACCAGCACCAGCCCGGCTCGCCGGCCCACCCAGGATGTAAGTAACGGCACCGGCACGCCGAGCGTCTCTATTCCCGGGATCTCCGTGCGGATATGCCGTAGCACAGCTCCGCGGCGGCCCATGGAGCGGAAGAGGTTGACGCGAAAGCGGGACTGATCGCTGGCCACATAGCTGGTGTCAAAGTCGTACGCGCGCTCGGCCCCGCCGCAGTGGACCCAGAAGCGGGTCATGTCGGCGCTGTCCACCGGGTTCTCTCCCACAATGCGCAGCTCGCCGTTCAGGCGGATTTGCGGGATGGCACCTTCCAGCAAAAAAAGGTCGGAGGCGCCGTGCTGCCGGGCGACAAGGCACAGATTATCAAAAAATTCGAGCATAGCGAAGCCGATTATGTTATTAACCGGTGTTACCAGCGCGAGGCTGGCTTCTATTTATTCTGATTCGCCTTCAGCCCACGACCGGCCCGCGCGGCGCGGCGTGACAGTTGCCAGCGAATCTACACAGGATATTAGGTGACGAACGCTACTCCAGACAAGCCCGAACCTGACGCGAACGTGGGCAAACGCATGCTCGCGGCTATTCTGTTTACCGACGTGGTGAACTATGCCGGGCGCATGTCGCAGGACGAGGAGGCGACGCTGCAGCTGGTGCAGCGCGACATCGCGTGGATTACCCAGCAGGTGGATCGCCATGAGGGCCGCGTGCTGAAGAACACAGGCGACGGCCTGCTTATCTGCTTTACCAGTGTGCACGAGTGCATGAACTGCGCGCTCGCCATTCAGGACCGCCTCGATGACATTGTGCGGCACAACCCCAGCCACCGCGCCCTGCAGCACCGCATGGCCGTGCACGTGGGCGATGTGTTTTTTATGCACAACGACATTATGGGGGATGGCGTGAATGTGGCGGCGCGGCTGCTGCAGGAGGGCTCGCCGAACAGCATTATTCTCTCGCAAACCGTATTTGAGCTGGTGAAGGGCGCGCTGAGCGTGCCGCTGGCGTATCTCGGCGCGCGCCAGCTGAAGCATATTCCGCTGCCCATGGCGGTGTACCAGATTTCCCCGCGCAGTGCGCTAAAGAAGAGCGCCAGCCAGCGTATTGTTCCGCCAGGCGCCGGGGCCGGCAACCCCATTGCCCCGCCGGGCTCCGCCGCCGGAATCGGCGTGGCCGGACTGGGCGCGCGCCGCATGGCCGCCGCCGCCCGTGAGGAGGACGAAAGCGCCTGGACCTCGCAGCTGCCGGAGATTCGCCCCAACCCGCGCGATTTTGGTGTGCGCCTGGCCGATACGCAGTGCGATGCGGCGGCGGCAGCCGCGGCGCATGCGCTGGACATGGAAAGCGACGCCGTGCACGCGGGTGAAGGCGCTGGCGCCGGTACAAGCGCAAGTGCAAGTGCGTATGACGCAGGTGCTTATGAGGAAGGCTCTACGGCTCCCGGCGACGCGTCGGCGTACGGGGAGCAGGAGACGCATGCGGGCGATGACGCGGATGCCCCCGCCTACGATGCCGCCTGGCACGCACAGCACGCGCACATCGGCATCCCCAACCCGCACCTCGCTAATTCCGGCTGGCACGGTGCGGAGAGCGCGGAGTCGGAGGGAGCGGGCGATGTTGGCCCGGGCGCGGCGCCACAATCCCGCAGGCCGGCGCTGGTACCGGTGGAGAAGCTGGTGATTCGCTCACCCATCCCCGCTAACGCCGGGGTGGCGCCGCAGTTGCATGCGGAGATTCAGCAGCTGCATGTGGGCCGCGTTGTCTCGCAGGCGCCGTACCGGTTTCTCTTTGAGCTGGCGTGCGGGCTTATGTCGGAGCGCGGGCGCTTTCTGGAGGCACGCATGGAGGAGGGGTGGATACGCGCCATGTGGCCACACGCCGGCTCACCCGCTCAGCCCGCCGCAAACGTGCGGCCCCCCGCCTTGCCCGGCAGCGCAAGCGCGGGACCTGCCACCGCGGCCGCATCCGCACCGGCCCTGCCATCGCGCTACGCCGTGCATCCGCAGGCCGGGGAGCCTGTCGCAGGGCCCGACGCCGAGGCCGGCGCGGGCGCCATCGCAAAGGGCTCCGCGCCCGCCCGCCCGCCGCGCCGTCGCATGGTGGAGCAACGGGGCGGCCCGATGATCCCCGAGAGCGAAGCGATCGCCGCCGAAGCCGCAAGGGAAGCCGCCGAAGAAGCGCGCCGCCACCCGATGAGCAATTTCCTCAAATCCCTGCCGCGCCTCGTCAAGGACATAACCGACCGGGTAAGCGCCGCTGCGGCGGCGGCCGGCGCCGGCGGCAAGCCCGACGTGCGGCCCGTGCCCGCGTCCAACGAGACATACGTGGAGATCCGCTTTCACTCCACCTCGGCCCGCAGCACACTCATCGACATCGAGCCCGACGGCAAACCGATGCCCGCCACCACGCAGCCGCCCGGCACCGCCATCCCCGCCGCCCAAGCCCGGGACGAAGCGCGCCGCCTCACCACCGTCTCGCAAATCACTGAAGCGCTCTGCGCCACCCCCCACCCCGTCCCCCCGCAATACCAGCTCCCCGATCCCCATGCCCCTCGCGCCCCCACGTTCGCCGTCCGCAAGGGGGAGGGGAGGGCAGGGTAAAGGGCATTATTTGACCACGAATGACACGAATCGTGCAGGGGAGGGGATGAAATGGGGACGAAATGGGGGGATGAAGGGACTCCTCCAGTGGCCTGCTCTAACATTCTGCCGTTGCGTGCGTTACGTATCCGCCGCAGCGACCGTTGCGTGAAGATCCGTCATCGTATTGCCACGGATAAGCAACGCACGCAATGAGGGAGGATGCCAGGCAGGCTCGTTCCACCCAGGCTCACTTGCTGTCGCGCCCCCTGCGCGTCAGAGCATTTCGCCTTGTGTGCGCCTTTACTAAAGCCGCGCTGTAGGCTCCGGCCGATTGGACAGCCTGGTGCGGGTTGCGTATGCGCTAATCTTTGGTGATTTCCGTGCCGATGCCGGCGTCGGTGAAGATTTCGAGGAGGAGGGAGTGGGGGATGCGACCGTCGAGGAAGTGGACTTTTTTGACGCCGCTTTCCAGGGCTTCGATGGCGCTGTCGACCTTGGGGATCATGCCGCCGTCGATGATGCCTTCTTTTTTGAGGCGGTCGATTTGCGCGATGGTGAGGTGGGAGATCGTGCTGTCGGGTTGTTTGGGATCGCGCATCACGCCGTTGACGTCGGACAGGTAGATGATTTTGAAGGCGTTGAGGGCCTGGGCGATTTCGCCGGCGGCGACGTCGGCGTTGATGTTGTAGAGGTTGCCCTGGTCGTCGCTGCCGATGGGGGAGATGACGGGCATTTCTTCGTGGGCGATGGCTTCAAGCAGGGGCTGGGTGTGGACGCCGATGATGTCGCCGACGTATCCGAGGTCGACCTCTTGCTGGGTTTTCGCTTGCACGTAGCGCATTTTGCGCGCTTTGAGGACGTGTTTGCCGTTGAAGCCGGTGGCTTTGCCGCCGGCGTTGCGGATGTTTTGGACGATGCTGGGGTTGATCTCGCTGCTGAGCGTTTGGTCGATGAGATCGATCTGGGCCAGGTCGGTCACTCGCATGCCGTCGATAAACTGGGCTTGTACGCCGCGCTCCTTCATGGCGCGGGTGATGGCTTTGCCGCCGCCGTGGACGAGGACGGGGTTGATGCCGACGGCTTCGAGAAAGACGATGTCGCGCAGCACGCGCTCGACGATCTCGTCATTGTCCATGGCGGCGCCGCCGTATTTGATGACCATGGTTTGGCCGCGGAAGCGCTGGATGTAGGGGAGCGCTTCGATGAGTGCTTCAGCCTTGATCTGATCTTTGTTCATGTGGTGCGGTGCGGCGGGGGATGTGCGTGCGTGCTTGCTTGCGTTGGGGGGGGGCGATGCGGTTGGGCTGAGCCGTCTGGCAAAGGGCCAAGGTTTACGCGAGGCGGGGCGGTTAGGCGAGCGGAAAATGGCTGCGTTGTGGTGGGCTTTGTGTCGGGAATGTCACTTTTTGCGGGGAGGAGGGGGTGCGTTGGCGTGGAGAGGGAAGAGGGGCGGAAGTTCGGCGTTGCAGGGGCGGTGGGCTTGCAGCATAGTGGGCGTTGCATGAATCGAGCGTTTTTTGTGGGCTTTGTGGCGCGGGTGATGGGCTGTTTTTTCGCGGGCGCGTTCCTTACGGGGGCGGTGGCTGCCGAGGTTGTGGAGGCTGGGGCGGGGAAAAAGTCGACCAGGCCACCGTATGAGGTACCGCAGCAGTTTGCGGTGGAGTTTGTGAACCATCACCTGCGCGGCATGTTTGTGGCGGCGTTTAGTGATGTGAACAAGCGGCGCGCGGAGTGGGGACAGCGCGGCGCGGGGGACACGGTGACGTGGATCCGCAACGGGAGTGTGTGCTACCACGTGTTTATGCCGTCAAAGCCGGGGGAGCGGGGTACGTATACGTCGGGCATGGGGAGCTTCCACAACACGCCGCTGAACCTGATTTTTCCCGTGGGCACGTGGGAGAAAATCGGGACGGAAAAGGTGGGCGGGGTGCTGGCGGACAAGTACCGGCTGACGAATATCAGGAATCAGCACAAGAATATTGTCGGCACGTACTGGATCGATCCGGCGACGCGCGTGCCGATTCGCTTTACAGTTGCGCCGGAGAAGGGCGGGCGCCGCAATGTGTTTGAGCGCACCCGCTTTGAGATTGGGCCGCAGGCGGACGTGCTGTTCCGGCCGCCGGCGGGCTATGTGCGGAAGTAGGTAAGTAAAGACGATGTGAACTGTCGCGCAGTTAAGTCGTTGTGAGGCTGTCGATTTTGTTGGCTTCCGCCCGAAATTTCCGCATTCTGCGTCCCCCCTTGGCGAAACTTTCCGTCCTTGGCGATACTATCTGTCGTATATCTACGGTTTTTTTTGCAGATAACATCGCCAGGGACGGAAAGTTTCGCCAAGGGGGAAGCGGGAACCACATGCCGACACGGGCTAAGCCGGACCGATTCAGATGTGAGCAGCCGATTGGCGCAAGATCCTGGCCTCCAAGCCATTCCGAACTCCTCAACGCATGACCATGGGGATACGCCTCGTCGTTCGTAACGTCTTGGAGGCTCAAGCTTTCGCCCCACTGGACTGCTCCGAGCTGAATCGTTCCAGCCAAGCATTTTGCAGTTAGCGTGTCGCGAGTTTGCCCAGCTTCGAGAACGGCGGAGGCCGTTCCGTGACATAGCCCGGGGTTGCCAGGAGCATTCTGGATGCGAGGACTACCCCGGGTAGGCTGGTGGAGTCAGGAAACCCCACGCGAAGCGTTCTCGTGTCGAACCCTTCGCGCTCGTTCCTTGCACGGGCCATGTTCAGAGCCGGAGTCCTTCGAAATCTGCACCGTACGGAAGCCGCGCTAACTAAAGGGCGACATCCACCAAGGGCGGACAGGTGGACGCCTGGAACTCGCCAGCACAGCAGCTGTTACGGCGCTTTGGCGCGGGCCACGCCTACTTTGCCGTGCTTGACGGCGACGTACGTCTTGCCGGGCTTTGCGGTTACGGCGTAGAAGGTGCCGCGGGCGGCGGCGACGCCCTGGGCGGTCTGGACGCGGAAGTCGGCGGGCTGCATCAGTTTGCTATTGATGAGCGTGCTGACGGTGCCGTCTTTGAGCTCCACGCTGGCTTTGCGGCTGGTGACTTGCTGGCCGGCCTGGTCCAGCTCCGCCTGGGTGATGACCAGGGTGGTGCTGTTGGACAGGCGGATGGCGCAGCCGGGGACGGGGACGAGAATCGCGATGCCGTCGGCGCCGGTGCGGACGGTGGAGCCAACTTCCACCTTGCTGCCGGCTTTGAGAGGGCCGAAGGTTGTCGAGTTGGGCGGGGCTACTTCGACGGTGCCGCTGACGCTGGTGACGGTGGCTTTGGTGGGCGCCGCAAAAAGGGCGGTCGGCGCCAGCAGGGCGAGCATCACGGCAAGGAGCAGAGAGCGGGGCATCATATAAAGAGGGGAGGTGATGGGCGCCGGGGTGTGGAAAGCAGCAGGCGCGCCGCGTCGTCGGCACAGAGGATAGGAAGAAAGCGTTGCGGTTGGCAAACTTATTTCACCGCGATTTATCTTGTTTGTGCACAAAGATTTAGCGCGGTTATTCCCTATGTCGCGACAGCCTCGCGAGCCTGGAAGCGGTAGCCCGTGTGGTACGCATCACCACAGCGCGGCGGCGTATTGTTTGGACGAGCGGGCCGCGCAAGCTTGCAGCGGGGCAGCGAGGCATGCCCCCCGGGTGCCAGCCGTCCGCCCGCCAACGCTGATACAATGCGATCGGTGAACCTCGAAAAGGTTCCATCGTCTAGCCCAACCCAGCCCAGGGCTCTCCGAGTACAGGTAGGGAACCCTCGGTAAGGACTTCAACCGCTCTACTGACTCCGAAAGCGTGTTTCCCCTGCCCCCAGCGCAGTGGGCGCGGGGGAGGTGGGGAGCCAAAGCTCGCCGGTGACGCCCGCGGGCAGGCGGATGAAGCCTTCAAAGCGATCGCCTTCGGTGCTCAGTTCGAGGAGAATCTCGCCGTCCGGGTGGGGTAGCGCTACTTCCACGTGCGGCATCGGCAGCGGCGCGGGGCGGAACTCTACCGTGGCGAAGCCGGGCGAGCCCGGACGCAGGCCCAGCAGCGAGCGCACAAGATGATAATGCGGGTGCGAGCTCCAGCCGTGGCAGTCCGAGCGCGTCGGCTCCGGTTGCTCCGGCACTGTCAGCATGCCGTTGGCCGTGTAGTCCAGCCACGGCTGAATCCGTTGCCAGATGGCATCACGAAAGCCGCCGGCCGTCGCCAGCGCCTCCAGCACGTAGTGGCAGAAGGACACGGTGGCCGGCGTCAGCTTTCGTTCCGCTTCCGCACCGGCCCTGGCCCGTGCGCCTGCGTCCGCCAGCGCGGCGGCCAGCCGGGCGGCGCGGCCTGGCGGTAAGCCGCCGGCCAGCAGGGCGGCAGCCTGCGTATGCTCGGAGAAGAGGGTGCGCTCTGTGGTGTCGGAGTACAGGCCGCGTTGTTCGTCCCAAAACACCTCGGCCGCGGCGACAAGCTCGGTTGCCCGGCGCAGCCAGCGCGCGGCGGGTTCGGGCTCGCCGGCGTACTGCTCCATCTGCGCGGCGCGGCGCAGGGTCCAGGCCAAAATCCAGTGAAACAGCGCGCTTGCGCCCTCGGGACCGGTGGGGGGCTCGCCTCCATTCCAGCCCCGCACCCAGTCCGCAAAGCGCCAGCCAAACGGCGCGCGGGCCAGGCCGTCGTTGGGCCCCAGCTCGGCCAGCCAGTAGTCGAGGATGGCGCGCATGCCCGGCACGATGGCGGCGACAAACGCCCGGTCGCGCCGCCACATCATGTAGTCATGCGCAATGCCAATCCAGTGCAGGGAGTAGAGCGGCAGCACCACCGAGTTGCGGGAGGGCCACTGCGCGCGGATCAGGCCGCACGGCAGCCGCGATGCGTCAAAATCGGCCAGCGCCTTGCGCACCAGGCGCGCGTCCGGCGACATGGTGTAGAGAGCCAGCGCCACCTGCGGAACATCACCAATCCACGACATCTGCTCGTAAAACGGCCCGTCGATAATCGCATCGTGCGATGACGCGAGCACCGTTTTGCGGCACGCCGCCAGCACGGCGTTCACCTGGGGAAGCCTTGTCGCCACCCGGCCGGTAACGGGCAGGGGATACTCTGCGCTGTTTAGCTCAAGGCTCTCCAGCACAAGCTCTTGCGACTGCGTTGCGACACAGATCTCCACATAGCGGCCGGTGCGGATAAACGGGGGCCGGAAAGCGCAACCCTTGCTGCCGTCCGGCTCAAAGCGATCGCCCACGCCCACAAACCACTTGCCCTGCACGGCCGCGCGGTCCCCTTTGTGCGGAGACTCCGCGCCCTCAAACAGGGACTCCGCAAAGTGGATGCGCACCGAAGCGCCGGCGCCCGCCGAGACGGCCAGCTCAGGCAGCACGCACGCGTAGTCGCGCAGATCCACAATAACGCGCCGCGCCGTGTGGGGCGGCACGGTAAGCGGGGAGTCCCCCGCCAGCCAGCGCTGCCATGCCGCATGCTCGGCCGGCGCGTCGTTCGCGGAATCCACCGGGCCCCTGGTGACCGCGGAGACATGCCGCACCCAACCGCCCGCGTGGGGCGTCTCCGCCGCGACAGGCAGCGTGGCCGGCGTCAGCAAATGCATGCGCGGGTGCCGGGTGCGGATGCCTGCGCTGGAGCCGGGATGCAGCGCCACCGCCGCCGTCCACTCGCCCTCGTCGCCCGGCGCGCCGGCGTTGTGTGCACCGCCCCGCAGCACGGTATTCCAGCCCACGCTGAAGAACTCGCCCGGAAACGGCTTCTCGTAGCCCAGCGGCGGGAGAACGCGCGCCTGCCATGGCGCCTTGCCGGTATCGAGGGCGATGCTTTCGTTTCGCTCGCCGGTCCCGGCTCCATTCACGGTTTCGGCAGCCAGCAAAAAGCCGGGCTGCAGGCTCAGCTGCGAGCGCAGGCCCAGCACGCCGTGCGCCTGCACAACAGCGGTCACCACGTGGCGCCCGGGGCTCGCGCTCCAGTCGTAGGAGTCAAAGTACCAGCGCTCCAGAGTGCCGCGCTCGCTCCCCCAGCCCGCGCGGGCGCCGTCGATATAGAGCTCGTACCGTTCATCGCCCGCCACGTGCAGCCGCACCTCCGTCGCCGCAGCGATCTCCACCACGCAGCGGAAGGCAATCCGGCACGGCGCCGCCGGCTGCGATGCATGGGTAATCCACGATGCGCGCCAGAAGCCCCGCTCGATCCAGCCGCGCTCACGCTCCGCCTCCAGAAACGGAAGCTCCTTAAGGATAACGCGTTGCACGGGGGCGGATGGACTCATGGGAAGGGGGTGAGAGGGGGTTCGGAGGTCGCCGCTTTCCGAGGGCGCCCTGGCTGCACTCGGGGAGTCCCGGACCCGGATATGCAGTCTCTTCGAGGGTCTCAGATCTGCGGATTGCACGTGTACTTAAACCACTCTAGGCGAATCACTTCGGACGTTATGATGCGCGGAGTGTAGTGGGTTGCGGAGGCGGATGGCAACGCAACAATCGCACTTCAGCAGAAATATATTGACTAAGCAGTCAGTCATTGGTATCCTCTGGAAATGATGGCCCGGCCCAAAAGCAACGACAAACGCAGAGCAATCCTGGACGCGGCAACGCGCGTGATTGCGGCGCAGGGCCTGAGCGCACCCACCGCCACCCTTGCGCGAGAGGCCGGCATCTCCAATGGCTCGCTCTTTACCTATTTTGCCACCAAATCGGAGCTGCTGAACCAGCTGTACGTGGAGCTGAAGACCGAAATGGCGGCTGCGCTGCACGGGTTTCCGGCCGAGGCGCCGCTGCGCGAGCAGGTGCTTTATGTGTGGACTAACTGGATGCGCTGGGCCACCACCCACCCCGATAAACGTCGCGCTCTGGCCTTGCTCGCCGTTTCCGACGACATTACGCCGGAGACGCGCGCCGTGGCCAACAGGCTGATGGCCGGAGTAACCGGCCTGATGGAACGGGTGCGCGCCGGCGGCCCTCTCCGGGAAGCACCGATGCCTTTTGTAGGCGCGATGCTGACCTCCCTTGCGGAGACGACGATGGACTTTATGATTCACGATCCGCCGAACGCCGCGCAGCACTGCGCCGTGGGATTTGAGACGGCCTGGCGGGCGATCGGGTAGACGGGATTCGGCCGGGGAGCATCTCGCCATTGGATGGGCGGAAGGGACGGAAAAGCGGGACTGTGACCAGCCACTAATCGTCCTGCAAAGGATCAGAGGTTAAGCGCGGCGGGTTAATGAGTGGGTGGACAGTCAAATAAATGGAGGCTTTGAGGCTCGCGACATTCGACTACCCAGGAGACCACTCCCTCTCTGCGTAATCCGTGTTTTCCGTGGTTAACAACTCCCCTGTGAACTGAAAGTTAACCACGGATAACACGGATTGCACGGAGGGGGGCGGCGAGATCCTGTCGTGCGATTCGAGCTCGAATGTCGACAGTGCAAGGCATCCATCCTCACACAAATGCTCGAACAACATGAAAAACACAAACCTCAAGGAGATCGATATGGCACCGAATGACATGAACAGCGCATCACTCAACCGGGGGCGGATGGAAGCCCGCGCCGGGACGGAGCGCATCCCCGCCAACTGGACGGCGGCGGACATCCCCTCGCAACGCGGCCGGGTCGCGCTTGTCACCGGCACGGGGGGCATTGGCTGGGAGACGGCGCTGGGGCTGGCGCGTGCGGGCGCGGAGGTGATTATTGCCGGGCGCAACGCATGCAAGGGGGCGGAGGCTGTGGTGAGGATTCGCCGCGAAGCGCCGCAGGCCCTGGTGGCGTTTGAGCAGGTTGACCTTGCGAGCCTGGCCTCCGTGGCTGCACTGGGCGCACGCCTGCGAGGCGAGCGGGAATGTCTGCACGTGCTGATTAACAATGCGGCCGTGATGAACCCGCCCGTGCGCCAGGAAACAGCGGACCGTCTGGAGCTGCAGTTTGGCACCAACTACCTGGGCCACTATGCCCTTACCGCCGCCCTTATGCCGTTGCTGCGCAAGGGGATGGACGCGCGGGTCGTTACCCTGTCCAGCATTGCGGCAAGGGACGGCGCGCTTCGGTTCGAGGATCTGCAGGCGCAACGCGGCTACTCGCCCATGCGCGCCTACAGCCAGTCCAAGCTGGCCTGCCTGATGTTTGCGCTGGAGCTGCAGCGACGCAGCGAGGCGGGCGGCTGGGGGTTAGCCAGTATCGCTGCGCACCCGGGCATTGCGCGTACCGATTTGCTGCACAACGCGCCGGGCCGTTGGAGTGCCGCCGGGCTGGCGCGCACGTTGCTGTGGTTCCTGTTTCAGCCGGCGGCCCAGGGCGCCCTGCCCGGGCTCTTTGCCGCGACATCCCCCCTGGCGCAGCCGGGCGGATACTACGGCCCCGCATCCCTCTTCGAGACGCGCGGCGCCCCGGCTGTGGCGAGCATTCCCCGCCAGGCGCTGGACGAAGCAGCGGCGCGGCGCCTGTGGGATGTCTCCGCGCGCCTGGCAGGGGTTACACCGGGGGCTGGCTAAGCGCCGATTTACTCGGACTTGAGCGAGGCCATGTCGATGGAGAAGCGGTACTTGATGTCGCCTTTGAGGAGGCGCTCGTAGGCTTCGTTGATCTTCTGGATCGGGATGATCTCCACATCGGCGGTGATGTTGTGCTGACCGCAGAAGTCGAGCATCTCCTGCGTCTCCGCGATGCTGCCGATGGGGGAGCCGGCCAGGCTTTTGCGGCCAAACAGCAGGGAGAACGCGGAGACGGAGAGGGGCTTCTCGGGAGCGCCCAGCATGCACATGGTGCCCTCAGGCTTCAGCAGGCGCAGCAGGGCGTTGATGTCGTGGTCGGCGGAGACGGCGTCGAGGATGAAGTCGAACGTGTAGGTGTGTTTTGCCACTTCGTCAGCGTTGCGGGAGATCACGACCTCGTGAGCGCCGAGGCGCATGGCGTCCTCCACCTTGCCGGGCGAGGTGGTGAAGACAACCACGTGCGCGCCCATGGCGCGGGCAAACTTGACGCCCATGTGGCCCAGGCCGCCAATGCCGACGACACCCACCTTTTTGCCGGGGCCCACCTTCCAGTGGCGCAGCGGGGAGTAGGTGGTGATGCCGGCGCACAGAAGCGGTGCGGCTGCGGCCAGCGGCAGATTGGCGGGCATGCGCAGGGCAAAGTGCTCATCCACCACAATGCTCTCCGAGTAGCCGCCGTAGGTGGGCCCGCCGATGATCGGCTCCATGCTGCCGTAGGTCCACACGGTGGTGGGGGAGAATTGCTCGTTGCCGGCTTTACAGTA
This sequence comes from Verrucomicrobia bacterium LW23, assembly GCA_003054695.1. Lineage (GTDB taxonomy): Bacteria > Verrucomicrobiota > Verrucomicrobiia > Methylacidiphilales > UBA1321 > LW23. Next base: position 120,014 of record QAZA01000001.1, read on the forward strand.
GGGGCAGTTGGCGATATCGCCGCCGACCATGCAGCCGACGCCGACGAGATCGCCCACCTTGTGCTTGCTGGCGGAGGAGCCGACTTTGCGGATACGCCCGACAATCTCGTGGCCGGGCACCGCCGGATAAGTGGCGGGCATGGCGTCGCTCCACTCATTGCGGACGAAGTGGAGATCCGAGTGGCAGACGCCGCAGAAGAGAATCTCGATCTCGACATCGCGGTCGCCCACCTCGCGGCGCTTGATGGTATCCGCGGCCATGGGGGAGGTTGCGCTGGAGGCAGAGAATGCTTTGCAGGAGTAGGATCTGGATGTGGACATAAGGTGCCTGTTACGTATGGGGGGATGCACTTTGGACCGGCGCGGGGCCGGTCAGCTTACTTTGACTATCGGTTGGAGAGAGGAAGCGGAGGTGTTGCGGCGGGCCGCCCGCCATTCGGCAGGCGTGGTGCCTTCCCACGATCGGAAGGCGCGGTAGAAGGAGTTGGGATCCTCAAAGCCGACGAGAAAGGCCGCCTCCACAATCTCGTTGGATTCATCGCCCAGATATTGCCGGGCCAGCTCGTGGCGAGTCTCGCTCAGCAGCCGGCGGAAGGTGCTGCCCGCGTCGGTGATGCGGCGTTGCAGCGTGCGATCGCTCATGCCCAGCTCGCGGGCTACCATCACCAGGTCCGGGCGACTGCCGGCCAGCAGACGCTTCAGCACCCAGCGAACCTGGGCGAGGATGCCGGGCTTTTGGGCTTCGGACTCCAGCTGATGCTCGAACTGCGAGGAGAGCATGTGCAGAAGCTCCTCGTTATGAGTCAGATACGGAAGCTCCAGATCGCACGCGGGCAGAATCAGCCCATCGCGCGCCGCACCGTAAAGGACGGGGCAGCCAAAGTAGTCCTCAAAACTGTTGCCGGGCTCGGCGGGGCGGATGAGCTCCACGCGCCGCGCCCGCAGCGGCGTTTTGGTGCCGCGGCGGCCCAGCTCCATCACCAGGGCAAAGGCGGAGTCGGTAAGGAGCTCCGGCACGGGCTCGCCGGCGAGCAGGGGAAAGGCGACCTCAACGCGTACCTCGCCATCGGCCGCGGGGATAAGATGGAACTCCTGCGAGCAACACAGGCGCTTGTAGCGGGCCAGCCGCTCGATGGAATCCCGAAACGTGCGGGCGTGCAGGGCGGCCAGCAGGGTGGGATGAAACTGGCTGGACTCCAGCCCGTTCACAAACTTCCAGCCCACAGTCGGGTCGCCCACCAGCTCGCGAACCGCGCGCCAGATGGCAAAGTACTGCGCCGTGGTTGCCATGCTTTCGCCACTGTACAGTGCGGCGGGCATGTTGGCCCGATGCAGCACCGCGCTCGGCGCCACGCCCAGGGACTTCAGGCCATCCCAAAACGCACAGGCCAGCCGAATGCGGTCCCGGTCCTGTGCGCTGCTTTTGGCGCGGTGCTCATGTCGTGGCGCGTTCATGCGGTAGTTTTACCAGCATAACCCGGAACCGCCGTCTGTCACTAGCAGGACACGCCAATCGACTTGCAAAAGGCGCCAAACTTCACCGCAACCTCCGAAGCGCCACAGGCGCGAATGCCTGTGGCCCAGGGCGTGGGCCCTGGAAAGAGTCTCGTATTGAGAACGCTCCTAGTGTTTCGGCAAGGATCTATTGGAGGATAAGGGCGGTTCAAGAAGAGATCTTCGCAAGGCTCTGACAACCTCAACGAGGTTGTATAACCTAGCCCAGGGTTCCCCGAGCGAAGCGAGAGAACCCTGGGTGAAGGCGCGAAATCGAACGACCCCAACGCGGGTCGCATCCCTTTTCGACGCCGAGGGATACAACCCGCGTTGGGGTTGGTCTGAAACTGCCGCTTACCCAGGGTTCTCTCGCTTCGCTCGGGGAACCCTGGGCTAGGTTATAGAACCTCTTCGAGGTTCTCGGAGATTCCCCGTCCATGCACGTCTGATCCTAAAATAGATCTTTGCCGATGCGCTAGCACACACACTCCTTGCCGCAGCAGGAGAGATCCTCCAGCCGCATCTGGTTTGCATGATAGGTGGCGGCGACGTCGTCCGGGACAGGGAGACCGAGGCGCCGGGCTACGGACTCGGCGACGATGGCGAAGCGTTGGCGGAACTTGTAGATATAGCAGAAGATGTGGTGCTCATGTCGCACCAGGGGGCCGGCAAGAAAGAGGCCGGGCGTCAGTGTCGATTCGTCATGCTCGTTTAGCAGAATGTTGCCGTCGTCCCGGTAAGCAAAGAGATGCTTCACCGGCGCTACGCCGCCGACAAAGCCCGTTGCCAGGATGGGCTGGTGCTCGGAGAAGAAGCTCCCCTGCACCGTACACACGGTGTAGCCGCCACGCTCCCGCTTTACCTCGGTAACGCGGTGATTCGCCAGCACGCGAAGGTTGGAGCGCTCCGCCGTGACCGCGGCCAGGCGCTCCCGTGTAAACGGGGAGAGCGACCGGCTGGGATCCTGCTCCTGCGTCGCAAGTTGCTCAGCCCCATGCAACAGCGTTACGTGAACACCCCGTCGCACCAAGTGCACCGCCGCATCCACACCGCTCTCAAACGCGCCAATGACGATGCGGTCGCGACCGGGCAGCTCCTGAAAGCTGGCAATCTGGCTGTTGTGCAGGCAGTGCGCGGCCCCCGGAAACGAATGGGTGCGCGGGTACTGGAATTCGCCCGCCGCCCAGATCACATTGTCGGCCGTGTAGACGGAGCCATCCCTGCACGTCAGCCGGAACGTGGTGCCCGGCCCGGACGGCGTAGGCGCCCGGCCGCGCGTCCCGGCTTTCTCGGGAGCCTCGACCTGCACGATGTCGATCCCCGCTTGGACCGGGAGCTGGCACTCGATGGCGGCCTGTTGTAGGTAGTGCGCGTACTGTTTGCCGGTGGGGTGCTCTGCCCCCAGAAAGTTGGCCACCGAGGTGTGCAGCATCACCGCGTTGAGGTCCAGAATGCCAAACGGAGTGGTGTTGAAGGACGGCGTAATCAGCCGCATCTCCTTCGGCCAGCGCAGGAAGGACGCGCCGATGCAGTGGCGGTCCACAATCAGAAACTCCCCTGCCTTGTAGTCTTGCAACGCCACTCCGAGCCCCACGCCCGCAGCGCCTGCGCCAACAACAATGGTGTTGATGTGTGTGTGATTTACCCGGCCGGGCTGAAAACTCGCCGGCCACTTCCAGGCCATTATTGCCATATCCATCTCCTCAGCAAAATCCGTGCTTTAAATACAAGGGGGCCACGGCATTTCATGTCTACACTCGTAGTGAAACCTCTCTACCCGGCGTTAAGTTTCTGGCGCCGGGAGAGGGGGCTCGTCGAGCCGTAGCGTTTGGCAAACTTGTCGATGCGACCCTCTGTGTCCACAAACGACTTTTGGCCGGTGAAGAACGGATGCGAGGCCGACGAGATGCCGAGGAAAACGACGAAGTGCACAACGCCGTCGATCACCTCGGTCTGATCGGATGTCATGGTGGAGCGGGTGACGAAGCGGGCTCCGTTGGACACGTCCACAAACACGACGGGGTTAAGGGTGGGGTGAGTATTGGGTTTCATGGGCGGCGAAAGGATAGTGTGGGCGATTGAGTTAAAATACGCAATAAAATTGCATGTAGTGGCGCGATTAAGCCAAGAGCAATGTTTTTACATGCAATTAACTTGCAATAAATGCGGCGTGGCGTCAAGCTTTGCTGTGCTATGAGAGTCATCTTTTCCAATATGGGCAGTACGATTTTGCTCCTCGCTGCCATCCTGGCCGGGTCTCTCCTGGGTTGGTCGTCCAGCGCTACGGGGACACAGCTGGCCGGGTATGTGGATCCGCTGATCCTCGCCCTGGTGGCCGTGCTGTTTTTTGAAGTCGACTTTACGGATTTCGCGGCCCTGAGGAACGTGGGCGGCCACTGGAAATGCCTGGCGCTTTCCTGGGCGTGCAATTTCCTCATCATTCCTCTGCTGGGCTGGGGCATTGCCAGCCTGCTGCTCAGCGGGCAGCCGTTGCTGCTTACTGGCCTGCTGATCTACTTTATGGCGCCATGCACGGACTGGTTCCTGGGCTTTACCAGGCTGGCGCGGGGCAACACGGCGCTGGGCTCGGTGCTGTTGCCCATCAACATGGTGTCGCAGCTTTTGCTTTATCCCGTATACCTGGGCTTGCTGGCGGGGCACAGCTCGGGTGCGGGCGTCATTACCATAGGGGCCACGCTGTGGCAGTGGTTTCTGGTGCCATTTGTGGGTGCGGTGGCGGGCCATTTCGTCCTGCGTGCGGCTCTTCCCGCCGTGTGGTTTGCCCGGCTGCGTGAGCTGGCGGGGCGGCTGGTGCCCGTCCTAATCGCGGCGATGGTGATATGCATTTTTGCCGCCAACATTAGCGTGATTCTGGAGCACGCCCTGGCCTTTCTGCTGATACTTCTGGCCGTATTCGCGTTTTTCGTTGTCACCTACTACCTGGCGGAAGCCGCGGCGTGGCTGGGCAGGCTGGACTATCCGGAGCGCGTGTTGCTTACCATGACCACCGCCGCACGCAACGCCCCGCTGATGCTTGGCATCACCATGGCCGCGTTGCCGGACCAGCCGCTGATCTACGCCGCGCTGGTTATCGGCATGCTGGTGGAGTTTCCCCACCTCACCGCTCTCAAGCACCTGCTGCTGCGTCGCCCCGATGCCCCGCCGCCCGCCCCCGGCCTGCCCGTGGCGGGTGAAGCATCGCGCGCCCACCCGCCCGGCAGTGTCGAAGCTATCGCGTAGTAAGACCAATTATCGGAATAAACCGGTACATGGGTGGAGGCGATTTTGAGATGAGGGCAAGGCGAGGCTGAGGGAGTGCATTTGAAAAATGCATGACCGAAGACTCAACGCCGCCCTCGCTCAAAAGCGTCCCGCCAATGTACCGGTTTATTCCGATAATTGGTCTAAGACCAATACGCACAGTTATTTGCTCTTTTTGCGGGCCGCTTTTGGGCTATGGCCGCACTGAAACTCCGGTCGAGCATTTTCCTAATGCACTCCCTCCGTTTCAGCGCACCCATAGCCCAAAATCAGCTCCGCAAAAAGAGCAAATAACTGTGCGAATTGGTCTAAACACGTGCGGAAAGAAGCGGCGCTCAGGCCCCGCCAGCTAGCAGCACGCCAGTGCCGTGCGATCGCCGGGACCGCCGGCAAACTTGGTGCGGGTGGACCACATGTTGAGGTACGTGAAGAGGATGTGCCGGGTAAAATCGGACTGCAGGCTTGCCCAGAGAAGCGGATAGTAGATGCTGTTGACAACGTCCGACTTTGCTATCGGCTTGCCCGTGGCTGTTGCCGCCGCCCACTTGCTGGTGGAGCGCTCCGTGTAAAAGCGGATCGCCTTGCCGTTGGAATCCCGAAACTGACAGGCCAGCTCATAATACATAGAGACGGGGCCGATGCTGAAGAGATAGGGAAATAAGCACGCTACAAACGCAATAAATCCATACTGTAGCATGCGAAAGAGAGAGTCCATACACGAGAGGGTACGCCCTGTGGTGCATGGATACAATGCAGAAGATGAACTATCCGCAGCTTTTCACTATCTAGCGCGCGAGACCCACAGCGCCACGGCAATAACCACCAGGCCGACCACAAACCAGCGGAGGTGGCCGGGGAGGTAGCCGTTTTCGGCGCGGGTGGTGACAGCGCCCGAGGCACGCAGGGAGGTGCAGGAGCCGTCGAAGAGCCACGCGTCCAGCACGCGTCGGTCCGCCACAGTGCTGACGAAACGGGCGACGAGGCGGATGGCGAAGACGACGGACTCCGCCGCAAGCAGGGCCACGCCCAGCAGCAGGATGGCGACGCCCGACGCGGCTGACCAGACGCGGCCGAGCGTGGCCTCGTAGATTTCGTCCAGGTAAAGGCGGTTGCGCAGCGCAGGCTCCAGCGGCGCAAAGGCCCGGGGGAACGTTGCACGCGAGCCGGACTGTCCCGCGGCGCCGTCTGAGGCGGTTGCCGTCGCGGGGGCGCGTTGTTTCTCACGAAAGACCATCCAGCCCAGCACCAGCCCTGCGGCAACGGAGCTGAAGCCGAGCAGCATCAGCACCCCTGGGCCGTGGTGCGCGTGGGCATGGGCCGTATCGGCGCCGGCCGCGGCGAGGCCGGGGTTTTGCAGGTGGTGCATCGCCATCTCCCACACCTCCAGCCCGTGCGTAAGGCTGAGCACAGGCAGTAGAGACAGCGAGAAGAGGGCGAGCACCGCCAGGGGCGCGACCAGGGCGAGGTCGCGCTCAAGGCGAAAGCGATCGACCGCGTGGCCCCGGGCATGACTGTGCTCCTGGCCATGCGTGCGCCCGTGCGTATCCGCGCCGCTGCTGTGGGCGCTTTCCTGCGCATCGCGCAGCGCCTGCTCGGGCGTGTGCGAGGCGTGTTCCTTTGCCCGCCGGCGTGGGGTAAAGATCGAGAAGAGATCGAGCCGCAGGGCCAGCCGCATGGAGTACATGGCGGTAAGCACCGTGCCCAGCAGCATGGCGCCGGTGAGCATGGAGGTAAACGTGTCGCCCGGCCCGCCCTGGGCGTGCACGGCGTGCAGCACCATCTCCTTGCTGGTAACCTGCGCAAGCACAAAGGTCAGCGGTACATCCGCAAGGCACAGCAGCCCAAGGAGAAACGCGGCTTTGCCCAGCCATGTCATCGCGGGCTCGCCCCTTCCTCCGTCGCCCATGCGGCGGATATCCTGGGTGCCCATCTGGTGGATCAGCACGCCGGCGCTGAGGAACAGCAGGGCCTTGAAAAAGGCGTGCGTGGTAAGATGCATCATGGCCGCCGCCGTTCCGCCGCAGGTGACGGCCACCATCATCAGCCCCAGCTGGCTTACGGTGGAGAACGCCAGCACGCGTTTGAGGTCCGTCTGCGCCAGTGCCAGCGTGCAACCCAGCAGCATTGTTACCGCGCCCAGCGCCCCGGCGATCGCCGCCGCCGTGGCGTCCAGCGCGAGCACGGGGGCCAGCCGCGCCATGAGAAAGATGCCGGCCGCCACCATGGTTGCGGCGTGAATCAGCGCGGAGACCGGCGTGGGGCCCTCCATGGCGTCCGGCAGCCACACATGCAGGGGAAATTGCCCCGACTTGCCCGCGGCGCCCGCAAAGATAAGCAGCATGGCCACGCCCGCCAGGCTCAGCCCCGTCGACGAGCCGGCGCGTACGCCCGCACCCTCGACAGGCGGCGGGGCCAGTGGATCCGCAAAGGGCCAGGGCAGGGAAAGTGCAGCGCCGCCGGGGCCGTCGCGCAAAAAGGTAAGCATGGGGACATCCAGCAGGCCGGAGCCGCCAAACTGATGAAACGCGACGGTGCCGGTAAGTCCAAAGAGTAGCAGCATGCCAAAAAGCAGGGCCACGTCGCCAATGCGGGTGGTGAGAAACGCCTTGCGCGCGGCCGCCGCCGCCGCAGGCTTTTCGTGCCAGAAACCGACGAGCAGATAGGACGCCAGGCCCACCAGCTCCCAAAACATAAACAACTGCAGCAGAGAGTTGGAGAGGACAAGGCCGAGCATGGCGCCCTCGAACAGGCCCAGGTAGGCAAAAAATACCCCGTGGCGCGGGTCGTCCGCCATGTAGGTGCGGGCGTAAATCATCACCAGAAAGCTGACCAGCGCGACGACGGACGCCATGGAGGCGCTCAGCACGTCCAGCAAAAAGCCGATTTCCAGCCGCAACGGGCCGGCCTGCACCCAGGGCAGCGCCACATACAGGGGCTGCAGGCCCGGCGCCGTCCAGGCCATCGTCAGCCCCACCAGCGCGGCCAGCAGGGAGGTGCCCGCCGCGCAGGTGACCAGGGAGCTGGCCAGGCGGCCGCGCTCCGGGCGCATGACCCCCGCCGCCAGTGCGCCAAGCAGAGGCGCCAGGGGCATCAGCAAGATAAAGGCGAGCGACTTCATGCCTGGGTGGAGGTGGAGGGATGGGTGGCGGAGGCGTCTGCCCGGGACGCGGAGGAGGCGACCTCCGGTGCCGCGACCTCGGGGGCGGGGACTGGTGCAGGGGCGGGCGCCGTTGCCGCTGCCAGGGAAGTCTCCGGCGCCTCTGTGCAACCGCGGAATTTTTCGACGTTGACCGATTTGTAGTGGCGATAGAGCGCAATGACCAGCGCGAGCCCCACCGCCGCCTCCGCCGCCGCCACGGCAATGGCAAACAGGGAGAAAAGCAGGCCGAGCGAGGAATCCGTAAACGGACGGAAGCGCCAGAACGCCACAAAGTTAAGGCACGCCGCGTTAATCATGATCTCCAGAGAGGCGAGCGTCATGATGGCGCTTCGACGCGTCAGCACCCCCAGCAATCCCATAAAAAACAGGATAGAGGAGAGGATGAGGATGTGTTGCAGGGCCATGGGTAACGTGCGCGCGCGCCTCGCGTCGTGGGTAGCAGGACTTTCGCGGAAGTCGCTGCCATTCCAGCACGATTCCCCCCGCAGGAAAAGCGCGGACATGGCCGAAATGTCAATGTGGCGCAAAAAGAAACGCGGCGCCCCGGATAGAGATCCGGAACGCCGCGTCAGGAAGACTTGGCTTGCCCATGTTGGGCTAGCTTAGGCCAGCTTAGGCCGCGCGGGCAATCTGCGGCTCGGGCTCGACGGCGCCACCTACCGCGGCGCGCGCGGAAGGGATCATCGCCTCGGGCTTAAGCAGCTTGGCGGGCGGGTGCTTGATGTCCCAGATAATGCCCAGCTTGTTGAGCGTCAACAGGATGTAGTAGGTGATGTCCACCTCCCACCAGAAAAAGCCCTGGCGCGCGGAGAGCTGGTAGTGGTGGTGATTGTTGTGCCAGCCTTCGCCCATCGTCACAATAGCCAGCCACAGGGAGTTCTTGCTCGCCTCGCCCGTCGCATAGCGCTGGCTGCCAAACATGTGGCACAGAGAGTTGATGGCAAACGTGGTGTGATAAAGAATAACGGTGCTGACAAAAAAGCCCCACAGCAGGCCCACCCACCCGCCGATAAGGAAGCACGCCACAGCGGCCACCACCGGGGGGATAAAGTGGTACTTGTCGAGGAACACCAGCTCGGGAAACTTGGTCAGGTCGGTTACAGCCTTGGAGTCGTACTCATCGTACTCGTTGGAGAGCACCCAGCCAACATGCGACCATACAAAGCCCTCCAGCTTGGCGGAGTGCAGATCTTCCTCCGTATCGGAGTGCTTGTGGTGATGGCGATGATGCGCGGCCCACCAGAGGGCGCCCTTTTGGGCGGACATACCGCCGATAAACGCCAGGCAGAACTGGAAGAATCGGCTGGTGCGATAGCTGCGATGCGAGAAATAACGGTGATACCCGCCCGTAATGCCGAACTTGCGCAGCACAAACATAAAGAGGCAGAGGAAAGCCGCCGTCCACGTAATGCCAACCCAGAACACCGCCAAACAGGTGAGGTGCACCAGCACGAAAAGGAAACCGGCCCAGGTGAATTTATAATCTTTGGTCATGATTGCAAAGGTCTGCGACGCAACAACTTCGAGGGCTAAAGGCGCAGAGTCCCCCCGATGCGGAGGGGTCGGTAGTCTGGTGGGCCCGAGGCGCCGGCAGCTCGCGGGAGCCCCTCAGGACCCGCGATTAGGGAAGCATAGTGGAAAAGTCGGACGCGTCACGCAAACTTTTACGGGGGACGACAGATTTTCTTGCACAACGCAAGGTGTTACCCCTTAAAAGCTTGCAAAACGCGACTTCCTGGCTTTGGCAAGAAGATCGCACGAAAGGCCGGCCGCGCAACTGGATTGTTTATTAGCTTCGCTGATTTTTTGAACCGTTGTCATGGTCTATTAGATCAACTGCTCGGCTAAACCATTTTGCCGGATCAACTTTGCCCTCGCAATTAGAGAGGGAGGGGCGATCCGGATGCCATGAATCTCTCACGTAGAGCGATCGTACACCTCAAGCGTCATCAGCCCCGCCGGCATCTCCCCGCGCAGGTACGCCTCGAGGTTGCGCAGCGCGTTGTCGCCGCACGCCGGGCAGGTGTCCAGCGTCGGCCCCGCAATGTGGGGCGAGAGGATGCCGCCGCCCACCGTGCCCACCACCGGCGAGTAGACATCCAGCCCCGCGCGCAGCCGCCCGGTCCGCACCATCCGCGCAAGCGCCTCCTCGTCCGTAACCCCGGCGCGGCCCACGTTGACAAACACGGCGTCCTCGGGCAGCAGCTCCAGAAGCTCCGCCGTTACCATCCCGCGCGAATCCGGCGTAAGTCCTTCGCACTCAATAAGCACCTCACTGCCGGCAAACAGCTCCTTCAGTCCGGCGGACGGTCGTACGCCAAACTCCTCGTAGAGAGAGCGAGGCACCCCGGCGGACCACGCCGATACATCCGCGCCAAACGCCCGCAGCATGCCGGCGATCTCCCGCGCGATAGCCCCAAAGCCATGCAGGCCTACCCGCCTGCCGCGCAAGGACTTAGGGCGAATGCGCGCCAGCTTCTCGTACACGCAGCCATCGTCGGAATCCTCAACATTGCCCCACGCGGGCAGGTTGCGCAACGCCGCCAGTACCAGCAACATTGCGTGCTCCGCAATGGTGTGGCTGATGCTTGCACCCCAGTTGGTGACAAGCAGTCCGCGCTCGATGTACCTGCGCGGCACCAGCTTACGCACGCTCCCAGTAATGTGCGCCACAAAACGCAGCGGCAGCTCCGCCTCGCCCGGCGGCTGCGGCGGCAGCGCGGGAGTGCTCCAGGCGGTGACGATGGCGTCCGGGCGCAGGTCGTCGCGGAGCATCCTCTCCCAGTCATCGCCGCGCAGCGCTTCCGTGTCCACCCACGTCGCGCCGAGCGCCTCCATGCCGCCGCCTGTCAGTCCCGGCAAAAACAGCTGCCACTCGCGCGCGGAAATCGTAAAGGCGACGCGCGTCGTTGCCGACGCCTCGCCCGCGCCCCCCGCCCGCTGCCTCGCCGCGGCTACAGCGATGGCGCCCGAGCGCGCAGAGGCGATCGACGAGGCCGCGGCGCTGCCGGATTCCATAACGTCCCGCCCGGCGGCGCTTGAGTGTGAGTGCTGCATAAGTGTCTGATAGTGTGTCGGATATGCCTTGATTAAGTCATTCGATGGCCCAGGGCTTTTCGGTCAAGATGCGGGCACTGGTGCTGCACCAACACCCTCGGCCCGGCGCGGCGCCGCGGCGGCGGCCCCGCCCTCACGCGAGGGCGCCGCTGGCGCAGCTGCGGCCGCCTCGCGTTTCAGCCGCCGCTCCACCTGGTCGGCGTACAGGGACTGCGGCACAAGCTTCTCGCCCAGGCCCACGCCCTCCACAAAGTCGCTCGAGTCCACCCGGCAGGCTGGCCCGCGCGTGCCAATCACGTAGCCCTCGCCATACTGATGCGAGAGCACCAGCACCGCCTTCTCTTTAGAGTAGCGCAGCCCATTGGTGTTCCAGAAGACGCTTTGCGTGGTCGTCAGCCCGTGGATCGGGTTGCCGCCCCACGGACGGAACAGGCGCGCCTCCAGAAAGTCGCCCTCGCACGTAATGTCGTCCAGCAGGTTGGACATGGAGAGAAACATGTGGAAATCGGCGCCCAGTTTGGCGTTCTTGCTGTAAAAGCGGCTAATCACATTTCCGCTGCTAAACATGGTTCCAAAGCTGTAATTATGACGTCCGCCCTCCGCTTTACAGTCCAGTACCAGGTTCTCCTGGCCGTGCACTGTAAAGTGATAGCCGTTACCCCCGCCGCCCTTGTACTGCGCGTGTTTCCAGTCGCACCCCTGCAGCGTCACATACCGGCTGCGGCTTATGCGCATGCCGTTGGAGAGTATATGCACGTCCGGCGCGTTACCCGCTGGCCCGTAGGAGTTGACACGGTACGCCCAGCAGTTCTCCGCAAAGGCAAACTGTATGGCGGTGGACCCGTGCACCTCGTAGCCCGCGGTGCCCTTTACATCAAAGTCGTTCTCCTCAAATCCGGTGCCTGGGTGTTGCTTCATGCCCACGGAGAAGTCACGCAACCCGCTCTCGCTGATCATCTTGCCGGGAATCTTCACCACCCGTGCCATGTCATCCGTCTTCATGCGAAACCGCGTTGGCGCATCCAGCCGAATCGTTTTCGCCGCCGTATCCACAGACGTTACGCGCCGGCAAAACATCAGCGTGCGGTTGGGCGAAAGGGCTCCGGCGGGCTGCCACTTGCCAGTCATGCCCAGCTCGTCAATAAAGCGCTGCGTTAAATCGCTGCGCAATATCACAATATCGCCGGTCGAGAAGATCGACGCGTCGGCCACCGGTACCGTGTCGGACTGGTTCGGCAAATCGGCCGTTATCGGCGTGGACGGGATGGGCGCCTTCTCCGCGCCCCACTCGGCGGCGTAGGGGGGGCGGACCTGCACGAGCGTTTTGCCGCGGAGATCGACAACATCCGTAAACAGGAACGACTTGTCCGTGCCCTCTCCCGCCAACACCACGCGATCGCCGTTAAGCTGAAGCGCCACGTTCTTCCCCGGGGGCGGCCCGATCCGGTACGTCCCGGCGGGGATCAGCACCGTGGCGTAGAGGGCTGTGTTGCCTGCTGTTGCCTTGGCCGCGTCGTCCAGCGCCTGCTGAATCCCCGCTGTCGAATCCTTCCCGCCCGTGGGGTCCGCAGCGTACTTGGCGTCCGTTATGCTGATGATGAGCGTGTTGCTTTTTGTTGTCTCACTACCGCTCTGCCTCGGCGGAATCGGCTTCTCGCCGCGATGGTAGCCCGCGTAGGAGAAATCGTGCAGGAAATGGCCCCTGGCATCCGCAAAGCCGGGTTTCCAGTCCTCCGGATAAAGCGCTGAGCGCCAGGGCTTTGCGTCTGCGATCACGTTCGCCGGCGGTGGCTCGATAATCTGCTTGCCCTGCTGCAGGTTGGCGGGCAGCGGTTCCTTCTTCTGCTGCTGCGCGTTCACAACGACAGGCCCCCCCGGCGCCGCGATAACCGCCGCCGCCACAACCGCATAACACAATGGAGCATAGATGGAGCGTAACATTCGCCCACAATCGTAGCCTTGGCGGATGCCCAGGTAAAGCGCCGCCCCGCGCTTTGGTAGTCTAACTGTTGACCATTTTTTCAACTTATTTGCGGCAGGGACAGCGGGTGTCCCACCCCCCGTGCAACAATCATTCCATACTTATATGTGGCTTTTTACCCAACACGGATTCTTCTCGGTCGTCCGCAAAAAGGAAGGCTGGCACCTGCGCGCCCGCGCCAGGCGGGACCTGCTCAATCTCGGCCTTACCCCCGTCGAGTCGTACAAGGGTTCGGACTACCCGTGGCGAGTGATTATTACGGAACCCGCTCAGTGGCAGGGGATTATGCTGAAGCTTGCGGAGTCGGTAGACTACCCCAACTTTAAGGGGCGCATTGCGGAGACACCCGATCAGCGGCATCGCCTCCATGCGTATCACGAGATATGGGCCTTAATGGAGGGCGACCAGCGGCGCGCCGGCCGCGATAGGTGATGACACGAAATGCGACAACGTGACGCTTTTCGCTTTCAAACCACGGTTGGGATACTATCATTCCAGCCATGGCGCGCAAATCCGCTTCTTCCAAAGGCTTATCGCAATTAACAACGCGCCCGCCCGTGAACAGGATGCAGCGCATCTTTAATTTGCTTCGCGAGGGCGGGTACCCCAATCGCCGACAACTGGCGGAAGAGATAGAAGTTACCGTCAAAACGGTGCAGCGCGACATCGACTTTATGCGGGACCAACTAAGCCTGCCTATCGACTATAACTCCGCAAAAGGCGGCTACTACTTTACGGAGGATGTTAGCCAGTTTCCCATGCTGGAGCTTACAGAGTCGGAAATTGTCTCTGTGTTTGTAGCACAGCGCGCTGCGGCTCAATATAAAGGCACCCCGTTTGAACAACCGTTGCGTAGTGCATTTGAGAAGCTGACGTCCAGTCTTAACGGTAAGCTGGCAATGTCATGGACGGACTCGATGATATCGTTCCGCGCTACAGAACTAACGCCGCTGGATCTTTCTACGTTTCAGGCCGTAAGCAGTGGTGTCAAGCAAAGCCTTGCGATTGATTTTGACTATAAAAAGCTGGGCTCCCCCGAGTTTCAGAAGCGCCGTATCGAGCCCTACCATCTGGCATGCATTCTCAACCAGTGGTACTGTTTTGGTAATGATGTGGAGCGCAAGGAGATGCGTACATTTGTGGTGGCTCGCATGCGCAACGCGGTGCTCACCAACGCAGGCTTCAAACGGCCCGCCAAATTTTCCATCTCCAACCACCTTAAGGACAGCTTCGGCGTCTTCTCCACCAAAGGGATGCATCAGGTGGTGCTGCAGTTCGATGCCTTTGCAGCGCAACTGGTTAGAGAGTGGGTATGGCACCCCAGCCAGAAGATTCGCGACCTGCCGGACGGGGCCATGGAGCTCACGCTTTCGCTCAGCAGCCTTACGGAAATCAAGCCGTGGGTGCTGAACTGGGGCGCGCACGTTAAGGTGCTGGGCCCGGCGGAGCTTGTGGATAAGGTGAAGACGTCCCTTTCCGACGCGCTTAAGCAGTATACATAGAGGGCAGCGCGCCGGCTTGTAAGGCTCGGTGTGCTAAATAATTCCGAGCACACCAAGCAACCCAAGTATCAAAAGCCCGGCGCCGATGCCCGGCATCAGAATGTCTCCGATGGTCCCTTCCGCAGGCGTCGATTCCAGTATCGCCTCGCCCGGCTTGGCGGGGTTATAGTAAACAGGCACAATGGCTCCCTCCGGATAACGGTTGGAGAAAGCATCGGCATCATCGCGGTTGTTATAAAAGAAGAAGCGGCGAAAGGTGATTTGCTTGCCGGTATAGGCATTGTCGTCTACCTCGTAGCTATATTCCACATGCGGCGTGTACGTATGATAGGTCTGGCCGGTTTCAGAGCTCTTATTGCGGCCTAACTCAATTTTCGAGCTCAGGATCTTTGCCTGAGCGGTAGGCCACTGCGTGGCAAGCTTGCATTTGCGATTGTTGGCCTGCTGGGTAATATACGCTTCAATGCCTATATACAAAAGCCAGATGCCGATTCCAATAAAGAGATAAGGGATCATACTCACCACCCGCCACAAAAAGGTTGCTGCAGTAGTAAGAGCAAGGTGCGACAGCTCTGGGCAGGGATTTAATTCGGACGAGGCAACGTTCGTCAATGGGAAAGTACAGGTATGGTGCACATTTTGTGGCACCTGCTTAAGTTGTGCTAATGGGCGCGTCTCCGGCTGGCCGGCGCTTCCTCGGGTGGGAGGAGCTTGCATGCGCCTGTCGCCGCTTTTTCATTCGCGCCGCGCAAAAGTGCCGATATAATGCGCATCATGACGACAGCCGAACTTGCCAGCCCCGCAGAGACACTCAACGCCCGTATCCTCGCCGTTTCGGAGGACCAGATCGCCGGGTTTGTGCGCGATCCCATGGGTGAAATCGCGAGGAAATGCGAGCTGGACGTCGAGGTGGTGATGGAGCGCATCCGTGGAATGTTGCGGGCCGGAACGATTCGGCGCGTGCGGCAAACCCTTATGGCTACGGATCTTGCGCCGGGCGCGCTTGTAGCGTGGAAGGTGCCGGCCGGCAGTCTGGACGCCGGGTTTGATTACCTCTTTCGCCAGGATCCGTTCTCCGGCCACGTGGTGGTGCGCAGCACGGACGGCGAGACGGCCGGGCACCAGTACCGGCTCTGGACCACGCTGAAAGTGCCGCAGGGCTACTCGATGGAGAAGCATGCCGACTACCTGGCGCAACAGATTGGCGCTGAGCACTATAGGCTGATGCCCGCGAAAGGGATTTTTGCTCTGGGTGTAGGCCACGTGCGCCGCAAAAGCATGGAGCCCGGCGCCCGCTCGGAGGCCGCCGCGCAGATGCATAAAGTTGAGGTGACGAAACTTACGGACCTGGACTGGCGCGTGCTGGTGGCCCTGAAACGCGAGTTTGAGCCGGAGGAAATCACCGCCAACCTGTGGGCCGCGCGGGCTGAGGAGGCGGGGTTGCCGCTGCCGGTCTTTTTTGAGGTGGCGGAGAATCTGAACGAGCGCCGAGTGATCGGGCGTTTTTCGACGTTTCTGGAGCACGTGAAGCCGTTGCAGACGGGGGAGCGGGTAACCAAATTCAACGCGCTGTTTCATTGGGCGGTGCCCAAGGGCCGTGAGATTGAGGCTGGCCAGGAGGCGGGGCGCCACCATATTTTGACGCATTGTTACTGGCGCGAAGGCGGCCCGGACTTTAAAGACGTGAACATTATGGCAGTAGCTCACGGCAC
Organism: Verrucomicrobia bacterium LW23; assembly: GCA_003054695.1. Lineage (GTDB taxonomy): Bacteria > Verrucomicrobiota > Verrucomicrobiia > Methylacidiphilales > UBA1321 > LW23. The sequence continues at coordinate 136,181 of QAZA01000001.1, forward strand.
CGATAAAGACCGCGTGCGCGAGCACAAAGCGGCCATCGACAAGCATCTGGAAGAAGCGGGCATCCCCTTCAGCTACACCAATGTCTTCTGGGGCGGCCGCAGTGAAATCAAGCCTTCGGAGATTGCGCCGCAGGCCTATCGCGATTGGTGTGTGAAGGTTGGCATTGACCCGGAGACGATGCGCGCCTGATCGCCTTTATTCCTCCCCCCGCTGCCGCCATGCAACGCGTTGCGCTAAGCCTTTTGCTTGCAGTGCTTTGCGTTTACGCGCACGTAGGCGTCGCATGGTCTGCGCCGGGCGAGGGGGAGCTGCAGCCGTTTGGCCGGGGCTGGAAGTACTCGCGAAGCGGCCTGCCGAAGGAGGCATCGCTGGTTCTCTTTGGGGGAGAATGGCTTCCGCAGGCGGCGGATGGCAAACCTCCGCAAGGTAACAGCGTGTTGCCTGCAGGGGGGATTTTTCGGCCGGCGCCGAAGCCGGAACTGGTGATAGGAGAGCCTGGCCGGGGCGCTGTTCCCGCAGAGTTGTATCGTGTAGGGAAACAGGCTGCTTCCCCCGCTCTTGCCCTTGCGGGTACAACCGCGGCCGCTGCGGATGCGGAGCGCGTCGTATGCCAGGCGTTTTGGGCGGAGCCGCTGACGGGGCCGGCGAGCGCGCCGCGGCATGGGTGGCTGAGTAAGGCGCGACTTCTGGAACTGCGTGGCAGCGTGGTGGTTACGATCAAAGGGCAGAAGCGCCGCAACGCGGAAGATATGGAGATTACGGACGAGACGGTGATCCGGACGGGCGACGGCTCGTGCGTGATTCTTGCGCGAGAGCAGGGGATGTCGATTCGCCTGATGCCGATGACGGAGGTGACGGTGGGGGATGCGACGTATCGCGGCAGTGGACGCGTGCCGGCGTTAAGCGTGCAGTTAAAGCGCGGAACCGTGTTTGCCAAGGCCGCGCCGCCCCGGTCCGTTATGAAGGAGCACAAGGGCGTGGAAGCCTACGCGGCGAGGGTGCTGACCAAAGAAGGCACTTTTGCGTGCGCGGGCGGCGACATGGCGGTGGTGTGTGAGGATGGGCGCAGCTTTGCGTATGTGCTTCGCGGTAAAGCGGTTATCCAGGGCCGGGACGATTCTGCAGGCTTTGGGCGGGAGCTTGCGGCGGTGGCCGTCGGGGTGCCGGCGATGGCTTCCATCCCCGCTCTGGACCATCAGGTGCTGACGACGGTATTGCTGCGGGCCGTGGCGGAGGCGGGGATGCTGAATGCAAAAGTCAACGCGCTGTTGTATAAGCTGGGCCGCGGCGAAACCCTCGCGCCCGCCGAGGTGGAGTACCTGCGACGCTGCCCGCGGCTGGCCGTACAACTGCCGGTTATCGCCGAGGGCGCGCGTGCGCAGGCACCCGTGGCGGAGGCCGATCTGCCCGCGCCGGAGCTTCCCCCCGCATGGCGGCAGGGGACTGAGGCGCTGGGCGGGCTGCAATCGCGGCCGGCACCAGCAAAGTGAGGCGCGATGGGGTATATTATTATCATTATTGTTATTTCAATCTTATCCTTATATCTACTATGCCACAATCCGTAGCTACATTTCTGATGTTTGACGGCAGGGCTGAGGAAGCCATGAATATGTATGTTCAGGCTTTTGAGGGATCCAAAGTGCTGATGGTGGAGTACTACCGAGCTGGCGAGGAAGGAAAGGAAGGCAGCATTAAACGTGCGGAGTTTACGGTGGCCGGGCACTCGCTTATGTGTATAGACAGCCCGGCCACGCACGCGTTCAGCTTTACGCCGTCCATCTCCCTGTTTGTGAATTGTAGTGACGAAGCGGAGCTGGAGAATGCGTTTGCCACGCTTTCGCACGGCGGGGAGATCCTGATGCCGCTGGATAATTACGGGTTCAGCCGCCGTTTTGCGTGGGTATCGGACCGGTTTGGCGTGTCGTGGCAGCTGAATCTCAACTGATCTTGCGAAGACCGCTTGACAATCGCAGCGGCCCACGCCATTATCGGCGGTTCCAATACCCGATGGTGTAATGGTAACACAGCGCCCTTTGGAGGCGTTATTCATGGTTCGAGTCCATGTCGGGTAGCTTTTTGCTGGTGGGGTGCGGAGGTCAAACTTCGCTGCATTTCGGTCTGGGTTTGCACTTTCTCTCCGGTGCTTCTAAGGTTGGGTATGTCTCAGAAACACTTCGACGCACTCATCGAGCAGTTTGGTGCGGCCATCGGCATTGCCGATCTCCCGCAAGACGGGGACTCCTGCAGGCTGCGGTTTGATGACCAGGTAACCGTGCATATTCAATACGAGCCCACGGACGGCTGGGTTGAGATATCGGCGGACGTGGCGGTGGTTCCGGAGGAAAAGAAAGCGGAGTTTTACGAGAAGTTGCTCAGCGCCAACCTCTTCTGGCTGGGTACGGAGGGTTGCACGCTGGCCGTGGAGAGTGTCTCCGGCATTGTGGTGCTGCAGACGCGCGAGCGGGTGACGGATCTGCAGTTCGCCACGTTCAGCAGCGTGGTTGAGCAGTTTGTGAACACGGCGACGCGTTGGCAAACGGCGCTTTCGGGGGATGTTACGCCGGAGAAAGTGGATGCGGCGCAGGATCTTGCACCAGATGCGATTCGCGAAGCGGAACCCTCGACTGAGGCGCTGACGCCGGGCACGGCCATTCGCGTGTAATTTTCCAGGGGGGCGAAAATCGGACGCGGGCCGGCCGATTTTTTGCATGTGGGGCTGGTACGGTCCGTTCAATGTCAGGGATGTGGAGCGGTGGCGTAGACAAGGCGAACGAAGAGGCGGGGCCGCACTCCATTTCCCGGAATTTAACTTCAACGAGAGAGATCACGACTATGTCACTTCTGGATCAGCTTCGCGCGATGAAAACCGGCGGTACGGATTCAAGCTTTGTGCTTGTGGATCACGGCCAGTCCATGGGCCTTGCAAAGCTGGGGGCGCGCGGCAACTTTGGCGGGCACAACGTGCAGGCGCTGCCGGGGCACCAGCAGACGGTTGGCGGTCGCAGCAAGTTTGAGCAGGCGCTGGTGGATCGCTACGGCCAGCACATTGTCGATCAACTGAAGCAGGACAGCGACAAGTGGGGCGTTGGCAATCAACCGCTTACGCTGCGCCGCGCCGTGCGGCTGGAGGGGCAGGCCAGGGAGCTGCAGCTGGAGATTAACAAGGATAATCTGCACAACGGGCGCTCGCTTATGCTGCGGCATTTTAACTCCGTGGCGCAGCAGTTTCAGGATACCATCGGCGTTACCAAGCCGCTCTCCAAACAGGAGAAGAACGCCATCCTCCAGCATGCCGCGCAAAAGATGCTCAGCGACCCCGCCATGCACCAGCGCCCCTTGACGCGCGGGGACGTGGAAGCCTTTTTGCATGACGCCGTTCAGGAGCATTACATGCTGAAGGCCAAGGTGTTGCACGAGGGCATGCAGCATCTGCACCTGCACGACGGCCACCAGCCCGGGCAGGTGGGCAACATCGGCGTGGTGGAGTTGGAGCAAATGCTGGGCGAGCTTTCCAACCTGCCGGAGGACGAGCAGGAGCTCTCCAAAACAGCCATCGGCCTGCTTGCGGCCGGCAACAGCCTGCTTGGCGAGTGCCCGGTGTCGCAGGACGAGGTGCAGAGCCTCACGGGCGAAGGCCAGCGGACCATTCTGGAGCTTCAGCAGCAGCGCGCGGAGATCGACAACCTGCGCCAGCAACTATCGCTGACGGGCGAAGTGCTCTCGGACACGCTGGGCGCGTTGGATCTGGAACTGCAGGACATGATCGGCAAGATTACCACGCACCTGCAGTACACTCAGTCGTTTGTCGCCAAGGATCCCACCTCCAAGCCTAACCTGGAGAAGGGAGTGTGGTACCACTCGCGCGCGGCGCTGCTGGCCATCGACGACCTGATGCAGAAGTACCCCGGCCATGCGCCCGGGCTGCTGCAACTGCGCCAGCAGATTGAGCAGCACAGCGACTTGCGGCTGCAGAATGTCGACACCCAGCCGGTGGACAATATTGAGCATTACATTGAGCAGGGGCGCGACGAGATTAACGACATGCTGGCGCAGGGCCTGGCCCAGCTGGGCGTTGAGGAGAACGCGCCCAACCTCATTAAGCACAAGGGGGCGGAGGCGCTCAACCGCTTCGCCTCATTCGACCCCATTCACGAGCAATACGAATTTCGCTCCGGCGAGAAGGTGACGACGGTGACCAGCGACATCACCCCCGCCCGCAACCTGCCCGCCCTGCAGGGGCTGTACCAGATGCACGGCATACGCGGCGTCAGCTCCGGCAGCTCCAAGGAGTCGCGGCACGCCGTTAACCTGGCGGTGACGAAGGCGACCGTGGGCGGCAACGTGGTGTTTGAGGGCATTCGGCACGGCGTCCTTTCGGCGTTTGGCGTGCCCAAAGGCATTATCGCCACCATCAAATCGTGGTTTACGGGGTCCGATCCGGATGCGCGCAAGGTGGCCAACCGCAACCGCGCCATGGAGGTGGTAACCGCCGCGACGGGAACGCTCGATCCCGCCAAGCTGCGCCAGGCGATCCAGTCGGGACAGCCGGTCGATCTCAGCATCGGCTCCATCGGCCTGCTTACGCCCGACAACACGCGGCGCTTTCTGGACTTCATCTCCAACGGCAAAGCGTTTGGCGACGCCAACGAGTTTGAGCAGATGAACGACCAGTTTCAAGCGTGGAAAGACGTGGAAGGCGTGCAAACCGTAATGGTGGAGCACCCCGACAACCCCGGCCAGCTCGTGCCCATTCAGGTGCGTGTCGATACCATGGCGTTCAACTTTGGCGTGAACGAAGGGGCCGTTAAAGGCAAGTTCGGGTTCGACTCCAGCTGGCGCCACACGGGCGGCTGGCAAAACGTGAAGGACCAGAACAAAGTGGCCATGGAAAAGCTGATGGGCACCGATCTCAGTAACGAGTCCGCACCCATCGGCGGCAAGCTCAAAGCGTATCTGGACGACCCCCACGTGCTGGACAGCGACAAGGCAATCGCCCGCGAACTGGCCACGCAAATCCGCTTTATGTGGAACAACGAGAGCTACATGGAGCAAGGGGGCGAGCCGTACAAGATGGTGGCGCGGCTTGCCGTGCTGACGCACATGATGGGCATCAAATGCTGCTTTAACTGCAAAAGCGGCAAGGACCGCACCGGCATGCTCGACAGCCACGCCAAGCACCTCGCCACCCAAATCGCCGTGGAAGGCCGTGTCCCGGCCCTGGGCATCCTGCCCGACGAGCGCGGCAAATTCAACGAGCGCCAGGCCGTGCTGCGCGGCGGCAGCCTCAAGATGCAGGAGTACAACGTCGGCCTCGGCGGCTACAAACTCAACAAGGTGGACGACAACTTCTTCCGCATCGGCGGCAGCGGCCGCAAAAAGGATCAGGTCGTCAACCCCGGCATCATGCGCGCCATCGAAGGCGGCTCCGACCTGGTGAAGGAGTAACGACGCGCGGGACAAGCGCCCCCCCAACTCCCAACTCCCAACTCCCCCGCGACGGGCCTCCCGAAGGGGCCCGTCAGCAACAGGGGTCCAGCGCCCCGCGCTGGTTATTCCAGGGTCCAGGTGCCCCAGAGCATGGGGGTGATGTCGCCTTCGCCGGGGATATCGTTGACGAGGTTGGTGTTTTTGTTGCTCCAGTAGTTGCGGGAGACGGTGTTGATGCCCGCGGCATCGGCGCCGAGGATGCCGAAGTCGCCGCGCAGCTTCATGCCGGGCCTGGGGGTCAGGCCGAGGAGCTTCCAAGGGATGGCCGCCTGGATGACGTAGCCGCCGCCCAGTTTGCGCATGGAGACAGCGACCTCCGGGGCCTGTGCCACGCGCTGAAAGGCGATGGAGCGCCAGGGGGAGGTGAACTCGAAGGCTTCCTCCTTGCGAGGGGCGCCGCCGGTGGCAAACTTTTGGTTGACAACGGCTTGCGGCTCCTGCTTGTCGCCGGCAAAGGCGATTACGACGCGCGTGCCTTCGCCCTTTTTGGCGGCCTTCTCGTCCTCGGCGCCAATCATGATGTCGACCACGTCGCCAGTCTTGAAGAACAGGCGCCAGTCCTGGCCGGCGTTGCGGGGACGGGCGCCGTTGTTAACGCGCCAGGCCACGTACAGGTTCTGGTCGTCCCAGCGGGCGGCGGCGCGGCCAAAGCGTTTGGTGGGGCCGTCTTCAATGGCCGCGACGTTGGCCGGCACGGCGTCGCCCTCGGCGGTAAGCTCGGGCCAGGCGGGTATCTCCTTATCCTTGCTTTTGGGATCGAGCGCGGGAAGGGGCGCTGCCGTTTTGGCTACGGTGTAGGATTTGGCTTTGGTGGCCTCGCTCGCCTTGGCCAGAGCCTGGGCCTGGGCGTCCGCGTATTGCTGGGCGGTGTAGGTAAACGTGCCGTCAAAGCGCTTGATCTTGTCCAGGCCGCTTACCTCAAGCACGCGGGCGTCGGTGCCGCCGATGACGACGTACACCTTGCCGTCCGGCGCGCGGAAGAAGTAGCCGCCGAAGCTCTCGCCGCCCGCTGTGGTGGCGTCCATGCTCATGCCGCGCACGGCCTGCTCGGGCACCTCAAAGGAGCCGCGTGTGTCCTTAAAGAGAGACTGGATCCAGAGGCCGTCCCGCGTAAACAGGAAGTGCTCGCCCAGGTTGCCATTCATACTGAACACTTCGCCAATGCCCTGGCCCATGTCGATGGTGCCGATGATGCTGTTGGGCCCAATAAGGTAGCCGGGCCTGGAGCTGGCCGCCTTGTGGCTGCCGTGCACGGAGACAACGTTGCTGGGGTAGCGGCCCAGGATCTTGCCGGTCTTGCTGTCCATCGCCAGCAGCGGGTTGGCGTTGATGTATACCACGCTGTCCGAGCCGCCGCGCGTCATGGCCGTATTGGTGATCTTCAGGTCCTTGTCCTGAATCTCCACAATCTCCGGCTTCGTAATATCCCACACCGGCGCGCCGCACGCTGTGTAGCTGGCCACGGGGATGCGCAACAGCTCCGGCCCTTTCTTCGCCGGCGCAGGCTCGGGTGCGGGGGGCGGAGTGCCGGCGGCGGCGGCTTCCTTATCCTTAGCCTTGGCGGGGGCTGCGGCTTTCTTGTCCACCTTGGGGGGCAGGACGGTGCGGAGCATGGCAAGGGAGCCATCGAGGCCGGGGCGGATGCCCCAGTAGCCTGTCTGGAATTTCTCCGGGCTGAAGAGCAGTTCGTCCGCCTGCACCAGGGCGTCGCCGTTCTTGTCGGCCCAGGAGAACATTTCGTCTTCGTGTTCGTCCAGCAGCGGGTGATCGAAGTTTGTGCCGTGTTCGTTCTGCACCTTCTTGGCTACTTTGCCAAAGGCCGCGGCGGGCACCCACTTGCCGTCGCGCAGCATCGTGCATACCGTTACGGTGTGGTCGCCGGAGTAGACGTAGATGGTGCCGTCGCGGTTGATGATCTGCACGCGGCTGCCCACCACGGCCTTAAAAATCTCGTCATGGTGCCTGGTTTTGCCGACGGAATAGACCGGCTTCCACTCGCCTGTCGCCAGGTTGATCCTGAACACTGTGTTTTCCGAGAATGCCATGGTCGGGTCCGCGGGGTTGATGGAGCCGGAGCCCGCGTAGCCGGTGGTGCCGACCAGGTCCTTTACCAGCTTGCCGGTGGTCGTATCCCACACGCTGGTACGTTTGGGGTTTGTGGTGGCTTCCGGCACCCACAGCTTGCCGGTGCTGTCGACAGAGATGCGGCCGGGCTTTTGCATGGCGTCGGCATTGTACGGGCCGTTGGTGGTGCGGCCGCCCTTCTGGCCAATCTCCTTCACCAGCTCGCCGCCTGGAGAGAAGACTTTGACATTCATATCCGCCCCGCGGTCGGAGAGGTAAATGTTGCCGTCCGCATCCACGGCCAGGCCGTAGCCATCCGGGTAGGTGGCGTTGGCGGCGGCGGGGGTAAAGGGTGTCTGCTTGCCGTCGGCGTCCAGCTTCACCAGCTTTCCTTCGGTCAGCACAACCAGATTATCGTCCTTGCCGTAGACCATGGCGACGGGCTCGGTCACGGCTATCTCCCTGCGTATATCGCCGGTTTCGGGGTCCAGAATCTGGATCTTGTTTTCGCGCTTAAGGGCGACGGCCAGGCCGTCCTTGCCCAGCGCAAGGGCCGACATGTTGAAGGGGGCGCGCTTGGTCTTCTGCTTCTTCGGGTCGGATTCGTCCGGAACGCGGCCGGGCAGGGAGCCGACAGGCAGATCGAGCACTTCGTAGTCGCGGCCTTCGGCGTCTTTGGCCTTGCGCTTCCATGGGGAGTATTTGCCTTTGGCAAGCGTTACGCGGTAGATGGTGACATCGTTGCCGTTGTTGCCGACCCAGAGCGTGGTGCCGTCGGTGGCCAGTACCATTTCGCCGCCGTCAAAGGCCTGGCGATTGGGCAGGCCCCACACCCGCTGGCCGTTCAGATCCACGCCGATAAGGTGCTTGCCGGCTTCGCCCATCGGGCAGCCCAGCGCCACAAACTTGCCGGCTGCGGCGGAGGCCATGGGCGGCATGTGGTCGCCATAAAACGCGCCGGTGCCGGTACCGTTGTCCCAGCCGGGATTGCCCGGGCTGCCAAACATCATCACGTAGTTGAGTTTGATGCCATCGTGCGAGATGGCGCGGAACGTGTACTGGCCGGGGGCGGCGGGCAGGCCGTTGTCGTCCAAGCCGTCCCACTTCTCGACATTTTTGCCTGCCTTGCGGTTGGCGGCGGCCACCAGGTTGCGGATGCGATTGCCCTTCGCGTCGTCGATGGCCAGGGTAACGCGGCTGTCTTTGGCCAGCTCGTAGGCGATATCGACGGGGCCGGACGCCTGCTCTCCGGCCAGCTCCTTTTGCCATTGTGGCACGGGGAGCTTGAGGTTGCCTTTGGGCTCCAGGAAAAGGTTGCCCCATGCGGGGTGGTTGGTGAAGAAAAATTCCCTTCCGCTTGCGCCTTCCAGCACGTTATCGGCGTAGCGATGCACGGGCCAGTCGGCCTCGCCCCACAGCAGCTCCACGCCCATTTGCAGCTTGTCGCCGGCGGCGTACTGCGCCTTGGTGGAGACGAGTTTCCACGGCAGTTTGATCTCCTGCACATAGCCGCCGCCGTCGGCGTCCTTTTTGAACGCCATTTCCACGCCTTGGTCCATCTTCCAGCCGTCCTTGCGCAAGATCATCATTCTTTCGCCGCCAAACGGCTTTTGCAGGCCAATGCCGTAGGTGATGTCCATGGCAGGCTCGTCCTTGGGGCCATAGTACCAGGCGGTGATGTGGCTCATGCGGTCGGCGCTTTTAATGCGCAGCTGCACGCAGTCGCCCGCCCAGCCCTTGGCGGCCTGGTAAAGGGGATCGTGGCTGTTGCCCAGGGGAGTTTTGTCCTTCCAGTGGATGCTGACGTAGAGGTTGTCGGCATCGTACATGGCGGCCACTTTGGCGCTGTGCACATCGATAAGCGCTTCCACGTCGTAACACATCAGCACTTGGCCGGAGAGATCCCAGTCGGCCAGATCGCCATCGACGGCCACCTGTCTGGGCACCGGCACGGCGTGCAGGCCCTGGTTGTCGGTCTGGATCGCCAGCGCGGAGGAGGCGGCGGCACCGGCAAAAAGCCCGGCGGCGGCGAGAGACGCCATAGAGCGCATCAGGCGGGAGAACCCCGACGCGGCGCGGGGCGCGGGGAGGTACGGGGAAAGGGGAGAGGAGTTCATGGCCACACAAAGAGTGTTAAGGAGAATCGCGATTTTAGCAACGCATACACTATCCATACACAAGGAAACGCCCTGCCCGAGCAGAGGGACGGAAAGTCGCGGCTTTTTCTCCGCGGATTGACATGAATGATAGGGAGGAATCCCGATGCCCATGATTTCGATTCCGACATTTCGCCCCTTTGCGGCTTCGTCCTCCTTAGCGTGATAAAATCTGATTGTGAGTAGAGAGAGGCAGATTACATCACGCCAAGAGGGGACGAAGCCTGGACGACCGGTATAGGTGGGATGGCTTATTGCACTTCCTGCGAGGAGGTGTAAGATTTTTGGAGATCTTTTGCATCGACAACTCAAAATATGGCGCTATTCGGAAAGAATCACGTGTAATATAGCGAATGCATAAACGTAGTACCAGCGAGACATGCATCACTCTACACCAAGGATACTGATATGAGCGACAGCTACACACTCTGGGTCGACAACGCGCCATGCGGGCCGGTAACCCGCGCACAAATCTCCGAACTCCTTCTCGATAACCAGATTACGCCGGAAACGCTGTGCAGCGTGGACGACGGCGAAAGCTGGCAGCCCGTCGCCGACATCATGCAGAGCGCCCGTCCGCTGGAAGCGCCCCGCCTGTCCGTCGGCGCTCCCGCGCCGGCATCTGCGCCGGCATCCGCACCTGTGCCTGGGCAGTCAACCGGCGCTCCCGTCGCGCACAAGCCTGCCGTCGCCGCCGCCCCTGCCGAAGCTGAGGCCGCCGCGCCCTCCACGCTGATGAAGCTGCCCGGCAAGCTTCCCCCCGCTTTCCGCGCCGGCGAGGCTATCCCGCCCCTGGCGCCGCCGCCTGCCGCGGCTCCCGCCCCGGCGTTCCTGCCGCCATCGCACCGGGCGGCGGACGCGGAGGCTCCCAAGGCGGAGGAGAAGCCGAAGACGATGGCCCCCGTGCCTATTGCGCCGGTCTATCGGCCCGCCCAGCCGGCCGCCCGTACGGAAATTCCCGCAAGCTCCGGCTCGTTTGCGGCCAAGGCGGTTACGTTTGTGCTGGTAATGGTGCTTGCGTTCGGCGTCACGCTCGTCAGCGTCGGCGGCGTTCACCTCCCGGGCATTACCCCCGGCTCCGGAAATTCCGCGCCTGCGGCGGCCTCCGCCGAGCCCAAAACTCCGGCCGAGCCCGCACCCGTGGCGGCTCCGGCCCCCGCCAAGGCGCGCCGCGTGGCAGCCGGCGGCAGCACCGTCAAGGTGGTCGGCACCCGCGCCCTGCACGAGGGTCTGGTGCTGGAGTACAAGCAAAATGAGCTGTGGATTGGCGCTTACTCCAATCCGGACAAAGCGGTGGCCAGCCACCTGCTGAGCATCAAGATGGACCCCGATGCCGTCGCCGCCGCGATGGACACCGCCATTGAGTGGCGAGGCGAAGTGGCCCGCAACCGCCCGGACAGCTACGAAAAGCCCATTCCGGACGGCAGAATCGGCTCCTGGCCGATGAAGTTTCTCTGGAGCCGCCCGCACTCCAAAGTCAGCGTCACCCTCTGCACTTTCGAGCTCCCCGGCAACCGCTTCGAGTCCTTTAAGGCCCTGCTGGACGCCGTGCCCGTGCTGCAGGAGGCGCACGAGCTGGCCAAAGCCGACTCAGCCGCCGCGCCGTAATTCGGGCGCGGCCACATAACGCTTTGCACGGTAATTTAGGGGCGTGTTCGCAAAAGCGGGCGCGCCCCTTGCTTTTGGGGGAATCCGGGCGATAGTACGAGATTCGCCTCGACCCCGGGCTGTTATCCAGATCATCCCGCAGCCTGGGGGGGAGACGTACAATACACATCATCCCGCCTGTCGGCAGCCATGGGGTTGCTGCTGTGCGGATAAACTCATCCTCCCTAAGTATGCGCTTTAACGTATCCAGCCAGCTTCAATATAAAATCGACGGTCCCAGCACCCTTATCCTCAACATCCACGCGCTGCGGACGCCTTCGCAATCCATTGTATCGGAACAGTTTCAGCTCGATCCTATTCTCAACTACGAGGAGTTCGTCTCCGCCAGCGGCGAGAACCGCTTTATCCGTCTGGAGACAGGCGACGCCAAGTCGCTGCGCATCTCCTACAATGCGGAGGTGGATGTGAACGCCCAGGTATTCCCCTCGGCCAACCTGGGCGGCGTGCCGGTGTCGCAAATGCACCGCAACGTAATTCCGTTCCTCTTCCCCAGCCGCTATTGCCAAAGCGACCGCCTTTACCGGCTGGCGTTCGACAAGTTCGGCAACATCCCCACACCGTACGAGAAGGTGGTGGCTATTACGGACTGGATCCACAACAACGTGGATTACACGCCGGGCAGTACGAACTCCCAGACCTCGGCCTTCGACAGCGTGACGCAGCGCGAGGGCGTGTGCCGAGACTTTGCGCACCTGGGCATAGCGCTGTGCCGCGCGCTTACCATCCCGGCGCGCTACTTCAGCGGCTACGCCTACCAGCTGCAGCCGCCGGATTTCCACGCGTGCTTTGAGGCGTACATCGGCGGCCAGTGGCTCATTTTCGACGCCACCCGCCTGGCGCCGCTCAACGGCCTGGTGCGCATCGGCACGGGGCGCGACGCGGCGGATACCGCCATCGGCACCATCTTTGGCCGCATGAAGCTGGAGAGCATCTCCGTGATGAACGATCTCGCGCCTGGCCAGGAGAATAGCTACAAGCCCATCACGCGCGAGGACCTCGAAGTGAACGCCGTGTCCCTGGATAGCCTCGCCCCCCAGCCGCAAAACCAGCGCGACCAGCAGCAGAATCAGCCGCCGGTGCAGGGAAATGCGAATCAGAACGCCGCGCCCGCGCCTGCTCCTGCGAACAATAACAACGCTCCTGCGCCTGCCCCCGCTCAGGAGCCTGCGCCTGTGTCGTAACGGCACTTACCGCAGGTACTCGCCGGAATATTTCCCCCAGCCGGGGGAGCACCATGTCGCGTGCTCCCCCGGCGGGGCTGTGTTTGTCGTCGCCTTGCCCGGGGCGCAGCTTCAGCCACAACCCACACCTGCGCAGCTTGCTTCGTTGGTACAACATTCACCGATTTAACCATTACCCAACAACATGCAACGTCTCCGCATTATCCACGACACGCTTTACCGATACAGCGCCCCCGTCGCGTTTGGCGAGCACCAGCTTTGCCTGCGCCCGCGGGAGGGACACGACGTGCGAATCGAGTCGATGACCCTGCAGATTCGCCCCGCCTTTGCCCTGCGCTGGTATCGGGACATGTTTGGCAACAGCGTTGCCATTGTGGAGTTTAAGGAGCGCGCGGAGGAGTTGCACATTCGTAACCACGTGGTGGTCGATCGCTGCCTGCCCTTCCCGGTCGAGACGCCCGCGATCAACCAGGTGGTGCCCTATCCGCTGGACTACAACGAGCAGGAGGCTCCCGTGGCGGACGCGTACCGGCGCTGCACATTTCCCGCCGATGCGGAGCGCGTGGGCCAGTGGCTGCGCGAGGCGGTGCCCTTTCGCACCGATGGCGACGCGAACGCGTATTTCATTAGCCTCAACGCGTTTATCAAGAGGAACTTCCGCTATCAGCGCAGGGAGCAGAAAGGGGTGCAGAACCCCGCGCAGACGCTGGATCTGGGGACCGGCAGCTGTCGCGATACCGCCGTGCTGCTGATGGAATCCGCCCGCCTGCTGGGCGTGGCGGCCCGCTTTGCCAGCGGCTACCTGCACTGCCCCAGCAGCGTAGCCGGCCGCGCCAGCACCCACGCATGGACGGAGCTCTACTTTCCCGGCCTGGGCTGGACGGGCTTCGACCCAACGCTGGGCGAGGTAACCAGCCAGAAACACGTCACCCTCGGCGTCAGCCAGCACCCGCGCGGCGTCATGCCCATCACCGGCAGCTACACCACCGCCGCCGGCGCCGCCTTCCTGGGCATGACTGTAAGCGTGCAAACGGAGGTTCTGCCAGAGCACCCGGACGACTCAAACGCCCCCGAAGTCGGCACCGGCCTCCCCGTCGCCAGCTGCTCCACCCTGCTGGGCTGCCCCGTGCCGGAGTTGGAAGTGGTGATCCCCCGCGCCCGAGAGATGACCGAAAAGACCGAAGCCGAAAGCAAGGAAGCCCTGGCCAGGGAAGCGGGGCGGGGATAGGGGAGGGGAGAGGGATTATTTAACCACGAAACACACGAAATGACGGAGGGGACGAAAGGGGAGTAAGGAGGAGCTAAAGCGATTTAAAACAGTAGCGTTCCTGTCTCAGTCTGACTCCCCCTTTATCCCCACCTTAGAGGCTTATTTCCCCCTTAGCGTGATAAAATCTGCCTCATCCTCTTCGGAATCAGAATTATATCACGCTAAGGGGGAGGAAGCCGCGAAGGGGGGAAGGGAAAGCACAATCCCAAAGCCTGTCCTCCTCTAATCCTGTTCCCCTTTTCGTCCCCTCCGTAAATTTCGTGTACTTCGTGGTTAAATAATCCCCGTTCCCCACTCTCCTCTCCCCCGTCCCCATCCCCTACAGCACCAGGCCCAGGTCGGCCAGTTGCTTCTTCGTGTTTTCGAAGTCATTGTTGAGCACGGAGTTGATGCCCATGCGGCCGGCGACTTCGCAGAACATCTGCCGGTCCTCTATGTAGGCGACTTGCTCGGGCTTCACCTGCGCGGTATCCAGGGCGATGCGGTAGATATCCTCGTCCGGTTTGCGGAAGTGCACAAAGCAGCTCATGATGAAAAAGCTGACGAACTCGCCCAGGCGGAAGCGTTCGATGCGGTCCTCGGCCAGTTCGCGGCCCTCGTTGCTGACGACCGCAATCTTCAGTCCGTAGGCGGACCCCAAATTCTTTACCAGGCGAATCATCTCCGGGTAGGGGCGCGCCTCCTCCAGAATCCACTTGGTGAGCTCGTCGGGCGAAAAGTCCCGCTTCTCGTAAAACACAATGCGCCGCAGGTACTCGTCCAGCGACATTTTGCCGACCTCGTAGGTGTCGTACGTAAGGTGATGGCGCTGTTCCAGTTCGGCGTGGTCGAGCGCGAACTTTTCAGCCGCTTTGCGGCGCAACTGGCGGTCCCACCCGTTGGTAAGGAGGACACCGCCGATATCGAGAAAAAGTGTGGTGATACGAGTAGCGGAGGGCACAAGCCCAGCTTACATTTGCGCCGGGCGAACTGCAATGCGCGCGCGAAAAAAAGTAGCGCTGGGCCGCCGGATTTGCTTCTGTTCCTACGGGAACGTGCAATGCTCAAAACGGCGCCGCCTGTTCGTCTTACCTTTGACGACGTGTTGCCACATTACCCCTTATGCGCCCGCTTCGCCCCGACACAGCCGCCGGATCTCCCTCTCAGCCGAACCCCATGGTTACCTTCACCAAGCATGCCGCGGTTACCCGCTACGTTGCCGGCGCCTATACGGAGGCCGCGGTAAAGGAAGCGGCGCGAACCGCCGTGGCGGAGTTGGGCTCCAACCCCACGCTGGGCCTGGTTTTTGTTTCCAGCGATTACATCCCGCATCTTACCGATTTCCTGGAGATCATCCGCCTGCACGCCCACGTGCCCCTGCTGGCCGGTTGCAGCGCCTACGGCCTTGTCGGCGACGCCCTGGAGACGGAGGAGGAGAGCGGCTTTACCCTGCTGCTGCTCTCCCTGCCCGGCGCTCAGGCCGTGCCCTTTACCTTTAACGAGCGCACCGTCGAGGACTCCAACGGCCCCGGCTACTGGCACTACGAGACAGGCGTGCAGCCCGACAACGTCAAAGCCTGGCTGGCCCTGGCTAACCCCTTTCAACTTCCCATCGACCCGTGGCTGCGCCGCTGGAACGAGGCCTACCCCCGCGTGCCTACCTTCGGCGGCCTGGCCAGCAGCACCACCGGCGACCCCGAAGCCTGGGTCTTCCTTAACGACCGCCTGGTGGAAGGCGCCCTGGCCATCGCCCTGTGCGGCAATGTGGAAGTGCGCTGCGTCGTCAGCCAGGGCTGCCGCCCGATCGGCGAGCCGCTGACGGTAACGCACGCCGAGAAAAACGTGCTGCTGAGCCTGGGCCGCAAGCCCGCCTTCGAGGTGCTGAACGAAGTGTTTAGCGAGCTGAGCGACGTGGAAAAGGAGCGCGCCAAAGGCCACCTCTTTGCCGGCCTGGCCATGAACGAGTACGTGGAAGACTTTAAGCGCGGCGACTTCCTCGTGCGCAATATCATCGCCGCGGACCCGCAAACCGGCGCCGTCGCCATCAGCGGCAAACCCCGCGTGGGCCAGACGATGCAATACCACCTGCGCGACGCCGAAAGCGCCAGCGCCGACCTGCACAAACTCCTCGCCCGCGAGGCCGCCCAGCTTACCCCCTTCGAACCCGTAGCCGGCTTTCTCTGCACCTGCAATGGCCGCGGCGTCGGCCTGTTTGGCGAGCCCAGCCACGACGCCCGCGCTGTCGCCAAACACTTCCCCGGCCTGCCGCTCTGCGGCTTCTTCGCCAACGGGGAGATCGGCCCGGTGGGGGATAAAGCGTTTATCCACAGCTATACAGCCTCGCTGGCGCTGATTGGCCGGCTGGCGACGTAGAGGGAGCAGTCGATGATGGGCGCCGTCACTCCGTCCCAATCCCGCATCACTGCTTGCAGAAATGCAGAAGCTCTTGATAGAGCCGTAGCTCCTGCCCACCTCAACTTGTCGTCTCAATAGCCGCAAAGGTGGCCGAGAAATTCCCCGCCGCCAGGTCGTCGCGGTGGATGAGAATGTTGAGGGTGCCGCTGTCCCAGAAGTCGAAGCCGACATCCGGGTCGTAGACGAGGGCGAGCAGCAAAATCCAGTCGTCCGCCGTGCCGCGCCGGGTGAGGGTGGCAGCCTGGTGGCGCGTGTTTTTGTGCATAAAGTCCGGCCACGCAAACATGCCGTGGTGCGAGGCCTCGCAGCGCTCGCGCCAGTCGTGCCGCATGTCCATGTAGTCAAACTCGTCCGCGCCCAGGCCGGCCAGCACCGGCTCGCGCGAATCCGGCAGGCTGAGAAAGCGCTTGAACACGGCGCGGTGGCCGCCCTCCGTAAAGTCGTCGTTGGCGCTGCGCATCTCGGCATCCTCCGGCCACATAAGGGGCTGAAGCTCAGCTACATCCGCACTGGAGTAAATGACGCGATGCTCCACGCCGTGTGTGCGATCGTTGCGGCCCAGGTAAAAGTAAAGCATCCCCGTGGCCGGCAGCGGCGGCGCAAAGGGCGCCAGATCGGCGAGGTTAATTTGCGCGAGGAAGGAGAAGTATTGCCCGTCCTCCATCGGCCACTCCATATCTCCGTGCAAATCCGGCCAGCCCCCCAGGCGCGTGGTGCCCGGCCGCGCGTAGTCCTCGGGCTCCTCGGCATACAAAATAACGGACTCCATGGCCGAGCCGAGGATAGCCTCGGCGGCGTCGGCCATGCCGTATTCCTGCAGGTGTTCGAGAAGATCCTGTTCTTCCTGGGCGTCCATTGGGGAGGCGTTACGAAGGGAGGGAATGGGGCAAACGCATGCGGTGGGATCGGGGACATTCTATGTCCCACCCCACCGTCGCCGTGCGGGCGACGCGATTTTTGCCCTTTTGTTCCTCATTCCATACCAGCAACTTGCCGATTCGTCGACAGCTGTTGTGCTGAAACCGTAAGGTTTTTTGCAAGGTGCAACACTTGATCTCAGCCAAGTGGTTTGCCGCAAAAAGCCGGGTGCCTGAGGGGAGAGCCGACACCGGCGCGCCCGCTCAGCTCTTCTTCCAGATATAATGATGCATCCAGCCCGATCTCATCACCACAATAAACTCCCCGGCCGAGAAGCCAGGCGTAATCGCCGCCACCTTCGGGTTCCCGTTGTCCTTAGGCAGCACAACGGTGGCGCCCACAATCAGCCCGCCCTGCGCCACCTCCAGAATGCGGCACACGCCCCCACTGACGGCCACAAGTACGCCATCGCTGGTAAAACACGCTAAAGGGTTGTCGTCCAAGTGCATACGCCGCGTGGCCAACCCGCCGCCTTTCACGAGGGACGACACGATAACTTCGCCGCCGCTATCCTCCGAACACGTGCACACCACAAACCGCTGCACGCTATGTCGCGGCGTAACCTCCACGCTCGCAATGACTTCACCGGGCGTGTCAGCAAGTTCATCCATGACGCTAATCTTGTTGTCCGGCCCTATGGCGATGAGGCGCTTTGACGTAAAAAAGATCAACTGATCCTCCAGGCAGGCCATCTGGATTGGCGAGACGTCAAGCCCCGGCATAAGGCATTCGGCCACAATAAATTCCGTAAGCCGGGCCGGCGCCGAATGGTTGCAAAGCCTGCTGCCCGAGGAGCCGCTGCAGCCGGAGATGTAAAACGAATCCCCAACCTTTCGCAGCTGCCAGAGCGTCATGTTCGAATCGTACGCCGCAGCCAGCGTTTCATGCGTAACCCACGATGGCTGACCTACTTCCAACCCGTGCGGAAACGCGTCATTAGCTGGCAAAGTGCGCTGGGGCACGGATTCGCCTGCGCCGCTCCACAATAGTGCAGGCATCGAAGGCCTTCCCCCAATCAGTAGCGTCATGGCTGGGACGTCCTCCGGGTTGCCCTTCGTAATTTCCTGGGTCCTCCATCCCGTACCCTGCCTTCCGGAGGTGCAAACCCTTGTAAACCATGTGGTTAGCTCATCTGATGACGACCTGCCCCATGCCGCCAGAAAGTGCGTGTTGCACGCTGCTGCCCACACGCTGTTGGACTCTGAATCTGTGCATAACATGCTGCTCTTTAACCACTTAATTATGCCAGGCGTCTTCGCATCGCGCTGCGGAGCCGGCGCCGCCGCCGCCGCGGAGCGATCCACCTCATTGCGCAGCGCCACATACCGCCCGCTGTCGCGCGAGAGAAGCCGATCTTTCGTATCCAGTTGCTGTAGAAGCCTTAGCAAATCCGAAACCTCCCCCCGGGACATGCGATGTCCCTGGGCTGTCTCATTGCGCCCCGGCACTGCGGGTGGCAGCAGACGGCCAATCTTCACCCGCGCCATATCGCCCGCGGCCGCAACAATCGCCGCGTCCGGATACTCCCCATGCACGCGAAGCAGTAGGTGGGGCACCTGAAGCTGCGGCTCATCCGGCGCAACCTTAAGGCGTGCAAGCATTTGTGCGGCGTCCGCATGGCGACCCATGCCTCCCGCCTTCTGGAAGAAGCGTGTCACACAATCCACCGCCTGCGAGCAGCGCGGCCCGCCGGGATGCTCCGGCCATCCCTGCGCCAGCGTCTTGAGAGCGCCATCATGGTCGTCCAGATTATCCTCCAGCTCCGACGCGGCGGTGAGCAGATTGCCGGCCGACACGTGCTTCTCCACCGAGCGCCGGAAAAACGCCTGCGCCTCCTCCTCGCGCCCCACGGAACGAGCCAGGCGACCGCATTCCACAAGGCGGTCATGCTTTTCGTAAATCTCTATAGCTTCAGTAACTTGCCCGGCTTTCGCCAGGCACTCCGCCGCCTCCAGCGGCCTGCCCAGGTGGTCGCGATAAAGAACAGCCGCTTCGCGGTAAAATCCTCCGTCCTTCAACGTACTTGCTGCACTCGATAAATCGCCAAGCAACTGCGCGTAAATGTAAGCGGCGCGCTGATGGCGACCTTGCTGTATCTCCTTCTGCGCCAACTGCAAATAGCGCAGCCGCAGGCGCGAGCGCATGGCCTCGTCCACATCCCACGGGTCGGTGGAATACCCGCCCCGCAAGTGCCCCAGGCTAAAGCGGGGATCGTTCGTGCCCAGCTGCGTCCCCGCGTCGGCGCGCCCGCGCGTGCCAATGCCACGCTCCAGCGAGGACGAAAGCGGAAGCGCGTGCTTCAGCCCCTGGTCGGGATCGTTCTCGAGCATGTGCAGTAAGCGGTTAAGCTCCCTGTCGCGTGCGTCCTGAATCTGCTGGTCGACGCCCTGCATGCTCTTCTCCAGCCAGTTGGCAGCCCGTTCCACCCAGGACTTGCCGTCGCCCGTGTTGCCCGGCACCCACTTGAGCAAGCTGGAAACAGACCCGCCCAGCAGGTTTGCCGCACCCGCGCCCATGCCAGGGACATTGGATGTCCCACCGCCCGGCCCATGCAGTCCGGAGGGTTTGCGCAGTGGCTTGGGCAGCTTGACCGGATCGGAGCCGATATCCTGCCGCGCCATCCCGAAAAGCTCCTCAATCGACGGCATCACCACCTCCACATGCTGCAAGCGAGGGGCAGCCGTCAGCCCCGGTCTTGCAAACTCCCAGCCGCCCAGCGAGGCGGCCGGACCTTGCAGCAGGTGCCATACTTTCAGCCGCGAGTCGGCCTCAAACCCCACCGCGCCAATGCCGGGATGAAGCACAAGCACGGGATAGCGACACAACGCAACAAGCTCGTCCCGAGTCACTTGTGGGAAAATCTCAGCACCGCGCGGAAGGTACACCCGCCCAGCTATGCAGACATACGGCTGCATCCGCCCATGCTCGCTGCCGGCTTTGCCTCCCGCCGCCATGGCCGCAAGCAAAGCGCCTGGCCGCAAATCGCGAGCCGATCGCGGCAGGATGTACAGGTCAAGCGAAGAGAGATCTCCTCCACCGGCCTGAGCCCAGCCCGAAAGCTGCGAGATCCACTCCGCGGGCTGCCCGCCGGATATAAGCCACGCAGCGACAGTGGCTTGCGAGGTTGCACTGGCTGCCCCGGCCGCCAGGGACACGCTATGTCCCTCCCCCATGCGAAGCTTGGGCTGCACGCGGAGCAAGACGTTTGCGTCCGGATCTGGTGCGTCAACGGTGCGGGGGACTGTCATAGCAGAGATCATACCCAAAGCGCCGGCATCTGTCCAATCCGCGCTTCGATACGGTCACGTGCAGCTCCGGTGTCCCAGAGACATGTGATGTCCCAGGGACATGAGATGTCTCTGTAAGGTAACGTGCTTACTCAGGCCACCTGCTTGCGCTTGCGCACGCGCCGCACAAACTCCAGGCTGCGCTCATGGAGCTCCGCGCCAGCTTCCAGCAGGCTGCCGCCAATGAGGAGCATCACGTCGTCGCCATAAAACTCCATCGTCGCCTCCACCTGATTGAACTTGATACCGCCCGCGGGAGTAGGTGCGCTGGCGCGAATTCCCTCCCACGCGCTTGTGCAGGCTGCGGCCATTTCGCCGCAATCCTCCTTGCTGTAGGAGAATCGGCCGCCAAAGTTGGGGAAAATGACGGCGTCCGCGCCGTACAGACGCAACAGCTTGCCCAGGGCCTGCGGCGTCATCCGCAGCGCGCCGGAGAAGGACGGGTGCGCCAGTACGGGCACGCTCAGGTGCTGCTGCACCAGCTCCGCGAAGAAGGGGAGGCCAAGAAGCATGGGTTCCACCATCACGGCGCGCACGCCCGCCTCCTGCGCAATGCTGAGCTGCTTCAACACGGTGGAGGGTGTGCCGATAAGGTTGGGCACGTAGATGGCCTGGTGGCCGGTGCGCTCGGCGGCAATGTTCACGGCGCGCTGGCACAGTTGCACGCGCTCGTCAAAGGCGCAAAAGTCGTGGTTAGCCAACCCGTGATCGTCCTTGATGTAGTGGAGGCCGGCGCTTGCAAAAGTGGCGCACAGCTCGGCCATTTTATGCGCTGTCAATCCCATTGGCTTAAGCGCCGTGCAGGTCAGCGCGCCGTCCTTGACACCTGCGCGAGAACGTAAACCCTTGATGCCGAAGCGCGGACCAGCAAACACTCTGGATAAGGCATCCGGCACTTCAAAGTCCGTAAGCACCACATCGGGCTGGATGGATGAGTTGCCAAAAAGAACATTGAGGAACTGCGCCGGGTCGTTTGCCGTCGTGCGGGCCGGCTGGAGCAGGGTGACGGTAAAGTTACCTTCCGGCCCTTCCACAATGCCGCCAACCTTGCCGATGATGTGCGATTTGACGTAGCTGTCCGCCACCGCGGCGCGGGGCATTTCAACCGTCTGCTCCAGCAGCAGGGATTCAACGCGCTTCTCGATTTCGGCGGCGCTGGACTGCACGCGGTATTGGACGACGAGAGTGTCGGCGGGGGTAGTCATGGGAGCCTGAACTTTACGCAAGAGCAAACGCGCCGCCAATCATATTCTGTGCGCCGATGCCTCGCAGGGAGGGCCGGCCAGGTCGCCGGGCGTGACGGGGCCGGTGTGACGGAGGCGTTGGAAGCATGCATAGAGGTGGTGCTCCATCGCACGGATGTCATCCGCGTAAGTGCTTATAAGCCAGGCTATTGCATTGCTGCTTAGATGTGGCGCCGGGACGTCGGGATCTCGTGTACACAAGTCGATCCGGCGCTGAAATATCTGCGCAAGGCGTTGCGGGTCAACGCCCTGAATGCGAATGCTTGCAAAGCCTCGCCCGGCGGCGCGGAACTCGGCTGAGTGGTCCTCGTGCGTGCCGCAAATCAGGAGATGGGGCGCTCCATTCAGCAGTCCGGGCGGCGCAAAAAGGCGGCGCCGCTGAGTAGGGGAAAGGCGTTGTGTCTCATCCACAAATAGCACGGGCTGAGGCGCTTGCAATCCGGGGATGCGGGGGCCGATGGGAAGCTTCGGCCGTGGTTCGACTTCTGGTATATAGATGTATGGCGCTGTCGGAAACCTGAGCCTCAGCGCCAGCATATGGGTCGTTTTGCCCCGTCCGGGTTCGCCGATAAACTGCAGCGCAAACGGGCCGGGCGGCATGTTTCGCAGCGCTTCCTCGGCTTTGGGCAAGGGGATGGCTACCTCCATGCGTTCGCGTAACTTCAACTCGCCGAAGGGGTTGGCGTGCAGGTTAAGTTTGGCAAAGCATTGGCCCGAGCCACCCGGGGACATAGTATGTCCCTCTCTGTTGCTCTTGCCTGCCGGCCTCGGTTGGGGTGGCTTTGCGAGGCTCATGGCGGTAAGGCAGGGACATGGAATGTCCCTGGCGCTGCGCAGAAGGGGCCTTTATGTTCCAGAGACAAATCATGTCTCTGCTCAGTTTCTGCAGCGCCCGCCAATGCCTGGCTTGAAACTGATGGCTGCGCTTCATGGACGTGATTGATCATCATTTATGGCTTAGAGGCTTATATCCCCCGGTGCGCTCGCCGGGTGGATCCGCAAGCATAGGATTGATGCGGTAATGACTTCTCACAAGGGGGATCTTTTGAACTTCCTTCCCCTGCCCGGAATTCGTGTCCCGGAAGATGTAGGAGTCATCAACGTAGCGTCGGCTGGTACCGGCAGCGCGGAAACAGGCATACACGAGAACAACGAGCTGATTGGGCGCACAGCGATCAATCTTCTGGTAGCCATGCTGCATCGCGATGAGCGAGGGGTGCCGCAGACACCAATTCAGACTCTTGTCGATGGCTATTGGGTCGAGGGAAATACGTTAAGGGAATCATCCACGGTGACGAAATGAGAATCAAAGGAATGCGGCAAGTGCCAAAATTAGCTGAGCTGGTACCAAGCTAAACGATGTATTCAATGCTTTGAAAGACGGGGCGCTGGCGACGATGCTTGCAATGCGTACAGTGAACTTAAACCCCACTAGTGTTTCTGCAAGGATCTATTTTAGGATCATGGCGGTTCAAGAAGAGATGTTCGCAAGGCTCTGACAACCTCAACGAGGTTGTATAACCTAGCCCAGGGTTCTCTCGCTTCGCTCGGGGACCCCTGGGCTAGGTTATTGAACCTCTTTGAGGTTTTCGGAGATTCCCCGTCCATACACATCTAATCCTAAAATAGATCGTTGCCGATGCACTAGCCCCATCGACCGCGGGGCACGCGACAGCTTTGTTTGCCAAAGTTGGATTCTAACCCAAACAAGCTTTAACGTATCCAAAAAATTCTTGCATCTGCTGTCGCGCATGCGCAAACAATCGACTACTGTACGTCATCACCGGAGAGACGTGGCATCGGACTGACCTCAGGCAGCATCCGTGCCGCGTCCACAGACCAACACGCGGTCTCCATTGTTAGCAAAACAGGCCCGCCATCCGGGCGCTGAGTCAAAACAACAAAACAACATAACGACAGCCCATTATGATCCGCGCCCTCGCCCTCAGTCTCCTGGCCGCCCTGGCCTTCTTCCCGCTCGCCCCCATCACGGCCACTGCCGAGCCGGTCGCCAGCGAAGAACTCGGCGTCTCCTTTGAGGTGCCCTCCGAATGGAAGGTTATCACCAACAAGCAGGTCTCCAAATACCCCATCGCCCTCGGGCCGAAGGAAGCCGACTTCACCGCCAACATCAACATGGTGAATGAAGAGTTCGGCGGCAACATCAACGACTACGTTGAGGCCAACATGCGCACCCTGCGCAAGGAGTTCAAGAACCTCAAAGAGGTCGACTCCAGCAAGTTCACCACCGACAGCGGCGTGGAAGGCTGGCGCGTCATTACCGAGCACGACACCTTTGGCAAGGACCTTCGCCAGAGCTTCTTCTTCTTCAAGTCGCTGAAGGGCAAGAACTACCTGGTCATCACCACCTCCTCCCTCACTTCGGTCGGTGCCCAGCTCCAGCCCACCTTCGACAAGATTCTCAAGACCGTAACCCTTGCTCCGTAAGCAACATCCGCAACGCGCGGACCCAGCCTTACTGCGTCCCCCCAGCGCGCCTTCCCCGCCCGCACACCGCGGGTGGGCGAAGGCGTTTTGCTTGGCCATTTGCCATTTGCTCCGCCCCGGCGGCTGCCCTACATTTTTGATGGCACAGCGCCCCCTTTCCCGTTAGCATAATCCTCCACTACGGCAGCCGTCCGCACGCAAGCACGTCCGTCCAAAGGTTGACATGTCGAATATTCAGGAAGCTCAGGAAGTCCACGTTAGCACCTCGTCCGGCGTATACTCGGTGCGCATTGGCCACAATTTGCTGGGCAACATCGGCCAGGAGGTCGCGTCGCTTGGCCTTGGCAAATCCGCGGCCATTCTTGTGGATGAGGCACTTGCACCCATTTACGCGCCCAAGGCCATCAACGCCCTGCAGCACGCCGGCCTGCGCGCCGTCCTTTGCGCCATCCCCTCCGGCGAGGGCAGCAAATCCCTCACCGAGGCCGGGCGCCTGCTCTCCTTTCTGGCCCAGCAACGGCTGGAGCGCAACTCCATCGTCGTCGCCCTGGGCGGCGGCATGACCGGCGATCTGGCCGGATTCGTCGCCTCCACCTACCTGCGCGGCATCCCCTTTGTGCAGGTGCCCACCACCCTGCTCGCCATGGTCGACAGCTCCGTCGGCGGCAAGACCGGCGTCAACCTGCCCGAGGGCAAAAACCTTGTCGGCGCGTTCTGCCAGCCCCGCCTCGTCCTGGCGGATCTCGACGTGCTCAAAAGCCTGCCGCAAAGGGAGTTACGCAGCGGCATGGCCGAGGTCATCAAGTACGGTATCATTGCGGACCCCGACCTGTTTGCCACCGTCAGCGACGGCCTGCCCAACAACCTTACGCACATGATCCGCCGCTGCGTGGAGATTAAGGCGCAAGTAGTTGCCGCTGATGAATTTGAGACGAACGGCATACGCGCCACCCTCAACTTCGGCCACACCCTCGGCCACGCCATCGAGCAAGCCGCCAACTACGAGCTGCGCCACGGCGAAGCCATCGCGATCGGCATGCGCGCCGCCGCCCACCTCAGCGCCCGCCACGCTGGCATGCCTCAGGAGCACGTGCGCAATATCGAACAAGCTATTGCCGCCAACGGACTCCCCCTGCGCGCGCCCGGCCTCTCCGCCGGCCAGCTCTGGGACATCATGGCGCGCGACAAAAAAGTACGCGCCGGCACCATCCGCTGGGTCCTCTCCAAAGCCATCGGCCACGCCGAACTCGTCGCCGGAGTGCCGCGCGAAAGCGTCGAGCAAGCCATCGCCCTGGTAACGGACGCCGCAATGATGGAAGCGGGCTAAAGCGGTTTCAGTAAGGGTGCAGCCAAACGCGAGGGTCTCCGAAGCGCCGGAGGCGCGACCGGAAATTAGCCGGTGGTGGGAGCGAGTCCGCGAGCGGGAACCACCGGAAAGCGTCCTCGTCATAATTCGCCCCGGCAGGGGCGATGCGTCTGCTCTGAAGGCTTCCGAGGATGCCTTTCCTGAAAAGGCCTTCCCTGAAAGGTCTCCTTTCCCCTCCGGCTTAACGCGTAAACACCACCGCCCACTCGTCCTCGTACGCCACACGCCAGCCGGGCTCCGCCTTCAGCAACGGCGTCACCGGGTCCTTTGCGCCGGCCAGCACGTGCGTCGGCGCCGGGTCGCCACCCAGCAACTTCCGCCAATCGCCCTTCGCGCGAAAAAAGCGCTCGTTTTCCAGATAGGTATCAATGGTGT
This sequence comes from Verrucomicrobia bacterium LW23, assembly GCA_003054695.1. Lineage (GTDB taxonomy): Bacteria > Verrucomicrobiota > Verrucomicrobiia > Methylacidiphilales > UBA1321 > LW23. The sequence goes on from QAZA01000001.1 coordinate 162,040, forward strand.
AGACCAGCTCGTACCGTCCGTCCATCGAGACAAGTGCCCGCGGATAAAGCCGCCACAGCGCGTAGCTGCCCCAGTTAAAGGGCACCACCAGCCGCGCCGGCCCGGCCGTCTCTCCCGGCGCCTGCGCAAGTTGCTGCTCCAGAAAGGCTACCGCACGCGGCGCGTATTGAACATCGCGCACGGAAAGCCGAAACTGCCCCTCGTGCACAGCGCCGAGGATCACCAACCCCACCACCACCGCCAGGCTTCCCGCCGCAGTCGTCCGCGTCATCCACCACAGCCGCAGAGGGATACGCGTGCGCGCCGACCGCCGCATACGCGCTGTGGCGCGCCACACCTCGCACATCCACGGCCAGGCATAGATGGCCGCGCACAGCGCAAACAGCCCGCCGTTGCGGGATTGCCGCAGCGCCATCACCGCCGCCACACTTGTTACCAGCACCGGCACCCAGTCGCCCCGCGCGCCGCCCTCCGCCCGGGGCCCCCCTCGGCGCCAGCGCAGCCGCAGCAACTGCGGCCCTGCAGAAAGCACCACCAGGGCCAGCATCATCTTGAAGCCGGGATCTGACAGGTCGGTCATCACCGGAGGGTGCCAGCTTATAAAATCCGGATGCGGCACAAAAAGCGCGTGCACCGTCGATGTCCACATCCCCGTAAAGTACGGATTGACAAGGGTTAACAACGCGCTCGCTGACGCCAGCGCCGCGTACGGCACCCACGCCCGCCCGTTCAGCCACTCCCCCGCCGCATACACGCACAGCAACCCAAACCCGGCCGCGTACCCGCCGTGCACGTTAATCCACAGCGGCGAAGTAACAAGCACGCCCACCCACGGCAACCGCCCCGAACGCCGCCCCCTTTCCAGCCACACCAGCCAGGCCGCCCAAAACAGCATGGAGAACGCGTGGCAGCGGATCGTCGAGACAAGATCCGGCAACAACGCAAAAGCCAGCACCAGCGCAAACAACCCGGATGCAAACGTAACATCCCTCCGCTCAACGCCTTGCGAACTTGATACAGGGACATCCTGTTCCACGGTTTCCCGCCCCGCTGCCGAGCCCGTACCGCGCCCCACGTAGCGCCGCGGCGGCAGCATCAGCAGTAATATCCCTGTAAAAATCGCCAGCTTTACCCAAACAAAAATGTCCAGCCCGGCCGCCAGGTACAAAGGATAAAAGATCACGCCCGTCAACCACTCGTGATCCTCCACAAGGCCGCCCTTGCCCCGATAGCTGAAGCGGTCGTACATCGGCACCGCCCCTTCTTCCCACACCAGCTTCCCCGTCGCAAGCCGGTGCCACAGATCGGGATCGGCATGATTGCGCACCGTGCCCCAGAGCACGCCCGTCACCAGCAATACCACATAAAGCAGCGCCACGCACAGTCGCCGCCGCAGTGCGCGAGAGCCCAAAAGGTCGCCATCGCCCGCAGGCTTCGGCGTTGTGGATGGAGATTCGGAGAGATCAGGCATAGCGGCGCGGCGGGGTGCACAAGGCAAGCGCCCGTTGTTCTACCATCGCCGCCCGCCGCATGCCAGAGCAGATCTGAAGCGCGTTGAGCAAAGGTGCATGCAGCTTTGCCGCTCGCTACTCAAGTCACATCCAGGAACTGGAGCAAGGCCTGCGCAAGCCCCACCCCATAGCGGCCGTTGCGTGAAAATCCGTTAAGGAGTTTGCACACTTGTAGCGCGTGGCAATGTGTGGAGAGGATTGTCACGCAACGGTCGCTACGGGGGAAAGGAGACGATTGTGAGAGCAGGCTTTTTAGCAAGTGTCAGGCTCTGATCCTGATCCCTGGTGCAACGGATTGCACCTTGGCTTAACCTGCGCTACGCCTTCGCAGCGCCACTGGCCGGGGCCGCCGCCGCGCCCGCCGCCGCCTGGCCGGGCGGCTTGCGCAGGCTCAGGTGCACGTCGCGCAACTGCTTGTCGCTGACGGGCGAAGGCGCGTTCATCAGCAGATCCTGCGCGTTCTGGTTCATGGGGAAGGCGATGACTTCGCGCAGGTTCGGCTCGTCGGCCAGCAACATGACGATGCGGTCCACGCCCGGGGCGATGCCACCGTGCGGCGGCGCGCCAAACTTCATGGCGTTAATCATTCCCTTAAAGCGATCGTTCACTACCTCCGGCCCATACCCGGCGATCTCAAACGCCTTGTACATGATGTCCGGCACGTGGTTTCGGATAGCGCCGGAGCTCAGCTCGATGCCGTTGCACACAATATCGTACTGGAACGCCTTGATCGTCAGCGGATCCTGCGTCAGCAGCGCCTCCATTCCGCCCTGCGGCATGCTGAAAGGATTGTGGCTGAACGCGACGGCGCCCGTCTCCGGGTCCTTCTCAAACATCGGGAAATCGACGATCCAGCAGAAACGGAACGTGTTGGGCTCGATAAGGTTAAGCTCGCGCCCAAAGTGATTGCGCATATGGCCCAGCAGTCCGGCGGCGATCGACGCATCGGTATGGGCGGAGAAGAAAATCGTGTCGCCCACCACCGCGCCCGTGCGTGCCTGCAGCTCGGCGGTCACCGCCGGCGTCACGAACTTGGCGATCGGCCCCTTGAGCGTGCCGCCTTCTTCCACAATCACGTACGCAAGGCCTTGCGCGCCAAGCTTTTTCGCGAGATCCTGCAGGCCGTCAAACCACGAGCGCGGCTTATCGGCGCAGCCCGTTACCTTCAGCACACGCACCGTTTTGTTGGCAAAAGCCTTGAACTCGCTGCCGGCAAACAAGTCCGTTGCGTCCTTGATCTCCAAGGGGATACGCAAGTCCGGCTTGTCGACGCCGTACTTCAGCATCGCGTCCGCGTAGGTAATGCGCGGGAACTTGCCGCCGTCTTCCAGCGGCAGCTTCCACGTCGGCTGAAACTCCGCGAACAACGGCGGGAAGAGCGCCTCGCAGACGGCAAAGACGTCGTCCTGGGTGACGAAGCTCATCTCCATGTCCAGTTGGTAGAACTCGCCCGGCGAGCGATCGGCGCGCGCGTCTTCGTCGCGAAAACACGGGGCAATCTGGAAATAGCGATCGAAGCCGCTCATCATCAACAGCTGCTTGAACTGCTGGGGTGCCTGCGGCAGCGCGTAAAACTTGCCGGGGTGCAGGCGGCTGGGCACCAGGAAGTCGCGCGCGCCCTCGGGAGAGCTGGCGGTGAGGATGGGCGTCTGGAACTCGTTAAAGCCGAGGTCCGTCATACGGCGGCGGATGCTGGCAATAACGCGCGAGCGCTGCAAGATGTTGTGGTGCAGGGCACTGCGGCGCAGATCCAGAAAGCGGTACGTCAGGCGAGTTTCCTCGGGCGTGTGGTCCTCCGGAAAGATGTTCATCGGCAGCGCCTGGCAGGTGCCCAGCACTTCATATTCAGCCACAACCACTTCCACATCGCCCGTGGGCAGGTTGGCGTTGGCCGTGCCGTCCGGGCGGATGCGCACGGCGCCATCGATGCGGATGACCGTCTCCTTGCCCAGGCGGCTTATGGCGTCCTGAAAAGGCGCATTGGGCGGCACAACAATTTGCGTAATCCCATAATGATCACGGAGATCCAGAAAAAGTACGCCACCCAGGTCGCGGCGATTATGGATCCAGCCGGAGAGTCGGACAGTCTGGCCTGCGTGGGATTGGCGGAGCTCTCCGCAAGTATGGGAGCGGTACGGGTGCATAAAGATGGGATGAAATCGAAAAACTGGCGAAAGGGGTGGAGCCTAGCAGAGGTGCCCCCGATGCGCCAGCAGGAAATGTGGGGACGAGCACGCGGGGGTGTGCGGGCGGCGGATTGCGTGACGATAGTGTGTCGAAAATCAAATCGACGGCGGGCGCGCTTTCGCCTATCGTCGTAGTTTCCCCAACACGTCATCATGTCCAAGATCGGCCGTAACTCCTTCTGCCCCAGCGGCAAACAAGTCAAATTCAAAAACTGCCTGCTTTCCCATCCGCATTTGCGGGAGGGCAGCACCGCCTCCAACATCTGGTGGGTGTGCGACTCGTGGCAGCCGGAGGATCCGCCCGCCATGGCCATGTACGTAGGCTGGCCCGCGGCGGTGCCCGGCGCCGCCCTGCGTCCCGCCCAGTGGAAGCTGGACCTCTATATCGACAGCATGGCCGCCGCCACCCCCACCGGCGTGTGGTGGGGCAAGGTGCTGCTGCACCTGGTAACCGCCCGCGACGAAAAGCTGGAGGCGCACCTGCGCACGCTGATTCACTGCCTGCCCGCCGGCGTAAAGGTAACCACTGCAGAGTTTTACATGAACGCGGCGCGCCTGCTCTCTATGGCGCGGCCCGATTTGCTGCCCATCGCGGCCGAGGCGATGGAAAAAGTGCCGGCCGAAGTTCTTGACCAGGAGGCGCTTAGGCAGATGACTCTGGCGCTGCTGGTGCATAATCAGGACGGCCCGCTGCTGAAACTGCTGGCAGCAAGCATGCCCAAACTTGCGCAAATGCATGGCGCGCAATGGGGTAGAACGGTTGCCCCCACCATTAACCTGGGCGTGACGATGCGCCTGGCCCAGCTCGCCGCCAATCCGCCGCCAGCCAATGCACCAATCAACGACAGCGTGCACAACCTGTTGAACGACATCGGGATAAAGCTGGAGTTCGGCCACGCCAACCTCGTCGCCGCGTACCTGACGGGGCGCAAAAAGTGTCCCGCCTGGACACGCGAGGCGTTTTCCCTGACGCTGCCGGCCAATGTGGATCACGGACTCCTTACGCCCGAAGCCAAGTACCTGGCCTCCAACATGATGCTACACGTTGCCATGGAGGAGCACGAGGCTGAAGGAACCACACTGGGGCCCGCCATGTGCGCCGCAGAGGATTTTCTGAACGTGTGCCTGCGCTGGAACGGCCGGGAATCGGCCGGCAACGTTGTGGACGCTTTGACGCATCCCGAACTGGATCAACGCATTACGCGTGCATCGCTTGGGCCGGACGGCATCGATCACAACATGAGTATCCTGATCCTGCGCGGCATGCGGATGACGATCCGCGCGCTGCACCGCCACGGCATCATATCCGCAGACGCCGCCACAGATGCCAGTGCCAACGCCGACCGGATGCTGGCGTTGGTGACAAGAAAGCTCGACTAAGTCAAAGTGCCTCTGAGACCCATTATCGGAATAAACCGGTACATTGGCGGGACGCTTTTGAGCGAGGGCGGCGTTGAGTCTTCAGTCATGCATTTTTCAAATGCACTCCCTCAGCCTCGCCTTGCCCTCATCTCAAAATCGCCTCCACCAATGTACCGGTTTATTCCGACAATGGGTCTGAGACATGTAAAGTCCCAGAGACATGTGATGTCCCCGTGGCATGAGACAGCCGCTTGCCCTCGCGGCGCCTAAGGCTCTGAGGGCGCGGGCAGTGGCTCGTGCGGGAACCAGCGGCTTTCGCGGCCTTCTTTGTCCTGCGCAGTGACAAAGTAGATGGAGTCTGGTGTGCCGTCCGGGTCGGCGAATGTGGTTTCTTTTACCAGTGTGTTGGGCAAAGGGGGGGTTACGATGGGAGGCATCTTTTGCCAGGTCTGAACTTTGTCGGCCTGCTTCAGCTTGTTGGCGGCGATGTTGAGCGTTTTGGCTTTCTCCTCATTTTCCGTTGCTGCGGCGGTTTGCCATTCGGCTTTTTCCGCGTTGGTGGGTGGCTGAAATTTAGTGAGCTTCAGCCAGGGCGAGTTGACCCATTTCCACGGGCCGCCTGTGTTTTGGGCGCGGTAGATGCGGTAGCCTTCGGCTCCGGGCACAGCGTCCCAGGTGACGACGTTGCGACCGCCGGCTTTGTCTACCTGGACATTCTGAGGCAGGGCGGGGCGGGAAGCAGGCTTGTAGTTCTGGATACCACGTGTGGTGAGAATAGCGGGGAAGAAGACGTCCGTCATGAGGTTGTTCCAGCTCTGCGGTTTGCCTACCTCCTTTTGCATAAAGTAGCACGCCTCGGTTATTCCGATCTGACCTTTGTCGGAGGCCCTGCCCAGAGCGCCGAGAGTCGGGGAGGTTCCCCAGGCTTCCCAGCGGTGGTCGTGCGATTGCCCGCGAAAGAAGACCGCGCGCCACCAGCCGTTCTGAAAGCCCGTGAGCTGCTTGGTTGCTTTGTCGACAAGAGGTTTTTTCTGATAGATATCTGCGTTAACGTCGACCATGTCGAAGTAGCGGCCGTACACGCCGGGATGGATGGAAAGATCCTCGTTGCCGGCCAGTTCCATCGCGCGCAGCCAGGAATCGGTAATGGACATGTAGAGTAGGTCGCTGTCCTCGTGAATACCCACACTGATGTTGTAGGGGCGCTGGCTGCGGCCGTAGAGGGTCAGCAGGTTCTGGCTTGTGGCTCCGTCGCGGGCCCATTGTGTCAGATCGGCATCCTTGTACCGGTTGCCGGCCCACAAAGCGCAGAGCATCGTGCCGATCTTCATGTTGGCGGTGTTGGCAAAGGATCGTATGTTGGGCCAGCCCTCCGGAGTCGTCGCATCGTTGATCAGCCGGCCGGCCTGGCCGAGGCGAAATGCCATTTCGTCCAGCTTTTTACTGGGCTGTAAAAACGCGGAGAACAGGACAATAGCGCTGGCGTCATAGGTAATCTGATAGGGATCGAGCGCTCCGGCACCCTTCTGGCCGTTCTTGAACGCCGCCTCGATTTCCTCCCGAGTGGGGATCATCGGGCGGATGTCCGGTGCGGTCTCGGAACCGCCGGCAAGGCGAGCGGAGACGTCCTTGCCGCCCAGGTAATCCATCGCAAGATTGGCCGAGAAGGAGCGGCCCCAGTGCTTGATGTTCCCGTACTCCTTGCAGACGTCCCTGGCAAACGCATTCAGATCGGCCGGTGTCGCCCAGGGCTCGTCCACCACCGCGGTAAGCGACTGGAAGGACTGGCATTGCTGCTGCCACAGCGCCTCCGTGTCTACCGCATTGGAGAAGATAAAGCGCGTCTGCCCCCAGAACACGCGGAGGCTGTGGCTGTTGCTGCCGCCGACCGTCTGGAACCGGTAGGAGCCGCGGAAGAAAGTGCGGCCTGCTTCATCAACCCCGACGTCGCGTCCGCCCTGCTGGGTGTAGGGCACCATCGCAAGGCTTATCCCCGCTTTGGCGTTGACCAGCACCTTGTTGGCAAACTTGAACACGGAGCGCAGCTCGCGGCGCACGCCGGCCGGTATGCTCAAGATCTGCTGATCGGCCTCGGAGTCACCCAGAATAATCTTGCCGTACAGAAATGTGTTGGACTTGGTTCCCACCGTCTCGACCGTATCGCCGCCATCCGGGTAGAACATCTGCGTCAGGCTGAATTCGCTGCCGTGCCTGGGGATAAAGTAGACGTATTCCGCAATATCCTCCGGCGCACCTCTGGGCGAGAGACGCACGGCAAGTTTCGCGAAGACGGGGCCGCTTGCCCATTGAATGCTCTTCACCGTCAGGGAGTCAGGTTGGGTGTAAAGGATCTCGTTCTCGCGCGATGCCGGTGCGGCGTTGGTCGGCTGGCGGATAATCTTGGCGCTCGGCCCCAGATTTTGCTCCGGTATGGAGACTTTGCCCGCCGTCGTTTCAATCGCGGCAATAGACCCTGCCGTATTGCCCGCGGCGTTGAACGTGATTTTAATGTCCTCGCCGGCCAGCGTTACTTTGCCGTCGGACTCTTTCGCTGTAAGGTGCGTGCCGGCCGGATTCTTGCCTGCCTTAAGGTGAAACTGTTTGCGTCCCCAGGCAGGAAGGTCGTCGAGGACGAAGTAGAGGTGCATGCGGGCGATTTTTCCCGAGGCATCGCGACGGATGTCGTCCGCCTGGTAGGGAACGGGATCGCCCCCGCCGGCGGGCGTTATCGCAAAAGCGTTGGGATCAGCCGACGCCTCCGCAGCGTGGAAGAACACGGGCACCCGGACGATCTCCCGCTTGCGCGGATAGCCCATGCGTTCATCGACCGTCAGGATGCGGAGTGTGCCGTCTGTTTTTTGGCGATCACCAAAGATATCCGGAGCGAACTCGGCCGGTTTGCTGTCGAAAACGGAGGGATCCGGCGCGGCAACTGCGACAGTGCCATAAGCCGCAAAGAGGCAAAACGAGAGAAGCGCCAGAATTTGGCGCGGTGAGGGCAAGGTCATGAGCTTGAATGTAAACCAGATTGATAGCGATTCGCATCTGCATTGTCCGACCGTGCTGTGCATATGCATGCATTCGGACAACATGCTCCGCTCTCGCCGCTGCCAGGCCAGACAAAAAGTCATTCAAAACGGGTTGTTCCCCTCTGTAATGAGAACATCATCCAGATAAAGTGTGCCCCGCTCCTCGCAGCGAATAGTGAAGGTGCAGCCGATCGGTTTGTCATTGCCAAACTTGGAACCCGGTTCACGCGTGATCCTTACCTTTCCCCGAACGTTGGTCCATGCACTGGACGCGCCGAATTCACCTCCGACATTATAGCTCACGCTGCCAGTCAGATCGATTCCGTCCTCATCCTTCCCCGTTACAAAGGATTCCGAGCCGTGGACATTCCAGGCGAGGCGACGAAAACCCGATCCGCGCGTCCAGAATGAAATGGTGTAGTCCTTGTCCGCCAAAAGGCTGAACCTGCCCTTGAAATGAATCAGCGACGTGCGCCCATGCTCGTCGTCAGGATCGTCCGTCAACGGAATGATACCGCTAAAGAGCCTGGGCTTCGTATCGTAAAACTCCAGTTTGAGGGAGTGCGTACCCTTGGAGCCCGGAGGCGGCTCGTAGCCCTCTTCAAACGTAAGCTTGTTGTCCTTGTTATTGGAGACGACCTTCAGCAGATGGAAAGTGCTGCGTGTTGGAGCATCCAGGCTGGCCTCGCTTGATGCTGCATAGGGAGGAAAGGGGTTTATCCCGGAAACCTCGCGCATCGAATCCAAGAGTGGTTCCGCCTTGCCCCCTTTGTTCAGTGCGATGCCGATACGTCCGTTGGACCGGCCTACCAGTGCGTCAGGAAGCCCATCACCGTTGATATCCGCAAACCGCATGCGGGAAAGCGCGCCTGCGTTCTCCTGTGTACCCAGCTTAATCCCGACCGGTTCCCTGAATTTATACTCGCGGGCACCCGGTGCGCTTTCGTTGATGTACACGCTCAGTCCTCCAGTCCTTTCGCCCGTCACAATGTCTGGCCGCCCGTCGCCATTCCAGTCGAGAACGACCGGCGTCAGGTGCTCCCGGCCCAGCCCTCGCACCAGGGCAAACCGCTTGCCTTCCTTCTCATTAAACTGAGGCCGCGAATTCGAGCCCTGGTTGAGATAGAGCCAGATGCTGTTGGCGGAGTAGGTTCCCTCGCCCACGATAAGATCTTTGCGGCCGTCACCATCCCAGTCATAGACGGTGGGGAAGAAGTAGTTTCCCCATAGCTTGCCTTTCAGGGAGGTCGGCACGAGGTAATCCTCCGGTACTCGCGGCTGGGTGAATCTGGGTTGCGCTTTCGAGCCCAAATTCGGCACATAAAAGATCTGGCCCAGCCAGTCGCCGTAGACCAGGCCGTTGAGGCCGTTGTCGTCGTACATGACAGCCTCCATACCGGGGCACTGGGCACCGCCGCGGGAGAGCATGATCGGGATGATTTCTCCGGAACTGAACCGGGGCTCCGTCTTCGTACCCTGGTTGGCATAGAACCAGGTGAATCCCCGTGCATCCACCACCACCAGGTCGAGAAGGCCATCGCCGTTGAGATCCACCGCATTGGGCGTGCAAGGCACCGGCAGCATCGCGTTTTTGCCCTCGTTGGTAACGACGGCGGCCCGCGCTTCCAGCACGCGGAGGAAATTCTGGCCATCCACTCCGCCCCAGGGATTATGCGCGCTTTGAAACTTCTCGATCGGACTGCTGAGGAGTGGTTTTTGTGCGTGACACATCAGGCCGCAAGTCAGAACGAAAATCAGGATGAAGGTGGAGCGCATCATTGTGGGATAGGGAAGAGGTTTGCATGCATGGATATGCGGTTTACTGAAACGTTCCGGCTGAGCGTGGGACTGGGATGCAGGATCAGAAGGGAAAACGTCAGCATCCCAATAATGCGGTATACAGGCCGCTTGACAACGAGCGGCAGATGTATATCGATGCATCTATGTCCGATTCACCGTTTGTCACCATGCAGGATATTGCCAGGGAAGCGGGGGTTTCGCAGCCGACGGTCTCCCGCGCCCTCAAAAATCACCCCAGCATTGCGGAGGAAACCAAACAGCGCATCCAGCAGGCGGTGAAAAAGCTCGGTTACCGGCCCAATCCGCAAGTTTCTTCCCTGATGGCGAATTTGAAGACGAAGCGTCAAAACGCCAACGTTGACAAAATCGCCTTTATCACCAGCCATCCCACCGAGAATGGCTGGCGCTCGCACCAAACCTTTACCGATTTCTTTGAAGGCGCAAAGGCGCACGCCTTTAGCCGCGGGTACGCGCTCGAGGCCTTCTGGTTAAAGGAGCCGGGCATGACGCCGGCGCGTTTCAGTCGCATGTTGTACACGCGGAATATCCACGGCGTCCTTATTGCGCCGTTGCCGCGTACGATGGGGCATCTGTCGCTCGACTGGGACAAGTTTGCGGCCTCCACCATCGGCCATACGTTGCGGCGCCCCGACATCAGCCGGGCGGTGCATAACCATTATCGGAGCATGGTGTTGGCACTGCGCAACCTGCGCCGTCTTGGTTACCGGCGCATCGGCTATCTCATGGAGGACAACACGGATGTCAGGACATTCCATACATGGCTTGCGGCGTATCTCGTTTATCAGCATACGCTTCCGCCGCAGGACCGCCTCGGTGTTTTCCAGTTTCACTACAACATCGCAAAGGATGACATACAAAAATGGCTCAAGTCCGAGCGTCCGGATGCCATCGTGGCCCAGTACAACGAAGTCCTGCCGCTGCTTCTGAACGCGGACGTGTCGATCCCCGATCAGATCGGCTTCGCCAGCCTCAACACCGGATGGAAGCAGGATGACCCCGCCGGCATTAACCAGCATCAGGGGAGGACGGGTGAGGCGGCAGTTGATCTTATCATCGGCCAGCTTAATCGCAATGAGCGCGGAATTCCCGCCTACCCGCGCCTGCTCCTGGAGCCGGGCAGTTGGGTCAATGGCCCCACGGTCAGGAGAGTGGAGCCGGGCGCTCAGCGAGCCCTGTTGCCGGAATAGAGGCTTCGTGTGTGAGTGACGGAAAGAAGCAACACGTCGCTGACTCTCCGCTTTTTGACATCGATATGCATTACTTCCGAAACCCCGGAGATTGCCACAGTATCCCTGAGTATGGTTTGTTGTCATTGTGATTTCGTATCCTTATGCACTGCAGCACCCCTCCGTAACGTCCGGTCTCGTCCGCTGGCTCGGCATGTCGATAACCGTGCCGGAGACATGGGAGATTATGCGGCACAGCGTACAAGAGGCGCGCGGGCAACTGGCGTGGTGCGACCGACGGCACCAGCGGCTCCTCCTCAGTTGGTCTACATGCGCAACGAGGCCCGACGTCCAGCGGCTTTTCTCCGACTACAAAGCGCGCGACTCTGAGGCAGAGCGCAAATCACGCTTCCATGATCTGGCCCAAGTCGATGGCTGGACAGGCTACCGCCGCCGTTCATCCTCTGCCGGTGCGGTGAGGTTAACGAGAGCGGGCCGCTACGAGCCTGTTTTGAAGCGCTGGATTGAGCTGACCATTCCTTGGGAGGTACCCCATGATGGCGAGCTGGAGGCAGAGCTGCTCGCGGGCTTCTCCGTCGGTAACGGCACGGACTCAGCGGCTGCCTCCGTGGGGCGCGAAGTATGGCAGGCGTTCGGCCTTCGCGTAGAGGCACCACGGGATATGAAGCTGGTGCATGTCGAGCCTAAACCTGCCGATCTCCGTGTAACGTTTCGCCGAGGGCGGGACGAGGCTGTTGTGCGCAGGCTGGGGATGCTGCGTGCGTGGTTTAATGGTGATCTGACCGCATGGCTGGAGAAGGAAGCGGACAAATGCCCGGGCATTCTCGACGCATGCAGCCCGCCAGGTAATGCGTTGTGCGATACGGAGCCGGCAGCAACCTCCGCAGTTACTTTTGCCGGATGGGAGGCAGGGCCAAGGTGGAGATCACTCCTCGGACTCAGGAGAGAGCGGCTGGACCGGGCGTGGGTCTGCCCGTCCTCTCAGACCATTTGCCACGTCATGACTCTTAGCTTTCCCGGGCAACCTCTGCGACCGGAGGATTTCGCCGTGTCGTGCAGTGCATTCAAAGGCCACTAAGTCTCCATGAGCCAACTTCCCCCGAACGTCTCCGCGCTTTTGGACGCGGTGCCGATCCATAACCAACAGGTAAAATCCAGACGCGGCCCGAGCGGTGAGCTGATCCTGACCGTGCCGATGGAGCTGCGATGGTTTATGCGCCCGCCGGTCTCGTGGCTGCTGCCCGTGCGGCGGGAGCGGTCGGTAGCGCTGGACAAGCTGGGCGAGCAAGTGTGGAGCGCGTGCGACGGTGAGCAGACCGTGGAGGCAATAGTGGAGGAATTTGCCGCGCATCATCGCCTCAGTTTTCATGAGAGCCGCCTGGCCGTTATGCAGTTTTTGCGCGACCTGACCCAGCGCGCGCTGATCGTCACTGTAGTGCCGCGCAAGGAGAGCGGTTCTGAGAACGCGGACGCGGGAGAGGAGCAGGAATGAAAGATATCGTCGCGAGGGAGCAAGTCCGCCTCAGCGCGTGGAAGTGCCTGCGGCTCAGCCTCACCGGCATGTCATTCCGCTTGGGCAGATCCATAATTACCGTTTCCATCCTCGCGCTGGCGGTTGCCTTTTTGTCTTACATGATCACCTACGGCCTGATTTCACACGATACGCGCTTGGCCGCCGGCCGGGAGCTCGAGGACGAGCGCCTGCTCGGCGAGTTTTCCACCCGACTCACCTCGCCGGACTCTGCGGACACGATTCTGGCCAACCTCAACAGCACTGATGAAAAGGCCGCCGCCCGCCGCGCGGAGTATGAGCGTTGGAGCCAGACTGCATCGCTGGAGGAGATCCTGCGCATCGCACGCCAGCTTGATGCGTTTGGCCTCTACATTCGTCAACTCCCCGTCACGAAACGCGCGGTGCTGACCGGAGATATGGAAGAGGACTCGATACTTGCTCTCGCCCGCAGTCTCGGCTCAGCCGCCCGGCTGGATTCCTTTCTGAAGCATCTGAATGCGTCAGGGGAGGTGCCTATGCCAGGTTCAGAGGAGGAATTCCGGCGACTCATTCAATCCGGTGTGCCCCTGCTGGCGGGGTGGATTGAAGCCGTGCAGAAAGGCCAGCTCGTCGCCATTGCGCGGGTTCAGTCCGCAACCGCAGGCCAGGATATCAAAACCTTACTCGCTGGTTCTACAGCCGGATTCACCTCCACTCTTGAGGATGCCGGATTCCATTCCACGCCGGAGATGCACACGCGCTTACGGCGGCTGGCTCAGCATGCCCTGGAGGAGGAGAAGCTCCGGCATGCGCTGACGCAACAAGAGGTGAGGTACGCGCTGGCACGGAAGTCGGGCCTCAAGGCGCCACAGATCGACATGGCGGCTGTGCTTCCGTGGATAACCAGCGCGCGAAGGGCAGATGATGCCGCTGCCTGCCTCAGCCCAGCCGGCATAGGCCTGAGCGCGGCGCAGCTCCTCGCCATGGCCGATCGGAAGCGGCGTACAGACGCTTTGCGCAACGTGGCGGGTGCCTCGTTTAGTGGTGCCGGCGACCGCCTCTCTCCACGGGAAGGAATCTTTGCGTTCGATGCGGGTACACGCTGGCTCATCGGCGTGTCCTTCATCGTCTGCGCCGTGGGTGTGGCGAATGCTATGCTTATGTCTGTTACAGAACGATTTACAGAAATTGCAACCATGAAGTGTCTGGGCGCCCTTAACAGTTTTGTGATGCAAATTTTCTTCTTCGAGGCCCTTGTGCAGGGAATGGTTGGCGGGCTTGCGGGGCTGATCCTCGGCACATTCCTCGCCGTGGTGAGATCCGCCGCCGAGTTCGGGACACTCGCCTTCCACAACATCCCGTATGCAGACCTCTTCAGCGGCGGCCTGGCAGCCTGGCTTGTGGGCCTTGCCCTGGCGGCCGGCGCGGCAATCAGCCCGGTCTGGATGGCAGCGCGGCTCGCGCCGATGGAAGCGATGCGCATGGAGTAACCATGACGACTATGCACGCCCAATCCCCCACGACCACACCCGCCGCGGCTGCATCCCGGCCGGTTATCGTACGCTGCCTGCGCCTGGAAAAGCGGTATGGAACCGGCGAGAGCGCCACCTACGCACTGCGTGGGGTTGACTCCACCATTTTCCGGGGGGAATTCATGGCGATCCTCGGGCCGTCGGGCTCGGGCAAGAGCACTTACTTCAACATGATTGGCGCGCTCGATTCGCCCACTGCCGGACGGGTTTTGATCGACGAAGTGGACGTGGCTCAGCTCAGCGCGTCGGAGCTCGCTTTTCTGCGATGCCGGAAGATCGGCTACATCTTCCAGTCCTACAATCTCATCCGCTACATGACGGCACTTGAGAACGTGATGGTTCCCATGACCTTTGCGGGCGTCTCGCCTGAGACGGCGCGCCGCCGGGGGATGGAGCTGCTCGAGTTGGTTGGCATTGGGCACCGTTGGCAGCACCGGCCCATTGAAATGAGCGGCGGCCAGCAGCAGCGCGTGGCCATCGCGCGATCCCTCAGCAACAAACCCATGATCCTCCTCTGCGACGAACCGACGGCCAACCTCGACTTCAAAACGGGTGCTGAAATTCTGGAAATCCTCCGGCAGATCAACCGGGAGCGCGGCGTCACGGTCATTTGCGCCACCCACGACCACCGGCTGCTCGATATCTGTGACCGCATGATGTGGGTGCGCGATGGACGGATTGACCGTGTTGATGAGCGCAAAGATGTCAAGATCACCGTGGGCCGCATGGGGGGGCAGGAATGACACGCCTCATGCAGATCCTCGCAGTCGGACTGTTATTGCTCGGGTCCGCAGCCACGCGTACGCCCGCCGTTGCCTCGGAGGAGACATTTCTTGCGGATGTGAAGGAGCTGACAAAGGGCGGTCACCGGCTCTCCGGTTCGCCAGAGTCCGGCGAGGCAGCGCAGCACATCCGACGGCGGCTGGCCGAGATGGGCGTCGCGGATATCTACACGCTGGAGATGCCGTTGCTCCAGACAGTTGTCGCAGAGTGCCGCATGACGGTGGAGGGAAAGGACATCGCGCTGCTTCCCATCCGGCCCAACCTCTTCGTCCCGCCGGTGACGCCGCCGGACGGGTTGACCGGACCTCTGCTCTACGCAGGTACAGGCAGCCTGCCGGAGTATGGCAATCGCAGCCCGCGCGGGGCCATTGTGGTGCTGGAGTACGACAGCTTCGGCAACTGGCAGCGCGCCTTTGCCATGGGGGCCAAAGCGGTCGTTTTTCTGGGCGACGAGCGCTCGTCGCCGGGATCGCCGAAGCATTACGGTCTGCCCTCCAATTTTGTGCGGCTCTATGCTTCCCTGGAGGCGCAGAAGCTGTTGGATTTCCGGAAGGACCACGCAACGGTCACCGTCCGCAGCCGTATCCCGTGGCAGCAGGGAGTGGGGACCAATATTCTGGCCTTTTTGCCTGGCACCGACCCTGTCTCCGGCACGGGACGTGGAGAAGAGACGCTCGTGCTTGCTGTCGCATACGATACGTTCGGCGTGGTGCCGCAGGCCTCGCCGGGAGCGCGCGGCGCAGCCAATGTTGCCGCGTTACTGGAGGCTGTTGCGTGGTTTCGAGACAACCGACCGAAGCGCAATATCCTTTTTCTTTTCGCGGATAACCAGGCGCGTTTCCACCAGGGCGGGCGCGAGATCTACGACGCCCTGATGGCCAGAAAGCGCGATCTTGAGGCAATCAGTGCGGACCACATGGCCGAGAAGTCTTACGTGGTGTCGCTGCTGGGTCGCCTTAATCGGCGCGAGAAGCCCGACGCGGCCACCCTGCCGGTCCTTAAAAAAGAAGCAGACAATGCCTCGACGCGCATTCGTCAGCGGCTTCTGCAGCTCCGCGTCCTCGCATCGCGCACCGATAACGCGGATGCCCGCCGCACGCTGGACGAGGAAAAGCAGGCGCTTTCGCAACAGATCTCCGGCTGGGACAACGCACGACGCTCGCTGCACAAAGGGACGCCCGAGCTGATTCCGGAGCATCTCCTCGACGAGTTGCGGGCCGGCGTGAGCAGGAGGCTGGAGGTTCGCAACCGCGAGCTTGATCTCCAGATCCGCGCCGATGAACAGCGCCGCGTGATCCACGAAAAGCTGGGCAGCCAGTGGATTGCGCTTCACGTCGATTTCAACTTCTCCGACAACGGCCCGGGATGGGGCCCGGTGATAGGCGACAACAGCAGGCAGGAGATGTGGGGCGCGGGCGGAAGCTCCGACCTGCCGGGCTACTACGGCAGGATACTCGCTGCATTCCGCGCGGCGGCGGCGAGAGTGCCGAACGCATCGCGCCCGCTCGCAGACTCGATAGTGGACCCGCTGGCGGGGCCTCGCTTATCCGCCGGCCCGATCATTTCCACCGGCTACCCGGCCGGTGTGCGGGGCGTCTACAACCTCTCGCTGATAACAGGGTATGATGCGCGGCCCCGTGACGGCCATCCCTCGGACACTCTCGCCAACCTCAGGTGGCAAACGATCCGCAGCTACTCACTTCGTGCCTGCGAGACACTGAAAGCTCTGGCAGATGGGAGCGAGCTCTCCCTGCCCCGGACATTCTCCGACTTCGGCATGTCATCAGTACCTCGCTGGTCGGGTGGCCGAGGCAGGGGAAACTACGCAGCGCTAATGACCAGCGGCAGCTTTGCGGAAGATCAGCCCGCCGCGGGCGCAGTGATGGCGATGTGGGGCTTCACTCAACCCCGGCTTTGGGAGGTACAGACCGAGCGTGCGATGCTGCCTTACTTTGACCGGATGGTGCTTGAGCCGGTGGATGCAGGCGGCCGCTTCAAGCTAAGCGGCGTAAGTGGAGAGATCTTCCGGCAATACGTCACAGCGGGTGCCCTGTTTGACGGCAGCGGCAATGTCACAGCCATCAGCGCGGAGGATTCGATCCACACGCAAACGGCCGGCGCTGACAGCCGCGTCAACCTTTTCCCGGCGACTGGCTTCGGTTTTCCCTACGCGGTGCTGAGCGAGGTAGTTAATCTGCCTCTTTACACTCTGGAGGCACCGTCGGACGGACAACCTGTCGTCACGCGCAGTCTTAAGGGCCAGGGCGAAAGCAACGCTTTCAGCTACGTCTACTCCCAAGGAACAACCGAGCGCTTCAAGGTCTTCCAGCCAAAGGGAACCGTGCTGATGAACAGCACTCCGGATCAGCCCGCCGGTACCGGTTGGCAGCTGGAAGATCTCCGCACACCCCTGCCTGTCAACCAGGTTTCCGCCAACGACTTATGGCTGCTAAACGAGTCGCGCCTCGCCATCCTGCGCGCCAAAGGCGTGAGCGACGCCGCTATGGAAACACTCCACGCGCGCGCCGGGCGTGCCCTGGAGCAGGCGGACGCGACGGAGGTGGTTGCGGAAAGGGAGTCGTGGTTCGGCCAAAGCCTTCAGGTCTCGCGCCGAGTTTACCCCCAGGTGCGTGCGGCAATGAACGACCTGGTCCATGCCGTCGTATTCCTGCTTATCCTCACTATCTTCTTTGCATTCGCGATGGAGCGGCTGCTGCTTGCTTCATCCGCAGTTTACTCGCGCATTGGCGGGTTCGCGGCCATTTTCATGGTGACGTTTCTGGCCCTGTACGTCATGCATCCCGGTTTTGCCATTGCACCTACGCCCATCATTATTTTTCTGGCGTTTGCCATTATGCTTCTGTCGGGGCTGGTCATCTTTATTCTGCTGCGGCGATTTTCAGACGAGCTTAAGGCGATGCAGGGGCAATCCGAGACAGTGCACAATCTTTCCATGTCGCACATGGGGACGATGTTGGCAGCGGTTAACATGGGCATGTCGACAATGCGGCGCAGGCCGACGCGGACGTTCCTGACGACACTTACCGTCGTGCTCCTCACGTTCACGATCCTCTGTTTCGCCTCGTTCAACAGCGGCGTCGGCCTTCATACCGCTTACCAGGGAGTGCCTGCCGCAACCACGCGCGAGACGGCCTTTACGCGGCACCTCGGCTACCAGGCCGTTCCCGCCTCGGTGCTGACTGTACTGAGCGCGTCGGTGCCCAGCGGTTCCGTCATCGCACCGCAGTGGTGGCTGGTGCGCTCTACCGCTTCGGCTCCGCCCTTCAGCGTCGGTGTCACGCCGGACCCCGCGGGTAAGTCCCCCGCCTGGATGGATGCCATTATGGGTGTGACGGGATCGGAGCTGCGGGCGTGGCCGGAGCTGGCCGCAGCGCTGGAGGGGGGCAACGCGGAAGAGAAGGCGGCTACGCTGGCGCGCGGAGGCGTCTTCCTGCCTGCAGCGGTTCGCGACAAACTTGGCCTGAAGCCGGGAGATCCGATCCAGCTTCACGGGCGCAGCATGGTGTTTGCGGGGGTTTTTAACGAAGCGGCGTTGCAGAATCTAAGGAGACTTGACGGGCGTTCCATCCTCCCGGTCGATTTCACAACGGCCTCTGCCTCCGCCGCCAACCCCGGCATGCAAGTGGATGCGGCAGAGCAAAGCGAAGAGATGGCGGAGCGCGACTTCGTGCGCCTCGGTGCCGGGCAGATTGCCATTGCTGGTGCCGCTCAGGTTCGGAGCATGCTGGGGGAACTCTATGTCATCTCCATCTACGGACCGGATGTGGTTAAAGAGAAGGAAGCTGCGCGGCTGGCTGCGGTGACACCCCTTCCGCTGTGGGCACGGGGCGCGCAGGGCGTTGACCGGCTACTCTATGCACAAAAGTCCGAGTTGCAGGGAGGGATGGAGCTTCTCATTCCCATTCTTCTCGGCGGGTTAATCATTTTCGGCACGCTTCTCGGCAGCATTAGCGATCGGGAGAAGGAGATCTACACCTTCAGCGCCCTGGGCCTCTCCCCCACGCATGTGGGCTTCCTGTTCTTCTCCGAGGCAGCGGTTTACGCGGTGGTTGGCGGCATGGGGGGACAACTCCTGGCCCAGGCGGTAGCGTGTATCGCATCGGTTCTCTCGAAGCTCGGGTATATGCAGGCACCAGCCATCAGTTACTCCTCCGGCAACGCCATGTTTGCCACACTGGTGGTGATGCTGACAGTTATCGTTTCGGCTGCCTACCCGGCGTGGAGAGCGTCACGCAGCGCCAATCCCGGCGTAAAGCGCGGCTGGGTGCTGCCGAAGCCCGATGGAGATTCCTTTACCATGACGTTTCCGTTCACTGTCAGCGAGTACGACATCACCGGCGTGGTCGCCTTCCTGGCAGAACACTTTGAAGCGCACAAAGATGCGGGACTTGGCGTCTTCGCGGCGCGTGACGTGCGCATCGGGCGGGATGCAGAGAAAGGCTGTCTGGTTCTCTCCTCGCACTTCGCGCTGGCTCCTTTCGATCTGGGGGTCAGCCAGCAGTTCCGGCTTATGGCGGTGCCGTCGGAAATTCCCGGCGTCGATGAGGTGGTAATCCGCGCCCAGCGTGAGAGCGGTACGCCGCAGGACTGGATGCGCGCCAACCGCGCTTTTGTACAGGATCTACGCCGCCAGTTTCTGCTGTGGCGTACGCTGGCTCCGGCGGCGGTGGAGTCCTACCGCATGCGCGCCCTGCAGCAGCTGGGCTCTGCCGCCGCTGCGCCGGAAACTTCTGTCGCGACGGCTGCCGCGCCCAAAATGTCCCCCCAATCTGAGGAAGCACTGGTATGAGCAGCAGTAATACAAGCGACAGCTCCGGCAACAGGGCAGCAGCAGCGTCAACGATAGAAGCTGAGCCAGTGCCTCCTGTACCCAGCCCTCGCGCCGCGGGGCGCAGGGTGGACGCGGAGCTTGAGGAGTTTCGGGGGCTGATGCAGGTGCCCTCCACTTTTGAGGAAGGCTTTACGTGGCCGGCGTTTTTCGGAGCGCTGTTTGTCGCGCTGCTGATGGTGCCGGGCGCGATGTACATGAGCCTCATTGCCGGTGCCGGCATCGGCTCGGCCGCGCAGTGGGTAACGGTTATTCTCTTTATTGAAGTGGCCCGGCGCGCCAACAAGACGCTCAAGCGGGCGGAAATCTTCACCCTCTTCTACCTGGCGGGGGCGGCCCTCGCCACTCCGTTCTCCGGCATCCTGTGGAACCAGTTCTTCGCCCAGTCCGTCTCCGCACAGGCGCACGGGATCACCGAGCATCTGCCCTACTGGATTGCCCCGGTGGATCCCGCCGTGCTGGCGCAGCGCTCCCTCTTTCAGTGGGAATGGCTGCCTGCGCTGGGCCTTATCATCTTCAGTACCTTCATGAGCCGCATCGATAACATGGTGCTGGGCTACGGACTCTTTCGGCTGACCAGCGATATCGAGCGCCTCCCGTTTCCTATGGCCCCGCTGGGCGCCCAGGGCATCCTGGCGCTGAGCGAGGAGCAGGAGGAAGAAAAGCTGGCCCGCGGCGACGATGAGACGGAGAAACCGCGCTCCTGGCGATGGCGCGTGTTTTCCGTGGGCAGCTTTCTCGGCCTGGCATTCGGGCTCATCTATCTTGCCGTACCCACAGTCACCGGCGCACTTCTGGGCAAGCCGATCGTGCTCCTGCCTATCCCGTGGCTCGACTGGACGCAGAGCACGTCGCCTTATCTGCCCGCCGTAGCCACGGGGCTCTCTCTGGATGCCGGGCAACTCTTTGTCGGCATGGTGCTACCGTTCCAAGCCATCATCGGGAGCCTGATCGGTCTCATGGCAACGTTTATTGCCAATCCCATGCTCTATCAGGGAGGTGTTCTCAAATCGTGGACTCCCGGGGACAATACAGTCTCTACTTTGTTCAAAAACAACCTCGATTTCTACTTCAGCTTCGGTATTGGACTTTCCCTTTCCATAGCGGTAGTCGGCCTGATCGCCGTTGTCCGCGGCTTCGCTGATCTCCGGAACCGGCGCAAAGCGTCCGGGGGGCTGGAGATAAGCGCAGTGCCGGAGGGGCGCGGAGATATCGGGACGCGGCTCGTCATCCTGTGCTATCTCGTCAGCACGGTCATCTACATCCTGGTTTCGGGATGGCTGATCGACTGGCACGCGGGCGTTATGATGGTGATGGTCTTCTACGGCTTCCTCTATACGCCGCTCATCAGTTATGCCACGGCGCGGCTGGAGGGCATCGCGGGTCAGGTCATCACGATCCCCATGATCCGCGAGGCGTCTTTCATTCTTTCCGGATACCAGGGTGTGGCCATCTGGTTCCTGCCTATCCCCATGCACAATTACGGCGCCATGACCGTCTTTTACCGTCAGTGCGAGCTTACCGGCACCAGGTTCAAGAGCATCTGGAAATCGGAGATCCTGCTGACGCCGATCATCCTGGTGAGCAGCCTGCTCTTCGCCCACTTTGTCTGGAGTCTCGCACCCATTCCCGGGCCGCAATACCCGTACGCGCAGGCAATGTGGGAGATGCAGGCGGAAAACCAGGCCATCGTGTTTTCGTCCACGCTCGGGGGGTACTCCCTCTTTGAGGAGGCATTCCGCTGGGACTACGTGCTCTACGGGCTCGGACTTGGCGGCGCTTCCTTCGGGGCCATGAACTGGCTCCACCTGCCGACATTCCTCATCTACGGCGTGGTGCGTGGGCTGGGACAGATGGAGCCGCATACCATCATCCCGCAGGTTGTCGGGGCGTTGCTGGGCCGGTACTATTTCCAGCGCCGTTTGGGCCTCAAGTGGCGGCAGTACGTCCCCGTAGTCGCTGCGGGTTTCAGTTGCGGCATGGGGCTTATCGCCACGCTTAGCATTGGCTGCCTGTTCCTGATCAAAAGCGTTTTCCAGCTTCCCTACTGATTCTCATGAGCGCAACCGAGTCTCCAGCAACAACAGCCGCAGCCCGGGCCGGCGACGTCCTGATCCGCGTCCGCGACGTCTCCCGTAGGTACCGCCTCCACGGGGAGGCGCTGTACGCGCTGCGCGGCATCAGCCTGGATATCTACCGCGGCGAGTATCTCTCCATTATGGGCCCCTCCGGTTCCGGCAAAAGCACGCTCTTCAACATCGTGGGCGCACTGGATCGCCCCACCTCGGGCAGCGTCCGCATCGGCCCCCTCGATCTCACCCGGCTCACAGACGGGCAGTTGGCCTACGTACGGTGCAACTACATCGGCTACATCTTCCAGGCGTACAACCTCATCGACTCCCTTACGGCGCTGGCCAACGTAGCGCTGCCCTGCCAGTTGCTGGGCCTGAACGCCGCCCGAAGCAACGAGAAAGCGGCGCGCGTGCTGGAAAAAGTTGGGCTGGGCCATCGCCTCGGGCACCGTCCGGGGCAGCTCAGCGGCGGCCAGCAGCAGCGTGTGGCCATTGCCCGAGCGCTGGTCAACGAGCCGGCCATCATCCTGGCCGACGAACCAACCGGCAACCTGGATCTCCATACCGGCGAAGAGATCATCCGCTTCCTCAAGGAACTCTCGATCAACGACGGTGTGACGATCATCACCGCCACCCACGACCACAAGATGCTGGCCAACTCCGACCGGGTGCTCTGCATACGGGACGGCCGAGTAGAGAAAATCCAGCGGCGCGACGAGCTCGATATCGAGGTGGGCGGTGTCAGTCTCCATCGCTAGCCCTCGCCAGCCCGTTGCGTGCTCGGTGACGCATATCCATGCATAGCGCCCCATTCTGGTTGTTTCCGCGCTGAGAATGGCTTAAGATGCATTGATAGAAAAAGGAATACTTATGATGAAGATCAAGACTCCAGGCACACGCACTCACCACCGGAAGGGATTCAGCCTGGTCGAGGTTGTCATGGCACTGGGAATCATCTCTTTCGCCTTTATATCGCTTCTCGGCATGTTGCCGCTGGGGTTGGGAACTTTTCGGTCGGCCATGGACACATCGCTCTCCTCCCATATCCTGCAACAGATTTCCAGCCAGGTTCAGGCAACCGATTTCGATGACCTGGCAGAATTGGCCGACACCTCCTTCGCGTTTGATGACCAGGGAAACAAAGTCAGCGATAGCAGCCCATCTACCATCTACAACGTCCGCATCGTCCTTGTCCAAAGCGGATCGCAAACTCAGACAGAGCTTCCCGGTGCTATCAGCGCCAACCTCGCAACGCTCTCCGTGCAGATTGCCAGCAATCCCGGCAGGCAAACGCTGACATCGGACGCCTCAACCGGCCTGTGGGTTGCCACGCCCGGCGTCAATATCGCGACCTATTCCGTGTTTGCCTCGCGCAAGAAATGAGCATCGCATGCACCATGCATACCATCAAATGTCGCCACGCCACGAGATCATCGGCCGGCTTCACCCTCATTGAGCTGCTGGTGGCTTCCACAGCCCTTCTGTTGATCATGTTCGTCATCTTCTCCATCACGGACAAGACGAGTGATATGTGGAAAAACGCGAGCTTGAAGATCAGACAATTTCGGGCAAGCCGACAGGCATTCGACTCCATGACACAGCGGCTGAGTGACGCTACGCTCAACCCTTATCTGGACTACGAGTATCCACTCAAATCAGACGGCTCACCCGATACGTCCAAAGCCCCAACCCGTTACGTCCGGCAGTCGGAGCTCAGGTTCATCAGCGGCTATGCCAAAGAGCTGCTGGGCACTCCGTCCGTGCACCCCACGCATGCCATTTTCTTCCAGGCGCCGCTGGGGTATACGGAGAACAAGAAGTACGGTTCCTTCGAGAATCTGCTTAATACCTGGGGCTACTTCATC
Source organism: Verrucomicrobia bacterium LW23 (assembly GCA_003054695.1). Classification (GTDB taxonomy): domain Bacteria; phylum Verrucomicrobiota; class Verrucomicrobiia; order Methylacidiphilales; family UBA1321; genus LW23. The sequence goes on from QAZA01000001.1 coordinate 185,729, forward strand.
GAGTTCGGCGACGACATGGATCATCGCCCCCCCTTCATCACCGAAAGTCTCGCGCCCAGGCGATACCGTTATCGCCTGAAGGAAATGATGGAGCCGTCTGAAAACCTGACGCTCTACAGCTACACCTCCGGCCATGTTGATAATGATCCCACCAAACCGCCCCGCAACCTCAGCTACTTCACTAACCCGGCGCTGACCGGCCTGACCCAACCTTCAGGTCTCACCCCTTCGGGCTCCGGCAAGGAGTGGTTTACCACACCCCTCCAGCCGGATCGGAAGCTTACGCGGCCCGTGGCGGAGAACGTGATTGCCCTTATTCTCCAGCCACGTGTATCCCTGGCGGAGGAAAACCTGGCCGGAACGATGCTGGCACCGACGTACAACTACGACTCCACAGCCGTGCGCACCAACGCGGCGCTCAATTCCCGCAATCAGCTTCCGCCCATCATCCAGATTACCATGGTGGTGATTGATGAAGCGTCTGCCAGCCGCCTCGACAAGGGCCCCATACCGCCGGATTTTGGCCTCTCCACGCTGTTTCAGGATGCCACAAAGTATGATCTGGACCTGAAGACGCTGGAGACGACTCTGGCTGCCCGCAATATCGGCTTCCGCACGTTCACCATCGCCCTGACGATAAAAGGCGCGAAGTGGAGCCGCGACCAGGTGAATTGAGGCGGTTGGAGCTGTTGTTTTACCATGCTGCCCGGCCTGCGGAGTTTTTGCAGGCGCTTGAGCTAATGAAGACCGGTTGAGCTGAGTAGCGGCCGTAAGTGCGCCTTCGGGTACTCTCTCAGCAAAAAGGCCGCCAGGGAGGCGGAGGTTTGGGTGCATTCCTATTCGGCGCAACGCCATGGCCAAATCTACGCAGGACCTGGAGCGAAATCCGGCGATGCTCGTCAGTCACGTCTGGATTGAATACGCGTTCTCCTCGCGCCTTGGATTACAATCAAAGTCATGCGCAGCTTCGGCCCTCCCATCCGCACAGCTAAGCGCGTTAGAGCACGAGCTACGGAAAGATGAGTGGGCTGCTTGGCGTCAATCCCGTCGCTGCGTAGTAGCCAGCGCCGATGACTGCCCAGGCCAGCGCCATCAGGAGCTCGCCCACGATAACGCCTACCATCAGCGGCTTAAGGCTGTTGTAAGTCTGGGCGCCGCCTGTTTTCATCACGCCGGCTTTGATCATCCAGCCGAGCAGGAAGGAGATCGTAACTGCGCATCCGGCCCAGGTGCCCCATACGAGGAAGAGCACGGGATGGAGCGGCCACCAGGAGAGGCGCAGCCGAGCTATGTAGCACAGGAAAACCAGCCCACCGCCCATGCCTGCCCAGAATAGCGCTTCGGGTTGCGGGGAAAGATGAAGCAGGCGCTCCAGGCCGCTGAGCTGCGTGGCTGCGGCAAGCTCGCCCTGGCCGGAGAGTTCCGCAATCATTGCCGACGTATTGTTCATCGGCCCGGCAGGCATCCACTCGACGCCGTACCGGTCGCCGTGATCCAGCCCCCTGTTATATTGCTGCATAAATTTGGCGCCGACTGAAACCGCCAGCCCGGCTATCAGCATCAGCAACAGCCATGGTGCCATGCGCGCCGGGGCTGCTTTCCCGGAAGTCTCCGCCATTTTGAGGCCGTTGCAGAGGTAACCGATCCACGTTTCGCGGGTGTCGGCAAGGATCATTATGCAGCCGATGGAGGTGACCAGGAAGCAGACCGGCCCTATTGCCCCGGCTCCCATCAGCGCGGCAAGGATGCCTGTAGGAGCCCAGCCGCACTGGATCATCAGAGCACCAGTCTCTGTATAGATGCGTGCAAGCACGAAGAAAATGGTGAGGATCATGCCGACAAGCAGCGTGCTCATCACCCAGTCCATGCCGGCGGAGGTGAAGATGGCCACGAGAGTAACCACGCATGCCAGGAGGCCTCTTCCTGCCCAGATCGATCCGGCCGGTGTCTCTATTTCCGGAGATCTGCGCAGCCCCACTACACCGCCCGCAACGCTGAGGTAGTAGCTTCGCCCGACATAGAGCAGCATGGCGGCAAAAGCAATGTATCCCCCGAAGGTCATCAGAGAAAACTTACCGGGACTAAGCGCCTCGCCCGCCACCGGGATGCCCTGGGCAAGCAGAAAGCCTCCCACAGCCAGCGTGGTGAAACCCACCAACCCCAGACTCAGCGAGACCTCGCTGCGGAGGAAGAAAGCAAACGCGATGATGGTGGGAAACAGCCGCGGCGTAAAAACATCGGCCGCTCCCTGAATCTTGGCGGCGTACGGGAAGAGCTGCCGAAGCGGATCGAAATCGAGCTGCAACGGTATCTTCAGCACCGCGGGAAACCACGCATTAAGGCCGTTGAGCAGGTGCACAAACGCGATGCATCCCAGCCCGCACCAGAATAGCCGGGAGGTGGCGACAATCGGCCAGCGTCCGCCCGGGGACATGTGGCAAAGCTCATCTACAAAGCGAGCCACCGGATAGGCCAACAGCTCACGCTGGGACCACTGCGGGTGGACAATGAGCGCCATGCACATAGAAGCGATGGCGAAGGTGAGTCCGCATCCGGCCCAGAGTCGCAGACTGGGCCACCAGGTGCCCCAGGGGAGATGGGTAAGCCCCAGCCATGTATCGCTGCCCTGGATGAGGGTGTCGACAGCAGCGGGGTCGCTCTCGCCATTGTTGAGCAGCACTCCCTGGCCGCGGATCCAGGGGAGAATCGCGCCGGGGATGGCGGTCTCCAGCGCCAGGCGGTTAAGGATCTGCGTTTCGCGGGAGGTCAGTGCTTCGCCGGCCACGCGTCGCTCCAGGAGCTTTCGTCCGTCGTCGGGGAGAAGTGCCGCCACGTTGGTAGAGTTCAGGATCGCCGCCAACTCCGGGTGGTCGCGGCTTAGGACAGCATTGATTGCGGTGATCACCCGCGCTTTCTCCGTTGCATCCAGCTGTCCGGCCTCTGACTCGCTTGTGCTTCGCTTTTCGCTCAGAAGGTCCCTAACATTTGCGGGAAGCGCCGAGGCATAAAACCTGGCTGCGGCTGAACTGCCCGCCACATCGCCGCCCGGCGTTTGCGGCGGCTCCTGCTCCAGCGCAGATGCGAGCAGGTGCCAGTCGATGACAAAGCCTTCCGCAAGTAGCGGCGATCCGCCCGGCAGGTAGGACATGACATTGGCGGACTGCCAGCTCGCCTTTGTCTTGACGTAGTGGCTGGGCATTGCAAGGCCGGTTGCAAACATCCGCATGAAGTTGGAGCCTGGCCAGCCGCACACCGCCAACGCAATTGCCGCAGCCACAACAATTTCGCCGGAGTTAAGCACCCAGGAGCCGCGAAGCCGCCCTATGAGTGGATTCCATACCAGCAACATCAGGGCCACCACACCAAACACGCCCAATGGCAACTGATTGCCAATGAGGTAGATGCTTTGACGCAGGACCCCGTTGTTGAGGACGTCCAGCACGGGAATGCACAGGCCAAAGAGGAGCCCCAGAGTAACGGATCTGAAATTCATGCGATTAATGGATTAGACTGCGTATACGCTGCGTAGATCAGCTCCACAAAGCGCCATCACACGGTCTGAAACCTACTGGCTGACAAACTCCCAAAGGCCCCAGTTGCGCGGGAGCAGCATCGCCTCGCTCGGCACGTCGGAAACAATAGCGGTGGCCTTGTTCCTCCAGTAGACGCGCTGCGTGGTAACGCCGCCGCTGCCGCGGAGAATACCAATATCCCCACGGATGGAGGAGCCGGGTGCGGGCCTGAGCCCGACAACCGCCAGTGGCACGGATATCTCGTAATTGCCCTCGGCTTCTGCAAGCTGAACCTGGTCACTCACATCATCCACGCGGTCAAAAGTAACGGTCCATACGGGTGAGGCAAAGGGCACCGGCTTTTTCTCGCCGGCGACTACCGCGCGGTAGACAAGCGCTAGCGTTTTGCCGTTGACCTGCGTCACCAGCAGCCGCTGATCGCCCGCCGCCGGTTTGTCACGTTTGGGGTCGAGCTTGCCGTCCGCGCCAATCATCAGATCCAGGGCGCCGCCCGTCTTGAACGGAGCATTGGGGATGTTACCGCTGTTCTTCAGCAGGGCCGGGTTGTTGGTTTTCCACGCGGCGTAGAGCTTATCGCCCGCGATGGATACCGCGGCAGTTACATCGTAGGGCTTGGCGTTGGAGTTAAAGTAAGCTTTGGTGCCGCGGCGGTCGATGACGGCCCAGTCAGCACCCGTCCAGTCGTGCAGCTTTCCATCTACCACAGGTGCGGCGGCGCGCAGCGTCACCTTCAGTATGCCGGTGCCGGCGGCTGCGCTGCGCTCCTGCTCCACGATGGTGAAGTAGTCGCGGGCGCGGGCCAGATCGGCGGTGGTAACGGTTACCGGTATAGCATCAATACTGCGGACGGTGTCGAGGCCCTCCACCTTAACAACGGCGTTGGGTCTGCCGGCCACCATGTAGACTTCGCCGTTCTCCATTTGCGTTACGGATGGCCAGAAGTTTTCGTCGCTGGGGGTGAGATCCGTAACGTCCGCGCCGCGCTCTGCTTTGGGCATGGACCACTGTTGGCCCAGCCGCATGTCCTGAAAAAGCTGCGCAACAAAGAGTCCGTCGGACGTGAAAACGTACACAGGGCCGTGGTTGCCGTTCAGCATCCACATGGGCCGGCCGCCGGGCTGGATAAAATTGCCAAGCACGCGCGTTGTCCCTTGCAACATTCCAGGGCGGTCGGGAACTGGTGCCTCATGCGAGGGATGCAGACCGGGCCACAGACTGGGATAACTCCACAACGGCTCCTTGTCGCTAAGGCGGACGCCGGCAATGCCGCGCACGCTGAAAGGAGGTGGCGCGGTGGTGAAAATAGCCCAGCCGTCCGGACTCAGCAGCACCTGGTCGCCGCCTGTGGAGAGGGGCGCATTGGTCTTGTCTGCCAGCACGACAGGGTCCGCCATGCTGTAGAGGGGCACGCCGCGGGCATCCAGCCTGACCGGTGCCAGACGCACCGCCTTGTCGCCCAGCCGTGACACCACGAACGACAAGTCGGGCATTACCGTAATGCCGCCATTGCGGGCTTTGGCCATCTGCACCTCGGCAGGTTGCGGCCGGCCGTCGCCGTCAAGGTCGCTCCAGACGAAGAATGCGGAGTCGGGTCCGGTACGAGGGGAGTTGGGGCCACCCCACATCGTCCGCGTAGCACCGTCGGGCCATATCGTCTTAAAGGGTTCGGCGGCCAGCTCTTCCCATTCCGCGGCGTTGCCGGCTGCCGCCACGGGGATGGCAACGCCCTCCCTTTCCACAAAGATAAAGGCGGTGCCGTGCCCGTTGGTGGGATTGTTGTTAAAGCAGTTGGTGAAGTAGCGGCGGCCCTCCACGTAGAGTGGCGTTTCGGGACGTGAGTTGCGGTAGCCCAGCTTCATCGAGCCGGGAGCGGGGCGGTAGTAGATGTCGACGACTTCGCTGGTCCCTTTATCCCAGTCCAGTTTAAGCTGCATGCCCTGGTAGTAGTAGCGCGTTTTGTCTCTGGGATCCAAGACGCCGCCGCCGCCGTAGTGAGGCGGGCCGTAGAAAGCCTTCCACAGCGAGCCATCGGGGTTCCACACACTGACGCGCTTCGGCAGGAAATCCTCCTCTGCGACCCAAAGGCGACCGTTGGAATCGACCGTCATACCGCTGGGATTGTTCATGTGCAGGGGATCGTAGGGGCCGGCTGAGGGCGGGCCGGGTTTGCCGAAGCTCTTCAGCGGCTTTCCGGCGTCCGTAAACACTTTGACTTGATGACTTTGCCCCCGGTCACTAATGTAGATGGCGCCGGCTTTGTCCACGGTGATGCCCTCGGGTTGCTCGAGCTGAGCTAGGAGGACTTCTGGTTCGCCCGGTTTCTCCGTATCGAGCGGCGCTGGGTAACGCACCAGCTTTTGGCCGGAGAGCACAAGCAGCCGGCCCTGGCTGTCGAAAATGAGGCCGCGCGGTTTGTCGAGCGATATTTCACCCCGAATCTTGCCTTTGGCACCCGGCACGGGTTCGACAACAAGCAGCCGGTTCTGCTCGGTCATCGAGACAGCAATGGTTTTGTCGTGGACTGCCAGGCCGCCAATCTGCGACTTCCATTTGGCCGCTCCTGCCCAGGCCGCGGGCACGGGTACGGGCGGCTTGAATCCATGGGTCAGGACCGCCTTGTCCCCTTTGGGCGTGATGGCGGTAATGCGCAGGTTGCCGATATCGCCTTTGGCCGTCTGCACATTGGGCTCCGCAGTCCAGACTGAAGCCGCGTAGGCCATGACGCCGGGATCTGCCCTGGTGCCGGTATCGCGCGCCAGATAAGCGGCTCCCGTCCAAACGCCACCAATCCACTTTTGGCCCTTCCACTTGTTGCCTTCCAGGTCCACCCAGGCGAGGCCGGCGGTGCCTTCGGAGACGTAACTGCCAATCATAACCGAGGGCTTTCCGTTTCCGCCATCCGGTACGTAGAGCATGGCGTTGGGCGGAGTATGGTTGGCCAGCCAGCCACCCGTCTGATCGGCTGTCTCCCACGGCGTTTTGCCGGAGCTGTAGAGCCCGGTCATATACTTCAGCGCCACTTTCTTTCGCCACAGGCCGCGCACGCGGTACTGGCCGGGACTCACCATCCGCGTGGGGATAAGGTAGAGGCCGTGCTCAGGGGCCGAGTCATCGCGGCCAAGATCATCCGAGCCATCCCAGCCGACGGTGTTTTCGCCTTTTTCGAAGTAGACGTCGGCAATAAGATTACGCACCCGCCGGCCGGACTCATCCTCCACCACAAGGGTAACCCAACCTGCTTCCGGCAATGTGAAGCGAATCTGAATCGGCAGCTTTTCCTGATCATTCTTGTCATTCTTGCCGGCGGGTGTGGATGCGGATGGGGGAGCAGAAGCCGGCTCGGCGGCGATGCCGGTAAGACTGGTGCACGCAGCAGCCAGAAGGCCGAGCGCGAGAGCGAAACAGTACGGACCGGGGATTTTCTTCATCAGCTTCATCATCATTGTCATTAAGGTGCAAACTTCTTGCTGCTGACGACACGCGTCCGGTAATACATGTCCACGTTCGCCGTGGTGTCGGTCGCGAAGTCCGGGAGGCGGTCGTCGGAGACATCGATGTAGCGCTCCAGGATATTGGAGCCGCGATACTCGCCGGTCACTTTATCGCGTCCCTCAATCCACTTCTCGTCGGGTGTGCCGAGCGCTTTCTTGAGACTCTGCGTGCGCACGTGGACGGTGTAGGTGTTGGACTTCGTTGTCAGCCGGGGGTAGATGTTGGCGTAGGGTCGCTCCCGGCTGTTGTCGCCCGTCAGGCGGTAGTTGGGCCAGAAGCTTCCGTTTGCCATGCTTTCATACGTTACGCCACTGATGGTTGGTACGAGGTGGATGTTGCAAATCTCCGAGGCGGAGCGGAAGATGTCTCCTTTCTCGAAGCGCGCCTCGAAACCCTTCAGCGTCTCATTAACGTTGATCCCGTGGCGCAGAGGAGCGTCGTGGGTGGCCGTATTGTCTACCCTGTCGGTGGTGCCGACGGGGTTGCGCCACTTGTAGGTGGATGCGGAGCTGTTGGGGATGGCCGGCAGCAACTCATTCTTCAGCACGGCATGAATGCCGGTGGCCCGTTTGATGTGGGAGAACGGCATGATCTGGTAATTCATGTTGATCTTTCCCGCTGTGGAGAACGGCTCGCTGATGGGGTAAGGTTCGACAACAGGCATGGTAAACAGGTCGAGCAGCAGGTGGTCGGGAGGTGTGGTGTAGGGGGGCCCCGAGACCGGGACACCCGCGCCGGGATGCATGTAGGTGGGATCAAACGTAGTGCCCGGGCGGAAGAGAAGTGTCTGAAACGGAATGTTCGACTTCAGGCCCGACGGCAAAGACCCAAACATGACGGGTGACGGCACCTTTCGGTTGGGCGAGAAATACGTTTGCCCAACGGTCTGTATGTTTCCCACGCTTACGTAATAGGGATGGGAACTGCTTGCATAGGGACCGCCTGGCTGGTTGGTGATAACGCCAACAGTGTTTCCATCGTCCGGTTTGTTGGTGTAGGCCCCGTCGCGCATAGTCCCAATCCCATTGTCGTAGTCGCCGCGGTCAAGCGCATGGGCCGGCAGTGAGGAGACGGGCAGTGGGGTATCTGTCAGCCGGTGCACATTGTAGGCCGTGTCTGCAAGCCCCATGGAGGTATAACCCGCGACGGGAAGCCCGGAAGCTGTGCTGCGGGTGCGAGGCCCGTAGTGGGCGTCCTCCAGCTCCATAAAGGAGTGCGCGAAGAAAACAGAGGGATTGCTGTACTCAGGATGGGGCACAAAAAGGTCGGGGGACACGGTTCGCCTACCCGCGATGAGGCGGCTGTCGTTGCCGAGGGGGACCAGCGTGCGCACTACGTCACGCTCCTTCGGGACGGGCAGCCGCTTCGTCAGATCGGGCGCGCCATCGGGATCGCCCGCCCTGGGCTCAAAGGTATCGACTCGCAGGACGCAGCCGGCACCCTGCACGGGGCCGTTCCTTCCCTGGTACGCGTAGTCTGTCTTGGCGAATCCGGGGTTGGATCCAATGACATCTCCTCCATTGGACTTGGTTCCATAGATTCGGCTGACACCGTTGGGGTTGTGCCACGTCCACCAAAGCCGCTTGGGTGTCGCACCTTTGTTGCCTTCTATTGTCGTTGCAACGTTGAACGGAGGCTTGGAGATATCGGGAGTCCCGGTCTTTACAATCTCCGGCACCGGGAAGCTTTCGTTGGGAAATCGGGCTGTGATGGTCTGGTACACCAGCGCAGGGTTTGGGGTCTCCTTGATCACCTGGGTGAGGTATCCCGTGGAGCTGAATTCGCCACCGGAGTTTCTCCTGATATAACCGCCTCGGCACAGCTGGATGGTGATGTTTCCCACGCTCTTGAATTGCATGGTAGGAGCAGCTCCGGCCGCCGGCACCACGAGGCGCGTCCCGGCCGTCGCACCGCCTCCCTTGTTGGCGTCCTTTTCCCCGGCGCTGAAGGAGCCGTAGGGCCAGCGAATGCCGCTGACCCCACCCAGCGGGCGCTGGTCATAGGCTTCCCACGCCAGCTCGTTACGCCCGGTGTTTCTCCACGCGGCGATGACGACCTGGTGGGCAGGGTCATCCGGCAAAAGCGAGGGATCCGTCAGGAAGAGGGGACGCTCCAGCCCGGTAGCGTCCACCATGCGCAGCATGTTCAGGCCGGTAATGCGCGTGCTGAAATCCGGCTTCATAACGTGGTAACCCAGTTGGGGAGAAAACGCCTCCAGCAGAATGGTTGCCTGGATAACACGGTAATCTGCCGATGACGTCCCGCTCGTTGTGGTCTGGTAAATGTGGTAATCCTTTTCATCTACCATGGCGTCACCATTCAGGTCGTTGACACCGGCTGCCGGCGTGGGTGCCTTTCCGAAAACAAAGGCGGTGACATCTTTTGCGTCAATTTTGCCATCCCCCGTTAAGTCGCCATATGGCCCCAGGAAGTTGCGCGATGCGGTTTCTGTGGAAGCCAGAGTGTAGCCGGAAGCGGTGGGGTTGGGGAGTGTCGGCAAGGAAGCTCGCTCCTCCTTCGGATCGGAAGCGCAGAGAAATGCGAGGCCGATCTCGGAGAGAGAATAGCACCGGCCAAAGCCATGTGTATCTGTTCCGCCGGCGTCTATTTCCACGGGCATCACCTGAGCGTGGGAAGGGGCCGGAGTGTTGTCCCCCGTTGTTGCGCTGGCTGCAAGTGCACCCGTGAACTGGTAGGTAACAGGCGGAGTCGTGGTGGTGTACGAGGCGAGTGAATCATCATACTCGTTCGTGCAGCGGATGTAGTCGAAGATCTGGGTGAGGATCTGGTCGCGATCCATCGGGTATTTGGCCAGCAGATTTCCGCCAAAGCCAGGCACGTTTTCGGAGGTAAGGCGCTGTAGATAACTGTAAAGCTGTCGATTGCGCTGCATCCCGCTTCCCGCGTAGTCCTCCGTGAGGCTGCGGCTGTTTTGCCGCTGGAAGAAGAATGGCTTTTTGGCGGCACTTCCATAGGTCGAGCATGCGGCAATCGTTCTGTCGAACACGGTCGTGTAGCTGCTGATCGCAGCCTCATCCGTACCGGAGATGGACGAGTGCACAGGCCAGATCCCGATCCTGGGGAGATTGAAGAGGTTAAGCTCCGGCGCGCGGCTGGAGGCAGTGAGGAAAAAACGGGCGCGTTCCAGCGTGGCGGGAGTGATCAGCGGATTCTCCGAGCGAGACGGCTTCATCAGCAGCTCGTCAATATTCGCGTAGAGGCGATCCGCGTCGGGAGAGATAATGCTGGGGTTAGCGACGCTGCCCAGTCCAAGGAACGTTATCTTGACCTCCCCGCCTTTGGATCCGCCCCCTGCGACACGCGGTACAATCTCGTTGTAAAGCTGCTCCTTCTGGTCGTTAGTGAGAGTGACGCCGGGAAAGAACACCGGGCTCAGCGCCGTCGTCGCCGGATGGCCCGGATAACGTTGCCATTCATTCCTGAACGGCTGGCTCATTGCAAAGCCGAGCATGGAGCCGCTGCCATTTTGCCGGTCCTGCGGAGTGTTGACGCGCGGCGTATCCCAATAAGTCCCTTCGGCAGCCGTGTTGATGTTGATCTTTGCTGACTCATCGTCGATCCAGAACGCAATGCGCCCCACAATGGGGTTCTCCCTCGTTGGTTTCTTCGTGCCGGACCACGCCGCGACTTTGCCTCCGTCCTCAGCGCTGTCCGGTACCGTCAAAGTTCCATCCTCAAGGACATAGATCCACCGCACCGGCATGGGTGCCGGATTAGCAGATGCGTCAGAGAGCGGATTGTAACTCGCACTCGGCGGCGTATCCGCAGTGCCGTCATTGTCTTTATCCAGGGAGAAGCCCTCGATCCCGCTTGCTGCGGCCATCGGATCCAGTACAGGGTAGCGCGCCTCAAATGTACCGGAGGGCTCGTCCGCATTAGGGATAATCAGCCCCGTCGCCGAGGGCACCAGCACCGGCGCGTTGATGTCGGTATATAACGCAGGCTCATCTGCCCAGCCGGACGGCACGTCATCCTCTGCCTTGAATGCGGCCGCCTGGGATTTGTCCAACACCATGACGTCCGACGAGTACAGCTTGTAAAACCGATACACATCGCCCCTCTCATCATAGGTGCGGATCATTCCCGGCTGCGAGGCCCATGCGATGCGTCCGCCCGCAGAGGTCTGTGCCTGGGTCGCATCCACCACCTGCGCCGATGCTACTTGCAGCGTGGCGTCCGCCAATTGCCGTGCCGCAGCGCCCGCCGCGTACTGCCTGGAGCTTTGCAGCTCGCTCTGGGCGGTAAGCAAAAACGCCACAATAAGAACCGATATCAGGACGAGCCCCATGAGGACGAAGATGAGAGCGACACCGCGATTCCCCGGCTTTCGCAGGCCCCACAAATGATATTGGCTTGGCATAAACTTAATCTCCCCGGAAAGGCGAGGTGTTACGGATTGACAGACGGCGCCGGCGGTGGCTCGGACGGGAACAGATCGCTGCAACGCCCGTTTTTGTCCTGCGCAATGATCAGGTAGCGGGACTCCGGCAAACCTTCCGTATCGTGGAACGAGGTGCCCTGAATCAACGTGACGGGCAAAGGCGGAAGCTTGTAAAGGACGGGCGGCACAATGACGTTTTTCCCTGCGGCGGCAGCCGGAGCCTGGGCTGGCGCCGGGGCCGGCGAGACGGGAGATGGAGCGCCTTCCCCTTCCTTGGCGTCATCCATGGCCGCAGGCTCGTCCTTGGGCTCCGTGGCGGCCGGCTTCGTGGCAGAGGGTGCGGGCGCAGATGTCGGAGCCGGGGAGGGTGCTGCTGCCGCGTAGGGCGAATTGAGCCATTTCCACTCGGTGATCCTGCCGAAAGGCTCTGAGCGGTAGATACGGTAACCGGCGATGTTCTCTCCAGGTGAGGCGTCCCAGGTGATCTTGTTGCCACCGGTCGGGTCACGCGCGATTCGCACGTTAGCCGGGCCGGCAGGGAGCGGGGCCGGGCGGTAGCTGGAGAGCGAGTTGCGGACCAGCATTTTGGCAAAGAAGACCGGATTCAGCCGCGACCAGCCAATGTTATTAGGCAGCTCGTAGTTGACCCAGTAACACGCCTCCGTAATGCCGACTTTGCCCTTGTCCGAAGCCTTTGCCAGGAGGCCGAGATAGGGCCCCGCGTCCCAGGCCTCCCATCTGTGGGAGTGATACTGGGTGCGCCACATGAGCGCGCGGTCCCAGGTATTGGTGCGCACTCCCTCGTCGTTTACTTTGCCCTGGTAGAAGTCGGCCGTGACGTCGATGCTGTCAAAATAGCGCCCGTAAACGGAGGGATGGATGGACAAATCTTCGTTGCAGATAAGCTCCGCGGCGCGGATCCAGAGATCGCTGATGCACTGATAGAGGAAATCAGTCGAAGCGCTGTCCGCGTAGTTGACGCCGTAGGGACGCTGGCCGCGGCCAAAGACTCCCAGCACCAGGGGATCGTGGAGAGCATCCCGGGCCCACTGCGCCATGTCCGGGTCATCCCGCTGGGGCCCAAGCCACATGCACATGAGATAAGTGCCCACATGCATGTTCAGCGCCAGTCCAAACGACTGCATGAAGGGTTGCCCGAACCGGCTCACCTTCCCGTTCCTTTTCCGGGCGTTCTGCGCCGCGAAGCAGGCGACGTCCCTGATAGCTTCAATACGCGCCGGCGGCATGGAGCTGCCCTCCGCGTAGTACTTCAGCAGCGGAACGATGGAGCTGTGGATATAGGTAAATTCATACGGACCGCCGTCCAGCGGCTTCAGGGGAATCTGCCTCTTTTCATTGTGCAGCCGGGTCACAGTGGCCTGCGCGTTGCCGCCCAGCCCGGTGAGGGTTGCTTCCTGCACCCAGTTCTTGCCCCAGTACTTGATGTTCCAGAAATTCTGCGCCAGCCTGGAGGTAAGTGCGTCAAAGTCCTCCGTGGTCGCCCAGGGCTCATCCACCACGGCCGTAAGGCTGCCATAGTTTCGCACGCCAAGCTCCCACAGGCTGTCCGGAGTCACCGCCTTGCTGAAGATGAGCGAGTACTGCCCCCAGCACGCTTGCATTGTCCTGCTGTCGCCCACACCCATGCCTGAGCTGGCCTCGAAGCGGATAACCCTGTCGGAAATTTCCTCAAACTTTACCGCCGGCCTATCTCCCTTCTCCTTCCGTTCTCCTGGCTTCTTAATCACACCCCCGGTCTCCACATAGGGCAAAAAGAGCAGGCTGAATCCCGCCTTCTCGTTAACCAGCGCATGCTTAAAGTGCCCGTGCACGGCCTCCACAGGCTTGCGCACTCCCGCAGGAATGGACACACGCTTCTGGTCCGTGTCGGAGTCCCCCAGCCACAGCTCGCCTTCCAGCAGCACATTGCCGCTGTTAAACGCGTACATGCCCGTGCCCACTCTGTCCTGCTGCCTGCTCTCTGGTGTCTTGTAGATTTTCTCGGTGACCGTCAGCCGATCGCCCTGCTTTGGCAGCGTGTACACGTACTCGGCAATCTCCTTCCCGCCGATCGCGCGCATTCCCACGGCAAGCTTGGAGAAGTAAGGGCCCTCCGCCCATCGCATAAAGACAATTTCCACAGCGTCCGGCTTGTCAAAGTTGATCGCCCCGCCGGAAGCCCGCTGCCCCTTAATCAGACGAAAAATGTAGAGTCGAGGAGTCAACCCCTTTTCGCCGAGGTGCACCTTGCCCAGCGGGGTGTGAAGAGACTGGATCTGCCCCTGATACTCGCCCTCGGCATTGAACGTCACTTTAAGGCCATCGCTCTCCAGCGTCACATGGGTTTTGGACGCACGCACCGGCATCGGCTTCAGCGCCGCCACCGGGTTCTTGCCGTAGGAGAGATGAAACTGCTGCCTGCCCCATGCCTTAAGCTTGTTCACCGGAAACCAGAGATGCATCCGCGCTATCTTGCCGTCCGCCGCTTTGCGGATGTCGTCCGCCTGGTAGGCGATGGGCTCTCCCCCCTCCACGGGCACAATCACAAATGAATCAGGATCCGTAACCGCCTCAGCGGCATGCAGAAACAGAGGCACGCGGACAAGCTCGTTCGTCCGCTCCATCCCGTAGCGTTCGTCCACCGTAAGCACGCGCAGGACACCGTCCGTCTTTTGCCTCTCGCCAAAGATATCCGGCGCATACTCAGCCGGTCGCATCTCCTCGAAGACGGATGCCGTGCGCTCCGGAACCGCGCGCCCACCTGCCGGTTTCTCCTCTTGCGCTGCTGCGCGCATCGCCGTAGTTGCCAGTCCAAGCGCCACCACCAGGCAAAGCGCCGCAGCTCGGGCGGCGACGACACACCGACTCCTTATCTTGCCGAAGCGGCCGGCATTATCCATTTCAGCTTTCATCCCAGCGTATCCGGCATTGGACATAAATCTCATCACGGCTGCTATTACACCAAACAATGCCGAAGCGTGAAAGCTCACTGCATTGCATATCCATGCATAAGCTGAAATGCGTTCATGGCCGGAAAGTGCGGACCGCCCCATTGACCGGGTCCACCTGCACCGTCCCAAAGTTGGGTGGCGGCGTTGTCCGTCCGTCGCCGTCGGACTTCAGATGCAGCGTCACAAACCACTCCTCCATCGCTGGAAGATTCGTCCGACCGTCCGGCAGGAAAGCAAAACTGAAGTACTGATAGTCCGTCCCCGCCCCCGGCACAGGAAAAGCGCCCGCGTGCCTCTCTCTTTTCGATGTATCCAGCAAGGATGAAAGACTCCCTCCCGTACCAGCGATAACCCCATCCCCGAGATAGCTGATCCTGGTAAGGGGCGAAACCATCCCCGATCCCGATACCTGAAACAACTGATACGACCGGCAGGCGGTCGCGCCTTCCACGTTTTTCGTCAGATAGAAGCGAACCTCGACAATGCAGTTCTGAGCCATCGCGGATTGCCTGGCAAGGGAAAAAACATCCGCCATCTGCTGGACAGCCTGGGTAAGCTGGAACGATCGACTTACCGTAACCGCCGGAACAAGGATCGCCGCCAATACCGCCAACACCGCGATAACCGCCAGCAACTCCATGAGGGTAAATCCCTTCCTGGAGGCGAACCCGCACCGGCCCGTGAAAGCAGTGTCGATCATCATCTTTGCCAACCTTTTCTGTTCTTGGTTTAACGACAATCCGAGTGGGGGGTGAGTGCGCATGCCATCGTGGCGTGTGCTGTGTTTTTCGTAGGTTTCACCCTTTAATCTGTACGAATCGGCTGCTGCCTTGCTCTTGAAAACCTCTTTGTGTGCACGCTTATCTGCACCGTTTGCAGGTAGTACACATTACTTCCTGCATGCATCGGCTTCAAAACAAATAGAGGTCGATGCATGGATATGCATAACTGCATTGCGCACCCTTTCTATTCGCGACTGACATCAATAGTTGGCTTTCATAGCCTGGGCGCCTCGCCGCCCCGGCCGCTACTGCCGGCACCGAAGTCAATCCGTCGGTCATGCCCTACGCGCTGCTTGGCCCTGCCTACGGCAATGAGGAGATCGAAAAGTTCCTCAAGTGGTCCAAGCTGCGTTACCGCCCGTTGTGCGCGTTTACAATGCCGACAGCAAAGGCCGCGCAGTGTGCATTTCTGATCGGGAACCACCATCCGACTCCTTTTTGATTGCCCAGCGTAGCTTGGTGTATTCGGAAAATGCGGCGCATCATTCGCGGTTGTGCTAATACTGGGCGATGGCCGACGAACTACTCTTTCCAGAGCGGGCGATGGAGCGGGATGCGGAGCTGCATCGGCTTTATATGGAGATTGCCGGGCATTCGGCGGAGTTGCAGAGCGCCAATCGGTCGCTGGTGGATCAGGAGCAGCGGTTGCGGCTGGCGATTGCGACGGGACGCATTGGGCTTTGGGTGTGGAACTCGACTGACGTGGCGAACGCGGGGGATTGGTCGCTGCGGCTGAAGGAGATTTTTGGGCTGCCGCCGGAGACGGAGGTGACGCATGGCCTGTTCCTCAAATGCGTGCATCCCGACGACCGGGAGATGGTGGACGGCGCGGTGATGGCGGCGCTGGGCGGGGCGAATAACGGTGAGTATGCGGCGGAGTACCGGGTGGTTCGCCAGGATGACGGCGCCGAGCGCTGGGTTACTGCGCGGGGGCAGGCGTTCTTTGATGCGGAGATGAAGCCGGTGCGCTTTATCGGCACGCTGATGGACATCACCGAGCGTAAGCTGGCGGAGCAACAGGCGGCGCGGCTCAACGCGGAGCTGGAGGAGCGGATTGCCGCGCGCACGGCTGATCTTGCGCGCAGCAACCGTGCGCTGCAGGTGGAGATAGAGGAGCGCCGGCGCGCGGAGAACGCGTTGCGGCAGAGCGAGATCTATCTGCGCACCGTCATCGACACGATTCCCGGCCTGGTGTGGAGCTCGCTTCCCGATGGCCACATTGAGTACCTGAACAAGCGCTGGCTGGAGTACACCGGGATGACGCAGGAAGCCGCCAGCGGCTGGGGATGGCAGGCGGCGATCCATCCGGACGATCGTCCGGGGCTGGTGGCGTACTGGAAATCGATTCTGGCCGCCGGCGTCCAGGGCGAGACGGAAGCTCGGATGCGGCGGCACGATGGGGAGTACCGCTGGTTCCTGTTCCAGGGGATTCCGCTGCGCGACGATGCGGGACGCATTGTCCGGTGGTATGGCAGCACCACGGATATCCAGAAGCTGCGCTCCACGGAGCATGTTGCGCAGGGGCAGCTCTCGGCGCTCGAGAAGACGCTGAGCGCGCTGGCGCACGAATCAGTGCCCGACAAGCTGCTGGAGCACGTGTTGCGGATGATCCACACGCAGCTTGATGGGCAGAGCATCAGCGTCTGGGAGCGCTCGCCGGACGACCAGCTACGGCTCGTCGCCACGTTTGCGGATGGTGCGGTCAGCGTGGCCTCCTTGGATGGGGCGGAGACGGATGAGGCTGCGGTATATAGCTTTATGGCGCGGGAACATCCTGTCTGGAGGGAAGTGTACCGGACGGGAACGGATTGCGTCCTGTGCGATCTGACGCATCGGCCGCCCCGCGTGCGGCTTTACCGGGAGGGCGCGGAATGGCATCTCTGGCATGGGGATACTGAAGTGCCGCCGGCGGTCCGGGAGATGCTGCAGCGTCTGCGCGCTTCGGGCGTCACCTCAACGCTGGTCGTCCCCATGCTGGTGGCCGGCTGGGTGGCGGGGATGATCGGAGTGCGCGTGCGGGGGCGGCGCGAGTTTCGGTCGGAGGAGATTGAGCTGACGCGGGCGTTGGCGCACCAGGCGATGCTGGCGATCCAGCTCACGCGCCTCTCCCAGGACAGCCGGCAGGCGGCCGTCATCGCCGAGCGCAACCGTATGGCGCGGGATATCCATGATACTCTGGCGCAGGGACTTACCGGCGTGATTGTGCAGCTGGAGGCAGCCGAGGACGCGCACTCGCACCACCTCGATTCCGACGCGGAAGCACACATAGTCCGCGCGCGCGACCTTGCCCGGGAGAGCCTGCAGGAAGCCCGCCGCTCCGTGCACGCGCTGCGCCCGCAGGTGCTCGCGGAGAAGGATCTGTGCTACGCCATGCAGTCGATGATCCGCCGCCTGACCGAAGGCACCACGATGCAGGGCAGCCTGGTGCTCAAGGGCACCCCGCGCGTGATGCCGCCCGAGTGGCAGGAGAATCTGCTGCGCATTTGCCAGGAGTGCCTGACCAACAGCCTGCGCCATGCGCGCGCCAGCCGCTTCTCGGGGGAAATCGAGTTCACGCGCGATGAAATCCGCCTGGAGCTGCGCGACAACGGCCGCGGGTTTGACACGGGCGAGGGACGCCAGTCCGAGGGCTTCGGCCTCATCGGCATGCGCGAGCGGGCGGAGGCGATGGGCGGGACGCTGACAATCCGGAGCACGCGGAGCCCGTCAGGCGCGGCGCGCGGCGGAGCCGAAGGCGGCACGGCGATCCGGGTTGTATTGCGCCTCGCATCTGGTCCATAGTGGCGGCTCTTTCGCGGCCCGACCCTTTTGCTCTATCCGTCCATCCATGATCGATCGCCCCATGAAATGAAGTTCGAACGGAAATCCCTGTGCGGCGCGGCAAACGTCGAGCGCGAGGCGCCGGCGCCGCCCATCCGCGTGCTTATTGCGGACGACCATGTGATGGTGCTGGAGGGACTTGTGGCCATCATTTCGCGGCAAAAGGATATGGCCGTTGTGGCGCAGGCGGCCAACGGCCAGGAGTGCGTGGAGCTGTGGCACGAGCATCGGCCGGACATCGCGCTGGTCGATCTGCGCATGCCGCGGCTGGATGGCGTCGCGGCGATCGAGTTGATCCGCAGGGCTGACCCAGCCGCGCGCGCGATTGTACTGACGACGTACGACACCGATAACGATATCGTCGGCGCCGTGAAGGCGGGGGCGAAAGCGTTTTTGCTGAAGGATGCGCGCCGCGACGACATTCTGGACTGCATCCGCCGCGTGCATGCGGGGGAGACCTGCCTTCCTCCCGCCTTCACAAGCATCCTCGCCGCAAACCTCAGCAATCAGCCGCTGACGTGCCGGGAGCAGAACGTGCTGGAGATGCTGGCGCGCGGCAAAAGCAACAAGGAGATCGCCACGGAGCTGCATATCTCGGAGACGACGGTGAAGTCGCACTTGCGGAGCATCTTCTTCAAGCTCAATGTGTTAAGCAGAACGGAGGCTGTTGCGGTGGCCAGCCGGCGCGGTCTCGTCAAGTTGTAACGCCTCCTCCTTTTGAAGGAGAAAAAGAGTGCCCACAAGGGCAATGGATGGCGGCGCGAAAAGGGGGCATAGTGGGTTAGTTATTTGCAGGATGAATCATTGAACCTGTTCAGGTCTCAGCTCCGGCATCTTTTCCCCACGATTACCATGAGCCATTACCACAAGCTATTTACCGCTGAAGACAGCGCTGTCGTCTTTATCGATCACCAGCCGCAGATGACCTTTGGCGTTGCCAATATCGATCGCGCCACGCTGCTCAACAACGTTACCTTCCTGGCCAAAGTGGCGAAGGAGTTTAACGTGCCGACCGTGCTTACCGCGGTGGAGACCGAGTCGTTCAGCGGCTACATCTGGCCGCAGCTGCTGGATGTCTTTCCCGGCCAGCCGGTTGTGGAGCGCAGTTCCATGAACAGCTGGGACGACGCGGGGTTCCGCGCGGCTGTCGAGGCCACCGGGCGCAAGAATATCCTGATGACCGGACTGTGGACTGAAGTCTGCGTTACCTGGCCGACGATCGAGATGATCGGCGCCGGATACAACATTTATGTGGTGGAAGACTGCTGCGGCGCAACCTCCCAGGCGGCGCACGACGCGGCGCTCTCCCGCATGGTGCAGGCCGGCGCCACCCGCGTCACCGCCCTCCCCGCCCTGCTGGAGTGGCAGCGCGACTGGGCCAGGCGCGAGCACTACAACAACCTGATGGGCCTGGTAAAAGCCCAGGGCGGCGCCTACGGCATAGGCGTGGAATACGCGTACACGATGGTGCACAAAGCCCCGCAGTCGGCCATCAAGCCGCAGGTCGTGCCGCCAGGCAAAGGGCATTGATGGGGAGGCGGATGCGCTTATGTTATGCCTTGGACGTTATCATGAGTTGTCATAAGCATCTGCCGCCGCCGCGCCGTCTCCTCACGCCAACCTCCGTTCGATGATGAGCGATTCCTCCACTCCCGTCCACATGGCCGTAACACGGCGCGTGCGGCGGGAGTGCGTTGCGGAGTTTGAGGCGGCGCTCGCAGACTTTGCCGCCGCCACGATGCGCGCGCCCGGCATGCGCGGCGTGCACTGCCTCTACCCGCCGCCCGGCTCCGGCTCCAACGAGTACGGTATCCTCCGCAGCTTTGCCAGCGCGGAGGCGAGCTCCGCCTTCTACGCCTCGCCCGAGTACCAGGCGTGGCTGGACCGCATCGAGCCGCTGACCGAGGACGGCGCAGAGTGCCGGCGGCTCGACGGCCTGGAAGTGTGGTTCCACAACCCCGGCGGCCGGATGCCGCCGCGCTGGAAGATGGCGCTGCTGACGTGGCTGGCCGTGTGGCCCGTCAGCATGGGGGTGGCGGCGGTGGTTCTGCCGCTCATCAGCCTGCGACTGCATCCCGTTCTCGTATCGGGAGTTGTCTCCGCGGGCATCGTTCTGGTTCTCACCTGGATTGCCATGCCGCTGATGGTTCGCGCCGCCCACGGCTGGCTCCATCCCCAACCTCTTTCCACCAAGCACCGATAATGAATTCCGCGACTTCTTCCGCCTCGTCCATTGCGCCCGATCTCATCCTGCGCAATGGCCGCATTACCACGCTCGATCCCATGCGCCCGGAAGCGCGCGAGGTCGTCATCGCCGGCGGCAAGATTGTCGGCGTGGACAACGCGGATGAGTTCCCCTCCGGCTCTGCCACAAAGGTGGTGGATCTCGGCGGGCGCCGCGTCATTCCCGGCCTGTACGACTCGCACCTGCACGTCATCCGCGGCGGCCTCAATTACAACATGGAGCTGCGCTGGGAAGGCGTCCCGTCCGTCTCGCTTGCGCTGCAGATGCTGCGCGAGCAGGCGGCCGCCACGCCCGCGCCGCAGTGGGTGCGCGTGGTGGGCGGCTGGAGCGAGTTCCAGTTTGCGGAGCGCCGCATGCCCACGCTGGAGGAGATCAATGCCGCCGCGCCCGACACGCCCGTCTTCGTCCTGCACCTGTACTGCCGCGCCATGCTTAATCGCGCCGCGTTGCAAGTGTGTGGCTATACAAAAGATACGCCGAATCCCCCCGGCGGCGAAATCGTGCGCGACCGCCATGGCAACCCGACGGGCATGCTCGTGGCGCGGCCTAACGCGATGATCCTCTACGCCACCCTCGCCAAGGGACCCAAGCTGCCGCCCGAGTACCAGTACAACTCCACGCGCCACTTCATGCGCGAGCTCAACCGCCTCGGCGTCACCAGCGTGTGCGACGCGGGCGGCGGTTTTCAGAATTACCCCGAGGACTACGAGATCATCCGCCAGCTGCACGAGCGCGGCGAAATGACGCTGCGCATCGCCTACAACCTCTTTACACAAAAGCCCGGCGGCGAATTGGAAGATTTTGTGCGTTGGAACAAGATCATCCAGCCCGACGCCGGCGACGACATGCTGCGCTGCAACGGCGCGGGCGAGATGCTCGTGTTCTCCGCCGCCGACTTCGAGGACTTCCTGGAGCCGCGTCCCGACCTAGCCGGCAAGCTGGAGAGCGAGCTGGAGCGCGTCGTCCATTTCCTTGCCTCCAACCGCTGGCCCTTCCGCCTGCACGCTACGTACGACGAGTCGATTACCCGCTTCCTCAACATCTTTGAGCGCGTGAACAGGGACGCCCCGCTCGAGGGCCTGCACTGGTTCTTCGACCACTGCGAAACGATCTCCGACACCAACATCGAGCGCGTGAAGGCGCTCGGCGGCGGCATTGCCGTGCAGCACCGCATGGCCTTCCAGGGCGAGTATTACGTCGACCGCTATGGGGCCGCCGCCGCCGAGCGCACCCCGCCGCTGCGCCGCATGCTGGAGCTTGGCGTCCCCGTCGGGGCGGGCACCGACGCCACGCGCGTCGCCAGCTACAACCCGTTCGTCTCACTCTACTGGATGAGCACCGGCCGTACCGTCGGCGGCCTCGAGCTCTACTCCGAAAAAGCGCGCCTCACCCGCGAAGAAGCACTGCGCCTCTACACGCAAGGCAGCACCTGGATGAGCCGCGAGGAAGGCAAGCGCGGCGCCATCTCCGTCGGCCAGCTGGCGGATCTGGCGGTGCTCAGCGCCGACTACTTCGCCATACCCGACGAGGAGATCAAAGCGCTGGAATCCGTCCTCACCATCCTCGGCGGCAAACCCGTCTACGCCGCGGCGGAGTTCAAGCCGCTCGATCCCGAAGCGCTGCCCGTCATGCCCGACTGGTCCCCCGTCCACCGCTACCCCGGCTACTGGCGCCGTGAGCTTACCGCCCACCTCGACAGCACCCACATGGCCGGCTGCGGCTGCTGCAACATGCACAGCTTCAGCGGGTTGGCGGATGCCGTCGGCGCCGGCACAGCGTCTGCAGCCCGCAAGCGCAAAGCGGCGGCCGTGCGGAGCAATTCTGCCAATCCCTTCAACCTCCCCCAATGGATGCTCGGCCCCCGCGGCCTGATGGATGGCGGCTGCGAGTGCTTTGCGTTTTGATTCAGACACTTACGCAGATGATGCCGCATATTGAAGGCACTTTACACACTTACCGAAGCATGTAAAATCTGGGAGATAGGTTCTCGGGCTATTGTGTCCCTTCACAACGCGATCCCCTTCCTGCGGCTTCCCAGGGATTATGCCGGGGCCGTTTGATACTACGCCGCGCCATCGGAGCTTTGGATTGGGACACCCCCGTTTGCAGCGACAAGGGAACGCAGAAACCACTCTTGCCCTTCCTCTATGCCTGCCTCCACCCGAATCCTGCGAATCATCGCCGCAACACTCCTGGCGGCGACGGCAGCGCATGCGGGGGACAAGCCCGAGCCGCCCCGCATCGGCCCGATGCGGCAGCGTGAAGATTACAGCTATCTGGCGAATCCCGACCGCCGCACCGGCGCGTGGTGGGAGCCTCTGAAGTATGTCCCGCTGGGCGAGTCTCCCCTAAGCCACGCGCCCGAGCACCCTTTCCTCACCTTTGGCGGCGAAGCGCGGGTGCGGTACGAGTGGCTCCAGGGCTCCGACTTTGGCGCCGGCACGCAGGACAGCGGCGGCTATCTCCTCACGCGGGCGCTTCCCTACGCCTCGCTTACCGTGCCGCGCCTGCTGGGCCATGGTGATGGCGACGCTGTTTCGCTCCTGCTTTTCGGTCAGGCGATGATCGCTCACAACAGCTTTGACGCTCGCGGTCCGGGGCCTGTCGACAAGGAGGAATTCGATGCCCTGCAAGCCTTTGCGCAAATCACCATCCCGCTCCATACCGGGGATGCCAATGCCAGTTCCTTGCTCACCCTGCAAGGCGGGCGTCAGATGATATCCTACGGTACCGAGCGGCTGCTCGGCACCCGCTACGGCCCCAACATCCCGCTCAGTTTCGACGGCGGCATCGCCCGCTGGCGCAACGCGCAGTGGGACGTGAGCGCCTTTTACCTGCTGCCCGTCAAGGTGGATCCGGAGGCGTGGCAAAACCAGAGCTCCACCCAGCGGCAGGTCTGGTCGCTCTACGCCACGCGCAAGTTCGGCGACCAGCGTGAGGCCGGGTCCCTTGTTGCGGATCCCCGGTCTGAGTCAGGATCGCATCCCCCGGCTGGATCCAGCGTTACGCTGGCCTCTGCGGATCTCTACTACATCGGCTACTATAACGGCAGTGCGCGCTTCAACGCCGGCTCCGGCCGGGAGCAGCGCCACACCATGGGCGCGCGTTTTTTCGGAAGCAGGAAGACGCAGAAGTTTGGCGTGCTGGACTGGAATTACGAGGGCATGTTGCAGGCCGGCACGTTCGACCCCACGTCGTCGTCTCCCGCCGGCAGCGGTGCGGGCGCCAGTAGCGACATCCTGGCGTGGAGCATTGGCACCGAGACAGGCTACACGTTTCCGCTGCCGCTTTCTCCGCGCATCTTCCTGCGCGCCAATGCGATAAGCGGCGACTTGGATGCCTCGGACCAAACGCTCGGCACATTCAACCCTCTCTTTCCCAAAGGCAAATATTTTGGCGAGCTCACACCGGTTGGCCCCTACAACCTGCTCAACATGCAGGCAGGCGTTAACCTCAACATCACCAGCACGTTAGCTCTCACCCTGCAGGGCGGCCCCTACTGGCGTTACAGCACGCAGGACGCCGTCTACGGCGTTGCCGGCAATATCCTGCGCGCCAGCGACGGCTCCAGCAACTCGCAGGACATCGGCTCGCAGGTGGAGATCGTTGCCGAGTGGAAGCCGCGACGCGAAGTCTCCTACCTCGCCAGCTACTCCCAGTTCATGCCGGGCGATTTCCTGAAGGAAACCGGCCCGGCACAAGTCATTCACTACGTTGCATTTGAGATGCAGCTTCAGTTTTAGGCCTGAGTTGGCCAGGCGAAGCGGATCATGCCTCCTGCTCGGTAACTTAAGAGCGACACTGCCGTTGTTTTGACAGTCTTCGCATACGCCTGGCAGCGCGAAACGCCCCGCCTTTTCCCTTCCGTCAGGACTGAGGGCGGAGAGCTCGTTGTGGTCAATAGGCTGGCGGGTCTGCCGCCTATAAAGTAGCGGGCGTAGTACCTGCCGGGCTTTTGGCGGAGGAGGCCCTAAACTTTGGTTTTGTTCCAGACTTTCCCTTTGGCGCTGTTTTTCACGCGTTTACCGTAGAAGCAATCCGCGAACGAGTCAAATTTCCGGGCCTTTTCGGAGGCTTTAACCGTTCTCTTTGTCTTGCAAGTCCTTGATACTTAAGGACTTAGGAGAGAAGTGCGCTCGAGAGGACTTGAACCTCCATGGAGTTACCCACTAGAACCTGAATCTAGCGCGTCTGCCATTTCGCCACGAGCGCGTTTTTTACTGAGGCCGGGAGGAGAAAGTTGCATCGGTGGAGCAGGCTTCCTCGTCTCGGGAGAAGCGACGATAGGATATGCGGGGCGGGGTGGCAAGGAAAAAGTTGGAGTTTTTTTGCGGCTTGGCGTGGCCCGGGTATTGGTGGTAGGTTGCAGGCATGATGTTGGGTGCCGTGGCTGCGGCGCTGGCTGTTTTAACTTTTCTTACCTGAGTTTTAAGGACGACGACCTATGTTATCCGGAGGTGGCGGTCACGGCGGGGCGGATGTGGGGACGCTCCTGGCGCTTCTGGCGTCGGGTGCGTTTGTGACGTATGTGGGCTATCGCATTCGCATCAAGCGGGCGGAGATTCGCTCGACAATCGTTATCCTGGGCACCAGGAAGGACCAGGAGTTGGTCGCGAATCTGAGCCAGTGGGTGGAAAGTGGCCGTATCAAGCAATACGTGCCCACTGACGACACCGAGGGCCTGGCCGAGGCGGCGGCGGCGGATCACGAGCACGCGCACTCCGGGGGCCACTAGGCGCGCGGAATGCCTGGCGAGGGAGAGGCCGTCCCGGCGTCCGCGGTGGCTTTGGAGGTGGCGCCGCTGCTGTCGGTGGTGATTCCGACATTTCGTCGCCCGGCCATGTTGCGCGAGGCGCTGCGCAGTGTGCTGGCGAATGGCTTTAGTGCCGGCTCGCTGGAAGTTGTTGTGTCCGACGATGATCCGCAGGAAAGCGCCCGTGCTGTTGTGGAGAGTGCGGCGGGGGACGTGGCGATTTTGTCGCCGGAGCGGAGCCGCCTTACGGAAGCCGCCGTGACGGCATCTCCGGCGCAGGTGCCGTTGCCGCCGGCGCCCGTGCTTCGCTACGTCAGCCACGCCGCGGCAAAAGCACAAGCGGCCCGCGCTGCTGAGGAGGGGACCGCGCGTTTATCTCCTTCCGCACCCTCGGTTGCCGAGGCGTACGAGACGTATGGGGGGAAAGCGCCGATCGTGCTGCCGCCGGGGCATCCCGCGCCTAACTGGGATTTCGGCGCCCGGCAGGCGCGGGGCGAGTTCCTTTTCAAGCTGGATGACGACGACGTGATTGTGCCGGGGTTTCTCGCACGGTGCGTGGCGTTTTTACAGGCGAATCCGACGGCGTCGTGCGTGTACACGGCGCATGTGATTGCCGACACGGCGACGGGCGCGAGATACGAGCTTGTAGATACCACCTTTTTCGGCCCGCCCGCGCGGGGCGGCCACGGCTTCCCGGCCGCAGGCAGCGAGGCGGCGGCCACGCTGGTGCCGGGCGCCGCCTACGCGGTGGCGGTGCTGTGCAACGAGGGCGGCTACCCTGTCAATCACAAGACGATCGGTATGTGCCGCACCGAGGCGGCCCGCCGCATCGACTTCTATGCACTTGCGGCGGAGGACTTTGCGAACAGCGCTGCGTTGGGGCTGGTGGGCGATGTCGGCTACATCCCGCACCCGCTGTACGAGTACCGCATGCACGGCGCCAACGCGATGACGACCGATCTTTTTCGCGTGTGGCGCTTTAGCAGCCACGCGCTGGATGGCCTGGACCGGCTGGAGGCGGGCCTGCGTCATCCGCAGCTTGGTCCACGCTGGCGAGCCGTGGTGGGCCGCTGCCGCGAGGCATTGCCGCTCTTCTATCTGTTCCGCGCCTTTCGGGATCAATCCCGCGCGGCGGCCTGGGAGTTGTGGGGCCGCCTCCGCACGGCGGGCGCGTTCGGCGGCGGCGCGGGCCGTGCGGCGGAGTGGAAGGGCTGGTGCCTGCTTATCGCCGGCACGCTGACCCCTGGCCCAGTAAGGCAGGCAGCGTTCGAGATCTACCGCCGCAGCGGTGCCCTGCGCTCCGCCATAGCGCGCGGGCTGGGGATGCGGTAGCGCCAGCGCCCTGGCTGGCCACTGCGTTAGTCAAATGGCCGTGGAGCGTCACCTTACGGATTCCCTTGGTAATGTCTGCTTACATTCCTGGCTAGCTAGCCAAATACTCCCCACCGCCGCCCCTTCCCCCTTGATATTTCCATCGCCATAAAGTAAGTCTTGGCGCGATGAATCCCTCCCGACTTTTCCTGGCCAGTTGTCTGGCGCTTGCGGTTACGGCGATGAGTTTTGCCATCCGGGGCGATATCATGGGGGAGATCTCCACCGTCTTTAAGCTGAGCAAGGACGAGGTAGGCTGGGTAAACGCGGCCGCCTTTTGGGGATTTACGCTGGCGATGGTGTTTGGCGGGCCGCTGTGCGACGTGATCGGCATGCGCAATATCGTCATTATTGCGATTGTGGGGCACCTTACCGGCATCCTCACCACGATATTTGCGACGGGCGGCACCAGCCTTTTCGTCGGCACGCTGCTTATCGGTATCGCCAACGGTAGTGTGGAGGCCGCGTGCAATCCGCTTATCGCCGCCATGTACCCGGACGACAAGACGCGGCGGCTTAACCTCTTTCACGTGTGGTTTCCCGGCGGCATCGTTATTGGCGGCCTGGCGTGCTACGCGCTGATGCAGGCCGGGCTGGGCTGGCAGGCCAAAAACGCGCTGATGCTGCTGCCGCTGGTAGTCTACGCCGCGCTGTTTTGGCGGCAGGAGTTCCCCCGAACGGAGCGCGTGGAGGCGGGCGTTTCCACGGGCGCCATGTTTGCTGCGTGCGGGCAGCCTCTGTTTCTTGTGATGGTGGCGTGCATGTTGCTGACAGCCGCCACGGAGCTCGGGCCCAATCAGTGGATCTCCACCATCCTAACCGAGACAGCCGGAGTCCCGGGCATCCTTGTGCTGGTGTGGATTACCGGGTTGATGGCGCTGGGCCGGCAGTTTGCCGGGCCGGTGGTGCATCGGCTTAACCCGATTGGCATGCTGCTTTTCTCCGCCATCTTCTCGGCCATTGGGCTGCTATGGATGAGCGTGGCGAAGGACACCATCTCCATTTATGCGGCCGCCACCGTGTTTGCCGTGGGTGTGTGCTACTTCTGGCCCACCATGCTGGGTGTGGTGGCGGAGCGCTGCCCGACGACCGGCGCCCTGGGCCTGGCCATTATGGGCGGTGCCGGCATGCTCAGCGCGGGCTTTATCCAGCCGGCCATGGGTATTGTGTACAAGGATTACGGCGGGGACGTGGCGCTGCGGCTTACCGGCCTCATGCCCTTCCTGCTCATCCTCGTCTTCGGCACCCTGTACGCCATGGATCTCCGCCGCGGCGGCTACCGCACGCAAAAACCGGGCGATGGCGCGCCGGGCGCCGCCGGGCAAGGACATTAGCGCTTGCCGTTAGCGGCGACGCGGTTCATCAGCACGCCCATGACGTGGGGGCTGGGGCGCAGGATCTGAACGCCGCGCAGATTGGCCACAGCCGGACGCAGCGCGGCAGCAGGCGACGTGCTGCGTGACAGGACAGGCATCGCGGGCTTTTGTACCGATGCGGCGGTAGCGACCGGTGTGGGGAAGGGGATTGCGTTGGCGGGCATCGCGGGCGTGGGGCGCTCGACTACGGTTGGCGGCAACGGGGCAGCTGCCGGCGAGGGTACACTGCCCGTGGCCGGGCGGGGCGGCAGCGCGGGCGAAAGCGGCGCGTCGGCCGGGTGCTCGGGCTCGATATGGTCGAACGTGATGCGGGGGCTGGACTTGCGCAAGGGGCTGGTGGCGGACGACTTTGCTTTGAATATAGCGGGCCGCTCCTTGCCATCGGTGCTGGCAGTGGCTGCCAGGGTCAACGGCGACGTCATCTTTGCCGGGGCGGCCGAAGGACCGGGACGGGCGGCGCGCAGAGGGGCAATCAGCCCGGCGGACCGCAGTTTGTAGAGACTGAGCAGCACGGTATCGAGCGGCTGCTCGGTAAACTCGGCCAACTCGCACGCACTGGCGCCGCGGGCCAGCAGGGGCCCGGCCAGCTCGTAAAAGTGGTGCAGTTGGTCACCCATCCAGCTTTCGGAGTGGCCCGTGGTTGTAAACACAGTCATCTCGCTGGGAAAGTGGGGGCGCAGCTCGTCAACCTCCTGCATGGTGGACATGGCCGAGAGCATTAGCTGCTCTACGGGAATGAGAAAACGGAACTCAGCGATGAAGTTTTCCTTGAGATTGCGTTCCAGAACAAACGTACCGGTCCCCGCCTTAACAATGGAGGATATGGCGTGACTAACACCAAAGACATCCTCTACCGGCTTAGCGTCCACAAAAAGGGCATAGAGGCATTTCTCTTGTATATACAACTCGTGCTTCTTTGCTGAGGGAAGCTCAGATACAGCGAGTTTACTAAACCCATTCCCCACCAGGGCAAGTACATCACCCAGAGGCATTTCACATAAATCGCCAAAGATAGCCATATATACAACAGGTTGTGGACAGGGGTTGAACCAGACAAAAATGTAACAGCTTTGCTATCAGGCACTTGGGTGTCAATCAAGTGCAAGCTGCCGGGACGAGAACCTGGCCATTACTCCGGAGCCCCGGAGCCGGGCGCGAACTTAAAGTCGCGGATTCTAACGTTCAATCAAGGGTAATTTGCAACAAAATGTTGAAGGAAATATCTGTATAACAGGCCAGCCATGTTTCAGGCGTCTGTTATTCGCCCATGTGCACCAAATGCTATACGCCACCTGCCATTTATCAAATCCGCATTTGTTTTATACATAAAGTTTGCCATGTTCGGGTTTGGGAGACGGTCGGGCCGGACCAGGCACGCCGCGTTGCAGACGAGGAGCAATCGCTCTCCTGTCTGATTCATTATCGGTTGCCTGGCGCAGTCGTTTACAACTCCAAACTATAAATTTCCGGTTTTCCTTAATAACAGGGGGGGGGAACACCATCGCAGCAACCGCCCATCAAGTTTGCGCAAGCAAACGCATCAACGAATCATGATGCGTGAATATTTTCCTTGCGTCCCCATGCCCCCCGCTCCATAGTTCAACCACCTACCTATGTCCCGAAACTACATCTTCAGCTCGGAGTCCGTCACCGAAGGACATCCGGATAAAGTCGCCGATACTATTTCCGACGCGATCCTGGACGCGTGCCTCGCGCAGGATCCCAAGAGCCGCGTGGCCTGCGAGACGCTCGTGAAGAGCAATCTCGTGGTCGTCGCGGGTGAGATCACCACCAAGGCCGATTTTGACTACGTGAAGACGGCGCGCGAAGCGATTCGCGGCATCGGCTACACGGAGCACTCGGAGAAGTTCAACGCGGACGACGTGTTTGTCATGAACGCGCTCAACCGCCAGAGCCCCGACATCGCCCAGGGCGTGGACGAAGCGGGCGCCGAAGGCAAGGAGACCGCCGAGCAGGGTGCCGGCGATCAGGGCCTGATGTTCGGCTTTGCGTGCCGCGAGACCCCGGAGCTTTTCCCCGCCCCCATCGCCTACTCCCACAAGCTGGGCCTGAAGCTGGTGGAGCTGCGCAAGGGCGGCGTTGTGCCGTGGCTGCGCCCCGACGCGAAGACGCAGGTCTCCCTGCAATACGAGGGCTACCGCCCCGTTCGCGTGAGCGCCGTGGTTATCTCCACGCAGCACACCGAGGACGTGAAACACAGCGAGATCAAGGACTACATCATCTCCGAGGTCATCAAAAAGGTGCTGCCGGCCGAGCTGCTGGACGCGAAGACCGAGTATCTCGTCAACCCCACCGGCCGCTTTGTGCTGGGTGGCCCCGAGGGCGACACGGGCCTCACCGGCCGCAAGATTATCGTCGACACCTACGGCGGCATGGGCCGCCACGGCGGCGGCGCGTTCTCGGGCAAGGACCCGAGCAAGGTGGACCGCAGCGCCGCCTACATGGGCCGCTACGTCGCCAAGAACATCGTGGCCGCCGGCCTGGCGGATCGCGCGGAAATCCAGTTTGCCTACGCCATCGGCCATCCGGAGCCCGTCTCCGTGTGCGTCGACACGTTCGGCACCGGCAAGGTTTCCGACGAGAAGATCGAGAAGGCCGTGCGCGAGGTGTTCTACTTCCAGCCGTCCCGCATCGTGAAGCAGCTCGACCTGCTCCGCCCGATCTACAGCAAGACCACCAACTACGGCCACTTCGGCCGCGAGAACGATCTCGACGCGCTGACCTGGGAGCGCACGGACAAGGCCGAAGCGCTGAAGTCTGCCGCCGGCCTGTAAGCAGCGTGACGCTGCACCCTGTTTACGGACAGCGGTGCAGCGTCTCCTCTCCCCCCTCTCAAGCCCCCTCACTTAAATACTACCCCACAACATGAGCTCTACCCTCGAAGCCGTCGCTGACGCCGTCTCCACCGTGGCCAAGGCCGTTACCAAGAAGGACGACTTTAAAGTCGCCGATCTTTCCCTGGCCGAATTTGGCCGTAAGGAAATCAACATTGCCGAGACCGAAATGCCCGGCCTGATGGCCCTGCGCGCCGAGTACAAAGGCAAGAAGCCCCTCGCGGGTGCCAAGATCGCCGGCTGCCTGCACATGACCATCCAGACCGCCGTTCTCATCGAGACGCTGGTCGAACTCGGCGCCGAAGTGCGCTGGAGCAGCTGCAACATTTTCTCCACGCAGGACCACGCCGCGGCCGCCATCGCCGCCGCCGGCATTGGCGTGTTTGCCTGGAAGGGCATGAACGCCGAGGAGTTCGACTGGTGTATCGAGCAGACGCTGCGCTGGCCGGACGGCTCGCAGCTCAACATGATCCTCGATGACGGCGGCGACCTCACCAACATGGTGCACGACAAGTACCCCGAGCTGATCCCCGGCATCTACGGCCTGTCCGAAGAGACGACCACCGGCGTTCACCGCCTGGCCCAGCGCGTCCTCAAGGGCACCCTCAAGATGCCCGCCATTAACGTGAACGACAGCTGCACCAAGAGCAAGTTCGACAACCTCTACGGCTGCCGCGAGTCCTTTCTGGACGCCGTGAAGCGCGCGACCGACGTGATGGTCGCCGGTAAGGTGGTCGTTGTGGCCGGCTACGGCGACGTGGGCAAGGGCTGCGTGCAGGCCGCCAAAGGCCTAGGCGCCCGCGTTATCGTTACGGAAATCGACCCGATCAACGCCCTGCAGGCCGCCATGGAAGGGTTCCAGGTCGACACGATGGACGAAGCCGCCAAGTACGGCGACATCTTCGTGACGACGACCGGCAACATCGACGTCATTACCCGCGCCCACATGGACGCGATGAAGAACCAGGCCATCGTCTGCAACATCGGCCACTTCGACTCCGAAGTGCAGGTAGGCAGCCTGTACGGCGACGCCACGCTCAAGAAGATCAACGTCAAGCCCCTGGTCGATCAGTTCCAGTGGCCCAACGGCAAGGTCATCACCATCCTGGCCGAAGGCCGCCTGGTGAACCTGGGCTGCGCCACCGGCCACCCCAGCTTCGTCATGAGCGCCAGCTTTACCAACCAGACGGTTGCCCAGCTGGAACTGTGGGCCAACCGTAACACCGGCAAGTACAAGAACGAGCTCTACGTCCTGCCCAAGCAGCTGGACGAAAAGGTGGCCCGCCTGCACCTGGACAAGCTCGGCGCCAAGCTCACCGTGCTGACCCCCGCCCAGTCCGAGTACCTCGGCATCCCCGTCGAAGGCCCCTACAAGGCCGACAACTACCGCTACTAGCAGCTCGGGGCGCTGCACCCCTGTTGCTGACGGGCCCCGACCTGAATCCGGGGTCCGTCGCTGCGGAGGCGGATGGCCCGGCGGATGCTTCAGCTTCCTCAAGACCCACATTTGCTTCGGCAGATGTGGGTCTTTTGGCTATTAGACCAATTATCGGAATAAACGGGTACATTGGCGGGACGCTTTTGAGCGAGGGCGGCGTTGAGTCTTCGGTCATGCATTTTTTCAAATGCACTCCCTCAGCCTCGCCTTGCCCTCATCTCAAAATCGCCTCCACCAATGTACCGGTTTATTCCGACAATGGGTCTTAGGGGTTGGCGGTCTCCACCCAGGATTTCGGCCCCGGCAGCGCCATAGCATTGATAATGGTGAATGAGATTGACGGACAGCAAACGCTGCATCTACGATAGCATTCACATCATCCTGCGCGGAGTCACCTCTAAGTGGTGTCCCGTGGGGTTCCTGATTCCAGCCAAGCCCGGGGTAGTCCTCGCATCAGAATGCTGCGGGCAACTTCGGGTTAGGGCAGGGAACGGCTACCGCCGTTCTCGGAGCCTTGTGCTCGGTCGACAGGATTTGCGAACGCCCGGCACCGCGACAGCTTAATGGGCTTTGCTCTAAATAGTCAGGTGCGTAAAGAGGAACGACTGCATCTCCACAAAACGCAACGCCACCTTGCGGGCCACCTCAAACGTGACCTCCGGGTTGCTGCGCAAAAAGTCCTCGGCGTCGTCCACCACGTATAGCGTGGAGTCCTCCACGGCGCGCACCGTGGCGGTGTGGTAGATATCGAGCAGCGCGGCCAGCTCGCCAAATACCGCGCCAGTCTCGGTAACCGTGCTGATTATGGAGCCGTTCTTGACGACCTCCACGGCACCGGTCTTGAGGACAAACAGCTTACCCGTCTTGTCGCCCTGCTTCATAACAATCTCGCCGGTTGTGTACGAGATCACGGGCTTGCCATCCATCAGCTCAAGCATGTGCATAGTGGGGGGGGAGGAAGAAGTGCGATTGACTTAGGCAGCGGCGAGTCCTGCCCGGCGCGCCCCGCGCCTGTCGGTCAGGCTTCCCCGGATATTGGGCACGGGCTCAACGTCTTGCCAAGCTTATAAGCCCAACTCGCCCCGTTTGGCGCCTTTCCTCCTCTCCGTGTAATCCGTGATCCGTGGTCAGAAACTCCCCTCCTCCCCCGTTCCTCTCCTCCTACTGCCCCGGCCCGGCTTTGGTGCCGGCGGGCAAAACCAGGGCGTAGTCCGTCAGTCTGGCCGGGTCGCACCCCGGGTTGCTGACGACGTTGTCGCGGGTGGCGAGATCCATCGTAAAGGTGCCGTAGCGGAATTTCAGTTCCGCCCGCAGGGGGATGCGTTCGGGCGTGTCGCTCATCCACACGACAAGGCCGCCTTTCTGGGCCGGGATGGTGGGCTTGCAATCCAGCACCAGCACCCAGCCGGGCGGTTGCGAGCCTACGCGCATCCAGGCGCGTTTCAGGCATACGGCCTCGCCCTGTTTTACCTTGCCGTCCTCGTAGACGACCAGGCCGCGTTTGGTGCCGGGCTGCCAGTCGCCGGTGCGCAGGGAGTAGAGCATGCTGCCCAAATCCTCCAGGGCGTCCTGCGTAAATGTAAACGTATCCACGGACTTGCGGGAGATGCGGTCGCGGCGCACGCTGCGGGCGGTATAATCCACCTTGTTCTCCTCCACCAGCGTGCGCTTGGGCTCCCTGCGATCCTGCCGGTACTCCAGCGAGCGCCACGGCGCCTTTTGAATGGTGGAGGAAAAGCGGGTGCGGATCGGGTAGATCGACTCCCCCGCGGCGCGCGTGCGCATAAACAGCTCGCTACGCCACGTTGCTCCGCCGTCGCGCGCTACAAACGTGCCCTCCGCTGCCAGCACCATACCCCAGCGAATCTCATAGCGCAGCACCTCCCCGTTGGCCCACACCGCACTATTCAGCTTCAGCGGCCCGTAGGGAACGTAGGGGCTGGCCGGCTTCTCCTCGGCCGGCGCAACCATGCCGCCACTGCCGCCCTTGGAGGGGACGGCGGCAGACTGCGCCCACGCACCCCCATCCACCGCAGCCGTGGAAAGGAGCGCAAGCGCCGAAAAGGCCAGAGGCCGGAGGAAACGCGAAAATGGTGCGGAAAAAGCCATATCCTGGGGGACTCTCCTGCAAGTAATCGTACTGCCCCACCCGTCTATTGCAAATAAACGTTGGGAAGGGTTGGGGAAGGAGACATAGCGGGCGGGCTCGAGGAGAAAATTGACGCCGCCGCCGCCCCGGCGCATAATGCGGCACTCACCCCCTATCCCTAGTCATCGCCATGAAATCCGCCTACGAACTCGCCATGGAGCGCCTGGAAAAGGCCAGCCCCACCCTAAAACTCACTCCCCAGCAGCTGGAGCGCCTGCGCGAGATCGACTCCATCTACGCCGCCAAGATCGCCGAGCGCGACGTTTTTCTCAGCGGCGAGCTGGCCAAAGCCCAGGCCCGCGGCGACATCGCGGAGATGCAGCAATTTCAGCAACAACTGGCCCGCGACACCCGCACCCTGCGCAACGAGTGCGAAGAGAAGAAAGAACGCGTGCGCCAGGGCAAAGAGTAAGAAGACCAGGCAGAAGCACAACGCAGAAGCGCAGGCACAAGCTCCCGCTATCCCACGCCCCCAGCGACGGCTCCCGAAGGGCCGTCAGCTACAGGATGCAACGTCACGTTGCCTTGCGCAGGGAGGCGAGGGCGGAGGGGACGTCGGCGTGCAGGGAGAAGATCTGCTCCAGGCGCACCAGCTCAAAGACATTGCGCACGCGGGGCGTGAGCGAGGCCAGGGCGAGTTTGCCTTTAAAGCTTTGCACGGATTGAAAATACTCGATCAGCGTGGCAAGACCCGAGCTGTCGATATAAGTGACCGCCGAGAAATCGAGGAGGAGTCGGGCAGTTTTGGCAGCGGCTTTGGGCCGCAGGTATTCGCGCAGCTTGGGGGACGACTCCAGGTCGATGTCCCCCTTAATGCTGATAATCGGAATATCGCCGTCCAGGCGTTCGCTGATTTGCATGGGCTTAGAGGTAAGCTGCATTCACTTCGGAGGAAAGCGAAAAAAGCATGAGATTGCAGAAGAGAGTGAGAACCCGGTCGACGGGCCCGCGTTTGACGCGGGGTAAGCATATATCGCGCCGCTCACCGTTGTAAAGGGCGGAAAGCGCGATGGCTGAACCATTTGCCTGCATTTTTGGCCCCGGCGGCGCGGCGCGGAGTGCGGGAGGGCAGGGGATTACTGCTCGTACCAGGTGTTCAGCTTGTCGTCGCAGTCCAGGTTAATCATGATCCACGTGGTGTTGGGCTTGTAATAAACAAAGCGCCACCGCAGCGGCTGCATCTCCGAGTAGGAGAGGTACGTCAGCACAATAATGCGGCTGCCCAGGCGGCGGTGGTCGTACAGCTCCGCGGCGGTAACGCGGCCGTACAGGCCCAGGGCGGTGCCGGTGCGCTGAATCAGCGCATCCACCTGCTCGCGCTGCTCGCGAATACGCGTGTTGCGAAGGAGAATGTCGTACGCCTTGATGGAGTTGCCCTGCTTCAGCTCCGTAAAAAAGCCGACGATGGCCTCCGCCACCTCGGCCGGGGGCGGCGTCGTATCCGGATTGGAGCGCAGCGTGGTGGAGGCCGACAGGCGCCGGGCCTCCGCGCCCTCCGGGCCGGGAGCCGTGGCCGCAGGGGCCGTGGCCGGCGCTGCCGGGGCGGTGGGGATGGGCGGTTGCGTGGGCATGCGCGGTGCCGGGGCAACCTGGGCCAGCACGGCGGTAGGGGCGATGGGCGATAGTAGCAGCGCAACGGCAAGCGCAAGCCATGTATGCGGTGGGGAAAACCTGGTCATCATAAATAATGTGATAAGAGGTGCAGCTTAGTCGAAAATCGCGGCGTTGTCATACAGGAAGAATGGTAGTTTCACACCCCCGCGCCCGCGCTCGTCCGCCCCAGGGGTAATCGCATTGACAACGCTGCTTCTTGCCGGTTTACGAAAGCCGCGTCATCTGCTAAGCAGAGTGCATGGTTGCTGTGGGGATATTTCTGGCAAGTACACTGGGCAAAGTCCTGGTGTATATCGTTGTCTATCATAACTTTGGGCAAAGGTGGGCTTACATCTGCCTGGCGCTGATGGCGGTGCTTGCCCTTATGGAATTTGTGCAGCTCTTTCGCCAGCTCAGCAAAAAGAAGTAAGCCAAATGACTGCAACGTGGCGATCTTTCCGTCCCTGGCGTTAAAAACTCACCTCGCCATTCATCGAACAGACTTTTACCGCCAGCTACGGAAAGGGGAGTCCCCGGTAAATCTCTGCAGGTGGCGAAAATCTGCATTTGCCCTGCTCTGGCTTATCCGGTAAGTTGCTCCCCAGCCCCACACCTCTTGCGGATGTTACGCCTTGCGGCACCCCGCCTGACCAGGCACTCCCGACCCCCATCAGCAGGGCGGCGCGCTATGGCAGGTGCTCGCTTTGCGTTCATTACCAAAGCCGCGGCAGCCGGGGTATTACCTACAGGATGAGCAAGCAACCGGAACCCAACAGTGGCCCACTTGGCGTGGGTTAGTCTGGACTTTTTATCCATTTGAGTATAAATAGTACGCCCATGCTGCTCGCGCCGCACTCCTTCGCCCCTGCCGATCCCACGCTGTCCCTCCCGGCTCGGAAATCCCCTCGATCCACCGCTGCCGCCATCCATCAGCCGCCCCTCCACGCCCGCACCCACACGGTGCTGCGCGCCCTGGCCATGCTGATGGCCCTGCTGGCCGGCGGCGCCTCCCTGTCCCTGCTGTCCCCGGCCACCGCCGCCGCCGGCGTGTTCGAGGAGATTGGCAAAGAGGTGAACGAGATTTACCAGCGCACCCGGCCTGGCATCCTTAAAGTGCGCAGCGAAGGCATGGTTACGCTGGCCGGCAGCGGCTTTTTTATCGACGACAAAGGCACCATCCTCACGGCCGATGCGATCCTGGGCGCCAACCAGGTCATCACCGTGGATTACAATGGCGTGCGCATGCAGGCGCAGGTGCTGGGGCGCGATCGCCGCAGCGGCATCGCCATGCTGCGTATCGACGCGCAAAACACCCCGGCGCTCACCTTCGGCAAGGCGGCGGACCTGGGGCCGGGGCGCGCGGTCATCATCATTGGCTACCCGCTGAATATGGCGGCGGCCCCCAGCTTCGGCTTCATCTCGGGCGTCGACTTCCGCTACATGAACCGCATTTTCGCCACCTCGCACATACGCGCGGCGGTGCCGATCATGGCCGGGCAGGTAGGCGGGCCGATGCTCAACACCAGCGGCGAGGTCGTCGGCATGGTCATCACCGCCATCGACGACGGCCGCGGCGTGTACGCGCTGCCCAGCGAGGCCATGACCAAAATGGTGGGCGATTTCCGCCAGTTTAAGGAAGGCCGCCACGGCTGGGTAGGCGTAGGCGTGGTGGAGCGCAAAGGCGAAGACGGCCGCAGCCACATCTCCATCTCCCACCTGTACGACGGCACGCCCGCCCTGACCAGCGGCCTGAAGCCCGGCGACGAAGTGCTGCGCATCAACAACCGCCCCATCTCCACCGCCGGCGACGTGCTCGACGCCTCGTTCTTCAGCCAGGTCGGCCAGGACATTACCGTAATTGTCTCGCGGGAAGGCAAGGAGGTAACCTGCCAGTTTACCGTGGAAGCCCGCCCCACCGCGATGCCCGCCGTCGCCGCCGGCACCCCCGCCCCCGGTGGCTCGACACCCGCCCCCGCCTCGCAGGAAGCCGTCCCCGGCGAGAGCTCCACCCCCGCCCCCCCCGGCGAAGGCAGCGGCAGCCAGAACAGCCGCCCGCAAACCGGCCCCACCGGCCGAATCGCCACCGGCCCGGATGCACCCGCAGCCCCCGCCACCGGCGGCACGACAGACGGCGGCGTAATGCCCATCTCCGGCAACGGCAGTACCAACGCCGCGCCAGAGAAGTAGCATTGGAGTTGCGATTGAGTTTGCAGCCAGTGAGCAATGTGGGTATGCTGATGTTACCTTGGCTCACTTCTCCTCATGGAAGGGAAACGGCTGGAGACCTATGCTAAGGGGAGGAACGCTCATCTTTTTCCGCTGAGCTTGCTTGGGCTTGCGCCTTTTTTACAACATGCTCGCCCTTGATGTGTCTGCCACCCTCTTCTGCCGCTTCAATGGGGCCGCGCTCAGATGAGCGCGGAAGTGTGCAACGTCAAGCAAAACCGCGACACCGACTGGCCGGCTTCAATGGGGCCGCGCTCAGATGACCTGTTGCCTCAAAAGTTTTGACACTGAAGGTAGCGGTGAGG
This sequence comes from Verrucomicrobia bacterium LW23, assembly GCA_003054695.1. GTDB lineage: Bacteria > Verrucomicrobiota > Verrucomicrobiia > Methylacidiphilales > UBA1321 > LW23. Next base: position 224,020 of record QAZA01000001.1, read on the forward strand.
AGGGGTGTAGAAGAAGGACGTTGACTCAGAAAGGGTGACACCGTCAAAGGAGACGATGTCGATGAGTCAAGGAGTGAGAGAAGAGTTGCTGCCGCGGATGCGTCAGCGTTATATGGGTCGGGGGAAGGAAGGAAAGAGTCGCTTGCTTGACGAGCTGTGCGAGCAGTTTGGGTATAGCCGCAAGCATGCGATCAAGTTGATGAGCGGGAAGGTGGGTTGGGGAGGAGAGACAACGGTGAAGAAAGGTCGGCCGTCGCGCTACGGACGGGACGTGGTGGAGGTGTACGAGCGGCTGTGGCGCCTTGCGGAGCAGGCGTGCGGGAAGCGTCTGGTGGCGCTGCGGGAGCTGTGGCTGCCACACTACCAGAAGCATTACGGCAAGCTTTCGGCGGAGCTGCGGCGCAAGGTGCTGGCGATCAGCGCGGCGCAGATCGACCGGCTGCTGGCGCCGTGCAAGGCATCTTCTGGAGCACGGGGCAAGTGCGGGACCCGTCCGGGAGGTCTGCTCAAGACGCACATCCCCATCCGCACGGACAACTGGGACATTACCTGTCCCGGCTACCTGGAAGCCGACACGGTAGCGCACTGCGGCGCGTCTCTGGAGGGCGACTTTATCTGGAGCGTCACCTACACGGACATCTGCAGTGGCTGGACATGCAACCGCGCGGTGTGGAACAAGGGCGCCGAGGGCATCGTCGCCGCCACGCGCGAGGTGGAGGCAGCGCTGCCATTTGCGCTGCTGGGCTTTGACTGCGACAACGGCAGCGAGTTCCTCAACTGGCACCTGGTGCGTTACTTTCAGGAGCGGCCCTCGGGCAAAGCGGTCGGCTTCACCCGATCGCGTCCCTACCACAAGGATGACAACGGCCACGTGGAGCAGAAGAACTGGACCCACGTACGCCAGTTGCTGGGCTATCCACCTTCAATGGGGCCGCGCTCAGATGAGCGCGGAAGTGTTTTGGTTTCCACAAATTCACATAGACCTAGTGCTACGTCCATCTTATAATTGAGGATAGATGGATTTGAGTTTGGTTCTGGCATCTGCGGTTTTGAACTGCCAGTTGACGGCGCG
>QAZA01000002.1 GCA_003054695.1 Verrucomicrobia bacterium LW23
TTATACAAAAGCAACTCAAAAAAACCATTCCTTATTACAGCTATTTCTGACTCAGGACACTAGCGGCCACCGGTAGCGCTGCCATTGTTGTTGTTGCTGGTCTCGCCAGTGGTGCCGAAGAGGTCGTAGCTGGACATGTGGAGCTGGCCCTGGCCGGTGGTGGTGCTGGTGTCGTAGGTGGTGGACGGGGCGGGTTTGTTGGATTTTCCTCCCGTGTAGTGCGATTCATCCTCGTTGTTACGGCCGCGGGTGGCGTTGAAAGCGGAGAGATCGAACGAAGCGCCGCCGGGGTTGACCGCACCGGGGTTGCCGGGCGCACCGGGAGAGCCCGGGTTGCCGGGCGCGGGCACGACAACCTGGCCGCCGCCGGGCAGGCTGAGGATCTGGAAGAACGCGGGTGTGCCGAAGCTGAGCGCGTAGTTGCCGTTGCCGTTAAGGCTGCCAGGGAGGATGTTGTACTGCCCGGCATCCTCGCCGGAGACGCGACCGAGTGAGCCGCTGAGGGAATCGCCCGCCACCAGACTGCCGGAGGTGATGGCGTACGTGATGGTCGGATCGGCCTCGCCGACGTACTTGTGCTGGCCGGGGTTGGCCGTTACGGTGATGGGCCGGGGCGCGATGTTGAAGGTGACGGAGCCGTCGAACGTGACCAGGTAGTTGCCGGGGGCGGCCAGGGTGCCCTGGCGGATGGCGTAGGAGCCGGCGTTCTCGCCCAGCACGCGCTCCAGCGCGCCGGTCAGCATGTCGCCACCCACCAGGCTGCCGCTGGTGATGGTGTAGGTGAAGCTGGATGGATCGGCGAAGCCGTAGTACTTGCTCTGGCCGGAGTCGGGCCGGATGGTGATGGGCACCCCGTTGATGGTAAAGTACACTGCGGGGGAGCTCACAAACATCATGGCGTAGTTGCCGTTGGCGGCCAGCGTGCCCTGGTTAATCTGGTAGTAGCCCGCGTCCTCGCCGGCATCGCGCGTGAGGCCGCCGGTAAACACGGTGGCGTTGCTGTCGCCGCCGGCCAGCCCTTTATCGCCCACGGTGTAGAAGAACTCGGCGGGATCGCCCGCGCCGTACATTTTGCTTTGGCCGGCGTTGGGCGTTACCGTAATGGTGCGGGGGTTGATACGGAAGGTGGGGCCGGGGATGAACGTAAGGCTGTAGTTGGTGCTCAGGCTCAGGCTGCCCTGGTCGATGGCGTAGTCGCCCACGTTTACGCCGGCGTGAGACATGCTGCCGGTAAAGTTGTCGCCGGTCACAAGTCCGTCGCCGCCAACGGTGTACGTCAGTGCGGGGTCGCTGTCGCCGTACTGCCGGTTTTGGCCGGTGTTGGGCGTTACGGTAACGCTGCGCGGGCTGATGGTGTAGGAGATGCCGGAGGCGAAGGACATCGTGTAGTTGGTGCTGGCGGAAAGCGTGCCTTGCTCAATGGCGTAGCTGCCGACGCCCGGCCCGCCCGTAAAGGTAAGGGAGCCGCTCAGGGACTCGGAGGGAGCCATGCCATCACCGGTAATGGTGTAGGTGATGGGGAGCGTGGCGTTTCCGTAAGTTTTGCCCTGGCCGGAGTCGGGCGTTACTGTAATGGCGCGTTTGTTGATGGTGAACAGGACGCCGGGGGTAAACGTGAGGTTGTAGTTGGTGCTGGCCGCCAGAGTGCCCTGCTCGATGGCGTAGGTGCCGAAGTTGGGGCCGCCGGAGTAGGTAAGGGCGCCGCTCAGGCTCTCGGATGGCGCCATGCCGTCGCCCGTAATGCTATACGTCAGGGTCGGGTCGAGATCGCCGTACAACTTGGCGAGGCCGCTGGTGGGGGTTACGGTAATGTCGCGCTTGTTGATGGTAAAGCTGACCGGCGTGGTATCGAGGGAGATGGCGTAGTTGGGGTTGTTGGCGGTCGTCAGCGAGCCCAGATTGTAGGCGTAGCTGCCCGCGTTCGGCCCGCCCGTGTAGGCCAGGGTGCCCGCGAGGGAATCGCCGGGCTTCAGGCCCATACCGCCCACCGTGTAGGCGTACGAGGTGGGATCGTCCGTGCCGTACATCTTGCTTTGGCCCGGAGTGGCAACAATGGTGATGGAACGGGTGGTGATGGTGAAGACTTCGGAGCCGCCAAGCACAAACTGGTAGTTGGGGTTGGCCGCCGAGGTCAGCGTGCCCAGGTCGTACAGATACGAGCCCACATTACCGACGCCGGCGTAGCCCAGGCTGCCCACCAGGGAGTCGCCCGAAAGCAATGTGCCCGCAGAGATGGTGAAGCCCGCGCCATGGCTCAGATCAGGGTTGTTTTCGCCGTAAATCTTGCCCAGGCCGGAGTTGGGCAGAATGGTAAGGATGATAGGCGCGTTGGTAAGCGACCACACGGTGCTGGGCGACGCGACTACCGACACGTCGTAAGTGCCACGCTGGTTGTTGGCCGTAAGCGTGTAGGACGCCTGGTTGGAGGCATTGAGCGTCTGCGTCAGCGTGCCCGTGGCCGAGGCGCCCGAGCCGGGCACCGCAATGGTAACGCTGGTGCCGGAGAGATCGGCAATGCCGTCGTTGGAGGTCATCGTCACCACCAGCGGGCTGGCGAAGCTTTGCAGCATCTGCGCGGATTGCCCGGAACCGCTGGTAGCCGTATAGGTAAAGCCCTGCGACTCAAATGCGCCGATGTCCGCGAGACCGGCCGGGCGCGCAATGCCGCGTCCGTCCACTGCTGGGGCGGTGCCCGTCACGTGGTTGATGGCCTGGCTGCCAGGGAGCAGGCCCATCGTCAGCGTCGGGCCGCCGTGGTTGGCCAGCGGGGAGAGCTTCGGGTCAAGCGGCACTGCAAAGGTGCCGTAAAGCGTCGTTGGGGCGATGGCACCGGTATAGCCCTGGCCAACGCCGATAAGGTTAAAGCCGCCGTCGGTGATGGCGCCGACCATGTCGATTCCCGATCCCAGCGTGCCGGGCGTGGTGGAGTTGCCCGCCACGATGGAGTTGTAGATGGTGACCGTGCCCCCCGAGTTGCGTGCAATGCCGCCGCCATGGAAATCCGCCGTGTTGCCCGTGATGGTGGAGTTCGTGATGGTAAGTGTGGAACCCGTCGTCAGCCGGATGCCGCCGCCGGCAGAGGAACCCGAGAGGCCGACAGCCCGATTCCCCACAATCGTCGTGTTAGTAATATTGTGCGTACCATTTTCAAGGGTAATGGCGCCGCCGAGCTCAGAACGGTTGCGGTAGAAGAGAGAGCTATTAATGTTAAGCGTTCCTCCCGTGCTGCTATAGTAGAGGCCGCCACCGTGTTCCGTAGACGAGGAACCTGAGGTGAAATTGCTGTCGAACGTTGAGCCAGTAATCGTGAGGGACGGGGCCTGGGCGAAGATGCCGCCTCCGTGTGTCGTGGCGGAGTTGTTGTAAAAGGTCGCGTTGGTAATGTTTCCGAGCGTCGTCTGTGTCCAGATGGCGCCACCCTGCAGACCGGCTGCCGTATTGTTGGTGAACGAAGTGGATGTCACCGTTAAGGGAATTCCGGTCGCAAAAAGTGCGCCGCCATTTCCCGATCCCATCGTGTAATTGCCGTCGAACGTGCCACCGGTGATGGAAATGCTACCCGCCGTAGTGGTAAAGGATACATAGAGAGCGCCGCCGTTGGAGGATGTCGAATAGTTCCTGGTAAAGTCAGTATTGGTAAAGCTCATGGCGCTGTTGGTGGCGACAGTGCCGAAAGCGCCGCCCGCGCCTGCTTTGTTTTCCACAAAGTCCGAATCGGTAATGGTAGTCGGCGTTACAAGCGTTGTGTAGATAGCACCGCCGCGACCGCCAGCTTCGTTCTTCTCAAAGAGGGTTTCGGATATCGTAAGTGTGCCACCGTTGGTAAAGATGGCGCCGCCGCGGCCGGACGTGCTGGAATTGCTCAGGTTGGCGCGGAAAGTTGAATCAGTAATGGACACGGTGCCACCGCTCATGTAGATCGCGCCGCCGCTAGTATCGGTACCGGTGCTCGTCGTAAAGTTTCCTTCAAACGTGCTGCCGGTAATGGTAGCGTCCTTAAGCGTGTGAATACCGCCGCCCGCAGCGGTACTAGAGGCCGAATTGTTACTGATGGTCGAATCTGTGATCGTCAGGTTGGACGTGGATGTGCCGTAGATACCGCCACCCGCGGTGGCCGAGCTACCCGTGAGGATGCTGTCCTCAAAGGTAGCCGAGGAGGCGATATACATTCCGCCGCCGGCGCTCGTCGAGCGGTTGCCGCTGAAAGTGGTATCGTAAACACCAACCGTCGACGTTGCAGTGCCGTGCAACCCGCCACCCTGACTGGAAGCGATGTTGTCGCGAACAAAGCTGTCGTAAATATTGATGATAGAGTGGGCATAGATGCCGGCGCCCGACGATGCGGTATTGCTGTTAATCGTGCTGTCGCGCACAGTCACCGTCGAAGTTGCGCTGGCGTAGATACCGCCGCCCAAATTGGTAATGGTGTTGCCGGAAACTGTGGTGTTGAAAAGATTAAGTACCGAGACGGTATGTATGCCGGCTCCGTAGCTTCCGGTACCGGAGACAGTGTTGTTGCTCACCACACTGTCGTACATATTGACCGTTGCACCTGCCGCGACATACACGCCGCCGCCGCCGCTATTAGTGCCCGTTGTCCTGTTTGCAGTAATGATGCTGTTGCGGATCTCTGTCGTTGCCGACAGAGCACGAACGCCGCCGCCATGTGTCGAGTTGACCGTGCCAGCGCCATTGGTGATGTAAAGGCCATTGAGCAGTACAGTAGCCCCCGTCGCCGAGTTATTAGTCACAACCACCCTGGTATTGGCGCCATTAAGCTCGATAACCGGGGTCGTCGCGCTCCAGCCCGTCTGGGTGTCGGCGTTGATCCTGTCCCCCTTAAACAGCGCGAAGCCAGATGTATTCGCTGTGTTGTTGGTGATGACCCAGCGGCCGGTGACGGAGTTATAGCCGGGATCGGAAGTCGGGATGTTGAAGTTGATATCAGAGTAGCGATCGCCCGCCAAGATGCCGTAGCGGAGTGTACCGTAAACCATCGTGGGCAAGAAATTGACCGCGCCTGCGCCTGCAAAATCCTGCGTGGTGGTAACCACATACGCTCCGAGATCGCGTGTCTGGTACGCACCGCGGTCGATCGACCCGGCCGTGCGGCTGAGGCCGCGCTGGTCCACAGTCAGAGCCGTGGAGCCCGTTCCAATCAGGCCGCTGCCAGCCAGGGGCATCATGGTAAGCGTGGGCCCACCGAAATTGGCGGGAGCGGAGAGGCGGGGATCGCGGCTACCGCCGCTGACGAGCGAAGTGGGGTTGTTGAACAGAGTCGTCGTCGTGTAGTCCACCCAGTTGTAGCCTTGATCGTTGAGCGTGCCGGTATTCGTTAAGGTATTGTCATTATTTGCTGTATTGGTCGCGATAATGGAGTTAACGATGTTTAACATGCCTGTGTTGGCAATACCTCCCACGTAGTTATCGCCACGATTACCCGCGATCGTAACACTATTCAGATTAAGCGTTGCGCCGGTGTCATTATAAATGCCGCCCGCCCAGTACGTCTTGTTGTTATAGATCGTGGAGTTTTGAATAGTTGCCGTACCATAATTGCGCATACCACCACCCCGACCGCTCGCAGTGACGTCCGGGGTAAGATCCGTGGGATCGCTCAGAGATGTCCAGTTATTGCCGATGAAGGAGCCGCGGATGGTTATCACACCCGTGGTGTTGTTATAGATACCGGCACCATTCAGGCTTCGATTGCTGTCTATCGTCGTATCCACAACTGTGGTTGTTCCCTCGTTGTAGATGGCACCGCCGTTAGTCGTCGCACGGTTGTTGATGAACGCTGCGCGGTTGATCGTAACGTTGTTGCCGGCGCCGATGTTGATGCCGCCGCCAGGGCCGGTGGAGAAAGTGCCGCCGGAGCGGGTGATTTGGATGTCGTTGATCTGCACCGTGCTGGAGCCCGCGACGACGCGTATGCCGGATGTTGTACCGCCGGAGCCGTCCAGGATGGTGGCGGTGTTGCCTGCGCCCTTAAGGATCAGCGACTTATTGATGCTGAGATTCTCCACAAAGGTGCCTGCGGCCACGTTCACTTCGCCGCCGGCGGCCACGACGTCAATGCCGTTCTGGATGCGGCCTGCGCTGCCGACGTTCACTTTTGTCGTGCCTGCGCCGCCCAGCAGGGAGGTACCGGCGCGCATGCTGATCTTTGCGTTCAGGAAGACCTCGGGTGCGTCCAGCGTGAGGTTGAAAGTGCCGGCCGTAGCGGCGGCCACGTCGGCCGATACGGTGATGGAGTTGGATGCCAGCAGAATGACGTGCTGCGTGTTGAGCGCGGTGGAGATCACGCTGTTCTGGATCGTCACAGCGCCCAGGGGCGGCAGGCCGTTAACACTGGTATGCGTGCCGACGGAGCCTATAATCTCGATTGTCTCGGGATCCAGCAGCCACGTGCCTCCTTCGGTCAGCACCATCGCGTCCATGCCGACGTTCAGCCGGTAGCCGGAGGTCTCCACGTTGCCGCCCAGGCCGCCGTTGGTGCCGCGCGCTGTAATCTCGCCGTTAAAGTCCGTAATGTCGGTGGACCACAGCACCACGGTACCGCCGTTGGCCGGGGTTGTCACCCCCGTGCCTGCCGTGGCGTCGGCGCGGATAACGGAGCCGGCCTCCACCTTGACGGTTTGCGCCTGCTCCATCGTGCCGCGGCCCTGCCACTCGCCGCCCACGTACACCTTTCCGCCCTTGCCACCCATGCCCTTGCGGCTGCCGGAGGCATCGAGAACGGAGCCGCGCTTCAGCTCAATGTGGCCCGCCGCCAGGCGGATTTCGCCGCCGGAGCCATCCGGATTGGTGGCGCGAATGCGGCCGCTGTTGACGATGCGACCACCTGTGCTGGAGAGATATACACGTCCGCCCTGTTGGCGCACGCCTGTGGCGCGGATGACGCCGGAGTTGTTAATGGCCAGCGCGTACTCGTTGCCGCCGGCAGCCTTCAGCTCCGCCACCGCCGCTCGCACCTTGCCGGTGTTGATGATGCCCGTCTCGCCCGCCGCACCCCTGGAGCCGGGCTTGATAAACACGCGCTCGGCGCCCTCGCTCCGGATCAGCACTTCCGTGCCGGCCGCCAGCTGGGCCCGGCCGTTTTTGGCGGTGATGTTGCCGTGGTTCTCCACCTGGCGCGCAATCAGCGTCACGTCGCCGTCGGTCGCCTTGATCTTGCCGTAGTTGATGACCTTGGCGGTGGAGTTACCGCTGAAATTCATGTCGCCGCCCTTCATAAACTCTGCGTTGGAGACATCGTGCGTGCTGGCCGTAAAACCGGCCGTGTTAATGCGGCCCGTCTTGCCGATAACAATGCCGTTGCGGTTGACCAGGTACATCCGCCCGTTGGCGTTCAGCGTGCCGTCCAGCTGCGACATTCGGTTGCCCGTTACCCGGTTAAGCGTGGCGGAGCGGGAATTGGGCTGCACAAACGTGGTCGTCTCCCCCTGGCGGATGCTGAAGTCATTCCAGTGAATCACCGCACGGTCGCTCGACTGCTGGACGCGGACGTTACTGCCCTGGCTGGACACGGAGGCCGAGCCGTTTTGCACCGAGGCGCCCGACGGATTGCCATACACCGGCAAATGTAACGGCAGCGAGACCCAGGTGACGCACCATGCAGTCAAAAGCTGCACATACCAACGGCGGGGGGAAAGGAGAGTACGCATAGGGCAAAGGGGCGGGCAATGCTGGGTTACGGAAACGGGGCGGGCTGGCGAGGTGTCGAAAAGGAGCGTGCGAAGGAGGGAGGGCGCGGGGGAGATCAGAAGAGGAAAGCTATAGCGGCACTTGATAGCACTTTCATAAATATAGTAATAGCTTTACTCATTCGCCCATGAAAGACAAGCGGAAATATTCATTGCGATTCAATTAGCCTTTGCCACGAGGCAATATCCCTGACTTAGGAATACCTTCCAAACGGTACGGATCAGCAATGCCCTCTCCCCCGCTCTATCGGCATAACTTACTTGCCGTTAACCGTTTTCATCGTCAATGCCTGGGATACACGGTTGTATAAGTGTAAACTCCATCATCCCCCTCTCCCTTCACCACGGTCCGTTCAGCGACGTTCTGTCGCTTATCGGCCAAATACGTCGATAGAGCCCTATCGCTATAGGGGCGCGTACTTCCGACACGTGTTCGTAACAGAGAGCGCCTTACAGGATGCCCCGTTCCCTTTGGGTCGCATTGCCTTTTTGGTCAACTCAAGTATAGCGCTATATACTGCCGACTGGCCAGGGCTGTTACGCCACCGCGGAGTCCGCCGGCCGGCCGGGCAAGAGCGATGCCAGCGGGTCGCCCGTTTGCGCCATCCAGCCCGCCAGGTATTCCCGCATAGGCTGGATACGGGCCGCCATGGCGGGGTTGCGGATCGCATTGGCCATCTCCCCCGGATCACCGGCCAGGTCGTAAAAGGCTTCCTCCACAAGCCCGTTGCCGTCCGTCGCAAGCAAGTACTTGCCGGTAACGGAGGTCACGATACGCGCTGTCCAGCCGATCGCGTCCCTGTCGGGGTACAGCTCGCTGACGGCGAACTCGCGCACGCACGGCGTCGAGCCCAGCACGACATGGCGCAGGCTGATACCCCGGGAGGGAGCCAGCGGCGGCACGCCCGCAAAGTCAAGCATCGTTGCCCCGAGATCGAGCCCGTTGGCCACCTGCGTGGTAACGGTGCACCCCTCCGCAATACGCCCCGGCCAGGAGAACGCCAGGGGAACGCGCAACGCCTCCTCGTAGGCGGAGAGCTTGACGACCAGCCGGTGCGACGCGCAGCCCTCGCCGTGATCGCTGGTAAACACAATAAGGGTGTTGTCCGCATGGCCGGAGGCGTCGAGCGCGTCGAGCACGCGGCCAATCTCGGCGTCCACGCGCTCCACCAGGCGGTAGTAGGTGTAGAGGTAGCGCGTCCAGTCCGCGTCGGTCCAGTCCAGCGTCCACTGCAGCTCCGGCCCGTACTTTTTGACGGTGCGCCGGTGGCGCATAATCTCCGGCTCGCCCGGGTCAATCGCCATGTTGGCGGGCAGCAAGGGCACCGGCGCCTGCGGCAGCCGGGCAAGCGCGGCTTTCAGGCGGTCGGCGTGCAGGTTCATGATCCAGTAGCAGATATCGTGAGGGTTGAGGAGCGAGACACCCAGGAAGAACGGGGCGCTTTGTGTGTCCCGCTTCCGCAGAAAATCCGCCGCCCGGCCCGCCCAGGCTTCGTCAATCTCCCAGCCGATCTCCTTCATCAGCCCCGTGTCATCGTGGCCCAGGCTGAGGTTGGTGAAGCCGGGCGCATCGTTCTCCCGAGTGGGGAAGCAGACCGACGCGTGCCACTTGCCGGACCAGTACGTCTCGTAGCCGCCGGCGCGCAGGCTGTGGCCAAAGGAGATCAGCCCGCGCGCCGCCCAGTCCCACTGTTGGGGAAAATGGTGCGTGTAGCCGTGCTCATGCGGCGGCAGGCCGGTGGCCAGGCTCATGCGCGAGGGCCCGCAGACGGGAGATGCGCAGTACGAGCGCTCGATGACCGTCCCGCGACGCACCAGCCTGTCCATGTGGGGCGTGCGCAGCGCCGCATTGCCCATGGCGCTCAGGGCGCGCCAGTGCTGTTGGTCCGTGATGATGAAGAGGATGTTGGGCCGAGAGTTCATAGGGAAAAGCAAACACGCCTGAGCTGCGCAAGTTTCGATAACATCCCGGCCGAGTCAATGGTTAAATCAGATGAATCGCTCCGCCTGATATGCGGGACAGGTCCCGCGACGATGCACTGTGCCACCGCATGGCCCGGAGCGTATACAGGAAGTTGCCAACGCAAGCATAAGCTTTGTAGCTCGTCGACGCCTTTGTTTTCCCCTGATCCCGTTACATCCTGTTGCCTATGAAAATGTTGCAGACTCCATGCCATCCCGCACCCGCGCCGGCGCCTGCCCCGCGCTTCCGCTCCCTCCGCTGTCGCATCAACAACGCCGCGTTGGCGTGTGGCGCGACGCTTCTCGTCCTCGCCGCCCAGCTCAGGGCCGGGGCGGATGTCAACACCCCGGCGGAGTACGTCATTACCAAAGAGATTGCCCGCCCGGCGGAGAAGATGCCGCCGATCGGCGCGAATGATTTCGGCAGCTCCGGCACGGCGGATTTCGGCGTCAACAACTTCATCGGCAACGGCGGCAACGAGCCCCCCGTCTGGCGCAACATGCACCGCGCCGTTAATGTGGAGGGCAAAAGCTTCGAGATTGACTGCCCCGGCAAGACAAGCTGGTACCAGCTGTGGAACGACGGCTTCCTCAGCGGCGCCCGCGTGCGCATCTACCGCATTGTGGATAAGGACGGCAAGCCGCTTCCCCCCAACGCCACCGGCAAGTACCTGGACGTAGCAAAGGGCGACCGCGCTATCCTGGTCGCCACCACCCACGTTATCCGCCCCGGCGAGGAAGGGATGCCCAAAGGCGGCTGGGTTGTGGAGAATCCCCCCGCGGGCATGAAGCCCAACCGCGTGTACCTGGCGCCCGACGCTCCAGACCTCGCCAACTTTGACTACATTGTGCTGGATAAGCCGTTCCCCACGTTTGACATGGAACTGGTGCACCCCCGCGTGCGCGGCTTGCAGGGGCCCAAGGACCGCCCCGCGTGGTACTGGGCGGGCACGCCCGACGACATCCGCTTTTCCTTTGCCCCACACGCCGCGCCCGGCGCCGCCGCAATCCCCGCCGCCATGGGCGATGCCGGCGAGGCCGCCATGCAGGTTGACGCGGTTGCCGGCGAGAATGTCATCTCCCAGGTGCGCTTTTGCGGCACCGGCTTCGGCAAGGAGGCCCTCTGGTATCAGCAGCTGGAGCCCGGCAAGAAATACCGCCTGCAGGCCTGGATGCGCCAGGAAGGGCTCGTCAACAACGGCGAGGTGCGCTTCGGTTTCGGCCCTAAAGTGGAGGAAGGCTACGATACACTGACCAGCACCTTCCACGTTACCGGCGAGTGGAAGCTCTACACGTACGACATGGTGGGGCCCGAGCGCCCCGTCAAAGCGCGCCACTTTGGCCCGCAATTCACTTTTACCGGCCCCGGCAAGCTGTGGATGGATAACATCCGGCTCTTCCGCTACGACTCCGACGCCGAGTTGAGCAACCCCGGCCCGCATGTCGTCAACCGCACCATCCTGAACGAGCTCGTCTCCACGCAGCCCGGGCAGGGCCCCAAAGGCTCGCACCGCGTGTGGGTGCTGGACCGCGACTCCACCATGGCCTCACTGATGAGCTGGTACCCCAGCAGCTCGTACAGCCCCAACGCCCGCACCACCGTAAACGATACCAACAAAGGCCGCACCCTGCCCATTGTGCTGAGCTTTGACCTAGCCACCGGCACCAGCCCGGAAACCCGCATGGTGCCGCACATCGTCATTCAGCACATGACGCACGACGAGCAGGACTGGCTACATTTTGTGGAGTACATGGCCGCCCCGTACGATCCCGCCAAGGACAGCCCCGCCACCAAGCCCTGGGCCTACAAACGCTATCAACAGCGCGGCACCGGCACGCCGTGGACGGACGAGTTCCGCGAGATCATCGTGGAGTTTGGCAACGAGACCTGGCACAACAGCAAAATGCGGGACTGGATCGGCTTTGCTCAGTACGGCGCCATTCACCAGGGCGGCGCGGAGTACGGATTGTTCTCGCAGTATCTCATCAACAACATCCACCAAAGCCCGTACTGGGCCAGCCAAAAGCTTGCCGGCAAAATGCACTTTTGCCTGGGCGGCAACTACTCCGGCGAGGTGAACGGCGATACCATCCGCGGCTATGCGGAGCTGGCCATTGCCCGCTGCCCCGGCGCGCAGTACATCGGCCACGCCAACTACTTTGGCCCCAAGTGGGAGATGAACCAGAAGCCGCTGGAATCGTTCACCGACGAGGGGCTGTTCTCGATGATCATGAACTATTACACCGAGCTTAAGCCCCGCCAGGACAAGATGTTTGACGCCCAGCAAAAGCTGGCCAAACGCGGCATCCACTACGACATCATCGCCTACGAAGGCGGCCCCAGCGGTTACTCCATCGACCGCGAAAGCCGCAACAACACCGCCCTTGTGGAAGCCGCCGAAAACTATGGCAAAAGCATGGGCAGCGCCGTGTGCTGCATCGACACCTGGTTTGGCAGCGCCATGCAGGGGTGGACGTACCAGGACTTCTTTAGCTGGATGCAGGGCCGCTACTGGAGCAGCCACACCATGATGTTCGACGGCTACCGCGCCCACATCCCCTGGCTGGCCATGAAACTGCGCAATACCTACGCCAGCGGCAACCTGATGCGCGTGACAGAAACCAGCGCGCCCACCATTGCCGGCCCCGCTGGCCGCGGCGGCGCAGGCGCGGCGCTCCCCCTGACCGGCGCCTACGCCATGCATGATCCCGCCCTGAAACGCTGGTCGGTCTTCGTCGTCAACCGCAAGATCAACGCCACCATCCACGGCACCGACATGGGCGACGGCTACGCCGCTGTGACACTGCAGCTCCCCTTCACCGCCGCCGAGCGCATCAGCCTCCACAAGCTCAGCGCCGACCCGCGCACCACCAACCGCGAGTCCGACAAAGTCAAAATTGAAAGCAAAGATCTGGACGCCAAAGCGCTGGGGTCCGACGGCAAACTCATCATCAACACCGCCACCGGCGGCGGCGAAAAAGGCCTTCCTCCCGGCTCCATCTACGTCTACGTATTTGAGGAAACGCGGTAAGACCCGGGCTCCGGCACGATGCGCGTTCCCACCCGGATCATTCCGGCAAACGGGCGTCGAATCATCGGTGTCGGGCCACAAGGGCGGAGAAGGCCGCAACCATCCCCGGGTGGATTAAAGCATTGCATCCGCGTGGAGGTGGAGCGGATGCAGGTATTTCCGGGGAAAATGCCAGGGGCCGGCTTGTCGCGCTTGCTTTCGTAGCCGCACAGACATATCAAAGAGGGACATGAAATCACGCTTCCTGATCGGCGGCGCGCTTATGGCCTTTATGGCGGGCGCGACTTTGTCGGCTAAGGCAGATGTCAAGCTGCCCCTCATCTTCTCGGACCACGCAGTCCTGCAAAAAGCGGCCAAAGTCCCCGTGTGGGGTAAGGCTGATCCTGATGAAGCTGTCACCGTTACCCTGGACGGGGTGACGGCCACAACCAAAGCCGACGCCGACGGCAAATGGCGTGTCGACCTGGACCTGAAGGACAAGGGCGAAGGCCCGTACGAGCTGTTGATTGAAGGCAAGAACAAGATCACCATCAAGGACGTGCTGGTGGGCGATGTGTGGGTGTGCTCCGGCCAGTCCAACATGGAGTGGATCGTCAAGAATTCCTCCGGCGCCGCCGAAGAAGTGCCGCGCTCCGCCAACCCGCGCCTGCGGCAGTTCCTGGTCGTCAAAAATACCTCCGCCGTGCCGCTGACCGAGCTGAAGGACAACAAGGAGCCCGCCAAGGACCTGGTTTCCGCCCGCTGGGTCTCGGCCTCGCCGGAAACCACGGAGCGCTTTACCGCCGTAGGCTACTACTTTGGCAAGATGCTCAACGCCGAGCTGAAGAAGCCGATCGGCCTGATCCACACCAGCTGGGGCGGCACCCCCTCCGAAGCCTGGACAAGCCCGGCCGCCTGCGCCACCGATCCGGACCTGGACGCCGCCAGGGAGCGCATGCACCAGCAAACCGTTACCTACCAGCCCAGGCTGGATGAGTTTGCCGCCGCCTTCCCCGTCTGGACCAAAAAGTACGAGCGCGAGGACACCACCGCCTCGGACACCGCCCCGGCCGCCAGGGATCTGGACACCGCCGACTGGAAGAAAGTAAGCCTGCCCGGCGAGTTCAAGACGCTTGGCCTGCCTGACACCGGCATTGTATGGCTGCGCAAAACGGTTAACCTTACCGGCGACGCCGTGAAGAAAGACCTCAAGGTCTCCCTGGGCAACATTAACGGCTTCGACATCGTGTACGTGAATGGCACCAGGATCGGTGCCGCCACCACCAAAAGCGGCACCCTCAATGCCAACCGCGAGTACACCGCCCCCGCCAAAGCGCTGGTGGAAGGCGATAACGTCATCGCCATCCGCGTCTACAATCCTTCGGAGGGAGCCGGCCTGACCACGCCCGGCTGGAACTCGCACTTCCGCTACGGCGCCGCAAACACGCCGCTTAAAGGCGAGTGGCTGGCCAGGGCGGAGAAGGAATTCCCCGCGATGAGCCCCGAGGCCAAGGCCGAGTACGTGCCCGTGCCGCCCCGCCCGCCCGGCCCGCAAAATGTGCCCACGTACCTGTACAACGCCATGATTGAACCGTTGCTGCCCTACGCCATCACCGGCGCCATCTGGTATCAGGGCGAGAGCAACGCCGGCCGTGCGGAAAACTACGGCAAAGTCTTCCCGCTGATGATTACCGACTGGCGCGCGAAGTGGGGCCAGGGCGACTTCCCCTTCCTCTTTTGCCAGCTGGCCAACTACATGGGCAAAAAGGATCAGCCCGGCGACAGCGCCTGGGCGGAGCTTCGTGAGTCGCAGACCAAAACCTTGTCCCTGCCCAACACCGGTATGGGCGTGCTTATCGACATCGGCGAGTCCGCGGACATCCACCCCCGCAACAAAAAGGACGCCGGCGAGCGCCTCGCGAAGTATGCGCTGGCCAAAACCTACGGCCAGAAGATTGCCTACAGCGGCCCGCAATACAAAGCGATGTCCGTGGAAGGCAACAAGATACGCCTGACGTTCGATCACACCGACGGTGGCCTGACGGCCAAAAAGCTGGGCCCCACCTACGACGTGAACCTGAGCAAGAACGAGACGGCCCCGCTGGTGCTGCCCGTGCCGGACAGCGAGCTGCAAGGCTTCGCCATCTGCGGCCAGGACAAAGTATGGAAGTGGGCCAAAGCCACCATCGAGAACGACAGCATCGTCGTCTCCGCCGAAGGCGTCGACAAGCCCGTGGCCGTGCGCTACGCCTGGGCCGACAACCCCACCTGCAACCTCTACAACGGCGCCGGGCTCCCCGCCATCCCGTTCCGCACGGATGACTTCCCGATGACCACCGCGGGCAAGAAGTATTAGCCCCACCTTGCCCTTAAGCCAAACGCCTGCCGCCCCGGCGCAGCTGTACCCGCCGCAGGCGCAGGCCGTTTTGCTTTTCGAGGCAAACAGCTTTCCGCAACCGCGTGTATCCGTTTATCCAGGCATGGTTATACGCAGCTCAACCGCCCCAGGCGCCAACGGCGCTTCGGAATGCCTCGCCTTATGCCATGCTGATTTACTACGATAGCCGCTGCGCCGAGTACGCCACGCTGGGCCATCCCGAGGCGCCTTTTCGGGCCGCGGCCACGGCCGACGTGCTGCGGCACCAGGAGCCCGGCTGGCAGTGGGAGCGCCCCGTTGCCGCATCGCGCGAGGAGATTGTTCGCGTTCACACCGCCCATCACTGGGATCGCCTGGCCACCCCGCGCGACTTCGACGCCGACACCCCGTACATCGAGGGCATACGCGACCACGCCGCACGGGCCGCCGGAGGCGCCTTAGCCGTTGCGCGCCAGGCACTTGCAGGTGTGCGAGCCTTTAGCCTGATGCGCCCGCCCGGCCACCACGCGTGCGCGGACGAGGCCATGGGCTTCTGCTACCTTAACAGCGTGGCCCTTGCCGCGTTTGAGGCCCGCGCCCTGGGCGCCGAGCGCGTGGCGGTGTTCGACTTCGACGCGCACCACGGCAACGGCACGCAGGATATTCTGGCCCACAAACCGGGCCTCTGCTATGGCTCCGTGCACCAGTACCCGTGTTACCCCGGCACGGGCGGCACCAGCTTCGACAACATTGTCAACGCGCACATCCCCCCCGAAGGCGCGCGCGACGAGCACATGATGGCCCTGGGCAAAGTGTGGCGCCAGCTGCTGGCGTTTCAGCCCAGCCTCATCCTCGTCTCCGCCGGCTTCGACGCCTACCGCGACGACCCGCTTACCGAGATGTCGTTGGAGGAGAACGACTTTCACACCCTGGGCTGCTGGCTGCGCGAGTGCGGCCTGCCCGTCGGCGCCATCCTGGAAGGCGGGTACAGCCGCGACCTGCCGGAACTCGTCCTGGCCTTTTTGCGCGGCTGGGAAGGCGCTCCCGCCCCCCGATTGTAAAAAAGTTGGCGAAGGAAGTGCTTTATGCCGATTTTTCCTTGCCAATATGTGTAACAGCGCCATAGTAGAAAGCTTTCTCTCTCTCCCGCTTACGGCACCTTATGATTGATTACGCGATTGGATTTCTTACAGTAATTTTTGTCATCGTATGTATCCTGATGATTCTCGTCATCCTGATGCAACGTACAAAGCAGGAAGGTCTCGGCGCCGCATTCGGCTCCGGCGTTACCAACGACGTGCTTGGAGCGGACGCCTCCAGCTTTTTTGTACGTGCCACTGTAGTCCTGTGCGCGTCGTTCTACATTCTGTCCATCGGCCTGGCTTATATGTATAGCTGGAAGCACCGCAGCGCCGGTATCGTGCGCGAGCTTGGCTCCGAAAAGCCCGCCGCTGCCGCCACCAATACCCCCTCTGTCACCCCGGTCGTCCCCGGTTCCACCAACGAGCCCACCCCGCTTCCCACCGAGCCGCTGAGCACCAATTCCCCGTCACTGCTGGAGCCCCCGGCTGTCGTCCCCGCGTCCACCAACGCCCCTGCACCCGCGCCCGCACCGGCACCGGCCCCCGCGTCCACCAACGCCCCTGCGGCCGAGCCCGCGCCCGCGCCCGCACCGGCACCGGCGTCCACCAACGCCTCTGTCGCCGAGCCAGCGCCCGTACCGGCCCCGGCCCCCGCCCCGGCGGCGACCAACGCGCCCGCGCAGCCGTAGCTCGGGGAGAAAAGTCTTCACTGCCAAAGGGACAAACTTCCGCATGCGGGAGCATCCCCATCTCATAGCAGGCACCGCCGCTCATCGCGCCGGTGCCTGTTCTGTTTGTTGCGTGTCGGTTTCGCAACGTTACGCACGGTGCTCCGGCAAAGCATCCGATCATCCGGTGCACCCGCGCTTGGCCGCAATAATTTTCAGGATCTCCTCCGCCGCACGGCCCGGCGGGCGCTGCTTGGGCCACACCGCCACTACGGCGCGGGTGGGGCGCGGCTGCGCCAGCGAGCGGTAGGTTGGCGCGTCGTCGCGGCCCGGGCGCGCGGCCATTTCGGGGACGAGCGAGATGCCGGCGCCCGCGCTCACCAGCGCCTGAATCGTCTCCAGCTGCGCGCCGCGGAAGCTGATGCGCGGCGTAATATCGCTGCGATTGCAGAAGCCCAGCACCTGATCGCCCAGGCAGTGGCCGGCCTTCATGACGATAAGTTGCTCGTCCTGCAAATCCGCCATGCTGACGGTGCGCTTGCGTGCCAGCGGGTGGCCGGGCGGCAGCGCCAGCATCAGCTCCTCGGTAAAGAGATCCCGGATCTCGTACCGCGCTTCGTCGCCGACGGGGCGGCTGGCCAGCGCAACATCAATTTCGCACGCCGTAAGCTGGCGCAGCAGCTGTTGGGTCGTGTCTTCATGCACCACGGTTTGTACGTTGGGGAATTTTTCCGCGAAGTCCACCAGCACGTCGCGCAGCAAATAGGGGGCGATGGTGGGCAGCACGCCGATGGAGAGGGTGCCGCGAAGCAAATTGTTGGCGTCGCGCGCCTCCTGTCGCGCGGCGTCCACCTCCTCCAGAATACGCACGGCGCGCCGCACAAACGCCTCGCCGTGCGGGGTAAGCCGGGCGCCGCGCCGCATGCGATCGAAGAGGCGCTCGCCCAGTTCATCCTCCAGCTTCTGGATCTGGTGGCTGAGGGAAGGCTGCGCTACGTGGCACTGCTCCGCAGCGCGGGAGAAATTGCCCGTGCGCGCGACGGCGACGACGTAGCGAAGCTGATGCATTTCCATAGCCTTTATCTATGGTACGCTTAGGCAAAAAGTATTTCAACAATAGCATGGGGCCTGCTTAAATGGGCGTCGATTTCAGTTCCCCAACCCACTCCATACTGGCCCGTTACGGGACTCGCCCGGTGCCTGCCGAGCCACTCCCGTCCCTGGCCTACTTAGTACAATCCAACTTATGTCTACCGAATCCAAGTGCCCTTTCAACCACACGGCCCCGAAAGGCACGACTAACCGCGACTGGTGGCCCAAGCAGCTTGACCTAAGCGTGCTCCACCAGCACTCGTCCAAGTCCAACCCCATGGACAAGGACTTTGATTATGCCGCCGAATTCAAGACGCTGGATCTGGCCGCGGTGAAGAAGGATCTTGCGGCGCTGATGACCGACTCCCAGGAGTGGTGGCCGGCCGACTTTGGCCACTATGGCCCGCTCTTTATCCGCATGGCCTGGCACAGCGCCGGCACCTACCGCACGGGCGATGGCCGCGGCGGCGGCGGACGCGGGCAGCAGCGCTTTGCCCCGCTCAACAGCTGGCCGGACAACGTGAGCCTGGACAAGGCGCGCCGCCTGCTCTGGCCCATTAAGCAAAAGTACGGCCGCAAGATCTCCTGGGCCGACCTGTACATCCTGACCGGCAACGTGGCGCTGGAGACGATGGGCTTCAAGACGTTTGGCTTTGCCGGCGGCCGCGCCGACACCTGGGAGCCTGATCACGACGTGTACTGGGGCCGCGAGAAGACATGGCTGGGCGGCGATCTCCGCTACGCGCATGGCTCCGCCGGCGTGGATAAGGAAGGCGGCGTTGTGTCCTCCGACGATCAGCCCGGCGGGGTGCATGGCCGCAATCTGGAGAAGCCCCTCGCGGCCGTCCAGATGGGCCTGATCTACGTTAACCCGGAAGGCCCGGACGGCAACCCCGATCCGCTCCTGGCCGCCAAGGACATCCGCGACACCTTCGGCCGCATGGCCATGAATGACGAAGAGACCGTGGCGCTTATCGCCGGCGGCCACACCTTCGGCAAAACCCACGGCGCCGGCCCCGCCACCAACGTTGGCCCCGAGCCCGAAGCGGCCGGCCTGGCCGAGCAGGGCTTTGGCTGGAAGAACAGCTTTGGCACTGGCAAAGGCGGCGATACCATCACCAGCGGCCTGGAAGTAACCTGGACGACAACGCCCACGCAGTGGAGCAACGGCTTCTTCAAAAGCCTGTTTGAGTACGAGTGGGAGCTGACCAAAAGCCCCGCGGGCGCCCACCAGTGGAAGCCCAAGGGCGACGCCGGCGCCGGCACCGTGCCCCACGCGCACGACCCCAGCCAAACGATCGCGCCCTCCATGCTGACGACCGATCTGACGCTCCGTTTCGACCCGGGCTTCGAGAAAATCTCCCGCAAGTTCTACGAGAACCCCGACCTCTTTGCCGACGCCTTTGCCCGCGCCTGGTTCAAGCTGACCCACCGCGACATGGGCCCCCGCGCCCTGTACCTGGGCAACGAAGTGCCGAAGGAAGAGCTCATATGGCAAGATCCGCTCCCCTCCGTGGATCACGCGCTGGTGGAAGACGCTGATGTTGCGGCACTTAAGGAGAAGATTCTGGCCTCCGGCCTGTCCGTGTCCGAGCTCGTGAGCACCGCCTGGGCCTCCGCCTCCACGTTCCGCGGCTCCGACAAACGCGGCGGCGCCAACGGTGCACGCATCCGCCTGGCCCCGCAAAAGGACTGGGAGGTGAACAAGCCGGCCCAGCTGGCCAGGGTGCTGGCAGCTCTGGAGAAAATCCAGGCCGAATTTAACGCCACCGCCACGGGCGGCAAAAAGATCTCCCTCGCGGACCTCATCGTGCTGGGCGGCAGCGCCGGCCTGGAGAAGGCCGCGAAGAATGCGGGCGCCGACATCACCGTGCCCTTCACCCCCGGCCGCGTGGACGCCACCGCCGAGCAGACCGACGCCGAGTCGTTCGAGTCCCTTGAGCCTGTGGCGGACGGCTTCCGCAACTACCTCAAGGCGCGCTTCATGTTCCCCGCCGAGGAGCTGCTTGTCGACCGCGCCCAGCTGCTGACCCTCAGCGCCCCGGAGCTCACCGTCCTCATCGGCGGCCTCCGCGTGCTGAAGACCAACCTGAGCGGCAACGCCGGCGTGCTGACCAAACGGCCGGAAGCCCTCACCAACGACTTCTTCGTCAACCTGCTGGACATGGCAACCGTATGGACGCCCATGACCCCCTCCGAAGACGTCTTTGAAGGCACCGACCGCAAAACGGGCGAGCTGAAGTGGACCGCCACCCGCGTCGACCTCATCTTCGGCAGCCACGCGCAACTCCGCGCGCTGGCCGAAGTTTATGGCTGCGCGGACTCGCAGTGCAAGTTCCTCAACGACTTCGTCGCCGCATGGACCAAGGTGATGAACCTCGACCGCTTCGACCTGAAGAAGTAAGCCCGAACAGAGATCGGAGACGCGATCCTTCGGCAGATCGGAAATCCGGAGACCCGTTGCCTGACGGGTCTCCGGAGACAGTGCAACCCGCTCCGCGGTTGGCTGATTCTATCGCCTACCCGGGCTGTGTGCTGGAACCTCTCCGTGGTTCTCGGCGCCTGGCGGGGGTTGAAGTAGTAGCTTGCCAGGCGAGGGTGCTTCGTGCATTTTAGGCGGCTTAACTGATATTATTGCTGTCGTATATGCTGACGCGAGCGCCCCATCACTCCTCCCTGTTCGCGACCCTGCTGCCGCTGCTGCTGGGCCTGGTCCTTTTCGCCGCCGCGCCCGTCATGTTGTCCCGTGCGGCGGGGGTGGCGCCGGCAAAGACGGCAAACACGGATGTCACGGGCACCGAGATTTCTGTCCCGGATGACGAACTGGGTCGGGGCACGCCGCGCTCCAGCGTGGAGGGCTTCTTTTCCGCCGCGCAGGAAGGCGACTTTAACCGCGCCGCGCTTTACCTCAATCTCGCCCACATTGCCCCGGCAAGTCAGGCCGTCGAGGGCCCGCGGCTCGCGCGCCAGCTCTGGTTTGTTCTGGAGCGCCGCGCCTCAATCGACTACGAGGCGCTCAGCATCAGCCCGGAGGGCAACAGCAAGGACGGCCTGCCCCCCAATCGCGAGCGCGTGACGCGGATCGAGTGGCCCGGCGGCTTTGCGGATATCAACATGGAGCGCGTGCGCAGTGAGGACGGCATGGATGTCTGGAAATTCTCCGACCGCTCACTGGCCGGAGTGCCCGCGCTTTACCAGCGCCACAGTATTCCGGTCGTTCACTCCATGCTCTCGGATGACACGCAGGATTACCTCCTGCGCACCCGGTTTCTCGCATTCTCCGGGCTCACGTGGATCGGCATCGGCATTATGTTGTTGTGCTGGGGCATCGGCGTCACCATTGGACTTACGGTGACCCGCTGGCTTATCGGCAAGATGACTCCCGGCACTACCGCCAGGCTCTTCAAAACAATATACGTGCCGCTGGTGCTGTTGGTTGTCACCGCCTGCATCCGCTTTCTCGTACCCCAGCAAATCCTTGCAACGGAGGTGCTTGCGGTGTTTCGTGCCAACACCATGCTCCTGGTGGCATTTGTCTGGATCATCTTCCGCTTCGCCGACTTTATCGCCGACCAGGCAAATGAGCGAATGCGGGAGCGCGTTGGCGGCATGCACCTGGTCGATCTCGTGGTTCGCGTCGTCAAAGTGGTCATCGTGATCATCGCCGTGGTCGTGTGGCTCGACAACATGGGCTACCGCGTCACCACGCTGCTGGCCAGCCTCGGCATCATCGGCCTTGCGGTGGGCCTTGCATCGCAGAAGTTTATTGAGGACCTGATCGCCGCCATCACCCTGCACGCCACCGGAGTCGTCAGGCGCAACGAGTCCGTATGTTTTGGCGGCGAAAAAGGCACCGTGGAGGACATCGGCCTGCGCATGACGACCATCCGCCACCATGACCGCACCCTGCTCACCATGCCCAACTCGACCTTCGCCGGCATGCAGATCAAAAACATGGCGCGACGCGACAGCTTCCTCTTTGAGGTTACGCTGGGCTTGCGCTACGAAACCACGCCGGACCAGATGCGCTACGTGCTCACCGAGTTGCGCGAGCTGCTCTACGCCCACCCCAAGGTGGTCAACGACGGCCTGCGCGTGCGCTTTGCCGGCTTCGGCGGATCGTCGCTGGATATTGAGATCTACTGTCGCATCAGCGAGGTGAAGCTCGGGGAATATCTCGCCGTCCGGGAGGACCTTAACCTGCGCATTATGGACATTGTGACCAGGGCCGGCGCCGGCTTTGCCTTCCCCTCGCAAACGCTGTATCTTACCCGCGACACCCCCGCCGACCCCACGGCCGTGCAAAGGGCCGAGGACCAGGTGCGCGCCTGGCACGGGGCAAACCGCTACCACCCCCACAAGTTTTCGGACGAGCGCATAGCGGAGCTTTCCGGTACAATGCGGTATCCCTCCCCTCCCGCCGAGCGCCCCCTGGCGAATGGCGCAAAGTGAGCCTTTAGCGCCGATATCGGAGCCAGGCGAATTCGCGCCAAGCTATCTGGACAATGCTCTAGATTCGGGCCGCCTTGGCAGAGGGCGCTGCTTTGGTAATGTCCGCTTGTTTGCGCAGGGTCCGGCCCTCGTGGAACTCGCTGTTGATCAGCAGGATGCGCGATTCTTCGTCGCGCAGCTGGATGTTTTCTTCCACAAAATTGATCAGCATTTCGGTCGCAACGGCTCCCAGCCGCGCCGTTTGCTGATACATGCCGGAGAGTTCGTCGTCCCTGCTGCAATCGAGATGGAGGAAGCCGAGCTGGTCTGGGACAGCGAGGTTGAGATTGAGCGTCCAGAGCCACAGCTCCCTGGTCACACCCACGATAACCTCCGGGCTATGCTGCCTGAACCAGTGGCGGAATGCCTCCTCGGACCAGACGGCAGGTTCGAAGATGCGAAGCTCGATCTGCGGGTATTTGCGGCTGGCGACGGTCAGGCCTGCGATCCAGAGGTGGTTAACCTGGCGGATATCGCTCTCGCTCAGGGCGACGCCGATGGTGCGGTAGCCGCGCGCCGCGAGGTTCTGGATCGCGGTCTCGATCGTCTGCAGATGATGATTGCAGACGCGCGGCACCCAGGGGGTCGCCAGGGAGTACCCCATCGTCACGGCGCTCATGGTGCTCAGGTCGACATTCAGCTCCGTTGTCCCGTGAGGCAGCGGCGCGATGAGCACACCGGGGATGCCGCGCGCGTTCAGCATCTGGACAAAGCGTGATGTGTTTTGCCGGTACTCGCCAAGCCAGAAATGCTCCAGCGAGTAACCCGAATGCGCAGCCCGCTCCTGCGCTCCCCGAAAATACTCCGGAAAAGTGTGGAGCGTACGCCAGTAGTCCGCCGACCTCAGGTTGGTGAGAAACGCCAGCGTGGCCTTATAGCTGGTTTTGCGCCCCTGGCGGATCTGCGTCATCAGGGCCCGCACCATGGGGTTGGGCTTGTACTGCAGCTCATCCGCAATCTTCCGTATCCGCAGCCGCGTCTCCTGCGCCACCCTGGGGGAGTTGCGCAGCGCCATCGAAACCAGGGCGCGCGTTACTCCGGCTATGTCCGCAATGCTCTGCAAGGTTACCTTCTCGGGGACTTTTGGCGGCGGGGGATTCGGAAGGTCTTCACTCATGGCGGGCAACGGGGGGAGCCGTTGTGACGTAGCCTAGCGAAGAAAGGCGCACGGCGCAATGCGGTAGCGACGGGCCGGGCGCACGCCGCCCGCTGGTCGGTCAGCGATCCGTAATGTTGGCGCGGCGGATCGTCTCTTCGTCCGTCCACGCAAGGGACCAGGCGCGGTTCAGCCGGGGATTCAGCTCGTCGACCCGGAACATGGGGACGGGGTTGGGCAGCCTAGCCACCCGAGTACCGGCTTTTGCCGCCAGCGCCTGAAGCTCGGCTGTTTTGATTCGCCCAAGCCAGGCCTCGGCGGCGCCGCGCGGCTGATGCTCCGTTTCAATGCGAAGGATAAACCGGCCGGCCACCCACACAAAGAGATTCTCCCTGCCGGCAGGCGGCGAGGAATCTTTGATCGCGGGAAACGTCCCGATCGTGGTGCGATCCGGATTGCCTGTAACCAGGAACATGCTGTTGAACGCGGGAAAGCCGCCCGTGTCCGTAAGCGTAACCGCTGTCTTCGGGACCAGTGCCGGCCCTCCCGACGCGGCGGCCGGAATCGGCTGGCCTTCCCAGACTCGCGTTGCGATAACCTGCACCCACTCGCTGTTGTAATCGCTGCGCGCCCTGGATTCGGTCAGCTTCCAGTCGGCGTCCCCCGGCGAAAGCACCGCAAGGAGGGCGCGGGCGTCAGCCGGCATGACGGGAGGTGTCTCCTGGGCAAGGGCGGTGGAACGCCATGCAACGGCAATTGTAACCGCAACAGCGGCAATGCTTAAAGCAAAACGAAAGAAGTGGCGGGCTGAATTCAGCATAAGAATCCTGGTGCTTTTAAAATAGTATGTAGCCAATGGATTTACCTCTCCGAAACCTGGTGCCTTTGTGCCTAAGCCCAATTCGCATATAACTTTGCGAATTTCCCATCTCGGAAGCTTTGCTAGTCTCCTAAGTCAAAAATACGTATCATTAGCTTGCTACCCCCTCCGTTCCGCCCCTTTGTGTCTTCGTGCCTTTGTGGTTAAATAATCCCCATTCCCATTTTGCAGAGAAGAGGGGGAACATTAACTACAAAGACACGAAGACACAAAGGGGCGGAACGGAACTTATGATATTTAGTTCTGATTCAGGACACTAGTTGGTGAGGTACTTGAAGTAGATAATCCGGTACTTCATCAGCGCGCGCAGAGGATTATCCGCCCTGTCCAGCTCCGTTCTCGCGGCTGTGCGGGGAATCGCGTACGACTCGGCGAAGGACGGGGCGTCCGGGCCGTCGATGGCGCCGAAGGTGCGTGTCGGCACGGCGCCCAGCACCGGCCCATCCTGGGGCGCGGTTGCGCTGGTGGCGAGTTCATCGTAGGCGCCGGACGTGGCGTGGCCGTTTCCAGGCACGCCGTCGCGGCCCGGCCAGACGTAGCGCTCGATGACCGCGTAGAAGCGCTTCTCGCCCAGCACTTTGTCCTTTGCTTCAAACTCGCCGTAACCGGTGTTCTCCGGCGCCTTTTTGACGGACTGCGCCACGCCGTAGACGCTGAACACGTTGGACTGCGTTGTCATGCAACCCGAAAGATGGCGGACGATCGCCTCCTTGTCGTAATCGGTGGGGCCGTTGCCGTTCTCCGTTACGCCGGGCACTTCGCAGATCTGGCCGACGTAGTCGAACCGGCCGCCACTGTCCTGGTAGTCGGCCACGGCCTGGGCAATGTTGTCGCCGTTGGGCATATGGCGAAACAGCGCCTGCAGGGGCACCACCCGGCGGGCGGGCGTAAAATGGGGGCTATTGGCCGGGTAGATCCTGCTGTTCAGGTTAATCTTGCCTGCCGTGCTGTTCATCGCCGAAATCGGGGTCGCTTCCTGGTCGCCGTTGACTTTGGTGGGGTTGCGCAGGTAGGAGCAGCCGAGCAGATCCAGAAAGAGCCAGTCCGGCAAGGTGGCCGGCACCTGCCCGGGCGAGACGGCGGGCGTGCTCGCCTTCAGGGAGAGCGTTTGCCCGGGCGCGTTCCGCCGCATTCCCGTGGATACGAGCGAGAACATGCCGGGGGCCGTCCAGCGCGTGGGATAGGTGAGGCCGGACTGGGTGCTGTCGTTATTGAGCTTGGATTCCGCCGGCCCGCGCATGTCCCAGAAGCGGTTCTTGCTCATGTCGAGGGACGGTGCGGCGAGCGTGCGCGTGTTGATGCCGCCAAGGCTGTCCGCGTCCACCACCTGCCAGTTTTCCACCTTGGCGTTCACGCGCGAATCGACGACCTCCTGCGACTGAACAACCGTCGCGGTGGTCGCGCCGAATTTATCCAGCGTAAGCGTGATGTTGAAAGGCACGGCGCCCCCGTTGGTTTTGGCCCTGTAGATTGGATTATCCGCCGGGGCGTTGGGAGAGAAGACGGGGACCAGATCAACAGGGCGGTTGTAGTACTTGCTGTTGTTGTCCATAAAGCCGGTGGAGTTGCCCATGCGCAGCCACGCGGTAATCTTGACAGTGCTCTCCGGCTTAAAGAGCGCGCGGAACTTGGCCGTGCTGGTGGAGGCCGGATAGGAGAGCGCCGCGTCGACGCCGCTGGAGGTGTAATTGCTCAGGTACTTCTGGTTTGTCGCGGCCACATAGTAGCTATCCGGGTTCAGCATCATGGTGTTTTGCGGCGTCCACGACAGCGCGTTGAGCGGCACCGCGGACCAGCCTCCATTCGGCAGATTGAACGTCTGCGAAAGCGATGCGCTGGTGATGTTGTTTGCCACAATTCCCGGCGATTCGGCGGTGTAGGAAAGGTATGCCGTCCGGACAAAAAACGCCTGCTTGTTGTCGGCGGGAGTTGTGTCGTACGCATCAAACGCCATGGCGTCGGGATGCATATACATTTCGAACTGCACGGAGAAGCGAAGGTAATAGCCCTTCAAGGTTGTCACGCTGCCCGTGGTGGTGAAAACCGGCTCCGGGGTAATGCACAGGGCAATCTCGTTAAGGCGCGGGCCGGGAAGCTGCGGCAGCATGGGTTCGCCGGTGGCCGGGCCGCGCCAGAGATAGCGGTCGGGCGGCTGGGCTGCGGCGTAGGGGTAGTCGGCGGCGATCATCGTGTTGTTCAGCTCCGCAAGCCGCCCCGGCAGGCTTTGCGGGGAGGACGGGCTGCCGGGCGATCCCGTGTAGGCGGTGGCGAGCGAGCCCATGCCGAGAAGATTGAGGGCAACCTGATCCGCCTCCGCATCGCCAGTGGAGCCTCCGCCCCACTTCATGGCAAAACTCTGCGCGGGCATCCCCGGCCAGTCGGAGCGGCGGAAGTAATCCGACAACCGCGAGAAGAGCGGCTGCATCAGCGCGCGGTCGCTGGTGTCCATCTTCCTGCTATTGGCCGAGGAGAATGTCTGCGTATCCCAGAAGTTTGTCGGCTGATACTCATCCAGGGCATGCTGATACATGGGCGCCCTGCTCAACGAGGCAAGGCCGCCGGTGACAAAGATGCGCGACTTGCCAAACGCGTTGAACTCCGGGCTGCGGCTGAACGGCGTGAGGTAGAACTTGTTGCGACTGTAAAACGCGTCCGCGTTGGTGACGTAGTCCTCGTTGCGGATCGCATCCGGCGCCCGCAGGAATCCCCTGGCGTAGATATCGCCATAAAGCTTGTTGCGAATCTTCGAGTCCGCCGTCTCCAGGATATCGAGGTTGACCGAGGCGGGATGCCCCAGAATGTACTCCATAACCGAGAAGGTGGTATCCGGCGAGGTGCCGTAGCCGATTTTTCGCCGGATGCGGGGGCTAAGGCTTGTGTAGGGGCTTGCGGCATCCAGACGCATCTTCGCCGCCGTGTCGGACGGTTTGCCCGAAGCCGTGTTAAAGTTGATGCGCGCGCTCTCGTCGTCCATCCAGAACGCATAGCGCCCGGCAATCTTGTTATTCGCGCCGGCGCTTTGCGTGGCGTCCTGCAGCACGGGTATCCACTTTACCCGCATGGGCTCGCCGCCGGGGCTAATCGCGTATTCGCCGGAGACGGCCTCCTTCGTGTTCAGGTTCACCGACTCCAGATCGGAATCACTCGATGCCGCGCCGGAGTGGAGATCGATAAACGAAACCGCGCTGCCGGGGCCCAAGATGGTCAGCCGTCCCGGGTTGCTCGCCCAGTTCTTAACGGTGCCGGGCGCGGGAAGGGAGCCGGGCGCGGACGGGCTGGGGATGTTGTTGGCCAGCAGCGACATCGCATGGGCCAGGGCGCAGTCCGCCACGTGTTTGGTCTGCCCGTTCGTCCAGTTGGAGTGAGAGGCGATCCGCTCGGTGCGCATGGACGAAACGAAGCCCACGATGAGCGTGGTCAGAATCATCAGGAAGAGCAGCGTGATGACCACGGCGGTTCCCCTGCGGCTTGCACCGCTTTTGCCGCGGCGGCGATTGAGGCGGATGGAGCGAAGGAGGGTACTCATTATGGCAATGCGTTGGTTAGCGGGACGCGGACGACAAGGGTTTCGGCGGGGATCCGCGCTTCGGCCAGTTCGGCCTGAAACTCCCGGATCTGGTCAGGAATATCGACGGCGGTGGTGGGAGGCGGCATCGTGGGCAGCATCGGCTTGCGCGCCAGCGTGCGCGAATCCACAAGCACGAGTGTAATCTCGATGCTTCCCGGCAGACGATGAGCCGGCTGGGCCGAGGCGGTAAGGTACTGAAAGGTATCGCCGGAGCTGAACGCCCCGTCCCGGCCCGCCATCTGAAACGGCGCCGCCGAGTTAAACTGCATCGGCGTCGCCCCCGCCAGGCCGGGCGCCGCGCTGAGAAAGGGGATCGGATTCCCGGCGGTGTCGAGGCATCGGATCCACATCCCGACAACGCCATCGGCCACGGTGGACACCGCGCAGTTGGTGCTTTCGGGATCGAACAGCGACGGATCGCAGGCGGAAAGCCAGGGCGTGGTGTTCCAGGCGGGGGCGGTCGTTCCCGCCTGGTACCAGGGGCTATCCGGGGCCAGGAGAAAGCGGTTGAGCCGATAGATGCCGGCCGCGTCGTCCCGCGTGAGGTAGTAGCCGATCTCGCACAGGCTGGTGCTTGTGGCTCCGGGGCGGGTCCGGCTCGGCGTATCCACGGGGGCTATCCAGAAGAGACTGCTGGAATTGGCCGCCACGGCAGGGGGTGTGGTGACAAGGCCGGTGAGTCGCGGCGTTTGCACCAGCTGAAATCGATCCGAAACCAGCGCCCCGGTGAGTTCGCGCGACATGAGCTCCAGCACCGCACGCCCGGTTTGCATGGAGTCCACCTTCTGGAAGCTGCTGATCCAGATCCGCTGCACGCCCTGAGTGGTAACCAGCAGTATCCCCAAAAGCAGCGCAAAGACACCCATCGAGACGATGAGCTCGATAAGCGTGACGCCCCGTTTGCCTGACCCGCGGCGGCGGCGATGTGGTACTGCCTGCTTCATTGGTTAACCTTCGGCTGGTAAGAGGGGCTGGCCGACTCCCATCCGCGATCCGTGGCGGGAGTAACCAGAATGCTGAACCTTCGTCGCTGATTGCCGATCGGCGCTCCAGTCGCGCGATCGAGCGGCCAGGCTATGGCGACAGCGGCCACCGCCAGCCGCGCGTTGGGCGGCGGGGACGCATGGGGCCCGATGGTTACATCCACCCGATAAACGGCGGTGGGATATCCCTCCGATTCATCCGCAACCGCCGCAAGGCCGGATTTATCGTAGAAGAGCGGCGCCAGGTCGGTTGTCTGGCCGGAAGCCAGCGCTGCGTCCGAGGGAAACGGAGTACCGTCCAACCTCACTTTCACGTCCTGCAGGATGAGGCTGGTGATCGAGTCGCTGATCGATTCCTTCAGCGAAGTAACGCCCACCGCCATAAGGCTCAGGATGGAGAGGATCGCCAGGGCCATAATGCCTAGTGCCAGAGCAGCTTCCACCAGCGAGAAGGCGCGGAGGCCGTAGAGAGCGGCAAGGCGGCGGGGAGGCGTTGTCATTGCGGTGCGGCGAGGAAGAGAGGAGGAAGGAGGAATATTAAGAAGAAGGGCCGGCCGGTTTGCCGATTTTCAGTTTCCGGGCCGATTGCAGCGAAGCCGCCCGGTGTGGATGCTGGCCGCAATCTGCGCCCAGTTGGCCGGCGTGCCACCCGCCGCGAAAGATTGCGAGCAAGCGAGCGCAAACCACACCTCGTAGCCGCTGCCGCCCGCCGTCGTCCGCACCGCGCCCGCCGGGGTAAACTCCAGGTACTGCATCGTCACCGTCTGCGACCTTACCGTGCACGAGGCGGTGGCCCCTGCCTTGCCAAAGATGCTCTCCGCGGCGCCCTGGCCTGTAGGGCGGGGCACGTAGCGCGCCGCATCGGGGTCGATAGCGACTCCCGCGGGCAGCATCTCCCACTTTGTAATCTGCGTCCACGAGCCATCCTCGCCCGACGCGGAAGCCCAGAGGCTGATCATGCGGTAGCTGGCGGTGGGATCGCCCGGCCATTCGGTCGCCACCGCAAACCGCACCAGTTGGCGCCGCGTAATCGCCTCCGTCCGCGCCACGGTCAGCAGATTGATCGTAGCGGTAGCACCGTTGTTCAGGGCGGTGCCGGCGAGCGAGTTTCCGAAGGAAGGAATGAGGGCGGCCGTAACCGCGACGATGGCGACCACGGACAAAAGTTCGATAAGGCTGAATCCCGGGCTGCGCTTGCGTAGGGCGGATATTTGCACGTGGGCTCCTGATAAAGGGGTGAGGTTTGAGCAATGGGATGCACAAATCCGTATTGCAATCATGGCTACATCATGCCATGTGCCCGCCGGCGAACAATCGGATGTCAGTTTAACTGGTTAAACAGGAGTCATATTTAGCCAAAAACAGGCTGGATGCGGGTTGTCCACCCTCTGTTTAACGAGTAAAAACAGACATCCTTTGCGGCGCAACGCAGGCGATGCCAGCATTTACCTCGTCACCGTGTACCAACTCCCTCGCTCTCATCCTATGCTACACCGCCTTTGCCTGCCAGCCGTATTGCTTCCCATTTTTGCGCTGTTCGCCGCCCTCAGCCTTCTCGCCCAGGAGGCGCCTCGCGCCGGCGCTCCGACCGTGTGGCATGTAGATTCCGCCAAAGGAA
This sequence comes from Verrucomicrobia bacterium LW23, assembly GCA_003054695.1. Taxonomy (GTDB): domain Bacteria; phylum Verrucomicrobiota; class Verrucomicrobiia; order Methylacidiphilales; family UBA1321; genus LW23. The sequence goes on from QAZA01000002.1 coordinate 30,514, forward strand.
CGGATTCCGCCGACGGCCGCACTCCGGGCACCGCATTTGCCACCATCCAGCACGCCGTCAACCTCGCCCAGCCCGGCGATACGGTGCTGCTCCTCCCCGGTATCTACTACGAGAATGTGGCCATCACACAAGGCGGGACGGAAGCCGCCCCCCTGCGCATCAAGGCCGATCGCGTGGAGAAAAACCGCGTTACCCTTACCGGAGCCGTGCGAAGCCTGCGCGACAAAAGGGGAGGCTGGGAGATGGTGGATCAGGCGCTTGGCATGTACCGCGTGCCGCTTGCGCACAAGCCAACCCGCGTGCTTGCCGACCAGGTGGACCTGCTCCCCTACCCCAGCCTGGATGACCTGGAGGCGTTCCGCTTTATCGCCGACGACTACCCCGGCCACAAGCACGGCTACGCCTGGGATGAAAAGACCAACCATCTCTACGTTCGCCTGCGGGCCGACGGCAAGTATGGCGCAACCGATCCCAACAACGCCAGCATGGCTGTGGCGCCGCCCGCGGGCAAAGGGTCGCTGGGGCGGACACCGGCCGGGCCGGGGGACTTCCTTATCGCGGTAAAAATGGAGGGCGCCGCGCACATTATCCTGGATGGTATCACCTTCGAAACACCCGGCATCGCCGCTGTCCAGACTTCCGCCGGCGACTTGACGGTGCGCAACTGCTGGTTTTACGGATGCCGCAGCGCCATTACCTCGGCCCAGCTTTCGCAGCCCAAACTGCTGCCGGCGCGCGTTACCGTAGAGCAGTGCTACTACACCCACTACCCGGCTTTCTCCGACGTCGCCGACACCATTCGCGATGAAGCCGCCCGGCAGGCCGCAAAGCCCGAGAGCTGGCAGCGCCTGATGCACTGGCAGCGCAAATCCGGCAACCTCCCTGTCTCCAGGGGGATCGGGAGCCCCTACAGCTACGAGTCCGGATTCATCTACCGCATGGGCAAAGACTGGATAGTGAGACACAACCACTTCTACGAAGTCTTCGAAGCTTTCTCCAGCGGGTCCGCCGCGCTTTCCACCGGTGCGCGCATTTACGGCAACCGGTTCGAGCGCATTTGCGACAACGCGGTGGAAACCGAGGAGCACGCCGCCGACATGCACATTTACGGCAACCAGATCATTGATGTCTTCGAGCCCTTCTCCTGGCAGCCCAGGAGCGGCATCCCCCTGCCCGGCCCCATCTACATCTACGACAACATCATTACGGAAACACCCGAGTTTACCGAGTTGTGGGCAAAGGCGAATTTTACCGGCGGCGTATTCAAGCTTGGTGTGGGCAGCGATCGCATGTGGAACATGAAGGCAATGGCCAATCTGCCCCGCAACGTTGTGGAAGCCCCGCAGGGATTCTGGGCGACCCACAACACCATGATTGTCCCGCGAGGCCGCCTCGTCACCGCGCTCAATCCACCCGGCAGAGCCTACCGCGGCTTCGTCTTCCTCAACAATATCGTCGCCGCGCGCTCCATGTTTTCCCACAAAGGAATCCCTCCCGGTATGGTGTTCGACTACAACGCCGTGGCATGCCTTCGGCCAGACCCGCCAGAGCAGGAAAACACATACTGCATCGCCACCGCAGGCCCGAATGGAAAGGTGTTTGCCACCGCGGCCGACCTCAAAGAAATCCCCGGAGCAACATCCCGCCTCCTCACCCTGCCCGATGCCTCCACCCTCACCATCCCCGAAGAAGCGCCCCTGCGCAGCGCGGCAGGCGCACTCCCCTTCCAGGCCACCCCAGGCCCCCAGGCGGATGCACGCTGATCATATCCGGGGCGGAGCGCGGAGCGCATTGAGCGCGCTTGTATTGGCGATACAAATCTCGCCAACCTTAGAGCTGGCCATTCGAACTCGAATCGCGCGCCGGGATCTCTCCATCCCCTCCGTGCAATCCGTGTTATCCGTGGTTCAATGTCAGTTCAAGGGGAGGTGTTAACCACGTTGGCCAGATTCCAGACCGGTTCTCGTTGGCGGTGAGGCAAAAGTCCCGGTCGTGGGCGCTCCCTGTCGCGGGACGGGACCCGAAACCTTGCGGCGTCGGCAGTATCTATTGCGGCATTTTCTTTGTAGACTAATACCATGGAACCCAAGCCTCTCATTCTATTCGATCCTCATCCGCGCCCCATCGCCCTGCTCTTTAATCCCGCCACCCAGGCGCGGCTTAATGCGATGGGCCGCGTGCTGTGGCACGATGGCGCGCCCGCCTCGGACGAGCATGTCGACACGCACCTGCCGGAGACGACCATCCTCATCGGCCAGTCCGCCCTGCCGAAGGAGCGGCTGGACCGGGCGCCGAAACTGCGCGCCGTGTTTAATGTGGAAAGCAACTTCCTGCCCAATGTGGATTACCAGGAGTGTCAGCGCCGCGGCATCCCGGTGCTTTCCACCGCGCCAGTGTTTGCGCAGCCTGTTGCCGAGATGGCGCTGGGCATGGCTCTCTGCCTGGCCCGCCGCATGCACGAGGCGGACGTGGCCATCCGCGTGGGGCGCGAGACGCTTTATGGCGAGGGCGATAACCACGACTCCATCCTGCTGGCCGGGCGCCCCATGGCGATTGTGGGCCTGGGCAACGTGGGGCGCGCCCTGCTGAGGCTGCTGCGCGGCTTTGGCGGCGAGATTCTGGTGCACGATCCCTGGCTGGACCCCGCGGCTCTGCGCGAGATGGGCGTTACCGTCGCCACACTGGAGGAGTGCTTTGCCCGCTGCGCCGCGGTTTACCTCACCAGCGCGGTTACCACCGAGAACACGGGTGGCATCGGCCGCGATTACTTTCGCCTGATGGCGCCGGGCAGCCTGGTACTGCTTATCAGCCGCGCCGGCGTCGTCAACTTCGACGAACTGCTGGACGAGGCGGCGGAAGGCCGGCTGCGCGTGGGTATCGACGTATGGCCCGAGGAGCCGATCCCCGCCGGACACCGGGCACGCACCACCCCCAATACCATGCTGCAGGCCCACCGCGCCGGCAACATCCCGGAGATATGGCCGGACATGGGCCGGATGGTGACGGACGACATCGAGCTGATTCTCAGCGGCCAGGATCCCCGCCACTGCCAGCGCGCTCGCTGGGAGACGGTCTCCCGCCTGCGCAGCAAGCCTGTCACCTGATTTTTCCGCCATGATGCCGATCTGGCGGCGCGTGCTGAAAGGAAGCCGCAACCGCCGGCCCGCCGGCCTCGCAACTCACTCCAGCCGCAGCTTGCCCCAGGAGTCTGTCGTAAAGGGCGTGCGTGGCGAGCCCGTCCAGCGGAGTTGGGTGGCGGTGGGGAACGCGCTGGAGGTGTCTAAGTCGTTGATGGAGAAATCGAAGCCAAGCTCGGTGCCAGGGCTGAGCCGGCCGACGGCGGTGTGCGAGGCGGGGACGGAGAACTCGACCACGTAGCCCTCGGCGGTGGCGCGGGCGGCCATACGGGTGCCGGCAAGCATGGTAGCGTCGCCCGTGCCGGTGGCCGCCTCGGGCGCGGCGCCGTCGGTTGAGGGGGCCGGCAGGATAAACTGGGTAACGCGGGGGATCTTTTTGGAGAGAAAGTGGTGCGCTTTGTGATCCTTTGCCGCGGCGGCGGCCAGCTCGGTCTGGTCGCGAAAATCCAGGAAGATTTCCACGCAGTCGCGCTCCATGGCCCTGGAGCCGGCGGGCGCGTAAACCTTGTCGTCGCGAATGCGCACGGCGAAATAGAGCGCGCCGCCCTCCGCCACAGTGCCGGGGCTGTACGAGGCCCAGCATTCCACCAGCGGCTTCTCTGTGCGCCAGTGGATAACGCCGAGCACGCGCTGCGCTGGGCTGTTGAGCACCAACGGGTTGGACAGATTCCACTCGTCCAGGCTGCCATCCAGAGCAACCGGCTTCTCCGCCCGGCGGGCGGCGGCTGCGGGGGCGCTGTATGGCTTAAAAGTAACGACCAGAGGGAACGGGCTGGTGATCTTCAGAACGTGGCCGGAGGGTCCGGACTCCGCAGTCTCTGGCTCCTTCTTAAATGCATCGCGCTTAAGCACTTGTACTGCACGTGGCTTGGTGTCGGGCGGGATGCCCAGCGCGGTGAGGATAGTGCGGGCAAACACGGCGTGGCCCATCGCGTTAGGGTGCGAGCCATCGAGCGCGTAAAACGCGTAGCCCGGCAACGCGGCACGCAGGGCCTTAAGCTCCTCGTACACAGGTACATACAGGAGCTTGCGGCGATTCGCCATTTCCTTCAGCCCGGCGACCATAGCGGCCAGCTTCGGGTTCTCCGCCGGCTTGTCGGGATAAAGAGGCGACACGATGCCCGCGGCCGCGCCCGTCCTCTGAATCTCATCGATAAGTGCCTCGTAGTGACGGAGATAGTCCGCCACCTCGTACCGCCCCACATCGTTGATGCCTAAGTTGATTAGCACCAGGCGGCGCGGGCCCGCAGCGCCGGCCGAGGGAAACAGCGGCGCCAGCTCCGTCGCCACACGGCGCATCGCCCCCTCGGCTGTGTCGCCCGCCTTGCCGCGCGAGTAAACGGTGACGTCGAGCTCCGGCGCCACGGCGTCCAGGTGGTCCTGAATCATTTGCCCGTAGGTGCCTGGCGCCGTAATGCTGTCACCAAAGACGACGATAGTGCTGTGCCTGGGCAGGCCGGGCGCAGCGTCGGCGGAGGTTTCCGCCCGTGTATGCGTAACCAGCTGGAAGGCAAGCATATACAGTACAACCGTTACAGCCGTCCCCACCGGCCTCCACCTCATGTCACCTGTGCAATCGCTACGCATAAGTGACAAATGTGGCGAAAAACCTTTCGATCTGCAACGGGGGACCCACCGTATGCTTTGTGTACACGGCATCGCGTTTTTCCCATCCCCCCATCCCGCCTGTAAGACCAATTCGCTTAAAGAGCAAATAACTTTGCGAATTGGTCTAATGCTGGAAGTGCGTGCTGAAGGAACGCAATAGTCGTGGGGCCTGAACCAGACTATTGCGCCCCTTCAGCACGCTCGATCCACCGTGCGGGGGGAAGAAGTGAGAGAAGTGGGCGAGGCGTGGCTTTCAGGCGCAGGTTACGCGCCGCTCGACGATTCAATGGATTGCATCACTTTGTATTGGCGCATGCGTTAGCTGCTTGTCATCATTCTTTAACCCGGGCTACCCGGCAGCCGACTTTTTAGCCGGGTATGGGACTTTGAGTTGCTGGGTAGGGCGCCGCGGGGCGGTGCTGTCCTTCAGTCGCTCGCTCAGCGTCTCGTAGGAGAAGGGCTTTTGCAGCACGCTCAAGTCAAGCGAAGGGAAGCTCTTGATGAATTGCTGGAACTGGGCGGGCGGGTAGCCGCTCACCAGGACGATCTGGGTAGCCTTGTCCTTGTACACTTCGGGCAGATCCTTGTGCCAGTAGCGCACAAATTCGCTGCCATCCATGCCGGGCATGTTGTAGTCCACCAATATCACATCCGGCACGGCGGCGGGCGAGAGGGCGGCAATGGCCGCTTCGGCGCGATCAAACTCGCGCGTGGTAAAGCGCATGCGCTGGAGGATGGCCGAGATGCCCTGGCGCACCAGTTCGTCGTCGTCGATAACGAATGCCAGCCTGCCCTCGTGGCCGCCGGCTTTAACGGCGGTAATGCGGCTGGTGGAGCGGCGCGCCTGCACACTCAGCACCTGCGAGTGCGAGCTGACGCCGGGCGGGGCCACCACGGTGGCGGCGAGGTAGCCGCGGGGCCACACGAGCGAGATCTCGCTTCCATTGCCCACTTCGCTCTGGATCTCCACCGTGCCCTGGTGCTGGGAGAGGATGCCGCGCACCATCGCCAGGCCCAGGCCGTTGCCCTCCTTTTTGGTGGTGTAGCGGCCCTTGAGAATGCGCTGGATCGTTTCCTCATCCATACCCATGCCTTCGTCGCGAACCGACAAGCGCGCCGTCATGGCGTCGCCGCCCCAGCTTATGGAGATGGTGCCGCCCTTCTTCATCGCCTCCTTGGCGTTTTTGATGAGGTTGAGCAGGCAGTGGCTGAGGCTGGAAAAACAGCCCACCACCTTGATGGGGTGATCCGACACCGTCAGCTCCGCCGAGAGCGAGAGGCGGTACGACGAGCCCAGGCTGGTGCTCGCAATGCGCGTGACGTCCTTGACCATCGCGCACAGGTCAAACTCGCCCATGCTGAGCGGCTGCTTTTTGGCGTAGCCCAGCAGGCTGCGGGTAAGCTCGGCGCCGGCGCTGCAGGCGCGCAGCACGTTTACCAGAGCCTCGCGCTCGTGCTTTTTGAGACCGAACGCGGGCACAATGGCCTCCGCGTTGGCCTGGATGGCGAGGATGAGGTTGTTGAAATCGTGTGCGACACCTGCGGCGAGTTCGCCGATAGTCTCCATCTTTTCGTGCTCAAACGCGGCGCGGGCAAAGGCGGCGTCGTCGATGTGCTCGATGGCGGCGGCGGAGTCGGTGGTGGCGGGGCCGGGCAGGCGGCCGCTGTCGCGGCCGACGGCGGCGTCCAGCGAGGCGTCGATGGGGTGGGGTGTCGCGGGCTCCACCACGACGGGGCGGCGAGCCGCGCTACCGGGGCCGCGCAGGGACTGCGAGGCGCTGAGCGCCTGGCGCGAGTCATGAAAAGTGAGCAGGATGTAGTGCTCGGCGCCATGGGAGTCCACCGTACAGCGCACCGTATAGGGAACGTGCTCCGCCATGGAGTACCACGGCGCGGGGGTGAACGGGACGCCCGACTGGCGCTGGTTAAGGCCCTCCAGCACCTGAGTCAGGTAGTCGAGCAGCAGCGGGGGAATCTCCGACCAGTCCGGCGATACGGAGCCGGGCAGGACGACGGGCATGCCGAGGATGTGGGATGCCTGGTCATCGACGACGACGATCCGGTACTCTCCGTCCTTAAAAGCCAGGACAAATTCGCCCGGCAGGCCGCATTTGCGACGTACCGAAGCCAGTCCTTCACCGGGATTTGAGTGGGCAGGATACATTGTCGTTACCATCGTCGGTCACACCTCCTTAAGGGCTGTAACACGCGCTATCGTATGCGTCTAGTGCCGTGACCGCTCTCTTTCCTCGCCTTTGCCCCTTTACTTACCGTTTTAGGCCCGGTTGGAAAAGCGAAAAGAAGAAAATGAAAACAGACACGTTGACACATCACTAACATTACGTGTGGGAAATTTGAACCCCCGCTCTCCTTTTCGGTTAAGGCTACCTGAGTTTAGTCGTATTTTGCCCAAATGTCCCAACTATTTTCGGCTTGTGCCGAGGAATACGGACGGGCAAGCAATGATTGCAATAGTTGACATTGTAAACAACATCCAAAAAAGAGCAAGGTCCAAAAGTTAACGTCCCCGTACTTTTTCGCATACTCGTGCGTTCATTGCGCAAAGCGGACAGCGCCCCACGGCAGGGAGTTCGAGGCGTGTGAGACGCCGTCCGCTTTGATGGAGCGGATAGTAGTGAAAAAGGGCGAAGGGGTGAATACGTAGTTCTACCTAGGCAGCCTTGCGTAAATACCAGGCAGCTGAGGCTTAAGCCTTTGATATACAAAGGCTTACACAGTTACTTAACGAAGTGAAGGACTTTGCGCAGGGCAAAAATTTCCGGTACACAACCGTAACTTTTGCCCCGCCACGCGATCAGCTCCGACCAGCTCAGGACACGCCGGCCAACTCGCGCGTCATGGTGCCCTTGTACTTGGGCGCCTCGTCCGCTATGCCGAAGTTGTTGGCTGCCAGCTCTTTAACGCGGGCCAGCTCGTCGGCGGTCAGCGCGGGAGTCTCAGGCGCCTGGGCGAATTCGACAAGCTGCTCCTCGTTGTAGATGTTGGGCAGAGTAGAGGCGACGCGGTGATCGGCCAGCAGCCACTGGAGGGCGGCCTGACCGAGCGTGCGCTCGCTGCTGACGAGGAACTGCAGGGTTTCAATCTTCTTGAGGCCGTTGATCAGCCAGGAGCGAGGGCGATGGTTGCGGTGATCGCCCTCGGGGAATGTAGTTTCGGCCGTGTACTTGCCCTCCAGCATGCCGCTGGAGTGGGTAACGCGGATGAGATAGCGGGTTACATCGGCCTCATTGCCGGCATCCATAATGGCGTTACCGGGATACGGCTCGAGCATGTTATGGATGTGCTGCACGATGTGGGGGCTGTGGCGCCTCACCGTGTCGGCGGCCTCGTACAGCCAGCCGATGGCCGGGCCGACCGCGGCGCCGTGGGCGCGGATTTTGCCTTCCCTCACGAGGTCGTTCATCAGCTGCCACAGAGCGGCGTCCTCGGCTTGCTCCATGCGGATGTTGTGGAGCTGGAGGATGTCGATGCGGTCCGTCCTGAGGCGCTGCAGGGCGCGATCAACGGCCTGGCGGATAAAGGGGACGCTGAAGTTGTGGGGGATTTCGCGCTGGCCGCGACGCTCCTCGCCATGGGTATAAAAGTCGTAACCCACTTTCGTTGCAATAACAATGTCGTCGCGACGGGTGGGGAAGGCTTTGGCGATAAGTTCCTCGCTATAGCCGTTGCCGTAGGTGTCGGCGGCGTCAAACAGGGTAATGCCGAGATCCAGCGCGCGGTGCATGAGGTGGATCGCCTCGCTCTCGGTGAACTTGCCCCACCAGCCGGTGGAGACGGTCCAGAGGCCAAAGCCAACTTCGGAGACGGAGAGTTCAGTGCGCGGAACCTGACGGTATTTCATAGCATGGAGGATACCTTGCCGATGCGGCGCGCTCAAGCTTAAGGAAGGGGGCGGGTCAAGATAGTAGATGCGGCAACCATGCACATAAGCAACCCAGATGGACTTGGTTTCAGCACATTAGCCAACGTGATAGCCTTGCAACTCGGAGTCGGAGGGTGGATACGAATAAAGGATGCAAAAAGGGAAGTCCAGATACCTGCCCCTTTTCAGCTTTCTGTTTGCCCCTTCCCCCCTTTGCGATCTTTGCGCCCTTAGTGACCTTTGCGCGAAATCGCCCAAACGTACCGCCACAACCCTTGTTATGCAACGCTCTGCCCCTTTTCGCGCGAAGGACGCGGAGGACGCAAATCACGCGAAGGTGGGAAGCAGAGGGCAGACGGCGGAGGGATCGCTTTAAATCTCCCTCAGGCGCGTTGCGTTGCAACGGCAGGCCGGTAATTGTGTCGCATCGCGTGGCATTAGTTGCAAAGGTGCCCGCTTTATTCTATGTTCACCTGACTGGCATTTCAGGCCTGGGGATAATCCATTGGTTCCACTATTTGCACTCTTCCCTCCATGAGCCAACACCCCTCCGCCGAGGCGCGCGGTTCGGCCGGCAGTGCGACTGAACCAGGTTCTATGGCATCGCTCTTTAAACGCATTCTCGGGATACAGGAGTTTGGACTGGCCGTGGTTATCCTTGCGCTGTGCTCGGTGCTTACGGTGTACGGGTACTACGACGCAATGGCGGGCCGGCCGAACACGTTTCTCAACTTCGATAACCTGATCGACGGCGTGGCGACTCCGATGTCGTACTATGCCATTATGGCGGTAGGGCTTACGCTCGTTATTATTACAGGTGGCATCGACATCTCTGTGGGGTCGGTGATGGCCCTTGCCGCGCTGGGTACGGCCGCGGCGCTGCAGTATTTTCCGGCCGACGCCCCTGCCTGGCAGGTGCTGCCCGTGGCGGGGGTGGTGGCTATGGGCATCGGCCTGGCGTGCGGGCTGGTGAACGGCGGGCTGATTGTGGGCCTGCGCCTGCACCCGTTTATCGTAACGCTGGGCACGATGAGCATTTTCCGCGGGCTGGCCAATGTGCTGCCGCCGGAGAAGACGCTGCCCGCCGCCGGCAAGCGTCTGCCGGCCGCCTTTACCACGGACTTTATGCGCGTGGAGTTCCTGGGCATTCAGCCTATGCCGTTGATTATCATGCTGATATGCGTCGCCATAGGCTGGCTATACCTGCGCGCTATGGTGATGGGTCGCGAGACTTACGCCGTGGGCGGCAACGAGGAGGCGGCGCGTTTCAGCGGCTTGCCGGTGGGCTGGATTGTGCTGCGCACCTACGCCCTCGCCGGGCTTGCGGCGGGGGTTGCCGGGCTGGTATCGCTGGGCCGCTTCGGCACGGCCTCCACCAGCACGGGCACGGGTTACGAGCTCACGGTCATCGCCGCCGCTGTGGTAGGCGGGGCCAGCCTGCTGGGCGGGCGCGGCACGGCGCTGGGAGCGCTTCTTGGCACTTTGGTTATAGCGCTGATTGAGAACGGAATCATCGTCATGCGCTTTGCGCAGGAGTATCGCCTCATCATCATCGGCCTGGCCATTGTCATCGCCGTGTCCTTCGACAGACTTAGCGGTTTCCTCCGCGCCCGCCGCGCAGCCCACTAATCCCCTCCCCGCCCGCCGCTTAACTTCCGCCCCCCCCCCCATCCACCACCACGTATGAACTTTCCCCGCCAGCTCACCCTTGCGTTCAAGGTCGTCGCGGCCTTCGCGGCCTGCGCCCTTCTCCTTACCGGTTGCTCCCAGGCGCCGGAGCCCTCGGCGAAAGATCCGAAGGCGGGCGGTAAGCGCAAAATTCTCATCGGCTTTATCGGCAAGAGCCTTACCAACGACGTCTTCCAGGCCGCGCAATCCGGCGCCAAAGATGCCGCGAAGGAGCTGGCCGCCAGGTACGGCGTGGACATCGAAATAGAAGTGCGCACCCCTAACGAGGAGGATGCCACCAAACAGGCCGAGGCGGTGGAAGCACTGACACGCCGCGGGGTGGACGGCATCGCGCTCTCCTGCTCGGAGGCCAACACGCTGACGCCGAGCATAGACAAAGCCGTGGGCAAAGGCGTGCAAGTCATGTGCTTCGACTCCGACGCGCCCGAAAGCAAGCGCTTTGCCTACTACGGCACCAACGACACAGCCTGCGGCGAACGCGTGCTGGAAGAGCTTGCCAAATCGATGAACAGCAAGGGCACCATCGCCATATTGGGCGGCAACCAGAGCGCACCCAACCTGCAGGCACGCGTGGCCGCCATCAAAAACGGGCTAAGCAAGTATCCGGAGATGAAACTCAACGAGCCCGGCGTGTTCTACCATATCGAGACGCCCGAAAAGGCCGCCGAAGCCGTGCAGTCCGCCCAAAACGCCAACCCCTCCATCCAGGGCTGGGCGATGATTGGCGGCTGGCCCCTCTTCACCGCCGATGCCCTGAAATGGCCGCCCGGCTCCGTCAAAGTCGTCTCCGTAGACGCGCTGCCCGCGCAACTGAACTACCTGCGCAGCGGCCACGTGGACGTGCTGCTGGCCCAGGACTGCTACGGCTGGGGCTACAAATCCGTGGAGATTCTGCTGGAGAAAATCGTCAACGACAAAGCCCCGGCGAACGTCCGCGTCATCGACCCGCTGACCCGCGTGACCCGAGACAACGTGGACGAGTTTGCCGGCCGCTGGGAAAAGTGGCTCGGCAAGAAGTAGAACAAAACATCAACGCAATTTGGAGAGTTTCAACATTCGACTATTTTAGGGCTGTTATAGGGGCCATTATCTTCCACTGATTGCGACCATATCTTACCGCTGTCGTTGAGAACCAAGAGCAAGGTATCTAACGCTGAAACATTTTCATGCTGGAGAATCATTTTCGATATCTGTGAACAGAAGCACCAGCAGGCATCCATTCATCAAGATTCGAGAGGCAGTCAGGTAGAGCTTACCCGTTCTCTCCGAAAGCATCAAAGAATTGAAAAGCCGCGCCGAATTCATCCATGAGCCGTGATGTCGTCTGCATCTTCCGCCCCCTCAAGCAAATCACCCTGGTTAGCTTTGAGTCCTGATCATAAAAGAACTGAGGGATGAGATCTGCTGCTTCAGGTTCCTCGTGACGGACAGTAAAGTCATTGAAATGAGATATTCTGAACCGAGGAGCCGGCTACCAATTACAGTAGCATTTCAGTCGTTAGTAAGTCGGAAGTCGGACTTAGCCCTCCGCCTCAGAAGCAGGCGGGATCCCGCCGGTTAATTGGAACCGGTCCAGTGGACGAGCCCGGAATCCATTCTAATTTTACCGCCTCTGAAAGCATCGACTTCTCCCTTTTCTCAATTTTGGCCAGTAAAAGTTGGACGCCCTTGGCACCAATCCGGTCCCACGGCAACTTGCACATACAAAGGGGAAGGCCGAGGTAATCCATTTCGGTATCGTCAAAAGTGGCGATTGAGTAATCCCTGGGCGAATGGAGGCCTTCGAGTTCGGCCGCCCGCATCAGAGGCATAGCATTACGTGCAGAGTAAGTTACGAACGCCGTAGGGCAGCTCTTCCCGCCGACACCACGGAAGTAAGTACGCCAGTACTGTAGAGTATCCGCAAAGCATGCATGGGAGCGAACAAAGTCATGAATAGTTCCCTTTGTAAGGGAAATTGCATCGCTCAACCCGAGGCGCCTGTCAAAAGTACTGTAATGATGCACCGGGGTGGGAGGACCATCCACGTAACTCACATAGCCTACACTTTTATGCCCCAGAGAGCCAAGATGCTTACCCAGTTGGTAGCCGGCCTCGTAGTCATCAGGATAGACACTATTGAATTTCTGCTTCACGTTAAGCCATATCGTCGGAATATTCTGCTTTTCAACAAGAGTAGTAAGCGATGAGGGAATGCAATGCGTATAGTCCAGCAGGAGGCCATCCGCCATACATTCCCGTAAGATGCGTGGGATCGCTTCATCAGAATTCTGGTTGCTCGCGGAGATTCGACTGAGCAACAAATGCAGATCGCAGCGTACTGCTTCCTCCTGAATGCCCCACAACAAGCGCATCGGCAAGTTTGACACATAAGGCGAGTTGCTCATCATCAATGCAATCGTATTGAAGCGCCCGGTAGCAATCGCTTTGGCGGCGCCGTGTGTGCGGTACCCCAGCCTCGCCGCGATCTCCCGCACTTTTTCAGCGCGCAGAAGAGTGGATGGCCAGAGTTCCTTATTCTTGCCGTTGAGGATGTTGGATACCGTGACAGCCGATACACCAGCTTCCAGCGCTATCTGTTGCAACGTGACAGTCTTGGAGCCCATTAAGGGGAAAACCTAGTTGAAGTCTGTGCGATGTAAAGTTTCCGCGTCATACCGACCCGAGCTTCACAACGAGGCGGAAAAATCGTGCTCTTCAGACGAGAAGCCCTCGGCGCCGTGACTCGGAAAATGTGGAGGTTGCAAAAGGCGCGATGGGGAGTGCAGCCTCCGAGTACGAGTCTGCCCAACCGCTCCTTTTGCTGCGACGGGCAGGAGATAAATCTTAAGCGCTTAATTTTTAGCATTGCATTTCCCCGCAAAGTGCGCCTATAAATTACGCCAAGGATGGCAATGTGGAGTTAAGGCATTGAGCTTCGGGCGGAGATGCCGATGGATGAGTAGTGCCATAGTGCGAAAGCGAGACGGATGGTAATGAACAATCCTATCAGTAACGTCGCGTCAACAGTACTAGCACCTCTGTTACTTTTTTTGACTAACGATGCCGAACTCAATAACGCAGCCGATACACCGCGTATCTTTATAAGACGTAAAACTCTAAAGTTAACTATTACACTGAGTTCAGCAGTCCATCTAAACTAAGTCATTCGCTCGATGTGGCCCCTTTTAAACTCAACAAACATCTCTTTTATGTTTGAATCACCCGGTTTGTCGTTGAAGATATTTTCGCAGCGAAGCTGCTGCACGTTCACTCCCGGTCTTGGCTCCGGCCTGCTGCGTTGTATCATTGGACTTCTTGTACTGGCTATTCCATTCGATAGTCTTAGCGCGCAGACGTTGCGGCCCGCCGATGAAACGCCACTTCCTCCTGCTTCTCCTGTGATATCCGGCCCGGTCAGCCCTCCGGTCGGCGATAAACTAAAGCCTGGAATGGCTCTTGACGACGACCCGTTTACCCCTTACCTCAACAGAATTCCCCCGCAGGTATTGCGCGAGATTCCGGCTCCGTCCAAAACGCCCGCAGTGCCCAGCGGCGTAAAGCTACGCCACTTGCTGATCAAGTCTTTCGAAGCCCAAACGGCTAACGGGCCGGTGGCGAATGAAATCTATGCTGTTGTAGCATTGCCTGATCCGATTCCGGCCGGCCGCAAGCTTCCGGGGCTGCTTGTTTTGCACGGCGGCGCGGGCTCCTGTGATGTAGCTGGAGCAATACGCTGGGCGGGTCGGGGCTACGCAGCAGTCGCTGTAGATCTTCCTGGGATCGGGGATCAAAAAATCATGGTTTCCACCGGCAGCTTTAAGGACGTGCCCAAATACGGCGCCCATCAGTTTGACGCTGAGCCGGACGTTACCAGGGGAACCGTTTTCATGGGCATAGTTGCGGGTATTGATGGATTCAAGCTTCTGCAGCACCTTCCCGAAGTTGATTCCGCTCGATTGGGAATTGTCGGTATTTCCTGGGGCGGTTACACCACAACGATGCTCTGCAGTTTGCTGGGCGACCAGGTCAAAGCCGCTTATTCCCTCTATGGCGGTGGCTTTTATGAGCTTAATGGTTTTCGCCGGCGCCTCGGCGAACTTTCGCCGGAAGCCCATCTTGCCTGGGTTAAATATATGGATCCCGGCTATCGCGCACCGTCAATCCGGGCTGCTTTCTTCTTTGCGGCAGCCGCCAATGACATCTTTTTCCAGCCTCCCAGCATTCAGGCTACCTATGCGCAGGTGCCAGAGCCAAAGAACGTTGTTTTTGTCCCCAATGTAAGTCACAGCCTTTTTTCCCGAAAAAACGGCATCAGCGTTCGCGATCAGGAGAAGGAATGGTTCGACTACCATCTTAAAGGAGAAGGCGAGTCATTTCCCAAGATTGTGACGACCCTCGGCAAAGGGCCGCAGGTGAAGTTTACTGTGCAGAGCAAACGCACAATAGTTCGAGCACAGCTCTACTACAGTTTGGTTCCGTCGGTCAAAGATCAAACGGAAGGAAAGGACCTTAAGTCCTGGAACAACAAAACCTGGTATCTGGAACATGCTCGCCTCAACCCCAATGGGGAATACACAGCTACAATACCAGGAAGCAATAAGCCTGACGAAACTGGTGATTGCTGGTATGCCCTTGTAACAGATGACCGTGGAGTCTCTGTAAGCTCTCCTTTGCAGGTATTTCGATTTAATCCTGCAAATATGCCTCCGGATGGTGGTTTGTAGAAGTATTAACGTTCCTCTTTACCTATTGACATCACGACAGACGAGGTGGGTTATCTCGCACACGTGGGCGTAGCTTAACCCAGGATAAGCAAATGACAAACCGAATGGTGATTATGTTCATCTACTGAGTGACGTATTCTTTAACATTGCATCCCATTTGCTTCATCAGAAGTAGTTTATGACATTCTTCCACACGTCATCCTCTCAGGCGTCATTGGCTCAGGAGGCCTTCGTCAAGCCGTTCCACGTCTATAGACATCTTTATACCATGAATGTTCTTCCACTCCTTGTATTCGCATTTTCGTTTTTCCTGATCACGAGTCTGTGTGCCGGAGACCATGCTTCGCCTCCAGGCCCAAATCGCTCATCTGTTTCGACGAGCGACATCGTGCAGTATCCCAGTTGGGTCCCCTTGCGCAACGTACGGGACTATGGAGCAGTAGGCGATGGACAGACCGATGATACTGCGGCCATACAGCGTGCGATCCAGGATCGCAAATTCACAGTTCAGCTTTACTTTCCGCCGGGAACCTATCTGGTTTCAGACACCCTCGTGGGACTCGGGCGCACGGGTGAGCCTCAGTGCTGGATGCAGTTCTACGGGTCTGGGCGCTCGGTCACCAGAATCAAACTAAAGGACCAATCGCCTGGCTTCCAGGATACTGCAAATCCACGTCCTGTCATTTGGTTTCGGGGTAAAATCACCGCGGAGTCCGGACAGCCTCGCGAACAGCCAAACGTCGCCTTCTTTAATTCAGCCTACGACCTGACCATTGATGTTGGCTCTGGAAATCCGGCCGCCGTCGGTATTGACTGGATGGTTTGCAACACGGGCTCGTTGCGCCGCGTCGATATTATCTCAACCGATCCCAAAGGCCAGGGATTCGCCGGATTGCGAATGTCACGCAATGATGGAACATCCTTCATGCGAGATGTTCGAATCACAGGATTCGACTACGGCTGGTGGCGTGCTGCCAACGCGCAATCGATGGCGGTAGAGTCCCTGACTCTGAAGAACCAGCTTGTTGCGGGAATCTATAACCGTAATTCAGTATTCACTATTCGCGGTCTGAGCAGTGAAAACCGCGTGCCTACACTGTTGCAAGTTGAGGCCACGTGCCAGGCCACACTACTCAACGCCCAAATCACAGGCGGAGCCCCGGCGGCCATCGTCCAGGAATCGCCCGATGCCTTCCTTTATTTGCGCGACGTAGAGGCCGACGGATCTCACCTCCTCGTCCAGAATCCGCCGGAGGCTCCCTCATCCTCGCTTCCCGGCCCCAGGCTGTCAGGCGAATGGTTCTCACACCCCCCGGTCGTGGTGAACCAAACGACTCCCAGTGCCTCGTTAAATCTTCCCATAAAGGATGCGCCCGACTTCCACGACAACGACCCTGCCAACTGGGCGACGCCGGCAGATTTCTCCGACGATAGTACAGGCGACTACTCCGTTCGCTTGCAAAAGGCGATCGACTCGGGTGCGACGACCATCGTTCTGGACTCCTCCGGGCGGGGGCACTTCCGCAGCCCGGTAGTGGTCCGCGGACGCGTGAGGCGCATCATTGGCTTTTGGAAGCAACCGACAGCGGCAAAAGACTCCGATATCCAGAACCCCTACGATGAAAGCGGGCGGCTCGTTCCCTCGCGTTGCTTCCTTCGCATTGCTGACGGTGATGGTTCGCCTCTCATCATTGAGCAATTCCACCAGTTTGCCGGAGCCATTTACAATGAATCATCGCGTGCTCTCGTCCTGCGGGACATGGGGGCCGATTACGAAAACGGCCCTACAGGCACCGGAGATCTGTTCGTAGAAGGGAACATGTGCGCCCACTACCGTATTGGGCACGGCCAAAATGCCTGGTTACGAAGCGTCGATGCAGTCTTTGGAAAATATAACCCTGACATTCTGGCAGACGGCAGCAATGTCGTGGTGCTATCGAATCGCACGGAGGGCGGAGGTGTTTTTGTGGAAGCCATCAATGGAGCCAAAGTGGAGATTCTTGGCACCAGCCACTTTATTGCCAACGTCCACAAAACATACGGACCCGGCGAGGCAACCGCCTATACAGTGCGAAACGCATCTCTTTCCATTGTGAATTACTCGGAGACAGGCTTTGGCAAAAACTACCCGGCCACGCTTATCAGCGCTACTCAGGGAGGGGTGGACACCCAAATAGATCGCGACTACACCGGAGTGTACCCCCGTCACCGTTACCGCCGTTTTCTGCTATTCCGCTCAGACGCCGCGCGCTGATAGCCTGATGATGATGGTGGCGTGAAGATCTTGCGGAGTTACGGAAAGACGGCCCCCTCTTTTGATGCGCCAGGATGCGGGCATGGGGCCGCCGCTCCGGTGGCGCGACAATCGTAAGGAGAATCCGCGGATCACGCTCTCCTGAGGATGCTGTTGCCTTCCTGCCACCGGCTTTCAATCAGCATTGTACGCGGGGTTTCCGGTATCCCTCGCTCATTTCGATATACCTGGCCCACAAGCATGTCGACAGCCAGACTGCCCACCAGGTTGTGCTGTTGGTCTATCCCGGCCATATGGGGTCTCCCCGCGGGCCAGTCAAGCAGCAAGAAACCTATGTCAGCTGGAATCTTGAGGCCGGCATTTGCTATCATGTCTGCAATAAGGGGATCAACCGCAACGATGCAATCGGGTTTCTCCTTGGACAGCCATGCCAGAAGATCATCTTTCCTTGTGGTTTTGGGGTTAAACGGAGTCACTCTTTGGTCGCATGGAAGTGACGGCTGGTAGGCAAGAAAGGCATCAAGGTAACAGTTGTCCGACCTTGCGTTGGTCTCCGACGATACGCACAGGCCGATGCGGCGATAACCACGCCGGCTCAACTCACGAAGGGCCACACGTACGGAATGGAGATGGTGGTTGGCCGCGCGATGTACCAACGGGCGCCGCATGGAATATCCCAGAGCCACAAAACTGAATCTGCGCCAGTCGAGCCGCATGTGTCCTCCCCCATGAGAAATAGGGGCAAGAATAAGTCCCTGGATCGCGCGATGATCGAGGATCTGGCTCAATCTTTTGCCCGTCATGCCGGGCTCCCGCAGATTGAAGCTGTCAAGTGCGTAGCCCTGGCTGGTGGCCCTTTCCTGGGCACCGCGGTACATGGCCAAAATGGTGGGACTGGCCTTCCAGGCATCGTTACTCCAATCCGTTATCCAGGCAAGCGTGCCGGTGTAGGGCGCGCGCCGTGATTCGCCAAGATGAGTGGCCAAACGCTGGATCAGCGGGTCGGGGCGGTAATTCAGCTCAGCGGCAAGTCTTTGGATCCGTTCACGGGTGGCGATCGGAATTTTAGGACAGTCACGCAAGGCACGGGAAACGGTCATGCGCGAAACACCCGCAGCGGCTGCCACTGTTTGCATTGTCACTTTACTCATCCAGGTACTCCAACAAGAGGGGAAGAACGCTCTATTCAAGTCAAATGGAATGAATGTCCATGGCCCGCGAGGCAATTTCTCGGATTAATGAGTGATTAAGGCCCATTCGCTGCCGATAATATGAACCAGTGTTACTTGCATGACGCAATCAAACGCGCCGCAAAGCGCCGTCGAAGCCTTGCGCCGGGTTACGGTAACATGACCCTTGTCTTGTTTGCAAACATCAGTGCATTAGATTGAAGAGCATAAATTTCT
Organism: Verrucomicrobia bacterium LW23; assembly: GCA_003054695.1. Lineage (GTDB taxonomy): Bacteria > Verrucomicrobiota > Verrucomicrobiia > Methylacidiphilales > UBA1321 > LW23. The sequence goes on from QAZA01000002.1 coordinate 49,197, forward strand.
GCTATGAAAAATGCTTCCTCCATGCTGTCGGTGCCGATAGGGAACAATGCACATACCGGGAGCCGCCGCTCCGCATTTTCGCTGATCGAGCTTCTCCTGACCATTTCCATAATGGCGCTGCTCACAGGCATTGCAGCACCTTCCATAGGATACCTTGCGGACGGGGGAATGACGAGCGTGGAAGCAAAATCGGAGGCAATTTTACAGCAGGCCCTTCAACACGCCGTCACCCAACGAACCTTTGTGAGGGTTGGGCTCGCCAGCTACACGGACACCGCCAGCGGTCGCCAGAGCTTGTTGTGCGTAGCGATTGCAAGCACAACAGGGGATCTCCGGTCGGAAGAGTTTGATGATGAGGCATCATGGCGTCAACTTGCGATTCCTGTTGCATTGCGCGGAGTCAAGCTGGACGACTCTCATATTCCTCAGTCCAGTGTAATGGTTTCAGTTTCCCAGAGCTCTTATCCAGCTTTTGAGCGCAAGAGTGGTAACTCGAGCACGGTTTTCAGCCATGTGTTCCAAATAGACCCCCAGGGGCAGGTCACTCTGGGAAAGAGCGTCTATCCCCGCGAAGTGGTTCTTCCGCTGGCAAATCCCCAAAGGCCAGGCAATCCCGTTGTGATATCGATATCAGGACTTACGGGTAAAGTTCGCGCGATGAGGAAGGAGCAGCTTATAGCTCTTAACAAGTAAGACTTTTTGTGGTTAAGCTATGAACGCAAGCCTACGCAGGAGTAGTAAGGGGTTTTCGCTGGTTGAGGTGTCTGTTGCCTTAGGTCTCACAACGTTCACACTATTGACGGTTGTAGGCCTTATGCTTGTAGGATTGCAGACCGCCAGTGTCAGCGGGCAGGAAACCCAGGCCATTAATCTTCTCAGCGCTGCTGCTTCAGACCTTCAGAACGTTTCTCTTAGCGCCACAGAGTCGAAGATCTTTAAGTTTTCACCTGCCCCGTGGGCAAAAGACAACAATCATGCGGTTGTCGTAAACCCCTCCCTACAGGCTGGAAAAACGATAACCGTTTGCGTGACTGATAACTACGAGGTTGTTCCTCCTGAAGATCCGCTCGCGCGATTCAGGTTGACTCTTCGCTACACACGAGTTCCCGGCGCATCAGGCGTGGCATCGCTGGTGCCGGGCGACCAGGCAGGAAGCTCTCCGCTTGCTCCGATTGAAGCAGTGTTAATAGTGAGCTGGCCCGCGAGCAAGGATCCCATGTCTTCCGAGAACAAGCCTCAAGGTTGGATAGAAAGCTATCTTACATTCCGGAAACCTTTATGAACACAAAGCCGCTTTATTCGTTCAGCAGAAGGTCGGGATGCTTCGTGTCGCTGCCCAACGGCCTGCGCTATCAGCAACGTGGGGCCTTTAGTCTGACAGAACTCATGGTTGCAGTAGGCATCTTCTCGATTATGTGTGTAGTGTTACTACAGATAGTGAACGGATCGGGGGATGTTATCCGTATTAATCAGCGGCGATTCAGCGCAGATAATCAGGCCCGATTTATACTCGACCGTATCGGGCTTGACCTCGAAGCTATGTTCCCACGGCGGGATCTTCCTCGATACTTTGCTAACGTCCAGACGGGGAAAGACTTTCTTAAGCTTATCGCCGACGTTCCCGCCTCGTCCGGAGACAGGAGGGCTGCTTTGATAGCCTGGCGTATCTCCCCCGATCCCGGAACAGGAAAGCTGTCGTTGCGCCGCGCGGCGAAAGGGCTGGACTTTTCGCAAACCGGCTGGGTAGGGCTTCGAATTTCCGACAACCTGCCAATCACCTTTGCAGACATAGTCCATCCGGCGTTCAACCTTGTCGATCCAGATTTTGATACGTTGGGTGAAGGAGTTGTGCGGGTTGGACTAGCTTTTCAAGAGCGCGGAACCGGAGAATTGCTTAAAGACGCTCCTTCGTTATCCAACGGTTCGCCTGATCTATCGCGTACTGCAGCTATCTCGGTAACACTGGTTGTAATTGATACGGAGGCTTCAAACAAGCTAACCAACGCCCAGTTACAGAGTTTAGCATCAGCCTTTCCGGAGCCTGTAGACGAAGTGCCGTTGGCCCAAAGCTGGGGAGCTATTGCGGCCAATTCGGAAGGATTTCCAGGTATTCCAGCCGATGTTTCCAAGAGATTACGTGTCTATCAGCGCTTCTATCCGCTGTGCAACTTTTCAAACTAATCCCAGCCCATCCAGATCGTATGGAACAATTGCCCTTCTTCGGAAATTTTCGGACGAGCGGAAAGTCAAAGTGCGTGTTCAGAGGTGACGACCGCTCCGGCAAACGTGCTGCCGCTCTGGTCCTGACTCTCTGCTTTGTCATCATGATGACATCGCTTGTATTGGTCTTCTTCATCCGAACACAGAACTCTCAGCAACTGTCCTTCAGCAGTACCAATCAGTATCGTGCAGCACAGCTTGCGCGCAGTGCCTCAGAAGTCATTATTGGAGAGCTGCGAAGCCAGATTGCCTCTCCGACATTTTCTGAGACCATCTCTGCTGATATCGGAAACGATGCGTTTCGGCCACTCGATGGCACCAAAGCGTATGCATACGTGCCCGCCTCGGTTCGTGCATTACGTCAATCAAAAGGCGGCGGCTACCTCACCCTGCTGAATTGGGCGGAAAACGACACTGGCGCCGGAGGAGCAGGCGCAGCGCTGTATCCTGGAGGCAGGAATCTTCTTTCCGGATACTCGGGAGCCGCCGTCAGCACGGATCAAAATAGCAAAAACGGCAGTTCCCTCGCGTTAGAGACCCGATACAGTGTTTCACCCGGGCTGGTGCAAGAGAATTCGGACCTCGGCATGTCACTCCCGGGTCGCTGGGTACTTGTAACACGCTCCGGTATTCAAAGCCTGGCGGACGGTGGAGCTCTCCCCGACGGTGCGGACACACCCGGGGCCGACAATGCGGTAACCGGACGTTTTACCTACTATATCTATGATCTTGGGTCTCTGGCAGATGCCAACGCTGCGGGCTTTCCGGCAAGTGCCTTTACGGTAAATCAAAAAGGCGCGAAATCCAATGTAGCCTCTCTGGACCTAAATCAGATTGTACCTGGCAGCGGCAACGCCATTACAGACTGGAGGCATCAATCTACCGCCCCGTCCTTCGCGTCATATCTTTCAGACTTCGCAACTCCCCAGGGTTTCCTTACCGTACCAGTAGGTGACAATGCTTTTCTCAGCAGGCAGGACCTGCTTCGATTTATCGATAATAAGGTTGGAACGAGTGCTTCCGCCCGCTCCTCCGCACAATACCTTACTCACTTTTCGCGGGCCTCCACCACCCCTTGCTGGTCCCCGGCGTACGATGCGGAGCATGCCGGAGGATCAGCTACATTTAAGTACAAGACGGACTCCGGAAGCCCAGGCTCCATTAACCGGGATTTTCTTAGTGTCCGGGCCAAAGCAAGCTTCACCCGTCTATATGGTCAGGACGTTAGTCCAGGGGATCTGTTGGTGGGGGCACGGTTCCCTCTTTCACGACTTTCGTGGCTGATCGATGGAAACTTGAGCACCACAACATTCGAACCCTCTTCGGAGCTCACGAAAGACTTGGCAGCAATCAACGCTTCTCGTGCGAGGTATGGAGCCTCTCCGTTAAGTGAGAATGGGTTGATCCAGGCCGCTTTTGGTTTGGTATGGGACTCTCCCAGCGGTAGCTGGATTTACGCTGGAGCCAGCGGAAATACGGTGCGAAGCAATATTCTTACGCTCGATCAAGTCGCCTCAGAGGATCGCGAGCCAAACTTTATCGAGCTACTACGAGCTGCAGTCCTCCACGGCTCTCTCGGTCTGCGGTCAAGGTCCTTTGGCCCCTTTAATGATGGCTCTAACTTCGTTGTAGATTCCAGCTTCCTGGCAGAAGGACAGATCATACAGATAGCTGCCAACATCCTGGATCAGTACGATCGAGACAGTTTCCCCTGCCGAATCCAGTTTGGGACTCGCCGAACAGGCTCTGCGACAACGGCTTCCTGTTATTACGGGATCGAAAATGTTCCCTATATTGCGCGACTGGCAATAAATGCCTACAGGCCAAACTCGAACGGAGGTACAACCGTTTCCTTCAGTGCCAAGCGTGACTACCTGTCGGCGTGGATTGAACCAGTTCTCTGGAACGTATCGATTGGATCCACTACAGCAGAGCCAGCATCTTATCGGATACGTCTGCTTTCCGGGCAAATCTGGGGCATGACCGACGATGCGCAGGGAGGTCCGGGAGGAAATCATGGCGACAAGCATCTGTCCCCATCTCGTACAAATCTGTCTCCAGCGATAACCTGGTCTTCGTCCGGATCGGGAAGCCTCAGCAGCATATTTTCATCACCGAAACTCCTAAGAGATTTGCTACCATCCCAGGGCTCAGTTACTGGTGGTCCTAACGATATATTTTCTGAGAATGGAAGTACCATCGCAGGGATGTGGATAGGTCAGACCCTGGCTGCCACTTATCCGCAAGATACCGCTTCACTCTATAACTATACTAACTTCAGAGTTAACTGGTCCGCGGTCAGTGGCGCTGGGCCAACAGGGCCAACTTTTGCGCTTGAAGCAAATTATGGAGGCAGTAACTGGCGGGAAATACAACGCATTACATGGCGTAACGCTCCTTCAAGGCAGTCTCTGCCCATCAGCAACTGTACAGAGAGCTCCAGCCTGAGATTTACCGCCACCGAACGTCGAGGCTCCGATTTGGCTTACCTGGATCCTCGGTCTGCACGATTCGGAATGCATTCGCACGGGCCAGGGTTCAAAACCTCCGGCTTCTACGTCCTCCCCACCACGTCCACTACATCTTTCTTCACGCGAACTCTGTTTTCGGACGCGACGAACGCGCAGGACTCCTGCATCTACCTTCCGAATGGAACAGAGTTTTCCGTACCAACCGGAAGCGCGCCGCTGTATCGTCTTGCAGACAACTCCGCCGCACCGGGGACTGCGCCAACCTACAAGGATGTAGACGGAGTCCAGCGCCCCGGCGACGGGTGGTGGAGCAGTGCGACGGTCAACACCCTTCCTCTTCGCACCGATGGTGAGACGAATCGCTCTATTCACCTCAACCGCCCCTTCACCAACCTGGCGGAACTGGGCTACGTCTTCCGCGATACCCCGTGGAAATCGCTGGACCTCGTCTCCTCCAAGAGTGCCGACGCAGGCCTTCTGGATGTATTTACACTCAGCGAGGGCGAAGGAGCATTTCCTTCGGTTGCAGGGCGAGTTGCACTTAACTCACCTCACCAGCGAATCATGCAGGCTCTGATTAAGGACGTTGCTTCGAATCCTTCGTCGGCCTCCCCCACCTATTACTCCGCTGCGGATGCCGACACGCTCGCCACCGCCCTTACGGGAAGTGGCACTTCCGAGGGATACCTCTACACTAGCGAAATGGGCCCCAGCACTCGTACACCTGTCGGAATAAGCGGTCTTGTTGTCCCCACCGTAAGTAATCCCGGCGAACTGGCAGGCTTTTTGGATCAGAACCAAACCGGGCCTGCTTTTGTAGGTTCCAAGGCCAAACGCATCAAAGGTGAACGTGAAGGAATTGTACGTGCACTCGCCGGAACTACTCAGGGCGGAACCTGGAACATCCTCATAGATGTTACCGCTCAAGTCGGTCGTTACCCAAAGGGTGCCAAAACTCAACAGGATTTTCTCGTGCTGGGCGAGAAACGCTACTGGTTATCCATAGCGATTGACCGTTTCACAGGCAAAATCATTGGCGAGCAGCTCGAGCCCGTTACTCGCTTTGATCCCTGACATCCTGTGGAAAGCGTTCTCTGATTCTGACTCCGTCTAATTCCTGCTTTATATGGCTTATTTTCGCCGGTCCCGGCTTCTGCTTTGGGTGATTCTCTGCGCATTGCATGGTTCTTTTCATGTAATTGCGGCTGATCATGACCTTAGATTCTTAAAAGAGTGTAAAGGCAAAAAGGTATAGCGATAGCTATCACTCATTTCCTATAGCCAGGTGACATCTCTCCAAACACAAACTTCATGCAGCAGATTCAATCCATCGCCCTGTTTGGCGCCGGCCATCATGGCGCAACAGCGGTACTTCCGGCCATCCTAAAACTTCAGGAGCGAAATCGGTTAAGGCTGGTCGGTATCGTTGAACCAGCTGAGGAGAACCAGCGCAGGGCTTGCATCTCCGCACCCGACCTGCCCGTTTTCTCCTCCGCTGCAGAGCTATACTCCAACTGCAAACCGGACATAGCTTACATTTCCACTCTACCTCACTTGCACGAGTCCGTTGCCCTGGAGGCATTCTCCAATGGTTGTCACGTTGTTTGCGAGAAGCCGCTTGCTCCCGAAACTGAAGCTTGCCGAAGAATGATCGCGGCAGCAGAAAGGGCAGACCGCCATCTCGTCACCATGTTCGAGAATCGGTATAAGCCTCACTACAGTCAGATTCGAAGTTGGATTTTGTCAGGAAAAGTGGGTCGCGTGGAATGTATTCACTTACGGCATTTTTGGCCTGGTCCCGTACACGAACCGCGTCGCACTAATCTCCTGAACGCATCAGGTGCGCTGGATTGCGGAATACACTACCTGGATTTGGCTCGCTTTTTCGTTGACGGCGGAGAATGGGAAAGGATTTACGCCACAGGGCAATGGTTCGATGAGCCTCATTTGGAGAAGCCGCCCCATATAGATATTGTAGCACGTCTTGTGAATGGTCCTACCATCAACCTCAGCGATAGTATGAGCTATCGCATAGCCTACGGGAAGCGTACCGGCGATCGATCGAGCTATAATTCGATTACAGTACTGGGAACTGAAGGGGTAATCCAGGCAGAGCTTGATCGGGTTATTCTCCTGACCACCGACGGAAGCTCCGTGAGAATGCCAATAGGCAAAAGCACTCATGCGGACGAAATCCCGTGGGTGCTGGAGGATCTGCTCAGCCTCATCCACGATGGAGTCGCTGCCAGCGGCTTTCTGCCTGATGGTCGCGATGGCCTTATTGCTCAGCACGCTACAGAACAAGCCAATCAGCAGGCCAACGCTGTACGTGCTTCACTACAAATGTTGCATTGATTTGCTTATTCCTCGTCTTTATGAATCCTACTTCCCTGTTCCACTTTACAGCGAGAGTCGCTATAGCGCTGGCGCTTATAGGTTCGGTTAACTCAAACGCGGGCGATGTGCCCGCAAGCCATGCTGCGATGGCCGAAAGCCGGAATGTTGTCCCCGATGACTCCGAGTATGTGACCGTTCGGGATGGCCACCTTCAGTTAAAGGGCGAACGGCAACGTTTCTGGGGGGTGATCGGCTCGTTTCCCGGAAACCCCAAATTTTCAGCGGATGACTCACCTGCACAGCGAGAGGCGAAGGTAGCCGAGGCGCGGGCTAACGCGGATGCAATTGTTCAGCGTTTTAGTGATCTTGGCTTCAACTTTGTACGCTATTGGTATGCGGCGGGTACATTGGGCCAATCACCAGCTCCGCTTGCCGAGCGTAAGCCATACGTGATGGGAGACGGATCACCCGACGACATTGCCGACTATTTTCTTGCCAGGCTCAAGGAACGTGGATTTCGTGTCTGGACGGCGGGTTTGAATCAGCTGGGAAGCATCACCCCGGACGACGTCTCCATTGTGGACGACAAGCCTACCGAAAAGGCATGGCGTGAAGCGGTAGCTGAGGCCATTGCCGGTCAGAAACCGAAACCGGGGAAGCCGCCGCTTACGTCGTGGATACTCAAAAGCCCGGCCCAGGTGTGGGACCCTCGGCTGGAGGCCCTTACGATCGCCAGGATGAAAGCGATCGCAGACCACAAAAACCAGTACACCGGATTGCGCTGGGCGGACGATCCGCTCTTTTGCGTCTGGGAGCTTTCCAACGAGCAATGGTGGGTGCGTCGCATGCTGGCGGGTTCCTGGCAAAAGCTGCCTTCCTTTTTCAAAAACTCCCTTATCGCGAGATGGAACGAGTATCTGCGCAGGAAGTACACATCAGAGGACTCGCTCAAAAAAGCGTGGGGCAGCCTCTTGCCGGGCGAAAACCTGGATCGGGGCACGATTCTCTTTGCACCCATGTCAGGAGCAACGTCGACAACAGCTTCGTTCAACGACTCCAACCCGGAAGCCCTTGCGGCGATGCAAGGCCTTAAGCAGGAATACAAGCGGGAGGATTTCCCTGCCGCGCGCGCGTCGGACGTTATCGAGTTCCTGCTGGATCTCCATATCTCCCACAAGAAAAGGCTTGAGGTTGCAGTCAAGTCCTGGGGCAAAAGCACGCGTCTCAGCCCGCTGGTAATGGATACAGGGCTCGGCTACGACATACATTCTCAGTTTGCCCATCAACAGTTTGACGCGACCGCGCACGACGCCTACACGAACGGTTGGGGACCTGAGTTTAAAGAGCCTGACCTTGCGGCCCTTCCAAACGATCAACAACGGGCAGTGGCCCAACTCGGATCCGAGCGCGTTAGTCGCAACCAGACGGACGGCTGGATCAACTGGCTCTCGAGGCCTCCCGGCCTGGCCCAGGGTGTTCCCTGGCTGGAGGCAGGCAGTATGCCGGGAAAGCCCTTCTTTGGCTACGAGACGCAAATACAACAGCCTGCGAAGTACCGCGCTGATTATCCGTTAAGGCTCCTCGCCCTGGCCGCTATTCAGGACTGGGACATCATTTGCTGGCACTACTGGGGGCCGGCCCCGCATGCGGCTCTCGCGGACGGCTTCAGCAAGGCAATGGATGTAACCACCGGGACCCACCCCCAGGGCTATCACTTCACCTACGACGAAGTGCAGGCCGCCTCCATGCGCTTTGCGGGACACTGCTTTCGTCAGGGATTGTATCTTCCTGCGGCAAAACCCACG
>QAZA01000003.1 GCA_003054695.1 Verrucomicrobia bacterium LW23
CGACATCCAACCACCATAACTCTTCTAACTTCCTATGGGAAGCTATTTTGGAATGATCAGTAATAGGTATTTACAATTTCCGGCGATATGTGGGGGAGCTTTTCACTGGAGCCGGGGGCCTTCTCCGGAAATGCCCAGTCGCCCAGGCACCAGCTGCCGGGTTCTTCATGCGTTACTATGCCGCGGTCGTCGGTGTGCGCGGCAAGGTAGCGGGTCCACGCATGCATGCGTTTGTAATTGTGCCTGAGAATGCGCTCATCGCCGTAAAATTGATAATATGTCCATGGCACGATAATGCACGCGGAACCCCATCCCGGCCCTCCGCCGCCACCGTAGAAAGGCACGGTATGGGGAACGTAGCCAGACGTAGCATGTTGGGCGTCAAATATATCCGCGATCCACTTGCCGTAAAGGGATCCCACGTCAAGATTCCACATCACGGCCTCTGCGGTGATCTGGGCGTCGCCCGTGTAGCCCAATCTTTCGCGGTGTGGGCAGTCGCTGGGAACGCCTCCGTGCTGATTGACAAGCTGTGTATCGCGGAACAGTGTGACGAGTTTCTCAAGCAGCGGATGGGAGCAAGAGAAGCTGGCTGTTGTTGCCGAATTGACGTAAACGACTCGAGCTTGAACGTTTTGAGACGACGGCTTGCCACTGGTAGCATCAGGCCAGCCCTGAATCTCCGCATAACGAAAGCCGTGCCACGTAAAGCGCGGCTCCCAAACTTCGCCGGCCGTCACGTCGCCGCAAAGCGTGTACTCGTCGCACTGGATATGCTCCCGCCCGGCTGAAAGGAATGCAGGAAGTCCCTGGCTATCAATGTTTTCCGAGAAGCGAAGCGTTACTTTTGTGCCAGCGGCGCCCTTGACAGAAATGCGGAGCCAGCCACTGATGACTCTACCGAAGTCGAGAACAAAGCGACCTGGCTCAGGTTCGGCTACAGCCACAGGCGCGAGAGTCTCGACTATGGTGTCGGACGGGCAGATCTGGGCGACAACCGAGGCGGAGGGCTGCGGCGCTTTCTGAGCAACGGGCCACGCCGAGGCGTCGAAACCGGGCGCGTTCCAGTTGTCGGGAAGGCTGAGTCGCGCGTCGTACTGTTCCCCCGTAAAGACGTTGTTGCTGATGATCGGACCTTCTGTCCATCGCCATGCATCTGATGGCGAGGAGGTTACATAGATAATGCCGCCGGTAAATGTAAGAGCGAGGAGAAAAAGCAGTCGCGGCGGGCCATAAGACATTTTGCCTTCGATAGTGCGAACGCGTTGCTGGTGCATGCCGTTGCCCAGAATAATACCCACGACGTTTTCGCCTCCCCGGAAGCTGTGCACATCGATGGCGTGCACGCGATAGAGCACGCGTTTGCTGCCGGCATCGCTATAGGGGTATAGCATATCGCTATACTGCCGATGGTCATAATCGGTCCAGGCAGGGCTTAACTGGTCGTCGCCTATGCGATTTCCGTTTACGTAAAGCTCACCATATCCCAGCCCGCACAGGCAGGCCCGCGCGTGAACGAGGGAACCCAGATCCGTGGGGACCTGAAACTGGTGGCGAAAATAAGGTGCGGCCTCTCGGTCGCCCGCGGTTATCCATTCTGCTGCAGCCCAATCAGTTGCGCATAACAGGCCTGTCTCAAACCAGGTGGGCTCGCTCCAGTCCGACGGCACGTCATTTTCGTCCCATACCCGTATGCGCCACCATACACGTTGTAGCGCATGGAGAGCAAGAGGGGTAACTTCCTTGGGGCCGCCGGCTTTGCCGTAGAGGACCTGCTGGGCGGAGGACGAGACTTTACCGCTCGTCCAGCAAGGGTTTGTGGCGCCCGGGTACCAGTGAAGGCGTGCGAAGGCGACGATTTCGAAGGCGGTGGGCGCGGCGCCTCGGTTGCTGGAGGCTAACTCCCATGTTAGCAACGGGTTAGGGGACTGGACCCCCATCGGGGTGGTTTCAAACTCGCAGCGGAGCCGGAAGGGGGCACGGAGGGTGCAGGGGCGTGGCGTTTCTACAGGGGAAGTCGCGTCCATGGGGAAGAATCGCGAGATCCTAGTGGTGTGCAGCAATGCCGTCGAGACAAATGGTGCTTTGGTGCAAACGGCACGGCCCCAGGGCTTAACGGCGGGGCTGCGGCGGCGCAATTCTGCCGGCGGTGGTGGCCTCGCGGCGCATAGATTCGAGGCGATCCTCCGCGATACGAAGCTGGCGCAGGTTGGAGAGCAGCTCCTCAAACCGGGCTGCCGATTCGGGCGTTACGGAGCGGAAGTTTTGCGGCAGGGGGTTGGCCTTTTCGATTTCGTGCCATGCTTGCCACACGGCAATGAGCGCCGCGTTGTGGACGCCCGGGCTGAACTCGGTGGCGGCAACGCCGGCCAGGTTATCCATCACAAACTCGGCAAGGAACTGGGGAAGGTGCCTGGAGTAGACGCGGCAGCCGAAGCGGAAAAGCTCCTGCGAAAGCGGGCGAAGGCGCGCGTCGCCGAGCGCCTCCCAGTGGCGGGAGAGGGCCAGGCCTTCGTCGATGGCATTAGTGGTGAGCGCCGCCCACTCGTGCTCGGTGCGGGTTCGGGCGATCGGGTCGGCGTCCAGAACGGCCAGCGCCTGGCAGAGCAGGTGGCGGAGCTTCATTGTATGTAGCGCAATAGCAATGTCTTCCGTTTCCAGCGAGCGGCCGGATTCCAATGCGTTTTGGCAGACAGCTAACGCCTCGCGTGCATAGTCGCAGCGCGTGACGCTGAGCAGGCTGACGGACAGGTTTGCGGCGGCGCCGAGAGAGAGAAGGAGGCGGTCGTCGACAGCAGCGGCCTCCGGCCTGGACAGGGCGGCCAACGCGGCGCGAAAGGAGTCGGACGCCAAGGCGGAGATCTCGGCGTGGCGCGATGGAAGTGCTTTGGCCTGATCCGCTTGCGATTGCAGGGCAAAGCCGCGGTTGATGTGAGCAATAGCGACGCGGCGAGGAAAGAGAGGATTCTCGGCCAGGGGAAGATCGTGCAGGAGGGCAAGAGCTTCGTCGTACGCAAGTAACGCGTTCTCAAGATGTTGCGCGCTACCAAGCCGGGTATGGGCGTCGCCGCGGTTCAGCCAGCCGGCAATCAGGCCGTAGCGATACCAGGAACTCTCGCCAAGGGGCAGGCCATTGCGCAGCTGGATGGCGATGTCAAAGCAGCGGATAGCCTCGTGCAGGCTTTCGATGCGCTCCGGGGTCAATGCTTGCCCCTGCGGATGTAAGTCTAACAGTGCAATGCCTTTGCGCGTGATCGCTGAGGCTTCTTCGTGAATCTCGGCCGAGGTCTTGGTGCGAGGTGCGGCCGCGGATGGTATCGCATTGACGTAGCTGGATGCGAATCGAAGCGAATAGAACTCACCAGAATCCCCGGGCGGGGAGGCCGCCTGATACTGCAAACCAGGTGCAACTTCCTTATGCGCAGTATGTTGAGGGGATGCGGGGTCAAAATTCATGATACGCGGCAGTCGATGGGAGATGCAGTCTCACTCTGCCCGATCAATCGACTCCGTGCCGACGGCGCATTGCTATTCCTTGATGGCGTGTTGCTCCGCCACCGCCCCACATCCGGATTATCGCGCGGGTCGCACCGAGGGGTCCTCAAATCGCGTAAACTGGCTATTGAAAACGATATCCAGCTTATCGGTCGGGCCGCTTCGCTGCTTGGCAATAATGAGGCTGTAGGGCAGCAGCGGGCTGGGCGGGGCGCCCTCTTCCAGCTCGTGGCGGTGCAGCATCAGCACCATGTCGGCGTCCTGCTCAATGGCGCCGGACTCGCGAAGGTTGTGGAGCGCGGGCTCGGTTTTGCCCTCTTCGCTTTTACGGTTAAGCTGCGCCAGGATGAGGATCGGGATCCCCAGCTCCTTCGCTAACCCCTTGATACCACGCGAGATCTCGGCGACTTCGACCTGGCGGTTGTCTTTGGCCTGGTCGCTCTCGCTACGCAGCAGCTGCAGGTAGTCGACGACCAGCATCTCGATGTTGTAGCGGTCCTTCATGCGGCGGGCTTTGCCGCGTAACTGGTTAATAGTCATGAAGCTGGAATCATCCAGGTAGAGGGGGAGCCCCTTCATGTCTTCGGCAATCATGCGCAGTTTTTGCATGCTGTGGTCGTCCAGCTCGCCACGGCGGATGCGCTGGAGCCCCTCGCCGCTGTAGGAGGACATGAGACGAAGCATCAGCTGCGCGTTCGTCATCTCCAGCGAGAAGAAGCCGACGGCGTAGCCGGGCTTTACCCACTCGTCCAGCGTGTCGTCGTAACGGGCGTCCATGGCGTGGCGCGCAAAGGTGAGCGCCAGCGCGGTTTTACCGGCGCCGGGGCGAGCGGCGAGGACGACCATGTCGCCGGGCTGCCAGCCGGTTGTCAGCTCGTTAAGGCGGTAGAAGCCCGTGGGGATGCCGCTGAGCTTGCCCTTGCGGCTTTGGAAGGTCTCGATGAGCGCCAGCGTGGCCTCGATCTCCTGCCGCGCCGTGGTGATCGAGTTGGTCATTCCTTTGTTGGTGACCTGGAAGATGGCGCTCTCCGCCTGATCGAGCACGGTGCTGACCTGGTCGGGCTGGTCCGAGATGTTCTGCACAATGGTGGCGCAGGCGCCCTGCAAGTGACGTAACAGGCTCTTGTCCTTAACGATACGTATGTAAGCCGCAGCGTTAAGGTGCGTGGCCAGGCCGGCGGCAAGCTCCGCCAGGTAGCCCGGGCTGCCGATCGGCTCGGCCAGCTTTTTGTCGACAAGATACTGGTGCAGCGTCGTGATGTCGATCGGCACGCGCATGTTGTGCATGGCGCTGAGCGCCTTGAACAGCTCCTTGTGCGCGGGCACAAAAAAATCTTCTTCGCGCAAAGCTTCAAGCACCGTGTCGATAATTTCGTCCGGGCGCGACATCATCGAGGCGAGCACCGCCTTCTCGGCGTCGGCGCTATACAGGGGGCCGGGGATGAACGTGGCAGGATTCAGCAGCTCCGCCGTCGGCTGCTGGCCCATCCCCTGCTTGCCAAACCGGCGTCGGCCACCGCCTCCGCCACCCCCCTGGCCGCCGGAACCGAATCCGCCGGAAGTGGTTGATGACGAGGAAGATGAACCGGGAGCAATCATGATAGGGCAGGGGAGGCTTGGTGCGCGGGAACGGGTTAAGTGCGGCGGGTTATTGTACAGATGCGTCAAGCCCCCCGGCGGAATGGGCCAGGTTATTGGGCATGCCATTGGCACGTTATGCGCAGGCAAAGCGGGGATACTCACAGGTTATTCACAATATGCTGCACGGCGGCGCACAACTCCTGCAAGATAATGCCCATAAACAACTTACGACTTGTACACTTACGCATAATATCCCCGTATTTGACGGAAAAGCCCATGTTATTCGCACGATGGGAACGACTTGCGGAGGCTGAATATACAAGTGGGCAGCACATCCCGTGCCATCCCACTTTTCAACGGTTTGCGTCGTTATTCCCATGAGTCCAAAAAATGTACCAATTTTTCCGTGAATAACCTGAACAGCACTTTATTCGCCCGCCTGTTAAGGTGGCGGAAGCTGACCTCCCCCCATACCACGAGTGGAGTTGCGCCGGCCTGCAGGCGTGGTATCATCAGAAACTTACCTGTAATGGACGCTCGCACCTTTTCTACCAATTCCGTAACCAACGCGACAGCAACACGTTACGATTTTGCAAGCGACAACACGGCGGGCATCTGCCCGGAGGCCTGGCGCGCGATGGAGGAGGCCAACCGAGGCGCGCTTGTCTCCTATGGCGAGGACGCCTGGACGCAGCGTGCGTCGGATCTGATTCGCGCGCTGTTTAACTACGACGCGGAGATCTACTTTGTTTTCAACGGCACCGCCGCCAATTCGCTTGCGCTGGCGTCACTGTGCCAGTCGTACCACAGCGTCATTTGCCACGAGCGGGCGCACGTTGAAACGGACGAGTGCGGGGCGCCCGAGTTCTTCTCCAACGGCAGCAAGTTGTTGAGTGTCAATGGCGAAGGCGCCAAGATCTCGCCGGAATCGGTGTCGCGCCTGGTGCTTCACCGGTCGGATATTCATTACCCCAAGCCGCGCGTCGTCACCATCACGCAGTCCACGGAGCTTGGCACCGTTTATAGTGTGGGCGAAGTGCGTGCGCTGGGCGAGGTAACAAAGGAGCTGGACCTTGCCTTGCACATGGACGGCGCCCGATTCGCCAACGCCGCGGCCAGTTTAGGCGTTGCGCCCGAGGAGTTTACATGGAAGGCGGGCGTGGATGTGCTTTGCCGCGGCGGCACCAAAAACGGGCTGGGGGTAGGGGAGGCGGTCGTCTTTTTCGACAGATCGCTGGCCACCGACTTTGCGTACCGCTGCAAACAGGCCGGCCAGCTGGCCAGCAAAATGCGCTATCTTGCCGCCCCATGGGTGGGGTTGCTGGAGGGGCACACCTGGCTCAGAAATGGCCGCAATGCCAACGACTGCGCTCGCCGCCTTGCGGAAGGCCTGGTAAAACTCCCTCACGTGCGGGTGGTGCAGCCAGTGGAGGCAAATGCGGTGTTTGCGGAAATTCCAGGTCCTGTGACACAGGAGTTGCGCCGCCGGGGATGGTATTTCTACACGTTTATTGGTGCAAGTTGCGCTCGCCTTATGTGTTCGTGGGCAACCACTTATGCAATTGTAGATGAATTTTTGGCCGATGCCGCGGCAGCTTCGGCATCTTACGGGGCTTAGGCAAAGCGGCGAGGGACATATCGTGTCCCAGGGACACGCTGTGTCCCTGCCATGTTGGGTAGGGACATACAATGTCCCACCCATGCCCGGGCGCTGATGTACTTGCCTCATCTTGAAGCTACGTGTAGTATCCAAGCCATCGAAACGCCCAAGCTCAAGCCCTGGCAGCCCCGGCCGCGCCTCAGCGATACCATGTTGCTGACGCGTTCACGCTCGCTGTTCTCCGAGTTTGACCGCCGCGCGCGGAGGCTTTATCCTCTGGACGTGTCAACAAAAGTCAGGCGCAACGTCACACTCAGCCTGGAGGTCATCGAAGCTGCCAAACAGCGCGGGATGCATCTGGGAGACTATATTCTTAATCTCCATCACAACCAGCGCTCCGCACGCGTTGCGTTTGTTGCCAGCATTTATCGCTCCTTCGCTCTGCTGGAGATGGCCCGAATTCCTGTCGACCCCGCCTACTACGAGCTGGTGGACGGCGCGCTTGGCGGCGACGATGCGCACAGGTTTCGCGTGATTGCCTCCAGCGGCGTGGACAGCGCTTTGGTTAAGGCCTCCGCGCGCCTGCTGGGTGCGGATACTCGCTCAGGCGCGGTGGAGGCGCTGCTGCTGGCGAGCAAACGGGCCCAGGTATTGCACGAAGGTTTTCTGGAGGCAGCGCGGCTGTTAGAGGCAACTTATTATCGCTAAACACGGAAATTCATACGTAAGCTGTTGCAAAATTTGACGACTGCATAGCAAAGCGCGCGGATTCCTGTTTACTTTTCGTCATCCTTTACTTATTCTACAAGGCGTTGCCAATGCCCTTGCCAACGCAGGTCAGGACGCCGCGGCAGCACCAAGCCGTACCCCGCAGCTCCCGCAGGAAGTACCCATCCCCTTCTGCCCCTTGTATTTATCCACGAAGTCAGCGCCATTGCTACCCGTTTGGAAAAGGGACATGAACTCCTTCCACACCCCCCACTTTCTCCTGACGACGGAGGCCGCCCGGGAGCTGTACCACAACCACGCGGCGCCGTCGCCCATTTTTGATTTCCGCTGCCATCTGCCGACGGCGCAAATCGCTGCGAATAAACGCTTTCGCAACTTGTACGAGCTGTGGATCGAGCACGATACGTGCAAGCACCGCGCCATGCGCGCCAACGGCATTCCCGAGCAGTTTGTAACGGGGGAGGCGAGCGATTTCGAGAAGTTCCTGGCCTTTGCGACCACGATGCCCTACACGATGCGGCATCCCCTCTATCACTGCACGCACCTGGAGCTCTACCGCTTCTTTGGCATCACACGTGTGCTGGATGAGCACTCGGCCCGCGCCGTATGGGACGCCGCCAATGAGCAACTCTCTTCGCCCGAGATGTTTACGCACGGGCTGCTGGAGCGCGAGAACGTGGTGGCGCTGTGCACGATGGAGGACCCCATCGACACGCTGCTGCACCACCAGACGGTGCGCGAGACGGACCTGGGCACACAGGTATACCCCGCCTTCGCCCCGCGCATGCTGCGTTATGTGGCAGAGGCCCAACGCTTTACGCCGTGGCTGGAAAGCCTGGAAAGCGTGAGCGGCGAGGACTGCTCGTCGCTTGTTGGGTTTCTGACTGCGCTGGAGCAGAGGCACGATTGCTTTCACCAGCTCGGCGGGCGCCTTTCCTGCTACCGGCTCAATATGCTGGACCGCACCATCCCGCCCTGCCCGGAGGGCCGAGCCGCGGCCATTTATGAGAAGGCCCGCGCCGGCGCCACCGTCACCCCGGCTGAGGCCGACCAGCTGAGCATGCACATCATGCTGGTGCTTGCGCGCCTGGACTCCGACCGCGGCTGGACGACGCAGCTGCAGCTGGAGGCCTGCGACGACCGCGCCACCGAGACGCCGGAGGGCCTCATCGCGTTCCTCAGCGCTTTGGAGAGCACGGAGCAGATGCCGCGCGTGCTGTACAGCGCCGCCCGCATGGGCGACAGCGAGCTGTTTGCCTCGGTTATCGCCTCCTTCTTGCAGCGCAGCACCGACGCCGCCGGCCCGCATCCCATGCATCTGGGCGCGGCGTGGGATTACCTGGAGCGCGCGGGCGTGGAAAGCCAGCTTAACCTCTTCTCGCGCATCAGTTTACTGCGACGGTTCATCGGCGTGGCGTCAGATGCAAGCGTGTTCCTCTCCTTTAGTCGTCACGAGTTCTTTCGACGGCACTTGTGCAACATGCTGGGGCAGGATATGGAGAACGGCACGATGCCGGGGGATATGGAGCTGGTGGGCAAAATGGTGCGCGAGATTTGCTTTGAGAACACGCATCAATACCTGGGGATGGAGGTCGGCAACCTCGGTTTCCCCAAACGGCATGGCGGTCGCGACCCTGTGGATCTGGTTGATGAAGCGACACTTGCAGCGATGCGGCAGTCGCGGGAGTGAGGCGGGGCAGGGGATCGGCGCGCGTGCACGGGCTGTTTTTACTGTTTTGTATACAGTCGAACTTGCCATCGGCGTAAAAACTCGCTTTGTTGTGATCTGACCTGATCTGATCCAACGCATTATGTCCACAGCCACCTCTTCCGCCCTCGCCGCCGCCCCTTCCTCTCCCGCCGAAATCAGTCCCGAAGCGCTGCGCGCCGCGGGTGAGCTTATCATTATGGGCGTGCCGGGGCCGGAGCTGGACGAAGCGACGCGCGCGGCCATTGCGCAGGTGCAGCCGGGCGGCTTTATTCTTTTTGGCCGCAACATTAAGCAGCCCAGGCAGTTACGCAAGCTGGTGGACGAGCTGCGGGCGGCCGTGGGGCACGAGCCGGTGATCACGATTGACCAGGAAGGGGGCCGCGTATCGCGCCTGCGGGAGATGGGCGCCGAGCCGCCGAGTGCCAAGCAGCTGCGCGACAGGGGCGACCTGGAGCTGATCCACCGCCACGGTGAGCTTGTGGGTAAGCAGTTGCGGCTGTACGGGTTCAATCTGAATCTCGCCCCGGTTCTCGATGTCTCCTTTGACGACGCGGCGGACAACTCGCTCAAAAACCGCACGTGGGGGCTTAACGATCCCGCGCAGGTGGTGCGCAACGCGGGGGCTTTTACGCGGGCCATGCGCGCGGAGGGCATCCTGAGCTGCGGCAAGCATTTTCCCGGCTACTCGGGGGCGGGGATTGATCCGCACCACGAGCTGCCGGTGCTGGATCGCACGCGCGCGCAACTGGAGGCGGCGGAGTGGGTGGCGTTTCGCGAGTTGCTGCCCGAGATGGACGCGCTGATGATCGGCCACGCGCTCTACCCGGACCTGGACGACAGCGGCGAGCCTTCCTCGCTCAGCGCCAGGATGATCGACGGGATTTTACGCAAGGACTGGCGCTTTGACGGCATCGTGATAAGCGACGACCTGGACATGGGCGCCATCATCAACCACTGCTCCTTCGAGGAAAGCATGCGCCGCGCTGTGGTTGCGGGCAACGATTTGCTGCTGCTGTGCCACCGCGTGCACATGGTGGTGGAGGCCGCACGGGCCATCGCCACGCTGCCGGCGGAGGTGCTGGCGCCATCGTTGCGCCGCGTTCGCGCCCTGCGCGCGCGCCTGGCTCCGCCGGCGGAGTTTACCGACGAGGCGGTGCGCTCGCTGGACGCCCAGGTGGCCGCGCTGCGTGTCGCCACGCTTGGCGACGAAGCGGCGGCAACCCGCAGTGCTGAGGACGGCAAGCGCTCGCCGGTGGAGCTCTATTAGGCGGGAGCAAGCATGGCGGAGCGGCTTGGTGCGGAGTCTACCTGGCGCTTACGGCGCCCCAGCCGTCGGGGCCGAGGCTGAACAACTGCTCCGGCTGGGGCGTAAAGGCATCGCTTTGCGAGTCGTAGGCCATCAGCGTTATGGAGATGAGCGGCGGTTGCGCCTGTACGGTATCCTCTACACGTATAACGTTAAATGAGTTAGGCAAACCCCGCCTGGTGCGATGGGAAAGTGTAGTGCCGGCACCGGACATAATGTAGTGGCGAGGCAGCTTTGGAAAGATGCCGGACGTGGAAGCAATAACAGGTACGTGGACGTGCCCGGTCAGCACTATATCTATACCGGCCTCCGAGAATTGTTGCGCGGTGCGATCGGCATGAATCAACTCATTATCTCTGTCTTCACGCCACGCTGTGTAGAGAGGCTGGTGAACGCAAGCTGCCAGCAGGCCACCTGGTTTTAGCGATGCTTTTGCTTGAGCAACAGCGCTGCGCAATACGGTATCTCGCAGTCTGCCTTTGGTATGTCTCCAGGGGCTGGTGGCGTCGTAACCTATCATGGCGATGTTGTTGATATACCAGATGCCTTCGCGGTACGTAAAATCGCGATGGTAGTTGCGGTAAGGCGCCAGCATGCGCAGAAAAAGATTGTAGAGCGGCAGATCGTGATTGCCGGGGATGGCGAACTTGACTTGCCCGGGCAGCGACTTCAGAAACTCCCCGGCGCGGCGAAACTGCGAGGGCGTGGCGCGCTGGGTCAGGTCGCCGGAGATGAGCACGACGTCCGGGCGCAACTGGTGCACAGCATCTTTGGCGGCGGCCACAACGCGGGGGATTTCGGTGCCAAAGTGGGTGTCGGAGAGTTGCACAATCACGCTCATCCGGCTGCGGGCTCCTCAACGGGTGCGATAACGCTAAGTGCTTCGGGCTCAATGCGAAAGGCGAGGGGAGAGTTGCAAGTCATAATCTCGCCATCCACCACAATCTCGATGGTGGGGCGCTTGGTCTCCACCTCAAAACTGTCCGCGCAAAACTGTTGCAGCCGGGGCTCGCCTTTCAGGTTTCGCACAATGCCGCGCCAGATTATGCGTGCGGTTTCGTACCGGGTCATTGGCTTCATAATCACGACGGCAAGCCGATTTTGTCGGGCGCATTCGCTTGCTTCAAGGCCCAGATTCTCCAGCTGAAAGGAGTTGTTGCCGACGAAGACCATGCTGGTGCGGTAAATGTCCGTTTCGCCGCCATGGTGAAGCCTGATACCGAACTGTTTGCGTTTGGTGAGGAGGCTGCGGACGGCCGAAAGGACGGCGACCAGGCGCATGCGGCCAAAGCGGGATTTGGCCTGCTCGCGTTGCCGGATGATGGTGGGATAAAGTCCAAAGCTGGCGTTTACCAAAAAGATGCGATCCTGCACAAAACCTGCGGAGAACTTACGAACAACGCCTTTGCTTAAAGCATCAATCGCACCCTCCAGTTGCATAGGCATGCCAATAACGCGGGCAAAGTAATTGAACGTGCCAAGAGGGAGTACGCCCATCAGTGCCTTATGCTTGTAGCACAGCCCCGCAATGGTGTTGACGGTACCGTCACCACCGGCCGCCACAACAAGGCCTTTTTCTTCTACTGCCTGCAGGATAAAAGGCTCGGCAAGCGTTGTTATATCCTGGCCCTTGGTCAAGATAACTAACGTGACGTTGTGCCCCAGTGCGGCAAGTCGTTCGTCGATAACGCATGGTATATCCTTACCGCTGCCACCGGAGCCTTCGTTTATAAAGACGAAGATATGGACGGGATGATCTAACGCAGGTGCGGGATCGGTCATAGAGAAGCTGGAAGAAGGATGGCGGGATAGGGCGGCGTTCGGGCGATTTCAGTTCTCTAAACTAATGCAAAGCGGGAGATTCGCCAGCGTGAATCCGGTCCCGATGCGAGTCAGACCAGCTCCCATCGTTATTGGGTCTTGGTAGAAAATGTCTTGAATCAAACGTGTGAGCGGCCTATGCCGATAGTCGCAACTCTATATCGAATCCATCGCATCTTTTGCGCCTTCTTCATGAGCTCTACCACCTGGATTGTGCCTTCCATTCGGCCCGCGGCGCCGTTTGTCATGGCGTATCGCCTCCACTTCAGCAGCGCCGCGGCGGAGACGCTGCGCTTTTCTGCCAGCGCCGATGAGCGCTACGCCCTCTATCTGGACGGCGAACGCGTGGGCCAGGGGCCGGAGCGTGGCGACGGTGAGAACTGGTTCTTTGAGCGCTACGAGCTTGCTGTCGCCGCCGGCGCGCATACGCTGGTGGCGCTGGTGTGGACACTTGGCCCGGAGGCATCGCCGCTGGCGCAGATGTCGGTGCGGCATGGATTCTGGCTGGACGGCGGCTCCGCTTCTTCGGCCCTTTCCACAGCAACGGGCGAGTGGCAGTGCATGCGTGTTGGCGGTCTGCTTTTCCGCGAGAACTTTACGCGCGTGCCAAGCTTCTATGCCGTGGGCGTGGATCTGCAGATTGACGGCGCGGCCTTTCCGTGGGGCGTCCGCAGTGGCACGGGGGAGGGCTGGGAGCCGGCCGCGCGCGTTGTCGAGCCGCCGAAGCGTTACCGCATTACCGGCGAGCTTGAGGAGATGCACGCGCTGCGCGAAGCCATCCTGCCGCCGATGTTTCAGCAAACGCTGCACCTGGGGAGGACGCGCCACGTGGAGACTCTGGAGCCTGGCACCGATACGTTGCTGCAGGCCGTGCAGTCCGCTCGGCACGATGCCGCGGCCGGCGCCGCCTGGGACGCGATGCTGGCGGGCAACGGCGCCGTGGTTATCCCGGCGGGCGCGGAGGTGCGGGTGATTGTGGATCTCGACAACTATTACTCCGCGTACCCCATCCTTACCACGATGGGCGGCGCGGGCTCCATCGTCACGCTCACGTGGGAGGAATCGCTGTATCATACGGCGCGTATGCAGCGGCCTCCGGACAAAGGGAACCGGAGCGAGGTGGAGGGGAAATTCTTCTACGGCATCTCCGACCGCTTTCTGCCCGACGGTGGGGCCGGCCGCGAGTTTGAGACGCTGTGGTGGCGCGCGGGCCGCTATGTGCAATTTCACATTGTAACGGGGCGCGAGGCGCTGACTATCAGCGACTTCCGCCTGCGGGAGACGCATTACCCCATTACGGTGCGCAGCAGCTTTTCGGCCGCGGACGACCGGTTTGCGCCTCTGCACAAGCTGGGCATCCGCACGCTGGAGATGTGCGCGCATGAGACCTACATGGACTGCCCGTTTTATGAGCAGCTGATGTATGTGGGCGACACGCGGCTGGAGATTCTGACCCACTTTACGCTGGATACCGACAGCCGGCTGCCGCGCAAGGCCGTGGAGCTGTTCGATCGCTCTCGCGACGGCTTTGGGCTGACGGCCAGCCGCTACCCCAGCCACGTGCGCCAGCTTATCCCCACCTTTTGCCTGTGGTGGGTGCAGGCCGTGCACGACTTTAGCCGGTGGCGCGACGACGCGCCGTTTGTCCGCGAGCGCCTGGCCGGCGTGCGCACGGTGCTGGAGTGCGCCCTGGCCCATCGCGTGCGCTCCGGCCTGCTGGGGCTGATGCCGGGCTGGAATTTTGTGGACTGGGTGAAAGGCTGGACCACCGGCATCCCCCCAATGGGTGCGGATGGCACGCACTGCGCCATTAACTGGCAGCTGGTACTTGCTCTGGACGCCGCCGCCGAGCTGGAGCTGGAGTTTGGCGACGCCGAGCTGGCCGCGCGCTACACGCGCCTGGCCGGGGAGCAGACGGCGCTTATCCTGCAGCATTACTGGGATGCGGAGGCCGGCGTGTTTAGGGACGACACGGACGGCAAGTACCTTTCCCAGCACTCGCAGTGCCTGGCCGCCATAAGCGGGCGCCTGCCGCTATCGCACATGGATGCTCTGCGCCGCACGCTGCCCGCGCTGGTGGAGGAGGGCAAGGCGTGGCCAGTCAGTATTTACTACAGCCACTACTACCTGGAGGCGTTGCGTGCGCTGGGCCTTGGCGCGCAATGGCTTGCAAAGCTGGAGGACTGGTTTGAGCTGAACAATCTCGGCTTCCGCACCACGCCGGAGTGTGGCGTGGAATCGCGCTCCGACTGCCACGCCTGGGGAGCGCATCCCGTCTATCACTCCTACAGCACGCTGCTGGGCATCCGCCCCGGCAAGGCGGGCTTTGCGGAGGTGGAGATTCGCCCGCTGCCATGCGCGCTTGCTCAGCTTAGCGGCAAGATGGTGCATCCGCTGGGCATGATTGAGGTGACGCTGGATCGCAGCCGGGCGGGGCGCCTGGCCGCAACCGTTACGCTTCCCCCGGGCCTGGCTGGAAAGTTCAGCTACGGCGAGTCGACAGTGGAGCTGCGCCCCGGCGTCACCACGTCGCTCGATCTGCCCGAGCCGGGCACGGGTGCTTCCGAAAGCGCCGGCGCTCAGACGCCGGGCGAGCCGGCCAGTGCTTCGCGAATCACCGATGCCACGCGAGTGCCCAGCACGGCGCTGCCCTCGGGCGTGTAGTGCACGCCGTCTTCGCAGATCATCGACGCCGGGCCGTGCTGATGCACCAGCGCGCCCAGGTCGTTGATCTGCACGCCGTGCCGCGCCAGCACGGGGGCGGCCGCCTCGTTAAAGCGCACAATGTCCTCGTTTACCCGCCAGGGGGACCAGCCCTTGGCGTGCGTGGCGCCGTAGCGCTCCTGCACCAGCGGCGTAATGGTGGCCCAGATTAGTTTGGCGCTGGTACCGCCGCGCACCACCTCAAGCAGGTAGTCCAGGTTGCGTAGGTAAGTCTCCAGCGGCACCAGGTTGTCGGTGCGAACGCGGCCCAGGCGCCGGCAATCCCACAAGCCAAAGTTAAAGTGGATGAGATCGGCGGGCTGATCCAGGTACCATCCCATGTTGCACAGGTGATGCACCGAATGCATGCCGTTGCCCTCGGGCGACCACACCTCGGCCACATCCGCAAGCTGCTCCTTGACTGTGGCCTGATATCCAATGCGAATCGAATCGCCCAGCAAAGTGACGCGTTTGCTCATAAAATGCGGGTAAGCATCTGGCAGGGGCGTGCCGATGTCAAGACGACGGGGGAAGACATGGGTTTGCGCTAAAGGAAGACCCAAAAATTCCCTCGCATCCCTGCTTTTCCTTGCCCGCGGGCGCTGGGGTTGCTAGTGTCGCCCCTTTTCTTTAAGTCTGCGAAATAAATGAGGCGCTACAGGATATTGCATACGGAGGCATCGCTCGGTTGGGGCGGGCAGGAGATCCGTATCTTTCGCGAGATGGAGTGGATGCGTCGCAACGGCCACACCGTCGCCCTGTGCGCACCGGAGAACAGTGAGATTTACCGCCGCTGCCGCGCTGCCGGCATCGAGGCCTGGCCGCTGGAACGCGCCCCGCTCAAGGGCCCCTGGACGGCGACGCGCCTCACGTTCCGCATGCTGGCGTGGCGGCCGGATATCGTCAACACGCACAGCTCGCGCGATGGCTGGATTGGCGGGATAGCGGCGCGCATCGCCGGCGCCGCGCTTATTCGCTCGCGCCATATCGATACCGGGTACCCCTCGCAGGCCCTGTGGCGGCACCTGGGCTTCTGCATGCTGCCGCACCATCTGCTGACGACAAGCACCCGCATCCGCGAGCGCCTTATCGAGGAGGTCGGCGTCGATCCCGCGTGCGTCACCAACCTGCCCACCGGGGTCGATACCTCCATCTACCACCCCGGCGTGCCCGCCACACTGCATGCCGATCTGGCGTTGCCCGCGGACAAACCCATCATCGGCATGATCTCCGTGCTGCGCAGCTGGAAGGGCCACCCGGATTTTATCGAGGCCGCACGCCGCACCCGTGATGCCCTTGCCGCCGCCGGTGCGCCCGCCTGCCACTTTGTCATCGCCGGCGGCGGGCCGGGCACGGAGTCCATCCGCGGCATGGTGCAGGACGCCGGCATGGCGTCAGACATTACCATGCTGGGCCACCGCGAGGACGTACCCCATATCCTGGCCAGCCTGAGCGCCGTTGTGCTGCCCAGCACCGCGCACGAGGGTGTTCCGCAGATTCTCCTGCAGGCCCAGGCGATGGGCCGCCCGGTCATCGGTACATCTGTGGGCGGAATCCCGGACATTGTGCAGGATGGCGAGACCGGCCTGCTTGTGCCCCCCAACAACCCGGGCGCCCTCTCAAACGCCATGCTTCGCATCCTGCGCGAACCCGCCTTCGCTGCCTCTCTGGCCGCCACCGCGCTTCCCCGCGTGCTGGAGAAGCACAGCGTGGACGGCATGGGCCATTTTCTGGAACGGCTATACGCAGACCTGGTGTGGTAGGGGAGCAAAAATTGCTTTTATTTCCTTTACAGCACTCTTTTACCATGATTAACTAAGCGCTGTCGTTCAAGGAGCAAGGCATTGCGTGCGCACGCAGGTAAGCGGACGATGGGGTATCGGCGGCTGACGCGGCGGACTTGAAAAATATTCCTGTAAAGTTGCGAGACTTCTTATCCTTAAAATGGTATAGAAAGCGTTGTTGATGTTCGCACCCGCTTTCTCGCAGAAAGTCGCCCTCCCACCTGGCCCCGAACCGGCGCCGCCCGCGCTCCCCAACACCTCCCGGTAGTCGATGTCTTCGCCCAAAAACAAAACTATCCTTGCCATCGACGACAGCCTCACGCTGCGCAAATTCATCGAGCGCAGCCTGATGAATGAGGGGCTGTGCCAGAAGATTGTGATGGCCTCCGACGCCGCCTCCGGCCTCTCCCTGGCGCGCTCGCTCAAGCCCGACCTGATAATTTGCGACTACGTGCTGCCCGACGGCCAGGGCGACGAAGTATGCGCCCGCCTGCTGGAGACGCCGGGCACGGCGCACGTGCCCGTCATCCTCATGAGCTCCAGCGGGCCGGAGATCAAGCAGGTGCAGTCGCAGTACTCCAATATCGCCTCGGCGCTCGTCAAGCCCTTCACCAAGGAGCTGCTCGTCGCAACCGTGGCCTACGCCCTCAGCGCCGCCGAGGAAGCGGCCCTGCACGCCGCACCTGCCGCCCCCACGGGCAGCGCCGTCCGCTTCCGCGGTCGCTCATCGTCCTTCCCCATCCCCGCCGCCCTGCGCAGCATAGAACAGGACAAACTGACAGGCGTACTGCGCACCTTTGTAACGCAGGAGCCCATTCAGGCCTACTTTCAGGAGGGCCACGTCCGCCTTGTCACCACACGCGACGTGCACCTGTACCTCGACGGCTCGCCCTTTGACCACGCCGGGCGCAAGAATGACATATGGGAAAGCTGCGAGGAGCGCCAGACGACCACGCAATGGCCCTTCCTCCTGAGCCTGGCCGAGCACGGCGTCCTGGCCTCGCAAATGGCGGTGACGCTGACGGAAGTGTATGGCCACAGGCTGTTTGCGCAAGTTTGGGCCCGGCCGGATGTGCTCTTTGAATTTGAGGAGCTTGACACCCTGCCGCCCTTCGTCAGCCTTATGCGCGTCAAACTGACCAGCATGGATAACTGGATGCTGGAGAACCTCCGCGCCGTCGACCGCGTGCAGGCCATCGGCAAGATCCTGGAGGACCCCCAGGGCGTGCCCTCCTTCACCGCCTCCGGATTCGCCAACATCCGCCGCGTCAAACTCTCGCGCGAGGAAGACGACTTCCTCTCCCTCGTCTCCGGCACCACGCCTTTCTCGGACATCTGCCACGAACTCCGCGTCTCCCCCGACGCCGCGGCTCACATCCTCTTCCGCTTCGTCCAGCTCGGATTCCTGGATCTCTGGGCCTCCTCACTCTTCGCCCCGCCGCCCGACTACTCCGACGAGCAAATCGTTGCCGTAGAAGAACTTCCGCTATCCGACGACACATTGGGCGAGGGCGGCTCCGACGCCGTCGACGAAGCAGGCATGCTGCGCTCCGCCCCCGCGGCGTAGCGCATCGCTTCGGGATATGCTTCGGACGCCGAGTCTGCCCCGGTTTTCGGAAACTGCCTGTGGCGCAAAAGCTTGGGCGCGAATCTCCGGTTATTGCCCCGCAAACGACGCGTCTTGCTCCCTCACAAAAGCACCCACTGCTGCGATAAAGTGCTTTCGGATCGCAGGTTTTTCGACGATCTTCTGGGCAACAAACGTCTCAACAGGCAGACTTTTGCCGCCCGACAACCTCCTCTTCGCCCGGAGGCGTGAGAAGCCGGCACCATTGCCGGCTTTTCGGCGTAACTCCTTCCCTATTCATTCCTTCCACATGTTGCACTTTCTCGCCCGTCGCCTCCTTTCCCCCAGGGCCGCCGCAGCGCTGCTGCTGGCCCTGCTCACGCTGCCCGCCGCCGCGGCGCCCGATGCCTCCACCATCTCCAAGGTGCCGCCGCCCGATGTGATGGTAAGCCGTATGTGGAAAGTGTTGCGATCCTCCGCCTGCGAGCTCACCGGCAACCTCGAAACCTCGGCGGGCAAAAGCTATCCGGTGGTTATCACCGCCCGCGGCAGCAGCCAAACCTACGTCTTCCCCAAGAACGACTTGCAGCTCTCCCTCACCATCGGCGAAAACGGCTCCACCCTCAAGCGCCGCACCTCCGACGCCGACACGTGGAAGCCCGTCTCCCGCGCCGAGCTGACGACGGCCGTCTTCGGCTCCGACATCACCTTCGGCGATCTCGTGATGGACTTTCTTAACTGGGACGGCACCAAGGTGTTAGGCACGGACGACATCAAGACTGTGCCGTGCTACGCCTACCAGGTCAACGTGCCGGCCGCCGAGAAGACCAACTTTGACTCCGTGCGCTACTGGGTAGCCAGCGAACACAGCGCCATCATCCGCGCCGACGCCCTCAACGGCAAGGGCGAGGTTGTGCGGCGCATCGAAGTGAACGGGATCACAAAAATTGGCAAAACGCCCGTTATGAAGGAAATGATGATCTCCACGCTGATGCCGGGGCGCGACATCTCGTCGTCCCGCTCGTGGATCAAGATCCAGCAATCCCGCCTGCTGGAGTAGCGCTTACCGAGACCGCGATGGGGCTTCACTGTATCTCCTTCATGATAAAACATTTCCGTTTGGCCACGCTAACGCTTGCCGCCACGTGGATGCTGGCGGCGCTCCTTGCAATCGCCCCCGCGTATGCAACCAGCCTGGTTGTGGTGGTAGACGCCGGACACGGCGGCACCGCCCCCGCCGGCACAATGGCGGAGCGCACACTCAGCAGCCCCAACAACGCCACATCGCCCGGCAAAAAGTTCAAGGAGAAGGATTTGACGCTGGATCTGGCCGGTCGGACCATTAGAGCGCTCAATGCACTGCCAAAGCAAGGCGCCTTTAACGTTAAAGCTGTCCCAACACGCACAACGGACGTCAACCTCAACATGGCCGAGCGTGCAAAAATCACGCGCGACGCCGGCGCCGTCATCTTCGTCAGCATTCACTTTAACGCCGCCAACGGCAAAGTCCTTGGCTCCCGCGGCGTCATCCGCGCCAAAACGTACAGCAAGAGCTACGGAACCGACCACGCCTACGCCATGGCCCTGGCCGATTGCACCAACAAAGTCCTCCGCACCTACCTGCCAGGCGGTACGGCCCGCGTGCAGGACGACTCCGAACTGCACGGGGGCAAAGGCTCTAACCTCTTCCACCAGTTTGGTTTATCCAAAAAGACCGAGACCATGCCGGCCTGTTTTCTGGAAGTCGAATTCCTCGACGTCCCCGACTTCGAAGCTTTGCTTGTAAATAAAAAAGACGAACTTTTTGACAAGCTTGCCGCCGCCCTTGCGCTGGAGCTGCGCGCCCAGGCCATCGCAACCTCCGGCACAAAGCGTTAATGCGTAGCCCATTGCAGCGATTGTTGGACACGCCGACCCGCACGCCGTAAGCTAAATCCATGTTCAAGCCGGCTCCAGGCATCGCCTCCATCTTTACGCACCCGGGCCCGGGCGCTGCGGAGCCCGCGGGTGTCGATACACACGATCCCTACGCCTTCCTGCCCGGCGGTCGGCGCCCCGTGACAGTAACGGAGCTGACGCGCCGCATACGCCAGGTGCTCGAGGGTACGCTGGGCGAGGTGTGGGTGGCGGGCGAGATCTCGAACCTCTCCCAGCCCGGCTCGGGCCACGTCTACTTTACGCTCAAGGACCCCGGCGCCACGCTCAGCGCCGTCATGTTCCGCACCCAGGCGGCCCGCGTGCGCTTTGCCCTGCGCGACGGCACGGCCGTGGCCGTGCGCGGCACCATTACCGTCTACGAGGCGCGCGGGCAGTACCAGATTACTGTCCAGGAGATGCGACCGCTAGGCATAGGCAGCCTGCAACAGCGCTTTGAAGAACTGAAGCAGAAGCTGGCCAAAGAAGGCCTCTTCGATCGCGAACGCAAACGCCCGCTTCCCGTTTTTCCCGAGCGGGTCGGCCTCATCACCGCGCTGCAAGGTGCTGTGGTGCACGATTTTGTGCAAATCCTTCGCCGCCGTGCGCCCGGCATCGTCGTGCAGATTCGCGGCGTGCGCGTGCAGGGGCCCGGCGCGGCGGAGGAGATAGTCGCCGCCATCCGCGCCTTTCAAAAAGGCCCCGCGAGCGAGCGCGTGCACGTGCTTATTGTAGCGCGGGGAGGCGGCAGCCTTGAGGATTTGTGGGCGTTTAACGAGGAAATCGTCGCGCGCGCCCTGGCAGGCTGCTCCATCCCCACCATCTCTGCCGTCGGCCACGAAACCGACTTTACCATCGCGGACTTCGTCGCCGACCTGCGAGCCCCCACGCCCAGCGCTGCCGCCGAGTTACTGACGCGCGACTGGCAGGAGTGGCGCGACAAACTGCGCACCCTCGACGCACGCCTCCGCCAAACCGCGCAGCGCCGCCTGGAGATGCTGCGCCTGCGAGTAGGCCGAGCCCGCGACAGCTATGTTTTTCGCGAACCGGTGCGCATCGTACGGCAAATGCAACAGCGCGTTGACGACCTGGAGCGGGCGATGCAGGACGCTCTGCGCCAACGCTTTGCGACTGCGCGACATACCCTGGAAAAGCTGACGCTTCGCTTCCGCGCCGCCGACCTGCGCCACGTGCTGCGGCGCCATCGCGAGCGGCTTGCGAATGCCGGCCTGCGCCTGGCTGCCGCCGGGCCGCGCGCTGCGCTGGAGCGCTATCGCCAACAGCTGCAAGCACTTGCAACACGCCTGCGCGCGCAGGATCCCCGATCGGGACGAATCACGCGCTCCCGCGAGCGCATCGCGGCACTCGCCGCCCGATTGCGCGCGCTCAGTCCGGCCGGCACCCTCAGCCGCGGCTACGCGCTTTTTCTGGACTCCAACGGGCATATTGTGCGCGAGCCCGACCTGGCCATGGTGGGCTCCCGTGGCCGCGTTTTATTTGCGGAAGGCAGTGCCAATGTGGAGGTTGCGTCGGTTGACTCCGTGCCGCCGTTCTCGGAGGCAGCCTTCCTGCGCAAGCAGGCCGCCACGCCGTCGCAAACCCCCGTCCCTAAGGTCTAACACTCTCTTCATCAAAGCTTTACACTGCTACATGTCGACAACTCCTTCGGCCTCTTCCAACAGCACCTCGCGCCTGCGCTGGCAAGCCCGCGTCTATCACTGGTGTTTCTACCACACGGCCAACACACTGGCGCGCTGGTTCGTTTCCGCATTCAACCGCATCCATGTCAGTGGACGCGAGCATCTTCCAGCGCAAGGTGCGGGAAGGAAGGCGTTTCTGCTTATCTGCAACCATATCAGCCACTTCGATCCGCCCATCCTTGCCGGTCAAACGCCGGGCAAGATAAGCTGGGTGGTCGCGCTCGACATGTATGCACATCCCGCCGGCCGCTTCTTTTTTGAGGGCATCGATGCCATCCCGGTCGATCGCCAGAAGTCGGACCGCGCCGCCGCCAAAGAGTCGCTCCGGCGCCTGAAACGCGGCGAACCCGTGGGGCTCTTCCCCGAGGGCGGCATTCGCAGCGGCGCCGAGTCAATCATCGGTGGCGCGCCCCTGGACGAAGCGGTTGGCAGTTTTGCGCAACTTGCTGATGTGCCGATAGTTCCGTGCGTTATGCTGGGTACTGACAAACTCTACGCCAAGGAGGCCTGGAAGTGGCGCCGCACTACGCTTTTCATCCGCTTTGGCGCGCCGCTCTCCATCGCGCAGGCCCAAGGGATGAGCGCCGCCGATGCCCGCGCCGACCTCACCCGCCGCGCCGAGGAAAGCATGCGCGCCCTGGCCGAGGAGCTTCGCGTGCAGAACAACCTCAGCGACAACGACATGCCGATGACCGCGCAGGAGCGTTGGAAGCAGGAAGCAGAGATGCTGGCCGCGCTTAAATCGCTGACAGCAAAAAGCGCGGCAAGTTAGTGCAGGGCAGGGGATTACGCCGTCTGCGAGCTTAAACGTCGAGCACGGAAGCCAGCGGCAGATCCGCCTTCAGTCCGCTGCTCGCAATCCACTCCGGATTATACAGGCGTGACATGTACTTGTGGCCGGAATCGCAAAGGATGGTGACCACCGTTTTGCCCGGCCCATGCTTTTTGGCATAACGCGCTGCGCCCACGATGTTTATGCCGCTGCTCAGGCCCAGGAAAATGCCTTCCTCCCGCCGCAGTTGGTGAATCACGGTAAAGGCGGCCTGATCCTCGATTCGCATCGCCTCATCCACGGAAAAACCTTCGATATTTTTCGTAACTCGCCCCTGGCCAATGCCTTCCGCATAGGAATCGCCGTCGTCCGTGTCGAGGTTTCCGTTGGCAAACCACGACCACATGGCCGCGCCATAGGGATCGGCGCAGACGCTCCGTATTTCCGAATTCCGCTCCTTAAGATAAGTGCTTGTGCCTGCGAGAGTTCCACCGGTTCCCACCGCCGAGACGAAGGCGTTCACCGTTCCGTCGGTCTGTGCCCAGATTTCCGGGCCAGTGGTGCGATAGTGGATATTGCGGTTGTCCACGTTGTCAAACTGGTTGGCCCAGAACCACCCGTTCTCCCCGGCCAGCCGTTGCGCCACCTTGTTGTAGTTGCCGGGATCCTTAAACGGTTTTTGTTCCACGACAATAACTTCCGCGCCCAGCGCACGCAGCAGCGCCATCTTTTCCGGCGACTGATTCCCCGGGATAACAATCACCACACGGTAGCCCTTGCTTTGCCCAATAACGGTAAGGCCGATGCCTGTGTTGCCGGCGGTGCCTTCCACAATGGTATCGCCGGGCTTCAGCTCGCCCCGCGCCTCGGCGGCCAGGATGATCCCCAGCGCGGCGCGATCCTTGACGGAGCCACCGGGGTTCATAAACTCGGCTTTCGCAAGTATCTCACAGCCAGTAAGTTCCGAAAGTCCGCGAAGGCGAAGGAGCGGCGTGTTGCCAACGTGGCCCTCCACGCCGCGGTAGACAGGTTGAGTTGCGAGGGGTGCCATAGGTAGAGGGAAATCATAAGGCCGGTGAGGGGGCTGCGCAAGAGTATTGGCTGCATCCTCCTGAGTGTGAATGCGGGAAATAGCGATTTTGGATTGACCCGCTATCTGCAAGCAGTTACTTCTTTAAACAAGTATTGGAGTCTCTCGCCCTTCTTTCCTTTTTCTGAACGCCCCTGCACCTCCCACCTGCCCTATGCTTTATCTCCTCCGACTCCCGTTGCCCTGGCGAACCCTCGCTGTATACGCAACGCTCTCCGCCGCAATACTTTCCGGCTATGCGCCCGCCGTCGCACCAATCGCCAGGGCGGATGAACCGTTGCCCCTCGTTCGCCAGGGCAAGCCCGATTTTGGCTGGAAGTTCGACAACGGCAGCGAGTTCCCTGGAGCAAAAGGCGAGCTGGAAGTGGACGCCGCCGTGAAGCAGAACGGACTCGAAAGCCTTCGCTTATCCGGGGACTTCTCCGGTGGCGGTAACTACGTGCAGGCCATCTATGACTTTCCCGCAGGCACGGATATTCAGGATTTGTCTTTCTGGATCAGGAACTTGCGTAAGGATCACATTACCATCCGACTGGTGGATTCCGCAGGCCGCTGCCATCAGTTTAATCTGAAGACGACACCCGAGGAAGGGTGGCAACGCATTGTCTTCCCTCTTGAGCGATACTTTGCAAGCCAGAGCACTTCCGCGGCACTCAAAATTGTTTCGAAATACGAGGCCTGGGGAGGCGATGAAAAGAGCCAGGGCACATGGAATGGCCCGGCAAAATCGCTCTCTATCCTCATTGGCAAAGGGCCGGACCAAAATCCTCTTAACACCGTGTGGCTCAATAGCATAAGCGTGGTGCCGCGCGCCCTTGCGAGGGAAGCGACAAAGCTTGAGACCACCGTTGTGCTGGACGAAGTGGTTGATGGCGAACACCTTTGGGAGTTTCACGACGGCCGCGAATTCCCCGGCGCCAAAGGCAGCCTCACTGTCGCCCCGGGCACGGAGGGAGAGTCCGGAAATGTCCTGCAGCTTGGTGGCGATTTTACGGGGGGCGGCATCTACGTAGCGGGCATCCGCAAGTTGGAAGAGTTTGCCCTGCAGGATGTTAAGGAGTTTCGCCTGCGCTACCGTACCACAGACGCCAAAAGCATCGGTGTCCGTATCGGCGACGCCACGGGCCAGACCCATCAGAAGAAAAAAATCCCCCTGACTGCCGACGGCCAGTGGCACGACCTCGTCCTTCGCCCCCAGGAGATTGCCGGCGGCGAGCACTGGGGCGGCGCCAACGATGGAAGGTGGCATGGCGCACCCCAGTATATCTCGATCGGCCTGGGAAAGCCGGAGGGGGACCCGAAGACAGCCAGCCTGCAGCTTGCGCAGGTGCGCGCCACGGGGGTTGTGGCCGCGGGTTCCGGCGATACCGCCTGGCAGGCTCCGTTTGAGGGCGCCCCGGCGCAAGCGATCGCCGGCTGGCAAACGCAAGGCGCCGTGCAAGTAGATGCCGCAGAGGGCTTTAAGGGCAAGCAATCACTGCGGCTTAGCAAGACAGAACAGACGCTGCGCGATTCCGTAACCGCGGCCGGCCCGGCCTTTCCAGCCCGACCTGGTGCGTGGGAGGTAACCTTTGCGGGCAAGTCGGACCTCACGTCGATGGACAACTCGTACAACGGCAGCCTGCGCATCGAGTTTCTGGACGCGACGGGTAAGTCTTTGGGCGCCAGGGAGTTGGAGACATACTTCCGCAAGATGGGCTGGCGTCCCGTCAAAAAGCAGGTGGAGGCGCCGGCCGGCACGGCGTCGGCCCGGTTTGTGGCGTCCATCAACAAGGAGACGCCCGGTCGTTTCTGGATCGACGAGCTGGGCATCGCTCCTGTCGTTTTGGAGCGCAAGGACGATTCCATCCGCCGGCTGATGTTTACCACCGCGCAAATGGGCAACCTGCTTTTTCCCGACGATTCGCGGGAAATTACCTTGGAAGTATGGGCATCCAAACCACTTAAGGCGGACATGCGCAAGGTTGTGCTGACCGTGCACGACTACTGGGGCGCCGAGCAGGCCGAGCCGCTGACCGCCACACTTGCCCGCGATGGCCGCAAGGATGCGCTTTTTCGCTACACGGCAAAGGTGGACCTGAAGGGGATTGCCCTGGAGACCGGGCGCTATTACGAGATCCACGGTGCCATACAACGTGCTGATGCAGAGCCGTTTACCAACTATACCTCGTTTGCCATCCTTCCAGAGGCGCCCAACAACGCCCACAAGGCCGAGGAGGTACCGTTTACCAGCCGTAACTGGGACAACCGCATTGCCGAGTACGTGCGGCTCAGCAAGCGCCTGGGCATTCGAATCTGCGGCATTTGGGGGCGCATGGACGCGGACCCCGCCAAAGTAAGCGCGCCGCAACTCGATCTTATAGGCGAACTGGGCATGGGCTACCTTACGGGCTCAGCCGCGCACGACGTGGAGCAGCGCTCCAAGGGCTGGGAGGAGTTGCTGGCCAACGATGGCGCGAAACTGCGCGAGGGCGTCCGCAACTACATGGCCAAATTCGGCGGTAAAGTACGGCCGGCCTACGTCAATCTCGGCAACGAGCCGCACCAGAAGGGTGACGAGGTTAAAGCCAACGTGGAGGCGTATCGCATTGTGTATACGGAACTTAAGAAGATTGACCCCACGATGTATGTGGTGGGCACTTCGGTGTTTAGCGAGGACTTTTTTAAGCACGGCTACGGGCAGTGGCTGGATGCTTACGATTTTCACGTCTACGAGGACGCGAAGAGCGTGAGGCGTATTGTCTCGGAAGGCTTTCCGGCGATGTTTCGCAAGTATGGCCACCCCAAGCCGGTGTGGTCGACGGAGCTTGGACTCAATAGTCAGGGCATGGCGCGACAATTTGTCGCGGCAGAGGTCTATCGCAAGTTTGTGAACTTCTTTGCAGGCGGTGGTGCGAATGTTTCGTGGTTTGGCATCATTTATCCCGATCCGGAAGGCAAGAGCCACGACTCCTTTGGTTCCGCCCACAACACATTTGATTGTCGTTACAACAAATATGCGCCAAAGCTGGATGCTATTGCGGTGTATAACGCGGCCAATGCCATTGGAATCAAAAAATATGTGCAGGACAAGGAGTATGGCGCCGACATTCACGCCTTTCTGTTTCAGGATCGCGACGGTCGGTCACTTCAGGTGTGGTACAAGGACAAGGGCCGGGAGGATATCTTTATACCAATGCCTGGAATTGGCGAGGTTCAACTGGTGCGTATTGATGGCACCCGCAGCACCCTTTATGCGGGCGATACCGGGATTACCCTGACCATCACCGAGGATCCGATCGTCGTGCTTTACCAGGGGGGCGAAAAGGAGCTTCCCCAGCAGCTGGGAACACCTGCCGCAAGCCTGGCCGCCGCGCCCCCTTTACTCGTTCGCGGCACAGAATCTGAGCTGGCCGTGGCTCTGCAAGGTGTTGATGCCCAAAAGGTAAGCCTGAAATCGCCACCAATGTGGAAGGCGGTGAAGGGCGTGGCTCGCACATCCGCGTCGGGCGACGTCCTGCCCTTCCGCCTCTCCGCTCCGGAGCACAGTGCGGTGCGCGAGGCCGAGATGGTGGTGACGCTCGCCGGGGCGGACGGAAAGCCGCGCGGCGAGCTCTATTACCGGCCGCAAGTTACCGGAACTCTCTCCGCACAAGTGCTGCCCGTACCCGTGCAGGACGCGACGCAACGTCCTGTCATCAAGATAGTTGTGACGAACAACAGTGATAAGCGACAGAAAGTAAACTGGGACCTGGTACTCACGGGCGAGCAATCGCTGAGGGAGGGCGTTTTCAGCAAGGTGGAGCCGACAAGCGCCTACTTTACAGAGGCCGCATCGGGCTCGCTTGAAGTTGAGGGGATGAAGTCCGCCGAGGTGCAACTTCCTGTGGCTGAGGGAGATCTGTACACGGTGTATCGCGCAAGGGCGACGATTCGCGACGCGGGCGGGCGGACGACCGTGGTGGAGAGGCCGGTCTCGGCATTCTACCCGGTGCGCAAGGCGAAGCAGGCGCTGCAGGTTGACGGGGTGACGGATGAAGCGGACTGGAAGCATGCCCAGGTGCGTAAGTTGGACAACATCAACCAGTTCTATGCATTCAGGACGAAGGATAAGCCGGCGGCGGCGGATTGGACGGGAGCGGAAGACTTGTCGGCGGAGATTCGCTATTTGTGGGACGATGCGTACTTTTATGTAAGCGTAAAGGTAAAGGACGACGTTGCCGGAAAAATTCTGCACAAGGACGGCAGCCTCTGGCAGCAGGACGGGCTTCAGTTCCTGATCGACCCGATGCGCACAAGTGCTTACAAGGTAGGCAAATACGAATACCAGCTTGGCCTTGGTACTGCCGGTGCGCAAACGTGGTGCACTTTGTCGGCGGATGGCGCTGCGCCTGCCGGGAGCGCGCCGGAGATCAGGCTTGCGATGCAGAAGGATAAGGAGGGGACGGGCGATGTGACGTACGAGGTGGCCATACCCTGGAGCAGGTTGGCTCCGTTTAAACCGTTTGTAAGCAATAACTTAGGCTTTACCCTTATTATTAACGAGGACGACGGAGCAGGACGTAACGCATTTATGACGTGGTTTGGCAACGCGCACTCGAAAGACATCGATACTGTGGGCGATCTCATTCTGACGGAATGAGTTACGTCAATCCGACGAGCCCGCGCCTCCTTCGATTGAGGAGGGGGTGCGGCTGTCAGCTGGGACGGCTGACATGCGTAAAGCAATGTCTTTCAGGTACTTGGAGCGCGCCTCTATCGTATTTTCAGCAGCAGGAAAGTCGATCAGATTCCATGTAACGTTCCACACTTTTCTCTCGCCTTCCGCCATGTGCCATGTGGGGCTAAGTGCCTCAATTTCATAGATTTGCGTCTCGCGCTTGGCATAAGCCTGCAGGTTGCTGGCTTCCAGGTAAACAGCGGCGCGATCGTGCGCGACAGTTTGTATAAATGCGGAGTTTTCTTCTACGTACGCGATCCAGGTACCGAAGGTGCCCGCCTTGATGTACTTCTCGGGCATGGCGACATGGAGAGTACGTAAAGGCTTGTTGTACTCCACTTTAGGTTTCCCCACAACATCGGGCCACAACCGGTAGGGCAGGTAGTTGGGATGGGGAATGCCGGGCACGTTATCCAGCAGGAAGTAGCGCGCGCTGTCGGGCTGGCCGGGTACATCTTTGCGGACGGTAGTGACGGTCCAGACGTGCACGGGCCATACGGACGGCTTAAGTTTCTCCACCACAATAGTTTGCCACACCTGGGGCGAGTTCTTGCGGAGCTCGAAACGGCGGGTGATCCGAATGCCCAGGTGGGCGCTGAGGCCGCTGCGAATCTCCAGCGCGGTAGGGGTGGATGTCACGATCTCCCAGGCCGCGCCGTCGATAACCGGGTCCCATCCAGTATTGCCATATATCTGTGGATTAAGAAGTTGCGTGGTGGGCCAGATGCGATCGCCGCCCCACGGATTCCAATGCCAGCTGGGGATCGGTGCCTCGTCGGTAATGCCAAGCCAGTTGGGTTCGCTCGGCCCTGCTGCGGTTTTGCGCTGGTAGGTGACAACGCGCCCGACGCGAGCCGCGACGCCAAGCGTAACCACGCCGTTGTCAAGCACTTGCACTGGGCCAAGGTGCTTGTAATCCAGGGGTGCGGCTTGGGGCTGCGGGGAGGGGGGCGAAGCCTTTGGCGCCTCGGCATCCTGTGCGTAAACGGCGTGGTGACAGCTACTTAGCGTGACGAAGAAGATGGCGGAGGCCAGAAGCGACGACCGCATTGTGGAGATGAAGCACGCGTACATCGTTAAGCTGTTGTCCCGCATGATGTTGTGTAAGTGTCTG
The DNA here is from genome assembly GCA_003054695.1 of Verrucomicrobia bacterium LW23. Taxonomy (GTDB): domain Bacteria; phylum Verrucomicrobiota; class Verrucomicrobiia; order Methylacidiphilales; family UBA1321; genus LW23. Next base: position 29,587 of record QAZA01000003.1, read on the forward strand.
TCTACCGGACGTTGTCGAAATCAAACAGAACGGGCTGTTCCATCGTTGCGACCGCAAGGGCGTCGGCATTGCCAAAGACTTCCTCGAATTGCTTCATGGCACAGCGGTCGGTCATGCAGGCCAGGTAATCGCAGGTGGCGCGATACAATCCGTCTTTCTTGATGCGCGTATTGAACTGTTGGCTTAGCAGATGTGGATGCTTGACAATGAGTTGGAACAATTGACGGAGGCAGAGCATGGCTCGCTCATTTATCTTTTTTATATCGTCGTGGTGATAGAACTGGTTGAACAGAAAGCGCCGCAGGAGCAGGAGCGGCTCGCGCAATTCGTCGGAGACGGTAATGAGTTTGTTCTGCAAAGCTCGTACATCAGCAACCGTGGCCACGCCGGATCGCGCAATGGCATCCGACGAGGTGTGAATGGCATCGCCCACAAGCATATCCAGCAGGCAGCGAAGCACATACGCATGGCCGCGTTCGCTTTCCAGGCGGCTGTAATTGCGCTGGGCGCGGCGGAGCGTGTTGCGCCACAGGGGCTGCTCGGCCAGGTCGTCGCGGCAAATCAGGCCGGCTTCCAGGGCATCGTCCAGGTCGTGGCAGACGTAGGCGAGGTCGTCGGCGAGGTCGGCAACCTGGGCTTCCAGACTGGGCTGCCAGGTGCTGCCGTGGGCGGCAGCGCTTTCGGGCACGGCAAAGCCGGAGCTGTTTTCGTAGCCGGGGCGCAGATTTTTGGCCAGGCCTTCCATGGTTTCCCAGCTTAGGTTTAAGCCGTTGAATTCCGGGTACTTAAGCTCCAGCTCGCTCACCACGCGGATGCTTTGGTGGTTGTGATCGAAACCGCCGTGCTCCTTCATCAGAGTGTTCAGCATCACCTCGCCGGCGTGGCCAAAGGGGGGGTGCCCCAGGTCGTGCGCCAGGGCGATGGCTTCGGCCAGGTCCTCATTCAGGCCCAGGGAGCGGCTGATGCTGCGCGCGATGCAGGCCACCTCCATGGTGTGCGTCAGGCGGGTGCGGTAGTGGTCGCCGCCGCCGTTCAGGAAGACCTGCGTCTTGTACTCCAGCCGGCGGAAGGCGCGGCTGTGGACAATGCGGTCGCGGTCGCGCTGATACTCGGAGCGATAGGTGTGCGCCTCCTCGGCGTGCTGCCGACCGCGGGAGGCACAGCTGAGCTGGGCGTAGGGCGCCAAGGATCGCGCTTCGATTTTTTCGAGGTCGTCTCGCTCACGGGTCATACCGTTGCCTATTCTTGTGGCTGCAAGGCTTTCCGGCAAGCTGTTATTCGTTTGTTACGCAAAAAGACTCGCCATCGCAGTCGTTCTCGAGTGCCCGGAAGTCTTTTATGCGGTGAAAGGTGAGGTAGTTGGCGTCGTGCTCGTTGGGGGCGCCACCCGTGGCGTCCTCCCAGGCGGTGCGGACGGCGGCAATCATGTCGTTTCCGTCAAAATGCCAGTCCGCGTACTGAAATCCATGGCGATGGACGTCGGGATGTTGCAGGATGACAGCTCGCCTTGTCCATTGCCGGAGATTGGAAGAGCATAGCAACATCAATGTGTTGCGAATGGATGCGTGGTTGTCTTTGGTGCCGGAATAACGGGCGGGAACGGCGTTGGCAAGCGTCCAGTAAAGGCCGGAGACGGAATCGTGACGCACTGTAAACTTGGTGGAGCCACCCGGCAGCTCGATCCACTCCACCTTATCGGTGCCAGGGCGCAGGAGCGCGGCTTTGCCGCCGGGCGGGTACTCCACGCGTAACAGATTTCCCACAGCAGCAACGGGTTGCGAGGCATCGTCGTCGGTCGCCGAGGCGCCTGCGGACCGGGGGACGGTGGCGGGAAGGACGACGGCGTTGCCCTCCAGCCAGCCGCCAAAAAGGCCGCCCAGCCACTCCGGCCGTTGCGTGCCCATGCGGTCGAGCGTCCAGCTTGCGGGGTCCATCAGGTCGGAGTCCTCGGCTGCGGAAAGCATGCACGGGTTGTAGCGGCGGCCCCACTGGTGGCCGGAGGAGGCGTCCTCGATGGCGCGCCACAGGCGGCCGTTGTGGATGGCGACCGGCATTGGGCCGGTGTGGTACTGTCCGGATGCGGTAAGCAGGGCGGGTTCCGACCAGGTGCGGCCGCCGTCGTCGCTGCGGCGCAGGCAGACGAGGCCGTGGTGATGGGTTACGCCCAAAAGCCACACGGCGCCGCGATGCTGGAAGAGGTTGCACCAGAAAGCTTTATCCAGGCGCGCGGTTTGCGTCCATGTGGCACCGCGGTCCTCGCTGCGGAAGATAAGTGTGGTGCCGCACTGAAATTCGCCGCTTTCCGGGCCAAAGAAGTCGTGCGCCGCGACCAGAGCGCCGTCCTGTAGGTTGGCGATGGCCGGCGACCCCACAAACAGCCCGTTCCCCGAGGGCTGATGGCTGATGACCACGCCGGGAGGCGGGGTGTGCGGGCGCGGCGTGGAGACGGTTTGCGGCGGGATGGAGGCGGCAGTGCCGGCGCGGGGGGCGCAGCCGGGAGTAAGGGTCAGAGTCATTCCAGGAATTGTTGCGTTAGCGCCAGCTTGCGCGGCGACTCGCATGGATAGCGACGAACGTGCTGAAGATCAAGCTAATCGTGCGGCCCGAGGGCTGGGATGCAGGGCTCGAGCCAGGAAGGCAGCATCCAGCATCCCCCTCCTCTTTCATTTAATACAACATATATTGTGCGAAGTCATGTTAGTCCGGGCTCGGGCCCTCTTTTTGTCTGACGGCCCGTGTTTCGACAAATGGGGCCAAGGTTGACCGTGCATCCACAGTCGCGCGCACAGGCGCGGGTTCCTCTAAACCCGGGCCGAAGGGAGTCATCGCTCAGGTGCTCTGGCGCTCTGGCGCGCCTGTTGCGAGGAAGCCCTCGCGAGGAAGGCTTATGTATTTTTTCCTCCGTCCTGATCGGCGGCATCCCCACCATCGCCAAGGTCTAAATCCAGCCTGCCAGGCTTCTTCGGGCGCTTTTTCCTGGGATTCCATCTGCTGCCGGGCGGGAATTCTCCTTTGTATATCACTCCGCTGGCGCGCCCCATTCTCTCTATGTCCGCCAACTCCGCGCTGCGCATGGCCCAGCGCACAAAGGTGTGCCCAGGCGCGGACGGATTCTCTCCTGCCACGTTGAGGGCCGCCAGCGCTTCCCGCAGGCAGGCCAATCCCTTGTCGTCCTGTCTCGCCTCAAAATAGTCGCAGGCAAGAATGCCCAGATGGCTGGCCAGTGCTTGCGCGTTGGAGCGGTGGGTCGCGCGTAAAAACTCCGCCTGCTTCTCCAGCACAGCCAAGGCTTCATCCTTATGTCCAGCGTCCTTAAGGACGACGGAGGCCCAGCCTGCTACAGCGCCCATGGCCCCCGGGCCTGGCCGGTCCATCGTGTCTTGCTCCACTTTAATCCAAAGCTCGCGGCATTTCGCAGCAATCTCCAGTGCCCGCCGCCGCTTGTTTTTGGTACCTATAATCGCAACGAATTCGGCATGCCACTCGTCGTGTGTCATGCGCGTTACCTTAGCTGCTCTATTCAGTGGCGCAAAGTCCAAAACCCGCATATGATGTTCCGCGCGATGGCTGAAACTCCTGTTCCCGTCCCGCCTCACATTCCGGTGCGTCACGCGCATAGTCCGGGTTCTCCTGCCATTCCTGGCGGTCGTCAGCATTCTGGCGCAGGCTCAGAGGATGCCGCCGGCGCGCACCCGCTTCTCACCAGCGTTGTAGATCCAGACGCCGCAGCCCCTGCGTCTCCGTCGCCACCTGCTCCTGCTGGAGCACCGCCTGCGGAAGCGCCATCCCCCTCACCCGCATCTCCTGCTCCACCCGCTCCCTCTCCCGCACCGCCTCCGGAACCCCCGTCCCCTGCCCTCACCTCCGCCGAGTTCCTTTCCCTGCCCGCCACGCCGCGGTGGATTCGCGATATCTTTCGGTTCCTGCCCGTCAAATCGCAGTTTGTCTGCTTTGGCAATGTGCGCGATCGCTATCCGTATCCTGTTCAGGATAAGCAGTTTGTACCGCTTTTCTTTACCTCCTACCTGGCTTCCTCGCTGCAGCTCCGCGGCTTCCAGTACTTTCTGAGCTACGATCCCATCGACGGCTTTACGGTCGTTTCCCCACGCGGCACGGCGGATGCCGACCAGCGCGCCTTCTTTTCGAAGCAGTTTCGGATGAGTTTTGACGCGGCTAACCGCATGCGCTGCACTCTGGAGCGCTCGCTCGAATTCATCAGCGACATCCTGACACATCGCGAGCATTTTATCGCCTTATTTCTCGACTTCGCCTCGCGCTACGCCGTGCAGCCCAACGACTTAAGCGAGCGCGAGCACGAGTACTTTACCCGCGCCCTGAAACTGAGCCACAGCGCCATGCCCCACGCCACCGCCACAATGCGGGAGGCGCAGTTCAACCCGGTCTTCTGGATCTGCGACCGCGAGAACGACCTGCCTGGCTGGTTTACGCTGGAGAACCCGCGCATCCGCTCCGCCATGATTCCCCGCCCGGACCACATCGTGCGGCGCGCCATGATCGAAGGCATCGCTCCCAGCCTGCCCGGCTACCTGGACGGCTCCGACGACGAAAACGCTCGGCAAACCACCGTGTTTGTGGAGCAAACCGAAAGCATGCTCGTTTCCGACCTCATCGCCATTACGCAACTTTCACGGCGCGAGGCACTTCCGTTCAGCGATATTGGCGAGGCCGTGCGGCGGTTCAAGCTGGGCGTCTCGGAGGATCCCTGGCGACGTATCGATCGCTCACGCATTGTCGCGGGGCGGGAATTCATCGAGAAACGCCTGAAGGGACAAACGCAAGCCGTTGTCAAAGCGATGGATATCGTCAAACGCGCTGTCACCGGCCTAAGCGGCGCTCAGGCGGCGCGCATCGGCGGCAAACCGCGCGGTGTCATGTTCCTGGCCGGCCCCACTGGTGTGGGCAAAACGGAACTGGCGAAGACGCTGACGGAACTGCTGTTTGGCGACGAGCGCGCGTACATCCGCTTTGATATGAGCGAGTTCTCGCAGGAGCACTCGGACCAGCGGCTCATCGGCGCGCCCCCCGGCTACGTCGGCTACGATCAGGGCGGCGAGCTCACCAACGCCATCCGGGAGAAGCCGTTTTCGGTGGTGCTTTTCGACGAAATCGAGAAGGCGCATCCCCGCATCCTCGACAAATTTTTGCAGATGCTCGACGACGGCGTCATCACCAGCGGCCGCGGCGAGCGCGTGTATTTTAGCGAGGCCGTCATCATCTTTACCAGCAACCTCGGCATCTTCAAAATCTCCCCAGAGGGCGAACGGGTGCCTAACGTGCTGCAGACGGACCCCTACGACGCGGTGGAAAAGAAAGTGCGCGCCGAAATTGAGAGCTACTTTAAGGTACAGCTCAACCGGCCTGAAATCCTGAACCGCATTGGCGAAAACATCGTGATTTTCGACTTTATCCGCCTGGAGGTAGGCGCGCAAATCTTTGAAAAGATGGTACTTAACGTGCTGGAACGCCTGGAGGAGCGCCAGCGCGTGCGCGTGCGCATCAGCGCGGAAGCCGCCAATGTGCTCGGTGCCATATGCCTGGCCGATCTCTCCAACGGCGGCCGCGGCATCGGCAACCATATTGAGGCATGGCTGGTCAATCCCCTGGCCCGCGCCCTGTTCGATTCCGACGCCCGTCCAGGTTCGCAACTGCTTATCCAGGAAATAGTTACCGTTGGTGAAGTGCCCGAACTTGTGCTGGTGGACGACACCGAAGCGATCGCCATAACCGGGGAGATCAAGGCCGAAGCACTGGACGAAACGGGGATGAGCTAAGGGTAAGTCCGGTAAGCACAAATACCTGGACTCCAACAACTTAGTGCCTTGCAACAAACGGTGCGCTATAGACAGCCAAACAGCGGAAAGGGAGCGGGTGACGAGACTCGAACTCGCGACATCAACCTTGGCAAGGTTGCACTCTACCAACTGAGTTACACCCGCATGGGTAACTTCGATTGAGCTGACGAGATTGTCATGACCTTGAGCTACTGACAAGCACTATTTTCAGAATAAATGGAGGACGACCGAGCGGCCACAACAGGCGAACGGAAGGTAGAAGTAACTGGCCGACAAAACCTCAGGAAAGCCTCTCACCCCACAACAAGTGGGCGAAGGGAGCGGGTGACGAGACTCGAACTCGCGACATCAACCTTGGCAAGGTTGCACTCTACCAACTGAGTTACACCCGCGTGGGTAACTTCGATTGAGTTGGCGATAATGACACGAGATCTAAAACCTGACAAGCCCTTTTTTCACCTCAAAGCATTTTTCTGATCGCAGACGGGAAACAGGCAGGGAATCGTGGCCGGAGGCATGCGAATTTTCGGGCGCGAATCCGCTTAAACACTTGCTAACCAATAACCTGCCACCCGAAAAACAAAGGCGGAAGGGAGCGGGTGACGAGACTCGAACTCGCGACATCAACCTTGGCAAGGTTGCACTCTACCAACTGAGTTACACCCGCATGGGCAACTTCGATTGAGTTTGGGAGAATGCCATAGCTTCGCGATTCTGACAAGTGCTCATTTGCAGGATCGTGCAGAAAAAAACCTGTGCCGGCCTTGATTACAGGCCGAAGGCCGTCTCCAAGCTTTCCATTTGAAAACTTCGTGCTCCGCCCTATTTTTCTGAATTGCACGATGGTGCCGGGCCTGGTTAGGATGGCGCTCTTATTCAGACGTTCCGACCGCGGCCGCATCCTTTATCTACGCAAAATCCGGTCGCTTCCCGATATGCTATCCGCCTCTGCCACAGGCTATTACAAGCATTCTTCCTTACGTTTCCAACTCCATGCCCACAGCTTCCCCCCTACCTCCTCAGCGCGTCCCGGCCGCAGCGCCCGCCATTAATATCCAGGCCATCAACGATGCCGTGCAGCGCGCGTCCGCGTGGGTGCGCCCCATGCAGCAGCAGATGGGCCGCATTATTGTGGGGCAAAAGGATCTGGTGGAGCGCCTTATTGTGGGCGTCGTCGCCAACGGCCACGTCCTGCTGGAAGGCGTCCCCGGCCTGGCCAAGACGTTGACACTCAAGACTTTGGCGCAATGCATGCAGGTGCGCTTTCAACGCATCCAGTTTACGCCCGACATGCTGCCCGCCGACATCGTCGGCACCCTCGTTTACAACCCGGTAGAGGGCACCTTCAACACCAAGCACGGCCCGATTTTCTCCAATCTGGTGCTGGCCGACGAAATCAATCGCGCCCCGGCCAAGGTGCAAAGCGCCCTGCTGGAGGCCATGCAGGAGCGCCAGGTAACGCTGGGCGATCAGACCTACCGCCTGCCGGACCCGTTTCTGGTGCTGGCAACGCAAAACCCTGTGGAGCAAGAGGGTACGTACTCCCTGCCCGAGGCGCAGGTCGACCGTTTTATGCTCAAGGTGGTCATCCACTACCCCACGCGTACGGAGGAGCGCTCAATCCTGGACGCCATGGGCACCAGCGCACCGCTGCTGGATGTGACGCCGGTGATCACGCCCGAGGATGTGATCCACTCGCGCCATGTTGTTAATTCCATTTATATAGATGATAAAGTGAAGGATTATATTGTGGATATCGTCCTTGCCACGCGCGATCCGCAAGCCTATCGCCTTGATTTCCAAAGCTTTATCCAGTACGGCGCCTCACCCCGTGCTACTATCGCCCTCACCCTGGCCGCCAAAGGCTACGCGTTTATCCACGGCCGCGGCTACGTTACCCCGCAGGACGTCAAGGCGATGGCGCCCGACGTGCTCCGCCACCGCGTCATCGTTACGTACGAGGCGGAAGCGGAGAACCTGACCTCCACCGATATTGTCCAGCAGATCCTGGACACTCTCCCCGTCCCGTAAACAGCAGCGCCCCAACGCTTTACCTAAGCAACCCCGGATCCCGTGGAGCGCCAATTCTCGCCTGATGAGCCCGAGCTGATGGACCGGGACGGAAACGATCCGGCCGAACTGGAGCGGGATCTGCGGAATCTGGAAACCATAAACCGTTGGTTTGGAGGGCGTTCCGCAGTCCTGGGGATTCTCGCCACGTTTGTGCGGGATCTTAACCTGCGCCAGGTGCTCGTCATCGATATCTGTACCGGATACGGCGACCATCCCCGCGCCATGGTTGCCTGGGCACGCCGCCGCAAACTTTCCACCACGGTGATAGCCGTTGACAGGCAATGGGATACGCTAACAAGCGCTCGCAAAGCCACGCCGACGGATGCCCCTATCCATTTTGTACTGGCCGATGCGCGGCATCTGCCGTTTCGAGAGGCGGCGGCCGATCTCTCGATGTGCTCGCTGGCCCTGCACCACTTTGCGGAAGATGATGCGGCGCAAGTGCTTGAAGAGGCCAGACGTGTTGCCGCGCGTGGTGTGGGGTGCATGGATTTACGGCGCGGGCGCCTTGCCTATGCGGCTGTATGGCTGCTCACGGCCGTAATCCTCCGCGATCCAATGACGCGGCACGACGCCAGGATTTCGGTGCTACGGGCATTCAGCCGCGATGAGTTTCAGGACCTTGCCCTGCGTGCAGGCTGGGAGCGCATCTGGTACAGCCGTTTACCGTGGTTTCGCCAGCGGATGCTCTACCTCAAGGACAAGATGTAACAACAAGGTATCCTCAACACAGACAACAGCTTATGCAGTATCCAAATGGCTGTCTCTGCCAGATGCCGCTTATTTTGGCTTTGCGACTCATTTTCTCTGGATTTATCCGAAACGCACACTATTCTTATGAGCATGGTCTGCAGAATGTTCCGTCGTAATGTGTGCACTGTGGCAGCTTTGCTGCTTTTGCCCGCGCTTATGTGCTCAGCGGAGCTGCATCCCCTTTATGCACAAGCGGTTACGCCGGTGCCGTCGGTTCGGGAGCCGGTTGAAGTGACGACGAAGGAAGGCGCGAGGCTGATATCGTCGGTGGGAACCGTGAAACTGCCGGCGGGCATCAAGATTCAGGTCGTCGGGACCAAGGGCGAAGATAAGCTGGAGGTGGTCGTCACAAACATCCGCGGGACGGTGCTGCGAAGCGCCACCGACTTCGACGATCGCTCCAAGGGTGTTGCTGCGGGCACTGCGCCCGTCGCGCCAACTGCGACGGCGGATCAGAAGCCGACAGCCGATCCCTCCAGGGCTCCGTTGGGAAGCGCCACGCAAACGTCTCCGCCACAACAAGTAACAGCAGGTGCATCGCCTCAGGCCGGCAGGACGGCCGATCCGGGTGGCGCCGATCGCGGAAGCCTGGATGAGCGCGATATTCCGAACGAGCTGGGCATACTCGCCAACTTCCGGCTTCCACTCAGCGCTCCGGCTCGCACGGCGGCGGTGCAGTATGCGGCAAGCAAGGATCGGTGGTTTCAGCTGAGCCGCGGCATGTCGGAGCCGCTCGTTTCGGACGTGAGCTCCGGCCTTGTCGATCAGTCGGGCTGGCGCGATCGACTCATCCTCGCCACTATCTTCTCGTGGCTGGGGACTACGGAGGAGAGATGCATCGCGGCGCTCGCACTTCGGCCGCCCGAGTCGCTTCATGATTTCCGCATGACACCGGCGCAGGAGAAAACGTACCGCTCGATGGTGACGGCCGGGGTCAACAGCCTGGACGCGACGTTTCGCAATGAAATGTGCATGTATTTTTTAGGCAGCGACCGCAGCAAGTGGCCCCGCGGCAAGGCCTCCGTGGGCAGCCGGCTCGAGGCTGCGCCGCTGGAGGCGATGCTGGTAAAGAAGGAGTTTTGCGAGGCGCTGGTGCAATCCGTCAGCGAGAAAGACTACCTGCCCGGCGTCTTTATGGTGCTGCAGGATCTGTACAAGCGATTTCCGCAGGATTTCTTTGAGTATCAGAACCTTGCGATTGCAATGGCCATCGTCTACGACGTAAAGCCGCCGACGGACTGGCCGCACGGGCAGGTAAAGGATGGACTACTGAGGCTGACCACGGAGCCGTGGGTGGAGCTTTTCCCCTATTTTGTGCGCAAGGACAGGGACAAGGCGCTGTATGCGGATATCAAGACGTTGCCTGCCGATATCCTTAAGTTCCTTGTCGACGCACCGATCCCGATTTCCGAGCTGGAGTGGGCCTCCAACAATGTGACAACGGGGCGCGCCGTGTTTGACAAACTGTATAGCAGCATTCGCTATGACATAGAGCGCCTGCGCCAGGGGCGCTTTGACTGGGAGGCCGGCCCTTACTCTCTGGAGTCCATCAAGCGGATGGGCGGCATTTGTACGGACCAGTCCTATTACTGTTATATCTCCGCCAAGGCCAAGGGTTTACCTTCGCTCATCTTCACGGGTATCGGCGTTGCCGCGGGCCACGCGTGGTTTGGTTACCTGCGGGCGGATGGCTGGTATATGAACGCGGGGCGCGGCGATGAGCCGAGTGGGCAGGCGATGGACCCGCAGACCTGGCAGGTGATTTCGGACACTCAGCTAGCATTTATCTCCACCCGGCAAAGTGGAAGCACAGCTTACCAGTACAGCCGCAACATGTTACGCCTGGCATTCCTGCCCGTGCGGGAGTTGTCGGACGAGAAGCGGCGGCGCATTTGCCGGCTGGCGCTGGAGTCCTCGCCCGAGATCCCCGCCAGCTGGTACGCGGTTGCGGAGCTGTTGGAGCGCGATGCCGGTCGCACGATTGAGCTCCGCTCCCACTATCGGTCGATGAGCGATCAGTTCTCGAAGCAGCTGGACATCTGGGCGGAAATTCAGCGTAAGCTGGCGCGCCTGGAGTGGGCCAGCGGCAGCGAGTCGCGCGCAAAAGCGATTGAGGAGGATTTGCTTCGCTCGCGCTCGGACATTGCGCTGGATACGGCGCGGGAAATCCTGCGGCGTATGCAGGAGACGCAGGACACCGAGAGTGTGCTGAAGCGCTATCGCAAGTACATTGCCGAGTACTCCAAGCTGGGTGGTATGACATTTTATCGCGTTGCCGTGCCGTTCGTTTCGGATCTGATCCGGTCCGGCAAGACCTCGCTGGCTCTTGACGTTTTGCGCGACTCGACGGCGTGCATCCCCAGCGACCCGGACAGCCCCGTGCGCGCGCAGTACGACGCGGTTCACGCGTGGCTTACCAAGGAGCTGAAACGAAGGGGCGCCGGCGAATCCCTGGGAGATGAGGAGCAGAAGCGGGAGCGGCGACGGGCACGGCTTGACACTTTGTAACACCGGATTCCGCAGGCGCTCCCGGCTGGCCGTCCGCCCCGGATCCCCGTCCGCGGCGGTTAACGGCGCGGTTTCCTGTGGACTCCGACGGCTCATGCGGTACAGTCGGCGTTCCCGTTCGCAACGCATTGCATCGCCCCTGCCCCGCATCATGGCTGAATATCCCCCCGCCTTTCAGGAGTTGATTCGCGCTTTTCGACGCCTGCCGGCCGTGGGGCCGCGCAGCGCGGAGCGCCTTGCCCTCCATTTGCTGAGTGCGGAACCCGCGCAAAGTCAACGGCTTGCGGAGGCTATCTCCCGTGCGAGGGAGGTCATCCACCCCTGCCCTCGGTGTGGCTTTTTTGCGGAAGGGGAGCTGTGCGCTATCTGCGCGGATTCCTCGCGCGATACGAAGGTGTGGTGTGTAGTCGCTCAATCGTCGGATGTCATCAGTATGGAGAAAGCCGGCGGATTTTCGGGGCTCTATCACGTGCTTGGCGGGCGCCTTTCCCCGCTGGAAAAGATTGGGCCGGAGCAACTTGCAATCGCTTCGCTCTTGCGCCGCATTGAGGAATCCGCGCCCGCCGAGATTATCCTGGCCCTCTCTGCGGACGTGGAGGGCGAGACGACATCTCTCTACCTTGCGCCGCTCATCAAAAAGCACGGCGTCAAGGTAAGTCGTCTCGCCACCGGCATCCCCGCCGGCTCCGGCCTGGAGTTTGCGGATAGGGTGACGCTCGGCTACGCACTCACCGGCAGGCGCGAGGTGTAGGAGGCGCTTTCCAGTCAGGAATCCTGATTCTCTTTTACCGGACGGTTCTCGCCGGGTAGTCCAGGAGCTCGGCTTTACCTCCGGCGATTGGCCCGGCGACTGTGGCGACAACCTCGTGCGGGTAGCCCAGGGGAAAGGCACTTGCGGTCGTGAGGCGTGTAACTTGTTCGGGCGTAAGCACTAAGGTTGCGGATGCCAGATTGTCGGTAATTTGCTGCAGTGTGCGCGGGCCGATAAGCGGCAGGCGCCCTCGTGCCAGCACCCAGGCGATGGCGATTTGCCCAGGCGGCTTTCCGGTCTCCTGCGCAATGGCCAGCACTTCGTCGAGAATAGCGGTTTTGCGGGCGTCGGATTCCGCGTGGATGACAGCGCCGAGGCCCTGCGCGCGGCCGGTTTCACCCTTGCGGTACTTGCCGGTAAGCAACCCTCCCCCCAGGGGCGACCAGGTGACGGCACCGAGGTTAAACGCCTCCGCCATGGGCAGTACTTCGCGCTCGGCTGTGCGCTCCACAAGGCTGTACTCCAACTGCACGGCGGAGACAGGCGTCCAGCCGTGTGCCTCCGCCAGGGTTACGGCGGTTGCCACACGCCATGCGGGAAAGTTGGACAGGCCCGGATAGAGTATCTTGCCCGAGCGCACCAGGTCGTCAAGGCCCCGTGCTATCTCGTCGATCGGCGTGACGCCGTCCGGAAAATGGACCCAGAGGATATCGATGCGATCCGTTTTGAGGCGGCGCAGGCTGGATTCTACGGACTGGACCAGGGAGCGGCGGCTGTTGCCCGTGCCCTGCAAGCCTGCGGCGGGGTTGTTGCCGAGCGAGAATTTGGTGGCGAGCACGACGCTGTCGCGCTCGGGCTGGATAAAGGCGCCCACCATTTCCTCCGACTGCCCGAACTGGTACTGGTCGGCTGTATCGATAAAGTTACCCCCGGCGGCGCGGTAGGCAGCGTAAATCTGCTGGGCCTCGTCGCGATCGGTTCCGTAACCCCAGCCTTTGCCAAAGTTTCCGGTGCCCAGGGCTATGGAAGAGACACGCAGGCCGGTGCGGCCGAAGACTTTATAGCGGAGACTCATGGCGGATTCCAGTGGTTGAAGGAGGTGTTGAGGTGGTGGCGAAGCGCTGTTATATTATCATCATCATATAACCGTCAAACAGATCGCATCTTTGCTTCATCATGTCAAACTGAAGTCAAGCTTATGAAAGTCTCCCGAAAGCAAGCCGATGAGAACCGTATGCGCGTGTTGCGCGTCGCGGCTCGCCTTTTGCGCGAGCGGGGCGTCCACGGCGTGGGCGTGGCGGATGTGATGCGCGAGGCGGGGCTGACGCATGGCGCGTTTTACAATCAGTTTCGCAGCAAGCAGGACCTTGTGCGCGAGGCGTGCGCGCTGGGGTTGAGCAGCAATCTCGCAGGCTACCAGGAGCTGATGCGCACCCCCGGGGGTTGCGCTTTGCAGACTTTGGCGGACGCCGTGTTGTCGGATCTTCATCGCGATGAGCCGGGGGACGGTTGCGTGATGGCGGCGCTGGGGCCCGACATTGTGCGGGCCGATCCCGCTGTGCGCCAGGAGGTTACGGAGGGCGTCCGGCGGATGATCCAGCAGCTGGAGGAGGCGATGCCGGCCAGCGACCCGCCGGAACTGCGCCGAAGCAAGGCGATGCGCTCTTACGCCACCATTGTGGGAGCGCTTATGCTGGCCCGCGCCGTGGATGACGCCGCGTTGTCCAGAGAGATTCTTGCCGCAGGCCGGGGGGCACTTGTGGAGGGAAATGCGAGCGACGGGGAATAGCGGACGCCTGTCGCGCTTTCGTGCCCCTTGTCACCGGGCGGCTATTTGTGTAAGCCCCATGGACTTGCCGCCGTGCACGAGCCCATTCCAGAAACATTATGCTTCGCAAGCGGGGCGTTTCGTGGAATAACATCTGTTTTTCCACCCGGTTCGGCTCATTTTACCTGATCTGACTCCGCTACAGACCGACTTCTTTTCCACTCCTCTATGGCGACTTCTTCGCTCTTCGATATCTCCGGACGCGTTATTGTTATCACCGGCTCCACCGGCGCCCTTTCGGGGTCTGCCGCCAATTATCTCGCCGCGCAGGGTGCGCGCATTGTGTTTCTTGGTCGCTCTCAGGAGAAACTGGACGCGGCGATTGCGGCGTGCCGCTCTATTACGCCGGGCGCCGAGTGCCTTGGCCTGATCGCCGACGTGCTGGACCGGCCGGCGCTGGAGATTGCGCGCGATACAGTGCTGGACAAGTGGGGGCGCCTGGATGTGCTGATTAACGGCGCGGGCGGCAATATCCCCGGCGCGGTTATTACTCCGGACAAGTCGTTTGCCGACCTGGATTTTACGTCGTTTCAGCAGGTGGTGGATCTTAACCTGCACGGTACGGTGCTGCCCTCGCTGGTGTTTGTGCCTTCGATGGTAGCGTCTGCAAGCTCCGGGCCGGAAGCGCCGGCAGCGTCGATCGTTAATTTCAGCTCTGTCTCTGCGCCGCAAGTACTTACGCGTGTGGTGGGGTACAGCGCGGCCAAATCCGCCGTGGAGAATTTTACGCGCTGGCTGGGCGTGGATCTGGGTAAAAAGCATGGCGGCAAAATCCGTGTCAACGCGGTGATGCCCGGCTTCTTTCTGGGCGAGCAGAACCGGCGCCTGCTGACCAACGAGGACGGCACCCTTACCGCGCGCGGAGAGCTTATTGTGCAAAACACCCCGTTTGGCCGCTTTGGCAAGGCGGAGGAGTTGCACGGCGCGATTCACTATCTGGTGTCGGACGCCTCGCGCTTTGTTACCGGCACGGTGATGGGCGTGGACGGCGGCTTTGTGGCATTTAGCGGCGTGTAAGCGAGACGCGGCATATCCCTCCAGAATATCCCTCCAGATTTTCATTCCCCCCTCACTCTTATGCACGCTCCCAGTCCTTCGCTTTACATGGAGGAATCGTTCCGCTGGTTTGGCCCGCAGGACGAAGTTCCCCTCTCATTCATCCGCCAGGCCGGCGCTACGGCCGTCTTTACGTCGCTCCACCAGATTCCCTACGGCGAGGCGTGGCCTCGCGAGGCTATTGTCGAGCGAAAGGAGATTCTGGCCGCGGCCGGTTTACGCTGGACGGCTGTGGAATCCGTTCCGGTGCACGAGGATATAAAAACCGGGCGCGGCGATCTGAAGCGCCTTTTTGATAACTACCGCACCTGCCTGCGCAACCTGGCGGCGGAGGGCATCTTCACCGTCATCTACAATTTCATGCCCGTGCTGGATTGGGTGCGCACCGATACGCGGCACGTGCTGCCCGACGGTTCCGAGTGCTTACTCTTTGATCCCGTGCACTTTGCGGCGTTTGAGATCCACGCCCTCAACCGCAAGGGCGCCGAGGCGGACTACACGCCGCAGCAGCTGGAGCTTGCCGCCAGATGGTGGGAGAGCATGGACGCCGCCGCTAAGGAGGAGTACATCCAGAGCATTATCGACGTGTTCCCCGGCACCAAGCTGGGCCTCGGGCTGGACGACATCCGCGCGATGCTGGCCAAATACGACGGCCTGGGCGACGAAGGCCTCCGCGCCAATTACGACCGCTTTTTGCAGGAGGTCGTGCCAACCGCGGACGAAGTCGGCGTACGCCTGGCCGTGCATCCCGATGATCCGCCCTACTCGCTGCTGGGCCTGCCGCGCATTGTCTCCCAGGCTTCGGATGTCGAGCGGCTGTTGAAGGCCGTGGATACGCGCGCCAACGGATTATGTTTCTGCACAGGCAGTTACAGCGCGCGGCCGAGCAATGATTTACCCGCGATGGTCAAGCGCTTTGCCGATCGCATCCACGCCGTGCACCTGCGCAGCACACAGCGCCTGCCGGACGGCTCCTTTTACGAGGCCAATCACCTGGAGGGCAGCGTGGATATGCCCCGCGTGATGCGTGCCCTGCTGGACGAACAGGATCGCCGCGCCGCCGAAGGACGCGAGGATTGCCAGCTGCCCTTCCGCCCCGACCACGGCCATACCATGATGGACGATCTGGCCAAACCGCCCGGCACCCCCGGCTACAGCTGCATTGGCCGCATGCGCGGCCTCTCGGAGCTGCGCGGCGTGATGCGCGGCCTGCGCTTTGCAGAGCAGGCGGCAAAGGGATAGGCCGGGCTCTTGCATGGCCCAGAGCTTTTCTGTGCAACCCACCCCGGGAGCCGCCGCCGGCGCCCGGGGCAAAGCAAAAATTACCTGAAAGTCAGACCTCCAGAATGTTGCCAGTTGTCCGATCTTCAGTTTTATTGCACCTATGAAGCTGGCCCCCACTCCGGACAATGAGGCCGCGCGGCTGGATGCTCTGCGCCGGTACGATATCCTCGACACGCTGCCCGAGCAGGCGTACGACGACCTGACCCACCTGGCCGCGCAAATCTGCGGCACGCCGATTGCGTTGATGACCCTTGTCGACAAAGAGCGGCAATGGTTCAAATCCAAAATCGGCCTGCCGTCCAGCGAGTCGCGGCGCGATATCTCCTTCTGCGGCCATGCGGTGGCGGAGCCCGAGAAGCTGCTGATTGTGCCGGACGCCCGGCTGGACCCTCGCTTCTCGGACAACCCGTTCGTCACCGAGAGCCCGCACATAGCCTTTTACGCCGGCGCACCGCTGATTACAGGCGACGGCTTTGCGCTGGGCACCGTGTGCGTCATCGACCAGGAGGCGCGGCAATTGACGCCAGACCAGGAGCGTGCGCTGGAGGCGCTGGCGCGGCAAATTGTGGCGCAAATGGAGCTGCGCCGCAAAATGCGGGAGATGGAAACCATGGCCAAAACGCGCGATACCGCCATGAACGAGCTCGTCCGCAGCCAGGCGCAGTTTAATGCGTTTATGGAAAACACGCCCGCGCTCACCTCCATCCGCAACGAGAAGGGCCGCCTCGTTTACGTCAACACCGCCCTCTCCGAGCATTTTGGCATGCCGCACGAGAAAGTGCTGGCCCTGGACCCACCGGAACTCTGGGGCGAAGCCGCCGCTGCCATCCGGCAAAACGACACCCAGGCGTTTAGCGAGAACCGCCTGCTGTCCTTCGAGGAATCGGTAGTCGCCCCCGACGGCCGTACCAATCACTGGCTCAGCTTCAAGTTCCCCCTGCCCGCGGAGGATGGCGAGCGGCGCCTGGCCTGCATGTCCATCGATATTACCGAGCGTAAGTACTACGAGCGACAAATGGATGTGTACCAGCGCAAGCTGGAGGAAGCCGTCTCCCGCCTGGAGGAGCTCTCCGTAACCGATGCATTGACGGAGCTGCGCAACAAGCGCTCCTTCCTCGACACGCTGGAGACCGAGTTTACCCGGGCGCGCCGCTACACGCTGCCGCTCGCCCTCATTATGCTGGATGTGGACCACTTTAAGCAGTACAACGATACCGAAGGCCACCCCGCCGGCGACGAAGTCCTGCGCCGCGTCGGCAAGATCCTGCAGGCGCAGTGCCGCCCCAATGATTATCTGGCGCGCTACGGTGGCGAGGAGTTTGCCGTGCTGCTGCGCGGCACGCCTAAGGAAGGCGCTTTTCTCGTAGCCGAGCGATTTCGCCGAGCGTTACGTGAGCACCCCTGGCCGCGCCGCAAAATAACCGCCAGCCTGGGCGTTGCGGAGCTCACCCTCGCCATGCCCGACTACTCCGCGCTCGTCACCGCGGCCGACCAGGCCCTTTACAGCGCCAAAAAGGCGGGGCGGGACCGGGTGATGCTGGCACAGTAGGGCGCGAAGGGGAGGATTTTGTGGGGATGCTGGATGTTGGGTGGGAGAATGCTCGGCGCTGCAACGCAACCTGCAGCATTGCGCGCTTGTAAAAGCGGCGCGTTCGCCCCATCATCCACATTCACACCCTTTCCATGTCCAGCGATTTCTCCTCCCCTGCCCCCGCGGCCGCCGCGGTTTACGATGCCACCGCAACCCATGACGCCGCGGCAGATCTGCCCGCGCTGCGAGTCTACGCGCCCGGCCGGGCGGAGCTGCTTGGCAATCACACTGACTACAATGCCGGGCTGGTGATGGCCATTGCCGTCAATCGCGGCATCACGCTCAGCGCCAGGCCTTTACGCGATGGCGCCATTCACCTGCGCGCACTCGATATCCACCGCGAGTACCACGGTCATGTGGATCAGCTGCATCCCTCCGCCACGGAGTCGTGGGCCAATTATGTGCTGGGCGTTGCCTTCCAGTTCGTCAACACCGGGCGCCGCCTGGGCGGCTTTTCGCTGGAGATTACCAGCAACCTGCCGATGGGCGCCGGCCTGAGCAGCAGCGCCGCGCTGGAAATCGCTACGGCCCTTGCACTTGCGGAGATGTTTGGCCACGAGGTGGAACCCCTCGCCCTCGCCAGAATTGCGCAGAAGGCGGAGCACGAGTTTGCGGGCGTTAAATGCGGCCTGCTCGACCAGATCTCCAGCCTCATGTCCGCCGCCACGTCGGTAACCAGCATCGACTGCCGCAGCCTGCAGGTAACCCCGGTCGCCATCCCGTCCGGCGGCGTGTTTGTGATTGCCGACCCGCACGCCAAACACCAGCTGGTTACCGGCGAGTACAACGAGCGCCGCGCCAGCTGCGAAAGCGCCGCACGCAAACTTGGAGTGCCCTTTCTGCGCGACATTACCAGCGCGCAGCTGGAGGCCCGCCGCGAGGAGCTGACCGATATGGAATACCGCCGCGCCCTGCACGTTGTGGGCGAGACCGAACGGGTAGCCCTTGGGGCTGAAGCACTTGCGAAGAGTGACCTTGCGACGTTCGGTGCCCTGATGTTTGCCTCGCACGAAAGTTCGATCGCAAACTTTGAGAACTCATGCCCGGAGCTGGACACGCTGGTAACAGCCGCGCGGAGACATGCGGGCTGCCTGGGCGCTCGCCTGAGCGGCGGCGGTTTCGGCGGCTCCACCATCAACCTGGTGCGCGCCGGTCAGGAAGAAAGCTTTATCCAGGCGCTTAAAGCGGCGTGGCCGAAGACGGAATGTCTGGTGACCCCGGCTTGCGCCGGGGCCACAGTGCTCAGCTGAACTGTGGCGAAGTCACGCTGATGTACTAAGCTGCTAAGCTTCTGGACTGCAATAAGATGTGAAGAGAAATAGGAGACGGAACAAGCGAAAGCTTATTTAGCGTCGTCTTTCTTCTCTTCCTTCTTGCCTTTGCAGCCGCCGCACTCGCCGGCAGAAACGGTGGCAACGGAGCCAGCGGTAAACGCGGCGAGAACAGCGAGGAGGATGAGGGATTTGAGTTTCATTAAGTCAAAGGTTAAAAGCAGGCAAACAAAAGTCAAGGGGCAGAAAGTGAAAATTGTAAGACTCTTAGCGAAAACCTATTACGCAAAGTAAGGCGCCTTCTTAATCCATAAAATTCGCAGAAATCGCGCGATTTTCTGTACTTGATGATACGATTGAATCGGTGGAAGATCGAAGCTCTCACAGCGCAACTCCCGTCGCCCCGCGCTCCACGATGAACGGTTCCGCCCTCTCCCCCTCCGCAGGCGCCGCTGCCGTTCCTGTCGCCGGTTTGCCACGCCGCCTGTGGTCCAACGCAACGGCGCTTGCCCTTGCCTGCCGCAATCTCCTCTACCCACCCGTGGCGATTGACCCCGCCGCCATGCCGCCGCGCATGCTCGGTATGACGATGTGCACCCAATGCGGCGATCTCCTTGGCATGGAAGGACTTACCGGAAGCAGCCGCAAGCGCGTCAAACACGCCGAGGCGCTGGAGCGAGCTCGAAAAGCCTCCGCCGCAAGCGCCGACGCCGCCAACCCGCCGCAGCAGAGCGAGGCTGCCGAATCCTACATCGCGCCCGAGGCTCCCATCCTCGCCATGCCTCGCAAAGTGCGGATCGATGGCCCCGATCTGGAGGACGAAGCGCTGGACTGGGAGCATAACTGGAATCCCGACTTTGATGGCGTTGCGGATACAGTTGTCCCGGATTACCCCCAGGTTACGCCTCAAGCCGAGGCGGTGCCCCCCCCCTCGTCCCCTTCCCTGCCTCCCCCACCCCGCTATTGCGAAAGCTGTGAGACCCAGCTGCGCAAGCGCGACGCCTACAGCTACCAGTGGGCGCGCGCCGCCTACCCGGCCGTGGGAGCCGTACGCGAAGCCGTCATCGCGTTCAAATACCACGGCCTGTGGCACTTACGCGGCACGCTGGCGGACTGGCTGGAGCTTGCCTACACCGACCACGCCCTGCCCCGCAGCGCCACGTGGGACGGCCTTGTGCCCGTGCCCCTCCACTCCGTTCGCCGCTACTGGCGGCAGTTTAACCAGGCGCAGGAACTGGCGTGCGAGCTCGGCCGCCGTCGCAACATCCCCCTGCTCCCCTGCCTGCGCCGTGTGCGATACACAGGCACGCAAACGCGCCTGACCCACGCCCAACGACGCGCCAACATGTTGGACGCGTTCGACTTACGCCCAGGATCAGCCGACCTCCACGGCCGGCGCCTCCTCCTTATCGACGACGTTTTCACCACCGGCGCCACGTGCGAGTCCTGCGCCCGCGTGCTGCGCGCCCACGGCGCCGCCGAGGTGGGCGTGCTGACGGTGGGCCGCGGGTAGCTCAGGCAAATTCGTCCGGACAAATTGGAAAGCCTATGAGGGGAATTCTTCACCACCAAGGCACCAAGGGAAGAGGGATAAAGGTATACCTGTTCGCTTGTAGATTACTGTGCGAACTTCTGACATAGAACACTACGGGCTGTTTGGCGCAAACAGGAAGATCAGTTCGTTCTCGGGGGTTACATTGTGGTACTTTACACCTTTATACTCGAACTCCGACGCGGGCCTTCCATCATTTTTTGCATGAACAATGCATTGAACAGGACGCTCTTTGAAAACCGCTGTTGTTGTATAGTTGTCAACACCAATGTGGACAGGGCGAAGCGTTCTCGCGTAGCAGTCTACAAATAGCGGATATTCAAACGAATTACCGGGAATGCGCAGGCCTATATCGGTATAGCCGGCACGTGCTATTTCTTCACGAATGCGCTTGTAATCTTTATAGTGGCGGAGCGATTCGACACGTCCGCGACCGTTGAAGTAGTGGAGGTAGCGAGGTTGTTGGAGATGCCTGAAATCGATCGGCCGCAAGTCGTTGTTAAGGACGATGACAAACGAGTAGAAAATGATCGGAGACAGCAGGATGCAGCATACAGCCCTGTAAACAGATACCAGACTCATCGCATAAGCAACCAGGGGAATAGCGAGAAGGAATATCTCTGAATGAAGACGCGTGTGATACGGCATCCACTTGAGGTATGCGCAAAAGAGAGCTCCCTGCGCGAGAACAAGAGCGAGCAGGAAGATGGCCAGGCGATCAACCCTGCCTAATAACATGCATACAAGAAGGGTAGCGAAAGCGCTGACAATCAGCAGAAGATGAAAGGGATTGGGAGCGAAATCCTCGTGTACGGTGCGTGTGTCCGTTGTAAACTTTTCGCTGGCAAAATTGGTTTCCGGACTGTTGATATCTTCGCCCAGCCATTGATGCAGACTGTGCAGTGTATCCGACACAGCCACAGAGGGATACTTGAAATTCTTGATCCTGCTGTGCAGGGCCAGATTTTTAAGCACAGCAAGGACGAATCGCACTGGCGTCATCCCCACATTGCTATAGGTCCCGTGCTCCGCCCTGGAGAGGCCAAGTATGTTGCCTGAGAATCGATAATTACTTATATATACAGGCCCCACAATAAAGATAATAAGGGCGGGGATGATAAGGCTGTACTTGAGCACTTGCAGCGACTTCTCCTGCCATATACATACAGCAACAGCAGCAACAAAAGCGAGAACCAGAGGTGCCAGGTAGACAAAGGCGGTGCCTTTGGTAAGCATCGCCAGGCCGATACAAATACCCACGAGAATAAAGCTTGCCCATTCTCTGGTGATAAATGCCTTAGCCGAGAAGTAACAGGCGCTTAGCGCAAAAAAGCTGACGACGAGATCATTCTGCGTGGAGGATGCCTGAAGTGTCGCTTCGGGAAGCGTTATGCACAGAACTATGCTGATACTCTGATAGAAGCGGGGCAGGCCAAGCATTCTGGTGAGCAGGGATGCAATAACACAGCATCCCAGCAGATAGAAGAACTGGATTGTATTGGCAAAACAGTCGTCGCCCGTTAGTACATTAAAGTGCAGGGCAGTGTACTCTGCAAAGGGTGGTTGGTAAAGCTGCCTGGGCTCGTTTGTCACGAACGTATCGACGGACCCGTTGGCCACCCAGCTTGCAACGCGGGCCATGTGGTAAGTCATTGAGTCGTAGTTATTAGGCGGGTAGGCAAGGGCCTGGAATAAAATGACCGCCGCCATGGCCCCGGCGACGCTGGCCGCCAGGTAGTCCAGCCATCCACAGCGGGCGCGCAGGTCCTTTAGCTCCCCCGCACGGCGGCTCAGTACTTCTCCCAGCCGATTCCGCTGACAGGCGAGCGCGCCGCCGCACGTGACGGCAACCGCTGTCCAGGCGGCCAGCAAGGGTTGGTACGCCAGCTGCTGAAAGGGGCTTAGCACTATTGTTATGGCCAGGACGATCAGCGAGAATGCTATGACGGTGATCAGTACAATATCGCGCTTTGTATCTGTTGCTTTAACATACAGACTTACAATCAGGAGCAAGAGCAAAAATACGATGCATGGTAAGAGGATTGCCATTACAATGTCCTGGAAATGAATCTTGCTTAAGGAAAGCACCCTGTTGCTTATGGAGTCAGCCGTACGGAGATAAAGTGGAAGAAGAAAAGCGATGGAACGCGTTGGAGCGAGGGTAACGCTTCTAGCACGTCAGGTGTATAGATCCAGCCAAAATGTGGCGTTCGTGGCGGCGGGAATCTGAGCGCGCGTGAATCGGCCTGATTCGCTCGATTTCGTTTGCATTGCGATAATGTTTGCTTTTTTATGTCGGTCGCCTCGTTCGAGATTGACGCGTCGGCATTATTTTATCACATGTTAGATACATGACTCCGTCCCGCAACGGGCTACACGCCCTCCTTCTGGCTCTACAAATTGTGCACGTGCCCATTTTGGCGCTCGCGCAAAATCCCGCTGCCACGCCCGCCCCCGCCACGCCTTCCGGCTGGGATTTCGCGTCGCGAATCCTCGCCGATGAAGCCATTCGGGATTTCCAGGCCCGTGCGCGCGTGGAAAAGGATCCCGCGGTACTGCGCGAGCTGCGACTGGGCGAAGCCGTCGCGCTCATCAACTCCCAGCCTAAATCCGAGGAGAAGCTGGATGAGGCTGCCCGCAAGTTTGACGCGCTTATAGCCGATAACGGCAAGGACGATATCGCCATTGCCGCCCGTTACTACAAGGCACGCATTGCCCAGCGCCACCGCTACACGCCGGACGAGAAGGAAGCAGCGCGCCTGTATAAGGAACTTTTTGCGGACCACCCGGACCATCTCTTTGCCCAGCTTGGCATGGTTAAATACACAATGATGCGCATTCACGAGCCCGGCATCCCCGCCGCCGACCGCGCCGCGCGCCTGGCCGAGGCCGAGGAGCTTCTGCCGAAGATCACGAACCGACTGCCGCGCCGCGACCTGCACGCGGAGCTGGGTTTCGCCTGGCTTCATGCCTCCATGGGCGGCAACCGGGAGAAGGCGCTGGCTCATTTTGTGGAGCAGAACAAGCTGGGCATCCAGCGTTACAGTGCCCGCGCCGATAGCCTCCTGCGCATCGCCAACCTGGCTAAGGAGTTGGGCAAGAACGACATCGCGATCGCGTTCTACTCCCGATTCATCAAGGAGTACCCGCGCGACGCCCGCAACTACACGGCCGTGGTACTGGCCCGGGAGTGTGGCGCCGTTATCGAGGCGCCCGTGGACGCGGCCGGCGCAGGCACTCCCTCTACCGCAACGCCTGCGGCTGTGCCAGTCCAGGCTCCCGCCCCCGCCATCCCCCCCTCACCTGCCGCACCGTCTCAGCCATGAAGTCCCACGAATCTCTTTCCCTTATCGAGCGGCTGTGCCTCTGGTACGAGGTGCGCGGCGAAAGAATCCTTAACCTGTGCGGCTTTGCGCTGCTGGGCATCTGCTTTGCTATCGCCACATGGCGCATTATCATGCGCACGGCGGCCGACGCGGACCCGAGCGTGGTGACGATCCGCATTGCCCACTGGAACCTGGAGGCCGGGGTGCGCGAAGGCCTGGAAGCGGTCGCACGCGAGTACGAGAAGATCTGCGCCGCCAGGGGCAAGAAGGTGCGCATTGAGCAGATTCCTGTGCCGGAGCAGGTGTATGCCAACTGGTTTATCACTCAGCTGGTGGGTGGCACGGCGCCGGATCTGATCTCCATCGGCTATGGCAGCACCGACGAGCGGCTTGCACGCTTTTTCCAGCCCTTTTCCGCGTATATTGATGCGCCGAACCCCTACAACGCGGGCACTCCTCTCGATGGCCTGCCGTGGCGCGATACCTTTATCGACGGGCTGCAAAGTGCGTATCGCCAGGAGCTTCTGGACTATTACACGCTTCCCTACACAATGCTGACGACGCGCGTGTATTACAACAAGGCGATGTATCGCGAGATGTTTGGCCCCAATCGCCCCCTGCCCAAAAACTATGAGGAGTTTATCGCCCTGTGCGCGGATACCGTGGCGTGGGCCAAGGCGCACGGCAAACCAGGGCTGCTCCCCATCGCCGGCAGTAAATACAACGCGCCGATGATTACCGGCCGCCTGCTGGGCAGCCAGACGCAGAAGCTGAGCCGTCGCAACAACCGCAACCTTACGCTGGCCAACGTTGCGGAGGAAAACATGCTGGCCTATCTGCGCGGCGAGTGGGACCTCAACACGCCCGACGTTGTCTCCGGCTTTGAGCTGATGCAAACGATGATTCAGTACATGCAACCCGGCTTTGTGCAGCTGCAGCGCGAGGACGCCATGCTTAATTTCGTGCAACAGCACTCCCTGATGATCGCGTCCGGCGCCTGGGACCGCACCAGTATCGAGCAGGAATCGCCCTTTCCCGTCGAGGTTTTCCGCGTGCCCGTGCCCACGCCGGAGGACCCGAAGTTTGGCAAGTTTACGTATGGCGCACTTGCGGAGGCAAACTCCCCCGGCAACGGCGGTTTTGGTCTCAATCGCGAATCGCCGCATCTCGAGACGGCTGTTGATTTCTACCGGTACCTCACATCGCTGCCCGGCAGTGAGCTGTTTACGCAGTACAGCGGCTGGCTTCCGTCGATTGTGGGCGCGCGCATTACGCCGGGCCTGGAGCCATTTCGACCGGAGCTGGGGGGCTTCCCCGCCGGTACGGACATGAATAACGGTACTGAGTCCAAACGCTTGTGGGACAGGAACTTCTATCTGCTTGCCAAAACGCCGGAGGACTCCGGGCCCTTTCGCCGCAGCATGGGGCCCGATATGCGCTCGGCCTACCTGGAGGACCTGCGCCTCATCGCCCGAGGCCGCTGGCGCTCGATTACCCGCATGGATACGCCGCTGGCCGCGTTTTGGTGGAGGAGCGGCAGAGGCGCCGCCCCGGGCAACAAGGGGGTGGTGGAGGAGAACAGGCCGGGAGCCGAAGCTCAGTCGCGGCGCCGGCCCGGCGGCTCCGACGCCGAAAAGCTGGGCGAACTGATCGAAAGCCAGAACGCGCAGGAATCCCTTTGGTACCGCTACCGCAAGGAGCTGGCGGAAATGAAGAAGTGAGGAGGATTGGATTCCCCAGCGGCCTGACCGCCGTGAGTAAGGCCAAATAACGGTGCGATTTGGTCTTACTGTGCGATTTGGATAAGAGGAACTCCTAGCTCGCACATCCGCGCGCAACCGCTTATGCGCCAAGCGCTTCCAGCTCGCGGGGCTCGCCGCTCCCGGTCGCGGCGGCGGCCTCCTCCCGGCGCCCCGTAAGACGCCGCAGCAGCTGGCCCAGCCACTCCACGTAGGAGAAGACGACGGGCACGACGAGGAGGCTTAGCACTGTAGAGGTGATCAGCCCGCCGATGACCGCAATGGCCATCGGCTGTCGGAAGCTGGCGTCCGCACCCAGGCCCAGGGCGATGGGGGCCATGCCGGCGATCATCGCCACGGTGGTCATCACAATGGCGCGGCTGCGCTTATGGCAGGCGTCGATAAGGGCGTCGTGCATCTCCATCCCCTGCTCGCGCATGTTTACGATGGCGTACTCGGCCAGCAGAATGGAGTTTTTGGTGACGATACCCATCAGCATAATCAGGCCGATCATCGACGGAATATCCAGCTCCGATCGCGCACCAAGCAGTGCCACAAAAGCGCCGCCGAGGGACAACGGGATGGCCGACAAAATCGTGAAAGGATGCAGAAAGTCCCTGAACAGAAGCACTAACACGCAGTATACGCAAATCAGGCCGGTCAATATCGCCATGCCAAAGCCGGCGCCCAGTTCGGCCATAATCTCCGCGTCGCCCGTCTCAATCAGGCGCACGCTCGAGGGGAGCTCCTTGGCCGCCGGTAGTGCCTTGGCTGCTGCCAGGGCCTGCCCCAGCGGCGTCCCACCCAGGTCCGCGTTAATGGAAACGTACCGGCGCCGGTCGTAGCGATCGATCTGCGAAGGGCCGCTCTCCACTTCTATACTGGCCACGCTGCTTAGCGGCACAAGCCCCTCCTTGCCACGCACGCGCAGGTTGGCCAGCGTGTTGATATCGCGCCGTGCGGCATCCGGAAGTCGCACGCGGATATAGACTTGCCGATTGTCCAGATTGAGACGCGCCACTTGCGTGTCAAAGTCGCCGCTGGTTGCCACGCGTACGGTCTCGCCGATCGCCGCCGTCGTCACGCCTCGGTCAGCCGCGCGGTGCGAGTCCGGCCGCACGATAATCTCCGGCCGCTCAAGGCTGGCCGTGCTGCTTATGTTGCTCAGGCCCGGGATGTTACGCATTTCGCGCTCAAACCGCTGCGCGCTGGCTTTCAACGCTGCCGCGTTATCGCTGGCCAGCAGCAGCTGCATTTTCTCGCCGGCGCCGCCGGTGCCCAGGCTAAAGCGGGCGCCCGGCACCATCTCCAGGCGTTTGCGCACATCATTCTCTATCTCCTTCTGCCCGCGGCGTTTAGAGCGCTCGTCGAGAGTCAGCGTCAGCACCGCCTTGCGCACCTCGCCCGCCATCTGCACGGCGCCCATTCGCTGGCCCTCGCCCACACTGCTGTACACGCTGTGGATGCCCGGCACATTCATCAGCGCTTCGCGCGCAAGTTCCGAAGTCGCAAGGGTATCCGTAAGCGCGCTGCCTGGCGGAAGCTCCATCGTAACCGACGTATGGCCGCGATCCGCCGCAGGGATCAACCCCGTGGGAATCAGCGGCACCAGCATCAGCGATCCCGCAAAAAAGGCAGCAGCTCCCATCATGGTAATGCGCGGATGCGCCAGGCACCAGCGCACGCCGTACAGGTAGCCCGTCATGATCCAGCCGTCCTCATGCACCGTATGTGGCTTAGGCTTAAGCATATACGCAGCCATCATCGGCGTCAGCAAACGCGCCACCAACAGCGATGCCAGGATGGCGACGACCGCCGTCCAGCCAAACTCCCGGAAGAAAAGCCCCGGCACGCCACTCATCATTGCCGTGGGGACAAACACGACAACAAGCGCAAGTGTCGTAGCTATAACGGCTAACGCAATTTCCGTAACCGCATCCCCCGCCGCCTGGATGATCGGCTTGCCCATGTGACTATGCCGCTCAATGTTCTCCACTTCCACAATCGCGTCGTCCACAAGAATGCCGACAACCACCGCAAGTGCCAGCAACGACAACACGTTAAGCGAGAAGCCAAAATACTGCATCGCCAGGAAAGTGGGCATGATGGAGAGCGGCAACGCCGAGGCCGCCACAATCGTCGCTCGCCAATCCCGCAAAAAGATCCACACCACAATGACGGCCAGAATGGCACCCTCGTACAGCATGTGCATGGAGCCCTCGTACTGCTCCAGGGTGTAATCCACTGTGCTGGAGACTCTTGTGATGGTAAGCGTCGAATCGGCCTCGACGAGTTTGTTGACTACGGCCTGCACACCGGAGGCAATGCGCGTTTCGTCGTAACCCTTTGCGCGATAGATCTTAAACCCAACAACCGGCTTGCCGTCCAGCAACGCCGCCTGCGTGCGCTCTGCTACCGTATCGTGCACGGTGGCGATCTGATCCATGCGAACCTCGCGTCCGCTCGGCAACACAATCGGCAGAAACGCAAGCTCTTGCGCCTGCCGCACCGTTGCTACGGTGCGCACCGATTGCTCCGCGAGGCCAATCTGCCCGCGCCCGCCGGAGCTTTCCTGCTGAACCGTCCGCAGCGCGCGCGATACGTCCGCGGCCGTGACCCCCATCGCCGCCATGCGTACCGGGTCCACCTCCACGCGAATCTCCCGCAGGACGCCGCCTGTGCGCTCAAACCGGCCAACACCCTGAACTGTCAGAACTGCCTTGCCCACAACATCATCCACATACCAGGAGAGCCCCTCCTCATCGAGCTTGGTCGACGAAACCGCGAAAGTCTCCAACGCCTGGCCGCCTACCTGCACGGCGGTTACGCTGGGTTGTAAAAGGTCCAGAGGCAGATCGGAACGCACGCGATCCACCGCGTCTTTTGTCTCGATAAGTGCATCGGAGAGTTTCTTTTCCAGCACAAATTCCACAAAAATCATGCACATGCCGTCCGTTACCGCGGTGCGGATGTGCTTAAGGCCGGAGATCGTCGCCAGCGAATCCTCCACCTTGCGCGCCACTTCTGTCTCCATCTGCGACGGCGCGGCGCCCGGCTGATTGAGCATGATCTGCACAGTAGGCAGATCAATATCGGGGAAATGCTGGATAGAAAGCTTATGGATCGCGCGCCAACCCGCCAGCGTCAGCAACGCAAACAGCAGGATGGAGGGAATGGGATTACGAATGGACCAGGTCGCGAAGTTCATGATTATCAGCAAGTTAAGACTACAGCGAATGCGAGGGAAACACGGCGGAAGACACAACATGTCCCCTGGGACATTCAATGTCCCAGGGACACACTATGTCCTTACTTCAGCTCCCTAAGCGTTCCTTCGCCCGAGCCCGACGTTGCGCTGCCCCCGGTGGGATAGGTGCCAGCGACAACTCGAACCACGTCCCCATCGTTAAGAAAGCCGGCGCCCTGCACCACTAGGCGATCACCCTTCGCAAGCCCCTCCAGAATTTCCGCTTCGCGATCCACCCGCCGGCCCACGGTAACGGGCTGCAGGGCCACGCTCGGCGTCGCGCTATCATCCTTAAGCTTAAGCACATAGCTACGGCCGTCGCGGATAACGACGCAGCCGGCGGGTACCACAAGCGCCCGGCTTTCGGCCAGCGTAACACGGCCATTTGCGTACATACCAGCGCGGGCGCGGCTGCCCATCTCCAGGTCGGCATACACCACGCCAAGGCGGGATTGGGGATCGACGTAAGGGGCGGTTTGGCGAACCCGCGCCTTTGCGGGGCTTCCGTCAGGAAGCGTCAACGTAATCTCCTGGCCTTCTTTGATTTGCGCAAGCTGGGGTGCCGTGAGTTCGCCACGCCACTCCAGGCGGTCCTGGCGAATCAACCGGAACAGCTCCTGCCCTGCAGGGGCAACAGCGCCGAGCGTTGCATTACGCGCGCTAATCGTGCCGGAATCCGGCGCAAGTACTTCGGCATAACGCAGTTGCACCTCCTTGGCATCCAACTGCGCCTTGGCCGATTGCACCTGCGCTTTGGCCGTGGACGCCTGGGTGGTGGCCTGCAAAATATCCTGCTCGCTCATCACGCCGCCTGTCAGCTTGTTGGCTCGCTGCCGATTGATTTCCGCCTGCTCGGCAAGCGCCTCGCACTGGGCAAGGGCCGCTTTCAGCTGCGCCACCTCGGCGGTCAAAAGCACCGTGTCAAAGCGAGCCAACACTTGCCCTTGCTTCACCGTATCACCCACATTCACAAGAACTTCCACAAGGCGGTAGCCCCCAACCTGGGTGCCGATGACGGCCTCCTGCCAGGGCATAATGGGGCCGGACGCCTCCAGATGCGTAGGCCACACCACGCTGCGAGGGCTGGCCGTTGTTACCGTAAGTGCTGGTGCGATAGATACTTGTACAGATGAAGCACCGCTCCCGTGCCCACCCACGCCGGTGCTTTCTCTCCCCGTACCGTGGCCGTGACCACGAACCGTTCCGTACAGCCAAACACCAGTGCCGGCCGTGATAGCGGCCCCGACCAGGCATGCGGTAACGAAGGTGCCACGTCCCGCGGTTGTGTCGCCCTTTACATGGGGATGCGACGGGGAGGTGGAGCGGTGGGCGCCGCGCGGAGTGGCGGCCTCCGAAGTTGTTGCTTGCGAAAGGGTTGTGTGGCTCATTCGGTGTGCCTTCGTGTATAAGATAGCGATCGGTGGGTATTACAATTACAAATGACCACCGTTCATTAGACCACGCTAGCACGACCGCCTTTTACGTCAACACACAAATGACCAGTGGTCATTAATTGGCGTTAAGCGGCATTTCCATATGGACGAATCGTTTATCCGCGTTTACGGTGAGATAAGTAGACATGCACGCCCCCTCCACCACCCTCCCCCACGCCGCTTTTGCCCGCGCCGATTTGCCCGAGCAAAAGGATGAGCGTCGCCAACTGATCCTGCGGGCGGCGGCTGAAGAAATCGCCTCGTTGGGGTCGGGCAAGGACTTTACTATCAACAGCTTAGCCAAACGGGCCGGGCTGGCGAAGGGCACGGTTTATCTCTACTTCTCCAGCAAGAGCGCCATCCTTCTCGAGCTCCTTATAGAAGCAACGGATCTCCTTACCAGCAAACTGATTACGGCGATATCGATCCTTCCTCCACCGGTATCTGCCAGGGACTTGGCGAGAGAGATTGAAGCTTCCTTTAACTGCCTGGAGGAATCGCGCCAATATTCGTGCCTCTTCAAGAGCATCTCACTGGACAGCGCCGGGCGGGAGCAGTTTCACGAGCACGCGATGCCCAGTCTCGAAAAGCTGGATGCGCTTCTGCGTCAACGCTTTCCACAACTTCGCGAGGGTGAAGGGATGGAAATCATCTTCTTTAGCTGGGCACTGCGGCTGGGGCACTATGCCATCCAGGAAACCAAGCATGAGTGCCGGGATGATGTGGAGTGTCTGCCCAAGGTTGAGCCGGCCACCGGGCTTATTCGCCTGATTGAGGGCTATCTGTTTCGCCCGCAATAGGTTGTGTGGTGGCGCCCGACCTCCAGCCCCCCGGCGTCATGCCGATCATTTGCCGGAACTTGCGGTTGAAATAGGCCAGATCCTGAAATCCGCATTCCAAGGCAATTGTCAAAATTTTCTCGTCGCCGCCACGCAAAAGCACCATGGCGGCCTGAATTCGGCGCTCAATCAGGTAGTCAAAAACGGTCTTGCCGGTATGCTGGCGAAAGAGCCGGCACAACGAGGTCCTCGAGATTCCTGCGATATCTGCAAGATCCTGAAGGCTAATGGCTTGTGCAAAATGCTGATCCATATGCCAGCGCACCTTCTCGATGCGTGGCCAAGCTCCGGTGGGGAGGTCGGAGCGGGTGCTGGGCACGACGCCGCGGGCGATGACGTGACGGCAGCATCGGATAAGGAAGGTCTTGAACTGCAACAGGATAGCTTCTTCAAAACCGGCCTCTTTTCCTTTCAGCTCGCGAATGATGGCGAAGAGAGGCTCCGCGAACGGGGCCGGGTCGTCGAACTGCAGGCGAACGATGCGATTGAGCGTGTTGCGGAACCGCGGATGCAACGGAAGCCACAGAGGCAGTACATCTTGCAACGGGCGCGGCAAGGATGGCAGCCGGTGCGTGTTGAGGTCCAGGTAAACGTTGATAATCGACATCCCACGGCCATCCGTCAGGACGTCGTGCGCCTGCCCGTAGTGGGTTATGCCAAGGGACGCACCGTTTTCGGGAAAGGTTTGCTTGCCGATGACGTGGTTGCCGCGCCCGCGCAGGATGCACGTAAGCAGCACGACATCAAGCTGATGCAAGCGCAGTTGACGGTTGACGTAGCGAGGGAAATACTCGGCACCCAGACCGAGGCCGCGGACGGTGAGATCGCGCTCGAGGATGGAAAATTTACGCATGGGTTGCGATGCTCGGTAATATTGTCTGGCTGCGAAGATAATATAGTCCAGGCAGGAAGCCAGCCAAAGGATTATATTGCGCGCCATGAATACCGAACTCAGTCAGCAGCAGATCGACTCCTACCAACGCGATGGCTTTGTGGTTAAGCGCGGATTCCTCTCGCCCGCCGAGGTGGTGGAGCTCAAGACGGCGGTGCTTGACGCGATTGCCGACATGGCGCGCACGCAGGGGGAGCAGATGGTGGCCGGCGGGGGCGTCAAAATGGAGCAGAAGGGCTACTACGCAAAGGTTTTTACTCAGCGCCTAAACCTTTGGCGCATAAGCACTACGGTTAAACGCTACATGCTCGCTTCTTCGCTCGGCAAAGCGCTTTGCGATCTGGCGCAGGTGGACGGGATGCGGGTGTGGCATGATCAGGCGCTGATCAAGGAGCCTTTTGGCAATCCGACGGCGTGGCATCTGGACAATCCGTACTGGTCGTTCTATTCGCGTCATTCTATTTCTATCTGGATAGCGTTAGAGGATGCTACTCTTGAGAACGGATGTATGTGGTTCTCGCCGGGTTCGCACCATCTTGCAACGTATGAGAACAGGGGGATTGGACAGAACATGGGCGAGTTGTTTACTATCTATCCGGCCATGGGCCAAATCGATCCCGTGCCCGCGCCAATGAAGGCCGGGGACTGCAGTTTTCATAACGGCCTGTGCGCGCATGGCGCCGGCCCCAACATGACGCGTGGGCGTCGCATAGCAATGACTTGCGCCTACATGCCGGTAGGCAGCGAGTTTAACGGGCAGCAGAACATTCTGCCGGACAGCTACTTCCAGACGCTGACCAAGGGTGATGTGCTGCAGAATGACGACTGGAATCCCGTTCTGTACAACAAGGTGAGAGAGTCTTCGTTGGTATAGAAATCGGAAGGGCGAGCCTGAGGAATGGCCGGGCAATCTCGCAGGGATTGCCCGGTGCTGCGGCAATGTTTTAAGCTGCTAACAGTGTTTTCATTTACTAGAATGGATTGTGGTGTGTACGCATATTAGCAGAAGCTTTCTATATTATTTGGTTTTAATTAAAATGGTTGCATCTCCTTCCTTCTTAGCATTTTGTAACCTAATATTGTCTTGCTTTTATATGTAGAAGTGTATATTTAGCGGTATGAAGTCGAAGGAGAGTACTACCGTCCCGGACTCGAGGGCGGAGAGGGCGGAGACCGCGCTGCGGACTGGTCTGGTGGGTGTGGGCGCGAATCTTGTGCTGGCCGGGGTGAAGATCACGACAGGCGTGTTCGGAAACTCCTACGCGCTTATCGCAGACGGCATTGAGTCGCTGGGCGATATTTTTGCGTCCATTGTTGTGTGGCGAGGCGTGGTGGAGGCCTCGAAGCCGGCGGACGCCGACCACCCGTACGGGCATGGCCGTGCGGAAACCATTGCCACTGGAATAGTTGCGCTGATGTTGATCGGCGCGGGGCTGCTTATCCTAGTGGAGAGCTTCCGCGAGTTGATGAACCCGCACGGCCCACCGGCCGCGTATACGCTGCTGGTGCTGGGCATGGTTATCGTGGTAAAGGAGGCGCTTTACCGCTTTGTGGAGAAGGCCGGGACGGATGCGCAAAGCGCTGCGGTTAAGGCGGATGCGTGGCATCATCGGTCCGACGCGCTGACCTCCGCCGCCGCGTTTATCGGCATTGCCGTGGCGCTGGCGGGCGGCAAGGGCTGGGAGGGCGCGGATGACGTGGCCGCTATGTTTGCGGCATGTGTGATTGCGCTGAACGGCTGGCTCATTCTGCGCCCGGTTATCGCGGAGATTATGGAGAAGGCGCCGATGGAATCGGTCGAGCATTTTCGTGTGCTGGCGGCGGGATTTGAGCAGGTGCGGCACGTGGACAAATGCCGTGCCAGCCGCGTGGGAAATCGTGTTTTTGTGGATTTGCACATCCATGTTGACCCGGAGATGACGGTGGCGGTGAGCCATACCCTGGCGCATCGCATCAAGGATGACATTATGCTGGCATTTGCGGAAGTGGCTGATGTTACGATACATGTGGAACCGAGTGCTTGGCTCGGGCACGGCTCGCGCGTCCCACAGGCGGCGCGCGGGAGCGTCCGCACGCGATGGCGGACAAAAGCGTAATGCACGCGAAATAATTGTCATCTTTTGGAAGGGAATCGCGTATACTAGCGGAGGCGGA
Source organism: Verrucomicrobia bacterium LW23 (assembly GCA_003054695.1). Classification (GTDB taxonomy): domain Bacteria; phylum Verrucomicrobiota; class Verrucomicrobiia; order Methylacidiphilales; family UBA1321; genus LW23. Next base: position 63,697 of record QAZA01000003.1, read on the forward strand.
GCATCTCTTGCTTCGCGCCGGGTTATGCGCTATAAAGGCGTATAACGTCAGCAGCAGGCTGCCCTGCGCCTTGGCGCGCGGGCTCTCGCGGACTGGATCCGCGGCCGCGGCAGCCACCCACCATCCTTTGCGATGACAAGCGCTTCCCCCGAACCCAGGCAAGTCAAGGCCCCCGTTACGGTAAAGCCGCCGGCGCCGCCGCCCTCCAGCGCGCTGCCGATGCCGCTGGGCGCGTATACCCTGGAGGAGGTGATTGGCCAGGGCGGCATGGGCACGGTGTACAAAGCCAGGCGCCAGGGGCTGGACCGGGTGATGGCCGTCAAGCTCATCAATGCCGGTGCGTTTGCCAGCGATGTGGAGCGGCACCGTTTTCGCGTGGAGGCGGAGAACGCCGCCAAGTTGCAACACCCTAATATTGTGCAGGTTCTGGAGGTGGGCGACGTGGGTGGCCAGGCTTATTTTGTGATGGAGTATGTGGAGGGGCCCATGTTGTCCTCCATGGTGCAGGATAAGCCGTTGCAGTGGCGCCAGGCGTGCCGCTATGTCAAAACGCTGGCGGAGGCGGTGCAGTTTGCGCACCAGAAGGGCATCCTGCATCGAGACCTTAAGCCGCAAAACGTTCTGATTGACCGGTTTGACGCGCCCAAGATTGCGGATTTCGGCCTCTCGCGGCAGATTGGCTACGAAGGTGGCTTGACGGTAACGGGGCAGATGATCGGCACGCCCAACTACATGCCGCTGGAGCAGGCGCTGGGCGAGCACAGCAAGGTGGGGCCGTGGAGCGATGTGTATTCGCTGGGAGCCATTCTGTACGAGCTGGTTACGACGATTCCGCCGTTTCTCGGCACGACTATTGCGGACATCGTGGACCGCCTGCAGCGGCAGCAGCCGATCTCGCCCATCGGCGTGAATCCGCAGATCCCTCCGGATCTTAACACTGTCATACTCAAGTGTTTAGAGAAGGATGCCGACCAGCGCTACGAATCCGCCGCCGAGCTGGCTGTGGAGCTGGGGCGCGTGTTGCGCGACGTGCCGATTGAGGCGCGGCCCATCAGCGCGCCCAACCGGCTGTTGCGCTGGGCCAAACGCAACAAGGCGCTGGCGGCGCTCTCCACCTTTGCGGTGGTGATGGTGGTGGCGATTGCGCTCGTTTCTACGTACTCCTACTGGCAAACCAGCATGGCGCTGGCTCGCGAGGCCAAGCTTCGTCAGGATGCGGAAAAGGCGATTCTGGCGGCGGAGGCGGCGAAGAGCGACCTCTCCGTGGCGCTAAGCCGCTCCGACTTTTTACGCGGGCTGGAATTTATTAACCAGGAGATCCCGAAGCCTTCCGAGGGCTTGGCCTACCTGGCCAGCGCGCTGCGTCACGATCCTCGCAACCAGGCGGCGCAAACGAGGCTTGTGTCCATGCTGGCCTCGCGCGCGTGGATGATTCCGGCGGGGCCGCCGCTTAAGCACGCGGGCAATGTCATTAAGGTGGTGTATAGCCCTGATGGCAAGACGGTGCTTACCGGCTCGCGGGATGGCACTGCAATCCTTTGGAACGCAAGGACTTCCGATAAAATCCGCACCTTTGGCAAGCATGAGAAGGAGCTGACCGACATCTGCTTTAGCCGCGATGGTAAGCTTATCGCTACTGCCTCGCGCGATGGCACGGCGCGCATTTGGGTAACCGCAACGGGCAAGCAGGCCACCCTACCGCTGCAGCATAATAATCCCGTTAACTCCGTGGCGTTCGATCCCGATGGCAAGTGGCTGCTGACGGCGGCGGACGGAGGGATTGTTGCGCTTTGGGACACGACTACCGGCGACCCCGTGCCGCGTCTTGGCAGCCGTACGCGGCCGCTGAGCGCAGGGGTGGCATTTGCCAAATTTTCGCCTAACGGCAACCTGATTGTCGCTGCAAGTGGTTCCAACGCCATGATTTGGGAAGTGGGCTCGGGCGATGGCCACCCGACGGGGGAGGACGCGGATGCGCCGCGCCGCCGCGGTACGCAAAGCCTCAGCATCACCTGCCCGGGGGAGGTTTCGGCGGCGGCCTTCAGCCCGGACAGCGAGCAGCTTGTGGTGGCGTTCGGCGGCTCCAACGCAAGCAGTAAGCGTTGGTACGCAGAGATTTACAATCCCCATACCGGCTCGCTGATCGGCAGCCGCATGGAGGAGCATACGGCGCGGATTGTCGACGCAAGCTTCAGCCCGGACGGCAACTACATTGCCACAGCGTCGCTGGATCGCACCGCTCGCGTGTGGGACGCGAAGACGGGGACGCGTGTGGGACAGCGGCTGGAGCACCAGCTTGGCGTTACCTCCGCGGTGTTCAGCCCGGATTCGAAGCATCTGCTTACCGCGTCGGTCAGCGGTAACGTGATGCTCTGGAACGTCGGCAGCAGCCGCGCGGAAGTCTCTCCGCTGCAACAGTCTGAGCAGATTTTGTCCATAACCTTCAGCCCGGACGGCAAGTCGATCGCCACCGCCCTGGCGGATAGTACGGCGCGCATTTACCACATCGGCCGGGCCAGCGCGGCACCTGTGCATATGCAGCAGGATGGCGTACTGAAGGCGCGTTTTAATGCGGCGGGGGATCGCGTTATCTCGTGGGGCGTTGGCAGCGAAGTCTTTTTGTGGGATGCACTTACGGGAAAGCTTATCTCCAAACTGCCGCATCCGGACCAGGGGCGCATTGGTGCCGAATGGAGTGCGGACGGCAAAACGATTCTCACCTACCAGGCTTTTCGCGCCGCACGTTTGTGGGACGGCGCAACGGGTCAACCCAAAGGCGGATGGCTGGCGGAGGACCCGCGCCTGCGCATGGCCACTTTAAGCCCGGATGGCTCCTGGATTCTCACGGCCCTGGACCGCAACGAAGTGGGCCTTTTCTCCACGGCGGATGGCAAGCAGGCGGGCGACTACATTGACGTGCCGGGCGCGATCAGTTACCTGGCTTTCAGCAAGGACAGCAAGCGCTTTGGCGTTGCCATGGCGGCACCCGGCGAGGCATCGGACGACCCTGTATCCATGAAAGTATGGACAGTCGCCCCCCTTGCAACCACGGACATCGCGCTTGGGGAGGTCCATGAAGTCCCGCAGCACGAGGGGCGCCTGAGCCCGACGGGCGACTTGCAGCTTATCGCGCGCTCCGAGACGCCCGGGCGAGGCGATAACTCCGCCGTCACGCTGTGGGACTTTAAGAAGAGCCGTGAGCAAAACCGCGAAATGCGTCACGGCGATCCCGTCACCGCGGCTCGCTTCAGCCCCGACGGCAAGTACGTCGTCACTGGCTCCAGCGACAGCACGGCGCGCGTGTGGGACACGGCCACCGGCAAACCGGTGACGCCTCCGCTGCAGCACGCCGGCGTTGTCAACGCGGTGGCAATGAGCCCCGATTCGGGCTCCATCGCCACAATTGCCGGCAACCTCCCCTCGTCCTACTTCCCTACCCGCGCGGATTGCAAGATCGTGGTGTGGGACAAGGAAACGGACATGCCGGTTATCGACGCCCTGACCCACCCCGGCCCCAACCGCGACCGCGACGCCCGCCCGCGCGACGTCACCTTTAGCCCCGACGGCCGCCGCCTGCTGGTGGCGTGGAACAACGGCTCCATCTGCATCTGGACCATCAAGCTGGAGCCTGGGGCGACGCCGACGTGGCTGCCCGATATCGCCGAATCCCTGGCTGGCATGCGCATCAACACCCTGGGCGTGCTGGAAACCATACCCGATCCCGCCGCCCTGCTGCGCTCCGCCAGCGAGCAGTTACCCGACACGCCCGCCAAAAACCAGCGCGTTGCCAGGGAGAAGGACCCACTGCGCCGCGTTGTGATGACCGGCGCCCCCCTGGGCCCGCTCAACGCCCTTGCCGCTGCCATTACACAGACGGGGAACGATTAGCCGGCCGCGGATGTTGACGAACTGTTGAGGGCACGGCCAGCGAAGGCAACAGGCCGGTGGAGACGTTGGACTAAAAGGCGTGGACTCGTAGGAACGGTCTGCTATGCTGGATTGAGGGCGGGCCGGCCGGACAAGACTATCGGTGCGGATACGGACCGTGCACCGTAAGTCAGTCAGTTTATCGGCTCCGCGAGAAAAGCATAAGTCTTCCATCGCTTTGCGGCTGTAAACACGGCCAAGATCGATCCACTACTCGGTTTCGATACAACGGATACTCATTTCGGCGTAAAAGCAGCTGCCTGGCTCGGAATGAAACGCAATCAGCACTACAGATCAGGCAAGGAAATTCGACCTCGCGTCCCCTATGAGACTCCGTGATGTTAAAGACTCGTCATTCGTGAGACTACTTCTGGGGCATCCTCTCTATTGGGCGTGCCAGGCACTGGTCTGGGGCTGCGTGCTGATGACGAACATCATTCACGTGTTAACGGATCCGCTTTCGGCTCCATTGGCTAACCCATACAGCCTTGTTTTTTTTGCATGCCTCGCTGGGTCGACCCATCTTTACCGCATTTTCATCCACCTTGCGGGCTGGAAGAAGCTGAAATGGCGGGAATTATTGCCACGGGTACTCATCGCCGCAATCGTGATCGCTGCCGTACAAGCCGTCGCTATTGCGATGATCGTACCACCCGAGATGTTTTCACCTGCTCACCGGCCTCAGATCCAACTGAGCCTGGGATGGCATATTTTGCTCATCACATGCGGAAACTTCATCTTTATAATGGCCTGGTCGGTCGCTTACTTTGGATACCACCTGCATGAGGATTACCAGCAGATCCAGATGAATCAACTGAGGCTGCAGGCAGCGTTGCGCGAAGCAGAACACAGGGCACTCAGTGCGCAGATTAATCCGCACTTCCTCTTCAATAGTCTCAACACCCTCCGATCCCTCATTTTGGAGAACCCCGAGAAAGCGCGTGATTCGGTTACGGAACTGGCTTGCCTCTTCCGGTCCTCACTTCAGACGTCCCGGCACAACCTCATTACGTTGCGCGAGGAGATGGAGACTGTTAGGTCGTATCTCTCTTTGGAAAAAGCTCGTTTTGAAAGCCGGTTAATTATCTCCGACGACGTACCGGAGGAGACGCTGAATGCGAAGCTGCCGCCCTTTCTCTTGCAAACCCTTATTGAAAACGCGATTAAATACGGGGTGGGCAAGCGGCGCTGTGCGGAGATCTCATACCGGGCTTCACTGGGTGCGGATGGGCTGACGCTGGAGGTGACAAATCCCGGCAAAATTGAGGAACCACTGATCTCGGCAACAGGAATCGGCTTGTCAAACTCGAGACTCCGGCTGGAGTTGCTCTTCGGGAGCAGAGCTTTTCTCCATCTCAAGTCGGTGCCCGAGGGAGTTGTAAGTGCAGAAGCGCTGATACCCCAAATGGAAGTATCTCTATGAGAACGCTTATTGTAGATGACGAGCGACATGCACGCGCCGAAATTCGGTATATGCTATCCACGCATTCCCATGTCAACGTGGTGGGGGAAGCGGAAAACTCGGACCAGGCCCTGGAAATGATTCGCCGGCTGGAGCCACAGCTTCTCTTCCTGGACATCCAGTTACAGGGAGATACGGGCTTTGATCTCTTGGCCCGCCTGACCGCGCCTCAACCCAAAATTATCTTTACCACGGCGTACAGCGAGTTTGCACTACGTGCCTTTCAGGTAAACGCCCTTGATTACCTTGTAAAACCGGTCAAGGCGGCACTGCTGAACGAAGCATTGCTGCGCGCCATGGCAACTTGCCAGCCATCCACTGCTGATCCGGGTGATACAGAGCATCCTCAGGGCACAGATACGGCACAGTTGAAGTTGACCGCGGACGACCGAGTGTTCATCAGAGACGACACCAGTTGCTGGTTTCTTCCCATCCGGGATATTGTATTGCTTGAGGCCGAAGGCAACTACACGCGTGTCCACTGTTCTCGGGCAAAGCCGCTTATATCCAAAACGCTCAATGCGTTGGAGGAAAGGCTGCCTGAATCACTGTTCTTCCGGGCCAATCGGTCGCAGATCATCAATTTGACCTGCATTGAAGCGATGGAAAACTGGTTCAGCGGAAACCTCAAGGCAAGGCTTAACGGTGGGTTGGAAGTAGAAATTTCCAGACGTCAGGCCACCCTGTTTCGCCAGAGGAAGTCGCTTTAACATACCCGTTAGATTGCTGCCGCTTATCTGCGTTTTAAACCGCAAATCCGAATTCTCACTCAATAATGAAGGAATGCGCTATCCACGGAGGGGATGAGACATATCGTCCAATCTCTCCAACGGGGCTTAAGGTCACTTTGTGTACATCATGGTAGCACATCTTGTTCTGAATCGCTGTCAGCCGTAGGCAGAGGCCGGATTCTTGTCTTCATTCTCCTTGGCCTCTGCAGTTTTGCGGTCTCCGGCTGCGCCTCTGTAAGCGTAAAAAATACTCAGGGCCAGAGGGACTCTACATCCAAGCCAACTGTCATCCACGTTGCAGATTTTGATACCGAGTCGGGTACATGGCGGGTAGACCGCACCGGTGACGCCCTGGCAAGGCTGAAAGCCAAAATCAGCGATCAACTCGCCAACGACATGGTCAAGCGGCTGAACAAGAAAGTGGCGACAGCTGTACGATTGCCGAGAGGTTCATCCCTGCCCTCCTCGGGTTGGCTTGTCACAGGCAGGTTTACGCGGGTCAACCAGGGGAGCCGAGCCCTGCGCGCGCTGGTGGGCCTGGGAGCGGGCGGCACTAAACTGGAAACTGAGGTGGAGATTCGCGACCTCAGTCTCCCTGGCGCCCCGGTGATTCTCAGAACAGAAACGACCGGGGGAACTAACGCTGAACCAGGTGCGATGTTTTCGGTGACTACCTCAACGGCCACATTACCCTTTCAGCTGGCCGGAGGGCTGGCCTCAAAATCCGCACCGGGCCTCAGCCGCGACACGATTCGAACATCGCGCATGATTGTCGCTGTTATCTCTCAGTTCGGCGTCAATCACGGATGGATTAAGCCCGAATCGGGAATGCGGCCAAAAGAGCTGGGCTCCCTGCCGGTAATGTCCCGACGGCAGGCCTCGAAAGTGAATCCATAACAGGCTCACACCGCACGGCATCCATATCCAAAGCGCAACTTCGTAACCACGTTCCCCCATGAAATGCGGCATGCAGCTCCTTATCAGCACGGTCATGTTGCTTTGCAGCCCGGTTCTGGCGCTGCGGGCTGCTCCGTCCCCCGAAACCCCGAAGAACGGCCGGACCATCACGCTGGAGCAAGCGTACGACAGGGCTCTGGCATCGGAGCAATCGATCCTGAAGGCATATATTGAAATACGGAAAGCCAAGCTGCAGCAGTGGAGCTCCCTCACGCCGGTTTTCCCGAGTATCACTGCAACAGTAAGCAAAAGCAAAAGCGGCTCCAGCAGCTACACCCCCGCCGGCGGCAGCGGCGATACGTCGTACTCCTTTTCCGGTACTACTCACTCGCATAGCGATAGTGTATCGCCTGGTATCAATTACCGGCAGACCTTGCTGGATTTCACGGTTATTCCCGGCTGGCGCCAGGCCAGGCTAAACACTCATGAATCGCGTCTTACGTACCAGCACACGGTGCGGACAGTACTCTATGATCTGGCTCGCGCTTACTATGATGTACTCAAGCAAAAGCAAATTCTGACAGTTTCCCGAGAGTCACTCAAGCTTGCCGAGGCGCAGCTTGATATAGCGCAAAAGCGGGCAAATGCAGGAGAGGCCTTGCGCTCCGATGTGCTTAACGCGCGTGTAACGGTTGAAACAAATCGTCAATTTATGATAGAGGCTGAAAACACATTGGCGTCCAGCCTTAGTACGTTGAGCAAGATCCTTAATCTGCCATGGGACTTTGAATATCAGGTAGTCGACCCTCCAAATTACCCTCAGGATGTTCCCGCGTACAGCAAGCTTCTGCAACGCGCAATGACTAGTAGGGAAGACCTGCAAGCGCTCGCTCTGGTCATAGACAAAAATCTCGAGGGGCGGAAGAAAGTGCTTGCACAGTACGCGCCCTCAGTAGCAGCGGAGGCAAATGCGTTTATTGAAAACACCAACGGCACCACGTCTTCCCGACAATCATCGTGGAATGCAAGTATTTATGTTGAGATTCCCATCTCTACGGGAGGACAGCGCGAAATCGATCTGCGCAACTCGGTCTACCTGATCGATCAAGCACGTCTCGACTATGAATCCCAGGCGAAAACTGTAGAGCAGGAAGTAAAGGATTCGTGGCTTAATGTACGTACACAAAAAGCGTATATCCAGTCCCTTACCGTACAAGTAGAGGCCGCCAGACAGGCGTATGAAGATATTCAGAATCAGTACAAGGCGGGGACTTCGACCAGCATCGAGGTTCTTGCCGCACTCAACAGCCTTAATGAATCGCGGCGGGATCTTGCCGGGCGCATCTATGATTACCAGGTGGCCCTGAGACAGCTGGAAGCCTCCATCGGTGTATTCCAGGACTCCCGGGTGCGAAAGCTGAATACCAGATAGCGCATTGCCCTTCTTCAAGAATCTTAACATGCAACGCTTTATGCAAATGACTATGGCCTGCCTGGGCGTTATTTCCCTTGCAGGATGCAGTCCCGGCTCCCGCTCCTCCACGCCTCGATACGATGCGGTCGCTGTACAGCGCGGAAACATTATCCAGCTGGTAACGGCTACTGGTTCGCTGAGCGCCGTGGTAAGCGTGGATGTGGGAAGCCAGATTTCCGGCACCATCAAAGCCCTGAACGTGGACTTCAACTCCACTGTCAAGAAAGGCGATATTGTGGCAGAACTGGACTCGGCGCTCTACAAGGCGTCCGTCCATCAGGCGCAGGGTGAACTTGCCAGCGCAAAAGCTGCACGCGAGCTGAGCCGACAAACAATGGAGCGCAAGAAGGTTCTCGTCCCCCAACGGGCCGCAACCCAGGCGGACCTGGACAAAGCTGTCGCGGAACTCGCTCAGGCAGAAGCCCTTGTAATGATCAAGGAAGGCGTGCTGGAAAAAGCGCAAACGGATCTCGGCTACTGCAGGATAGTCGCCCCAGTGGACGGCATTGTAATCTCGCGAAAAGTGGACACGGGCCAGACGCTGGCGGCCGCGATGACCACGCCGGTGCTGTTTACGATTGCGCAGGACATTACCAAAATGCACATCAGCGCAACCATTTCTGAGGCTGATATCGGGATGGTGGCGGAGGGCCAAAGCGCCGAATTTTCCGTTGATGCATTTCCCGGGGAAGTCTTTTCCGGCAAGGTGGTTCAGGTTCGTAAGGCTCCATCAACAACCAATAACGTGGTAACTTACCAGACTATTATTGATGTGGATAATCCGAATCAAAAGCTATTCCCCGGCATGACGGCAGAGGTCTCACTTGTGGTGGCCAGCCGGGAAAACGTGTTGGTGATTCCAAACTCCGCGCTGCGCTTTACGCCGCCATACGGCAGCCAACTGACAAGGCTGGATCTGCCCAGACCGGTGCGCAGTCAACGCCGCGTGTACGTGCTGGAGCCCGATGAAAAGACATTGAGGCCGGTCATCATCAATTGCGGCATCACAAACGGAGTGGTAACAGAGGTACTCACCGGGCTTGCCGAAAAGGACCGGGTCGTTGTCGCCGCCGCAGTGGAGAAGCTAAAGCCCGCCGGCTTTGTCCCTCCCGCACCGCAATGAAAGCACTCCCAGCCCATACCAGAGCAGACACGGGGGCACTTTCCTCCCCTGGCGCAACTCCCCTTTCACCGATCATTCGGCTTGCGAGTTTATGCAAAACGTACCGCAACGCCGAAGTGGAGGTCCATGCAGTGCGGGATGTGTCACTCGACATTTACGCGGGAGACTTTGTTGCGATCATGGGTTCCAGCGGCTCTGGAAAGTCGACGCTGATGAATATATTAGGTTGCCTTGACACACCCACCACCGGAACTTATGAACTCGCCAGCACAAATGTGTCAACGCTGAGTCGCAAAAAGCTCGCTACGCTCCGCAACCAGAAACTTGGCTTCGTGTTCCAAAGCTTCAATCTCCTGTCCCGTACCAGTGCGTTGGAGAATGTGGAGCTCCCGATGTTCTACAGCCATCCCCTCATCTCACTGGAGACCCAACGCTCGCGGGCGCGAGAGGTACTGAACAAGGTCGGTCTCGCTGGTCGCGAGAATCACTGGCCCAACCAGCTCTCCGGCGGCCAGCAGCAACGCGTTGCCATCGCCCGAGCCCTCGTCAATCATCCCCAGTTGCTGCTGGCTGACGAACCCACCGGCAACCTGGACAGTCGTACCAGCATCGAAATCATGGGCCTCTTCCAGGCGCTCAACGCGTCTGGGATCACCATCGTGATGGTGACGCACGAGCTGGAAATCGCCGCCTATTGCAAGCGTGTCATCATGATGCGCGATGGACGCGTCCTCAGCGATACGATGAATGTCGAGCGCCGTAGTGCCGAAGACGAAATCGCAGCGCTCGATGACGCTGAGGGAAATACGATGAAATCTGTCTGAAACAGGAAACTAATGAGAATGGAGAATAGTCCCGGCAGGCAAGCGTGACTTTTGTCAAACACCTTGAAGAGATTGACTTTATCCTAGCCACTTCTTCCAAAATGCGGTTCCTCATCGAAAGCATCATTCTGCGCCCTGCGCTCACGTCGCTGATTGCTCTACGCGCTCTGCGCCGCCACAAATTGCGCTCCCTTCTCACCTCTCTCGGCATCATTATCGGCGTAAGCTCCGTCATCGCCATGGTTGCCGTAGGCAATGGGGCACGCGCCCAGATTCAGGGTCGTGTGGCATCGCTGGGGCAAAATCTTCTTACCGTCTCCGCGGGCAATCGGCGCACAGGCGGAATCAACTCCGGCTTGGGAAGCGCGAGCGTCCTGACAGTTCAGGACGCGGACGCGATTATTCGCGAGGTTCCCGATGTGGTGGCAATCAGTCCGGAAGTCAGCACTACTGCCCAGGTCATTGGCAATGGCAACAACTGGTCCACCAGCATTGTGGGGGAATCGGCCGACTACCTGCAAATTCGCGACTGGCCTCTGTCCTCCGGCGTCATGTTTACTGAGCGAGACGTACGCATCGCGGCGAAAGTCGCAATCATCGGCACCAAAACCGCCGAACAACTTTTTGGACCGCTCGATCCAATCGGTGAAACGGTACGGGTCAAAAACATTCCTTTCATCATCATTGGCGTGCTCTCCAACAAAGGCGCGGGCATGGGCGGCATGGATCAGGACGACAGGCTGATTATTCCTTATACGACGGCCATGAAGCGGCTTACGGGAGAAAAGTACCTGCGCTCCATCAACGTCCAGGTCGTAAATCAGGAACGCATGGAATTCGCCCAGCAGCAGATTACGGCCCTGCTGCGCCAGCGGCATCGACTTGAACCGAATCAAAGCGATGACTTCAGCATCCTTAACCAAAAGGAGATAGCGGACACCGTGACTTCAATCAGCAGTACCATCACTCTCTTCCTTGCAGCCGTCTCCAGCATGTCGCTCGTCGTCGGAGGTATAGGCATAATGAACATCATGCTGGTGAGTGTAACCGAGCGAACGCGTGAGATAGGCATCCGCATCGCCATAGGCGCTCAGTCCCGCGATATCCTGTTCCAGTTCCTCATCGAGGCCACCACCCTTAGCGTCCTTGGTGGCCTCCTCGGCGTGCTGATTGGAGTTGCCGCTGGTCATCTCGTAAGTCACATCGCCGGTGTCGAAGCAATAGTATCAAGCACATCTATCGCTTTGGCATTTGGAATAAGTTTCGCCATAGGCGTCTTCTTCGGCTTCTACCCCGCCCGCAAAGCAGCTAACCTCAATCCGATAGATGCCTTAAGGTATGAGTAAAGTCCGCCTTTGCGCCTGAATCAGGGTGGGATCGTGGAGATAATGACGGGGAGGCGGTTTATGGGGTGGGTTGAGGTGGCGGGGTGGGTGTGGCGTGTAGTGCGCGCGCAAGTCCCATCCAGCCAACAAGTTGCAGCGGGCGAAAGCCAGTGGGCCCGGCCGGCCGGCGGTGGATGAAATCGAGGACAATATCGCGCGTGTCATGGGGCGTACAGGCGCTGGCCAGTCCTCCCCCAAGCTCTTTTTTACGCGCACATGCTCCACCATGAGCTCGCCCCGGGGCCGCTTTTGGGCGCATGCTTCATTGGTCCTTCGGTCATGATTGAATAGCCATCGCGGGTGCGCGACGCTTTCAGTCAGTGCCCGGCCGACTGAGAGTCCGCCAGATTGCTCACTATCTTCTCGCCTTGGGCGTAGGTGCCGGGGTTGGCCAGGGTGTTGTCGTTTACAACGACGCGGGTGGAGAAATCGACCAGCAGAGCGTGGGCTCCGTGAGGCTGGGGAGTGCCCGCTTTGAGGGTGTCTTTAGCCTTGCCTCGGGCATACCAGCCGTAGCCGGTGACGCTGTTGCCGGTGATTTCCAGGCCATCCACGCCGCGTGCCTGAATGCCGCAGCCGCCGGTACGCACGATGGTGTTGCCGTGGATGACAATATCGTGCGGCAGGCGTTGCTCGCGGAAATTGCCTTCGCGAACGACTATGGCCCCTTCTTCGCTTGAGCCTTTAGAAATGCACGTGTCTTCGAAGCGATTGTTGAGGATCTTTGCGTTATAGACGTAGGGGCCCTCGCCCCAGAAGGATGCGTGGCCGAACATGGAGAGCCCGTAGCTGGCGGTGCGGGAGATGGAGTTGTTCTCAATCAGCACATCCGGGCTCTGCTGGCGAATGCCGCGCGCCAGAGATCCGCGAAAGCGGTTGCCGCGAATGATCGCGCCGGCGCTGGAGAACTCTTTGCATGTCACGATGACGTCACCCTTCACTTCGTACGGGGAATCCAGCACGATACGGTGGGCGCTGACCGTTTTGCCGTAGGCCAGCCCTGCGGCGTCGCCCGAGTTCCATTTGTGGTCGAGATCGGCGGGGCACCTTTCTTTCTGCCAGGCAATGGTCCACTCGGGTATGTACTCCACGCGGCGCGCCTTGCGCTCGGCGAGGCGAAGCATGGTTCTGCGTTCAAAGAACTCCAGAGTAAGCTCCTGAGGAATATCGCGACGATTGTTCAGGACGCTGGTGATGATCTGATCCGACGATTCCTGGGCGATGACGCGGGCCAGGCTGGCGTGGATGTTGATGAAGTCGTCGCCGATGTTCTGGATGACGCAGTCTTCAATCAGCGGGCCGCGGCTCATATTGGCGCAGTTGATGCCATCCGCGTTGCCGCCAATGAGGCGGTTTGTGCCAGGGCGCGGCACGATTCCGCACCGGCGAAACACGGTGCCGCTGCCTGCCCAGGATGCAAATCCGATAAACGGGCTGCTGTAGAGGGTGACGTCCTGCAGCGTGCAATCCGTAATCTCCTCCAGGCGAACGGCGCGGCCCATGCGGGCCAGGATGACGATGCGATCGCCCGTATCAAGGCCGGACTCTGTGATGGGCCGCTCATAAAAGCCCCGGTACTTCACCCGGTAGGATCCGTCGGCATTGCGGTTATCCCACGAGAAGTTAAGGGAGAAACCCGCCTGTCCTTCCTTCAGTTCTCGCGTGTTGCGGTCGAAGGCAACCCCTCGCCAGCCTTTGCTGGACGAGCCCGGCCCCATGCGTGGCGTTACCCGCTCGTACCCGGCGTCCAGCGTGACGTCAAACGTGCCTTGTGTCGAATCTGTCTCCGTGATGACGCCCTGCATGAAGGGGAGAGGATCCCAGTCCAGAAACACATTTTTGAGCATCACGCCCCGGCACTTGCGCATGGTGATGGCGGTGTGCGGGTGATCGAGCCAGAGCGTGGAGCCCTGGAAATCGAGGGTGACACCATCCAGTCCCTCCCACGTGATGTGCGCGGGATACTTGCCCTGGCTGGTTTCCGCAAAGCGGTAGTCGCCGCGGGCGATGCGGATCTCCTTGGTGCCGCGGGCCACTTCGTCCTGGATGTGCTTTAGCATGGCGCGGCCCGCCTCGCGCTGCTTCTGCTTTGTGGCGTCATCCCATGCGGCAATGTCCGCCGGGTAGGGGCCGGTGCCGACGGGGGTGGGAGGGGGAGGCGGTGCAGCGGCGTCGTCCTTAAAGATCTCGCCTGCAGCGAAGGCGCCGGGGTTGCTGATGCGGTTGCCTTCCAGCACCAGGCCGCCGATATTTTCCAGCGAAACCGCGTACCCTGCGCCCTTTGCCTTGTCTTTCGCAGTGGCCTTAGCTTTGCCTTCATCCTCACCCGCCTGCCTGGCTGCAGACGCAGGCATCCAGCCATAGCCGGTTATCTCATTCTCTTTGATGGACAGATTCTCCACACCACGCGCGAGGATGGCGGAGCCGGCAGGCCGGATGAAGCGGTTGCCTTCAATCCGGATATCGTGCGGAAGCCGGTTTTCCCGGGCGTTTCCTTCGGAGATGATAACAGCCGCGCGATCCTTGTTGACGCCGGAGATGCTGTTGTCCTCAAAGGTGTTGCCCGTCAGCGTGGCACTGTGGACGTACGGCCCTTCTCCCCAGTAGCCCGCGTGGCCCACCAGAGAGACGCCCGGGCCCATTGTGAGCGCGATGCGGTTATTCTCGATCCGCGCGCCCGGACTCTGCATGCGGATTCCTCTGGCCAGCGATCCCCGGAAATCGCAGTTCCGAATCACCGCGCCGGCGCCGGAGAACTTTTCGCAGGCGATAATGATGTCGCCCTTCAGCTCAATCGGCTGATCCAGCGTGATCTTCTGCAGCGCCATCTTCTTGTGATACTCCAGGCCGGACGCCTCGCCGGAGTGCCATTTGTGGTCGAGATTTGCCAGGCATTTCTCTTTGGTGATTTCCCACGAGGGCTCGGGCTCGGCGGTGGCAAGGCGGCGGCCCAGTGATTTCATGGTGGCGCGCTCCAGAAACTCGATCTCCACTGGCTCTTTGATCGTGCCGCGATAATTCATGCGGCTGCTGATGATTTCCGTCGGCGAGTTCTGCCAGATTACGCGCGCAAGATGGCCATGCACATTGACGAAGTCGTCGCCTAACGTCTCCATGCGGCAATTTTCCAGAAGCGGCGGGGCTCCCGCGTTGGCGCAATTGATGCCATCCGCGTTGCCGGCCAGGAGCCGGTTGGTGCCGGGCCGGCGCAGGATATTGCAGCGGCGGAACGTGGCGCCGTCTCCGGTATTCTGCGCAAAAGCCACGAAAGGGCTGCTGTAAAGCGTTATATCCTCCAGAACGCAGCCCTTGCCGCCTTCAATGCGGACGGCTCGCTCCATGCGGGAGAGAATCGCCACCGGGTCACCCACCGCCACGCCGGATTCGCCGACAGGCGCTTCGTGAAAACCCCGAAACCTCACTTTGTAAGTGCCGTCCGCGTTCCTGTTCTGCCAGGAGAACCCGACGCTGAAACCTTTCTGC
The DNA here is from genome assembly GCA_003054695.1 of Verrucomicrobia bacterium LW23. Taxonomy (GTDB): domain Bacteria; phylum Verrucomicrobiota; class Verrucomicrobiia; order Methylacidiphilales; family UBA1321; genus LW23. The sequence goes on from QAZA01000003.1 coordinate 79,003, forward strand.
CCGGCCTTGATTTCACGCGTCTTGCTGTCAAACACCAGCCCTCGCCACGATCCCCTGGCGCCCTGCTCCCCCGCCATTCCCGGCAGCACTCGCTCGTAGCCTTCGTCCAGCCGCATATCGAACGTATTGGCGGCGGTGTCGACAGCCGTGATCGTTCCCTGGAAATAAGGCAGAGGATCCCAGTCCAGCGTCACGTTCTTCAGCGTCAGGTTCTCGTACTTCGTCAGCACAATGCCGCTGGCCTGCGTCTCAAACCACAGGGTGGAGCCCTGGAAATCAATAGTGAGGTTGCTTATCTCCTTAAGGAGGATGTGCGTGGGGCGGGCACCGGTTGTCTCCGCAAAGCGGTAATCGCCTTTGGGGATTTTGACTTCCGGCGCTTTCTCCCTCACAGCCTTTTCGATGAGCGCGAGCATCTCCTTACCGGCCTGCCGCTGCTTGTCCTTAACGGCGGAGTCCCACGCGGCGATTTCCGCCGGATAGGCACCAGGGCCGGGGTCTGCGTTCGCGGCAGCTGCGAAGAGGATGCCGAGACTGAAGGCAGCGCACATCCATACAAGCTCAGCACGAAATATTTTCATTGAAAGGACGATGCTCCTGACCTTTTATAATTGCAATGGCACCCCGACTAATCACGATTAGTGAAGCAGAGGCAGTACTGCTGCTGCGACAAGGGTAAAGATCCAGACGACGTAAGGAAACACCAACGCCATGGCAAATCAGCGCGAAATCGCCAAAGCACTCGGACTGGCCCAGGCCACCGTGTCCCTTGCCATGCGGGGGCATCCCAGCATACCGGCCAAAACACAGGAGCTGGTGTGGGAGACTGCAAAGAAGCTGGGGTACCGCCCCAACCCCATGGTGGCCGCGCTGATGGAGAGCATCCGCTCGGGCCGCCCCGTGAAGGATCAGGGCTGCCTTGCCATCCTTTACGATAAGGACTCGCGCGATCCCTTTCTGCAAAAGCTGAGCGCCTACCGTATCCAGCTGGAGGGCATGCAAAATCAGGCTATTCTGCGCGGCTACCGGTCCGAGTGCTTTTACCTGCATAACCCCGGAGTGACGGCAGAGGCGCTGGACCGCCAGTTGTACTCGCGCGGCATCGCGGGCGTTATCCTGGCGGCACCCAAGTCGGTGGATTCACCCGCGGTACGCATGCAATGGGATCGGTATGCCGCCTCCACCATCAGCTATACGTGGCAGGTGCCCGCCGTGGACCGCGTTTCCTCCCATCACCGCCACAACGTGGACCTCGCGTTCCAGAAAGTGCTGGAGCGCGGTTACCTGCGCATTGGCATGTGCCTGCCCGCGGCGGCCTGCAATGGAGTGGACTCCAACTGGCTGGCCGGCTACCTGGTCTGCGAGTCACATCTGCCCGCCAGGCGCCGCATCCCGCTCTTCAAAGGCACCATCCATGACACGCCGACGGAAAAATTCCGCGCCTGGCACGAGCGCTGGAAACCCGACGTCATCCTCTCCCTCATGGGCGAGGAAACACATTGGCTGAAGCAGATCGGCATCCCCCGCGAAGCCATGCGCATTGTCTGCCTCAACCTCCAACCCGGCTCCCCCCTCAGCGGCATCGTCGAGAACAACTACGACGTCGGCGCTGCCGCCACCGACATCGTGGTGCAAAAGCTCAACCATAACGAGCGCGGCCTGCCCGCCCACCCCCGCCTGCTGCTGATTGACGGCAGCTGGAAGGAGGGAAATTCTCTGCCGGCGGCGCACTGATTCTACTATGCTTATCAAGCCACGAATGCGTGAATACCGCCGCAGTCTACGCAAAAAGACAGCTTAACCTGGGTATCGGCGAACCCACACGCTGCCAGGGGCAGCGCGGAAAGCCTCCGGTCTGGAATTCGTCGAAGCGATCGATCGGAAGATTGTTTCACCGATGTTGAGCTTCGTCGACCTCCTGCCGGGGTCGTCCGATTTCTGCCGCAGGCGCCATCCAGCCAGATTGTTCCCGTTACTAATCGTGATTAGCGAGGGGGACGTTGTCAAAGTCGCCATTGCATCCTACGCTTGCTTTACCAACAAGAAAGGACGAACGTTATGAATCGCTGGAGACTTCAGTTTTCAATGTCATCGCAGGTGCGCCCGGGATTGCAGGCGCGGCGCGGCAGTCGGGATGAGGCGGCGTTTACGCTGGTGGAGATGATGACGGTGGTCAGCATCACGTTCGTGCTGATGGCTTTAACGGGGCCGGCATTGCGGTCGTTGATCGGGGGAAACTCGGTAAACCGGGCAGTGGCGGATTTCTCCTCCACGCTGACGATGGCGCGCACCTACGCCATGGCTAACAATACATATGTGCGGGTGGTGATGGCAAAGTCCACCTATGGGCCGTACGGCGCCACGCGGCTGGTTATCCTGCCAATCTACTCCGCGGACGGATCGCTGGATCAGGACAGCAGCACGGATATGCGGGACGCGAGCAAATGGCCCGCACTTTCGCAGGCCGTGGTGCTGGATCAGATGGAGCTGAGCGATACGATCAACGCCATCGCGCCCGACACTCAGAACGATGCGTTGCCGGGGGACACCGCCTCGGATATCGCCGACTTTATCCGGCGCGCTCCGGGCCTGGGGAGTGCCGAGCTCCCCTTCAACGCATGCGTTCAGTTTCAACCGTCCGGAGAGGCGCGTGTGTCGAAGGGCATTCCGGCCCGCTACATCCGCATTGCCGTGGATGGCAGCGGCGCGAAGGCCGGGCGTAATCCGTTTATCCTGCGCGTCTCCGGAGCCAGCGGCAGCGTGGATGTGCTCCGCGTAGGGGAGCAGATGTGACGCTGCACGTACGCAGTCGAGGCTCGGCGGCTTTCTCGCTGGTGGAAGTTGCTCTGGCTCTTGGGATTGTGGCGTTTGTTCTGCTTGGCGTGATGGCTCTGCTGCCACTTGGGGTCAAAAGCAACCAGATATCGAGGGACGAAGCGCGCGCGGCGGGGATCTTGACCGCTCTGGAGGCGGATCTGCGCAATACGCACCCCGCTCTGGGGGCGGGACCGGCGGGTGCCGGCAAGTCGCTCCAGTTTGGCATGCCGCTGCCCTACACGGTCTCTTCCTCCACTGGCCAGCTCATTTTCAATCCCTCGCTTGTCAAAAATGACATGACGGGCGGCTACAGCGTCCTTCTGGACGAGACCGAGCTGCCAATGCCGGCAACCGCGCCGGCAGGAGCGCCGGGCCGCTTTCAGGCCACCATTGTCTACACACGCACGCCGGCGGATATGGATGCCGACACGCTCGCTCCGATTGAAGCGCGCCTCATCGTAAACTGGCCGTCGATCACCACCTCCGATATCTCGGATCTCACCAACACAGCAAAAGTCTCCGGCTACGTCGAAGCCTGCGTCACTTTTCCCGCGCCATGATATTCCGCAGCCCCCATTTCCACTTGCAGCGCCGCACCATCTTTTGCCGGGGCTTTACCCTGGTGGAGCTGATTACGGCCATGGCGGTGCTGGCTGTGCTGGGGCTGATTATTGCGCAGCTTACCACCGCCACGGTGCAGATCTCCGATCTTAGCAACCGTGCGATCAACGCCACCGGGCAGGCCCGGCTGGTGCTGGATCGTATCGGTGCGGACCTGGCAACGACCGTGCGGCGGCGCGATGTCGATTTTGTCGCCCGTAATCCAGCCGTAGGAGAGCCCGATGTGGAGAAGCGTAATGCCCTGTGGTTTGTGGCGTCCACGCCGGCGGCGGATCTGCCTCCCGCAGACAACCGCGGCATCTCGGTTGTTGCGTATCAGGTTGCGCCCCACCCCAATAACGCCAACCGGCTATGCCTGGTGCGCGCGGGGTTGTCCGTGCCGTGGAATCGCCCGGCCGCGTGGAGCGATACCGACTTTATGGGGATAAAGGCGGATGGCCTGCCCGTGCGGCTCAGCTCCGCGGACACCTCTTTCCCTCGCGACCTGGTGCCGGCGGCACCGAACTTTGACGTGCTGGCGCCTGGCGTTATCCGAATGGTAGTGGGCTTCCAGCTCTACCCGGACAATCTCCCCGTGGATCTCGCCGACGGCACGCACTTTGACAATGCGCAAGGCCAGATCGTCTACAGCCCGCCTATACGCTCCGGCACCGGGGCCGTCGCGTATGTCGATACGGACCGTATAAGCAGCATCGTGGTCGGTGTCGTCGCCTTGGACCTGGAAAGCCTGCGTCTGCTGAACGCCGCACAGGTTATGGCTCTGGCTCAGCACTTTGGAGGGGTACCCATGAACTCCGTGCCCGTGGCCGCGTGGCGAGCCGCCTCTGACAACGCCGTGTTGAGCGGCGTGCCCCCGCGGGCGGCGCAGTCGGTCCGCGTTTTCCAACGCTTTTATCCCATGACTCCCAACGGAAGCAAACGCCTATGAAACTGCCGTGCCTTGAACCAATTGGTCTTGCTCTTCCCCAAGAGCGGCGGTCCTCGTTGCGCAATCGCCGCGGAATGGCGCTGGTCATCACACTGGCTGGGCTGGCGCTCGTCACCGTGCTGATCCTGACATTCTTTTCCTCGGCGCAGCTCAATCGCAAGATCGCGCTCAGCGGCTCTAATCTCGTTAAAGTTGACCTCCTTGCGCGATCCGCCATGGATATTGTGGTGGGCGAGGTGCGGGAAGAACTGCGCACAGGCTCTACAGTATCCGACGGCGGCAACCCGTCGTATCCGCTGATCTATAAGCCGCGAAATGTTGACGATTCGCTTCTTCGCAAAAACGGTGTGGCCGGCGAAGACGACCTCGCGCGCGTGCTGCTCCGCAAGGTCTCCTCGGACGGCGCGCCGCTGAACGGCAACGCGGGCGGTCGCATTCTGGCCTCCTCCGTATCCACTGCGGAGAAGAGCCTGAACGGGCGAATCTGGACCGCTTCCAAATGGTACACGGGGTCGAGCAGCCCCGCCCTGGGCTCCGCCGAGCTGCCCGACTGGGTGCTGGTGACGCGGCGCAACGGTATTGCCGTAAATCCGGGGGTGGAGACGGTACGCGATCCCGCGAACGCCAACTTTGTCATCGGCCGCTTTGCCTACGCAGTGTATGACATCGGGGGCCTTCTGGACGCGAATACCGCCGGCTTTCCCTCAACGCGTTCGTCGGGTTGCGGCTACAAGACAACGACCGCGTATGCGGACCTGACGGCGCTTGGTCTGAGTCAGGGCGCGTGCGACAGCTTTGCAGCATGGCGCAACCAGCGGGCGAACGGCACACTCCTCGACGCAGCGTCGTTTCAGGAATGGGCGACGGGCATGGATCGCAATCTCGGTTCCGCCTCGCCTGCTGCTACGCCCGATGCGATGATGCTGAATACCGTGAGTGATGGTTATCGCACCGCGCCTTTCGGCTCGAATGTGGTGCTGTCGCGCCGCGATCTGCTGAATCATCCGCATCTTAAGGGCGGGGGAACCGCGTCGTACTTCACCCACTTTTCCCGCTCCATGAGCGGGCCGGTCTCTGCGGCGGCACCGTTGAATGTTACTCTGTCCAATCCCGTGCTGGCGGACGTCCGCTCTACCGCGGCGGGGACAATCTCGCACTACCGCGACGACGGCACGATGGAAACCTACAGCGTAGCCGCGGGCACGCCACTGCTGCGCAGCCGCTTCTCCCTCGCCCGCCTTGCCTGGCTGACCCCGGAAGGCCCGAGCGCGGAGCTCCCCCTCAGCCACCCACAGTACCGGGCCGGTGGAACAGCCGCGGCGGTTCAGGCATGCTTTGGCCTCGTCTGGCGGAGCGCGGATGCCCGCTGGGAATACGTCGGCAGCGAAGGAGGTGCCGTAAAATCGACGATCAAGACGCTGGCTACCGTGGCGGGCGAAAGGCGGGAACCGAATTTCTTCGAGCTGCTGCGTGCCGGCATTGCCGAGGGATCCCTGGGTCAGAAGACCGGAGCGCCCAATCCCATGAGCGGTGACGCCGGAGCCAGCAAGCCGGACGTCCAGCCCACTCTCGAATCGTCTAAAGACCTGCAGATCATGAAGATAGGCGCCAATATCATCGACTGCGCGGATACCGATAACTATCCCACCATCCTGTACTTCGAGCCCGTCGCCGGCCTCGGCATCGAGGTGGCCGGCATCGAGAATTTGCCCTACTTCCACGGAGTCGACACATCTGCACTGAATGAGGCCGTTACCGCCACCAAAACGCTGAACAAGCTGGACTACATGTGGACGCCGGTGCTCTTCAATCCCCACAGCACCGCGTCTGGCGCCACCACATCGCCACCGGTGGCGGTCGAGGTATCGCTGACGAAAGCGATGATGACGCGCATTCAGCTCCTCGGTATGACGGTGGGCAGCACGGTGGATCTGGAGATCGATCTCTCCGGCAAACGCTTTTCCATAGACAGCACGGCCTTTCGTGATCGCCCCAACGTGGCACGAGGGTCCGGGCAGCCGCAGTCGCTGGCCACTCTGGTGCCCTACTGCACGGGAGAAGGTGATGTGCTCACATTCCGCATGTTCTCCTACCCTGCGGACAAACCGGGAGTATTGCCCGCGACCTACACCAGCAACCCGCAGTTGCGCGTGCAACTTGCCGATGTGCACCTGGAGCTGCGCTATACCACCCCGGGCGGAAAGATTAAGGCGTATGCTTCCCTGGGCAGCTATGACGACGGCAAGGGCGGCATCGCTATGGGCACAATGTACCAGGATTGCAATACCATGGCGGGTGGCGCCGCAAATATGAACCAGAAGGTGATCAGCCGCGCGTCCTATAGTACTATACTGTGGGATCCCCGCACAATTCGCCTCGGGCCCAGCCAGGCATGGACCCGGTCGTCGGTCTCGTCTGTTCCGCTGCCGGATAGCGACTCGGTGCGCAATCGCGATCCCTTTGGCTGGGCCGCCAACGCGGCCAATATCCACTGGGGCAAATGGCCGGAAGGTGGCAAGACGGGCGGCTACACCAGCGCCCCAGTGGCGGACTACCTTAACATGCGCGACCCGGACGGCGTCACCCGCCCCGCCGACGGCTGGCTCGGCGGCCCGACAACCAACATTTACCGTAACCTGGCCGATCAGACGCGCCGCCCCGTTATCCTGCAGCGGCCCTATCGCTCCGTGGCCGAGCTGGGCTACGTCTCCCGGGATAATCCGTGGAAGACACTGAGCTTTTTCGATAACACCAGCGCGGACGGTGCGCTGCTGGATCTCTTCTCCGTTTCTGACACAGCGCCCATTGTCGCCGGACGCGTGCAGCCCGGCGCATCCCCGCAACGCGTGGCGGAAGCGCTCTTTCGCGGCGCAGGCCAGGATTCCGCCGGCACCGCGCCTCTCGCGCAACCCGCCCAAGTTGCGAACGCCTGGCACTCCAGCGCTCTCGACGCCGCCGGCGGCGCGCTGCCGAGTATGCCTGCCACCGCGGCGGACATCCCCGCCTTCCTGATGTCGCTAAACGGCAACGCCGCGATGGGTTTGGACGCGATCAAATATCGCCGCGAAGCCGTCGCGCGCTCCCTGGCTGGCACCAGCCAGTTCCGCACCTGGAATCTCCTGATCGACGTCGTGGCGCAAACCGGCCGCTACCCTGCGTCGGCTACCGGCCTGGCAGACTTTATCGTGGAAGGTGAGAAACGCTATTGGCTCTCGATCGCCATCGACCGCTACACCGGCAAAATCCTGGACCGCCACATCGAACCCGTTACGGAGTAGGCGATGCCCATGCCTATGCGTCCTCTATGTTTACTGAAACCTTTGCGCCGGCAGTCGACAACGTTCATCACCACAAATGACGTAGCTGCTCGCCTTCAAGTAGCGCTCAGTCAAGAATTTCCAGCGCAAATTTTTTGCCGAAGCGGCGATTCTTCTGGCCGAAACGAACACGCCGTCAGTCTGCAAGGGTAAAGACGCAGCCGCCGAACTTCCGGCCCAGCAGCAGGCTGAATTTCGTCTGGGACTCGTGCGTGAGGCTAAAGGTGGTAACGCCGAGGATATTGTCGGTATCGCACCCCTCAAGATGGGATTCGAACGCAAAAACCTGCCGGGCAATGACGACAATGTCTGACAGCTGGACTTCGGTCCACCGGGCGTTGCTGTAAATGCGTTCCGCCTTCTCCACCAGGCCGGTCACCACGGCGTGCATATCTGCAAAGTCGCGGTCATTATTCTCCACTGTCCGCTCCAGCGGACAGCCGAGGCCGGCGTGCTCCACAATTGCGCCATAGATGTGCGACCATGTCTCAAACCCGCGCGCCTCCAGCGAGCAGGCGGGGCGGCCCGTCTTGTCCCACTCGCGCACCAGCGCCCACAGTGCGGAAAGGATGGTCCGCCGCACGTCCGGCTGGCGCAGCGCCGTGGCGTCCAGCGGGCGGGTGTGCCTGGGGAGCGTTCTGGTGTCGGCCTCCTCTATATAAAGCTCCGAGCACAGCGCATAGCGCCGGATTTCGGCACTGGTTTCCAGGTTGGTGCCGGTGACAAACACCGTGCCTGTTTTCTGCGCCGTGCCGGAGCGGGAGCCGCATGCGCCGCGACCTTCCCACGTTGTCGTGGAGAGCAGCGCTTCCAGCGTGGGGATCTGCTGGTAGCCTTTGACGTTGTCAAAAAAGAGATACGATGCCTCGGCGCGGGTTTCGGTATCCAGCACCTGGCGAAACTCGTCATCATTCGCCAGCAGGGTCTGCATCCGGCACTCGCCCATCACCGGGATCAGGGCAATCTGCGCCAGCAATGTCTTGCCAGAGCCGGGGCAGTTGGCGTTGTAGATGAAATTGAGCCTCCGTGTGTCGTGGGGCAGCAGCATATCGCCAAAGACGGAAAGCATTCCGGCGATCGCCACCGCCCTGTCGCAGCCCGAATTGTCGGGACGCGAATCGCTGAAGGGAAAATCCCGAAAGAGATTTTGCATCACCATGCGAGCCTCGGGCAGGTCCAGCTTGTCGTACTCAAACCCGCAGTCGCATGTAAAGGCGCCGCTTTCTTCATCATATCCCACGGGCAGTAACTCCAATTCGCCGCTTTCGCGAAACACGGGCAGCGGCACGGGGTTTATTCTCTCGATCGGATAGAGCTGCCACAGGAAGGCATCGCTCTCCAGCGTCGCCTCCGCACATTCCGTAGTCATGGTGGCGAGGGAGCGTTCGATATCTCCATCATCATTCCGCCGAAGCTTGTACGTGGAGGCAAAGTGCTGGATAAACGTCTTGAAGCGGCGCGCCGTCATCTCCGCAACAACGCCGGTTTCGCGGTGCACCGTAACGGGTACCATGCCCCGCCGAAACAATCCGTTGCCACGCATGAGATCGCCGGCCTGTATCGCAAAACTCAGCAGGCTCGGCCCCGCTTCCCCGGGGAGCTGAATCATCGGCAGCCCGGAGGAGTCCAGTTCCGCCTCGTCCAGCTGGATGACGTTATCCTTGCGGGCTGTGGAGGCGATGCCGTTGCTCTGGCGCCGCCCGGCTGGGGAGGGCATGAGCACGCAGTCTGCCGCGGAGACAGGAATCGCACGGCGCGGCTCGTTCTCGAGGCATGCGTCGGGCGTTATCCGCTTTACGTTGTTCATAATAAGCTCGCCGGTTTCGAGGATTCTCATACTTGCTTCCTGAGTTTTGAATACACTGTTGTTTTAAAGAAAATATAGCACTACGTCATCCCTATTCATCCCATCTAAGGTATTTCGAAGCAGAGCTAAGGTTTTCCCTGACACCCCGTCCTCGGCGAACGATCCTCCAATGTTCCCTGTCTCTCCAGGCACTGTGGAGTGCTGCTTGCGGAAGATTTGTGTTGTCGTACTGGCTGTAGGCATTGCTTCGCTTTGCAAACTAAAGAGCAACTCGGAAGTAGATCCGCCCGAACACTATTTTCTTTGTGTCTACTGATCCGCTCACTATCACTTTTGATAAACTGTCATTCACAAACTATCCGCACAACCGCGTTTGGGGCGCATCGTTCACTTATAGCATCGGTTTTACGTGTAACTGGAAAACGCTTAGCTTATGCGCATCATACATGCAAAGGATGGTAACTGCATCCCGTACTTGCCGGGCTTTTGATGCACTAAGGCCGGGAGGGCTGGCAGCAGCAGCAACCATCCATTAACATGATTCGATTCCACATTTTGTCCGTCTTTACAGCGATCATGGCCGTCTCCCAATACCTGTGTGCGAGCCTGTGCATGGCTCAGGAAAAGCCTGCAGTACTTTATTCGGGAACATTCGAGCGCTTCCAAAAGCGTGGCAATCCATGGGCGGGGGTTGACGAGCAAAGCTTTATACGAACATTTGAAGCACGCGCACCCATAGTTACCAATGAAGGAGCAACAGTCAACGAAGCCGTACCTTGTACTCCTAACATCGTTGATCTCAACGGCGATGGGCTTTTGGATCTGGTAGTTGTAGATGCAAGAGGCCTGACCTGGTTCTATGCTAATCATGGGAGCAGGACAGAACCGAAATTTTCCTCTGCGGAGATTGTTCCCCTCATGCTATCCAACGGGCAAGCACAATGTCCCGGTATGGATGTCGTAAGCTTTGATGATGGAGGCGCTTATAGCCTGGTATATGGTGACTGGCTTGGACAAATATTCTACGCCCCCAATACAGGAAACAAAACGAGCCCCAGATTTACTCAACCAAAAGATAGTGCCGATTATCTGGTCAAAACAACCTACAAAGGTAATCTGTGGGGAAACTTCTTCTCTCCCGCTGTATACGACTGGGATCAGGATGGCAGGAAAGATCTCATTATTGGAGAAGGAACGTACTCTGCTAATAGCATATGGCTTTTTCTCAATCAAGGGACAAACGGCCAGCCCGTTTTCAACGAGAAGAAGCGACTTCCTCTAGTAAGAGGGCTCGGTCGGGAACATCTTACTCCGGTTGTTCTGGACTGGAATGAAGATGGAAAACCAGATATCATAACAGGTGAAAGAGAAGGCTACATTTCTGTCTATTTGAACGAAAGCACTGGGGAGGAATATAAGTTTCGCGAACCATTTAAGATTCGTATAGGTAATCAGGATAAGTTTGGAAATCTTACCAGGTTCAAATTTGGCGATCTTAATGGCGATGGACTTCCAGACCTTGCTATCGGTCGCACTAACGGAAGAATTGGGCTAGCTCTCAACAGGGGTACCAAGGGCAATCCACAATTCAGCGAAATTCGTGATATAACGGGAGTAAATCCGTTTCCTCCCTATGCCCAACCTGTAGGCGTCAACTTCTTCGCGCCTGTCCGAAGCACTTATCATATACTGCGGGTTGTTTCTAATAACAAGGCAGATGGATTAACCTACGAAGAGGGATTCCAGCCTCCGCCTGGATCGAAGGGAAACTATTCGTTAAAGCTGGAATTTTGTCAGCCCAGGACAACGTACTTTAACGGAATCATTCCTTTTGTATGGGACGAAACCGACGGGTCAGGAAATCTCTTCATTATCAATCCAAGAGAACGATTTAAGATAGTCACGAACAAGAACTATACAATCTCTTTTTGGATGCGCGCGTCCGGCTTTAAACGGCTTAGATGGAACATTCACGGAGCGGAGACCATCGTTACAGGCAAGGATGAAGACGGACTTAATGTCACTGGCAGCCTGCACTACGGGGCCGAACGTGAGTTTACGAACAGTAATGAATGGGTCAATGTTCGTGGAACCATAAGATTTGATCGAAAGCCCGGTGTAAAAGAGGATAGAGAAATTCAGGCATCACTGGACATAATTTGCGAAGATAAAGGTACTCTTTATCTCGATGATCTTACACTAACCGAAGGCGATATTCCATTTTAAAGTCACAACGCAGATCTACATACGCAAAATGGTATGATGGAAGTAGTAAATGGCGAAATTCCCGACTAGCTTATGAGGTCAGCGGCTGCATAGTTGCGAAAACGCTCGTCCTGTGCCTGGAGTGTCAGGATTCCGATGGCGGCACAGAGCAAACAGGGTAGGCAAGCGGATCTCCCAGCTGGGCTGCAATTTAGCCCCTCGCAACATGCTGGCGAACTCCCTTAAACCACCCAGCGCAAAGTATTCAACAAAAGCGCGTTCCTTGCGATATTGGAACGTGGGGAGGCGAACCCGTGGTTAAGAATTTCCACATCCTTCGTTGCCCAACAAGAGTGAACTCCACAGGCCAACCATGGAGTACTGACGAGACCATTCCCGATCACTGCGACGTCCCGGGAGACTACCCGGGGCCTTCGTAACGGCACGGATCGCGGAGGGGACGGGTGGTCGCATAAGGCAATTGGACGTAAAGGATTAAGTTTTGCTTTCGGTTGTCTTTGAAAGTCTAATCATTACCCATAATTTATTAAGTTGCAAAGTTGCTGCTTTTCTGACTACACTCTGTCACTTCGATCGGTCCGTAGCCTGACGTTCGGGAGCGGTCCGCCTCGTGATCTAACTTGCGCGCATGAGCACCTCCGCCAGCCAGATTTTTCATATCCGCGATGTACTGGAACGCCTCCACCAATATCGCACAACCGGTTGGCTGCACGTATTTTGCGAGACGGGTAGTGCCGACGTTTATGTGCACGAAACGAGTATCGTGGCGGCGAACTGCGGCACGCACCGCGACATGGAAGCCATCCATGATGTTCTCTCCTTTGTAGATCCGCAATGGGTGTGGAAGCCGGGCGTACGGCACCCTAATCCTTCGATGAAGGCGCCGATTCAGGGCATTCTTCTGGAAATTTCCATCGCCACCGATCACCAGCATGTTGTCACTACGGGGGCGGACGGCACGGCGAAGATCCCCAAGCTGGATCACCTGAAAGACTCGCGGAACCTGCAAGGTCTTCCCAAATGGCAACTTACGTTTGTTGATAGCGGCGAAACGGTGGCGATTCCCTCCGAGGGCGCCATTTTGGGCCGCCAGGCGGACTGTCAGATTACCATCTTTCACCCCTCCATCTCGCGCCGCCACTGCCACATTCGCATTACGCCCCGCGGACTGCTGCTGACCGACTTGGGCTCGACGAACGGCACTTTTGTCAAGCAGCACCGCATTACGGAAGGCATTATTGGAGAGGACGAGGAATTTGTGCTGGGCGAAGTCTTTTTCCGCGCCTTCAAGATGCAACAGGCCCGCTCGGGCCCACCGTCGCTGCCCAAATCCACTCCTGCCCCTCCTGTGCCCGTACCTGCTGCGCCAGAGGAAGTTACGCCGGCGCCCGCCATCAAAAGGACGGAGCTGCGCGACGGGCGCTCCACCGCCGTGGTGCCAAAACCAGCCCCCGCCGGCGCGGCAAGCAGCGTGCGCGTGCCCTCCGCCCTTACCGGGTCGGAGAAAGTGTCGACCGGAACGTTGCGAAAGCGTTGGTAAGCACTTGCGCATTAAGGTGTTGCGTTCGCGTCCGCGGCCTAGGCCGCGATGCCTTCGCGGCCCATGGCACGGAAGAAGCGATCGAAGAAGTCCGGGAATGTTTTGGCTGTGCAACCCGGATCGCGGATGATAAGGCCCGGAACGCGTAACCCTGTGACAGCGAACGACATCGCCATGCGGTGATCGTCGTACGTTTCGATCGACGCGGTGTGCGGTGTGCCAGGGAAAATGCGCAGCCCGTCCTCGAATTCCTCCACCTCAATCCCCATGCGGCGCAGTTCGGTAGCCACCGCCACGATACGATCTGTCTCCTTGTTGCGAATGTGCGCCACGTTGGTGATCGTCGTCGGGCCATCCGCAAACGGCGCTATTGCAGCGAGCGACATGACGGTGTCGGAGATACCGTTCATGTCGATCGTGATGCCCTTAAGCTGCTTGGGGCCAAGCACTTCCATACCGCCGGCGACTTCGTTGACGGAGCAACCCATTTGCTCCAGCGCTTTGACAAAGTCGATATCGCCCTGCGCAGAGTCGAGGCCGAGCCCCGCCACGCGGATGCGACCGCCCGTAAGTGCCGCAGCTGCAAAGAAATACGACGCGCCGGAGGCATCGGGCTCCACCGGGTAGCGGCGCGCGGTGTAGCGCTGGCCTGCCTTGACAAAAAAGCGCGACCCACCGTCCCACGGCACCTCGATACCAAAATCCTTCATAAGTCGCAGCGTCATATCCACATACGGCCGCGAAACGAGGTCGCCGTCGATCTCGACGATCGTGTCAGTATCGAAGTAAGGCGCCGTCATCAACAGGGCGGAAAGCTGCTGGCTCGTCTTATTGGCGCGGATACTGACGTGCCCGCCCCTCATTCCACGCGCCGTCAGCGTGCACGGAAAATGGCCTGGCTGCTCCTCAAACGCCACGCTTGCGCCCTGACTCTCCAGCGCTGTCAGCAAATCCGCCATTGGGCGCTGGCGCATGCGGGCGATGCCGTCCATACGATACGTTCCCCTTCCCAGCGCCACCATGCAGGGCAGCAACCGAGCGGCCGTGCCGGCGTTGCCAAAAAAGAGATCGGCTTCCGTGGCGGGCACACGGCCGCCCTGCCCCTGAATGCTGAAGCGGCATGCCGCCGCATCGCTGGCCACCGTAAACCCAAGGCGCACAAGGCTTTGGCTAAAGCGATCGGTATCCTCGCTAAACAGCGCGTTCTCCAGAATCGTCTCACCCTCCGCAAGCGCGGCGGTGAGCAGCGCGCGGTTAGTGATGCTTTTGGAGCCCGGCAGCGTTACAGTCGCGTCAAGCGGCTCCGAAAGGTGCGGGATTTCGATCTGGCTAAGGGCGTGGGAGGACATGGCAATGGTTTCGTAAGGCGGAGGGATGGGACATGATATGTCCCTGCTACATCAGGCGTCTTTCACCACGGTTACGGGAACTTCCGTGGCATCAACAGCTTCCGTCGCCGCGGGCTCGTCAAACACGCTTGCGCCTCCATCAGCCTCGGGCTTGGCATCAGAGGCGGAGGGTGCGGGCGCTTCTTCCTTCACCTCGCCGCCGATAACGCGCGTAAGCAACACGTTGAGGCGCTGCAACATAAGGCGGGGATCCTCCAGCAGGCCGGCGGCGATCAGCGCGTTGTCAAAAAGCTGCTCCGAGACCTTGCCCGCAAGGGCGGCATCCTGTTGACGCACGGCGTAAAGCTGCACAATCAGCGGGTGGCGCGGGTTGATCTCCAGGTGCGGGCTGGACGCAAAGCTGCGGGCTTCGCGGTTCATCGCCTTCATAATGCGGCGCATGCTCGAGGTCATCCCGGGATCGCTCTCAGCAACGACGGCGGGGCTGTCGACAAGGCGCTTGCTCGCGCGCACTTCGCCAACGCGTTCGCCCAGGGTCTCCTTGATGAAGTTGGTGAGAGCACGGGTCTGATCAGCGTCCAGCTCCTTCGCGTCCTCCTTCTTAACTGGTTCGTCCAGAGCAAGATCCGCCTTTTCGGCAAAGGTGAGCTTTTTGCCGTCAAACGTGCGCAGATGCTCCATCACAAACTCGTCGTGATGCTCGTACATGAACAACACCTCGATCTTGCGCTCGCGAAAAACCTCGTAGTTGGGGTTGCCTTCAGCGGCCTCGCGGCTGGAGGCCAGCAGGGCGTAGATCTCGGTCTGGTCGCTGCCCATACGGCTGACGTAGTCGGCCAGGCTGGTGGTTTTGCCGGGCTCGGTGGCGCTGCTTTCAAAGCGCAGCAGCTTGCCAAGGGCCTCGCGGTTCTTGTCGTCGCGCACCACGCCTTCCTTCAGGCAGTGGGAGAACTCGCTGTAAAACTTGCTGTACTTCTCGACGTCCTTCTTCGCCTCTTCGTCCAGCATTTTAATGTAACGCGCTGTCAGCACCTGGTTTAACTTGGCCAGCAGGGCGCTGTCCTGCATCGTTTCGCGGCTGATGTTCAGCGGCAGATCTTCGCAGTCCACCACGCCTTTGAGGAAGCGCAGCCACTCAGGGAACAAGTTTTTGGCCTTGGGCTGGATGAGCACTTTGCGGCAGTAGAGGCTTACCTCGTTTTCGGCGCGGGTAAGGCCCATGCGCTCCAGGCTGGTTTGCGGCGTAAACAGCAGGGCCTTAATGCTTAGCGGGGCGTCGGCATTAAAGTGCAGGCGGTAGGCGGGGGGCTGGTAGTCGTGGCTGACGAACTGGTAGAATTCGTTGTATTCTTCGTCCTTGATCTCGCTTTTGCTCTTGGCCCACAGCGCCTGCACCTTGTTGGTAGTCTCGCCGTTCAGCTCGATGGGGAACGGAACAAAGTTTGAGTAGCGGCGCAGGATTTCCTCGACGCGCGCCTTGGTGGCGTATTCCTTTTGCTCGTCGCGCAGGTGCACCACTATTCTGGTGCCGCGGTCAAGTCCTTCCGTCTCAACAATATCGAAGGAGCCGGCACCCGTGCTGCTCCAGTGCCATGCGGGCTCGTCGGCCTTGCTGGAGCACGTGTAGACGTCCACTTTTTCCGCCACCATAAAGGCGGAGTAGAAGCCGACGCCGAACTGGCCGATGAGGTCCAGACGCTGCTCAGCTTTGGCCTCGCCAAGCTTTTGCATAAACTCCTTGGAGCCGGAGCGAGCGATGGTGCCCAGGTTGTCGATGAGCTCCTTTTTCGTCATGCCCACGCCGGTATCGGCAATGGTGATGGTCTTGGCTGCGTCGTCGGTGGTGACGCTGATTTTGAGCGGGAGGGAGGGGCTGCGCACCTCGGTGCCTCCGGCCTGTTGAAAGCGCACTTTCTCGATGGCATCCGCGGCGTTGCTGATGAGCTCGCGAATAAAGATTTCCTTCTCGGTGTAGAGGGAATGGATGACGATATCGAGAAGCTGCTTGATCTCGGCTTGAAAGACGTGGGTTTCCTGCAGGCTCATAAGTGTCTGATTGCGAATAGATTGTGCTTTCCCTCGCGGGAACGGAATCGGTTGCGGCCCGGCGCGCGCAAAGGCGCGGCAGTACGCGGGAAAACCGGCATGCTAGCGCAACTGGCGGCGTTTGAAAAGAGGGGAAATTGCCCAGGCAACGGCGTTTAACCTCGTGTATACTTTGCGTGTTGACTCGCTACGGCTATCGAAAGTCTGTACAATCGCCCTGCCTCTTTGCAAGAATCCCGCCGCCATGATCCGCATCTACAACGCGACCAAGAGCTACGGCGAGGGCGAATCCGCAGTGGCCGCCCTGCGCGGTGTATCGCTGGAAGTACCTGCAGGCCAGTTTGTTGCACTGATGGGGCCGAGCGGCTGCGGCAAAAGCACGCTGCTGCACATTTTGGGCGGGCTGGATACGCTGGAGAAGGGCGAAGTTTACCTGGACGAGCGTCCGATTCACCGCATGGGGGAGCACGAGCTGACGCTGTTTCGCCGCGAAAAAGTCGGCATTGTGTTTCAATCCTTTAACCTGCTGCCCACGCTTACCGTGGAGGAAAATGTGATGCTCCCCGGTCTGCTGAGCAACAAGGACGTACCCGGTGGCGGGACGCTCCGCGAGCGAACGCTGGCACTGCTGGACGAAGTGGGGCTGGGCAAACGCGCGCGCCACATGCTTCACCAGCTTTCCGGCGGCGAGACGCAGCGCGCCGCCCTGGCCCGCGCGCTGCTGCTCAAGCCGCCCGTGCTTCTTGCGGACGAACCGACAGGCAACCTGGACAGTGAGGCAAGCGCCAACGTGGTGCGCATGCTCCGCGAGCTCGGGCGCAATAACGGTACCACCATCGTGATGGTGACGCACAGTCGCGAAGTAGCCGGCATGGCGGACCGCCTGGTGCAGATGCGGGACGGTAAAGTGGTGGATGATCCGGGGGCGGACACCCCGGCGCCCGAAGCCGTATCCGCACCTGCATCCTCCTCCGCCCCAACGGCTTAGCAATAAGCAACCCTCTTTACTTCCTGTGCTTCGCCTTTTTCTCGTCCACAGCATGCGCTATTTTGCGCGGCATGGCGTGCAGACGTTACTGAACGTGCTGGGCGTGGCGCTTGGCATTACGGTATTTGTTAGTATACAAATTGTCAATTACAGTGCGATTCGCTCCTTTCGGGCATCTGTGGATGTGGTGGCGGGACGTGCGAATCTGGAGGTAACGGGTGACGGCTTGCGGTTTGATGAAGCGCTTTACCCTTTGGTACGAAATCACCCGGATGTAGAGAGCGCAACGCCCCTGGTAGAGGTAGTGGTGCCGCTGCCCGATTATAAGGGCGAATACCTGCAGGTGATGGGCGTCGATGTCTTCTCCAACGCGCCGCTGCGTACCTACGAGTTGACAGAAGGTAGCGACCGCGCGGTCGATCCATCGCGGGCGCTGGAGTTTCTGAGCGACCCCAACCAGATCGGCCTGACGGAGCCGCTGTGCCGGCGCCTGGGGCTGAAGATTGGCGACGAAATCCGCGTCTCCACACCGCGCGGGCCACGTAAGTTGCGCATTGCGTTTATGTTACGGCTGGGCCATGACCGCAGCAAGGAGGCGCAGCGCGAGCAGTCCCAGGGCGTGACGGACCAGGTGCTGGAGCCCGACCCGGCCGAAGGCAGCACCAGCGATGGCGACATGGTGGTGGGCGCCGACGAGCACCTCACTGTCATGGATATCGCAACGGTGCAGGACCTTTTTGCCGCGCAGGGGCTCTCGCGTATCCTGGCCATTGTGCGGCCCGGCTACAGCCCGGACAAGGTGGCGGCGGATTTGCAGCCGCGCACGCCGGCCAACGTATTTGTGCGGCCGCCGGATCGCCGAGGGCAAAAGATAGAACGCATGGTGGGGGCGTTTCAGCTCAACCTTACGGCGCTGTCGCTGGTATCGCTGCTGGTTGGCGCTTTTCTCATCTACAACACGGTGGCGACGGCCGTGGTGCGTCGACGCACGGAGATTGGCGTGCTGCGATCGCTGGGCATGACTCCGTCGCAGGTGCGGCGCATTTTCCTTGCGGAGGCGATGCTGCAAGGTATTGCGGGCGTGGTGGTTGGGATTGGGCTGGGCGTGTTGCTTGCCGGGCAGCTTATCGGCGTGGTGTCCAAGACGATCTCCATGCATTATATTCTTGTAAGCATCCAGCATCTGTTCATCTCGCCATGGGCAGTCGCAGCCGCCGTGGGGCTGGGGTGCTTTGGCGTGCTGGTGGCGGCGTGGTATCCGGCCACGGAGGCATCTCGCGTGCCGATTGTGCAAGCCCTTCATACCGGCTTCCTTAGGGAGAAAAGTCTGCGCCACACACGGGCGTGGTTCTGGGGCGGCGTGGGGATGTTGATCGCTGCTTTTGTGGTTGCTCAGGTAAGCCTGCACCAGGGCCCGGCGTGGCTCAGCTTTGGCTCCGCCCTCTTTATGCTGCTGGGCGTTGCGTTTTTTGTGCCGCCGGTATGCCTGGCGGTGGCTAACCTGTTGCGGGGCAGAGGGTTCTATTGCAACGTGCTGCTGGATATTGCCGTGGGGCATTTCGGGCGCTCGCTGCATCGCAACTCCATCACCATTGCGGCGTTAGTCACTGCTATTGCGATGGTTGTGGGGATTTCCACGATGATCTTCAGCTTCCGTAAATCGGTGGAAGTATGGCTGAACCAGAGCATTCAAGCCGACGTGTTTCTCTCGCCCGCCTCCACGCTGGTGGGAGTGCGCATGCCAATTCCCACGGAAGTTATTGAGATTGCGCGACATGCACCTGGGGTGACGGCAGCCGACCTTTACCGCGAAATCCGCATCCAGTTCCGCGGCCAGACCGTCAAGCTGGCCACGTTTGACTTTACGCAGGCGGTGCGGCTGACCTCGCTGACAGTGAACGAGGGCCCGGCCGAGGTGATATTGCCACGCGCGGCGAAGGAAGGGCAAATCCTTGTGAGTGAAAGCTTTAGCCGCAAAATGAAAGTGCGGTCCGGCGACGTGCTGCCGATCCTGACCACCACCGGGCAGCGCATGCTGACGGTGGCCGGCACTTTTCCAGACTACACCAGCGAGATGGGGCTGATTATTGTGGATTTGGCCAAATACCGGGAATGGTGGCGCGATGACACCATCAACAGCATCGCCCTTTACGCGGAGCGAAACGCCTCGGCGCAGGCCATCCAGGACTACCTGCGCGAAAAAGTGGCGCCGTACGGGGAGTTCACCATCTTCTCCAACCTGGCCCTGCGCTTTCTTGTCTTCAAGATCTTCGACCAAACTTTCTCCGTAACGTATGTGCTTCAGACTGTGGGTATTGTGATTTCCGCGCTGGGCATCGTGCTTAACCTCAGCATCCTGGTTAACGAGCGCCGGCGCGAGATCGGGCTGTTGCGCGCGGCGGGGGCGTCGCGGCAGCAGGTGGTGCGCATTATCCTGTGGGAGACGGCGCTTATTGCGGCCGTGGGCGCGTTTTTGGGCATTGCGGCGGGCATGGGGCTGGCGGCGATATTGAGCTATGTCATTAATATGTCGTACTTTGGGTGGACGATTAAGTGGGCCACGCCGTGGCTGTTTATCTCGCTGCTGCCCCTCTGGGTCGTACTCGCGTCCGTCATCGCCGCCTGGATTCCCGCCCGGCAGGCCTCCGGTATGAATATAGCGAAAGCGGTGAAGCAGGAATAGAGGCAAAGGGCGTGGCCAACAGGTTTCGTTTAAGCTTAAGTCTTTGTGCCCGTAATTGTTACTACGTAGCTATGCCATCCAATATTGAGATTAAGGCCCGCTTGAGCAATCCGCAGCGCCAACACGCACTGGCACAACAACTTGCAGACGGCCCGGCGGTGATTATTCCGCAGCGCGACACCTTCTTCCCCTGCCCTCAGGGCCGGCTGAAGCTGCGCGAGTTTCCCGGCGCGGACGCTCCGGCCGAGCTCATCCTTTACCGCCGCGCCGACCAGCCCGGGCCGAAGCAGAGCGAGTACCAGATCCTCGCCATGCCGCAGCCCGAGGAGTCGCGCGCGTTCCTCTCCGCCGCGCTGGGCACACTGCGCACCGTCCGCAAAACGCGCACCCTCTACATGCGCGGCCAAACGCGCATCCACCTGGACGAAGTCGAAGGGCTCGGCTCCTTCCTGGAGCTGGAAGTCGTTCTGCGCGAGGGACAAACGGCGGCGGACGGGCAGGCCGTGGCGGAGGAGCTGCTGCGGCTTCTGGAGATCCCGGCCGATGCGCTTATCTCCGGCGCGTATGCGGATCTCCTTGCGGCGCAGGCAGCTACGTAGACGTCGAGGTTCGGTGCTTCGTCCAACACTGTATAAGCGTGGTGAAGTTGCGGCCGTAGCGGTCCTTCCATGTGCGGCTGAAGGTTTCGATGCCCAGCCGAGTCCAGTTCGAGTGCAACTCCAGCTCCTGCAGTTCGCGTCGAAACGGTGTGTCGGACTTGTCGAAACCGAGGAAGGCGACAATTCGGCAGTCGGGATCCGGTGCCACCTTCGCCTGTCGGCGCTCGGGCCACGATGTGCCGGCCCGAGGCGGATCGGTTAGCCAGTGGATGGCTTCAGCCAGTCCAAGCTCGTTCCATCGTGCCTTGTAGTTAACGTGCCTGTCCATCTGGTAGCCGTCGCCATATTTGCGTACTTTGAGAACAGAGAGGCGCAGCAGGCGGATCTCGCACACGTGTTCGGTGTTTGTCATGAGGCGAATTACCGGTTGGCTGAACGAAAACTCCGCACCCTCATCGATTATGCACCCCAGCTCCAGCAGGCGAGGTTTCAGGGCTTGCTGGTACTCTACCTTCCATCCTGGCACGCGGACGCGAGGCTTCACGCTCGCTGGCAGTTCGGAGTCGAGAGACGCGTAGAGGCCGAAGCCGGGCAGCGCGACATCCAGGGCGTCCAGGGCGTCAATCAGCACCACGGCGAGGGGCTGGGGTTGGCGCGGCTGATCTGCGGAGTGCATAGCAGAACATGAATCGCCGTACCAGGCGGCCCTCTTACAAATACGAAGGAGCGCGCAGTTCCTTTGCGATGCGGTCCAGCTCCTTCTGGAATTTGGCGGGGATGACGAGGTGGCCGGTGGGGGGGATGGGGTCGTACTCGATGCGGTAGGTGGCGGTGCCGTCGTCGAGTTGTATGGGGTAGCCGGTGGCGGTGTCGATCCAGGCCTGATACTCGGCTTCGATGCCCAGGGCGGCGCGCATGTCGCGGGAGAAGTGGAGGCAGGGGCGGCCGTTGAGGGTGGTGGCCTCTTCCCGGTCGCGCTGGGGGCGAATCCACGAGATGCTGCTTTCGCGCAGGGAGGCCAGTTCGGGCAGGAGGGGGCCGCTGTCGCCGCGGGGCACTTTAATGGAGCCATCCGCGGCTTCCTCCACCAGCAGGCCGCTGTCGTCGTGCCACACTTCGGTGGAGGCGCCTGTTTGCCAGGCGATGCGGTAGAGCGTTTTGCCGCCCAGGCGGCGGATGGTGAGTGTCTGGATGACGGGCCGGCGCGTGGGGCCGGGCTTGCCGCCTTTGCGCGTCACTTCTTCCACGCGCGCCGCTTCCATCTTGTCCGTTACGGTAATGGTGGCACTATAATTGCCTTGCGGTAGCCTGGGGCGGACGAACTTGCGTTGCCCGGCGCCACCGCCCGGGCCTGCCCCCTCCCCCGCCTCCCGCTGGCCCTCGATAGCCGTCGCCTGCTGGGCGTGGGCGGCGGTGGTACACAGGGCAAGGGCAAGGGACAGCGCGCAGAAGAGGGACAGCGCAGTGGCCGCAATGGCAACAGCGGGTCGGCTGCCCGAGGAGCGGGGTCGCCCCCGTCCGGCCCATGGCCCGCATAACAATAGCTTTTGCACATCCATCGCACCCATCGCGTTCATCACAATACAGGCTCCATCTGCAAATGCACGACTTTTCCGGTCGCGCGGTCGATCGCCACGTGGATCCAGTAGCGGCGCTCGCCTTCCACCATAAAGTGTTGCAGCGACGTAGCGTTACGCCGCAGCCGGCCGGGCTGCGCCACCACGTCGATGAGCAGGTTCCACGTGCGATTCTGGTTAAGCTGGCTGAGCGCGCGTATGGGGGCTTCGGCCCAGGCCTTGTTCTTTTTGAAGGGCTTTTCCGTGGCGGAGGCGCCATCGAGCGCGTTGTTGATCGGCTCGGCCAGGCTTAGCGCCATCTCCGCGTTGTTGCCAAACACGGGCACCGTCCCGCTGGCCAGCTGGGTGCGGATCGCCGTCGCGATCTTGTCCGCCTCGGCGGCGGTGATGAGCTGGAGAGGCGCGTCGACCGGGCCGGTGCTGGTAGTCGGCGGAATGCGCGCTTTGAGCGCCCCGGAGAGGATCGCCTTGAGCTCCGCCACGCCGGCGCGGTTGAGGTTGATGCGGCCTGCCGTTACGCTCGGCTCCTCGCGCAGGCAAAAGAGGTCGAGCAGTCCGGCATCGGCGCTGTGTTGCGTCCAGAAGTCGAGGTTCTTGCCGGGGAGATCGCGGTACACATAGCCCAGCTCCGCCACGGACTCAAACGGGCGGTTGAGGACCACGGGCCGGCGCCGCACGCGGCCGGTGCGATGGGCCGTCTGGTCGAAGTGATAGAGGTAGTTGCCGTCGCCCGTGGAGGACGCGCTGCCGGGCTCCATGCGGATACCATCGCCGGGACGCACCACGCCGTCGGGATCGGAGTAATACATCGCGTTGCGGTCGGGCGTTGCCACCACGTCCTTGCGGTTCACCATCAGGCCGCCGGTAAGCACGCTGGTGTAGCCGCCCACGGCCAGGGGCATGGGGCCGGGCAGGTAGCGGAAGGTCGTCGTGGTGTTGTGCGGGTAGTCGCCGCCAAAGGTTTCTTCGGTCATGGACTCATTGGCGCCGCTCATCCAGATGGTGCGCTCCACCGGCCAGTAGCTGCCCTGCTCGGCGCGGCGCTTGCTCAGGGAGAAGCGGTCGGTGCGTGGATCGGGCGCGTGGCCGGCGGGGCGCGACTGAAAGTCGAGCGAGCCGTCGAACAGGTCGGTGTGGCCTGCGTCCCAGTCCGTAACGCCCAGGCCGTGCGTGCCGCCCCAGCCCACAAACGTGCGCGCCAGTTGGCTGTAGGGCCTCCAGCGGGTGCCGTCCCAGCACTCTACGGCCATGGTAATCAGCGGGTTGGGGGTTATGGAGACTTCCAGGAAGCCGCTGCGCCACTGGGTTTGGGTGTAGTTGCGGTAGTAGGGCGCCTCGCCGGCAAAAATGCCTGTGTAGTTGAACTCCACGTAGTTGGTG
Organism: Verrucomicrobia bacterium LW23; assembly: GCA_003054695.1. Classification (GTDB taxonomy): domain Bacteria; phylum Verrucomicrobiota; class Verrucomicrobiia; order Methylacidiphilales; family UBA1321; genus LW23. The sequence continues at coordinate 102,881 of QAZA01000003.1, forward strand.
GCGGTGGGCGGGACGTCCCACGTGGAGAAAAAGCGCTGGTAGGTGACATCCGTGGCCGGCTTGATGTTGATGGGCGCGGTTTCCATGCCGGAGACGCCTGTGAGCAGGTCGTTGCGGCGGATGACGCGGGGGCGGATGAAGAACCACGAGCTTTCCGCGCCGGGGTCGTCCGCAAAGTAGATATCGCGATAGGTGGGCTGGCCGGGCAGCAGCGGGTTGATGTCGTAGTTGATGTTGGGGGTGTCGCCGCGAGTGGCGGGCGTGCTTTGGCGCTGAATGCGCGAGAAGCAGTTGCCGTGCGCGCGAACCCGGAACCGCGCAGGCCGCGGACCGCCGGTATCCACCCATTGCTGGTGTGGATTCCACAGCTCCACCAGCCACCAGAACTTGAAGTTCTGCTCGTTGGGATCGTTGGGGATGCTGGTCAGCGGGTCCTGGTAGTTGAGCTTGTGCAGGCGGCTGATGTACGGGAGATTCTCGACGCCGGAGATCAGGTCCTCCAGCTCCTGGCGCTCCGTGCGGGCGCCGACGCCTGTGGGCGCGGCGTCAATAAGCGTGGGGTAACTGTCTCGGTCGTACTGATCCACAATATTGGCGCCGATTTGCAGCAAATGGCGCGCGCGGTTGCCGCTGAACTTCTCGAAGTTAACCGCCAGCTTGAAGTAGGTGCCGGGGATGGATGCCACCGGCGTGGAGTACATGGCGGGCGGCGGCCCCTCGCCGGGGTGCTGGCCCAGAGAGCCGTTGAGGATGCCGGCGTTGAGCATCTCAAAAAAGTTGGGCTCGCGGCCCTCCGCCGCTACCTGGGCCAGCGTCTTGATGGCCAGCACGGAGCTGGTGCTGTCAAACTGCAGGTAGCTCCACTTGCCGGTGGACGCATTCCACTGCAGGCCAAAACACTGGCGTATCGCCTCCTCCCTCTGCGCCGGGGTGACGGACGGTGCGAAGGCCGAGGCCGCCGGGCCGTCCCAGCCCAGCCACGCCAGTTTGGCCAGGGAGAAACGGGCCGTTACGGCGCGGTCGCCCGTCACTACATCGTAGGGCTCGAATGTGCCGTCATCGGCATAGCGTCGCACGGCGGAGTGCGGGCCCGCAAAGCGCACAAACGGGATGAAGCGGTTGACGGACGCGTCCGCGTTCGCATCGCCCCGGTAATCCGTGGACGTTACGCCGGCGCCCGCCTGGAAGTTGGGGCTGGTGGAGGAGATAAGCGTCGGCCCCCATGAAGGATCGGTCGTCGAGACGCTGCTATGCGTAAAGCTGGAGGCCAGCGTGGAGGGCAGCGACTCCGTGCCGAACACCGGGGTGCGCCCGCTGCCGGCCAGTCCTTCGATGAGATCGCGCCGGCTGACAAAGCGGTTCTGGGTCGATTCGGCGGTGAGGAAGCCCCGCTCATCTCCGCGGCTGAGGTTGGTGTAGAAGGTATCCGGCGTGGCGATAGCGGCGGCACCGTCGCGCCACGTGGCCAGGCGGGTGATCTCCGTTGTGCCCAGGCCCAGGGTGGTCAGGTCCGCGTACGCCTGCCAGGTTTTGAGGGGCGCGCGGAGATCGCCGGGCGTGTTTCGGTAACCGGCAATGTTGGCGTCCAGGCGGCCGGAGACATCGTACACCGTGTAGGCAAAGCGGCCCACCACGGCCTCCGGCGAGTACGGGTTGGCGCCCTCCGCCACGGAGGGCGTTTCCACGCCCGACCGGGTGGTATACACCCATGTGGGCAGCGTGGCGGAGCCCAGGCGCGGGCCGCCGGTGCCATACCAGCGGGCCTCGCTTATCGACCGCCCATTGGCGCTGGGGGTGCTGATGGAGACTGCGGAACCGATGGTTTGCCGCCCCAGCCCCGTGCCAGTCGTTGCGGGATCCGCCGAGATTTTGATGATGGTGGTGGCCCCGATAGCGTTGGTGCCCGCCACGCCGGAGGGCAGCGGCAGGCTGTTCTCCGCCACCAGGGGTCGCATGTAAATGGCGCCGGAGGTCGGGTCGGTCGCCACGTCGGAACCCTCGTGCATCTCGCGGCGCAGTTGCCCGATAATGTAGTCCCCGGACGAACGAGCCATCTGATCCGCCCGCCCCTGGTTGGCACTACTGAAGGAGATTTGCCGGTTGAGCGTGGCGCGACTGAAGAAGGCGAGGATCACCACCGTAAGCAGGGCGACAACGGCCAGCGTCATCAGCAACGCAAAAGCGCGCCCGCGGCTGCGATGAAGTCGCGCAGGCAGGTGCGCATGCGGATGCGAGGCGTGCGGCACAGCGAAGAAATGGGGTAGCATTTGCATGGATGCTTCGCAATAGGAGGGAGCAAGGAGAGCGAGTAGAACGAGGACGCCGCGCGCGCGCAACCTGAAGGAGGGTGGGAAGCTCAGTTCGGCGGAGGGCAATGTATAAGCGAAAGTCAGGCAGAGGTAAGCGGCGGTCCGGGAGGCGAGGTGTTGTGAAGGGCTTCGCTCACTCCTTTAAAGAAGTACATCCAACCCCAGCAAAGGTCAATGCTTAAACACCATCGATCGCATTTAACCAGCTCGCAACGGCAACTCCCACAAGATTCACGCAGCACGCGCCGCGTAAAGCTGCTCAATCAGCGGGTGCGGCGGGCGGCGAAGCTTACCGAATGCATACCGTTTTCTTGCCATTTTCCCATTGCGGGCGCTGGGGGTACCTGATAGAAACCATGCCTTTTCTATGAATTCTGCGGACTTTACACCCATCGATTCCAGCGTGCCCTACCTCTCTGTAGTCATGCCGGTATATAATGAAGCTGCCACGGTACACGTGATTATTGGCCTTGTACTGAAGCAGACGATGGTGAAGGAGCTGATCATTGTCAACGATTGCTCTACTGACAATACGTATGAAGTATTGAAGGGAATCGCCGCCAATGAGAGCAGGATACGCCTTTACACCCACGACGTAAACCAGGGCAAGGGCGCGGCGCTGCGCACCGGCATTCAGAAGGCGGAGGGCAGTGTGGTTATCATCCAGGACGCGGATCTGGAGTACGATCCCGCCGAGTACTGCAAGATCCTCGCCCCCATGCTTAGCGGCCGTGCGGACGTAGTGTATGGCTCCCGCTTCCTGGGCTCCGAGGCGCACCGTGTTCTCTACTACTGGCACTACCTGGGTAACAACGTTATTACGCAGGTTTCCAACATGTTTTCCAATCTCAACTGTACGGATATTGAGACGTGCTATAAGGCGTTTCGCCGCGAGATTATCCAGAGCATTACGCTGGAGGAAAACCGCTTTGGCTTTGAGCCCGAGGTTACCGCCAAAATCGCCAACTACACGCCCCGCCTTCGCATTTACGAGGTGGCGATCTCCTACTACGGCCGCACGTACGAGGAAGGCAAGAAGATTGGCTGGCGCGACGGTTTCCGGGCGATGTACGCGATCGTGAAATACAATCTGTTCCGCTAACGCGCTATGTCGTTTGGCGATCTCATCTTGTCCCAGGCCGGGATACTCGCCACTTGGATTCTCTACACGCTCGGCTGCCTGGGCTGGGGGTGGAGTGTTACGTCGCGGCTGAGCGTCTCGCCGCAGCGGCTTTTCCTCTACTCCTTCTTTACGGGTTTTGCCATCGTTCTGGCCCTGGCGGAGCTGTGGCACTTTTTCCTGCCGGTCAGCCGCGTTACCGCCTTTGCGCTCATCGGCCCCGGCCTGGCGCTGCTGGCGGTGCACGGCTTCCTGTACGGCAAGACGCTGCGCGGGCCCGCGCTGCGCAACATGGGTGTGCAGGCGTTGTTGACGCTGCTGTGCATGGTGCCGCTGGCCCATCGGTCGCTGGATAACATCATCAATTTCGACGCCGGCCTGTACTACCTTAACACGCTGGACTGGCTGCATACTTACCCGCTGGTGCCGGGCCTGGCCAATCTCCACGCGCGGCTGGGGTACAACAACATCTTCCTGCTGTTCTCCTCCGTGCTGGATGTGGGCAGCCTGAATGCGCGCGGCTATTACATGGCCACGGGGCTGGTGGCGGCGCCGTTTATCGGCCATTGCGGGGCGGCGATGCTCCGGGCCCTGCGCCAGCGCCGCAAACTGCGGCCGCTGGAGTGGCTGGAGATTGCGCTCCTCTTCGCGGGCTCCCTTGTGGTGCAGCACCCGTGGATCGGCCTTTCCTCGCCCTCGTCGGACGTGGCGTCCGGCTTCCTCAATCTGGTGGCCGCCATCGCTTTTGTGGAGGCCGTCTCGCTGCGCGCGAAGCGTCTGCGGCCGTTTCACGTGCTCTTTTTGCTGGGCATTTTCAGTGTCGCCGGGTTTACGCTGAAGCTCAGCGGCATCTTTCTGTGCGCCGGCTTTGCCGGCATGGCGCTGCTGCGCTTTTGGCGCGAGCTGTTGCCCGCGTGGCCGCGCCTTCTTCTGCCGCTGGTCCTCATCTCCCTGCCGCTGCTGCTGCATATGGGGCGCTCCGTGGTGCTGACGGGCTACCCGCTCTATCCCATCCGCGCACTGCGAATCCCCTTCGACTGGCAGGTGCCCAAGGCCACGGTGGTGGAGGAAGCGCGGACCATCGCCGTGTGGGCCCGCACGCCCGGCCGCATAGACGATCCCCGCGCGCACACCTACACGGAGTGGCTCTCTCCCTGGTGGAAGCATTTTCGCGTGCAGGCCGTGCTGATTATCCCAATGGTGCTGGCCGCCCTGCTGGTGCCCTTTATGCTGGTTGTCGCCATCTTCCGCGTGCGACCGTTCCGTGTCTCCCTCGGCGGGCGGGCGTGGCATCGCGCCACGGAGCAGGCGCCCGAAGCGCTCCCGGCGACGGAGCCGGAGGAGGCGGCGGCTCCGCCCAGCGCCGAGCTTTGGCCCTCGCCATTCAGAGAGCCACCGCCCGCTCCCCCTCCCGCTCCGGTCGCCCCCCTCCCGCCCCGCAAGTCCAGGCACTATGGCGTTACCTTCCGCCTGGCCCTCGCACTGGAGTCGGGCGACGCGCCGGCCCGGAAGTTCGCATCGGTTCCCGGCCGATACCTGTTGCTGCTGCTGGCCATCCCCGTTCTCTTTGCGCTGGGCGCCTGGTTTACCAACGCGCCGGACCCTCGCTTTTGCCTGGGGCCGCTTGGCATTATTACGGCGGTGATGGTGGCGCAGATGGGCTTTACCCTCCAGCGTTTCCGGTTCGAGACGCTTACCGGCATCGCAATCGCCGCGGTCGGGATCGCGTCGTTCGGACTCATCGGCCGGATCAATGCGGATCCCAACGCGTCCGGAATGGTCCCTGTCATCATCGCGGCGGGCGTGCTGATGCTGGGCGCAACCGTGGTGCTTTGCTTCATGTTCCCGCGCGGGCTGCGCTCGGCCAAAATCGGGGTGATGTGCACGCTGGCGCTCTGTCTCTCTTTCTGGCAGGTCAATATCTGGATCCTGAAAGGCGTGCCCGACCGCAGCCCGCTGGCGCCCTTCCCCCCCACCACGGCGGAGCCCCAGGTGCTTTCGGACGGCACCACCGTCTACCGCATCACCGGCACCACGCAAAACTGGGATGGCCCGCTGGAGGCCGCGCCGTATATTGATCCGCGACTGATCCACCGCGGGCCCACGCCCCGCGACGGGTACCGGATTAAGCTCGAAAAGTAGATTAGTAGATTGTCGCAGCTGTGCCGTGGGTGCTAAAAGTGGTGATTCAACGCCTCGCACTACCGCGTGGCCCTCACGTAATCCATGCCATCCACCACATCCGACTCTGCCTCCGCCCGACGCCCGAACATCCTCCTCATCACCACCGACCAGCAGCGCGGCGACTGCCTGGGGATAAACGGCAACGCGTACATCGAGACTCCTAACCTCGATCACCTCGCCTCCCAGGGCGTCAACTTTACGCGCGGCTACACCACCTGCCCCGTGTGCGTGCCGGCCCGGCGCACGCTGCTCTCCGGCCAAAGCCCGGATACACATGGGCTGCGGAAGTATCAGGATGGCCTGGAGTTTAATCCGCCCGCCACGTTGCCTGGCGAGCTGAGCGCCGCCGGATATCAGACGCAGCTTATCGGCAAGATGCACCTGCACCCGCAGGGCAAGCGGTACGGGTTTGACAACATCGTCCTCTCGGAAACCACACACTACCGCCCGCAGAGTGAATTTCAGAAGCGCAACGACTACGTCTCGTGGCTGGCCGCGCAGGGCGTCACGCGCCACCCGCACACGCACGGCATCAATGGCAACGGCCGCATCACCCGCCCGTGGGGGATGGAGGAGCACCTGCACATCAACAACTGGATGGCCGAGGAAGCCGTTCGCTTTCTTACCGAGCGGCGCGACCCAACCTGCCCTGTCTTCCTGCACCTCTCGTTCTTCCACCCGCACCCGCCGCTGGTGCCGCTGGACCACTATTTTCAGCGCTACCTGTCCAAGGATCTGCCCGGGCCGACGCACGGCATGTGGTCGCGCGGCGAGCCCGAGCTCCACCGCCCGGTTATCCCGCCCGACAGCGCCACAGGGCCGTATGATCCGGAGATCATTCGCCGGGCCACCGCCGCCTACTACGCGCTGATCAACCACATCGACGACTGCATCGCCTACATACTGGAGCGCTGGCGCGGCTACGGCAGCCCGGACGGAAACGAGCCGCTCTACATCCTCTTTAGCTCCGACCACGGCGAGATGATGGGCGACCACCAGCTCTTCCGTAAATCGCTGGGCTACGAGGCCTCGGCGCGGGTTCCGTTTTTCCTCACCGGCCTGGGCACGCCGCCCGTGCCTAACGAGGCGCGCAGCTCGCAGGAGTTGGTGTGCTGGGAGGATGTGGCGCCCACGCTGCTGGACCTTGCCGGGGTGGCGATCCCGCCGTCCATGGAGGGCATTTCCCTCGCCCCTCTGCTTCGCGGCGAAGCCCCCGCCCAGCGTCGCGACCACATCTTTGGCCAGTGCGGCGGCCACCACCACAACCTGTGGGTTACCACCGCCACGCACAAGTACCTCTGGTTCCCCCGCACCAACGAGGAACAGCTCTTTAATCTGGCCGTGGACCCGAAAGAATGCCACGATATCTCAGGCGACGACGCAGGCACCCTGGACAAGATGCGCAATCTGCTCGCCACACACGTCGCCACTCGCAAGGATCTCACCTACAAGCGCGAAGACCTGAAGCCCTGCCGCAACCAGGAGCCGCACATCTTCTGGCCGCAGCCCACGGCTGCGTGAGCATAGAAGGATGAAGGAGCAGGACCGGAGTTGCCGAACCGAACCACCGATGCGACGCCTGTGAAACCGCAAACCCCACTTCCCGATCCCGGCGCGGATGCTCTCCGGCGCGTGTTTGAGGAACTGCGCGATGCCTCGCTGGCGGGTGACGAAGCGAAGGTTTGCGGGATTCTCCGAGGGCTGCTGCCGGATGCCGAGCGCATCCGGGCAGCCGTCGCGCGGCCGGATTTCACCAGGTACAAGCCGGGGCCCGGGGAGGCTGAGGAAGGCAGGGACTTCGATCCCAACGCGGCCTTCGACGACGCCGTGTTTCATTGTCCGGCACGGGGCTTCGCCCTGGCGGCCCTCGACACAAAGGCGATGCTGCGGGCCATGGACATCACCCTGGCCGGCACGCCTGCTGACGCCCGCCCGGGCGAGGTGCGCGTGCAACGTCTCTCCTCCGCCGAGCTCGCTCAGCCGCAGGATCAAACGTTTGCGGCAAGGGCCTTCGCCCGCGAGATGCACCTGCGGAACATGGTTTGCCCGTTACGCGCCGACATCGCCTTCTACCTGGTCTGGTTCCTCCAACCGCGCTCGGGACGCAAAGTCCCCTTCCCCATCCACGTCCTTTACTGGGACGGTCGCGGCTGGAGCGCCCTCTACCAGGCCTGGTGCAACCCCTGGGCACCTGGCTGGAACCGGCCCGTTGCCCGCGTGTTGCACCTGCTCTTTCCCCTCATGTCCTGTATCGGCGTTCCGGCAGCGCTGATCGACTATGTTTATCGCGATCCCGAAGTGCCTGCGCCGCAAAGCGTTGCCTGATTCTGTTCTATCCGCATCCTCGGGCAGGCCGCCAGCGCGCCTTCGGAGCGAATCCAGGCCTGCAGAGCGGCCGGCGCTGAGCTCAGCACAAAGGAGCTCCCCGGGTCCTGCGCATCCCAGCGCGGCGCGCCGCTGGCGTGGATGACGAGGCGTGAGCCGGAAACCGAGCGCAAGAGGCGCCAGAACTCCCCGGGCGGATCCACCGGCGTAATGGCGCCGGAGCCAAAGCGGAAATGCCGGCCCACCACCTCGCTGGGCAACTCGCGCAGCCACGGGCATTCGGAGCGCAGCGCTTTCCAGTTTTTGTCGAAGCGCCACAGGTAAGGCGGCAGCCAGGCCACGCCGGTGCCCATGCCCAGCACGGTAAGCTCCGGAAAATCCACAAACGCGCCACTGGTTACCAGGCTGGTAAGGTGCGCCGTAAATACGGATGTACGCGCCACGCGCATCTCCGCCATCGTGCCCGGCCAGCCGCTGGGCGTGGGCGGATTGCTGGTGCCCATCCCCTCCGTGCCGGAGACGATCGCCACCGCCAGCCCGCACTCCGCCGCCGCCTTAAAAATGGGCCGGAAGTGCGCGTGCCCATAGGGCATACGCGCACCGGCGGGCAGCAGCACCTGCACCATGCGGGGGTGCCGCGCGGCGCGATGGATCTCCCGCACCGCTTCCTCCACGTGCTGCGTGGCCACGGTAATGCTGCCAAACAGGCGCGCATCCGCCTCCAGAAAGCGGTCGGTGATCCACCGGTTAACGGCCCGCGCCACCTCCACCGGGTAGTCCACATCGCCGTAGGTTGCAATCAGCGGGGAATCGTAGCAGCTGATGACGGCAGCCGCCAGGTTATGGGCCTCCAGCCAGTCCCGGGCAAGCACGTCGGGGTGGGGAAACGCCGCCGCCCCCACGGTGCCCGGCCCCTGCATGGCTGCGGAATAGGCCGCGGCGTCGGGATCGTAATACATCGGCCGCACAACCAGGCCGGCCGGAGTGTGGCCGCCCGGGGCGCGCAGCCAGCGCTCGTGCCAGGTGGCGCTGAGGTAGGGCAGGATGTCTTCGTCCGCCTGCCAGCGCACGTGCACGTCCGCGTCTATAGTGGGGATGGAGGCTGCCGTCGTTAGTGAGGGATTCATCGTCGTGGTCGTAGTCATTCCGTTTCCTGGGCGCCGCCCTTGCTGCGCAGTTCAATCCAAAGTTCGCCGTCGCGGAGAGTCACCGGGTAGGTGCGTACCTTCAGGCGCTCATCAAACACCGCCCGGCCGCTTTCCAGGCTAAACTCCCAGCCGTGCCACGGGCAGCGCAGGATGGTGCCCACCTGCCCCCAGTTGTACTCGCCCGTGCGCGCGGCGGGCGCGTTGGTGCCGGTTAGCCGCCCGCGACAAAGTTCCGCCCCCCAGTGCGGGCAAAAATTGCGGAGTGCGTACCAGCGCCCGCCCACGTTAAACACGCCAATGGAGATCTTCCCCACCGCCACAATGCGCCGCCCGCCCTCGGGGATATCCGCCGCCGCACCCACGCAGATCGAATCCGGCAGCGCGCCGGATCTTGACGTCTCGTCCGCTGTGGAACGCGGCCCGCTCGATGTCCCGGCTAATGTTGCTGACGCCGTTTCCGTTTTCATGTCACGCAGCCTCCGCAACAGCAACGGCCGACTCCAGCGCGGCCAGCTTCCTGCCGTAAAGGCGGCGCGCGTTCTCCCGCAGGATGCGCCGCTTCAGCTCCGCCCCTGTTTTGCCGGGCAGGATGCGGAAGGGATCATCAAAGTCCCAGTGCGGAAAATCGCTGGAGAACATGATTTGCGTGGCGCCGCCAATCATCTCGTACGTGTGCAGCAGATCCTCGGTTGCTTTCGGCTCTTCGATCGGCTGTGTGGTATAGAAAAACTGCCTCTTCAGGTAGTCGCTCGGCTTCTCCTTCAGCAGCGGCATCTCCGCGCGAAGCCGCTTCCAGTCGGCATCCAGCTCCCACATCAGGGGCAGCATCCAGCTAATGCCCCCTTCCAGCAGCACAAACTGAAAGTCCGGATATTTGGCGAACACGCCCTCGCACACCAGGCTGGCCGCGTGGGTTACCGCATTGGCCGCCAGGCCGGTGTGGAACTCCAGGTAGGTGGCCGGATAACCCGCCGCTGTCGGTGGAGGCGCTATCCCTTTGCCCTCGTGCGTGGGGTGAGCCGCAACCGGCAGGCCGCATGCCGCGGCGGCCTCGTAAATGGGGTGAAACAGCCGGTTGCCCAGCGGCAGGCAGCTGACAGTGGGCACGATAATCTCCACCACGCGCGGGTGGCCGGCCCAGCGCTCGATCTCCCGCACAGCCAGCGCGGGATCCTGCGGCGCAAGCGTTATGGCCGCAAGCAGGCATGGGTCCTGAACCACGAACTCGTTCACCGTCCAGTTATTGAACGCGCTGGCAAGGGCCGCGGCGTAATCGGCATCCGGCAGCGCGCTGAGAAAATAGAAGTTGCCCGTGCAGATGGCCCACTCGATGTCAAATGGTTCCAGCAAATAGCGCCGCACAGGCGCCGCATGGTTGGCGTGCAGTTGCTCGCCCGGCACGTCACCGTCGGTGCGATGCCCGCCGCCGCGCTGGGAGAAGCCGAACTGGGCCGGACCCACATAGCCTCGCGCATAGCGCTCGCGATAACGCTGAGGCAGGTATTTGGCGATCGACTCCCTGTCGGGCGGCGAGGAGTGAACTTCGATATCGAACACTGGATATCCCAGCCGGGGATGGGGCACGGCGTTGGGGCGTGCCGGCGGATAGGTGGACATGCGTGAACTCTGACGGATGCGTTACCGCTTCACAACCCGCTTTGCTTTCACACTTTCGTCATTCCTTTCATTCTGTTATCATCCGCCTCATGTCAATCGCCGCCCAGCCCGCGCCCTCGCTCACGCCCCACCAGTGGGCCGGCCTGCGCTCGGAGCTGCTCTGGGTCTACGACCATGCGCCCGCCTCCCTCACCGTGGATCACACCTACCAGCAGGGCCACTGGGCCTGGTACCTGCGCTCCGGCCACGCCCGGATTCAGCGGCCGCAGGGGCGAGCCATGACCGTACGGGCCGGCACCTGGGTCTTTCCGCCGCGGGAGCGCCTGCGCATTGAATTCTCGCCCGATCTCACGCTCCTCTCCGTGCATTTCCTCTGCCAGTGGCCCGGCGGCAACAACGTGTTTACGCGGGCGGAACCCATCACCATGCCCGGCGCCGACTGCCCGGAGCTTCTGCGCCGGGCCGAGCGCCTGGAGCGCCTGACCCGCCGCCACTTCCCCCACGTGGGCCGCGGCTTTCAGCAGCAGCTGGAGAAGCCGACCGACTACCCACTCTTCCTGCGCCTTCAAAACCACTTTTGCGACTGGCTGGGAACCTGGTTCAGCGCACGCACCCAGCGCGGCGCCCGCGTTACCGAGCAACTGCGCACTCACGACAACCGCGCGCTCAGCATCCTGCGCCTGCTGAACGAGGCGCCGCTGGAGCACAAGTTCCCCGCCGCCCAGCTCGTCCGCGACATGGAGCTGAGCGAGGTGCACCTCACCCGCCTCTTCGTCGCCAGCTTTGGCATAAGCCCGGCCAAGTACTGGGAGCAGCGCCGCATGGAAACCGCGCGGCGCCTGCTGGAGGCCAGCGCCCTTTCGCACAAGGAGATCGCCTTCCGCCTTGGGTTCCGCTCCGCCGCCAACTTTTCCGTGTGGTTTGGCCGCCTTCAAAACGCCACGCCCGGCCAGTACCGCCGGGCCCAGGCGACCACCGGCCGGGCGTAGCGGTGGATTCCTGGATTGGGCAGGGCGCGTAGCCTCGTCGACGACCCGCTCGCGCCCGGCTTGCCCGGGGTGGTTACCTCTTAGCGCAGCGATAATTGCGTGTAAGTAATGTATAGCTTGAAAATGGCGATCGCTTCGTTAGTGTAGGTTGAACTAGAACAGATTTCCCCCCAGCGCTCACCTCCTCTACCATGACTCTCCGAGCCCTCTCCACCTCCTCCTCCCGCGCCCGCTTCTCCTGGCGGGCTCTCGCCGCCGCCCTGGCCGCCGCCACGCTCTGTCCCATGCCCGGCGCCTTCGCCACGGAAACCGAAAACCGGGGCCTGCGCGTGCTGCCCAAACCCGCGGCAGCCGTCACCATCGACGGCGAGTTTGCCGCCGACTGGGATCTGAGCGGCGGCATCTTCGCGTGCGGTCAGCTGGAGCACCTGCGCGATGACTCGTCGGTGTGGTTCCACGCCATGTACGATGCGGAGAACCTCTACATCCTGGCGCGGTGGAAGGATCCCACGCCCATCAATAATCCGGAAGCCCTTGGCGGCCATGGCTTTAACGGCGATTGCCTGCAGTTCCGCTGCATCCTTTTTCCGGACAATCCCGCCGAGAAATCCATTACCTGGTGGGACGCCTGGCGTGATAACAAAGGCCGCATGGTCGTCGGCCGCGAAGCCCCCGGCAAAACGAACGGCGCGCCGGATAACAACCAGCTGCCCCGCATGGCCAACGCCACCGAGGAAGGCGTGAAAATGGCGTTCCGCAAGGACGATGACGGCCGCGGCTACTCGCAGGAGATGGCCATTCCCTGGAAGCTGCTGAGCCCCGCCGGCCGCGCGCCGAAAGTCGGCGAGCGCTTTAAGCTGACGCTGGAGCCTAACTTTACGGCCGGGCAATACGGCCGCATTACCATTAAAGATATTTTTGCCGACGAAGCCAAAGCGCCCGACCGCATCTTCACCTTCCGCGCCTATAAGGACTGGGGCTGGGCGACGATTGCCCCGGACGGTAAAGTGGAGCCGCAGCCTGTGCGTACCGCCGACGGCCGCACGTTCCCCGTCACGATGAGCGAGGGGCTGCCGACCGTGGACTGGACGGGGCTGATCCAGCGCTTTGAGTGGCCGGGCTTTAAGGCGCTCACGTTCGACATGCCGTTTAACGGCTACGTTTCGCTCAACATCCTGGACAGTAACGGAGTCGTCGTGCGCCATCTGCTGACGCAAAGCGCCCGCGACAAAGGCCCCGTTACCGTCCAGTGGGACGGCCTGACCAATGCCACCTACCGCACCCCCGGCCAGCCCGTACCCGCCGGCGAGTACACGTGGAAAGCCATCGCCCACCCCGGCGCCACGCTTACCCTGCGCGGCTGGGCGTCGTTCAGCGGCAAGGCCCCCTGGCAGGCCACGCCCGAGGACTTTTGGCTGGGCGACCACGGCGTGCCCACCAGCGTGGTAACGGACGGCCAGCGCATGTACCTGGCCTGCAACGGCGCGGAAGGCGGCCGCCATCTCATCAGCACCGATTTTGACGGCAAACTCATCTGGTCCCTGCAAAACACCACGGGATCCGGCGACCCGAACGTGATTGCCGTGGACGGCGGCGTGGTATTTGTCCTGCACCCCAAATCCACCTGGCTGCGCGAGGGCAAAAGCGTCCTCATCTCCCGCGTGGACGCAAAGACGGGCGCCTACGTGAACTGGCAAGGCAGCGACAGCCATATGTTGTTGCCCAAAAACGCCTTCGGCGATGAAGCCAACGCGCTGGACCACCTGGTGGGCATGGACGTCCGCGACGGCAAAATCTATGGCACCACGGGCGACTTCACCATCTACCCCACGGAAATCTCCGACTGGAAGGAACTGCTAAGCAAAATTGACGCCGACGAGGAGCTGAGCAACGCCGTGCTGAGCACGCTGACGCCCCACGAGCGCGAGACCATCAAGCGCTTCCTCGGCAACAAGAATGCGAAGGCGGGCGATCTGTTTGGCAACACCGGTAACTTCGGCACCAAACTGCTGGGTAAAATCAACGCGTTGCTGAGCAGCAAAACGCTCGTCCCCGGCACGGCAGACCTGAAAAACATGGCCCTGCGCGCGCAGAAGAATCGCGAAGCTCTGGAGCAGCGGCTTGCCCCCTGCATAAGCAAGGTGGATCACCGCGTCGTCATTATGGACGCCGCGACCGGCAAGCTGGAGCGCAGCTTTCCGCTTCCCCTGGCCGCGGCCATCCGCGTGGCGGACTCCAAACTGGCCTACGTGGCATGCGGCGACGAGATCCGCGCCGTGGATCTTGCCAACGGCACCAGCAAAGCCGTGCTGACGGGCCTGAGCAATCCGCGCTCGATCTCGCTTGATCCGGCCGGGCGTCTGCTCGTCTCCCTGGGCGCGCCGGAGAACCAGGTCGTCGTGTACGAGTTGGACCGCGACGCAAAGTCGGGCACCATCGCCGGCACGGCAAAGGAGGTGGCGCGCATCGGTGGCAAAGGCGGGCGCCATCTGGGCCCGTGGGAGAAGGACAAGCTTCTCGCCCCCACCGGCATGTGTGTCGATCCCCAGGGCAAACTGTGGGTAATGGAGGCCAACGAGCACCCCAAACGCGTGAGCGTGTGGGCCTACGGCGATGGCAAATCCGCCCCCACCGCCACCACGCTGGTGCGCGATTTCTTTGGCCCCACCCACTACGGTGCCTCGGGCGGAGCGGTTAACCCCCGCGACCCGGACGTGATGGTGGGCGAAGGCTGCGAGTGGCGCATCGACCCGAAGGGCGGCCCGGCGCAGTGCCTGGGCACGTTTGACGAGAACTTCCACGGCTTCGCGGCGTTCCGCGAGGGCGCGAACGGCAAGCTGTATCTGGTAACGAACACGATGCGCTACGGCGTAGGCGACATTACCGTGTGGGAGCGCCTTGGCGACGGTAAGTATCAGAAGCGCGCGGAGTTACGCAACGACGCGAAGGGCGAGGGCGAGAACCCCAAGGTAGGCGCCAGCGATCTCTGGACCGACCTGAACGACGACGGCAAGGAGCAGCCGGAGGAAGTGCAGCATCACCCCGGCGCCCTCTACGCGGCGGGCAGCAATTGCTGGTCGCTCAACCTGGGGCCGGACCTGACGCTCTATCCGTTCGATAACTCCGACGCCAAGCTTAAGGCGTTGAAACCGCAAGGCTTTACGCCGGGCGGCACCCCCAAATACAGCTTCACCGCGATGACACCGATGCCCGAAGCAATGAGCACGGGCTATCGCAAGAACTACAGCTCCGCCATGCCCAGCGCGGATAACAAGACCATCCTCGTGAATCTGGAGGACAAGAAGCACCCCGCGGGCAACCTGTGGAACTGCTTTGATCTGGCCACCGGCAAGCTGCTGTGGAGCTACCCCAACCCTTATTTTCAGGTGCACGGCAGCCACAAGGCGCCGGCGCCGGAGGCCGGGCTGTTCCGCGGCGCGTTTAACCCCGTGGGTGCGGCCAGGCAGCCAGGCGTTGGGCCCTACTGGGGGATTAACGGCAACCTGGGCGAGTGGTGGGCGCTGAGCTCCGAAGGCTTTTTCGTCACGGGCATCTTTAGCGGCAACGTGTTTGAATGGAAGTGGCCCAACGCCCCCGCCCCCGGCACCGACATGACGCGCCTGCCCGCCGGCAGCGGTGGCGAGGACTTTGGCGGCAGCCTTACGCAGGGCAAGGACGGCAACGTGTACATCCAGTCCGGCAAAATCGGCATCTGGAACCTGGCCCTCACAGGACTGGAGAAGACCGTAGCCATCCCCGGCGGCGCCATCAGCATAACGGAAGCCGATACAAAGAAAGCACTTACGCTGCGCGAGCAGGCGCTGCAGGCCACCGCTGGCGGAAGCGTTACCGCAGCAAAGGCCACCATCACGTTTACGGGCAACCTGGACGCCGACTTTAAAGGCGCCGCGCTGCTGGACTACCAGAAAACCGCCGACGCAAGTGTCCGCACCGCACTGGCTTACGACGACAAGAAGCTGTACGTGGCGTGGAAGGTGAAGGACTCCACACCCTGGGTGAACGGCGCGCCCGATATCTCCCAGATGTACGCCTGCGGCGACACCGTCGATCTGCAGCTGGGCACGTCGGCGGAGGCGGACCCCAAGCGCAAAAAGGCGGTGGAAGGCGACATCCGCCTCTCCATCGGCAACTTCCAGGGCAAGCCGACGGCGGTGCTCTACCGGTTCGTCAGCAGCAAGGAGAAGAAACCCCGCACCTTTAGCAGCGGCGTGGTGCAAGGCTGGCAGGTGGATTATGTGGACGTGCTCGCGACGGAAATCAACGTAAAGGTGGATGCCGGAAAGGGTTACACCGTGGAGGCGGCCATCCCGCTGGAAGCGCTCGGCCTGGCCCTGAAGCCCGGTGCCCCCACCACACTGCGTGGCGACTTCGGCGTCACGCACGGCGACCCGGCCGGCGTCCGCACCCGCCTCCGCACGTACTGGTCCAACCAGCAAACCGGCCTCGTCGACGACGTGGTATTTGAGTTGCAGCCCGAGCCCGGCAACTGGGGCGACATCGTCTTCTAGGCTGTCGACAGTCGAAGCCGAATCGCACGCCAGGATCTCGCCATCCCCTCCGTGCAATCCGTGGCTCAATGTCAGCTTAAAGGGACTTATCAACCACGGAAAGCACGGATTACACGGAGGGGAAATAGGGTGACTCTTCTCTGCGGCCGGTCGAATCTCGTTGGATATTGCTATGCAGAGCAGGTCTAAGGATTGATTTGCAGTGCAAACAGATCGCCTCTGCCCGCCGTTTTCATTGCCCCCAACGCAGGCTTGGGGTATCATGAACCAGCTGTTGTCGCCGGAAACAGCGGCTCTGACTGGCGCTTTGCCCTTCAGGCACAACCACTTACGCGCAAATCACCTGTAGCGCGCAGGTGCGTCTCTCCGCAAATGATCGATCGAATCTGAAATGACTACCCCCCACAATATCGAGTCGGTTCTCAAGGAAAACCGTGTCTTCCCCCCGAGCGAGGCGTTTTCGCAACAGGCCCACATCAAAAGCCTGGATGAGTACAAGGCGTTGTACAAGAAGTCGATCGATGAACCCGAGGTCTTCTGGGCCGAGCAGGCCGAAGCGGTGCACTGGTTTAAAAAGTGGGACAAGGTCCTCGATTGGAACCTGCCCGACGCAAAATGGTTTATAAATGCCACAACCAACGCCAGTTACAACTGTCTGGACCGCCACCTCACCGGCCCCCGCCGCAACAAGGCCGCCCTTATTTGGGAGGGCGAACCCGGCGACAGCGCAACGCTGACCTACCAGCAGCTGCATCGCGAAGTGTGCATCATGGCCAACGTGCTGAAAAAGTACGGCATTACCAAGGGCGACCGCGTTATCATTTACATGCCGATGATCCCCGAAGCGGCCGTCGCCATGCTGGCCTGCGCGCGCATCGGCGCCCCGCACAGCGTGGTGTTCGGCGGCTTTGGCGCCGAGGCGCTGAAGGAGCGCATTAACGACAGCGGCGCCAAGGTGATGATCACCGCCGACGGCGGCTTCCGCCGCGGCAAGATTGTGCAGCTGAAGCCCAACGCCGACACCGCCGCGGAAGGCACCCCCGCGCTGGAGAAAGTGCTTGTGGTTCAACGCACAAAGCAGGACGTAAGCATGAAGGAGGGCCGCGACTTCTGGTGGCACGACGAGCGCAAAACCGTCAGCGACAAGTGCGAAGCCGAGCAGCTGGACAGCGAGCATCCGCTCTACATCCTCTACACCAGCGGCAGCACCGGCAAGCCCAAGGGCATTCAGCACACGACCGGCGGTTACCTGGTAGGTACGACGCTTACGACAAAGTATGTATTCGATTTGAAGGATGAGGATATCTATTTTTGCACAGCGGATATCGGATGGGTTACCGGCCATAGCTATGTCGTCTACGGTGTGCTGAGTAACGGCGGCACCAGCCTGATGTACGAAGGCGCACCGGATACGCCGAACCCCGACCGCTGGTGGGACATCATTGCCAAGTACAAGGTCAACATCCTCTACACAGCGCCTACCGCCGTTCGCGCCTTTATCAAGTGGGGCGATGACTGGCCCAAGAAGCACGACCTGAGCAGCTTGCGCCTGCTGGGCAGCGTGGGAGAGCCGATCAATCCGGAAGCCTGGATGTGGTATTACAACGTCATCGGCGGCGGCCGTTGCCCGATTGTCGATACATGGTGGCAGACGGAAACAGGCGCTCACATGATCACGCCGCTCCCCGGTGCAACGCCTCTCAAACCCGGCTCCGGCTCCCTGCCCTTCTTTGGCGTAGACGCCGCGATTGTGGACGACGATGGGAAGGAAGTGCCCGCGAACGCCGGCGGCAAACTGGTCATCCGCAAGCCCTGGCCCAGCATGCTGCGCACCATCTATAAGGATCACGACCGCTTCGTCAACACCTACTGGTCGGAAGTGCCCGGCGTTTACCTGGCCGGCGACGGCGCGCGCCGTGACGAAGACGGCTATTTCTGGATCGTCGGTCGTATCGACGACGTGCTGAACGTGGCCGGCCACCGCCTGGGCACCAGCGAAGTGGAAAGCGCCCTGGTAAGCCACCCCGCCGTGGCAGAAGCCGCCGCCGTTGGCCGCCCGGATGAACTTAAGGGCCAGGCACTTGTGGTGTTTATCACGCTGAAAGTCGGCGTGCCTCCCACCGATGCGCTGAAGAAGGAACTGCGCGATCACGTCGCCCGCGAGATCGGACCGATCGCGCGCCCGGACGACATCCGCTTTGCCGAGGGCCTGCCGAAGACGCGCTCAGGCAAAATCATGCGCCGCATCCTCAAAGACATCGCCGCAGGCGCCCAGGTCAAGGGCGACGTGACGACGATGGAGGACCTGAACGTCGTCGCCAAGCTCAGCGCCTCCAGCGGCGACGAGTAGGCCCTTCGGATCAGCAATCCGGGTTGTATCCCCTTTGTTTACAAGGAGATACAACCCGCGCAGCAAGTTTGTCTACTTGCCCAGCGCCTTGCGGATTTCCCCCGCCACCTGCTCGCCCAGCATTTTCGATCCAGCATCCGTAAAGTGCACATTGGCAGGGCGTTGCGCTTCCTTCAGGCGCGGAGCCACCAGGGCGTGCAGGTCGTTAACGGGGATGCCTTCCTCCTTCATGATCTGCAGCGCTGCCTCGTTGTAGGGAAGCTCCGCGGCGGCCTTGCGGCCGGTCGGGCCCTGGTCGGCGCCGGGCGGCACAGGGGTGGTAGTGGCCCAGATGAGCCTGGCACCCGTGGCCTTGAGACGGTGCACCAGTTGGCGAAGATTTGTCTTATACTCCTCCAACGGAACCTGTTGCGTCGGCTTCCCCGACTGCTGCTTCACATCGTGCAGCCCCCAGTTAAAGTGAATGACGCTGAATTTAACGTTGCCCAGCCACCCATCCAGGTTGGCCAGCGCGGAGTCCGTGGAGAGGCGCAGCCCGTTTTTGGGCCGCACCGTCATTTCCTCGCTGCCCTTAATGCGGTAGACATTCGCCACGCCCGCAAGTGCCTTGGTGACAAAGGGTTGGTAGCCAATGCTGATGGAATCGCCCAGCAACAGCACGTTGGGCAGCGCGGGGTCCGGGCTGGCCGGGGCAAGGTGCTCGTAGGCGGGATCGGCCTGGGCGGCGGCGGCGAAGGCTTCGGTGGGATTCATGGTGAGAGGCAGGAGGGCGAGCGGCAGCGTGAGCAGGATCGCCCGGGCCAGGTTCGTAGGCATCATCGACAGCATTAACAGCTTGTGCGCCATGGGGCTATCTTATTCTTGCGGCCCGCGAGGCCCGGCTCTTCGGCTACCACTCGGGCTTCCAGCTATGGTCCGTCAGCCAGTGCATGGGCATCAGCTCGCGCAGCAGCATTTTGCGGCCTTTGGGGAGGATGACGTGGGCGTTGGCGTTGCGGCTGTCGATTTGCAGCAGAAACTCGCGGCAGCGGCCGCAGGGGCTGAGGATCCAGTCCTTGCTGACGGCGACGATCGACTCGATCTGCGTCTCGCCGTGCTTGATCATCTCGGCGGCGGCGGCGTGCTCGGCGCAGAAGCCGATGCCGCACGTGAGGTGAATGCACACGCCGGTGTAGATGTTGCCCGAGACAGTACGGATAGCCGACGCGACGCCGCCGGCATCAAAATCGTGCCGCGAGAGAATCATTTTGCGCACAAAAGGGCGCGCGGCGTTGATAAGCTCCTGATCCTGCGGCGACCTCATGTATGCGTCACTTTCCATTGCAGCCTGCAAATCGGCGTGCGGCGTGCGAGTTAGCCCGCCTGGGCCGTGCGATGTTCATCCGCCAGTCGCACTGCGTCCATCAGCAGCGCTTCCCATTTCTTGAAGATGGTCCGCTCCACCTTACTGTGCGTATCCACCTCGTGGAACGTGCCGTTTTGCCACTTAAGGATGGCGTTGAAGGCGTCAGCGCCGTCCAGCGTGGAGGTTTTGGCATGCACAATCTCGCCGTTCTCGAAGAAAATCACGCCCGTCTCGTTCAGCGGATTGGTGATAAGCAGAGCCGTTGTAGCCTTCGCAAAACACTTGACCTGAATGAGATCCGCAAGCTGCAGCTGGCGGATGGAGCCCGCGAACTTGCCGGGTGCCGCCGCGCTGTTGCCCAGCATGCTTTTAATGAGCTCGCCAAAGCTGATCATCTCAAAGGGCTTTTGCACGTAGCGCACGGAGCCTAGGTCGTGGATGTGGGGCTGGATGTCCTCATAGGGATCGCCCGAGACGAGGATGACTTTGACTTCCGGATACGCGGTCTTGACGTCGCCGACGAACTCGAACCCGTTGCCGTCCGGGAGGTTAAGGTGGACGATGAGGAGCGAAAAATCGAAGCGGGTGAGCAGGATATTCGCCTCGCCGATGGTGCGGGCGGGCAGGGCCGTCACATCGGGCAGGATGGTTTTGATGTAGTCTCGAATCATCTCGTTGAGCTTGGTTTGCTCCTCGAGAACGAGAACGTACCGGGATTTAAAATTCATCGTCGCGTGGTGGGGGGCAAAGGCTGGTGTCTAGCCGTACGGCAGGGCGTGTGGATGGGGCGCGTCGGTAGGTGGGTCGGGATGGGCATGCAGCAATTATGCTGCCAGTTGAGACGCAGTTTTTTGCAGGGACTCGATTTGAAGGATGATCGGCTCCACATCCACGGGCCGTGCCGTGGGCAGGTGGGGGATGGCGGGCACATCCAGCAAGAGCTTTTTGATAAGCTCCACAACCGTCAGGGAGATCTTGGTGACCTGCGGCTGCAGCGCCTCAATCCGCTGGGGCTCAACGCTTTCCAGCAGCGTTTTCATCGCCCCGGAGACGCGGCCGATGCGGAAGTGGCCGATGCTGTTTCCGGCCCCTTTAAGCGTATGGAACGAGCGGCGCAGGGTGCGGATCGAGCCCACATCCCCCTTGTTGCTGTGCCAGGTGTGCAAGGCCGTTTCGATGGTTTTGATAATTTCCTGCGCTTCCTCCACAAAAAACGGAAAGAGCTCAGTATCCACATTATCCTGGAAAAGGAAGTCGCTCATAGTCGGGAAAACAGCGGAATGTTCTGGGGCGGGAACGGCCAGGCAACAGGCGGAACAGAGCGGCTTCCGGCGATTGGCGGCAGGGATGAAATTCGCAGCAAGGGTTTCGTCGTGGCTAAGGAGTATCGGTGCAGTGGTGCGGGGATGAAGGGCAAGCTGTTACAATCGCGAAACTTTTTGTTCCCGATCGCATCGCCCCCTGCCGTGAGTCACTCCGCGAGTCACTCGATTGCGCCCCTTCTCCGCGGCAAAATGGCTAAGGCAGGCCAGCCTTCCCCTGCATTAAACAAATGATACAGCTATCTGACAAGTATGTAACGCAAATAAACGACAATTCTTGTTATTGCGACTATGGCATTTTTTGTTTACCGGGCCCTTTCAGGTCGGAGGTCGCCTCAAAGAGGCCCAACATTCTACCCGTAGAATGAAGCTGCGATGTACATTCATTGCCATTTAGGCCATGCTTTGCCAGCAACACAGTAGGAAATCCCCTGTTGAGCGCTTCCCTAATATCTTGATTATGAGCATCCTGCAACCGCTGGACTCCCTTGCGCTGCTAAGCGGCGCTGTCAGCCGGTCTATCAGCCCGGAAAACTTTAGCGGCGAGCCCGGCAAGGGCGCCATGGCGGCACCGACTGGCGACTCGCACCCCGCCCGGGAACTGGGCGTTGGCTGGAAAGTTTCGCCCAATGTCGGCATTGAGCCCGGCACCACCTTTACGCTCGCCGACATCACCGGGCCGGGGCAAATCCAGCACATCTGGATGACGCCCACCGGCAAGTGGCGCGATTCCATCCTGCGCTTTTACTGGGACGACGCGGAGCACCCCTCCGTGGAGTGCCCGGCGGGTGACTTTTTTGCCTGCGGCTGGGGCAAATACGCGCCCCTTACCTCGCTGGCCGTGTGCGTTAACCCGGGCAGCGCATTTAACTGCTACTGGCCGATGCCTTTTGCCCGCCGGTGCCGCATTACGATGGAGAATATTGCCCCGGAGGCGATGCGCCTGTACTATCAGGTGGACTACGAGCTGCGGCCGGTGCCGGAAAACGCCGCCTATTTCCACGCCCAGTTTCGCCGCGTTAACCCGTTGCCGTACAAGGACGTCTATACGATTCTGGACGGCGTGGAAGGCCAGGGCCACTACGTTGGCACCTACATGGCGTGGGGCGTCAACAACAGTGGCTGGTGGGGCGAGGGCGAGATCAAATTCTACATGGATGGCGACCGCGAGTACCCGACGATTTGCGGCACGGGCACGGAGGATTATTTCTGCGGGTCCTACAATTTCGAGAATCCGCAAACGAAACGCTATGAGACGTTTACGACGCCCTACGCGGGCCTGAGCCAGGTACTCATTCCGGACGGCCTGTACCAGTCGCAAATGCGCTTTGGTATGTACCGCTGGCACCTTACGGACCCGGTGCGCTTTAAGAAGGAGCTGCGGGTGACGATGCAGGCGCTGGGGTGGCGCAACGGCGGCCGCTTTTTGCCGCTGCAGGACGATATTGCGAGCGTGGCGTACTGGTACCAGTCCGTGCCCGCGCGCCCCTTTCCGGCGCTCCCGTCGCGGGATGCGCTGGAGGTGGTGTAAGCGACGGGCACGCCTCGTCAGAACGCCTTGGCCGCGTAGAGGTTATCGATGCGGCGGAGGCGCGAGCTGAGGACGCGGACCAGGTTCTCGATGATGATGGCGTGGTCCGCCGGCCAGAAGACGCCGAACTTGTGGAGCGTGGCGCTGCTGATGGAGTAGACCAGCGTGGGCTCCTTGGCGCGCACGGTGGCGGTGCGCAGCACGCTCTCCACCAGGCAAAGCTCGCCAAAAAAGTCGAGCCGTTTGAAGTCCGCCAGCTTAACCTGGTTGTTGCCCTCGCCCTTCACCACCTCCACACTGCCCCGTGCCAGGATAAAGAGGTGGTGGCCGAAGGCGCCCTCGCGGACGATGTCCTGGCCACGATGGAAGACGTGCTCCGTCGCGGAGATCTCGAGGGCGGCAAGCGCATCCTCCTTCACGCCCGCAAACAGGGGCACGTCCATCAAAAAGGGTCGGGGCCGCGGCATAAAGGCGCTGCGGGGGGAGTAGTCCGTCAGCTGGGTAATGGGCGCCGGCGCATGGGCAATGGCATGCTGTTGAATCACTTGCGAGGGCGGAACGGCGGTTTCGACAGCAGCCCCGGATACGACATTGGGGGCTGCGATGGCAGCGGCTGGTGCGGAGGCGGCGGCGTTGTCCTCGGTCATAAGATTCGTGGATAGGTGGAGTTATCCCGCGCGGACGTTACTCCGCAATGTCGTCGTCGTAAAGTGTTGATTTGCTGAAAGTTAAGAGTGTTACGCAAGGTGAGGCGCCCTCTGGGGCGCTGGGCGTCTCGCGTCCCGCGGCGGCGCGTCCCTTAGTGGTCCCATGCTCCGCACAGCACGCTGCCGTAGACGAAGCGCTCATCCATGGCGCGCAGGCGCTTGGCCAGCTCGCGCGCAATATTCATGATGATCAGCGCGTGCTGCTCGGGCCGCGTGGAGCGCAGCTTATCCAACGTATCACGCCTTACAACGTAAAGAGACGTGGGCTCCGCGGTGCGGATGGTGGCACAGCGCGCCTGCCGCTCAATAATACACATCTCGCCAAAGCAATCGCTGGGGCTGAGCGTGGCCAGGGTGGAGATGCGCCCGTCCAGGTTCTTCACCTGTACGTCCACGGACCCGTGGGAGATGATAAACACTTCCTCCCCGTAGGAGCCCTCGCTCAGCACAACCTCGCCGGCCTTGTAGCGGCGGTGCTCCGTCTCCTCCTCAATATCCGCCAGCGCCTCGGCGCTTAGTCCGGCAAAGAGGGTCATTTTGCCCAGCCACGGGCTTTTGGCAATGGATGCGATTTTATCGGTGGACATGGCGTGTGTGATGTGGTGCTGTGCGATGCAGTGCTGCTACACAATGCAGTGCGTGACTGTGCCGACGGGCCTGAGGCCGGGCCTTTGCCGCGTACCCGCCGGTGCGTGGGCCCTGCCCGTCCTTAGGATGCAGAAACTACACTTCACCTGATCCCCCGGACTTGGCAAGCGCAAGTTTTGCGGAATGTACGGTAAAATGCCGAAGAACCGTCGCGAAACAACAGGAACGCCTCAGGACTCGGACGAATCACGAGCGTATCCTTGCAATCGTCGCGCTCACAGGCTCCCCGGAAACCGCTGCGCGCCCTGTCGCATTAAAGATCGAGTCCACCGAGTTGCGTACGTACTGCTCGTCCGTTAACCCCAGCGTAACGTCGTCGGGAAACTCCGTAATCGTGCGAAAATAGTCCGCAAACTCCGCAAAGAGCCGGCGCCGGCTCTCGGGCTCCATGTCCTCGCGGCGCAAAATTGCAGCCAGGGCCAGCTCGGGAATCTCCGGGTCGGCCCGCTGCCTCAGGCGCGCCTCCAGGTGCGGGTACTGGCGAAAGGAGTTGTACTTGCCGCCCATAATCTGGTTGACATCAGGCTCGCGCCGGCGGCGATCGCGCACCACCACGGTGCCGGCCACAAGGTCGCCCAGGCGCTGGCCCAGGGGCGTCAACAGCGCCGTAAGGCCGCCCACCGTGTAGAGCACCGGCAGCATGTCCGCATAGCGCAACAGGTTACGCGCAACAATCTGCGAGAAGCGAAGGCGCAGGCCGTGCTGATCCATCACGCGAAGGCCCATCGCATACTTGCCGGGCGTCTGGCCGCGCCACCAAAGCTCCAGCACGGCAAAATAGAAGGTGAGAAGCACGAATACCGTCACCGACTGCAGGAACTCGGAGAGAGAAGGCGAAAAGATGTAGATCACCGTCCACACCAGCCCCAGCATGTTAAGCAACGCGGCCAGAATCAGCAGATCTATCGCCAGCGCAAACAGCCGCGCCACCGGGCTGGCCAGCGTGTGCGAGAACGCAATGCCCTCCGGAGTACGCAACCGTAACGTGTTAAAGCGGTCCATCCGCCCGGAAGCCTAACAGATGTCCCGCGCGATGTAAATGGCGCGGAAGGACGCCCGTGCGGCCACGGCCCGGCGGCGGATGGGCGTGCTCCGGCAATGGGCAATGGGCAATGGGCAAGTGAGTGGCGGGCGGGCTGCAACGTCTGCACTCGACAAGCCCGCACCAGGCGTTAGGCTGCAACGCGGGCAATCGCCCTCCCCTGCCCGACCGGCAGTGCCCGCCTCGCCCCTCACCCACCCTATGCAACCCAACATCGTTGTTCTCGACGGCTACACGCTCAACCCCGGCGACAATCCGTGGACCGATATCGAGGCGCTTGGCAGCCTCGCCGTTTACGACCGCACCCCGGTGGCCGAAACCGTGGAACGCGCAAAAGATGCGGAGATTGTGCTGACCAACAAGGCGCCCATCTCCCGCGAGACCATCGCCGCCCTGCCCAAACTGCGCTTCATCTCCGTGCTGGCCACCGGCTACAACATCGTCGATACCGCCGCCGCCGCAGAGCGGGGCATCGCTGTGAGCAACGTGCCTGCCTATGGCACGGAAACCGTTGCGCAGCATGTTATTGCGCTTATTCTCGAGCTCAACAACCACATCGGCAGCCTGGGCCGCAGCGTGGCGGCCGGCGACTGGAGCCGCTGCGCCGACTTCTGCTACTGGGACAAACCTATCCGCGAGCTGCGCGGGCTCAAACTGGGCATTGTGGGCCTGGGACAAATCGGGTTTCGCGTTGCGGAACTTGCCCACGCCTTCGGCATGAACATCGCCCACGCCGGCTCCCCCAAGCGCGAGCGAGGCTTTCCGCTGGAGCAACTGCCTCTGGATGAACTATTTGCGCAATGCGACATCATCTCCCTGCACTGTCCGCAAACCGCCGATAACATCGGCTTCATCAACGCCCGCCTGCTGAGCCTGATGAAGCCCACCGCCATCCTCATCAATACCGCACGCGGCACGCTGATTAACGAAAAAGACCTGGCCGACGCCCTGCGGGCCGGCACCCTGGGCGCAGCCGGCCTGGACGTGCTGAGCAAAGAACCGCCGCCCGCCGACAACCCCCTCATCGGCTGTCCCAACTGCCTTATCACCCCCCACGTAGCCTGGAGCGGCGCCGACGCCCGCCGCCGCCTGATGCGCACCACAGCAGAGAACATCACCGGCTACCTCAATGGCAACCTCGTCAACGTGGTGAACAAGCCGCGCTAAATCATCCGAGCGTTTTTTGGAGCAAAGCCCATTCACGCTGTCGCGGGGTTAGGTCTCCGTGAACGGCAGAGCCGTCGTATCCCTTTATGCGACAGCGGGATACGATCCGCGTTGGGGTCGGTCCCTCGACTCGACCTATCCGCAGGGTTCCCTCGCTGTACTCGGGGAACCCTGCGTCAGGTTATAGATCCTCTTCGAGATTGAAAGATCGCAGTGTAAACAGTTGTCCTTAATCCACGTTAGCGCAGAAACGCCTCGTGCAGGCCGCCGTCCACCGTGATGACCTGGCCGGTCGTCTTGCTCAGGCGGCGCGTCAGGAGCAGGAAGATCGCCTCCGCCTGGTCGCCTGGCGTAATCGGCTCCTTCGTCAGCGTGCGATCCGCGTAGAACTTGGCGAGCTTGGACGTAAGTACTTCGCTGTCTTCATCTTCTGCATACGGGATGTTGTACTTGGCCAGCGAGGCAATCACGCGGTCGCGGGGGAACATCGCGCTGCCTTGCACCACGGTGGCCGGCGCAACGCCGTTCACGCGCACCAGCGGCGCCAGCTCGATCGCCAGCTCGCGCACCAGGTGGTTGGCGGCTGCCTTGCTCGTGTCGTACGCCACACTGCCCTTTTTGGCAACAACCGCGTTGGCGCTGGTCGTCAGCACAATGTTGGCCTTCAGCTTTTGCGTGAAAAACAGCGAACGCGCCTCGTCCGAAACAAGATATCCGCCCGTTACGTTAATCGCGAACGTCAGCGCCCACTTGTCGTCGGGAATGTGCCCTGTGGTGTCCGGCGGCACAAAAATGCCGGCCGTCAGCGCAATTGCGTCAAGCCCGCCGTAGGCCAGCAAGATGTTCTTGAGCAACGCCTTAATGCTGTCGCGCTTCGTAATGTCCGCCGCCAGGCCAATCGCCGGGCCGCAGTTGGACAGCCCGGTGCCCGCCACGCCGATGCCCAGGCCGTACTTGTCGGTAATCTCCTTCGCTGTCGCCTGCGCGGCCGCCAGGTTGATGTCTACGGCCACGATGTGCGCGCCTTCCTTGGCCAGGCGGTGCGCCACCTCTTTGCCGATGCCGCTGCCCGCGCCGATAACCGCGATGATCTGGCGCGCGAGCTCTTTCTCCGCCGGCATTCGCTTCAGCTTCGCTTCCTCCAGCAGCCAGTACTCGATGTCGAACGCCTCCTGCACAGGCAGCGCGATGTACTCGTCGATAGCCTCGGAGCCGCGCATCACTTCCACCGCGCAGTTGTAAAACTCTGCGGTTACGCGACTTTCGCTCTTATCTTTACCCCAGGCAATCATGCCCAGGCCGGGGATCAGAATGACGGTCGGGTTCGGGTTACGCATCGCGGGGGAGTCCGCATGCTTGCACTTTTCGTAATACGCCGTGTAATCTTTACGATATTGCTCAAGTCCCGCAGCCAGTTTGGCCTGCAAAGCGGCAAAATTTTCCGCCTGCGGATTCCAGTCCACATACAGCGGCTTGATCTTGGTGCGCAGAAAGTGATCCGGGCACGAAGTTCCCAGCTCGGCCAGACGCGGCGCATCCTTGCTGTTGACGAAACGTAAAATGGTGGCGTCGTCCTGAATGGTGCCAACCCAGCGCTGCTGCTGGCTGATCTGCCCGCGCAGCCACGGCAAAACCTGCACAAACAGCTCCTGCCGAGCTTCTTCCGGCAACGTTTGATACTTGGCGCCGCCAAAGGTCAGCTCGCCCTTATCGTTGGCCGCGATGTATTTGGCAGCCTTGTCAATAAGCGTAAGCGACAGCTCGTAACATTCCTTGTCGTCGTCTGCCCAGTTGATAAGACCGTGCTGGCCCATCACAATGCCGCGCGCCTGCGGGTTCTTTTTGCAGATCTCCTGCATAATGAGGCCGAGGTCGAAGCCGGGGCGCTGCCAGTCGGTCCACACCACTTCGTCGCCAAAAATCTTCTTGGTCAGCTCCGGCCCGTTCTTCGCGGCAGCCACGGAAATGAGCGCGTTGGGGTGCGTGTGGTCCACATGCTTGGCCGGCACAAAGGAGTGCAGCGGCGTATCGATGGACGACGGGCGCGGGTTAAGATTAAACGTGCAATGAGAGTAAGCCGCCACCATATCGTCCTCCACCTGCGTTTTGACGCCGCGCACCGGGGCGGCCGCGTAGAGACGCTGCAGGCCGAGCAGCCGCGCCTGGTAGAGGGAGGAGAAATTCTCGCGCTTGCTGGTGCGCAGGTCGCCGCCGGAGCCCTTGACCCAGAGGACTTCAACGTCCTCGCCGGTAAGCGGGTCCTTCTCCATAAGCTTGGCGGAGGTGTTGCCACCGCCGGTGTTGGTAATGCGCTGATCGGTGCCGAGAATGTTGGAGCGGTAGATCAGACGCCCGACGGGGTCGAGGCCGGCTGCAATTGCGTCATCCCACAAGTAGTTGACGTACTGATAGTTCTGGTTGGCGTTCATCGTGATGATAAAGAGAAAAAGCTGAGATGTGGCCGACGCGCGGGCGCGGCCTCAAGGGAGCGTGCTGTTCGGCAATACCGGGGTTATCCTCTCCGTGCCGCTAAGCTAACCTGTTTGCTATCCGGCCTTTACAGAAACTGAAGGCCGTATTTATCGCCCAGGGCTACGATAGCGGCCTTGTTAGTAGGGTCGCTGGCGATAAGGTCCCCGTATTCCGTTAGGAAATGCTCGAAACCCGCAGGAGAAATCACCATCACATACTTGGCCGGGACGTTGCCGCTGTTGTAAAAGCGGTGCGGAATGTTCCGAGGGCCGAGGACAAAATCGCCCGGACCTGCAACAATCGTTTTATCCGCAACCACAAAGGTGATTTCGCCTGCGATGATGTAAAAGCCTTCTTCCTCGCGGGTGTGAAGGTGAAGCGGGGGGCCTTCGCCGGGGGGCACGGTTTGTTCAACAAAAGCATAATTGCCGGCCGTGGCGGCGCCGTCGGCAATGCAATACGATGCGTCGTGCCCAATGGGGCTGAAGGGCCGGGCAGTGCCAGCTTTCACTACAAGCGGTTGCAGACTCATAATTGCAAGCGATGACGCCATTAAGCGGCGGGAGTGTCAAGGCTTGAAACACCCGCCACGCGCGAAACAGCCTTTACCCACCTAGCTAACGCATTAGTTGCGTTTGGAGAGCACCTCCGACTCGTAGGTCTTGACGGAAGTCATCCAGTTAAAGCCGACCGGCACGCCCTGACGGCGGCAGTGTTCGTCCCACACTTCCCCAAAAGGCAGGGATTTACACTCCTCCAGCAACGCCAGGCGGCTCGCGAAGTCCTTCTCTTCCTCAAACTTACGCAGTTTGGCCACGGGCTCGAGCAGGCCGAGGAGGAGCGCCTTTTGGGTGTTGCGTGCGCCGATGACCCAGGCGGCGACCCGGTTGATGCTGGCGTCGAAAAAGTCCATGCCGATGTGGACGCGATCGAGGTAATCGCCACGCACAATCTCGGCCATCAGCTCGCGGGTTTGGTCGTCGAGAGTTACCACATGATCGCTATCCCACCGTACTCCACGGCTAACGTGGAGGAGGATCTCGGGGCAGAAGGTGAGGACGGAGGAGATCTTGTCCGCGATGCCTTCCGTGGGGTGGAAGTGCCCGGCGTCAAGGCACAGGATCTTTTTGCGGGATTGAGCGTAGCCCATGTAAAACTCATGGGAGCCAACGACATACGACTCGAAGCCGATACCGAAGAGCTTGCTTTCCACGGCGTCGCGGTTAAGCTTCGGGTCGATTTCCTCGGCAAACACGGCGTCCAGAGATTCGACCAGCCACTCGCGGTGAGCGCGGCGGCTTACGGTGGAGTCCTTGCAACCATCTGGGATCCAAAGGTTTGTGATGACAGTCTTGCCCAGCTGGCGGCCCATTTCGGCCGCAATTTTGCGCGTGGCGATGCCATGACGCACCCAGAACTCGCGCACTTTGGCGTCGCGATGAGAGAGCGTATAGCCATCGGCGCTGAGCGGATGCGAAAAGTAGGTGGAGTTGAAATCGAGGCCGAGTTCGTGGCTCCTGGCCCAGCTCGTCCAGTTTGCAAAGTGCTCAAACGTATAGGCATCGCGATCGACCGCCTGGCCGTTCAGCTCCGCATAGTTGGCATGCAGATTTACGCGATTTTTGCCCGGGATAAGGCTGAGCGCGAGCACGAGGTCGGAGCGAAGCTCGTCTATTGTGCGGGCGCGGCCGGGGTAGTTGCCCGTGGCCTGAATGCCACCGGAAAGGGCGGTGGAGGAGTGCTCGAAGCCGACAACGTCGTCGCCCTGCCAGCATTGCAGGGAGATTGGCGTCGCCGCAAGTCGTTGCAGCACAAGCTCGGTATCGACGCCAAACGCGGCGTAACGCTCCTGAGCCTCGTGGTAAATGGGGGTGGACATAAGGGGAAGGATGCGGGACGGACAGCGGGCGAGGGACGGCGCGCTGATTAATCCCATCGCCATTTACAGTGACGGCTTTTGGCGCGATTGCCAATGGACAAAGTGCTCGCCCGCATATATAATTTGCTCATCGACATCACCGGCACAGGCGACCATTTTTTCGACTACTACCCCATAACGGCGAAGGATCGCGCCTGGCAGGTGTGGTGCACCTCGTTCGGCCACAGCGCCACGGCCCCGGGTGCGAAATATCCGCCGGACGGTCATCCGGAAGGCCATCTCCTGTCGTGGGAAAAGGGGCGAACTTTACGGGAATATCAGCTGCTTTACATTACGGAAGGCGCCGGCCGTTTTGAAAGCGCAAGTTGCGCGTTGACAGAGGTTAACGCCGGCACGGCATTCCTTCTGTTTCCAGGCGAGTGGCATCGGTACCGGCCGGACACTGTTACCGGATGGAGCGAGACATGGATTGAAGTGCAAGGTCCTTACATGGAAGCGCTTGCAAAGGAATCGGTTATATCTCCACGCGAGTGCTTGTTCCGCACCGGCACGGAGACGGGCGCCGGGGCGGGCGTGGAAATCGCGGGCCTCTTTGCCAGTGCGTCGCGCGTTGCGCACGAGCGAGCGCCGGGGTTTCAGGTGCGACTGGGGATGATTGCCATGCAGATTCTGACTTTGCTGGTCGCTCAGGTGCCCGCCGGTGGAACCGCCGGGCGGCGGGATGTGGTGGGCGAGGCGATTCGGCTTTTGTCCGGCCATCTGTCGCAGAAGATTTCGCCAGAATGGGTGGCACGACGGCTACACACGAGCTACTCTCATTTTCGCCGTATCTTCAAGGAGCAAACCGGGCTTTCGCCCAAGGCTTTTCAGTCTCAATGGCGCTTTCGTAATGCGTGTGAGTTACTGCGTCGCACAGATTTACCCCTTAAAGATATAGCATCTCGATTGGGTTACGACTCCGCGTATCACCTTTCGCACGCTTTCAAGAAGGCGTGCGGACTCTCTCCGCACCACTGGCGCCGAGCCCAAAAAATGCGTTCCAGCACTGGCTAAATTTAGATTAAGCCTTGCCGACCACTGACGGCTGTCATGTAATGGAAGAGCCTTCCGCTTTGGGCTTTACATCATTTTTGGGCATGGCGCGAGGGCACAATTCTCGGTATTCCTCCGCTATCCGCTTCAACTCTTCGTCCGGCAGATTTTCAACGTCAATCATCTCGTTCCTCGCCTCTTTAATCGCCCGCAGAATCTCATCCAGCTTGAGTTGCGTGGCTAGCGATTCGCGATTCTGTGTGTTCTGGATGAGGAACACACTGAGGAACGTTATGATTGTTGTACCCGTATTGATAACAAGCTGCCACGTCTCCGAGTAGCCGAAGGACGGCCCTGTTGCCGCCCATATGGCCACTGCCGCCACGGCGATGAGGAAGGTGTAGGGATTGCCCAGGGCATTGGCTGCGGCTACGGAGAACTTGCTGAATAAGTCTTTCAAGGCGACTCCTTTACGAATATTGGCGCTCGAATCCGGACTTTCGCCGCCAGGGCGGTCCGGGCAAGCGCGGGATTAATTTAGATACGTAAAAGATACTAAGCATATTGCGTGCCATGCGCAATTTACCTGCGCCCCCTCTTCCAATCGCCGAAGCTTGCCGCAGGGCTTTTGCATATTGCATGTCTATACGCATAAACATGGCATTCCGCAACTCCTCTATAGGTATGCGTATGGCCTTTCCATTTATACCATAGGATAGTTATATACAAGCTTTACACTGAGCATTGAGGCTACTTTCTGGAATCCGCATCGGTTCGGAAACGTGTAGCAGGTAGTCTTTTTTTTCTTCGACAAAGCACCTTCCGGTACCTTCGCCCGGTTGTAGCGTACGGCGGCAGGCTCCGCCACCTCGTCCACGTATACAACAACCTTGTTATCAACAACTTCCGCCTTGGCGGGAACAAAGACCAGCTGGGGTGCCGCGGCTGCAATTGTCAAGACTTTAAGGTCGCCGCCGTTTCCGCTCACGAGGCCGCTGCCTGTATGCGCAAAGCTTGCAATAATTCGGTTACCTTCTTTTACAAAGCTCTCATATACCGGCCGAACCATTCGAACTTTTCGCCTTATACCATCCCGCGCGCCATAATGGCCAGGCGTTTCCCAACGGGCTCCTTGTCCGGCGGGGGGATGTCCCCGGCGTCCCCGACGTCATGAGACGGTAATGGAACGGAGGCGCCGCGCCAGCGATACAGGAATGACACAGAATTTTAGCGTGCGTTGTGTAGGGAATCGTCGATTAATATGAGTGCATCGGTATGGTATTGCTACTGCATTTGCAGGATCGCCTATTTGCTCCGGGTAGATTTGTACCGTTGTTTACATCACGTGGCGACCGGGATGTAATCCTTTACGTGGTAGCAAAATCCTGAATATACAATGCGCGATACGTGATGCGGCACTGCTGCATCGAAGTCGAAGTCCCAAAAAAAATAAAAAAGTTCTCAAGTATGGTTTCGACACTTCCGACTCCGAAGATCAAGGAAGACGCATCACACCTTTAGCCCAAAGAACCATATGGCCATATTCGGGACATTTAATGACATGCCGCTTCCGGACGTACTTTCCCTGGTGGGGAGAAGCAGCGGACGGTTCTTTATCACGGATCTGCCAACCTACGTGGATTATGAGCTTAACTTCTTTGATGGCGCGCTGATTGCCCTCTACATCAATCAGTCGCCGGTGGAGGATGTGGTGGATGTAAGCCACTCGATGGTGGAGCTGATGCGCACGCGCATCGGGCAGTTCCGCTACGAGCGCCGGCCGCCGCATGATCTGGTGGAGTACTTCCGCCTCCCGGTCGATCAGCTGCTGCTCTCCAGCCTGGCGATGGCCGATGAGATTGACGCGATGCGGCCCTTTCTGCCCAACGAGAAGACGGTGTTTGTGTGCGCGGAGAACTCGGAAAAGTGGATGGACGACGACCTCCGCTACTTCTACGAGCTGAGCTACAATCTGCTGAACGAGGGCGCAAGCGGCGAGGTGATAGCCACGAAAACGGGCCAGTACCTGGATCAGGTGCTCTTCTGCCTCTACAAACTGCGCTCCGCCGGGTTGATTGTGCCTTGCCGGTCCCCCGCACGGGCAGCTTCGCCTGCGGTTGCCCCTGCGCAGCAACAATTTGCGGCGCCTGCGATGCTGTCTGGCGCGGAGCCCGGCCTGGCGGGCGAGGAAAATGACGGCGCCGCCGCCGGCGGTCCCAGCGCGGATCTGCGGCATGTGAATATCGCGCGTCCTGATTCGGACGGATTCTTTTCGCGGTTTTTCAGCAAGCTCTCCTCCACGTTGGGCTATCGCACGTAAGAGTTTGATCATCTGCCTTTTATGCGTCTCCGGGTGATGCTGATCGGTGCCCGGTGCGCGGGAGATGTTGGCGTTTGCGTGGGAAAGGGAATTTTTTTCCGCTTTCCAAAGGCCTCGAGCGGGAGTAAGCTAGCGCGACAAATTGAAGCTTTACAACTCTCGACATCTAAGCTACACTGTAACGCAGCCCCTAGCTATTGAGTTCCAATTGCTCTTCCTCCGCTGGTGCTTCGGCACGTAGTTGCGCCCGCAGACTCCAGCGACAGTCATTCGCATCAGCCCCGCTCTCCTTATATCCACGACGGCCCTGACTGATCCCCCACCCCCCATGAATTCACCGGTCAAGCTTGTTATCTCCGGACCCGTCGGGGCCGGCAAAACGACATTCATTCAAACTTTGTCCGACAGCCCGGTAGTGAGCACCGACGAGGAAGCGAGCGAAGATATCGGCAAGGCCATGACGACGGTTGCCCTGGATTTTGGCACGCTTAACGTGGAGGATTACCCGATCTACCTTTTTGGCACCCCTGGCCAGGAGCGCTTTGACTTTATGTGGGAGGTGCTGTGCGAGGGCGCCTACGGGCTGATTCTGCTGATTGCAGGAGACCGGCCGCGGGACTTTCCCCAGGCGCGCCGCATCCTGGAGTTTATCACCACGCAAACGCCAATTCCGTTTCTCATTGCCGTTACGCGGCAGGATATGGAGCAGGTGTGGACGCCCGAGGAAGTGAGCGAGTACTTTGGCGTCGACCCCTCCCTGGCCTGCGGCCTGGATGCGCGCGACCAGCAGAGCGCCTACGAGACGCTCTTCCGCATGTTTGAGCTTATTAACGCGAGCGCGAGCGAGCAAGTGGCGTAGCGCATTCCCCTCCCCGTCTTTCCTATCTTCCTCTCCCCTCGGTCAAAACCGGGCACGCAGTTGGCGGCACCTTCCATGCTGCCGGGCGCGGGCCTACCCCCCAATAGTCTGTATACCCCCATCAAACCATGGCAACTAACGATCAGCTGCAAGTCATCATCGAAAACTTACGCTCCGCCGTGCCCGAGCTGCGCGGCGTTATTGTGGCGACGACCGACGGCCTCGCCATCGCGCACTCCCTCTCGTCCGGCGACGCCAACCGCATCGCGGCGATGGTCGCCACCGCCCTGGGCCTGGGCAAGCGCATTTGCGACACCATTGGCGGCGGCGCGCTTAGCGAGACGTCGTTCTCCGGTGCTACCGGCCAGGTCTACGTGTACGCGGGCGGCGCCAAAGGCGTGCTGGGCGTGCTGGCGGGGCCCGGGTCCAACGTGGGTCTAATTCACCTGGAGGCGCGCGATGCCGCCGGCAAGATTCAGCAGATACTGGGCTGAGTCGCAACCAAAACTACAACCGCAGTAACGCCCACCCTGTCAACGGGTTAGGGTGCGCGGGGTAACGGCGATGTTGCTGTGCCCTGGCGCAAAATAACGGCCCGGTGCCTGCTTGCACGCACCGGGAGTCAGCCCGGCCCCGTCGTTCGGGTGTGGAACATAGCAGCGATGGAGATGTAAAGGCAGGCGCGCGGCTCGTTTCCGGCGCTTTGTTCGCAATTCACAAGTTGTTGGTCGGCAAAACCTTGCTTCTTACTTTAAGGACTGTACACTATGAGCTTCCGTCAAGAATTAGGTGACTTCAGCAGCATCGTCTGTTTCAAAGCCGTCATCACCGGCGTGGAAGATACGCTGGGGCCGGATGGCGCCGCCGTCGTCTTTACCCGCGCCGGACGCGTGCGCGGCGAGACCCTGGCCAAAAGCCTTAACCTGGAAGGCAGCAACATCCCCGTGGAGAAGCTGGCCGAAACGCTGGACGCCGCCCTGGGCACCAAAGGCACCCGCCTGTGCCGCGTGGTGGCGGCGCGCGACACGGGCTCCACTATCGAGGTGGATACGCAGGAAACCGTGTGCTCTGCGGGAGAGCCGGCCGGGTCCGACCGCACCTGCACGTTTACGCTGGGCGCCATTTGGGGCGCGCTGGAGAGCGTGACGGGCAAGCGCTTTGAGGCCAAGCATACGGACTGCGTGCTGCGCGGCGGCACCTGCGATCGCTTTGTCTTTACCAAGATTTGAGCGCGGGCAGGGCAAGATGCACGGGAATCCGTTGCATGGTCGGGATCTGTCCCGGCCATGCTGCGGACGCCGTCAGGTACACACGGAGTGAGCGAACGGGCGCAGGCACGCACGCCGGCTGTCATGGGCTGTCATTGCCACAGCTTTAGGACCGGCGGTGGCGGAGCTGTGCCTTCGGCCGGCGCGGCGCTTTCGGCTGCATCGGCGGGCGCGGCGATTTGCCGCTGCATGGTGAGGAAGTCGAAGTTATTCCACGCGGCGGTAATCCTTCCGTCTTCGATTCGGGCGATGCACATGCCGGTGAAGTCGACCGGTCGTACAGGGGTGGTCGGCTTTCTGTCTCCCACATAAGTTCCCGTAACGCGGCAACGGGCCACCACCTGGTTGCCCTGCTCCACCGTGTCCTCAACGGCTATGTGCAGGCCGTCAAAGATGGAGAGGAAAGCGGTGTGGAACTGACGAAAGGCCTCGGCCCCCGTCATCGGCGCCCCCGGCGCAATGCCGTGGATCTCGCTCTCGGGCGAGAGCATGATGTCGATGATGTCGGAGCGCCGGTTGTTCCAGACCTGGTTAAACCAGGTGCGGATTTTCTGCGACAGCGGATCGCTAATGTCGGGCATAGGTCTCTCTCTCCACTCTGTGTTTGTGAAGGCGGGCATTGCGGCGGTTGCCGCGACGATGCGCGGGACTATGGCGCCCCAGCGGGCTGATGTCGAGCGATAACGTCGCCGCGGGTTCCGCAGGCCCTGGCGGCGACTGCAAAATCCCGGCCCACGCATCATCCATCGCACACGCAACGGAACCCGCAGTTATCCGTAGAGCTATCCGGCGTGTTGCAATGCCGTGCGGAGATGCGGTAGCGGTTACAATAACTTTTGTGGCACAGATAAGATCCGCCCTTCATCACGCGGCGATCGCCAAACGCAGGGCCGCAAGGGTTGTCCCGGGGCGCGCCGGGCGCCATATGGAAGTTGGGGGAGAACCAGTCCGCGCACCATTCCCACACATTGCCGGACATGTTGTACAGCCCGAAGTCGTTGGGGCGAAAGGACTTGGCGGGGGCGCGGCCGGGATATCCGTCGGCGCCGGTATCGTGTTGGGGAAAGGTGCCCTGCCAGATGTTGCAGCGATGCTTGCCGTCCGGCTCGAGATCGTTGCCCCACGGGTAGGTGTTTTGCGAGAGGCCGCCGCGCGCCGCGTACTCCCACTCCGCCTCCGTGGGCAGACGCTTGCCGGCCCAGGCGGCATAGGCGGCGGCATCGTTCCAGCTAACGTGGATGACGGGGTGGGCAGCCAGCTTTTTGATGTGGCTGCCTGGGCCGGTCGGCTTGTCCCAGCGGGCGCCCTCGATGGCGTACCACCACTGCAAATCGCGCACGGTGCGGGCGCGGAGCTTCCGGGTTTTGCTGTCGGCCAGCATGCCGATAAAGACGTAGCTCCACCCAAAGCGTTGGGCCTCCGTCACATAGCCGGTGGCGGCGATGAACGCGGCAAACTGCTCGTTGGTAACGGCGGTGGTGTCGATCCAGAACGGCCGCACGGTAATCTCGCGCACGGGGCCTTCGCCGTCGGCCTTCCACACTTCTTTCTCGTCCTCGCTGCCCATCAGGAACGGGCCGCCCTCCAGGCGTACCATGCCGTCGTGGGAGGGCGCGGCCACGGCGGCGCTGGGCAGAGTGGGTGTCGGGGAGACGGAGCCGGCGCGGTCGGCGGAGGGGGTGCAACAGGCTTTGCCGTTCATGGGGATCGGGACGTGGGATCTTCGGTCGGCAACAATGGCGAAAGCGGCGATGTGCGGCAAGGATATTATATGCGATATCGGATTCTACGGGTAGTCCGGCCACGGCTGCCCGGATGAAACGGCAGCGGGCTTTCGCAAAGTTTGGACATCCCCGGCCGCACCCTATACGCTGCAGGGCATGAAGCTGCATCTTGCGCTCAGTCTTTCCTTGCTGCTTGCGGGCGGCGGTACATCCACCTGGGCGGCGCCCATTACTGTCAAGGCGGACCTCTCCGGCAACGGCGAAGCCGTTACGTGTGTGCTGGAGCCCGCGCCGGCCAAGCAGGACGAGCCGTTCTCCGGCGGCACGCTGCGCGTTGGCAAGCAAAGCATCCCCCTGGGCAACGAGTTTGAAGGTTACACGGCCACGCTGGAGACCTACAAGGTGGGCGACCAGGGAGCCATCCTGGTAGCCGGCGTTACGGCGGAGAGCGACTTTACGACGCGACTGATCTACGCCATGGTGGACGGCAAGCTGAAGCGTGTGGCCAAACTACAGGGCCAGGGCGAGATCGTCGTGCCCGGCAACGGCACGCTTATCGAGAAGGGCTGGATGGGTTTCTGGACCAAAACCGAGAAGTACGTGTTTGGCAAGGACTTCGCGCTCACCCTCATACCGCAGGATTTCTACTCGGTCGACGTGGAAGGCACCGTATCGGCCACCTTCCCCGTCTACCAAAAGCGCGATGGCAAGAAGACCATCGGCAACACCAGGCCCAAGAGCAAGTTCCGCGTGCTGCTGTGGGATCCCGCCTCCAAAACGGCTGACGAAGATTCGCTCTCCAAAGAGTGGTTCTACATCCGCACGGAAACCGGCTTCTGCGGCTGGGTGCAAGGCAAGCAGCTTATGGGCGAGTTTGTGGAGCTGCCCTGGGCCGGGTAACGGGGGACGGAAAGATTTTTGCCTATCCCCCCCGAAATTCCCTCCTCCCTTCCTTCCTCCCCGCTCCATGATCATCACCATACAACCGCTGGGCAAACGCAAAGCGCCAGTGGACGAGTGGGAGTTTACGCCGCCTCCGGAGGTTCTGGACCCCGGTGGCGACGGCGGAATGACGTTGCGCCAGTTGCTGAGCCGGATAGTGCGGGATGAAGTACGCAAGTTTCACCGGCGGCAAAAAGAGCGAATGCTGGTGCATGTCCTGACGCCAGGGCAAATCGCCAGGGCGGCGGCCGCCGGCAAGGTAAGCATGGGCCAGCAGGAGGGCGGCCCGCAAAAGGTGGACCCCGAAGCCGCCGTGGCCATCGCCCTGCAGGCGTTTGAGGACGGGCTGTACCTCGCGTTCATCGACGACGCGGAGCAGCGGGATCTGGACGCCCAGGTGCGCGTGAACGAAGACTCCCGCCTCGTCTTTCTGCAGCTGACATTCCTGGCCGGGGCGTGACCACTTATGCTTAACAGACTTACATCGCCCATCCTGCTGCAGGGAGTCTTTTATCGTGGCCAGGCGGGGTGGCCCTGGGCGCGCGAGCGCATCACGGCCGGCTTTGTGCTGGATTTGTGCGCGCACCCGGCGGTGGGCAAAGCGCTCCTCTTCTTCCACGGCACCGGCCCGGATACAGAGCGAATAGTCTTTTCCTTAAATTTTGCAAGTGAATGCGGCTTGACCGTTATGTAGAACGTGCTACGGGACTCTACATCGCGATTTAACGGGCCTCATATCCTTAGGGGGCCGCTGGCTTAGTCGCGATTTCTCCCCACTGCCTCCCATCCTGAGACCAACTGTGTATACACCAACTCCTCACTTCCCTCTCGCACGGCTGTTTCTCACCACGTGGCTCATCGTATGGATTGCGTTGCCACCGCTGGTGTGGGCTAATCCTTCCGGGGGAACCGTCACCACAGGGTCCGCGCAGATAAACGGGGGTGCGGGTCACCTCACGGTGAATCAGTCCAGCCAGCGGGCGGTCATCCGGTGGAACAGCTTCTCCAACAACGCGGGGGAGACGACAACTTTTGTGCAGCCTAACAGCTCGTCCGCCACGCTTAACCGGGTAACGGGCGGCAGCGCCTCGCAGTTGAACGGCACGCTGAATGCCAACGGCAAGATTTACCTCATTAACCCCAACGGCGTGGTTATCGGCAAGTCGGGCCGGGTCAATGCCGCCAGCTTTACTGCTTCGACGCATGATGTTACCGATAAGGAGTTTATGGCGGGCGGCGACATGACGTTCCGCGGCAGCAGCAAGGCCTCCGTCGTCAACCACGGCAAAATTCGCGCGACCGAAGGCGACGTGACGCTGATTGCGCGGCAGGTGGAGAACACCGGTAAACTGACCGCAAAGAAGGGAAGCGTGAACCTGGCGGGCGGCATGGAGGTGCTGGTAAAGCCGAGCGCCGACGCCAACGGGCAGCGTGTGTTTATCCGCGCCGAAGCCGGGCCGGGCTCCGTCTCCAACAGCGGCAAGATTCGCGCCGTGGCGGCGGAGCTGCGCGCGGCGGGCGGCAATGAGTACGCGCTGGCCGTCAACAACAGCGGCGTGATTCGCGCCACCTCGGTGGACCGCAGCGGCGGCCGCATTGTGCTGCGGGCGGAGAGCGGCATCGCGCAGAACTCCGGCAAGCTCATCGCCACATCCAGCGCTCCCGGCAAGGATGGCGGCAGCGTCGTCGTCTCGGCCCCCCGTGTGCGGCTGACACCGACCAGCAAGATCGATGTGAGCAGCAAGTACGCGAAGGGTGGCACGGCCAAAATCGGCGGCGGATTTCAGGGCAAGGACACCACGGTAGGCAACGCGGAGGTGACCGTTGTGGAACAGGGCTCCAGCATCAAGGCGGACGGCGGCACCACGGGCGGCACAGTGATTGTGTGGAGCGATGTGGCCACCGGCTATTACGGCGATATCAGCGCCAAAGGCAGCGGCGCGCCCAAATCGGGCGGCTTTGTGGAGGTAAGCTCCCTCAACCTTCTGGACATGCTGGGCACCGTGGACACGGGCGGCGGTACGCTGCTGCTGGATCCGAGCAATATCACCATTTCCACAGGCGCCAACTCGGCGATTTTGCCACCGATATCCGGCACCGACGAAACCACCGCTACGTCCACGGGTGCCACCAGCATCCTCAACGTCAACTATCTGACAACTACCCTGCTGGCGAGCAACAACGTTGTGGTGCGCACCAGCTCCGCGTTTAACGCACCGGGCGGGCTCTTCAGCGGCATCACCGGCGACAGCGGTAACGGCGATATCGCGGTTACTGCAACGGTGGATTACACCTCGGCCTTCAACCTTACCCTGCTGGCGCATGACGACATCCTCGTCTTTGCACCGATTGTCAACCACGGCACCGGCTCCATCAACCTCGTCGCCGGCTGGGATGGCTCGCTCACCGACCCCGTTGGCGGGCACTACTACGATTTTGCAGCCATTACCGGCCGCGGCGGCTACGGCAGCAGCGACAAAAACGGCGGCTCGGTCTTTATCAACCGCCCCACCGGTGCGCCGGTAAACGTGGGCAGCGCCGGTGGCGAGACCAATGTGGCCGGCTACAACGTCATTGTCCGCGGCTCCACCTCCCCCGGGGACGCCTACGCGCAGATCGGCTATCGCGGCGACACCTCATCCACCGCTGCCATCAACGTCTTCGCCGTCAACAACGTACGCCTGGTGGGCGGCGACAGCGCGGGCAGCTTTGCTCAGATTGGCCACGGCGGCCGCGACGTAACGGCCGGAGATATCTCGGGCTCCATTACCGTGCTGGCCGGCAATGATGTTGTGCTGGCGGCAGGCGATGCCACCCGCTCCTACGCGCAGATTGGCCACGGCGGCGCTGAGTCCGACCTGGGCCAGCTGGTGGGCAGTATTTATGTGCAGGGCGGCAACAACGTGTCGCTGACGGCCGGATTTGGCGAGGGCTCCTACGCGCAAATCGGTTTTGGCGGCGAAACCTCCTTTAATTCCGGCTCGGAGGCCAGCATCGACGTCTACACCAGCAACCTTACCCTGCAGGGCCGCAACGCGTACAATGCGTATGCGCAAATCGGCAACGGCGGTGCGGATTTCACCAGCTCCGGCCGCGCCGCGGGCAACATCACCATCCAGAATACCCGCAGCATTACGATGACGGGCGGCATTAACGATGGCTCCTACGTCCAGATAGGCAACGGCGGTATCGCGGCGGAGGTTGACGGCGATTTCTCCGGCTACATCACCATCTTCGCCTCGGATGCGCTGAGCCTGAACGCCGGCCGCGGCCAGTACTCCTACGCACAAATCGGCAACGGCGGCGCTCTGGCGCTTGGCAACTACATCGACGGCGATATACGGATTACCGGCGGCACCGCGGTTACCCTGCAGGGCGGGCTTGGGGACGACAACTACGCGCAGATTGGCCACGGCGGCCTCGAATCCGGGGTCGACACATTTATCCTCGGCAACATAGGTGTGGAGGCCCGCTCCATCCGCATGGAAGGCGGCACCGGCCTTGGCGCGGGCGAGGACAACTACGTGCTCATCGGCCACGGCGGCACGGAGTCCGGAGCCGGGCGGATTACGGGCAATATCGATCTGGGCTTCGGCACCTCTCTGCAGGTCCTCGGCGGCAACACGTTCAACTCCTATGCCATGATTGGCCATGGCGGCACCGCGGAGCTGGGCGGCTGCGGCTGCGGCACCGGCGGCATCGTGGGCGACATCCGCGTCACCGGCACCGGCGACATTACCCTGCGGGGCGGCAATGTGAGCGAAGGCACCATGGCCCAGATTGGCCACGGCGGCGCGGCCACTCTGGCCGACAGCATGGAGGGCAATATCACCATCGTCGGCAACAACATCTCCGTGCTGGGCGGCGAGTCCAGCCTCAGCTACGCGCATATCGGCCATGATGGCAGCGGCAATTTCGGGGCGTCATCGCCAACTATTGCGGGGAACATCAACGTCACCTTCGGCCAAAACCTCCTTGTTTTTGGCGGCACCAATACCGGCGGATCATTCGCGCAGATTGGCCACGGCGGCGTCAATCCGTTTGGAATACCGCTGCCCATGGCATCGTCCATCACCGGCGACATTACCGTCACAGGAGGCACCAGCAGCTTCGTCTCCCTGGTAGCGGGCAACGGTTGCGATTGCTACACGCCCAACTATGCGCTGATTGGCCACGGCGGCCTGGGCTGGGTCACGGACATCTTTAACAGCCAGCCCGGGTTTATCGAGGGCGACATCACCGTAACGGCCGGCAGCCTGTACATGGCCGGCGGCGGTTTCCACGACTCCTTTGCGCAGATTGGCCACCACAACGTACCGTCCGACTTCATCCCTCCCGTCATCCCCATGGCGCCGCTCTCCGGCAACATCCGCGTGGCGCTCACCGGCGATCTCACCATGATCGGCGGCATCCGCGACGCCGCGGGCACCATGATCGGCCACGGCGGCCTGCCCGTCGCCCGCTACGGCGGCGCCCGCAGCGGCCAGATCGTCCTGCTT
Source organism: Verrucomicrobia bacterium LW23 (assembly GCA_003054695.1). Classification (GTDB taxonomy): domain Bacteria; phylum Verrucomicrobiota; class Verrucomicrobiia; order Methylacidiphilales; family UBA1321; genus LW23. The sequence goes on from QAZA01000003.1 coordinate 146,209, forward strand.
GTCGGCGGCGAAACCTCCCTCGTCCTTGGCGCGCAGGACACCTCGCACTACTGGATCGGCCACCGCACCTTTGACGCCGACCTCGTCACCAACGCGGACATCCTCTTCAGCACAGGCACGCTGGACGCCGACGCGTTCGCCACCTCCGACACCACCACCGGCAACATCCGCTTTGCCCGCATGCTGGGCACCGCTCTGCAGGGCGGCAACGTCACCTTCATCTCCACCAACACCCAGGGCGGGATGATCTACGGCGGCACCGACCCCAGCGTTACGCGCGACACCCCCTACACGCTCAGCCTGCTCAGCATGGGCAACCTCACCTTCAACGCGCCTATTGAAAACACCAACGCGCTCAGCAACTTCTTCGCCGTGGCGGGCTTTGACGGCACCAGCGGCATCCTCGGCGTCTTTGGCGCGCCACTTGTTGACAGCAGCCGCTTTACCGCACCGTCTGCGCGCGACGCCGACCTCACCATCAATGCCAACCTCACCTTCGGCAACAACACCACCTTTGTCGCGGGCGGCTCGCTTATCAACAACGCCGCCATCCGCACCGGCGGCCATTTTCTGGCCATTACGGATAACGTCAACGCCGTGCGGCCCTCGTTCGATCTGGGCAACGTGTTCCACAACTTCGGCTCCATCTCCGCCAGCAGCGTCAGCATCTTCGCGGTTGCGCCGGAGAGTGTGATTCTGGGCGACATCGGGGGCTTCAACGGCCAGAGCATCCGGGGCGTCTGGTTCGGCGACGCCAATGCGATTGTCGGCATCAACTACAAGCTCACCCTTCCCCCGGTGCCCGCGGACATCGTGCCCGCATTGCCCACGGTGCCCCTCATCCCCTCTCTCACCGCCATCCCTGGCTTCCAGGACAACTCCGACGATCGCCTCCGCAAAGTGGAGCGACTGCGCGTCAACCAGCAGTTCTCCATCTTCTACGCCGAGACTAAAGGCCTCCCCGCCTTCCAACGCGCGCAACTCTGGCTCAACAGCTACCAGGTCCTCCCCTCCGAAACCACATTCCAAAACACGCTGGACCGCTAGTGATCGTGTTTATGAATCAGACTTTACACGTGCGTATAAAGCTGATTCAAGAGAGGAGATGAAGATAACGGGAATCCGGAGGTTGCTCAAGGCTGCGACGCGCGCAGGGTTTCCGAAAGCATTGGCGTTATCCAAACATTCCAAAGCGGGCGCGCCGCCGGTAAATGAGCGACCGGGAGTTTATGGACGCCCACCTGTATCCGTACCGCAGCGGCTGCCATTCTTGCATGCTCAACGCTTGAGCAATGGGGAGGGTGAAGGAGAAAAGAGACTCCCCGGCGATGCGACGGCGTTTGATTCGCTTGCAAAGCCCTCGCCATAAGTTACTTAGGCAACACCATCCATACAGCGAGAGGTGAATTGCCTGCGTTTACGGGGAGTTTGGTGCGGTTTGAAAATGGATTCGTTTTTGAGCCTCTCCGAGAGGGAGGACGGGTAAACGAGCGATTGGTTAAGCGTTAACCTACAATTGCGATGGCTGAATAAATCGCGATTGGTTAGATTTCCATTCACGACACCTGCTGGCGTACGGAAATCCCCGCTGCTTCCTGCGGAATCCGTTCTGACTCAGCAACTCCGCCCTTGATCCGGCACTGATCGATATGCATCGCCTGAGACCAATTCGCAGCTTACGCCGCCTTCTTTGCAGATGTGCCCTGCCGCACTCCGCCGGCGCCCCCGCGACGCGGGGCGGACGGGTGGCGCGGTGCCGCGGGCGCGCGGGATTCAGTCTTGTGGAAGTGGCTCTGGCGCTGGGGATTACGGCATTTGTCAGCACGTGCATTATGGGGATGATTATCCTGGGCGTCACCACCTTCAAGCGCGCGATGGATAACACCGTGCGCTCCGCGATTGTGCAGAATCTCACCAATGAAATCTTCCTCACCGAGTTTCGCGAACTGCGCCGCATGGCCAAATCCCGCTCGGCGATTTACTACTTTGACGTGGACGGCACGCGCCTGACGACGCCGGACGGCGCGATTTACACGGCGGAAATCACCTTTACGGACCTGAGCGACGAGGCGGGCGGCAATGCGCTTAACGGGCTGAGCCCCGGCGCCGGTACGACGGCGCTCATCACCATCACCAAGGTGGACAAGACAGTGGACCGCCATTTTGTGATGGTCGGCAACAATCAGCAGGTCAGCGCCACCACGGCGCCCGCAACCTGGTAAACGGCAATGACTTCGATCCGATCCACCCATTCCCGCAGCCTCGGCGGCGGCCGCTCCTCGCGCGCTTTTTCGCTGGTGGAGCTTCAGGTGTCGCTGGTGATTTTCCTGCTGCTTCTGGGCCTTCTGTTCGGGCTTACGCAGCAGACGACGCAGGTTTTCCGCACCACCAGCGGGCAGATGGAAGCGTTTCGCTCGGCGCGCGCTGCCTTTGAGACGATTACGCGCAACCTCAGCCTGGCCACGCTTAACAACTATTATGACTACGTGGACGCGACGGGCCGGACGCGCGCGGAGGTGATCCAGGGGGGCGACGCGACACTGGCCTCCAGCTTCTCGCCCGCTACCTACGGGCGCGTGTCCGACATGCATTTTGTATGCGGCCGGCAGGGCGGCGGCACCACGCTTTACACGCGGCAGATTACGCATTCGGTCTTCTTTCAGGCGCCGCTGGGTTTCTCGCAGGCGGGCGCTCTCTCCACGCTGGAGAACATGGTGAATGCGTGCGGCTACTATGTGGAGTACTCGGCGGATACCAGCCAGCCGGGCTTTGTGGCCAGTGCGCCGGTGTATCGGTACCGGCTGATGGAGTTTATGCAGCCGGCGGAGCAGCTTTCGGTTTTCAGCAGCGGGGGTACCTCGTGGTTTACCGACGCGCTTTCCGGGGCGACGCCGCCGGTGCACCAGGTGGCGCCCAATATCATCGCGCTGCTCTTTTTGCCGCGCAGCAGCAGTGCGGATTCGGCGGCGAGTTCGGACCCTATCCTCACAGCGATTCCGGATTTCATCTACGACAGCCGCGCCAGCCTCAATAGCGCGGTGCATCATCAGCTGCCGCCGCTGGTGGAGGTGGTGATGGTTGCCATCGACGAGGCGTCCGCCACCCGCTTTGCCACGGCCAACGCCACGCCGCCCACGGTGATCCAGAACGCGCTGACCGCCTCGGGGCGGTTCCAGACCGCCTCCCGCCTGGAGGCCGACCTGCGCGATCTGGAGCGCGACCTGACCGATCAACGTATCACGTTCCGCACCTTCCGCACCATCGTTCCCATGCGCAATTCCAAATGGAGCCGCCAATGACCTTTCCTCATCCTCGCTTTACTCGACGCACTACCGGACGCAAAGGCGTTGCGCTGCTAACGGTGCTTGCCACGCTGGCCCTGCTGACGGTGATTGTCATGGCCATCCTTACCAACGCGGGCACGGAGCTCAAGTCGAGCAAGGTGTATGCGGCGGGGGTGTCGGTCAAGCTGCTGTCGCAGTCGGCCGTTAACCTGGTGCAGGCGGAGATTAACGACGCGACGCATAACGGCAACCTCTGCTGGACGTCGCAGCCGGGCATGATTCGCACGTTCGACATCAACGGGCAACCGGTGAAGCATTACAAGCTATACTCCGACCGGGTGATGGTGGAGAACGGCGCCTACGACGCGGCGGCAGGAGCGCCGCCCGCGGACTGGTACGACCGCACGGCCACCTATGTGGATCTCAACCAGCCGGAATCCGTAAACGGCGTTTTCCATTACCCCATCGTGGAGGGCGATGCGACGCGGCTGGTCGACTACACGCCGTCCACCACAGTGGGCACTGTCAAGGCGCTGGGGCCGATCAACACGGGCATTAACGTACCACAGGTTGCGGGCTTCTGGATTCAGCAGAACGGTGCGCAAAAGGCCCCGCTGCAGCCGGGCACAGCCAATCAGGCGCCGATGCCGGTGCGCTGGCTGTATGTGCTGCGCGACGGCTCTCTGATCTCGCCCGACGCCGACAGCGGCGCCACAGCCACCTTTACGTCCCTGCCCGCAGGCAAGCGGCCGGATAACAAGGACAAGGAGATCGTGGGGCGCATCGCCTTCTGGACGGACGACGAGAGCAGCAAGGTGAATGTCAACACGGCCTCGGAGGGCGCCTACCTGGACAGCAAGGGCGTGCTGCAGCCGCTGGCGTGGGATGTGCCGCGCTTTCGCCTGGGCGGGGATGTCGGGTTCAACTCCAAGTCGCAGCCGGTGCAGAATGAGTTTCAGCGCTACCCGGGCCACCCGGCCACAGTCAGCCTTAGCGCGGTGTTCGGCAATCTGCTTACCGACGGCCCGAGCCAGAATGGCGGGCTGACTTACCCGGAGAATGTCTACGCGCTGACGCCGCGCACGATAAGCGGCGGCTCCCTGCACGGCACGGTGCAGGTTACCGGCCTTACCGCGCCGCTGCCGCTGAAGACCGACCGGCTTTACCCCACGGTGGATGAGTTCATGTTCCGCAAAAACCGCGCGTTTAACGCCACGTTACTGAGCGGCGATGCGGCGCTGGATCAGGTAAAGGTGGAGCAGGCCAAATTCTTCCTCACAGCCACCAGCCGCTCGCCGGATGTCTCTGTCTTTAACCGGCCGCGCATCTCCATGTGGCCCGTGTCGGCGCTGGGCGATAGGCTGCCGTTCCGCAGTCCCAAGGATCAGCTTATCGCTTTTTGCACCACGGTTAACGGGTTGCCTTACTACTTTCAGCGGCAGGACGCGAATGATCCGAGCACCGATCTGCCGGTGACAGGCGGGCCGGCGGGGCTGCCGCGCAACCGGGAGTTGCTGGAGTACCTGCGCCATCTGACCGGGCGGCAGATTCCCGGCTTTGGCGGATCGCTCGCCACCAAGTACAGCGCGGGGGACACGCAGGCCGGCAGCGGCATCCCGGCGTCGACGCGGGAGGTGGATCAGATCCTAACGCAGCAGTTTGATTACATCCGCAGCACCAACATGCGCGATCAGTCCATGGCGACGGCGACCAACAACCCCGTCACCACCTACACGTCCACGCTCGTTACCGCGCCCGCCACCATGCCCTTTGGCCACGTCATGAGCGGCGGTAGCGGGCAGGTGGTGCCGATCTTTGACTCGGTGACCGGCACGCGCGGGTTTGGGCGCTTCCCTACGCTGCAACAGGCGGGGCTGATCTTCTATGCCAACAAAGATAACGGCCTGCCCGATCCCAACAAGCGGGCCAGTCAGATGCGTGCCTTCTTTGTGCTGCAGTTTGCAGATCCGTCGATGGGCTACCCGTGGTCGTCGCCGTGCTATCGCATTCGCGTTACGGGACTTACGGGTTTTCAGTGGGAGGCGGGCAACGCGGCCACGCAGATGTTTGCGGCCGATCCGGAGTTTCTGCCCAACCCCAACACCACAGGCTTTAACAACAACCCCACAACGGGCGGCATCGTCAGCTGGCGGCGGCTGCTGTTTAACGCACAGGCTTCGGACGACCCGAACTTCAAGGCCAGCAACCCCAATTACAGCGCGCTGTTCAGCACGCCTTATCCGTCGGCGGCGGCCAACCCGGGCAACCTCTCCTACACCAACTCGCCGTCGGGAACGCCGGCGCCAGTGGGGCTGGGCATCAGCAACATCCGCTTTAAGGGCGGGCCGGTTAAGGTGGAGATTTACAAGAATCTGCCGGGCAACAACGGCGGAACGCCGGATCCCTCCACACTGCTGCAATCCATAACGCTCACCATCCCCGACGCGCCGGCCGCAGGCTTCCCGGTCCCGACACTCTCCGCGCCCGGCACCGTAAAGCCGGCTACGATGCCCTCGCACATCCCCGGCTGGCAACACTGGAGTAACCGCTGGCGCAGCACGTCGGAGAACGACAACTTTGGCGCCATTACCTCCACGCGGGATGTCATGCGCACCGTTATTGCCAACCCGGGCGACACCCGCCTGGTGGCCGCGCGGAAGACCATCGACGACACGGCGATGACTACCTTCTTCCGCCAGCATCCGCTTTATGCCAGCACCAACGAGATGATGGCGCACTGCCTGCAAAACACCTGCGGCCAGACAGAATGGCGCGGCAGCATGACGGCGACCAAAACCGGCGGCATGCTGGTGGCCTTGAAGGGGCCCTACTACGATGGCTACAGCAACACCGGCTACTACAGCGTGTTTGGCAAAAACTTTGGCCTGGAGTACGAGGGCATGGGCACCGCGCCGTTCTGGTCCGACGTTCCCACCAACCAGGGCGTGTTTGTCGGCGGCAGCGGCACCATCCCCGGCGACTGGGATAACGGCCTGCCCTTTATGAAGGACGGCCCGTACCTCAACAAGCCGGACGAAGGCGATATCTACACCACCACCGACTCCCCCTATTTCGAGAAGAGCTATGGCGCCAAAAGCCTGGGCCAGACGTTCTTCTCCCCCAACCGCATGGTGCCCAGCCCCGGCATGATGGGCTCCCTGCCCACGGGCGTGCTGGCCAACAAGCCGTGGCAGACGCTGCTGTTCCGCCCCGGCCCCGCCGGCCACCCCGGCCTTGGCACGTCCGTCACCGGTCCGGGCGACGCCGGCCCGCCTTATGTGACGCCGCCGGACCACCTCTTCATGGATCTCTTTACCATGCCAGTTGTGGAGCCCTACGCCATCAGCGAGCCGCTCTCCACGGCCGGACGGGTGAACATGAACTACCAGATTGTCCCCTTCACTTACATCAACCGAAGCACCGCCATGGAGGCCGTGCTGCGCGGCACCCAGGTCATCGCGGTGCCGGACTCGGACGCCAACATCTACAAGTATGAGACGTGGTATGCCACCAGCCCCACGCCCAGCCGCCCCTACCGCACGGGCGTCGACGCCCAGGCCACGCTGTCGCAGTTCCGCGCCCGGTTTGATCGCAACGATGTGTTCCGGTCCGCGTCGGAGATCTGCAATGTCGACATTGTGCCCGTGGGGTACACGGGCGCGCTGCCTCCCACCCGGGCGTCGATGGACACCTTCTGGAGCACGCGCCGCATCACCGGCGACAACAGCCGGGAGCGGCCCTACACCACCCTCTACCCGCTGCTGACGACCAAATCCAACACCTACACCGTGCACTTTCGCGTGCAGACGCTCAAGAAAGTGAACCGCCCCGACGCCGAGTTTGCCGAGTGGAAGGAGGGCACCGACGTGGTGACCGGCGAATACCGTGGCTCGCAGACGATCGAGCGCTATGTCGACCCCAACGACGCCACGGACGAGAACGGCAACGGCCTGCCCAACTTTGCCGACCCGGCCAACTACGACAAAACGCTGGCGCCCTACTACAAGTTCCGCGTCATCTCCTCCCGCCAGTTTGCACCGTAAGCGCTCAATCTCACCCTACTCTCTCCCGCCCCCCTACGTCATGAAAACACACTTCTCCCCTCGCCTTCGCCGCGCCTGGCATCGGCCCGAGCGCGCCACTAGCGCCGTCGCCGCCTCGGTCGCCGGCTACTCCCTCATCGAGCTATTGGCGGTGATGGCCATCATCTCTGTCATGGCCATGGGGATGCCCGCCCTGCGCTCGGTGATGAACTCCTACTCGCTGAAGTCGGCCGGGCAGGCGATCCAGGCGCAGCTGAGCTACGCGCGGCAGGAGGCCCTTACCAGCAACAGGGCCGTGCAAGTGCGGCTGTACAAGGTGTCGGACAGCGAGAACCCGAGCAGCGCCCCTCAGTACCGCGCCATGCAAAGCTTCCGCGAGACGACCGACGCGTCCGGCACTCTGGTGCTCACGCCGATCAGCCCCGTCACCTTTCTGCCCAGCGGCATTGTGTTTACGGACACGGTGACCGCGGCGGCCACCCTGTTTGCCACGGGCACCAGCGGCGCCACGGTCAACACCACGGGCGACACCGCGTGGCCCCTGCCCCCGCCGCACGGCGCCAGCCCGTTCCTGAGCTTCCGCTTCCGCTCCAACGGCCAGACGGACCTGTCCGCCTCGTCCTTCTTCACGATCGTCCCCACGCGGGCGCCGATTGTGAAGAACGAGCTGCCCGCCAACTTCATCACCTTCCAGATCGACAGCATCAACGGCGCCGTACGTGCGTGGCAGCCGGGGAGCTGAGCTCTCGCACCTCGGTTATTGATGCCCGGCTTAATCTGCCCTCTCTTTGCCGTTCCCCCATTCTTACATCCTTACACCTATGCTCCACCACACCCCGCCGCCACGGCGTTCGCTCTCCCGCATCTTTCGCTCCGCTCTCCTCGCCGTCGCGCTGGTAGCTTCGGCTTCTGTCTCCATGGCCGAGGCGACGAAACCGCCGGCCGGGGGGGAGCTTTACGTGTACGAAGGCACGCTGAATCTCAACGAGCTGAAGCCCGACGCGGGCATTACGACGGGCATTACGGATATCGCCGGCAACAAGCTCATCAAGCTGGATTTCCCCGCGGCGCCGGGCTATCCGGGGATGTCCTTCCCCGTGCCGGGCGATGGCTGGAATCTCTCCGGCTACAGCGGTGTGCAGATGTCCGTGCACAATCCGGGCAAGGAGGACGTTACTGTCAACCTGCGCGTGGATAACGACGGCGACTGGAAGACTTCCCCCTGGAACACCGAGAACGTGACGGTAAAGCCCGGCGAGACGCAGACGCTGCGCGTCACCTTCGGCCGCTCCTTCAAGGCGGCGGGCTACAAGCTTGATCCGTCCAAAATCACGGCCATCCGCCTCTTTCTGCAAAACGTCAAGGGGCCGACCACTATCGCTATCGGCAAACCCATGGCCGTCAAGGGCGATGCCCCCGACTCCGGCTCCAACGCGTCCCAGGGCTCCGCCGGCGTGCCGGCCAGGCCGCCACAGCAAACCTACATCACCAGCACAGTCTCCCCCGCCGACCACTCCCTACCTTACGGCCAGCAGTGGGAGCTGGTGAAGGACTGGACTTTTGGCAACAAGCGGCCGGACGCCACTATACGCAACAAAAAGGAGCTGGATGCCGAGTTTTACTACCGATACATCTACGACCAGGCGCGCCTGGACATCCTGCCCACCTACTGGAGCTACCACCGCGACTACGAGGAGGGCGACCCCCGCTCGCTCCACGTCTTCGGGCCGGATTCCCTGACGCTGAAAGGCCGAATCCCCCCCGGCGGCGGGCTGAAGAAGCGCGGCATCGAGACCGGCATGCTGCGCGCCAAAACCCCGTTCGTGCCCGGCATGTACGTGGAGATGCGCTGCAAGGTGACCAAGGGCGTCGGCGCGTGGCCGAGCTTCTGGCTCAACCCGGGCGTGCAGTACAAAAACGGCACGTTCAGCAAGCTGGGCTGGCCGCCGGAGATCGACATCTTCGAGTTCTACGGCTTCAAGAACCGCGCGGAGGCCCGCACTTTCTCCTCCAACATCCAGGTCAACAAAAAGCCTGAGAAGTACGGCAATCCGTATGATATCATCAGCGTCTTCCACAAAAGCGACTACACCCCGGGCATGGACTTTGCCGCGGAGTACCACGTGTTTGCGCTGGACTGGCACGAGAACCGCCCGCTTTGGCTGCTGGACGGCCACCCCATCAAGCAAACCTACTACGAGTGGCACGCCGCCCCCGCCCACATCCTGGTTGTTAACGCCCTGGGCATTGAGTTTGCCAAGGACGACATGAAGCACATGACGGCCGATGAATCCAACTGGGACTTCGTCATCGACTATATCCGCGTCTACAAGCGCCCCGGGGTTGTGGTGCCCGGATACGACGCGCCGCCCCCCACACCCGAGGGCTCCTCCTCCGCCAAGCCGCCTGAGGCAGCCAAATGAGCTTCACCTCTTCCGGCGCCTCCGGGTCCGTGGGATCCGTAGCGACCGGCAACCAGGCTGCTACCATAGCGGCAATGCGAGTAATTGACCAGAAGGCGGCGATGTGGCAGGCTAAAAGCGTGCCCTCCACGCTTAACCAGATCGCCCGGAAGGTGGGAGTCAGCGCCGCCACCGTCTCCCTGGCGCTGCGCGACATGGGCCGCATCTCGGAGACAACCCGCGCGCGCATTAAGGAGGCCGCGCGGCAGCTGGACTACGCCACCAACCCCATCATCTCCCGCGCGTGCTCCATGGTCCGCACCTCCCAAAGCGCGGACTACCGGGAGACCCTGGCCCTGCTGGTGGAGTGGCCGCTGGAGGAGGCCGGCTACTACGAGGTGGCGATCCACCGCGGCGCCCTGGCCCACACGGCCACGCTGGGGTGCAAGCTGGAGGTGTTCGTTATGTCCGGCAAACGTGGCGAGCAACAGCGCCTGAGCCGCATGCTGCACGCCCGCGGCATCCGCGGCCTCATCATCACCCCGCGCCTGTGGGACACACACCCGCGCCTTTTTCTCGACTGGGACAACTTTGCCACCGTGCAGGTGGAGCGCACCATCTGGAGCCCCGACAAACTGCACTGCGTGGCCACGGCCGATTACCACCGCTTTGTGGAATCCATGCACCTGCTCAAGCGCGCCGGATACCGGCGCATCGGCATGGCCATCGAGCCCCGGCAGGATTACCACCGGCGCGGCATCTTTAACGCGGCGTACCTGGGGCTGCAGAGCAAAATACCGGCGGCCAAGCAGATCCCCTCGCTGATGAGCTACGGCCCGTGGTGCGAGGCCACCTTTCGCGCGTGGATGGAGAAGTACAACCCGGACGTCCTCTACGTGCACCAGAATCCGGACATCTTCCCCTGGATCGCCAACCTGGGCCTGCGCGTGCCGCAGGACATCTCCGTCTTCGCCGCCAACGTGCAGGATCCCGCGGTCTCCGGCCTGCGCCGCGACTACGAGAACATCGGCCGCAGCGCCGTGGCCATGGTGTGGATGTTGCTGGGCAACAACATGTTCGGCCTGGTGGAGAACCCCTGCTGCTGGCTGATAGATGAACTCTGGCAATCCGGCACCACCCTGTCCCACCCCATCGATAAATACATCGCCCGCCCCGGAGGCCGGGGAGGACGCGGCGCGAGAGCCCAGCGTCAGAGCGCCGCGGCCGCGGCGTAGTTTGCCCAAGCCCTCTCACGCGCCACGCGGAGGCGCCCAAAGCGCCTCCAGCAACCGGGTCCAGCGTTACCGCTGGTTACCGCCCGTACCGTGCCAGCCAGTGGGCGTACTGCGCGGGCAGCAGCCAGGCGGGGCGCTCCACCTTAAGGGCGGCGGCCATCTCGATGGGGTAGTGCGGGTTGGCCAGGTGCGCCTTGGCAATCATGACGAGATCGACCTGGCCGGTGGCGATGGTTTTCTCAGCTACGTGCGGGTCGTCAAAGCGCCAGCCGGAGGCGACGGGCAGGCCAGTCTCCTTGCGCGCGCGCTCGGCCACGGGGGCCAGGAATGCGGGCGTGGCCCAGGGGATTTTGGTGTTGGGGATGACGAAATTGAGGCTGACGTTGAGGAAATCCAGCCCGCCGTCGCGGAACTTTTTGGCCAGCTCCACGGACTCTGCCACGGTTTCCTCGTCGCGGTCGTCGTACTCAATCATGCCAAAGCGGGCGTCCAGGGGCAGATTCTCCGGCCACACGGCGCGCACGGCGGCAAGTGTTTCCAGCAGAAAGCGGCCGCGGCCCTCGGCGCTGCCGCCGTACTCGTCGGTGCGCAGGTTGCTGTGGGGGGAGAAGAAGCTCTGGGCCAGGTAGCCGTGGGCAAAGTGCAGCTCCAGCCACTCAAACCCGGCGGCCAGGGCGCGTTTGGCGGTGGCGACGAACGCAGCCTTCACGCGGGCGATGTCCTCCAGCGTCATGGCGCGCGGCACGCGGGGCAGCATATCGCCAAAGGCGATTGCCGAGGGCGCAATGGGCTCCCAGGCGCGGGGATCGCCGGCGGGGATATGGTCGTCGCCCTCCCACGGCTTGTTGGCGCTGGCTTTGCGGCCCGCATGGGCAATCTGGAGGCCCGGCACCGCACCGGCCGCCTTGATGGACGCGGCGATCTTCGCCATCCCCTCGATCTGCTCGTCGCACCACAATCCCGTGCAACCCGGCGTGATGCGCCCCTCCGGCGACACCGCCGTGGCCTCCACCATCACCAGACCGGCGCCGCCGCGGGCCATCCCGGCGTAGTGCACGGCGTGCCAGTCATTGGTAAAGCCGTCAACGGCACTGTACTGACACATAGGAGCTACCGCAATGCGGTTGCGCAGGGTAACGTCCTTCAGCTTAAACGGGGTGAAGAGGATGGACATGGCCCGGGAGCGTAGCAGCCGGGCCGATTTTTTACCATTCGATTATGGGCTGCCACCCGATATCGTCACGAAGTCTTTGCGAGAAACAACACGCTGGAGTAAGATTGACTTGCGATGTCCAAAGTGCTTTCTATTTGAGGCCATATGGTTCTGTCCAGCTCGCTGCGTGAGCGATTTGACGTGCCTCTGGGCCACGGACGCTTCCGCCCCGGTGACTCTGTGAGCTATCTCGTTGATACCAAAGTTTTTAGCGAAATCGTGAAGCCTCAGCCCGATCCTCAGGCCGATTCCTGCCTGCGCCTGCATGAGAAAGAACTCTATGTCAGCAGTGTCACGATCGGTGAGCTTCGGCGGGCAAGTGGCGGATTTCCAGCGAGCCTGGGGTGGGGAGGCATAGGATGACGGATTCATCACCTGCTTCACAGGGAGGGCCGGCCGTGTCCTCCCGCAGGTTGCGCACGGTCCCCGAAAGCGCGCGACGCCGGGTGCTGGTCATACTCCTGGGCGGTGCGTGCGCGGCCGGCGCAATCGCCTCGTTCACTCCGCATAGGCCGGATTCTATGTCTCGTGCTAACTTAACAGCCTCCACAACAGCAGCTTCCAACATCATGTCCTCCTCCGCCATGTCTAATCTCTCCGCAGCCGATCCCCTTCTTCGCAAGGATGTTCCTGATGCCGCCACAAAAGCGGCGGAACTTCGCCCAAGAGCCGAAGCCGGGGAGGCGGAAGCTCAGTTTCAGCTCGGCGAGCTGTACGACGACCCGAGCAACGGAGGCAGTCCGGAGGCGGTGCGAATCGCTCTCTCGTGGTACGAGAAGGCCGGGGCGCAGGGGCACGTGCAGGGCGCCAACTGCTCGGGCTACGTTCTGCTGAATGGGCTGGCCGGAGCGCCGGACCACGCGCGTGCCATGGCGCTTTTGCAACCCATTGCGGATAAGGGAGACTCGTGGGCGGCCCAGCAGATTGCCGAGAGCTACGAGCGCGGCCAGGGCACCGCGGTGGATCTTCCCACGGCCGTTACCTGGTACCGCCGCGCCGCTCAGGCCGGGGCCGGCTTTGCCATGTACCGCCTGGGCTACAACCTCGCCAACGGCCGGGGCGTGGAGCGCAACGCGGAGGAGGCCGTGCGATGGTTCCGCGCCGCCGCGGACAAGGAGATCAGCGCCGCCCGCGCCTGTCTGGCCGCCCACCACCTGCACGGTATCGGGGTCGAGCTGGACTACGCCGCGGCCGCCGACTGGTGCCGCAAAGCGCAGGAGACGCGGGGCGGCAATACGTGGGCGCCCTTTCTCCTTGGCGTGATGTCCGAAAACGGCCTGGGCACCCCTCGCGACATGGAGGCCGCCATCCGGTTCTACCTCGCCTCCGCGCAGGCGCGCAACGGGCACTACCACGCCAAAGTGCGCTGCAACATCCTCAACGCCACGGGCTTGAGCCATATCCCACGGTTCGACGCCGATCCCCAATGGCTGCAAGCCGGCGCGGAGAACGGGGAGATCCAGGCCATGTATCTCCTTGCTCTATCCCTGCAGTACGGGGTCGGCCTGGAAAAAAACCCCGGCGAAGCCCTGGCGTGGCTGATCCTTGCGGCGGCCTCCCAACCGCTGCCGGCCGTTTCCGAGGCACGCGACACCCTTCGCGCCCAACTGGCGTCGGACCAGATTGCGCAAGCCGAACGCCTGGCGGAAGAGCGCCGCCAGAAGCGGGCGGGCGAGCCGCCGCGGATGTTCTGACGGGTGCGTGCACCCTGCCCGCCCCGGGTCTCCCCCTTCCCCCGTTTTTACAGCCCCGGCACAATACGGGGGGTGGAGGCCACGTAGACGGGCTTGCCGTCGTCGGGGGAGATGTGACGGTGGATGAGGACGCCGAAGACGCGCTGGATGGTATCGGAGCCCAGCACTTCGTCGGGCGTGCCGTCGGCGACAAGGCGGCCTTTTTCGAGCAGGATAATGCGGTCCGCGTACCGGCCAGCCAGGGTAAGATCGTGCACGATGGTGATGACGCCGATGCCGCGCGGGAGGAGGCTGCGGGCGGTGTGCAGCACGCTGTGCTGGTGGTAGAGATCGAGCGCCGCCGTCGGTTCGTCCAGCATCAGGAATGGCGTGGCCGGGATCTCCGGGCCGATGGGCGGGGCGGGTGCGAAGCTTTCCTCTCCGGCCGTGGCGTCGGTGCCGGTCGAAGCAGCAGCCGATGCAACATCTTGCGCCCCTGTTATTTGCGCCAGCACGCGGGCAAAATGCACGCGATGCTTCTCGCCGCCGGAAAGCGTGAGGTAGGAGCGGCGCGCCAGGTGAGTGACGCCGGCCAGATCCATGCAGTGCTGCACAATGCGGTAATCCAGCGGGCTTTCGGCTCCGCGCAGGTGGGGGGAGCGGCCCAGCATCACCACCTCGTGCACGGGGAAGGGGAAGCTCAGCGAGGACTCCTGCGGCAGCACGGCGCGGCGGCGGGCCATGGCCGGCACAGACCATTGGCCCAGCGCCTTGCCGTCCCACTCCACGGTGCCGGAAGTCGCTGATATCTCGCGGGTTATCACTTTAAGCAGCGACGATTTGCCCGCGCCGTTCGGCCCCAGGATCGACACGAACTCGCCGGGGCGAAAGGAAACGCTCACGTCGTCCAGCAACAGGGAGGCGCCGCGCCGCAGGCACAGATTGCGCACGAGGATGCCATCCCCCCGCCCAACGGCGCAAGGGGTTGATGTCGCGGGGGTTGGGCTTGGAGATGGCATGGGGCGGGTCCGGCGGAAGGGGAAAGTGGCAACCCCTCAGAACCTTGCCGATTGCCGGCGCAGAAGCCAGAGGAAAAATCGGGGCGCCAAGCAGGACGCCGGGCGCGTACAACATCACGGATCAGCAGTACTGGCTGTACCGGCTGTGGCAGGACACGCGCAACATCACCCCCAAAACGCCAAATCGCCCGAGGCGGGCGTTAACCAGATCGACCGCTACACCCAGCCCGGCATTAGTGTCCGCACGTTTGTAGGCTTTCGCGCCTGTGGCGCTTCAGATTATGTCATTTCTACACTCGTATTCAAACCGCTACTCGTGTACTTCAATGCCCGCATCCTCAGATGCACTGCGGCATTTATGATGGTACGAAGTATTGATTACACGCTACCCGGCCATGCGTTCGCCGATCTCGCGGATGTTGGCTTCGGCAACCGGGGCTTCGTAGACGAGTTTGCCGCCGTTCATGACGACGACGCGGTCGGAAAGGGCAAGGAGTTCGTCCAGGTCCTCGCACACCAGCAGGACGGCCACGCCGTTGTTGCGGGCGGCTAGCAGTTGCGAGTGAATGAAATCGACCGCCGCGAAGTCGAGGCCGAAGCAGGGGTTGGCGGCGACCAGCGCTTTGGCGGTGCCGGGGCCCAGCTCGCGGGCAAGCACGGCGCGTTGCACGTTGCCGCCGCTGAGGGTGCCGATGGCTGCGTCCGGCCCCGGCGTTTTGACGTTGAAGCGCTCAATCCACTGCCTGCCGTTGGCCCGCACGCGGCTGTCGCTCAGCAGAGTGCCGGCGATGGCCAGGGGCGGGCGGTCGAAGGTGCGCAGGGCGATGTTCTCGGCCACGCTCATCAGCGGGGCGCAAGCGTTGCGCAGGGGCTCCTCGGGCAGCACGTAGATTTGGTGTTTGGAGATTTCCGCGCGGGTCATGTGGAACGGCTCGCCGGCCACGCGTACCTCGCCGCCGGTGGCGGGGCGCTGGCCGTCCAGCACTTCCACCAGCTCGCGCTGGCCGTTGCCGGAGATGCCGGCGATGCCGACGATCTCCCCTGCCCGCACGGAAAGGCTGACGCCGCACACGCCTTCAATGCCATTGTCGCGATTGGCGCGCACGTCGCGCAGCTCCAGCACGGTGGCGCCGGGCTTCAGCTCGGCCTTCTGGATGGTTTTGCCTTTGCGCTGCTCGCCCATCATCATGCTGGCCATTTCGGATGTGGTGAGGTCCTTCACCTTGCCGGCGCCGGCCAGCTTGCCTTTGCGCAGGATGGTGATTTCGTCGCAATAAGTGGTGACCTCGCGAAACTTGTGGGTGATGATGAGGACGCTGAGCTTCTTGTCGTCCACCATGCGGCGCATCATGCCCAGCACTTCGTCGGCCTCCTGCGGGGTGAGGACGGATGTCGGCTCGTCGAGGATGAGGATCTGGCTGTTGAGGTAGAGTTGTTTGAGGATCTCCACCTTCTGCTTCTGCCCTGCGGCCAGCTCGGAGATCTGGGCCTCCAGCGGCACCTGAAACGGCGCGGTTTCCAGGAACTCCCGCAGGCGCGAGTACTCCTTCTTCCAGTTGATAAACAGCGGCAAATCCGGCCGCGCCAGGATAAGATTCTCCGCCACCGTCATGGCCGGCACCACCGTAAAGTGCTGGTACACCATGCCGATGCCCAGCTTGCACGCGTCGTACGGGCTGCGGATATCCCGCGAGGCGCCGGCCACGATAATGTCGCCGTCGTCGGCAGCGTGATACCCCATGATGCACTTGACGATGGTGCTTTTGCCCGCGCCGTTCTCGCCCAGCAGGGCGTGGAAGGTGCCGGGCTCCACCTTAAAGGAGACGTCTTCGTTGGCGGTGAAGGAGCCGAAGCGTTTGGTTACCTTGACGAGCTCGAGCTCCGGCGGCGTGGAATGGCGTGTGTCGCTGCGCATGGCTGGTGTATCCCGTTGGGGTTAAGGCTTTGGGGTGCTGGGACTGGCGTCAGCTGCTGGCGCCCAGTGCGCCGGGCTGTCCGGCAAGCTGCTTCTTGTTCGTGCACGTCAGCACCATCACCAGCAACGTAAGGATGTAGGGCGACGCATTGAAGAGGTAGTAGTAGCTGCTGATGCCCACCGACTGCAGCGCCGGCCCCAGCGCCTGGGCGCCGCCAAACAGCAGGGAGGCCCAGAGGCAGCCGACGGGATTCCAGCGCGCGAAAATGACCAGCGCCACGGCAATCATCCCCTGGCCTCCGGAGATCTTCTCCGTCCAGCTGCCCGGGTAGTAGAGCGACAGGTACGCCCCGGCCAGGCCGGCCAGAAAGCTGCCCGCCATGATGCTGCACGTGCGCACGCCCCACACGGAGATGCCCATGGCCCGTGCGGCGTCGGGTTTGTCGCCCACCGCGCGAACAAACAGGCCCCAGCGTGTGCTCTCAAAGAACCACTGCATGAGGAACACCACGGCCACGCCAAAGAAGAACAGCGGGCAAATGCGCAGCGCCGAGCGGATGGCCGGGTGGGAGCTCCACCAGCCAAACTCGATGCCCGGCAGTTGCTCCGCCACCGGCTGGATGTACGCCTTGCCGAAGAAGAACGCGAGGCCGCTGCCAAAGATAATCATGGCGATACCCGCCGCGATGTCGTTGACTTTGGGCTGCTGCGCCAGCACGGCATGGATAAAGCCCAGCACCATCCCCGCCATGCCCGCGGCAAGCAAGCCCGCCCAGGGGTTGCCGGTATTGACGCTCACCGCATAGGCGGTCATCGCGCCGATAAGCAGCACGCCTTCCAGGCCCAGGTTGGTTTTGCCGCTCTTCTCGGTCAGGCACTCGCCGGCGCTTACGAGAAGGAACGGGGTGCCGCCGCGCAGGGCGCCGCCCAGGACGGCGATCGGTACGCCCCACCAGCCAAGAGATTCCGCGTCAGTCATGATTTTTTCTCCTGAAAGATGCTGAATTTACCGTACAGGCTCTCGCTGTAGAGGATGCAGAGGAAGACAATGCCCTGGAAGACCAGGATCGTCGCATCCGGCAACTGGTGCGAGCGCTGCAAAATGCCGCCGCTGGCCAGCAAACCGCCCAGCATTACGGACACCACGATGCACGCCAGCGCGTTTTGCCGCGCCAGAAAGGCGACCAAAATGCCGGCGTTGCCGTACCACACGTTCAGGGATTCATTCGCAACTCCATGCACGGCCGCCACTTCCACCATCCCCGCCAGCCCCGGCGCGGCGCCGGCAATAAAGCAGGTGACAAGCGTGACCTTGCCCACGGCCAAACCCGCCAGCTGCGCTGCGCGAATATTGGCGCCGATGGTGCGGATCTGAAATCCAAACGTGGTTTTGTGGATAAGAATGTAAGCCACGATGCAAAACACCACGCCAAACACAATGCCCCAGTGCACATCCGTGGTGCCCAGCGGCGTCAGCATCTTCTCCTCGGGAATGGGAAATGAGGACGGCTTGTTGAGGCTGGAGGGATCCTTCATCCACGAGTTCACCGCCTGGTTGAGCAGGGCGATGCCGATAAAGTTCATCAGCAGGCTGCTGATTGTCTCGTTAACGCCCCGGTAATGCTTCAGCGCGCCCACGATAAGCAGCCACGTGCCGCCCGCCACCATCCCCGCGCCGGCCATGGTAAGCTGCACCACCAGGGCCGGAGCCTCCACCACAAGCAGGCCGGCGGCCGTCGCCATCAGCCCGCCCATCACCAGCGCGCCCTCGTTGCCGATGACGACCATGCCCAGCCTCAGCGGGATGGCCGTGCCCAGCGCGCACAGCATAATCGGGGCGGCACGTACCAGCGTGTTCTCGAAGGAGCGCGTGGAGGCGAACGCCGCCTTGTAGATGGACGCAAACACCGCAAACGGATTGGCTCCCTGCGTCCACACAAAAATGCCGAAGAGCACCAGCGCCACTGCAATGGCGCCGCAGGGAATCACCAGCGCCTCCACCTTACTGCGCCATTGCAACGCGCGGGCCGGGGGGCGCTCGCGGGCGATGTCGCCGGGCTGTGTCTCAGGCGGCGGCAGCGGCTCCGGAGGAGGCTCGGCTGTTGCGGAGGCAATCACAGAGGCGGGTTTGGGTTCGTCCATACTCGTGGGGCGATGGAGGGCGGGTTGGGGAGTCATGACTACTGCATTCCGGCGCCGCGCTCGCGAAGGGGGTGGCGGCGCGGCGCCGGGATCTACGTCGCGGATCAGGGTTCAGCGAGCGCCTATTTGGTGCTGCCGATGACGCCCTCGACGAGGTAGTCCATCTTCTCCAGCACCGGATCCTGCTGCTTAAGCTCCGTGCCGGCGGGGATAACCACCTTGCCGGTGTTGTCCTTGATCTCGCCCTTGTAGATGACCATGGAGCCGTCCATAAACTTGGCCAGCGCAGCGTCGGCGTCCTTTTTGGCGGCGTCGCTGACGGCGGGGCCGTAGGCGGAGACCTTGACGAAGCCTTCCTTAAGCCCGCCGCGCACCAGGTGGGGGATGCCGCCGTTCTCGAGGGTCTTGCCCTCCTTGATGGCCTTGGCGTACTGGCCATAGACGGCGGACCAGTTCCACTCCGCCCCGGTAAGGTAGCCCTTGGGCGCGATGCTGGCCTGGTTGGCGTGGTAGCCGCACACATAAATGCCGCGCTTCTCGGCCGTCTGGACAATGACCTTGGGGCTGTCCACGTGGCAGGTCAGCACGTCCACGCCCTGGTCGATAAGGCTGGTGGCGGCTTCCGCTTCCTTCACGGGCATTGCCCAGTCGCCGGTAAAGATCACCTGCACCGTCACGGTCGGCTTGACGCTGCGGGCGCCCAGCGTAAAGGAGTTAATGTTGCGCAGCACCTGGGGGATGGGCTTGGCGGCGATAAAGCCGAGCTTGCCGGTTTTGCTGGTGTGGGCCGCTACAATCCCCGCAATGTATTGCGCCTCATCGATATAGCCAAAATAGCTGCCCACGTTGGCGGGGTGCTTGGCTGCATCGTACAGGCCGCCGCAGTGCAGAAACTGCACCTTCGGGTACTTTTTGGCCACCTTGAGGATGTGCGGATCAAAATAGCCGAACGACGTGGGGAACACCACAACCGCGCCGTCCTGGTCGATCATGTTGCGCATTGTCTCCTGCACGTCGTTGGTCTCCGGCACCTGCGCCTCTTCCACCGTCTTGACGCCGGGCATTTTGGCGACACCTTCCTTGCCCTCCGCGTGCGCCTGGTTGTAGCCATAGTCATCCTTGGCCCCAACGTAGATGAATCCCATCGTCACGTCCTCCGCCACGGCCGCGCCGCAGGAAAGGGTGAATGCAAGAGCAAGACTTCCGATTATCTTGGCAAGTTTTTTCATGTTGGATGTTTCGTGGTTCGACCGCCCACCGTAGAGAAATCCAACAACCCGCGCATCGGCTCTGGCACCCGATATTTGCGTAGGTGATTTACCTAGATTCTGGCTTCTTACCTTTCAGTTTCCCCCTTTCTCCCTCATTCCCTTTGTGTCTTAGTGCCTTTGTGGTAAATAATCCGCCGTCCCCATTTGGTGGGGATGCGGTGGGGATTTATCACCACAAAGGCACGAAGACACAAAGGGAATGAGGGAGAAAGAGGGGAAACTGAATGGATAAAGCGATAAGGAAGGAATGGACTCGTCTATTTTAAACAGAGCGTCATAATCAATTGCGCATAATGGAGGGATATGAGAGAGTCTGGAAATGCAACGTTTACGGGTGACAGACGCGGAGACGATGATCATGGCACTTCAGGACGAGATACGCCGAAATGATCAATCTCGTTATGATCATCGGCTGCACGGGGTGCTACTTGTGGCGCAGGGAATGAGCTGCCCTGAGGTGGCTCGGTTGCTGGGAGATGCTCCTCGAACGTTGGAATACTGGGTCTCCGGCTTTGAGCAGGAGGGCTTTAAGGCGCTGAGCGAATCTCCGGGACGCGGTCGTCAAAGCCGGCTCAGTGAACAGCAACTTGCCGAGGTGGGGCAGTGGCTTCGCGCCAGCCCCCGAGAGAGAGGGTGGGACGGTAACTTGTGGGATGGCCCGGCCCTGTCGGCCTGCCTGAAGAAAGAAATAAAAAAAGCCCGCCCCCAGGGGCGGGGTATTGGGGGAATTCGGTACGGAGTCAGAACAGAGTCATTTGCTGATCCTCGTGCAGCTTCTTATATTCTCCTCCCCCTTGTTCTTTCACATATTTGCTAATCGTTGCTTCGTTGCCATACTTGCTTACGGTGCTGGCAAAATAGCCGTCTGTCCAGAATTCGCCGCCCCATAGTTGCTTCTTTACTTGAGGGCACAACCGAAATACTTCCCTCGCTATTATGCTCTTTATCCTTATCACCAAATCAGTTACGCTATATTTCGGCGCCGACTGAATCAGAAAATGGATATGGTCCTTGTCTACTCCTATCTCCAAAAACTTTAGCTCATACCGACGCGCTATCTCAAGGCATATGTCCCTGATGACTTCTTCCACCTGACTATCAAATACGGCTCGCCTATATTTCGCTGGAAATGCCAAATGGTATAACAATACCGTTACATTATCGCTCCGGTGAAGATAGTCGCTCACACCATCAACTTACACCAACGCCGACCTCTCCTCCATCTCAGAATCGGATCGCCGCATGCGGCGGGGAATAGGACCCGTAGAGACTAAAATTTCGGATAGAGGCTACGTAGTTTGACTCGTGCGGTGGTGGTGTCGAAGCGCCATTGGACGGGTTTGGCCTTCGTGTTACGGTGCTGGAGCCAGTGGTGGACTTCGGTGCGCATGGAGTCGAGGGAGGCGATGCGGCGGCTCAGGCACTGGGTGGCCAGGGCGCTGAGTTCGCAATCGGCGATGTTGAGCCAGCTGCCGTGTTTGGGGGTGTGGCGCAAGTCGATCTGCCGCACCAGG
>QAZA01000004.1 GCA_003054695.1 Verrucomicrobia bacterium LW23
CGTGGGTTTTGCCGCAGGAAGATACAATCCCTGACGAAAGCAGTGTCCCGCAAAGCGCATGGAAGCGGCCTGCACTTCGTCGTAGGTAAATACATAACCCTGAGGGTGCGTGCCGGTGGTTACATCCATTACCTTGCTGAAGCCGTCCTCGCGAGCCGCATGCGGGGCTGGCCCCCAGTAGTGCCAGCAAATGATGTCCCAGTCCTGGATGGCGGCCAGCGCGAGGAGCCTCAACGGATAATCAGCGCGATATTTCGCAGGTTGTTGTATTTGCGTCTCGTAACCAAAGAAGGGCTTTCCCGGCATTCTACCAGCCTCCAGCCAGGGAACCCCTTGAGCCAGGCCGGGGGGCCTCGAGAGCCAGTTGATCCAGCCGTCCGCCTTATCGCGACTAATGCGCTCGGATCCAAGTTGCGCCACTGCCCGCTGCTGATCGTTAGGAAGCGCCGCAAGATCGGGCTCTTTGAAGTCAGGTCCCCAACCGTTCGTGTAGGCGCCATGCGCGGTAGCGTCAAACTGTTGATGAGCAAACTGAGAATGTATCTCGTAGCCGAGCCCTGTATCCATTACCAGCGGGCTGAGACGCGTGCTTTTGCCCCAGGACTTGACTGCAACCTCAAGCCTTTTCTTGTGGGAGATATGGAGTTCCAGCAGGAAGTCGATAACATCCGAGGCGCGCGCGGCAGGGAAATCTTCCCGCCGGTATTCCTGCTTCAGGCCTTGCATCGCCGTAAGGGCTTCCGGGTTGGAGTCGTTAAACAAAGCCGCTGCCGGAGTTGCTCCTGACATGGGTGCAAAGAGAATCGTGCCCCGATCCAGGTTTTCGCCCGGCAAGAGGCTGCCCCACGCTTTTTTGAGCGAGTCTTCCGTCGTGTACTTTTTGCGCAAATGCTCATTCCATCTCGCGATAAGAGAGTTCTTGAAAAAGGAAGGCAGCTTTTGCCAGGAGCCCGCCAGCATGCGACGCACCCACCATTGCTCGTTGGAAAGCTCCCAGACGCAAAAGAGCGGATCGTCGGCCCAGCGCAATCCGGTGTACTGGTTTTTATGGTCTGCGATCGCTTTCATCCTGGCGATCGTAAGGGCCTCCAGCCGAGGGTCCCACACCTGGGCCGGGCTTTTGAGTATCCACGACGTAAGCGGCGGCTTCCCCGGTTTCGGTTTCTGACCGGCAATGGCCTCAGCTACCGCTTCACGCCATGCCTTTTCGGTAGGCTTGTCGTCCACAATGGAGACGTCGTCCGGGGTGATGCTTCCCAGCTGATTCAAACCCGCCGTCCACACGCGAAATCCGCGTTCCTTGAGCCTGGCGAGAAAATAGTCGGCAATGTCGTCGGGTGATCCGTCTCCCATTACATACGGCTTACGCTCCGTAAGCGGAGCTGGTGTTTGGTCCGACGTACCCGCCGCATACCAATAGCGTACAAAATTAAATCCCAGATCACTAAAACGCTGAACAATTGCATCCGCGTTGGCCCGCGCCTCAGCTACCTTCGCCTCTCGTTGCGCGGGTGAGTCATCCGGTGCGAACTTGGGGTTGCCGGGAAAGGAGCCGATCACCCCCCAGAAACGTTGCCGCTCTCCCTTTAACTGAAGGTGGCCATCCCGAACGGTCACATACTCGGAGTCATCGGGAACAACATTCCGGCCTTCGGCCATCGCAGCATGGCTTGCGGGCACATCGCCGGCGTTTGAGCTAACCGAACCCAGAAGCGCTAGCGCTATAGCGACTCTCGCTGTAAAATGGAATAGTGAAGTATATTTCATAGAAACTTACGGGCTATACCTATGATGTATAGCAAGGTGAATGTTGAGGCACTGGCTCAGTATGTTCCACCATGGAACATTCGCTCCACAAGGAGACGAACTGCATAGTGCTTATGCATGGATACATTGCCTTATCCGGGCCGGGTTAGATCCCATGGTTACATTGATCCTTAGAAGGATCTGCTGCACACCAGGTTCTCAGGCTCGTCGTCAGATTAGTTCGCGATTGCAACCGCTAGCACTGGGTCTCTCGTTATGCACAGGAGTATATCTTCATGAGGAGAAGTTCATGTATGTTTGCAGAAGGCTAAGTGCGGAGATTGAAGTGAGATCATCGAGCATCACCTGATTGAGGCTCCCTTGTGAGTTCGACCACCCAGATCGGGTCAGCCGCTTCAAGCTTAAGGACGCCATTGGGTGGAATGGTTCCCGAGCCCAGGCTCTTCATGTTCCAGTCGCGCAAGGTATAAGTCATGCCGGCAAGGGCGGGGGCTGTGAGGATGGCGCCTGCGCGGGTTACCAGCACGGGCGCTTTGCCGGCGACGACGGCGCCTGGCTGGAGGCCATTGCCTTTGGCGGCGAGTTTTGTCGGGTCAAGGCGAAAACCCGAGTTAAAGCTGGTGCTTGCCAGCGAGAGGGAGGCACGCTTCGTCTTTGCAAAGGGCAGCCCGTCCTGGCTGTAGAGCATAA
>QAZA01000005.1 GCA_003054695.1 Verrucomicrobia bacterium LW23
CCCGCTTCGCTTCGTCCGTACTCCAAGCACATTCTACGAAGAATCAATGACACAGGACACTAGAGCCACTTCTTCCAGCGCAGCCATAGCAACAGGCCAATGGTGCTGAGAATCGTGGTAACGGCGGCGGCTTCGTAGCCATATTCCCATTTAAGCTCGGGCATCGGCTCAAAGTTCATACCATACCATGTGCCAATAAGCATGGAGGGTGTGGTAATAGCCGTCAGCAATGTAAGGAGCTTGATGACTTCGTTCGTTTCGTTAGCTGCGCGGTTAAGAAAAACGTCGAAGGAGAGGAACAGCTGATCGTTCAGCGCGTGGCCCGTTTCATCAATGCGGCTCAGCTCATCATAAATATCGCGGTAGTAGGGAATAAGCGGCGGGCGAATGATCTTGAATTCGCCATGCGCTATGCGCGAAATCACCTCGCGCTGGGGCCGGATGATCTGACGCAACTTGTTGACCTGGTTGCGGATAGCCCGAAACTCGTGCATGATCTCATGCGCTGGCTCCGACGGATGCGTGCTGGAAAAGATGATGTCCTCCAGCTCCGTAACACCTTTCCCCAGCTCCTCAATTACCGGCTGATAGTTATCCATCATCGTACTGAGAATGCTGTACGCCAGCTTATCCATCGTCTTAAGGCCTGGCAACCCGGTCTTGGTTACGCGCTCGCGAATCGAATCGATACTGCGAAGCGGATGAGTATGATGCGTAACGAGAAAGTCTTTACCTATAAAGAGATCCAGCTCCGTGCTGTTGAACGAATCCTTGCGGTTAAAATCAACCGCATGCATCACGATAAAGAGGTAGTTGTCATACTCCTCCACCTTCGGCATGTGGCTGACGGCAAGGCAGTCCTCGATCGCGAGTGGATGGAACCCGAATACGCCCTCAAGGATCTGCCGCGACTCCTCCTCGGTAGGGTCGTCCAGGTCGACCCAAAGGTAAAGCCCCTTGTCGCCACGCACCAGGCGTAGCGCATCGGGGTCAATCTCCTGGCCCGCCAGTTTGCCCTCTGCAAAGACGTAGGATCGAATCATGGACCTCCCTGCATAGCGCGCTTTGCGCCAAAAGACAAACCGAAAGGCTCGCCGACACTAAGTTGTTACGTTGGAGGAACTTACTCCAACGCCGGCGGCAGCACCTCAGCGCGTCGCATCCGCAACCCGCGTGGTGGCGGGGGCGGTGGAAGCGGTGGCGGCGGGCTGGGCCAGTGCTTCGCGCACCACGGCAACCAGCGGGCCGTCTTCGGTCAGATTGTCAAAGCGCTTTAGCTCCTTGCCGTCCTTGTAAACCACGGCGCGGAATTTGGTGCTTTCGTCCGGCCAGGAGAGCTGCGCGCAGATGTTTCCGTTCCAGTCCGGCACCACCGAGACATCGTTGCGCGGGTTGCCGGTATTGCCCTTGGCGGCATAAAACGGCTTGATGCGCACGGCCTCGTTGTCCAAGTCGTTGCGCATACGGCTCTTAACGTAGCCTTTGACGACTTTGGCCAGCGTGGAACGCAGATCCACCAGCACGATCAGGCGGAAGTTCTTGATGCCCTGAAAAGGGTCAAGCGCCATGCCGGCATCGCGGGTGCGCCACTGGGTTTTCTCATTGCAGTTCAGCACAACCACCACTTTGCTTGCGGGGTTAAAGGTAACGGTGCGGTCGTCGGCGTCGGTGGCCGTGATTGTGCCGGCGCGCAGGGGCGCCGCCATCACGATGGAAAGCAGAAGGACGCAGAGCGAGAGCAAGCGGTAATTCATAGGAATTGCAGTGTTACGTGGGCTGCGTGCGTGGGGCACGAGGGCGGCGAGGGTTTCGGGCGGAAAACTTTGCATAGTCGTTACGCCAGCGCAAGCCCCGAAGCGGAGGGAATAGTGGGGACCCGGGGAAAGCAAAGACGCGTAAAGGACCAGGGCCTTCTTCGGCAGTATGACACCGATCTTCAGAACAAAGTGCTTTGCAGCATTTTAATTCATTTTTTACGCTTTTACACAACCCTTGGATTACTCATACGTGTAATGGACAAATCATCGCTTTTAAAACAAATATTTCGCTACCGTTAAGCTAATAGACTTTCTGGCTACACAGGAAGGCGCTTGCAGAGAGGGCTATTCCACCTTCTCCAACAGCGTGCCACGCAGGTACTCGGTCTCCGCCACGGTGGTAAGGATGGGGTGGTCGCGCGACTGGGTAAAGCGTTCGCGCAGGCGCAGGGTGCTGCCGGTCTCGACGGCAGCTTCGTCGAGCATGCCGCGCCATTCGCGGTCGCCGATGTGGTGGCTGCAGCAAAATGTGGCCAGCAATCCACCCGGCGGCAGCAGGCGTAAGGCCCTGAGGTGGATGTCTTTATAACCGCGCAATGCGGCATCCACCTTGGCTTTGGTTTTGGTGAAGGAGGGGGGATCAAGGATGATGAGGTCGAAGCGGCGGCGCTCCTTCTCAAAGGCGCGCAGGGCGTCAAACACGTTGCCGGCGACGAACTCGGCGGCCGGCTCCGCGCCAGGCGCGGCAGGCACCGCGGCCTTGGGGAAGACGCTGCGCGCCAACGCGTTAGCCTGGGCGATAGCCCCTTCGTCCTGATCGATGCCCAGGACTGATGTGGCACCTGCTTTCATCGCGGCCAGGCCAAAGGCGCCGCAGTTGCAGAAGCAATCCAGCACGCGGCGGCCGGCGGCGTGCGCGGCGGTGCGGGCGTAGTTGTCCAGCTGGTCCAGGTAGAAGCCTGTCTTATGGCCCTCCCAGAGATTGAGGGGAAGCGTGAGGCCCGGGTAGAAGGGCAGCGGCGTGGGGGCCGTGTAGGCACCAGCAAGCGTAACGCGTTCCAGCGGAAGCCCTTCCAGCTGCCGCACAGGGGCGTCGTTGCGGCCCAGGATGGCGCTCGGCTTCAGGTGCTCCTGCAACCAGCGTGCAATGATGTCCTGTCGCTGCGCGATGGCCAGCGTAAGGCACTGCAGCACAAGGACATCGCCATACTGATCCACAATCAGGCCGGGCAGGTTGTCGGACTCGCTCCACACAATGCGCCGCGCGCTGGGGGAGATACCGAGCGCGTCGCGAAACGCCACCGCGGCCTCCAGGCGCGCGGCGATGAGCGCCGCATCCAGCGCCTCCACCTTGCGGGAGTAGCGGCGCGCGACGATCTGCGAGCGGCTGTTGTAGATGGCACTGCCCAGCCGCTCCCCACGCTGGCCGCGAATCTCCACGGTCCCGCCATCTTCCGCAACTCCTTCCACGCAATCCACTTCCGTTGCATAGACCCACGGATGGCCATCGAGGATACGATGCCGGACGCCGCGATTGAGATGGAGCACTGCCTTCATCCGATAGCTTATAGCGCGGCGCGGCGGGTACTCCAAGCGCAAAGCGGGCGCTGGTACGCATTAGCCCCGCTACTTCCTCACGCGCCGCGTGCTTCTTTTTGCGAATCTCCATTGATCCCGCGCGCAGGATAGTCGATTATTGCAGTGTATGAAGCAGTACGACATTGCCGTGATTGGCTGCGGGGCGGGGGGCGCGGCGGCGGCTCTCCTGGCGGCGGATCGCAATGCACGCGTGTTGCTGCTGGACAAGGGCCCGCGCGGCGGCAACTGGCTGCACGAGGGCTGCGTGCCCGTCAAGACGCTGATGGCGTGCCAGAAAATGTACCGCCACCTGCAGCATGCGCAGGATTACGGGATCCACCTGTCCCACATTCGCCCCAGCATGGCGGAGTGGCTGAGCCGTCAGCGCGCCGTCATATCCAAGGTGAGCGAGGATCTGACCCGCAAGCTGGAAGCCCGACGCGTGGAAACCGTACGCGCCAGCGCCAGGCTGCTGGCCAACGGCCGCGTGCTGGTGAGTGAAGAGGGCCGCCAGCCGTGGGAAGCCATCGCCCGCAAGGTGATTTTGGCCACCGGCGCCCGCCCGGCCACAATGCCCGGCTTTGAGCAGGCCGATGGCACGGTGGTGGGTTACAGCCACCATTTTGTGCACTTAACGCAGGCGCCGGCGGAGCTGACGATTGTGGGCGGCGGCTATATTGGCTGCGAGCTGGGCGAGATTTTTCACGCGGCCGGCACGCGGGTGACGATTATTGAGTCGCAGCAAGAGCTTCTGCCGCAGATGGATCCCGAAGCCGGTGCGTTTTTGCGGGCCAAGTTTGAGAGCGAGAATATGCAGGTGCTCAATAACACCCGCGTTGTGGGGCTGGAGACGGAAGCGGTGCCAGTGGGCACGGGCGTGCTGGCGGGCGCGGGGGCCGGCGGCGGCACGTTGACGGTATCCGGCGGCGGCGGGCAGGTGCACTTTACGCCGTCGGGCTCGGGCACGGGCCTGGCCGGGCAAACCGGCACGGCGTCGGTAGATCCCGCAGGGTGGGCCGCAGGCGGGGGCAATGGTGCGGAAAGCGCGGGCTCCGGCATGCGCGCGGTGCTGCAGCTTTCCAATGGCAAGGTGTTATACAGCGACCGCGTGTTGCTGGCCGTGGGTCGGCGGCCGAATGTGGATCACCTGGGCCTGGATGAGGCGGGCATTGAGCTGGATGAGGCGAACGGGGGCGTTCGCGTGAATGACTTTTTGCAGACGAGCAATCCCGACGTGTACGCGGTGGGCGACATTAACGCCCGAGCCCCCCTGGCGCATTCCGCTTCCGCGCAAGCTGTTGTGGCTGTGGATCATGCGCTAGGTGGCTCGCGACCGATGATGTGGGATAACATCCCCTTTTGCGTCTACACGGTGCCGGAGATTGCGTCGGTCGGCTTCTCCGAGGCGGCGGCGCGGGCGCGCGGGCATGAGATTGTGACGAGCCGTTGCTCCTTCCGCAGCGTGGGCAAGGCCGTGGCGCTGGGCGAGCTGGAGGGCTTTGTGAAGCTGATTGCCGATGCGCAGACGAACAAGCTTCTCGGCGGCATGATTGTCGGCCACGAGGCGTCGGAACTTATTGCGCAAGTGGGCCTTGCGCTGCAATTCCGCGCAACGGCGCGCGATGTTGCGGATACGATCTTCGCGCATCCGTCGCTCAGCGAGGCGATTCAGGAAGCGGCACGGACGCTGGCTGTTTAAGGAGCGGGGAACGCTTGCCCTGTCCGCTTGCCTTCTCCTCGCTTACCCCGACCTTGCCGCGGGCTTTTCCTCGGTCACGCCTTTTTCTTCGGGTGATTCCGTCAGTGTTTCGCCGGCCATCAGCGTCTCTGCCTCGGACGCCGCGCCCTGCCTGGGCTCGGCAAGGCCATCCGGCGTGGAAAGGGTGAGCACGGTTGCGGCAGCGACGGCGGGGAGGCCGGCGCGGTGGGACACGTGGACGTGGTCGCGGCGATGCTTGTCGGCCGGCCAGAAGAGGCGGATGGCGCCATAGCCGATGACGCCCATGAGGATGCCGAGGACGATGGCGCCGAGGTACAGGGGGAGGATGGCCTGCAGGCCTTCGTTCCACAAAAAGAAGGGGAGCTGGCTCATATCCGCCGGCACGTTGTCCGGCCACAACTTCCTGCCCATCAAAAAGTTACCGACGATGTAGCAGGGCGGCAGGTGGATCGGCGCGGTAAGCGGCGTGGAGGCAAACTGCAGGGCAAATGCAAACGGCATGTTGCCGCGCACGTACAGGCACAGGGCGCCGGCCACAATCGTTTGGCCCGGCATGGGGATGGTGGTGACCGGAACGCCCACCAGCCAGGCGCGCGCCAGGCTTTCGCGGCGAAGCGTCCACAGGTTCTTGTCCATCACAATGTCGCCAAAGCGCTGGTGCAACCAGGAGCCTTTCAGTTTCTTCCTGGAAATACCCCATTTATGAAACAGGCGAGAGTATTTGAGCGACATGCGGCAGATGTGTGGAGACGTGTTGCGTTTCGATCCGGCAGACGCCGCCCGAGAATGGCACAGCGCCGCGGCGGCGTACTGGCGTGCTGCTAAGGCCTGATGCTAAAGGGGTTTGCGAGATCGTCCAGAGCAAAAAGGCAGAAGCCGGGTGTTTTCCCCTTTAGACGGTCACTCGGGCAAGTCTGTGCGAAAATTGTCCGAAAAAAGACAAGATCGGTCTTCATTGTGGCAAAAGAGTCCGAAAGTACGTACCGATACCACAGTTTGATCGGCCGCGCAGATTTTTTTGTTAAGATAAAATCGACAATTGCGCTTCAGCCAGTCAATTTGAGGACACACGGCAGTGATTTACTCCGGTTGACATTGCGCGCCATAAATGAGCGTACATTTTTTCCGATCCGCCCCATATCCCCTTATCCCCCAGTCGTCAACCAGAGCGACTGCCGGACCCATTAAGCCCGCGACGTGAGCGCTGTACCTCAACTCCAGGCTACATACCAGGCACCGGCCCCCCGGCTTGTGGGGGACGAGGCGCCGCACCACTATCTTTCGGCGCTGGACGTGTTGCAGGTTGTCTCGCAAAGCAAGGCCAGTGTGTTTATGCAACTGCAGCTGGGCTGCGATGCGGCGCAGATCTGGATCTGCCGCGGCATTCTGTTCAAGATCGCCACCCTGCGCGATGGCGAAATCTCCGCCTCGGCGCGCGCGGATGTGCTGATGACGGAGCCCGGCGTCGATCTCTCCATCGCGCCCCTCACCTCCGCCCCCTACCCCGCGGACGAAAACAAGGCGCTGCTCATCTCCATTGAGGATCTGGTGCTGCAACTCGCTCAGGCCAAGGATCTTGGCTTCCTCGGCCACGAGCCCGGCATACCGCAGATTGAGCGCGAGCCCTATGAGGGCGGGCTTTTCTTCGAGTTCATGAACGAGCCGCGGCCGCCCATGCCCATCACCGCCGCCGCCTTCACCATTGGCCGCCACGGCACCTGCGGCATTTTGCTTACGGATAGCAGCGTCTCCAACTTTCACTGCCACTTGCAGGTACGCAATGACTGCGTGTTTGCGGAAGACCTGGCGGCCACCAACGGCACGTTCATCGACGGCCGGCGCATCCTCAGCGGCGTTCTTTATGTCAACAGCATGCTGACGGTGGGGAGCACGATGCTGCGCCTGGTGCGGGCCAAATAGCTTCGGACGTATCGTCCATGGGACGGCCGGCCAGCCCCTTAACACAGGATTTTACCACTGGCGCATAGCCGGATTGTAGGCTATGAAGTTAGTGCCTATGAGCACGAACTGCAGCGAGTCTGAATTCGATGTCATTATCCTCGGCGGCGGCAGCGCCGGTTACGCGGCGGCGCGCACCGCCGCCAGCCTGGGCGCCCGCGTGGCGGTGGTGGAGGGCGGGCCGGACGTGGGCGGCCTGTGCATTTTGCGCGGCTGCATGCCATCCAAAACGTTGCTGGAGAGCAGCTACCGCTGGCACGAGATTATGCGCGCCCGACAGTTTGGCCTGGATGTAAAACCCGGTGCGCCCATCGTCAAGGAAATCATTGCCCGCAAACGCACGCTTATTGGCGAGTTTGCAGACTACCGCCGCAGCCAGCTGGAGGCCGGCAAATTCACCTTCTACCGCGCCACCGCCCGCTTTGCGGATGCCCACACGCTGGAGCTCACCCCCGTTGCCCGGGATTCAGGCGCAGGCGCGGTCCCCGCCACCATCCGCGGCAAAACGTTTGTCATCACCACCGGCTCGGAGATCTCCCCTCCCCGCATCCCCGGCCTTAAGGAGGCCGGCTACCTGACGAGCGATACCGCGCTGGACAACGAAACGCTCCCCGACTCCATTATAGTGCTGGGCGGCGGCGTTATTGCGGTGGAGCTGGGGCAGTACTACTCCCACCTGGGCAGCAAAGTCACCCTCATTCAGCGCAGCGAGCGCATACTCAAGGAGAACGACGACGACGTCTCCGCCGTGATAGAAAAGGCGTTTCGAGACGAAGGGGTGGCGCTCTACACCAGCACCTCGCTCATCGACGTCACCACCTGCCCCGAAGGCAAAACGGTGCGCTTTACCCACGAGGGCGTGGAGAAATCGGTTACCGCGCAGGAGATCCTTTACGCCCTGGGCCGCGAGCCCCGCGTGCGCGACCTTAACCTGCCCGCCGCCGGCGTGGAGCTCACGGCCAAAGGCAAAGCCATCGCCGTGGATAACGGCATGCGCACCTCTGCGCCGCACATCTTCGCCGCCGGCGATGTCGTCGGCCTGTACGAGGTAGTGCACGTCGCCATCTCCCAGGGCGAATGCGCCGCGTGGAACGCCGTGCAACTGCTGCGCGGCGACGCCGGCAAAACGCCCAACGTAACCCTGCACGCCGGCAGCGGCCCCGTCGGCCTGCCCGGCGTAGGCGCCGGCGATTTCTCCCCCGGCAGCCACGCGCATGCGGAGCCGGCCGGCGTCCAACCCTGCGACGAAGTCACCGGCAAAGCCCCCTGCGCCGCCCGCACCATGGATTACCGGCTCAAAACCACCGTCACCTTCACCCACCCGGAAATCGCCTCCGTGGGCCTTACCGAGAAGGAGGCGATCGCCGCGGGCATCGCCTACAAGGCGGCCAAATACCCGTTCGACGACCACGGCAAATCGCAAATCATGGGCGCCCTCTACGGCTTCGTCAAAGTGCTGGCCGAGCCGACCCGCGGCGAAATCATCGGCGCCCACATCGTCGGCCCCCACGCCTCCGATCTCATCCACGAGCTGATCGCCGTCATGTACTTCCGCGGCACCGTCAAGGATTTGGCGCTCATCCCCCACTACCACCCCACCCTGGCCGAGATCGTCACCTACCCGGCCGAGGAACTGGCCGAGGAGTTTGGACTGGTGTAGGAGGGGCCGAGTGAATACGCGCCCGTGCCCACTTTTGCACAAAAGTGCGGATTGCATCCCCACGCCCGGCCTCGCTAATGTGGGGCTATGACTGGTCAGGAGGCCCTTGAATATCTCGGAAAGCTGCGCATGTTGGGCATGAAGCTCGGGCTCGAGAACATGCGCGAGCTATCCGAGCGGATTGGTGCGCCTCATGAGCGGCTGCGGTTTATCCATGTGGCCGGCACCAACGGCAAAGGCTCCACGTCCGCCTTCCTTGCAAGTTGTTTGCGCAAAGCGGGTTACCGCGTGGGGCTGTTTACCAGCCCGCACCTCGTTTCCCTTTGCGAGCGCATACAGATCAACGGCGTCCCCATCTCCATGGAGGAACTGGCCGAAGGCGTCAGCGAGTTGCAAGTGGTTGCGGCACAAATGGCTGAGGCGCACGAGGCCGACGCCGACAATCCCGGCCGCGCCACTTTCTTTGAGTTCATTACCGCCCTGGCCCTGTGGACGTTTGAGCGCAATAAAACCGACTGGGTGGTGTGGGAAACGGGCCTCGGCGGCCGCTTCGACGCCACCAACATCGTCACGCCGGAGTGCTCCGTCATCACCTCCATCGCGCTGGACCACGCCGCGCACCTGGGCAATACCACGGCGCTTATCGCCGCGGAAAAAGCCGGCATCATTAAGCCGCAAGTGCCTGTCGTCTCGGGAGTTCTGGATCCCCAGGCGCTCGAGGTCATCCACCGCCGCGCCGCAGACCTTGATGCGCCACTCGAGCACATCCCCGCCGACGCCGCGCGCAATCTCGGCATCATCCGCGGCCGCCAGCGCGCCCGCATTGGCGAGAGGGCCTATACCCTCGGCCTCCTGGGCCCCCACCAGGTGCGCAACGCCGCTTGCGCCCGCGCCGCCCTGGAGATATTGCGCGAGCGCGGCCGCTGCTTTATCACCGACGCGATGATTGCCGACGGCCTGGCCGAAGCCGTGTGGCCCGGCCGCTTTCAGGTGCTGCGCGCCAATCCGCCGCTTGTTGTGGATGGCGCGCACAATCCGGACGCCATCCACCGCCTTGTGGAGACATGGCAGGCCGCGTACGGCGACCGCCGCTGCACGCTGATCTGCGGCTTTCTCCAGGACAAAAAGTGGGACAGTATGGCGCAGGTGCTCGGCACCATCGCGGACGATGTCCTCGTCGTCGGTGTCGCCAGCGCGCGAACGTCGGATCCCGCGGAAGTCGCCCAGCTCTTCGGCCATCGCGCGCGGGCCTTCGAGAATCTCGCCGCCGCCTGGCCGGAAATCCGACGCATTGTACGCGAAGGCCCCGAGCCCGACACCGACGCGGAAGCCCCTGAACGCGAAGGCATTGCAACCGACGCAAAGCCTGCTGACGAGCAGGAAACCCGCCCCCGCGAAGGCCGCGCCGTCCTCGTCGCCGGCTCACTCTTCCTGGTCGGCGAGTTCCTCGCGCGCCGCGATGGCGCGGACTCGCTCTTTGACATGAACGAGCACCTGGAGCCCTCGCCCGCATCGGCCCGGCCCATTACGTAAGTGCCTGGCGGCGTGTTAGATAAAGATAAGAATCGTCGAGACCGTCACCAGCGCCGCCCCGGCCAGGCGCGCCAGCACCACGCGCGGGGAGCTCCCGTCGAGCTCCGTATTGCCAAAGCGCGCGCCAATCATCCACACAAACACAATACCCCACAGACCGCGGCTGCTGTAAATCACGTTGGCGCCCGCCGCATCGCCAAAATAGCCGATGGCGCTGATAAGCGCGATGGACTGCACGGCAAACAGGGACGCCCCCACAACAAGATACGGAAGTGCCTGCAGCGGAACGCCATACATGTGCTCGCGCCGCCGTGGAACAAGCACCAGCGAGATGACGGCGCCCAGCACCATCGCCGGCGGCACCAGCCTGCCAAACCCAATAATGGGGCTCCAGTACTGCGTCATCGAGTCAAACCCCGCAAAGGTGAGCGCGGCGAGGAATGCATAAAGAATCGCCGTAATTTGTTGCCTGGCAACGCCTTTTCGATCGTGCGCCTGTAACAGCGCGATGCCCGCAACCGAGCACACAGCCGCCACCCACGTCAACGCATCTACCGCGGCTCCAATAACATACGCTGCAATAAAGCCGACAAACACCGCCTTGACGCCAAACACCGGTGTAACGCTGGAGACATCCCCCGACGTAAGTGCCAGAATGGTAAAGATTTGCCCCAGTACAAACAGCACGGCAAGCGCCACCATCGGCCACAACGGCTGCGGGAGGGAAGGAAATGACGTCCACTCGTAAAACAGCAAAAAGCCCACCGCGAGCATAAAATTGCAGAAAAACGTCGTGCGCCCCCGGTCCGCCCCCCTGTCGCTCGACGCCTTGAGAGCGATCGTCCCCATGGCATACAGCATTGCCGCCACCAGGGGAAAAAGGAGGTAGTACTTGGTGTGAATAAATGCGTTAAGCGCTTGCATCAAAGTAACTTCGGCGTCCAGGCGCCCAACATCCGCCCAGCTTGCCGGATCGGATTAGCATGCTATCTTAGCTGCTGGATATGCCGACTTCATCGCTTTTAGCGCCAAAAACTGTGCGAAATGCGCAAAACGCGCCGATGCTCAGCGTTCCCCCGGCCGGCCCGGGCATGATCCACTCGCATATTGCTGTGGATGTGGAGTTTCCGTTGCATTTTCAGCTTAACGGCGAGCGCACCGACCGTCCCATCGACGTTTTCCACACGCACAACCTGCTGGAGATTGGCCTGTGCCTCACCGGCGCCGGCATCTTCCACGTCGGCGGCAAAGTCCTCCCCTTTCAGGCGGGCGACGTGAGCGTGCTGACGCCGCTGGAGTGGCACCGCAGCCAAAGCGCGCGCGGCACCATCTGCACCTGGGCGTGGTTTTTCTTCGATCCCGCGCGCCTGCTCGTCCCCGCCTTTACGCGCACGCTCCCCTACGCGCCGGAGGATTTTGCCGGGCCGGGCTTCGCCAACGTCATGCGCGGTGCGGATCATCCCGAGCTTGTGGTGCTGCTGCAAGAGCTTGTGCGCGAGGGACATGCCAAAGCGGACGGATATCGCGACAACATGCGCGCCCTGCTCCTTATGCTGCTGCAACGCCTGCGCCGTCGCTTTACCGTCAAGCCCGCAGCCCCGCCGGCCGCCGCCACGCGCGAGACGCCCTCGCGCGTGTTGCCCGCGCTGGACGCCATGGCGCGGCGCTATCACGAGTCGCTGGGCATCAACGAGTTAGCGCGGCAGTGCGGCATGAGCGTGCGCACCTTTCAGCTCCACTTTCGCCGCGCCATGGGGCAGACGCCGCAATCCTACCTCATCCAGTGCCGCGTGCAGGCGGCCATCGCTTTGCTGCGCACGTCGGAGCTCTCCGTAACGGATCTCGCGTTCGAGTGCGGATTCGGCTCTCTCTCCAGCTTCAACCGCGCCTTCCGCACCCACACCGGCCGCAAGCCCAGCGCCTTCCGAAAGGGTGAGGCACCGTGAGCGACGCGGCGGCGGCACCCACGCCAAAGCCCGCGCGCAACGGCGGCGAGACGGCGGCGCATCGCTCGCTCAAGACGCTGGCCGCCCATTGGGCGCGGGACAATGGGCTTACCATCGCGGCGGCGGAGGTGAGTTTTCCCTACGCGCGCTTTCGGGCGGATCTCGCGGCGTATCGCCCTTACTATAAAGTACCTATGCATTTGCGGGGCGGTGTGCCCGCCCTCATTGCGCCGGACGACGACGCCTCCCCCGGCATCGGCCTTACCGCCGTTTTTGAGTGCAAGCAGGCGCGAAGCGACTTGCTGAAAGACGCCCACGATCATACGCGAACTGCAGATCGCCTGAAGACGCTTGTCGAGCGCAAATCCCGCCTGGAGGCCCTGCTTAAGGTGCACTGCCCGCACCTGGCGCACGGCGACAGCCTGTTTCCGGAGTATGACAGCTACCACCTGGAAGTACTTGAGCATAAGACCTATGCGATGTTGCTGAGGAAAATCCGCGAAACTCAGAGCGCGCTGAGTTTTAAAACAAAATTCAGCAAAATGATGTCCTATCGCCTGGCCCACATGCATTACCTGGTAATGGAGCCAGGCATCATCAAGCCGCATGAGACACCCCTGGGCTGGGGCCTCCTCGTACGCGAGCCCCGGCAGCAGCCTCCTGGCGATACGCTCAGGCTTGTTGCCCCGCCCGCCCGACAAACCGTAAGCGTTGGCATGCAACTCCTTTTCCTGCAATGCATTGCAACTGCGGCCGGGCGCGGCTTGCTTCCCTACGACGGGCCGGGAACGATGCCCGAGACCCCTGTCGCCGACGCGCCGGTACAAAAGGAGGGAGACACGGTAGACGGCGATGCCGTACTCGGCTAAGTTGGTCGCAACCTATGTGTGCCCAATTCCCCGACGAGCAGGCGCCTGACGGCGCGTTCAAGCGGCAGGAAGATGCTTTCCGCCAACTGGTTACGACAGACGGCTCCACTCCGTTCGCGCCGGTGGCAGGGCGCTACCATCTCTACGTTTGCCTGGCGTGCCCGTGGGCCAGTCGCACGCTGATTGTGCGCAATCTCCTTGGGCTGCAAGAGGTTATAAGCGTTAGCGTAGTCGACCCGATCCGCGACGAGAAGGGCTGGGCGTTTCGCGAGGGCGACGGCTACGGACTCGATCCGATCAACGGCTTCAACTACCTGAGCGAGGCCTACGCCGCCACCGACCCCGACTTTACGGAGCGCGTCACCGTTCCGGTGTTGTGGGACAAGGAGTTACATCGCATTGTGAACAACAATGAGGACGACATCTGCCGCATGTTTGCGGACGTTTTTGCCCCCGCGTTCGGCGCGCAAGATGCTCGGCCTCAGCTCTTTCCGCAGGATATTGCCGAGGAGCAGGCTGAGCTCTCGTCCTTTATTTACGAGAACGTGAATAACGGCGTCTACTCGGCCGGCTTTGCCAGCTCGCAAGGGGCTTACGACATCGCGTTCACCGCCCTGTTTCGCGCGCTGGAGGTACTGGAGCAACGTCTTGCCACGCAACGCTTTCTGTTTGGCAATCGCATTGTGGAGACGGACTGGCGTCTGTTCTGCACGCTGGTGCGATTTGATGCCGTCTATCACGGCCACTTTAAATGCAACCTTCGCCGTATCATCGACTTACCGAACCTGCACGGGTATCTGCTCGACTTATATCAGCAACCGGGCATCGCCGCGACAGTCAACATGGATCACATCAAGCGGCACTACTACTACACGCACGACGACATCAACCCCAGCCGGATTGTGCCGCTGGGCCCTTTGCTTGACCTGACGCAACCACATGGGCGGGAGAAATTTGCGTAACCTGCGAGGATGTTGCCGCCAGGGCCAAGGTTCTTTGCATCCGGGCTGGCAACACGATGCGGACTCCTGTATAAAGCAGGGCTTTTGGAGCAGCGGAAAGGGTGGTCGCACGCCTCTCCCCGCTGCGGCTCTCCACGCTATCCCCTGCACTGACTCGCGCTTTTGCCATGACTCCTCCCGCAACTCCCGACAGCGATCCGCACAAAAAGCCAGCCCCCGCCCCTGCCTCCGCATCCGCGTCGCAAGTGATGGATGCCAAGGAGTTTGCGGAAGATGTTGTGCAAACGCTCTCGCCGGAAGACGTGGCGGCGCGCCTGTGGGACTATACGCCGGCGGTCGCCTCAGACATCCTGGGGCAGCAGGACCCGCTGACCGCGCTGAAAATCCTGGAGGCGCTGACGCCCGAGCGGCGCGGCGACGTCCTCAAAGCCGCCTCGCCTGAGAACCGGGAGACATGGGACCGCAACGCGACGTATCCGGAGGACACGATCGGCCGGCTGATGTCGACCCCCGTGGGTGTGTTTCCGCCGCATCTTACTGTGGCTGAGGCGATTGAAGCGCTGCGATCCGTGGTGCAGCAAACCATCGTCACCTACATTTATGTTGTCGAGCCCGTCGAAACCAATGCGACGCCGGCATCGCTGGCTGCATCGGTGCCGGCCGGCCCCTCGTCGCAAGGCAAGCTCATCGGCGTGGTGGTGATGCGTCACCTCCTGTTTGCCCGCGAGGACGAAAAGCTGGAGACGCTGATGATCCGCAACCCGTTTTGCCTGGACCCGCGCATGCCGCTGGCCGATGCGATGAAGGAGGTGGTAACGCGCCACTACCCGGTGTACCCGGTGGCGGAGGAGGACGGCTCTCTGGTCGGCCTGGTGCGCGGCGAGACGCTGTTTCAACTGCAGGTGCTGGAGAGCACGGCGCAGATGGGTACCACGGTCGGCGTTGAGAAGGAGGAGCGTCTTTCCTCCCCCATGGCGCGCAGCCTGGGCTTTCGGCATCCGTGGCTGCAGATTAACTTGCTGACGGCCTTTCTAGCCGCGGGCGTGGTGGCTTATTTTGAGGATACGATCAGTAAAATTTTGCTTTTAGCAACCTTTTTACCCGTCCTATCCGGCGTTACCGGCAACACGGGTTGCCAGACGCTTGCCGTTGTGCTGCGCGGCATGGCCCTGGGCGAGGTAGAGGAGGGCAATGAGCGGCGCCTGGTGGGAAAGGAGACGATGCTGGGCTTTTGCAACGGCTTCCTCGTCGGCCTGGTGGCGGCCCTGGCGGTGCTGCTGCTGGCGTGGTTCAAGGGCGATCCCAACGGGCAGCTGCTGGCCGTGGCTATTTTTGGTGCGATGACGATCAGCTGCTCTATCAGCGGCTTTGTCGGGGCGGTGCTCCCTCTGATTCTGCGCCGCTTTGGCGCGGACCCGGCGACGGCGGCCAGCATCTTTATCTCCACGGCGTCGGACGTGTGCAGCATGGGCATCTTTCTCGGGCTGGCCAAGCTGATGCTGTACATGGGCGGAAGCTGACGGGAGCGGGGGGCGCCTGAAGGCGTGCGGGCGTGCGGCCGTCTCGCCAGAATCTTCGCAATTATACATGCGCAGTCACTTGCGTTTCGCGCAAAGTGTCGGCAGTTTAGATGCGGCTTCGCCATTCGCTACAGGCCGGTGCTGATCGTCCAGAGCCGGCGCACGTGCGGGCGGGCCGTGCGCACGCTTCTCACTATCTCATGCTTAACTCTCTTTTGCGCAACTTGTTACGGGCTAACGCGCTGCGCCGGCTTCGGTGCTCCGCGGCCGCCCCGGTGGAGATTGCCGTGGCGCTCTTTGGCGGCTGCCTCGTCACCATCTTGCTGCTGGCAGTCCTTAAGATGACGGGCCCCAACGGCAGCACGGCGGCAACCGGCACACCTCCCCCAACGCGGTCCGGAACGACAGCCACGCCCAGCGCCACCGACGCCCTCTATATCGACCTGGGCCAGCCGGTGCTGCGCCTGCCGCCGCCGCGCGAGATGCCGCCCGCGCCGCCGGAAAAGACCGAGTATTTCCCCATCCAGGACCTGCGCCCCGGCATGCGCGGCGTCACCTACACCGTGCTGCAGGGCACCACCATTGTGCCCGTGGATACGGAGGTCCTCGGTGTCATCAAAAACGGCCTTGGCCCGCGGCTGGACCTCATCATAGGCAAGCTGGTGGACCCCAAAACCGCGCTTACCGAGGCGGTGCATGGCATGAGCGGCAGCCCGCTTTACATCGATGGCAAGCTTGTCGGCGCTCTCTCGCGACGCATCGCCAGCTTTGAAAAGGACGGCCACTGCGGCTTCACCCCCATCGCCGATATGCTCACCGTTGACGAGAAGCTGCGCAACCCGCCCGCGCCCGGCAAAGCGCGCGATGCCGCCACCGACGACGCCCCCGCTCCCCCGCCCGACCCCGGCCGCGGCGGCGATCCCATCGAGATCCTCGCGCGGGCACGGCAGATCCTTGGCCTGCCGGCTGTGGAAAACCCTTTCCTCCATACACTTACGCCGCCGCAACAGCCGCAGGGCGCCGCCTCCCCTGGCGCCGCCGCCGGCCCCGGTGCGGAGACGCCTGTCAGCGGCGCAGGCGCGGGCTTTGGCCCTAAGTTCCTCACCATCAACGGCTCGCGCGTGGCGATGGAGCCGCTGGCCGTACCGCTTTGCATCAGCGGCGCGCCTCACAAAGTCGCGCAAACCATGCAGCAGCTGATGGAATCGGCCGGGCTGCGCCTGCCGGAGGGTTTTGTCGCCACGCCCGGGGGTTCGCCCAGTACATCCTCGCAAGCACTTGGACCGGAGAGCCTTACGCCGGGGGCTCCGCTCAGCGGCTTCTACATGACGGGCTCGATCACCATGAACGCCGTGGGCACGCTGACGTGGCGCGACGGTGACCGGTTGCTCGGCTTCGGCCACCCGATGGCCAGCTTTGGCCACACCGCCGTTCCCATCGGCACCGCGGAGATCGTCACCACAATCCCCAGCTACGAGCGCCCGTTTAAAATGGCCACGCCGGGGCGGGTGGTCGGCACGCTTACGGAGGACCGCTTCTCGGCGGTCGGCTGCATCATCGGGCCCACGCCCGCCATGGGGCGCTACCGCATCCGGCGCTTTCACAAGGGCGTGGAGCGGCCCGCCCTGGAGGGCGAGTTTATCTCGCACCAGGTGATTACGCCGATGCTGCTGGGCGCCGCCATCCTCGCCGCGGCCACCGACACGGACGACGTAGCGCGCTCGCTTTCCGTGCGGATCAACGGCGAATTCCGGGCCGAAGGGCTGCCGCCGGTCACCATCAGCAACGCGTTTGCGGGGGAGGAAACGGCGCTGACGCTGGGCGTATTGCGCTCGGCGCTGCCGTTTATGGTGCTGTATAACTCGCGCTTTGGCAACATCCAGGCGCAGTCGCTGGACCTGACGATTGAGACAGACGAAGACCCGCGAGTCTTTGTGTTTGAATCACTTACAGCGGATACCGCCGACGCCGAGCCCGGCGATACCATACGCGTCACTACCACCTTCCGCGAGCGCATGGGCGACAAGATCGAGCGCAGCTTCAGCGTCCGGCTGCCGCCACAGCTCAAGTCCGGCCCGGTAACGCTGCGCGTGGGTTCCGGCGCGCTGTTTGACGAGCTGGACTGGACCCGCGCGGCCTCCACGGCCCGCACGTTGCCGGAGGCAGTGCAGGCGCTGAGCGCGCGCCGACTGGCCACGCGGCTGGTGCTGCAGGTGGTGACATCCGCAACGCCTGGGGAGATGGTGAAAGCGCAGGAACTTCCCGCGCTGCCGTCCAGCGTGGCGGAGGTAATGCGCAGCGGCAACACCAACGCCACCCGCTCTATCCTGCCCGATACCGTGTGGCAGGAGCAGTCGATCGACATGCCCGGCGTGCTGGAGGGCGGCAAGGAGCTTCAGATCAACATCAGGTAAGCGGCGGCAGTCGGAAACCAAAAGAAAAGCGCCGAAACTGTAAGTGATACATATACAGTCCGGCGCTTTG
This sequence comes from Verrucomicrobia bacterium LW23, assembly GCA_003054695.1. Classification (GTDB taxonomy): domain Bacteria; phylum Verrucomicrobiota; class Verrucomicrobiia; order Methylacidiphilales; family UBA1321; genus LW23. The sequence goes on from QAZA01000005.1 coordinate 17,989, forward strand.
CTGTTAGTGAAAGCGATGCAAATAGCAGTAAGCAGTACGCCTACTTCTTGATCGCTTCGATGCTTACAATAATAGTGACTTCTTCACCCACGCCGCCCGGCACGCCTTTTATGCCAAACTCGCTGCGCTTGAAGGTAAAAGTGCCTTCGCCGCCGATGATTTCCTTGCCACCCATGTTCTTGCCTTTACCGGTAATCTGACCCTTCAGCGTAACGGGTTTGGTGGTACCAAGTGCGGTAAGATCGCCCGTAATTTCAAACGCTTCGCCTTCTACCTTAACGGCCGTGCTTTTGAATTTGATTTCGGGGAACTCCTTGGCGTTAAAGAAGTCCGGGCTGACAATGTGAGCATCGCGCTTCTTGTTGTTGGAGTCTACAGACTCCGCCTTGATTGAGATTTCCACTTTGGATTCGGCCGGCTTGGCTTCATCATACACAATGGTGCCGCTGCCTTCATTAAAGCGGCCGTAAAAGTTGCTGGTGTTAAGATGCTTTACCTTAAAGATAAAGCTGCTGTGGCTGTTATCAATCGTATACTCCGCCGCACGGGCGGGGCAAAGGGCGGCCGTAGCCAGTACAGCGGCTGCGGAAAGGGAAAAAGCGAAGCGAAGGAATTGCATAGCGTTCAATATCATTATCGACATCATTGTTATGAAGTGGCGAACTGACGGCGAGGGCAAGCGCCTGCCGGCCGGCGGCCAGCCCGGCGTCTATACAACAACTCAACCCCCGAAATTGCATTTCGCAAGCCCGTTTTTGTATCCACTTGGTAACAATTTGTAACGATCTTCAGCTCCCCCGATGTTTTTTGCGTAGTTTTTGCAATGTTCACTTGTCAAACATGCCTTCCCCATGCATGTTTTCCGCTGAATGCAATCTTCCCGCTTTTATCTTCCGAATCGTCGGACAGCACTCGCTGTTATGCTGTCCGCATGCTGCGTAGCCGCATCATTTCTCTATGCCCAGGAACCGGGCGACCCCATGCAAGGCATGCAAGCCCCTCCCGCCAAGCCGTTTAACGAAGACATGAAGAAAAAAGCCAGCTACAGCGTCGGCTTTAACATCGGCAGCGACATCGCCCGTAACCTCAGCGGCGCTCCCCTCAAGCTCAGCATGGAAGATTTCCGCAAGGGCCTGGGCGACGCGCTGGAAGCCAAAGCGGCCACCATTACCCCCGAGGAGATGAAGGAAGCCCTCGCCTCCCTGCAGGGCGAAATGGTTCGCCTGCAAGAGGTTGCGCAAAAGGAAGCCGCAGGCAAAAACAAAGAGTTTCTGGACAAGAACGAGAAGGAAGCCGGCATCAAAAAGTCGCCTAAAGGCGTGCAGTACAAGGTGTTGAAGGAAGGCACCGGCGCTCAGCCCAAACTCACCGACACCGTCGTCGTTCACTACACCGGCACCCTGCTGGACGGCAAGGAGTTCGACAGCTCCCACAAACGCGGCCAGCCCGCCACGTTCCCCATCAATCAGGTCATCGTAGGCTGGCAGGACATCGTGCCCCTGATGAAGGAAGGCAGCAAGTGGAAGATCTGGATCCCCTCCGATCTCGCCTACGGTGAGGCCGGCAGCCCCCCCACGATTCCGCCAAACTCGATCCTCGTGTTCGAGCTGGAGCTCATTTCCGTGCCCAAGGAGGAGAAGAAGTAAGCTCCGCGCTTTCTTTCCTACTCAACCGCAGATACTTATACAAACCTGCATGGTTAGCGCCATGCAGGTTTTTTGTTGGGCGCTGGTCGGCACAATGCTTTACGGACCTGATCGAATTATGGTGTGCACCATTGCTGCGCGATTGCTGACAACAGCGCTTGACAATGTGGGGCGGAAGCCAAAAACTGCTCTGCGCTAAATCCGCGCAAGGAGTTCTCCCCGCCACGTTTGCAAGGTAAGGATCATGAACATTCCCCCCGTACCATCGCCCCGCCCCGCGAGCGCCTATGCCGGCGCCGGCGGTCCTCCGCGCATGCCCATCAAGCTAAACTCGCCGGGCAACACGCTTCTCATCCAGATCTTCGCCTACACCACGGCGTTCATGGTGATGATGGGCATGGGCCTTGTTTTCCTGCTCATCATCGGCATCAACATGGGCCCCGTAAATATGTTTGTGGGCATGTTCCTGGCCACCATCCCCGTGCCGGCCTACATTACCGTCCTGCTGTTGCTGGACCGCCTGGAGCCGGAGCCGCCGGTGATGATGGCAATGGCATTTATCTGGGGCGCAACGGGTTCTGTGCTTTTCTCGGTACTCTCCAACGATACGATGGGCGCGATTGCGCACGCTGTTTTCGGCGCCGGCCACGTCCATAACGTGCTGGGGCTCTCCGTTTTTGCGCCGATTAACGAGGAGCTCTCCAAGGCGTTTATCCTTCTCGTCTTCTTTATCTGGCGTCGTCGCGAGTTTGACGGCCTGCTGGACGGCATCATCTACGGCTCGCTGGCCGGTCTCGGCTTTGCGATGTCGGAGAACTTCCTCTACTACGGCCGCGCGTTTCATCAGGGCGGCGCGGGCGGTGCGCTGTTCCTTCTCTTTCTGCGCGGCGTGTTCTGCGCGTTCTCGCACCCCCTGTTTACCAGCATGACGGGCATTGGCTTTGCGATTGCCGCTAACAGCCGTTATATGGCGGTGCGCATCATCTGTCCGATTGTCGGCCTGATCCTGGCGATGGGACTGCACGGCTTGTGGAACTTCTTCGGCACCAACATCATGGCCGAGGTGGCGCAGACGCCCTGGATCGGCCTGACGTCGATCGTTGTCATCATGTTCCCCGGCGCGTTCCTCATGCTTTCCATCGCGGCTTACTCGCTCTGGTCGGAGCTTAAGGTCATTAAAAAGCAGCTGGCGCCTTACCACCACAACGGCCTGCTTAGCGACGAGGAATACAAGGCGGCCTGCTCCCTTTTCAGCCGCCTGTTCTTCCGCTTTGGCGCCATGAAGAAGGCCGGGCCGGCCGGCTTTTACCACGCCGGCAACCTGCTGGCCTACGCCACCGAGCTCGCCTTCCACCGCAAACGCGTGGAGGACGGCACCGCCTCCGGCAACATGGAGCTCGATCGCCAGCTCGAAGACGGCTTTCTCGGCGGCGTGATGGAAGCCAAGAACGCCCTGGCGGCAGGCGCGCGAGGGGTTACGCCACGGTCGGCGTAAAGTGGCAGAGAGTTTCGTAAACAGGTGACCTCTCGCCCATACGTACGAAACTATCCCCTGTGAATCTGAGGGGCGAGTATTTCGCACGAAGGGGGACGAAGCCGCTAAGTGGGGATAAGGGGGGCTAGGAAGTATATTAACCCCCTTGCCACCAATAACTTAGGTTACTTGCGGGGCATGGGCACCAGGTGAGGGTGCACAATGCGCGCCGGCTGCGGGCCGGAGCCGTCAATTTGTGCCTCCAGGATGGCGAACATCGCTTCGGCAATGTCCGCACCATCGTACTCCATCAGCGTCAGCGAGGGCTGCCATTGCTCCAGAATAAGTGAGCCGCGGTTGGCGTGCGACGCGATCTGGATATCGGCGCCGATGCGCAGGCCGGCCGCCTCCAGGGTTTGCAGCACGCCGCGGGCCATTACGTCGTTAGTGACGAGCAGGCCGTCCGGGCGGGGGCCTTTGGCCTCCAGCAGGGCGCGGGTCATCTCCATGGCAATCGTGTCATAGGGTGAGTCGGTCTCCGGTTTAACCTGCAGCCAGGGTTCGCGGACGGTCACGCCCAGCTCTGCGGCGGAGCGCCGGAAGCGGGGAATATCGGCCGGGACGACGCCGATCAGCGCGATCTCCTTGCAGCCATGCCTCTGCAACTCCTTCATGCCCAGGGAGATAACCGATCCGCCCTCCAGATGTACTGTGTTCGCCTTGTCGGGATCGCCCAGGCGCACGACCGGCACGCCCTGCGCCATAATCCAGCGGTCCTGCTCAACCCGCGAGGAGGTGATGATGAGGCCGTCCAGCTTGCCGGCTTCCAGCGCATCGGCAAGATCCTGATGCACAATGCTTTCCGACGAGCTTCGATTGAGCGCCGGGGCGTTGAGGAAGAAGGAAAAGCGCTCGCTATTCAGCTCCGCCCTCTTGGCGCATTGCTCCAGCAAAATGGTAAAAAAGGCGGCGTCCTTGTTGGCAAAGATGTCGAAGCCCACGACCAGGCCAATGGCGCGCTGCATAATGCGTGGCGAGACAAAAATGCCGGAGCGAGGGCGGCGGTCGATCAGGCCGCGCTCCTCCAGCTGCCGCAGTGCCTGATCCAGCGTAACTACCGTAACTTTCAAAGACTTGGAGAGCTCGCGCACGCGGGGCAGGCGGGCGTTGGGCCCCAGATGTCGCGCCAGCTGGATGAGAGCTTTGACGACTTCCGGCTGTTTGTGGCGGCCGGTGATGGGGCGTAGAAGGGATTGCGACATTGATCTAGAACAGAGGAAACTTTATTTAACCCCCATTCCGCACCCCGCGTCAATATCAAAAGCTTCGCCCCCAAAACTTTGCGCTCGCCTCCGCCGCCGCCCTTGCCTAGAAAGATTTTTTCCCCACTACACCCTCCTTTTCACGTCCTACATGAAGATTCTGATCGTTGGCGGCGGTGGCCGCGAGCACGCGCTGGCCTGGAAGTTCAAGTCCGATGATGCTGCGGCTGAGCTGTTTATCGCGCCCGGCAACGCCGGCACCGCCGCGCTGGGCACCAACCTCCCCATCAGCGCCACCAACATTCCGCAGCTGCTGGAGTGGGCCAAAGCCAACCGGCCTGACCTTACCTTTGTGGGCCCCGAGGCACCTCTGTGCGCGGGCATTGTGGATGTGTTTGCGGTGGAAGGCTTTGCGATTTTTGGCCCCAATAAGGCTGGAGCTCAGCTGGAGGGCAGCAAGATCTTTACCAAAAATATTCTCGACAAATACGGCATCCCCACAGCCAAAAGCGCCACATTTACCGTGGCGGCGGAGGCGTATGCGTACAGCCAGCAGCAGCCTTACCCGCAAGTGATTAAGGCGGATGGACTTGCATCCGGCAAAGGCGTGACCGTGGCGCTAAACCCCTGGATGGCCACGCGCGCCATTTACGACGCGATGGAGAAGAAGATTTTTGGCGAAGCGGGCGCACAGGTCCTGATCGAAGAGTTTTTGCCCGGCCGCGAGGCGAGCGTGCATGCGGTGAGCGATGGAACGACGCTGCGCGTTTTTCCTGCCGCGCAGGATCACAAGCGCATTGGCGACAACGACACCGGCCCCAACACCGGCGGCATGGGCGCCTACGCCCCGGCGCCGATCGTCACGCCGGAGCTGTCGCAGGTGGTGATGGACACGATTCTCGTGCCCGTCCTTAACGGCTTGCGCAGCGAGGGCATCGATTTTCGCGGCATCCTGTACGCGGGGCTGATGATCTCCCCCGCCGGGCCTAAAGTGTTGGAGTTCAACGTCCGCTTTGGCGATCCGGAGACGCAGGTTATCTTGCCGCTGCTGGAAACTCCCCTGGCGGAGGTGGCACTGGCGGCGATTCAGGGCCGCCTGGGCGGGCTGGAGCTGAAGTTCCGCGACGGCGCCGCCGTGTCGGTCGTCGCCGCCGCGGAGAATTACCCGGGCGATCCCCGCACGGGCGACGAAATTACCGGCATTGCTGCGGCCGAGAAGACGGGCGCGGTGGTCTTTCAGGCCGGCACGGTGCCGGGCAAGAAGAAGGGCGAAGTGCTGACTGCCGGCGGGCGCGTGCTTGCGGTCACGGGGGTCGCATCGCAGCTTGCAGAAGCGCGAAAACTTGCCTATGATGGCCTGACGCACATCCGCTTTTCCGGCGCGCAGTACCGGCGAGATATCGCCGCGCGCACGTAAGCGCCGGATCGCACAACCGAGCCGCGCGGCTCCCCCGCCTGCATGATTTCCCCTCGCTTATTGTCGTTGCAACAGCTTGGCATTGTTGCCTTTAGCCTTGTTTGTGCGGGGATGTTCGGGGCATGCGGCGTGCTCGGCTTCGTCTCGGCCCAGGCGCAGCAACCCATGGCGCCTGCGCAGGTTATCGCCAGCCAGCAAAGTCCGACTACCGTGCCGGCCTCCGCGGGGGATCCCGCCACGCCCCTCCCCCCGGCTCCGCAGCCCAGCGATGCCGAGGTTGCCGAGACTGTAAAGTTGCTGAAGGAGTTTTACACCGACCCTGCGGCCGTTAAGGACGCAAAGGAAGACAAGGCGGCGTTAACCGCTCTTATGCAGCAACTTGGGGGCGGCGTTGCGATTCTCTCCACCAGCGTGGCGCCCGCCGGACAAATGCCGCGCCCGATCTACACGGAGCTCCTGCCGCAGAACGTGGGCTACGTGCGCGTGCCCAGCTTCGCGTTCCCCAAGGACCGCCTGGCGTTTGAGCTGCTGCTGAACGACTGGAACCGCGCGGGCATCCTGGGCCTGGTGCTGGATCTGCGCGACTTTGAGGCGACGAGTGATTTTGGCGGCGCGGCGCAGATGCTGAGCTTTTTTACGCGCGGCGGGCTGGACCTGTTTACCGTGCAAGGGCTTCAGATTCAACAACGTGTGTATACCAACGAGCGCCGCGCCTCCACATTCAGCCGCCCCATTGTGGTGCTGATTAACGGCCGCACGATCGGCGCCGGCGAGGTCTTCGCCGCCGTGATGCGTGTCTCGGGCAAGGCCATCATCATGGGTCGCTCCACAGCGGGGCTGGCCGCCGTGTTTGTGGAGAAGCCGCTGCCGACGGGCCGCAGCCTGCGACTGGCCACCGGTCAGGCCACGCTGGCGGATGGCACGCGCCTTTTCGGCGTCCCGGTTTCGCCGGATATACCTGTGGTTACGGATGATACGAAGGAGCGCGAGCAGCTGCTCACCGTCGCGCAATCCACCGCCGCGCGCCTGATTCAGGAGCTGCCCCCTCGCCTGCGCCTGTCCGAGGCGGCGCTGGTTCGAGAGGAGAACCCGGAGTATGATGCCGCGTTGTCCGAGCGCAGCCGCACACGGGCGCCCGCCAAGAGCGAGACGCTGGTGCAGGACGTGACGCTGATCCGCGCGCTGGACGTGCTGCGCGCGATTCACCTGACCGCGCCGGCGTATAGCGGCGGGGCGGGTTGATGGTCTGGACTTTTTTTGCACACAACAAGACATCCGAGATAAACGTTGTCGTGTCGCTGGACTTGTCACGTATATGCGTGTACACTCAGGCTCATGCTGAATCGCCAAGGTGCTCGCGCTTTCCGACTGCTTTTCCGTTCCGTCGCTGTAACGTTTGCATGCGCGGCAGCCGCAATGCCCGGCGTGGTTTCCGCGGGCCCGGGCGATGGCGCGGCCGTTGGCCCCTCCCCCGCCCTTGTGCAGGATACGCCGGGCACCATCCCCAACGGCCCTTACATTCCGCTACCCAAACCCGGCGCGCAGGATAAGGAGCCGACGGCCGACGGCCAGGTGATTCTGAAGGAAGCCCTGAACCACATGGCCCGGGAGGATTACACCGCGGCCATCCCCGCTCTGGACAAGCTGGTGAGCGCCGAGCCCGTTTACATTGCGTACTTTTTACGCGCCGTGTGCAAGGCCGCGACGGCGGACGATGACGGAGCCATGGATGACGTGACAAAAGCGCTGGAGATTCGCACCACGCCCAATGCCTTGATATTGCGCGGCCAGGTGCTGGTGCAGCAGGGCAAGTACGAGGAAGGCGCGCAAATCTTCAGCATTACCCTTAACGGCCTGCGCCGCAATAACTCGCCGGAGAAGCTGCGGAGCAACCCGGAGTCCCTGCGCATGCTGGGCCACTGCACGCGCGGCCTCGGCGTGGCGCTTAGCTGCATGGGCGGGCACGACGAGGTGGCGGCCAACTATTACAAGGCGGCCGGCATGGTGCTTACGGAACCGGAGCCGCACCTGTACGTTAGCATGTTTGCCTGGTGCCTGCAGGCGCGCACGCGCAACGGGGCCTCCATGACTGAGGAGGTGCGCAAGGGAATTGCCGCGGATAAGGAGGGCATCCAGAAGGAGTGGGACGAAAAGAAAAAGGGCGGTGAGAATCCGACGGGTGGCGCCGAGAGGGCGTGGCCGCTTTACGTTGCGGAGTATCTCATCAGCGACACGGCTGACCACGACAAACTGCTGGCCCAGGCCAGTGTGGCGCGCGACAAGAAAACCGCCGTCGATCAGCTGTGCGAAGCGCACTACTATATTGCCATGCGCCTTCGCAACGATGGCAAGGACGACCAGGCCGAGCAACACCTCCTCGCGGCGATCAACACCGGCGCCCGCACGATGACCGAGCACGTGATGGCGCGCGCCGAGCTTCAGCTGCTGAAAAATCCGCCTGAACCCGCCGCCCCCGCACCGCGCCGCCCAGCGCCCGCACCAGCTCCCTCCCCTGCCCCTGCACCGCGAGAGCCGCTGCCGGACACGGACATGCCGACGAGCGTGGGGATTTAGAGACTTTGGGATGCAGAGGCTGTCGACATTCGCACTCGAATCGCACGGCAGGATCTCTCCATCCCTTCCGTGTGTTCCGTGTGATCCGTGGTTAAGTTTCCGTTGAAAGGGGAGTTTATTGAGCACGGATCACACGGAGGGGATAAAGGGGATTGTTCTGTTCTTACCTCTCCGTTCCCCCTGCCGGGCTCACCCCTTCGTGTCTTTGTGGTGAAAAATCCCCCTTATGCTGCTTTGCGAAAATGGGGAGGGGATTTTTCACCACAAAGGCACGAAGGGGAGGGGCGGAAGGCAGAGTTGGACCGGGTGCGGTTGTTGTGTGTTTACATGCTGGCTTGTTCCGCATTAGTCTTCGGTCGTTGCTTTCCAGGTCCGCTCCCCACTCTATCAAGTCCTTTGCCAGATGCTTCTCCGCTTTCTTACTTTCCCCTGCCTTGCCGCCGTGATGGCCGCTGCGTGGATCGCCGCCGCCCGGGGACAGACGGCTACGAATGCGCCGGCCGCGCCTTCTACCAACGCGCCCATTACTGCGCCGGGCGCCGGCAAGCAGGAGAAGCAGCCCTCGGCCGAGGGGGTTGCCGCGCTTAAGAAGGCGGCCGATGTTGCCGGTAAGGGCGATGTGAAGGGGGCCGTTCAGATTCTGGACGCCGCGCTGGCGAAGGAGGAGCTCTTTACGGGTTACTACCTGCGCGGGCGTTTCAAGCACTTGCTGGGCGACTTTACCGGTGCGCTGGCGGATGCCGACAAGGCGATCGCCATGCGCCGCACGTTGCGCGCGCTGGATCTTCGCGGCCATATCCTTTTGGATCTCAAGCGCTTCCGCGAGAGTCAGCAGTGTTTTGAGCTGGCGCTTGCCCTGCAGGAGCGCTCCGGCAACAAGATGCTCGATCCGTCGTGCCTGCAGGGGCTCGGCATTGCCGTGTACTGCCAGGGCGGCAACGATCAGCTGGCGCTGGAGTACTTTCAGCAGGCCATGGAGATTGAGAGCGTGCCTAAGGAGCGTCTCTACAACGCTTTGTATTCGTGGAGCGTGTGCGCCCGCGCCTCCAGCGTTTCTCGGGCAAAGGAGATGCTGACGGAAGCCGTTGCGAAAGCGCGCTCCACGCAGTCTGAGGAAGCATCCGCCCCTTCCGACACCGCATCCACCGCGTGGCCCGTCATCATTGGCGAGTTTCTGCTCTCCGAGAAGGAACTGCCGGCGCGGCTTCTGGAGAAAGCGCAGGCCGCCAAGGATGAGAAAACCCGCAAGGATCAGCTCTGTGAGGCAAACTACTACATTGCCATGAAGTACCTGGACTTTGGCGTGGAGGACCTGGCGAAAAAGCACCTGCAGGCGGCGGTGGACACGCAGGCGCTGGACCTGGTGGAGCATAAGCTTGCGACGGCCGAGCTGGAGATGCTTTTCTCCCCCGTGGCGCCGCTGAGGGAGCCCGCGCACCTTCACATGGGCCAGCGACCCAATGACGACGCCGCGCCGCTGACGGAGGAGGTGAAGGCGGAACTGAGCAAAGCCGCAGAAGCGTCGGGAGCGCATCGGCACGCCGAGGCGATCAAGATTCTGGATGCGGTGCTTGCCAGGGGCGACAACTACTTTGCCGTCTACTCCCGCGCGTGGACCCGATGGCACCAGGAGGACGTGGACGGTGCGCTTAAGGATGCGGATAAGGCCGTGGCCATGCGCCAGAGCGTGCGCGCGCTGTGCATGCAGGGCCGGTTTCTGCTGGCCAAAGGCCGGTACAAGGAGGGCCTGGAAAGCTATTCGCGCGCCATGGCGATTCAGGAGCTGGCCAAGGCCTCGCTGCCCGATCAGCGCTCCCTGCTGGGCGCGGCCGAAGCCTTGTACTGCGCCGGCGACGTGGAGAGCGCTAACCGGGCCATCCATTATCTGAATCTCGCCAAACGGTACGCGATTGCGGAGGATCGCCTGCACGCGACCCACGTGATTTGGTGCCTCTATGCCCGCAACCGCCTGGGCAACCGGGCAAAATCCTTGCTGGAGGCCACGCTTGCTCACGCCGGTCCGACGCTGCGCACGGACGAAGCCATGCAGGGTAAACAGTTCCGCAATCCCTGGCTGATTGTGGTCGCCGAGTTTATCCTGAACCCGGAGATGAAGCCGGAGCGCCTTACCGATGCCGCGAAGGAGGAGACCGACCTCAGGCTGCGGAAGCATCTTTTGTGCAAGATGTACTATTACATTGCGATGAGGTATCGAAACGAGCTGAAGGACGAGATGGCGGAGAAAAACCTGCGCCTGGCCATCGATACCCAGGCGCTCACCGCCACCGAGTACACGTTAGCCCAGGCCGAGCTGGCCGTGATCGCGAAGGAGCGGGACGAGAGCGCAAAGGCGAAGTAGAATTTCCCCTTGGATGCCGCGGCGTTTTGCGATACGGTACGGGTTGCTATGGCTTCCATCATCTCCGGGCCCGTGTACGTGGTCCAAAACAACATCGATACCGACCAGATTATCCCCGCGCAGTACCTGCAGCTGATTCCTACGATTCCCGAGGAGTACAACAAGCTGGGCAGCTACGCGATGGTGGGGCTTCCGGAAAGCCTTTATCCCACGCGGTTTATCGACCTGGAGAAGGGCGAATCGAAGACGCCGTACAAGATTATGGTGGCCGCTCGCAATTTCGGCTGCGGATCCAGCCGCGAGCACGCCCCGATTGCGCTGGGCGCCAGCGGTTGCGAAGTAATTGTTGCCGAGAGCTATGCGCGCATTTTCTTCCGCAACTGCATTGCCACGGGCGAGGTGTTTCCCTACGAGCTCTCCGCCCCCGGCCTATCGCAGGTGCTGAAGACGGGCGACTACGTGGAGGTGGACTTTGACAAGGATGAGATCCGCACGCCGCACGGCACCTTCAAGCTCAACCCGTTGGGCGAGGTTAAGCCGGTGATCGACGCGGGCGGCATCTTCAACTTTGCGCGGCAGAATGGGCTGATTCCGGCCTCTTCGTGATCGCATCCCCAACCATGAGCGCCGCGTCCGCGACCTCCGCGCCGGTGATTGAAGCCGTGTTCTTTGATCTGGGCAAAGTGCTGGTGCACTTTGACTGGACGCGCTCGCTTGCGGAGATCAGCCGGCGCTCGCCCCACACGCCGGCCCAGGCGCTGCACATCATCAACAGCGACGGCGTGCACCGCGAGTACGAGCACGGGCGCATTACCTGCGAGGCGTTTTTCCAGACACAGGCCGAGCGCCTGCAGTACCAGGGCACACCGGACGAGCTGCGCCGCCTGTGGTGCGACATCTTTACGCCGCTGCATGGCCATATTGCTTTGGCGCAACAACTTGCGCGCACGCACATTGTCGGCATCATCAGCAACACCAACGCCGCGCACATCGAGTTTCTGGAGCCTATCTACCCGCTGTTCCAGATATTTGAGCCGCGGCGCCGCATCTACTCGCACCACGTCAACGCGATGAAGCCGGACCGCGAGATCTACGACATTGCGATCGCCACCGCCGGCACCCGCCCGGAGCGCACGCTGTTTATCGATGACCTCGAGCCGAACGTCGCGGGCGCCCGCGCTATCGGCTGGCACGCCATCCACCTGCGCCCGGATACCGACCTGGCCGCGGAGCTGGAGCGCTTTGGCCTGGGGCCTTTTGAGCGGGCCGAAAGCGGCGCAGCGCACGAGGCGGCAGAAGGCGCGGCGAAGTAGGGATGGACTGGCATTTTTGGTGAAGGAAACGGGAGGCGATACGTCTGAAATCTCAGCCCCAATGAGTCTCAGGCCCATTCTCTATTTCCTGTTCTCCAACCCCAAAGTCCTCATCCCTCCCATGACAACCACGCTTCGCCTCCTTCGCATCGCTTGTCTGCTGCTCCTGCTGCTTCTGCCCATGGCGCTGGCCGCCAGTGCGGGCAAGGTGGATCCCAAAAAAGTGTATGGCAAGATCCAGTTTGTCAGCAGCTTTCCGGACTACAAGGTAAAGGCAGTGAGCAGTTTCCCCGACCTGAAGGTAAAAGTGGTAACCAGCTTTGCAGACAGCCCCGGGGAGTGGCAGATCGTCACGAGTTTCCCCGACTACAAGATCCAGATGGTCGATTCCTTCCCGGACTTTACGATTCAGTTTGAGTAGGGCCCCGGCAGCGACGGGCGGCAGATTAAGGGCGAAGGGCGAACGCGTTCGGCTCAAAACGGCTTGTTGTCCTTTGCTTTCTGGATGACCGACTGAAGGTGCTCGACGTCCTTCTCGTCGAACGTGATGTTCGACTTCGCTCCTTCGTCCTTGTCCTGCAGAATCCTCATCGCAAGAATTGCATTGGCCGGGCCGAGCACGTTGAAGTGATCGGCGCCGGCCACTTCGATGAAGTGGAGGTTGTCGAACTTACCGGCGGTGGCGACGGAGCGGAGGGTGCGCAGGGGGGCGGTGTTGCCCTCTTCGCCCTCAATGACGAACGTGGGGGAGCGGATGCCGCGCAGCCAGTAGAGCGGCGTGCGTACGGCGGCCTCTTTGGTGATGCTTGTGTCGTAGTAGCGGTAATCCGGGCCGTAGTCGGTGGCGACGGGGCCGAAGGCGAAGACGGCGCGGAAGTCCGGAGTGCTGGCGGCCACCAGCAGGGCCAGGGTGCCGCCGGTGCTGTGGCCGCCCAGGTAAATGCGCGCAGGGTCCACGTAGTCCAAGCTTTGCACGTAGCGGAGCGCGGCCAGCACGTCGTCCACTTCGCCGCACATAATCTCCTTGTGCCCGGGGTTGCCCAGGCCGCCGCGAAAGGACGGGTACATGGTGAGGATCCCCTTCTCGCGATACACGGCGGCGGTCTGGTCGTTTTCGGCCGGCGCCTTTTCCCACACGGGATCCAGGCTGTTGGAGAAGCCGCCGGTGATCCAGATGATGCACGGATGCTTTTTGCCGTCGCCGGGGCGTTTGCTCAGGTAGGCGTGCATGCGCCCGGCGGGCGAGATGTAGAACACGCGCCGCAGCCGCGATTCATCGGGCGGGAGCGGCGGGTCCAGGTCCTCCTCGCGCACTTTTTTGACAAGGGTTGTCTCGAAGCCCTGCTTCGCCTCCGGCAACGTCAGCTTGGCCATCTCCGGCGGCGGCGAGTCGTGGTAGGGAATGTTGAAGCTGTCGAAATTGCGGTAGAGCCAGTAGCCGGCCAGCCCCATCGCCATCAGCATCAGAAACAGCGACATCAGCGCATAGATGCAGCAGCGGAAAAACGAGCCGTTGCGGTCAGCTTCTGCCTGGGTTTGCGACGTATATGCCATGGGTAGCGTCGATGCTACGCCATGGTGTGCCACCCGCAACAAAATACGTCTTTGTCTATCTTGGGCCTCCTCTTTTTTTCGCGCAAAGGGCGCGAAGGACGCAAAGAACGCGAAGGGGGGATTTTAGAAAAGGGGACCCGACAATTGTTCAGCAATTTCCCCCTTTTCGTCCCCTCTGAAAATTTCGTGTGCTACGTGTGTTTCGGCGTTAAAAATCCCCTTCCCCCACCATCGTAAATGTTTACATGACGGCGCTTGGCTTGGCGGGCGTTGCGCGTTATAGTGCCTGTTTTACACGCATCTCCACGCGAAAAGGGCCGCGTTTTTGACGAGAACGTAACGCGCTGCGCAAGGAGATGCGGGGGACAGTACAGCACATCCTACCCATGAGTCCGTCGACTACGGTCCATCGCTTTGATTTCCTTGTCATCGGCAGCGGCATCGCAGGCCTGAGCTTTGCGCTCAAGGCCGCCGACATCGGCACGGTCGCCATCCTCACTAAAAAGAAGAGCGCCGATAGCAATACCAACCACGCGCAGGGCGGCATCGCCTGCGTAACCTCCAGCGAGGACTCGTACGACTACCACATCCGCGACACCCTGGAAGCCGGCGCAGGCCTGTGCAACGAGGCGGCCGTGCGCCGCATTGTGGAGGAAGGCCCGCCCCGCATTCGCGAGCTGATCGAGCTGGGCATGACGTTTGCCGAGCGCGAAAACGGGCATCGCGGCGAGCTGGACCTGGGCAAGGAAGGCGGCCACTCCAAGCGCCGCATCCTGCACGCCAAGGACGTCACCGGGCGCGAAATCGAGAAAGCGCTGCTGGGCGCCGTGGCCGCGTCCCCCAACATCCGCGTGTTTGAGAACCACGTGTGCGTGGATCTCATCACCAAACACCGCGTTGGCTACAGCACCGCCAACCGCTGCCTGGGCGTGTACGTGCTGGATACCAGCACCGGCATGGTGGAGACCTTTGCGGCGCCCGTTACCCTGCTGGCCAGCGGCGGCTGCGGCAAGGTGTACCTCTATACCACCAACCCCGACATTGCCACCGGCGATGGAGTGGCGATGGCCTGGCGCGCGGGCGTGCCCGTGGCCAACATGGAGTTCATTCAGTTTCACCCCACCGCCCTGTTCCACAAGGACGCCAAGTCCTTTCTGGTAAGCGAGGCCGTGCGCGGCGAGGGCGGCGTGCTGCGCAATCGCAAAGGCGAGCCCTTTATGGACAAGGTGCATCCCCTCAAGTCGCTGGCGCCCAGAGACATCGTGGCGCGTGCCATTGACGCGGAGATGAAGCGCACCGGCGCGCCGTGCGTCTACCTGGACATCACCCACAAATCCGCCGACTGGCTGCGCGAACGCTTCCCGTCCATCTACGAGAAGTGCCTGTCGCACGGCATCGACATGGCCAAAGCCCAGATCCCCGTCGTGCCCGCGGCCCACTACCAGTGCGGCGGCGTCGTTACGGATATCGACGGCCGCACCAGCCTGCCCGGCCTGTGGGCCGTGGGCGAGGTGGCGCACACCGGCCTGCACGGCGCCAATCGCCTGGCCAGTAACTCGCTGCTGGAGGCGCTGGTCGTCGCGCACCGCGCCTTCGTGGCGATCCAGAAAGGCGAACCCACGCCGCCGTGGACCAATATGCTGCCCGGGTGGGAAGTGGGCAGCGCGAGCGACCCCGATGAACTGGTCGTTATCTACCACAACTGGAGGGAGATACGCCAGCTGATGTGGGACTATGTGGGCATCGTGCGCACCACCAAACGCCTCCGCCGCGCCGCCACCCGCCTGCGCAATCTGGAGGCCGAAGTGCAGGATTTTTACTGGAACCACAAGCTCACGGCCGACCTCATCGAGCTGCGCAACCTCGTCCTCATCGCCTCCCTCATCGTCGATTCCGCCCTCAGCCGCCGCGAAAGCCGCGGCCTGCACTACACGCTGGATTTCCCCAAGCCGGACACAGACGTGCCGCCCGTGGATACCGTGTTGCATCCGTCTCTGTAATGTGACGAGCGGTTTAAGACCAATTCGCACAGGTGTACACATTCCCGTCTGAGAACCTCTTCGAGGTTCTCGGATTTGCCTGTGTACACCTTTGCTTAATCCGTGCTCGATACTGCGGGATCGGCAGCACTAAAAGATATGCAGCAGGGTGCGCGGCGTGTGGGCCAAAGGCGCGCGCATGGCGGAGGAGACGATGTCGCGGGCAAATTTGGCGTCGTGCGGCTTGATGATGCCCTGTTTAAGCTTGTGGTTGGCGCAGGCGACGGCCTCGGGCAGGCGGCCTTGCTCGATCAGCATGGCGATTTCGTAGCGGGCGTCGTAGCGGAGCTGGATTTTAGCGAGGGGAGTCATGGCCGTGGCGTATTGTTATCGTTTCGGTTGCAATGGGGGACATTGTAGTACGGCGCAGACAAAAAACGTCCCGGCGTACTGCGGGCTGGGTCGTTCTTGCCTGTGTGAGGCGGCAATAATGTACTGCTCAGTTTAGGCGCCAGGTTTCGCAGATTCGTGCGCTTTCGGAGAGATAAAGCGCCGATTCGCTACCCTGCGGCATGGGCAATCTTTACCTGTCGCCTTTACTGAATGTGAAGCTAGCCGCTTTGCGCACGGGATTGAATAGTGCACTCGAACCAAAAACTCCCAAATGTATCGGAGTCGGATTTAGCCATAGTGCAAGCCCAAAGCACCGCGCATTGTCTGTATACGCGCAGCCCCCTGCTCTTATTACCGCCTTTTGACAAAAAAAAGGGCGAATCCCGCGAGGGTGGCCAGCGCCATGCCTCCAGTAAGGGCCACCAGTATCCCATCGCGCCACCCTTTGTGCGGGATAAAGGCCAGCTTGTGGGCGTAGGAAAAGATATTGGCCTCCAGCTGCCGCGCATTGTCGGTGTGGCGCGCCACGCTCTCGGTGGCGGTGGAGACGTAGACGCGGGTGCCGCGGCCGTCGTCCAGCGTAAACTTGTAGACGGGGAGGATGCGGAAGATGACGATATACTCGGAGTCGAACGCGGTGAGAAATCCGCCCAGCTTCAGCTTCGCGTCGTCCGCGGGGGCGACGTTAAGGAAACGGGCCGCAATTTCGCGCGCAAACGCGGCGTCCTCCGTGGTGCTTACCGTGCCGTCCGTAGCGTTGACGTAGCTGGGCGGTTGGGGCGCGCCGGGCATCGCGGGCAGCACCACGTACCACGGCTTGCCGCCCACCATGCGCAGGTTAATGCCCCGCACCGGGATGTCCTTCTCCTGCATGCCTTTGTGCGCGGCGGCGGCACGCACGGCCTCGGCCGGGCTAAGCACCACGCGCGCCACATCCAGCGACGGGGAGCCGGCGCCCTGGCGGGGCGGCGGGGACTGCGTCCAGGTCATCACCACGTGCAGCACGCCGCTGGTGGCGGAGAGAAGCAGGGAGAGCCCGAAGATCAGCCCCAGCCACCGGTGCGCAAGGCGCACGCGGTGGCTGAAGCTGCCGCCCTGGCGCCCCTCTGGCAACGGAGTTTCTGGTGCGGATGGGCGATGCGCCGCTTGATCCGCGGAGGATGCTCCCTTTAGAACTTCCATTCGATGCCTCCGTAAAACGCGCGGCCGTCACCGGGCGAGAAGACGGCGTTGTCGGCGCCGTTGGCGTTGACGAGCAGGCTGGTGGTGGCCGCGTAGGTCTCGTCGGTCAGGTTCTTCGCCTCAAAAAAGAGGTTGAGGGTCTGGCCGTTGGCGCGCTCCCACTTGAAGCCGGCCTTGAGGCCGAGCAGGGCGTAGGGGTCGGTGGAGAGGGTGTTGCGGTAGTCAACAAAATACGAGGAGGGCGACCACTCGACGTTGGGGCCGATGTAGAAGCCGCACGGGTGGGTGTACATCAGCTCCGCGCGGTAGTAGTGCTCGGCAAAGCCGGGCAGTTGGTTGGAGCCGTAGACCGGGTCGCTGTCGAAGTAGAAGTCGCTCCAGTTATACACCTGGCGAAGCACCAGCTTGTCGGTGGGGACAACTCGCATGTCCTTCGCCTCCTTTACAGCCGTCGCGTCCTTCGGATCGTGCGCGCTACCTTCCCCCTCCACCGTCTCGTGGCCCTCCCACAGGGTTACGTCCAGGCCCACTTCCACGCCCTGGTGGTGGGTGGCGGTGCCGTTGACGGTGCGGTCCAGGCCAGGCGCAATCTGGTAGGCCAGCAGTTCATGGTCGATCCACGAGTGGTAGTAGGCCAGATCCCAGCGAAAACGGCCTGCCTCGCCGCGCGTGCCGATTTCAAACGTGGTGGCGGTTTGCGCATCCACAGGCGTAAAGGCGTCGAAGGGCGCGGCGAATTCGGGGAACGCGGGGATGTTGCCAGTCAACTCGCTGAAGGTAGGCGGCTCGAAGCTGCGGCTTACGTTGGTAAAGAGGTGCGCCGTGGGGGTAACGTCGTACCGCGCGCCCAGGCTGGGGTTAAAGCCCCAGTAGTCTTCGTCGTGCGTGCGGTTCAGGGGGATTTTCTCCTCAAACGCCCGGTGCGCCCAGATAAACTGCGTGCCGGCGATAAGCGCCAGCTTGTCCGTCACGCTCAGCTCATCCTGCGCGTACAGCACGGCCTGGCCGCCGGAGAGTGATGCGTCGTAAAACCTGCGCCCGCGATTGCCCGCGTTGTTGAGGTAGTAGTTGGCCTCCACCGTGCCAAACGTGGGGGCCAGGCCAACCACGAGCTTGTTCCGCAGCCCAAAAAGCTCGCACGTGTTGGTGTAGTGGATGTCGCCGGACCAGTCGTTGGTGAGCTGGTCGATGACGTAGAGGATGGGGTGATCCAGCGACTTCCAGGTCCAGCCTGCGCTCATGTCCAGCCGCTGCTCGGCATCAATGCGAAGGCTTGTAGCGTTGGCAATGCGCACCAGGTCGTAATTGCGCAGCCAGTTGGAGCGCACGCGGTCGAACCGGCTGACGGGGCCGGGCAGCGGACCGGCCGCCTGCTCCGGATTGGCCTCCAGTTGCGCCTTGGTGAGATCGCCCGGGAGCTCCGAGTAGGAGCTGATGTAGTTGAGGAAAAACCGCGTCTCGAAATCCTGGCTGGCGCGGTAGCCGGCGTTGGAGAAGAACCGCTGCGCGTTTTGCTGCGAGTGCTCTCGGAAGCCGTCCGTGCTGTAGTGGCTGAGCGATGCATAGTAATCGACCGGCCCGAGCACCTGCCCGCTGGAGACCTGACCGCGCAGATACCCAAAGCTGCCCGCCTCAAACCGCGCCTGCAGCGGCGAGGCCGTGTAGCCCGTGGGCGAGACAACGTCGATAGTGCCGCCGAAAGTGGTGCCGCCCAGGCCGATGGCGTTGGCGCCGCGGTAAACTTCCATGTAATCCACCGCAAGGCCGTCGAAGGACTGCATGTCGAAGCCGCCGTCCGCCTGATTCAGTGGCACGCCATCCTGCATCAGCAACAGGCCGCGGCCGTGAAAGGTGCGGGCAAGGCCGGAGCCGCGGATGGAAACGCGCGCCTCGTCTGAGCCAAAGCGCGGCTGTACGATAACGCCGGGCTGGAAGTCGAGGGCGTCCTTAAGGTTGGCTACGCGGCCCTTCTTGTATTCGTCCGCATTAATGTAGTTGGTGCCGCCGGCCACCTGGTCCAGCGTACGCCGCGCCTCCTCTCTGGAGGGCACGGTGAGGGAGGCCGAGGCTTTATCCTCGCGACGGGCCGTCACGACGACTTCGTCGGAGGAGGCAGCGGATGAGCCGGAGGATGCGGGTTGCGCCTGTGCGCCCAGAGGCAACAGCGCCACGGTGGCAAAAGCCGCTGCGGCAAGGAACGCGGAAATAGCTCGCGGATGGAAACCGCACTTGTACGAGGAAATCATGGGAATGAAGGTGAAGCGGAAATGGAAAATCAGCGAAGGACCTGCCGCAATAGGCAGGAGTAAGCCGCAGCGGCACGGCCTGGAAGCGTGGAAGGGAACCGCTGGATTCCACACGACGGATCAGCCACGCACATGCAAGACGTGCGCGCGACTGCGTCCGAAGGGGACGGGGAATTGGCGAGGAGCGAGGCAAGGCAAGGCGTGCGTCATCGCGATACTTTTAGCGATCGCAACGCGCCGGCGTGGCAGGAGCTGAGGATCTGCACGGCAATGCGCGAGTCCCTCGGCAACGGCACCTGCCCCACCTGCCCAGGCTTGGAGGCTGTCTACATCCAGTATTTCCCCTCCGCCTTGGCGAACTTTCCGTCCCTGGCGTTAAAAATCCGTTCCGTGGATGGAAAGGGGATTTATAACGCCCAGCACGGAAAGATCGCCAAGGAGGAGCGGCAGAATGTGGACAGACCTCCCGAGAGCAGGGTAAGTCAGAATGTACGCACCACGAGGCGTTCCGAGTACACCTGAACTTGAATTGCGATGCCCTCAGACAACGCCCGATCGAGGCGGCGGACGCGGCGGGACGTCGGCGCGCGTGGAAACAGACGCGCGATGCGGCGCAAACGAGCTTGGGCGCTCCACCAGGCGGGGCATCGCAATCAGGTGGCGCGCGGCCAGCAGGAACTCCAGCTTGACGGTGCTTTTCAGCGCGGCGTCTTTCTGCGCGTCCTGCTCCTTCGCCTTACCAATCTTGACGGTGTGACACAGGGAGCACGGGTGCTCGCCGTCAAACGTTTTGCCCAGCGCTGCCACAATCGTCTCTCCGCGCCGGGAGTGATCCACCAGCATGCCCGCCCAGGCAACCATCTGCAGCGCGGCCCAGTGGCCGCCCATCAGCTGGACACAGGCCAGGATCGTCAGGAAGTTGCCCAGGGTGCGAAGCATGCGAACCACAGTAACGCAAATCGCCCGGCGCCATGTCAAGCGCGGGCGAGTCGCAGATCGCAGAGCCCCGCGAAACCGGCCCGCACGACGGGGCTTAGACTTGACGGAAAGGAGCGCCCGTGGACAATCTCGCCACGGCTCTGCGCCGAATCCACGCACGCATGCATGAATGAGGTTCCCCCAAACGCACCGGCGCCCGCGACGCCTCCGGCTTCGACGCCAGGTCCGGCCCAGCCGTCCCCGACGGCAACAGATCCGCGCTTTTTCGACAGCTTTGTCCGCCTGCACCTCGTGCTGGGGACGTGTCTGGTAACGATTTGCGTGCTGTGCAACTACCTCACCAACTCGCGGGGCTCGTACCCCAACATGTTCTGGTACCTGGTGGAGCGCGATTTTCCGATTTTTGTGACGCAGCTTATCGCCCTCCAGGCCGCCTACATCCTCCTGTTTTTTCCGTGGAGATGGCCGTCGCCGGAGCGCATTTTCAGTAAATCGCGCCCCAAAGTACTGTGGCTGGCAGTTGCCACGCTCATCTTCAGCTTTGCGGGCACGTGGCTCGTTTGCCTCAACTACCCGCTGTCGCTGGACGAATACATGGCGGACATTCAGGCGCACTTTTACCTTGCCGGCAAAACCAGGGCGCCCGTGCCGGACGAATGGCTGCCGTGGGTCTACTCCATCACCCCCGGCTTTGTCATCTATTTGCCGACGGAAAAAGTGTGGGTGGGGCCCTACCTGCCCTTTGCCTCCATGCTGCGCGCTCCGTTTCTGGCCATTGGCGCGGAGACACTGTGCTCCCCCCTGATGCTGGCCGCCGGCGTACTGTTTGCCGCGGCCCTGGCACGGCGCCTGTGGCCGGAAAAAGCGGACGAAGCCGGGCTGATGGCCGCCATCATGCTCGTCTTCTCCGCCCAGGCGCAGATTACCGCCATGACGCCCTACTCCATGACGGCGCAGCTCCTCTTTGCGCTGGCATGGCTGTACTGCTTTACGCTGCCCGGCTGGCGGCAATGGATCCTGCCCCCGGTCATCGGCGGCCTGGCCATCGGGCTCAATCAGCCCACCGTTCACGCCTGCTTTGTCCTGCCCTTTCTCGTGCGCCTGGTACTGTGCCGCCGCTGGGGCATGACGCTCGTCTACGGCGCCATTTACCTTGCGGCATGCCTGGTGTGGAAGGACTGGTACTACCTGAGCCGCCCCGCCGAGGTGAGCGACGCCGGCAAAACGGTGGCCAGCATCTTCGAGGTCCCCGACATCCTCAACGTCCTGCTCATGTGGATGTCCCTGGGCCGCTTTGCCGCATGGCACCTCATCGCCTTGATTCCCCTGGCCCTGCTGGGCGGCTACGCTGCATGGCGTCGCGGCTATTTTCACCTCGACCGGCCCGCCTCCGCCCCTGCGGGGGCAACCTTTACCACACCGCAAATTTTGCAGGATCTCACGGCGGGAATCCTCGTCACCATCCTGCTTTACCTCACCTTCAAGTACTCCCAGGGCCACGGCTGGGGCTACCGCTACCTGCACGGGGTGTTGGCCAACTTTGTACTGCTGGCCGCCGCCGGCTGGCTGATGCTGCGCGAGAAGCTGGAGTGGAACGCGGCCGCCAGCTGGTTCTCCGTCTCCCTGGTGGCGATGGCCGGCATTATGCCTTTCTACTGCTGGCTTACCTACAGCGTCACCGCCCCGTTTGCCCGCGCGCAGGCGCTGATCAACAGTCAGCAGGCCGACATGGTGGTTGTGCCCGACGACGTGATATGGTACGGCGGCGATCTCATCCGCAACAACCCCGTTGCCCTGCAAAAACCCGTGCTCGTCTCCCGCTTTCGCCTGCCCCAGGCCGCCGAAGACCAGCTGCGCGGCAAGCCCGGCGTCGTGTTTATGGACGAGAAAACGATGGCAGCCCAGGGCCTCCTCATGCGCCCCACCCAGCGCAAAAAGCTTACGCCCGTGCCGGCCACCAACGCGCCTCCCGCCACGAATTAGGCAGGAGCGCGGTACGAGAGGACTGTACTCGCTGTATCCACTGTATCCACCCCCTTTGCGTCCTTCGCGGCCTTTGCGTGAACGCGACGCGATGCGTGGATGTTGGGCAAAAACCTGTGCCAGATTTCGCGCAAAGGGCGCTGAGGACGCGAAGGCCGCAAAGGGGGGATGCTGAGGAGGGAATGCCGCGGTAGAAGTATGTCCGCCGCTTCCATTCCGCCCCTCGATGCTATTCGCTAGACCGTCTACGCACCCGGGCTGTTGATTTTCATCTGACCCGTGAGGTTGCAGATGCGAATCTGTCGCCAGTCCGCAAACTGGCGGACCTCCAGGGCGCGGGCGGAGAGATCGCCGCTGCCGGCGGGCTCCGGGACGGTCGGGGCGAGCAGGATGTAGCTGTAGGCCTGGCCGGGGCGCGGCAGCCGCACGCCGCCACTTGGCGAGAATTCGACGACGAGCGTATCCACCGTGCGGCGGTAGTACGGCACCCCCGCCAGCAGGTTGGCCGGCGTGGCGCCGCCGCCGAACACGTTGTCGCCCTTAAGGTTATCGTTGCCCGCGGCAGGAAACCACGCGGCATCCTCCTGCACGGAAACGGAGTCGGGCAGCCGCTCCCAGGGCGTAATCTGTTCGTACTCGCTCATCGCCCCCTTTTTGCGCGCCCAGAGGCTGAAACTGCGCCCCGCACTCGCCGCGTCGGTTCCATCCCGCGACACCAGCCGGAGCTGCACCCCGGTGTTGCGCGAGATCGCCTCGCTGCGCGCCTGATTGAGCGCGTTGATCACCCGAATCACCCCGATATTCATGGACGCTCCCTTACGCGACCCGGCCAGCGCCGAAACCGACAGCGCCCCCAGCGTAAGCACAATGGAGACAACCGCCAGTAACTCCGTAAGGCTAAAGGCCTTACGAGATGTACGGCCCGGCAAGAACCTAAGGTTGAAACGCATCAATTTCATAGCGGTGTGGTGAGGATGTAAGAATCATAGATGGCAATGGCACCGAGCGCAAGCTTAAAGTATATTCTTATACCAATAAACTTCTCTCTACCGAAATCTACTCAGAATGCATTGAATCCGAATGCAGACTCGACATCCTCTGAAGCGCCGACGGCGCTCCAGAGCTCGCGTCCTGTAGGGACGCAATGGCGGTACGAACGAGCGAATGCGCTACGGGCTATTGCGTTGCTGCAGGTGTGGACAGGAGGACATGCTAAGGCGTCCTAAGCCATTGCGCGACAGCATCTTGCTTGCAGTGCTCCGCCCAGCCCAGGGGGGTGCCGTTATACTGGCGGTCGCGGGCGTCGAGCGGGGCGCCTTGCGCTACCAGCCAGCGGGCGATTTCCAGCTGGCCGAACGAGGCGGCGTGGTGGAGGGGGGTGCCGGCATGCATGATCTCCTTCGAGACGGGGACGGCCGAGCCGTGCCAGCGCTCGCCGTCCATAAGGCATTGCACCACAGCCAGTTGCCCGGCGCGAATCGCGGCGTGCAGGGGCTCTTCCAGCTCCTGGGGCGCCGCTTCGCCGGCTTTCGCCATCGCGCGCTCCACATCCTCCACTCGACCCAGCGCGGCGGCGGTGACGATATCCGCCACGGCGCCGAGCTCCAGCAGCACCTGCACGGCGGCAAATTCCCCGTGAGAGGCGGCCGCGCGCACCGCGCAGGAGGGCTCGGCACCCGCGCTTACAAGGTATTGCAGCAGAGCCGCTTGCGCACCGCTTTCCCTCGCCACCCGGCCGCTGGCCACCAGGCCGAGCGTCTTGTCCATCGCCTCGCGGGGAGCGCCGGCCTCGACGATGGCGCGCGCCAGGTCCACGATGTTGCCCGGGAGGCTCCCCTTACGCACGGGATTCTCCGCAACAAACTCCAGCAGAAAGGGTTGCCTGAAGTACTGCCCGGCGTACCAGCCCGGCTCCTCAGCCCGCGCGGTTGACAGGCCGGGATGCGCGCGCAGCAGGCGCCGAAGCTCCGTCTCATCGCCCGCATCCAGCGCGGTTACCGCGGCGCTAAATGCCGGATCGAGAATACGAGGCGCCTCCAACAAGGCCAGCATCGGCGCCTTTTCGGCGGGGGCCAGCACAGGGCTGTGGCGCGCGTAGTAGACGGGGCGGTGCCCGCTGTCGTCCATGGCCCCGTTTTGCGCACCGGCCGACAGGAGCAGCTCCGCGACGGCGACCGGGCCGCGCCAGGCGGCGTAGTGCAGCGCGGTGGAGTTCTCCTCGCACGCGCGGTTTACCTGAGCGCCGGCGCGTAGCAGCATCTCCATCACGCGCAGGCGCCGCTTAGGATCAGCGCCGCTTTGGCAGACGAACCACAGCGCGGTGTTTTCGCCCGCGTTCACATCGGCGCCGTTATCAATAAGATATTGCACCAGAACAACATCTGCCATCCGCGCCGCCACGTGCAGCGGCAGGAAACCCAGATCCGGCGAGGCCGCGTGGATCAGCTCCGGATCACCGCGCAGGATCGCCAGCGCCCGCTCCGTTTCAGCCAGGCGTATCCACGTCCAGAGATTCGGCTGCGCCCCGGCGGCAAGGAGCAACGCCACGTTTTCGCGGTCTGCTGCGTCGGTCGGGCCGTAGCCTCCGGCAAGGCCGGCGTAGAGATCCAGCGGCGTAAAGCCTTCGCCATCTGTGACATCCGGCTTGGCGCCGTGCCTAAGCAGCGCCGCCGTAATGTCGGGCCGCTTGCGGTCGACCGCAAAATGCAGCGACTTGCGCGGGGCGGAGCACTGGTTGGGATCCAGCCCGCGCGCCAGCAGCAACTCCGTCATCTCCAGCGATTTAGCCTGAAAGATGGCGGCGGGCCACAGAGAGGGCCTGAGCAGCTCGGGCCGGGCGTCGAGCGTCCGGACAACATGCGGTATGTCGTTGCAGGCCACGGCCTCGCGCAAAACCGAGGCAACTTGTGCGCCGACGATGGTGCGGCCCAGTTCCGCCCAGTTTGCAACACCATATTCGCGCGCTATCTCGTGCTGCACGCGGGCGAGTGTAGTGGGCCGGCCTTCGGCCGCGGCGAGGCGAACGAGGCGCTTGGCCTCTTTTCGCAGATACTCCCGGCTGGGATTATCGGGAAGCTGACGACGCGGGGATAGCCCTCCGGAATATTCGGCAGTAGACATGGGGAACCCTTCCTTGTATGCCCGCCGGTCCGCAATGCCGGGCAGGGAATGGTTCGATGTGCTGCAGTTAAAAGGTGGGTTGAACCCTTTCCGCGGACCCGGATGCGCCCTTGTGCGCAGGGACATTGGAGCAAAGGGTGGCCGCGCGTGTCAAGTCAGCAACGCGTGCCACTGGCGCAGTGGTTCGTCCAGGTCGCACAGCAGGGCCAGTTCCAGCTCGGCGGCCATCTCGCCGGCAAAGCCGCTGGATACGATGCGCCGCCCGGCCGCGCGGCTGTTCCATAGCTTGGAGGGAAAGACGGCGCCGCGAATCTCCGGGTGCGCGGCAACCAGGTGCACCTCCGCCCGCAGGTAGCAGGCGCGCAGTTGCGGGCCGGGCACGGGCGGGCGGCGCTCGATCCAATCGGGCATTCGCCTGAGGCCGGGGCCGTCGCCCTGCACGGCCACGGTGTAGCCGTCGCGCCGCAGGGCCTCGCAGGTGGCGACAAGCGCGTCGACATCGTGCGCGTAGCCGATGTTGCCAAAGTAAACGGCGGTGCGCGGTTCGGGCTCGGCGGCCTCAAAGTGGCGTACGGAGGGCCAATTGCGAATGAGCACGGCGTTCGTCCCGTCGTAGCCCAGGTTACCGGCCACGCGCACCACGGTATCCCAGCGGGCCAGCCGCGTATCAAAGTAGGCGCGCACGGCCCGGCGGATGGGCGACGGGTAGTCCCACACGCCGCGCAGCAGCTCCGGGTAGTAATCCTGCAGCCAGTACACGCTGCGCGCCCCGCGCTGGCGAATTAGCGCATGCAGCGGGATGGTGGTGGGCGGCGCGCTGGTGACGACGACGGTATCCCCCGCCCGCACCTGCGCGGCAATGTAGCCGGCAAACGCGCGCCGGCACGCCCAGTAGCCGGCCAGGGTGGAGGCAAAGGAGTAGCGGCGACCGGTACCTGCCTCCAGTCGCACCACGCGGCACGCCGGGGCGGGGCGGTCGTCAGGCCGGTAGGATCCACTGCAGCCGACAAGCACGGTGTCCGCCCCGGCGGCCGTCATGTGCTCCGCCAGTTGCTCCGCAAGCACGCCGGTGGGTGCGGCGTCGGGCCAGATAAATTGGTTGAGGATGTGGATCATGCCTTGCCTGCCTGCAGCAATACGATGCCCGGTTGCGCAGAGGGCAAACCGACGTCCGGCAGGCCGGGGTTAAGCACCATGTGCCGCTCTTGACACGCGGCAATGCTAAGGTTTGGCCCTGCGCATGACAACAGGAAATCTGTCGCCCCCCCGGCAGGGTGCGATTGAAATTGATGTATGCAGGATCATTTAACCACGGAACACACGGAGCACACGGAATCTACGGAGCTCCGTGGTTAGCTCATCCCCTTTCTGCACCAGGCAAGCGGGGTCGCTATGAGAAAATCGACACGGCCGCGCCGTTTGATGTATACAGGGCGCGGCCCGCTCCGGTCCCCCCATCCCCGCACATGACATTATTGCCCCTCAGCATTTCGGTCTTCCTGCCCTGCCATAACGAGGAATCGGCCATTGGCAGGTTGGTGCGCGACCTGCGCGAGCTGCTGCCGGGCGTGGAGCTGCTGGTTGTCGACAACGCCTCCACAGACAACACGTACAGCGAGGCGCTGGCGGCAGGCGCCACGGTGCTTCGCGAGCCCCGACTGGGCAAAGCCAACGCCTACCTTACCGCCGTGGAGTGGTGCCAGTCCGACGTTATGGTGATGGTGGACGGCGACGGCAGCTACCCGGCCGTGGCGGTGCGCGATGCCCTGCGCGACTACCTGCGCGAGCCCGTGGATCTGCTGACCGGCGTGCGCACAGCCGCCGCCGCCACGGAGGCGTTCCGCCCCATGCATCAGGCGGGCAACACCGGGTTTGGCTACGCGTTCTCCCTGGTAATGGGGGTGCGGCCGCTCGATCTGTTCTCCGGCCTGCGAGTTATGTCGCGTCGCTTTTACAAGAACGTGCCCGTTCTCTCCAACGGCTTTGAGCTGGAGCTGGAGCTGACGCTGCAGGCCATCGACAAAGCCTACCATATGCGCGAGGTGCCGATCGCCTTTGGCCAGCGCTCGCACGGCACCGCCTCCAAGCTGCGCACGTTTCGCGACGGCTTTCGCATCCTGTGGTGCCTGCTCAAGTTGTTTCGCGATTACAAACCGCACCGCTTTTTCCTGATTATTGCATCGGTACTCGGCGCTCTCGGTCTGCTGGCCGGTTCGCTGCCCATCTACGAGTACATCCAGACGAGCATGGTGGGCCGCTTTCCGCTGGCGGGCCTGGCTGCCGCGCTGGAGATTCTGGCCGCGCTGGTTTACCTTAACGGCGTAAGCCTGGAGACGCACCGGCGCGGTGGCCGCGAAGACTTTCAGCTGCGCGTGCGGGCGAGCTCCCCCAGCACGGCGGATATGCGCCTGCGCGCCCCCGCAACGTCGGAGGCGCTTGGCCTGGGTCCGGCATAGCCCCTCCATGCAATGCGGCGGGCGGCGCCGATGGCAGTCGCGATTTCTGTTTGATATCGCAGGCGCGGCGCCGCACAATAGGCGGGATAGCCCCGGCACTGGCACAGGCACTTACCACTGGGCTGGAATCCCCGCGCCGTTGGGCGGCAGCGATTTCCCACCCCATCCGCGCACTTTTCTCTGGCATGTATCCCTTCCCCAAGCTCCTGGCCGTGGCGGCGCTTATGATTGCGACTGGCCTGGCGGCGTGGCCCGGCGCCGCGGTTACCGCAGCGCACGGGCAGGCGCCGCCGCCGCGCAATGTGCCGTCGGTGCGTCCGCTGGAGCCGTATCAGCCGCGCACACCACAGGCCCAGCCCCATCCATCGCCCAGCCCGTACGATCAGCTGCAATCTCAGGTGCAGCCCGGGGCGCCGGCAGCAACGCCGGTCGCTCCGGTGCCTCATCCCGCCCCGGCCCCGGCCCCGCCCCCGCCGCCGCAACGGCCGCCCGGCTTTGTGGCGGTGGTGGAGAGGCCGCTCTCGGTCACCCGCTTTGCGCTGGATAACGCCGAGGGACAGGACATGCTGAACAAGGCGCTGCTGGCCTACACCCAGCGCGCCACCCCGGCGGAGGCCTGGCAATCGCTGGGCATTACCCCGGCCGATGTGGTGGGGATCAAGATCACCTCCGGCGGCCCCGGCGGCGCGCGGGATATCGCCACCAAACAGCCGCTGGTGGCGGCCATCATCCGCGGACTGATGTCCGCCGGCGTACCGCCGCGCCATATTATTGTGTGGGACCGCTGGGCCGCTGACATGCGAGGCGCCGGCTACCCGCCCGGCCCCGGCATGGGCGGGGTAACCTACAGCGCCATTACCGCGCGCGACTACGACAAGGAGGCGCTCTTTATCTACGAGGTGCCCGGCGCCCTGATGTGGGGCGACGCCGACTTCAAGGCGGGCTCCGGCACGGATATGTACGAGATGGCCAAAGAGTACGGCACGCCCGGCGGCGGTGCGTCCGGCAGCGGCTCGCAGGTCAGCACGCGCTCGTACTTTGCCAACATTGTCTCGAAGAAGTGCACCAAAATCATCAACGTGCCCGCCTTTGTCGATAACCCCGGCACCGGGCTCAATGGCTGCATGGCCTCCCTTGCCCTGGGCAGCGTGGACAACAACCGGCGCATGATTGGCGACGGGCAGTGGGGAGACCCGGCCATCGCGGACATCCTGAGCAAGGACGTGCTGGCCAAAAAGGTGGTGCTGCATATTCTGGACGCCACCGTGGCCCAATACGCCGGCGGCCCCAAGTTCAACCCCCGCAACACCGAGAGCTTCGGCGCTATCCTGCTCAGCCGCGACCCCGTGGCGATCGACACCCTGGCGCTGGAGCGCGCGGAAAAGTTGCGCAAAGACCACAAAGTAGTGCCCATGGGCAAAACCGCCGCGCATATCAAGACCGGCGAGAGCTATGGCCTGGGGGTTGCCAAGCGTGATAAGATCCAGGTGCTGAAGGTGCCGTAGACGGAGAAAGCGGCAGTAAACGGGAGAAACCGAGCATAGCAAGCAACTTCCCCACGTTCGTTACATCCTCTCCATTCCCCCCTTTCCCCCTTTCGTCCCCTCCACATTTTCGTGTGCTTCGTGTGACTCGTGGTTAAAACCTCCCCTTCCTCTCCCTCCCTCGCCTCACCCTCGCCATGGAAACCGATGCCTACATCGCCAACTACGGCACCATCGCCCTGTTCATCGGCGTCGCGGTCCTGTTCGCCGTCATCCCGCTGATGATCGCCGCGATCATTGCCCCCCGCAAGCCGGGTCGCGTTAAAGGCGATACCTACGAGTGCGGCCTGGAGAGCAAGGGCGACGCGTGGGTGCAGTTTCACGCGCAGTACTACCACTACGCCCTGGCCTTCGTCATTTTCGACGTTGAAGCGCTGTTCCTCTTCCCCTGGGCGGTCGCCTTCACCAACCTCGGGCCTGGGCCGTTCCTGGCCATCTGCGCCTTTGTGCTGATTCTCGCAGAAAGCCTTGTCTACCTGTGGCTTAAGGGCGTGCTGGATATCAAGTAGGGCCATGCGACGCGCCCCAGGAGGCCGCCCCGTTCAATTCGGGTTGAACTTCGGCGCAAGTCCCGTCATGCTGCGGGTTGGCATGAAAGTTCAATTGCTGATTCTTTTACCCGTGATAGCGGTGCTTAATCTGCTGGCGCTGACACCTGTCTCCGCGCAGCTGGCCCACTTTGTCCCGCTCACCACCATTTTTCTCGGCGGCTACGCGCTGATGCTTGTCGCCACCTCCGTTCCCACCCGCGCCCTTCCTGCCTCCGCGCCTGCAACGGCTCCGGAACCCAGGAAGGAGCCGATTGCGGAACCCATCAAGCCGGAAGCGCTTCCCGCCAAAACGGCAAGCACGGAGGCTGCGGCGATCACCTTCCTGGGCCTGCTGCAGGAAAAAGGTCGCTTCGTGGACTTTTTGATGGAGGACGTGACCGAGGCCGAGGACGCGCAGCTCGGCTCCGTAGCGCGCATTGTGCACGAGGGCTGCCGCGGCGTTCTTGACGACTGCTTTGACGTCAAGCCCGTCTCGACGGAGCCCGAAGGCAACGACATTACCGTACCCGCCGGCTACAAGGCGGACGAGTACCAGCTGATCGGCAAAGTCACCGGCGAGGCGCCGTTTAAAGGTTCGCTTGTCCACAAAGGCTGGCGCGCCACAAAGGTAAGCCTGCCCCGCGCGATTGAGGCGGAGGGGGAAGAGCGCCGTGTGATTGTGCCGGCGCAGGTGGAGGTAAAGGGGTAGTCTCCGAAGTCGCATATTTATATCCGAATGAGCACAACAAAGAAGTGGAGCATTGGCATTGACCTGGGCACGAGCAACAGCGCGATTGCCGTGGCCGGGCTCCAAAGCAAATCTGTCGCGGCAAACGCGGAAGCCGCCTCCTTGGAGTCCCCAGAGTCCTCAGCCCCCGCCACGGTCGCCGCGCCGGAGATCGTCGAGATTACCCAGCGCCTGACGGCCCGCGCGCTGGGCGAGGCGCCGACCATGGCGTCCGCGCTTTACATCCCGCACGCCTCGGAGTTCCCCGCGGAGCGGATGCGCATGCCGTGGGATTCCGCCGAGACGGAAGATGGCAAGCCCGCGCCGGCGCCCACCGCCATTGTCGGCAACTTTGCGCGCGAGCACGGAGCGCTGACGCCGGACCGGCTGGTGCTCTCCGCCAAATCCTGGCTGTGCAACCCTAACGTGGACCACCGCGCAAAGATTCTGCCGTGGGACTCCGACCTTGCCGCGGCGGAAAAGACTTCCCCTCTGGAGGCCTCGCGCCTTTACCTGGCCCACCTGCGCCACGCCCTGGCCGCCGCCGCCGAGCGCTCGGGCTCCGGCTGGACCTCCGCCGCCGCCGAGGCCGAAGTTATCCTGACCGTGCCCGCCAGCTTTGACGAAGCGGCGCGCAACCTCACGCTGGAGGCCGCGGCCGCCGCCGGCCTGGGCCACGCCGTACTGCTGGAGGAGCCGCAGGCCGCGTTCTACGCATGGATGGCGAAAGCCGCCGCGGACTGGCGCAAGCAAATCACGCCCGGCGATATCATCCTGGTCTGCGACGTGGGCGGCGGCACGGCCGACTTCTCGCTGATGGTGATTACCGAGGCGGCCGGCAACCTGCAGGTGGAGCGCATCGCCGTGGGCGAGCACATCCTGCTGGGCGGCGACAACATGGACCTGGCCGTTGCCTTTAACCTGGGCACGCAGTTTGAGGAAGAAGGTAAGTCCCTGGACGCGTGGCAGTTCCAGGCCCTGGTACACGGCGCACGCTCCGCCAAGGAGAAGCTTTTTGGCGATCCCGCGCTGGAGGAAGTCGCCGTCGCCGTCCCCTCGCGCGGCTCCGGCCTGCTTGCCAAAACCAGCTCCACCCGGCTTACCCGCGCCAAACTGCAAGAGATTGTGCTGGAGGGCTTTCTGCCCAAAACCAGGGCCGACGAGATGCCCGCGCAACGCCGCTCCACCGGCCTGCGCGAGCTGGGCCTGCCCTACGCCGACGACACAGCCCTCACCAAACACCTGGCACGCTTCCTCACCCGCGCCCTGCAAAACGTCAAGGCCAGCGAGGCGCTCAGCGCCCTGGCCACGGCGGGCGGCAAATCCCCCTCGGTGCTGGAGGGCGCGTTCCTCAAGCCCAACGCCATCCTGTTTAACGGCGGCGTGTTCCGCGCGGAAATCATCCGCAGGCGCGTGCTGGACGTGCTGGCCGACTGGTGCGGCGCGCCCATCACGGAGCTGACGGGCTCCGAGCCCGACCTGGCCGTGGCAAAAGGCGCCGCGTACTACGGCGGCGTACGCGCCACGGGACAGGGCATTCGCATCAAAGCCGGCACGGCCCGCAGCTACTACATTGGCCTGGAGAGCAGCATGATGGCCGTACCCGGCTTCAAACCGCCCATCAAAGCGCTGTGCGTAGTGCCGCAAGGCATGGAGGAGGGCAGCGACCTGGTGCTGTCCGCCCGCGAGTTCGGCCTCGTTACCGGCGAGGAAGCCGACTTCCGCTTCTTCTCCAGCGAAGTGCGCAGCGGCGACACGCAAGGCCAGGTCCTCCCCGACGCCCGGAAAGTCCTGGAGGAGACCTCCACCCTCGCCGTCACCCTCCCTCCCCTCCCCGGCCGCGCCGCGGGAGATGTCGTGCCCGTGCAACTGGAGGCGCGCGTGACGGAGCTAGGCAACCTGGAGCTCTACATGAAGCACACCACCAGCGACATGCGATGGAAACTGGAGTTTAAAGTGCGGCTGGAATAGCAGCACGAAGTTTCAGCCCCTCGTTCCCCCTTCAACCTGGGGTCGTGGTGACTTGGTGGTTAGAATTCCTTCACATAAATCCTGGCAGAGGAGTTGAACGCAGGGAATCTACCACCAGGACACGAAGACACCAAGTTTCGGATTGTGGAAAGTCCCGCGTATTCCCCGTTGCGAGCTTTACTTGACCCGCTCTAAAAATCCGTAACGCCAAGCACGCCGAGGACACGGTTGAGATCGTCGGGACTGAAGTATTCGATCTCGATCTTCCCCTTCCTGGCCCCGCCGACGAAGCGGACGCGGGTGCCAAGGTGTTGGCGCAGACGGCTTTCCATGGACGTAAAGATAGGATCGGCAGGCCTGGCTGCCTTCTTTGATCCGTTCTGCGCCTCGGCGCCTGCGCCGGCCTGGGCGGCGCCTTGTTGCAGCTCGGCCACCACCTTTTCCGTCTGCCGCACGGTAAGGTTATCGCGCACCACTTTCTCCGCCACGGCGGTGCGCTCCTGCTCGGTCGTCAGCGCCAGGATGGCCTTGGCGTGGCCGACGGAGAGCTGGCCGTATACAATGTAGCCTTGAATCACCGCCGGCAACTGCAACAGCCGCAACGCGTTGGATACAGCGACGCGGCCTTTGCCCACTCGCTCGGCAATCTGTTCGTGCGTGAGGCTAAACTCCTGGCTGAGGCGGGCGTAGGCTTCGGCCTCTTCCATCGGGTTAAGGTTGCTGCGCTGGATGTTCTCGACAAGCGCCAGCTCCAGCACCTGCTCGTTGGTTGCCTCGCGGACGATGACCGGCACCGTCGCCAGGCCCGCCTCGCGCGAGGCCCTCAGGCGGCGCTCGCCGGCAATAAGCTCGAATTTTACGCTTGTGCCCGAGCCGGCTCCGCCCTCCGTGCGCCGCACAATCAGCGGCTGCAGGATGCCGTGGGCGCGAATCGACTCCACCAACTCCGCAATCGCCTCGGGCGCAAACACTTTGCGCGGCTGCCAGGGGCACGGCAGTATGTCGCCGACCGGCACGGGCATCACGCGCTCGCCTTTCTCCTCCACGGGCACGGGGCTGGCAAGGGCCGGCACAGGCGTGGCGGCGGGGGATGCGACGGCGGGTTTGCTGGCGGCAATCAGGGCTCCAAGGCCTTTGCCCAGAGCGGGTGGTTTCGGCATCGCGCCACAATAGAGCGTCCGCGCGCGCCGGTCAATGCAATGCAACGCCACAGCACCGCGCCACTGCAACGCGCGCGCGGCGCCCCTTGCCAGTGTGTCCGCCGTATGGCATGATGAGTGGCAGATGGACTGGAACATCATCATCGGCCTCATTATCGCCGGCTTTGTACTGCTGGGCCTGGAGACTGTGCTGCCCGGCATGGTAGCCGGCCTGCTGGGCTGCTTTTGCCTGGTGCTGGGCGTCGGCCTCAGTTTTGCCGGCGGGCCGGTGGCGGGCGGCGCCACGTTTATGGCCGTGTTTGCCCTGCTTATGGTGGTGATGTACGCATATTTCACCTACTTCCCCAAAAGCGCCGTGGGCCGCAGCGTTATGCTTAACGAGGTGAACGAAGGCGCCTCCGCACCCGCCGCACCCTCCACGCTCGTCGGCCGCCAGGGCGTCATGGCCTCCCCCGCCTACCCCACGGGCATGGCCTCGCTGGATGGCCGCCGCGTGGAAGTGGTTGCGGAATCAGGATTTCTGGAGAGCGGCGATGCCGTGGAGGTTGTCTCCGTTAGCGGCACACGGGTGGTGGTGCGGCCGGCGTCTGCGGCTAACCGCGCCCTGTAATGGACGTGGAGGCAGTGCATCACCCGCTGGCGCGGACGCGTTACAACAGCGTAACTTCAGTATAACTTGAATTTTCGCGTCCAGTTTTACTTGACTAACACGGCTTCCCGGAGGACTTTCAGCACACTCCCACCGTTGCGATGCGCGCTATGCACACGCAACAGCAGCGGTGGCGGGTAGCAAGGCATAAAGTCTTATCGTTACAATCCGCTCGCATCCGCCCGGCGCATACCGCCGGCCGGAATACGGCGGGTTCGCATCGTCGGCCATCCCCCTCCATCCTCCCCCTTCTATGCCAGAAACCTTTTGGTACTACGGAATCGGCGCCATCCTCCTGGTGCTGCTGGTTGTCGTCCTGTTCTTCATCAACTTCTTCTCCCTCTGGATACGCGCGATGGTGTCCGGCACGCCGATCAGCCCCGGGGAGCTCATCTTCATGCGCCTGCGACAGATCCCGATGAACCTGATCGTCAACACCCGCATTACCGCCGTGCGATCGGGCATCGACATCAGCACCGCGCAACTGGAGACCCACTACCTGGCCGGCGGCAATGTAGAGAACGTGGTGCGCGCGCTGATTGCCGCCGCCAAGGCCGACATCCCCCTGAATTTTAACCGCGCCTGCGCCATCGATCTGGCGACGATCGGCACCGGCAAAAGCGTGTTTGAGGCCGTGCGCACCAGCGTCAACCCCAAGGTCATCGACTGCCCCAACCCCGCCACCGGCAAAAGCACCATTGATGCCGTGGCCAAGGACGGCATTATGCTCAAAGCGCGCGCCCGCGTAACGGTACGCACCAACCTGAGCCGCTTTGTCGGCGGCGCAACGGAGGAGACCATTATTGCGCGCGTGGGCGAAGGTATCGTCACGACGATCGGCTCCGCATCCACCTACAAGGAGGTACTGGAGAACCCCGACATGATCTCCAAACGCGTGCTGGAGAAGAGCCTGGACGCCGCCACCGCGTTCGAAATCCTCTCCATTGATATTGCCGACGTGGACGTGGGCGAAAACGTGGGCGCCAAACTGCAGGCCGAGCAGGCCGAAGCCGACAAACGGGTGGCCCAGGCCAAAGCCGAAGTGCGCCGCGCCGCCGCCGTTGCCAGCGAGCAGGAAATGATTGCCCGTGTGCAGGAAATGCGCGCCAAACTGGTGGAAAGCGAGGCGCAGGTGCCCATGGCCATTGCGGAATCGTTCCGCAGCGGTAACCTTGGTATTATGGACTACTACCGCATGCGCAACATCCAGGCCGATACGTCCATGCGATCCACCATTGCCGGCGAAACGAAGAGCGACGGCAACAAGTAGGCGCGGGCCCGCCCGCGTTCCCTCGCCCCGCCCCTCCCACTCCCCGCCATGACTGCATACGCCACGCTTCTTGTGCCGCCCGCGCTTGCCGCCAGCGACATGCCCTGGTGGATCACCGTTCCCGTGACGATCCTGATGGTGGCCAGCTGGCTGTTCAGCTCGTGGCAGGAGTACCAGGCCAAACAGCGCGAGGCGGAGGAAGCCGAGCAACTGCGCCGCGAGCGCGAACGCAATCCCCCCGCCCCGCCGGCCCACGGCGGGCAGGGCGCGACGGACTCGCCCTGGCAACCCGTGGTGGTGAATCGCGACCTGGCCGACGCGCTGGGCCGCAAGGACGAAGGCGACGTGGTGCACCTGCCCGCTCCCCCGCCCCGGCGCCGCATCGAGCCCTCGCCCCATCTCCCGCCCCCGCCGCAACGGCGCTACGTCTCCACACCACCGCCCACGCCGCCCGCGCGGCCGCCCATAACGCCGTTTCCCCAGGCCGAAGAGGCGCCGGCCCTGCCATTGCAACCCACCGGCAGCGAGCCTTCGCTCATTTTAACGCAACTGGACCGCCTGCGAGCGCAAAACGCGGCCGCGGCTGCGCCGCCCCCCATGATGGCAGCCTCGGCCGGGCGAGGCGCCTCGACTGCGCATGGCACGCCGTCGCTTCAAACCGCGGGAGCCCGGGCTACGGGCGCCGGGCTTGCCGCTTTACTGCGCGACAAAAACGCCGCGCGCCAGGCTTTTCTCCTCAAAGAGATTTTGGGAACCCCCCGCGGCCTGTCCTCAGAGCTGTAGAGGCGGCCGGCGGAGTGGCGGCAGCCGCGCGCGCATGGTCGTCCATCGCGGCGCGAATCAGCTTAAGGTCGTCCAGGGCATCGAGAGCGGACTGGTAGCGATCAGTGCTCTCCTTCTGCAAAAAGTGCTGCACCCACTGATCCAGCTCCGGCGTCACGTCGGGGCGCAGCTCCAGCACGCTGGGCGGCAACACATTCACGTGCAGATCTATCAGCGCCGCAATGGTTTCCGCATCAAACGCGATGGATCCGGTCAGCGCCTCGTGAAAGATACAGCCCAGCGAGTACAAGTCCGCACGATGGTCGATCGGTAGCCGCAAAAACTGCTCCGGCGCCATGTAATGCAGCGATCCCATCAACGCATTGTACTGGTCAACCGTTTGCGGCGTAGGCACTTGCACATACTTCGCCAGGCCAAAGTCCAGAATCTTGACGTGGAAAGGCGCGGTGATGGACCCCTGCAGCATAAAGTTACCCGGCTTGATGTCGCGGTGAATCAGCCCCGTGGCATGAGCCGCCGCCAGGCCTTCCAGGGATTCCTGGGCAAAGCGCAAAAAGTCGTCGAGGTGGAGCGGGCCGCGATCCAGACACTGCTCAAAGTTCTCGCCATCAACGTATTCCATCACCACGTACGCACCCAGCTCGTCCAGGCCGTAATCAAAAATCGTGACGATATTGGGGTGCTGCAGGCAGGATGTCGTCATCGCCTCGCGCCACGCCTGCTCCACCATCGCCCTGCCGTCGTCGGAAAAGCGCCGCATGCGCTTGACGGCCACGGGCCGCTCCAGCCGGTGGTCCATCGCCTTGTAAACTTCGCCCAGGCCACCACAACCTACAAGCTCCTGCAGCTCAAAGCGTTGCGCAATCCAGGGCATGGTTGCCACATCCGCGGCAAGCGGCGACGGCGAGGCCAGATTATCATGGGAAGCGTGAAGCATGCTCGTCATGTGTCCCGCCCGGCGTAGCTCGGTGCTGTTGCGCGGATGTCGGCAAAAGGCGGTTGCGTCTCAAAGTTCGGCTTATCTCTCCCAAACACAAACAAAAAATCAACCCGAGCCTCCCTCGCGTCGGCACATAGGCGGGGGCGCAGGCGTAGGCACAGCAGGGCGAAACGGCGACGGCAAGGCGCCCTCGTCCGCTTCGCGTTCCCTCTCCCATACATCAGGCGAAAGTCGTTCCGCCGCAGCGTCTTGTGCAACATCTGCAGCCTTACGGAACCGTTGGACCCGATCGCCTGGAGTCATAGGTATGAGGTGCCTCGCCAAGGTTAGGGGGAGCGGAGTGTCGGCCCGCGAATGGCGCCGCCCGGTTGCGACGGTGCGCCCGCCTCCGGTGGTGGCGCCGCGGTTGCCGCCGGCGGAGAGCCCGCGGAGTCAGGTAAGCCCGTGCCGGCCCGCCCCGTCACCGCAGGGGCGTTGCTCGCCGTCTTGTATGGCTCAAAAAAATAGATAACCTCGCCCGGCTTACCCATGTTCAGCTTCTGGCGCGCCAGGTGCTCCACGTAGGCGGGGTTGGATTTGATCAGCTCAATCTCACGCGCCAGGCGCCGCTCTTCCTCGCGGGCCTCGGCCAGCTTCTGCTCGCTGGCCAGCAGCGTGTTCTTGCGGTCCTGCATCTCCTGAATCACCGGGAGAAATGCCATCACCACAATAGCGGTAAGCAACGCCATGGCAATCAGGCTGGCAATCACGCCCAGCGCGGACCAGATACCCCCGCGCGACACCATGGTTTCGCGATGTGTTATGGCTGTTGAAATGGCTGTTACCCGGTAAATGTTGTTAGTGATGCCCCGCCCGTCCCGGCAGAGGCCACCCGCGCAGCAGAGGCGCGTCAGCTTCTGCAAAAGCATCGGCACACGCGCCCCGCCACTTTAGCAAAGTTTCTCTCACCATGCGCCCGGCCAGGCATCAGGCCCGGCCGCAACCCTTGGAGTGAGAACTCTTTATGAATTAGAGTGAGCCGCCGTACACCGCGGAGGCGCCCAGCTCTTCCTCAATGCGAATGAGCTGGTTGTACTTCGCCAGGCGGTCCGTGCGGGAGAAGGAACCCGTCTTGATCTGGCCGACGTTCAGCGCAACGGCCAGGTCCGCGATCGTGGCGTCTTCCGATTCACCCGAGCGGTGGCTCATGATACTGGTGTATTTCGCCCGCTTGGCAAGTTCCACCGCATCAAAGGTTTCGGAAAGCGACCCGATCTGGTTCACCTTCACCAGAATGGAATTTGCTACCTTAAGGTCAATACCTTTCTGTAAAAACTCCACATTCGTTACAAAAAGGTCATCGCCAACGAGTTGCACATTCTTTTCCGCAAGACCGTCAGTCAGCATCTTCCAGCCGTCCCAGTCGTTCTCGGACATGCCGTCTTCGATCGAAATGATGTCGTAACGAGCGGAAAGATCCTTGTACATCGCCACCATCTCCTCGCGCGTCTTGATGCTGCCATCGCTCTTCTTGAAGACGTACTTGCCGGTCTCCTTGTCGTAAAACTCACT
Organism: Verrucomicrobia bacterium LW23; assembly: GCA_003054695.1. Taxonomy (GTDB): domain Bacteria; phylum Verrucomicrobiota; class Verrucomicrobiia; order Methylacidiphilales; family UBA1321; genus LW23. The sequence goes on from QAZA01000005.1 coordinate 57,011, forward strand.
CGCAGCCACATCCAGCGCCAGGAAAATATCCTTGCCCACCTTGTAGCCCGCCTTCTTAATGGCCGCGCAGATCGACTCCAGCGCGTCCTCGTTAGACTTCAGCGCCGGCGCAAAGCCGCCTTCGTCGCCCACCGCGGTACTCAGGCCGCGGCCCTTCAGCACGCCCTTGAGCGCGTGGAAAACCTCCGCGCCCCAGCGGATCGCCTCGGAAAACGTCGGCGCGCCCTTCGGCACAATCATAAACTCCTGGAAATCGATCGGCGCATCGGAGTGCGCGCCACCGTTCATGACGTTGGCCAGCGGCACGGGGAGGACCTTGGCGGACGCGCCACCCAGGTAGCGATAAAGCGGCAGTCCCACGGCCGCAGCGGCAGCATGCGCAGTCGCCATTGAGACACCCAGAATTGCATTCGCGCCAAGCTTCTTCTTGGTCTTCGTGCCGTCCAGCTCAATCATCAGGCGATCGAGGCCAATCTGATCCAGGGCATCGCGCCCCTGCACTTCCGGCGCTATAATCGTGATGACGTTTTGCACCGCCTTGGTTACGCCCTTGCCCAAGTACTTCGACTTATCGCCGTCGCGAAGCTCAACCGCCTCGTGCTCGCCCGTGCTGGCGCCGCTCGGCACAATCGAGCGACCGCGAGCGCCCCCCTCCAGCCACACTTCCGCCTCCAGCGTAGGATTGCCGCGGGAGTCCAGAACCTGACGGGCTGTCACTTTAGAAATTGTCGTTTTAGACATAGCGTACTGAGAATGCGGGTTGTTGTAATGGCTTGAATATCTGAGACTAACGCGAAATCCGCCCAACGACCGAGGCCACCGGGCGCAGTTGACGGCAGCAAGGATTGCAGAAATGAGGGGGGAAAGACAACAAGAACCGTGCGCGGGAGAAAGATTTATACAGATGAGCAAGCCGGGCCGCTCTCCCCTCGCAACGTCATCGCATTTCATCGAACTTTTTGCTGCCGATTCGCCCCGCCCCTGTGCTACAATCCCAACCGTACCTATCTCCTTCTACTTCAATGGAATCCCACTTCTCGATCGGCCACGGCGACGACATCGCCCACGTCTCCCCCCTCGCCTACGGCTGCATGCGCCTCGCCCCCTGGGACCGCGAAGACGCCACTCCCGACACCGAGCGCCAGGGCATCGCCACCCTGGAGGCCGCCTATGACGCCGGCTACACGCTCTTTGACCACGCCGATATTTACGGCGATACCGTGTGCGAAACCATTTTCGGCAAAGCACTTGCGCACCATCCGGAGTGGCGCGACAACATCTTCATCGCCACCAAATGCGGCATCCGCTGGGCCCACGAGCCCGAAGCCCGCGCCCCCTTTCGCTACGAGCTCAGTTACGGCCACATCAAACGCAGCGTGGAGGAATCCCTCAAACGCCTCAATATCGGCCGCATCGACCTGCTGCAACTCCATCGGCCCGACCCACTTATGCAACCCGATTGCGTCGCCCGGGCCTTTACGGAGCTGCGCCAGGAAGGCAAAGTGCGCTTCTTCGGAGTCAGCAACTTCCTCGCCACCCGCGTGGCCGCCCTGCAAAAGGCGCTGCCCGACAATATGCCGTTGATGGTCAACCAGATAGAGTTCCACATCAACCACCTGGACCCGATTGAAAACGGCCAGCTGGACCACGCCCTGGAGCACAACTACTCCATCCTGGCCTGGAGCCCCCTGGACCGCGGTAAACTGGCCGACGGTTACCTGCCGCCCACCGAGGACGCCGCCCCCTTCAGCCGCGCCATGCGCGTGCTCAACGCCCTGGACGCCGAAGCCAAAGAACTGGGCGTGACCCGCACCGAGGTTGCCCTGGCATGGCTGATGCGTCACCCCTCACGCGTCGTCCCCATCGTCGGCTCCACCAACCCCGCCAACATCCGCACCGCCACCCGAGCCACAGCGCTCAAGCTAAGCCGCGAGGCGTGGTACCGAATCTACGAAGCCTCTCGAGGCCAACGAGTTCCGTAAACCAGGCAAGCTGAAGGTTTGTGGTAGAAATGCCGCAAACCAGGCAAAAAAAAGCCGATGCGTCCAGACGGCATCGGCTTTGATCGTGCTATGAAAGGAAGGCAAGGCGGCTGACGTAACGCCTTTTGCCGCAAAAACTTGCAGGTGGTGGGCCCTAAAGGATTCGAACCTTTGGCCTATTGATCCGTAGTCAATCGCTCTAATCCACTGAGCTAAGGGCCCGTTCACTTGCAGGACGAGTAGAATGCTACAAACCCGTACATACCGCAAGAACTATTTTCAAAAAAATTGCGCAAAGCTCGCTTTTCCCTCTGGAAATCGCCCCCCAATCACGCCACGCTAGGCCTGTGATTTTGCCCTTCACACCACTCTTTTTGCATCACATCTCCTCAGGCGCACACCTCGCCGCCGCCTCCGCAACTGCCATCCTTTGCCTAACAGCCACAATAACTTACGCGCAGCCAGAGACATCAACGCAACGCGGCCGCGAGGTCGTCGTCACTGCAACCAAACCCGGCAACGAGAAGCGCCCCGCTTCCCTTGCCATCCCCACCGCCGAATCCGCCGCTCGCACACTGGATAAGGTCGCCGGTGGAACCAATTTTATCCTGGCCGACGACTACAAGAACGGTCGTACGTCCACCCTCAAGGACGCGCTCGACTACCAGCCTGGCGTCATCGCCCAGTCCCGCAGCGGCGGCGAGGATTCGCGCGTCACCATCCGCGGCTCCGCCATCCAGCGCACGTTTAACGGACGTGGCATTTTGTTGCTTCAGGACGGCTTTCCCGTCAATCAGGCCGATGGCAGCCTCGACTACCGCTCTGTCGATTCCCTGAGCGCCGCCTACATCGAGATTTATCGCGGCGCTAACGCTCTGGAATACGGCGGCAGCACACTCGGTGGCTCCGTTAACTACGTGGGCCCAACAGGTTACAATAGCAGCCCGATCCAGCTTCGCTTCGAGGCGGGCAGTTTCGATTACTACCGGGCTCAGGCCTCCAGCGGCATGGTGGTTGGCAACTTCGACTACTATGCCGGCTTCACCCATTTCAGTCAGGATGGCTTCCGCGAGCACTCTCGACAAAACAATCAGAGAGCAAATGTCAACATCGGCTGGCGCATGAATGATTCGGTTGAAATGCGCTTCTACGCCATGTACGCTACCACCTATTCCGAAATCCCGGGTGAGCTCACCAAAGCACAGCTGGAAGCCGATCCGACACAAGCTGTCGGCCCCTTCCCCGGCCCCGTAAGTCGCTTTGACTTAGTGCGATCCAACTGGATGCGCAATTTCGAAACCCTTCGCTTCGGCACCCGCACCGCAATCGTGCTAGACCCCGATCAGCGCCTTGATGTCACCGCTAGCTGGACTGGCAAGGACATGGATCATCCTCTTGTCTGGTATACCGACCAGCTTTCCAACGACGGCTTCGCTGACATAAAGTACACCAGCAGCTGCGACTTTCTTGGAAAAAGCAACACGTTAACACTTGGTGTTAACTCCAGCCTGGGGTACATTGAGGAAAGCCGCTTTCAAAATAACGCCGGCAATCAGGGCCGCAAGTTCTTCGATACATCCTTAAGCGCCGCAAACGTAACGCTTTACGCACAAAACGAATGGAACATTGCGCCGGATTGGACGCTGGTTACCGGCATGCAGGCCATCTGGGCCAATCGCGAAAGCGAACAGACACAGCCACTTACAGCACAAAGCGATCAGGATTACTGGGGCTTTAATCCCAAGCTCGGCGCCATCTGGAACCTCCGCCCCAACGCCCAGGTCTTTGCCAACGTCAGCCGCAGCTTCGAGCCGCCCACCTTCGGCGAGCTCCTCGGCAACGTCCCCGCCTTCCCCGAGCTCACCCCGCGCTTTGATGCATGGACGCCCCTGGATGCACAAACCGCTACCACTGTGGAACTTGGAACGCGCGGCACCCACGAGCGCTTCCGTTGGGACGCCTCCTTTTACTCCGCCTGGGTCGACGACGAGCTCCTGGCCTACCAGACCGCCCCCGGCGTCGAACGCACCATCAACGCCACCGCCACCCACCACATCGGCATCGAGGCCGGCTTCCATACCGTGCTTTGGGAGCGCGAAGCCGGCTTTACCGGCTGCTACAAGCCTGCCCAGGACCAGGAGCAACTCCTTCTGCGCCAAAGCTATACGTGGAGCAGCTTTTTCTTCGACAGCGACCCGGTCTACGGCTCCAACACCCTCCCCGGAATCCCCGAGCACTACTACCGCGCCGAGCTCATGTACGCCCACCCCTGCGGCTTCTACGCTGGCCCCAACGTCGAGTGGTCCGCCCAAAAATACCCGATAGACTTTGCCAACACCACGTTTGCGGATCCCTATGCGCTGCTGGGACTTAAGCTCGGCTGGAAAGCCGAAACCTCCCACGGCGATTTCCACGTTTTCTTCGAGGCCCGCAACCTGACCGACCAGCGCTACGCCGCCACCACCAGCCTCGTTACCGACGCCCGCGGCCAGGACGCGCAGGTCTACTGGCCCGGCGACGGCCGCGCGTTCTACGGCGGGCTGGAGTGGAAGTGGTAGCAACCTTTTGTTTACTGAAAGTGCACACATTGCACACTTTCAGTAAACAACCCGCGCCTGAGCACTAAACCAGGCTCTCCGCCTTGGCCAGCGCCTCGGCAATCCCTTCCGGCTTCGTTCCACCGCCCTGCGCAAGCTCAGGACGCCCGCCGCCCTTGCCGCCAACAAGCGGGGCAATCGCCTGTATGATCTTGCCTGCCTGCAACTTAGGCGAGTAAGGCGCCGAAACGGAAGCGAGGAGTGAAACTTTCCCATCCTCCGAAGTTGCCAGCACCGCCACGCCTTTCCATTGCGCCGCCTTCAGAGAATCCGCAATGGCCTGCAGGTAGGCCGCACCTGCGCCCGGCTCCTCTATCCTGCTGGATATGAAGGGGATAGCATTGGCGCCAGCCGTTTTTGCCGCCACCACAAGGGTCGCCGCCGCCTGTGCGGCCTTGCGCTGAAGCTCCGCTCCCTGTTCCTTGGCAGCCTGCTTTTCCCACTCGCGAAGCTCCGCCTCTGCCCGAGCCAGAGCGGCACCACGCTGCTCCAGCAACTGCCAGGCGCCGGACGCGGACATCATTTCGCCGGCGGAAGCGGCCCAGGCTTCGGTGATTGCTGTGTTCTTGTAGTCAACACCGCGTTTCCTTTTGAGAACGGCCAGACGCTCGTCCTGCTTCGCAAATTCAAGCTTCACGTAATCAATAACCGCTGGGCCGGAAAGCGCTTCGACGCGGCGCACACCCGCCTGGATAGCGCCCTCGCTCACCAGCTTGAACCAGCCGATGCGGCCGGTTGTCTGCACGTGGGTTCCACCGCATAGCTCTTTGGAATAATCGCCAATGCTGACGACGCGAACGAACTCACCGTATTTATCGCCAAAGAACTGCAGGATGGAAGCATCGCCCTTCACTTCCGCGTAAGGGCGCTCTTCCCACGTCACCAGCATGTTATCCTTAATACGTTGGTTGACAAGAGCTTCCACCTCAGCAATCTGCTCAGGCTTCATGCCTTCCGGGTGCGAAAAGTCGAAGCGCAGGCGATCGGGGCCGACATAGGATCCCTTTTGAGATACGTGGTTCCCCAAAATCTTACGCAGCGCCCAGTGCATGATGTGAGTCGCCGAGTGGTGCCCTTCGATCCGCGAGCGCCGAGCCTTGTCCACACTCAGCGAAACTTCCGCGCCTACAGTTAAGTTGCTGTTATCCGCCAGCTTATGGAGCCAGATGCCTTGCGGAGACTTGCGCGTGTCGGAAATCGCAATTGTAGTGTTGTGATACGTCACCTTGCCGGTATCGCCCACCTGACCGCCCATTTCCGCGTAAAAGGGAGTCTTGTCGACGACGAGAAAGCCATCCTGCACGGCCACCACTTTGGCCGTTACCGGCGAATCCGTATCCTCAAAGCCCACAAACTCCGTCGCCGCCTCGCCAGGCGCAACTGCTTCCACGGTAATAACTTCCTTCACCTGAGACTCGCGTGAAAGGCGCTTGGCCTCCTCCATGCGCGCCTTAAAGCCGGCCTCGGAGACCGCCAGTCCACGCTCTTTTGCCATCAAAGCAGTAAGATCGAACGGAAACCCGTAAGTATCATAGAGCTTGAACGCCTCGTCCGACGAGAATTCTCCATTCGAGACAGCCTGGCCGCTGCTCAGCGCCTTTTCAAAAAGCGAGATACCACGATCGAGATTGACCCTGAAATCATCCTCCTCGCGACGAACGATCACTGTCACATCTGCTTGCCGCGCAACAATTTCCGGGAACACGTGGCCCATCGTCGACGCGAGAATGCCTACCAGCTTATAGAGAAAGGGTTCCGTAAGCCCAACGTTGCGACCGTATCGCGCGGCGCGACGCAGGATGCGACGCAGCACATAGCCGCGGTCCGTATTGCTGGGGATAATTCCGTCTGCTATCGCGAAGCTAAGTGTGCGAATGTGATCTGCGATAACACGAAAGGCAACATCCGTTGTTTCCTGCGCCGTAAGCGATGTTGCGCCAGGCGCCGGTAAAGTAGAGCCATATTTCTTGCCGGTCAGCTTCTCGATTTCGTCGAAGATCGGATAGAAAATATCGGTCTCGTAGTTGGAAATACGTGCGTTGACAAAATCGCTGAACCCCTTGGTGCCCTGCATCATAGAGGCCACACGCTCGAAGCCCATACCGGTATCCACATGCTTGGCGGGAAGCGGCGTGTAGGAGCCGTCGGCGCCTGCGTTAAACTGGATGAACACGTTGTTCCAGATCTCGATACAACGCGCATCGCCTTTGTTAACTAAAGAGCCCATGGTGTTGCCTTCAGGCGTCAGGTCGATGTGCAACTCCGAGCACGGGCCGCAGGGGCCCGTTTCGCCCATCATCCAAAAGTTGTCCTTTTTGTTTCCGTAAACAATATGGATTTTCGGGTCCAGCCCGGCTTTGGTAAAGATCTCGGCCCATACATCGTAAGCCTCCTGATCAAACGACGCGGGGTCGCCCGGCTCTGGATTATAAACCGTTGCGTAGACGCGATTTGCGGGAAATTTCCAGCGTTCGACGATGAGCTCCCACGCCCACGTCAGCGCTTCCTTCTTGAAGTAGTCGCCAAAGCTCCAGTTGCCCAGCATTTCGAAGAACGTGTGGTGGTAGGTGTCAAAGCCCACGTCCTCGAGGTCGTTATGCTTGCCGCCGGCGCGAATGCATTTTTGCGTATCTGCCGCTCTGCCAGGCACATACGGGCAGGCGCTCTGGCCCAGGAAGATGGGCACAAACTGGTTCATGCCCGCATTGGTGAACATGAGGTTGGGGGCGTCCGGGAGCAGGCTGGAGCTGGGCACGATGGTGTGCTGCTTTTCCTTGAAGAAATCCAGGAAGCTCTGGCGGAGTTGGGCGGAAGTCATAAGCGGGCCAGTATAAAAAAAGGCTGGCCTCTCGGCAAAATCATTTTTGGGGGAGTTGCGACAAGTTTCTTCACTGCGACGGCAAATGTGTTACACTACCCGTAGTTCAGTGGTGTACGCGGTCTCATTAAACCAATTGCGACATATGAGCACGGAACCCGGCGTTGCAACGACAACTACTTCCGCACAGAACGCATATTCGGCGCCCAGGCGACCTCACATGACTTCCCGTACTACTCCCGGCCGCATCCTCTATTCCAGCGAACAGATTGCCGCCCGGGTGCGGGAGCTTGCGGATGCCATCCACCAAAGCACGGAACATGTTGCCACCAAGGCAGATCCGGTGATTTTACTGGGCCTGATGAACGGTGCGCTGGTGTTTCTCTCCGACTTGCTGCGCGCCATGCCTGCCACGGCGCACATGGAGGTGCATTGCCAGAACCTGTCGTCCTATAAGGGCACGTCCAGCACCGGTACGATTCGCGGGCTGGAGTCGCTGCCCGACATTTTTGCGGGGCGACACGTGATTATTGTGGATGATATTCTCGACACAGGGTTTACGCTCCACAACATGCGCGACCGCCTGCTCAACGTCGGCGCGCGCCAGGTGGATGTGTGCGTGCTGCTGGACAAGAAAGTGCCGCGCACCTATGACATTGCGCCGCAATGGGTTGGGTTTGAGATTCCGAACCTGTTTGTGATTGGCTACGGGCTGGATCTGGACGGCGCTTTTCGCTCACTTCCGGATATCCGGGTCATTGAGGAGAATTAGAGACTGTCGACATCTGGCCTCCTCCCCCTTTATCCTCTGCTTAGAGGCGATAAAGGGGAACGTAAGGAAGGTTGAACATCGTGGAAGCATCCCCTTGGCGATATTATCTGAAGGTCCGTAGATCCAAGGCAGATAGTATCGCCAAGGACGGAAAGTTTCGCCAAGGGGATGCAGCGGAAATGTCTACAGCCTCTAAGAAGCTTTCTCGGGGCCACGGTCTTTGGTCGCCATGATGTTATGTTAACTTCTCTGCTACAATACGTTCTGTAACAAGAAAGGCGCAGAGAGAGGATTCTCCCTGCGCCTTTTGAGTTTCGGGCTATTCTGACAACGACTAGCTGGGCAGCTCGCCGGTTGTTTCGCTGGTCGGTGGGCCTTCTTCGCTGGGTTCGGCTTTCGCGGGGGTGATCGCGCTTACAGTATCGCCGTTATTAAGCTCTACGATCTTGACGCCCATCGTGTTACGGCCGGTTTCGCGGATATCTTTGACCGGCGTGCGCACCATCTGTCCTTGTGTGGTGATCACCATGATCTCATCACTGTCCACAACGGTCAGCGCACCCACCACGTCGCCGGTCTTTTCGGTCGTCTTCATGGTAATAATGCCCTTGCCGCCGCGGGTTTGCTTGCGGTACTCGTCGAAGGGTGTCCGCTTTCCAATACCTTGCTCACCAACGACTAACAGCGTGGCATTGGTATCCACCAGTGCCAGGGCAACCACCTTGTCGCCATCCTCCAGGCTGATGCCGCGCACGCCGGTGGTGGCGCGGCCCATGCTGCGCACGTCGCTTTCGTCAAAGCGGATGCTCATGCCTTTTTTGGTAATGAGCACAGGCTCGCTCTGCCCGGAGGTGAGGCGCACTTCAATGAGGCGGTCGTTCTCCTCTATGTTGATTGCGATGATGCCGCCGGTGCGCAGGTTGGAGAAGTCGGCGAGGGCGGTTTTCTTTACCGTACCGTTCTCTGTGGCGAAGAAGAGGAACTCGCCGGTTTGCCACGTTACGTCCTCATTGGCGACGTTGCGCCGGCTCTGGATCGGGATAAGGGCCGCTACTTTTTCGCCTTCGCGCAAGTTAGCAACATTGGCGATGCTGCGGCCCTTGCTGGCACGGCCCAGGTCGGGGATTTCATGCACGCGTTCCACGTAGGCACGGCCGGTGTTGGTAAAGAACATGAGGTAATCATGCGTTCCCGCCGTAAACATGTGCTCGATAAAGTCGGTGTCCTCCGGCTTATCGCCTTCCCGCGTCGTCATTCCTATAACTCCTTTACCACCACGACGTTGCGCCCGGTAGGCGGAGCTGTTGGTACGCTTGATGAGGCTGTTGTGAGTGATGGTAATAACCACCTGTTCATCTGCAATCAGGTCCTCAATATTCATCTCACCTTCGTCCGGAACGATGTCGGTGCGGCGCTTGGTTCCGTGCTTCTCCTTGATGGCGAGGAGCTCGTTCTTGATGATGGTGAGAACGCGATCCTCCCGTGCCAGGATGTCGTAGAGGTCATCAATGCGCACGTTAAGCTCGGTGTACTCGTTGAGGATCTTGTCGCGCTCCAGCCCAACCAGTTGATAGAGACGCATTTCCAGCACGGAATCGATCTGCCCGGGGGTGAGCAGATAAGCGCCGTTAATGAGGCGGGCTTCATCTCGCACGTTGATGCCCCAGGCGCGCACGCTTTGCTCGCTAAAGCGATAAGCCGCAAGGCCTTCGCGGGCTTCTTCGCGGCTGGATGACTCCCGGATAATGCGGATGAAGTCATCGAGGTTGGCCAGCGCGATAAGGAACGCTTCTAACGTTTCCGCACGGGCCAGGGCCTGCTTCAGCTCAAAGCGCGTGCGACGCAGCACCACGTCGCGGCGGTGCTCGACATAGCAGTTGATGCAGTCCTTGACGTTGAGGGTGCGGGGCAGGCCGTTGTCGATGGCCAGCATGTTGACGCTGAACGAGGACTCCAGCGCGGTAAGCTTGTAGAGGTTGTTGATGACGATCTTGGGGATAGCATCGCGCTTGATTTCCAGCACCACGCGGGTCGATTTCGTCGACTCATTGCGGACGTTGGTAATCTCTGTAATCACCTTATCATTAACTAGATCCGCAATCTGCCGGATGAGGTCATCGCGGTTGACGTTGAACGGAATCTCCGTAATCACGATGTTTTCCTTGCCGCCGCGCACCTCCTCAATATGGATGCGTCCGCGCATTTTAACGGAGCCGCGCCCGGTACGCTGGTACTTGCGCACCCCCTCGTAGCCGAGGATGGTGCACCCGGTCGGAAAGTCCGGGCCCTTAATGATTTTGCCCAGGTCGTCGTGGGAGACATCGGGCTCGTCGATAACGCGGCAGATGCCGTCCACCACCTCGCCCAGGTTGTGCGGCGGCAGGTTGGTGGCCATGCCGACGGCGATGCCGGTGCCGCCGTTGACGAGCAGGTTGGGGAAGGCCGCGGGGAAGACGACGGGCTCGTCGAGCTTTTCGTCGTAGCTCTTCTTCATGTCCACGGTTTCCTTCTCCATGTCCTGCATGAGAAGGCCGCCGAGGTGCGTCAGGCGCGCCTCCGTATAACGCATAGCGGCGGGCGGATCGCCTTCGACGGAGCCGAAATTGCCCTGGCCGTCGATGAGCGGGTCGCGCATCGCCCACGGCTGAGCCATATGCACCAGCGTGGGATACACAATGGCCTCACCGTGCGGGTGATAGTTACCGCTGGTATCACCGCATATTTTGGCGCATTTACGGTAAGGGCGGCCGGGGTAGAGATTGAGATCGTGCATCGCAAGCAAAATGCGGCGCTGCGAGGGCTTGAGGCCGTCGCGGACGTCCGGCAACGCGCGGGACACGATGACCGACATGGAGTAATCAAGAAACGAATTCTTGATTTCATCGGCCACGTTAATGCCTTCGATCTTTTCGTTCGGGGCAAAGAGTGAATTGGGGGGATCCTGATCAGGCATACGAAGGAGAAAATAGTCGCCGTAAACGGCTGGTTATCAAAAGGTTAAGGCGCAAGTGCCGGGGTTGGGTTAAATATCCAGGTTTCGCACATTCAACGCGTTATCCTCAATAAACTGGCGGCGCGGCTCGACTTCTTCGCCCATCAGGCGGGAGAACATCTGCTCGGCCTCCACGGCGTCCTGCAGTTCCACTCGCAAAAGCTTGCGCTTTTTGGGGTCCATCGTGGTGTCGAAGAGCTGCTCGGCGTTCATTTCACCGAGACCCTTGAATCGCTGGATGGTAATGCCGCGGCGGCCGATCTCCAGTACGCTGGGGAGGATTTCCGGGGCGGAGCGCAATGCGGTAACTTTCATCTTATCTCCTTCGCCCTCAAGAAGTTCGAAGAGCGGTGCGCCGGAAAGCGTGGCGACTTCGCTGGTATCCGGGGTAATGTCGACGCCGCGCGCATGCAGGCGGCCAAGCAGGTCCTTGATGGCCTTGCTCTCGTGCAGCTCGATGTGCACGCAACGGCGGCGGGGGCCGGCATTCTTGGCGGCGCGTCCGGAGTGCCTCTCCACGACGGGCGCGGGCGCTGGGGTGGACGTGATGCCTTCGGCGACGCCGGGTTCCGCGGCTTCGGGCTGTGCAGCGGCGCCGGAGGCTTCGGGGGCGGGCTCGGCCGGCATCTCCGAAGCAGCGGGCGCCTGGGCATCTGCCACGGGCTTCGCTTGTCCTTCAGCGTCAAGGGGTTGCACCGTTCCAGCATCTTCTGCTTCCGCGTGGACGGCGGTGCCGTTTGCGGCGGCGGCGGGCATATCGGCGGCTGCGGTGGTGTCGACAAAGGCGCCGTCCACAAACGAGGTGTCGTCAAAAATGCGCAGGTCGGGGTTCCTGAGCTGAAATTCGCGCAGCGCGGCGTCGGAGGAGATGTACTCAATCTCCTCCTTGTTGCCTTCGCGGATCTTAACCATGTGGCGGGGCAGCTCCTGGGTCGCTTCGTCGCGCTGAAGCAGGTAATTCTTGAAATCGCCGCCGTGGCGCCGGATGGCATCGGTGAATCTGTGGAGCGACTGAAGCAGGTCGAGTATCTCCTTAAACTGCTGCGGGGCAACCTCTTGCCCGGTAGCAACAACGCGCAGCTTAACATCGTCCAGCGCAAGGCTGATGAGGATCTTGCTTAGCTGGGAGTCGCTGTCCACGTACTCCTTGCGCTTTTTGCGCTCGATGAGATAGAGGGGCGGCTGGGCCACGTAGATAAAGCCGCGTTCCACCAGAGTCGGCATCTGGCGGTAGAAGAAGGTGAGGAGCAGTGTACGGATGTGCGATCCGTCCACATCGGCGTCCGTCATAATAATGATCTTATGATAACGCAGGCGGCCAATATCGAATGAGCCTTCGCCTTCGCCGTTGCCAATGCCGGTGCCCACCGCGGTGATGAGCGTGCGGATTTCGTTGTTCTGCAACACTTTATCCAGGCGCGCCTTCTCGACGTTGATCAGCTTGCCTCGGATTGGCAGGATCGCCTGGGTCTCGCGGTTGCGCCCCTGCTTGGCGGAGCCGCCGGCCGAGTCGCCCTCGACGATGAACAGTTCGGAGTCCTCGGGGCGCTTGCTGGCACAGTCGGCCAGCTTGCCGGGGAGGCCGCCACCGCTCAGCGCTGTTTTGCGCACCATTTCGCGTGCTTTGCGGGCCGCTTCGCGGGCGCGGGCGGCGGTCAGCGCCTTGTCGATGATCTTTTTGGCGAGCTGCGGGTTGGCGTCAAAAAAGGCGTTCAGGCCTTCGTAAACTGCTCCGGATACAACGCTTTCGACGTCGGACGAGATCAGTTTTACTTTTGTTTGCGACTCGAACGACGGGCTGGTGTGTTTGACGGCGATGACGCAGATAATGCCTTCGCGAACGTCGTCGCCAGTAATCGCAGGATCCTTATCGTGCAGCAGTTTGTTGGCCTTGGAGTACTGGTTTATCGCGCGCGTAAGGGCGGAACGAAAACCGGCCAGGTGGGTGCCGCCGTCCGGGTTGGGGATGGCGTTGGTGTAGCACAGCGTCTGCTCGGCCACGCCGTCGGTGTATTGCAGCACGCAGTCGATATAGATATCGTCTTTTTTACGCGTGATCGTGATCGGGCGCGGGTGCAGAAGCGTCTTGTTGGCGGAGATTTTAGTGACAAACTCCTCGATGCCCTTCTTGAAAAAGTAGCGCTCCTCGTGCGGCGGGTGGCCTTCAATTTCGCGCTCGTCCTTCAGCACAATGTCGAGGCCGCCGTTGAGAAAGGCGAGCTCGCGAAGGCGGTTGGCCAGGATGTCGAACTTGTACTCGATGGGGCAGGTAAAGATCGTGTTATCCGCGTAAAACGTGACCTTAGTGCCTGTGCGCGAACTGGATCCGATAATTTCCAACGGTTTGGATACCACGCCGCGCTCGAACGAGATGGAGTAGACATTGCCATCGCGGCAAACTTCGGCTGTGAACCATTCCGAGAGCGCGTTTGTGCACTTTGCACCAACGCCATGGAGACCACCCGAATACTTGTAAGCTCCCTGACCGAACTTGCCACCGGCGTGCAGTTTGGTCAGCACCAGCTCAATGGCGGGGATCTTGTGCTTGGGGTGGAGATCGACCGGGATGCCGCGACCGTTGTCGCTGATGGTTACCGAGTTATCGGCATGGATGGTGACTTCGATGTGGCTGCAGAAGCCGGCCAGGTGTTCGTCGACCGAGTTGTCCAGCACCTCAAAGACGATGTGGTGCAGGCCGCGCTCGTTGGCGCCGCCGATGTACATGCCGGGGCGCTTGCGGACAGCTTCCAGGCCCTCCAGCTGGTCGATGGTCGACGCGTCGTAATCTTTTTGCTGGCCTGGGTCGAAGCTGATGTCCTGCTGATCGGTATCGACCTGCCCGTCAACGGTTTGCACGGGTGCCTCCGGCGTCGTCTGCGGGGTCGTCTCGATCTGCGGTTCCGGCGATACAATGTCCTCTGGCATAAGTCCTTCATGCTGCCAGAATTCAAGTGGATAAACAAACCTTTTCTTCTCGGAAATGCGTCATTTTACGAGGGAAACACCTCTCTTGCCGGCAGTTTTTCTCTATCGGGATACCTAAGCAACACTTATTTACGCTATCGCTTAGTATTTCCTAACATGATGCAAAGGGAAATCATAGGTACACCAGCACCCCAATCCAACATTTTGTCCAAAAACTCGTGCGCTTTTGCACGCTATGGGAGCGCGGGAAAATAGGTATTTTTAGCCGCGAGTATCACGAGTCCTTGGCGATGCTCCCTGCAATCTGTAGTTCCGCAGTTGCGAGGCAGATAATATCGCCAAGGACGGAAAGTTTCGCCAGGGGGCTGCAGAAAGCGGAAGTGTCGACAGCTTCCTCCCCCTACGTTAAATCCTTGGGTAGCAAGGGCATAAGGCTTTTGACATCCTGCGCGCGGTCGCGGGGGCAGATGAGGATGGCGTCGTCGGTCTCTACCACAACCAGGTCGTTGATGCCGCAGAGGGCGACCATGCGGTTGCGGGAGATGACGATGTTGTTGGAGCTTTCGTGCAAAGCGGCGGAGCCCTGGACGGTGTTGCCGTTTTCGTCGCTGCCCAGGTGGTCGGGAAGGGCGGTCCAGGCGCCGACGTCGTCCCAGTCGAACTCGGCGCGGCAGCAGATGACCGACTCGGCTTTCTCCATAATCGCGTAGTCCACGCTGATTTTGGGGAGCATGGGGAAGGTGCGGTCCAGGTACTCGGCCTGGGCGGCGCGGTCGGCGGGCATTTCGGCGATGAATTTTGCCAGGGCGGGGGCGTGGCGGCGGGCTTCTTTCTCGAAGGTTTCGGCCTTCCACACAAACATGCCGGCGTTCCAGAGGAAGTTGCCGGCGTCGACGTAGGATTGCGCTTTTTCCTGGTTCGGCTTCTCCACAAAGCGGCCGACGTGGCGGAAGTCGCTGGCGATTGGCCTCTCCGCGGTAAACGCCGTTACATCAACGGGTTGGCCCATCTCCAGGTAGCCGAAGCCTGTGGCGGGGTAGCGCGGGGGGATGCCGAAGGTGAGGAACGCGTCGCGCTCGCGGGCGATGCGGGCGGCTTCCTCAAACTGGCGGCGAAAGGTGGCGGCGTCCTTCACCAGGGCGTCGGCGGGCAGCAGGGCCACGATGCCCTCGGGATCGATGCTGCGGATGAGGGCGGTGCCGAGGGCGCAGGCGGGAGCGGTGTCGCGCTTGGCGGGCTCGGCGATGATTTGCTCCTCCGGCACAAAGGGGAGGGCCGAGCGGGTGGCCTCCAGCTGCGCGGCGTTGGTGAGGATAAAGATATGATCCTGCGGCACAAGGCCTTCCAGCCGTTTGACGGTGAGCTCCACAAGGGTGGCCTCGGCCACGATGCGGAGCAGATGCTTGGGCAGGGATTTGCGGCTCATCGGCCAGAAGCGCTCGCCGCTGCCGCCGGCCAGGATGCAGACGTAAAGATGATTCATATGGAGGGAACTTTTGTATGGATGGATAACTATGGATGAGGAGGAGGATGCTGAATTAATCTGCGCAAATACTGAAGATGGTGTAGGATTCGCGGCGCTGCAAGTGTATAATAGCATTCATCTTATCCATGCGGCGCATCGGGATGACCTTCCGCCATGCACGATGCAGCGTAAGCCTTGGCGCCGTAAGGGGATCCGCAGGAACGGCGCGGTACGGGCCGGAACGGCAACCCGCATGGTTACAATGGCGCGAAGCATCTTCGCTTCGCTTCGCGTCGTTTCGCCCGGCTCCGCCCCTAGGCCTGCGCGGCTGGGGAAACCGCGCCATCCCCTCCCCCGCGCGCCACGGCGGTGGCCGGGGCCTGGGCGGCAGCGGCGGCGGTTACCTCGGCGGAGCCGGCGCTGCCCGCGGCGATGCCGGCCGTCTCCAGGAGTGGGCGCGGGCGCAGGATGTAGTGGGCGGCCACCAGAGCGCCGGCGATGATGAGGTACGCCACAAAAAACTGGGGGGAGGCCAGGCCAAAGCCGCCGCCGGGCGAGCGCAGGCCAATGACGTTGACCAGCCCGTTGGGCGTAACTTCGTAGGCGTGCATAATGCCGATGGCCGCAAGCCCGGCGGCCGCGACGGCCCACGCTGCGGCGTGCAGGAATTTGCGGTCGATGATATGCACCAGCATGGCGGCAAATACCATGCTGGTGAGGATAAAGCCCTGGCTCAGCGCGATAAGTCCGTGAATATAAAGCGCTTGCCCAAACTTGCCGATGGTAGCGTACAGGTTGGTGCCAGCCGCCAGCAGGGTGCTGTCCACCAGCAAAAACGCCCAGCCGGCCAGGCAGGGGATCAAGCCGATGGCCACGGCGGGGGCATGGCGGCCGGGAACCTCCTGAAAGGCCTGGGCGGTGATGATGAGGCCGATCCAGAGGAGAATGCCGAGAGTAACCTCCAGGGGCACAAACATGCGGATCAGATCGACGGCGCCGACGAGGACCAGTACGGTAATGACGATACCGTTAAGCGCGCTGTAGCCGACGCGGGCGCCCATGGCCTTCCAGCCCGGGTGACCAATGTAAATCGTGGTGGGAAAGGGACTTCCAAAAAGCGCAGCCACCACGCTGCCCAGGCCGTTGGTCAGCAGGGAGGAGCGCGTGTCGTAGTGGTCGCCGGCCGCCTCGGCGGACTCCAGGTTCTGGAGGGAGCCGATGATGTTGAAGAGCGCCATGGGGATGATCACCGCCATGTACTCCCAGCCTTTGGACTGCAGCAGCATGGCAAAGGCGTCCTCGGGATACGGGAACGGGAGGTGGACGCCAGGGGCGTAGGTGAGCGCGGGTGGCGTCCACACCTCAGGCACAAAGGCACGCACCACCCAGGTAAGGCCGGCGCCCAGCACCACGGCCAGCAGGCCGGCGGGGATGCCGCCCGGGAATTTGAGGCCGCTGCCGTAGCCGATGAGGATGATGATCATCGGAAGCATGGCGATGGCAGGCGCCGCAAACATCTGGAAGATGAAGGGCATGGAGATGAACGTGATGGCGATGCCCGAGAGGGCGGCCAGCAGCGCGGCTCGCGGCGTGTTTTTGCGCACCCAGTCGCCCACAAATGCGCCCCCAATTTCCATCAGCCCGCCCAGCAGCGTGGCCGCCAGACCGAGACGCCAGGCCACCATGGGGTCCTTCGTCTCCTGGTAGGCGGGCACCATGATAAAGAATACGTAGGCAAACAGGCTGACGGTGTTAATGCCGTAGGGCAGCGCGGCCACGTCGTCGCGGTGGTGGCGCCGCGCGTAGTTATAGGCCTGCCACGTGTAAAACAGGTTGCCAAAGAGGATGGAGATGGCCGCGCCGGGCAGGATGGTGTGGGTGACAAAGCCGTCCGGAAACGCGATGAACGGCGCCGCGCACAGCACGGATATCAGCATCAGCTGCAACAGGTTATCGATAAACAGCGCAAAAAAACCGTCCAGGTCGCCTCGTACAAACCAGCGGGGATGGGCTTTGATCATGGCGACGACGGGGGGAAGAGCGGGAAGAGGAAAAGGATAAGGCCTGGTGAACTGCGTCTTATGCATCTGAACAGACGCGGCGGGGAATGTCAAAGGAGTAAATTGCGAGAGACATTGGGGGGAATGGCGGCAAGCGGAAGATTAACCACAAACCTGGCGAACGAATGACACGAATGCGGAGGGTCGGGGTCGGAATAAAGACTCCTTCGCTCTCTGCAGTCACTCCTTTAAAGTAGCAAAAGGATAATTTTTTGCAGACTTGTAGCTACTGCAAGCTTTTGATTTCATGCGGTAGTTTCGACATCATGGCTCCATCGTTCAGCCGGTATTGATTTCCCGATTTCCTCTCGCGCGGCCCGCTCCCCCCGCTCCAGTGCCCCTGCTTCCTCGCCGCGTCCATCCCCTCACCTTCCCCTTCGCCATGATCTCCACCCGTGTTTCATCCGCGGCCGCCCGGTTTCGGGCGGAGCGCATGCGCCTTCAGCGGCGCACCGGTTTCCTCGGGCTCAGGTCACGCCGCGGCGCGGCGTTGTTGATCAGCCTGTGCGCGGTCGTGCTGCTCACCGGCGTCATCATGGCCTTTTTCTCGCAGGCCAACCTCAACCGGCAGATCACCGGCTCCTCCACGCAATACTCTCGTGCCGAGATGTTTGCGCGCAGCGCGATGGAGGACATTGTGGGCGATATGCGGCGCGAGATCGTGGAGACATCCACCGAGTTGCGCGGCGATCCCTCCGCCCCCAACCCGGCCTTCCCGGCCGTCTACGTGCCCAGGCCGGGCGCCTCGGCCGCGCCTGCCAAGGTCGGCGTGGTTGGCGCGGATGCGATCGGCTCGCGCACCATCTGCAAGGTTTCGACGGAGGGCAAGGGCATCCACACCAACAGTACGGCGCTCGGGTCGCCGGTGGCGATTGACACGCCCAGCTTCAACGGCCGCAAGGTTTCGGCCTCGGCATGGTTTAACTCAGGCGGGCCGCGGCTGGGCTCGCAAAGCAATCTGCCCACGTGGGTATACATCACCCGGTCCGGCCCCGGCACGCCGGCGGTGGCGGACGCCAAGGCGAAGAACGGGCCGGACTACGTGCTTGGCCGCTACGCCTACACGGTGTACGATACGTCTGGCCTGCTGGACGCCAACTGCGTGGGGTATCCGTCGGTCGCCACCAACCTGGGCTCCGGCAAAAGCAGCATGGCGTATGCGGAACTTACCGCCGTGGACGCCTCCGTAACCACCGCCAGGGTTAACGATTTTGTGAAGTGGCGCAACCCATCGGCCATTGGCAGCACCAACCTGTGGGCCTCGTATTTGTCGGACTTTGCGGAGCCCAACGGTTTTCTCTACGCCAAAAGCGGGCACCAGGGCTTTCTCTCCCGGCGCGACGTAATCCGCTCCTCCACGCAGGGCATCCTCCCCGGCGGCGCAAATCTCTACACCCACTTTGCACGCTTTGCCAACTCGCCGTCCTGGGCGCCCCCGGCCGACGCGCCGGCGATGGGCGGCATCGGTGGGTCGGGCGGCGAGTTCAACTACCAGGCCAATGCGGACAAATCCCTGGACGGCGCGGGCAACCCGGTCGCCAACCGCAACGTACTGAATGTGCGCCACCCCTCCGCCGCCACCATCCGCTACTACACGGACAAGGGCGTGCAGGATACGTACGACGTAATTGCGGGCGATCCCCTGGTGCGCACGCGCTTCTCCCTGGCCAAACTGGCGTGGCTGAAGTACAACGGCATCAACGACTCTGCGTTTGCCAGCAGCGTTACGGCCGCCCAGCGCGAGGAGGCGATTAAGGATTGCTTTGGTCTGACGTGGAACAGCGTCAAAAGCCGCTGGGATTACGAGCACGGCAGCAACCACCGCGTCCTGGCGCTGGGCGAGATCTCCGGTCGCGAGCCCGACTTCTTTGAGCTGCTGAAAGCCGGCATCCTCACGGGCTCGCTGGGCAACCACCCGGGCGCCATCGCACCCACCACCACGTCTACCACCGCCGGCCCGGCCGGGCTTTACTTCGAGTACCTCTCCAGCAACAAGGATCGGCAGATCCTGCAGATCGGCGCCAACATTATCGATCAGGCCGACGCCGACAACTACCCCATCGCCATCTACCAGGAGAACGTGCCGATGCCCGCCTATGGCGCCGCGGAGCTCTACAACACCGTGTTTGGCCAGGAGAACCTGCCCATGCTGCAACGCATGGTGCAAGTCAGCTGCAAAACGGATGAGGACTCCGAAACGGAAGGCGAGATCGACATCTGGATGCAGCCGGAAGTGTGGAACCCGCACGAGCCCTCCACGGCCGACCCCGCCCGCTATCCGGACACGCCGCTCCACCTGCGCGTCGTCACCTACGGGGGCGCCATGCTCAAGATCTCCGAGAACAACGCGGACAGCACCGTGGGAATCCCCAAGTCCAAGGAGCGCTTTAATCAGGACGTCGTCGACTTTGGCACCGACGTGACCGCGCCCAAGCTGCAGGGCATCGTGGCGTTCGTCAACCCCAAGCCCGGCACTACCAAGCCGCAGGCGTTCTTTGAGAGCCCGGCCGTTATCGCCGGCTACGGCAACAGCCTGTACAGCAACTATCAGGACCTCTCGCAAGTCTCCGGGCCCAAAAACCACTTCTTTTACCGCGACATGACAAACGCCCACAAAGGCAAAACGCGCCCCATCGGCGTGTGGCTGGGCAAACTGCCGCGCGATCCCCGCAAGAACCCGCTCGGCTACCCTACCCACTGGGTCGAGATCCTCCCCATCTCCAGCCCCACGGAGCCCCAGCTTACCTTTGTGCTGGAGTACCTGGAGGAAGGCACCACCCGCTGGCGCCCTTACTGCGTGCTGGCCCGCGTGCAGGAGATGTACGGCCCCACCTTCGGGCCCAAGGAGCCATGCGGCTTTGTAAGCTGGTTCCGCGACTTTAACCTGGCCCGGCCCGATCCGCGCACCGACCGCTTCTCGGCCTCCGCCGGCCGCCTCAACAGCTCCGGCACCACCTACAACCGCATGTGGTCCAGCGGCTCCACTATCCAGGGCGGGCCGATTGTGGGCAACGCCCAGGCGGAAGGACATGGCTCCACCAGCTACCTGATGCCCTCCACGGCGGCCGGCTTCGTCTACCAGGCGCCGATCAAGACAAGCTTTTCCACAGCCTATTTGCTCAGCGACTGGTCGCGCAACATCGCCCTGGTCAACACCGATCCCCGCTTCTGGTACGCCGACCCGGACGGTATTGTGCGCCCCGCCGACGGCTGGCGCGGCGATCAGCCCACCGCGGCCGAACCTGGCACCGGCGACGGTATGATGCTCTTCAACAACGATCTGAATGCCGCCAAGTACCCCACGCTTGTCGCCAGCAAGGAGCGCCGCCGCCCCGTCATCCTCAACCGGCCGTTCCGCTCCGTGGGCGAGCTTGGCGTGGTTTTCCGCGACCAGCCGTTCCGTTCGCTCGACTTCTGGTCCGAGAAAAGCGGCGACAGCGGGCTGCTCGATCTGTTTTCGGTAACCGACGCCGGCTTTGGCGGCATCACCGGCGGGCGCTACAACATCAACGCGGCCCAGGAGGGCGTGCTGAAGGCGCTGCTGCGCGGCACCGCCCGTCAGCCCAGCGGTTCCACCACCTCGCCCCTCTCGCAGGCGGAGGCCGACGCCGTGGCCGCGGCGATTACACAGAACCTTAGCACGGCCGGCCCCATCGCCAACCGCGGGGAGCTGGGCCGTCGCCTCACCACGCCCATCTTTACCAGCTACGCCGCAGCCGCCAACACAGCTACATCCAAGCCGGTGCTCAACAAGACATACGGCGAGGCGCCGATGCGCGCGCTCGTCAGCCAGATGGACACGCGCACCTGGGTGCTGCTCATCGACGTTGTGGCGCAATGCGGCCGCTTAAGCCCCAACGCAGCCGGGCTTGAGGACTTTATTGTGGAGGGGGAACGCCGATACTGGTTGCATGTGGCCATCGATCGCCACACCGGGCGCATTATCGACCGCCAGCTTGAGGTTGCCACGAATGAGTAGAACCACACCCCCGCGCCGCCTGGCCCCGGCCGCCGTCGCCCTTGCCATGCTGATGGCCGCCGCCACCAGTCTGGCCGCCCAGCCCGCCTCTGCGCCCGCCGCCGCCGTTACCAACGCGCCGCTGCTTCCCCGCGACCGCAAAGCGATGCGCGATGCCCAGCAGGAGGCACGCCGCGAGGCCCGCGAGGAGAAGCGGGAGCTGAAGGAAGCCCGCATGGAGGCCCGGCAACAGGAAAAGGAAAAGGCGACACATCAAGCCCCCGCCCCCCTCACCCATCGCGTCAGCTTCCCCACAGGCGACCTGGCGTGGACAGTCGACATCGAGGCGCTTGACCCCAAACTGGCAAACGAGCAGGCCAAAGCCCTTACGCCGGAGCAAAAGGCTGCCGTCGACGCCCAGGCCGCCACCGTCCCCCAGCTGCGCCGCGTGCAGATCGTCCGCAAATCCACCCTGCGCCGAGACATCCGCCAGTACAACTTCGGCCCCGCCAACGAGTTCTGGTGGACAGACACCGGCCTCGTCGCCCAGCTGGACAAACCGGGCGGCCGCGTGATCGTGATGAAAGCCGGCAACATGGGCAACGAGCGCTACGACGCCTCCCTCTTTGCCTGGGTAACCGCCGCCACCTTCAAGGGCGAGGAAGTCTTTCGCGAGAAGAAATGCCGCCGCTACGAGACGGTGATTATGCAGCGCAACGACGAAAAACTCACCCTCACCGCGTGGATCAACTCCGAAACCAACCGCCCCATTGCCTGGAGCGACGGCGGCAACGTCTCCCTGTTTACCTACGACACCGAGCCCCTCCCCGTTGCGCTGACGATGCCCGACGACTACCAGCGGGAAGTCAACCGCATCCGCGCCTTTTACGCCCCGCCACCGCGCGTACGTTAGAGGCGGTTTTCCCTTGCCATCCGCCCCCTGCCCTGCCATAACTGGAATCGCGCGCAGGGCGCATCCAGATCCGCGGAAAGGGTTGAACCCACCTGCCTCATCGTCAGCTATTACCGCAGCACCACCTTTATGCTGCCTGCAGGCGGATCTCAGGCACACGCATGGAGGATGGAATGAGCAGCGATGCGCACTTGCCCAACCGGCAGTTGCCGGAGCGCGCCAACCTGGCGCACGTAAAGGATCAGGCCCGCGATTTGATGCAGGCCTTTGCCGCCGCAGACCCCGAGGCCGCCGCGCTTGTCCGCCGGCGCCTGCCGCAGCGCAAGGGGAAAGCTCCCCACGCCCCACTGGCCCTGCACGAGGCGCAGCTGGCCATCGCGCGCGACTATGGCTTCCCTAGCTGGCCGCGACTGAAAGCCGCCGTGGAGGTGAAGACCGACACCCTGGTCGCCCTGCGCCAGGCCATTGATGTGGAGGACCTTGCGCAGATGCGCCGCATCATCCGCGCCAACCCGGCGGTGATCGACTGCTACATTGCGCGCGAAAGCTACTACTACGGCAACCATCGCCCGCTGGCCTACGCCTCGCAGCGCATCAAAATCAATGCCGCACGCGTGCTGCTGGAGGCCGGCGCGTCGATCCACGACGACGGCAACCTGGCCGTCGCGCGCGGCTCCATGAGCGACCGGCAGTTGCCGCTGATGGAGATGTTTCTCCAGCACGGCCTCGACGTGAACTGCAACGTGTACGGCTGGGGCCCGCTCCTCACCTACCCGGCCGAGACGCAAGCGCCCGGTATGCTCCGCCTCCTCACCGCACATGGGGCCGACCCGAACCTGCGGATGCCGGAGACCGAGGCCCGCTGCCGCGACTCCGCCTGGCAGGCGGTCATCTCCGGCTACGACCGCTCGCCACGCTTTACGGAGTGCGTGAACGTGTTGCTGGCAGCTGGTGCGCGCCATCAGGACGGCCCCGGCTACGTGCCGCCGCCGGCGCTCGATCTGCACCGCGGCGACCTCCCCGCCTTCCTTGCGCGCCTTCGCGACGACCCGGACATTGCGCACCAGCGCTACCCGCTGCGCGGCGCCAACCTGGCTCTGGAGGACACCACTTTGCTGCACCTGTGCGCCGACTGGAACCATGTGGAAGCCGCGCGCGCTCTCATTGCCGCGGGCGCAGATATCAACAGCCCGGCGCCCGTCAACGCGGAGGGCATCGGCGGCCACACGCCCATCTTCCACGCCGTCAACTCCATCTTCGCCTGGGCCTTCCCCATGCTGGAGTTTCTGCTGGAGCAAGGCGCGGACCTCACCGTGCGCTGCTCGGTTATACACATAGAGAAAATCTACCGCAACGTAACCCCGCTCAGCTACGCGCTGCAGGCCGCCCGCGCCCCCGCCGAGCGCGACCGAGCCGCCGCGCTGCTGCGGCGATACGGCGCGATGGAATAAATCCCCAGCTGTCCAGGGTTCTCCAGAGCCCTGGACGCGACCGTGCAGGCAAGTCTATTTAGCCACCACAATGTTGTGGGATTTCACCAGCTCGTTCATCATGTCGGGCGGGCCGCTCATGGCGTAGTAGCCGACAAGGGTGCCGTTGCGGTACACCGCGTACTTGGCGCACGAGTAGCAGATG
This sequence comes from Verrucomicrobia bacterium LW23, assembly GCA_003054695.1. Taxonomy (GTDB): domain Bacteria; phylum Verrucomicrobiota; class Verrucomicrobiia; order Methylacidiphilales; family UBA1321; genus LW23. The sequence goes on from QAZA01000005.1 coordinate 81,128, forward strand.
ACGAAGTCGTACGAGTTATCGCAAGTGCGGATGCTGACGCCGTGGCGGGGGTAAAAGCAGCCGTCCACCTTGGCGCCGAGGGACTCGCGGGTGACCGCGTTGATTTCCTCCACCGTCGCGGTTACCTCTTTCGCGTTCAAGGCCACTTTGCCTAACACGTTGAACTTGTGGAACCTGGGCGGTTCGCCGTCGTTCCATTCCTGGTACGCGGTCTTGTCCATCTGCTTGCCGGGGTCCAGAGAGTAGAGCGTTACGGTGCCATCTTCCGGCTTCTCCATGGCCTTTACAAAATCCTCCGGCAGCGCGGAGCTTTGCGCGGATGCACTGAGCGGCGACAGGGCCAACAGGGCGGCGGCGACAGCGACCGCGAGGGTCAGGACAAAGTCCCGGCATTTCCGACGTAACATGGTCGTCATAAATGGATTGCGTGGCGTGGATGGTTGAACCTGGGAGGAAGGCAAGGATTACAAAGGATACTCCTTGCACTACCTCCTCGTAAGAACTCGCAAAACCAGCGACGCTCTTACAACATATTCAGAGCGCCTTACCTGTCGCGAGTATACAAACCCATCGCACCGATTGCAATTGGAATCCGTTGCGATCGCCCGCAGTCACCACCACCGGCACGCGGCTACGTGGATGGGGCCGCGGGAGCCGAGGCGGCAGCGGCGGCCGGTGTCCCCGCGGGCGCGGCGCGCACCACCGAGACAGGCGTGCCGATCGGCGCCAGGGCAAACAGGCGGCGCGCGGCCTCATTCGGCAGGCGGATGCAGCCGTGCGACGCGGGGTAGCCGGGCAGCATACCGGTGTGCAGGCCAATGCCGCCGACAAACTTCATAAAATAAGGCATCGGCGCGCGCAGGTAGGCGCAACCCCTTGGCACGTAGCTGCGCGGTGTGGCGTCGGCGTTGACGACCTGGCCGCGCGCGTTGACCACGGCGCCGTAGCTGCCGCTAAAGTGGTTGGCATTCTTGAAGAAGATGCGCCACGTGCCTACCGGGGTGGAGTGCCCGGGGCGCCCCGTGCTGCACGGTGTATCCAACACAATCCGGCCGCCCTGATACGCATAAACCCTCTGGGCAGAGAGGCTTATGACAATGCGATCCACCCGGCGCGACTCATCCGCGCTCCACGAAAATGGCCAGTTTTGCGTGCGCACGGGATCCCGCGAGCGGGCGGTAGCCGTGACATTGCCGTTGCCGCCGCCGGGCGCGCCGTTGCTGGTGCGCTTGCTGTTTATCGACGACTGCGCGTGCGTGTCGAGGGGCGCCAGCGTCACAAGCGCGGCCGCCGCCGCCAGAGCGGCGCCGCGAAGCAGGGTAAACGGAGAGAAAAACGAAGCCATGATAGTAAGTCGTTAGCAGTTGATAAGGATAGCTTTATACGAATTGAGTTTGGCAGCGCCCCGCGTCGTCGCCCGAGTGTGGATAATCCTGAACGGATCTACTCTATTTCACATCTTTCACTGAATCGCGGCGCCTGTCCAGTGGATCACGCATTGACTTGAAGATTTTGCAATCCGTAAACCTGTGCAGGTCAACGCCCGGCCGGCGGGAAACGCGATTGTGTCGAAACATGGACTTGAAGATTTTTTATGTTTCGCTATGTAAAAACGCATGGATTCCGGAACGCTCATCCCCTTCCCCTCCCGCCGCCGCCGTAGCGCCATGCGGCACCTGGGTGAGCTGCTACTGGCCATGCTGTTGCTGGCCGTGGCCCTGCTGCCCCAGCGCGTCCGCGGCGCGGAGGGGGAGTCCGCCCCGCGCAGCAAAAAGGCGCCCGCCACCGCCACGATGCCGGCCCCGGAGAAGAAGAAGGGCTTCTCCCTCTTTGGCGCCTTTGAGCGCAAGGAGACCCGCAGGGCTACCCCGGTTACACCCGCACCCACGCAAACCCGCACCACGCGGCGGATGCTTCCTTCCGGCGAGATGGTGACCGTCAGCCCGGGCTCGGCCACTGCAGGCCATGCCAGTGCAAAGCGTTCCCGCACAAGCACTTCTCATCCCGCCAGCACATCCGCCCCGTCTTCCGACGCTTCCGCACAGCACCGACGCTCCGCCGCGCCGGCGCCGGAGAAGAAGCGTGCCGCAAGCACAGCCACGGCATCGGCCGCCGAGAAGCCCGAGCCGGCCGGCGCTTCGGCGGCAACGGCGGCTTCCAGCGTGGACGAACTGCGCATCGCGGTTTACGGGGACTCCATGGCCAACGGCCTGGGCTGGGCGCTGGAGCAGGTGACGGCCCGGCGCGCAGGCGTGCGCGTCATCAATCGGGGCAAAAGCAGCAGTGGGCTGGCGCGGCCGGACTTTTATGACTGGCCCGCGTCGTTCCGCGGCTTTCTGGCCACAGACAAGCCCGACGTCGCCGTTATCTTCCTGGGGCTCAACGACAACCAGACGATCTGGAACGACGGCAAGTTTACTTTCAACTTTGGCACCACCGGCTGGGAGGAGCTCTACGCGCAACGCGTGCGCGACATGATCGCCATCGCCCGCGCCCATAACGTGCGCCTTATCTGGGTGGGCCTGCCGCAAGTTAACCCGCCGGTGTACAGCAAAAAAGTGGTGCTGATGAACGGCATTTTCTCTCAGGCCACCGGCTCCACCGGCAGCGGCTTCATTCCCACGTGGGATTTCAGCGCGCCCGCCGGCGCTTACACGGCGTACCTGCCGGATGACTCCGGCACCATGAAGCTGGCCCGCACCTCCGACGGCAGCCACTTTACCATGCGCGGCAACTACATGCTGGGCCGCTACGTGCTTCAGCAGCTGGACCGCCTGGTGCCCGAACTGGCCTCCCGCGCAAGCGCCACGGCGGCGGCGAAGTAGACGGGGACCGCTCTACGGCCGCCCGGCCACCGCCGCCGTGGGCGCCGCGCCATGGCCGTCCACCAGGCGGGCGGCGCCGTACTTGAGCGAAAGGCGCAAGAGATCCAGGGCCACCTGGCTGGCCATCAGCTTAAAGGTTTCGCGGTCCGTGGAGAGCTTGCGGCGCACAGAGTGGGTGCCGGTTTCGTCAGCCACGGCCAGCCACACGGTCCCCACAGGCTTTTCGGCGGAGCCCCCGTCGGGCCCGGCGATGCCGGTGGCGGCGACGGCCAGGCTGGTGCCCGCGAGGCGTCGCGCCCCCTCGGCCATGGCCCGCGCCACGGGCTCGCTCACAGCGCCGTGGGTAGTCAGCAGCGCCGGGTTGACGCCAAGCTCGCGCGTTTTGCTGGTATTGCTGTAGGTGACGTAGCCGGCCTGAAGCACGGCGGAGCTTCCCGGCACGTTGGTCAGCCGGTTGGAGATGAGGCCGCCCGTGCAGCTCTCCGCCGTGGCGATGGTTTTGCCGGCGGCAACCGACTGGCGCACAACCACTTGCTCCATGCTTTCCTCATCCTCGGCGTAAATCGCGTCGGCCAGGATGCCACGCACCACGGCGTCGGCGCGGGTCAGCGCGGCCTGGTCGGGGGAGATGAGGCGGAAATCCACCTCGCCCGGGCGGGCGCAGTAGCCAAACTCAAAGTCGTGAAGCTCGCGCAGCGCCTGCTCCAGCAGCTCCTGTACGCGGCTCTCGCCCACGCCCTGCACGCGCCATGTACGCTGATGCATCACCTGCATCTCCAGGTGGGTGCGCAGCCAGGGCATCACGTAGGTGGTCCACATCGGCTTCAGCTCGCGCGGGGGGCCGGGCAGCAGGATGAGGACGTGATCCGGCATGTGGGGCGGGTCCCCCACGTTGCGGTGGGTCATCACCAGGCCGGGCGCGGTGCCATAGTCGTTGGGGAGGACTTCGCCGCCCTCGGGGACCATCGCCTGGCGTTTGGTCAGCTCGCTGACGCCGTAGCCGCGCCGGCCCAGGTAATCGGTCAGTTTTGTCAGCACGGCCTGGTTCAGGCGAAGCGGGCGCTCCAGCAGCTCGGCCGCAAAGTCGCGCGTGAGGTCGTCGGACGTAGGCCCAAGGCCGCCGGTGACGATGACCAGCGACGACCGCGCCAGCCCCTCGCTCATCGCGCCGCGAATGGCTGCACCGTCCGGCACCGTCACCTGCCGGTCCACGCGCAGGCCCAGCTTAAAAAGCTCGCGCGCGATGAAGCCGAGGTGGGTGTTGGTAACCTGCCCGAGCAACAGCTCGGAGCCCGTGTTGATGACTTCGACGGTAATCATGGAGGTGCCGGCGCGCGAGGGGATGGATCGGGCCAATGGAGACAACACATGGCCCGGGAATGCCCCGCAACATCCCGAAAGCATGGCAACTATTGACATGCAGTCAAGACGCGCTTCCGTCCACGTTTTCCCTTCCGCCCTTCGTGTCTTCGTGCCTTTGTGGTTAAATTCTCTGTCCCCGGTTTCCGGCTCCGCAGCGTCTCAGAAGGAGATATTAACCACCAAGGCACGAAGACGCCAAGGGAGGAGTTTCGGCTAGATTAAATGATGAGAGAGTACGAATGCACTCCGCTCAATTCATATACCACTTGCCGCGAATCTTCGTGAACCCCATCTTCTCCTCCATATTATCCGGCCGGGGCTGATCCTTCACGTCGTAAGCCACTTCCGTATCTGTCTTGCTTACAGGCTTTTGCGTGCGAATATGCTTGAGCAGATCCAGCGTCGTCTTCGCAACGCGCCTGCGGAACATCTCCGCCGCCTGGTCCAGATCGCCCGCCGCCTCCGCGTCGCTGACGATGTCGGGCGGGCCGTATTCCTTCAGGAACTTCCGGTAGTCCGGCTGCGGCGCCTCCAGGTCGCGAATCATCATCGCAATCGTATCGTCCAAAATCCCCCGAGAAAGCGAGCGTGTGGGGTCTGTCTCCGAGGCGGAGGACGCGGCGTGGGCTCCGGCGGGTGGTGTGGCAAGAGGTGTCGCTGCCCAGCAGATAAGCAGTACCGCGCTCAGCAGAAGTCCCCGCTGAAACCGAATCTGACAGGCATCGCCCGAAGCAAATGAGAGCGCAAAGGTCATGGTTTAGTTAACGCGTTTGCGTGCGCGTTCTTAATGTACAGAGTACAGCTTCTTAGCGAGGACGCAATCCGCGATCCGTACTCAGCCGAAACGATTCAGCTATCGAGCCACACTTCAAAAACGGGCACGCCCGCCCCTTCCCCTTCAGCGAGGCGAAAGTGCTGGAGAACCACGTGGTCGGAACCCCGCACGACAGGAACAAGCGCATTGTGAGTCTGGTACATCAACTCTAAATGCGTAAAGTTTGCACGATTCTCACTTGCCAACTGGAGCAATGCGGGGCCGGACCTCGCGGGCAAATCGGCTCGCAGCACAAGGGTGGAGCAGGTAAGTACTACCTCGTCCAGAGGTGGAATCCACGGAAAGGGAGCCTTTGATCTCCGCATGAGGCGAGCGCGGATTCTCACCTCAAGTGCTTGCCGAAACTCGTCCCTCTGCGCATACACGGGATCGAGCAGCAGCCACGAGTAGCCCAGGTTGATTTGCGTAGGGAAGGGCACGGGCTGGGAGTAGTATCAGCAGAAATGCATGAGACTGCCCGGAATCTCATCGAAACTCCGGGCTGTTGTACGTCAGGCTTGAGCTGCAACCAACGGCGCGCTTACACGCCCGCCAGCTTCTTCACTTCCTTCAGCTTCGGCGCGTCCTCAAACTTCTTGTAGTAGTCGTCGAGGGGGTAGCAGCCGGAGCGAAGGCCGTTGCGGGGGGCGGTGGTGCAGTCGCTGAAGGTGCGGCAGATGAAGCGGCCCTCCAGCTTGCCCTGGGTGGAGGCTTCCGTCGCGGCGTGCAGGATGTCGGGGTAGCTGAGCACCACGCGGCCCAGGCCGATGCTGTCCACGGCGCCGGTGCGCACGTAGTACTGCGCCACGTTGGGCAGCAGCTCCTGCAGGTAGGAGTAGGCGCTGCCGACCATGATCATCTCCGGCACGGCGGCTTTCAGCTGCTTCACCACGTTGATCTGGCGCGTCACGCTGATCAGCGGGTCCTCGTGCGGCTGGTAGCCGTCCGAGGGCGGGTAGGCGGCGGGGCGCTGAATATGCGGGTTGTAGTACGGGCTGCCGGCGGAGAGGTTGAGCAGCTTGACGCCCAGCGAGCTGAGCATCTTCACAAACTCGATCGTCTCGGTCAGATCGTACTCCAGCGGGTTCTCGCGGTTGATGCCAAACTGGTAGTTGTAAGGCAGCATTCCGGCGAATTCCTCCGGCATGCCGGGCCCGAGCTTGCCGGCGTCCGCCAGCGCGGGATTGGGCTTGAATGGCACGAAGTCAAACGCCGAGAGGCGCACGCCAATGCCCAGGCCGGGCGCCGCCGCCTGGATGCCCTGGATGATGTCGCGCGTCAGTCGCGTGCGGTTCTCGAAGGAGCCGCCGTAGATGCCGGGGCGGGTGATCGCGCCCAGGAACTCGTGCAGCAGGTAACCGTGGCAATGCTTCACGTCGACGAAATCCGCGCCGATTTCCTTGGCGATGACGGCCGCCGCGATGTACTGGTCGGTCAGCCGCTTCAGCTCGTCGTCGGAGAGCACCTGCTCGTCGCTCTGCACGTTAAACTTCTTGTCCAGGATGGGGTGGCGATAGGCGATGAGGGACTCCCAGCGCTTCTTGTCATTGGGCCGGCAAAAGCGGCCGGAGTGGGTGAGCTGGAAGCCGATGACCAGGTCGTCCGTCCTGCCATAGCGCTCGGCGTGCGCCGCAATCAGAGTCTCGCGCAGCTGGGCAATGCCCGCCTTGTTCGTCTCGTTCACGATCAGCTGGTTCATGTTGGCGCGGCCGTCCGGGCGCACCGCCATGGCTTCGCCGCCCCAGATCAGCTTGGCGCCGCTCTCGCCAAAGCGCTGCCAACGGCGGATCATCGGCTCCGTTACGCCGCCGGACGTGGTGCCGTCCCAGCCTTCCATGGGGTGGATGGCCCAGCGGTTGCCGATAATGCGATCGCCCCACTGCAGGGGCGCGCGCAGCGGCGAGGCGTCGCCGAGGGTGATTTCGTCGTCAAGCTGGAGGTCCAGCCCCAGGCTGGCCAGGTGCGCACGGAACTGCTCCGGCTTCTTGATCGTGGGGATACGAGTAAGCTTAAAAGGATTCATGGGAGGGGGAATGGTTTCTGCAACTGCAAGGGCTGTCGAAGAGGGACGAACTTACGCGGCGGCACCAGCGGCGGCGGGGGCAAAGTCGATATCGAAGAAAGTGGAGGCGGGCTTGCCTTTGGCCTCGCGCCACAGCAGGGCGGCAAGCTCGGCGGCATGGTAATCGCCCCACATGCTGCTTTCGCCGCACGGGATTGTCTGGCCGGCGGGGATGTAATCCCAGCCATTGGGGCGATGGTACACGGAGTGAAGGACCAGGCCCTCGTGCTTTGTGTCGGTGGAGAGGTACGGCTCCGCAAACACGGTGCGCGCGATGGTGAGCGCGGCTTGCGCGTAGCGGGTGCCCTTCTCCGTCTGGCCCTTGCTTTTGAGGTAGCGGCCCAGGATGGCCAGGCCCTGCGCGGCGATGACAGCGGCGGAGCTGTCGGCCGGCTCGTGCGCGTTGTAGGGATCGGCCGGGCGGTTAAGGTAGTCGCCCAGCTTGTGCAGGTTGGGCGCGCCGGTATCCCAGTAGGGGACGCCGCACGTGGGGGTGAACTCCAGGTAAAAGTCCGCCACGGCCTCCGCGGTGGCCAAAAAGCGGGCGAGGACGTCCGCCTTGCCGCCGTGCGCCGTAAACTCGGACTCGGGGCGCGTCTCGAGGAACTCCAGCTCCTCCGGGTAGCCGCAGAGGATCCACGCCAGGCCGCGCGTCCACGTGGTAAACGGCGCAAAGCCCTGCTGAGAGGACGGGCAGCGGTAGGAGCCATCGTTGAGATTAAATACGGACTCGTGCGCCACGCGGCCACGGATGTCGTAGCTGTCGCGGCCGCGGCCGAAGTAGACGTTGTACTTGGCAGTCGTATCCGCATGCAGCACAAGGCGATCCACCAGCGAGATGACGCGGTCGCGCTCGCCCATCAGGCGGTGGCCCAGCTGGTGGGAGACGGCCAGGGCGCGCAGGGAGCGCACGGTATCCGCAAACAGGGAGTGCGGGCCGTTGAAGCTGGCGATATAGCCCTGGCCCGCGGGCAGGTCCGTCCAGCGCGCGGCCTGTACGGCGCCGGTGGATTTAAGGGCGAGCTCATAGTAAGCGCGCTCCCACTCAGAGTAGGGCAGCACGCCTAACTTCATCAGGCGCAACAGGTTGCCGTAGGTGCTGACGTTGTTGAAGCCGTGATCGTGCACGCCGATGTGCGTGATGTGCGGCGCCATGTACTTCACCGTCGACTCGCGCCCGATCTTCAGAAAGGCTTCATCGCCAGTCACTTCGAACTGCAGGATGGAGAGGCCGTACTGGAAGCCCTGGGTCCATTCGGTCCACCCGCGCGCGGTGTATTTGCCGGCCTCCGTAAAAACCGGGGTGCCCTGGCCGTGCGGCCAGCGGTTGTGCAGGGCGTGAATCTTCTCGCCGGAGAGGGCAAAGACGCGTTCGATGGCAGGCAGGAGCTGGGCTGCCGTGAGGGCGGAATCGATATGGACCATAAAAGTTGAAATCGCAATCCCTTACGCTTAGGCGCGACGAGGTGTGTGGAGTCGCGGCGATGAACCGGGTCAGTTCGGGGAAGTTTCATCATGCAACGAAGGGAATATCTTGAGAAGTGAAATTTGCGATATTGCGTGCGGAAAATGAAGGAAAGCACCGATTTCGCGCGCAAAAAAAGGCAAGAAAAGTGCGCCCTCGTTGATGATCAGGCACTTGCAATTCAACAGTGTGAGTGAAATTGCGGTTGATCAATCGACTGCATCACATCGCCCGACACCACAATGGCCCAGCCGTATGTTTTATGTGTAAACCAGCAACGCTCCCGGCAGCAGCTTAACGAACCGCCGTGCAGCCTTTATAAAAAGTCAATCCTGTGCGATAGTACGGGGATTCATTTGCCGGTGGCGGCCGGGCTTACCCCTTGCTTGCTATTGTCCCTCCGTTGCCGGCGTTTTCTTCATCCAACATCTCTACATAGGTACCTACAATGTCATCACAAATTCCTGTCATCAGCCAGTCGGAAAAACCCTCAACTTCCTCCGTTAACCGGGTCGGGCTGTGGGCGGTTATCTTTATCCTTATCGCCGTGGTCTCCATGACGCTCATCTATATGTTTGGCCAGGTGGAGGATAGCCCGTTGCTCAAAACGACGCCCGTTGCTCCCGCGCAGGGGGCTGAGCCCTCGCCATTGCCGGCCACCAATATGTAGAGCAACGCATCCCGTCTGGACAGCCGCCTTGCTTTGCCCTAGCGTGGCAGGATGAGGCGGCTTGCGCGTGTAAGGCAACCGCTTTGCACGCAACGCCTTACGCTCTACGCTTCACGCCTTACGTCCCCGCCCTCAGCACCTCCCGCATGCCTCGCACCAAAACCACCCTCCGCATTGGGCCGCCGATGCCTGTCCCCAGAGACAGCGGCGGCGGCGCGGAGGCGTGGATCAGCCGGATTCCGCGGGAGACGCGCATGCTGTTACCCTTTGTGGTGCTGGCACTTATCCTGCACATTAGCGCGTTTTACGTGATTGAAATCCGCTACCCGGCCACCCAACGGGAGATCCCCGTGCGCACCGATTTGATGCTGCTGAGCGAGTCCTCGCTGAGCGACCGCGAACGTGCCGCGCTGGAGTTCTGGACCGAGATGAACGATCCGAGCCGCATGATCGTGCCGGCCGGCCCCCTCCTTACCCGCGCCGAGATGACGCTGAAGTGGAATGCGCGCGAGAACTTTCCCACCGCACCGCAGCGCCCAGAAGGCAGCCTGGCCACGGCGTCGGGCAGTGGAGGCGACACGTCCGTTCGCGACCTTCTCGCGTCGATTCCCCGGCCTGCGGGCGCCGCGAGATCTCCCGGCATGTTTTCCACGCAAGTAGCTGCCAGCCAGCGGGATACCCCTGACGCCGGCGGCCCGGTGCCGCGCGTTTACCCGCCCAGCATGGTTCCCCTCTTCTCCGAGGGCTGGCCGACACTGCAGGAGCGCGTGACGCAGGGCATGACGCCGCCGCGGCAGGACTTCCCCTACCCGGCTCCCGCTCAACGCCCGGCCGCCGCCGCCTCCTCATTTGCCGTGCTGGACGCCGAGGGCGACGCCCGGCTGGTGGCGAATACCATCCCCGCGCTGCCCAACCCGCCGTACGATCCGCTGGCGGCGCTCGGCACCACCGTTTTGTCGCTCGGCGTGGATGAATCCGGCCGTGTACGCAGCGTAATCGTCGCGGAATCGTGCGGCCGCCCGGCCATCGACCAACAAGCCGTCGCCGCCCTCCGACGCGCCCAATTCCGCGCCGCCGCGGCAGCTGAGCCCGGCATTGCGTGGATCCAATGCCACGTCTACTGGCGCTTTACTCCAGCCTCCGCCGACACCAGGCCCGCCCAGCCGCGGCCCGAAGCCGCGCGCTAAATCCGAGCATATACATATCTTCTCAGACGCGCCACCGGCGCGAAAGCCTATAGCCCAGGGCGTAAGCCCTGGGCATGAGTTCGAAAGGAATCGCGTCCTGTAGGGACGCAACAGCTTACTTGCCGGCCGGTGCGTTGGTCGCTGCGGGCGCGTTCGTCATCGGGGCGGGAGCGGGAGCTGGCGCCGCATTCGTCGCGGCCGGGGCGAGTGCCGCAGGGGCGTTGGTGCCGGGCGTGACGGGGATGACGGTGGGCTCCAGCGGGGCGGCGTTGGTGGCGCCGGGGGCGGGCGCGTTGGTGGCGGCCTGTGCGTTGGTGGCGGCCAGGGAGTCGAGCAGCTTCTGGTCGACCTTGGCGGCGGGGGTGATTTGGGCCAGGCGATCGGTGGCGATGGAGCGCAGTTCGCTGTCGGGGGCGGCGACGTTCAGGCAATCACCCAGGGCTTTGCGGGCTTCGTCCAGCTTGCCGGCGGTGGTGTAGAGGCGGCCCAGCTCCAGGAGGGCGAGGCCCGAGTAGGTGTCGGGCGGGCGGGTTTCGCCGAGCTTCTTCAGCTTGTCGGTACCGGCGGCGCTCAGGCCGCGCGCCAGATCCACATAGGCCAGGCCCAGGCCGGCGCCGTTTACGAGCGGGTGTTTGGGGTAAGTCTGGACAAACGTGCTGTAGAGCAGGGCGGCCTCGTCGACTTTACCGGCGCGCATAAACTCCTCGGCCAGCACCAGCATCTCCGGCGCTATTTGCCTGGAGCCCAGGAACTTACGCACCAGCTCCAGCTTCTCCTCCGGCGTCTTGGCCAGGGTGTACTCCAGGCGCGCCTGGGTCTCCCACATTTCGGCGCGAAGGAACCAGTAGCCCACCGCACCCGCAAAAAGCAACAGCGCCACAAAGCCGATGATGATCGGCCGCTTGTAGTTCTCCCACAGTTGATTATCCTCATCAATGAGGTTGGAATCCAGCTTATCTAACAAAGACATTCTGCCACTATGTGCAAAAACAGCCACGGTGGCAAAGCACAATTTTGGGAAGATGCTGCCCGGTGCGCATTTTAGTTCCGCAACCGGGGCAAGTGGCGCTATGTTATGCGCCATCCATGGGCTCAACTTTGCTGATTTTTCCCGCCGCCGCGCCGGGGCTGGTACCCACACCCGTGCTGGCGGACGGCATTCTGTTTGCACTGCAGCACGCCAACTGGGCGGGCCATCTGGTGCTGCTTTTGCTGGCGCTGGGCTCCATCTTTTCCTGGTCGGTCATGATCAGCAAGTTCCTGCAGATTCGCACCGTGCGGCGTCAAAACGCGGCGTTCCTCAAGCGCTTTCGCGCGAGCCGCACCCCCATGGCGCTGGCCATGAGCGGCGAGACGTTCCCCGGCAGCACCTACTTTGAGGTATACGAGGCGGGCGCCCGGGAGATGATTTTTCAGATGACAGGCACCACCACGTGGGACGAGCGCACCATGGCCATCCTGGCCCGACCGCCGCGCATCTCCAGCGTGGCCATGTCCAGCGTGCGCAGCGCCATGGAGCGCACGGTAAGCGAGCAGGCGCTGCGGCTGGAGGACAGGATGATTTTGCTGGCCACCGCCGTCAGCGGCGCGCCGTTTCTGGGCCTGCTGGGCACGGTGTGGGGCGTTATGGATACGTTTAGCGACATCGCGCAGAAGGGCAACGCCTCCCTGGCCACGATGGCGCCGGGCGTCTCCGGCGCGCTGATAACGACGGTGACCGGTCTGCTGGTCGCCATCCCGGCGATGTTTGGCTACAACTTCCTGGTGGTTACCGTGCGGCGCCTCACTGTCGAGATGGACAACTTTGCCGCCGAGCTGGCCAGCAGTTTTGACCACCGCCACCTGCGCAGCGACGCCCAGGCCGCCGCCCCCGCAGCGCAGCAACATCCCCAGCACGCGGCACCACAAGCCCATCCGCAGGCCCACCCCCAGCAACATCCCGCCGAGCACCACCGCCACCCCGCCGCCCCGCCGGCGCGGGAGCGGCAGGGTTAGCGGTTTGTGGTTAGCAAGCCTTAGACCAAGTCGCACAGTTATTTGCTCTTTTTGCGGGCCGCCTTCGGGCTACGGCCGCACTGAAACTCCGGTCGAGCATTATTTTAATGCACTCCCTCCGTTTCAGCGCACCCATAGCCCAAAATCAGCTCCGCATAAAGAGCAAATAACTTTGCGAGTTGGTCTTACACCGGCTCCGTGGCCGTGGTTGCGGCGGCTTTGGCGGCGGCGGCCATTTCGGGGTCGTCGATAAAGGACTGGGAGATGTGGAAGATGTCGGCCTCAATGGCCAGGAAGGCGTCGACGATGTCCGGGTCAAACTGTCGGCCGCGTTCGGCGGCGATGATCTGGATGACTTCCTCGTGCGGGATGGCCGCCTTGTAGCAGCGCTTGGAGAGGAGCGCGTCGTAGACGTCGGCCAGCGCCATAATGCGGCCGCACAAGGGGATGTTCTCGCCCTCAAGCCTCTGCGGGTAGCCTTTGCCGTCCCAACGCTCGTGGTGGGTCAGCGCGATTTCGGCTGCCAGCCTGAGGAAGGCCGACTCCCCGTGGGCCGTCTTGCTGGCGCGATGAAGCGCCCGGTGCCCCAGAGTGGTGTGGGTTTGCATCACCTCAAATTCCTCCTTTGTCAGCTTGCCGGGTTTGCGCAGAATGCTGTCGGGGATGCCGACTTTGCCGACGTCGTGCAGCGGGGCGGTGGTGCGCAGCAGCTCGATGTACTCGTCGGTAAGGACGCCCTTGTGCTTGCCGCGGCGGCGAAGCTCCACGGCCAGGGCTTTGACGTACTCCTGCGTGCGCTGAAGGTGAGCGCCGGTGTCGGAGTCGTGCGTTTCGGCAAGCGCGGCCAGCGCTACAATGGCCGCGTTGCGCGTGTCGATCACCTCCTGCTGGGCGGCGACGCGCAGCCTAATCTCGCGCCTCAGAGACGCGACGTAGAAGATCAGCCCCACAAAGACGATGATGCCCGCAATGCGCAGCACATCCATCAGCTCCACGCCCACCTCGTGTATCACCATCCAGCGCTGGCGTATGGCGTCGTGCTCCTCTTCGGCAATTGCCGCGATGGCTTTGTTGAGAATCGGGACGAAGGGCGCCCAGTCCTTGCGCACCCCAATGGCCAGAGGCAACGTGTATGGCAGCCGAAACGCCACGCGCAGGTTGGCGATGCCCACTTCGTCCAACGCAAAGGTAGTGGACGCGATGTCGCCCGCGTAGGCGTCCACCTGCCCGGTGGAGACGGCCAGCAGGGCGTCCTCCAGGCTGTCGAACGTGCGGACCTGGGCGTGCGACATGTTGCGCCGCACGTAGTCCTCAATAATCCACGCCCTGGGCACGGCAATGGTTTTGCCGCGCAGGTCGTCGTTGGAGTTGATGGTGCGGTCCTGCTTGCGCACCAGCACGGCGGTGGGCAGCTCCGTAACGGTGTTGGTGAAAGTGAGGTAGGTGCCGCGCTCGGCTGTCGGCGCCAGCAGGGTGCACAGGTCCACCTCCCCTTTCTTGAGCTGATCGATGCTGGCTGGCCAGGACTCCGCGTAGACGGCGCGGACTCTCAGCCCCAGCTTTTTGGCTATGAGGTAGTCGTAATCGGCGGCGAGGCCGCGGTACTCGCCATTCTTGTCAATCCACTGCTGGGGCTTGGAGGTGGAGCCAACCGCGCGCCACTCGGGATGAGCTTCCAGCCACGCTTTCTCCTCCGGCGTCAAATCCACTGCCTGGCACAGGGTGGCGAACGCGACGCCTCCCAGCAGCACACATGCAACTATACGTGTGATCCGGCCGAGACTACAGCGCAGGCAAAAAGTCATGCGTACAGAAAGCTATCTTAAATACCTTATCAATCAAAGAAAATTGGGCCTCTGATGCTCAGTTACGGGCGAAAAGATTCTTGCCCGGGCAGAGGCGGGAGCGATACGCTGGCGGGGAGCGGAAGCCCCAATTGCCGCAAATGATATGGATGCCGACGACTTTCCCCCTCCCCCCGTGCCGCCCCCGCAGCAGCAGCACCACCCCATGACGGGCGATGAAGACATGGCGGTGCACGAGGAGGTGCGGCTGGATATTGAATCCGACGGCGACCTGCTGAGCGAGTTTATCTCCGAGGCGCGCGAGCACCTGGCTGAGGTGGAACAAGGCGTGCTTGCGCTGGAGTCCGCCGCGCCCTCCTCCCAGCGCGGGGAGGAGGCGATGCGCACGATTTTTCGCGCCTTCCACAGCTTTAAAGGCGTCGCGGGATATCTGAATCTGGCCCCCATCCACAACCTGGCGCACGAGGTGGAGAGCGTGCTGGACGCCGTGCGCCACGGAGCAATGGCGGTGGACGCCCCCATCACCCAGCTGGTGCTGGAGAGCAAGGATGTGCTGGAGCGCTTTGTGCGCGACATGGAGATGCGCCTGCAGAATCCCGCCGAAAGCGCCGTGCCTATCCGCGTGGCGACCTCTCACCTGGAGCTGCGCGCCCGTGCGATTCTCACCACGCCGGCCTCCGCGATGGCAGAGCCGGAACCGGGCGCGGCCTCGGGCGCAAACCCAGGCAAGACCTTGAGCATGAGCGTAAGCGCGAGCACGAGCGTGAGCACAGGCCTGAGCACGGGGGGAACCGAAAGCCCTGGCAATTCCGCACAGCCGGCCCCGTCCGCAAGCCCTGCCGCGCCGGATGCATCCCCGTCTGCGCCTGCTTCGGCCGCCTCGCCGACACCGCGCCCGCTCCCCCCCCTTTTTGCGAGCACGCAGGCGGCCCGCCCTCCACAGCCTGGCCCAGGACCACAGGCCCCGGGCATCCCCACGGCGGCCGATCCCACGACGATCCGCCCCGCCGCCGCTGCCGCTGCCGAGCCGGACGCCACGCGCCACCCGCTGCCGCCCGGGCCCGCCCAGGGCCCCAGCGCGCCGATAACCCCGGCCACCGCGCTGCCCGGCGCGCCGGAAGACGCCCAGGTGCCTGCATCCGCGCCCGAGGCTAAGGATCAGCCCCAGGCCGCGCCTTCGCCCGCCCCCGTGCCCGCGCCCGAGGCGGAAGAGCCGCCGGTGCCTTTCGCCTATTCCTTCTCCTCCGCACGCCCGGCCGGGGGATCTCCCTCCGCGCCCGGCCCTGTCCGCGCCACATCGGGCGGGGGAAGCGGCCTGCAGCTTCCCCTCAACCCCGGCGAGTTGCACGGGCAGGCGCCCGCGCCAACCCCTGCTGGTGCTTCTGCGCCCTCACCCGCGCCGGCAGCAGCCCCGGCCTCCGCCGCGGACGTTGCCTCCGACGCCAACCAGGGCACTACGCGCGTGGACGTGGCCCGGCTGGATATGCTGGTGGAGTACGTGCGTGAGCTCTCCGTCGTCCACTCGCTGGTCGGCCAAAGCATCCGCGAGCTGGGCGTCAAAAACAATCGCCTGACCCGCCAACTGGCCCAGATGCAACGTCTCAGCCGCGAGCTGCAGCGCACCAGCATGGCCATGCGCCTGGTGCCCATGAGCGGCCTCTTCCGCCGCATGCAACGCGTCGTGCGCGACCTGGCCCGGCGGGAAAACAAGCAGATCAACCTCATCCTTTCCGGCGACGACACCGAGCTGGACCGCACTCTCGTCGAGCAACTCGCCGATCCCCTCACCCACATGGTCCGCAACGCCGTGGACCACGGCATTGAAGCGCCCGAACGCCGCATGGCCGCCGGCAAATCGCCCGCCGGCACGCTGCGCATTGAGGCGCGCCACGCGGGCAGCCAGGTGGTGGTACGCATTGCCGACGATGGCGCGGGACTCGATCGTAACCGCATCCTCATCAAGGGGATAGAACGCGGACTTGTACCCCCCACCGCCGTGCTGGAGGCCGAGGAGATCGACCAGCTCATCTTCGCCCCCGGCTTCAGCACCGCCGACGTCATCACCGATATCTCCGGCCGCGGCGTGGGCCTGGACGTGGTGCGCCAGCATATCGATAACCTGCGCGGCCAGATCGATATTGAGACAGAGGCCGGCAAAGGCACCGCCTTCATCATCACCCTGCCGCTGACAACCTCCATCCTGGACGGCATGATCGTCACGATCGGCGCCCAGCGCTTCATCATCCCCAGCCCCAGCGTGCTGCGCACCTTCCGCCCCACCCCGCCCAAAGCCGCCGCCGAGCCGCGCGGGGACACCGCCGGCAGTGACGCGGCCGCCGCACCGGTCGCCCTGCCATCCCTCGCCTCCCCCCAATCCCTGCTGGGCGAGGGCCCGGACGACACCTCCGCCGCCGGCGTCAGCATCCACACCGACGGTACCGTGTACGAGATGGAAGGCAGCCGCATTGCCGTTATCGACGTGCGCGGCAAACTCATCCCCCTGGTGCGCGTGGCTGAGGTCCTCGGCATCGAGCCGCTCTTCCGCGACGCCACCCAGGGCCTCGTCGTCCTGGTAGAGGCCGAAGGCCGCGAAGTCGCCCTGCTCGTCGATCGCGTCATCGGCAAGCAGGAAGTCGTCATCAAACCGCTGGGCGAAACCTTCCGCCGCAACGAGTTCTTCGCCGGCGCCTCCCTCCTCAGCGACGGCATCCTCAGCCTCGTTCTCAACATCCTCGCCATCGCCCGCCACACCAGCCGCCTGCACGAAATCACCGAACGCCGCGCCCAGGAACAACGCTGGCAAACCGCCACCGAAGGCGGGGATGTGGTGATTTGAGAGCCTCCCTGAGCGACGCTTGACTGCGGCAACCACCACAGGAAATCCGTACTACCCATACAAAGTATTTTTTTTATTAAATCTAGAGGCTGTCGACATTTCCGCTGCATCCCCTTGGCGAAACTTTCCGTCCTTGGCGATATTATCTGCCTTGGATCTACGGACCTTCAGATAACATCGCCAAGGGCGGAAAGTTTCGCCAAGAGGGTTGCTTCCATGATGTTCAACCTTCCTTACGTTCCCCCTTTATCCCCAGCTTAGAGGCTTGTATCCCCCTTAGAGCGAGACATTCTCCTCCGTATTGCAGTACGGCTTCACAGATGTCTCGCTCTAAAGGGGATACAAGCCTCTAAGCTGGGGATAAAGGGGAGGAGGCCAAATGTCGACAGCCTCTAAATGAATAATGAATTACCTAGTAAAGAAAGCTATCAGATCGCTTGAAGATACAGGCGAAAAACTAAAGAAGGCTCAAGATACACACCGCAATACATTAACAACCGCGATGGGTAGTTAATTGCTGGACGCATCCATTGTCATTGGATGCCGGATTAATCAAGGCCTCAGATTCCGCTGCGAATACGGGTAAAAGTTAAGCAGATTCCTACCATCGCTTTAACCCTCCACATGTGCATGCCCTAAGATAACACCCGCCCTCTACAACATCAGCTTCAGCTTCCCCACACCCGTCTTCAGCTGATCCGCCAGCTTTTGCAGCCTGGGCAGGGAGGTCTTCTCCGCCAGCACCACCACCGTACCGCCGGCGCCGCCGGAGGAGATGCGGGCGCCGTAGATGCCTTTTTCCGGGCCAAGCTGCATCGCCGCGTCCACCATTTTGTCGCACTCCGCGGAGCCCAGGCCGATGTGCGTGTAGCCCACGTGCGATTGCAGCATCAGCTCGCCCACCAGGGTGAGCGTTTTGCGCCCGCTGGGGCTGGCGAAATTGCGCAGCAGGCTCGCCGCCAGCTGACAACGAAAGTTCTCCGCGATCGGAAAGTGCAAACACGAGCGCACGCGGTAGGTCGTCTCCGGGTCCACCGTCGTGCACGGATCGTCCGTCTTGCCAAACTTCTCCTCAAACTCTCGGCCCGTCATCCTGTCCGGCACAAATTCGTCGCCGTGCAGCACAAAGGTGGAGGGGGCAATCTCGCTACTGTGCTCAAACGTTTGACCACCGCGCGTTTCAAAAATCTTCTTGCCCATAAAGGCCGCCGTGCGCGCCTGCACAAAAGGCGCCGACGCTTCATCGGAGCGCACACTACCCGCCCAGCCCACCACGGCAATATTTTCCGGCAAGCGAATCGCCTCCAGCAAAATGTCCGGCCGGCACACAATGGGCAGCAAGTGCCCGGGGCGGCCAAACGCGCTGGCAAGCTGATCCTCCACGCCACACGGGTTACCCACAATCTTGTTCTCCGCCTCGCGCCCCATGCGCGCAATCTCGGTGCCGGAGAAAATCGTGTCGCTGAAATGCCCCAGCGCGCGCAGCGTGGCTACCTCCAGCGCGGCACTGCTGCTTACGCCAAGTGCCTGCGGCACATCGCTTTCGATAAAAAACTCCAGCCCGCCGTCCGGCACCCAGTCCTTGGCGCGGGAGAAGACCCACAGGCAGCCCAGCGGGTAAAACGCCCAGCCCGGTGCCTCCACGGCGATGAGCAGCGCGCGCCAGTTCGCGGCGTCGCACCGCTTGTGCAGGGCGGCCAGCAGCGGCGCAAAATCGCAGGAAAACTCGGCCAGCGGCGTCGTGCTCGTCACCACAAGCTGCGAGTCCGGCCGGCTGGTAATGGCCACGCGCGTGGTCGCCGCAATGGGGCTTTGCAGCACCAGCGATCCGCTGTAATCCGCCACGCCACCCATAAAATCGAGGCGGCCGGGGGCAACACCCTGGCTGGTGACCGGAGAGAACGCGCGCGCTTTGGTAGGCATGGGGGGAGAACCGCCGCGGGTACGGCGGAAATCGTAGGGTACAATCGACAATATATCCGTTCCTGGGGATTTGTCTTGCCGGAGCCTGAGGTTAACGTGCGATTGACGATCGCCTGAGCCGCCCATCCAAGGCGGATGAGAAGCTTCCTGCTTCGATTGGTTTGATGGGATCGCCTGCCTGCCTGATTTACCCGGAGCGCTTGCGCAGCACAAGAAGATCTCACGCGTTTAGCCCCCGCCGACGGCCCAAATCGGCCCCTCGGAGGTCGAGTTTAAGAAAAGCAGCGCTATAACTCTTTGATAACAAGCAGCTTATTGCTTAAACATTTAATCAGAGAAAATTTTACTTTATCTACAGCATTGTTTCATGTACAATACATACACATTGCTTTCCATCCGCACGACGTTGTACCCCACCTATACCCCATCACCATGCGCTTTGTTAGTGCTATGCCTCAGTGAACCCGGCGTGACCCCGCGCACCTGCCGAAACTGGCGGTAGAAGAAATAGACGTCCGAATAACCCAAAGCCTCCGCAATCTGCGCAATCGTAAGATCCGTTTCTACAAGCAGTTGCGCCGCACGCTCAACGCGCTGCATTATCACAAAACGCGCGGGCGACAGCCCGGTTGCGGAGTGGAAATGCCGGTTGAACTGCGGAACCGAAAAGCCGGACATCCGCGCCATTTCCGCCGGAGTCCACCGCCGCCCCGGCTCGCGGCGTACCGCCTCCACGCACGTCTCCACCCGCGCCTGCCCGGGCGGGATGATTCGCCTGTGCGATTCCGCAAGTATATGCAGCACAAGTGATTGCACCAGCACAGCCGAGTAGCTGACGCTCAGGTTCTGATCCATGGACGCAAGCCCCGCCTGAAACGCCTGCCCCGCACAGGCCTCCGCCACCGCCGTAACCAGTTGTAGCGACGACAGTTGCACATGCACGCACCCACGCTTGCCGTCGGCGCACTCCGGAAGCGACGGCACATCGCCGGGCCTACAACTGAAATGAGCTGCAAACACATGCAACGGGCGATCCGGCCTGTGCCGCGCCACAACGCGGGCGCCCGGCAGCAGAATAAAGGCACTGCCCGGCCGCAGGGAGAAGTCATGCCCGTGGCAGCTGAGCGCACCCTCTCCACGGAGCACAACCCAAACGTCGTGATCCACAAAGGGCAGAGGCGACCAGCGCCAGTCGGCCTCGCAATGGTAAGTGCGCGGTGGGGAGTTGAGGTGGATCACAGGGGGTGGAGATGCCAGGATGATCGGATAATGCAATAAAAGCAGCGTACTGTCCATTGAATCCCTGCCATCGCTTTGCGACGCTTATGCCATGCACTCCCCCTCTCTTTACGATGCGCCGCGCGCTCTTTCTGACGCCGCGCCGCTCTCCGGCGACCAGCTGCAATCCTTTCGCGACCGCGGCTACATCGCCCTGGCTAACGTGCTTAGCCCGAGTGAATTACAGGAAAGCCGCGATGCGCTGACCTCCATCGCCCGCGATGCGGTAGGCAACCCCGACGCGTTTGAGCGCAAAGGCCAGGGCAACGGCACCTGGTTCCAGCACCGCACCAGTCCCCTTTTCGTGCAGATCGAGCCCGGGCAGGACGCCTCCACCCTGCAACCTGCTGATATGGAAGCAGTTGTGCGCAAATACATGTGGTTCTCCAAGGCGGCGCCGGTGTTCACCCGAATCCTGGGCGAGGGCGGCATGATTCAGCGGATCGTCACGAGCCTGATTGGCGCTAACCCGTTGCTGTTTCAGGAGATGGCGCTGGTCAAGCCCCCCTACATCGGCAGCGAGAAGCCCTGGCACCAGGACAACGCCTACTTCTCGGTCGCCCCTCTGGACGCCGTGATTGGCGTGTGGATTGCCCTCGACGACGCCGAGCCCGAAAACGGCTGCATGCATGTGCTGCCCGGCGGCCATAAGCTTGGCCCGCGCAGGCACTTCCACGGCATGGACTGCGAAATTGAGCACGACCGCCTGGACCCCGCCGGCGCCCTCGCTGTTCCCGTTCCGGCCGGCGGCGCCATGTTCTTCTACGGCCTGCTACCGCACCAGACGCCGCCCAACCGCTCGCCGCTGCGCCGTCGCGCCCTGCAGTTTCACTACCGGGCCGCCACCAGCACCATTGTGGATGAAGCGCTTTACAACACGCTTTTTGCGGAGGCCGACGGCACCCCCGCATCCTGCCGCGCCGCTACCGTGCGCAAGCAGGTGAGATGAGCGGATAATCCATCCGTCCTGGTCGACTTCGCCGGAGGACGCCCGGCTCAGGTCTCCTCC
Source organism: Verrucomicrobia bacterium LW23 (assembly GCA_003054695.1). Classification (GTDB taxonomy): domain Bacteria; phylum Verrucomicrobiota; class Verrucomicrobiia; order Methylacidiphilales; family UBA1321; genus LW23. The sequence continues at coordinate 102,359 of QAZA01000005.1, forward strand.
ACAAACTCCACTTCGTCAGGGTTGTCAAAGCCGGCCGTCCAGGCCATCGCCTGGCGGCACGTACGCATGGCAGGCGGCACGCGCACCAGGTACTGGCGGCCGGTGGAGGGGCACCGCACGTCGACGACCGCCAACGGCTCGTCGCCCCGCAGGGGAATTTGCAGCAGACGCCGCGTGCCGCCCCGGTCGCTGTCGGTATCCAGCACGCGTATGCCGGGGTGGGAAAGGAACCTTGCCGGGCCCATGCGCTCCACGCACACGCGCCGCCGCTCGATGTTCCTGTCCTGCAACACTTTATCTACCTCCAGCGTCTCGGGCCTAAAGACGATTTGCTCCGTAACCAGCACCCCGCCCCAGCGCAGCGGCGCGCCCTCCAGGCTGGGGGGCAGCACGCGGATGCCCGAGCGCGAGATATCCAGCCACGACGACACCGTCGTGCCGTCCGCAAGTTCCGTCAGGCGCTCGCACCCGGCCAGGTTAAGGAAGCTGACGTTGCCAATCGCCGGCAGACGTGTCACGCGCACGCACCCGGTGAGGTCCACGCCGCCCGACCTCACCTGCGCGCTCTCCGGCCACTCCTCCAGCGCCGTGCATTGCGAGGCGTTGAGGTAGTTCACACTCATTGCCTGCGGAAGTTGCTTAAGCGCAACGCATTGGCTGATATTCAACGTTGCCGTGCTTAACCCTTGCGGCAACCGGATGAGACTGGCGCACCCCTCCAGCGACAGCAGGGAACTGGCCCTCCAACCCGGCAGCACCTCGTCAATCGGAAGTTTGGCCAGCAGAAGCTCGCGGCAAGTGATATCCCTCGGCAGTTGACTGGCGCTGAGGCGAAACCCTGTGAAGTCAAGGCGGCACGCTTCCACCGGCAACGCCGGGTCATGCCGGCCGCTCGCAATTGCGTCGACGACGGCCTTGTCAGCCTTCGCCTGCTCAGCCTTTGTGGGAAACGGCGCCTTCCTGGATTTAAACATGTGAGGCGAGGAGTAATAGTCAGGCTAAGTCAGCCCAATGAAAAGGCAGGCCGCGTTCTTCGCCACCTCATTTACAAGGCAGCGATCCGGTCTTCTATCCGATCCCAGGCATCGCGGCCCAATCAACCGGCCAGGGCTGGCTTGAGCCGGGATGGGACTTCCCGGCTTCAGTCCGCGACGCGGACGATACGCTCAGGTGTATACTCCCGCTGAATGCGCACAACGTATTCCCCACGAGGAATGCACACCGGCTGATGCTCCTCATGCACAATGGTGGCGGTTGCCGCCGTAACGCTGAGCGTCATGTCCTCGCCGGAGCCCGCCCGGAACAGGCGCGCCGTCGCGGGATCCTCCACACGATGGGAGTGCCCCGTAACTTCTCCCCGAGCAAGAATGGGCGGTACTTCCGTCCCCGCCGCCTTTGCCGTGCCTCCAGGACTGCCGGAGCCCGGCGTGCCAATAATATACACGTCGCCCTGGCGCCACACTTTCTTGCGGCCTCCCGGCAACAGCTTCTTCGCCAACGGGATACCCGTCACCTTACCCAACCAGGACAAGACACTGGAGTGCATGCACACAATTACACTGCATTCCTTTCAAACGGTCAAGCCCATAGTAGTCATTTTATGAGATTCTTCCCGACAAATTCCAGGCTTCGGCACCGCTCAGTTGACCGCTGTGGTGTATCGCTGTCTGCTCTCCGCACTTCGGGCAACTTCCCCTGCTCGCGCCGGGGATGCGGACGCTTTACCCGCAGCCATGTACCTCTCATAGGCCCTCGCGACCGCAAAAAGGCAGATGACGCCCAGGGCCATCAGGCCCACCGACGTCCACGCGGACACCTTCGTCGCGTGCGGCTCCGTCTGAAAGCCCAGTCCTACCCAGTACGTAAAGCAGTACAGGTAAACGATATGCGCCGAAAAGGCCGGCAGACTGTTACGGCCCAGGCATTCCAGAGGCTCCCACGTAAACCATTGCGGCCGTGCGCGATATATCGCCGCAAACACCAGCACAAACGCCAGAAAGCTCAGAATCCGCCCTGGGGGAAGCAGGCGGCGGTCCACCCACTCAAATGGCGGCGCCCAGGCCGCGTGCATGCCCATCGCTTCCCACGGCAAACGCAAATACATACAGCCCAGCACGATAAGGGCGGCCATGACGGTTGTCCACGGGCTCAAAACCCACGCCGGCAGCTCGCGCCGTGCCGCAAGGTGGCCGACGATCAAGCCCACCACAAACAGCAATTGCCACGCAAACGGATCAAACACGTGAAAACCCGCGCGCCATTCGCTCGGCATCCACCCGGTAAGGGCCGCGCCTAGACCCATATGGGATGCCACCCACACGGCGGCGCTGATTGCCAGCACGGTGCGCCAGCGTCCGGCATGGCACGCGATAAAAGCAAAGGGCGCTGCCAACAGAAAGAGGCAGTACATCGGCAGGACGTCCAGCAGGCTGGGCAGCAAAACCAGCGCGCCCGCCAGCGTCCAGGATATCGCGGGACGCTCCGAAAAAGGCGCAAGATTATGGCTAAACCACTCGCCATAAGGCTGATGCGCGGAACCTGCAGTTGCGGCGCGGATGACAATACCCAGCAGCACAACCACCGCCAGCGTAGCCATATGCCACACGTAAATCTCCCAGGCCCGCCCCCATACGCGGTTGCGAAACTCGACCGGCCCGGATCTGGCCAAACCGCGCCCCCAGAACAGCCCGCCGGTTAGCCCCGCAAGAAATACGAAGCCCTCCGCCCACGTAAAAAAGCCCAGGCGCTCGTAAGTAAACGCGGTGTGTGGCCCGGGGAAGTGGTTGACAGTAATGAGGACCAGCAAAAGTCCCCGCACAAAATCAAGCACCCCCATCCGCCCCGGCGTTGCCAGGCGCACCGTTTTTGCCTGCGGCACAAATGGATTATGCTCCGCCCGACGCACCCGCGCCCCCCCCGATGGGGCGGCGATGGCAACAGGTTCTGGAGAAGCGGATGGGCACAGCTCTTGCATTGAATACAGGTGTACGCAAGATGAATGCCAACAATTTACATTTCCTGTAACAAGCTTATCTACAAGATCTTATACATATTCTAACGCAAACTAACAACAGGACATTCACGAATTTTCGTGCAATTTGTGAGCACCAACTGCGCAATCATTGATCACTCAACCTCCCTTCTTTCAGGAGGATTTGGACCAGTGCAAGTAGGCCACGCACACCAGCGCAACCATGCCAAAGAAGGTGAGCGATCCTCCCAATGCAAAATGCAAGTACGGAAAGCTCGGCGGTACAAGCGCCATTCGTGAACGGGCCGGGCGGGCGGGATCGTAGAGGACGGCTACCCGCGCGCCCGGCACCAGCTCCCCTCCCTGCGGCCCGCTCAGCACCACCGGCAGGGTGTCCTTGGCGCGGTACCGCGATTGCTGCGTAAACTTCTGCCCTGCAATAATATAGCCACACATTACAGATACCGCTCCGTCCGGCATTCGCTCCACGGCCTCCAGAATTCCGTCCGTGCGCGTCCAGTCGGCAACGCCCCACGCCACAAACCAGCGCCACCAGGCCACGCTCAGGAAAACGAGGCCGGGCGGAAGTGTCAGTACGGCGATCCACCAGAAGAAGGGAAAAATCGAGGCCTCGGTAAAGTCAAAGAATATAGTCATGCCGGCATCTGTGGCCGCAGGGGCATTGATTTCCCCGGGGCTTGCGCTAAATTATCGACAAATCGCCGCGGGCACAACCCGCATATGCGTCTCCCGCAGGCCGCCCATGCACGACGTCGCACACTCCTTTTTTCAGCAGGATATCCACTGCTTCAGTTCCTCCAGCCAGGTATTGCTTACCTATGCGCAGGATTCCGCCGTGCAGTTTGGGCAGGACCGGATTATGCCGGAGCACCTGCTTCACGCCATCCTCAGGCACAATCCGGAGAATATTAAGGAACTTTTTGCAGCCTGTAACGTTAAAGTTGAGCTTCTTTTCGCAGCGCTCGAGTCCCTGCTCCAACCCAGGCGCAGCTTCTTCGGCCGCGCTGTGCCGGCAACCCCTCGGCCCACCGGCCCCATCGAAGTCGCCCGCGAAACCGAAGACGTGTTTATGCGAGCGCGCAGGGATGCCGGCAAACTTCTCTCGGAGCTCGTCCACGTCTCGCACCTGGTGCTGGCCCTTTCGATGGAACGCGAAGACAGCATTATCGGAAAACTCTTTGAGAAGCAACGGCTTACGCGGACGGACCTCTTCATCGCGCTGCAAAACAACCCCAATCTTGACGGACGCCTGACGCTCGACGCGGCCCCCTCTATCGTGGCCTCCTCGGCGCGAAGCGACCACGCCGCGCCAGCACCGCCCGCAGCCCCCGCCTCGGCGAGCACCTCCAAAGGCGGCCGGGCTGCCGGCGCAACACGAGCACGCGTAGGTGCCCTGGTGGACTCTGCCCTCGAGCGCTTTGCCCACAATCTCACCAACCAGGCCCAGCGAGGCGAGCTCGATCCCCTGATCGGACGCGCCGGCGAGCTGCAACAACTCATCGAGGCACTCCTCCGGCGCACTAAAAACAGCCCTGTGCTTGTTGGCGAGCCTGGTGTAGGTAAAACTGCTATCGTAGAAGGACTTGCGCAGGCAATTGTGCGCAACCAGGTGCCCCCGGGCCTGCGCGGGCGCTCCATTGTCAGCCTGGACCTCGCTTCGCTTCTTGCCGGCGCCAAGTATCGCGGCGAGTTTGAGGAGCGAATGAAGGAGGTTTTGCAGGAGATCCAGGCGAATTCGTCCGGAATCATCCTCTTTATCGATGAAGTTCACACCATAACCGGCGCCGGCCGCACGGAAGGGTCCATGGATCTGGCCAACCTCCTCAAGCCGGCCCTGGCGCGCGGACAAATCCAGTGCATTGGCGCCACAACCACGGCCGAATATCGCCTCTATATCGATAAAGATGCCTCTTTGGAACGCCGATTCAGTCCCATTCAGGTTCTAGAACCCGGAACCGATGACGCCATTCGAATGCTTGAAGGACTACGCCTGCGCTACGAAGATTACCACGGCATTACTATAACCGATGGCGCGATCCAGGCAGCGGTCAAGCTTTCCTCCCGTTATATCCACGACCGGTATCTGCCGGACAAGGCGATCGACCTCATCGATGCATCAGCAGCGCGTCTTCGCTCCCAGTTCGTACCATTATTGGATGAATCTGACAATCCTACGCAAGCTTTAACGCTAAAGCCAACATTAACCGAGGATCATATCTCCACAACCGTGGAGATGTGGACCAGCATCCCAGTCGCCAGGCTTATGGAGGGGGACCGCGAACGGCTGCTAAAACTTCGCCACACCCTCGCCTCCCGTGTCATCGGACAATCGCAAGCCGTTGATGCCGTGGCAGATGCCATCCTGCGCATGCACTCTGGCCTCGGCTTGCCGCACCGCCCCCGCGGCTCCTTCCTCTTTTGCGGACCAACAGGCGTGGGCAAAACGGAACTGGCCCGGGTGCTTGCCGAAGCGCTCTTTCTCGACAGCTCCAGCCTCATCCGCCTGGATATGAGCGAGTACATGGAGAAAAACGCCGTCACCCGCCTCATCGGCGCGCCTCCCGGCTACCTGGGCTTTGAAGCCGGCGGCCAGCTTACTGAGGCCGTGAGGCGATCGCCCTACTGCGTCCTGCTGGTCGACGAGATCGAGAAAGCGCACGCCGAAGTACTGAATCTTTTCCTGCAAATCCTTGATAACGGCACACTTACCGATAGCCAGGGCCGTACGGTCTCGTTCCGCGAGTCGCTCATTATCATGACCTCCAACGCGGGGCAGAGCCCCAGTGCCAACCCCCTTAGCTCCAACGAGATACGTGACGCGCTACTGGAGCATTTCCGCCCCGAATTTGTTCATCGGCTTGACGAGGTTCTCTCTTTCCAACATCTTCGCGAAAAGGAACTTGCGCAAATAGCCACCCTTAAACTCATTCACCTGCGCAACCACCTGGCCCATACCGGCGCCACCGGCACCCGCTGCGCGCAGCCAATCCACCTCCAGTGGACCGACGCCGTGCCGCAAACCCTGGCGGCCATGGCTGCCGCCACGCCCTTCGGCGCCCGGCCGCTGGAGCGGCTCATCCAGCAGCTTGTCGAGACGCCGCTCTCCCGCGTCATACTCGCTTCCATCGCCACGTCCGAAAGCGGTCTCGTCCCGCACCGCCCCGACAAGCAGTCCCGCTCTGTCACTCTCGATGTCGCCGCGAGCGGGGAGATTCGCCTCACTCAGGCATGATCGCGACCTCCCCCGCTTTTTGCTCGCCACCACGCAATCGGCGTTGAATAGTGGGATTGAGTCGTTGGACTTCGCTAATGCGCATTCTTATTACAACAGGCCCAAGCTACGCGCCCATAGATCAAGTGCGGCGAATTACCAATGTTGCAACAGGCCACATAGGCACGCTCCTCGCAACCCGTTTTCTTCAAGGGGGTTGTGATGTATTTCTTGCCCGGGGAGAAGGCTGCACTTCGCCCGCCCCCGCCTGGCAGGAGGCTTCCGGCCCGACCGGCGCTCGCCTTGTTTCTGAAACGTTTGGCACCAACGAGGACCTTGACGAGATACTGAAAGACTGGGCCGGCCGCCACGCTTTCCACGCAGTCTTCCATGCCGCCGCTTTGGGCGACTTTCGCGTAAAGGAGATCCATTACCCGCAGGAAGTGGAAAGCTTTAAGGATAAAGCACTCCATTCCGCCGAGGTTTATGATGACGTAGATTCTGCTCTTCATAATATCGACGAATCTGTCTTCGCCCGCGACGAGGAAAAGACTGAGTTTTCCGAAATCTCATCGGCTCCACCTATTAAGTTTAACGATAAAGCACAACCAGATTCTTCCCCCGTCCCGAAGATGCCGGCCAAGATCGGCAGCGAGATCAAGACGCTCCATGTCGTTTTGACAGCCGCTCGCAAGCTCCTCCCCCGCTTCAGGCAGCGCTTTGGGCCGGATACCCGAATTGTTGGATGGAAATATGAGCTGGATGGATCTCGCGAAGTCGCTGTCGCCCAGGCACATCAGCAGATCGAGAAATGCCAGTCCAACGCCTCCGTCATCAACGGCCGAGCGTACGGTCCGGGCTATGGCATCTGCCTGCCTGGCGGCGATTTGCACCACTGTGCAGACCGGGAGGCACTGGTGGAATGGCTTTTCGCATGGATTACCTCACGCCCCTCTTTATCGATAAAGTAAGAAGCCCACGCCCCGATCTTCCAGCTTTCCCCCCATCTTCCCCATAAATGCTCACCAACGTCTTCCCCACCCCCAGCACGCGAAAGAGCCGGCCCGACCCGTTCTACTTCCGCTGGGGCTTTACCGGCGTCGCACTGTGCATCATCAGCGGGTTTCTCCTCGCCGCCACATTCCCCCCGTTTAACCAGACGTGGCTTGCCTGGTTCGCGTTAGTTCCCCTCTTGCTCGCACTGCGCTGGAGCGAAGACGTCCGCGACTGGCCCCACTTCAGCGGCTGGCTCACCGGCATGGTTTTCTTCACTTCCACTCTGTGGTGGATAGGCAACGTCACCATTCCAGGCATGCTTGTCCTGATGGTGTACCTCTCCCTGTACCCGGCCGCGTGGGCGTTTTGCGTGCGTCACTGCGCCCTGCAGGGCCCCGCCTGGGAGAGCCAGTGGGCGATCCTCAAGAATGCCGCTGGAGCCGCCTGCGTTTGGGTGACGCTGGAGTGGCTGCGCGGCTGGCTGCTAACCGGTTTTGGCTGGAACAACATTGGCCTGGCCGGGCGCGGCAACTGGCTCGTCATGCAACTGGCGGCCCTGGGCGGCGTCAACCTCATTGCGTGGCTTATTGTTTTTGTCAATTGCCTTATTGCTCAGGGTATCGAGCAGCTTCGCGCCGTGTTGTTTAGGGAAGAAAAGCTTCGCTTTTTTTACGAATTTTCATTCGCCCTCCTTACCGTGGTCCTCGCGTTTGTCGGCGGCCACTTTACTGTCCAGTACTACTCTCCCAAGGGCGAGGGTCGTCCGCTCATTTTTGCATGTCTGCAAGGCAACGTTCCGCGCGACAACGGCACTGGCGAGACGGTAATGCCAGCCATAAAACCGGGCGAGCCCGTCACTACGCCGCAACCGCTAAATCTCTCGGAGACAGATATTTACCAACGCTACATGGGCATGGCGGCAGAGGCCGGCACCTATGGTCCGGACATCATCATCTGGCCGGAGTGCACCAGCAATATGGACCTTTCACTTGCCGCCGCGGCCATCACCGCCCGCTCGCGTGCCTGGCAAATCGTCGGCACCATGGTCATGCGCCCCAAACTGCACAATGCGGCCATGTGGCTTAACCCACACGACACCTCCTTCCAGCTCTACTACAAGGCCAACCTCGTCCCGTTTGGCGAGTTTGTGCCCTTTGGCGACTGGCTGCCGGCCCTTCGCGACTTCATCCCCATCAACACCGATTTCGTCGCCGGCACCGGCCCGGCCTTGTTTGAGCTCGTCCGCCCCAACCGAGCGGGCAACGGCATTGAAAAGATCCGCCTCACCCCGCTGATTTGCTTCGAGGACACCCTGCCCGAATTCGTCAACAAGGCCGCCAGACTCAACCCGGATTTGCTCGTAAACATTACCAACGACAACTGGTTTGATGGCACGCCAGGCTCCGAAATGCACCTCGTTAACAGCATCTTCCGCACGGTGGAGAACAACATGCCGATGATCCGCTGCGCCAATTCCGGCATCAGCGCCTTTATCGACCGCAAAGGCAAAGTCGTGTTTCCTGCGGACTCCAAGGGCCGGCTGGCGGCGCCGCTGACGCAGGGCGTCTTTGGCGGCACCGCGCATCTACATCCGCCGCAAATCACGCTCTATCGTAGGTTTGGTGAATGGATCGTCTTGATCTCTGCCGTTGTCGCCTTCATGCTGATGTTTCACGCGCGGCTGTACCCTTATAAGCAATAGCGCGCATCGCCCTCCCATCTCCGGTGAACTCCCCTATTCGATATTCCGTCGTCATCCCCTACTTTAATGAAGGGGAGAACCTGCCTGACCTGATTGCCGAGCTCGACTCCGCGCTGAGCGCGATGGGGGCCGCCGCCGAGGTAATTCTGGTGGACGACGGCAGCACTGACGGCTTTGTACCGCCTTCGTCAACGCCCCGCTTTCCGATCCGCCGCCTGGCACTGGATCGTAACTCCGGCCAAAGTGCGGCAATGTACTACGGCATGCAGTCCGCCCGCGGCGAGTTTGTGCTCTTGATGGACGCCGATTTGCAGAACGATCCGGCCGACATGCAAAAGCTTATGACCAAGCTGGTTACGGATAATCTGGACTTCGTTACCGGTGTGCGCGCCAAGCGCCTGGACAACTGGTACCGGGTGGCCAGCTCACGCATCGCCAACGGCGTGCGCAGTTTCCTGCTTCGCGACAAGACGAGCGACACCGGTTGCACTCTCAAGGCCCTGCGCGTGGAAGTGGCGAAGCGGATGCCGGCGTGGAACGGCATGCATCGCTTTATGCCGGCGCTGGCCCTGTCGTGTGGCTTCAAGACGGGGGAAGTGCCGGTCAATCATCGCCCCCGGCATGCGGGAGTGAGCAAGGTGAACAGTGCCCGACGCGCCATCCGCGCCACGCAGGATTTGCTGGGGATGATGTGGTTTACCAGCCGGCAGATCAAAGGGCGGCTGAAGCCGGAAGTCGTGGAAACTATTGAAACCAAAGAGGTTAGCGAAAGTAGAATGGAGGAAGGAGGATCGAGCCTGAACGGCGCGTTCCCTTCAATCTCCGGGAATGTCGCAAGAGAACCGCACTTTAACGATAAAGAGATGGCAAACGGGCACCCTTAAGGCCATAAGACGCCCACTTTTCGGACAAGGATACAACAGTTGTTACTTCGACGAGGGCAGTGATCCTCACGTTTAGCTTAACGATGGGAATCCAGGTAAAGCTAAGCTTTATCGATAAAGTTTTTGGTTGAAGGGGTTGATTGGGCGGATTCTGAATCATTATTTCTTTCAGGCTACTTCGCATGAGCTTTTTTTCTTTTACACGGCATGAGGCGTCGAAGCCGGCGGAGTTTGGGCGGGTGGCGTCGGCGGAGGAGCGGGGGATTCTGGATTTGGGGATTATTGCGGGAAGCGGACGTTATCCCCTTTTGCTGGCCCAGGCGGCGCGCAAGGCAGGGGTAAAACGGATTGTCGTGGCAGCATTTACGGGGGAAACCGACCCGGCGATGGAAGAGCTGGCCGACATTTGTATGTGGATGCGGGTGGGGCAGTTAGGCAAGATGATCACCTTCTTTAAGCAGTGTGGAGCAAAGGGGGCGATTATGGCGGGGCAGATTGCACCGTCGAACCTGTTTAACCTGCGCCCGGACATGAAGGCGCTGTTGTTGCTGGCCAAACTTAAGGAGCGCAACGCGGAAAGTATATTTGGCGCCATTGGCAACGAGCTTGCGGCTGCTGGCACGCAACTGCTTGATGCCACCTCTTTTATGGAGGACTCCATGCCCGGACCGGGGCTGATCGCAGGGCCGGGCTTGCCGCGTCGCAGCCGGATGGACGTAGATTACGGCTACCGCATTGCGAAGGAGGTGAGCCGCCTCGATATCGGGCAAACAGTGGTGGTGAAGAAAGGCACTGTTTTGGCGGTGGAAGGCTTTGAGGGCACGGACGCGACGATTGCGCGCGGGGGCAAACTGGGGCGCGATGAGGGTTCCGTTATCGTTAAAGTAAGCAAACCGAAGCAGGATATGCGCTTTGATGTGCCCGTTATTGGCCCGCGAACGATGGAAAGTGCGAGGGCGGCGGGTATTTCCGTAGTGGCGTGCGAGGCTCGCAAGACGCTTTTGCTGGATAAGGATGAGATTGCGCGCCTGGCCGCGCAGCATTCCATTACCGTGTATGCCGTTGGTGATGAGGCGCTTACGGAGCCGGCATCAAACTGATCGCATTCGCGGCTGCCGGATCGCCCGCATTTCTCCATTGCCATAGCGGGGCGTCCCCGTTATGACGAACAGACGCAACGCAGCGACTGACCCTTACTTTTCCCTATGATTACCAAGATCAAAGCGGGTGTGATCGGCACCGGCCACATTGGCCGGGAGCACGCCCGCATTTACTCGCAGCTTCCTAACGTTGATTTTGTAGGCATTTACGACGCGGATGCGGGGGTGGCGCAGCGTATTGCCCAGCAGTATAACATCAAGCGCTTTGCCAGCGCGGACGACCTGGTGGCAGCGGTGGACGCGGCGACCCTTTCGACACCGACGAGCACGCACTTCAGTATTGGTAAACTGTTGCTGGAGAACAATAAGCACGTGCTGATCGAAAAGCCGATCACGGACGATCCACAGCAGGCGCGCGAGTTGGTGCAGATTGCGCAGAGCCGCAACCTCGTTCTGCAAGTCGGTCATATCGAACGCTTTAACCCGGCTCTGCGCGCGTTGGAAGCCAAGCTGACACGCCCGAAGTTCATTGAGGCGCACCGCCTCTCCCCCTACCCAGGCCGCAGCACGGACATCGGCGTGGTGCTGGACCTGATGATTCACGACCTGGACGTGGTGCTGCACCTGGTGCGCTCGCCCATCATCCATGTGGATAGCGTTGGCGTTGCGGTACTTAGCAAGGGCGAGGACATTGCGAACGCGCGCATTCGCTTTGCGAACGGCTGCGTGGCCAACCTCACGACCAGCCGGATTAGCCCCGAAAAGATGCGCAAGATTCGCGTGTTTCAGGACGATGCCTACCTCTCGCTGGATTACCAGAACCAGAGCGGCGAGATTTATCGCGAGGTGCAGCGCCAGATTACCCGCGAGGCGATCCCGATCGAAAAGGACGAGCCGCTGAAACTGGAAATCGCCAGCTTTGTGGACTGCGTGCGCGCGCGCCGCGAGCCTGTTGTGGGCGGCGTTCAGGCCACGGAGGCGCTGATTGTGGCCATGCAGATTACCGACCAGATTGCCGCCGCTAACGCCGGCCAGCCCGGCGGCGCTGCGCAATCCCCTGCGTTGCAGCAGGTTGCGTCCGCCACAGCAATTGCCGGGGTGTAACGTTTACGTAAAGTATCAGCAAACCGCGACTTGCCGATGCGCCCATACCTTGCGTGCGAAGCGCGGCGCATGGGCATTTGCTCTTGCAGCGCAGCGGCTTATGGCTAGAATACGGCTTCCGGCGAAGGGAGCACCCTTGCGTTAAATCCGCCCGTCCGGACCGCTTTTACCCATGGAGAACCGCACTCAGGCACCGCAACGCACGGGGGGGGCAACTCCCCCGGCAATGCCTGTGGCCACGCCGCCGCGCATGCCGGCCGCTGCATCCGCACCGCCTGCCCTGCCGCCGCAGCAGTCGCAACCACCTTTGGTGCAACAGGCTACGCCAATAGCCGCGACGGTGGAGGTGGAGCCCTACGCCACCATTATGCTGGTAGCCGGCGAGGCGAGCGGCGACGCCCATGCGGCCGCGCTGATTCATGCCCTGCGCCGGTACGAGCCCACGTTGCGATTTATCGGCGCCGGCGGCCCTCAGATGGCTGCCGCCGGCCAGGATCAACTGTTTGACCTCGCCGCTTACGCCGTGGTGGGGCTGTGGGAGGTTCTGCCGCATTATTTCACTTTCCGCCGGTTCCAGAGCCAGCTCCTGGCTTTGGCCCGCAAGGAGAAGCCGGCGGTGGTCATTCTCGTCGACTACCCGGGGTTTAATCTCCGCATGTTGCCTGGGCTACGCGCCGCGCTGCCCCACTCGCGCCTTGTCTACTATATTGCGCCGCAAACCTGGGCGTGGAAGCCGGGCCGTGCGCAGCAGATGGCACAACATCTTAATCTGCTGCTCACACTGTTTCCCTTTGAGGTGGAATGGTTTAACCGAAATGCGCGGCGCCTGCCCGTGCAATGCGTCGGCCATCCCACGCTCGATCGCCTGGACTTCAGCACGCTCGGCCCGCGCGTTCCCGGCCGCGTCGCGCTACTGCCGGGAAGCCGCGCTGCGGAGGTGAAAAGCTTTCTGCCGATTATGTGGGAAGCCGCGCATATGCTTGCAGCCAAAAGGGTTGGCATCCATTTTGTGCTGATTACCCCGAACGAGGAGATGCGGCGCACCTGCATGGAAATTCTCGATAAGCTGGACGCCCCCAGCTTTCCGTTCGAAGTCTTTAGCAGCTACCAACTTACGCATTTAGCGCGGTGCGAGATGGCGATGGTGAAATCCGGCACATCGTCGCTGGAATGCGCCTTTGTGGGTGTCGTGCCTGTTATCGTGTATAGGCTACATCCTGTCACTGCCGTATTTGCGCGCTGGTGGATCAAACTCAAGCACGTTGGCATGATCAATCTCCTTGCGGGAGAAGAGATTGTGCCGGAACTGCTGCAGGAGCAGTTTACCAGCCGCAACCTGGCGCAGACCACCTGGCGCATCATCCGCAAGCCCCGCATTATGCAGGAGACCCGCCAGGCCATGGCCGAGGTGATTGCCGGCACCCTGGGCGGCCCCGGCGCCAGCGAGCGCGCCGCCGAGGCGGTGCTGCGCGAGGTGGAAACGGCGTTGCACGGGTAGCCCCCGCACCCAGTTTTGGGAGTGAGTTTGCGCAAGATTTCTTGCCACGAAACTCCGCAGTTGTGATAAGTTGCCTGCTTCAGTATAAGCGTCTTGCGGCGCGCCGCATTCCCTTTCGCATCCGTCCCCTTACACACTACCTATCCCCTTAAGCGACACATACTTAGCACACACATATGGAATATGATCTTATTGTAATCGGCGGCGGACCTGCAGGCTATGTAGGAGCCATTCGCGCCGCGCAGCTCGGCAAAAAGGTAGCTTGTGTTGACAAGGAACGCGCCGGCGGCACGTGCCTGAACTGGGGTTGCATCCCCACCAAAGCGCTGCTGAAAAACGCGGCGTACCAGAATTTTCTGAAGCACGCCGACAACTACGGCTTTGAGATTGGCGAAGTTAAGTACGATTTTACCAAAATAATGAAGCGCAGCCGGTCCGTCTCCGATCAGATGGCCAAGGGCATCGTGTCGCTCTTTAAAGGTAAAAAGGTGGACTACTTTGTGGGCAGCGGCATGGTGCACAAGGACAAGAGTGTGACCGTGACCGACAGCGAGGGCAAAACGCAGAAACTCGTGGGCCGCAACGTGTTAATCGCAACGGGCTGCGTGCCCAAGCAACTGCCCGGCCTCAAGCCCGACGGCAAGAAAGTGCTCAGCAGCCGCGAAGCGCTGGCGATTACCGAGAAGCCGAAGTCGATCATTATCGTCGGCGCCGGCGCCATTGGCGTGGAGTTTGCCTACTTCTTCAACGCGTTCGACACGAAAGTGACGCTCATCGAGTTCATGCCGAGCATCCTGCCCGTGGAAGACGTGGAGTCCTCCAACATGGTGCGCAAGTCCTTCGAGAAGAGCGGGATAAAGGTGCTGACCGAGACCAAGGTTACCGCCAGCGAAGTGACCGAAACCGGCGTCAAAATCACCGTGGCCGGCGCCAGGGATGACAGCAAGACTGAGGTGTTGGAAGCCGAGTCCGTTCTGGTGGCCGTGGGCGTGCAGGCGAATCTGGAAGGCGCTCTGGCAGAGGATGTTAAGCCCGAGCTGGATCGCGGCTACATTAAGGTGAACGACCGTTACGAATCGTCTGTCCGCGGCATCTTTGCAGCCGGCGACATTATTGGGCCGCCCTGGCTGGCGCACGTGGCCAGCCACCGCGCCACCGAGGCCGTGGAAGGCATGTTTGTGCCCGGCAAGCAGCCGCACCAGGTCAACCTCTACCCCGGCTGCACGTACTGCGACCCGCAGGTGGCCAGCATTGGCGTTACGGAGGCGAAAGCGCGCGAGCAGGGGCTGAAGTTTACGGTCGGCAAGTTCCCCTACGCGGCAAGCGGCAAGGCCGTGGCGGCCGGTGCGCCGGAAGGCTTTGTGAAGCTTATTATTGGCGAGCACGGGGAAATTCTCGGCGCCCATATAGTAGGCAGCGAGGCGACGGAGATGATCGCGGAAATCGGACTGGCGATGAATCTGGAAGCGACGACCGATGAGCTGATTAGCACTATCCACGCTCACCCGACCCTGAGCGAGATGGTGCACGAAGCGAGCCTGGCGTCGGACAAGCGCTCGATTCACTTTTAATTCTGACGCAAGGTTTTATGGAGATTTAGCTCTCGCGCTTCCTGCTTTGTGCTTGAAGCTGGGCCTCGAAGCGCGGGAGAAAAGTGGAAATTTGACTACTATTTTTCTGGACGCTGCCTAGAAATTTTGATCTCATGCCCACATGACATCCCGGACCGATCCGCACAAGAAAGCGCGACGCACTGCCGGTGTGGCGGTGCATCTGGAGACGGAAGACTTCGAGGATGATAACCGCTCCTCCAGGGGAAGGATGCCCGCGGGTTCGGGATCAGAAGAGGCAATCCACCTCGCTGAGAAGCCTGATCCGGCGTTTGAGCACTCACTGCGTCCGGTTCAGCTGGACGAGTTTGTGGGCCAGCCGAAGATTAAGGAGCGCCTGGAAGTAGTGATCGGCGCAGCACGCACCCGTGGCGAGGCGCTGGAGCATATGTTGTTTTGCGGACCGCCCGGCCTGGGCAAGACGTCGCTGGCGCATATTGTTGCGCGCGCGATGGATGCGCAGATTAAGTGCACCAGCGGCCCCGTGCTTGAAAAGGCGGGCGACCTCGCCGGGCTTCTCACCAGCCTGGGAGCCGGCGACGTGCTGTTCATCGACGAGATCCACCGCCTCAACAAAGTGATCGAAGAGTATCTCTACCCCGCGATGGAGGACTACAAACTCGACATTATCATCGACCAGGGCCCCAACGCGCGCTCGATTCGGCTGCCACTGCCCAAGTTCACCCTCATCGGCGCCACCACGCGTGCGGGCATGCTCAGCTCCCCCATGCGCTCCCGCTTTGGCATGCTAAACCGGCTGGACTATTACCGGCCCGAGGACCTGCAACGCGTTATCCTGCGCTCCGCCGGGCTGATGGGCCTGGAAATGGACGCCGAGGCCGCCCTGGAAATTGGCCGGCGCGCCCGAGGCACCCCGCGCATCGCCAACAACCTGGTACGCTTTGTGCGCGACTACGCCCTGATGCGCGCCCCCGGGGAGCGCATCTCTCAGCCCATTGCAGACGCCGCGCTGCGGATGTTTGAGATCGACGAAGACGGCCTGGACGAGATGGATATGAGCCTGCTTCGCGCGCTCATTCTCAAGTTTAATGGCGGCCCGGTCGGCCTCAACAGCCTGGCCGTGGCCATTGGTGAGGAGCCGGGCACCCTGGAGGAGGTGCATGAGCCGTTTCTCATTATGGGCGGCTACGTCAAGCGAACGGCGCAAGGCCGTGTGGCGATGCAACTTGCGTACGATAAGCTCGGTCTCCAGCCTAAACCGAGGCAGATCGAACTTTTTGAGTAAGCATATGCAAAACACACGTACCCTGGCCCCCACTTTCCCATGAATAGCTGGATCCCCGCAGTCGCCGGCATCGCCCTTATCCTGGCGCGTGTTGTTGCGATGGGTGTATTTGCGCGATCTGTCTCCCACTAAAAGACAGAACCGTCAGCCCTCTGTAAACAATTCTTAACAATTCTCGCAAGCGCCGCTAACTTCGATCGTCCACCCCCCCATGAGCACCTCCCCTACTCCCAGCCACCCTACACCTGCGAGTGGCGGTGGCGTGGCGCAACGTGACACTCTGATCATCCTCGGCGCAGCCCTAATCATCGCATTCACCTCGACGGTAGTCGCGTTCCGCCTTGACTACCAGCTGCAGCTCCACGGCATCCGCACCGAACTGAAGCGCCTGGCCCAGGTGGGTGCCGGGCAGATGGAAGGCGATCTCCATCAACAGATTACATCGCCGGAGCAAAAAGGGAGCGAGACCTACAAGCGCGCCATTCGCCCTCTGGTTAACCTTCACCGGTCGGCTCCGGATATTTACTACCTTTATACGGCAATTGCCCCCGACAAGGGCTCCGACTACCACATAATTCTGGATACAAGCAATTACGCCGATGAACTCAAGCTCGCCCACAAAGTGGAGCCATCGCCGATTATGGAGGTTTACAAGAACCCCCAGCCGGCCATGATCGATTCTCTCAAAACTGGAACCACCTCGGCCACTGAGCTTTACACCGATCGCTTCGGCACATTTATCAGCGCATTCTCGCCTATCCGTTCCAGTGACGGACGCATTGTGGCCGTCGTCGGCGTCGATATGGATGTGGCAACGGTGCGGGACCGCCTTGCCACCTCTCCCGCGGTCTGGGTTGTCAGCGTGGCCATGCTGGTGCTGGTAACGGTGCTGGCCGGCGCAATGTGGCGTGCCTCGGTACGACGGACGACCTGAGCGTGCCCGGGTCCATCATCCGCCAGAATTGCATCGGCATGATGCGCGCGAATTACTGCATGGGTGCATATGTGCAGCAAGCGCCCCATTATGCTGAGCAAATTCTGAACACAGCTTACCGCCTACCATTCCATGGCTGCGGCCGCTCCCCTTAACTTCCCGATTCAGTCGGTGCATTTTGGCGGGCGGTATATTGGTGCCGACTACAGTTTCCCCCGGCACGCACACTCCTGGCACCAGCTCTATGCGGTGCTTCAGGGCCGCATCCGCGTTTGGGTGGAAGGGCGCGTGGTTATGCTCCGCGGCGGCGAGGCCTTGTGGCTGGCGCCCTCGCACTTGCGCGAGCCTCGTTCCGCCTGCGAGCAAGGCCGCTACCTCACTGTCATGTTTCGCTCCCCCTGGCCGCAGCTGGGGGTGGAACCCGGACGAAAAGTGCGGCTGGGGCGCGAAGGCCTGGCTCGTGCTACGGAGTGCGCGGACATTGCAGCGCGCTGGTCGACCTCGACAGCGGGGACCGTAGCCTTTCACGCGCTTTGCCTCCATCTGCTTGGGCCTGAAGCTTTTAACGATCTGGACCCAGGCAAAGCGGCCGCTCCGGGAGAGGATGACCACGGGCGGTGGATGGTAACGCGGCTGGAGGAACTGATGCTGGCCAATGTTGGCACGCAGCTTGGACTTGAGGACATGGCGGCGCTCGTTCATGTATCCCGGGCAACACTGGGGCGCCTTTTTCGGATCCATCGGCGCGTGTCGCCGGCGGCCCGGTTCAGAGAGATACGCCTTGAGCGAGCCATGCAAATGCTTCGCACCACGCGCCTTACAATTACGGAGATTGCGCTTGAGACTGGCTTTTCATCGTCGCAGCACTTTGCGACAGCGTTCCGTCGTCATTTTGGCCCGGTGCCTACCGCGGTGCCGCGTGAGCAAATTATGTACAGTGCGTGAGCTGCAATTGAACGCGGCGCCGTTTATGCCGTTGTAGGATGAAGACTCATGACCCCCATTCGTGTCGGTATCATTGGTTTTGGCCGGAGCGGTTTCGGCATCCACGCCAACGCCATCGCTTCGCTTCGCGATCGCTTTACAGTAACGGCGGTTTACGATCCCCTGCCCGAGCGCCGATCGCACGAGGACTTTCCGGATCTGAAAGCGTGCGACTCGGTGGAAGAGCTTCTGCGGCAGGAGGATGTGGAGCTGGTGATTGTCGCGTCCCCCAACAAGTTTCATGCTCGGCATGCCCTGGCCGCCCTTCGCGGGGGGAAGCACGTGCTTTGCGAAAAGCCCTTCGGCTTTACGACGGCCGATGTGGACGCGCTGATTGCGGCGTCGAAGGCCTCCGGCAAGGTGTTGCAGGCGTTTCAACAACGTCGCTATGAGTCTGATTTCCAGAAAGTTAAGGAGATTTGCGAGAGCGGCGTGCTCGGTCGCATTACGTTTATCCGCACCTCCTGGGGCGGCTTCGGCAGGCGGTGGGACTGGCAGACGGCGCGCTCCTTTGGCGGCGGCCAGCTTTACAATAACGGGCCGCATCCCCTGGACCATATGCTGGAGCTTTTTGGCGACGCGGAGCCGGAAGTATGGTGCGATTTGCGCCGCTCTCTGTGCAGCGGGGACGCCGAGGATGAAGTTCAGATTTTGCTCAAAGCGCCGAATTCGCCAACGATTCAGATTGACCTGCTGGCCACGGCGGCGTTTCCGCAGGAGCGTTGGTACATTTGCGGAACGCGTGGCGGCCTGACGGGCGGTACCGACAAGTTGCGGTGGAAGTTTGTGGACTGGAGCACGATGCCGGCCCGCGAACTCGACACAAACCCCACAGAGGGACGGAGTTACAACGGCGAGAAATTGACATGGACCGAAGGCGAATGGACCTCCGCCGGAGCGGCCGACGCCGGGGCCGGAGCTACTCCCGCCTCAATGCCCACGTTTTCGCTGTACCAGTCGCTCTGGGCAACGATTCGCGAAGGCGCACCGCAAGTCATTACGCCGGAATCGGTTAGACGCCGCGTTGCTGTGCTGCAAAAGTGCTACGAGCTCACAGGCATTCCTTTCCCGGAGGGCACTTTGACCGGAGACGCGGACGCAACCACAACCGTCCCCGTGCCAACTTCGGCGATCAGAAGCGCGGCGACCGGGGCTCCGGAGCCTTCGCTGGCGGGCCAGATCTGACTTCCTGGGCTCAGCCTTATCTGAAAGCTTACTTTTTCCCGTTTTACACCCCATTACAACTACCCTCCCCACTTATGTTTGATCTCTCTAACCAGCTCGGCATCAAGACCTTCTCGTTTCGCCACATTACGGACAACGCCGAAGTTGCTGCTGCTGTCAAACGATGCGGCGTTTCGTCGATTGACATCTCCGGCACACACATTAATTACGACGACGTTGATCAGCAGGAGAAGGCGATTGCGACGTACCGCAATGCGGGTGTGGCCATTACCGGCAACGGTGTTGTTTATGTGAAGAACGACGAAGCGTTTGCGCGTCGCTTTTTTGAATTTGCAAAGCGCGCCGGCTCGGACTGCGACGTGGTCAGCTGCTCGTTTGAGCCGCAGGACCACCTGCAAGTTCTGGCGATGCTGGACCGCCTGGCTGAGGAATACGGCAAGCGCGTGGCCATCCATAACCACGGTGGTTACAACTGGTTAGGAAGCTCTGCCGCGCTTAAGTACGTGCTGGCCAACAGCAGCGAGCGCGTCGGCATTTGCATCGATACGGCATGGTGCCTTCAGGCCGGCGAGGACCCGCTGAAGTGGCTGGAACTGTTTGGCCAGCGTTTGTATGGCATTCACTTTAAGGACTTTACGTTTACCCCCAAGGGCAAATGGCAGGACACGATTATCGGCGAGGGATCGCTGGATCTGCCCGTGTTTCTGGAGAAGTTCCTGGCGCTGCCGTTCAACGGCTCCGCCGTGGTGGAGTTTGAGGGGCCGGACGCGGTGGAGCAGACGGCGAAGTGCATCGCGGCGCTGCGGGCCAAACTTCCGGTCGCGGCCGCCGTCTAGCGCTCATTCGCCGGCGATGTCCTGGCCGCCAGTTGCAGCGAGGCGTCCGCCGTCTCCTCCACGGGGAGGATGACGGCGCGCTCCCGCGTGGTGTTGGGCTGGTGCAGGGTAACGGTGGCCGGTGAAGTCGCGGAAGAGCATGCCGTGGCCGCCGTTGTTGGGCCAGAGGGGCTCGGGCAGGTGCGTCCACGGGCCGGCGATTGTACCGGACTCCGAACGGCTTACGCCCATCGCATAGCCCGTCTCGCCCAGGCTGCTCCAGAGGCAGAGCAGGGCGCCGGCGGCGGTGCGGTGCAGCCAGGGGCCGTCACTGACGTAGCAGCGAAGTACCTCGTGCGGAAGGGGTTCCGTCGATTTTCCAGCAAGCGGGCCGTCGGAGGTCATGTCCGAACTGGCCGCATCGGCCAGAGGCGCGGAGGAGCGCGCATCTGCTGCGGGAAGCGGTCGCGTCCAGGCGGCATCCGAAGCGCGCCACAGGGTGACGGGCGGGCCGTCGGCGCAGCGCAGGTCGGGCGTCAGCGGGATGGCCTCGAAAGTGCCGTCGTGGATCTGCAGCCACTCATGGCAGTACACCATCCAAGGGCGGCCGTCTGCATCCATGTGCAGCGTGCCGTCGAGGCACTCGTGATCGGGCGGGGTGACGGGCCCCTCGCTCCACGGCAGGTATGGGCCCTCAGGCCGTTGAGCGGCAAGGATTTGCGTGCCGCGGAAGCGGTCCTCGGCCTTGAAGGTGGCGAGCATGAAGTAGAGCGAAGGATAGCCGGGAATCGCGTATCGGTGCACTTCCGGCGCCCAAAAGTTGCACGTGGCCCAGAATGCCTGCGGCGGGCGGAACGCGGCGATCGGCCCCTTCCAGTCGTGCAGATTGGTACTGTAATAGCAGTCAAAGCCCTCGCCGACCCCGGCCCAGGCGGTAACATCGGTCGTGCCAAAGAGGTAGTAGCGGCCTTCGTTGGCCACGGGGAGGATGAAGGGATCGCGGATGCGGATGTCCGAAAGGGCTTTGAGGTATGGGGCTTTACGCTCATCCATAAACGCGTCCCAGTCGCCGAAGAATGCGTCGAAGGCGGCTCGCTGATCTCCTTTGTGTTCTCTCAGTAAATTCTGTGCGAACCCCGTGGTGAAGAGCGGGTTATGGAACCGTTTCGTGTACTCAAACAACAGGTATGTTCGGCGTTCCAAGAAAATATCCCCGCACTGATCCCCCAACGATAGTGCACTGGGCACCCGGGCACCTGCGGAAAATCTCCCTAACTCATGCCGGCCACGGCGGCGTCGGAGGTGTCATACACCTTAAAGATCGCCTCGAAGCCGCTGAGCTCGAAGACTTCGCGCACCTGGTCCTGAAAGCTGCTGAGGCAGATGGTGCCGCCGACGGCTTTGAGGCGTTTGGCGGCCTGGAGCAGGACGCGCAGGCCGGCGCTGCTGACGTAGGTGAGGCGGGAGCAATCGACGACGATGGAGCGGACTTTTCGGTCCATTAGCTCCAGAATCTTGGCATCCAGCCGGGGGCACGTGTTTCCATCAAGCTTGCCGTCAATAGAGAGGACAAGCACTTTGCCGGAGAGTGATTCGCTAAGTTCCATGGAGCGGAATACAGGTGTATTTCAGCACAGGGTCGGGCTGGGGGCAACGTTAAAAGCGGGGGTGACGGTAATTGTTGGTTCTTACACTTACACTACAGGTTGCCGAGAGCGCCAGCGCGACCGCCGGGTTTTGCCGGTTGTCGACGCAACCACCATCATCGCCGCCATATGCGGCTACCTGGTGCGGGGCGTGCGTTGCCTGCCAGAAGCTGTTGAGGTACATCGCTGCCTTCCTTTTATCTCGACCCGGAAACGCGGAACCTGACAGGAGCGCGCCGTATTTTCCGAGGGTACGACTTTCGCCCGCCAGGGGCATGCCCCGGGTAGAAGTGGCAAGACTAATCTAGATGTAGGTTTCCTGCAACATTTCGGACGCACTTTCATCAAGTTGTTCCATGCGGCGGATGTCCTCAAACTGGTCGAGCAAATCTTCAACGCGCAGCCGGCGCTTTTCCGCGCCCTGGAAGTCCCTGACTATGTTGCCTTTATGCATCATGATGATGCGGTCGCCCAGGTTGACGGCCTGCTGCATGGAGTGGGTCACCATCAGCGCGGTCAGCTTGCCCTGGCTGATGACCTGCTCGGTAAGGTGGATGACTTTGTCGGCGGTTTTGGGGTCGAGCGCCGCTGTATGTTCGTCCAGCAGAAGGAGTTTGGGTTTGACCCAGGTGGCCATCAGGAGGGTGAGGGCCTGGCGCTGGCCGCCGCTGAGGCTGCCAATCATGTTGTCCAGGCGATCTTCCAGCCCCATGTTAAGGCCTCGCACGCGAGCGCGAATCTCCTCGCGCATGGTGCGGTTGAGGGCGAAACCGAAGCCGCGGGGCTGGCCGCGCAGGGCGGCAAGCGCCACGTTCTCAGCAATCGACATGTTGGGCGCGGTGCCGGAGAACGGATTCTGGAAGACGCGGCCGATGAGGCTGGCGCGCTGGTCCTCCCGCCAGCGGGTCACGTCCTTCCCGTCGATGTGGATGGAGCCGTCGTCAACGAAAAAGCTGCCGGCTACGGCGTTAAGCGTGGTGGATTTGCCGGAGCCGTTGCCGCCCAGCACAATCAGGAATTTGCCCGGCCCAAGCTCCAGATTTACGCCTTGGAGGGCGCGTACCTCGTTGGGGGTGTGCGGGTTAAAGGTTTTGCGCGCGTTGCGCACCTTCAGCATCGGCTGCCAGTTCTGGATCGCTTTCATCGGTGGGGATGCGGGCGGACGCGTTAAGCGCGGGCGGGGGCGGCGCCGGGGGTGGGGGCGGAGGCGGTGCGGCCTCGGCGCCATTTGGTGATGAAGCCGGGGAGCACCAGCGCGGTAAAGACGAAGACGGCTGAGACCAGCTTTAAGTCGTTGGGCGGCATGCCCATACTCAGCACCAGACTCACCACAAGCTTGTAAAGCACGGAGCCCATGATGGCGCCGACGAGCGTGAGGCCGAGGCTGCGCGAGCCCACAAGCGCCTCGCCAACAATGACGCTGGCCAGGCCGCTGACGACCATGCCCATGCCCATCTGTACATCCGCAAAGCCGCTGTGCTGCACAAACAGGGATCCACTCAGCCCGATAAAGCCGTTGCTAAGCGCTGTGCCAAAGATAATCATGTTGCCGGTGTTGACGCCGAGCGCACGGATCATCTGATCATTATCGCCTGTGGCCCGCATCGCGGTGCCCATGTTGGTGCGAAAGAACCAATAGGTTACCGCCGTAAGCGCGGCCACCAGGGCAAAGATGGCGGCCAGGTGGATAAGGTCGTTCTTTTTGGGGCGCCAGCCCAGCACGTCTACAAAGTCGTTCTCGCGCGTGCGGGGGGTGACGGCCGGGTCGCCCATAACGGCGCGCTCCGCGTAGGTGAGGAGCGTGGCGTTGTCGCCCATGGAGACGTTGCTTTTGCCCATCGTATCCAGGTTTATGGAGTAAAGCGCCGTCATCACCAGAATGCCGGAGATGAGGCTGTTGATGCCGAACTTGACGTGCAGCAACCCCGTGCAGAAGCCCGAGGCCATGCCCGCGGTAAAGCCGGCCAGGGTGGCAAGGATGGGGTTGTAGCCGGCGACGATCAGCACGGCGGTAATGGCGCCGCCAAAGACATAGGAACCCTCGCCGGTGATGTCCGGAAAGTTGAAGATACGAAACGTGATGTAGATGCCCAGCGCAAAGAGCGCAAGCATGCAGCCTTGGGTGTAGGCGCCTATAAGTGCATTCATGGCAAAGAGTTATGTTGCTGCGAGGGTCGACTTGCCGGAGGCTGGGTCGCCAGGCGGCGGGCCTGTTTAGTTGGTCCCCTCGCTACGGATCCCCGTAATAGGTGCGGCCCAGACAGCGCCGCGGATAAATTCGCTCTCCCCGGCGCCAATCAGGTCGCGGGAATCGTGCAGCAGATGCAACAGCGCCTGCGCGGTGTCTTCCTCAAACAGCTGGTGCACCGTTGTGGCGAGATCCAGCTTGCCTTTGCGCAGCGGGCGGTAGGAGAAAACGGCCGCGTGCAGGTGGCCCGCCAGGGGCGGCGCCGTGCTCAGGTCCCCCGGCACGGCCGGCTTGCCCATGGGGCGAAGCAGCGGTGCCAGCGTGGCCGTCCCGCCCGCCGTGGCGCCAGGCTTGCGCGAGATAATGCCGACCGCAAGGCTGAGCGATCGGGCGTAGCCGCGCTCGGAGGTGAGCGAAATCCAGTCGCGCACCTGGGGAAACTCCAGGATTTTGTCCGCCGCCTCGCGAAAGAGCTCGAGCTCGGGCCCGGGCTGCCCGGCGCGCGCGGGGCCGGCCGAAGCAGTGGCCCCGCCGGAAGTGGCTGCGGGAGAGGGAGAAGCAAAGGCGTCTGCAAAGTCCGGCTCCGGGTTGTCTTCATCCGCGCCCAGCGTCGCAGCGGATGCGCCGGTATCCTCCCGCGAGCCGGCGGGCATGGCGCCGGCCGCCACGGGCGATTTGCGCAGGAACGCGCCGACGAGGCCGGCCGTCTCGCCCAGGATGGCGATGGCGGCGTGGTCGGCCCCCACGAGATTAAGCACCGTCTCGGCAATCTCGCTTACAGGAGTGCCGCGCTTATCGCTAAGTGTATCAAAGCGTGAGATTTGCGTGAAGGAACCTGAGCACTCCAGGCCATACAGCATCTGCACTTTCGGCACCAGCGCGCCGCGGGAGAGGCTGTAATCCACCTGCTTGGTGCCGTCCGCCGGCAGGCATGCGGCGGAGCCGGCCACGGCCAGAAACTCGCCAAAGCGTCCCGCACCTTCGGCGAAGGTCTCACCGAACGCTCCCAGGCCAATGCCCAGTTTATCGCCCGCAAACTCCACGCGCTCGCAATCGCCGGCGGCAAAAGCGCGTTCCGTCAGCTTGCCGGAGCGGCCGCGCACCACGCAGGTAAAGCCGGGCGTGGCGGCCGGGGCAGCGGTGGAATTGGAAGGGGATGGGGATGGAGTAAGATCGTGCGTCTCCCACGCGGCGCTCTCGCTGGTGCTGGAGCGCGCGGGTTTGTCCAGCGGCGCAGGCGCTGCGACGGTGGCCGACGAGGGCTCGGACTCCCCGGCGGAGGCGTCGGTCGCGCCGGAGGAAGCCGTGGCGGCGGGCGTGTCCTTCTCCAGCAGTCCGCTCAGCCCACCCAGGGCCAGCGTGGACTTCACCACCTCGCTGGGGTTGCGGATAAAAAAGCTGCCCTGTATGGCGCGGATGTCCTTCATCGCCCGCACCAGCACGCGGATACCGGCGCTGCTGATGTACGATAACTCCTTGCAATCCAGGCGGATATGGTGGGCGCCCGCACGCACGGACTCGCTCAGCTCATCCGCCAGCGTTTTGGCCCAGTGCGAGTCGAGGCGCCCCTTGACGGTGATAATCAGCAGATCAGGGCTTTGGGTGCGGATCAGTTCCATTGATGAGTGAAAAAAGAAAAGGCGGCGAATTGCGCCCGGGAGCGATTAAGACAGCAACGCGGTCAACTCAGGCGAAGGCGCCAACGGGACTGTATATATAGCGCCCGTTCGGGAAAAGCGAATTCTTCGCTGCTGTTACTCGCCGGGGGGGCATCGCGCCACCTCTGGGCCGCTCGGCCGGAGGCTTCCGCATGGGACGACAAAAGGGGGCGGACTTTGCTATTTCTTGCTATATCTACTATTGATGTGCAAGCTGCAATTCCTTCCATCACAGGATTGACTAACTCCTCTACCCGCCGCCTTCCATGCACACCGCTCCCCTCTCCTCTCCAGCCTCAGGCGCACCTCTGCCCCTCCCCCTTTGCGAGCCCCGCGACGTGGGGCTTTGCGCGGAGCGGCTGCAGCGTGCGGAGGACCTTGTTGCGCGCTTTATTGAGGAGGGCAGGCTGCCGGGCGCCGTAACGTTGGTGGCGCGGCGCGGGCGGATTGCGCATTTGCGGACACAGGGGTGGAGCGATATTGCCGGGAAGGTGCCTATGGCGGTCGACTCGCTCTTTCGCATTTACTCAATGACCAAGATCTTCAACGCCGTCTCCGTACTTACCCTGTACGAGCGCGGCCTGCTTGATCTCAACGACCCGATTGCGCGCTACCTGCCCGGCTTCACCGGCCTGCGCGTGGCCATGCCCGACGGCTCGCGCGTGCCGGCCAGGCGCGATCCGACCATCTACGACCTGCTGCGCTACTGCGCCGGCCTGGCCATGCCGCCCAACTCCGACGCGATGCGCAAGCAGCCGCAAACGCTGGCCGATATCGCCCTCGAGTGGTCGACACGCGACCTGATTGCGCAGCCGGGCGAGAAGTGGATTTACGGCGTCGCCAACGACATCCTGGCGCGCATTGTGGAGGTGGTTTCCGGCACGCCTTACGATAAGTACCTCAACGACACCATCTTCCGCCCGCTTGGCCTGGTGGATACCGGCTACTCTGTCGACGACGCGCGCGCGGCCCGGCTGACGCACTGCTACCACCTGGCGAGGGCGGGCGGCCTGACCGTGCAGGACGGCAATGGGCCGGAGAGTCCGTATCGCGTGCGCCCCACGCTGTGCGGCGGTGGCTCGGGCCTCGTCTCCAGCACGCTGGATTATTTTCGGCTGGCGGCCATGCTGCTGGGGCGCGGCGAGTTTCGCGGCGACGTGGCCGGCGTACCGGCGGCCGTGCGCATTCTCGGCCGCAAAACGGTGGAGCTGATGACGACGGATCATCTGCCCGCGGAGCATCCCAACCTGGAGATTGGCACGCAGTGCTTCCGCTTTGGCCTGGGCGTGTCGGTAGTCACCGACGTGGCGCGCAGCCGGTGCCTCAGCTCGCTGGGCGATTTTGGCTGGGGCGGCGCGGCGGGTACTCAGGTGTGGATGAATCCCGAGGAGGAGATGGTGGTGATGATTATGATCCAGGTGCGCGCGGATGTGCCGACGGGGATTATGGATGTTTACAAGCGGCTGATCTATCAGGCGATTGTCGATTGACAGATCAGGCGCAAGCAGCGACATTCCCGCGCCCCACGGGTGGCTCGAAAGCTGCTGCACGTGTGTTGAAGGCGGAAAGCAGGCGCGAAAAGTGCGCCGAATGGACCTTTTGCGCACAGGGGTATTAAAATTAATGCAAAAGCTTTATCTTGAACAAGTTACAACGCGCTTGAAACGTCCCGATAAAACTTTTGAGTTGTCTTTCCCCCTCGCACGCCCTAAACCTTGCCCGCTGTGAAACATACGTTCGCTTCACTCCTGATTGCCCTGCCCGCCCTGTTCTTCCTGACTTCGTGCGCCACGTCGCCCGATCCGGATGCTCAGATTCCTGGGCAGCAGGTCATTGTCAGCATCAAGGACCAGAAGATGGTGCTGATGAAGGATAACGTACCCGTAAAGTATTACGATATCGCTACTTCCAAGTACGGCGTGGGCACTGGCCGCGGCACGTATAAAACGCCGACCGGCCGCTTTGTGGTGGACGCGAAAATTGGCGCCGGCGCGGAGGAAGGCACCGTGTTCAAGGCGTGCAAAAAGACGAAGGAAGTTCTCCCCATTAATGCTCCGGGGCGCGACGCCATTGTTACCCGCGTGATGCCGCTGCGCGGCCTGGACTCGAGCAACAAAAACTCGCTGGCACGCGGTATCTTCATCCACGGCACGCCGGAGGAGCGTAACATTGGCACGCCCAGCAGCTACGGCTGCGTCCGCATGCGTTCTCGCGATGTGGTGGACCTTTTTGACCGCCTTGGCAAAGGCACGCCGGTGGTGATCTCCGAAGACTCGATCCGCCATGAGGTTGCGATCCGCAAGCCGATGGAAATAAAGAAGCCGAAGGAGGAGGAGAACGAGATGCATCAGATGCCCGCCTCCGACACCCTTATTGCCAGCACCAACAGCAAGGCCCCCACGGCCATGCCCGGCGCCCCCGAGGCGACCGCGGCCACGCCCGCCCCGGGAGCGGTTGCCCAGCATGTGGATAGCAGCACGGCAACGGCCTCCGCCATCCCGAACGAGCGCACCAGCCCGCAGATGGGCCACACCTCGCTTAACTCCAGAACGTCCGCTACCGCACATACGTCGCACCCTGTAGCCGCCCCGACTACGCCCGCCGGTGGGTATGCCGAGCTGGCCGCCGCAGTGCCGGCGCCGGCGCCCGCTCCGTCCGCCTCCCCGGCGCCCGAGGCGGCGAAGAAGAAGAGCGCGAGCACAGCCTCCCGCAAGACGGAGTCCAAGGAATCGAAGAAGAGCACGGCGACGGCTTCGGTCGCTCCGTCCACCCCGGCCGCGCGGCCCGCCGCCACGCAGATAGCCTCCGCGGCCCCTGCACCGGCGCCTCGCCCACGGCAGATCAGCGCAGAGCCTGGCCTTGGCAGCAGCGTCAGCATCGACACGGCCGCGCCAAGCCTGGACACCTACTCGCCGCCTATCGCCACGTCCGCTCCGACGACGACCACCACGCACCACGCGTCTGTCGCCCCGCGCCGCCGCCCCGCGGCCACTACGGAGGCCGGCATTCTGGAGGCGGAGGCCAAGCTGATCAATCGCAGCACGGTGCCGTAAGGTGGAGTGGCGCGCATGCGGTGGCTGCGCCATTGGTTGATGGGTTGCGAGGCCGTAGCGGCGCGTTGCTAAAGTTCAGAAAAATAAAGCAGGCGCGCAACCAACCGTCAGTTTTACGCAATCCATCGGCAGCAGCACTCTTATCCCGGGCTATGTTACGGGGATGCTGAAGTTCATCCGCATGATCGCCGGGACCGCGCTATGCGCCTCCCTGCTTGCCACATCCGCCTTTGCCCAATCCACGCCGGCCGCCGCGTCGGACGAGAAGAAGCCCGCCGCCCCGGCCGCCGTCACGAGGTTTGTCATCGCACTTAAGCCGGACAAGAACCCCGAAGGCATGATTGCCGAGCGCGGCAAGCTGTCCGCTTACCTGAAGGAAATGCTGGGCCGCGAGGTGGAAGTGATCGTCCCGCTTAGCGGCGCGGTCATTCAGGAGGGCTTCAAGAATGGCACGATCGACCTCGCTTATCTCAGCGCCACCGATCTCGTGATGGCCCGCAAGAACGACGCGGCATCCCTTCTGCTGGCCGGCATTATCGACGGCAAGCCGTATTACCAGAGCTACTGGGTGGTGCTGAAGGATAACCCTGCGAAAAGCATCGAGGATCTGAAAGGCAAGCCCGTTGCATTTGCCTCGCGCACAAGTACTTCCGGCTGCATCGTGCCGACGTACGACCTGGTGAAGCGCAAGCTTATCTCCGCCGAAACGGGCGACCCGGAGGAGTTCTTTGGCAAAGGCAACGTGTTTTATGGCACCGGCTATGTCTCCGCCGTGGAGAAAGTGCTGACCGGCGAGGCCCAGGCCGCGGCGTGCAGCTACTACGTGCTGGATAAAGACAAACACCTTACCCTGGAGCAGCGCGACAAGCTGCGCATGCTGCAGGAGCAAGGCCCCGTGCCCAGCCACGTGCTTGCCGTACGCACCACCCTTAGCGCCGAGGACAAAGCCGCGCTGAAGAAGGCCCTCCTCACCCTCAACGACCCCGCCAACACCGCCCTGCGGGACCAGCTCTTCACCTCCGCCCTGGCCGAAGCTGACGAAGAGCAGCACATCGGCCAGCTGAAGCAGGCGCTGGATATCGCGACGAAAAAGAAGTAATTCCCGCGCCCGCCGGGGATTGTTTAGCCACGAAAAACACGAATCACACGAAATTTGCAGAGGGGACGAAGGCAGCAGGGCTGGGATGCGACGTGCCTCCTTGCCTTCCCTCCCTACGTTTCGTGTGATTCGTGTTTTTCGTGGTTAAATAATCCCCTTCTTCCGCTGGTCATGCGGAGGCAGTCCCTATAGAATCCCCGCCCCATGTCACTCGCGCCAGCTGTCCCAACATCAACCACCTCTGCGGCAACGGATTGCATTTGCGAGCTGCAGGGGCTGGGCGTGCGCCGCGGCGAGGGGCGCTGGCTGGTGCGCGGGCTGAACGTGCGGCTGGCGCGCGGGCGCATGGTGGCGGTGGTGGGTCCAAGCGGGGCGGGTAAGTCCAGCCTGCTCTCGGTAATGACCGGCGCGCTGCAACCGGCCGAGGGCCGCGTGCTGTATTGCCACGGCCATGAAGGAGCCTCAGGCAGCGGCTGCGCGGGGCCGAGCATCCCGCCCGGAGATTTCCATCAGCGCATGGGCATCGTTTTTCAGAACTTTCTGCTCTCCGAAAATCTCCCCGTGCTTACAAACGTGATGTGCGGGCGCCTGGGGCGCCATACATGGTGGCGCACCTTCTTCGGCTTCCCCCGCGCGGATATGAACGACGCGATGCGGTTTCTCTGCGAGATGGAACTGGGCCGGCATGCGTGGAGTCGCGTGCGCGATGTCTCCGGCGGCGAGCAACAACGCGTGGCCATTGCCCGCGCCCTGTGCCGCGAGCCCGACATCTACCTGGCCGATGAACCCGTCGCCCACCTGGACTGGCCGCTGGCCCGCCGCGTGATGGCCCGTCTGCGCCGCGAAGCCACCGAGCACGGCCGCACCGTGGTGGCCGTGATG
This sequence comes from Verrucomicrobia bacterium LW23, assembly GCA_003054695.1. Classification (GTDB taxonomy): domain Bacteria; phylum Verrucomicrobiota; class Verrucomicrobiia; order Methylacidiphilales; family UBA1321; genus LW23. Next base: position 133,146 of record QAZA01000005.1, read on the forward strand.
CACGATCCCGCCCTCGTCGAAGAGTTTGCGGACGATGTGCTGGAGATGAACCGGGACGACGCTGCGGGCTGGACCTGGCGCCCCGTTAAAGGAGCCCGCCCGTGACGACGACACCTCCCCCACACATCGCGCCGCAGGCCGGCACCGGGGCGCAGGGCCGCGCCACATCGCCGGATGCCTGTCCCACTTGTTCCTCTTGTCCCTCGGCGTCCGATGTGCAACCCGCGCAACGTCCGCCGTGGCTTCAGCGCCTGGCCAATCCCCTTAACCTGGTGGCCCTGGCGTTTGTGCTAATGGTGTTGGCATCGCTGCCAGTGCTGGAAGGCTCCGGGCGCCAGCTGGATCACTGGGGTAACCTGACGCGCTTCCTCGGCCGCTTCTTTCCGCCGGATTTCTCGGACTGGCGCCACATTCTCGTGGCGCTGGGCGAGACGGTGCAGATCGCCACGATGGCCACGCTTTTTGCGTTTGTGCTGAGTGTGCCACTGGCGGTGGCGGCGTCGCAAAACATGGCGCCGCGGCCGGTGGTGCTGTGTATGCGGTTCATACTCAACTGCATACGCACCGTGCCCAGCCTGGTGTGGGCGCTTATCGCCGTTAGCGCCGTGGGCTCCAACGCGCTTGCGGGTGTTATTGGACTGACTTTCTACGGGATGGGCTACCTGGGCAAATTCTTCAGCGATGCCTTTGAGTCCGTAAACGCCGACAACGTGCGGGCGTTGCGCGCCATGGGTGCGGGCCGGTGGCAGGCGTTTCAGTACGGCTTGTGGCCCCATGCGCGGCCGCTCATCTGGTCCCACACGTTGTGGATGCTGGAGTACAACGTGCGGGCCGCTTCCATCATCGGCTACGTGGGCGCGGGCGGGCTCGGCCTGCTGCTCCACGCGTATCAGGAGTATGGGCAATGGGATCGCGTGTGCGCGCTGCTTATCTTTGTGCTGGCGGTGGTGATTGTGCTGGACGCCGTGGGCGAGTGGCTGCGCGCCCGGGTTACGTCGTAGCACCCCCGGCAAGGCAGGGCGCGGCGAAAAAGGCTGCGCTTTAGCGGCTGCGCTCGCGGCTAAGGGCGGTGCGCAGGCGGTTGATGGCCAGGGTGTGAATCTGCGAGATGCGGCTTTCCGTCAGGTGCAGCACTTCGGCAATCTCGCGCAGGCGCATGTCCTCCAGGTAGTAGAGCATCAGCACCTGACGCTGCACCTCCGGCAACTGGCGCAACTGGCCCAGTAGAATCTCACGCTCTTCCATCCGCAGCATTTCCTGAAAAGCGTCGGGGCTGGTGGTATCGGCCAGGATTTCCTCCTGCACCAGCGAGTCACTTTCGTCGCAGCCAAAAACCGGGTCGGAGAGCGAGAGGAAGCTGGTGGGGCGGACGCGGTCGAGCATGGCCTGCAAGTCGTTGATGCTCAGCCCCATCTCCTCGGCAACCTCAAAGTCGTGCGGCTCGCGCCCCAGCTTTTGCGCCACGGCGTGCTGCGCGGCGGCAATGCGGCGGGCGTCGCGATGCACCGAGCGGGGCACCCAGTCCAGCCGGCGCAGCTCGTCGAGAATCGCCCCGCGAATGCGCAGGATGCAGTACGAGCGCAGATTGCTGCCTTTGTGCACGTCGTACTTATGCAGCGCGTCCAGCAGCCCAAGCACCCCGGCGGAGATAAGCTCCTCCCGGGTAATGTGGGGCGGCAACAGCAGGGCGATACGGCCGGCGACATGCTTGACAAGGGGGAGCATGCGCTGGACGTTCTCGTCGCTGCACAGGTTCTCGGCGTCCGACTCGTGGGCCGATTCAACGCAGTCGGGAACTTTGGAGAGGTAAAGGAGCATGAGGAGAAGATGGTTTGATTGATCTCCATAACCGCAGTGAGCGTGCCAAGCTCGTTTTTGTTCCCCAAACTTTACACATCCTCTTGATAACAGCTGTCTTACAAGAATTGAACTTTGCCTGGTGGGGGAATTTTTTTCCCTTTATTTCCATCCCGTCGGGAATTTATTCCCCTCCTGAATGGTAGGAATGATCCAAGCTGTGATCTGAATGTTTGTCCGCCGGATTCCGTGCAAGTTCCTCAAATCGCCCGTTTTACTGGCACGGATACCATTCATTCGCTGTTCATCTACCCTTCCATCTCCGAATACACTTCCGTTACCATCCATTCACGACTATGCGTACCCCTGTAACCATCCTGGCCTTCTCGGCCCTCGCCGTCGCCGCTCCCCTGCCCGCCGCCACCGCCGCGGACAAAACCGCGCCGCAACCCGCCGCCGCCGCGGCCGCGACTAAGGCAGAGACGGCGGAAGCCACGCTCCCCGCCGCCGACGTCTGGCTGCGCCAGCTCATCGCCCCGTGCTTTTCGGGCGACGGCTCCGGCTCCATAGCGGCGCACGACCGCATTGAAAAGGAGTTTATCTCCGAAGAACTACGCCGCCTCCTCGCCGCCGACGCCGCCGACAGCAAACGCACCGGCGAGGTCGCCCGCATGGATTTTGACTGGATCGTCAACTCGCAGGAGAACCCCGACAAATGGGTAGTGGCCAAGCCCCAGCAGGAGGGCAAGCTGACCATCGTGCCCATCAAAACCGGCTACGGCCACGAGAAGATGCGCACCCACTACATCGTGCTGGAAAAAGGCCCGAAGAGCTGGATCATCGTCGACGCCCGCTACGACGATACAACGTTGCTGAAAATCCTGACCGCGCCGCTGCCGTAACGGAGCACAACAGCGCGGGCCCGCCCACCCACGGCCGCACGGCGCTCTACGGACACTAGCGGAAGACAGCGCACGCCGTTCCCTACCCTAGCCCGGGGCTGTAGGTTTTCGCGCCTGTTGCGCTTCTGGCGCTTCTGATTTTGTCATTTCGACACTGGTATTGAAACCGCTCTTCGCGTAATCCAATGCCTGCATTGTTAGCTAGTGTCCTGAGTCAGAAATAGCTATAATAAGGTTTAGGTATGAGCGTCAAGTGTGCGCTGG
>QAZA01000006.1 GCA_003054695.1 Verrucomicrobia bacterium LW23
CACCAAAGAGTACGACCTCGCCACCGGCCTCACCTACTACCTCTACCGCTACTACGACGCCGCCACCGCCCGATGGATCAACCGCGACCCGATAGGAGAAGAAGGCGGATACAACCTCTACGCGGCCTTTGCCAACAGCCCCATTGGGATGTATGACGCCTTCGGGCACTACTCGTTTGAACAGGCAGCTGCCGACACCCGGCACTTCCTCGCTAACCGCGACTGGGGGCGCGTTGGCACAGGTGTCGCCACCAATCTTGCTGCGGGAGTCGTGGCCACCGCATTTCTCCCCGCCTCGCCCATCCTGCTGGGGGTGGGAATTGCAGTGGGGACCGTCATGATGGCCGACTTGATTCTGCAAGCCACGCAGGAGTACAACATCTTTGGGTGCAAAGTCAGCCAACAAGAGATCGAAGGAGCACGCGACGACCTTCTCGCCGAACTGCTTTCCGGCCCCGCAGGATGGCTTGCAGGCAAGGCAGGTAAAGCCGCACTGGGAATGGGCAACGCCATCGCCGACTCCGCCACCCGCATGGGCAATGCCATGGCTCGCGCCGGAGATACGGCCATGGCCAAAGCCGGCGCTATGGCCGATAACGCCGCAGCAAAAATGAGCAGGATGTGGAATGAAGGCAAGGGCATCGCCGCATGCTACACCGGCAACGCCATTCGCACGGGAGCCAACACCCTGGACAATGCTGCCGCCGGAGCTCGAGCCTACGGCTCCAGGGCAGCTAACGCCCTCAGTAACGCCGGCCGAGGCCTCAACAACAACGGATTCCGCTTCGCGGGTGGCATGGCCTCCAAATCAGGTGCAGCCCTCCGCAACATCTCCGCCAAGGCCGCCAACTCCATTGCCGACGCCGCCCAAGGCATGCGCAACGCCGCCAAACACTGGCCCGGCTGCTTCGTCGCCGGAACCCCCGTCGCCACCGCCAACGGCCCCACGGACATCGAAAAACTACAAGTCGGCGACCGCGTCCTGACTCCGGAAACCAAGTCCGCCTCACCCGGCGAGACCTCCGCCACCAACGTCGACCCCGCCACCTGGCGCAAGTATACCCTCATCCTCCCCAACGGCGATGACCCATCTGAGGCAGTCCACATCACCCTCCTGCGCCCCCACGACTGGCTTAAGAACTCCCATTGCAGACCCCGCGGGGACTTGAATGGAGAGGGAGATGATGTGCTTCCAGGTGGGGAATACTACCCCTTGGACACTGAGATTTGGTTAGAGCTTCATGAGATGGGCATCGAGGGCTGGGCGCGAATCGTGGATGTGCAACACTTTCCGGAGATCAAGGCTGGCAAGGGTAATCTAATTACGTCCACATTTACTCGTTTCAGTAGCTCCCTTTTGATCATAAGGGTGGACGAGCAGCCCGAACCTGTCCAAGTCACCACCTCCCACGTGATATTTTCGGTGACACGAAATGACTGGGTACAGGCCAGCCAACTTCAAGTCGGTGAATTTCTTCGGACTTCAACAGGGTCGTCGCGAATTACTTCGCTGCAAGCATTGTCAGGGACGTATCAGGTTTACAACCTCGAAGTTGAGGGTGCGCATACTTATTTTGTTGGTGTCGAGAGGATTTTGGTGCACAATACGTGTACTTTAGCCGCGAATAAAGCTGCGGGAAAGGCATGGGAAATGAAAATGGCTGCGTCGCATCTCCCTGGAATGAAGGTTGCGCCGCAGGTAACGCTACGAGTCAGTACGCCGACCGGCGCAGTTGATACGAGAGTAGACGAGCTTGTTCGAGTAGGGCCGGGCAAATATTTAATAGGTGAGGGCAAAGCCTCTCTTACAGCTAACTTAACAAAGAATCAGGCGATTGCCTTTCCTCTACTTGCAAACGGAGCGGTTGCTGAGGTGCGTGGAAACAATGCGAATGCCATGTTGGGGCTGGTGAGCGGTTCAAAAATTTCAATTCAAACTGTGATTATAGTTCGCCCCAGTGGCGTTGAAGTTCAGTGAGACGAACATGAAAGTTAATGATATTCGATCGAAGTTTGTTGAAAGTCTATATCAATGCCTGTCGCTACATGGGTTTAAAGCGAAAGGTAATGATGTGAAATTTCTGCGGGAAAGAGGCGGGATTATCAACGAGTTTAGAGTTGGTGTACATTCCAAGACAGGCTGGTTTCTAGTAATGCTGGAAGTCGGTGTAACCTGCCGCAGGGTAAACGACCAATTGAAGAAAATTCTTGGTTACAAAACCACAAACTGCGGTGTGACTATTGGTTTTGGAATTGAATCTGATTTTCCAGGTCGCGGGACTTATCATCTTGAAACTGAAGAGAGTCTCACGCACATAGCCTCCTTAATTGAGAGTGATTTTCTAGAGGTGGCGCTTCCATACTTTGAATCGAAACATGACTTGGAATCTGTAGAGAAAGCTTTGAATCAGACAGATTCTGAGGGTAATTATATCCCTCTCGATGTTCCAGCCGCGTGCAAAGGACTTATTGCTGCCAAGCTTTGTGGCAGAACTGACATAGAAGCTCTGGCTGATTTCCACTATAACTACCTCATTACAGTTCAAGGTAAAGAATTGGCAGCGCCAATCTTGCGCGTGAAAGAGTATCTTTTACGGGCTTAGAGGCTGAAGCGAGCTCTACACGCCAACCATAGCAGTGCGCCGTGAAAAGGTGTTGCGGGCCAAATTCTCATCGTAGCGAATTTCCAAATTCTACTCGGAGGATTTTGCAGATTTTTCCACATTCTCATCGTATTTATTTTCCTGAAGTGTCGTAGGTGTTACGGGCCTCGCTCTCATCGTAGCGGATTTCCACTTTCTGCTCGTAGGATTGTGGATAAATTGCCGCGCTCTCATCGTATTTGTTTTCTTGAAGCGTCGTAGGTTTTGAGCGGAAAACCGGGAGTTGGATGGCCGGTCTTCGCTACGACAGAAACGGCAACGGATCGTGTGGAGGTCGGCATGAAGCGGGAGGGACATGGCATGTCCCTCCCTTGCGCGGCTACGACGGTTCCGGTGCGGCGGCGTCGGCTGGTGGAGCGCGGCTCACCTGGGAGCGGCGGGGTCGAAGTCGTGCTCGTGTCTCCAGTGGGAGTGAAGCAACACTTTGTTGACTTGCCGCAGCTCGACGTGTTTGGTGCGGTCGCGGACGGGTTTGAGAAGGCAGGAGAGGCGGAGGTTGCGGGTGCGCCGCAGGGCAACTACAACTACACCTCCAACAACCTCAATCAATACACCGGTATAACCGGCGGCCCCCAACGGCGTTCGCCGCACCACCTACCATTACGACGGCCTCGGCCGCCGCACGGAAAAGCGCGAGTTCCTGGACACCTCCCTCGCCAGCCTGCCCCACAACGCCACCCGCTACCTCTACGACGGCAACCTGCCCGTGGCGGAGTACAACGTCACCAGCCTCTACGGCGGAGGTTCCGGCTCCCTCGCCACCCTGGTGCGCACCTACACCCGCGGCCTGGACCTGGCCGACACTCACCAGGGCGCCGGCGGCATCGGCGGCGTGCTCAGCATGACAGACGCCGCCACAGGCCTCTCC
>QAZA01000007.1 GCA_003054695.1 Verrucomicrobia bacterium LW23
GGCCAGGTCCAGGCCGCGGGTGTAGGTGCGCACCAGGGTGGCGAGGGAGCCGGAGCCTCCGCCATAGAGGCTGGTGACGTTGTACTCCGCCACGGGCAGGTTGCCGTCGTAGAGGTAGCGGGTGGCGTTGTGGGGCAGGCTGGCGAGGGAGGTGTCCAGGAACTCGCGCTTTTCCGTGCGGCGGCCGAGGCCGTCGTAATGGTAGGTGGTGCGGCGAACGCCGTTGGGGGCGTGAGGGGTAAGGGACGAGATGAGGCGGTTTTCTTCGTCGTACTGGTAGGTGGCGCCGGCGCCATCGTGAATAAGGTTGCCGTTGTTGTCGTACCCGGGGTAGCGAGCCTGGGCTCCGCCAGTTATACCGGTGTATTGATTGAGGTTGTTGGACGTGTAGTTGTAGGTGCCCTGCGGCGTGGTGACGCTGGTGAAGTTGCCGTTGGCGTCGTATTGGTAGCTGTATTTGCTGGAGCTGCCAAAGACGTTGCCGACGCCGGAGAGGCGCCGCTGGTCGTCGTAGGTAAAGAACTCGACGCCCTCCGACGAGTTGGTGCGGGAGATGCGCTGCCCGGCGGCGTCATACGCGTAGCTGCAGGAGGCGATGGGCTGCATGCCGCCGCTGCTGACGGGGCGGAGGGTGGAGTCGATGCGGGTGAGGCGGCCCAGGATGTCGTACTCCCGGCTTTCGGTCAGGCCGTCGGGGTTGGTGCGGCTGTTTCGCAGGCCGGTAGCGGTGTCGTAACCGTAGAGGAAGGGCGCGGTGGCGCTGACGCGGCTGTCGAGGATAGTGGAGAGGCGGCCGGCGTTGTCGTAGCCGTAGGTGGTGTTCCACGGTACTGCGGGAGCTTCGCCTGCGTCCGCGGTTAGCAGGTACATGCCGGTGCGGCGCGATTCGGTGTCGTAGGCGTAGGCCAGCTTGTGGGGCAGGCCCGCCTGGGTAGTGGAGGTGTTGCGTCCGGCGGCGTCCCACGTCCAGGTGGTGGTGCCGGTGCCGTCGGTCATGCTGGTGCGGCGTCCGGCGGCGTCGTAGGTAAAGGTGACGTCGGGGTCGCTGGGGTAGTCGATTTTGGTGAGCTGAGCCTGTTCGTCGTAGGTGTAGGTGGTGGTACGGCCCAGGCTGTCGGTGCGGTGGAGCAGGTTGCCGTTGGCGTCGTACATGTAGGTGTACGCCTGGCCGTTGGGGTAGGTTTGCTGGGTCACGCGTCCTCTGGCGTCGTACTGCCATTGGGTAAGCTGGCCGTCGGAGGTCGTCATGCTCGTGCGATTTCCCGCGGCGTCGTAGGTAAAGGTCATCGGCTGCTGGCCGGTGCCGGACTGCGTTACGACGTTGCCCCAGTCGTCATAGGTAAAGATGGAGATGCGGGGCTCGTTAGCGGTGTGATCGGGGTGTTGGATCAGGAGCACCTGGTCAAACATGTCGTAGATGTACCGGGTGACGTTGCCGAGAGCGTCCGTGACGGAAGCCAGGCGTCCGAGCTCATCGTAGCCGTAGCGGGTAACGGCGCCGTTTGGTGCGGTCTCCTTGATCTTGGCAAAGCGCTTGTTGTACTCCACGGTGCTTGTCTGGCCGGAGCGGCTGGTGGCGGAATTCAGCAGTTCGCCGTTTTGCGGATCGTACGTATAACGGATAGAGGTAGGATCCCCGCCAGGGTTTGTCGGCGGGTAGGTGATGGAGCTGATCTGGTGTACCGGGGTATATGTCACGGCGGTAACCCCGCCGGCCGCATCTGTAAAGGCAACGGGCCGGCCCAGGTCGTCGTACTCATACGTGGTTACTCCGCCCGCATTATCTTCCACACGGATCGGTTCGTGCCATCGGTTGTAGAAGATGCGCTTTTCGACATACTGGGCATGGTTTGCCCAGTCATCGGGCAGGGCGGCGGAGCCGATACTGATAGCGACAGGGCGGTTGCAGGAGTCGTACGCGGTGCCATGCCTGACGCCGGTGGCGTCTGTGACAAAGGTCATGTTTCCGTTGGCGTCGTAGTCAAACCGGACGAGGTTGCCCATCATGTCGGTCGTCTTGCGGAAGTTGAGCTTGTCGTACGTGTGGGTGACGGTATGGCCCCGTCCGTTGGTGGAGGTGAGCAGATTGCTGTTGTTGTCAAACGTCTGCTGCAAGGCGTACACGCGTTTTCCACTCACGCCCGTACGGCGGCCTATCTGGTCATAGGTAAAGTGTGTGCTTGCGGAGGGCATGCCTGCGCTGGAGTACTCGACGGTGGTGAGGTAGCCTGTCTTCAGCTCATAGGTGTAGGTGGCGGTGCGCTCGGAGAGGGTACCCTTTCCTTCCACCATGGTTGCCACACGGCCCGCGGGATCGTAGGTAAACTCGGTTCTGATGCCTTCAGGATCGGTAATGGATATGATCTGATCCGCATCATCGTATTCAATGACGTTGCCGGGGCTTTTGGGCACGACCGTCCCCGTGGCACGACCGAAGGAGTCGAAGACATGGGTGGAGACTTCTCCCAGTGCGTTTCTTTCCTCGCGCATGTTGCCGGAGCTGTCGTATGTCATGGTCATGAGCACGTGCTCAGCGCCATTTCCATCCACAATGCTGATGGAGTTGCGGCGGCCGGACCCATCATAGCCATAGCGGTACACGCGGCCACGTTGCGTCGCAGTCTTGCCTCGTTCAATTTCGCGAATGAGCGAGCCCGACCACGTGGTGGTTGTCAGCGTGCCATCGGGGTCGGTCTGTGTAATAATCCGGTCGTGGCCATCATACGTCCATGAAGTAGTATTGCCGCGGGGATCCGTACGAGTGAGGCGATTGCCCAGATGATCGTAGGTGTAGGTGGTGACATGGTTCTCGGCATCGCCCATGCGGATGACATTGCCCTTGCCGTCATACTCAAAGGTCGAGGTGTTGCCATTGGGGTCGGTTTGCGACGTGATCAGGCCCCAGGAGTTATAGGTGTAGGCCATCTCCTGGGCTTTCTCCGTTCCCTCGGCATAGATGGTCTTGGTCAGGTTACCCTTGATATCAAAAAGCTGCTTGGTCTTGAGCCCGGCCGGGTCGGTCATCTCCGACATGGCCCTGCTGTTGGGGAGGAACTTTGCGGTGCTTGTGCCAAGGGAGTCGAGCTGGCGAATCGTATTGCCATACTCGTCATAGTCCTTGCGCCCCAGCCTGCCCGCGGCATCGGTAAAGTCATACGTGCGCGGCCCCGCATTCGCATCTTTCGACACAGCTGCCTCTGACTTGAATAGGGCCTTGCCATTAATGGAATCAAAGATCAGCTGGCCATTCATGTCGTACCGTTTGGTACGCACGGCGCCTTCCGAGTTGAGAATTTCGGCCTGGTACTCCTGCCTGCCGTGATCGAAGTGATAGGTGAAGTACCATCCCTGGCCCGCGCTGTCCGTCTGGGAGACGAGGGCGCCGAGGGCGTACACCATATCGAAGGAGTTCCCGTTGACGTCCGTTTTGCGCTCAATCAGGCCGCTCGCGGAATTCTTATACGTAATGGTTCCACCGGCGGAGTAGGCCACGGTGGCCAGGAAGCCGTTGGCGTCATAGGTATACGTTACCGTTCTCCCTTCGGAGTCCTGGGCGCTGGTGATTCGGCCATTGCTGTCGCGCTGGATACCAAACTGGGTGTTGCCATCACCATCAGTGATGGCGGTAACCTCGCCGTTAGCCACAACTGCAGCACCGTGACTGGTGTTGCGATTGCCGCTGGCGAGGGGAAGACCTTCGAGATCGAATGTCGTCCACTCACCTTCGGGGGACGTGATGACCATGCCGCCGCCGATGGGAATATGGGGAATCCACGCCTGGTCGTCCAGCACGTTGACCTGCTCTCCAGCACTCGGAGTGGTGGGGATGATGCTTGGCCGCCCCGCACTATACACAGAGAGCTTTTTGCCATTGGCGGACATGAATCTGGATTGCGCCGGGTTGATGGGATTGTACGTGTCACCACGCCAACGGACCCCGTAAATCGCGACCTTGGGTGCATCCAGCTCAGCTGCCAGCTTTTGCAGGGGGCTCTTTATCGGCGTGCCGCCTCCACCGCCGCTGCTCGGCGGTTCACCATTGCCCGCAATGCTGCCCATACTGGTGGTGGTTCCCCCGCCTCCGCCGCTGCTGGGCGGGCCGGAAGGAGGCGATGAACTGCTTGAGACGGTGGTGCCACCTCCACCACTACTTGTGGACGAAGGTGGGGACGTACCCAACTCCTCTCTTTGGGCAGCCATTGCGGCCCCAGCCCCATTGTCAAGGGATGGTGCCTGGGCCTCCAGTTCTTCCGGAGTCGGGGGCTCCGGAGCATCGTCCTGGCTGATTAGCGCAATCAGATAGACTTCGAGCTTGTCCGTAACGCCTTGCCACTGCCATTTGCCGTTGAGGTAGTAACGCGTCAGCTTGGCATAGCCTCCCGGCACGCGTATGCGAAGGTCGTGGACTTCATCGCGATATTCGCGCGAAGGCAGATTCACCCAGGAATTGGTCGCCCAGTTTTGCGAGCACCAGTTGATCCCCAGGAACGGCCAGCAAAGCTCAGGCATGAGCTCTCCGCCCGAGGGACGCAGCGTTACGGAGCCGCCACCGGCCGCGAGAGGGCGAATGTCCGAAGGGCCGCTGCCCGACGGCGGGCAATCGTTGAGGACGTAGCTCCACATTGCTGGCGCCTCCACCGGATACTCATCGCCCGCAAAGCAGTTGAACTTGCCGGAGAGATTACCCAGCGCACGATAGGTATAGCAGGTCTCCTTGATTCGATCGGAATCGGAATCACCGGGAGGCGGATTACCGCTTCCGGGATTCGTGTTATCCATCCGGGCGTTTATGCACGGGTCCGCCTGCGTTGGGGGAATCGGAAGACTCTTGATGCACGTGGCGCGGTAGGTCATCGTTGCCTGCTTGCCGGCACCCAGCGTCGTCGGCAGTTGCTCCACCACCTCGTATTTAAAGTGCGCGTCGTTCTTTGGCGGATTGAACTTGACGTCCTTGGCGCCAATCAGGCCGTGATTGGTGAAGGTGATCTGGCCGGTAAATACGTCATCCTTGCACATGGGCGGCAGATTGATGCCGGTGGGATTACCCGTGATGACAGGAGCGGGAACATTTGTGGTAAAGGTCGCGTCGAGTTTAATGTCGTAGCGATCCTGAACGGTCGTCGGCACCACGCTCCAGGTAATATTGACGAGCTGCGCGACAAGAGCGACAGGCACGGGCACGGATGTCCCGGGTTGCACCCACATGGTGCCATTGAATGTGGCGTGGCGGGGCGACGTGACAGTGTAGCGATAGTGGCCGGACGGGACATCTGAAAACGTGGCAAGCCCGGCTACGTCAGATGTCTTCTGGAACGTAAGGGTGGGTACATTGACGTTCTGCAGCGATACGCTCGCTCCCTGCACGCCTTCAATCAGTTCGTCATTCGCGTTGGTTGTGCCGGTGTAAATATCCTTACAGTGGAATACAGCGCCGCCCGTTGTGGAGGATGTTACGGTGGCGACGATCAACGTGTCCACGTTACCCGAGTTGTCAGCCGATGCCCGAAGGATAAACGGATAGATGCCCTGCTGAACGCTGGCGCCCGGCGCCAGGGTTACCGAAACGGGAACGGCACGGCTCGTTTCCAGGTGGTCGATCGTTTCCGCAACATTGAGCGAGAGCCAGCTGGGCGCTGCAGTCCCGTCCGCATAGTTCAGCAACCGCAGGTTGATCCGCGACGCCTTCTGAAAGCCGACATTGGATAAAGCGAGGTTGACCGTCTGCTGCACACCACCGGGGTTGAGGCCGACCGGTGTGGAGAGCTGGGACCAGCGCAGCGCGGGAGTCGCGTCCGAGAACAGGTACCATACTGGTATCGTCTGCCAGACAAGGGGTGCGCCGCCGGCCCCATCGTCGCTGACCACGCGGAAAACGACTTTGCCGGAGGGCAGAACTGTATTGTCCGCCGAGAACACAATCGAGATTGTACCCGATTTGTTTGGCTCCAGTACGTTGAGCGTTTTGCCGGCGGTTGTTGAGATTCCCGTCGGGATGGCACCGCCGGTCTGGTCGGCACCTACACATTCAATTCGCAGATTGTGGGCGGTCATTCCCGGCCCCGTCTGGGCCGTAAGGGTTACGCCAATCGGATAGTTCTTTGGCATGCTGGCCCGGAACTCCGTGGGCGTAATCGATAACTTCCTGAGGGTGAATGACTTCTGAGGGATACGATCCGTCAGGTCCGGATGTACGGCACCCACGGAGTAGAGGCCGCCCGGAACGGCCGGGCCAGGCGTAAACGTATAGGAGAAATCACCCTGTTGATCGCTCACCAGCGCAACTGCCCGGTCATAACCCGCGGCGGTCAGGTACAGCGTAACCATCTGCCCACGGGCTGGTGACTGATCAGCCCGCCAGCGCGCTTTGCCCGTGATAACGACAGGCTCGCTGCTCGAGGTCTCCGGAGTTACCGCAAGCACCTCGGCCTCATATGCGGTCTCCACCATGGTGACGCTTTTGCGGGCGGAAACGCCGGGCAGCTCCACCTGATCGGCCTGGCCACGATGGTAGTACACGCTATCGACAACAAGCCGGACAATCCCGACAGCCGGAGCGTTGCTGGGCACGGGAAAGAAAATCACCGGCGAGGTTACCGTCTCGCCACCGGGAATCCGCAGCACTGTATCCCCGTTGGTCAACGTAATCACGTTGGCACCCAGGTTAAAGTGAAGCGGGACAGACGCGTAAAGCGTACTGGAGCTGTCTTCCAGTAATATCCTGGCCTTGTCCGAGGGCAGTCCGTTATTGGCGCGCGCCACCAGAATATCGACAGGCTGTGTGGACGGATTGGTCACGGAGAACTGTACGCGGCCCGTGCCCGAACGGGTGAACAGGCCGGGCTGAACCGAAACCGCCAGCGGGCTTTCGACGACCGGCAACTCCACGCTGCCCTTGATCACAACTTTTTCTCCCGGGTGCGGTGTTTCCTCCAAGGCCACGACAATGGGCACAGTGCTGGCCGGCAGATCGGAATAGCCGCCTACAACAACCATTACTTCCGTCACCTGGCCCCCTTGCAGGGTAAAGACCTCCGAGAAATGATCGCGTCCCCGCATGGAAACTTTCAGACGCGAGTTACTGAGGGCCGTGGCGGAAAGGTTGCGCACGGTAACAGGGATTCCGTTGGGCACCCCACGCGCGATAGAGGTGCCGGTGGGGAAGATGAGTACGATCTCGGGTAGCACCAGGGAGCGCCCCACACTCCGCTGCCCATCGTTATCCAGCGTGGTCACCGTGTAGCGCCGTTCGCCGCCGGAGTAAGTGGAGTCCGTCCAGCTTGTCGCTGTCAGCGGCCCGTTCTCGTTGAGCTTGACGAGAGCCGGCTCCGTGCCGCGTTCCAGATCATAGCCCGCGAGGGACTGCGACTGCACGGGCGCCCAGGTAAGTGAAGGGAAGCCTTTTCCTTCGCGAACGATCTCCAGCAAGGACGTGGGCAACAGGCCCACATTGATGTAATGCCACGCGCTTGCCGCCGACACGTTTCCGGCAGGGTCCACCGCAACCACGGCGTAGTACGGTTTGGTGGAATCCGGATGACTGTCGGTAGCCTGCAGCGCAGAGATTCCGCCGGCAACAGGAGTAAGAGAAGCGATGTCCCCGCCCGCCACGTTGGATCGATAGAGCGAGTAAGTCACTCCGACACCGGCGACGTCCGAAGGCGCCTGCCATTGCAGGCGTACGCCGTATCCAAGTACTGCTCCCGTTAAATCCCGAGGCGCCGAGGTTGGCTGAAAGCGGGCCGCAACACTGACTGCCGCGCTCGCCGTGCCTACCGATTCATCGCCGCTGACAGAACGGACGGTGGCAACCTTGTACGAGTAAGAACCCGTGGCCGGCGGGGTGTCCAGGAACGTAGTCGCGCCGCCCGACCGCGCGAGGGGCTCGTACACGGAGCCGTTAAGGCGAAAGAGCTGATAATCTGCGGCGCCCTGAACCGGCTGCCAGCTAAGCTGCACATGACCTTGCGGTTTCGGCGTCGCCGTAAGCCCGAAGGGCGCTCCAAGACCCGGCAAGCTGCCCTGGTAAACTTCACACGTATGCGCGGGAACAATTCGGGCGCTGGAGTTATCAAGGGCATCGACGCCAGCGTACACAAACGTCAGCGTCTCCGCCGTCGATCCCGCATTGGCCGGCAATGGGCCTGTCGCCACCCAAGTCAGCGCGTCCGTACCTGCGACAATGGTCTCGAAGGGAATAACCGTTTGCGGGCTGGATGAGGAAAGCGTGTAGCCCAGCGAGGGCGGACTGCCTGCCTTCGTTGCTTCGGTAACCGTAAAGGTTACCTGGAGCTGCAGCGGGTTGGACGTGTCATTACGCAGTGTGGTGGAAGGACTGACAAGCAGCGTGGAGAGGTCCGGCCCCACAGTGTCAAACGTCAGATTTTCCCCAGCTTCAACAACCGAACCTTTATTGCCCGCAATGTCCGTCGCAGAGAAGATGGCTTTGGCGGCACCTGCTTTTGTCGAGGAATCGACGACGAAGTGACCCCGAAACCTGGTGTTGGACAAGGGCTCGGCCTCCAACGCCACAGCAAGGCTTTGCCCACCGGCCGGCGTAATGTTGAGGAAAGGCGTATCAACCACCGGCTCACTGGTTTGCAAAACAACGTCCACGCGGCCAACGCCCATCTTGCCCGACACAGCATCATGCGGCCCTCGCGGCGTGTATTCAATCGAGCTGGCTTTGGGCGCAATACGATCGGCCGTAGCCTGCTGCTGCGGCGAGTAATCGCTCTCCAGACCCGCGACGCTGACGGCGGTAACCCGGTAGTACCACTGGCCATCGCTCGGGGGCAAGTTAGTGAAGGTACCCTGCGTGACCACAGCGCCGGGGTTTAGCAGCGTGCCTGCATTAGAGGTGCTAAACGGGGCGTCCGACCGATAAATCCGGTAGCCCGCCACATTCCCCGAAGAAGTAGTGCCCCAGGTTATCAGCACCGATCCGCCCTTGAGCGACTGCGTGCGGACCGACGTGGGCGCAGTGGGGGCGTTGGGATCAACAATCAACGTAACCGCAGTGGAAAGCGCTCCCTGCCCACGACGATTGGAGGCAGCTGCACGGATGACGTTCGTCCCCTCAGCCAGCGAGAGCGCGGTCTGAAACCTGCCCTGGCTGTCCGGAGTCAGCAGATTGCCCGCCGCAACGTCATTGTTGTACAACTGAACCTTGGTGCCGAGAGGCGTGGTCCCCTGAATCACCATGACAGTTTGCCCGATGTTGCGGGTCCCCGTCGGTGAGGTAATCGCCGGCGCCACAGGCAGCGGAATCTCCACCACCACAGGCCGGATCAGCTGAGAGGAGATACCCATTTTGTCGACAGCCTTAATGATGAGCTGATACTCGCCGTCGGGAATCGAAAGCAGGTTAAACGGAGCCGAATAATTGCCGGCGCCGTCCCCCTGAACATCCGTGCCAAGGGAAGTTGTGTTGAGGAAAAACTCGACTCGCGCCACACCAGCCGGGTCTGTCGCGTAAACACGTAAGGTACCGTCTGCAGGCAAAACGTAACCCGACGTTACCTCCGCAGTATTGAAGCGCAGATTGGAAAGAGCCGGCCCGGAATTATCGCGCACCAGCGAGGCTGAGGCCACCGGGCTGTCCGGGATATCCGTCGCAAATGCGATGGCCCGCACCTGAGCGCTCGTCGTGAGCAAAAACGGCTCCGTGTAGACGGTGGAGGAACGAGTCGGCGTGGAGCCGTCGAGCGTGTAGGTAATCGTCGTGCCCGGCATCGTGTTGGACAAGGTCACAAGCACATCGCCGGTAAACGTTCCGGATGCAGGGCTAATTGACGGCGCATGGGATGGCAACGAGTACTTCCTGGCGAGGTACAGCAGGATCTCCTGCCGCTCCTCCCCTGTTACCGCGCGATTATAGGCAATAACCTCACAAATGGTCTGACGAGCGTGCCGAATTCCGTCGATGCCGGCTCCGACAACGATCCGCTCCCCACCCGTGGCATACACCGGCGCACCGGTGGCAACGGTAGCCCCGTTATGGCCGACAGCCAGCTGAGACTGCCGGTGAATCGCGTCCTGAATCAGATAGCCCTGGCCCGCAACCGGCGAAGGGCCGGAAATGGTAGGCATACCATACGAGTCCACGGACACGCGGCCCAGAGTATCCACGCCCAGCGTAAAGGACTGATTATAGAACGCGTTGCCGTAGGTCAGGCCACCGCTCCAGTCGTTGCCATCGTACCGGGCGACAATAAACACCGATCGATCGGCATTCCCCCGGGATAAACCGTCAAATCCCAGCCTCGTGAGCCGCTCCGAGGCGGCGTTCACCTCAATGCCCGGCTTGCCGCCCACTGCCTCAGGCCGGAGAAGCGGCGGATTGACCGCAGGATTGACATTATTGTGAAACGGCGAGTGATCCGGCCACGAGATAACCCGGCCTTGCCCATCCAGCGTCACAACTTCCGCCTTCAGCCACAAAGCCAGCCCACTCTGGGCGATAGGGTGAGAAGCGTTTTGCGACTCTACATAAGCATCCGCGAGATCCCGATTCCAGCCGTATGTATGAATCATGTTCCGCACGTCCTGCGCATAACTGTTCACCCATTCCGCAAAAATATGATAAACGCCATATTTATTCGCCAGAACCACCTCCGCCTGCAGGCGCTCCTGCTCAGTCAATACACGATTATAAACTACAATCTCCGCAATATCGCCAAGGAACGGGTCAATAATCCCAGCTGCGGAATGATTAAGCTCAACGGCGCCTATGAGAATATCATTCGCATCTTCACTGATGGATTGATAGCGTTGTCCGACAGGAAATTCCCGTTGCAACAGCCCAGAGGCAAACAAGCGCGTCGTCTCTGTGTCGAACGACATGCCGACGACTCTCATCTGCCAAGGCAACGGAGGGCTGTACACACCCAGGAGGTCAGGTTCACTGTGTCCTGCGAACCCGGTCAATTCGTTACTCGCGCGAAATCCCAAAGTATAACGATGACTGATATCAAAATTATCTTCAGCAAACGATTCCGAATAGTAATACTGCGACTTTGACAGAATCGCACCAAAGTTATTTTCGTAGGTGGCCAGCGAACCAGGGATGACAGCTCCCACACCCTCTGATCTCGCGACGGCAAGTATGGTCATGCCGGCGCTGACATCCATCGGCGTGCCGTTGGAAATCCGCAGATGGGCGAGCGCGCCGTCAAAACGAATGGCCGGCTTCCCCGCATATGCATTGGCGATGATCGTCGGCTGATTCGGCTCACTGCCCTGGAGGGCATATTGCCCCAGATTGGCTTGGTTTTGCCATTGCGATACTTTGCCGTTGGCGTCATGCGTCACCCCCGTATCAGCCTTTAGCCAAATCTGCAGACCTTCCGTCTGAAGACCCGCGTCGATAATCGCAGCAAAACTCAGCGCCTTGTCGCGGGTCCAACGACCCGCGGCAATCAGCGCCTGGATCTCCGGCGTAAAGGCCTGTACCCAGGCGGCCGCGGGGTGAAACGTCCCATACTTGTCGGCAAGGTAAACTTCCACTTCGGTACGCTCAGCGTCCGAAAGAGCGCGGTTATAGATAAGCACCTCACACAGCGTCTGTCCGACAAACGAAGAAACATCCAGCGATGCCCCCAAAACCAGAGTGGCACCGCTGGTTTCCAACTGGACGGGAGTTGTGCCCAGTACCTCCCCAGCGACCGCCAGTCCAAATTCACCATTCTGCACCCATGCCGTTTGTAGCAGATGATCCTTCCCAATTACGCTGACCGAATCGAATGTCGTATACGTCCCCGTGTAGAATGAACCCGAAAGCACACCGGGCTCCGAAGCAATTGTAAGCCCAAATGCGCCGTTAGGTTGTGCTGAACCATAGATCACACCGCCATCACCCGGGGAACTATACTTGGAAACAATAAACATCGTGCGATCTTCATTCTGCTGGCTAAAACCTGTTGCATTATAGGACGCAAGCGCTTGGTTAAAGCCGTCAAATCGCACTCCGGGCATGCCGTTGGCCGCATGGCTTACGAAGATGGGCGCTGCCCCGTAAGCAGGCACCGAAACGTCATGGAGAAATGCCGAATCCGACCAGCCCAAAACTTCACCCTGTGTACCGTGGGTCAATCCGCTGTCCGCTTTCAGCCAAAGAGCCAGGCCCACCACCGAAACAGCCTGCGGGTTCTGGACGAAGGAAACGTATGCAAGCGCCTTGTCCCTGGTCATCCGCCCTGCCGCCACAAACCCCTTAAACTCCGCCGGTAACGCCTGAAACCAGGCGGCCTCCGGATGATAGAGCCCGTACTTGTCCGCAAGATACTTCTCTACTTGTGTGCGCTCGGCAAGTGTAAGAGCCCGGTCATAAATAAGTACCTCATTCAGAGTCTGGTTGACGTAGACTCCTAAATCAATGGCTGCACCCAATATCACCTGTTCGGGGCTGACGTCATAGCTAACACTTTCTGTGCCCAGGCTTTCGCCCGAAAGCATAAAGCTAAGCTCGCCATTCTGGAGAACTACGCTTTGCAACAGGTACCCGGCACCTATTCCCTTTGCTCCAAAATTATTATGGCCGTAGTAGTAATCAACACATAGATCCCCCTGATCTGTAAGACCAACTCCAAACGTCTTGTTGTACGCTACCTTGCCGTATACAACGCTACCGCCCCAGCCTACCGAATCATAGCGGCCTACCACAAACACCGTACAATCGCCGTTACCAGCGCTCAATCCCTGGGGGTGCAAGCTGCGCATGCCTTCGGGTAGACCGCTAAAGCGAACGCCCGCCTTGCCATTCACCGCGGAGTTTACCAGCGAGGGACCCTCCGATTCCTGCAACGGAACAAAGTCATTTCCATTGGGAGATTGATCGGACCAACCTGTGAGCCGACCACCGCTGGTCGCTACGCCCGCATCAGGCTTCAGCCAGAGACCAAGACCCGCTACAGGCACCTCGGTAACGCCGGCCGCCCACGCAACGTACGTGTCGGCACGCTCCTTCGACCAGAGTTCCGCTTCAATGCTCGCTCGCAAGGTTGTTGGCTGCGATTGGATCCATGCCGCGTCCGGATGATACAGCCCATACTTGTTGGCCAGATACAACTCTATCTGACTTCTCTCCGTCGCCGAAAGCGTCCGATTATAGATAACAACCTCCGCAATATCCCCCTGAAACGGCTGAATACATTCCCCATCGCCCGCGAATACTGCGCCTATCAGAATATCTCTTACGTCAGAAGCCAAAGGTGCGGCATAATCCTTTGTTTGCAGGGGTTGCGCACCCGCTAGAAGTGACAGCGTATTACTATCGTACGTAAGCGAGTAGACCTGTGCATGTGTATAGCGCTCCGGACCTGACAGAACCTGGTGTAACGGCCCGCCCCACTCTTCCACCACATCAAAGTCGTGTACGACACCTCTTACCGAGCCACCTACACCGGTACCAAGAACATAATTGTATTGAACAACTGAATTGGTGCTTAACCACCAGGCCGGTTCACCAACTACCCCCGCTTTGGATACCAGTGCACCAAAATAGTTGAGAGTCTGATTTGCCGACCGCCCCACACCACGGCCTTTTGCAGCAACAATGATAGTGAGGCCCGACGTTCCATCCAGAGTAGAGGAATGCGGGATGCGGAGAAAGGTATCAGTTTCGCCACCAAAACGAAGCACCGGCTTGCCGTTCATGGCCGAGCCGACACGCACCGGCTGGCGGTCCGCCTCCAGCTGCGCCGCGCTATTGGCCGAACTGCTTGAGTCGGTCCAGCCGCTTACTTTGCCATTCGGGTCGGCGGTAACACCCGATTCGGCCTTCAGCCATACGCTTAGCCCAGGCAAGGCATCCGGTTGAGATTCCGTTAGCTGTGCAAAGCTCAACACTGCAAACCAAACGTTTGCCAGCACTACTAGCATTGGCACAGACAACCTTAACGGCCCATGGCCCAGCATCAAATGTGTCGTACGCATACGCCTAAGCATTAGTTGACTTGAATCATCGATCCGTACCGCTATTTGCACGCTCCGCAGCCGCCACCGCGAACCACTTGTCCGTTGGCTTCGTTGCTTTTGATTGATACACCAGTAACGGAAGCTGCTGTCTTCTGGCGTCGTATCGCCGTTTGAAACTTTGCGTAGGTCATATAAGAGGCAGTGCCGCCCTCCAGTAAAAACACGGGTCTGCTGATCGTATCAAGATAAGGATAAAGGATCTCGTAGTTCTGACCGTCATCGTTAACAACCAACAGTTTGGTGTTCTGATCCTTAACTTCTCCAATCGCCCTCAACAAAGCCTCACCCATCATTGCTACATCCTTTTCCGCACCCACATTCGTTACGGAAAAGGGCAATGCCAGCTCTGGCCTCGATTCGCCCGCCGCTGAGATCCTTACGACTTGCCATGTATCATGTGCATGACCAGATGCAGGCGTAGTTACTAGTGTTTCCTGATAAAACGCTTTAGCCGATACGTGCGACCTGAAGCGGCGTCCGGTCCTGACATCAGTTCCCGCTACTTGCCCGCCTGCCTTAATCCACTCATGCAATCCTCCGCGAAGCACCGAAACACGGGGCCAGTTCATTCGAACTATCTGTTTCCTCATGGAAACATTGGTAAGACCATCATCCAGAATCACAACTTCCTTATCCTGAAGATCCAACCGCGCGGGCAATTGAAAAAGATCCACCGATTGCGAGCCCAACGCATGTACCATCACATGCGCGTTAGGTGAACGCACATCTATAACCACAAACTTTGTAAGTTGCGAGACAATGTCCCTGGCTTCTACATACTTTACCCGATCAAGTCCGTCCATCACATCCACAAAGCGACCCTTTAATTGCAACATGATAGGTTCGCGTCCAGCAGACTCCACCGCGATATCAACGCGAGCCTCACCAACGCGAGTTTCTTTGAGCTCCACAATGACTTCTCCCTTTGAGTTAGCAGGTATACGAGGCGAAAAGGAAATGACTTTGCAGCAGGAACAACTGGGAGAGATTTTGGTAATTGCCATCTCCCGTGCACCGGATGCAATTGTAAATGTATGCCTCACTTCCTTACCCACTCTTACATCACCAAAATCATAGGTAGCAGGCGGTGTCTCACTCTCTGCAGCAAGACAAGGAACGCAGCATGCGCATAGGACTAACAGCCAGAGAAATCGTAACATCATGGCTGCGATCCTCCTGTCTTTACCTGTAGCTTAAGGAATCGGCGCGGAGCACCATCTTCAAATGCAACAGAATCTCGAACCACATACCGCGTCATCCCTTCAGGCACACCTGCCTGATCCGCCTGCATCGATTCAGTCTGCGTAGTCCACTGCGAATCCGGAGCTGATGGCGAGCCGGAACCAAGAACACTGTAAGTAAGGTTGCTATCGTTAGACCTTGCTACATAGGTTAGGGTGAGATAGCGCTTACCATCAACTACTATAACTCCAATAAGCACCCCGCTATTTGCAGCTGGCTTTGTGGGGTCCAGCCCAAGTGCATACTTTAACAGATTCGGTATACCATCTCCACTGGGATTAGCGGTATCACCGACAATATCTGTGCTTGTAGTATTGGGCCAATACCTGTTCTTCCAACTTTGCAGCAAGGAGTCCAAACTTACCGAAATCAATGCTGTTTTGGAAATCAGTATGTTGTTTGACAATGCCTGAAACGTAATGGGGAAGCTCCCCGCCTGCCCGTTGCCGGGCGTCCACGTGAATGTTGCCGTACCATCATTGTTATCCACCAGTGTAGAACCAACGGGAAGCGAACTCGAACCTAATCTGGGTATAGCTCCACTTGGATCGTACGCAGATATCTTGAAGGTCAGTGGCCTTCCTACCTGTGCAAGCTGGTCCGAAATGGGATAAAGCACAGGGCCTAGAATTTCATTGCCAAACTTTATCTGATACGAGGCTCCTGTTGTATTGCCCGAATCAAAAATATTCAGATAGTGCTCCCATTGGTTTGCTTCAACATTAAACTTTCGAGACGACCAGAAATTATGAGGATTAAGATCTTTACCGTCCGACCTTTTGACAGAGGTCATAATTTTCGCGCCACTGAATGGATCAGGTTGCCTACTGTAAAGAAATCCGGGAACAGTTCCCGTTTGCCAAACACCATCCATGCCTGTTACACCAAGGCTGCTGTTTGTTGAAACATCCTGCACAGTTGTGTCTATTCCCTGAGACTCATAAACGCTGTAATAAACACCATCCATTGCAAGAAAGTCCCGAACCCCGTCTCTGCCGGGAATATCAACCAGCACATCACGAATAAGGCCGTGGCTGTTGGTAGCGGCGATCAAAGAGGTCGCAGCACCGCCAAGAGAATCTGCGTGAGTGAAAGAAGCTGTAAACGCGAACTGGCCGGACAAACTGCTCGTCATCGTCCACCGCGCAACTCCTCCCTGCCCGCCCGCGAGGTTACCCACATTGGCCAGTAGCGAATTCACTGCGGGCTGGTCGTTCACGGAAGTTCGCAAAAGTACGAATCGTACGTCCAGGCCCTGCGGGTTATTCGTAATGCGCGGCTGACCCGATTCAATCTTAATGGCATTAGCCACACCAACGCCGGTATTGAGTACGCGAAGCCCCAGGTAGAACTCCACGGGAAGCTCTTTCTCCGAGGTTGTTGGATTGTCTCCATACACTTGCAAGGGCAGGAAGTAGTCAAGCTTTAACAAAGGCTGCGGTTGCACATAAATGTATGCGGGAATAATCTCAACGTTTTGCACTTCGCCGTTAATTTTATAACTTAAGGTCGCCCCTACGTAGTATGGCGTCCCCTGCGGATCGACTCCCGCACCGGCTGAAGGAATGATAAGCCATTGTGCCGTAACAGTTTGTGCGATTTCTACCTGTTGGGGCACGCTGCTGTTATCCGCCACCCGGTAGAAGAACTTGACACCTGTTGCATCCGGATTAGTTGACGCGCTGACCAAGTCCCCTTCTACATCAGTAAAGTATAAGCTTATCTGCACATCCTCCAATTTTGAAAGGGCCGTTGAATTAGCTATTGTAAGTGAAGCAATAAACCCCTGTCGCTCAAACGTTACTTGCTGATTGATTTGAAGCTGCACCTTTGCGCAAAGCGTTTCCGCTGCTTGCATATGCAACAAACCAAGGCATAGTGCAACAGCTATAAACATACATGAAACGAACGCAATACTACAAAAATATGTCTTTATTTTGTGCATAGATACAGAGCAAAGGTCACTCTATCGCAGGCCTTTAAGGCTGAATTCCATTCTGAGTCCAGTCACCGGATGATGAAGCAGGCCGTTTTCGCAAAATATAGACACGGGCAGGGTCAAGAAGGGTTTCCCCAGCCAGCTCTGATGAAGAAAGCTCGCGCCACCCCTGCCCAAGCGTATAAAAATAGGTATACGCTGGCGGTCGCTCGAATCCTTTAGGGGCAACGTCAAACGCCAAGATCAGGTCTTCCCGTCCCTCGCCAGGCAGGTTGCCCTTAAAAAGGCTTTGGGAGGGTGCATTGCTGTCGATCAGCTGAAGATCTTTAAGGGCGACCGGCTCAGACCGAGCGATAGCCACAAAGTTGTCGTTACCAGGTGTATTCGCCTCACCCGCGGCAAGATACGTTACAGTCCGCGTCTGCCAAGCGTCGCCCAGCAGCCAAAACTGGAGCGGTGCGGGATTCTTTCGACGCACAAGAACTGGGGATAAAGGCGGCAGGATTGTACCGTGCCTGTTGCTTGTTGTGTCGCCTGGTGAGCGCCAGAATGGTATCGAGGATGTCAAAGTATTTTCAACCCGTACTAGCCGACGCGACGGCGTTTTGTTGGAAAGTGCGCCACCGAAGAGGCCGTTAACCTTCAAGGTCTCCTCGTCAAAGAGCAGGAGGCTGTCGCCGCCGTCGGCCTGTGCCTCCGCAGGAAGTTCCGCAAAGGGGGTAAGACTGCTGGCGCCTGTTGGGCTAAATGCGGTACCGACCGTCCAGTAGGGTCGAATACGGACAAGGTCGCCTGCCGCGAGGGCTCCGAGGCGGTGGGATAATAAGCTGTCGGAACCGACGTCAAGGACGATCGTGTCTGCAGAGTTCCCTGTAATTTTATACGTGAGCCCTTGCAAATGGCCAGTAGCAAACTCAAGATAAAAGGTGGCATGGGGACTTAGGTCTTCCATCTCTGGCGGAGCCCATTGTGACGCAACCCACGCAACACCCTCAACGCTGACAGTGTTCGCTGTGCCGGTTATGACCTTGCCTGTCGCCGCTGTGGGCTGGAGCACAGGAATGGAGATCCAATTGTCTGATCGGCCAACAATGTCGATACGGACAAAACCCATGGGAGGAGTCGAAACAGTTGTAGCCGGCGTGCTTTGCGCGCGGACGTTGAGCAACGGGCTGTACAAAAGAGCGCAAACGATAATGTAAGTGAAATATCGCCACATAGTCCACGTAGATATTTTATGGCGTTCCGATGGAGGTCGGCATGCTCTTGTTGTTGGTGGTGCCATCGCCGAGCTGGTGGCGGGCGTTGGCGCCGGTGCCCAGGACGGTGCCGTCGGCCTTGACGATCAGCGTGTGGTCCCAGCCGGAGGCGATGCCGGCAATATCGGTAAGGGTGAGCAGCACCGGTACGGCGTAGTCGGCGGTGTCGCCCGTGCCGAGCTGGCCGGAGGCGTTGTTGCCGAACGTGTAAAGCGCGCCCGTGTTGGTGAGGACGACCGTGTGCTCCGCGCCGGCGGCGACGGCCGTGACGGTGATGCCGGCCAGCGCGCTGACCGCCTGCGGCGTGGCGGCGCGCGACGTATGCCCCAGGCCGAGCTGCCCAAAGCCGTTGGCGCCCCAGCCGTAAAGTGTGCCGGACTGGCTCAGCGTAAGCGTAAAGTGTTCTCCCGCAACAAGTGCCGTGATCTCGGCCAGTGGGGCAGGGGAGACGGGAGTGCTGCCGGGCGCAGGCACCTGCGCCGGCACCCAGGCGGTCAGCGCAGCATCGCCCAGGCCAAGCTGCCCGTCCTTGCCCTCGCCCCATGTGTATACATGCCCATCCGATGTAAGCGCCACGCTGTGCCGCTGCCCGGCCGCGATAGCCACCACGTTGGCAAGATCCGCAAGTGGCACAGGCGCAGTGCTTTCCGGCACATAACCGGGGGAGCCGGGAGCGCCCAGGCCGAGCTGGCCCGAGGCGTTGGAGCCCCACACCCACACGCGCCCGGTGCTGTCCAGCGCCAGGCTGTGCGACTGGCCCGCGGCAACGGCGGTGATGTTGGTGAGGCCGGGGACGCTTTGAGGGGCGGAAGCATCGGCGCGCGAGCCGGTGCCCAGCTGCCCGAAGTAGTTGTCGCCCACAGACTTAACACTTCCGCCCGCCACCAGGAAAAGGGTGTGCCCGCCTCGGCTGGAAATGGCGCCGATCGACGTCTCCAACGCCACGGGCTGGGGAACATCCGTCGCCGGCGTTAACCCCAACTGCCCCAGCGAGTTAGCGCCCCAGCCCTTGAGCTTGCCACTCTCCGGCGGCAACCCGCCCGTCCAGTACAGAGAGCTGTCGCCGAAGGCCGACACACGCGCCGGCACAGGCTCCTCTGGTTCGATATCCGGTTGCCGCACAACGATTAACGTCGCCGCTGACGCGGCCTGCGGCCCGGTGGAATGCGTCGCCACCGCCGTAAGCGCATAGGTGCCGGCGGGCACGCCGGCCCATGTGTAAGTGTATGGCGCTGAGGCATCTTCGCCGATTTTGACGGCGTCGCCTTCCACGCCGCCCAGCACCGGCGCCGCGTAAAACTCCACCTTGGTAATCACCCCGATGTTGGTCGTCGCCGTGCCGGCAAGCTCTACCTGCGCCGGCGACTCGTAGAGAGAGCCGGCGGCGGGCGCCGTCAGCGCCACCTCCATCGTCACCGGATCGGGATCGGGCGGCGGCACGGTTACCGCGGGCGCGTAGGTCATCTCACCGCCGTACATGTTGAGCTGATCGGCCTTGATCGTCCCCTTTAACACCGTGCCGCTGTTGATGTTAACCGTGCCCGACGGCGCCACCACATGACCGTAAAGCTTGCCGCCCGAGTTGAGACCCACCCCGCCGTTGCTGACCTTGAGCGTCAGCCACTCCGGGTGCTCTTCGTTGCCTACCGTGGCGCTTGTATTCAGGTCGTTGCGCAGCCTAATCTCCACAGGCCCAAGCACTTCGATCTTGACCGACTGGCTGTTGAGGTTGAGCGCCTGGAACTCGTACATCGCCGGTTCCGTGGCGGACGGCGCCCCTTCTGACGGGGCGGTGCCCAGCTTTAACGTCCACTGGTTGTTGATGGTGAACGACCCGTAAACGCCCGGCGGCACCGTCAGCGTACCTGTGCTCGCGTTGCAGTTCAGATCGCGAACCGTCGCCCAGTCGCCTGTCGTATCGCTCGGGCCGTTCAGGCTCACCGATCGCGTTCCGGTCGGATTCGCCGGCGGGGCCACCGTCGGCATCGTGACCGGATCGATCCGCGTCGTGAGGTAACGCACCCCGCCGCCGTGGTTGATGGTGAGCCGGAAATTCGTCGGCGTCTCCGCGCCCGTGCCCGTCTTGATGCCGCCATACGTGATCTGCGGCGGCTGCCCGTTGAGGGTCACCTGCGGAACGCCCGGCACCAATAGGTCGCCCGTAATCACGCCGCCCCAGTTCAGGCTAACATCTTCACCCAGAAGCATTTGGACGGAGCCGTCAATACGGCTGTTGAGGTTGGGCCGATGCCGCACAATCGCCGTAAGTCGCTCGCCCACAGTCGGTTCCCCTGGCACATACTCGGTGCCGGCGCCCGAGCCGCTACCACCTCCCGTGCCATTTCCGCCCGAGCCATTGCCGCCGGTACCCGTCCCACCCATGCCGCTTCCGCCGGAACCCGTTCCGTCGCCGGCAGTTACAGCGTTACGCACGGTGGCCATCTGCTGCGGAGTAAGAACCGAGTCCCACAGCCGCACTTCGTCCAGGCTGCCGCGCCAATGGGCGCCCCAGCCCCGGCCAATCGAAAACTCCTTCGCCGTAACCCCATAAGCCCCAGTAATTTGCCGCGACGCCTCCAGATTCCCGTCCACGTAGAGCAAAGCCGTGCGCCCCGACGCGCTAAAGCTCAGCGCCACATGGTGCCACTGCGCATCGGCGACCGCCACGCCCCCGCCCAGGTTTTGCACCACCTGGCCGCGCAGCACATCGGTATCCACTCGCGCCCGCACCTTGCCGGAGGGGGCAACATCCAATTGCCAACCCAGCCCAGCCTCATCCAGTCGCTGAAAAATCACCTTGTGATTGCTTGTATCTGCGGTACGTATCCACGCCGATACCGTAAAATCGCCCCAAATGCGCGCCGCATCCGGCTTCACCTCCACAAACCCGTGCGTTCTGCCGCTCCCCTCCAACACCAGCGCGTTCCCCAGCTTACCCGCGCCAAAAGATTCCCGCACGAGCCCATCTGCCACCCCCCGCAGCCGCCCCGTCTGCGCGCTCGCGCTGTGATCAAACACATACCTGAAATCCGAAAGCTGCGGCGGCCCGTTCGTGCTGTTCAGCTCAAAGGGCCAGTATCCCACCAGGTGATCAGGGGACACCGCCGCCGCCGGGCCGCTCCCCGTCGCCAGCCCCTGCCGATACACCTGCAGCCACGTCAGTCCCGCTCCGTCGGGCGCCACGCCGGCGGCGTCCGCCGCGTCGGTCGGGTTCAGACCCAGGACCACCTCCGCACCATCCGGCACACCGTCCCCGTCCGAATCCTTCTGCCCGAGATGCGTCCCCGCAGCCGCCTCCCCAGCAACGCTAAGTCCATCACCATCAGGCAGATCCGAATGCGTGATGGGGAGCGACGCCACTTCTGAGTCCGAAAGCGCCTTCTTATACAGCCGGATTTCATCGACAGCGCCCTTCCAGGAAACGCCACCCCATCCTTTGTCTCCGATCCGAAAATCGGTTACCTCAGCTCCAAAACCCCCCGATACAAGGCGCGTCGCCTCCAACCGCCCGTCCAGAAATAGCCGCGCCTCACCCGTCGCCCCCACATACACCAGCGCCGCCTGATGCCACCCACCATCCTTGACAAGTCCCTCCACCACAGCAGCCTGCAACACCTGCTCCCCACCGCTCGACGTCCGAAACCGCGCAATAAGCTGCCCGTTTGGCGCCGTCCCCAGCTCCCAGCCCAGCCCGTTACCACCCAGCCAACGCCCGATCACCTGCAAATCCCCGGCAGCTTCCGGCACCGCTCCCGTCCGCACCCACGCACTAAACGTAAAGTCTCCGGCAGAGCCACCCGATCCGCCCGATCCACCCAGCCCGTAAGCCGCCTGCCCGGGCGCTCCAACCACCTGAGCCGCAAGATAATAGGTACCGCCCAGCTCCGCCCCGGAATCAAAGACGCCCAGCTTCCATAGCACCCCGCCCGGCGCCCCCACCTCCGGCGCCACTGGCGCCCCATCCACCGAAGCCACCACCAGCGCCAGCCCGTTCGTGCTCCGATCGGAGGCCGCCAGCCCGCCCGTTTCGTTCACCTGCCACCAGCCCGCCAGCGAGGTCTCAGCCGTAACATTAGTGCTCAGCTGATGAGCTACTTTCCACGCATCATCCAGCCCGTCCTCCGTATAGCTCCCCGCAAAAGCCCCCAGCAGACCCACAAAACTGAGCAACGCGAGCAAGAAAACATGTCTTACATCTGCCCAGGATTGCGTATCCTTATGCTGCATGCATTGCAAAGACAAGCTTACGTGCCGCGCATCTCTTATAACGAGATGATATGATAAGCGTGCAGATTCCATAAAATCGAACCACAGCATGGGCGATGATCTGCTACAAAAGGTGCATACATACCTAAAGCCCTGCAAGCGAAATCGACCGATTTCCAACGTGACACAACGTGCCGCACGCGTAACAATCGCCAGAAACCGCACGCCCGCTTAGACTTGCATCACTGTGACGCGATTGAAAATTCTTTTTAAAAAACATCTTTCTTCAACCGTCATCATCGCTTTTCTTTTCAGAGGACGCAATCGAACCTTCCCTCACGCTTGTATAAGTTACTTTCGCTCAAGAGATTGTGAACGGGCGCAGATCTTTGTTCTGCCCAGTTCAGGCGAAGGATGCTCGCCGAGATATCTGTAGAGGTTTTTAAAGGTAGCAAAGTGCGTCCTTACCGCATATTCGCTCAGCGCTGCCGTGGTCAAGGGCTTGTCGACCAGGGCCATACGATGGAAACAGAGCGGTGGGCATTGTCGGGCATAAAGCGCGATCCGGTCCAGGACATACTCCGGCGGCTTTTTTCGATGCCAGAAAGTCCGGTACGTATCCTGCTCCCGGGTATTTTATGGGGATGCGGAGTATTACGCTACCGCGATAACAAACGCATGCATCCCTTGCCAACTCTCACTTTCTATCCGGCATGCCCGTGGTCGAGATGGACAAGAATCTGGCGACAGCCCTTCTCCACCGCGTCGGAACCTTCAACGAGGCATTATCAATAAAACATACATGCTTTGGCTCGGAAATTATGGGTGGTGCCCTTTAGAAATGACATTCAGGCCATTCTGGAAGGAATCGAGGCGAAGGCCGCAGAGGAAACGAATCAGGGTTGCGGGACGGGGACTTCGGTGCTGAACAGATCGAAGCTGGACGTGTGAACCAGGCCGGGGGCGGGAGTGGGGGGAGGCGCGTAGAAGATGCGTCCGTTTGGATCGGGGAACAGAAGCTGGGTTGTGTACTCGTCTTCGGATAGGTTATTGCGGCCGCGGGTGGCGTTGAATGCGTCCAGGCTGATGAGACTGCGTTGGACGCGAAGGAGCGGGGCGTTGGGCGACAGGGCATAGGTGTAGTTGGGACTGGAGAGCCGGGCCAGGTCGCCCAGGGTGAAGCGTACGTTGCCAGTGCCATCTGTCAGGAAGCCCAGGTTTCCCGCAAAGACGTCGGCAAAGGTGTCGTTGAAGGCCAGGCCGCCGGTGAAGGTGAAGCGGAATTGCGGTATGGGGCGGCCGGTCTCAACGGTTTGGTCGGCGTCCGGCAGAATAGTGAGGAGGCGGGGAGCGATGTTGAAGCTGCCGGGCGTGAAGCTGAAGGCGTAGTTGCCGATGTTGGTGACGGTGAGGCTGCCCTGGCCGATGGTGTAGGCGCCGGCGTTTTCGCCGGGAGTGCGGCTGGGGGATCCGCTGAGCACATCGGCAAATGCAAGGCTGCCGTCGGTGATCTGGTAGAGGAGTTGCGGGTCCACTTCGCCGTAGACTTTGCCCTGGCCCGGCAAGGCGGCCACAGTGATGGGGCGCGGGGTAATGGTGTAGAATCGGGGCACGGAGTCGAAGGTGACGAGGTAGTTGGAGTTGATCGGCGTGAGGCCGGCCAGGCTGATGAGGTAGGCGCCAACGTTCTCGCCGGGGGCGCGGGTGAGGCTGCCTGAAATGACGCTGCTGAGGGTGTCCGAGAAGGCGAAGCCACCCGTTACGCTGAACAGGAGAGGCGTATCGGCGTTGCCGTACACTTTGCCCTGGCCTGGCAGCGCGCCGATGGTAATGGGACGCGGATCGATGGTCAGGCTGGCGGGCAGCAGGGTCAGGTCGTAGTTGGAGAGCACGCTTGCGCCCAGGCTATTTACGATGTTGACGGTGCCCAGCGTGATGGGATAGGAGCCGACGTCCTCGCCACCGGCGTGGGACAGGAGGCCGACCACGGCGTCGCTAAAGGCGAGCCCGCCCGGGGAGACGGTGTAGGTGCCGGGATCCGCATCGCCGTAGTTTTTGCCGAGCCCGGTCGGGGTCAGGTCGATGGGGCGGCGCAGGATGGTGAAATCCGCTCCAATGTAGGTGAGGTTGTAGTTGGCCGCGCCGGTAAACGTATCCAGCGTGACGGCATACGGGCTGCCCGCCACGGTTTCGCCGGGCGCGCGCGCGAGGGTGATGCTGTCCCCGCTGACAAGGCCGCCATCGGGGCCGGTGACGGCGAAGGTGAGTGTGGGGTCGGCATTGCCGTATGTTTTGGACAGCGTGTCGGCCGTTACCGTAATGGTCCGCGGGTTGATGGTGAGGTCGGCGCCGACGTACGTCATGATGTAGTTGGAGGCGCCGACAAACGTGTCCACCGTTATGGCGTACGGGCCGCCGGCTACGGTTTCGCCGGGCGCGCGTGTGAGCGTAATGCTGTCGCCGGAGACGAGGCCGCCATCGGGGCCGGTGACGGTGGAGGAGAGCGTGGGGTCGCTGTTGCCGTAGACCTTGGCCTGGGCATCCGCGGTTACCGTTATCGTGCGGGGATCTATAGTAAAGAGGACGCCACTGGTGAAGCTGAAGGTGTACTGCGTGGCGCCGTAGGTAGTAAGGGCAAAGGTGTTGCCGATGAGATACGTGCCAGCACTCTCCCCCAAAGCTCGGTTAAGCGCGCCTGTCAGGACGTCGGCATACGTATCGCCGGCGTAGAGCGCCTGGCCGGTGTTGGTGAAGGTGAGCGTGGGGTCGCTCAGGCCGTAGATTTTGCTTAGCGCATCGGGCGTGATAATGATGTTGCGCAACGGGCGCACTTCAAAAGCGCCGATGTCATCGGCCGCGCCTTCCGGGCGGACGAAA
The DNA here is from genome assembly GCA_003054695.1 of Verrucomicrobia bacterium LW23. Classification (GTDB taxonomy): domain Bacteria; phylum Verrucomicrobiota; class Verrucomicrobiia; order Methylacidiphilales; family UBA1321; genus LW23. The sequence continues at coordinate 25,498 of QAZA01000007.1, forward strand.
GCGGCGCCGCGCTGGTCGTATGTCAGCGTGGTGCTGCCTGCGTCAATGGCCAGGCTGCCGGCGAGCAACGAGATGGTGCGGGTGGTGCCGCCGTAGAAATCGAGTGTGCCCAGCAACGGATCGGTAGGATCGGCCGTATTACCGTAAAAGACGCCATCGTAGACGAGGTTGGAGCCATCCACATTGCCGACGATGTTGGGCCCGCTTACGAAGAAGTTGGTGCCCTGCGCAAAGACGTCCGGAGCGGAAAATGGGGACGTGTTTCCTGCAATAATGGTGTTATTGAGGCTGATTATGGAGTTCGATACACCGGGGCCGGGAAAGACAGAGACGTAAATACCTCCGCCCGAGATGACGGCCGAATTGTAAGCGACGGTGACGGAATCCAGCGTAAGCACCGTAAACGTGGTGGCGGCGATGCCCCCGCCACTGTCACCGGCAATGTTGAGTGCAATTGTGGAGTTGAAAATCGCCCCACTCCCGGTGCCGGAGAGGCGAAGACCGCCGCCCGTGGCGTGGCGGCGCTGATCGCCCGTGCCGTTGGTGCCATAGATGGAGACGGTGGAGACCTGGTTCTCGGAAATCTCGGCGCTGGTAATCTGTAAAGTGCCTGGGCTGGCGAACTCAATACCTCCGCCATGGGCCTCGACAAAGAGATCCGCCTGCTCCGCGTTGATCACAGAGTTGAGCTGTGCGTTATTGGTGCCGCTTGCCTGCGCAGTATTGTCGACAAATCGCGAGTTCACAATACTCACGGATCCTCCCGAGGCAATGAGGCCGCCACCTTGCGAGAGGACAGAAGCCTGGGCCGTTGTGATGGAGTTGGAGTTGAGAGTGGCCGCCACGTTGGCCTGGGCGATGGCGCTGTTGCCGGAGATGACGGAGTCCTGCAAGAGGAGGTTGCCACCAAGGAAGTAGATGCCGGCACCGCGGGTGTCGGCACTAACCACTGCGCTGGCGGACGCCGTCGAGGTAATCGTGGGATTGTTGGAGCCCGTGTATTCGATGCGATTCGTGGTAATGGCAGTATTGTAGATCTGCGCATTACCATTGAGGAAAAGGCCCGCACCGCCGCCCATTAGTGAGATCCCGGTAAAGTACGCACCGGCGGGGTTTCCAAGGGTTCCAGTTACCGCGAGATCGATGCCGAGTAAATTGGACGTAATGGTGGAGTCGCGGACGATGAGGGTAGACGCGGTGGCTGTGTAGATGCCGCCTCCAAAGCCGGAATGGCTCAGGGTTCTGCCCGTCGGCGTATCGATGTCAACATAAGCCCCGGCCTGATTGGCTTCCAGAGTCACATCGACCAGCTCGAGAGACGCCAGAGACTCCAGCATGATGCCGCCGCCTCGCCCCGACTGCCCTTGCCGGAAGGAGGAGCCGGTGATGACATGGCCGGTGCCGCTGTCGATGTGAAGATTGCCACCCGATGCACCGCTCTCCAGTGTAAACTGGGTGGAAGCAGGCGCAGTGTTTCGGATGGTCTGAGACGTGCGCGCGCTGTTTTGCAGAAAATCGGTGCCGTTGATAATAAGATTGTTGCCAGCGAACCATACCCCCCCACCCTCCGATTGAGGGACCAGGGCGGTCCCGGCGGTGGTGAAGTCGACCTCGGAGACTGCAAGAGTCAGGTTACCCTCCAGATGGGAACCTTCGATTCTCAGCGTGCCTTCGCTGTAAATCGCGCCGCCGCGAGCCTCTGCCCCGCCGTTTGCATCGACAAGGACGATAAAGGCGGAGGCACTGTTGTCCACCATCGTAACGCCATCCAGTGTAAGATTGCCCAGGCTATAAATGCCGCCGCCGTATGCCCTTGCCGTAACGCCCGGGGTCGTCTCGCCGGAACGCACTTCATTGGAGGAGATAGCCGAGTTGGAGATGCGCACCGTGGCGCCCGCGCTAATGCGGATGCCGCCGCCCTGTGCATTTGTCGCGGTGACGCGGCCATCCAATATAGCAAGGCCATCCAGAGTCACCGTGCCGATGCCGGAGCTTGTGATGTTGAAGATTCGCCCGCCATTATTCGCGTCGATGATGGTGGAGGCGCTGCCCTGGCCGCGAATGGTAATCGCTTTGGCGATGTCAATGCTGTGCTCCAGATAATTGGTAGCGGCGAGATTTACGGTGGCTGTCGCCGTTGAGGATGCCGCATCCACCGCCTGCTGGATCACGCCGTTCGCGCCCAGGTTCACTGTGGTGGCGGCGCCCGAGATCGTTCCCGCAATAGAGAGGGCAACGTTAAGGTTCAGCGTAGGCGTGTTGAGGATAAGATTAGCCCCCACGCTGGTGAGCAGGATGGGAGCATTGATCGTGACGAAGGACCCGCCATTTGTCGTAAGCAGGGTGAGATCAAACCCTCCCACGCCCTGCGTAATGGTATTGGTAACCGTGATAGAATTGTCCGCCTGCACCGTCACATTGCCGGCCAGCAGCAGATTGGCGATATGCCCGGGGTCGACCGTGGTGGCGGTGAGATCCGTGCCTCCACCGGCAATGATGTTCATCGTGGCGGGGTCCAGCAGCAGATCGCCGCCGCGCGTATCCACCCAGCCGCCGAATCCGAGCACGCCTTTGGAGCTCACCTCCACCGTGCCGCCGTTCCAGTTGAGCCCGTCCGGCGTGCCCCGGGCAAAAATCTCGCCCGCAAACAGCGTCGCCTCGTCGCTCCACAGCACTACCGTGCCACCTTTGGTTCCATCCGCCGTGATAACGGAACCGGAATCGACGGTTGTCGTTCGCGCGTTAGTAATAGTGGCATCCCGGCCCTGGTAGCCGCCGCCCACATGCACCGTGCCCGCAGCGGCGTCCAGACCGCTGGCGTCAATGCTGGAAGCAGAGGTGAGATGCACCGAGTCCGCGCTGGTAACGACAACCGAGCCGCCGCGTCGTCCGGGAGCGCTCGCCTTCGCAATCAGCCGGCCCGAGTTTTTGACGCGCCCTGCCTGGCCCCGCGTACCCTCCGCCTTCAGTACAATGCGGCCACCACTCTTGTCCACCGATGTGGCCCGGATCACCCCGGTATTATTGACGGCCAGCGCGTACTCATTTCCCCCCGCCGCACGCAGCTCCGCCGCTGTTGCCCGGATGCTCCCGGTGTTTTCAACGGAACCCGGACCGCTCTTGATAAACACACGTTGCCCGGACGCTCCCGCGGGCATCACCAGCACTTCCTGTCCTCCCGCCAGATGAACTTCGCCCTTTCTGGCCGAGATCTTCCCGTGATTCTCCACACGCCGTGCGATCAGCGTCACGTCTCCGTCCATCGCCCTGATCTTGCCGTTATTAATCACCGAAGCGCCGGAATTTCCCTTGAACGTCATGCCTTTGCCCGCCAGAAACTCCTGGTCCGCCACATCCAGCGTACTCGCCGTAAAGCCGCCCGTGTTAACCCGGCCCGTCTTACCTATCACGACGCCCTGGGGATTAATGAGATACACCTTGCCGTTCGCATTCAGCTGCCCGTCAATTTGCGAAAGCTGCCCGCCCGTCACCCTGTTCAGTGCCGCCGACGAACCGCTCGGCTGGACGAACGTCGTCGTTTCCCCATTCTGAATCGAAAACTGCTGCCAGTTCAAAACAGCCCGCTCGCTACTCTGATTCACCGTCACCTGCCCCGGCCCCGTAGTCACGCTGGCCGATCCTCCTGCAACAGTACCCCCGGAGGGATTAGCCCAAACCGGCAGATGCAGCGGTAATGCCACCCACAACGCACACAACGTCGCAATAACCTGATACGGAAGCCGATGCGTGCTGAATGCAGATGAGTTCATATGTGGCAAAATAAGGTGGCTGTTTACGAAGCAAACCAGCGTACGACCACTTTACTTTAAACCAGGACGGCGAAGCGTGGCAACGGTCAAAAGTCAAAATAAAACTGAAGTCAACTTTATTATATTAGCAATAATAATAAATAACCTCGGAACACGGTCCGAGGCAGTGAGACAACGCAGCTCGAAGGGTCGATCTGCCAAGCACGGATCAGATTTGGGAACAGACTCTTCTCAGCGCGTACGCCCTGGGCGCTGCGCTAAAGCGTGGTTCTTTCGCGAAACGCAATGGCTTGTCTTCGGCTGATCTCGACTTCCATTCCGCCTCGCATGTGGGCCTTCAGGTTGCCGCTAAACCAGTTTTCGATGGACTCGATGGATGTCAGGTTGATCAGTTGAGCGCGGTTGGCGCGGAAGAACAGCGTTTCCGGCAACCTTGCTTCCAGCGAACTCAGGGAGCGGAAGATGAGGGGGCGCCCGTCGGGGCAGTAAACCCGGGTGTAGTTTCCCTCAGACTCCAGCATGCGGATGTCGCCAATGGGAAGGAACCAGCAGCGCGCTTCCTCTCGAATGAAGACGCGATCCGTCACTGTAAACTTGCCGTTGGCGGGCGAAATTATCGAGGCGCTCTCTTCCGCCCTGGCATCGGGATAAAGACGCGATTCCATCCGGCCGGCACGCTGGAGGGCGTCGCTGAGGCGCGCGGGCTCAACGGGTTTGAGCAGGTAATCCAGAGCGTTGACCTCGAAGGCACGGAGGGCGTAGGCATCAAATGCCGTGGTGAAGATAATGCTTGGCAGGGGCGGCGAAAGCTTTACCAGGAGATCGAAGCCGGTATCGTGCCGCAGCTGCACATCGAGGAAGAGGATGTCCGGCGTGGTCTGAGCCATCATCCGCAACGCTTCGTCGACAGACTCGGCTTCTCCCACCACCTCAACTTCGGGATGGGCACGCAGCAGCCGTTTCATCTCAAGACGCGCGTGGCGTTCGTCGTCGACGATAAGTGCTTTCATGCGGCGTTGAGCTGGGGAATCAGGGCTTCCGCAATAACCGTGTTTTCGCGCGAGTCGGTGAGGCTGAGAAACGCCCGGCTTCCAAAGAGCAGTTTGAGGCGCAGGCGGGAGTTGTTGAGTCCGATTCCGGTCGTGAAGCCCCCGCCCGGTTCGCTGATCCGCCCGGGGTTGGTCACGCGCAGGATGAGCCCCTGGTCGCTGATGGAGGCGCTGTAGGCGATCTCCAGGAAGGGTTGCGGGCTCTTGCCATACTTGATGGCGTTCTCAATGAGAATCTGCAGGAGAAACGGCGGCAGCATTGCCTCCAGCGCCTGCTCGGGAATGTTGTCGTGGATGACAAGCCTGCTCTCGAACCGGGCCTTTTCCAGAGAGAGATACGAGTTCACCATCTCCATTTCTTCCCGCAGCGTAATCAGATCCTCGTGCGATGTTTTGAGCGAGCAGCGAAACACCCGCGCAAGATCCGACACGGCCTCGCGAGCTTTCTCCGGATTCTCGACAATGAGTGATCGCAGCGTGTTGAGGCTGTTGAAGAGGAAGTGAGGATTAACCTGCGCGCTCAGCGCACGGTGCTCCGCCTCACGCAACGCCGCCCGCAGGCGCAGATGGTTGATCTGCATACGCTGGTAGTCGTTCACGAGGTGAAATCCGAAATAGACACCGGACCAGGTAAGCAGAAAGGAAAAGATTCCTAACGCCAGTTTGCCGAGGCTCCACGCAATGTTGACGGGGTCCTGCGAGCGTGCCACCATCGCAGGGGGGATGATGAGAGGGACGCACAGCGCATACACAACCGCCATAATCATGCAGGCCGCGATGACACGCGGAACCAACTCCTTCCAGCTCAGGCATCTCCACCCAGCCAGGTGGATAAAGATCCTGAAGGCGTGCGTACAAAAAGCCAGCGACAAGATAAGGAGGAGAGTGTACGGGTGGGAAAAGGGAATAGCCGAGGATTCCGACAGCACGAGCAAAAGCCTCATCATCAACAGCCATCCCCATGCCAGCGATTGACACGCCCAGTACAGAGGATGGCCCAGCAGTATCCGGGATAGCGGTGGGGGCGTGTAAAGTATGCTCTCCGTTTTTCGCGGAGAACGCGATGCGGAAACGAAGGGGCGTTTCGGAACATCAGGTTTCATGGGCAATGTAGAGTTGAACTCCGGAGAACGCAGCGATTGTCGGACAGCAGTCTTTAGCATCTTTTCGTCCCCCTTTCTCCTCTTTTGATTATGGGCATCAGCTTTCTCTCTTGGGAAGTTTAAGTGTCAGAAAGTGATCTTGACGCCCGCCTGAACGTAGGGTGCCGGGTCGACATTGGGGCTGGAGCCATCCAGGTCTTCGAACTCGAACTTTCGATAGACAGCGGCACCGACCCCCAGATTGATCTCAATGTTCTCTGTCAGCGCGTAGTCAATGCGTGAGCCAACTCGTATCTCCGTGTAGTTCAGATTACGACTGTTTAGCTCGGGCAGCCCCACTTTGGTTCCGTAGTCTTTGGCGGTCTGATAACTGCCTCCCTTCATCTGCGCTTCAATCAGAGCCAGACGAAGGTTGGGCATCACCTGCCAGCTGAGAGACGTCTTCGGCATGCCCAGGTTCAACTCCCAGTTCTCCGCAAACTTCCATTCCACGGAAGCAATGGGCAGCACGGGAAAACTCTGGCTGACGTCCTGAGAGACGAGAAGGCCGGCCATCACCATCAGTTTGTCATTCGGCCGCCATCCCGCGCCTGCCATTCCCTTAAAGCTGATGTTGTCGGACGTAACACCCGCGCCATTCACCAGCGAAAGGCTCGGCCCGCCGCGGAAAAAGAGCCCCCATTTCTCGGTAAGCGCGTACTGCGCCATAACGTGGAACGACGACTCCTGCAGGTTCTGGGGCAGGAACGAACCCGAGGGGCGCTCAAAATCCAACCGATCGTATTCCACCCCAACTTCCACGGCAAAGCGCTCGTTGATCGGTGCCTTGACGGAGTATCCCACCGAGACCGCATGCTCGCTCAGCTTGCCGCCCCGGTCGCGAGTGTTGCCGCTGAGTTCGGATTCCCCCACATAAGAGTATTCCGCCCGAAATTCATGATCAAGCCGCTTGCCCTTCTTTTCCATAGATAAGGAAGGGACATCTTTCAAGTCCACCGCCTTGGGATCAATTTCCTTGTAACTCCCATCGCGCGCGCGCCCCGAGGGTTGCTTCTTGACAAAGCCCCTGCTTTTAGGAGCGCCAGAAGGAGGCGGCGAACTTACATCCCCCGCATCAGCAGCGCATACCACTCCACCGATAAGCAGCGCGCCTACGAGGATCGCCCGCCCAACATTACGCCGACGGTTATAGCCCGCATACAGCCCGCAAATGTCCAGATAATGTGTTGCCATGCACGCAAGCTACCAACGTTTTCCCATATGCGGCGGATAAGGGGACAGACGGACAAAACGCGGCGCAAAGGGATAATTCCCGTGTCGAATGGTTGCCGCCGGCGAGGGAGCTTAATCAGCTGTATTGGTTCAGCGTCAGTCGGAAAAAAAGCCGTCCGCGTCGGATCGTATGAGAATGCCGCTTGACAGCCCGGGATGGGAATGAGCAGACCGCCTCCATCCACCGTTTGCAAGTTCTGTCGCATCTTTAAAGAAGATGGGACAGTCCTGGAATCCCCCCCGAACCATAAGGCGTTGGGCTCCACGGGTAAAGAGCGCGAATTCATTGCCGGTTGCGGCTCCCCATCGAACGAGATATCGGTTGGTTTTCCGGATGCGGAGATTACGCTTCTTGCTATGCTTGACGACTCGTCCGCATGTGCTACCGATTTCACTGCGCTCCTCGCTGCAGTTTCTTCAACGGCGGCGACCTTGGCTAACTTGCCTACAGGAGCAAATCCAACTGCCGCCCAGGCACATTGCCGCCATGTCAGCGGAGTACCTCCCGCACTCTTGCCAGTTACAAGCATCGTAGCAAACCACCCTTATGGAATACCGCAAACTCGGCCGCTCCGGCCTGCACGTCTCGGAACTCTGCCTCGGCACCATGCAGTTTGGCTGGACGGCCGATGAAGCCACGTCCTGCGCCGTTCTCAACGCGTTTATGGAGGCAGGCGCCAACTTTATCGATACAGCCAACGTCTACACCGGCTGGACCAAGGACAGCTGGGTGGGGCACAGCGAGGAGATCCTGGGCCGCTGGATGCAGGCCACGCCAGGTTTGCGACGCAAGGTGGTGATGGCCACCAAATGCAAAGGCCGCATGTGGGACGGGCCCGACGGCGAAGGCCTCAGCGCCCGCCACATTATCCGCGCCTGCGAGGACAGCCTGCGCCGCCTGCAAACCGACTACATCGACCTTTACCAGTTTCACGGCGTGGACTACACCACGCCCATCGAGGAAAGCCTGCGCGCCATGGATTCCCTCGTGCGCGCCGGCAAGGTGCTGCACATCGGCACCAGCAACTTTGCCGCATGGCGCATCGCCCAGGCCCTGTGGGCCAGCGACGTCTCCGGCCTCGCCTCCTTCGTCAGCTACCAGCCGCTCTACAGCATTATGGAGCGCCCCACATTTGAGGTGGAGCACGCGGGGCTGTGCAAAAAGTTTGGCATCGGCGTCATTCCTTACTCGCCCTTGGCGGCGGGCTTCCTTACCGGCAAATACAAGCGCGATGGCGCCGCCGTGCAGAGCGCGCGTGCCGATGGCGTCAAAAAATACTGCAACGACCACGGCTGGACGATCATCGAAACGCTGGAGAAGATTGGCCACGCGCACAACAAGTCCGTAGCGCAAACCGCTCTGGCGTGGCTACTTAGCCAGCCCGTCATCACCGCGCCCATCGTCGGCGCCAACACGGTGGAGCAGTTAAAGGAACTGCTCGGCGTCGTCGGCTACCGCCTCTCTACGGATGAGATGGCGAATATTGACGACGTGAGCGGCTTTGCCCGCGAGTGGTGGCGCTCGACGCCGGAGTAGGCCGGTCCCACGGCAGGGGCGGCAGGAAAAGTTTGCAAAACCGTCGTTTTGTCTGCATTTCCTGCTGGTTGCCACACTTTTACAGTTGCGTAATCGATCGCCTTGCGCCATTGGTTGACGCTGACATTTTCGTGAGCGCGCCGCGCTCCCGCACTTTTCCCACGAGGTACACTTTGCTATGACGTCCGCACTCCTTGCCCTGGCCCGCCGCGTTAACGTGTTGGCACTGAGCATGATACTGATGCTTCCCACGCTAAGCCAGGCGGGGGAGTACCTGGTGCTCTCCGGCGGCCCCGCTCTGCGCCTGTACGAGGCCGACAAGCGCGCCACGCACGACAAATACTGGTTCAATTTCATCGACAGCGCCCAGCTGCGCATCCACCAGCTCAAGCCCAAACTGGCCGCCGGCGACGAAATCACCTGGGTCGTCTTCCGCCCCGGCTACGCCGACCGCGCCACGGAGATGAAAAATGACCCGAAGGAGATGACGAAGCTCGATCTGCTGAACGAGATTGTACGCAAAGCCAACGCCGAGGGCGTCTCGCTGCTCTGGTTCGACAGCACGGACCAGCTCATCAATTATATGAATCGCGGCAAGGACCGCAGCAAGGTGCCGATCGTCGGCTTCGACTTTTTTGGTCACAGCAACAAGGCCTGCTTTCTGTTTGATTACAGCAACAACGTGGACGGTATGTCGACGGAATACCTTCATGTTCAGGATCTTGCGAAGCTGAATAAGGATATCTTTTCCAAAAACGCATTCTGCCAAAGCTGGGGCTGCCACTCGGGCGAGCTCTATAGCCAGAAGTGGAAAGCGCGCTTTGGCGTGCCGATGGTGGGCGTTGTCGGCAAAACCGACTATTCGCGCGTTCGCCTGGGCGATCTCCCGTTCGAGAGCTCCGGCAAGAATAATTGGACCCAGTAAGAAGGCGGCGCCGACTTTTTCTCCAGTACCAGCCTGCACATGATCCTCTCCTTCAAGTTCTTAGCTGTGGCCACCTACCGACGCGTTGCAGCTTTTATCCTGATGTTGACCGCGGCCCTGGCCGTGCTTTCGGCGGCGACGACCGACGCCCGTGCCCAATCCATTCGCGACCAGGTCAAGCCGAATGAATCCACCATCCTGGCGCCGCCGCCCCGCGTGCCCATCCCGCCGCAGGGGGAGGTGCCGACCGGCGCGCCCGCGCAATTGCCCGCCGCCAAGGGCGGGCAGACGGGCCGCTATTATATTGGCCACCGCTACTACGGCGAGAAGGAGGCGGGCTGGGGCTGGATCAAGAACTCGGCCGACAGCTGGGCTAATGCGAAATGGTGCGCCATTAAGGAGACGCCAGGGGTTATTGTGGCGCCGTTTCGCACGCTGCCCAATCGCTGGGACGACCACAACCACGAGTACAAGTTTTGGGGCCGCTGGGCAAGCTACACGGCGTACGATCCCCATCGCGATGAGGATTTGCCCGTATTTATTCTGGAGGGCTACGAATCCCTGGGGCCGAAACCTGAGCTTAAGCGCACGCCCGGCGCGGTGCGCCGCAATCGTCCCAGCCGCGGATCTACCTCACGCTGAGGTAGTTGCGCAACGTTCGTGCTTATTCCGGGGTGCCTTCCCTATTGCTTATGTTGACGCGAATGCGCCGCTCCCTCTGCCTCTTGCTTCCGCCATCCGCGCTGCCGAAAGGCAGTGGCCGGCTGGTGCTGTATCTGGTGGCACTACAGGTATTTGTGGGCGCGTTGCTTGGCGCGGACAACGCGTTTGCGCGAGAGAGGCCGGACGAGGCGACCATCCTGGCGCCTCCCCCCAAGGTTCCCGTGCCGCCGCAAGGAGATGTACCTACGGGCAATCCTGGCAAACTTCCCGCGCCGAAGCCGGGCAAGGGTGCATACTTTATTGGTCGACGCTACTATAGCGAGAAGGAGGCCGGCTGGGGCTGGATCAGGACGCCGGAGGAGGCGTGGTCCAAAGCACGCTGGGCAACGCTTAAGGAGACGCCGGGCAAGATTACGGCGCCTTTTCGCGCGCTGCCTCACCGGTGGGACGACAACAATCACGAGTACAAGCTTTGGGGCTACTGGGCCAAATACAAGGCGTACGACCCGTTTCGCAACAAGGCGTGGCCGGTTTTTGTGCTTCAGGGTTATGAATCCCTCGGGCCGCAACCGCAGAAGCTGAAGCTTAAGCCAGGCCAGGGCCGCGATAGCGAGCCAGGGCGCACGCGCTGAGCGGGCGGTACGGACTTCCGCATTTTGTTCTACATAACCTGTTAACGTGCAATAGTTTATCGTGTTTGGATTACGCATCCGTATCCTGGATATTGTGGCATGGTTCCTCCTGTTTTTGGTGGTGGCCGCCTTTTTTATGCCGTGGCTCAAGTTTCCTCAGGATCCCTCCGCGCTGGACGAGGATGCGGCCGTCGATCAACTGACGGAGGAGTCCGACATGACCCTCTTTGCGCGCTACATCCTGCCCTATACGGAGGATCGCCGCACACAGGTGCGAATCCCCGACACACGGCTTACTCCGGCACACATTATTGCCGCGTTTCACGACAAAAAGCTGGAGGCCCAGCGCAAAGATCTCGTTGAGTCGCAAGTACTTGGCTTAAGCAATCAGGAGGCCCACGCATGGCTGCTTTTTGCCGCCATCCCCCTGGCCATATTTGCTCCCTTATTCATGTCGCTGGCCCGGCGCAAATGGGCGCTTCTGCTGCCTCTGGTGGGGTGTCTCACCTACTACCTTTCCCTGCGTTATCGCCTTAACGACAGCAGCATGACGCGCCTGGGCGTCGGCCCGTTTGCGGATATCGGCCTGTGGGTGGCCGCCTACGCGCTGCTGGGCATGTGCCTGCTGCTCCTCATCCGTCTGCTTTTGCCCTCCTCGCATCGGGCGGATTAGCCCGACGGGGCGGTTGGCGATGGAATCCTACCGCGCAGCCGCGGCCTCTTCGCGAGGGGCCTGAGCATGGGCTGCAACAGGGGCCTCGCCGCCCTCCGCCGCACTTGCAAGGGGCAGGCGAAGCGTGAAGATGCTGCCGCCGCCGGGGCGCGGCTGGTAGGTTACGTCGCCATGGTGCGCCTGGGCGATTTGCTGGGAGAGGGTGAGCCCCAGGCCGGAGCCCTGGATGCCGCTGTTGAGAGCATCGTGCGCGCGGTAAAATTGCTCGAAAATCGCCTTCTCCGCTCCCGCGGGCACGCCCGGTCCGCGATCCAGAACACGCAGCACGGCCTCGGTGCCAACCGTGGCAAGCTCCACCTGGATGTCGCGCGCCGGGCCGCCATACTTCTCGGCGTTAGAGACGAGGTTAAGGATGATCTGCGTTACCGCGTCGGGATCCCCATAAATCGGCACGGGCGCTTCCGCCTCAGGGGCTGCGCCCTCGGCCGTGGTGGCGTTGGCAGGCGCGTTGCCGATATGCAGCCGCACCGTGTAGCCGGCGGCGGTAAGCTGCGGGGTGTAGCCGGCCATGAGTTTGCGCAGCAGCCGGGCCAGGTCGCACGGCTCCATCTGGTAGATTTTCTCCCCGCGCTCCATGCGGGAGAAATCGAGCACGTTGTTAATGAGTCGCGTAAGGCGCGCGGCCTCGCTGGCGATGATTTGGGCAAACTGCCTGCGTTTGCCGGCGTCGTCGGCGCGGGAGCCCTGCAGCAGCTCGGAGAACATGCGGATGGAGGTGAGCGGCGTTTTCAGCTCGTGCGAGACGTTGGAGACAAAGTCGGTCTTTTGGCGCGCCAGGATGAGTTGCCGACGAAGATCCAGCGCAATCAGCCAGCCCCCAACGCCTATCGCCACTAGCATCAGCGCGATAAGCGAGGCCACGGTGGCGTGCAGGTTGGAGGCCGCGCGGTTGAGCTCGGCGGGGTCGAGCAGGTAGGCGGCCACCTCCCAGTGGGGCAACGCTTCGCCCACCTCGGTAGCCACAAACGGGCGCTTCCAGTTTGGCGCCTCAAAGTCGGGCAGGGTGCGGGCGACGGGGCGGCCGGAGGAATCGAGCACCGCCAGGCAAATCTGGCTGGAGAGGGCGCGATCGATGGTAAGGGTGTTGCCGACGGCGGCGGTGATGGCCGGCATGGCGATGCGCGCGCCAAAGATGAGCTGGGGATCGCGCGGTGATTTGTACCACACGAGTACACAAAGGCGATTCTGCATGAAAAGTGCCACTGCCCCGCTCGATTCGTTGCCGATCAGCTGCCGGAACTCCGCCTCCGCAGGCACAATGCGGGAGTTGGGCGGTGGACTTTCACCCATATCCTTGAGCGGCTGTACTTTACGCTGATTGAGGGAACGAAGCTTGTTACTGAAGGTGTTATAGGTGTTGCCCAGCTGCGTCAGCTGCACCTCCCGCTCGCGCGATGTGCCAGTGGGTGCGGGAGCAGGCGCTGGTGCCTGGGTTGCCGGCGCGTTCTGACGGGCCGTTTGCGCCGGCTGGTATTGAGGGATAACCCGTTGCTGCTCGGCCATTTGCATCTCGTCGCGTTCAGGCCGCAGCGCCTCCTTCTTTTGCTCCAGATGGGAAATCTCGGTATCCTTTCCGTGGTGGCTCTCCTGCGAAGTTTTGCGAGCTTCGCTCCGCGGTGCCGTCGGCTCGGGAGGCTGTGGAGCCTCCTTTATTGCGACGAAAGCGCCTCCGGTCGAATCCTCCACGCTTTTGTCGGCCTCCGCCATCTGCTGCGGACGGGTTACCGCCTTGGTGGCAGGCTTCGCCGTTTCAGACGCCGTGCCACTGCCTGAGGGCGTCGCTCGCCGGACTGGCTTGTCGGTCTTGGGTGATGTATTGGCGGTTGCCTGATTGTTCCCCGGCTTGGAGCCTGAGGCCCTGGACTGCGGCGTCGTTGCTGTGGGAGATGGCGCGCGCCTGGGTGTGGAAGCAGCCTTGTCCATGTCCACGATCTTCTCCGTGGCAGGGGCTCCTGGCGCGGATGTGGAGCCGGCAGGCGAATTCGCGCCGGGTTTCCGTACGGCCCGTGCTCGAGACTCCTCGTGCTCGACGGTGCTGGTGGGCGGAAGCACCAGCGGCTGCTGGTGATGGGACTGCTGCTGAAGTTGGTCGGGCGGCAACGGCGCCCGTGGCAGCGTCGCAAGGGGCGTCTGCGGGGCGGAAACGGGCGGGGAAATGTCCGGGGCCTCTTGGGCGCCACCAGGCACGGGCGCAGTGGCGGGCGATGGCGATGGTGCTGGGGTGGCAGTGGGCGCGGGCGGCGCCATTGGCTTTTCCGCGTAGGCCGGGCTGTTGGCGGGGTTGGGCGCGGAAGCGAGGTTATCGCCAGCAGCGCCTTCGCTGTTGGTTGTGCTGTTGCTGGGTTCCAGCTGAGCCAGGTTGTAGGCGCTGTTTTGGCTGGGGTAAACTTCCGTTGCCACGCGGTTGCTCAGAAATTCCCCAAACTCCTTGCGAAACCGGGTGGCGTTGTCGCTGTCAAACGCGGCGGGGGAGAGGATATTGCCGTCCAGCGTCACCGCAAAACCGGTCTCCGCATTGGGCCAGGCTTTGCGCAACAGCGCGTCAAACATGGGGGCGATGCGGCGCGTGTCGCGGTCCTCCAGCAGCACATCCACGGCGTGGACAAAATCGGCCTTTTGGGCGCGCATCATGTCGCGGATCTGTGTCGCCGCGTTGTCGCAGGCGCCCTGAAACAGCAGGGCCTGCGAGCGCTCCAGCACAAACTGCTGGTCGCGCAGTGAACGCCACGCCAGCCCCGCCAGCACCAGGCTGGGCAGGACCACCGCAAGCAGAAAGACGATGGCGACCTTGCGCATGATCGAATAGAGCTGAGCAGAGCAGAAAATACCGCGCCCGAAGCGCGATGGCAACCGAGGCAAAGCGCGCAGCATGCCGAGTATGGGCACACGTTGCACTGCACCATCATGTACAGTGCCGCAAGACGGGGCGGAAAGCGAGCGGAAAACCGCTTTGCTTCAAGTAATGGCTCTGTCACACAAAGTTTAAGCAAATCAGTTTGTGCTGTTGATTGTGAAGGAATCTGTGCTACACCATGTACCGCCATCCACCATGGCAACCTATGCCCAGCACATTTCACGGTATTGGCAGCACCTACTCTGGTAAGGAGAATGCGCAGACCCGGATGGGCTTTTGCAAAGCCTGCAAGGCCTGGCAACCGCTGGAGAGCTACGATACAAAGCTTTGCGCCTGTTTCCTTTACATCCCGCTGTTTACGCTGGGCAAAAAGCATGTTCTGGATCAGTGCCCAGCCTGTACCAATCACTTCTCCATCCCCAAAGATGAATGGGACAAGCAGTGTGCGACGGTGGTGCAGAACGCCGCCGAGGCTTACAACAGCGAGCCTACGCCCGAGAACGCCATTGCGGTACACCACGCGCTGCTGGAGCTCTCCCAAATAGAGCAAGCCGCCCAGTTCAGGCAATCGCAGGACGCCCGTTTTGGCAACAACGCGATGGTGCTGGCATTCTTCGGGCACTCGCTGCGCGATATCGGCCGCACGCAGGATGCGAACCCGCTGTTCGACCGCGCGTACGACCTGGATCCGGCTCTGCCGGCCGCCCGCGTCGGCGTGTTTTACCAGTGCCTGGCAAAGGGTGAGCTGGACGACGCTCGCCTGTTGCTCGACTTTCTGGAGCGCCCCGGCGCGGGCAACGAGTTCTCACTGGAGCCGCTGGGGGAGCTTGCCTCCGCCCTGGCGGCCAAGGGGAGACATGAGGCCGCGCTGGAGCTGTACGCGGTGATCTTGCGGGAGCTGCCCGAGCTGGGCAAAGACGCGGTCTTTCGCGCTCGGGTAAAGAAGTCGGAGAAAGCGCTGGGCCGCCACACCTCGATGCTCCCCGAGCGCGACCTCGGCATGTTCCGGATGTTCAGTAGCGAGCCGGTGTGGGACGGCGGTACGTTGTCCTGGCGTACCGTTACGGTCGTTGGCCTCATCGGGCTCGTCCTCTTTGCACTTCTGCTTGGCGTCAATGAGTATTTCCGCACGCATCGTTCGGTCTATGTTGTCAACGGGCTGCCGGGCACTATCGTCGCCAAAATTTCGGGGGCAGACGAAGTGCTTACCGTTGCGGAGCAAGGGGAGCCCGCCCACTGGGTGGTGCCCGAAGGCAAGCACCGTGTCACCATTAGCGGCGCCTTTACCGCCGAGTATGACGTCGACCTGACGTGCGGGTACTTCGAGCGGTTTTTAGAGCGCCCACTGTGGATTGTTAATCCGGACGGCGCAGCGCTGATTATCGAGAGCACCCAGACAATAGACGCCTACTCGGGCGGATCATCGGTATACACCTCCTATTTTGGCACTCCAATCTCACGCTTTGAGGGGATTGAGTATCCGTTTAAGGAGCTTCCCGAGAAGATCAATCTGGGCAGGTCGCGCTCGAAAGTCATTAACTCGCTGCTGATTGCTTCGTTTCCGCTGGCGTACCTGGATGTCCACTGCGCAACCCCGGAGAGACAGACCGAGTACTTCCGCCTGATCAACTGGATGATCCGCCGCGACCCGGCCAACGAATCGCTTCTCGACCGCTACCACCAGGCCGTTCTCCTCCACCCGCGGGAGCGCGACATCTTCGACACTACGCTGAAGCAGGGGCTGGAACGGCGGCCGATCTCCATCCCCTGGCACCGCACGTACTGGAGTATGGCCAGTTCCTCAGAGCGCACCAGCGAGTTGCGGGCGATGTATGACGAGCTTCTGCAGCGGGAGGATATCCAGAAATCCCCCACGGAACTGGCCGCGGTCCTATACCTTCGCGGAGATGTCGACCCCGTCGATCCCCGCCCGTGGTGGGAGAAATCGCTACAGGCCGACAACAACCGGACTGAAGCCGCCTCCTCGCTGGCCGAGCGCCATATGGCGCTGGGGGAGTGGCAGCGAGCCCTCGACGTGGTGGGCCGCCTTACCGCCGAGTCGCAGACGGACGGCGATACGGCCAGTGTGTATCTCGCCTGCGCCATCGCCCAGGGTAACGCAGAGAAATATGAGACCGGCTTGCGCGCCAAGCTGAAGGAGTCCCCCGGCCACAGCGTCAGCGCTTACGGACTCACCTTTCTGCTCGCCCTTAAGGGCGAGAACGACGCTGCGGAAAAGCTGCTGAAATCGTACGGCAAGGAGCTGGAACAGTACGGCCCGCTGGGCGAGCACTTCTACCAGCTGCTATCTTTCCGCGCGCACTACGCGATGGGAGATTTTGACCACTGCCTGGCAGAGGCCAGAATGCGCATGCGCGAGAAGCCCGACATCCTGAAAGTGCCCGAGATTTACGGCGCCCATGCCCTGATGGAAATGGGCCGCACCGACGAAGCGCGCGCTCTCTACAGCTTTCCGCTCACCATAAACACCACCACCTCGCACCTGTTCATTGACCTGGCCTACCGCGCTGAGGGCAAGCCGGAGAAGGCGGCGCAGATCGAGAAAGATCTGATCTCCGTGCTGAAAAACGGCAGCCCCAGGCAGGTGGCCATGGCCGCCCTGCTGGAAAGCGCCACAGCGCCCGACATCGCCGCCATGCGCAATATGGGTGGCGATCTCGAAGTTACCGCGACCCTCTATGCCGTGCTGGGCTGCAAGTTCCCCGAGAAAAGCGCCGAGTACTTTGCCGAGGCCCGCAAGATCAACATCCTGCCCGTTTTCCCGTACTACCTCATTGCCCGCGTGGCGGGCAAGGAGAAGGAAAAAGCGGCGGCCAGGTAGACGGCAGGGCGGGCAGGTCAGAGGGCGCCGCCTCTCTGGCAGGCCCTCGGACGTGCGAATGAGGGTTACCAGGAGAAAAGCAGCTCGCCCTCCACCCCGGTTACCACAACGCATGGGCCGTCCGAGGTAGTCTCCACACGGGCAGGGATAAAATCGCCCTGGAAGTAGGGGAACTTCGGCTGCGTCAAAATCTCCAGTCGCGCTTCGCTGCCCGGCTCCGGAAAGAAGCGGACCTCCGCGCCGCGCAACCCCGAGAGGAGCATGCGGCTGGTGTACCCGTGCTGGATAGGCGGCAGGATGCGGCACACCACCGCGCCCGGCATGCCTTGGCGCACAAAAGCGCGGACAACGTGGTGCCACCAGGGCGGTCCGGCCGTGCCAGGCGTGGCGGACCAGATCAGTCGATTGCCATCAACCCAATTGCTTTGCCCAGCAAAAACCGGTGCGCCGGGGCGGAGGCTAATGGAAAGGGCGGGACAGCTTTCGGTTGCGAATGCGGCGCCTTGCGCGGGAGCGATCGGGATATCCTTCTCGTGCGGCTCCAGGTTCACGCGCTGGTAACCGCTGAATACGAAGGAGTTACGGTGTCGGTGAATCGTCACGACGGGCGGCTTTGCAATGCCGGGAGGAAACTGAACGGCCAGACCGAGCGAGCCCAGCGTAACGCCGGCAATTTCACCGGCTGGTATAAACCGTTGCGGATCAGGATCTTCCAGCCTGGGGCCTTTCACGGGGCCGGGCGCCTGAGGATTGTACTCTGCCGTCGCCTGCGAGCCACGAACCCATGCAAGCAACCCGCCGCCTGGCATCCTCCGCCAAGCCGAGACCGCCCGCCTCCGCCCGGACTGCGCGTTAACCTCCATTGGCTCGGGATTCCACGCAACCTGTTGGTACGCAGTCACATGGCCGTAGGAGACCTGGGCGCCCGCAGGAACTTCCGCGTCGGTGTCCGGCGCAGGCGTCTCCGCCCAGCCGCCGCCGCTCAACAGGCTGTGATGGCGAATAAGGTCCGGCCCTACGGCGGGGCAGTCGGCACGAAAATCGCCCTCAAGATCTTCGTGGACAACAAGATGCAGAAGCTCCAGCAGGCGCGGGCAATCGCGCAGGGGGCCGTAGAGGAGGACGTTGCCGCCGCGTTCCGCGAAGCACAGGAGGTGTGGGAGCGTCGCATCCTTCAGCGCGGGTGCAAGCAGGACGGAGCCGGAGAGGGCGGCTGTTTCAAGGATCGCGGGCAGGTCGCGCGCATCAGCGACGGTGTTGACGGGAACGCCATGGGCGATCATGCCGCGCACGCACCAGTCGCCAAAGAAGGGGATGTCCGGCCGGGCGGCGGGACCTGTCGTCATATCGTGGTAAGCATCAAAGGGATACACCCATACGACCGGGCCCGGGGCGTCCGGCGCAAACTCGCGGGCGTGGAGGATGTGCGCGGTGACCTCCACCGGGACGGACGGGGGCATGCAGCCGTGCGAGTCGTCGACGGTGAGCAGAGAAAGATCGCACGGCGGCTGCACGGTGCCGTTGGGCAGAAGCCGGCTGACGCTCAGCGGCAGGTAAATGTCGTAGGGCTGGCGCTGGTAACGATCCAGCCACGGGCTGTTGAGCCACCAGGGATCATGAATATAGTAGCGGAACCGGTAGCCGGAGGATAAGCCCTGCTTATCCACGGGCGTGCGCGCCATGTGCGACATCCAGCCGGCCAGCTCCAGCCCTAGGTCGCCATCCAGCGCGGCCCAGGGGGAGTTAACGGGGGGCTCGACGCCGGCAATCTCCGCGTAAATCTCGCGCAGCGGCGAGGCGTCGGAGCCCAGATCGATGCCGGTGCACAAGTTGGTGCCGCGCGTACGTAGCCTGGCCGCAGGCACTTCCGCGCGGAACTGCCGCCAGAACTCCAGGATGGAACGGGACGTTTCGGCGGCGCGCGCGGTGTCGAAGCGATTGCCATCGAATAGCGCGCCGGTAAGGGCCCAGGGCTCGAGCGCAAAGCCAAAGCCGTTGGAGAGCCAGAGGAAATCGTAGCCGCAGTCGCCAAGAAAGCGCCGGCACTGCGCGCCGAGAAAGGTGCCAAACGGGGTGCCCTCGGCGATGCCGTCCGGGAATGCCGCGTAGCGGCGCTTATCAGCGTGCAGCCGGGCGTTGCAGCGGATAAACTTGCCGCCGAAGAGGGAGCCGCCGCCGCAGATCTCCTGATGCCACTCGTACTTGAAGCGCGAGGCGGCGAACTCCGGCCCGATGTCGAACGTGGCGCCGACGAGCACCGGCTTACCGGTAACTTCGCGGCCGATAACCTTCAGCACCTCAACAGTTTGCTGCAGCCAGGCGTAGGTAAATACGGCTGGCTGCGGGCGGTAGAGGTAGGAGCGCCGATGCACGCCGCGCGCCTCGGGATCGCGAAGCTTGCTGTCCAACCCAATCGCGTCGTGGTCCGGCCGGCCGCTGTCCCGCGCACCCAGCATGGCGTGGTGGCCTACGGCGTTCACGCATCCGTGATGGCGGCCCCACTCAAAGGCTGTGTCCGCATCTCCCTCGTACTCAAGGATTTCGGAGCCATCGCCGATCCAAAGCATAACGGACACCGTCTCCGCAAAGCGGGCGATCGGGCGCCACTGTGCAAAAAGCTCCCGGCACACGGCATCGCGGGTCTCGGGCGAGTTATCCCAAAAGGGTTTCAGGCTCATTTCCAGCTGAACGTCGCGGAAATGGTAGCCAGGCGGTGGGACGGCCTGGGGGACAGGAGGACGGGGCGAGTGGGACATAAGGCGGATATCAACGATGACTGCGCGCGCCCGCACCGTGCGGACGCGCGTTGCTATCGGGTCGGATCAGAGCTCCTCAAAGGGAGTCGTCACTGCGTACTCGATGTTCAGGATTTTTGCGATCTCCACCAGCTCGGCCGCGTGGTGGCCGATGCCCAGGGCAAAGTGGTGCGTCGGGCCCTCGGCCATCCAGCGGCGCAGGAAGGTGCGGACGTTGGGCTGGAAGATGCCGTGCGTGTTGGTGTTGCCGGTCGGCGGAATCGGGCGGCGCTCCGACATGCCTTCCGCGATCACAAACTTAAACTTGCCTGTAGCCGTTTGTCCGATGCTCAGCATCGTAATCGGCCCTTCCTTGATCTGGAATTCCACGCCGGCGCCGCTGCCGGGCTTGCCGTGGTACTTCTTGAGGCTGCGGATGACCGGCTTGCCCTGGGCGATGTTGATGTGGTGCGGGCCATCGTGGCCGACAAGGATGCTGTCGCGCTCGAAATCGACCGGATGAAACTCGGCAAAGCTGCCGCCAATGTCCAGGCGATCGAAGATCATCATGGCGATACACGTCTTAATATCAAACTCGCCGCACATGGGGAATCCCGCGCCGGTGAGGATGCTGTTACCCACGATGAAGTTGGTGACGAGCGTGCGCAGGTCTGAGCCGGGCTCCCCCTCGTAGTAGTACACGAAGCCGTTGAGATCCTTCTCGGCGATAAGCCCCTCTAATGCCACGGCGGCGCGCGCGGCGACGTCCAGGTCCTTCTCCGTCAGCTTCTCCGTCAGCGGGTCGGACTTGGGGTCGGGTGTATCGAAGAACGCCAGGATCTGATCGCGCCACTTCTTCACCGCCTCCGGCGCGGGCGAGGTGTAGTGCTTGTAGACATCACCCGGCTCCACCAGCACAATGTGCGGCCCAAAGGCGGCGGTGATGGCGGTGGGGTCGGCATGCATGTCCAGCATCGCCTCCAGCACATGGCCCATCAGGCCGATGCGGGCGGTTTTGAGGTCGTGCAGCACTTTGGCAATCTGGCACCACTTCTTGTACTCGGCGTCCACGGCGGGATCGCCCTTTTCGTAGCCGAGGATGAAGGGGGGCGGGCGGCGGCCGAAGCGAATGGCGACGCCGGTGAACTCCGGCACGGAGCACACGTCGTCGTTGCACAGCTGCATAAAGGTGGTGCCGTTGGCGTAGTCCATCGCGGCCATCGGCTGCACGGCAATGAGCACAATGGGGATCTCCAGCTGGCGGCACAGCACGCCAAAGGTGGCGGAGGTGGCGTAGGTCACCATGTCGACAAAGAGCATGTCGAGATCGGCGGCCTTGATTTTGGGCACGGCGGCGTAGGCGGTGGCGGCGTTGTCCAGCATGCCAAACTCGACGACTTCGACACCGTTGGCGGTGAGGCGGCTTTTGGCGTCGCCAAGCTTGCGGTGCATTTCCTCCAGAAGTCCTTCGAACTGAGGCCAGTAGACGTGGTGACCGACGCCCAGCAGGCCGACTTTTGCGGTGAGAGGGCGGCGTCTTTCGACAAGAGCGGAACTCATATCACACATTTGATATGATGCGCCGAAAAACGTCAAACCTTAAATGCCGTGATTTGCAACGGCGACGGGGTGGAGGAAGGGGAGGAGAGGGAAGTCCGTGCAGTTGCAAGCTGTCAGCCCGCCGGCAACTTCGGCTCAGCTTGTATGCACAACCCCTTTGTGCGTGGCAATCCCGGGCGCACCCTCGTGCGCAGGCTTCGGCGTAACCTCATTTCCATACTCAACGCGCTCCAGATACACCGGATAGGTGCCTGGCCGCGTAGCGTACGATCCGGGCCTGTGCACGTACTCCAGCAGCACAATACGTTGCGCCGCAGAGATTTCGCGCGCAACGGCCATAACCCCGGCCAGCGAGTCTGCAGCGCCCGCGTCCTCAAAATGCCCTGACTTGTAACGGATGCAGTAGCGGCGTTTGTCCGTCACAATCGTAAGCTCAACGCTGTCCTTGAGGCGAACCACCGCAACGCGCTGAATTTCAGCTCTTTCGATGGTCGTACGCTGATTGCCCTCCATGTCCGCCTTACAAATGCGAACCAGCCAGTTGCGAAGTCCAATCGTGGCCAGCACCACGAGTGTGACCAACATGATAACTAGAATGGCAAGAGTAAAACCCACGAACGAGCCATCGCCGTCGATCACGTTAATGTGGAAGCGCATTGCCTCACCCTAAGCGCGTTGTTCCTGGGGCGCAATCACACAATAGAAAAGGCTCTGCGCTTCCGTAACTCCGGATGCCCGCCTCCGCCCTACGCGTGGCTTGCCATATCCGCCCGCCGCCTGGGCGAGTACCCGGTCGACTCGCGCATGTGGAAGACGGGATCCAGCAGCAGGTTATCGTGCGGGTGCGGATCGGTGCTCAGGCCCAGCTGTTGCAGCAGCATTTCGCCCGCGCGCTCCATGGCAATCGTCGGCTGCTGATCAATCGTGGTAAGGGTTGGGCGCAGCGTGCGGCCGACGGGCAGATTGTCGAAGCCGGTGACGGAAAAATCGTGCGGCACATGCTTGCCGGCATCGCGCAGGCCCTGCATTAGGCCGGCGGCCACGCGGTCGTTCACCACAATAAGCGCGGACGGCGGCTTCGGGTCCGCAAGCACAAGTTGCGCCAGCTCAACGCCTTCCGCATAGGCTTCCGCCCCCACGGCCGGCAGCTCGTAACTGCGGAGAACGCGCGGCGCGCCTGGATCGAGCGAGTTGCACATCAGCGCGGCCAGGATGCCATCCCAGCGCCACCGATTGTTGTCCGAGAACCCGACTGTGCCGAACTCGCGATGCCCCAGGCTGTAAAGGTGATCCACCAGAAACCGCATGGCGCGGATACGGTTAAGGTGAATATAGGGGAACCCCGCGGCCGGTTCCGCCGGGTCCACCAGCACGCCCTTGCAGCCGCGCAACGCCTTATCCAGCACAGCGCCACTGAGATACGACTGGATCAGCACCATGCCGTCCACCCGCATATGCTTAAAATCCGAGATGATGCGCAGCTCGCTCTCCAGATCGTGCGGCGTAATGGCCAAAATACCGCGCAACTGATGCCGCCGCAGAAACTCCTCCAGCGTTGCAATCTTGTCGATAACCAGACTGTTGCGCGGGTCCCCAAAGCAGATGCCCACCAGCCCCGTGGCCTTGCCGTTAAGCCCGCGCGCGTGCGGATTGGGTTGAAAGCCAAGCTCTTGCATCGCCTCCAGCACACGCTTGCGCGTGGCGGCCTTTACCTCTGGGTGCCCGTTAATCGCCCGCGACACCGTCCATTCCGAGAGATCCAGGTGCCGCGCCAGGTCCGCGGTCGAGACAACGGGGCGATCCGGCCGGGTGGGGCGAGGCGCCGCCGATTCGGGAGCCGCGCCCGCGCTCTTGGGCGCAGTCCGCCCGGACCTGGGCCGCGCCGGGCCGGTAGCGGATTTGCCTGTGGTGCGCGTCGTGGTGCGTAAGGTGCGTTTGGCCATGGAACAGCGTCTGGCTCGGCATCGTATCGGTATTTGTGGCGCGGATCAAATGCTTTGCGTGGCCCGGCTGCTGATTCGCGCCGCCGGGCGAAGGGCCGCGCCACCGCCACTACGCGCGGCAAACTGCGGGAGAAGCGGCGCGTTGGCACACAAAAGCTCGTCCAGCAGCGCCTCGATTTCCCGCACGTCCAGGCGGCCACGCTTGTGCCGGACAATGGGCTGGCGCATCCCTGCCATGCGGTGTTTTTCCTTGCGCCGCTGGGACTTACGGCGGAAGGTGCGGACTACGGCGGGCCTCCGCGGGCGCTCAACGCCGTTACAACCTGCTATCAGTCAAGAGGATACTGAGAGAACCGATGCTTGGGTTCCCAGCCCAGCCTTTCGCGGATGGGCCCCAGGTCCACGCGCTCCTCCGCCCCCGGGCCCGCCACCGTGTAGAAGATATCGAAGGTGATGCCCGGTGCGGTCAAGGCCAGGGCCGCAGCTTCTGCAATGTCTTCAGGATCAATGAATTGCCAGTTAACGGAGCCAGGGGAGCGACCATACTTATCGGCCAGCGGCGTCTCCGTAATCACGTACGCGGGGCGCAGTACGGCGATTTCCATCCCGTAGTTCTCGTGAAAAAAGCGGGCTGTTTGCTCCTGCAGCGACTTGGTAAGGCCATACAATACAGTGGGCCCCGTCGGGCTCGATACGGTCAGCCTGCTCCCGTCCCTTCGCGAGCGGTCGACCACCGACGTGCTGGAGATCAGCACCACGCGCCGGATGTTTCGGCGCGCGGCGGCCAGCAACAGCGCCGCCGTGCCTTGCACGTTGATAGAGAACGGCATATCCACGGTGGCGTAGGTATCCTTCTGGTTGGGCGCCATGTGCGCGATGACCAGGGCGTCCATCCCCTCCACAGCGCGTTCCACCAGGGCGGTATCGGCCACGGATCCCTGGACAAAATCAACCGGCCGGCCCTCTACTTCCGGGATATCGGCCACCACATCAAGGACGCGGAGCGAGAACTGGCTGCGCAGGCGGGCTGTGAGGAAGCGGCCAAGGTAGCCGCTGCCACCTGTCAGCAGAACACGTTGGGGCGCAGAGATTTCGGCGGATGGGGAAGGGGATGTGCTCAAGATCGGAAAGTCAGTTGAGAAGCAATGGGAAGCGCGGGGCTCAAGGTCCGCTTTGGCACCCGCGCGCTCCTTTCAGAGAATCACATGTTTGATTCAGGATCAAGGAGGAAGTCGCGATTGAGAGCAATAAACTGGAAAGCGATGATATTCGGATTGCCATGATCAATCCTGTGATCTAAGCTGGACGTTATGCCGACGTGCATCCCGCAGACTTCGCCCGTGAACGATTCCGCAACCGCCACGCAACACGCACCACCGCAGATACTTACGCGGGATAAGCCTGCTACCGCCGAAGCCGCGCTTGCCCAGATGACCCTGGACGAAAAGGCCTCGCTCACCGCCGGTATCGACGCCTGGCATTTCTGCGGCGTCCCCCGCCTGGGCATTCCCGCCATGCGCGTTACGGACTGCGGGCACGGAGTGACCCTGTGCGGCGAGATTACCAGCCCGGCCACCTGTTTCCCCACGGCTATCGGCATGGCCGCCACCTGGAATGTGGAACTGCTGGAGCGCGCCGGACAGGTCATTGGCCGCGAGACGCGGGCGCTTTCCTGCGGCATGTTGCTGGGGCCCAAGGTCAACCTGCATCGCCATCCCCTCAACGGTCGCAGCTACGAGACTTTTTCCGAGGACCCCTGGCTGGCCGGCATTCTGGGCGCGGGCGTTATTCGCGGCATTCAATCTCAGGGCGTGGCTGCGTGCGTTAAGGCGATGGTGGCCAACAACCAGCAGCGCGATCAGACTTATGGCAGCTCGGATGTCGACGAGCGCACGCTGCGCGAGATTTACCTGCGCGTTTTTGAGATTGCCGTGCGCCGCGGGCAGCCGAGTGCCATCATGACAGCCTACAACAAGCTGAACGGCATCCCGTCGTCGGAAAGCGCGTGGCTGATTAAAGGTGTGATTAAAAGCGACTGGGCCTTCCCCGGCCTGGTTGTGTCCGACTGGCGTGCCGTGCACACGCAGCACGTCTACGCCGGCGGGCTGGATCTGGAGATGCCCGGCCCCGGCAAGTTCCTCAACCGCGCCGCGGTGCTCCACGCCCTTAAGGAGGGCATGCTTACGGAGGCGGACCTGGACGACAAGGCGCTGCGCATTCTGCGCACGCTCATCGCCTTTGCGCCGCCGGCCGGCGCAATCGGCATTCTCGATATGCCTGCGCAAGAAGGAGATGCGAAGCCGCCCGGGCTGGATACGCCGGAAAACCGCGCCCTTGCCCTGGAGGTAGCGCAGGAGTGCGTCGTGCTGCTCAAAAATGAGCGCGAGATGCTACCCATCAACCCGGCAACCATTCGGCGCATCCTCGTTACCGGGCCCAACGCCGCGGAGGCGCGCCTGGGCGGCGGGGGCAGCGCTGCCGTCGCGCCGTTTTACAGCATCAGCCCGCTCGAGGGCATCCGCGAAGTGTGTGCGGCGCTGGAAAGCGAGGGCGCGCCGCACATCCAGATTGAGTACCAGGAGGGCTGCGCGCTGGTAGGCACGATGGAGCCGATTCGCAGCGAATTTTTGCGCGCCGCCGACAGGGATGGCTTGAGCGAAACGGTCGGGTTGCGCGCGGAGTTCTTCAACCAGATGGAGCCCGAGGGCGAGCCGGACGTGACGGCTCGTGCCGGGCACATCGACTATTCGTGGGGCTGGGCCGCGCCAACACCGGGCATCCGCAAGGGCGCTTTTGCGGTGCGTTACTCGGGCCATATCCTGCCGCCCGTTACCGGCAACTACCGGCTGGGCATCTACGCGCAGGAAGGATGCATACGAGTTGCCATAGACGGCGAAGTGGTTGTCAACGAATGGGATAGCGACAACGGCGACGGCAATTTCGAGGCAAAATTTCAGACCAGATACGTCACGTTTGAGCGGGCGTTTACCGCCGGCCGCCCCGCCACGCTTGTGGTGGAGTACGGCAAGCGCGCCGCCAAGGCCGGTTTGCGTCTGGAATGGGAGATCCCCGGCACCGACAGCCCGATCGACAAAGCGGTGCGTGCCGCCCGCGAAGCCGACGCCGTCATTGTATGCGCCGGCCTCTCCAACCTGTTTGAGGGCGGCGGCCACGATCGAAGCGACATCGACTTACCCGCTGCGCAGCAACGACTTATCGGCGCTCTCGCGGCAGCGAATCCCCGCACCGTTGTGGTGCTGAACAACGGCGGCGTGCTGGCCGCGCCCTGGGAGCCCGGTGTTGCCGCCCTGCTGGACGCCTGGTACCCCGGCCAGGAAGGCGGCCGCGCGATTGCCCGCATTCTGTTTGGCCTTGCAAACCCCAGCGGTCGCCTGCCGGATACGATGCCGCGCCGCCTGGAGGATCACGCGTCCGTGCACAACTATCCCGGTGATGGAGAACGAGTTGTGTATGAGGAGGGCCTCAACGTTGGGTACCGCCACTTTGACGCCGCGGGCATCGAGCCGCATTATCCGTTCGGCTTTGGCCTCAGCTACACCAGCTTCACCATCTCCGCCCCCCGCCTTTCGCATGCGCAAGTGCTTGTCAGCAAGCTGGATAGCGAGACGGATGGAGAGCCAGCCGTGCGGGTTACCACAACCGTCCGCAACACAGGGCCGCGGGCCGGGAGCGAGGTTGTTCAGCTGTATATCGGCTACCCGCGGGATGCCGGGCTTTTGCCGCGCCCGGTTCGGGAGCTTCGCGCCTTCCGCAAGGTCAGGCTGGAGCCCGGCGAGACGGTGGAAGTTAGCTTTCCCCTTGGTGCGGAGGAGTTTGCGCATTGGGATGCGGCGGCATCGGCATGGAAAGTTGCGCCCGGCGACTACGAGATCTTGGCGGGCCGGCATTCCCGTGATCTGTCGTCGGTGGTGCTGACCCTGACCTGATGAGAAGGCGAATTGAGTGCTGTGATCGTGTGTAGCACAAAAAGAATACGCGATTTTTCGTGAATATCTTTGCTGGTGGAGGAGGAAAGAACTCTGCTTTCACTTGTGCGTTTTCGCCCAAACTGCCATGCTGCCTGATGCGTGAACAATCCTTCCCACTACGCTAAAGGGAAGCCCGCCGCTTTCTCGGGGAGGGGAGGGGCGACACGTTTTCCGCGCGACATGCCACTTACGCCGCTTACCGGCCGCAACACCGAGGTAGACCTGCTCACCGACCGTTGGGAGCTGGCCCGTGACGGGTTTGGGCAGGTTGTACTGCTCTCCGGGGAGGCCGGTCTGGGGAAGTCGCGGCTTGTAGATACAACACGGCAGCTCGTCTTCTCCGACGACAACGCCAGCGCCGCCCCGGCCCTTCGCCACGATTCCGCCGACCCAGGTGTGCCCCCCGCTGAGCGCGGCGATGCTCGCGCGCCCGGCGCGGCCGATCCTTCGGGACTGCTTATAGAGGGCTTGCGCTCGCCTGTGATCGAATGGCGCTGCTCGGAGCAGTTCCAGAGCACCGGCCTCCACCCCCTCGCCGATTGCCTCCATCGCTTGCTCGAGTTTACTTCGGAGGACTCTCCCGCCGCCCGTTTCGACCGCCTGGCCGCTTACCTGGACGCTTGCGGCATGGGGCGGCGCGAGGTGGTGGCGCTGTTCGCCAAACTTTTGTTTCTGCCTCCGGATGAACGCTTTCCGTCGGCCGGCCTCTCCCCGGTGCGCGAGCGCGAGGAGACCTTCCGCGCCGTTCGCGAGTGGCTGAGCGCCTGTGCCGCGCAACGGCCGCTCCTGTTCGTGGTGGAGGATTTGCACTGGATCGACGCCTCCAGCCTGGAATTTCTCAGCCAGCTTGTCGGCGACGGCATGCGCGACCGGATGCTGATCCTCATGACGTTCCGCCCGGAGTTTCGCGTGCCATGGCCGCATGTGCCTCAGCAGACGACACTTGTGCTCAATCGCTTTACCCGGCGCCAGGTGGCGGAGGTGATGCGAAAAAGTGCCGGCGGCGCGCTTCCGGACCAGCTTGTCGCCCAGATTTACCAGCGCACTGGCGGCGTTCCCCTTCTGGTGGAGGAGTTTACGCGGATGGTGCACGAATCCGCCATCTTCGACGTTACGGCGGGAACCGAAATTCCCTCCACGCTGCAACAGCTGATTATGGCGCGGCTGGACAAGATGTCGAGCAACCGCGAGGTAGCGCATTTTGCCGCCACGCTGGGCCGCGAGTTCCAGTACGACATGCTGGCCGCGGTGGTGAGTGTGGACGAAGTGACTCTGCAGGAAGAACTTGCGAAGCTGGCCGGGGCGGAGATTCTTTTCAGTAAAGGCCAGCCGCCGCGCTGTGCGTACCACTTCAAGCACGCCCTGCTGGAGGAGGCGCTGCGCAATGCGCTGGAGGAAGCCCAGCGCAGGGAATTTCACCAGCGCGTGGCGGAGACGATGGAGGAGCGTTTTCCCCTGGCCGCCACCACGCAGCCGGAGCTGCTGGCGCTCCACTTTACCGAGGCGGGCGTCCTCGACAAAGCGGTGCACTACTGGCTGGCAGCCGGCCGTATCTCACTGGAGCGCTTTGCCAATGAGGAAGCGGTGCGCCAACTGGGCCGCGGCCTGGAGCTTTTGCTGAAGCAGCCGGAAAGTCCCGCGCGTAACGTGCTGGAGCTTAGCCTGTTAGGACCGCTGGGCACGGCCTACATCGCAGCGCGCGGATATGCCTCGCCGGAGGTGGGGCCCATTTTTAAACGCGCACGAACGCTGGCCGCTTTGGGTGGTAATACGATAGAGGCTTTTGTTACACTGCGCGGACATTTTGCGTATCATATTGTGCATGGCGATTTTGTGCTCTGCACCGAACTTGCAGCCGAAGCGATGCGCCTTGCCGAAGAAATGGACGATGAGCCCGGCATGCTGATGGAAGCGCTTTTCCTGAAAGGACTTACGCATCTCTATCGCGGCGATTTTGCAGAAGCTCAACGGTGCTGCTCCCGCGCCCTTGTGGAGCTGGACGACCGCGAGCGCACCGCCTACTGGGCGGCCTTTACCGGCGAGGATTCCGGCGTCACGCATCGGTGCTATCTTGCTTTGGCTCAATGGCATCTGGGATTTCCGGAGAAAGCGATCGCGACCGGCCGCGAGGCCCGGCGCCTTGCCGACAGGCTGCAGCATCCTTTTTCGCTCACCTATGCGCTGCATCACATCGGCTGGCTGAATCAGCACCTGCGCCGCGGATTTGAAGCGCAGGCCGCCGGCGAGGAAGAGATGCAAGTTGCTGCGGATCAAGGCTTTCAGTTCTGGCACTCCACGGGTACCCTGTACTGCGGCGCCGGCTTGCTCCTCCGCGGCCGGCTGGAGGAGGGGATGCGCCTTTTCCAGAAGGGCCTGGACGCCTATCGCGCCACCGGCGCCCGGCTCGGCCTGCCATATTACCTCAGCATTCTCGGCGACGCCCAGCAGCGGGTGGGCCGCTACGACGACGCGCGGCGATCCTTTGAGGATGCCCTCAAGCTTGTCTCCGAGAGCGAGGAGCGCTTTCAGGAGGCGGAAATCCACCGCCTGCGCGGCGAGTTGTATC
This sequence comes from Verrucomicrobia bacterium LW23, assembly GCA_003054695.1. Taxonomy (GTDB): domain Bacteria; phylum Verrucomicrobiota; class Verrucomicrobiia; order Methylacidiphilales; family UBA1321; genus LW23. The sequence continues at coordinate 55,671 of QAZA01000007.1, forward strand.
TTGTTGCGGGAGAAGATGAAGTATCGGCGCAGGCCTGCTTTTTGCGTGCCACACGCATCGCCCGCCACCAGGGAAGCCGCGCCTGGGAGCTGCGCGCCACCATCAGCCTGGCCCGCCTGTGGTACCGGCAGGAGCGCAAGGACGAAGCCAACATGGTGCTGACCACCGCGCTGAGCCACTATACGGAGGGCCATAACACGCCCGACCTGCGCGACGCCGCGGCCCTCCTCAAGTCGTGGGAGCACGACAAGATGCGCGACGAGTTTGCCGCCGGCGTCAAGTACGTGCGCGAGTGCCTGCCCGCGCCCATGACCGGCCCCGTGGCGGTGGACTGGCGCTACATCCCGTCCTCCACCCTGGGCGGCGATGCGATTGGCTACAGGTGGCTTACCGACGTCCGGCTTGCGATCTATCTTATTGATGTGACGGGACATGGCCTGGATTCCGCGCTTTTGGCAGTCACCATCACCAACGTCATCCGCAGCGGCTCCCTGGCCGGCGCTGATCTCTCGCGGCCGGAGCAAGTGCTTGCGGCGCTGAATGATGCGTTCCAGGGCTCGCAGCACGGCTACAAATTCTTCACCATCTGGTACGGCGTTTACGAGACGTCATCGCGCACGCTCACGTGGGCGGGCGGCGGCCATCACTCCAGCGTCATTTTGCCGCCGGAGCCGCTGAACGCGGCGGAAAAGCGCCAGCCCCTTTTGCTGCCCAGTACCGGCCCGCTGATGGGCATGATGACGGGCATGACATTCACCTCCAGCCAGGTAACGGTGCCCCGCGATGCCCGGTTGTTTATCTTTAGTGACGGCGTTTTCGAGATCCGTGGTATCGATAGTGATACGATGTGGGACATTGAAGGATGCATCGCTTACATCAATCAGCTGGACCCTGGAAAAGGTTCCGCCATGGACTCGCTTATCGCCAAGGCCCGCGAGCTTAGAGGCTCCACCCAGCTGGAGGACGACTTCTCGATTATCGAAGCGCGGCTGGAGTAAAGCGTAAGCATTAAGTGCCGTCGCGCAAGCCATTGATGATAAAAAACTTACGCTGCCTTATGGCGGCCTGCGCGGCGCGCTTTACCCCTTCAGGCGAAAGCGCACGGGAACAGTAAAGGTAGGCGGCGCGGGCGCACGCAGGCGCCAGCGGCTGACGGCGTTCACAGCCGCTGCGTCCAGCAGAGAGAAACCGGAACTGCGGGCCACACGCACACTAATCACGCGGCCGTCCGGGCTGGCCGTGCCGGTGAGCAGCACCACGCCCTCCTGGTTGGCGCGGCGGGCGGCGTCCGGGTAAGCGGGCGACGGATTGAACGCGTAGCTGGCGTATTTGGCGGTGCCGCCGGTGCCCTGGCGTTGCATCCCTGTGCCGCCGGCTTCGCCTTCGGCGCCGGTACCGGGCTTCGCTTCGTCGCCTTTGCGGCCGGTCTGGCCGCGTGCTCCGGCGGTTGTCGTGGAGCCCTGGCCATTGCCGGACTTACGGGGATCGGGGGCGGGCGCGGCAGGTTTGGGCGCCGCGGGCTTGGGCTCGGGGGCCTGAGCAACCGGCTGGGGCTTGGGTTTCGGGCGCGGCTTGGGTGCCTGCTGGGCGACTTGCACGGGCTGCTCGGGCTTCGGTTCTTCCTTCGGCGGCTCGAGGGTCTCGGGCATGGTCACTACAGCATCGGGGGGGGCGGGAAGGTCAACGGAGAGCATCGGCGCGATGGGCGCGATCGGCTCCACGCTCAGCTCCGGCTCGGGTTCGTTGCTCAGCGCTTCGGTAACGGTGGTGGGCTGCGGAATCTCCGGCATCGGTGGCGTTGGAGCGTCCGGCATCGGTACATCTGGCTGGGGTGGAACGGGTTCCGTCATTGCCTCTTCGGCGGGCGGAGGCTCGTCGGCCACCATTTCCGGCAGGGGATCGGGCGTCACGGCCATCTCTCCGGGGGCGGGGGGCACGTCGGTTTCGACGCCTTCGGCTTCCACGCTTTCGCCCACACTGCCAAAATCGGCATTCACGCCAATCGTTTCAAAGATTGCTTCGCCGCGGATCGTCAGCAGCACGATATCCCATATAACCAGGGCCAGTGCGGTGTGCACTAAAACGGCCAGCAAAAGGGAGCGATGCACCAGCGTCACGCTGCGCAAAAGCATCCGTGCTTTGACGCTGAACGGGAGGTTCTGTCCCGCGGCGTCGGCCGGGGCATCCGGGGCGGAAGTGGTTGCTGCTGCAAGGCCGGCCGCAGGTGCGGTTGCGGGCGCCTCGCCGTTGGAACCAGGCTTGGCATCCTTCCGGGCGGGGGAAGCCTCGCTGTCCGGGGCCTTGGCTTCCGAGGCCTTACCGTTCTTGTCTGCGGCGTGCGATTCATCGCAGCAGCCGCAGGGCAGCGAGGGGTTTGTCTCTTCCGCGAGCTGGCCGTGGCGGGCGGCGGCTGCATCCGGGGTTTTGCTTGATTCGCTGCTTTTGCTCTCGTTGGTGCTCTCGCGGCCGGGGCGGCCGGTATCGTCCTTCACTTGTACATCTCGGGCAGTGTCGGTCGACTCCATGACGGCTCCTTTGGTTTCCCGCGCGGACGCTAAGGCTGTTTCCGCAGAGGCGAGCTCTCCTTGTGGGCCTGTATTGCGATGCTTGTGATCGGCCTTTTGGGTTGCGGAGGTGTTGCGTGCGGTCGAGGAGGGCCTTCGCGATTTCGCAGTAATACTCATTCTGGGTGTGGCTGGGGAAGTGCCCGGAAAGTGTGTGGGCTCCGGACGCGGAATCTTGCCGCCATGCGCGGCGTTGGGGTGGACCCACAGTGGCGGCCGGCAAAAAGCCGAAAAGAAATTCCCTTCAACTGCCGCACCCCGAAGGTAATCGGGGTTGTGTGAGATCCGCGCCGCAGCAATGTGATAGTATGGGGCGCCGACGCGCAGGAACAGGTCTTTGCTTTTCAGGTTGCACAGTAGCTTTTCTAATTGTGCAGGAGAAGGCGGAACGTTGTCGTTCGGTTGCTGAATGCTGACGGAAGATTGCAAAGCTTATTACATGCAAATGCGTTATAAGTCCTAGTCGCCCGCGATACTTGCATGGTCAAGCTTTGCGTTCTTCTGCCCATCCCGTCCGAATCGTTCCGGAGCAGGTAAAAAATCGACTCGCGTTTACCCCATTTCCGGGTTATACAGGATGGCATCTCCGCCGATTGCGGATTTTGCCTCATGAAACTTTCCGATCTTGCCAAAGAACTGGGCGGCCAGTACGAGGGTACGCCCGACCCGGATATCCAAAGTGTTGCAGGCGTTGCATTTGCATCGGCCGGCCAGCTTACTTTTTTGAGCAGCCCAACGTATCTTCCGCAGGTGCGGGAGACGAAGGCTTCGGCAGTGCTTGTCAAGCAACTGATCCCCGATGTTGTTGTCCCGCAGGTAGTTGTGGCTAATCCGTCGGCAGCCGCCACCAAAGCGACGGAAGTGCTGGGGATGAAGCGTCCCGAGCCGGCCGTTGGCGTGTCGCCCCGTGCCTCGGTGGCGGCAACCGCAAAAATCGGCAAGTCTGTGACTATCATGGACTTCGCGGTGATAGATGACAATGTGGAGATTGGCGATGGCACCGTGATTTATCCCGGCGTATACGTGGGCCCGGGCAGCAGAATCGGGCCGAAATGTCTGATTTACCCGAATGTGTCGATCCTTGACGGCACGCTGGTGGGCGCACGCGTCATTATCCACAGCGGCTCGGTGCTGGGCAGCGACGGCTTCGGCGTCGACCTGGGGGCGGAGCCGACCAAGGTGCCGCAGCTGGGCGTTGTGGAGATTTGCGACGATGTGGAAATTGGCGCCTGCGTAACCATCGACCGCGCGCGGTTTGACCGCACGATAATAGGCCGCGGCACCAAGATCGATAATCAGGTGCAAATAGCTCACAATGTGCGGGTTGGGGAGAATTGCGTGTTGGTGGCCCAGGTGGGCGTGGCCGGCAGTACGGAGCTGGGGCGCAACGTGGTGCTGGCAGCCAAAGTCGGCGTCAACAGCCATATCAAAGTGGCTGATAATGTGATGGTTGCGGCGACAAGCGCGATCAAGGCCACGATCCCCAACAGCGGGCCGTATGGGGGCATCCCCGCGGTGCCGCTGAACGAGTGGCACCGCCAAATGGGCAATATCTCCAACCTGGGCAAAATGCGTAAGAAATTGCAGGACGTGATGTTACGTGTGGAAGCGCTGGAGCGCCTGCTTCTTGCCAGCACCGCCGCGCCGGTAGATGACGTTATCGACGGGACTGAACCTCCCGTGTGACATCTTCCCCGCCGTCGGATGTCCTGGGGGAGCGATGTCCCCGAGGGTCCTGCCGCCCGCATGCTTTAACTGAGACGTAAATGGTTGAGCTTGTTTCCGTTGCGGGAATTCTAGTGGTGGCCGCCTGCCAGCTCTTTCTTTCCATTTGCGGCGCGCGTTTTGGCACGCTTTTGCTGCTGATGGTGGGCGGATTGCCACCGCTGGTGTTCATCAATTATCTGGTGGCCAGCCGCATGATGCCCGTCAGTTTTGTGCGGGGCGCAGGGGAGCCGTTGCCGCCGGAGATTTACTACTGGGTCCTGACTCGGGACAAGATCTGGGCGGCCATCCGCTTTTTGTTGTTGGTGCTGCCATTCGGTTGGCTGGTGGCGTTTGTGCGCGCCCCGGAGTTTCCCGTGGGCAGCAGCAGCCTGTGCAGCTGGTGTGTGGCGTTTGTGGTGTTGATGGCGACGGCGCGTCTGATTGCCCTCAGCTTTTTGTATGTGCTTGCCAGCCAGACGATTGACCGCGCGAGCCCTCGCTTTATCGGCATCGTGCGGCGCTGGCTGTTTCACCACACTAACAACACGGACTTTCTGCGTTAGGAGGTTTAACGCCGGCGCTTGCGCGAGGTGCTTTTGCCCGGGGCCGGCTCCTCGCCCTCGGGTGTCTCCGCCCTGGTGCCGGGCGGGGCGTAGAGGGCGGAAGTGGGCACGTGCTCCAGAGGCTGGGACAGGCTTTGCCAGGAGAGGTGCGCCTCAGTGGCGGCGGGGAACGGCACGGGCCACTCCAGCGTGATGGTGTATTTGCGGCCGGCGTGCAGCGGCAAGGGATCGCTAAACTGCTTGGTGTTGGCGGCGGCCGCGGCGGCATGGCCGGTTGGCGGGGGGGCTGGCGTCGGCGTGGTGGGGAGCAGCTGGATGCCGTCTACCACCAGGCGCGCGCCGGGGGTGTAGTAGGTGGCGAAGGTGTAAGCCTCGCTAAAGCGGGGCTCGATGGTGCCCGTCCACCGGGCGACAAAGCCGCCGGCCAAAGTGGGGCGCAGGGGCCACGCCAGTGCGTTGGAGGTTGCTGCCCCCGGCACGGGCGTTTTGGCCTGCGCGGTGGCGGCTGGGGTAAACCAGATGCGGGTATCCAGCCGCTGCAGCACGGGTTTAGGCTGCGCGCTTGCTTTGGCGTTGGGGTCGGGGCGGATGGCCTCTAGGGTGGTGGCGGCAAAATAGTCGCCACGCAGACCGTCGCCTTTTTCCGCGGCGGCGGCGTAGGTGCGGCCCAGGCGCAGGGGGCCGGAGGTGCGCGTGATGTCGCGCCAGCCGGTCAGCTCGTAAACGGGGCAGTTGTTCCAGCCGGAGCCAACCCAGAGCGCTTTACCGTCGGGCAGCTCGACAAGGCTGCCGCCCAGGGACATGTCGTACTGGTGCAGGCCGCGCGTGTTTTGGGTTTCGGGCCGGGTCAGGTCGGTGCGCCACCAGGCATACACTTGCGCGGGCAGGCCGTCCTCTGCAGGATTGGCCAGGGCGTTGCCGAGGTAGAGGCCATCTTCGGTCCACAACAGGCAGGGGTGCTCGGCGCGATCGCACACGCCGATGTAGCCGTGCGCAAAGCCCGCAAAGTGCACGGGATAGTGGGTGCGCGCGATGTCATCGCGCCAGCCAATGGCGTGGAAGCCGCTGCGCCACAACGTGATACCGCTTTTGTCCAGCTTGCTTACCGCAGTGGAATCGAGCAGCGTGGCAGGCCAGGCCGAGCCATGGCCGCGCGTCTGCACGCCCGGCACCAGGAAGCCGTCGCCGCCGTTGTGCGCAATATGGTAATACTCGCCGCCGGGGGACTTGGCCATGGCAATGCCGCGAGGCACAGGTGCCTGCGCCCCAGCGCTTTGCATGGCCCAGGCCGGTGGCCCTGCCTGCGCATTGCCTCCGTTTCCGTTGCCTGGCGCAGGGGTGAGTGCTAACCCTTCGGCACCGCCCCCGGTGTTTTCGGGTGCCGTGGCGGAGACGGGCGTGGATTGTGCTGTAAGTGGCTCTGCCGCAGCGCCTTTGCCGTGCCCTTGCGCCGCGACTTGCACGGGGCCTGCGCTCTGGTTCTGGTACACGGTTACGGGCGAGCTTTCGGTGCCAGCGGGAGATTGCGCATAGATGGTGAAGTTGTTGTCCATCAACAGGATACCACCCATTCCCGGGGCCTGGCCGCTGCCAATGGGGCTTTGGCAAAACTGCAGCTCAGTCGCCTCAATATAGCCATTGCCGTTCAGATCGGAGAACGCGACGCCCCGGCTGTCGCGAAAGGCTTCGCCCCGTGTATTGGCGAGGGTGACCGCGTCGTTGCCGGCCGGCACGCTCAGGCCGTTCAAGCGCGCCGCGGCAAGCACTTCCGGCGGGTACTCGCTCAGCGGTACGCTCAGCCACTGCTGGGCGCCGCGCGCGCCGCTGTCGGCGTCGGGGAAAAGCCGGGTGAAAAAGGCGACGGGCACCAGGCGGCCGGCCGCTTCGTCGGGGCGAAGCACCAGGGCGGTGGGCGCGGTGCTGGTCAGCAGCAGCTCGGCCTTGCCATCGCCGTCCAGGTCGCGCCGCATTACGGAGTGGCGCCGCGCGGTTTTATTGCGGGCGGCGTAGGCGGCGGGCAGGCCGGGCCACTCGTAGGTGGCGATCGGCTTCCACGTACCGGCGGCGTAGTCGGCCTGCACTTCCATGATCCAGCCGCGGTCGCTATCCATCCAGATGCGCGTCGGGTCGGCGGGATCTACGGCGGCGTATGTATAGAAGGGCTGGCCGCCAAACCACTCGCGAACGACCGCGCCATCCGCCGCAAAGTGGGCGGTGCGGCGCGGGGCGGCGGCGGATTCCGTGACGATAAAGCCGCCGTTGCGGTCGGAGGCGATGTCCGAAATGTTGAGGAAATCGGTGGGCACGTAGCGCCCCGTTTTGCGGCCTCCGGCTCGGCCCAGGGAGGCAACGATCTTGCCTTCGCTGATGTCGACAAGCCGCACTTGTTGGGAGGTGCCGTTCTCGGCGATCCAGAGGCGCACGGTGCCGGCAGGCGTGTTGCCGCCTGAGGCAACGGCGATGCGGCGCGGCGATACAAGTCCTTCGATGGCAATCTCTTCCGGAGCTTTCTGTTTTTTGGTGGCGCAGTAAAGTTTGTTCTCCGATATAAAATAGACCGCACCGTCCGGTGCCACGTCCAGATCCGTAATGGTACCGGAGTGCCGCAGCGATTCGACGATCTGCCCGTCGGCCGGGTTGAGCCAGATAATGCCGCCGTGCGTGGTGGCGGCGGCCAGATGCTCGCCGCTGGCGGCGATGCGTTCGGCATGCGTTTGCAGGCCGACGCGGGTCAGGCGCCATGTGGCACTTTGCCGCGTGCCGGGGAACTCAAACTCGATGCGCAGGGTGTCCTTGCGGGATTCGACCGGGATGTCGAACGCGGTTTCGGCTCGGGGCGAGTCCGAGGCGGCAAACACGGCGGCCTCGCGGCCGTCCACCAGCACGCGCACGGCCGGTTGCGGGCCTGTGGCTCCGGGGTCATCGGCCATGCGCACGCGGGCGATGTAGGGGCCGGATGGTGCGTCGCGCACAAATACCATGGAGGCAACGCCTTCCGCAAGGCGGCGCGGGGCGGCGCCCGGGGCGGGCGTAGGCGGGCCGGCCTCCCAGCCCTGGCCAACGTCGCGAGAGTACGCGGGGAAGTGGTTGTCCTCCTCCACGCCCACGGCTACGGTGCGCCATACTTGCGCGGGGATAAAGCTGCGGCGGATTTCGCCCGTGGCGGAGTCGATGGCCGCGATGCGGTTGACGCGGGTGGGCGGCATGGAGCTGAGCGCATACACCGTCCCGCCTTCGCCTCCGGCGGCCAGATCCACGCCGGCGCTCCAGGCCTCCTGGGGTGGCAACGCCCAGCGCCACGTGCCGTCCAAGGCGGCGGACGCGGTTTGCGGGGCTCCCTCGCTCATGCCTCCCGTAACGTAAATGCCTTTGGCATCGCAAGTTACGCCGCTGAGGCCGCCGTGCTGGCCGGGCCAGGGGCGCCATCCCGTGCTGGTGCCCAGGGAGAACCTGTAGCGCGCTGTCAGCCCGCCGGCGCGCTGGCCGGGCACGGGGCTTTGCAGCATGCGCCACTCGTACTCGCCCGGCTTGCACGGGCGGCCGGCGGCGTCCAGGCCGTCCCAGATCACGGAGTGCTCGCCCGCGCTCAGGGGCTCCCCCGCCAGCAGCACGCGAATCTGCGAGGCGCTGCCCTTGTGATACACGGCCAGAGAGACTCGCGCCGCGTTCTCCAGCTCAAAACTGACGGGTACGCCCGGGGGCTCCGGCCTTTTGGGGCGCGGTGGCAGGGCAGGGGACGTGGCTCCTTCGGCGGAGGCGTCGGTTTGCGCCTGGGCTTCGCCGCCGGCGGGTGCCTGTTGTTGCTGCGCCTTCTCGGAGGCGGCGGTGGAACGGCCCGGACGCCGGCGCGCGCCGTATGCAGATGTATCCGGACAAAGCATTGTCGCCCCCCAGATGAATAGCAGCGCCGCAGATACCATAGCGGCAGCGGACCTTCGGTGGAGCGTCGGCTTTGTCTGGAGCATCATGCGTAAATCATAGGCAAGAGGTTGAGACGCGGACGGGACACCGATCGCGATGCAGCCACGAATCAGGCAAGCAACGCAACCAAGTGCGTATCAGCATATTCCGGGGTTGGGCGATGGGCCAATCTGGTATTTGTACCAAGCGCGGGACGGGGACGCAACCCCGGATTATACGGAAGAACTATTTTAGGGACAGTGCGTAAAATGCACTCGTTTTCTCTTGCAGCTTAAGCACGAAGCGACGTTTTTACCGTGCATTCAGCCGCCCAGTTTGCCCCAATCTTTGGCAGATTTTCCGTCAATCCGGCATTGTCGCAGGATTTACCGCGATGTCCTTGCGACAACGGCAGATTTCCGCTAATTTCTTATCGCCGCGCCTCAAGACTACACGCGGCCCTCACACGACGCTACGTTTCCGATCCCGATCCCATCGCCCTATGCCCAAAGTCACCATTCTTCCCGGCAACCAAACCGCCATCGTGCCCGTCGGCTCGCTCCTGCTGGATGCGGGCGAGGAAGCCGGTGTCGACATGGAGGCGGGTTGCTTCAATTGCTCCTGCGGCACCTGCGTGGCCCGCATTGTGGAGGGCATGGAGAACCTGGAAGCGCCGAGCGACCAGGAGCTGGACGTGCTGGACCAGTGGAACAAAGACCCGGAAAAATTCCGACTGACCTGCTGCGTTCATATCGTTAAGGACGGCGATGTTACGATGACGCAGCACTAGCCGCAGCTGCCGCACTTCCTCCCCCTTCAACCTTTTCCCCCCCGCATCACCCCGTGCCCTTTAAACGCACTACGTTGCCCAGCAAGGACAGGGCCGCATCCGAGCCCGCCCCCGCATCGGCACCCGCAACGGGCGATGCCGCAGTGGAAACCACGCCCGGCGACGGCAAGGTCGCTCCGTCCCCCAAGGCCCGCACTGCCGCCCGCCGCGTGGCCGGCCGGCCTGCGGCAGCCACGGCCAGGGATGACGCAAAGGGTTCCGGCGCAGGCACATCCATTGCAGCCACGCTACCGCCGGGGCTTAAGCTGATTGGCTCGCACACGTCCATTTCCGGCGGTGTGGAGGAGAGCATACCCCGCGCTGTACGGTGCGGCTTTACCGCAGCGCAAATCTTCGTCAAAAACAACAAACAGTGGTTTGCGCCGGATCTCAGCGCCGAGTCGATCGCCGCCTACCGCAAGCGGCGCGAGGAGGCCGGGCTGGTTGTGTTTGGCCACAACTCCTACCTGATTAACCTGGGCAGCCCCAAGCCGGACATTATCGACACCAGCGTGGACGCCCTGGCCAAAGAGCTTCTGCGCGCCGACGCCCTGGGCCTGCCGTTCCTCGTCATGCACCCCGGCAGCTGCGGCGCGGGATCGACCGAGGCGGACGGCCTGCGCAAAATCGCCGCCGGGCTGGACCGCGTGGTGGAAGCCACGCCGGGCGTGCGCACCAAACTGGCGCTGGAGATAACCGCCGGCCAGGGCAACAGCCTGGGACATCGCTTTGAGCACCTGGCCACCCTGCTCCAGCAGCCCTACGCCGCCGAACGCCTGGGCGTGTGCCTGGACACGTGTCACATGTTTGCCGCAGGCTACGACCTGCGCACCCGCGACGCCTACGAGGCGACCTTCCGCGACTTTGAGTCGATCGTGGGCGCCCAGTGGCTCCTGGGCTTTCACCTCAACGACAGCAAAGGCGGCCTTTCCTCGCGCCTCGATCGTCACGAGCACCTGGGCTCCGGCGCCATCGGCCTGGAGCCGTTCGGCTGGCTCGTCTCCGACCCGCGCTGGACAGACATCCCCAAAGTGCTGGAGACGCCCAAGAGCGAGGACATGCACGAAGACGTGGAGAACATCCTGAAACTCCTGCCCTGGCTGAAACCGGGTGAGTGAAAAAGGGGCCCTGTGATCACGTAGTGGGGCAGTTATTCGTCGCTATTTATGCGCAAATGATCACGTTTCGGCTTGAGTCAGACCTACTCGCCCAGCTGTTTGGCCTTGTGGCGAGCCCCTTTTTTGGCCGCATGCCGCGCTGGTAGTTAAGCCCGGAAAACGGTGCTAAAGGGGGCTGAGAGCGTGTTGGGCCTATGACGCAAGTCGTTGATTATCAATACTGGGCTGATGTGGTTTGATCTCGACCTTCCTGAGATTCGCAGATTACCCGATCGGCTTACGCTCAAGCGATCGCCCGAGAGCTTCCTCCAGGCGCCGACGTTCGGACAAGCGATCGATTTCGTCTGTAAGGTCAAAACTTACAACCGTGTCTCGACTATCCGGAAGTGGATAGGTCCAGGCTGTGGGGGCGGCAAAATTGAAAAAGATGTCGTCCGGGCCATCGAATGTCTGGATGCCCGGGTTCCAGTAATCGCAAATGATGACTTCCGCGTTGTTCGCGATCAATCTGGCGCGCTTTACTCTGCCCCGAAGCCCCGGCAGGCAAATGTTACCGATGACTTGCTCAAGTACGTGGGCGTAGAGAGTGTTGCCTTTTTGAGTGTACCGGCCCCACTCCGGCTTCGCAAACTCCGCCGAAGCCGCGCCTGCTCCATAAATGGAATCCCCATTGAGGCTGAGCCATTCGCCGATCTCCTGCAAGGTGGCGACGGCCTGGCCCGGCACACGGCCGCGGGCATCCGTGCAGACGTTGAGGAGCAGGTTGCCGTCCTTGGAGACGCAGTTGACCAGCGCGCGGATGATCGTGGCGGGGGACTTCCACAGATTGTCGGTGGCGGAGTAGGACCACGAGTTGGTGAGCGTAAACCAGGCCTCCCACGGCATGGGCTGTCCGGCATCGTCTCGCAGGCCCTCGCGGGGTATGTTCTGCTCCGTCTGCTCATAGTCGCCGGCGTAGGCGGGACGGGGCACGCGCTTACGGGGCTCGTTAGCCCAGCGGTCGTTAAAGGTGATGTGCGGCTGCAGGGCGCGGACTTTCCGCTGAATCTCCGTCGCGCCCCACTTCTCGCCCTGGTAATCCCAGTAGGAAAAATCGACCACCAGCTGGTCAATCCGCCCGTAGTTGGTGCATAGCTCCAGAATCTGGCCGTGGAAGTAGTCCACGTAACGGGCCCAGTCCGCCGAAGCATCCCGGGCCGGGGAATCGGGATGATGTCGCAGGGGATGCTGGCGATCGCCCGTGGCCGGGCAGTCCGGGTGATGCCAGTCGACAAGAGAATAGTACAGGCCAATACCCAGGCCCTCCGCCCGCATAGCGTCCACCCACTCGCGAACCAGATCCCGCCGGGCAGGTGTATTGGTGGCTTTAAACTCCGTCAGGGCGGAGTCGAAAAGGCAGAAGCCGTCGTGGTGCTTGGTGGTCAGCACACCATATTTGGCGCCGGACTCCCTTGCCAGACGGGCCCAGCCAGTCGCCCAGCCAGGCTCTGGATTAAAGCTGTCAAAGTAGGCGCGGTACTCCTCGGGACCCATGCGCTCCATGGAGCGAACCCACTCCCCCCGCGCCGCCACTGTGTAAAGCCCGAAATGAAGCGACAAGCCAAAGCGCGCCGCCTGCCACCAGGCGAGGCTAGTTGAGACAGACTGAGTGGAAGAAATTGAAGGAGAAGACATGGTTTTTGAGCGAGGATAGCCAAACTGGAATGTGGTGCAAAGAGCCACTTATCGATAATGTTAAGCAAAAATGCTTGTGCCGACCTGACCTTCGCAAATCAGGTCCACACTATATGCCGGATGGGGGCGCTCAGCGCATCTGTCGAGCTAAAACCAACATGAAGCTCATGTTGGAATGCTCAGTAGAATGTAATCTGCGAACGAGTATACACTTCTTTCAGATCATGTTGCAAAATAAATGGACTCGCTTCGCTCGGCCAACCTTAGCTATATTATGCTACCTTTTGGAGGCAATCAGGGAGCAAGAATAACTACATGTCGATTGAAGCCGCTCTATCCAGAGTTTGCTGCACACAACGGGTAAAATCTACCCGCTCGCTCCGAATTAGAGCATTTGGACAGCAAACTGGATTTCTATCTGTCGGGACTTTGTGGTAGGTTGTCTGAAAGGTGCAATTTTGACCAAGATATGTCTTCAGACAAGACCTTAAGTATGCAGGATGTGGCCAACGCTGCAGGAGTGTCACGGATGACCGTGTCTCGCTGTATGCGCAATGATCCCAAAATCCCTGAAGCTACACGTTTCAGGATACAAGAGATCGCCATCAAGCTGGGTTACAGGCCTGATCCGTTGATTCAAAGACTGAATACACATTTGGGTGACAGAAAGCGATCTAGTTATGTAGGTACTTTGGCGTGGGTTACGGATCTATCGGAAGCCACCTCGAGAATAAGTCCCCAGATGGCAGAAACCTTTGACGGTGCAAAGGCTCGGGCGGAAGCATCCGGATATATGATGGAAGAGTTTAATCTGGATCGCAAACGCATGACTGGAGAACGGCTGGGGAAGATATTACTGGCCCGTGGGATACAGGGCGTCTTGCTGGCTGGAATATTTAAGCAGAGGTTTTCTTTACGGATGCCCTGGGACCAGTTCAGTGTTGTAACGATAGGATATCTGCTGCGGAATCCTCAGTTTCACCGCATAGCTAATCATCAGTTACATACCGGGAGAACAGCACTACATGCTCTCCATCGCAAGGGTTATAAGAGGATAGGGCTGGCCATTACCAGACAGACTAACGCATATTCAGACAACCTGTGGTTGGACGCTCTTGTGTTCTATCAGCGTAGTATTCCTTTAAACCATAGAGTGCCCGCTTATATGCCAAGCAAGTGGGATGAATGTTCATTTATACAGTGGGTGCAAAAGAATCGTCCGGATTCCCTTATTAGTAACGACACAAATATATTAGGAATGTTGGAACGAAACGGCTTTCGAGTCCCTGGTGATATCGGTTACGTCAATATGGACTGGACTTCAACTCGTCCTGAGCTTTCGGGGGTCGATCAGCAACGATTCGCTACAGGGGAAGCTTCTGTGGATATGTTGACTGGAATGCTTTATAGAAATGAAAAGGGAATTCCTAAGATTCCCAGGGTACTAATGCTGGAAGGCACCTGGGTCGAAGGAACAACGGTAGTGAACGTGAGATGTCCGCGATGTGACTCGCAAGGGTCTCCTTCGGAACGCCGTTGTTGAATGTGATGTTGTGGCCGAATCAGGGCAGTGTTGGTCTTTCGCTACGTCCACATGGATGAGACAGCGGGACCTGGCTCGGGAAGTTGTCGCCGCTCTGAAATTTGAGAACGGCGGCCGTGTAAGCCCAATTCGCAAAGTTACTTGCTCTTTTCACGGGCACGCCCTCCGTTTCAGCGCACCCGTAGACCAAAATCAGCTCCGCATAAAGAGCAAATAACTTTGCGAATTGGTTTAAGCCTGTCTTTCTGCTTCGCTATCGCTTTTGATCGGTCGTCCAGGAAATGATGTCTGCTTCCTTTTGAGGATAAAGTGGGGAACTGAGCTTCATTCCATAGGCTGGCCAGTTCAGATCCAGATAATCCTCTGTCTGCGACACGGAAATGGCCGCCAGATCGGGAGCAACCCCGGATGTTTTGTCGTGGATCGACAGGCCGTAGGCGATTGCCGTCATGAATGTGGGGTTGAAGTGGAAATCGCGCCGGTCTCCCTTATAGAAGACTAAATCGACGTTAATTGTAAGACGCTGGTGCCCTGAGCTATCGGGTTGGGCAAAGTTTCCGGAAATTTCCAGTCGTGGGGGGTTGCAATCGCCGAAGGCGAGCCTGAGCCAGCGCAGGGATAGCGTTGCTCCTTTGCCAAAAGGAATCCTCCAGACGCGGTTCGAATCCAGTTTTAGACGTGCCAGCGCCTCGGCATCAATGGGATCGGTAAACTCAAGACGAAGCCGCCAGTCTTCCGCGGAGATGGTAGCGTTTTGGATGATATCGAGCAAAGGGTGCTTATCGCCACCGTCATGCGCCAAACACGCCGCCGCCAGAACGCATGCATCATGCTGGCGTGTGAGGATGTTGAGCGCGCTGAAGTCATATCCATCGTGCAGAAAGCGCATGGCAAACGCTGTCGGAACTTCCGGTGATTTACCTGGAGCGTAAGCGCTGACGACGCGGAACTGATTCCAGAACGTGCCGCGCTCCACGCTCGATAACGTGAACTCCGGTGCCATGTGGGTATGCCCTTCGATAGCCGGTTTGCCAGGCGAAAGCGAAACGACGAGGTGCGACCGCGGTTTCTCATCCTGAAAGTAATGGATGAGATGGTCCGGGCAACGCAGTTGCAGACCCTGCAAGTCGGGAGAGAGGGGGGGAAGGGAACCCGCATTTGCCGTGCCCGCGACCGATGCGCGATTTCCCAGTCCGTGCTGGATAAAGGAAAGCTGTTCTGGCGTAAGCATGGTGGAGTAGCTACGGCTGTGCGGGCCTGCCCATTGGCGCGAGGGGGCGTGCCAGTGCAGGGCTATTTCGCTCCAGGCGCGATCCAGCACTTCACGGACGAGGGCGCGTTCATCTTCCAGCGGAAAGTCGCGCATCATCCGGGAGAGTTCCGATACGGCTATGGTGGTGTAATTTGGGCTATTGTACTCGGGAAATCCGCCAAACTCGCGCGTAAAGGCGACAAATTTGCGCAGCTTGTCCCGTCCGTAGGCCAGCAGGTTTGGGTCGTCCAGCTCATGCCCGGCCATCACCATGACGTACGTTCCCATGATGGCGATGTTGGTGTAGCTTAGCGGAACGTCACGGTGACGGATTGACCCGGCGGCGAATCGCAAGGCATTTTGTATGCGTGCGTATAATCCGTCCGGCAGTTCCTCCGGTGCATTTGCCAGCAGAATGTGCATCAATTGTACCCCGACAAAGTCGGCCCAGTTCCAGTCGGGCGGAGCCATCTGCGGCAGGGGTTCCTCATAGTACCAGGACCAGATGCCGCAAGTTTTGTTGGCGGGATTGGTGTCCTGAAGATCCAGCAATTTAGAGACAATAGCCGCGCCGCGTTCGCGACGCCACAACTCGGAGGAATCGAGAAGAGCGGCGGCATATGCCGCGGACTCTCGCGTGGGATGGACAGGAATGCCGGGCGGCAATTGGGTATGATACTTGATGACATACGATTTGTCCCAGAGAAGATTGACGTCGGGATCAAAGCGTTTATCCGCGTCCAGCAGAGGTGCGTTGTCGTTCTCTGCAACAGCGCTCAAAGAAGCTGCCTGGTGCGCGGTCCCGCCGTTGCCAAGTCCGGGCCCGTTGCACTGACTCAGTTTCCGTTTTTTCATAAGATAAGAATAAACAATTGGTCCTAAGGTGTTCCTTAGATTGCCTTTATGTTGGTGCGGAGGGCTGGCTGCACAATGATCTGTAAGATGGCTTGAAGGGAGATCATCGAGCATCACCTGATTGAGGCTCCCTTGTGAGTTCGAGCACCCAGATCGGGTCAGCCGCTTCAAGCTTAAGGACGCCGTTGGGTGGAATGGTTCCCGAGCCCAGGCTCTTCATGTTCCAGTCGCGCAAGGTATAAGTCATGCCGGCAAGGGCGGGGGCTGTGAGGATGGCGCCTGCGCGGGTTACCAGCACGGGCGCTTTGCCGGCGACGACGGCGCCTGGCTGGAGGCCATTGTTGCTGGCGGCGAGTTTTGCTGGATCCAGGCGAAAACCTGAGTTAAAGCTGGTGCTTACCAGCGAGAGGGAGGCACGCTTCGTCTTTGCAAAGGGCAGCCCGTCCTGGCTGTAGAGCATAA
>QAZA01000008.1 GCA_003054695.1 Verrucomicrobia bacterium LW23
TTGAACATCGTGGGAGCAACCCTCTTGGCGAAGCTTTCCGCCCTTGGCGATGTTATCTGAAGGTCCGTAGATCCAAGGCAGATAGTATCGCCAAGGACGGAAAGTTTCGCCAAGGGGATGCAGCGGAAATGTCGACAGCCTCTAAATAATCCAGATTATCTGTATATTGTGGCAGCTGCAGCTGCTAAGGAGTTAGGAATACTGCCTTTAACATATGGTGAAAATCGAGTCCGCAATCCCGGACAAGGAGACTTCGATAACACAGAGCCTAGTAAAAGCCCGGTTGGATATCCGAATAAGTTTGATGTGGAATGTCCGCCAGAATGGCAGGGAAGTGCTAAAATACATGCGGATGGCTCTGTTACTGTGACCGTGAGCGATACTAGGGCCCGAGGGTTTACCATTATACTCAGGCCTTCGAATTAAATAATCGATTCGTAAAGCTTATGCGCTTTCTCGGTGTAAATAGTAAGCGCGTAAATCAGCTTGGCGCGGTCGGGGATATCGACGCCGCCTTGCATGGTGCTGATGCGGTATGCGCGGTCCGGGATTTCCAACTCGGCGGCGGATCGTAGTTGCGCCAACAATACGCCGCAATTGAGGTAATCGGCCTCGCCTCGGCACCAGAGTTGAAGCGGGCCGATTACGCTGTCCACGGTAACGCCGCTGGCGGCCACGGCTTCGCGCGCCAGGCGGATAGCCTCTTCGCGCGCCGCTTCCACGGGGTCAATTTCGGGCGCCTCGGGCTCTGGCGGGTTGATCGGCTCAAAGTGCGCGATATCGGCCAGGATGTCGGGATATGGCAGCGAAGGCGCGGGCTGCGGGTAGGCGGTTTTCCCGTCGCTCCATTCCTCCACGTCGGTAGCAATCACGCCGTAGCTGCGGTGCACCATGCCAGCGGGTAGCGACACGTCATAGCGTTGCCGCACGGATGCCTCTGTGTAGCCAATGTCGTCAATCCAGACGATGCCCTCAGATTGTCGAAAAGTCATAACCGTATGATGTAGTTGAGGATAAGCGAAGGCTGTGTGTTGGTGTGGGGTTGATCCCCGCCAGCGCTGTTTATTGTGGGAGCGACGAGGTTAGAACCGCCGCCAGTTGCGCCGTACGGACCGGAGCCGCTGAAAAGCTGGCCTCCCCCGGTGTGTGGATGGGCGGCGAGTTGGGCGGTGGTAAGTACATGTGTCTGAGAGCCGCCAGAAGCGCCGAGCGTTGCGCCGTCCACGCCAGCGCCACCCGTGGTCATTCGAGATGCGGCGCTACCGCTCATGTTGTCTTTGCCTACCGGCACGCGGCCGCGTAAATCCGGCAGAGACATCCGCTTGTGGGCGGTCCAGTCTGCCGCCGCTGAGGTGCCACGAGTCGACGCACCGCCGGCGCTGGTGTAGATCGGCGCAGTGGCATTAGTCCAATCGGTCCAGAGGAGTGTAAAGAGCTCCTCGCAATCGGCGTTGGCCCGCTCTGTGCCGCCGCCGCTGGCGTCGCTGATGGTTCGACCGCTGGCCAGCACGTAGCCGGCAGGCGCTGTAGCGCCAATGTAGGGCAGCGCCGTGCCAGTGGGCGCGGTTGCGTCAACGCCCGGCGCACCGTCCTCCCCGTTCGCGCCGGGCGGTCCGGGCTCGCCCTGCGGGCCCGCCGGGCCGGTGGCTCCGGGCGCACCGTCCTCCCCGTTCGCGCCGGGCGGTCCGGGCTCACCCTGCGGGCCCGCCGGGCCGGTGGCTCCGGGCGCACCGTCCTCCCCGTCCGCGCCGGGCGGTCCGGGCTCGCCTTGCGGGCCCGCCGGGCCGGTGGCTCCGGGCGCACCGTCCTCCCCGTCCGCGCCGGGCGGTCCGGGCTCGCCCTGCGGGCCTGCCGGGCCAGTGGCTCCGGGCGCACCGTCCTCCCCGTCCGCGCCGGGCGGTCCGGGCTCACCCTGCGGGCCTGCCGGGCCTTGGTCAATCGGCGAGGGATAGCTTTCCAAGCCGACAATGACAGCATTGTGCACGCGGAGAGTCATCGGGCGCGACTTGTAGGGCTTCCCGCTCTCGGTAATTTGCACCTCGCTTACATCATTCCGATTTTCAATAAACTCTAGCGCAACTTAATGTGGAAGCCAGCAACGAGACTTGATTTGCTCTAATTCCAATACGTTAAAAAAATCGCGTTTTGTATGATCAGAATAGCGATATAAACTTAGCAGTACACTAGAGTCAAATGAAACGATTTCCTCTGTCCATAAAGCATCAAGCTCTCTAGCATCTAAATCAAAGTATGCTGGAAAAAGTTTTTTCATCGTCAAGATGTTCTGTGTTTCTCTCGCTAGTCTCTAATATGGCGACCGTATTTGATGGTTCAAGCTTATTCTATCGCTCTCGCCTCGCGCCATCGCAATCGCATCCAACTGCGCAGCCTGCTCTAGCGTCAACCCCTGCCGCGCCAGCTCATCAATCTGATAGCGCTTCTCCCTAGCCCACTGCGTGACGTGGTTGGCCCATTGCCGTATCCCTCGTTCCCCATATAGCTCGGCCATCGTGGTTAATCCGGCGGCCAGGTCGGCGCGGTCGTTGGCGGATTCGCGGCCTGCGTCGACGGTGACGAGGGCGGGGCCTTGGACGATGCAGCGGCGCCAGTGTTGGGTGAGGGGGAGGCGCTTGGTTTTAATGGCCCAGGCGATGGCGTAGCGCCAGCACGGGGCGACGAGGGCGCGATTGAGGTAGCTTTGGCGGATGGCGAAGCGGCGGCCCGCTTTGGCGACGACGAATCGGGCCGGGGCGCCGCCGACGGTTTGCGGGTTCCAGAGGAATTCGATGGGAACGCCTTCGGCGGCGCAGTGGCCGCGCAGGATAAACTCCGAGTAGGGGCCGAAGATCGGCCCGCCCGCGCGGCGGTTCTCCCAGGTTTGCAGCTCTTGGCCGTCGCCGAGCGTCGGAATCGTGCCGCTGAGCATGTTGTCGACGGTCACCTCTTTTGCCGGGGCGGGCGCCGGGGGCGCGGCGTCTTCGTCGTCATCGTCGCCAAAGCCGCCAGCGCCAAAGACTTTTTCCGCGCTGTCCATGCCCTTGCCTTTCAGCACGGCGGCGATCGCCGCATGAATCTTGACGGCCAGCTTTTCGTGGCCCGTTGTCTCTTTCAGGTCGAGCAAGTCGGCGATGCTGGCGGCAAGGGGCGTGATGTGGCGCCACGCGTCGGGGTCGCTGACTTCGGCCAGGTGAAGCACGGTGGGCGCCGGGGCGTCGTAATGCTCGCCGTCGGCCAGCAACACGCGGTAGTGCGTTGCGCGCTCGTGTTTGGACAGCCAGACGCCATTGACGAAAGCGGGGTCTTTCTCGTCCGGGGCGCCAGCGGCGCCGATCGCGTGCGCCTTGAGGAATTTCAGAAACGGGAAGCCGTTGCGGCCCAGCTCCTTAAGCACGAAAGCCTCGCCGTCGCCGCTCATGGCTTCGCACGCAAGGCGCTGGATATCGTGGAAGTGCAGGCGGCCGGTGATGTCGCACACGGCGGCCCACCAGGCGAAAAACTCGTTCGCGGCGGCGTCCCACGCGTCGTCTCCGCTGGCGGCAAAGGCTTCCAGCCCCGCGCCGACGCTGTAGCGCGAGATGTCGCCAATGAGCGCTTTTGTGGGATTATGGTTCGCGATAAGGTATCGCGCCAGCCCGCGCAGCATCGTCAGGTCGAAATGCGAGACGGGCATGGCGGAATTCCATTCCCATGCGCCGTGCGGCCAGCGCCGCTTGCCGTCCCATACCGTCGCGTCAAAGCGGTAACTCATTTACTCGCCTCCCAAAAAGCGAATGACCTTCACTTTTGCCCCGCCGCGCAGAACGCGCCGCACCTGCGCATCGCTGTGTCCGTCCAGGTATTCCAAAGCGCGTTCTGCGTAACTGACAATCTCCATCGTGGAGAGTCCGGGGGGCACGGTCCAAGTCAGCGACTCGCCGTTGACTGTCGTGTTGGTAAGCACGCGGCCGGATTGCTCCAGCGCCTCGAAATTGTTGGAAGCCAATTCTTCGAGGAAGGCGCGGCCCTTGCGCACTCCCTGACGCAAAAAGGCGCGAAACACGTAGTCCATGCGATGGCGAGCAAGTCAACCGGGCGCGATGCGTTGTAATGCCAACATGACAACGGAATGTGTTTCATCCCGCTCAATCATCAGGCCGTAAGCACCGCCCCCAACGACACAACGTTGCGAGCGATACGTTAACTCAATGCTTAATCCTCTACGATGACTTCCAAGCGCGGCCTCGGTTCGCTGGTGTCGCTCGCTTCGCCCTTAGCGGCTTGTTGAGCCGCGCGGACTTGCTTGCGATAACGCACAAACAGCGATCGATACTTGGCGAGCGCTACAAGCAGAAGCTTTTCGCAGTCGGCGTAGTGATTGGCGCCGGTACGCACCCACTCTTGTTTGCCGTCTTTCTCCTCCAGCTTTTCGGCGCCGAAGTGATCGCGATATTGCTGCGGAATGTTCTTTGGCAAGTACCAGCCGGGAAGCTCGCGGCGCTGGATCTTGTCAATATACATGTGCTCTTTGAACGTACTGTCATCGTAGTGCGTCAGTTCGATTCGCCGCTTCTCGTTACTTCCCCAATCAAAATGCTTTACGCCAACAGGAACGGCGTGTTTGCCGCCCTTCATCGGCCAGACTTTGCGGTAATATTTGCACGCTAAATCATAGACGGTTTTCTTTGCTTCAAATCCGGAGTCTATGAATATAGCAGCAACACTCATCCGCGCTTTGCTTCCTGCAATTGCAAATTTTGTCGACGCTATCTTTATAATTTCATCAAAGCTTCCCGCTTCGCCGCACGCGAGTAAATAGCTCGATTCATCAGCGCAGAACGCACGGATAACATAGTTAAACTCGCGCCCGCCGACGTCAACGCCCATCCATATAACCAAAGGCTTTTTGTGTATAATCGTAGACGGGGCGTTGTCTTCTATCGCTAAAATGTACTCGGGCGAGTATTTGACTATATAGTCGATCTCATTGCCTTTGGTAATGGCAACGTTGATATGATGCGGCCGTGCGCGATACGCGTTGTTGAAGTTGTGCAGCCCGCCCGGTTGCCGCTTCAGCGTTAAGAAGGTGACAGCCAGGGCTCCGAACGTGCACGACGGCCACGGCGAATAGATGCTTTCCAGGTGGAAAGAGCGGTTTTCGGGATCGGCTTTCCGCTTCAGCGGCCTTTTGCCCGGCCTTCGTGTAAAACACGGGCTTGCCGCCGAGCACGAAGACGCCTTTGCCTTGCGAGGTTGCGGTCGACGGAATGCAGTCGATAAAGGCGCTAATCAAGCGGCCCTCCAGGTCTCAAGGTGGAAATACGGGCGAATCCGCCCCGTGCCGACGCGTCGCGCCAGTGTAGTGCGCACGCGAAACTTACAGTGCGCCACGCGGGCTTCCCCGTCCGCGCCGACAAGCACGCGGGAAAGCGGGCCGGCGCCGGTGGAAATCCAAACGGCGCAACTGGCATCGCAGCCGCCTGGTCTTTATCGACGAGGCCGGGGCGAAAACCAACATGACGCGCCGCTACGGTCGCTCGCGGCGCGGGCGGCGCTGCCACGAAAGCGCCCCGCACGGCCATGGGGCCACCACCAGCATCATCGCCTCGGTGCGCAGCGACGGCTCCACCACCCACACTACCGTCAGCGGCGCCACCAACACGGAGAATTTTCGCTCCTACGTGCGAGATGTGCTGGCGCCCACCCTGCGCAGGCGGCTGCGATGCCAGTTGCGCCGTTTGGATTTCCACCGGCGCCGGCCCGCTTTGATGTCAGCGCGCGCGCCAGCTCGTCCGCGCGCAACGTCTTTTTTAAAAGTCAGCCCCATCGCGACAAGCACGTAGTGCAGCGTCGAGAGCGCGCAGGTGAGCCCCAGCGCCTCGCGCAACTCCGCCAGCGTGATATCCGGCCGATGCCGCACCAGCTGCGAAATCAAGCGCCGCCGCGCCGGCTTAAACATCGAATTACGCCCCCCGCGATGCCCCACTGGCGCCCACCGACCCCGTCCGCCGCCGCAACGCCAGCAGCTTCTTGACCACCGCAAACGACACCCGATACCGCGCCGCCACCTGCTCCTGCGTCTCGGTACCCTCGTCGTAACTCGCCACAATCCGCTCCCGTACATCCATTGATAATGCCTTCATCTCCACGAGCTTTTAACACTTCCTATATCAGTATACAAGCGTATTGAAGCCGCTCTAGGAATAAGCTGATTAGCATATATTTAAAAGCTAAGGCCAAGTCTATTGATAACACATTCTTCAAAGAAGAGATGGGTGTGTTTTTAATCGCTAAGGGTCATATTCCCCGCTGCTTGCGGCGATCTTTCAGTTCTGCCGATCGACCCTTCGAGCGGCTCCGTTCAGAATACCCCGCCCCTTGGGGCGGGGATCTTTATTAGATCATATTGATACATTTAAATGCAGCTCTGAATTGAAGAGTTACTACGATAAAATGCTGCCATTGTTTGCTAAGTATCAGTTTCGTAATTACGTGCAAGATGTTGAACCTATCCCTGATTTATCGACTGTAGATAAATGTAAAAACTACTTTGATTTTGAATTCGGGATGAGGCAATTGAGGCTCAAGATCTGTTAAAATGGTTTGTATAACACACCGCGAAGTAAGCTTGAAAGCTCGACGCGGACACCGGAGCGACTGCTTTCCCTTGAAAGCCTGAAAATCGGCGGCTGCTCGAAGGCTTTGGCGCGGGACAGCGAGGAAAAGCGTAACGGAAAAATCCGCCGACGCTGGGGGGATGGGATTGGGATGTTGGCAAAGTAATCCTGGCCGACTACGTCAACACCCTCGATATCGCCGTCCAGCTAACCCGTACCTTTGAGCGCACCAGCCTACTCACCAACGCCGATTCCACTACGCCATCGAGAATCTCAGCCTGCGCGTTGAGGCACACAAATGCACACAAAATTTTGTCGCTTTGTGTCAGGAAGTGTGGCAGCACCTAAATTAGAAAAAGGTGCAACGTGTTGTAGATACGCGCTATAGCGACATTCCGCGACAACGCCTGACAGCCCGATACGGGTTCAAGTCCCGAGCCCACGTGGGGAGTGTGCGCTGTGGAGAGGGGCGCTTGCACGGAGATTAGTGTGTGGCGGCGGGGATGGGGGCGCCGTAGAGGCGCTCTTGCAGGGCTTTGGCGGTGAGGCTTTGGCCCATTTTGATGTAGGCGCGTTCTTTCATCGCTTCGTCTTCGGCGACGTATTCGAATTCGCGCATGGCGTCGGCGTACATGCCGAGGCGGGAGTAGGCTTCGCCGAGGGCGAGGTGGATGTAGAGGTTTTCGGGGTCCTCGTACAGGTTGGTTTGCTGTAGCTCCATTTTGAGGACGTTGATGTCCCAGTTGAGCTGTGCAAGTTCCTCGGCGTAGGTGACTTCCAGGTCGGGGTCGTCTTCGATTTCGGCTTTCTTTTCGGCCAGTTTTTTGTCCAGAAAGGCGATCTTTTGCTCGATGTCGTCGGGAGCGGAGGTGGGGACGGGGAGGCCGGCGCGGACGCGGTCGGCTTCGCTGATGTTGTCGTCGCTGCCTTCGCCTTCGCTCTCTTCGCCTTCGGTGTGCTCGGGGTCGGCTCCTTCTTGGGTCTGGGTGGGGACTTCGTCGTGGGCGGCGGCCGGGGTGGCGGAGCGGACGATGGTGATGGGCATGCCGTTTTCGTCGATGAGGGGCATGCCGTTTTCGTCGTATTGCACTTCGTGGATTTCTTCTTCCCGGGGCGCGTCGGATTTGGAGGGCATGATGACGGTGGGCGGCTGGGTGGGGCGCACCATGGGCTGGGTCACCATGCTGGAGATGGAGGCGTCGACGGGGCTGAAGCCGGAGAGTTCATCGGCGCTGAAGCCGGGGACGCCGCCGGGGAAGTTTTCGGCGTTTTCGCTGGCCTGGCGGGCTTCTTCAAAGGCGGCGGCTTCGGCTTCGGCCTCCAGGCGGGCTTTTTCCTCGGCTTCGGCTTTCAGTTTCAGGTCCAGGCGTTTTTTGACGAGGCGCAGGCGGTCGTTGGCTTCGCCGTCGTCGGGGTCGAGTTCGAGGATTTGCTCGTAGACTTCTTTGGATTCGGAGAGGTTTTCGCTTTGGGCGTAGACGTCGGCGAGTTTGTGCAGGGTTTCTTTGTCCTCGGGCTCGTTCTGGATGTGTGTCTCGTAGGCAAACGCGGCGACGTCGTAGAGTTTGAGTTCCAGCGCGTTTTTGGCCAGCATCTGGTTGGCGCCGCTGTGGTAGGGGTGGACGGCGAGGGCTTCCTCGGCAATTTCCATTTGCTCCTTGGGGGATTTGCTGCCGGCTTTGGCCAGGATGGCTTGCACCTGGATGTTCATCAGCGGGATGGCGAAGGAGAGGGCCGTCTCGAACTGGGCGATCTCGATGGTGCGAACCAGGTGGCGCACCTCCAGCATGCTGGGCATGATGCGCAGCACCTGTTGCAGGATGGCGATGATGTCGTTGACGGATTGCGCTTCGGGCGACATCTCCACCAGCTTTTGGAGGATGGCGATTTCTTTTTCTTCGGGAGAGGCGGCGGGGTTCACGTGATGTTGTCTCCGGGGAAAGTTGCTGGATGGCAGGGGTGGGACGCGGGAGCCGGTGGCGCGGTCCTATCCTGCATGGATGCATTTGTTTATCAAGAGGTCATAATAAAGATTCTAAAGAAAAATGCTCTCATCGCCGCTTAGATGCAACTCGCTGTCGTGCTTTTGCCGGGCCCATTTCCTGGCTGGGCAATGGGTTTGAGCTGGTGTTACATGGCTTGCTTATGGGTGTTGAAATCCGTGTGCTGAGTGGAGTATGTCTTGTTATCTTGTATGGGAGTGTGTAGTGAGGGTGCGTGACGGATGTTGCCAGTTTGGCTAAACTCTTTATCGTGTGCTCTTGATCTTATGAGCCTGGGTACGCCCCCCCTCCCGCCTTGCCTGGTCCAGCAGATTTGCCCTCAATCTTACGCCGGGCCCGTCGCTGCCCAAGTTTCCCCCGTAGCGTACGTTGCGTTTCCGTCCGTGGCGACCGTTGCGTGAAATTCTGCTTCACGAATCGCTTCTCTTTGTGACAGAGCAAAGTCCCTGACGGATTTTCACGCAACGGTCGCTACGGACTGCAACGCAACGTTCGCAACGGGGGAAAGGGAAAAGGGGAAATTGCCAGGGCAGGCCTATTTGTCAGCTTTGGATTACAAGCTTTGGACTCTCTTTCTGATCCACTGTCTTGCTGATTTCACCTGCAGTTACACCGCCCTACGCTGGTGGCGGGATGATGCTCTTGCCGATCAGGCTTGTCGGATGGGAAATGGGGATATCAAAATCCACAAAGTTCAGTGTCAGTGGGTCACTGTACTGCGTCACGACGACGGACTGGGGATCCTGCGTAATGGCCACTTGCAGAATCAGCTCCGGCTCAGTTACTGCAAAGTCGCTCGTTAGAAAGTAACGCTTCAGCCCGGTCTCATTATCCTGGTGAACGCGTAACAGGGTTCCGTCCTTGCACGTATGCCAGTATTCGCCTTCGGGCAGCGATCGCTTGCGGGGCAGGAAGATTTGCACGTACCACGTCGTGGAGGAGACGACTTTTTCTGTCTCGAGAGTCCAGTTTTCGATCACCCACGTGGGAATCAGGTTGCCCCAGATTTTGTCGATAGCGGCGAGCGCTTCCTGTTCGTAGTGTTTGACTTCCCAAAAGCTGGAGTCGTTGGGAGTGTTCATCCAGAGGTTGGACGCGTGGGATAGCTAACCTTGCTAAACAGGAAACATCCGGGCTAAACAATCCCGTGAGCGCCGCCTTACAGACGCCGCCCCTGCGTCAGCCCCGGGCGCGCCTGGGCGTGGGTGATGGCGACGGCCAGGGCGTCGGCGGCATCGGGGGGAGGGGTTTCGCGCAGGCCCAGGGTGGCGCGGATCATAAAGGCGACCTGCTGCTTTTGGGCGCCGCCCAGGCCGGTGGCGGCGCTTTTAACGCGGCGCGGCGCGTACTCGTAGATGGGGATGTTGGCCTGCGCCACGGACAGCAGGGCCGCCCCGCGCGCCGCCCCCATGGTGATGGCGGTGCGGTTGTTTTGCGCGTAGATAATGGCCTCCACCGCAGCGGTTTGCGGGCTGTAACGCTCGATTACCTCGCACAGGCCGTCGTAGATTTGCACCAGGCACTCCGAGTGCCCCAGCGCCGGGGGGTTTTTGAGAACGCCGTACGCCATCGCCGTCACTTTCGTCCCGCCCAGCCCATCCACCCGCACCACGCCATAGCCCGTGCCGCGCAGGGAGGGATCGATGCCGAGGATGACCATAGGGGGAGGTGAGGGGGGAGGGGAGAGGAGCGGGAAACATCTACCACCAAGTCACCCGGACACCAAGCCGCGAGGTTCAGAAAAAGAGCGGGAATGAGCTTTTTAACCAAGGAGCACACGAAGTACATGGAATTTACGGAGGGGACGAAATGGGGCGCAGAGCACACAGAGAGGCTCAGAGGCTTAAGGGTGTCTGTATGCCCTGCTCTCACCTTTGCCCTTTTCTTATGCGGCGAATTGACGGAAAGTGTGGGGGATGAGTTGAACGGACCGGTACGGCCGGCCGCCCTCGTCGCGCCACGCCTTGCCCTGCTCCATGACTTCGCCCACGCCCGATCCCTTCGCCCCCGCATCCGACGCCCCTCTGCAAACGGCCCAGCCCCATCCAATCCCACAACCGGTTGCCGCGCTGCAGGTTACGCTGGGCCACGCGTTTGCCGATCCCTCGCTGCTGGCGCAGGCGCTGACTCACCCCAGCTATGGGCACGAGCGCCGGGAGCGCGGCAGCGACAACCAGCGCCTGGAGTTTCTGGGCGATGCCGTGCTGCAACTGGTGATGACGCAGCATCTCTTCGAGGCGTTTCCCGACCTGCCCGAGGGGCGGCTCACGCAAATTCGCGCCACGATGGTGAACGGCACGCGCCTGCAACGCGTGGCCACCCGGCTGGACCTGGGCGCCCTGCTGGTGCTGGGCCGCGGCGAGGAACGCAGCGGCGGCCGCAAGCGCCCCTCCAACCTGAGCGACGCCGTGGAGGCCGTCATCGGCGCCGTGTACCGCGATGCCGGCTGGGAAACCGCCCGCGCCACCGTGCTGCGCCTGTTTGCCAAGGAGCTGGACACCCTGCGCGGGGAGCCCAGCGTGGCCGAAAGCAACCCCAAGGGCGAGCTTCAGGAGCTGCTGCAGGGCCCCGACGGCGGCACCCCCACGTACACCTGTATCCACGAGAGCGGCCCCGCCCACGCCCGCCTGTACGTGGCCCGCGTGTGGCTTAAGCAACGCGAGCTTGGCCTGGGCCAGGGCGCCAGCAAAAAGGAGGCGGAAATCGCCGCCGCCCGTGCGGCGCTGGCCGGGTTGCGCGCAGCGGGAAATGCTTCGCCCCCTTCCCCCTCCGCCGCGGACGAAGGCGTGGACTGAACCACGAGGCGAGGTAACTCCGCTTCAGGGATCGGGAAAAAGCTGGCGCTTGTACAAAGGGGTTGGCCACAGTGGCACCTTTACCCAGATGTATTGGACCTGTTCGTTGGGCAAGCCCCGTTGGACGTACATCCTCAGTAATTCGCGCGCTGTCTCCGAGTGTATGCACAGGATGGCCAGAGGGCGATAGCACTCGGCCAACAGGGACGGCTCTTCCCTGTTCCATCCTCCCGCGGACGGAATCCGGTTTGGGGGAAAGGGGGCAAATGTCACCATCAAATCGCTCTCGGAGGGTATCCACATACACGGAAAGGTCCACAGCACCGGCCCCAGGCTCAGCGGGTAGGCGAGAAGCAGGCCCGCAAGTGTGGCGACGACCCACGCCGATGCATTCCGGCGCGAGCGTGGCCTGGACGACAGGGCGCTTTCCTCCTTCGCGGGCGATTGGGGTTTGTGCATTGTTGTGAAGCTAGGTAGAAGCTCGCTATCTGTTCGATCGCAAGCGTGAGACGTTACGCAAGGCCCGCGTATCTTAACAGAATAGACGTCGCATCCGCAATGGTTCCCGCACAATCCCGGGCGGGAGCGTGAAAATCGCCTTGTATCAGTGGCGCTAATCGTGGTGAGATGGACAGCTTTGGCGGGCGGCCCTACGCCCGCGCGGGCGCGCGCTTGCATGGCGTTTTGGCAAACACCGCCCTAACTTTTTCGCCTTCATCATCTTACGCAACTCTCCCCGTTGACACAACGCTAACACGACACAATGAGTACCCCGACACCCCCTGCAGCAAGCGCTTATTCCCGCACCAATCCGTTTCCGGCCAAGATGACCGAGAACTACCCTCTCACCAAGCCCGGCTCCAACAAGGAGACGCGCCACATGGTCATCAATATCGACGGCTCCGGCTACACGTACACCGTGGGCGACTCCCTGGCCGTTTACCCCCGCAACCGTCCGGAGATCGTAGATCAGATCATCGAGATCCTCGGCTTTGATGCGAACGAGATCATCCCCCTGCAGGGCGGCGCGCAGAAAACGCTGAAGGCTGCGCTGACGGAGAACTTTGCGCTCAACCGCGTGAACAAGAAGTTTGTGCGCCTGCACGTGGAGAAGCTGCCGGACGGCGACTTTAAGGACAAGCTCAGCATCATTCTGGCCGACGAAACCGAGCTGGAAAACTTTGTCTACAGCCGCGACTACATCGACGTGCTCATCGAGTTCCCCGGCGGCAAGTGGACGGCGGCCGACTTTGTCGCCACACTCATGCGCTCCAACCCGCGCCTCTACTCCATCGCCAGCAGCCCCGACGCGCACCCGGGCGAAGTGCATCTCACCGTCGCGGTGGTACAGTACACCACGCACAACCGCAAAAAGTACGGCCTGGCCAGCGGCTTCCTCGCCAACAACGTGACGCTGGGCGAGAACAATGTACTCACCTACATCACGCCCACCAAGCACTTCCATCTCCCCCCCGGCGATACGCCGCTCATTATGGTCGGCCCCGGCACCGGTATCGCGCCGTTCCGCGCCTTTCTGGAGCAGCGCGAGTTCAATGGCGACAAGGGCAAGAACTGGCTGTTCTTTGGCGATCAGCGCCGCAGCACGGACTTCCTGTACGAGGAGCAGTTTGAGAACTGGCTGAAAACCGGCCTGCTGACGAAGCTGACCACCGCGTTCTCGCGCGATCAGGCGGAGAAGATTTACGTGCAGCACCGCATGATTCAGGAAGGTGCCGAGCTGTGGCAGTGGCTGCAGGAAGGCGCCTACTTCTGCGTGTGCGGCGACGCCAAGCACATGGCCAAGGACGTGAACAAGGCGCTCATCGAGATTGCCCGCGCCCACGGCGGCTACAGCGAGGAAGAAGCGACCAAGTACATCGAAGTAACGCTGGCCAAGACGGAAAAGCGCTACCTGAAGGACGTGTACTAAGAAATCCCCCGCAACGCGGAGGAGGAGATGCTGAGAAGTGAAATACGCCCTCCAGGACCTCCTCCGCCTTCGCAAGCTGCGCGAGGCTGACGCCGGCAACGCCGTCACCCGCGCACGCAAAGCCGTTGCCGCCGCCGAAGAGGCGCTGGCGGCCCAGAAAAAGGCGCTGGAGGACTACCGCGCGCACCGGATCAGGGAGGAGGACCGGCTGTACAACTCGGTCATCAACAAGCAGGTGCAGTTGCTGGATCTGGACGAAGTGAAGCAGGCCATTGCCTGGCTGCGCGAGCGCGAGCTGCTGGAAATCAAGAAGGTGACAGAGGCCGAGCTGGCCGTTACCCAGGCCAAAGAGGCCCTGGCCAAAGCCCAGGCCCACTACCAGCAAGCCGTTCGCGACTCGCAAAAGATCGAGGAGCACAAAGCCATGGCGCTTGCCGAGTGGCAACAAGAGCAGGAACTCATCGCCGACCGCGAGCTCGAAGAGTTTACCCCCCGCGACCCTGAGGCGGCGTTGGGGGAAGACTGACGTGCCGCCCGCGATCCGACTTGGTGTCTTTGTGTCTTGGTGGTTAACATGCCCTACGCCGGCATCGGTGCGGTGGCGGCGGCGGATTGCTGGGCGGCTTTGGCGGCTTTGGCAAGGGCGGCCAGGGCGCCGGGCTGGAACCACTCGATGATGTTCTCGAAGATAACCTTGCCGTCCGCGGAGCCCAGGGCGTCTTCGCTGGCGCGTTCGGGGTGGGGCATCATGCCCAGCACGTTGCCGGCCAGGTTGCGGATGCCCGCGATGTTGTGGGCGGAGCCATTAGGGTTGGCGTCTGGCGTTACGCGGCCCAGGTTGTCGGCGTAGCGAAAGAGCACCTGGCCGTTCCACTCCAGCTCCTGCAGGGTTTGCGGATCAGCAAAGTAGCAGCCCTCGCCGTGTGCAATGGGCACGCGGAGGATTTGCCCCGTGGTGCAGCCGCGCGTAAACAGGCTGGCGGGGGATTCCACGCGCAGGTTCACCGTCTCGCAGATAAAGTGCAGGCCGCGGTTGCGCAGCAGCGCGCCGGGCAGCAGCCCCGCTTCGCACAGCACCTGAAAGCCGTTGCAGATGCCGACGACCGGCATCCCGTCGGCCGCGGCCTTTTTCACCGCTGCCATAATGGGGGAGAAACGTGCGATGGCTCCGCAGCGCAGGTAGTCGCCATAGCTAAAGCCGCCGGGCACGACGACCGCCTCGGCGCCCTGCAGGTCGGTCTCCTTGTGCCACAGGTAAAAGGCGTCCTGCGCCAGCACATTGCGGAGAACGTGCAGGCAGTCTTGGTCACAGTTGGAACCCGGAAATTGGAGAATAGCCCAGCGCATAGAGGCGGGTAACCTAGAAAAATCCGGGCGTCAGGAAAAGCAAAAAGCAGCGCCCGTCAATAGTCGTCCTCATCGTCCCGCCGCGCCGCCGCTCTGGCCGCCCTTGTGGACGCGTCGGAGATCCACACCCACAGCAGTGCGGCGCTTGCCGCCACGGCCACCACCAGCAGCGCGGTGAGTACGGCGGCGGATCGGAACGCGATCTCCCGCCCCGACGCCCAGCCTGCCCAGTGCACGGCGGCCATAAACAGCAACGCCAGCACGTTAACGCAGGATGCCGCCAGCGCCGCGCCCAGCGCCCAGGCCAGCCGCGCATACACAAGCCGGCCCAGGGCCAGAAAGGTGAGTGCCGCAATCCAAGCATACACCACGGTAAAGCCGCCGCGCGTGGGGTTGACCAGAAAGGCGCCGATCCCCCCCGCAAAGAGTATCACCGCAAACGCCACCAGCCCCCCAAACATCGCGCCCGGCCCCCACCCCTTGCCGCGAGCCCGCAACGCCGGCGACGACGAAGGCCCCGGCTCGGAGGAATCCACGATACGCATAGGAGGCAATATTACCAACCACAGCGCCAAAGTGCGAGCAGGAATGACACGAATATTACCGAGGGGACGAATGGGGAGGAAAGGATACAAGAGGAGAGAACTATCTCCGATTTATCCCCACTTAGCGGCTTGGTCCCCCTTCGTGCGAAAAATTCCCCTCCCAATCGGATGGCAGAACGGGATGTTTCGCACGAAGGGGAACCAAGCCGCTAAGTGGGGATAAATCGGAGGGAAACGTACGTGCTGAATCTCAGTCTTCTCATATTTTGCTACTCTCCATTCCTCCCCCTCCGTAATATTCGTGTCATTTGCAATATTCATGGTTAAATGCTGCCCGTTTCCCGCCTCCCCGCACATTTTCATTATTGCGGCCTTGACGACGGGGCGCTTCCCTACGATTCTACCCGTTTCGACACGATGCGCGCCAGGGGGCGCGGACACGACGCAACTTTAAACGTACGAGAGAGAGCACGATGAGCGATTCGACGACACCCTCCACCTCCGGCAACGGCACTGCGGATAACACCGAAGCAACTGCCTCTGCCGCAAACACTTCCACACCCACTCCCGAAGCCGCGGCCGCGGCCGCCGGCGGGCCCGTAAGCGCCGAGACGCCCGCGGTGGAAGTACCTGTTGAGTCCGTCGCACCCGAAGCGGAAGCGCCTGCGCCTGCGCCCACGCCCACGGAAATCACCATCAGCGCCAAACGCCTTTCGGAGCTGGAGAACGCCGCCGCCAAGGCCGTGGAGCTGCAGGACCGCCTTCTCCGCACCCAGGCCGACTGGGACAACTACCGCAAGCGCGCCATCCGCGAGAAGGAAGAAGCCGTGCGCTACGCCAACGGCTCGCTGCTGGAGCAGCTCTTCCCCATCCTGGACAACTACGAGATGGGCATGGCCGCCGCCACCACCGCCACCGACGTCAAAACCCTGGCGTTTGGCTTTGAGATGGTGAAGACCCAGCTTATCAACTTCCTGCGCGACAACGGCGTGGAGACGATCGACGACGTGGGCAAGCCCTTCAACCCCAACCTGCACGAGGCGATTGGCCAGCTGGAAAGCAGCGACGCCGCGCCGGATACCGTCGTCAAGCAACTGCGCAAGGGCTATAAGCTCAAGGATCGCCTCCTTCGCCCCGCCACTGTTATGGTTGCCAAGGCGCCCGAGGCGGCCTCCACCCCCGCGGCCAGCTAACCAGCCGATACCTGTCGGCCGATTCCGTTACTTGCGCAGCACGTCTCCCCATTTCCTTTTCTCTACACCATCATCATGGCCTCCTCCAACAAGCGGGATTACTATGAAATCCTCGGCGTAGCCCGCACCGCGTCGCAGGAAGACATCAAGAAGGCGTACCGCAAACTCGCCTTCACCTACCACCCGGACAAAAACCCCGGCGATCACACCGCCGAGGAGAAATTCAAGGAGCTGGGCGAAGCGTACGAGATCCTCAGCAACGCCGACAAGCGCGCCGCGTACGATCGCTACGGCCACGCCGCGTTCAGCCAGGGCGGCGGCGGGGGCGCCGGGCCCGATCCGTTCGACATCTTCCGCGAGGTGTTTGGCGCGGGTGGCGGCGGCGGCGGCATCTTCGGCAGTATTTTTGAGGAAGCGTTTGGCGGCGGCCAGGAGCGTCGCGGCCGCGGCGCGGACCTGCGCTACGACCTGCACATCACCTTTGAGGAAAGCTGCCTGGGCTGCGAGCGCGAAATCTCCCTGACCAAGCCGGAGACATGCACGCACTGCACCGGCACGGGCGCCGAGCCCGGCAGCAAGGTGAGCACCTGCGACACGTGCCGCGGCCAGGGCCAGGTGTACGTGACGAAGGGCTTCTTTTCCGTAGCCCAGGCGTGCCCGCGCTGCCGCGGTACGGGGCAGAAGATCGAGAAGGTGTGCGCCACCTGCCAGGGCCAGGGCCGCGTGGAAAAGGCGTCCAAAATCAAGATCAAGATCCCGGCCGGTATCGACGACGGCTCGCGCCTGCGCTCCACCGGCCAGGGCGAGGGCGGCGTACGCGGCGGCCCCTCGGGCGATCTCTACATCATCATCCATGTCAAGAGCCACCCGGTCTTTACCCGCGACGGCACGGATCTGTTTTGCGACGTACCGATCTCCTTCGCCAAAGCCACGCTCGGCTCGGAGATTCAGGTACCCACGCTGGAGGGTACCGCCAACCTCAAAGTCCCCGCCGGCACCGCCTCGGACACCACCTTCCGCCTGCGCGGCAAAGGCGTGCCGGAGCTGGGCGGCCGCGGCCACGGCGACCTCCACGTGCGCGTACGCGTTCAGGTCCCCACCAAGCTGACCGCCGACCAGAAGGCCAAGCTGCAAGCCTTTGCCGAAGCGTGCGGCGAGAACGTGCCGGGAGAAGACCCCGGGATGTTTCAGAAGGTGAAGGAGTTCTTCAAGTAAGCTTTGGCACGCCAGGGGGGAGGGGAGAGCGGATGGAGTAAGCGAAACAAGCTCTTCTCCCCCATCTGCCCTTGACGGCTTTGTCCCCCTTCGCGTGATAAACTCCCCTCAAGCATCCCATTTCCCTTTCCCCACCCCTCAGAGACACCACATTGAAACGTTACTTCTGCGCTTCCCCCGATCTCGGCGTGCTTGACACGGACGAATCGCACCATTGCCTCCACGTCATGCGCCAGCAGTCGGGCGACATGTTTACCGTGTTTAACGGCCAGGGCCTGGAGATCAAAGCCCGCATCACCGGCACCGATGGCGGCATCGTCGCCTTTAAGCCCGTAACGCAGGCGCGTGCCCCGCGCTCGGCCGATACCGTCGTGCTGGCCCAGGCGCTTACCAAGGGCAAGTCCATGGATCTCATCATCCAGAAGGCCACCGAGCTGGGCGTGGGTGAGATTTACCCGCTTCAGTCCAACCGCTCCGTAAGCCACGTGGAGGGCGACCGCGCCGACACCAAGAGCGAAAAATGGCGCCAGCTCACCATCGAGGCCGCCAAGCAGAGCGGCCAGAACTGGCTGCCCCAGGTGCACGGCCCGCAGGCGGTGCGCACGTTTGTGGAGGACCCCGGGCACAACAAATCGCTCAAGCTCATCGCCTCCCTGCAGCCCGAGGCGCGCCACATCAAAACCGTGCTGCGCGAGAACCTGCCCGCCCTGGGCGAGAGCCGCCGCATCGTCGTCATGATCGGGCCTGAAGGCGACTTCACGCCTGCGGAGATCGGCGAAGCCCGCGCCCGCGGCTTTCTCCCCGTCAGCCTCGGCCCCATCATCCTGCGCAGCGAGACGGCCGCGTTTTTTGTGCTCAGCAGCATTGCGTACGAGCTGGCGTAAGCCCGCTGCAAGCGCTCTCTCTGCTCAGCAAAAAAGGCCCTTCGACGTCCCGCTAGTGTCCTGTGTCATTGATTCTTCGTAGAATGTGCTTGGAGTACGGACGAAGCGAAGCGGG
>QAZA01000009.1 GCA_003054695.1 Verrucomicrobia bacterium LW23
GGCGAGGCTGAGGGAGTGCATTTGAAAAATGCATGACCGAAGACTCAACGCCGCCCTCGCTCAAAATCGCCTCCACCAATCTACCGGTTTATTCCGACAATTGGTCTAAGCCGCTGGCGCGCAATAGGTTACGCCAAAAAAGGAACAACAGTCCTGCCCAGTATCGAGAAAAGCCGGCAAAGGACGGCAATACGCTTTACCCCGTTGCCCCAGGATTCACCAGAACCGGCTCCGACGGCGCGCTTCCTGGCGCAGCCTCGGGTGCCGGTGACACTTGCCGAGGCGCGGGCGCGCTTTCCTGCGGTCGCAACGTCGGTGGCGCGGGAGCAGGCGCCGAGCTCGCCTGGGGAGGTGCATTTGTGGCCGACGGCGCCGGTGGTGCAGGAGCGGGTGCTGGAGCGGGTGCAGCAGGAGGAGGAGCAGGAGCATTGCCCGGCGTCTCCGGTGCTGCCACGGAGGGCGCGCCTCCCGTCTGCGCAGCTGGCGGCGTCTTCGCCGCAGACGGCTTTGCCTCGGGTGCCGCGTTTGTTGCCTTAGGCGCGGGCGGCGCCGTTGCAGGCGATGCGGATGTCTGCCCACGTCCTTCTCCTGCCGCCGGTTGTGGCGTCGGTTGAGCCGTCGGCTGTGGAGTAGCGGAGCCTCCGCTGGGAGGCGGCGATCTTGGCGAGTTTGTCGCCGGAACAGCCGCAGGTACCGCCGCCGCAGGCGCACCCGCCGCTGGTGCTGGAGCTGGTGCCGAGGTCGGCCCTGGTGCCGGCGATGATGCCGGAGCCGGTGCAGCCGCATTCGTCGCAGGCGCAACCGGCGCTGGCGCCGGTGCGGGGGCTGGCGGCGCACTCGCGGCCGGTGCCGCTACCGGCGCGGGTGCAGAGGACGGCGCGGGAGTCGCGGGCGCAGTCGCCTCCCGTTCCAGCGTCTCCAGCACCAGCACGGCCCGTCCCAGGCGCGAGCTCTTGCGCGCCGTGCCTCGCAACACATAACGCAACGCCCGGTCCGCCACCTTCAGCCTTCGCGCCATACGCGTGTCGCGCTTTACCACCACAAGCATCGGCGTCTCCCCGCGCGCGGAGGTGGTGGCAAAAAGTTCTACGCCCGTCCAGTCGCCCACCTTCGTTTCCTCAATAAGGTCGGCCGGAATCTGAGGCAGCATGTCGCCCAGCACCCCCGTCAGCGCCACATTCCTCGCGTCAATCGTATCGGCCGCCGACTGCAGTGCGCCCACCTCCGCCGGCGCATACGCTTTCGTCGAAAGCGCCTCGCCCGGTATCCCCAGAAAATGCACCGGCAGCGGCACCGCGCGAGCCCCCGGCCCGCCGCCCGGCGCACCTTCCGCGGGCGCCATAAAAAACGGCAGGGCCTTGCGCCAGTCGTACGCCCGCGCATACACAGGGTCGCCGCTTGCCGCCGCGGCCGACACATCTTCGGATTTCAGCCCTGCCGCCTCTCGAAATCGACGCCAGTCATCCTCCGGCCAGCGCCGACCCAGCCGCTGGGCCCGGCTTGTCCACAGCGTCAGCCAATCTTTGTCCCACGGCAGGGGAGGATCTCCCACGAAATTGCCGGAGGCCGACGCAAAGCCGGCGTACGCCACCTGTGCCATATTGTCGTCCAAAAACGTCCGCTGCGCATCCGTATAATTGCCGAAGAGATTGCGGCAGAACAGGTTATTCACCAGCCGAACCCGCCCCGGCGGCGAGCTGCAATACACACCCACCGAGTCGTGATAGCCAATAATGTTCCCGTCCAGCTCCAGCGAAACATCTCCACGCGTCGCCACACCCGCCCCGTCCGGCGTCCCGCCCGGCCCGCCCGGCCGATCGTACCAGCTTGCCAGTACCGTGCATTGACGGAGAACAAAAGTTCTCATGGTGTCGTCCGCCGGTGACAGCTGCACCGACTGCCAGCTAAAGTTCAGCAGCACGCAATTCTCCATTACCCCCGCGTCCGCACTTCCGCCCGAAATCTCCACGGAACCCAGTGAACCATTCAGGATCAAACAGTTACGAATCATGCAACCGCCGGATGAAAGGCTAAGCAACGCCTTGCGGGGCGATCGCCCCGGAACAAGATTACCCTGGCCGTCGTACACATTCATATCGCGACCATCCAGCACAAAGCCATCTATAATGGTGCCTGTATGATCTTCCTCCCCTCGAACAATGGCCCCTGCCAACGGCCCGGCCGCCACGCTCAGGCGCGATGCAAACCGCCACGGAATCCTCTCCGTAAACTCGGAGTTGTAGCCACCGCGCAACGTCACAAACGGCACATCCACCCGCCATCCGCCCCGCGTGCCCGGCCGCGCGTACTCCCCCGCGGCCACATGCACCACGTCCCCCGGCAGCGCCAGTTCAATCGCCTCCTGAGGATCGCCAAACGGTTTCTCCCGGCTGCCGTCGCCGCCCTGGCTGCCGCTGCGCACAAACCAGTCGCGTCCCCCCGTGGGCGTGGCCTGCGCAGGCACCACAAGCTCCTCCAGCACAAGCGCGCCCTTATGCGGCACAGAGGCGCCCCCGTCCCACTTGCACACGCCCTTAAAATAGAACTCCCGCGCGGCGTTGCTGGGCGGCGGTTGCAACGCAAGTGTTTTGTCCAAAAGAGCTTCCGTGGGTGCCCCACGGCGGATAAACACAAGCGGCGGATTCTCCACCGGCCCCAGCGGCGAGGGAATCAGCTCAAACGCGCGATAATCCTTCTCCGCAACCCCAGCAAATGTAAAGCCTTTCACCTCGCGGCCCACAATGCCGAAAAGGGCAACGTCCCTGTTGTTAAGCGACTGAGCCCGAATGAGAAACGTCGAATATGGCACCGTCCAGTACGACTTCACCAGCGGCCCCGCAAACTGCACCGGGTAGGTCGCGCTCTTCGAGCCCGCCGCCTGCCCCTTCAGCACCATCTTCAGCGCCTGCAATGCGTCGTAAGCCATCGCAAACCCTTGCGGCCCTTTGCCTTCCGTCGGTGCGTTAAGCCCCAGCGCCTGCCGAAAACGCGCCCACTCCTCAGGCTTCACCTTGCTTACCACATCCGCAGCACGATTAATCGCATACTCCATCCAACCCCGGTCCACTTCAAGCAACTCCGGATCCCCGACGCGATTATTCTCGCACAACTTAAA
This sequence comes from Verrucomicrobia bacterium LW23, assembly GCA_003054695.1. Lineage (GTDB taxonomy): Bacteria > Verrucomicrobiota > Verrucomicrobiia > Methylacidiphilales > UBA1321 > LW23. Next base: position 3,116 of record QAZA01000009.1, read on the forward strand.
ACCTAAGTCATTGATATCGTTGAAATTACCGGTGTCGATAAGCGCCTGGCGCCCGTCACTTGCAAACCGCACGTGAGCCAGCCCGCTCAGGCAAAAAAGATTATCTTTTAGCGACACACGGTCTGCACTTGTATGCACCTCAATCGCCGCGCCGTCACACATCAAAAACAGATTGCCCGTAATCTCCGCCCGCGTTCCCCCCCAAAGCTTCAGCCCAGCCCCGGGGTCGTCACCGCGACCGTACTGAGCGCTCCAGCAAAACATAAAGCTGTTGCCTGAGATAACAGTCGGCTTTTCCTGGCTGTTGCCTCGCAGCTCCAGCAAATGCGGACCCGCCATGTTCATCACCACATTGTTTTCAAACCGCGAGCCCTCCCCCGCCAAAATCACACCCGTTCCGGAGCCGTTGATAATCAAACAGTTGCGAATCTCCACCTCCGGCGATGTCAGCGAAATGATAGGGTCCCGGCTCGATCGTTGCACCTCCAGGCTGGCACGCGGATCGGCGCTGGCATAGGTGTTCCTGTTCTGTTGATCAAACACAATGCCATCTATTATGCAACCGGAGTGATCGCGCCCCCCAATCAGCATCGTCCCCGTATTGCGCGCCCGCGAGCCCGCCTGAAACGCGAATCGCGTCACATACTTCCACGGCGCTCTCTCCGTAAATGTGCCATTGTAGCCGCCCAGAATGCGAAGCCGCGGCGTATCGAGCGTCCAGTTGGCGGTATCCAGTCGCCCCGTATAAGTTCCCTCGGCAACATGGATGTAATCACCCTCTTTTGCCTGCTCTAAAGCCCAGTAGATATCCTTATAGGGCCTGAGTATCGTCCCATCCGCATCGTCACCGGAGTTCGCTTTGACAAACCAGTCGCGCGCTGCGTGTGCCTGGACGACGCCCCCAAAAATGGCCGCGAACAGCACAAAACAGGCCAGCGCCCGGCGAAGCGGGCGAACAAAGCGCGTTTCACGGGGCGGATGCGTCATGTGCGGGTTATGTGTGAGGGAAAGATAGGCGGTGTTTCGGTACGATGCAAGAATCGCCTTTGCAAAGGTAACAGGCGAGTCGAAAACGCATAACAAAGGAGAAAAAGATGGCTTTTAATACAGATGAATATAAGCTCACGCACGAATGCAGAAAAACTCGCGTAAACATGGCTAATCGAACGGCATCAGACCACTATTCACATATTTGTATCTTGTACTGCATTTCGCAAGGTATTCATTTGCATTATAAGATATTAGGTAAAAAGACGCCCGTCCCCCCTTCAATCATCTCTCATCTTCATCTAATGCTGTCCTTTCACACTCTCATCCGCTAAAACATAGTCGGTCTCCTCTTTAGCCCGGCACCAACCGCGCACGCCCTCGCGAATGCCTGATCCCAACGCACATAACCCAAAGCACGACAAGCTGTTAGGTGGCAACGCCAGCGCTTCGCGCGGCACGCCTGTGGTCTCACGCGGTGGGGAGGCGCGGCCCGGCCTCTTTCGTCGCCTCTGCGCTCTGTGGCCCTGGTTTCTTGGCGCGTTTGGTGTAATGCTTGTCTTGCTGTTCTTTATGCACGGCATGCTTCTGCGAATGGCTATTACTTATGGTGTCAATTGGGTGGCGGAAGGACAGAAATGGGATATCAAATATACGTTGGAAGGTAACCCCGTTTATGGCGTTACCTTTAATGATGTAGATATTGTCCCTCGTGAGCCAGGTCCGGTCGAAAAAATCAAGGCCAGACACCTCGCTGTACAGTACAGCCTCATCGGCCTGATCTTCTCCGGCTTGCCCCGCTTTGCCACAAACCTGGAGGCAAAGGATGTGGAAGTTGTTCTGGATCTTGAGTTTAAGGATCCCCATGCCAAGGCGTCCGACGCCCCGTTGATGCTCCCTCCCATCCCGATTCCAGGCAAAATCGCGATAACAAATGTTAACTTTCGCGGTAAACAGAAGGCGGGCGATGTCGTGGTAAAAGACCTCAATCTTAACGTCGAAGACAACGTGCCAGGCAGCCTTCGCCTTGGCTTCCTTCAGTTACCAGGCGTTGGCCAGTGGGATGATCTTTCCGCCGGGATTGCATGGAAGGACCGCGTGTTAACATTAAGTAAACTGGCGTTGCCTCCGCGGGTTTTGATCGAGAAGCTGGCGCTTGACACTCGCGAGGCTGAACTAGGTCGCGTCAAACTGAGCTTTCTGGGAAATACCTTTGACGGTACGACGCAATTTGTTGCCGCTGTTGAACCTGGAGAGGAAGATCAGAAGCTCTCGGCCACAGTCAAAGTGGAGAATGTCTCCCTGGATGCCATCCGCGAATCCATCGGTTCGGATACGCCAGTGACCGGAAAAATCGCCGCAGTTAACATGGAGTTTACCGGCCTCATTAACGATGTGAAAAGCTGGGTGGTGGACATGAACGCCCGCCTGAGCACGGTCGAAATGATGGTGCGGAGCGGTCGCGCCCGGGTGGATCGGGGCGAAATGTTGTTACGCATGGAGAAGGGAGTGGTTGATATTAAAGGGGTTACGCTTGATGTCAACCAGGCGACCCGCTTTGTGGCCAAGGGCAAAATTGATGTCACTGGCCCGATTCGTTACGACCTGGAAGCGAGGGGCGGTATCGACAACCTGGCGGTGTTTGAGCCGCTTCTCTCGGCCCTGGGCGTTCGCGATCGGATTGCCGGCCGTTTAACAGTTGACTGGCAAGGACTTGGAGAGATGGACCCAAAGGTTGGCCTGCCTTCGATGAAGAATAACGGCACCTGTAACCTCAACGTCTCCGATCTCGTCGCTGGCCCCGCAAAGGTCTCAGCGATAACGGTTAAGGGAAGGTACTCGCCCGAGGAAATTGTCTTCCCGATCGTTCAGTTAACCTCAGGCGATTTCGACTTTAACGCCGCGGTAAACTGGCGCGATAAACTGCTGACCATCGCTCCTATCTCATTGATACAGAAGGTTCCTGTCGCCAAAACCTTGCTATCGGGCAGCATAAGCGCGCCTTTTGACCGCGACCATCTTGCAGACCCGGCAAAACTTATCGGCCCGAACGGCCAGATTGCCTCCAATCTCAAGGCTGAGGGAATTGACGTCAGGCAAATAGCCAGGAGTTTTGAGCTGGAAGTACCTGTAGATGCAACGCTGGATGCAACGGTTGTGACAAGCGGTCGCCTCTCGCAGATGCTTGGGGCCATCCGCGTGCGCTTGTCCAGAATCGTGGCCGATTCAAGTCCTGGCCTGGAGCCCGCAATATGTGTCGTGGAGGGAGATTTTAAGGATAACCAGTTTTCTCTCAACGCACAAGTTACTCAGGCTCAGTTACCTCCGGTGGTCCTGCGGATGGCGATGCCTGTGAACATCGCGGATACAATCGCGACGGGAAAGTTGTCGCCGGAGGGGCAGTTGGGCGTAAACCTTGCCGTTTCGGGCCAGTCCACAAAAGTGGAAGGCAACGCGACGTTGCATTTGGTTGCCCCGTACGATTACGAGGCAAAGCTAAAGGGAGGCATTGCCAATCTGGGGGCATTTCAACCGCTGCTTAATGCGTTTGGTGTTACGCAAGTAGTTGCGGGTAAGGCGAATGTATCGGTGGAAGGCAAGGGCTCGTTCCCGCAGGGTGGTGATCTGGCGCACTGGGGGAGCACCGATATATCGCTGGAAAAGATTGGCTTTGGCGAGGTCAAGGGGGTCGATGTTCGGCTGAAAGGATCGTATGACCCGGAGAAAATTTTCTTTCCCGGCATGCGTGTTTCGGGGCGTGACCTGAGCCTTTCGGGAGATTTAGCATGGCAGCAGAAGAAGTTATCTGTACTCAACATTTCGTTGCGTCACCAGAAACGAGAACTCGGTTTTGGCGAAGTAGAGGCACCGCTCGATTTTGCAAAGTTGGGGACGCCGGCCGACATGCTTCGCGCCCCGAACAGGATTTCCGCGAGAGTGCGCACGGAACCTCTTGATATTACCACACTTGCAACTTCGGTAGGGCTTTCGCTCCCGGGCAGCGGCAACGTGCAGGCCACGCTGGATGTTGATGGATCGGTGGAAAGCCTGGAGGCCAGCATGACACTTCGCGCCAAGAACCTGAAAGCCAAGGCTTTAAGTGGAATCGAACCCGCTGCGTTCGGCATGGACCTCCGGCTTAGGGACAAGAAGCTGACCCTGGTTGCAGAGGGTACCCAACCGCGCATTCCACCGCTGCGAATCGCCGGTGAGTTGCCGTGCGACGTGGAGCAGATTTTGAGGGACGGCTCCGTTGACCGCAATGGGCCAATAAAACTGGAGGCCCGCTTCCGCTTGCCGGATCTGAAACTTGCCGAGCAGCTTGTGCCGGAAATTGTTGAGGCGCAAGGGAATGTGTCGGTGGATGTTAAGGTGGACGGGACAATCAATCAGCCTCGACTTCAGGGGCATGCGGAGGCGAACGCTCCGCTAGTTCGATTTAGCAACATTACGCTACCTCTGATCACGAACGTGCGCGGTCGTATCCTCTTTAATGAGAAGAAGATGGACATTGAGCAGTGTACGGGTCTCATCGCTGGCGGGCCGTTCAGGCTGACAGGTGGCGCGAACTTTGAGGATCTTGTTGACCCGAAGTTGAATTTTACGTTTACAGCAAGTGACCTTCTGTTAACTCGCGACGATAACATGATTGTGCGAAGCGATGCCAATCTTACTCTCGCCGGGCCGCTAAATGAAGCGAATGTGACAGGAAGTATAGCGCTGGTGAAGAGCCGTTTTCAGAAGGAAATTGATATTCTGCCCATCGGTTTGCCGGGGCGTCCTGCCCCCCAGGCGCCTGCGAGTACCTTGCCAGATATTGGGGTGAAGATACCGCCGGTGAACAACTGGAACCTGGATGTTGCCATTACAACGAAGGATCCGTTCCGTATTATCAGCAATCGTGCGGACGGTAACGTATTGATTGACCTTCGGGTAACCGGCAAGGGCGAGAATCCGCAAGTAAATGGGCGCGTGACGCTTAGGCAGATTGAAGCGGCTCTTCCCTTCAGCCAGTTGCGAATTCCCAATGGGTTGATTTTGTTTAGTGGCGGGCTTAATGCGCGGCTGGAGATTCGCGGGCGGTCGAAGGTGAACGACTATGACATTACGGTACAGATTTACGGGACGGTGCTGGATCCGAAGGTGCTTTTCTTCAGTACACCGCCACTGCCGCAGGAAGACATTGTGTCACTTATCGCAACCGGCTCAACGACCTCGGAGCTGATGTCGGGCGGTAATGTGATTGCGGGCAAGGCAACATGGCTTGTTTTCATGAAGTTGTATGACAAGATTTTTGGTCCGCGTAAAAGGAGTTCGGATGACGACTTTATCAACCGGATTTCGGTGACGCCTACGGCCGATTCGAAGGGCTATGGGATTCGCACGACATTCAAGATAAATGACCAGATTTTGCTATTGGGAGATGTGGGCGTTGACGGCAATTTCAAGGGTGGTATCAAGTATTTAATTCGTTTTAGATGAACGACTTACTGCGCACGTGGCTGACCAGACGGAGCCGGGCGATCGCCGCACTTGTGGTGATTGCCGGGGTGCTGCCGTTTTTTGCCATGGCGCAAAGTTCGGCACCGGAGCCGTCCAACCCTATGCCGTACGCCCCGGAGAACGCGCCCGCGCCCTCCACGCCTTCATCGCCAAACCAGGGGCTAAACCCGATGCCGGACCTGGGAAGCTCGGCGCAGCCGCCGGAACCGATGAACTCTACCGTGGACGACGAGCGGTTGCCCGGCGAGACGCCGGAGGAGGCGGCGGCGCGGCGGGAGCGCTGGAAGAAGATTGAGGTGCCGGAGGCTTTGGATTCGAAGCCTTTTGACGAGGAGGCTGAGGCAGGGAGCTCGTCGCTGCATCCTGTTGATGTGGAACGACGTGCGCGGGTGAGTGGGGTCTCTTCGGACGCTCGTGTGCAGTTTGTGGGGAATGCGAGCATTCCTGAGACGGAACTGCTGGAAGTTATTCAGGATCAACGGGATAACATGGGGACTGAAGGTTTGACGCTGGCGACGGCGGACGACGCGGCCTTTTATGTGGCGCAGTATTACCGGCGCAAAGGTTACATGAAGGTGCGCGTGTTGTATCGCATTGAGGGAGCGCGACTTGTGCTGGATGTGGACGAGGGCGAGCTGGTGCGGCTGGGGAATGTGGTGTTTATTGGCAACGCCTCCTACGACGGCACGAAGCTGGGCGAGTATATACTGGGGCCGACGCACGAGCGGAAATCGACGTACAAGGATGGGCTGCCGTTTATACGGGCGGATATCGACCTGGGATTGCAGCGAGCGCAAGGATTTTACAGGTCGGAGGGGTATCCCTATGCCACTATTTCGTCCAGCTTCAGGCTGTCGCGGGATGGGCGTTCCATGGACATGACGGTTACGGTGAATGAGGGGCCGCGTTACTTGTTGGGGCCGTTCTACTTCGAGGGAAATGGGCGGCTTTCGCCGGATGATATTCAGAAGGAGTTGGCGACGGGGAAGCCGATTCCATATTCAGAGTTGTCTATCAACACGTTACAGCGAAAAGTTGAGGATATTTACCGCAACAGCGGGTACTATACGCGCACGGTGGAGGTGAAGGTGGCGAAGCCGAAGGGGCGTAAATCAGGCGCGCTTGCGGTAACGTTTAACGTGGAGCAGGGCCCGTTGTATCGTATTGGGGATGTGCATGTTACGGGTGCCAAGGATATCCGGTCCGAGTTTGTGGAGAAGCGCTTTCGGCGGATGCGCGGGCACGTATATGATCCGCGGGACGTTGAGGACACCTACAAGAGGATGGTACAGGCGGGACTCTATACTCAGTTTGTGATTGAACCCGTGCCGCGGCCGGATGGGACGCTTGATTTGAACATTGCGGTGAAGGAGGCGAAGCCGCGCGAGTTTGGTATTTACGGCGGCTACGGCACGTACGAGGGCCCGTATTTTGGCGTTAACTACCGTAACCGCAATTTCTTTGGTAGTGCGCGATCGTTTGAGGCGGTAGTCGAGGGCTCGGCGCGGGGCGGCAAGGCTGAGGTTATCTATCTTGATCCGTGGTTTCTGGATACGGATCTGGAGTTGAAGAGCCGGCTCTACTCGATGTATCGCTATGAGGATCAATATAGTAAGATAGAGACGGGGCTTCGCAACGATTTGTCCTGGGACGTAGATCGGTATTGGCGAGTGGGCGCCTTTCAGTGGGCGCGACAGGTTAATATTCTTCAGTCGGACATTGATGAGCAGGACCTGGGGCCGACCAGTTATTTCGCAAACAGCATTGGTGTTACGCAGACGTACGACCGGCGCAATAACAAGGCAAATCCCACAAGTGGTTATCACTTCACGACTTCCTTTGATATGGCGAACAGCGCGATTGCAAGCGACATCGAGTATGTGCGCTTTGTGTACCGCTCGGGCGTGTATGTGCCGCTGGGGAAGGTGGTGCTGGCGTTTGGGGCTCAGGGCGGGTTGATTTCGCCGATCAAAAACAGCGAGCTGCCGGTGGATGAGCGGTTTTATCTGGGGGGCAGCACGACGATTCGCAGCTTTGCGGAGCGCGAGATGGGGCCGCGCGACCGGAGCGGGAATTTTATCGGGGGAAACTCGTATATGGTTTATAATGCGGAGGTTATCTTTCCCATTTGGGGCGACTTGAAAGGCGCGGTGTTTGCGGATATGGGTGCGCTTTACGAGAATTCCGGCGACTTTCTCTCCTTTAACGATATGCGGTACGCTCTGGGTGCCGGCCTGCGCTACGGTTTGCCGATTGGCGCGATGCGTCTGGATTATGGCTGGAATCCCGATATGCGGCCGAATGAAGATGTGGGCGCGCTGCACTTTGGTTTCGGCATGGCGTTTTGAGTGCCGGGTCGTCCGGCGCGCCGTTGTAAGTGCCTAATTGTCAGCTATAAGCAGAATGTGGGTGCCGATGGCGCGCGGCGTGGTAAGGTCGGGTGGGGCGTGGGAGAAGGCGATGCGGACGCGGCGCAGGGAGGGGTTCGAGCGCTCGCCGGTGGAGTCGCGCGAGAGGGAGTCTTCGACGGTGATGTCGGCACGGTAAATGCGTTGCAACTCGTTGGATGCAAGGATGTTGCCTTCGGCGTCGAACCACATGGGGTTGTTGACCAGGGAGGGCAGGAGATCGTAGCGGGTGGTGCGGGCGATGGCGGAGATGTGGCGAAGGGCGACAGAGCGGGCGTTGTCCTCCGAAGCTTTGCGCATGTGGTTGAGGCCCAGGGGGATGAGGCTAAGCAGGAGGGTAAGGCAGAAGGTGCAGAGCGCGAGCGAAATAAGCACCTCCGCCAGGGAGAAGGCGGACGTCGTGCGAGGACGGATGGTGCGAATCATGGCAGCGAGTGGTGGTTGTTTGTTTGTGGAAGGCAGACTGGCAGATTGAGGTTGCTTTTCGAGTCTTAAGTTTATATCGGCGGTAAGGGGTTGGGGACTCCATGGATGTGTTGAGGGGATCTTACTTTTTTACGTTTGTATTAAACTAGCGCTCGCCAGCGGTGGCCCGGGGTGGTATAGCGTGGCTGGCGGCAAACGTGCGTGTTTATGTGCAATGCGCGGTATGGCCTTTATTTTCAGCGGATTCCGAATGCAAAACATTTCCACTTCTTCGCGCGTTTCGTTTCATTTTATGGGCATTTGCGGTACGGCCATGGGGGCTGTGGCTGCAATGCTTCACGACTCGGGGCACACGGTTACCGGGTCGGACGAAAACGTGTATCCGCCCATGTCTACGTTCCTGGAGTCCAAGGGTATACGCATTATGGCGGGGTACTCGCCGGGGAATTTGCCGAAGGACGAGAATGCGGTGCTTGTGGTGGGCAACACCATCAAGCGGGGGAATGTGGAGCTGGAGGCGGCGTTGGATGCGCGGCGCTTTTGCACGTGCTTGCCGGAGGTGCTGAAGCATCATTTTCTGCGCTATACGCACAATCTTGTTGTTACGGGTACGCACGGGAAAACTACGACGACGTCGTTGCTGGCGTGGATCTTCCAGCACGCGGGCAAGGAGCCTTCGTGGCTGATCGGGGGGATTCCGTACAATCTGGATCAGGGGTGCAAGCGGCAGGGCGGCCGCCATTGGATCTTGGAGGGCGATGAGTACGACACGGCTTTTTTCGACAAGCGCAGCAAGTTTGTGCACTATTTGCCGGAGTTGTTGATTATCAACAACATCGAGTTTGATCATGCCGATATTTTTGAGGACCTGACGGCGATTCAGAAGTCGTTTCGGAATGTGGTGCGGATTGTGCCGCGCAATGGGACGATTCTGGTAAACGCGGACGACCCGAACGCGATTGCGGTGACGACGGACAGCCCGGCGCCGGTGCTGGAGGTGGGCTTCTCGCCAAACGCGGCCATTCGCATTGAGAATTTGCGGGAAGGCGATGAGTCCCAAACATTTACGTTGCTGGGGACGGAGTTTCGCCTGCCGATGTCCGGGGCATTTAATGCGCGCAACGCAGCGATGGCGATTGCGGCGGCGCATTTCTATCAGCTGCCGTTACCTGTTATTGCGGAGGCACTTGCGCAGTTCAAGGGCGTCAAGCGCCGGCAGGAGGTGCGCGGGGAGAAGAATGGGGTGACGGTGATCGACGACTTTGGACACCACCCGACGGCGCTGCGCGAGACGATTCGCGGGCTGCGGAGCAAGTACCCGCGGCGGCGCCTGTGGGCGGTGTTTGAGCCGCGCAGCAATACGACGCGGCGCGCGGTGTTTCAGAGCACGTTGCCGGAGGCGCTGAGCCATGCCGACGGCGTGTATGTGGCGCAGGTGGCCAAGCTGGAGCAAATTCCTGCGGAGCAACGACTTAACCCCGAGAAGGTGGTGGCTGACATCAACGCGGCCGGGGTACCGGCATACTATGAGGCGAACGCTGACGCGATTGTGGCGTCGCTGAGCACGAAGGTGTTGCGGGGGGATGTGGTAGCGGTGTTTTCCAACGGCGGGTTCGGCGGCATTCACGAAAAGCTGCTGACCTCGCTGAGCGTGCTGGACGGCGCGGCGGTGGCGAGCTGAGGAGGCGCGGCGTTGTTGCGCTGTGTGGCGTAGAGGGAAAATGATGGCGATGGCGCGTCGGGGCTTGCCACGGCGCCAAATCGATGTAGTGATGTGTAATGGGCTGGTTGTGCGCGGCGTGCCCGTGTGTGGCGCGTTGGGCCGGTCGGCCGACATTGGAGTTCACATCATCATGGATCCCTCGCTGGATATGGAGTATGAGGTGATTTTGTCGCGCTCGCCCGCGGTGAGCGTGACGCAGGTGCGGCGGCTGCTGTCGCAGGAGTTGAAGTGCTCCGGCGCGCTGGCGTCCAAAATTGTAAGTGAGGTGGAGGAGTTGGGGAAGGCGCCATGTTTTGTGGGGCCGCGGCAGGATGCAGAGCAGCTGGTGAAAGTGCTTCAGTCGCAAAGTGTTGTGGCGTACATGTCGCCCATTTAGCCGGGGCTGGTGCGAAGGAGTGGCGGTGCGATTTCCATTGACGCGCGGGGGTTGCGCGGCTTTGCTGGGTAAGGAATGATTGCCGATATTTATGCTTTGGGGCGGCGCTTTGCGCTTCCGTGTGCCTGCGCGCTGGCTGTGGCGTTGTGCGTGGGGCCGATGCGTGTGCAGGGCCAGGACAAGCCGGCGCCCAAGCCTGCCGCCTCCAAGTCGGCGCCTGCGGCCAGGGAGGATCGCGGGGCGCTTAGCCAGTATGGCTCGGCGGAGTTCAGCGAGTCGGCGTTGATCGGCATTTTGTATGATCTGAAGCAGAATCAGAAGCACCAGAAGCTTCAGATTGACGTGACGAAATATAACCAGATCACCAATGAGTTTGTCTCCAGCAACTGGGACGAAGGCGTGCTGAACCGGTACTACCGGGTAACGCGGCCCATGTACACAACGCAAGTATTTATCCCGCTGGGACCTGCGTCGGACGGGCCGAAAGCGTTCGGGGTGGAGAAGATTGTGAAGCCCAACTTCTGGATGATTCACTACAAGGGGCAAGTGGCGCCGCCCACGTCTGGCCGCTGGCGCTTTTGGGGCTACGGCAGCGAGGTGTGCTGCGTGGCGGTAAATGGCAAAACGGTGCTGGTGAGCAACTGGCTGGAGCAGAAGCCGATGCCGATGCCGGACGTGCCGTGGAAGTCCGAGGCACCGCAGGGCCAGCCGATGCACCTGGGGCATCTTATCGGCGGCAGCTGGATTGAGCTGAAAGCGGGGGAAGTGATTGACCTGGACGTACTTATAGGCGAGCGCGGCGGCGGCAATTTCAGCGCCGTGCTGCTGGTGGAGAAGGAGGGGGAGACCTACGAGATGCGCAACGGCAAGCCGGTGTTCCCGATCTTTCAGCTGGCGCCGTACAATACGCCGGATCCCCGCCCGGGCCAGCCTGCACCACCTTTCGCACGCAACGGGCCCATCTGGAAGGGTGTGCAGTAAGACCAATTCCAGACGTTAATCGGCCCCACTCACGGGTTTGGGCTTAGCGGCGGCGGCCGGGCGGGTACGCGGGCATCGTGGGTGCGGTGGGCGGCGTGCGCGGCCAGGGATGTTTCCGCGGCGCGGGGCTCGGCGTACTGCAGGTAGGTGCGCAAGTCCACAATGCCCTGGATGGCCCATTGCAGAGGTAGCACAACGAAGAAGGTGAAGGCGAGCAGCATTGTCATGACGGCAATGCAGATGCCGGAAAGCCAGAAGAGAAAATCCTGGTCCGACGAGAAGCCGAAGATTTTCGCGAGGATAAAGATGGGAATAGCCAGCAAAAAGGCGCCGAGGTAGACGAACTGCATCCCTGTCATCACCCCGATGTGGCAGGCGGCGGCGGCGCAGGCAAAGCCAATAAAGCGCCGCACCAGGCTGCGCACGGTGGACACCGCGACGGCGAGTGCCGAATAGCACAGGCTGGCCCACACCACGCACAGCAGCGCAAAGCACTCGATAAACGGGTTGGAGCCGGACTGGAAGTAGTGCAGCACCACGTAGGGCATCAGTGTGGTGGCGATGAGCGCCGCCTGGATGGCTTTGGCAATCCACTTGCCGATCATCACGCCGGTGGGGCCCATAGCGGTAAAGATGAGCAGCTCCATGGCGCCGGAGCGGCGGTCTTCGTCCATGGAAAAGAGCGCGATCCCGGGCAGGACGACCAGGAGGGTGATGCTGGTGATGGTCCAGAACGCCACCAGTACGCGCTCCTTGGAGTCGCCGGCGGTGACTCCGGGCACCGCGACGTCGTAGGCCAGGGCGGCCATAATGGCAACGTGCAGGCCGGTAAGGGCCCAGATCAGCGCGTAGCTGCGCAGGCCGCGCCGGGCTTCCAGCAACACGCCGGGGTGGATCCGGTCCGTCCAGTCCGCCTCGGGCGGGAGCTTGTCGAACATGCGGCCCAGCACGGACCAGAACGTGTAGTGCTGATACCACACATGCTGAAGCTTCTGGTAGCCGGGCGTCGCTCCAGGCAACGGCGGCGCAGAGGGCGGTGGCAACGCTCCGCCCTCCGGCAGCGCCGGCGCCGGCTGCAGGTGCGGCGGGGGAAGGGGGGGCGGCGGCATGGGGAGTGCAGGGTGTACTTCGGGGCCGGTACGGTACGCTCAGGGCTGCGCGGGCGTAGTCGCTTGCGATGTTGCGCCTGCGGGATGTCGGTCCGGTCCCCCCGGTTCATCCACCTTGTGCAGGTAGTGGTGACGTTCCGCCAAAGCTTCGCAGCCATGCTGCAGGGACAAGGCGATAACGGTATGGAAAGAGATAGCCGCGCCAACGAGCAAAACAAGCCCCCAGTGCTGCGGGCTGCCGCCTCCCATTCCCAGGTTAAACAGCCTCGATCCGGTAAGAAAATGGAGGCAGCCAAAGGCGAACTGGATGAGGAGCAGGGTGAGGCCAAACCTCACGATAACCCCAGAAGGAAGACCAAACAGCCGTGTCTCCAGCGATCGCCTGGCGGAGGCACTTATGGCCGTGGCCGAGATGCAACTGCTTATCCACACAAGCCCGGCCAGCTGGATGCAGGAGGTGAGCGGATTGGCGCCGTTAATAAAGTAGAGCAGCACCACATGCGGCAGCAGCGTGGTGGTGATAAGCATCGCCTGCAAAGTAAAGGCCATCCACTTGCCCACCACAATGCTGGGCGGGCCCATGGGGGTAAAGCACAGGAGCTCCAGCGCGCCGGAGCGGCGGTCTCTATCCAGCGCAAAAACGCCCGCCCATGGCATGCAAAGCAGGTATGTCGCGGCGATGGACCAGAAATTTTCCATCAGCGAGGATCCGTCGTCGAGAATGGCGTGCAGCTCGCTTGCGAATGAATAATGCCTGGATACGTCCCAAGCCAGCGCGGCCGCCATGGCAAGTTGTATCCCCAGGATGGTGTAGACCAGGTTGTAGCTGCGCAGCCCGCGCTGCACCTCCAGCACCACGGCGGGGTGGATGCGATCGCTCCACTCCACCTCCGGCGGCGCGGAGGCCCAGGTGCGGCTGATCGCATCCCAGTAGCTGAAGTTGCGGTACCAGGCGCGGCGCAGCACCTGGTAGCCCGGGTTTGCCCCGGGAAAAAGCGGATACGTATAGCCATCCGTCTTCTCCGCCACCGCACCCGGCGCAAGATGCGACAGCCGCGGCGGCGGCAGCGCGGGCAGGGGCGGCGAGGGCGGGGCCATAGCGTTATTAAGCTGTAGTGCTGGTGCCGGCGGCAGGCAGGGGCGCAGCCGGCGCGGATGCTGCGGACTGAGGTGGATTCGCCGCCGCTTTCGGCACAGAGCCGGCCAGCCCCAGCAGCCGGTAGTGCTCCCTTACTGCAAGCAAAAGAAGCACCGGCAGAGGCCACATGGCCAGGTAGGCGACGTACGCCTCATCGGCTGCGGACTCGCGAATGAAAATGGAGGCGAGCTGAAGAGGCGGCACGGGATAAGCGTAAACGCCGAAGTTGCCGATAAACCACGCCCTGTCCAGCGCCTCCAGAATCGTGGCCACGCCCGAGAAGATAGCGGTAAACAGTACGAGGCCCAGCACCGCTTGCGCCATGCTCATGCGCCCCCAGCCCACCCGTTCTTTCGCCACGTTTAGCACGTAGATAAGCAAAAAGTAGAAGCAGAACGCCCCGGCCGCCACAGGGATGGCGCCCAGGCTATACTCCTCCAGGCGCAACGAGGCAGTGTTCCAGATCGACCCATGCGAAAACTGGAGGTAGGGCAGCGTTGCGGAGAGGCTCCAGATGGTAAGCGTGGCCACCACCCAGGGCGTTGCGCCCTGCCAGCCTGGCAGTAACGGCCAGCTCATCAGCCGGCGCCAGGGCGACGTACTGAGCGCCGCGACAACCATCGGCGTCGGTAGTTGCGTGGGCATGCGGCCACTCGCCGGCGTGTCGTCGCCGCCGTGCCCTCGCCCGCGTTGCAGGGGCGTCGAGCCGTTCCACGCGCTCACAACGTCCTCCAGCATCATCGGCAGCATCACCAGCAGCCCAAAGATGACCTGTACGGACATGACGACAAACGCCTCCGATCTGTACACAACGGCGGCGCCAAAAAAGAGCGTGGTGGCAAGCGTCGCTACACGGGGGATCCACGCCCCCCGGTACGACGGCCCGGCGATGGACGCCGCGGCAAAGCCCAGCATGGCCGGGGTTGCCGGCAACAGCACGCCGGTTGAAGTAAAAAAGAGCTCCTCCCAGCTGCCGGAGGCGTTCCAGACGATTATCGCGCCGATGCCGATACACGTTGCCCAGCCCAGCAAAATAGCCACGAGGACCGCCAGCAACAGTCGCAGGACGATGGATGGAATTGCGGAGATTGCCACACCGGCCGCGCAGACTGCCGTGGCCGCCGCCGCCAGCGCAACCAGCGCCACGCTCTCCACCACCGGGTTGGTGCCCATCAACATGTAACGCAGGCACAGGTACGGCGACATCGTGCAGGCCAGCAGGAGAGCCTGCAGGGCATAGCCACTCCACTTGCCCGCCACAATGCCCAGCGGCCCAAGTCGCGTCAGCAGAATAACTTCCAGCGAGCGGGTGCGGATATCTCCGGTGAGCGCAAACAGGGCGGAAAAGGGCAGGGCGACGAGAAGCACCGGCACGGCCGCGATCCAGAAGGCCGCATCCCCCAGCTCCGCGGCGACCGAGCGCAACAAGTAGTGGAAGCCCAGCGTGTCCAGGAACTCGTCCACCATAAAGCTGACGATGAGCGACGCGATGAGCAGCAGGTGCAGCCCCAGAAAAATCAGCACAAACAGGCTGGTGCGTACATCGCGTCGCGCCTCCAGAATCACGCACGGGTGCACCCAGTCCGACCACTCCCGCCGCCCCCCGCCCGCCTCCGCCCGACTGAACGCCGGGTTACGGATCGTCGCATCATGGGGCGGCTGTGTCATCGCGTAACCATAGTGCCACACCCCATATGTAAAAGACAGCCCGGAAATGGGGAGGAAACTGATTATTTGGCCATGAAGTAGCGCTATAGGGTACTAGTGCTACGCCACCCTAATAATTGAGGATAAATGGATTTGAGTTTGCTTCTGGCGTCAGCGGTTTTGAACTGCCAGTTGACGGCGCGTTGGCGGGCGTTGGTGTGGTGGGACCAGGCGGCGGTTTCATGGCGGAGGTCGTCCGGGGTAGCGAAGCGGCGGGCGGCGATGCGCTTGACCAGGGCGCGTGCCCGTTCGGCGGGCAGTACCTCGTGGAAGGCGCCTTTGGTATCCGCCACGCCCTTTTTGGCGATGATCCCCCGCAACATCATCCGCTCCCGCTCCTCCAAACGATATATTTCTTTTGCTTGCTGGTAACCTCCTGGTCCCCCCAGCATGCCACTTTTCGCGCCGCAAATCCATCATAATTATCTATATGTATAACAGTGGCGCATCACCTAGCGCGTGTGTCAAGCGGCAGGTCCGGCGGTGGTGGTGGCGGCTGGTGGGGAGTCGAGATCGCGCTTCACCACTTTTCTGGCGTTGCGGCCGGTGCTGGGCATCACGTCCTTGTAGTTGATACGAGGGGAGATGGGCATGTATTTCTGCAATTGGCATATAGCGTAGAAGACCTTCATGCGCCACCAGAGGGGCCATTCCAGATCCGTCTTGCCGGCTACGATGGCGAGGATGGCGCGGGGCAGCTGCAGCCAGGGCGCGGGGTTCATAAACACTTCGAACGCCGTATTGTCGTAGTACATGCGGATCATGTTGGCGTACGTATCCATCATGTGGTAGACAGCCTTGCTATACTGCTTTTGCTGCCAGCCCGTAAGTGGCGCCGAGAGGGGCGCCGCGGCCGAGAGGCTGGCGCCCACTCTCGCTGCAACTTCTTGCGCCAGAATGGTTTTGGCCGCAAGGCGCGCCGAGCGCATGGCCAGCATCACGCCGGAGGAAAAGATCGGATCGATAAAGCCGCCCGCGTCGCCTGCCAGCAGGTAGCGGGGGCCGGCCAGCGTGCGATGGCGGTAGCAGTAGTCGCCGGTCACGTGGAAATCGGTGGCCCGCGTGGCGTTTTTGAAGCGGAAGCGGAGCTCTGTGCACGCCTGCACGGTGGCTTCAAACTCCTCTTGCGGCGTGCGGTTTTTGGCCTTGAAGCCCGCGAGGCTTTGCACCAGCCCTACGGACGTTTTCTCCTCGTCCAGCGGGATGATCCAGAACCAGCCGTCCTCAATGCGCACAATGGTAATCATGCCCGCCGCCTCGCCCTCGTTGCGGCGCACGCCGGTAAAGTGGCTGTAGACGGCGACGCGTTTGGGGAAGCCGTTGTCGTGCCGCGGGATACCGAGGGTTTTGCCAACCAGGGCGTCGCGGCCGGTGGCGTCGATCATCCAGCGGGCGGCGGCGCTGTGCGTGGCGCCATCCTGCTCCCAGGCGATGCGCACGCCATCGGCGTCGGTCTCCACGTGAGTCACGCGCGCTTCTTCGTGGACCTCGGCGCCGCACTCGGCGGCGTGATCCAGCAGGAGCTCGTCAAAGCGGGCGCGCTCCACCTGAAACGTGCTGCCGTAGGGGCCGGGCAGGTTTTTGCTGAACCAGAAGCGGTGGACTTTGGTGGCGTTGCCCAGGTAAAACTCGGCGCCGGGCTTGGGCATAAAGCCGCCGTTTTCCAGCTTGTTCCATACGCCCAGTTCGCGCAGGACGTCGTTGTTGTAGGGGAGGAGGGACTCGCCGATGTGAAAGCGCGGAAAGCGTTCGCGCTCAAGGAGAAGCACGCGCTTCCCGGCTTTTGCCAGGAAGGTGGCGGCGGTGCTTCCCGCAGGGCCGCCGCCGGCAATGACGACGTCGTAAGTAGCGTGGCTCATAGAGGGGCTGCGGCAGACTTAGCCGGTTTTGGTGAGAACGGCGGCGATGAGGATGAGCGGCAGGTAAAAGATGGATGCGAGAAACAGCTGCCGGGCCCGCAGGTTAACCGGGAAGCTGAAAAAGCGCACGCACATGACGGCGAACCCGGTGCTGAGCGCAAACGCGATAAAGGCGAACGCGATGTGGCAAGTGCCCAAAAAGCTGGGCGTCATGCTTACGGGGATGAGCAGCAGCGAGTAGAAGACCGCGGAGCCGGCGGTCCGCCCGCCCGAGTGATCGCCAAGCGACGACATTTTGAAGCCGGCGCCTGAGTATTCATCGCGGTACAGCCATGCTATGGCCAGAAAGTGTGGCATTTGCCACAGCACCAGGATGAAGAAAAGCGCAAGTGCCTGTAAATCCAAGGAGTTACGCGCGGCGGCCCAGCCGATGACGGGCGGAATGGCGCCGGGCACCGCACCAATGATGGTGTTGAGAGGCGTTATGCGCTTAAGGGGCGTGTAGACAAAGACATAGATGAGCAATGTCAGGATGGCCAGCGCTGCCGCCATCCAGTTGACCAGGATGCCCAGCCACAGTGTGCCAAACAGGGCCGCCGCAATGGCCGCCGGCGCTACGTCGTTGGCGGAGAGGCGGCCGCGCGCCAGTGGGCGGTCCTCCGTGCGGGGCATCTGGGCGTCGAACTCGCGCTCGCGGTACTGGTTAAGGGCGGACGCAGCGGCGGCGACAAGGCCGGTGCCAAACAGGGTGTGCCCCAGCATGATGATGGAAACCGTGCCCTCCGGCATGCCCAGATAGAACCCGACCAGGGTGGTGAGCAGCACCATCAGGGTAAGGCGCGCTTTGGTAAGCTCCGCGACATCGCCGAGAAACGACATTTTTTCGCTCGCGTCATCATCGTCGGCGGAGAGTGCCATGGCGACGGTTCCTCCCGCGCCTGAATGCGCGCCGCCACGGTCGCGATCACGGTCGCTGCGGGGGCGACGCGGAGAGGCATCGGCAGTGCGGTGGTGATCCTGGCGGCGGGCGTTGCTCTGGCCGCCGCCGGAGTCGGAAGTGCGGCGCGAGGGATTGCCTCCATGGCTTGTGCCTGGAGAGGCGGACGCACTGCCGCCAGCGTTGCCCGAGCCGCCGCCGCGCTGGTCGCGAGGGCTGCGGTCGCGGTCGCGCCCGGTCTGGGCGTCGCGGTCGCGGGCGGATGGAGCTTCGCGGTTGCGATCCCGGTCCTTATCTCGCTCGCGCTCGCGATCCCGAGTTCTGTCCCGGTCCGGCCGCTCGCCGCGCTCCCGGCGTTGCGGGCCGCCGGCATTGGCCTGGGCCGCAGGCGCCGGGGGGGCTGGTGCGGAGGAAGAGCTGTCGCCCTGCGAAGGGGCCTGGGCGGGCGTCGCCGCGGATCGCTCTGGCGTCCGTTCTGTCGACGACGATGAGGCGGAAGCGCTTGTGCCCAGCGTACTTGCGTCATCGGAGGCCGCGCCCGGGGACGCTGAGGGGGAGCCGGCGGCACTGCTTTGGGCAGAGGGCCGGGAGGGGCCGCGTCCGCCGCCGCGGGCGGGGGTGCTGGTGGGAGATTTCATGGCGTGAGGTCCTTTCATCTCCGTTTACGCGGCGCGGGGGGTGCCGTGATGATGGTGAGCCAGTCCGGTCGGCGCCGCGCCTTTCTCAGGCGCAGCCGCCGCTGCCGGCTGTCGGCACAGGTGTTGCAGGCGCAGGGCAATGGCGATTTGCACGGTGCCAAACATCAGCAGCAGGGTGCCGCAGGCCACGTGCAGGGTGGCGATGTCGGCGGCTTTGCCGCTCCAGATGGTGGCGGCGCCCAGGCAAAACTGCACAAATACCAGGGTGGACCATATCAGAGCGCTGCGGCGCAGCACGGCGGGCATGCGGCGGGCGCGCAGGGCGGCGACGCAATAGGCGGCGGCGGCCAGCGTAATCAGCACAGCCATAAGGCGATGCGACATGTGCACCCAGATTTGCTCGCGCGTGATGGGGAAGACGACGGCATCGGTGCTGTTGTCGCGGCGCTCGTTAATGATGGCCAGGGCGGCGTCGCTGGTATCGGGCCACACTTTGCCGTAGGCCAGGGGGAAGTCCGGCACGGCCAGGCCCAGGTGCTCCTTGCCCACGTGCGCGTGGCGCATGGTAGCGCCCAGCGTTAGCTGCACAAAAATACAGACGGTAATAGCCAGCAGCGAGCGCGAGACCCAGAGCGGGACAAGCGGAGCCGCGGCGGACGACGATAAAGCAGGCGCAGCAGCGCCGCCCGCTGATGCCGCCCGGGCGGCAATATTGCGGGAAGTCACTACCCACCAATGAGATGTAAAGAGTGCCATAAGGCAGATAAGCGAGAAAAACGCCTGCGCAAGGCAGCCGTGGAAAATGCCGAAACGGGTATCAACAAGGTGCACGCGAAGACCACCGAGCACCCCCTGGATGATCACGGCCACCAGCGCAATGACGGAGAGTGTCATGAGCCAGCCGCGGCGATCGGTTTTGAACTTGTAGACGACGAGCCCGACATAGATGACGAGCCCGATGGTGACAAAGCCGACAAAGCTGGCGATCAGCCGGTGCGTGTGTTCCTGGATAATATCCAGGCTCTCGAACCATTTGCTGATGGGCAGCAGGAACATGTTGTAGCCAAAGCTGTTAGGCCAGTCCGGCACCGCCATCCCCGCCGCGTGGCTGGTGACGACTCCCCCACTGGTAATCAGGACGAAAATGGAGCCCGCCAAAAACAACAGATAGCGGTGCAACCAGGCAATGCGATAGAGGGGAGACGACGAAGACATGCGACGTGAGCGCGCGTGAGAGCGGGGGAAGGCCGAAGCTAAGGCTTAAACAGAGGGGGAAAAGCCGTAAAGCGAGGCGAGGGGATTGGGGAGGGAAAAGTGTAGAAAAAAATGTGGCAATCAAGAATCCTCCCCGGCAAAAAATCCATAGCCCGGGCACGGGCGACGGAAAGGGCGGAATTTTGCCAGTATCCCAGACCACGCCGCAGTGTCAAACGCGATTTCTATGTCGTTGCATTAGGCGCGCTAATGCAGGAATTGGGAGAGGGGCGCTCCAGTCTGGCGGAATCCCGGCATCCTGTTCACGCAGCCCGGCTAATGCTCCGCCGCCCTGTCTCGCCTGGAGCCCGTCCATTACTGGCCACGATGGTGGATTGGCGAGGCATTCCTTAGGCGCCTGGATTCAACGAATTCAAAAGAGAGTCGCTTTTTGCCCCGGGACGACGTGTGAACATTGTTTGTCCTTGATGAAACCCGGCGTTCTGCCATTCTCCAGATCCGTAGACAAGGCTATAGTACTATGGGACACCTGAGTTATCGCGGACTTCAGCGCTTCTCCAACGCCGTGCTCAAACTCTACGACTCTCCCGAGCCTGAGCGTATCCATGAAAGGATGATTGAGTCCGTGGCTGCGCTGTTAATAGGCGACTGGGTTTCCTGGCATGTGGTGGACCCTATCACCAACGCACATCGGCTCTTCTGCAATGTGGAAATGCCTGCTAGTGCGGCGCTCCAGAATCGCCTGCAGGAGGTCGTGTTTCAGAATCCAATCGTTCCCTACGTAATGAATGGGGGAGCCAAGGTGGCTGGCGATGTAAGGGAAATCATCAGCCCTTACGATCTGGTATCTAAAAGGGAATTCCAAAGAACAGATCTTTATAACGATGTGTTGCGGGAGATAGGGATGACCGAGCACCTCGTCACTCTGGTTCCTGCGGGACTCGTTGACCTGGGGCCCAACCCCCACCGCCTTGATGTGCTCGCATCGTCGCTTTTTCCTGCTGTCCACCGCAGAGGGCACTTTCGTCAGGATGAACGCGAGCTGTTGAAACTGCTCCGGCCGCACCTGATGAAAGCGTATCAGGCGGCTCACTTTCAACTGAGGCTTCGGGGCAACGGCGTAACGGTAACCGATCCCCGCGCACTGATGGTTTACGGACTGACTCAGCGCGAAGTGGAGGTTTTGCACTGGATGCGCGAGGGCAAAACCGACAAGGAGATCGCGGTGATTCTGGGCATCAGCTTTCGCACCGTCAATCTGCATGTCGCGGCGATTCTCCGCAAACTTGGCGTCGAGACACGCCTAGGTGCTGTGCTGAAGACGTTTGGCAAGGCGTGAGCAGGGCGGCGCGGCGCGGTTTCCCCCGGCCGGAGGCCAAACCAGGGACCAGGGGCCAGGGATACGCCCTTACGGCCGCGGCACGGTTATCCCTCTCTGCCCCATGTATTTACCGTGGCGGTCGGCGTAGGAGACTTCGCACTCGCTGACAGCGGCGAGGAAGAGGACCTGGGCGAGGCCCTCGTTGGCGTAGATGCAGGCGGGGAGCGGCGTGGTGTTGGAGATCTCCAGGGTGACGTGCCCTTCCCAGCCGGGCTCGAAGGGGGTGACGTTGACGATGATGCCGCAGCGGGCGTAGGTGCTTTTGCCCAGGCAAATAGTCATGGTGTCGCGCGGAATGCGGAAGTATTCCACGCTGCGGGCCAGCGCAAAGCTGTTGGGGGGGACGATGCAGATGTCCGTCTGCATGTTGACGAGGGATTTTTCGTCAAAGTTCTTCGGGTCGATCATCGTGTTGAACACGTTGGTGAAGACGCGAAATTCGTCCGATACGCGCAGGTCGTAGCCGTAGCTGGAGAGCCCGTAGCTGACGACCGGCGTGCCGCCCTCCACCTTGCGCACCTGGCGGTCGACAAACGGCTCGATCATGCCGTGCTCCAGGGCCATTTTGCGGATCCACGTGTCAGGCTGTATTCCCATAATGCACGCCTTTGGTAGCGCGTTGGCGGCGGGGATGCGAGCGCAAAGTTTGCGCGGCGCGTGGGCGGCTGCTCACAGGGGCTTGTCGTCTCGCGCCAGTTCGGCGTCCAGCGCGGCTTCCATCTCCGTAAAGTGTTGCGGGGGAATGGCATCCAGGGCGGAGCGCAGGGGCCAGACGATGCCGCCGACGGACGTGGCGGTTTGCGCCTCGGCCTGCTGCAGGGCGTCGCCCACGTGATCGGCGTCGCGTTTGCGGAAGGGCAGAGCGCGCAGGGCGCGGTTGAAGTAGGCGGCTGCCGTGCGCAGCATGTCCTTGTTGCCCTGCAGGATGCTAAGGAGCGCTTTGTTGACGGGCGTGGTGTTGGTGGTGGCGACGACCCGATCCATGGCGGCGCGCACGCGAAGGGCGGCGGGCGCCCCGGCCGGGTGCAGTTTTTTGGTGCGCAGCGCGTACTCGATGAGCCGGGCCGTGTGGTAGGCGCGCCCTGCGGACTCCACAAAACGTTTGATGCGAAGCACTTGCAGCGCACGTGCAAGCAGGGTAACGAGGCGGAACGGGATGCTGATGAGAGCGAAAAGGCAGCCGCCCACGCAGCCCAGGCAGCTGCCGCGCTCCTCGGTAAGGATGTGGACTTGCTCGGAGCTGAGCTTTTCCCCATGGCCGGCGGCCAGCTGGTACACCATGCGGCGCCGCAGGTAGTCAGCAGCCAGGCCATCCACAATCGGCACGGGGATCCACCCCGTAAGCATGCCGTAGATGAGGTGGAGGATGATGATGTCGTGGGACTCCGCGCTGATGCCGGGCTCTGCCGCGGGGGACGGCGTGCGCACAGTCGCGGGCGTAAGCGCGGGAGGGCGCGGTGCGCTGTCGCTGGGCGGGGTATCCTGGTTGTCGGCCATCGCGTACTTTACGCGAGTGACAAGATGGCGCAAGGGGAGGAGGCGGGAAATAATCTGCGGCGGTGCCTCATAGTCGCTCTTATCTTACTCTGTCTCGCGTACCGTGCGGGGACGGGGGGCGGGGCGAACGGGCGGGGCGACGGGGATATCAGCGCCGGCGGGGTCCAGCTCCTCGACGACCTTCTTTTTGGGCGCGCGCTTGCGGCTGCCCTGGGGGGCGGGGAACATGGTGGAGAAAACTTTGGCCGCCAGGCCGCCGGCGTCGGAGCCACCGTGCAGGTCCTGGTCAAAGTCACCTTCCACCATTACGGAGAAGGCGTACTGCGGGTTATCGGCGGGGAAGTAGCCGCCCAGCCAGGCAATCTGGCGGGGCTTCTTTTTGGAGCCCACCTGCGCCGTACCGGTTTTACAAGCCACCTTAAGGTGGGGGACAGTGTTGCCGACAAGGCTGGCGGTACCGGACTGGGCGACGGTTTGCATCGCCTCCTTGATGGCCGCCTGGATGTCGGGCGGCGGCATGGGGATCTGCCTGATGATCTCGGGCTGAAAGACATGGAAGGGGCGGCCGTTGGCGTCCTCCAGAGAGGCGGCCATGCGCGGTTTGTAGAGAACGCCACCGTTGGCAAGCGCGGCCATGGCGTTGGCCATTTGCAGCGGGGTGGCCAGCACGTCGCCCTGGCCGATGGAGGCGTTGGCGATATCGCCGCCGCCCATGTTGCGCTGGTGGCGCGCGCGGACGAACTCGGGCGTGGGGAACATGCCGGGCACCTCGCCGGGCAGGTCGATGCCGGTCTTTTGGCCAAAGCCCCAGGTGTGGGCCATCTCCAGCATCGCATCGCGGCCGGCGCGGTTCACACCCATGTCCAGGAAGTAGGTGTTAATCGACCAGCGGAACGCCTCCTTAAAGGCGTAGTTGCCAACCTCCTTGGGCAGGTTGTAGTGCGTGGTGCCCACGTCAAAATAGCCGGGGCAGTTGACGACGCGCCGGGGATCGAACTTGCCGATGGAGGCGGCCGCCAGCACGGTAAACGTCTTGAACACGGAGCCCGGCGGGTTGCGGTGGGCGATGACGTTGTTGCGCAGCGGATTCTTTTTGCCGGACCCGGGGGAGGAAGGCGCGGTGAGGGCTGTCCACACCTCCTCCGGCAGGGACGGGATCCAGTCATTAGGGTTAAAGTTGGGCTTGGAGGCCGAGACGACGATGGCGCCGGAGTGCACGTCCACCACCACAATGGCGCCGGAGCGTATCTTGTCGATATGCAGCTCGGCCGCGGCCTGGAACTTGTGGTTGAGGGTGGTGCGCAGCGTTTTGCCGGGCAGCGCGGCGGAGTCGACGATGACGCGATCGACGTAGCCCTCGGGCGTGGTCGCAATCGTTACATGGCCGTCGGTGCCTTTGAGGTCGTTGTTATACACCTGTTCGAGCCCCGCGCCCCCGTTAAAGTCCTCGTACATTACCTCGCCCGCCTTGTACTCGCCACGGCTTACACCCTGCGATTTGCGTAAATAGCCCAGCACGTGCGAGGCCATGGTGCTTTGCGGGTACACGCGGCGCGGAATGCCCTGGAGGAAAAAGCCCTCACCCACCAGCGGGCTGTTCGGGAACGCGTCAATCTGCTCGGGGGAGATATCTTCGGCGATCGTCAGCGGCTGAAAGCGTTTGAACGTAAAGAGCGACTGCAGCTCGTCGTCCGGGATAGTGATGGGCTTGCGCGTCCAGTTGGCGGCCTTGTTGATCTTGGCGCGAGCCCAGGCGATGGCCGTGCTTTCGCTCGGCGCGATATCCGGCCCCGGCCACGGCAGCACAATGTTGTAGGTCTGGCGCATGGTGGCCAGCAGCTCGCCGTCGTTGGTAATGATGTTGCCCCGCATGGCCGGCAGCCGGTACTTGGCAATGCGCGGGATAACTGCCGCGGCTTTGGGGACGCTGGGGCCCTCTTCGTCCGTATCCACGTCTGCGGTCTCGTCGTCGTCCTCCATGCTGGGCGTCTGCAGCGAGGCCATCATGGTAAAGTTGCTGGTGCCGGTATCCTGGAAATTCTGCGGGCTGGTCAGCGCGTTGCTGCGCATCCACACACCAATGCAATCCTGCTTGGGCACAAAGCCCACGACGCCCTCGATGGTGCCCTTTTTGCGGTTGAGGTTCACCTTCACGAGATCCTTGGCCGAGGGAGGGGCAAAAGTGCCGCCCTTGGGCTCGATCATCATCACTTTCTCCATAATCCCGGCCCACAGGGGGATGGCGGAGGCGCGGGCAATCTTTTTGTTGCCGATGGCGCGGGAGCTGTCAAAGCCCATCCACACGGCGCTGATCATCGAGGGCGTGTAGCCCACGTAATAGGCATCGCGGTAGCCCGTGCTGTACGCGGGCATGCCGGCCACGGGCGCCGGAATGTTGAAGTCCTTCTTTAACCGGCGGCCCTGGCCTTCGCCGCTGGCGCTCAGCAACGTTTGCTGCATGGCCTGCGTGTCCGACGGGCTGGCCCAGCTTTTCTCCGCGGCGGTGGGGTCTTCCTGGTAAATAACCTCGCCTTTTTGGTTGGTGACAGAGGAGATAAGGTGAAGCTTTTTGGTCGCGCCGTCGTGGTTAAACACCTGGTACAGGTTGCAGATCTCCCACAGTGTGAGGTTGGAAAGATCGATGCGCTTGGGGGTGTCCAGGTTGCCCGCTACCACGCCGGAGTTACGAAGCCAGTCAAAAAACGGGTTGAGCCCCATGTGCAGCGCCAGGCGGATGGCGACGTGCTGGTTGCCGCTGACGGTCGCGTCGTACAGCGTCATAAAGCGCGTGCCGATATCCCGCTGCGGGTTGCCCAGGGCGGCCTCTTGCGCGCTCAGCACGTCGTCGGGGTTAAAATAGGTGGCGTTGATCATCGACGCCGGGCTGAAATTGAGCGACTGGAACGCCTTGAGGAACAGAAGCGGATAGATGAGCGCCCCGTTCTCGCGCCGGGCCTGAGTGGCGCGGTCAAACTGGCTTTCCATGAAGCTGCGGCCGCCGATCAGCACGCGCACGGCGCCTGTCTTGGAGTCCGCAACGATGCACGCGCCTTGCAGCGGATTGGCCTTGAAGTCGACCGCCTCGCGCAGCTTGGCAATGTCGTCCTCAATCTTTTTGGCCTGCTCCTCCAGCACCTGCTGGGCGGCGCGCTGCATGCGCATGTCGATGGTGGTGACGATGTTAAGGCCGGCCGGTATGCTCGTTTCGTCGTCGCCGCCGGTGCTGGGCAGAATCTGCAGCAGCTCCTTCAACGCAAGGCTGGCATAGTAGCTGCGCACGCCGGGTGGTTTCTCCGGGTAAATGCGGATGTTGGTGGAGCGCGCCGTCTGCTCCTCCTCGGGCGTGATGTAGCCGAGCTCGCGCATCTTGGCCAGGGCCACGTTGCGGCGGTCGCGCGCTTTCTCCGGGGCGCGGCGCGGGCTGGTGGAGTTGGGGGAGCGGATGATGCCGGCCAGCATCGCCATCTCGCCAATCGTCAGGTCCGATGCACTTTTGTTGAAGTAGCCGCGCGCCGCCGAGGCCAGGCCGAAGTGGCCTTTGCCGAAGTAAATGCGGTTGAGGTAGTAATCCAGGATTTTATCCTTGGATAGCTTTTGCTCGATACGCAGCGCCACAAAAAACTCGGTGAGCTTACGGTCCAGCGTACGCGAGAAGTTGTTCATCAGGTGCTTGGCCAGCTGCTGCGAGATGGTGGAGCCGCCCTGGCGAAGCTGGCCGGAGGCAAGGTTGCGCACCAGCGCGCGGACAAGGCCGATGTAGTCGATGCCCTGGTGATAATAAAAGCGCTCATCTTCCACAGCCACAACGGCATCGCGCATTTTCTGCGGAATCTGGTCGTGGGTGAGGATGGTGCGATCCTCCGTAAAGATGCGGCCGATTTCCTCGCCGGAGCGGTCGTACATCATCGTGGTGACGGGCAGGTCGTCGAGCGCGGAGATGTTGTACTCGGCGGCGATCCTGTCGTACCGGTCGATGACAATCAGCGCCATGGCGCCGACGATGCCGGTGATGATGCCCGTGCCCCATGCGGCCAGGATGATGAGATGCCGGATGGTTTGCCAGAGACGCGAAGGCTTGCGGGACTTGTGCGAGGGGGGCGTTATCGGGTCGTGACGATCACGAGGCTGCCGCGCGAGTTTCTTTCGCGGGAGCGTCGACATCCGATCGTGCATAAAAGGGAACGGCCCGGGGAGGGGCGATGGCGAAAAATGTTAAGGCGAGGGGCGCCGGGCCAGATGGCAGTGCCGGGCACGGGAAGGATATTAGCGGAAAACCGGCCCGGGCGCAACTGTATCATTCATCCGTATCAGGACGCTCAGCCGGAGCGCTTTACGCACACATTTAGGGTAAAAGCGATGTAAAGTAGGGGAGAAATCGACTTCGCGGCGCCGCTGCGTGCCTCCAGGCCCGGCCGGGGCCGGCTGGGGCCTATTCGCTCTCCATCAGCACGGGCACAACGGTTTCCATAGGCGCGCTTTCCACCGCCGCATTGCTTTTCTCCTCCACCACGGGCTCGATGTCGTCCTCCACCGGCGTGCGGGGAATCGGCTGCGCGGGAGCGAGCAGTATGCCATCCTGCACCTGGCTTTTGAAGGACGGCAGCGGCTTTTGCGCTGAGGTAAGCTGACCTGCGCCGGGCTGCGTCTGCTGCGTGCCTGCCTGCGTCGTCTCCGGCAAGGGCGCGTCGATAGGCGGAATGCGCGAGGGCGGGGGTGGGCCTGCGGGCATGGCGGAGGCCTTCGGCACGTAGCCCAGCTGCCAGCACATGTTGCCCAGCAGGGCGCAGCGCCAAAACTGCCGCAACGCCTCCAGTTTGTCGTCCATGCGACGGCTGCTGCGCAGGTACGAGGCGCGCTCGTACACAAGCTCTAAAATGTTGGTGTTGAGGCCGATAAGCTCCGCCATCGCAATACCGCGCCGCGCCGCAACGTCGGCGTACTGCGTCATAGCCTGCAGGGTGGCCTGCTGGGGGATGACCCACTCTTGCCGGGCGGAGTCAAAATAGCCGCCCATCTTGAGGTACTTGTGATCCAGCACGGAGACTTCGCAGTAATCGTTCACCCACTTCAGGCAGCGCGATGTATCGCTCAGCTTCACCGCCGCGGCCACCAGCTGGCCCTGCGCCGTGTTCATGTTGGTGGAGCGCGGCCGAGCGTAGGCGCCGCTCGGTTGCCAGCCGACGTTATGGTCGATCTTGGTATTGGACTGCATGGAGAGCGCGTTGCTGACGCGCGACTCCCACTCTTTCTGAATCTCCTCCATCACGCGGGCGTAGGTGGAGAGGCGCGGGTCCAGCAGAATCATATTGCCCAGCTGGTTGGCGTTATGCTTAAGCCCCTGCGCAAACAGTTCGGACGCACCTATTTGCGTTGGGATGAGCTGCTGCAGCCACACGGTCGCGCGGTTATACACGGCCACGTCGTCCTTGTGTACCAGCGGGTAAAGCTCCTTGTACGCCTCAAAGCTTTGCACCAGGTACTCGGTCTCCTCCACCGCCGTAAACATGCGGGTAATGGCCAGCTCCTTCTGCGCCTCCGTGGCGGTGCTGCGGGGGTGAAAGGCTTGCTGGGCAAAGATTTGTGAGCCTTCGAGGCGGGCGTTGATGGCGTAGCCCCAGTCGTGCGTCTCCGCAAAGCACACGCCGCTGTGCAGCTCGTTGTTGTCGACAGGCGGCTTGTACATCAGCTCGCGCACGCGGGCAATCAGCTGCGTTGCGCGGGCGTCCACGGTCTTGAAGTCGAGGTTGGCATTGCGCCACGCCTGCACTGCCTTCCACTTGGCGTTGGCCATTTGCAGCTTGCCCCAGCTTACGTAAAGGAGGCCGGCCTGGTAGGCGTCCATGCCTTCGTCGTAATTGTCAAACAGCTCGCGCCACAGCGTTTTCAGCTCCGGGCCGCCGGTTTTGTCCAGGCGATCGAGGTTGCGCTGCCAGGTGCCGGCTACCGTCTGCAGCTTGTTCATCTCCTTGCTGCACTGGTTGTTCAGATAGTCCCACAAGGCGCCGCGGTAGCCGTTGCCGCTGGTGGTGCTGGGCGGGGCGGGCAGCTTGCAGCGCAGCGTCTTTTCGGTCGCTTCGAGGAGGTCGGAGGCAAAGATAATCTCCAGCCCCAGCGTTTTGGCGTAGTTCTCGATGCTGACGGTCTCACCGGCCGCATTCTTTTCAAAGCGTTGCAGGTTGGGGATAACGACGCGCTTCATCCCGGCGGCCGCGGCGGCGTCCAGGCGCGAGGCCATACCATTCACCGGGCCGAGGGACGTATCGGGGTTGAGAGAGCCGATGATGACGGTGTCCTTGGGAAACACAACATCCGACGCCGTGGCGATCATGCCAACGCTCAGCGCCACACCTACACCCGGGCCGTCCACCTCGGGAATCTCCCGAACCGTCCAGCGCGAGGCGCGCCAGGGCTCCTGCCACACAATGGCGCTGCTGAGTGCGGAGATCCACAGCTGGGATTTCAGGACGTTCAACTGAGCGCCCTCCTGCGTATCAGGAAAGCGAAACACCAGCACGTCGTCGCCCATGGAGCTGCTGGCCGAGGCGTAGTCCCACCGCAGGCGCAACGGCGAGATGGCGGCCTTGGACTGGGACGATACATACAAGGGAAGCGGCACGCGCTGCTCAATCGCCTTCTCGGTCTTGATCAGCAGCGGAGGCTCCGTATTCTGCTGCTGCGCACGCGACGAGACTGCGCAAACTGCTGCGAGAAAGAGAGTTACGGCAAGCGCGCAAAGGCGGGCAGCGTGACGACAAGCCTCCCTGGCCGCAAAACTGCGCGGCCGGTGCGGTTGCGAGGGGCAAAGCAGGGCAGGGGAGGGCGATCTCATTAGTGAAAAGCACGCGGGCGGAAGGAAAGTTGCAGAGACCCGGTGCGCTGTATCTCTCAATAGTAGCGGGGTTGCGGAAAAAGTCCACGATTCTCCGAGAATTGGCCTGGAGCAAAGCGCAACCGACAGTACGAATACATAGCTAACCGCCTTAGTGCAAGACAGTTATCCTGTGTAAACGATTGCGGACCTGTTGCGGCGCTTTTTTGATGCGACGAGAGCCGGGTCGCATCCCGCCACACGAACAAGCTCCGCTTGTAATAAGCCGGCCCCAAGGCGCGATCTTGGCTGAACGACAGGAGGTTACGAATGGACCGGCGGCTTTTGATACACTTTTGTGCTTTGAGCATGCTACTTTGCAACACGCGCTCGTACGCAAATCCATCGTCGCATGCGGCAGCACCGCAACGCGGGGCGGAGCCGGCGGCATCTCCAGGAATGGCCTTCGGGGAATCGAAGCGTTACAAGGGGCACCTTACCGTGGGGAAGGGCTACAGCTTTTTTACCGAGCTTGATAACTCGAAGTCGTACTGGAACACTGGCATGCCCAGATCGCCGCAGAGCGTCGCAAGGCAGCTTAAAGCCTTCAGGAAACCGTATCTCAGTGGCATCTTCGCAACGGGAGGATGGGCAATGTACATAGACTGTACCGGGTATTTGATGTATCGAAGAGAAGCCGATGGCCGGGTGTGGGAGGATTTGCACGTGACGGAAATTCACGAGGTGGGGCAGCCCAAAGCCGAGTTCCGTCGGGCGCGGAATCTTCCACCCGCCAGGGAAGACATACGCCCAGGAATGTGACAACGCAATCACACCCCTTTGTACTCATCGGCATCCCCGGCCACAAGCGCACGCTTGCGACCGCGGCGGCGGCGCGGGATAAAGCGCTGCCCCTTGTGGTTGTGCCGTGGCTGGATGTGCTTGCCGCTGTTGGTGATGTAACGCAAGGCGCGGGCAATCCCCCCTGGGCCCGCGACAT
Source organism: Verrucomicrobia bacterium LW23 (assembly GCA_003054695.1). Taxonomy (GTDB): domain Bacteria; phylum Verrucomicrobiota; class Verrucomicrobiia; order Methylacidiphilales; family UBA1321; genus LW23. The sequence continues at coordinate 33,809 of QAZA01000009.1, forward strand.
CCCCCCGGGCGCGATCGTCAAGCTGGACTCCCCCGGGCAATGCTTTGAGACGGAGCGGATGCTTCTGCGCCTGGGCGAGGAGGATGCGTTTGACAACGACACCCACGGGGCGCTGCCGCCTGTCTATCGCTGCATCAGCCGCCGGGAGATCGACGCGATGCAGCCCGACCGTGGGGCGATTGCGCCGATGTGGCAGTGGTTTCTGGGCTGGATACTTGCCCTGCGGCACGTGCGGGACGTGCTGAAGCCGCGCGGAGTGCACTGGGTCAATCCACCGGAGGACCTGCTTACGATGTTTGATAAGCAGTTGTGCCAGATGACGTTAGAAACGGCTGGAGTGCCGACGCCGCCGTCGCACTGCCTCCTTGGCGACGGCCAGGCGCTTTTGAGCAGGATGCGGGAAAAGCAGCTCCGCGCCGTCTTCATCAAGCCCTGCGCCGGCTCGTCGGCATCCGGCGTTATTGCCTTGCGCATGGGCCCCGCCGCGGCCGGTTACCCGCTGGTCGCGGTCTCTTCCCTGGAGATGGTGCGCGGGGAGGGGAGCGCCGGCGAGGTGGTGCGCTGGTACAACTCCCGCAAAGTGCGCCGTTATGCAGGCCAGGCGGAAGTGCTTCCGCTGCTGGAGTTTGCGCGTGCCGAACGCTCGCTGGTGGAGGAGTGGATGCCCAAGGACAGCTTTGCGGGGCAGACGTACGACCTGCGCATCGTGGTCATCGCGGGGAGGGCGACTCACGTGGCCGTGCGACTGAGCCGGCACCCCATCACCAACCTGCACCTGGGCGGCACCCGCGGCGATGTGGCGGCACTGCGCGCGCACATTGGCGAGGCTGCATGGACCCGTGCGCTGGAGACGGCGGAGGCGGTCGTCGCCCGCGCCTTCCCGCGCTGCCAGTGCGTGGGTATCGACCTGATGCTCAGCGCCCGCACGCGCCGCCCTTACGTGTTGGAAGTCAACGCTTTCGGAGATTTTCTTCCCGGATTACCCGGGCTGTATTCCAGTCGCGACACCTACGCCGAACAGCTCGCAGCGCTGCCGACAAGCCGACTTCACTAAGGAAAGAAAAGGAAAAGAAATAGACAACAATATATAAACCATCATCTCTATCCCCCCCTTAGCGGCCTATGCGTCCTCGGCGCCCTTTGCGCGAAAAACGCCCAGGCGCTAAGCTCCACCGATCCACATACTGTCTGGCAAAACGGCAGGGGGGTTAGCGCGAAGGACGCAAAGGACGCGAAGACCGCGAAGGGGGGAAGGAAGAAAGTTGAAGGAGGAAGTAATTTTCTCCTTCGATTACCTTTTTCCCTTACACCCGCTTCGAGAGCTCCTCCAGCCACGCCTGCGGGGGGAGGGGAGAGGATTGGAGGTCGGTGCTGCGCACGGCGGGCATGAGGGAGGATTTAACCTGAGCGGCCAGCTTCTCCTTCACCTCCGGGTCCAGCTTGCCGGCGCGGTGCAGGTAGCGTTGCAGCAGTTCTAACTCGTTGGGAGCCAGTACAATGCGGGTAATGGCTGCGGCGTTGGTGCCGGGTTCGGGCTCGGGGTTGGCCAGGAAGATGCTCCAGTCGATCGGGATCTCGCGGATGACGAGGGTGCGCGCGGCGAGATCGCCGGGGCGCTGGCCCCGAGGGTGGAAGAAGATGAATGCCATGCCGACGAGGGCCATGATGGCCGAGGTATCGATGGGGCGCAGGAAGTTACGCATAAACACCTCCAGCACGCCCACGGGGGAGCCATCCATCTTGATGACGCGCAGGTTCATGATGCGCTTGCCGGGCGTCTGGCCGTTCCACAGCCACTCAAACAGCGTAAAGTAAAACCACTCGGAGACAAACACGATAAGGAAGAACAGGACCGTAAAGCCGGTCACCCCCAGGTCGGGCTCGCCGGAGCCAACGTAGCGGTAGCTGAGCGTTACGATAATGTAGAGGACAAAGACGACGCTGTACCGCACCAGCAGGTCGATCATCAGCGCCAGCCCGCGGCTGCCCACGTTGGCGATCTCCAGCTTAAGATCCACCTGCTCCGGTGTGGCAAGGTTCGCGGCGGATTCATCCCATAGAGAAACTTGTTGCATGGTCAGGTCGGTCAGTCGGTAATCAAGCTCCCAGCCTACCGGGGCGGAGAGTGGGGGACAACCACGAATTGCACGAATCGCACGAATCGGGAGCGAAAAAGAACGATGGTGCTTGTGCGAACTGGTCTGAGATCGTCCCCCTTGGCGGAACTTTCCGTCCTTGGGGATATTATCTGTAATACCTTGAATCTAAGGCAGATAACATCGCCAAGGACGGAAAGTTCCGCCAAGACTGAATGAGGCATGGAGCTTTCCTGTCGCGAGTCAACTTCACTCCCCCCCTCCACGCCCTTACTGCTGGTACAGGCTGCTCACAAACTTTTGCCGGTCGTGCTCGTTGGGGATCTCCGGCAGGAGAGCTTCGATGAGCTCGTCGATGCTGTTGGTGCGGGCGGAGGCGCGCTTGACGAGGACTTTGGCGATGGGGCCGACGATCTTGGCCAGGCGGCCGGAGACGATCTCCAGCTCCTCCTGCGTAAAGGAGGGGGTGGCGGGGATGACGCTGCTGGCCGGGCGCTGGGGCTCGGCGGGCGCCGGCGCAATGCTTTGCTGCGGAGCAGGTTGCGGCGCGGGCGGGCGGGGCGGCGCCACAAACGTGGGCTGGGCGGGGGCGGCGGCAGGTGCGTTAACAAGCGGGAGCTCCACCCGGCTGCGGTTGGGTTGCGGCGGCACGCTGGTGGACGGCGCGCCAGGCAGTACAATGCGCTGCTGGCTGGCGGAAAGGGAGGTGAGTCCACCCCGCGCATTGAGGCTGGTGACCGACGCCGACGGCGCGATGGTGCTGGGCAGGGAGGTATCGCGCTGAAACCGCTGCCGGTCCTCGGGCTTGGTAATTTCCATCGCCAGCGCCTCAATCAGGCCAGTAAGCGTGGCGTTGCTCGCCGCGGCCTTTTTGACCAGCGCTCGTGCCACGGGGCCCACATACTTGGCCAGCTGCTTTTCCAGGGTGGACAGCAGTTCAGGGTTCCAACCCGGGGGGATGGAGCTGGGCGGCCTGGATGGGGCAAAGGCCTGGTCCGGCGCTACCGATTTGGCGAAGTCGGAGAAAATCTCCGTGGCGGTGCCAGGCTGCTGCTGCTCGGCATTGGGCAGGGAAAGCGTGGTGGGGACCCGTTCGGCCTCGATATCCAGCACCTCGGGGGCCTTGGGCGTGGGGGTGGCCGGCTTGATGATCTTGGCCTTCTCCTCCAGCACGGGCAGGGGCTCGGGCAGGTAGGGTTCCAGCTCGGTGTCGCGGTACTCGTACAGCACGTGCTCCATCTCGTGCTTGTCCAGGCGGGCGCCGAGGTAGCGGCAGCATTTGCGGTAGTACTCCGCCACGCAGGCCACATTCTCGTAGTAGTTGCGGGAGATGCAGAGCTGGTTGCCGGCGGAGAAGCTCATGATCCGCTGGGCGGTGTTGATGCCGTTGCCGATCGGATTCTTCTTGCCGTGGATGTCTTCGATCAGCTTGACCGGGCCGGAGTGGATGCCCAGGCGCACGGCGATGTCGTAGTTGGACTGGTGGCACAGCGCCAGGATGGAGCGCTGGAAGATCAGCGCGGCGATCAGCGCTTCCTCGTGGTCCTGCATAAAGCAGACGGCCGCGCCGTCGCCGGTATCCAGGATAATGCGCTGATCTGCGTCAACGCGCGTCTGTTTGTCGCCCTCGGTGATGTACTCCAGGATGCCTTTTTCCTCGGCCGCTTTGGTCAGCGAGTAGTCCAGGTAATCGTTAAAGATCCGTTTGACGGCATACTGCGGCTCCAGATCGAGCTTGGAGTAGCCGACGATATCGAGGAACAGCACGGCGCACTGGCGGGAGGCAGGCTGGCGCGCGGCCGCCGTCTTCGACATCTTGACGGTGGCGGGCGCAAAACCGGCGGCGGTGGACTGCGGCGCCACGGGGGTGATGGACGAGGTGGGCGGGGGGACGGGGGTGCGCGGCGGCAGCTCGATGCCCGAGCGGCGCGCGCGGTCGGCGGAGATATCGGGGAGATCGCCCTTGCCGTACAGAAAAGGCTCTGCCGCAAGGCCTTGCGCCGTTCCGCCTGCATGCTGCAGGTTGTGGTGGGCCAGCTCGAGATCCTGCAGCAGATCCTGGGCAGTCTGGTAGCGGTCCTCGCGCGTCTTGGCCATCATCTTCATCACCACGGCGGTCGTCGCGTCGGAGATATCCGGCCGCAGGCTGCGTGGGTTGGGCGTCGGCTTTTTGATGAGCGCGGCGATGATATTATAGTGCGTCTCGAGGTCGTACGGCAGGTTGAGCGTGAGGGCGTGGTACAGCGTCGCGCCCAGGCTGTAGATGTCGTCGCGCGTGTCGCTCGTCTTGGCGTCGGAGGCCTGCTCCGGCGACATGTAGGCCGGCGTGCCCATAAACGCGTTGTTCTGCGTCAGGCTCATCGCCCCGGCGTTGCTGATTTTGGCCAGGCCCAGGTCCGACAGCTTGGCGCGGCCGCGGCCGTCCAGCATGATGTTGTCGGGTTTGATGTCGCGATGGACCACGTGGTTCTCGTTCGCGACGATGAGGGCGTGCGCAATATCCGCGCCAATGCGCAGGATGTGGCTCTCCGCGATAGCTTTGCCGCCCTCCCCCCCCTTTTTGGCACGGCCGATGGCATCGCCAAGCGTGCCGCCGGCCACGTACTCCAGCACGATGTAGCACAGGCCGGACGCCGGGTCCTGGTCCACGTCGATAACGCTGACGACGTTGGGATCGCGAATGCGCGCCATGATCTGCGCCTCGCGAAGGAAACGCTCCGCGAGATCGGGATTGGACTGCGTGAGCGAAAGCGGCAGTACCTTAACGGCGACGTAACTTTGCAGCGTGGTGTGCAGGGCCCGATAGACGACGCCCATGGCACCACTGCCCAGGACGTCGTAGATCTGGTACTTGCCCAGCATGTCTCCTTCGCGGAGTCCGATTTCGTCGATCATATCAAGGTGCGGCCGGGCCGTTCCCGCCTCGGTAAATGGGGGAGGCGGCGGCGACGGGCTGCGGTTAAATGAGAACGCGTTGAAAAGGCGCTATAGCATTTTATCGCGGCAGAGAAAAGAAGATCTTATTTGTACCGAATTGGATGTTAACCGAGCTAACAAAACGGGAGGGTAAGCCACGCGGCGCGGCGCTGCGTGGCGACGGCACAAATGTTACCCTTCCAGCATCTTCATGGCTTTGGCGAGGCTGCGGTACATGCGGTTAAACGCATCGGTGAGAGTCGAGATTTCGTCGCTGCCGTTTACGGGAAGCTCCGGCGCGTCCATGTTGCCGTTGCTTACGTCGTTCGCCATCTCGGAGAGGCGGCGGGCGGGCAGGATGACGGTAAAGTAGAGGAGAATGTTGAGGATGATCGACACCACCACAAACATGGCGGTAAGCGAGGTGACCAGCGTGTAGAACGCATTGTTGGCCATGTTAACCGGTACGGACATCGGCACGCTTACAATCTGGGCGCCGATAATCTCGTTCAGCTTCCAGCCAAAGCCGCCCAGCTGGGGGTAGTCGCGCAGCATGGTGGCGGGGGCGCGCTCGGGGGTGTCGTGGCAGCGCAGGCAGTTGGGGTCGACAATCTTGAGAGGGCGCGCCAGGTAAAGCGTCTCGCCGATGCCCTCGGCGTGGCGCTGGCCAAAATGGTCCTTCTTGTCGGGGTTGTTGCGGAATGTGTTCACAACTTCGGCCTCCCAGTCACTCGCCTTGTGCAGCGGATTTGTAGGATTAAGAGTCGCTTCCTTGTACGTATATTCCGGATATTTTTTGCGAAGGAAATCAAAGTTGGAGGTGGCCGCAAACGCCGGCACGGTTTCCGCGATAAACTTGTCCGGGTAGTCGGTCTCGGACTTGGTGACGGTGGCTTCCACCCTTTTGCGGGTTTCCTCCAGCTTGGCCATCTGGTCCTTGTACTGCTTTGTCAGCAGCTCGCGCGTGGCGGGGTCCAGGTTTTCCGGCAGCTTCAGCTCCGGCGGCGCGGCTTTCAGCGTGGCCAGTGTGGACTTCAGCTCATTCATCAGCGCCGTGCCTGTGTTGAGCTTGGAGGCGATGTGCGTGCTGGTATAGGCGCGGGTGGCCAGGGTGGTTTCCATCATCAGCCCGGCCTGATCGATAACCGTGCGACGCGCGTTTTCCTGAAACTGGTTGTACGCAAAGTAGCTGGCAATGGACAAGCCCAGCGCAAATACACCGAAGAAAATGAGATTGAACTTTAAGGTAAGGTTCACGGTTTCAATGTATGGGCAAGAATGGAAAGAAGGGAAGCGAATTCCGACAGATAATGTGGACTATCGCCACTGCCGAGCGACCACGCCTCCATGAAGGGTTAACGCACTGTTGCTTCAACCTTGCAGACTTTTTGCTGTGGTGTGCGATCGCGCCTCGGATTTTCGCAAAGGTCGGCATTGCCAGGCGCGGCCGTCATGAGTAAACCTACAGCTTCCGACACCGCGCAGGTGCTTCATCCTTTTGTTAGTTAACGTGCTTATGCATAAAGCAAAGGTGATGCCCTGGCGCCGTTTGTAGAAGTACATCTTATATGCTCATTCAACCCCAAGATCGCATCGTCTTCTACGGCGACAGCATTACTGACGCCGGCCGCAATCGCGAACAGGAAACCCACCTCGGCAATGGCTACGCCCACTTCATCGGCGCCCGCCTCAAAGCCAAATTCCCGCAGTTCGACCTCTACACCGCCAACAAGGGCATCAGCGGCAACCGCATTTACGACCTGGAAGACCGGCTGGAGGCCGACGTGCTGGCCCTCAAGCCCACGCTCGTCTCCATCCTCATCGGCATCAACGACACCTGGCGCAAGTACGACTCCGGCATCGAGTCGCCCATCCCCGCCTTCCGCGCCGCCTACGCGCGTATACTGGATCGCCTGGCCGCCGCTGGCTCCCGCGCCGTCCTGCTGGAGCCCTTTCTGCTGCCCCAGCCCGCCGACCGCGCGAAGTGGCGCGAGGACCTGGACCCCCGCATTACCGTCGTGCGCGACCTTGCCTGGGAGCGCCGCCTGCCGCTGCTGCCCCTGGATGGCCTGTTTGCCAGCGCCGCCACCGGCACCGGCTTCCCCTACTGGCTGCCCGATGGCGTCCACCCCAGCCCCGCCGGTCATGGCCTGATAGCGCAGAAGTGGCTGGAGCTCGCCGGGGCGGATTAAGTATTAGATATTGCAACCACAGTGGTTTGCGTAGCCGCAGCGCCTGGCAGCAGGCGCTTGCCGGCACACCACTGCATTGACATTGCAGGGCGTTGCTGGAATGATGTCGGCCGAAGAACGCGGGATTTGCAGGCGCTTTGCCCGGCTGCATGCGCTGCCCAGCCGCCTGGCTGCCCGGCTGCATGCGCCTGACGTCCCGCGTTCGCTCTGTCCGCATCGGCGGCGCGCCTCCTGTCAGCTTCGTGTTGCCGAGCCCGGTTGTCAGCTGCCCGCTTTCCGCGGGCGGCGGCGATCGGCCATGCCTGTGCTGCCCTTTTCCATCGCGGCGCCGGCATCCCCGCCATGAGCCTGAACTCTTCTCAACCCAACCCGTCGTCCCCGTCTCAGCCGCCCGCGCCGTCTCCTGGCGACGCATCCGGCTCGTCACCGTCTTCGGCGCCGCCGCCCGCACCCGCCGCCGCTCCGCTCCACCTCCAGCCCCCCACGGAGGAGCAGGCAGCGGTGCCGCCGACCAGCGTCTCCCTCGCATCCGCCGCCACGCCGGTACTGGCACCCGTGTATGCGGCCAGCACGGTGCATCCGGGCGGGTCGCATGCGCCGTCCGGCACCCCCACAGCTGCGGCCGCATCGGCTTCCGCCACGTCAAGCCCTGCGTTCCCCGCCACCGAGGTTCCCGCCACGGACGACAGCCCCTTTGCCACCGCGCCTGTGGCCGTGATGCCGGCGGGCGTGCACAACGCGTACATCTTCCAGATCTTCAACACCATCTCGTGGTCGATCATTATCGCCACGCCGATGCTCCTCTTCTTCAAGCACTTGGGCGCGCGGGAGACGATCCTGGGCATTGTCGCCGCCCTGCCGCCGCTATGCATGATATTGCAGATCCCCGCCGCGCGTATTGTGGAGCAGGTGGGCTATCGCACTTTTGTGCTGCGCGGGTGGACGACGCGCACCGTATTGATCCTGGGCATGGTGGCCACCGCGTGGCTTCCGTCGGCTATCGATAACACCACACGCATGTGCCTGATGCTGTTCTTCTTGTTCGGGTTCAACGTCTCGCGCGGCATCTCAACGGCAGGCTTTTTGCCGTGGATTACCCAGCTTGTTCCGGAGGGCGTGCGGGGGCGGTTTATCTCGATAGACCAGCTCAGCTCCTCCCTGGCCGGCGTGGCCACGCTGGCGCTCACCTCGGTCGTGCTCAGCGGCATGCATCTCTCCGACCGCGTGGACGGCGAGGCGATGGGCAAGATTGTGTACGGCGGTATCTTTCTGGCCGCGGGCATCGCCGCCACCGTCAGCCTCGTCTTCCTGCAGCGCATCCCCGACGTGCCGATTACGCCCGAGGCGCGCAGCAGCGGCGAGCCCGTGCCGTGGCGCGCCATGCTGAACTACAAGCCGTTTTTCCGGCTGACGCTGTTTAACATTGTATGCGTAACTGCCTTAAGCTCAGGCGGTTTTGCTTGGGTGCCCTTGTTTAAGGAGAAGTTTTTGCTTTCGGACAGCTTTCTGCTGGGCAACGCGGCCTGCGGCGGCGTGTGCGCAGCCTTGTGCCTGCTCTATTTTGGGCGCATTGCGGACGTTACCGGCAGCAAGCCGCTGCTGTGGTTCTCGTGCCTGATGCTTACCATGCATTTTATCGGCTGGGCGCTCATCTCGGCCGCCGTAGTGCCGTTTAACTATGGCACGCTGGCGTTCCAGATCTTCACCTCCGCTGTCGGCAACAGCCTGTTTGGCCTGGCCAACGTACGTTTGCTGATGGCGACCGTCCCTGTCATGGGCCGCAGCCACTTTTTCGCGCTCAACGCCGTCATCAACAGCACCATGGCCGGCCTCTCCCCCGTGTTTTGCGGCGTGATGATGGATTTGATGAAGGACACCCAAGTTAACTGGGGCTACTGGCACTGGAACAAGTTCAGCATCGTCTACGTCGCCTTCGCCATCATCTTTTACGTCGCATGGTGCCTCGTCACCCGCCTGGAGGAAACGCGCGCCATGAGCACCGAGACCTTCTTCCGCGAGCTCCTCATCCGCAGCCCCGCCCGCGCCGTCTCCCGCCTCATCGCCCGCCGTCCGTTTACGTAGGCCTTGCCCGCAGCATCTGCGGTTCCGTTGCGATCGATAGCAATGATTTTTTCGTGAAATCACACGTGAGATGCACTAGATTCCTGCGTCCGGCCCAACATTGCATGTAATCGCACACCCGCCCAACGCGTCCGCTATCTGTGTATGACCTCGCTCCCTCCTGGCTCTCCATCGCAGTCACCATCGCCGGCCAGTCCGAAAGCACCGCTTGCCCCGCGTGCGCTGCGGGGGTGGAGCGTCAGCCATCTCTTTCGCTTTCAGCGCAACCCCATGACGTTTCTGCGCGATGTGGCGGCGGAGTGCGGGCCGGTCGGCACCTTCCGCTTCGGGCCGCGCCGGTTTACGCTGTTGAGTGATCCGGACCTGATTGGCCAGGTGCTGATGAAACAGCACAAGTGCTTCGAAAAGAGCCGTGCCCTGAAAGCCGCGCGCCGCATTATGGGCAACGGCCTGCTTACCAGCGAGCACGAGGAGCACACGCGCAACCGCCGGCTCATGCAGCCCGCCTTCCACATGCAGCGCATCATGGCCTACGCCGACTGCATGGTGCGCTTTGCCCACGAGAACCAGGCGCGCTGGACGGACGGCGCCGAGATCGATATCGCCGCCGACATGATGGGGCTGACCCTGCGCATTGCCGGCAAAACGCTGTTTAACTCCGACACCACCGCCCTGGCCGAGCGTGTCAGCCACTCGCTGGGCCTGCTGATGGATCACTTTCCGCTGCTGCAAATTCCCGGCATCGAGTATATCTTTAAACTGCCCCTGCCCCTCGTGCAACGCATCCGCGCCGCCAAGCGGGAGCTGGACGAAATGGTGCTGGCCATCATTACCGAACGCCGCCTCATCGGCCGCGACGAAGGCGACTTGCTCAGCATGCTCCTGGCCTCCCAGGAAGACGACGAAGCCGGCACCCGCAGCGGCATGTCCGACCAGCAGGTGCGCGACGAAGTCCTCACCCTCTTTTTGGCCGGCCACGAGACAACCGCCGCCGCGCTGAGCTGGACCTGGTACCTGCTGACCCAGCACCCCGATGTTGCCGCGCGAACGCGGGAGGAGATCCGCACCGTGCTGGGCGACGCGGCGCCGACCATGGCCGACTCTCGCCGCCTGCCGTTTACCGAGGCCGTCCTCACGGAGTCGATGCGCCTTTACCCGCCCGCGTGGACCCTCGCGCGCTCCGTGACCCAGGATGTGGAGCTTGCCGGCCTGCCCGGCGTTACCCTGGCGCGTGGAAGCACGGTGTTTATGACGCAGGCGGTGATGCACCGGCAGGAACGCTACTTTCCGGAGCCGGACCGCTTTCTGCCCGACCGCTGGACGCCGGAGTTTCGCGAGAGGCTGCCGCGCTACGCGTACTTTCCCTTCGGCGGCGGCCCGCGCGCGTGCATCGGGGAGTCCTTCGCCTGGATGGAGCTGATTCTGGTGATGGCGACACTGGCCCGCCACTGGACGATGGAGCTTGTCCCCTCGCACCGCGTCGTCTTCCAGCCCGCCGTTACCCTGCGCCCGCGCAATGGCATACGGGTCAGGCTTCGGCGGGTGGATTGATTGACGCGAGCGGGGAGTAGTGCTACTCGTTGCCCAGCGCGCGGCGGCTATGGTGGTTCCAGCCGCGCAGCACAAGGCGGGCGTTGGGGTGGCGGTTGCCTTCCTCCACGCGATCGTCGCCGGGGTGCAACTGCGTCAGCACGGTTTTGCGGATGTGCGGGGAGACGTTGGGCTTGCTGCCATGCAGGGTAAAGTAGTGGAAAAAGGCGATGTCGCCCGGCTCCGCCTCCAGCGCCACAGCGCCGTCCAGCGGGTACTGATCCAGAAACTCCGAGCGGGACTGCCCGTTGGTGTTCTCCACCCGGCCCAGCCGGTGCGAGCCCGGGTAGACGCGCAGGCACCCCATCTCGTCGGTGGCGCGGGTGACGTGAATGATGCCGGCGATCATTTTGTCCTTGATGGTGGGGAAGTACGGCCAGTCCTGATGCATGGGAAACGGCGAGCCTTTTTCGCTGGGCTTTTGGAACAACTTGCTGTGGTGCAGGATGATATCCGGCCCGATCAGCTCCTGCACCACGTCCAGAAACCGCGGATTCATGAAGGCGCGCAGCCAGGCGGCGGAGTAAATCTGGACATTGTGCGTGTGGTAGATAACCGTGTTTTTGGAGCCCACCCGCGCGCTCTCCTCGCCGCCCCACACCGCGTTCTCCGCCCCAAAACTGTTCATCTGCGCGACGATGCGATCGAAGTCGATTTCCAGCTCCCGCATCTCTTCGGGTGAGAAAACGCCTTTGGCGAGATAATACCCATTCTCCTCAAAAAAGCTTCGCGCGGAGGAAGTTGCGCCGGAGGCCGAGGCGGAGGTGTGCGATGTAACGGACGGTTCCTGTAAGGTGGTGCTCATGCCGCTCAAGATAAGACAGAGCGGCGGTGCAATTCCACATATCACACTGGTGTAAGCAGTCGCTTTGTGGTAGAAAAACACCACTTATGCGCCCGAAACTGTCGATCCGAGGCGTTCGCTCGCCTTTCCGCCCACGGACCCTTAGTTGCTGTTAAATGTGGAGGTGGAGAGCGAGGCGCCGGGGAAGGCCTTGAGTGTAAACGTAAGGAATACGGACGTATCGTCGCGCGGCACGCCATCGATATAGACGTTGGACTGCGAACGCTTGAGCGTCAGCGAGACAATCCAGGACGACATGTCGTGATGCACGCTATATTGCTGCGAGCGGATCATATCCAGCTTTTGCGTGGAGCCGTTTGTTGTCGTAACGGTGTTTGTACTGTCGTCCGTATCCAGAATCAGGTTGCCGGAAAACTGCCAGTGCTCGTTCAAACGATAGAAGCCGTTGATGGAGAAAAGATTGGAATCCGGATAGAGAAGGCTGTCCTGAATAAAGCGATGACCCACGCCAAGCTGCAAAGCGCGCATGGGCATGAAGATAAGGTCCGTATCAAACTGCGTAATGGTTCCCAGCGTGGGATCAAACGCCGCTTTGGAGTTAAGCGTTACCCATGGAACGGGGCGGAAACGGAAGTCGCTGACAATACTGCTAAGGTTACGCAGCGAGCTGTTGGATCGCTCATCAAGCAGGGAAGAACTCGTCCTTACATTCGCATCCGTAAGATATTGCAGATTGCTTTGCGTGGAGCTGAAGTTATTGCGGAAGTCGTAATCGACCGCCAGCATCCAGTCAATAAGATCCCAGTTGGCGCCATCGCGCTTGGTTTGAATCTTGTTACGTATACCCATACGGACTACGCCCATGGTGGGAATGTCGTCAATAGTGTTATACGCGGGGAAGTTGATGGACGGCAGGCTTGTGGATGCAAAAGGCAGGCGATCGTCCATACCGCGGATGTCTTCGGGATCCAGCGTTGTATAGACGAACTGCGCATTGGTAAAGGGCTCGAAGACATGGCGTATGCCATCAATACCAAACTGTTGCGATTTGATCTCCGGCCAGGCACGCGAGACTTTGAATGAAGACTCAAACCCGGCGTTAAAGACAAAGCGCGCGGCGTCGTCCGTATCCTTGTTTCCCTCGGAGTCGTAGTCGTTCAGGTTCAGGTTGTTGTCCGACCAGTAGGTGCCGCGAACGCCGACACGGGGCGTGAAGGAAAGGAAGTTGAAATACTGGCGCGGATAGAGGAACTGATGGAACGTATCGTAACGAAAGTTGCTATAGCCAGTGCCGGTCCGCTGCGGGTTATTATCCACAAGCTTGGCAAAGCGGCGCTCAAAGTTAACCATGCCGGTTTCGCCTTCATACGTAATGGGCGTATCAAACAAACGGCCGCGCTTCGCCTCCCACTTTACTTCCGGCTTACGTTCAACGGCCTCAAAAAAGCTGTTGATCTGCATACGCACCAGCATGTTTACCGTCCAGTTAGGTGTATACTGCACGGCTTCCACCACGTTATCCGGCTCGCGGTTAAGGGAGTAGAGGGAGGGGAAAAAATCGAGCGTTACGTAGGGATCGCTCCACACGTTAATGTCGGTAAGGTACCAGCTGTCCTGCATGTAGGAGGAGCGGCCCTTTAGCGATACATCAAAACGGGTAGCACTGTTGACATTGGCGTAGCGATAATTGGCGGCATCGGAGCTTAGATCAAAGTCCTGCTCGTAAATGTTATCCTGCGCAACGTAGCTGGTAAAATCAAAGAACTTGTCTTTGGTATCCTTGGGATTGCCTACATACTGGACATTCACGCCACCCGCAAATCCGCGGTTTTGGCGATAGTCCAGATTAAGCATCATGCTGAACTTGTCATTCAGGATAATGCCGTAGCGATTGAGCAGAAAATAGCCAAATGCATCCGAGTAGCCGGGCAGCCAGGAGTATCCCTCCTTATCGCTGCGCAGCGACTGCACATAAACGGGCAGCCACATAAAGGGTACATCGCCAATGTAGAAGGTGACGTTGCGAAGAACGACCTTCTCATTCTCATACACATTAACGGTGTTGGCCTTGAAGCGGAACGTGGGGCTATACACATTCTCCGTGGAGAAAACGCCCTTGCGAATCTGCTGCACGTTCGGCTTCTCCGGCAGCGTGCGCAGGGTGAGGCCGGAGCTGAGGATCGGCCCGCCCGCCAGGCGAAAGTCGAGGCTTTTGCGCTCCTTTGTATCCCAGTTATAGTCAATGGATTCGCCGCGATAAATATCGGTTGCGGTGTAAATGCGCACGTTGCCGCGACAATACAAGTCCCGCGTCTTATTGTTTATCATCACGTAATCCGCAAAAATCTCGTCGCCGCGAGCGCGGATTTGCACGTTGCCGGTAACCACGGCAAGGCCGGTCGCCGGGTCGGCGTTGATGTCGCCGTCGGAGCGGATCTCGATGCTTTCGCCGCTGGGAGCCGCCGCGGCCGCCGCCTCCTCGTCGGAGATAAGGGGCGTAAACTGCGGCGCCGGCACGGTCGGGTCGAAGCCCTCGTTGGGATCCGGCGGCATGGCGGGGATTTCCTCGGGCGGCGGCGGAATGATGGGGGGATCGTAGAGCGTCGGCCCCAGCTGCGGCGACGACGGTGCCTGGGGATCCTGCGCCACACCGGAGGCGGCGGCCAGGGCCAGGAGGAGGGTCGCTATCGCAAGCTGGAGGATGTATCGAGGCAAGGGCACAGCTGGGTGGGAGGGGGGTGAGGGGCCGGGTTGGCTACGTTAGGGAGGTGCCGGCGCGTGGCCAAGCGAAATCGCCCCGCGGTGGGCGCGCGGGGCCGGGCGCATATCCGCCGCGGGTTAGTTGCGGCTCCAGTCGAGCATCCGCTCAATCGGCGCAAGTGCCTTTTGTTGAAGATCTTGCGGCATCACAAGCTCGGGTTCGCCGGTCTCCAGCGCTTCCAGCACTTTCTCCAGGGTGTTCATCTTCATGTAGCGGCAGTCCGCGCAGGCGCAGCGCTCGGTGGGGCCGGGGATGAAAGTTTTGTGCGGGAGCTCGCGGCGCAGGCGGTGCAGCATGCCCGATTCGGTGACGATGATGAATGCTTCGGCCGGGTTGTCTCGGCAGTAGTGCACCATCTTTTCGGTCGAGCACACTTCGTCCGCCAGCATGCGCACGGCGCGCGAGCTCTCCGGGTGGGCCACGACGGGCGCGTCGGGGTACTCGCGGCGGATGCGGGTGATGCTGTTGTGAGTAAACTCGATGTGGACGTAGCAGTTGCCTTGCCACATCTTCATGGGGCGGCCGGTTTGCTCCTGCACCCATTCGCCCAGGTTCTGGTCCGGAACGAACAGGATGTCCTTTTCCTTAGGAATGCGCTGTACGATTTTGAGCGCGTTGCCCGAGGTGCAGATAACGTCGCTGATGGCCTTGACCTCCGCCGTGCAATTAATGTAGGCGACGACGTAGGTGTTGGGGTTGCGCGCTTTCATTGCCGCCAGCGAGGGCGCGTCGCACGAGTCCGCCAGCGAGCAGCCGGCGTTGAGATCGGGCAGCACCACCTTGGTGTTGGGGTTGACGATTTTGGCCGTCTCGGCCATGAAATGGACGCCGCAAAAGAGGATCATGTCCGCCCTGGCATCGCGCGCCTGGTAAGAGAGGCCGAGCGAGTCGCCCACGTAGTCCGCAACTTCCTGGATTTCGCGGCTTTGGTAGTTGTGGGCGAGGATCACGGCGTTCTTGGCTTTTTTGAGAGCGATGATTTCTTCCTGCAGCGGATTCATAAGGGTTCAGGCGGTGTTCTTACGCATTTGTGCAACGGATTAGCAGGCGGGCTCTGAGTTTTCAAGCGTTTATGTATAAAAACGCTGATTTAACAGTGCCCACCTCGCATTGCGGCGAAGGAACAGATTTATAAGCTGATTAGACGCAATTGGGTTCCCAAATGTTGCATCCTTTGGGAAGATATAAGCGGTGGGAAAGTTAAGTCATGCAATGTAAGGGTCGTGCCGCGAGGGGGAGCGATTAGGCGGGCTTATCTCCTACAGCCCGTGCTCCTGGTAAAAATCATCTTCTTCCGTGGATGTGTTGGGGATGAGGAAGCCCTGGCCCAGGTGGCCGCCGCGTTCGCGCCAGTCCGTAATATACTGGCGAAAGCGTTCCATCGGCACAGCAAACGCGTAGTCGCCCGGGTTAATGAACAGGCCGCGGACGACCGCCGCGCCGCCTGGGGCCGAGGGGGCGGCGGCGAGCGCTGCGTCGCCCAGGCCCAGGCAGTAGTCCACCGCCTTGAGGCAGGGGATGGAGAAGTTGGGCATCGGCGCAGGGCTCTCGTAGTCCTCGCGGCAGCCCCTGCGTAAATCGGTGAGGTTGTGCAGTTTATCCGGGCTTGTGAAGAGCAGGAGGTAGGGGCCGTCGTCCATATCCACCCGCGCCGCCTCCGGCGCATGCCGGGTGCCGATGTTGAGGAAATACCACTCCGCGCGGGCCAGGAGAGCTCCCATCAGGATTTCCATTTGCTCGTCGGGATCGGCAGCGAGCCGGGCGCGTCGCACGCCGAGGTCGAACTGGTCGGGAATGGTGGCCATGGGTGAGTGGAGGAGGGGGAGAGTGCGCGAGGAGCGGGGCGGTGGTGAATCCCAGTATACGCAGTTACACAAGGGCTGCAAGGCCATGGGGTGCGGCCGGGGACGAACGGTCGGGAGCAAGGATGAGCGGTGGCTGTGGAGGGGCGGGCGGTCCCGGTTGTTGGACATTTGTTTAAACCGGCCGACATTATTACCGCTATTCATGCATCGCCGGTCTTCATAAGCCTGCCAAAGACGTGGGGTTCCGCGACTATCTGCCATTTTTGCGATAAAATGGATGATGCTGCAAAAGGTGTTTATTGCACATCAACGACCCGTTGGCGACGGAAGGAAATTCCGCTTAACTTCCTCTGCCCGCGATATTTTCACAAACTTTCGCTGGTCATAAGCATAGAAAGCAGCCTACAAAGGTGGAGCGCCGTGAGCGGGCCGATTCCTGGCTGTTGCACAGCCGTGACCAAGGATTGGCACACAAAGTGCTCAGGGGGCATTGCCATCTCCACCGCTTTCGATTTGATTCCCACAAGAATCCCAAATCCTATGTCTTCTAAAATCACCATCCCCCCGCGCAAAAGCTCTTCCAAACGCGATCCCGTCAAAGTTGCCGCACGTGGCGGGGCCGTGAAACCGCCGGCACCCGAACCCAGCCCGGCCGATCCGGTGCTGTCGACCGAGGCCGCCTCGCTCGATCTCTCGGACCGCAAGTTTGTTCTCACGCCCCCCGTCAAAGCGCAATCCAGCGCCCCCCCCGAGTTTGAGTACCTGGGCGAGCTGCCCGACAGCTACGGCACCAAAAAGCTCTACCTGGTGGCGCGCGATCCTTATTTCCTCTTCGCCTACTGGGACCTGACCTGGCAGCAGTACCAGGAGGCCTCGCGTAACTCGCACGACGGCAAGGTGTTCCTGGAGATCTACTACCCGGGCGGCACCCGCGCGCAGCAGATTCAGCTGCACGAGGCGGCGAAAAACTGGTACATCCACGTTAACCAGCCTGCCACCCGCTTTTACGCGCAGCTGGGCTATTACCGGCATGACGGCGGCTTTGAAGTCATTGCCCGCTCCGGCGAGACAAGCACGCCGCGCGACAACTTCTCGCCCCGCACGGAGGCGCAGTTCGTCACGATCCCGCCTTTCAAGAGCTTCAAGGAGATTAAGGAGCTGGTGCAGACACAGCTGGCGCTGAATTACCTGCCGGCCGAGGAAATTCTCCAAACCCTGCTGAAGCTGCAGACCGAAGGCGTGCCCATGCCCTTCCCCGTGGCCGAGGGCACCCCGCTTACCGAGGACCAACAGTCCGCGCTGCTCGACTACATCGGCGGCGGTGACATTATCCGCCAGGTGCGCGTGGGCTCGCTGGACATCACCGAAGTGCTGCGCCGCCGCCTGCTGGAGCAAATGTCCAGCGGCCAGTGGCCGGCAGCCGCGGTGCCCCCTGGCCAGCTGCCCGCCTTCTCCTGGCCCACCAGCGGCCAGTGGGTCAGCAGCGTCAGTTCGCCCTTTGGCGCCAGCTTTGGCGCGCAAAAGGAGCGCGGCTTCTTCATGCACGTGAACGCGGAGCTGATCATCTACGGCGGCACCGACCCGAAGGCGCGCGTCAAGATCGACGGCAAGCACATCACCCTGCGCGAGGACGGCACCTTCAGCTACCACTTCGTCTTTCCGGACGGCCAGTACTTCATTCCCATCGAGGCCACCAGCCCCGACGAGGTGGAGACCCGCAGCGCCCTGCTGAGCTTCATGCGCCTGAGCGACTATAATGGCGACGTGAAAGCCACCGGCCAGCCCCCGCTGCCCGGCCCCATCGGCAAGGTGGAGGTGGAGGAGTAAGGCTCCGATTTAGGCATATTCAGCAACGCACCGTGGTCCGCCGCCCGATAGGGTCGGCGGACCTTCAGCGTTTAGCCAGCGCCGGCGCGCTTATGGCGATTGGATATCGTTCCTGTTGCAAGGGAACGCTGTACACATTTCGCTCCGCCTTTCTGTTTCTTTATATCCACGCTGTGCTGTATTGATTTTGCAGTCCGAATCCCCCTTAGCGGCTTTATCCCCCTTCGCGTGATAAATTTCCCCTCGCTGTGCATACTGCGTGAATGCAAGGGAGTATATCACGCGAAGGGGGGCAAAGCCGCTAAGGGGGATTGGGAGTAGTAGCCCGGGTTTTGGTATGACCGCCATCATGGCTCCAGCCTTGCCTGCGGGTATCGCACGCCACTTTGGCGCGACGCCGGAGCGATGCGCCTTTGTGGCGAAGGTGCAGAATGCTATCTTTCGCGTTTCGGGCGGGGCGCAAGATACGATCCTTCGCCTTACCCCGCGCACCCATCGCAGCTCCGCGCAGGTGATGGCGGAGATCGACTTTCTGCGCCATGTGCACGCGGAGGGCGTGCCGGTGTGTGCTCCCATCCCCACGGTGGACGGGGACTGGACGGTGCAGGGCGTTCTGGAGGACGGTCAACCCGTTACCGCCGTGGCCTTTACGCTTGCGCCCGGCGATATCGGCGCCCAAGCGCACTGGCACGCCGCCACCTTCCGCGCCTGGGGCGAGCTTTTGGGGCGCCTGCATCTGGCGGCGCTTTCCTACGAGGCCCCTCCGAATGCTCCGCAGCGGCACGGGTGGGTGAAGAACGCGTTTGATCTGGAGAGTGTCGATAGCGGGGAAGGCGCCGATACGGGCACCGCCGCGCTGCATCTGCTGGAGTTGGAGAGCGAGCTGCAGAACGCCCTCCCGCAGTCCCATGATTCATTCGGGCTGATCCACTCCGATCTCCACCTCTGGAACTTCGCCGTGCAATCCGCGCCCGCATCGGGCGGCGCCGGCCCCCTCCTCACGGCGTTCGATTTCGATAACGCCGAGTACCACTGGTTCCTGGCGGACATCGCGACGGCTGTCTTCGAGGCCGCGACGTGCGCGTTCCAAACGCTTCCACGGCAGGAGTTTATCGCGGATTTCCTGAGCCATCTTCTGGCCGGGTACGGGAAGCATCGCACCCTTTCGTTCTGCCAGCTGCGCCAGTTGCCTCAACTCATCAGGCTAAGGCAGATCCGCATCTTTTTTGTGCTGTCGCATCGCTGGCGCGATCGCCTGCGCGCGCAAACGCTCGGCCCCTTTCAGCAACGCTTTTTCAATGACTTACGCGACTCCGTCGTCCACAACCGGCCGTTTATGGAGGCGGCGACGCTCCAGCGAGTCCTCTCGCAAGCGAAGGCTTGCGAGGGCTGCGTCGATATGTGCGAGTTTTAGTTTTTGCTTAACCTCCACCCGTTGGCTATGCATAAAGCCATGGCCGACACTCCCGCCACCGCCGACCCCACCAGCGCCGCTCCCGCCGACGCCGCCAGCCTTTTTCTCCAGCCGGCCTGCCTCAAGCAGCCCAAGGACAGCATTATTGTGGTGGTGGACGACATCCCGCGCAACATTCAGGTCGTCGGCTCCATGCTGCGCGCCGCGGGGTACCAGATTGTGCCGGCTACCAGCGGCGCCCAGGCCCTGCGCAGCCTCGCCTCGCGCCCGGCGGACCTGGTGCTGTGCGACGTGATGATGCCCGAAATGGACGGCTTCGAGGTCACCCGCCGCATCCGCTCCAACCCCGCCACGGCGGATATCCCCGTCATCATGCTTACCGCGGCTACGGAGACCGACTATGTGGTGAAAGGTCTGGAGGCCGGCGCGGTGGACTACGTGGGCAAACCCTTTAACGCCACGGAGTTGCTGGCGCGCGTGCGGACGCATATCGAGCTTAAGCACTCGCGCGAAGCCCTGCGCGATACCGCCAAACGCCTGGCCAGCGAGCTCGCCGAGTCCGCCAAATATGTGCGCTCCATCCTGCCGCCCCTGCGCAACGATCCGTTCCGCATCGACTGGGAGCTGATCCCCTGCTCGGAGCTGGGCGGCGACTCCTTCAGCTACGGGTGGATCGACACGGAGCACTTTGCGATGTACCTGCTGGACGTCTGCGGCCACGGCGTGGCCGCCGCGCTGCTGACGGTAGCCGCGCTTAACGTGCTGCGCAGTGGCACCCTGCCCGACGGCGCCGACCCGCGCCAGCCGGCCAAAGTGCTTAACGCGCTGAACGAAATCTTTCTGATGGATAAGCACAACGGCATGTACTTTACCGTATGGTACGGCGTCTATCATGCTCCCACGCGGCGACTTACGTATGCCAACGCCGGCCATCCGCCCGCGCTGGTCGTCGCCCCTGGCGCTGACGGGGCGCGCCAGTTAACGCAGCTGGACGGCGGCGGCCTGATCCTCGGCGTCATGTCGGGCATCGAGTACGAGCAGCACGAGGCCACCCTGCCCGAGCACGGCGAACTTTATCTCATCAGCGACGGCACCTACGAGGTCTCCTACCCGGATGGCACCATGGTGCCGATGAGCTATTTCCTCGACTTTTTTGTCCAGCCACCCGCAAGCGACTCCCGCTACCTGGATAACCTGGTAGCCCACATGCGCGCCGCCCACGGTCCGGAACATTTTGACGATGACTTTACGGTCATCCGCTGCGAGTTTTAGAGGGAATCGACATTGTGGTGAAAATGATTGCGATAACGCTTAATATCTCTAAGGTAGCGTTCGCATGAAACGGATACTCCTGCTCGCCGCCTTGCTTGCGCTCGCGTTAACGGGGGGCGTCTGTAACTCCTCCGCGCAGGAGGCTCCGACGGCCGCTCCCCCCGCGTCGCCCCCCAGCCCCTACGCCAAGTGGAAAAACGGCCCGCCGAGCGATCCGTCGTTTTTCCCGCTGGCAGTGTGGCTGCAAAATCCCCGCCACGCGCCGCGCTTTAAGGAGGCGGGGATCAATACGTTTGTGGGCATATGGGGCGAGGTGAAGGAGGAGCATTTGGCGCAGATCAAGAGCGCGGGGATGAAGCTCATCTGCGAGCAAAGCCCCAGCTCTCTGCGCTACATCAACGATCCCACCATCATCGCCTGGATGCACGGCGACGAGCCCGATAACGCGCAGCCTCTGCCCGACGGCAAAGGCTACGGCCCGCCCATCCCGCCCGCCACGATCATCGAGGGCTACGCCGCCGCCATCAAAGCCGATCCCACCCGCCCCGTGCTGCTTAACCTGGGGCTAAGCGTGGCCTACAATGAGTGGATCGGCCGCGGCACCCGCACCGGCCGCGCCGAGGACTACCCGGAGTACGTGAAGGGCGCCGACATCGTCTCGTTCGACATCTACCCGGTGGCCGGAAACCTGCCGGCAGTGGACGGCAAGCTGTGGTACGTGGCCAAAGGTGTGGACCACCTGATGCGCCTGAGCAACGGGCAGAAGATTGTGTGGAACTGCATCGAAACCAGCAAGATAGGCACGAAAGACCGCATCGCCACCCCCCACCAGCTGCGCTGCCAGGTCTGGATGTCCCTCATCCACGGCTCCACCGGCCTCATCTACTTCCTGCACGAGTTTGCGCCCTTCAAGGAGGCGGCCATTCTGGATAACCCGGAGATGCTCGCCGCTGTTACGGCCATCAACAAGCAGATCCTTTCGCTCGCCCCGGTGCTTAACTCTCCCACGATCCCCGAGGGCGCGGAGGTGGCCACGACGTACGCCGGCCCGGATGGCGAGGCTCGGCCCACGGCCACCGACGTCGACATTATGGTCAAACGTCACTCCGGCATCACCTATCTCTTTGCCGTGGAGATGAAGGGTGTGACGACGGCGGCCACCTTCTCAGTGCCAGGCTTGAAACCGGGCGCCATACTCAGCGTCGTTGGCGAGAATCGCACAATCGAACTGAAGAACGGGGGCACGTTTTCCGATAGCTTCGAGGCCTGGGATGTGCGGATTTATGAGATAAAGTAAGTGATCTGAGACAAACTCGCAACGCAGTTCAGTCACTCTCTGCGGTCCCCCTTGGCGAAACTTTCCGTCCTTGGCGATATTATCTGCAGATGCACGAAGCCAGGTCGGACATATCGCCAAGGGCGGAAAGTTTCGCCAAGACAGAGGGGAAGCTTCTATCTTGACATGTAGACGCCTGGAACTCCCTTGGCGGAGTTGTAAATAAGACCAACTGGCATTCCCTTCTCCCCTCCGCGACCTTCGCCTCCTTCGCGCGAAGCCCCTGCACGCATCGCCTTGGGGAGGGGATGGCAAGGTAACGCGTGCAGGCGCTGCCGGTCGCCGGAATCCTTGGCAAGTGGCCCTCGGAGCTGTATGCTTCCCGTTTTCACTCTCCTTGCATTGCCCGCCCCGCCGACCCCGCCCGCCATGGATCCCCGCACGCTTCCCATCTACGCCGTTGCCCCGCAGATTATCGCCGCCCTGCGCGCCGATTCGCGCCTGATTCTGCAGGCGCCCACGGGCTCCGGCAAATCCACGCAAACGCCTCAGATTGTGCTGGATGCGGGGCTTGCTGGCGATGGCCAGATCATCGTGCTGCAGCCGCGCCGCCTGGCCACGCGCATGCTGGCGCGCCGCGTGGCGCAGGAGCGCGGTGTAAAGCTCGGCGCGGAGGTAGGCTATCAGATTAAGCTGGAAGTAGTTGCGGGGCCGGAGACGCGCATCAAATTCGTGACGGAAGGCATTCTCCTGCGCCACATGCTGGCCGACCCCAAACTGCGCGGCGTCTCAACGCTCGTCTTCGACGAGTTCCACGAGCGCCACCTGTACGGCGACATTACCCTGGGCCGCGCCCTGCAACTGCAGCGCGAGCACCGGCCGGACCTCAAAATCGTGGTGATGTCCGCCACGCTTGAGGCGGCGTCTCTGGAGCGCTATCTGCAACCGTGCCAGGTGGTTACGTCGGAGGGCCGCACCTTCCCGGTCGAGATCCGCTACCTGCCCAGGCCCGACAACTCCCAGCCGTGGGACCTGGCCGCGTACGAGACGGAGCGCCTGCTGGCCAGCGGCATGGATGGCGACGTGCTCATCTTCATGCCCGGCGCGTACGAGATCTCCCGCACCATCGCCGCGTTGCGCAACGAGCGACGCTGCGGCGATTGCCTGCTGCTGCCCCTGCATGGCGAACTGCCTCCACGCCAACAGGATATGGCGCTGGAGCAGGCGGACCGCCGCAAGATCATTGTCTCCACCAACGTGGCCGAGACGTCGCTGACGATCGACGGCATCCGTATCGTCGTGGATTCCGGCCTGGCGCGCATTGCCCGGTACGACCCGTACCGCGGCATCAACACGCTGCTGGTCGAGAAAATCAGCCAGGCCTCCTCGCAACAACGCACCGGCCGCGCCGGCCGCACCGCCCCGGGCGTCTCCCTGCGCCTGTGGACGGAGAAGGAGCACGCCGCGCGCATGCCGCAGGAGTTGCCCGAGGTGCGGCGGCTGGACCTGGCCGAAGTGGTGCTCTCCCTCAAAGCCGCGGGAATTGTGGATATCGCCGCATTCCCATGGCTGGAAGCCCCTGAGACCAAAGCGCTTATGACGGCCGAGGCGCTGCTGCGCGATCTCGGCGCCATTGCAGGCCCGCGGGGGGACCAGCGTGACGCTGGACCCAGTAAGCTGGATACGATTACGAAGCTTGGCCGCCGTATGCTGGCCTTCCCCGTCCACCCGCGCTATGCGCGTATGTTGTTGGCGGCGGCGGACTTAGGTTGCGTGCGGCAGGCGGCCCTCATTGCGTCGCTTACGCAGGGCCGCAGCTTTCTGATGCGCGCCGAAGGGCGCGAGATGGAGGAGGATCGCGAAGTGTTTACGGACGGCGAAACCGAGTCGGACTTCTTTGTGATGATGCGCGCCTACCGCTGGGCGGAGCAGCGCAACTTTGAAGGCGGTGCCTGCCAACGCCTTGGCATCCATGCACTTACAGCGCGGCAAGTGGCGCAGACGTTCGAACAGTTTCTGGACATTGCCCGCGACGAAGGGCTCGATATCTCCGAGAAACGCGTGGAAGGCACCGCCGTGCGCCGCTGCGTGCTGGCCGGCTTTAGCGACCACCTCGCGCGCCGCGTGGACAAAGGCACGCTGCGCTGCGCCCTAACCCGCAACCGCACCGGCGTGCTGGCGCGAGAGAGCGTGGTGCAGGAGGAGCCGCTGCTCGTCGCCGCCGAAGTGCGCGAGGTGCAGGGGCGCGGCGGCGACCTGAGCGTGCTGCTGAGCATGGCCACGGCCGTGCGCGAGGAGTGGCTGCGCGAGCTCTTTCCCGACGACTTTACGGACCGCACCGAGACGATTCTGGACCCCGCCACGCGCCGCGTCCAGGCCGTCCGCTCGCGGCTCTTCCGCGACCTGCTGCTGGAGACGACGACCACCGACACGCGCGACCGCGACGCCGCCGCCGGCCTGCTGGCTCGCGAGGTGATTGCCGGCCGCTGCCCGCTGGCCAACTGGGACGACCAGGTGGAGCAGTGGATCTTGCGCGTCAACGCCTTACGCAAATGGTGGCCGGAGTTTAACCTGCCGGAAATCACGCCGGAGGACCGCATTGCGCTCATCGAGCAGATTTGCCATGGCGCGCTCAGCTACAAGGAGATCAAGGACCGCGCGGTGTGGCCGGTTGTCAAACAATGGCTCAGCGGCGAGCAACAGCGCCTGTTGGACGAGTACGCGCCCGAGCGCATCGAGCTGCCCAACGGCCGTCGCGCCAAGGTGACGTACAGCGCGGAGAGCCCGCCCGTCATCGCGGCGCGCATCCAGGATTTATACGGCGTCAAGGAAAGCATTTTGCTGGCCGGACGGCGCGTGCCCGCCACGCTGCAAGTGCTGGCGCCCAATTACCGGCCGATACAAATTACGGCAAACCTTGCAGTTTTCTGGCAGGAGTCGTATCCTAAGATCAAACAGGAGCTGCAACGCAAATATCCGAAGCACGAGTGGCGATAGGCGTGACGTAGCAATTGTAAGACATGGAGAGCTGCGCGATGATCGACGCCAAAGAACAGCTGTCTCGCGCGGTTGCCGGCGCCGCGAGAGCCGCGATGCCGTGTGATACCTGGGATTTTGCACCTTCTGCCTGGCAGCAACCCCAAAAATGACAGCCGCGCATGCCGATGCAAGGGCCTATCAAGTATCAACTTTCGTTAGCAGCTCCTTTCAAACTTCAAGAATGGGAGGCGGCGAGGCTTTAAGCATTCGCCACAGATTATGAAAAGCCCTACGGTCAAACCTGCAGCGCTTTCTTTTTTGGGGCAAAGCTTGAAATTTCTGTGGGCCTTGTTCAGCACTTACCTTGTTTTGGCGGTGCTGTGCAGCCCTGTTCATATGCTTATTGTGTTTACGCTGTTGGCGTGGGATAGTCCGTATCCATTCTTCAGGGATTGTTTTTACGGTGGAGCAATGCTGTGTTTTGCTGTTCTTGTATTTTTACACATTTGGTTTGAGTCAAAACCGACGCAACAATTTTTTGTAGCCACGCTTTCCTTTATACTTTGTTTCGGCACCGGGCACTTGTTTTTCCTTGTCACGTCCACGGATCGAAATGTACCGGCAATGGTTGAGGAGAAGGCTTAGCTGCCAGGATGCCCGGTGTGAAATTCCATCTTTTTCCCCTTCGCTTTGGCACGCGGATTGAGCGCGCTCTTTGGGTGGGGTTTGCGGCCGACAGGATGGAGCGGCAGTACCGCCACGCCACGTTTGCGTTGCATCAGCATCATTACCATGGGGTTGTGGAGATTGGCGGGGAGCGGTTTGCGCTGCGGCCGGGTGATGTGACGTTGTCGCCCCCTCACGTGGGCTCGAGCTACGAGTTGCGGGATGCGAGTCATCATCTGTGCATCCACTTTTTTGTGGAGGCGGCGGCGGGAGGGGACACGGAGGTGGCGCCGGGCTTCTTCTTCCCTCTGCACGTGCCTGCGTCGGCCGGCGGCGCGGCGCTGGGCGACTCGATGCAGGCCATCCACGACATCACCCGCCACCCCGCGCGCACGGAGGCGGAGCGCGCGCTGATGGAAGCCGCCGCGACAGCCCGCCTGGAGGCGTTGCTGCTGGCCGGAGGGCTGCGTTTTGCGGATCTCGCGTCCGAATGCCCCTCAGCCCCTGCGGCCAATCGCTCCCCGGGCAGCGGCGGGTTGCAGGCGGCCTCCGGAGCGGCGCGCCGGCGTACATCCGACGCCGCGCTGGAGGCGGCGCGCGAGCGGCTGGAGCGGGACTATGCGAAGGCGATCCCGATTGCGGAGCTGGTGCGCGGCTCGGGCCTCAGCGCGCATTATTTTGCGGCGCGATTTCATCAGCGCTTTGGCGTAACGGCGGCGGGCTATCTGCTCCGCGTGCGCATGGAGATGGCGCGTCACCTTCTTCTGACGACGGACCTGCCGGTAAAGGAGGTGGCCTACGAGTGCGGCATTGCGGATCCGCAGTACTTCAACAAACAGTTTCGCCGCACCACGGGGCTAAGCCCCAGCGAGTTTCGCCTGCGCGGGACGGGGTCGGTGCCTCCACTGCCTTAGAGTCGTTGACGCTCCAGTCCCAAAGTAGGATGCTGGGGCGTCCCTTCAGGACGCAGTCCCTCTTTCGTCATTACCCAGGGCTGCGGCAGGCATTGCCCTGGGCTACGAGTTGTGGCGCTTCGGAAAATGCCAGACTACATGCGCTGCGAAATCGCGCTTCAGGCGGCGCCTTGCACGCCCAGCACGTCATACGCGGTTTCGCGACTTTCAACGATCTGGTACGGGATGGCGAAGCCGGCGATGTCGAAGATGCGTTTGACTTCGGGGCGCAGGGCGCAGACGGCGAGTTTGCCGCCGACGCGGTCGATGGTTTTGGCGGCGAGGAAGAGCTCGCGCAGGCCGGCGCTGCCGATGTAGTCGACGCCGGACATATCAATTACCAGTTTGGTGCCGCCGGTAAGGAACGGGGCAAGGGCCTTCTTGGCTTCGGCGGCGCCTTTGGGGTCCAGGGTGCCGGTCAGGAGGATGATGTCTGCGTCGCCGTGCTTGGTCACTTGGCTTTCCATAGGGCTGGGAGCGGGGAGAGATGCGGGAAGTGGTAGTGGGTCGGCCACCAGGGTATCGAAATCGGTACCTGATGTGGTTCGCATATGATGCTCCGGCGCAGGGCCTTTTGGCAAGACTTCAGGCGAAAATGATAGCGGATTTATAGAATCGCCTCCCAAGGCGCTGTTCTCCGCTTCCCGCTCCGTCTCCAGGCCGGAGCCGGCGGCCAGGCTGGTAACGTTGGTGTGGGTGGGGTAAGTCTCCCCACGGGGGGCGGTCGGGCGGCCGTTGCCACCGCTATAATCGGTCAGCGGGTTGTTCGTGCCGTCTTCGGGCGTGGCGGTGGAGAGCAGGCGGGGATCGAGCGTGACGCCCGTGCCTGGCGCGTGCAGCTCGTCCTCCGGGCGCATGTGCATGTGGTGGCGCATTTCGAGGAACTCCTCGACAGTGCGGTTGTGGCTGGGGTGCGGCGACGACGACGGCATAGCGGTGGGGCTGGTTGTGTGCCCGTTCCGGATCGGCACGACGGTCATTTGTGTGGCGCAGCATCCCGGCCGGGGGATGAGCATGACCTTCGACTGCGATCTGGGCAGGCAGAAGATGCGGGGTTTGGCAATGTGTGGGCGCGGATAGAGAGGGGGAGGGGACATCCCCACCAGGGTAACCGCGGGGCGCGGCACGGTAGGGTGGGGCTTGGGTTGATGGCGCGGGGCAGGGGTGGATAGGGTCGCAGGCACTTCTCCTTAACGAACAGGGCCGGCCGTTGTTGCAGCGTAGGCCATTCGATTTTGTGCCCGGAATTAGAAAAAAAGGCGGCGGGGGGGAAGGGGACGGAGTCCGCGCGAGCGGCGATATCGAATGTACTTAAAGGCTCGCGCGCCTTCCAGATAAGAACTTATGCATCCGCAGCGCAAGCGCAAGGGCCGTCTCTCACTTTTGTGCTTCGCTTCTCGCCGCCCTTGCGATAAAGTACCGTGCCGGCCCATTGCTTCCTGCCTCCCCGGCGCTCCGCCACCACATCCTCCCCAGCGACGGCCCCCGCAGGGCCGTCAGCAACCGGGGTGCAACGCCCCGCGCTGCAGCTGTTGCTATGCATCCATCACCAACCTCCGCCGCCGCCCCTGAGGGGACGGAATTGCTGGGCCATTTTGACCTGGCCGCGGAGGAGCGCACGCGCTGCGGGCTGCAGCTTACGCTCGATCCCCCGCCCACGGCTGCCATCGACCGCGGGTTTTGCGATATTATCTCCCACTTTCTGGCCCAGTACGCGGGGCGCCTGCTGGCCGGCCTGCTGGAAGGCGCCGGGGCCGCATCCACCTCCGCCGAGGTGCGCCAATTTGTCGACGACGTCTCCTATCTGGCCAACGAGCTGCTGGAAAACGCCGTCAAATACCGCTGCGGCGGCCCCGTGCACCTGGGCTTTTGCGTGGATGCCCACGAATTTGTGCTGGTCATCCGCAACGAGATGCAGACGCCGCGCGCCTCCGAGCTGCGCCGCCGCGCCGCGGAGATTCTGGAACGCGACCCGGCCGACCTGCTTATTGAGCAGGCCGAGCGCAATGCGGAGGATCCCGAGAGCAGTGGCTCCGGCATCGGCTTCCTTACCCTGCTGGCCCACTATGGCGCCCGGCTGGGCTGGCGCCTGCAACCCATTGCCAACCCGGTTTGTGTAGCGGAGACTACCTGCGGGCAGGGCGCCGGCACAGGCGCCACGCCGCTGGAGCTCTCCACCATGGCCACGCTGGCCCTGCCCTACGAGGCCGCAGGCAGGGAGGCCCCCACGGGCTGAGCATGCAGAGCACTTTTGCTCTGCGCCTGCAGATGCCCCGGACAGGGCGGGACTGGGCGTAAAGCCGGCCACCGCCGCAGGCCCCTCCCGCCCCGCCCCTCCAACCTGATCACCGCCGAACTTCCCCCTCCCTCCCACCCCACCTACCACAGCACTTGCCGATGCAGACGGATATTCAAGGACCCAACTACCGCGCCTGGTACGACGCAGCGGCCGCCACCGTGCACCTGGAGGGCACCTTTCGCCTCAGCGACAGCCAGAGCTACGCGCCAATTCACGACCTGCTGGAGAGGGGGCTGGAGGCCCACCGCGAAGCACTCGTTGTCGACCTGCGGCAACTGCAGTTTCTCAACAGCTCCGGGCTGAACGTCCTGACCCGGTTCGCCATCTCCGCACGTAAATCGGGCGCCACCGGCATGACGGTGCTGGGCAGTACCGCCGTCTCCTGGCACAGCCGCAGCCTGCCCACGCTCCAGAGGCTTTTTCCCGCGCTGGTGCTGCGCATTGAACCGCCGGCGGCGTAGCGCGCGGAGCGGACCTACGCGCGCGCGCGTTATATATAGTGAGAGATAGTGAGAGGAAGAAGCGCGGGAGAGACAGGCGAAGATGTGCGGGAACCCTGCGCAACGCCGTGACGCGCGCGCGTTAAAGATGTGCGTGGCCACATAAGCCGCGGCGCCATTATTATTAGCGGGGGCGGGTGTCCATGTATTGCCGCGCCGCTGCGCCCATACTTTGCGGCCGGGCGCATTGCTATAAGCAAGCCATCGCTCTACATGGTGGGGCGCAACCCCATGTGCAATTGCTACTACGTAGCGTTCTGTCGCTCGGGCGTCCATCTGGCTGAAAAGGTGGCGCGTCGCATTTGTGATGCACTACAATTACAATCAATATTTCATCTCAGTTTATTTCTTGAAAAGGGAAAGAGAAGCCGCTTCAATACTATAATAATACCAACTACCGCAACATGCCACACATGCCGGCTTGGTCATCATCTGTCGTGAGTGCAACGGGCTACTCAGGCGCCTTTCTGTAACAAATACTCGTGTTTGGCTAAGCGCGCGAACGATCAATCGGCGTTTGTCGAACATCTCCTTTCATTGCAACCACCGGCGCTGCGTTGCCGTTTAATGCCGCTAAACGGAAAGGCAAAAGCCCCCCGCACGCGGTTTCGGTAACGGATGCGCAGTTGTGTTCTACATCACCACGAGTGAAAGCAGTGATGACTGCAAGAAAGATGGGTAGAGCGGCACCTGCATCGCCAGTAACGGATAAACCTCGTGCATAAGGGGCAGGGCAATGCGGA
This sequence comes from Verrucomicrobia bacterium LW23, assembly GCA_003054695.1. Lineage (GTDB taxonomy): Bacteria > Verrucomicrobiota > Verrucomicrobiia > Methylacidiphilales > UBA1321 > LW23. Next base: position 63,985 of record QAZA01000009.1, read on the forward strand.
AGCATCCATGCATTAGCGCAGGCTTCAGGACGAGCAAATTCCTTGCCGGTACAGAAGGCGCGACACCCTTTTACGCACGCATTCCCTACTGGCAAACGCGCCGCAAGCCTGTGGAAACAAGGGCATTGCGTGTCGGTGCAACACATCTCCGGCCACCTGTTGCCAAACGCAACAGTTGGCGCAAGGCATGCGGGGTATAGAATTCTGTAACATAGACGCCACACTCGTTGCGCATCGTAATAAGGGACCGGAGCTGTGCGGCAAGCAGATTGCATTGGCAGTGGTAAGGCCCTTCCAAATCAAGGCAAATCCGCGAGAAGCGTTAACGGCTTTGCGATGAGCGGCTGGTATTAATGCGAAGTTGAAAGAATTCACAAAAAAACGTGCATAGGTGTATTGACTTCCAACGTTTGATCCACTATTCATTTAGATATGACTAAAGCAGCCAAAGCATCCTCTTCCGCAAAAACTGAAGCAACTGCTGCAGATGCTCTTGAAGCCGAGATTCGTCTCGCTCAGGAAAAGCTTGCGGCACTCCAGGTTCAAAAAGTAGATAAGATCAAAGAGCAACTGAGCGAAGCCAAGGACCGCGTGGCGAAGCTTGAAGAAGAACTCGCCGCGATCACTGGTGATTCCGGCAAAACCAAGACAAAGAGCACCAAGCGCAAGCGCCTTTCGTCTTCCGATATTTATCAGCGTATTACTGAAGGCCTTCGTAAGTCCGGCGCCGCCGGCCTTAGCCAGATCGCTATCCATAAGGAAACGGGCATTAATTACGGTACAGTGGGTCACTTCCTCAAAACCCACGCCGATATTATTACCGATAACGGCAAGTCCCTTAAGGAAAAGCGCTACACGCTCAAAGGCTAAGCGTTTTCCTCGCTTCGCACATAACATAGCGCAACGCAACGTGCTGCCCGTAACGCACGCCTAGCAACGCGCCGCCCGCCCGCGCAGCCCGCCGTCGGCACTCCCACGTGCCGCGCGGCGGGCGCACGCGGGCAGGTGTGCGCCGTGCGGAGGCGCAAAGGCGAGCATGCGCGTGCATGCGCGAGCATGAGCGCGCGGGTACGTCCCAGCGCTCGGCTACTTCTCAGTTTGCTCATTTCCGCCGCAGCCGCACCGTCATCCTGTGGTTGCCATGGCGGCCCTGTCAGCGCGCAGCGCATCCAGTGCCTCGCAATTGCGTGCGGCCGACTTCCCAACTTCCCGGCGTCCACGCCCCGTCTTTGGATTACATCGCTAAGGGTCATATCCGCCCCCCCCTCTGCTTGCGGCGATATGTTTGGTTCTGCCGATCGACCCCTTCGAGCGGCTCAGTCACAATACGCCGCTCCAATACGCCCCTTGAGGCGGGGCATTGTAGTCGCGCCTACTTCAGCGAGCACCCGTATACGGACGTCGCCTCCGCCGGCGGGGGCTGGCCGTGCAGCAGGGCCTTGAGGGTGGCGGCGCCGAGATTCTCGCCCCGGTGGCCGCGGCTGGCGGTGATGCCGCCTTTGAAGGCCAGCGTGCCGTCGGGCCGGTAGAAGGCGACGTGGCCGGAGGTGGTGAGGCCGAACGTGTCGCTTAGGGCGGCGTCGCGGTCCTCCACCACCTGCACGCCGGGGTAGGAGCTCAGCCAGTCGGGCAGGGCGCTGTCTTTCCACTCGGCCGGTTTCTCGCTGGGCAGCAGGCGCAGCACCACCAAGTGAAAGGGCGGGAGATCGCGGCGCATCAGCACCTGCTGCAGCTCGTCCAGCGTGGCGGCGGTGCACGGGCACAGGGGGTGGACGGACAGGACGACGGTCGCCTGGCCGTTGCCGGGGCGGGCCAGCCCGGCGTTGTTGGGCCAGTGCTCCACGCGGGTGCCCGGGGCGCCGGGCGCCTGCGAGTAGCGCTCCAGCCCCACAAAGCCGACAACCATCAGCACGCCCCACGCCGCCACCAGCAGAATGCTCGGCAGCGACGCGCGCCCTTTCGGCGTGGCCGCAACTGCGCCGCCCGGGGAGGAGGCCGCATTGCTGAGCGGGGAGTTTGCGGGCTGGGGAATGATGATCATGGGTGGGGGCAAGGCGTAGATGCGTCCTGGAGGAGGCGTGGAGGGTAAGTCGGATCGGATACGAAGTCGCAAGTTGAGCGCGCGTTTGCGAAAGCAGCCGCATTGCCAACTTTCGATCGCTGATACACCCACTCTTTCACCTATCATCGGCCTCGCCAGGGCCAAGTCAAGGGACGCTTTTCGGTGAATGAGGCGCGAGCTCACTTTTTCCCTTGACAACACGCGGCGGCGCTCCTATTGTCCCGCAAGTCTTCTGGTATCGAATGTCTATACATCCGGTCAATCACAGCGGATGCCTTTTCGGGCCTGTGGCCCTGTCTATGTTGCCTTTTGTCGAATCTTGTTTTTCGAGTATTGTCTACAGTGTGGTTATCAGCGCAATGCGGCGGTTGCCGTGGTGCGGAAGAGTGCGTCGGTTTGCTTGTCCGCGGATGTCAGAAGGCATCCCCTTTTTTCCTAACAGTAGTCATCACAAGAACTTCTTCCTGCGGGAATGTTCGTCACTTTTTACCGATACATGAAATCCAAATCTTCCCACGCATCATCCTCCACTTCTTCATCCGCAAGCTCTCCAAAAGTTTCTCCGCCCCGGCGGAAGTCTGGCCGCAGCGCCACGGGCTCTGTCACCCCCGCCGCACCGACTGTGTCCGAGACGCCCGCGCCGGCGCCCGCCCCTAAGGCTGATACAAAGCCCGCAAAGTCCGTAAAGCCCGGCAAGGCGAAATCCGCGGCGGCTACTCCCAGGCAGGCCGCCGCCAGGCCCGCGAGAGCGGAAAGTGCGGACAAGTCGCGGGGCAAATCCCGGGAGCGTGGCAAGGCGAAGGCGCCGTTTGCGCCCGCGATGCACCCCGTGCAGCCGCTGCCGCCCGCGGAGCCTATTGTTGACTGGCACCCGGGCGACGGCCCGGGCAAGGACAAGCATAAGCTGGAACACAAGCGCGGGCTGCGCCGCTCCCGCCGCGAAGAGGGCGCTGCTACTGACGCCTCCGTCCCGACACCGCCGCCCGCCCCGGCACCTGCCCCCGCGCCGGCGGTCATGCCTGCCCCCGCGCCCAAAAAAGCGGCTGCCAGGGGAAAATCCACCGCGATTTCGCCTGTCGCTCCGCAGTCGCCAGCCCCCGTGCCCGCGCCGGCGCCCGTGCCAGTTGATGTGGCGAAGGAGGTGGCCGCATCGCCCCTGCCCGGGCGGGGCAAACATCGCGACGACAAGCGAGACCAACGCGACAAGCGCGCTATGCCGGCCAAGCGCGATAATCGGGAAAAGCGAGAAAAAGCCGCCCAAACCACCGCGCCAGCGCCTGTTCCTACAGCTCCAGCGCCAGCGCCTGCACCCGCTCCCGCTCCCCAACCGGTGGAGCAGCCGCGACGCCACGCCACTCCGCAGGCCGGAAAGCAAAAGGAGGGAGACGACCGTCACGCTAAGGGCGATAAGCCTCGCGATCGTGGCCGGCAGCATCCCCAGGGCAAATCCGGCGGTGAAGCCACGCCATCATCCGGCAAGCATCAAGGTGCCAGGCCGGTTGCTTCGCCAAGTTCAGCGCCTGCTCCGTCGCCTGCGCCGGTTGCTGAGGCGCAAACTCCCGCCCCCATCCTGGCCTCAGCGCCGGCGGTCCCCGCGGCGCCGGACGCCCCTGCCGCCATCCCGCTCGACGTCCAGCTTTACCGTATCTTTACCGCCCCCGGCTACCAGCCGGCTACGGCCCCCGCGCTGCTCAAAAAGCTGCGCGGTATCCACATCACTCCGGAGCAGCTCAAGTCGTTTCTCGATCACGAGGAGCAGGCCGGGCGCGTGGTTTCCGTCAAGGGCGGCCTCTACGCGTTGCCGCGCAATCTCGGCCTTGCCGCGGGCAAAATCATGATGAACGAGCGCGGCTTCGGATTCGTCGCGCCGGACGAGCCGGACAAGCCGGACATTTACGTGAGCGCGGAGGATACTCTTACCGCCCTGCATAACGATCGCGTGCTCGTACGCCTCAACGTACCGCGCAAAGGGCGCGGCGGCCCCGGGCCGGCCAAAGTCAGCGGCGCGGTGGTTAAGGTGATACGCCGGGCCCGCCAAACCGTGGTCGGCTCCCTGCTCAAAAGCAAACTGGTGTGGTTTGTGGAGCCCGACGATGCCCGCATGCGCGTGGATATCATTGTGCCGCAACCGCAGCCGCCCGTGCCTGTGGGCCACAAGGTCGTCGTGCGCTTAAAGGAGTGGAGCAGCCCCAAACTCAGCCCGGAAGGCGAAATCATTGAGGTGCTCGGACCCTCCAACGCCGCCGGCGTGGATCTGATGAGCATTACGCGCAAGTACGAGCTGCCCGACCACTTTCCCGCCGCCGTGGTGGAGGCCGCGGACGAGATCCCCATGGACATCCCGCCCGAGGAGATTGCTCGAAGGGAAGACTTTCGCAAGGACTTCGTCATGACAATCGACCCCGACGACGCCAAGGACTTTGACGACGCGCTGAGCTACAAGCAGTTGCCGGGCGGCGACCTGGAAGTCTACGTGCACATCGCCGACGTCTCGCACTATGTTCGCCCCGGTTCCGCGCTGGATAACGAGGCCAAGCGCCGCGGCAACAGTGTCTATCTGGTCAACCGCGTTATCCCGATGCTGCCCGAGAAGCTCAGCAACGGCCTGTGCTCGCTCAAGCCCAGGGTGGATCGCCTCGTCAAGACAGCGATTGTTGTGCTGGACAAAAAGGGCCACACCAAAAGCGTGCGCTTTGCGGAGGGGATCATTCACAGCAAAGTGCGGCTTACCTACGAGGAAGCGTTCCAGCAGATCCAGAAGCCTAAGGGCGAAGTGGGCAAGCACATTAAAGTGCTGGGCGAAATGGCACAAATCCTTCGAGCCAAGCGCTTTAAGGAAGGCGCGCTGAACATGGAGTTTACCGAAGTAAAAGTGCGCCTGGACGCCGACGGCCGCCCCATCCGCCTCGACCGCATTCACAACGATGAATCGCACCAGCTTATCGAAGAATTCATGCTGCTGGCCAACGAGGTTGTGGCTAAACACTTGCGCGACAAGCAGATACCCAGCCTGTACCGCGTGCACGAGAAGCCCGATCCCGAGCGGCTGGAGGACTTCCAGACGCTGACCCGCAGCATGGGCGTAAAGTGTGGCGACCTGACGAAGCCGGGCGAGATCCAGAAGCTGCTTACCGCCATTGCAGGCATACCGGAGGAGCCGGTCATCAAGACCAATCTGCTTCGCTCCATGATGCGCGCCGTTTACTCGGAGAAGCCGCTGGGCCACTTCGGGCTATCCAAGCAAAACTACACCCACTTTACCTCCCCCATCCGCCGCTATTCGGATCTCGTCGTGCACCGCTCACTCTTCCGCCACACGGGGGCTGCGGGACAGATCCCACAACACGGCAGGGGCAAGGGAAAGACATCCGCAAGCCCGCTGCCCACAACGGTTTACATCGACGACGCAACACTTGCCGCCGATACGTCGCGCGGCGTGGCGGCCGACGTGTTGCCCACCGGGGTGGGCCTGAAAGGCGCCGCGCCCAGCTCGTTCGATTTCTCCATCGCCAACCTTAAACTGCTGGGCGAGTACCTGAGCACCACGGAGCGCAACGCGGCCGACGCCGAAATGGAATCCGTAAAGCTGAAGAAGCTCGAGTTCTTCTCCCTGCAGGCCGCGGCGCAGAAGAAACAGACCTACAAGGCGCTCATCCTGGAGGTGCGCAGCGGCGGCCTGCTTGTCGAAATCCCGGACTACGTGGTAAGCGGCTTTGTGCCGCTGAGCGAGATGGAGGGGGATGTCTACTACTTCAACGCCCAGCGCCTGACGCTGGAAGGGCAGAAAACCCGGGTCGTCCTGCGCGCCGGCATGACCATAGGCGTGCAGGTGGCCAAGGTGGACCTCTCCACCCGAAAAATAGACTTTGCAACGACCCGTGCAAGTGTTAAGGTGACTGCATAGCAGAGCTCCACCAATAGATGAGGCAGTCGACGCGTCCAGGCGCGCGCCATGAATGCGGCTCACCTTTGCCCTCGCCAGGCTGTCCGGTACGCATTGCAACTGCGGCCGGGCGGCGATACAGCGAGGCGGGACGCTCGCGCGTGGCGGCGCGCGCTCCGGCCAATCCCCTACCTTGCGCACGCACCCATTCGACATGAATATCGACGAAGCCCTCCGCGATCTGGACGTCCGGGAGAATCAGCTCCGGTCGCACATCCTGCAGTCCAGCGAGTATCGCAACCGCTTTAACCGCGATATCAAGCGCCAGATCCTCATGCTGTACATCAGCATCCTTATCGTGATGGCCTTTCAGTCCATGTACGCGTGGTACTCCGGCACCATCCTGGAGTTCCGCGAAGCACTGATGCTGGGCAGCTGCATGTTCTTCACCATCCTCAACTGCGTCATCCTCATCCGAACAAAGAGCTACCTCAACACCATCAACGACATGTGGATCAACCCCCAGGAAAAGACCGCCCTGGAGATTATCCGCATCCAGCGCATTGAACTGCAGGAACGCGCCAAACGCGAAGCGTCAGAGCTGCGCAACCAGCAGCCGCCGCTGGCGCGGGCAGCGTAGGAGGGGAGTGAGGCGATACGGAACGGCAAAAGCATGACATGGCTTCGGCCGAGGCATAGGCGCGGAGCATGGAGACAACGCGTGAATACCGGAACTGAACACAAAGCCAATGCCGACTGCATTCACGATTGCGAGCCCCACCTCAAGCTTCCCGCAATTTTCCCGCTGGTACGGCCCGATGACGCGCTCCTAAACCGGGTGACAATGGGTTGGGTTTTGCTGTACTGGCCGATATCCTTGAGCCTGGACATCGCTGCTCGCCACAGTGCAGATGTCCCATCTCCCGCGCTGCTAATCGGCTCTGTCCTGTGGGTTGTGTTGCTGACTTTTGTCTCTGTAGTGGCTGCCATCCAGTTTTATCGCCGCTTTGGCGATAACGACCAGCCGTTGACATTGCGGGTGCAGACCTATACGAACAGATGCTTTGTGAGCATTTTCGTGGTTTTTTTCATTCTTATGCTGGCAAAGGTAGCGGGAGTGTTGAGCTTGCCGAGCGTAGGGTGGATACTCATCGAATCGTCTGTGTTTGGGTTTACTTTGACCTTCGTCCTTACTGGCAGTAACGTGGCAGAGCCCGAGGCGTGGCGATTTGAGCCTCTGTTGGCAGCCCTGATTCCCGTCTCCATGATGGCCTGCGGGATGACCCTTCTGCAGGCCGGGGATTTCTCTTTCTCCGCCCGCCTTGCCGCGATGCAGACCTGCACCATCGTAGCGCTCGCCGCCGCGCTCGTGCTTTACATCCGCAAAGCGCTGCGCATCAACGGCATGGGCGGCGGTGGCTGCGGAGGAGGCGGAGCTCTTAGCATCCCCACTTCCGCCGCGCCGCAGCCCGCGCCATGAAGCTGCCGCCGCTCTTTCCGCTGTCTGAGGAAAAGAACACGCCCGACATGGCGCTGTTAAGCTGGCTGACACTCTTTCTACCGGTCTATCTCGGATTCAGCGGCGTGGCAAAGTATTATGCCCAAGAAGGAACGCCTGCGACGCTTGCGGTGGCGTTTCTCGCCGTAATGCTACTCACTTTCGTCTCGGTTGTCGCTGGAATACATGTCGGCAGCCGTCTCGATGGCACACGGTGGGAAGCCTTGTTTTATCCTCCGATCGGAATAACTTACATCGTTTTCCTTTGTTGTTGGCGGAGGCCTGGCGAAGCCGGCTGCGCGGACGTTATGTATGTCCGTTCTGGGCGTGATTGCTCTGTGCGGTTTTGCCGCATTCACCCTGCTCTTTCCGCCGGATGTTTGGGAGTCGAATACCACGCCCGCTCCCCTTGCCAGACGCTGGGGAGATGCTTCCCCGTTTATCGTAGTGGCGATGGCCGCCACGTGCTTGCTTTACATCCGGAAAGTGTTGCGCGTTAATGGTTTATCGAACCAGGGGTGAGCACGTGAAGTGTGGGGTCGCCCCGGCAAGTGTGTCATAGGGGACTTCAGGTAATCAAGGTGTATAACGCCGCGTTCGCAAAGTACGAAATCGTGTTGAAATACGTAAAAGCGCCCTTGACAGCCTGAAAAGGGGTGTGGGAACGTGGACTTTATCGTTAAAGATTTGCGTCTTGCCCCCCGTTTTTCGATTTCCCTCCATTATTCAGTTGCATTTTGATCCGCAGATCGATAGCGTTTCGGCGTTTCTAGCGAGGAATGCGTGGAAAGTCGGTGTCTGGATCTTCCATCAGGTGCCCCAGCGTCCCCCTCGTGCACACACACACGCCCCCAGGCGACGGCGATTTCCCTGCGCTGATTGCACCGCGATACATTCCGGTTGCTTCAGCGACGCCGCCCCGGGGTCCGGAGCGCCAACTCCATACGCGCGCTCTGAGTCAATGCCCTGACGCGAGCCACTTACGCCCACGCCACCGCTGCCCTACATCATGACGCCCTTCCTTACACCTTCTGTTGCTGTCACCTTTGCCCGCCGACTTTTCTCCGGTTCCGCCGCCGCCGCCCTCATCCTGCTGGCCTTCGCCGTCCTGTCCCCCGCTGCTGCAACGTCGGCGCAGGCTGCCCGCGTTACGCTGGGCATCGACGAACTGCAGCGCACCAATTTCGACATTCTGCGCGGCAAACGCGTCGGGCTGGTTACCAATCAGACGGCCATCAACTCGCGCGGCACGCTTACCAGCGAGATTCTCCGCCGCGCGCCGGGCGTTACGCTTGTGGGCCTTTTTGCGCCGGAGCACGGCATCGACGGCAAGGCCAAGGCCGGCGTCAGCGTCCCGAGCTTCCGCGACAGCCGCGGGATGATGGTGCACTCCCTGTACGGCGACACCCGCCGCCCCACGCCCCGCATGCTCAAGGACATCGACGTGATGGTGTACGACCTGCAGGACATCGGCTGCCGCAGCTACACCTACATCTCCACCCTGGGCTACGTGATGGAAGAGTGCGCCAAAGCCAACATCGACGTTGTGCTGCTGGATCGCCCCAACCCGCTGGGCGGCAACCGGATGGAAGGGCCGCGCCTGGACCCCAAATACAAGTCGTTCGTCGGTCTGTACGATATCCCCTACGTGTACGGCCTCACCTGCGGCGAGCTGGCGATGTGGATCAACGCCAAATTCCTGGATAAGCCCTGCCGCCTTACTGTGGTGCGCATGCGCGGCTACACGCGCGAGATGGAGTGGAACGAGACCGGCCTGCGCTTTGTAATGGCCAGCCCCAACATCCCGAATGCGGACTCCGCCGTAGGCTATGCGGCCACGGCGTTCCTCGGCGAGATCGGCATTACCAACGGCGCCAACGAGGTGCTGCCGTTTGAGGTGGTGATGGGCAAGAGCCCCAAGCTGGACTCTGCCAGCATGGCCGCCCGCTTTAACGCGCTTAACCTGCACGGTATTAAAGCGGTGCCCTTCAGCTACAAGTCGCCCGGCGGCAAGTGGAAGGGCTCGATCAACAACGGCATCCGCCTGCAGGTCTCCCCGCGCGCCACGGGCAACCTTACCAGCGTGGCGTTTCACGCCATTGATTTGCTGAAGATTGAGGACAAAGGTTTTAAGCCCTTTGCCAACCCGCGCGCGGATCAGGTGGTGATGTTTGACAAACTGGCCGGCAACTCCGTCACGCGCGATCTCATCAAATCCGGCGCGCCCGCCGGCGACATCGTGCGCCGCTGGCAGGCCGGCGTGGATCGCTGGAAGAGCGAGCGCCGCCCCTACCTGCTGTACCAGGACGGCCGCGACACGATGAGCAACGTCTTCGTCGCCAGCAACGGCAGCAACATCCAGGCCATTGCGGAAACCCAGGCGCGCACCGCCCCCGACGCCTACCTCAACTCGCCCGAAGCCGGCCCCGGCCAGGGCGTCTCCAACCCCGCGCCCGGCGCCCCCGCCGCCGCACTGCCCATGCCCGCCGCCCCGGCGCCCACCCCCGCCGCCACTTCGGCGAATGCCGCGGAGAAGAAGCCCGCCAAAAAAGCGGCAGCCTCCGACACCAGCAAGAGCAAGTCGAAGGGCAAGAAAAAGACGACGAGCACGGGGAAGAAGAAATCCGGAGACGTCGCGAAGAATTAGTGGGTGGTATCGAAGATGATAGGGCAGCTGATGGACTTGAGATCCGGCACAAACTCCGTGCCCGGCCCGGCGACGGGTGGATCGAACGACGGCCGGCGGACATTGATGCCCAGCGTTTTCCGCCATGCCTCTACATTGGCCTCGTAGCGGCGGCGGCGCATGGGGATCTCCGCGGCAAAGACACACTGGGCGACGTACTTCATTTCCAGCGCGGCTGCATCGCGGGCGGCGCGGTCCTTTGCGGCGGTGGCAGCCGCCATGGGTTCGATGCCGTATTTGCGCTGCAGGTCAATCGGCAGGTTGGTGTACATGATGCGCGAGCCCCCGTCCTCGTGGCGCACCTGAATGCTGTCGGCCTGGACATCCCGCACCACAACGCCTTTGAGGACGCGGCCGTCCATCAGCTTAAGCGTCAGATAGCTGTCACCCACCTTGCCCGCAATAGCCGGCGACGACAGCGCCGGAGTCGCGGCGGCGGAAGGCGAGGGGACAGGCGCCGGCTGGGCAAAAGCGGCAAGTGCGGGAGGCAGTAGCAGCACGCCAACCGCGAGAACCGCGGGAACCCGCACGGCCGCCGTCGCTACGACCAATGCATAACTCGTTGCCGATGCCATTATGACATGGTGCCATAGCAGAAGAGATTTGCAAGCAAATCAATGAGTCGGCGATTACAAGGTGCTACGCGCCGCATCGCGCTTTCAGCGTTTGTTCCTGCACGGAAAGCTCGTCAGCATGGCGCGAAAAGCGCTATGTTTTGGACGTGACGTCCACCGACAAAGACAAGGCTGCGGACCGCAACGCGGGCGCTCTTTCCGACGATCCAGGCGACCCGGGCCACCCGGGCGACGAGCGCGACTCCTCCTCCGCAGGCCGCGGCCGCCGCCGCCGCAACATGCGCAGCGTTATTGAGGCGGAGGCGCATCACAAGTTTGCGGTCTCGCTGGTGTTGGCGGGGATGACCTGCTGGCTTACTCACCGCCATGTTTCCCTTCCGGTCAGCCTCATCCTGACGTGGGACGCTTTTGCGTTATGCAGCCTGGCCCTGGCGTGGCTGGGCATGCTGCTTACCGATCCACGCCGGCGCGCCCGCGAGGCGCGGCTGCTGGACAGCGGCTACACAGCCATTGCGCTGTGCATGGCGCTGGCTTCCGTGGCGGGGCTGGCGGCCTCCGGCCTGCTGCTTACCACCGCAAAGGGGCGGCCGGAGGAGGAGGCGACGCTGCTGGTGATGCTGGCGGCGGGCACGATCGTCATCTCGTGGGTGCTGATGCACACGATGCTGGCCGTGCACTACGCGCACATCTACTACAGCTCGCGTATGGAGGAGGGCGGCCCGTTTGGCACGGGGCTGGAGTTCCCCGGCGGCGAGAAAAACCCGGACTTCCTCGACTTTGCCTACTTCTCCTTCGTTATCGGCATGACGTTCCAGGTTTCCGACGTGCAGATAACGGCGAGGCGCATCCGTCGCGTGGCCCTGCTGCACGGGCTGCTTTCCTTCGCGTTCAACACGGTCATCCTGGCGTTCTCCGTTAACCTGGCGGCCTCAATGATGTGAGAGGCGGCACGACAGCCGGCGAATTTTATCGCGAGGGCGCGGCTTCCTTCATGGCCTTCAGCATCGCGGCCTCGGGGCTTCCGGCGGGGAGGTTCAGCTTCTCGCCAAAGACGACAAGGGACGGGGCATACTCCGCCTTTAATGCGGCGTTGGGTTGATTCTCCCAGCGTTTGGCCAGAAAGGCGAAGTGCCGGGCGCCGCACGCGCGCAAATCTTCCGGAACCTCCTTGCCCGTAAACGCTTGCGTCATCAGCCAGTCCAGCCCCAGGTTTTTGGGCGGGAGGGGCGCGGGCTGGTGGCCGCCGTCAAACATCATAAACTTAATGGGGACGCCGCGCAGCTCATCCTTCATTTTGTCTACTTCTTTCTTGTTCCCGTCCTTCTCGCCCATGCACATAAACACGGCGTAGGGGCGATCCTTCGGGATGCCCTTGACGTTGTACTCGCCCTTTTCGCCAAACGCAAAGCCGGCGCCCTGCAGCAGCTGGCCGCTAAAGCCGGGGGAGATTTGCGTGAGCATGGAGGTGCCGCGCGCGCCGCCGGAGAAGCCGGTGGCAAACTTCAGCCCCTTCTGGATGCGGATGCCTTTAGCCTCGATATCCGCGCAAGCCGCCAGCTGGTTGCCAAAGATGGGGCCCCACGGTCCGTTCTTTGCCTCCACAAACATCACCACAATCCAGCCTTCCAGCTTCGCGCGGTCCTTGATGTCGCCCATGCCGGCCGAGCCCCCCGGGGCCATGACGAAGAGCGCCGGGTAGGTGAAGCCGGGGTTGCTGTAGTAGCCGGGGGGCAGGTACAGCTTGTAGGAGTACGAGCCCGCTTTGGCCTCCGCAAAGCTGCCATACGGCGCCGGCAGTTTCGTATCGCTCGGCCAGTTTACATGCACCACCGTGGGCTTATCCTCGGGCACGCTGGAGTCGCCGGCAGCCGAAGCAGGTGAGGGCGGGGGTGCGGACGCGGCCGATGTCGACGCTGGTGCCGGGGCCGGTGTCGCAGCGGCGGGGGCGGGGGAGGGTGGCGTGGGCGCGACGGGCTGTGGGGCGGGCTGCGCCGCAGGGGCGGCTGCGGCCGGCTTTGCGGCTTCGGGTGCGAGGATCTCCAGCGCGGAGGCTTCGACCTGATACGCGGCTTTGGTGCCGTCCGGATTTTTGACGACGATAAGCGCCACGCTTCCGGAGCTCGTCACCACCTGGACGACCTGATCGGCTTTGAGCTGCACGTCTCGTTTCGGCCCCACCAGCACGTCGCGCTTCAGCTTGCCCTGCATTTCCTTGGCCTGCGCCCGCGCATCTGCCGCGCTGCAAAGGACCAGGGCGAAGGCCACGGTCGCCGCAAGGATGCGGCAGCGCGTTGGGTAAGCATAAGCGAAACACCCACTAAAGTTCATGGGCAGGGAGTATGCATCCCTTTCTTAGAGAAGCAATGGCCAACTTTTCGGTGAAAGCAGGGCAATGCGGCGGAGGGGGAGTCGGTTTGCTGCCTGTTACCTGGACCCGGCGACCTCGGACGTGGGGGGCTTCTTGCCAGGTTCGCTTTTACCCCTGTCCCGCAGGGATCCCCTATCGGCCAGCGGCTTCAGGTTGGATTCGGCGGGGCCGGCCATCACTTCGCCCCGGGCGGTGAAGCGCGATCCGTGGCAGGGGCAGTCCCACGTCTTCTCGGCGGCGTTCCAGGCCACGGTACAGCCCATGTGGGGGCAGGTAGCGGAGCACACGGAGACTTCGCCCTGGTCGTCGCAATACGCGGCGGCCTGCATGCCGTTGTGGCGGATGAGTTTGCCTTCGCCGGGCTTGAGGCTGGTTACGGTATCACGGGTGCTGACAAAGAAGCTTTTGGCGTAGTAGTACGGGTAGTCCTTGTTCTCGGCCACGTAGTTAAGGCTGGGCAGGCCGGTGCGGGTGGCGGAAAGGAGGCCTTTCCACGGGTTGTCCGCGCCGGTCACGTGATCGTGGAACATGTGCGCCGCCACGGTGCCCCATGTCATGCCGGTGCCGGAGTACCCGGTGGCGATGTATTGCCCTTTGGCGATTTCGCCCACGTAGGGCAGGCCGTCGTTGGTTTCGATCACCTGGCCGGACCAGCGGCGTAGCGGGCGCGCCCCGGTAAAGCAGTCGCGCAGCGTCTTCTCCAGGCGCGCAAAGCAGGCTTCGGTGTCGTCCGACTGGCCGGTTTTGTGGTCCTCGCCGCCAATGATGACGGAGTGGGCGCCGTCCGCGTCGCGATCGATGCGGATGTAGAGGTAAGGCTCGGCGGTGTCCCAGATCAGCGCTTCGGGATGCGCCTGCCCCGGCGGCAGCGCGGCCTGGATGGCGTACGAGGAGTACGCGGAGATCTTGGTCTGGAACATGGAGGCGGAGAGCGTGGACGCTATGCCCTGCCGAGGCACATGGGTGGCCACGAAAACATGCGTGGCGCTGATGATGTGCTTGCCGCAATGGGCTTGCAGGGAGTCCCCCACCTCCTTGATTTCAGCCACCGCCGTGTTCTCAAAAACATGACATCCGTTGCCGGGAATGCACTGGGCCAGCTGGCTCAGGTACTTGCCGGCGTTAAACTTATGCTGATTGGAAAAGACGATGGACGGGTGACCCACGCCGGGGCAGGACTTCTGAAAGCTGGCATCAAAGCCCATCTCGCGGGCCAGTTCGGCCTCCTCCTGGAGACTTGTCACTTCGTTCTCCAAGGCCTCGCCTTCGAGCCCGCGGGCGGCGCACAGGAAGGCGGGGACGGTGCGCATGTCCACGTTAAGTGCTTCCGCGGCCACGATTTCCGTTATCTTATCGATGGCGGCTCGCTGGGCGTGCCAGGCGGCCTGGGCAGGCTCGCGGCCAATCGTACTCACCAGCTTTTTCAGCCGCATATCGGTGGGATACGCGATGTGCGCGGTGGTGTGGCCCGTCTCCCCGCAACCGATCGTTCCGCGCTCCACAAGCGCCACGTTTTTGCCGGACTTGCGAAGCAGGTACGCGGCGGTAACGCCGGTGATTCCGCCGCCAATCACAAGCGCGTCAACGCTGAGATTCGAGTTGAGCGCGGGAAAAGCGGCCTCGCCGTTGGGCTGCATGTCCTGTATCCAGGGGGATTCTGATTTCATGACGTAAACTCCTTTATTTTAAATGATGGTGAAGACAAAAAGGGATGAGGGATGGCGCCCGAGGCCCTCAGAGAATCGGCTTGCCGCCAGTCACCGGCACCATTGCTCCGGAGATATAGCTCGCCTCGTCGCTGGCCAGCATAACGAAGACGGGCGCGAGCTCCACGGGCTGACCGGGGCGCTGGAACGGCGTCTGCTTGCCGAACGAGTTGACCTTCTCCAGCGGCATGGTGCTGGGGATGAGCGGCGTCCAGATCGGCCCCGGTGCCACGCTGTTCACGCGGATCCCCTTTTCCGCCAGCCCCTGGGAGAGCCCGGCCGTAAAGTTGATGATCGCTCCTTTTGTGGTGGCGTACGGCAGCAGGCCGGGCGACGGCGAGTCCGACTGCACCGAGGCCGTATTGATGATTGAAGCCCCTGGGCTCATGTGCGGCAGCGCAGCTTTGACGAGGTAGAACATGGCGTAGATGTTGACCTTGAAGGCGCGGTCCCACTCGTCGCTGGGGATGTCCGCAATCTCTTTGTAAGTGCGCTGGTACGCGGCGTTGTTGACCAGGATATCGATCTTGCCGAAAGCGCTTACCGCTTTGTCCACCAGTGCCTTGCAATGCGCTTCGTCGGCGATGTCGCCGGGGGCGAGCACGGCTTTGCGGCCGGCTTTCTGCACCCACGCGGCCGTATCCTTCGCGTCCGCCTCCTCAGCCTCGTTAAAATAGCTGATGAGCACGTCCGCGCCCTCTCGCGCGTAGGCGATGGCCACGGCCTTGCCGATGCCGCTGTCGGCGCCGGTAATCAGCGCGACTTTGCCGGCCAGCCGATTGTTCCCCTTGTAGCTTTGCTCGCCGTGGTCGGCCTTCTGCCGAAGCTGACCCTCGGTACCCGGCGGCTGCTGGAATTTCTCCTGAAAGGGCGGCTGCGGATATTTCGTCAGCGGATTACGGTCGATTACTTGAGAGCTCATAATTGTATTGGATTGGAATGATAATGGATGGCCTTTTTATAGTGAGCAATGTTAGTGCCACCTCCTGATGCTGTGCAGCCCGTCCTCTGTAAAAACTGCGGTTGTTGCACAACAGGTGAATTGCTTATCGTGCAAGAGATCCCATTCCGGATGTGTATTCATGCAATTTGCCATTTAGATGCATAGCATTGGCAATACTTAGCGTAAAAGACATACTATCGATATTATCGCCTTCACTCAGCCAAAGTATTCATGTAAGGGATGGATTATATCCAGCAAAGGAAGTTGGAGCTCGCCCCTCAGTAAACAACGCTAAATGAAGAGGCTCGGCTCCTCAGAAACGATCGACAGATGTAGCCTTGAGGCAACGCGGCTGACGATGCGCAGGAGGGAATTGGAGTCACGGAAAGTGTGATATGAAGCGACTTTGTGCGCAACATTGCAAATCGTTGATAATGAATTGCATTTAGCACGGCTTCACGGCTGCATTACCGATGTCATCGCATGTTTAAGTCCAGATTTAAAGTTGTAAAACATTGCAGCGCAATAAGTTGATCTCTTTATAAATTATGTGGCACGAGGACTGCTTGATGTTCAGGCATGAGAGTAACTACACTGTTAAGCATCGTAGGTTCAGCGTTTCTTTTCACTTCTTCTCTACAGGCAGCCGATCCTGCCTCTCCCTCTGCGGATAACTCCGCTGTGAACAAGGAGAAGGAGATGAATCCCGTGCATCAGTCCAACGCGGAAGCGGACGTAAAGGTGACCACGGATATTCGCAAGGCCATTGTCGCGGACAAGAACCTTTCCACCTATGCCCACAACGTCAAGATTATCACCACTGATAAGCAGACGGTGTACCTGCGCGGCGTAGTCTCTTCCAAGGAAGAGAAAGCAGCCATTGAAGAAATGGCAAAAAAGCACGCGGGTGATTACCCGGTTAAGAATGAACTTTCGATAAAGAAATAATCTTTATCCCGATTTCACAACGTATCGACATCTCTCCCTCTAACCAACATATATCCTTACTTTAAATCATCATGAGTACTTCTGTTCACGGCGTCCTTTCCAATCAGGCCCAGGTTAACAACGCGGTGGAGCGCCTCCGTCTGGCCGGCTTCTCCGACGCGGATATTTCGCTCCTGGGCTCCGATGCTGGCAATGTGCGCGATCTCAAGCTGGAAACCAACTCCAAGGCCCCGGAAGGCGCCACCATCGGCACCACCACCGGCGGCGCGCTCGGCGCGGTAGGCGGGTGGCTGATCGGCGTCGGAAGCCTGGCCATCCCGGGCGTTGGGCCGTTTATCGCGGCGGGGCCGATTCTGGCTGCCCTTAGCGGCGCCGCTGTTGGCGCCGGCGTCGGCGGACTCACGGGCGCCCTTGTGGGCATGGGCATGACCGAGCTGGAAGCCCGCCAGTACGAAGGCCGCATCCGCGATGGCCAGCTCCTGCTCTCCGTCCACGCCGAGACCAGCGATCAGGTTAGCGCCGCCAGGCAGGCCCTGGAGCAAGCCGGCGCTGTAGATATCGCCACCTCCTCCGAGGCCGCAGTCCCGCGCTCCTGATCCCAGGAGGCTGTACCTGCCCGTAAGTGAATCCAAGGGCCTCCCTTTCCCTCCGCGGGAGAGGGAGGCCCTTTGCTTTATCTCAGACGCATTCGCACAGTTACAGCGCATCGTTACAGCGGTTTCAATACGAGTGTAGACACTGCACATCCGAAGCACCACCCGCGCGAAACCCTATAGCCCCGGGCGTAAGCCGTGAGTGAGGAGGAAAATCCGCAGCGTTCTGAAGGAACGCAACGTCGCCAGGAAGAGGCTGTTGCGTCCCTACAGGACGCGCTTCTTTGGGACTCTCACCCAGGGCTTACGCCCTGGGCTTTAGGCTTTCGCGCCGGTGGCGCTTCGGATGTGCCAAGGATACGCGATAATGGAAAATGATCACAGGGTTGCCGGGCCCTCAGCGGCTCGCCGGGTCCTCACCGGGTTGCCGGGCCTTTTGCCGGGCCTCTCCGTTTGGGGGCGCGGCGTTGGCCTTTCGGTGCTGCCTGTTTCGAATGCATTCCCTCGGGCCCGCCTCGCCTGCATCCCAAAGAGGGGGGATGGGTTGAGTCTCAGACCCATCGGCAAAATAAATCGGTACAATGGCGGGTCTCTTTGGGCGAGAACCGCGTTGAAACCCCAGTCGAGCATTACCCATGCACTCCTGACGTTTCACCTTGTTCTCATCCCAAAATCAACTCCGCCATTGTACCGATATCTTCAGTCAATAGGTCTTAATGGCTGTCAACCTTCGAACCCCGAAACGCATGCCAGGAAATCTCCATCCTCCATCCCCTCCGTGCCTTCCGTGTTGTCCGTGGTTAGATTTCCGCATAAACGGGATTACACGGAAGGGAAAAGGGGAGATTTCTCCACGTTAGTGGAAGGTCGACGCCCTCCAGAAAGAAGGCAGCCGTCAGGCCCGCGCACCGACTTCGTGACCAATAGGAACGCTGCTGTTGACCAGGCGGGAGATCTCGGTGAGCTTCTTGTTCGTTTCGCCCTCCTCATCCAGCGTAAGCTGCAGAAGATCAGCCGCTTCGGTATGGCCCATCATTTCCGCATAGGTGCGCACGGTGCCATAACCCGCCATCTCGTAGTGCTCCACACGCTGCGCAGCGGCAATGAGCGCGGCGTCCCGCACTTCCTTACTGGCATTTTCGGAGATCGTTTCCTGCCCCTCCGCAATAAGCCCCTTCATCGCGGCACACGTCTTGCCTTCGGGGCTTTCATCGAAAGTCTTAAAGATCTTTTCCAAACGCATAGCGTGAACTTTCGTCTGCTCAAAATGCTGTTGAAAGCCCTTCTTGAGGTCGGGCGCGCTCGCGGCCTTGGCCATCTCAGGAATGGCTGTCAGCAACTGGGTCTCCGCGCTGTAAAGATCGCGAAGCTGATCAAGGAAGAGTTCGTGAAGGGTGGTGACTTTGCCCTTCCCAAGATTAAATATATTCATGGCACAATGACTTTGCGCATAGCCTGTGCCAACAATTCAGATGAAACCCTAAGTCGTTCTCTATCAAATCCTTAGAGTATCAATAAGCAGAGTGCGTAAAGCTATTTAATGCAATACGCACGGTGATGTTCGCAAAACGCCTGTTCTCACCTTGTGCTACGGTGTGCACATATCGTTTCGCGCGGAAACGGATAGGATAAAGATAACGCGTGGGCATTGCGAGGGCAGCCGCTCCTCAACTTTGCCCACCTCCCCCACCGCGCACGTGACGCCCGCGCTCTACAGAAGTCCCTCAGCCTCAAGCTCCTCCAGGCGGCGCTCGTTGGCCTGATCCACCACGGTGGTGACGCCGGGGAGCTCCAGCAGCACGTCCAGGCACAGGGCAATGGCGTCGTCCGGCAGGGGGGCGGGCAGGCCGCTCGTCTCGATGCAGCGCTTGTCCAGGGTGAGGTAAATCCACGCAAACTCCTCGCCGTTAAGGACGCGGAACTGCATGTTGTTCTCCCACATAATATCTTCAACCTTCTTCAGCCCGATGGTGGCGACGGAGCCGGGCTCGGGGGTCACCTGCTCCAGCCGCTCAAAGCGCTCCAGCCACGAGGCCGCGCACTCGGCAACGTGCGCACGGCTGAGGGGGGCGGAGAGTATGGCGACAAATCCTTTGCTGATCATCCTGTGCAGTGTAGCGGGATTTTAGCGCCGTGCAATAATGCGCTGTCGGCTGGAGATCGCGGAGGTGAGGGGAGCACGCGATGAGGCTGGCCGCGATTATTGTGAAGCCTTGCCCACGGCCGACGTCACGCGAAGGTCGCAAAGGGGAGGGGGGAACGAAGCCCTCGCACGGCTCGTGCCCTCCCCGGACAAAGCCGTAAGCCGGAACGATTCGGCTGGGAGCGGCTCATTCGCGCAAGATCTTGGCTGTCAATACGTTGAGGTATCCTCAACGTCTGACCATGGGGATACGCCTCGTCGCCCGCAGCCTCTTGACGGCTCCAGCTTTTGCGCGACTGAGCCACTCCCAACCGAATCGTTCCGGCTAAGGCTGTGGGACAAACGGAAGAGATAAAGTCAAGAGATACGGGTAATGCCCATGTACAACACACCCCACACTCTCCCGCAAAATCAACCACCCAAACTGCCTTTCGCCCCTCCTCAATTTCGTGTGCTTCGTGTGCTCCGTGGTTAAAGCTCTCTCCGCCGCTCACCTCACCCCCGCACCTTCACAGGCAGCCCCGTCTTCGCGGACTCCGCCATCGCCTCTATTACCCGCAGCGCCGTCGCCACCCGCTCAGGGAAATCCGCCGGCGTCAGCGTCCGCGTCGCCACCGCGCGGTAAAAGCTCTCCCATTGATACGCGCCGCTCGTGCCGTCCACCTGCAGGCGCTCAAGCACTTGCGATTTCTCCTCGCGCACGCCCACCACCTCCAGCGTCGCCAGCGAGCCCGCCTTCGCGTCCGCCCCCACATTGCGATACACCGTGCCATCCACAAAGTTCAGCGTCATGGAGTTACGATAATGCGCACCGTCATTAATACAAAACGACGCCATCACCGTCACCAGCGCTCCGCTTTTAAAGCGCACCGCTAACTGCGCGTGATCCGCCGTCGGCCTCTCCGTAAACAGCCGCGACGACATCACATACACCTCGTCCGCCGGCCCAAAAAGCGACACAATGTCATTAAGCGCATAAATCCCTAGCCGAAAAATCGGCGCCACTGGGCACAGCTCGGGATCATCCAGCCACGTCCCGTCCGGCTTCTCCCGGTAGCTCACCCACGTGCTCACCTGCGCCGCTACAGGCGCGCCCAGCCTGTGCACCTCCTGCCACGCTCGAATCTGCGCCACGTCCGGCGGCAGCAGCGGCGAGGGCGAGTTAAGATGAATAATGCGCCCGAGGGAGATCGCCTCCTCCAGCACCGCGCGCCCCTCGTCCGCATCCCGCTCAAACGGCTTCGTCGTCATCACATCCTTGCCCGCGCGAATGATTTTACGCAACAAACCGGCGCGCCCCGCCGGCCCCGTAAATAGCCCAAGCACAGGCACTTCTGCATCCGCCAGCAAGTCGTCCAGCGAGCGAGCCGGCACCCCGTACTCCGCCGCATATTGCGCCGCCTTCGCCGCATCCAGATCGCAAACCGCCGCCAGCCGAAAGAACGGCTTCAGCTCGGGGCTCACCAGCTGCTTCAGTATCCACCGCCCAAAGCCCAGCCCAACAACAGCGATGCTCAGCGGCTTAGGCTGCACTGCCACCAAAGTGCCTGATGCGGAGGATGTTGCATCCACTGCGGAAGTCAAGGTGTCCATGAAAAAAGTCCGATAAAGATAAAACGAAAAGGAGAAGGAGGATCGCGACAAAGCAGCACGAAACACTAAGGCCTAGCCCACGTGCCAATTACGTCGCGCCGTGGAAAATCCGGTACATATTGCCAAGCTTATCGCGCGCCGTAAATCCGTAAGCGCCGCCCGCGGCCACCGGTTCCGCCAGCACCCCGCCCTCCCCTCCGGCCATCTGCCGGTGCAGCTTGTCCACCTCCTCGGCGGAGTCCAGGCGGAGCGCCACCCGGGCAAGCCGTTGCGGCGCAGCGCTATCTCCCTCCCGCAGAAAGATTTGCGCACCACGCACCGGCTTATCCGCAGCAATCACCCACCGCCCGGAGCCCTTCACCTCCGCCTCCAGCGTTTTGCCAAAGACCACAGCGCGCACCCGTCCGCAGCCCTCGGCTGTCAGCAATGCGCTTTGCCAGCCGCGCGTCAGCATTACGTTCGGGCCGCACACATTCACCGCGCCAGGCTCCGCATCAGCAGCAAAAGTTTCCTGTGAGGAAACACTTTGGACCGAGAATCCGCTCCCCTGATCATTGCCCAGGCTGATAGATCCCGCCCCGGTAAGCACCAGCGTATCGGCTTCCACGCGCCGCATGGCAGCGCCGTAACAGCCCTCAAACGACACATCCACATCGTGCCAACGCAAACCCTTGTGCGCAAAGAAGATATAGTCGTCCTCACGCTTTGTGCGCACATGCGTTCCAATCAGCTTGTCGCAAGGGCTAACATCCTGCGGATAAAGCGCTTCCGCATGCAAATCCAGCTTCTCCCCGGCCGCAACCGGCAGCAGTACCGCCAGCGCGGATCGCATGCCGGGCTGCGACAACTGCAGGTGCCGCATCGCAAATCGCTGCTCCGGCGTCGACCGGTACTCCAGGATAGGATCCTGCGTAATACTCTCTGCCGCAAAGGTTTGACCCGGCAGCGCCACCGCCAGATCCAGCCCGTGACGCCCCGCAAACCGGTAGCCACGACCGCCGCTGGCATTCGCCAGAGCCACGGCTTCGGCGCCATCACGCTCCTCATCACTCTCATCCGCAACCACTTGCAGATGCCAGTGCACCGGTATGTCCGCGTCCGCCGCAGGAAGATCCAACGCGTCGTGGATCACCAGATAACGATCGCCCACCCAGGCGTAACTCCTTGCCACTGCGGGATTTGGCTTTGCCAGGCGGCGATACGCCTCCTCCACAAGCTCATGCCGGCACGTATCGCTGAGAAAAACCGGTTCACCCGGCCTAATGATCTCAGGATGAACGCCTTGCACAAACTGGTAGGCAGGATGAACCGGGACTTCCGACCCCTCCGACGCAGGCGAGTTCTCCGGATTCTGAACCAGAATCCGCTCCACATGCCCCGCGGAGAGCGGCATGTGCGTATCAAAAAACGACAGCGTACTGTGACGCCATGTCTCACCCGCCTCGCCGCCGTCGTACACCAGCGGCTTGCCCTGCGCAAAGAAAAGGATGCTCCCCTCCGTGCGGTGAAAGCGGTAGCCACCCGGCCCCTGCTTGATCAGGATGTAATTCTCCCGCAACGAGTTAACCTCGCTGCGCAGCACAGCGCCAAAGCCCTCCAGGCGACGGCTTTCCAACTCAATCTGCGTCGCTTTGACAGGAATATCCGCCTCTTCGGCCGTCGCAAAAAACAGGCAAAGATTGCCGAACGCCGCACCGGACGACGCCTCGTGAAAAATATGCTCGCCCTCCTGGTCAACAGCGTGCGAGTCATCGATCACCCTCAATCCATCGCCGCTGCCGCAAAAATAAGCGTCGATCATCTCCTTCGCAAACGCAGGGTCCGATTTCTGGAAAAGCTTGCCTATGAAGAAGTAATGCTCCGGAATCCAACGCCCCAGGCATGCGTGATCGCCAATCGGCGGCACCTTGCGCACCTTCTCGGTCGACTCGTACCAGGCCGCGTCGCCTTCGCGCATCACCTCGTAGCTCACCGGTTGCGGCGGGGTCAGCAGCACAATGCCCCATCGCAGAAACTCCTTAAGGCGAGGGATTTGTGCAACATCCAGGCGCCCGTGCTTCGCCAGGTGGTACACCAGATTCATGCGACATTTTGACGCATGTAGATAGTAGCACGCCGGATTCTCATACCACTTGCCGCTGCCCGGCGTGCAGTAAACGCCCAGCGCCTTGTGCGTGCGCTCAATCGTGTGGTCGACAAACTTGGGCGCATCGGGGTGGCCATCAAAAACCACGCCGATCGTACCGATAATGTCGGTGCGGTCCGCCTCAAAATTGGCATTGCGCGCGTTAAAGCGCCAGTTCATGAAGTCTTCCTCCATAAACATATGGCCCATAAGGATAAAGAACGCGCGAAGCTCCCGCTCCTCCTCGTCCGAGAAGACGCCGCTGGCCGCAAGCATGTCGTAATCCTCGGCCCATTGCGTGATCGATCGACCTCCTACCGGCGAATAGACATCGCTCCAGTCGCGGCCCAGCAGAATCATCTTGGATCGCACCGGCGCGACCTCCGCAAGCTCCGCGCGCTTGCGCCATGCAACCAACGGATCTCCTTGTACGGCAAAGCTTAAGCCTTCGACAGGGCCGCGCACTTCCTGGTTGGCGATCTTGCTCCAGACTCGGCCGAGGCGCTTGCTGCGAGTCTTTTCCCGCAGGGAAAAAAGTTGCGATCTTTTGATCACTCCATTTGGACGGGCGACGGTATCTGCAACATCCAGGTGCCAGTCCTTGAACTCCTGCAGGCGCGGCGACGAGTTGGAGTGCTGCACGGCGGCGATTTCCTTCCACGGCCCGTCGTTGCGCTCCAGAGTGGAGACGAGGAGGCCCCAGCTGCGGGCGCCGTCAAACATGGCGAAGCGGAAGAACGCGTCGCCATCCGCACAAGTGTGCGCTGTAATGGGCGAGATCGACGATCCGACCATCTCTGGGTAGGGCCAGTCCAACTCGCGGTTCTCGCGGCCCGCCGCGTCGATCGGCCCCTGCGCGATGCGCTCGAATTTGCGGTCCACCCAGGTTCCGCGGCGCAGGGTAACGACGGCGATATAGTCCTGATGCTCAAGCCCTTCGGGCGTCATTGCATAGCCAAAGCCTTGGGGCGGAATCCACCACGGCACGGACTCGGGCAGCAGCGCAATCGTCTCGTCGGCAGCCTTGAGCGTGCTCCAGTGGAAGCCGCCCGCTTCGGGAGTCCAGTGCAGGAAGCCTCGCCCACCCGAGAGTTCGCGCAGGGAGAACTCGAACGCGGCGCCGGGAACTTCCGCAGATGTCTCGCGCACAACGAGATACGCCTGGCCGGCCAGGAGCGTGACGCTGAGGCTGTAGAGGGCGCCGTTGCTTAGCGTGTAATCAAAGCCGAGCTCCAGAAGCACGGGCCCGGCCTGGCGCACATAAGTTTTTGCTTTCGATACACTTACATCCTTCGGCAGGACAAAGCGCCCGTTCCCGCGCCACACGCCGTCCACGCCACGCATGCTGCGGATGGGTGCATAAGTGGTTGCGCCCCAGGAGAATCGGAAAGCGGCAGGTCCGGTATCGACAGTAAGCAGCGTCCCGTCTTCTTCGATATAAGTGCTTACGCCCGTTACGTTTACAAGCGAATCCACGACCTTGCCTGCGGCCGCGGAGGTGGTCGCCCTTGCCTGGATGGCCAGGCTTAGCTCACTCTTTGCCGGCAGCGAGGCCAAAAAGGCGATCGCGGTGGGGGTGCCCTCGGCCGCAGGCGAAGGCGGCGCATCAGGCAAGCCAAAGCTTTCGGGCAGAACGCTTTGCGAGGGCAGTACTGTGGCGGCAGCGTTGTCTCCGTCAGTTACCGCAACAATACGGAACTCGTTCTTGCTCAGATCAATGCCGACGGGAAAGGGAAGGCGCAGGAGCTGTTGCGGGAAGTTGTAGTGGAACGGGTTGCGAAGAGGGACGCGGCTCACCGTCGTCCATACGGCGGCGCCTTCGGTGCTGGCGAGTGCGGCTTCGGCCGCGGCGGCACGCGATTCGAGGGCCTCGAAGCCCAGGGGCGCGGCGCTTTGCCACTCCTTTACGGTAATGCGGCCCAGGCCTGTCGTTTCCTGTGAGGAAACAGCGATGTCGCGTGCGAGAAAGCGTGTCGCTATCTCAAAGCGGGCGGGATCGAGAGTTACGGCCAGAAAATCGTGGGTGCCGGGCGGGACATCGAGGATCGTGAAGGTGCCATCTGCCGCTGTCGGCGCCGTGCGCTTGTCCTGCTCGCCGATTGTAGGCGAGTAATGCATGCCGTACAGCGTGTAAGTAGCAGGATTGACGCGACTTACGTAAAGCTTTAGCCCCAGCGTTACGGTTGCGCCCGCTACCGGGCTGCCATCGGGCCAGACGAGGGTTCCCTGCACGCGGCCGCAGGTGGCGTGCGCTTCCGTCATGGCTCCGGAGACATTCGCACTCCCGCCTGCCTTCGCATCCGATGTATTTGCATCCGAGGCCTTTATGAGGCCGAGCTGAACGGCCGGGCGGGACCCGATGAGCGCGGCTTTGTGGGCATCGCCGGAGGCGAGGGACTGGGCTTCTTCGAACTTGGCGCGAGCGAGGGCGCGGTACTTGGTCAAGTACTCGTCGACGGAGTAGCCCTGCTTTGTCTCTTCGGAGAGCCGGTAGTGGCCTTCGTTGGCCAGGGTGTGGAAGTCTTCCGCCAGCTTCAGGGCGAGGGTGAACGGATCGCCGGCGAACGCGGAGGCGTTGTCCTCCAACAGCTTACGCGCGCCCTGAAAGTCAGCCAGGGCGATGAGTGCGTCGTGCAGGGCCAGGATGGTTGCGGCGTCGCGGCCCTCGGGGGCGGCCATGTGGCGCAGAGCCAGGCGGCGGGCGGTTTCGTAGCGCTCCGCGGCAAGGGCGTCGCGGATGGGGGAGGATGTGTTCACGTTGTAAAGGGTTGGAGGACGAGCGCGTTAGCGGGCAAAAGGGGCGGCGGGGCAGGTGCGCGGTTTGGGGGAAAGTGTGGTGGAGGCGAAGCAGGCGGGGCGAGCAGAACAGATTGTAAACAGTGGCGGGGCTTTGTTCTAGTTCAAAAGCACAGCAAAAAAGGCGATTCTGGCGAAAGGGCTCGGCAAACGGCGGTTCTGCCTGAATCAGGCGGCGGCGCTGGCAGCGTGGGCTTCCCGGGCTTCGGCGGCCTCGGCGGCGGCTTTGGCGCGCAGCACCCAGCGGGTGGGGCTCAGTTCTTCCTCCAGGCTTAGCGGCATGGTGCCGATGCCCAGGGCGGTTTTTATGAAGCTGGTGAGGTAGTCCTCGCAGGTGGCTTCGGGCAGTTCGCCCATGTCGGTGGCGCCGATGACGAGGCGGGTGCGGCCGGTGCCGGCCACGCTTTCCACCATGCCCTGGGTACCGAGGATGCGGAGCGTTTCGTAGCCCCACACGCCGGTGCCGCGCGGGTTGAGGTAGTTGGCGGTGACGCTGGCGACGCCGCCGTTGGCGAGGCGGAACATCATGCACGAGGCCATGCGTAAGCCGCCGTTGCGCAACGGGTTGCCGTTGGTGGTCTCCACGGCGGCAACGCTGCGGATGGGGGTGCAGGCCACGTGCTCGATGAAGCGGACGGCGTGGATGGCGTTTTGGCAGATGAGGCCGCCGTCGACGCGCTCGTCCTGGGGGCGGCCCTCGTAGTAGGGGTAGGATTTCTCGCTGATGACCTGGACGACGTCGCCGATGCGGCCGGCGCGGACGGCGTTGCGCATGGCCAGGTAGGGGCCGCCGAAGGCGGTGCCGGCCATCTCGCGGAAGATTTTGCCGCTGGCGTTGGCGGCGCTGATGATGTCGTCGAGCTCGGCCTCGGAGAGGGCGCAGGGTTTTTCCGCATAGACGTGCTTGCCGGCGCGCAGGGCGAGGACGGCGTCGCTTGCCTGGTCGCAACGTCTTGGGGAGCAAAGACTTACGGAATCTACCTTCGGATCGCGCAGGATGTGCTCCAGCGTGGTGTGGGTGGCGAGCGAAGGGTCGTTGCGGATGGAATCCGGCAGCTTCTCCAGGGGAATTTGCGCGACTGCCACAACGCGGGCGTGGGGGTGGCTGGCCAGGGCGTTCTGGATCTGATGACCGTTACATCCATAGAGGGCCACGTTGAGCATAGGGGCGCGGGAGAGGGCGGTGCGGGGGGAAAGAGATGGACGGAACGCGACTAAATGGCGTGTTCTTCGAGACGGAAACATATCATACCTACCACAAGCAAGTAAAGATGTTATTGAGAGATTTGAGTAGCAAGGACCTGGACATGGAAAATCGGTGATGATGTGTTAACATGTTCGCTAGAAGCAAGCGACCATTACAAAGTCAATGCAAATAACTTTCCACAACAAAGCACAATCTATTGACAACCTATGGATGAATACACTATATGTAGACCCGAAAGGAGGAAAAAGTAATGAGCCGAAATCAGCACGTCGTCCCGCATGGCGATCAATGGGCCGTACGAGGTGAAGGAACACAAAGAGTCACCTCAGTCCACGATACGCAACGCGAGGCAATCGAAGCCGCTACGGAAATCGCAAAACATCAGGAAACTGAAGTATTCATTCACCGCACTGATGGACGTATCCGTGAGCGAAATAGTTATGGCAACGATCCCTTCCCCCCCGAAGGGTAGCACTGAGTGGAGGAACAGCCGTTCCCGTTCCTCCACTCCCAACATTATAGCAGTATCAAACTGCTCGAAGCAGTTCGCCCCGAATACCTTGTTCTGGCATGTCGGATTTTACTGAATCTTTACAGACGTACACTACAACGTCTCCGTCTGCCGGTTAAAGCTTACTTGCGGGTCGTAATTTGCGTAGAAGGTATGGATATTCCCGTTCCCTGCGTCTATCCCGCGCACCAGGTCCGTTACCACCCGCTCGGCTACTTCGCGGGCGCGGAAGCCGACGACATCGACGCTGGCGGGGCGGTGGTTGAAGTAGGGGAGGCGGATGGGGCCGCGGCAGAAGCCCACCCGTGCGGCCAGGCGGATGATTTCCTCGATGAGCACCGGGTCCTCGCTGCAGATGGAGTCGGCGCCTTGCTGGTCCACAAACGCGACGGCGGTGGGGACTTTGCGGCGGGTGAACGCGGCTTTTTCCATGATGCTGTGCGCGCTGCATTCGGCCATCTCCACCTCCAGCTTGTGCTGGGTCAGCACGTTGATGAAGTTTTTGAGGGCGCGTTTGCTGGGCAGGTAGACGGGATCGGGCACGATGACGCGTTCGATGCCGCTGTCCTGCCAGTTTTTGGCCAGGCGGTAGTAGGCGGAGACCCAGTCCATCCAGTAGGTGGGGACGGGGATGGAGGTGGGGCTGTCGGTGTGCTGAATGGCCACCTGCTGCACGCCGCTGTCTTTAAGGCTGAGGAGGACGTTGAGGCCCAGGGGGTGCGGGGTGTGCCAGATGGCCATGTCCAGGTTGTGGTGCAGCAGGCGCTGGGCAAAGCCGGGCTCGATGGCCTCGTTCTCGTTAAAGAAGACCATGTCCGCCACAAAGCCGTTTTCGCGCAGCAGCTCCTCAAAGCTCATGTGCAGCGTGCGGGCGTAGGGGGAGACGACGAGGGAGTGCAGCCAGATGGGGATGCCCACCACGGCCCGCACGGGGGAGCGCGGGGCCTGCGTTTTGCCCACCAGCATGGTGTGGCTGCTGCGGATGCAGTTGAGGATGCCTTCGCGCTCCAGCGTCTCGTAGGCCAGGGCGACGGTGCGCAGCGGGGTGCCGAAGTGGTCGGCGATCTCGCGCATGCTGTAGAAGGGGATGGGCTGGCGCTTTTTGAGTTTTTTGGCGGCTTTGCGCAGCTCCGTCAGCAGCACAAACTGCTTGCTGGCGTCCTGCGGAAAGCCGGTGAACTCGCGAAACACCTGCTCCGGGGCGGGGAGCTCGCGCGGGATTTGCTTGCGGGCCATGGAAAGGGGGGGGGGGGGAGAGAAAGGCAAAGCTTGCGTGCTTGCCGAGACGCGGGAGTATACTTAAAGCATACAGCAACGCAAGCGCAGCATTCGTTGAAATTGCAGCCGCGAGGGGAACGCCGGGGGAGGAGGGGATTATTTAACCACGAAGCACACGAAACTTGCGGAGGGGACGAAAGGGGGAATAGGGATAAGGATTGCACGACCACCCAAAATAAATGAAAAGGGTTGATCTGGTGCGATTTGGTTTGATGTCCTGCGACATCAACGACTTACGCACCAGAGCCTAGCATTTCATTATTTAGTGTCAAAGTGGCACACACGGCGTGCCCAAAATAAATGAAAAGGGTAAGGGGCGTGAACAGAAAAGGGTCACGTGGAGGGCGGGGGGATGTCGACGATGACGCCGTTGCGGGCGGCGGCGGATAGGGCTTCCAGAACCACTTTGGCGGTGGGGGCGGCGTTGAGGTTGGCGGCGAAGGCGGCGAGTTTGGCTTCGCAGTCTTCGGGGCTGGTGCTGTCGAGGATGATCCGCCGGATGGGCGCGAGGGTTCCGCGGAAGGCCCGCGCGAGGTCGGGGGCGGTGGCGTTGATGATCGCGTCGTTGGCGGCGAGGTTTTGCTCGTGGCGATCTTCGGCGCCGCGGGACGCCAACGCGATGAGCATGGGCAGGGGCAACGTGACGTTGTGGCCGTCCATGCGCAGGGCCTTGGCGGCGTCCTGGATGCCGGGCAGCGCCAGCGGCGCGCCTCCCCCCGCAGGCAGGGTACCCGGTGCTGGCAGGCCGGGCAATCCAGGGAGGCTGGGCGCGGACGGCGCCGCAATGCGACGGATGCCGAAGCCGAAGCGCTTGGCCAGCACGGGGATGGCGTCGTCTGTCGGCTCCATGCTGCTCTCCTTCAGCTGCTTCAGCAGTGTGGAGAGGGCCAGCGATTGCCGCGTCGAGTCCGGCGCCCACAGCATGTCAGGCAGTATCCCAGCGAGGCCATTGATCGCGCAGAACTGGGCGGTCAGCTGCTCCTTGAATGTCTCGCTCAGCAGAGTGGCATCGAGCTGGCGGATGTCTTCGCGCACTTGCTCCTGGGCGTCCGCCACGCCTGAGCCCATGCCGGTGGCCTGGGCGTCGGCGCTCAGCGTCTGCCCCACGATGAGCTTGCTCATCTCGCGGCACGCCACCTCGTGGAAAGCCTGAAAGGCGTCGCCGCCCTGGCTGGAGCTGGTGCGTTCCTTCAGCTCCACCTCCGTATCGCGGGAGATGACAAGGCCGCCGAGCCGGGTGGCGACGGACAGCGCGCGCATCAGCAGGGTGCGGCTGGCGTCGTCGTTCGAGTCGTACTTGCCCACCAGGAAGGGGGTGCCGAAGCGGTCCAGAAACTGGATCCACCACTCGCGCCCCTGGGTGGCGAATAACCACCAGAACAGCAGGGAGCGCAGCGGGCCGCCCCAGTGATCCGGCGTGGAGAGCAGGTGGCCGCGGTGCACAATGTAGCGGTTGGGATCGGGCACGTGCACCGTGCTCAGCGGCTCGCCCGTCTCGGGGTTGGTGTCGCGGATCCGCAACTCGCCGACGCACTGGGAGTAATCCAGCAGCTCGTACGGAACGGGAATCAGCTCCCGCAGCCGGTAGCCGCCGCCGGGCACCGGCTCGTAAATCTTCTCCACCACGGAGACGGGGTAAAGCGCGGAGTCCAGCAGGTGCGACACAGCGCGCAGCCATCCCTTGCAACCCTTCTGCATGGCGGCCACCGCTTTCGCGGCCTGCTCATCCGCCGGCGTGGCCGGATCGTTGCCCGGCTCCACCGCGAGGGGCGTCCCCAGCACGGCCAGCTTGCGTTTGGTAAACTCCGTCTGCAGGTGGGAATGGCTGGAGATGATATCCCGGTAGCAAGCGAAAAGCGGGCGCACATCGCCGTTCTCCGCCGCCCGCAGGATAGACTGCAGGCGGTCCACCGTCATGCTCGGCAGCGTGGTTCCCGTCTCGTACATGGTGCGGAAGATTGTCTTCCGCTGCACGGGAATCAGGCTCGTCATCAGATCCTTGGCCCATTGTACTAGGTTCATATTTCCTCCTCCTTTATGCGACTACGAGCCGCAGCAACAAATAAGTCGTCTGTCTGTAGTCGAATGGATGTCCAAAGAGGGCTAGCTATCGGGGTGGGATTCAACCTGGCCCACTCCTCTAGCCCAGAGGTTTGTCGTAAGTCACCTCTCTGCCATCCTGTCCCGTCGCATGATTCAACGCCAAGCGACTCCAACAGCTGGAGCTTTTCAGGGCTATTGCAGCGCAAAACATGTACGCGAGGGAAATGCTGTGTCCAATGGTGAAGCGTCTCCCACTTCCACTTTGTTGTCCCGCCGATGGCTATAACATCGGGGAGCGGCTTTAGAGACCGGATATCGTCTGCCGTCATCCCGTTCTGCACAGCGATAGCTAAGGGGATTTCCAACCCCTGGACCAACGGTGCATAGATAGGCCACCGTTGCAGGGTACCATATCGGCACCCTGGTCTGTCAGGCACAATCGCCCATAGAGGTTTCTGTTGCCAGTTTCCCGACGCCCAAGCCAGTAATTCTCTCCACTGAGGTTCAATAACCTTCCAGCGTTGCTCATCAAAAGAATTGTCGACGGGGTTCCAACACGCGAAAACTCCGTTATCCAGAGCGTAGGGAATCCATGGCCAAGGGCCTCGCTGTGCACCTGGGGAGTACAGGTGCCCTATTCGAGACGTTTCGCGCGCAAGGCAATGCCAAAACCACCCGGTAGAGTTTGCTGGCATCACGATCATGCCGCCCTCCATTCTTGCGCCGGCAGATTCTCCGGCGCGTACGGGTTACGAATCCCTGCACGCGGGGCCTTCATCTCCATCCGCCCCACCTGCACACCTGTCGCCTCCACCGGGCCGCTGCCGTGGCGCAGCCCGTAGAGCGCGAGTTTGCTCGAGTCAAAAGTGTCGCCGTGGTTGCCGCTGGTGTCCGTCTCCGTCACGAAGCGGCCCTTCTCCTTCTTCACCAGCAGCATGTCCTTGCGGAGCCATTCGTGCTGAGCCAGAAGCACTTCCCCATCCTGCACGGCGTTGGAGAAGAGGTTGCCGAGGTACGTCTTCATGTCCATTTCCTCGGCTTTGTAGGTCGTCTTGGTGCTGGAGACCACGATCTCCACGATGATCCACGGGATTAGCGCGCGCTTCACGTTCACCGCGTGGAAACGCTCGTTCGAGCCATCCACGCACAGGCGGCGCAGCTTCTTGCCGGCGTGGTACATCTCCGTCACCACCTGCTTCAGCAGCTCAATGCAGTCGTCGGGATCCGCGCTTTTCCAGCGCATCGTGAAACGGGCCACCATGCGGTGGCCCACCTTCTCTCCCACGGTCAGCGCGCTGGGGTTGCTCGTCTTGTTTTCCGTGGTAGCCACGTCGTAGCCCAGGGCGATCGGCCCGTCGCCGACCTTCGCGCGCGCCATCCAGTCGGCGGGCAAGTCTTCCCGATCGATCGCAAAGCACTCCGACGCACCGGCTTCCATCGCGTGGCGCAGCGCGGCGCGGTCCAGCGCGTTAATGCCGCCGGCGCGCATGATCAGCTCAAAATTGCGCGCGTAGGCGTCGCGGTCCATGGCCTTCGCTTTAGCCTCGGCGGCGGTGATCTCCTTGCGGCTGTCCATGTCGTACGTCTTCACGCCGCACGCTTCCGCGTCGTACACGTCCACCCGGTGCACGCGGATCCCCGCCTGGCTGCGATACCAGTTGCCGCGCGGGTTCACCTCAAACGTGGTGCCCTCGGGCGGCGCAGCCATCTCGTACGCAAAGTGCGAGTCGTCACGCCCAATAGTCGTGCACATGCGCACCTGAAAGAGGGGGCTCGAGCTAATGATCGGTTCCACCGCTTCCCACAGCCCGCGGAAGTCCTCAATAAACCAGATCTCATCCAGCAGCACAAAGCCGCTCCAGCCGCGCGCCGTGGCGATGTTGGGGGCGATGACCTGCGTGCGCGAGTAGATGGAGGGGCTGTGGTACAGGCGCGTCTGCAGCTTTTGCCGGGTGAACAGATCTTTGAAATCGTCCACGTTGATATCGTCGATCGCCGCCTCGCGGTCTGCGGCGTGCAGCCGCAGCAGCATGCCCAGGCTTTCCGCCTGCTTGCGCATCTCATCCAGCGTGGAGTAGAAGAGGGCCGCCTCCTTCTCCGCCAACTCCGTGCCCAGCAGCAAACTGGCGCTGGCGTAGGTGACCAGGCAACCGGGATTGAGGCCCATCCAGTGCATGGCCTTCGCCGCCATCGTCCGGCTCTTGCCGCGCTGGCGCGCCCACAGCCACAGCTGCAGCCCGTACTCCGCCCAAAACGCCTCCTCCTGGTAGGGGCGCATTTTAATGAGGCCGGCCGGGGCGGGCGCGGCGGCGGATTTACGTGCCCGCGGCATCGGTCCCTCCTTCCTCAGGCGCAGCATCATCGGCGGGGGCCGCCGGCTTTGCGCCGAACATCAGGGCCATCAGCGCCTGCACGCGGCCGTCCTTTGTCGGGCGGCTGGCGGCCTCCAGGGCGCGCTTGTCGCTGTACCACTGCAGGAATTTTTCGCAGGTGAGCAGCTGCACGCGCAGCTCCGTCGCGGCCACCTCGCGCGCCTTCAGATCCAGGCGCTCGCGCGTAAAGGCTTCGTGGGATTTCTGGCGGCGCGCCTCCAGTTCCAGAGAACGCAGCGACGCAATGCCGGCGATGAGCTTGGGGAAATTCTCATCATCCACCTTTTCCAACACGCCCATGATGCGCCCGCCGGCAATCGCCGCGGTGCCGTCCATGATGGAGCCGCCCGCCGCCTCGCCCAGCTTGAGGGCGAACTCGGCCAGATCCTTCGTGTCCGCAATGCGCTCGCGGCGGCTGAGCCAGTTCTGATAGCCGCCCTGGCGCCACTCGCTGAGGTTTTGCGGGGAGATCGGCTCTTCGTGAAACTGCTCATCCAGCACCCGCAACACATCCTCCTGAGTGTGCAGCCACGCGATAATCTTCGGCCCCGGCTGTCCGTCGTAAATGCGGCGGCACACCTCATTGCGGATGGCAACAGGCAGGCGCGCAATCTTGCCGACTCGGGCGGGTTCGGGGGTGGGTGTGGGCATGACTAAACGTCCTTCAAATGCCGGATAGCAATCGCGGCTCTCCGTAACATGTTCGACCGGGCTACCCGTGGAGCGGCGAGATCCTTCACACGCTCGCGCTCAGCGCGATTCCGAGCGAAAACGGCGTGGACGAACAGGGAAAAGGACGCGGCGGTGACCGCGAAAAAAATGGCGGTTTTCACTTCAATTCCTCCTCCAGAGCGGCTTTGTTGCGGGCGAGGCAGGCTGAATCCGCCTGGATACGATCCTCGGAATCCTGGATGATCTCCCTCAAGCGACGGATTCGCTCCTCCTTTGTAATCCGGTCCATATCCTGAAGGGCCTGCTGAGCAGCGGGAAAAGCATCGCGCAGAACCGTCAGAATCTGCTCCTGGGTCATGGAACAGCCTGCCACCTCCAACCGACGCAGGCGCAATTCAGCCGAGATCTTGATTGAGATGTCCTGTTCTTCGGCGGACAACTCAACTCCAAGGAGCCGTCCACGGTCCGTCCAAGGGCTCACAGTGAATTTCGTCATTGGATTGCCCTCTCAAAAAGCACCGCCTCAGCCTCTCTCCGTCGCAGCAACCCCTCCACCCGCTCCTCCCCGTTCCCGTCCCACAGCCGCTTCATCGCACGGATCTGTGTGGGGATATCGGCGATGGCGTCGCGACTGCCGATGCGCACCAGCTCGCGGATGTTGCGCATCTCACGGCGGCGCGTCTGGCCGGGCTTCTCGTCCATCTGGTCACCGCGGTTGTACACGATGCTGACCAGCACGCCGAACGCGTCGGGCGGCAGTGCCTCGGCGCCTGGGAAAGCGGCTTTCGTCAGGCGGAGCTCCTCCGGCGTGGTCACATTGTCAAACACAGCCATCGCAGCAACCCAGGGGATGTCGCCGATCGCGGCGCCGTAGTCGGCGACAAACCGCTGGGCACCGGTCCGCCGCAGGCCTGAGCCCAGCACCAGCAGATTCACCACTGCCTTGGGCAGCACCGGTTCCC
Organism: Verrucomicrobia bacterium LW23; assembly: GCA_003054695.1. GTDB lineage: Bacteria > Verrucomicrobiota > Verrucomicrobiia > Methylacidiphilales > UBA1321 > LW23. The sequence goes on from QAZA01000009.1 coordinate 98,949, forward strand.
ACGCCGCGCGAATTTCATCCGGGGTGTAGTAGCCCAGATCATAACCGCAGCCGATCGTCGCGCCGCTCTCTACGCCTGGCACCGTGGCCCGGTCGAGCTTCGCCTCGTAGTACTTCTGCCCGCCTGTCTCAAACTCAATGATGAGATCGCGCGCGGCCGGCGACAGTAGTCCCGTGTTTTTGACAGGGAAAAAGGTGTGCCCATAATCCCGCAGCGCGGCAATGGTGCGACGGCCAATGTCCCCGTCCACGCCGTCGCTGTACAGCCCAGTGCTGCCCAGGCGGTGGCCCACGGAGCGCAGCCCCGTCTGCGCGGCGCGCACCAGCCAGTCCTGTTCCTGCGGGGTAAGATCGTGGATCGTCATGTCGCTTTCTCCTCCACGGGCGAGACCAGAAAATGGCGGTAGCCCTTGAAAGGTTCCTCCTTGATATGGGAGACGATGTGGCTGGAGACAGCCGTGCCGATGATCGGCCTCTCCCAGGTCAGGCGCGTCGGAAAGATCTGCCCGCCGCCGCTCAGGTTTTTACTGCGCATGATCGACCACGTTTTCGCTCGCTCACGAAGGTGCGGGTCGTACACCTGAATATTGATTTCTTTAGCCATCGTTGTTTCTCACTTTTGGGCGTTTTTGATAAACAAACCGGTTTGTCTCACCCGTGCGGAACAAGCCGCGTTACCTCGTTTCCCGGATCCGTTCCTCGCGCAGCTCCGCCTCCAGCGCGGAGATGGTCTGCAGTGCGTCCCTGGCCCACTCAGGCGCCGCGCGCACCGCCGCCGGGGCGTCAGGCCTGGCCTGAAGCCTGCGGACGTTCTGCGACGTCACCGCGGCCTCCGGCGGGCGGATCATGGCGCAGCCAACAAGCAGCGTGACCAGGACAATGGGAAGCACGGGACCGGCAAGGGCAAAGCAGACGAACACGTTCCACCACGCCCGATCCTGCATCTGTTCCCACTCGGATTTTTGGCGCTTCAGAGCCACGGCATTTCCTCCCAGTTTTCAGCCAGGATCTGGCAGTGCTCCGCAACTATCATCGCGGCAGCAACGGCAATGCCGATCAGGATGCAGAAGGGCAGCAGCAGAATGGCACAGATGCGGTTAGGCTGATTCATGGCTTGGGATTCTTGGGATTCTGGGAGTCAATCCACTGGTCAATTGCCTTGCTTTCCTCCTCCCGCTTCTCGCGCGAGGCCTGCGCTTCCCTCTCCGCCGGAGTCAGATCGACTCGCTTGCGCCAGCCGAAATACTCCGCCGCAGCGGCCAGAAAAGCGCGGGCCAGCTCGATCACGGCGTGGGCGGGGTGGGCGGTTGCTGCTGGTTGGGGTTAGCCGGCACACGGGTTGTACCGGAATAGACAGCGATGCCCGAGGCGATCGCGAAGAGGACGGCGCCGATGAACGTCGTCAGCTCCCCCTGCGGAAGCAGGTAGCCGAACTGCTCCCACAGTTTGGTGGCAACCACGGCCAGGAACGACACGACACCCGTCGCCTGCCACCAGTCCACCTTCACCGCCTTGGGCGGGGTGGACTCGGGAGGAGGGACAAGCTGCGGAGGGATGAGATCAGCCATACGTGTGGGGCGTTGAGACGGATAGCCCAGGCGTTGGATAAGGCCGGGACCGTCGCAGTGCATGGGTTGAGGATTTGGGTGGGTTAAATGGGATGCGTGGTATCGCGAGCGTGCATGAGGGCAGCGAGGCGCTGAGAGACTTTGTCGCGGGCACGCTTGGCTCGCTGCTTCTCCATGTCGGAGTATCCCCGGCTATCACGCACGTGCTGCCGCCGCTCTGCTCGGCTCATGCGCATGGCCTTGTGCGCAGGCACACCTAGCCGGCTCATCTGGGCCAGGCTGCGGTTGCTGGGAAGTTGCTTCGGGGCCAGGTAAAGGCGCCCGGTCGATTCCATTGATTTCATCAGGATCAGGGTGGTTGGTGTTGGTGCGGCCTCTCCCGCTGTCACGCCGGTACACATCCTCACTCCCTCCAGGGAGTTACGCGGGAGCGGCGTTCCCGCCCGCACAGGATTCAGAGTCAGAAAATCAGATCAGATCGGCCGCGCCGGCAGCGGGCCACGCTCGCGCGCGACAGTGCCGGCGGCGGTTACCCGCCAGTACAGCGTGGCGCCCATGGGATGCGGCGTGCCGGCCACGTAGCCGGAGCCCTCCAGAAACAGCAGCGCCTCCTTCACGTCCTGCTCTCCGGGCGTTTCGTCCAGGTCGGTGCGGCGCGTGGTGATCCAGCGGTGGATGGCCGGCACCTCAAAGGCCAGCGTCGAGCGGTCCGCCAGGTACTCCAGCACGGCCACGCGCAACTCCTCCCGAGTGCGTTGATTAAGCACGATTGCCACCCCCTTCCAGCTTGCCGAGATCGCGCTGCACGTCCTGAAAGCCCTGGCTTACGGAGTTAGACAGCTTGTCGATCTTGTCAAAAAGGACATCTGACGCCTTTTGCTGCGCCTCCCTATCCTTCGTCATTTCCCGCCGGAGCTGGTGCCCCAGCTCCTGCACCTCCGCCCGTGTGGCAAACTCCGCCTGCGCGGATACCTGGGCGGACACCACCACCGGCTTCCCCTGCCGCACCAGCGCAACCGCCAGCAGCACACCATTCAGCAGCGCCAGAATCGTGCCGATGGCCGTGAACAGCATCACGTAAAACTGCCCCTGGTCGCCCGCGCTCGCCACATGCGGCAACGGCACGGCAACCGGAAGCTGCGCCAGAAAAACAAAGGAGGGAAAAGGGAGGTGCATCTGCTGCAACCGTACCCTTTTCCCTCCTTTCAACTACCCGCTGTGCGCTCCATGCCGCACCACCCTTTTTTACCCCATACCGCGCGCTCTGAAGCGGGCGAAAATCAGCCGCAAAAACCGCCTGCTGCGGCACTCAATCCTTATCATCCAGCACCACCGTCATCCCCTCGCGTATCGTGATGACATAATGCTCCGGCACCTCCCAGCGCATGGGGGACGGCGCCCAGTCGCAGACGATGCGCCCCGCCTTTTCCAGTCGGGTAAGGCGGGCGGCAACCTCCCACCGGGGCAGAGTGTACCCCGGCAGCGATGATTTGCGAAGCTTCTGCCAGACGCCTTTCTCCGTGAGAGGCCCGTGCTTCGCAAGAATGTGGACAATCGAGTCGTAGGAGCGATCCGGACAGCGATAAGTAGGCATGAGGGCAAAGGTAGCGAGGTGGAACAGTGAACACGCAAGCATTTACTTGATGGAAATCTCATCCTCCAGCGCAAGATTTGTTCCTGTGGCTATCGCGTTGATGATGATGAGGTAAGCCAGCGCGGTCATCGCAAGCCAGTCCGTAGAGCTGAACACCATCACGCCCTCCAGAATCAGCACAAAGCCTGTCGCCTTCCACCTGTCGTTGAAGGCGCGCTGGCCGAACTGCCATACCGTCTTGGCGCTGAAGAGCAGGGCGCCGGCCACAAGGATCCACAAGGGCGAGGGCCAGCCCGGAACCAGCACGTGCTGCGGCGCCTCGTGGTGGGCGATGTAGTAGCCGAGGAATGCGACGATGCCGCCCATCAGCGCTCCGCAGAACATCGCGAGGCGGTGGGCAGGAGAGCACGCCAGCCGCACCTGGGCTACCAGGGCGGGGCTGCGCGGCGCTTCCGCGGAGGTGTCGCGGAGCTCCGGCGGGGGCGGCATGGTGGTGGTGATGGGGAGCTCCGCCTGGGGGACAGACTGAGACTTGATCAGCACGTCAAGGCCCCGGCCCAGGCGCGGGCGCACTGGCGTCTTGCGCGCGCGCGGGAGGGCAGGAGCTGCGGTGGCGACAGTGGGAAGTATGGAAAGAGAGGTGGGCATATGTGCGGAAGGGAAGGGATGGAATGTGGAAGGAGAGAATCAGGAGGGCGGGCGGCGATGACGACACCGCTCAGGCGGCGGCGCGGAGGCCAGAAACGAGGGAGCGGGGCGGCAGATGGATCACGTTGCACCGCTGGGGGATGCGCTCACCTTCCCGAGGCGCGGGGTTGGCCGGGGCTTCCACCACATCCACCAGGTCAGCGTCAACGCGCAGCACGTGGTCCACTACCTCGCGCTGGGCTTCGTTGAGCATGGGCAGCACCAGGCGGGCGCCCTCTCCACGCGCACCACTGCGCTGAATGTCGTAGGCCAGGGCGGCCAGGTCCCAACGCATGTCGATGGTCACCACCACGGGCTGCGCCCCGCGCGCCGCCAGGCGCACACGCGCCAGGTGATACGCCGCGGGGCACCAGTACTGCGCCGCCAACCCCGTGGCGCCGGCGGCCACCGCCGCACCCACTATGCGCGATTCGCTGCCATCCAGCATCCGCACGATGCACTCGAACGTCTCCTCCAGCACCTCACCCTCATTGCGCAACAGGCGCGGCGCACAGCCGTAAGGCGTGCCGTTCGCACGCACTTTCTGCGCCGTCCAGGCAGGGATCTCCATCCCCATCACCGCCGCCAGATCCTGCTGCGCCTGCGCCGCGCCCGCAGAAGAGGCTTTCGCCTCCTCCGTCTCGATCTCCAGGGCCAGCCGGTCCGCTTCGTCGCAGAGCATTTCCCGCTCCTGTTCAGAGGGCTTCGGAGTGCAATCTCCTGTCAGTACCTCGATCAGGCAGGCCAGAGTTTCTTTCTTTTCTGAGAGAGTAAGGGGTGTGTTCATGGACTCAATAAACCATGAGCCCTGAAATTTGTCAAAAGAAATTATGACAAATCAGCTTTCCCTCTCCATAAGTGCCGCAAGAAAAAGTATTGTGCCACCATCAGGCACTGCCTTGCACCGAGTCCACAAGTCCACATGCTGCCTGGCTACACCCAAAGTTGCGGCCACTCGTGTGCGCCGCCCCCGCTTCTGATCACACCAGTCCCGAAGCCTTTCACAAAAGGCTATAGCCATAGCTTCTGGAGAAGCTTCAAATCTGAATGGCTCCGGGGGCTTCGGGCCGCTGCGCTTGGGTGTGCTCATTGGAGGGACTTTATCTCTGCTTCGAGTGTTTTTATCTGATCCTCAATCTTTACAACAAACCTCTCAAGGGCTGGAATAGAGCGAGCCCCGTACTTGTTTTCCTCGCGCTTTTTCTCGATATCAGCCTTGGTCTTATCCCGCTCTGATCTGAGAGTTGCCAACTTAGTTTGCAACGGCTTTATCTTTTCAGCATTCGCACTTTTCTGAGCAGACCTTGCGTTAGCATCCTTGATTGACTGCTCCGCCACATTGTTCACTTCCGCCGCCTGCTTATCCTTGAACGCCTGCACGGCCTTGTCCGTCTCGGGTGTGTCCAGCTGGAAGCGCTTGCGCAGATCATCCGGCAGCTGGTCCGCGAGGATGCGCCCGCCGCCGTCCGAGTGACTGACGCGCAAACCCTCGGGCAGCACCTCTTTGATGGTGACATCCTTCAACGTCCGCCCGTCCTTGAGCTTCATCTCTCCGAGTTTGATCGGCTGTGGTGGGGTGGGCGCAGGGGCAACGGGAGACGAGGGAACGTCCTGGGCCGAGGCAGCCAGGGCGGGCAAAGCAATAAGTGCAACTGCAAGCACAAGCGGTTTCATAAGGTTCGTTTTTTGAGGGTTTCTACGATGTGTTCAAGAAAGGAAATCGACTCCAAGTCGCCTGCTTTTACGCCTACGAGTGTTTGTGAAGCTAAAACGAGCAACTGACTAGGCGGCAGTAACGAGACTACCTCGTACAGTTTAGCTTTATAGTTGAGCGACGCCGTACTCATGGGGGGGGACTCCTCTACACGATTACCCAGAAGGAGTTCCAAGTCGTCGTCTTCAGAACTGTCTTCGTTGTGCTCCTGCTCCTCCCGGGGGCCTAAAAGGGCTTCAAGATCTTCAAGATCGGAATCATTTTCCAGAGGAGGTTCAGAGTCAGACTTACCAAACGGTTTCATATATCCACTCCCTGTCCGCAACCAGTTCTCGTTCACTTTCAAGACTTTAGCAATCTCCTTTAGGATGCGCTTATGAGGCAAAGCGCCAGCGTGGAGCCATCGATAAGTTGCACTAGGCGATGCGCCCACAGCCTTTGTAAGGGCTAATTGGCTCATTTTAGCGCCACGAAGAGCCTCCCTCAAACGAGTGGAAAATGAAGAATTATCCATTTGGGAAGATTGTTCTTTACGAGCATGCTCATATGATGTACTTCATTTTATGTATCGCTTGCTCGCAGTCACGCATAACCATGCATTAGCCTCTCAATGAAAACAAGTAAAATCCCGCGGTTCCCTGGTCTACGTAGACACGCTCGCGAATTAGGGGTCACCGACAGCCATTTGTGGCGAGTCCTCGTCGGCAAGCGCGTAAGCCGCATCCTCAAAACCCGCTATGATGCGCTTGTTCAAAGCGAAGCCGAGAAATCCAAATGAAGCTACTGTCCTTTAACTTTCCCTACTCCAACTTGCCTGTCCGGTCGTGCACGATCGACGGTAAACCCTGGTTTGTTGCGATCGATGTATGTCGCATCCTGGATATCAGAAACAATAGAGACGCCATTTCTGACCTTGAACCCGACGAGGTTTGCATGATGTCTCTGAGCGAGAATACCGTCGGTAATGCCGACGGTATTCCACCTCACAACGGTACTGGAAGGGGCAACCCCAATGTCAACCTGGTCAGTGAGTCTGGGGTCTACGCACTTGTTTTCAAGAGCCGCAAGGAAGCGGCCCGCCGCTTCCGGGTCTGGATAACCAGTGAAGTGCTTCCCTCCATCCGCGAGCGTGGCTACTACTCGGTGTTTGGCTCAGAGGAAGATGCTGAGTTGGCCAGGCTTGAGGCAAAGGTAACCAGCCAGATGAGCCACATCCGCCAGTCGGTGGAGAACTTGCGAGAGCCGCTGCCAGAGGGCTACGCCACCATAGCCTCCCACCTCCGTGGATTCAAGGTGGATCTAAGTAAAGACCCCAGCTCCCGGCTCCGCTTGGCCGCTGCTGTCAAGGCGCTGGCGACAGCGCAGAACGTTCGGATCATCCCCCTGTGGGCACCTACTAGTTGGAGGGCCGTGAACTGCTACCCCCGTCACATCGTCAAGGAAGCTTTGTCCTCCCTTTCCGATGTCGAGGTGGAGCCTGACTTTTTTGATTTCCTATGAACCAAATCGAACATATCGATATCACACATCTCACGGTCCATGAAGCCGCTGAGCAAATGCCGGAGTTGTCTCCGGCTGCTTACCACGTCCTTGCAGACAGTATCAAGGATGTGGGTATCGCAGACCCTCTCAAGGTCATCAGGACGGATCGGCCTGATCGCTATCAAGTGATTGACGGTCGTCACCGGCTCAAGGTGGCAGGGATTCTTGGCCTGAGCCGAGTACCTGTTGTAGTCACGGACGAGGATCCTTTCGTGATAGCCCTGGACTCTGTAGTAGCTCGTCGCCAGCTTACAAAGAGCGGCATCGCCTTAGTGCTTTTTGAGCGATGCCCCTACATACTTGGGAACAAAGGAGGGAGACCAAAAAAACCTGTTGCTGAACAACAGGTTTCTGGAAACCCTGAAATCTCCTCTACAGGTGCGGCTCTCAAGGAGTTAAGCGACAGCTTCATCAAGCTCGCTGATAAGTACGGCATTCCTCGGGACTACTTCACGTATATCAAACAGGCGTACGCTGAGACTGAGGCCAAGGCCCTTGGCACGAATGACCTTGGCGCTAAGAAGATCTATGAGGCGGAATGGCGGTGGTTTCGTGAGGCGATCCTCAATGAGGAAAAGGGTGCAGGAGGTGCTCACGCGGGGCTGATCAGTCGCCTCAACATGGCAGGTAAGGCCCGCCCAGATCCCACCATCCTGACTCTCGGAGAGAACGGCAAGCTGTCTGGAACGCTTCCGACCGCATTCAACTCTCTTCGGAAGGGGTTCTCTTTGTGGGACAAGCTGGAATCAAAGGCGAGGTCCGCCTTTGTGGACGAGTTCGCGAAATTACTGAAGGAGTTGCCGAACGACCTTCGGGCGCTCATCTAGTTTGACATTCACAAGTCGTTACGCATCAAGGCTATGCCCCCAACTGAGGATCATATGACAATCGCCAATCAGCGCATGGATACGCTGCGGCGGGTGGATGAAAAAATCGCTCAGTTGGGGTCTGAATCTCGTGCGTGTCGAGCCCTAGGGCTGAGCCAAGCAACCATATCCAGGTGGCGAAAAGCCCACGCGGAGCGCGGATTCCAAGGCCTGGTCCCCGCCTTCGATGCGCGTGGTCGTGATCCCCTCTGCGTAATCACCCCGGCTGAGGATCAGGCGCTTAAGGCAATATACATCTCCACGGAGCGGACGGCGGAGGCGGGGAGCAAGACGGCGGCGGCGCGGATGTTTGCGCAGTCGGCGCGGTGTTCGGAGGAGTTGCGGGAGGCGATTCTGCGCCCGCGCTCCAGCAAGCACAAGCTGACGTCGGTGATTCGGCGGGTGATGGATGTGCCCAAGGCGGTGGTGCAGCACCATCGCCGGCCGTCCGATACGGCGAAGGATTTTTATATGACGTTACGTGGCAATACCTATGAGGATCACACGGGCCGGGAAGTGCCGATGCACGCGGGCGCGTTGTGGGAGTGGGATGACGCCACGATCAATTTCCCTGTGGTGGTGGACTGGCCGTGGGGCGGCGACAAGTGCTCGGAGCGCTGGGGTTGTCGCGTGGGCCGGTTCCAGCTGTTGCTGGCGGTGGACGCGGCGACGCTTTATTGCCCGGCCTACTCCTTTGTGGTGCGGCCGCATGAGGCCTACCGGGCCACGGATATTCTGGGCGTGATGGGCCAGGCCTACACGGATGTCGGCGTGCCGCTGGTGACCGGGCTGGAGCAGGGCACCTGGAAGGCGCAGAGCGTGCAGACCGCCCTGAACGCCGCCGGCACCAAACCTTTCTATGCCTACAGCAGCAACGGCAAGCCCTTTATCGAGAACTATTTCGGGCGCCTGTGGACGCCGCTTTCCCTTTTCCCCGGCCACGTGGGCCGCACCCGCGGCAGCTTTGAGTGGAACAGCAAGATGCTGAGCCGCTGCCAGTCCGGTGCCGTCAATCCCCGTGAGCATTTCATGTCGCTGGAGGAAGCGATGGAGCGCCTGGCCGCCGCTATCGAGTGGGTAAACGCCGAGCCGATCGAGAGCAAGCGCCGCGGCCACTGGATCCCCGCCGTGCGCTGGCAGCAGGAGCTTGCCGAGCGCCCCATGCGCCCGCTTTCCGCCGATCAACGCTGGCTTTTCTCCCCGGAGCGCCGCCAGTGGACGGCCCGCAAGGCGTTTGTGGGCGGCACCGTGGAGACGCCCGGCGGCAAGGTGCAGATGTATTTCCGTCACGACGACCTGTGGATACACGAGGGCCGCCGCATCGACGTGCACTTTGATCCCTACATGCCCGACGCCCCCGCGCGCCTCATCCTTGCCGAGGCGTGGAGCGAGTACCGCGCCGGCCACGTTATCGGCGACACCACGGCGGAGGCGGAAACGCCTGTCTTTACCCTGGCCGCAGACGGCTTTGCCGGTGACGCCCGCGCCGACGCCAACGACGCTCGCCGCCGCTTCAACGCCGCCGTGCGCACCGAGTACCGCACCACCGGCCTCTCCCACGGCCGCATGGTACCGCGCGCCGCCGTCTCCGAGATGCGCACCCACGACGGCCAGGTGGCCCGCGTGGAGCGCAATACGCGCCGCCCGGCCGGTGCCCCCGCCTCCTCTCCCGCCGCCCCCCGCGACACGCCCGCGCAGGCCCCGCGCACTCCCCGCGCGGAGCCCGCGGCGTTTGAGACGCCGGCGCGGGAGAGCTCCCCCGCGCCCACACCCAGCGCCGCCGCCCGTGACGCGGAGCATGAGCGTCTCCAGCAGATGGAGGATGCGCTGCGCGACAGCGGCACGATAGTGCCCGATTGGGCTTATTGAGCGTCGAGCACCCTTCCTTTCCTTTCCCTCAACCCTACCTACATCACCCCCCTCCCATGAAAATCAACGTATATAACGCGCTTAAAAGTGAGCGGACTTATCAGGACGCTAAATGGCCAAACCATCTGCATACGCCTGGGGAATGGCTTCTCATCATCGGGAAGCTCCAAATGGATGCTCAGAGAGCTTGGCTCTCAAAGGGTAATGATGGAGCCCTTCACGAGATCCGTCAAATCGGGGCAACGTGCGTTGCCGCTATGGAGCAGTGTGGCGCGCCTGCCCGGCCTGGGCAGGGCTTTGTGGGGAGTCTTCCCGACCCCATGGAAGCACTGGTGACACATATCTACCAGCGAATCTCAGACACTTTAAGGCAGCAAGGTTATCCGGCGCTCACTGGTGAGCAAGGAGTCTTTGTTATCCAGGGGTTGCGTGGCGCAGTCGTCATGGCCCAAGAGGAGATGATCTCCCGTATGAAACGTATGGCAGAAGGGGAGGCGCAGTAACCCTATGGCTCCCGAGGTACTTGCACAGATGGATGCGGACGAGCTGGCGACGATTGTCCAGCAGGTTCGCGATTTTCAGCAGCGCAAAGGTCTGTCGACTGAGGCGCTGTGCCGGATGTTTCCGGGGCTGGGCTCCAGCAAGACGTGGAGCATCATTGCCGCCGGCAAGATTCTGGACTCCGAGCTGGACAGCGAGAAGTGGCTAGCCAGTTACCGGACGGTGGCGGCGCTGGTGCGCAGCATGGCGGCGGAGCGGGAGCGGGAGCAGATGTACGACCGCATGTCGGGCGTCAACAAGCTGCGCTCCGTGTTCCTGCCCGCGATGACCGAGTGCGACAACGCGCGGTTTATCCTGGTGCTGGGTGATACCGGCTCTGGCAAATCGTCGCTGAAGCGCGCGCTGCAGGAGAAATACGGCCCGCGCATCGTGGGCATGGAGATGAACCAGGTCATCGGCGACAACCCGATGAGCTTCATGCAATGCGCCCTGGGCGCGTTCGGCGTGAAGGATGTGCCCCGCACCTCCATGGAGCGGTTCAGCATGCTGGTCCGCCACATGACCGAGCCGCGCGTGGCGCTGTTTGTGGACGAGGGGCACCACATGGGCCCGAAGATCCTCAACGTCATCAAGAGCCTGATCAACCAGACGCCGGGCGAGGTGATCGTGGCCAGCATGCGCACCCTGTGGCGCCGCCTGGAGCTCGCCGCCTTTGAGGAGGCGCGCCAGCTCACCGGCAACCGCCTGGCTGCGGTGATCCAGCTCAACGACTGCGACCCCGGCGACGTGGAAATCATGCTGGAAAACCGCCTGCCCGAGCTGCGCCCCCACATGCAAACCATGGTGCACGTGCTGCTCATCGCCGCCGTCAACCGCGGCAACCTCGCCTTTGTCCGCGAGGTCATCAAGAAAGTGCGCGAGCTGGCCGGCAAGGACGCGCCCACCATGGACGTGTTTCACCAGGCGGTGAAGGCCCGCACCGAGCTTAAGACCGTGAAGGAGGCACAGCCCCGGCGATGAGCGTGCTCACCTCCCAAGCCGATGGCGCCTACCGCCTGGGCCGCGTCTGGGTGCCCCGCCAGGGGCCGCGCCTGGCGCACCTTCGCACGGCGTCCCCGCGCAGCAACACAGGCGTGGCCGGCATCAGCTACTGTCACTCGCGCAACGGCTTCCGCGTGGATCGCGGGGGCCGGGGCGGCGGGTGCTGGGTGGGGATCTCCGGGCGCGGGCGGCGCGAGGCGTGGCGCCAGGCACTGGTGATCCGCGCGCAGTACGAGCGGGCGATCGCCCACGTGCGGCTGCAGGTGCAGGCGGCGCGGGCCGCCGGCCGGGCGGTTCGTGTGGCGGCGGCTCAGGTTGCCGCGACGACGGCGACGGGAGGTGTGCGATGAGCAAACTCAAAGTCAAGCCCCCGAGAGGAACCCGCCTCGTCATTGGCGCGGACGCCATCGCCGCCGACATCCTGAAGGCGCTGGCCGCCGCCGGGTGCCCCACGTCCCGGCATGACCTCTGGGACAAGATCACCTCCGCCAAGTGCAGCGAGCACAGCCTGGACGAGGTGCTGTGCTGGATGAAGCGCGAGGCCCGGATTGTGATGGTGAAGCGCGGCGTCTACGCACTGCCGGAAGGCGGTGCGCGATGAAGACAGCTCTGACAGGTTACTACGTCTTCCAAAGTTGGCCATGCCGTCCCTGGCACCGGTGGGCGGCCCGCCGTCCGTACGAGATGCGCCGTGTCTATCGGAATGCCTGCCGTCTCGTCAAAGGTTGGCCGCGCGCCACCCGCAAGGCCTGCATATTTCTTCGCCTGACCTACCCGCGGGAGGCCAGATGAAACTTACAAGATGCTTGCATGGCAACATGGACGTCCTGGTGGAGTTTTGGATCGATGGCCGGCACCTGGGGCGCGTCGAGATACGCGGTGTTATCACCTACCTTCAGGATTCCCGCGGCGTGCTCATTCGATTCGGCCATATGTGCTATGGCGTGCTGCTTGGAGAAGGCGGCGGCTACCAACACATTTCGGGCGGACAAGTCGTCGAAGAAAGAAACAGGAGCTTCAGATGAGCGAGGGCCACCAGATCTGCGCCATCTGCGAGCGCCTGGCGCCGGCCATCCACTACTGCCCGGACCTGGGCGGGTGGGTGTGCGATGAGTGCATGCCCCACGCCATGGTGGCCCACCGGATGTGCAGGTGGATGGAATACATCGACTGCGAGCCGTCCCGCCGCCCTCCCGCCGCCCGGCGGAATATTTCACCCCCAACCACCACCGAAACCCCATCACCTAACTCCCTCCTATGAACTCCCCAACCCCCACGCCCGACCAACCCAATCCCGCCCTCATCGCCCTGGTGGATGAAGGCTACACGCTGAGCCAGGAAATTGCGGAGCGCACCAAACGGCTGGACGCCATCAAGGCCCAGCTGAAGGCCGCTGCCCAGGCCGCCAACACGGCGGATCCCGTCAGCTGGACGATGCGCTTTCTCGGCAACGTCGGCGCCGCGCTCATCATGCAGCAGGGCGATGCGCTGCTTGCCACCCTGGACGACGACCAGGCGCAGTGCATCCGCACCCTGGTGGGCGAGCGCAACTACAGCAAACTGGTGCGCAGTAACATCGTCCACAAGCCGGCGGAAGGTTTCCGCGACGCGGCCCGCGTGCTGCTTAAGGACAAGAAGCTGCAGCAGGTGATGGCCATTGTGACCCGCAAGGGCGCCCTGGCGGTGAAGATCACCAGCCTGGCAGCCCAGGCCGCAGAGCCGGAGAACGTCTACAACATCCATCACGCCCGAAAGAAGGCGGCATGATCGAGATCTTTAGCATCACGCTGATCGTCGCAGGCGGCCTGGTGAGCGCCGCGACGGTCGGTTTCTTCTTCGGGTTCGCATCTGCATGGCAGATCTCCCGCGAGAACATCCGGTGCGCTCTCACTCGCGAGCCGGGAGAACCACGGAAGGCGTGGCAGAGGTGCACGCCGGTTGTCGGAGTAGACACAGCGGCCAGAGCCGCGGAAAGGAACTGAGATGGCTGAAAAGAGAATCAAGGTCGAAACCTATGTGCACGTTATGCCCCCAAGTCCAGACAGATGCTATGCGTTTCTGGAGGCCCGAGGATTTCACCGGATAGGCAGAACTTTCTGCTCCAACTCCCCTCGCATTGTTTACTGCCGGGAAGAGATGCAAGGGGATATCTACACGCCCACGGTAGTTTTCATCCCTGTCGCAGGCTTTGAGCGGGATGAATACGCCCTGTACGAGATGCTCAAAACGCTCTCGGTAAAGTTCGACATGGCTCCTCACATCATCCTCGAAAAGATCGAACAGTCATGAGCTACGATCCCACCTACGAGGCCCCCGCAAAGTCCCGGCGCCGCCGCAAGGCGGAGCCGGTGCACACAGCGGAGCTCCTCAACCCGGCCACGTTTATCCCCGGCCCGCTGTACAGCGCGGACGCGGAGAAGGCGGTGCTGGCTTCGATGATGTCGCGGCCGGACGAGATTATTGACACGGTGCTGGAGGCGCTGCGGGTGGAGGATTTCTTTGTGCCGGCGCACAAGGAGATCTTTACCGCGCTGGCCGCCATGCACAACGCGCGTACGCCGATCGATATCACCACGCTGCACCAGTACCTGGTCGACAAAAAGATTGCCGAGGCGATTGGCGCGCCCGGTTACCTGGCGGAGCTCGCGGCCGGCCTGGCCACGCACCTCAACTGCGCGGCGTACATCCGCATCGTGTACGACAAGGCGCTGCTGCGCAACCTGCAGGGCGTGTGCGCGGGGATCGTGCAGCACATTGCGGACCGGCCGGACGACGCGGCTGGCGTACTGGACGCGGCGGAAACGTCCGTGTTCGCCATCACCAACAAGGGCATTGGCAACTCCATCGTGTGCGTGCGGGATGAAGTCGATCGCACTCTGGCGGTGGCCGCCACATGGCAGTCCCGCAAGGGGCGCCTGAGCGGTATCCCTACCGGCTTTTACCAGCTTAACCAGCTGACCACCGGGTGGCAACCCGGCGACATGATCGTGCTGGCCGCGCGCCCTGGCGTGGGCAAGACCGCCCTGGCGCTCACCTTTGCCCGGCACGCGCTGGATGCGCGCTATGACGACACGCTGGACGAATGGGTGCGGCCCGGCTACGGCGTCGGCTTTTTCTCGCTGGAGATGACCAACCAGCAGCTGATGCTCCGCCTGCTTTCCAGCATGAGCGGTGTGGACATGCAGCGCATCCGCCGCGGCGAGTTGACCGACAAGGAGATGGAGCTGCTGGCCCAGGCGGGCGCCGCCCTCAAGCAGATGCCGCTTTACCTGGACGATTCGTCGTTCATGACCATTAACCAGCTGCGCGGCAAGGCGCGCCGGATGAAAGATCGCTACGGCATTGACCTGGTGGTGGTGGACTATTTGCAGCTGCTGCGCAGCGAAAGCGGCCAGGCCAAGGATAACCGGCAGGTGGAGGTGGCGGAGATCTCGCGCGGCATCAAGGGCATGGCCAAAGAGCTGGGCGTCCCGGTCATCATCCTGGCGCAACTCAACCGCAAGAGCGAGGAAGGCAAGGCGGAACCCGCCCTGCACAACCTGCGCGAGTCCGGCGCCATTGAGCAGGACGCCGACATGGTTCTCATGCTGCACCGCCACGAACTGGAGGAAGGTGCCACGCCCCAGCCCGGCGCCCTCCCGTACAGCCTCATCATCGCCAAGCAACGCAGCGGCCCGGTGGACAAGCTGCAGATTGCGTACAACTCACCCTTCACCCGGTTCGAGGATCCTCGGACTGTTCCCGCGAGGTAAATCCTATGAGCGCTTTAAAATCCCGTAAACTCTATATGGTTAGAGGAAGTGAAGAGGATGACGAATACCTCTCATGGAATCCTCTGCATTGCTTTTCCCACCGCGAGGCCAAGTCCGAGGAAGTTACTCTGGAAACGATGGCCGATCTCATGGATCAACAGGCAGAGAACTGCAACGCCCACGATTTCGTTTGTGTGCATCGGGGGCTCGCGGTGATCCTATTCCGCCAGTTGGGTCGGGAAAAGGCAACACAGGTATTCCGCCAACTTATCGATTTCGAAGGCCTGTACGGGATGGTTGGTGTGTGTGGACGTGGAGACGTTGAGGCGCACGAAGAGGCGCTGGGTGTCTCCCTTCAGGACTGGTCTGATTGGCAGATCTCAGAGGAGGCCAGGCCATGAAAAAAGGCGCCCACCATACCCGCCGTGCCATGGCCGGCGCGGACAACGCCCCGCTCTCCCACAAGCAGAAGGGGCAGATCTGCATCCGCGCGAAGGAGGCGTTTGACGCGCTGCGCAAGCAGAAGCTGATTGCGGACGGCATTGACTTCAACGACTGGCGCCGGGATCAGCAGGCGTGCGCGGTGGACATGGAATCGCTGCGCGAGTGCGTGGGTAAGGATTTCGAGCCCATCATGATGCACTTCGAGAACCTGCTGGGCAACAGCGACAAGGCGTTTGACTACGCTCTGCGCGCCGAAACCCGCCCGGTACGCGTGGCCATGCACCACCTGCAGCAGGAGTGCAAGGCGGCGGAAGCCCTGATGCGCAATCCCATGGGCTACGTACGCGGCTACCTGCGCAACTCCAAAGGCGGCATCACCCTGGAGCAGGCCGACGCCAAGACGGTATGGGGCTGCGTCTACATGATCCGCCGCAAGGTGCAAAGCCTGCGCGCCAAAGCCAAAGGCGGCGGCATCTCCGCCGGCAGCACGGTGGACGACGTGCTCGATTCCCTCGGCATCCCCGCCGCCCCCGCCCCCACCGCGGCGCCCGCCGGCGCCAAAGGCAAACCCTTCAGCCAACCCAAACCCAAAGCCGCCCGCCAGCGCCCCGCCCCGCCGGCGGCGCCGCAGACGGGAATGGATACCCCTTATTGAGCCATGGAAACGCTTCGCTTTCTCGCCGAGATGGCCCTGTGGGTTTTCCTCCTGCTGGTGCTTTCATCCCCCCTCTGGGGGCTCGCATTCCTCCTGATACAGGCCGGACTCTGGTTCAGCCGCTAACCAACACGACCATGAAACCCGTCGATTTCCGCAACGAAACCTTTGCCCAGCTTCAGGAGCGGTTCACCGGCCTGCGCCGCGCCGTTTACATGGCGTGGATGCACTGGGGCCCTGGCACCACCCGCGAGGTATCGGTGCGTGCGAAAATCGACATCCTCACCTTCCGCCCGCGCACCACGGAGCTTTTTCAACTCGGCTTCCTGGAGCTCGTCGAACATCAACCCACCGGCACCGAGGGCGTGTACCGCGTGGTGCCGGAGAAAGTGGTGCAGGCCCGCTGGGAGCGCCGCTTTGACGAGCCCGAGATTAAGCAGCTGCCGTTGCTCTGACCCCACCAACCGCCATGGCCTCCACACAACCCGATCTCCCGATGAAGGGCCTGCCCCCGACCGGCCAAAAGCTGATGGGCGAGCTGAGCGAGTGCGCGCCCGGCAAGTTCGTGCAGGTGGGGCACGGGCAGGCGCCCAAGATTATTATCTGCGATGTGGTGGGTAACAACGACGGCACGTGCCGGATGGTGCCGCGCAATTTCGAGAAATTCCAGAGCCTTACCGACGAGCTGCTTGAAGCGATGGGTAACGTCAGCCGCGAGACGCTGATGCGGCTGATCATGGGCGGCTTCATTGAAGGGATCAAGGTAAGCCCGCGCGTTTGGCTCATCAATCTCCAGAGCTGGTTTAACCATCTCGACCGCTGCGCCGCGGATCCCGAGTTCTGGAATGACAAGCGTGTGCGGCATTACAACTCCAGCTGGAAGAACTCCGGCCCCGGCGAGCACACCCGCGCCAAAGCGCGTGCCGGCGGAAAATCCCGGGCTGACCGGTAAAGCGCTCTAAAACGCCTCAGGAACGATTCGGACGTATAAACACACCAGCCGCGCCGTCGCGTGGCGCCAACCCGGTTCCGCGGACTTCCGCGGACCATCTAAACTTTCCATGCCATCCCTTAATTTCAAGGTCCAGTTCGCACCCGCTGTTGAGTTGGGCCACAAACGTTGCACCATGCGCGCGGACCGCAAGGACGGACGCCAGATCGTCCCTGGCGACACGCTCCACTTCTTTACAGGCATGCGCACCAAAGGTTGCCGCAAGCTGGGTCAGGCCGTGTGCCGGACGGTGGATCGGGTGGTGATTGTCCCGGCTGGGCACGATATTCCCGGCATGCCCACAGTGTACCGTGCGCCGGACGTCATGTTTCCCTCGGGCATCACGGCACCCTTCCTGACGCCCACGCTTCCCCTGGGCGTCCCGGTCATCCTCTCGGAGCGCGAGTGCGATGAGTTGGCCCGTCGTGACGGCTTCGTGTGCGCTGCCGATCTGTCCCGGTTCTTCTGGGTGCCGGCCGGGGTGTTTAAGGGGAGCCTTATTACCTGGTAAACCGCCATGATCCAGTTCTACAAGTTCACCGCCAGCGGCCAGCATGGGCGCCTGGGCAAGTTTGAGATCCGGGGGTGGTGGATCCGCACGGACGACGGCAATGTCACAGAGCACATCGCCACCTATCTGGCCGACATGGGCCTGGATTGCCGCTGTGGCGAGATCTACCTGCAACCCGTGGCCAAGCTCCCCAGGGGCTTCACGATCGACGGACCTTCGGATCGCCCGATATTTCTCTGACCTATGTTCCTCTTTGGCCCCACGCCCCACGAAGAAGCCGCGCGCACGATCAGCGATAAGGCGGTGACATCCCGCGCTGTGTTTTACGGGTTGCTGCCGGAGCTGCGCGCGAAGGCGTTTATCATCACGGGCATTGCGGCCATGGATGTGCTGCAGGACGTCCGCGACATGATCGCGGAGGTTCCGCGGGGCGCGGACTGGGAGGAGACGAAGAAGAAAATTGTGGAGGAGATCTCTCCCTACATCACCAACAAGGACGGCTCTCTCCTGGATAAGGCGGCGGCGGAGCGGCGGGCGACGCTGCTGCTGCGCACGCATGTTTTTCAGGCAAATGCGGCGGCGCAGTATGCGGTGAACATGCGGCAGATGGATGTGTTTCCGTACTGGCAGTATCTCTCCATGGAGGATAAGAGGGTGCGTCCGACGCACGCCGCGCTGCATGGCCTGGTGTTGCCTGCCTCCTCTCCTTTCTGGAATGGACATACGCCGCCGTGGGACTGGAACTGCAGGTGCCAGGTGGTACCCCTGACCCAGGACGATTACGAGGACATAGAGAAAGCGGACGCGGGCAAGCCGGTGGAAGAACGTAGCATTCCCAGCCCGGCGGTGATGAACATGCTCCTTCAGCAAGGTCGCCTGGTGCGCGGCCTCAACCAGATTTTTGATGTGCGCACGCCGTTTGAAAAGACGGGGGACCCCAAGTCGTACCAGTGGCAACCGGCCCATCAGTCCATGGACCTGAACATGATTCGCGCGCGGTACTCGGCAAAGGAGTTCTCCGACTTTGAGAAGTGGGCCAAGCAGCAGAAGGTGCATTCGAGCGACCCGCGCACAGTGTGGCAGTGGCTGAACCCCGGAGCCACACCTCCGCCGCAACCGCAGCCGGTCCCCCCTCCCGCGCCTGCGCCCACTCCCCCACCCGCACCCGCTCCAGTTCCACCGCCGCCGCCCCAACCTGCGCCGCCGCCCCTGTTCCGACCTCCCGTTGTTCCCACTCCTCAGCCTCCTCAGCCAACCCCGCCTGTTCCCGCCCCAGCCCCAGCGCCGCCGGCAACCATTGCGGAAGCTGTGTCTCGGCTCGCCGCGGACCCTGACAACATTACAACTCAGGAAGCGACCGCGATTATTAAGTCCCTCCGCAAGGGGCACGGAATCGCGAACTACACGAAGGTCAGGAGCCTCAGCCGGCAACGCGGTGTCCCTCCGGTTTGGGATGCCTATGCACGGCTGCACGTGGAAGGGTTTTTGGACTTCCTTCCCCAGAAGGTCATCAACTCGCTCCCATCCTTCACCATTGAAACCATGCGCAACATGAATGCGCTGGGTAATTACAGCTATCAGACGCGGACATTGAAACTCAACTCCTCAAGGCTTGCCGACGCACTCGATCGTCAGCAGACCATTTACCACGAGTTGATGCACTGGGTCCACCTCAACGGTGGGGCTGCCTACTATAGCGCGATCGAGAATCACTTTGACGCACGTACGGCAGGAGAGAAACAGGCGCAACTTCCCAACTACCGTAAGGGAGTGGAGGGCAAGAAGGATAAGTTTCCGGATCCTTACATGGGCCGCATTTATGGGGACGGTACAACATATATCGACAAAGGTTGTGAAATACCTACCCGGATGGCTGAGTTGCTTGCCTCTCCTTTTGAGTTTGCGTCACACTGGAATATTCCTGAGCGTCGGGAAACCATCGAAATTGTTTTTTCTATTTTCTTTGAATGAGAACAACGTGCATTATTGAGTGGCTGGACGGCAGAACAACAACTGCAGTACAGCAGGCAGAGAGGGCGACACAGATCCGCCCAGTTCAGTGGTCTGGCTGGACCGATCACGAAGCGGTCGCGGAGTGCAGTGATGCGTCGTCGATCAGCCTTGAACTTTACTGTGAGAGGCTTGCCCGTGATGCGGGGGCTCGTCTTAGTATCGAGAGGGATGGCGAATGGCCCGACGAAAATGATGTCATGAGCGAGACAACTTAGAAAGATCCCATGTTCCTGGAATCCTGCGCCTGCCCTGTTTGCAAAACTGAAAACCCTGTGCATGGATGGGATTCGTTTCCGTGTCAAGGTTGTGGGGCTATCCTTACGCTTCAATCTGAAGATCTTGGAGGGGAAAACGGGGATCGTTGCCTGTGGTTTACCGCCCGTATTCGCGTATCGGGAACGGCAGAAGAGGAGGGAGGATGAGCCTGCGCATCTCCAACCAGCTATCCCCTGCACTGCGGCAGCTTGCCTCGGCGTTTGCGGATAAGACACCCATCCTGGAAGCGATGGGGCTGCAGCTGGTGAGCCTGACGAAGCGTTCATTTTCGGATGCTTCGCTGCGGCCGTCGCCGTGGAAGCCGCACAAGTACAACTACGGCGGGCATAATTTGCTGCGTAAGAGTGGGGCGCTGTGGCAGTCCATCCGAATTACGGAAGTCAACGGCACCTTCGTGCGGGTGGGGAGCGATCGCAAGTACGCTGCGCTGCAGCAGTTCGGCGGCATCATCCGCCCGGTGAACGCGAAGTTTCTGCGGTTCCGCATCGCCGGCCGTCTGGTGATGGCGAAGCAGGTGGAGATCCCTCCACGCCCGTTTTTCCCGTTTACCGCGGGCGGCCAGATGACTCAGACAGCACAGGACAAGATTGAAAAGGTAGGCCTCGCGAAGGTGAATGCGATGATGAAACAGGCCGGATTCTGAGGTGTGCCCCTCGGGGGCTAACGGAAAAGGGTCCGCGCGCTGGCACGGAGCGCACAGCGGGTAGTTGGTTTTCTGCGGATGAGCGATGATCAGCGCCGTAATGAAAAACGGCCTGAAACCTTACCCCTCTGCGATTCACACGCTGCACGTGAGCAACGGTGCGCTGCAGGCCAAGGAGTTGCCCACGCGGCTGAAGGTGATGAGTTGGGGTGAAAACCTCAGCACGAAAGGGCCCTTTCATGTTACCGAGGCCACGGCAACGGGTTTGCCCGGCTTCCAGAAGTCGCTGGGGTTTGATCGCGTGGCGATCGACTTCAACCACAACAGCCTGCCGGGCTCGCCCACCTATCAGCCGGATCCGCGCCATGTGGCCGGCTACGGCACGCCCGCCCTGGTGGCCGGCGAGGGAATGTTTCTGGAGAACATCACCTGGACGCCCAAGGGCGAAGAGTTTGCCCGCGACTATCACGACCTGTCCCCGGCTGTGGCCAAGGATGAGGCCCACGCTGTCACTTTCCTGCATTCGGTCGCTCTCACGCCGCACGGTGCGGTGGAGGGGTTGACCTTCTACTCCGCGTTCGGCCCGGCCGGCGCTTCCCAACCCAACACCATGGACTACAAGAAGGCGCTGTGCGCCGCCCTGGGTCTGCCGGAGACGGCAGACGACACCGCGATCCAGGCCAAGATTCAGGCGCTGGCCGCCACCAAGAAGCCGGAGGAGTCCACGAAGGATCCCAAGCCGGAAGATCTCTCCGTTCGCACGCCCGACGCCGGCGCTATCGCGGCGCTGTCCGCCCAGGTGCAGACGCTGGCCGGTGAGATGAAGGCGATGCGCACCGAGGGCGATAAAGCCGCCCGCACCCGCCTGCTGGAGCAGGCCGCCCAGCTGGGCAAGGTGGTGCCGCTCTCCGCCGATAACATCGCCCTGCTGCCGATCGCCGCGCTGTCGGAGCTCATCGAGAAGCTGCCCGCCGGCGTGGTGCCCACCGCGGCGAACACGCCTGGCAATGTGTCCGCGCACAGCACCTCTGGCACTGCCATGAGCAACACCGAACGCGAGGTGATGAAGCACCTCAACATTTCCGAGGACGTCTGGAAGAAGGCGGCCTGATCAAGGCTACCCGATGCGGTTGCTGTCTCTGAAGGCTCACGCGCCGCAGATGGCTTATCCCGCGAATAGCGTGAGCCGCAGACCCGGCTGCGTCGTGAAACAACCCTCCGGGACACTTTCCCTGACCCACACCCCCAACCTGATCGCCCTCTATGCCCGCGACTGACAACATTGATACGCCGCACTTTCCGCAGCCGGACCTGATTCTGGTGCCGCAGGCGGCCTCGAACACGATCTACGCCGGCACGCTGGTGGCGGCTAACTCCTCCGGCTACGCGGCGCCCGCGGCCGATACGGCCGGCCATGTGGTGCTGGGCCGCGCGGAGCACAAGAGTGTGAACGCGGGCTCTGCCGGTGACACCTCTATTCTCGTACGTCGCGGCACCTTTTGCCTGGCTAACAGCATCAGCAACCCGGTGACGATCGCGCACGTCGGGCAGTTCGCTTACGTCGAGGACGACCAGACCGTCACCTCCGCCGCCGGCAGCAACAGCGTCCGCGCCGGCCTGGTGCTGGGCCTTGAGCCGGACGGCAAAGTGCGCATCGATACCGCCCTGGTGGTGCACCCGACCAACAGCATCAGCAACGGCGCCGTCACTCTGGCCAAGCTGGCTGCGGGCATCACGCCCAGCCATGTGCCCAAGTACGGCAACGCGGCCCTCACCACTCTGGGCGGTAACGCCTCGGAGGCGTTCACCGTCACCGGTGTCGCCGCCACCGACATCATCCTGCCCTTCATCCAGGACAACGGCA
This sequence comes from Verrucomicrobia bacterium LW23, assembly GCA_003054695.1. GTDB lineage: Bacteria > Verrucomicrobiota > Verrucomicrobiia > Methylacidiphilales > UBA1321 > LW23. Next base: position 121,479 of record QAZA01000009.1, read on the forward strand.
GCAACAACGATCTCCAGTTGCTGGAAGCCAAGCCCACCACCAACACCATCACCTTCCTCTTTAATGAGGATCCCGGCGCGGGCGTAAAGGTCGGATTCGTCGCCTTCCGCGCTGCCGCGTAACCCCTGTTCGCCGCCACGAACCAGGCGGCCGCGCCGGACGACCGCTCCATCACAACGGGTTCACCTCCCCCGATCCGGCATCCCTTTCCCTCTCTCCGTAACCCCGCAGCCCCCTCACACTATGCTTATCAACGCCGACTCTATCGCCGCCCTGAACAAGGGGTACCGGGTGCTCTTCGACCAGGCTTACCAGGCCGGGCAGCCCATGTGGCCCCAGATGGCGCTCCGCACTACCTCGTCCAACGCGGACGAGACGTACAACTTCCTGGGCAGCATCCCCGGCATGCGCGAGCTCGTGGATTCCGTCCAGATCCGCAACCTGGCCGCGCACGGTTTCACCATCCTGAATAAGGAGTGGGAGGACACGATCGAGATCAAGCGCAAGGATATCGAGCGCGACTCGTACGGCTTGTATAACCCGCTTTTCCAGGCGATGGGCCGCGTGGCTGCGGAGCATGCGGACGAGCTCGTGGCCAATCTGCTGCTCAACGGCTTTACGCAGAACTGCTACACCGGCACCACGTTCTTTTCCACGACCCACATGCCCCAGGCGAATAAGACGGGGTTCTCCAATCGCGGCACCAAGAAGATCAGCGCGGCCAACTACGCCACAGCGCGCGAGAACATCAAGAGCCGGTTGAACGCCGAGGGCCGCCCGATGAACCTGGGCTCCGGCCTCACGCTCATCGTCTCCCCCGCCTACGAGACGACGGCGCGGCAGATCCTGGAAGCGGACCTGATCATCAACGCCGGCGGCACGGCGGCCGGCACCAACGTGGACAAGGGCACGGCGAAGCTGATCGTGTGGCCCCGCCTGGCGGCGGACCCGGATAAGTGGTTCCTGGTCGACCTGGGCCAGGTGATGAAGCCCTTCATCTTCCAGGAGGAAAAGCCGGTGTCGCTCACCTCCGCCACCGCGCCCAACTCGGTGGACATGCTGCTCAACCACCGCTTCATCTACCAGGCTTACGGCCGGTACAACGCCGGCTACGGCCTGCCCGAGCTCGCCTACGGCTCCACGGGCGCCGACGCCGCCTGATCGGTCTGATCCGTCCCCCGCTTTCCGCGCATGGGAAACAGCGCCTTACGATGGAGGATAGCCCGATCTCCGAGGGGCGGGCGCTCCTAATACGCCCCTCGATTTTTGCAGTGGAGCTGCTGCCACCAAGGCCAATCGGGCTACAGCAGCGCAACCTTTTCTTCCCGCACACTTATGGCCGACGAAAGCTCTCTATCCATCAACTGGCAGGCCCGCAAAGGGATCAACATCCAGCTGAATGCCAGCTACACGCGCGACATTGCGGGTAACAACCTGTTGTCGGCAATCCAGACGATCGGCACTTCGGCGGTGGCGATCGCGATTGGCGGCGCCTCTGCGGCCGGCCACCTGGCGCTGCAGAATCTGGGCGCCTACCCCATTGATGTCGCGATTGACTCCGAGGCGGCAGATGCGTTTGCCACGCTTGCCCCTCAGCCTAACGGCAAAACCGGAGGCGGCGATGCGCTCTACATCCCGTGCAAAGCCGGCGTGGTCTACTACGTCAAGGCCACAGGCGGATCCAGCGACCTGGCTGTCGCTGTCTCCGAGGCCTAACAGCTGCGCTGAACCCTCATAAGGTAACCAGCCTGCGCCGCGCCGGATCGGTGCGCCCGCCCACTCACGGGCAATCCGGCACCCTCCTCCGCTCCACCCGCACCCATGCCCTACATCACCCAAAGCGATATGGAGGGGATGATCCCCGCAGACTACCTGCTGCAGGGCGTGGACGACAACCGGGACGGCGCGGGTGATGCCGGCGCCTGGGACAAGGTCTACATCAGCGCGGAGGAGCGGGTGCATACGCCTCTCAATCAACGATACACGGTGCCGATCGCCATCTCGCCGGTGCCCGACATCCTGAAGCGGGCAGCCAAGGTGTTTGCCGCTGAGTTGCTGTATCTGCGCCGCGGCTTCGCGGGAGATCAGAACCCCTGGACAAAGCAGGCGGAGAAGCTGGACGAGAAGCTGAGCGCCATCGGACGGGGTGAAGAGCCCCTGGTACCGGAGGTCAAGCGCGAGTTGCCCAGCGGCGGCATCATCGCCCAGCCCAGCAAAACGTACAGCAGCACTGGATCCATGGCCGCCTGAGCCACTTTCCCTTTCCAAACTTTTGCCATGAGCAATCTTCGCCCCGACCAGATCCTGCAGATGCTGGAAGCCGATCTTACCGCGTGGATCCCCACGTGCCGCGCGGAGCTCGGCATCAGCCCCCAGGTGAAGGTGGCCCAGGACGAATACGACATGCTGGGCCTGCTGGTGGAAGCGCCGAAGGGCGGGCGCATCATTCTGGTGTGGACAGGCGACACCAACACATCGGCCACGGCCCGCGAGGGCAACATCTGCCTGCAAAAGATTTCCGTGGCGGTTTCCCGCCCCAGCGGCCTGCCCGCCGATCCCAACTCGGCGATGTACAAGGACGCACCGCACACCGCCAGCCTGATGCGCCTGGTGGCCGAAGTGCGCCGCCGCCTGCTGACCTGCCAGTTCCCGCCTGAGGCGAACACCAGCGACCTTCTGCACTACAAGGGCGCCGAAACAATCACCGTGGAAACGGCGGTGCTTGCCGCTCTGCGCATGCGCTTCGAGTTGACCAGCGCAATTCCCGGCCCGACCGGCGCTTACGACGATCCCGCCGCCGATTTACGTCTCCTCACCATCCCCACCGACACACTCGACCCCACTTAATTTATGGCCGCACCTACCAATCCCGTCATTCGTGGCGACAATACCGTCATATGGGGCAGCAACGGCGTTTTCAACACGGGCTACATCAAGTCCGCGAAGAAGAGCAACACCTCCGACAAGGTCGAGGTGCAGGATAACACCGGCTACGTTGTCACCACTATCTACTTTAACCACAAGGGCGAGTGCGAGTTTACCATGGTGGTGCGCGGCGCCATCCCTGAGTTCAACTCCGGTGACCTCATCACCGTGGCCGGCCTGGTGAACTGCCAGGTGGACAATGCAGACGTGAACTGGGCTCAGGCCGGTGTGGTGGAGATGAGCATCAAGGCCACCAAGTACGCCAAGATTTAACGCAACCGCTTCGCCCGGCTGAGTGGTGCCGCCGCCCCTCAGCCGGCTTCGTGTCCGGCGGTCAACCTCGTTCCCTTCATCCATGTCGAATCCTCCTCCTGCCCCCGTCCCGGTTAAGCCCGCGGCTCCGGCCAATCCTGCGGATCCCATACTCGCCGCCGTCGTCCAGCAGTCCGCGGAGCGCAATCAGCTCAACAACCCCACACGAGTGGTGAATGCATTCTACCCTGAGGTCGTCACAGTGGAAGGGATAAAGCTTCACCCTGTCTCGCTTCACACCTTCATGCTACTGGAACAGGTGGGTAACGCGCTCGTGGATCAGCAGGCGCAGGCTGAAGAGCGAAAGGTGACCTTCCGGGATCTGCTGGAAGCGTTTTACGCCCTCACCATCTCTGCTGACGAGCTTGAACAAGTGGTGGGCGACGGCACCTTCCGCGCCAAAGCCCTGGCCTTCAGCCGCACGGTGACACCGAAGAAGGCGGTAGAAATCGGCGAGGCCGTGAAGAAAGTCTTTATTCTGGGCTGGTCCACTGTGCCGGGCCCTGGCGCACAGGGTGCGCCGGGAAAAGAGCAGGCGGCGCCGGCGACAGCCCCGAACTAGCCGCCGCCTTTTGGGATGTGCCGGAGACAAGCAACGGGCTGGGCTGGGCGCTCACGTTGCTGGATACGCTGTGCAGTGAGTACGGATGGACGGCGGAATACGTGTTGCGAATGCATATAGCCAAAGCGTTTTGCCTGTACGCCGCCTGCTGCGCCCGGCATGGCCGCCCCCCGCGCGGACCCAAGTACGCCGATATGGACATGCTGGACGCCCTGGCGAAAGCGGAAGCCGCCGCAGCCGCGGCCCAGGCCTAACGACTCACCCCACTCACCCCGATGCTGAACCTTGCCGCAACACTGACACTGGAGGGGGGCGGATTCATGTCCACGCTCCGATCCATGTCGGGCGGCGTGGGCGGCGCGCTGGGCGCACTGGGCAGCCTGGGGCAGGTGATTACCGGGCTGGAGAGCGCTCTCAACCTCGCGGCAATGGCGGGTGAGCGGTTGATTGCCGCGCTGGATCCCGCAGGCAGGGTGCAGCAAAGCACCGGCACGTTTGAGACGTTGCTGGGCTCGCTGGGTGCGGCAAAGACTCGCATGGGCGAGTTGCGGGCGATGGCCGCCACCACCAACTACGGCACGGCAGACCTGGTGAAAGCCAGCACGATGTTGCAGAATCTGACGGGCAACGCTCTCTCCGCCGGCAAAGGTCTGCGCCTGGTGGGTGACGCGGCGGCGGTGGTGCCGGATATGGCGCAGCTCGATGAAGTGGCGCTTCACATCGGCCGCATCTACAGTGCCACGCAAAACGGCACGGCTGGCGGCGAGTCGCTGGCGCGTCTGTCGGATGAGCTGGGCTTGATCGACGCCAAAACAAAAGCGGCAGTTGTTGCTGCCCTGGAGATGGGCAAGAAAGGCCCGGAGGTGTGGGCTCTGGTGGAAAAGAGCCTGATGCGCTTCGGCGGGCAGATGGACAAGCAGAGCAAGAACTGGCTAGGCCGGATGTCTGCGTTTGAAGATGGCGTGACTGAACTCTATGTGGCGTTCGGCACCCCGATCATCGAGACGCTGGGGCCGCTGCTGGATGCGGCGACCGGTATGCTGGGGCAGTTGGTGCCGCTGGCCACCTCAGTGGGGGATGCGATCGGCGGCTCGCTGCGTTTGCTGACGGAATCGTTTGCGGACGGCACCATTACATCCGTGCTTTTTACAGCGCTTGAGGCCGCTTTTGTCTCGGGCGTGAATGTGTTTGCGCGGCTGATGATCGGCGCCGGCGCGGCGCTGCATTCGGTGCTGACTCAGGTGCCCCGGATGCTGATGACTGCCGTGCAGGTTATCGGGAACCCCTCCCTGTGGACGGCTATTGGAGGCATGGCAGCCGGCGCGGCCAACATGATGATCGGCGGGTTTGACCTGCTGGGCGACTCCTCCTTCTGGGGCGGCATCGGTTCGGTGATCATCGGCTCGTTTAAAAGCGTGGTGGGGAAGCTGATGGAGATGTTTCTTTCCGTCCCCGCAGCCTTTGTGGCGGCGATGGTGACGGGCATGTCCGGTGTGATGAATCGCCTGCCGAAGATGGTGAAGGATCAGATCGGCTGGAAGGACGACGACCGGTCGTTTGGCGAGGTGTTCAAGGATGTCCAGGGAGCGACCATGCGCGGGTCGGGAACGGCCTCGCTGCTCCAGGGCGGCGCCTCGGACATCGCCTCGGGGATGCAACAGATTCAGGACAGTCGCAGCGTGTCGGAGCGGTTTCAGGCCGGGCTGCAAAACGTGATGAGCAGCGGCGCACAGGTGCTGAGCGTTACCAAGCCCCTGGGTGAGGCGATGACCAAGACGGCCGTGAATGCCGGTAAAGTGTTCGTTTCCCAGTTTGCGGAGGCGGGAGACGTGATCCAGAACACGGCGGCTGCGCGGCTGGGCGACATGATGGCCGGCATGGCGGGTAGCGCGGCCGCAAAGGCCGGCATGATGTTTACCGACCCCAAGAAGGGGGCCGACGCACCCGGCCCGAAGCCGCTCAAGGCCGCGAAACTGGAGGCGCCCGATAACCTGGCGCGCATCGGCGGCTTTGTGGGCGGGCAGGGGCCCGGCTTTGACTACGCCCGCGCCACGGCGGGAAATACGGAGCGTTTGGTTAAGCAGAACGACACGCTCATTACCCAGAACAAGCAGTTTCTGGAAGAGCAGAAGAAAAAGAGCTCCGGCACCTGGACTTAAACCATGGCACTCCCCACGCAACCCGTATGGAACGGCTCCCACGAGTTAGAGGAGCAGCCTGGCTCGCCCGACTGGAATTTTCAGGCCGGACGTGAGCAGGTAACCCGTGTGTGGCAAGGCCCCTACGAGTCCTGCCTGGCCGCGCGCCCACCCATGAACCAGGCGATGAGCGGCACCCCTGCCGATTTGCTGGTGAGCAACGCCCGCGTGGTGCACATGGAGGGCGGCAAAGGGGAGCTCACTGTTACCTTGAGCAAGGAGGGCCGGGGCGACAGCGAGGAAGAGGAGGAACCCTACCAGGCCAAATACGAAGTGGAGTGGCTGCGGGTGGAGAAGAAGCTGGAAAGCCATACGTACTTTCGTGATCTGACGACAAGTGATCTAGACAAGCTTCGCGAATGGGAGGGCAAAGACAAAGCGTCGGAGCGTGCTACTGCATATGCGGCGCTCAGCTCGTTAGCCAAAGAGCTTGCCGACAAAAAGGCGCGAGGTCAGGACACCTACCTGATTTACACGCCGATCGCGCGGCGCACCATGCTGGTGAACAATATGCCGACTGTTACACCTTGCGGCGTGCGGGAGAACCCTCCAGCCGGGTGCAAAGCGCCGTCTGGCTACGACTACCTGAAGACAGCGTGCAGGGGAACCAAGACAGGCACTTTTGGCCGGTGGGAGTTGATTGAAGAGTGGACCGGCGTGGATGAGTGGGACCCCGACATTTACGAGTAACCAGCACCATGCCCACACTTCCCGATCCCCCAAACGAGGGCGAACCGCTGCGAGCTGCATGGGGCCGCAAGCTCCTTGCCTTTGTGCGCTCGCTCACCCCCACGTCGTCGCCCGACATTGCGCCAGAGTGGGACGCCAACGGGCTGAGCTGGAAGATCAAGAACCCTGGCCGCCGCGGCGGCTCAGCCGCCCCCGAGCACAGCTACCAGGTGTACGACGCCAGCACTGGTGCGACGCCCCGCATCCGTGTACGACCCGGTAACCACAACGGCATTGTTCCGACGATCGGCGGCACCCCTATCAACACAACAACGGGCGATCCGGCGGAGTACCCGGCGCTCACAGTGGGTACGGGCGACACGATTGTCTGGTTCAAGCTGACGATCACCGAAGAGGGCAACATCGATACGATCGAGATCGAATCGGGCAGCACGCTGCCGACATCCAGCGCGAGCACGGCCTACCAGGTATGCGCGTATATCACCGTCGCCATCGCCGGCGGGGTGGCGAGCGTGACGAACCAGGAGGGCGGCGTCAGTGGGTCGCAGGCTTACCTGCAATGCGGAGGGGGCCATCTCTTCGGCCTGGTGTAGCCCATGCCTGGCCAAAACTTTCTGGGGGAGTGCTCAGCAACCGTGCGACGGCCGGCGGTGTTCAGCACTATTACGGTCTCCGCGTCACAGATTGCCCATTGCGACGGCGACTCCGGGCCATCCAACGGGTTTTCAGATTCGTTTGTTCTAACCCTCGCGGACAGCGGCCCGATTAACGCGCAGCCTGTTGGGACCTTCTCCTTTTTGGGCCTCGGATGCTGTGGCTGCCCTTTTATTCAAATTGGCGGGCCGACTGGTATCGGAGGGTCCTACCATAAACTCATTCCCCCTGCCGACAATGCCTGCCATGAAGCAGAGATTGATGGAGGCTCATTCGGCATTGACTACATGTTCGTCGAGGTCGACCCTGACGAACCACGGAAGTGCCAGATCCGGGTGCAGATATCCTCCCTGTTCGTATCTCACTACTCTTTTGAACGGGAGTTTGCATTGCCGCTGGGCACGGGAGGGGCCACCCATACCGAGACATTCAGCCCCACCGTGGGGTATTCAGGGACGTTGACCATCACTATTACATGAGCGAGGTACGTCTTTACGACAAATCGGGACGTCTGAAGGGAGTCGTCGATCGCCCTATCGGTCCCACGCCCACACCGCAGGCCAGCCCCGCAACATGGGCGGAGTTGCATTGCTACGTTCCCGTGGGGGATGAGCGGGACGTCGCCTGGCTCGCCGCCTTTTCCGCCCGAGTGCATGGCATCGGCTGCAACTGCCGCGCCCATTGGCGCGCCTGGTGCGCGGCGCATCCGCCGCCACTCCGCGGGACCGCCGCGGAGTGGTTTGGGTGGACGGTGGACGCGCACAACGCTGTCAATGGCCGCCTCGGCAAAGCAGAAATCTCGCTGGGCGAGGCCTACTGCATCTGGACGGTGGACGGCAATGGCGGCACGGGGCGCACAGCGGGTAGCCCGGAAAAGGGTGGCGTGAGAGGCTAGGTGCAATGTCCTTACCCTGGCAGCGCATTATCAACCTCTACATCGACGCCGACGCGTACGGGAGTTTTCCGCTGCTGGCCAGCCAGACAAGCCCGGCGCGCTGGCCTTTTGACCGGGTGCAGTGGGTGCAGGCAGATCAGTTTATTCTGCGGGTGTGGTATCGCCGGAAGACGGCAGTGGTAAGTGCGGCCACGCAATCGCTGGATCTGGGTGATGGCTGGAACCTTGTGGTGAGCGGGAAGATTGATGCGCAGCTTGGTGGCGAAACCCTTTACTTTGAGACGGATACCTTTGCCGAGGTGGTGGAAGGTACGGAGACGTACTACGAGGGTGAAATTAACCTCAACACCACGGAGCTGCAGGCGGTATTTGCCGCGCTGCCCTCCAGCACCACGCTGGTGCCAATGCACGTGGATATTGAGGTGCAAGACAGCGGCAATACCCGGCGCATTACTCACCAGTTTGAACTTGATGTCGCCCGGCAGATTTACAAGGGCACCGAGAGCAGCCCGACACCCGCCACGCCGCTGTACCCCAGCCCGAGCGACCTGGTAGTGCGGGCGCCAGTCAATGGCAGCTACCGCTTTATCTCCAACGAAGACGGCAACTTCCTGCAGATCTGGAACCCTGACGAGGGTGTATCCGGCGCATGGCACACCGTGACGGTGGCCGGCGTTGGCGCGGCCGCGCACCTGGAGCTGGGCCCCGCCGAAACCTGAACCTGACTTTTCCCATGTCCCCCCACAAACACGAACGCACGTCGGATTTCCGCGACTGGATCATCACCGCCTTTGGCGTCCTGCTGCTGCTGATAACGGCCTCAGCCACCCTGATTGGCGCGCCCACACTGCCCGAGCCCGTCAGCCGTACGGTGATGGTGGGCGGCAGTAACAGCGTGGTGACGTTCCCCACCAACTTCTGGGCGGCGAATCAGGACCGCGTGCTGGTGTACTACACCAACGTGATCGATGCGCCCGTTGGCGGCACCGGCGATATGCTGGCCGCCAACAACCTCAGCGACGTGGACGACGCGCCCACGGCGCGCACCAACCTGGGCACCGACAACGCCACCAACCTGACGACCGGGTACATCCCGCCCGGCCGCTACGCCACCAACACCGTCAGCCCGTGGGCGCTGATGGCCACCAACTCCCCCAGCGCGGGGAAGGTGTACGGCTTTGACTCCGGCATTACAGGCGGCTGGTACACGCCCTCCATCTCCCTCACGGCCAACGTCACTGGCATCCTGCCCAAAGCCAACGGCGGCGTGGGGATTGACCTGACGGCCACAGGCGGCGCCGGCCACGTACTGCAACAAGGCAGCTCCGGCGGCACCATCACCGTGGGCTCGCTCTCATTTGCGGACATCGCCAGCAAGCCCACCACACTGAGCGGCTACGGCATCACCGATGCGGTGCCGTCCTCCCGCACCATCACGGCCACCAGCCCCCTGACGATCGGCGGCGGCTCCAGCGCGGACCTGAGCGCGAATCGCACCATCGCCCTGGGGACTGTCTCCATCGCTAACGGTGGGACGGGTGCGACTACCCAGCAAACCGCGCTCAACAACCTGATGCCCGGGTCGCCTGTTACGGGCGATCTCAGTATGTACAACGGCAGCAACTGGGTACGGTTTGCGCGCGGAAGCGACGGGCAGGTGCTGGGATCCACCAGCACCACCATCAGCTGGACGACGCCCACCACGAGCATCGATCCCCTTACGATGGGGTGCCGTATCAGCGCCAGCACCGATCCCGTGCCGGCCACAGACCAGGTAGGGGCAGGGACGCTGTACCTGGTGCCAGCCGCCAAGCCTACGTCCTACGCCGGCGGCAGTGGTGCGGGGCGCATCGCCCTCTACTCGGGCGGCGGGTGGGTGATCCGCACCGTGAGCGCCAGCGGCACCACCAACCTGACGCTAAGCCTGACCGCCTCGCGCAACTTCGACGTGTTTGCGTACGACAACAGCGGGACCGTGGCGATTGAGGTAGCCCAGTGGGACACCACGGGCGGCGCCGGCGGCACCGACTCGCAGACGCGCGTAAGCGTGTCGCTTACGTGGCAGGATGGCGTGCTGGTGAAGAACGGGGACGCCACGCGGCGGTTTCTCGGCACAATCCGCTCGAGCGGCACCAACACGGTGGAAGACTCCACCAGCCGGAGCTATGTGTGGAACACGGACAATCAGGTCGAAAAGGTTTTGCGGGCCACCGACACCACCGACAACTGGGACTACACCGTAGCGACGTATCGTGAGGCCAACGGTTCCAGCACAGTCGGCACCAGCCGCGTGGAATATATTGACGGACTGGGCCGGGGGTTGGTGCGGGCGCGGGTTCACTCCATCGTATACAACGCCAGCAGCCTGACCACGGTGGCGTCGGGTATTGGTATCGACAGCAGCAGCACCAACAGCGCCCAGCTATACGGCGGGTTTGTGTCGTCCAACGGCGCTGTGGTGCCTGCCGACTACAGCGGGTACCCTGGCCTGGGCCTGCATTCCATCCGGCGGCTGGAGATCTCCAACGCAGTGGGCACGACCAACTGGCGCGGCGACTCCGGCAGCACCATCCACCAGACGGGCATGCACGTCTACATCATGCGCTAGCCCCCCCCACAGCCAACGATCATGAGCATCGCCACCCTCAAATCCCTGCTGGACGCCGCGGAGATCCCGTACGCGCAGATCATCATCACCCCCGGCCCTGGGGCAGATGCCCTCTCGATTGCCTACCAGCCCGAGGCCAGCCCGGAGCAAGTCGCCGCCGGTAACGCCATCCTGACCACAGACTACCCCTCCAACGTAGCCGCTGCCAAGCAAGCGGAAGCGAGCCGCCTCCAGTCCATCACCAACGCAGCCGCCGCCGGATGCCCCATCACCCTCGAAGGCAAGACCATCGTCTTTGGCGTAACAGTAGGGGACTACACCGCCCTGATGGCCGATCTCGGCGCCATGGGTGTCCTGGACGCCGATGGTGATCCCGAAGCCCCGGAAGCTCTCATGGACATCCATGAGCACATCCACACCCTGCCCACCCGCGCGTTGGCAAAGTCATTCCTGAAGGCCTACCGGTCACAGGTCAAACCCGCCTGGGCCGGTGCTTGGCCCCCCGCGCCAAGTTGACCCACACCCTTTTCCGTTTGGCCCCTCGACCCTTTTCATTTATTTTGGGCCACCCTTTTCATTTATTTTGGGCGGTTACGATTGTGGGTGGTTGTGTATGGAGTGAGTCTTTGCTTATCTTGAGATAAGCAGGAAGCTTTTTTACTCTTATTATCTTTCATCTGACTCCTCCCCCCCCCCTTTGCGACCTTCGCGTTCGTTGCGTCCTCTGCGCGGAATCAGGTAAGCGCTTTGCCTCACCTATTCGTCATGCAATACGTGTGGGGGAGTTCGCGCAAAGGACGCAAAGGACGCAAAAGACGCGAAGGGGGATGAGAAACCGTATGAGAGGATTAACGCACAGACTTCATGATATATATATTATCTTCATGAAATCAGCTTATTAACTTTCCTCTAAGATTATCTCATTATGAGTAAAGTAATAACTACGTACACTTACCCGACACTTTAACTTACAATCCCTCCCCCCAATCCCCTTTTCGTCCCCTCCGTAAATTTCGTGTGATTCGTGTGTTTCGTGGTTAAAAGAGCCCTTTCGCTTCAGGTGCATGGCGGGTGGCCGCTGTGCACGGGGGGACGCATCCCACAAATTTTCGCTTTTCTTTTGGTTCAAGTGCTATACACCACACATCAGGATTGCCCGCATCACCGCCTTTAACTCCCCCTGAGGCACCCTGTCAGCGCGGGCTGCTCCTGACTTCTCACTTCTTCATGAAACACGATCTCTCGCTCGAAAAGATTCGCATTGGTACGCTGGCCGGCAAGGGTAAGGATACCCCGGCTTACATCAAACAGATTCTCCCGCACGGGTTTGAAAGCTTCCAGATCAACTTTTGGCAAAAGCTGGATGGCGTTGACCTGCAGGACCTTGGCAAACGCACGCTCGATGTGCTGGCGGAGGATGGCTCCGGGGCCATCGTCTCGTCCATCGGCATGTTTGGCAACCCCATGGGCACCAAGGAGATCGACGCGGAGACGCTGGCGGGGCTGCGCACGGCCATCGATAGCGCATCGGCCTTTGGCACCAACCTGGTGTGCGGCTTTACCGGGCGCGTCGTCGGCGCTTCCATCCCGGATTCCATCCCACGGTTTAAGGAAGTGTGGAGCGACCTGGCCAAGCGCGCCGCGGACAAGGGCGTCAAGCTGGCGTTTGAGAATTGCGCAATGGGCGGCAACTGGAAATCCGGCGACTGGAACATTGCGCACAACCCCGCCGCATGGGAGCTGATGTTTGACGCCGTGCCCGACGCCAACATCGGCCTGGAGTGGGAGCCGTGCCACCAGATGTGCGAGCTGACCGACCCGATGCCGCAGCTGCGCGAGTGGCTGGGCAAAGGCAAGATCTTTCACGTGCACGGCAAGGACGCGACGATTCACTGGGACGTGGTGAAGAAGAACGGCATCGGCGGCAACAAGCCGTTTGTCTTCCACCGCACGCCCGGCTTTGGCGACTGCAACTGGACGGATATTATCAGCGACCTGCGCATCGGCGGCTTCACCGGCTCGATCGATATTGAAGGCTGGCACGACCCGATTTACAAGGGCGACCTGGAGATGACCGGCCAGGTGCACGGGCTGAATTATCTGAAGCAGTGCCGCGGCGGTTACTTCGTGCCGAATCCCGTCTAGCCAGCGCGCGGCGCTGGAACCCCGGTAGCGGACGGCGCATCGGGCGCCGTCGCGAGGGATGAGGACGCGCGATCTCGGCATCGGAGGCAATGGCGACTTACTCGCCCTTGCCAAGTTTGTCTATTTGCGGGAGTGTAAAGCGCGGAACCAAGAATGTTCCCCGGGTGTCGCATCAACACTTTACACTCCTTACAGGACAGGCCTGTGAGCTTGAATCTCATTGTCTTTGCGTCCCACACCGAGCCATCCCCCATCTTTTATACAAGATGAGTTTTGTCCTGTTTGGCATTGAAATTCCTCAAAAGTCTGTCATCTTTACAGGATTCAGTCCCTGCTCCCGGCCCATACAGGCTTTGCCGGGCTGCGCCGTGTACGTCGTGGTCATCCAACTTGACCGGGGCGGCGGGGTGGCTTAGGCTGGGATGCTTAGCTCCGCTACACACACAGACAGGGACGTGCCGGGACAGCGTGGGAGCAAGGGGCGGCGATATCGCTCTGAACCTGCGCGCGCCTGGCAGCAACCAAACTGCAATTGCATTGTTATGGCATATAAATACGAGAACAAACAGGCAGCTCTCCTCGCCAAAGTTAAAGGCAAGACCGGGAAAATCTCCGACAAAACTCACGAAGAGCACCTGAAGCTCTATACGGGTTACGTCAACAAGTCCAACGGCATCCTGGAGGCCATTGAGAAGCTGGGCACGCCCGATCCCGCTGATCCGGCGGTGGCGAATCAGATCGCTTCGGTTATCCGCAACCTTAAGGTGGATTTCACGTTTGCGGTGGGCGGTCTCAAGAATCACGAGCTTTATTTCGACATTCTCGGTGGCGACGGCGTGGCCACGGGCGCGATTGCGGAGCTGATTGACCGCGATTTCGGATCGTTTGAGGCGTACAAGAAGGACCTTAAGGCGACCGGCATCGCAGCGCGCGGCTGGGCCTGGACGGGTATCGATAACGAGACCGGCAAGCTGTTCAACTACATTGGCGACGCGCAGAACACGTACCCCGTGTGGGGCGTAACGCCGCTGCTGGGCCTGGACGTGTATGAGCATGCGTACTACGCGGATTTCTACACCGCGCGCGCCGGCTACATCGACGAGTTTCTGGCTCACGTGGACTGGACGGCGGTAGCCGCGCGTCTGCCCAAGGCCTGAGAACTGGCGTTTAGCGCCTGGTAGTAAAGCCTTTACGACGACCACCGCCCCGCGTGCGGGTGGTGGTGCGTTGGGAAAAAGCGGCTTCAGGAGCAGGTGCTTCCTTGCATCTTGCAGGGAAACCTGCTCCTTTGTTGTGAGACGGGCGTGACTCTGGCCCGGTGTTGTGCGATGTTAGCCGCGCACCTGCAAATGCGGATGTATCTCGGGGCACACTATGAATGATTCCAAGCCAGCACCATCTCTTACCCCCAGCGCATTGCAAAAGCGCGCCCGGCGCAAGCTGGTGGCTGGGGAGCTGAAGCAGGCTCGCAAGGCGGTGGATCGCCTGAAGGAGGAGCTGGTGGAGGCGCAACGCGTGGCCCGGTATTTGCTGAAGCGCGTGGGACGGGAGTAGTTCCTTAAAAGGCCAAACAGCGGTACGAAGTGGCCTAAGGGGAGCGCGTGTTAAGTAAAGGTGTATGCAGTTTTTGACGCTACCCGTTGTTCATCGCTGACTCAGTGCAAGGCCTGCTCACGTTTTCCCTTCCCCCCGTAGCGTACGTTGCGTATCTGCCCGTTGCGGCCGTTGCGTGAAAATCCTCTATGGACTATGCCGAGTTATCGCGTGTAGCGAGGCGTGGAGCGGATTTTCACGCAACGGCCGCAACGGGCAGACGCGCAACGTACGCTACGGGGGAGGGGACGATTGTCAGTGCAGGCTTGTTCGCGAGTGTTATTCGAATCGCCGATCGTGGTTCACGCCGCGACTGTTTAGATGTGTGAGATGCGCAGGCGTGTGGAAAAAGCGCTTGCGTGGGCGAGATTGGTGCATAAGTTTTCGCCGCTGCTTCGTTATCCCGGCAGTGCGCGGGTCGGTCGACAGTGGTCGCCTTGCGGCTTTTCTCTTCCTTCCCTTCGCTAAAATACACAACTCTCATGAACCCTTATCTTCCCCAGCAGCCTCTTTCGGAGGCGGAGTCCGCCGAGCGTGTACGGCAGATTATGGCGCAGCATCATGCCGATGAGGCGAGGCGGCAGGGCACGC
Organism: Verrucomicrobia bacterium LW23; assembly: GCA_003054695.1. GTDB lineage: Bacteria > Verrucomicrobiota > Verrucomicrobiia > Methylacidiphilales > UBA1321 > LW23. Next base: position 136,652 of record QAZA01000009.1, read on the forward strand.
AAGTCGACAGCACCGTTGGGGATGCAGCAGGAAACGCGCTGGACCTGGCGGACGTGACGGGAAGCCTTATCGAGGTGGTAACCTCCACCACAAGCACCGTTGCCGGCGCAACCGAAACGGTTGTCTCCACCGGTGCCGGGCTGCTGAGCCCGGTGGCGGAAGGCGCATCCGCCGCGGTGGGTGCCGTGGCGGAGGGCATTGGCGGGCTGTTCAGCGGGCTTGGGTAGGAGAGGCAATTTGCCGGGGATAAACCATTGCCGTTTGCTGGGATACGGCTATGCTGTCGGCGTGAATCTGCCTGTTGAGCTGTTTCTTGCCGTGCGGTACATTCGGCCGCAGCGCAATTTCGTGTCTGTTATCACCGTTATTTCCATCCTGGGCGTTACCCTGGGTGTGGCAGTGCTGGTGCTGGTGCTGAGCGTGATGTCCGGGTTTCGCAAGGAGCTTACGGACAAGATTACCGAGTTTAACGCGCATATTGACGTGGTGCGCGACGGCCTTCTGGACGATCCGGACCAGCTGGTAAAGGAAGTGTTGCGGCAGCCGGATGTGCTTGCGGCTACGCCATTTGCGGTGGGGCCGGTGCTGGTCAAGTCGCCGCGGTCCGGCAAGGTGTCCACGCCTACCATTCGCGGGATTCCGCCCGATCGCGATGACCCGGTGCTGCCGGTCAAACGCTATATCCGCACGGAGGCGGAGGGTTCTCCTCCGGGCGAGTTTGAGCTGCGCGGCGACTCCGTGCTGGTGGGCGCCGACTGGGCGCGCCGCAACAACGTGCTGGTGGGCGATACGATTACCGTGTTTGCGCCCAGCACCATTACGGAGAGCAAGGCGTTTCGCGAGGCGATCGGCCCGGAGGCGCCGCAGGGCTCGGGCGGGGCCACCAACGCGACTAGCCGGCCGCCGCAGGGCAACCAGCCGGGACAGGACCCGCTGCCGGAGCCGGACATGGAGGAGCGCATTTTGCCGGTGGATATGACGGTAACAGGCATCTTTGCCACCGGGTACTATGCGTTCGATTCCAACTTCCTTATCGTGTCGCTGGAGAACGGGCAGCGCTTTTACAAGCTGGGGCGCTCCGTGCATGGCATTGCGGTAAAAATCAAGGATCCGATCCAGGCGATGGCCACGGCAAAGGCGCTGGAGTCGCTGCCGACGTGGCGCTCTGCCGATCCGCCGATTCGCGCGGTGCCGTGGATGGAGCGCAACAAATCGCTGCTGGGCGCAATTGCGACGGAGCGTGCGGTGATGGCGCTCATCCTTTTTGTGGTGATGGTGGTGGCGGCGTTTGGCCTGTGCTCCACGCTCATTACCGTAACGGTGCAGAAAGCCGGCGAGATCGGCGTGCTTAAGGCGATGGGGGCCAACGACTTGCAGGTGGGATCCATCTTTGCGATGTACGGGCTGGTGGTGGGGGTGTGCGGCTCCATCATCGGCGTGATTCTGGGGCTGTTTTGCCTGCACATTCGCAACGACTTTCTCGCCTTTCTCAGCAAAAACTTCGGCATCGAAGCGTTTCCAAGGGATATTTATGGCTTTACCAACATTCCGGCCATTGTGGAGCCTGAGCTTGTTGTCGCCGTGGTTATTGCGGCGATTTGCGTGTGCGTGTTTGCCGCGCTGCTGCCCGCCATGCGCGCGGCGCTTATCGACCCCGTGAAAGCCTTGCGCCATGAGTAATCCGCCTCCCGCATCCTCCCCTGCACCATCCGATCCCAGGCCGGCGCCTTCCCCCGCGCAGCAGCAGCACACGCCGGCCGGGCCGTCCGCGCCCGCGCTGGCGCCGCAAAAGGAGATTTACAACCCGGCCCTCAAGCTGGGCGGCGCTGCCCTGCCGGCCGGCGGCGGGCAGGACGTTACCGTGCGGCTGTGGGCGGAGGGGCTGACGCGCCAGTACTCCATGGGCACCAGCAAGTTAGATGTGTTGCGCGGGCTGGATGTGGACTTCCCCGCCGGGCTCTCGTGCATTATCCAGGGGCAGTCGGGCTCCGGCAAATCCACGCTGCTGCATTTGCTGGGCGGGCTCGACCGGCCGGACGGCGGGCGCGTGATGTGGCGGGGCGAAAGCATTTATGGGTGGAGCCGCAATAAACTGGCGGAGTGGCGCAACCTCAACGTCGGTTTTATCTTTCAAAGCTACCAGCTGTTGCCGGAGCTGACGGCGTGGGAAAATGTGGATATCCCCGCCATGCTGGCCCGTCGCGGCAGCCGCAAAAAGGCGGAGGAACTGCTTGAGATGGTGGGACTTAAGGGGCGCGCCACCCACAAGCCGCGACAGATGTCGGGCGGCGAGCAGCAGCGTGTGGCCATTGCCCGCGCCCTGCGCAACGACCCCGAATTGTTGCTGGCGGATGAGCCCACAGGCAACCTCGATCCGAAAACTGGACGCGAGATCGTCCATTTGCTGCTTGCCTTGCAAAGGGAAAAGCAGAAAACATTAATCCTTGTTACTCACGACGAAAGCGTGGCGGCCATGGGGCACTTCCGCTTTCAGATGAGAGACGGACAATTAGTCACATGAAGATCTTTATCGATGGTCAATATCTGGACAAAGCCGACGCGAAAATATCCGTGTTCGATCACGGTTTGCTCTACGGCGATGGCATTTTTGAAGGCATCCGCATCTACAACGGCCGCGTATTCCTGCTGGACGAGCACCTGGACCGCCTCTGGGACAGCGCCAAGGCGATCATGCTCAACATCCCCATGACATATGAGGAGATCAAGGAAGCGACGCTGGAGTGTTGCCGCCTCAACGGGCTCAAGGACGGCTACATCCGCCTTGTGGTGACGCGCGGCGTGGGCAACCTGGGCATCAACCCGGAGAAGTGCCCGAAGGCCACCGTGTTTATCATTGCGGACACGATCTCCCTGTACCCCGAGGAGTGCTACACCAAGGGCCTGCGCGTCAACACCGCGGCCACGCAGCGCATTAACGTGGCGGCGTGGAGCCCGGCCATCAAGTCGCTCAACTACCTCAACAACATCCTGGCCAAGATCGAGGGCAACCTCTACGGCGCGCAGGAGACGGTGATGCTGAACCAGGACGGCTACGTGGCGGAGTGCACGGGCGATAACATCTTTGTCCTCAAAAAGGGCGAGATCTTTACCCCGCCTATTTATGCGGGCGCGCTTGGCGGCCTTACCCGCAAGGTCATCTTCGACCTGGCCAAATCCATCGGCAAGACGGTGGTGGAGACCAACCTGACGCGCTACGACCTGTTCGTCGCCGACGAAATCTTCCTGACCGGCAGCGGCGCGGAAGTGGTGCCCGTGTACGAGGTGGACGGCCGCACCATCGGCTCCGGCCACGTGGGCCCCGTTACGGAAAAGCTGATGGCGCTCTTTAAAGACCTGACGCGCTCCACGGGCGTGGAGATCTACAAGAGCTAAGCCCGGGCAAAGCGCCCGGCACCAACGACTTAACGCTCGACATCGCTCGACATCCCTCACTCATTCATGATTGCGCGCCCTTGCATGATGGTAATGTGGCTGCTGGCAGCCCTGCTGTTCAGCGCCGGCGTTACCGTCATGCAGGGGCAGCAGCCGGCGGCGACCAGCCCGGCGCCCGTCACGCGCGGGCCGGTCGCGCAGCAGGTCGATCCGCTGCCCTTTCAGTTTTACGGTAAAGTGGTGGACGAGAAGGGGCAGCCTGTGCAGGGCGCCACGGTTACCTTTACGGTAACAGGGCGCAACGCTAAAGGCGATATGTCGGCGGGGGAATCCAAAGCAACGAGCGACGAGCACGGGCGCATGGCCCTCTCCGGCACGGCTTACGCTATCAATGCCAAGGTGGCGCACCCTGGCTACCACACCCGGCCGGAGAGCGACTTTTACGGCACCATCATCCACCCCAAGGGCTTGAAAGGCAAAGCCTTCCCGCCGATTACAGATCCGCAGATCTTCCGACTGGTCAAAAAGCTGGAGCTGGAGCCGATGGAGCACGTGCGGCACTCGGTATCGCCCAGGGAGGTGTCGCCGAATGGCTATCGCATTAACATGCTTACCGGCCGGCAGCACGCCTACGCGGAGAGCGCGATCGTCCTGAATATCCATAACAGTACTGAGGATGCTGACTCGCAGGGGCGCTGTTCGTGGTACTACAGCATTGAGTTTGAGGGAGCGGAGTGTTTGCCTCGTGAGGACCGGCTGGCCTTTATGGCCCCTGCCGCAAACTACAAGCTGGCGCGCACGGAGGGTACGGTGCCGCCCTACGGCAAGGACTGGACGAACTGGAAGGCGCATCACTTTTTTGCAAAGCTGCCCGACGGCCGCTACATGCGGGGCGTCATTCAGGTCCATGGAGGCTCCTCCCGCAGTCCCGGCGGCTGGTATTTCGAGGCCTACATTAACGCCACGCCCGGCTCGCGCAATCTGGAGTGGGAGGATCAGAAGCCGCCATCCCATTCAGGGGTGGCCCTTCCCGATGTGGTGGAGAAGCAATCCGGCACGCTCCGGCCATCCTCCACATCCCCGGCCTCCGGCCCCTCCGCAGGAGGTCCCACATCATGAACACGCTGCGCGAGATCGGATGGGTGGCGCTGGGCGCCGCGCTTATCGTCGGCTGCTTTTACGCCGGCGCGTTTATCAAGTCGGCGTTCGGGCTCATCATCCCCGACAACGTCATCGGCCTGTTCCTGATGCTCGCCCTCCTCGGCACCGGCGTGCTCCCCGTCTCCTGGGTGGAGCCGGCCAGCAAGTGGCTGCTCTTTTTTCTGCCCATGCTGTTTGTGCCGATTTATGTGATGGCCGCGCGCGACAAGGCGCTGTGGGCGCAGTGGGGCTGGGTCATCGTGCCCGGCATGATGGTTGCCGTGGCGGTGATGTGGATCGTCGTGGGCCACTTTTCGCAATTTCTCAACCGGCGCCTGGAAGGCGATAACGCAGATGACGCAACCGCCGAGATCAACGGCGGCATGCCTTCCACCTCCCCGGGACGCGACAAAAATCCATGACCGCGCAGCCATCTCCTCCCCCCTCTTCCGGCTCTGCCAGCTCCTCCGCGGGGGCTGCCCCCCTGTCTCCCACCGCCACGGTACTGCCCGGCGCGGTACCGGGTGTGTCGTCCGCCTCCTCGGTCTCCAGCGGCCGGCCGACGTACAACGCCACCACCATTATCAGCCCGCGCCCCACCGTAAGTGGTGGCACGGGGGGCTCCGGCAGCAATGGCAGCTCGGCCTCCGGCTCAAAGACAGGCATCAGCTGGCAATTTGTACGTCGCTGGCTGATGCTGACGCTACCCATATGGGCCCTGCTCTTCGTCGCCACCTGGGTGCTGTGGAATCTCTACACCGAGGCCATTATGCGCGAGACGCAGAGGGGCATTACGGAGATGCTGGAGCTGGAAGTGGCGCTGGCCAAGCGCAGCGTGCAGAATCTCGCCTCCGACCTGCTCGTCATCTCCGACGCCAGTGAGATTCCCATGATGGAAGGCTCGCCCGAGGAACAGGAACTGGCCATCGACGCGCTGAAAAAGGACTTTGTTTCGCTGGGCATCCACAAGCGCTTCTACGATCAGCTCCGCTTTATCGACCGCACCGGCATGGAGCGCGTGCGCGTCAACTTCGAGCGCTTTCAGCCGCGGATTGTTCCCGACGGCGAGCTCCAGAGTAAAGCCGGCCGCTATTTTGTGAAGGAGACGCTGGCGCTCAAGCCTGGCGAAATCTTCATCACGCCGCTCGACCTCTCCATTGAGTGGGGCCATATCGAGCTGGTAGACGGCCACTACAAGCCGATGATCCGCTTTTGCAGTCCCGTCTTTACTCCGGCCGAGCGGGTCAAGCCCGATGGCAAGCCGTTCGGCATCATCACCATCAGCTACCTGCCGGAGCAAAACATGCTGCGCGACATGCGCGACCTGGCCGCTCCCAGCCCCGGCGATCTCTTCCTGCTCAATGAGGATTCCTACTGGCTGATGGCGCCCAACCAGGGGTTGGAGTGGGCGTGGATGGACAAGGAACTCAAAGCCGTGGGCATCGAGCGCCGCAACGTCAAATTTGCGGACCGCTACCCCGATGCGTGGGAGAAGATCGGCAAAGAAGACATTGGCGAGTTTTACACCAGCGACGGCTACTTTGTCTTCGCCACCGTTTCCCCTCTGGACGCCCTGCGCACGCTCAATCCCAACCTCAAGTACAAGGGCTACAACTGGAAGTTCGTCAACTTCATCAGCACAGCGGCGCTGGCCGATATCCTCTCCTCCCGCTGGCACGTGTTGCAGGGCGGACTCACCGCGGCGGCGGTGGCTGCGGTCGTGGCGTGGTTCCTGACGGGCAGCCGCATGCGGCGCGAGCAGGCGGAAGCCGATTTGCGTGCGGAACAGATTGAATCGCAAAAGCTTGCGCTGGTAGCCAGCCGTACGGACAACGCCGTCATCATTCTGGACAAAGAAAAGCGTGTCGACTGGGTCAACGAAGGCTTCCACCGCATGATCGGCTACGCGATGGACGAGGTGAAAGGCAAGGCGATGGCCCACATTATGAAGGGCCCCGAATACAGCCGCGAAGGCATCGCCGCCACGCTCGACGCCATCGAGCGCACCATCCCCGTGCAGGCGGAGCTGCTGCTGGATACCAAAGAGGGCTTCCCCCTCTGGGTGTTTATGGACGCGCAGCCGGCCTACGACGACAGCGGCGCCTACTCCAACTACATTATTGTTAACGCCGACGTTACCAGCCAAAAGCTGGCCGAGGAAGAAGCCCGCGCCGCCCGCCAGACCGCAGAGACCGCCAACCAGGCCAAAAGCGAGTTCCTGGCCAATATGTCGCACGAGCTGCGCACGCCGATGAACGCCATCCTCGGCTTCTCCGACCTGCTCGCCGGCATGGTGCAGGAGGGCAAGCAGAAGTCGTATCTCCAGGCCATCGCGTCGTCCGGCCGCTCCCTCCTTACCCTGATTAACGACATCCTCGATCTCAGCAAGATTGAGGCGGGCAAGCTGGAGTTCCAGTATGAGCCCTCCTCGGTGCGTAACCTGCTCAATGAGATCAAGCACATCTTCTCCGCCAAAGCGTCCGAAAAGAGCCTCTACCTCAATACCGACATCCCCGACGACGTGCCGGGCGGCCTGCTGCTGGACGAAGTGCGCATCCGGCAGATTCTCTTCAACGTCATCGGCAACGCGCTCAAGTTTACGGAAAAAGGCGGCATCACCGTCGTCGTCCGCACCACCATCAAGGAGGACGACGAAACCAAGGTGGACTTGCTGTTTGAGGTGACCGACACCGGCATTGGCATCCCCGCCGACCAGGTGGACCGCATCTTCTCCGCCTTTACGCAGGTGAGCGGCCAGAGCACCCGCAAGTACGGCGGCACCGGTCTGGGCCTCACCATCACCAAGCGGCTCACGGAGATGATGGGCGGCAAGATTTCGGTACGCTCGCGCTCTGGCGAGGGCTCCACGTTCTCGTTCTTCTTCCCCAACGTCACCGTCACCGCCTTCCAGGACAACGGGCTGGGCGACGCTGCGTCGATTCGGGTCGATCAGTTCAAGCCGGCCAAAATTGTGGTGGCGGACGACGTGGACCTGAATCGCATGCTGATAGCCGGCTACTTTGAGGGCAGCAAACACACGCTCTACATGGCCGAAAACGGCCGCGAAGCGGTGGAGCTGACGCAGGAGCACAAGCCCGCCATCATTCTGATGGACGTGCGCATGCCCGAGATGGACGGTGTGGAGGCCAGCCTGGCCATCCGTAAGATCGACGAGCTTAAACACATCCCGATTATCGCCGTTACGGCCAGCGTGCTGAAGCACCAGGAGGACGAGGTGCGCGAAGTCGTCGACGGCTTCCTGGCCAAGCCCGTCTCCAAGCGCGACCTGGTGGAGATGATGAAGAAGTACCTGCCGCTGGAGGAGATCTCCCCGGAGGAAGCCGCCGCCGCCGAGGCCGAGGCGGCCGGGGGTGCCCACGCGCACGTGGATGCCGGCGCGGGGGACCCCGAGCTGTGGCCCAAACTGCTGGATTTGCTGCGCGATGCGGAGACCGGCACCGTGCCCGGGCTCATTCAGCACCAAAAGATGGGCGAGATCGAAACCTTCTGCGGCACCCTTACCGAGTGGGCGGAAGCATACAAGGCGCCCGCCCTGGGCAAGTACTCCGCCGACCTGCTGGAGCAGGTGCAGCTTTTTGATCTGGACGCCATGGCGCAAACGCTGGAGAAATTCCCCGCCCAGGTGGCCGCCGTGGCCGCGTTTGTGGAGAAGAAAGACGAGCCGCCCGCAACTGGCGCCGCCTCCGCCCCCTCCCCGGCCAAAACGGCGTCCGTCGTGCCCGGCCCGACCGCATCCATCGCGCCGGCGGCGACGGCCAGCACCGCCGGCACATCCCCTGCTCCTGCCGCTCCTGCCGCGGCGGGGGAGCCCGGCGACAGCGCCAGCACGCTCGGCGTCACCCCCGGGCGGAATACGGACTCCGCCATGACGGGGCTGTTTGCCTCCGCTCCGCCCGCCCCAAGCTCTCGCGTGGCGGACAGCGTTCCGCCCGGGGCTCCCACCCGGTTCGGGGGCAAGGCTGTCGGACTTTCCGCACCAGCCCCGGATGGCACGCCTGCTCGCCCGGCCGCCGGCGCAGTCGTCATGCCCACGGAGGTTACCGTCTCCTCGCTGCTGCCCGGGGCCGACGGAGCCGGCGCGCCCCCCACGTCCGTGGCTCAGGCGGATCCCGCGGCGGAGTGGGCCGGGCTTATCTACCAACTGCGCGCCGACCGCGCGGGCACATGGAGTGAGCTGGTGAAATCGCAAATGCTGGGCGAGATCGAGACGTTCGGCGCCAGGCTGCGGGACATGGGCACGGAGTACAACGCCGCCACCCTTACCGCCTACGGCAAGAAGCTGATTGCCCAGGCGGAAGAGTTCGACCTCGACAACCTGCCCGCCACGCTTAACGAGTTTCCGGACCTGATCGAAGCGCTTTCCGCGCAGCACAAAGCGGCCATCATGAACGCGCCGCCTACCGGTGCGTCCGTGCTGCCCACCCCCGCGACGCGCCCCACCGGCGACATTGCACCCGCCCAGCCAAAGGGGCTGTCGGCCCCGCCCCCGCCGCCCAAAGTCGTCGACCCGGCCCTGGCGGAACGGCTGACCGAGCTGCGCGAAACCAGCTACAAGCGGCTGCGCGAGAGCCAGCTGATGGGGGAGGTGGAGAGCTTTGCCCGCGATATCATCAGCCTGGGCGTGGAGCATAGCTGCAAGCCTCTCAAAGATTATGGTGCGCAATTGCTTGAGGCCTCCGATCTTTTCGATGTAGATTTGATCAATGCGAAGCTCGATGAGTTTCCAGCCTTGTATAAAACGCTCACTTAAGTAAGCTAAACCTTCGCCAGCGCGCGCGGGACGGCTACCTTCGCACCACGCGCACCATTCCTTTCCGCTCTCTTTCTCCTCCTCTTCCTCCCGCCGTCCCTCTGGGTCGCCGCGCGCCATGCATTCCACCGCACCAGCCACCGCCCCCGCTTCTATACCGCGCTCCATGATCTCCACGCCTTCCACCCCCGCGCCGCCGGCGCACACGTCCATCATTCTGGTGGTCGACGACGTTGCCAAGAACATCCAGGTAGTGGGCACCATGCTCCGCGCGGAGGGCTACGAGGTGATGGCCGTAACCAGCGGCGCCAAAGCCCTGGAGCGCGTGCAGACGCAGCGGCCGGACCTGATTCTGCTGGACCTGATGATGCCCGAGATGGACGGCTTTGAAGTATGCCGCCGCCTCAAGGCCGATCCCTCCACGCGCGAGATTCCCGTCGTGTTCCTTACCGCGCATACGGAGACGGACATGGTGGTGGAAGGCTTCAGCATCGGCGCTGTGGATTATGTCTCCAAGCCCTTTAAAGCGCCCGAACTGCTGGCACGCGTGCGCACGCACCTGGACCTGAAGCACAGCCGCGAGGACCTCAAGCGCGCCTACGAGGAGCTGAACGCCGCCAACACCCGCCTGCAGCACGAGTTGCACGAAGCCTGCACCTACGTGGAGAGTCTGCTGCCGCGCACCATGAGCGAGCCGTTCCAGATCAACTGGATCTTTGACCCGTGCACGGAGCTGGGCGGCGACTGCTTTGGCTACCACTGGGTGGACAAGGAAAACTTCGCCATCTACCTGCTGGACGTGTGCGGCCACGGCGTCGGCTCCGCCCTGCTCAGCGTCTCCGCCGCCAATACGCTGCGCAACCGCAGCCTGCCGGGCGTCGATTTCCGCAACCCGGCGCAGGTGCTGACGGCGCTGAACAACGCGTATCTGATGGAGAATCAGAACGACCTCACCTTCACCATCTGGTACGGCGTCTACCACGCCCCCACGCGCAAACTCAGCGCCTCCACCGCCGGCCACCCGCCGCCCCTGCTCACCATAGGCGCGCGCGATGCCGTGAAGCAAGTAGTGGAGATGGGCGAGCCCAACATGATCCTGGGCATGTGCGAAGGCGTAGCGTACAACGCCAGCGAGTACGACGTGCCCCCCGGCGCGGACCTCTACGTCGTCAGCGACGGCGTGTACGAGATTGCCAAACCCGACGGCACCATGCTCTCCTACGACGAGTTCTCCGCCTACCTCGCCCAGCCCATCACCTCGCCCAAAAAAAACGTCGATATCATTACCGAACACATGCGTGCCGCCGGCGGCGGCCTGCCGTTTGAGGACGACTTCAGCCTGCTGCACATCCGCTTTTAGTGCGTGACAGGTGTCAAGGTATTCAATGCGATCCGACAACCTCAAAGAGGTTGTATATCGTAGCCCAGGGTTCCCCGAGAGAAGCGAGAGAACCCTGGGTTAAGGCCAAATCAGACCGACCCCAACGAGGGTCGTATCCCATTCTCACGTAAAGGGATACAACCCACGTTGGGGTTGTTCAGAAGCGAATCCTTCCCCAGGGTTCCCTCTCTTCGTTCGGGGAACCCTGGGCTAAGATATACAACCTCTTCGAGGTTGTCAGATTGCCTTGCTGGTCCAGATCTGGTTATCGCTTACAACTTGTCAGCGGTGTCAACTGCTCGCATTGCGCACCTTTACGCCGCATTCTCATTGACACCGCACCGCCTGCCAATGAATTGTTAGCGGACTCATGCAATCGACAGCTACCGATACGTTACTCCGCACGGCGCTTGCCGACACCCACATTGCCGAAGGCGCCCGCATGGTCGAGTTTGGCGGGTGGTACATGCCGGTCCAGTACCGCGGCATTCTTCAGGAACACAAGGCTGTGCGCGAAGCGGCCGGCCTGTTCGATATCTCCCACATGGGCGAGCTGCTCATCACCGGCGAAGGGGCTGCCGCGTGGCTCGATACCGTGCTTACCAACAACGTCAGCCGCCTCAAGCCCGGGCGCGGCCAGTACACGTTCCTGCTCAACGACAAGGGCGGCGTGATCGACGACCTGATCGTCTACTGCATTACCCCGGAGCGCTACCTGGCGGTTATCAACGCCTCCCGCATTCAGCAGGACTTCCTCTGGCTGCGCGACAAGCTGCCGTGGACGCACAAGCACCCCCAGGCGGAGCGCGTGCACCTGTTTAACGAGAGCGATGTGCTGGCGGCCGTGGCCCTGCAGGGGCCCAACGCGCAGAAGATCCTCAGCGCCTTTCTGGCCAGTGATGCCGAGCACACCGGCCCGTGCGCGCTGGAGACCCTTCCGCGCAGCGGCATCATCGCGCACGACGTGGAGCATCGCGAGTTCTTTATCGCCCGCACCGGCTACACGGGCGAGGACGGCTTTGAGATCTTTACCATTCGCGAGGACGCCGAGTACCTGTGGAAGGAGCTGCGCAAGTTTGGCGAGCCCCACGGCCTCGTCCCCTGCGGCCTGGGCGCCCGAGACACGCTGCGCCTGGAAATGTGCTACCCACTCAACGGCAACGACTTAAGCGAGGAGATTACTCCGCTGGAGGCAGGCCTGGGCAAGTTTGTGGCACTGGATAAGGAGTGCGGCTTTATCGGCCAGGCGGCCCTTAAGGCGCAAAAGGAGGCGGGGCTGAAGAAGCACCTCATCGCCTTCAGCGTTACCGGCAAAGGCGCACCGCCCCGCTCGCACAATCCTATCCTCCTCAACGGCAAGCAGATCGGCGAGACGACCAGCGGGGGGTTCTCCCCCAGCCTGGGCGGCGGCATCGGCATGGGCTATGTCGAAATCGCGGCCGGCGCCACCGAAGGCACGGCGATCGAGATTGACGTGCGCGGCAACAAGATCCCCGCCGTTATCGTGGCCAAGCCCATCTACAAAAAGGCGGCGAAATCCTGAGCGCCGCGCCCGGGCTTTCTTTGTTTCTGATTCATAACTTCATCTCCTGCAATAACTTCCCATCCCATGAACGTACCTGATACCCTGAAATACGCCGAGAGCCACGAATGGGCCCTCATCGACGGCGACACCGCCACCGTCGGCATCACCGACCACGCCCAGAGCGAACTCAGCGACGTCGTGCACGTCGAACTCCCCAAAGTCGGCGCCACCTTCACCGCCGGCGCCGTCGCCGCCACGGTGGACAGCGTCAAGGCCGCGTCGGATATCTACTCCCCCCTCAGCGGCACGGTTACGGAAGTCAACCCCGCCCTCTCGGACCCGTCGCTTGTCAACACCGACGCCTTCGGTCAGGGCTGGATGTTCAAGCTCAAGCTCAGCGATCCCTCCGAAGCGGCAAAGCTCAAAAGCGCCGCGGAGTACATCGCGCAGATCAGCTAGAGGCTGTCGACATTTGGCCTCTTCCTTTATCCCCTGCTTAGAGGCTTGTATCCCCCTTAGAGCGAGACATTCTCCTCCATATTGCAGTACGGCTTCACAGATGTCTCGCTCTAAGGGGGATACAAGCCTCTAAGCAGGGGATAAAGGGGGAACGTAAGGAAGGTTGAACATCGTGGAAGCAACCCTCTTGGCGAAACTTTCCGCACTTGGCGATGTTATCTGAAGGTCCGTAGATCCAAGGCAGATAGCATCGCCAAGGACGGAAAGTTTCGCCAAGGGGATGCAGCGGAAATGTCGACAGCCTCCAGAGCATTTTCAGATAGCTTGTCGCGAATTTGCCAATCTCCGAGATCGGAGCCGAGCGTTTGCAAATACAGTCGACCGGGCACAAGGCTCTGAGAACGGCGGAGCAGAGCGTTTGCAAATGGAGTTGTCACGAGCGAAGTGCTCCGAGAACGGCGGAGCCGTTCCATAACATAGCCCGGGGTTGCCCGCAGCATTCAGAATGCTGCGGGCAACCCCGGGCTATGTTATGGAACGGCTCCGCCGTTCTCGGAGCCTTGTGCTCGGTCGACTGTATTTGCGAACGCTCTGCTCCGCCGTGCTCGGAGCTTGGCGAGCTCGCGACACGCTATCTGGAAACCGCTCTCATTGCCGCGCTCCAATCAAATCACCCGGCAGGGCACAGCTTTTGCATTGCAAAGACAAATTGGCTGGCCGGGGCTTTTTGTGCAGGCGGCGGCAGTGTTGACGCCAGAGCGGGAATTGATTGACTTTGCTCTGTAAGGATGTAAAACTTTAGCGTCCTTAAGCGGTAACCATCCGCCGTCCACGCCCTGCTGGGCCGCGGACGGGGGCAAGGCGGCGGCGTGCAGTTCGCGGCCACACTCAATTTCCCTGGTCATGACCTCTATGAAAAAGAACGGTGTCGGGCACAAGGAGGCTGCGGTGGCGGCCCCGGCAAAGGCAAAGCGGAATGGTTCGGCAGGAAAGACGGGAGTGCCTGCGCGAGGCACGGCTGCGGCGGCCGTCGACGACGACTTTGATCAGGTGCAGCTTCTTGAGGCGCTGACGGCGCTGAAGAAGGGCGACTTTACGGCGCGGCTTCCGCTGAACTGGGATGGCACGGCCGGAAAGATTGCCGACGCGTTTAATGAGGTGATGGAGCGCAACCAGCGCATGTCCGCCGAGTTGGCGCGCATGAGCCGGGTTGTTGGTAAGGAGGGCCGCATTTCCCAGCGCGCCTCCATCGGCGAGGTTACGGGTGCGTGGGCGGACTCGATCGACTCCGTAAACGCGCTGGTGAGCGACCTGGTGCACCCTACCAGCGAAACGGCGCGCGTGATTGGCGCCGTGGCGAAGGGCGATCTGACCCAGACCATGGCGCTGGAGATTGAAGGGCGCGAGCTGAAGGGCGAATTCCTCCGCACCGCCAAGACGGTGAATACGATGGTGAACCAGCTCAGCTCCTTCGCCTCGGAGGTGACGCGCGTGGCGCGCGAGGTGGGCACGGAGGGTAAGCTGGGCGGACAGGCCAAGGTGAAGGGCGTGGCGGGTACGTGGAAGGATCTCACCGACTCGGTCAACTCCATGGCCGGCAACCTTACGGCGCAGGTGCGTAACATTGCGGCGGTAACCACGGCGGTGGCCAAGGGCGATCTCTCCAAGAAGATTACCGTGGACGTGAAGGGGGAAATCCAGGAGCTGAAGAACACGATCAACACGATGGTAGACCAGCTCCGCTCGTTCGCGTCGGAGGTAACGCGTGTGGCGCGCGAGGTGGGCACGGAAGGCAAACTGGGCGGCCAGGCCGACGTGCGCGGCGTTGCGGGCACGTGGAAGGATCTGACCGATAACGTGAACTCCATGGCGCGCAACCTTACGGGGCAGGTGCGTAATATCGCCGCGGTAACCACGGCGGTGGCGAACGGGGATCTCTCCAAGAAGATTACCGTGAACGTGAAGGGCGAGATTCTGGAGCTGAAGAATACCATCAACACGATGGTGGATCAGCTCAGCTCCTTCGCGTCGGAGGTAACGCGCGTGGCGCGCGAGGTGGGCACGGAGGGCAAGCTGGGCGGTCAGGCGGACGTGAAGGGTGTGGCGGGTACGTGGAAGGATCTTACCGATTCGGTGAACTCCATGGCGGGCAATCTTACCGCGCAAGTGCGTAACATTGCGGATGTGACGACGGCGGTGGCCAACGGCAATCTCTCCAAGAAGATTACCGTGGACGTGCGCGGGGAGATTCTGGAGCTGAAGGACACGATCAACACGATGGTGGATCAGCTCCGCTCGTTCGCGTCGGAGGTAACGCGTGTGGCGCGCGAGGTGGGCACCGAGGGCAAGCTGGGCGGCCAGGCCGATGTGCGAGGCGTTGCCGGCACATGGAAGGATCTGACCGACAACGTGAACCTGATGGCGAGCAACCTTACCGCCCAGGTGCGTAACATTGCGACGGTGACGACGGCCATCGCCAACGGCGATCTGTCCAAGAAGATCACCGTGGACGTTAAGGGCGAGATCCTGTCGATGAAAGACACGATCAACACGCTCGTCGATCAGCTCTCAAGCTTCGCCTCGGAGGTAACGCGCGTGGCGCGCGAGGTGGGCACCGAGGGCAAGCTGGGCGGCCAGGCCGAGGTGCGTGGCGTGGCGGGTACGTGGAAGGATCTCACCGACTCGGTGAACTCCATGGCCGGCAATCTTACCTCGCAGGTGCGTAACATTGCGGACGTAACGACGGCGGTTGCCAACGGCAACCTCAGCAAGAAGATTACCGTGGACGTGCGCGGAGAAATTGCGGAGCTGAAGGATACGATCAACACGATGGTCGACCAGCTCAACTCCTTCGCCTCGGAAGTAACCCGTGTGGCGCGCGAAGTCGGCACGGAAGGCAAGCTGGGCGGCCAGGCGGAAGTGCGAGGCGTTGGCGGAACCTGGAAGGACCTCACCGACTCGGTGAACTCCATGGCCGGCAACCTTACCTCGCAGGTGCGCAACATTGCGGATGTAACGACGGCGGTGGCCAACGGCAATCTGTCGAAGAAGATCACCGTGGACGTGCGCGGGGAGATTGCGGAGCTGAAGGATACGATCAACACCATGGTGGATCAGCTCAACTCCTTCGCGTCGGAGGTAACGCGTGTGGCGCGCGAGGTGGGCACGGAAGGCAAGCTGGGCGGCCAGGCCGAGGTGCGAGGCGTCGGCGGTACGTGGAAGGACCTCACCGATAACGTGAACTTTATGGCCGGTAACCTCACCTCGCAGGTACGTAACATCGCGGCGGTTACCACAGCGGTGGCCAAGGGCGATCTTTCCAAGAAGATCACCGTGGACGTTAAAGGCGAGATTCTGGAGCTGAAGAATACCATCAACACGATGGTCGACCAGCTCTCCTCCTTCGCCGCCGAGGTAACGCGTGTGGCGCGCGAGGTGGGCACGGAAGGCAAGCTGGGAGGCCAGGCCGACGTGCGCGGCGTGGCGGGTACGTGGAAGGATCTGACCGATTCGGTGAACTCCATGGCCGGCAATCTTACCTCGCAGGTGCGTAACATTGCGGACGTGACGACGGCGGTGGCCAACGGCAATCTGTCCAAGAAGATCACCGTGGACGTGAAGGGGGAAATTCTGGAGCTGAAGAACACCATCAACACGATGGTCGACCAGCTCAACTCCTTCGCCTCGGAGGTAACGCGCGTGGCGCGCGAGGTGGGCACGGAGGGCAAGCTGGGTGGTCAGGCCGACGTGCGCGGCGTGGCCGGCACGTGGAAGGACCTTACCGATAACGTGAACTTTATGGCCGGTAACCTGACCTCGCAGGTGCGCAACATCGCGGCGGTAACCACAGCTGTGGCGAGGGGCGATCTCTCCAAGAAGATCACCGTGGACGTGAAGGGCGAGATCCTGGAGCTGAAGAACACCATCAACACCATGGTGGATCAGCTCAGCTCCTTCGCGGCGGAGGTAACACGTGTTGCCCGCGAGGTGGGCACGGAAGGCAAGCTGGGTGGCCAGGCCGAGGTAACCGGCGTGGCCGGCACGTGGAAGGACCTAACCGATAACGTGAATCTCATGGCCGGCAACCTCACCGACCAGGTGCGCGGTATCGCGCTGGTCGTAACGGCTGTGGCCAACGGTAACCTGGCGCGAAAACTGACGGTGGAAGCCAAAGGCGAAATCGCCGCGCTGGCCGAGACGATTAACTCGATGACCAACACGCTCGCCACCTTCGCGGACCAGGTTACCACCGTCGCACGCGAGGTGGGTGTCGAGGGCAAGCTGGGCGGTCAGGCCAGCGTGCCGGGCGCCGCCGGTACGTGGAAGGATCTGACCGATAACGTCAACCAGCTCGCCGCCAACCTTACCACGCAGGTGCGCGCTATTGCGGAAGTAGCGACGGCCGTGACGAAAGGCGATCTCACGCAGTCCATCACCGTGGAGGCGCTGGGCGAGGTGGCCGCGCTCAAGGACAACATCAACGAGATGATCCGCAACCTCAAGGACACCACGCTGAAGAACTCCGAGCAGGACTGGCTGAAGACCAACCTCGCCAAGTTCTCCCGCATGCTCCAGGGCCAGAAGGATCTGCTCACCGTCGGCAAGCTCATCCTTTCGGAGCTCGCGCCCGTCGTCAGCGCGCAGCAGGCCGTCTTCTACACCGTGGATACCACCGGCGGCACCCCCGGCAAGGAGGACGCCCAGCCCTTTCTGCGCCTGCTGGCCAGCTACGCCTACCGCAGCGGCCGCAAAAACACCGGCAACGCCTTTAAGCTGGGCGAGGGCCTGGTGGGCCAGTGCGCGGTGGAGAAGGAGAAGATTCTCGTCAGCAATGTGCCCAAGAACTACCTCACCATCGGCTCCGGCCTTGGCACCGCGAGCCCGGCCAACATCCTGGTGCTGCCGGTTATCTTCGAGGGCCAGGTGAAAGGCGTGATGGAGCTCGCCTCCTTCGAGCACTTCTCCCCTACGCACCACGCGTTCCTCGATCAGCTGACCGAGTCGATCGGCATCGTGTTCAACACCATCGAGGCCAACACCCGCACCGAGGACCTGCTCAAGCAGTCCCAGTCCCTGGCCAAGGAGCTGCAAAGCCAGCAGCTCGAGCTCCAGGCCACCAACCAGCAGCTCGGCGAAAAAGCCAAGCTGCTGGCCGACCAGAACGTGGAGGTGGAGCGCAAGAACGCCGAAGTGGAGCAGGCCCGCCAGGCGCTGGAAGAAAAAGCGCGGCAGCTGGCGCTGACCTCCAAGTACAAGTCGGAGTTCCTGGCCAACATGTCGCACGAGCTTCGCACGCCGCTCAACTCGCTGCTGATCCTCTCCGACGACCTCTCGCGCAACCGCGATCAGAATCTGACCGCACGGCAGGTGGAGTTCGCGAAGACCATCCACGCCGCCGGCAACGATCTGCTCGCGCTCATCAAT
Source organism: Verrucomicrobia bacterium LW23 (assembly GCA_003054695.1). Classification (GTDB taxonomy): domain Bacteria; phylum Verrucomicrobiota; class Verrucomicrobiia; order Methylacidiphilales; family UBA1321; genus LW23. Next base: position 154,745 of record QAZA01000009.1, read on the forward strand.
GACATTCTGGACCTCAGTAAGATCGAGTCCGGAACCGTGATGGTGGACGTGGGCGAGGTAACGCTGCGCGAGCTGCAGGACTACGTGGAGCGCGGCTTCCGCCACTTTGCGGACAGCAAAAAGCTCGATTTCGAGGTGTCGCGCGCGGTCAACCTGCCCCGCACGATGCAAACGGACGCCAAGCGCCTGCAGCAGATCCTCAAGAATCTGCTCTCCAACGCGTTCAAGTTCACCGAAAAAGGCCGCGTCACCTTCACCATCGACAGCGCGACGGAGGGCTGGAACCCCGAGAACGAGACGCTCAGCCGCGCCAAATCAGTTCTCGCCTTCAGCGTCAGCGATACGGGCATTGGCATCTCGCCGGACAAACAGAACATCATCTTCGAGGCCTTCCAGCAGGCGGACGGCTCCACGTCGCGCAAGTACGGCGGCACCGGCCTCGGCCTGGCCATCTCTCGCGAGATTACCCGCCTGCTCGGCGGCGAGATTCGCCTCTCCAGCACGCCGGGCGAGGGGAGCACCTTCACCCTCTACCTGCCGCAAAACTTTGTACCCGTCAAACCGGCCAAGCGCCAGGCGCTCCTCAGCCCGCCGCCGCCCGCCGCCCCGGCCCCGGCCGTTGCCGTGCCCGAGGCGGAGTCGGAACCGGACCCCGAGTTCAGCGGCCACACCATCGTCCTGCCCGATCCGGAGCCCGAGCCCGAGCCGCCCGCGCCCATGCGCGCCGAGGACGACATGGACGACATCGGCCCGGACGACAAAGTGGTGCTTATTGTGGAGAACGACATCGCCTTTGCGCAGCTGCTGCTGGAGATGGCGCATGAGTCCGGCTTCAAAGCCATCATCTCCCCGCGCGGTGCGGATGGCCTCCTTATCGCCGCCGAGCGCAACATCTCCGCCATCACGCTGGACATCAACCTGCACGATATGGACGGCTGGCGCGTCATGGCCCGGCTGAAGGACGACTTCCGCACGCGCCACATCCCCGTCTACCTCATCACCACGGAGGAGGCGCAGATGCGGGGCTTCCGCCAGGGCGCCGTGGGCGTGCTGAGCAAGCCGCTTAAATCCCGCGAGGAACTGCGCAAAGTGTTTGCCCGCCTGCGGACCATCACCGCCCAGGGCATCCGCCACCGCCTGCTTATTGCCAGCAACGAGGGCGGCCTGCGCCACCACGTTACCCAGTGGATGGGCGACCAGGATGTGGAGCTGCTGGAGGCCGCCAGCGGCAAGGAGGTTCTCCGCCTGCTGAAGGATCCCACCGCCGAGCCGGTCAGCGCCGTCATTATGTCGCTGGACCTGGAGGACATGACCGGCCTGGACCTGGCTGAGGAGGTGAAGAAAGAAACCTGCCTGGAGCACCTGCCGTTCATCGCCTACGTGCCCCGCAACCTCACCAAAAAGGACGACGTGCACCTCAAACGCCTGTGCCAGTCCATGAACCTGAAAGAAGTGCACAGCGAGGAGCGCCTGCTGGACGAGTGCGCCCTGATTCTGCACCAGGATGTGCGCGCCATGCCCGACGCGCGCCGCGAAGCCATCGAGCGCCTCTACCAGGCCGAGACGGTATTGCGCGACAAAAAGATCCTCATCGTCGACGACGACATCCGCAACATCTTTGCCATGACAAGCCTGCTGGAGCGCTACCAGATGGAGATTTTCTCCGCCGAAACCGGCAAGATCGCCCTGGAGCTGCTGCAAGCCACGCCTGACATCGAGGCGGTGCTCATGGACATCATGATGCCCGACATGGACGGCTACGACACCATGCGCGCCATCCGCAAGTTCCAGCGCTTCCGCACCCTGCCGATGATTGCCGTAACCGCCAAGGCAATGAAGGGCGACCGCGAAAAGTGTATCGAGGCCGGCGCTTCGGATTATATTGCCAAACCGGTCGACAGCGCCGAACTTCTCTCTATGCTGAGAATCTGGCTTCACCGCTGATACAGGTTACGCGGACGGGCCGCCACCTCAGGAGTGACTCCCATCGATACCAAAGCCAACATCCTGCTCGTCGACGACCGCGAGGACAAACGCCTTGCCATGGAGACGGTGATTGCGGACCTGGACCAGAACATCGTCCAGGCCGCCTCCGGCCGTGAGGCGCTGCGCCATCTGCTGCACCAGAACTTCGCGGTCATTCTGCTGGACGTGAACATGCCCGGCATGGACGGCTTCGAGACAGCCCACCTTATCCGCCAGCGCAAAAGCCTGGAGAACATCCCCATTATCTTCGTCTCGGCCATCAGTGACACGGAGACACATGTGAGCCGCGGCTACTCCCTGGGCGCCGTGGATTACATCCTGGCCCCTATCGTCCCGGAGATTTTGCGCGCCAAGGTGGCCGTGTTCGTCGAGCTCTTCAAGATCACCGACCAGGTTAAGCGCCAGGCCGAAGACCTGCGCCTGGCCCACAGCGAGCTGGAAAAGCGCGTGGAAGAACGCACGCGAGAACTCGCCCGCGTGAACCGCAGCCTGCAGAAAGAGGTAAAGGAACGCCAGCGCGCCGAGCACGAGCTGCGCAACCTCAACGGCAAGCTGGAGGAAATCGTGGCCGAGCGCACCGCCGAACTCCTCAGCGCCAACCGCGAGCTCGAGACGTTCAGCTACTCCATTGCCCACGACCTGCGCGCCCCCTTCCGGCAAATCCACGGCTACGCGGAGATTCTGCAGGAAGACTTCTCCGAAATCCTGCCCGACGAAGCGACCAAATACCTGAGCCGCATCGCGGATAAATCGCGCGAAATGGAACGGATGGTCGACGACCTGCTGCGCCTTTTCGTCGTGGCCAAGCAGCCCCTTACCGCGGCGGACGAGGACCTTGGCGCCATGGCCCAGTCCGTGATGTCCGCCCTGCGTGCCGAGGTGCCGGAGCGGCAGATAGAGTGGACCCTGCGGACCCTTCCCGTGGTGCGCTGCAACGGCGCGCTGATGCGACAGGTGCTGGAGAACCTGCTGAATAACGCCGTCAAATACACGCGCCCGCGCACTTTGGCACAAATCGAGCTTGGCTGCGAGCGCCAGGACAGTCAGGATGTCTTCTACGTGCGCGACAACGGCGTCGGCTTCAGCATGGAGCAGGTCGATCGACTCTTCGGCGTCTTCCAACGGCTGCACCGCCCGGAGGAATTCGAGGGGACCGGCGTCGGCCTGGCCCTGGTGGCCCGCATCGTGGCCAAACACGGCGGGCGCGTGTGGGCCCGCAGCAGCGTGGACCAGGGCGCCACGTTCTACTTTACCCTAGGAAAAAGCGGCAATACATGATTCACGATAAATACGCGGTCCTTCTCGTCGATGACTCCGACGACGACCGCCACTTTGTGCGCCGCGCCCTCGAACGCCACGGACGCTTCGCCATTGCCGCCGAGGTCAGCGACGGCCAGGAAGCCATCGACTACCTCGCCGGCACCGGCCCCTACGCCGACCGCACCGCGTGTCCGTGGCCGGATCTCATCCTGCTCGACCTCAAAATGCCCCGCAAAAACGGCTTCGACGTCCTGGCGTGGATCCGCAGCCAGCACATTGCCGACGTAAAAGTCGTCGTCCTCAGCGGCTCCTTCCTGGAGCAGGACGTTACCCAAAGCCTGGAGATGGGCGCCCACGGCTACCACAAAAAGACAAGCGTCCGCCAGGAGCAACTGGAGATGGCCAGCCAACTGGAGCAACTGGTGGCGGGCGGGTGAGGGAGGAGAGGGAAGGGAAGCGTGTGACCCGAGGAGGGGCCGAAAGGTGCGACGTAGTGGATCATTTTGGTGTGTTTTCCTAAATAGTCTCCTTCGCTAATCAGTGTTGCCTCCCTCCTCGCGCTGGGCTACCGTTTGCGGCGATGCCAGAAGCCAACGTCTCCAATCTCAAGGACACCATCCCCATCGTCCACGCGCCCCACTCTCCGCTTACGGACTATTACTCCGACGAGGCTTCCCGGCGCGGCTGGATCAGCCGGATGTTTGACAGCACGGCGGCGGATTATGATCGCATCGAAGCGCTCCTGAGCTTTGGCTCCGGCTCCTGGTACCGCGGCCAGGCGCTGCTGCGGGCGGGACTTCAGCCCGGCATGCGCGTGGCGGATATCGGCATGGGCACGGGGCTCGTCTCCGCGCAGGCGGCCCATATCGTCGGCGATCCCGCGCTGGTTACCGGCGTGGACCCCAGCCCGGGCATGCTGCGCAACGCGCGTGTACCGGCCGGCGTGACGATTGTGGAGGGCCGCGCCGAGTCTATCCCGTTCCCCGACAACACGTTCGATTTCCTCAGCATGGGCTACGCCCTGCGCCACATCAGCGACCTCTCCCTGGCCTTTACCGAGCTGCGCCGCGTGCTCAAACCCGGTGGCCGTCTCTGCATCCTGGAGATTACCTGCCCGGAGAAAGGCCTGCGCAAGTGGATGCTGAAGACGTACTTGCGCAACATCGTCCCCACGCTCGCCGCCATTACCACGCGCAACCGCGACACGTCCGTGCTCTGGCGCTATTACTGGGATTCCATCGAAGCCTGCGCCACGCCCGCCAGTGTGGTGAGCACTCTCAGCGAGTCCGGCTTCACGGCGGTCCACCGGCATTTGGAAAACGGCATTTTCTCCGAGTACCGCGCTCAACGCCCCGCATAAGGCTGACGCGTCTACCTGGTAGCGGCTTCCGTGCCGGCACCAAGCAACCCCGCAATATACCCGTGCGCCTCCCTTAGCGAGGGAAAGATGCCATGCGCCAGGCCCTGGGTCTCGGCGTCTGGCTGCACCAGGTCCGGCACCATCAGCGCAATGGCTCCGGCGGCCTGGGCGGCGCGGATGCCGGGCTGGCTGTCCTCCAGCACAACGCACCGGCGCGGGTCGACGCCCAGGCGCTCGGCGGCGCGCAGAAAAATCTCGGGGCTGGGCTTACCGGTGGAGACCTCGTCGCCGCACACGCTGGCGTGGAAGAACGGCCACAGCCCGGCGCGCTTCAGGCGCGGCTCCGCATGCACGCGGGCGGTGGAGGTGGCGACGGCAAGGCGGATGGGCGCCGGCTCGCCCGTATTCCCCGCATCCTGTTGGATCGCAACGCTTTGCGCGAGGAATCCGAGCAGCTCCAGGATGCCCGGCTTGAGGGGCACGCCATGCACGTCCGTCCACGCTCGTATCCAGCGCTCGCACGCTACCCGCACATCCAGCAGGGGGAACGTCGGCCCGTACTGAGCCATCAGCATGCGTTCGGAGTCCACAGCGGTGCGGCCAATCATGCGCACAAACACCTCTTCGTCCAAGGCAAGTCCGTGCGCCTCAAGGGCATGCATCCAGCCTCGCTTAAAGAGCGCTTCGCTGTCCAGCATCAGCCCGTCCATATCAAAGATGACGGCCTGGATGGCAGGGGAGGAGGTGGTGGAGGTCTCAGGAAAAGGGGGCTGCGTCATCGTCTGGTACATCTGTACAGCAAACTGCGCGACGGGGCGCCGCGCCGCAAGGAAAATCGGTGCGTGCGGCGCCACAGGGAGAGTGCGCGCGATCAATCCTCGTCCACGGCGCCATCCTTGGCGGGGGGCTCCAGAAGGTAAAACTCGATACTGGAGATGCCCTGGATGCCTTCCTTCAGGTTGGTCGTCTTGGTTTCGTCGAGGATGTCGGGTACCAGCTGGGCCAGGCGGGAGGTGTGGACGACAATACTGCCGTCGTCCATAATCAGTTCCACGTCGTCGCGCGTCAGCACGGCGCGGTAGATCTCCGACTTGCGGTACAGAAAAATACGCTGCGGATCATCGCTAAAGATGACGTGGAGCCAGCCGGAGGTGGCGCCACCCGGGGCGGGGGAAGCGGGGTTAGGCACAGGTTCGTCAGCAGCTCAGTTCTTTTTGCCGGCGAGACTCGCGGCTTGTTCGCCCGTGGCCTCAAGGATGAGATTGCCGCCCTTGTCGAGGAACAGGGCGAAGCCCTCGCTCTCCACACGGCTCTCCAGCAGCGAGCGCAAGTCATTGGCGCTCAGTTTCTTCTCCTGGCCGTTTGCGCTGATAAACACGTCGCCGGCCTGGGTCTTTTTAAAGGTGACGGGATGCCCGCCGCACATCGTCTGCACTTCCTGCCCGGGCTGGATTTTCTCGCCGATGGAGGGCAGGAGAATCATGCCAAAGTGGAACATGCGGGGCTTGACCCACTTGGCGGACCAGACGCCGCGCTTGGGATCGTAGTTGGTGTAGGCGCTTTCCAGCAGCGATTTGTCGTGGGCGATGGACGCCATCATGTTGGGCTGGGCGGAAAAGCCAGGGTCCGGCACAGTGCCGGGGGCCACGGGGGCGCCCGGGGCGACGGGCGCGGCGGCAGGTACGGTGGGCTGGGCCGGCTGGGCGGTGGGCACGGCAGGCTCGCCAATGGAGCTCTCCACCGTTTTGCGCTGCGGGCGGGTGCGCGGTTTGTCGGGCGTGGTCTCGCCCAGGGCGGCTTCCACGGGGCCTTCCGCAACGGCGGGGGCGGGGAGGGTGAGGCGGCCCATCGCGCTCATGCCGGGCTCGACGGTAAGGCGCAGGCTGGGGCCGGCCATCTCGCCGGGCGCGGCGGCCATCGGCTTGCCCAGCTGGTCGCGCGGGGACTTGGCGGCGGGCTGCGGCCTGGTGGCGGGCGCGGGGGCCGGGGCTGCTGGCTTGGTAGCGGGTGCAGGTGCGGGCGCGGGGGTTTCCAGCTCGGAGCCGGTATCGGCGTTGCCCTTGATGGAGAGGGGTTTATCCTTCTTGGCGGACTTCTCGCCGGCCTTCGGCTTGTCCTTGTCGCTCTTGGCTTTGCCGCCGCCGGCGTTCAGCGCAATGTCCGAGATATCTAGTGCCGCGGCGTCCGCGTCGGCAAGCGCTTTTTTGGAGGGTTTGGCGTTCTTAACGGCGTCCGGGTCGTTCTGCGGAATCTCTTTGTCCTTATCCTTCGGATTCTCGCGCGTCAGGACGTCCTTGACGGAACCGCCGCCGGTAAGTTCGATAATGGGCTGCGGCACCGGCGCGTCGTAAGCGCCATCGTAAGTGCTTGTCGTGGAGGGGATAATGGGCGTGGGCCGTGCGGCGGCCACCGGCGTGGCCGGCTTTTCGGGCCCGATGAGGTCCGGCTCGGCGCTCTCGGTGGCAGGGGCGGGTGCGGAAGCGGTGAACGAGAGCCACGAGGGCGCGGCGCCGTCAACCCGTGTGTGCGAAGCGCGGCCAGCTTCGAAGACCCACATGCAGAGGCCCAGGAGTGCGACGCCCATCATGGCGGGCACCGACTCACGGAGCTTTATGGAGTGGCGAAAGTGCATAAGAAAAGGTTTTGCGTAGGTTCTCTCTCTAGTGAGCGGGGCGATATGCTGATTTCTGGCAGATCGGGAGAGGTGATGAATTCGGCTGTATGGGGCGTGGGTGTACCGCCCCGGTTGGGGGAATGGGCCGAAGGGCACGCGAAGTATACCACGATTCTGGAAAGTGTGTATTCATTTGTAGGTCCCCTTATCCATCTCATGCGCCGAAAGGGGGTGCATGGGCGCAATGGCTAATCCAGATGCAGCGAGCGCATTGCTTTTGATTTTACGTATTTATCTGTAAAAATCAAGCTCGATTCCCGGCAAAAAACTTTTGCCCGATATCGCCGCATGTGTCCCATCGCCGCATGTCTCCCCTTACCATCGCCAAAAGCCCTGCGTATGCTACACCCGTGCGTTCCCCTTCCTATCTTCCTCATTCCTGCCCGGATCTATTTCGGGCAATGCCTCCACAAGCGATTCGCCCCGCACCAGCTTTCCGTCAGAGGTTTTCGCCACGTAATACCATTTGACGGGGCGCCTTCCCAACAGGCGATTCGCCCCCTGCCAGTTCAGCGGGTCGGTATACGCGTGGTTGGGTAGCAACACCGCGTCGGGGCAATTGTACCATTCGGCGAAGTCGTTGGCCGTGAAGGGTTTGCCTGTGTAGGTTGTCAGGACCCAGCCGGTTTCGGTCAACGTCATGGCACCGAATTCCAGCATCTCCAGGCGTTCACCCCGCGTTTGCACAGACGTGGCGAACTGCCAGGTGAAAGCGGAGCCGCTCCGCCCGCCGCGACGGGCGCGGACTGGGTTGGGCAGGTGGGTGACGAAGATGCCGACAGGCAGCTCATCGTAGTCGATACCGTCTTCCGGAAGGCTGCCGCCGCCAAACATGCGACGCAGGGAGCGAAAGAACGAGTGGCGTTCATGGGAGGCCATACGGTGAGAAACTACCTTCGGTATGCACGTGCTCTTTGACGGGCAATCGCAAAAATAGGGTGAAATTTATATAACTGATTAAAGTAAATGGTATGTGGAATGCTTTTCGTAGAGATAGGTCCTGTCGAGCCGGCCTGTGTCGTTATCATTTCGCCAGTTTTGCGTCTTTTTGACCACGTGGTCGAATTGCGAACAGTTTCGTCGCTATCGTGGATGATTTGCGACATTGCATCGCGTCTCCAAGTTGCCCCCGCGTACGGTCGCTCTGGTCGTTCCCGCCCGCAAAAGAAAGGCCCGCCGTGTCGGGCGCCGCGCAGGAGAGTGCACGGCGGACGGGCGGCGGGCCTGTTGCTTTCCCCCCGCCCAGGTGTAGCTATGTGCGGCACGGGCAGGGGGAAAGACGCGAAGCAAACTCCTGATGGAGAACTTCCTTACTTGGTGGGGACGGTGGCGATCGTCTGCAGAATGCGCGAGGCAATCTTGTAGGGGTCGCCGGCGGAATTCGGGCGGCGATCTTCCAGGTAGCCCTTGTAGCCGTTGTTGACGAAGCTGTGGGGGACGCGGATGGAGGCGCCGCGGTTGGCCACGCCGTAGTTGAACTTGTCGATGGACTGCGTCTCGTGCAGACCGGTCAGGCGCAGGTGGTTATCCGGGCCGTAGACGGCGATGTGCTCGTTGCGGTACTTGTTGAAGGCTTCCATCAGCGCTTCGAAGTATTCCTTGCCGCCGACTTCGCGCATATACTCGGTGGAGAAGTTGGAGTGCATGCCGGAGCCGTTCCAGTCGCCACGGATGGGTTTGCAATGGAACTCGACGTCCACGCCGTACTTTTCGCACAGGCGGATGAGGAGGTAGCGGGCGACCCACACTTCGTCAGCGGCCTTCTTGGAGCCTTTGCCGAAGATCTGGAATTCCCACTGGCCCTTGGCCACTTCGGCGTTGATGCCTTCGTGGTTGATGCCGGCCGCGAGGCAGAGATCGAGGTGGGTGTCGACGATTTCGCGGGCGATGTTGCCGACGTTGTTGAAGCCGACGCCGGTGTAGTACGGGCCCTGGGGGGCGGGGTAACCCTTCTCCGGGAAGCCAAGCGGGCGGCCGTCCTTGTACAGGAAGTACTCCTGCTCAAAGCCGAACCAGGTGCCGGGATCGTCCAGAATGGTGGCGCGGGAGTTGGTGGAGTGGGGCGTGCCGTCGGCCAGGTACACTTCGGACATCACGATCGCACCGTTGGTCTTGGTGATGTCCGGGAACACGGCCACGGGCTTGAGGATACAGTCGGAGCTGTGACCTTCGGCCTGCTGAGTGGAGGAACCGTCGAAGCCCCAGTTGGGGAGCTGTTCCAGAGTGGGGAACGCGTCGAATTCCTTGATGAGGGTCTTACCGCGAAGGTTGGCAATGGGTGTGTAACCGTCGAGCCAGATATATTCCAGTTTGTACTTTGCCATTTGGGTCAGGGTTGATTTGAATCAGACGGAGTCGGGCACAGAATCGTGCCGACAACGCAGCGCCATCGGACCGTGCAGGACGATGGCGCGACGATTGCAACATCTCGGAAGATGAAAAAAGCGTCGCCGCCGGGCTGTCCCGGGTGCTTCGGAAACTGCGGAATTGGGATGAGGTGCGGGGAAGCAGGACGCAGGCCAATGTTGGCAATCGCTTTCATTTTGCCTGAGATTTTCGTCGCAATGATTGTAGCGACGGGGAGCTATGAAGCGCTTTCATAGAATCGGGCGCCCTGTCCACTTCTCTGCATTCTGTGCCCGCTTTGGCTCGATTTTCGCAGCCACCAGCGCAAGCCTGAGCGCGCACGCAAGGAAAGCCCCGCCGTCTCTCCCCTTGCCCCGGTGGACAAAATAGGGCATGCTTTCTTCACCATGCATGAAGTGAAGGATACACAACGCGCAAAGGTGCGCATTAGTTATGAGGGCAAAGTCTATAAGACCTTCCGCGGCCCCAAAGCCGAGGAGCGTTTTGAGAACGAAGTGCGCGTGTTGAAACACCTGGAGGAGGCCGGCTGTACTTTCGTGCCCAAACTGCTCAGTTCCGACCCGGATACGCTGACGATGGTAACCACCAACTGCGGTCAGCGCGTGGAGCATCTGGACGACGCGCGCTGCAAGGAGATTTTTGCGGAGCTGATCCCTTACCGTGTGCGCCACGACGACGCCGAGATGCGCAACATCACCTACCGCCAGCGCGACGGCCGCTTTTGCATTATTGATTTTGAATTTGCGACGATCCTCACCGAGGAGGAAGCGGCCGCGGCGGGTGCCGGTGCCGGCGCGCCCTCGCCGAGTGCAATGTAACATTTTGTGGGTTGATGCATGGCCCAGGCGCAAATCAGGTACGGAACCTGCGATCAGTTGGGAGATGAGGCGGACCGGCGCGTCCGACTCCGGTGGCATTCGTGCAATCGCCTTTTTAGCTGCTTAAAAGATTGCTATCGGGCAGATTTTACCTACCATACCTTCCTCCCCGCGCTTTCGCTGCTCGACATTTCTGCAAAATTCTCGCGAAATTTCGGGCCCCGCCGCTCGTCTCACCTCCAGCCTTCCCAACCCCTCACCCCCTCGCACCGCCGTGTCTTCCCCGATTCCCCTGCCGCTTGTCGCCAGCGTCTCCAACGCGTCCCGTACCGAGTCCGTAACCGAGCGGCTGCGCTGGTACGGCCATACGGACGCGGGAACGGTACGCAAGAATAATGAGGACTCCTTTCTTGCCCTGCTGTTTGACGCACAGGAGGTGCACTACCTGGGCAAAGCCGGCGAGGCGTTTACGGGGAGAAAAGATTTTGTGTTTGCTGTAAGTGACGGCATGGGCGGCGCCTCCGCAGGGGAGCTGGCCAGCCGCATTGCCGTGGAGCGTGTCACGCGCCTGCTCCCCAAAGCGTTTAAGCAGACGGCTTTAGGCATGGAGGCCGGCTTTTCGGACGTTCTGGAGGAGCTCTTCGATCAGATCCACAAAGCGCTCACCTTTGTGGGCGAGGGCTATACGGAAACGAAAGGCATGGGCGCCACGCTCACCCTCACCTGGTTCACCCCCGGCTGGCTCTACTTCGGCCACATCGGCGACAGCCGCCTCTATTACCTGCCGCGCCGCGAGCCCATTCTGAAGCAGCTGACGCAGGACGACACCCACGTGGGCTGGCTTCTCCGCAACGGCCATATTAATGAGCGCGAAGCCCGTTACCATCCGCGCCGCAACGTGTTGCAAAAAGCGCTGGGCGCGGGCCACCAGTTCGTCGATCCCCAGGTCGGCGCGGTCGGCTACGAAAAGGGCGACATCTTTTTGCTGTGTACCGACGGCCTGATGGACGGACTGCACGACCACGACCTGCTCGACATCCTGCGCCCCGCCCCCAACGCCTCGCGCACCCTCGCAATGGCTGAGGAGGGCGCCACCCCCGCGCAACGCCTCGTCAACCGCTCCGTCAAACAGTCCGGCAAGGACAACACGACGGCGCTGGTGATTGAAGTGATGTGACGCAGGCAGGCGGAGCCGGGCCTAGCTGAGCTGAGTCAAACCGACCTGAGGCCGGCGCCAGGTATTACTTTTTCAGCAAGGCGCGCATGGCGGCTACAAAAGCGCGTGGCTTCGGTTTTTCGGCTTGTCAACCGGCGCGCATTTGTTGACTTTATTCACCAGCATCACGCTTCTCTTTTTCAACTTCAGCCTGCATCATCATCATCATGAGCGAACCCGCCGCATCCTCTGCGTTCGATCCCCACAACATTCCCGTCGCCGTTAACACGCCTGTGGAGCCTCTGCCGGGCGAGCCCTCTGTGGCGTTTGTTGTCTCCAGCCTGGTCATCGGCGCGCTGATTAAAATTACCGTCATCCTCTTCATCCTGTTTTTGATGTACGTGAACAACTTCAACATCATTGACTGGTGGACCTAGGCAGCGCTGCACCCCGGTAGCTGACGGCCCTGCGGGGGCCGTCGCTGCGGAGGGGAGAGGGGGGAAGTGCGGGGTATGTATGTAAGGGGATGGGGATGCGCTGCAAATAACGTGCATGCACCCCATTGATTTAGCAGGGGGCTGCCCTTAAAGTCTGTACACTAACATTATGATCCGACTTTTTCTGCGGCAATACGTTTTGGCTCTGCTCCTTTCCATCGCAGGTACCGCGGGTTTGATGCTCCCCGGCGCCGCGATCGCGCAAAGCACGGAGATGGACTCCAAAACCGCCCCGACCAAGGAGCAGGTGGTGAAGGCGATGACGGATTTCACCAAGGACCCTCTCAGCCCCGAGGCCATCGAGGCCACCGAGATCATCGCCCGCTACGCCAAGGATAGCCCCGACTGCTGGCTCAATCTCGTCGAGCCCATCCTGGAGTTTGGCCGCAACCAGGGCGATAACGACCCTCTCGCGCAGTTCCGCCGCCTCCTCTTCGTCGCGTTTCTCGCCGGCAACATCAAGCCGCAGGTGGATAAGGGTGTGGTCAAGGATCACAGCTACGAAGGCGTGCTGCAGGTTATCCAGACTTACGATCAGCTCAAGGCGCTCAATCCCAAAATGAACATTGACGCCATCGAAAAATTCCGCGCCATGGAAAAGGGCGGCCAGCTCAAGCAGTGGGTCGAGGATACCGTCGCCCGCGAGACGAGCAAGGGCGGCTCCTCCATCTGAGGGAAGGCGGAAGCAGGGCCGAAGGATGCTGCCGGCCCTCGCGGTATAGGCGGACTGGGAGGTCGGGCAGGGCAGGGCAGGGCAGTTCGCTACCTGCCCGCCGCCCGCTTAGCGCGCCCTGACCTCGGCCGGCAGGAGAAAGATTTAATGCCGGGGCGGCGATGTTCGCTTGATCTCCGGCGCCGGACTGTGCCATAACATCCGGGCGCCCGCCCGCCTCCGCTATTGCGTCGGCTGGCGTATCTGCATCGCCACACTCCCACGGATCATGCGTACTCCTACCCCTTTGCCCGCGCCCCCGCCGCCACGGAACTCTGCCACTCGCCTGGCCGCCCTGCTGTTGCTGGCGGCTATGCTGACCCTTGCAGGCTGCGGCCCGTCCCACGTCGTCAAGCGGTCCGATATCGACTCCGACTTTGCGTACAGCCCTACCGATAAGGAAAAGGGCCAGCTCCGCAGCACGTCCTCCCCCGCCCCGTCCGCAACGGCCGGCCCGCGCTCCATCCCCGGCGCCGAAGCCGAGAAAGAACGGCAAATCCGCGAGAAAGAAAAGCAACTGCTTGCGCGCGAAAAGGAAAAGGAAAAACTGGCCGCCGCCGAAAAGGAGAAACAAAAGGCCAGGGACAAAGAAAAGGCCAGGGAGAAGGAAAAAGAGAAACTTAAGGACAAACCCAAAGACGACGGCACCGTCCCCCCTCTGCCCACCACTGTTGCCAAACAAAAAGCGCCGGCCGGCACCACCACGCCCGCCTCGCCCAGGCCGCCGGAGACGCCGGCAAGCACCCCCACTGCGGATCGCAACGATCGCACCGAGCGCAACGACAAGCCCTCCGCACCCGCCCCGGCCCCCAGCGAGGAGCGCCTCCCCACGGCGCGCCCCGTCCCCGGCAAGCGCGGCTTCGTGTACAGCCCCTACGTCGCCACCGGCGGCCCTGTGGATATTCGCGGCTTCTCCTCGGGCATGAAGGTAAAGTGCCCCTACACGCACAAGGTATTCCTCGTACCGTAAAGGCGGAGGGCGGTGCCGGGGCGGGCGGAGGGGACATCACGCGCCCGAGCTTCCCGAATCCGGCGCCTGCGTTGGCGATGGCGGCGCCTCCACCAGGGCTCGCAGGCGATCCAGCGCGCCGTCCCACTGGGCGGAGATGCGGTCCAGGCACACGCGCGCCTCGGCCAGCGGGGCCGGCTCGAGCTCCCAGCGGTGCTCCCGGCCCACGCGGCAATCCCGCACCAGCCCGGCGGAGGCCAGCGCGCGCAGGTGCTTGGTTACAGCCTGACGCGTCACCGGCAGCCCCTCGCTCAGGCGCGCGATGGACAGCGGCCCCTCCTGGCAGAGGCGGGAGACCAGGTGCAACCGCGTCGCATCGCCCAGCGCCGCAAACACCGGCGCCGCGGCTAATGCGCGCGCGGCGGCTGCGGAACCACCCGCGGGTGCAAGCGCGGCGCGTAGGTCAGGAACGGGCGGCGGCGGAACGGGCACCCTCTGCTGCGGCTGCGGCTGCGGTTTTGTCGACATACTCCGTGATATTCTCCAGCTGACCTTCCCATCCGCCTTCGTTCATCCGAAAAGCCTCGTCCCGGCGGTCCGGCGGAAGCTGGTCAAATCCGGATTCCGTAACGGTAAGATGCGTGTCCGGCCCCTCCTGACGCAAGGCAAATTCCACCAGCGTCATCGGCTCGGCGGAGTAATCGCGCTCCGGATCCTTGGGGTAGGGATGCCAGCGAAACGACATAAAGTCCTCCGGACGAACGCGTTCCACCACCAGCTGAAGCTTGACATGCTCGTACCCGGGGTAAAGCACGTTGCCGGTAACCGTGGTGCCTTCCACAAACGGAGCATGAAGGCGGGCGTTAAACCAGGTGCCGAATTCCTTGTAGTCGGAAACAGCCCGCCACACGCGGGAGCGCGGGGCGCGAAGGAGGACAGATTTGACGATATGATCGGTAGGTGAGGGCATAGGATAAGATATGCAACGTTAAGGTTGCATATAAGATCGTGGATTTTCCACCAAAGAGCAACCAAAAAGTTGCGCAAATTGAAGAAAACGTGCTGTTGAGAAAGTTCCCCCTGATTTTATATTGACACTAACACTGTCACATAGTATCTTCCTGTCATGAAGCCCGGAACCCCTCCCGAATCCGCTTCCTCCGCCGACGGCGCGGATGGCCGCGGGAAGGCGCGCCACACCGCCCCTCGTCACGAGGGTAGCTCGGACCGCCCCGAAAAGTGGTCCGCGGCCGAGCTTGCTGAAGTGGTCAACACGTGGTGCCGCCTGCGCGGAATCGAGCCGGTCAGCGGCCAGGCCGCGCCCGAGCTTACGGAGCGAATCGTGCGCTTCTATCGCACGCAAGGCATTATCGATCCCCCCCAAAGCGGTGGCACGGGCGCCGGCCGCGCCGGATTTGGCCGCAAGCACCGGCTGCAACTCAATCTTTTGCGCCTGTTGCAGGCCGAGGGCACGCCGCTGCGCCGCATCCAGGAACTCCTCTACGGCCGCACCGAGGACGAACTTGCCGCCCTGGAGCGCCACGCCACGCGCCCCGGCGCCTCGCTCCTGCCCCGCTCCGCCGTCGCCCCCGCCGCCGCCGTACTGGCGGATTCGCCGGCAGCACTGGCCGAGCAGATATCACAACCTGCTGCAACACAACATGTTACACCAGGGCGAGACGCTTCCGCCGCCGGCGCGCCTGCCGTCAGCGCGGAATACCCTGCCTGGCGTATCGGGTCCGATTTCGTGCTCCTGCCCCTCTCCAATCGCCGCCTTACCGAGGCGGAACGGTCGGCTATCGCGGCCATCCTCTTCCCTTCTCCCTCTGGGCCGCCCGCCATGGGTGCCCCCGCTTCCTGATCGTTTGCTTCAGATTACGTCCGCCCACTTTCTGGCGGGCGGCCCCACCCAACGCTCTGTTGCCCTAACCAGATTCTTCAGGGCGGCGTCATTCTCTTACTGACAGTGTTAGTGTTAATGCAGCCATAACCAGCCACAAGTTCCCGTAACGCCAACGTTCTACCTCTAAAAGGCTCGCCCGTCTCCCCTTGCCTCCATCCCAACCTTCCTCCTTTATATGCCCCGCCTCGATTACACCGCCACTAATGCGCAACACTATGGCATTGTTGCCCTTATGGAAAGCACCCGCGTTCGGCTGCCGCTCCGTGCGGTGGAATGCAGGTTTGATATCCTCGACGACGTTGTCTCTGTCGAAATCGACCAGGCTTATCACAACAATCAGGCCAAAGCGCTCGATTGCCTCTACACCTTTCCGCTGCCCGGAGACGCCGCCGCGTATCGGTGCGAAATGCTTGTCGGCCAACGTGTTATATCCGCCCGCGTGGAGGAGCGCCAGGAAGCGCGCCGCGTGGCCGCCGAGGCAAAGGCGGAGGGCCACCGTGTTGCCCTGGTGGAGGTGGAGCGCGACAATCTGTTTACTCTCAGCCTTTCCAATATTCAGCCGCAAGAGATTGTGGTGGTGCGCTTTGCCTATTTTCAGGCGCTCGATCGCCTGGACGACGAATTGTCGTGTATGATTCCCTTTTGCCCCGGCATCCGCTACATCCCCGGCCGCCCGTTGCTGCGTTCCAGCCGGGGGAAGGGTACCGAGCAGGACACCGACCAGGTGCCCGATGCCTCGCGCCTCTCTCCACCGCGCATGGACGAGTTCCACCCGGACGCCACGTCGCTGCACATCCGCGGCACCATGTCTCACGCCCTGGCGCGCTACGCATTCGTCACGTCGCCCTCGCACAACGTGGTGATGCGCGAGGAGAACGGCCGCGTGGGTATCACCGTGCCACCCGGCGGCGCGTTCCCCGACCGCGATTTTGTACTGCGCTGGAAGGCCGCGCCCGATGCCGGCGCCGTGTACGAGGCGTGGAGCTGCGCCGCGCCCCGGCCCGCCGAAGGGACTGTCGACAACCTCCGCCCCGCGGACACTTACGCCATGGTGCGCCTGCAGGCGCCGGCGGTCGCCCCCTCCGCGGCCGCCGCCGGGCAGGATTTCTATTTTCTGGTGGACCGCAGCGGCAGCATGGACGGCACCAAATGGCAGCAGGCCGGCCGCGCGTTCCGCGAGTTTTTGAACGCGCTGGGCAAGGGCGACCGTGCCTGGGTCACCTTCTTCGAGTCCACCTACCAGGACTTGTGCGAGTGGCCGCTGGAGCCCCGTGAGCTGCTGGCCGACCGCACCGTGCAGACGCTGGAGCACCTGCCGACGCTGGGCGGCACCGAACTGCTGCCCGCCCTGGAGCACGTGCTCGGCGCCATCGACGAGCACTCGCCCGACCGCCGCAGTGTGGTTATCCTGATTACCGATGGCCAGATGGGCAACGAGCTGGCCGTGCTGCGCCTGCTGAAAAAGCGCAATTCCCCGCTCCCCGTCATCGCGCTTGGTATTGATACGGCTGTGAACGACGCGTTCCTTCGCCGCCTGGCCCGCCAACAGCGCGGCCAGTGCTACCTGCGCACCCCGTCGGACGACATCGTTGGCCTGGTAGCTACGCTGGGAGACAGGCTGAAGGCGCCGGTTCTCACGGACATCGCCGCGGCCGAAGGCTGGGAATTCCCCACCGGCGCGCTGCCGGATCTCTTTGCGCGCGATACAGTTACAGCCGTGCTGCGCGGCCCGGCCACAGCAAAAAGCATCGCCCTTACCGCCCGCGACGCGTCGGGTGAAACGCGGACGTTCGAGTTTGAGCTGAAACCCTCGCCGACCGAAGCGCTGGGGCAAATCTGGGCACGCCGGCGGATTGCGGAGCTTCAGGAGGATGCGGTCGGAGCCTCGCCCGCGGAGCGTAAAGAGTTGTCGGCCAAAATGATAGCGCTTGCGAAGGAATTCAACATCCTGTGCGAAGGCGCCGCGTTCATCGCCGTCGATTCCGCCCACAAAGGCGATTTGGCGAAGACGGAACTTTATCAGCCCAGCTTTGTGCCTGCGGAGTGGGAGAGTGGCGCGGTCTGCCAATCCATGGCGGCCCCCTGCGCGGCGCCTGTTCCAGCGTCGTTTGCGGACACGGGTGCCATTCCGTGCCCGCCTGTGCTCAAGAGGGCGGCGCCCATGGCCCCCCCGCCCCTTGTTTTGCCTGCGCCGATTTCTTCCGGGGGGCTGAAGCCCACGTCTCCCTCGAAGCCTTCGATGCCTGTCGCCCTTCACGCACGGGCACCGATTATGCGTGCCCCGGCCCCGATGAAACCGACGGGGGTGCCTGGCGGTGTAGCCGGCTCCGGCGGTGGGGGAACGGCCGGTACCCCGAACGATCCCGATCCAGAGATCATTTCCCTTCTTTGCGGAGCCGAAGAGGAGTTTGCGCGCATGAGCGACGGTGCGCCGGCGCTGAGCTGGTCTGACGTCGAGCCAGAGATCAAAGCCCGTATGATCGGAGCCTCGCTCATTCTCCAAAACCGCGTGGATGACTGGGTGGCGGAAGTCGTCAAGCACCAGTTGCTTCCGACTCCGCGGACGATGCGGGCCATCGCCCTCTGGCTGCTGAGCGACAGCAAGCTGACGCAACGCCGCTGGAAGGCCTTGGCCGACCTCACCGCTGCGTTGCTTTCCATGGGTGCTCCGCTGGAGCGTCGCGTCGCGGTCATCGCTTTCCTCAGGACGGAAGTCCTTGCGGGGGAAGCAGATATCGACAAGGCCGTGGAGGCGTTGCTTGTCGATTAGGCGACGGGACCCCGCCGGATTGCGGGGTCCTATCCACGTCAACACTTACCCGACTGACCGGAGCTGCCCGCACCCCATGGCGGGCGGCTCCACCCGGGGAGGGCGGACCAGGTGTTCAGACCTTGTGCTCCGCCAGCCGTTGCCCGGCGTTTAACCTGCTGCGTACTGCATGTGCAAACGGCGGCTTAGTATCAACCGCTACACTTTGCCTGCCACGTAAGTCAAACGGCGCCAGTACCATACGATTTTGCCATCTTCCTGGCCGATGCGGAAAATTTCGCGGGCCATGGTGGGGGCGCGGGCTACCAGTTCCAGGATGCGCTTGCGGTTTTCGCGCGGGGTGTTGGCGGCGTTCATGTAGGCGTTGAGATCGGGCATCTTGATGGAGGCCATCTCGCTTTTGACGGTGCGCAGGTTGCACTCGGCGGCCCACTTTTCCCAGGTGCGCGGCTTGATGAAGCGCTGGTGGTGGGGGTCGCGCAGGGCTTCCACTTCCTGCATCCACGCCTCGGCTTCGGGGTGGTCGTCCATTACGGAGGCGTCGATGACGATGAGGTAGCCGTACATACGTAGCACGCGCGCGGCTTCCATCACAAAGTGTTGCGGGTTTTGGAAATAGCGGGGTGCCATGCGACAGGTGACGAGGTGGAAGGAGCCATCGGCGTAGGGCATTTGGTCCGCGCCATGCTTCTGCAATTCAAGCTTCACGCCTTCATGCGCAGCAAACTTTTTGGTTTCATCCAGCATCTCCTGCGATATATCGCATGCAGTTACCAAAAGGCCCTGCTTGGCTACATACACAGCGGTGTTGCCGGTGCCGCACGCCACGTCCAGCGCTTTAACGCCCGTGCGCATTTTAAGGGGGGCCAGCGCGGACATGATGTCCGACGTATCGGCCAGGAACTGGGCGGCTTCGCCCGCCTCGCCGTGCGCGTGGTCGGCGGAGGCGGCGCGGTGCAGCTCGTCCAGCGGCTTGGGGAAGTTGCCAGCGCGCATTTTGCCGTACCAGGTGCTCAGCATCATGAAGTCCGAGCTGAGGCTGGTGACGCCCGGGTGCAGGAAGTTGCCGACGACGCCGGCCAGGGCAAAGTCCGCGTAGGTGGCCTTGTCGCCAAGGAGAAACGGCTGTTTGGTCAGCATGTGTTCCAGCGGGGCCAGCAGGGCGAAGAAGGCGGCGGTGAGTTCCTTTTCGCTCTTTTTCCAGGCGTCCAGGCAGCCGGGTCCGAACTTGCGCTCCTTGTGGCGGCGCATCAGGCCGCGTTCCAGGTCGCTGTGCAGCCACACCTCGGCGTGGGCGTCGCACACCTTAAAGCCTGCGCCTTCGCAGTCGTTCTCGATGTAGTGGGTGAGGATGGTCTGGATGCCGCTGAGCTCGTCGGGAAAGAGTGCCATGCCGGCGAGGGCATCGATATAGCGGGCGCAGTTTTGTGTATCGGGGCCGGTTTCGTAGATGATTTCGTCGGAGATTAGATCATGAATGACCGGAACCTGATAGCATTCACCTTTTGTAAGCATTACAATAGGCGAAGGTTCGCAATAATTCAGGTCAACAACTTCATGCGGAACACCGGAAAACTGCAGAATGATCTGAAGCGGAATGCAGTACGGGCTGTGCGTATATTGATAGAGCCGAATGCGTGGATTCTCGTTCATGATTTGTAAAGGCGGCTTGCTGGCAAACAGCCTAGCATCAATAAGACGTGCTTTCCAGCAACAACTGTCCGAAGCAGGGCAAAAGGCAAAAAAAGCGGCGCCCGACGGGAAGAATGTCCCGTCGGGCGCCGTGCAAGATGTTGAAGTTAAAGCGCTTGCGCTTGCGCTGGAGCTTAGTTGCCCTGCGTGCCCAGCTGGGTAACGATGGTGACCAGCGGGAGGAAGAGCGCGATAACGATGGTACCCACGATCAGCGCCAGCAACACAATCATGATCGGCTCCAGCAGGCTGGTGAGGGCGGACACGGAGTTGTCTACCTCGACGTCGTACACGTCGGCCACCTTGATCAGCATGTCGTCGAGCTGACCGGTTTCCTCACCCACCTGGATCATGCTGACCACCATGGGCGGGAACACGCCGGAGGCCTCGAGCGGCGCGACCATCGGCTCACCTTCCTTCACGCTGTCGTACACTTTGGCGATGGCGTTGGAGAGAATGACGTTGCCGGCCGTCTCCTTGGTGATGTTGAGCGCCTGCAGGATCGGGACACCGGAGCTGACGAGCGTGCCGAGGGTGCGCGAGAAGCGGGCGATTGACGTTTTGCGCACGAGATCGCCAAGGATCGGCGAGTTGAGCATCAGCTTATCCAGAATAACCACGCCCGCCGGTGTTGCCGCAAAGATGCGGAAGCCGATGACGGCGATGACCGAGGCGATGGAGATCTCGATAATGTGGTTGGTGACGAAGCCCGAGAGGTTGATGACAAACTGTGTAAGCTCCGGCAGCGGTTTGCCTTGCAGCAGATCCGAGAAGATGGCCTGGAAGCGTGGGACGATGAAGACGAGCAGGAACGCGAGGATGGCCAGTGCGATGAAGAGCACGACGGCCGGGTAAATCATGGCCGAGAAGACTTTGGCTTTGATCTTCTCCGATTTTTCCTGGAACTCGGCCAGGCGCTTCAGGATGACCTCGGGCACACCGCCGATTTCACCGGCCTTTACCATGTTGACGTACAGCTTGTTAAAGATGCGCGGGTGCTGGGCCAGCGCCTCGGAGAACGTGCTGCCGGATTCGACGGAGGCGGCGATGCTTTGCATGGCGCGTTTCAGCACCACGTTGCGCTCCTGCTTGATGAGCGTCTCGAGGCTCTTGAGGATCGGCAAACCGGCGTCGATGAGCGTTGCGAGCTGACGGGTGAAGGTGGTCAGCACCTTGCTCTTGACGCGGCCCCCGCCCGCGCCCGCCTTTTTGGGCTTGCTGGCCGCGGCCTGGGCCTGCTGGGCGCTGATCTCCGCCACGCGGGTGGGGAAGTAGCCCATCTGGCGGATTTGCACTGTGGCTTCGTTGGAGTCCGTGGCGTCAACGGTGCCGGATTGTTGCGCGCCGCGGGAGTCGACGGCTGTGTAGGTAAACTTTGGCATAAAGGGAGTGGTCCGTTAAAGGGAGAGGGAAGGAGGGAGCAGTGGCGGTGGAATAGAATCGTTTACGTATACTTCAGTACTTCCTCAATTGAGGTATCTCCATCAAAGATGCTACGCAGTCCGTCGGAACGAAGGGTGACCATGCCAAGTTCTATTGCTTTTTGCCGAATAACAATAGAGGGCGCCCTGTTCGTGATGAGTTCGCGTATCGGCTCCGTCACGTCGAGCAGCTCATAGATTCCCTTACGGCCCTTATAGCCGGTATTATTGCAGAAATCGCAGCCACTGCCATAATAAAATATCTTATCTCCAACTTCGTGCGCGGACAGGCCGATTTGCTCCAGGATGTCTTCGGAGGGCTCGTACGGCGTTTTGCAGTTGGGGCACAGCTTACGCACAAGGCGTTGACCCAGAACACCTTCCAGCGTGGCGGCGATAAGGAACGGCTCGACACCCATATCGATGAGACGGGCGACGGCGCCGGGCGCGTCGTTGGTGTGAAGCGTGGTAAAAACGAGGTGGCCGGTGAGTGACGCCTGGATGGCGATCTGCGCCGTCTCCAGGTCGCGCGTTTCCCCAATCATGATGCGGTCCGGATCCTGACGGAGAAAGGCGCGCAGCACTTTGGCAAAGCTGAGGCCGATCGCCTCGTTTACCGGCACCTGCATAATGCCCTCAATCTCGTATTCCACCGGGTCCTCTGCTGTCAGCAGCTTGGAGTCGACGGTGTTAATGCGGTTAAGGCAGGAGTACAGTGTTGTTGTTTTGCCGGAGCCGGTGGGGCCGGTAACGATGAAGATGCCGTTGGGCTTTTCAATCGTTTCGCATATATAATTATGGATCTTGGGCGGCATTTTAAGCGCGTCCAAATCCAGCTTTTGCATGGAGCGATCGAGCACGCGAAGCACTACGCTCTCGCCAAACTGGGTGGGCAGGGTGGAGACGCGGAGATCGACGGGGCGGCCGGCCATGTTTGTCTGGATGCGGCTGTCCTGCGGGATGCGGCGCTCGGCGATGTTCATGGACGCCATGACCTTGATGCGCGAGGTGAGCGCGGTTGCCAGCTTGCGCGGCGGCGTTTTCATCTCGTACAGGGCGCCGTCCACGCGGTAGCGGATCTGGAAGGTCGACTCGAAGGGCTCGAAGTGGATGTCCGAGGCGCCTGCCTTGATGGCCTGGGCAATGATATTGTTGACGTAGGCGATGATGGGCGCCGAGTTCGCTTCGTCCAGGTTGACATCGCCGCTGGCACTTACAGCGCGCTCGGCGTCGCCCATCAGCTTGTTGAGAAGATCGTCGGCGTCGGCCTGGCTTGCGCCGTAAAACGCATCCACAAAGCGCTGAATATCAGCGGGATCCGCCACGACGACGTTCACTTCCTGCTTGGTCGTCTGGTGCAGCGTATCGGCCACCTGCGGGTCAAGCGGATCGGATACCGCGATGTGCAGGATGTTGTCCTCAAACGCGATGGGGATGGAGACGTAGACGCGGCCGGTGTGCGGGGAGAGCATCGACACTACGGCGGGCGAGAACTGGATCTGGTTGAGATCGATGACGTAGGTGCCGAGATGCTGCGCAATGGTCTGGTAAAGCTTATGTTTGTCGACAATGCCGTAGTCCTCAACGATGGTCTCGATCGGCTTACCGGACCGGGTGGCTTCGTCGAGGAGGTCGGCGTACTGCGTGTCGTCGATGTACGAGCTTTCCTGCAAAAGGGAGAGGACGAGATTCGGGTTCATGGCGTGGCGTGCGTGCGAGGTGGCGGGGTGCGGCTGGGCTGGCTATGGGTTCGTCCTGCTTAGTCTTTGTCTCCCATGCTGGCGGAGATCACTTCGTCCGGAGTGGTGACGCCGGCGAGTACCTTGCGGATGCCGTCCTCGCGCAGGGTGCGCATGCCGAGATCTCGCGCGCGCTGGCGGATGGCGGAGAGGGACATGCGCTCGTTAACCATGCGGCGGATTTCGTCGTCGAGAACAAGGATCTCGAACATGCCGAGACGGCCTTTGTAGCCGGTATCGCGACAGCGCTCGCAGCCTGCGCCTTTGCGGAAGCTGGCCTCTGCCAGGGCGCTGTGGCCGATGTTGAGCGAGCGCAACTCGTGCTCGGTCGGCTCGTACGGGCCGCCGCACTGGCTGCAAATGCGGCGCAGCAGGCGCTGGGCCATAATGGCGCGCACCGAGGAGGCCACAAGGAAGGGCTTGACGCCCAGGTCGACGAGACGGGTGACGGCGCTCGGGGCGTCGTTGGTGTGGAGCGTGGAGAACACCAGGTGACCTGTGAGGGACGCGTTGATGGCGATCGAAGCGGTCTCCAGGTCACGAATCTCACCAATCATGATGATGTTGGGCGCCTGACGCAGCATGGCGCGCAGCGCGGCGGCGAAGGTCATGCCCACGGTCTCGTTTACCGGCACCTGGTTAATGCCCGCTAGCTGGTACTCCACCGGGTCCTCCACGGTAATAATCTTGCGGTCCGGCTTGTTGACGTAGTTGAGACAGCCGTACAGCGTGGTGGTTTTGCCGGAGCCCGTGGGGCCGGTGACCAGGAAGATGCCGTCGGGCAGGCCGAGGAGCTTTTCCATTGTCACCTGGTCGTCCGAGAAGAAGCCGAGTTCCGGCAGGCCGAGCGTGAGGCTGGATTTGTCCAGAATACGCATGACGATGCTCTCGCCCTGCGCGGTGGGGACGGTGGAGACGCGAAGATCGATGGAGGTGGGCTTGCCGCCACGCTCGCCGCCGGAGTAGAACTGGATGCGGCCGTCCTGCGGGATGCGCTTCTCGGCAATGCTCATCGACGACATGATTTTGATGCGCGCGATGATGGGGGCCTGCAGCTGTTTGGGGGGATCGGGCATGGCCTGCAGCACGCCGTCAATGCGGTAGCGCAGGCGCAGGCGCTTTTCCAGCGGCTCGATGTGGATATCGCTCGCCTTCAGGCGGTAGGCTTCCACAATAATCTGGTTAACAAGGCGGATGATGGGGGCGTTCTCGTCTTCCTTGATGGGCCCGTCGCCGGTGATGTCGATGTTGCCGACGGAGTCCATCAGCTCCTGGTCTTCCGCCGAGTACCCGCTCGGGCCCGTATTGTAGTACTTCTTGATCGCCGCCTCGATCTCCGCCTTCGGCACCACCGTGCAGTCGATGGCCTTATGCAGCATGTTGGTGAGCGTGTCGACCGTCTCGAAGTCGTACGGATTGCTGATGGCAATGCGCAGCGAACCCTCCTCCTGCGAGAGGGGGAAGATGTTGTAGCGCAACACCAGGTCGCGGCTGATGGAATCGAGGATATCGCCGTCGACTGGGCCGATCTTCTCCTGCAGCGGATAGCCGGCGTCGCTTGCCGTCGTCTCCAGCACGTCCATGGCGGTCACAAACCCCATGCGGATCAGCTCATCCACGGGGCTGGTGTGATTGCTGCGGGCCAGCTCTTTGGCCTGTTCCGCATCCGTTGGTTCGATAAAACCGTTGTTGATCAGCAGTTCCAGAATATATTCGTCGCGAGGGAGCACAGGAGATGAGCCTTTTAGAGGGAGGAGGGGGGGGAGAGTTGAAACGAAGGTTGCGGGACTAGTTGGGGACGCCAGCTCCTCTGGATGGAGCGGAAGCCGAGTCACGGTTCTCTGCAACAGAGATAACAGCTCCGTTGGAAAAATCGATAATAAGTTCGCCTATGGGTACTTTCACATAATACGTCTGTGCGATGACGTTGCCATACGGTCCGCGCACGTACCGGGTTTCCGGCACGGAGTCATAGGCGATATAGCGCCAGGTGTCGGTGCGGCCGTTAGTGTTCTCCTGAAAGGAGGTTTTCTCGGGCCGGCCCAGCGCCTTGCGCACGTCCTCAAAAGCCATACCCAGGATGACCTTGCGGTCCTTGATCGCCTTGGCAATCGCGTCGCGTTTGTCCTGTTTGGCACGGGCTTCGTCCATCACCTCCCTGGGGATGGGGGGCAGCGTCGTCTCCGCCACCCAGCCTTCGATCTTGCGCGAGGGTGTGCGGACGGTTATGAGGTAGAGCCCGCGGGTAACGCCGGCAATCTCCACGATGGCGCCGACAGGGGCGGTGCCTAATCGGGTCGTCAGGTCCCGCCCGCCAAAGATATCGACCGGCTTGGTCAGCTCCACCCGAATCGGCTCGGCCAGGTTGTCCGCAAAGTAGAAGACGTCCTTTTCGCGCATCTCCGGCGGCACTGCGCTCGCGGCACAAATGCCAAGAGTCAGGAGCAGGACCAGGATGCACGACTTGTTCGCCATACGCGGTGCCGGATGGTTGCGGCGCGAAGCCGATGTTAGAAGGGATTGTTCCCTTCGGTCAGGGAGACATCATCCAAGTAGAAGAAGCCGGTGCCTTCAAAGTAGATGCGCAGCGTAAAGGTAACGGGCTTGTCGGCCGGCTCCACTTTGTCGGAGGATCTGCGGGTAAACTTCACCGTGCCGCGAATCTTATTCCATTCGCTGCCGACGCTAAAGCCATTTTTGATCGTATAGTCAGCATCGCCCCACACCACCAGGCCGTCCTCGTCCTTGGAGGCCGGAATATGCTCGTGACCGTAGATGTTCCACTCCAGACGGCGGGTAAAGCCATTGCCCTTGGCCCAGAAGGAGAGCGTGTACTCCTTGCCGGGGACAAGCTTGAAGTCGTTCTTGAAGCGGATGCCGTAAGTATTGCCCAGGTTATCGCTCCACAGCTCGGACTTGTCGCTCTCGTACGGCAGGGGCAGGGGATTGGTGAACACCTTTTGCCCGGCGTCGTAGAACTCCATCTTAAGCGCCTTATTGCCCTTGGACTCCGGCGGCGGTGTAAAACCTTCCTCGTACGTCTCGACCTCCTCCTTTTTGTTGGAGACGACGCGAAGCAGGTGGAACGTGCTGCGCTCCGGCGGGCGAAAATCAACGTCGGGCGAAGTCGCATAGTTGGGGAACGGCTGCACGCCCTTGATGTCCTCCAGGTTGCCAAACACCGGCGCGCCCTTGGTGCCCTTGTTGAGCGCCAGGCCGATACGACCGTTGGAGCGGCCCGCAAAAGCGTCGGGCAGGCCGTCGCCGTTGATATCGGCGAACGTTACGCGCGAGAGAGCGCCGATCTTGTCCGTGGTGCCAAACTTGACGCCGAACGGTTCCGCAAACTTCCATTCCCGGTTGTTGACGGACTCGTTGATATAGACGGAGACTTTGCCTTCACGCTCGCCGGTCACCACGTCGGGCTTACCGTCCTCGTTCCAGTCGATAATAAAGGGCGTCAGGTGCTCGCGGCCGAGGCCGCGCACCAGCGCTATCTTTTTGCCGTCCTTCTGGTTATACACTGGCGTGGTGTTATTGCCCTGGTTAAGGAAAAGCCAGATGCTGTTGGCCGAGTAGGTGCCCTCGCCAATGATGAGATCCTTGCGACCGTCGCCGTCCCAGTCGTACACCTGGGGGTAAAAGTAGTTGGCCCAGAGGTCACCCTTCAGGCTGGTGGCCACCTGGTTGTCGCTGGTCAGTTTGGGCTGGATAAACTTGGGCACTGCTTTGCTGCCCTGATTGGGCACAAAATAGATTTTTCCGAGCCAGTCGCCATATACCAGGCTGATCTTGCCGCTGTCGTCGTAGTCGACGGCCGCCATGCCGGGGCACTGGGTGCCGGGGCCGCCGCGCAGATAGCCGCTGGAGAGCATTACCGGGACAATTTCGGCGCGCGTAAACTTGGGCTCCGTTTTGGTGCCGGAGTTGAAGTAGCACCACGTATAGCCGTCCGCGTCCACCACCATCAGATCCAGCAGCCCGTCGTTGTTCATGTCCACCGGGCACGGCGTGCAGGGGAAAGGGGTGCTGGCCGTGTTGCCCATATTGGTAACAACGCCGGCCCGCGCCTCAAAAGTGCGGAGAAAACCCTGGCCGTCGACACCGCCCCACGGATTGTAGGTTTTGGTTATGCGTTCAAACTCGCCGCCGGTCCGCAGGAGATTGCCGACAGGCGCGTCCGGTTTCTGCCCGTAGCCGATGCAGGGCAGCGCGCCGAGAAGGAGCAGGAATGTGGTGATTCGAAGCATGTGCGGGAGAGAGGGTGAAGGGCTGGGGCTATGGGCGCTGGTGCCCCCGCCTTGCTGCCAATGGCAGTGAGGCGGAGGCAGGCTTGCATGGGAGTGGGATCAGAGCGCCGTCTTGAGCTTGTCCTGAAAGCGCAGCAGCAAATGGCAGATGATGTTGAGACCAAGCTGGTACGCCTTGTCAGCCGCTGGCCCTTCGAAGTTGCGGTACAGTGTGCCGCGATTGCGCCAGAAATTCCAGGGCAGCTGGCCGATACGATCCGGGCCGCGGCGCTCATCCACCACCTTGGTGCCGGGCTTGAAGGGAATGCGCATCAGGTCCGAGTAATCGTTGGAGGTATAGATAATGGCGGTAATGCCATCGAGCTTGAGCACTTCGATCGGCTCGGCGTAGTAGTTCATGCCCACGGGGATTTCGCCCAGGTCAAAAAACGCCTTCTGGCCGCCGAAGATGTCGTGGTTCATTGGAATAACCTCAAAGTTCTTGTCCCCGTCGGGAATCACCCGCTTCATCTCGCGGCGGAACGCGATGTCGAAGCGGCTGCCCTTGCCGGCCAGGCACGAGTCGGCCCAGATGGCACCGCCGGCCATGAGGTAGCGGCGCAGGTTCTCCACTTCCGCCTCGGTCAGCACAAAGTCCTTGTGGCCGTGAAAGAAGACGAACGGAGGGCGCTTCTCCATCAGGTCGGGACCGGCAATGTCGAGCGGCTCCGGAACGGTTTCAGCCGTAATGCGCCGCTGGCTCCACTCACCCGCCAGGCGAAGGAGGTTGGGGATCGAGCCGCGCCAGATCTTGCCGTCCTTGATTTCGAACGTGGCCGCCCAGTCGCCGCCCGCGTACTTGGCAATATGGATGACGAACTTCGCGCGCACCGATTTGCCGGAGTCGCCGATAGGGCCGCGAGCCTTGCCTTCGGGATCCCACGAGCCGATTGTCTTGCGGATTTCCGCAACGCGGACATCGAACGTGGAGCCCTTGCTGATGCTCGTCTGCGCCATGCCCATGCTGCTGGGCCCGATGCCGGGGGTGCTGGACGGGGTAGGGCTGGTGCTGGGGGTAAAGGTGGGGCCGATGGCCGTGGGCACCGCGATGGGCGGGCCGCCGTCGCTCTCGCCGGCAAAGGCGACCAGCTCGGTGGGGCCGGTGTTGGCGCTGCCGCTGGGGGCCGCGGCGGCGGAGTCGGGCTGCACTTCCTCCGGCTGCGGGGGCGGAGGCGGGGGAGGCGGTTCGCCCTGCTCACCCTGGATGGTGCCGCCGTCAAAGTCGGTAACCGGCAGGATTGCCGAGAAGATCACGACCGAACTGATCATGAAGAAAAGCACGCCGTGCAGCGAGGCGGCGATCACGAGGTAGCGACTCTTGGAGAGCCGTTCCATGTAGACGTTTTTATTGGGGGCGTGCATGATGTATCCTCGGCGATGGGGTGTCGGTCGGATGCGTGGGGTTTAAGGAGCGGGGGAAGGGAAAGGGGAGGGGATTGTAAAGCGTTGCGTTTACGTCATTTATTTGGGGATGCCAAACGCAAGGTGGGCCACCTTCGCCTCCGTACAGGCGCTAAGCACGGCCACAATGCGGGAGTTTTTGGCGCTGAGCGACGGATTGATGACGACGACCTGCTTCGGGTCGGCCTCCACCAGCGCCTTCAGGCGGGCCACCAGCGGCAGCAGCTCGCGATCCTCGGGCGTGCTCACGTCCTGGGAATTCATGTAAACCTGCCCGGCGGCGTTGATGTCGATAAGCACGGGAACGCTGGGCGCATTGTCCCTGGGTTTGCCCGTGCTGGGCAGTTTGATGCCGAGCTCCGCCTCCTTCTGCTGGCCGCCTGCGGAGACCATGAAGAAGAGGAGAAGCACAAACATTACGTCCAGCATCGGGGCAATCTGCAGCCCGAATTCGCCTGAATCACCACCACCACCACCTGCCATAGTCGTCTCTCCAGTTAGGGTAAAATATACTTCAGTTGTGTAAATTGCAACGGCTTCGCGCGGAAATCGTATTCTGCAGCCACCGCCTAGGGGGCGGGCGCGGCCGGTTTCGGGGCATCCTTGGACGTCAGCACAGCAAAGGTTACATTGCCAATCTGGTTGGCGCCGACGACCTTCATGATGTCCGCCAATGTGCGGTATTCGATATTTTCGTCCGCGCGAATCAGCACCCGCAACTGTGGGCTTTGTGCTTTGCGCGACTGCAATACGGGGCCGATCTGGTCGACGCTGCCGTAGCCGACCTGGTCGATGCTGATGGCCGGTGGCTTGTCGGGGCCGGGGTAGCTCACGTTCACCACAACTTCGCCGCCGCCCTTTTCCGCCTTCTTGTCCTTATCCTGGCTGTGGATAGCCTCGGGCAGCTGCAGGTCGGCGACTTTCTTCAGCACCTCGGTGGAGGTGATGCTCATAAAGAACATCAGCAGCACCAGAAGCACGTCGACCATCGGGGCGACCTGGAACTCCGGCTCGGGCTCGCCCTCTTCGTGTTTTTTACGTTTCCTCGACATATCGGGTTGTTATTGCAGGGGGAAATTCGGAAATGGGGAGGGGGCCGCAGCCCCCTTTAGCCTGTCAGCTGTCGGGCGGCGGCGCCTCGAGAACGCTCTCGATCCGCCACCGCGGGAGGCCCTTACGAGCCCCACTCCAGCACCGCACCGCAGTGCGGGCAAGGGGTGGCGCCGGCCTGGATGCCGCCGTTGCACACCGGGCAGTTCGTCTGGCCGGCGGTAACGCGCTGGGATACAGCGGGAGCGGTACGGCCGGAACTGGTGGCGCGGGAGCTCTGCTGGGATTTGTGCTGGGCGGGCGCGGCGGAGAAGTTCTCACCGATGCGGATGCCGGAGAGCTGGTCGTAGGGGATCTCCTCAAGGAGGCGATTCACTTCGCTCTCCGCCACCATAATGGCGCCCTGGGCCAGGTTCTTCAGCACGTAAAAGAACACGAAGGCGGGGATGGCGACCACCAGGCCGGAGGCGGTCGCGATCAGCACTTCCGAGATGGCTGCCGCGAGGCCGGAGGGGTTGCCGATACCGGCGGCGCCCAGTTCCGCGAAGGCCTTGATCATACCGATAACCGTACCGGTCAGACCGATCATGGGGGTGACAACGCCGATAACCGAGAGGTAGGTCACGTTGGCCTTCAGCAACACGCCTTCGCGGGCGGAGGCGGATTCGGCGGCGTACTCGGACGCCTCTTTGCCGCGGCCGATGCGTTCCAGCGCCTCGGCCAGCACGGAGCTGATGAAGCTGGGGTTGGCTTTACACACCGTCCAGGCCTCCTGGTAGTTGCCCTGGTTGATGGCTTCGCGAAGGCGGGCCACCAGAGCCGGCGGGGCCAGCTTCTTGCTGGTCAGCTTCATAAAGCCTTCCACCGTAAAGGTAAGGGTCAGGATGGAGGCGATCAGCAGAAACCACATGACAATGCCGCCTTCATGGAAGATCTCCATGACCGTCTTGTCTTTGCCGTGGCCATGGGCGTCGTCCGCAGCTTTGGTTTCTCCGGCGGGCGCGGCGTCAGCCGCAAACGTGGAGTCGATACCCGCGGGCGAGAACAGCAGGAACGCGGCAAGCACCAGGGTGAGAATGGTCAGAAAACGGATCTTCATGATACCTAGCAGGAGTTAGTGGTGTGGGGGGGTTAGTTGACAATCAGGTTGGGGTTGCTTTGACGTAGCTTGGCCGCCAGGTCCTCTGCTTTCTTCGCCGCGTCTTCGTTCTGGTAGAGCGTTGTTACGACGGTGAGGTATGCCTCCAACGCTTCCGCGTTCTTGCCCTGCGCCTGCAGGGCCCGACCGCGGACGAGGAACGCGTTGGCATACAGCCGCGCGTCGTCATCGTTGGGGGAAAGGGATTTATTGGCCTGCTCAATAATAGGCTGAACGATTTTCAGCGCCTCATCGTGCTTGCCGGCCCGCACGGCCATCTCGGCTTTGCCTGCGGCGGCCTGGATGCGGAAGCGGTTGTTGGGGTAAAGCTTTTCCATCTCCTCATAAATGGCCATGGACTGGGATTCCTGGCCCAGCTCGACGTGCGCGCGTGCGATCTCGGCCATCGCCTCGGTCACCCACTCGGCCGGCAGGCCCTTGAATTTCGCCACCACGGGCGTCAGCATTTTGATGCGGTCGGCCGGCGTCTGAGTCTTGGAGCGCGCCACCTCAGGGGGTGTCTGCATCTCCACCTTGTTAACATCGCGCGACGGCACGCCGATGACGGCACCGTTTACGTTGAAGGAGATTGTGCCCGCACCGTCTTTTACGGTATATCCTTGTACAACTCCCTGCAGGACACTACCATCATTGCGGACGATTTTGTCCTGAGCGTGAAGGCTTGTGCCGGCAACCAGAAGTGCCAGTCCAACACATGAAAAAATAAGATTGCGCGTCAGCATTGCCATTAACATAGTTCACCTTATCAAACGGCCCTGGAGGGGTCAACAACCGAAGAGTTATTTTTGGAGCATTGAATGATTAATTTTTTCCGCGAGCAGTCTCGCGCTTTTTACGGCTTCCTTCTCGTCATTATCGGAGTGAGTTTTTCGTTCTTCGGTGTGGCAAGTATTCCTCAGCTGGGCGGCGGATCGGATGTCTTTGGCAAGATTCAGGGCCATAACGTCCATCCGGACGTCTACAATATGCAGAATGCCGGGACGGAAGTCATCTTTGCCCTGCAGGCC
Source organism: Verrucomicrobia bacterium LW23 (assembly GCA_003054695.1). Lineage (GTDB taxonomy): Bacteria > Verrucomicrobiota > Verrucomicrobiia > Methylacidiphilales > UBA1321 > LW23. The sequence goes on from QAZA01000009.1 coordinate 186,955, forward strand.
CGCAATAACCCCCGCGCGCGCCTGTCGGAGCTGGAGCGCGACTATAAGACGTGGCAGCGCCTTCTGCTGCTGAACGAGGCGAAGAAGATTGGCCTGGATGCTGATCCCGATCAGGTCCGCCTCTATATCCGCCGCATTTTCTCCAATTCCGCCGGCGTGTTCGATCCCCAGGCCCTCAACGACTTCCGGCAGGTGCTGGAGCGCAAGGGCGTGAGCGACGACCGCTTCGAGTCGATTGTGCGCGAGGAGATTATCGCCACCAAGATGCGCGATGCCATCGTCTCCCCCGCCCAGCTTACCAAAGAGGAGGCTGATGCGTGGTTCAAGAAGACATGCGGTGCCACCAAGGTCAAACTCATCAAGTTTACCCCGGAAAACGTGCCGGCCCCCGCCGCGCCTTCGGACGCCAAGATTGCGGAATACTACGAGTTTGCCCGCAAAATCGGCAGCGCCTTTATGACGCAGAAGCAGTATCAGATTGCCTACGCCTACATCCCCTATCGCGACGGATACGACAAACTGACCGAGCAGCAGAAGACCGAAGCGCGCCTGGAAACCATGGCCCGTACCGAGAAGTTTATGGGCAGCGTAGCCGGCGAGCCCGGCAAGCCCGCCCCGGATTTTGAGGCCGCCAGCAAGGCCGAGAAGTTCCGCTTCGGTGTAACGGAGCTTTCTCCCGCGCCGTCCCTCCCTGCGGATCTGCCTCAGTCCCAGGCCTTTGCGTTCCACCTGCAGAACCTTAGCACCACCAACCCGTACGAGAAGGTGATGACCGACGGCGGCTATTTCGTCATCAAGCTGGTGAAGCTGGAGGAGCCCCGCCGCCTGACGGTGGAGGAAGCGCGCCCGCAGATCATCGAGATGCTGACCAGCCACGCCCGCAACAGCGCCATGGAGACCCAGGGTAAATCGGCCGCAGCCCTGCTGCGCAGCCTGCTCACCGGCGGTACTCCTTTCGACAAGGCGGCCGAGATGCTGAAGCTGAAGGTGGAGAATCTGCCCGAGTACGTGCCGGTTGATAACAACATCACCAACTTCGATATCTTCAATATCCGCCAGGAGGTCTGGGCCACCGACGTCGGCCGCGCCACCGGCTACTTTGCGCCGCAGGACATGCCCGGCATCGGCTACATTGCCTACGTGGAAAGCCGCAAAGAGCCCGAAGCCGCCACGCGCACCACGTTTGACAACGCGCTGCTGCCCAGCCTGCGCAGCCTGCAACGCAACATCGCCTTCGATAACTGGCAGCGCATGCAGCTGACCCAGGCCGACACGCGCCTGCCCTACGCCCTGCGAGCGGAAAACCTCAACCGCTAAGCGCAAGCAGCCCCTGCCCGTGTGGCACAAGCTTGCCGACGCCGGCCCGAACCAACGGGCCGGCTGGCGCTTTGCGATAATGTGGGGTACATTAGGGTCGGCCGCTGCCGATAGAGGGGAGTGGAGCAGCAGCCTTTGCTGCTGACCACGCCTGGGAGGGCCGGCCAACGCGGTGTCGCCACCATATACAATGCGTGCATTCTATCTTGCAATCCACCAACAGAAGTTGATTGCATTCGGCCTGTCCCTTCTGTTAATCATGGAAATCATCTTGCAGCTGCGAGGTTACTGGTAGCCGATTTCTTCCCAAATCGGCGCCACACGCCCATTTACGCCAGGAAGCACGCTTCACCTCTCTACTTCCCGGTCACTCCACACCGCCCCGCACCTCCGCTCTTTCCCCTCACGGATAAACCGTTCGATCCAACCATGTCCAAACTGAACCTTGCAGAAGTCGTCGAGAAAATCGTACAGGTGGATAGCCGCTACGACTATCGCAGCTACGAATTTGTCCACGAGGTTCTGCAGCACACCCTCAAGTCGCTCAAGCGCGGCCCGCACGGCGCCCACCGCCATGTTTCCCCGCAGGAGCTTCTGATCGGCCTGCGCGACTACACGCTGAAGGAGTTTGGCCCGATGAGCAAATTTGTGCTGAACGACTGGGGCGTCAAATCGTGCGAGGACTTCGGCCACGTCGTCTTCAACCTCGTTAACGAGCGAGTCTTTGGCAAAACCGACTCCGACTCCCCCGAGGATTTCAAGAACGCTTTCACCTTCGACGACGCGTTCGTCAAACCCTACCTCCCTCGTAAGGATAAGCTCAACGCCAAGCCCATGCGCCGCAGCACCAGCCCGCGCACCCGCCGCCCCGCCCAGGCGGAGGAAGAAATCTAAGCCCTTGTGCAAGTGCCCGCCGCGACGATTGATTCACGCGGGCCTTTTGTTGGAAGGACCCTGGCGGTTGTTCATCAGGGATCGGATCAGATAGTATAACTCGTTGAGCACGACCGCTTTGTGTTCAGTTAGAACGACTCCGCTCCTGCACGCGATAAATCCGTGCAACGCGGGGTCTTTTCGTATAGATTACTCGTTGGCCAAAAATCAGCCGCCGGCTCCATCCCCGGCAGCGTTTCCTTTTCCGCAGGCCCGGCCCCCCTCTCACACGGCCCGGTCCGCCCCTCCTCAACATACACCCCATGCCTGCTGTTAACGCCCCCCACCAGGGTCTTACCGCCAACGCCAGCGCGTCGGCCAAGGCCAGTTCCCTCCCGGTCGCTTCCGTCGCGCGCCACGAGCTTGCCAACGGACTTAACATCCTCGTCCAGAGCGACTACTCGGCGCCAGTCGTGTCCCTGCAGTTCTGGTGTGGTACGGGCAGCATTCACGAGATCCCCTGGCTCGGCTCCGGTATTTCGCATTTCCTTGAGCACCTGATGTTTAAGGGCACGCCCACCCGCGGTAACTCCGAAATGGCCCAGTCCATCCAGGATCTCGGCGGCCACATGAACGCCTACACGTCGTTCGACCGCACCGTCTACTACGTCGACCTGCCCAGCGAAAACTGGCGCCCCGCCCTGGAGATCCTCTCCGACGCCATCTCCAACTCCATCATCCCCGAAGGCGAGTTTGAGAAAGAGCGCGAAGTCATCCGCCGCGAGTTTGCCATGGGCCAGGACGACCCGGACCGCGAGCTGGGCAAGATGATATTCTCCACTGCATTTACCCGCAGCCCCTACCGCTTCCCCGTCATCGGCCTCATCGATCTCTTTAACCAGATTACCCGCGACGACGTGGTGCAGTACTACAAGCAGCGCTACACCACGCAAAATTTAACGCTTATCGTCGTCGGCGCCGTCGACGAAAGCGACGTTTTCCAGGAGGCCGAGAAGCTCTGCGGCGGCATCCAGCGCCGCCCGTTGCCCGACCTTTACCTGGCCGAGGAGCCCCTGCAGCAGGCCCCGCGCCACTCCCGCCGCACCTTCCCCACTCAGCTCTCACGCCTCTCCATGTCGTGGCCCACCCCCGGCCTGCATCACGAGGACATCCCGGCGCTCGACGTGCTGGCCATCCTGATGGGCGAAGGCCGCTGCTCCCGCCTTAACCAGAAGATAGTTGAGAAAGAAGGACTTGCGGAGAACGTCAGCGCCTACCTCTACACCCCGGCCCACATTGGAATCTGGGGCGTCGACGCCCGCTGCGCGCCCGACAAGCACGACGCCGTGCTGACGCGCCTTAAGGAGGAAATCCGCCTGGCCACCGAGGCCCCCGATGCCGAGGAAGTCGAACGCGCCAAACGCTTTACGTTCCTGCAACAGGTGCGCATGATGAAGACGATGGCCGGCAAGGCAGCCAGCCTGGGCAGCGGCTGGCTGCTGGATCGCGACCCGCACTTCTCCCGCCACTACCTGGATCGCCTGCAAGGCGTTACGGTGGAAGATGTTGCGCGCGTGGCGAAAAAATACCTCGTCGACACCGCCGTTACACTCTGCGAAATCGTGCCCGAAATGGGCGGCACCGCCCGCTCCACCGCCAAGTCCGACGCCGCAAAGATCCCCCTGCAAAAGCTGCAGACCACCAACGGCATACGCGTGCTGCACCAGCCCGCCTACAGCCTCCCGCTCGCGAGCTTCCGCGCCGTGTTCGGCGCCTCCCTGGCCACCGAGCCCGAGGGCAAGGCCGGCATCAACCGCCTGGCCAGCCAGCTCCTCGTTAAAGGCACCAAAAGCACTACGGCGGAAGGACTTGCGCTGCGCATTGAGCAGCTCGGCGGCGCGTTTGGCGCGGACTCCGGCAATAACAGCGCCTCCCTCGCGCTGGAGCTTTTGGCGCAAGACTGGAGCACCGGCCTCGACATCGCCCTTGAGATCCTCACCGAAGTCGAGCCCACCGAAAAGGAGCTGGAGACCGAGCGCCGCAAGCAGATCTCCGATTTGCAGGAAGAGCTGGACCACCCCATGGCCATCGCGCGCAATCTCATCCGCGGCTCGCTTTTCCCCGGGCACCCCTACCGCCACACCGCCCTCGGCACCATCGAGACGCTCGAGGCGATTACCGTTGCCGATATCCGCGCCGCCTACGATCGCGCCTTCCTCAATCGCAACCTCATCTTCACCGTCTCCGGCAGCCAGTCGCCCGACCAGTGGCTCAATATCCTCAGCACCCGCCTGGCCGGCATGCCGTCCGCGCCGGATATTGCGCTACCCGTTCCCGCCCTGCAATTTACAGCGCCACAGCGCGTGGAGGAGCTGGTGCCGAAAAAGCAGGCCGTCCTGCAGTTTGCCTACCCCACCGTGCCGGTAACGCACGACGATAGCCTGGTGCTAAGCGTTATCAACGAGGCACTTAGCGATCTGGGCTCCCGCCTCTTCATCAAGATTCGCGAGGAAATGGGCCTGGCTTACTTTGTCGGCGCTTCTTCCTTCTCTGCCACGCTCGCCGGCTACTCCGTCTTTTATGTCGGCACCGACCCCGCTAAGCGCGCAGCCGTGGAAGCCGCGATGCTTGGTGAAATCCAAAACATTGCGGACAAGGGACTTACGGTGGTGGAGCTGAACCGCGCCCGCGCCAAGTTACTGAGCCAGGAGACCCTGCAATCCCAAAACCCCAGCTACATCGCTTACGCCGGCGCACTTGATGAGCTCTTTGGCCTGGGTTATAATCATGCGGAGATACGTCAGCAGCGCCTTCGCGAGATGACGCTCGACGAAGTCAACGTCGTCGCCCGCCGCTACTTCGGCGCGCCCGGCTACGCGCTGGCCGTTGTCAGCCCCAAGTAAACACAGCACGATCATCATAAACCTTTGCCCGCCATACGATTATGCCTGAAAAACAGAACGTCCCCGGCGTCACGGCGGGTGAACTCACCAACCGTTTCGTCCACTTCATCAACTATCAGTTCAAAAGCGCGATTTATGTGCTGGGCATGATCCCCGGCCAGCCGATGGCGCCGCATCTGCCTGAGGCCAAGATGATTATCGACCAGCTGGAGATGCTGCGCGAGAAAACGCGCGGCAACCTCAACAAGGTCGAAACCAAAATCCTGGACGACGCCATCGAAAAGCTGAGCATGGCCTTTACCCAGGCCAGCGGCGGCACCCCGCCCAGCATGATGCCCAGCCCCACCGCCGGCATGGAGCAGATCCCCGACGACATGGTTGACGAAGACGAAGACTTTGCCGAGGACGAAGAGCCCCAGGCCAAAGCCCCAGCCGCTGCGGCGACGCCGGCCCCCGCGCAGCGCTCCGCACCCGCAGCCGCGCCGGAGCCGCCGGAGAACAAGAAGAAATTCAGCAAGACTTACGGCTAAAGCCGGACGACAGCGGCTGAGGTATTCCGGCGCCTCAGCCGCGTGTGTTGAGGGGGTGGACAGTCCGCTGGTTGACTGTCAAGGGAGGGTAAACTTGTCTTTAGCATATGCTAAAGCTTAGATGGCGATGTTCTTTATCACGGCATCCTGCTCCCTACCTCCATGCGATTCCTCCCCGCACCGCCCCGGATCTCCGCCACGCACGCCCGTCCGCCCATGCAGCGTAAGCGGTTGCGACTTAGCGGTTTCAGCCTGCTGGAGTTGATTGTTGTCATTGGCATTGTCACCACAGTTGCTGTGCTTTCCGTGCCGCAGCTGATGCGCATTGCCAGCGCCTCCCAGCTTACCGCCGGCGCCAATCTCCTCATCGATTCCCTGAACCTGGCCCGGCAGACGGCGCAAACCCGCAACCGGCCCGTCGAGGTGCGCATCTACAAGGCGCAAATCCCTGCGCAGCCCGGCACGCGCTACTTCCGGGCGGTGCAGGTGCTGCATTTGCCGGATTACAGCAAGTCCCTTACCGCGGAAAGCACGCCCGTCAGCATGGTGCAGTATCTCCCTGGTAATGTGGTAGTTACGGAGACTCCGGAGTTCAGCACATTCCTTGCGGAAACCACCGGCACCTATCGCGGCTCCGCCCCCGTGCCCGCCGTCGACCGCACAGGCGCAAGCGTGGACTACATTGCGTTCCGCTTCCTCCCCAGCGGCGCCACCGACTTGAGCCCGGCCGGTCCCACCTCCGCCCAAAGCCAGTGGACACTGACGCTGCGCAACCACCAGGACCCGGAAACCGCCACCACGCCCGGCAAAAGCTACGTCACGGTCCTCATCGACCCGGTGATCGGCACCGTTCGCTCCTATCGGCCGTGATCGGCGCGCAACGTCCATACTGCCACTGGAAAAAGGAGCGCGATTGTGGTGAAATAGGGCCATGCGGCTCAACCTTTTCCTCTGTATCATCTTTATACCCATTGTGGTGGCGGTGGCAGGCGTTATAGGATGGGTGGGGTACCATTGGAGCCGAAGTGCGCTACGAGAGGTAACCCAGCGCGAGTTTGCGCTGGCCAACGAGTCGATTGCCGACGCCATCGGCCATGTCATCGACGAGCCGGCGCGCCGCTACCTGGAGGAACTGGGCGTTTCCGCGCGACGCGGCATCCTGCCGATGGGGAATCCCACGGCGCTGGGACTTATTCTGGCTGAACGACTTAGGGTGGAGCGCGACCTGGCCTGGCTGAGCTACGGCGATGCCGCCACGGGCCGGTTTATCGGCGTGTGGCGGCGCGACGACGGCGCCGTGATTCTGAACATGTCCTCGCCCGACGTGGACGGGGGCCGGCCGCTCGAGCAGGTGGTGACGCCGGAGGGTGTGCTCGTGCCCATCGACAAGGAACGGCCGCCACCTTACGACCCTCGAAACCGCCCGTGGTTCACCCAGGCCATGGCGGGCAACCGTATCGTCTGGAGCCCCCCGTACCAGTTTGCCGAGGGAAAGACCGGGATTACGGCCAGCCGCGCGTGGCGCATGCGGGGCGGGGAGGCGCCTCGGGGTGTCTTCACGGTCGATTTCTTCCTGCGCGATATTGATAATCGGCTCGCGGCGTTGTCGGTTAAAGTCAAAGGTTTTTCCTGCATTATGCGGCTGGATGGTAAACTGATATCCAACACTCGTGCGGCGGAAGAGAAAGAGCTTGCGGATGTGATAAGAAAGCTTATTGAGGGAGATAAGTACTTTGAGTTTTCTCTCAATAATATTTCTACAAAGCCGCAGCAAGTGGTGGTGAATGGTACATCGTATCTCGCCTCACTGTATTTAATGCGAACCACGACAGGGTTCCAGTGTATTGTAGCCAGTACATCGCCGGAGTCTGTTATTTTTGCCAAAGCGGATGAAGCCGGCAAGTTCATGCTCTCCATCACGCTGATTAGTATGCTGGTAGCGCTGGTTGCCATCTTTATTGTGGAGAGGATAATCAGCGAGCCGTTGCGCCGGCTGTGCGAGGATTTCGATCGGATTCGGCAGCTGCAGTTGTCGCGCGAACCTGCGGTGCGCACGTCGATGGTGCACGAGATCAACCAGATACGTGATGCCTCCAGCCGCATGAAGACGGGGCTGAAGTCGATACGGCACTATCTCAATATCGACGTTGTGCAACGCATTGCGGGAAAGGATGAAGTCGAAACGCTGGGTGCCGAGCCTCGTGAAATCACCATCTTTTTTTCCGATATCGAGGGCTTTACGTCGTATAGTCAAAAGGTTCCGACGAGTGTGCTTATCGAGGAGATTGCAACCTATTTTGAGATTCTTACCGCTGCATTACGCAAGACCGGGGAGATCGACAAGTTTATTGGCGACGGTGTGATGGCCACGTTTCGCAATACTCCTTATGTAAGCAGTCACCAAATGGCTGCGTGTGAAGCTGCGCTTCTGGGGCTTTCCGAGCTTGCCCGTGCCCAGACGGAGGGGCGTTGTCCGCGTTTCCGTACACGTATTGGTTTGCACTCCGGCGAGGTATTGGCGGGTAATATTGGTACGAGGGAGTTCTTTGCTTCTACCATTATTGGCGATCCAGTCAATGCAGCAAGCCGACTGGAATCTCTGAACAAAGTGTACGGCACACAGATTATTGCAAGTGGTCAGGTTTACTCCCAGGCGGGCAACGGCTTTGAGTGGCGTCACCTGGATCGTGTAGAAGTAGCGGGCCGCAAGGGAGGCATGGAGTTGTACGAACTTATTGGCCTGCAAGGGGATGTGGACCAATCCATGCTTTACGCACGGGATCTTTATGAGAAAGCACTGGCTCTTTACTTTGCTCGCAGCTTTGTAGAAGCAGAAGCGCTTTTTGCCAAAGCGGAAGCAGAGAGGCCGGGCGATAAGGCTTCCCTTCTCATGATCCGCCGCAGCCGCGAAATGGCGAAGACAGCGCCCTCCCAAACGTGGGACGGCGTGTACGCGTTTAAGGAGAAATAGGGCTCATTCCCCCCCGGGGCGCCCGGCCTCGTCCGTATGCATAAAGTATATAGGCGTTGCCCGGCCCGTTGTGCTTGCTATTGCCAGCTTTTAGGCGCACAATGCGCGGTTACCTCCCCACTGCCGGCTATGGGTTTTACCCTTATGTAACCGGGGCGACACTCCGCTGTGGCCGCGGGTGGGGACGTTTTGATTTCTCGTCTGCGTCCATCTGCTATGAAGAATACTATATATCTCGTCGCCAACGGCGACCTCCGTGCGTCGGCTAACCAAAAGTGTGAGGCTGAACAACTTGCGTTAGAGGCCAAGCTGATTGCCGCCATTGAAAAGGAAGGATTCAACGTCAAGCGCGCCCACGGTTTTGTGCCGGAAAAGGGCCACGGCTTTATCGATAGCCAGAAGTACGGTATGCAGGTGTTCCGCAGCATCCCCCCCACGGCGCCGCTGATTGTGGCCGAGGCTGTGTGGCAGTATTCGCATCATGTTCTGGCCGGGCTGTTTACGCATCAGGGGCCGATTCTCACCGTTGCGAACTGGAGCGGCACCTGGCCTGGCCTGGTGGGCATGCTTAACCTTAACGGCAGCCTTACCAAGGCGGAGATCAAGTACAGCACGCTGTGGAGCGAAGACTTTACGGATGAGTTGTTTGTGGACGGCCTGCGCACGTGGCTGCGCAAGGGCTTCATCAAGCACCCCACCAAGCATGTGCGCAGCTACAAAAAGGCGGGCGTGCCCTCCTATGCGGAGAAGCTGGGCAAGCGTTTTGCGGAGGATTTCCGCGCGACGAAGTTCATTATGGGCGTGTTTGACGAGGGCTGCATGGGCATGTACAACGCCATTATCCCGGATGAGCTTTTGCACCCCACCGGCGTGTTTAAGGAGCGCCTGAGCCAGTCGTCGCTGTACGCGAAGATGCTGACCGTGTCGGAGGGCGACGCGCGTGACGCCTATCAGTGGCTGCTGAACAAGGGCATGCAGTTCCGCATTGGCTTTGATGAGGAGACGGAGCTGACGGAAGGCCAGGTGCTGCAACAGCTTAAGATGTATATCGCCGCGGTACGCATTGCGGATGAATTCGGCTGCTCGACGATCGGCATCCAGTACCAGCAGGGCCTTAAGGACCTGAGCCCTGCAAGCGACCTGGTGGAAGGCCTCCTTAACAACGTGGACCGCCCGCCTGTGCGGCACGAGTCCACCGGCGCGGAACTCTTTGCCGGCGAAGCACTTCCGCACTTTAATGAGGTGGACGAGTGCGCAGGTCTGGACGGCCTCGTTACCTACAAGCTGTGGCGTAAAATGGGCTGGGACCCGGAGAACACGCTGCACGATCTGCGCTGGGGCCGCCAGTACACGGACGAGACGCTGGACGAATACGTGTGGGTGTTCCTTATCTCCGGCGCCGCGCCGCCCCAGCATTTTATCGGCGGCTATGCGGGCACAAGCAGCGAGCGCCAGCCGGGCATGTACTTCCGCCTGGGCGGCGGCACGGTCAAAGGCATCTCCAAGCCGGGCTGGATCGTCTGGAGCCGCGTGTATCTCGCCGAGGGCGAGCTGAAATACGACACGGGCCTGGGCCAGGTCGTCGCCCTGCCGCAGGCGGAGACGGAGGATCGCTGGAACCTCACCACGCCGCAATGGCCCATCATGCACGTGGTGCTGCCGGGCATCACCCGCGATCAGATGATGGCGCGCCACAAGGCCAATCACATCCAGGTCGTCTACGCGCCGGATTACGAGAGCGCCCAGACCGGCCTCTTCGCCAAAGCCGCCGCCATGCGCGAGCTTGGGCTGGACGTGGCGCTGTGCGGCGACTACGGGGTGGACGAAGATTGATAAGCTATTGCTAACGTATTGCTGAGCTAGTAGTTGTGATGTGCAGCCGCTTGCTCAGCCTTCGTTTCAGTCCCCCACAATCACGCCCTGGCCGACGATCCGCGTCTCGCCGTCGACCTTTTCCATCTCCATTATCTTAAGCTCGGCGCTGCGGATGCGCCGGGCCACGGCATCGCGCAAGGCGGTGGAGTGGGTGATGACCCAGACCTGGGAGCGGGTCGACGCGTGGGCGATGAGCTCCGCGAGCGGCTCCATCAGATCGGGGTGCAGGCTCGTTTCGGGCTCGTTAAGCACAAGCATGGGCGCGGGCAGGGGACTGAGCAGCGCGGCGGTGAGGCAGAGAAAACGCAGGCTGCCGTCGGAGAATTCCTGCGCGGTCAGCGGCCGTTTCATGCCGGGCATCTGCAGGGTTATGTAGAAGCGGCCTAAGCAGGCGTCCACGTTGAGCTCCGCGCCGCCCAGCGCTTTGCTCACCAGCTCGTGCACATCGGGCGTGCCCGGCGGGGGATCGCCCGCGATGGACGCCAGCGCGGCCCCGAGCGTGCGGCCCTGGTGATCGAGCACCAGCGTGCGCACGCCTGGTTGCGGCTGGCGCAGCGGAGAGGCCGGCCCGGTGTCGAAGTGATGGTAAAACCGCCAGCGCCGGAGGATGCCGGCGACGTGCGAGAGCTCCGGGTACAAATGCGGCTCCTGCAGCTGCATCAGCACGGGTGCCAGCTCGTCCAGCTGGTTGATAAAGTGTCGCTTTTCGCCGTCGGCGCCAATGCCCCACACGCCGTTGGGGTTGCGGCTGAAGAATGTGGTGGACGGGCGGCGCGGGATGCCGTGCCACACATACTCCTCCTGCACGCGCGGGTCGCCCGCAAACAGGGTGGTCGAGCTCTCCCAGTCGGGCTGCTTGCCAATCTGCAGCTCGTAGCAGAATTCCTTCGAAAGCAGCTTCATCGTCAGGCACGGCTCGAGATCCAGCCCCTTTTGGCGGCGCCCTGCCCACAACGCGTTGTCCAGCCCGCCCTCCTCCGCAAGTGCCTGGGGCAGACCGCCTTGCGCCGCGCCCGCCAACAAATGCAGCGCACGGTACAAATTGCTTTTGCCGACGCCGTTGGGCCCGGTAATTACGTTGACGCGTCGGAGCCGAAAGCGCAGGCGCCGGATAGAGCGATAGCCGGCAATTTCCACTTCGTCGATCATCTGCATGCCGCAGGTTATCGAATGTGTGACGTCAGGCGAAGGCTTTTCGCCCATAAAATCGGGGCAGGCAATTGTATTAGAATTTGTTTGAGATTGAGACCGATTTGCATTAACGCTTCTACTTATGCTGTCTTCTCTTCGCACGTTTTGCATCCCTGCCTGCGTGGCAGGTGTCTCGCGGTCGCTTGGCCGCTCGGTTATGCTTGCCGCGGCCTTCAGCCTGGCCGTTGTCTCCGCATCTCATGCGCATCTTGTTTGGCTGGAGGAACTTCCGGACAAAGGGCTGGTGCTTCGCTTTGGGGATCTCGGCGGAAAGATCGAGACTTCTCCCGGCTATCTCGACTCCATCCCCGATTCGCCCGCATTTTACCTTGGCGAGAAGGGCCCCGAGCTGGCCAGGGCCACCCGCGGCAAAGACGGCATTACCTACGAGAAGGCGACATCCGCAGCGCCGCTCTTTGCCGACCTGATGCTGAACGTGCGCCCGCCACGCACCGCCGACGCGCCGCCCTCGCGCACCATCTACCACGCGCGCTGGTTTGTGCCCGGCGTGGAGGCCGCTGCCAAACCGCAAATGGACCTCGACATCGTGCCCGCCGGCGAGGACAAACTGCAGGTCGTTTTCCGCGGCAAACCGCTTGCGGAAACCAAAGTCTCCGTGGAAGAACCGGGCGGCGGCAAGCAGGATCTCGCCACCGACAAGGACGGCTACGTCACCTTCAAGCCCACCAAACCGGGCCTCAGCCTGGTCATCGTCCGCAAGCGTGAGGACCTGGCCGGCACCTTCCGCGGCGCCCCGTACGCCGTTACCAGCCACGTTGCGGTGCTTAGCTGGAATCTGGCCAAGTAACGCGCGCGCAAGAGCTTGCGTCTCCGGACAAGCGTCACGGCCCCCTCTGCTCGCGGTACTCAGTGGGGGTGACGTGAAACGCCTCGCGAAAGACCAGGTGAAAGTAGTGGTCGCTCGCAAATCCGCACTCCTGCGCCACGCGCCGCACGGGCTGTGCGGTGCGCAGCAGGAGACGCGCGGCGCGTTGCAGACGAAGGCGCTGCAGGTACTCCTTGGGCCCGGTGCCCAGGCTTTGGCGAAACAGCCGGCGAAAGCGCACGGGGCTTAGCCCGGTGTCGCGCGCCAGCTGCTCCACGGAGAGCGCCGGGCTCGCCAGGTCGCGCCGCATCACGTCAACGGCGGCGGCCACGCGGGGGTCGGCGCCGGCAAAGTCCGGCAACAGGCCGGCTTTTGCCGAGGCGCCATCGGAAGATGCTGGGGCGGAAGCACTTGCCTCTCGGATGCGCTCCGTCATCAGCGCGCGAAGCGCCACCTCCCCCAGGGCGCGGCCGGTCTCGGGCGCGTCGGCCATCAGGGACGTCACGTCGAGCAGCATGCGCCAGGTTGCCTCCGGCGCGGCCAGCCGGCCGAAGGGATCAGCAAAGCGCCGCGCCAGGGAGCGCCCCCAGCGATCCGCAATGTGCGCGTGCACACTAATGTGCTCAAGCCGCGTGCAGCCGTCCTCAATCACCAGCAGGTGGCGCCGGCCTTCGGGCAGCATCACGTACTCGCCCGGCGCAACCGCGCGGCCCGGCCCCGGGTCGGCGGGGTCGTCCAGGTAGACACGAAAGGCGCCCTCGGTGGGCATCAGGATAAACGTATCCGGGCACGTGCGCCACGGTACATCCCACGGCGCCGTGTTGTGCCAGAACATGCAGGAGGCAACGCGCATCTCATTCTCGCACAACGCGATGCGAATGCTGTCGCGTTGCGTTTCCGTCAGCCGGCCGGAGAGTTTGTCGGGCGTTTGTGGCATGGCGGCAAGGGGGGCGAGCGCAGTCGCGCCTCTGCATCATTGCGTGGGGAAACCGTACTTTTGCCAGATGGCGCGCGCCGCCGGGGAGACGAGGAAGCTGACAAACTCCGCCGCCTCCTCCTTGCGCTTGGTGCCGGGGATGAGCGCTGCAGTGTACCAGATGGCCGGGTAGTCATCCTCGTTCAGGGCGTAAAAGCGGAAGGCGGCCATTGCCTTTTTGGTGGCGGTCGGCCACTTTTCCATGGCGAGAAAGTCCGTTTTCAGCAGCAGCACGGCGTCGGTTTCCCCGTTTTTGAGGCGGTTAAGCACGATAGATTCCGCGCCGCCGTAGGAGAGGGCGCCGGCTTTTTCCAGCCGCTCATAAAGGTCGTGCCGGCGCAGCAGAGCGTCGGCAGCGCGGCCGGAGGCGGTGAGGCCCGGGGTGCCCAGCGCCACGTTCTTCCACGCGCCGGATTCCACCATGGCCTGCCACTTGGCGTTGGCCTGGGCGCTGTCCGCCGGAAGGCGCGCAAAGAGCGCTAATACGTTGCGCGCCACAATCTTCTGCCCTTCGGGCTCCACGCGGCCGGCGGAGGTGGCCAGCTTCGCTTCGTCCATGCCGGGGATGAGCACGACGTCCCAGCGAGGCGTTTCGGTCAGCTTCTTTTGCAGGCCGCCGGCGTTGGTCAGCTCAATTTCAATGCGCGGCGCGTCGGAGTACTCGTCGGCAAACGCCTGCACCAGCTCGCCAATCACCCAGCGCAGGCTGCCATCGGCCGCGATGGTGAGGACGGGATCTTTGTCGTTGACCGCGGGCGCCGGTTTGCGGGCGCCGGTGCCCGACGTTTTGGGCATCGCGCCCGAGGGCGAGCTGGGGGTGGAGATGCCGAACGACCCGGTGCCCTGGCCACCCACCGACGGCGTGCGCTGCTTCTCCGGCGCCACCGGTGCGCTGGGCACAGGCGCCGCGGGCCGCGGCACCGGGGCGGGAACCGGCGTGGCCCGGGGCGGCGTAACAGGTTGCGCGGGACGCACCTCCTGCGCAAGGACGGGAAACGCGGCCGCAACGAGCCACGCCGACACCAGCAAAAGGACGGCGATGTTGGCAAAACGGACGCGGAAGGAAAGGAAAGAAAATAGCATGGCGGGACGTGCGGTGCCGTGCCGCCCGGATCACGCGCTAGGCGCGACATCCAGTAAAAGCGCAAGCGCGTAGCCCAGCCATACGGCCAGCAAACAAAGCACCATGGAACCGATAGCATATCCACCCGCATAAATCCACTCGCCATGTTGCGACAGCGTAAGCGTTTGCAGGCTAAACGACGAAAACGTGGTGTACCCGCCCAGTACCCCCGTCATTACCAGCGGTTGCGCGCCGGCCAGCCACGCCAGGCGCCCCTGCGGCCGCGTGGCCGCCGCGCAAAACCCGATAATCAGGCAGCCCGTAACGTTGACGACAAGCGTGCCCCACGGAAAGCGACCGCCCCCCATGCGCTCATCTATCAGCGCCGCAAGGAGAAAGCGCAATACGCTGCCCAGCGCGCCGCCCGCCGCTACCGCCATAATGTTGCCAAGCATGGCGGCAGGCTAGCACGGGCGGCGTCGAGACGCGAAGTTTAGTTGAGCTATAGCCTTAACTTGTGCGTGGCGGTACGTGCGGGCCGGCCCTTACCGGGCCTCTGTGCACAGGGCTACCAGGTCATCCACATGCGCGGTGGCGAGAGCCTCAACGGTGTCTGCGGCGCCGTAGTAAATCTTCACTTCGCCGCTGTCCTCCAGAATCATGCCGCCGGGGAAAATCACGTCGTTGCGGAAGCCATTGCGCTCGTACGGGGTCACCGGAGTCAGCAGCGGCTCCTTGAACATTCCGATCACGCGCGACGGATTCTCCAGATCCAGCAGCATAATGCCGGCATCGTAGCGCTTGTGCCAGGTCTTCTCCCAGCCGCGCAGGTTAATTGCCGGGTCGCGCCACACGCTGTGGAAGGTGGTGAGCCAGCCGCGCGAAGTGCGGACGGGGGGCGCACCGGGCCCGATCTTGTCGTTCGCAAACGGCACATGTTCCACGCCCAGAACGAGTTCGTGATCGCCCCAGTAGCGCAGGTCGGGCGACGCGCCGGACCACAGGTCAAAGCGATCGCGGCCGCGGCTGTAGACGGGGAAGGGGCGCTCCAGGCGCATGTACTTGCCGCCGACTTTCTCGGGAAAGAGCACCATGTTGCGATTGTCCGGCGTGCTAAGCGACAAAATATCAAAGCGCGAGAAATCCTCCGTACGCGCCACGCCGCCGCGCACGCCGTGCTTCGTATCCATCGCAAAGCACACATACGCAACGCCTTCCAGAATAGTGATGCGGGGATCGTACACACGCAACACCTCATCGTCCGCAATCTTCCAGCAAGGTTTGGCCGCAACGTCCCACTTGATGCCGTCCTTGCTGGTGGCAAAGCCCATCGACGTCTCAAAGCGAGGCGGATGCTCGCGGCGGCCTTCGCGCCAGTCGATCCAGCCGGCCTCGTTGCCCGGGCAGGCATCATTGCGAAAAAGCATGACATACTGGCCCTGATATTTGGCTACACCAGCGTTGAAAATTAGGCTCGCATCGTACGGAATATCCGACGCCTGCAGCACGGGATTGGCGGAGTAACGGCTGATCGCGGTCGCGGCGGCGATCGGCTCGACGAGAGGGGTTGCGCTCATGGTGCCCGCAACATAGCAAATGCGTGCAATGCCTGCTTGGCTGCAGATGATCTTTTTTGTCCTGCAGTGATATTTCCCGAGGTAAAGCGCGCTAAAATTATTGCCGGATTCACTGGATGCGATGCGACATTCGAAACTCCCGCGGCGTAGTGCCGTGTGCGGCACGAAACGCCTTGTAAAAGTGCGCGAGATCCCGAAAGCCGCAGTCGAGCGATATATCAAGAATTGACCGCGTGCTCATCTCCAGCCGCCGCGCTGCAAATTGCATGCGCGCCTCCATTACGCACTGGCTGGGCGTGATGCCAAAGTGGCGGCGCAGTTCCCGCGATGCATGCTCGCGACTGCAGCCGGCCAGGCGAAAGAACGCACGCACGCCCTGGGCAAAGTGGCGCGGCTGCTGGATGTCGCGGCGCGCGCGCAGCAGCCAGTCCGGCGCGTTTGGCGGGGCGGGCGCGGCGGCGTTTGCCTGCTGCTTGTGCAACAGCGTCAACAGGTTAAGCACAAAGCGGTCGATGGGGAGAGATCCATGGCGGGGTGCCAGAAAAAGCTCATCCGCCCATGTGTTGATCGTGCGCCGCCCGGCTGCATCCAGCATCAGCGCCGCTCCAAACGGCTCGCCGTCGCGAAAGGCGGCTGCCATCTCGGTGGGGTAGCGGCGCCGCAACTCCTCATACACCGAAGACGGGAAGGCAATGTTGGTAAGCCCCAGTGTCTCGACGCCGAGCGGCCACAGCCCATGCACGTCGGGCGCGCGGATAAAGAAGAGAGAGCCGGGCTCCACCGTAAACTCCATGCCATTAAGCACATGCCTTGCGCGGCCGATGTCGATCCAGCTGATCTCCACGTAGTCGTGGCAATGCAGGGCAAGCGCGCGCCGGCGGCGATAGAGGTCGCGCACGGGTCGGAAAAGTTCGCCGTTGGGCGCTATGTCGGTCCAGCACTTCAGCACGTGCATATCACCAGATAACAACGAATGCGCCTCCATTGCAATGGCGCAGGCCGATTTCGCGTCGGAGGAGTTCCACCTGGAGCTCCCCGGCTTTGACGAAGCGATGGTGATTGGACCCGAGCTGACTCTCCATCAGGCCGCTCTTTTTGAGGCGGTTCAGGCGAGACGCCGCGTCTACTTGACGGTAATGTAGACGGGCGATCCGGTCAGCATTACCTCAATCGCGCCGCTTTTCACCTCCACCTTGCCCTTTTCGCCCAGCAGGGTGGCGGTTTCCAGCGTGCCGGTGGAGCCTTCCAGGGGGATGGTGATGGGGTGGTCGACGATTTTATCGGCGGGTTGCATGGGGGGCGGGGAGGTCCAGACGATGAGTTTGGTGCCGCCGGCGGGGTTGGTGTAACGCAGAACGAAGTCGCGCGGCTCCCTGGTGGGCAGGCGCTTATCGAACTTATACCCATCCAGCTGCGTAATAAACTGGCGGAACGCGTGGTAGGCGGGCGTCTCGGTGCCGTCGGTCTTTACCAGCGCAAAGCTCTCCTTGCCGGACCACTCGTACCAGCAGGTCATCGCGACGCCTTCCATCTGATCGATGAGGAACTGGCGGACGAGGTGCCAGGCCTGGTACTCGTACAGGCGGTTCATGTCGCCGCCGGCAAAGCCTTCTTTCTTTTTCTCGACGGGGAAGCCGCGTTCGGAGTTGATCCAGGGGCGGTTGCTGGGGCCGCCGGCGTCGTCCATCAGCTTGCGGGTTATGGCATAGGCTTCTATATAATCTTCGGGCGTCTTGAGGCCGTAAGGGTGTACGGACCAGTAATTCCAGTCCTCCTTAAGCATGCCGCGTGCAAAGCAAAAGCCCATCCACTTATAGCTTTCCGTCCACATGTTGGATACAGAGCCTGCCAGGATAATGCATTTAGGGTTGGCTTTACGCATGGCGGGGATGGTTGCTGCCACCAGGTCCATGTATTCTTTGGCGTAAGCATCTGTGTTTCCCTTCTTTCCATGCCTGCCCCAAAAGGTCATTGTGTTGGGCTCGTTCCATATTTCCCAGATGACAGGTTCATCTTTATAGCGCTCGGCAAGGGCGGCTGCGTATTTGGCATAGCCGGTGCGACCGGGTTCATCCTTAACGTGGCCGTAAAGCTTATTGTTAAAGGCGATGGGGGCGATAATGGAGATGCCGCGCTCTTTACATTGCTTGACGAACGTATCGTATGTGGAGAAGTCGTACACGCCGGCTTCTTTCTCCACGCCCTCCCAGATAAATCCGCGACGTATCCACTTGACGCCGAGGGCTTTCACTTTGTCCAGCGTTTCGGGATTCATGTCCGGCCCCTTCAACTGCACGGCCAGGTTGCCGGGGATGGTGCCATCGGGCATAACGGGCGGCTGGGCAAAGGCGGCGGTGAGGGGGGCCGCGGCAAGCATCAGCCCGGCGGCAAGGGGCGCAAGGCCCCGCGAGAGATAGCGGGGGGAAGAGAAGTGGAGCATAGCGAGAGTGAGCGCAGCGGGCGAAACGGCCCGGATGTTAAGGATGCAAGCATCGTAGCTCATCGCGGCGCTTATCGAAATGCTTATCAGGATATGCTTTTTTGACTTTGCGTTACCTGTTACGGACGGCGGGAGCGCGAATGCAATCCAACGGACTGCGCCCTAAACGAAACAACCCCAGCGCGAATTGTATCCCCTTGAAGGCAAGAGGGATACAACCCGCGTTGGGGTTGTTTGGGATGCTGATCTGCACCCTGGGTCCCCTCGCAACGCGAGGGGACGTCTGGGGGCAGGATTCAGGCTTAGTCGCTGAACTGCATCTTGCCCCATTCGTTGGGCTTCAGAATGGCTTCGCCCCATACGTCGTTGACGAGGCCGGTGTTCTTGTTGCTCCAGTAGATGCGTGCCGTGTTGATGATGCCGGCTGTGTCGCTGGTGATGATGCCGGCGTCACCGCGGATCTCCAGGCCGGGCTCGGGCTTAAGGCCGATGGCAGAGAGCGGGATGGCGGCCTCGACAATGTAGCCTTTATCTGACTTGGTGACGGCAACCTTAACATTGGCAAGCACTTCCACCTGGTCGAACCTGGCCGACGAGACGGGGGAGCTGTACGTTTTGGCGGCGGCTTTGTCCGCGGCGGGGTTGACGGGTACCATCAGCAGGGCGACCGGGGAGCCGGCCACCTCGGCGATGTTGAGGCGGATGTCGCCGGCGACCGGGTCCTTGCGGTCGGTCGTCGTGCCGGGGCGGGTGCCGAGCTGCAGGTCGACGCTGTCGCCGCTCTTGAAGAGCTCCAGCTTATCCTTGCCGCTGTTGAGCATGGGGGTGGGGTCGTCCACTTCCCACGCGGCGTAAAGGTTATCGGCGTCGTAGGCAAGGCGGATGGCGGCGTTGTGGGGATCGGAGGTGTGTCCGGCCTGGAACTCTTCGATCTTGCTCCAGTCGGCCAGCTTGCCGTCGATGGTCATCGGCTTGGCTACCTTGCGGATGATGTAGGTCTTCTTCTCCTTGCTGGCGGAGGAGCGTGCGATGTTGTCGGCATCGGCCCTGGCCAGGTCCGCCGCGGTCACGTCCAGCTCCGGGCCGGTAAAGCGTTTGACCGAGTTGAGCCCGGAGAGCACCACAGTAAAGCCGGAGTTACGGCCGATGCTGGTGCCGATGCGGGCCTTGCCGTCGGACTGCTGGCCGAACCAGCCGCTGAAGGGTTCGCCACCCTCCGAGAAGTTGGCCAGGCTGCGGCCCTTAAGGGCGTCGGGGCCGGCATCGGGAAGGTTCTCGGTGGGGCGCCGGCAATCCTGAAACAGGGCGCCGATGTAGAGGCCGTCGTGGGTGAAGAAGTAGTCCTCGCCCAGGTTGCCGCGTATGGCAAACACGGTGCCGCCGTCGCCCTTTTCCATCACCGCGGTGCCCATGATTTTAAGCGGGCCGACCAGCATGCCGGGTTTGGCCATGGGGGCGCG
Source organism: Verrucomicrobia bacterium LW23 (assembly GCA_003054695.1). GTDB lineage: Bacteria > Verrucomicrobiota > Verrucomicrobiia > Methylacidiphilales > UBA1321 > LW23. Next base: position 206,957 of record QAZA01000009.1, read on the forward strand.
ATGGCTGCCGTGCACGCTGTGGTAAGGGTTGGGGTAGGTCCACATAACCTTGCCTGTCTTCAGGTCGATGCCGCGCAGGCCGTCGACGCCGCCGCTGCGGGGCACGCTGCCGCCGTTAAGCTGGGCCACCATGTCGCGGCCGGGCAGGGGGACGATGTCGCCGCCGCCGGCCTGGGCCAGGGTTGTTGTGCCTTCCGGGCCGTAACGGGGGGAGCCGTCTTTGCCAAAGCCGGTGGGCTTGTAGGCCGTGATGCCCGAGGTGTAAAAGCTCAGGTCGTCGGAAGACATGCGGGTGCCCCAGCCGCCAAAGCTGTTGAGCGCCGGCTTGTACTGCACGTTCTTGGCGTTTTTCTTTTGCTTGTCCAGGGGCTCGGCGTCGACGAATTTCAGCTCGTCGGCCTGCATCTTGTGGTCGCCGTTCAGGTCGTTCCAGTAGTAGCCGTCCTCGTAGTTTTTGCCGGCAAAGAGACCTCTCGGCTCCTCCTGCGGCTTGCCCTTGACGTTTTTAACGGTGGAGATGACTTTGCCAATCGCGGCGACGGGCGCGAAGTAATCGCCCTTTTCAATAAACACAACGGCGGCCTCCCAAGGGCGGTCGGCGGGGACGAACATGTATTCCTTCCACTCGCCGCTGGCTTTGCTGCGAAAACGCTGTGGGTGGGCGTGGCTGCCGGTATCCACCGTAAACGGCTCTCCCTCATTGGGATGCCACAGAATGCGAGTGACCTGCCAGGTGCCTTTGGCGCGGTCCAGCTTCATTTCGACCGGGCCGCAGTAGGCCAGGTCGGGGTTGGTATCGTGCAGAAAGGTGCAGGTGGCGGCGTAGCCAGTGCTGCCGATGAAGTCGCGATCCAGCGAGCCATCGGGCTTCCAGATACTGAAGCGGCGCGGGAAGTTGGTGCGCTCGGCGGCCCAGATCCGGCCTTTGGCGTCGAAGGCCACGCGGTTCACGCGCATCATCGCCTGGGGCTCGAAGGTGCCGCGCACGGGGCGGCCGCCTTTTTTGCCGATGGTGCCGGTCATCTCGCCGCTGGGGTTGTATACCTTGACGTCGCTGTCCGAGCCGCCGTCCACAACGGCCAGGTTGCCGTCATCGGCAAAGGCCAGGCCTACGGGAGTGGCCACGGCGGGGGTGCCGGCGGAGAAAAGCGCGCTTGCCGAGCCGGAGTTCTTGTCGATCTTGACGACTTTGCCGTCAATCACGCCAACCAGATCATCGCTCTTGGGATTGAACGCCAGCGCCACAGCTTTGCCGGGCTTCAGCGTCTTCTCCATCACGGCGGATTCCTTGTTCAGCAGCACCACGCGGCCGTCGGGCATCGCGATGGCGATCTGCGTCTTCCCCACTGCGAGGGCGCCGGGGAGATCATCCGCGGGCCTGGGGACGGCGAGGTTGGTGTTTTCATCCGGGTCGGCCTTCGCCTCCGTAATGGGATCGCCGACCAGTTCGGCCACTTCCAGCTCAAAGGGGCGGGGCTTGCCATCCTGGGTAAACGGCGCGTAGCTGCCATCCCTGGCCAGATAGCGGTAAAGGCGGGTCTTCTTCTCCTTGGTCCACACCTCGCGGGTGATGGTGTAGGCGTACTTGTCGTCGGCGGCAAGCTGATGGGCGCCACGGTTTTCGCCCCACAACTTGCGGTCGTTCACCGCGTTGATGCCAATGAGCGCGTGGCCGCCTTCGGACATAACATAGCTGCACAACATCACGTCGCCGGAGCGCGCAACGCCTTCGGGGCTGGCGTGGTTGCTGCCGAAGCCGCCGGTGCCATCCAGCGTGTACCAGGGGGGCGTGCCAGGATTGTAAAAGCAGGCGTCAAACGTGGCGTCCAGGGAGCCGCGGGTAAGGCCGCGCGCCTTGTACTTGCCTACGGGGACAAGCTTGCCGGCGTCATCCAGGCCGTCCCACATCACTTCAATCTGGCGCTCTGCCCCGCGCATCCCGGACTGGTACTCGGCGGGCTGCACGTCGGCCACCAGGTTACGGACGCGGTTGCCCTGCTCGTCTTCGATCACGACCGTCATGCGGGCCGCGCTTTCCGGCACGGTAAACTTAACGGGGATTGTGCCGGGCAGGGTCGTCTTGGGCAGGGAGTACTCGCGCGTTGCAACCTTTTGGTCGCCAACAAGTTTCAGGTCGCCCCAGCTGCGCACGGCCGTCCAGTAGAACTCCCGGCTGGTGGTGCCGGGCTGCATGTTATCGGCGTACCGGTGCTCGGTCAGCTTGCCTTCCTTGTCGTCGCCCCACAAAAATTCCAGGCCCATCTTCATCGTCAGCCCGGGCTCCACTTTGGGGGTGGATTTGGTGTAGAGCACCTTCCAGGGGATTTTGACCTCCTGCACAAAGCTCTTCTTGTCCTCGCCCATCTTGTAGAACATCTGGATGCCTTCGCCCAGATCGTTGCCGCCCGCCTTGGCGCGGTGCAGGTGGATGTCCTGGCCCTGCTTGTTATTGCGGTCATCCTTCCAGTATGAGACGTGCATGACCGGCACTTTCTCGGCCGTGTAGTACCAGGTGGTGATCCAGATATTGCGGTCGGTCGTCAGACGCATCTGAATCGCGTCGGCCTTCCAGCCTTCGCTGGGATTAAAGTCCGGGTTAATGGCGCTAAGCATCGGGGACGGATCGCGCCACTTGAACGCCAGGTACAGCGCGTCCTTGTCGTACATCGCCGCGGTCTCCACGCTGTTGGAGTCGCGCAAATCCCAGTCCGCAAAGGAGTGAATGCGGCCGGAGAGCTCCCAGTCGGCCAGGTCGCCGTCGATGGTCGGTGCCTTGCCCGCGGGCACAGGCAGCACAGGGATGCCCTCGTTCTGCGATTGCCGGCCCAGGACGTTGGTATTTTTCTCCTCAGCGCGGGCAGGGAGGGTATCAGCGGCGACAAGCGCACAAACGGCGGCGCACGCCGCGGCGCAAGGCAGCAACCGCCGCAGCAGCGGTCGAAGAGAGCGTGTAAGAGATGGAAGTTGCAGCATAAGAGGGAGTTGCAAGAGGGGGGACGGATAGAGGAAGAACGGAACAATTGGAATTGGTCGGGGACGCAAGGCGACGCGCTGTAGCCTGAACGGAATTCGGTGCGAACCACTACTTTTGCGCAAATGCATCAAAAGCAAAATGCATACACAAAGTGTACAGCGCGATTTCCCCCATCGGCGCTTGTGCTGCCTGCCACGACGGGTCCGTTAGACGCTCCGGTGCGGATTGTCGTGCCTGGTGCTGCGTGGGAGTCGGGCGTTCGCAGATACTGTTGACCGAGCACAAGGCTCCCGCCGCTCGAGCAGCTTATGTAAATGATAAACCGCTCGGGTTCCCTACACCGGCGGCACGGGGGCGATGTGCATGAGGAACTCGGCGTAGCTGGCGGCGACTTCGGTGGTCTCTTCAAACTCGGGCTCGCGGCCCGAGACGACGGAGCCGTCCTCGCGCAGGGCGTAGTAGGCGTAGCCGTCCCATACGCTGGTGGCGATGGGTAAGTGCTTGTCCCAGAAGGCTTTGATCTCGGCGATCCACTCGTCGTCTTCTTCCTCTTCGGCGGAGTCGATGCTCAGTTGCTCCCAGGCGTTCCAGTTAAAGCCGCCTTCCACGGTGTCGGCGTACTCGGCGGCGGTCAGCAGCCAGGTTGTCTCCTCGTGCACCAGGGAGTGAATCTCTTCCATCGCCGTGCGCACGTCGGCGGGAATCCACGGGTAGCGTTCCAGAATGAAATCCGGGAGAGCAATCACGGGGCTGTCCGGGTCCGCGCCGGCCATCTCGCAATGCCATCCGCGGGATTCCATGTACTTAACCGCGTTCAGGATCTCGGGCGTCATGTTGCCCCTACCGTATCTCATCCGCGGCGCCGCCGCCAGCACGGAGTACGCCCTACTCCCGCCTGGCACGGGCGCCGCACGAGTCGCGCACGACGAGCGTGGCCTCCAGCGGGCGCGTGACCGGGCCTTCGGTGGGGATGCGCCCCTCAATGCGGTCCGCCAGCAGGGAGACAGCTGCCTCGCCGATGCGTTCATCCGGCTGATGCATGGTGGTGAGGGGCACGCGCGCAAACTTGGCGGGTTCCTTGTCGTCGTAGCCTACCAGGGCCAGCTCGGAGGGCACGCGCACGCCGGCCAGGTCCGCCGCCCGCAGCGCGCCTATCGCGTACTCGTCGGAAAAACAGACCAGCGCGGTGGGGCGCTCCTTGCGGGCCAGCACCTGGCTGGTACCCCAAAAGCCGTACTGGTAGTCGGACGCGTCCCAGCCGGGATCGCCCGCTCGAGGGCCGCCGGGGGGCAGGGGAGAGCCGTCCGGCGTGGCATGGATTATCCAGTCCTCTTCCAGGGCGATGCCGGCGGCCTTCATGGCATCGCGGTAGCCCAGTTCGCGGTTCACGGTAAATTGCGAGGCGGAGGCATCCAGCATCAGCGCTATCCTGCTGTGGCCCAGGCGGATAAGATGGCGCGTGAGGTCCGCAAAAGCGCGGCGCGTATCCACATAAACGCAGTCGGCCTCCAGCCCGGCCAGTGGGTAGAGCTGCACAAGCGGCAGGCCGGCCTTTTGCAGCGCTTTATAGTGCGGCAGGCTCTCGGAAAGGCCGCGGCTGAGCGCGATAAAGCCGTCCACCATTTTGCTGCGCAACTCGCGAATACACGTTACCTCCGCCTGCGGCGAGCCATCGCTGTAGCCAAACACCACGGAGTAGCCGCGCGCCCGCGCCGCGATGTGCAACGCGTTAATCTTGTCGATGTTAGATGTTTTGAATGCCGCCGGCCCGATGATGCCGATCGAGTGCGTGCGCCGCGTCTTGAGCCCGCGCGCCACCGCGTTGGGCACGTAGTCAATCTCCCGCAACTCGCGCAGCACCCTCTCCCGCGTGGACGTTTTAACCAGCGGCGAGCCGACCAGAATGCGATGCAGCGTGCCGCGGCTGATGCCAAGGCGGCTCACGATTTCCTGCTGCGTAATCGGCACCGCGCCGCCGCCTGTGGGCAAGCTTACGGTGCCGGCAGGAGCCTCCGCCGCGACGGGTGTGGCGGCGCGTGGGTTCGGAGGACGGGTTGCCTTGGATTTGGGCATGTGGGGGGAAGGGAACAAAGCGGATTACAGCGACAGACGGACGTAAAGGTTTGTGGTGAGAACAACTTACACCGCCAAGCCCTCTTGTGCAGCAAAATTCAGCACGTGCACAATATCTTCCACCAGTCCGCCCCGCGCGTCAATGCGGATCGTGCCCACAGCGGCGCGCGCTAGTCTCCCGATCCGCGTCACACATGTGCGGTGTGCGGCCGGTTGCACATGGCTGCTAAGCTGTCGCAAGACGCTCAGCAGAAGTTTCCTCCTCCCCCATTATCCCCACTTAGCGGCTTTGTCCCCCTTCGCGCGAAATAATCCCCTCTGCAAACCCGTCGCGGGGAATGGGGATTATTTCGCGCGAAGGGGGACAAAGCCGCTAAGTGGGGATAATGGGGGAGGAGGCTGCCGAGTGATGCAAACAGCCCCGGAGAGAGGATGAGTATCCGCAGCGTTGTGAAGGAACGCAACATCGGCAGGCAGGAGTTGTTGCGTCCCCACCGGGGTCCCGCTCGCTCGCATTCTGATGCGAAAGAACCCCAGGAAAGGCTCCCGACTACTTCCTTGCGGACTCCGTGGGCTCGTTGGCTTTGCGCATCATGTCCAGGGCTCGCGTGGTTTGCGCCATGCCTTCGTAGGCCAGCCGATACTCCTCCGGAAGGTTTACGTTTTTGGTGAAGGGGGAGATGTCCGAGAACGTGTAGGTTACCTCGTCGTTTTGCGCGCGCACCGGGTAGCGGTCGGCAACGGATATCCACGCCAGGTAGATGGAGTCGGACGGCCAGTTGAGCGATTGCAGGTACTCGTCCGAGATGCGGAACTTGTAGCACTCCTTGCCGTTTACCATCTCGGTGCCCACGTAAACGGCGCCGCCGTGCACCCAGTCGATGCCCGGCCAGGGTGGGCTAGCGGTGATGACGGCGATCTTTTTGGTGTCGCCGTCAAAGCGGCGCATCATCTGGCCCTTCAGGGAGAAGGCTTCCTCCTTGCGGTTGTCGCTAAAGTAGGTGATCTCGTGGCGAATCTTGTTCTGCCCAATCTTGCCTTCCATCCGCACGGGCAGCGTGGCGGGCAGAAACTTCTCGTCGGACGCCGCGGTTGCCGTGCTTCCGCCCCCGGTCGCTTCCACCGGCGCACCGTCCGGGCCGGCGCCCGGGGCCTTCTTCTTTGGGCGTGGCTGCTCGTGGCGTATGTCGATCGTCCAGCTGGTGCCGGAGGGGGGATTCTTGAAGTAGGGCGCCGACGGCGGGGGCGGTGCGGCCTGGGCGAGGGCAACGGGCGCCGCCAGGGCAAAGATAACGACCGCCATGCACAGTCCCATGCATCTGCAATATAAGTCTTTATTCATGAACAGCTTCCATTTGCTGCGCTACAATCTTGCCCGTGTAGCGGTCAATCGATACCGAGAGCCAGTAGCGCTGCTCTCCTTCCACCACAAACCGGTCCGCTGTGGAGGTTCCGGGCGGGAACTGGCCGCTTTGCGCCACGACGTCAATCAGCAGCGTCCACGTGCGCGTCTGGCTCACATCGGCCAGGCCTCGCACCAGCGCCTCGCGCCGCGTTTTGATGACGTCGAGCCCCGCGCTGCTCAGCCCCGGCGCCGACATAAAGTTGGCCAGTTGCGCCACACTAAACGGCACGTTCGCCGTAGGCAGGCCGTTGATAAACGCATAGGCGCTGCCGGAGCCGTACTCGGTGGACGCAGTGTTAACGGTTGTGGCGCTGAGCGTGGTGGGCGTAAAGCTGCCCTCGCCCAGGTACGGCTCGATCGCCACCTGACTGAGCGCGGCTTGTTTGACTTGGGGCAGTATCGCGTTGAGATCAAACCGACCGTCGGTAATCTCCGGCTCGTCGGCCACGGTAAAGAGATCGAGCAGGCCCGAGTCGCCGCTCGTCTCATCAAAAAAGCTCAGCGACTTCCACGGCGTGTCGCGGAACACGTAGCCCAGCTCCGCCACGCTGCGATAGGGGCGCTGCAGCAGCGTCGGCCGGCTGGCGTGGCCCGGCACAAACTGCCCGCCGCTTACCTGCCGGTATGGATTAGCGCCCGTTGCGCTGAGGAATCCGTCCGTGGGCCGGAAGATACCGTCCGGGTCCGCCCAGTTCGTCGCCACCGCGCCAAAGCTGCCCGTTACGTTGGTGGAGCCCTTGCCGGCCTGCGGCAGAAAGACAGGCGGCGGCCCGCTGTTGCCCATGCCCGAGGTGTACGTATTGGGCGGCAGCACGCCGTAATCCCAGTGCCGCGTAATAATCGGCCCGATACGGCTGGTGCGGGGATCGTGCGTAAAGAGATAGTAGCAGCGCTCCAGGCCGTGAAATCCGTAGCTGCCGGTGGCGGGATTCTTCTCGTTAAAATGCCGGCCAAAACGGATCACCTGGGTTGGGTAGGAGACGCCGTCATTCTTGGCTCCGTTCAGGCCGGTGGTGGGCAACGCCTCGTTGCCGCCAAGTGTGGCATACGTCTTCCAGGCGCCGCCGGGCGTCCGATAGCGCATTACCATGTTAAGTTGTTCCAGGTGAACAAAATACGCGAGGCCGTTATTGACGAAGGAGGAGGATGGCTTGAACCACCACCCGTACGTCCCCGCCACCTTGCCGGTGCCCGTGTACTCCTTTTGCCAGGAAAAGAGCCGGAAGCCGCGGAAATTACCGTACGGCGCGTCAATATTGATGCGCATCTCGCCCGTCTCCGGATGCGTATAAAACGCAAGCTGATCCAGCCGCTGCGCCTGCAGGGGCTCGGTCGTCAGCGCGGCGCGGGGCAGCACGCGGTAGTCCTCAAAGCCGTACACGGAGCCGCCGCCGGCCACGCGGGGGATATCGATGCTGCCCAAGGACGCAAAGTTTTTCGTCATCGTCTGCGGGTAGATCGAGCCCGCGCCGTTATACTCGCAGCGCTTCAGCACCCCGCTGGCAAACTCAAAGCGCACGGCATCCGGCCCCAGCGTGGCGGGGGTGACGGGCGTGCGGTGCGGATTGAGGAAGACCGGCACCCACGCTAAGTCGCCGGAAAAGATGCGCAATGTGGAGGCGGAGGTGCCATCCGTCTCGCGCAGGCCGGTCATCGCAATGCCCCATATGTAGGGCAGATCTTCCACGCCGGCCGCCTCCACCGCCACGGTGCCGTAGGTAAGGGCCACGCAGGTGGGGTAGTTGTCGGCGTCCGCGCAGTCGATGATGGAGGCGCCGATGCGCAGCAACTGCATGTCCTTGTTGGCCTGGTAGGTGCGTGTGTCCTCGGTGCCCGCGTAGCTGGCGTAGTCCGTGCCGGAGGAGGCGGTGCCGGCCGTCCAGGGGCTGAGCACGGTGCCCAGCGATCCCTCCAGGATGCCGGCTTTCAGCATCTCAAAGAAGTTGGGCTCGCGCGGCGCGGCCTCGGCAGCCACTTCGCCCAGCGTCTTGATGGCGGCCTGCGGGGTTGGTTCCGCGCCGACATAGTCCCAGCGCTCGCTCGCGGAGTTCCAGCGCAGGCCAAAGACGGCCTGGATCGGCGCCTCGCCATCCACCGCAGTGGGGAAGACTGTGGAGCTCGGGCCGGTCGGCGTCAGCCAGGCCAGCCTGGCCAGGGAGAAGCGCCGCGTCACCATCGGGTCGCCCGCCTTGACGGTGCGGGTGATCGGCTTGCCGTCGTCCGTGTAATGCGTCACCGTGCCGTCGGCGCCAAAGCGCACGTTGGGGATGTTGCGGTTGGGGGACGCGGCGTCCTCCGCTTTGGCCTCGTAGTCGATAGTGCTGCCAGGCGGGTTTACCGGGCGCCAGCTGGGCGCGCTAAGCGAGCGCGAAAAGTGGGTGAGGTACGGCGCCGCATTGCGCAGCCCCGTGTTTTGCGTGCGCACATAGCGCAGCAAATCCTGCCGGCTGGAGAAGAGATTCTGGTGAAAGCGCTCGCCGGACTCCAGGTTGGTGCTGAGCGTGGAGAGAAAGCCGTCCTCGCGCGCGGCCGACGCGTTCTGCATGTAGCCGGCGGCCGTTACCGCATCCGGGTTGCGGAACTCCGTCAGCTTCGTCACGTCCGCTGCCGAGATGCTGGTGGAAAGCGCCGTCATGTCGCTGCCGGATTGCATTGCTTTAAGCCTCGTCAGCTGCTCGGCGGAGACGCTGTCGCGAAACCCGGCCGCATTGGCGTTGAGTGCGCCGCCGATGTTATACACATTATACGCAAAGCGCCCTATCACCCCGGGAGAAGGTGTGTTGGTCGCCCCCTGTGTGCCGTGCACGTACACCCAGTTGGGCAGCTGATTGGTCGCCGTAAAGCCGCCCTGCACCAGCAGCGGAGCGCTCCAGCGGCCCGTGTCGATCGTGCGGCCATCCGATGCGCCGCCCGAGGTCGAATCGCCCGACGCGGCGGGGTCGGCCGACGGAATGCTCTGGCGCACCAGGTTAACAAAGTTGGTGCCGTTGAGGGGGATCGCGGCGGAGAGCTGCCGCAGCGGCACGGCGTTGGTGCGGTTGCGCGGGGTGTAGACGGTAAAGCCGTCGATCGTGCTGGGCACCGAGAAGTCGGGCCCGGTGATCTCCGCGATAACGCGCCCCGCCGCGTGAACCCCGCCGGATTGCGCGATGAGATCGGCCCGAACGCGCCCGCCGCGGCTGGCCTCCACCTTCATGTCGGCCGTAACCATGCTGAAGAAGGCGAGGATGGCCACGGAGACCAGCACGATCATGGAGAGGGTGATGATCAGCGCCATGCCGGAGCGGCGGCGGGGGTAGGGGACGGTACGGAGGACCGATACGGCGGCTCTTCTTCTTCTGGGCATCATGGATAGTGGCCGGTGAAGGGGTTGCGGGGCGGAGGCTTGGGCGAAGAGCGGCGTGATCCTGCAAGCGCGGGCGCTAATAGTTCACGTGCTCAATGTACGATTTGGGCGGGGCGGATGTCAATGCGATAGTCGGCTGCGAAGCGGCGCTGCGTTGAGGCGCTTTTGGGAATTGTTCACGTGCACAACTTTGGGCAAAACAAGAGGCGCTTCTCCCCTTACCGCACCGGCACCGTCATCTGCACAATGCGCATCGTGGAGATGGCGGGCTGGGGAATGGCGTTGAGCGCGCCGGAGTTGATCAGCGTGTTCCAGGCCTCGTGCGGCGTTTGACCGGCGGCGGGGGAGGGGAGCAAGGCGCCGATGTTTGTGGCGCCCGGCAGTCGCAGGATGGACTCCTCCACCGTCGCAACGGCCACCGTCAGCGAGCGCACGCGCGGCGCGGCGGGATCCGGCGCGGCGCCGCCCGCCAGGCGCAGCGCGTAGAAGCCGCTCGGCACGGTCTCCCCCAGGGCGGTATCACTTTTCCAGGGGCCGGCGGTGCTGAGCGGTTCGGTGGTGCCGTTGTCCAGCACCACCATTACCTCAAAACGCAGCACGCTGTTGGAGAGGGGCGCGACGTTTGGCGCGGTAACGGCGGCCAGCGCCTGCGCCATCAGGTCAGGCTGGCCCCATGTCACAATCTCCGCTTTGCGCGTAAGTTGCGTGCCCGCAAGCTCATACGCCACGGCAAGAAAGCGGAAATCGCTGACGCCCTGGGGCCCGCGGTTGCGGGTAAGGAAGGCGAGCGTGGCGTTGCCGGAATCCTGCCGCACAAAGATGGTGGCGGCCTCCCCCTGGGCCACCAGCGCGGTCAGGTCCTTGCGCAGCGGGTCCAGCACCATGCGCGCCTGGCGCATCGCCACCATTTGGCGGTGCGAGTTTTGCGTGGCGCGCACCGTGCCGCTAAAGATTTGCAGCAGCAACCCCATCACGAGGGTCAGCACCATCATCGCCACCATCAGCTCCACCAGCGTAAACGCCGCGCAATGGCGCAAGCGCGGGCTGGGCCGCAGATGGAGGGTGGGGGATTTCATACGATCAGCAAGGTGAAAAGGTGAGATCGACAACGCTATTTAAACATCCCCCCTTTGTCCCCGTTAGAGGCTTGTATCCCCCCTTGGAGCGAGATATATTCCCATCTGTAAGTAACACGGCATCAAAGATATATCTTGCTCCAAGGGGGGACAAAGGGGGAGGGAATACGTTACCTGAAGTTAAACGGGCCGGCTCTCTTCTGTCATCCCCCTTACAGCTTGCGGACGATACGCGTGGCGCCGGTGGAGCCTTGCACGACGACGGCGGCGTCATCGGCGTTGGTGAGGAGGGTGGTGCCTTTGGCCTGGACGAAGCTGATGTCGATGCGGTCGTCGTACCCGTCGTCCGCGGTAACCTTGCCGCGCAGAAGTGCCTCGCCGCCAGGGGTATAGGTGATGGTCTGGCCGTCGAAGGAACGCGTGGCAAGCTCGAACTTGATGCCCTGGGTGCTGCCGCTGAGACTGGTGGGCGTGCCGGGCATCACCGCGCGGGTTTCGGTGCGTAGCTGCGCCCAGGGCACCAGTGCAACGCCTTTCAGCCGAACGGGTTGCGTCAGCGGCACCAGGTTGGCGGCGTCCGTGTTGGTGGCGGAGCCATCGCGCGAGTACACCGCGACAAACACCGTGGAGAGGTTGCCGCCCGACATCTCGGTAGTGGCGCCCACCCACACGTAAGTCTGGCGGGCCACCGCCTGGCTGCGCGCCAGCTCCAGCAGGCCGGCCAGGTCGTACGCGCTGGTCGCCACGGTGCGGCTGTCCATGATGCCTCGCAAGGCGGGCATCGCGGCGGCGCTCATTACGGAAATGACGGCGACGACCACCAGTAACTCGCTGAGAGTAAAGCCTTTGCGGCGACGGATGCCGGTTTCCAGGTGTCCCTTGCGTCCCTTGCCGCGGGGCGCGCGCGCCTGGCCCAGCCTGCCGGCGATGCGTGCCGGGCTGGAGGAGGAGAGGGCGGATTTCGTTGCGCCGCAGAGAAGAGCAAAGAAATAGTTCACGTGCACAATTTGCGCTTTTGACCAATGATTGTCAATGCGATTTTTAAGCGCCATTAACGAACAAAGGGGCCTCGCCGCACCCCTTCTCAGAGGAGAAAACGTCTAATTCCGGGCACGAGCACAATTTTATTTTTCGCAGGAAATCATTGCATTCGCCATGTTAGCTTTTCGCGCTCCAAAACCGCGCGCAAATTGATCCTGTCTCGCAACATTCTGAAGCTTAATAGTTTATGTAACATGCCCGTCTCGTATTGTGCACGAGCACATTTTTTTAACCCCTTTCTGTCACCCCATTCCCTTTCTCCGTCGGGACAAAAGGGATCGGTTGGAGGATGTAGCGTTGACACGCCCCAGGAGATTCTGGCGTTAATCCCTGCGCAGCAATCCCTTACGCGCCATTGCCTCGCGCAGCAGGCGGCGGCCGTCGGTCTCAATCGGTTTGTGGTGGCCTACGATGATGCGGTTGAAATCCCAGCGCATCAGCTCCGTAATGCTTTCGTTAAAGGCCTTCCGGTCGCGGATCATCAACGGGAAAAGCCGGCCCATGTCGGGCTGATGCTGCACGCCCATCAGCCAGCGGTGGACAAACCGGGCCCAGCCGGTGGTTTCCTCAAAGTTAAAGATAAGGTCCGTGACGATAAGGGTGCGCGAGGGTACGTGGAAAAACGCGTGCTCCTGCAACGCGGGCATGCCGGCCAGGCGCAGCACACGCACCTCGTCGCCCCACTCGGCCGGCACGGGCAGCAGCGGTTGCGTGGCCACTCCGGCCCGGGCGGCAAAGCCCGCCGGCGCCAGGTAGGGGATGTCCGCGAAGGCCCGGCGCCCCGCCTGGGCGTAGGTGTCGTGCATCAGCGTGGCGTCCACCAGCCAGCCGGGTGTGCCCAGCGCGGTGATCTCCGCAACGTCGCCGGCGCCAAACGGAGCGGTGGAGTGAATGATGAGACGGCCGGCGGCGCGGCCGGATGTCAGCCGGATGACGGTGACTACGCGCCCCTGCTCTCCCCCCAGCAAACGCAGGGGGAAGTGTTTGATCCAAAGGTCGGGTGCAAGCTCCTGCATCAGCCAACCTTAGCGGAGAAAGCGCCGCAGGCAAGGGGCGTGCAGCGCGGCGGTGCGGGCAGGGGAGGGGGCAGCGGTGTGAGGCGCGCTACAACTCCCTGGGCAGCATGCCCTTGCGTTCCAACGCCTCGCGCAGAAGCTCACGGCCGTTGGTCTCCACGGGCTTATTGTGGCCCACAATAATGCGGTCAAAATCCCACGTCATCAGCTCGGTAATGCTGGTGTCGTAGGCGTAGCGGTCTTTGATGAGCAGGGGGAACAGGCGCGCGGCGTCGGGGTGTTGCTTTACGCCCATCAGCCAGCGGCGGAAGAAGCCGGTCCAGCCGCCGGTGTCGTCAAAGTTAAACACGAGATCGGCGACAATGAGTGTGCGCGTGGGCGCGTGCAAAAACACATGTTCCTCCGCCCCGGGCATGCCGGCGATGCGCAGCACGCGCACCTCGCTGCCCCACTCGGCGGGGGCGGGCAGCAGCGGCAGCGTTTCTACACCGGCCTCCCTGGAGAAGCCCTCCGGAGCCAGGTAGGGGATGGACGGGAAGGCGGCGCGCCCCTCCTTCGCAAACGTGTCGTGCCGCAGCATGGAGTCCACCAGCCAGCCCGGCGTGCCCAGGGCGGTGATTTCCGCCACGTCGCCGGCCTCAAATGGCCCGGTGGAGTGAATAATGAGCTTGCCGGCCGCCGGGCCGGACGCGAGCCGGATGACCGTGACAACACGCCCCTGATGTCCACCTAACATGCTGAGCGGGAACTGCTTGATCCAGAGATTTGGGGCAACTGCCTGCATGGCTGGACCATAGCATAAAACAGGGGCGGAAGGAAAGTCCACAATCCAGGAAATGGCAGTGCGAGCGGGGGCATGCAATTTGCATGAATCGGCACGGATCGGGGGGCGTTTCGCAAGGCTACTAAATGGTACAGAACATAAAGGTTGGCCGCCCGATTTTGCGGAAGCAAGGGTGTAACCGGTTGTGGCGCAGCGGTATGGAGAGGTTGCTGGTGGGCCTGTCACGAAATTGGCACGATTCCAGCAGAAATTGAGATGCATGAAAACGCTCACACAACATACGGCGGCGTTCCTTGTGCTGTGTTCCATCACCCTGGTTCCCCTGCACGCGGATGAAAAGACGGAGATCCGCGAGACAACCACGGTACATGAAGACGGCACGGTAACGAAAAAAACCAAAACAAAATCCACGATGTCGGACAAGGACCGCGAGTCGTTCCGGACCTACATCAAAAAAACCGAAAAATCGCAGCTGCCGAAGGGATTTACCCGCACCACCACTTACGTGGATGAATTCCCCGAAACGTGGCGCGAGAAAGTGGTGATCGGCCAGCCGATGCCCGAGGTCTACTACAAATACAGCAGCCCCGTACCCAGCGATGTGATTGCGGTCTCGGACCCGGAGATCTCCTATTACGCGTTGGACGGCAACATCATACGCGTGGAGCGCACCTCCCGTCGGGTACTGGATATCTACACCCTGGAGTAAGCGGGGTCTGATCGAATCCATACTTCTCACGTCATTAACCTCAACCATAACGCAGTGTCCACGCCATGGGGCCGTTTTGCCCCAGGCGCTGGATGCTGCCTTTTCTGCGCAAAACCCGTAAGGGAAATTTCTGCCTGACTATTTTTGCCTGATTTCTCATCCGCTTTGGTGGAGATGTGCTATCTTTTTTCGGTTCCTCGCTCAATTTATTTGGACCTGTTCCGTTAAATCACTGTGGAGACCGCTGTGTCCTGTTCCACTCCTACCCCCCACCCGCCCGTCGCCCTCGCGTTCACTCCTCTGCCGCAAGCCTTTATGGACACCGCGACCCTCCTGAACCTGCTGAGCGGCAACCCCGCCGCGGACGCACGGCGCGGCGACGGCAACGGCGTTGGCGGCGGTCGCGTGCCCGTGGGGCACGGCATGGTGCTGGGTCTGGTGGAGCGCTCGTCGTTCCTGACCCCGATGCTGCGCGTGGAGATTGTGCAGGTGCCCCGCGATCAGCAGGAGCTGATTGCCGGGCTGGTGGACGAGGTGCTGAGCTACGGGCTGACAGGCAACATCGTGCCCGACTTCGATCCGCAAACCGGGCTGCTATCCGCCATGTGCGAGGTGCCGCGCGAGGCGAGCCCCGCTTTATTTGAGGAGAGCATCACCGCCCTGCTGGCCTTTGCCGAGCGCTGGCGCGATACCGTGACGTCGCTGGACGAGGTGCGTCGGCGTGCCGCGGATCGTCAGGCACAGGACGGCGACGATTTGGTGTGGGGATAGGTGGCATGGTTTATGCTTGACGGGCATAAAGTGCTGAGTCATATTTGCCCTGGTCATCGGCCCTTCGTTTTCCGAGCATTTGTTCTCGTTCTCCGTCAACGCCCCTCTCCCACGTAAATGCAAGGGGCGAGCCGCGCCTCCGCACCTGGTTTTCAGAGGGAAAACGGCGCACTGTCGCGTCGCGATTGCCTGCAGTGCCCCCGGTCGTGTAAATCGACTCTCGACATGGCGCCACGAAACTGCCATAGTTGCGTCTTGCCTAGGCGGGCCGTAGCCCCGTCGTTCCCAATACCATATGGATACCGATCTGCAGACAATCAGCATTCCTGACACCGTTTCGCCCGCCGTTGCCTCGAAGCTCAGGAAACTTCAACCAGGCACGTATTGTCTGCACAAAAGCTGGGGCTTCGGCCTGATCCGGGAATGGCTGCCGGAGACGAGCCAGATGTTACTCGATTTCAAAGGCAAAAGCGGGCACCCCATGCAGTTTCAGTACGGCGCCGACAGCCTGACGCCGCTGCCGCGCGAGCACATTTTCGTCCGCAAAGCCACGGAGCTGGACAAAGTGCGCGATGAAGCGATGAACAACCCGGTGCCGCTCATCCGCGGTTTCATCCTCTCCCTGGGCGCCGGCGCCACGGCGGACGCGCTGCAAGCAGTTCTCTGCCCGGAAGTTGTGACGGAAAGTGGCTGGAAAAAGTGGTGGGATACCACCAAGCGCACCCTCAAAAAGGACGGCCACTTTAACCTGCCCAGCCGCAAAACCGAGCCGCTGCAGTTGCTGGAAGCTCCCACCGAGCTCGGCGATCAGGCCGTCGACGGCTTCCGCGCCGCCATCGGGCCCAAGGCGCAGCTGGCCGCGCTGGCCACCCTCTCCAAGTCCTGGGCGGACATCAAGAGCGACGCGCTGGCCGACGAAATTGTGGGCGCGCTGGATTCCACGCTGGCCAAGATTCCCCGCTCGCAACTCTCTCTCTCCATTGAGCTTGCGCTGTGCCGCGATGACTTTCTCGTGCTCGCCGGCCGCCCGGTGGCAACCGGCGCGCTCTCCGTGGTGGAGCTCTCGCCCCGTGTCCCCGCGCAAATCTCCAACATTCTGGACGACCTGCCCAGCAACCGTCAGCCCCGCTTTCTGGAGAGCCTGAAAATTGGCCTGCCTGAGGAGTGGGCCACCATCTTTATGGCGCTGCTGCCCCGCGCCAACGGCCGCACGGCGGATTACATCACGCAATCGTTCGTGGACGCCGGCAAGGAAGCCGAGATTGTCAGCGCTGTCAATCGCCTTATTCGCGAGCGCTCCATCACGTGCGACTTCCTGCACTGGTTCTGCAAAAACCGCATCGATCTGTTTGCCCCGCTTGTGGAGCCGCAGCTCATCCTGGCCATCCTCAGCGTGCTGGAGAAGGATCAGCTTGCCGACATCAAACGCGGCACCAAGCTATACGAGCTGGTGCTGAACGACAAGGATCTGATCCCGGCCATCCTCAAAAACTCCCCGTACGACGACGTGCGCGACAGCGTGCGCGCCATCATGCTCAGCCCGGTGTTTGGCGATCTGGACAAACGCTCCATCCTGGGCGTCATCATCAAACACTATCCCGAGGTTCAGGCACTCATCACCGGCCCGGAGAAGGTCAGCGACGACGCGTCGGGCTTTATCGTCAGCTGGGGCTCGCTGGACAAGCGCAAGTCGGAGCTTGAGGAAATCGTCACCAAGCGCATCCCCGAGAATTCCCGCGACATCGGTATCGCCCGCGAGTACGGCGACCTTCGCGAGAACAGCGAGTTCAAGTCCGCCAAGGAGCTGCAGACCGTGCTGATGCGCCGCAAGGCCGAGCTGGAAGCCATGATTGTGCAGGCCAAAGGCACCGACTTCTCCGACGCCGACACCAGCCGCGTCTCCATCGGCACCATTGTGCATCTGCTGGATCTGAAGGACGAGAAGAAGAAGCTGACCTACACAGTGCTGGGCGCCTGGGACAGCGATCCGTCGCTCGGCATCATTTCCTACCTCACCCCTGTGGCTAAAGCGTTGATGGGCAAGAAGGTCGGCGATATTCTCGATCTGCCCGGCGACACCGGCGTCACACGCCGCGTCAAGATCCTCAAAATCGAGAAGTACGCGAAGGACGCCGCCGCCGCGCGCCGCTAAGGCGCAGGGGGGGGAGTTCAACTCCGGCGCCGGCGCGGGCGTTGAAGAATCTGAGCGCCGGCAGCCGAAAATCTGAAGGAATGCCGCGCACGCTCGTCTCATCAACAGGTGCGTCCCGCCCATGATGCCGCATGGAGGGACGGGCCATGCCCGCGTATCCCGCCCGACGAGAGGATTTTACCGATTCGTGTCGTGACACAGCACGGTAGGGGGCCTATTTTAAATGGCGAAGCAGCCCGATCCCGGGCATTCCCTCTTATTTCTTCATGATACCGCTACAAGACCTTGGCATTCAAATCTTTGCAGATGGCGCAGACATGGCGGGGATTACCGCGATGTATGCCAACCCCCTCATCAAGGGGATGACCACCAACCCCACGCTGATGAAAAAAGCGGGGATCAAGGATTACGAAGCCTTTGCGCGGGAAGTGCTTGCAGTGGTGAAGGATAAGCCGATTTCCTTCGAAGTTTTCTCCGACGACTTTGACGAGATGCGCCGCCAGGCGCTGAAGATCCGCGACTGGCAGTCCAACGTCTACGTCAAAATCCCCATCACCAACACGCGAGGCGAATCCAGCATCCCGCTGGTGCGCGAGCTTGCCGCCGAGGGCGTCAAGGTCAACGTCACCGCCGTGCTCACCCTCGGCCAGGTGGAACGCGTCGCCGGCGTGCTGAGCGCGGACGTCCCCTCCGTCGTCTCCATCTTCGCCGGCCGCATTGCGGATACCGGCGTGGATCCCGTCCCCACCGTACAGCGTGCGTGCGAAATGCTGAGCGCCCTCCCTAAATGCGAAGTCCTCTGGGCCAGCGTCCGCGAGATCCTCAACATCCGCCACGCCGCCGCCTCCGGCTGCCACATCGTCACCGTCCCACACGACATCCTGACCAAAGCGCTGAAGATGGACCTGATGAACCTGGAGCAGCTCTCTCTGGAGACGGTAAAAATGTTTGAAGGCGACGCGCGTTCCTCGGGCTTTACGCTGTAGGCGTCGGGCTGAGCACATACGGAGAGCCCTCTCCGACCTCGTCTTTTTGTTCTCTGTTGTGCCACTCAAAAAGGCCGAAAGAAGGCAACGAAGAAGAAATACAGCTCAAAGACAAACTCATCGTAGGGGCACACTCGGCGCAAGTCCATAAGCCAGCAGGTACCCAGGGTGAGGGGAATGGGACAGACAACGACAAAATCCAGCGTTGGCGCTCCCCTGCGGCCGTACAGCTCGACTGTGCCGCGCGATGCTACCAAGACATGGATGCCGCGTAGCCAATGCCCACCATCAGGGTGCCGGTTGCCAGGATGTGCCACCAGATCCACAGCCCCGGTTCGGATAGCGTTAGCATCCTTACACCGATCCCGACGCATCCGACGCGCGGCGTTCAATCTCCAGCAGCAGGCTGTGGTGGGCGCTGCTATGGGGTTGCAGGTGCAGCATTTGCTCGGCGGCCAGGCGGGCGGCTTTCCAGTCCCCCACCTGCATGGCGCAGGCGGCAAGGCCGCTCCATGCGCCAAAGTGGAAGGGCTTGGCTTGCACCACTTTACGGCAGGCGGCCATACTTTCGCGGTAGCGATGCATTTTGTACAGCGCGGTGGCGACTTTGTTGACGGCTTCGGGCCAGTCCTCATGCTCGCGCGCCAGCTTTTCGAAAATACTAAGGGCCAGGTCCAGGTCGCCGCGATTCATCGCGTCGGTGCCACGTTCCATGAGGGCGCGGGCTTCCGGGCCGGCTTCGTCCATCCAGCACGCCCACAGGCCCTGGGCGGCGATGTTAATGACGGCCGGGTCCTTCGATTTCATCAGGTCCACCAGCACGTGCTCGGCGCCGGCCTCCACCAGCATGCTCAGGGCGCGGGCGCGCTCCTCGTCACTGCCATCGGCCAGGCGGGCGCTTAAGTCGCTGAGATGGTGCTCGCGGTCGGGAATTTCCACCAGCGCGGCGTCGCGGGCGATTTCGTCCAGCTCGTCCATCAGGGGCAGCAGGTCCGGGTCGTCCTTCGCGATAATCTTGTAGCTGCCCAGCATGCGGATGGCGATGCGCAGGCAGCGCCGCGCGTCCTCCAGCCGGCCTAGCTGGCACTCATAGCAGCCCAGGTTGTAGTGATACAGGGCCATGCTGCGCATAAAGTCCGGCGCGGCCAGCAGCGCGTCGCGGGCCTCCTCCGTGCGATGCAGGGCGTGCAGGCAGTAGCTGCGGTAAATGTAGGCTTGCGGGTGCTCCGTCCCCTCCGCGCACAGGCTCTGCGCGCGGGCCAGCGCTCCGTCGTGGTCGTCCTTTTGGATAAGCAGGGTAATCTGGAAAAGCGTCACCTGAATCCACGTGCGCCCTTCCTCCTGCACCATTTCCTCCAGCTCCAGCCAGGCGTCGTCCGGCATGCCCAGGTCCAGATACCCCTGCGCCGCCTCCAGTCGCCGCGCGACGTGGGTGGGCAGGTTGGGGGAGGAACTACTCGAACTCATGGCGGCGCTATTGTGCACCAAACCCGCCCAGTCGCCAAAGAAAAAACGATTAACCAATGCAAGGAAAGAGCGGGGAAGGGGGAGGGGCGCAACCACAAATCGCTCGACTGACATGAATGGGGCGGCGATCCGAACGGGCCCGACTGGCCGCCGAATCAAAAGTACAACTGGATTCGATTCAACATATTTCTCCTCCCCGTTATCCCCCTTAGAGGCTTGTATCCCCCCTAAAGCGATGTACTCTGTAAATTGTGTTGCAACCACAGGGCGTTTCGCAATCGCGATCGAGGCAGATTTTCTCGCTCTAGAGGCTGTCGACATTTCCGCTGCATCCCCTTGGCGAAACTTTCCGTCCTTGGCGATACTATCTGCCTTGGATCTACGGACCTTCAGATAACATCGCCAAGGGCGGAAAGCTTCGCCAAGAGGGTTGCTCCCACGATGTTCAACCGTCCTTACGTTCCCCCTTTATCGCCTGCTTAGAGGCTTACGTCCCCCTTAGAGCGAGACATTCTTCTCCGTACTGCAGTACGGCTTCACAGATGTCTCGCTCTAAGGGGGACGTAAGCCTCTAAGCAGAGGATAAAGGGGGAGGAGGCCAAATGTCGACAGCCTCTAGAGGAGTTTTTCGCTTCTCAGTCTTGGCGATCTTTCGGTCCTTGGCGTTAAAAATCCCCTCGCCATACAATCCAACAGATTTTTAACGCCAAGGACGGAAAGATCGCCAAGGGGAACCGCAGCACGCGGAATTGTCGACAGCCTCTAAGGGGGGATAAAGGGAGAGGAGTTTGGGAGTGGTAAACGATGCGAGTACCCGATACCACACTCTGCCATTCATGCGATTTGTGCGATTCGTGGTTTCTCCCTCCCGCTTCTCTGGCTGGCATAAATCCTGCATGCTCGCAAAATGTACCATTTTGCCCGTCTTCCGCAGGGCGGAAGCGGCGCCGCGGGCTCAAATTGCGCACATCGGTTTGCAAAGGTGCGTGCTTTACACTATCCTCCTTACTTAACCATGAGTGCTTTTGAGCAAGTCCAGGCCTTCTTCGACAAGCAGGAACTGAAGTACCGGTCCGATCCTGAGCTGGGCATGCTGCAAATGCATGTCTCCAGCCGCAACGGCTCCTGGCAGTGCATCGTGCACGTCAATACGGACCGCAACGTGCTCTCCGTCTTCTACATCTTCCCCGTCAAAGTCAAAAAGGCCAAGCGCCCGCTTCTCTCCGAGACACTGGTGCGCGCCAACTACGGACTGCTGGTAGGCTGCTTTGAGATGGACTACGAGGACGGCGAAATCCGCTACAAATCCAGCATGCCCCTGCACGGCGACGAGCTCTCCGACGACGTCCTGCACCATATCGTCCTGGCCAGCGCCCACACCTTCGAGCGCTACTTCGAAAGCCTCATGCTCGTCATCTACTCCGATATTTCCCCCGCCGAAGCCGTAGCCCGCGCCGAGCGCAAGGAGGAGGACCCGACGTTTGATTTTGAAGCGTACCGGTAGGAAGGGGACAGCATCAGAGCCGTTTAAGCACGGCATGTTCAGGCGCTATCCCTCCGAAACCTGCTGCGTTTGTGACTTGGAGTTTAACATAATCTCCACTGCATTTAACGGGGAGATATTAACCACAAAGTCACAAAGAAACCAAGTTTCAGAGGGTCCGCCAAGTGATTTGGCGTTGCGATAAAGTAGTATTCCGGGCCCGTCCTGCACGCCCTACGCCACGCGCCGCAAATTGCTCGGCAGAATGTTCAGCTCCGCCCGGTACTTGGCCACCGTGCGGCGCGCAAGGGGAATGCCGCGCTCGGACAAGATCTTGACGATCTCCTGGTCCGACAACGGTTTGTGCTGATCCTCGCGCGTAATCAGCTCCTGGATCGAGCTCTTCACGCTCGTGTTCGACATCACCTCGCCGGACGACGTCTGGTAGCCGGGCGTAAAGAAATACTTCAGGTCAAACAGCCCCCACGGCGTCTGGATGTACTTGTTGGCGATGGCTCGGCTCACCGTCGTCTCGTGCACGCCCACAATTTCCGCCACCTGGCTCATCGTCAGCGGCTTGAGATGCGCGGTGCCCTCGTCAAAAAACTCCTTCTGCCGCTTCACGATTTCCGTCGCGATATTCTGGATCGTCTGCTGCCGCTGGTGCAGGCACTTGATGAGAAATTTGCCCGCGCGGATCTTCTCCTTCAGGTACTCGCGCAGGTTGGTGTCTTTGCCGTTGTTGGCCAGTAAGTCCTTGTAGGTGTCCGAGATACGCAGCCGCGGGATCGGATCTTCGTTCATCACCACCGTCCACTCTCCGCCCACTTTCTGCACCGCCATCTCCGCCGCCACCACATTCTGCTTGTCGTCGCTGGAGAAGCTGCTGCCCGGGCGCGGGTTAAGCGTGCCGATAAAATGGGCGCCCTGCTGCACGCGCTCCACGGGCACCTTCAGCGCGCGCGCAATCTCCTGGTACTTTTTGCGGCCCAGCTGGTCCATGTGATGGGTCACGATCGCGGACTCCACGTCCTCCGACTTGCCCAGGCGATCAAGCTGGATCAACAGGCACTCGCGCAGATCGCGTGCGCCAACTCCCACGGGATCAAAGGTTTGCACCAGGGCCAACGCATCCTTGGCCTTCTCGTAGTTCACCTGCACACTTTGCGCCACCTCCAGCAGCGGCACCTTCAGGTAGCCCGCGTCGTCCAGGTTGCCGATAATCTCGCGCCCCACGGCAATGATCGCCTGGTCGTTGGTGCTCAAAATCAGCTGCTGCTCCAGGTGGTCCGACAAGTGCGTGGCCTCCACCTGGCTGTCGAAAAGAAACTGGCGGCGCTCCGCCGCCTCCTGCGTGTAGGGGCTGGTGCTGTGCGACTGGGCAAAATATTCGCGCCACTCCTCATCATTCTGGCGCAGCACATCCAGCTCCTTTTCCCATTCCGCATCGCTCTCCTCCTCGGCCTTGGGTTCCTCGCGGTTTTCCTCCAGCACGGGGTTAATCTCCAGCTCCTGCTGAACCAGCGACTGGAGCTCCATGACGGGCGCCTGCAGAAACTGCAGCGACTGCTGCATCTGCGGCGAGAGTGTTTGGCCGAGCGAGAGATTTTGGTGGAGGCCGATACCGGACATGCTCTGCATCTTACCACCCAACTACATAGAAGCAAGCAGAAAACGTGCCATTAATTTTGCTTCAATTGCAGCTCAAAGCGACAATTCCACCCTATCCAGAGTACCGACACAGACTTAACACTAGAATAATTTTTTAGGAAGTCAAGCGTCATGCCAATTTTACCCGGCAATCGCGCAACATTAGAGCCAGATGCAGGGCACACGAACACGACGCGGCCTCCAAAACGCAAACGCCCGAAATGCAATTCGCATTCCGGGCTGTGAAACTTGCAGCGATGGCTTAACCCATGCTCGGCGCCAGCACCTCGGTGTTGTACGAGGGGAGCGGCCGCTCCGCCAGACTCTCGTCCGGGTACTCGTACATCTCGCCCTTGTAGTTGCGCAAAATCAGTCGATCCGGCAGGCGCGCCACCACGTACTCCGGATTCACGGGGATTTTTCCGCCGCCGCCCGGGCCGTCAATGACATACTGCGGCACGCCGTAACCGGTCGTATGGCCGCGCAGGTTCTCGATAATCTCCAGCCCGCGCCGCACCGGCACACGCAGGTGCGATGTGCCCTGGATCAGATCCGCCTGATACAGGTAGTACGGCCGCACGCGGCAACGCAACAGCTTCTGCACCAACACCTTCATGACTTCCGGGTCGTCATTGACGCCGCGCAGAAGCACGCTTTGATTGCCTAGCGGCACGCCGGCATCCGCCAGGCGCCCCAGGGCATCGCGCACTTCAATCGTAAGTTCCTTGGGATGATTGACATGCACACTCATCCACAGCGGATGAAACTCGCGCAACATCTCGCAAAACTGTGGCGTAATGCGCTGCGGCAGAAAGATGGGCACGCGGCTGCCAATGCGGATAAACTCGATGTGCGGGATGGCCCGCAGGCGCCGCAATA
This sequence comes from Verrucomicrobia bacterium LW23, assembly GCA_003054695.1. Classification (GTDB taxonomy): domain Bacteria; phylum Verrucomicrobiota; class Verrucomicrobiia; order Methylacidiphilales; family UBA1321; genus LW23. The sequence goes on from QAZA01000009.1 coordinate 230,769, forward strand.
TCGTCTGCAACTTCTTGTCGGAGAACAACAAGGGATCGCCGCCGCTGAGCAGAACGTCGCGAATCTCCGTATGCTGCTCCAGGTACGCAAAGGCCGCCTCAAAGTCGATCTCCAGATCCTGCTCGCCCGCGCCGGAAACCACGCGGCTGCGCGTGCAGTAACGGCAATAGCTTGCGCACCTGTCGGTTACGAGAAAAAGCACGCGATCCGGATAGCGATGCACAAGCCCCGGCACCGGCATGCTCTTGTCCTCGCCGCACGGGTCAGCCATGTCGCCCTCGACATAGTGCACTTCGTCCGTCTTGGGTATAACCTGTTGGCGGATAGGGCAATGCGGATCATCAGGATCCACCAGGTTAAAAAAGTACGGCGTAATGCCCATCGCCAGCTTGGTGCTGCTGAGCAGCACGCCCCCCTCCTCGCGCGAGGTCAGCCGGATTTTGCCCGTAAGCCCCGCCATGTTGGTGATGCGGTTGCGCTGCTGCCAGCCGCTGTCGGCCCAGTCCGCGGGCGAGACATGCGCCCAGTGCCCCTGCCCGGGCGAGGTGAACGGGCGAAACGCTTCAGCGCGGGAGACTGGGTCAGGATCTGTGGTTTTCACGTGATTGAGGGACGTACGGCGCCGGCTGTTGTGTGGGGCGGCGCATGGGGGTAAAGTTGTAAACTACTGCAGGGGATGTATTTGCGAAGCCTTGTTTGAGATGTCCCGGCCGCACAAGGGTGATGCCGGTCGGAACGCATTCCTAAAGTTCTAGAATACTGTACTTTGGGATTTGTGCAGAAAAAAGTTTATGGCTCTACAAAAATGTGGTGAGATAGAGCGCTGGATCCCCGTTGTGCAAGGTCAAGGTGCAGCAGCAGAATCGAGGCTTTCTGGGCAGCCCGCATCCATATAGATTCTGGAGACATTATCGGGTTTTGCGGCCTTGTCAATGGTTAGCCCTGCTCAAGCAGCCATTTTCTTGCGCCACGCGCCTCTGCTCTGACTCATCGCCCGTCCATGTCCCAGCTCACCGCCATGCTCTGCACTATTGCGGTTGAAGTACCTGTGTGCGTGGTGCTTGCATTTCTGCTCGGTGTCTTTGCGCCGCCCGCGGCCGCGCTCCGTTCAATCGCGTCCTCGCCTGGCTCTGCTTCAGAAAGCGAGATTCATCGAGCTGTGCAAGTTGCTTTGCGCGTGCGTTTTGCGCGCCTGGTGGTGACATCCGCCGGCATGTCGGCCCTCACTCACCCGCTCCTCTGGAACGCCGCGCTCTGGTGGTACTCCCAAGGCTGGAGCCCCACCACCGGCCTCTGGACCCTCGAGGCGCTCGTCACCCTCGCAGAGGCCGCTTTGCTGCGCCTGGGCGCCGCCGTACCGTGGCGCCAAGCACTGCTGCTCTCCATCGCCGCCAACGCCGCGTCGGTGGCGGTCGGCATCTGCCTGACGTGGCAGCGCTAAAGGAGAAGGCCGAGGCCCCCGCGCGCCCTATTTCTTCGCCGTTTCCGGCCAGGTAAACAGCTCCCACGCTTTCGTAAAGCCCTGGAAGCCATCCTTTTCTGGAACAAACTGGTCGTAGTTATCGCCGTAGTGCGTCAGCCAGATTTTCTTGCGCAGCGCCTTGGGCAATGTCTTAAGCTCCTCATAGCTGGCATGTACAGTGCCGGGGCCGAAAAGCTGGCAGTCGTGGAAAATCGTTTCGATGGAGCTGGTGTCCATGTCCTCAAACATCTGCGGGTCAAATCGCGTGTCTGCCGAGAAAAGCACACGGCGGTCCACCACCAGGCCGGTCGACCAGAATGCCTGGTCCCACTGCGTTACGTGGCCGGGGATGTGGATAGTGCGGAAGATTTGCAAGTGTATGCCAGCCACTTCGATCTGATAGATTTCACGCGGCTGGCTTTTAAACCACTCCGGCCGGCACGGCGTCATCAGGTCCGAAAAGCGAAGCAGGCCGGCCTCGTTGTACTCGCAGCCACCCTTCAGGCTCTTTTCCCATAAAATATCCTGGTAAGCGCTGGTAATGATGAAGTTAGGCTTTTGTTTGAGAAAGTAACGGTAGGTCAGCAGCAGCTCTTCCAGCCCACCAATGTGGTCGGCGTGGCTGTGGGTGATGTGGTAATAATCAAAGTCGGTCAGCTTGATGCCGCGGCGCGTCATCGCCTGGGGGATTGTCGTGCCGATATCGACAAGAATCGTCGTGCCGTCTTTGGCAATAATCAGCGACGTCTGGTCGTTCTTTTTGGCAAAGGCCGAGCCTACACCCGCAAAGCAGAACGTGAGGCCCTGCTTACTGGCCTCCTTGATCTCGTCGAGTTTGTTCATACATGCTTGCGGCTCAATAGGTTAGCGCGCCAAACGACCGGCGTGCCCCGTGGGCTGCGAGTGAATTAGGGTGTTTGGCTTTGATAGAGTGAAGACGCCGAAAGACAAGACTGAACATGCGACAACCGTGCAAATGGCCGGTGCGCAGGGGAGATTCGGTCTGATCTCGTGGCTAATTTTTTTGTGTAAAAAAGCTCATAACATCTTATCCATGTTAAAGCTATTAAATTAATCCGGAAAATTCTCTCTCGCGGGTCCATCCATCCGCACCCGCAAGGCTTGCTCCCTCCCTCATTCCCGGGCTACTGTTTGTCTCATCACTCTGTTTTCGGTATTATTGCTCCGCGATTAACGGCCACGGCACCCATGTACGACGACCGCAATCTCACGCAGCAGGAGCGCTTTCCGCTGCTGACCCCGCAGGGCGCGGCGCTGCTAAAGTGGATGCACGAGCATCCTAACGCGCCTAAATACAACCACTTCTGCGGCGACAGGCTGGACGCTGCACGGACAAGCGAGGTGCGCGGGTTTGAGGATGCGCTGAACGCGGATGGCGCGGATCGCCAGCGCCGCGGCAGCCCGCCCGCCTGGGTGGAGGCCTGGGCGGAGCAGTGCCGGCGCGACGTACCGTTCTATCGCCGCACGTTGCCGCAAGGCGTTGATTTTCAGGAGCTTCCCAGCTTTGGCAGGGCGGAGCTAACGCGCGAGTACTGGGCCTTTGTCCCCGATTCCGCCTCGCTGCACGACCTGATCCGCTACGATTCGTCAGGCCGCACAGGGCATCCTATCCGGATTCCCGGTCACCCGTTGCATGCTGCCAAGTATCTGCCGTTGCTGAGGCGTACGCTGGGGCGGCATGGAGTAACGCTGGAGGGGGAGCCCGGCAAGGTTGCCATTATGCTGGCGTGCGCCCAGCGGCGTACGGTAACCACTGCAACGATAGCGACTTACCTTAATCAGGCGGGCTTCAGTAAAATCAATCTGCGGGGTACGACGCAGGACTGGCGCGACCCGGGTGACGTGGCGGAATACATCAATGCGTGCCAACCGCAAATCGTTACGGGTGATCCACTTAGCTTCCTTGCGCTGTGCGATGTTCCTCTGGCGTTTCGACCCGCGGCGCTTGTCTCGACGAGCATGGCGCTGTCGCCTTCCTTCCGCGCGGGTATTGAGGCGAAGGTGGGAGCGCCGGTGCTGAATGTGTATAGCATGACGGAGACGGGGCCGATCGGCGTGGAGACCGGCGAGGGAGCGCATGCGGGATTTGAGATTGTGCCGCACGATATTTATGTGGAAGTCCTTGATGATGAGGATCATCCGTGTCCCGCCGGGGTGCGTGGGGAGATTGCCGTAACCGGCGGCCGCAACCCCTACCTGCCGCTGGTGCGATACCGTACCGGGGACTGGGGCTCGCTCGATTTCTCCGGCCCGTTGCCGCGCATTACGCAGATGGAAGGTCGTGCGCCTACGGTGTTTAGAGATGAAAACGGTGCGCTGGTCAACAACGTGGACGTGACGCATGCCCTGCGGCCGTTTGCTTTGCCGCAATACACGCTGCACCAGGCAAAAGGCGGTGCGCTGACGTTGTTGCGCCGCGCAGGCTGGGGGACAAGTACTGGAACGACAGCATCTTACGCAAACCTGCACTCAGCGCCGGAAGGCGAGCTGCGCGCTGCGCTTGCGGGGCTTTTTGGGGCGGGCATTCCGGTGCGTGTTGATTTTCTTCCCGATGATGTGAGCGAGAGCGGGAAGGTTCTGCAATACACAAGTGACGTGGCATAAGCAGGATGCGGCTTGCCAGGGACATGTAATGTCCTAGACTTAATGGTGGGACATCACATGTCCCAGGGACGCGTAATGTCCCGGGGACATGCATTGTCCCTCCCCTCCGCTCAAAGTAAAAGAAAAGGGCCCGGCTGTGAAGCCCGGGCCCTGTCCTTGCTGTGGCGCAACTTGCTGTTGCCGTGAGTTTTACGACTCGATCGACTTGGCGACGCGGCGACGCTTGTTCTCGTCGAGAATACGCTTGCGAAGGCGAAGGTTGGTCGGGGTCGCTTCCACGTATTCGTCGGGGGCGATGTATTCCAGCGCGCGCTCGAGGGTCAGCTTGACGGGGGCGTCCAGCTGGATGCCTTTGCCGTCGCCCTGGCTGCGCATGTTGGTCAGGTGCTTGGCTTTGCAGGGGTTCACGGCCATGTCGTCGGGGCGGCTGTTTTCGCCGACAATCATGCCTTCGTAAATCGCCTGGCCGGGCTCCAGGAAGAGGCGGCCGCGCAGCTGTATGTTGTTGAGCGCAAACGCAGTAGCTTCGCCCGTCTCCATGCTGACCAGGACGCCGTTGGGGCGCGTGATGATTTCGCCTTCCTTCTTGCCGTACTCCTTAAAGAGGTGGCTCATCAGACCTTCACCGCGAGTCATGTTAACGAGATCCGTCTCGAAGCCGATGAGGCCGCGCGTGGGGATTTCGGCCTCGACGGCCACCGTGGTGGTGTGGTGCACCATGTTGGTGACTTTACCGCGGCGGGCGGCGAGGTTCTGCAGCACGTCGCCCAGCTTGTCCATGGGGGTGTCGACGTAGAGCGTTTCGAAGGGCTCGAGCACGTTGCCTTCGGAGTCGCGCTTGTAAATTACCTCGGGGCGGGAGACCATGATCTCGAAGCCCTCGCGGCGCATTTGCTCCACCAGAATGGCGATTTGCATTTCGCCGCGGGCGCTGACTTCGAAGACGCCGGCGGTGTCAGTGTCCTCAAACTGGATGGAGACGTTCATACGCGTCTCGCGCACCAGGCGGTCGCGGATGTGCCTGGCGGTGAGGAACTTACCTTCGCGGCCGGCGAGGGGCGAGTCGTTCACCAGAAACTGCATCTTGATGGTGGGCGGGTCGATGTCGACGAAAGGAATCGCCGGGCGATCTTCCTGATCCGCAATGGTTTCGCCAATAAACACTTCCTCAAAGCCGGCCAGGCCGACGATGTCGCCGGCGCTGGACTCCTGAATCTGGATCTTTTGCAGGCCCTGGTGAGAGAAGAGGGCGGTGACGGCGGCCTTGTCCTTGCGGCCGTCCTTGTGAATACAGACGACTTTGTCGCCTACTTTTACCGTGCCGCCGTAGATTTTGCCGTAGGCGATACGGCCGAGGTAGTCGCTATAGTCCAGGTTGGCCACCAGCATTTCGAAGTACTTGGTGGGATCGCACTTAGGGGCCGGGATGCGGGAGATAATCGCCTCGTAAAGGGCCGTCATGCCGGCGGCGCGGCATTCGTCGGTTACGGAGCCTTTCCAGTCGACCACGGCGAAGCCCTGTTTGGCGGAGGCGTAGATGGGGGTGGAGGCGGCTTCGAGCTGTTCGTCGTTGGCGTGAAGCTCCATAAAGAGCTCGAAAATCATGTCCAACACCTTGTGGGGGCGGGCGTTATCGCGGTCGATCTTGTTGATGACGACGATGGGCTTGGCGCCGACTTCGAGGGCTTTGCGCAGCACAAACTTGGTCTGGGCCTGGGGGCCGTCGAACGCGTCGACAACCAGCAGCACGCCGTCAATCATTTTGAGGATGCGCTCCACCTCGCCGCCAAAGTCGGCGTGGCCGGGGGTGTCGACGATGTTGACGTGGTAGTCGTTATAGGCAAAAGCGGCGTTCTTGGCCTTGATGGTGATGCCCTTTTCCTTTTCCAGATCCATGGAGTCCATGACGCGCTCGGCGACTACCTGGTTGCTGCGAAAGGTACCGGACTGGCGCAGAAGCTGGTCCACGAGTGTTGTTTTGCCGTGATCGACGTGTGCGATGATGGCAATGTTGCGAATCTTGTCCATGAGAGGAAGGGGGTGGGCACCGGGGAAAATGTGGTCCGGGCGAGGGATGGAAGCTAGAGGAAGCGGCTGAATAACGCAACGGAAATCGCGCTTTCTCGGAAGCGGGTGCAACGCGGCGTGCGGCTTGTCTGTGCTAAGTATTTAAGCGGGAGCAGATTGCGAAGTTATTCGGACGTATGTGGCGGCGAGGGGAATTGACTTGCCACGCAGGTCATCGACACAAATGGAACATTGCTGACACCCCTTTGCCATCTTTTAGCACATAAATCCTGCCAGCGCCAGCGCTACCGCCGCCCGGTTGTCATCTTGAGCCGCACCCGTATGTGGGGCAAGTCGCGCGCCTGGGGGGTGGCCGACCCGGCGTCGAAGTAGATGAGCGTTTTTTCGTCGGCGCTGATGCCCCAGGCGGCGTCGGCGGCCTCCAGGCCTTGCGTCTCGCGACCGCTGGGCAGCACGCGCTCCACCAGCAGGCCGGGGTAGAAGATGAGGCCGGGGACGGCGCCGCGCATGGTTTTGTAGCTGGGCCCCAGGGGCGGGGTGGCGCCGGCGGCGTTGGCCGGGCCGATGGTGGCGGCGACGCCGCTCAGCCCTCCGGCGGGCGGTATGGGCTGAAAGGTGGCCTGCGCGGTTTGGGCCTCGGGCACCGGGATTACGGTGGGCGCGGGGGTGGACGCCGGCCCGTTGGTGCCCGCCGCCGCGGGCAGTTGCATGGCAAACTGCGCGCCGGGCGGCTGGCCCTCGGGCTCCGCGTTGGTGACGGCAGTGCCTTCGGGGGGTGTCGGTGAGGGTGCGGGCTGCTGCGCGGGGGTCGCTGTCGCGCTCAGGTCCGGGCCGGAGGCGGGGTCGGCGGCGTCGGGCTCGGGCTGCCCGGTTGTGGGGGGGGAGGTGTCGCTGCCGCCCGTGCCCTGCACTTCGGGCAGCTCCGTCGAGATGGCGGCGTAGGGCGGGGGCACCTGCGGCGGCGTCAGGGCGGATTGGCCGGGCACGCGAAAGTACATGATGTTGGCCATAAAGCCCTGGCCAGCCTGCACCAGGGACTCCTGCATGCGGGCGGGGGCCAGGCCGCGCCACTCGTTATTGGTCAGCGGGCCAAACTGGTATTGCGCGGGGATTTTGCCGGCTTTCTGCTCGGCCTCTATCTCCGCCAGGGCCTTTTCGTCCAGCGGGTATTTGCTTACCCAGGTGCCGCGCCATGCGTACACAAACTCAATGCCGCAGCGCAGAAAGAAGCTTTGGCCGGCTACGGCGGCACTGCGTTGAAGCTCCGCGTGCGCTTTGGCTTTGCCGCCGTCGCGCAGCGTCAGGGTCATCTCGCGGGCCCAGTAGCCGGGGCGGGAAATGATGAGCGTGCGGCGGCCGGGGGGCAGGTAATCCAGGGTCAGGGGGATCATGCCCAGGCTTTGGCCGGTGGCTTTATCCACCACCTCGGCGCCGGGGGGAGATCCGGTCAGGCGCAATTCCGCGCGCGGTATCCTGAAGAGGTAGCGCGCTTTGGGCCGGTTGGGCACGGTAATGCGCTGCACAAAGGGAGGCAGGCCGGGCACGCCGGGCAGTACTTTTATGCTGCGCTCGCCCGCTTTGACGATTTTGTTGAGGATCGGAGCCTTGCCCAGGCTTTCGCCGTCCAGAAGGATCTCGCTGTCGGGTACGTCGCAGGCAAAGTTGGCCTCGGTGTGGGGGAAGGTGACGTCCGAGGTGGAATTGGCGTTCTCGCGGATAATCACCGTTTCGTTCATGTCCTCCCAGCCCGGGTAGCGCAGGTTAAGGCGGTGCACGCCTTCGGGCAGGTCCAGCTTCAGCGGCGTTTCCCCTACGCTTTTGCCGTCGCAAAACACTTTGGCAACGCCGGGGCGGGCTGTGACGACGGCGGTGCCGTAGCCGCGGCGGAAGGTCACTTTATTCTCCTCCGCCTTGCCGGGGCGCACGCTGGCTTCCTTCTTAAGCACGGGCCAGCCGGGTTTGTAAAAGCGAAAGGTTTGCCAGCCGGGCGGGACCTTGGCCTTGCAGGGGGTTACGCCCAGCTTCAGCGGCGCACCGGTGTCGGCGCTGGATCGCCACTGCACCTCAAAGCCGGCGGGCACGGATTCGAAGGTGACCTCCACCCGGTTATCGGCGAGCAGGGCCGGGGCGGGCAGCGACACCAGCAGCGCCAACATGGAGAAAAAGAGCAGAGCCGCCGCCCTCCCCGCCAACGCCGCCAACCCCCGCGTAGCGGAGGGAAATGCCGGAGAGATGCGGAGGCCCATGGTAGCAAGACGGATTGCGCGCTAAAACGTGTGCGGGAAGATGTGTTACGGTACCTCACTTTCCCCAAAATTGCAGCGTCCGACAAGGCTGGGTTTGCGAATTAATAACATTGCTGCTTAGGATATGAGGTGAGTATCTTACGTGATGTGGAAGTAATGATAGTAACAGCACAGGTTCCCCATCACGTTGAAGGGCAGCAACTTCCGATTTGGAGTGCCTGGAAAGGACAGGCACCCATCCGCAATGGGCTGGCTCAAGCAAACTTCCGGAAGCTTCTCCGCACTGCGTAAGGCGAAAGTTCCCCTTGGCGATCTTTCTGGCCCTGGCGTTAAAAACTCCCCTCGCGATTCATGAAACAGAGTTTAACGCCAAGGGGGAAAGATCGCCCAAGGGGGAGGCGGGATCGAAGAAGGTGCGTCTGGTGGTTCACGCTCGCGGACTCGCTCCACCGCCGTCTATACCAGGGCCGCGCCGTCGGCGCCCAAGTCAGCGCAACGGACGACACGCTCTAAGTTACCCTGACAACTTCATCGAGGCTGTCAGAGCACGTTGCAAGATCTCCCCACACAAGGGCTTTTACTCAGTTACGCCGCGCCGGGACTGGGCAGGGGAACGGCCCCGGCGCCTGCGCTGGACGTGGCGGCAGAGGCCGCGGGCGCAGGTGCCTCGGCGAGGCCCGCGATGCGACCGTGCGCGGCGACAAGCTGGGCGTAGCGATCCTGCGGGCAGCGGACGACCCAGCAGCGGCCCAGGTCGGGAAAGTGCACAAGGAGCTCGCTGCAGAGGAAGAGACGGCGAAGGCTGGCCTCCACGGCGCCGCCGCGGATTTCAATCATGCGCGGGTTACGGGCGCCGACGAGGGCGAGGCGGCGGGGGCCTTCGGTCATCACCAGCCAGGCGCGCTGGCTGCGGCTCCAGCCGTTCATGCCGCCGATGAAGACGGGCATGGCGAAGGCAATCTGCGTGTCGGCACCCAGTTCGTTCTGAATCGCCTGGCGTTGCGCCTCGGGCAGAAAGCGGCTGAGCGCGTGCTCCGGGCGGCCCAGCACCAGGGCGTACGCGTACGTCGCAACGGCGCGCACCTGGCGGTACCACCACGGGCCAATGTAGATGACGGCGAGCAGGGCCAGCGCGCCCATGGCCACGAGAATCCACGGGTTGACGAAAAAGGCGACCAGAAGGCCAAGCACCACCAGCACGTCCTCGCCCACGCTCAGCGCGGCGCTGGTAAAGGGGATGGGCGAGACCGTCGCCACCATGCGGGTGCCCGCCTTGATGGCGTGCGTGCCCAGCGCCATGGTGCCGCACAGGATAATGGCGATAATCTCCACCTGCGGATCGAGTGTGCCGAGCGCGGCCAGGCCGATGAGCGCGGCGCCAATGGGCCGAATGGCCGTGTGCACGGCGTCCCACACAACGTCAAAGCCGCGAATTTTATCCGCAAAGAACTCCAGAAAATAAAGCACGCCGGAGATGGTGACGATGGCCGGATCGCCCAGAATGCGCAGCGACTCCAGCCCGGGCGCCAGGTGCAGCCAGCCCATGTTCAGCGCAAGCCCGGTCACAAAAACCGTCAGGTACAAATTGATGCCCGCAAGGGTGGCGAGGCCCAGGGTGGTGGCGAGAAGTTGTAAGGTAGCCATGGCGGTAAAAGAGATAAGGAACTGCATGCGTGCACGTTACGCGCCGTCGGCCACGGCTGCGAGGGCCTCGTCCCCGGTCGGAAATCCACGCAGGGACTCCGCACCGGCCCATCGCAGTGCACACGTCAGGTTACGCGTGTTAGACGGCATCCGCCAGCGACTTTGAAGAAATTTTTTGCGAAAAACTCGGGGAGGGGGCAACCTCAGGGCGAGTATATACATGAGTACGTCCGAAGCGCCGTAGGCGCGAAAGCCTATCGCCCAGGGCGTGAGCCCTGGGTAAGAGTCTGTGGGACCTCTCAGAAGCTGGCAGTTGGATAATGAGCCTTCCAGGCAAACCTTTCCCCCGTTGCGTTCGTTCCGTGTCCGTCTCTGCCCGTTGCGACCGTTGCGTGATAATCCCTAATGGTCTTCGCCCAGCTTTTGAGTGTAGCGATCCGTGGAGGGGACTTTCACGCAACGGTCGCAACGGGCAGAGACAGACACGCAACGAACGCAACGGGGGAAAAGAGGATAGACTCAGGAAGGCCCAATCGCAAGTTTCAGACTCCGCTACTGTTCCTGAATGCACCTGTACGTAGTCCGCCCTACCCCGGCAAACGCGCCGGCGTTTTGGAGGCGGGGAGGCCCAGCTGGTACGGGTCGGTCTCCAGCCACTGGGCCAGGCGGTCGAGGCCCTCTGTTATCGTGACGGCCGGGTCGTAGCCAAGATCGCGGCGGGCGGCGGAGATGTTGAACCAGTGTGCCGTGGCCAGTTCCTCGGCGAGAAAGCGCGTCATGCGGGGCTCCGCCGTAATGCGCAGCGTTTTGTAGGTCCACTCCAGCGTGCTGCCAATGGCCCGGGCCACGCGCGCGGGGATGGTGCGGGTGACGGGCGCAACGCCGCCGGCGGCGAGGATGGCGTTGACCAGATCCCACAGCGGCCGGGGCTCGCCGTTGCTGATGAAATAGGCTTTGCCGGCCACAGGGCTGTCAATCGCAAGCTTCTCCGCCGCAAGCAGATGCGCGTCCACCGCGTTGTCGACGTAGACCGAATCCACCAGGTTGGGACGCCGCCCCACGCGGCGCAGCGAGCCCGACATGCCGCGGGCGAGGATGCGCGGGGTGAGATGGTTATCGCCCGGGCCCCAGATCAGATGCGGGCGCAGCGCAACGGTGGCCAGGCGCGAGCCGTTGGCGGCGAGCACGGTTTTCTCCGCAAGTGCCTTGGTTTCAGGATAATAGGCGTGGAACCTTTTGGGGTAGGGCAGCGTTTCATCCGCGCCTTCAATGTCGCTGCCATCAAACACAACGCTGGGCGAACTTGTGTAGACAAGCTTGCCGATCCCATGCTTCCAACACGCCTGCAGGATGTTGTCCGTGCCATGCACGTTGGGCCCGTAAAAGGAGGCGCGGGAGCCCCAGATCCCCGCCTTCGCGGCCACGTGGTAGATGATATCCACCCCTTTGGCCGCTTTCTCCACCGTAGCGGTGTCTTCCAGGTCGCCGCGGATGACCTCCACGCCCCAGCCGGTCAGCTCCGGGTAATCAGCGCGCGCGAGGGAGCGTACGGAATCGCCGCGCGCGACAAGCCGTTGCACAATAGCACGGCCCAGAAAACCGCCGCCGCCCGTAACCAGCACTTTCGTCATTGCGCGATGTTCATAATGGCGTCGGGCCGGTGTTGCCAGTCGAAAATGCCGAGCGGTCGCAATTGTTGTGGATTTAGCGGTTGATGGGCTCCATCAGCCCACCAGCTCGCGCAGCACCGGCCACGCCAGATCCGCATAAAAGCGGTGGCCCTCCGGCCCTTCCAGAAAGCGGAACCGCTCCGGCGCGCCGGCCTCCGCATAAACGGCCTGCGCGCGGGCGGCCTCGCGGCGGGCGGCGTCGATGGGGAAGAGGGGATCGGACACCCCGCTGACGATAACGAGCGGTTTGGGCGCGGCCAGTGCGGCGATGTCGCCCATGTCGGCCAGGCGATAGAGCCCGGGCACAAAGTTGCAGGGGCAATGGTACACCGTGCCCAGGCTCTCGTGGATGCCCGAGAAGGCGCAGCTGGGCAGGGCGTAGCGGATCTCCTCCAGCAGCGCGGCCGCGTAGAGCGAGAGGGTGCCGCCGCCGCTGTTGCCCATCACACCCACGCGGGCCGGGTCGGCGCCGAAGGCCTCCACGGCCAGAAGTGCGGTCTGGCGCACGTCGTGCAGGCGCTCGGCCAGCAGCGTGTGGCCCAGCAGCAGGGCGTGCATGGAGAGGGAGACGCAGCCGGGGCCGGCGGCGACGGAGGTAGGGTATTCGGGGTGGCGCTCGCCAAAGCCGCGAATCTCCGGGCACAGCGCGGCAAAGCCATGGCGCATGGCGCCGAGCCCAAAGTCGCGGTCGCCCTCCACCTCAATCGCAGTCGTTTCGTCGGCCTGATCCACCGCGATGGAGCGGTGCATGCCGCTGGTGTGGCCCTGCAGGCAGATGATGAGGGGATCGGCGGGCGTCCACCCATGGGGCACGCAGCGGTACAGGGGCGCATGCATGCCGTCCTCCACGGCAAACACCCAGCGCTCCAGCGTGCCCAGCGGGTGCTGGCGCCGCCAGATGAGCTCGGGCGGGGCGACGGGCGGCGCAGGCGGGGAAAAGCGGTCCAGCCCCACGGCACGGGCCAGGGCATCGCGCAGCCCTTCGGGCGAGGAGAAGGCGGTACGCCCGGCGGCCGCGGCGGCGAACTCGCGCGGGCGGGTGGAGGAGGGATGGAAGAGGTTGGTCATCATGCAGTTACCACGCCGATAAATTACAGAAGCAGTTGCCCCCAGAAGCTCCCCGCGACGGCCCCCCGCAGGGGCCGTCAGCAACAGGGGTCCAGCGCCCCGTGCTGGTTAGCCCAGCTGAATCCACAGCATGGCGGGCAGGGCGTCGCCGGGAAAATCCGCAGGGGGCGCGGGGATGGCCAGGCGGAAGCGGCGGCCGGCGGACTGGGCGGCGGCGGTGGCCATGCGCTGCAGCGTGGGCATCTGCATGGTGCTGCAGTTAACGGAGACGAGGAGTCGGCATTGCGGCGCAGCCAGGGCCATGCACGCCTCCAGCAACTGCGGAAGATCGCGCTCCACGCGAAAGCTGCCCACTTTGGTGCCGCGCGCAAACGTGGGGGGATCGAGAATGATCGCGTCAAACGTCTCGCCCCGCTTGCGCAGGTAGGGGAGGATGCGGAACACGTCGTCCGCAATAAACCGATGGCGCGAGGACGGCGGGCATGGGCCGACGCCGCCGGAGAGCGCCGCGTTGGGTAGGGGGCCGTGGCCGGCGCGCAGGGGCGCCAGCTTCAGCACGCCTGTCATCGCGTTCTTGGTGGGCGTAAAATCGATGTCGTTGAGGCGAAAGTTTTCGCGGCCGCGGTCGAGCGATTTCTTGCTCAGATCCACGCTGCACGTCTCCTTGCAGCCGGCCGCGGCGGCGGCTACGGAGAAGGAGCAGGTGTAGGCAAACAGGTTCAGCAGGCGCTGGGGCGGGTTAAGCTGCAGGGCGCGGCGGTTGTCGCGCTGGTCCAGAAACAGGCCGGGCGAGTAGCCGGCGGCAATGTCGATGCCAAAGCGCACGCCGTTTTCCACCACGGTGAGGCGGCCCACTTCCTCGGCGAGGCGCGCCTGGGCTTCCGCGGCGGCGTGCTCGCCGGCGCCCATGCCGTCCACGGAGTCGTCGGGCATATCGCCCATCGCTGCCAGGGAGTCGGCGCAGGCCATGAGTGCGGGGATGGAGTCCTGGCCGGGGTTTTTCTCCAGGTTGCGCACAAACATGGCGCGGCAGGGCAGGCCCACGCGGGCCAGCACGGTGCGCAAGTGGCGGGTTAGCGGGGAGATATCCGATTTTTGCCGCACGGAGAGCAGAAAGCGGTCGCCAAACCGGTCGATCCACCCGCGCTCCGTGGTGCAAAAGCGGTGCGCTGTGGTTTGGCTGGTGGCAAAGGCGCGCAGGGCGTCATCGCTAACCTGATGCTGCACCCAGGCGGGCGGAGCGGGGGCCGGCCCTCGCACGGAGATGCTGACCGCGCCGGGCGCCACCACGGCGGGCGGCGGCGGCGCCCCCACACGGCGCGCGTCCGCCGGGGCGGCGGCGCCGGGCGTATCGGGGGAGCAGGGTGCGGTTGCGGAGCGGGGCACAGGCGCAGCGGCAGCCAGGCTTTGGCCGACGATGCGGGCCGACGGGGGTTTGAGCGATTTTGACATGTGTGCTGACGAAAGCAAGTGCGGCGCGCCGGTCGATGCCTCCAGCCATGACGCTGAATCCGGGACGGATAAGCGACGGGGCGGAAAGCTCGATCCTGCGATAGCGATAATCTACAGGATAGCATATCATCCGCACCCCTGCCGGGTGCTCGGGATGATTTCACCCGGGCGGCGGGTACAACAAGCCGCAATTTGTACTTTATGACACAAATGTAACGAAGACGCAAGCCCGACGAAAGGGGGGACCCGGCCCTTGCCATGTTTTTCCCCCAGCGAAAGAATTCGCTTGCCTTTATGTCGGGATTGATGTGAATGTTTGTGCACCTTTTAGCATCGTTTCGTTTCCTTGCCTCTTCCCCAACTTCATTCCTTCTATGTCCCGCGAAAACCTGGAGATTCTCATTGAGCGGCTGAGCGAAGATCTCGGCCTGGGTGACCTTCGTCTGGATCCCGAACTGGACGCCTGCGGCTTTGTGGCGGATGGCCGCCTGGACGTACTGATTGAGTTTGACGACGCCAGCGCCAGCGTCATCCTGACGGCCACCATAGGCGATCTGCCCGTGGAGAATCGCGGCGCCGTACTGCAGGACCTGCTGGATGCCAACTACTATGCGATTGGCTCCGGCGGCGGCACCTTCGCCACCAACTCGGACCTGGGCAAAGTGTACCTGCAGATTCGCGAAAGCACCGCGCAGCTGGACAAGACCCGGCTGGTGCAGCTGGTGCAATCGCTGCTCAACACCGGCGATGCCTGGCAGGAGCGGCTGACCGGCGGCGCCGCGGCCGCGGGTAGCGCCCCCGCCCCGAGCGGCACTGGCAGCGGGGAAAGTGGCACGCCCGAGGGGACATTCGGCCGCATGTTCCCCGGCGGGTTGGTGTAGAGCGGATTAGATACATGTATATACCGAGACTTCCGGCTTTCTGAGAACCTCGAAGAGGTTCTATAACCTGGCCCAGGGTTCCCCGAGTCGAGCGAGGGAACCCTGGGATGCGGTGAGGAAAAGCACGACTCCAACGCGGGTCGTATCCCTATCTGGCAAAACGGGATACAACCCACGTTGGGGTTGATCGGATCGCCCGCATTTCCCAGGGTTCCCTCGCTTGACTCGGGGAACCCTGGGCTAGGTTATACAACCTCTTTGAGGTTGTCAGATCGGATTGTACACACGCACACTTAATCCGCTCGAGTGCTCTTGCAAGGATCTGGGATCCTTCCCCCAAAAAGTGATGGCTTATGTTGCAAACGGGGCATGGCGAATTCGTTCAAGCCCTGAAACCGCGATGTCAAATGCGGGATGCCTCCCATCGTCGCACCGCTGCCCACCCGCTTCTTCCACTCCCCCGCACTCGCCTTTAACCCAACACGACATCCATGCCTGAATTCACTGGCTCCCTTCGCAGCCTTGGCAGCTTTGATCCCGGGACTCTGGTCGATCGCGGCGGCATGGCAGAGTCGCGCATCGGACTCGGCGGCTCCGTCGGCGACAGGCGCGGTGGCATGTGGTCCTGCGTTACCCGCAGCAAGAGCGAAGTGGCGGAGAACATCCAGGTTGCCAGGGAGTTCCAGGCCAAACTGGTGGATACTTTTGGCGAGGACATTGCGAAAGAGCTCTCCAAGGACCTGAAGTCTCACCTGGAAAAAGGCCGCCCGCTTTCGCTCTATCGCCTCACCACCATCGTGGCCAAAGGCCGCGAGCTTGCCGGGCACAACATTGCGCAGAACGACGGCGTGCTGAAAGGCGCCATGCCGCAGATTCTGAAAGGCACCGGCACCCACCCGCCCAAAGTCCCCAACCAGGAGGCGCTGGAAAAAGCGATTCGCGACGCATTGGAGAGCGACCCCGAGTACCTGAAGGCGCGGTTTACGGACTCCAGCGACATCATCGGCACCCGCTTTGGCAAGATTGCCGAGGAAGCGCGCGACCGAGAGGTGCTGCGCCAGATGCGCCCCCACTCGCATCGCCTTGTCTCCCCCGGCCTGCGCAAGCCTACGGACTCCATTGCGCTGGCCCTGCAAAAAATGCCGCCCGGCCTCTCCGACGTGCAAAAGCAGCGCTTTATCAACGGCGAGAAGTTTCTGGGCGAGGTGCAGGACCTGGTAACCAGCCCCGACCTCCAGCCCGGTGACATCCAGAAAGGCCTGGACCAGCTCGCGCGGATGAGCGAGCTCCTCAAACCCGGCGGCAGCCCCACGGACGACAGCTGCGTCTGCGCCCGCCCAGGCGAGCCCCCGCTCAGCCCGGAGGCGGAAAAGCGGCGCGACGCCATGCTGAAGGACATGGAGCACCTGCGCGGCGCGTTGCTGGAGCGCTTGGGGATGGAAGACGGCGGCGGCCTCTCGATCGCGCAGGGCAACGCGATCCGGGGCCTCAACACCCGCCTCAATACACTGGACAAGGAGATCACCGACGGGTCAATCGACAAGGCCAAAGTGGGCGAGCACCTCACCGCCATTCGCGACGAAATTGAGGTGCTGGAAGGCATTGCGACGCCCACCGACGCGCAGCAGGCGGTCATCGACGTGCTGAAGGCGCGGGCGGAAGTGATCCAGGGCAAGCTGGAGATGATCGCCCTGTTCGACAAGTACGACGTCTCCCCCACCGACCTGGCCGCGCTGGGCCGCATGGGTGTGGATATCTCCGCCATGCGCCCCATGCTGCCCTCCGATCCCACCACGGTGGACCCCCACGTGAAGGAGCTTGTGGACGGCATGAAGCAGCTGGCGGGCACCCACGACGCCCTCCGCACCAACCAGTGGGACAGCGAAGCGCTGGACACCAGCCTGGACGCAACCCTGCAGGCGCTGCGCGATTTTCAGGTAACGCTGGACGAAACGGTCGTCCCGAGCGGCTCGACGCCCTTCGGCGACATGATCGGCACGCTGAAGACGGAGACCTCAAAGGCGATCAAGGACCTGGAGGGCGCCAAGGTTGCCCGGGAGCGCGGCTTCTCCTCGGAGCAAATCAGGGAAGCGCGCGAAAATGGCGTGACCGACCTCAAGGCGTTTGCCGAGCGCTTCAGCCCGGAGGAAGTCGCGATACTGAAGGAGAACAACATCCCCAGCAGCATTGCGCTGCAGTACAAGGAGGCCGGCCTCACCATCACCGAGGAGCTGGCTGTCGACGAATTTACGGA
This sequence comes from Verrucomicrobia bacterium LW23, assembly GCA_003054695.1. GTDB lineage: Bacteria > Verrucomicrobiota > Verrucomicrobiia > Methylacidiphilales > UBA1321 > LW23. Next base: position 248,099 of record QAZA01000009.1, read on the forward strand.
GGACCGGGTGACCGGCACCCCGACGCCCCTGTCCCTCTCGCCGGGCGGCCCCGTGCGCCTTCAGTACAACCTGGGCGACGACGATGTCGACGACGTGCGCGACGTGGTCTTCCGGCCGATCAAGCCCGGCATTCCGGAGAGAACCCCTGCCGGCACGCGCCTGGGCATCGACGAATCGACCGGCGGCGCCCTGCAGCGGCAACAAGCCGTGGGCCGGGTGGACCAGCTGCTCACCCGCGCCATGGGCCTGGACCCCGACCAGGGCCTTGTGCCGCAAAGCCGGATGGGCACGCACGACGGCCAGCTGGGCATCGTCACCGACTTCCCCCGCGGTGAAATGAGCACAACCTCCGGCGAGCACAACCTGCGCACCGCCGGCGGAACCGGCCGGCAGGAGCTGCTGCGGAAGCTGGAGGAGGCGGAAGGCGACGACCCCGAAGTTGTCTCCGACGAGCTGAGCCTGCTGCTGAGCCAGAATAAGCTGGAGCGGCGCGTGGTGGACGGCACGCCGGAGTACATCTTTAAGGAGCTGCCCACCGACATGAACTCCCCGCAGCTGCGCCGCGACATGACGCGCCTGCAGCTGCTGGACGCGCTGACCGGCCAGGTCGACCGCCACCCCGGCAACTACGTCATGGTGTTCGACGGCCGCAACTACGTGGGCCTGCGCGCCCTGGACAACGAAAAGTGCCTGGGCTCGCACAGCGACAACCCCGATCTTATTGGCCCGCCCCCCGGCGCCCGCGACGTGCAGGGCGTGCGCCTCCCCAGCGTCATCGACAAATCAATGGCCAGGGCCATCAGCAACATGCGCCCCGACGACCTGCGAGAATCCCTGCAAGGCTGCAGCGAGGAGGAAATCCAGAGCGCCCTCAAGCGCCTGGAAGGCTTGAAGACGCACGTCCTCAAGCTCGAAACACTCGGCTCCGTCATCGAGGACAACGAGTGGGGCAGCGGCGAAGCCATCCAGGCTTCCGGCGACTCCCGCACCAGCCTCCTCGCCCTCTCCCGCGAACTCCGCGAGTACGGCCGGCGCGTGTACCTCACTGGTGAGGGCGAGTAGAGCGGTTTCGGTATGAGGGGAGACAAGGCATCCTCTGAAGCGCCAAAGGCGCGAAAGCCTATAGCCCAGGGCGTAAGCCCTGGGTAAGAGTCCGAAAGGAATCGCGTCCTGCAGGGACGCAACAGCCACTGCCTGGCGATGTTGCGTTCCTTAAAAACGCTTTCGAGCGATGTCGGCGTTGAAACTACGGTCGAGCATGATACCCATGCACTCCCCTGGATTCGCCTGGCCACCCTTCAAAATCGGCTCCGCCATTGTACCGATTTATTCTGCTCGTTGGTCTTACCCAGGGCTTACGCCCTGGGCTATAGGCATTCGCACCTGTGGCGCTTCGGTATGCATCGCCGTGTCTGCACCTGCCGGGCCGCCCTACGCCAGCACGCCGGGAAGCTCGGCCAGGAAACGTGCGTTTTGCTCCGGGGTGCCGACGCTGACGCGGATGAACTGCGGCAGGCGATAGCTGAGCATGGAGCGGACGATGATACCTTTGCGCAGCAGCTTCTTGAAGACGACGTCGCCGTCACCCACGTTCACCAGCACGAAGTTGGCGCTGCTGGGCACGTAGGGCAGCTTCATGTCTGCAAACGCCTTTTCCAGCAGGGCGCGGCCTTCGTCGGTAATGGCGCGGGTGCGGTCCTGGTGCTCCTGGTCCTTCAGCCCGGCCAGGGCGGCCACCTGGGCCAGCAGGTTGGTGTTAAACGGCTGGCGCGCCCGCTGCAGCAGGTTGGCCAGCTCGGGCTCGGCCAGGCCGTAGCCGATGCGAAGGCCGGCCAGGCCCTGGATTTTACTGAAGGTGCGCATGAGAACCACCTTGCGGCCCGCCTTGACGTGGCTGAGGGTGTCGGGCGCGTCGCTCAGGAACTCGTAGTACGCTTCGTCCAGCACCGCAACCACGTGGGGCGGAAGGCTTTCCAGAAACGTGCGGATCGCCTCGTTGCTGACGCGTGTGCCGGTGGGGTTGTTGGGGCTGGCCAGAAAGATCAGGCGCGTCTCGGGCGTTACGGCCGCGAGCATGGCCGTCAGGTCCGGCACAAACTCCTTGTCGTCCACTTCAATGGCGGCAATCCCAAACAGTTGCGCCATAAGCTTATACACAGCAAAGGAGTTGCGGGCGATGACGATATTGTGCACGCCGGGACGCGTAAAGGTATGGAACAGCAGCTCAATGATCTCGTTGGAGCCATTGCCCAGCACCACATGGTCGCGGGTCAGCCCAAAGTGCTCGGCAATGCCGTTGCGCAGGTGGTAGCCGCCGCCGTCCGGGTAAAAGTGAACGCCGGCCAGCGCTTTGGACATCGCCTCGATGGCCCTGGGCGAGGGCCCGAGCGGGTTCTCGTTGGAGGCCAGTTTGATGACCTGCGAGGGCTCAAGCCCCAGCTCGCGCGCCACGTCGTCCACGGGTTTGCCGGGCTCGTAGGGGATGAGGCTGAGTAACTCAGGGTTGGCCAGATCGCGGATGCTGCTCATAGGTAAGGAGTTAGGAAGGGGAATACGCCAGACCGCCCGCCCGCTGGGCAAGGCGACGGCAGAAAGGGCGCGATTATGCGCATTGCGCCCCGCATTGTCCAGCACGACGGCGGTGATGGAAGGCTACGATTCCCCGAACGTCCGCACCACAGCCACCGCGCGCGAGGCCGCGCCCAACTTGCGCCGGGATGATGCCCTTACCTTGCAGCTGCCGGCGCGTTGGTTGTCGGCTGCGCCGGCGGCGCGTGCGAGGCCTGCCATGCCGGGATGACGATCTGCCGCCGGGGCTCCCCGGGGGGCGTGGCACTCGGCGCCTCCTTCGGATCGGGCCGCTCGATAAACACATCCACCTGCTGGCCCACGTAGATGGGGAACGCCTCCGGGCGATCGAACGCCAGCACAATCTCCAGCACCCGCGTATCCACCCGCTCGGAGTTATCGCCCGTGAGGGAGCGCTTGGGCACGATATAGGGCTCGATGCGCACAAAATCGAGGGGGATGGGGTTGTCGGTCGTGCCCTTCAGGTAAGCCACGGCGCGCTGGTGGGGGCGCACCAGCGGGGCGTTTTGCTCGTCCACATCCGCACGCACCTGCAGGCGCACTGTGGAGCCCAGCATCATCAGCGCGTCGTTGCTGCTGCCCGCGGAGCCGCTGGTATTGGCGTACTCGCCCTCGCGAATGTTGACTTGCAGGATGGTGCCGTCGCGGGGGGCGCGCACGGTCAGCACTTCAAGCTCCGTTTCCGCACCGCGCACCTGGGCGGTGCTCAGCTCAATATCGGCCTCCATTTTGGCGGCGCGGGCCATGGCGGTTTTGAGCAGAAAATCCTTGCGCCGGTATTCGTCCACGCTCGCCACCTTGTCGCGCTCCAGCCGTGCGGTGCGCTCGTAGGTGTCGCGGGCGTCGGCAACAAGGATCTTCTCCGTCTCCAGTGCCGCCTGCAGGGAGCGCAGTTGCATGCGCGCGGTCTCCAGCCGGGATCTGGCCTCCCGGTCGTCCAGCAACATCAGGGGATCGCCCTTTTTGACGACGGAGCCCACCTCCACATACACGGTGCGCACCAGGCCGGGGCGCACGCAGCCAATTTTAACGTTCTCGCGCACCGCCTCCACAATACCGCTGGCGGCCACACTGTACGCAAAGGGCGAGCGGGCCGGAGGGGCCACCGGGGCAGGCGGGGGCGGTGTCTGGCGAATACGCGCCACAAGCAACGCGGCGCCGATAACGCCCGCAAGGGCGAGATACAAGGTAAAGCTGCGAAAAATCATAAGGGAACGTCCGGAGATTTCGTCGCCAACACTCTACCGCTGAAGGCCGTTACTGCAACGTGAAAGCGCGGCGCGGGACGTCTGTCTGCGCCCGGTTGCGGCCCTTTGCGATAATTTTGCGGTAAGTTGCGGCCGGGTGCGGCTATTTGCGGCTGGTTGCGGCCAGCGCAAGAATCCATCAATGGCACCCATGCGTCGCAACCGTTGCGTGGATACGGACTGAAGGGCCGTTTCCCTCTGGCGCAGTGCCTGTTCGTCTCCTGTTGCAATCACAAGGAATAGCGACTAAAAAAGTGCAACCAACCATCAAAAAAAGATTGAGACAACCGACAGAAAGTCTAAGATCTTAATTACACAATTTACCTTTAACCCTGAGGAAAACACCATGGCTGATATCGAAAACCGCTACCCCGAAAACCTCCCCGGTCCCTTCTTTGTGGACAACCAGTGTATCGACTGCGATCTGTGCCGCGAGACCGCTCCCGACAATTTCGGCCGTAACGACGATGGTGGCTACTCCTACGTCTACAAGCAACCCGTCACTGACGAGGAAAAGCAGCTTTGCAAGGAAGCCATGGAAGGCTGCCCTGTGGAAGCTATCGGCAACTGCGGCTAATTGCCGCTGCCCCGCTGATCGCCGCCGGCAGAGCGAGAGAGCGCTTTCCCCATCCCCACCACGCCCGCCCGAAGGCCGCTCCCACGGCCGGGCGGGTTTGCTTTGGGCTCGGCAGCGGCGTCCGCTGCGGTTGCGGCTGCAACCGGCCTTATCCTCTCATCCCCTCAGCGTTGCGTCCACGGACTCGGCCACCATGCGGCCGCTGAGCAGGACGAGGGGGATGCCGCCGCCGGGATGGGTGGTGCCGCCGCAGAACCACACGCGCTGGCGGGAGCTGAGGCGCATGGGCGGGCGGAAGAGGGCGGCGCCGATGCTGTGCGAAGCCCAGCCGTAGAGGGTGCCCTGCCACGTCAAGTCGCGTGAGGCAAAGTCCTTAGGCGTAAAGATGTGCTCCTCCTCAATGTGGCTGCTCAGGTCCGTGAGGCCCAGCGTTTCCAGGCGGCGGACGACGGTGTCACGATAGCGGCGCTTCTCGTTGTTGCTGAGCGGTTTATCGTCCGGCCAGGCGGGGGCGTTGACGAGGACGAAGTAATTGTCGCGCTCGCCCGCTGCCCGGGCCTCATCTGTCCGCGCGGAGATACAGACGTAGATGGTGGGGTCGCCCGGAAGTTGCTTGCGCTCAAAGATATCCGCAAACTCGCGCTCGTAGTTGTCGGAGAAGAAAATGTTGTGGTGGCGCAGCTGCGGGTAGCGCTTGCGCACGCCCAGGCAGAGAATAAAGCCGGAGGACGAGAGCGGTTTGTCGCGCAGCGTGTCCAACTCCGCATCGGTGGTGAGGGAGCGCAGCACACCGCCACGCGCGCGCAGCACGTCGCCGTTGCAAATCAGCGCGTCGACCTCGGCGGTGCGGCCGGTGTCGGAGACGAGGGTGCCGCCGGCGGAGCGGAGGTCGCGGCCGGATTCGTCGCGCGTGTTGGCAAAAAGGTCGTCGATCCACCCCGCGATGGCCCCGGCGGCGGCTGCGGAGGGCGAGTGCGCGGCGTCCTCCCCCGCGGCGGCACCGGTGGGCAAATGCGGCCGGAACTCCGCGACCGCCTCGCCAAAGCGGAAGATGACGCCCATCTCGCGCGCCAGCCGCTCGATCTCCCGCGCAATGACTACCATGCCGCCGCGCGGATACCACGCGCCGAACTCGGCCTCCACGTAGGGGATTATGTTGAACGTCGCCGGGGTAAGGTAGGGCGACGAGCCGTTGTAGGTGGCAAAGCGGTTAAAAATGCGGCGCAGTTTTGCCGCGCGGGCCGTTCCCGGGCCAGCCTCGTCCGCAAAAAAGCGCCGCACCACCTGGTCCATCGTCTCAAAGGTGCACACCTTGGGTAAGTGCTTCAGCCGCGGGAGGTTACCGATCGTGAAGGCGCGCCAGAACTCCGCCGGCGGGTAGTTGAGATACGCCTCGCCGCTGAGCTCGTAGATCCCGCGCGCGTAGTCGAGAAAGCGCGCCACCTCGGGCAGCTTCCAGAACGCGTCGTCCTCGTCGATAAAGTCGGGCTCCAGCCCAGCCGCAGCGGCGGAAACCGGCACTCCCTTGCGAGGCCCGTCCCCCATCCCAAAAAAGTACCGGCACGCGGAGGGCAGCCGGATCAGATCCAGCCGCGACGTCGGCTCCACCCCGCAGAAGCGGAACAGATCGCGCAGCACGTGCGGCATCGTCAGCAGTGAGGGGCCCATATCCCACGAGTAGGCGCCCAGCTTCAGCTCCCGCAGCTTGCCGCCCGCCACCTCGTTCTTCTCCCAAATCTCCACGCGGTGCCCCATCCTCGCCAGCCGCGCCGCCGCCGCCATGCCGCCCAGCCCCGCGCCAATAACGACGACGCGGGCGGGTACCACCTTCTTGCTGGACGAATTGGGCATAGTGTACTTTATGAAGCGCCGGGCAGACTATTTTTCAATCCATTTTACGCCTCCGTCGGGACGAATCGGATCAGGCCACAGATGCTCCAGCTCAGGATGTTCCTTGCGGAATTGCGCTATTGACGAGGCATTCCAATTGTAAGACCAAAAACAGGATAAGAGGATAATAGTCTGACGTCTATCCTTGCGAAGGTACAACCGCCCGTTAGTAACTAAATATTCTGCCTTCGATATGCCTTCAATTTCTCGTTTCTCCTCTATATAGTCTACTGATTTATACAAAGCGACTTTAGTGACAAATTCGTCAATTAACATACTTATTATCAGCAGCGCATACAGAGCAACACTTCCAGCCCCAATTAAAATATAGGGAAGATTGCCCTTCATGGAGAAGTTGTTGCCATCAACATTTTCTCTTTCCCGATTGGGGAAGAAAGTTAACCACAAAGGCATGAAGACACAAAGGGGGAAACAGAAAGGAAGTTGGAGGAAAATGAAGGAGTCCGGCCCAGGGCTCCTCGGATGCATTGAGGAGCCCTGAGCGGAAGCCGCACATTGAAAAGTAGTTACGCCTTCTCCTTCTTTTCCTCTTTATCCTTCTCCTCCGCCTCCTTCTTCGCCTCCACTACGGCGTTTTCCGCCACGGCTTCCTTCACTTCGGGCGGGGCTTCCGGCGGCTTCAGGTTGGTGACGGCCACGACGGTGCGGTTAAAGAGGGTGTGCAGGTCGCCGCTGGAGGTGCGGATTTTGATGACGCGCAGGCCAACGTCTTCCACCGTGCCGGTTACGTCACCGATTTTGACGAAATCGCCCACGTGGATCTGGTCCTCAAAAAGGATGGAAAAGCCCGTAATCATATCCTGCACAAAGCCTTGTGAGCCAAAGCCGATGGCGCCGCCGATTACCGCGGTACCCACCGCCAGCGTCTCCGGCGGTATGCCCCACAGTACCAGGATGTAGATGGCCGCCGCCAGGCCCACCGCATAGCGCGCCACGCTCAGCGCCAGGCTCTGGAATGTACCGATGCGCTTGATAGCGTTAGGGTTAGGCATCGTGCGGGAGATGCGGCCCGTGACGTAATTGATGATGCCTTCCAGGATGGCCAGCACAATAATGCTGATGCTGACATACAGCGTGGTAACCGCCACGTTCTCCGAGATGCGAAGCAGCACCTTGTTGAGCGGCAGCAAAAAGTTCCACAGCCACACATCCCACGGAATCGGCTGCGAGGCTTCCATCGCCACCGCCTGCGTCTCCACCGCCGCACTGGCCGCGTGGGCCGCGGGGGCGAGCGTGACGGCCATGGCCGCCATCAGCAGCGCCATCAGGGCGACAGCCGCGCAGGCTCGCAATCGCGCCAAACCGCGCAGGGGCCGGTGGAAAACGCCGCGGCGCACCGCGGTTACATCAGCATCCCCGTGGGAAGGAACACGAACTGCCGGGCTCGACTGGCTTGTGGCTTGCATGCTCATGATCGTTATTTATAATGGGACCTCTCGCGCAACGCACCTCCTAAAATAAGGGCGGGGCATCATTTTTGTGCGGAAACAAATACAGAAACACATGAAGATCACGGTAGTTGGCGGCGGCTTCGTCGGTTCGACGACAGCCCAGCGTTTGGCGGAAAAAAATCTCGGCGACGTCGTCCTGCACGACATCGTGGAAGGCATGCCCCAGGGCAAGGCGTTGGATATGATGCAGTCCGCCTGCCTGGAAGGCTTTGACTCACTCGTCACCGGCACCAACGATCCCGCCGACTACAAAGACAGCGACATCGTGGTGATTACCAGCGGCCTGGCCCGCCAGCCCGGCATGAGCCGCGACGACCTGCTCGTCAAAAACGCCGAGATCGTCGGCGGCGTGGCGGAGAACGTAAAGAAGTACGCCCCCGGCGCCATCGTCATCGTCGTCAGCAACCCGCTTGATGTCATGACCTACCTCGTCGGCGCGAAGACGGGCTTCCCCAAAAACCGCGTCATGGGCATGGCCGGCGTTCTCGACAGCGCCCGCTTCCGCTGTTTCATCGCCATGGAGCTTGGCGTGTCTCACCAGGACGTCGACGCGATGGTCCTCGGCGGCCACGGCGACGACATGGTCCCGCTCGCCCGCTACTCCACCGTCAGCGGCATCTCCATCGAGACGCTCATCTCCAAGGAGCGCATTGACGCCATGGTTACCCGCACCCGCAACGGCGGCGCGGAAATCGTCAAGCTGCTGCAAAAGGGCAGCGCCTACTACGCCCCCAGCGCCGCGGTTGCCCAAATGGTGCAAAGCATCGTGCGCGACGAAAAGCGCATCCTCCCCGTCGCCGCCTGGTGCACCGGCCAGTACGGCATTACCGACCAGTTCGTCGGCGTCCCCGTCGTCCTCGGCAAAACGGGTATCGAGAAGATCGTCGAGCTGCCGCTGACCGACGACGAACTGGTGGCCCTGAAAGCCAGCGCCAGCCACGTGGAAGGCAGCGTCACCAAGCTGAATCTCTAACAGTAACGCTGCGGCCCAGCCGCAACATGGCACCAAGCACCGGTGCGCGAGCCCACTCCCGCGCCGGGCAAACGCATGCCACCGCACGGCTGCCGTTTTGATGCGCTAATGCCGGCGCGGGTCAACCTACAGGTATACACACGGGCCGGGCATCTGGAGGCGCCAACGGCGCTAGAGTGTCGACATTTCACCATTGTCGTGGAAAACACGGATTGCACGGAGGGGATGGAGAGATCCTGGCGTACAATTCGCGATTCTCCTTTTCTTACGCCTTGGCAATCTTTCCGTCCTTGGCGTTATAAATCCGCTCGATGGAGGGGAATTTTAACGCCAAGGACAGAAAGATCGCCAAGAGGGGACAGCATGTAGTCCTCGCATCAGATTGCTCCGGGTTCCAGGAGCTTGGCGAATTCGTGCCATGCTGTCTGAAAATGCTCCAGGGGTGCAGCCCATTTATAAAGTCCGCCGCATCCCTGCGTAAGTGCGACTGCGTCTTCTTCTGCTCCGCGACGCTCCTCGCTCAATCGCGCACTCTACTTCTTTAGCTTGCTTGAGTCTCCTGGTAGGCACGGCAGGCTTCTCTTTCGACAGCCCGTCTATCTTTATTATCCCCGCGTATACACATAGCGCGCCATCAGGCCTGCGAAGGCTTGGCGATAAACGCGTCGTCATAGGAGACGGCCGGAGTGTTGCGGCGCACTTCGGGCGCGAACACACGGTTGGCTTTGTGCAGCACTTCCTCCAGTGCCTGAAGGTAGGAGATGAAGCTTTCACGGCCTTCGTCGGAGAGGAGGACGGTGGTGCGGGGGCGGGTGCCGACGAACGCCTTTTCGATCACAATGGCGCGCGCCTCCTCCAGCGCTTTAAGATGCCGGCTGAGGTTGCCGTCGGTGAGGTTGAACTGGCTCTTGAGCTCGTTAAAGGTCAGCCCGTCGGGCGCGCCGCCGAGGGCGGAGACGATGGCCAGCCGGTTGGGCTCGTGAAAGATGGGCTCGAGCGCGGAGTAGAGATTTTCGCTGTTAGTGTCAGTTTTCATTGTCGCGGGCAGAGGCTGGTTCCGGAGCGGCGGCGGGCCTTGCAAGGGGCGAGGCGCGGCGCAGGCGCGGACGGTCACTACTTAAGATAATACCACCGGCCAGCTCCCCCGCAAAGAAGACAAAGCCCATGGTCCAGGGGCTCATAAAGGGGGTGGGGATGAGCAGGCACATGGTGCCGCAGGCAATGTAGAACCAGCCGAGCGGCCATACCCACTTGGGCAGCACGCGGCGGCTGGCGAGATTCGCGATACCGAACAGGCACATCCAGGTGCCAAACAGAAAGTCGTACGCCTCCGCGCGAACGAGGCAAATGGTGAAAATTCCGCCGACAAACAGAGCCGGCATCACCTCAAGAGTGGGGCTGAGCCGCCGGGGATCGCGCCCCACCTCTTCGTCGTACAAAAACCAGTGCAGCACCGCGCCGTAGTTAAACGCCGCTGCGAGGAGCACCGCGATGCCCCAGCCGATAAGGTGGGAGGAGGGCCGCGCCGGAAAGTCGGGCGACCCAAGCACCAGAGCCACAATCAGCGCCACGGTGCCGGAGATAGCCCGCGCCGCGCCGGAGTAGCCGCGAAAGCGCTGAGCCTCCAGCATATGTAGCTGAAGCTCACGAATATGCGCAATCGTCTGCTGGATTTTGGACGTTGTCATCGTGGCGGCGGGGCGACCCGGCTACCGCGGTTGCAGGTGCGCCAAGTTCGTGATCCTGAGTACACGATCTGCCGCGCAAAGTCGACAGGAATTTGCGCCGGGCTACAAATCAGGGGGATATAAGCCTCTAAGCAGGGGATAAAGGGGGAGGAGGCCAAATGTCGAGAACCTCTAATACTCAGGAAGACGCACGTGAGGAGAAGTGGGATGTAGTTTTGTATCATTTCCAACATGTTCATCGGAATCGGAGAAGGGATAGGATACATGTTGTGACAGAATAGCTACAGAAGATACAGGGCCAATGGCAGTCCGGCAAAAGAAAACGCCGCGCTGACCTGTGAGGGCGCGCGGCGTTAGGTTCTGAAGGAAGGGCGCAGGAAGGCCTGGCGTCAGATCAGGCTCGCATCCGATTCCCCGGCGCGGGCGGCGCCGGCGATGGCGGGCTGGCCGTTGCGGTGCCCGGCGGGGACGGCGGTCAGCTCAGCGTGCAGGAGGCTGTCGAACTCGCGCAGGCTGGGGTTGATGAGACGGGGGGCGCCGATGTGCTCGGCGACGGCTTCCGCCGTCTTGAGGCCGTGGCCGGTGATGCACAGGACGATCGACTCATCCCGGGGGATCTTGCCGGTATCGATGAGCTTTTTGGCGCAGGCAACGGTGACGCCGCCGGCCGTTTCGGCAAAAATGCCTTCGCACTGGGCCAGCAGTTTGATGCCTTCGATAATTTCGGCGTCGCTGACGTCTTCAGCGCTGCCATTGGTGTCGCGCATCACGTTTACCGCGTAGTAGCCGTCGGCGGGGGTGCCGATGGCGAGCGATTTGGCAATGGTCTTCGGCTTTTGCACGGGGCGGATGAGGTCGGTGCCCGCCTTGTGCGCCACAGAGATGGGCGAGCAGCCTGTCGCCTGCGCGCCATGCACGCTAAAGCGTTGCTCATCAATAAGTCCCACCTTCGTGGCTTCCTGGTAGGCCTTGCAGATTTTTGTCAGGAGCGAGCCGCTGGCCATGGGCACCACGGTGTGCTGCGGAGTGCGCCAGCCGAGCTGTTCAATAATTTCGAAGCCCATCGTCTTGCTGCCTTCCGCATAATAGGGGCGCAGGTTGACGTTGACGAAGCCCCAGCCGTACTTGCCGGCGATCTCGGAGCACAGGCGGTTGACCTGATCGTACGCGCCGTGGATGCCGATGACATTCGTGCCATACACCAGCGAGTTAAGTACTTTGCTCTGTTCAAGATCCGCAGGAATCAGCACGTAGCTTCTAAGGCCGGCGCCGGCGGCGTTGGCGGCCACGGAGTTGGCCAGGTTGCCGGTGGAGGCGCAGGCGACGACTTCGAAACCGAGCTCCCGCGCGCGACTGAGCGCGACGGATACGACACGGTCCTTGAAGGAAAGGGTAGGGTAGTTAACGGTATCGTTCTTGACGTACAACTCCTTCACGCCCAGCGCTTTGGCCAGGCGATCGGCCTTAACCAGCGGGGTAAAGCCGACTTGCAGGCCAACGGTGGGCTCGCCGTCAATGGGCAGCAGTTCCCGGTAGCGCCACATGGACTGGGGGCGGGACTCGATGGCGGCGCGGGAGATGGAGCGCTTGATCAGGTCGTAGTCGTAATCCGCTTCCAGGGGGCCGAAGTCGAACTCGCAGACGTGGATGGCTTTTTTGGGGTAATGTCGGCCACACTCTCGACACTTAAGCTGGCTAAAAAATTCTGTTCCCATGTTGTCTTGCGGAGCGTGTCATCAAATCGAGTTCATCGCTGCCCGTGTGCGACGAGGTTCTGGTGGGCATGCGAGGATGACAGGTTGCGCCAGACATTCCGTGGTGCGTCGTTAACTGCGACTGCGCCGCCGGACATATGCCGCCCCCTCCTCATCCTCCTCCGCCGGCTACCGCATTAAGGATGCAGAGCCCGGAGCTGGGGTTGGCACCTAGACAGGTCAGGCCGCTTCACCAGAAGCTGCCTTCCCTCGGTTGCCGCGGCTTCGCAGGGCCAGGACCCTCCACCGCTCTCGATAAGAAGTTGTAGGTGTAGCAGTAAGGCGGATGTGCGCGGATGTCAAGCGGGTTTATGCAAAAAAGTGGCGCGCCGGGTGGGAAGGGAAGGGGAGGGTCGGTTTTAACCACAAAACACGCGATGCACACGAAGTTTGCAGAGGGGATGGAGGGGAGAGAACTAAAGTTTGAAGGTTGAAGTTTTGGACTGCAGCCCTCGCAACTGCACGTGTATGCCTGCTCCCCCCCAGTCCCTCTCGTCCCCCCTCAATTTCGTGTGATTCGTAGTGAATAAATCCTCACCGGTGGTAGGGTGTCGACATGCGCATTGCGATACTGGTTTTTGCCGGAGTGGAGGAGCTGGATTTTGTGGGGCCGTGGGGCGTGTTTAAGGCGGCGGAAGCGCTGGGTGCGAAGCTTACGGTGGAACTCGTTACGTTGACATCCGGCATCCATGTTGCTGCAAATCATGGACTTATGTTTCACGCAGGGCGACCGCTCCGGCTGGGGGAGTGCGCCTCCGGCACTACAGCGGGCGCGGCAGGTGCGGCTCCGGATACGCCTTTGCCGCCGGATGCACCCAACGCGTTTGACTTGCTGCTCCTCCCCGGCGGCGCCTGGATTACGGGAGGCGACACGGGCGTGCGTGCCGCAGTAAAAGACGCGGCCCTGCTGGATTACCTGCGACGCGCCAGCGAAGCAGGAGTGGTGCTGGCCAGCGTGTGCACCGGCGCCTTCTTCCTGGCGGAGGCAGGGCTGCTCAAGGGGCGCCGCGCCGCGACACACCACCTTGCCCACGGGGATTTACCCCGCTACGGCGCTACGCTGGTGACAGACCGGGTGGTGGATGATGGCAATATCCTCTCCGCCGGCGGTGTTACCTCCGGCCTGGACCTGGCGTTGTGGATTGTTGAACGCTTTTTTGGCGCGGAGCTTTGCAGGATGACGGAGGAGTATCTGGAATATACGCCTCCGCGCAGCCAGCCCATAATGTAAAGACAACGGGAAAGTATCCCCCTCTTGGCGATCTTTCCGCACTTGGCGTTAAAATCTGTTTGATTGTATAGCAAAGGGATTTTTGCGAAGGGATTATTAACGCCAAGGACGGAAAGATCGCCAAGACTGAGAAGAGAAAAACTCGAATGTCGACAGCCTCCAATCTTTTGTATCATCAATCCTTCGTGTAATGATTGATGAAGACCACTACTGAAAGCAGTACATTTTATTCTACGAATGATTACTGATACAGGACTCCTCCCTCTTTATCCTCTGCTTAGAGGCTTACGTCCCCCTTAGAGCGAGACATACTTCTCCGTACTGCAGTACGGCTTCACAGATGTCTCGCTCTAAGGGGGACGTAAGCCTCTAAGCAGAGGATAAAGAGGGAACGTAAGGAAGGTTGAACATCGTGGAAGCAACCCTCTTGGCGAAACTTTCCGCCCTTGGCGATGTTATCTGAAGGTCCGTAGATCCAAGGCAGATAGTATCGCCAAGGACGGAAAGTTTCGCCAAGGGGATGCAGCGGAAATGTCGACAGCCTC
>QAZA01000010.1:0-283283 GCA_003054695.1 Verrucomicrobia bacterium LW23
AGAGGGTTGCTTCCACGATGTTCAACCTTCCTTACGTTCCCCCTTTATCCCCTGCTTAGAGCCTTGTATCCCCCTTAGCGCGAGACATCTGTGAAGCCGTACTGCAAGATGGAGGAGAATGTCTCGCTCTAAGGGGGATACAAGCCTCTAAGCAGGGGATAAAGGAAGAGGCCAAATGTCGACAGCCTCTAGCTGATCTGCGCGATGTACTCCGCGGCGCTTTTGAGCTTTGCCGCTTCGGAGGGATCGCTGAGCTTGAGCTTGAACATCCAGCCCTGACCGAAGGCGTCGGTGTTGACAAGCGACGGGTCCGAGAGGGCGGGGTTGACTTCCGTAACCGTGCCGCTGAGGGGGGAGTAGATATCCGACGCGGCCTTGACGCTGTCCACCGTGGCGGCGACGGCGCCGGCGGTGAAGGTGGCGCCGACTTTGGGGAGTTCGACGTGCACGACGTCGCTGAGTTCGCTCTGGGCGTGGTCGGTGATGCCGACGGTGGCGGTGTCGCCGTCGATGAGGGCCCATTCGTGGCTCTCGGCGTATTTCAGGGTATCAGGTACGTTCATGGGATGGGAAGTTATTGCAGGAGATGAAGTTATGAATCAGAAACAAAGAAAGCCCGGGCGCGGCGCTCAGGATTTCGCCGCCTTTTTGTAGATGGGCTTGGCCACGATAACGGCGGGGATCTTGTTGCCGCGCACGTCAATCTCGATCGCCGTGCCTTCGGTGGCGCCGGCCGCGATTTCGACATAGCCCATGCCGATGCCGCCGCCCAGGCTGGGGGAGAACCCCCCGCTGGTCGTCTCGCCGATCTGCTTGCCGTTGAGGAGGATAGGATTGTGCGAGCGGGGCGGTGCGCCTTTGCCGGTAACGCTGAAGGCGATGAGGTGCTTCTTCAGCCCCGCCTCCTTTTGCGCCTTAAGGGCCGCCTGGCCGATAAAGCCGCACTCCTTATCCAGTGCCACAAACTTGCCCAGGCCTGCCTCCAGCGGAGTAATCTCCTCGCTTAAGTCGTTGCCGTTGAGTGGGTAGCACATTTCCAGGCGCAGCGTGTCTCGGGCGCCCAGGCCGCAGGGGACGAGGCCGTGGGGCTCGCCAAACTTGCGCAGCTCCTTCCACAGGTACTCGGCGTCCTCGCGAATGGTAAAGATCTCAAAGCCGTCCTCGCCCGTGTAGCCGGTGCGGGCGATAAAGAACTCGCGATGCTCCACGTCGTGCGCGATGATGCCGCTGCGCGGAAGGGTCTCCAGCGCGCACGGGCCGGTGTGCTCGGCATCACTGGCCAGAAAGGCGCTGAGGATCTTCTGCGCGTTGGGCCCCTGCAGGGCCACGGCCGCCAGCACATCGCTCTCGTTAAACAGGTGCACGCGCTCCGCCTGGGGGTGCTTGTGCGTCCACGGCAGCTTGTCGCGCAGCCAGAGGAAGTCCTGCTGAATGCGGGAGGCGTTGATAACCGCCAGGTAGCGCTCCGGGGTAATGCAGTAGACGATCAGGTCGTCGATCACGCCGCCCTTGTCGTTGAGCAGGAACGTGTACTGGCCGCGCCCGGGCTTGAGGCGGCTGACGTTGTTGGTAAGCACGGTATCGAGCCACGCGGCAGCCCCTTCGCCGGTGATGAGCAGCTCGCCCATGTGGGAGATATCGAACAGGCCGGCCGCTTCGCGCACAGCCTTGTGTTCCTGAAGAATGCCGCGGTACTGGACCGGCATGTACCACCCGCCAAACTCGACCATGCGGGCGCCTTCGGCAATGTGGGTGTCGGCAAGCGCCGTGCGGAGTAACGTATCGGTAGCTGTCGATTGCATGAGTCCGCTAACAATTCATTGGCAGGCGGTGCGGTGTCAATGAGAATGCGGCGTAAAGGTGCGCAATGCGAGCAGTTGACACCGCTGACAAGTTGTAAGCGATAACCAGATCTGGACCAGCAAGGCAATCTGACAACCTCGAAGAGGTTGTATATCTTAGCCCAGGGTTCCCCGAACGAAGAGAGGGAACCCTGGGGAAGGATTCGCTTCTGAACAACCCCAACGTGGGTTGTATCCCTTTACGTGAGAATGGGATACGACCCTCGTTGGGGTCGGTCTGATTTGGCCTTAACCCAGGGTTCTCTCGCTTCTCTCGGGGAACCCTGGGCTACGATATACAACCTCTTTGAGGTTGTCGGATCGCATTGAATACCTTGACACCTGTCACGCACTAAAAGCGGATGTGCAGCAGGCTGAAGTCGTCCTCAAACGGCAGGCCGCCGCCGGCGGCACGCATGTGTTCGGTAATGATATCGACGTTTTTTTTGGGCGAGGTGATGGGCTGGGCGAGGTAGGCGGAGAACTCGTCGTAGGAGAGCATGGTGCCGTCGGGTTTGGCAATCTCGTACACGCCGTCGCTGACGACGTAGAGGTCCGCGCCGGGGGGCACGTCGTACTCGCTGGCGTTGTACGCTACGCCTTCGCACATGCCCAGGATCATGTTGGGCTCGCCCATCTCCACTACTTGCTTCACGGCATCGCGCGCGCCTATGGTGAGCAGGGGCGGCGGGTGGCCGGCGGTGGAGGCGCTGAGTTTGCGCGTGGGGGCGTGGTAGACGCCGTACCAGATGGTGAAGGTGAGGTCGTTCTGATTCTCCATCAGATACGCGTTGTTCAGCGCCGTCAGCACCTGCGCCGGGTTGCGGAAATCGACGCCCGGCAGGCTGCGGTTGCGCAGCGTATTGGCGGCGGAGACGCTGAGCAGGGCGGAGCCGACGCCGTGGCCGCACACGTCCAGCAGGTAGATGGCGAAGTTTTCCTTGTCCACCCAGTGGTAGCCAAAGCAGTCGCCGCCCAGCTCCGTGCACGGGTCAAAGATCCAGTTGATCTGGAACGGCTCGCTCATGGTGCGCGGCAGCAGACTCTCCACGTAGGTGCAGGCTTCGTGCAACTCGTGCTGCAGGCGGGTGTTGGCGGCGTTCAGCTCCTCGTAGGCGCGCTTGAGGTCCTCGCGGCTGTGCTTCAGGTCCAGGTGCGTGCGCACGCGTGCCAGCAGTTCGGGCGCTTTAAAGGGCTTGGAGACATAATCCACAGCGCCGATGCTGAAGCCTTCCACCACCATGTCCGTCTCCGTATGCGCGGTAAGGAACACGACGGGAATCTCGCGCGTGGAGGGATCGGCCTTGAGGCGGCGGCATACTTCAAAGCCGTCCATCTCGGGCATCATCAGGTCCAGCAGAATCAGGTCCGGCCGCTGCGTCTGCACGCGCTCCAGGGCTTTGGCGCCGCTGGTTACGGCCATCACCTCGTAGCCCTCCGCGCGGAGCATGGTGCCCACTACCTGGATGTTCTTGGCAACGTCGTCGACCACCAGAATGATGGACGTGTGCGCCGGCGGCGCGGGGGTGGAAGGCGTGGAGATCATGGAGCGCGGTATAGAAGCGGGGGCGGTGGCTGGTGCGGTGGAATGCATGGCGCGCGGCGACCCAGAGGGACGGCGGGAGGAAGAGGAGGAGAAAGAGAGCGGAAAGGAATGGTGCGCGTGGTGCGAAGGTAGCCGTCCCGCGCGCGCTGGCGAAGGTTTAGCTTACTTAAGTGAGCGTTTTATACAAGGCTGGAAACTCATCGAGCTTCGCATTGATCAAATCTACATCGAAAAGATCGGAGGCCTCAAGCAATTGCGCACCATAATCTTTGAGAGGCTTGCAGCTATGCTCCACGCCCAGGCTGATGATATCGCGGGCAAAGCTCTCCACCTCCCCCATCAGCTGGCTCTCGCGCAGCCGCTTGTAGCTGGTTTCGCGCAGCTCGGTCAGCCGTTCCGCCAGGGCCGGGTCGACGACTTTGGGCGGCGGGGGCGGGGCCGACAGCCCCTTTGGCTGGGCGGGTGCAATGTCGCCGGTGGGGCGCGTCGCGGGGGTGGGCAGCACGGACGCACCGGTAGGCGGCGCGTTCATGATGGCCGCTTTGTGCTGCGCGGAAAGCGCTTCGATCAGGTCCGGAAACTCGTTAAGCGTGGCGGGCAGGTTGTCGAGGTCGAACTCTTCCGCCTGGGCAATCAGCTTCTTGCCGTAGGCGGTAAGGGTGGCGGCGTTGTACTCCGTGCCCATGTCCCGCAGCCTGGCGCCGAACGTCTCGATCTCGCCCAGCATTTGCGATTTCACCAGCTCACTCCATGTGCCCGCGCGGTCGGCGCGCAGTTGGTAGATAAGCCCGGCCCACTCCGCCGCGGGATCCGCCTGAGCCACGGACGTGGGGGGCGCGCCGGCTCCGTCGGCCCCGGGCAGCAGCGAGGAGACGGTAACCTCCGTGGGCATGACGACTGCGCCGGCGGCCGGGCGAGCAGGCGTGCCATCCGGGGCTGGTGCGGAAAGTCCGACAGCCTTGCCCCCGAACCGGGTGGGAGCCCCGGGCGGAACGCTGTCCGCCACGCGAGAGCTTGGGGCGGGCGGAGCGGAGGCAAACAGCCCCGTCATGGCGGAGTCCGTATTCCGCCCGGGGGTGACGCCGAGCGTGCTGGCGCTGTCGCCGGGCTCCCCCGCCGCGGCAGGAGCGGCAGGAGCAGGGGATGTGCCGGCGGTGCTGGCCGTCGCCGCCGGCGCGATGGATGCGGTCGGGCCGGGCACGACGGACGCCGTTTTGGCCGGGGAGGGGGCGGAGGCGGCGCCAGTTGCGGGCGGCTCGTCTTTCTTCTCCACAAACGCGGCCACGGCGGCCACCTGGGCGGGGAATTTCTCCAGCGTTTGCGCCATGGCGTCCAGATCAAAAAGCTGCACCTGCTCCAGCAGGTCGGCGGAGTACTTGCCCAGGGCGGGCGCCTTGTATGCTTCCGCCCACTCGGTAAGGGTGCCGCAGAAGGTTTCGATCTCGCCCATCTTTTGGTGCTGAATGAGCCCGGGCACGGTGCCGGTCTCCGCATCGCGCAGCAAATCCAGCAGTTTGGGCCACAGCTCGGGGTCCCCCGCGCCGGCATCCACGTGCGCGTGGGCACCCCCGGCCGCCTCGGCCTCGGCGGCGGCGGCTTCCTCCGGGGAGATCTCCTCCAGCGGCAGGTACTTCTTCATCATCTCCACCAGGTCGCGCTTGGAGACGGGCTTGGCCAGGAAGCCGTCGACGACTTCGCGCACCTCGTCCTCCTGGTGCTTCAGCACGCTGGCCGTAACGGCGATAATCGGGATGTGTTTAAGCTCGTCGATCTTACGGATGGCCAGGCTGGCCTCCACACCGTCCATCTCGGGCATGCGCACGTCCATCAGAATGATGGCGGGCTTGTGCTCCTGCGTCAGCTCCACCGCTTCGCGGCCGTTTTCGGCCATGTAGAGCGTGTGTTTGCTGCCCTCAAAGTAGCCGGCTATCAGCATGCGATTCAGGTCCACGTCGTCCGCCACCACAATTTTGGCCGGCTTGAACTGATCGACCCGAATCGACGCAGCGTCGCCCAGCCCGTTGTCCTGGAAGGCGGTGACGGTGACGTTGGGGAAGAAGAACGAGAACGTGGAGCCCTCGCCAGAGCGCGAGCGTACCGAAATCTTGCCGCCCATCATCTCCGTGAGCCGCTTGGTGATGGTGAGGCCCAGACCGGTGCCGCCGTACTTGCGGGTGCTCTGGCCGCTCACCTGCGTAAAGGCGGAGAAGATGCGGTCCACCTGGTCGGCGGGGATGCCAATGCCGGTGTCGGTCACCTCAAACAGCAAGTCCACCTTGGTTTCGTCGTCCTCCTTGATGGTGGTGCGGACGACGACGGTGATGCCGCCTTTTTCCGTAAACTTGAGCGCGTTGCCGATGACGTTGAAGAGAATCTGCCGGATGCGCACTTCGTCCAGCAGCAGGCCGCCCGGCACGTCGTCGGGGATGTCGGTATTGAGGTAGAGGCTCTTTTCGGACGCTTTGGCGGAGAAGATGTGCTTGATCTCATTGAGCAGGTTACGCACCGAGGAGGGCTCATACTGGAACTCCAGCTTGCCCGCCTCAATCTTGCTGAGATCGAGGATGTCGTTAATCAGGGTAAGGAGGGAGCGGCCGGACGACGCGATGGCCTGGAGATACGACTTCTGCTTGCCCTCCTGCACCATGCCGGCGAGCAGGTCGGAGAAGCCGAGGATGGCGTTCATCGGCGTGCGCAGCTCGTGCGACATATTGGCCAGGAACTCGCTTTTGGCCTGGTTGGCGGTCTCTGCGGTCTGGCGGGCGGCGCGGGCTTCTTCCTCGGCCAGCTTTTGGCTGGTAACGTCGGCGTTAACAATAATGTAGTTGGAGTAGGCGCCGCTGTCGTCGTAGGCCGGCTGCGCGTCCATAAACACCCAGAGGGGGAAGCCCTCTTTGGTATCCAGCAGCAGCTCCGCCTGCACGGGGATGGTGCGCTCGATGGCGTCGAGCGTGGCGGCGATGCCTTCGCGGCTGTATTCGGGGCCCTTCATAATGTGGGCCATCGCCTTGCCTTTCACCTCGTCCATCGCGTAGCCGATCATGCGGTGGAAGCCTTCGTTGACCCAGTCGACACGCTTTTCTTTGTCCAGAATGATGACGGCGTTGTCCGTACGGCTGGCTACCAGCGCAAGCTTTTGCGATTCAATCTGTTCCGCACGCAAATCGGCTTCCGCCTGCTCGCGCCGCATGCGGCTGCCCGTCAGGAACCACGCCACGACCGCAGCCACCGCCGCCGCGGTGAGTCCGCCCTGCAACACGTGCCAGCGGGAGGAGAGGATATCGGCCAGCGCCGCTGTGCTGATGAAGTTGACGAACTTCCAGTTGTAGCCCTTGTACTTGAGGTTGGGATTGAGCGTGCGCAGGGCGTCCAGAGGGGAAACGGTGGCGAAGACAAAGTAGCCGTCGCTGGTGTAAAACTCGCCAATGTCTTCTTTGCCGATCTTCTCCCACGCATCGGGGTAGCGGTCCGCAAATTTGACGTTGCGGCGCTCGATGCCCACGGCTTTGAGTTCCTTGTCCATCCACGCCCACTCCAACCCCTGGTTGGGCGCCATCAGCCAGTAGGAATCCTCATTGAGCAGGAAGAGATCGCCGGGGCTGGGAGCGGCCAGGTCGCGCATGTCGCGCAGCATGTTTTGCTCCGGCAGGTAGCTGATGGTGATGATGCCGAACGGCTTGCCATCGGGCTTGACCCGCTCGGCCGGAGTAAAGACGGGACTGCAAAAGCGGATCATCGGCTTGTAGTGGCCGTCTACCAGCTCGATATGGCCCCACTCAATGGAGAGGTCGAGCGGCGTGATGAAGATTTCGCCAGGCTTGAGCGCCAGCGTCTCCTTCACAAAATAGCGGCCGGCTTTACTCTGGAGCTCGCCGTCGGGAACAATCCGCGGCTGAAAGCGCTCGAAGTTGACGCGCACGCGCTCCATGCCGGTGCGGTCGATAAAGCGGAGCTGATCGTAGAAGCGCTTGTGGATGCCCAGCGAAACAAAGTCCTTTTTCAGCGCGTCGATGGCCAGTTCCTGTTCCTCGGGCGAGCCTTCCATCATGGGAATCTCACTGGCGTCGGAGATGACGAGCAGGTCGGAGGCGAGATTCTGCACGCTGCGCTTGGCCAGCGCCACTTCCAGCTCCAGCATCTCCGTAATGCCCCTCTGCGTCTCGCGCATAATGGCCTCGGTGTAGAGATTCCACAGCACCCAGGTGGCGACGAAGAGCAGGGCCCATATGGGTAGCGTCAGCATCAGCCAGCGACGTACAAATTGCCAGCTGATGCCTGTCTTTGAGCCGGAGGCCGAGCTGCCATTGCTGCCGGAGCCCCCCGTGCCACCACTTACGGTGGGGCGCGGGCTGATAATGGTGGTGGCGTTGTACGTCGGCCGGCCGCTGGAGACCGAGGAGGCGGACGACACACCCGGTACCGCGCCGGGCAGTACCGTGGCGGTGGGAGACAGGGGGGCAGCCCCCGCGGAGGAGCTGGCAGAGCCGGAAGAGGGGGGAGGAGATGGCTGCGCGGTCATGGATTTTTGTCGCGTCCCGGGGAGGTGGAAGGCATGCCGCCGTTGATCTCGGCGGTTGCGTCATCTGCGTTATCGCCTTCCAGGCGCCGGTTGAGAAATTGCGAAAAGTGGCCCACGACGATCCACATCACCGCCACGGCAACCATCATGCCGGGCACGATGACCCAGCCCCACTGCGCCCACAGCGCCTTGTCGCGCGCGGCCATCACATAAATCGGCACAAACAGCATGGGCAGAAAAAAGAGCAGCCACTTGCTGGCCGGCTCCACCCAGGAGACGGGGAGCACGCCGGTGCCGAGGAGGGCGAGCATCAGGAACAGGCCGATGACGTTGTCGGGGATGATGAGCCCGAACGCCGACTTGATAAACGCGCCGGCGTAAAAGCAGCCGACGATAAGCGCGGCGCCCAGCGCCACCCATCCGATCTCGCGCAGCGTGTTCATGATGTGGGACCTCCTGCGGAGGGGCCGGAGGCCGGGGATGTGGAGGATGGCCGGAGCGTGCCGGATTGCTTCTCCACCACATCGGGAAGGGCCACCCCTGAATGGGATGGCGGCTTCTGATCCTCCCACTCCAGATTGCGCGAGCCGGGCGTGGCGTTAATGTAGGCCTCGAAATACCAGCCGCCGGGACTGCGGGAGGAGCCTCCATGGACCTGAATGACGCCCCGCATGTAGCGGCCGTCGGGCAGCTTTGCAAAAAAGTGATGCGCCTTCCAGTTCGTCCAGTCCTTGCCGTAGGGCGGCACCGTACCCTCCGTGCGCGCCAGCTTGTAGTTTGCGGCAGGGGCCATAAAGGCCAGCCGGTCCTCACGAGGCAAACACTCCGCTCCCTCAAACTCAATGCTGTAGTACCACGAACAGCGCCCCTGCGAGTCAGCATCCTCAGTACTGTTATGGATATTCAGGACGATCGCGCTCTCCGCGTAGGCGTGCTGCCGGCCGGTAAGCATGTTAATGCGATAGCCATTCGGCGACACCTCCCTGGGCGATACCGAGTGCCGCACGTGCTCCATCGGCTCCAGCTCCAGCTTTTTGACCAGTCGGAAGATCTGCGGATCTGTAATCGGCGGGAAGGCTTTGCCTTTCAAGCCCTTGGGGTGGATGATGGTGCCGTAAAAGTCGCTCTCCGGCCGGGTGTGGTAGCCAGGGTGCGCCACCTTGGCATTGATAGCGTAAGCCGTGCCGGAGAGGGCCATGCGCCCGTGCTCGTCGCTCGTTGCTTTGGATTCCCCCGCCGACATATCGCCTTTAGCGTTGCGCCCTGTTACCGTAAAGGTAACCGTGGCGCCCTGCACAGGCTGCCCCTTCTCGTCCACCACTTTACCGTAAAACTGAAAGGGCAGCGGATCGACCTGCTGCGCGACCGGCCCGCGCGTGACGGGCGCCGGGCTGGTCGCCGCCGGCTGCTGCCCCTGCATGACGGTAACGCCGGCGCTGAACAGCAGGGCTGCCAGCAGCCACATTACCATCATGCAAGGGCGCGCAATCATGAATGAGTGAGGGATGTCGAGCGATGTCGAGCGTTAAGTCGTTGGTGCCGGGCGCTTTGCCCGGGCTTAGCTCTTGTAGATCTCCACGCCCGTGGAGCGCGTCAGGTCTTTAAAGAGCGCCATCAGCTTTTCCGTAACGGGGCCCACGTGGCCGGAGCCGATGGTGCGGCCGTCCACCTCGTACACGGGCACCACTTCCGCGCCGCTGCCGGTCAGGAAGATTTCGTCGGCGACGAACAGGTCGTAGCGCGTCAGGTTGGTCTCCACCACCGTCTTGCCGATGGATTTGGCCAGGTCGAAGATGACCTTGCGGGTAAGGCCGCCAAGCGCGCCCGCATAAATAGGCGGGGTAAAGATCTCGCCCTTTTTGAGGACAAAGATGTTATCGCCCGTGCACTCCGCCACGTAGCCGTCCTGGTTCAGCATCACCGTCTCCTGCGCGCCGTAGAGGTTGCCCTCGATCTTGGCCAGGATGTTGTTGAGGTAGTTGAGCGACTTGATGGCCGGGCTCCACGCCGCCACGTTAATGCGCTGCGTGGCCGCGGTGTTGACGCGCAGGCCCTTGGTGTAGCACTCCTCGGGGTACAGGGAGATCGTGTCCGCAATGATAAACACGGTGGCCTTCGGGCACTTCTCCGGGTTGATGCCCAGGTTGCCCACGCCGCGCGTCACCACAAGGCGGATGTAGCCGTCCTTGAGCCCGTTGAGGCGGCAACACTCCAGCGTCGCTTCCTTGATCTCCTCATATGTCATGGGGATGTTGAGCATGATCGCCTTGGCGCTGTCCCAGAGGCGGTCCAGGTGCTCGTCCAGCAGGAATACGCGGCCGTTGTAGATGCGGATGCCTTCAAAAATGCCATCGCCGTAGAGCAAACCGTGATCGAACACGGATATTTTCGCGTCGGCTTTGTCCAGATATTGACCATCGATAAAGATCTTCATGTGACTAATTGTCCGTCTCTCATCTGAAAGCGGAAGTGCCCCATGGCCGCCACGCTTTCGTCGTGAGTAACAAGGATTAATGTTTTCTGCTTTTCCCTTTGCAAGGCAAGCAGCAAATGGACGATCTCGCGTCCAGTTTTCGGATCGAGGTTGCCTGTGGGCTCATCCGCCAGCAACAATTCGGGGTCGTTGCGCAGGGCGCGGGCAATGGCCACACGCTGCTGCTCGCCGCCCGACATCTGTCGCGGCTTGTGGGTGGCGCGCCCCTTAAGTCCCACCATCTCAAGCAGTTCCTCCGCCTTTTTGCGGCTGCCGCGACGGGCCAGCATGGCGGGGATATCCACATTTTCCCACGCCGTCAGCTCCGGCAACAGCTGGTAGCTTTGAAAGATAAAACCGACGTTGAGGTTGCGCCACTCCGCCAGTTTATTGCGGCTCCACCCATAAATGCTTTCGCCCCGCCACATCACGCGCCCGCCGTCCGGCCGGTCGAGCCCGCCCAGCAAATGCAGCAGCGTGGATTTGCCGGAGCCCGACTGCCCCTGGATAATGCACGAGAGCCCGGCGGGGAAGTCCACATCCAGCCCGCGCAACACATCTAACTTGCTGGTGCCCATGGAGTACTGGCGCGTCAGCCCCTCCGCCCACAGCCGCACGGTAACGTCCTGCCCGCCGCCGGCCGGCAGGGCAGCGCCGCCCAGCTTGAGGGCCGGGTTGTAAATCTCCTTTTGCGGCGCCAGCGCGGGCGCGGACGGCCCGGCCGGCGTGTGCTGCTGCTGCGCGGGGGAAGGCGCCGGCCTGGGATCGGATGGTGCAGGGGAGGATGCGGGAGGCGGATTACTCATGGCGCAAGGCTTTCACGGGGTCGATAAGCGCCGCGCGCATGGCGGGCAGCAGCGCGGCAAACACGCACACGCAAATCGCCGCAATAACCACGGCGACAACAAGCTCAGGCTCCACAATGGCCGGAATGTTGGTAAAGCCATAAATATCCCTTGGAAACGCTTCGATGCCGAAGTTTTTGCTGAGAAAGGCGAGAAAGTCGTTGCGAATGTGCAGGCAAAACAGCCCCAGAATCACGCCGATGATGGAGCCGCACACCCCCACCACCAGCCCGTACATCGCAAAGATGGATCCCACCTGCAAGTCGTTGGCCCCCATCGCCTTAAGCACGCCGATCTCGCCGGCTTTCTGCACCGTTACGGTAATGAGCGTGGAGCACAGGCCAAACGCCGCCACCACCATCACCACAAAAAGGATGAGCGCCATCACCGCACGCTCCGTCGCAATTGCGCCCAGCAGCGATTTGTTGCGCTCCATCCACGGCACCGCGCGAATCGGCGGATCGGCAGAGCGCCACGTCGGCAGCGACTCCAGCGCCTTTGCCGTGGCCATCGCCTGGATCGGATCCTTGATTTTTACCGCAATGCCATGCACGGAGCGCCCCAGCTTGTAAAAGCGCTGCCCGTTCTCCAGCGACACGATAAGGAAGTTGGAATCGAACGCATAGTACCCGGTGGCAAAGATGCCTGTTACCGTCATATCCACCGGCAAAATGCGCTCCTCCATGTCCGGCTCCGGCAGCGGGTCCTGTCCCGGCTGGTTGCCCTGCGGCGGCCGGCTAGTCGCGTTGGTGGCCCCGCCCGAGCCCTGCGGCGCCTCCGGGCCGATCGCCTCGCGAAACGCCTTGCTCTCCGTAATGGTGCTGGGCGCAAACACGGTAATCGTATCGCCCACCAGCACGTTGTTGCGGCGCGCCCAGTCGGCGCCCACCAGCACGGAGTCGCCGCGCAGCTCAAACTCGCCCGGAGGAGAACCCTCCGCCTCCGTGCGGATATAGCGTTTGACCGGCAGCACCGGGTCATCGCGATCGGGCGGAATCCCGCGAATGGTAGGCGTGGACACCTTGCCGGACCGCGGCGACTTGACCAGCACCGGCCCCACCGCAAATGGCGTAGCCGCAAGCACATCCGGCTGCCGCAACACTTCCTTTACCAGCTGGTCCGGATCGTCCAGAAGGCCGTCGCGCACCACGTCAATATGCGCGTTAAACTCGGTAATCTTGTCCGTAAGCTCCTTGCGAAACCCGGACATCACGCTCAGCACCAGCACCAGCACTGCCACACCCAGGGTAACGCCCAGGATGGAAATAACGGTGATAACAGACACGAAATTGCGCTGCGGCCGAATGTACCGCACGGCAAGAAACAGCTCAACAGGCAGATTCACGCCGACAGCATAGCCGTATCCCAGCAAACGGCAATGGTTTATCCCCGGCAAATTGCCTCTCCTACCCAAGCCCGCTGAACAGCCCGCCAATGCCCTCCGCCACGGCACCCACCGCGGCGGATGCGCCTTCCGCCACCGGGCTCAGCAGCCCGGCACCGGTGGAGACAACCGTTTCGGTTGCGCCGGCAACGGTGCTTGTGGTGGAGGTTACCACCTCGATAAGGCTTCCCGTCACGTCCGCCAGGTCCAGCGCGTTTCCTGCTGCATCCCCAACGGTGCTGTCGACTTGCGTGCCCTGCCGCCTCGCCTCATCGGCATGATGCTGCGCCATAATCTGCCGTACACGCTCGGCGGACTCCGCCTCCGAAAGAGGCTGCTGGGGAAGATAAGGGTTCATGAGAGTTGTGTATTTTAGCGAAGGGAAGGAAGAGAAAAGCCGCAAGGCGACCACTGTCGACCGACCCGCGCACTGCCGGGATAACGAAGCAGCGGCGAAAACTTATGCACCAATCTCGCCCACGCAAGCGCTTTTTCCACACGCCTGCGCATCTCACACATCTAAACAGTCGCGGCGTGAACCACGATCGGCGATTCGAATAACACTCGCGAACAAGCCTGCACTGACAATCGTCCCCTCCCCCGTAGCGTACGTTGCGCGTCTGCCCGTTGCGGCCGTTGCGTGAAAATCCGCTCCACGCCTCGCTACACGCGATAACTCGGCATAGTCCATAGAGGATTTTCACGCAACGGCCGCAACGGGCAGATACGCAACGTACGCTACGGGGGGAAGGGAAAACGTGAGCAGGCCTTGCACTGAGTCAGCGATGAACAACGGGTAGCGTCAAAAACTGCATACACCTTTACTTAACACGCGCTCCCCTTAGGCCACTTCGTACCGCTGTTTGGCCTTTTAAGGAACTACTCCCGTCCCACGCGCTTCAGCAAATACCGGGCCACGCGTTGCGCCTCCACCAGCTCCTCCTTCAGGCGATCCACCGCCTTGCGAGCCTGCTTCAGCTCCCCAGCCACCAGCTTGCGCCGGGCGCGCTTTTGCAATGCGCTGGGGGTAAGAGATGGTGCTGGCTTGGAATCATTCATAGTGTGCCCCGAGATACATCCGCATTTGCAGGTGCGCGGCTAACATCGCACAACACCGGGCCAGAGTCACGCCCGTCTCACAACAAAGGAGCAGGTTTCCCTGCAAGATGCAAGGAAGCACCTGCTCCTGAAGCCGCTTTTTCCCAACGCACCACCACCCGCACGCGGGGCGGTGGTCGTCGTAAAGGCTTTACTACCAGGCGCTAAACGCCAGTTCTCAGGCCTTGGGCAGACGCGCGGCTACCGCCGTCCAGTCCACGTGAGCCAGAAACTCGTCGATGTAGCCGGCGCGCGCGGTGTAGAAATCCGCGTAGTACGCATGCTCATACACGTCCAGGCCCAGCAGCGGCGTTACGCCCCACACGGGGTACGTGTTCTGCGCGTCGCCAATGTAGTTGAACAGCTTGCCGGTCTCGTTATCGATACCCGTCCAGGCCCAGCCGCGCGCTGCGATGCCGGTCGCCTTAAGGTCCTTCTTGTACGCCTCAAACGATCCGAAATCGCGGTCAATCAGCTCCGCAATCGCGCCCGTGGCCACGCCGTCGCCACCGAGAATGTCGAAATAAAGCTCGTGATTCTTGAGACCGCCCACCGCAAACGTGAAATCCACCTTAAGGTTGCGGATAACCGAAGCGATCTGATTCGCCACCGCCGGATCAGCGGGATCGGGCGTGCCCAGCTTCTCAATGGCCTCCAGGATGCCGTTGGACTTGTTGACGTAACCCGTATAGAGCTTCAGGTGCTCTTCGTGAGTTTTGTCGGAGATTTTCCCGGTCTTGCCTTTAACTTTGGCGAGGAGAGCTGCCTGTTTGTTCTCGTATTTATATGCCATAACAATGCAATTGCAGTTTGGTTGCTGCCAGGCGCGCGCAGGTTCAGAGCGATATCGCCGCCCCTTGCTCCCACGCTGTCCCGGCACGTCCCTGTCTGTGTGTGTAGCGGAGCTAAGCATCCCAGCCTAAGCCACCCCGCCGCCCCGGTCAAGTTGGATGACCACGACGTACACGGCGCAGCCCGGCAAAGCCTGTATGGGCCGGGAGCAGGGACTGAATCCTGTAAAGATGACAGACTTTTGAGGAATTTCAATGCCAAACAGGACAAAACTCATCTTGTATAAAAGATGGGGGATGGCTCGGTGTGGGACGCAAAGACAATGAGATTCAAGCTCACAGGCCTGTCCTGTAAGGAGTGTAAAGTGTTGATGCGACACCCGGGGAACATTCTTGGTTCCGCGCTTTACACTCCCGCAAATAGACAAACTTGGCAAGGGCGAGTAAGTCGCCATTGCCTCCGATGCCGAGATCGCGCGTCCTCATCCCTCGCGACGGCGCCCGATGCGCCGTCCGCTACCGGGGTTCCAGCGCCGCGCGCTGGCTAGACGGGATTCGGCACGAAGTAACCGCCGCGGCACTGCTTCAGATAATTCAGCCCGTGCACCTGGCCGGTCATCTCCAGGTCGCCCTTGTAAATCGGGTCGTGCCAGCCTTCAATATCGATCGAGCCGGTGAAGCCGCCGATGCGCAGGTCGCTGATAATATCCGTCCAGTTGCAGTCGCCAAAGCCGGGCGTGCGGTGGAAGACAAACGGCTTGTTGCCGCCGATGCCGTTCTTCTTCACCACGTCCCAGTGAATCGTCGCGTCCTTGCCGTGCACGTGAAAGATCTTGCCTTTGCCCAGCCACTCGCGCAGCTGCGGCATCGGGTCGGTCAGCTCGCACATCTGGTGGCACGGCTCCCACTCCAGGCCGATGTTGGCGTCGGGCACGGCGTCAAACATCAGCTCCCATGCGGCGGGGTTGTGCGCAATGTTCCAGTCGCCGGATTTCCAGTTGCCGCCCATTGCGCAATTCTCAAACGCCAGCTTGACGCCCTTGTCCGCGGCGCGCTTGGCCAGGTCGCTCCACACTTCCTTAAACCGTGGGATGGAATCCGGGATGGAAGCGCCGACGACGCGCCCGGTAAAGCCGCACACCAGGTTGGTGCCAAAGGCCGATGCGCTATCGATGGCCGTGCGCAGCCCCGCCAGCGTCTCCGCGTCGATCTCCTTGGTGCCCATGGGGTTGCCAAACATGCCGATGGACGAGACGATGGCCCCGGAGCCATCCTCCGCCAGCACATCGAGCGTGCGTTTGCCAAGGTCCTGCAGGTCAACGCCATCCAGCTTTTGCCAAAAGTTGATCTGGAAGCTTTCAAACCCGTGCGGGAGAATCTGTTTGATGTAAGCCGGGGTATCCTTACCCTTGCCGGCCAGCGTACCAATGCGAATCTTTTCGAGCGAGAGATCGTGTTTCATGAAGAAGTGAGAAGTCAGGAGCAGCCCGCGCTGACAGGGTGCCTCAGGGGGAGTTAAAGGCGGTGATGCGGGCAATCCTGATGTGTGGTGTATAGCACTTGAACCAAAAGAAAAGCGAAAATTTGTGGGATGCGTCCCCCCGTGCACAGCGGCCACCCGCCATGCACCTGAAGCGAAAGGGCTCTTTTAACCACGAAACACACGAATCACACGAAATTTACGGAGGGGACGAAAAGGGGATTGGGGGGAGGGATTGTAAGTTAAAGTGTCGGGTAAGTGTACGTAGTTATTACTTTACTCATAATGAGATAATCTTAGAGGAAAGTTAATAAGCTGATTTCATGAAGATAATATATATATCATGAAGTCTGTGCGTTAATCCTCTCATACGGTTTCTCATCCCCCTTCGCGTCTTTTGCGTCCTTTGCGTCCTTTGCGCGAACTCCCCCACACGTATTGCATGACGAATAGGTGAGGCAAAGCGCTTACCTGATTCCGCGCAGAGGACGCAACGAACGCGAAGGTCGCAAAGGGGGGGGGGAGGAGTCAGATGAAAGATAATAAGAGTAAAAAAGCTTCCTGCTTATCTCAAGATAAGCAAAGACTCACTCCATACACAACCACCCACAATCGTAACCGCCCAAAATAAATGAAAAGGGTGGCCCAAAATAAATGAAAAGGGTCGAGGGGCCAAACGGAAAAGGGTGTGGGTCAACTTGGCGCGGGGGGCCAAGCACCGGCCCAGGCGGGTTTGACCTGTGACCGGTAGGCCTTCAGGAATGACTTTGCCAACGCGCGGGTGGGCAGGGTGTGGATGTGCTCATGGATGTCCATGAGAGCTTCCGGGGCTTCGGGATCACCATCGGCGTCCAGGACACCCATGGCGCCGAGATCGGCCATCAGGGCGGTGTAGTCCCCTACTGTTACGCCAAAGACGATGGTCTTGCCTTCGAGGGTGATGGGGCATCCGGCGGCGGCTGCGTTGGTGATGGACTGGAGGCGGCTCGCTTCCGCTTGCTTGGCAGCGGCTACGTTGGAGGGGTAGTCTGTGGTCAGGATGGCGTTACCGGCGGCGACTTGCTCCGGGCTGGCCTCGGGCTGGTAGGCAATCGAGAGGGCATCTGCCCCAGGGCCGGGGGTGATGATGATCTGCGCGTACGGGATCTCCGCGGCGTCCAGCAGGGATTTGAGGGTGGCGATGCTCATGATCGTTGGCTGTGGGGGGGGCTAGCGCATGATGTAGACGTGCATGCCCGTCTGGTGGATGGTGCTGCCGGAGTCGCCGCGCCAGTTGGTCGTGCCCACTGCGTTGGAGATCTCCAGCCGCCGGATGGAATGCAGGCCCAGGCCAGGGTACCCGCTGTAGTCGGCAGGCACCACAGCGCCGTTGGACGACACAAACCCGCCGTATAGCTGGGCGCTGTTGGTGCTGCTGCTGTCGATACCAATACCCGACGCCACCGTGGTCAGGCTGCTGGCGTTGTATACGATGGAGTGAACCCGCGCCCGCACCAACCCCCGGCCCAGTCCGTCAATATATTCCACGCGGCTGGTGCCGACTGTGCTGGAACCGTTGGCCTCACGATACGTCGCTACGGTGTAGTCCCAGTTGTCGGTGGTGTCGGTGGCCCGCAAAACCTTTTCGACCTGATTGTCCGTGTTCCACACATAGCTCCGGCTGGTGGAGTCTTCCACCGTGTTGGTGCCGCTCGAGCGGATTGTGCCGAGAAACCGCCGCGTGGCGTCCCCGTTCTTCACCAGCACGCCATCCTGCCACGTAAGCGACACGCTTACGCGCGTCTGCGAGTCGGTGCCGCCGGCGCCGCCCGTGGTGTCCCACTGGGCTACCTCAATCGCCACGGTCCCGCTGTTGTCGTACGCAAACACGTCGAAGTTGCGCGAGGCGGTCAGGCTTAGCGTCAGGTTGGTGGTGCCGCTGGCGCTCACGGTGCGGATCACCCACCCGCCGCCCGAGTAGAGGGCGATGCGCCCCGCACCACTGCCGCCGGCGTAGGACGTAGGCTTGGCGGCTGGCACCAGGTACAGCGTCCCTGCCCCTACCTGGTCTGTGGCCGGCACGGGATCGGTGCTGGCGCTGATACGGCACCCCATCGTAAGGGGATCGATGCTCGTGGTGGGCGTCGTCCAGCTGATGGTGGTGCTGGTGGATCCCAGCACCTGCCCGTCGCTTCCGCGCGCAAACCGTACCCAGTTGCTGCCGTTGTACATACTGAGATCGCCCGTAACAGGCGACCCGGGCATCAGGTTGTTGAGCGCGGTTTGCTGGGTAGTCGCACCCGTCCCACCGTTAGCGATGGAGACAGTCCCCAGGGCGATGGTGCGATTCGCGCTCAGGTCCGCGCTGGAGCCGCCGCCGATCGTCAGGGGGCTGGTGGCCGTGATGGTGCGGGAGGACGGCACCGCATCGGTGATGCCGTAGCCGCTCAGTGTGGTGGGCTTGCTGGCGATGTCCGCAAATGAGAGCGAGCCCACGGTGATGGTGCCGCCGGAGCTGCCTTGTTGCAGTACGTGGCCGGCGCCGCCTGTGGCCGTCAGGTCAATCCCCACGCCGCCGTTGGCTTTGGGCAGGATGCCAGTGACGTTGGCCGTGAGGGAGATGGAGGGCGTGTACCAGCCGCCTGTAATGCCGGAGTCAAAGCCGTACACCTTCCCCGCGCTGGGGGAGTTGGTGGCCATCAGCGCCCACGGGCTGACGGTGTTGGTGGCGTAGCGGCCGGGCGGGATGTACCCGGTCGTCAGGTTGGTGGCGTTGTCGGTGCCCAGGTTGGTGCGCGCCGTGGGCGCGTCGTCCACGTCGCTGAGGTTGTTGGCGGCCAGCATATCGCCGGTGCCGCCAACGGGCGCATCGATCACGTTGGTGTAGTACACCAGCACGCGGTCCTGATTCGCCGCCCAGAAGTTGGTGGGGAACGTCACCACGCTGTTACTGCCGCCCACCATCACCGTACGGCTGACGGGCTCGGGCAGTGTGGGCGCGCCAATCAGGGTGGCTGAGGCCGTTATCAGCAGCAGCAGGACGCCAAAGGCGGTGATGATCCAGTCGCGGAAATCCGACGTGCGTTCGTGTTTGTGGGGGGACATGGGAAAAGTCAGGTTCAGGTTTCGGCGGGGCCCAGCTCCAGGTGCGCGGCCGCGCCAACGCCGGCCACCGTCACGGTGTGCCATGCGCCGGATACACCCTCGTCAGGGTTCCAGATCTGCAGGAAGTTGCCGTCTTCGTTGGAGATAAAGCGGTAGCTGCCATTGACTGGCGCCCGCACTACCAGGTCGCTCGGGCTGGGGTACAGCGGCGTGGCGGGTGTCGGGCTGCTCTCGGTGCCCTTGTAAATCTGCCGGGCGACATCAAGTTCAAACTGGTGAGTAATGCGCCGGGTATTGCCGCTGTCTTGCACCTCAATATCCACGTGCATTGGCACCAGCGTGGTGCTGGAGGGCAGCGCGGCAAATACCGCCTGCAGCTCCGTGGTGTTGAGGTTAATTTCACCCTCGTAGTACGTCTCCGTACCTTCCACCACCTCGGCAAAGGTATCCGTCTCAAAGTAAAGGGTTTCGCCACCAAGCTGCGCATCAATCTTCCCGCTCACCACAAGGTTCCAGCCATCACCCAGATCCAGCGATTGCGTGGCCGCACTTACCACTGCCGTCTTCCGGCGATACCACACCCGCAGAATAAACTGATCTGCCTGCACCCACTGCACCCGGTCAAAAGGCCAGCGCGCCGGGCTTGTCTGGCTGGCCAGCAGCGGAAAACTCCCGTACGCGTCGGCGTCGATGTAGAGGTTGATAATGCGCTGCCAGGGTAAGGACATTGCACCTAGCCTCTCACGCCACCCTTTTCCGGGCTACCCGCTGTGCGCCCCGTGCCGCCATTGCCGTCCACCGTCCAGATGCAGTAGGCCTCGCCCAGCGAGATTTCTGCTTTGCCGAGGCGGCCATTGACAGCGTTGTGCGCGTCCACCGTCCACCCAAACCACTCCGCGGCGGTCCCGCGGAGTGGCGGCGGATGCGCCGCGCACCAGGCGCGCCAATGGGCGCGGCAGTTGCAGCCGATGCCATGCACTCGGGCGGAAAAGGCGGCGAGCCAGGCGACGTCCCGCTCATCCCCCACGGGAACGTAGCAATGCAACTCCGCCCATGTTGCGGGGCTGGCCTGCGGTGTGGGCGTGGGACCGATAGGGCGATCGACGACTCCCTTCAGACGTCCCGATTTGTCGTAAAGACGTACCTCGCTCATGTAATAGTGATGGTCAACGTCCCTGAATACCCCACGGTGGGGCTGAATGTCTCGGTATGGGTGGCCCCTCCCGTGCCCAGCGGCAATGCAAACTCCCGTTCAAAAGAGTAGTGAGATACGAACAGGGAGGATATCTGCACCCGGATCTGGCACTTCCGTGGTTCGTCAGGGTCGACCTCGACGAACATGTAGTCAATGCCGAATGAGCCTCCATCAATCTCTGCTTCATGGCAGGCATTGTCGGCAGGGGGAATGAGTTTATGGTAGGACCCTCCGATACCAGTCGGCCCGCCAATTTGAATAAAAGGGCAGCCACAGCATCCGAGGCCCAAAAAGGAGAAGGTCCCAACAGGCTGCGCGTTAATCGGGCCGCTGTCCGCGAGGGTTAGAACAAACGAATCTGAAAACCCGTTGGATGGCCCGGAGTCGCCGTCGCAATGGGCAATCTGTGACGCGGAGACCGTAATAGTGCTGAACACCGCCGGCCGTCGCACGGTTGCTGAGCACTCCCCCAGAAAGTTTTGGCCAGGCATGGGCTACACCAGGCCGAAGAGATGGCCCCCTCCGCATTGCAGGTAAGCCTGCGACCCACTGACGCCGCCCTCCTGGTTCGTCACGCTCGCCACCCCGCCGGCGATGGCGACGGTGATATACGCGCATACCTGGTAGGCCGTGCTCGCGCTGGATGTCGGCAGCGTGCTGCCCGATTCGATCTCGATCGTATCGATGTTGCCCTCTTCGGTGATCGTCAGCTTGAACCAGACAATCGTGTCGCCCGTACCCACTGTGAGCGCCGGGTACTCCGCCGGATCGCCCGTTGTTGTGTTGATAGGGGTGCCGCCGATCGTCGGAACAATGCCGTTGTGGTTACCGGGTCGTACACGGATGCGGGGCGTCGCACCAGTGCTGGCGTCGTACACCTGGTAGCTGTGCTCGGGGGCGGCTGAGCCGCCGCGGCGGCCAGGGTTCTTGATCTTCCAGCTCAGCCCGTTGGCGTCCCACTCTGGCGCAATGTCGGGCGACGACGTGGGGGTGAGCGAGCGCACAAAGGCAAGGAGCTTGCGGCCCCATGCAGCTCGCAGCGGTTCGCCCTCGTTTGGGGGATCGGGAAGTGTGGGCATGGTGCTGGTTACTCGTAAATGTCGGGGTCCCACTCATCCACGCCGGTCCACTCTTCAATCAACTCCCACCGGCCAAAAGTGCCTGTCTTGGTTCCCCTGCACGCTGTCTTCAGGTAGTCGTAGCCAGACGGCGCTTTGCACCCGGCTGGAGGGTTCTCCCGCACGCCGCAAGGTGTAACAGTCGGCATATTGTTCACCAGCATGGTGCGCCGCGCGATCGGCGTGTAAATCAGGTAGGTGTCCTGACCTCGCGCCTTTTTGTCGGCAAGCTCTTTGGCTAACGAGCTGAGCGCCGCATATGCAGTAGCACGCTCCGACGCTTTGTCTTTGCCCTCCCATTCGCGAAGCTTGTCTAGATCACTTGTCGTCAGATCACGAAAGTACGTATGGCTTTCCAGCTTCTTCTCCACCCGCAGCCACTCCACTTCGTATTTGGCCTGGTAGGGTTCCTCCTCTTCCTCGCTGTCGCCCCGGCCCTCCTTGCTCAAGGTAACAGTGAGCTCCCCTTTGCCGCCCTCCATGTGCACCACGCGGGCGTTGCTCACCAGCAAATCGGCAGGGGTGCCGCTCATCGCCTGGTTCATGGGTGGGCGCGCGGCCAGGCAGGACTCGTAGGGGCCTTGCCACACACGGGTTACCTGCTCACGTCCGGCCTGAAAATTCCAGTCGGGCGAGCCAGGCTGCTCCTCTAACTCGTGGGAGCCGTTCCATACGGGTTGCGTGGGGAGTGCCATGGTTTAAGTCCAGGTGCCGGAGCTCTTTTTCTTCTGCTCTTCCAGAAACTGCTTGTTCTGGGTAATGAGCGTGTCGTTCTGCTTAACCAAACGCTCCGTATTTCCCGCCGTGGCGCGGGCGTAGTCAAAGCCGGGCCCCTGCCCGCCCACAAAGCCGCCGATGCGCGCCAGGTTATCGGGCGCCTCCAGTTTCGCGGCCTTGAGCGGCTTCGGGCCGGGTGCGTCGGCCCCCTTCTTGGGGTCGGTAAACATCATGCCGGCCTTTGCGGCCGCGCTACCCGCCATGCCGGCCATCATGTCGCCCAGCCGCGCAGCCGCCGTGTTCTGGATCACGTCTCCCGCCTCCGCAAACTGGGAAACGAACACTTTACCGGCATTCACGGCCGTCTTGGTCATCGCCTCACCCAGGGGCTTGGTAACGCTCAGCACCTGTGCGCCGCTGCTCATCACGTTTTGCAGCCCGGCCTGAAACCGCTCCGACACGCTGCGACTGTCCTGAATCTGTTGCATCCCCGAGGCGATGTCCGAGGCGCCGCCCTGGAGCAGCGAGGCCGTTCCCGACCCGCGCATGGTCGCTCCCTGGACATCCTTGAACACCTCGCCAAACGACCGGTCGTCGTCCTTCCAGCCGATCTGATCCTTCACCATCTTCGGCAGGCGATTCATCACACCGGACATGCCCGTCACCATCGCCGCCACAAAGGCTGCGGGGACGGAAAGAAACATCTCCATCAGCTTCCCCACCACGCTTTTAAACGAGCCGATGATCACCGAACCGATGCCGCCCCAGAAGGAGGAGTCGCCCAGCAGGTCAAACCCGCCGATCATCATGTTGGCCGCGCCGGCTGCCATGCCTCCAATAGCCGTCCACAGGGAGGGGTTCCCGATAACCTGCACGGCAGTCATCAGCATCCGGGGCACCTGAGTCAGCACCGAATGCAGCGCCGCGCCGGCGCCGATCATCAGCCGCGCAAACACATTCACGCCCGAGACAAAAGCGGCCTCAAGCGCTGTAAAAAGCACGGATGTAATGGTGCCGTCCGCAAACGATTCCGTCAGCAAACGCAGCGAGCCGCCGATCGCATCCCCCACTGAGGTGGCCAGCGGCACCAACTGCCCCAGCATACCGGTCGCCGCATCCAGCAGCGGCCCCAGCGTCTCGATGATCGGGGTGCCGAACGCCACATAGAGTTCAGTCACGCCATCTTCAAACGCAGACATCCGGCCTAGCCAGTTCTTGCTCTGCTTGTCCATCTGCCCGCCGAAGCGCATCAGGCTCTTTTCCACCAGAGCCCACACCTCCGGGCCTTTCTTGCCCATCTCCAGGGCAGCAACAACTGCCGCTTTTGTTTTGGCGTCGATCAAGCCCAGCTCATCCGACAGACGCGCCAGCGACTCGCCGCCAGCCGTGCCGTTTTGCGTGGCACTGTAGATGCGGCCGATGTGAAGCGCCACTTCATCGAGCTGCGCCATATCCGGCACCACCGCCGCCGCGTCACCCACCAGGCGCAGACCTTTGCCGGCGGAGAGAGCGTTGCCCGTCAGATTCTGCAACATCGTGCTGGCTTTCACCAGGTCTGCCGTGCCGTAGTTGGTGGTGGCGGCCATCGCCCGCAACTCGCCCATGCGAGTCTTTGCCGCACCCAGCGAGCCCAGCAACGTCTCAAACGTGCCGGTGCTTTGCTGCACCCTGCCTGCGGGATCCAGCGCGGCAATCAACCGCTCACCCGCCATTGCCGCGAGGTTGAGAGCGCTCTCCAGCCCGGTAATCACCTGCCCCAGGCTGCCCAGTGCGCCCAGCGCGCCGCCCACGCCGCCCGACATGGATCGGAGCGTGGACATGAATCCGCCCCCCTCCAGTGTCAGTGTTGCGGCAAGGTTCAGCATCGGGGTGAGTGGGGTGAGTCGTTAGGCCTGGGCCGCGGCTGCGGCGGCTTCCGCTTTCGCCAGGGCGTCCAGCATGTCCATATCGGCGTACTTGGGTCCGCGCGGGGGGCGGCCATGCCGGGCGCAGCAGGCGGCGTACAGGCAAAACGCTTTGGCTATATGCATTCGCAACACGTATTCCGCCGTCCATCCGTACTCACTGCACAGCGTATCCAGCAACGTGAGCGCCCAGCCCAGCCCGTTGCTTGTCTCCGGCACATCCCAAAAGGCGGCGGCTAGTTCGGGGCTGTCGCCGGCGCCGCCTGCTCTTTTCCCGGCGCACCCTGTGCGCCAGGGCCCGGCACAGTGGACCAGCCCAGAATAAAGACTTTCTTCACGGCCTCGCCGATTTCTACCGCCTTCTTCGGTGTCACCGTGCGGCTGAAGGCCAGGGCTTTGGCGCGGAAGGTGCCGTCGCCCACCACTTGTTCAAGCTCGTCAGCAGAGATGGTGAGGGCGTAAAACGCTTCCAGCAGATCCCGGAAGGTCACCTTTCGCTCTTCAGCCTGCGCCTGCTGATCCACGAGCGCGTTACCCACCTGTTCCAGTAGCATGAAGGTGTGAAGCGAGACAGGGTGAAGCTTTATCCCTTCCACTGTGACGACCTCAGGGTAGAATGCATTCACCACTCGTGTGGGGTTGTTGAGCTGATTGCGCTCCGCGGACTGCTGGACGACGGCGGCGAGTATGGGATCCGCAGGATTGGCCGGAGCCGCGGGCTTAACCGGGACGGGGGCAGGAGGAGGATTCGACATGGATGAAGGGAACGAGGTTGACCGCCGGACACGAAGCCGGCTGAGGGGCGGCGGCACCACTCAGCCGGGCGAAGCGGTTGCGTTAAATCTTGGCGTACTTGGTGGCCTTGATGCTCATCTCCACCACACCGGCCTGAGCCCAGTTCACGTCTGCATTGTCCACCTGGCAGTTCACCAGGCCGGCCACGGTGATGAGGTCACCGGAGTTGAACTCAGGGATGGCGCCGCGCACCACCATGGTAAACTCGCACTCGCCCTTGTGGTTAAAGTAGATAGTGGTGACAACGTAGCCGGTGTTATCCTGCACCTCGACCTTGTCGGAGGTGTTGCTCTTCTTCGCGGACTTGATGTAGCCCGTGTTGAAAACGCCGTTGCTGCCCCATATGACGGTATTGTCGCCACGAATGACGGGATTGGTAGGTGCGGCCATAAATTAAGTGGGGTCGAGTGTGTCGGTGGGGATGGTGAGGAGACGTAAATCGGCGGCGGGATCGTCGTAAGCGCCGGTCGGGCCGGGAATTGCGCTGGTCAACTCGAAGCGCATGCGCAGAGCGGCAAGCACCGCCGTTTCCACGGTGATTGTTTCGGCGCCCTTGTAGTGCAGAAGGTCGCTGGTGTTCGCCTCAGGCGGGAACTGGCAGGTCAGCAGGCGGCGGCGCACTTCGGCCACCAGGCGCATCAGGCTGGCGGTGTGCGGTGCGTCCTTGTACATCGCCGAGTTGGGATCGGCGGGCAGGCCGCTGGGGCGGGAAACCGCCACGGAAATCTTTTGCAGGCAGATGTTGCCCTCGCGGGCCGTGGCCGATGTGTTGGTGTCGCCTGTCCACACCAGAATGATGCGCCCGCCCTTCGGCGCTTCCACCAGCAGGCCCAGCATGTCGTATTCGTCCTGGGCCACCTTCACCTGGGGGCTGATGCCGAGCTCCGCGCGGCACGTGGGGATCCACGCGGTAAGATCGGCTTCCAGCATCTGCAGGATCTGGTCGGGGCGAAGATTGCTCATGGCAAAAGTTTGGAAAGGGAAAGTGGCTCAGGCGGCCATGGATCCAGTGCTGCTGTACGTTTTGCTGGGCTGGGCGATGATGCCGCCGCTGGGCAACTCGCGCTTGACCTCCGGTACCAGGGGCTCTTCACCCCGTCCGATGGCGCTCAGCTTCTCGTCCAGCTTCTCCGCCTGCTTTGTCCAGGGGTTCTGATCTCCCGCGAAGCCGCGGCGCAGATACAGCAACTCAGCGGCAAACACCTTGGCTGCCCGCTTCAGGATGTCGGGCACCGGCGAGATGGCGATCGGCACCGTGTATCGTTGATTGAGAGGCGTATGCACCCGCTCCTCCGCGCTGATGTAGACCTTGTCCCAGGCGCCGGCATCACCCGCGCCGTCCCGGTTGTCGTCCACGCCCTGCAGCAGGTAGTCTGCGGGGATCATCCCCTCCATATCGCTTTGGGTGATGTAGGGCATGGGTGCGGGTGGAGCGGAGGAGGGTGCCGGATTGCCCGTGAGTGGGCGGGCGCACCGATCCGGCGCGGCGCAGGCTGGTTACCTTATGAGGGTTCAGCGCAGCTGTTAGGCCTCGGAGACAGCGACAGCCAGGTCGCTGGATCCGCCTGTGGCCTTGACGTAGTAGACCACGCCGGCTTTGCACGGGATGTAGAGCGCATCGCCGCCTCCGGTTTTGCCGTTAGGCTGAGGGGCAAGCGTGGCAAACGCATCTGCCGCCTCGGAGTCAATCGCGACATCAATGGGGTAGGCGCCCAGATTCTGCAGCGCCAGGTGGCCGGCCGCAGAGGCGCCGCCAATCGCGATCGCCACCGCCGAAGTGCCGATCGTCTGGATTGCCGACAACAGGTTGTTACCCGCAATGTCGCGCGTGTAGCTGGCATTCAGCTGGATGTTGATCCCTTTGCGGGCCTGCCAGTTGATGGATAGAGAGCTTTCGTCGGCCATAAGTGTGCGGGAAGAAAAGGTTGCGCTGCTGTAGCCCGATTGGCCTTGGTGGCAGCAGCTCCACTGCAAAAATCGAGGGGCGTATTAGGAGCGCCCGCCCCTCGGAGATCGGGCTATCCTCCATCGTAAGGCGCTGTTTCCCATGCGCGGAAAGCGGGGGACGGATCAGACCGATCAGGCGGCGTCGGCGCCCGTGGAGCCGTAGGCGAGCTCGGGCAGGCCGTAGCCGGCGTTGTACCGGCCGTAAGCCTGGTAGATGAAGCGGTGGTTGAGCAGCATGTCCACCGAGTTGGGCGCGGTGGCGGAGGTGAGCGACACCGGCTTTTCCTCCTGGAAGATGAAGGGCTTCATCACCTGGCCCAGGTCGACCAGGAACCACTTATCCGGGTCCGCCGCCAGGCGGGGCCACACGATCAGCTTCGCCGTGCCCTTGTCCACGTTGGTGCCGGCCGCCGTGCCGCCGGCGTTGATGATCAGGTCCGCTTCCAGGATCTGCCGCGCCGTCGTCTCGTAGGCGGGGGAGACGATGAGCGTGAGGCCGGAGCCCAGGTTCATCGGGCGGCCCTCGGCGTTCAACCGGCTCTTGATGTTCTCGCGCGCTGTGGCGTAGTTGGCCGCGCTGATCTTCTTGGTGCCGCGATTGGAGAACCCCGTCTTATTCGCCTGGGGCATGTGGGTCGTGGAAAAGAACGTGGTGCCGGTGTAGCAGTTCTGCGTAAAGCCGTTGAGCAGCAGATTGGCCACGAGCTCGTCCGCATGCTCCGCAGCCACGCGGCCCATCGCCTGGAAAAGCGGGTTATACAAGCCGTACGAGTCGCGCTCGATATCCTTGCGCTTGATCTCGATCGTGTCCTCCCACTCCTTATTCAGGATGGTGAAACCGTGCGCGGCCAGGTTGCGGATCTGGACGGAATCCACGAGCTCGCGCATGCCGGGGATGCTGCCCAGGAAGTTGTACGTCTCGTCCGCGTTGGACGAGGTAGTGCGGAGCGCCATCTGGGGCCACATGGGCTGCCCGGCCTGGTAAGCCTGGTCGAAGAGCACCCGGTACCCCTTGTTCAGGGCGGCGATAGAGTCGGCGTTGATAAGCATAGTGTGAGGGGGCTGCGGGGTTACGGAGAGAGGGAAAGGGATGCCGGATCGGGGGAGGTGAACCCGTTGTGATGGAGCGGTCGTCCGGCGCGGCCGCCTGGTTCGTGGCGGCGAACAGGGGTTACGCGGCAGCGCGGAAGGCGACGAATCCGACCTTTACGCCCGCGCCGGGATCCTCATTAAAGAGGAAGGTGATGGTGTTGGTGGTGGGCTTGGCTTCCAGCAACTGGAGATCGTTGTTGCTGCCGTTGTCCTGGATGAAGGGCAGGATGATGTCGGTGGCGGCGACACCGGTGACGGTGAACGCCTCCGAGGCGTTACCGCCCAGAGTGGTGAGGGCCGCGTTGCCGTACTTGGGCACATGGCTGGGCGTGATGCCCGCAGCCAGCTTGGCCAGAGTGACGGCGCCGTTGCTGATGCTGTTGGTCGGGTGCACCACCAGGGCGGTATCGATGCGCACTTTGCCGTCCGGCTCAAGGCCCAGCACCAGGCCGGCGCGGACGCTGTTGCTGCCGGCGGCGGAGGTGACGGTCTGGTCGTCCTCGACGTAAGCGAACTGCCCGACGTGCGCGATCGTCACCGGGTTGCTGATGCTGTTAGCCAGGCAAAAGGTGCCGCGACGTACGAGAATAGAGGTGTCACCGGCAGAGCCCGCGTTCACACTCTTGTGCTCCGCGCGGCCCAGCACCACATGGCCGGCCGTATCGGCCGCGGGCGCCGCGTAGCCGGAGGAGTTAGCCGCCACCAGCGTGCCGGCGTAGATCGTGTTCGAGGCCGCCTGCGGCACCAGAATCAGGTCCGGCTGCGGAAAGTGCGGCGTATCAATGTTGTCAGTCGCGGGCATAGAGGGCGATCAGGTTGGGGGTGTGGGTCAGGGAAAGTGTCCCGGAGGGTTGTTTCACGACGCAGCCGGGTCTGCGGCTCACGCTATTCGCGGGATAAGCCATCTGCGGCGCGTGAGCCTTCAGAGACAGCAACCGCATCGGGTAGCCTTGATCAGGCCGCCTTCTTCCAGACGTCCTCGGAAATGTTGAGGTGCTTCATCACCTCGCGTTCGGTGTTGCTCATGGCAGTGCCAGAGGTGCTGTGCGCGGACACATTGCCAGGCGTGTTCGCCGCGGTGGGCACCACGCCGGCGGGCAGCTTCTCGATGAGCTCCGACAGCGCGGCGATCGGCAGCAGGGCGATGTTATCGGCGGAGAGCGGCACCACCTTGCCCAGCTGGGCGGCCTGCTCCAGCAGGCGGGTGCGGGCGGCTTTATCGCCCTCGGTGCGCATCGCCTTCATCTCACCGGCCAGCGTCTGCACCTGGGCGGACAGCGCCGCGATAGCGCCGGCGTCGGGCGTGCGAACGGAGAGATCTTCCGGCTTGGGATCCTTCGTGGACTCCTCCGGCTTCTTGGTGGCGGCCAGCGCCTGAATCTTGGCCTGGATCGCGGTGTCGTCTGCCGTCTCCGGCAGACCCAGGGCGGCGCACAGCGCCTTCTTGTAGTCCATGGTGTTGGGTTGGGAAGCGCCGGCCGGGCCGAACGCGGAGTAGAAGGTCAACCCCTCCACCGCACCGTGCGGCGTGAGAGCGACCGAATGCAGGAAAGTGACAGCGTGGGCCTCATCCTTGGCCACAGCCGGGGACAGGTCGTGATAGTCGCGGGCAAACTCTTCGCCCTTGGGCGTCCAGGTGATGTTCTCCAGAAACATTCCCTCGCCGGCCACCAGGGCGGGCGTGCCGTAGCCGGCCACATGGCGCGGATCCGGCTGATAGGTGGGCGAGCCCGGCAGGCTGTTGTGGTTGAAGTCGATCGCCACGCGATCAAACCCCAGCGACTTCTGGAAGCCGGGCAAACCCGTTGCCGTGGCCTCGGTAACATGAAAGGGCCCTTTCGTGCTGAGGTTTTCACCCCAACTCATCACCTTCAGCCGCGTGGGCAACTCCTTGGCCTGCAGCGCACCGTTGCTCACGTGC
This sequence comes from Verrucomicrobia bacterium LW23, assembly GCA_003054695.1. Classification (GTDB taxonomy): domain Bacteria; phylum Verrucomicrobiota; class Verrucomicrobiia; order Methylacidiphilales; family UBA1321; genus LW23. The sequence continues at coordinate 29,751 of QAZA01000010.1, forward strand.
AGCGTGTGAATCGCAGAGGGGTAAGGTTTCAGGCCGTTTTTCATTACGGCGCTGATCATCGCTCATCCGCAGAAAACCAACTACCCGCTGTGCGCTCCGTGCCAGCGCGCGGACCCTTTTCCGTTAGCCCCCGAGGGGCACACCTCAGAATCCGGCCTGTTTCATCATCGCATTCACCTTCGCGAGGCCTACCTTTTCAATCTTGTCCTGTGCTGTCTGAGTCATCTGGCCGCCCGCGGTAAACGGGAAAAACGGGCGTGGAGGGATCTCCACCTGCTTCGCCATCACCAGACGGCCGGCGATGCGGAACCGCAGAAACTTCGCGTTCACCGGGCGGATGATGCCGCCGAACTGCTGCAGCGCAGCGTACTTGCGATCGCTCCCCACCCGCACGAAGGTGCCGTTGACTTCCGTAATTCGGATGGACTGCCACAGCGCCCCACTCTTACGCAGCAAATTATGCCCGCCGTAGTTGTACTTGTGCGGCTTCCACGGCGACGGCCGCAGCGAAGCATCCGAAAATGAACGCTTCGTCAGGCTCACCAGCTGCAGCCCCATCGCTTCCAGGATGGGTGTCTTATCCGCAAACGCCGAGGCAAGCTGCCGCAGTGCAGGGGATAGCTGGTTGGAGATGCGCAGGCTCATCCTCCCTCCTCTTCTGCCGTTCCCGATACGCGAATACGGGCGGTAAACCACAGGCAACGATCCCCGTTTTCCCCTCCAAGATCTTCAGATTGAAGCGTAAGGATAGCCCCACAACCTTGACACGGAAACGAATCCCATCCATGCACAGGGTTTTCAGTTTTGCAAACAGGGCAGGCGCAGGATTCCAGGAACATGGGATCTTTCTAAGTTGTCTCGCTCATGACATCATTTTCGTCGGGCCATTCGCCATCCCTCTCGATACTAAGACGAGCCCCCGCATCACGGGCAAGCCTCTCACAGTAAAGTTCAAGGCTGATCGACGACGCATCACTGCACTCCGCGACCGCTTCGTGATCGGTCCAGCCAGACCACTGAACTGGGCGGATCTGTGTCGCCCTCTCTGCCTGCTGTACTGCAGTTGTTGTTCTGCCGTCCAGCCACTCAATAATGCACGTTGTTCTCATTCAAAGAAAATAGAAAAAACAATTTCGATGGTTTCCCGACGCTCAGGAATATTCCAGTGTGACGCAAACTCAAAAGGAGAGGCAAGCAACTCAGCCATCCGGGTAGGTATTTCACAACCTTTGTCGATATATGTTGTACCGTCCCCATAAATGCGGCCCATGTAAGGATCCGGAAACTTATCCTTCTTGCCCTCCACTCCCTTACGGTAGTTGGGAAGTTGCGCCTGTTTCTCTCCTGCCGTACGTGCGTCAAAGTGATTCTCGATCGCGCTATAGTAGGCAGCCCCACCGTTGAGGTGGACCCAGTGCATCAACTCGTGGTAAATGGTCTGCTGACGATCGAGTGCGTCGGCAAGCCTTGAGGAGTTGAGTTTCAATGTCCGCGTCTGATAGCTGTAATTACCCAGCGCATTCATGTTGCGCATGGTTTCAATGGTGAAGGATGGGAGCGAGTTGATGACCTTCTGGGGAAGGAAGTCCAAAAACCCTTCCACGTGCAGCCGTGCATAGGCATCCCAAACCGGAGGGACACCGCGTTGCCGGCTGAGGCTCCTGACCTTCGTGTAGTTCGCGATTCCGTGCCCCTTGCGGAGGGACTTAATAATCGCGGTCGCTTCCTGAGTTGTAATGTTGTCAGGGTCCGCGGCGAGCCGAGACACAGCTTCCGCAATGGTTGCCGGCGGCGCTGGGGCTGGGGCGGGAACAGGCGGGGTTGGCTGAGGAGGCTGAGGAGTGGGAACAACGGGAGGTCGGAACAGGGGCGGCGGCGCAGGTTGGGGCGGCGGCGGTGGAACTGGAGCGGGTGCGGGTGGGGGAGTGGGCGCAGGCGCGGGAGGGGGGACCGGCTGCGGTTGCGGCGGAGGTGTGGCTCCGGGGTTCAGCCACTGCCACACTGTGCGCGGGTCGCTCGAATGCACCTTCTGCTGCTTGGCCCACTTCTCAAAGTCGGAGAACTCCTTTGCCGAGTACCGCGCGCGAATCATGTTCAGGTCCATGGACTGATGGGCCGGTTGCCACTGGTACGACTTGGGGTCCCCCGTCTTTTCAAACGGCGTGCGCACATCAAAAATCTGGTTGAGGCCGCGCACCAGGCGACCTTGCTGAAGGAGCATGTTCATCACCGCCGGGCTGGGAATGCTACGTTCTTCCACCGGCTTGCCCGCGTCCGCTTTCTCTATGTCCTCGTAATCGTCCTGGGTCAGGGGTACCACCTGGCACCTGCAGTTCCAGTCCCACGGCGGCGTATGTCCATTCCAGAAAGGAGAGGAGGCAGGCAACACCAGGCCATGCAGCGCGGCGTGCGTCGGACGCACCCTCTTATCCTCCATGGAGAGATACTGCCAGTACGGAAACACATCCATCTGCCGCATGTTCACCGCATACTGCGCCGCCGCATTTGCCTGAAAAACATGCGTGCGCAGCAGCAGCGTCGCCCGCCGCTCCGCCGCCGCCTTATCCAGGAGAGAGCCGTCCTTGTTGGTGATGTAGGGAGAGATCTCCTCCACAATTTTCTTCTTCGTCTCCTCCCAGTCCGCGCCCCGCGGAACCTCCGCGATCATGTCGCGGACGTCCTGCAGCACATCCATGGCCGCAATGCCCGTGATGATAAACGCCTTCGCGCGCAGCTCCGGCAGCAACCCGTAAAACACAGCGCGGGATGTCACCGCCTTATCGCTGATCGTGCGCGCGGCTTCTTCGTGGGGCGTGGGGCCAAAGAGGAACATAGGTCAGAGAAATATCGGGCGATCCGAAGGTCCGTCGATCGTGAAGCCCCTGGGGAGCTTGGCCACGGGTTGCAGGTAGATCTCGCCACAGCGGCAATCCAGGCCCATGTCGGCCAGATAGGTGGCGATGTGCTCTGTGACATTGCCGTCGTCCGTGCGGATCCACCACCCCCGGATCTCAAACTTGCCCAGGCGCCCATGCTGGCCGCTGGCGGTGAACTTGTAGAACTGGATCATGGCGGTTTACCAGGTAATAAGGCTCCCCTTAAACACCCCGGCCGGCACCCAGAAGAACCGGGACAGATCGGCAGCGCACACGAAGCCGTCACGACGGGCCAACTCATCGCACTCGCGCTCCGAGAGGATGACCGGGACGCCCAGGGGAAGCGTGGGCGTCAGGAAGGGTGCCGTGATGCCCGAGGGAAACATGACGTCCGGCGCACGGTACACTGTGGGCATGCCGGGAATATCGTGCCCAGCCGGGACAATCACCACCCGATCCACCGTCCGGCACACGGCCTGACCCAGCTTGCGGCAACCTTTGGTGCGCATGCCTGTAAAGAAGTGGAGCGTGTCGCCAGGGACGATCTGGCGTCCGTCCTTGCGGTCCGCGCGCATGGTGCAACGTTTGTGGCCCAACTCAACAGCGGGTGCGAACTGGACCTTGAAATTAAGGGATGGCATGGAAAGTTTAGATGGTCCGCGGAAGTCCGCGGAACCGGGTTGGCGCCACGCGACGGCGCGGCTGGTGTGTTTATACGTCCGAATCGTTCCTGAGGCGTTTTAGAGCGCTTTACCGGTCAGCCCGGGATTTTCCGCCGGCACGCGCTTTGGCGCGGGTGTGCTCGCCGGGGCCGGAGTTCTTCCAGCTGGAGTTGTAATGCCGCACACGCTTGTCATTCCAGAACTCGGGATCCGCGGCGCAGCGGTCGAGATGGTTAAACCAGCTCTGGAGATTGATGAGCCAAACGCGCGGGCTTACCTTGATCCCTTCAATGAAGCCGCCCATGATCAGCCGCATCAGCGTCTCGCGGCTGACGTTACCCATCGCTTCAAGCAGCTCGTCGGTAAGGCTCTGGAATTTCTCGAAATTGCGCGGCACCATCCGGCACGTGCCGTCGTTGTTACCCACCACATCGCAGATAATAATCTTGGGCGCCTGCCCGTGCCCCACCTGCACGAACTTGCCGGGCGCGCACTCGCTCAGCTCGCCCATCAGCTTTTGGCCGGTCGGGGGCAGGCCCTTCATCGGGAGATCGGGTTGTGTGGAGGCCATGGCGGTTGGTGGGGTCAGAGCAACGGCAGCTGCTTAATCTCGGGCTCGTCAAAGCGGCGCTCCCAGCGGGCCTGCACCACTTTCTCCGGCACCACGCGGTACACGCCCTCGGTGCCGGTGGGTTGATGTTCGACGAGCTCCAGGAAGCCGAGTTGAAAAAGCTCCGTGGTGCGCGGGCGGAAGGTGAGGATGTCGATTTTCGCACGCACCGATACCTCGCGGGTGGTGCCAGGGCCCCAGTGCATCCACGCCATGTAAACGGCGCGGCGCAGGCCGGTGAACCGCTCCTGAAGCTGGGCAAAGGTTTCGTTGCGGAAATCGACGGGTTTCATGGTCGTGTTGGTTAGCGGCTGAACCAGAGTCCGGCCTGTATCAGGAGGAATGCGAGCCCCCAGAGGGGGGATGAAAGCACCAGCAGGAGGAAAACCCACAGGGCCATCTCGGCGAGAAAGCGAAGCGTTTCCATGGCTCAATAAGGGGTATCCATTCCCGTCTGCGGCGCCGCCGGCGGGGCGGGGCGCTGGCGGGCGGCTTTGGGTTTGGGTTGGCTGAAGGGTTTGCCTTTGGCGCCGGCGGGCGCCGCGGTGGGGGCGGGGGCGGCGGGGATGCCGAGGGAATCGAGCACGTCGTCCACCGTGCTGCCGGCGGAGATGCCGCCGCCTTTGGCTTTGGCGCGCAGGCTTTGCACCTTGCGGCGGATCATGTAGACGCAGCCCCATACCGTCTTGGCGTCGGCCTGCTCCAGGGTGATGCCGCCTTTGGAGTTGCGCAGGTAGCCGCGTACGTAGCCCATGGGATTGCGCATCAGGGCTTCCGCCGCCTTGCACTCCTGCTGCAGGTGGTGCATGGCCACGCGTACCGGGCGGGTTTCGGCGCGCAGAGCGTAGTCAAACGCCTTGTCGCTGTTGCCCAGCAGGTTCTCGAAGTGCATCATGATGGGCTCGAAATCCTTACCCACGCACTCGCGCAGCGATTCCATGTCCACCGCGCACGCCTGCTGATCCCGGCGCCAGTCGTTGAAGTCAATGCCGTCCGCAATCAGCTTCTGCTTGCGCAGCGCGTCAAACGCCTCCTTCGCGCGGATGCAGATCTGCCCCTTCTGCTTGTGGGAGAGCGGGGCGTTGTCCGCGCCGGCCATGGCACGGCGGGTATGGTGGGCGCCTTTTTTCATGGCCTGGCCTCCTCTGAGATCTGCCAATCAGACCAGTCCTGAAGGGAGACACCCAGCGCCTCTTCGTGCGCCTCAACGTCTCCACGTCCACACACACCAACCATCCCGTACAGGCCTTCGAAATCGATAAGTTGGCGGAATACCTGTGTTGCCTTTTCCCGACCCAACTGGCGGAATAGGATCACCGCGAGCCCCCGATGCACACAAACGAAATCGTGGGCGTTGCAGTTCTCTGCCTGTTGATCCATGAGATCGGCCATCGTTTCCAGAGTAACTTCCTCGGACTTGGCCTCGCGGTGGGAAAAGCAATGCAGAGGATTCCATGAGAGGTATTCGTCATCCTCTTCACTTCCTCTAACCATATAGAGTTTACGGGATTTTAAAGCGCTCATAGGATTTACCTCGCGGGAACAGTCCGAGGATCCTCGAACCGGGTGAAGGGTGAGTTGTACGCAATCTGCAGCTTGTCCACCGGGCCGCTGCGTTGCTTGGCGATGATGAGGCTGTACGGGAGGGCGCCGGGCTGGGGCGTGGCACCTTCCTCCAGTTCGTGGCGGTGCAGCATGAGAACCATGTCGGCGTCCTGCTCAATGGCGCCGGACTCGCGCAGGTTGTGCAGGGCGGGTTCCGCCTTGCCTTCCTCGCTCTTGCGGTTGAGTTGCGCCAGGATGATGACCGGGACGCCCAGCTCTTTGGCCATGCCCTTGATGCCGCGCGAGATCTCCGCCACCTCCACCTGCCGGTTATCCTTGGCCTGGCCGCTTTCGCTGCGCAGCAGCTGCAAATAGTCCACCACCACCAGGTCAATGCCGTAGCGATCTTTCATCCGGCGCGCCTTGCCGCGCAGCTGGTTAATGGTCATGAACGACGAATCGTCCAGGTAAAGCGGCATCTGCTTGAGGGCGGCGCCCGCCTGGGCCAGCAGCTCCATCTCCTTGTCGGTCAACTCGCCGCGGCGGATGCGCTGCATGTCCACACCGCTCATGCTGGAAAGCAGGCGGAGCATCAGCTGCTGGTTGGTCATCTCCAGCGAGAAAAAGCCGACGCCGTAGCCGGGCCGCACCCATTCGTCCAGCGTGTCGTCATAGCGCGCATCCAGCGCGTGCCGGGCAAAGGTGAGCGCCAGGGCGGTCTTGCCCACGCCAGGGCGCGCGGCCAGCACGATCATGTCGCCGGGTTGCCACCCGGTGGTCAGCTGGTTAAGCTGGTAAAAGCCGGTAGGGATACCGCTCAGGCGCCCCTTGCGGGACTGCCATGTGGCGGCCACCGCCAGAGTGCGATCGACTTCATCCCGCACGCACACGATGGAGTTGCCAATGCCCTTGTTGGTGATGGCGAACACGGACGTTTCCGCCGCGTCCAGTACGCCAGCCGCGTCGTCCGGCCGGTCCGCAATGTGCTGCACGATCCCCGCGCACACGCCCTGCAGGTTGCGCAGCAGCGCCTTGTCGTACACGATGCGGATGTACGCCGCGCAGTTGAGGTGCGTGGCCAGGCCGGCCGCGAGCTCCGCCAGGTAACCGGGCGCGCCAATCGCCTCGGCAATCTTTTTGTCGACCAGGTACTGGTGCAGCGTGGTGATATCGATCGGCGTACGCGCGTTGTGCATGGCGGCCAGCGCGGTAAAGATCTCCTTGTGCGCCGGCACAAAGAAATCCTCCACCCGCAGCGCCTCCAGCACCGTGTCAATAATCTCGTCCGGCCGCGACATCATCGAAGCCAGCACCGCCTTCTCCGCGTCCGCGCTGTACAGCGGGCCGGGGATAAACGTGGCCGGGTTGAGGAGCTCCGCTGTGTGCACCGGCTCCGCCTTGCGGCGGCGCCGGGACTTTGCGGGGGCCTCGTAGGTGGGATCGTAGCTCATGACTGTTCGATCTTTTCGAGGATGATGTGAGGAGCCATGTCGAACTTTACCGAGAGCGTTTTGAGCATCTCGTACAGGGCGTATTCATCCCGCTCAAAGCCTGCGACAGGGATGAAAACTACCGTGGGCGTGTAGATATCCCCTTGCATCTCTTCCCGGCAGTAAACAATGCGAGGGGAGTTGGAGCAGAAAGTTCTGCCTATCCGGTGAAATCCTCGGGCCTCCAGAAACGCATAGCATCTGTCTGGACTTGGGGGCATAACGTGCACATAGGTTTCGACCTTGATTCTCTTTTCAGCCATCTCAGTTCCTTTCCGCGGCTCTGGCCGCTGTGTCTACTCCGACAACCGGCGTGCACCTCTGCCACGCCTTCCGTGGTTCTCCCGGCTCGCGAGTGAGAGCGCACCGGATGTTCTCGCGGGAGATCTGCCATGCAGATGCGAACCCGAAGAAGAAACCGACCGTCGCGGCGCTCACCAGGCCGCCTGCGACGATCAGCGTGATGCTAAAGATCTCGATCATGCCGCCTTCTTTCGGGCGTGATGGATGTTGTAGACGTTCTCCGGCTCTGCGGCCTGGGCTGCCAGGCTGGTGATCTTCACCGCCAGGGCGCCCTTGCGGGTCACAATGGCCATCACCTGCTGCAGCTTCTTGTCCTTAAGCAGCACGCGGGCCGCGTCGCGGAAACCTTCCGCCGGCTTGTGGACGATGTTACTGCGCACCAGTTTGCTGTAGTTGCGCTCGCCCACCAGGGTGCGGATGCACTGCGCCTGGTCGTCGTCCAGGGTGGCAAGCAGCGCATCGCCCTGCTGCATGATGAGCGCGGCGCCGACGTTGCCGAGAAAGCGCATCGTCCAGCTGACGGGATCCGCCGTGTTGGCGGCCTGGGCAGCGGCCTTCAGCTGGGCCTTGATGGCGTCCAGCCGTTTGGTGCGCTCCGCAATTTCCTGGCTCAGCGTGTAGCCTTCATCCACCAGGGCGATGAGGGCGGGATTGGGTTGGTCGGGCGTGGGGGTTGGGGAGTTCATAGGAGGGAGTTAGGTGATGGGGTTTCGGTGGTGGTTGGGGGTGAAATATTCCGCCGGGCGGCGGGAGGGCGGCGGGACGGCTCGCAGTCGATGTATTCCATCCACCTGCACATCCGGTGGGCCACCATGGCGTGGGGCATGCACTCATCGCACACCCACCCGCCCAGGTCCGGGCAGTAGTGGATGGCCGGCGCCAGGCGCTCGCAGATGGCGCAGATCTGGTGGCCCTCGCTCATCTGAAGCTCCTGTTTCTTTCTTCGACGACTTGTCCGCCCGAAATGTGTTGGTAGCCGCCGCCTTCTCCAAGCAGCACGCCATAGCACATATGGCCGAATCGAATGAGCACGCCGCGGGAATCCTGAAGGTAGGTGATAACACCGCGTATCTCGACGCGCCCCAGGTGCCGGCCATCGATCCAAAACTCCACCAGGACGTCCATGTTGCCATGCAAGCATCTTGTAAGTTTCATCTGGCCTCCCGCGGGTAGGTCAGGCGAAGAAATATGCAGGCCTTGCGGGTGGCGCGCGGCCAACCTTTGACGAGACGGCAGGCATTCCGATAGACACGGCGCATCTCGTACGGACGGCGGGCCGCCCACCGGTGCCAGGGACGGCATGGCCAACTTTGGAAGACGTAGTAACCTGTCAGAGCTGTCTTCATCGCGCACCGCCTTCCGGCAGTGCGTAGACGCCGCGCTTCACCATCACAATCCGGGCCTCGCGCTTCATCCAGCACAGCACCTCGTCCAGGCTGTGCTCGCTGCACTTGGCGGAGGTGATCTTGTCCCAGAGGTCATGCCGGGACGTGGGGCACCCGGCGGCGGCCAGCGCCTTCAGGATGTCGGCGGCGATGGCGTCCGCGCCAATGACGAGGCGGGTTCCTCTCGGGGGCTTGACTTTGAGTTTGCTCATCGCACACCTCCCGTCGCCGTCGTCGCGGCAACCTGAGCCGCCGCCACACGAACCGCCCGGCCGGCGGCCCGCGCCGCCTGCACCTGCAGCCGCACGTGGGCGATCGCCCGCTCGTACTGCGCGCGGATCACCAGTGCCTGGCGCCACGCCTCGCGCCGCCCGCGCCCGGAGATCCCCACCCAGCACCCGCCGCCCCGGCCCCCGCGATCCACGCGGAAGCCGTTGCGCGAGTGACAGTAGCTGATGCCGGCCACGCCTGTGTTGCTGCGCGGGGACGCCGTGCGAAGGTGCGCCAGGCGCGGCCCCTGGCGGGGCACCCAGACGCGGCCCAGGCGGTAGGCGCCATCGGCTTGGGAGGTGAGCACGCTCATCGCCGGGGCTGTGCCTCCTTCACGGTCTTAAGCTCGGTGCGGGCCTTCACCGCCTGGTGAAACACGTCCATGGTGGGCGCGTCCTTGCCGGCCAGCTCGCGCACTTTCTTGATGACCTCGCGGACAAAGGCGAGGTTGCCGCGGTTGACGGCGGCGATGAGCAGCACGTGCACCATGGTTTGCATGTGGGGGCGCAGCTCGGGCAGGCGGTTTTCCAGCATGATTTCCACGTCGCCGGGGTCGCAGTCGTTGAGCTGGATCACCGCAGCCAGGCGGTTGCCGGTGAGCTGGCGCGCCTCCTCAAAGGCGGCGAGCTCCAGGCGGCGCCACAGGGTGCGCATGCTGGCCACGATCACCTCGCCCGGCGTCTGGTTGATCAGGCTCTTGATGACGTTGAGGATCTTCGGGCCCATGTGGTGCCCCTCGTCCACAAACAGCGCCACGCGCGGCTCGGTCATGTGGCGGACCAGCATGCTGAACCGCTCCATGGAGGTGCGGGGCACATCCTTCACGCCGAACGCGCCCAGGGCGCATTGCATGAAGCTCATCGGGTTGTCGCCGATGACCTGGTTCATCTCCATGCCCACGATGCGCGGGCCGTATTTCTCCTGCAGCGCGCGCTTCAGCGACGATTTGCCAGAGCCGGTATCACCCAGCACCAGGATAAACCGCGCGTTGTCGCACTCGGTCATCGCGGGCAGGAACACGGAGCGCAGCTTGTTGACGCCCGACATGCGGTCGTACATCTGCTCCCGCTCCCGCTCCGCCGCCATGCTGCGCACCAGCGCCGCCACCGTCCGGTAACTGGCTAGCCACTTCTCGCTGTCCAGCTCGGAGTCCAGAATCTTGCCGGCGGCAATGATGCTCCACGTCTTGCTGGAGCCCAGCCCCGGAAACATCCGGCACAGCGCCTCAGTCGACAGACCTTTGCGCTGCTGAAAATCGCGAACCTGCTGGACAATCGTCGCCAGCTCGTCCGCATCCATCTGTGCAAGTACCTCGGGAGCCATAGGGTTACTGCGCCTCCCCTTCTGCCATACGTTTCATACGGGAGATCATCTCCTCTTGGGCCATGACGACTGCGCCACGCAACCCCTGGATAACAAAGACTCCTTGCTCACCAGTGAGCGCCGGATAACCTTGCTGCCTTAAAGTGTCTGAGATTCGCTGGTAGATATGTGTCACCAGTGCTTCCATGGGGTCGGGAAGACTCCCCACAAAGCCCTGCCCAGGCCGGGCAGGCGCGCCACACTGCTCCATAGCGGCAACGCACGTTGCCCCGATTTGACGGATCTCGTGAAGGGCTCCATCATTACCCTTTGAGAGCCAAGCTCTCTGAGCATCCATTTGGAGCTTCCCGATGATGAGAAGCCATTCCCCAGGCGTATGCAGATGGTTTGGCCATTTAGCGTCCTGATAAGTCCGCTCACTTTTAAGCGCGTTATATACGTTGATTTTCATGGGAGGGGGGTGATGTAGGTAGGGTTGAGGGAAAGGAAAGGAAGGGTGCTCGACGCTCAATAAGCCCAATCGGGCACTATCGTGCCGCTGTCGCGCAGCGCATCCTCCATCTGCTGGAGACGCTCATGCTCCGCGTCACGGGCGGCGGCGCTGGGTGTGGGCGCGGGGGAGCTCTCCCGCGCCGGCGTCTCAAACGCCGCGGGCTCCGCGCGGGGAGTGCGCGGGGCCTGCGCGGGCGTGTCGCGGGGGGCGGCGGGAGAGGAGGCGGGGGCACCGGCCGGGCGGCGCGTATTGCGCTCCACGCGGGCCACCTGGCCGTCGTGGGTGCGCATCTCGGAGACGGCGGCGCGCGGTACCATGCGGCCGTGGGAGAGGCCGGTGGTGCGGTACTCGGTGCGCACGGCGGCGTTGAAGCGGCGGCGAGCGTCGTTGGCGTCGGCGCGGGCGTCACCGGCAAAGCCGTCTGCGGCCAGGGTAAAGACAGGCGTTTCCGCCTCCGCCGTGGTGTCGCCGATAACGTGGCCGGCGCGGTACTCGCTCCACGCCTCGGCAAGGATGAGGCGCGCGGGGGCGTCGGGCATGTAGGGATCAAAGTGCACGTCGATGCGGCGGCCCTCGTGTATCCACAGGTCGTCGTGACGGAAATACATCTGCACCTTGCCGCCGGGCGTCTCCACGGTGCCGCCCACAAACGCCTTGCGGGCCGTCCACTGGCGGCGCTCCGGGGAGAAAAGCCAGCGTTGATCGGCGGAAAGCGGGCGCATGGGGCGCTCGGCAAGCTCCTGCTGCCAGCGCACGGCGGGGATCCAGTGGCCGCGGCGCTTGCTCTCGATCGGCTCGGCGTTTACCCACTCGATAGCGGCGGCCAGGCGCTCCATCGCTTCCTCCAGCGACATGAAATGCTCACGGGGATTGACGGCACCGGACTGGCAGCGGCTCAGCATCTTGCTGTTCCACTCAAAGCTGCCGCGGGTGCGGCCCACGTGGCCGGGGAAAAGGGAAAGCGGCGTCCACAGGCGCCCGAAATAGTTCTCGATAAAGGGCTTGCCGTTGCTGCTGTAGGCATAGAAAGGTTTGGTGCCGGCGGCGTTCAGGGCGGTCTGCACGCTCTGCGCCTTCCAGGTGCCCTGCTCCAGCCCGGTCACCAGCGGCACGCCGACATCCGTGTAGGCCTGGCCCATCACGCCCAGAATATCCGTGGCCCGGTAGGCCTCATGCGGCCGCACCACAAAGGAGTAGGCCGGGCAATAAAGCGTCGCCGCGTCCACCGCCAGCAACAGCTGGAACCGGCCCACGCGACAACCCCAGCGCTCCGAGCACTTGTCGCCGCCCCACGGCCAGTCCACCACCACAGGGAAATTGATCGTGGCGTCATCCCACTCCCACAACGCGCCCGCGTGCATCGGCACTTCCCGGCCCGTGTGATCCTCATAGGTATTGCCACGTAACGTCATATAAAAATCCTTCGCCGTATCGGACGGCCGGCGATGGTGCTGCACCACCGCCTTGGGCACATCCATCACCCGCCGAATCACCGACGTCAGCTTGTGCTTGCTGGAGCGCGGGCGCAGAATCGCCTCCCGCAACTCCTCCGAACACCGCGCCGACTGCGCAAACATCCGCGCCGCCGCCGTCTTGCTCCCCGCCTCCGCCGTCCGCTCCGTGGAGATGTATATTGCCTTAAGCGCCTGATCCTCAGCCGGGGTGATTACGCAGAGGGGATCACGACCACGCGCATCGAAGGCGGGGACCAGGCCTTGGAATCCGCGCTCCGCGTGGGCTTTTCGCCACCTGGATATGGTTGCTTGGCTCAGCCCTAGGGCTCGACACGCACGAGATTCAGACCCCAACTGAGCGATTTTTTCATCCACCCGCCGCAGCGTATCCATGCGCTGATTGGCGATTGTCATATGATCCTCAGTTGGGGGCATAGCCTTGATGCGTAACGACTTGTGAATGTCAAACTAGATGAGCGCCCGAAGGTCGTTCGGCAACTCCTTCAGTAATTTCGCGAACTCGTCCACAAAGGCGGACCTCGCCTTTGATTCCAGCTTGTCCCACAAAGAGAACCCCTTCCGAAGAGAGTTGAATGCGGTCGGAAGCGTTCCAGACAGCTTGCCGTTCTCTCCGAGAGTCAGGATGGTGGGATCTGGGCGGGCCTTACCTGCCATGTTGAGGCGACTGATCAGCCCCGCGTGAGCACCTCCTGCACCCTTTTCCTCATTGAGGATCGCCTCACGAAACCACCGCCATTCCGCCTCATAGATCTTCTTAGCGCCAAGGTCATTCGTGCCAAGGGCCTTGGCCTCAGTCTCAGCGTACGCCTGTTTGATATACGTGAAGTAGTCCCGAGGAATGCCGTACTTATCAGCGAGCTTGATGAAGCTGTCGCTTAACTCCTTGAGAGCCGCACCTGTAGAGGAGATTTCAGGGTTTCCAGAAACCTGTTGTTCAGCAACAGGTTTTTTTGGTCTCCCTCCTTTGTTCCCAAGTATGTAGGGGCATCGCTCAAAAAGCACTAAGGCGATGCCGCTCTTTGTAAGCTGGCGACGAGCTACTACAGAGTCCAGGGCTATCACGAAAGGATCCTCGTCCGTGACTACAACAGGTACTCGGCTCAGGCCAAGAATCCCTGCCACCTTGAGCCGGTGACGACCGTCAATCACTTGATAGCGATCAGGCCGATCCGTCCTGATGACCTTGAGAGGGTCTGCGATACCCACATCCTTGATACTGTCTGCAAGGACGTGGTAAGCAGCCGGAGACAACTCCGGCATTTGCTCAGCGGCTTCATGGACCGTGAGATGTGTGATATCGATATGTTCGATTTGGTTCATAGGAAATCAAAAAAGTCAGGCTCCACCTCGACATCGGAAAGGGAGGACAAAGCTTCCTTGACGATGTGACGGGGGTAGCAGTTCACGGCCCTCCAACTAGTAGGTGCCCACAGGGGGATGATCCGAACGTTCTGCGCTGTCGCCAGCGCCTTGACAGCAGCGGCCAAGCGGAGCCGGGAGCTGGGGTCTTTACTTAGATCCACCTTGAATCCACGGAGGTGGGAGGCTATGGTGGCGTAGCCCTCTGGCAGCGGCTCTCGCAAGTTCTCCACCGACTGGCGGATGTGGCTCATCTGGCTGGTTACCTTTGCCTCAAGCCTGGCCAACTCAGCATCTTCCTCTGAGCCAAACACCGAGTAGTAGCCACGCTCGCGGATGGAGGGAAGCACTTCACTGGTTATCCAGACCCGGAAGCGGCGGGCCGCTTCCTTGCGGCTCTTGAAAACAAGTGCGTAGACCCCAGACTCACTGACCAGGTTGACATTGGGGTTGCCCCTTCCAGTACCGTTGTGAGGTGGAATACCGTCGGCATTACCGACGGTATTCTCGCTCAGAGACATCATGCAAACCTCGTCGGGTTCAAGGTCAGAAATGGCGTCTCTATTGTTTCTGATATCCAGGATGCGACATACATCGATCGCAACAAACCAGGGTTTACCGTCGATCGTGCACGACCGGACAGGCAAGTTGGAGTAGGGAAAGTTAAAGGACAGTAGCTTCATTTGGATTTCTCGGCTTCGCTTTGAACAAGCGCATCATAGCGGGTTTTGAGGATGCGGCTTACGCGCTTGCCGACGAGGACTCGCCACAAATGGCTGTCGGTGACCCCTAATTCGCGAGCGTGTCTACGTAGACCAGGGAACCGCGGGATTTTACTTGTTTTCATTGAGAGGCTAATGCATGGTTATGCGTGACTGCGAGCAAGCGATACATAAAATGAAGTACATCATATGAGCATGCTCGTAAAGAACAATCTTCCCAAATGGATAATTCTTCATTTTCCACTCGTTTGAGGGAGGCTCTTCGTGGCGCTAAAATGAGCCAATTAGCCCTTACAAAGGCTGTGGGCGCATCGCCTAGTGCAACTTATCGATGGCTCCACGCTGGCGCTTTGCCTCATAAGCGCATCCTAAAGGAGATTGCTAAAGTCTTGAAAGTGAACGAGAACTGGTTGCGGACAGGGAGTGGATATATGAAACCGTTTGGTAAGTCTGACTCTGAACCTCCTCTGGAAAATGATTCCGATCTTGAAGATCTTGAAGCCCTTTTAGGCCCCCGGGAGGAGCAGGAGCACAACGAAGACAGTTCTGAAGACGACGACTTGGAACTCCTTCTGGGTAATCGTGTAGAGGAGTCCCCCCCCATGAGTACGGCGTCGCTCAACTATAAAGCTAAACTGTACGAGGTAGTCTCGTTACTGCCGCCTAGTCAGTTGCTCGTTTTAGCTTCACAAACACTCGTAGGCGTAAAAGCAGGCGACTTGGAGTCGATTTCCTTTCTTGAACACATCGTAGAAACCCTCAAAAAACGAACCTTATGAAACCGCTTGTGCTTGCAGTTGCACTTATTGCTTTGCCCGCCCTGGCTGCCTCGGCCCAGGACGTTCCCTCGTCTCCCGTTGCCCCTGCGCCCACCCCACCACAGCCGATCAAACTCGGAGAGATGAAGCTCAAGGACGGGCGGACGTTGAAGGATGTCACCATCAAAGAGGTGCTGCCCGAGGGTTTGCGCGTCAGTCACTCGGACGGCGGCGGGCGCATCCTCGCGGACCAGCTGCCGGATGATCTGCGCAAGCGCTTCCAGCTGGACACACCCGAGACGGACAAGGCCGTGCAGGCGTTCAAGGATAAGCAGGCGGCGGAAGTGAACAATGTGGCGGAGCAGTCAATCAAGGATGCTAACGCAAGGTCTGCTCAGAAAAGTGCGAATGCTGAAAAGATAAAGCCGTTGCAAACTAAGTTGGCAACTCTCAGATCAGAGCGGGATAAGACCAAGGCTGATATCGAGAAAAAGCGCGAGGAAAACAAGTACGGGGCTCGCTCTATTCCAGCCCTTGAGAGGTTTGTTGTAAAGATTGAGGATCAGATAAAAACACTCGAAGCAGAGATAAAGTCCCTCCAATGAGCACACCCAAGCGCAGCGGCCCGAAGCCCCCGGAGCCATTCAGATTTGAAGCTTCTCCAGAAGCTATGGCTATAGCCTTTTGTGAAAGGCTTCGGGACTGGTGTGATCAGAAGCGGGGGCGGCGCACACGAGTGGCCGCAACTTTGGGTGTAGCCAGGCAGCATGTGGACTTGTGGACTCGGTGCAAGGCAGTGCCTGATGGTGGCACAATACTTTTTCTTGCGGCACTTATGGAGAGGGAAAGCTGATTTGTCATAATTTCTTTTGACAAATTTCAGGGCTCATGGTTTATTGAGTCCATGAACACACCCCTTACTCTCTCAGAAAAGAAAGAAACTCTGGCCTGCCTGATCGAGGTACTGACAGGAGATTGCACTCCGAAGCCCTCTGAACAGGAGCGGGAAATGCTCTGCGACGAAGCGGACCGGCTGGCCCTGGAGATCGAGACGGAGGAGGCGAAAGCCTCTTCTGCGGGCGCGGCGCAGGCGCAGCAGGATCTGGCGGCGGTGATGGGGATGGAGATCCCTGCCTGGACGGCGCAGAAAGTGCGTGCGAACGGCACGCCTTACGGCTGTGCGCCGCGCCTGTTGCGCAATGAGGGTGAGGTGCTGGAGGAGACGTTCGAGTGCATCGTGCGGATGCTGGATGGCAGCGAATCGCGCATAGTGGGTGCGGCGGTGGCCGCCGGCGCCACGGGGTTGGCGGCGCAGTACTGGTGCCCCGCGGCGTATCACCTGGCGCGTGTGCGCCTGGCGGCGCGCGGGGCGCAGCCCGTGGTGGTGACCATCGACATGCGTTGGGACCTGGCCGCCCTGGCCTACGACATTCAGCGCAGTGGTGCGCGTGGAGAGGGCGCCCGCCTGGTGCTGCCCATGCTCAACGAAGCCCAGCGCGAGGTAGTGGACCACGTGCTGCGCGTTGACGCTGACCTGGTGGATGTGGTGGAAGCCCCGGCCAACCCCGCGCCTCGGGAAGGTGAGCGCATCCCCCAGCGGTGCAACGTGATCCATCTGCCGCCCCGCTCCCTCGTTTCTGGCCTCCGCGCCGCCGCCTGAGCGGTGTCGTCATCGCCGCCCGCCCTCCTGATTCTCTCCTTCCACATTCCATCCCTTCCCTTCCGCACATATGCCCACCTCTCTTTCCATACTTCCCACTGTCGCCACCGCAGCTCCTGCCCTCCCGCGCGCGCGCAAGACGCCAGTGCGCCCGCGCCTGGGCCGGGGCCTTGACGTGCTGATCAAGTCTCAGTCTGTCCCCCAGGCGGAGCTCCCCATCACCACCACCATGCCGCCCCCGCCGGAGCTCCGCGACACCTCCGCGGAAGCGCCGCGCAGCCCCGCCCTGGTAGCCCAGGTGCGGCTGGCGTGCTCTCCTGCCCACCGCCTCGCGATGTTCTGCGGAGCGCTGATGGGCGGCATCGTCGCATTCCTCGGCTACTACATCGCCCACCACGAGGCGCCGCAGCACGTGCTGGTTCCGGGCTGGCCCTCGCCCTTGTGGATCCTTGTGGCCGGCGCCCTGCTCTTCAGCGCCAAGACGGTATGGCAGTTCGGCCAGCGCGCCTTCAACGACAGGTGGAAGGCGACAGGCTTTGTGCTGATTCTGGAGGGCGTGATGGTGTTCAGCTCTACGGACTGGCTTGCGATGACCGCGCTGGCTTACCTCATCATCATCAACGCGATAGCCACAGGAACAAATCTTGCGCTGGAGGATGAGATTTCCATCAAGTAAATGCTTGCGTGTTCACTGTTCCACCTCGCTACCTTTGCCCTCATGCCTACTTATCGCTGTCCGGATCGCTCCTACGACTCGATTGTCCACATTCTTGCGAAGCACGGGCCTCTCACGGAGAAAGGCGTCTGGCAGAAGCTTCGCAAATCATCGCTGCCGGGGTACACTCTGCCCCGGTGGGAGGTTGCCGCCCGCCTTACCCGACTGGAAAAGGCGGGGCGCATCGTCTGCGACTGGGCGCCGTCCCCCATGCGCTGGGAGGTGCCGGAGCATTATGTCATCACGATACGCGAGGGGATGACGGTGGTGCTGGATGATAAGGATTGAGTGCCGCAGCAGGCGGTTTTTGCGGCTGATTTTCGCCCGCTTCAGAGCGCGCGGTATGGGGTAAAAAAGGGTGGTGCGGCATGGAGCGCACAGCGGGTAGTTGAAAGGAGGGAAAAGGGTACGGTTGCAGCAGATGCACCTCCCTTTTCCCTCCTTTGTTTTTCTGGCGCAGCTTCCGGTTGCCGTGCCGTTGCCGCATGTGGCGAGCGCGGGCGACCAGGGGCAGTTTTACGTGATGCTGTTCACGGCCATCGGCACGATTCTGGCGCTGCTGAATGGTGTGCTGCTGGCGGTTGCGCTGGTGCGGCAGGGGAAGCCGGTGGTGGTGTCCGCCCAGGTATCCGCGCAGGCGGAGTTTGCCACACGGGCGGAGGTGCAGGAGCTGGGGCACCAGCTCCGGCGGGAAATGACGAAGGATAGGGAGGCGCAGCAAAAGGCGTCAGATGTCCTTTTTGACAAGATCGACAAGCTGTCTAACTCCGTAAGCCAGGGCTTTCAGGACGTGCAGCGCGATCTCGGCAAGCTGGAAGGGGGTGGCAATCGTGCTTAATCAACGCACTCGGGAGGAGTTGCGCGTGGCCGTGCTGGAGTACCTGGCGGACCGCTCGACGCTGGCCTTTGAGGTGCCGGCCATCCACCGCTGGATCACCACGCGCCGCACCGACCTGGACGAAACGCCCGGAGAGCAGGACGTGAAGGAGGCGCTGCTGTTTCTGGAGGGCTCCGGCTACGTGGCCGGCACGCCGCATCCCATGGGCGCCACGCTGTACTGGCGGGTAACCGCCGCCGGCACTGTCGCGCGCGAGCGTGGCCCGCTGCCGGCGCGGCCGATCTGATCTGATTTTCTGACTCTGAATCCTGTGCGGGCGGGAACGCCGCTCCCGCGTAACTCCCTGGAGGGAGTGAGGATGTGTACCGGCGTGACAGCGGGAGAGGCCGCACCAACACCAACCACCCTGATCCTGATGAAATCAATGGAATCGACCGGGCGCCTTTACCTGGCCCCGAAGCAACTTCCCAGCAACCGCAGCCTGGCCCAGATGAGCCGGCTAGGTGTGCCTGCGCACAAGGCCATGCGCATGAGCCGAGCAGAGCGGCGGCAGCACGTGCGTGATAGCCGGGGATACTCCGACATGGAGAAGCAGCGAGCCAAGCGTGCCCGCGACAAAGTCTCTCAGCGCCTCGCTGCCCTCATGCACGCTCGCGATACCACGCATCCCATTTAACCCACCCAAATCCTCAACCCATGCACTGCGACGGTCCCGGCCTTATCCAACGCCTGGGCTATCCGTCTCAACGCCCCACACGTATGGCTGATCTCATCCCTCCGCAGCTTGTCCCTCCTCCCGAGTCCACCCCGCCCAAGGCGGTGAAGGTGGACTGGTGGCAGGCGACGGGTGTCGTGTCGTTCCTGGCCGTGGTTGCCACCAAACTGTGGGAGCAGTTCGGCTACCTGCTTCCGCAGGGGGAGCTGACGACGTTCATCGGCGCCGTCCTCTTCGCGATCGCCTCGGGCATCGCTGTCTATTCCGGTACAACCCGTGTGCCGGCTAACCCCAACCAGCAGCAACCGCCCACCCCGCCCACGCCGTGATCGAGCTGGCCCGCGCTTTTCTGGCCGCTGCGGCGGAGTATTTCGGCTGGCGCAAGCGAGTCGATCTGACTCCGGCGGAGAGGGAAGCGCAGGCCTCGCGCGAGAAGCGGGAGGAGGAAAGCAAGGCAATTGACCAGTGGATTGACTCCCAGAATCCCAAGAATCCCAAGCCATGAATCAGCCTAACCGCATCTGTGCCATTCTGCTGCTGCCCTTCTGCATCCTGATCGGCATTGCCGTTGCTGCCGCGATGATAGTTGCGGAGCACTGCCAGATCCTGGCTGAAAACTGGGAGGAAATGCCGTGGCTCTGAAGCGCCAAAAATCCGAGTGGGAACAGATGCAGGATCGGGCGTGGTGGAACGTGTTCGTCTGCTTTGCCCTTGCCGGTCCCGTGCTTCCCATTGTCCTGGTCACGCTGCTTGTTGGCTGCGCCATGATCCGCCCGCCGGAGGCCGCGGTGACGTCGCAGAACGTCCGCAGGCTTCAGGCCAGGCCTGACGCCCCGGCGGCGGTGCGCGCGGCGCCTGAGTGGGCCAGGGACGCACTGCAGACCATCTCCGCGCTGGAGGCGGAGCTGCGCGAGGAACGGATCCGGGAAACGAGGTAACGCGGCTTGTTCCGCACGGGTGAGACAAACCGGTTTGTTTATCAAAAACGCCCAAAAGTGAGAAACAACGATGGCTAAAGAAATCAATATTCAGGTGTACGACCCGCACCTTCGTGAGCGAGCGAAAACGTGGTCGATCATGCGCAGTAAAAACCTGAGCGGCGGCGGGCAGATCTTTCCGACGCGCCTGACCTGGGAGAGGCCGATCATCGGCACGGCTGTCTCCAGCCACATCGTCTCCCATATCAAGGAGGAACCTTTCAAGGGCTACCGCCATTTTCTGGTCTCGCCCGTGGAGGAGAAAGCGACATGACGATCCACGATCTTACCCCGCAGGAACAGGACTGGCTGGTGCGCGCCGCGCAGACGGGGCTGCGCTCCGTGGGCCACCGCCTGGGCAGCACTGGGCTGTACAGCGACGGCGTGGACGGGGACATTGGCCGTCGCACCATTGCCGCGCTGCGGGATTATGGGCACACCTTTTTCCCTGTCAAAAACACGGGACTACTGTCGCCGGCCGCGCGCGATCTCATCATTGAGTTTGAGACAGGCGGGCAGAAGTACTACGAGGCGAAGCTCGACCGGGCCACGGTGCCAGGCGTAGAGAGCGGCGCGACGATCGGCTGCGGTTATGATCTGGGCTACTACACCCCGGATGAAATTCGCGCGGCGTGGGAACCGGTGCTGCCCAAGGCAGTGGTGAATCTGCTGGTGCTGGGCTCAGGCCTGCGGCGGACCGGTGCCCAGCGGTTTGTCGCCGACTACGGCGCCGCGATCGGCGACATCCCCTGGGTTGCTGCGATGGCTGTGTTTGACAATGTGACCACGCCGGAGGAGCTCCGCCTGACGAAAGCCGCTTTCCCAGGCGCCGAGGCACTGCCGCCCGACGCGTTCGGCGTGCTGGTCAGCATCGTGTACAACCGCGGTGACCAGATGGACGAGAAGCCCGGCCAGACGCGCCGCCGTGAGATGCGCAACATCCGCGAGCTGGTGCGCATCGGCAGTCGCGACGCCATCGCCGATATCCCCACACAGATCCGTGCGATGAAGCGGCTGTGGGACGGGAACGGGGAGGAGCGGGTGGAGGGGTTGCTGCGACGGAGAGAGGCTGAGGCGGTGCTTTTTGAGAGGGCAATCCAATGACGAAATTCACTGTGAGCCCTTGGACGGACCGTGGACGGCTCCTTGGAGTTGAGTTGTCCGCCGAAGAACAGGACATCTCAATCAAGATCTCGGCTGAATTGCGCCTGCGTCGGTTGGAGGTGGCAGGCTGTTCCATGACCCAGGAGCAGATTCTGACGGTTCTGCGCGATGCTTTTCCCGCTGCTCAGCAGGCCCTTCAGGATATGGACCGGATTACAAAGGAGGAGCGAATCCGTCGCTTGAGGGAGATCATCCAGGATTCCGAGGATCGTATCCAGGCGGATTCAGCCTGCCTCGCCCGCAACAAAGCCGCTCTGGAGGAGGAATTGAAGTGAAAACCGCCATTTTTTTCGCGGTCACCGCCGCGTCCTTTTCCCTGTTCGTCCACGCCGTTTTCGCTCGGAATCGCGCTGAGCGCGAGCGTGTGAAGGATCTCGCCGCTCCACGGGTAGCCCGGTCGAACATGTTACGGAGAGCCGCGATTGCTATCCGGCATTTGAAGGACGTTTAGTCATGCCCACACCCACCCCCGAACCCGCCCGAGTCGGCAAGATTGCGCGCCTGCCTGTTGCCATCCGCAATGAGGTGTGCCGCCGCATTTACGACGGACAGCCGGGGCCGAAGATTATCGCGTGGCTGCACACTCAGGAGGATGTGTTGCGGGTGCTGGATGAGCAGTTTCACGAAGAGCCGATCTCCCCGCAAAACCTCAGCGAGTGGCGCCAGGGCGGCTATCAGAACTGGCTCAGCCGCCGCGAGCGCATTGCGGACACGAAGGATCTGGCCGAGTTCGCCCTCAAGCTGGGCGAGGCGGCGGGCGGCTCCATCATGGACGGCACCGCGGCGATTGCCGGCGGGCGCATCATGGGCGTGTTGGAAAAGGTGGATGATGAGAATTTCCCCAAGCTCATCGCCGGCATTGCGTCGCTGCGTTCTCTGGAACTGGAGGCGCGCCGCCAGAAATCCCACGAAGCCTTTACGCGCGAGCGCCTGGATCTGAAGGCGCGCGAGGTGGCCGCGACGGAGCTGCGCGTGCAGCTGCTCACCTGCGAAAAATTCCTGCAGTGGTACAGCGACAAGCGCGCCCTGGAGGCCGCCAGCCGCCCGACAAAGGACGGCCGCGTGCAGGCGCTGATGGCCCTGATGTTCGGCGCAAAGCCGGCGGCCCCCGCCGATGATGCTGCGCCTGAGGAAGGAGGGACCGATGCCGCGGGCACGTAAATCCGCCGCCGCGCCCGCCCCGGCCGGCCTCATTAAAATGCGCCCCTACCAGGAGGAGGCGTTTTGGGCGGAGTACGGGCTGCAGCTGTGGCTGTGGGCGCGCCAGCGCGGCAAGAGCCGGACGATGGCGGCGAAGGCCATGCACTGGATGGGCCTCAATCCCGGTTGCCTGGTCACCTACGCCAGCGCCAGTTTGCTGCTGGGCACGGAGTTGGCGGAGAAGGAGGCGGCCCTCTTCTACTCCACGCTGGATGAGATGCGCAAGCAGGCGGAAAGCCTGGGCATGCTGCTGCGGCTGCACGCCGCAGACCGCGAGGCGGCGATCGACGATATCAACGTGGACGATTTCAAAGATCTGTTCACCCGGCAAAAGCTGCAGACGCGCCTGTACCACAGCCCCTCCATCTACTCGCGCACGCAGGTCATCGCCCCCAACATCGCCACGGCGCGCGGCTGGAGCGGCTTTGTGCTGCTGGATGAGATCTGGTTTATTGAGGACTTCCGCGGGCTGTGGGAAGCGGTGGAACCGATCATTAGCTCGAGCCCCCTCTTTCAGGTGCGCATGTGCACGACTATTGGGCGTGACGACTCGCACTTTGCGTACGAGATGGCTGCGCCGCCCGAGGGCACCACGTTTGAGGTGAACCCGCGCGGCAACTGGTATCGCAGCCAGGCGGGGATCCGCGTGCACCGGGTGGACGTGTACGACGCGGAAGCGTGCGGCGTGAAGACGTACGACATGGACAGCCGCAAGGAGATCACCGCCGCCGAGGCTAAAGCGAAGGCCATGGACCGCGACGCCTACGCGCGCAATTTTGAGCTGATCATGCGCGCCGGCGGCATTAACGCGCTGGACCGCGCCGCGCTGCGCCACGCGATGGAAGCCGGTGCGTCGGAGTGCTTTGCGATCGATCGGGAAGACTTGCCCGCCGACTGGATGGCGCGCGCGAAGGTCGGCGACGGGCCGATCGCCCTGGGCTACGACGTGGCTACCACGGAAAACAAGACGAGCAACCCCAGCGCGCTGACCGTGGGAGAGAAGGTGGGCCACCGCATGGTGGCCCGTTTCACGATGCGCTGGAAAAGCGCGGATCCCGACGACTGCATTGAGCTGCTGAAGCAGGTGGTGACGGAGATGTACCACGCCGGCAAGAAGCTGCGCCGCCTGTGCGTGGATGGCTCGAACGAGCGTTTCCACGCGGTGAACGTGAAGCGCGCGCTAATCCCGTGGATCATCGTGGAGATCGTGGTCTCCAGCACCAAGACGACCTACAAAGCCGAGGAAATGGACATGAAGACGTACCTCGGCAACCTCTTCTCCAACGCCGTGCAGGATGGGGAAGTGCTTCTGGCTCAGCACGAATGGCTCCGCAAGGACATGCTGCTGGTGAAGAAGGAGAAGGGCCGCTTCGTGACGGAGACGGACACCAGCGGCAACCACGGCGACACTTTTGACTCGAGCAAACTCGCGCTCTACGGGCTGCGCCACGGCAGCGGCCCGGTGGAGGCGACAGGTGTGCAGGTGGGGCGGATGGAGATGAAGGCCCCGCGTGCAGGGATTCGTAACCCGTACGCGCCGGAGAATCTGCCGGCGCAAGAATGGAGGGCGGCATGATCGTGATGCCAGCAAACTCTACCGGGTGGTTTTGGCATTGCCTTGCGCGCGAAACGTCTCGAATAGGGCACCTGTACTCCCCAGGTGCACAGCGAGGCCCTTGGCCATGGATTCCCTACGCTCTGGATAACGGAGTTTTCGCGTGTTGGAACCCCGTCGACAATTCTTTTGATGAGCAACGCTGGAAGGTTATTGAACCTCAGTGGAGAGAATTACTGGCTTGGGCGTCGGGAAACTGGCAACAGAAACCTCTATGGGCGATTGTGCCTGACAGACCAGGGTGCCGATATGGTACCCTGCAACGGTGGCCTATCTATGCACCGTTGGTCCAGGGGTTGGAAATCCCCTTAGCTATCGCTGTGCAGAACGGGATGACGGCAGACGATATCCGGTCTCTAAAGCCGCTCCCCGATGTTATAGCCATCGGCGGGACAACAAAGTGGAAGTGGGAGACGCTTCACCATTGGACACAGCATTTCCCTCGCGTACATGTTTTGCGCTGCAATAGCCCTGAAAAGCTCCAGCTGTTGGAGTCGCTTGGCGTTGAATCATGCGACGGGACAGGATGGCAGAGAGGTGACTTACGACAAACCTCTGGGCTAGAGGAGTGGGCCAGGTTGAATCCCACCCCGATAGCTAGCCCTCTTTGGACATCCATTCGACTACAGACAGACGACTTATTTGTTGCTGCGGCTCGTAGTCGCATAAAGGAGGAGGAAATATGAACCTAGTACAATGGGCCAAGGATCTGATGACGAGCCTGATTCCCGTGCAGCGGAAGACAATCTTCCGCACCATGTACGAGACGGGAACCACGCTGCCGAGCATGACGGTGGACCGCCTGCAGTCTATCCTGCGGGCGGCGGAGAACGGCGATGTGCGCCCGCTTTTCGCTTGCTACCGGGATATCATCTCCAGCCATTCCCACCTGCAGACGGAGTTTACCAAACGCAAGCTGGCCGTGCTGGGGACGCCCCTCGCGGTGGAGCCGGGCAACGATCCGGCCACGCCGGCGGATGAGCAGGCCGCGAAAGCGGTGGCCGCCATGCAGAAGGGTTGCAAGGGATGGCTGCGCGCTGTGTCGCACCTGCTGGACTCCGCGCTTTACCCCGTCTCCGTGGTGGAGAAGATTTACGAGCCGGTGCCCGGCGGCGGCTACCGGCTGCGGGAGCTGATTCCCGTTCCGTACGAGCTGCTGGATTACTCCCAGTGCGTCGGCGAGTTGCGGATCCGCGACACCAACCCCGAGACGGGCGAGCCGCTGAGCACGGTGCACGTGCCCGATCCCAACCGCTACATTGTGCACCGCGGCCACCTGCTCTCCACGCCGGATCACTGGGGCGGCCCGCTGCGCTCCCTGCTGTTCTGGTGGTTATTCGCCACCCAGGGGCGCGAGTGGTGGATCCAGTTTCTGGACCGCTTCGGCACCCCCTTCCTGGTGGGCAAGTACGACTCGAACGACGACGCCAGCCGCACCCTGCTGATGCGCGCGCTGTCCGTCGCCACCCGGCTCGGCGGCCTTGTCATCTCCCGCGATACGGAGGTGGAGCTGAAGGAACGCACCAGCTCCAGCCAGGGCGGCGACGCCTTTCAGGCTTTCCACGAGGTGGCGTGCCGCGAGATGAGCAAGCTCATCGTGGGGCAGACGCTGAGCGCCGACGCCCAGGCCACCGGCATGGGCTCAGGCGTGGCGGACGCCCAGGAGCAAGTGCGCGAAGACATCCGCCAGCTCGATGCCACTCTGCTGAGCGAGACATTCAAGGAGCAGCTGACCGCCCAGTTCTGCGCGATCAATGGCCTCGCTGGGATACTGCCTGACATGCTGTGGGCGCCGGACTCGACGCGGCAATCGCTGGCCCTCTCCACACTGCTGAAGCAGCTGAAGGAGAGCAGCATGGAGCCGACAGACGACGCCATCCCCGTGCTGGCCAAGCGCTTCGGCTTCGGCATCCGTCGCATTGCGGCGCCGTCCGCGCCCAGCCTCCCTGGATTGCCCGGCCTGCCAGCACCGGGTACCCTGCCTGCGGGGGGAGGCGCGCCGCTGGCGCTGCCCGGCATCCAGGACGCCGCCAAGGCCCTGCGCATGGACGGCCACAACGTCACGTTGCCCCTGCCCATGCTCATCGCGTTGGCGTCCCGCGGCGCCGAAGATCGCCACGAGCAAAACCTCGCCGCCAACGACGCGATCATCAACGCCACCGCCCCCGACCTCGCGCGGGCCTTCCGCGGAACCCTCGCGCCCATCCGGCGGATCATCCTCGACAGCACCAGCCCCGAAGACTGCGAAGCCAAACTCGCCGCCTTCGCCGCCAACCTCAACGCCGCCCCCACCGCCAAAGTGGTTCTGGAAGCCCTATCCGCCGCCGCCCGCAACGGCGTCATCGTCGACATCCCCCCGCCCTCCACGTGACCCTTTTCTGTTCACGCCCCTTACCCTTTTCATTTATTTTGGGCACGCCGTGTGTGCCACTTTGACACTAAATAATGAAATGCTAGGCTCTGGTGCGTAAGTCGTTGATGTCGCAGGACATCAAACCAAATCGCACCAGATCAACCCTTTTCATTTATTTTGGGTGGTCGTGCAATCCTTATCCCTATTCCCCCTTTCGTCCCCTCCGCAAGTTTCGTGTGCTTCGTGGTTAAATAATCCCCTCCTCCCCCGGCGTTCCCCTCGCGGCTGCAATTTCAACGAATGCTGCGCTTGCGTTGCTGTATGCTTTAAGTATACTCCCGCGTCTCGGCAAGCACGCAAGCTTTGCCTTTCTCTCCCCCCCCCCCCCTTTCCATGGCCCGCAAGCAAATCCCGCGCGAGCTCCCCGCCCCGGAGCAGGTGTTTCGCGAGTTCACCGGCTTTCCGCAGGACGCCAGCAAGCAGTTTGTGCTGCTGACGGAGCTGCGCAAAGCCGCCAAAAAACTCAAAAAGCGCCAGCCCATCCCCTTCTACAGCATGCGCGAGATCGCCGACCACTTCGGCACCCCGCTGCGCACCGTCGCCCTGGCCTACGAGACGCTGGAGCGCGAAGGCATCCTCAACTGCATCCGCAGCAGCCACACCATGCTGGTGGGCAAAACGCAGGCCCCGCGCTCCCCCGTGCGGGCCGTGGTGGGCATCCCCATCTGGCTGCACTCCCTCGTCGTCTCCCCCTACGCCCGCACGCTGCACATGAGCTTTGAGGAGCTGCTGCGCGAAAACGGCTTTGTGGCGGACATGGTCTTCTTTAACGAGAACGAGGCCATCGAGCCCGGCTTTGCCCAGCGCCTGCTGCACCACAACCTGGACATGGCCATCTGGCACACCCCGCACCCCCTGGGCCTCAACGTCCTCCTCAGCCTTAAAGACAGCGGCGTGCAGCAGGTGGCCATTCAGCACACCGACAGCCCCACCTCCATCCCCGTCCCCACCTACTGGATGGACTGGGTCTCCGCCTACTACCGCCTGGCCAAAAACTGGCAGGACAGCGGCATCGAACGCGTCATCGTGCCCGATCCCGTCTACCTGCCCAGCAAACGCGCCCTCAAAAACTTCATCAACGTGCTGACCCAGCACAAGCTGGAGGTGGAGATGGCCGAATGCAGCGCGCACAGCATCATGGAAAAAGCCGCGTTCACCCGCCGCAAAGTCCCCACCGCCGTCGCGTTTGTGGACCAGCAAGGCGCCGACTCCATCTGCAGCGAGGACCCGGTGCTCATCGAGGAAATCATCCGCCTGGCCGCACGGGTGGGCTTCTGCCGCGGCCCCATCCGCCTCCCCTACTTCAACCACCGCCCCGCCAGCGTCGATGTCGTCGGCTTCCGCGCCCGCGAAGTAGCCGAGCGGGTGGTAACGGACCTGGTGCGCGGGATAGACGCAGGGAACGGGAATATCCATACCTTCTACGCAAATTACGACCCGCAAGTAAGCTTTAACCGGCAGACGGAGACGTTGTAGTGTACGTCTGTAAAGATTCAGTAAAATCCGACATGCCAGAACAAGGTATTCGGGGCGAACTGCTTCGAGCAGTTTGATACTGCTATAATGTTGGGAGTGGAGGAACGGGAACGGCTGTTCCTCCACTCAGTGCTACCCTTCGGGGGGGAAGGGATCGTTGCCATAACTATTTCGCTCACGGATACGTCCATCAGTGCGGTGAATGAATACTTCAGTTTCCTGATGTTTTGCGATTTCCGTAGCGGCTTCGATTGCCTCGCGTTGCGTATCGTGGACTGAGGTGACTCTTTGTGTTCCTTCACCTCGTACGGCCCATTGATCGCCATGCGGGACGACGTGCTGATTTCGGCTCATTACTTTTTCCTCCTTTCGGGTCTACATATAGTGTATTCATCCATAGGTTGTCAATAGATTGTGCTTTGTTGTGGAAAGTTATTTGCATTGACTTTGTAATGGTCGCTTGCTTCTAGCGAACATGTTAACACATCATCACCGATTTTCCATGTCCAGGTCCTTGCTACTCAAATCTCTCAATAACATCTTTACTTGCTTGTGGTAGGTATGATATGTTTCCGTCTCGAAGAACACGCCATTTAGTCGCGTTCCGTCCATCTCTTTCCCCCCGCACCGCCCTCTCCCGCGCCCCTATGCTCAACGTGGCCCTCTATGGATGTAACGGTCATCAGATCCAGAACGCCCTGGCCAGCCACCCCCACGCCCGCGTTGTGGCAGTCGCGCAAATTCCCCTGGAGAAGCTGCCGGATTCCATCCGCAACGACCCTTCGCTCGCCACCCACACCACGCTGGAGCACATCCTGCGCGATCCGAAGGTAGATTCCGTAAGTCTTTGCTCCCCAAGACGTTGCGACCAGGCAAGCGACGCCGTCCTCGCCCTGCGCGCCGGCAAGCACGTCTATGCGGAAAAACCCTGCGCCCTCTCCGAGGCCGAGCTCGACGACATCATCAGCGCCGCCAACGCCAGCGGCAAAATCTTCCGCGAGATGGCCGGCACCGCCTTCGGCGGCCCCTACCTGGCCATGCGCAACGCCGTCCGCGCCGGCCGCATCGGCGACGTCGTCCAGGTCATCAGCGAGAAATCCTACCCCTACTACGAGGGCCGCCCCCAGGACGAGCGCGTCGACGGCGGCCTCATCTGCCAAAACGCCATCCACGCCGTCCGCTTCATCGAGCACGTGGCCTGCACCCCCATCCGCAGCGTTGCCGCCGTGGAGACCACCAACGGCAACCCGTTGCGCAACGGCGGCTTACGCATGGCCTCGTGCATGATGTTCCGCCTCGCCAACGGCGGCGTCGCCAGCGTCACCGCCAACTACCTCAACCCGCGCGGCACCGGCGTGTGGGGCTACGAAACGCTCCGCATCCTCGGTACCCAGGGCATGGTGGAAAGCGTGGCCGGCACCGGCCGCACCCGCCTCGTCATCGGCGCCACCGACATGGGCGAACTGCCCGAAGCCACCTGCGAGGACTACCTCACCAGCTTCATAAAAACCGCCCTGGGCATCGGCACCATGCCGCTAAGCCTGGAGGAAGAACTGAGCCCCACCCGCTGGGTGCTGCGCGCCAAAGCCGCCGCCGAGGCCGCCGAAGCCCGGGAAGCCCACGCTGCCAGCGCCGCCGCCTGATTCAGGCAGAACCGCCGTTTGCCGAGCCCTTTCGCCAGAATCGCCTTTTTTGCTGTGCTTTTGAACTAGAACAAAGCCCCGCCACTGTTTACAATCTGTTCTGCTCGCCCCGCCTGCTTCGCCTCCACCACACTTTCCCCCAAACCGCGCACCTGCCCCGCCGCCCCTTTTGCCCGCTAACGCGCTCGTCCTCCAACCCTTTACAACGTGAACACATCCTCCCCCATCCGCGACGCCCTTGCCGCGGAGCGCTACGAAACCGCCCGCCGCCTGGCTCTGCGCCACATGGCCGCCCCCGAGGGCCGCGACGCCGCAACCATCCTGGCCCTGCACGACGCACTCATCGCCCTGGCTGACTTTCAGGGCGCGCGTAAGCTGTTGGAGGACAACGCCTCCGCGTTCGCCGGCGATCCGTTCACCCTCGCCCTGAAGCTGGCGGAAGACTTCCACACCCTGGCCAACGAAGGCCACTACCGGCTCTCCGAAGAGACAAAGCAGGGCTACTCCGTCGACGAGTACTTGACCAAGTACCGCGCCCTCGCTCGCGCCAAGTTCGAAGAAGCCCAGTCCCTCGCCTCCGGCGATGCCCACAAAGCCGCGCTCATCGGGTCCCGCCCGGCCGTTCAGCTCGGCCTCATAAAGGCCTCGGATGCAAATACATCGGATGCGAAGGCAGGCGGGAGTGCGAATGTCTCCGGAGCCATGACGGAAGCGCACGCCACCTGCGGCCGCGTGCAGGGAACCCTCGTCTGGCCCGATGGCAGCCCGGTAGCGGGCGCAACCGTAACGCTGGGGCTAAAGCTTTACGTAAGTCGCGTCAATCCTGCTACTTACACGCTGTACGGCATGCATTACTCGCCTACAATCGGCGAGCAGGACAAGCGCACGGCGCCGACAGCGGCAGATGGCACCTTCACGATCCTCGATGTCCCGCCCGGCACCCACGATTTTCTGGCCGTAACTCTCGATCCCGCCCGCTTTGAGATAGCGACACGCTTTCTCGCACGCGACATCGCTGTTTCCTCACAGGAAACGACAGGCCTGGGCCGCATTACCGTAAAGGAGTGGCAAAGCGCCGCGCCCCTGGGCTTCGAGGCCCTCGAATCGCGTGCCGCCGCGGCCGAAGCCGCACTCGCCAGCACCGAAGGCGCCGCCGTATGGACGACGGTGAGCCGCGTCCCTCTTCGCAACCCGTTCCACTACAACTTCCCGCAACAGCTCCTGCGCCTTCCCTTTCCCGTCGGCATTGATCTGAGCAAGAACGAGTTCCGTATTGTTGCGGTAACTGACGGAGACAACGCTGCCGCCACAGTACTGCCCTCGCAAAGCGTTCTGCCCGAAAGCTTTGGCTTGCCTGATGCGCCGCCTTCGCCTGCGGCCGAGGGCACCCCCACCGCGATCGCCTTTTTGGCCTCGCTGCCGGCAAAGAGTGAGCTAAGCCTGGCCATCCAGGCAAGGGCGACCACCTCCGCGGCCGCAGGCAAGGTCGTGGATTCGCTTGTAAACGTAACGGGCGTAAGCACTTATATCGAAGAAGACGGGACGCTGCTTACTGTCGATACCGGACCTGCCGCTTTCCGATTCTCCTGGGGCGCAACCACTTATGCACCCATCCGCAGCATGCGTGGCGTGGACGGCGTGTGGCGCGGGAACGGGCGCTTTGTCCTGCCGAAGGATGTAAGTGTATCGAAAGCAAAAACTTATGTGCGCCAGGCCGGGCCCGTGCTTCTGGAGCTCGGCTTTGATTACACGCTAAGCAACGGCGCCCTCTACAGCCTCAGCGTCACGCTCCTGGCCGGCCAGGCGTATCTCGTTGTGCGCGAGACATCTGCGGAAGTTCCCGGCGCCGCGTTCGAGTTCTCCCTGCGCGAACTCTCGGGTGGGCGAGGCTTCCTGCACTGGACTCCCGAAGCGGGCGGCTTCCACTGGAGCACGCTCAAGGCTGCCGACGAGACGATTGCGCTGCTGCCCGAGTCCGTGCCGTGGTGGATTCCGCCCCAAGGCTTTGGCTATGCAATGACGCCCGAAGGGCTTGAGCATCAGGACTATATCGCCGTCGTTACCCTGCGCCGCGGAACCTGGGTGGACCGCAAATTCGAGCGCATCGCGCAGGGGCCGATCGACGCGGCGGGCCGCGAGAACCGCGAGTTGGACTGGCCCTACCCAGAGATGGTCGGATCGTCGATCTCGCCCATTACAGCGCACACTTGTGCGGATGGCGACGCGTTCTTCCGCTTCGCCATGTTTGACGGCGCCCGCAGCTGGGGCCTCCTCGTCTCCACTCTGGAGCGCAACGACGGGCCGTGGAAGGAAATCGCCGCCGTGCAGCACTCCAACTCGTCGCCGCGCCTGCAGGAGTTCAAGGACTGGCACCTGGATGTTGCAGATACCGTCGCCCGTCCAAATGGAGTGATCAAAAGATCGCAACTTTTTTCCCTGCGGGAAAAGACTCGCAGCAAGCGCCTCGGCCGAGTCTGGAGCAAGATCGCCAACCAGGAAGTGCGCGGCCCTGTCGAAGGCTTAAGCTTTGCCGTACAAGGAGATCCGTTGGTTGCATGGCGCAAGCGCGCGGAGCTTGCGGAGGTCGCGCCGGTGCGATCCAAGATGATTCTGCTGGGCCGCGACTGGAGCGATGTCTATTCGCCGGTAGGAGGTCGATCGATCACGCAATGGGCCGAGGATTACGACATGCTTGCGGCCAGCGGCGTCTTCTCGGACGAGGAGGAGCGGGAGCTTCGCGCGTTCTTTATCCTTATGGGCCATATGTTTATGGAGGAAGACTTCATGAACTGGCGCTTTAACGCGCGCAATGCCAATTTTGAGGCGGACCGCACCGACATTATCGGTACGATCGGCGTGGTTTTTGATGGCCACCCCGATGCGCCCAAGTTTGTCGACCACACGATTGAGCGCACGCACAAGGCGCTGGGCGTTTACTGCACGCCGGGCAGCGGCAAGTGGTATGAGAATCCGGCGTGCTACTATCTACATGCGTCAAAATGTCGCATGAATCTGGTGTACCACCTGGCGAAGCACGGGCGCCTGGATGTTGCACAAATCCCTCGCCTTAAGGAGTTTCTGCGATGGGGCATTGTGCTGCTGACCCCGCCGCAACCGGTGAGCTACGAGGTGATGCGCGAAGGCGACGCGGCCTGGTACGAGTCGACCGAGAAGGTGCGCAAGGTGCCGCCGATTGGCGATCACGCATGCCTGGGGCGTTGGATTCCGGAGCATTACTTCTTCATAGGCAAGCTTTTCCAGAAATCGGACCCTGCGTTTGCGAAGGAGATGATCGACGCTTATTTTTGCGGCAGCGGCGATGGATTGAGGGTGATCGATGACTCGCACGCTGTTGACCAGGAGGGCGAGCATATTTTTCACGAGGCGTCGTCCGGTGCGGCGTTCGGCAATCTTTGCCTGTTTTTTGCGACGGCCGAAGAGGCGGATATTCCTGTCAAAGCGACGCAGATTGAGTTGGAAAGCCGTCGCCTGGAGGGCTTTGGCGCTGTGCTGCGCAGCGAGGTTAACTCGTTGCGGGAGAATTACATCCTGATCAAGCAGGGGCCGGGTGGCTACCGCTTTCACCGCACGGAGGGGAGCATCCTTTTCTTTGCGCAGGGCAAGCCGCTGGTGTACGACGGCGGCGAGGCGGGTGAGACATGGCGTCACAGTACGCTGTCGTTTTTTGATACGCACATGCCGCTCTCCGCGGGGCATGTGGAGCGGATTCTGGTTCAGAATCCGGAGAACTCGCCTGCGTCGGAGGGGTCGGAAGTCCCGGTTCATCCTGCCTACCAGTTTGTGCAAGGCGTTCATCCTGAGATCATTAGGCCGGGTGAACCGGTTTTTCTCAGCGATACGTGCCGGCATGAGCTTGTGGAGGAGGCGTATCGCCGCCTGGCAAAGCCAAATCCCGCAGTGGCAAGGAGTTACGCCTGGGTGGGCGATCGTTATCTGGTGATCCACGACGCGTTGGATCTTCCTGCGGCGGACGCGGACATACCGGTGCACTGGCATCTGCAAGTGGTTGCGGATGAGAGTGATGAGGAGCGTGATGGCGCCGAAGCCGTGGCTCTGGCGAATGCCAGCGGCGGTCGTGGCTACCGGTTTGCGGGGCGTCACGGGCTGGATCTGGCGGTGGCGCTGCCGGGTCAAACCTTTGCGGCAGAGAGTATTACGCAGGATCCTATCCTGGAGTACCGGTCGACGCCGGAGCAGCGATTTGCGATGCGGCACCTGCAGTTGTCGCAGCCCGGCATGCGATCCGCGCTGGCGGTACTGCTGCCGGTTGCGGCCGGGGAGAAGCTGGATTTGCATGCGGAAGCGCTTTATCCGCAGGATGTTAGCCCTTGCGACAAGCTGATTGGAACGCATGTGCGCACAAAGCGTGAGGACGACTATATCTTCTTTGCGCACAAGGGTTTGCGTTGGCACGATGTGGATGTGTCGTTTGAGGGCTGTTACGGCGCTGCCATGCGGCGCGTGGAAGCCGATACGCTGGTGCTTACCGGGGCGGGATCTATCAGCCTGGGCAATGATCAGGGGAGCGGATTCTCGGTCCAAAGTGTTTCCTCACAGGAAACTTTTGCTGCTGATGCGGAGCCTGGCGCGGTGAATGTGTGCGGCCCGAACGTAATGCTGACGCGCGGCTGGCAAAGCGCATTGCTGACAGCCGAGGGCTGCGGACGGGTGCGCGCTGTGGTCTTTGGCAAAACGCTGGAGGCGGAGGTGAAGGGCTCCGGGCGGTGGGTGATTGCTGCGGATAAGCCGGTGCGTGGTGCGCAAATCTTTCTGCGGGAGGGAGATAGCGCTGCGCCGCAACGGCTTGCCCGGGTGGCGCTCCGCCTGGACTCCGCCGAGGAGGTGGACAAGCTGCACCGGCAGATGGCCGGAGGGGAGGGCGGGGTGCTGGCGGAACCGGTGGCCGCGGGCGGCGCTTACGGATTTACGGCGCGCGATAAGCTTGGCAATATGTACCGGATTTTCCACGGCGCGACGTAATTGGCACGTGGGCTAGGCCTTAGTGTTTCGTGCTGCTTTGTCGCGATCCTCCTTCTCCTTTTCGTTTTATCTTTATCGGACTTTTTTCATGGACACCTTGACTTCCGCAGTGGATGCAACATCCTCCGCATCAGGCACTTTGGTGGCAGTGCAGCCTAAGCCGCTGAGCATCGCTGTTGTTGGGCTGGGCTTTGGGCGGTGGATACTGAAGCAGCTGGTGAGCCCCGAGCTGAAGCCGTTCTTTCGGCTGGCGGCGGTTTGCGATCTGGATGCGGCGAAGGCGGCGCAATATGCGGCGGAGTACGGGGTGCCGGCTCGCTCGCTGGACGACTTGCTGGCGGATGCAGAAGTGCCTGTGCTTGGGCTATTTACGGGGCCGGCGGGGCGCGCCGGTTTGTTGCGTAAAATCATTCGCGCGGGCAAGGATGTGATGACGACGAAGCCGTTTGAGCGGGATGCGGACGAGGGGCGCGCGGTGCTGGAGGAGGCGATCTCCCTCGGGCGCATTATTCATCTTAACTCGCCCTCGCCGCTGCTGCCGCCGGACGTGGCGCAGATTCGAGCGTGGCAGGAGGTGCACAGGCTGGGCGCGCCTGTAGCGGCGCAGGTGAGCACGTGGGTGAGCTACCGGGAGAAGCCGGACGGGACGTGGCTGGATGATCCCGAGCTGTGCCCAGTGGCGCCGATTTTTCGGCTAGGGATTTATGCGCTTAATGACATTGTGTCGCTTTTTGGGCCGGCGGACGAGGTGTATGTGATGTCGTCGCGGCTGTTTACGGAGAGGCCGACGGCGGATCACGCGCAGTTAGCGGTGCGCTTTAAAAGCGGAGCGCTGGTGACGGTGATGGCGTCGTTTTGTATTAATGACGGTGCGCATTATCGTAACTCCATGACGCTGAACTTTGTGGATGGCACGGTGTATCGCAATGTGGGGGCGGACGCGAAGGCGGGCTCGCTGGCGACGCTGGAGGTGGTGGGCGTGCGCGAGGAGAAATCGCAAGTGCTTGAGCGCCTGCAGGTGGACGGCACGAGCGGCGCGTATCAATGGGAGAGCTTTTACCGCGCGGTGGCGACGCGGACGCTGACGCCGGCGGATTTCCCTGAGCGGGTGGCGACGGCGCTGCGGGTAATAGAGGCGATGGCGGAGTCCGCGAAGACGGGGCTGCCTGTGAAGGTGCGGGGGTGAGGTGAGCGGCGGAGAGAGCTTTAACCACGGAGCACACGAAGCACACGAAATTGAGGAGGGGCGAAAGGCAGTTTGGGTGGTTGATTTTGCGGGAGAGTGTGGGGTGTGTTGTACATGGGCATTACCCGTATCTCTTGACTTTATCTCTTCCGTTTGTCCCACAGCCTTAGCCGGAACGATTCGGTTGGGAGTGGCTCAGTCGCGCAAAAGCTGGAGCCGTCAAGAGGCTGCGGGCGACGAGGCGTATCCCCATGGTCAGACGTTGAGGATACCTCAACGTATTGACAGCCAAGATCTTGCGCGAATGAGCCGCTCCCAGCCGAATCGTTCCGGCTTACGGCTTTGTCCGGGGAGGGCACGAGCCGTGCGAGGGCTTCGTTCCCCCCTCCCCTTTGCGACCTTCGCGTGACGTCGGCCGTGGGCAAGGCTTCACAATAATCGCGGCCAGCCTCATCGCGTGCTCCCCTCACCTCCGCGATCTCCAGCCGACAGCGCATTATTGCACGGCGCTAAAATCCCGCTACACTGCACAGGATGATCAGCAAAGGATTTGTCGCCATACTCTCCGCCCCCCTCAGCCGTGCGCACGTTGCCGAGTGCGCGGCCTCGTGGCTGGAGCGCTTTGAGCGGCTGGAGCAGGTGACCCCCGAGCCCGGCTCCGTCGCCACCATCGGGCTGAAGAAGGTTGAAGATATTATGTGGGAGAACAACATGCAGTTCCGCGTCCTTAACGGCGAGGAGTTTGCGTGGATTTACCTCACCCTGGACAAGCGCTGCATCGAGACGAGCGGCCTGCCCGCCCCCCTGCCGGACGACGCCATTGCCCTGTGCCTGGACGTGCTGCTGGAGCTCCCCGGCGTCACCACCGTGGTGGATCAGGCCAACGAGCGCCGCCTGGAGGAGCTTGAGGCTGAGGGACTTCTGTAGAGCGCGGGCGTCACGTGCGCGGTGGGGGAGGTGGGCAAAGTTGAGGAGCGGCTGCCCTCGCAATGCCCACGCGTTATCTTTATCCTATCCGTTTCCGCGCGAAACGATATGTGCACACCGTAGCACAAGGTGAGAACAGGCGTTTTGCGAACATCACCGTGCGTATTGCATTAAATAGCTTTACGCACTCTGCTTATTGATACTCTAAGGATTTGATAGAGAACGACTTAGGGTTTCATCTGAATTGTTGGCACAGGCTATGCGCAAAGTCATTGTGCCATGAATATATTTAATCTTGGGAAGGGCAAAGTCACCACCCTTCACGAACTCTTCCTTGATCAGCTTCGCGATCTTTACAGCGCGGAGACCCAGTTGCTGACAGCCATTCCTGAGATGGCCAAGGCCGCGAGCGCGCCCGACCTCAAGAAGGGCTTTCAACAGCATTTTGAGCAGACGAAAGTTCACGCTATGCGTTTGGAAAAGATCTTTAAGACTTTCGATGAAAGCCCCGAAGGCAAGACGTGTGCCGCGATGAAGGGGCTTATTGCGGAGGGGCAGGAAACGATCTCCGAAAATGCCAGTAAGGAAGTGCGGGACGCCGCGCTCATTGCCGCTGCGCAGCGTGTGGAGCACTACGAGATGGCGGGTTATGGCACCGTGCGCACCTATGCGGAAATGATGGGCCATACCGAAGCGGCTGATCTTCTGCAGCTTACGCTGGATGAGGAGGGCGAAACGAACAAGAAGCTCACCGAGATCTCCCGCCTGGTCAACAGCAGCGTTCCTATTGGTCACGAAGTCGGTGCGCGGGCCTGACGGCTGCCTTCTTTCTGGAGGGCGTCGACCTTCCACTAACGTGGAGAAATCTCCCCTTTTCCCTTCCGTGTAATCCCGTTTATGCGGAAATCTAACCACGGACAACACGGAAGGCACGGAGGGGATGGAGGATGGAGATTTCCTGGCATGCGTTTCGGGGTTCGAAGGTTGACAGCCATTAAGACCTATTGACTGAAGATATCGGTACAATGGCGGAGTTGATTTTGGGATGAGAACAAGGTGAAACGTCAGGAGTGCATGGGTAATGCTCGACTGGGGTTTCAACGCGGTTCTCGCCCAAAGAGACCCGCCATTGTACCGATTTATTTTGCCGATGGGTCTGAGACTCAACCCATCCCCCCTCTTTGGGATGCAGGCGAGGCGGGCCCGAGGGAATGCATTCGAAACAGGCAGCACCGAAAGGCCAACGCCGCGCCCCCAAACGGAGAGGCCCGGCAAAAGGCCCGGCAACCCGGTGAGGACCCGGCGAGCCGCTGAGGGCCCGGCAACCCTGTGATCATTTTCCATTATCGCGTATCCTTGGCACATCCGAAGCGCCACCGGCGCGAAAGCCTAAAGCCCAGGGCGTAAGCCCTGGGTGAGAGTCCCAAAGAAGCGCGTCCTGTAGGGACGCAACAGCCTCTTCCTGGCGACGTTGCGTTCCTTCAGAACGCTGCGGATTTTCCTCCTCACTCACGGCTTACGCCCGGGGCTATAGGGTTTCGCGCGGGTGGTGCTTCGGATGTGCAGTGTCTACACTCGTATTGAAACCGCTGTAACGATGCGCTGTAACTGTGCGAATGCGTCTGAGATAAAGCAAAGGGCCTCCCTCTCCCGCGGAGGGAAAGGGAGGCCCTTGGATTCACTTACGGGCAGGTACAGCCTCCTGGGATCAGGAGCGCGGGACTGCGGCCTCGGAGGAGGTGGCGATATCTACAGCGCCGGCTTGCTCCAGGGCCTGCCTGGCGGCGCTAACCTGATCGCTGGTCTCGGCGTGGACGGAGAGCAGGAGCTGGCCATCGCGGATGCGGCCTTCGTACTGGCGGGCTTCCAGCTCGGTCATGCCCATGCCCACAAGGGCGCCCGTGAGTCCGCCGACGCCGGCGCCAACAGCGGCGCCGCTAAGGGCAGCCAGAATCGGCCCCGCCGCGATAAACGGCCCAACGCCCGGGATGGCCAGGCTTCCGACGCCGATCAGCCACCCGCCTACCGCGCCGAGCGCGCCGCCGGTGGTGGTGCCGATGGTGGCGCCTTCCGGGGCCTTGGAGTTGGTTTCCAGCTTGAGATCGCGCACATTGCCAGCATCGGAGCCCAGGAGCGAAATATCCGCGTCGGAGAAGCCGGCCAGACGGAGGCGCTCCACCGCGTTGTTAACCTGGGCCTGATTGGAAAGGACGCCGTGAACAGAAGTACTCATGATGATTTAAAGTAAGGATATATGTTGGTTAGAGGGAGAGATGTCGATACGTTGTGAAATCGGGATAAAGATTATTTCTTTATCGAAAGTTCATTCTTAACCGGGTAATCACCCGCGTGCTTTTTTGCCATTTCTTCAATGGCTGCTTTCTCTTCCTTGGAAGAGACTACGCCGCGCAGGTACACCGTCTGCTTATCAGTGGTGATAATCTTGACGTTGTGGGCATAGGTGGAAAGGTTCTTGTCCGCGACAATGGCCTTGCGAATATCCGTGGTCACCTTTACGTCCGCTTCCGCGTTGGACTGATGCACGGGATTCATCTCCTTCTCCTTGTTCACAGCGGAGTTATCCGCAGAGGGAGAGGCAGGATCGGCTGCCTGTAGAGAAGAAGTGAAAAGAAACGCTGAACCTACGATGCTTAACAGTGTAGTTACTCTCATGCCTGAACATCAAGCAGTCCTCGTGCCACATAATTTATAAAGAGATCAACTTATTGCGCTGCAATGTTTTACAACTTTAAATCTGGACTTAAACATGCGATGACATCGGTAATGCAGCCGTGAAGCCGTGCTAAATGCAATTCATTATCAACGATTTGCAATGTTGCGCACAAAGTCGCTTCATATCACACTTTCCGTGACTCCAATTCCCTCCTGCGCATCGTCAGCCGCGTTGCCTCAAGGCTACATCTGTCGATCGTTTCTGAGGAGCCGAGCCTCTTCATTTAGCGTTGTTTACTGAGGGGCGAGCTCCAACTTCCTTTGCTGGATATAATCCATCCCTTACATGAATACTTTGGCTGAGTGAAGGCGATAATATCGATAGTATGTCTTTTACGCTAAGTATTGCCAATGCTATGCATCTAAATGGCAAATTGCATGAATACACATCCGGAATGGGATCTCTTGCACGATAAGCAATTCACCTGTTGTGCAACAACCGCAGTTTTTACAGAGGACGGGCTGCACAGCATCAGGAGGTGGCACTAACATTGCTCACTATAAAAAGGCCATCCATTATCATTCCAATCCAATACAATTATGAGCTCTCAAGTAATCGACCGTAATCCGCTGACGAAATATCCGCAGCCGCCCTTTCAGGAGAAATTCCAGCAGCCGCCGGGTACCGAGGGTCAGCTTCGGCAGAAGGCCGACCACGGCGAGCAAAGCTACAAGGGGAACAATCGGCTGGCCGGCAAAGTCGCGCTGATTACCGGCGCCGACAGCGGCATCGGCAAGGCCGTGGCCATCGCCTACGCGCGAGAGGGCGCGGACGTGCTCATCAGCTATTTTAACGAGGCTGAGGAGGCGGACGCGAAGGATACGGCCGCGTGGGTGCAGAAAGCCGGCCGCAAAGCCGTGCTCGCCCCCGGCGACATCGCCGACGAAGCGCATTGCAAGGCACTGGTGGACAAAGCGGTAAGCGCTTTCGGCAAGATCGATATCCTGGTCAACAACGCCGCGTACCAGCGCACTTACAAAGAGATTGCGGACATCCCCAGCGACGAGTGGGACCGCGCCTTCAAGGTCAACATCTACGCCATGTTCTACCTCGTCAAAGCTGCGCTGCCGCACATGAGCCCAGGGGCTTCAATCATCAATACGGCCTCGGTGCAGTCGGACTCGCCGTCGCCCGGCCTGCTGCCGTACGCCACCACAAAAGGAGCGATCATCAACTTTACGGCCGGGCTCTCCCAGGGGCTGGCGGAAAAGGGGATCCGCGTGAACAGCGTGGCACCGGGGCCGATCTGGACGCCGCTCATCCCCAGCACCATGCCGCTGGAGAAGGTCAACTCGTTCGGCAAGCAGACGCCGTTCCAGCGCCCCGGTCAGCCCGTGGAGCTCGCGCCCGTCTTCGTTATGCTGGCCAGCGACGAGGCGAGCTATATCTCCGGAGCAATGGTGCCGGTGACTGGCGGCAAGCCGATTCTCTGAGGGCCTCGGGCGCCATCCCTCATCCCTTTTTGTCTTCACCATCATTTAAAATAAAGGAGTTTACGTCATGAAATCAGAATCCCCCTGGATACAGGACATGCAGCCCAACGGCGAGGCCGCTTTTCCCGCGCTCAACTCGAATCTCAGCGTTGACGCGCTTGTGATTGGCGGCGGAATCACCGGCGTTACCGCCGCGTACCTGCTTCGCAAGTCCGGCAAAAACGTGGCGCTTGTGGAGCGCGGAACGATCGGTTGCGGGGAGACGGGCCACACCACCGCGCACATCGCGTATCCCACCGATATGCGGCTGAAAAAGCTGGTGAGTACGATTGGCCGCGAGCCTGCCCAGGCCGCCTGGCACGCCCAGCGAGCCGCCATCGATAAGATAACGGAAATCGTGGCCGCGGAAGCACTTAACGTGGACATGCGCACCGTCCCCGCCTTCCTGTGCGCCGCCCGCGGGCTCGAAGGCGAGGCCTTGGAGAACGAAGTGACAAGTCTCCAGGAGGAGGCCGAACTGGCCCGCGAGATGGGCTTTGATGCCAGCTTTCAGAAGTCCTGCCCCGGCGTGGGTCACCCGTCCATCGTCTTTTCCAATCAGCATAAGTTTAACGCCGGCAAGTACCTGAGCCAGCTGGCCCAGTGCATTCCCGGCAACGGATGTCATGTTTTTGAGAACACGGCGGTGGCTGAAATCAAGGAGGTGGGGGACTCCCTGCAAGCCCATTGCGGCAAGCACATCATCAGCGCCACGCATGTTTTCGTGGCCACCCATGTGCCTCGGCAGGGCATAGCGTCCACGCTCTCCGCCTCCATGTTCCAGACCAAGATCTCCGCGTACTCCTCGTACGCCATCCAGGCCGCGCTGCCGCCGGGGCAGGCGCATCCCGAAGCGCTGATCTGGGACACCGCCGAGCCTTACCTCTACATCCGCATCGATCGCGACGCGGACGGCGCCCACTCCGTCATCATTGGCGGCGAGGACCACAAAACCGGCCAGTCGGACGACACCGAAGCCTGCTTTGCGCGCCTGGAGAAGACGCTGCGCGACTGCTTTACCGGGGCGCGCCCGCTACGCCGCTGGTCCGGCCAGGTGATCGAAACCAACGACGGCCTGCCCTACGTGGGCGAAATCGCCAAAGGGCAATACATCGCCACCGGGTACTCCGGCACCGGCATGACATGGGGCACCGTGGCGGCGCACATGTTCCACGATCACGTGACCGGCGCGGACAACCCGTGGAAAGGCCTCCTTTCCGCCACCCGCACCGGCCTGCCCAGCCTTAACTACGTGGCCGAGAACAAGGACTACCCGTACTACTACGCCAAAAGCTTCTTTGTCAGCACCCGTGATACCGTAACCAGCCTCAAGCCCGGCGAAGGCAAACTCATCCGCCACAACGGCATGCAGGCCGCCGCGTATTGCGACGACCAGGGCGAAGTCTCCGTGTGCTCCGCTACCTGCCCCCACATGGGCTGTACCGTGGCCTGGAACGCCGCCGAGAAGACGTGGGACTGCCCCTGCCACGGATCGCGCTTCACCGCCCGGGGCGAAGTGATGGCCGGCCCCGCCGAATCCAACCTGAAGCCGCTGGCCGATAGGGGATCCCTGCGGGACAGGGGTAAAAGCGAACCTGGCAAGAAGCCCCCCACGTCCGAGGTCGCCGGGTCCAGGTAACAGGCAGCAAACCGACTCCCCCTCCGCCGCATTGCCCTGCTTTCACCGAAAAGTTGGCCATTGCTTCTCTAAGAAAGGGATGCATACTCCCTGCCCATGAACTTTAGTGGGTGTTTCGCTTATGCTTACCCAACGCGCTGCCGCATCCTTGCGGCGACCGTGGCCTTCGCCCTGGTCCTTTGCAGCGCGGCAGATGCGCGGGCGCAGGCCAAGGAAATGCAGGGCAAGCTGAAGCGCGACGTGCTGGTGGGGCCGAAACGAGACGTGCAGCTCAAAGCCGATCAGGTCGTCCAGGTGGTGACGAGCTCCGGAAGCGTGGCGCTTATCGTCGTCAAAAATCCGGACGGCACCAAAGCCGCGTATCAGGTCGAAGCCTCCGCGCTGGAGATCCTCGCACCCGAAGCCGCAAAGCCGGCCGCAGCCGCCCCTGCGGCGCAGCCCGCCCCACAGCCCGTCGCGCCCACGCCACCCTCCCCCGCCCCCGCCGCTGCGACACCGGCCCCGGCACCAGCGTCGACATCGGCCGCGTCCGCACCCCCGCCCTCACCTGCTTCGGCTGCCGGCGACTCCAGCGTGCCCGAGGATAAGCCCACGGTGGTGCATGTAAACTGGCCGAGCGATACGAAACTGCCGGCGCCGTATGGCAGCTTTGCGGAGGCCAAAGCGGGCTCGTACTCCTACAAGCTGTACCTGCCCCCCGGCTACTACAGCAACCCCGGCTTCACCTACCCGGCGCTCTTCGTCATGGCCCCGGGGGGCTCGGCCGGCATGGGCGACATCAAGGACCGCGCGAAGCTGGAAGGCTGGATTGTGGTGATGTTTGTGGAGGCAAAGAACGGACCGTGGGGCCCCATCTTTGGCAACCAGCTGGCGGCTTGCGCGGATATCGAGGCTAAAGGCATCCGCATCCAGAAGGGGCTGAAGTTTGCCACCGGCTTCTCCGGCGGCGCGCGCGGCACCTCCATGCTCACGCAAATCTCCCCCGGCTTTAGCGGCCAGCTGCTGCAGGGCGCCGGCTTTGCGTTTGGCGAAAAGGGCGAGTACAACGTCAAGGGCATCCCGAAGGATCGCCCCTACGCCGTGTTTATGTGCATGGGCGAGAAGGACGGGAACAAGAAAGAAGTAGACAAAATGAAGGATGAGCTGCGCGGCGTCCCCATTAAGTTTATGATGTTTGACGGCGGCCACCAGCCCGCGCCCCTCCCGCCCAAAAACCTGGGGCTGGACTGGCTGATGACGCAAGCGTTTACGGGCAAGGAGGTTCCGGAAGATTTGCGCGCGTGCGGCGCCCGGCACTTCGCCTTTCTGGCCAAACGCTGGGAGAATCAACCCAACGCCGCATTAAAGGCGGAGTATGCCCCGTCCCTTGTCGTCTTTGGCGAGAAGCTGAACCTCCCCGCCGGAAGCCCCGAGGCCGCGATGCTGAAGGCCATGAAGGAAGCCGCGCCCTCGCGATAAAATTCGCCGGCTGTCGTGCCGCCTCTCACATCATTGAGGCCGCCAGGTTAACGGAGAACGCCAGGATGACCGTGTTGAACGCGAAGGAAAGCAGCCCGTGCAGCAGGGCCACGCGACGGATGCGCCTCGCCGTTATCTGCACGTCGGAAACCTGGAACGTCATGCCGATAACGAAGGAGAAGTAGGCAAAGTCGAGGAAGTCCGGGTTTTTCTCGCCGCCGGGGAACTCCAGCCCCGTGCCAAACGGGCCGCCCTCCTCCATACGCGAGCTGTAGTAGATGTGCGCGTAGTGCACGGCCAGCATCGTGTGCATCAGCACCCACGAGATGACGATCGTGCCCGCCGCCAGCATCACCAGCAGCGTCGCCTCCTCCTCCGGCCGCCCCTTTGCGGTGGTAAGCAGCAGGCCGGAGGCCGCCAGCCCCGCCACGGA
This sequence comes from Verrucomicrobia bacterium LW23, assembly GCA_003054695.1. Classification (GTDB taxonomy): domain Bacteria; phylum Verrucomicrobiota; class Verrucomicrobiia; order Methylacidiphilales; family UBA1321; genus LW23. The sequence continues at coordinate 74,288 of QAZA01000010.1, forward strand.
AGCCAGCGCCATGCACAGCGCAATGGCTGTGTAGCCGCTGTCCAGCAGCCGCGCCTCGCGGGCGCGCCGGCGTGGATCGGTAAGCAGCATGCCCAGCCACGCCAGGGCCAGGCTGCATAACGCAAAAGCGTCCCACGTCAGGATGAGGCTGACCGGAAGGGAAACATGGCGGTGAGTAAGCCAGCAGGTCATCCCCGCCAACACCAGCGAGACCGCAAACTTGTGATGCGCCTCCGCCTCAATAACGCTGCGCATGTTGCGGCGGCGGCGGCCGCGGCCTGCGGAGGAGGAGTCGCGCTCGTCGCCCGGGTGGCCCGGGTCGCCTGGATCGTCGGAAAGAGCGCCCGCGTTGCGGTCCGCAGCCTTGTCTTTGTCGGTGGACGTCACGTCCAAAACATAGCGCTTTTCGCGCCATGCTGACGAGCTTTCCGTGCAGGAACAAACGCTGAAAGCGCGATGCGGCGCGTAGCACCTTGTAATCGCCGACTCATTGATTTGCTTGCAAATCTCTTCTGCTATGGCACCATGTCATAATGGCATCGGCAACGAGTTATGCATTGGTCGTAGCGACGGCGGCCGTGCGGGTTCCCGCGGTTCTCGCGGTTGGCGTGCTGCTACTGCCTCCCGCACTTGCCGCTTTTGCCCAGCCGGCGCCTGTCCCCTCGCCTTCCGCCGCCGCGACTCCGGCGCTGTCGTCGCCGGCTATTGCGGGCAAGGTGGGTGACAGCTATCTGACGCTTAAGCTGATGGACGGCCGCGTCCTCAAAGGCGTTGTGGTGCGGGATGTCCAGGCCGACAGCATTCAGGTGCGCCACGAGGACGGGGGCTCGCGCATCATGTACACCAACCTGCCGATTGACCTGCAGCGCAAATACGGCATCGAACCCATGGCGGCTGCCACCGCCGCAAAGGACCGCGCCGCCCGCGATGCAGCCGCGCTGGAAATGAAGTACGTCGCCCAGTGTGTCTTTGCCGCGGAGATCCCCATGCGCCGCCGCCGCTACGAGGCCAATGTAGAGGCATGGCGGAAAACGCTGGGCATCAATGTCCGCCGGCCGTCGTTCGATCCACCCGTCGCCGGGCCGGGCACGGAGTTTGTGCCGGATCTCAAGTCCATCAGCTGCCCTATCATCTTCGATACCACCCACTAATTCTTCGCGACGTCTCCGGATTTCTTCTTCCCCGTGCTCGTCGTCTTTTTCTTGCCCTTCGACTTGCTCTTGCTGGTGTCGGAGGCTGCCGCTTTTTTGGCGGGCTTCTTCTCCGCGGCATTCGCCGAAGTGGCGGCGGGGGTGGGCGCCGGGGCGGCGGGCATGGGCAGTGCGGCGGCGGGGGCGCCGGGCGCGGGGTTGGAGACGCCCTGGCCGGGGCCGGCTTCGGGCGAGTTGAGGTAGGCGTCGGGGGCGGTGCGCGCCTGGGTTTCCGCAATGGCCTGGATGTTGCTGCCGTTGCTGGCGACGAAGACGTTGCTCATCGTGTCGCGGCCGTCCTGGTACAGCAGGTAGGGGCGGCGCTCGCTCTTCCAGCGATCCACGCCGGCCTGCCAGCGGCGCACGATGTCGCCGGCGGGCGCGCCGGATTTGATGAGATCGCGCGTGACGGAGTTGCCGGCCAGTTTGTCAAACATCACCACCTGATCCGCGCGCGGGTTGGCAAAGGGCTTAAAACCTTTGTCCTCAATCTTCAGCAAATCAATGGCGTGAAACGCCACGCTGGTAAGGTTGCCCGTGGCGCGCGGGGAGACCTGCAGGCGGATGCCGTTGTTGATCGAGCCCTTCCACTTGCCGCCGGGCGACTTGTAGCTGAAGGGCACCGCTTTAATACCGTGCAGGTTAAGCGCGTTAAAGCGGGCGGCCATGCTGGCAGAGTCCAGCTTGGGGCTCTTGCCCATCACCACCTCAAACGGCAGCACCTCGTTGGCGCCGTTGGTAATGCCGATCTCGCCGAGGAACGCCGTGGCCGCATAGCCTACGGCGGAGTCCGCATTCGGGATGTTGGGGCTGGCCATTACAAAGCGCAGGCCGGTCTCGTTCCACTCCATCTCGCGCGTGTAGCCGCGCATGCGCACCACAGTAAGGCGGCAGGGCTTATCCAGGAATTTGGCGTTGATCCACATCGCCAGCTCGCCGCAGGTGAGGCCGTACACGTAGGGGATATCGTACAGACCGACGAACGACTTGTATTTGGGGTCCAGGCGCGGCCCTTCCATCCGGTTGCCGCCCAGCGGGTTGGGGCGATCCAGCAGCACAACGTCGATGTTGGCTTTGGCGCACTCTTCCATCACGTAGCCCAGGGTGGAGATGTAGGTGTAGCTGCGGCAGCCGATGTCCTGCAGGTCGTACACCATCACGTCGATGTCCTTGAGCATGCGGGGCGTGGGGCGGCGGGTGTCGCCGTACAGGGAGTGCACCATCATCCCGCGGCTGTCGCGGAAGCTCGGGACGCTGACGCCGGCCTTGGCCTTGCCGTCGATGCCGTGCTCCGGCGCAAAAAGGCCCACAAGCGTAACGCCCGGCGCGCGGCGGAGAATCTCGCTGGTAAGCGTGCCGCGCGAGTTGATGGCCGTCTGATTGGTAACCAGCCCGACGCGTTTGCCGCGCAGAATGTCGAAATTGGTGCGCTGCAGTTCGTCGATGCCCAGCGTAACGCGGGCAGCCTGCGCCGACGTTGCAGCAGCGGGGGACAGGACGGCGAAGGCCAGCAGGATGAGGGCGGCGGCGGCGGAACCGGAGAAAAGTCGGCGGGCAAAGGTGACAGCAACAGAAGGTGTAAGGAAGGGCGTCATGATGTAGGGCAGCGGTGGCGTGGGCGTAAGTGGCTCGCGTCAGGGCATTGACTCAGAGCGCGCGTATGGAGTTGGCGCTCCGGACCCCGGGGCGGCGTCGCTGAAGCAACCGGAATGTATCGCGGTGCAATCAGCGCAGGGAAATCGCCGTCGCCTGGGGGCGTGTGTGTGTGCACGAGGGGGACGCTGGGGCACCTGATGGAAGATCCAGACACCGACTTTCCACGCATTCCTCGCTAGAAACGCCGAAACGCTATCGATCTGCGGATCAAAATGCAACTGAATAATGGAGGGAAATCGAAAAACGGGGGGCAAGACGCAAATCTTTAACGATAAAGTCCACGTTCCCACACCCCTTTTCAGGCTGTCAAGGGCGCTTTTACGTATTTCAACACGATTTCGTACTTTGCGAACGCGGCGTTATACACCTTGATTACCTGAAGTCCCCTATGACACACTTGCCGGGGCGACCCCACACTTCACGTGCTCACCCCTGGTTCGATAAACCATTAACGCGCAACACTTTCCGGATGTAAAGCAAGCACGTGGCGGCCATCGCCACTACGATAAACGGGGAAGCATCTCCCCAGCGTCTGGCAAGGGGAGCGGGCGTGGTATTCGACTCCCAAACATCCGGCGGAAAGAGCAGGGTGAATGCGGCAAAACCGCACAGAGCAATCACGCCCAGAACGGACATACATAACGTCCGCGCAGCCGGCTTCGCCAGGCCTCCGCCAACAACAAAGGAAAACGATGTAAGTTATTCCGATCGGAGGATAAAACAAGGCTTCCCACCGTGTGCCATCGAGACGGCTGCCGACATGTATTCCAGCGACAACCGAGACGAAAGTGAGTAGCATTACGGCGAGAAACGCCACCGCAAGCGTCGCAGGCGTTCCTTCTTGGGCATAATACTTTGCCACGCCGCTGAATCCGAGATAGACCGGTAGAAAGAGTGTCAGCCAGCTTAACAGCGCCATGTCGGGCGTGTTCTTTTCCTCAGACAGCGGAAAGAGCGGCGGCAGCTTCATGGCGCGGGCTGCGGCGCGGCGGAAGTGGGGATGCTAAGAGCTCCGCCTCCTCCGCAGCCACCGCCGCCCATGCCGTTGATGCGCAGCGCTTTGCGGATGTAAAGCACGAGCGCGGCGGCGAGCGCTACGATGGTGCAGGTCTGCATCGCGGCAAGGCGGGCGGAGAAAGAGAAATCCCCGGCCTGCAGAAGGGTCATCCCGCAGGCCATCATGGAGACGGGAATCAGGGCTGCCAACAGAGGCTCAAATCGCCACGCCTCGGGCTCTGCCACGTTACTGCCAGTAAGGACGAAGGTCAAAGTAAACCCAAACACAGACGATTCGATGAGTATCCACCCTACGCTCGGCAAGCTCAACACTCCCGCTACCTTTGCCAGCATAAGAATGAAAAAAACCACGAAAATGCTCACAAAGCATCTGTTCGTATAGGTCTGCACCCGCAATGTCAACGGCTGGTCGTTATCGCCAAAGCGGCGATAAAACTGGATGGCAGCCACTACAGAGACAAAAGTCAGCAACACAACCCACAGGACAGAGCCGATTAGCAGCGCGGGAGATGGGACATCTGCACTGTGGCGAGCAGCGATGTCCAGGCTCAAGGATATCGGCCAGTACAGCAAAACCCAACCCATTGTCACCCGGTTTAGGAGCGCGTCATCGGGCCGTACCAGCGGGAAAATTGCGGGAAGCTTGAGGTGGGGCTCGCAATCGTGAATGCAGTCGGCATTGGCTTTGTGTTCAGTTCCGGTATTCACGCGTTGTCTCCATGCTCCGCGCCTATGCCTCGGCCGAAGCCATGTCATGCTTTTGCCGTTCCGTATCGCCTCACTCCCCTCCTACGCTGCCCGCGCCAGCGGCGGCTGCTGGTTGCGCAGCTCTGACGCTTCGCGTTTGGCGCGTTCCTGCAGTTCAATGCGCTGGATGCGGATAATCTCCAGGGCGGTCTTTTCCTGGGGGTTGATCCACATGTCGTTGATGGTGTTGAGGTAGCTCTTTGTTCGGATGAGGATGACGCAGTTGAGGATGGTGAAGAACATGCAGCTGCCCAGCATCAGTGCTTCGCGGAACTCCAGGATGGTGCCGGAGTACCACGCGTACATGGACTGAAAGGCCATCACGATAAGGATGCTGATGTACAGCATGAGGATCTGGCGCTTGATATCGCGGTTAAAGCGGTTGCGATACTCGCTGGACTGCAGGATGTGCGACCGGAGCTGATTCTCCCGGACGTCCAGATCGCGGAGGGCTTCGTCGATATTCATGTCGAATGGGTGCGTGCGCAAGGTAGGGGATTGGCCGGAGCGCGCGCCGCCACGCGCGAGCGTCCCGCCTCGCTGTATCGCCGCCCGGCCGCAGTTGCAATGCGTACCGGACAGCCTGGCGAGGGCAAAGGTGAGCCGCATTCATGGCGCGCGCCTGGACGCGTCGACTGCCTCATCTATTGGTGGAGCTCTGCTATGCAGTCACCTTAACACTTGCACGGGTCGTTGCAAAGTCTATTTTTCGGGTGGAGAGGTCCACCTTGGCCACCTGCACGCCTATGGTCATGCCGGCGCGCAGGACGACCCGGGTTTTCTGCCCTTCCAGCGTCAGGCGCTGGGCGTTGAAGTAGTAGACATCCCCCTCCATCTCGCTCAGCGGCACAAAGCCGCTTACCACGTAGTCCGGGATTTCGACAAGCAGGCCGCCGCTGCGCACCTCCAGGATGAGCGCCTTGTAGGTCTGTTTCTTCTGCGCCGCGGCCTGCAGGGAGAAGAACTCGAGCTTCTTCAGCTTTACGGATTCCATTTCGGCGTCGGCCGCGTTGCGCTCCGTGGTGCTCAGGTACTCGCCCAGCAGTTTAAGGTTGGCGATGGAGAAATCGAACGAGCTGGGCGCGGCGCCTTTCAGGCCCACCCCGGTGGGCAACACGTCGGCCGCCACGCCGCGCGACGTATCGGCGGCAAGTGTTGCGTCGTCGATGTAAACCGTTGTGGGCAGCGGGCTTGCGGATGTCTTTCCCTTGCCCCTGCCGTGTTGTGGGATCTGTCCCGCAGCCCCCGTGTGGCGGAAGAGTGAGCGGTGCACGACGAGATCCGAATAGCGGCGGATGGGGGAGGTAAAGTGGGTGTAGTTTTGCTTGGATAGCCCGAAGTGGCCCAGCGGCTTCTCCGAGTAAACGGCGCGCATCATGGAGCGAAGCAGATTGGTCTTGATGACCGGCTCCTCCGGTATGCCTGCAATGGCGGTAAGCAGCTTCTGGATCTCGCCCGGCTTCGTCAGGTCGCCACACTTTACGCCCATGCTGCGGGTCAGCGTCTGGAAGTCCTCCAGCCGCTCGGGATCGGGCTTCTCGTGCACGCGGTACAGGCTGGGTATCTGCTTGTCGCGCAAGTGTTTAGCCACAACCTCGTTGGCCAGCAGCATGAATTCTTCGATAAGCTGGTGCGATTCATCGTTGTGAATGCGGTCGAGGCGGATGGGGCGGCCGTCGGCGTCCAGGCGCACTTTTACTTCGGTAAACTCCATGTTCAGCGCGCCTTCCTTAAAGCGCTTGGCTCGAAGGATTTGTGCCATTTCGCCCAGCACTTTAATGTGCTTGCCCACTTCGCCCTTAGGCTTCTGGATCTGCTGGAACGCTTCCTCGTAGGTAAGCCGCACTTTGCTGTGAATGATCCCCTCCGCAAAGCGCACGCTTTTGGTGTGGCCCTTTTTGTCCAGCACAACAATCGCTGTCTTGACGAGGCGATCCACCCTGGGCTTGAGCGAGCACAGGCCGTTGCTGAGCTTCTCGGGCAGCATCGGGATAACGCGGTTGACCAGATAGACACTGTTGCCGCGGCGCTTGGCCTCGTTATCCAGCGCGGAACCGGGGCGAACATAGTGCGAGACGTCGGCGATGTGCACGTAGACTTCCAGGTCGCCGCCCGGCAACTGCTTGTAGCTCAGCGCGTCGTCAAAGTCCTTGGCGTCGTCGGGGTCGATTGTCATGACGAAGTCCTTGCGAAAGTCTTCCCTTCGAGCAATCTCCTCGGGCGGGATGTCCATGGGGATCTCGTCCGCGGCCTCCACCACGGCGGCGGGAAAGTGGTCGGGCAGCTCGTACTTGCGCGTAATGCTCATCAGATCCACGCCGGCGGCGTTGGAGGGTCCGAGCACCTCAATGATTTCGCCTTCCGGGCTGAGTTTGGGGCTGCTCCACTCCTTTAAGCGCACGACGACCTTGTGGCCCACAGGCACGGGCGGCTGCGGTTGCGGCACAATGATATCCACGCGCATGCGGGCATCGTCGGGCTCCACAAACCACACCAGTTTGCTTTTGAGCAGGGAGCCGACCACGGTTTGGCGGGCCCGGCGTATCACCTTAACCACCGCGCCGCTGACTTTGGCCGGCCCGGGGCCGCCGCGCCCTTTGCGCGGTACGTTGAGGCGTACGAGCACGCGATCGTTATGCAGGGCGGTAAGAGTATCCTCCGCGCTCACGTAAATGTCCGGCTTGTCCGGCTCGTCCGGCGCGACGAATCCGAAGCCGCGCTCGTTCATCATGATTTTGCCCGCGGCAAGGCCGAGATTGCGCGGCAACGCGTAGAGGCCGCCCTTGACGGAAACCACGCGCCCGGCCTGCTCCTCGTGATCGAGAAACGACTTGAGCTGCTCCGGAGTGATGTGGATACCGCGCAGCTTTTTGAGCAGCGCGGGGGCCGTAGCCGGCTGGTAGCCGGGGGCGGTAAAGATACGGTAAAGCTGGACGTCGAGCGGGATGGCGGCAGGGGCGTCCGGCGCCGCGGGGACCGCCGGCGCTGAGGCCAGGATGGGGGCGGGAGTTTGCGCCTCAGCAACCGGCGCAGGCGACGGAGCAGGCGCTGAACTTGGCGAAGCAACCGGCCTGGCACCTTGATGCTTGCCGGATGATGGCGTGGCTTCACCGCCGGATTTGCCCTGGGGATGCTGCCGGCCACGATCGCGAGGCTTATCGCCCTTAGCGTGACGGTCGTCTCCCTCCTTTTGCTTTCCGGCCTGCGGAGTGGCGTGGCGTCGCGGCTGCTCCACCGGTTGGGGAGCGGGAGCGGGTGCAGGCGCTGGCGCTGGAGCTGTAGGAACAGGCGCTGGCGCGGTGGTTTGGGCGGCTTTTTCTCGCTTTTCCCGATTATCGCGCTTGGCCGGCATAGCGCGCTTGTCGCGTTGGTCTCGCTTGTCGTCGCGATGTTTGCCCCGCCCGGGCAGGGGCGATGCGGCCACCTCCTTCGCCACATCAACTGGCACGGGCGCCGGCGCGGGCACGGGGGCTGGCGACTGCGGAGCGACAGGCGAAATCGCGGTGGATTTTCCCCTGGCAGCCGCTTTTTTGGGCGCGGGGGCAGGCATGACCGCCGGCGCGGGGGCAGGTGCCGGGGCGGGCGGCGGTGTCGGGACGGAGGCGTCAGTAGCAGCGCCCTCTTCGCGGCGGGAGCGGCGCAGCCCGCGCTTGTGTTCCAGCTTATGCTTGTCCTTGCCCGGGCCGTCGCCCGGGTGCCAGTCAACAATAGGCTCCGCGGGCGGCAGCGGCTGCACGGGGTGCATCGCGGGCGCAAACGGCGCCTTCGCCTTGCCACGCTCCCGGGATTTGCCCCGCGACTTGTCCGCACTTTCCGCTCTCGCGGGCCTGGCGGCGGCCTGCCTGGGAGTAGCCGCCGCGGATTTCGCCTTGCCGGGCTTTACGGACTTTGCGGGCTTTGTATCAGCCTTAGGGGCGGGCGCCGGCGCGGGCGTCTCGGACACAGTCGGTGCGGCGGGGGTGACAGAGCCCGTGGCGCTGCGGCCAGACTTCCGCCGGGGCGGAGAAACTTTTGGAGAGCTTGCGGATGAAGAAGTGGAGGATGATGCGTGGGAAGATTTGGATTTCATGTATCGGTAAAAAGTGACGAACATTCCCGCAGGAAGAAGTTCTTGTGATGACTACTGTTAGGAAAAAAGGGGATGCCTTCTGACATCCGCGGACAAGCAAACCGACGCACTCTTCCGCACCACGGCAACCGCCGCATTGCGCTGATAACCACACTGTAGACAATACTCGAAAAACAAGATTCGACAAAAGGCAACATAGACAGGGCCACAGGCCCGAAAAGGCATCCGCTGTGATTGACCGGATGTATAGACATTCGATACCAGAAGACTTGCGGGACAATAGGAGCGCCGCCGCGTGTTGTCAAGGGAAAAAGTGAGCTCGCGCCTCATTCACCGAAAAGCGTCCCTTGACTTGGCCCTGGCGAGGCCGATGATAGGTGAAAGAGTGGGTGTATCAGCGATCGAAAGTTGGCAATGCGGCTGCTTTCGCAAACGCGCGCTCAACTTGCGACTTCGTATCCGATCCGACTTACCCTCCACGCCTCCTCCAGGACGCATCTACGCCTTGCCCCCACCCATGATCATCATTCCCCAGCCCGCAAACTCCCCGCTCAGCAATGCGGCCTCCTCCCCGGGCGGCGCAGTTGCGGCCACGCCGAAAGGGCGCGCGTCGCTGCCGAGCATTCTGCTGGTGGCGGCGTGGGGCGTGCTGATGGTTGTCGGCTTTGTGGGGCTGGAGCGCTACTCGCAGGCGCCCGGCGCCCCGGGCACCCGCGTGGAGCACTGGCCCAACAACGCCGGGCTGGCCCGCCCCGGCAACGGCCAGGCGACCGTCGTCCTGTCCGTCCACCCCCTGTGCCCGTGCACCGCCGCCACGCTGGACGAGCTGCAGCAGGTGCTGATGCGCCGCGATCTCCCGCCCTTTCACTTGGTGGTGCTGCGCCTGCTGCCCAGCGAGAAACCGGCCGAGTGGAAAGACAGCGCCCTGCCCGACTGGCTGAGCTCCTACCCCGGCGTGCAGGTGGTGGAGGACCGCGACGCCGCCCTAAGCGACACGTTCGGCCTCACCACCTCCGGCCACGTCGCCTTCTACCGGCCCGACGGCACGCTGGCCTTCAAAGGCGGCATCACCGCCAGCCGCGGCCACCGGGGCGAGAATCTCGGCGCCGCCACCCTCAAGGCCCTGCTGCACGGCCAGCCCCCGCCGGCGGAGGCGACGTCCGTATACGGGTGCTCGCTGAAGTAGGCGCGACTACAATGCCCCGCCTCAAGGGGCGTATTGGAGCGGCGTATTGTGACTGAGCCGCTCGAAGGGGTCGATCGGCAGAACCAAACATATCGCCGCAAGCAGAGGGGGGGGCGGATATGACCCTTAGCGATGTAATCCAAAGACGGGGCGTGGACGCCGGGAAGTTGGGAAGTCGGCCGCACGCAATTGCGAGGCACTGGATGCGCTGCGCGCTGACAGGGCCGCCATGGCAACCACAGGATGACGGTGCGGCTGCGGCGGAAATGAGCAAACTGAGAAGTAGCCGAGCGCTGGGACGTACCCGCGCGCTCATGCTCGCGCATGCACGCGCATGCTCGCCTTTGCGCCTCCGCACGGCGCACACCTGCCCGCGTGCGCCCGCCGCGCGGCACGTGGGAGTGCCGACGGCGGGCTGCGCGGGCGGGCGGCGCGTTGCTAGGCGTGCGTTACGGGCAGCACGTTGCGTTGCGCTATGTTATGTGCGAAGCGAGGAAAACGCTTAGCCTTTGAGCGTGTAGCGCTTTTCCTTAAGGGACTTGCCGTTATCGGTAATAATATCGGCGTGGGTTTTGAGGAAGTGACCCACTGTACCGTAATTAATGCCCGTTTCCTTATGGATAGCGATCTGGCTAAGGCCGGCGGCGCCGGACTTACGAAGGCCTTCAGTAATACGCTGATAAATATCGGAAGACGAAAGGCGCTTGCGCTTGGTGCTCTTTGTCTTGGTTTTGCCGGAATCACCAGTGATCGCGGCGAGTTCTTCTTCAAGCTTCGCCACGCGGTCCTTGGCTTCGCTCAGTTGCTCTTTGATCTTATCTACTTTTTGAACCTGGAGTGCCGCAAGCTTTTCCTGAGCGAGACGAATCTCGGCTTCAAGAGCATCTGCAGCAGTTGCTTCAGTTTTTGCGGAAGAGGATGCTTTGGCTGCTTTAGTCATATCTAAATGAATAGTGGATCAAACGTTGGAAGTCAATACACCTATGCACGTTTTTTTGTGAATTCTTTCAACTTCGCATTAATACCAGCCGCTCATCGCAAAGCCGTTAACGCTTCTCGCGGATTTGCCTTGATTTGGAAGGGCCTTACCACTGCCAATGCAATCTGCTTGCCGCACAGCTCCGGTCCCTTATTACGATGCGCAACGAGTGTGGCGTCTATGTTACAGAATTCTATACCCCGCATGCCTTGCGCCAACTGTTGCGTTTGGCAACAGGTGGCCGGAGATGTGTTGCACCGACACGCAATGCCCTTGTTTCCACAGGCTTGCGGCGCGTTTGCCAGTAGGGAATGCGTGCGTAAAAGGGTGTCGCGCCTTCTGTACCGGCAAGGAATTTGCTCGTCCTGAAGCCTGCGCTAATGCATGGATGCTTCCGCATTGCCCTGCCCCTTATGCACGAGGTTTATCCGTTACTGGCGATGCAGGTGCCGCTCTACCCATCTTTCTTGCAGTCATCACTGCTTTCACTCGTGGTGATGTAGAACACAACTGCGCATCCGTTACCGAAACCGCGTGCGGGGGGCTTTTGCCTTTCCGTTTAGCGGCATTAAACGGCAACGCAGCGCCGGTGGTTGCAATGAAAGGAGATGTTCGACAAACGCCGATTGATCGTTCGCGCGCTTAGCCAAACACGAGTATTTGTTACAGAAAGGCGCCTGAGTAGCCCGTTGCACTCACGACAGATGATGACCAAGCCGGCATGTGTGGCATGTTGCGGTAGTTGGTATTATTATAGTATTGAAGCGGCTTCTCTTTCCCTTTTCAAGAAATAAACTGAGATGAAATATTGATTGTAATTGTAGTGCATCACAAATGCGACGCGCCACCTTTTCAGCCAGATGGACGCCCGAGCGACAGAACGCTACGTAGTAGCAATTGCACATGGGGTTGCGCCCCACCATGTAGAGCGATGGCTTGCTTATAGCAATGCGCCCGGCCGCAAAGTATGGGCGCAGCGGCGCGGCAATACATGGACACCCGCCCCCGCTAATAATAATGGCGCCGCGGCTTATGTGGCCACGCACATCTTTAACGCGCGCGCGTCACGGCGTTGCGCAGGGTTCCCGCACATCTTCGCCTGTCTCTCCCGCGCTTCTTCCTCTCACTATCTCTCACTATATATAACGCGCGCGCGCGTAGGTCCGCTCCGCGCGCTACGCCGCCGGCGGTTCAATGCGCAGCACCAGCGCGGGAAAAAGCCTCTGGAGCGTGGGCAGGCTGCGGCTGTGCCAGGAGACGGCGGTACTGCCCAGCACCGTCATGCCGGTGGCGCCCGATTTACGTGCGGAGATGGCGAACCGGGTCAGGACGTTCAGCCCGGAGCTGTTGAGAAACTGCAGTTGCCGCAGGTCGACAACGAGTGCTTCGCGGTGGGCCTCCAGCCCCCTCTCCAGCAGGTCGTGAATTGGCGCGTAGCTCTGGCTGTCGCTGAGGCGAAAGGTGCCCTCCAGGTGCACGGTGGCGGCCGCTGCGTCGTACCAGGCGCGGTAGTTGGGTCCTTGAATATCCGTCTGCATCGGCAAGTGCTGTGGTAGGTGGGGTGGGAGGGAGGGGGAAGTTCGGCGGTGATCAGGTTGGAGGGGCGGGGCGGGAGGGGCCTGCGGCGGTGGCCGGCTTTACGCCCAGTCCCGCCCTGTCCGGGGCATCTGCAGGCGCAGAGCAAAAGTGCTCTGCATGCTCAGCCCGTGGGGGCCTCCCTGCCTGCGGCCTCGTAGGGCAGGGCCAGCGTGGCCATGGTGGAGAGCTCCAGCGGCGTGGCGCCTGTGCCGGCGCCCTGCCCGCAGGTAGTCTCCGCTACACAAACCGGGTTGGCAATGGGTTGCAGGCGCCAGCCCAGCCGGGCGCCATAGTGGGCCAGCAGGGTAAGGAAGCCGATGCCGGAGCCACTGCTCTCGGGATCCTCCGCATTGCGCTCGGCCTGCTCAATAAGCAGGTCGGCCGGGTCGCGTTCCAGAATCTCCGCGGCGCGGCGGCGCAGCTCGGAGGCGCGCGGCGTCTGCATCTCGTTGCGGATGACCAGCACAAATTCGTGGGCATCCACGCAAAAGCCCAGGTGCACGGGGCCGCCGCAGCGGTATTTGACGGCGTTTTCCAGCAGCTCGTTGGCCAGATAGGAGACGTCGTCGACAAATTGGCGCACCTCGGCGGAGGTGGATGCGGCCCCGGCGCCTTCCAGCAGGCCGGCCAGCAGGCGCCCCGCGTACTGGGCCAGAAAGTGGGAGATAATATCGCAAAACCCGCGGTCGATGGCAGCCGTGGGCGGGGGATCGAGCGTAAGCTGCAGCCCGCAGCGCGTGCGCTCCTCCGCGGCCAGGTCAAAATGGCCCAGCAATTCCGTCCCCTCAGGGGCGGCGGCGGAGGTTGGTGATGGATGCATAGCAACAGCTGCAGCGCGGGGCGTTGCACCCCGGTTGCTGACGGCCCTGCGGGGGCCGTCGCTGGGGAGGATGTGGTGGCGGAGCGCCGGGGAGGCAGGAAGCAATGGGCCGGCACGGTACTTTATCGCAAGGGCGGCGAGAAGCGAAGCACAAAAGTGAGAGACGGCCCTTGCGCTTGCGCTGCGGATGCATAAGTTCTTATCTGGAAGGCGCGCGAGCCTTTAAGTACATTCGATATCGCCGCTCGCGCGGACTCCGTCCCCTTCCCCCCCGCCGCCTTTTTTTCTAATTCCGGGCACAAAATCGAATGGCCTACGCTGCAACAACGGCCGGCCCTGTTCGTTAAGGAGAAGTGCCTGCGACCCTATCCACCCCTGCCCCGCGCCATCAACCCAAGCCCCACCCTACCGTGCCGCGCCCCGCGGTTACCCTGGTGGGGATGTCCCCTCCCCCTCTCTATCCGCGCCCACACATTGCCAAACCCCGCATCTTCTGCCTGCCCAGATCGCAGTCGAAGGTCATGCTCATCCCCCGGCCGGGATGCTGCGCCACACAAATGACCGTCGTGCCGATCCGGAACGGGCACACAACCAGCCCCACCGCTATGCCGTCGTCGTCGCCGCACCCCAGCCACAACCGCACTGTCGAGGAGTTCCTCGAAATGCGCCACCACATGCACATGCGCCCGGAGGACGAGCTGCACGCGCCAGGCACGGGCGTCACGCTCGATCCCCGCCTGCTCTCCACCGCCACGCCCGAAGACGGCACGAACAACCCGCTGACCGATTATAGCGGTGGCAACGGCCGCCCGACCGCCCCCCGTGGGGAGACTTACCCCACCCACACCAACGTTACCAGCCTGGCCGCCGGCTCCGGCCTGGAGACGGAGCGGGAAGCGGAGAACAGCGCCTTGGGAGGCGATTCTATAAATCCGCTATCATTTTCGCCTGAAGTCTTGCCAAAAGGCCCTGCGCCGGAGCATCATATGCGAACCACATCAGGTACCGATTTCGATACCCTGGTGGCCGACCCACTACCACTTCCCGCATCTCTCCCCGCTCCCAGCCCTATGGAAAGCCAAGTGACCAAGCACGGCGACGCAGACATCATCCTCCTGACCGGCACCCTGGACCCCAAAGGCGCCGCCGAAGCCAAGAAGGCCCTTGCCCCGTTCCTTACCGGCGGCACCAAACTGGTAATTGATATGTCCGGCGTCGACTACATCGGCAGCGCCGGCCTGCGCGAGCTCTTCCTCGCCGCCAAAACCATCGACCGCGTCGGCGGCAAACTCGCCGTCTGCGCCCTGCGCCCCGAAGTCAAACGCATCTTCGACATCGCCGGCTTCGCCATCCCGTACCAGATCGTTGAAAGTCGCGAAACCGCGTATGACGTGCTGGGCGTGCAAGGCGCCGCCTGAAGCGCGATTTCGCAGCGCATGTAGTCTGGCATTTTCCGAAGCGCCACAACTCGTAGCCCAGGGCAATGCCTGCCGCAGCCCTGGGTAATGACGAAAGAGGGACTGCGTCCTGAAGGGACGCCCCAGCATCCTACTTTGGGACTGGAGCGTCAACGACTCTAAGGCAGTGGAGGCACCGACCCCGTCCCGCGCAGGCGAAACTCGCTGGGGCTTAGCCCCGTGGTGCGGCGAAACTGTTTGTTGAAGTACTGCGGATCCGCAATGCCGCACTCGTAGGCCACCTCCTTTACCGGCAGGTCCGTCGTCAGAAGAAGGTGACGCGCCATCTCCATGCGCACGCGGAGCAGATAGCCCGCCGCCGTTACGCCAAAGCGCTGATGAAATCGCGCCGCAAAATAATGCGCGCTGAGGCCCGAGCCGCGCACCAGCTCCGCAATCGGGATCGCCTTCGCATAGTCCCGCTCCAGCCGCTCGCGCGCCGCCTCCAGCGCGGCGTCGGATGTACGCCGGCGCGCCGCTCCGGAGGCCGCCTGCAACCCGCCGCTGCCCGGGGAGCGATTGGCCGCAGGGGCTGAGGGGCATTCGGACGCGAGATCCGCAAAACGCAGCCCTCCGGCCAGCAGCAACGCCTCCAGGCGGGCTGTCGCGGCGGCTTCCATCAGCGCGCGCTCCGCCTCCGTGCGCGCGGGGTGGCGGGTGATGTCGTGGATGGCCTGCATCGAGTCGCCCAGCGCCGCGCCGCCGGCCGACGCAGGCACGTGCAGAGGGAAGAAGAAGCCCGGCGCCACCTCCGTGTCCCCTCCCGCCGCCGCCTCCACAAAAAAGTGGATGCACAGATGATGACTCGCATCCCGCAACTCGTAGCTCGAGCCCACGTGAGGGGGCGACAACGTCACATCACCCGGCCGCAGCGCAAACCGCTCCCCGCCAATCTCCACAACCCCATGGTAATGATGCTGATGCAACGCAAACGTGGCGTGGCGGTACTGCCGCTCCATCCTGTCGGCCGCAAACCCCACCCAAAGAGCGCGCTCAATCCGCGTGCCAAAGCGAAGGGGAAAAAGATGGAATTTCACACCGGGCATCCTGGCAGCTAAGCCTTCTCCTCAACCATTGCCGGTACATTTCGATCCGTGGACGTGACAAGGAAAAACAAGTGCCCGGTGCCGAAACAAAGTATAAAGGAAAGCGTGGCTACAAAAAATTGTTGCGTCGGTTTTGACTCAAACCAAATGTGTAAAAATACAAGAACAGCAAAACACAGCATTGCTCCACCGTAAAAACAATCCCTGAAGAATGGATACGGACTATCCCACGCCAACAGCGTAAACACAATAAGCATATGAACAGGGCTGCACAGCACCGCCAAAACAAGGTAAGTGCTGAACAAGGCCCACAGAAATTTCAAGCTTTGCCCCAAAAAAGAAAGCGCTGCAGGTTTGACCGTAGGGCTTTTCATAATCTGTGGCGAATGCTTAAAGCCTCGCCGCCTCCCATTCTTGAAGTTTGAAAGGAGCTGCTAACGAAAGTTGATACTTGATAGGCCCTTGCATCGGCATGCGCGGCTGTCATTTTTGGGGTTGCTGCCAGGCAGAAGGTGCAAAATCCCAGGTATCACACGGCATCGCGGCTCTCGCGGCGCCGGCAACCGCGCGAGACAGCTGTTCTTTGGCGTCGATCATCGCGCAGCTCTCCATGTCTTACAATTGCTACGTCACGCCTATCGCCACTCGTGCTTCGGATATTTGCGTTGCAGCTCCTGTTTGATCTTAGGATACGACTCCTGCCAGAAAACTGCAAGGTTTGCCGTAATTTGTATCGGCCGGTAATTGGGCGCCAGCACTTGCAGCGTGGCGGGCACGCGCCGTCCGGCCAGCAAAATGCTTTCCTTGACGCCGTATAAATCCTGGATGCGCGCCGCGATGACGGGCGGGCTCTCCGCGCTGTACGTCACCTTGGCGCGACGGCCGTTGGGCAGCTCGATGCGCTCGGGCGCGTACTCGTCCAACAGGCGCTGTTGCTCGCCGCTGAGCCATTGTTTGACAACCGGCCACACCGCGCGGTCCTTGATCTCCTTGTAGCTGAGCGCGCCATGGCAAATCTGCTCGATGAGCGCAATGCGGTCCTCCGGCGTGATTTCCGGCAGGTTAAACTCCGGCCACCATTTGCGTAAGGCGTTGACGCGCAAGATCCACTGCTCCACCTGGTCGTCCCAGTTGGCCAGCGGGCAGCGGCCGGCAATCACCTCGCGAGCCAGCAGGCCGGCGGCGGCGTCGCGGTCGCGCGTGTCGGTGGTCGTCGTCTCCAGCAGCAGGTCGCGGAAGAGCCGCGAGCGGACGGCCTGGACGCGGCGCGTGGCGGGGTCCAGAATCGTCTCGGTGCGGTCCGTAAAGTCGTCGGGAAAGAGCTCGCGCAGCCACTCCTCGCGCACGGCCGTGGCCATGCTCAGCAGCACGCTCAGGTCGCCGCCGCGCCCCTGCACCTCGCGCACTTCGGCGGCGACGAGCAGCGGCTCCTCCTGCACCACGCTCTCTCGCGCCAGCACGCCGGTGCGGTTGCGGGTTAGGGCGCAGCGCAGCGTGCCTTTGTCCACGCGGCGCGCGAGGTGGTCGCTAAAGCCGGCCAGCACGCAGCGGCGCACGGCGGTGCCTTCCACGCGTTTCTCGGAGATATCGAGCCCTTCGTCGCGGGCAATGTCCAGAAACTGTTCGAACGTCTGCGCCACTTGCCGCGCTGTAAGTGCATGGATGCCAAGGCGTTGGCAGGCACCGCCTTCAAAGTTGCGCTGCTCCGCCCAGCGGTAGGCGCGCATCATCACAAAGAAGTCCGACTCGGTTTCGCCGTCCGTAAACACTTCGCGATCCTCCTCCATCTCGCGCCCTTCGGCGCGCATCAGAAAGCTGCGGCCCTGCGTAAGCGACGCAATGAGGGCCGCCTGCCGCACGCAACCTAAGTCCGCCGCCGCCAACAACATACGCGCATAGCGCGGGTGGACGGGGAAGGCCAGCATACGGCGGCCAAGCTTCGTAATCGTATCCAGCTTACTGGGTCCAGCGTCACGCTGGTCCCCCCGCGGGCCTGCAATGGCGCCGAGATCGCGCAGCAGCGCCTCGGCCGTCATAAGCGCTTTGGTCTCAGGGGCTTCCAGCCATGGGAATGCGGCGATATCCACAATTCCCGCGGCTTTGAGGGAGAGCACCACTTCGGCCAGGTCCAGCCGCCGCACCTCGGGCAACTCCTGCGGCATGCGCGCGGCGTGCTCCTTCTCCGTCCACAGGCGCAGGGAGACGCCCGGGGCGGTGCGGCCGGCGCGGCCGGTGCGTTGTTGCGAGGAGGCCTGGCTGATTTTCTCGACCAGCAGCGTGTTGATGCCGCGGTACGGGTCGTACCGGGCAATGCGCGCCAGGCCGGAATCCACGACGATACGGATGCCGTCGATCGTCAGCGACGTCTCGGCCACGTTGGTGGAGACAATGATCTTGCGGCGGTCCGCCTGCTCCAGCGCCATATCCTGTTGGCGTGGAGGCAGTTCGCCATGCAGGGGCAGCAGCAGGCAATCGCCGCAGCGTCGCTCGTTGCGCAACGCGGCGATGGTGCGGGAGATCTCGTACGCGCCGGGCATGAAGATGAGCACGTCGCCATCCATGCCGCTGGCCAGCAGGCGCTCCGTCTCGTACGCGGCCAGGTCCCACGGCTGGGAGTTGTCGGGCCTGGGCAGGTAGCGGATCTCGACCGGGAAGGTGCGGCCCTCCGACGTAACCACCTGGCACGGTTGCAGATAGCGCTCCAGAGACGCCGCCTCAAGCGTGGCGGACATCACCACGATTTTGAGGTCCGGCCGGTGCTCGCGCTGCAGTTGCAGGGCGCGGCCCAGGGTAATGTCGCCGTACAGGTGGCGCTCGTGGAACTCGTCGAAGACGAGCGTTGAGACGCCGCGCAGTTTGGGGTCGGCCAGCATGTGGCGCAGGAGAATGCCTTCCGTCACGAATTTGATGCGCGTCTCCGGCCCCGCAACTACTTCCAGCTTAATCTGATAGCCTACCTCCGCGCCGAGCTTTACACCGCGCTCCTGCGCCACGCGGCGCGCCAGCATGCGCGTGGCCAGGCGGCGCGGCTGCAGCACGATGATCTGGCCATCGCCAGCAAGCCCCGCATCCAGCACAATCTGAGGCGTTTGCGTGGATTTGCCGGAGCCCGTGGGCGCCTGCAGAATCAGGCGCGAATCGGCGCGCAGGGCGGCGATAATCTGCGGGGCAACGGCGTAGATGGGAAGCGTGCGGGGATCCATGGCGGGCGGGGTCGGCGGGGCGGGCAATGCAAGGAGAGTGAAAACGGGAAGCATACAGCTCCGAGGGCCACTTGCCAAGGATTCCGGCGACCGGCAGCGCCTGCACGCGTTACCTTGCCATCCCCTCCCCAAGGCGATGCGTGCAGGGGCTTCGCGCGAAGGAGGCGAAGGTCGCGGAGGGGAGAAGGGAATGCCAGTTGGTCTTATTTACAACTCCGCCAAGGGAGTTCCAGGCGTCTACATGTCAAGATAGAAGCTTCCCCTCTGTCTTGGCGAAACTTTCCGCCCTTGGCGATATGTCCGACCTGGCTTCGTGCATCTGCAGATAATATCGCCAAGGACGGAAAGTTTCGCCAAGGGGGACCGCAGAGAGTGACTGAACTGCGTTGCGAGTTTGTCTCAGATCACTTACTTTATCTCATAAATCCGCACATCCCAGGCCTCGAAGCTATCGGAAAACGTGCCCCCGTTCTTCAGTTCGATTGTGCGATTCTCGCCAACGACGCTGAGTATGGCGCCCGGTTTCAAGCCTGGCACTGAGAAGGTGGCCGCCGTCGTCACACCCTTCATCTCCACGGCAAAGAGATAGGTGATGCCGGAGTGACGTTTGACCATAATGTCGACGTCGGTGGCCGTGGGCCGAGCCTCGCCATCCGGGCCGGCGTACGTCGTGGCCACCTCCGCGCCCTCGGGGATCGTGGGAGAGTTAAGCACCGGGGCGAGCGAAAGGATCTGCTTGTTGATGGCCGTAACAGCGGCGAGCATCTCCGGGTTATCCAGAATGGCCGCCTCCTTGAAGGGCGCAAACTCGTGCAGGAAGTAGATGAGGCCGGTGGAGCCGTGGATGAGGGACATCCAGACCTGGCAGCGCAGCTGGTGGGGGGTGGCGATGCGGTCTTTCGTGCCTATCTTGCTGGTTTCGATGCAGTTCCACACAATCTTCTGCCCGTTGCTCAGGCGCATCAGGTGGTCCACACCTTTGGCCACGTACCACAGCTTGCCGTCCACTGCCGGCAGGTTTCCGGCCACCGGGTAGATGTCGAACGAGACGATGTCGGCGCCCTTCACGTACTCCGGGTAGTCCTCGGCGCGGCCGGTGCGGGTGCCGCGGCCGATCCACTCATTGTAGGCCACGCTTAGCCCCAGGTTAAGCAGCACGGGGCGGGTGGGATCGGCTTTGATGGCGGCGGCGTAGCCCTCGATGATCGTGGCGGGCGGGATGGGCGGGCCGTAGCCTTTGCCGTCGGGCAGAGGCTGCGCGTTATCGGGCTCGTCGCCGTGCATCCAGGCGATGATGGTGGGATCGTTGATGTAGCGCAGAGAGCTGGGGCTTTGCTCGCAGATGAGCTTCATCCCCGCGCTCTTGATCTGCGCCAAATGCTCCTCCTTCACCTCGCCCCATATGCCCACAAACGTATTGATCCCCGCCTCCTTAAAGCGCGGCGCGTGGCGGGGATTTTGCAGCCACACTGCCAGCGGGAAAAACGACGGATCGCTCGGCGGGCCGTTTTTCCACTTGGCGTAGGGGCTGGGGGGCGACGCGGGGGGAGCGGCCGTCGGAGCCTCCTGCGCGGAGGAGTTACAGACGCCCCCCGTTAACGCGAGCGCAAGCAAGGCGGCGAGCAGGAGTATCCGTTTCATGCGAACGCTACCTTAGAGATATTAAGCGTTATCGCAATCATTTTCACCACAATGTCGATTCCCTCTAAAACTCGCAGCGGATGACCGTAAAGTCATCGTCAAAATGTTCCGGACCGTGGGCGGCGCGCATGTGGGCTACCAGGTTATCCAGGTAGCGGGAGTCGCTTGCGGGTGGCTGGACAAAAAAGTCGAGGAAATAGCTCATCGGCACCATGGTGCCATCCGGGTAGGAGACCTCGTAGGTGCCGTCGCTGATGAGATAAAGTTCGCCGTGCTCGGGCAGGGTGGCCTCGTGCTGCTCGTACTCGATGCCCGACATGACGCCGAGGATCAGGCCGCCGCCGTCCAGCTGCGTTAACTGGCGCGCCCCGTCAGCGCCAGGGGCGACGACCAGCGCGGGCGGATGGCCGGCGTTGGCATACGTAAGTCGCCGCGTGGGAGCATGATAGACGCCGTACCATACGGTAAAGTACATGCCGTTGTGCTTATCCATCAGAAAGATTTCGTTCAGCGCGTTAAGCACTTTGGCCGGCTGGCGCGGGTCGGCGCCGTCGGGCAGGGTGCCACTGCGCAGCACGTTAAGCGCGGCTACCGTCAGCAGCGCGGCGGCCACGCCGTGGCCGCAGACGTCCAGCAGGTACATCGCAAAGTGCTCCGTGTCGATCCACCCGTAGCTGAAGGAGTCGCCGCCCAGCTCCGAGCAGGGGATCAGCTCCCAGTCGATGCGGAACGGATCGTTGCGCAGGGGCGGCAGGATGGAGCGCACATATTTGGCGGACTCGGCGAGCTCGCTGGCCAGGCGTTTGGCGGTATCGCGCAGGGCTTCGCGCGAGTGCTTAAGCTCGATATGCGTCCGCACGCGCGCCAGCAACTCCGTGGCGTTAAAGGGTTTGCCCACGTAGTCCACCGCGCCGGCCTCCAGACCTTTCACCACATAGTCGGTCTCCGTAGCCGCGGTAAGCATGATGACGGGGATATCCGCCGTGGCGGGGTTGGAGCGGATGCGGCGGGTGACCTCGAAGCCGTCCATTTCGGGCATCATCACGTCGCACAGCACCAGGTCCGCCGGGCGCGAGGCGAGGCTGCGCAGGGCCTGGGCGCCGCTGGTAGCCGGCACAATCTGGTACCCCGCGGCGCGCAGCATGGAGCCGACGACCTGAATGTTGCGCGGGATGTCGTCCACCACCACAATAATGCTGTCCTTGGGCTGCTTGAGGCAGGCCGGCTGGAGAAAAAGGCTGGCGGCGTCGGCGGGAGCGGCGCTGGTGGGGTCGGCGGTGGCGGGAGTGTCGGCCATGGCTTTATGCATAGCCAACGGGTGGAGGTTAAGCAAAAACTAAAACTCGCACATATCGACGCAGCCCTCGCAAGCCTTCGCTTGCGAGAGGACTCGCTGGAGCGTCGCCGCCTCCATAAACGGCCGGTTGTGGACGACGGAGTCGCGTAAGTCATTGAAAAAGCGTTGCTGAAAGGGGCCGAGCGTTTGCGCGCGCAGGCGATCGCGCCAGCGATGCGACAGCACAAAAAAGATGCGGATCTGCCTTAGCCTGATGAGTTGAGGCAACTGGCGCAGCTGGCAGAACGAAAGGGTGCGATGCTTCCCGTACCCGGCCAGAAGATGGCTCAGGAAATCCGCGATAAACTCCTGCCGTGGAAGCGTTTGGAACGCGCACGTCGCGGCCTCGAAGACAGCCGTCGCGATGTCCGCCAGGAACCAGTGGTACTCGGCGTTATCGAAATCGAACGCCGTGAGGAGGGGGCCGGCGCCGCCCGATGCGGGCGCGGATTGCACGGCGAAGTTCCAGAGGTGGAGATCGGAGTGGATCAGCCCGAATGAATCATGGGACTGCGGGAGGGCGTTCTGCAGCTCGCTCTCCAACTCCAGCAGATGCAGCGCGGCGGTGCCCGTATCGGCGCCTTCCCCGCTATCGACACTCTCCAGATCAAACGCGTTCTTCACCCACCCGTGCCGCTGCGGAGCATTCGGAGGGGCCTCGTAGGAAAGCGCCGCCAGATGCAGGCGCCCCAAAAGCTCGCCCCAGGCGCGGAAGGTGGCGGCGTGCCAGTGCGCTTGGGCGCCGATATCGCCGGGCGCAAGCGTAAAG
This sequence comes from Verrucomicrobia bacterium LW23, assembly GCA_003054695.1. GTDB lineage: Bacteria > Verrucomicrobiota > Verrucomicrobiia > Methylacidiphilales > UBA1321 > LW23. The sequence continues at coordinate 96,982 of QAZA01000010.1, forward strand.
GCCACGGCGGTAACGGGTTGACCGTCCTCCAGAACGCCCTGCACCGTCCAGTCCCCGTCCACCGTGGGGATGGGAGCACACACCGGCACGCCCTCCGCGTGCACATGGCGCAGAAAGTCGATCTCCGCCATCACCTGCGCGGAGCTGCGATGGGTGCGCGGGGTAAGGCGAAGGATCGTATCTTGCGCCCCGCCCGAAACGCGAAAGATAGCATTCTGCACCTTCGCCACAAAGGCGCATCGCTCCGGCGTCGCGCCAAAGTGGCGTGCGATACCCGCAGGCAAGGCTGGAGCCATGATGGCGGTCATACCAAAACCCGGGCTACTACTCCCAATCCCCCTTAGCGGCTTTGCCCCCCTTCGCGTGATATACTCCCTTGCATTCACGCAGTATGCACAGCGAGGGGAAATTTATCACGCGAAGGGGGATAAAGCCGCTAAGGGGGATTCGGACTGCAAAATCAATACAGCACAGCGTGGATATAAAGAAACAGAAAGGCGGAGCGAAATGTGTACAGCGTTCCCTTGCAACAGGAACGATATCCAATCGCCATAAGCGCGCCGGCGCTGGCTAAACGCTGAAGGTCCGCCGACCCTATCGGGCGGCGGACCACGGTGCGTTGCTGAATATGCCTAAATCGGAGCCTTACTCCTCCACCTCCACCTTGCCGATGGGGCCGGGCAGCGGGGGCTGGCCGGTGGCTTTCACGTCGCCATTATAGTCGCTCAGGCGCATGAAGCTCAGCAGGGCGCTGCGGGTCTCCACCTCGTCGGGGCTGGTGGCCTCGATGGGAATGAAGTACTGGCCGTCCGGAAAGACGAAGTGGTAGCTGAAGGTGCCGTCCTCGCGCAGGGTGATGTGCTTGCCGTCGATCTTGACGCGCGCCTTCGGGTCGGTGCCGCCGTAGATGATCAGCTCCGCGTTCACGTGCATGAAGAAGCCGCGCTCCTTTTGCGCGCCAAAGCTGGCGCCAAAGGGCGAACTGACGCTGCTGACCCACTGGCCGCTGGTGGGCCAGGAGAAGGCGGGCAGCTGGCCAGGGGGCACCGCGGCTGCCGGCCACTGGCCGCTGGACATTTGCTCCAGCAGGCGGCGGCGCAGCACTTCGGTGATGTCCAGCGAGCCCACGCGCACCTGGCGGATAATGTCACCGCCGCCGATGTAGTCGAGCAGCGCGGACTGTTGGTCCTCGGTAAGCGGGGTGCCCTCGGCCACGGGGAAGGGCATGGGCACGCCTTCGGTCTGCAGCTTCAGCAGGGTTTGGAGAATTTCCTCGGCCGGCAGGTAATTCAGCGCCAGCTGTGTCTGCACCAGCTCCTTAATCTCCTTGAAGCTCTTGAAAGGCGGGATCGTGACGAACTGCGCCTCCGTGCGGGGCGAGAAGTTGTCGCGCGGCGTGCTTGTCTCGCCGGAGCGGGCAATGACTTCAAAGCCGCCGTCATGCCGGTAATAGCCCAGCTGCGCGTAAAAGCGGGTGGCAGGCTGGTTAACGTGGATGTACCAGTTTTTCGCCGCCTCGTGCAGCTGAATCTGCTGCGCGCGGGTGCCGCCCGGGTAGTAGATCTCCAGGAACACCTTGCCGTCGTGCGAGTTACGCGAGGCCTCCTGGTACTGCTGCCAGGTCAGGTCCCAGTAGGCGAAGAGGAAATAAGGATCGCGCGCCACCAGGTAGAGCTTTTTGGTGCCGTAGCTGTCGGGCAGCTCGCCCAGGTACTCAAACTCGGGGGGGGCGCTGGATTGCGCTTTGACGGGGGGCGTGAGAACAAACTTGCGGTCCGAGAGATCGAGCGAGGCGGCCTCGGTCGACAGCACCGGATCGGCCGGGCTGGGTTCGGGTGCCGGCGGTTTCACGGCCCCGCCACGTGCGGCAACTTTGACGGGATCGCGTTTGGAAGAGCTTTTGCGCGGGGGGATGGTGATTTTAGAAGACATAGGATTTGGGATTCTTGTGGGAATCAAATCGAAAGCGGTGGAGATGGCAATGCCCCCTGAGCACTTTGTGTGCCAATCCTTGGTCACGGCTGTGCAACAGCCAGGAATCGGCCCGCTCACGGCGCTCCACCTTTGTAGGCTGCTTTCTATGCTTATGACCAGCGAAAGTTTGTGAAAATATCGCGGGCAGAGGAAGTTAAGCGGAATTTCCTTCCGTCGCCAACGGGTCGTTGATGTGCAATAAACACCTTTTGCAGCATCATCCATTTTATCGCAAAAATGGCAGATAGTCGCGGAACCCCACGTCTTTGGCAGGCTTATGAAGACCGGCGATGCATGAATAGCGGTAATAATGTCGGCCGGTTTAAACAAATGTCCAACAACCGGGACCGCCCGCCCCTCCACAGCCACCGCTCATCCTTGCTCCCGACCGTTCGTCCCCGGCCGCACCCCATGGCCTTGCAGCCCTTGTGTAACTGCGTATACTGGGATTCACCACCGCCCCGCTCCTCGCGCACTCTCCCCCTCCTCCACTCACCCATGGCCACCATTCCCGACCAGTTCGACCTCGGCGTGCGACGCGCCCGGCTCGCTGCCGATCCCGACGAGCAAATGGAAATCCTGATGGGAGCTCTCCTGGCCCGCGCGGAGTGGTATTTCCTCAACATCGGCACCCGGCATGCGCCGGAGGCGGCGCGGGTGGATATGGACGACGGCCCCTACCTCCTGCTCTTCACAAGCCCGGATAAACTGCACAACCTCACCGATTTACGCAGGGGCTGCCGCGAGGACTACGAGAGCCCTGCGCCGATGCCCAACTTCTCCATCCCCTGCCTCAAGGCGGTGGACTACTGCCTGGGCCTGGGCGACGCAGCGCTCGCCGCCGCCCCCTCGGCCCCAGGCGGCGCGGCGGTCGTCCGCGGCCTGTTCATTAACCCGGGCGACTACGCGTTTGCTGTGCCGATGGAACGCTTTCGCCAGTATATTACGGACTGGCGCGAACGCGGCGGCCACCTGGGCCAGGGCTTCCTCATCCCCAACACATCCACGGAAGAAGATGATTTTTACCAGGAGCACGGGCTGTAGGAGATAAGCCCGCCTAATCGCTCCCCCTCGCGGCACGACCCTTACATTGCATGACTTAACTTTCCCACCGCTTATATCTTCCCAAAGGATGCAACATTTGGGAACCCAATTGCGTCTAATCAGCTTATAAATCTGTTCCTTCGCCGCAATGCGAGGTGGGCACTGTTAAATCAGCGTTTTTATACATAAACGCTTGAAAACTCAGAGCCCGCCTGCTAATCCGTTGCACAAATGCGTAAGAACACCGCCTGAACCCTTATGAATCCGCTGCAGGAAGAAATCATCGCTCTCAAAAAAGCCAAGAACGCCGTGATCCTCGCCCACAACTACCAAAGCCGCGAAATCCAGGAAGTTGCGGACTACGTGGGCGACTCGCTCGGCCTCTCTTACCAGGCGCGCGATGCCAGGGCGGACATGATCCTCTTTTGCGGCGTCCATTTCATGGCCGAGACGGCCAAAATCGTCAACCCCAACACCAAGGTGGTGCTGCCCGATCTCAACGCCGGCTGCTCGCTGGCGGACTCGTGCGACGCGCCCTCGCTGGCGGCAATGAAAGCGCGCAACCCCAACACCTACGTCGTCGCCTACATTAATTGCACGGCGGAGGTCAAGGCCATCAGCGACGTTATCTGCACCTCGGGCAACGCGCTCAAAATCGTACAGCGCATTCCTAAGGAAAAGGACATCCTGTTCGTTCCGGACCAGAACCTGGGCGAATGGGTGCAGGAGCAAACCGGCCGCCCCATGAAGATGTGGCAAGGCAACTGCTACGTCCACATCGAGTTTACTCACAACAGCATCACCCGCATCCGCCGCGAGTACCCCGACGCGCCCGTCGTGGCCCACCCGGAGAGCTCGCGCGCCGTGCGCATGCTGGCGGACGAAGTGTGCTCGACCGAAAAGATGGTGCACTACTGCCGAGACAACCCGGCCGAAGCATTCATCATCGTCACCGAATCGGGCATGCTGCACCGCCTGCGCCGCGAGCTCCCGCACAAAACTTTCATCCCCGGCCCCACCGAGCGCTGCGCCTGCGCGGACTGCCGCTACATGAAGATGAACACCCTGGAGAAAGTGCTGGAAGCGCTGGAGACCGGCGAACCCGAGCTTGTGATGCCGCAAGATCTTCAACAAAAGGCACTTGCGCCGATTGAGCGGATGCTCGACTGGAGCCGCAACTAACCCGCGGCGGATATGCGCCCGGCCCCGCGCGCCCACCGCGGGGCGATTTCGCTTGGCCACGCGCCGGCACCTCCCTAACGTAGCCAACCCGGCCCCTCACCCCCCTCCCACCCAGCTGTGCCCTTGCCTCGATACATCCTCCAGCTTGCGATAGCGACCCTCCTCCTGGCCCTGGCCGCCGCCTCCGGTGTGGCGCAGGATCCCCAGGCACCGTCGTCGCCGCAGCTGGGGCCGACGCTCTACGATCCCCCCATCATTCCGCCGCCGCCCGAGGAAATCCCCGCCATGCCGCCGGATCCCAACGAGGGCTTCGACCCGACCGTGCCGGCGCCGCAGTTTACGCCCCTTATCTCCGACGAGGAGGCGGCGGCCGCGGCGGCTCCCAGCGGCGAAAGCATCGAGATCCGCTCCGACGGCGACATCAACGCCGACCCGGCGACCGGCCTTGCCGTGGTTACCGGCAACGTGCAAATCCGCGCTCGCGGCGACGAGATTTTTGCGGATTACGTGATGATAAACAATAAGACGCGGGACTTGTATTGTCGCGGCAACGTGCGCATTTACACCGCAACCGATATTTATCGCGGCGAATCCATTGACTATAACTGGGATACAAAGGAGCGCAAAAGCCTCGACTTTCGCCTGGCGGGCGGGCCGATCCTCAGCTCCGGCCTCACCCTGCGCACGCTGCCGGAGAAGCCGAACGTGCAGCAGATTCGCAAGGGCGTTTTCTCCACGGAGAATGTGTATAGCCCCACGTTCCGCTTCAAGGCCAACACCGTTAATGTGTATGAGAATGAGAAGGTCGTTCTTCGCAACGTCACCTTCTACATTGGCGATGTACCCTTTATGTGGCTGCCCGTTTATGTGCAGTCGCTGCGCAGCGATAAGGAGGGATACTCCTGGCTGCCCGGCTACTCGGATGCATTTGGCTATTTTCTGCTCAATCGCTACGGCATTATCCTGAATGACAAGTTCAGCATGATGCTTAATCTGGACTATCGCCAAAACCGCGGATTTGCGGGTGGCGTGAATGTCCAGTATGTAGGCAATCCCAAGGATACCAAAGACAAGTTCTTTGATTTTACCAGCTACGTTGCGCAGGATAACATTTACGAGCAGGACTTTGATCTAAGCTCCGATGCCGCCAATTATCGCTACGCCAATGTCAACAGTGCTACCCGTTTTGATGTATCGCTAAAGGGCCGCTCCTCCTACATGCAGGACAGCTGGTACCTTACCGACATTAACGTGTGGAGCGATCCCTACGTAACGCTCGATTTTTTCCCCTCCCTCTACTCCCTTAACCGCGAGCCGGATAACGTGGTGGAAGCCGTGCAGTATACACCTAACTGGACGGTAAACATGCTGGTGCGTATGCAGATCAACAGCTTTTTTGAGGCCGTTGAACGTAAGCCGGAAGTAAAGTGGGAGGCGAAGCGCGGCCGTTTGTTTGATACGCCCATTACGTATGAAGGCGAAACCGGCATGGTTAACTTTGAGCGCCGCTTTGCCAAGCTTGTGGATAATAACCCGCAGCGGACCGGCACTGGCTATAGCAACTTTCGTTACGATACGTTCCATCAGTTCCTCTATCCGCGCCAGTATTTCAACTTCCTTTCCTTCACGCCCCGTGTCGGCGTTCGCGGCACCTACTGGTCGGACAACAACCTGAACCTGAACGACTACGACTCCGAGGGAAACAAGGATACGGACGACGCCGCGCGCTTTGTCTTTAACGCCGGGTTTGAGTCTTCATTCAAAGTCTCGCGTGCCTGGCCGGAGATCAAATCGCAACAGTTTGGTATTGATGGCATACGCCATGTCTTCGAGCCCTTTACCAATGCGCAGTTCGTCTATACAACGCTGGATCCCGAAGACATCCGCGGTATGGACGATCGCCTGCCTTTTGCATCCACAAGCCTGCCGTCCATCAACTTCCCCGCGTATAACACTATTGACGACATTCCCACCATGGGCGTAGTCCGTATGGGTATACGTAACAAGATTCAAACCAAGCGCGATGGCGCCAACTGGGATCTTATTGACTGGATGCTGGCGGTCGATTACGACTTCCGCAATAACTTCAGCTCCACGCAAAGCAATCTGCAATATCTTACGGATGCGAATGTAAGGACGAGTTCTTCCCTGCTTGATGAGCGATCCAACAGCTCGCTGCGTAACCTTAGCAGTATTGTCAGCGACTTCCGTTTCCGCCCCGTTCCATGGGTAACGCTTAACTCCAAAGCGGCGTTTGATCCCACGCTGGGAACCATTACGCAGTTTGATACGGACCTTATCTTCATGCCCATGCGCGCTTTGCAGCTTGGCGTGGGTCATCGCTTTATTCAGGACAGCCTTCTCTATCCGGATTCCAATCTTTTCTCCATCAACGGCTTCTATCGTTTGAACGAGCACTGGCAGTTTTCCGGCAACCTGATTCTGGATACGGACGACAGTACAAACACCGTTACGACAACAAACGGCTCCACGCAAAAGCTGGATATGATCCGCTCGCAGCAATATAGCGTGCATCACGACATGTCGTCCTGGATTGTCTCGCTGACGCTCAAGCGTTCGCAGTCCAACGTCTATATCGATGGCGTGCCGCGCGACGATACGTCCGTATTCCTTACGTTTACACTCAAGGCCTTCCCCGGCGCCTCGCTCTCCACCTCCACATTTAACAGCAACTAAGGGTCCGTGGGCGGAAAGGCGAGCGAACGCCTCGGATCGACAGTTTCGGGCGCATAAGTGGTGTTTTTCTACCACAAAGCGACTGCTTACACCAGTGTGATATGTGGAATTGCACCGCCGCTCTGTCTTATCTTGAGCGGCATGAGCACCACCTTACAGGAACCGTCCGTTACATCGCACACCTCCGCCTCGGCCTCCGGCGCAACTTCCTCCGCGCGAAGCTTTTTTGAGGAGAATGGGTATTATCTCGCCAAAGGCGTTTTCTCACCCGAAGAGATGCGGGAGCTGGAAATCGACTTCGATCGCATCGTCGCGCAGATGAACAGTTTTGGGGCGGAGAACGCGGTGTGGGGCGGCGAGGAGAGCGCGCGGGTGGGCTCCAAAAACACGGTTATCTACCACACGCACAATGTCCAGATTTACTCCGCCGCCTGGCTGCGCGCCTTCATGAATCCGCGGTTTCTGGACGTGGTGCAGGAGCTGATCGGGCCGGATATCATCCTGCACCACAGCAAGTTGTTCCAAAAGCCCAGCGAAAAAGGCTCGCCGTTTCCCATGCATCAGGACTGGCCGTACTTCCCCACCATCAAGGACAAAATGATCGCCGGCATCATTCACGTCACCCGCGCCACCGACGAGATGGGGTGCCTGCGCGTCTACCCGGGCTCGCACCGGCTGGGCCGGGTGGAGAACACCAACGGGCAGTCCCGCTCGGAGTTTCTGGATCAGTACCCGCTGGACGGCGCTGTGGCGCTGGAGGCGGAGCCGGGCGACATCGCCTTTTTCCACTACTTTACCCTGCATGGCAGCAAGCCCAACGTCTCCCCGCACATCCGCAAAACCGTGCTGACGCAGTTGCACCCCGGCGACGATCGCGTGGAGGAAGGCAACCGCCACCCCAACGCCCGCCTTGTGCTGCGCGGCTGGAACCACCATAGCCGCCGCGCGCTGGGCAACGAGTAGCACTACTCCCCGCTCGCGTCAATCAATCCACCCGCCGAAGCCTGACCCGTATGCCATTGCGCGGGCGCAGGGTAACGGCGGGCTGGAAGACGACGCGGTGCGAGGGGACAAGCTCCATCGTCCAGTGGCGGGCCAGTGTCGCCATCACCAGAATCAGCTCCATCCAGGCGAAGGACTCCCCGATGCACGCGCGCGGGCCGCCGCCGAAGGGAAAGTACGCGTAGCGCGGCAGCCTCTCGCGAAACTCCGGCGTCCAGCGGTCGGGCAGAAAGCGGTCCGGCTCCGGAAAGTAGCGTTCCTGCCGGTGCATCACCGCCTGCGTCATAAACACCGTGCTTCCACGCGCCAGGGTAACGCCGGGCAGGCCGGCAAGCTCCACATCCTGGGTCACGGAGCGCGCGAGGGTCCACGCGGGCGGGTAAAGGCGCATCGACTCCGTGAGGACGGCCTCGGTAAACGGCAGGCGGCGAGAGTCGGCCATGGTCGGCGCCGCGTCGCCCAGCACGGTGCGGATCTCCTCCCGCGTTCGCGCGGCAACATCGGGGTGCTGGGTCAGCAGGTACCAGGTCCAGCTCAGCGCGGCGGCGGTTGTCTCGTGGCCGGCCAAAAAGAGGGTGAGGACTTCGTCGCGCACCTGCTGGTCGGACATGCCGCTGCGGGTGCCGGCTTCGTCGTCTTCCTGGGAGGCCAGGAGCATGCTGAGCAAGTCGCCTTCGTCGCGGCCGATGAGGCGGCGTTCGGTAATGATGGCCAGCACCATTTCGTCCAGCTCCCGCTTGGCGGCGCGGATGCGTTGCACGAGGGGCAGGGGCAGTTTAAAGATATACTCGATGCCGGGAATTTGCAGCAGCGGAAAGTGATCCATCAGCAGGCCCAGCGAGTGGCTGACACGCTCGGCCAGGGCGGTGGTGTCGGAGTTAAACAGCGTTTTGCCGGCAATGCGCAGGGTCAGCCCCATCATGTCGGCGGCGATATCGATCTCGGCGCCGTCCGTCCAGCGCGCCTGGTTCTCGTGGGCAAAGCGCACCATGCAGTCGGCGTAGGCCATGATGCGCTGCATGTGGAAGGCGGGCTGCATGAGCCGGCGGTTGCGCGTGTGCTCCTCGTGCTCGCTGGTAAGCAGGCCGTTGCCCATAATGCGGCGCGCGGCTTTCAGGGCACGGCTCTTTTCGAAGCACTTGTGCTGTTTCATCAGCACCTGGCCAATCAGGTCCGGATCACTCAACAGCGTAAACCGGCGCGGCCCGAAGCGGAAGGTGCCGACCGGCCCGCACTCCGCCGCCACATCGCGCAGAAACGTCATGGGGTTGCGCTGAAAGCGAAAGAGATGGCTGACGCTCCACCCCCGCAGCGCACGCGGGGCAAGCGGTGCTTTCGGACTGGCCGGCGATGGTGACTGCGATGGAGAGCCAGGAGGGAGCGAGGTCATACACAGATAGCGGACGCGTTGGGCGGGTGTGCGATTACATGCAATGTTGGGCCGGACGCAGGAATCTAGTGCATCTCACGTGTGATTTCACGAAAAAATCATTGCTATCGATCGCAACGGAACCGCAGATGCTGCGGGCAAGGCCTACGTAAACGGACGGCGGGCGATGAGGCGGGAGACGGCGCGGGCGGGGCTGCGGATGAGGAGCTCGCGGAAGAAGGTCTCGGTGCTCATGGCGCGCGTTTCCTCCAGGCGGGTGACGAGGCACCATGCGACGTAAAAGATGATGGCGAAGGCGACGTAGACGATGCTGAACTTGTTCCAGTGCCAGTAGCCCCAGTTAACTTGGGTGTCCTTCATCAAATCCATCATCACGCCGCAAAACACGGGGGAGAGGCCGGCCATGGTGCTGTTGATGACGGCGTTGAGCGCGAAAAAGTGGCTGCGGCCCATGACAGGGACGGTCGCCATCAGCAAACGTACGTTGGCCAGGCCAAACAGGCTGTTGCCGACAGCGGAGGTGAAGATCTGGAACGCCAGCGTGCCATAGTTAAACGGCACTACGGCGGCCGAGATGAGCGCCCAGCCGATAAAATGCATGGTAAGCATCAGGCACGAGAACCACAGCAGCGGCTTGCTGCCGGTAACGTCCGCAATGCGCCCAAAATAGAGCAGGCACAAGGCTGCGCACACGCCGCCGCAGGCCGCGTTGCCCAGCAGAAAGCTGTCCGAAAGCAAAAACTTCTCCTTAAACAAGGGCACCCAAGCAAAACCGCCTGAGCTTAAGGCAGTTACGCATACAATGTTAAACAGCGTCAGCCGGAAAAACGGCTTGTAGTTCAGCATGGCGCGCCACGGCACGGGCTCGCCGCTGCTGCGCGCCTCGGGCGTAATCGGCACGTCGGGGATGCGCTGCAGGAAGACGAGGCTGACGGTGGCGGCGATGCCCGCGGCCAGAAAGATACCGCCGTACACAATCTTGCCCATCGCCTCGCCGTCCACGCGGTCGGAGAGATGCATGCCGCTGAGCACGACCGAGGTGAGCGCCAGCGTGGCCACGCCGGCCAGGGAGGAGCTGAGCTGGTCTATCGAGATAAACCGCCCCCGCACGCCCTCCGGAACAAGCTGGGTAATCCACGGCAAAAAGCCTGCCGTTGAGATGCCGCGCGAGACGTTGAACCCGAACAAGAAGAACAGCATCAGGCACATGCGTGTGGTGTTATCGATAGCCGACGGAAGCCACGCGGTGGCCACCATGCCCAGGATCAATACGGTGCGCGTCGTCCACCCGCGCAGCACAAAAGTGCGATAGCCCACCTGCTCCACAATACGCGCGGCGGGGATCTGCAATATCATGCATAGCGGCGGCAGGGCGGCGACAATGCCCAGGATCGTCTCCCGCGCGCCCAAGTGCTTGAAGAAGAGGAGCATCGGCGTGGCGATAATGATCGACCACGAGATGGTGTTGAAGATCTGGAAGATGTACGCGTTGTGCACGCCCGCCGGCATCACGGCCACAGGCGCGGTGGCAAAGGGGCTGTCGTCCGTGGCGGGAACCTCGGTGGCGGGGAACGCAGGGCTTGACGTGGCGGAAGCCGATGCGGCCGCAGCTGTGGGGGTGCCGGACGGCGCATGCGACCCGCCCGGATGCACCGTGCTGGCCGCATACACGGGTGCCAGTACCGGCGTGGCGGCGGATGCGAGGGAGACGCTGGTCGGCGGCACCGCTGCCTGCTCCTCCGTGGGGGGCTGGAGGTGGAGCGGAGCGGCGGCGGGTGCGGGCGGCGGCGCCGAAGACGGTGACGAGCCGGATGCGTCGCCAGGAGACGGCGCGGGCGGCTGAGACGGGGACGACGGGTTGGGTTGAGAAGAGTTCAGGCTCATGGCGGGGATGCCGGCGCCGCGATGGAAAAGGGCAGCACAGGCATGGCCGATCGCCGCCGCCCGCGGAAAGCGGGCAGCTGACAACCGGGCTCGGCAACACGAAGCTGACAGGAGGCGCGCCGCCGATGCGGACAGAGCGAACGCGGGACGTCAGGCGCATGCAGCCGGGCAGCCAGGCGGCTGGGCAGCGCATGCAGCCGGGCAAAGCGCCTGCAAATCCCGCGTTCTTCGGCCGACATCATTCCAGCAACGCCCTGCAATGTCAATGCAGTGGTGTGCCGGCAAGCGCCTGCTGCCAGGCGCTGCGGCTACGCAAACCACTGTGGTTGCAATATCTAATACTTAATCCGCCCCGGCGAGCTCCAGCCACTTCTGCGCTATCAGGCCATGACCGGCGGGGCTGGGGTGGACGCCATCGGGCAGCCAGTAGGGGAAGCCGGTGCCGGTGGCGGCGCTGGCAAACAGGCCATCCAGGGGCAGCAGCGGCAGGCGGCGCTCCCAGGCAAGGTCGCGCACGACGGTAATGCGGGGGTCCAGGTCCTCGCGCCACTTCGCGCGGTCGGCGGGCTGGGGCAGCAGAAAGGGCTCCAGCAGGACGGCGCGGGAGCCAGCGGCGGCCAGGCGATCCAGTATACGCGCGTAGGCGGCGCGGAAGGCGGGGATGGGCGACTCGATGCCGGAGTCGTACTTGCGCCAGGTGTCGTTGATGCCGATGAGGATGGAGACGAGCGTGGGCTTGAGGGCCAGCACGTCGGCCTCCAGCCGGTCTTCCAGGTCGTAAATGCGGTTGCCGCTGATGCCCTTGTTGGCGGTGTAGAGGTCGAACTGCGGGAATTTGGCTTTGAGGCGGGCGCCGATGAAGTGGGCGTAGCCATTGCCGAGGTGGGTTTCCTGTTCGCGATTGCGGCCGGCGTCAGTAATGCTGTCGCCGTAGAAGACGATGCGATCTTGGGGTTGAATGAGCATATAAGATGTACTTCTACAAACGGCGCCAGGGCATCACCTTTGCTTTATGCATAAGCACGTTAACTAACAAAAGGATGAAGCACCTGCGCGGTGTCGGAAGCTGTAGGTTTACTCATGACGGCCGCGCCTGGCAATGCCGACCTTTGCGAAAATCCGAGGCGCGATCGCACACCACAGCAAAAAGTCTGCAAGGTTGAAGCAACAGTGCGTTAACCCTTCATGGAGGCGTGGTCGCTCGGCAGTGGCGATAGTCCACATTATCTGTCGGAATTCGCTTCCCTTCTTTCCATTCTTGCCCATACATTGAAACCGTGAACCTTACCTTAAAGTTCAATCTCATTTTCTTCGGTGTATTTGCGCTGGGCTTGTCCATTGCCAGCTACTTTGCGTACAACCAGTTTCAGGAAAACGCGCGTCGCACGGTTATCGATCAGGCCGGGCTGATGATGGAAACCACCCTGGCCACCCGCGCCTATACCAGCACGCACATCGCCTCCAAGCTCAACACAGGCACGGCGCTGATGAATGAGCTGAAGTCCACACTGGCCACGCTGAAAGCCGCGCCGCCGGAGCTGAAGCTGCCGGAAAACCTGGACCCCGCCACGCGCGAGCTGCTGACAAAGCAGTACAAGGACCAGATGGCCAAGCTGGAGGAAACCCGCAAAAGGGTGGAAGCCACCGTCACCAAGTCCGAGACCGACTACCCGGACAAGTTTATCGCGGAAACCGTGCCGGCGTTTGCGGCCACCTCCAACTTTGATTTCCTTCGCAAAAAATATCCGGAATATACGTACAAGGAAGCGACTCTTAATCCTACAAATCCGCTGCACAAGGCGAGTGACTGGGAGGCCGAAGTTGTGAACACATTCCGCAACAACCCCGACAAGAAGGACCATTTTGGCCAGCGCCACGCCGAGGGCATCGGCGAGACGCTTTACCTGGCGCGCCCTCTCAAGATTGTCGACCCCAACTGCCTGCGCTGCCACGACACCCCCGAGCGCGCCCCCGCCACCATGCTGCGCGACTACCCCCAGCTGGGCGGCTTTGGCTGGAAGCTGAACGAGATTATCGGCGCCCAGATTGTAAGCGTGCCGATGTCCGTACCGGTTAACATGGCCAACAATGCGTTCTACACGCTGGTCACCTCGCTTACCGCCATGTTTGTGGTGGTGTCGATCATCCTCAACATTCTCCTCTACTTTACCGTCATCCTGCCCGCCCGCCGCCTCTCCGAGATGGCGAACGACGTAAGCAACGGCAACATGGACGCGCCGGAGCTTCCCGTAAACGGCAGCGACGAAATCTCGACTCTCACCGATGCGTTTAACCGCATGTACCGCAGCCTCGCCAAAGCCATGAAGATGCTGGAAGGGTAACATTTGTGCCGTCGCCACGCAGCGCCGCGCCGCGTGGCTTACCCTCCCGTTTTGTTAGCTCGGTTAACATCCAATTCGGTACAAATAAGATCTTCTTTTCTCTGCCGCGATAAAATGCTATAGCGCCTTTTCAACGCGTTCTCATTTAACCGCAGCCCGTCGCCGCCGCCTCCCCCATTTACCGAGGCGGGAACGGCCCGGCCGCACCTTGATATGATCGACGAAATCGGACTCCGCGAAGGAGACATGCTGGGCAAGTACCAGATCTACGACGTCCTGGGCAGTGGTGCCATGGGCGTCGTCTATCGGGCCCTGCACACCACGCTGCAAAGTTACGTCGCCGTTAAGGTACTGCCGCTTTCGCTCACGCAGTCCAATCCCGATCTCGCGGAGCGTTTCCTTCGCGAGGCGCAGATCATGGCGCGCATTCGCGATCCCAACGTCGTCAGCGTTATCGACGTGGACCAGGACCCGGCGTCCGGCCTGTGCTACATCGTGCTGGAGTACGTGGCCGGCGGCACGCTTGGCGATGCCATCGGCCGTGCCAAAAAGGGGGGGGAGGGCGGCAAAGCTATCGCGGAGAGCCACATCCTGCGCATTGGCGCGGATATTGCGCACGCCCTCATCGTCGCGAACGAGAACCACGTGGTCCATCGCGACATCAAACCCGACAACATCATGCTGGACGGCCGCGGCCGCGCCAAGCTGTCGGACCTGGGCCTGGCCAAAATCAGCAACGCCGGGGCGATGAGCCTGACGCAGAACAACGCGTTTATGGGCACGCCGGCCTACATGTCGCCGGAGCAGGCCTCCGACGCCAAGACGAGCGACACGCGCGACGACATCTACAGCCTGGGCGCGACGCTGTACCACGCCCTCACGCTCAACCTGCCGTACGACCTCGAGACGCACTATAATATCATCGCCGCGCTCATCAAAAAGCCGACGCCCAACCCACGCAGCCTGCGGCCGGATATCTCCGACGCGACGACCGCCGTGGTGATGAAGATGATGGCCAAGACGCGCGAGGACCGCTACCAGACTGCCCAGGATCTGCTGCAGGATCTCGAGCTGGCCCACCACAACCTGCAGCATGCAGGCGGAACGGCGCAAGGCCTTGCGGCAGAGCCTTTTCTGTACGGCAAGGGCGATCTCCCCGATATCTCCGCCGACCGCGCGCGCCGCTCGGGCATCGAGCTGCCGCCGCGCACCCCCGTCCCCCCGCCCACCTCGTCCATCACCCCCGTGGCGCCGCAGTCCACCGCCGCCGGTTTTGCGCCCGCCACCGTCAAGATGTCGAAGACGGCGGCCGCGCGCCAGCCTGCCTCCCGCCAGTGCGCCGTGCTGTTCCTCGATATCGTCGGCTACTCCAAGCTCGATCTGGAGCCGCAGTATGCCGTCAAACGGATCTTTAACGATTACCTGGACTACTCGCTGACCAAAGCGGCCGAGGAAAAAGGCATCCTGGAGTACATCACCGAGGGCGACAAACAGACGCGCGTTGACGCAGATCAGCGCATTATCCTGGATACCGGCGACGGCGCGGCCGTCTGCTTTATGCAGGACCACGAGGAAGCGCTGATCGCCGCGCTGATCTTCCAGCGCTCCATCCTGGCGCTGTGCCACCAGTCCAACTACGACATCGCCGTGCGCCTGGGCATCCACTCCGGCCCGGTCAAGCTGATCGAAGACATCCACGGCAAGAAGAATCCGATCGGCAACGGCATCAACACCGCCCAGCGGATCATGAGCTTCTCCGCCGGCAACCAGCTCTGCATCTCCCGCAACTACTACGAGAATGTGGCCTGCGTGGCGGAGTACTACCGCAAATGCTGCCGCTACCTCGGCGCCCGCCTGGACAAGCACGAGATGGAGCACGTGCTGTACGAGTACCGCGACACCGAGCTGGAACCCTACCTGCCCGAGCCCCTGCCCGTGCTGGAGGAGAAGGCCAAGATCATCAAGCCGGCCACCCCCACGCCCAAGGCCCCCGAGGTGCTGGATATCGAGGCCGAACGGGTCCCCACCACGCTTTCCCTGCCCAATGCCGAGCAGCAGCAGCCTGGCACCGCCACGGAGATTTTCTCCGACTTCGCCAAATCGGTAGCGCCGGACCAGGCCTTTGCCCCATCCAGGCCGCCCAGCTCCATCCCCCCGGGTTGGAACCCTGAACTGCTGTCCACCCTGGAAAAGCAGCTGGCCAAGTATGTGGGCCCCGTGGCACGAGCGCTGGTCAAAAAGGCCGCGGCGAGCAACGCCACGCTTACTGGCCTGATTGAGGCGCTGGCGATGGAAATTACCAAGCCCGAGGACCGGCAGCGGTTTCAGCGCGATACCTCCCTGCCCAGCACCATCGCGCCGTCGGCGTCGGTCACCAGCCTCAATGCGCGGGGTGGACTCACCTCCCTTTCCGCCAGCCAGCAGCGCATTGTACTGCCTGGCGCGCCGTCCACCAGCGTGCCGCCGCAACCCAACCGCAGCCGGGTGGAGCTCCCGCTTGTTAACGCACCTGCCGCCGCCCCCGCCCAGCCCACGTTTGTGGCGCCGCCCCGCCCGCCCGCGCCGCAACCTGCTCCGCAGCAAAGCATTGCGCCGGCGCCCGCCGAGCCCCAGCGCCCGGCCAGCAGCGTCATCCCCGCCACCCCCTCCTTTACGCAGGAGGAGCTGGAGATCGTCTCCGGCCGCCTGGCCAAGATCGTCGGCCCCATCGCCAAAGTCCTCGTCAAGCGCGCCTCCGCCCGCACCAACAGCATCGACGAGCTCATCGAAGCTCTCCTGCCGGAGATCCCCAACGAGCACGACCGGCAAAAGTTTGTGAGCAGCCTGTACCAGCAGTAAGGGCGTGGAGGGGGGGAGTGAAGTTGACTCGCGACAGGAAAGCTCCATGCCTCATTCAGTCTTGGCGGAACTTTCCGTCCTTGGCGATGTTATCTGCCTTAGATTCAAGGTATTACAGATAATATCCCCAAGGACGGAAAGTTCCGCCAAGGGGGACGATCTCAGACCAGTTCGCACAAGCACCATCGTTCTTTTTCGCTCCCGATTCGTGCGATTCGTGCAATTCGTGGTTGTCCCCCACTCTCCGCCCCGGTAGGCTGGGAGCTTGATTACCGACTGACCGACCTGACCATGCAACAAGTTTCTCTATGGGATGAATCCGCCGCGAACCTTGCCACACCGGAGCAGGTGGATCTTAAGCTGGAGATCGCCAACGTGGGCAGCCGCGGGCTGGCGCTGATGATCGACCTGCTGGTGCGGTACAGCGTCGTCTTTGTCCTCTACATTATCGTAACGCTCAGCTACCGCTACGTTGGCTCCGGCGAGCCCGACCTGGGGGTGACCGGCTTTACGGTCCTGTTCTTCCTTATCGTGTTTGTCTCCGAGTGGTTTTACTTTACGCTGTTTGAGTGGCTGTGGAACGGCCAGACGCCCGGCAAGCGCATCATGAACCTGCGCGTCATCAAGATGGATGGCTCCCCCGTGGGCGTGCTGGAGGTGTTTATGCGTAACTTCCTGCGCCCCATCGATACCTCGGCCATCATGGCCCTCGTCGGCATGGCATTCATCTTCTTCCACCCTCGGGGCCAGCGCCCCGGCGATCTCGCCGCGCGCACCCTCGTCATCCGCGAGATCCCGATCGACTGGAGCATCTTCCTGGCCAACCCCGAGCCCGAACCCGGCACCAACGCCGCAGCCATTACCCGCATTGTACTGGCTCCCAACGAGTTAGAACTGCTGCAACGCTACCTGCACCGCGCCGGCAAGCTGGACCCGGAGGTGAAGGAGAAGCTGGCCGCTCAGGTTAAATCCTCCCTCATGCCCGCCGTGCGCAGCACCGACCTCCAATCCTCTCCCCTCCCCCCGCAGGCGTGGCTGGAGGAGCTCTCGAAGCGGGTGTAAGGGAAAAAGGTAATCGAAGGAGAAAATTACTTCCTCCTTCAACTTTCTTCCTTCCCCCCTTCGCGGTCTTCGCGTCCTTTGCGTCCTTCGCGCTAACCCCCCTGCCGTTTTGCCAGACAGTATGTGGATCGGTGGAGCTTAGCGCCTGGGCGTTTTTCGCGCAAAGGGCGCCGAGGACGCATAGGCCGCTAAGGGGGGGATAGAGATGATGGTTTATATATTGTTGTCTATTTCTTTTCCTTTTCTTTCCTTAGTGAAGTCGGCTTGTCGGCAGCGCTGCGAGCTGTTCGGCGTAGGTGTCGCGACTGGAATACAGCCCGGGTAATCCGGGAAGAAAATCTCCGAAAGCGTTGACTTCCAACACGTAAGGGCGGCGCGTGCGGGCGCTGAGCATCAGGTCGATACCCACGCACTGGCAGCGCGGGAAGGCGCGGGCGACGACCGCCTCCGCCGTCTCCAGCGCACGGGTCCATGCAGCCTCGCCAATGTGCGCGCGCAGTGCCGCCACATCGCCGCGGGTGCCGCCCAGGTGCAGGTTGGTGATGGGGTGCCGGCTCAGTCGCACGGCCACGTGAGTCGCCCTCCCCGCGATGACCACGATGCGCAGGTCGTACGTCTGCCCCGCAAAGCTGTCCTTGGGCATCCACTCCTCCACCAGCGAGCGTTCGGCACGCGCAAACTCCAGCAGCGGAAGCACTTCCGCCTGGCCTGCATAACGGCGCACTTTGCGGGAGTTGTACCAGCGCACCACCTCGCCGGCGCTCCCCTCCCCGCGCACCATCTCCAGGGAAGAGACCGCGACCAGCGGGTAACCGGCCGCGGCGGGGCCCATGCGCAAGGCAATAACGCCGGATGCCGACGAGCCGGCGCAGGGCTTGATGAAGACGGCGCGGAGCTGCTTTTCCCGCATCCTGCTCAAAAGCGCCTGGCCGTCGCCAAGGAGGCAGTGCGACGGCGGCGTCGGCACTCCAGCCGTTTCTAACGTCATCTGGCACAACTGCTTATCAAACATCGTAAGCAGGTCCTCCGGTGGATTGACCCAGTGCACTCCGCGCGGCTTCAGCACGTCCCGCACGTGCCGCAGGGCAAGTATCCAGCCCAGAAACCACTGCCACATCGGCGCAATCGCCCCACGGTCGGGCTGCATCGCGTCGATCTCCCGGCGGCTGATGCAGCGATAGACAGGCGGCAGCGCCCCGTGGGTGTCGTTGTCAAACGCATCCTCCTCGCCCAGGCGCAGAAGCATCCGCTCCGTCTCAAAGCATTGCCCGGGGGAGTCCAGCTTGACGATCGCGCCCGGGGGGATGTCGCGGGCCCAGGGGGGATTGCCCGCGCCTTGCGTTACATCACCAACAGCGGCAAGCACATCCAGCCACGGCACAACCACAAGGGGCAGCGCTTTATCCCGCGCCGCCGCCGCGGTCGCAAGCGTGCGCTTGTGGCCGGGGATGCCGATGAGTACAAAGGGGTGTGATTGCGTTGTCACATTCCTGGGCGTATGTCTTCCCTGGCGGGTGGAAGATTCCGCGCCCGACGGAACTCGGCTTTGGGCTGCCCCACCTCGTGAATTTCCGTCACGTGCAAATCCTCCCACACCCGGCCATCGGCTTCTCTTCGATACATCAAATACCCGGTACAGTCTATGTACATTGCCCATCCTCCCGTTGCGAAGATGCCACTGAGATACGGTTTCCTGAAGGCTTTAAGCTGCCTTGCGACGCTCTGCGGCGATCTGGGCATGCCAGTGTTCCAGTACGACTTCGAGTTATCAAGCTCGGTAAAAAAGCTGTAGCCCTTCCCCACGGTAAGGTGCCCCTTGTAACGCTTCGATTCCCCGAAGGCCATTCCTGGAGATGCCGCCGGCTCCGCCCCGCGTTGCGGTGCTGCCGCATGCGACGATGGATTTGCGTACGAGCGCGTGTTGCAAAGTAGCATGCTCAAAGCACAAAAGTGTATCAAAAGCCGCCGGTCCATTCGTAACCTCCTGTCGTTCAGCCAAGATCGCGCCTTGGGGCCGGCTTATTACAAGCGGAGCTTGTTCGTGTGGCGGGATGCGACCCGGCTCTCGTCGCATCAAAAAAGCGCCGCAACAGGTCCGCAATCGTTTACACAGGATAACTGTCTTGCACTAAGGCGGTTAGCTATGTATTCGTACTGTCGGTTGCGCTTTGCTCCAGGCCAATTCTCGGAGAATCGTGGACTTTTTCCGCAACCCCGCTACTATTGAGAGATACAGCGCACCGGGTCTCTGCAACTTTCCTTCCGCCCGCGTGCTTTTCACTAATGAGATCGCCCTCCCCTGCCCTGCTTTGCCCCTCGCAACCGCACCGGCCGCGCAGTTTTGCGGCCAGGGAGGCTTGTCGTCACGCTGCCCGCCTTTGCGCGCTTGCCGTAACTCTCTTTCTCGCAGCAGTTTGCGCAGTCTCGTCGCGTGCGCAGCAGCAGAATACGGAGCCTCCGCTGCTGATCAAGACCGAGAAGGCGATTGAGCAGCGCGTGCCGCTTCCCTTGTATGTATCGTCCCAGTCCAAGGCCGCCATCTCGCCGTTGCGCCTGCGGTGGGACTACGCCTCGGCCAGCAGCTCCATGGGCGACGACGTGCTGGTGTTTCGCTTTCCTGATACGCAGGAGGGCGCTCAGTTGAACGTCCTGAAATCCCAGCTGTGGATCTCCGCACTCAGCAGCGCCATTGTGTGGCAGGAGCCCTGGCGCGCCTCGCGCTGGACGGTTCGGGAGATTCCCGAGGTGGACGGCCCGGGTGTAGGTGTGGCGCTGAGCGTTGGCATGATCGCCACGGCGTCGGATGTTGTGTTTCCCAAGGACACCGTCATCATCGGCTCTCTCAACCCCGATACGTCCCTCGGCCCGGTGAATGGTATGGCCTCGCGCCTGGACGCCGCCGCGGCCGCCGGGATGAAGCGCGTCGTTATCCCCAACCTGCAACGCTTTGAAAAGAATGCGGCCGGTGAGACCGTCAGCATCGAGAACTACGCCAAAACGCTGGGGCTGGAGATTATCTTTGCCTCCGACCTCCTCGAAGCGACCGAAAAGACGCTGCGCTGCAAGCTGCCCGCCCCGCCCAGCACCACCAGCGGCAACGGCTACCGCGGCGCCTTGTGGGACTATCTGAACAACCAGTGCAGCAAGGAGATGAACAAGCTGCAGACGGTAGCCGGCACCTGGCAGCGCAACCTCGATCGCCTGGACAAAACCGGCGGCCCGGAGCTGAAAACGCTGTGGCGCGAGCTGTTTGACAATTACGACGAAGGCATGGACGCCTACCAGGCCGGCCTCCTTTACGTAAGCTGGGGCAAGCTGCAAATGGCCAACGCCAAGTGGAAGGCAGTGCAGGCGTGGCGCAATGCCAACCTCGACTTCAAGACCGTGGACGCCCGCGCAACGCAGCTGATTGCCCGCGTGCGCGAGCTGATGTACAAGCCGCCTGTCGACAACAACGAGCTGCACAGCGGCGTGTGCTTTGCGGAGACGCACGACTGGGGCTACGCCATCAACGCCCGCCTCGAAGGCTCACAAATCTTTGCCCAGCAAGCCTTTCACCCCCGCAGCACCGCCACGGAGGCGCAGAAGGAGCTGGCCATTACCCGCATGTTTACGGCGGTGGAGGAGACCGAGTACCTGGTGCAAAGCTTTGAGGCGTACAAGGAGCTTTACCCGCTGGTACACAAGGACGACGTGGCCGTGTATAACCGCGCGACCGTGTGGCTGCAGCAGCTCATCCCAACGCAAATAGGTGCGTCCGAACTGTTTGCGCAGGGGCTTAAGCATAACGCCAACCAGCTGGGCAATATGATTCTGCTGGACCCGCGCCTCTCCACCTACGCCCGCGTGATGGAGGAGATTCAGAAAGAGTGGGAGTCGCGCGTCAGCAACGCGCTCTCCATGCAGTCCAATACCAAGATCGACCATAACGTCGGCTGGCAACCGAGCGGCGCCTACGCTCGGCCGCGCTCCACCAACATGAACACGGCGCAGGGCCAGCTGGTGGCCGCGGCGGTGAAGCTGAGCGATACATCGCGCTGCCTGAAGTGGGTGAACGATTACTGCGAAGTCTCCGTGCTGGATCACAAGTACCTCAAGATGGGCGGCTATTTTGACTCCGCCCGGCAAGAGTGGGTCATCCCCCAGCAGGCCACCCTGCAGGCTATGACGCAGTACGCCGACGTTGCGGCGCGGCGCGGTATTGCGATGGCGGAGCTTATCGGCCTCAACACCAACATTTTAGAGCTTGTGTACGAGCGCGCCTCGTACCTGCGCAGCAGCCGTCGCATGGACGACAAACTGGAGGCGTTGCGGCAGTTTTGGCGCTGCGCCCTGCTGGGCAACATGTGCTGGCAGCTGGGCTACGTGCCGAAGGCCTCCGCCATGCCCGCAGGCCCACCCCCGCCCTCGCGCATTCCGCCTATCGACGCGCCCTTGCCGGAGACGACGCAGGCAGGCACGCAGCAGACGCAGCCCGGCGCAGGTCAGCTTACCTCAGCGCAAAAGCCGCTGCCGTCCTTCAAAAGCCAGGTGCAGGATGGCATACTGCTCGCTCCCGCGCAGCCGATTCCCCGCACGCCGGTGGAGGACGACATCGAGCCCGTGGTGGAGGAGAAAAGCAATGCGGCGGTGGAAAGCGCGCCTATGGAAACCGTTGTGCCCGTGCTGATGGAGAGCGAATAGGCCCCAGCCGGCCCCGGCCGGGCCTGGAGGCACGCAGCGGCGCCGCGAAGTCGATTTCTCCCCTACTTTACATCGCTTTTACCCTAAATGTGTGCGTAAAGCGCTCCGGCTGAGCGTCCTGATACGGATGAATGATACAGTTGCGCCCGGGCCGGTTTTCCGCTAATATCCTTCCCGTGCCCGGCACTGCCATCTGGCCCGGCGCCCCTCGCCTTAACATTTTTCGCCATCGCCCCTCCCCGGGCCGTTCCCTTTTATGCACGATCGGATGTCGACGCTCCCGCGAAAGAAACTCGCGCGGCAGCCTCGTGATCGTCACGACCCGATAACGCCCCCCTCGCACAAGTCCCGCAAGCCTTCGCGTCTCTGGCAAACCATCCGGCATCTCATCATCCTGGCCGCATGGGGCACGGGCATCATCACCGGCATCGTCGGCGCCATGGCGCTGATTGTCATCGACCGGTACGACAGGATCGCCGCCGAGTACAACATCTCCGCGCTCGACGACCTGCCCGTCACCACGATGATGTACGACCGCTCCGGCGAGGAAATCGGCCGCATCTTTACGGAGGATCGCACCATCCTCACCCACGACCAGATTCCGCAGAAAATGCGCGATGCCGTTGTGGCTGTGGAAGATGAGCGCTTTTATTATCACCAGGGCATCGACTACATCGGCCTTGTCCGCGCGCTGGTGCGCAACCTTGCCTCCGGCCAGCTTCGCCAGGGCGGCTCCACCATCTCGCAGCAGCTGGCCAAGCACCTGATGAACAACTTCTCGCGTACGCTGGACCGTAAGCTCACCGAGTTTTTTGTGGCGCTGCGTATCGAGCAAAAGCTATCCAAGGATAAAATCCTGGATTACTACCTCAACCGCATTTACTTCGGCAAAGGCCACTTCGGCCTGGCCTCGGCGGCGCGCGGCTACTTCAACAAAAGTGCATCGGACCTGACGATTGGCGAGATGGCGATGCTGGCCGGCATCATCCGCTCCCCCAACTCCACCAGCCCGCGCCGCGCCCCGGAGAAAGCGCGCGACCGCCGCAACGTGGCCCTGGCCAAGATGCGCGAGCTCGGCTACATCACGCCCGAGGAGGAGCAGACGGCGCGCTCCACCAACATCCGCATTTACCCGGAGAAACCACCCGGCGTGCGCAGCTACTATGCCAGCCTTGCGTTGAAGGAGCTGCTGCAGATTCTGCCCAGCACCGGCGGCGACGACGAAACGAGCATACCGGCCGGCCTTAACATCGTCACCACCATCGACATGCGCATGCAGCGCGCCGCCCAGCAGGTGCTGGAGGAGCAGGCCAAAAAGATTGAGGACGACATTGCCAAGCTGCGCGAGGCGGTCGACTTCAAGGCCAATCCGCTGCAAGGCGCGTGCATCGTTGCGGACTCCAAGACAGGCGCCGTGCGCGTGCTGATCGGCGGCCGCAGCTTCATGGAAAGCCAGTTTGACCGCGCCACTCAGGCCCGGCGCGAGAACGGGGCGCTCATCTATCCGCTTCTGTTCCTCAAGGCGTTCCAGTCGCTCAATTTCAGCCCGGCGTCGATGATCAACGCCACCTATTTTAACCCCGACGACGTGCTGAGCGCGCAAGAGGCCGCCCTGGGCAACCCGCAGCGGGATATCGGCACGCGCTTTATGACGCTGTACGACGCGACCGTCAGCGGCAACCAGCACGTCGCCATCCGCCTGGCGCTGCACATGGGGCTCAACCCGTTTTTTGACTGGCTTCGTAACTCCGGCGTGGTAGCGGGCAACCTGGACACCCCCAAGCGCATCGATCTTTCCAACCTCACACTGTGGGAGATCTGCAACCTGTACCAGGTGTTTAACCACGACGGCGCGACCAAAAAGCTTCACCTTATCTCCTCTGTCACCAACCAAAAAGGCGAGGTTATTTACCAGGAAGACCCCACCGCCGCGGAGAAAAGCTGGGCCAGCCCGTCGGACACGCAGGCCATGCAGCAAACGTTGCTGAGCGCCAGCGGCGAAGGCCAGGGCCGCCGGTTAAAGAAGGACTTCAACATTCCGGCGCCCGTGGCCGGCATGCCCGCGTACAGCACGGGCTACCGCGATGCCTATTACGTGGGCTACACGCCCTCGATGATCAGCGCCGTGTGGATGGGCTTTGACAGCTCCCGCGCCATCGGCAACAAAAAGATTGCCCGCGCCTCCGCCATCCCCCTGTGGGCCGGGATTATGGAGAAAGTGATGATGATCGAGCCCAAGGGCGGCACTTTTGCCCCTCCCTCGGCCAAGGATCTCGTGAAGGTGAACCTCAACCGCAAAAAGGGCACCATCGAGGGCGTCGTGGGCTTTGTGCCCAAGCAGGATTGCATTGGTGTGTGGATGCGCAGCAACGCGCTGACCAGCCCGCAGAATTTCCAGGATACCGGCACCAGCAACTTTACCATGATGGCCTCGCTGCAGACGCCCAGCATGGAGGACGACGACGAGACCGCAGACGTGGATACGGACGAAGAGGGCCCCAGCGTCCCCAAAGCCGCGGCAGTTATCCCGCGCATTGCCAAGTACCGGCTGCCGGCCATGCGGGGCAACATCATTACCAACGACGGCGAGCTGCTGGCCACCATGCGCCAGACCTACAACATTGTGCTGCCGTGGCCGGGGCCGGATATCGCGCCGAGCGAAAGCACGGCCATCGCCTGGGCTCGCGCCAAGATCAACAAGGCCGCCAACTGGACGCGCAAGCCCATCACTATCCCGGACGACGAGCTGCAGTCGCTCTTTACGTTCAAACGCTTTCAGCCGCTGACGATCGCCGAAGATATCTCCCCCGAGCAGATTGACGCGTTCCCGAACAGCCCGCTGGTGGGTGAGGGCTTTTTCCTCCAGGGCATTCCGCGCCGCGTGTACCCGCAAAGCACCATGGCCTCGCACGTGCTGGGCTATTTACGCAAATCGCAGGGTGTAAGCCGTGGCGAGTACAAGGCGGGCGAGGTAATGTACGAGGACTTTAACGGGGGCGCGGGGCTCGAACAGGTGTATAACAACGACCTCAAAGGCACCGACGGCCATGTAACGATTGCGACCACGCCCGAGGGCTACGTCGATCGCGTCATCGTCGACTCCGCCGCGCTGCCCGGCAAAACGCTGCGCACCACCCTCAACCACAAGTTCCAGGCCGCGGCCGAGCTGCATATCGACAAGATACGCTCCGGCGCCATTGTGGTGGTGGACGTGCACTCCGGCGCCATCGTCGTCTCGGCCTCCAAGCCCAACTTTAACCCTAATGACTGGATCCCGTCCCTGCCGGAGGAGGTGTGGACAGCCCTCACCGCGCCTTCCTCCCCCGGGTCCGGCAAAAAGAATCCGCTGCGCAACAACGTCATCGCCCACCGCAACCCGCCGGGCTCCGTGTTCAAGACGTTTACCGTGCTGGCGGCCGCCTCCATCGGCAAGTTCGATCCCCGGCGCGTCGTCAACTGCCCCGGCTATTTTGACGTGGGCACCACGCACTACAACCTGCCCAAGGAGGTTGGCAACTACGCCTTTAAGGAGGCGTTCCGCTGGTCGATTAACACCTACTTCCTGGACATGGGTGTGAACCGCGCCGGCCGCGATGCGATGCTGGAGATGGCCCACACCTGGGGCTTTGGCCAAAAGACCGGCATCGACCTGCCCGGCGAGGTGCCCGGCATGTTCCCCACGCCCGAGTTCGTCCGCGCGCGCCACCAGCGCAACATGGGCGGCGGCGATATCGCCAACGCCTCCATCGGCCAGGGCGACGTGCTGGCCACCCCGCTGCAAATGGCCAACGCCATGGCCGCGCTTGCCAACGGTGGCGTTCTCTACAAACCGCGCATGGCCGCCTCTCTGGAGGACGCCAACGGCCGCCCCTTCCATGTCTTTCAGCCCGAGATCATCAGGCAGATCCCCATGCCGCCGCCCGACATCCAGGCGGCCATCAAGGAGGCGATGCAAACCGTCGCCCAGTCCGGTACCGCCAGCCTTGTCGGCAACACTGTCCCCCACCTTAAGGTGGCTTGTAAAACCGGTACGGCGCAGGTGGGCTCCAAAAAGAAGCCCCGCCAGATTGCCTGGCTGGGCGGCTACTTCCCCGCCGATAACCCGCAGTACGCCTTCTCCGTAATGGTGGAAGGTGACTTTGACCAGGACCTGCACGGTGGCTCCGACGCCGGCGGCCTGGCGGCCAAAGTTTTCTCCACCATGTTCCCCGCCCCCCAGGGCAGCCGCAAGCGCGCGCCCAAAAAGAAGGTCGTCGAGGAGCTGGACCCCGCCGGCGCTGATATCCCCGTCGCCCCGCCCGTTCGCCCCGCCCCCCGTCCCCGCACGGTACGCGAGACAGAGTAAGATAAGAGCGACTATGAGGCACCGCCGCAGATTATTTCCCGCCTCCTCCCCTTGCGCCATCTTGTCACTCGCGTAAAGTACGCGATGGCCGACAACCAGGATACCCCGCCCAGCGACAGCGCACCGCGCCCTCCCGCGCTTACGCCCGCGACTGTGCGCACGCCGTCCCCCGCGGCAGAGCCCGGCATCAGCGCGGAGTCCCACGACATCATCATCCTCCACCTCATCTACGGCATGCTTACGGGGTGGATCCCCGTGCCGATTGTGGATGGCCTGGCTGCTGACTACCTGCGGCGCCGCATGGTGTACCAGCTGGCCGCCGGCCATGGGGAAAAGCTCAGCTCCGAGCAAGTCCACATCCTTACCGAGGAGCGCGGCAGCTGCCTGGGCTGCGTGGGCGGCTGCCTTTTCGCTCTCATCAGCATCCCGTTCCGCCTCGTTACCCTGCTTGCACGTGCGCTGCAAGTGCTTCGCATCAAACGTTTTGTGGAGTCCGCAGGGCGCGCCTACCACACGGCCCGGCTCATCGAGTACGCGCTGCGCACCAAAAAACTGCACCCGGCCGGGGCGCCCGCCGCCCTTCGCGTGCGCGCCGCCATGGATCGGGTCGTCGCCACCACCAACACCACGCCCGTCAACAAAGCGCTCCTTAGCATCCTGCAGGGCAACAAGGACATGCTGCGCACGGCAGCCGCCTACTTCAACCGCGCCCTGCGCGCTCTGCCCTTCCGCAAACGCGACGCCGATCACGTGGGCGACGCCCTGCAGCAGGCCGAGGCGCAAACCGCCACGTCCGTCGGCGGCATCGTCTGGCCCCTGCGCTCCGCCCTGGATGCCATTCCCCCGCAACACTTTACGGAGATGGAAGCCGCGCTGGACGCCGAACTGGCGCGAGACGACAAGCCCCTGTGAGCAGCCGCCCACGCGCCGCGCAAACTTTGCGCTCGCATCCCCGCCGCCAACGCGCTACCAAAGGCGTGCATTATGGGAATACAGCCTGACACGTGGATCCGCAAAATGGCCCTGGAGCACGGCATGATCGAGCCGTTTGTCGACCGCCAGGTGCGCAAGGTGGAGGGCGGCACGCCGGTCGTCAGCTACGGGCTCTCCAGCTACGGCTACGACCTGCGCGTATCGGACGAATTTCGCGTCTTCACCAACGTGTTCAACACGATGATCGACCCGAAGAACTTTGACGAAAAATCCCTCGTCAACATGCAGACGGACATCTGCATCGTCCCCCCCAACAGCTTTGCGCTGGCCCGCAGCGTGGAATACTTCCGCATTCCGCGCGACACCATGACTATTTGCCTGGGCAAAAGCACCTACGCCCGCTGCGGCATCATCGTCAACGTCACCCCCTTCGAGCCCGGCTGGGAAGGGCACGTCACCCTGGAGATCTCCAACACCACGCCGCTCCCCGCCTGCATCTACGCCAACGAGGGCCTCGCCCAGGTCCTCTTCCTCGCCGCTGTCAGCGAGTGCGAAGTCTCCTACGCCGACCGCCACGGTAAATACATGGGGCAGAGAGGGATAACCGTGCCGCGGCCGTAAGGGCGTATCCCTGGCCCCTGGTCCCTGGTTTGGCCTCCGGCCGGGGGAAACCGCGCCGCGCCGCCCTGCTCACGCCTTGCCAAACGTCTTCAGCACAGCACCTAGGCGTGTCTCGACGCCAAGTTTGCGGAGAATCGCCGCGACATGCAGATTGACGGTGCGAAAGCTGATGCCCAGAATCACCGCGATCTCCTTGTCGGTTTTGCCCTCGCGCATCCAGTGCAAAACCTCCACTTCGCGCTGAGTCAGTCCGTAAACCATCAGTGCGCGGGGATCGGTTACCGTTACGCCGTTGCCCCGAAGCCTCAGTTGAAAGTGAGCCGCCTGATACGCTTTCATCAGGTGCGGCCGGAGCAGTTTCAACAGCTCGCGTTCATCCTGACGAAAGTGCCCTCTGCGGTGGACAGCAGGAAAAAGCGACGATGCGAGCACATCAAGGCGGTGGGGGTTGGGCCCCAGGTCAACGAGTCCCGCAGGAACCAGAGTGACGAGGTGCTCGGTCATCCCTATCTCCCGCAACACATCGTTATAAAGATCTGTTCTTTGGAATTCCCTTTTAGATACCAGATCGTAAGGGCTGATGATTTCCCTTACATCGCCAGCCACCTTGGCTCCCCCATTCATTACGTAGGGAACGATTGGATTCTGAAACACGACCTCCTGCAGGCGATTCTGGAGCGCCGCACTAGCAGGCATTTCCACATTGCAGAAGAGCCGATGTGCGTTGGTGATAGGGTCCACCACATGCCAGGAAACCCAGTCGCCTATTAACAGCGCAGCCACGGACTCAATCATCCTTTCATGGATACGCTCAGGCTCGGGAGAGTCGTAGAGTTTGAGCACGGCGTTGGAGAAGCGCTGAAGTCCGCGATAACTCAGGTGTCCCATAGTACTATAGCCTTGTCTACGGATCTGGAGAATGGCAGAACGCCGGGTTTCATCAAGGACAAACAATGTTCACACGTCGTCCCGGGGCAAAAAGCGACTCTCTTTTGAATTCGTTGAATCCAGGCGCCTAAGGAATGCCTCGCCAATCCACCATCGTGGCCAGTAATGGACGGGCTCCAGGCGAGACAGGGCGGCGGAGCATTAGCCGGGCTGCGTGAACAGGATGCCGGGATTCCGCCAGACTGGAGCGCCCCTCTCCCAATTCCTGCATTAGCGCGCCTAATGCAACGACATAGAAATCGCGTTTGACACTGCGGCGTGGTCTGGGATACTGGCAAAATTCCGCCCTTTCCGTCGCCCGTGCCCGGGCTATGGATTTTTTGCCGGGGAGGATTCTTGATTGCCACATTTTTTTCTACACTTTTCCCTCCCCAATCCCCTCGCCTCGCTTTACGGCTTTTCCCCCTCTGTTTAAGCCTTAGCTTCGGCCTTCCCCCGCTCTCACGCGCGCTCACGTCGCATGTCTTCGTCGTCTCCCCTCTATCGCATTGCCTGGTTGCACCGCTATCTGTTGTTTTTGGCGGGCTCCATTTTCGTCCTGATTACCAGTGGGGGAGTCGTCACCAGCCACGCGGCGGGGATGGCGGTGCCGGACTGGCCTAACAGCTTTGGCTACAACATGTTCCTGCTGCCCATCAGCAAATGGTTCGAGAGCCTGGATATTATCCAGGAACACACGCACCGGCTGATCGCCAGCTTTGTCGGCTTTGTCACCATCGGGCTCGTCATCTATGTCGGGCTCGTCGTCTACAAGTTCAAAACCGATCGCCGCGGCTGGCTCATGACACTCTCCGTCATTGCGCTGGTGGCCGTGATCATCCAGGGGGTGCTCGGTGGTCTTCGCGTGCACCTTGTTGATACCCGTTTCGGCATTTTCCACGGCTGCCTTGCGCAGGCGTTTTTCTCGCTTATCTGCCTTATGGCACTCTTTACATCTCATTGGTGGGTAGTGACTTCCCGCAATATTGCCGCCCGGGCGGCATCAGCGGGCGGCGCTGCTGCGCCTGCTTTATCGTCGTCCGCCGCGGCTCCGCTTGTCCCGCTCTGGGTCTCGCGCTCGCTGCTGGCTATTACCGTCTGTATTTTTGTGCAGCTAACGCTGGGCGCTACCATGCGCCACGCGCACGTGGGCAAGGAGCACCTGGGCCTGGCCGTGCCGGACTTCCCCCTGGCCTACGGCAAAGTGTGGCCCGATACCAGCGACGCCGCCCTGGCCATCATTAACGAGCGCCGCGACAACAGCACCGATGCCGTCGTCTTCCCCATCACGCGCGAGCAAATCTGGGTGCACATGTCGCATCGCCTTATGGCTGTGCTGATTACGCTGGCCGCCGCCGCCTATTGCGTCGCCGCCCTGCGCGCCCGCCGCATGCCCGCCGTGCTGCGCCGCAGCGCTCTGATATGGTCCACCCTGGTATTTGTGCAGTTTTGCCTGGGCGCCGCCACCATCTGGAGCGGCAAAGCCGCCGACATCGCCACCCTGCACGTGGCCTGCGGCACCCTGCTGCTGATGTTTGGCACCGTGCAAATCGCCATTGCCCTGCGCCTGCAACACCTGTGCCGACAGCCGGCAGCGGCGGCTGCGCCTGAGAAAGGCGCGGCGCCGACCGGACTGGCTCACCATCATCACGGCACCCCCCGCGCCGCGTAAACGGAGATGAAAGGACCTCACGCCATGAAATCTCCCACCAGCACCCCCGCCCGCGGCGGCGGACGCGGCCCCTCCCGGCCCTCTGCCCAAAGCAGTGCCGCCGGCTCCCCCTCAGCGTCCCCGGGCGCGGCCTCCGATGACGCAAGTACGCTGGGCACAAGCGCTTCCGCCTCATCGTCGTCGACAGAACGGACGCCAGAGCGATCCGCGGCGACGCCCGCCCAGGCCCCTTCGCAGGGCGACAGCTCTTCCTCCGCACCAGCCCCCCCGGCGCCTGCGGCCCAGGCCAATGCCGGCGGCCCGCAACGCCGGGAGCGCGGCGAGCGGCCGGACCGGGACAGAACTCGGGATCGCGAGCGCGAGCGAGATAAGGACCGGGATCGCAACCGCGAAGCTCCATCCGCCCGCGACCGCGACGCCCAGACCGGGCGCGACCGCGACCGCAGCCCTCGCGACCAGCGCGGCGGCGGCTCGGGCAACGCTGGCGGCAGTGCGTCCGCCTCTCCAGGCACAAGCCATGGAGGCAATCCCTCGCGCCGCACTTCCGACTCCGGCGGCGGCCAGAGCAACGCCCGCCGCCAGGATCACCACCGCACTGCCGATGCCTCTCCGCGTCGCCCCCGCAGCGACCGTGATCGCGACCGTGGCGGCGCGCATTCAGGCGCGGGAGGAACCGTCGCCATGGCACTCTCCGCCGACGATGATGACGCGAGCGAAAAAATGTCGTTTCTCGGCGATGTCGCGGAGCTTACCAAAGCGCGCCTTACCCTGATGGTGCTGCTCACCACCCTGGTCGGGTTCTATCTGGGCATGCCGGAGGGCACGGTTTCCATCATCATGCTGGGGCACACCCTGTTTGGCACCGGCCTTGTCGCCGCCGCTGCGTCCGCCCTTAACCAGTACCGCGAGCGCGAGTTCGACGCCCAGATGCCCCGCACGGAGGACCGCCCACTGGCGCGCGGCCGCCTCTCCGCCAACGACGTAGCGCCGGCGGCCATTGCGGCGGCCCTGTTTGGCACACTGTGGCTGGGCATCCTGGTCAACTGGATGGCGGCAGCGCTGGCCATCCTGACATTGCTCATCTATGTCTTTGTCTACACGCCCCTTAAGCGCATAACGCCTCTCAACACCATCATTGGTGCGGTGCCCGGCGCCATTCCGCCCGTCATCGGCTGGGCCGCCGCGCGTAACTCCTTGGATTTACAGGCACTTGCGCTTTTCTTCATCCTGGTGCTGTGGCAAATGCCACACTTTCTGGCCATAGCATGGCTGTACCGCGATGAATACTCAGGCGCCGGCTTCAAAATGTCGTCGCTTGGCGATCACTCGGGCGGGCGGACCGCCGGCTCCGCGGTCTTCTACTCGCTGCTGCTCATCCCCGTAAGCATGACGCCCAGCTTTTTGGGCACTTGCCACATCGCGTTCGCCTTTATCGCGTTTGCGCTCAGCACCGGGTTCGCCGTCATGTGCGTGCGCTTTTTCAGCTTCCCGGTTAACCTGCGGGCCCGGCAGCTGTTTCTCGCATCCATCTTTTACCTGCCGCTCATCCTCATCGCCGCCGTTCTCACCAAAACCGGCTAAGTCTGCCGCAGCCCCTCTATGAGCCACGCTACTTACGACGTCGTCATTGCCGGCGGCGGCCCTGCGGGAAGCACCGCCGCCACCTTCCTGGCAAAAGCCGGGAAGCGCGTGCTTCTCCTTGAGCGCGAACGCTTTCCGCGCTTTCACATCGGCGAGTCCCTCCTCCCCTACAACAACGACGTCCTGCGCGAACTGGGCGTATGGAACAAGCTGGAAAACGGCGGCTTTATGCCCAAGCCCGGCGCCGAGTTTTACCTGGGCAACGCCACCAAAGTCCACCGCTTCTGGTTCAGCAAAAACCTGCCCGGCCCCTACGGCAGCACGTTTCAGGTGGAGCGCGCCCGCTTTGACGAGCTCCTGCTGGATCACGCCGCCGAGTGCGGCGCCGAGGTCCACGAAGAAGCGCGCGTGACTCACGTGGAGACCGACGCCGATGGCGTGCGCATCGCCTGGGAGCAGGATGGCGCCACGCACAGCGCCGCCGCCCGCTGGATGATCGACGCCACCGGCCGCGACGCCCTGGTTGGCAAAACCCTCGGTATCCCGCGGCACGACAACGGCTTCCCCAAACGCGTCGCCGTCTACAGCCACTTTACCGGCGTGCGCCGCAACGAGGGCGAGGCGGCGGGCATGATTACCATTGTGCGCATTGAGGACGGCTGGTTCTGGATCATCCCGCTGGACGAGGAGAAAACGTCCGTAGGGCTGGTGCAAAGCCTCGCGGGCTTCAAGGCCAAAAACCGCACGCCGCAAGAGGAGTTTGAAGCCACCGTGCAGGCGTGCACAGAGCTCCGCTTCCGCTTCAAAAACGCCACGCGGGCCACCGATTTCCACGTGACCGGCGACTACTGCTACCGCCATCGCACGCTGGCCGGCCCCCGCTACCTGCTGGCAGGCGACGCGGGCGGCTTTATCGATCCGATCTTTTCCTCCGGCGTGATGCTGGCCATGCGCTCGGCGCGCCTTGCGGCCAAAACCATTCTGGCGCAAGAAGTTGCAGCGAGAGTGGGCGCCAGCCTCTCGGCCGCGGCGCCCCTCTCGGCGCCACTTACGGGCTGGCAGCAAAAGCAGTATAGCAAGGCTGTCTACCACATGATGGATACGTACGCCAACATGATCCGCATGTACTACGACAATACGGCGTTCGAAGTGTTTATGAACCCCGCGCCCTGGCTGCAGCTGCCCCGCGCCATCCTCGCCATCGTAGCCGGCAAGACGGATCTGGAATGGCCCCTCTGGTGGCGCATGAAGGTCTTCTACGCTATATGCCAATTGCAGAAATACATGCCCATCTCCCCTCGTATCAACTACAAGGACGTGATGCCCAGCACCGGCCGCAACGCCAGAAAAGTGGTGAAGCGCGATCTCGACTCCCCACCAGCCGCCACCACCACCGCCGGACCTGCCGCTTGACACACGCGCTAGGTGATGCGCCACTGTTATACATATAGATAATTATGATGGATTTGCGGCGCGAAAAGTGGCATGCTGGGGGGACCAGGAGGTTACCAGCAAGCAAAAGAAATATATCGTTTGGAGGAGCGGGAGCGGATGATGTTGCGGGGGATCATCGCCAAAAAGGGCGTGGCGGATACCAAAGGCGCCTTCCACGAGGTACTGCCCGCCGAACGGGCACGCGCCCTGGTCAAGCGCATCGCCGCCCGCCGCTTCGCTACCCCGGACGACCTCCGCCATGAAACCGCCGCCTGGTCCCACCACACCAACGCCCGCCAACGCGCCGTCAACTGGCAGTTCAAAACCGCTGACGCCAGAAGCAAACTCAAATCCATTTATCCTCAATTATTAGGGTGGCGTAGCACTAGTACCCTATAGCGCTACTTCATGGCCAAATAATCAGTTTCCTCCCCATTTCCGGGCTGTCTTTTACATATGGGGTGTGGCACTATGGTTACGCGATGACACAGCCGCCCCATGATGCGACGATCCGTAACCCGGCGTTCAGTCGGGCGGAGGCGGGCGGGGGGCGGCGGGAGTGGTCGGACTGGGTGCACCCGTGCGTGATTCTGGAGGCGCGACGCGATGTACGCACCAGCCTGTTTGTGCTGATTTTTCTGGGGCTGCACCTGCTGCTCATCGCGTCGCTCATCGTCAGCTTTATGGTGGACGAGTTCCTGGACACGCTGGGCTTCCACTACTTGTTGCGCTCGGTCGCCGCGGAGCTGGGGGATGCGGCCTTCTGGATCGCGGCCGTGCCGGTGCTTCTCGTCGCCCTGCCCTTTTCCGCCCTGTTTGCGCTCACCGGAGATATCCGCACCCGCTCGCTGGAAGTTATTCTGCTGACGCGACTTGGGCCGCTGGGCATTGTGGCGGGCAAGTGGAGTGGCTATGCCCTGCAGGCTCTCCTGCTGGCCTGCACGATGTCGCCGTACCTGTGCCTGCGTTACATGTTGATGGGCACCAACCCGGTGGTGGAGAGCGTGGCGCTGGTTGCGCTGGCGGCGGCGGCCACGGCAGTCTGCGCGGCCGGTGTGGCAATCTCCGCAATTCCATCCATCGTCCTGCGACTGTTGCTGGCGGTCCTCGTGGCTATTTTGCTGGGCTGGGCAACGTGTATCGGCATCGGCGCGATAATCGTCTGGAACGCCTCCGGCAGCTGGGAGGAGCTCTTTTTTACTTCAACCGGCGTGCTGTTGCCGGCAACCCCGGCCATGCTGGGCTTTGCCGCGGCGTCCATCGCCGGGCCGTCGTACCGGGGGGCGTGGATCCCCCGTGTAGCGACGCTTGCCACCACGCTCTTTTTTGGCGCCGCCGTTGTGTACAGATCGGAGGCGTTTGTCGTCATGTCCGTACAGGTCATCTTTGGGCTGCTGGTGATGCTGCCGATGATGCTGGAGGACGTTGTGAGCGCGTGGAACGGCTCGACGCCCCTGCAACGCGGGCGAGGGCACGGCGGCGACGACACGCCGGCGAGTGGCCGCATGCCCACGCAACTACCGACGCCGATGGTTGTCGCGGCGCTCAGTACGTCGCCCTGGCGCCGGCTGATGAGCTGGCCGTTACTGCCAGGCTGGCAGGGCGCAACGCCCTGGGTGGTGGCCACGCTTACCATCTGGAGCCTCTCCGCAACGCTGCCCTACCTCCAGTTTTCGCATGGGTCGATCTGGAACACTGCCTCGTTGCGCCTGGAGGAGTATAGCCTGGGCGCCATCCCTGTGGCGGCCGGGGCGTTCTGCTTCTACTTTTTGCTTATCTACGTGCTAAACGTGGCGAAAGAACGGGTGGGCTGGGGGCGCATGAGCATGGCGCAAGCGGTGCTGGGCCTCGTACTGTTTACCGCTATCTTCTCGGGCGTGGCCACGATTCTGGAGGCGCTGGACAGGGCGTGGTTTATCGGCAACTTCGGCGTTTACGCTTATCCCGTGCCGCCTCTTCAGCTCGCCTCCATTTTCATTCGCGAGTCCGCAGCCGATGAGGCGTACGTCGCCTACCTGGCCATGTGGCCTCTGCCGGTGCTTCTTTTGCTTGCAGTAAGGGAGCACTACCGGCTGCTGGGGCTGGCCGGCTCTGTGCCGAAAGCGGCGGCGAATCCACCTCAGTCCGCAGCATCCGCGCCGGCTGCGCCCCTGCCTGCCGCCGGCACCAGCACTACAGCTTAATAACGCTATGGCCCCGCCCTCGCCGCCCCTGCCCGCGCTGCCGCCGCCGCGGCTGTCGCATCTTGCGCCGGGTGCGGTGGCGGAGAAGACGGATGGCTATACGTATCCGCTTTTTCCCGGGGCAAACCCGGGCTACCAGGTGCTGCGCCGCGCCTGGTACCGCAACTTCAGCTACTGGGATGCGATCAGCCGCACCTGGGCCTCCGCGCCGCCGGAGGTGGAGTGGAGCGATCGCATCCACCCCGCCGTGGTGCTGGAGGTGCAGCGCGGGCTGCGCAGCTACAACCTGGTCTACACCATCCTGGGGATACAACTTGCCATGGCGGCCGCGCTGGCTTGGGACGTATCCAGGCATTATTCATTCGCAAGCGAGCTGCACGCCATTCTCGACGACGGATCCTCGCTGATGGAAAATTTCTGGTCCATCGCCGCGACATACCTGCTTTGCATGCCATGGGCGGGCGTTTTTGCGCTGGATAGAGACCGCCGCTCCGGCGCGCTGGAGCTCCTGTGCTTTACCCCCATGGGCCCGCCCAGCATTGTGGTGGGCAAGTGGATGGCCTTTACTTTGCAGGCGATGCTTATCACCACCACGCTGCTGCCGCATGTGGTGCTGCTCTACTTTATTAACGGCGCCAATCCGCTCACCTCCTGCATCCAGCTGGCCGGGCTTGTGTGGATAAGCAGTTGCATCTCGGCCACGGCCATAAGTGCCTCCGCCAGGCGATCGCTGGAGACACGGCTGTTTGGTCTTCCTTCTGGGGTTATCGTGAGGTTTGGCCTCACCCTGCTCCTCATCCAGTTCGCCTTTGGCTGCCTCCATTTTCTTACCGGATCGAGGCTGTTTAACCTGGGAATGGGAGGCGGCAGCCCGCAGCACTGGGGGCTTGTTTTGCTCGTTGGCGCGGCTATCTCTTTCCATACCGTTATCGCCTTGTCCCTGCAGCATGGCTGCGAAGCTTTGGCGGAACGTCACCACTACCTGCACAAGGTGGATGAACCGGGGGGACCGGACCGACATCCCGCAGGCGCAACATCGCAAGCGACTACGCCCGCGCAGCCCTGAGCGTACCGTACCGGCCCCGAAGTACACCCTGCACTCCCCATGCCGCCGCCCCCCCTTCCCCCGCCGCACCTGCAGCCGGCGCCGGCGCTGCCGGAGGGCGGAGCGTTGCCACCGCCCTCTGCGCCGCCGTTGCCTGGAGCGACGCCCGGCTACCAGAAGCTTCAGCATGTGTGGTATCAGCACTACACGTTCTGGTCCGTGCTGGGCCGCATGTTCGACAAGCTCCCGCCCGAGGCGGACTGGACGGACCGGATCCACCCCGGCGTGTTGCTGGAAGCCCGGCGCGGCCTGCGCAGCTACGCGCTGATCTGGGCCCTTACCGGCCTGCACGTTGCCATTATGGCCGCCCTGGCCTACGACGTCGCGGTGCCCGGAGTCACCGCCGGCGACTCCAAGGAGCGCGTACTGGTGGCGTTCTGGACCATCACCAGCATCACCCTCCTGGTCGTCCTGCCCGGGATCGCGCTCTTTTCCATGGACGAAGACCGCCGCTCCGGCGCCATGGAGCTGCTCATCTTTACCGCTATGGGCCCCACCGGCGTGATGATCGGCAAGTGGATTGCCAAAGCCATCCAGGCGGCGCTCATCGCCACCACACTGATGCCCTACGTGGTGCTGCACTACTTCCAGTCCGGCTCCAACCCGTTTATCGAGTGCTTTGCGCTGCTGTGCGTGGTGTGGGCCAGCCTGTGCTATTCGGCACTCGCCGTCGCGGTGTCCACCGTGCGCAGCCTGGTGCGGCGCTTTATTGGCTTTGCCTGCGCCGCCGCCGCCTGCCACATCGGGGTGATGACAGGGATGCAGTTCGTCTACCTCGGCGCCTTTTTGCTGGCTATTCCCATCTTTATCCTCGCGAAAATCTTC
This sequence comes from Verrucomicrobia bacterium LW23, assembly GCA_003054695.1. Lineage (GTDB taxonomy): Bacteria > Verrucomicrobiota > Verrucomicrobiia > Methylacidiphilales > UBA1321 > LW23. The sequence continues at coordinate 134,706 of QAZA01000010.1, forward strand.
GGCTTCTCGTCGGACCAGGATTTTCTCTTCTGGCTTTCCGGCATCTGCATTGCCGTCATGACAATGCTGCTCGCCTTCACCTTCTTCGTTGTGCTACCTCTGCAATGGGCCATCCAGGGCATTGTGGACTTGCGCACCTACCTGCAGTACGCCGAGCCCCGCGCCGCGGAAACATCCCTGGCCGCGCACGCCGCCCACCGCACCCACGATGCCCGCGTACCCGCCCGGCCGCCGCCGCTAAGCCCAAACCCGTGAGTGGGGCCGATTAACGTCTGGAATTGGTCTTACTGCACACCCTTCCAGATGGGCCCGTTGCGTGCGAAAGGTGGTGCAGGCTGGCCCGGGCGGGGATCCGGCGTATTGTACGGCGCCAGCTGAAAGATCGGGAACACCGGCTTGCCGTTGCGCATCTCGTAGGTCTCCCCCTCCTTCTCCACCAGCAGCACGGCGCTGAAATTGCCGCCGCCGCGCTCGCCTATAAGTACGTCCAGGTCAATCACTTCCCCCGCTTTCAGCTCAATCCAGCTGCCGCCGATAAGATGCCCCAGGTGCATCGGCTGGCCCTGCGGTGCCTCGGACTTCCACGGCACGTCCGGCATCGGCATCGGCTTCTGCTCCAGCCAGTTGCTCACCAGCACCGTTTTGCCATTTACCGCCACGCAGCACACCTCGCTGCCGTAGCCCCAAAAGCGCCAGCGGCCAGACGTGGGCGGCGCCACTTGCCCCTTGTAGTGAATCATCCAGAAGTTGGGCTTCACAATCTTCTCCACCCCGAACGCTTTCGGCCCGTCCGACGCAGGTCCCAGCGGGATAAATACTTGCGTTGTGTACATGGGCCGCGTTACCCGGTAGTACCGGTTCAGCACGCCTTCGTCCCAGTTGCTGGAGACAAACTCATTGGTGATCTGGTTATATTTCGTCACGTCAATCTGAAGCTTCTGGTGCTTCTGATTCTGCTTCAGATCATACAAAATGCCGATCAACGCCGACTCGCTGAACTCCGCCGAGCCATACTGGCTAAGCGCCCCGCGATCCTCCCTGGCCGCAGGCGCCGACTTGGAGGCGGCAGGCTTGGGCGCCGGCTTGTCCTGGCCCTGCACACGCATCGGCCCCACGCACAACGCCACAGCCAGCGCGCAGGCACACGGAAGCGCAAAGCGCCGCCCCAAAGCATAAATATCGGCAATCATTCCTTACCCAGCAAAGCCGCGCAACCCCCGCGCGTCAATGGAAATCGCACCGCCACTCCTTCGCACCAGCCCCGGCTAAATGGGCGACATGTACGCCACAACACTTTGCGACTGAAGCACTTTCACCAGCTGCTCTGCATCCTGCCGCGGCCCCACAAAACATGGCGCCTTCCCCAACTCCTCCACCTCACTTACAATTTTGGACGCCAGCGCGCCGGAGCACTTCAACTCCTGCGACAGCAGCCGCCGCACCTGCGTCACGCTCACCGCGGGCGAGCGCGACAAAATCACCTCATACTCCATATCCAGCGAGGGATCCATGATGATGTGAACTCCAATGTCGGCCGACCGGCCCAACGCGCCACACACGGGCACGCCGCGCACAACCAGCCCATTACACATCACTACATCGATTTGGCGCCGTGGCAAGCCCCGACGCGCCATCGCCATCATTTTCCCTCTACGCCACACAGCGCAACAACGCCGCGCCTCCTCAGCTCGCCACCGCCGCGCCGTCCAGCACGCTCAGCGAGGTCAGCAGCTTTTCGTGAATGCCGCCGAACCCGCCGTTGGAAAACACCGCTACCACATCCCCCCGCAACACCTTCGTGCTCAGCGACGCCACAATCGCGTCAGCGTTCGCCTCATAGTATGCCGGTACCCCGGCCGCGTTGATGTCAGCCACCACCTTCTCGGGGTTAAGTCGTTGCTCCGCAGGAATTTGCTCCAGCTTGGCCACCTGCGCCACATACACGCCGTCGGCATGGCTCAGCGCCTCCGGCAACGTGCTCTGAAACACCGCGCGCCGCGTCGTATTGCTGCGCGGCTCAAACACCGCCCACAGGCGCCGCCGCGGGTACTTGCTCCGCAGCCCGCGAATCGTCTCGCGCAGCGCCGTCGGGTGGTGTCCAAAGTCGTCGATCACCGTCACCCCATTCTTCTCCCCGCGCACCTCCTGCCGGCGCTTGACGCCCTTGAACTGCGCAAGTGCCTCCGCAATAACAGGTAACGGCAGCTGATAGAAATGCGCCGCCGCAATCGCCATCGCTGCGTTGCGCGCATTAAATGCCCCGGACATCGGCAGGCGAAACTCCGTCCCCAGCAACGTAAATGTTTGGGACTCATCGCCTTCCCGCAAATTCTCAATGCGAATGGCCGCGTTTGGCGAGAAGCCCACCTCCAGCACCGGCGCCGGGCTGTCCGTCGTCACCGCAATCGCGTTCGGGTCGTCCGCGTTTACCAGAATCGTCCCATTGCGCGGCACAATCCGCACCACATTCCGAAACGACTTCTGAATCGCCGTCAGGTCCTCAAAAATATCGGCATGATCAAACTCGATGTTGTTGATAATCAACAACTCCGGCAAATAGTGCACAAACTTGCTGCGCTTGTCGAAAAAAGCCGTGTCGTACTCATCGCCCTCCAAGATCCAATGGCGGCCGCCCTGCCGCTTGCACCCCTGATCCAGATTGTACGGAATCCCCCCGATCAGCCACGAAGGCTCCTTGCCCGCGTGCTGGAAGATCCACGCCAGCAACGACGTCGTCGTAGTTTTCCCGTGCGTACCCGTAACAACAAGATTGTGCGTATAGCGCAGAAAATGATGCTTCAGCACCTCCGGCAAGCACGTGCAAAAGCGCCGCGCATCCAACGCCGCCTCCAGCTCCACATTCCCCCGCTTGATGGTGTTGCCCACCACAAGCACCGCATTCTCGTCCTTCGGCAAATTCCCCGGCGAGTACCCCGCCATAATGCGTATACCCTTGGACTCCAGGAACGTAGACATGGGCGGATACACGTTTTCGTCCGACCCGGTAACCGTGTGCCCCGAGTCGTGAAGCATTGCAGCCACAGCCCCCATGGCCGTACCGCAAATGCCCATAAAATGAAACGAAACGCGCGAAGAAGTGGAAATGTTTTGCATTCGGAATCCGCTGAAAATAAAGGCCATACCGCGCATTGCACATAAACACGCACGTTTGCCGCCAGCCACGCTATACCACCCCGGGCCACCGCTGGCGAGCGCTAGTTTAATACAAACGTAAAAAAGTAAGATCCCCTCAACACATCCATGGAGTCCCCAACCCCTTACCGCCGATATAAACTTAAGACTCGAAAAGCAACCTCAATCTGCCAGTCTGCCTTCCACAAACAAACAACCACCACTCGCTGCCATGATTCGCACCATCCGTCCTCGCACGACGTCCGCCTTCTCCCTGGCGGAGGTGCTTATTTCGCTCGCGCTCTGCACCTTCTGCCTTACCCTCCTGCTTAGCCTCATCCCCCTGGGCCTCAACCACATGCGCAAAGCTTCGGAGGACAACGCCCGCTCTGTCGCCCTTCGCCACATCTCCGCCATCGCCCGCACCACCCGCTACGATCTCCTGCCCTCCCTGGTCAACAACCCCATGTGGTTCGACGCCGAAGGCAACATCCTTGCATCCAACGAGTTGCAACGCATTTACCGTGCCGACATCACCGTCGAAGACTCCCTCTCGCGCGACTCCACCGGCGAGCGCTCGAACCCCTCCCTGCGCCGCGTCCGCATCGCCTTCTCCCACGCCCCACCCGACCTTACCACGCCGCGCGCCATCGGCACCCACATTCTGCTTATAGCTGACAATTAGGCACTTACAACGGCGCGCCGGACGACCCGGCACTCAAAACGCCATGCCGAAACCAAAGTGCAGCGCGCCCACATCTTCATTCGGCCGCATATCGGGATTCCAGCCATAATCCAGACGCATCGCGCCAATCGGCAAACCGTAGCGCAGGCCGGCACCCAGAGCGTACCGCATATCGTTAAAGGAGAGAAAGTCGCCGGAATTCTCGTAAAGCGCACCCATATCCGCAAACACCGCGCCTTTCAAGTCGCCCCAAATGGGAAAGATAACCTCCGCATTATAAACCATATACGAGTTTCCCCCGATAAAATTCCCGCTCCGGTCGCGCGGCCCCATCTCGCGCTCCGCAAAGCTGCGAATCGTCGTGCTGCCCCCCAGATAAAACCGCTCATCCACCGGCAGCTCGCTGTTTTTGATCGGCGAAATCAACCCGCCCTGAGCCCCAAACGCCAGCACCACCTTCCCCAGCGGCACATACACGCCCGAGCGGTACACAAAGCGCACATACTCGATGTCGCTTGCAATCGCGCTGTTCGCCATATCAAAGGAAGTCGTGAAGTGATAACCACTTGTGGGATTTGCCTTGTTATTGCGCCGGTCGTACGTCTGCGTAACACCAATGCTGTTTGCGAAATAACTGGTCGGCCCCAGGTCCTGCTCATCAATGTCCGACTGAAGAATATTAACCTGTCGCGCCCACTGAAAGGCGCCCACTCGCCAATACCGATCTACGTCCCAGGACAAATCGTTGCGAAGCCCCGTCTCTATCTTACTATATTGATCCTCATAGCGATACATCGAGTAGAGCCGGCTCTTCAACTCCAGATCCGTATCCAGAAACCACGGATCAAGATAGATAACCTCAGCCTTGCCGCCCCGCGCCGAGCCCTCGACTACCGCCTCAAACGATCGCGCACTACCAAAGAAATTGCGGTTACGGTAGTTAACGCCAAAATACGGGCCCTCGTACGTGCCGTAGCCGCCGTAAATACCAAACTCGCGCGGCTTCGCCTCCTTCACCGCAATGTTCAAATCAAGCGTCCCATCCGGCCGCGGCACGGGTTCAATCACAAACTGAGTATAGAGTCCCGCCTGTACCATCCTCTTGTAGGTGTCCTCAACGTCCCGCGGATCATATACGTGCCCGCGCATCCGCCGAAAGCGCTTCTCCACAAACTCGGACCGGATATCCTTGGCACCCGTAACATGCACATCCCCAATACGATACAACGGGCCCTGCTCCACGTTAAACGTTACCGCAAGCGCGCCTGATTTACGCCCCTTCGGCTTCGCCACCTTCACCTCCACCGTGCGCGTATAGTACCCGCTGTTGCGGTAAATATCCTCAACTTTTCGCTGTAACGTGTTGATAGACAACTCTGAATATGGAATCGGCTTCCCCGTCGCCAACTCCTTCTGAATATCATCCGGCGAAAGCCGCCCATTTCCCTCGAAGTAGAACGGCCCCAACAAGTAACGCGGCCCCTCATTCACCGTAACCGTCATGTCCATGGAACGCCCATCCCGCGACAGCCTGAAGCTGGACGAAATAGTGGCATAGGGATACCCCTCCGACCTGTAAAATCCTTGCGCTCGCTGCAATCCCAGGTCGATATCCGCCCGTATAAACGGCAGCCCATCCTTGTACGTCGATTTCCGCTCGTGCGTCGGCCCCAGTATATACTCGCCCAGCTTCGTGCCGTCGTAGGAGGCGTTGCCAATAAACACCACATTCCCCAGCCGCACCAGCTCGCCCTCGTCCACATCCAGCACAAGTCGCGCTCCCTCAATGCGATACAACACGCGCACCTTCATGTAACCTTTGCGCCGGTAATACTGCGCCACATAAAAGGCCGCGTCGTCCGCCGTCGCCAGCGTCAAACCTTCAGTCCCCATGTTATCCCGTTGATCCTGAATAACTTCCAGCAGTTCCGTCTCAGGAATGCTCGCATTCCCCACAAACTGCACACGAGCGTCCGAAGAGACCCCACTCACCCGCGCACGTCGTTCCACATCAACAGGATGCAGCGACGAGCTCCCTGCCTCAGCCTCCTCGTCAAAAGGCTTCGAATCCAAAGCCTCCGGCACCTCAATCTTCTTCCAGCGCTCCCGCCGCGCCGCCGCCTCCTCCGGCGTCTCGCCGGGCAACCGCTCGTCGTCCACGGTAGAGTTCATCGGTTCCGGCGGCTGCGCCGAGCTTCCCAGGTCCGGCATCGGGTTTAGCCCCTGGTTTGGCGATGAAGGCGTGGAGGGCGCGGGCGCGTTCTCCGGGGCGTACGGCATAGGGTTGGACGGCTCCGGTGCCGAACTTTGCGCCATGGCAAAAAACGGCAGCACCCCGGCAATCACCACAAGTGCGGCGATCGCCCGGCTCCGTCTGGTCAGCCACGTGCGCAGTAAGTCGTTCATCTAAAACGAATTAAATACTTGATACCACCCTTGAAATTGCCGTCAACGCCCACATCTCCCAATAGCAAAATCTGGTCATTTATCTTGAATGTCGTGCGAATCCCATAGCCCTTCGAATCGGCCGTAGGCGTCACCGAAATCCGGTTGATAAAGTCGTCATCCGAACTCCTTTTACGCGGACCAAAAATCTTGTCATACAACTTCATGAAAACAAGCCATGTTGCCTTGCCCGCAATCACATTACCGCCCGACATCAGCTCCGAGGTCGTTGAGCCGGTTGCGATAAGTGACACAATGTCTTCCTGCGGCAGTGGCGGTGTACTGAAGAAAAGCACCTTCGGATCCAGCACCGTCCCGTAAATCTGTACCGTAATGTCATAGTCGTTCACCTTCGACCGCCCGCGAATCTCCAGCCGCGCATTAAGCCCGCCACTAAACAAAATCAACCCATTGGGAATTCGCAACTGGCTGAAGGGAAGAGCCGCTTCAATCTGCCTAAGCGTCACGCGCCCATTTACTTGCGGATTCTCGCCCTTGCCGGTTACCCGAAGGTCAATCAATACGTTACCGTCCGCACGATTGCTGATAATACGGAACGGATCCTTCGTTGTAATGGCAACATCCAGGTTCCAGTTGTTCACCGGCGGTATCTTCACCCCAATATCTGGCAAGGTACTCGCAGGCGCCTGGGGGGCAGGACGCCCCGGCAAACCGATGGGCAGAATATCAATTTCCTTCTGAAAACGGCTCTTCACCAGCGCTATACTTCCTGTCACATTCGCTTCATTTAGCGGCCCGGCGAGAGTAAGATTGGCATCGCTTCGCACAATCATGTTATCGTCGCGAGTTAACAGAAGGTCACTTGCTGTAAACGTAAAATTCAACTTCGGGTCAACAAGATCCTCAAAGTTCGCGCCACCTGTCAGCCTGAACGGCCCGCCAGCGATGAGACCCGTACACTGCTCAATGTCCATCTTCTTCTCATTAAAGAGGATACGACCGCGCACGTTCGTGATCAGAGGTAGCGTAATGTTGCTAAATCGAACTAGCGGAGCGTTCGCCTCCGCATGCCCCTGAAGTCGAGGCTGATTGATTGTCCCGTCCACCTTAACATCCACCGACACATTCCCTTGCGCCTCAACAATTTCCGGCACAAGCTGCTCGGCAAGTTTCAGATCCGGCAAGCGGAAGCGGGCCTCCAGTTTTATTGGCCCATTGCGGTCAACGGAGCCGTCCCTCAAAATCTGCTCCACGTCGCACGGCAACTCACCGGCGATTCGCAGCGGTGGAATGCGCGGTTGGGTACCCTCTGCAACCAGGGTCAGCTTCTTGTCCCTAAGCCGGAGGTCCATGCCGAACGCAGCGGGTTCGATTCCACTTAAAGCCTTGGCTTTCAGGTTCTTGGCGCGAAGTGTCATGCTGGCCTCCAGGCTTTCCACCGATCCATCAACATCCAGCGTGGCCTGCACGTTGCCGCTGCCCGGGAGCGAAAGCCCTACCGAAGTTGCAAGTGTGGTAATATCAAGAGGTTCCGTGCGCACTCTCGCGGAAATCCTGTTCGGGGCGCGAAGCATGTCGGCCGGCGTCCCCAACTTTGCAAAATCGAGCGGTGCCTCTACTTCGCCAAAACCGAGTTCTCGTTTCTGGTGACGCAACGAAATGTTGAGTACAGATAACTTCTTCTGCTGCCATGCTAAATCTCCCGAAAGGCTCAGGTCACGCCCCGAAACACGCATGCCGGGAAAGAAAATTTTCTCCGGGTCATACGATCCTTTCAGCCGAACATCGACCCCCTTGACCTCGCCAAAGCCAATCTTTTCCAGCGATATATCGGTGCTCCCCCAGTGCGCCAGATCACCACCCTGCGGGAACGAGCCCTTGCCTTCCACCGATACATTCGCCTTACCCGCAACTACTTGCGTAACACCAAACGCATTAAGCAGCGGTTGAAATGCCCCCAGATTGGCAATGCCTCCCTTTAGCTTTGCCTCGTAATCGTACGGGGCAACCAAATGCAACGTCGCGTTGCCTTCCACTTTTGTGGACTGGCCCGAAACGGCAAGGTTTACGCCCAACTGCCCCTCCGGCGACAACTTTCCCGTCGCGATTGTATCCGCGATGTTCACAGGCATCGCCATCCGCAGGACCACCGGAGGTAACTGAGCCTGAGTAACTTGTGCGTTGAGAGAAAACTGGTTATCCTTAAAATCTCCCTCCACGACACATATTGCGGGCTCCAGGCCAGGACTTGAATCGGCCACGATTCTGGACAAGCGCACGCGGATGGCCCCAAGCATCTGCGAGAGGCGACCGCTTGTCACAACCGTTGCATCCAGCGTTGCATCTACAGGTACTTCCAGCTCAAAACTCCTGGCTATTTGCCTGACGTCAATTCCCTCAGCCTTGAGATTGGAGGCAATCTGGCCGTTCGGGCCGATAAGTTTTGCCGGGTCTGCAAGATGGTCGCGGTCAAAAGGCGCGCTTATGCTGCCCGATAGCAAGGTTTTGGCGACAGGAACCTTCTGTATCAATGAGATAGGAGCGATGGTCAGCAGTTTATCGCGCCAGTTTACCGCGGCGTTAAAGTCGAAATCGCCTGAGGTTAACTGAACGATCGGGAAGACAATTTCCTCGGGCGAGTACCTTCCCTTAACCGTTATCGCTGAGACCTTTGCGGGGCCAGCGACGAGATCGGAGACGTTGAGGTTACAGGTGCCGTTATTCTTCATCGAAGGCAGGCCAACCTTTGGGTCCATCTCTCCAAGTCCTTGCCAGTCAACTGTTAAACGGCCGGCAATCCGATCGCGAACGCCCAGGGCCGAGAGAAGCGGCTCAAACACCGCCAGGTTGTCGATACCGCCCCTCGCTTCCAGGTCGTAACGAATCGGGCCAGTGACATCAATTTTGCCCTTGGCCACAAAGCGGGTCGCCTGGTTGACATCAAGCGTAACCCCTTTAATATCAACCACTCCCTTCTCCATGCGTAACAACATTTCGCCCCGATCCACCCGGGCGCGACCGCTCCGCACCATCATTTCGACCGTGCTCAGGCGGGCGTTCATGTCCACCACCCAGCTTTTCACATCGTTAATGAGGCCGGTAAACTCCATGTTAACTGCGGCGATTTTTCCGGTCACTGGCGTATCCGAACCGATGGATTCGCGGATGGCATCCAGGGAGACATTCTCCACTTTGACTGTGGCCGAGAGCTTCTGATCTTCCTCTCCAGGTTCAACAGCGGCAACAAATTGCGTCGTACCGTCAAAGGTATTTCCCAGAAAGCTCAGTTTGACGCGACCTAGTTCAGCCTCGCGAGTGTCAAGCGCCAGCTTCTCGATCAAAACCCGCGGAGGCAACGCCAGTTTACTTAATGTTAACACGCGGTCCTTCCATGCAATCCCGGCGGAAAGATCATCCCACTGGCCAACGCCTGGTAACTGAAGGAAGCCAAGGCGAAGGCTGCCTGGCACGTTGTCTTCGACGTTAAGATTGAGGTCTTTTACCACGACATCGCCCGCCTTCTGTTTACCGCGAAAGTTAACATTTGTTATCGCGATTTTGCCTGGAATCGGGATGGGAGGGAGCATCAACGGGGCGTCGGACGCCTTGGCATGGGGATCCTTAAACTCAAGATCCAGAACAACTTCCACATCCTTTGCCTCCAGGTTTGTGGCAAAGCGGGGCAAGCCGGAGAAGATCAGGCCGATGAGGCTGTACTGTACAGCGAGGTGTCTGGCCTTGATTTTTTCGACCGGACCTGGCTCACGAGGGACAATATCTACATCATTAAAGGTAACGCCATAAACGGGGTTACCTTCCAACGTATATTTGATATCCCATTTCTGTCCTTCCGCCACCCAATTGACACCATAAGTAATAGCCATTCGCAGAAGCATGCCGTGCATAAAGAACAGCAAGACAAGCATTACACCAAACGCGCCAAGAAACCAGGGCCACAGAGCGCAGAGGCGACGAAAGAGGCCGGGCCGCGCCTCCCCACCGCGTGAGACCACAGGCGTGCCGCGCGAAGCGCTGGCGTTGCCACCTAACAGCTTGTCGTGCTTTGGGTTATGTGCGTTGGGATCAGGCATTCGCGAGGGCGTGCGCGGTTGGTGCCGGGCTAAAGAGGAGACCGACTATGTTTTAGCGGATGAGAGTGTGAAAGGACAGCATTAGATGAAGATGAGAGATGATTGAAGGGGGGACGGGCGTCTTTTTACCTAATATCTTATAATGCAAATGAATACCTTGCGAAATGCAGTACAAGATACAAATATGTGAATAGTGGTCTGATGCCGTTCGATTAGCCATGTTTACGCGAGTTTTTCTGCATTCGTGCGTGAGCTTATATTCATCTGTATTAAAAGCCATCTTTTTCTCCTTTGTTATGCGTTTTCGACTCGCCTGTTACCTTTGCAAAGGCGATTCTTGCATCGTACCGAAACACCGCCTATCTTTCCCTCACACATAACCCGCACATGACGCATCCGCCCCGTGAAACGCGCTTTGTTCGCCCGCTTCGCCGGGCGCTGGCCTGTTTTGTGCTGTTCGCGGCCATTTTTGGGGGCGTCGTCCAGGCACACGCAGCGCGCGACTGGTTTGTCAAAGCGAACTCCGGTGACGATGCGGATGGGACGATACTCAGGCCCTATAAGGATATCTACTGGGCTTTAGAGCAGGCAAAAGAGGGTGATTACATCCATGTTGCCGAGGGAACTTATACGGGGCGACTGGATACCGCCAACTGGACGCTCGATACGCCGCGGCTTCGCATTCTGGGCGGCTACAATGGCACATTTACGGAGAGAGCGCCGTGGAAGTATGTGACGCGATTCGCGTTTCAGGCGGGCTCGCGGGCGCGCAATACGGGGACGATGCTGATTGGGGGGCGCGATCACTCCGGTTGCATAATAGATGGCATTGTGTTTGATCAACAGAACAGGAACACCTATGCCAGCGCCGATCCGCGTGCCAGCCTGGAGGTGCAACGATCGAGCCGGGACCCTATCATTTCGCTGACATCGCCGGAGGTGGAGATTCGCAACTGTTTGATTATCAACGGCTCCGGAACGGGTGTGATTTTGGCGGGGGAGGGCTCGCGGTTTGAAAACAATGTGGTGATGAACATGGCGGGTCCGCATTTGCTGGAGCTGCGAGGCAACAGCCAGGAAAAGCCGACTGTTATCTCAGGCAACAGCTTTATGTTTTGCTGGAGCGCTCAGTACGGTCGCGGTGACGACCCCGGGGCTGGGCTGAAGCTTTGGGGGGGAACGCGGGCGGAGATTACGGGCAATCTGTTTTTGATGTGTGACGGCGCGGCGATTGAGGTGCATACAAGTGCAGACCGTGTGTCGCTAAAAGATAATCTTTTTTGCCTGAGCGGGCTGGCTCACGTGCGGTTTGCAAGTGACGGGCGCCAGGCGCTTATCGACACCGGTAATTTCAACGATATCAATGACTTAGGTTTTAAGTTGTGCGAGAATAATCGCGTCGGGGATCCGGAGTTGCTTGAAGTGGACCGGGGTTGGATGGAGTATGCGATTAATCGTGCTGCGGATGTGGTAAGCAAGGTGAAGCCTGAGGAGTGGGCGCGTTTTCGGCAGGCGCTGGGGCTTAACGCACCGACGGAAGGCAAAGGGCCGCAAGGGTTTGCGATGGCTTACGACGCATTGCAGGCGCTGAAGATGGTGCTGAAGGGGCAGGCGGCGGGCTCGAAGAGCGCGACCTACCCGGTGCAGTTTGCGGGGCCGCTGGTGAAGTCGTACTGGACGGTGCCATATTCGACGTTTCTCATTCGGGCTCAGTCGCTTAACAACAGGGACGTTGCCCTTTTCGGCATTGTGGGCCGCGAGGTGAAAGGCTTTACATTTGCTGGGGTTGCGGAGAAGGATTATCGCGCGTTTGAGCTGATTCCCTCGCCGCTGGGGCCGGTGGAGAATCCGCCGCTTGTGTTTATCCGCCGTGGGGCACCCACGGAAGCTCTTTTGGACAAAACACTTGCGTTGCAACCGCCGCCCAGCAACGCCGCGCGGGAGTTCTATTTTAAGGGCGTGTGCAAGTGGGACGGGGGCGCCTCTGTGCCGCATAAGGGCGCGCTTGTGCTGGAGGAGCTTGTGGTGCCTGCGCAGGCCACGCCCACGGGGGGACGCGACTGGTTTGTGCGCAGCGGCAGCCAGGGCGGCGACGGCAGCCGGGAGAAACCGTTTGGCGATCCTCAGGAGGCGATTGAACTGGCGCTGCCGGGGGACGTGGTGCATGTGGCCGCGGGGGAGTACGCGCGGCCGGGCACGCGGGGCGGATGGCGGGTGGATGTGCCGTTTGTGACGTTGCGCGGTGGCTACAACTCCGAGTTTACGGAGAGGATTCCGTGGCGGTTTGCATCGCGCCTGAGCGTGGCGGCCGGGCCGTTGGCAGGGGCCATTGTTCGAGGGGAGGAAGATCATACAGGCACCATTATAGATGGCTTTGTGCTGGATGGTCGCGATATGAATGTGTACGACGGCCAGGGTAATCTTGTTCCGGGGCGATCGCCCCGCAAGGCGTTGCTTAGCCTTTCATCCGGCGGTTGCATGATTCGTAACTGTTTGATCCTGAATGGTTCACTGGGTTCCGTGGAGATTTCGGGCGGAAGTGCGGACGCGGGGGTAATGGAGAATTGCGTGCTGCTGAACTTTAGCTGGCAGTCGGTGCAGCTGTCACCGGCGGACGACACCATGAGAACTTTTGTTCTCCGTCAATGCACGGTACTGGCAAGCTGGTACGATCGGCCGGGCGGGCCGGGCGGGACGCCGGACGGGGCGGGTGTGGCGACGCGTGGAGATGTTTCGCTGGAGCTGGACGGGAACATTATTGGCTATCACGACTCGGTGGGTGTGTATTGCAGCTCGCCGCCGGGGCGGGTTCGGCTGGTGAATAACCTGTTCTGCCGCAATCTCTTCGGCAATTATACGGATGCGCAGCGGACGTTTTTGGACGACAATATGGCACAGGTGGCGTACGCCGGCTTTGCGTCGGCCTCCGGCAATTTCGTGGGAGATCCTCCCCTGCCGTGGGACAAAGATTGGCTGACGCTGTGGACAAGCCGGGCCCAGCGGCTGGGTCGGCGCTGGCCGGAGGATGACTGGCGTCGATTTCGAGAGGCGGCAGGGCTGAAATCCGAAGATGTGTCGGCCGCGGCGGCAAGCGGCGACCCTGTGTATGCGCGGGCGTACGACTGGCGCAAGGCCCTGCCGTTTTTTATGGCGCCCGCGGAAGGTGCGCCGGGCGGCGGGCCGGGGGCTCGCGCGGTGCCGCTGCCGGTGCATTTTCTGGGGATACCGGGCGAGGCGCTTTCGACGAAAGCGTATGCGCCGGCGGAGGTGGGCGCACTGCAGTCGGCGGCCGATACGATTGACGCGAGGAATGTGGCGCTGACGGGGGTGCTGGGCGACATGCTGCCTCAGATTCCGGCCGACCTTATTGAGGAAACGAAGGTGGGCGACTGGACGGGCGTAGAACTTTTTGCCACCACCTCCGCGCGCGGGGAGACGCCGATGCTTGTGGTGGTAAAGCGCGACACGCGTATGGCGCGAAGGCTGAAGGTGGCGGACCGGGCGTTGCGTTATGTGTTGCGAGGCACGGCGCGCAAGAGCTCGCGCCTGGGACGGGCCGTGCTGGTGCTGGAGACGCTGGAACGGGAGGCGACTGCGCCCGCGACTCCCGCGCCGTCCTCTGCACCCGCGCCGGTAGCGGCACCGGCCGCGAGTGCGCCGCCAGCCCCCGCACCGGCGCCAGCGCCGGTTGCGCCTGCGACGAATGCGGCTGCACCGGCTCCGGCATCATCGCCGGCACCAGGGCCGACCTCGGCACCAGCTCCAGCACCAGCGGCGGGTGCGCCTGCGGCGGCGGTACCTGCGGCTGTTCCGGCGACAAACTCGCCAAGATCGCCGCCTCCCAGCGGAGGCTCCGCTACTCCACAGCCGACGGCTCAACCGACGCCACAACCGGCGGCAGGAGAAGGACGTGGGCAGACATCCGCATCGCCTGCAACGGCGCCGCCCGCGCCTAAGGCAACAAACGCGGCACCCGAGGCAAAGCCGTCTGCGGCGAAGACGCCGCCAGCTGCGCAGACGGGAGGCGCGCCCTCCGTGGCAGCACCGGAGACGCCGGGCAATGCTCCTGCTCCTCCTCCTGCTGCACCCGCTCCAGCACCCGCTCCTGCACCACCGGCGCCGTCGGCCACAAATGCACCTCCCCAGGCGAGCTCGGCGCCTGCTCCCGCGCCACCGACGTTGCGACCGCAGGAAAGCGCGCCCGCGCCTCGGCAAGTGTCACCGGCACCCGAGGCTGCGCCAGGAAGCGCGCCGTCGGAGCCGGTTCTGGTGAATCCTGGGGCAACGGGGTAAAGCGTATTGCCGTCCTTTGCCGGCTTTTCTCGATACTGGGCAGGACTGTTGTTCCTTTTTTGGCGTAACCTATTGCGCGCCAGCGGCTTAGACCAATTGTCGGAATAAACCGGTAGATTGGTGGAGGCGATTTTGAGCGAGGGCGGCGTTGAGTCTTCGGTCATGCATTTTTCAAATGCACTCCCTCAGCCTCGCCTAGCCCTCATCTCAAAATCGCCTCCACCAATCTACCGGTTTATTCCGAGAATTGGTCTTACTCGGGCTGCACAAACTCCGCAATCGCCGCGCATACATAAGCCACTTCCGCCTCCGTAAGCTCGCCGAAGATGGGGAGGGCCAGGGAGGTGCGGGCGGCTTCTTCGGAGACGGGGAAGTCGCCGGGGCGGTGACCCAGGAAGGCGAAGCAGGGTTGCAGATGCAGGGGGATGGGGTAGTAAATCTCGCTTCCGATCGTGCGCGCGGTCAGCGCTTCGCGCAGGGCATCGCGGCGAGGGTGGCGGATGCAATACTGGTTGTGGACGTGGGTGCCGCGAGGATCGGGGCGGGAGAGAAGCAGGCCGCCACTGGTCGCGCCGGGCGAATTGGGCGAGACGGTCGAATTGGTCGCAAGGGGTTGCAGCGCAGCGGTATACTGCGCGGCGCGGATGGAGCGCTCGGCGTGGTACGTCTCCAGGTGGCGCAGTTTAATGCGGAGCATGGCGGCCTGCAGGGTATCCAGGCGGCTGTTGACGCCTACCATGTGGTGGTGGTACTTGGGCCTGGATCCATGGGCGCAAAGCACGCGCAGTTTCTCGGCCAGGGCGGCGTTGCGGGTAATCAAAGCGCCGCCATCGCCAAAGCCGCCGAGGTTTTTGCTGGGGTAAAAGCTGTAAATGCCGATATCACCCAGGGTGCCGACCATGCGGCCGTGCCAGCGGGCGCCGAGAGATTGCGCGGCGTCCTCCACCACCCGCAGGTTGTGGCGGCGGGCGATGTCGAGCACGGCGTCCATATCGACGCTGTGGCCAAAGAGGTGGACGGGGAGGATGGCCCGGGTGCGCGGGGTGATTTTCGCTTCGATCTGCGAGACGTCGAGGTTAAAGGTGTCGCGGTTGATATCGACGTAGACGGGCACCAGGCCCAGGCGGGTCAGGCACGCGGTCGTGGCAAAAAAGGTGTAAGGCGTCGTGATGACCTCGTCGCCGGGCTGAAGATCCAGCGCCATAAAGGCGACGATCAGTGCGTCGGAGCCCGACGCGCAGGCGATGACGTGCGCGGGCGGCTCGTCGGGGCTGCGTCCGTCGGGGCGGGGTGCTCCTCCATCGGGCTTGCCTGCGGCATCGGCATCGCCGCCGCTGCTGCTTACGGTATTGCAGTAATCGGCCAGCTCCTTCTCAAACGCGCCTACCTCCGGCCCGTTGATAAAGCGCCCATCCTCCACCACGCGGCACGCTGCCAGTTTCAGTTCGGCTTCCAACGGTTTGTTCTGTCGATTAACGTCGAGGAGAGGAATCTTCACGGAGAATGAGAGGAGATGGGGCGGCAGTGTGCCGCGCGAAAACCTGTATTTAAGAAGCGCCCAGACCCCCTTGGCAATCTTTGTTTTATCCTGAAGGGTGTCGACAGCCTCTGATACTCCATTTTCGCATCGGATGCGGCTGAGGTAAAGGTGTAAGCAATGCGAGGTGTTCTGAGGCGCCTACGACACTAGCATCTCGCAGCCCAGGGGATAAAGTCCGCCGCAACCCTGGTTGCCGGGGATCGCTCCCCACTAACCGCGCGATTTGGCCTCGGACTTGGCGATCTTTCCGCCCTTGGCCGGACGGCCGGCGCTGGGATAAGCACTTTAGATTGAGAAATGGTATAACCGCGTTGCTTTTAGCTCGCCACTGCAACGCGGCATGGTTTTAGATAGCGGGTGATTCGCCTGCGCTTTTGTCCGCCGGAGGGTGTTGCGTTGCTCAATGCACCATAGCACACTGCACCCTGGCTCCGCCACCCGGCACAACGGCCGGCACGATCCTCGCAGGCCTTCCTCCCCGGCCGGCATACGCCACAACATGTCGCTTTCGGACAACTACCCTCACCAGTTTCGCGCCTCATCCACCTGGCTGCGCAAGTATTCCATGCGCAAGCAGCTGGTGGGCGCCATGCTTATCCTTAGCTGCGCCGGCACGCTGGGCATGGCAATTGTGGCCATTGTTTCCATTTATGCGGCGGCGGAGGTGGCGGGAGAGCAACGTGTGCGTGCCCTGGCGGACATAGCCACAGCACGCATCCAAACGTGGCTGGACGGGGAGCGTACCACCCTGGCGTCCGAAGCCGAGTTTGAGCACATGGCGGAGGTGCTGAGCCCGCAGCCCTCCCGCCCGGTGGAGGGCTGGAACAAATACTTCACCAAACTGGCCAACCAGCACAAGCTGCGCGATCTGCTGATTATCCGCGCCGACGGCACCGTGGCCTACAGCCAGGCCAAAAGCATCGACGCCGGCACTGGTATCTCCTTCTCGCAATACGTCCAGACGTACGGCGAGCTTGACAACGTGGTGCAGAAGGCACTGCGCATTGCGCGCACCACCAATGGCGCTCCCCCGGTCGTCATGTCGGACCTGTGGCTTACCCGCCTTTTTGGCGGCAGCGGCGGCGTGTGGATGATGGCCTCGCCCGTTATCCCCGCCTCCGGCAAGCCGCTCGGCGTCGTCGTGTTTGTGTACGACTCCGACACGGTGACACAGCTGCTCACCACCGGCGGCAACTACGATGCGCTTAACCTGGGCGCCGCCGGCGACATCTTTGTGCGGGGTGCCGATGGCAAACTCAAGTCTTCCGCGCGATTCCTTTCCATGGGCAAGGGGCGCCAGCAAACCATCACCAGCACCTTCCTGGAATCCGGCGAGCGCCCCGGCGAACGCGCCAGGGAGTATGTGGGCGCCGGGCAGCGCGACGTGGTGGGCCTGAGCCGCAAGGTGGAGCTGGGCCCGGACAGCAACTTTGTGCAGGTGGAGCTGGACTCTATCGACGTCTATGGTACGGCGCGCTACATGTCGTGGTGCATTCTGCTTTTCTGTGCTCTCAGCATCAGCGGCAGCCTCGTGTTTGCCTGGTGGTTCTCCGGCACCGTGGCTGGCACGCTGCGCGCCGCCATGGCGGGGCTGGAGGGCATCTCAGGCTCCGCTCGCCGCACCTCCCAGGGGTTTGAGGAAGCAAGCGAGCGCCTCTCCTCAGCGTGCATGCAGCAGGCCGCCTCGCTCCAGCAAATCTCCAGCAGCCACGAGGAGATGACGGCCA
Source organism: Verrucomicrobia bacterium LW23 (assembly GCA_003054695.1). Classification (GTDB taxonomy): domain Bacteria; phylum Verrucomicrobiota; class Verrucomicrobiia; order Methylacidiphilales; family UBA1321; genus LW23. Next base: position 152,580 of record QAZA01000010.1, read on the forward strand.
TGAGCCGTCAAAACGCCATCGGCGCCAAAAAAGCGGCGGATCTCACCCGCGAAGCGCGGGAAACCGTGAAACACGTGGCCGACGACATCGCCCGCATGATTGCCGCCGTGGAGGCCATCCGCAGCAGCAGCCAGGAAAGCATGAAAGTGGTGCGCTCCATCGACGAGGTGGCCTTTCGCACCAAACTGATTGCCCTCAACGCCGCGATTGAAGCCGCCCGCGCTGAAGGCCAGACCGGCGCCGCGTTCTCCGTTGTCGCCGACGAAGTGCGCCGCCTGGCCCAGAGCAGCGCCGACGCCGCCCGCGGCTCCAGCGAGCGCATGGAAGCCGTGGTGCAGGACGCCGTGCGCGCCGCCACCCTTACCGACAACGTCAGCCAGGACCTCACCACCATTGTGCGCCAGGTGGAGGACATTGACCTGCTGAGCGAAGAAATTGCGCACAGCTCTCAGGAGCAAGCCGTTGGCTTTGAGCAGATTAGCCGCGCCGTGGTGGAGATCGACCGCGTCACCCAAACCGCCGCCGCCGCCTCCAGCGAGTCCGCCCAGGCCGGCCGGAGCCTGCGCGAAAACGCCGCCGACCTGGGCGTCACCGTTCAGCAACTGCGCATTCTGGTCGAAGGCACCGACTCGCCAGAAGCCCGTCGCGAAGCCGTTGCGCCAGGCGAGCCGGACGAGGCGGGGATCGTATCGTTTTGAGGCGGCACCCGGCAACACCCTAAAGCCTGGATGTACGCGCATGCGCAACGCAATAATTATTCATCTGAATTCCCGCGACTTGCCGTTGCGGTGCAACGCTTTTTCGGGCAATGTGGTGGCATGATTACCCTTGGCCGCCGGCGCCGCTTTCTCCTGCCCAGCTTTCGCGCGGCTGTCGTCGCCACCACCATGGCCATCACCGTCGCCGCCGCCTACCCGGAGCCCGCGGCGGCTCAGCGCCCCTCGCGCAGCGTGGTCGTCCCGCAGGACGATGAGACAAACACGGCGTCCCCGGGCTCCCGCTCCTCCATGCCTGGCGAGATGCCTGCCATGCCGCCGCGCCAGCCTCCGCCCTCCATCCCGCCCGACCCGGATCCCATCAACGAGCGCTGGTACCAGGCGCTGGAGCAGTACCGCAAAGGCAACCTCGCCGAGGCCGCGCGCCTGGCGGAAAGTGTAAGCAAGGCGCGCCCCAGCACCAAAGTCTCCCTGCTGCTTGTACGCATTGCGCGCGACCAGAACGACTTTATCAACGCACGCATGCGCCTGGTGCAAGTTCTCGACGCCGACCCAACCAACAAAGCCGCCCACATCCTCTCTGGCGACCTGTTTCTGCGCCAAAAAGAGTATCTCAAAGCCAAAAACAGCTACGAGACCGCGCTGCAATATGCCAAAGGCGGCAAGGACTACGACATCACCCTCAAGCTCGTCTATACAACCCTGGGCCTGAAGGAGTTACCAACCGCAAACCGCCTTGTAAAAGAGCTGGCCGCCAGCACGGAAAGCACCGACCCCACCGAAAAGCTGCGCCCCAACTATTACTTTGCCAAGGCCGCCATCTCCTACGCCATGGGCCGCCCCACCGAGGCCGACAAAACGCTGGAAAATGTGCGCAGCATGTTCGAAACCAGCGTGTTTTACGAGTACCTGGCCGAATATATCTGGCTCTACCCCACCAGTTTAGCTCTGCGCCCCCACCAGGCCGGCCCCACCGCGCAAAAGGCCGAGGACGCAGGCGACAGCCTGGGCAAAGGACGCGGCGCCGCCTCCGCCGGACTGGACGCGCCGACACCCGCGGCTCCCTCCCCGGCCACCGGCGCCACACCCGCACCCACTCGCTCGGAAAAGCCCGCGGCCAAAAGCGCCACCCCCACGCCCGTTGCGCCAAAACCCACCCCCCGCAAGCCGGCCACCACGCCGTGAGAACCTTCTGCAGCGCAAGGCCTTACAGAGGCGCACGCCACACGTCACGGCTTGGACCGCGGATGTGGGGCCTGCTCGCTCTGGTGGTTGCTGTATCAGCCCCCCTCCCCGCCCGCGCCGCGCTGGGCGAGGATGAGGCCGCCACCATCCGCCGCTACGGCCCCGACCCCGAGCGCGGCACCGTAAACCGCAAGGCCGATTTTACTCTGCACTGGGAGCGCAAGGACCGCATCATTACCGCCGCGTTCGTCGACGGAACCTGCGGCATGGTGACTTACGCCATGAAAGAAGGCGCGGGCGAAATCCCCGTCGCGGACGTCGCCGCCGCCCTGGCCGAGAACGTCGGCCCGGACAGCGCGACATGGTCGGAACCGATTGTTGGCGCCGCCTCCACCACCTGGCGACGGTCCGATGGCAAGGCCACGGCGATTCGCATCGGCGACATCCTGATGATCTCCACGAAGGAGTTTGCCGCGAGGAAACCGAAGCAGTAGCCGCGCTTATCGGCAAAGGGCGGGACATGCGCCTCGCGCCCGCCATTAGCCAGGCTACTGCATTATCTTTTCCCCAGCACTTCCAGCCAGTGCAAAATCTCGCGAAGCTTCTCCGCCGGCTTCACCTTGTGCAGGCGCGGAAACTTGTCGCCCACCATCAGATAGTCGCCACCACCGCCGCCTGCCGTCTTGAGAATAAGCTTGGCACCCTGCGTCTCCACAACGGAAACACGCACTGCGCTGGCCCGTATTTTAATTTCTGTCGCCAGCCACAGCAACGCCACCGGCTCCGGCCATGCCCCGTAGCGATCCCGCCATTCCTGCTGCAAAAGCCGCATGTCGTCCACCGATCCCAGCTCCGCCATTCGCCTGTAACCCTCTATGCGCCAACGGCTTTCCGTAAGGTACGAGGCCGGCAGGTAAGCGCCGGCATGCACCGCGTCCAGATCGGCTTCCTGCCACACCAGAAAGTCCAGAAGAAGGCGCGTCTCCACACGACGCGTTGTCGTCTCACCTCGCAAACTCGCCACAGCCTGCTTCAGCAGCTGGCAGTAGAGATCGAAGCCAACCGCCGTAATGTGGCCGCTTTGCGCGGTGCCCAGCAGGTTGCCGGCACCGCGAATCTCCAGGTCGCGCATCGCAATCTTGAAGCCCGCGCCCAGCTGGGAGTACTGCTTGATTGCCGACACCCGCTTCTTCGCATCCCCCACCGCCATAAGATGCCGCGGCAGAAAGAGATACGCATATGCCTTGTTGCCCGATCGCCCGACGCGCCCGCGCAGCTGATACAAGTCCGCCAACCCAAAGAGGTCGGCGCGATCGATCAAAATCGTATTCGCGTTCGGGATATCAAGCCCGCTCTCAATAATGGTAGTGGAAAGCAAAACGTCCGCCTGGCCGGTAACAAACTGCTGCATAACCACTTCCAGCTCATCGGTTTCCATTTGCCCATGCCCCACAACAATCCGGGCCTCCGGCACCAGCAACTTCAGCCGGTCCGCCACCCCGTAAATGGTTTGCACGCGGTTATGGAGAAAATAGACCTGTCCGCCTCGCGCCAGCTCGCGCTGAATCGCCTCGCGAATCACCCGCTCGTCGTACCCGCCAATAATCGTCTCCACCGGCTGCCGGTTCGCCGGCGGCGTCTCAATCAAGCTCATGTCGCGCGCCCCGGTAAGCGATAGATAAAGCGTTCTCGGAATGGGAGTTGCAGAAAGCGTTATGACATCCACATTACGGAAAAGCTGCTTGAACTTCTCTTTCTGCACCACGCCAAAGCGCTGCTCTTCATCTACCACCACCAGTCCTAACTCCTTAAAGCTTACGTCCTTGGAGAGCAAGCGGTGCGTTCCCACCACAATATCCAGGCTACCGTCCGCCACCTTCGCAATAATCTCGCGCTGCTCCTTAGCGCTGCGAAAGCGGCTAAGTACATCCACCGTAATGGGATACGCCGCAAAACGCTCCTGCATGTTTTTGGCATGCTGCTGCGCCAGCACGGTCGTCGGTACAAAAAAGGCCACCTGCTTTTGCCCAAGCACCGCCTTAAATGCCGCGCGGATAGCCACTTCCGTTTTCCCGAAGCCCACATCGCCGCAAATCAGGCGGTCCATGGCACGCGCGCTTTGCATATCGCGCTTCACGTCCAGGATCGCCTTCAACTGGTCCTCGGTCTCCTCGTAAATAAAGGCCTCCTCAAACTGCGCCTGCCACGGCGTGTCCTCGGGGAAAGTGTGGCCCGGATGCAGGTCGCGCTCGGCGGCCGTCTTCAGCAGCGTGGCGGCGTAGTCCATTACCGCGCGGCGGGCCGCGGCCCGGGCCTTCTCCCAGCGCGATCCACCTAGCACGTCCAGCGGCGGATGTCGTTTACCCACACCAACATACTTCGAGACAAGATACGCCTGTTCCACCGGCACGTACAGCTTTGCGCCCTCCGCAAACTCCAGCAGCAGCGCTTCCGTTTCCCCCTCCGCTCCCCCCTCGCCGGGAATCCTTTGCACGCCGCAGTAGAGGGCAATTCCATGCTGGGTATGCACCACATAATCGCCATCCTGTATCTCACTGTAATCCAGCAGCTGATGGCCCGACCGCAAGGAAGCCAGCCGCTCCTGCCGCCGCTGCGACCGCATCGTCTGATACCGCCCAAAAATCTCCGAGTCCGAGAGGACAACCAGCCGGCCCGCCGGCCATACAAACCCGCGCATCAGGGGCCGGATGTAATATTGCACCCGCTCGCCGCTTAACTTGGCATCCTCCAGAATTTCCTGAAGCCGCTTCTGCTCGCCCTCGCTGTTACAAAATATCGCGATCTCCCAGCCTTCCGTCATCCAGTCCAGCAAGTGGTCCAGAAACAGGTCGCGCCGCTTCTCCTGAAGAATGAAATCGTTGGACCCAGCGTGCAAAAAATCGTGGGCAAAAAACTCAAGGTCCAGCTCCTCAATCTCCCGTTCCTCCAGCTCGCGCGGCCCGTCCAGCTCCAGCACAATCTCCGTAAAGCCTTGCGGCAGATAATCTTTGAGTGTAGCATCCTCATCCGCTTCACCGGTCAGGCGCCCTTCCTCATCCGTCTCTCCCGGCAACTGCCCGTCGGTCAGACTGAACTCCGCCTCGCGCAGCGAGTCCGTGGAGCGTTGCCCGTTCGGATCAAAATGCCGCAGCGACACGATCTCGTCCCCTTCCCACTCCGAACGAACGGGCACAGCGGAGTGCCATGAAAAAATATCAACCACCGCGCCTCGCACACTAAACTGCCCCCGATCCTGCACCTCCACCTCGCGGTGATACCCTGCGTTCCCCAGCATTTGCAGCAACGCATCGCGATCCGTTTCCTGGCCCACCGTCAGCACCACGCGCGAAGTCCTCACCTGATCCGGCGCCGGAAGCCGCTGATGCCGTGCCACTTCCGTCAGCAACAACATGCCGGAAAATTCCGGCCCAAGTTGCCCGATCACCGAAAGGCGCTCCGCTGCCAGATCCTGATCCGGCAACGTGCCCGCTGAGGCACGCTCCGCCTGCGGCAAAAAGAGAAACGGCACGCCCCAGGCCTCCAGATCGTGCGCAAGCTCCTCCTGCGTACGGATTTTCCCCACCCGCAGCAGAACCGGGCCGCCGCTCTTCTTCCTCTCACGCTCGGCCGCCAGCGCCAGAATCATCAGCGCCTGGGCGGCGGTGGGAAGCCCTATCGCGCTTGCTATCCCCTTCTTATGCAATAGCTTAAACGCTCTTGCCCACTCCGGCCTGCCCAGCCAGCGCTTGCGCGCCTGGTCCCACAATGAGGCATCGTGTGGCGTGGAACGGCGATTTTTTTTCATGCGGACTTAAAGCTCTGGCGCCGGGTGGTTGCCGAGTTCCGGCATCGGCCCGTCCACCATACTCCCTGAATCGTGTTTTGGCGGGATTGTGTAAGATGCGGCAAAACCAGGAACTTGCGAACAAAGGCTGCCAGATTTCGCCGATCTGCGGAGGAGCAGGAAAACCGAGCCTGGCTGCGGTTCCGGTTCTCATCCTCTACATCAGCGTGCAAAGGCGGGCGAGAACTAAGTGTGGCTAAGAAATCTTTTTAAATTTTTGTCCTGCATCATTGACATCACACGCAAATCCAAACATAGTAACTGGTTCAGGCATCGCCCTTCGCGCCACGCAAAACGAGCTCCCCGCCCAGTGCACCACGCTCTCACGCAGCGCCCTCTTCCACAAGACCACCGCGGCCTGCCCCTCGCGCAAAAACAAAAATTGACGCGGAAAGCAAACTTTGCTTTTCTCCGACCCTGCTATTTTGCGCACCGGAACCGCCCTGGCAGCATGAGCGTTGCTAATAGCAGCCTGCCGCCTCAGCTTCTCCGTCCCCCCCCAGGCGCCTGCCCCTCCCTCCTCCCTGCCGTTGCGCGCACTCGCCGCATCGTCTCACAGCCCACTCTTCTCCTCCCAAGGTTCTACCAACCGCCATTCGAGCATGTCTTCTATGCCCAAAGCTGTTCGCTCCACCAAGTCCAAGGACGAAACCACCCCCGCGCCAGTTGCGTCACCCCGGTCGAATCAAGCTAAGGCCAAGTCCCCCGCTCCCGCCGCCGCCAAAACCACACCTGCTAAACCATCCGCCAAGCCAAAAGGTGCGGCGCCTAAAGCAGCGGGTTCCACGGCCCCAGCCCCCAAGGAAAAGAGCGCCGCTCCAGCCAAGGCAATCGCACCCAAAGCTCCCGCGCCCAAAGCATCCGTTGCTGCCGCCAAACCCGCGGGCAAACCGGCCGGCAAATCTGCGGCGAAGCCCGCGACGGCCCTTAAAGGCAAGGATGCCGCGGCCGCTCGCGCAAACGGCGCCCCTGCGGGCGAAAAGGCGGACCCTGCCGCCCCCGGCACCGATGACCCCAAAGGCCAGGCGGCATGGACAAGCAGCCCCGACCGCCTTCAGGAGCGCATCCGCGAACTGGTAAAGCTCGCCCGCGAGCAGGGCTACCTCACGTACGACGACCTGAACGAAGCGTGCCCGGACAACAATCCGGAAGAGCTCGACAGCATCGTCGCGTTGCTTCGCAACATCCAGATCGAGGTTATCGAGGCCTCCGACGTCGACCGCTACCGCTCCCCCGCCGCCGCCGACGACGAGCTGCTGGAAGAGGAGAAAGCCGACTCCAAGCTCGATATCCTGGACGACCCGGTACGCATGTACCTGAAGCAGATGGGCCAGGTGCCGCTGCTGACCCGCGAGCAGGAAGTGGAGATCTCCAAGCGCATTGAGGATGCGGAAATGATGGTGCAAAAGTACATCAACCGCTTCGGCTTTACCGCGCGCGAATATCTGAACCTTGCCCACAAGCTGGAGCAAAGCCGCGAGCGCTTTGACCGCGTTGTACAGGACAAGAAAATCGAGAACCGCGAGAAGTACATTGCTTCGCTCAAAACCCTGATGCGTAGTGTAGAAACTGCCAACGCCAAAGTGGACAGCGCCTACGCCAAACTGATGAAGGTACGCGCTGATAAAGCAGCCAAGGACAAGGCGGAAAAGGAGTTTGTAAAGCTGGACAGCGCGCTTCAAAAGCTATTCCCCCGCTTTTACTATAAGCAAAAGGTTACGGAAGAATTCGTGGTTGTCGTAAACAACTATTACGAGAACCTGGATATGACCGAAACCAAGCTGGAGCGCCTGAAGGACTCCCGCGGTAAAAAGACCGGCACGCAGTACGATGAACTTGTGCAAAAGATGCAGGACATCGAGCAGGAAGTGCGTATGCCGCTCGATAACTTCAAGAGCGACACGCTGAAGCTTCGCGAATGGCTGATGAAAGCGCTGCGCGCTAAAACCGAAATGGTGGAAGCGAACCTGCGTCTCGTAATCTCTATTGCGAAGAAGTATACGAATCGCGGCCTCTCGTTCCTGGATTTGATTCAGGAAGGCAACATGGGTTTGATGAAGGCGGTGGAGAAGTTTGAGTATCGCCGCGGCTATAAGTTCAGCACCTACGCAACGTGGTGGATTCGCCAGGCGATTACACGCTCTATTGCGGATCAGGCCCGCACTATTCGTATTCCTGTGCACATGATCGAAACGATCAACAAGCTGATGCGCGTGCAGAAGCAGCTTGTCCAGGAGTTCGGTCGCGAACCTACCCCTGAGGAGGTTGCCGAGGAGGTGCAGCAGAGCGTGGAGCGCGTGCGCGCGGTGCTGAAGATGGCGCAGCAGCCGATCTCCCTGCAGGCCCAGGTGGGTGACAGCGACGACACCACCTTTGGCGATTTCATCGAGGACAAATCTGCGGAAAATCCGTCGGAAATGACGGCCTACGCGCTGCTTAAGGAGAAGATCCGCGACGTGCTGGACACCCTGACCGAACGCGAGCGGGCCGTGCTGGAGCAGCGCTTCGGCCTCGTGGACGGCTACAGCCGCACGCTGGAGGAAGTAGGCCGCCAGTTCCGCGTTACGCGCGAACGCATTCGCCAGATCGAAGCCAAGGCCCTGCGCAAGATGCGTCACCCGACCCGCATTCGCCACCTGCACGGCTTCCTTGAAGCCGAGCAGGAAGCCATGGCATAAGTCGCTCTTCAAAAGGCACTTACGACTTCGTGTAAATCAAGTTTACAACTCCCGCCATTGCCGTAATCCGGCATTTGGCGGGAGTTTTTTTCGCCGTCGCACGCTCTTTCTGGTCTCTTTCCTCCATATTCAGACACTCAGCCGTACATTTATTTGCTCTCACACAAATCGCGTCCTGTCGCCCGATGGCGAGCCACCCCAGAAGCGGCGATACATGCGGGAGAAATAGAGGGGATCCTCGTATCCAGCCTCTTGCGCAATCTCCTTTATCGAGCATGCGCTGTGACTTAGCCGCGAGCGCGCGTATCGCATCCGGAGGCGCAGCAAATAGGCCCCTGCGCTTAAGCCGTTCTCCTGCAGGAATCTGCGTCGAAAATAGTGCGCACTTAAGCCGGCGCGTCGATGAATATTGCGCAACGCGTCCGACTCCCGAAAATGCGCCTCAAGCCACTCCACCGCCAGGCGCATGCCACGGGAAGAGGCACCGCTCTCCGGTCCAAAGCTCAGCCTTGGCGCAATGTCGTCAAGAGCAGAACCGGCGCAGAAGAACCGGCCAAGCATGCCTTTCAGCTCGCCCTCCAGCCTGTGCGCAACCTGGGGATCACGCTCCGTAAGCCATACGGATATCATTCTGCGCAAAGTACTTAGCTCCAGGCGAACATCTTTCACGTCCGGCATCAGCGCCCGATGAAAGCGTTGCAGGGGCGAGGCTGTCGCAAACTCGCACCAGGCCAAAATGGCAGGGCGCTGTCCTGTAACCACCCAACCGCGGCGCACCCAGGGGGGAATCAGGAACAGGCTTCCCGGCAGAAGCTCAAGTACCTGATCATCAACTCTATAGCTCAGCTCACCTGCCTTGAGCAGAATGAGCCGGGCAGTCTCAATCACTTCCCGCCGAAGCTTCATACCCGGGGGATAGCGATGTTGCTGCACGCTTGTTACTACAAGGCGGGATTGAAGGAGCTGGGCCAGGTAGTGCGAGGCATCTTCGTCCATGGTTGTCGAGTTACTGTTTTCTCCATATATGTGCACGTGCCGTGCCTGTACGGCAATCGAAATAAATGGGATATTCGCAGCATGGAAACTTTTCTGGAGCCTCCGCGCCAGGTGCGTATCGTCGCCGACGCGGACATTTGTGTGGTGGGCGGAAGTTGCACCGGCCTGTTTGCCGCCATTCGTGCAGCACGCCTGGGTGCGCGGGTTATACTCATCGAACAACGCGGCGCATTCGGGGGCGTCGCCACCATTTCCCTGGTCAACGTCTGGCACTCCCGCATGGACGAAACCTTTGAGCGACAGATATTTGCGGGCCTAAGCATAGAGACGATGGAACGCCTGAAAAAGCGGGACGCCGTCCGATGCCGCGAGGGTTCCCCCGACTGGGAATGGGCCTTCAATCCTTTTGAGCTGCAGATAGAGCTGGACGAAATGGTACGTGAGAACCGTATTCAGGTCATGCTTCACACCATGGTGGTTGCCCCCTGCATGCAGGATGGCGCGGTTTACGGTGTGTTTATTGAGAATAAGAATGGCCGCGGCCTGGTGCGGGCAAAATGTTTTATAGATGCAACAGGAGATGGAGATTTGTGCTCTCGCATCGGCCTGGAGACGTACCATAACGAGCATCCCCAGCCGCCGACCACCTGCGCGCTTTACGAAGGCTGGCAGCGCGACAACTTCGATATCGGCGCCTTGATGCGCAAACATGGGGAAGAGTTCAACCTTCCCCGCGGTTTTCAGTGGGGGGCTCCGCTGCCTGGCTGCCATACGTTTATGCTTGCAGGCACGCGAGTTACGGGTGTCGATTGCTCCTCCGCGGACGAGTTAACGATCGCGGAGATGGAAGGCCGCCGGCAGGTGCGAGCAACGATGGATCTGGTCCGCAAGTACCGCCCGGATGTCCCCCTGAAGCTGGTAGGCCTTCCCGCGCGACTGGGCATCCGCGAAACGCGCCATGTCCGTGCGCTGCACCAACTTACGGGCCAGGAAGTACTGAGCGGAGTGCGCTTTCCCGACGCGATTGCGAACGGCAGTTACCGTGTCGATATTCACCATCAGGAGCGGGCGGGGCTCACGTTCCAGTACCTCAGCGGCCGCCAGCTGTATATCGAGCCAGGCGCGCCAGCCAGGGAAGACCGGTGGCGCCCCGTGACGGAAGTGAACCCCACCTTTTACCAGATTCCCTACCGCTGCCTGGTTCCGCCCGGCATACCTAACTTGTTGATGGCAGGCAGGATGATTGATGCCGACCAGGCGGCGCACGGGGCCATTCGCGTGATGGTTAACATGAACCAGACAGGCGAAGCGGCCGGCGTTGCCGCCGTGCTTGCGCTGGAATCGGGCATTCCTGTAGACAGGGTGGACACGGTGAAACTTCGCGCAAAGTTGGCGGAAGGCGGGTCCGTAATGTTATAATCTGTTGCCTCGAAAGGGCCTTCAGGCATGCCACAAGTTTTAACATCAGGCCTCCTAATGCCTGATGTTTACGCGTGGCATGCCGTTTGAGGCGTAAACCCGTCAGGTTTTGCTTTGCGTTGTAAGCTGTTGCCGCTAAAGATGTTCTCCAACGCCTCCAGCGTCCCTTCGCCATTGCTTGCCGTAGCGATGTAGCCGCCCTGGCGCTGGACAAGCCCCTTCACTTCATCCGTCGCATTGGCAGGGCATGCGATATGCCCGGCGTACTGCGTGTTCAACATCGGGATGTCGTTGGAGTGATCGCCTGCCGCAAACACCTCGGCAACAGGTATTTGCAGAGCGTTGGCGACCGCATGCATTGCCGTGCCCTTATTGTAGTCGCAGTGGGAGAAGCGAAAGTAGATGGAATTATGCACAAGCGTTATACCTGGGTAATTCTTGAGCAAATCCGTCATAAACTGCACAATGCGAGCAGCTTCCGCTTCGTCGTACGCAATCATGCCGATTGGCGAGCCCGGGTCGGCGATGATCGTGGCCCGGGTATCATGCTCCAGATAGCGTCGGACCTCCCGCCACAAACTGTCCACGCCGGCGTAGAGCGTCTGATGGGCATCGGCGCAGCGCTCGTTCCAATCGCCCCAGGGGCGATAGGTGCCGCATCCAAACGCATCTCCCTGGCGCTCATGCACTTCACGCTCAATCGTAATAAGGAAATCGGGCATGAAGGGCGCACCCCGTCTCCGCAACTCGGTTTCCACACCGGCAAGATTTCGGCCCGTATTGACAGCCCAGTAGACACGCTTATGGCGACTCCACTCCCTCAGGCGGTCAAAGAAGTGGGGCTGATAGGGCTCCTGCGAGCCAGGTCGGGAAAAAGTTCCGTCGTAGTCGGTGGAGATAAAGCGGACCGGACTGATGGAAGGAGGCATGCCGCACACAATGCACACCTTCGGCCTCTTGTGCAAGTGTATCAGATCGCCCGCGGCGCGCCATCTCCCCAGCAGCGCACTGCTAGTAGCGCACTTCTGCGGTCTCGGACGGCTTGCGGTGCCCGCCCAGGCCAAGGCGTTTATCGCTGTCCTCCAACGCGCGGCCGCCCTCCCAGTCGGCGTTGGCCGCAGTCACAGCGGTACCGGGATCGCTTAGGCCCCCTTCGGTCAGCCAGTAGCGGGTTCGCTTCTCGATAAAGGCGTCCTTTTCGGCCTGTTGCTCTTTGGTAAGCTTGTCAGAGGAGGCGCAGGCGCTGAGCCCAACGACCAGGACGAGGGCAAGGCAGAAGTGGGTCAGGAGTTGGGAGAGGGAAGGGAGCGATTTACGCATATGTATTCCTTTTTGGCAGAAATACATTGCAACAAAAACTTTAGCAAGATTTTTTACACAAACCGCGATAATAACTCACTTAACGCTCGGCGTAGCGCTTCACGTACACCGGCCAGGGCTGATATTCGTCGTCCTCGATCGAATACCATAAGATTTTCTTATCCTGATACACGCGAAACATTCCCAGCAGTGGGGCAACACCGGGATCGCCCTTACCTGCCTTGGCATTGTTGATCCGCACTTCAACATCCGTATATTCTTTCTTCTTCTCCACGTCGTAGATCATCAGCGGTAACTCTTTGTCCGTCATGATCTTATCCTTGATAAATGCCTCCTTTAGGAAGGTAAGGGACCAGTGTTCCTTCTCCTGGGCAGCTCCGGGCGTTGCGGTGGCAAGCAGCAAAATGCAGGTCACGATGAGGGCGGCGGCGAGCCCCCACAACGTAGGGCGCACACGGACGCTGGTGGAAAAAGTCTTCATTTTTGCTATGTTAGAAGTCCTGGCAGCGGGATAAAGCCTTTTCTGCCCGAGGCTTCAACTTTTTTAATGGGGTACACCAGTCGCCGATTCGCGCCACTTATCGCCCGTACCCACGCTATGTGGAGCGACGGACAGGAAACAATTGCCGCCTGCCGCCAAAAGATACTGCACTTTCCCGGCGACCACGCTATAAGGAACGGGTGGCGAAGCGGCTACGCAGGCTTCGCGCTCCCTGGGCCGTGGCATACAGCCTCCCCTGCCCTTTCTCGAACTACTTCTCTATGAACCGCTTGCGCCTTACACTCATGATCATTGCCATGGTCCTGTGTGGCGTGGCGTTATTTGTGTGCCTGGTGCTGTATCGCATGCAAAGCCATGTGGAAGGGCCGGAGTTCCGCCGCAGCCTGGAGAAACTCGCCCTCACCTCCACGGGCATCCCCGTTGCCTTTGAGAAAGTACGGCTTGATATCAATGATCCTTCCATCGTTGTCACGGACTGGAAGGCGAGTCATCAAATGCCCAACTCGCGGCCGGCGGAGTTTTCGAGCGATACGATGACGCTGATTTTCCGATGGAAGCCCTATTTCTTAAGCAGCCGCATTGAGCTAAGTCGTTTTGAGGCAAAAGGTTCCACGCTTACGATTACGCGCGTGCCGGGAGGGCCCTTCTTGCTGCCCATCCTGTTGCAGGAGGAGCCGCCCTCGCGCTGGCGTCGCAAAGATCCCACGCAAAAGCCTCCTCTGGATATTGGGCTGCGCAGCTTCCAGATTGAAGGCGGCACGATGTCCGCTGTTGATGATAACGGATTTACGTTGCTGGACCTGAAGAACGCGAATGTCGAAGGCAGAATTGCGGAGGACGACTGGGACAATTTCACTGCGTCCGGCAAGGCCACTGTGCAGGAAGTACGTGTGGCGGAGAGACTTACGTTTGAGAAGGTGAAGTGCGAGAATGTGGAGTACCGCCGCGGAGACCTGACAGTGGGCTCCTTTGAGGGCGGGCTTGCGCGGGGCAAAGTGAGCGGCTCACTGAGCCAGAGCGTGCGTGATCCGCAGGCGGGGTTCGATTACCGCATGACTCTGCAACGCGTTGATACTTCGACACTTATCGAGCAGCTGTGGGGCAAGTCGGGCGTGATTTCCGGCAAGACGGATATGGAGTCTGTCTGGACTGGATCGGCGCTGCGCCCGGAACGCCTGAACGCCAACGTGAGCGTCAAGCTGAGCAATGGGCAGATTCTGGAGGCGCCCGTTTGCCGCGCGTTTTCGCAATATCTTCGCATTCAATCCCTTGCGCAGCCAGATTTTGAGCACCTGGGCCTGGAGGTGGCGATTGCTTCCGGGCGGATTTCGGTGCTCAATCTGACACTTAAGTCGGGACTGGTGCAGGCGGTTGGGACGGGCTCCCTGGACTTTGCATGGAACTGCGAAGGTGTTGTAACTGTGGCACTTAGCCCGGATTTACTACCCCAGCTTCCTGCATCGGTGCAGGCAGAGGTGAATAAGCGCAGCGACGGTTTTGGGCTGCTGACATTTACTATCACGGGCAGCCTGATGGCGCCTGCCATCAAGCTTTCGCCAATCAAGGCCGGGGACTTGCCCGCGCCGACCGGCCCGACGATCGAGACGGCACCGCGGGGGGAGCCGCATGGGTCGCTCAGGCGTTTCAAGTGGGGCTGTGACAACGAGTTGCAAGCTTTGTCTGCAGCGTCGCCACAGTCCGGTGGCGCGGTGGCATCGCAAGTTGCGGGGCGTCGTTCGTTATATTCTTGTGGCTTTGAGACATGCGTGTGATATCTGGAAGCGCCGGGGGGCTCCGGCTGGCATCGCCCAAGGGGGTGGAGCTGCGTCCTACCCAGGATCGCATTCGCCAGGTTATTTTTTCCAGCCTGGCGTCGCGGGTGCCTGGGTGCAGGGTGCTCGACCTGTTCGCGGGCACGGGCTCGCTGGGCATTGAGGCGCTGAGCCGCGGTGCGGCGTCGGCGCTTTTTGTGGAGAAGGAGGCGCGGAGCGTGAAGACGATACAGGCCAATCTGGCGACTTGCCGACTGTTCGGTACTGTTGTGCAAGCGGACGCACTGTCATGGCTTGAGCGTCCGAATACGGACACTTTTGACCTGATTTTTGCCGATCCGCCCTATGAGAAAGTAAAAGGAGAACTTTCTGAAACTTATTTGCCGGCGAAAGTGGCTCGGTTTCTGGCGGAGGACGGTCTCTTTATCTGGGAGCATTATCGTGGCCAGATTCCGGCAAAAATGGAGGGGTGGGAAGTTACAAGGCATCAAGTATATGGTGAGACGGGGCTAACGTTTTTACGTCAAAAAGTATAAAATCTTGCACAACTGTATTTTAAACATGCGCTAAAGGATTTTATACATCCAGATTATAACCCTGTTTTTGTTCTTTTTGTCAACTTACATGTGTTACTCCTTTTCCTGTTTTGGAAACCCCTTCAACCCGGCATCTTTTGCCGCGCAAACCCCACTTAATACGTGACTTGCGACATTTTCTAACAGCCCTTAAGCTGACGCCTGAATAAGGATGGCATTCCATTTGCTTTTATTGTCATACAGTGAAAAGGCAACCAGGAACTCCTCAACGCGGGCTGAAGAACACAAAAGTCGTCAGCTGCTCGCGCAAGACAGATACCCGTCCGTTGTTTATCACTTCCGTTGCGCTTCATCCGCGTCGCCCGCAGATGTACAGCCGCTACACGGAATAGCTTAAAAGCCACCGACCAACAGGTCCGGGTCTCCGAAGCCGACAGGCGTTGAGACCTCGCCCCGCGCGGGGAAGCCATGCAGTGCCAGAGGGTTGCAGTTGCAGGCACTGGATGACTTAACATGAGGCGCGCGAGGCGAGGTTTTCCTTTTTTTGCCCGCCGTTTCTGCGCATGATGTGGGCCAATGACGCAGATGAAGCCTTCCGCCACTCCCCCCCCTCTACCCCCATATCGAGGCAGGCGGGTGGGGCAGGTGCGGGGCGGTTCGCGCAGTGGTAAGTCGTTGATTGCGAGCCCTTTTTCCGCTTCCCTGCTGTGGCATGCGTTTCATCGTGTGGCGCTGGAGCGCCCGCAGGACGCGGTGGTGGTGGAGGCGGAGACGGGGCGCGGCTGGGCGGCGGGGGAGCTGATGCGCGAAAGCGGAGCGCTGGCGGAGGCGATTGCAGGTTGGCGCCCGGAGTTTGCCTCGGTAACGCAAGTGATTGAAGGTAAAGCACTTACGCAATCGTCGATCGAGGCGACGG
The DNA here is from genome assembly GCA_003054695.1 of Verrucomicrobia bacterium LW23. Taxonomy (GTDB): domain Bacteria; phylum Verrucomicrobiota; class Verrucomicrobiia; order Methylacidiphilales; family UBA1321; genus LW23. Next base: position 168,464 of record QAZA01000010.1, read on the forward strand.
CGCGTCGTGGGCTGGGGCCGACGGCGGGGCAGCGGGTGGCCTTTTGCATCCCCAACAGTGCGGCGTGGGTGTGCGCGTTTTTGGCTTTGCAGCGGCTGGGGATTGGGGCGGTGCCGCTGGATCCGTCGCTGCCGATGGACGGCGGGGCACGGCTTGCGGCAGCGCAACTGGCTGGCGCAGAGTGGCTTATGGAGATACAGCCGGGCGCGCAATCCATGGCGGCACCGGTGCTGGTGCGCACTTCAGTAATCTCACGTAAGCGTTTGCAGACGAGGCGGATGCGACCGGTTGTGGTGAAGCTTACCTCCGGCAGCACGGGCAAACCGCGGCAAATCCCCTGCACGGCGGGGAATATGCTGGCGGATGGCTCTAACATCATCTCCACCATGGGGATACGTCGCGACGATGTGAACATTGCGGTGATTCCGCTGGGGCACTCGTACGGGCTGGGCAATCTGATTATGCCGCTGCTGATGAAGGGCACCCGGCTGGTGGTAGCACGGGAGTTTGTGCCCAGGCAAATTGCGCAATGGATTGCGGCTTACGGGGTTACGGTGCTTCCTGCGGTTCCGGCCATTTTCCGGGCGCTGGCGGGGCTGCCGGAGACTCGTCTGGCGCCTCCCCTGCGCCTGGCGATTAGCGCCGGGGCGCCGCTGAGCCCGGCGATTGCGGCGGGCTTTCGCGAGGCGCACGGTGTGGCGGTGCATAATTTTTATGGAAGTAGCGAATCCGGAGGCATTTGCTACGACAAGACTGGTGACGCGCCCCTGGTGCAGGGGGTGGCGGGCACGCCGCTGAACGGAGTGCGCGTGAGCCTCTCGCCGGCGGGGCGCGTTGTGGTGGAGAGCCATGCGGTGGCGCTGGGGCGGCGGCGGTTGTCGACAGCGAGGGTGCAGGCGGATGCGGAAGTATCTGGAAGGGAACACGTTGCATCCCCTGCCACCCCTCGTCCGACGGGGAACGAGGAGCCTGAGGGACCACCCAGGCGATATACGCTCCCGGATCTGGGCGCCTGGACAGAGGTAGGGGAGCTGCGAATCCTGGGACGCAGCACCGCGGTGGCCAACGTGGGGGGCAAGAAGGTGCATCCCGCTGAAGTGGAACGGGTTCTGCGGGGGCTGGAGGGCGTGGGGGATTGCTGGGTTGGCGTTGTGGGCCGGAGGAGCGCCGGCGACGACAGTGCTGACCCAGGTTCTTCTGCTTCTGATACTTCCGCAAGTGATACGCGACTGGCGGCTGCAGTGGAGACGGTGCTGACGAGGGCGGAGCTGGAGCGTCGGCTGGGGGAATTGCTGCCGGAGTGGAAGTGCCCCAAGGCGTGGCTCTTGCGAGAGCAGTTGCCGCGCACTACGAGAGGCAAGCTGGATACGGCGGCGATTTCCCGCGAACTTGGGGCGGAAGCTGGCCCCGGCGGGCAGTCTGCGCAACTCTAATGCGGACTTGCGGCACTCCAGGCATGCACCTCATTAGCATAGCTTATGCAACTGCATGAAGATCACGGCTCGCCTGGACGTGAGCAGTCGCCTGGGTCAGGGCGTTATCTTTTAGCTTCTCGCGCGTTGCCGGTTTATCGCTTTTTCAATAGAATAGGCTTTTTGTGCGGGATGTGTTGTTCGACGAGCCCGTATTTTCTCTTTTCCATACTCCTACTCCCCTTCCCTAAAGCGATGTCCGTCAACATGTTCTATAATGAGTTCGATCGCGAGTGCTTTTCGGACGATTTCAATTATCCGCGGCGGGCGGCGGAGCATCGCAGCGTGTTTCAGCACGATCGCGACCGGGTGATGTTTACAAGCGCGTTTCGGCGGTTACAGGGCAAGACGCAGGTGTTTCGCGCGGGGGAGTACGACTTTTATCGCACGCGGCTGACGCATTCGCTGGAGGTGGCGAACATCGCGGCATCGATTTGCGCGTTCCTAAAATCCACCTCGCCGCATCTGGAGGACGACTACTTTGTGGATCCCCAGCTGGTGGAGGCCGCGTGTTTGTCGCACGATATCGGGCACCCGCCGTTTGGGCACAGCGGGGAGCGCGCGCTGAACGACTGGATGCAGCCGTACGGCGGCTTTGAGGGCAACGCGCAAAGCCTGCGTATCCTTACCCGCACTATCTATGGCAGTGGCGAGGAACGCAAAGGGATGAGCCCGAGCCGGGCGCTGATCGATGCGATTTTGAAGTACAAGCGGCTGTTTCGCGATCGCGGTGAGGATTACAACCACTTTATCTACGACAAACAGGTGGAGTTTCTGGTGTATTGCTTTGGGCGCGAGGATATTGCGGGCGCGCTTGACGACGCGGACGCCACTCCGGACGACGCCAACAAATTCCGTAGCATTGAGTGCCAGATTATGGACGCGGCGGACGATATCGCCTACTCGTGCTGCGACCTGGTGGACGCCGTGAAGGCGCGCTTTATTACCACGGACCGCCTGGAGCAGTGGGGCGAGGCGAACGCGGGGCGCCTCTCCGCGGTAAAGGCGGAGAAGCTGGACAAGCTTATCGAGCGCATTCGCGAGCGGCGGCTGGAGCCGGCCATTGGCAAGGTGATGGGCGAGTTTATCCACGCCTGCACGCTGATGGAGACGGACAACTTTATGAGCGTGCGCACCAATCGCTACCGCTTTTGCCTGGCGATGGATGCGGCGCGGCGCGAAGAGATTTCGTTGTACAAGGAGATCTCGCGCCTGTTCGTGTTTGGCTCCACGGAGCTGCACCACATGGAATTTAAGGGCATTGAGATGCTGCGCCGTATGCTTCACACGTGGGGTGAGACATACGTGACGAATCCCGCCGCCACGCCCCGGCTGCGGCTGCTGCCCGGGCCCGTGCACGAGGCGGTGCTGGCACAGAGTGACGCGTCTGAGCGGGCGCGCATTATTTGCGACTATACGTCGGGCATGACGGACGCGTACGCAGTGAAAATGTACAAGCGCCTTTACGATCCCGATTATGGGTCGATAACGGAGTTGATGTAGGTTACCGCGCAGCAAGTAACGAAAAGGTCGATCAGGAATTTGCCCCTTGGCGATCTTTCCGTCCTTGGCGGGGGGAGTTAAGGCAATCGGTTAATCAGCCGGTACGGCCTGGCATGTACCCAGCTGTAGATGGGAGGCAGGGGGTGATCCCGGCACTACGCTAAAGGCGCATTTGGTGCGCTTGCGGGTGACGTGGCGAGCCGTTGGGGACAAGGTTGAGCTATTCCCAATACCTTGAGAGAGAGGCGCCTGCGTTAACCCACTGTTTTTGATAAACTTGCAGCTTTCGCTTGATTCTATCGATTGATTCAGGCATAGTTACTTCATAACGGGGAAGTTTTCACAGATGCACTCTTCTTCGTCCGTCGTTATCGCCATTTTTTACTTTTAGTCTATGACATCTCTCATCTCGTTGCGCCGTCACTGGATCGTTGCCGCAGCTTCGGCCTGGTGCTTCCTGTGGATTGGTGGAGCGGGGCGGCTCCACGTGCTCCACGCTAATCCATCCGGCGGCTCCGTGCAGGCCGGTTCGGCGCGCATCGAGAATTCGCCAGGCCAGGTGACGATTCGGCAGTCGAGCGACCGCTCGGTGGTGCACTGGAATGACTTCAGCATCAGCCGCGGGGAGACGACCACGTTTGTGCAGCCGGGCACACGGTCGGCCACGCTGAACCGGGTGACGGGCAGCGGCACGTCGCACATCAACGGCTCGCTCAACGCAAACGGGCGTGTGTATCTCGTTAACCCTAACGGCGTTGTGGTGGGCAAGACGGGGCGAGTGAATACGGCCGGGTTTACGGCCAGCACGCACGATGTCTCCAACGCCGAGTTTATGAAGGGTGGCGACATGAATTTCAGCGGTAACTCGCGCGCCAAAGTGGTAAACTACGGCAAGATCAAGGCGACCGACGGCGATGTGACACTGATTGCGCGGCAGGTGGAGAATCACGGCCGCCTCTCGGCCCGCGGGCGGGTGCAGCTGGCGGCGGGCACGGAGGTGCTGATCAAATCCGACGGCGCGGAGCGCGTGTTTATCAAGCCGGGCTCGCGGGGTGCGGAGGGGGAGACGGGTATCATCAACACCGGCAAAGTGCGCGCGGCGGTGGCGGAGCTGAAGGCGGCCGGCGGCAATGAGTACGCGCTGGCGATCAACAACTCGGGCATCATTCGCGCCACGGGCTCGCGCACGGAGTCGGGGCGCGTTTACCTCAGCTCCACGGGGGGCGGCATTGTCAACAGCGGCAAGATCCGCGCGACCAACCGCAATGGGTCAGGCGGCGAGATCCGCATTGCGGGTGGCGATATCAAGCTCAAGAGCGGCTCGGTGCTCGACGCGAGTGGCAGCCGCAAGGGCAAGGGCGGCAACGGCGGCAAGGTATATGTCGGCGGCGAATGGCAGGGCGGTGGCACGATGGCCCATGCAAAGAGTGTGACGATGGAGAAGGGCGCGGAGATTCGCGCCGACGCGACCGCGGGCGCAGGGGTGACGACCCCGGCCAACGGCGGCGAGGTGGTGCTGTGGTCCACCGACATTACGGATTTTAATGGTGCAATTACCGCGCGGGGCGTCAACGGCGGCCTGGGCGGCAAGGTGGAGACCTCCGGCTACCGGCTTAACGTGGGCATGGACGCGATGGTGCTGACCGATGGCGGCACCTGGCTGCTAGATCCGGAGAATATTGAGATTATCGGCTCCGCCGGCACGCACTCGGATGTCAACACACTGCCGGCGCTGGGCGATGTGACGATCCAGAACAGCGTGATTTCCACCGCGCTGAATACGCAGCATGTTATTTTGCTGGCATCGCAGTCCATCACCGTATCGGCCAACGTGGCCGCCGCAACCGCAGGCACGTTTAACCTGACGCTGGACGCGCCGGAAGTCTTTCTCAACGCAGCAATTACGATGCGCGCCGGCACCAGCCTCCTGGGCGGCGCCGGTACGATGGACGTGGAAGTGGGCGCCAACGGCCGCGTGCAAAACGGCCTGGACGTGGTGGCCGCCGGGGGCACCGTAAAGCTGGCCGCCGCCACTTATACGGAAAATGTGGTGGTGCGTAAGTCGATGACAATTGAGGGGGCGGGCACTGATTTGGCCGACCCCGCCAACCGGACGACGATTGCAGGCGCCGGTACTGCCGCCGCACCCACCAGCACCGTTATGTGGCTGAACGTCGGCTCCACCGATGTGGTAAATTTGAGTGGCTTCCAGCTTACCAATGGCCGGGCGATAAACACCGGCTTTCCCGCGCCAGTGGGCGGAAGCGGCCTGCGAATTGAAAACGGCACTGTGGTTGCAGACAACCTGCTGATCAATCGCAACCTCTCCAACCGCACTGGCGCCACGTATGTGGGCGCGGGCGTGCTGGTCGTCGCGGGTAATGTGACATTTGAGAATTCCCGGATTATCGATAACAATCTTGATCCCGTCTCCGGCCTTAAGCTTACCACGGGCACGGGTAGCGGCGGCGGTATCTACCTTAACTCCGGCACGCTCACGATCCGAGACAGTGTTGTCAGCAACAACGGTACCGCTGTTTCGGGTGGCGGTCTTTACCTGCTCAACGGCACGGTGCTAATTGAGAATTCGGACATCAGTAACAACAGCGCACAGAGTGGCACCGGCGGTGGCATCGCCTTTATTGATGGCAGTTTGCAGGTGCTGGGATCGACGGTGAACAACAACCTTGCCAACAGCATCAACAGCACGGGCGGCGGCATTTACCGCGGCAATGGCAGCCTCACCGTTGCGGATTCGACCATTTCGGGAAATCGCGCAAACGCCGACACATCGGGTGGCTCGGGCAAGCGGCACGGCGGCGGCGGCATTTACAGCACGGGCAATGGAGCTGTTTCGCCGGCAGCGCCCAGCAAAATCATCGTTGCCCGGTCCGTCATATCCAATAATACGGCGGTTGGCACGGGTGGCGGTGTCCACATCCAGACGCCCAATGTAACGGAAACCGGCGCCATCAAGGTGGAAATTTCTGATACAATTTTTAGCGGTAACTCGGCGCAAGCGAGCGGCGGCGGGTTCGCCTACGTGAGGACAGTCGACGTAGTGCAGATAAACAATTCGGTATTCGTTAACAATACCACGGCGGGCAACGGCGGAGGCATCAGCTTCGGCTCTGGCTCCGTTGGCGGTTCCGCAATACTGTATCTCTCGAACACTAGCATATATGGCAACCAGGCCAACCTTGGCGGTGGCATTTACCTCACCTTCAACAATGCCGATTTGGCGAATGTGACGATTGCCAACAATACTGCAACACTGGCGGGTGGTGGTATCCGGGTCAACTTTCCCGCCACGCTCCCTAACACTATTCCCGACCCCCTCCCTGCGTATCTTCCCAGTGGTGTGCGGATAATGAACAGCACCATTACGGGCAATCACGTCACCACGCCCACCGGCGCAGACGGATATAGCGGAGGGTCGGGCGGAGGTATCAGCCGGGCCCGGCACAACAGTAGCGGCAGTGCCAACACCAGTCACGCCATCAGCCTGGCCAACACCATCCTGGCCGGAAACACCGTGGCAACGGCCACTGGGGTGGAGTACCAGGACTACTCCGGAAGCCTTACGGATTTCGGGCACAACGTCTTCGGTATCGGCTTGAACAGAACGCCTCCGATGGGTGAAGGACCTGGAGGTACCCAACCCGGCAACCTCCCAGGTGTTATCAGAACGCCGAAAGCCAGCAGCTCCACCGGAATTACCGACCCGGGCCTCTCCACGCTGGGTTATTACGGCGGAGGCCTCGACCTGCAGGATACTACCTTGTTCCTGACCGCGGCACCTCTGCCTGGCAGTATCGCCATCGACAAAGGCAACGCCTCCCTCACGATCACCAGCACGCCCGTGCTTCCCAGCCCTCCGCTGGTCGCTCCGCTCGTTGTTCCTTCCACAGATCAGCGCGGCCTTGGTCGCGTTGGCGTGGCCGGCACGGTGGATGCTGGCGCCGTTGAGGCCCAGGGCTTTACCTACTCCGCAGCCGATGCCAATGCCACGCTGCTGCAGGCGTTTGATCCGATTGTCGTGACGGTGACACCCAACCATGCGGGGGATCCCGTGGCGGGGGGTACGTTCAGCATTGTGCTGCCGGGCAGCGGAGCCAGCGCCACGGGCACAACCTTGGCCACGATTGCGGCGGATGGCACAGCCACGTTCAACCTTACGGCAAACGGCACGGCCGGTGGACCCTACGCGGTTACCGTGGACGGCGCCACCGCGTTCAACCTCACCAACGATCGCATCGTGCTGACGGTGGCCCCTACCGGCACGTTGTCCAAGGTGTATGGCGACGCGACCCCCGACGCTCCGTTTGGATGGACAGTGACCAGCAGCAACTTTATGCTCGGCGACGACGCGGGCAACGTGTTTAACGGCGGCTCCCTGTCGCGCGTCGCCGGTGAGGTCGTCGCCTCCTATGCCATCACCAATGGCACGCTGGCCGTCACCAACTCCAACTACACGTTTGTCATCGACTCGAGCTACGATTTCGACATCACCAAACGTGCCATTACAGTAACGGCAAACGACAAGACCTCGGTGTATGGCGACGCGATTGTGCCCCTCACCTTTACCGCCACCGGGCTGGTCGGATCGGACACGGAAAGCAACGCCTTTACGGGTGCCCTGGCCATGACGGGATCCAATGCGGGTAACTACGACATCACGCAAAACACGCTGGATGCCGCCAACTACTCCATTACGTTTGTTACCGGCAATTACGAGATTACCAGGCGCGCCGTCACCGTCACCGCCGACGCCAAGACGTCGGTGTATGGCGACGCGATTGTCCCCCTCACCTTCACCGCCAGCGGGCTCGTCGGATCGGACACGGAAAGCAACGCCTTTACAGGCGCCCTGGCCATGACGGAGACAAACGCCGGCTCCCACGCCATCACCCAAAACACGCTCGACGCTGCCAACTACGCCATCACGTACGTTGGCGCCAACTACGTGATCAGCAAGCGCGCGGTGGATATCACCGCCCACGCCCAAACGTCGGTGTATGGCGATGCGATTGTGCCCCTCACCTTTACCGCCAGCGGGCTGGTTGGCACGGATACCGAAACCAACGCCTTTAACGGCGGCCTGGGAATGAGCCAGACAAATGCAGGCACCCACGCCATCCTCCAGAATACGCTGGACTCCGACAACTACACCATCAACAGCTACACCGGGGCCAACTACACTATTACGCCCGCCATGCTGACGGTAACCGCCAACGACGCGAACATGCTGGCCGGGCAGGCGCTGCCCACCTTTAGCGGGGTTATCACCGGCTTCCGCTATACGGACAATGAGAGCGTAGTGGGCGGGCTTGCCTACTCCACGTCGGCCACCTCCGCCTCGCCGGTGGGCAGCTACGCCATTGTGCCTGGCGGCGCAAGCGCGTTGAACTACACGTTTACCTACGTTAACGGCAACCTCACCATTGCCGCGGCGCCTCCGGTTCCTCCCACGCCCGGCGGCGGTGGCCCGTCGCTTCCCCCCGGGAACCCCGGCATGCCTGGCGCCGTGGGCCAGCCGGGTGCTATGGGCGGCAGCGGCGGCGCCGGCGGAAACAGCGCCCCTGTCGGTACAGGCGGCAACGGCGCCACAACGGTTGCGTTTGGCGATATCTCCCTTATCGCTCAGGATTCCTTTAACGCCGTCCGCGGCCGCAATAACCTGGAGGAAGACGAGCTGGTGTTTGTTCCCGAGGCCCACAAGCCCACTATCTCCTACGGGAATCCCAACGGAAACGGAACCGGCACGGCACTCCTGCACGATTCCAGCTTCAACCTTACCTCCCCGTAAACGGAGCGCGGGGCGCGGAAGGCCCTGTCGCGGGCCGGGCCAATCTCTCTCTCCTTTTGTGTGATTTTGAGAGGAAAGAGCCCGGCCCGGTTTATTCACGGCCTGCACTTTTCTCAAAAGATTTGCTTGCATGCCCCAGGCCAATCGCCTATAACAACACCTCTCGACCACGAGAAGTTTTCCAGACCCCATGGAGTAGTGGTTAGCTCTCCTCCCTTTCACGGAGGCTGCACGGGTTCGAATCCCGTTGGGGTCGCTTTTCTCTTTCTCTCTCGCTCTCTCATCCAGTTTTCAGGTGCGAGGCTTATCCGGTTCGCTCAGTCTCCCAGTCTCCCAGTCTCTCGGCCCCCCCCATTCGCTCAGCCCTTTGTGCCTTTTGCGGCCCGGCCCCATGCCGCAGACGACCTCGCACCGCGTATCGACGCGTGCCCCTCGCCGGGTCCGACGCGGGGCTTGATCTCCCTCGCCAAGCGTGAAAGGATGCGAGCCTCGCGGCGCTCCCCGCTCGACCGCGGCCGTACCCGCAGCCATACCACGCTCGCTGCCGCGGCCGGACCACGAGCTGCATCGCGCCCCCCCTGCCCCAGCTCCCTATGCCACCCCCTTCCTCCTCCGCACAGTCGCCGGATCCGGCCGTGCTTGCAGGTGGCGCCGCTCCGCAGGCCGGGGTGGACCGGCCGCTGTGCGTGGACCTGGACGGGACTCTGCTGGCAGGCGACGTGCTCTACGAGTCGGTGGTGCGCTACCTCCGCCCCAACCTGTTTCGCTTCGTCTACGTCGTGCTGTGGCTGCTCAGGGGCCGCGCCCATCTCAAGGCCATGCTGGCGCAGCGCGTGAGCTTTAACCCCGCCTCATTGCCCTGGCGCCCGGAAGTGCTGGACATGCTGCGCCAGGAAAAAGCGCGCGGCCGCCGCCTGTTCCTCGTCACTGCCAGCCATGGGGAAACGGCGCGCTCGCTGACGGCCCAGCTTAACGTGTTTGACGACGTGTTTGGCACGGAGCCGGGCCGAAACCTCAAAGGCGCTGCAAAGGCGGATTATCTCTGCAACATGTTTGGGGAGAAGGGGTTCGACTACGTGGGGGACTCCCGGGCCGACTTTGCTGTGTGGGCACGGTCGGCGGGCGGCATGGTGGTTGGCTCACGCTCTCGCGTTGCGGCGGCACAGCGGGTTAACTCCCAGGTGACGGAGCTTGTTACGCCTCGCGTCTCGCGCATGAGCGCGACGTTCCGGATGCTACGGGTGCACCAGTGGTCCAAAAACGTCATAATCTTTGTGCCGCTGATCGCCTCGCATCACCTTACGGAACTTGGCGAATTGTACATGACGTTGCTTGCCTTTGGCTGTTTCTGCGCCACGGCATCGGCAACATATGTTCTCAACGATCTTTTAGATCTTGAGAACGATCGTACACATCATCACAAACGCTCACGCCCCCTCGCCTCCGGCGTCCTCAGCATCCCGTTTGGCATCGCCACCTCCGCCTTTCTTGCGCTCGTCGCGGCGGGCTTTGCGTCGTTCCTGCCGTCAGCGTTTTTGCTTACGCTTCTGCTCTACCTGGCGCTTACACTAAACTACAGCCTTTTTCTCAAGCGCATTGTGCTGGCCGACGCGATTGTGCTGGCGTGCCTTTACACCATCCGCATGGTGGCGGGACACACCGCAACGGGGGTGCCCTACTCCGTGTGGCTGCTGGCCTTTGCGGTCTTCATCTTCTTTAGCCTGGCGGTGGCCAAGCGGTACGCGGAGCTTCGCAATCTTTCGCTCCGCAGCGTCGATCCCCTTCACGCCGCGCCCGGCCGCGACTACGTTCTGGACGACATGCCGACCCTGCTCTCCCTTGGCACCGCAAGCGGCCTCATCGCCGCCCTGGTGATGGTACTCTACGTGCAAAGCGACATGGGCGGCCGCCATTACTCGCAACCGTTGTTTCTGCTCCTGCTTGTCCCCGCTTACCTGTACTGGATCGGCCGCGTGTGGATTCTGGCGCAACGCGGGTTGCTCAACGAGGATCCCGTGCTCTTCGCCATTACGGATCGCGTCAGCTACGTTGTGGCGCTTTTTGCGATTGTCGTGATGCTTGTGGCGATCTATTACTGATCTTTTTTTCACACTTCTTCACCTTCTTTATATCGATAATTTGTTGCCTATGTTGCGCGAGTGGATTCACAGCTGGTATGGCGATGTCGTCTCCGCCTACGTCTATGCGCGCGCCGACAGCCTGCCCCTGCCCGCCGGGCATGGCGATCGCAACCGCGTTACCCGGTTTATCCAGGCCCAGCAGGGGCAAATGCCGGACTTTTTGCAGTGGCCCATGGTGGCCCTCACGCTCGGCTTCGATTCCGGCGGCGTCGCCCTCTTTGCCCGCACCTTCCGCCACCAGACGGTGACCCAGCGCAACGCCTACATCGCCGTGTGGAAGGAAAGCCCCGTGGGGCCGATGCGCGATCTCGTTCGCTTTTACGACAGCCTGTTTACCGTCGGCTGGTGCGACTCCTATCTGCCCGACCTCGTCCGCTCCACACCGCTTGAGGAGTTTCCCCCCGCCCTCTCCACCCGCCGCGCCGTGCACGCCGAAGCCCCTTCTCCCTCCGGCACCGCCGCGGCGCCCGACGCCATCGTGATCGGCAGCGGCCCCGGCGGCGCGATTACCGGCGCCCTGCTGGCCGAGGCCGGCCTGCGCGTTCTGATGCTGGAAGAAGGCCCCTCCCCCCAGGAGGAAGCCTTTGCGCCCCAGGCGTTTACGGTGCAGGAGATGTTAACCCGCTACCGCAACGGCGGCCTCACGCCCGCCATGGGTTCGCCCAAAATCGCCTACGTGGAGGGCCGTTGCCGCGGGGGCGGCAGCGAAATCAACAGCGGCCTGTACCACCGCACCCCGCAGGATCTGCTGGCCCAGTGGCAGCGCACGCACCGCCTGGCCATCACCGCGGCCGATCTGGAGCCTCATTACGAGGCGTGCGAAGCGGCGGTCAGCGTCAGCAAGCTGCCCGGCCCGGCGCCTGCCGCGTCCACGATGCTGCAGCGCGGCGCCGACGTCCTGGGCTGGCAGTGCATGGAAGTGCCGCGATGGTTCCGCTACGCCGCTGCCGACGCCTCCGGCACCACTGGGCTTCTCGACGGCGAGCGGCAGTCCATGAGCCCCACTTTTTTGCAGCGTTTTGCCAACGCCGGCGGGCTGATGCGCAGCTCCACACGGGCCGTCGGCATTGAGTACACCGCCGGCAAGTGGCGCGTGGAGACGGCTGCGACCGGTTCGGGCACGGGCTCCCCGGCAGTCGCCGCGCCCCATCTCTTTCTGGCGGGCGGGGCCATCAGCACTCCGTCACTCCTCCAGCGCTCGGAGATCCGCACCGCGGGCGGGCCCGGCAGCCGCATCGGCGGCAACCTGCACATGCACCCTACCATCAAGGTGGTGGCGGAGTTTGAGGAGGAGGTGAACTCCGAGGCTATGGGCGTGCCCGTCCACCAGGTCAAGGAGTTTGCGCACCAGGGCATCAGCATGGGCTGCGCCATCAGCTCGCCCCCGTTTCTCGCCCTGTCCATGCTGGACCACCCGCGCGACCTCCACCGCGTGCGCGAGCGCTGGCGCCACATGGCCATCTACTATGCCATGATTGTCCCCGCCGGCCGCGGCCGCGTGCGGCAACTGCCGGGCGGGCTGTTTCGGGATCCGCTCGTCACCTTCACCTGCACGGCGGACGACATGTACCTGCTCGGCACCGGCCTGCGCCGCCTGTGCCAGGTGCTGCTGGCCGCCGGCGCCACGCGGCTCTACCCCACCATTGCGGGCTGCCCCGCCATCAACGCCGCGGACGGCCCCGACGCGCTGCGCCACCTGCCCGCGTCGCTTCCGCGCGATCGCACCAATCTGATGACCATCCACCTCTTCTCCAGCTGCGCCTCCGGAGAGAACCGCGACCTCTGCCCCGTCGACTCCCTGGGCCGCGTGGCCGGCCAAAAAGGGCTATACGTTGCCGACGCAAGCCTGCTACCCTCGGCCCCCGGCGTCAACCCGCAGGGCAGCATTATGGCCCTGTGCCACCGCAACGCCTCGGCTTTCCTCGCCTCGCGGGGATCCCGGGGCGCCCTTCCCCTTCCATCGCATCCCCTCTAACCTACCGCCATGATTTTACTTACCGGAGCCAACGGCTGGCTGGGGCTGAACATCGCCACGATGCTGCAGGCCGGCCGAGCCGCCGAGCTGGGCCTGGACGACGCCACCCTGCGCGGCCTCATCCTCCCCAACTCCGACCGCACCCGCCTGGCCGCCGCCGCGCCGCGCATGGAGATTTGCGAAGGCGACGTGGCCACCGGCGCCGGGCTGGACGCCTTTCTCTCGCGAGCGGATAATGCAAAGGATGCCGTGCTGCTGCACACCGTCGGAATCATCCACCCGCGCGGCGTAAGTGACTTCTACAGAGTGAATACGGAAGGCACACGCAACGTGTTGAATGCGGCAGTAAAAGCCGGCATCCGCCGCGTGGTGATCGTATCCTCCAACTCGCCCTTCGGCTGCAATCCGCACCCGGACCACCTTTTCGACGAAAACTCGCCCTACAACCCGTACATGCACTACGGGCGCAGCAAAATGTTGATGGAAAAGCTTGTGCTGCAGGAGTTTGTAGCGCCAGGCAAGATCGAGGCCGTGCTAGTGCGCGCGCCCTGGTTCTACGGCCCCCACCAGCCGCCGCGCCAGGTCCTCTTCTTCGAGATGATTCGCGACGGCAAAGGCCCGCTTGTCGGCGGCGGCGAAAACCTGCGAAGCATGGCATTTACCGAGAACCTGAGCGAAGGCATGCTGCTGTGCGCCGCCCGCGGCACATCCGGCCAGGCCTACTGGATTGCCGACGAGCGCCCCTACTCCATGATTGAAATCATGGATACCATCGAGCGCCTGCTGGAGACCGAATTTGGCCAAAAGTGCAAGCACCGCCGCATGCGACTGCCTGGCATCGCCTCTGAAGTAGCCTGGCTGGTGGACAGAATGTTGCAATCCGCCGGGCTGTATCATCAGAAGATCCACGTACTGAGCGAGATGAACAAAACCATCGCGTGCAGCATCGACAAAGCGAAACGCGAGCTGGGCTACGCCCCCAAAATCAGCCTGGAAGAAGGCATGCGCCGCAGCCTGGCGGAGTATTTTCCGCGAGCTGCGGCGTAACAGCGCGGCGCTGACGCGCAACAGTTGGCCTCGTGCCTTCGTTCCCGACGTCCGCACTTCACTTTTCGCACTTCGCGCCCTTCCTGCTTTTCTTTATAGTCATCCTACTGCAACCACAACATTTTAGCCCATGAAACACCTCGTCACCGGCGGCTCCGGCTTTCTCGGCAACCTTATCGCCCGCCGACTGTGCGCCAGGGGCGAGACGGTAAAAGTGCTGGATGTGTGGAAAGACCCGGGACAACCGGTCGAGATCGAGTACATCGACTGCGACATCCGCAACCGCGACGGCGCACTGGCCGCCATGCAGGGCATTGACGTCGTGCATCACAACGTGGCGCTCGTCCCCCTCTCCAAATCCGGCGCCAAATTCTGGGAGATCAACGTCGACGGCGCGCGCATTGCCGCCGAGTGCGCGGTAAAAGCGGGCGTCCAGGCGTTTGTGCACATGAGCTCCTCGGCCATCTACGGGCTGCCGAACTCCTATCCCATTAATGAGTCCACCCCCTGCAAACCGGTGGAAGCCTATGGCAAAGCCAAGCTTGCCGGCGAAGTTGCTGTGCGCGAGACACTTGCAGCGGCCGGCGTGCCACTTATCATTATCCGCCCCCGCACCATTCTTGGCGAAGGCCGGCTCGGCATCTTCCAGATTCTCTTCGATTGGATCCACGAGAACGCACCGATCTTCGTCATCGGCGACGGCCAGAACAGATACCAGTTTATCCACGCGCACGACCTGATGGACGCCTACATGCTGGCCCTGGAACGCCAGTTGCCGGGCGCGTATAACGTTGGTACCAACCGCTTTGGAAAGCTGGAAGAGGTGCTCACCAACGTCATCGCCCACGCCGGCAGCAAATCGCGCGTGCGCCACCTGCCCATCGCGCCCACGATTGGCATCCTGCGGCTGGCCGATAACCTCGGCATCTCCCCGCTGGCGCCGTGGCATTATCTTACCTACCACAAACCGTATTACTTTGATGTCCAACCACTTATGGACATAGGCTGGCAACCGAAGTACAGCAACGACGAGATGTTTCGCGAAAGCTACGACTGGTTTCTCGCCAACCGCATCGCCAAAACGGCCGAAGGCGCGGAAGGCGGCAGCGCCCACCGCAAACGCGTGCCTGAGGGCATTCTGTGGCTGGCCAAAAAACTCTTTCCCTGATCGATCACGCGCGCAGGCACCCATGTGACGCCGCAATGGAGCGCAGCCTCTGCAGCAACGCGTTGATCCCAAGCACCTTACAACGCGCCAATTTCCCGCATCATCCGCTCCGCAATCGCCTCGTAATCCTGCTTCGTCTTGCCGCGCCCCGGCGTAAACGGCTTGCCGATAACGACTCGCATCGGGTGGTAGCCAGGAAACTTGCGCTGCCGCGGCCACGCCTCGAACGAGCCGTAGAGGCGCACCGGCAGGATGGGCACGCCCGCCTTGCACGCCAAAAACGCCGCGCCCGGCTGCGCCTTCAGCAAGCGCCCGTCCTCCGTACGTGTGCCCTCGGGGAAGAGGATGACAGGGAAGCCGTCGTCTTTCATCAGGCGTATAACGCGGCGCATGCTCGGCAAGTCCGCATTGTCCTGGTCAATCGGCACCACGTTGCAGATCGGCAGCAACCGGCTCATCACCGGCGGCTTGAATAAAGTCTTGCGCGCCAGGAAGTAACACTCCCTCTGCAACGCCCAGCCCACCGTCGTGGGGTCCAGAAAACTGGCGTGGTTGGACACCACCAGGCACCCCCCTGCCGGCACGTTCTCAAAGCCCTCCACCCGGGTCTGATAATACCCGAGCTTGATCGCCTCGATAAACTTGTAGCACAGCCGGTACCACGGTCGCATCGCGCCACCTTACACCATCCGCCCGGCCATGCAAGCCGGGCGTCGCAAGCCGGGTGCTAAAGCACGCATCCCCTTCTACTGCAGACGGATACGCGCGCTGCGGCCGTGGGCGTCCAGCTTCTCGACTTCCGAGAAAGTCTCGATGTGCGGCACGACGGGCTCCAGAGTTTTGGCGCTGTACTCCACCAGGCTGGTGCGGCGGTAGAACTGGTCAACCGTGAGGCCGGCGAAGGATTTGGCGGCGCCGCCGGTGGGGAGGGTGTGGCTGGGGCCGGCAATGAAGTCGCCCGCGGCGACGGGCGAGTAGTTGCCGATAAAGATGGCACCTGCGTTACGGACCGACTTTGCGGCCTCGCGCGCGTTCTTGACGAAGAGCGCAAGGTGTTCTGGCGCATAATCATCCGCAAGGCGCAGGGCCTCCTTTATGTCGCGCGTCAGGATGACGCGGCTGCCTTGGGCCAGCACATCGGCCAGGTGCGTCTGGCGGGAGAGACGTGGCAGTTGCGCGGCCAGCTCCGCCTCCACAGCGCGGAGGAGCGCCTCGGAGGAAGTGAGGAGCAAAATCTGGCTGCCGGGGCCGTGCTCGGCCTGGGCCAGAAGGTCGGCGGCGATGAAATCGGCGCGGGCGGAGCCGTCGGCGACGATAGCGATCTCGCTGGGGCCGGGGAGCTGGTCGATGGCGACGTAGCCAAGCACTTGTCGTTTAGCCTCAACGACATACGCGTTGCCAGGGCCAAAGATTTTCTGCACGCGTTTGATGGTGCCCGTGCCAAACGCGAGGGCTGCCATGGCGTGAGCGCCGCCTACCTGATAAATCTCGGTGGCGCCGGAAAACTGTAGCGCAAAGAGGAGGTTGGCGTCGACGGGCGGGGGCGTCATCACGACGATCTCGGGCACGCCGGCTTCGCGGGCAATCGCGACGGTCATCAGCGCGCTGGAGACGAGCGGGGCGGTGCCGCCGGGCACGTTGATGCCGACGCGCTGGAACGGGCGGTACATTTCCCCCACGCGGGCACCCTCTTTGTTCTTGCGCTCCCAGTCCCTGGGCCGGCGCGCCTTGCAAAAGGAGCGGATGTTTTTGAGCGAGTGCTTCATGGCCGCAAGCACGTGCGGTTCGGGCTTGGGGGCCTCGCGCGAGACGCGGAAATCAGCAGGCGTAAGTCCTTGCTTATCAAACTTTAGGGTGAATTCGACGAGCGCCTCGTCCCCTTGGGCGCGCACGTGCTCCACAATGCCGCGCACGGTCTCAAAGACCGTGTCGTTGGGCTGCGCCACGCGGTCAAGCGCGGCGACTTTCTGCTCATAATCCGCGTCGGTGTAGCGGATTGTTTGCCAGGTATTCATGATGGAAATAGACGAACCAGCCGCGCTTATACAACAAGCGAAATGATGAAGATAAGAATAAAGTTTAAGCTTTACTCCCACTCAATGGTGGCCGGCGGTTTGGAGGAAATATCGTACACAACGCGGTTAACGCCTTTGACTTCGTTAATAATACGCGAAGATATCGTGCCAAGCACGCCCTGATCGATGCGGACCCAGTCGGCGGTCATGCCGTCCTGGCTCTCGACAATGCGGAGCGCGATGGTGTAGTCGTAGGTGCGCTCGTCGCCCATAACGCCGACGCTGCGGACGGGGAGGAGCACCGCAAAGCTTTGCCAAACCTTTGCGTACCAGCCACTTCGCTTCATCTCCTCCAGCACAATGCGGTCAGCTTCGCGCAGGATGTCGAGCTTCTCCACGGTGATGGGGCCGATGCAGCGGACGGCGAAGCCGGGGCCGGGGAACGGGTGGCGCCACACCATCTCGTGCGGCAGGCCGAGGTTCTCGCCGACGACGCGCACCTCGTCCTTAAAGAGCTGGCGCAGCGGTTCGACGAGCTTGAACTTCATGTTCTTGGGCAGGCCGCCGACGTTGTGATGGCTCTTGATCAGCGCGGCCGGATTATCTCCAATGGCCACAGACTCAATGACATCGGGATAAAGCGTGCCCTGTGCCAGAAACTTCGCCTTGCCGACTTTCTTGGTCGCGGCCTGGAAGACGTTGATGAATTCGCGGCCGATGATCTTGCGCTTCTTTTCGGGGTCCGTAACGCCTTTCAGCTTTTTGAGGAAGAGCTCGGATGCATCTATTGTATGCAGCTTAACGTGCATATGTTGGCCGAAAACATGTTCCACTGTCTGTCGCTCTTTAAAGCGAAGCAGGCCGTTATCGACGAAGATACATTCGAGCTGGTCGCCAATGGCGCGGTGCAAAAGCGCAGCCGTTACGCTGCTGTCGACGCCGCCGCTGAGGCCGAGGATGACCTTTTCCTTGCCGATCTGCTTGCGCAGCTCGTCGCACGTCTGCTCGATAAACGACGCCATGGTCCACGTTGGTTCGGCGGCGCAAATATCTTGCACAAAGTTACTTACGATCTCCATGCCGCGTGGGGTATGCACCACTTCGGGGTGAAACTGCAGGCCGTAGATCTTGCGCTTTTCGTCGGCAATGGCCGCGTAGGGCGCGTTGTGCGTTTTGGCGATGGGGCTGAAGCCTTCGGGCAGTTTGGTGACGTGGTCGCCGTGGCTGTTCCAGATTTCCATCTTCGGCCCAAGTCCCTGGAAGAGAGGGCTATCCGTCAGAATCTCCAGCTCGCCGCGACCGTACTCGCGGCGTTCGCACTTCATCACCTCGCCCTTTTGCAGGTGGGCGATGAGCTGCATGCCGTAGCAAATGCCGAGGACGGGGACGCCGAGGTTGAAGATCTCCGGGTCCACATGCGGCGCTTTGGGCGCGTAAACGCTTGCGGGGCCGCCGCTTAAGATGATGCCGGCGGGGCGCAGGCTGCCGAGTTTTTTGGCGCTGGTGTTGTAGGGAAAAATCTCCGAGTAAACATGCAGCTCGCGCACGCGTCTTGCGATAACCTGGGTGTATTGCGATCCGAAATCGAGGATGAAGATGCGGTTGCTGGTGCTCATGTTGCTTGAACTCTTGTGTGCCGTTGGGCTTTTGAAGCGGGACTATGTAAAAAGAGAAGTCGGGTCCAGAAAATCCAAACGGCCCGCCACAATGTAGTGACGGGCCGAATGGCGAATGTGTGGATGGAAATGTAGGACGAAGTGTGTTACTTGCGACTACTTGGTACCCATACCCACGCCCTGGAACATCTGGAAGAGTTTACCTTCGCTTTTGATGCTGGGGGCGATGATGATTTCGGTTTCCTGAAACTCGCGCAGGTTGGCGGCGCCGACGTTGCCCATGCATGTCATGATGGCGCCGACGAGGTTTTGGGACCCGTCGTCCACTGTGGCCGGGCCAAAGAGGATCTGGTTAAGCGTGCCGGTGACGCCGACCTGGATGCGGGTGCCGCGCGGCAGGTTGGCGTGCGGGGTGGCCATGCCCCAGTGGTAGCCCTGGCCGGGAGACTCCTTGGCTTTGGCGAAGGCAGAGCCGACCATGACGGCGTCGGAGCCGCAGGCGAGGGCTTTGCAAACGTCGCCGCCCTTGCTCATGCCGCCGTCGGTAATGACGGGGACGTAGCGGCCGGACTTTTTGAAATAGGCGTCGCGTGCGGCGGCGCAATCCACGGTAGCAGTAACCTGGGGTACGCCGAGGCCGAGAACGCCGCGGGAGGTACAGGCGGCGCCGGGGCCGACGCCGATGAGGACGCCGTTGACGCCGGCTTCCATAAGCTCCAGCACCACGTTAAAGGTAACGGCGTTGCCTACAATGACGGGGACGGTGGAGGCTTTGCAGAAAGCGGCCAGGTCCAACGACTTATACTCGCTGGAGATGTGGCGCACGGTGCTTACGGTGGACTGGACGACGATGAGGTCGGCACCGGCTTCCTGGGCAATAGCGCCGTAGCGCTCGGCCTTTTGGGGGATGGAGGAGACGGCGGCTTTGACGCCGGCGGCCTTGAGCTCCTGAATGCGGCGGGAGATGAGCTCTTCCTTAATGGGGGCGGTGTAAATCTTTTGCAGCAGCTCGGTTACGGTGTTTTTGTCCGCGCCGAGGATCTGCTCGAGGACTTCGCGGGGGTTTTCGTACCGGGTCTGAACGCCTTCCAGGTTGATGACGCCGAGGCCGCCGAGTTTGCCCATTTCGGTGCAAAACTTTACGTCGGTAACGCCGTCCATGGCACTGGCGATGATCGGAATTTTCAGCTTGAGCGATTCGCCCTTGCTGAAGGGGATCTCGAATGACGTATCGACATCGTTGGGGTTGATCGTGATGTCGCCAGGCACAAGCGCGATTTCGTCGAAACCATATGTTACGCGTGCCTTCCGGTTCTTACCTATCCACATGCCCATAAGTGTATTACTTCTCCTTCAAGGTGAATTTTTCCTGCGAGGCGCCGCACGATCTGCATCGGAGGCGTAGAGACCGCCCTGGGTCAGCGATATCCGCGCCACAGCACCCGCAAATAAAAATGCGACGCGCCCGGTGTTCGGCCCGGTTGCGTCGCCGTTCATACATAAACCACGAAATAAAAATGATGGCAAGAAAAACCGTCAGATAAGCGAAAAAGAACTGGACGAGCGTCAGCTTCATGGCGGGGGAAATAGGGATGGTGGCGCTCGGAGTAAGTGGGCGAAGGGTTGCAAATGCCATGCTAGGCGCAATTGCCGGGCGATCAAGCAAAGAAGGCGCCGCAGCGGTGGCAAGCGCGTTACAAATGCGCTGTTTACCCGCATTTAACGTGTGCGGGCGGGGGCCGGGGAGCGGGGTTCAGGCTCCCGTACCCCTTCCTTTAGCCGTCTCTCATCGCAATCGTTCCCGACTGGTGTTGCGGCAAGGCTCTATTTTAGGATTACGGCGGTTCAAGAACAGATGTTCGCAAGGCTCTGACTACCTCTTCGAGGTTCTCGGAAACTCCCTGTCCATACACGTCTAATCCCAAAATAGATCTTTGCCAACGCAGTAGAGTACAGGTGTAATCCGTAAACTACAGGATCCGAATGAGAGTCCAAAGCGTGCCACCAGCGGTCACACTGTATGCGGCTGCTCTTAAACCGCTCTAGGAGGTCCCTACGCCGGCACCGGCTACCGTGCTCTCGCGGATGACGAGGCGGGGGGAGACGGTGAGGCTTTCTGTCGGGGAGTTGCTGAGCTTTTTGAGCAGGGCGCTGACAGCGAGCTCGGCGCACTGGGGGAGGCAGCTTGTCGTGGTAGTGAGGGGGACGATGCAGTAGCTTTTGGCGATGGGCGAGTCGTCAACGCCGGTGATTTTGGGCCACTGACGCTGGGGGATGGCACGGTCGGTTAGGTAGCGCATGGCGCCGGCGGCGTGGGCGTCGCTTTCGGCGTTGATGGCGTCGAATGGGATGTTGGACGCGTAAAGGCGCTCGGTGAGCTCGTAGCCGGCTTCGGCGGTAAAGTCTTTGTGGTAGCGGATGAGCGCGGGGTCGACGGAAACTCCGGCTTCGCTCAGGGCCTGGCGGTAGCCGGCCAGGCGCTGGTCCATAACGTGGAAGTGAGCGATGCGTCGGCAGCCGCGCTCCAGCAAATGCCTGGCGGTAAGGTAGTTATGGCGCGACTGATCAGGACGGATGGTGGTGAAGCCGTCGGGGATGTCCTCGCTCTCGGAGGTGCAGACAATGGGCATGCCGGTGGACTCGAGCTGCAGGAGCGTGTCGGCCAGGGCGGGGTGGGCAATGCCGGCGATGATGAGGCCGTCCAGGTTGTGGGTGAGGCGCTCGTTGCAGGCGGCCAGGAACTCTTCGTCCAGCCTGAAGAACTGGAGCCACAGGTTCAGCCGCTCGCGGGCGAGGGCGGCGCTGGCGGATTCGAGGAAGCGCAGATTCAGGTCGCTGCCCTCCACGCCGACGTGGTGAATGAAGAGGCCGACGACGCCCTTGCGGCCCCGTTTGAGGGCGACGGCGAGCGGGTTGGGGCGGTAGTCCATCTCCCGGGCGCGGCGCAGGATGGCCTCGCGCGTTTTCTGGCCGACGCGCGCGGTGCCCATGCGGTTGTTGAGGACGCGAGAGACGAGGGTATGGGAGACGCCGAGTTCGGCGGCAAGCTCTTTGAGTGAGGCCATGGGCGGAGGAGGGGTTGCAGTGCGGTGGATCGCGGGGGCCCGCCGAGTGCGGCGGGGCAGCGTGATTCAACTCGTGATGCAATGGGTTGCATCTACAAAATACCTAAAATGTCCCAACGTCAAACAAAGTTTAATGAAAATCGCAAAAACGGACGATATTTTGCTTATAGGGGGCCGTCGGCCGATTCAATCGGTGCTGCAGAGCGCAAACTCGGGCAAGTCGGGCCAAAAAGGGGCAATCAGGGGTCAGATTTGTAGCCAAAATGGCGATAGGATCATGCAAAGAAACAGAAATCTCCCGAGGCAAAAGCGAAAATTCGTTGACATTGCCTGCATTTCTGTTTTTATTTGATTCAATGCATTGATCACCGGACGCACAGCCCGCACCGTCCGCGCCCCTTCTCCCCCAACGCTTAAACATCAGGAAACTCCCATGTTGCACTCTGCCCTCTCCCCAGTAGCAGGTAACAGCCGGCGCAGGCGCCGGAGCACATACGGCTTCAGCCTGGTCGAAGTCGCCCTGGCCCTTGGCGTGCTTTCCACCAGCATGCTTGGGATGCTCAGCCTCACGGTCGTGGGTATCAACTCCCTGCGCGAGGCGGTTGCGCAGACAGCCCAAACGGAGATTCTCCAGCAGATTTCCACCGAGCTGCAGATGGTGGGCTTCGACAACATCGACAGCCACATTGCCGGTAAAACCTACTACTTTGGCAGCGAGGCGGAGCGGCTGGAGTCGCAGACGGCGGCCACGCGCTATAAGGTGACGATGGACCGGCAGTCCGCCGTGTTCCCCAACTCCACCAGCGGCGGGTCCATGGATCAAAGCCTGACGACGGTGCGCATCCTGATGACGCCGGTGATGGGCTCGGGCCCGACCGAAGGCAAGACGGCGATCTACGTGGTGTTTGTACCCAACTCGGGCTCGCTGTAAGCCGGCAGGCGGAGGGGGGGGGGGCCGATCGTGGATGGGGACTAAAGACTGCATGAAAGCTGCGGTTGCGTATTTGCAGCGGATACCTTTTTTGATACACTGGCCTAAGACTTTCCGGACATCGCCGATCTTCAACACTCAGGCATATTTTCATACCGATCCGTTTGAAGCCACCATCGCTTCCCTTACATTTCAGGTGCATCGCGGGGCGCGGCTGACATCCATCCAACCAGGCCGCCCCCTTAATCATTTCATTTCTTTGCCCGGCTCGCGACATTGTTCATTTGCTTCGCTTCTTCCATTCCTTCCCTTTTGCCGCCGTCTTTCAGCTATCGCGCCTTCTATGATTTTCTCCATCCAGTATCTCTGCCGCTGGACTCTTATGCAGCGTCGCCGTCGCGTGTTGCGGGGTGCCAGGCGGCAATCCTGCAGCTGCGCACGGGGGGCATTTACCCTGGTGGAGCTGATGGTGGCGACGGCCATTGTGGCGCTGATGCTTTCGCTGCTGATTATGACGATGGGCCAGCTTTCGGATGTGTGGCGCAAGTCGTCGGCCAAGATTGAGTCCTTCCAGAACGCTCGCCTGGCGTTTGATCTGCTGACGCGCAATATGTCGCAGGCAACGCTGAACACCTACCTGGATTACGACAACAAGGAGACGCCGACCCGCTATCTGCGCCATTCGGAGCTGCAGTTCGTCTGCGCACGGGCGGGCATGCCGCTGGGCACGGGGACGGCGCCGGGCGTGGCGGCCTCGGGCACGTCCGTGTTCTTTCAGGCGCCGTGCGCCTATACCGCGCAGGCGACGACGTATGGCGGCCTGGATCAGGGCCTGAATGCGGTGGGTTACTTTATTGAGTTTGGACCCGACACCACCCGTCCCACCCACGTTACCGGGGCGGAACGCTACCGCTACAGGCTGATGCAGCTGATGGTGCCGGTGGAGAAGAACAAGATTTACTCGCTTTACCCTCCCGAAACCAGCCTCGCGGAGTCTGCGCGGTATGAGTGGTTTCAGGATTTCGCCAGCCTGACGGCTCCTGCGGAGCGCTGCGCGCATCCGGTGGGCGATAACATTATCCTCCTGCTGGTGCAGCCGCTGGATCCCGCCCAGCCGGCGCTGTTTACCGGCAGTTACGACTATAACTCGCGCGCTAACGCCACCAGCAACCCGCAGGATGTCAAAGCCAACCAGCTTCCACCCGTTATGGCCGTTACCATGGTGGCGATTGACGAGACATCCGCCGCACGCCTGGCAAATGGCGCCACGCCACCGGCCGTCATTACCGAAGCTTTGACCTCCCGCTTTACCAACCCCGCGCAGCTGGAGACGGACCTGAAGGACCTGGAAGCCGCGCTGGTGGAGAAGCAAATCAACTTCCGTACGTTCCGCACATTCGTGCCGATGCGCGAATCCAAATGGACGAAGTGAGCCGAGCACGCCCCATGATGACTACCGCCGCACGGGTCCGCCACCCCGCCGCCACCACCCACCGCCGCAGCAGCCTTGCCCGGCCTGGCGGGCATGGCGCGGGCTTTAGCCTGATAGAACTGCTGGCCGTGATTACCATGCTGGCTGTGCTGGTGGCACTGACGCTGCCGGCCACCCTGCGCGTGCAAACCAGCACCAGCCTTAACAGCGCGGGGGAGCTGATTAACGGACAGCTGCACGCCGCGCGCCAAGAGGCGGTAAGCAAGAGCCACGAGGTGCAGGTCCTCTTCCTTAAGCTGGTGGACAGCAACCAGATCCGCGCCGTGCAGGTGCGCCGCATGGATGAGACCTCCGAGGGCCCTGTCGCCACGCCCATAACCAAGGTGGTGTGGTTGCCGGATGGCATTGTAGTGGAGGAGGGCGTCCGCTCACCGCTGCTTACGGCGGACTCCAGCGTTACGGGCACCTTTACGCTGCCTGGCGGCAAGAATGTCTCCTACACCGGCTTTCGTTTTCGCGCCAACGGCTCCACGGATAACTCCATCACGTCGGCCAACAACTTTCTGACACTTCGGCCCGCCAATGCGGCGGCCACGGCGCCCAACTACTACACTGTCCAGGTCAACCCCATTACCGGAAAGCCAACCTCCTACCGCCCATGAGCACTTCATCCCTCGTTCTATCTCGGGCCATTGACGTTTGCCGCCAATCCGTCTTTGTGACGCATCGTAAAGCGCGGACGCATGCACGTTTTAGCCGCGGCAAACAGGGCTACGCGCTTATTCTGGTGCTGAGCGTGATTGCGCTGTGCGTGGTGATGGTGACGGCGTTTCTCTCGCGCAGCACCCAGGAGCGCTCCGCAGCCGCGGGCAACAAGGCCACCGCCGACGCGCGGCGCCTGGGCGACATCGCCGTAAGCCTGGTGCAGGGGCAGATTAACCACGCCACCACACAGGGCACCGATATCGCGTGGACCTCGCAGCCGGGCATGGTGCGCACGTTTACCAGCACGGGCAATCTGCGCAACGCGTACAAGCTGTACTCGGCGCCCAAGATGATCGACACCGCTGTGTCGCTGACCGACGACATGGCGCCCAGCAACTGGGCGGAGAGCACGGCGGTGTGGGTGGACATCAACGCGCCGGTGACTTCCGGCGGTGTCAAGAATTTCCCCATTCTGGCTTACTCCTCCAAGGCCGTGCAGGATCTCAACGATCCCAGCCCGACAAAAAATCTCCCCTCCCCCAAGGGCGACGTACTGCCGGTGGAAGGCTTCAGCCTGGGTACCGTGCCCGGCACACCCAGCGAGTACCAGCCCATCCCCATGCCCCTGCGCTGGCTCTACGTGCTTCAGGACGGCCAACTGGTGGCCCCGCCCGCGACGGCCACAGGCAAGACGGTGGATATTGCCGGCGCCACCTCCAGCAACCCCATCGTCGGCCGCATCGCCTTCTGGACGGACGACGAGACGTGCAAGATTAACATCAACACCGCGGGCGAGCCCACGTTCTGGGATACGCCGCGCAACGCCTCTCGCCAGGACTACTGGGGCTTTGCCTACCGCCAGCCGGCCCATGGCGAGTACCAGCGCTACCCCGGCCACCCGGCCATGGTTGCGATGTCCTCCGCGTTCCCCTTCGAGGCGCTTGCGGACGATCCGCTGCCCCCCGCGCCCGCCACAGTCATGACGGACTATCGCCACGTGGACGACTTTATGAAGCTTGCGCCCCGCTACACGTTTGCGGGCTCCAAAGCGGGCACAGTCAGCTTCGTGGAGCTAAAGGCGCAAAACGCCACCCGCGAGCTGATTACCGCCAAGGACGACGAACGCCTCTATACGTCGCTGGACGAGATGCTCTTCCGTCCCACCATGACGGCGGGCAACCGCACCACGGAGAGCTTCCTGACCCGGCCGCTGCTCGATTCGCGCAAGTTCTTCCTCACCGCCCACAGCCGCGCTCCGGAGACGAATCTCTATAACCTGCCCCGCATTGCCACCTGGCCGATCTACCGGTTGGGTACCTCCGACTGGAATGACCGCACCACGGCATATGACCGCGCCATGCTTTTCTGCAGCTCCACCGGCCCCACCTCCGGCACTCAGAGGCCCTATATCTTTCAGCGCGAGCTGGCGCTTGACCCCAACAACGACTGGGACAACATCCAGCGCAACAGGGAGCTTTACGACTACCTGCAGTACCTTACGTCACGGCCCATTCCCGGCGTGGCCAACGGCGGCGCTACGTTCCTGACGAAGTACCCGAACGATCGCGACTCCATCCTGACGCAAATGATGGATTACATCCGCTGCACCAACCTCTGCGATGCCAACCTGGTGAACTCGGCCGGCGTCCCCATGACGAACAAGATGTTTGCCCGCTACGATGGCAACGCCGCCGGCGCCATTCCGGGCGCCAGCTGCGTCGCCCCGTTGCATGGGCCCAACAACACAATGGGGCAGGGCCGCTGGCATACGCTCAAGCAGCTCACCACCACCTTTTTTGCAACGGCCACTGGCGCCCACCTGCCTTCGGACGCCAATGGCAGCAACATTGCCACCAATGACACGTTGAAGGTCCCCTACCCCACCGGCGTTTTCACCCCGCTTGCCCCTGGCGAGACCCGCGTGCAGCTGCACATCATGCCGGAGATTATCACGACGATGGGCGGCTTCCGGCAGTCCATCCCGCAGCTAACGGTGGAGATTCTGGGCCTGGATGCCTGCACTATCAACGGCACCAACCTCAAACTGCCGGAGAGGGCGTACACGGTTTTCTATAACCCCACCCAGGCGCTCGGGGGCGATGAGCTTGGGCCGGACTACCCGCAGAGCATGGCCGCGCACTACAAGCTCAAGGTCAACCGCCCCACGGCCGAGCTCCCCTATCCGGCCAACCCGATCTACCCCATCTACGGGCCCGGCGGTGTAGTCAACTATCCGTTTATCTCCACCCCGGTGACGGTAACAGGCAGCACCATGACGTTTGGCGGCGCCCCCATTACCGTCAACCTCTATGCGGGTGAAACCACCACCGGGGCGAGCGTTCCCTCCCCCAACACCTCCTCCAACGGCCCAGCTTACGATCCCACCAAGCGCAGGCTGGTGCAAACCTTCCGCATGCTTCTCCCCACTGGCGCCATTCCTGTTCCCACCATGGGCAACAACAAGGAGTTCTGGAGCGTCTACACCGAAGGCACCGGATTCCCTTCGACAACCCGTGGGCGCTTTTACCAGCGCCGTGCGGGCGACACTTCCGCCGGCCTTATCGATGGGACCAATGACGTGGTTCGCAGCATGATTCCCAAGGTTTCGGACTTCCGTATCGTCCAGACGCTGAGGGACAGCAGCGACATGTTTGTGCCGCACCCCAGCTGGAACTCGACCACCGTTTTCCGCGCGTGGTACACCTACAACAGCAGCAGCACCGCCTCATACAATGGCAAGTTCACCTCCAAGGACCCAGTCGGGATGGACAATCTCCCGAGGACCGCGGCGGACCTTCCTTCCCCTCTCCCCACCGGCGTGTCGCTCAACCCCTGCGAAGCTACGGGCGACTTTGACGGCAACATGGGTGCGGGCCGCCCCGGTGCCATGGCCAATAAGCCCGACGACGGCGATCTGGGTTCGGACGGCACGTGGGTGCCCTACTTCCAGCGCAATCGCGACGGTGATCTGCTCTATTCGTTCTTCTCCCCCAACCGCGTAACGCCAGGCGCCGGCATGTTTGGCTCACTCTCCACCTGCGCTCGCTCGCCCTTTACGCAATGGCGCACCCTGCTCTTCCGCCCGCCTGCGGCGGATGCCGAGTCGACCCATTACGGCAATACTTCCCCCAAGGACCATTACTTCCTCGATCTCTTCTGGATGCCGGTGGTCGCTCCCTGGGCTATCTCGGATCGCTTCTCCACGGCCGGCAAGATCAACATGAACTACCAGATCATGCCCTTCACCTATATCAACCGCGCCACCGCCATGCATGCAGTGCTTAAGGGCGAGCGCACGCCGCGTTTCCCCAATGCAAGCCCGGGCTACGCGCCTAACATCAACTCCGGCAACTTCGATACTTACTCGGGTATCGCTCGCAACGACCGTAAAGTGATCGATCCCGACCTGACGCTCCAGCAGTTCCGCGACCGCTTTAACCAGGCCGACGTGAACAGGAACGTTTTCATCACCTCGTCCGAAATCTGCGAAATTACCCTGGTGCCCCGAGGCGAATCGCTTGCGTCCGCCAGGAACTGGAACAACTTCCGTGTAACGGCGGACAACATCCGCGAGAAGCCGTACGCCACGATGCTGCCGAAGCTGACGACCAAGTCCAACACCTACCTGGTGCACTTCCGCGCGCAGTCGCTGAAGAAGGCGGTGGGAAGCGACCCGGCGGTGTGGGTGGAGGGACGCGACGCGGTGACGAGCGAGTATCGCGGCTCCACGGCCATTGAGCGCTTTATCAACCCGGATGCCGATATCCCTGACTACGCGGCGCTGACGATGGCCACCCCGGGCGACCTGACGGTGCCGACCCTCGACACCTTCTACAAGTGGCGCGTCATCCGCAACACCCAATTCGCCCCCTAACCAGCGCCAGCGCCAGCGCGGGGCGCTGGACCCCTGTAGCTGACGGCCCCTGCGGGGGGCCGTCGCGGGGAGATTACGGGGCGGGGCCTGCTTTGCTGGGTTTCATCGTCTCGCATCTTACTTAGACTTACCACTCTGATTTCATTGCCCCCGACAGGATCGCATAGGCGGCATGTCGGGGATTGTTGCGTTTGCGGGCGTGGGCGTTGGCGTAGATGTTGCGGCGGTGGGCGCATAAGTGTAGCGAAATGTCGCAAGATTGGGGGGCGGGGACGTCTTCTCCCCGCATAAAGAAGAGCCGGGGCTGGGCACGGGCTGGTTATTCCACATGTGGATAACTGGTTTGCAATCAAGGAGATAGCACACGCGGGGCGGATTCACTTTCCTCACTTTGCGACACAATCTTGCTTGCGCCACCGCGGCGTATCCTTATGATGCTCGGTGCCTCGCCGGCCCCGCCATAGCCCGGCGCGCCCCCCTTTATGTTGTAACCCCTTTTGCGCAAGCAGCTTTTGCTTCTGGAGAATCCCGCCATGACTCGCACTGTACAGTTAGGACGCCTGATGCTCGCCCTCGGTGGCAGCGTCATCCTCGCCGGTTTTATCACCATCAGCGACAGCGTTCAGCAGCTCACTGTCAGCGGCGACGACTACGCGCGGCGCGAGGCCAGGCAGCATCTGGCCGATCGCGGCATCTCCGTCGATGGCCCCGGCGTCTTCAAGGCGTCCGACAAGGGCGACGTGGCCAGCCTGGAGCTTCTGCGCCTGGCCGGCGCGGACCTCAACGCTCGTGATCCCGAAACGGGGCTGACTCCCCTGCACCTGGCCATTGCCCGGCACAATCAGGACGCTGTAACGCTGCTGCTCAAGTACGCCAAGGACCTGAATTTGCAGGACGCGCACGGCTTTACGCCGCTGATGGCCGCCTCGCTCAGCGGCAACACCCAGGCCGTTAAGCTGTTGCTGGAGAAGAAAGTGGCCCTTGACGTGACCAGCGCCGACGGCCGCACCGCCCTGCACCACGCCGTCTCCACCGGCCGTGTGGAAATTACCCACCGCCTTCTGCTGGCCAAAGCGCAGCCCGATCTCGCGGACGGCGAGAAGGTGACGCCGCTGATGATTGCCGTGGACGAAGGCAGCTACAAGCAGGCCGAGCTGCTGCTGCAGGCCGGTGCCAATGCCAATCAGTACTCCCCGCAACTTCAACAGCCCCTGCTTGTTGGCGAGATTGGCCGCGGCCGCAACGAGTTTGTGAGCCTGCTGTTGCAGTACGGCGCGGATCCCAACACGATGATGGACGAGTCCGTTAAGCTCTCGCCCGAGTTTGGCAAAATGGTGGCCGGCAAAGCCATTACCAACGACAGCAAGATTACCGCGCTTATGCTGGCCTGTGCCCTGGGCCGCGAGGACATGGTGCGCCGCCTGGTGGCTCACCGCGCCGAGCTGTACCGCCGCTCCGG
Organism: Verrucomicrobia bacterium LW23; assembly: GCA_003054695.1. Classification (GTDB taxonomy): domain Bacteria; phylum Verrucomicrobiota; class Verrucomicrobiia; order Methylacidiphilales; family UBA1321; genus LW23. The sequence goes on from QAZA01000010.1 coordinate 198,676, forward strand.
CAAATGGAAGCGCGTGGCCCTGGACTTTGCCGCGTTTAACCGCGAGGTTGGCGCCATGCAGATTCTCTTTGGCAAGACGCCCAGCGAGCGTGCCCTGCGCCTGGAGGTCTCCCTGTCCAAGCAGACGGTAACCGCGTACCAGGACGGTAAAGTGATCGCCGTGTCGCCCGTCTCCACCGGCCGCGCGGGATATCGCACGCCCACCGGGGTTTACGTTGTTACGCATAAGTACGAGCACTGGATCTCCACTCTGTATCATGCGCCCATGCCCTACTTTATGCGCCTAAGCTGCGGCGCGTTCGGCCTGCACGCCGGCGCGCTGCCCGGCTACCCCGCCTCCCACGGCTGTATCCGCATGCCGATGGAGCGGGTGAAGGAGTATTTTCAGTTCGTGGAGCTCGGCACCGTCTGCACCATTGTCGAGTAAATGCGGCCCTGGAGCGAGGGCAATGCCGCTTGCTTCCCAGCACCGCAGGGCGAAGCACACGTGTGCGTTGTTTCAGCTCCCTCATTGTCTGTGCTAGCCTTTTTACTGATTAGTACGGAGTATGGAGCACACTGTGAGAATTATTAGACATAATTCTTTTCAGCTGTACGGAATATCCTTACGATCCGGCGCTAACTACAAGCTGTAGGCCCCTGGAGATGCGCTGTTGACCGAGCGGAACCGGCAAGCGCGCCTTGGTGGCTGCGCCGCCCACTTAACGCCGAACCATGCGCCAGACTTCGCTTTGGAACTTCCTCCATCCCGTTGTAGACTTAGCAGCTTCTCCTCCCCGTTTCTCTAAAGCGCAGTGGCACAGGCGTGCGGCACTGCTGGCGCTGCTGACTTTTCCCGCGGTTGCAGTGCCTGTGCCCGGCGTTCGGGCCAATCCTTCCGGCGGTACGGTTACGACGGGCAGCGCGACGATCAACGGTGGCCCCGGCAATGTCACCATTCATCAGTCCAGTGACAAAGCGATTGTACGGTGGCAGGATTTTTCGATTCAGAAGGGGGAGACGACCACGTTTGTGCAACCGGGCAGCGGCTCCGCAACACTCAACCGCGTTACCGGTCCCGGGGCATCGCTGCTGAATGGTAACCTTAATGCCAACGGGCGCATCTTTTTGATCAACCCCAATGGTGTGGTGGTGGGTAAGTCGGGCCGTGTCAACACCGCAGGGTTTACGGCCAGCACGCACGATGTCACCGACAGCGAGTTTCTCAACGGCGGAAACATGACTTTCCGCGGTAACAGCACAGCCTCGGTTATCAACGAGGGCACGATTCGTGCGACCGAAGGGGACGTGACGCTGATTGCCCGGCAGGTGGAGAATCACGGCAAGCTTCGCGCGCCCAAGGGCAGCGTGAATCTGGCGGGCGCGACGGAAGTGCTTGTCAAGCCCACGGGCACGCAGCGCGTGTTCATCAAAAGCGGCACGGGCTCCGTAAGCAACAGCGGCAGCATCAAGGCGGCGGCCGCCGAGTTGCGCGCGGCCGGCGGCAACGAGTACGCGCTGGCTGTCAACAACAGCGGCATTATCCGCGCCACAGGTGTGGACAAGAGCGGCGGCCGCATTGTGCTGCGGGCCAGCAGTGGCACCGTTCGTAACTCCGGCAAGCTCATCGCCGCGGCCAAAGCCCCCGGCAAAAAGGGTGGCCGCATTGATGTGACCGGCGAAACCGTTCACCTCACCTCCACCTCCCTTGTGGATGTCAGCAGCCCCGGCGGTCCGGGCGGCGAGGTCAATTTAGGCGGCGGTTTCCAGGGCAAGGACGCCACGGTATCGAACGCCAACGTTACCGTTGTTGACCAAGGCGCAGTCATTGATGCCGGCGGCGGCACCAAGGGCGGCCAGGTTGTGGTGTGGAGCGAGCAGGCCACCGGCTTTTACGGCGAGATCGATGCCCAGGGCGGCACGGGCGGCTTTGCGGAGATTAGCAGCCGTAACTACCTGGACTATCGCGGCAGCGTTAACACGGGCGGCGGCACCCTGCTGTTTGACCCCAGCAACATCACGATCGCCAGCGCTGCGAGTGTTGACATTGTCTCCTCCGCCACACCCCTGGGCACCGCCATCACTACCAACCCGGCGTCCGCTACAGGGAATTCGATTCTGGACATAACAGCCTTGCTCTCAGCCCTGGCCCTTAACAATGTCATCGTCCACACCAGCAGCAGCGTGAATGCCGGCGGCAGCCTCTTTGCCACGGATACCGCCAGCGGAGACATCAACGTCCAGGTACCGATTATGTGGACCAGTGGCCGCAGCCTTACCCTTCTGGCGCATGACGATGTGTGGGTGAACGGCTCCATCCAGGCCACCAATGGGGGTAATGTCAACATCGTCGCCGGATGGAACACGGCCTCGCTTGATATCGCCACAATTCTCTCCAACCCCAACAACTACGGCTTTAACGGCAACCTCCAGAACTCCGGCGGCGCCGTGCCCAACAATGGCGGCAACGTGTATGTCGGCACCGCCCCGTCAGCCAACGTGCGGATCGGCACGGCGGGCGGCGTTGTTACCGTTGCCGGCTTCGACATTGTAGTAGGCTCCGCCGCCCCTATGGTGCTTTCGACGATTGGCTCCCATCTCAACAGCGCCGGAATCTACGTCATTGCCAAGAATGATGTGAGGCTAACCTCGGCGCCCGACGGCTATGGCCTTGCGCAAATTGGCGACGGCGGGCCCCTCGTCAACACCGCCCCAATTACCGTCATCGCGGGGCGTGACATTATCCTCAACAGCACCGTGTCCGGGAACTCCGCCACGCGGATAGGCAACGGCGCGCCTTACAGTCTGGAGCCGACACTAGACATTGGGGGGGATATCAACGTTTCCGCAGGCAGGGATATTCTCTTTATAGGCGGCATCGACTCCATTGGCCACGGTGGGCCGGCGATCGACAGGCAGTCCATTTCGGGCGATATCACCGTTGTCGCGGGCCGCGACATTGTGAAGCAGGGCTTTCCGTCGGGAAATCATTCGAGCATCGGTCACGATTCCAGCGAAACGCCGGTTACCAGTGGCAACATTCAGGTTCGGGCGGGTCGCAACATTACGCTGCAGCCAACAGACGGTGAATTTTTTCAGATTGGCCACTTTGCCAAAAATCTCGACTCGATAACCGGCAACATTGACGTTATTGCCGGGGGCTCTCTCACGTTGGGAGGCGGCCTGAATGGTATGGTGGCTATCGGCCATGCGGGCGGTGTAGCGCTAACCTCCCCCTCTCCGACCCTGGGCGGAAATATCAGCGTGGTTACCAGCGGCAATATTAATATGGCGGTTCTCGGAGCCAATTTCAGCAAAATAGGCCACGCTGGCGGAGAATTTTCCGGAAGCGCCCCCTTCATCGGCAGCGGCGGAATCTCGGTTATCGCAGGCGGCGCTTTGACGATGAGCGCCGGCGACAGCAACTTGCCCTTCCCTTTCCCCACCGCCACAAACGCCCAGGTGCAGATTGGCCACGGCGGGATTCATATGGGCTTCTCCAGCGTTACGGGCAATATTGCGGTCTCGGCAGACAGCATTCTCATGACGTCGGGCTTATCTTCCCTCCTCAGCTACGTCAACATCGGCCACCACGCCACCGGAATTCCCATCCTGGCGCCGGAGTCGATTGTCGGCAATATCCTGATCAACTACAACAGCTCGATGAGCCTGATTGCCGGCTCTCTTCTCGTTAGCCCCGTACAGGTGGGCCACTATGCGCGCGGCACCTCCATTCTCAGCACCATCGCGAGTGACATTACCGTTGCCGGCAATGGGCCGCTGCTGATCCAGGCCACAGGCGTTTATTCCCCTGCCTACGTTGGCCACGGCTCCCTCGGTATTTCGGGCGGCGTACCCACAATCTCCGGCAACATCAACGTTACGGCGAGCTCGGTACGGATTACCGAGCAGGCGATCAACGATCCGACGCTGATCTCGCTGTTCGAGTCGCTGCTCCTCACGTTTCCGATTCCCCCCGAGCTGGGCATTACGGCCGGCCCCATCCAGCTGGCCACGTTTGCCAAGATTGGCCACGTGGCAACAGGAGCTAACCTTGTGCCCACCAGCATTAGCGGCGACATTACCGTCAACTTCCGCGACAGCCTCTCTGTCGAGGGCGGCAACGGCGGCTACGGCCTGGCGTTCGGGCAAATTGGCCACGGCACGCTGATTATCCTTGGCGCCGGCTACGACATCTCGGGCGACATCCGCCTGGTGGGTGGCACCAACAGCACAGTCAACATCGCGGGCGGCAATGACCAGAGCTTCAGGTACGGCGGCGGCAACTTCGCCATCGTCGGCCATGCCAACATAGGCCTCACGTTCGGTGCTGAAGTCTTCGAGTCCCCGCTGCTGGAACCCCTTTTCACGCCGCTCCTTGCGTCGATTGGATACACCGGCCCCCGCTGGGTGCCTCCCACCATCACGGGCGATATCTCCATAACGGCAGGCAGCCTCTCCATCAAGGGCGGCAACGGCCTGGTCAGCTTCGCGCAGATCGGCCACTTTACACCCTATACGGATCTGCAGTTCCTGCAGCCGCTGCTGGACAGCCTGATTGCCTCGCTGCCTACGCCCCCTCCCTTCGCCATCACCATCCCCCGGCCCACGGCTCCCGCCACCCACGGCAATATTCTTATCGCCCTGAGCGGCAACCTGGACATGGTAGGCGGCCCCGGCGACGGCTCGTACGCCATGATCGGCCACGGCAGCTTCTGGCCCAGCTACGCGCAGCCCTACCTGTACGCCGCGGGCGATCGCTCCGGCCATATCGACATACGCGTGGGTGGTGAGTCCTCGCTGGTGGATGGCGCGGGCGACAACGCCGTCTGGTGGATCGGCCACGTTACCGCACCTGGCTTTAAGGTTACCGACGCGGACATCCTGTTTGTCACCCACACGCTCGATAACAGCATCACCAGCACCTCCAACATCAGCGTGCTGGATCCGCGGTTCTCCCGCTCCATCGCCAACCTGGCCTACGGCAACATGACGTTCGTCTCCACCAACTCCGAAGGCGCCGTGCTGCAGGATACCGGTGGCGTGCTGGACGTTGCCTCGCCCTTTACGCTGGCGATTCTCAGCTCGGGCGACCTTACGGTCGAAGCGCCGATCGCCAACAGCGGCGGCTCCCTCTTCCTGGTGGCGGGCTTTGACAGCGACAACCTCTTTGGCGTGGGCTTTGGCGCCACCGGCCAGCCCCTGGTGGACACCGCCCTCTTCCGCTTGCCCTCGGAGGCGTCTGCCGATCTCACCATCAGCAACTCTATCACCTTTGGGCGGAACGTCTCGCTCCTTGCTGGTCGCTCGATCACCATCAACTCCGGCTCCACCATCACCGCCGGCAGCGACTTCCTCGCGGTTGTCGACAACTTCAACGCGCTGCGCCCCTCGTTCAGCACGGAAGCCTTCTTCAACAACTACGGGAGCATACGCGCCGGTCGCGCCAGCATCTTCGCCGTCTCGCCCGATCAGGTCATCCTGGGCGATATCACCGGCCTCAACGGCGAACGCTTCAACATCTGGTTCGGCGACGCGAACTCGATCTTTGGAGCTAACTACAAGCTCAGATCCACCTCCCTTCCACAGAATCCCAACTTCGAGGATAATCCTGATGATCGCTTCCGCCGCGGAGTGCTCCTCACCAACGGCGCCTACACCGTCTCCTACGAAGGCGCCCCTGCCGCCAACGGTGGCACGCTGCACCTGAGCACCTTTACAGAGGCGCCCGACTCCTTGGTCGTCCCCATCCCTTCCTCCGTCCCTAACCCGTAAGACCAACTCGCACAGTTATTTGGTCTAAGGGGTGCCCTGCAACAAAGGTTGCGCCCGCCTTTAACAGCGTGCGCAACCCGGGCAGGCCTCGGAAATCAGTACCCTAACGCAGATACTGGTTCAGAATCCCCTCCAGCATCTCCTGACGACCCGACTTGAGCGCGGGCGCCGGGTTGGCGTGAGCCACCGCGTACAAGTCGTCCAGACTCGACTGCCCGGCCTCGATCTTGCGGCCCAGCTCGCTGTCCCAGCTGGCGTAGCGCTTGCTCACAAACTCGGCAATCCGTCCATCCTTGCGAATGGCCGAGGCGATGCGCAGGCCGCGGGCAAATGCGTCCATGCCGGTAATGTGCGCGTGGAAGAGATCGATCGGCTCGAACGAGTCGCGCCGGCGCTTGGCGTCGAAGTTAAGGCCACCCGTCGTAAAGCCACCCATCTCAAGCACTTCCAACATAATGCCGGTCGTCAGGTAGATGTCGTTCGGGAATTCGTCGGTATCCCAGCCGCAATTGGCCGTGCCCTGATTCGCGTCGATCGACCCCAGCGCCCCCGCCTCGCGCGCCGCGCGCACTTCATGCACCATGGTATGGCCGGCCAGCGTGGCGTGGTTCGTCTCCAGGTTAAGCTTAAAGTGCTCCAGCAGGCCAAACTCGCGCAAAAAGTTCAGGCACGCGTCGGTGTCGGAGTCATACTGGTGCGTGCTCGGCTCCTGCGGCTTGGGCTCGATGTAAAACTGGCCGGCAAAGCCAATCTTCTTCTTGTGATCCACCGCCATATGCAGCAGGCGGGCCAGGTGCTCACGCTCGCGCTGCATCTGGCTGTTGATCAACGTGCTGTAACCCTCGCGCCCGCCCCAGAACACGTAACCCTCGCCGCCCAGCTCGTGTGTCGCCTCCAGCGCCTTCTTCACCTGCGCCGCCGCGTAGGCAAACACGCCCAGCTCCGGGCTGGTGCCCGCGCCCTGCGCATAGCGCGGGTGGGCAAAGAGACACGCCGTGCCCCACAACAGCTTCTTGCCAGTCTCGGCCTGGCGCTTCTTCAGGTCCGCCACAATCACGGCGAGGGCCGCCTCGGATTCCTTCAGCGTCGCCAGCTCGGGCGCCACGTCGCGATCGTGAAAGCAATAGTACTCAATACCAATTTTCTGCAGAAACTCGAAGAACACCGGCAGCCGGTTCAGCGCGTTTTGCACGGAGTCGCTGCCGTCGTCCCAGGGCGTCTGCGCCGTGCCCGCGCCAAACGGATCAGACAACGGATTGCGCATGCAGTGCCAGTAGGCGGCGGCAAAGCGCAAATGGTCCTTCATGGCCTTGCCTTCAATCAGCTCGGCTGCGTTGTAATCCTTGAATGCGAGAGGGTTACGCGAATCGGGGCCTTCGTAGGCGATAGTGGAAACGGGGAATGAATCAGGCACAATAGTTACGGGATGTAGGTTAAACTTTCGTTGTCAACACTAGCATAACCGCGCAGATTGAATACCGCATATTGCGGGTTTTCCTTGTGCATTTGCGACACCACGGGCACGATGGTTGCCCCCCCTCCCCCATGGCACGCATCGCGGTTATCACCTCCGACGTCTTCGTGCGCCGACTCACCCCCGCGCTCAGCTCCCTCGTCCACGCCAACCGCGAGTTCCGCGTCATCGATCTGCAGCGGCCGGAGAAAGAGCTGCTCGCCCTCATCCGCCGCCTGGAGCCCGCCGCCATTATCACCGAGTGGCTGCCCCACGTCACCGATCAGATCCTCAGCCTTGGCTACCCCACCGTCATAGCGGATTCCGACGACATATTCCCCGGCGCCACCGTCAGCCTCGACGTCGACGACACAAGTATCGGCGCTGTCGCGGCAGACTTCTACCTCGGCGCAGGCTACCGGCACCTCGCCTGCGTCCATCTCCCCCTGCCCTATGGCCGTCAACGCCTCGCCGGCTTCCGCGCCCGACTGGCCCGCGAAGCCCTCACGTGCGCCGACTTCCTCTACGCCGAGCAACCCAGCGCCCCCTACATGGAAAGCTGGCAACCGCCGCCTCCCACCCTGCGCGCCTGGCTGCGACGCCTCCCACGCCCCGCCGCCGTCTTCGCCGTGCACGATCCCCTCGCCAGCCTCATCGCCCAAACCGCAGCCCTGGAGGGCCTGCGCGTGCCCGACGACATCTCCGTGCTCGGCGCCAACAACGACGAACTCGTCTGCGGCCTCGGCTACCCGCCTCTCTCCAGCGTCAGCATCCCCTGGAACCGCCTCGGCGCCCTGGCCGGCCAGTGGGCCCAGCACCTGCTGGAAGGCAAAGCGCCACCCTCCGGGCCCCTCCTCATCCAACCCGGCCCCGTCGTCGTCCGGCAATCCACCACGCTCACCGCCGTGGATGACCCCACGCTGCGCCGCGCCCTCCAGTACATCCGCCGCCATTGCACCCCCACCGGCACCGAAGTCGCAACGGCAAGCGCAAACCTCACCGTAGCAACACTTTGCGCAACACTACGCATCTCCCGCCGCCAGCTGGAGCGCAAATTTGCCACCACCCTGCACTCCACCCCCTGGGAGATGATCTGCCGCCTGCGCATCGAAACCGCCAAACGCCTGCTTGCCGAAACCGACCTGCCCATGGCCCACGTGGCCGAACGCAGCGGCTTTGGCGACCCCGAACGCCTTAGCGTCGTTTTTCGCCGCCACACCACCATGACGCCCAGCGCCTACCGTCAATCCACCCGCCACACGTAGGACCGGCCTTTACGGTTGACGCTTCTTCCTTCCATCCCTACATTGCCCGTAACTGCCCACATTCAGCAAACACCATAAGAGCATCAGACTTTCATGACATTGAAGACGTACGGTGGACACCGTCAATATACACTTTCATCGGATATCGACCAGTATCTCGAAGAAATATCCATTAATGGCTACTCCATCGTTACCAATGTAATTCCTGAAGAAGAATTGCCCGAGTGGAGGCTACGCATCGACAACGTCTATGCCCAGCAGGAAACTGAATTTGGTCGCGACGCCTTGAATGATATTAACGAACTGGATATGTGCAGAGCGCCGCTGCTGTATAACGATGCCTTCGTCCATATGGCGGCCAATCCCTTTGTACTTAAGGTAGTACAATCCATCCTGGGCGACTGGTTTATTCTGAACTTGCAGAACGCCATTATCAATCGCCCCAAAATAGAGCATCACCAGACATCGTGGCATAGAGACCTGCCCTACCAGAACTTCGTCATTTCGCGTCCGCTTGCTATAAACGCTCTCTATGCAATCGATCCGTTTTCCGTAAAGACAGGAGGAACAACGCTTCTGCCCTTCTCGCACCGCCGCGAGGATCTCCCCTCAACCGAATACCTTCAAAAACATCAGGTAGTGGCAGACGCTCCCCCAGGCTCCGTTATTCTGTTTGATGCAATGCTCTTTCACAGAGCAGGAAGCAACTCCTCCCAGGATGCGCGCCGCGCCGTCAACCATCTCTACACGGCCCCTATCCTCAAACAGCAATACGATCTGCCCAAAGCACTAAACGGAAAGTTTGCTGATGATGCAGCACTTGCAAGACTGTTAGGCTATACGTCGGAAGTTCCGCTTAATGATAAAGCATGGAGACAGGCACGCGCCAAAAAGCGGGCCACGATGAAGTCCTGATGAAAAAAGTAGCCATCGTCCAATCCAACTACATACCCTGGAAAGGATACTTCGACCTCATCGCATCCGTGGACGAATTTATCCTCTACGATGATGTTCAGTACACCAAACGCGATTGGCGCAACCGCAATATCATCAAAACCCAGCAAGGTCCGTACTGGCTATCCATACCGGTAAAAGTAAAGGGCAAATACTTCCAGAAAATAGAGGAAACAGAACTTCTCGACGAAAAGTGGGCAGAGCAACACTGGAAGACCCTTTACCATACCTACAAAGCCGCCCCCTTCTTCGACGAAATTGCAAGCTTGTTAAAGCCACTCTATCTGGAGAGTTCTTTCACACACCTGTCAGTACTCAACCGTCGCTTCCTACAGGAAATCTGCAACTATCTAAAGATAACCACACCGATAACCCCATCGTCCACCTACGGGTCCACCGATCTACCACCTAACGAAAAGCTGATAGATCTTTGCGTCAAAGCTAACGCCAACATCTATATATCCGGCCCCGCGGCAAAGGCTTATATGAATGAAGCTTTGTTTCAAACGCACGGCCTTACCGTACAATGGTTTGACTACAGCGGTTATCCTGAGTACCCCCAACTCTGGGGAGCCTTTGATCATAAAGTATCGATTGTAGATTTGCTTTTTAATTGTGGCCCTGACTCTCGCAGCTACATGAAAACCAAACCCGTAAATTCAGAGTAATGTCCGATGAGACTCTGTCTAAAATGCCAGCATACGTTTGCAACGGATAAGGTAACATGCCCCGCATGCGGACACACCATTTCCACGATTAATGATGTTGAAGTATATGCTCCGGAGTTCTCGGAACAACACGAAGGATTCAAGTCCGCATATTTTGATGAATTGGCGCAACTGGAGCCCGGCCACTTCTGGTTTCGCGCGAGAAACGAGCTCCTCATCTGGACAATCAAAACATATTGCTCGGGCTTCACATCTTTCCTTGAAATAGGATGCGGCACCGGCTTCGTCCTTTCCGAAGTGGAAGGGATGTTCCCACATGCAAAGCTGGTGGGAAGCGAGATTTTTCTTAATGGATTATCTATAGCCAAAAAGAGAGCGCAAAACGCTCAGTTCATGCAAATGGATGCCAAAGCCATTCCGTTTGTGGAGGAATTTGATGCTATCGGAGCGTTTGACGTACTGGAACATATAGACGAAGACGAGAAAGTACTCAAGCAGATCCATACCGCCCTCCGAAAAGATGGCTCGGTTTTGATAACCGTGCCACAACACCAGTGGCTTTGGAGTGCCTCGGATGATTATGCTTGTCACGTCCGAAGATATAAACGTAACGAAATGGAAGAGAAACTCGGATCCGCGGGATTTGAAGTTGTTCGTTCCAGTTCCTTTGTTTCCGTGCTCCTGCCTTTAATGTTGCTTTCGAGGCACACGACAAGTAAAGCAACGTACAATGCTCGATCGGAGTTTGAACTCGCGTCCTGGCTAAATAACGCGCTTTACCAGGCTTTAAGATGTGAGCGAAAGAGTATTGAGTTTGGTCTCAATTATCCGATCGGAGGTTCACGTCTCGTTGTCGCAAAAAAACGTTAGTCTCTTAGCACTGCCAGCCCAAACCCCGTTTTCCCAAAGCCATTTCCATTGTACAACATATAGATGGCACCTTTATGCTGAAAGACGTACGGATACTCGATCATTTCAGAATCCCACCCGTCTGCAGAGACATCAATCTTTCTGGCGTCCAGGGCCAGCTCCCACGATGAGCCGTCGTCTGAGACAGCATGCCCGATTCTATATGTTCTTCCGGGATAACCGCGATAGGAAAACCACATAGCATACATGTTGCGTAACTTAAGTACGGTTGGGCGGGAGAATGCCTGAGCCAATCCCTCTATGTAAGGCACGGCAAGTCCTTCCCTTTGCCAGGAATGACCGTCCTTCGAAACGGCGTAGTTAAGTACATGCAACATCTCACCACTACCGGTATCCCAGGTTTTTGTAGAGCCATACCACATTTCGTAGCACTTCTTTACATCATTCCACATTACCCAGGGATAGGAGAGACTTACAGGATCAACGGAGTTCACACCCATTAGTGGTTCAGCCCTATCGAGCGAAAGGCTCAGATCGGATTCGACTTTGAGGCGCCCTATATCGCCACGCCAGTGAGCTCCTTTTGGGCGTTGCCAACCCATAAAGAGCATGTAGGTAATGCCATTAGCCTCATAGCAGTTACCAATACTAACTCCATCAGCATAAAATGATCCAGCCGGGCCGAATGAGAAGAAGGGTCCTTCGTACTCCTGAACCACCGTTCTCTTTACTATATCTATATCTACAGCTCCTACGGAGGAACGATTCTTTTCATCCCGTCCACTAAAGTAGATACGGTAAACATCATCCTTAATGTGTACCGGCAATGGATTTGCCGCGTGGGTAAGGAGATGCGGATGTCGTGCGCCACCGCCCGGCGAATAGAGCCTGCCCAGCTTTTCCCAGTGTTCCATTATATCGACCTCAAGCGGGTACTGGGCACCTTGCTTCGCTCGCTTGCAGTTCCCAGGTAGACGCCCTCAGGTTCGGCATTGGCAAGGAGCAGAGCGCCGGCTCCAATGACACATCTTGCACCTATACAAATCCCGTCTCTCAGTGTTGCATTTACTCCAATAAAAGTTTGCTCTCCAATCGTCACATGCCCCGAGACTACCACATGCGATGCTATAAATACGTGGTCCTCGATTATTGAGTGATGCCCTATATGATTACCACTCCACAGAGTAACATTATTTCCAATGATTGTGAATGGCTGAATGGTATTGTCTTCAAGAAGAAAGCAATTATCGCCAATTCTGTCGGTCATGACGTTTGCGCGTGAGCTAATATAGCTTGCTAGTGTGTAACCCAGATTTCTCGCGGCGTTATACTTTTCTTTCCTTGCCGTATTAAGTTTATTGTAACCCATCGCCACGAAGAAACTGTTTTCATGCGGGGGATATAGCTCCTGAATTTTTACAAAGGGGACGACGGGAAGGCCGCAAAACGTATCTTCCTTTATATACTCCGCGTCCACAGTAAAGCATACGATTTCGTAACTGGAATCGTGCGTAAAATAGTAGTGGGCCACCTCAGCGGCTGCACCGATACCGAAGAGAATCAGACGCTTTTTCATTTAAAGTTGTTCTTCTTTACGTGGTGGCTTCGAAATAAAGGACCATCGCCTTTTGTGAGCCTGAACATGCTTTCTGCAGCCAATGAAGGGGCAGCAAAAGATGTTTATTCAGTATCAACCCAAGCACGGAGGGAAACGATGTTTTGAAGGGAACTTTTCTCTGGCCCGATAGCTTTGTTTGATCTAGTTTTGATAGTTTCAGCTTATGAGCCTCCGAGCGCTTTACCAGAAAGTTTGAAACGGGGAAAAGTATGTTGGACACGGGATACGTCAATCCGGAGAGATGTTTAAGTTTCCACCCATTTCTCTCTGTCAGCTGTTGGATGGAGTCCCGGGTATACCGCCGATAGTGGCCGGCGATTTCATCTTCAATTCCCCAATAGGCGGGGCAGGATGGCACTAATCCGATCATCAGGCCGTGTTCAGCAAGCAGAGTTGAAGCTTTGTTCATAAAGGCTTGCTCTTCGGTATCGTTCAAGTGTTCGATTACCATGCAACTGATGATGAGATTTGCCTTTTGAATGAATGATGCAGAGAGATAATCACCGATCATTGTCTTCAGACGTCCGGACTGGATTTCTGTTGGGAATCTGTTGTTTATGCCTTCGATTGTGGTGTCCTGATAATCGATGACAGTCCCCGTCCAACCCTGCTTTAGTAGTAAAGATGTTATTTCACCACTACCAGGGCCTATTTCGATGAAGTGGCCTGGGATTATTTGTTGTAAACGCTCCTCAAGATAGGTAAGTTGCAGGATGGTGCCCGGCGGAAGTACTTTCATGCCTTCCCACCTATTGTATAGTCTATGACATATAAGGGCCTGCCTTTAATTTCATCGAATATCTGCCCGACGTACAGGCCTATTATTCCCATACAGGTCAGGATCGCACCGGTGCTGACGAGGGGCACGATGACAAGGCTTGTCCAGCCCGGGAGTGCGCCGTGTACAAAGTATGAATAGAGCACTCCAAGTGTAAGGAGGAAGCCGAGAGCGGCGAAGCCCAGCCCGAGGCCAACTATCAGGCGAAGGAATGAGGTGTTCTGAAATAGTATTCCGTTTATGGAATGTGCAATAAGGGCGGAGAGTGTATAAGAGCTTTTGCCCGCGTGACGTTCCTGGTGCTCGTAGTTTACGGTAGCCTTTTCAAAGCCGAGCCACAGGAGGATGAGCATATAGTGGCGATCTTTCTCTTTGAATCGGAGGAATGCATCTATCACTTTTCGGCTGATGAGGGAGTAGGATGCATAGCTACCATCTACTTTTGATCCTACAAGAAAGCTGAGCAGTGAGAAGTAGAGGTGGGAGCCGAGGACACGCCACCAGGAGTGGTTTCTTGTGATTCTGCGCGCCATAACCAGCTCGCAACCGGGCAGCTTTTCTATCAGGCTGGGGATCAATTCGGGCGGATCTTGCAGATCTCCGTCCATCACTACGGCGTGTGTTCCTTTGGCTATGGAGAGGCCGGCGGTGATGGCTATGTGCTGGCCGAAGTTGCGACTGAGGCGCACGCCTACTACTTCCGGATATGTATCTACAAGCCGGGTGATGGTGTCTTTTGAGTTGTCGGGGCTGCGGTCGTCCACGAGGATGATTTCGAAGCCTGAGGCGGCCTTTTCGAGGGTGGCGCGGAGGCGTGCGCACAGTTCATCCAGGCAGTCCGCACATTTATAGACGGGTACGACTACGCTAATAAAGAGGGCGTCTTGTTCTGGTGTTACGGAAGCCATAGTGAAGGGATATCAAGGCGCTTTTGTCAGTGTTTTGCCTTCTATATTAAAGGTGAGGACTTTTTCTGGCGTGTATCGCTTTTCATCATGGCGAAGCTCGTGGTTGGACGCCTTATTGCGGTACAGTGTAATTTGATAGTAGCCGTTGGGCGAGCGTTTGTTGCGGCGGAAATCGTAGGTGGCGATCTGGAGGGCCAGGTTGTACCCGGGGCCGCCGGGCTGGTGGTAGGTGTGAAGGTCTTCAACGCCTACCATGCCGCGTCTCCAGTGCAGGCTGTTGCCGTAGTAGAGCAGGTCGCTGCGGTGGTAGGGCAGGCGTTCTCCTTCGTGTCCGTTGAAGGGGATTTGTTCCGTTATTGCGCCTTCTTTCCATTCAATAACGGGCCATCGGTCGCCCATACTCAGGTCATCTTTATTAAATACATTGGGCGCTACAATGCCTACATAGAGAAGCCAGTAGCCTTCGATATGGGGGGGCAGTCGCTTTCCCGTAAGCTCTCCCACAATGCAGTTGGCAAAGAAAACGGGGAGCACCAGGGCGTATACGCCTACGTACGCGGGAAAGAGGATGTGACGGATGCGGGCGAGGGCGAGGATGGGTTGTGTGGGCGCGGCGGTTTGTGGCGCGCCGGCGAAGGAGAACCAGGCGGCCGGGGCGAAGATGGCGACCCAGTAGATGACCTCGATAAACGGGAGGATGGAGAGTTGGAGGGCAACAATGGAGCCGACGATGAAGATTCCGCCCCAGGCAATGACAAAGATTTTGCCGATGCGGGTGAAGACCAGGGGCAGCATTGCGAGTTGAAAGACCGTCTGGAAGAAAGTGACGACCATGGAGCCGTACCAGAAGGCGTCGGGGGACCATGCCTCCAGCCAGCGAAAGAGCGTGTAGAGGCTGGAGAGGTAGCTGCTGACGAAAAGAACGGCGGAGGTTCTGCCCTCAAACCAGTACGTATCGTGCAGGTGATAGAAGACGGCCTGGAAGCTTAGCGCGGCATAGCAGGTAAACAGGATGAGGTAGAAGGCCTGGAACTGGCCCTCGGCAGGCGCAGGGCTCGGCTTTGCCAGTAGGCAAAGGCGGCCGCTATCGAGCACGGCCATGCCGGCCAGCAGGGGCACCATCATCAGCGGGCCCAGGTGGTAGGTGGCCGTGGTGAGGGAGTAGGACATGTGGGTGCCAGCCAGGATCAGGGCGCAGGCGGCCGGCGCAATGCCCAGGGTAAGGCCGAGGGCCAGGAGCAACTGCACGCATGTCTCCAGAAACGGGATGGGGACGCTGAGACCGGCAATGGTGACGGGGTCGAAAAAGTAGTAGCTGTCACGCGCAATAAATGCGCACCGCCAGGTAATGATGAGGCCCAGGGCTATCCGCAGCACGGCCAGCTTCTGCGCCTCCCTATCGCAGTCGGCAATGGAGGGGAAGGCGGTGCGCCGCAAAAGGTTGCTGAACATCGGGGTCATGATGGAGCCGCATGACGCCGGACTCCTGCGTAGTTGCCGCGCCGGCGTCAATGTCAGTAGGTGGGGGGATTGTATGGCGTTCTACAAGAGACTTGCCTGGGAGGCTGCCTGGGGGTTCTGCGTACTTACTTCTGCGGCAAAATCTCCCTGGTGGGGTAGAGCCAGTTTTTGAGACGGTTGCGCAGGCGGCGAAAGATTTTATCGGGCCTGCGGAGGGAGGTCCGCATGGTTATCTTCTCGGGAACGATCTCCACCGAGAGCAGATGGGCGGCGGCTTCAAAACAGTCCCACTCGCTAATCTCCGCGGCGCGATCGAAAGTGCAGGTCACGTCCACGCCATCCATATCTCTCTCGATGGGGATGAGAATGTTGTTCCGCTTGCCATGCCCGACATTAAAGTCGGCCACAATGCCTTCGCCATCCAGGACGATCTCCACCCTGTTGGAGAGGGCGCCCACCGGCTGGCCAAAGCGAATGTGAAGCTCGTCGCCCTTCATGGCGCTGCCCAGGCGAAGGTGAACGGTCTGTTTGCACCAGCCATCGTCGCGAAGGCCATTTACGCCAAGGATCTCTCTGTAGCGAGGGAAGGACTCAATATCCACCTTTTGCGGGTAAACGCCATAAAAGTAGGCGAAGATCCGTTCCTTTTCCTTGCGCGCGATGGTCTCGTTGGTGGCCCACAGAGTCAGCTTTTGCTTCAGCCACTCCGGCGCGCTAAGCAAAAAGAGCTTGCGACGCGCGGCTTCGAACTGGCCCTCCTCCAGGTTTCGCAGCATGCGGAGGCTGAGAAGGGGGTCGCCGTCTCCATGGCGAAGCAGTGTCTTCAGCTTCGACTTCATCGACCTCAGCTGTGGGGAGTAGGACTCAAGGCGCCTTGCCCTTGAGAGAGCGCCTGGCCTGGCAAGGACGTGCAGGTGATCGACAAAGAGCCTGATATGAGCCTCCCCGGCGTAGTCACAGGCCCACCGGAAAACCCTGTCCAGCGCCACGGGAGTTTCCGAATAGAAGTCGTCCCTGCGGTGGTCCGCAGTTACCGAGAGGATGACGGGGGGATTGCAGCCGGACAAGACCGTAAAGTCCCGGCTTTCGCAAATGGAGTCCGCCAGCTGGCCGTCAATCGTATCCGCAAAGCCGGTGATGAGATGGCGGGAGTGGACGAAAATGGGGTGCTGATGAAAGCCCCGGTAGGAGAGGACATCTCCCTTTCTCTCAAAAAGATTGGACGGCCAGCGGGAGTGACAGGCGCCGTCTTCCAGAATCTGATCCTTTTGAATGGGGTGGAGATAGTCCAGGATATACTCTACCGCTTTCTCTTTCGTAAACTGGTTCCTGCAATCGCGGGAGAGCTTCTCTGTACAGGTGTTGCTTAGACGCAGGCCCAGGCTGAAGCAGGATTTGCCTTTGGAAATAGCAGTATTGTACACCGCCTCAAAAAAGCCGTCATGATAGCATACATCGGCCGACGAAAAGATGACGCCTTTTACTTTAGATCGGTACCTCTCGATACAATGCTTATGCGCATTGGTAAGCGCGCTAAATGGGTTACCCTTTTCAAACTCCGTAACGTGTACAATTACCTTGAAATCCTCGTTGAGATTATCGGCTTCTACAATCTCATTAATGGCGGCCAGGCTGTCCTCTGCCGTATAGATGATGTAGAGCGGGCGCCCCTCGTTGCTTAACGCGGACAGGTTTTGCTTCGACCGTTCCGTCGGAAGACACATTGTCCTCCAGAGATCGATATAGAACTTTCCAAAAACAACGTTACAGATGGCTATCATGCGATGGCTAGCTAGCCTCAGCTGCGACTTGATTGCAAGCTAAAACTCCCAGCCTGCAACAGCCTGTAATTGAGGAACGGGACGCAGGGCGGCCCCCCTACCGCATTTTGCACAGACGGGACGTCTGAGCAAAATGCAATGGGATTGCACGAACCTATTTGCGATGGCAGCACAGAGCGAAGAGATAGTGCGCCATGGGGTAGAAACCTGTATGCACAACCTCGTCGTTCATGGAGAAGATAAAGACCTGATGGAAATAGAGTTGCATCAGCGCTTTCAGATCCTTGGCCGTCTTGCAATTCACGTGGCCGGCTTTGCTGGGCGGAGAGGCGTAGGTCTGGGACTCGAGCGACGGCGAGCCCACAATAAGGGTACCGGTGGGCTTCAATGACTTGGCGAGATTATCGACAAACACTTTCTCGTCGCTGGGCATAATGTGTTCGATAACATCACAACAATAGGCTGCGTCAAAGCCGCCTTCCACGGGGCCTTCCAGCATATCATGCACTTTATAATCAACAGGCCAGCGGGGGTCGTGACGCGTCTTGGCGTCTTCAATAAAGACGGGATCAAAATCTGTTACCGTAATGTGCTTAACCTCCTGCTTGACAATGCGCGTTCCAAAAGCATCGGCGCAGCCCACTTCAAGCACCCTGTCAGCGCCGCTGAGCATTTTAGATACGAACTTGTAGCGCGATAAGAGAAAGACGAGGCGCCTCGGATCGTCTTGCCAGACTTGCCCGCTCATCAGGCCAAACTGAGCAGGATACTCCTGCTTCTCCAACAAGAATTGATACTGAGGTTCCTTTGTTTGTGAGGTCATATCGTGTTGCTTCATTCCACGCCTGCAGTGCTAAAGCATCAGACGGGCGTTGTGGTCGGCGGTAGATTCGCCCGCGCGGTTTCCGTATGGTAGCAGAGCCGTACGCTTTCCACATTCATTTACGTTTTCATGCATACATGAGTGGCGCCTGTGCTCCATACATTGGGAGGCGGGCATTTACATTGTATACTCCACTCCATTCCATTGATGGTGGACAATACCATGTAAGATTCACTCCACTTCTACAGCCCGTCTACAAGGGTGTCTAGGAAAAAACACTATTCATCCCCCTTGGAAAATGAGATATTCCAAAACCTTTATGGCTGAACCTCCCGATCCGTTGACGGATAAACTCTCCCATCTCGAACGAACGGTCGAGTCCCTGAAAAAATGGCAGCGGCGCTCCTGGTTCAAACGCACATTTTACCGGTGGACTCCGCCGGAAGCACCCGCCACGATGGAGGAGACTGCCGAAAGGTCCAAGACATCGGTAGCCACACCCGCCGCGGAGACCGCGCCTCCTGTCGCCTCCCATCCTGCGGAGCTTACTATAAAGATGGTGCCGTACAGCTCCGTTCCGGCAATTCCGGCGGACCTTGCATTCGCACAATCCGTATGCAGCGAGCAAATGATATTTCCTGTAGCCATAGAGCGCCATGCTCATGGCCTGTTCGAGAATCTGGTGGTGGGCTGTAACGGGCTTAAGGATGATGGCTGGTGCAACCCAATGACTCATCTTCGCATAGGCCCTACATATGATGGTGATTCCATAGTTACCAAGTGGCGACGCACCGCGACAGGCAAGCCTGTTGATCTGACCATCTCCGTTTCCGGCCATCAGCCTGTACATGCGCAGTTGCCGGATAATCACTTTACATTGCGTCTTGCTGTTGCCGCGGATCATCCAGTAACGGATGTTGTCTTCCACTTCGCAGAGTCCGGCTCCGTAACCGTAGATGATATACGAGCCTGGAACAGCTCCGCGTGCCTGGAATTCCTGCGTATTGAGCGCAGCGCTGCTTCTGTACATGTAGCAAAGGCTCCGACTTTTGCGGACTTCCAGACGCGCATGCGCGAAGCGGCTCCGTTTTCGGACGAAGCAAACCAACTGCTCACGTCCGTGGCGCTGAGCTGGGTGGCGCAGGGGCGGTTTGAGGAGGCCCGCTGGCTGTATGATTACATGTGGAGCTCAGATGCCGGCAATCGGTCCAACCCGGCCCGCATTATTGCCTATTTTCAACAACTTGCCGATATCGCCTACAAACAGATGCTGAGGGGCCTGGCCAGGGAGTCGCAGGAGACATTCCGCCAGCGCAAGGAGATCCGCATGCGGCTGGCCGAGGAGAATGCCGTGCCGGATTCGGTCGTGTACCTGGGCCCGTCGTGGACGCAGGCGTACGGGGACATCGCGAATCTCAGCTGGGCCATTCAGGACAACATCATGTCCCCCACCCCCAAAAAGCTGGTGCTGCTGCCGTGGACCGAGAAATCTCCTAACCAGCACCTGCTCAACTACTTCGCGCCGTGGATCGAGACGGACACCAGCCCGGAAACCCGCAACAGCCTGCCCGGCATTCTTCGCTGCCGGGATGCCTGGGAAGTCTCGCCCGCGGATATCCTGGAAATCACGCACCGGTGGAGCAAGTCCGGCCGCTCTGCGCTCCTCACTCTTAGCGATGAAGACAAACAGTACGGCGCCGAGCTTATCAAGCAATTAGGATGTAATCCCGACGACTGGTTTGTATGCCTGCATGTACGTAATGCAGAAGCTACGGATGGCGATCTCAGCACCCGTAATGCTGTACTGGATACGTACCGTGATGTTGTCAAGATAGTAACCCAGGCCGGCGGCCGTGTCATCCGCATTGGGCCAAAGCTTGAACCACCATCAGATATTCCGAATCTCATCGACTACGCCTCCGGCCCGTTGAGAACGAAGCAGGGCGACCTGTTTATTAATGTAGCCTGCAGATTCCTTATCGGCGGCATCTCCGGCCCCGGCAGTGTGGCGGAAGCCTTTGGCACGCCGCTGGTCCTGACAAATTGCTACCCGCTGAATGCGTGTGCGTTCAGCGGCCATTTCGTCTGCAAACTGCTATGGCATGAGGAAGAAAACCGTTTCCTTACATTCCGAGAAATGCTGAACGAACCGTATTGCGGCATCCTGAGCCAGGCCGTGCTCCGCGAGCGAAAGCTGCGCCTCATTAACAATACGCCGGAGGATATGTGTTTACTGCTAAAGGAAGCACTCCTCTTTCACCAAGGCAGCATCGTATATACAGAGGAAGACGAAGCACTGCAGGCCCGGTTCGTCGCTATTATGAAGACGGCCCAGCCGCACTTTATAGGAAGGTTGAGCCGCGACTTTGTGTACAAATACCGTAACCTTCTCTGATTCGCGCCTGCCTGCCCGCACACGCTACACAATCCGTATGCCCCGCAGATGCGCAGAGCACACGTGAGGGTCCTCAGCGCTGAGGGCTCTCGCCTCCGGAAAGCGCAGGGTAACCCGCGTATGCGTGTGGTCGTGCTCCATCTCCACCTTGTGCGTCGATCCCGCGGGCTCCAGCGTAATCTCGACAGCCTTTTCCCCCTCCACAGCAATGGTTGCCTGCATGGGCTGCCACGTGGCCGGGCTGCCAAACTCCAGCGTTAGTGTTGACCCACGGGAGGAGGCCCCCAGGGTAAACTTGGTTTCCTCGCCGCACCAGCCGTCGCGGCGCATGCCGGAGCAGCCAGGCATCGAGCGCGGAAAAAGGCCGTTCACGGGCTCCAGCACCGTGGCGTAAAGCAGCTGCACCAGGCGCGCCTCCAGAATCTTCTTCTGCGCGGCCAAAGCTGACGCCATCGCGTCGTCCCCGGCCTTGATCAGATCCAGGTCCGAAAGATCCTTCAGCAGGCGGAAGGTCGGGAGGTGCGAGACGACGTGCGGAAACGTGTCGTCCAGCATTCGCAAATCGCGTCGCACGGCTTCCAATTCCCCCGCATCCCACTTGAGCGCAAGGGGAAGCAACTGGGCGCTGACGATGCTGTAAAGCTCGCGCGTTTCCTGCTCCGGCGAGATAAAGAAGCGATGCGTGGTCACCTCCCCCGGCAGCGCGCTGGTTGCGCCAACTTCCGTCAAGCGCTCCTCCAGCACCTTAAGCAGGCTGTCCGACTTCTCCCGACCATAGCGCACGCGTTGCCCGGGCAGCGCAAAAGGCAGCTGGGGATCGCCGTAGCGAATGCCCTGGTGATCGGCACCCTGCTCTGTGTTGCTGATGATTGTGTAATCCGTAGCGCTAAAGTAGGCAATTTGCGCGTACCCGGCCAGCGAGCCCAGGAAGAGATTGCACGCGTTGATGAAGGCGATCTCGTGCCCGATGCCCATGCCCAGCGCGCGCAGGCTTACCACATTGGGCAGCCGAAGCAACGCCAGCGGCTTCTCCTGAAGGCGCCCCAGTACTACAAAGCGCACGTGCGGAAAAGCCCGGGCCGTCCGCTCCATAAAGTGGAACCACTGCGTGAAATCCTCGTCGCGGTCGAAATCCTGGCCCGATTCGGACGGCTTCAGCCCGGAATCCAGCCGCTTGAGCCGCGAGTGCACGGCCACCCAAAAGGTCTTCTCCGGGTAGCTCCCCTTCAGGGCTTCGATATCCGTGGCGCACTCCGGAACAATGCGCAGCCGGGGGCGGTTGCCCGTCTCGCGAAACCAGTCGTTAATCTCCGCGTGCATGGAGCACTTGCTGCGGTGGAAAGCGACAACGGCCTGGGGATTCTTGCGCTTCTCGTAAATCTCCAGGTGCTCCGCGTAAGTGGCCCTGGCGGCCGGATCGGTGGCGGCCAGCTTTGTCCAGAAGTCGTCAAACGCCTGCCGCGAGGAGTGGAGCGTGAGGCTGGAGAACAGAGGGTGCGAGGTGAATGCGGACACCAGCTCCATCATAAAGAGGTCGGTAGCATGGGCCAGCGGCATCAGGATGGTGCAGCCGGACGCTTTCACGTCGCACACCAGATGCACATGCACGCCCTTGCGGCCGGCCGCCTGGCAGCGCAGGGCCGATTTCACGCACCACGTCATCGCATCTCCCAGGCCAAAAGGCAGGATGGAAAAGTCGTGAATGTCGTGAAAGATCTCGGGCTCCGGGGCCGGCTTTGAGGTAAACAGACTCTTCAGGTTCATGATAGCGAACAGGATGGATCAAAAAAAGCAGGCAGCCAGCCTACACGTTGCACGGCCCGTGGTAACGCACCGTACCGCCGCCCAGGCGCCGGATGATCTTGGCCGCAATGGGCGTGGGCTGAGCCACATACACATCGCTGTCCGGCGGAACCTGCGCGGGGCTGACAATAGGGACGCCGTTGTGCAACTGGCCGATACGGTTGGTGTCTTCGTCCACGTAAAACGCGGGCTTTTGACTAAGCTGCCCGGTCACCCACGTGCCGGCAATGGACGTGCCGAAAATGCCCCACGAGCGCGACTTCGCGGCCATCTCCGTGGCCTGGCGGACGATCTCGCTCAGCCACGTTACGGTTTCGCCGGCGGTCGCAGCGCCTTCGCCTTCGGTCGTGGTGGATGCGGCCGCGCTGCCGGAGGCATCCAGATTGGCCAGGAGGGAGAGCTCTTTGGTCACCCACGATTTGGTAGCCACCACAACGTTAAAGCCGGCCTTTTGGAGCAGGGCGGCGGCTGTTTCCACGCTAAAGTGGGTGGCATGGTCGGCAATCAGCAGCTCAAACGGGTTGTCCTGGTAGGAGGGGAGCTCCACCAGCAGGAAGCCATCGGGGGCAAGCATGGAGCGAATCTGCTTCAGGAAAGGCAGCGGATTCTCGATATGCTCCAGCACGTGGATCAGGGAGATCAGGTTAAAGGTGCCGGGCACCTCTTCCAGGCGGCCGGTGTAAAGCGTATCGAAGCCGGGCAAGGCCGTGATCGTGGCTTTGTCCTTGTCGTCAAACTCCGTGCCGCTCAGCTTCCAGTCCGGGTAAAGGCGGCCAAAGGCTTTGATAAAACGACCGTTGCCGCAGCCAATATCGAGCAGGTGGCCGGATTGCGGAAGAGGCGCGGCATCCCGCACGCGACGCAGCAGCCACTCGGAGCGCGGGAGCGTTTGGCCGGATTCGGAATCGAATACCTTCTGCTCTTCGCCGCCGCTTTGGTAGTAGATGGAGTAAGATTTGTAGATTGCTTCAATCTCCTTCTGCC
This sequence comes from Verrucomicrobia bacterium LW23, assembly GCA_003054695.1. Taxonomy (GTDB): domain Bacteria; phylum Verrucomicrobiota; class Verrucomicrobiia; order Methylacidiphilales; family UBA1321; genus LW23. The sequence goes on from QAZA01000010.1 coordinate 222,191, forward strand.
ATTCCTTATCGCACGAGGCCTGCACGGCGCCGCACGCCTTGCAGGTAAACAGCAGCCCGCCGGAGGCCCATATCTTGCTGTCCGACGTAATGCGTTGCATGGCACTGTATTCCGTGTGCAGGTTGACATCGGTGCTACTGCAGATGTGGCACGTGAGAAGGCGATCGGACGGGGCGTGCATATTCAGAAAGAGGGAGTGAAGTGTGTTTTCGACAGAAGGCAATGTACGTCCGGGAAGAACCGTATAGGATGCAGACTTTTCGACAGGAATGGGACCGGAAGAACCCGGCCTGGAAACGGGTTGCACCAGTTGCTCAGGAAGCCCCTTGGCCCTGGCAAGCAGTAGCGCGGCCTCCGCATAGGATATCGAGCGATCGCCCGCAAGTAGCCACATGCCCGGCCTGAAATGTTGAAGCAGGCCGAGCAGCTCCGTTGTTACATACGAGAGCAGTACCGGCGAGAAACTGTAGTTATCAAAAGGCGCAATAACTTCGCCCTTTAGCAACGATGCATACCAGCGTTGAAAGAGGGGAAACTCCCCATGAATAACTTTGGACAGCTGAACAATGGCAACACGTGGCGAAAGTGCCTGCAGTTGCCGAACCGTCTCCGCCTTCTGCCGCCCGTACTCCGTGGAGGCGCCATCCAGGCTGGTGGTGGGGAAGATGATCGCTACTCCCCTCTCCAGCAGGCACTTGGCCAGCAAAACGGTGTTGGTTACATTAATTTGCCGCGTTCCAACGGGGTCGGCTTCGCACTTGTCGACACGTGTCTCCCCGGCACACAATATCGCCACGCGGCAGTCGCCCGGCAGCTCCCAGCCCGACGGCTGCGCGAGATCGAGGTGCCGGACATTCGCCGCGAGGGGGCCGGGCTGACGGGAGGTGCCGATCCAGCGAACGCCCGCCTCGTCGCAGGCTTTGGCAAGGCTTCTGCCCAGCAGGCTGGTGCAGCCGCAAATAAGCACGCCGGCATTGGCGGCGCTTGCGTTATTCGGATAGGGTGGCGTCATCCAATGGTTCCCGTGGTGGCAAGGGCAAGCGTCCGCTCACGTGACGTTGAGGCTTGCGGCGAGGGCTTGCTGGATGCGGGGGCCGAGGGCCTCGGGGGTGAGACCGAAGTGGGCGTTGGCTTCTTCGGTGTCGCAGGTTTTGTGCAGGAATTCGTCCGCCGTGCCGAAGCGCAGCAGGCGGGCGGGGAGCTCGGGGCGGTCCGCTTTCCACTCGGCGATGCTGCCGCCGAGGCCGCCAAGGACGCTGTGTTCCTCCAGCGTGGCGACGACGCGCGCGGTGCTGAACGCGCGGTGCAACGTGTTTTCGTCCAACGGCTTAACGGTGTGGAAGCTGTGGACGGACGCGTGGATATCGCGCGCCTTCAGCCAGTCCGCCAGTGCGAGCGCGGTGGGCAGCATCACGCCGGTGCTCAGCAGCGCCACTTCGTCGCTCTCCCCCTGGCCATGGCCGCCGCGCATGGGGATGGCTTTGCCCAGCGTAAACGCGGGGACGCTCGGATGCACTACGGGTTCGCCCTTTTTGCCAATGCGGATGTAGGTGGGGTTCGGATCCTGCAGGCTGGCGCGAAGCGCGGCGCGCACTTCCTGGGAGTCCGCCGGCGCGACGACGTTGAGGTGCGGAAGCAGGCGCAGCATCCCCATCTCCTCGCACGAATGGTGCGTGGCGCCCAGCGAGGCGTACGCCAGGCCGGAGCCGGTGCCGACGAGAATCACCGGCACGTGATGATAACACATGTCCACGCGAATCTGCTCCACGCAGCGATACGTGAGGAAGGGCGCGATGGTGTAGCACACCGGCCGAAACCCCGCCATGGCGAGGCCGGCGGCCAGGCCGATCATGTTGGCCTCCGCAATGCCGCAGTTGTAAAAGCGGTTGGGGCACGCCTCTTTAAAGCGATCGAACAGCCGGTTGCCGATGTCGCCGGCAAGCAGCACAATGCGCTCGTCCGTCTGGGCCAGGGCCGTGATTTCCTCTGCAAAAGCGTTTCTCATGGAAAAAAGTAGGGAAGTGAGTAAGCGTTTAATGCTAAAGGACTTAGAGCTTAGTGCGCCTTCTTCGGGCCGGAACCCGCAGGAATGACCGGCGCCGGAAGCCCCAGCTCCAGAAACGCCGCCGTTACCTCCGACGCCTTGGGGATGCGATAGTGCCAGTTATTGTCGTCCTCCATAAAGGAGACGCCCTTGCCCTTCACCGTATGCGCGATAATCGCCAGCGGCTTGCCCGAGGGGTGCGGCACTGTGGCAAGCGCGCCTGTCAGCGCTGCAAGATCATGCCCATCAACCTCTTGCGCATGCCAGCCAAAGGCGCGCCACTTCTCCACCAGCGGGGAGAGCGACGTGACTTCCTCGCTGCGGCCCGTGGCCTGCCACTTGTTGTAATCCACTATAACCACAAGGTTATCCAGCTTAAGCGCGGGGGCCAGCAACGCGCCCTCCCACACCGTGCCTTCGTTGCACTCGCCGTCGCTCAGCACCGTAAACACGCGGTAGCTTTGCCCGCGAATCTTCGCCGCAAGCGCCAGACCCAGCGAAATCGGCAACCCGTGGCCCAGCGATCCCGTCGCCAGCTCCACCCCGGGCGCGCAGTGCGGGCTCGGCTGCTCCGCCAGAGCGGCGCCATGCGTGGCGAACGTGTCGATCAGCTCCCGACCAAAAAAACCGTGCTCCGCAAGCACCGCATACAGCGCCATCGCCGCGTGCCCCTTGCTCAGGATCGCACGATCGCGCAGCGGATCCTCCGGAGCCTTCGGATCGATCCTCAGCGCCGCCCCATACAGCGCCACCAAAATATCCACCACCGACAGCGACGACCCCAGATGCGGCGTCCCTGCACGGTGCGACATCATTATCACTTCCCCACGCATCCGCGCGGAGACTGCCGCAAGCTCACTGATCGTTTCGGTGCACTCCATGATTGCGCAAAAGTATAAGGATCACGGGTGCACGATACAATGAATTACTTCGCCGGAGCCACGGCCGGGCCGCTCGCCCTGCTGCCGCGCAGGGCCGCGCTCCGCTGCCCCTCCTCGCCCCGTTCTCCCCAATCCAGCTTTACTCGAAATAGATAAAGCTGTAGTCGCCCGTGTAGCCGGTTTGCTTAAACCACCACTCCCACTCCGCCGGGGTGCAAAACGCCTCGCACGTAAACTGCCAGTAGAGGAGATTCGCCTTCTCGGACTCGTTGCGGTAGGATTCCACCACCAGGTACGCGTTGGTTTTGGTAACGCGCTGCATCTCGCGCAGGGCCGGGTCCAGCTCGTAGTTATAAAGATTGTGCAGCGTGTTGAGCGAGATGACGAGGTCGAAGCTCTTGTCCGCAAACGGCAACTCCTTCGCATGGCCCTGGTGGAGGAACGGCTTGACTTCCTCCTTGGCGTGCTCGATGGCATAGCCGGAGATATCCAGGCCGGCGACCTCGAGGCCTGGGACAGCCTGGGTCAGGTCGTACAGCAGGTAGCCTTTGCCGCAGCCGATATCCAGCACGCGCTGGCCGGCTTTGAGGTCGTAATGCTTGGCCAGGCGCTCGGCGACAGCCTTCCAGCGGCCGTCGTAACGCATTCCACCGTAACCGGTTTCGCGGCTGCCATCCCAGTAATCGTAGCCCCACTGCTTGGCCAGCTGCGCGACTTCGGCCTTGGGGCGGCCATTGACACGAGCCAGGTAGTCGCGTGTCGTCTTGGTATGGACGGGCGTAACGAAATCAATGTAGGGCATAAGAAAAAGGAAGCGTTGTGTACGGTTTATTCGGAAATAACAGGCTGCAGAAAATCGAAATCAACAGTAAGCGCGGCAAGGGATCTCTTCGCTTTATCCAGCTGCAAGCGCTGCTTGTCGGCGCGGGCGCCGGAGGGACTGGCGAAGCGGCGGCGGTCCTTGCCGGTAGGGAGGAACTCGTTGAGCACAATGCAGCACCATTTAAGCTGGTACAGTGGCAGCAACAGTTGAATCTTCCCCGCGTCCATCAGATCCGGAAGTGCCTGCTGCAGAAGGCTATAGCTATGCCGCCACAAAGCGTGCGGCACGGGAAGCGCCGGCTGGCTGAGGAAATCGCAGAAGAACTTGGCGGGATCATCCACGCCCGCGTACTCAAAATCAAAGAAGTGCAGCGCGCCGGCGGAGTCGCTCAGCGCGTTGTGAAAGCCAAAGTCCGAAGGCGAGACGCAACGACGGGCAGCAGGCAACTCCTCGCTGAGGTTGGCGCCGGAGCCGCGGATGACGTCCCGCAGCTGGTCAAAGCACGGGCGCAGTCTCTCGGCAACAAACGCCGCGGCCTCCTGCTCCAGCGGCGTGATGGGCGGCTCGTCGTCGGAGCGCTCGCGCCGCGGATTCAGGCCGGTCTCCAGACGAAGCACGCGACGCTCCACGCAATCCAGATGCGTCTGCAGGGAGAAACATGCCTCGGAGGCTGGAGACATGTCGGCCCAGTTTGCATGCTGACCAGGCGGGTTCAGCGCGATGAAAAACTGCAGGGCCTGCTCAACGGAGTTCTCGCTGATGACATCGACCGTGAGCTTGCGACCTTCGATCCACGAGAAAAGCCCCAGCCCGTGCGGGCGCGACCACGCGAGCGCGCGGGCGGTGCGCGGCTGCGCGGGGAGCTTGCCCAGGTAGGTGTAGAACGAGTTCTCGGCGTGAAAACGGTCGCGTGTGTCGCCGGGCGACTGGAAAAAATGCTTGAGCACCAACGGCGCGGTAAGAGCCTCGGCCTCAACGCGATAGACGCGATTATTCGCGCCGCCGGAAAGCGGCTCGACTGTAAAGCTGCCCGTGCAGCCCACGGATTCGAGGATTGCAGCGGTGCCGTCCGGCGGCTGAAAAGGTTCGCTCATGTGTCAGGCGCTTACCAGGGCCGGGATCTCCGCCCACGAGTGAACGATGGTGTAATGCTCCGAGGGCCGGACGTTTTTCTGCGGATCGAAGAGGATTCGCCGAATGCCGGACGGAAACGCCGGATCGAGCAAGAACTCGGGGAGGTCATCGATAAACACCTGGCAGCCAAGGGCTTCCGCTCGCTGAGCCTTCTCGGTTTTGGTGGGGGCAAACCACACATTGCCGCGCGGCAGGCCGATGGCGCTGGAGTGGACACCCTGCGTCTCCAACCAGCGGCGGGCGGACTCGTGGAGGTCGACGGGCTCCCCCTTGATGGGGTAGCGCGTTTTGTGGCTGACGATGTGGAGGGTCCAGCCGCTTGCGATGCCTTGGCGGATGAAGTCGAGCGCGCCCGGGTAGGCTTCGGCCTCCACGATGCGGTTGCCGTACACCACGCCCTGCATCTCGGTCCACGCGGGTTCCCGGCCGATTTGGCGCAGGTAGTTGCGCACGGCGGTTTTGTTTACCGGCACGTCGTCGGGGATGAGCTTTTGCTCAGCGGCGACGCGATGGAACAGCGTATCGTAGCAAACGAGGGTGTTGTCGAAATCGATGCCGACGACGATGGGTGGTTGGGTGCTCACGTGACGTTGAGGCTTGCGGCGAGGGCTTGCTGGATGCGGGGGCCGAGGGCCTCGGGGGTGAGACCGAAGTGGGCGTTGGCTTCTTCGGTGTCGCAGGTTTTGTGCAGGAATTCGTCCGCCGTGCCGAAGCGCAGCAGGCGGGCGGGGAGCTCGGGGCGGTCCGCTTTCCACTCCGCAAGGCTGCCGCCGAGGCCGCCAAGGACGCTGTGTTCCTCCAGCGTGGCGACGACGCTCGCGGTGCTGAACGCGCGGTGCAACGTGTTTTCGTCCAACGGCTTAACGGTGTGGAAGCTGTGGACGGACGCGTGGATATCGCGCGCCTTAAGCCAGTCCGCCAGTGCGAGCGCGGTGGGCAGCATCACGCCGGTGCTCAGCAGCGCCACTTCGTCGCTCTCCCCCTGGCCATGGCCGCCGCGCATGGGGATGGCTTTGCCCAGCGTAAACGCGGGGACGCTCGGATGCACTACGGGTTCGCCCTTTTTGCCAATGCGGATGTAGGTGGGGTTCGGGTCCTGCAGGCTGGCCCGCAGCGCGCCGCGCACTTCCTGGGAGTCCGCCGGCGCGACGACGTTGAGGTGCGGAAGCAGGCGCAGCATCCCCATCTCCTCGCACGAGTGGTGCGTGGCGCCCAGCGAGGCGTACGCCAGGCCGGAGCCCGTGCCGACGAGGATGACCGGCACGTGGTGGTAGCACAGGTCCACGCGGATTTGCTCCACGCACCGGTACGTGAGAAACGGCGCGATGGTGTAACACACGGGCCGAAACCCCGCCATGGCGAGGCCGGCGGCCAGGCCGATCATGTTGGCCTCGGCAATGCCGCAGTTGTAAAACCGGTTGGGGCACGCCTCTTTAAAGCGATCGAACAGCCGGTTGCCGATGTCGCCGGCAAGCAGCACAATGCGCTCGTCCGTCTGCGCCAGGGCCGTGATTTCCTCTGCAAAAGCGTTTCTCATGGAAAAAAGTAGGGAAGTGAGTAAGCGTTTAATGCTAAAGGACTTAGCGCTTAGTGCGCCTTCTTCGGGCCGGAACCCGCAGGAATGACCGGCGCCGGAAGCCCCAGCTCCAGAAACGCCGCCGTTACCTCCGACGCCTTGGGGATGCGGTAATGCCAGTTGTTATCGTCCTCCATAAAGGAGACGCCCTTGCCCTTCACCGTGTGCGCGATAATCGCCAGCGGCTTGCCCGAGGGGTGCGGCACCGTGGCCAGCGCGCCCGTAAGCGCTGCAAGATCATGGCCATCAACCTCTTGCGCATGCCAGCCAAACGCGCGCCATTTCTCCACCAGCGGAGAGAGGGAGGTGACTTCCTCGCTGCGGCCCGTGGCCTGCCACTTGTTGTAATCCACTATAACCACAAGGTTATCCAGCTTAAGCGCGGGGGCCAGAAGCGCGCCCTCCCACACTGTACCCTCGTTGCACTCGCCGTCGCTCAGCACCGTAAACACGCGGTAGGCCTGCCCGCGAATCTTCGCCGCAAGCGCCAGACCCAGCGAAATGGGCAACCCGTGGCCCAGCGATCCCGTCGCCAGCTCCACGCCAGGCGCGCAGTGCGGACTCGGCTGCTCCGCCAGCGCCGCGCCGTGCGTCGCGAACGTGTCGATCAGCTCGCGACCGAAAAACCCGTGCTCCGCAAGCACCGCATACAGCGCCATCGCCGCGTGCCCCTTGCTCAGGATCGCACGATCGCGCAGCGGATCCTCCGGAGCCTTCGGATCGATCCTCAGCGCCGCCCCATACAGCGCCACCAGTATATCCACCACCGACAGCGACGACCCCAGATGCGGCGTCCCTGCACGGTGCGACATCATTATCACTTCCCCACGCAGCCGCGCGGAGACTGCCGCAAGCTCACTGATCGTTTCGGTGCACTCCATGATTGCGCAAAAGTATAAGGATCACGGGTGCACGATACAATGAATTACTTCGCCGGAGCGCATACGTGCAATGCCGTCGTTGATCGACTCCAGCCCCATGCGATGCGAGATAAAGCCGCGCGGATCAAACCGGCCGTCGCGCATCATGCGGATGTAGCGCGGGATATCGACCGCCGGCTCGCTTTCGCCGCCGTGGGAGCCGGTCAGCACTTTGCCGAAGTGCAGCGGCAGCGTGTTGATGGAGATGCGGCGCTCATGCTGCATAACGCCGAAAATGACGCAGCGACCGCGGGGGCCGGTCAACGTGTACGCCTTCTCGATGACGGAAGGCAGGCCGGTGCCGTCCACCACCACATCGGCCGTGCCGCCGAGGATCTCGCGTGCCGCGGCTTCGAAATCCGTGGTGGCCGAGTTGATGGTGTGCGTCGCGCCGAATTCTTTTGCCTTGGCCAGCTTGTGGTCCTGCAGATCGACCGCAATGATCGGGTGCGCGCCGGCGAGTTTGGCTCCGAGCACAACGCCCAGGCCGATACCGCCGCAGCCGACGATGACGACCGACTCCCCGATAGCGAGGCGCGCGTTGTTGGTAATGACGCCAAACCCGGTGGTCAGCGTATCCGCCAGCAGCGCGCATACTTCAAAGTCGGTGTCGCCGGGCACCACCGTCAGGCGGTTTTCGGAGACAACCGCGTACTTCTGGAACGTGGTGATGTTGCCCGCGTTTACCGTGGCGCCGTTGCGCGTGTAAACGCTGCCACCACCCTCGAGGCCCAGGCCCGCGCGCCAGTGAAGCACGGCGCGATCGCCCTGCTTGACACGCGTGACGCCGGGCCCTGCCTCCAGGATGGTCACCCCCGCCTCGTGCCCCAGCAGGTGGGGAAGGTAGCGGTCGGGGCCCTTCACGCCATCAATCTCGCCCAGTTGCGAGCCGCAGATGCGGGTAGCGCCGATTTCGACGAGCACCTGGCCGTAGCGCAGGGCGGGGATTTCGACTTCATCCAGCTCCAGCGGCTGCTTTTGGGCGACAAGAATCGCGGCGGGGGTCTTCATGGGCAATGTCTGTGAGGCAGAGAGGTCCGGCGGCGGCGATCAGGCCAGGTTGGGGATGGTTTTCATCGTTTTGATGTTGAACCAGCGATCTTCCATCTTCAGCTTGCCGGCCTGGTAGGCGTCGATTACTTCCTGGATGCCGTCGGAGACCGTGAACTTCGGCTCAAAGCCTGTGGAAAGCAGCTTTTTGGAGGAGAGGCGGTAGGAACGCGGGTCGTTGGAGGGGCTCACCACGATTTCGCAGGGCACGCGATCCTTCACTCGCTGGGCGATTTCCAGCACGGTGATGTTCTCGAAGCCCGCGTTGAAGATGCCGGGGAACTCCTGGCCCACCTTGAGGAAGTGGTGATACACGCGCACCATATCCTGCATGTGGATGTTGGGACGGGCCTGATCGCCGCCAAACACGGTGATGCGGCCGTTGGCCAGTGCCTGCATGGTCAGCATATTCACGGCGAGGTCCAGGCGCATGCGGGGGGAGTAGCCGCAAATGGTGGCCGGGCGCACGATATTGATGATGATCTGATCCGCGTAGCTCAGCAGCACGCGCTCGCTCACCATCTTCGTTTTGTTGTAGTCCGATATGGGGACAAGCGAGAGATCTTCGGTAACTTCGGGCTCTTCCTTAACGCCGTACACGCTGCCGGAGCTGGCGTGGATGAACTGTTTGACGCCGGCCTTGATGGCGGCCTCGATGATCTGCATCGTGGCGAGGGCGTTGACCTCCCAGTTGAGCTTGGAGTTCAGATCGCTGCACGGATCATTCGCGATGTTGGCCAGGTGAATGATCGTATCGATGCCTTCGAGCGGAATCGAGTCGGTCTCCCGGATGTCGCCCTGCACGACGCGAAGATTCGGATGTTCGGGGAGATAATTCCCAAACCACTGTATATCAAATACGGTTACCTTGTGGCCTTCTGCAAGAAGGCTGGGGGTTAACACTGTACCCACAAAACCGCAACCGCCTGTCACCAGTATGTTCATAGCTTTAGAAATTCAACAGACTCATTCCCGCCTTCAGCAATACTGCTTTTGAGATAGGCCGGGTATTGCCAACAATCTTGACTGCCTGCGCGCCGCCCAGCTGGCCAAGGAAGGTCACCAGCTCGTTGTGGTATCCTTTGGCGGCGCCAAGCGCGGCGATGGAGAAGAAGGCGTCGCCGGCACCCACGGTATCCGTAATGGAGGCTTCGAACGGCATCAGCTTGCTCGGCTTCTCGCCGTCCTTCAGGCCGATTGTCTCGACACCGCCTCGCGTCAGCCACGCATAGCTGCTGGAGAAGTTCTCCTTCAGCTTTTCCAGCGCATCCAGAATATTGACGTGGCGCTGGCCGACGGCGAGCAGCATCTCAGTCTCATCCAGGCTAAAGCAATCCATGCGCTTGTATTGCCGGTTGATGATGTTAAAGCCGTGGTTGTTGCTGTTGGACTGGCAGTTTACCGCGAGGAACCTGGCGTGCTCCTGCACAAATTCGCGAACCTCCGGCTGCATGAGGCCGTGGCCGAAATCCATTACCATCACAACATCGGCCTTCTCGATCTCGGCGCGAAGTGTCTCCATCACCCGGGCAATAAGCTCGGCGCGCGGGGGCTTGTCGTCGATGTAGTTGACGGAGAAGTACTTGATCAACTCCTTGCCCTCCGCCTGCGGGGCCACAAAGCGGTGCTTGAGCACGGAGGTAAACGTCTCGTCACGCAACACCAACGAATCCTCGGGGGCCACGTGAAGGTCGAGCTCCTCCTGCGCCCATGGCTCCGTGCCGAGGATGCTGACCAGCTTGACGTGGGGCGTGAACTCGCGCACATGCCGATACACCGCAAGCGTACCGCCAGGCTGCAGATCCTCGTACAGGTGCCGCGCGGATACGATGCTTGCTTTGGATGTAAGGCCCTGGACCTTTACATAGCTGTATTTATCAAAGATGATATCGCCAATAAGCAATACGCGTAGATCCTTCAGATCATCCACCGCCTGGCGGAATGTATCCGGCGGATACGTTACAGCAAGACTCTGGCAATAGCCCTTGATCGCTTCCGGCATGTGATCGAAGTGCTTGTTCAGCAGCTTCGTGGAGCTGAATACCACCGAACCGATATAGGAAACCCTGCCGCCAAACTTCTCAACCGTTGCAATATCATCCGCAATGTTACCCGTAACGTCATTGCTCTGATCTTCGTACTCCCGGCCTTTACAATAAATATCAGGCTGTACGCACTCAATCGCCTCCACCGCGGCGCGGAACGGGATAACAACAACGTAATCCACACAGGCCAGCGCGGCGAGCGATTTAGCGCGAAGCTTATCGCTAAAGTAGGGGCGCCCCGGCCCTTTGTTGACGTACTTCTCCCCGGTAATCGTCACCACCAACACATCACCCAGAGCGCGCGCCTCCTCCAGGTGAAAGATGTGCCCGGGATGGACCAGATCGAAGGTACCGTGGCACTGGACGACTCGAAGCCCTTCGCCGCGCAATTGCCGGAAGATTGCGCTTGCCTCTTCGAAGGGTAACAGTTTGGAAGCGATAGACGTCATATCGTTAGAGTCTGCATTCGTAGTCCGGTCGTAAGCCGCGAAGTAACAGGTTGATAAAGTGAGGCGTGGAAGCTTTAAGGGAAGGCCGGATAATAAGGAAAGGTACAAATGGATCAATCATAAAGATCCAGATGCCCCCGAATAGCCTTAACGGCTAAATTGATCCCCGCCTTTTGCTCCGGCCCGCCTGCGGCCCGCTGTCAAACAAGGCTGGTACCCGATAACATCCCAAGTTTCGGATCTGGTGCGTTCAAAAAGGCTCAACGCCAGGGCGCGACGAAGAAGAATATTGGATTAATATTCGACTGAGGAGCAACGCGGGCGCTGGGTCTTTTTCAGCGCGTCAGATGCGAAAATTAGGCTGTCATAGGGTGCTAAGCCTTGTGAATATAGTCGAACGGCTGCGCCTTCAGCGCCTCCAGATTATTGCGCACCCAGTCGATCGTTTGCGCCACACCCGTCTCCAGGCTCACGGCGTCCGCCCAGCCCAGCTCCCTGCGAGCGCGCGCGCTGTCCAGAAAATACGCGGCATCCTTGCCCGGTCGGTCATCCACCACGTTCACCACGTCGTCAAACTTAACACCCATGCTGGTGCAAATCATCTCCACGAGATCGCGGATGCTAAGATGGCGCGGCGTGGAGAGGTGGTAGCAGGCACCGGGCTCGGCACTCTCCGCCGCCTGCAGCGTTGCGGCCGCCACGTCGTCAATATGGATAAACGAGCGCACCGAGTGGCCGCCGCCATGCAGCTCCAGCTTCTTGCCCAGCATTATGTACAGGATAGTGCGCGGGATAATGCGATACAGCTGCTGGCCCGGGCCATACACATTGGCGGCACGCGTCCAGATAACGGGAAACTTATGTTGCTGAAGGAAGGTACGCAGATGCAGATCGCACGCCGCGCGCGATGCCGCGTAAGGCGTGCTGGGATTGAACGGCGCGCTCTCATCTATAAGGCCCGACGTATTGCCATACACCTCCGGCGTGGAGACATGTACGTACTTCTTTAAATACGCAGCCTTGCGAAGCCGGTTATGGAAACAGACATTGCCTACAACATTCGTCTGGTACCAGTGCTCCGGATGTAACCAGCTTTGTGCCACCATTCCCTGGGCAGCAAAGTTAACCACATAGGCCGGCTGAAAGTCGTCCAGCGCCGTCATCAGGCGATCCAGGTCCTGATTCAAGTCCGCCTGTACAAACTGAAAGCCTGCCTGTTGTTCCGTATCCAACCAGCGGTAAGGAAGAAACACCGTAGCGAGTTCATCGGAACGGCTGGCACCCAATACATCATGTCCCTGCGCCAGGCAGTGACGAACAAAGCTTGCGCCGGAGAAGGAGTTGCTGCCGATAACAGCAATACGCGGACGGGAATTCATTGTGTAGAAAAGTTATCTGTCAATCGAACAAACCAAAGAGAAAGCACAATAGCAGTACGAAAAAGTCAGTCGCACTACTCCGCAACAACACCAGCAGGGCAACCGGCCCGCCTCAACTGCCTTACGACCATATGTCCCACAACCATCTGAACATCCTCAGCAATCTGCATATCGTTAACGGCAAAATGCAGGGGAATATCCGCAAGCGCTTTGCTTTTTCCACCTGTAAAACCAAGCACAGCAGCACTCGTAACACCAATCTCCTTAGCCACCTTCAAAACTTCCACAATATTGGGTGAGTTACCGCTGCCGGAGAAAACAATAAGCACATCCCCCGGCCTGGCCAGCGTGCGCAATTGATAGGAGAACATATGCTCGTAGCCCACATCATTTGCCAGGCACATCATAACCGACGTGTTACTACAAAGCGAGTGAACGCGAATACCGTTTTTGTAATGTAAGCCAGTGCCACACAAAAAGTCATTCGCAAGATGGTTTGCCGAAGCGCCGCTACCACCGTTGCCACAAATAAAGATCTGATCTCCCCGCTCCCAACAACGGAGCAGGACATCATACAGGGGCTCTACCTGCGTCCAGTCAAACGACTCTAATACTTGCGCCAGCTGGCTCGCATACGAGCTAAAATTGCTTTCTCCCATAATTGGAGTTATATGAAGTTAGTTATTCACCTGTAAAGTAAATTTCCTGTCACCACACGCCGTTTCCCTGCCGCACGTCCCTATAATGTGCAGGTCGATAGGCCCAGGCGGGTGAGCAATTCATCCGCAATAGCCAGCGAGGCGGTCGCCCCGGGGCTTGGCGCGTTGAGCACATGCAGACTCTGCTTATCCTGTTGAATCTCAAAATCTTGCACCAGCGTGCCATCCCGCGTCATCGCCTGTGCGCGAACGCCCGCGCCACCCGGCACCAAATCTTCCTTAACCACATCCGGCACAAGGCGTTGCAGCGAGCGGCAGAACAGATTCTTGCTCATCGCTCGCGCCACTTCCTGCCCGCACATCACCCCGTGCTTCACCGCAAAACGCCACAGCCCGGGGAAAAGCAGCGTCTCCAGCGCGTCCCCCGCAGCAAAATCCAGGCGGCCGTAGCCCTCGCGCTTGAGGGCAAGCACCGCGTTCGGCCCCGCCTCCACGCCACCATGGATCATGCGCGTAAAGTGCACGCCCAGAAAGGGAAACGCCGGGTCCGGCACAGGGTAGATCAGGTGCCTGACCAGGCCTTCGCGCTCCGGCCGCAGCTTGTAGTAGTCGCCGCGAAACGGCACGATTTGCGAGCCATCCTTCACTCCGGCCAGTCGGCCGATGCGGTCGCACTGCAACCCTGCGCAGTTCACCAAAAACTCAGCCTCCACACTCTGCCCGGCGGACTCCACGCGCCAGCCCTTCTCCAGGCGCGTCAGTCGCAAGACGTTGAAGCCGAGCGAGATGGCGCCGCCCCGTTCCAGTATCCTCTGCCTTAACGCTTCGCATACGCCTGCATAATCAACGATGCCCTCCTCCGGCACCAGCACCGCTGCCTTCCCAGCCACGTGAGGCTCGCGCGCCACAATCTGGTCGCGCTCCAGCCAGGCCAGCCCCTGCAGGCCGTTTGCCGTCCCGCGCTCAATCAGCGTGCGCAGCCGCGGAATTTCTTCGTCGGAAACGGCCACCACAATCTTGCCGCAAATCTCGTGCGCAATCTCGTACTTCTGGCAAAACGCCGTCATCTGCTTAATGCCAGAGACAGCCATCCGCGCCTTTACCGAGCCCGGCTTATAATACAAGCCGGCATGCAGCACGCCACTGTTATGTGTGGACTGATGTTTGCCGAGAGCCTGCTCCTTCTCCAGCAACGTAAGCTTCAGTCCCGGAACAACATGCAACAACTTGGCCGCAATGGCTAAACCAACAAGCCCACCTCCGACAATAACACACGATTTCATTCATCCTTAGGCACAATATTACTCAACACAGCATTGCAGCCAGCCGCATCAGGATTTATCCTTTGCGGCCAGCGCTGCATTCAGCTTGCCACTGTCTACATAGATGCTATTAATGAACGTATCCGCGTATTTTACGTAGCCGTTGGCAGCCATCAGGTCATCGATCACAGCGTTCTTGTTAACCTCCCTGTACTCAACGGTTTCCACACAAAAAACCTCGGGGCGAAAGCGCTGAAAGTCAAAAGCTTTGAGGATGACTTCATCGTTGCCCTCTGTATCCAGGGAGACAAGATTAGGACAAGAGGTGAAATGCTTTTCGATAAGAACATTCACCGGTACCATCTCAATCGGGATCGTCTCCTTATGGACAATGCCCTTCTCCTTATAAGCTTCAAAATCCTTCGTCGAAAAAGTGCTCATCGTCGACGGCTCCATAACATAAAAATCGGCGCGTTGCGACGAATCTCCGACACCTACATTCAGACACTTATCTCGCGGACGAATGGCTTTGATCTCATCAATCAAATGCGGATTCGCCTCCACACAAACACCCGTACAGTTGAAGCGATAAAAGAAGAAGGTGTTGTTCAGTCGCGAAGGATGATTCGTACCAATATCCAGATAGGACGGCTTATCAATCTTGAGAAAATTGATAAAGAGGGCGGCCAGTATCAGATCCTCGCCGGTTTGTGCAAAACTTTTGTTCCAGCCATACTTCACGTGATCCTCATGGATCGCTTCGCTCAGCAACGATCTTGTCACGGCAAAATCGCGATTCAGGCGGTCAATTTCTGCCTCCATGCGTATAATAGCCGCATTCGTAGCATCGACCTTCATGGTCAGTCCGCCAAGATTATCAGATAAGCCCTTTACTACATCGGACAAACGCTTGAGCAAAATCTGACCTGGAAATAACTTGGCTTTAATCTCGTTAAACATAATAATTGACAAAAAGAGAAGGCTTCAACATGACCCTTAAAGCAACGTCAGATGCTGATGTTAATACCACATAATACTATTAAACTTGCATTGTCAAGCAATTCCAAGGCTACCTGAAATACATAGTCGCCCTCGCGGCGGAAACGAAACTGCAAAATTCCTCGGGCGGCGAGCTCCACACGAATTGCACGCCAGCCGATGCTGGAAGTCATCGCGACAGGCTGTCACATCGGCCCACCCGGCGGCGGCAAAATGTCCGGTTTGCCTCGCAAAAATTGGGTGTAATTCTGGCAGCCAAGCCTCTTCAGTTCCCAATAGTCCTTAAACCGGCCAAACACATTGCTTAGCGGGCCGTAGCTGGATTCTATTGTTATATCCAGATCTTCATCGAACAGTATTCCCATCAAAGCCACATTTGTTCGAATCAGGCGAGGCGCTACTTTCGGCTGATTGTTTACCTTGACACGAATGCAGTTTGTATACTGAAGCGGAATGACCAACAAACTCTTCCCCGGCGCCGTCGCCTTTACTTTGACGCCCTTTTTGGACCAATACAGCGTCGGATTCTCTGCTCGTGTCAGGTTCGCCGGAACAGGCTCGTAAACGACCGTATTGTTGAACGGGTCGTACGCCGGGTCTGTCATGACCCTAAAGGTCTCCTCAAGCGAAGTGCACAAGGTTACGGAGCCAGGGGAAAACCCCGAAATGTATGGATTCTTCAGGTCGTATGCATAAACGCCGGAAGGGCTCTCTGAAATCAGTTGTAACGATTCGCTGTTCAGCGGTTTGTTGGATACGACTACCCTGACGCCCAGCATTTTTAGTATCTTGACATTGAGCTGCGTCAGTACAGGCAGTGATTTCACCTGGACGTCGTTTTGCAG
This sequence comes from Verrucomicrobia bacterium LW23, assembly GCA_003054695.1. Classification (GTDB taxonomy): domain Bacteria; phylum Verrucomicrobiota; class Verrucomicrobiia; order Methylacidiphilales; family UBA1321; genus LW23. The sequence continues at coordinate 238,257 of QAZA01000010.1, forward strand.
GGAAAGGAATCGAGTGACAAGCAAATAGTAGTCAGGCGATATGGTGGAGGTATACGTAAACAGCGTTGGAATATTATACCACCAGGGGATAATGTGATGATACTCGTTTCCAGTCGTTTTCCATATTGTATAATCCCAGCTGGATTGTTGAGGCCATGAGGTATCCGTTCCTCCTAACGGAGTATCAACCAGAGTTGCCATACATCCCTTCCAGTGATGACCGGATTGCAGGCCAATCCTGTCCATCAGCGCCTTGGTTAAGGGGGTTGGAGGAGGCGGAAATGCATAGGGACCGCTATTGAGCGGATTGCTTTTGTGCAACGAAAAGCTGAATGTACACAGGCAGAGGCCAATGAACGCGCCAACAGCAAATGACTGAACCCAGTTCAACGAGAACGCTTTAGCCCGCTCCTCAATTATTTTTCTGCTTGAATGTGCGAATGCCGTTACCTTAAGTGGGATGAAGCGCCTGATATATTGCCCCATCCAGAGCAGCAACTTACCGAACAGGAAGGTGGTGAAAATAAACATGAGCGGCCACAAGTACCACTCCAAATAGATAAACGAAGGTGTGCGATACTGGGTGAGTACAAAGGCGAAGATACATCCAGCTATCGTAAGCGTTCCAGAGTAGATAAGATAGAAGATAGCGGTCTTCTTCAATGCCACGCTCTCGTTGAATAGAGAGAGTATCGCACCACTAAACCCAGCGATATAGATGATGGTGCCAGCCCAACTTATATTGGTTGGGCCATGGAACAGTACAGATATATGCGCCCATTCTTCGCGATCGGAGCGAAAATCCAGAGGAAAAAGGCTCGGTATGGAGTATGCAAGAAATCCAGCGACAAAGATTAGCGGAAGAACTAAAGGTACGAACAGCAGGAGGCAGAGGCGTATGGTTTCGTGGATCTCCTTGACGCCAAGGGACTGCCATACCAGCCAGTATAGTGCGAATGAGGCTACCAAAGGAAAGAATAGTGCCGTGGTCAGCGGAAGGTGAGCCATCTCATATGCAGTTAGAAAGGAAATGGCAAGCGTGCGGGCGATTTTATAGCGACAGTTTGCCTGAAGCCTGATGATTAACCCCAGTATGACGCAAATGATGCTGATGTTCTCCGCAATATCGGGAACAATAGCCGTTATCATGTAGAAGGAGAAGAAACCTCCATTCTGGGGCGGCTGGAAGAACGGCATTAAAAAGATAACCGCAATCCACGAAGCCGTCGATGCAACTGCCCTGGAGATATCCATACATCTTGCCAGGTAGAATGTGCATAAGAATAATTCTACGGATATGCAAGTGTAGAACAGAACAGGTGAGATAATCACACCGCTGATGCGGTAGGAGATATAGTTGAGCAGCGCGGCGGGCGACAGCCAGAAGTTAGACGGAAATGCCAGAGATCCCAGCGCCTGAAGGGGATTAAGTGGCGAGATCAGGGAGGGGTTTGTCCACTCGATATAAAACTTGATTAATTGCTCACGATAAATCCCGTCAATAGGCACAAAGAGGCCACCCGAATTTGCGGTAAAGAAGAAGCAACAAGCGAGGATAAGCAGACAGATATGGCAGAAAAGCTGTTTCATATTACATGGCTTCAACAGAACTTCTCGATCAAACTGACTACTCTGTTCTGCTGCTCTTCGCTAATTCCACACCATAGGGGAAGGCGGATAATTTGCTCGGAAAGTGAATCCGTAACGGGCAAGGCGCCGCAGGTTTTGCCATAGCGCCGGCCGGCAGGTGACGAGTGCAGGGGCACATAGTGAAAGTAGGCATGGATAGCCTGGGCCTGAAACTCCTTTAACACGTGTTCTCTGCGAATGGAGGGATCAAGCAGGACATAGTACATATGCGCATTGTGTGTACATTCACAAGGAATTATCGGGCGGCGAAGCGATCCCTTTTCTTCCAGCTTTTGGAGCATGGCGTGATACTTATTCCATACCTGCATACGCAGGGAAGTTATGGTATCTGCATCCTCCAGTTGGGCCAGCAGCATAGCAGCAATTATTTCGCCTGGCAGGTACGAGGAGCCTACCTCCTGCCATGTGTATTTATCAACCTCTCCACGGTAAAAGCGGCTACGGTCTGTGCCTTTTTCGCGAATAATCTCGGCCCGGTGTATATATTCGGGGTCATTGACAAGCAGGGCACCGCCTTCGCCGGATATGAGGTTCTTGGATTCGTGGAAGCTTAATGTACCGAGCTCACCCATGGAGCCTAATGCTTTTCCTTTATACGAAGCTAATGCACCTTGCGCGGCATCCTCCACCACCTTAATGTTATGCTCTTTTGCTAGTGCCAGTATGGAATCCATTTCGCAACCGACGCCCGCGTAATGTACAGGCACAATGGCTTTTGTCCGGGGCGTTATTGCATCTTCTATCAGCACTTCGTTGAGATTGAGTGTATCGGGCCTTATGTCTATAAATACGGGCACGCCGCCGCGCAGGACAAAGGCGTTAGCGGTGGAGACAAACGTGTACGAAGGCATGATGACTTCGTCGCCCGGCTGTATATCCAGCAGGAGGGCCGCCATCTCCAGCGCCGCAGTGCAGGAGTGGGTGAGCAGGGCCTTGCGCGTGGCGGTTCGTTGTTCCAGCAGGGCGTTGCATTGTTTGGTAAAAGGGCCGTCGCCTGCCAGGATTCTTGTTTCCCCGCATTTGCTAATGTATGCAAGTTCCTTGCCGGCAAGAAAGGGAACATTGAAAGGAAGTTTGGAACTCATAGCGGTGCTTCTACATCTAGGCAGTACATTAGCAAACAGGCGCCGGGGCGGCCCCCCAGGTAAACACTATTGCAAATAGTTTGCATCGTTTAAATGCATTAACCCATAGTGGATACAAAACCACTATGCACAACAGGGCAAGCAAAAAATGGGAAATCTCGGCTCTTTCACTCCAATCCGGCGACGGGACGCGTGGTCGCAGACCCACAGGCGGCGTTCCTCCATCCAAAACCCTTGCGGGCAAGTTATTCGCCCCGCTACGTTCCACCCGTATGAGACTCCTCGCACTTACCCTTATCCTTTGCACTCCGTTGATGGCCTGTGCGCAGTGGACCGGCGTTATTGACGATCCCGACGGCTATACGAACCTGCGCGCCAGGTCGGATGCGCAGTCGGCCGTTGTGGCGCGGGTGGAGAAGGGCGTGGTCTTTCAGTTCGACACCATTGTGCAAGGCGAGGAGAAGGCGAGCTGGCTGAAGGTGACGTTACCCTCTGGCCAAAAGGGCTTTATGCATAGCAGCCGCATCAGGTTCTATGGCGACATCAAGGCGTTTTCCGACACATCGCCGGAGGATGAAGTCAATGTCATCGCAAGGCAGCATGGCTTCGAGTATTTTCCCAACGCGCGCGCCGCGGCGCGAGGCGATGCACGCGCGCTGCAACGCTTCTTCTCCCTGGGTACCCCGGACGGCGGCTGGGGCGAGAATCACTGCATGTACGCCAACCTCCTGGCCCACGTGTTGGGGGATACCAGGCTGGCCGCGTTTTACCGCGACCAAAAACCGGCAATGCAGCAACATATTCGCGAAACTTTGCAGTCCGGGCTGACATTCTATCCCTTTGAGGAGAAGGCGTACCTCAGGCGCCACTTTCCCAAAACAGCCGCGGCCTTCGGCATGAAGTGACGATCGGGGTCAAGGTCAGGGTCCGGTGCCGGTCCGGCGGCGGGGGGGGGATGCAGCGATGCAGCGCAAAAAAGTCAAAAAATGACGTGCTACAGTCAATCAAAGCAATTGTTTTGAGGAGCGGGGATTGCAACAATGCCTGCCCCTTCATTATGATCAACCGGCACATTTTCAGAACGGATGACGGCGTAGACAGAACGTTTACGTTCGTGCTTGTCAGCTCGCTTTTCTTTCTCTGGGGCTTTTGCAACGGAATGATTGATGTGATGGACAAGCATTTTCAGGAGGAGCTGAAGCTGACGCTCTCTCAATCCGCCTGGGTGCAGTTTGCCCATTATCTGGGCTACTTTCTTATGGCGATGCCGGCCGGCTGGCTGGCGCAGCGGCTGGGATATCGCGGGGGCATTATTGCGGGGCTGCTGGGTGTTGCTGTGGGCGGCTTCTGGTTTATTCCCGCCACACAAATCGCACAGTTCTGGGCCTTTTTGCTGGGTGTTTGCCTTATCGCCGCGGGGTTGACTTTTCTGGAGACGGTGGCCAATCCTTACACCACGGTGCTGGGCCCCAAGGAGTATGGGGCCACTCGCATTAACCTGGCGCAGGCATGCAACGGTGTGGGTTGGATTCTGGGGCCTCTGGCGGGCGCGATGTTTTTTTACGGCACCGACGCCCAGGGCAAAAGCACCGGGGCGGAGCAGCTGTGGATTCCGTATGTGGCTGTAGCTGTGGTGGTTCTGGTGCTGGCGCTGATCTTCTTCAGGGCCGATGTGCCGGATCTTGCGGGGAGGGAGGAGACCGTCGCGGCCACGGACAGCGCCGTTGCGGCTTCGGGCGGTGCGGGGGTGGGGCGCGGCGTATCGCAACTGCTCATCTGGCTCAACCTCGGCGTGCTTTCCGTCTCAACGGGCATGATTGTGATGGCGGTGTGCGCGGTTTTTGATCCCGACGAGACGCATGGCATTTACTTTTTCTCGGGCGCCACTCTGCTGACGCTGGCGGGCACCGCGGCGGTCCTCTCCGGCAAGCTTAAGTCACTGGATGGCAAGAGCATATGGATGCACCCGCATTTTTCCGCCGCCACCATCGCGCAGTTTTTCTACGTGGCGGCGCAGTCGGGAATCTTTGCGTATTTCATCAACTACATGACGTCGCAGGCTCCGGTGACGATCTCCAATCAGCTGGCCTCTACACTGGCCTCGGTGGGCTTTGGCTGCTTTCTGGCGGGCCGGGTGATTGGTGCGGGGCTGCTGCGCAAGTATGCGGCGCACCGGGTGCTGCTGGTGTTTGCGGTGGCCAATATAGTGGCGTGCAGCCTGGTGTTTCTCAAGCTGGGGTGGGTTTCGCTGGTCAGCGTGTTTGTGAGCTACCTCTTTATGTCCATCATGTTCCCGACAATCTTTGCACTGGGCATCTTTGGCCTGGGGGAGCGCGCCAAGGACGCATCGGCCTACATCGTGATGGCGATTATGGGCGGCGCCATCATGCCCAAACTGATGGGGCATATCGCCGACACCTCCGACATCTCCCGCGGTTTCATTGTGCCGCTGCTCTGCTTTGTGGTTGTGGCCGCCTACGCAGCACTGTGGCCGCGGCTCAGCGGGTGCCAAAGCATGCTGGGTGTTGATACTGGCAAAGCGCATTAAGCGGCGGCCATCCCGTTGGGGTCGGTCAATGGCTTGTCCTATGCCAGGGTTCCCTCGCTCTTCTCGGGGAACGCTTTGGGGTTCTCGCTAAGGAGCCACCAATGGACTGGGTGGCCGAGAAAGTGCGGTGAATGTAGCACTTCAGATACCTGTCCAACAAACATCGCATCACACTCCATCACCATCATCGGCACGGGCCCGCTATAGTTTCGATTTCCATTATTTAATGTGTACAAACCGGCATCACTGCCCGTAGACTTACGCCGCTTTTGTATGCAGAACGCACCGGAATCCCTTGCAGCTATTGCGGCGTTGTATGAGGCCGACCTGTATCTGCAGGCCTATCACGCCTTCCTTAAGCATAAGCCCCTGCGCGACGCGGCTACCACCGACGAGCGACTGATGGCGGCCCGCCTTGCCATGCAGATGGGCGACGACTCCCTGGCCGACGCCCTGCGGGTGATGGCCCACCGCAAGGATCCCGAAAACCCCCGCGCTATCGCCGCACGCGCCCGCAAAATAGAATCACGCGACGGCGTGCTGCACATGTGGGAGTTCCTGCGCGCCAACGAGGCCCTGTGGCGCAAGGCCGAGCCCCGGTACCTGGCGCCGATCCTCGTCCAGTTGGCCGATTGCCACTGCTCCTACCGCGACTTTTCCGGCGCCCGCGCCCTGCTGGACGAAGCCCGGAAAATCCGCCCGGATCACAAGTGGATCGACGCCGCGCACGTGCGCATCCTGCAGGACGAAGACCGCATCGCGGAGGCCCTGGAAGCCTCGCGCCCGCTGATGGAAGACCTGGAGACCGGCCGCTATGCCACCCAGTTTGCCGCCGACCTGCTCGTCAGCCTTAACCGCGACGAGGAGGCCATGGAGATCCTGCGCAACAAGGCCGCGCAGGTGGAGTACTTCGGCATATGGATGCAGCTGGCCGCCCTGTACAGCGAGCACAAGCGCTTTCCGGAAGCCCTGGACTGCATCCGCAAGGCCGAGTCGATGGCGCCACTGGCAGACAATAGGATGATCCGTATGTTTGCCGCGCACAAGTTCGATATCTGTTACGACCTCAACGACTTCGACGGTGCTGTAGCCGAGGGTGCCCACCTCAAAAGCTACTACTACACCCGCATTACGGAGCGCCTGAAGGAGGGCAAAACCCGCCACCTTACCCGCAAAGTCCTGCCGGTAGGCTTTGTGCGGCAGCACCACGATACCTGCGCACCCGCCACCCTCGCGGCCATCAGCACCTTTCTGGGCAAGCCCGCCAACCACCTGGAGATCGCCGACGAGATCTGCTACGGCGGCACCCCCTACGAGCTGGAGCGGCGCTGGGCCGTCAAGCAGGGCTTTGTCGTCCATGAGTTCCGCGTGACGTGGGAGGCCACCGTGGCGCTGATCAACCTCGGCCTGCCGTTCACGCTCTCCACCGTCTTCATGACGACCGGCCACCTCCAGGCCATCATCGGCTACGACGAGCGGGCCGGCACGCTGATCATGCGCGATCCCAACACGCGACACGAGACGCAGTCCCTGGCGGAAGAGTTTTTTGAGCAGGAGGCCAGCAACGGCCCCCGCGGCATGGTGCTGGCCCCCCCTCACCTTGCGGACCAGGTTGCCGCCCTTAACCTGCCCGATCTCGCTCTCTACGAGCATCTTCACAACATTCGCACCGCCCTCAAGGCACACAATCGCCCCCAGGCGGCGGAGCACCTGCGGCAGATGACCGAGCTTGATCCGGCCCACCGCCTCACCCTCTACGGCCGGCGCGATCTCGCCAACTACGACGTCAACCCGCTGGAGGACCTGGCCGTGGTGGAGGAGCTGCAAAAGCGCTACCCGGACGACAACCGCCTGCGCATGCAGCGCTACCACGCGCTCGGCCGGCTGGATCGCACCAAGGAGCAGCTGGCCTACGTGGCCGAGCTTTGCGCGCGCCGCCGCCCGCACGGCGTTTTTATGCAGGAGTACGCCGATCACCTGGCCTCCGACGCCCGCGAGTCGACCCGGGCCATGCGTATCATCCGCCGCGCTCTTTTCTGCAACTCTCTGAACACCGGGCACTTGCATACTTATGCCCGGCTGCTGTGGCGGCAGCGGAATTTTGACGAAGCCCTGCTCATCTACTACTTCGCCGCAACCCTCGGCCAATCCGACGAGGACGCCGCCAGCGCCTACTTCCAGGCCGCCCGACGCGTTGGCAAGCAGGCCGATGCCTTGCAGTTCCTCCGCCGCCGCTGGGATGCCAACAAAACCAAAAGCGGCGATCCGGCGCAGACGCTTTACAACGCGCTGGACCGCGTTAACCGCCCGCGCGAAGCGATGGAGGTGGTGGAGGAAGCCGTGCGCCTGCGCCCCGACGACAACAGCTTGCTTCGCTTCGCCGCCGACATCTACGCGCGCCGCGGCGATCATGCCCGCGCCGACGCCCTCATGGCTCAGGCCGAGCCGATCAGCCACCGCCTGGCCTGGCTGCGCTCCGCCGCGCAGATTGCGCGGTACCGCAGCGACTACGAGGGCGCGATCGCCCGCTGGCGCGAGGTGTTGGAGCTGCAACCCATGCACGAGGGCGCCCACGACGCACTCTCCGATCTGCTGGAGCGCGTGCAGGGCCCGGGCTCCGGCGCCGCGCATCTCATCGCCGCCTGCCGCCGCTACCCGGAGAATATTGCGCTGCTGCGCCAGCTCTCCGACATTCTTACGGGCGACGAGCTCTCGCCCGAGCTGAGGAAGGAGGGCGAGGCCGTCAACCTTCGCCTGTTGGAGCTTCAGCCTAACTACGCGTGGAACTACCGGCAATACGCGCTGTTCCTGTGCCATCGCAAGGATTTTGCGAGGGCCGAGGCCATGGCAAAGCAATCCCTGGAGCGCGAGCCGAACAACCCGTTCTCGCATCAGGTCTACGCCCACGTGCTCAAGCGCACCAACCGCATGGACGAAGCCCGCGCGGAGCTTCGCAAAGCCATTGCGCTGGATGTGGATATGGGCGATTCCATCGAAGCGCTGATAGACTGGGGCCCGACACCGGAGGATAAGCTCAGAGATCTTGATTTCATCCACCAGGAGCTGATGACGCAGGTGGTTTACGGCAGCGGCCTCTCCTCCTACCGCGATGCCGCCTACCCACACACAGTGCCGGAGGACCTGCTGTCCACACTCAGAATCCTGGCCAAAAAGCACGCGGATGTATGGGAATCCCACGCCGGCGTGGTTATGCAACTGCGCGATATGGGCCGGCTGGACGAGGCGGCCGCCGCCGGCCGCGAGGCCACGGAGCGCTTCCCGCTCGTCAGCAACCTCTGGACGCTGCTCGCCTCGGTGTACATCGCCCGGCAGGAGCCCGAGCGCGCCCTGGCCGCGCTGAACGAAGCGATGGCCATCACCCCCGCCTGGGGCCTGGTCAGCCGCCGCATCGCCGGCATCCACTCCATGGCCGGCAACTGGGCAGAGGCCCGCAAGGTGATGGAGACGGCCGTGGCCCGCGCCCCCCTCAGCAGCGAGAACCACGAATCCCTGGCCGGCGTGCTGCGCCGCCTGGGCGAGAAGGAAAAAGCCTGGGAGCACATCACCCGGGCCGTAAGCGCCAACCCGGATAACTCCGACGCGATGACGGTGCTGTGCGAGCTGGCTGAGGAGCTGAACACGCCGGAACGCGCCATCGAGTTTGCGCGCACGCTGGCCAAAGAGCGCCCGGGCTCCGCTGTCTGCTGGCTTAACCTGGCGGAGATCCTCTCCCGGCCGGAGGACGAAGGGGAGTTTTTCCGCGCCGTCAACAAGGCCATCGATATCAACCCGCGCAGCACGCAGGCCTACGACATGAAAGCCGTGCGCCTGGCGGAGCTGGAGCTGTGGGACGAAGCCCTGGCCGCCTGCAACGCCCCCGTGTGGGAAGGCAAACCCACCGCGCCCCTGCGCGGCCGCGCCTGCTGGGTATGGGCCAAGCAGGGCGAAAGGCAACGCGCCATCGACGAGATGGGCCCCGTGCTCCAGGCGTTTCCCGACTACTTTCAAGGCTGGAACTGGCTGGCCGACTGGGCCCACAAGCTGGACAAGCACGACATCTACCTGGAAGCCGCCAAACGGATGGTGCACCTGGACCCGCGCCACCGTGTGGCCTACGGCTACCTGGCCGCCGGCTACCTGGCCAAGGAGGAGCCCGAGCCCGACAAGGCGATGGACGCCTTCGAGACCGCCTTTGGGCTCAGTCCGGAGTACGTCTACGCGGCCAACCGCCTCATCCAGATGCAGCTGGAACGCGGGCTGATGGGCAAAGCGCTCGCCACCCTCAATCGCATCCTCATTCACCGCGAGAACACCGACTTTGCGCGCATCTGTGTGGTGCGCACGGCCGTGGCCGCCAGCAAAATCACGGACAAAAAGCTGGATATCGACGACAAGACGGAGGCGGGCCCCTTCGAGAAACTTCCCGGCCTGGCCGCCGCCTCCCGCGCTTTCAAGGAGCTGTGCCCCGATACAGATCGCAACAACGAGATCCGCGAGGCCATTGACCTGATGCTGGGCGCCCGCTACGGGTACGCCGAAACGGCCCGCACCATCATGCGCGAGTCGCTCAGCGACAAGGAGACATCGCAGGCCGTCGGCTACCACTGGGCCAAAACGTGGGTCGACACCACCTCTCGCGGCTGGATGTGGCTTCACCTGGTGGCCGCCGGCAAAACACCCGCCGCCAGCGCCGGCTTCTCCGCACTGCTGGACCGCCTGGCGCGGCACAACGACATGCTTTTCGTGCTGATCATCTACTGGTGGTTCGGCAAATGGCTGGCGCAGTCCGGCTACTCCTGGGGCAATATGGCCTACGCGCTCACGGCGGGCGGCTTTCACCGCACGGCGGAGAAGTGGACGCGCGACTGGCGCCGGCCCGACGCTCGCGCGTGGGCCATTGAGAACCGCGCCGAAGCTCTGCGCGTGCTGGGCCGCTACGAGGAGGCCTCGGAAGTCTCCCGCTACTGCCTTGCGCCGGAGCGACGCGATCACTCGGCCCGGCTGCACTTTGCGTGGCTGGCGCTGGAGGAGGCGCTAAACGGCAATATGGAGCAGGCGCTCAAGGACCTGGAGGAAGGCACGGACGAGTCCTTCACCTACTACTACTTCACCTTCCCCCGCCTGGCCACCGGCTGCATCTTCAAGGTCTACGACGCCGCACCTGCCGACCGCCTCGCCGCCTTCGAATCCGCCCGCGAACGCCTGCGCGGTGGCTGGCTGCAACTCCGCGGCAAGATGACACGCGGCCTCACCCCCCTCATCAACGCCACCTACACCCGCACCCTCAAACGCATGCGCAACATAGCCGGCCTCGGCGACGGCACCCTCGCCACGCGCCTCGCGGATCAGTTCCCGATCAGCTTCTGAGAAGCGCATTACCTAACGGGATATAAGATCGAGCCCAACCTACGGAGGCGGAGCATGATGAGCATTCCCCTTCTATTCAGCAGAGTGGACAATTGCTGCGCATTAGGGCAAACTGCAGACAACTTACGACGCTAATCGTTGGCTCGAGAGGCGTTGGAGGCGAATACGGAGACTATATCCATGCCCAATCCAGAGAAAATGAGACAGTATTTGACCGCTTTTCTAGCCACTCTCACCGTTGCCGTAGCACTTGTCATGTTCGGCCTCGTATCTCCATCCATCGCTCAGGTGAGCGCCGAACGTCAGCAGTCTCTTACTCCCGATGATGTGCTGAAGAGCCTGAAAGAAGGCAATGAGCGATACGCAGACGGCAAAGTTTCCGATCAAAAAATTACGGCACGCCGAGTCGCCTCTGCACCTTCGCAGCATCCCAAGGCCGTTATTTTATCCTGTCTTGACTCCCGGGTGCCGGTCGAACTGGTCTTCGACATGGGAATCGGCGACGTTTTTGTGGGGCGCGTAGCCGGCAACGTTCAGGATACGGATCAAATTGGCTCGATGGAGTTCGCCACCAAGGTGGCTGGTGCCCGCCTGGTTATGGTACTGGGACATCAACGGTGCGGAGCCGTCGTGGGAGCGATCAACAAGGTCGAGTTGGGGAATCTGACCTCGCTTCTGGCTAAAATCCGCCCGGCGGTAGAGGCGGTAACAGGATTCGAGCCTGATCAACGCAACTCGAATAATGAAGCCTTTGTCGAAGCGGTAACGAAACAGAGCGTCAAACTGACGATCGCCAGCATCCGCAAAGGCAGCCCCATTTTGACGGAGTTGGAAAAATCCGGACAGATCAAGATCGTTGGCGGCATTTACGATTTGAAGTCGGGAAAAGTCGAATTTATCGATTAGGTGTTGCGGGCCCACCCCATGGGCTGGGTCCGCCCCATACTATGCTGCTTTACGCAAGGGATGCCAGAGCACGAAAAAGGCCCGGGCGCGACGTTTGAGGCGTTGCGGTCCGGGCCTGGATCCGGTGAGGTAAAGGGCTGGGAGGGAAAGGGCTGGGAGGGAAAGGTTTACAGGTAGCCGCGTTCTTCCAGCTCTTGCTTAAGCGAGTCGGCTTCGGCTTTGCGTTCTTCGTGCTTTTTGGCTACCCAGTTGCGCCAGCTTTTGCCGTTGGCGGGGTCCTTGCCGGAGAAGGCGATGGCGTTGATCTCCGCGTAGGTAAAGTAACGGGGGGCTTCTTCGCCTTTGACGAAGACGGAGATGCGCGGCGGCTTGGCGTCGGCTTCGCGGTTGAAGATAAAGGCGGTGAGGGTGGTGCCGTCGGCGAGCGTCAGGGTAACGTCGCCGCGGTAGTCAAAGGCTTTATCAATGCCCTCGAAGCGGTCTGAATCATTGGCGAAAGTAAAGGCCATGCCCTCCATTGTGGGCAGGTCTTCCGGAATGGCGAAGGTAGCGGCGTTGCTCATGTCGGTCTTGGACGTCTTCATTGCTTAGCTTGCACCCATCAGCGTGGCGCGTACGGTGCGGCCAAAGCCGGCGAGGGAGCCGAAGGTGTCGTCCACGGCGCTGGGCTCAAAGCCGCAGTGCACCATGCAGTTTTCGCATTTCTTGTTCTCGCTTTTGTTGCCGTACTTATCCCAGTCGGTTTCCTCGATAAGCTGTTTAAAGGTAGGCACATAGCCGTCCTGCAGCAGGTAGCAGGGCTTTTGCCAGCCAAAGATGTTGTAGCAGGGGCTGCCCCACGGCGTGCACTCGTACTCCAGCTTGCCTTGCAGGAACATCAGGAAGAGGGGCGAGAGGTTGAAGCGCCAGCTCTTCTTGGGGTTTTGCAGGATGGCTTTGAAGAGCTCGCGGGTGCGGTTGCGGCCCAGGAAGCTGGCCTGGTCGGGCGCCTTCTCGTAGCTGTAGCCGGGGGAGAGCATCATGCCTTCCACGCCCAGTTCCATCATCTGATCAAAGAATTTGCGAACGCGCTCGGGGTTGGCGCCTTCAAACAGCGTGGTGTTGGTCGTCACGCGGAAGCCGCGCTTCACGGCCTCCTTGATGCCCTCCACGGCAGTGTCGTAGGTGCCGTCGCGGCACACGGCTTCGTCGTGATCTTCCTTCAGGCCGTCCATGTGCACGGAGAAGGTGAGGTAGGTGCTGGGCGTAAAGAGATCGAGCTTGCGCTTGAGCAGCAACGCGTTGGTGCACAGGTAGATGTACTTCTTGCGCTTCACCAGGCCGGCCACAATCTGGTCGATCTCGTTGTGGATCAGCGGCTCACCGCCGGGGATGCTGACCATCGGCGCGCCGCACTCGTCCGCCGCCGCCCAGCATTGCTCGGGCGTAAGGCGTTTGTTGAGGATGTGATCCGGGTACTGAATTTTACCGCAGCCGGCGCAGGCCAGGTTGCAGCGAAACAGCGGCTCCAGCATCATGACAAGCGGGTAGCGCTTGCGCCCCATGAGTTTCTGTTTCAGCACGTAGGAGGCAACTGTCCATGCTTGTTTGATGGGCACCATAAAAGTATCAGCGTTGAGCCGCGGTGGCTGGGTGGGCCTGCGGCGAAAAGAAAGGGGAGAGAGGTGTAGTGAGGGGAAGGGTCTTGGTTAAGCGGGTGACTTTATACACCCGGCCCGCAATGTCAACATCGCGTAAATGCCGACCTGCGAGCGCCTTCGGTAGCGAAGCGATACGGGGAAGGCCGGCTCCTGTCCCCGCCCGGCCTGGAAGCCGGGCCGCGCAGCCCGTGGAGATACCAATCGGCAATCAACGGTTTGCGCGGTAAACAGGAGCAATCTCATCCTCTTCGCCTGACCGAGTGGCGATATTGGACATTCCGCGCCAAATCTCAACAAGAAACTTCAACCCGCCAAAAGGAAGTAGACGGAGGGCATTTAATACGCTAAACCCTGTGAAATCCCCTCCCCTTCGCACGATCACGTCGCCGTCTCCACAGGCATCGTCATCAGGTGCTCGTCGTAAAGCACGCCGTGGCTGGAGAATGCCTGCAGATCCGTCCCGTAAATGCGAAAACCCACGGAGATGTAGAGCCGCACCGCCGCGTCCTGCGTCGTCACCACCGTAAGGTTGACGCGGCGGATGCCCGGCGTGTTGTAGGCACGACGCAAGGCCCTCTGCACCAGGGCCCGGCCAAAGCCTTTGCCCCGGCAGTCCGGCCACACGTAAAGCCCGGCCAGGTAGGCGCGATGCTTCTCGTTGGCGGCCGAGTAGCGCGAGAATCGGACGATCCCGACCAGCTCGCAGCCGTCGTTAAACGCGCCGAAATAGCAGCGGTCCAGGCTCTCCCGAAGGCGTTCCCGCGTCTCGGCCAGGCCGGGCTCGTCCTCCGGCAAGGCGCCGAACGCCGGCGGTTGCTCGTACAGCGCGCGCATCCTCAGGGCGCGGTACGGCTCGGCATCATCCGGCGTCAGGACGCGGATGCTGCCCTGCGCAAGCCGAACGGTGGGGGGCCTTGCGTGCACTCCTTACAGTAAGCCCGCGGCGCAGCAATTGCAAAGCGCTTTGCGCTACCTGAGCTCGTGCGAGAAGGCCTGGATGGCGGCCCACACAGGCGCGGCGGGGGCCGGGGCGCCAAGCTTTGCGCCGGTGAAAAAGACCGGGCCGCAGAGATGGCCGTCGCTCGTCCAGGCGCCCGGGCGCTCGGCCAGCACTACGGTAATCTCCACCAGGTCCGTGCGCGCCGGCTGCAGGTGAATCAGACCGCGGCTGTCCAGCCACGCCTTGCTGCCATCCTCCCACGTGGCGACGGAAAGAGTGTACGACACGTCCTCCTTGTACACGTAGGGGCGGAACGTGCGCACAAAGGGCCCGCTTTCCGCCACCAGCAGGTTGGGGAGGCCGGACTCTGCCGCCGCCCCTTGCGCCGGGCTGTCGGCTGCGGACTTTGCCCCGGCAGGGGAAGCCGTGCCGGACGCAGCGCGCTCGCGCAGCACCAGCGGAGTGTTCGGGCCCACATTGGCCACGGGCACTTCCAGGTGAAGATACTGCCCCTTGCTGGTCCGCAGCATCAGCCCGCCGCCGGGCAGCGGCCCAATGTGCGTGATGCGCTTGCGCAGGCTCCAGGCGGGAAAGGTGGCCTGATCCCACCATACATCGTGCACCGCTCCCACCTTGCGGTAGATACGAGCAGGGCGGTCCGGGTAGGACAGGTTGTAGCGCCAGGACTGCCCGTAATTGCCCGCCGGAGTGACGCACAAGGCCTTGCCGTCCGGCGATATGTGGACGGTATGCTGCTCCTTGCCGGTAATGGTATCGTATTGCGCCAGGCGGACAACCGAGCCGTCCCCGTGGTTGACGATACAGCCGTTGCGCTGCAGCAGCCGCGGCCCGCGCACCCCCTCCGTGGAGAACGCCAGGACGACAGCCTGCGGGCCGGTGCCGCCTACAATGACGCCGGGAACCGACTGCAATCGCGCCACGCGGCCGTCCCAGTGCACGTAGCACAGCTTTGCCGCCTGCAAAAACCACCCGCCGTTGGACGGAAATGCTTGCATGGGATAGGTTTGCGCCGGCAACTGCAACGTGGCCACCTCCCGCCCTTCCGTGTCAAACAGATGCACGGAGCTACCCACGTGCACATAGAGGATGCCCGCCTCCAGCCACACGCTGCCCAGGTGCTCCGTGGTCATCAGCACTTTCTCCTCCAGCGTCGCCGGGCGGCGGGAGGTATCCACAGTAGCCAGCGTGAGCGTGCCGGGCGGGGCGCGGTGGTGGACAATGAGCATCCTGCCGTAATTGTGCGGCGAGGGCCCGGGGGTAGCCGTGGGGGCCGGGCCCGGCGCGTTCGCGGGATCCGACACCGCCGCGGCGTTGCCCGGCGGGTTGGACCAGCCCACCCACACCAGGCGTCCGCGCAGGCGCCCGGGCGAGACCTCGCGCCCACCAAGGCCGCTGCCGTCCCACAGCCACACGCGGCCGTCGGTCGTCACCGCCGCGCCCGCCCCACCGTGGCGCTCCAGCACGCGATCCACCATGGTGCTGACGGGCAGCAGCAGAGGCGGCGGCTGGACGACAAGGAACTCCGGCAGACGGTCCTCGCGCGGATCCGCCAGGCGGGGCGGCGCGGGGCGATTGCCGGACGGCAGCGGCATGTCGAACAGCGCGTCCAGCTCAATGACCGCCTCCGTCACCAGCGCGCGGCCCAGCGGCGTCCAGCGATCCAGCGCAAACCGGCCGTCGCGATCGACCCCAGCCAGATGCACGGACGCGGGGCCGGCGGCCGTTAGCGCGGCAAGGAAGTCCTTGTCCCGCAACGCGTTAGTGTGGGAGATGATGAAAAGATCCGGCTCCGCGGGCGAGCCTTCCGGCTGCGCATCGGCCAGCTTCGCGGCTTCCTCCAGAAAGGCCGGCAGCGCGCCGCCGGGATGCTCTGTAACCTCCAGCGCGCCAAGATGTTGCTCCAGCCCGGCGCGCGCGAGAAATTGCACGCGTACCACGCCGTCCCGCTCCGCGCGGTACACGCCCAGCGCCTGGCCTTTGCCCCCGCACTGGCGTCCGATCCACGCCAGCGCAACCGCCACGGCAAATACGCGTGGCACGCCCCACATGCGGATGCCGGAATCCAGCAAAACAGCCATGGCGTGCGGGGGGGAAAGCGCGGGGGGATCCGGGCACAAAAAAAGCGCCTCGTTCATCGCAAGTCGCACAGAGAGAACAAGATCGTCGTTGGCCAGCTCGCTCAGCAGCAGGCGGTGAAGCTGCCCCTTGTTGGCGATATCCGAGATGCCGCCGACGGCCTGCGTGTCGCGACTGGCCAGCGGCGGGCGGTCCAGGTAGAGCGCGGCCATGATATCGCGCACCACTTTGCCCAGGCCGGCGTACTCGGGGTCGCGCTCCAGCTCGCTCAGCAGCTCCAGCGCCTGGCGCGCGGGCGGGATGTCGATCTCGGCGGCGGCAGGCAAGGCGTCCAGGCCCGTTTTAAGGCGAAGCGGCAGGGACGAAGGATCCAGCGCGGCCAGGCCAGGCTCAAGTGCTTGTAAATCTTTAAGATACGACGCGGCAGACGCCTCCCCTCCGGCGCCGCCCGGGCCCAGGCGCTGCAGCAACTGCCCAGCGGCGGTAATGTCGGGATCGGGCGCGGAAGCGGAAGCCGCTGAAGAGGATGCCGGGGAACCCCCGCCCTCCAGCAAAGCGTCCGGCGTCAGCTCAAACACCGCCTCGCAAAGCACCGAACGCCCGCGCCGATCCGCCAGCAGCTCGCGGGGAATCCCCCCCACGGGCCGCCCCGGCCCGGCCGGGGCCAGGCGCGCCAGGTTATCCAGCACGGCCTGCAGGCGCTCGCGCAGCATCTCCTTCTGCTGGTGAGACTTAACGGCGTGCGGCGGGGCATCCGGCGCGGGGGAGCCCTTGCGCCAGCCAATAATCACATCCAGCGACCCGGCGTGAGGCACCTTGCCGCGGGTGGCCGCCAGCAGCAGCACCAGCGCCCCAAACCGCGGCGCCCGCCCGCGCGCGGCCATCTCGCTCAGCAGCACGGAGATCTCCAGCTCAAACGCGATCGTCGCCCCGTCGGCCCACACAATCGCCTCCCCATCCTCGCTCCAGCTCCACAGCTCCTCAAAACGCGGCGGCGGCAGCGGGTTGGCGGATGTCATGACGCGCGGCACTATAGCTCAAACGCCCGCGGTGGGGAAAGAAACTTCCAACTCCTTCCTTCAGTCCCCTTCGCAAACTCAGCGTCCTTTGCGCCCTCTGCGCGAATGCGGCCCTCACTCACGTACCACTGCACTGCCGAATGGCCCAATGCGTCTGGGCTGTTTTCGCGCGAAGGACGCAAAGTTCGCGAAGGAGGAAACTGATATAATGATCCTGGTTAACCTTTGGAAAAATCTGAATTCAATCCCGTCTTCTGGTTAAATCCTCCCCTTCCCCGCCTCTCGCCTTGCATCTCGGGCGGGAATAGCGCATCGTGCGGGGCCAATGGAGTCGCTATCACGCTGGATCTTTGCACCGCGCGATCCCGCTGAGCCTATCCCCTTCAGCGCCAAGGTTTTCAATGTGGTTATCGTTGTCGCGGCAGTTGCGGCGGTGTTTGTACTGGCCTTTCGCGCGCAGAGTGCCACGCTCAACTGGGGGACGGTGTTGGAGTACCACCTGCTCTTCACCACCGGCCTGCTCAACACACTGATTCTTTCCCTCGGCACACTTGTGCTTGCGCTTCCGCTGGGCATCGCCGGGGCTGTGGCGCAGCGGAGCCGCGTGTTGCCCATGCGTTACGCGGCAAAGACTTACGTGGAGCTTATCCGCGGCACGCCGCTGCTCGCGCAAATCCTGCTCATCTACTACGTGCTGTTCCCGGCCATTCGGCTGGACGACAAGCTGGTGGCGGGCATCCTGATTCTCGCACTATTTAACGGCGCCTATATCTCCGAAATCATCCGCGGCGGCATCGAAAGCGTGGGGCAAACGCAAATGGAATCCGCCCGCGCGATCGGTCTCACCACCTTCCAGTCCTACCGTTATGTCCTTTTGCCGCAGGCGCTTCGCTACAGCGTTCCGTCGCTTGCCGGGCAGTTTGTTTCGATGGTAAAGGATTCGTCGCTCCTCTCCGCCATCTCCGTGGCGGAGCTTACATTTCAGGCTAAACAGGCCAGCACCTACACCTACAGCACTTTCGAGTGCTACCTCATCCTCACGGCAGGCTACCTCATCATCACCCTGCCGCTCAGCGCCCTGGCGCGGTGGCTGGAAAGGAGTCTGGCGTATGAATCTTAGCATCAGCAACTTATGCAAGACGTACGGGCCGCATCAGGTGCTCCGAAACGTTGCGTTGGAGATTGAGGACGGGCATTGCGTCGCGCTTATCGGCCCCAGCGGCAGCGGCAAATCCACACTGCTGCGCGTGCTGGCCGGCCTGGAGCTTCCCGATGGCGGCGACCGCACCACGGCCTCCGTAACGTGGGACGACGTTCCGATGCACTTCTCCGACAACGCGTTATTTGAGTACCGGCGCGGCGTCGGCACGGTCTTTCAGGCGTACAATCTCTTCCCGCATATGTCCGCGCTGGAGAACATCGCCCTCCCCCTGCGCGTCGTCCACGGCCGCACCGCGGAGGTCGCGCGACGCGAAGCGCTCGATCAGCTCGCCCGCCTGGGCCTGGAAGCGCACGCCGCCAAACGCCCCGGCCAGCTCTCCGGCGGCCAGCGCCAGCGCGTCGCCATTGCCAGGGCCATCGCCGCCCGCCCCCGCGTCGTGTTCCTCGACGAGCCCACCTCTGCCCTCGACCCGGAGATGAAAGCCGAAGTGCTGAGCCTGATTGCGGAGATCAAGTCCCAACGCCGCGATCTGATTCTCGTCACCCACGAGATGCATTTCGCGAAGATGGTGGCGGATCACATGGTCTTCCTCGCCGACGGCCAGATCCTGCAAACCGGTACGCCGCAACAGGTTATGGACGAACCCACACACCCGGTGATTCAGAGCTTTTTCTCCCGGGTGCTTAAGTTTGCGTAATCCATCCGAAATCTACATCGCTAAACCCTTCTCCTACACAAACTTGCCGGGATTAAGCAGCGACTGTGGATCCAGCGCGCTTTTGACCATCGCGGTCAGCCGCCGCAGCTCCGCCGGAGCGGCTTTGAGCCACCAGCGCTTTTTGGCCAGGCCGACGCCGTGTTCGCCGCTGATGGCGCCGCCCCAGGCCACCACGTGGTCAAAGAGTTCGTCGAGCGCGGCTTCCATGCGGGTCGTCGTGTCGGGCTCGTTCGGATCGACCATGATGTTGACGTGGATGTTGCCGTCGCCGGCGTGGCCGAAGCACGCGACGGGGAAGCCGTATTTGGCCTGCAGCGCGCCGCCAAGCACAAACAGATCGACCAGGCGGCTGCGCGGCACGGTGACGTCCTCGTTGAGCTTGGTGAGGCCCGTGGCGCGGAGGCTGCCGCTGAAGGCGCGGCGCAGGCCCCATATCGCGTCGGACTCGGCCGGCGTGGTGGCGGTTTTGACGGTGAGGGCGCCGACTTTGCGCAGCAACTCCGCCAGCGAGGCGGCCTCGCCGCGCACGGAGGCGGGCTGGCCGTCCAGCTCCAGGATGACGTGGGCGTTGCCGGGCGGGACTTTATCGGCGCCGAGGTGCGCGCGCGCGGCCTCCAGCGTAAAGTGGTCGGCCACCTCCATCGCCGCGGGCAGAAACCCGTGCGCCAGAACGGCTTGCACCGCCGCGGCGGCCCCGGTTGCCTCCGCAAAGCTGGCGGCCAGCGTGGCGCTGGCGGGGGGCGCGGGCAGCAGGCGCACGGTGATCTCCGTGACGACGCCGAGCAGGCCCTCGCTGCCGACAAACATGCCGATGAGGTCGAGCCCCATCTTGTTTTTGTGCGTGCGGCCGCCCACGCGCACAATGGTGCCGTCCATCAGAACCACCTGCAGCCCAAGGATATAGTGCCGCGTAACGCCATACTTGAGGCAGCGCGGGCCGCCCGCGTTCGTCGCCACGTTGCCGCCCAGCGAGCACTCGCGAAGCGACGCGGGATCCGGCGGGTAGAAGAGCCCCTGCGCCAGCACAGCGTCCTGCAGATCTCCCGTAATGACACCGGGTTGCGCCACGGCAACGCCGTCCTCGCGGTTAATCTCCAGGATGCGGTTCATGCGCATCAGCGACACCGCAATGCCCCCGCGCGCCGGCACGCATCCGCCCACATAGCCGCGCCCGGCTCCGCGCGGGGTAACCGGCACGCCTTTCTCCGACGCAAACTTAAGCAGCGCAGAGACTTCCTCCGCGCTCTCCGGGAAGACGACCGCCTCGGGAAGGCTGGCCGCAAACCAGGCGTCCCCCGCATGCGCGGCCAGCACCGCCTCCTCGGTGGAGACGCGGCCGTCCGGCATCGCCGCGGCCAGGCCGGGCAGCCACTCGGCGGCGGGCGGGTACGTGGCGTTTCCAACGGCAGAGATGTGGTCTTCGGCGTACACGGCGGGCATGATTCACATAAGATACAGCCTTGGGGGATGGGGAGCAATCGGGGAGTGCGAACGAGCGGAGAAGCTTTGGAGCGCACCTGCCATGTTGTCGCCGCTCCCCCCTTGCAGCCTGGTATCTGCCTGTGTTACAATATGCGCATGATAGATATCAAGTCCAAAGCTCAGTGGTTTTCGCCAAGCTATGGCACTTGTGTAGGCATCATTTTCTTGTTGGCATTTGTTGGTGTCCCCTGTTTTTACGGTTGGGTGGTATACAAGCATTTCCAAAAGCAGCTGTGCGGACCAGCCGATCTACAAAATATCCGCCAACTGGGCATAGTTTTGACGGCGGTTTCGGCGGATTCCCCCGAGCAATGTTATCCCTTTCGGGGCCTGGACTCGGAGGTTGCGGCGACGTCCACGGATGTCTTTAACCGCCTGGTGAAGGAGCGCGCCATCCGTAATAACATGCTCGTGTTCTCGCCAGGGCCAGGCAAGTGGGTCCTTAAAGGCGATGGCAAATTGACCAGCGCCAATGTAGGCTACAATTATATGAAGGCCGAGAAAGACGGCAAGACCGAGGGAATTCCGCTGTACAACTCGCTTGACTTACCTCTGCTGTGGAGTGCCGGGAATGCGCCGATAGCGGTTCCGGCGCGAGGTCCGGGCGATCTCAAGTTGCTGGACACGGGCGTGTGGGGTCGCAGCTCCGTTGTCGTCTACACCATGGAAAACACGGCCAAATTCATGCGAGTTAAAAAGGACGCGCAGGGCAAGGAGGAAACCGGGATTATCCGGGGTTTCATAAGGCACGGCTTTGAGAGGCCGGACGGATATCGTTTCAGCGAGCTTATACCTTAGCATTACCTCGCTGGCGCCGCTCCGCAGAGATCCCTTGTCCCGCCCAAAATATTCTTCCCTGCCAAACTTATTTTTCTATTTGTAACGGAGCGCGTGCCGGCATAGAGTTATCCTCTATGACATTGACAGAAAAGCTCCTGGCGCGTGCCTCCGGCAAGGCGTTTGTGCGTCCGGGCGACAACGTGTGGGTCAACGCCGACACTCTCCTGACGCATGACGTGTGCGGGCCTGGCACCATTGGTGTATTCAAACGCGAGTTTGGGCAGAACGCCAAGGTGTGGGATCGCAAGAGGATTGTGATTATTCCCGACCACTACATTTTTACGGCCGACTCTCTTAGCAATCGTAACGTCGATATCCTTCGCGCGTTCGTCAAGGAGCAGGATCTGCCCTATTTCTACGATGTCATCGACGACCCCGAAGGTCACTGGGTGTTTGACGCCGCCAAGGGCCAGCTGAAGCGCCAGTATGGCAGCAGCTATGCCGGCGTGTGCCACACCGCGCTGCCCGAGAAAGGGCACGCGCGCCCGGGCGAGATTCTCTTCGGCACCGACAGCCACACCTGCATGGCCGGCGCGTTCAACATGTTCGCCACCGGTATCGGTAACACCGACGCCGCGTTTGTGGTGGGCACCGGCAAGCTGCTGCTCAAGGTCCCGCAGACGATGCGCTTTTTCCTGGAAGGTGAACTGCCCGTGGGTGTTATGGCCAAGGACATCATCCTGCATGTCATTGGCGATATCGGCTTTGACGGCGCCACCTACCGCGCCATGCAATGGGACGGCCCCGGCGCCTTCTCGCTGAACATGGACGACCGCATGACGGTGGCCAACATGGCCATTGAGGCGGGCGCAAAGAACGGCGTTTTTGCCGCCGACCAAAAGACCTTTGACTACGTGGACGCGCGCATCAAGCGCAACGGCACGCGCAGCGAGTACACGCCGGTCGATCCCGATCCGGAAAGCGAGCAGAGCTTTGTTTTTGACAAGAAGTATGATCTCTCCAAGCTGGAGCCGACCGTCGCGCAGCATCCCGATCCGGGCAACCGCGCGCTGGCCAAGGCCCTCGATAAAGTGAAGGTCGATCGAGCCTACATCGGCAGCTGCACCGGCGGCAAAACGTCGGACTTCATCGCCTTTGCGCATGTCGTTAAGGGCAAGAAGGTTGCGGTGGATACGTTTGGCGTGCCGGCCACCCCCCTGGTGGTGGAGGAGCTGCGCAGCACGTCCATCGGCGGTGATTCCGTGTGGAGCATCCTGGAAAACAGCGGCGTGCTGCTGACCGAGAATGCCTCCTGCGCGGCGTGCCTGGGCGGCCCTGTCGATACGTTTGGCCGCATGAACAAGCCGATGGTGTGTATCTCCGCGACGAACCGCAACTTCCCCGGCCGCATGGGCCACAAGGAGAGCAAGGTTTATCTCGCATCGCCGTATACCGTTGCGGCGTCGGCCCTTACGGGCCATATCACCGATCCTCGCGAGTATCTCTCGTAAGCGGGATTTCGGCTGAAAGAATCAAGCCGGGCTCCGGGACACAGCGTCTCGGCGCCCGGTTTTTTTGACGGAGCATCCCTGATCAAGGCTTTGTTTCAATCCTGTTACGAATCGCTCAACAGATTGCAATGGCTTGGGGTTGCGATATCTTTATACAAAACTGCGGTAAAATAGCGAATGCCATTATTTTCATTTATAAAAGCATAAAAACCAGCGCAACGCGCCGATAATGGATTGTTTTCCGCTGCGGATTCCGCTATGTCACTAGCTCGAATCCGGCGGATGTGCCGCCGCTTTTGCGATACCTCTTTCCTTCCCGTATGTCTTCCCTTCCCCCGGTCAGCACCGCCGCCTCCGCAGCTCGCGCGCCTCGCTCTTGTGCGTGCCGCGGTACGCGTTCGCTCGGCAGACGTCCGTGCCGCGACTCCTGGCGCATTCTCGCCGCCGGCGCAGCAGCCCTGCTGCTGATTTCCACGTTTGGCTTTACCGGCTGCGGGATGCTGGGCGGCGGCAAAAAGAAGGATGACAGCTCCGCGTCCAGCGGTGAGCTGAACATGTACAACCTGATGATCACGACCAAAACCGGCCTGAACAAGCTGGGGCCGGATCAGACTACGCCGCCCGAAACGTACCTCTCCGCCGGCACGCGCATCCGTTTGATTCAAAGCGTCGGCACCTCCGTGGAGATCGAGACGATTAACGGCGAGCGCGGCTTTGTGGCGGCGTCGGATGTCGGGCCGCTGATGCAGTGAACTGCCGCCTCCCGCCCCCCCCGGCCGCAGATCTCCGCACTACGCCGCCGCCGGCTTGCGAAACACGGCCACGCAGCGAATGCCGATGGGGTAGCTAAAGATACGCCCCACGGCAAGTTCCAGGCCCAGCGCCCATCGCACCAGTACGCTGTCGCGCGTGTTGCGGATGTCGCGCTCCACCACGTGCGAGGCGTCCTTGCCGGCCTCAGCCCCCGCCTTGTTGCCACCGCGCCACAGGCCCAACCCCTTTACGGCGGCAAAGCCGGGGAAGACGAAGAAGCCGAGATGGGTGGAC
Organism: Verrucomicrobia bacterium LW23; assembly: GCA_003054695.1. GTDB lineage: Bacteria > Verrucomicrobiota > Verrucomicrobiia > Methylacidiphilales > UBA1321 > LW23. The sequence continues at coordinate 262,209 of QAZA01000010.1, forward strand.
GACACGACTTCAAAGCCCTGGCTGCGCGCTTTGCCCAATAAATCGCGGCGGGTGTAGCGGCGGTGATGCATCAGGTGCCGGTCATACTCGTCGTAAAGAAACGGGCACGCCGGCACCTCGATGTGCGCCAGGGCGCCCGGGCGCAGCACGCGGTAAATCTGGCCGAGCGCTTTCACGTCGTCGTCGATGTGCTCCAGCACGTTAAGGCTCACCACACCGTCCAGGCTGTTGGAGGGCAATGGGCAATGGCGCAGATCCATTTGAATGAGAGGCAGATCCGGCATGCGATTGCCCAGCCCTACCAGGGGCGGCAGAATGAAATCCGAACCAAAGATGGCCGCGCGCGGGGCCGCCCGTCGCAAATCATCAATCTCGTAGCCGCTGGAGCACCCGGCGTCCATAATAACCGGTGTGCGCCCGGCCGCGGCGGGCACGGCGTCCACCATGCGGCGCGCGCTTTCCGACGCGAGGCGGCGGGAGGCCACGTCGATGGGATGCTGCGTGCCGCCCGCCTCCTCGTGCAGGTCGGTAAGCTCGGCGCTCCAGTTACTCTCCCGCGTGGTGTAGGAGAGCACGCGCACGGGCGCCTGGCCCTCCAGGTAAAAGGCGCCATCCCTCCATACGGGGTCCGACTCCGCGCCCGCGGGCCGGGGCCAGGGGTAGCGGACGCTGAAGCCGGGGGCGGCGGTGGCGTCGGAGGGCGAGGCGGGGGATGGCATGGATGAATGGACGAGAAGCTCGCGCAACGAGACTTTTCCTTTTCGGCCCAGCCATTGTGTTTACGCGTGGCGCGAAGTCAATGCCATTAGGGCGTACCGCCGGCGGTTTCCGGGCGTGACGCTGCGGCTGGCTGAGCTGGATACGACGCAGCAGATCGAGGCGCTTGCCTCCAGCGCGATTGACCTGGGGCTCAACGGCCTGGGCCTGCCGCGCGAGGCAGGCGATCTGGAGCTGGCGCTGGTGGCGGAGGAAACACTGGTGGCCGTGCTGCCGCAGGATCACCCGCTGGCGCACGCCGAGGATGGCGTCCGCTTTATCCCGCGGGACGCGCCGGCTCCCGTGTACCGCTACTACGCGGCGTGGCGCGCCGGCAACCTTCGCGCGGCGCTGCATCAGTTTGTGGAAATGGCGCGGGAGCACGGACTTGGGTACACACCCGTACCGGCCGGCCGCGCCCTTGAGGCTTGACCTGACGGGGCCCCTCTCCCAATACTGCGCGCGTATGAATGCGGAGCGGCGTTATTACGGACTGGCCCTGACTGTTATCACGCTGCTTCTGTGCGCCAAAACGGTGATGACCGGGGCTGTGCCACAGCAGATTCACGCGCACGACTGCCCGCTTTTGTACGATGGCGCCTGGCGCGTGTACAACGGCTTTGTGCCGCACGTCGATTTCTACTCGTCGCTGGGCCCCTTTACATACTTGTACCTTGCGCTGGGCTACTGGGTTTTCGGCGTCTCGGTGCACGCCCTCGCGTACATGAACGCCGTGGCGCTGGCCGTGCTGGTGCTGCTGACATGGACATTGCTCCGGGGGCGGATGCCGGATTTCTGGCTGTTTTGGGCGTGCCTGCTGGTGGGGCTTTGCGCGATGGCGCCTTTTCCCATCCGAAACCCGCCGTCCTTGTTAAGCTACGCTCTCTTTTACAACCGGCAGGGTTATGCCATGATGATGCTGCTCTCCCTGCTGCTGTATGCCCCGATGGCAAACATCTCCACGCGGCGCCTGGCGGCTTCGATGTGCGTGGCCGGCGTGCTGCTCAGCGCCATGCTGTTCTGCAAAGTCAGCTTTTTTGTCGCGAGCGTGCCGATGGTGGCGGCGTTCTGGTACTTTGAGCGCGAGCGCCCCTGGGAGCGCCTCGCGTGGGGGGCTGCGGGCTTTGCCGTACCGTCGCTACTCTTTCTCACCTACCTGCGCTTTGACCTTGCGGGGATGTATGGCGACCTCAGCATGACTGCCAAAGCCAAAACGTCCTATCTCTCGCTGCACTGGCACGATTTTATCGCCACCGCTATCGAGCAAATCGCGCCCAACCTGCTGTGCGTGCTGGTCATCCTTTTCGGCTGGATCTTCCTCGCCACTGGCAATGCGGCGGGCGATGACGCCGGGCAGGCCGCGCCGGCAAAGCCGAGCGTACGCCCGCTGCTGCACGAGATGTCGCTGCTTGTTCTGCTGGCCGGTTGCACAATGTTTGCTGTCTTTACCTGCTCTATCGGCGGCCTGGCGTTGGATTACCCGTTGCTGGCGTCCACAGCCCTTGTACTGTGCGCGCGGCATAGTCCTTCCGATCGCGTTCCTTCCACCTTATGGCCCGGCATGCGCAAGCAGTGGGCCTACCTGGCCATGGTGGCGGTAACGGCCTATGCCAGCCTTCCCAGTATCTGGACATACGGGGAGAGCGTCGTGCGGACTCCGCCGGTGCCGCCGGATAACCTGTTGCGTTTCAACAGCCCCAACGTGGCGGATATCCTTTTCTATCCCGACCAGTGGCGCCCCCTTTACGTGACAATGACGAACGACGCGGTGAACCTGATCGCCAAACACAGGATCCAGGGCAAATCCATGCTGGCGTTTGAGTACACACAGTTCTTCGCCTTCGCCACGCGCTCCCCGTCTGTAGGCGGAAGCCCCTTTGTGGAGGCCAACGTTACTGTTTCGCCGGAAGCCTACCCGCCGGCGGAGCGATACATTGCGGGTGTGGACTACATCTTTTTCCCCAAATTCCCCTCCACCCGCGCCACCGTCAACATCCTCTACAAAGCCTATGCCGAATACGTCTGGCAGCGTTACCGCCCGCTCGATGAATCCGATTACTGGACATTGTGGGTTCGCAACGACCTGGCGCCGCCGCAGGACGCCAGGTAGCGGCTTTGTCTGGAGATCCTGCGCCGATAGGGCGGGCTGCTCCTGGGGAGGGCATCTCCCTCCGCGCCCCCGGCCTCCGGCAACAACATCCGCAAAATTTTTGATTTTTCTGCTTGTACCGCTTTCGCGGTTTGATATGCTTTGCAACCTCGTCAGTGCAACCGATTTTTGGCTGGGTAGCTCAGTCGGTAGAGCAGCGGACTGAAAATCCGCGTGTCACCAGTTCGATCCTGGTCCCAGCCACCACTTTCCTGTCCCGGAAAGTTCAGTAACCGTTTCGCAGAGTCCACAGCCCCCTTGGATTTTAGGTCAGAGAGATTCCTTCGGATAGCGCGTCAGCGGCTCAGGCAGGCCCATGGGGATGGGGTAAGGATTGCGATTTATTTTGAACTCCACGCCCTTGGAGAGCGTCCTATGTATAACCCGGCGCTGGAGGTCAGGAGGGGGATTTGCGTTCAGTGGCATGGGGCCGTAGGTTTGGGGGAGAGTGTGTGCTGTAAGAGAGGGCGAAGCTCTCGCGAGTATGACTCAGAGGGCATCGACTTCTCCGCAAAACTTTCCTCCCTCGCAAATGATCAACAGCATAAATCACGAAAAAGAAATAAAAGAAGACCTTCCAAATAACCTCCCTCCCCTATGGTGGCGTTATCGGATAGTGCAATAAACAGCCGCACCCAGCCGAATCCGATCGGGCTGCCGCCGCCTCCAGCGCGCGACTTTTTTATGCAAAGTTTGTTCATACATCCGTCTACCGCGCGTGGGTAGCGAAGGGCTCGGGGCGCCATCCCTTATCCATTTAACGCCATACTTTTATGACATCTTCCGCCTCCGTCGCTCCTCTATTCACGGCTAACAGCTTGCGCCACAACATGTTGAGCTTCCGTCGACTCTCACGCAGCCTGGGCGCCGCCTTTGCCGCCGGGGCTGTGGGCATCGCGGCGCTGGGCGCGCTGGTAGAGGCTACGGGTCCGCGTGGCGCGGGGCTTCTCGTCGCGGCCGCTGTGGCCGCACCGGCGCCCAGCGGAATGACCCTGGCCAAGGTGGAGCCGTCCGGCATTGAGGATATTGTGGTGGAGCACTATACGGCGAGTAACCCGACGGGACCGAGCACGAAGGAAGTCTGGTTGGCGGATCGCAATAATCGCGACAACCGGGTGTTTCTTTTCCGTCACGTGCGGCTGGCGGAGGTGCTGATTTCTCCGGACCAGCGGTATCTCGTTATTAACAACGCTTATGCCAGCAGCGCCAGTTCGCTGCTGCTGTACGAGCGCGCGAGCGGCCTCGAGTACCGGCAGGTGCGTGACGGCAAGGAGATGTCGACCAGCATTACGGCCGCGCTTTCCAAACAGCTGGGCTCCAGCCTGGACAAGATGGAGAGCCTTTACATCCGCGCCGACAAATGGGACGGCCCGGGCAGCCTGCAGGTGCGTGTCTCCGGCCAGGGCGGCAAAACGCAGCTGGACGGCGCGACCGTGACGGTAAGCGTGCCTAAGCTGGAGGTAGCCGTGGCGAATGTGCCCACTCGGCAGGTTAATGCCAGCGGCGATGGCGGCATGCCACCCGCGGCCGCCCCGTCCATCCAGCCGGGCTCGCGCGGCACAAAATCCACAACGCCTTCCACGGCAGGTACTTCCCCGAAAAGGCCGGCTTCCACGCCCGCGCCGGCCACCCCCACGGCGCCGCACGGCACTAATCCGTCGGGCATCAGCATTCCGCCGCCATCGCCTACGTATCAGCCTGCGCCTCAGCCGGCTACAGCGCAAACGCAGGATCAGATGGAGGCGGAGCGACGACGCGCCGCGAATGTGCCGCCACCTGTTACTCCGCCCGCCCCCGGTGCGGATGAGTTTGTGCCGGGCAACGCCGCGGGCGGCAACGAGCCGACGATCCGTTTCCATAACGGCAGCACTACCTACACGTGGTCGCCCGGCGGGCCGATTCGCCGCTCCGATCGCTACGTGTATGATCGGGACGTGCAACCGCCGCCGGAGAACTACCATCGCCACAGCCCCGCCGCCTACAACCGCTCGCGCCGCGTGGAGACTTATTCGCCGGAGCTGGACAGCCCCGAAGGGCAGGCCATTTACGCCACGTTGTCGGCCTATTTCCGCACGTCGCGCCTGGATTTTCACCACCTGCGCGCCGGCGGCGAGTACGCCTTTGCGGACGTAACGCCGGAGCGCCGCAGCCGCGAAGGTGGCGACGGCCCCCGCACACAGCTCCTGATGCGCCACCGCGACGACGGCTGGGTGCTGTTACGCAGCTCCATCGCCCAAATGCGCAGCGACGACGACCGCGCGTATCCGGACTACCTGGTGCGCATCATGGCCACCTACGCCGATGCGCCGACGGGCCTCTTTCCTCGCGACCCGCTCCGCCGGGCCTCCGATCTTATGCTGACACGTATGCAGCAGCGCGGCGGCACCGTTGGCGACGGCGACGGCGATGACGATCGCCGCGGCCCCGCCCCGCGCGATCTAAACCCCACCACCTTCCCCACGCCGGCCAACACGCCCGGCAGCCACGCCTACGCGCCGCCGCCCCCTGCGCCAGCGCCCGCCGACATTAAGAACGTGGCCCCGGTGGCGCCGCCTCCGCCCTCCCCGGCCCCGCAGGTAAGCGCCAGCGGCACGTTCGAGCCGGCAAAGGGAAGCGATCAGCGCAAGGCTATCGTGGACGGATTGCGCGATTCGCTCGGCAATATCCTGCAAAGAAAGTGCGTCTTCAAAGTCTCGCACCTGCGCGTTAACGGCAAGTACGCCTTCATCCGCTTTACCCCGCTGGACGCCGAAACCGAGGAACCCGCCGGCCAGCCCGGCACGGCCCTGTTGCGCAACCGCGACGGCGCGTGGAGCGTGGCGGTTATCGAGAACGACCAGGACGGCCGGGTGGGCGACCGGCTGCTGGGGGATATCGCGGCGAGCTTTCCCGATGTGCCGCGCGATTTGATGCAGTGATGGCCCTGGCACGGGGAGGGCTGCCCCGGCGTCACAGCCGCCAACGAGGCCACGGTTGGCCCTTTCCCTTGGCGCCGTCCTGTACTAAGGTTGAGGGATGAGTACCCTTCAGCCCGGCGACAAAGCGCCGGAGTTTACAGCTAACACGCAGGACGGCAAGTCGCTGAGCCTCAGCGATTTCCGTGGGAAGAAAGTTGTCCTCTACTTTTACCCCAAGGACGACACCAGCGGCTGCACGGCCCAGGCCTGCGCCTATCGCGACGCGCAGCCCGACTTCGCCGCCAAAGGCGCGATCATCCTAGGTGTCAGCGTCGATCCGGTGAAATCCCACGCCAAATTTGCCAAGAAATACGAGCTGAGCTTCCCTCTCATCGCAGACGAAGATAAATCGATCGTCCAGGCCTACGGCGTGTGGGTGGAAAAGAGCATGTACGGCCGCAAATACATGGGCGCCGAGCGATCGACCTTTGTTATCGATGAAGAAGGTGTGATCACGCACATATGGCGCAAAGTAAAACCGGCAGAGGATGCCGGGAATGTGTTAAAGGCGTTGTAGCCGAACGCTCCGGTTGAATCGCGGGGGGCAGGTCTTCGCAGCCCCCGTATCTAACGTTTGCTACACAGGCTTGCCTCGTCGCGGGTTTCTCGGCATAAAGGGTTGCGAATGCTCTCGATCCTCGACGATTTGCGCAAGCTCCTCCCCGCGGATGCCATCCTTACCGAGAAGGAGGACATCTTGCCGTACAGTTTTGATGGCACGGCAGCGCTGCACAAGATGCCGCGAGCCGTCGTCTTTCCCACAGAGGCGCAACAGGTTGCGCAGATTCTGAAGCTTTGCGTGGCGGCACGCGTTCCCGTGGTAACCCGCGGCTCCGGCACGGGCCTCAGCGGCGGCAGCCTCCCCGTGGAGGGCTGCCTTGTCGTGTGCCTGGTGCGCATGAGCCGCATTCTGGAGGTGGACACGCGCAACCTCACCATGCTGGTGGAGGCGGGCGCCGTTACGCAGGATATCGCCGGGCGCGCCGACGCGGTGGGCCTCTTCTATCCGCCGGACCCGGGCTCGATGAAAATCTCGACCATCGGCGGCAATGTGGCCGAAAACAGCGGCGGCCTGCGCGGGCTGAAGTACGGTGTAACGCGCGACTACGTGATGGGCCTGGAGGTAGTTTTCACCAATGGCGACATCGCCTGGATGGGCAACAAATGCGTGAAGGATGTGGCCGGCTACAACCTGCGCGATCTCTTTATCGGCAGCGAGGGGACGCTTGGCGTGGTGACAAAAGTGTTGCTCAAGCTTATACCTAAACCCAAGGCGCGCAAGACGTTGCTGGCTATCTTCGATCAAATGGAAGCCGCGTCGGACACCGTGTCGGCCATCATCGAAGCCAGGATCATCCCCTGCACGCTGGAGTTCCTCGACAAAGTCACCATCAACAGCGTGGAGGATTACGCAAAGGTTGGCCTGCCGCGCGATGCCGCCGCCGTGCTGCTCATCGAGACCGATGGCCACCCCGCAAGCGTGGAAGACGAAGCGGCTGCCATGGAGGCGATCGCCATCGCCAACAAGGCGCGCCTTGTAAAAGTGGCCGCGACAGCCGAGGAGTCCGCCACGCTGGCCACCGCCCGGCGCGCCGCATTCAGCTCCCTGGCGCGCATCAGCCCCACGACGATTCTGGAGGATGCGACGGTGCCGCGAAGCGAGCTCACCAAAATGGTGAGCTTTATCCAGGCCACCGCCGAGAAGCACAAGCTGCGTGTCGGCACCTTCGGCCACATGGGCGACGGCAACCTGCACCCCACCTTCCTCACCAACGAGCGCAACGCCGAAGAAATGCACCGGGTGGAGGCCGCGATGGTGGAGATTTTCGACTTCGCCGTAAGCCTCGGCGGCACCATTACCGGCGAGCACGGCGTGGGCGTAGCGAAAAAGCCATTCCTCCCTAAAGCCCTGGGCCCCACCAACATGCGTCTGCTGCGCGCGCTCAAGGCCTCGTTTGATCCGGATGGGATTCTGAATCCGGGCAAGATATTTGATTAGGCGGGGCGTGCAGGTAAAGATATTGTGAATAGCTTCATGCACACGTGAAACCCCATGACGAGGGACCTGCCTCTGTGCTACGATAATCCCCGCGTATGACCTCCGCCCCAACCGCCTCCGTATCTCCATCCGCCCCAGCCACTTCGGCGTACCCCCCCGAACATGCCACCCGCCTCCAGGCGCTGCTCAGGCTCTCTCACGACCTGGGCGTGGAATCCCGCGGCCTGGCAATGCTTGGGGAGGGGAATACCAGCATGCGCGGGGCGACACCCGAGACGTTTTGGGTGAAAGCCAGCGGCAGTTGCCTGGCCACGCTTCGCGAAAGCGACGTGGTGGAGTGCCGCACCGACCGCGTCCTCGCCCTCTTTGACGGCACACCGCGCACCGACGCCGAGGTGGACACCGCGCTGCTTGATGCCCGCGTGGATCCCGCCGCGCGCAAACCCTCTGTGGAGGCGCTCTTCCACGCCTACCTGCTCTCGCTGCCGGGCATCGATTACGTGGGCCACACGCATCCGATCGGTGTCAACCAGATCCTGTGCTCCCCGCGCGCGGCCGACTACGCCGAGAAACGCCTGTTTCCCGACGACATTGTGTGCTGCGGCGTGGCCAGCGTGCTGGTGCCCTACACGGACCCGGGCGTGGTGCTGGCCAAGGCCATCCGCGACAACACCGAGGCTTTTATCCGCCGGCACCAGCGCCAGCCGCGCGTGATTTTGCTGGAGAACCACGGCATCATCACCCTGGGCAGCAGCGCCGGCGCCGTGCTGGCCGCCATGCTGATGGCCGAGAAAAGCGCCCAGATCTTCGTGGGGGCCGCTGCGCTGGGCGGCCCGATTTTCCTGACGCCAGAGAACGTGGAACGCATTGCGGGGCGGCCTGACGAGCATTATCGACAGCGGGCGCTTAATCTGTAGGATGGTCGCACACGGCCACCGAGTCCATGAGCGCAATGTCCTCCGACACAACATCTTCGGCATCCAGCCCGTCCCCTGCGCCCGCCCTGGGCAACCCGGCGGCGCCGGCCGTATCGCCGCGCGTGCATCCTGCTCTGGCCAAGCTTTTTAGCAAGGCGGAGGCGCGGCACTTTACGGACGAGGAACTGCACGAAATCGTGAAGGTGTATCCGGACCGCGCGCCTCAGGCCGCCACGGTGCGATCCGTGCGGCACAAGGATCTGGCCATCATCAACGCGCTGGTCAAAGAGATCTTCTCCGAGTACGGCTACGAGCACGCCCACGAGCTGGCCTACAGCAAGTGCACGCGCGACATCCGCTACGTCGTGATCTACGCCACCCACGCTATGCTGGCGCACGATCCCAAGTGGTTGGACGACAGGCTGTTACTGTGGCTGCGCGGTATCCTGCAATCCTTCAGTTTTCCCGACCGCAAAAAGCAGGACGCGGGCAAAGCGCTCTTTGCCGACCCCGTGCTGGAGACACGCCTGCGCGAGTTGCCCCGCCAGTGCCGCTCCATCTTCCACACCTACTACCGGCTCCAGCAGGAGATGCAGAAAAAGCTTGATCCGCCGCACTACTTCCACATCGCGCCCTACCTCTCCCAGGCCACATTTGTGCTAAGTGAGCCAGCGTAAGTGGCTGCGTCCTTAATGGACGCCTTGCCTGGGAAATGCTTCAGCCCAGCGCAACAAGCGTCGCGACTGGCCTGCCAGTACGCGGAGCGGGGAGAGCGGACCTCAGCGGCCCGTGCCGGCGGCACCCGCGGAGCCGGCATTGCCGGTGCTTACAGAGTGGGCGATTCGCACGGGATCCTTCTCCACCGTGCCACCGCGGTACACAAAGCGGCCGCGGAGGTCGCAACGGGTGCTGTTTTCGCTGACGTAGGCGCGGCCGTAGTAGGGCTTCCAGCCATGGTACTTGCTGTAGCCCAGGTAGGGGCGATGATTGTAATAGTGCGGGCGGCGGTAGCCGTAAACCGCAGGGCCGGGGTAGCCGGGCTCATCGCGCATAACGTAGAGTGCGTACGGGTAGCTGTCGTAGTCGTGCTGATACAGCTTGCCACCGACGACGAAGGGGCGATCGCACACGCCGTAACGTGCACAATCCCTGTACTTTACGCACGACGTCTTCGTCTTGGTGCACGTCACCTTTTTCTCGGTCCGGGGCTCCACCGTGGGGCCGGCAATCACGGGCATGGCTGCCGCCAGAGTGATGGCAAGGGCCGCAACGGCGCCGCCAAGGACATGGAGAAAGTGTTTCATGCGAAGGGGGGATGCGAAAGTTGGCGTGGCTGCGCAGGGGCGGGGCAGTGTGGCAGTGAGGTTAAGATCTTAACGCGTAGCAGTTTAGTGGGATTTTAACGGCCCTGCGCGATTGAGACTTCGCGTTTGTAGCACGGGATGAAGGGTATGGCAAGAACCAGAAAGAGATTGAGGTAAAAAAGGTTACGACACTTGTAATTACACTTTTGTGTATGAACTCGGTCCCACATACCTTTTTGCGCCTGGGCGGGATTAGTCTTGCTGATGCACCTGCGGTTTGATAATCGGAATGGAGTTCTCCTTCTATCGCCATGACGTCTCTCCCCTACGCACGCCTGTTGTTGAGCGCGGCTCTTATCTTATGGAGCTGCATAGGCTTACGTGCCGCTAATCCGGTGGATAAAGCAGTCGAGACGCCCACGCCTGTCGCACCCCGGGCGGAAGCTTCCAGACCGAAGCCGATACAGAAGCTCAAGCTTCTCACCATTGGTAACAGCTTTGCCGACAACGCTTTAGCGCATCTGCCGGCCCTGGTTAAGGCGGCCGGGAAGGAGCTTGTGTTGTTTCGCTGCAACCTGGGCGGTCGCTCCCTGGCCCAGCACTGCAGCTATATGGAGGCGTTTGAGAAGAATAACGACGACCCTGCGGGCCGCGCCTACAAGGGCAAAACGCATCCGGTTACCGGGGAGAAAAAGGATTTTTCCCTGCGCGAGGCGCTGGAGGCGGAGAAGTGGGACGTGGTGACCATCCAGCAGTTCAGCGCTCACAGTCACAGGTCGGAGACGTATCAGCCTTTTGCCAATAAGCTGATAGCTTATATAAAAGCGCATGCGCCTACTGCAAAGATCTATATTTACGAAACCTGGGCTTACCGTAAGGATCATCCCTTTTTTAAAGATGGCAAGTTGTCTCAGCAAGCTATGTACGAAGGATTGAAGGCTGCTTACGACAAGCTTTCGGACGAAACGGGCCTTCCTATTATCCCGGTCGGCGACGCCTTTAAAACAGTAAGCGACATGCCGGAATGGCAGTACGTGGCGCCCGCCGGCGAGGCGATGCCGACCACGGCGCGCAATTCCGATTCCTCGCTGGGTACCATCCCCACAACGAACGCGCCGACCGGCGATGCCAGGCCATCCCAGACTTCCCCACCCGCGCCTTTGGCCGCAACCAACTCCCCTGCGCTGCCCAACCCGTCCTCTGCCACCAACGCCCCGGCCTCCGCGCCAGGTACCGCGGCGCCGGTTCGCACGGTACCTCTGGAGACGCTGATCAAGAACGGTCTCTACCAACATGGCAGCCTGATGATGAAGGACCGCAAGCATGCCAACCAGTACGGAATGTTTCTGGCCGGTTGCGTTTGGTATGAGACTTTGTATGGAGATAATGTAGAAACTAACAGCTATATCCCGTCCGGCATCTCGCCGGAGGATGCCAAACTTTTGCGCCGCATCGCGCACGAGACCGTCGTGAAGGAACTTGCGCAACCCGTGGTGCCGATCAAGTAGGCCGGGGCATCAGTCAGGTGCGCAAGTCCTTGCTGTGCGGGGAGTTAGTGCAGCCCGCCGATCCAGTCGTTACCGCAGGCGCCGCCGCCTGCTGCGGCCTCAACCTCACAGTCGGTGCCGTCCATGCGCACCAGTGGCAGGTAAAACTTACTGATCTTCTCCAGCGAGCCGGCCGCGTAATGGCCGATAAAGCTGCGGCGAAAGCGGTCCTTGCTACGGTTGGGGCCGGAGCCGTGGATGGTGCTGCCACCGAAGAAAAGGGTATCGCCAGGTTCCATCGGCACGTCAATCGGCTTGTGCCCTTTGGGCACGCGGGTAATGGCGTGAGAGAAGGACTCTTTACGCAGATTTTCGTCCGCCTTCTCCTGGCATAACAGGTTGCCCGTGTGGGTCTTAGGCACAACCATCATGCCACCGTTCTCGCGGTCCACGCGGTCAATCGCCGTCCACGCCGCCATGCAGGTTCCGGGCTGGACGAGCAGGTAGAGGTTGTCCTGGTGCAGCGCCTGGCCGCGGGCTCCTGGTGGCTTAAAGTAGTACATCGTCTGTGTGGCCACCGGTTCCTCGCCAAACAGGGCGTGCAGGACTTCACGCACGCGCGGGTGAATCATATGTTTACGCGCGATGTTGCTGTAGCGGTGCGGGTGAACGATGCGCGGATACTTGTAGAGCGGATCGTCGGGATTGCGGATGCCGTCGTCGTGCGCTTTTTCGGGCAGTTCGTCGTGTATGCGTTCAAACTCCGCCTTCAGCTCCTCCACTTCCTCGGGGGAATACATGCCGCGCACGACTACATATCCCTCGCGGTCGTAGTCCGCCTTTAGCGCCTGCAGGTCGATGTCCGACTGTAAAGTAATCATGCTGTAACTGTATCGTGCAGCGTTAAAAAGAGAATTGGCAGGGCGGCTGAAAACATATAAGATACGCCTGACCCTTCTCTTCCTGAGGCCTTATGAGAATCCCGCCCGGCGCCACCTCTTTTGTCGGCGCTCCCGCTACGCTTAGTCCCGGCGAGTTTCGCGAGCGGCGCCTGCGTCACACGTTTCGCCTGCACGGGTCGCAGGACTGGCTTCTTATCCTGACGCTGGGCGGCGGAGGGCTGTACAGATGCGGACCGGAAGCGGCTGCTGTTGAGCATGTTACGTGTGCCAACGAGGTAACCCTTTTTCGGCCCGGGGTGTTTCAGGATTACCGCATTGCACCCGCCTCGGGCCGGTGGGATCTCCTGTACGCGCACTTTCTGCCGCGAGCGGACTGGCTGCCGTGGCTGGCGTGGCCCGAGGTGGCGCCCGGCTCCGTTATGCTCCTTGCGTTGCCGCCCGAGGAGAGCCGGCGTGCGGCGGCGCTGCTTCGCGAGACGATTCGCCATGCGCAAGGTACAGCGCCGCGCCGTATCCCCCTGGCGCAGAATGCCTTGGAGCGGCTGGTGCTGGTCTGCGACTCGGCCAACCCCCGGCAGGCGGCGCTACGCCCGGACGCGCGAATTCTGCGCGCGGCGGACCACCTGGGCACGCGGCTGGCCGCACCGTTTGACGCGGAGGAGCTGAGTCGCGCGGCGGGGCTGTCGCCGTCGCGCCTGCGCCATCTTTTTCGCAGCCAGATGGGCGTGGCGCCGCAGGCGTATCACGAGGGGCTGCGCATTCGCCGCGCGCGCGAGCTGCTGGCGATGTCGCGGCAGACGGTGGGGGAAATTGCGGCGGAGCTGGGGTTCGACACGCCGTTCTATTTCTCGCTGCGCTTTAAAAAGCACACGGGGGAGAGCCCGCGCGCTTTTCGGCAGCGGATGATTAGCGGCGGCTAAGGGCTACCCTTCCAGTTGCCGCTGCTCGTCTATCAGTCGTGTCTCGACATTCAGGGCGATTTGCAAGTCCTCCACCTGGCGGGTGCAAAGGGAGTCAAGATCCTGTAGCTCAAGCACTTCGGAGGGGGAGGAAATCGCGTCGACGCCCCAGCGGCCGGTGTAGTCGCGCAGGATGCGGTCGGTGTTTAGCGCGCGCAAAATGCTGTCGCGCAGGTCGGACAGCTTTTGGTCGACGTCGTCGGGGCTCTGCGCGGTCGTCACCTCCACACCGTGTTTGCGCAGCTGCGCCACGGCCCTGTGTTTATCGACCATGTTGTTGTAGATGCGGATTTTACGGAGGATGTCGATAAGGTTGGCGTATTGGGCGAGCGCTTTTTTGCGCTCCTTCCAGGATGCCGAAGCGATAGCGACGACGGAGGCGCTGGCGATGACGAAAAAGGTGATTGCCATCCGCGACGAGCGCGTGATTGCCAGCGCGAGGAGCGTGATGCCGATCAGAAACGCGATGGCAGGCGCGAAGTAGTTGAGCAGGAAGGGGATAAATCCGGTGTACGACGCGTTCCCCATCTCCACAATTTCCGCAATCTTCGATTTTTTCAGGTCAATAGCCTTGAGCATCTCGTTGTCGAGAACGAGCCCGTCAAAGTCGTAGCCTGCCGGGCCGGATTTGCCGACTTTTGTCTTTTTGTAGCCCATGGCCTAAACCTCACGCCTCCAGCTTGTTGTCCAGCAGGCGCGATTCGACGTTGAGGGAGTGCTGAATCTCTTCCATCTGGCGGGCGCAGCTCTCCTCCAGGTCGATGAGATTGAGGGCGTCCCTCTCGTGGCCGTCTCCCAGGTTGTTGCCCCATGTGTTGGAGTAGCCGCGGATGATACGGTCGGCGTGCAGGGATTTGAGGATGCCGGCGCGAAGCTGGCTCAGGCGCTCGGGCAGGGTGGTATCGGCGGGGGTATTGACCTCCATACCCAGCCGTTTAAATTCGGAAACAACACGCAAACGTGCGACGATGTGGTTGTAGCTGCGTAACTTACGCAGAATGGGGATGAGGTTGTGGTACTTCCTCCGCAGCGTGCGCTGAGTGTGTATGCGTGATGCTATCGTGCCCAGGCCTGAAGCGATAAAAACGAAAAGTGCCAAGCCGAAAAGCCAGCCCATAGCATCGGACAAGGACGTGGAGTGGTTTATATAGACAGTGTCGGAAGCGAAGGATATTAAACCCAGGAAGGAGAAAGTTCCTACGGCAGCGAAGAGCTGCAGGATAACCCACCAGGTCAGTCGGTACGCGTAGCCGAGCGGCGAAAAACTGCTGGCCTCGATGACACGCGCGATTTCGTGGTTGGGGAGAGCGATGGCGCTGAGCATTTCTTCGTCGATCTGCAGCCCGTCGAAGTCGACAGCGTTGGCGCCGTTTTCGAGTTTAACTGCGAAGAAAGGAATGCTCATAGTAGCCTCACGTTGTGTGCGTGCTTAGGCTACCATGTATAATACATGGTAGCCATTCGCGCAACTAAACGTGGGCCTGTCACGTGCGAATTTGGGCCGGATGGCGATGCTTAGTACAGCTCTTCGTCGTTGACGGCGTTGACGATGCGGAACTCCTCGAAGTGGTAGCGGGGGTTGACGCGGAAGCTGAGTTTGCCCTGGAAGCGGCGTTCGATATCGATGAGGAGCTCTTCGTCTTCGTTTTTGAGGCGCTCGAGGACCTGGGCGTTGACGAGGACGCGGATTTCGTGGACCTCGGGGTGGAGGCGCATCACACGTATGATAGCGCGCTGGATCTCGACGCTCATCGTCTCCGGCGACTTGATGACACCTTTGCCTTTGCACACCGGGCACTCCATGTACACGGCGCGGCTGATGCTTTCCATCACGCGCTGGCGGGTCATTTCCATCAGGCAGAAGGCGCTGATCGGCAGGACGTGCGTTTTGGCTTTGTCGCGGCGCAGGCACTCCTTCATCTTGTTGTACACGGCCTGCTTGTCGCGGGCCTGTTTCATGTCGATGAAGTCGATGACCACCTGACCACCAATGTTGCGCAGGCGCAGCTGGCGGCTGATCTCCTCGGCGGCCTCCAGGTTGGTTTGCAGGATGGTCTTGTCGTGATTTTGCGTGCCTTTGTTGCGGCCGGTGTTCACGTCGATGGCGACGAGCGCTTCTGTCTCATCCACAACGAGATAGCCACCGCACGGCAGCCATACCTGGCGGCGGAAGGCGGTGTCGATCTGCTTCTCGATGTTAAACTTTTCGAAGATCGGCGCGGCTTCGTTGTAGTACTTGATCTTCTTTTGCGAGCGCTTGGAAATAGCGCCGACGAGATCGCGTATCCTGTTGGCGGCGTTCTCGTTATCGATGATGATGCGGTCCACCTCATCGGTCAGGAAGTCCCGCACGGTGCGCTCGATCAGGTCGGGCTCGGCCTGCAGGAGCGTGGGGGCCTGCTGGGATTTGAGGCGCGCCTCGATGTGGCGCCACTGCTCCAGCAGCACGTGCAGGTCCCGCACAAAATAGCGCGCTTTCTGGCCCTCGCCAACGGTGCGGATAATGACGCCGGTGCCGGCGGGTAAGTCCAACTCGTACAGGATCTTGCGCAGCCGCTGGCGCTCCTTGTCGTCGTCGATTTTGCGCGAGATGCCGCACTGATCCGAGAACGGCATGAACACAAGGTAGCGGCCTGGCAGGGAGATGTTGGTGGTGATGCGGGGGCCCTTGTTGCCGATGGGGCCCTTGGTCACCTGTACGATGATCTCGCTACCGGGGGGGTAGAGATTCGGTATGTCGTTGGCGGTGAAGCGCTTCTGGTTGCGGCGCTTGCTGCTTTCGCGCTCGATGACCTCGACTTCGTCCTCGCTTTTGCCGGCACCGGGTACGGCGTCCCAGTAGTGGAGAAAGGCGTTTTTGTCCAGGCCGATGTCCACGAACATGGCCTTGAGGTTGCCCTCCAGATTCTTGACGCGGCCTTTGTAGATGGAGCCGGAGATCTGGCGGTCATTATCCCGCTCGATGGAGAATTCCTCAAGGCGGCCGCCTTCTAGTACGGCGACGCGGCGTTCGAGGCGCTCACAGCTGATGATAATTTCTTTTTCGTCACCTTTACGTTTAAATCCAAAAAATCCGCGTATTGAGTCGAGAATCATCCCATTCCTTCCTTGCGTTCCGGGCGGGGCCAGACCTGGAGAGATGCAAAAGCGTTAGCATGTTAAGTTAGTGGCGTAAGCAGAGGGGGAAATCCGTTGGGGGCGGCGGGGCGGGAACGACAGGGCGGCATCGGCTGCGAGGGGTGGCGGGTGCGTTGCGCTGCGCTGCTGCGATGGTGCGGGGTTGCACCATAGCACCGCATGCGAGAGGGGGCTGCTATGAGCTCCGTTCATGCAATGCGGCATGCCGGGGTTAGACCCGGTTTGTGCAGGCGAGCGTGCGATCCCGGGCCTGGCTGGCCATGGATGCCGTTGATGTCACGTATGTTACCGATGTTGCCGCAGTGGCGGGTTTCTCCTTGGTTACGTTTGATTTAAGGGTTTGCGGTGGATCCAGACACTCTGTACGAGCCCCATTGAGGTCAGGCACACTATTAAGAACGTTCCCCCATAGCTGATGAAGGGAAGCGGAATACCCGTAACGGGGGCGGCCTGCATGGTCATGCCCGCGTTAATAAAGATGTGGGTAAAGAGTAAGGCCGCGACGCCGCTGGCGAGCATAGCGCCGAGGTTGTCACCGGCAAAGGCGGCCGTCCACAGGCAGGTGAGGAGGATAAACGCGAGCACACACAGGACGCCGAGGGCGCCCTTGAAGCCGAGTTCCTCACCAATGACGGCGAAAATAAAGTCGTTGTAGGAGACGGTGCGGGGCAGGTTGCCGTACTTGGTCTGCGGCCCGTTGCCGATGCCGGAGCCCTCCAGCCCGCCGCTGCCGATGGCGATGAGTGACTGGCGGACGTTCCACCCGGCGCCTTTAGGGTCGGCTTCGGGGTCGAAGAAGGTCTTAATACGCTCAATCTGGTGCGGTTTGAGGAAGGAGACAGGATCGTTATTGCGGTAGATGTGCATGTAGCAAAAGGCAATTATATAGATGCCGATGGCTACGATGATACCGAGATAACGCACGGGGACGCCCGCCACAAACATCATGATGAACATGATGGGGAAAAAGACCATCGCCGAGCCAAAGTCCGGCTGGCGCAGGATGAGCAGCAGGGGGATGGCCGTGAAGCCAAGCGCAAAGATAAACGTGGTGTAGCGCGTAATCTTTTTCTCCCGCCATTTGAGGAAGAGGGCGAAGCAAATGATGTAGGCTACCTTGGAAAGCTCCGCCGGCTGGATGCCGCCGAGGCCGGGGAGTCGGATCCAGCTTTTGGCGTTGTTGACGGGGGTAGTCCAGGGCGTGGGCAGCAGCACAAAGATCAGCAGAAAGAGCATGATGCCGCCAATAAAAGGCGCCATCTTCACCCAGAATTTGTAGTCCACCAACGCCAGCACAAAAAAGCCGATGACGCCGAGCGGCACAAACACCACGTACATGCGCGGCGCCTTCTGGATATCCGGCACGGTGGCGGTGGCGGTGGCGCTGCTTACCATGATGAAGCTGAAGTAGCACAGCCCCAGCAGCAGCAAAAACAGCGGCCAGTTCAGGCGCGTAAGCTTGACGAGAAAGCCGCCGAACGCGGAGATACGCCGCGGCTCCGTATCGTGCATGATGACGTCACTTGTCGACACGCCCGGCAACATGTTGCCGTTGCGGGGATAAGTGAGGAGTCCGTTCATTGCAGGGTGTGGCGGGGCGGGCGGCGGCGGGCGGGCGAAAGCGATGATCGCCGGGCAGTAAATGGCCAGGCGACAAACATATAGCGTCAAAACCGGATAAGGGAAAGCGCTTTCTTTGCGAGGACGGCCCGCAGGCCTCGCGGAAGGACTTCCGCAAGGCGCGTGTCTGGCTGAGGTCGGAACGAGGGCGCTTAGTGCGCCTGGGGGGAGGGCTCGTCGTACTCCTCGTTGCGGAAGCCGAGTTTCTCCGGCGCATGGAGCACCAGCATTTTGTGCTGGATGTTGGCGGGGATCTGGCTGGCGGTGAGCTTGGAGACGACAATCATAAGGATCATCGAGAGCGGCATGGCCCAGATGGCGGGCTGCTCGCACAGGATGGCCAGGAGCGGGTTGGCGTTCCAGAATGCTGTCAGGTCGGCCGTGGCGGCGGCGGGCAGAATCTTCAGGTCGGGCAGGTTCTTGGCCGTCATGGTGATGAGGCAGAGCAGGCCGCCCGCCAGCATGCCGGTGGCCGCGCCCGGCATGGTGATGTTGCGCCACCACACGCTCAGGAAGAGGAGCGGGAAGTAGCTGCAGGCAGCCACAGCAAAGGCCTGGCCTACCATAAAGGCAATATTCAGCTCCTTAACAAGCATGCCCAGGCCAACGGAGATGATGCCGATCGCTACCGCGGAGATCTTGAAGGCGACCATCTTTTGCTCCGCAGTGGCACTGGGGCGCAATATCTTGCCGTACACGTCGTGCGCCATGGCACCCGTCATGGAGACGAGCAGTCCGCTGAAGGTGCTCATAAATGCGGCAAACGCGCCAGCGGACGTAATGCCGCTGAGAATCGGCCCGACCCACGGCACCTGGGCCGGCAGCGAAAGCACGACGCCCTCCGTGCCCGCGTAGCTCTTCAGGCCGTACAGCTCCGGCAGGATGTTGCGCCCCATGACGCCGTAGACGGGGGTGAATATGTAAAAGATGCCGATGAGAATCATGACCCACATGGTCGTCTTTTTGGCGGAGACGCCGTCCGGGTTGGTATAGAAGCGCACCAGAATGTGGGGCAGGCCGGCCGTGCCGCACACCAGGGCAAAGATGAACGAGTAGGTGTAGATGAGGCCGTAGAACTTCTGGTCCTCCGGGGGTAGATTGGCCGCTTTGGCCGCCTTGGTGGTCATGGGGCCGAAGGGGGAGATCCAGGTGGCGTCTGCCGGCGCTTTTTCGGGGCGGGCGATGACCGTCGCCGCGACGACGCCGGCGCGCACTTCGGGCGCCGTCTGGTTGATTGCGAGGTTGCCGTTGTAGCTGCCAAACCAGGCCATCAGCACAAAGGCAGGCACGCTGATGGCGAACATTTTGAGCCAGTACTGAAAGGCCTGCACCAGGGTGATGCCCTTCATGCCGCCCAAGGCAACGTTCAGCGTAATAACGCCACCCACGATGATGACGCCGATCGGGTAGCCCCAGTCGCCCATGCCGGGGAAGATGTGCATAAACACAATGCCCGCCCCTTTCATCTGCGGCATGGTGTAATAGAAGCCGATGAAAAGCACAAACACAACGGCGATTTTGCGGAACGTGGGCGAATCAAAGCGGCCCTCGGCAAAGTCCGGGATGGTGTAGGCGCCAAAACGACGCAGCGGGCCGGCGATGAACAACAGCAGGAACAGGTAGCCGCACGCAAAGCACACCGGGTACCACAGGCCATCGTAGCCGTTCAGCATCACCAGGCTGGCGATACCCATGAACGAGGCGGCGGAGAGGTACTCGCCGGAGATGGCCGAAGCATTCATGCCCACGCTGACGGAGCGGCCCGCCACCATCATATCGCTGGCGCTTTTGGACTGGCCCGCCGAGCGGAAACCCATGTAAACCGTCGCCACCACGGTGACGAGCGAGAAGGCCAGCACCCAGGGATCAAAGGCGAAAAAGGACCTTCCCTCCGGCGCAGCGGCGGCCTGCTGGCCCAGGGAGTACAGGATGAGCCCGGCAATGGCGAGAGACATGGTCTTCATAAGCGGGGAGCGAAGGCAGGGAGGGGAGGCGCCGAAGTGAAGTGGCGGCGTGTGTTAAGGAGCGGCGAAAGCGGGTGAAAAGAACAGGGGCGGGGCTGGGGATGCGGAAACAAGGGCGAACCCACATACCAGCCTGATTCTGAAGGGGATATAGCGATGGGATCTGTCCCGCATCGCAGCAAAGTCAGCGAGAGCCAGGCGCCCTGTGAGCGTACTGGCGCGCTACTTGGGCAGAGTCCAGTGCGACTCTTCTTCCTCCATGGCAATGGAGCGGCGGATAAAGACGAAACTGATAACCCACACGATCGGATAAATCAGCACGCCCAGGATAAACCATGAGAGAGTAAACCCGAACACGCGGGTCGCCATCAGGTCCGCCGCAAAGTAATTCAGGGCCGGCATGGCGAGTAGAATGATAAGAAACGCCGCGCCGCACGAGACGGAGAGACGTAACTGGTTGGCCATGAGGCGGTAAAGAAATGCGTCTCGGGCTTCCGAATCCGGCACTTTGTGCGGCACGGGTTGTTGCGAGGGCGTGGATGGCGATGACATCGTCCCTCAGTTTTGTAGTTCGCGGGGCGATGATAGCAATCTTTTTTAAGTCGGTAGGCTTACCTTTGAAGCTAAACTGATGGCTGGATGCAAAAGCATTAGCTTATCTTATCGACTTTTCCTTCTCTCCCGCCTCAGCTCCCACGTAATCCAGGCGCTACCCCCCCCCGCAGAATGCGCGGCAGCAGCCCGTGGCCCAAGGGCGACAAAAAGCCGATGGCCAGCACCTGCGCCGGCTTATGGATCTGCTGGCCGTGTAAGGCTTTACACGCGCGACCAGCAGCGCTAGAGGCTGTCGACATTCGTTTATTTCCGTGTTATACGGGCGTATGGATTATGAGAAACGGCTTCGGGAAGATCAGTGGGAAAGG
>QAZA01000010.1:283601-410963 GCA_003054695.1 Verrucomicrobia bacterium LW23
GAAGGCCTGACGATCCACACCGTTATCGCCGACCGCGGCTACGATGGCGACGCCGTGCTGCGCGCCATCCCCAACCCCGTCATCCCGCCTAAAAAGAACCGTAAAATCCAGCGAGAGTACGACGAGCACCTCTACAAAGAACGCCATCTCATCGAGCGTATCTTCCTCTACCTCAAAAATTTCCGCAGGGTCGCCACCCGCTACGACAAGCTCGCCTCCTCCTTCCTCTCCTTCGTCCTCATCGCAGCTTCCATGCTCTGGCTCAAGTGAATGTCGACAGCCTCTAGACAAAATGTGCGCGCCTCCGCCTCCAGACAGCGCGCAATCGCCCGGCCGACAGCGCATCGTGCGCGGGCGCGCCGGTTGGGACAGCGGCTTTTGGAGAATCTCAGAGAAACCTGGCCGCCTAATGGTGGCCGGAGTCGCTCATCGCGTTGCTGTTGTTCGCGGCAATCATCAGGTCCAGCACGCGGCGGAAGTCTTCCAGGCCGGGTGCGGGGATAATGATGGTATCGCGCCGCCCGTTGACGTCCTCCGTAATGCGCAGGAAGCGTCCGCGCGGGTTTTCTTTGAGATCGAACGAAAAGTTCTTCCGCTCCACTGCAATTTTCTCACTTCTCAATACATCATCCATGTATGTACTCCATAATTGGCCCGGTTTCAGGCGGTTCTGATAAAGCTAAAGCGCGTGGGGAGGATGTCAAATGCACGGCGGCGCCACCCCATCGTCATGATAACGTAACATGTTCTCCAGCAACGATCAAGCCCGCGTAAGCTTCGGCGGAATAAATCACAAAGACTGTGTTTTCCGGGGGGGATGGATTCGCTGTTGTAGCGACGGTACTGCTGCCATTGCAATTTGCAATACTCACAAGTAGATCATAACGAATATCACCCGTATCACATCGCGTGATTTCCGAAAGGAGAAGCCATGCCAAGTCTTAAATGTTGGCGCCAAAATCCAACGCGTCCGACGGCGGCTCGATCGGCCTGCCGCCAATCCATCGCTCGCCGGAGCGGATGCCCTCAATGTGCGTTGTCGTGCCGTGCCATTTGACCACGTTGCCCGCCCCATCGCGGATCGGCTCCCCGCGAAACAGGAACCAGTGGAACGAGCCGTCGCGGCAACGCAGGCGCGCCTCGATCTCCCCCGGCCGGCCGGCCGCCAGGATGGACCGCCAGTAGCCCACCAGTCCATCGATGTCGTCCGGGTGCACGGCAACCATCCAGCCCCAGCCGCACGCGTCCTCGTGTCGCATGCCAGTAAAGTCCAGCCAGCGCTGGTTAAGGAAATCGATCGCCCCATCCGGCTCGCCCGACCACACAAAGCCCGGCACGGTAGCCACAAACGTTTGCAATGTTTTGCGGTCTGCCCGCAGTTCATCCACGCGGGTTAGCAGCTCGTCAATCGTCCGCATACTGCTTTGCAAATCGCCGGATTGCCGGGCATCAAAACGCGCATGCTCCGTCACGTCGCGACAGCATACCACCACCCGCGCGCCGGCAGGGGCGGCACCGACGGCGATCCGGGCCAGCCGCGCCTCAATCACGCGGATCTCCCCGGAAGTTGCACAGCGACAACGCCATGAGACGGTCGCAGCCATCTCCGTCGCCCCAGACGGCATGTCGCGCGCCGGGGCGCACGGGTCGTCCATCAGCCCGGCGTCGCTCGCCGCCTTCATTGCCGCGGCCATTGCCAGCGCTTCCTGCGAGTCCAGCCAGGCCACCGGGGTGTGGATAGCCTGCGAGCGAGGCGCGACAGCATCCACCACAACGTCCGCAAGGCATTGCGTTACAAGCACATCACGCGTGCGCCCGGCCATGCGGCACGCGGCGGGATTCGCCTCCACAATGCGGCCTTCGGCATCCGTGACAAAGGTGGCGTCGGGCAGCGCGTCAAAAATGCGCAAGCCTTTATCGCCCTCTCCGGAGCCCGTGGCCCCCCCCGCAGTGGCGCCGCTTGTGGCGACATTGCTGGAAGAGTCAGGGGCGTCGGTCATAGGTCGTTCGCTCGAAACAAGATACATGGTGTGCCCCAAATTATCGACACAATGCAGCCTTGTTTAAGCCCAGACTTGCCGCAATGCAATCGCGAATGCACAGCGCATAAATGTGCGGAATATGTCATCACTGAAAAGCGTCGCCCGCCCGCACCCGGCGCGCCGCTCTACCGGGGAGGCTACTTCTCCTCGCCAAACCACTTCTTGTTCAATTCATTTGTAAACCCTTGCTCCGCAAGCATCAGCATTACGCGGTTAATGCGCTCGCGAATCGTGCTGTCCTGCTGCAGGCCAAAGCCGTAGTTGCTGCGATCAAACAGCCCGCCCACCAGCGTAAGCCCGGAGTCCTTCGCGCGGGCCACCTCGTACTTCAGGATGGGTGAATCGTACACTACCGCCTTTACGTGCCCGGCCTGCAGCGCCTTAAGGCACGCGGGGATGGTATCGAGCTCCACGACAGTAACGTTGCGCCCGCCGTTGCCCAGGTACTTGACGGCCGTGCTGCCGCGGATCGTCGCCACCCGCTTGCCGGGCAAATCGTTCGGCCCGTTGATCTCCCCTTTGAGCGAGTTGAGTGTAAGCGTAGTGGTGAACGAGGCGGTAAGCAGGGAAAGCAACACAATACTCAGCAACATCCACGCAATGGCCACGATGCGCCCCCCGACGCCGATCGGCCCCTTGTTGTCCGCGCCGCCGACCAGCAGCGTGCTGATCGTCCACCAGAAGCTCTCCCACATGCCTTCCACATAGTTGGCGGGCCACATCTGGTCGTTGATTTTATGCTCAAACAACCACACCAGGTGGGAGATGACCAGCATGGTGAAGATCAGCAGCGCCAGCGCGCCAACAAATTGCAGGTTAAGCACTTGCGCCAGCGTGGACCAGATCATGTCCGTAAAGCTGGCCGGGCCCGCGTTTACCACAATTTGCAAGCCGCTCTCGTAAAAGGGCTGGGAAAAATCGATGCGATTTTCGCGCTCCGACGTAATGCTGAGCGCGCCGATCGCCACGTCCGCCTCACGCGCGGCAAGGGCGTCGACCATGTCGCGGGCAGAGGGCTTGACAGTCACCTCCAGCTCAAAGTTCTCCACACGCGCGATTTCCTCAAAAAGCTCCATCGCAAAGCCTACGCGCCGGCCGTCCTTCATAAAGGAAAACGGCTCGAGATCGCGCGCGACAACGCGAAGCTTTGTGCGCTCCTTAACGGGCGCCGCGGAGGGATCGGCCGCGGCAGAAAAGCCGTTGGTGGCAGGCGCGTTAGTCTGCGCCTGAGAGAGTGTGTACGAGAAGCTGTAGACGAGGAAAAAGACCGCGAATACGAGTGTGCGCATAGAGGGTGAGTGCCCGCTAGCATGCAACGGCACTGCGCGGTGTCAAGGCAATGTATTGGCCCTGCAAAATTTGGTTACGGGTAAAGACATCACCCTGCTTATTAACTTACGTAGCCCTCACAAACGGAGGCTCTTGTGCTTCCAAGGACGCCGGAGACGCCGGTGCGCTTTGCTCTGTCGCCGCGGATGCCGCAACCTTCGCCCCATCGCGCGCCGCCACGGCCGAGCGCGACACGCATCGGTACACCAGCCGGGGTTCAAGATTCTGGGCCAGAACGGGTTGCAGACCCGGGGGCAGCTCCGCGTCGCGCATGGCCCAGAGTTGGTCGTGCAGGGCGGTAAGGCCGGCCGTGTTGGTAAGCAGCTTGGCTCGCTCGGGATCGCTCAGCGCGTCCGGCCCCTCCTTCACCAGCTTGCGACGCAGCGCCGCCACATCGTCGGGCTCTGTAAACTCCTCCTGCGCAGCAATATCCGTGGCGGGTTTGCGCTTGCGCAGCAGGGCCAGATGCAGCGCAAGCCCAAAGGGGCTGACAAGTGCCTGCACCCACGGCGCCGTCGGAAAATGCGTCACCGGCCTCACGTCGGCCAGACCGCGAAGCACCTCCGGCATATCTACCTCCTCCGGTACCGTAAAGATGCGCCACCGCATGGCCCAGGCGCTGACGCTGCCGTGGCTGGTTATCCACGCCAGGGGCACGGCCAGCACCCAGCCGATGAAGAGCGGCGAGTACCACCAGAACGAGTCCGGCAGGTAATGCCACGTAGCCGCGCCCACGCAGATGCCGAGGGCTGTTACCCAGCCGTACGTCAGCGCGCACTCGCTCAGGCTAAGTCCTTCGTCATCACGGTTTTGCGTGACCCAGGCCACCTTCTGGCCCAGCAAAATCTCGAAGACGAAGCGGGAGTGGAACAGCATCATCACCGGAGCAAAAAGTGCGGACAGGATGGCGTCAGCCCACCAGCTGGCGCTGAACGCGATAAAGCCGCCAAACTTGCGGCAGTTATCCAGATTGATAATGAAGCTGATGATTTTGGGCATGAACAACAGCACCAGAGTCAGCCCCAGCAGCTGCCAGGCAGGCTCTATCGGCCGGGTGATGACGCCGTCGCGCATTTCGTCCAGATACGGATTGCCAGGCACGCGGAGCATGCCGCTGATCCACGTAAGTGCCAGCAGCGCAAGCCATAGCGGGCTGCCCAGGTAGCCCATCAGCCCAAACAGAATGTGCAGGCGGTTGGCAAAATTGATGTCGCGCGCAAAGAGAAACCACACGTGCTGCAGGTTGCCCTGGCACCAGCGGCGGTCGCGCTTCAGGGCATCGGTCAGGTGGGGCGGGCCCTCCTCGTAGCTCTCGTCAGCGTCGCAGGCAAGCCACACCTCGTACCCGGCTTTGCGCATCAGCGCGGCCTCCACGGTGTCGTGGCTGAGGATGTGGCTTTTGCCGGCCGTGGCCGGCAGCTCGGGCAAATCGCAAAACGCCATAAACGGCGCCACGCGGATAATCGCGTTGTGCCCCCAGTAGCTGCCGCAGGAGAGCTGCCAGTAGTTCGTTCCTGTCGCAAACAGACCGCCCGCGAGGCTGGTAGTAAACTGTAAAAACCGGCGGAAAAGCGTGGTACCCAACACCAGGCGCGGCAGCGTCTGGATAATACCGATGCTCGGCTTGGCCTCCATAGCGCGCACCATCCGCACCATCTCCCGGCCGGAGATGATGCTGTCCGCGTCAAACACAATCATGTAGCGGTAGCTCTGGCCCCAGTTGCGGCAAAAATCTGCAATATTGCCGCTTTTGCCATGCGTGTTGGGGTGGCGATGCCGGTAAAACACGCGGCCAAAGGCATTCCATTTGGAGCAAAAGCGAAACCACGCCCACTCCTCCGCCACCCAGGGATCCGCCTTGTTGGAGTCGCTGAGGATAAAGATATCGAACGACCCGGCGGCCCCTGTTTTCTCCAGGCTTTGCCAGATCTTCTCGATACCGGCAATGACACGATCGATATTCTCGTTATACACGGGAAACAGCAAAGCCGTGGGAGGCAACGGCTTACCATGCGCCGGCCCGTCCTCCTCAATGGCGTGAGCCACGTCCAGAATGTTATATGGATGCCGGCTGAGAATCCCCGCCAGGCCCAGCACCGAGATGGCAAAGCCCGTGGCCAGCTGGGAAAACAGCAGGATAAAGATGCCCAGCGCCAGCCATTCGGACCACAGCCACTCCTCCTTGCCCAGCGCCTGCGCGGCCAGCATGGCGCCGGCCAGGGTAATGATCCCGGCCAGGCCAAGAAATACGGCGCGACGGGTAGAGAGCGTTTCCGGCGATATTTGCAGCAAATGTTTGTAACGTGCCGGGCTCATACGCGCCCCCATTGTATGGCAAAAAACAGAACCCAAAAGACACAAAACCAGAAAAAGACGGCCTTAATCACCGGCCACCAGTCCCACCGCGGCGTCTCCGTCGCCAGCATGGCCAGCGGGCCGTAATCCATGGGGCGCGGGCTCATGCTGGCCAGGGAGAACGTGGGGCCGCGCATCACCATCTTCTCGCGCACTACGGCGCGCGTCTCCTCGGGCAGTGTGGGGTGCAGAAAATAGTCGGACCACTCCACCTGATCCTGCAGGACGAGCATCGCCAGGCGGCCGTTGATCTCCTTCTCGCCTCCCTCCTCCAGCGCCACGTCCTGCGCCAGCGCGCCAAACCACTCCTCGGCGGCGTGGTTTACGGCGGCCATGGCCATGGCGGTGGGGTGCATGCCCTTCCAACGGGGGTCGCTCGCGTCCACGCTGTCGATCACGCGGCCGGCCAGTCGCTGGATGCGGCGATCGCCCCGCAGACCGTGGCTGCGCAGGTACAGGCACAGGCGGCGGTACGCCTCGTCCCACTCGGCGGAGCGGATGCGCGCCTCGGCCCCGGGCGACAGCATGGCGGTGGGGAAGGCGCCGACGCCGTCGGCGGGGGTGGAATCGGGCACGTTGGAAAGGGTGGCAGCAGACATTAGCGATGCAGGGTATAGGTCCAGGTTTCGGTGGCGGGTTGCCCGTTGACGATGAGCCGGCAGCGTAACTCGTTGGGTGGCTGGTCTTTGCCTCGCTTCTTCACCACCATGCTCACGCGCCAGGTTTTGTCAAAATCGTTGCGCATCACCTTTACCTCGCCCAGGGTATCGGGCCGGGCCTGGATGTCGACTGTTGGTTCGGTAACGCCGTTCGGCAAACTCAGCCCGGCAAAATCCACAAAAATACGCGTATCTCCCTGGTCATCAGGGGCATCCAGCAGGGTCTGCTTAACGCGCGCCGTTGCCGGACGATGCTGGTTCTCTGTGTACCACGTCATGATGTAACTAATATCCAGCGTGGTACCGGCAGTAATCTTCTGTGCCGGCTTCCAGAACGCCACCACGTTATCCATATACTCGTCCTTCGTCACCAGCTGAATTAGCTCCACATGGCCCTCGCCCCAGTCGCCACGTGGCTCGATGTACACGCTTGGCCGCAGATGGTAGCGCGCCTCCAGATCCTGATAGCGCTCGAAGTCGCGATCGCGCTGGATCAGGCCGAAACCCTTGGGGTTGTTATCCTTAAAGGCGTAGTCCTGAATAAAAGGCTCCGCAATCAGCGGGCGCCACAGCCACTCGCCTTTGCCGGTTTGCATCAGCAGGCCGTCGGAGTCGTGCACCTCCGGGCGAAAGTTGGCATTCGGCGGTTTGGGATCGCCCTCGCCATACCAGTACATGCTCGTCAGAGGCGCCAGGCCCAGGCGTGCGACGTCGTTGCGAAAGTAGAGGCGGGCGCGGACTTCCATGCTTGTTTCATCGCCGGGCCGCAACGTAAACTCATAAGCGCCAGTGACATCGCGCCCCTCCAGCAAAGCGAAAGCCTGCAGCTTCTTCGCGTCGCGCTTAGGCTCCACCACCCAAAAAATGGAGAATCGAGGGAAATCCTCGCCCTCCAGCGTGTTGATCGCGATACCCCGCGCCGAAAGCCCGTATTGCTGCCCTTTGGCCAGTGCGCGAAAGTAGCTGGCGCCCTGAAACACCAGCGCCTCGTCCAGCACATCCATCCGGTTGAGCGGAAAATGGACGCGAAAGCCGGCGTAACCAATGTTGCCTATCTTGGCCGGATCCAGGAAATTCGTATTCTTTCCGTAATCGAAGTAGCTGGAGCTGAACCTGATAGAATGCGCGCCCTTCCCATCCACGCGCCGGATTTCCACCGGATCGTGCACGGTGTTGCCGAGGTGGAAGAAGCGGAGTTGAAACGGCAGCCCCTCCCGGCGCCAGATCGTGAAGTTGTCCCTCCAGCGGATATCACGCGCCTGATCGTAGTTGAGATTGCGTATAACCAGCGGAACCCGATTGGTTGCCGGCGCAACATAAGGAGATTGCGACACACGCTGCGCTAGCGTATCAACATCCGTAAAGCTAAAAGGCGGGGGCGGAGGTGGAGAGTAGGTTAAATAAAGCGCAAGTAAAGTAAGTAAGCCCAGCCAGAGATGTAATCTTAAATTCATGAATATATACCCTGTATCCCGACGCCGCGCCATTGGCCTCCCCGCGGCACCCATATCCCTGCAACAGCCCTGTTTATGAAGATAATGAATCAGACGGTCAACAGACTTTTACTAAACGTATTAGGATTATTCGTAACGCCTGCCGCCAAACAGCTGAGAAATCGTCATCATGACTATTGCAAACAAAAGAATGTGTACCAGCCCGCCGGCCGTAACCGAAAAAACAATTCCCGTAAGCCAAAGCAAAAGCAGGAAAGTGATGGCCGCCCAGTACATAACAACGCTCCGTCGCAATAAGTAAAGATGAGAATGAAAGAAGATGATTCTAAACCGGCGTCAAATAGAAAGCGATGTGGCAGACTGCCGCTGAATAATCACAAAAAGGTGACGCACAAAGCGTGCCAGTTGCCGCGCAGCGACCGCAAAAGCACCTGTGCCGTGGGAGCGCCACCCCACGCGCCGGTAGCAGAAAAGGGCGCCAGCTTGCGATTTGCCAAGCACCGTCGCAATCTGCACGCCCCCTAAAAATCGCAGCTTGCCATCACTTTGCCTTCCGAAACCGCTTGTGGTGTGCTTCAGTTTCAGCACGGCAATGTCGAACGACCACGATACATCCACTGGCGCAAGCCGGCCGGGAAAGTCCACGGGCACCCCTGACCCGCTTGTTTTATTGGCCTTTGCGGCCATGCTTGTGCTGGGGTTAGCTGTCCTTTACGTGCTTGGCCCGGTAGCGCCGCCTCTACCGCCGGAGCCCCTCAAGGTCGTCGCCACCAACGAGATAAAGTCGACCAACCAGCCACCTCGGCCGCCGTTTCACGCCCCGGCCATCGCGATCGACTCCGCACGTTTCGCCACCACGCCGCCGCCTGCACCAGTCGCCGCCACCAACGCCCCGCCCCGGCCGCCGGAAAAGGTGGATCCCGACGAGGAAGCGGTGACGAAACGCTTCCCCAATCCCCTGCCCGCCGCCGCGCCCGTGTTGCGCTTTGAGGAGTTTGCGAGCGCCGAGGTGGGCAAGGGAAAGCTTGTGCCGCCGGCCCTGGGCTCCCTGCAAAAGCGCATCCCGCTACACATCGGGCGCAAGGGCGGATCGGATTCCTCCGCAACGCCGCCCCCACCTGGCCATCCCGGCGGGGCAACCAACGCGCCTCCTGTCGGGGCCGCGGCGCCGACCATCCGCCTCACGCTTGTCAAACTTACTCGGGATGAAGCACTTATACAGGCTGGCGCTGTGGATGCGCTGGAAGCCTACTACCTGGACAGCGACACCGAAGCCGCCAGCATGTACCAGATCCGCCCGCCCGCCCCGCGCCTGCGCATCAAGCCGTCCGGCGCGACGCCCGGAGCCACGAACGCGGCGGCCACCAACGCGCCTCCCCTGCCCGCGCCAACAAATGCGGCGCCTGTGCCCGCCCCTGCGGTGCCGGGCGTTGATCCGGCCACTCCCGGCGCCGACAAATCCTCCGCGCTTACGGCACTGATGAACCGCGTCTCGCGCAGCGGACGGGTGGGCCCGGTGCGCTACCGTCTGCTGGAAATGCCGGACGCCAGCGCCGCGCAGAACATGCTGCAGCTGTGGCTCAGCCGCTTTGGCGGCGCGCGCCCGCGGACGGAGTCGTTTCCCCTGCCCGACAAGTCGGTCATCACCGCATACATTTTTGAGGCATCCCCCTCCACAATGGGCTGGGGGGTGGTGCTGTGGACAAACGGCACCACGGCCAACAGCCTCCTCATTCGGGGCAGCACCGTCTCGCCACGGGATGTTTTTCTGCTGTTGCCCTATTAGTTGGCAACCCTGCGTAACTCTTTGCTCGCCAAAATCTTATGCGCTACCTGACACAGCGCTGAGCGCCTTTTGCGAGCGCGAGACGCCCTGCCCCGGCTGCAGTGCCAGGATCTTGCCCGCAATGGCCCGCGCGGAGAAAAGCGTTTTGACGCGCGAGTGTCGCGCCGCCCGGTTGTTCCAGCTGGCCAGCATGCGACGCGCAGCAAGTTCCTGCAGGCCTTTGGCCAGATCCTTCACGTCACCAGCCTGAAATGTCAGGCAGTCCTGCGATCCCAGGTACTCGCGCAGGCCGATGCGGTTGGAGAGCAACACGGGCAGACCGACCGAGACCGCCTCCGCCGCGGCGATGGAGAAGGCTTCGTCGCCTATGGAGGGCGCCACGTAGGCGTCGGCGGAGCTGAGGAGCTCGCGCAGGTCGTCGTGGTCCAGCCGGCCGGTAAGGCGCACGTTCATCTCCACATCATGTTGCTTGATAAGGGCTTGCAGCTCCTTTAACTGCGGTCCGTCGCCGGCAATCTGGCAGGCCAGCTTCAGGCCGTTTTGGCGGGCCAGGGCAATCGCCTCAATCAGCGTGGCAAAGCCCTTCCAGCCCACCAGGCGGCCACTGGCGGCAAGGCGAAGCATGGTGGTTTGCTGCGGGGCGTCCGTCGTTGGCGCAAAGAACTCGGTATCAACAGGATTGGGAAAAACGACCGGCCGCGATCCAACGCGCCGCAACGCCTGGTCCGCCACCGTATTGCTGACGGCGAACGCGGCATCCACCGTGGGGTAAAACAGGCTGTCGCCCGGGTAAAAATCGGTGCCGTGCCAGCCCATGATGACGCGCATGGAGGGCTGGCTCAGCTTCCATCGCCAGGCTACGGGCCAGTCGAAAGGCTTTGCAAGTATGGCAACATCAAACTTTTCCGCAAGCCAGGCGCGATTGCACATCCACCCGAAATGGACGCGTTGCACCAGCCGCTGAAAGCGCGTGCCCAGGTTAAGGATGCGCCTGGTCTCCCAGTAATCGAAGAGCCGCAGCTGCAGTTTGGTGGTGCGGTGGCTGCGCCCGAACTTGGGTTTGCCGCCAAACAGCACCACCTCGTGCCCCATCTCCTGCATCGCCTCGCCCACCGTAAAGGCAAAGCTTTCGATGCCGCCCACCTCGGTGGTGCCGGGGAGATCGAAGGTGGCGTTGGGGAGAAAAAAGCCAATTTTCATGTACAAACGTGGAGCCAGCAGAAATGCCGCCCTCGTTGGCACGCGTCGAGCGGAAAAGCAAACATACGCCAGCAAAGCCCAACAAACGAGAGAATTCGCGCAAAATTATGGCGCTGCACCCGCCCACGGGCCGCGCCCCGGCAAATTGTGGACCAATCGGTTTAGACGCTACAAGTTTCCTTTTTAAGCCTTGACCATCGCTCCCATTTCGAGACATTTAGTCCGATGCCTCGTTTTATCGATCTCAAGCAAGGGTTTGCGCAAATTGTCACGGATCCCCACTGTCTGGCAAAGGTGTTGCTGGGTGGCTTCCTCCTGATCAATCCTTTTCTGCTCGCCTTGATTCCCACCTACGCGGCAGGGCTGGCGGACCCCAATGCGGCCGTCGGCTGGGTGCAACAGGTCTTCCCGTATATCCTTGCCTTTAACGTACTTACGTTCTGGTTTCCGCTCGGCTTTACCTACGAGGTTCTGCGCCGCGCCCGCTCCGGAAAGGGACGCCAGCTGCCGGACTGGTCTTTCTCCGTCCTGCCCCGCTATGCTTACGAGGGCTCCGTCAAACTGATCATCGCCATCACCACCCTGCTTTTACCGGTAGGCGTTTATATGGGAGCGGTTTACGGTCTCTTCTTCCATTTGCTGGGCCTCCCGATGTCCCTGATGGCCATGTTTGTGCAGCCCATCATGCTGTTTGTCATCCCTTTTTGCGGCGTGGCGTGCTGCCGCTGGCTGGACGGCGCAGGTGTACTGGACTGCGCGTTCAACTATGCGGAGAACATCCGCCTCTTTAAGCTGGGCTGGAAGGATTACCTGATTGCCAGCACCTTCCTCATCGGCGTAAATAGTGTAACCACAGCGTTTTACTACACCATCCCCTTTGGCGCCGTCTTCGGCCTTTGCCTGGTGGATACGTGGTTTGGCCCCATCTATGCGGAAACCGTCGCCACTGCTGCGCCGGTTGCGCAGCCCAAGGCCGAGCGAGTTCTCGAGACCTCCAAGGTCTAAGCCAGGCCAGGCGGGCGCCCCAAGCCCAGCAGCGACAGCGCCGTCTCGCAAGGAGGCCGTACGGCTAGGAAGCCGTCGTCGCAACAGGTTGCTGCGCAGCCACTTCCGGTCGCAGGCGTTGGGCGGGCGCCGCCGTGGTTGTGGAGCCGCCCGGGCCCTCCGGCGCAACGGGGCGCGTGGCCCCAAGCAGAGCACGCTTGCGCAGTAATTGCCGGCCGTACTTCTCTGCCCGGCCAAAGACGGCTTTGTAAACTTCGCAGTACGGATCTTTGGCCTGCATCGTGCCGAGGGCGCTGTAGGTACGCACCGGGCAGCCGCCGTGGCAAATGCTCAGGTAACGGCAGGAGAGGCAGTCCTCTTCTTCCACCAGGCGGCGGGGCCGTTCGACAAACTCCTGCCGGGCGCGGCTGGTGCGCAGCATCCGCGTAAGGTCTTGCTCCTGAAAGACATTGCCAAAGAAATACTCGGGATAGCTCGTCACCCAGCAGTCGCACTGGGCCACCGTTCCCTTGGAGTCCACCGAGATAAACTGGTTGGAGCAGTTCTCCTTCCAGATGCAGGGCAGGCGCGCAGTCTCCCCCGTAAAGTGGTGAATCAGCGCGTCAAAAGGCCCGAGGGCGACGCCCTTGTGGTGGCCTTGCTCCATCCACACGTCAAACAGCTCCGTCAAAAACTTTGCGAGGGCCGCGTTGTCCAGGATAAAACTGTTCTCGGACTCATTGGCCGGCCCTCCGGGGAACGGCGTGTTAACCTGAAAGTCTTCCAGCCCAAGCTCTTCCGTATAGTAGCGGTAGAACGCTTCGGCGCCGATCTCGAGGCTGGCCTGGTGCAGCACGGCAATCACCCCCACACGGATGCCCGCCGCCTGCGCCTCGCGCAAGCGCCGCGTCCACAGCGTTGTGTAGGAGTCCGCGCCGCCTTTAAGCAGCTTGCGATGGACGTTCGGGTAGTCCATGGATGTGCCCAGCGATCCCTGGAACATGCTGTGGATCACCGGCTTCCATACGTCGGAGTAACTGACGAGATTGGTTTGCAGGTAGTGGATAAAGCGTTTGCCGCGAGCCGCAGCGGCCTCGTCCATTACCTTGCCGGCGTTAAGGAACCACTGCGCGCCCATAATCATCGCCTCGCCGCCCTGCCAGTAAATTTCGCACGCCTCCATCCCCTCATGCTCCATGTGGTCCAGCAGGCGTTTGCTGAGGAGCGGCACCAGAAGTGCGGAAAGTTTGTGCGGCTCCTTATGCTCAAAGCAATAGTCGCACGCCACGTTGCACTCCGACGTGGGCAATAGGATAACACTGAAAACGCGTCCACTCATCGTTGCGCCTCCTCTTCCGCTTCGGCCAGGTCGGCCGCCATTTCGCGCGAGGCCGCGTGCAGCCTGCTGAAAAGCGAGCCCACGCCCTGGCACACGTAGTCGCGGTCCGGCCACTTGAAGTAGCCGCCGCACATCTCAAACCACTTGCATCGCGAGCACTCGGAGCCCTCCTCGACCAGCGACTGCATGTGATCCGTAACAAAATCAGCCAGCCTAGGGAGCTTCTCTGGCTCCACCGGGCGGTTGGTGCGAGGGTAAAGCGGCACGCCCTCGGCGTTGAGCCGCACGTAGAGCGCGGGGTCTTCTTCCAGAATAATCCATAGCGCGCCGGGCGGATATTTGCGCTCTCCCTCCTGCCCTTTTGCGAGGCCGGCTTCGGGCCGTGCCGACGCGTTGCCTGCTGCAACAGTTGCCGTGGCGGCAGAGTTTTCGCCTCCACTCTCATGCATCATGGCCAGCACAGTATGGAACGGCTCCATCGGGGCCTCCACCATGGCGTGGTGCAGATAAAAGTCGGCCGCCTGCTCCAACTCGCGCACGACTTCGGCGGACGGCTGACCGGGAACGATGCGTACCGGCAACCCAAGGGAACCCGCCAGGCGCACCGCCTTGGAGAAACCCGCCGAGGCAGGCATCGTAATGCGCACGCGGCGCACGGCATGCACGTCTACCAGGCGGTAGATAGCGGAGTACTCGACGGCCGGATTAAGGACAACGACGTCAAACGCAAGCTCGTCGCGCCCCTGGGCGGCGCGGGCCCACACGGAGGGATCGCCTATAAGTCCCTCCACCTCAACCCATTGCAAGGCAGGGGCCTGGCTTGTCAATACGCCCTCCATCTCCTCGGCGCGGGAGACAACCGCCGCGTGAGGCCAATCCTCCTGCCCGGACAGACTGGCTGCGGGCACGAGTGCAAGGGTTGAGGCGTTATGCAACATGAGTCAACATACAGAAAGAAATGTGGATAAGCTCAAGGCAAACGGCTTCGTTTACGGGCGCGGCAACAGTTGTCGCCGCACCCGGCTACCGGGCCGTACGCCCATGGCGCTGGCCCTGATCTGCAGCATAAGGGCTACAGTTACTAGCGGGTTACCAGCGGTTAACCCACGCGCCACCGCCACCGCCGCGACGATTGACCCAGCCGCCGCTACCGCCGCCGCCGTTAACCCATCCACCGCCACCGCCGCGGGCGTTGACCCAGCCGCCGCCGCCACCGCCGTTTACCCAGCCTCCACCGCCGCCGCGGCGATTGACCCAGCCGCCGCCGCCACCGCCGCCGCCGCGGGCGTTTACCCAGCCCCAGGCGTTGGCACGGGGAGCACTGGCCAGCCAGCCGGCACCCACCACCGCAAGGATGGCGGCGCCCGACCACTTGCCGAGGCTCTGCAAAAAGCTGCGACGACCTTCCGCCAACTCGCTGCCGGCAACAACTGCCGGGGGAGTGGACGCTTCGTTATTTTCAGTCATAGCAAGTGTTGAAAGGCGAAGGGGTTAGGCCTTGTCCGTGGCAAAGGTGGAGAAGTGCAGGGACGCAATCTTCCAGGCGCCGCCTTCCTTAACAAACGCCAGGGAAACATTCAGCGGGTAGGAGGCATCCTTGCCATCCTTCTTGGCCTTCGTGTCGCCCGCGACGGCCAGCCAGGCGGTGTCGCCCGTTACGGCGCCAATGCGGTGGCGGGATTCAAAGTCGTTATGCCCTTTGTCAAAGCTCTTGAAAAAGTTCTCGTACGCAACGGTCAGCTCTTCAGTGCCGCTCCACATCTCGCCGGGACCTGTCCCCAGCAGAACGCTCTTGGACGCGTAAACCTTCAGAACGCCCGGCAAATCGTGGTTGGTAAAGGCATCGTCATGCGCCTTCAGGAGAATGAAGAGTTCGGCGAATTCCTTCGGGACTTCTTTGGACTCGGCCGCGACCGCGGCGGCGGGAGCCACGGCCATGGCCGCAGCGAAAGTGGAAATTCCGGCAAAAATAGCTTCTCGACGATTCATAGGGATGGATCTGAAGGGGGTTAGTGCCTGAACTGAAGACTACAGACTACGGGCCAACTCCCCTATTGTGCTCCCTATCGCAATAATGTCAAGGCAGGCAAACCACTTTCACGCAACTGTATCCTTACCCATTAAAACTATGCAGCACCTGCACTATCCTGACATCTCCAGAAACGCAAACTTGAAGGTTGCCTGATGCCGCAGGAACCTGCATGATGCCCAACAGGTTGGCATGAGTTCCCGTAATCCGGAAATCCAAATTAAGACAGGCTCCAGAATCGGCCACTACGTCATTGTCCAGAAGATTGCTGACGGCGGTATGGGTACCGTCTACAAGGCACTGGAGCCAATGCTGGAACGCTTCGTCGCGATCAAAGTGCTGCACCGCGACCTCGCCGCGGATCCCCAGCAACTTGCAAACTTTCGCGACGAGGCACGAAGTGTGGCCTCGCTGCGGCACGGGAATATCGTGCCCGTGCACTTCATCGGCCAGCAGGGTTCCCTTATCTATTTTGCCATGGCCTACATTGAGGGCCAGACGCTTGAACAGGTGGTAGATAGTGGCGTTACGCTGACACCGGATGTAGCCAAAAGCTACATGTACCAAGCCATTTCCGCACTGGAGCACGCCACGCGCTATGATATTGTTCACCTCGATATCAAGCCCAGCAACTTCCTTATCGACGCCTACGAAGTGGTGATGCTTACCGACTTTGGCCTGGCCCAAAAGGCCAGCCACGCGTCCAAGGACTCGCGCGAAATGTTCGGCACGCCCAGCTATTGTTCGCCCGAGCATATCTTTCAGCACGACACTGACTTACGCACGGACATCTACAGCCTTGGCGCCACGTTTTTCCACCTGATGAGCGGGCGCCCACCCTACGAGGGCAAGACGAACCAGGACATCTGCCGCGGTCACGCCTTCCTCCCCTTCCCCGAGGAGGTGGCCCTGGATGCCGGAATTCCTCGCGGCTGGGTGAACTTGTTGCAGAAAATGATGGAAAAAGAGCCCGCCAATCGCTTCCAAAATTATACGGAACTGCGTGAGGCTCTGGATGATATCGAAAATTTCCGGCATCGCCGCGAGACCGTCGCGCCACCCGATACCAACCGCCTGCGCGCCCTGCCCTCCAACACCAAAGCGCCGGAGATGATGTTCGGCATCCTCCCGCCTGAGATCGTGGCGGAAGACGGAAAATACGAAATACGGAAAGTCTACAGCGCAGCCGAGGTGGAAGAAGCGTTGGTGCGCCGCGATAAGATCCTCGGTCTCAACCTGTTACTGCCGGAAATAGCCGAGATGTGCCAGCCGCATGACGGCGACCTTGGCGACATCGTCAACACCATGGCGCGCCTGCCCGCGCTCAAAGCCACCATCTTCGAGCTTGCCGAATTTTTTGCCGCCCACCAGGGCGAGCAAGCCCCCGACGAAGCCACGGCCGTGGAGATCGTGGGCATTGGTCGCTGCCACAACCTCGGGCTGCTGTGCCTGATGCTGAAGAAAAAGTGGCAGCCCAGCAAACCGTTCGACTGGAGGTGCTTATGGCAACACATGGTCAGCACCGGCCTGATCGTGGAAATGCTGTACGAGAAGCTGGGACTGACGCGGACCGGCCTGGAATTTGCCGCCGGCTCGCTTCACGACATTGGTAAGCTATTGTATAGCGAGATGTTCCCCAACACCTATCCGGCAGCTCTCGTACAGGCCATGACGAACGACCAGCCGCTGCAGGCCAAGGAGAAGGAACTTTTCGGGCTCACCCACTCGGAGATTGCGGAGCTCTGGCTGCGACGCCACAAAATCCGGCGAGCGCTTTCGGATGTCATTCTCTATCATGACAATCCGATCGCAATCCCCGAAAAGTCGGATCCCACCGGCATCGGCCTCGGCCGCCTGCTCGGCACTTCTTTTAACGGGCGCCAGCTTGCACATGCCGTTTGCTCGGCCAATCACCTGGCCAAGCACTTACGCCTGGGCTTCAGCGGCAGTACCTGGATGGAGCAGTGCGCGTGGGAATCCCATTTCAGCACACAATATCTGTGGCAGGCGCGCACCCGGCAAGATCTTGACTGGAAGGCATTTGTGAAGTTTTTTAAGGAGGATTGCTCCACCTTCCCCATGCTCACGGCCGCGTACACGTTCGGCCCCCCTGCCGATGCCACATCGCGTCTGGGGCTGATGTAAAGCGGCATCGTTACCCCTTGCGGCGCAGCTACTTAAAGGGAGGCGCAATCGCTCCATCGCCATGGACATCATCACCTCGCGACTCCGGTTGCGCCGCTGGTCGCGCCACGATATTGTCCCCTTTTCGCTCATCAACGAGGACCCGCGCGTCATGCGTTTTATGCCGCGCACAATGAGCATGGCCGAAACCAGGGAGTGGATCAACGTTATCGAAGCCCATTTTGAGGAGCACGGCTACGGCGTGTGGGCAGTGGAAAGACTTGATTCACAGAAGCTTATAGGGTTCACAGGAATCCAGGTCCCCCGCTACGCCGCGGCGTTTACCCCTTGCGTGGAGGTCGGCTGGCGTTTCGCCTTTGAGGCGTGGGGAAACGGCTTTGCCACCGAAGCCGCGCACGCCGCCCTGGAATACGGCTTTTGCAAGGCAGGGCTGAGAGAAATTCTCTCCTTTACGGTGCCGGCCAATGAGAAATCCTGGCGTGTAATGGAGCGAATTGGCATGAGGCGCGACGAAAAGGCCGATTTTCACCATCCCGTTCTGCCTCAGGGACATCCGTTAAGTTTTCACTACCTCTATCGCATTGGCAAAGACGAATGGCTTCAGCGGTGCAATCCTCGCGCTACGCAGCAATCGGAAATACCGTAAGGTATTGCGGCGGAACTGCATCCACAAGCCACACACCATTCTGCGTCTGAAAAAAGCGATGCCCGTCGCGATGCATGCGCCCTGTCGCCACCATTAGCACGATCGGCTTGCCGCGCCGACCACCCACACGCACTGCAAAATCCACGCCGGGGGAAAGATGCACGTGCTGACGCCGCATCTTCATAAGCCCCTGTGCCATAATACTTTCCAGATACTCCGGTACGGTGCCATGGTAAAGCTCCTCCGGCGGCGCGGATGCCTCCAGCGCCAGGTCCACGCTTACCGAGTGCCCCTGATTGGCACGAATGCGCGAGCAATCCCCACTCAACGCAAAGCGTTGCTTATCATTGCTTTCCACAAGCTCCTCCAGCTCGGCAAAGCTTAGCGGCTTGCCGATGCGCGCCATGGCTTGCAGCAACTCGTCCACATCCACCCAGCCATTCGCATCCAGTTGAATGCCAATGGATTCCGGCTGATGCCTCAGCACAAGACTCAGAAACTTGCTTTTGCGAACGTCCGAGCCCCAGCTGTAAGTCATAGCAGCGTCAGCCTACTTCTTCTTGACGAGCTTGACCACGCCCTCGCCCGGGACAATCTCGCCAATGATCTTACCCTTCACGGTTTCCAACGCCTTCTTCACCTGGTCCTCGCGCACGACAATCGTCATGCCGATGCCCATGTTAAACACCTGGTACAGCTCACTGTCCGGCACCCCGGCGGTGCTGGCCAGGAACTTGAAGAGCGGCGAAATCGTCCAGCTGCCCAGCTTGATTTCAGCATCCATCGTCTCCGGAAGCACACGCGGCAGGTTATCGATAAGGCCGCCGCCGGTAATGTGCGCGATGCCCTTGAGCTCCACGCCCGCAGCGCGCAGCGCGCGGATATCCGGCAGGTAGCTCACGTGCGTGCGCAGCAGCGCCTGGCCAATCGTCTCCTTGGTGCGCTGTCCGGGGATGAGATCACCCACGCGCATGGAAAGCTTGTTGAAGATCAGCTCGCGCGCCAGCGAGTAGCCATTGGTGTGCAGGCCGGTGGACGGGAGGCCGATGATCTTGTCCCCGACATTGATATTGGCTTTGCCATCAATCATTTGCGCACGATCCACCACGCCGACGATGCAACCCACCAGGTCGTAGTCGCTACCGTGATAAATGCCGGGCATTTGCGCCGTTTCGCCGCCAATGAGGGCGCAATTGGCCGCGGCGCACGCTCGGGTCAGTCCTTCGAGGATCTGCTTGAACATGTGCGGATCGAGTCGCGACGTACCGATGTAATCGAGGAAAAAGATCGGCTCGGCACCAATACACGCAATATCGTTAATGCAGTGGTTGACAAGATCTTCGCCAATGGTGTCGTGCCGGTTCAGCAGCCCCGCCACCTTCAGCTTGGTGCCGACGCCGTCCACGCTGCTCACCAGCACGGGCTCCTTCATCTGCGGAAAGTTCGCCAGGAAAAGGCCGCCAAATCCCCCGACGGAGCTGATAACTTCCGGGCGCCGCGTCTTGCTGACCATGGCTTCGATACCGGATTTGACCTTGTTGCCGAGGTCCACGTCGACGCCGGCTTTGGCGTATGCTTTCGTGTTCATGTAAGGGGGGAGCGGGAGGGAGCGGATGCGGGGCGTTGGCTTTTTCCGGCAAACGGAAAGATTGGCGTCTATCTGCGGAAATCGCAAGGATTTGCCACCAAAATGTGCAGCGCTGGGTGCAGGCACGTGCCGGAAAGCAGTTATAATGCCTAAAACGTGGCGATGGTAAAGATCGGATGCAGAGAAAGGCGCATCCTTTTTGCATACGGATAGGCTTCCGACAAGAACAGTTGATCCAACGCGCATCGTTTGTTTCCTGCGGGATACACGCACGATTACACCTAAGTGCTTACCTTTGCGAATATTATCCATGTCTTATGCATATATATTAAAAGCCTGAAGCAAGTTATTCTCGCCCTCTTCCTTAACGCATCACAGCGCGCCACGCAGCCCGTGAAGGCCGATTATCGCCATGTCTTTTTGCTCGCCGCCCCGCGGCAACACGCCTAGGATGGGCCTGCATGATGGGCATCGACTGGAAGCTGGCGGCTAACCTGGCCATTCGCGGCAAGTTCCTTACCATGGCGCGGATCGCCCGCGGCAAGCTGGACGCGCTGTCGATTGAGGATCCCGCCGCCATGCAGCGGGCCAACGAGGCCTGTTTCGGTTTCTCCAAACCGTTGCACTGGAAGTTTTTCCGTTGGGTCATGCGCACGCATCCCTGCCCCCGCATCCTCAACCTGGGCGTTTATCAGGGGCGCGATATCGCCTACATGGCCTATGCCAAACTGGCCGCGCTGGCCAGCGAGACCCCCACCGCCGCCGAGGCGGAATGGACGATTACCGGCGTGGATATTTTTGACGGCGACCCCGCTGGGTGTCCAAGCACAGATGGCACAGCGGCAACAACTTCCGTAAGTGAGCCAGCCTCCCCCGGCCAGCGCTTTGAGGGCGTGCCGCGCCCAACGCTGGCGCTGGCGGAGGAGAGCCTTCGCAACGCCGGTATTGAGGAGGGCCGGGTGCGGCTGATTAAAGAGAGCGACGTGAACTTTCTGCGTACGTGTGGCCGGCAGTTCGACTTTATCTATGTCGATACGTCCCACTACTTTACGGAGACTGTGGCAGTGCTGGAACTAGCAAGGGAGTGCCTGGCGCCGGGCGGAATGATTGCCGGCGACGACTATTTTGATCTGGGCCCTTGGGGGGTGGAGGCCGCAGTAAAAAAATGCTTCTCGCGGCATAAAGTTTTTGGCGGATACATCTGGCACGCAAGCCGGGAAGATTTTGTCTGAGCCATCGCAGGGATTTTTGATATTCCACAACTAACTCTCCCACAATAGGTTGTATCTCCTCCAGAAACGTTCGTATAAAGAGATTTCCCTTTTCGCGAAATTCTTTGAACATTCCGCCCTCAGTTCGGTCTTACTCTTTAGGTTTGGTATTCTCCTCCTGTTAGGCAGCAAGCGGCACCTTTGGTCGGGTGCCGCTTGTTTTTTGCCCGGACGCCGTCATCGTACGCGCCGCCGGGCATAAAAAAGCCGCCATCCTGTGGACAGAATGGCGGCTTTACTTTTATTACGTTAACGGGCTGCGAGGGGTTCGCTTAAGCGCCGATCGCGTAGCTGTACACATCGCTCACGGGCTTTTGCAACACGCTGGCCCACAACACGTAACCCTCGCGGGAGAGGTGGAGCTGGTCGTTCATAAAATGCCCGTGGTTGCCGGCGGCCTGCGCCTCCAGCATGGGGGTGCAGATGTCCACAAAGTGGAGCAGGCGGGGCGATTCGGCGCACATGGCCTTGATGCGGCGGTTCACCTCCAGCACCTGCTCGCGCAGCTCCAGCCGGGCGGGGCTCGGCTTAAGGGAGATAAAGACGACCGGAATGCTGCCAAGGTGGGTGCGTGTGCGGCGGACAATCTCGCGCCAGGACTGCACGACGTCGTCGACGGAGCGGCCGTGCACCAGGTCGTTCTCGCCCGCGTAGATGACGAGCATGGAGGGGCGGCACGGGATGACGAGGCGATCGAAAAAGAGGACCGCTTCGTCCAGATCGGAGCCGCCGAAGCCGCGGCCTACGACGGGAAGGCCGGGGAAATCGAGCGCCAGCTTGTCATTCCACAGGCGGATGGTGGAGCTGCCGTAAAAGAGAATGTTGCGGGCGGGCGGGGGCAGGTCGCGCGTAATGCGCTCCCATCGACGGATCTCGCCTTCCAGTGGGTGGGGTTCGGAAACGGGCTCAGGTTCGGTCGCCTGCTCGGCCACTTCG
The DNA here is from genome assembly GCA_003054695.1 of Verrucomicrobia bacterium LW23. Lineage (GTDB taxonomy): Bacteria > Verrucomicrobiota > Verrucomicrobiia > Methylacidiphilales > UBA1321 > LW23. Next base: position 305,365 of record QAZA01000010.1, read on the forward strand.
GCGGCGGGCAGGTCGGCTTCGAGCTCAATTTCCAGTGTCGGCATGTGCATATAGTTTCTTGCGTAAGTGAGTCCTGCTACGTGTCTTGCGAGGAAGCCGGCATGTGTCTCGGCGGTTGCGGAGCGATGACGGCGACACGGGGCCTGGGGGATCCAGGGGACTCTCCCTTCCTGATACTTCGACCCACAGCGCGCACAATAGAGGGGCTAGTGTGCGGTTACCGTGGGTGCATTCGAAGCGGTTTCGAGCGGGCCGGGATCGTCGGAATCCAGGGTGAGGTACAACCGGGTTCCCCGCACGACGTCTTCTTTGGGCAAACTGGTATGGAGGAGTAAGTGCTTGCCACGAGGTAAGTTACCTGGGGTGGAGCCTTCCTCTTCGACGACCGCCAGATATACAGACGTATCATCGTAGGAACCAATCACCTCCGACAGCCCCTCGCTCCCTGCCGAGCCCGTCAGCCGATAGCGCTGGCTCTCCACCAGCATCGACATCCCCGCAACGCCCGACCCCGCCAGTACAACGGCCGCCACCACACAGGCCGAACGCGCCTGCATGCTCGTAAACATCTGAAACGCACGTATTAGCAAAAGCAAGCTGAAAACAAGCAGCCCCATCATACTGATAAGTGCAGCCCTTGTGCCACAACTCAGGGATTCCTGACACAAGGAACGGGGTGCCGGCCCTTCGATCCGCACTGTCACGGCCCTCGCAATCTCAGGCGCCTCCGCCGCAAGTTTGGCCTCCTCCCCCGCCTGGGACGTCAGCGATCCGCAGGCCAGGAAGGCCATGAGGACAGGCACGGACGTTTTGCTACAAAGAACGGGGGACATAAGAATAAAGGGAAGAAAATGAAGCAAAAGGAATCTGCCGCAATTTAAACAAAATGCAACTCATTTCCAGACTGCCAAGTCCAGAACTGCGTTATTTGCGACAACATAAAGCATTACTACATTGCCTTCGGTAAGAAGGAAGGAGGTTAACACAATGTTGTATACAAAGATAAAATGCCGCACCCCATAATGGGATGCGGCATTAAATGCTATACTTGCCTTATAGGTAACGCATCACCGCTTAACGCACGCGCAATCGTTGTACGCAAGTCTCAGGGCCTCAACGGGATCGCCCTTCGGAACAAACTCGTGCCCGATAAATCCGCTATAGCCGGTTGCGGCAATTGCCCGGTACACCGCTGGGTAGTTGATTTCCTGGGAGGCATCTGGCTGGCCACGACCGGGGTTGCCGGCAGTATGGTAGTGCGCAATGTAGGGAGCGGCTTCACGAATGGTACGGATCAGGTCGCCCTCCATAATTTGCATGTGGTAGATATCATAAAGCAGACGCACCGCAGAGGAATCGGCCTGTTTGCAAAGCTCGATGCCCCAGCTTGTTGAATCGCCTTGATATCCTTTGTGATCCACCTTGCTGTTCAGTAATTCCACCGCCAGGGTAACACCGGCCTCAAGAGCGGCGGGAGCGACCATTTGCAGTGTTTCCGCGGACGTCTCAAGTCCCTGCCTGTCATCCACATCGGCAGCGCGATCGCCCGTAAAGCAGATGAGAACTGGCACCGACCATTTCTTTGCTTTTGCAATGCGATCCAACAGCTCGTCTACAATGCGATTCCGGTTCTCGCGCCGGTTAAGGCCATCGCGCAGGGAGTCATGGCCTTTGGTTGTCACAACCTGTAGCCCACAATCTATCGCCATAGGCCATGATGCCTCATCCAGCATCTCCACGCCGCTATACCCAATGCGGGCCGCCTCGCGCAACAGTTCCTGCGCGGGGGTGTTGCTGTTCCGACCAAAGCTCCACATCGTAAAGCTTTGTCGCAAAGCCCCTTGCGTTGCTGATTCAGCGGAGATCGACGCATTGCCGGCGGCAATGGAATCTGCTACGCCCGTGCTGCTCATCATTCGCTCCTCCAGTCAAACAGGATGCCCATCGTTGCGGCGCGATCGCGGTTGGCAATACCATAGGCATCGGCACACGCTTCCGGCTTAAACATATGCGAGGTAAGGTTTTGCATGGGAAAGCGGCCCGATTTCACCAGGCGGAAGAAATAGTCCGTAATTGTGGCATCGTGCCACTGCTCGTCGGTATGGCAGTCGTGCGCGCCGACAATCCGCAGGCCGCGATTGATAACATCCGTGGTGAGAGTCTGTTGCGTTGGCTGGCCGGTATCGCCAAGCACCACAACGGTGCCAAAGCGCGCCGCCAGAGTCAGCGCGTGGGCAAACACCGCCGCGTGGCCGGTGCCGTCGATTACCACACGGGGCAACTGGCCGCCATTGGCCGCCAGCACCGCCTCGCGCGCCTCGCCAATCGGCAGCGAGATAACCGCCGTGGCGCCGCCTTCGGTCGCTGCCTTAAGCCGGCCGGGCACGGGGTCCACCACAATAATGCTGGCGGCCCCGGCGGCCCGGGCCCAGCGCACGCTCATTTGGCCAATGGGGCCGGCGCCGATGATGAGGACGGTGTCACCCAGCCGGTAGTCCGCAGCGCGAGCCCCCATGAACGCAATCTTGACGAGGCTGAACCACACGGCCTCCTCCCACGGCACTTCATCCGGGATGGGGTAGGTGAATTTTGCGGCCATCAGCGCGTGCGATCGATGTCCCGTACGATACGCAACACGTTGCCCCACAAAGCGATCCGTCACGCCAGGGCCAACCTTCTGAATGGTGCCGACGAGCGTGTAACCGGGATAAAACGGGTACTTCACCCAGTTATCCCAGTGCGTGCCGGGATCGAAATTGCGGTTGAACACGATGTTCTCGGTGCCTGTGCTCATCAGGGAGAACTCGGTACGCGTCACCACCTGGCCTTCGCCGGGCTCGCCGGGGTCAAACGCCTCCAGGTGCAACTGCTGCTTGCCGGTGAAAACGATGCGCTTGGCGTGAAGCGCGGGGACTGCCGTGACGGGTTGTGTCATGCCACTATGTAAAGCATCGCAACCGCGCCTTACCAATTCGAATTATTGGCCATTCTTTGTGTTTTTCGTGGACAGTCAAGCCAACCGGGGGGAAGCTGGCAGGGAGCGCATGTTATAAATATCGTCGGAAGCTGCACCGCATCCACCCGCTCCACCATGGCAAAGATCTCGCACACATCAGTCTCAAGGGCGCCCGTCCCCGCAAGCGTGGAAAGCGGGTCCGCATCGCCTTCGACGCGCAGCTGGGGCCGATTTCTTCAAGAACAGATCCATCTCCCGCCCCTGCGTCTGGTCAACGGTATGCGGCACTCCATCCCAGGTGCCAACTATTGCCACATGCACAGCCATCGCGGACTTGAGGCGGTGTATCACCCTACAGGCCAAGGTGTTACGCGGCTGGAAGGTGGGCGAGAAATCCCTTTTCAGGAGGGTTGCGTTGTGCTGTATGCGCCGGGGGAAATGCACGACCAGACAATGAACTGCGCCGGCGACGATCTGTGCCTTCAGCTGTTGCTGCCCGCGGACGCGGTGCCGGTGGCCAAAGGCGGGCTATGCCTGCCGCGCCTGGCAGACGCCGATGTGGCCGCCGAGTTTGTGGCGCTCTCGAGAGGGCACACGCGGGTAGGCCCGATTGAGCAGGGCATCCTGAACATGCGGGCGACCGCCGCCGTGCTGCACGTGATTCAGGCGGCGCTGGCACGCGATGCCGTGACGCGTTGCTCCCCCGCGGAGGCGTACGTGCGGCGGGCGGAAAACTACATCAAACGCAATTTCCAAACGCTTGCGAGCGTGGAGGAGGTGGCCACGCATATAGGCCTTAGCTCCAACCATTTACGCCATCTCTTCAAGGAGCTTCGCGGGCGCCCGATGGTGCAGTGGGTGACGGAAGTTCGTATGGAGCGCGCCAAAAGCCTGCTCGTCAACTCCCGTATGCCGCTCAAGCAGGTTGCAAGGCATTGTGGTTTCAACGACGAGTACTATTTTTCTGCCGTTTTCAGGCGTCACAACCACATGGCGCCCGGGCAATATCGCAATCGGCATTAGGAGATTACCTTCCTCCGTTTATCTCCTTCGGAGACAAAGACTTGTCGGTACTCACGGGGTGTCATTCCGCGTTCGGTGAGGAAGGCGCGGCTAAAATGCGGGCCGTCGGCAAAGTTCAGCTCATGCGCCACTTCGGTTACGGATCGCCGCGAATCGAGCAAGAGGTTGCAGGCCAGGTGGATGCGCCGGCGCTGGTAGTAGCGCGCCAGGCTCATGCCCACACATGCGCTAAAACGCCGGGAGGCATGCCGCGGCGAGAGCCCGGCGTCCCGAACCGCAAGGGCAACAACAAACTCACGTCGTTGAGCCAGAGCAACTTCCACGGAGGCGAGCAGCCGCGCAACGTCCGCAGGCTGCGCTCCTGCAAGCTCTCCCTCCGTTCGCTCGAAGGCTGCCGCAAAGCGGTAGAGGATGCGAAGAAAGGTGGCGCGCAGAAAGAAGAGGGAGGGCGCCGGGCGGTCGATCTCGGCCATCAACTCCAGCATGTCGCGCCGCACGGCGCGCAACTCACGCGTTGCCAGGTCGAACTGAGCGACGCCGCGGTACGCGGGCTGCCCGTACAGGGCGTGCGCCAGAAAGAGGGGGACAATGGCGCCGGCGCTGGCATCCGCAAAAAGCAGCGTGTTCTGGACGAGCCACTCGCTAAGGTAGTAAATGTTGGTGGTCAACAGGTTACGCGTCTTTTCGAAAGCATGCACCTGCCCGGGCATAATCACGACAACGCTGCCGCGCCGGAGAGGGCGAACGCCATCCGCGGTGCGATGGAGCGCAGTGCCGTCGCGCACAACGACCAGCTCCGCAAACTCATGATCATGAGGCGCATAGTCGCCCTGGCCCACGTCGCTCAGCCGCACCGGCCGCCGGGCGCTCAGCCTGACGCAATCGTAATCCTGACTGATGCGAAAGAGCGGCTTCATGCGGGTATGGCCGGAATCTTCAAGTAACAGCGCGATTTGATTCAAGTAAAATCGGCGCGAGTATGGGAGCTTATGTGCCATGACGGCAATGCCACAAACCACAATTCTTACGCTGCAATCCAAAATCCTCGGCTGCTGGATGGGAAAGAACTGCGGAGGCACCCTTGGCGGTCCCCTTGAGCGAGCTTTCTCCGAGGTCGAGCCCTTTGATGTCTGGTTTTACCCCAAGATTCAGGAGGGAGGTATCCCCAACGACGACCTGGAAATGCAACTCATTTGGCTAAAAGCACTTGAGGAGGTCGGCGTGGGGCTGACGGCGCAGGATCTTGCGCATTACTGGCTGGATCACATCGGCTACAATTTCGATGAATATGGCCTCTCCATGACGAACCTGCGCCTGGGCCTGCGCCCGCCCGTGGCCGGTTATTACAACAACTTTTTCCGCGATTGCATGGGCTGCCCGATCCGCACCGAAATCTGGGCGTGCGTGGCGCCGGGCAACCCGCGGGTGGCGGCCCGATACGCCTTTGAGGACTCGGTCGTCGACCACGCGGGCGGCGAGAGCATCTATGGCTCGCTGTTTAATGTGACGGTGGAGGCGGCGGCGTTCAGTATCTCCGACACGCGAAAGCTTATTGAGATAGGCCTGACGTACCTCCCCGATAAGTCGCTGACAGCCAGGTGCATACGGGCCGCCGTCGCCGCGTTTGACGCCGGGAAGGACTGGAAGGGGGCGCGCCTGGACGTGATTGCCGTTGGTGGCAGCCACAACTCTCAGTTTTCGCCACCCAACATCGGGTTTCAGGTAGTAGGCTGGCTGTATGGAAATGATTTTGGCGACGCGCTTTGCAAAGCCGTTAATTGTGGCTATGACACCGACTGCACGGGCGCCACGCTCGGCGCCTGGCTCGGCATCGTCTCGGGCATCGAGCCGCTGCCGGAGCGCTGGACCAAACCGCTGGGCGATACCATCGCGACGAGCGAGCCCTGGGGATTGCAAAACATGTACGTGGGGTCCAACCCGGCGCCGCGCACCATTCCGGAGCTTGCGGACCGAATCATGAAGCTGATCCCGAAGGTCTCCGCCCACTTTGGCGCGCCGCCGGCGCCCGATAACATCGCTGCGATGTGCGCGGACTCCGAGATCCAAAAGCTTGTGGTTCAATCACCTACAATCATCTCCTTTGCGGTGACACCCAAGCTTGAGCTTCAACTGGATTACCGCGATACGCCCGCGATTGAGGCAGAAACGGCCAAGGCCATTGGCGTCTCTGTTACAAACAGTCATCCGACAACAGAATCTGCCGCAATCGCTTTCACCCCCCCAGGCCATTGGATTGCAGAGCCTTGCAAGTTTGACGTTACGATCAAGCCCGGCGAGACGTGGACCGGAGAAGTGACCCTTCGCTCGCCCCGGCGCTCGCTGGTGGACAACACGCAATCGCTGCTGGTGCGCGTGCAGCCGCAGCGTCGGCCGGCCAACCCGGCGGTGGCCCTGGCGGTGGTAGGGGCCCCCGTTTACCTGCGCTCGGAGATCTTTCCGGCCGAAGGCCGCACGGCCGCGGAGCTCATCGCACAAGTCTTTGCGCCGGAGGCTATTGCGCATCCCTCCGCGCCCGACGACGTGCGAATTGATTCGCTGATGGCGCCGGAAGCCCGGGGCGGATCGTGGAGCACAGTCTATGCGCAGGGTAACGATATTGCCGTGTGCGTGCCGGAGTTCGTCGACGCAAGTGCCTGCGGTGTCGTGTATTTACGCGCTTTTCTCTACGCGTCGGAGGCGCAGCCGGTGTGGACGCACTTTAACCCGCGCGTTCCCGGCAAGCTCTGGGTCAACGGCACCCTCGCCTTTCAGTGCACGGAGCACCGGCACCTGCGGCCGGCCGCCTGGGGCGCCGGTGAGGGCAGCATGGTGGGCGACGTTCCCTTCCGCGCCGGGTGGAACGAGCTGCTGATCAAAATGGCGACCGACGGCTCCACGCCAACCGGCCCGTTCGGCGCGCACCTGGTGCTAAGCAACAAGGTGCGCCGTTGCGAGGGGCTTACGGATGTGGTGTGGACGCGCTTTCCGTGGGATGTGTAGGGGGCAGGCGCCGCTCGGCGATCAGGCCACGGCCCGCTGGAGAAGCTCGGCTTCGACGGCGGGGACGTCTTCGGGGCGATCGACGCCGCGGCAACGGAACTGCGTGGGCAGCACGAGGATGGGCATTCCGTTCTCCAGCGCGCGCAGTTGCTCCAGGGATTCGGTCGTCTCCAGCATACTCGGCGCCCAGCTGACAAACTGCGTAAGTGCCTGGGCGCGAAAGGCATAGATGCCCACATGACGCCAGACCGTCATGCTGGGCGACCACGCTCGGGCAAAGGGTAGCGGAGAGCGCGAGAAGTAGAGGGCCTGGCGCGCGGTCGTTGTCACCACTTTTACCACCTCCGGGCTGCGCCACTCGGCTTCGTCGTGGATGCGATGGGCAAGCGTGGCCATGGGGGTGGCAGGCGAGGCGGCAAGCCCCTCGATGAGGGCGTCAACCTCGCCGGCAGGCAGCAGCGGCTCGTCGCCCTGCACGTTGACGTAGATGTCGGCGGGGATCTTCGAGGCGACCTCGGCCATGCGATCGGTGCCGGAGCAATGGTCGGGGCTGGTCATCACAACGGTGCCTCCGAACGCCGCGACGGCATCCGCAATGCGTGCATCATCCGTAGCAACAACCACTTGCGTTGCAGTTGCCGATTTGCTGACGCTTTCCCACACCCACTGGACGAGGGGCTTACCGGCAATCAGGGCCAGGCTTTTGCCGGGGAAGCGGGTAGAACCGTAGCGGGACGGTATGACAATAAGAGAACGAGACATGTAGACACTGGATGCCGAAGCATTCACTAAAGCGACGCAATTGCGTCTTGATAATTAACGCGCAATAACTTCAAATCCCCGCTTTTCCCATGTTGTTTTAGCGGAATCCCTGCGAATAAAAGCAATAAAAGCTTCAGCATGTTTGAGCTGCTTTGTATCCTTGAGAATGGCAACAGGGTAGCTGATGAGCGGGCCGCCTTTAGAAGCAGGAAATTCCATGGCGACGGCAATCTTTTTGCTTACCAGTGCGTCAGTCTTGTAGATAAAGCCGGCGTCTGCGTGGCCGCTCTCCACGGCGCCCATGGTTGCCCGCACGTTTTCGCACGGAACCAGTTTGGGCTGAAGGACTTCGTACAGTTTTGCGGCTTCCAGATACTGCCTGGCGTAGATGCCGGCGGGGACGCTTTTGGGCTCCGCAATCGCGATTTTGCGCACGGCATTGCGGGTAAGATCCTCGATCGCGGAGGGGACTGCTTCGCCTGTGGCGTCGGCGGGAACGACGAGGACCAACGTGTTGCCAAGGAGGGAAACGCGCGTGCCGGGCTTGAGTAACTCCTTCTGCTCCAACATGTTCATCTTGTCTTCGTCGGCGGAGAGGAAGATGTCTGCCGGCGCGCCTTCGGCGATTTGCCGGGCGAGAAGGCTGGAGGCGCCGAGGGAAAGCGAGACTTTGCATCCGGTCTCTTTCTCAAACGCTGCGGCCAGCTCCTCCAGGGACTCCTTGAGGCTGACGGCGGCGAGCACGCGGATCTCCACCCCAGCCTCGGTGGCGGTTGCGGTCGACAGCGGCCAGGCGGCATAGGCCAGCGTCAGGACGAGTGCGAGCAGGGCTGTTGGCCAGCTGATGTTGGCGTGCATGGTGAAAGGATAGTCGCGACGCTGTGCAGGATCAAGAGTGAATACGGATTGTGTGAGAATAGTGAGAAGGAGTAACGCTTAACTTTCCTCCACCTTAACCAGTTTAGCCGGTTGTTCTGCAGCTTTTGTTTCTCCTATACTACTAAAGGAGACAGCAACAGCGGCAAGGATAAGGAGAAAGGCAATAAGATGCTTAAGTTGCAAAGCCTCCTGCAAATACCACCAGGCAAACAGGCTGAAGACGGTGAGCGAGATAACCTCCTGAATGATCTTAAGCTGATAAGCGGTAAGCAGCCCGTACGCCATGCGGTTGGCCGGTACCTGCAGGCAATACTCAAAAAAGGCGACAAGCCAGCTGATAAAGATAGCCACCACTATAGATGTATGCGGAGACTTAAGGTGCCCATACCACGCGTATGTCATAAACGCATTGGAAGCCACCAGCATTGTTATTGCGCAAACGATAAGCCACATAGAGTGAACCCTGGTTTGTGTAGAGAAGAGAATGTGTGTGAGCGGGCAAGCCTGTAATCAAAAGAAAAAGGCGAAGGCATCCATACCGGGGTATGGCACCTTCGCCTTATTCTTACTTACAGTTTGTTTACCAGTCCAGCAACATCGCAAAGATCAACGGCGCCACGATCGACGCGTCCGACTCGATGATGTGCTTGGGCGTTTTCTCTCCCAGTTTGCCCCAGGTGATCTTCTCGTTGGGCACGGCGCCGCTATAGCTGCCGTAACTCGTCGTGGAGTCGCTGATCTGGCAGAAGTAACCCCATAGCGGTACTTCTTCGCGTTGCAGATCCTGGTGAAGCATTGGCACTACGCATATAGGAAAATCGCCCGCAATACCGCCGCCGATCTGGAAGAAGCCCATGCTGTGCTTTTTTGTAACTTCGGTATACCAGTTCGCGGTTTCAATCATATACTCAATACCGGTACGCACCGTATGTACGTTCTTAACCTCGCCGGTAATGACATGCGATGCATACATATTGCCCAGTGTAGAGTCCTCCCAGCCCGGTACAATCATAGGCAGGTTCTTCTCCATGGCCGCATACATCCAGCTGTCCTTGATATCGATCTGGTAGCTGTGCTCCATCGATTTGTTTTTGAGGATACGCCAGAAGAACTCGTGCGGGAAATAGCGTTCGCCGGCGGCGTCGGCCCGCATCCACTCGGCCAGGATGGCGTCCTCGATGCGGCGCATCGCTTCCATCTCGGGGATGCACGTGTCGGTAACGCGGTTAAGGTGGCGATCGAGCAGGGCTTGCTCGTCGGCGGCGGTCAGGTCGCGGTAGTTGGGCACGCGGACGTAGTGGTCGTGCGCGACGAGGTTAAAGATATCTTCTTCGAGATTAGCGCCGGTGCAGGAGATGGCGTGGACTTTGTCCTGTCGAATCATCTCTGCCAAAGAGATGCCGAGCTCCGCGGTGCTCATCGCACCCGCCAGCGTCACGAGCATTTTGCCGCCCGAATCGAGGTGCGCCTTGTACGCCTCGGCCGCGTCCACCAGCGCGGCTGCGTTGAAGTGGCGAAAGTGATGCTTGATAAACTGCGTTATGGGACCTTGACTCATAGAGGCCAAAATTAGGAGAGGCGCCGTCGCCGTTCAACGCTATAAAATGGCATGCTGCAAGATTTAACATGAGCGCCAAACTTGCCCCGATCGGCGCTGAGGTTATGGGCCTTTTCCGCCGCGATCGCCGTTGCGGATACGGCTGGGCTTGCCATAGTAGCGGTAGTGGCCGGTTATGGTGTAATCCATCAGCATATCCTCGTTCTGCGGGCCGGCGCCGATGTTATGCACAACGCAGTGGCGCTTGCCGTCGTCAGAAACCCTTGTCACTACAATGCCTATGTGGGGTAAATCGCCCTTGGAGCGCAGGTTCCACGTCACCAGATCGCCCGGCAGGTAATCGGCGGGATTATCCGTAACGGGCAGGCTGGCGCCCATGCGTTTAAAATACACCATTAGGTTGGGAACGCGGCGGTGGTCGATATTCGTATCCGGCTTGCGCAGGCCCCATTTGCGGGGGTAGAGGGCAAAGTTTTCCTTCATGTCCTCGTGCACTTCCTTCTGTAAGTCGATGCCCAGCAGGCGGTAACAGCGCACTACCTCGTCCGTGCACACACCCTTGTCGGCGGGGGGATCGCCCATCGGGTAGCTGAGGCGGAAGTAGGTGGGATCGTACGTTACCTGCAGCGTGGGGCGATGTTCCGCGGCGCGTATCAGCTTCTGCATCAAGGCTTTCTGCTCAGGCGTCTCGGCGGCGCGGGTAAAGCTGGGTGTGCCCTCCACCGTGGCGGGTGGGAGTGCGGGTGCCGCGGGGCTGGCGGGCGGCGCGCTTTGGTTCAGCTGCAGGGTGGGCGCGGCCTTGCGGGGCGCGTTTGCCGGCAGTGCAAAGGCCGTCACGCCAGCCAGGCAGGCCAGCAGGATAAGCCCCGCAAACCGGACGAGGTTAAGGACGCCAAACGTAAAAGGGGGATGCATACCGTACGCAGGAAAATGGGGAGAGATAGTGGAGGGCCGGTAAGGCTGGGACGAGGATCGCAAGGGTGCTTCCCCTTCTTACACTTTTTATTTTACGAGACGGCCGTCTAGTATGAGGGCCTCCAGACACCCTTGCTAAGGAGCGAGGCGCGGCGAGTATATTTTAAACCGTCCAGTACACTATATAAGATGGCATATTAAACAAACTGGTCAGTCCATTGGAAGGGGCATTTGTTTACTCAATAAATTAATAATTGGCTCGTGGCCCATCAAAGCAATTCATGCTTTTTCTATTGACGTGCGCAAATAAGTTATGCCATATCAAGAGGCATAGAAATAGTAACCCTTTCGATTTAATTGATAGTAAAACATTTTGCGCTAGCTGTTCGCTTTTATTGAACGAGACTATAAATCCAGAAGAGGCAAATCTAAGCGCGCTTAAGGAGGTGAGGCACGATGGCAGAAGGATTCATCAAATGGTTCGACAACAAGAAGGGCTGGGGCTTTATCGCCCAGCAAAACGGCGGGGCCGATGTTTTCGTCCATTTTTCCTCCATTAAAGGCGAGGGTTTCAAGACTCTCGACGAGGGCGATAAAGTGAAGTATGACGCCTTTGAGTCCGGCAAGGGCCTGAAGGCTGTGGACGTCGAAAAGATCGAAGCAGCTTCCGGCACCGGTCAAAAATAGTCGACGCCATGACTTGTCGTCGCCGAAAGGCGGTGCTCCCCGGGGAGCGCCGCCTTTTTGCGTTTTACACGGCTCGCCCCGCACGCTGTCTGGTGAGCGGCGAGCCCTCACGGGAATGCTGTTGAGCGCACGTGCGCGCGAGGCAGCCACTGCCGGCGCCCAGGGGAACACCCCGAACGCCGGCTTTGCAAGGAGCTTTGTTGCGAACGCAACGAACACAGCAAACGCAACAAGCTGAAGCTCAACACGCTGCCGCCACCGGGCGGCCGTCAGCGTGTCAATGCGTGCTGGCTAGTCGCACTGCCCGTTGCCCTGGCCGGGCTTGAGCATCGTCGGCTGATCGCACGTGCTCTGAATAAGCACACTCGTGCCCGTCGTGCTCGACTTCTCGAAGGACAGCATCACCTCCAGCACGTGCTGCGCCAGCGCGCCGCTCGCGCGGTGAGGGCGGCCCTCCAGGATGCCCGCCGCCATATCGGCCACGCCGATGCCACGGCGCACCTCGTCGGAGTGCGTATGCGGCACTTCCTTCCACTCAGTCTCGCCGGCAAGCTTTACCTGCACCAGGCCGTCGAAGTTGTTGGGATCCGGCAACGAGAGGGAGCCCTTGCTGCCGTAAATCTCCAGCCGCGGCAGGTTGTGCGCGTGAACGTCAAAGCTCATACCCACCGTGGCCACAGCACCCGATACAAACTCCAGAGCGCCAGTAAGATGCGTCGGCACCTCGACGTTGATGATCTGCCCTTTCTTCGCCTCGCTGCCAATAACGCGCTGCGCAAACGAGGTGCGGGTGATGGCCGACGTGCGCTTGACGGGGCCCAGGCAACTTACCAGCGCGGTGAGATAATAGGGGCCCATGTCCAGCATCGGGCCGCCGCCCTTCAGGTAAAAGAACTCGGGGCTGGGATGCCAGCCTTCCGGCCCGCGGCTCATCATAAACGCCACAGCGCCAACGGGATCACCAAGTATGCCATCCTCAATCACTTTGCGACACGTCTGCAGGCCGCCGCCCAGGAAGGTGTCCGGCGCGCAACCCACACGCAGCCCCTTCTCCTCCGCAAGCTTCATCACCTCAAGACCTTCCGCCGTCTCCAGCGCAAACGGCTTCTCGCAATACGCGTGCTTGCCGGCCTGCAGCGCCCGGATGTTGATGGAAGCATGACTTTGCGGCACCGTAAGGTTCACCACAATATCCACTTCCGGATCAGCGAGCAGTTCGTCCGGCGAGTAGGACTTGCGAAGCCCAAACTCCTCCGCCCGCGCCTTGGCCCGCTCCAGATCGATATCCGCGCAGGAGATAACCTCCACGGACGAGAACGGTTTGCAGCCCTTGAAATAAGCCGGGCTGATATTGCCGCAGCCGATAACACCAACATTCAACTTCGATTTCATAAAAAAGTATACTGCTCTGTATCTGCCATCTTTAATACCGAGACAACCCGCTTGCGAGCCGAAAATGGCAAAAAGAGTTGCGAAGCCCGCCTACGCCAGCACCAGCCCCGGCGGTAACGCCTCGCCAAAGATGCCCGCGCGGTCCGACTTCTCGATGGGAATGAAGTCCTCCAGCGGCCGGATCTTGTCCAGCGACACGCCGCTCGACTCCAGCTTGTGCACAATGCGCGTGCGCAGCGAGGCATCCAGATCGATGCCCCGCACATTAACAAGCCGCGCCGCTCTCAGGAAAAGCGGCGTTACTTCGCGAAAGACAGGCTCCGTCCAGTCCAGCGCCTTCAGCGGCTCAAACACGTCCTCCACCAGCTCGGGCGGCATAATGGACTCCGGCCCCGCGTGCAACGGCGTGCGATTCAGAAGTCGCCCAATGGCAACAAGATACGGATCGCACGGCGCAGCCTTGGCGGCCAGCGGTGCCATCTCCGCCACAAAGCGGCGCAGCAACTCGCGCTTCATGTCCAGCGGCAGGCGCTCCAGCGCACCGGCCATGCGCACCAGCTCGGCGTTCGGCGCCTTTTTACTCTCGCGAATGGCCGGCATCCACGGCTCCATGGCTGCCACCTGCCGCGCCGCATCCAGCCCGCCGGCCACGCGCCGCCACAAAATCCACAGCTGCAGCCGGCACGGATCTTTGCCCGGAAAGGCTAACCCGTTCTCCCGCAACGCCCAAAGCTCGTCAATGCGCCGCGGGTCGCCCTCCGCCCCATAGCCGGGGCGCAGCACGTAGCTGGTAAAGCCAAGCCACGTCTCCTCGTGCTCCATCGAGTTCTTGCGCAACGACATACACTCGTGCATCGCCGGCCACAGCGCACGCACCAGCCCCAGATTCCACTCCTGCTTGGGCAGTTTCAGCACATCCTGCAGGCTCAGGAACAACTTCGTCGCCGTCAGCTTCTCGCGCGGGTTGACCGGGCGCGCAAAGGTCTTTTGCAGTAACCCCTTGGCGTGGTTAAGCTTATCCTCCGCCACATTGGGCTCCACCGCACTCCCCTGCCCGTCGCCGCCGCCATCGCCGCCGCCCTGCCGCAGGCGAAAATCCAGCTGCCAGCTTTTGCTGTGCGGCCACGAAGCATCGGCGGCATCGCAGAAAATCTGCAGCAGCCCCGTCTCCGTTACCCGGGCGCGAAGGTTGACGCGAACCAACCCCGAGCCCGGCGGACGCACGCCGGGCGGCAAGGCAATCGTCGTCTGAAGCGGCGGCAACGCGTGAAAAGCGTCCTCGTTCCACTCCACAATCTCGCCGGCGGCATCCGCCCGTCGGATAGACGTAAAAGGTTGAAACTTAACGTATTGCCCCACCCGCAACTGCACATTCAGCGCGGAAACCGTCACATCCTCCCCGGCGCGAGTGCCACGTGGAAGCACACAAATAAGGCGCGAGGGCGCCGCCGGCTGATCCACCGCCGCCGCCGGTGACGAGGAAGAAGGCCCGGCAGCTGCATCCGCCGTATGTACCTCCAGATAAAGCCCTTGCGCCACCGCACTCTCGATGCGATGCAATTGCCGATGCACAAGCCACCCGTACCGCGCCGCACCACGCGCCACCGCCAGGTCGGGCTCGGCGTTATCCAGCACAATCGGGGCCGCGCCGCCCTGCCAGCTTGCAATCTGCTCCGCAATGCGTCGGCGCAGCACGGCGGGATGCAGCGTGCCACCGTTGTAAAGAATGGCATCCACACGCGGCTGCCCCTCCAGAAACGCCGCCAGGTGATGCGTCACCGCTCCATCCTCGGCGTACGGTAACCCCAACTCCTTCAACGCGATACGAGATTTTGCCGGGCGCGCCGCCGCGTCGCAGATCGGGAAAAAGCCGTCCAACACCAGATCCAGAATTTCGCCCCGCGTAATCTTTCCCGTCAGCGTCCCCGCCAGCAGACCGGAGCCTCGTCCCGGGACGCTGACACTGAAAACATCGTTACGCGGATCGTCCGTGGAAGGCGCTTCGGCCGGCGCTGCAAACTGTTGCTGCACCGGCACTTCCGTTGCCAGCACCTTCTCCTTCAAATCGCGGCTGCGCGCTACCAGAAACTGCCACTGCTGCGGCGCCAGGGACTTGCCCTTGCCCGCCACCCGCGCCTCCAATGCATGCGCCAGCGCCAGGTCAATATTGTCACCGCCAAGCAAAATGTGGTCACTCACCGCTACCCGGCGGATGTCGGGCTCCTTACGTGGCGCATTTACGGATTTACCTGCAGCCGTGGCACTTGCGGCGCGCCCTTCGGAAGCCTTCTCGTCCGAAAGCGCAAGATCAAAGAGACTGAAGTCCGAAGTCCCGCCACCAATGTCGACCACCAGAATCACGTGGCGACGGTCCGCAAGATCCGGCATCAGGCGCTGGAGATTCTTCGCGGCATTGGAGAGCTCCATCTCCGCAACACCTTCCTGCCCAGTCACTTGCGAGCCATCTGCAGGAGCCGCCTCGTGCTCCTCGAGCCACCGGTAAAAGGCGGCCTGCGGCTCCTCCAGCAGGCGCACCCGCTCCGGAAAGCCGGCCGCAGCCGCCGCCTCCAACGTAAGCCGTTGCGCCGCAGCGTCAAAGGATGCAGGCACGGTGATCGTGACGTCCTGATTTGCAAACTTCGCGCCAGTCCCCTGTTCCGCAAACCGTTGATTCCACGCGTTTTGGATATAGTTCAGCAACAACGCGGCCGCGCGGATCGGGCTGATCTTCTTCTCCGCTGCCACAGCGTCCGTTCCCCACGGCAAAAACGCCGCCGCGCGGTCCACCGCATGATGGCCGAGCCACGACTTGGATGAGTGCACCACCCTCTCCGGCGTCAGCGCCGCCTGATTGCGCGCCAACCGGCCCACCACCCACTCCTCTGCAGGGGAACTGCTTGCGCCCGAGGAAGTTGTGCCGGCGGCCCGTCCGCGAATCTGCTCTCGCTCGGCGTCCGTGGGTAGCCACAGGAACGAGGGCATACCGGCAAACTCCGCCATCGACGTCGGAGTCTCCCACTGCAACACAGGCAGACTGGAGGAAACCGCCGCCGCGTCATCAAGCGCGCAAAATGCTATCGCGCAATTGGTTGTGCCTAAATCAATGCCAATACTGTAGAGGGGCTGTGCCATGAGAACGGGAAACTGCGGAGTATTTCAAATCCCGCCCGCCACGTCGAGCCCGATCAAAATTCCTCGCAATCCTGCCGGCGAAGCTGAGCGCCCTGAATCCCCTCCACCGCATGAAGCTCTGTCATTAAATCTACTGCATTTCCTTCCCCCTTTAGGCGAGCTTCGTATGTATATTCCATCGTTCCCCCTTTACGTGGCGTGCCAACCGCGATTAATCTTCTGTCCACCAAGTGCATATCCAGTATTCCACCTGCCAACAGTTCCACCTTTTGAGAAACCAACGTGCGTATTACCAAAATATAGACGGGCGGCGCATCCGGAATGATATTGAGCTTGGACCAAAGCGCCGCCGATCCCACAACAATAATCCCTAACACCGCCACCCAGAGATTGTGCGAACCAACCGCCATACCGGTAATAACAGAGAACATGACAAACGCCGTATCCTGCGTGTCCCTGACTACAGTGCGAAATCGCACTATAGATAAAGCACCCACAAGACTAAAGGCTCTTGCAGCGTTATCCCCGATAACCTGCGTAACAATTGCAATAAGCACGCAAAGCAACATCAAGGTTGCAGGGAATGATGGTGCTATTGCTGTATCGCCACGCGTGTGGCGATACACTGCCGCCACCACCATACCCAGCAACAAAGCTACAACAAATCGAAGGAATGTCGGCACAGGATCTATTGCAGATATTTGCGCAAATGGAGAAGTCAGTAATTCCGCGGGTATCATAGCATGTTCTTCTAATGCAACTTTACGCACTTAACGGCTCATCACTCAGGGCATGGGCGGAGGGAACGGCCCGCCGGGCGGAGGAAAGCCGCCGGGACCGCCGCGACCACCACCCGGGGGCATCGGAAACAGATCCTTCGCTATGCCCGACTGAAGTTGTTCCAGCGTCACAAAGCCACTCCCCTTCTCGTCCCACGCTCGAAAGAGGCGCGTCGTTTCCTTCGCCCACTCGGCGCGCGTCACTGCGCCGTTCCCATCCGCATCAAGCTTCGTAAACAGCTGCGGCGCAAGCCCTTCCGGGCCAGGTCCACGCATACCGCCACCTCGTCCACCCGGACCGCCAGGCCCGCCAAAGCCACGCCCGTCGGCCCTCGCAACCGGCTCGCGGCCGTTTAGCTGCTCCTCCACCGAGCGGGCCCTCGCCGTCACAAAGGTCTTGATTGCCTGCGCCATCGCTCGTCCGGGCCCCCGGCCATCGGGCCCGCCGCCGCCCGCCGGCGGGTTCCCGGCACCACTCACCGTGTACTCAAACCGCTCCATCTTTTCCTTGCTCTCCTGGGCCACCACGGGCCGCAGCACCACCGCCAGCTCATCCACCTGCGAGGCAAGGCGAGAGGGCAGGAAAATGGTCTTCGAGAAGTCCTGCATGTACTTCATGTACAATTGCTTAAACGCGGCCACCTTAAACACTCGCTCGAGAAATCGGTTCTGCCCGCGCCAGGGCTGGCGAATGCTTAGATTCTCGACATCGCTCCCCATACCCATCTTTCCAAACGAGCCGTCCATATCCCAGGGGATAAACTGCAACTTATTGCAACCAGGATCGAGATAGATATAAAAATTCTGCCCCATTCCCAGGATACTATCCATTGTGGAAAGATACACCGTTACGGCCATGTATCGCGCAAACTGATCCAGATCCAGATACTCACCCACCTGTGCCTCAAACTCTTTATCATCCGCTTTTGTAACAAGCCGCGAGAAGTCCATCATACGCTTCTTGTCGTTGGCGGATAGCGCTACCTTGGGATCATAGATCTGATTGTAGGATTTCCAGTCATCGCCCAGATCTTTAAATAAATCATGGGTGGATGGCTTGAAAATGGCCCCATCCTTTTTCGCTGTCCGGCTCTTAAAGAATTCTTTATCCACATCTTCAACAATCGTATATAATCCCATATAGTCCTTGTTGTACTTACCCGGCACGGTAACATAAACCTGGGCATAGCTGGTACGAGGCGAATGAACTCCCGCATCGGCATATAGCCTGTAGGACAATACTTCATTCATCCAGCCGGGATCCATGACGTTGGAATGAAGATTAATAGTGCTGACTTCGTCCAGCTTCTGGCCCTTAACATACTTGTTCAGATCCAGCTTCATGGACTTTTTCAGAGAAGTGCGCGATGCCATAAAGGTGGAGTTTCCTTTATATCTTGCCGCAATCTCCTTAAACTCCTGCCCGCTAAAGTTCAGATCTCCCTTTACGAACTTGAAATCAATGCCCATCGATCCGGCAAGTCCGTTGCGACGGCCATCTTCGGCCTGAAAGCGCGGACCGCCGCCGCCCGGCCCGCCCGGTCGTGGAATCGCCGTAAGCGCTTCTCGCAGAGCATCCTGCGAAATGCTTTCCGTGGACGCCTTATCCGCTTTTGCGAAAAGGGCGTCGCTCGCGGAGGCAAACTCCTTTTCGGATAGCTTTCCATCCTTATCCGCATCGGCCAGCTTCATGACTTCCGGAGCCATAAACATGGCGGGCCCCATCCCGCCGCGACCACCGCCGCGACCGCCACCGGGAGGCCCTCCGCCAGGGCCGGGGCCGCCGCCACCCGGCGCACCGGGAAATCGCCCGTTGGCCGGCGGCTTGCCCCCGTCGGGATCCATCGCCAGCCAGTTTTCGGCCGTAAACGTTAAGTGCACGGGCCACACCTTGCGGGCATCAAAAAGCTCCGTCGCTGTCTTGGGCGGTTGCTCGCGCACGGCCTCCCCCCGCGACAAAGCATAGGCGCAGGGCAGCACGAGAGCGCCGAGCACGGCAAGGTGGCAAATGTAACGGGTGGATGAAAATGAGCTCCGCATGGATGTAGCTGATGTTAAGAGGTTTACGACAGGACCCGCACTTTGGCACGGATACCACTGACGAGACCCATCCAACCACATCTACACGCGGCCATCCACGGCTTTGGGACGAACAGCCCCCCGCCTGCTACGAATCGGCCCGTTGCAGGGACGAACTTTCCAGCTCACACCCGGCCAGTCGCTTCGGGTGAAATCTCCGACACGGCCATCCATCCGCAACTTACTCTTCATCAAGCGTTTACAAGCACATTAATCGGCCTTCGAGGCTTTCGGAGTTTTGGGCACAGGGCGAGCTGTGGGAATAGACTCCGTCGAAACGGGGGTGGGGGGCGGTGCTTTATCAGCCGTCGTCTCTTTGTCTGATACGGAAGCTTTGTCTTTATCCGGGGCCGGCTCTGCTTTTGTATCTCGTATATCAATCCATGTACGGGATTTTGCGATCGAGCGGCCTGGGATCATGTTGGATATCAGCATTTGTTTGATTACATAAGCTTTACCCACCCGGGTTACTCCATTTACTTCCACGCGCTTTATTACCTCGTTCTTTTCGTTGTAGCCATCCACGCGAAGAAATGCACCATAGTCCGAGCTAATCCAATAGCGGGCCTTGCTGAAACGGCTGGGGCTGTTGGGGTTAGGCTTGGCTTCAAACGCCCATGACTTCAGCGTTTTGATGCTGTCTGTGCCTAGTGTTTCCACAACATCCCAGCGGATAAACTCGAGGCCTAGATCTTCGTAGGTAATGTCGGTATCCAGGATTTGGTCGAGACGGGCTTTTCCTGTCAGGTCTTCCCATTTATCCTGTGCGGAAGCACGCTTTTGGACGACGGACTTCTCCGGGCTTATAACAACACGAATGTGCAAAGGTTCCTTCTGGAATTCGTAGATCATCTCGTACCCTTTTGTACGGAGAATAATTGGGTAGGTTTTCGAGTTTGTGCGAATCTCGCCCATGAGCTCAAAGCCTGCCATGCGCATGTTGCCCCATATGCGGCCTTGCACAAACTCGATGGGAGGAACTTTGTCCTTCTCCTTCGCATTTGGCTCCGCAAGAAGGGGTTGCGTTGAAAGGGCGAGCAGCGCAGCGGCTGCGGCAAGGGTGCAGCGGATGGCGCGCACAATATCGGTAAGGCGTTGCATGACATTAACTTGCGCGCGGCTCAAGCCTGTCCGGCGGTAGATGCAGGTGGCAGGGGGACGCGTTTCGGAAGCTGACATAGCGTATTCCATAGCCGTCCTTTGCGCCAATGCCAAGCGGGAAACGTTGCGGCGCAAAGCGGTGAGTCAAATGTATGATAAGCGGGAATTTCCGGCAATGCCTTGCGTTAAACTTGAGTTATCCCGCCAATTCGCTTCAATACGCGAAGCGAGCGGGTCCGGTCGTTTTCACCTCTTCACTTTCTTATTCCCTTTTTTATTCTCTACTATAATCCAGACGTATGAGCGCTCCGGGGTATCGCAAAAGGCTAACGGCGCTCCTTATTGGGCTTCTGTTGTTCCGCTTCTGGCTGGGTCAAAGCTTTGATATCACGGCCCGCGAGGCCTATTTGTGGCTGTTAACGCAGGATAATCACCTCGCCCCGTCGTACCTCAATCAGGGCCCGCTTACGCCCTGGCTCATGTGGCTGGGCACCGCGCTTTTTGGAGATACGGTTCTGGGTGTAAGGTGGTTGGCCGCCGTTATTTATACATGCAGCGGCTTTGTGCTTTTTTATGGCGCCAGGCGGTGGTTTGGGGTGGATGTGGCGTTTTGGGCGGTGGTGGCATTTATCTGCATGCCCTTGTACGCGTGGAAGTTAACGCTGATGGGCAACGCTGTGTGCTCCGTGGGCCTGATGACCCTGGCCATGTACACTTACCGTGAGGCAGTGAGCACCGGACGCCTGGCCTGGTGGGCGGCGGCGGGCCTGGTGACGGGGCTTGCCCTGCTTGTTTCCCCCTACAACGGCATGTGGGGTGTGGGCCTGCTGCTTTTTTTGGCGATTGAGCCGAAACACGTGCGCCTTTTTACGCGGCCGGGGCCCTATATGTTCCTGGGCTGCACGGGTTTAATACTGGCGATTGCTTTTGGCATCAAGGTTGCCACCGGGGCGCCATACTCCCCCTTGCAGTGGAATAGCGTGAGCGCGGAGTTTGGCGGGGTTTACAATCCCAAGATCTTCTACCGCATCGAGTTCTGGATGATCGGCCCTGCCATGACCATGGCGCTGCTTGTGGCGCTGGCATTTGGCTGGAAGCAGGCCGTTACGCAGCGCCGTTACTCGCTTTTTCTGCTGATGTCCCTGCCCGGCATCCTGCTACAGAACCTGCTGGGCCTGTGGAAAAGCGGCGATGTGGAGCTGATTCCCGCGCTTTGCCTGCCCCTGCTGTTGCTTGCCGTCAATCTATGGGTTCACCTGGCGGAGAGGCGGCGGCTGTGGGAGAGCCTTGGCATTTTTGTGCTGGTGCTGGCCGCCGCGCAAACCATTGCGGGGCTTATACCTACGTCGGGCAAGGAGCTGAACAGCGGCCTGTATACGCGATACAGCTGGAAGCGGCTGGCGATGAAAGTGCGGGCGGAAGGCAACAGCCGCGGCCTTATCAAGTGCTTTGCTTCGGACCCGGCGATTGCGAGTGCGCTGACGTTTTACTGGTACTCCGACAGCGGGCTCAAGGACATCTATACGCCGCAGGACACGGCGAATCCTCACACGATTTTTGATTTGCAACCCCTTGAGGCGGAACCTAATACGGATGGCATGTATATTGCGCGCAAAGCCGCGGGAGTTCAATTTCCCTGGCTGCAAAAGCAGTATCGGGAGATCAAGCCGTTCAGCAACGATCTGCCGGCGGACTACTCCGACGAGACCGAGGAGTTTGAGATTTACTCGTGCCGCTCGCCGTTTCGTGTCAACGTGCCGATCGACTAGCGGGGCGGGGCGGATCTCGCTGGGCCAAAACACAAGTATTTGTATGCAAACATCTTATAGCGGTGGCGAGTGGTTCCTGGCGTTTGGCTTGCTTCTGCTGGTCGCCGGCATAACCCTATGGGCGATCCTTCCGGGCACGGGCGTACCGCCGCTGATGGGGCCGGCGCTGTTTAGCCTGGCGTTTGGCGGATGGTGCCTGTGGCGACGGGGGCGGCCGAGCAGGGGCGGCGCTGGCGAGATTCTAATGATGGTGCGACGCAAAAAAGCGCGCTAATGCGTTGACGCGTCGAGACTTACGCCAGGTCTGCAAGATTGCGCAGCACCCACACCTGCTCCTTGGCGTAGGCGGGCGCGGAGCCCTCAAAGTCCGAGTATTCCGCCTCGACGTGGAAGCCGCTGGCAACGGCAAGACGGCGCATTTCGTAGCGGAACGTCCAGCGCAGCCGAACGGTTTCGGTCTCCTGGCGCAAGACGTTTCCGGCGGCGTCCTTTTCCGTAAAGCGCCATTGCTCCTGAAAAAGTTGAAGCAATGGATCATTCTCGCGCTCAAGCACTTCCACCACCACCAGATGGCCCGTGCGGGGGTGTTTCATCTCGCGGATCAGCACAGTTTCGCGGCTCTTGCCGGGAAGCAGCATATCGTGGCGGGGATCGAACAGGTTGATGACGAGCCGGCCGCCGGGGACGAGATGCCTGCGAAGGCAAAGCATACACTGCTCCTGGACAGCGGCGCTCCACATCATTTGGAAGGAGCGAAACGGCACGCAGATAAAGGCAAATTTTGTGCCCAGATTAAAGTCCGCCATATCCCCCAGGTGAAGATGGATGCGATCGCGCAGCGCGGGCGGGAGACCCTCGCGACGTGTCTGGGCCATCTGCAGCATCGCACGGCTGGCATCCAGGCCATGTATTTGGGCATCAGTATGTTGCAACGCGTCTGCCATGGTAAACAGCACGCGGCCGGTACCGCACGCTACCTCCAGCACACCCGTGTTCTCAGTGCAGGCTTGCCTGGCGGCGTCTACGGACTCCACGGCAAGGCGCGCGTAAAAGGCGGCGTCCTGGTGGCTGCTTGCAAAGCCCAGGGAGGTTTGGTGATCGTAAATCTCGGTATGCAGGCTGGGGCGCTCGTAAAAGAGGGGCGTTTCAAGTTTCATGGCAAGAGGCACTTAGAAAGATTCGGGTAACCGAGAGCCGCGTGGAAAGCCGGCGGACACAACCATCGGAAGCCGGAGCGGCACGGGCAGTGGGGAAGATCCATCGCAATCGCCGGCGCTCAGGCCAGTGGCGACGAAGAGGAGAGCTCGGAGCCCTCCGCATCAGGCTGCACGCCGGATTCGGCGGGCACGTCGACAGCCGAACCAGCCACGAAGTCGCCGTTCACCATCACCATCAGCGGCTCTTTACGGCTCTCGATGACCGCGGTGTAGGGATCGGCGACGCCGTCCCAGGGGTAGGCGGCCAGGTCGGCCCATGCGCCGGGGGAGATCTGGCCAAGGTGGCCCCGCTCGCCAAGCGCGAGGGCGCCGTTCAGCGTGCCCATCGCCATCCAGTCGCGGTCGGATATACCGGGGTTGAAATTGCGCGCTTCGCGAATCTCGGACCGCATATCCAGGGAGTTATTGCTGGCCAGGCTGTCGGTGCCGATGCAAATGTTGATGCCCGCCGCCCGCAAATCCTTCATGGGAAAAGGGTTATGGCCAAAATACGTGTGGCACTTGGGGCAATGGATAACGGAGGCGCCGCTTTGCGCCAGGGCGGTCAGGTCGTAGTCCTCCAGATAGTTCAGGTGCACCGCCAGGCACGACGACGTAAGTACGCCGTGCTCAATAAGATGCGAAAGCGGTGAGCCATGGCCGCAGTCGCTGTTGTCGCGCCCGAGCTTCTCGAGAAAGTCGTAAAGCGGGCCGCGCGCGTGCACAAACATTTCATGCTCTTCCACGGACTCCGCAATGTGCGTGGTAAACAGCATGCCCGTCTCCTGGCTGCAACGTTTGGCCAGGCGGTAGAGCTCGATCGACGTGGTGTAAGGGGCGTGCGGCGAGAGGCCGTACTTGGAGAGGCGCCCCGGGCGGCGGTCGAAAAAGTCGAGAGCGCCCTGCAGCGCCTCGTCGTTGTTGAGGCGGCTGCGTACGTCCATCAGCTCCATAAACCACCACACACGCAGCTGCATGTCGGGCAAGTGCGGCATCAGCTCGGGAAAGGCGGCAATGTTGGCGACAGAGGTTGTGCCGGACTCCACCAGCATGCGCGCGCCGTCGGTAATGGACTGCAGGAATTCCTCCGGCGTAAACTGCCGTTTGAGGGCGTTGATGCTTTTGATCCACTCGGTAAAGCTTGTACTACGCGTAATCGACCCGCGGAAGCACGTGTAGTCCAAGTGGCAATGCGCATTTACAAAGCCCGGCGCAAGAACGGCCTGGCCCAGATTCAATACCGTCTCACCTTGCCGGGGCGCGATCTGGCCGGCCGGCCCTGCGTCCACAATCGAGTGAGCTTCCACGCGAATGGCGCCGTCTTTCAGCGGCTCGCCAGTCATGGTAATAATGCGTGAAGCTTGGATGATCATAAGTCGCAAACCTGTGGCACAGAGTAGTGCGCGCACCGCCCTGGCAGGCGCATGGCCCGCCTGGCAACGTCAGCCCCTGCGAGGCAAGGATTTACGTCGACAACCGGGAAATTCGAACACCCCGGGGCGAGCGACGATGCCACATTTTCATCAGTTGCGCCAATCACTCTTTTTTGACAAATGCATTTTTACCTGCAGCAACAGGCAACGCGCCCAATAGGCAATATCGTCAAACCAAGCGGGCATCTTTCGCAATTTATCGAGTGCGGCCACAATAAAATCGGCCAGTTTGTATAACGAAAGCGTGTGTTGGGCTTGCCCTTTGCTCCTTTTTTACGCAAACTTTCCTGATGGCCGAAGTAGCTCAATTCGTTCGTCACGGTTCTTCCAAAATCACAGCACGCACGCTGCAAAATCTTCTTAAGCAGCTGCCCATGCTCAAGGTCGAGTTCACCCTCGTCTCCGCCCCGCAGTATCCGCATCTTGTCGATCAGCTCGAGCTCCTCGCCGACGTTGTCGAGGACTACGCCGAAGGTAAAGCGCCCGACCTGCCGCTCAACGCTGTCGCCGCTGCCGCGTTCGCTATCACCTACGCCCATCGCAAGCTGGACCTTATCCCCGATCTCGTTGCAGAGCAAGGACATGCGGATGACTCCGTTATCGTCCGCGCCGTGCTCATCGAGTTTGAGGTAGCCTTCCAGAAATACGCCGAGGCCCGCGGCCTGGACTGGGACGTTATCACCATCCAGAAGTAGCTGCGACCCAGCCGCTTGCGCATTGCCCGCCAGGCTTCGATAGCCGGGCCAGGCAATGCGGTGAAGCGTGCCCATCACTTGCATCTCCCTGCATCCCCTTCCCTGTCCTTCCCCCTATGCTCGACGCACTTATATGGCTCCACTCCAGGGAGTTCATCGATTTTGTCTTTAACTCCGGCGGTGTCCACATTGCGTTGCTCATTCTCTTCGCTATCATCTTTGCGGAGACGGGGCTGCTTGTCGGCTTCTTTCTGCCGGGCGATTCCATGCTGATTTTCGTCGGCGCTGCGGTCGGGTCCATCCGCACTTCCGCGGGGGAGCCCATTGCGGACATCTGGCTCGTCTACCTGGTGTTGATGCTGGCGGCGATTATTGGCGATCAGGTGGGCTATTACCTTGGGCTCAAATCGGGGCCGGCCATCTTCAGCCGCGAGGATTCCCGCTTTTTCAAAAAGAAGTACGTGCAGGAGGCGCACGAATTTTACGTTAAACATGGCGGCCGCGCTATTATTCTGGCCCGCTTCGTCCCCATCCTGCGCACCTTTGTCCCCTTTATGGCCGGCGTGGCGGATATGCCGTACAAGTCGTTCGTCTTCTACAATATAGTAGGCGGCATTATTTGGGTAACCTCGCTGCTGTGGCTGGGCTACGCGCTCGGCAAAAGCCCCGTTGCCATCTACCTCGACAAGATCATCCTTGTCGTCATCGTCCTCTCCGTACTGCCGCTGATTATCGGCTTTGCCCGCCGCTTTTTGCCCGGCAAGGCCGCCCCGGGTGCAGTCGAGGCGGAGAAGGCGGTACCCTCCGCGGATTAGCGGAAAAAGCGGCCCCCCTCAAAATGCGCGGCGACGATTGCAACCCGTGCAGCCGTTTGCTATCGTCGCGCCCCTATGCCTCCGTCCGCCGCGCGTGAATGCCTCCTCTTTCTCATCCCCCTGGCCGTTGTCTCTCAGTTACTTGGGGCGGGATTTTACTTTGGGGGGTCCAACCTGTGCCTTGCCGGCTTCTTCGTTACGCTCGTCCTGATGGCGGCGGTTGCCGCGTTTTTCCGCGATCCCGACCGGCAGGTTCCTGAGGATGAACAACTTGTGGTTGCGGCGGCTGACGGACTGATCGTCGGCATTGAGGACATGACCGAGTCGCCCTTCGGCCCCGGCGAGTGGAAGCGCATCGCCATTTACCTCTCCGTGTTTGATGTGCACGTGAATCGTATGCCGGTCAGCGGCAAGGTGTTAGATACTTTCTACAAGCCCGGCAAGTTTCACGACGTCCGCGACCCGCGCTGCAGCCTGGCCAACGAGTACCTCGCCTGGCTCATCGAGTGCCCGGCCGCCACCGGCGGCAAAGTGGTGGTACGGCAGATCGCCGGCCTCGTCGCACGCCGCATCGTCGCCTTCTCCAGCAAGGGCGACGAGCTCGAACGCGGGCATCGCTTTGGCATGATCCGCTTCGGATCGCGCACCGAGATTTACCTGCCGCCCGACGTGGAAGTGCTGGTAACCATGGGCCAGCGCGTCTGGGGCGCGGCCACGCCCATCGCCCGGCTGCCGCATAAGTGATGTAACGGCCTGCACGCAAACACGCATCCGATCTCAACTCATCTTATTCTCCAACAACCACTTCTATGAGTTCCCATATTCTCGGCATCGACCTCGGCGGCACCAAGATTGAGGGCGCGCTGCTGCACCGCGACAACATCCAGACGCCCCTGTGCCGCACCCGCGTGCCTACCGAAGGCACCCGCGGCTACAAGCACATTCTGCACCAGGTAGTAACACTGTGCCGCTCCATCGAGGACCAGACCGGCCAGCCGCTGCCACGTAAAATCGGCATGGGCACGCCGGGCATCACGACGCCGCGCACAGGGCTGCTCAAAAACTCTAACACGCAGTGCCTCAACGGGATGCCGCTGAAGCAAGACCTTGAGGACCTGCTGGGCGTCGAGTTTGTGATGGCCAACGACGCCAACTGCTTCGCCCTGGCCGAGGCCACCTATGGCGACGCGAAAAACTTCGAGACGGTGTTCGGCGTCATTCTCGGCACCGGCGTCGGCGGCGGACTCGTCGTCAACGGGCGCGTGCTGAACGGTTGCCACGGCGTGGCCGGCGAGTGGGGTCAGCTGACGATGCCGGGCGACCCCGGCGAGGCAACGCCCGTCTCGCCTCACGGCGCCGCGGGAACCATTGAGGCGTACATCGCCGGGCCCGCCCTGGAGGCCTACTATGCCGGGCGCGCCGGTACGCGCGTAAGCCTGCGCGAGGTAGCCGAGCGCGCCGCAGCCGGTACCGACGAACACGCCGTGGCGACGATTGACCGCCTGACCAGCCGTTTTGCCCGGGCCATCTCCCTCATCATCCACGTGTTTGACCCGCACGCCATTGTGCTGGGCGGCGGTGTGGGCAATATCGACGCCCTTTATACGGCGGAAACGCGGGAAAAGATTGCGCAATGCGTGTTTGGCGGCGAATTTACAGCCGAGATTGTGCGCCCCAAACTGGGCGACAGCGCCGGCGTTTTCGGCGCCGCCATGCTGGCCGCCGACTAGAAGTAGCTGCTACTGAGCTGCCCATGCTACTATGAATGCGAAGCTGGCCCTCTATACACAAGTCCTTAAAATCGGGCTGCAGGGAACACTTGTGTATAGATGGAACTTTCTCATTCGCAGTGTCGGAAGCTTCCTTCCTTTGCTGTGCTCCATGTTTCTATGGGGCGCGGTGTTTGAGAATCAGGAAACGTTTGGCTCCTACACGTATCAAAGCATGATCAGCTATTTCATTCTGATCATGATGCTGGACGCATTCACGTCGCCTACGGAGGATGATTTTCAGATTGCGGGAGAGATCAAGGACGGCCTCATTAATCAGGTATTGCTAAAGCCACTCAACTACCTGTCGTACCGCTTCGTGCTGTATCTCTCCGCACGTGCTGCGTATATGGCCGTTGCTGCATTGCCCTTGTTTATCTTTTGCCTGCTGGTACAGCACTACCTGAGTGTGGTTCCCATCTCCAGCACGTTACTTCCTACGCTGCTGGCACTCGTCGGCTCGGCGCTCCTGCAATTTCTTATGACGTATACCACGGCCATGCTCGCATTCTGGCTGCTGGATATCGGGTCCGTTGTCTTCATTGTCTATTCCGTAGAGCACCTGGCCGGCGGGCATATTTTTCCGCTGGATGTACTGCCGCCGCAACTCTATTCCATCTGCATGGCACTGCCGTTTGCGTACCAACATTACTTTCCCGTTGCTGTATGCCTTGGCAAGCTGGAAGGCGAGGCGCTTTACCAGGGTCTGCTGATGCAATGGTTCTGGATAGGCTTCTTTTATCTTTTTGCACAGGCTATGTGGAATCGCGGTCTCCGTTCCTACACAGCCGTTGGCGGATAAACCTTACGAAGACGCACTGCTGTATCGCGACAGCCCAAACTGAAAGAAGACAGCCGACATGGCAAATAGCATTGTTGCCAACCCCACAAAGATAAACGCCTGCGGCCACGGATTGCCGTGAATCCATACATCCACAGGCACGTTGGCAACTAACAGCATCGGGAAAATCCAGGTAAAGATAAAGCGAAAGACTCCCTTTACCGCTTCGCGGGGAATACGGGAAAACTGGAACGCATTGTAATAGACATTGACAAGCCCCTGCGCTTTTGTAATCCAGAAAGCCAGCGTCATTAAAGCAAGCATCAGGCTGTAGTGCACAACAACGCCCGTCATCACCATCAGGATGTACAAGACGACATTGCTGATACTGAACTCCACCGGCACCTGCATTGCCGCGTAGATGCATAGCACAATAGCAATCAGGCAATTGACCATCCCGCCCATATCAAACTGCCGCGTGCTTACCAAAAACTGTGTGGAAACGGGCTGTATCAGATAAAAATCGAGCTTGCCTGTACGTATATGCTCGGGCAACTGATAGAGGTTAATGAGCAGGAATGCACTGAACAACTGATGAATAAGATGGGCCGTGCTGACGAGCAGCACCATCTCCCACTTGCTCCATCCGGCCACGCTATCCACCTTAAAATAAAGCACTTCCACAAACGCAAGCTGAAGGCAAAACCACGACAGATCGACAATGATCCACAGGATAAAGTTTGCCTTGAACATCAACTCCCGCGCCAGGGAGTATCGGATCTGTGCAAGCCAGAGGTTCAGATATCGCGACATCCTTGCTTCTCCCCAGACAGCACGCCGGGCGGTTGCTTTACCTGTACAAAGATGTACAGCTTAGCGGCCTTCCGCCTTCTCAATAATGCTTATAAATGCTTCCGGAGATGTAACAGCCATCAGCTCCTCCCGAAGCTCTGGTTTTTTCAGAATGCGGACCAGGCCGCCTACTGCTAACAGATAATCGGTTACCATCCGTTTAGGTGTACCGATAACGAAGATAAGTTTAACCACCTGCCCACAGTTTTCGAACAGCACGCCCTGCTCGCTGCGGCCTACGCAAAGGATCATGCCTTTCAGGTGATCCGTGCGCGCGTGGGGAAACGCGAGCTCGTTGCCAAGGCACGTGGGCTCCAGCCGCTCGCGCACCAGCAACTCCTCGTAAAAGCCCTCGAACTGGAGCAGCAACGGGTTCGATTTGGCCAGCAGCGCCACCTCGTGGATGGCCGGGCATCGCTTGAAGTTCTGGAGAGAGAGCGTAATTTGCTCGGGCTTGAGGAGGCTGCTGATATGCATGAGCTACTTCGTCCGGAAGCGTTGATAGTGGGAGGAGAGGAGTGCCATTCCATCGCGTCCCCCTCGGGCAGTCAATCCCAAACCTTGGAGAAAGATGCAGGGGAGGCAACGGAGCGATGTGCGGAGGCGGCGGCGTGTGCCGTACTGCAAATCTAGCATAGATTTCGCATCCGTCGCGCGCGGCAATTGCGCAACGCGTGCACGGCGGGCAGGTGCGCCGCGCGCTACTCCCAGGCCAGAGCGCGCTGGCGCATCCAGTGGTCCACAATAACGAGGCGCGCCATCGCCTCCACCATCGGCACAGCGCGGGGCAGCACGCACGGGTCGTGCCGGCCGCGGGCCTTCAGCTCCACCGCTTCTCCTTCGGTCGTCACCGTTTGCTGCCCCTGCGAGATGGTGGCCGTAGGCTTAAACGCCACGCGGAAAACGATATCCTCACCGTTGGAGATGCCGCCCTGCACGCCGCCGCTGCGGTTGCTCGTTGTGCGCACGCGGCCGTCCTCCATCACAAACGGGTCGTTATGCTCGCTGCCCTTAAGGCAAACGCCGGCAAAGCCGCTGCCGATTTCGAAACCTTTGCTGGCCGGCAAGCTCATCATGGCGGCGGCCAGGTCGGCCTCCAGCTTGTCAAAAACCGGCTCTCCAAGGCCCGGCGGCACGTTGCGAATGACACAACATACCACCCCACCAACGGAATCGCCCTGTTTGCGCACGTTTTCGATAAGCTCGATCAGCCGCGGCGCCTCCGCCGCCACTGGCCA
Source organism: Verrucomicrobia bacterium LW23 (assembly GCA_003054695.1). GTDB lineage: Bacteria > Verrucomicrobiota > Verrucomicrobiia > Methylacidiphilales > UBA1321 > LW23. The sequence continues at coordinate 336,176 of QAZA01000010.1, forward strand.
GCGGACAATGTTGCTCTCCACCTCACTAAATATAACATCCGAGGGGGAAATATCGCTCGTGATGTTGTAAATCTGCTGCACAAAAGCAACAACCTCAAACTTAGGCACAAACTTGGCCAGCACCTCTTTGGCGATAGCGCCGCCCGCCACGCGCCCAATCGTCTCGCGCGCGGAGGCACGGCCGCCGCCCTGCCAGTTGCGGATACCGTACTTGGCCTGGTAGGTGTAATCCGCGTGCGAGGGCCGGTACATCGTCTCCATCTCGCGATACGCGCTCGGCCGCTGGTCCTCGTTGCGCACCATTATGGAGATGGGCGTGCCGGTCGTCATACCCTCAAACACCCCGGAGAGAATGGTGCACGTGTCCGACTCCTTGCGAGGCGTAACAATGCTGCTCTGCCCCGGGCGCCGGCGATCCAGTTCCGTCTGTATAGTGCTCTCTGTCAACGGGATGCGTGGCGGACAACCATCCACCACCACGCCGACTCCACCGCCGTGGGACTCCCCCCAGGTATTGATGCGAAAAAGATGACCAAACGTATTAGGCATGAGAAAAGGACAGCGGCTTCGCGACTTCGACCATTTCGAACCCCTGAAAGCGTGCTGAAGCAAGTAAACTATGCTAACAGTTTCCGCCCCAAAGCCAATGCGAAATTGCGCCGCTGCCGCACCCAGGCACCCTCCCGAGAGGCTGCCCTGTATCGCTAGTTGTCGCCGCCGGCAGGCACGTCGCCGGGAATATCGCCCGGAACGTTGCCCGGAACATCCCCGGGAGCCCGCCGCGGCACCGCGGGGGTGGGCGGCGCATTGGTGTTGCCGCCGGCGCTGGGTCCGTCGCCAGGGGCCGGGGCCTTCGCGCTTGTGGTTACCGGCGGGGCGTCCAGCAACGCAAAGTCCTCTCCCGCAAGGGCAAACACATACGGGTCGCCCTCCACCTGGGCATAGTGCATGCCGCCGGGCAGCGTTCCGGAGCCCACGCGAAGCACGGCCTTCTTCACGCCAGGGTTGGTCGCGTCGCCCTCGGCGGCTACCGTCGCCACGATGTCGGGTGTGTCCAACCCGTACTCCGGCTTGGCCAAGCCAACCCATTGCGCCCCACGAAGTTGCGTTATCACCTCGGCCAGCTCCTCAGCCCGCACAATGTCGACGGGAACGTTCGGCACATCGCACACCAGCTTGCCATCCACGCGTTTCATTTCGTAGCTGCCGGACTTTTTCCGGACCTGAAGCGACACAAACCGGTCGCGATTGAGCGCGATGGCCTGGGGATGGCGCAGCGCAAGTGCGTTAGACGGAATGCCTTCGAAAAAGACGTCCGACGTGGAGACAACGGCCGGCTCGAAGCTGTTGCGCACAAAAATCTGGCCCTTGTCCACCTTGCCGAACATAAGCTCAAACGCCGACGCAACCTTCTCATTCTGAAGCACAAAGGAGAGTTTGCCCTGTGGCGCATCAAATCCGTACGTCGCGAGATCGGTGGTGGTGTCCTTCACAAATTTTTCCGCTTGCTCTGACAAAATCCTGCGGATCATCTTATCGACAACCGCTTTATCGGCGCGCCATGTATTGTCGCCCGATTTCAGATCCCAGCCCGTCTCCTTGTTCGCCGTCAGGGTGAAGGAATCGCCACCCTTCTGCACGGTCAGTCGACGTATGTCGTTGGCAGCGAAGGGAAAAAGGCGACGGTCGCGCACGTCGCCAAGTCCGTGCAACAACTGCTCCACGCTGTTAAGGGAAATGGTAAAAACCGACGTCGTACCCGGCTTCCACGCGTACACCAGATTCGGCTTGTCCGGCACTGCAGAGCCAATCTCCAGAGCGTGCTCCGTGGTACCCACCTTCGCCGTCGGGTCGGGCAGCCCGCTCGGCGTTTGCGGCGAGAGCACCACCCAAATGTGCGCGGAGGGGCTGCTGAGACCGTAGGTGCTGGGATTGGGGCTAGTATCCGTCACAAAGTCCACAGCGGTAAGGCCTAACATCAGTTTCAGCCAGTTGCGCACTTTATTTACATCCGCGCGCACCTGCACCGGCTTTTGCAGCATCCACCCGCGCACCGCGGAGACGTTGATTTCGCTCTCGCGCTCCACCTGGCCGGAGGCGTTGAGGATGCGTACGCCTGCCGTCGTGGTGAGCGCGGCGTTAAAGTCGAAGAGCGTGCGGCTGCGCAAGTCCGCCAGGCCGGTTTCCATCGCGCGCTTCAGGTCCAGGCTGACGAGGCGCACGGGCTCCTGCGAGGCGCCGGACGAGCGCGCGTAGGCCAGGTTGTTGGCCGCCACGTCGCGCCCCAGCAACAACTCGTGCGTCTTACCGGCGGCCCGAAAGGTGACGCGGATGGCGGGCGGCTCCAGGTTCCAGGACTCCAGGCTACCCGGCTTGAGGGTGCCGACCGGGATCTCGCGCCGGTGCTCCGCCGTCGCAAGTTGTTGCAGCAGAGGACCTACGCTATTGGCATCGGCCAGCGTACGCACGGGCTCGGTCACAATCCAGCGGTCGCCGTCCTTCTCCAGCGCGACCGTGCCTTTGGAGTTGACGAGCTTGAGGTACGTAACCGCTTCGGGCTTAACGTCATATAAAATGCGGGACCCGGGTGTGACCGGGCCGCTTTCGGTGCCCAGCCACCAGGTCACCACCAGCCCAAGGGCCGCGATCAGGACATACATCCAAGTGCTAAGTCGCATAACAAGAAAGGCTTACAAAAGTCGTCAGCGGCGGCGCGAGTACCAGATAAACAGGCCCAGCGACATCGTAATCAGCGGCACCACCAGCAGGGAAAGCCAGTTAATCGTGCTTTCCTGCAGCGGCGTCACGCCCATCGGGTACTCCATCGGCTTTTTGGAGGTGATGCCGTTGGCGTACTCGCGGTGCAGCATCCAGTTCAGGCAGTTCAGGAAAAAATCGGTGCCCAGCGCGGCGGAATCCGCCGTGGCCAGGAGGTAGGTGGACGAGCCTATGACAACCAGGCGAGCGCCAGTCTGCGTCTCGCCGGGGATATCGCCCTCCGAATAAGCGGCCGCGACAGTCAGCGGGCCGGCCTTGTCGGAGCCCTCATCCAGCCTGGAGGGCGATTGCGTAAAGTTGGTCTCTCCATAATTATCGGCCTGCGTCTCCATCAAATAAGTCACGCGGGGGCTTGCCTGTCCATCGGGGCCATCGAGCAAACGCATACTGCGAATGTTGGGAATAATCATGGCCTTACCTCTAAAGCTTCGCGAGGCGGGGTGATCTGCAAACACAGTGACAATAGCTCTGTTCTTTCCCGGGCTGTCGGTAGGTCTTTTGACAACATCATTATGGAGAGCAATCTGATAACGCTGAATCATCGTTTCGAGGCCTGATGTTACGCCGGGATCCTGCATCAAAAACACTTTGCCCCGGTTCTCCAGATAAGCGCCGATTGCGGCAACTTCATCCGGGTGAAGGCGGTTTTGAGGGCCGGCAATCACAAGGGCGCTCGCGTCATCGGGCACCTTGGGCGAGCCAATAAGGCTAAGTGGCACGGGCTCAATGCTTTCCCGGGCCAGCCTAGCCTGCATCCCGCCGGCGCTGCCCATGCCGCCAATATCGCTGATGGAGCGCTCGCCGTGTCCTTCCAGAAAGTAAACGCGGGCCGGTTTGTCTTCTATCAGAGACTGGATGGCACCTGTGAACTGCTGTTCCGCACGAAACTCCGTAATAGCGCGATTCTTCTCAAGCGGCGAGTTGTAGGTTGCAATATCGCCTTCATACACAACCTTACTGCGGCTGGTTGTGGCTGCATCACCAATGCGTGCACGCATCTGAAAGGCAACCACATTCTCATTGCCGCGAAAGTTAAAGGTCTCTGCCAGCGCTTCGACTATACTTTTATCGCCAAGCACCGGGTCAACATCTTCAATCGTCAGCTTATCGCCGGCAATGTCCTTATACTCTTTAAGCAGGGCAAGAACCTGACCATGCAATTCGCTCTTTTGATCAGTCATGCATACAACTACATTCACCGGCGATGGGAGATTCTTCAGGACGTTGCGCGTTTTCTCGGAGATTTCGTAGTAGCGCGAAGGGGAAAGATCCTTACGTATGTAATACTTCTTACCCACGTAGTTAATCATGATAAAAATCGCCAGCATCGCCACCGCAGTGATGACAATTTCCAGATTACCCTGAAAGCGCGCAGCACGCGCAGAGAGCGCGGGCTGAGGAGTCTGAGCTGATGTACGTTTGTTGCTCTTGGCCATGTTGAAAGTGTAAAGAGGAAAATCAGCTTTGCAGACGACGTGCAAGCAATGCCCGTTGAGTCAGGAAGAGCATCAACATGGTACCGGATACGTAAAGTACAACCGGCCGTGTATCAAATATACCCCGGGCAAACGTTGTCAGGTGCTCCAGCGCACTCATATAGGAGGCAATCTCGCGAACATCCAGTGTAAAGGAGAAGCCGAAGACAGCAATCTTCCAGGGATCCAGATTAAGGTAACTAAGCAAGCCTATGCAGAAGTAAACAAAGATAAACACAAAGGCAAGAATAGCTGAAACGATCTGATTGCGTGTAATAACCGATGTAAATATACCCACTGAAACAAAAAACATACCGAACAGAAAGATAGCAAGAAATGTAAGCGTAGCAGGCCATACATAAAACGGCACGGGCGGATTTGTCAGCACATGCAGGTAAAACACGTTGACGGCCAGCGGAACCCACGCAAGCGTATAGAAAATTAGCGAGGCCGTGTACTTGGCAAGCACCACTTCCCACTCGCGGATGGGTGCGGTAAGCAGCATTTCCATCGTGCCCATCTTGAATTCCTCCGCAAAAGTGCGCATCGTCATTACCGGCACCTGAAACATCACAAGTATCCAGAACGTAGGCAGAGTTGCAGTAGCCTGCAGTACGGATATGGATGTAACGTTTTGCTGATTAATTGCGGAGAAGCAATAGACAAAAATTGCGCTGATACTGAATGCGCATGCCGTAAGTACGGCATAAGCAACAGGAGACACAAAAATACTCCAGAGTTCTTTTTTGAGTAATGTCCAGTAAGCCATGGTTAACGTCGTCCTGTGTACGTAGCAGATGCTCCATAGGCCGGCCGTTGTTTCGCCCGGTTATGTTATACATCTTGAATGTACTAATCCTGTGTAAGCTCCACGAATGCTTCTTCCAGCGTTGCGCGGACTGTCGTCATCTCACGCAATTGCCATTGTTCCTTCAAAATAGTCTGGAAGATGTTGTCGCGAACATCCACCCCCGGCGCCGAATAAACACGTACGGTGCACCACCCTTCCTCGTGGGGAATAGCTTCCACGTCTTCCACCTCCTTCACAGCTTCCAGCTTGCTGATAAGAGCTTCCTTTGCTGCCTTTACTTCAAGCTTGAGGTAGTGGCCGCCTCGTACCATACGGGTAAGATTTTGCGGAGTATCCGCTTTCTCAATACGACCGCGATTGATAATAATAACGCGAGTACACAGCATCTCCACTTCGGAAAGTATGTGTGTAGATAGCAGGATGGTATGGTGGCTGCTCAACTCCTTCACCAGCTCGCGGGCCGCGCGGATCTGGGTGGGATCAAAGCCGGCGGTCGGTTCGTCCAGAATCAGCAACTCGGGCTCGTGGATCAATGCATCTGCCAGAGCCACACGCTGTTGCGTACCTTTGGAGAGCGTGCCGATGATCGTCCGCTCCAGGTCGCCCAGCTGGCACAGCTGCTTTACGGCGTCCATGCGGGCGCGTATGCGGCGCGACGGGATTTTCTTGAGCTCCGCACGAAAGCGCAGGAACTCATTAACCCGCATGTCCGGGTACATCGGCACTTTCTCCGGCATGTATCCAATCCGCTTGCGGACCTCCAGAGATTCGGTCACCACGTCGAATCCGGCAATGGTTACCTTGCCGTCAGTGGGCGGCAGGTATCCGGAGAGGATGCGCATCGTCGTGCTTTTGCCCGCGCCGTTGGGACCGAGCAGGCCGACAATTTCGCCTTTCCGTACCTCAAACGTGAGGTTTTGGATGGCGCGGTGGCCGGAGTAGCTTTTGGAGAGATTCTGGACGTCGATCATGTCTGGGAGGTGCCGTCGGGCGCCGATGCGGGCGCGGCGACGAAAGTTGCATTACACAGATGCATGAAAACTGTGTCAAGGCCCCATATTGCAAAGATGTGCGGCGCGGGCAATGGCGACAGTTGTGCAACATTGCGCCGCCTGGCATGCTTCATCGACAGGAAGCTTTTGCTTCGCGCCGGCGTTGTGCTAAAATGAGTGCTAGAGATGAATACGACGCCTGATCCCGCTCAAGCTCAATGCTCATTTGAGAGTCTCCTGCTTCGCGAGTACACGCTGGAGCCGGGGCTGCGCGACGAAGCGAAATTGCCAGGTCGCGTGGCGGAGCGCACGCGCCGCGTTACGGAACCCCTTCTCAACGCGCTGGATATGTTGATGAAGAAGCAGGCGGCGACCGTTCCGCCCACGTTTAACCCGGGCTTTGACGTGCCGCTGAGCGCCCTGCGCGGCTTGATTGAGCGCGCGGGCGAACACGATACCGCTACGGTGCTTACGCGCGCTTTTACGGATTTCCGCGAAGGCATTCTCTCGTCCTCGCGCCGCTACATCTCCTGCTGCCGTACGGCCCTGGTTTTTGCGATGCAGGGCAAGCATGAGAACGCCTTCGCCTCGCTGCGCACCGCCTCGCAGGTCAACGACGGCTGGGCGCGGCATCACCACCTGTACGGGCTGATTCACGGCGTGCGCGGCGATCGGGAAAAAGCCGCGTTTGAGCTGGGGATGGCCCAGGCGCGCGAACCCTTTCCGGCGGCGCGCAAGCGGATTGAGGATGCGTTGCGAGCGGCGAAGGATCCGAATTACTGCTTTGAGTTTCACACCGCGTAAGCCCCCAATACCGATATAACTGCTGCCAAAGACTTTACGCACGCTTTTTACAGACGATAACCCACGCGGGCGGAAGATTGAGGTGCACGCGGTCGACGCTGACGCAGTCGAAATGCCTGGCCAGGCAGCTTTTAAGCACAAGTGTGTATTGAAACAGAACAAAGCGCCCGTCCGGACGCAGCGCAGTGCTCACCTCCGTCAGAATGCAGTCGCGCAGCGGCCCAGGCAGGCTGGTGAAGGGGAGGCCGGAGATGACGTAATCCAGGCCGGCGGTAATGCCGGCAGTTGCTACCGCGGTAGTAAGTTGTGCGGCGTCAGGGTGGTGGCTGAAGTGCGGAAACTCGAGTGCGAGGCGCCGGCGCATCATCTCATCTTTCTCAAATACAAGCACTTGCGGGGCGGCGGGGGATGGTGAACTGACGGGGAAGGCCGCGCTGGGCGTTTGCACCCGGCCCTGCAGGTGATGGGCGATGCCACGCGTAAAGACGCCCGTCCCCGCACCAAGCTCCGCCAGCGCGTTGCACCGCGACCAATCGACCCGGGCCATAATGGCGCGCGTAAGGTATCGCGAGCTGGGGATGACACTGCCTGTACTACGCGGCGCCAGCAGAAACCGGGCGAGGAACAGGGCGCGTTCGCGGATAGTTGCGGAGGTATTCATCCGGGTTTGGCCCATGATTTAGCAGGCGGACAGGCAAAGCGCGACACTATTTTGGCGGCGATGAGCGAGGCCGCGGAGAGGTGTCGGCAACGCGCCAGGGCCTGCGACGGGCATGAGGGTGGGGCCGGGAGTGGCGCGGCTTTGCGGCCAGGCTCTGCGCTCGCGCGCAACGGCCGAGCTCTGCGGCTAAGCCTCAGCCTCCGGGGCCTTGCCCGACGTAAGTCTGTGCCACGCTTTAAGATAGCGCTTCATGCGCTCAACGTCGCGCTCCGTCACGGCCCTGTTGCGGCGCAGATCCATGTTGTCTTCCAGGTCGCCCAGCTTGACTTCCATGCTCAGTGCGCTCCCGGCGCTGCGCTCCACAAACTCCTCGTAGGTTTCTGTCTCGCGACGTGTCACGCGATCCAGCGCTTCCAGAATATGCTCCGCAAAGCCTTCAGCGCGAAGCTCTTCGAAGCCCCAGCGGTGGGGTGGAACGCTATCCTCCACCACATCGTGCAAAATGGCCACAATCCGCGCGTCGTCGGACCGCATTTTATGCATAATCCGCAGAGGGTGAAGGATATACGGTTGCCCGCTTTTGTCCTTGAATCCCTTGTGAGCCTGCACGGCAATCTCAAGCGCGCGTTCGATTGTAGCCATAATGGTTTGATGATGAGGTTGTTGTGTTTATCCAGGTCCGTACTTTATGGGAAACAGGAGAATAGAAACAAGCGCAACGCCGGCGGTTACCACGTTCGCGCCGAGAAACATCCAGAAAAACTTCCAATTGCCGGGAACGAGAAAAGCGTACCTGATAATAACCCACTCTATTGTAAAACTGAAACAAGCCGCGAGAAGCCCCGTGGCAAGCCAGTCAAGCGAGGTAAATGCCCAATGCAATGAGAAATACAGGAAAAGGGGCTCGATAAAGAACTCCATGATGAGCCCCGCCCAGGCAAACAGGAGAACCCCTATGATTGCAGAAGCAATGTTGGCAGCGAACGCAATCAGAAAGCTCCGGCCCCACGAGAAGCTCGTAAGCCAGCAGATCACAACCGTTTCGATCCCGAGTCCAAGCGGAATTGCCCACCAGGAGTAATAGCGCTCGCTCAGGAAGACTGCCGGCCAGATCAAATTGGCAAGGTACATAGTCTCTCCCTTCCATGCTTAGCCGCCCCACGCAGCTCCGTTCTCTGACTCCATCCGCAGCATGCCCTGCCCTTACCTGTATTGCGGACACCAGGCGGGCAGGTTCGTGCAAGTGCTCAGCCTCACGCCGTCAGCGGAGACTAGTCACTCTCCATCAAAGCCTTTACGTCGCCGCCAGCGCCGGCGCGGTGGCGCCGGCGATGCCCGCGTTTGGCGTAAACGGCTTGCCTTTGCTCTCCAGCCCAAACGCGTCGTGCACCGCCTGGGCGCCTTGGATGGCCGTCTCCTGATCGACCACAACGCTGATCTTGATTTCACTGGTGCTGATCATCTGCACATTCACGCCCGCCTCGGAAAGCGCGCGAAACATCGTGGCCGCGACGCCGCCGTGGGAGCGCATGCCGATGCCGACGACCGACAGCTTGCTGATGCCGTCCTTTGCGGTGTATTCGCGCGCACCTACCTCAGCCACAACGGGATCGATAACCTTACGCGCACGCGCCAGGTCGTCCTTGTTGATCGTGAATGTGATGTCGGTTGTCCCTGCCAGCGATACGTTTTGCACAATCATATCGATGTTCAGCGACGCCTCCGCCAGCGACGAAAAGATGCGCGCGGCCACGCCCGGCTTGTCCGGCACGCCCGCAATCGTCACCTTGGCCTGGTCGGGCTGCACACTAACTCCTCGCACTACAACATGTTCCATCGATTTGTTCTCCTCTCGGATGATCGTACCTTCGTTATCGTTAAAGCTGCTTCGTACTTCAAAAACCACGCCAAACTTTTTGGCAAACTCCACGGAGCGCGCCTGCATCACCTTCGCGCCAAGGCTCGCCAGCTCCAGCATTTCGTCGTAGGAGAGCTCCGCTATCTTGGTGGTATTGCGTACTTTACGCGGGTCCGCCGTATACACGCCGTCCACATCCGTGTAGATCTGGCAAACGCTGGCCTTCAGCACGGCCGCCAGCGCAATGGCGGTGAGATCCGAGCCGCCGCGGCCCAGCGTTGTAATGTTGCCGGTCGTCGACTCGCCCTGAAAACCGGCGACGATGACGACGTTGCCAGCGTCCAGAAACTCGTGTACACGCTTGGGCGTAATGTTGGCAATTTTGGCTTTGGTGTGGATGCCGTCCGTCTGGATGCCCGCCTGCGCGCCGGTCAGCGACACGGCCGGGACGCCCATGCCGTTCAGGGCCATGGCGGTCAGCGCAATGGTCGTCTGCTCGCCGGTCGCCAGCAGCATATCCATCTCGCGCTCAGTGGGTTCCGGATTTACTTTGCGGGCCAGCGCAATCAGTCGGTCGGTCTCGCCGGACATTGCGGAGACGACGACCACGACCTGGTGCCCCTCCTTGTGCCACCGCGAAACGCGGCGTGCCACATTGCAAATGCGATCGGGGTCGCCGACGGAAGTGCCCCCGTATTTCTGAACGATAAGAGCCATGGATGTAAAAGGGAAAGCTGTCATTGATAGCATATCCCGTCCATAAGGCAAGCGAATACCTTGCTGGGGCAAAAGTTGCCTTGCCAAAGCGCGGGAAGGCCGACACGAGGGAGCGCTATTTTGGGACTACTAAATATGAACTATTCAATTGCAAAGGATCGTCTTTCCTGTATCCTGACAAAAGGTAGAAAGAGTGTTAGAGTATACAATTCCCCCGCTTCACCCAGGTCGATTGTTCGGAGCCATTCTCGGAACTCCCGTAAATTCCTCTCTAAAGAGTGGACTTTTGCATGCGAAAAATGGCAAGCTTTACACCACTCGCCTTTTTCTGCGTTTTGCGTAGAAAGCCGCTGAGAACGACGTAATCCCGGCAACGCAAGTGAGTCACTGCACAGCAACCCTTTGGCACAGGCATGAAACTCGAGGTCATCCGAATGCTGCCGGAGAAAAGGGCCGACCGCCCTGCCCTCCTGTTTGTGCACGGTGCCTGGCAGTCCGCGTGGATCTGGCAGCACCTGTGGATGCCCTATTTTGTCAGCTACGGCTACCCCTGTTACGCCATAAGCCTGCGCGGCCACGGGCAGAGCGAAGGCGCAGAACGTGTTCGTAATACGACACTTATGGAGTACGCGGGCGACGTGCTGCGCGTGATGAGCCAGATGGACGAAGTGCCCGTCCTCGTCGGCCACGACATGGGGGCCTATGTCTGTCTTAAGGCGCTCGAGAGCCTCTCCGCGCCCGGCGCCGCACTGCTCGCTCCCGTTCCGCTTTACGGCTCGCAATTTAAAACGTTGATGCGCAACGCGATGAAGAGGCACTGGTGGGCTACCGTTCGCGCCGGCCTTTCCGGCCGCGCCCTGGAGTTTGTGAAGACGCCCGGCGTGTGGCGCGACCTCGCCTTTGCCCCCGATACGCCGCCCGATATTGCCGCCAACACCGCCCTGCGCCTGCAGGAGGAAAGCCATGCCGTGATGCGCGATCTCAGCGGCCGCGTGCCCATTTATAAGGATCGCATCCGCACCCCCATCCTCGTCATGGGCGGTACGGAGGATCGCCTGACGCCCATGGAAAGCGTGGCCGAAGTAGCCCGCTCCCTGGACGTACCCTGCGAGCGCATGCCCCGCATGGGCCACTGCCTGATGATGGAGCCCCGGTGGCGAGAAGCCGCCGTGCGCCTGCAGGACTGGCTGGAAGGCCGAATCCCTCTGCGCAACCCCATGGGCTCACGCGCCGGCCACACCATCGAGCCCGTGCCCATTGATCTGGACCTGGGCGAAGACGACGCGGATGCCTCGGAGTACGGCTACGATGGCGACCCCGAAGACACCCTCGCCGAGGGCGAAATGGCCGATCTGCCCGCGCGCGAACGGACGGAGCGCGACCAGGTTATTGATGCTGAAGATGTTACCTTCACGCAAGGTAAAACGCCTGCGCCCGCGGTGATCGAATCTGCAGACGCCTCGGCCGAGCCTGAAGCACCTGAACTACAGGCACGTATGGAGGGAGATGCTGCAGAACCCGGCGACGTGCCTGAGGAGGAGAAGAAGGCTTCTGAAATCAACGCAAGCACCAACGCTCCAGCAACTTCCGCCGAAGAAGCTGCTCCTGTGTCAAACGCCGACCAGCCCGCAGATGCCCCGCAGATTCCAGACAACGGCCACGGCATGACGAAGCCGCCTCGCGCCCAGGTATTGCCGAAAGCGCTTGGCGTGAGTGGCAGCACGGTTCCGCAGGAGAATTTCTCCCGCCGCCCTGCCACGCAACGCATTGTCATGACGCCTCTTATGCATAACCGCACGCCTGTCCCCGGCGCCGATCGCTACCGCACACTCCCCAGCGACCACCTGCCTGAGCGCATTCACCGCACCCCGCAAAAGCGCGCCACGACAGCCAACGGCACGTCACGTTAGGATTCAGAACGCTTTACTGCCAGGAACTGGTCACCCTGCGCTAACCATCGGATTGACAATATCTGATCGGCAGGCGATTCTTGCAGGTATGAGCGACAGATCGCCTATTACTATGCAACATGCTTGCCTACAGGGACATATAACGTTCCTACCTAAAGCGGCTCGCATAAAATCGGCCATTGCATGGGTAATGGCGCTTTTTATCGCATACGCATTTCAGCCCCATGTGTCAATAGCCGCTCAGCCCGCTACATCCATTCATCTCTCTCCTGCGGGCAGCGACGACGGAGACGGATCCAATGCGCGTCCCTTTGCCACGCCGCAGCGTGCCCGCGATGCGGCGCGCGACGCGCTTCGCAAGGGCGAACGCGTGGAAGTTATTGTAATGCCAGGAACTTACGAGCTTAAGGAACCCCTGGTGCTTGGGCCTGAGGACTCCGGGAAGGAAGGCGCTCCGGTTATCTGGCGCGCGCACAACACAAAAATCAGAGCCATCTTTAGTGCGGGACGGAAGGTGAAGGCAGAGAAAACCGGAGCCGTCATCACTCGGGATAAGCAACTGTATCGCATAGACTTACGCGCACAGGGAATCAGCGAATACGGCGAGATGAGCGGCGGCTTTGGCAGACAAAACAGCACCGGCCTGGAAGTTTTTGCCAGCAACATCCCCATGTGGCCGGCTCGCTACCCTAATACCGGATTCATCCGCATTGAGGAACCGCTGGGCGCCACTCCCGTCGATATTCGCGGCACCAAGGGCACGGCGGAAGCTGTTGTGCGCGTGAAGGATGCGCGCGTTGCCGCATGGAAGGACGAGAAGGATCCCCGCGCCATGGGCTACTGGTTCTGGGACTGGGCCGACGGGCGACAAAAAATCACAAAGGTAGATCCCGACACTCTCACCCTCACCCTGGCCCCGCCTTATGACAGCAGCGGCTACCGCGCCGGCCAATATTTTTATGGGTACAACCTGCTGTGCGAGCTCGATCAACCCGGCGAATGGCACCTCGATCGCGACGCTGGCGTGCTCACTCTCATCCCTCCGGAAAGTGCAACTCCGGAACAAATTTCGGTATCCGTATTGCCCCACGTTGTGCGGATGGAACGCGCCTCGCACATTGAGTTTCAAGGGTTTACGATGGAGCTATCGCGTGAGCACGTGGCTGTGGTGAAGGATTGCGAACGCGTCATCTTTTCCGACTGTATCTTCCGCAATGGCGGCAAATGGGCCGTGCATGTGGACGGAGGGCGCAACTGCACGGTGAAAAAGAGCTTTGCCGAGGGGATGGGAGAGGGCGGCATCGCGCTCCACGGCGGCGACAGGCGTACGCTGACCCCGGGCAACCACCTGGTGGAAGGCTGCTGGATCCGCTGGTACGGACGGTGGGCGCGTACGTACCAGCCGGGAATTCGCCTGGAGGGCGTGGGCAATCGCGCGCTGCGAAATCGTATCCATGATGCTCCCCATCAAGGCATTGCGTTTCAAGGCAACGAACACGTGATGGAGTACAATGCCTTTGAGAACGTGTGCAACGAGACGAATGACGCCGGGGCTATCTACGCCTGGAACGACTGGTCCGGCCGCGGTAACTCCGTCCGCTTCAATTACTTCCACAACATCATCGGCAATCGTGGCGAGGGCGCGCACGCGGTGTATCTGGACGACGCTTATTCTTCCGCACTCATCGAAGGCAATATTTTCTACAAGGTGTCCAAGCCAATCCTCATCGGCGGCGGGCGAGATATACAAATTGTCAACAACCTGTTCGTCGAATGCAAGGAGCCCATCGCGATCGACGCCCGCGGCCTTAACTGGCGCGCCTACGGCTTCGATGAACTGAAGCAAAAGCTGGAGATGTGGCCCTACAAGACGCCGCCGTGGAGCACCCGCTACCCGGATCTCCCCAACATCCTGCAGGAGAATCCGATGGCACCGAAGGACATTGTAGTGGAGCGCAACCTCTCCGTGGCCTGCGGAAGGAACAAATACCTGGAGCCTGCGGCAAAGTATATCCACCTGCGGCAGAACGACTTCGAGGCGCCGCAATCGATCCTCCTCCCTCGCCGCGGCCCTGAGCTTCGCACCTCCGATGTGCCGGAGGTCGATCCCGCGAGCGAGATTGTCCGGCGCATCGGTTTTCAGCCGATCTCCACCAAGGAGTTCAGCGTGCAACCTGTTCCATAGCAAGGGGCTAAGCTTCGTCGCTCAAATCATTCTCCAGCACAATGCGGTAGCGTGCCTTGCCGGATTTAAGGTGCTCCATGGCCTCGTTTACCTTGGACATGGGGAACGTCTCCGTCATCGGCGCAATTCCATGGCGCGCACTGAACTCCAGCATGCGGCTGAGCAGCGTGGGGCTGCCGGTTGGGGAGCCGGAGACATCCCGCTGCGCAAAAATGAGGCTGAACGCGGGGACGGGCATGGGCTGAAGATTGGCGCCGACGACATGAAGGCGACCGCGCGGGGCGAGCGCTCCGAGCACGCCATCCACGTCAATTGGCACGTTAATGGTGGAGACGATCATGTCCAGCCGGCCCGCCAGTTCCTTAAGCACGCCATCGCGCCGCGTGTTGTGCACGTAGTGGGCGCCGAGTTGTTTGGCTTCTTCCGTCTTGCTGTCGCTAGTGGTAAAGGCGTGCACCTCGCAGCCCCATTTGTTGGCAAACTGCAGCGCCATGTGGCCCAGGCCGCCAATGCCGATGATGCCGACTTTGGCCGTGGGGGGGATACGGTACTCGTAAAACGGGTTAAACACAGTAACGCCGCCGCACAGCAGCGGGCCGGCGGTGGCGGGGTCCAACGCCTCGGGCAGTGGGCGCACCCACGTCCACTGGCAGCGCACTTTGGTGGCAAAACCGCCGTGCCGCCCCACAATGGTGCCCTGCGCTTTGGTGCAGAGGTTGTGGTCGCCGCCCAGGCACTGCGTGCAGGAGAGACAACTGAAAGCCGTCCAGCCGACACCCACGCGCTGGCCGGGCTTCAACCCCTTGGCCTCCGATCCCAGTGCGGAGACGGTTCCGATAATCTCGTGCCCCGGCACGAACGGGTAGCTGGTAATGCCCCAGTCGTTCTCCAGCATGGAGAGGTCGGAATGGCATATGCCACAGTGACTTACGTTAATCTCGACATCCTCGGGCGCGAGGTCGCCAAACGTCAGGGTTACCTGCTCAAGGGGAGCGTTTGCGGAGGCTGCAGCGAAAGCACGAACTTTGGTCATGGCAAGATGTGGTTTGAAGCTATCTGCATGTATATCGCTGAGAGTCAACGGTATCGATTCACGGCAAATCTCGTCGCACGCAAATCAGTCGCTCAGCGCATTCGGCAGAATACAGTCCGGTGGCGCCGCGCGAATCCCCTCACAAAACACTACATTCGTGCGGATTGCAATGGAGAACAGCCAAACAATCGCGTATACCCTCCGTATCCGTCACGGGATATCAAAGGGCAAGGTTGGCAGGATGCGGCAAGCCGCCGGCAATTAACGCATCCGCTTCATGCGCAAGCACTTCCGAATCATCCGCAGTTACAGGATAGTGTTGACAGCACTCAGCGCCTGCCGATGCCGCGGCAGCGGGTTCGCGTACCGTTTCGCCCGGTTTCCACACGGGATCAATAAACACGGCGTTGCGCTGGTGGGAGACCCCGCGCTTACCAGCCAGGATGAACGATTGCAGCAGGGAGACCGCCTCGACGCCCAGGCCATGCCAGTCTTCCGCCAGGCCGGATGTGGTTGTCACCGTCTCGTGCGAGATTCCGAAGGCGGCGATCGCAATATCCTGCGGAACCTGAATTCCGGCCGTAATAAGTTGGGAGAGAAGCCGTTGCGACTCGTGCCAACCGCAAATGATGGCGTCAAACCGATGCTTTTTGATCCACGCCATCGGCTCGACAGCATGCGGGGTTCCAGGCAGGAGCGGGGGCGCTTCGTCGTGCGTAATGCCCTCCACCACAAGGCACTTGAGGTAGGAAGAGAGGTAGAGATTGCGGTTGCGACGCTCGGAGTCTACATGATGCAGAAACCCTATCCTGTTGTAGCCCTGCGACTTGAGCCTGTTGTAAATCGTCTCGATGCCAAAAAAGTGGTTGGACGCGACAAAGGCAAGCCGGGGCGACGTAACACTGAAACCCACGCTCACCACCGAGAAGTGCTTCCACTCCATGTGCAAATCCTGCATCGTAGCCGGCATGGGGCCGACGATTATGCCGCGGATGCCACGTGCGGCAAGGGTGCGGGAGAGACGGGCCTGCCCGGACGGATCCTCCGGCAGCGCAAAGACTTCGATATGGTAGCCCAGCTCGCGGGCTCTGGCATTCATGCCTTTCAGCTGCTCGCGCATGTAGGGCGGCATGGGGGTGTTGCCCCAGCCGTTAAGCACGGCGATTTTGGTGTACTCGCCGTGCTGCCGCACACGTGTGCGATGTGCAATAAGCGCCGACATGGCAGGGTCGGGCCTGTAACCAAGGGAGCGAGCAATCTCCTGAATGCGCTTGCACGTGGCCTCGCTGATGTTGCGGGAATCGTTGCGGAGGGCCCGCGAGACAGTCGGGTGCGTCACTCCGGCCACTTGGGCGATCATCTTGAGGGTAACAGGATTTGCCGTATCACTCATCGTTGAAGTGGGACAGTACCATAAGGCCTGGTAATCACTCAACCAATTTCGGGTAGAGAGCAAAAAAATCAATAGGCATTTGGTAATATTTACGATAATACAACCCTCTAAAGTTCAAATTCGTCCGCTTTACGTAGAAAATTCACATACAGGCCTTAAGCATCAATATCAGACTGTAATTTTTACATTTTACTCATTCGCCAAGACTGAGCAGAGTCTCGCCGCGGCACATGCAGAACGCTTTCCCAGGCCATATCATCGTTGCAAAGTGCAACACTACGTCCCTACAGCCATGGCCAGATCCGATCGGCCTGCGTCAGCAAACGACAAATTCCCCTCATCTTTTAGTTGCATAAAGCATCACGCCTCATCTCTTCGTCTGCTTCGCAACTGAGACGGCCAGTTACCGGCGCAGCGCTAGTACGGGCTGAAAAAGCGAACTCGTTCTTGTACCCCGAAGCCCCGGCCGAAGCGGAATGGGCAGGCCGCAAGGCGCTGAAATACAAGAAGATGCGTCTTCTGCTTTTATCGCGGCAAGGGTTGTGATAGGATTAAATCCGGTAAGCTGGTACGCTGGAGTTACGAAGCTGCCCCGTCCGATAACCTTTGCTGCCGCCGAAGCCGGTTTGACGCATGACTCACGTTGCCCCCCCCTACGTGCTGGATACGCTGGAGCTGCTGCGCCGCCACATGGGACTTGATCCCGCGTCGCTGGGCGTCGGCGCTCTTGCGCAGGCCGTGGCCACCGCCGCTGCCGCCGAGGGGATGGACCCAGCTCACTACGCGGAAACTTTGCCCGCCGACGGCGCGATGCTCCATCGCCTTGTGGAGCGCATTGTGGTGCCGGAGACTCACTTTTTTCGGCACCCTGGCGCGTTTGTGGCGATGCGACGCTGGCTGGAGGCAGCGCGCGTGCGGCGCGGCGTTGGCAGTGTGGTGCACGCGTTGAGCGCACCCTGCTCCACGGGGGAGGAAGCGTATTCCATTGCGATTGAGTTACATGAGTCGGGGTTGGAGTTTACGGAATTTGCCGTGCGAGGGCTCGACATAAGCCTTGCTAATATACAGTCGGCGCGAGCAGGCACCTATGGAGGAAAGGCTTTCCGCGAGGAGCGAGCACGGGAGCTGCGCGAGCGGTATTTTCATACGGCACCCCCATCCGACGCGGGCGAGCAATGGCAGATTCACGCAGAACTTGCTGCGCGCGTTAGCTTTATACAAACCAACGTGCTCGCGCCCGACCTGGCGGAAACGTTGCCGCGCTTTGACCTGATTTTTTGCCGTAATTTGCTCATTTATCTGGATAACCCTTCGCGCCGCAGAGTGTTGCATGCGATGAAGGCGATGCTACACCCCCAGGGCCTCCTCTTCGTCGGCCCGGCCGAAATGGGCGAGGCGCTTGATGCGGGATTCGCCCGCGCGCCCTACGAAATGGCCTTTGCCTGCATGTCCGTAGAGGGCGCACGGGCCCTGGGCGTCACCAACCGCACCGCGCCGGCTCCAGCGTTGCCCAAGGCAACAGCAAGGCCACGGGAAGATGTAAGCGTCGTTTCCCCAAAGACTTACGCAAACATTCCTGCGCCGGCGCCCGCCGCGGCTACGCTAACGCCGGCAACGTCGCAACGCGCAAACGCCTCGGCATCTCCCCTGCCCTCCGCTGCGGATCGCCCGAAGCCTCCCATTGCAAGTCCAGCAACCACGGGTTCCCCCGCCGCCCCTTCGCCCCCTCCGGCGCCGGCCGCCGCCGGGGCGGACGCCTGCGCGGAAGCCTGGGCGCTGGCCAATGCCGGCAAGCTGGACGACGCGCGCGCCGCCGTCCGCCGCGTGCTGGCCGCCACCCCCAACAACGCGGACGCCCACGCGCTGCAGGGCATCCTGCAGGAGGGCGCCGGCGACAAGCCTGCAGCCGAGGCCAGCTACCGCAAGGCGTTGTTCCTCAACCCCTTCCAGTCCTCCGCCCTCCTTAGTCTGGCCCTGCTGCTGGAGGCCACCAACCGTGCCGAAGCCGCCCAACCGCTCCGCGCCCGCGCCGCCCGCCGCGCGGCGGCGGAAAAAGCCAGTGCGCCGGGGACGAGGTAAATTTGGATCAGAATATCGCCGGCCCGTAGGGCGAGGGTGGCGGTGAGAGAAGGATGCGAGGGTTCCTCTGATACTCAGCAAACTCCTCGTAAGTCCCAAAATAATAAATGCTTACACCTTCGCGATGGCACAGCGTATGTAAGAGAGGTTGCCCGGTCTCCGCCCTGGCGCGAAGTGTGGCCCCGCACGGAAGATCGATCAGCGGCGTGCCATCAGACAGGCTCGCCGAAAAAGTATGCCTGGCCATTCGCGGATTTCCGAACGGAAGCACTTTCGTCGCAATCCCTTCCTTATCTTTGTCGAGCTCTCCTATTGCTATAGCAACGTTCCCCCAGGGATGAGCTCCATAACGTGGAAAATTAAGGCGAATCAACCCCCGTAAGTCCTTCTCTATCACGAGCTCAACACGTGTTGTGCAGAGGTATCTGAGGGCAGGCGCTAGAGCGCAAAGCAGTAGTATGGCTAATACTGCTAATACCATCCATGTGGTATGCGCTCTCATCTCCTTAGGTTAACGCTCGCCGCCGCCAGTTTCTTACTTGCATTGCGAACGCCGCGCCGCCCCCGCACGTCACGCCCCCTTCTCCAGATACGGCTTGAGAAAGCGGCCCGTGTGGGATTCGCCACACGCGGCGACTGCTTCGGGGCGGCCGGCTACCACCACGCGGCCGCCGCCTCGGCCGCCTTCGGGGCCGAGGTCGATGATGTGGTCCGCGGTTTTGATGACGTCGAGGTGGTGCTCGATAACCAGCACGGTGTGGCCGGCGTGCACCAGGCGGTGCAGGCTGTCGAGGAGGCGCTGGATGTCGGCCAGGTGCAGGCCGGTTGTGGGTTCGTCCAGAATGTAGAGGACGGGCTTGCCGCGTTGCAGGCGGCTCAGCTCGCTGGCCAGCTTGATGCGCTGTGCTTCGCCGCCGGAGAGTGTGGTGGCGGACTGGCCGATGGTGAGGTAGTCGAGGCCGAGCTCGTGCAGCACTTCTATCATTTTGCGGATGCGCGGCTGGTCCTCAAAGTACACAAGTGCTTCTTCGATAGACATATCCAGCACATCCGCAATGGTTTTGCCTTTTACGGCAACCTCCAGCGTTTCGGAGTTATAGCGCGCTCCCTTGCATGCCGTGCACAGCACCTCCACATCGGGCATAAAGAAGAGCTGCGTGCTGATGGTTCCTTCGCCCTGGCAGTCCTCGCAGCGGCCACCTTTAACGTTAAAGCTGAAGCGACCGGGCGTGTAGCCGCGCTCCACGGAGAGCGGCGCTGCGGCAAACAGGTTCCGGATGTTATCGTAGAAGCCGATGTAAGTGGCTGGGTTGGAGCGGCTATTGCGACCGATCGGCGCCTGGTCGATATTGACGACGCGACTGATGTGCGAGATGCCCTCGATGTCGTCGTGCTCGCCGGCCAGCGTGCGGGTGTCGATGAGCTCCTTCCAAAGTCGCTTATACAAAATGTCGTTAACAAGCGTGGATTTGCCGGAGCCCGACGCGCCGGTTACCGCCACAAACTGGCCCAGCGGAATCTCCACGTCGATGTCCTTGAGGTTGTTCTCCTTAGCACCACGCACCACCAGTCTGGCGCCCGTCATCGCCCGGCGCTTTTGCGGCACGCGGATGCATTTGCGGCCGCTGAGATATTGCCCCGTCGGCGAGCCCTCGCATGCCAGAATGTCGTCAAGAGTGCCCTGCACGACAACCTGGCCGCCGTGCACGCCGGGGCCGGGCCCCATCTCCACCACGTGGTCGGCGGCGCGGATCGTGTCCTCGTCGTGCTCCACCACAATCACCGTATTGCCCAGGTCGCGCAAGTTGCGCAGCGTCTCGATCATCTTGACGTTGTCCTTGGAGTGCAGGCCTATGCTCGGTTCGTCCAGAATATACAGCATGCCCATGAGGCCCGAGCCGATTTGCGTAGAGAGGCGGATGCGCTGCGCCTCACCGCCCGAAAGCGTGCCGGAGCGCCGGTTAAAGCTGAGGTAATCGAGGCCGATGCCCAGCAGCAGATCGACTCGCCCTTTGATCTCGCCCAGCACCTGCCGCCCCGCCTCCGCGCCCCGGCCATTCAGCTCCAGCGTCTCCAGAAAAGGGCGCAGCTCGTCAAAGTTCATGTCGCCCAGTTGGTGCACGCTTTTGGCCCTTGCCCCGGCGCCGCCCACCTTAAACAGCAGGCGCGTGCGGCGAAGGCGGGCGCCCTGGCAGTCGGGACATGTGTGCTCCACGGTCACCTTGTTCAGCCACTCCTCCATCATGGACTGCGCCTCGCCCTTTTGCCGGTAGCGGCGGTACTGGCGCTCGATGCGACGGGCGATGCCGCCGAATCCCATCTCGCGCCCTTCGTCGCGGCCCAGCTTGCCTTTGGCGTCGGGCGGCTGGCGCAGGGGGAATTTGGTTTCGATGCCAAAGAGGATGATGTCCTGTTTGGCTTTAGGCAGCTTCATCCACGGCGTGTCGAGGTCGAACTTGGCGTGGAGTGCAAGACTGTGCATAATGCGCCCGTCCCACGTGTCCGGGTTGTATTTAAACGCCTCCCTGGCAAAACAACCGTCGCGGATGGAGCGGCGCGGGTCGGGGATGATCAGGTCCGGATGCACTTTTTTGTCGGTGCCCAGCCCGCCGCAGGTGCGGCACGCGCTCTCCGGCTTGTTGAACATGAAGAAATCCGGCGATATATCGCCATACACCATGTGCTGCGTTTTGCTGCCAAACGTAGCGTAAAAGCGCTTTGCCACATCGTCTGGCGTACCGGGCGGAAGGTGGATTTTGAGGAGCTGATCGCCAATCAGTAACGTGTTGAGGATACCTGCCTTAAGCTGCTTCTCCATGTCGCGCGAAACGATCAGCCGGTCCACAATCACGTCAATCTCCGGCTCCTTACCGCCAACGTCCATGGAGGAGGCCGCGCCGCCGGCGCCCGCGCCATCCTCTTCCACCTCAACGGTTTCCGACAGATCCAGCGGCTTGCCGTCCACCAGCACGTGGCGGCAGCCCTTCTTGCGCACCTCCGTGAACAGGAATTCCAGGTCCTCCCCATACACGGGGAAGACGGGGGCGCGCAGCTCAATCTGCGTCCCCTTGGGCAGCGCCAGCACGGCCTCGAGAATCTGGCTGGAGCTGCGCACCGGCACCGCCTCGCCCGTGCGGGGGCAGTGGGCCTCCCCCACCGTGGAGAAAAGCAGGTTAAGGTAGCTGGCCACGTCGGTCATCGTCCCCACCGTGGAGCGCGGGTTGTTGGCCACCGTCTTTTGCTCGATGGAGATGACCGGCGAGAGGCCAAACATAAAGTCCACATCCGGCTTGGCCACCTGCGCAATAAAGCGCTTGGCAAAGGTGGAGAGCGACTCCATATAGCGCCGCTGCCCCTCGGCATAAATCGTATCAAACGCCAGCGACGACTTGCCCGAGCCGGAGAGCCCGGTGACAACGACCAGCTTGTCGCGGGGGATCTCCAGCGAGACATTTTTGAGGTTATGCACCCGCGCTCCCTGGATGGCGATACTGCTGCGCGCCGTAATGCGTTGGGCCGCAGGTGCTTCGGGGGTAGCTGGAAGCTTAGTCGCGGGCGAAGACGCACGAGCTTTGCCCGGCTTTGCCTGGGTGGACGCCGTTTTTCCCTTCGTCGGGGCTGTCTTCATAAATACTTGATGAATAGATCTTTATGTTACTCAATCCGATAATGTCAGTCTTCTCGCGGCTAAAACTCCTCCGGCGGCGCCCCGGGATCGCCCAGCAGCACGAAGGCCATCTCGTCCACCTGCACGTTACTGCGGCGCGTCATCCGCACGGGCGTGCTGGCTTTGGTGATAAGTCCTTCGTGCGCAAGGTATTCGCACGCCAGCACCACGCAGCTGATGTTGCGTTGCCGCTCAAACTCGTTGTCAATCTCCGTGGCGGATCGCACCTCGCCGGCCTCGCGCAGGTAATCGATGACGGGACTGAAGAGCAGCTCGTGGCGCTCGCGCAGGTAGGCGGCCACGTTGTCCAGCGCGGCCTCAATGGATTCCCTTGTCTTGGGCTTCTCCAGCAGATCCAGGTAGTTGGGGCGGAAGAACTTAGGGTTCAGCTTCAGCGCCTGGGGCAGCACTTCGCGGTCGGCCAGCAGGCCGCGCGAGTAGATTTCGATCTGCGCCAGCGGGGTGGCGGCCTGCAGCAGCCAGAGTGCAGAATAGTGCAGATCGCCCCGCGTCAGGAACCACTTGCGCGCTTTGTCAAAAGCGGGCAGCACAAAAATGCCGGCGCGCAGCAGCTGGTCCTGCGTATCGCGAGCACCGATGCGCTGGAGCTGAGGAAAGATCGCCTCCAGGCTGGGATCGTGCGTATAGATGAGCTTGCCTTTGGCTACCAGCGAGTGCACGAACGAGTTGCGACGGGATCCGTCCGCCATCTTGCGGAACTCAGCGCGCGTACAAAGCGTGGCGTGGATATTCACGTCCTCCTCCACAAGCGCAAGTCCTTCGTGCCGAGTGATTTTCTCATCGTCCACCGTCACGACAATCAGGTCGATGTCCGACCGCGCCCACACTTTGTCGTGCGACAGGCTGCCGCACAGGACCACGGCCAGGATGGTCTTGTCCGCCCGCAACCGCGCGACCAGACGATCCAGCGCGCGCCGAAAGCGTTCCTCAATGTCCGGGGCGGAAAGCATATGGACGGCAGTATTTGGAAATTGGGCCAAAATGACCAGAAAAGACTTTACAGATCCTAACAAAACCGGATTGGCAAAGCCAGAATGCGACAAAGTGCAGATAAGTTGAAACTTACGCGCCTTCTGTCTTGAAAGTCCCGCGCCGAAGTCTACGCTGTCAGGAGCATGGGTTCCATATTCGAAAAAGACCCCACAGCAAAGCCCGTCCACGGCGCCTTTGCCCGAGAGCGCATCGTTACGGAGGTCGACCATATCGCCCGGGAGCGGGCGCTGCGGATGCCCACCTGGATGCGCTATCTGCGATTTGCCGGCGGCATTTTGCTGCTGGTGGGGCTGGCGCTTTACTTTCTGGATCCTTTTGTGTTTTCCGCGCGCAAGGCGCAGGCGATTCGCGCCTATCTGTATCAGCGCCAGCACGGCGATCAGAAGATTGCGGCGGCCATTCTGGTCTCGGATTACTTTGATGACCTGGAGCGTAGCAACCTGCAGCTTCGCACGGGTAATTTTGCCGCGTTTTTTGCCACTCCGGAGGAATCCAAACGGGTGGCGCAGCAGACACTTCGGTATATTGATACTCTCAAAGGCATCCACACCGGCAATCTGGAGAAGGTCGACGGCTTGAATCGCCTTCGCTACTATTTGTTCGAGTGGCCGGGAATATTGCCGAGCATGCCTGTCTCCTGGAGTACCATGACGCCTTACGTGGATTATCAGTATGTTCCCTAAAGCGCACTGGTTGCAACACCGCATCCGGCTATGTGATAGCGTAGCGCTTGATTTTTTCGACATCCAAGCTGTTTTGACCTGTACAAGAGATCGCACTTTTGTTAGTCTGTTTTCCGCCGCCATTGCATCCATTGCACTGGATATCTCGTCAACGCACTAACCCTTGCGGAGGAAGCAGTTATGCACGCGCCACGCCCCCAGCCGATTACCGAAGCCGTCGCCAAAAGTAAGTATTTTGCGGTGGCAGCCATGCTGCACCTGGTCCTGTTTGCGATGATTGGATCGATGGTGATTGTCCAGTCGGTGCTTGTGGCGCCGGAGATCCCAGACAATCCGTACCGCCCCGGACAGCTGGACGGGACGCCCCCGGTCATCCCCCCGGATCCCCAGCCGCCTGTCAATACCGCCACCCCGACTGATGCGATAGGCGCAACCCCTTCCCTTCCGTCCGGCCCCACCGGCGAGCCTGGCCGTGGTGATCTGGTTGGCGTCACAGGCCCCGGCGACCATGTGCTGGAGACGACCGTTAATTTTGGCACCTACCGCCCCGCCGGTAGCGTCACCGGCACTGCCACCGGCCCCGGCAGCGGCCCGGGCGACCAGCAGGGCATGGGCGTAA
Source organism: Verrucomicrobia bacterium LW23 (assembly GCA_003054695.1). Lineage (GTDB taxonomy): Bacteria > Verrucomicrobiota > Verrucomicrobiia > Methylacidiphilales > UBA1321 > LW23. Next base: position 360,855 of record QAZA01000010.1, read on the forward strand.
AGGTATCCACAAACCTGAAGACAGGCGTGCATGATTTGAAGGAGGTGGCGAAGACGCGGATGATCTGGTCGCCCGAGGGTTCGAAGTCCGGCCCGCAGGGCACCGGCGTCAACACGCGTGCCAAATTTGTAGTGCATGTGGCCAAGTATGCAGCGGAGACCAGAGGCGACTGGCACTCCACCTTTGAGATGAACCCGGACGGCACCATCCGCCGCGGCAGCATCCCCAACCTGCTGCGTCAGGCCAAGGAGTGGAGCCGTGGCCGCCTGCAATCCGAAACAGTGCTGCAGCCGCTGGATCTGGCAAGCGGCGAGCTGCTGGAGAAGCGCCCTCCATTCGTCTTCTTTCACGGCCACGCGGATTTCAAGCTGACCGAAGCCGAGGTGGAGAACCTTCGCACCTACCTGCTGATGGGCGGCGCCGTGTGGGCCGACGCCTGCCTGGCCGGCCGCGGCAGCCGCTTTGACGTCGCGTTCCGCCGCGAGATCAAGCGGGTGGTGCCCGACGCGGACAAGAATCTGGCGCCCGCCCCGTTGTCGCACGAGATTTATGGCGGCCCGCGCGCGTTCTTTCAGCTGGGCAACGTGCCGGTAGGGATGAACTACTACCAGGAGCCGATTGAAGTGCTTGAGATCAATGGCCTTACGGCGGTTATCTACACCAGCAACGATTACTCCGACATGATGCGCATCCCCCTGCTGCCCGGCACCGAAAAGCCAGACACCCGCCGAGGCGCCGACCGCATCGCGCTGATGCCCTTCGGCATGTGGCACAACCGCGGCACCCTCTACCGCAATTTCGAGGCACCTACGGCGGTCAAAGCCTACCAGCTCGGCATCAACATTACTGTCCACCTGCTTACGCGGTTCGATCGCCTGCTGGAGACGTATATTCCAGACGGGAAGTAGGCGCAGGAGCGGCTTCCCCTCTTCATTTTGGTGGCTTGGTGGCAAAATTCCCTTCCCAAAGGGAAATCAACCACCAAGATACGACGGCACCAGGTTTCAGATGCCCCGCGGGCGGGAGGGCGGGAGCTTTAGCCCACCACAAAGTTCACCAGGCGTTTGGGCACCACGATGTTTTTGCGGATGGTTTTGCCGGCCAGCCATTCGTCGACGCCTTGCGCGGCTTTGGCGGCGGCGAGGATGTCGGGCTCGGCGGCGTTGACGGGCACGGTGACGCGGCCGCGGACTTTGCCGTTGACCTGCACGGCCATCTCCACCTCGTCGACGGCCAGCCATTTCGGGTCGGCCACCGGCCAGGGGATGTAGCTGAGCGTCGTCATGCCGTCGGGGGATGCCCCTGCTTCGCGGTTGCCGACCTGCCACCACAGCTCCTCCGCCATGTGCGGCGCAAAGGGTGCCAGCAGCACCAGCACGGTTTGCACCACGCTGCGCGGCAGGACTTCCGCCTTGGAGAGCGTGTCCTTGTAGAGGGACATCAGCTTGGCGATGGCGGTGTTGAACGCCATGTTGTCGATATCGCGCGTTACGCCGTCGATGGCGATATGCAGGGCGCGTGTCATTTCGTCCGGCACGGGGGCGTCGGCGGTGGCGGCCACTTTCGGGTGGAGCGTCCATTCGCCTTCCTGGTTCTCGATCATCAGCAGGCGCCAGATGCGGCCCAGGAAGTTGTAGGGGCCCTCCAGGTTTTGCGTATTCCACGCTTTTTTCTGGTTTAGCGGGCCCATAAACATCTCGTAAAGGCGCATGGCGTCGGCGCCGTACTCGGCCACCACTTCGTCCGGGCTGGCGCCGTTGCCGGCGGATTTGGAGATTTTCGCGCCGTCGGAGCCGGTGATCATGCCCTGGTTGTAGAGCTTGTGGAAGGGCTCCGGCGTGCTGACCGCGCCGATATCGAACAGCACCTTGTGCCAGAAGCGTGCGTACAGCAGGTGCAGCACGGCGTGCTCGGCACCGCCGATGTACATGTCGACGCCTTTGTCGCCCATCCAGTATTTCTCCTTGGCGGGGTCGACCATCTTGTCCGGATTTTTCGGATCCAGATAGCGCAGGTAGTACCAGCAGCTGCCCGCCCACTGGGGCATGGTGTTCACCTCGCGCATGGTGCCGTCGCCGCGGTTGACCCAGTCGGTGGCTTTGCTCAGGGGCGGGGCGCCGTCGGGGCTGGGCTGGTAGTCGGCCATCTCGGGCAGCAGCACGGGCAGTTCCGCCTCGTCCACGGCGCTGTGCTCGCCATCTTTCCATATCAGCGGGAAGGGCTCGCCCCAGTAGCGCTGGCGGCAAAACAGCCAGTCGCGCAGCTTGTATTGTACGCGGCCGCAGCCCAGGCCGCGCTCCTCCAGCCAGGCGATGATGCGCGTCTTCACTTCCTCGGTCGGCAGGCCGGAGAACTCGCCGGAGTTAATGGAAATGCCGTCGCCGGAGAAACAGGCGCCGTCTTCCGCGTCGGTTACCGCCGTCACGCCGCTCTCCGCCGTGCTGGCGCCCAGCCCGGCTGCTGCCGCCGCGCCTACCACCGCCAGGCCGGAGGCTGCAGTAACGGACGCCACGCTGGAGGCCCCCTGCCCGCCGGCGCCGGGTTTGGCGACGACCTCGATGATGGGCAGGCTGTAGGTCTTCGCGAACTCAAAGTCACGCTCGTCATGCGCCGGCACGGCCATGATGGCGCCGGTGCCGTAGGTCATCAGCACGTAGTCGGCGATCCAGATGGGGATCTCCGCGCCGTTGACGGGGTTGATGGCGTAAGCGCCGGTAAACGCGCCGGTTTTGGCGCGCGAGAGATCGATGCGCTCGCGGTCCCGCTTGTTGCGGCTGGCGGCGATGTAGGCGTCCACCTCGGCGCGCTGGGCGTCCGTGGTGATGGTGGCGACCAGCGGGTGCTCCGGTGCCAGCACCATGTAGGTGGCGCCAAACAGGGTATCCGGCCGTGTGGTGTAGACGGTGACTTTGTCCGGGGCGGGCACTTTCCATTCGCCTTCGCCGGTTGTCGGCGGGTTGTCGCACTTGACAGTAAAGACGACTTCGGCGCCCTGGCTGCGGCCGATCCAGTTGCGCTGCATGTCCTTCAGGCTTTCGGGCCAGTCCAGGGTGTCCAGGTCTTTCAGCAGGCGGTCCGCATAGGCGGTAATGCGCAGCATCCACTGCTTGAGGTTGCGGCGCTCCACGGGGTGGTCGCCGCGCTCGCTGCGGGGGCCGTCGTCGGTCTGCAGAACTTCCTCCTCAGCCAGCGTGGTGCCCAGTGCGGGGCAGAACCACACGGGCGACTCCGCCACGTAGGCCAAGCCGCGTTTATACAGCTGGATAAAGATCCACTGCGTCCAGCGATAGTAGGCAGGGTCCGTCGTGTTGACTTCGCGCTGCCAGTCGTAGCTAAAGCCCAGGCTGTTGATCTGGCGCGTAAAGTTATCCGTATTCTGCTTGGTGGTAATGCGCGGGTGCGTGCCGGTTTTGATGGCGTGCTGCTCGGCGGGCAGGCCGAACGCGTCCCAGCCCATGGGGTGCAACACGTTATAGCCGCGGGCGCGCTTGTAGCGGGCAAGGATATCCGTGGCCGTGTAGCCCTCGACATGGCCGACGTGGAGGCCGGCGCCGCTGGGGTACGGGAACATATCCAGGACGTAATACTTAGGCTTCTCGGAGCCCGGCTCGCCGGGATCCGCGGCACGAAACGTCCTGTTTTCCAGCCAAAACTGCTGCCAGCGTGGCTCGAATTGTGCGAACGGATATTGCTTGCGGACTTGATTCATGTGACTTTGAAGTTTAAACGAAAGGGTTGATTCTACCGCAACCCCGCACGATATGGAAAGAAAATCGCTCTGCATCGCCACCCGCAACGCCAACAAGGTGGAGGAGATGACGCCGTTCCTGTCCCAGTTCTGGGACGTCAAATCCGCCCTGGACTACCCGGAAATCCCCGACGTGGAAGAGACAGGCACCACCTTTCAGGCCAACGCCGATCTCAAGGCGATCGCCATCAGCGCCGCCCTGCCCGTCGTCGTCCTGAGCGACGACAGCGGGCTGGAAGTGGACGTGCTGGAAGGCGCGCCCGGCGTCTACTCCGCCCGGTACGCCGGCCCGGAGAAAGACGACGCGGCCAACAATGCCAGGCTGCTGGAGGAGCTGGCGGCACTCGGCGCCATGACCCGCGGCCAACGCCGCGCCCGATTCCGCTGCGTTCTCAGCCTCGCCAAAGGCGGCAAGGTCATCCAAAATTTTGAGGGCGTGTGCCAGGGCATTATCGTCAAGGAACCCCGCGGCACCGCCGGATTCGGCTACGATCCGCTCTTCCTGCCCGACGGCTTTGACAGCACCCTGGCCGAGATGGGCATGGACCGCAAAAACCGCATCAGCCACCGCTGGCGCGCGCTCCAGGCCTTCTACATCTGGTGCAAATACCGCGGCAGCAAGCTGTTGAGCGAGGCGTGAGCGGGGGGGGGCCTGGGGGCTTAACTAGCTGAACCTGCGGCGCTAACCGCTACAGGATATCACGATCCCTTGTCAACGCTTTCAAACGTTTAGGCAGGGATCATGGCATTTCCTTTGGATACGAGTTGCATAGTTTTTCAGTCAAAAACTCAGCGAAGCATCCGGCTCCGGGCAACGAGGTGAGAATTGCCCCTTTGGGGCAAGAGGATTTGTTCCGCCTAAGGTTATTGAGGGAAGTCCAGCTTACAAAGTCCGAGGGGATTTCGCCCTTTCGGTAATCGGGGACAATTCGCCGAAACTCTTGCAAGTACTCTTCTGAGTGAAAGGGCCATGCGAAGTGAGATTGTCGGCCAGAGCGCGACTGCTGGCCAAATGCAATCCATCGCTGAAACGAAGCATCGTCCAAATGCAAAGCGTAAAAATCTTCGAAATTGTGAAAGGAAAAGTGAAAATGCGGAATGCCTGAAGCCCCTTTGCTTTTGTATGCAGTCGCGTTGTTCTTATCATTGCGTAAATACAAGTCAAAATCAGCCCAGATCCTTATAAAGCCTGCCTTGTTCCTCTCAGTTTTACAAGTTGCCTTGTACTGTTGCTTCAAGGTGCCAAAGCGGCCACCTTTAGCCACTGCATTGTAGGGACCTATCAGTTGCAAAGCCGGAAGGTACGCACCTTGATCAACTGCCTGGTCATCGAGGAAACCCTTTAATCTCTGTAAGTAGGTCCATTCAGACTTACCCTCGCAGACGATAACATAGCGAGACATGGACATATTCAGAGTTAGAGTGCAGGGTGCGGGATGCCCGAATAGTAGCCCCTAAGATATTGCTTGCGGAAGTTCGTGACATTCCGAATATCGATATTGTCCTCATCTTCCCTGAAGTCAACAAGCCTCTTCACCATAGTACCATTCATCAGCGTCTTGCGAACCAGAGCAATTTCGGATACTCTAAGTATCGAGTCGTCAAGAATATCGGTATTGTGCGTAGAGAAAATTAGTTGCGCGCCGTTTATGTTATGTTCACGCGACTTGAAGTAACGGACGATTTCCCGTAGCAACAAGGGATGAAGAGAGCACTCGATTTCATCAACAGCCAGGATGCCCCCTGTCCGGAGTGCGCATAAGACAAGTCCTACGAGGCCTGCCAACCGCTTCGTACCATTGGACGAATGCTTGTGGAAATCAAGGTACGTCATCCCACCCGCAACATTTAAATGGGAAGTGCGAATATTGGGCGATTGACTAAATCCTGATTCGAAGTTGTTCGGGTTTAGAAGCTTTAGATCCAAGTCATCAAGAAGAGCGTCCTTATCGTCCATTTCAATCGCGGCAATGTCTACATCCAGACGGCGTACAAATTCCGTGATAAGCCGAAGCGCGTCTTTTTCGGTCGTTCTCGACACTAAGGCAAGAGAAGAGACTCCTGTCGCGAGCGGAAAAGGTGCTTCAGGAATCCACGTCACAATTCCACCGCAAATGAAGAAAAAGGCGACGCTGAGATCCCTGTTTAGACCAGCATACTGTGTCCCGATTCGATTAAGGAAAGGTTTGGTTTGCCTACCCCTGCCGTCCGAACATTCAACCTTTAGGATTTCTCTAAGTTTACGGTCTGAGTATTGATCCGAACTGATGCGCTTTGCGAATGTCGATTTAGGGTATTGGATTGCAAAGAGTTCTTCCCCACCCTTTACAAGCTTTTCCTCCTCTATTTCAACACCATTGAAGGTAATTTCATACCTGTACAGGTCTCCCCTTACAAACTCTGCGGCAAAAGTGGAGTTCTGAAATTTTGGGTGGAGCAGGTTCGGCTCGTAGGCGCTGGAGATCTCCCTTCCAAGTCCTACAAAATGCATAAAGGAGCTAAGAGCTTTGAGAATATTACTTTTGCCCGAAGCGTTGGCACCGAAGTAGGCCATGCAGGGTACAAGGCGGCGCTCTTTACCTGCTTGGTGGAAGGGCAAGAGTTCGAATGTCCTGTAGCCATTTGGGGCTTTGCCTTCGCCATAGGAAAAATCCAGTTCTAACTCCAGGATCGATCTGAAATTCTTGATGTAAAACGCCGATAGCATGATTTAATCACCTTTTTGCACAGAGTATTTACCTTGTCGACCATCATCACGCTAATATGCGCATTTTCTTTGTCTATTGCAGGCAAATTCCTCCCCGCCAACTTTTCCTTGCATCCCCGCAGCCATGCGCTAGCATTTCCCTTCGCCCGATATTTTCCCTCGGATTGCAGTGGACCGGCCGGTGATTTGTGGATGGCTGGTTGGTGGACGCGTAACTTATGTGGCAGCAGCAGCTTACCGCGCTGAATCTTGCGGTGGTGCTGGCAGCTTGCGGCAGCGCGCGCGGACTGGCTTTGGCGTGGGAATTTGTTCGTTGGACCTGGGCATGATGCCGATATGGCAACATGTTGTCGGGTCATCGCTGCGACTTCTCCCCTCCAATCCCCTTCCCTCTCCCCAGCTCCCTGCGCGCGGCAATGTCCGTTGATCGCAGGAGAGCGTTTTTCCATTCCCCTTCCCTTTCCCCTCATCGCCATGATTAAAGTTGGACTTATCTCCCTGGGCTGCGCCAAGAATCTTATTGACTCCGAGATTATGGCCGGGCACCTGCATCAGGCCGGAATGGGGCTTACGCCGGATGCGACGAAGGCGGATGTGCTTATCGTCAACACGTGCTCGTTTATCGACGCGGCCAAAGAGGAGAGCATCGAGGCGATCCTGAAGGCGAATGAGGATCGCGGGCTGAAGAAGACGCGCAAGGGGCAGAAGCTGATTGTGGCCGGCTGCATGGCCCAGCGTTTTGCGGGCGAGCTGCAGAAGTCGATCTCCGAAGTGGACGCGTTTATCGGGCTGGATCAGATCACCAAAATTGCACCGATTATTACGGAAGTGCTTGGGCCCGAAGAAGCTGCGAAGCGCGCCAAGGCCAAAAGCACGGCGGATTCCTCAGTGATTACGGGAAATGGCACTGCAGGCACTGGCACGGCTACGGCGCCCTTCACCTCCGCCTTTGCGCCGGAGGCTCACGCGCACGCGCAGTCTCATTCCGCCTCCACGGCGGCCAACGCCACGCAGTTGCCCCGCGCCCTCTCCGCCAACGGTGCGCCTGTGTACGGCGCAGCCGGGGTGACAGAGCGCCCGTGGGTATCCCTGGCGCCCACCGTGGGAGGCGCCCCGGTGCCGCTGCCGCAGTCCCGCGCGGAGGCGGGCGGGCCGGTAAACTATGTGACGGAGAAGCCGGTGTATATCCCGGACTACGACACGCCGCGCTTTCGCCTGACGCCCGCGCACATGGCGTACGTGAAGATTGCCGAGGGCTGCAACCACCCGTGCAGCTTCTGCGTCATCCCCCGCATGCGCGGCAAGCACCGCAGCCGCACGGTGGAGAGCGTGGTGCGCGAGGTTCGCCAGTTGGTGGCCGAAGGCGTGAAGGAAATCAACCTTATCTCGCAGGATACCACCTACTTCGGCATGGATATGTGGGAGGGCAAAACCGGCCCCCGCCAGCCCGTGGATTCCTCGCGCGGCGACAGCCTGTGCACGCTGCTGCGCCAGCTGAACGCGATTGAAGGCGATTTCTGGATCCGCATCCTGTACACGCACCCGGCGCACTGGAGCGACGAGCTGATCGAGACGATTGCCGCGTGCGACAAAGTGGCGCGCTATATCGACATGCCGCTGCAGCACATTGCCGATAACATGCTGAACCTGATGCGCCGCGAGACAGATCGCAAGCACATCGTGGATCTCATCGCGAGGATGCGCGCCGGCATCCCGGGGCTGTCGCTGCGCACCACGTTTATCGTGGGCTTCCCCGGCGAGACGGCCGAGGATTTCGACACCCTGATGGACTTTATCCGCGAGACACGCTTCGAGCGCATGGGCGTCTTCAAGTACAGCCAGGAGGAAGGCACCCGCGCCAGCCGCATGGAAGGCCATCTGCACCACCGCACCAAGCAGAGCCGCTGGGAAAAAGCAATGAAACTGCAGAAGGAAATAGCCCGCGACGTAAGCAAAGCCAGCCTGGGCAAAACCGTGCGCGTACTGGTTGACCGCCCCGGCGTCGCCCGCAGCTTTGCCGACGCACCCGACATCGACGGCCGCGTGCTGGTGGATCCAAAGCTGCCCGTGGGGAGCTTCGCGGACGTGGTCATCCGCGGGACGACGGATTATGATTTGATTGCGCGGTAACGAGGGGCGGAAGCGGACGCCGCGAGTTCCATATCACCTCCGAGGCTAAAGAAGCGGGGGGCAAAGCCATTTGCCATTGAACCAACATCGCATGTCCAGTATGCTCAATCTATGGTTTCTGCAAACACTTCACATACCAGGGTGAAAGTCGCGGTTGTCAGAGACGGGCAGGAGCAGATCATCCGTCTCCCCGCGGGCTTCGCCATCTCGGGGGACGAAATCGTTCTGGAGAAGCGAGGCGAGGAAATTGTTCTTCTGGCACCGGGAGTGGAGCGCTCCACCGCGCGGTTCAAAACATGGAACGAATTGATTGAACATTTCAGAGAAAAGTTTCCGGAACGACTGGAATGGGAAGAACCGGAGGACTTGCCCCCCGAGCCAGCGCCAGAGTGGTAACTTCCCAAATGCTTCCAGCATACGATGGACTATCTACTGGATTCGAGCGTTTGTATCCCGCTCATGCGCAAGGATTTATTGATCACTGACAAGCCTATTCCCGCTAATTCCTACCTTTCGTCGATAGTAGTTGGTGAATTGTGGGTAGCAGCATTCAAGTACCACAATACAGCCTTGCGTAGGGCCGAGATCGAAGAGCTTATCATCGAATTCCCTGTTCTTGCCTACACGGCAGCGGCGGCCGAACACTATGGCGACATTCGGGCCAGGCTGGAGAAGAAGGGCCTGCGCATTGGCGCGATGGACCTGCTCATCGCCGCCCACGCACGAAGCCTTGGAGCTACACTTCTGACAGGGAATCTGCGGGAGTTTCAGAGAGTGCCGGGGCTGCTGGTAGCGGCCTGGTAGCATGTTAGACCAATTATCGGAATAAACCGGCACATTGGCGGGACGCTTTTGAGCGAGGGCGGCGTTGAGTCTTCGGTCATGCATTTTTCAAATGCACTCCCTCAGCCTCGCCTTGCCCTCATCTCAAAATCGCCTCCACCAATGTACCGGTTTATTCCGACAATTGGTCTTATTTCCAAACCACTACCCAAATCACTCCCTCTCCACCGCCCAGCTTCCCTTCCCCGGGCCGGCAGCGCTCGCGGACTGGAGGCGGAGGTGGCGGGGGGAGGCGCCGTACTCGTGGTGGATGAGTTTGTTGAAGTGGTGCAGGTCGTCAACGCCGCACTCGGCGGCGATGAGTTTGATGGGCATGGTGCTGTGCAGAAGCAGGCGGTGCGCGCGTTGCATGCGGTGGCGGCGGATAAGTTGTATGGTGGTTGCGCCGGTTTCCCTCTTTACAATACGGTTGATGTAGGGAGAGCTCAGGTTCAGATGTTCTGCGATATCCTGCACCGTTATGCGTGAAGGCAACCTTTCCTCAATAAACGCGGAAATCGACTTGAGCAGCGCGGAGCCGCGGTCCCCGGACCTAATGAGGGTGCGGGAAGCATGGGCGATGTCCCAGAGCAAACTCCAGAACAGAATCTCCGCATGCAACCTGTTGTGGGTAAGCACTCTGTGCATGTGCTGAAGCCGGTCCAGAATCTCATCCTGCGCTTGCGGCAGGTGCTGCAGAAGGGGAATCTCCACGCGTGCGGGCGCGCCTTCCTCCATGCTCTCCACACCTTCGTCCGCGCGAAAATGCACAAAAAAATGCCGATGCTTTCTGGCTCCGTAATGATAGACAATGGGTGAAGCCGGCGGCACCAGCGTTAGCGATCCCGGTACAATACGATGCGTTACGCCATGCGTCTCCATCTCCACCGTATAGAAGTACAAATGCATGCACCAGAGCCGCGGCAGCTCGTATCTCTCCTGCCCGCGGAAGCCGTGCTCCGCAAGGCCGCAATTGACGACGCAAGGCCGTGCCGCAAGCGGGAGGCGGACAAGCGTGGGGGAAAGCGTTTGGAAAGGGCTCACAGGTTTGATTTTTACCACTAATGCCGGTTTGCGCCAATTGTAAAGCATCGCCGCTTACGCCATTCTTTTCTCCATGAAACCTATCACTTTGGCGGAGGCGGCGGCCATCGCCGCTCTTGAGCAGCACCACGATACGGATCTCAGCCACGACGGCGATCATGCCGACCACAGCCACACGCACGGCCGCATTCCCGAGCTCACCGTCGCGTTCGACCTCGCCAAAGCGCGCGCTGGCGGGGCGGGAAGCCTTACCGCCGAGCAGATCGCCTTCTACGACACCGAGGGTTACGTGGTGCTGGAGCGCCTTCTCAACGCCGCCGACATGCAGCCGTTCCGCGACTCCGTGCACCTGCGCACCAACGAAATTGCGGAGGACCTCCTCCGCGCCGGGCTCATTTCCGACAAGTGCGAGGCAAGCCCTTTTGAGACGCGGCTGGCCGATCTGTTTGCCGGGCTAACGGACCAGGATTTTCTCCGCTTTGGCCGCAGCTGGAGGGACCGCCTGCCGGGCTATTTTCACCTGATCTCCAACCCCAAAATTGTGGATGCCGTGGAGTCGCTCATCGGTGGCGAGATTTTTGCCAACCCGGTGTACAACACGCGGCCCAAAGTGCCGGGCGTGGCGGCGGGCGCCGTGCCGTGGCATCAGGATAAATCGTACTGGCCGGGCGCCAACGCCAACCCGGTCATTACCGTGTGGGTCTCCATGGTCGATGCAACGTTGGAGAACGGCTGCCTGCACATCTGGCCGCGCACCCACAACACCCGCGTGCTGGACTGGCACGCGGACACCTACACAGGCACCGGCTACACGGAGATCGATCCGAAGTACCTGAAGGACGCGCGCGCCGTACCCGTGCCCATCCCCGCCGGCAGCGCTATCCTGTTTAACGACAGGTGCATCCACATGTCCACACCCAACCTGAGCAAAGGCGTGCGCTGGAGCTGCGATCTGCGCTACCAGCCTACGGGCCAGGACCCCATGAGCCACCTCGGCGCCGGATTCCTCGTCCGCAGCCGGCAGCACCCGCACCGCGTGGCGCAGCTGGACGACTGGTTGGCGAAGCGCACGGAGCGTGCCGCGTAATTCCCTCAGCACCAACAACAAAGGGGCGCGGCGACGTTATTTCGCCACGCCCCCCCCCATCCATTACACGGCCGCGGAGCCCAGAAACTGCCGGGCCTCCGGCGCCACGCCCGACAGGTTTCGGTAATGCAGCACGGGTAACTCGCGCGGCACAAACGGGTTACGCATCAGGCGCAGGCCGGCCTCGGCGGGCAGACGGTCCGCCTTGCGGCTGTTCACCTCGCGGCAGGATAGCACGCAATTCTCCCACGACGTGGCGCCGCCTCGGGACACGGGCACAATATGGTCGATGTTACCCTCGCCCGGCTTTAAATGCCGGCCCGTGTACTGGCAGCGGCCGCCGTCGCGGGCCCACAAGGCGCGAACGCCAAAGCGGGGGCGGCGGCGCGGCACCTTGTTAAAGCGCGCCAGCACCAGCACGGTGGGGATACGCACCAGGCCGCGAGGCGTGCGCACAGAGCGGTCGCCCTCGCGCACCGGCAGGGCAATCCACTCCTCCCAGCGCATGGGCGTAATCGACGTACCGTCGATATGCAGCGCCATGGCTGTGGCCGTGGCCAGGTGCACAAACGCCTGTTGCGGCGTGCGCACATCAATAGCCAGCCAGTTTCGGTTCAGCACCAGCACAATGGGCTGGTTGATTACGTCGTCCTCCTTTTGCATGGTGGTGGCCTCCCGGGGGGAATCTGGTTGTGGTGTGTATGACTTACGCAAAGTCTACTCGCGGAGAGATTCGAACTCTCAACCTCCTGATTCTAAGTCAGGCGCCTCTTCCAGTTGGGCTACGCGAGCGTTGGGGGATGATGGTCCATCACCGTCGTCTCGCCTCGGCCACGATCGCCGCCGCATGGTACACGCGGCGCGAAAGGCTGCGGGAAAACGGCGGCGACGGGATGGAGAAATGCGGGTGGGTCGATGTGGATTCATTGGTATAGTGCTCGCGGAGAGATTTGCACTCTCAACTCTCTGATCTTAAGTCAGATGCCTCTTCTGTTGGGCTACGCGAGCAAATGGATATGGGAGTGATAAGGCGTTTGCGTCACAAACGCGCAACGTGTGAGGTAGGGAAGCTAATTCTGATTGCGGCGCCCGCGTTTGCGAAGCTGGCGTACGGACCGGGTGCGGCCGCGTCCCGCAACCGCGTTGCGAGGGGAAACAAGACCCCTGCCCTGGCAACGCCGCCCCGTCCAGTCCGACGTTACCGCACCACGCCGCGAAGGCAGAGCGGCGCGAATGGACGCAAGGCTGATAAAGCAGGAAAAGAGCAGCAGCGACAGGTTCATGGCTAAGGGCCCGGCAAGCGGGCATGGATGATGGGGGCGGAAGCTAGCGGCTAAGAATGATGCAGGATACTATAATGCTTTTTTATTCATTATAACATCGATTCCAAAAGCAACTCATCAGAATTCATATGTTTTTTTGTACACTTTTTGTGAAGATATGGACACCCCATCCGGACTCGAACCGGAGTCTCCTCGTTCGAAGCGAGGCGCTACTGATCCGTCTGAGCTATAGGGTGCGGTAGTGTCAAAATGGGCAGCAAGCGTAGGAATCGAACCCACATCTTCCGGGTTGGAGCCGGTCGCTCTACCGTTGAGCTAGCAAGCTAAATAATAGAAGAATTATTCTGACAAAGTATATGCCTCTACCCTATGTATTTTATCTGCACCAGGTATGCCTCTTCTATACTTGTGATCAGTCCGCAATGCTTCACATCTTCGTAAGGCAGGATACGAACTTGACTAGCACGAAGAAACGAGGGATAGGGTGGAGTGTGGCGTTTAGTTACGAGGTCAAGATGATTGAGGTGCTGAGCCTCTGTTCGGAGATTGGGCCAAAGCCAATCCCGTTCCGGCCTTCAAGCGCAGTGCTGAGGAGATTGGAAGGGTCGGGCGTCAGAATCCGTAGTCCCTCGCAGGGCTCCGCATCGCGCAGCCTGCTCAGGGGCCAGGTCGTAGGGAGTGTTAAAGAGTCGGCATTCGACGATCGTGGAGAACGTGCCCTAGTAACCCTCCGTGTACTCCGTGTTTTCCGTGGTTAATAACTGCCCTTTGAACTGAAAGTGAACCACGGATTACACGGATTGCACCGAGGGGAAGGAGAGAGTTCCTCGCGTGCAGTTCGAGTTCGAATGTCGACAGCCGCTTGAGCCTGTCGGTTCATGACGCAAGTCGTTGATTATGAATACTGCGGCAGTTTAGCGCGGGAGGTTAAATTGCTTATTATCAATAGGTTAAGAAGGCACAAAGCTAAACCCGATGGATGCTCCGCTCGGTTCAGGGCTTGTCTGGCCTCCGATGAGGTAGCGAAGAGCCGCCGAACGGGAGCGAGACGCGGTGGACGAGGAGCTTTCGGATGGGCAAGCTTGCCAAGGCAAGGGCGCTGCAAGCATCGCGTTCGCAGCGGCGCCGCATCCGCCATTCAGCAGGCGGAGCTCAACACCACAACGTCAGACGCATCTGCCGCTGTCGCACCGTCGCGCTTTCCGCCACGCGGCCGGATGTAGCCAACTGCGGGGAACTGGGCGCGTGCGCTCAGCTTCTGGCGGATGCGGGGGCAACACTTTTCGCAGCGAATGTCGCGACAGAAGATGTCGTGGCAATGCTCCGCATGCGGGTGGATATGCCGCGAGCCTGAACCCGCCCCGGCCAGCGCTTTGTAATCGACGCGGCAGGTACGAACTGGGTGCCCGGGTTGCCTGAGGTTGTACCCGAGCCTGGCAGCAACAGGCTGCGCAGGCGGGGAGTGAGGCGATGAAACAACGGCATCCGTTCCATCGCACCGAGGAGCGTTGCATCAGCATACGACCAGGCGCGGGGCGCGGGTGCGGAATGTTGTGCGGTGATGGAGGATGTCGTTTTCATAACAGTTAGTGGAACTGGTTGTTGTTATAGTGGATGCTCGCGAGTTTGGCAATAGATATTGCAAAAAAATTCCGGCTGCCCTTTTTCACTGCTTCATCCATGCACACATTGACTTCCGGAAAGCTGACCATACAAGCTCTGCCGCTCATTATCATCCTGGGCCATTACGTGCATACTGTTCCGTGTACTTCACGCAATCTATGTCCGAATCCCGACCCGGGCCCTGCGGCACATACCAGCAGTGGAGGCGATAAGGGGCGGGGCGTTTGTAAGAGATCTTTTGTTCATTTCCAGCAACAAGCATCCACTGAAAATCATCTTTTGTTCTCTTTCGAGCTTCACACATCTGTTCTCCTTCGCCCCTCCCCAAAACCGCCTGCCTGGCACTCTCCCGGGCTGGCTTTCAGGGCCGTTTTGTGCGATATTTGTGCGATGTAAGGACCTGCACTTGCTGCATGCGCGCGGTGCGGCGCCCGCTTTTCCACACAAACTCTTCTTTCTCAGCGAAATAGCATTGACTCCGTTGCCAGAATTGCACAAAAGGCATTAGGACATTTTCGCGCCCGGCCATCGCGGCCTGCGGCAGCACGCAAAGACAGCAACGCAACTCGGCGGCCCGCCCGCTCCCAGCTCTCATCCAGGCACCCCTTCCCATGTCAGAAAACACTCCTGAAGGCTCTCCGACACCGCCCCGCGTCAAACCCGTGCTGGCCCCGCCCACCGCCAAGGCCGCCGTCCCCAAAAAGGAGACGCTGCGCATTACCCTGCCCCCGCGCCGCGCCAGCCAGCAGCTGAATGTGCCGCTGCCCACCGCGCGCGCCGCGTTTACCGAGGAGGCGCCCAAGCCGCTGCCCCAGCTTATCAAACCGCCGGCGCCCGCAGGCGCGGCCCCCTCGCCGCAAATCCCCCCCGTCTCGGCCGTGCTGCCGCCCGCCGCGGTCAGCGCCATCAAGCCGCCGGCCGGCTTGCCGACGATTCAGCCGCCTTCCGCAGCCGCGGCCCCCGCGCCTGCCGGCCTTAAGCCGCTGCCCGTGCTGGCCCCGCCTCCCGGTGGAATCAAGCCGCCTGGCATTACGCCCCCCGGCGCTATTGCGCCTCCCGGCGGGGCTCTGCCCGTGCTGCGTCCCCCGGGCGCCGCGGGTGCTCCCCCTTCCATTTCTCCTCCGGCCGGTCTGGCGCCGCTGCCTGGCGCGGCCCCGTCGCCGTCGGCGCTGCCGACGCTTCGCCCGCCCGGCGCGCCTGCTGCGCCTGCCGGCCTGCCGCACGCCCCGGCGCCGCTCTCGGCCCTGCCGGCGGTAAAGGCTCCGTCGGCGGACCCCGCAACGGCGGCGATTCCTGCGCCGGCCAAGGAGACGATCCAGATCCGCAATCTCAAGGGCGGCAACGTGCGCCCGCCGCAGTCGCGCCAGCCGGCGGCCCCGCCGTCCACAGCCATCCCCACCCCGGTGCCTACGCCCGGCACGGCCAACCCGGCTGTGATTCCGCCCGCGGGCGGCATTCGTCCGGCGTCCGCCGCGCGTCCCGCGTCTTCCGCGGCCGGCACGGCGGCCAAGTCCTCCGTTGCGCCTTTGGCGGCCTCCACCATCGCGCGTCCGGCGCCCGCCACGGCGGCCTTCAAGCCGGTTGTGGATGAGGATGACTCCGAGACGCCGCCCCTGGTCATGTGGCTTTCCGGCGCTGCCGCCGCGCTCAGCACCATTGCCGCGGCCTACCTCGCCTACAACACGTTCGGCGTTTAGAGAAGTCGAACCGGATTCATCGCATCGCTCCGCGCCCCGCCGGCCAGGCACTCAACGCCTGGCCGTGGCGGGGCGCAGTGTTTTTGGACGCTGCACGCTTGTCGACACGCCGGTTGTACGCTACTCTCCGCGACATGGCCGAAACCACTGAAAAGAAGGAAGAGGAAGCGGTACCCTGCGTTAAGGATTACGACTTTGCCGCCAAGGTGCTGAACGCGCCGGGCGTCGTTCTTGTCGAGTTTTTTGCGGAATGGTGCGGCAATTGCCGCCATGTTGCCCCGTTGCTGGAGCAGATTGCCAGGGAAAATCCCGGCCGCCTTCAGGTAGTACGGGTAAACGTGGAGAAGGAGCCCGGCCTTACCCAGGAGTACGGCATCTCCACCCTGCCCAGCGTCCTGTACTTCCGCGGCGGCGCCGTTGCCGATCGCAAAATTGGCCAGTACACCAAGCGGGAGATTCTGGCGAAGCTGGCGTTTTTGGGATGACCGAACAGCCACCCGCCGCGCCGCCTTTGCCACATCAGGTGGCGGACGACATCTGGTGCCCGGACGCCGTGCTGGCTCTCTGCCGCAGCACGGGCCCGGGCATGAGTGCAGGCTCTGCGCCCGCCGTCGAGGCCCCGATGGCGTGCCCGTGGCAGGTGCTCCTCTTTCACGAGACGGCCTCCACCAACGACGTGGCGCTGCGCGAAGCCGTGCATGGCGCGCCGGCGGGGCTGGTGGTAGCAGCCGCGGCGCAATCGGCAGGGCGCGGACGCCAGGGGCGAGCCTGGGTATCGCCGCGCGGAGCCGGCCTTTACGTCTCGTTTTTGCTAAGGCCGGCGCTGGAGGCGGCGCATGCCTCGCGCCTCACGGCCATCGCTGCCGTGGCAGCGGCGCGCGCCATGGACGAATCGCTGGCGGCCAGCGGCGGCCCGGGTATCCGCACCGCAATCAAGTGGCCTAATGATTTGCATGTGCACGGGCGCAAGGCGGGCGGCATTCTTATCGAGGCGGCGATTCACGGCGGGCGCATCAGCCACGCGGTTATCGGCATCGGCATCAATGTACATCACCGCCGTGACGATTTTCCGCCGGAGCTGAGCGACACCGCTACCTCTCTGGCCCTGGCGCTGGCGCTCGCGAGTGGGGGAGAGGAACGGGGCGAGCCATCCTCGCCCCTGCGGCGAGTGGAGCTTTTGGCCAGGCTGATGGACAACATGGCCAACAGCCTCGCCACCCCCTTCGAGACCCTGCGCGCCGAGTGGGAGAGTCGCTGCTCCACCCTGGGCCGCACCATCACCATCCGCCAGCCCGACGGCACCCTGCTGCAAGGCACCGCCGCGGCGCTGGACGATACCGGCGTGCTGCATGTGGAAGATTACGAAGGCCGCACGCACCGCGTCCACGCCGGCGAGGTACTGGGTTAGAGGCTGTCGACATTCAAGCCTGAATCGAATCGCATGCCAGGATCTCCCCATCCTCTCCATGCAGTCCCTGTTTTCCGTGGTTAAATTTCAGTTCAAAGGGGAGTTATCAACCACGGAAAACAGGGAGTACACGGAAGGGAAAAGGAGTTGGGACGGAATGCCGCCAGGGCGACGACAGCCATGCACCGTTCTCCACGGCAGTCGAGTGTCAACCCGAGCCGCTTTGTCGCGATGCATTGTCCGCGCGGTAAAGGCCACGCCGCAGGCGGAGGCTGGGAATCTTGTTTGCGCTGAAGGGCCGGCAGGTATAAGGTGGGCGGCTCCGGTCGGGACATCGTGCCACGGGCCGGGCGGGCGTGGTATCCTCCAATTTTTTTCTCCTACATGACACAAACAAGCTCCTCCGTGGCAGGCGCGGGTGCGGCCGGCCTTCGTGGCAAAAAGCTGGGCGTTTTGCTGGCCACGGCGCCTGCCAGCTCCAACTTTGCGCCGGTGGTGGCGCTGCTCAGCACCGCGCTGGAGGAGGGGCTCTCCGTCTACTTATACTGTATTGATGACGGCGTACGCTGCGCTGGTACCGCGGAGTTGCAGGCGCTTAAGGCGCGGGGGCTTAACCTGTTTGCCTGCGCCTACGGCGCGCACCGCCGGCATATTGCGGTGGACGAAACAGCGGCGTTCTCCGGCCTTACCGTGGTGTCAGACCTGATTGCGGGCACCGATACGTTTATCGCCTTTACCTAAGGAGTCGCCAAGGAATAAGGTAAACAACTTTGACCTTAGTCTCTGGCGACTCCTAAGCGCTCTTTTTCCATCCCCCCATCACCCGCTGTGAAACCCAAAACTCTCGTTTGCATCTCCACTCACCCCGCGGAAAGCCCGCGCCCTGCGGAAGGAATCCGCATCGCGGCCGGCGTCGGGGCGTGGAAGAAGACGGACGTTACCCTGGTGCTGCGCGGGCCTGCCGGCTACGCGCTTACGGAATACGTGGATGAGTATGTGGACGAAGACAATTTCTCCCGCTACCTGCCCATTGTCGCCGATTTTGGACGCCCCATCTACCTGGAGAACTCCTTTACGGATACGGATGCGCTCGAGCATTCGCCGTGGAAGTATGAAGTGGTTACCCCGCAACAGGTTGCCCGGCTGTTTGCGGAGCACGACCACGTGCTTCAGTTTTAGCGGCAGATCCGGATACACGGCGGAGGCGTTGCCTGATTCGCACAACCTGATTGCTGCCACAGCGCCTGCCCGCAACGCTTCCCCTTGCTCTGTCCCGCCCCACGCACCGCTCGCAGCCTTTCTCCGCCCCTTTTTTGCCTGGATCCATGAATCCCGCCTCCGCTCCCGCAAATTCCTCGCCCGCAACGGCTTCTCATGCCGCGGCATCGGGTGCGGGGTCTCGTGCCGGCAGCGGGCAGATTACGCTTAGCACCAGAGTGGCCGCCTGGGTTGCGCCGGCGGCGGCCCGCTGGGCGGCGTGGATGGGTGGCGCGCGCGCGAGCTCGCAAAGCGTGGCGAAGGACGCCGCCGCGTCCCCCTGGCAGCCGGGCGGGCGTCCGCGAATCCTTATCCTGCGCCGCAATCGCATGGGCGATATGCTGTGCGCCTACCCGCTGGTGCGCGCGGTGCGCACAGCCTTTCCCGGCGCTGTCATCCATATTGCGTGCGATGCCATGGCGGCGCCCGTCGCCCGGGCCTGCCCGCATGCGGACGGCGTGGTGCAGCTAAGCCCCGGCCTGCACCGCTGGCACATGGCGGTGCGCAACGCGCCCCGGCTGCAGGGCTACGACGCGGCTATTGCGGTAAAAGGCGGCTTCGACCTGGTACTGGCCCTGCTGTTGAGGATAACCAACGCGCCCATACGCATCGGCTTCGCGCCCAAGGCGTCCGCCACCGATCCCGCGCCGACCGGCCCCGCCAGCCTGCCCGCGCCGGTCGCCGATTTCTACACCCACACGCTGCCGCCGCCCCCCTGGGGCGAGCACCAGATGGAGACGTGCCTGCGCCTCGCCGCGCCCCTGCTGCACATAGCGCAGCCCCAGGCGCCGGCGCTGGAGCTCCCCAGCGGTCCCGCACCACAGCGCATGGACCTGGCGGAGGCGATCCGCAACAGCGCGCCGGCCATCAACGCGGAGGTGGACGCGTGGGCGGCGAACGCGCTCGGCGCTATCTCTCCGGACCTTGCAGTGGCATGCGGCTCCGCCGAGCGCCCGCGCCTGCCCCTCGCTCTGGTCAACATCAGCAGCACCGCGCCGCTTAAGTGGACCGACGCGCAGCTGGCCGAGCTGGCCCGGCGCCTGGCCGCGGAGCTGGGACTGCACACTGCCCTTGTGTTCGCGCCAGCCGACGCCTCGCGTGCCGCCGCCATTGCCGCGGCCGCCCGCCCCGGCGCTGCGGCTGGCACTGCAGCATCGCCCGCCGTTACCGCTCTGGCCACGCCCACGCCGCTACATCTGGCGGCGGTGCTGCGGCGCTCAGCGTTTTTGTTTAGCCCGGAGGGTGGCGCGGGGCATCTGGCGTCATTTACCGGCACGCCGCTGGTGCTGCTGTGGTCCGAGGGGCCGTACGAGAAGTGGCACGCGCGGGCGGAACGATGCCGCGTTTTTCGAGCCGATCTCGCTCATGCGGATCTCGCCCATTCGCAACCGGTTACGGTGGATGCCGTGATCGCGGGCATCCGCGAGGAAGGCTACGCGGAGGTGGCGCCGTGAAGTGGTTTAACGCCCTGCATGCCGGCGCCTACCGCGCGGCCTTTGGCCTGCGCGCCCGCCTTCGCCCGGCCCGCAAGACGCCGATTGCGCTTGGGCCGACGAGTCGCGTACTTGTATTTACATGCGCGGGCATTGGCGACACCCTGACCGATTCAGTTGTGCTAAAAGCGCTGGCGGAAACGTGGCCGGGCATTTACATCGGCGCCGTCGTGCACACGCGGCGGCGCTCGTTACTCGATCATAACCCCTTCTGCAGCAAGGTCTTCCCCTTTAGCAAAGGGCCCTTTGCCTTTGCGCGCCTGGCCCGCGCGCTGCGTGCGGACGGGCCTTGGGACGCCATCCTGCACCTGCGCGGCAACGATCCCGAGCCCCGCTGCCTCTCGTGGCTGGTCAATCCCGACGTAACGGTGAGCGTTCCGCAAATGACGAAGCTGGGCCACCTGTGCGGCCACACCATTGTGCAGCCCGACTGGGACGACACGCACGGCGTGGAGCAAACGTTGCGCATCGCCCGCTACGTGGGCGCCGATACGGCGGAGCCCCACCTGGTGTACCAGGTGCGCGAAGCCGAGACCGCCGAGCTGCGCGCGCGCCTGCCCGGGCTGGGCGTGGCGGTCGATCGCCCCCACCTGGTACTACAAATCGGCGGCGGCCGCCGTGCCTCGTGGCGCGACTGGCCCGTGGAGCACTACGCCTCCCTCATCCGGCTGGCCGCGCCCCTGGGCGCCGAGCTTATCCTGCTGGGCGGCAAGGACAACGCTGACCGCGCGCAGGCCATCGAGAAGCTGTGCGAGGCGGGGGACGTGCGGCGCGAACTGGAGCGGGGCGGCAGCCGCGTGCGCAACCTTGCCGGCCACATTTCCCTGGCGCACTCGGCCGCGCTGCTTGCGGGCAGCCGCGCGGTAGTGTCGACGGACACGGGCATCATGCATTTATCCTTTGCCGTCGGGGCGCGCGTCGTGGCGCTTATCCATTGCAACAACCCGGCGCATCGGGTGGGGCCGTGGGGATATGGCGATCGCCACCGCGTGGTGCAACTGCCTCGCCCGCAAGGCTATAAATCGCCGGCGGATGCCAGCATGCACGATTTGCGGCCGGAGGTGGTGGCGGAGAAGCTGGGCGAGATCTGGCAGCCAGAGAAAAACTAAGACCAATTGCAGCCGTTCATCGGTACAATGGCGCAGGCGATTTTGGGTTATGGGCGTGCTGCAAGGGAGGGCGTGCATCAGCCTATTGCTTGATCGGAGTTTCAACGCGTCCATCACCCCAAAGCGGCCCGGCAAAAGGCCAATCAACTGGACGAGATGGTCTGACTTGTCGCATGGGTCGAATGTCCTGTTGGTTAAAACTTTCGGCACTGTTTTTAAGGCGGGGCTTCTGGCAACAGGGCGGAGAGGCGCGGTACCGATCGATACACAATTTTCCGACTAGAAATCTGCGAGTATCGGCAAAAAAAATCCGCGCGAAATGCACGAAAACTTTGACTTAACGCAACTTGCGCGATACAAGCTTTTTCCATAATAATTTACGCTTACTTACAGAATCAAACCATTGCCAAATCGCATCCAAAGCGGCCGTACGCCAAATAAAAGTCTTGCATGTCTATAGGGTTTGAAGTTTATAGAACATATTCCTCTTGCATTTTCGACGCATATTTGTAACAAACCATTGCGCAGCGCAATCTGCAACAGGACGCAAAACCTAACGACCAAAAAATATCCGTCCCGGCACCCCATGCCGGCTTCGCGGGGAGCGGTTGACCAGCCGTTCCAATCACCTCACGGGAGAATACCTACATGAAGTCCACACTCAAAACATGGGTGCTGTCGCTCGGCCTGATGGCCGCGGCGAGCATTGCCCCTGTGTTTGCCCAGGACAGCGCCCTGGTAGAGGCGCTTGTCAAAAAAGGCATCCTGACCAATGCCGAAGCCGATGAAATCAAAGCCGACCTGGTGAAGGAATACCAGAAGACCGGCGGCGGCAAGATCGAGCTTGGCAGCCACGTCAAAAAGCTGAAACTGTACGGCGACGCCCGCCTGCGTTACACGTGGGATCAGCGCGACGTCAAGTCCCCTTCCCGCACTCCCGCCGTCACCGGTGGTGAGGATCGCCACGTCCAGCAGTCCCGCACGCGTTACCGCCTGCGTGTGGGTGCCGAGTACAAGTTTACCGATAACTTTGAGGGTGGCTTCCAGCTCGCCTCCGGCGCTCCTAACGACTCCGCCAACCAGTCCTTTGGCGCGGGCTATGGCAAGTTCGGCATTAATGTTGACCTGCTGTACCTCAAGTACAACCCCGCCGACTGGGTTAGCCTCATCGCTGGTCGTCAGAAGCTTCCCTTCTACACCACCGACATGATCTGGGACGCCGACATCAACCCGGAAGGCGCCACAGAAATCTTTACGTGGCAGGCCAACGACTGCGTGACGGTGGACTTTATCGCCGGCCAGTACTACTTCGCCGACAATAACGAAAACGCGACCGCCACTGTTGGCAACACCGACGTCTGGCAGTTCTACGAACAGGCCAAGGTTACATGGAAGCCCACCAAGGACATCTCCGTCATCCTCGCCCCCGGCGTACTGACCTACACCGCTGGCAGCACGGTCCCGGTGAACACGGGCAGCCCCTCCTTCCTGACGGCGGATGGTGCAAACAATCTCAACCTCCTGCTCTTCCCGGGCGAGGTGAAAGGCAAGATTTGCGACCTGCCCGTGCGTGGTTACTGGGACTTCTCCTACAACACCGAAGGCTCCGCCCGCGTGCAGCAAACCTACGGCGTCTCCTCGCAGAATCGCGACCTGACCGACGACATCGCCTGGCTGGTGGGCGTGAAGGTTGGCGACAACAAGAAGAAGGGCGACTGGTCGCTGGACGCCAACTTCCGCACCGTTGGTCTCGGCGCTGTAGACCCGAATCTGGCCGATGCCGACCCGCTGCTGGGCTACCTGAACCAGCAGGGCGTGAAGGTAAGCGGTACGTATAACTTCACCGACTCCGTCACCGGCACAATCTCCTACTTCACCAGCTGGAGCTACAAGGACGACCTGAACGTGCCCCAGATGGGCGGCGCCTCCGCGCTCGTCAATGCGGACCGCACGAACCTGCTGCAGTGCGATCTGAACTGGAAGTTCTGAGGCTTCCCGCCTGAGCTGCCGAGCTGATGCCGCCGATTCCGGGGGCGTCAGCGCGGCCTTGGAAATGCTTACGCAAATGCGCCGCCTCCGGCCCCGGGGACGGCGCTTTTTCGTGTACTTTTGCCGGCACGAGATGGCAACCTGAAGCCCGTCCAGCGGGAGCCCGGCCCGGCGGGCATTGCGGCGACGCCATCTCAGCGCAGATCGCGGCAGGCGTTTAACCTGAAGGATCACAATATTGATGCTCCTCCCCTTCCCCACCGCAGCACAGGCTGGCGCAATCGCGGGGCTCCTCATGGCAAGCTCGCTGCTCTTTGCGCCGATTTCCCCGGCCGTCGCGCAGGACTCCGCGCTGGTCGACGCGCTCGTCCGCAAAGGCATTCTCTCCAGCGGCGAGGCTGAGAACATAACCTCCGATCTCGTGCGGGAATACCAGACAACCGGGGGTGGCAAAATCGAGCTGGCCAACCACGTCCGGCACCTCAGCATTTATGGTGACGCGCGGCTGCGCTATCAGTGGGATCAGCAAAAAGCGCAGGCCGGCGGGGCCGTCTCGCCCTCCAACAAAACGCGCGTTCGCCTGTGCCTGGGCGGCGAATACACGTTCTCGGACCAGTGGAGCGCCGGCGTGCAGCTCCTTACCGCCACGGTCAACGATTCCGCCAATCAGAACATCGGCGCCGGCTACGGCAAGTTTGGCATTAACGTAGGGTTGCTTTACCTGAACTGGCGGCCTGCGGACTGGCTTTCGCTCACTGCCGGCCGACAGCGCAACCCCTTCTACACCACGGACTTAGTGTGGGACGGCGATATCTGCCTCGAGGGCTTGGTGCAGGTCGCCGCGTGGAAGCCCGGCGACAGCCTCTCCCTCACTCTCACCACCGGCCAGCTCTACTTTGCGGACAACCCCGAAAACGCCGCCGTGGGCAATGTGGACGTGTGGCAGTTTGTGGAGCAGGCCCGGCTGGACTGGCAAGTGGCGCCGCACGTTACCGTCACGCTGGCGCCGGGCGTCAGCACCATGACCGGCGGCAGCACGCTCGGCATCAACACATCGGCCGTACGTTACCTTACCGCGAGCGGGGCGGATAACCTGAACCTGCTGCTTTTTCCCGGCGAGGTCCGTTACGACGGCGGCACACTCCCGCTCAAGTTCTACTGGGATTTTGCGTACAATACCGCCGGCGCGCGCCGCGTGCAGCAAACCTTTGCGGTGGCGCCCTCCCAGCGCGGGCTGGATGATAGCATTGCCTGGCTTATCGGAGTGAAGGCAGGGCGGGCGCGCAAGAAGGGCGACTGGTCCGTGGACGTCAACTTTCGCACACTGGGGCTTTCGTCGGTCGACTCCAACCTCAGCGACGGCGATTTTGCGGCGGGCAACCTCAATCAGCAGGGCATTAAAGTGTCCGGCCAGTATCGCTTTACCGACAGCGTTACCGGCGGCATAAACCTCTTTAGCACATGGTCTTATAAGGATGATCCAGACGTGGCGGCTTTGGGCAACGCCGGTGGTATTGTCAGCATAAACTCGCAACAGCTGGTGGAGTTTGACTTGCAGTGGAAATTCTGATAAACATACGTGGTTAGAGATGCAAATGCCCTTCTGTTTTGGGGCGTTTTACCTCGGTACAGCGGCGCTTTAATCGTGTGAACGAATTGGAGCGCCTTTTTTGTTGCGACATCTATTTGTTACCTGTTCTCCATCAGGCTGTAACAGACCATATGCAACCTGCGGGGGTTCGCGAGAGTCTGGAGAGACCACGTTGCTCGGCGGCGACTGCTCTGCCCCCCCAAAAGGAGTTGGGAAGGGCGGTCGGTGCCAGTCGGTGACACCGCGAAGCTACTAACCTACAGGAGAACAAACCAAATGAAGTCCACCTTGAAGAAGTGGTGCATCGCGGCGAGCCTGCTGGCTCTCACAGCCATGCCCCTGCTCGCACAGGACAGCGCGCTCGTCGAAGCGCTCGTTAAGAAGGGCATCCTCACCAATGCCGAAGCCGAAGACATCAAGGCCGACCTGGTGAAGGAGTACCAGAAGACCGGCGGCGGCAAGATCGAACTGGGCAGCCACGTCAAGAAGCTGAAACTCTATGGCGACGCGCGCCTGCGTTACCAGTGGAACCAGCAATCCATCCAGACTCCCACCCGCGCCGCGGGCAACCCGGTCCCCGCTGCTCTTGACTACGACATCCCCCAGAGCCGCGCCCGCTATCGCCTGCGCCTGGGCGCCGAGTACAAGTTTGCCGACAACTTTGAAGGCGGCTTCCAGCTCGAGTCCGCGACCTCCAACGACTCCGCCAACCAGAGCTTTGGCTCCGGTTACGGCAAGTTCGGCATCAACGTCGGCCTGCTGTACCTCAAGTACAACCCCGCCGACTGGGTAACGCTGACGGCCGGTAAGATGAAGAACCCCTTCTACACCACCGACCTGATCTGGGATAACGACATCAACCCCGAAGGTGCTGCCGAAATCTTTACCTGGAACCTGAACGACTGCACCACGGTTGACTTCGTGGCCGGCCAGTTCTACTACATCGACAATAACGAGAACCAGACAGCCTCTGTCGGCAACACGGACGTGTGGCAGTTCTGGGAGCAGGTCAAGGTAACCTGGAAGCCCTCCAAGGACCTCTCCATTATCGTCGCCCCTGGCGTGCTGACCACCACTGCCGGTTCCACCGTCGGCTCGGCCTCCGCGATCCAGACCAGCAGCCCCAGCTATGCTCAGACCGTCGGCGCGGACAACCTGAACCTGATCCTCTTCCCCGGCGAAGTGAAGTTTAAGCTCGGCAGTGTGCCGGTGAAGACCTACTGGGACTTCGCCCTCAACACCTCCGGCTCTTCCCGCGCTCAGAAGACCTTCGGCATCACCGGCAACCAGAACCGCGAACTCACCGACGACATCGCGTGGCTCGCCGGCGTCAAGGTTGGCGACAACAAGAAGAAGTGCGACTGGTCGCTCGATGCGAACTTCCGCACCATCGGTATGACTGCGGTTGATCCTAACCTCAGCGACTCCGACTTCGGCCTCGGCTTCGTAAACCAGCAGGGCGTCAAGGTCTCCGGTACCTACAACTTCACGGACTCCGTGACCGGTACTGTGACCTACTTCACCAGCTGGGCCTACAAGAACAACCTGGACGCGACCAAGATGGGCAATGCCACCGGCATCACCAACGCCGACGACGTGCAGGTCCTGCAGTGCGACCTGAACTGGAAGTTCTAATCGCGACGCGGACCGACTCACTGTCTCCGGCCTGAACCCATCCACTTCCCGCCCGAACGCCTGAGCCGGCGTGGTCATCACGGCTCAGGCCCGGGCGGCGAAAAGCAGAGGGTCAGCCGAGAAGAGGCGGTCCGCGCCCGACGGTCTCCCCACGGCGTAACGCCATTTCAGCCAACCGCCCCGGTAACACAACTCGTGTTGCCGGGGCGGTTCTGTTTCCTCCGCGGAGGTGGTGAGATTTCAAACGGGTGTCAGACCAGTTTCCGATGGAAACGGCAAGCCTCACGCGCATGCAACAAAAAAGGCGCCGAGGGCAAAATGGCCCCTGCGCCTTTCGCGTCCGCCGTCTTTCGACCGGCGCAACGCGTGTTCTCGGAAAAAGTGGAGCGGACTGCACTGCTACAGTGCTCTCGAGCCCAGCCCCGCCCAGCCGCTGTCGTGATAGCCTTTAGCCGCCTGCGATCGCCGGCTCGATAAAGATTTCGTCGCGATCCGTAACCGGAGTGTCTTTGTCCTCCATAAAGCGGACGTTTTCGCCGTTAACGTAAATGTTGACGAAACGCTGAATGCGCCCCGTCTTCTTATCCAGCAGCCGCTCCGCGATGGAAGGAAACTGCGCGTCGAGATCGAGAATCACCTCGCCAATAGTGGTCCCCTTCGCTTCAACAGTGTCTTTGTTGTTGGTCAGATTGCGAAGAGGCGTGGGAATGGAGACCTGAAGTGCCATAGGAACCCTCACAATAACACACCCCGCCCCTGCACGGCAAAGTGTTTTCTCATGGTTGAAACAACAGATCAGATCCGCCCCCCCCCGAAAGCGGCGCCGCCCGCGTGCACGTCCCCGCAGGCCGGCGCCGCGTTGTTTATCAGCCGCCGTGCGGCGTCGTCATCACCATCCACGTTACGCCAAACTTGTCCTTCAGCATACCGTAGCTGCTGCTCCAAAACGTCTTGGCCACAGGCATGATTACCTCGCCGCCGGCCACCAGCGCGTTGAAATACTCCGACGTCTTCGCGTCGCTGGGCGTGGAGATCGCCAAAGAAAACCCGTCGTGCTTGATCTTGCCCTCGCACATACCGTCGGACGCCATCACCTCCGTATCGCCGATCGTGAAACTCATGTGCATGATCTTGTTGCCGTCGATGCCCGACGCGCCTTCGCACGGCTCCGGGCTGTCCTTAAAGCGGAGAATAACATTCTCCTTCGCCTCCACGGCCCTTTTGTAAAACTCGAACGCCTCCTCGCACTTGCCGTCAAAAAACAGATAGGCCTGAACTACAATGCCCGTGCGGGCCTTCGTTGCCGGCTGGGCTTCCAGTGTCGCTGTGCTCATTTTATCGTAAGGATGAAGTTGCCTGAATGTGTTGTTGGGAAGGTTATCCATCAGCGCCAGGCACTCGCCCGCGCCACCCTTCACCTTACGACGAACGGCCCCGCCCCGCCGGGACATTTGTGTGAAATATTTATTTTCCTCACCGGCACCCGCCTTTTCCCATGCAAAAAGCTGCTTCCGGCCCGTTTGCAATCCTAAAGGGCTGGGACATATTAAGGAGATGCCCTGAACCCACCCGTGCGTCATGCCAGCCGACACTTTTTTCCCCTCCATCCTCCCCCCCGATCCTCGCGACGACAAGCCCTTGCCACACGACTCTCGCGAGAACGCATCCCCTGCGCCCTGCGCAGCCGACGGCTCCACCACCCCGTTCGACGCCGAAAGTGGTGCTGAAACTGCCGCGCTGCAGGAAAAGATCCGTACGCTGGAGGCCAAGATGGATCGCCTGAACCAGCAGCTGGATCGCTGGTCCGGCGAGGCCCCCGCCCTCGCGGTCACGCCTGTCGCCGACCCTCGCCAGCCCGCGTGGCTCACGCCCTTGCTTGCAGGCGCCACCCTCGTACTCGTTGCCGCCCTGACCTACGCGCTTTTGTGGGAACTGCCTGAGCGCGAACGTGTTGCACGCAACGATGCAGTCCGCGAAACCCAGCGCGGCGGCCTCATCATCGACAGCTCGCCCCCCGGCGCCATGGTCACCGTCGGCGGCGAGGCAGCCGCACCGGCTCCCGCACACCTGTCCAACCTGCGCACCGGCACCCAGAAAGTCGTGATCTCCGCCGAAGGCTACGAGCCGCTTACTCTCAAAACGGACATCCGCGCCGGCGAATTCACCGACATGGGGCGGGTTATACTCAAGCCGGCCGTCGCCACCCTCAAACTTACATCTCCCTTAACTGCAGCTACTTACGAGGTGGAAGCACGCCCAGCAAAGGACGGCCGGGCTTCCGCGCCGCCCCTGGACAACAAGCCCGCAGGAGGCCTGCCGGCCTCGCTCAGCCTCCCACTGGGCGCCTACCGCGTCACCTTCCGCTGCAAGGGCTTTCCCGACAAGTACTTCGACATCGAACTGATCCGTGGCGAGACCCGCGAACTAACCTGGGCCACCGACTTCTCCACCCTCGCGGTCGACTCCACGCCCGCCGAGGTGGAGCTGTCCCTCAACGGCACCGCCATGGGCCCCGCTCCGCTTCTGGCCCAGGTGCCCGCGGGCCCGCAAAAGATTGTTGCCAAACGCACCGGCTGGCCCGACCAGACCCGCGAAGTGACGCTGGAACCCGGTCGCCGCGCCGACATCACCTTCGACTTCAAGCCCGCCAGGTACGACCTGACCAGCGAGCCCGCCGGCGCCAGCATCCGTAAGAAATCACCACAAGGTGTTGCAGGCCAACCGCTTGGCACAACGCCCCATACCGTGGAGCTCCCCCCGTCCGACACGGAATTTGAGCTGACGCTCCCCGGTTATCTGCCCGCCACCATCAAGGCCAGCCCGGGCTCCGGGGAGACGGTGAAGCTTGCGGCCACCTTGCGGAAGGTTCCCGACACGATGCCCAAAATCGGCGAAAACTTCACGCTTGCAAGCACATCCGCCTCCTCAAACCGCCTGGCTGAGTCCTCCGAGGTGAACGACGAGCCGTCCGAAAATGCGCCTGCAAAATCAACGCAAATGCCTGCGCTGGAGATGGTTTGGTTGCCCGGCCTGCAGATATGGGTGGGCCGTTACGAGGTAACCCAGGCCGAGTACGAACGTGTCGCCGGTGTGAATCCCAGCACCTTTCGACACCCGCGCAATCCGGTGGAGAACGTGAGCTGGACTGACGCCGTAGCCTTTTGCGAGCGCCTGACCCAGCTCTCGAAAGAGGCCGGCACCCTGCCCCGGGGCTACGTGTACCGCCTGCCGTCCGATGCGGAATACTCTCTGTATGTGGGAGATGCGTCGCTCGATGTATCCGTCACCAGCCGCGATTTCCGCCGCAAAGGCCCCGAGGAAGTCGGAAGCCGCGCCCCCAACGAGTTCGGCCTTTACGATGTGCGCGGCAACGTGTGGGAGTGGGCCGACGACTGGTACGACTCCATCATTACCAAACAGGAGCCCCACCCCTCTAACCCTCACGGCGGCAGGAAGTTCCGTGTGCTGCGCGGCGCCTCCTGGGAGGATCGGACCACCGAGAACCTGGACGTCCGCGCCCGCGCCTACGCGGAGCCCGGGACGGTAAACGACCGCGCCGGCCGCCGCTATGGCTTCCGCGTCGTCCTCGCCCCTCCTCTTCCCGCGCCGGCCTCCGCCGACACCAGGGCCGAGCCGCCCGCCGAAACCACTGTGGAGAAGCAACCGGCTGCGCCCACGCGCGATTCGGCCGGCAGTGGCACTCCTGCGCCGGTTTCTCCCGAGAGCACCTCCGTACCTCCAACCTCTTCGGACAAAGCCACTTCCACAAACCAACCCGCCGCGACAAAGCGGCTGGCGACCACCACGGCGGCCACACCCACAACCGTCAAGTCGGCCTCGGACTTCGAGATCCGGCCGCTGTCGGATGTCGACACCGTGCCGGACCTGCGCTCGCCGGATATGACGCCTCCCCCGCGCGACTACCAGCCCTCGGCCCCCTGATCGAGGCGCGCCGGGCCGCTCAAATATTCGTACGCAACGGCGCCGGGGGCAAAGGTGCAGCCGCCTCCTGACGCGCGGAACCATCCGTGCGGCGCACCTGGCTTCCTCGCTGTAAATCCTTGCGATTCATTGGCATGGAGGCACGCTGGATAATATCGGACTTGAGCGATACGATCTCGAACGCCCCCGGCTTGCCGGCGCCTTCCTGCCGCACCACAAACGTGTTGCGCGATAACCCCTGGATGCCTTCCTCGCTGTTGCGGATGGTGTAGCGGAACTTGACGACAACGCGGTAAATGCCCGCCTTTGCCTTCGTAACTTCCGGCGCACCAAGTACTTCAAACTGGCGATCCGGCCACTTGGACTGGTAGTCCGCCACGTACCCTTCGATCGTCTCGCGGCTGGCCTTGTAGTCAAAGTACTCCACGCGCTCTGCAAACATAGCCGCCTGGTTGGCCGCCGAGCCCGTGTTGCCCGCACGGAAATAGCCCATGATAAAGCTCCGCACCTCGTCAGCAGGAGTGGCTCCGGACTTGGGAGGCAGCGTCGTCGCCGTCGACGTGCTCGCATCCACCGACCGCTCCTTTACAGACTTGGGATTAGGTGTCTTGACAGAAGTGACTGTAGCCGTGGACTTTTCGTTGGATACCTTGCTTTCACTCGGCTTCTCGGGCTGCTTGTCCTTCTCCTGCTTTGCCACCTTGGTGCTGCCCGTGTTGCCTTTGCCCGCGCCCTGGCGGGGGCGAACGCCCGCATTGCCGCGGGGCGAGTTGGCGCGATCGGCCAGCGTAATCCCGGTGGAGTCGCGGGAGCTCAGCATGTCGGCGCCGTGTTTGGCAAACAGCTCGCGCGCTTTGGCATTGGCGGGATTCAGCAGAAGCGCGAGATGCGCGGCGCTGCCGGTCCCGTCCTTCACCAGGCGGGCTTCCAGATCGGGCACCTTAACGTCGCTGTAAGGCGCAATGTGTCGTTCCGCGCGGTCGGCCAAAATCCAGCGGCCCACGGGCAGCCAGTCGTCCACCGCCACGTCCGCGGCATTCAGCTCCTTGCGCATAACTTCCAGGCTGCCAAGGGGATCCGCGATCGGCGCGACCTGGCCGCCATCGGCAAGCTGGCTGCCGCCCAGCGCTTCGGCCAGGCGCGGCAGCCACTCGGGCGCCGCGCTGTCGGGGGCCAGGTACCAGGTAAACGTTTTGCCGGCGGGCGTGGTACAGCGGATGGACGTTGCCTTTTCCTCCACATGCCAGGCGGAGCGACGGCCTTCGCCGGGGCGCAGTTCGTCGCCGAGCGGATCTGTAAGAGGCACAAGGGTTTCCGCATCAAACAGGGTGCCGCGACCACCGGCGTCTACCGCCAGCAGATACTGGCCGTCCTTGCTGTACGCCGTTACCATAGCCGCAAATGCCAGAGAGAGAGGATGTTGCGTAAGCGAAGGAATATCGCGAAACTCCACAAGGCCTCCGGAACCCGACTCGGGAACCGTCGACGTCGCGAGGATTTTGCCGGAGGGATGGAGCGCGGTGGATGTCACACGGCCTTCGACGGTCATTGCCACCACCGGCTTCTCGCTGACAAGATTCCAGACTTCCACGTAACTGGTTGTCGGCGAAGTATCTCCGCTTGTCGACGTCACCAAACGCGAGCCATCGGCCATCCACGACGCAGCCTGAATCGTCGTGCCCTGCGCGGTAATGCGCGGCCCTTCGCGCTTGAGCGTTGCCAGATTCCATACCTCCAGAATCACGCGGCCGGCGCCAGCAGTCGCGTCGCCGGAACCCGTTGCATCCAGCGGCTTTACGTCGCGGCCCTGCAGAATGACCCGGCGTGAATCGGGGCTGAGCGTCCGCATCTCCACCGCATAGCCAGGCTGCAGGCTCAGGGCCTTCTCAAAGGGGGAAATGAGGGTGCTGCCCGAGTCATCACCTGCATCGCCGGAGACTTCCGCGACCGGCTCAATCACGGCGCTGCCGCGCATCGTATCCCAATAATGCACAGGCACTTCCGGGGCCAGCGGACCTTTCCAGCTCTTCACGTCGGCGGAGGAGGCGGCGAGCCAGCGGCCGTCGGTAGTAATAGCGGCGGAACGCATCGGGGCATCCTGGGGGATGTCCATCCACGGCATATTTGTTGTGGCATCAAGCAGTTGCAGCAAAAGGCCGCCGTTCAGCGCGCGCAGGCGGCGGGCACCTTCCGGCGTGAGGCTGGCCAGCCGTTCAAGGGCGGTGGCGGATGTATCGACAGGCGTAAGGCGGCCCATTGCCGCGCTGCTATCTTCTTCGCTGCTAAAGGCTTCCGTAGATGGCGAGATATTTGCCGGCTTCCACCTGGGGCTTTTGACATCCGCCGCGGCCACGGGCATGGCCCAGTTGCGGTACTGCAGCAGGCTCATCAGGCGAATCTCCGCCGGGCGGCTGCCGCTGGTGCGGATGGCGCGCGCGAGGCACGCCATCGCCTGATCGTGCCGGCCCAGCCGCAGCTGGCGGTCGGCCTCCAGGATGTCGGCGCGCGCCAGCTTGCCGGACAGTTGCCGCAAGCGCTCCTTGCTCTCGGCCTCCAGCTCCGCAGGTGTAGGCGTGGTTACCACCGGTACGGGCGCCGGGGCGGGCTTAAGCAGCGACATGCTAAAATAGCCCAGCGCGGCGAGTACAAGCAGGCCCAGCCCCACGGGCACGAGCGAAGAGGGAAATTTACTTGCCATGATAAGTCCTTGCTCAAAAAGGTGTTACGGTTGCAGTCCAGCGGCGGCGTCCGGTGCGTTTTGCTGCCGTCTGGTTAATCCCGGCGGGGTGAAGGCATGCGGATATGTCGAGCCATGCAATGTGCGCAATACATTTGTTTTACAGGTTATTATACAGGAAGTCAACGCTTTCCGATAAAAACACACATAAATCGCTGTTATACAGGATAATAAGAATGAAAATAAATTTTTTAGCGTGAAAGACGGACAACGAATCCCCTCCCGTTATCTATTCGCACTTTTCCGCCGCCACATTTCACAAAATGCCCAAGCCTGCCCTGTTGCGAGGAGAAAAGGGTGCCAGCTGTATTCAATCTGTATTGCTACTCTAAGCTTGAAATGATCGCATTGTATTTGTACTAGATCAATATAGCCGTTTCACCCGACTCATCCGCCCTACCTCGAGGTCATTCGCCCATGTACGTCCCGCGCACCAGGCTCCGCCCGCTCCCCAACCGCCGCTCCAACCAGTTGATCGCGTTACTGTTATGCGCAGTATTGCTGACAAGCCAGCCGCTCGCGGCCGAGTCCCCCGCGCCCGCCGGCAGCGACACCACAAAGCTGGTTCGCCAACTGACCGGCGCCCCCACACGCGCCGTATGGATTCAGGACGCCGGTGAGACGGCGTGCGTGATGTCCGAGCGCCCCACGCTGCGCCTTATCGGCTTTGACAGCGAAGACGGCAAAGGCGAGCGCGCCATCGTGCCGGATATCCGCCGCTACGCCAAACCGCTTCTCTCCGCCGACGGCCAACGCGTCTTCTTCGGCGACAAAGAGGCTGGCACTGTGTGCGTCGTCGGCTTCGACGGCAAAGGGTTCCGCACCCTGGTTTCCAACGCCTCCTTTGACGACGTGTGGACCGACCCGCGCACCGGCGTGGAATGGGTATACGCCACGGTTAAGGAAAAGCGCGGCGCCGAGGAGATCCCCGTGGTGCGCCGGTTTCGCGTGGACAAGCCCGAGGTGAGCGAGCTGGTGTGGGACAAAATGCCCATCTCCCAGTTTATGCTCAGCGGCGACGGCCGCCTGGCCAGCGGGGGCGGAGACGGCGGCAACAGCCCGCAAGGCGTGCTTACCCTGCCCAATGGCACCTTTACGCAACGCGCCGGCGGCTGCTGGCCCAGCATGAGCCCCGATACCAGCCACCGCATGTGGGTCTTTACGGGCAGCCACCGCTCCATCCACTTTTTTACGCCCACCAACAAAAGCGGCACGGCCTATAACGAGGGGATACGCTTCGATCAGACACCAGGCATTACGCTCAAGGGACGCGAGGAGGTGTACCACCCGCGCTGGTCCAATAACATCCGTTTCTTTGCTGTCACAAGTCCTTTAAGTGAATGGAGTTACAAGGCGGAGGCGAAGATTCCCAACAATGTTGCGGAGAATGTTGAGATTTACCTGGGCAAATTTGCCCCGGACATGAAGACCGTCGAGCGCTTTGTACCCATCAGCGCCAACAAGCGCGGCGACTATTGGCCCGACGTGTGGATCAAGCCCTCCGACGAGCAGCTGGCCGAGCTGACCAAAGGCACCGCCGCGCCCCCGCCCGCCGACGAATCGCTCGCGAAGGCGCCTGATTCCAAAGGCCTTGTGTATGTGTGGGATACGGGCGCGCAAGGCAACCAGATAGCCGATGCCAAAACGGGCGCCATCCGCCAGTGCGGTGGACAGTTTCGCGGCGAGGGGCGTTTCGGGCGCTATCACGTGATGGATCTCCACGGGGGATCCTGGGTGGCCGATGGCGCGGATAGTGCTCTGCTGGAAGGTGTTAAGACGAGCAAATCCTTTGCGGTGGAGGCAATCCTCACGCCCGACGGGCCTGTTCCGCCCGAGGAAGCACCCAAAGTCATCTTCTCCTTCGCGGACAAAGCGTACGGCCAGCCCGCCAACGTACTGGCCCCCGCCCAGGGTAACATGCTGCTGGAGCAGCGGGGCGAATGGCTGGCGATCCGCCTGCGCTCAGGCAAAAGCGCCGAGCTTTCGCAACCCATTCCGCTGGTGCGCCTTATGCAAGGCGTTCCGCAACACATCGTGGTCAGCCTCACCCCCGAGGGCAGGCTGGCGTGCACGCTTGACGGCGCCCGCGTGATTCTGCCGGACTCCGCAATGCCCGGCAAAGCCATCGTGGATGCCATCGCCGCCTGGACGCCGCAGCACCTGTGCTTTGGCGATACGTATCTCCCTGATCCCCAGGCACTTCCCGCCAGTTCAACGGATTCCGGATCGCCCACCAACTGGCGAGGCCAGATGGAAGGCGTCGCGATTCTCAGCCGCGCCGTTTCGGAGAGCGAAGCACGCCAGCGCTACGCCATGGCACTTGAGAAGCGCGGCGGATCCCTTGCAGCAGCAGCCGCCGCCCCGACGCCCGAGCCATTGCCCCCAGGCGCCCGCAAGCCGATCGACACAATCGTCGTAGAAGCAAAACTGACCGGGACATGCCCCCCGGCGGATCCCAAGGGCATCGCGCCGTACAAGCGCAATCTCTCCATCCAAAAGTATGAGATTCAACGGGTTATCAAAGGCCGGCTGGACGAGAAGGAAATCACCGTAGCGCAGTGGTCCGTGCTGGACGGCCAGGTCGTACCCGCTTACACGCGCCTGGCAGCCGGGCAAACGTACACGCTGGCGCTGGAGGCCTGGGAGGCGCGCCCCGAGCAGGAAAGCGAGCGCTCCCTCAGCGGCAACTTCGACGGCGACGCGCTCTCGCTCTTTTACGAGGTGCGCCCCCCCGCCGCCTCCACCACGTCCACCGCCGCCTTACCTGCCCTGGACCTTGCTGGCCCCGTCGCCACCACCCGGCCGATGACCGTGGGGGAGGTAAAGGCAGTGCCCGGCGCCTCGGCCCCGGCGCTCAGCCTCGGCGCGCCGCTTACCATTGCGGGATCCGAAACGCCGCTGGCTCTCTCGGAGAAGAGCGAATTTCGCCTCAACGGCCAGCCTTTGCTTCTCAGCAACTCCTCGCTACGCAACGTTGCGCTGGCAGGCACGGTGCGCCTGGGAGGCAACGGCTCAGTCGCGGCGGCGACCGTGGTGGATGGCGGCACCGGCTACCTGCAGGCGCCCCGCGTCGTCTTTACCACGGGCTCTCCCAACGCAGGGGCCGGCGCATCTGCCGAAGCCGTGATGGGGGTTGCCCATTTTGACCTGACGGCGGTGGGCAGCGGGTTCACCACAGCGCCGCATGTTGTTGTGGCTGCGCCAGATACAGCAGGCGGGCGCACCGCCCAGGGGCGCGCGTTCCTCGACAAGGCGGGCGGCACCATATCCCGCGTGGAAGTTACCGACGCTGGAACCGGCTACACGCGCCCCCCTCGCGTAACGCTGCGCGGCGGCGGCGGCAAGGACGCGATGGTGGAAGCGACACTTTGTCTCACAGGTATCGTCATGACCAACGGCGGCAAAGGCTACACCGCGCCCCCTGCCATTACCCTGCAAACCGCAGACGGCCAGGGATCAGGCGCACAAGCCATTGCCGCTACGCAGCTTACGACCATGCGCTACACGGATACAGGAGCATCATGCTTACTCACCTCGTCCGGCACTGTTGATCAGGACGGAGCAGCGATTATCTGGGACTGGGCGTCCTCCGTCCGTAACACGGGCAACCGCGGCTTTACTAACCGAGGCACCTGGACCATGAAGCAAGGCGCTGTCCTGCAACTGGTTACGGCATCCGGCATGAGTCACTCCATGGGCGGCACCAACGCGGAGGGCGCCACGCTGCGAGTGCTCAGCCGCTCGCGCATCGGCGTTTCTCGCCTGGAAAACAGCGGCACGCTGGAGCTGGGCAACGGCGCGGTGGTAGGCCACCCCGACTTCGCCGCGGGCGAGGCGTCGATTGTCAACAAAGGCGCCGGGGAGATTGCCATCTCCGGAGACGAACCTATACACTTTGGCTTCATCAGTGAATACCGTACAGGCAAACGTCGTATAGATAATGGCAGTACGGCTTCCGACAAAGCCACATTCATTTTAGGCAACGGAAAGGATAAACCGGAACTCATCACAACCGGTGGCGAAGTGGAGTTTGCCAATGCTGCAGGCTCGACGGTAGCCATTCGCTCGAACGCCACTATGTCCTTGATTACCAACGACAACGGATCTAATCACGCGTTCAACAGCCGCACTGCAAAGGTGGAGAACTCCGGCAGCTTTCACCTTGCCGGAACCCTGCGTGTCCAGGGCAACCATGGAGGCTTTACCGGCATCGACAACGCCGGCAACCTCTGTATCGAAGGCACTACCGCTACCATAGAACGCCTTCGCAATAGCAGTGGCCCCGGAGGCGTTTATCATGAAGAAGAGACTTCATGCCGCATTGTCAATAAAGCAAATGCAAACCTAAGTGGCAACGGCATGCTCTCTTATATTAACAGCACAAGCCGCGATGCAGGTAGGTTTCTTCGTATCATTAATTCAGGTACCATCACGCCGGGAATTATTCAGGAGAATCAGAATACAAGTAGCGCCGGAAAGCTTACGCTGCATAACGTCAACCTCCGCTTCGGCAATCTCCCCGCTAAAGATAAGAACGCCCCCAAGGAGAAACGTGACAGCAAAACCCCGCCGCCACGGGAGCTTGCCGAGGGCGTGGACAAATCCGGAGGCACGCTTCGCATTCGCATCGCCGGTCCGGCAGGAAGTGCGCAAAGCTCTGATCTCCTGGCCCTTACAAGCGACACCAAACCGGAACAAGGCCCCACGGGCGAGGTGGAACTGCTCAAAGGCGCCGGCTCGCGACTGGATATTGTGACAAGAAACGGTGCCAGGCCCAAAGGTACTTACCGTATCCTTACGGCTACTGGAGGAATGCTGGGCACGTTTGATTTGCTCGCATACAATGGACGCACGGACTCCGTTCCTTACACAGTTCAATACGGCAAGGATTATATAGATGTTGTCTTTCCCTGAAGTCGGCACTATGAAACAACATCTACTGTAGCAACCTTAAGGGAGTACCACCACCTTGGTCTTTAGTTCTCACATCTTTGTATTCTACTTTTTGCCACTGGCGCTGGCGGCATACTATGCCCTTTCCGCAGCGCCCCAGCGGTGGCGAAATCTCGCGCTAACTCTCTTTGGCTACGCGTTTTACGGATGGGCGGAGCCCCAGTTTATTCCGCTGATGTTTGCGACGACTTTTCTGGACTGGCTCATCAGTTTGGTCATCGCACACAATACGTGGCGGCTGTGGACCGTCTGGTATAAACCTGTCACATGCCTGCCCGAGGGCGGGGAGCGAACGCCCACGCAGTGGTGGGCCCTGTTTCTCTCCATGGCCGCCAACCTGATCGTCCTTGGCTTCTTCAAGTACTTTAATTTTGGGGTGGATAGCTACAATGCCCTCGCAAAATCAATGGGCATGGAAAGCTACCAGTGGGATACTTTTTTCCGCGTCATCCTGCCACTCGGCATCAGCTTTTACACCTTCCAGGCGATGAGTTACACAATCGACGTGTACCGCGGCGACGCCAAAGCGATGCGCAATTTCGTCGACTTCTCCTGCTTCGTTTCGATGTTTCCGCACCTGGTTGCCGGCCCCATCCTCAAATTTTCCTACCTTGCGGATCAGCTTGAAAACAGGACACTTACACGCGAAAAGTTTGCCCGGGGCGTAGCGTTCTTTGCCGTGGGTATGTCCAAAAAAATCCTGTTGGCCAACCCGTGCGGCAAGGTCGCGGACCTTACGTTCAATGCTGGTTCCGTCAGCATGATCGACGCGTGGTACGGCGCGATAGCCTATGCGTTCCAAATATACTTTGATTTCAGCGCCTACTCCGACATGGCTATCGGCCTCGGGCTCATGCTCGGCTTCATCTTCGCCAAAAACTTTGACTCCCCTTACCAGTCTGCCTCCATCACCGAGTTCTGGCGCCGCTGGCACATTTCACTCTCCTCCTGGCTGCGGGATTATCTCTATATCCCACTTGGTGGCAACAGGTTAGGAGAGGCCCGCACCTATGCTAATCTCATGCTTGTCATGCTTCTCGGCGGCCTGTGGCACGGCGCGTCATGGAATTTTGTGATCTGGGGCGCCATCCACGGCGGCATGCTCGCGTTCGAGCGAAGCCAGGGCAAACAAGGCTTCTTCATGCAACTGCCCCATCCCGTGCGGGTGGCGATCACCTTCCTGGTTGTCGTGTTTGCGTGGGTGTTCTTCCGCGCCAAGGACTTACCTACGGCGCTGGCCTATTGCGGCAGCATGCTCGGCATTTCCTCGGTGCAACCCGGTAGCGACCTCCTTGCCGGGATCATTTACCAACCTTATTACATCCTTAGCTTGCTATTAGCTGCGTTCATTACCTGGGCCGGGGTACAAACGTGGGATTACACACGTAAACTCAACAGCAGTAAGGCCGTACTTATTTTCACACTCTTCTGGCTGTCGCTTCTGATGATGACAACGCAGGCCTATAACCCATTCATTTACTTCATCTTCTAGCCATGAGCTCCGTGCCCCCCAACAAAGCCGGCAACGACGCCAGGCCGTACCATCTGCTTACCCGCGAGGAGGTGGCGGAACTGGAGGTAGGGACAACTGATGTCTCTCCCCGTATGTGCCTGGTATTCATCGGCTTATTCCTGGTTACCATCCTCAGCATACCCGCTGTGCAGCATGTGCTGGATCTGCGCGAAGGTCGCCTCCCCCGCGCCTGGTCCGCAGTCTTCATCCCCATGGATGCATGGCGCGCGGGGACGGCGCCCGAAGCGGAAGCTGGCGCGCCAAGTGATTCATGGCTAAGCACTTGGAATCGCATTCAGGCAGCCAACACGCGCTTCATGCGCGACGTCAAGGCATTCGAAAAGGATTTGGAGGACAACTCTTTCCTGGCCATCGCCGCCATCCCGCCCACGCAGGCATTCACGGCCCGGTGGCTGGGGCTGGGAAACGAGCAGGCGATCGTGGGGCGCAACGGCTGGCTCTTTTACCAGCCGGAAATCGCCCACATCACCGGCGAAGGCTTTCTGCGGCAGGATGTTATGCAGGCGCGAGCGAGAGCCGGCCATGCAGGCGAGGCCATCCAGCCCGACCCCGTACGTGCCATTGTGCATTTTCGCGACCAACTGGCGGCGCGCGGCGTGCATCTCGTAGTAATGCCAGCGCCCGTCAAGCCCATGCTGGAGCCTGAGCAGCTTTCCGGGCGCTACGAAAGCCGCAAGGAATCCGCACGGATTCCTTTGCGCAATCCGTCGCATCTCACTTTTATTCAAGCACTTGAGGAGGCAGGCGTCGATGTCCTGGATGTCGCCGACGCGCTGGCAAAGCAGAAACTGGCCACTGGCAAACCGCAGTTTTTGACGACCGACACGCACTGGACGCCGGAGGCGATGAACCTGGCCGCGGGCCTGCTTGCGGACAAGCTTCGCACGTTGCAAAACGTTGATCTGGAAGCACCTCCGCCACCCATGGGCGCCCTGAGCACGGGCGGGCGACAGCAAAAGAGCGAGGCGGTGGAGGGTCGAGGCGATATTGCGCTGATGCTGAAGCTGGCCCCAAATTCCCAATTATACCCGCCACAACCCGTTACTGTACAACGCGTTATACGGGCCGACGGAACAGACTGGCGCCCGGACCCCAACGCATCCGTGCTGATTTTAGGGGACAGCTTTTGCAATATTTTTTCGCTGGAAGCCATGGGCTGGGGCTCCTGCGCAGGTTTTGCTGAGCAGGTCAGCTTTCACACGCAGGAACCTGTCGATACGATCCTGCGTAACGATGCCGGCGCATTTGCGACACGCGAGTTGCTGGCCAGAGAGCTTGCGCAGGGCCGTAACCGCTTGCAGGGCAAGAAGATACTTGTGTGGGAGTTTGCCTCGCGCGAGCTGTCGGTTGGCGACTGGAAGCTGATCGACTTGCCAGCGCAACCTGCACAACAGCCTGTCCCTGAGAAGGTTGCGGCTACGCCAGGCACCAATGCCTCGGCCCTGACGGTGAACTCCGAAGGCTTTCTGACCCCGGCCCCAGGCGCGCCGCCGGCAACCGTTACGGGGGTGGTTCGGGCCATTTCCGCGCATCCACGCCCGGGATCGGTGCCCTATAAGGACCACATTTTTGCCGTGCACCTTGCGGAGATACGCGGGCCGGGAATCCCCGAAAAATCGCAGGCCCTTGTGTATCTCTTTAGCATGCAGGAGAATACGC
The DNA here is from genome assembly GCA_003054695.1 of Verrucomicrobia bacterium LW23. Taxonomy (GTDB): domain Bacteria; phylum Verrucomicrobiota; class Verrucomicrobiia; order Methylacidiphilales; family UBA1321; genus LW23. The sequence continues at coordinate 402,303 of QAZA01000010.1, forward strand.
TAGCTTCAGCCACGCGATGGAAGGCCGGCGACACCGTAACCCTGCGCCTTCAGGCATGGAGCGACGTGGCGCCCCGCCTGGAACGGCTGAACCGCAGCGAGCTTGATGCCGAGGAGTTGCAGTCGCAAGATCCGTGCTGGGGCGAAACCGTTTCCGCGGATGGCGCCATTGGCTCCGGCAAACCTTAACTTATTGAATATGAAGTTCTTACCGTTTTCCAAGCAAGTCGGTGCAGTGTTGCTTTCAGTGCTTGTGGCATCGCTGCCCGCGCCGGCGATTTCAGCGGAGCCGGACGCGTTTTTCCGAACAACCTGCGCGGCCAAGGCGGGCGAAAGCGGTACGACCGTGGTGACCGGTCGCGACGGCTGGCTGTTTCTTCCAGCGGAACTACGGCATATCGGGGCCGGCAAATTTTGGGGGGCGGATGCGGCAAAGGTGAGCAAGGCCACGAAGCCCGAAACGGCAGATCCGCTGCCTGCCATCGTGGATTTTAAAGAGCAACTGGCGGCGCGAGGCATCGAGTTGATTCTTGTGCCAGTGCCGGCCAAGGCGCTGGTGTATCCGCAGGCGGTATTTGGCGAAAAAGAGAGTGCGCTTCCGGCCGGGTTGCGGTTGGACACGGTTCACCAGGACTTCTATAAACAGCTGAGCACCAACGGTATAGCTGTGCTCGACCTGATGCCTGACTATTTGGCGCATCGGGACGACGCGGGGACGGGCGTACTGTACTGCAAAACGGACTCGCACTGGGCGCCGCGTGGGATTTCACTGGCGGCGGAAAAAATTGCCGCATTGCTTGACGGTAAGGACTGGCTCAAGAAGGCTCGAGCGAACGCTGCGGTCAAAACCGTTGCTAAGGAACAAGATACGGAGATTACCGGGGACCTGGCCGCGATGCTCCCTCCCGACGCCTCGCGCCCGAAGGAGAAGCTGGCGCTGAAGATTATCGGCACCGCCGACTCAGCCGGTGCAACCCCGGTGGCGGCGGACAAGGCGAGCCCGGTGGTGCTGCTGGGCGACAGCCATAATCTGGTGTTTCACGCCGGCGGCGACATGCTGGCCGCGGGGGCCGGCCTGCCCGATCAGCTGGCGCAAACGCTTGGCATTGCGGTAGATGTGGTGGCCGTGCGGGGCTCGGGCGCAACGCCGGCGCGGGTGAATCTGATGAGGCGGGCGAAGGGAGATCCTCAGTACCTGGCGGGCAAAAAGGTGGTGATCTGGTGCTTTTCCGTACGAGAATTCACGGAGAGCTCGGGGTGGGCGAAAGTGACGCTTCCGCCAGCGAAGTAGTTGCGCGCGAAAAGGTTGCGTTGCATTACCCGGCAGCGCACCAGCTACGCGCCCGCGCGCTCCGGCCCAGGCTCCGCGGCTTTTGCGCCCACCTCATCCATCTGCTCCAGCGCGGCGGAGCGCTCGCCGGTGGTGGCCGCTTCAGCGGCGTCGGCCAGGCAGCCGTCGCGGATAGCGGCTTCGGTGGCGGCGATAAACTTTTGCGCGGCGGGGAAGTACTCTGCGGTGCCTCGGATTTTGGCGAGCTCGCGCAGGCTTTCCGCCTCGCGGGCGCGGAAGACGGCGAGCGCGCTTGCGGTGGAGTCGGGGCAGACACCGAGCTCGCGCAGGGTATCGGAGGCGAGATCCAGCGCGCTTCCGAAATATTCGTGATACACGTTGTCTATGTTCCTGTTTATCAAGTCGTAGGCATGGTCGCGGCTGGTGGCCCGTGCCAGGATTTTGACGTGCGGAAAGTGATGGCGCACGTTGTCGACAATCTCCAGCGCCTTGGCTTCGTTGTCGATCATCAGAAGCAGGAGCTTCGCGTTCTCGATGCCGGCGGCGCGCAGGAGATCGAGGCGCGAGGCATCGCCGTAATAGCCTTTAAGTCCCACGCTGCGAAGGAGTTCGATCTGTTCGGAATCGAGGTCGAGAATGGTGGCGCTGACGCCGTTGGCGCGGAGGAAACGAGCCGCGATATTGCCAAAGCGGCCGAAGCCGGCGATGATAACGGGGCAATGCTCGTCGATCTTGTCGGGCTCGCGCTCCGGCACGGGGGCGCTCGTGCGCAGGCGCGGCACAATCACCTTCTCATGCAACGCAAGCAGCAGGGGTGTGGCAGCCATGCTAAGGGCGATGCTAAGTGTCAGCAGCTTAATGGTTTCCATGGGAAACACCGCGTGCTGGGCGGAGAAGCTGAGGAGGACAAAGCCGAATTCGCAGCCCTGGGAGAGCGCGAAAGCGAAGAGCAGGGAGCCCTCCAGGCCCAGTCGGAACGCTCGACCCAAACCCCACAGTACCAGGAACTTGACGACAATAAGCGTAAGGATGAGCCCAATGACAACAACGAGGTTGGCGCGCAACAGGGCGAAGTCGATACTTGCCCCAACGGCGATGAAAAAGAGGCCGAGCAGGAGGCCTTTGAAGGGGGCGATCTCGGCCTCCAGCTGGTGGCGGTATTCGCTGTCGGCCAGTACAACGCCGGCGACGAAGGCGCCGAGGGCGGGAGAGAGGCCCACTAAATCCATAAGTAGCGTGGTGCCAAAGACTAACAGTAGGGCGCTGGCGGTAAAAAGCTCCTGAAGGCGCGCGGCGGCGATAAGGCGAAACCAGGGGCGCACGAGGAAGCGGCCGCCAAGGAGAGCGCCGAAGACAAGCACCAGCTTGCTGATGTGGAACAGATGCTCCATGACAGTAAAGCGGGCCGCGCTCTCGCCCGGCACGGCGCTGATGGCAGTGACCGCGGCGTGGGCGTGGTTGATCTGGCTTTTGTCGAGGACGAGTGTGCCTGTCGACATGGCCAGCAGAGGCAATACGGCGAGGATGGGAATGACAGCGAGATCCTGAAAAAGCAGCACGGAAAAGGAGGCTTTGCCGCCCGGCGTGCCAAGGAGGCCTTTCTCCTTAAGTGATTGCAGCCCAATGGCTGTGGACGACAGGGAGAGTATCAGCCCGGCCGCAATGGAGGTGTTGAGGCTGAAGCCGGCCAGCACGCCGACGAGGGCGAGCGCCACGGTTGTTAACACAACCTGCAGCCCGCCCAGGCCAACTATGGCGCTACGCAGGCGCCATAATGTAGCGGGGTGGAGCTCCAGGCCGACAATGAAGAGGGTGAGGATGACGCCAAACTCGGCGACGTGCATGATGTCCGACGAGCGCTCGCCGACGATGTTGAGAGCAAAGGGCCCGATGGCGGCGCCGGCCAACAGGTAGCCGAGCACGGAGCCCAGCCCCAGCCGCTGGGCAATAGGCACGGAGATAACGGCCGCAGCCAGGTAGCCCGAGCAGTGCTGGGCGATTGTCGGTAAATCCATGGATGCCATGCGCTTACATCGTTAAGGTTGGGGAGGCGCGCGAAGGAGCAGGCAGGGACATTCCGTGTCCCAGGGACACGGTTTGTCCCTGGGGACATGCTATGTCCCTGGGGCGAGCCGTGTGCACGCGCGGCTTAGCGTGGCGTACCCGCCTCCTTACGCAGGATACGTTTGATTTCTTCCACCGCGGCGGGGTAGCGGAAGGTATTGTGGCCGCCGCGCACCACCAGCTCGGATTCAGCACCGGCAAGGTGGCTGCTTTTGTAGGGAACAACGCCGTCGGTGCCGAGTTCCCTGGGCCCTGCATGTCGTTGGCCTGCAATGGTATGGAAGGGCACTTCGGGCGGAATCTCGGCCAGGGCGCGCAGGGCGGTGCTTTTGGGGGAGAGCGTACGGATGGAGGAAAAGTGGCCGTCGCGATAGAAACGCAGAGCCTCGGGCGTCATCTTGTCGGGGTTATCGTTGGCTATTTGCGTAAAGCCAACGCGCAGGGTGCGCGGCAGGCGGACGAGGAGATTGCCGATGATGCCGGCCGGCGAGTCGGCGACCGGACTGCCCCGGTGCGGTGCGGAGACAAAAATGGCGCGCACGACCCGGCGGTTGCGCGGAAACGTCATGATGCGGTGAAGCTGGGCGATGTCGCCGCGATCGCCGGCCAGTTGCTCGGGCGGCACGCGGAAGATACTGGCCCACAAGCGGTTACCGCTTGCGCTCACCAGGGTGTGGCTAATGACGCCACCCATGCTGTGGCCCAGCACGACAATGCGGCGTGTGGCGGGGTCGCTGCTGTCCGGGTCGATGTTGTGGAGCAGCGCGTTGAGGCTCTCGCGCAGGCGCAGCGCGTTGGCCAGCACGGGCGTTCCGCTGGTGTAGTAAAATTGCCATACCTGATAGCGGGCGCGCAGGACGGGGTCCTGCCGTATGGAGTTGACGAGCAGGCCGAAATCGACGGGCGTGGACTGAAGGCCGTGCACCATCAGCAGGGGGATCTTGTGCGGATCGTACGGATCGAGCATGTAGATTTGCTGGCGATGGGTTTTGATCTCCGGGTTAAGCATGCCGCCAAAGCCAAGGCGCTTGAGGTGGGCGGCGCGCTTGATCAGCATCAGCCCGTCGGCGGATACATCGCGCGCCAGGGGCAGCGTGGCGCCGTTAAGGGTAACGGTGGCGGCGGTGTTGGGCACGAGATCGAGCACGGCCCGCGAGCCGGCGCGGGCGGGGCGGCCCGGGCGGTAGATGGCCGTTGCGCCCTGAAAGAGGCCCTCGCGCGGGTAAAGATCGGCCTGAGATGTGGCGTACTCGATGATGACCGGGATGCCGGCGCCGGGCGTGAATGATCCCGGCGTCGCCTTGGCCAGGTAGAGCTTGCGCGGTTGTATCGTCCTGGCCTCGTGGGGGATATGCGAGGCGACGGGAGGAATGCGCAGGTCGATACCGGCGGCGGCCAGGCGCGTGCGGGCGGTTTGCGGCGCAGTTCCATCCAGCGCGGCCGCCAGCTTGTGGGTAGCGGCGTTGTATTCTGCCAGGATGGTCGGCGAGGGCGCGGATCCCCCCCTGCCACGGCCCAGCGAGTGATAGGCGGTATCGGCGACAGCGCGGTCGGCAGGCGTGAGGCCGGCGAAACCCAGGCCGCGCGTGGCCGCAAGGCCGGCGTCCGGTTGCCGCAGCGGGGCGCAAGATGTGAGGAGAAGGAGGGCAATCGCTGCCATTGCCACGGGCGCAAAGCAGGCAATGCCGATGCGAAGGACGGCGGCCTGCTCTCTCGGGCTTGGTTTACGGACACCGGAAATGCAGGGGTTAGACACAGGTTCTAGCCGTAGCGTTTCCGACCGCGGATGGCGAATGTTTTTGTGGAGGATTTTGAGGCGGGTGGGCGTGCGTGCAAACCGGCAGGGGCCACTCGTCTTATTGGTGTCGGTAACGGGCGTTGCGCCAAAGAGAACAGCAGGGCGTGAGCGCTCTGACTTATAGCATCCTGATGCTTGTCGTACATGCATATAAAGAAATGTGTTATGCAAGATTTCATCTATATTATTTTTGCCATTTACGGTTGTTGCTTTGTCTATTGCTGCGCCACGGTAAGCACACTTGCCTCGCAGGAGGAAGCACTGGAGCAAAAGAAGAACCCTGTCTCGCACGTGATTGCGGAGCTGAAGCGGGAGACAGGCCGCCTGAACATTATGGCGTTGCCCAGGGGCACGCAGAACGCATTCGACACCTTTCTTCGGAGCGGCGGCAGTCGCATTGTCAATGGCGAGTACCCGGCCGGCTGCAAGTATCCGGATATGTTTCACTTTACCATCTACGCCAACGCCGTTACCGGCGAGTACTGGGTGCATCAGACCGGCGGGCGCGCCGGTGTCTCCAAACATTACGGGCCAATGCAGCAGCAGCACTAAAAGGCGGGCGGATTTTGAGGCACTTTTGGACGAACAGTGCGGTAGCATTTGCAAAAAAATAGACGAAAGTTACTTATTCAGTCTTCCTTCTTGTAAAGTTAAGGAGAGTGCGGTTGCATTGTGCAATCTCCATGAAATTCTCTCGCGATGCGTCTGTCATCCTTATAGTGGCCGTCGTACTTATTGTCAGCGGCCTTACGTTTCTCTCCATCCGCATGTTCAGCGGGCTTACCGATGAGGTTGAGCAGGAGCAGTTTCAGTTGATGGAGACTATCCTCAATGCGAGCATTCGCGCGGCGGAGGAGCGCGCGCTGGCCCGCGCCGAGCTTATCGCCAATCTCCCCTCCGCGCGCAAATTGCTGGCCGCCCGCGACCGCGCCGGCCTGCTGGCGGAGTTTGGCGACACGTTTAAGGTGCAGAAGGAGAAGTACGGCGTCGACCAGATCCAGTTTCACATTCCTCCCGCCACCTCCTTCCTGCGCCTGCACCGGCCACCGGATCCCAACAAGCCGTTGGACCCGGCCGACCCGGCCTACGGCGACGATCTCTCGCGCTTCCGCCCCATGGTACGGCTGGTGAATGAGGACCAGGTTCCCCGCAAGGGCCTGGTGATTGCGCGGACGGGGCCGGCCATTTTTGGCGTGGCGCCGATCAAGGACCCCGCGGGCGTGCATACGGGCTCGGTCGACTCCGGCCTCAGCTTTGCGCCGGTGCTGGACTCCCTTAAAGCGCGCTACCAGATGGACCTGGTGCTGTTTATGGCGGAGGAGCCGCTGAAGAAGTTTGCGACCGGCCTGCCCGCGCACATCATTACGGAGCAAAACCGGCGCGGCAAGTACGTGATGTTCCAGGCCACCCACTGGGGGCTGATGCAGCAGCTTGTCGGCGAGTCCGAGCTGGCCACGCTGACGACAACGCGCTACACGCGCACCGTCAACCGCGTCACCTACGGCATTGTGCTGTTGGATTTGAAGAACGCGGCGGGTGACCCCCTGGGCGTGCTGGCGTGCGCCAAGGATTTCAGCGCATCGCGTGCGGCGGCGGGGCGCTCGCTCATCTGGCAATCCATGCTGGCGCTGTGTGCCATTCTGGCTCTTGCTGGCGTCATCATCGTGGTGATTCGCGGCTTTGTGCTGCGACCGCTGGAGGTGCTGGGCGAACGCTTTACCGAATTTGTCGAAGGACATCCGCCCCGACCCATGGAAGGCGAGTTTTGTGCGGAAATGCAAAAGTTTGTGGAGGGCTATGACCGGCTTCGTCAACTACAGACAGCGGAGTACCCGCCGGAAAGGCCCGCCGCCACTCCCGAGCCCGACGCGGCCTCGTCCTCGACTGACGCCGCGCCGGCCGCCGCCGCTAAGCACGAGGAGAAATCGTGAAGATTTACCTCTCCACCCTGCTTTGCGCAGCGGTCATCGTCGCCATTGCCCTGGCGGCCGACGGCCCGCGCCCCGGCCCGGAGAAGAAGCCCGACCTGCCGCAGCAGCTGGGCCTGCCCATTAACGTGCTTACCGCCGTCTATTTCCTCAAGATCGACGAACTGGAGGAGAACGAGAATCACTTCAAAGGCACTGTCGACGTTCGTCTTCGCTGGCGGGACCCTCGCAACGAGATCTCCCAGATCGCCGCAATCAGCGGTTATCAGGACTTTTTTGGAGAGGACGCGTCGAAAAAGATGGAGACGGTGTGGACTCCCCTGGTGGAGATCTCCAACCTGGTAGGCGAGCCCACCTACACAACTCAGGTGCTACGCGTTTTTGCCGACGGTGGCGTGGAGATACGACGGCGCGTGACCGGGACGTTCTCCTCGGAATTCGACCCGGCGCGATTCCCCTTCGACCGGCAAAAGCTGTGCATCAAGCTGGTGGTGCGTGGGGAGGACAGCAAACGGGTGGCGCTGGACTTTCGCCAGGAGGAGCTGGACTTCAGCCGTGTGGCGCCCGGCGTGGAGGTCTCAGGGTGGTCTCTTGGCTTGGTGGATATCCGCCGCGAGTCGGAGCCCGGGCTGTTTGGCGAGAGGCACTCGGCGCTATCCGTGGAGCTGGAGGCCAACCGCGTTTTCGATACGTCGCTGGCACCCATCTTCATCCCCCTCTTCGCCTCCCTGCTCATCCCGCTTATGGCCATTTACCTGAACAAGGTGGAGGACGGAGACTTTCAGATCGACGCCTTTGAGCTGTGCAATATCGTCATCGGCGGTCTCTTTGCCGTTATCGCACTTAACTTTACGGTAAACAGCACCTACCTCAGCCTCGGCGGTACGGACAACCCGGTGACGCAGCTCTTCTCCCTTAACTACCTGGCGCTGGGCATTGCGCTTACCATCATCATCTGCCTGTTCCACTTTAACCTGCTTAAGCGGATGTTTGGCAAGTACGTGCAGGAGCAGTTTTACTTCTTCCTCATCTGGGCCGGGCCGCTGCTGCTGTTTGCCACGTCGCTTGCCATCCTGATGGCCGCGGCGGCGTAATAGGACTGTAATGCTGCGGGACTTCGGGGCTTCCGCGTCAGCTCAAGCACCGTGATGGAGCGCGGCGGGAAGGCGCGGGTGAGGCGTAAGAGCATCATTCACACCGCATTATCAACGCGTTATCAACGTGCTGCTAGTGTCCTGTGTCATAAATAGTTCGCATAATATTGGTGAGCTGTGTATGATGAGGGAATGGCACGTCCAACTCAGCCGGTAGCGTTAGGTGAAGATGAAAAACAGGCTTTGGAGCGCTTGACGCTCCGGGCGCGTAGTGCGCGCAGCCTGGCGTTTCGGGCGCGGGTGGTGTTGGCGTGCGCGCAGGGCAAGGCGGATGTGGAGGTGGCGCGGCAGTTGCGGTGCCATCCGCAGACGGTGGGCAGCTGGCGCAAGCGGTACCTGGCTGGGGGAATCGAAGCGCTTCTCGACGAGCCGCGGCCGGGGGCGCCGCGCAAGATCAGCGACGAAAAGGTCGAGCAAGTCGTTGTCG
>QAZA01000011.1 GCA_003054695.1 Verrucomicrobia bacterium LW23
GTTTCTCATAATCCATACGCCCGTATAACACGGAAATAAACGAATGTCGACAGCCTCTAGAACACACGCGACACCGCAATTCCTTTTCCCCCGCGCCGCGCAGGTGCGGTCATAAGAAGTGCTTTTTCCTCTACAAAGAATCACTGATAAACGACACCACCCCCAATCGCACCGCCGCCGCACCGCCGGCAAAAAGGCCCATTGCCCCCGCGCCTTGGCTAAGCTAAGCTGCAACACGCTTCTCCCCGCCATCCCCGCGCACAGCCGCGCCCCGCATCCCCCGCGACGGCCCCCGCAGGGCCGCCAGCTACCGGATGCAACGTCCACGTTGCCGTTCACGCTGCCTATGCTTAAATTGCGATTGAAACCTGACGAAATGCTGGCCATCCACACGCGCATGCAGGCGCTGGCCGGGCAATTGCGGCTACCCCTGCGCGGCAAAGTGTGGCGCGGGCAAAATGGCAACTGGCTGGGCGCCGGCACCGGCAGCTCCATCGATTTTCAGGACCACCGCCCCTACATTGCCGGCGACGACCCCCGCTATATCGACTGGCAGGCCTACGCCCGCACCGGCCACTACACCATGAAGCTGTATCGCGAGGAGGTGAGCCCCCGCGTGGACGTGGCGCTCGACCTCTCCGACAGCATGGCTCTGACCCCCGAGAAGGAGGCTCGCTCGCTGGAGCTCTTCTACTTTGCCATAGAAAGCGCCCTGCGCACCGGCGCCTCGCTCAACGCCTTCCTTATCTTGGGCGACCATGTATGGCGCCGCACCAGCGAGGAACTTTTCGGCCATCGCTGGCAGCCCAGCCCGGAGAGCATCGCCGCCGCCACAGGCAAGGCCGCCGCGGGAGCGGACGCCGCCGCCGGAAACCGCAAGCGCGGCGCGGCCGATACCACCGCGGTAAAAACCAGTGCCTACCCCAAGCTGGCGTCGGTGCCCTGGCGCCAGGGGGCGCTGCGCGTGTTTGTGTCGGACCTGCTCTTTCCCGGCGCGCCCGATCCTGCAGTCAAGGCGCTCGTCGCCGCCAAAGGCCGCTGCGTCATCTACGCCCCCGCCGCCGCGGAGGAGGCCGACCCGGACTGGAACGGCAACATCAAGTTTGTGGATTGCGAAAGCGACAACCACCGCGACCAACGCGTGGACCCAGGCCTCCTGGAGCGCTACCGCCAAGCCTACCAGCGACACTTTGCCCTGTGGCAGGAAACATGCCGCCGCTACGACGCGCTCATCGCCCGCGTGCCAGCCGAGGGGCCGCTCTTGGCCGCACTTAAGGCAGACGCTCTGGCTCAAGGCGCGGTGGAGATGCTCAACTAGCCTTTTCCTTTCACTCCTGCTTCCATACTGCTTGACACCGCGGAGGATCTCTGCTATCAACGCCCTCTTTGCGCGCGCTGCCATCGCCAGACCGGATCGGCCGGAACCTGGACGCCTGCCCGCCCGCTTGCCTGACAACATCCCTGTATCCAGTATTCCGTATGCGCATCGCCATCAGTTCGGACCACGCCGGCTTTGATCTCAAGCAGACGCTCATCGCCCACATACGCCAGGCCGGCCACACTGTGCTGGATCTGGGCACCTACAGCACCACGCCGGTCGACTACCCCGATTGCGCCGAGTCCCTGGTGGACGCGTTGCGCTCCGGCCGCGCCGACCGCGGCGTGCTGATGTGCGGCAGCGGCGTTGGCGCCAGCGTGGCGGCCAACAAGGCTCCGGGCATCCGCGCGGCCATTTGCCACGATACCTACTCCGCCCACCAGGGCGTGGAGCACGACGACATGAACGTGCTGGTCATCGGCGCCCGCATCATCGGCCCCGCCCTGGCGCGCGATCTCGTCGACGCCTACCTCAGCGCCACCTTCACCGGCGAAGAACGCCACACGCGCCGCCTCAGCAAAGTGGCCGCGCTGGAGAAAAAGTACGCCGAGCCAGCCGTGGCCACGGCGGAAGTCTAGCGGTCCGTGTCATTGATGTACTTTAAGGTTAGTATAAAGGCAAATCATCCTAAATTACATCTCTGGCATAACCCTGGGCTGCGAGAAGCCCCGGCTCCTCCAGCGCTCCCCCCGCGACGGGTCCCCGAAGGGCCCGTCAGCCACAGGGGTCCAGCGCCCCGCGCTGGTTACATGCCCATGATGCAGTAGCCGCTGTCGACGTACATGACCTGGCCGGTGATGGCGGCGGCGCCGTCGGAGGCGAGGAAGACGCCGGTGGCGCCCAGCTCGGACATCTCCACATTGCGGCCCAGGGGGGAGTGCGCTTCGTAATGCTTCAGCATTTCCGTAAAGCCAGCGATGCCGCGGGCGGCGAGGGTGTTCATCGGGCCGGCGCTGATGGCGTTGACGCGGATTTTCTGGCGGCCCAGGTCGGCGGCCAGGTAGCGCACGCTGGCCTCCAGGGCGGCTTTGGCCACGCCCATTACATTGTAGTGGGGGACGACTTTTTCGGCGCCGTAATAGCTCATTGCCACCACGCTGCCGCCGTTCTTCATAAAGGGCAGGGCGGCGCGGGTAAGGCCTACCAGCGAGTAGGCGCTGATATCGTGCGCGACGGCAAACGCCTCGCGGGTGGTATCGACAAAGCGGCCCGTCAGCGCCTCCTTGGGGGCGAAGGCCACGCTGTGCAGCAGCAGGTCGATGGTATCGGTGTGTTTGGCCACGTTGGCAAAAAACTCGGCAACCTGGGCATCGCTCGAGACATCGCACGGGTAGGCGGCCGTTTCCGCGCCGAAGGTGCCGGCCAGTTCTTCAACGTTATCCTTCAGGCGCTCGCCCTGGTAGCTGAAGATGAGTTTGGCGCCCGCCTGGTGCCATGCCTGCGCAATGGCCCACGCGATGGAACGCTTGTTGGCCACGCCAAAAACAACGCCGACTTTGCCGGCTAAAGGAAGGGAAGTGCTGCTCATAAAAATGGGAGTAGGAAGCGTCCACCGTGCACCATTTATGCGCGGCTGACAACGGGAAATGTTGGGGTAAAGAGACACGGACGGGGACAAGAACCTTCCTCGGCATCGCCGTCCGTGTGCTCCGTGGTTTCGGACTCCGACGTCGGCATCTGATCTGGTATCGACAACGGCTTTGATTGTGCTTTAGTGACGAAGTTCCGTATTCAAACTGCATCTACCTATGGCAAACCGGCAGATCGGCCACACCAAAACAATCCTGATAGCCTGCGCGGACGCACGCGAAGGGTATTTTCTCCATAAATTCCTGGAAAAGGAGCATCCGGCCTGGGCGTGCGAGAAGGCGGAGACGCTCGCGGAGCTTCGTCGCAAAATGGCCCAGATGGTTGCCGGGCTGATTGTGTGCGATTTCACCCTTCCCGACGGCAACATGATGAGCACCATCATGGAAAATCTGGAGGACGGCATGAACGTGCAGCGCTTCATCATCCTGGGGCCGCCGCACGTTAAGGAGAGCCTGAAATGGCTGCTGGCCTGCTCGCGCCGCTTTACCTTTCTTGCGCAACCTGTGGATCTGGAGGAGTTTACGCAGCATGTGGAGAGCGTGTGGGCCGTCACGCCGGACGCGATCCTCAGCGGCATAACGCTGCCCGCCTTTCTGCAGGTGCTGGGCGTGGAGCAAAAGACGTGCCTGCTGGAGGTAGCCACCACTACCGGCGATGGCCAGATCAGCCTGATAAAGGGACGCATCGCCTACGCTGTGTACGGCGGGTTTATAGGCGAGGAGGCCGTGTTTGAGCTGTGCCGCTCCATCGTCCCGCAAATGCGCGTCTTCATCAGCCGCCTGCCGCAAACGGCGGATATCGACGTGGCGGTGATGGACATCCTGCTGCGCTACTACCAGACGCTGGACGAGAGCGGTAACCCGCTGTAGCACAGCGCGTTGCGGCTTGTCAGAAGGGCGGCGCGGTTAACCTCGCGGCGATGTTGCGCCGGTGTGCGGCGACCACCGCCAGCCAGGCTGCCGCCCACAGGCCCGCGGCAATCCACGACACAAAACCCAGCGTCCGCCACAGGGGATTCGGCGCGAAGCGATAGTGCAGGGTGTACCGGCCGGGCTTCTCCAGCACCACCGCGTAGGTTGCGCCCGGCGCTACTCTGGGGGGGAGGATGCCGCCGACGGTGGGGACGGGGCTGAGGCGCAGTTGCGGCGGGGCAAGGGCGCCGCCGTCGTCAAAAGCCAGCTCGTTCCAGGGAAACGCGGTAACGTTGGTAAGGACGCAGGTGCGCTCCTTCACCTCGATCTCCAGTGGGTAAACCTGGCCCAACTCGCCCTCTGCGCCTACCCGGAATGTTAACTTTTGAGCAGGGATTGCGCTGTCGGCTGTTTCCAGCCCGCGCACGATGCTGAACGTGTTTTGCCCGTAGAAGGTGGGCGGGTAATTCTCGATATTGCGGCCCAGTCGGAAGATGCCCGGGCGCCACTCCGTTTCCGGCACGTTGCGCGGCGTCCAGCCATCCATGTTTCTGTCGTAATATAGAATGTCGATGAGCGGAATTGTATGCAGCATGCGCGTTATCAGTGATGTGCAACAGATGGTGGCGGCTACCGCTACGATAACGACAAGCGGTAAAGGAATTGGAAAGGTAATTGCTGAAGAAGTGGAAGACAACGTTGCAGATGCAGGGCGCCGTATCGCGCACAATCCAAGCGCTGTCCATATCAACAAAAGCAAACCTATATTAGTGTACGTCACCAGACGGTAGGGAAACTGCATATAATGGAATACATGGTTTAGATAGTTAGATAGAAATGGGAATGTAAGCCCAACGCTGGATACGACGAAGATAAACAGGGCGGGTGGCAGAATGTAAAGACAAAGGCTTCGGACGCGGACAGCATCGGAAGTACTCGTGCCAGGCGTCGCATCATCCGCATCGCCGCCTTCCGGGGCGCAGACGGCCCGACCCGACGCATACAGCCATGCCAGGCCGCCGCCCAGCACCACCAGCGGCACCATGGCCTGGAAGTCCATGTACAGCGAGGTTGTGTAGGTACCGAAATGCAGCGCCATCTGGTCGTACGGCACGGGGCTGAAGATCTGCAGGAACATGCTCAGGCCATAGTCCCCGTTCACAAAGAAATCCCTGAGAAAACCGGGGTGACTGATCAGCAGGTGCGCGCTGTGCTTTCCGGTGGCGTACAGCCAGGCCGCAAGCGCCGCGGAGCCCATTGCCGCATTGCCAACGAGTACATAGATTAGCCACGCGCTGCGTGTAAGGATAAGGCCGGCAATGGCAATAAGCGCAAGGCAGAGCGCTCCATACAAACTGGTGATCGGGTGCGTTTGTGCAACCACTAAAAAGAAGAAGCCGATGGCCACGGAATCATACATACTTTTGCGCCCTCTCACCAGGCGCAACAGCAGCACGAGCAGGCAGGAAAGCGAGCAAAAAAGAAAGGCCGATGCCACAAACTCCGTAAGCGCGCCGCGTGAATAGAGATTGGTGAGGGGATACGTTGCCCACACCGACACCAGCGCCACAAAAAACGCATAGCCTTTATGCGCGCTCACTTCCTTCATAGCGCGCTCGATATGAACGAACTGCATCAGCAATGTCACCAGAAACAACAGGCGAAACGCCACGGATGACCCCAGCGGCAGGCTCAGCAGCCCCATTGCGGAGTAGAACGCGCTGCAATAAAAGACTGGAAGCGGGTTACCGATTTGCGTGCTGGTGTTCAGCACGTCCGGAAACCGCCCGTGGTCGCGAAAGTAGGCGGCAAAGTACTCGGCCACCCACAGGTGGTTAAACCAGTCGATGGTAAACGTGTTCCTCAGGTTCAGCAGCCAAATCAGGGGCACCGCGCAAGCCGCCACCCGCAGCAAAAAGCACGCTAGTGGAGAGAACGGACGGGATGGCGGGGTTGGCGTCGTCGTCGGCGTTGGCGTCATTGGTAGAGGATCAGGGAGGGGGATGGGATGCGTTCGGAGGGCCGGCAGGGCGCGCGCAGTATAGTACGGCTTGATGAATCGCCCCCAATCTTATTTGCGCGGCGCGAGGCATAGCGGGCACAAGAGCAGGCAAGAGCAGGCAGGAGCGCTTTGGCGCGTGCGACCGCGTGCGGAATGTGACAATTGGCGCGGAATCTCACTTTTTCCGGTTTTTGTGTTGACACATCCTTCGCGGTTTACTTTGATGGAGGTTTTCACCGAAACCCGTACTGCATTGCCCCCATGGCCAAAATCCTGCCGATTAAAGTAACCAGCCGCGCCCAACTCGGCCGCGCCGGCGCCAAGTCTACCCGCTCCGCCGGAAACATTCCCGGCATTCTGTACGGGAAGAAGACCCAGCCCACTCCTATCCAGATCAACAGCAAGGAGCTCACCGCCGTCCTGCACGGTGCCTCCTCCGAGAACGTGCTGCTCGATCTCGCCTACACGCACGAAGGCAACACCACCAGCCGCCTGGCCCTGCTCCAGGACGTGCAGCATCACGTGCTTAAGGACTACATCGTCCACGTCGACCTGCACGAGATCGCTCAGGACGAAGTGCTCCACACCGAAGTTCCGATCCAGGAAGTCGGCGAGTCCATCGGCGTAAAGAGCAACGGCGGCCTGCTGGAAAAGACCCTGCGCTCCCTGCGCGTGGAGTGCCTGCCCCGCGATTTGCCCGAAGTCATCACCGTCGACATCAGCGCGCTGGACCTCGACCAGTCCATCCACGTCTCCGACCTGAAGCTGCCCGCCGGCGTTACCGCCCTTAACTCCGCCGACGCCACCGTGCTCGCCGTCCTGGCCCCCGCCAAGGAAGAGGAAGCCGCCGACGAAGGCGACGTGAAGCAGCCCGAAGTGATCAAGGAAAAGAAGGTGGACCCCGCCGCTGCCGACGCCAAGGGTGGCAAGGCCGCCGCGAAGCCCGCCGGCAAGAAGTAATCTGCGCCCGACCCCGGGTGCCGCATCATCAGCACCCGGCCGGAAGGGGAGCCTGGACAGGCGGGAGAGATCCCGCGCAACGTCCCGGCTCCCTTTTGCGTTGCCGGGCATGGAGCCTGGCCCGCGCGTCGCGCTGCTTCTGCGGCGCTTCTTTCGCTGCGCAACATCTCCCGCCGGCATCAACCCCACCCTTAACCGCAACCGCGCTTTGCCCCGCATGCCATGGCTACTACCTGCCGCATCCTTGTGGGGCTGGGCAATCCCGGTGCCACGTACGAACGCACCCGCCACAACGTCGGGTTCGAAGTGCTGGACCTGTGGGCCGCGCGCCACGGAGCCACTCCCTGGCGCCAGGAGAAGCTCGGACCCGCGCTGGTAGCCAAAGTGCACGGCGACGGCCTGGGGCCTGGCGGCGAAAGCGCGCCGGTGCTTCTGCTGAAGCCCACCACATACATGAATCTCAGCGGCAAAGCCGTGAGGGCATGGATGGACTTTATGAAAGTTCCGCTGGCCTCCGTGCTGGTGGTGGTGGACGACGTGGCGCTGGAGCTCGGCACCGTGCGGCTTCGCGCCAACGGCAGCAGCGGCGGCCACAACGGCCTGCGCTCTATCGAGGCCGAAACCGCCTCCGCCGGCGGCGCCCATGGCGCAAATGGCGGACGCGGAGGGCAGGGTTACCCACGGTTGCGCTGCGGCGTGGGCCCCCTCCCACCCGGCTGGCCGCTGGAGCGCTTTGTGCTGGGCCGCTTTACCCCAACGGAAAAGGACACTTACGAGACGCTGCTGACCACATCCGCGGATGCGATCGACACCCTGCTGAAAGAAGGCATGGAGCGGGCGATGAACAAGGTAAACGCCAAACAGAAGCCCGCCGCCGCCTAGGTCTCCGAGGTCCCGGATCCTTTCAGGGCCATCCTGTCTCATTCACGCCCCTTTTTTCGCAAAACCGCATCGATTTTTACTAAAAAACTTTTATTCCCGGCAGGGAAGCGCTAGGGTTACCAATCCCGGCGCCTTCATGCCGGGTGATAAACGCACGCAAGCACCCTAGCCAACGACACCTCGACCCCCCGATCTCCCTCCCAACGAAACTCAGCCACCAGGCGTCGCGCACTTCTGCTATCGCGTCACGCTGAAGCAAGCTGGTGCCGGCCGGCCGGGGACGCTCACGACAGAAAAGATTATGTACTACGAAGGACTCTATATCCTCAATATTCAGGGCAAAGAAGAAGGCCTGAAGGAAGCGATCGAACTCATCGAGCGCGAAATCGCCCACCAGGGCGGCACCGTGTTCGGCATCCAGAAGATGGACCGCCGCAAGTTTGAGCGCCAGGCCGACAAGCTGGACTCCGGCTTCTACGTCAACGTCCAGTTCGCCCTCGACCCCCACATCCTCCTGACGCTGCAGAACCGCCTCAAGCTCAACGAGGTCGTCTACCGCCAGTTCTACATCGTCAAAGAATCGGCACCCGCCGAGCCCGCGCCGGTGGAAGAGGCCGCTCCGGCTGCCGCCTAAACACCGCGCAGCACCACGGCCCCGGCCGGCGCCGACGCCTTGCATTGCAGAACTGACCGCATCGCTCATCCCCCGGGCTCGCCGCCCATCTCCCTACGGAGTGACGGCTGCCCCGGGCTATCGCTCGCTTAACACAGCTCCCTCACACAACTTCTCCCCCCTGCCATGCCCGACCTCAACAAAGTAATGCTGATGGGTAACCTGACGCGTGATCCCGAAGTGCGCTATACGCCCAAGGGTACCGCCGTCGGCGAACTGGGAATTGCGATCAACTCCAGCTACCGCTCGCAGGACGGCACCAACCGCGAGGAAGTGTGCTACGTGGATATTGAAGTGTGGGATCGCCAGGCCGAAACCTGCCGCGATTACCTGCGCCGCGGGTCGCCCGTCTTTATCGAAGGGCGCCTGAAGCTGGACCAGTGGGAGACAAAAGAAGGCGAGAAGAAGAGCCGCCTGCGCGTTCGCGCCGAGCGCGTGCAGTTCCTCAGCAACCGCAGCGGTGGCGGCGGACAGCCCCCCAGCGAAGGCGGTGGTGGCGGCGGCGGAAGCAGCAGCGGCGGCGGTGGTGGCGGTGGATACTCCCAGCGCGCGCGCGAGGATTACCCCCGCGAAGCCCGTCGCGAAGAGCGCAGCACCGAGCGCCCTCCGCGCCAGGAGCGCCCCCCGGCCCCGCCCCAGCAGGACGATGCCGACGAAGGCGATATCCCCTTCTAGACACCCCCATTTTAAACATCGAACAACACCCACTCTCTATCTGTTAGTGTGGCACCACACTAATAAATGCAGAGTGCGCGGAGTGGAAAGCAGGGCGCTCCCGCCCGGGCCAGACATCCGCAGACGCAAAGCAAGTAGCAGCAGAAGCATCAGCAGCACGAACGAAGAGCATTACCCCAGGGCGGCCTCACCGGCCCCGCCTGGCCCAGCCCCCTCTCCATACCGCAACGCCCGGCCGGCCTCTACCGCCGCATGCCGGCCGCCGCGCGGGGGAGAGGAGCGCAGCGCCGGCCCCGGCACTCGACCGCCCGCATCCCTCCCCACTCCCATGGCCCTCGAAGTCATCCTCAAAACCAAGATCGATAACCTCGGCGCTGAAGCCGACGTTGTGTCCGTCAAACCGGGCTACGCCCGCAACTACCTCATCCCCCGCAACCTGGCCGTCGTCGCCACCAGCACCAGCCGCAAGCAGGTGGAAGACCTGAAGCGCAAGCGCGCCGCCCGCGAGGCCGAAGAGCTCAACGCCGCTCAGGACCTGTCCGGCCGCCTCGGCAAGGTCAAGCTCAGCTTCACCCTCGCCGCCGGCGAAGGTCAGGAAAAAGTGTTTGGCTCCGTTACCGCCAACGACGTGGCCGACAAGCTTAAGGAGCAGGGTTTTGAGATCGACAAAAAGAAGATCGACCTGCCCCGCGGCCTGAAGGAAACCGGCGAGCACGAAGTCGCCATCGGCCTCAGCCACGGCGTCACCGCCCACATCAAGGTCGAAGTCATCGCCGCCGCCCCCAAGCCCGAAGTGGTTGAGGAAGAAGAGCCCGGCGAGCGCCGCAGCAAGTACCGCTCCAAGAAGGCCCAGAGCTAAGCTTGTAGCGTAGATCAGAGCTTTCCGCCCGCAATCACCCCCACAGGGGCGGTTGCGGGCATTTTTGTGCCCATCCGGTCCCCACAGCCCTTGGTCCCCCTTCTATCCCCCTTAGCGCGAAATAATCCGCCAGCCGATACAGATTTTTATCACGCTAAGCGGAATAGAAGGGGGAATAAGGGCTGAGGGGGAACCGCAACCCTGAAGAAGGATCTTTTCTGAGAGGGCGGGCTGCGAATGAATTTTCACCCCGTTGTAAGAAGCTCCGATCGAAATGCGACCTGAGACCGGCTTCTTCATGCATATCGCGACATTTTTATACAGTTATTTACATATAAAATAGTGTAAATCGAGACTGATTCTCAGAAAAAGTTTTCCTTATACATAAAAATACAGTGACGTACGAATAAATTCCCTCTAAAGAAGTTGCGTGACTTTTCACGTCTTTTACGTGAATCTCTCCCACCTAACTAAGGCCTCACGACTATGCGCAGGTTCTTCTTTTTCTTGACCTTTACCGGTGCCCCGGACAGTCTTTGCCCCGTAACGACAAGGTGGCTGTCGCGTGCTCGCTTTGCCTAAGTCGTTCCACGGTAAAGAGAAGGACAACGCGACAAGACCTTACATCCCGATTTATGGCTTTTAGAGACATCCTACGCCTCAGCATCCTCACGACCCTCCTGGCCGTGGGCTTTGCCGTGACGCTTCCCGCGCAAGAGGAATCAGCCCCCTCTGGCGGGCGTCCGCGCAAGCTCGTCACCTCCTCCGCCGGTATTTCCAATTCCAGCTCCGGCCCCATCGTCAAGGAGATCGACGTCGAGTTTGTCGGCCCCAAGTCCATCTCCAAAAACCTCATCCTGGCCAACATGCGCACCACGGTAGGCCAGCCCTACTCTGCCGGCGCGGTGGAGGAGGACATCCGCAACCTGTACGCTACGGGCCGCTTTGTTAACCTGCGCATTCAGGACGAACCGCTGGCCGACGGCGTCAAGGTGCTCGTCATCGTGCAGCCCAAGGCGCTGGTCAAGGAGATCATCGTGGAAGGCGCCAGCGCTATTGGCGAGAAGCGCGTGCGCAAGGAAATCAAGAGCAAGGTGGCGGACCCGCTGAGCGAGCAGCAGGTCGTCGTCGACGCGGACAAGATCCGCGAGCTGTACCAGACCAAAGGCTTTGACCAGGTGCAGGTGAGCTACAAGACGGACGTGAACGAAGAGTACGGCCGCGCTGTCATCCGCTTCACCATCAACGAGGGCGGTAAAGCCCACGTGGCGGAGGTCAATTTCATCGGCAACCGCAACATTCCGGCCGCTGAGCTTCGCAAGCAGATTAAAACCAAGCGCCGCGACTGGCTCTCCATCCTCAACAAGTCCGGCCTGTACAAGGACGATCAGTTTAAGGAAGACCTGAAAAAGCTGCGCGAGTACTACTTCTCCAAAGGCTTCATCGACATGCAGATCCGCGACATCCGCCTGGATTACCCCACCGCGGACAAGCTGGTCGTCACCATCACCATCTTCGAGGGCATCCCCTACTACGTCGGCAAGGTAAGCTTTGAGGGCAACGAAGTGTTTACCGGCCAGCAGATCCGCGAGAAGGTGACGCTGACCGACGGCAAAGTCTACTCCCCGCAGGGCCTGGCCAAGGATACGAAGGAAATCTCCGACATGTACGGCAAGATGGGCTACGTGGACGCGAAAGTGACCGCCGAGCGTCTGGCTAACGTGGAGAACGGCAAGATGGACGTTATCTTCGTCATTACCGAAGGCCCGCAGTCCTATCTTGAAAAAATCATCATCCAGGGCAACAACCGCACCAAGGACAAGGTGCTGCGCCGCGAACTGGCGCTGGCCCCCGGCGACGTGTACGACACCGTCCGCACCGACGCCAGCCAGAAGCGTCTGGAAGGCCTGGGCTACTTTGAGAAGGTCGACATCTCCGCCCGCGACACCGCCGTGCCCAACCGCAAAAACATGGTGATTACGGTGCAGGAAAAGCGCACCGGCTCCATCAACTTTGGTATCGGCCTCAGCTCCGTCGACTCCCTCCTGGGCTTTGTGGAGCTGACGCAGGGCAACTTCGACATCACCAACTGGCCGCAGTTTACCGGTGCCGGCCAAAAGTTCCGCGCCCGTGTTCAGTACGGTCTCTCTCGCAAGGACTTGCTGCTCTCCTTTACGGAGCCGTGGTTCCTCAACCAGCGCCTCTCGCTCGGCGTGGATATCTTCGGCAACGACGCGCAGTATCTCTCCAGCGACTACGATCAGGCTCGGTACGGTTTCTCCGTCAAGCTGCAGCGCGCTCTCTCGCAGTTTCTGTTTGCGACCGCCAAGTACCAGCTGGAAAGCATCGAGCTGTATAACTTTGACGACGGCGTCTCCCAGGTGCTGAAGGACGAAGAAGGCGCACGCAGCAAAAGCTCCTTTACGCTCGGCCTGACGTGGGACTCGCGCGACAACCTGATGCTGACCCGCAAGGGCGAACGCATCGAGCTGATGGGTGAGTTTGCCGGCGGCCCGCTCTTTGGCCAAACGGATATTTACAAGTTCCAGATTGACGCGCAGAAGTACTTTTTACTTCCTTACGACATCATTCTCACGACAGCAGTTGCAACAGGCGGCGTGTCACGCTATGATGACACGAATAAGGTGCCGCTGTTCGATCGCTACTTCCTGGGTGGTTCGCGTACGGTTCGCGGTTTCGACAACCGCGATATCTCCCCGCGTGACGATACCGGAACGGCGGTCGGCGGTAACACCTTCGGCAACGGTACCATTGAGGTCACCTTCCCCATCATCAGCCAGGTTCGCGGCGCGGTCTTTGTGGACGCGGGTTTTGTGAATGCCAAAAGCTTTCATTACGCGGATATGATGGACGACATGATGGTGGCCGCCGGCGTTGGCCTTCGCATGAACCTTCCGATCGGTCCCGTGCGACTGGACTTCGGCGTGCCACTTAAGGCAGACAAGTGGAACGAGTCGTCGGGCAAATTCAGCTTCGACGCCGGTTACCAGTTCTGATCTTTACCTGAAAGAGCGCGCTCTTTTTTGGCGAAAGCTAAAGAGCCGCCCCCGCCCTGCCGAAACGAAACACAAGACACGCACACCCCCACTCTCCCTCCCACCCCCCGCATTTGGCCCGCCGCCCGCGCCCCGCTTTGGCCGCGCGGCCTATGCCAAACGCATGTATCCCCCATGAAAACGACCTCACTTGTTCTTGCTGTACTTCTCTGCTTCCCCATGCTCTCCGCCCTTGCGCAGGCCGAAACCCGGCTGGCCATTGTGGACATGAGCAAGGTGATGAAGGAATACAATCGTTCCCTCGCCGCGGAAAAGGACCTGAAGGCCAAGGCGCAGAAAGCTCAGGAAGACATCCAGAGCATGCTCGGCACCTTCAACAAAATGCGCGACGAAGCGCTGAAGCTGGAGCAGGAAATCCGCGCTCCCGGCCTCTCCGAAGCGCTGAAGAAGGCCAAGATGGAAGACTTTACCAAGAAGTACCAGGCGCTGCGCGTGTATGAGAACCAGGTGCGCGAGCAACAGCAGGGCCGCGAGAACCTCTTCCGCCAGGAGACGTTGCGCGTTCGCGCCGACATTCTGGAGAACATCACCAAGGTGGTGCAGCAGGTCAGCGCCCAGCAGGGCCTCGGCCTGGTGTTCGATAAGTCCGCCATGGCCATGTCCGGCACCAATGTGCTTCAGTACACCAGCACCGGCGTCAAGGATATATCCGACGACGTGCTGCGCATCCTCAACAGCGCGGCCGCACCCGCTCCCGCCGCCGCACCGGCCGCTGCGCCTGCCGCCCGCCCCGCGCCCGCTCCCCGCGCGGCGCCTGTAACGCCCCGCTAAGTTTGCTTTCCGCTGCTGCTCTCGCCTGCGGAAGGCGAGGGCGCGGTCGAATTGATTACTTATTGTGCTTCGCTACGCCCGGCTTCCATTAGCCGGACGTGGCGAAGCCTCTTTTTTGCATTCTCCCCATTTCGATTTCTCCTGTGCCTGAGTATACCGCTGAGTTCATTGCATCCCAAATCGGCGGGGTGCTCCAGGGCAACCCGTCCCTGCTGGTTACGGGTGTCAGTGATCTCGCTTCGGCGGAGCCCTGCCACGCGTCGTTTCTCGGCAACTCCAAGTACCTGACCCAGGCGCGCCGCACGCGCGCGGGCGTCGTGGTGCTTTCGCACCGCGATCCCGAAGACTTTGCGTTTACCAGCATTCGCGTCGATTCCCCCTCGTACGCATTCGCCAAAGTGGTGGATCTTTTTGCCCCGCCCGCGCCCGTCCACACGCCGGGCATCCACCCGAGCGCCGTGGTTGCGGCGGATGTCGTTCTGGGCGAGGGTGTTAGCGTTCAGCCAGGCGCGGTTATCGAGGCCGGCGCGCGCATCGGCGCCCGCTCGGTCATCGGCGCCAACGCGTATATCGGCACCCGCGCGGTGCTAGGTGCCGACTGCCTCGTCTACCCGCAAGTGGTTGTGCGCGAGGACTCTCGCATCGGCAACCACGTTATCCTGCACTGCGGCTCCATTATTGGCGGCGACGGCTTTGGCTACGATTTCCGCAACGGCCGGCACGAGAAGATTCCGCAAATCGGCTATGTGCAGCTGGACGACTACGTGGAGGTCGGCGCCGGCACGACAATCGATCGGGGCCGTTTTGACCGCACCTGGATTGGCGAAGGGACAAAAATCGACAATCTGGTTATGATTGCGCACAATGTGCGCGTCGGAAAGCACTGCCTTATTGTGTCGCAGACAGGAATCTCCGGCAGCACCACGCTGGGCAACTACGTCACGCTGGCCGGCCAGGTCGGCACGGTGGGCCACATCACGATTGCCGACGGCGCCGTCGTCACCGCCCAGTCCGGTGTCAGCAAAGATGTGCCCGCCAAAGCCACCGTCGCCGGGCGCCACGCCATCCCTCTGCGCGAGAGCCTGAAGCTGGAGGCGCTGACCCGCCGCCTTCCCGAGCTTTTGGAGCGCCTCCGCCTGCTGGAGGAAGTTGTTCGCGCCCACGGCCTTACGCCGGAGGGCCCGATAGCCTCTACCGCAGAGTGCATCGTGAAGGAGTCGTGATCGCTCTAAGCGATTCCGCTTTTTCCCCACTTGGCGGCTTTGTCCCCCTTAGCGCGAAAAATTCCCCTCCGAATTGGTCTTAGAGAGCAGAAACGGAGAGTTTCGCGCGTGGGGGGACAAAGCCGCTAAGGGCCTGTCAGGGAAGAAGTATACCAAGCTGGCTTGTTCTTTTGGCTACCGGCTGCGTTGCTCGTCACTTACAGACCAATGCGGGTATGCGCCTTCCTCGCGCCTTGCCGGTAGCCAAAATCCCTGCGCCATTTTGGTATACTTATTTCCTGACAGGCCCTGAGGGGGGAAAGTGCGGAGTATCTCCAGACGCACTTTTCCTTTCGCAAAGCAGGCACTGTCGCTTGGATTGTGGTCGTTTGCCCCTAAAAGCGGCGCTTGATGTGCCGATATGCCCCATGGGCTGGCCAACGCACAACTCCACCGCCTGGTGGATTCTGCGGATATTTCATGTATATTCCGTGAAAGGCCTGCAAGATGGACCGTATACTCTGCGATTGAAAGGGAGTGCGCGACTGGCTGTCGTGCATTTTTTCTGAATTATTGCTTTGTATCAACGCCATCTCTGGCTACGATTTTACGCAGTACACGATATCTACTCTGCAGCAATCCGCCGATTTCACGGGTAAACCAACACCGGCCGCACGCACTGTATGTCGCGGGGCAGGTTGTGGGGTTCCGGTAAGCGCGGAGGGGGGCACGGCCCGGCGCAGTAAATCATTTTCCAGCACCACCTTACCCTTTTCCTTCCCATCCCTTGCCGAGATGGGGAGGCCGGCCGGCAGCCGGTGCCAAGCGCGCCTTTGCCCGCCCCTCGCACTTTGAGCCGCCACCCTCTCTTACCGAAACCTCCCGTGGGCAGCGATTTTCTCCCTCCCAAACAAGCGCGCCCCGTGCGTTCCCCGGAACGCTGGGATGAAGACGCGTTTGTGGACGCCCCTCAAGGCGGATTTGCGGAGCTGAGCCCCGGGGACACCATCGGTAAGTTCCGCGTTATTCGCGAGTTAGGCAAGGGCGGTATGGGCGCCGTTTACCTCGCCATCCACACTAATTTGCAGATTGAGGTCGCCCTCAAGATTCTGCCCCCGGCCGTGGTGCGCGATACCCCTCAGGTGGCCAGCCGCTTTATCCGCGAGGCCCAGCTGGCGGCGCGCATTCGCCACCCTAACGTGGTGGCCGTGATGGACGCCGATGTCGACCGCGCCACCGGCCTCTATTATATAGTGCTGGAGTACGTGCCCGGCGGCAGCCTGGGCGATCGCCTTGTCAGCGGCCCGCTGGACGAAGACGAAGCCCTGCGCGTGGTGTACGACGTGGCGCAGGCGCTGGTGGAGGCCGAGAAGCACGGCATCGTTCACCGCGACATCAAGCCCGATAACATTATGCTGGACGCCGCCGGTGTCGCCAAGCTGGCGGACCTCGGCGTGGCCAAGCAGGTGATGGCCAAGTCCACCAAGCTGACGCAGGAGGGCTCCTCCATCGGCACGCCCGCGTACATGAGCCCGGACCAGATCCGCAATGCCCAGGACGCCGACACGCGTGACGACATATATAGCTTAGGCGCAACACTTTACGAGCTGCTGACCGGCCAGCCGCCGTTCGACGGATCCACCGCTTACAATATTGTAAGCAAGGTCCTTTCCTCCCCCACGCCGGATCCCCGCGATATTGAGCCCGCCATATCTCCTGCAGTATCAAGCCTTTGCATGAAGATGATGGCCCGCAACCGCAACGCGCGCCACACCAACGCCACCACGCTCATCAACGATCTCGAGCGGCTCTCCGAGGTCAACTGGAATGACGGCCCCGCCGGTGCAGGAGGGGCAACCTCCCTGCACGAGCGCCCCACCGTGGCCGGCGACGAACCGCTGATCCCGCCCTCGCTGGAGCAGATGGCGCGCCGCAACGCCAACCGCTACGCCGCGCAGCGCGACGACTACGACGACGAGCCGAGCTCCTCGGGTACGTCAAAATGGGTCATTGGCGCGCTGCTAACCCTTGTGCTTGTGGCCGGCGGCGCCTACCTGCTCATGGGCAAGTCGGCGCCACGCCCCCTTCCCACCACCAAAAACGGCCCCGGGCAGCCGGGCGAAATTGTGCGCGTTACGGAGACGGACGAGCCGCCGATGCGTACGCAGTTGCCCAACCTAACGCCCACCAACAAGTTGTCCGGCACTGCCTCGCCCCCCGCTACATCGGAGCCGACCGGCCCCGGCAAAAAGCCTGCCTCAGGCACCGCCACGTCCAAAACCGGCCGCGACCCGAAGCAGGAGCCCGCGCCGCGTGCGCCCGGCACCGCGCCGATCCCCGGCAAGGCCGAGCCCCGTGGGCCCGTCGATGTGCGCGTGACGCCTCCCGTCCGCCCCGACGAACTGACGCATTTGCAGCCGGTGCAGCCCTACGATTCAACGGCCTCCAGCCCCGGCTACAACCCCAGCATCCCCAACGGCGGCATGGAAACGGCGGTGATGACCGAGACGAAGCTGCCGAAGCTTCCCGAAGAAATCCGCATTGCTGAGGCGATCCCCCCTGGAACGCCCGGCACCAATACCACGGCCATTCTCCCACCGGATCAGCAGCTCCAGCATCCGTTTACGGAGCCCTACCCCCCAGGGACGACCAACTCCACGACGACGTTCCCCGGCGTGACCCAGGAGCCCGCAACGCCTTCGGTGGATGAAGTGCTGGCGGCGGGCTCGCCCTTCATCGCGCCCATCTCCATCCAGGCGGGCGGCGGCGAACTGGTAGAGAATCCCGACGAAATTCGCCCGCTGCCGCCCACGCGCAGGGCTACCGCGTTTAAAGCCTGGGCCGTAGCCGCCAGCCTGATGAAGGAGCGCCGCTTTACCCAGCCCGCCGGGCGCCTGCTCAAGATTTACGGCCAGCGCCCGCGCGGCGACACCGTTATGCCAACCGTTTGGGAGATAAGCTTTTACGACACCAGCGCCAACGAGAATTACCGTAAAGTTACGGTCGTCAACGGCGTCGCCAATCGCGAGATTGAGGAAGGCATCCCCGGCGCGGGCATGTTTGGCTGGAAATTTACGCAAAAGAACATTCTGGACGCCGACGCCCTCAAAATCGACAGCGACACCGCCATGCAGCTTGTGCGGGAGCGCGTGGAGCGGCTGCGGCCTGGCCTCAAGATTACCTCCGCCGAGCTGACGCTCCAGCTCAAGGAGTCCGCCCCCTTCTGGCGCATCGCACTTATGGGCATTACCCCTGGCAAAAGCAAGGCGCGGAACCTGGGCGAGGCGTTTGTGACGGTGGAGCACGGCAGCGTCAACGTAAGCGGGTTAAAGCTGGATTAGGCGCTGGCCTGGCAGCGGGGCGGGGTGCGGCCCGGGTGCGGCGGCGGGCGGGCGATGGCGCAGCGTGGCCAAATTGTGGCTTTCTGCGCACGATGAGGCGTCTGCTGCTTTTCGGTTTCTCGGAGAGGCGCGGCCACAAAATCAGAGGAAAGTGGCGCTTTCTGTAAGTCGGCACGCATTGTGCTTATGGGAAAAGCGTGTTCCGGTATAAGCTCTCCACCATCCTCACCCTCATTCTGGGAGCGTGCGCCGCGCTTGCGGTTACGGCCTGCCCGGATGTGCGGGTGGGTCCCGGCTGCGGCGATGCGCGTCGTTCGGCGTGTACCCTGGCGGCGACGATGCTGCGTGGTGGAGTGCCGGTCGTTCAGGCCGGGGAAGTTCGGGGCATGCGATTTGATCACGTTGGCGCTTTTTTGCCACAGATGTTTCGTGATGAACAACGGATGCCGAAAGGTGCATCGATTGACGTAAGTCCTTTGTATAACGTCAATTGGAACTGGGAAAGTTCTGCTGCGGGTACTTACGCTCGTTCTACGTTTTCTGCCGTTGCCTGTGCTGTTTCGCAACACCGAACGGGGCTGGAACCCGGTGTTCCGCCGCCCATCCGCGCCGCGTGATTTGTGCATTACGCGGCAAGTTGGCCTGTCTCCTGCTTACCGCGTGTTGTTCATGTGCTGAAACCGTACCCATGCAGCAGGCAAATACCACAGCTTCATAACCATACGCAGGAAGGACAACCGGGCCGGAAAAGTTGGCGAACAGCTTTTCTCAGGCTTCCTGTCTTCTTGCTCATGATTCACCCCCGCCACTTTTTCCACAACCCTTTCGCTCCATATATAGCAACCCCCTCTGTGTCCACTGGCTTCCTTATCGGGTTTCAGCCTCCCCTATAAGGTCTGAATCCTGGTTAAGGAAGCACCCACAGACAGCGTCCAACGAGTTTAGGCTCCGCAGGACAAACCCAAGAGACAACCCCCACAAGAACTAACAGGGATACCTGAACAACCAAACCATGCACTGCCTGACACTACGTAAGACCTGCATCGCCGCGCTTTGTGCCGGGGCGATGATCCTGGGCCTCCTGGCGCCCGCCACGGCCCAGGAAACCCCCGCGCCGGCTCCGGCCCCGGCTCCCGCCGCGGCCCCGGAAACCCCCGCGCCGGCCCCGGCCGGCCCCACCCTCGAAGAACGCGTGGGCGATCTCGAGCATTACTTCGGCGTCGGCTCCCGCTCCGGCAGCTCCAAGCTCGCTGGCGCGGTCGGCCCCGGCCACACCGCGTGGATCCTGACCTCCTCCGCGCTGGTGCTGTTCATGACCCTGCCCGGCCTGGCGCTGTTCTACGGCGGCCTGGTTCGCAGCAAGAATGTGCTCTCCGTTATGGCGCAGTGCCTCGGTTGTGCGGCCTGGGTAACCGTCCTGTGGTGGGCCTGTGGCTACAGCCTCGCCTTCGGTGGCAGCTTCGACAGCCCCTTCCTGGGCGGTACGGAGCACCTGTTCCTGGCGGGCCTGCTCAATGCGCCCTCCGGTAACTTCATGGTGTGGGTTCCGGACAGCGTTTTCTGCTGCTTCCAGCTCATGTTCGCCATCATCACCCCCGGCCTGATCGTGGGCGCCATTGCGGAGCGCATGAAGTACTCCGCCATCATGCTCTTCATCACCGCCTGGATGTTCCTGGTGTACTTCCCCCTCGCTCACATGGTCTGGGGTCCGGACGGCTTCATGAACGGCCCGTTTGCCACTGACATGACCGCCATCAAGGCGATCGACTTCGCCGGCGGCGCGGTTGTGCACATGTCCTCCGGCTGGTCCGCGCTGGTGCTCTGCATCATCCTTGGGCCCCGCACCGGTTACGGCAAGGCTCCCATGGTTCCCCACAGCATGGTGCTGTGCATGATTGGTACCGGCATGCTCTGGGTGGGCTGGTACGGCTTTAACGCCGGCTCCGCCGGTGGCGCGGACGGTATCGCCGCGAACGCCTTCCTCACCACCACGCTGGCTGCCGCATTTGCCTCCTTCACCTGGGCCGCTCTTGAGTGGATCATGAAGGGCAAGCCCTCCATCCTCGGCTTCTGCTCCGGCGTTGTCGGCGGTCTGGTTGCCATCACGCCCGCCGCGGGCTTTGTTACCGCCACTGGCGCCGTTATCCTCGGTGTCCTGGGTGGTGCGCTGCCCTTCTTCGCCTGCACCAAGCTCAAGCCCCTGCTGGGTTATGACGACGCGCTGGACACCTTCGGCGTTCACGGCGTCGGCGGCACCATCGGCGCCCTGGCCCTCGGTTTCCTCGCCTCCAAAGAAGTCAACCCCGGCATCGCCGGCCTGGTGGATGGCGGCGGCCTGCCCACGGCCCAGATCCTGTCCATCCTGCTGACCGTGACCCTCTCGGTCGTGGCCACTGCGATCATCGCCTTCGCGATCAAGGCCACCATCGGCCTGCGTCCCTCCATCGAAGACGAAACGACCGGTCTGGACATCACCGATCACGGCGAAGCCGGCTACGAAATGGAGAGCCACTCCTAATCTGCTAGTCGCAACTTCTGCCCTCGCACCCAGGTAAGGGAGGCCGCCCACGCGCCCTTGCCTGCGGTCGGCGGTTGTCTCTTCCCTCAGGATACAGTCAGCGTGGGCACCCCTCAAAGGGGACGCATTCACTTGCGTCCCCTTTGCGTTTTTGCGGGGAGCGGGCAGGCAAGGGAGGGCCGGGGAGGGCGCTTCCCTCACGCGCATTCAATTCTTTCGCAATACGTTCTGGCCTTTCCAACATATTTCTGCTTGATAGAAATCGCCGCGAGTCGCATGCGGACCTCTCCCTTCCCCCCCCCGACGCGCACCCGCCCAGGCCCGGGTGCGAGCAAGCACGAATCCCCCTCCAACATGCAGCTTTTCGCCCCCGCCAAGCTCAACCTCTATCTCCACATCCTGGGCCGTCGCCCCGACGGCTTCCATGAACTGGAGACCCTTATGGTGCCGCTCAAACTCGGCGATATTATCACCCTGGAGGAGCGCCCCGAGCCCGGCGTCGGCTTTACCTGCACCGACGACTCGCTGCCCACCGACGTCACCAACCTGGCCGTCAAAGCCGCCATCCAGATGCTGGAGCGTTATGCCCCCAACCGTGGCGTCTCCATCCACCTGGAGAAACGGCTGCCCCACGGCGCCGGCCTGGGCGGCGGCAGCAGCGACGCCGCCACCGTGCTGGGCGGCGTGCGCGAGCTCCTCGGCCTCAGCGTCTCCGACGAGGAAATCCTGGAACTGGCCGCCACCCTGGGCAGCGACGTCCCGTTCTTCCTCTACCGCAGTGCCGCCATCTGTCGCGGCCGCGGCGAAATAGTGGAACCCGTACAGCTGCAAGGCAAATATCGCGGTGTCCTCATCCACCCGGGCTTTGCCGTGCCCACCCCCTGGGCCTACAAGAAATATGCGGAGAGCCCCACAGCGGGCAAAACCGGCGTCGCCCTCCCCGACGGCACCCTGCGCAACGACCTGGAGCCCCCCGTATTTCGCAAGTACCTGTGGCTGCCCGCCGCCAAGGACTGGCTGCGCGCCCAGCCCGAAGTGCTCGACGCCCTGATGAGCGGCAGCGGCAGTTGCGTGTTTGCCCTGCTTAAGGACGGCGAAGAGGCGACCTCACTGATGGAGCGTTGCACGGAGGAGCTGGGGCCCAACTGCTGGGTGGCCGAGTTTGAGGAGTTTGTGAGCCCGTCTGACGTTACGTAAAACTTACGATCCCAAAGTGTTATAAAATTTACGTTTGACGGTAGAATTAAGTTGAACTGATTACATCCATTCGACATTCTCACTGGCCATATGACGATGAGGTGCATTGACAAGCGCGGTAAATCCTGTGCCACGCAATTCGTGCGAATAATGGCTACGCTCGTCGTCGCAATTGCACTCACCTTTGCCTCCACAGGCTGCGCCCCGTCCGATGTTAACCGCCCCACCGTTACCGCCACCGGCAAAACGCTGGAGCATCGCACAGCGGAACGCCTTGCAGCCGTAGAAGTTGCGTGGCGCGAAGTCCAGGCCAAACCCACCGAAGGCTCCCGCAAAAAGTACCGTGCGGAGCTGGAAACTTTCCTTGTCTACCTCGCCGACCTCAAGAAGCTGCCGGAGTGGAAAGGCACCCTCACCATCGGCGGCCGCCTCCTGGATATCCCCAGGCCCCCCGCCGGCTACTCGCAGTACGACATCAGCTGGTACGACTCCTTCCGCATCTCCTCCCAAGTCGCCATCAAGTCGATGAAAAAGCCCGGCCGCGTGGAAGGCCTCGGCGCCCCGATTGTGCTTCGCAAACATAGCAGCAATGAACCTTACGTTTTCCGCACCGGCCTGAACTCCCCGGCTACCGCCGTGCTCGACTTTGGCGGCGCACGCCCCACGCTCCGCTTCTTTGATCCCCGCGAGCAGCCCAAGTACGAGGGCAGCACCCTGGCGGCCGACTACGCTGCGCCCGTCGAGGTCGCCATCAACGTCAGCGAGTTTCGCGATATCATGTTCGGCGGCGTGTTCCGCGTCGATAAGTTCATGAAGACCAGGGGCTTGTACCTGACGGAGCCCTATCGCGCCGACAAGATCCCCGTCGTCTTTGTGCACGGCCTGCAGTCGTCGCCGCTTACGTGGACGCAGATGATCAGCTCCCTTAATGCACACCCCGAGCTGAGCCGCAAGTATCAGTTCTGGTTCTACACGTACCCTACCGGCTCCAGCTGGATAATCTCCGCTCCCGCGTTTCGCGACGACCTCAACGGCGCATACTCCACATTTGCCGCCAAGGGCGGCAGGGAGAATCTGAACCGGTGCGTTCTCGTCGGCCACAGCATGGGCGGCCTCATGTCGCGCATGATGACGATCGACTCCGGCGAAGACTTCTGGAACCTCGTCTTTGAGAAACCGGCCACCCGGGTTGACTGGCCCAGCGCGGAGGCAAAGAACAAGTTCATGACGACGCTCTACTTCAAGCGCGTGCCCATGGTCTCCGCCGCCGTGTTTATTGCCGCCCCGCACCGCGGCAGCGGCATGGCGGACTGGTTTGTGGTGGGCTGGATCAAGAAGCTGATCAAACTGCCCTCCAGCGTCGCCTCCGCCCTGGTCAACGTTGCCACGCTTAACATGGATGGTATTAACCAGAATTTTCGCTCCATGACAGGCGTTGGTACCAGCCTTACGGGGCTGTCGCCGAAAAATCCTGCCTTCCGCACACTTAACCAGCGCATCATCCAGGTGCCCTTCTACACCATCATTGGCGACCACACCACGGGTAACGACCAGCTTGTCTACCCCAACGCAACCCTGCTTGCCGGCAACGACACCGTCGTGCCCTACTGGAGCTCCCACCTTAACCAGGCTGTTTCGGAGAAAATCATCCACGCCAAGCACACCAGCTGCACCACGTACGACGGCTCATTGGCCGAAGTCTCTCGCATCCTCAGCGAACGCCTGGCTGGCAAGCTGGGCAAGGCGCCCACGCAACCCGCGGGCATGATGGGCCCCTACAAGGATCACGTCCCCACCATGCGCCCCAAGGTGAAGATTCACCCTTCCGGCCCCCACAGCATCAGCGCCGCCTCCAGCAACAACAAGGCAGACAAGCCTGCCAGGGCCACCGCCACCTCCAAATCCAAAACGGCCACCCGTATGGCCACCACGGCGTCCTCCCCGTCCGCCAGTGTGGGAGGTGTGGGCGCTCCGGCCCCGGCGCCCAAACGCAAACCCTCGGCCGCCAGCATCCCCACGGCCCCGGCAGCGCCCGCAACCCCTGCCGCCAAAAAGTCCGCCCCGCAGCCCGCCGCCACCGTCGAGCCCGCCGAAAGCGCCTCGATCTCGCCGAACACCCGCGTGCGCGCCTCGGTACTGTAGGGAGAGAAGGGGGAGATGGCAGGGTAGAGGGGGAGCGTTTGCCAGTGGGTTTTATCGCAGGCGGTGCGTATCGGTCAGCGTGCCGCTGCCTGGCGCATGAGAGTTTCTGGTACAGATGTACTGTCATAGCCTGTCCATACCTGTCGAGGGGGTGCCGGAGCTGATTGTTATGATTTCTGACACATGTCCGTACGTCCGTAACGAGGATTCTCCTTCCGCCCCTGGAGGGGCGGAAGGAGTTGGGTGCGGGCGTCGCCGCGATTGCGTGCCTTTCGCAAAGCAGCGCGTTGTTGTTAGTGGTTTGTTTTCAGGGGGTTATCCGGTTTGTCCGGCGTTCGGATTGTGAAGGGGCCTGTTTCAGTGAGCTTTCTTTGCCTGTTAGTCACCTCTTCTTTACAAGTGGGTCGTCCACTATTTCAGACAAAAGGCACAGCTCTGGCACTAATACTGCATGGTGTAAATGGTGCGTCGGGTGAAGTGGAAAAAGTATCATGCTTTCTTCTTTTTCGACGCTTTTTGGGTCTGGAAGGCGTCCAGTCCCGCTTCTTCTGTCTTCCCGCAACCCTTGTCAACTGGAGCACATCCATGGCCAGTACCGAGCCTCTCTCCTCTACCGCCCCGACACTCGAGGCGCAGTTGGACTCCATGCCGGCGCAACGTAATGTTGTGATCGATACCGCGCTTATTTTTGTCACCGGCCTGCTGCTTTACGTCCTGAGCTACGGCCCGGTGACGATGATGTACCGCACCGGGATACTCTCCACCGCCGCCTGGCATGCCCAGGCAGCCGCCATGTTTTACGCGCCGCTGGAGTTGGGCAAGCGTGTGTCGGTGTTTAACGACGCGATGAAGAATTACGTGGAAATGTGGGTGGGCTCAGCCCCCGTGGCGGCCGCCGCCCACAAGTAGTGGGCGGCGACTCGCCTGCTGAACGAAACGGACCGCCCGAGGCCCCTGGCCAGCCGCGGGCCTCCCGGCTTGTACGCCCTATGGAGTCACCCCACATGACGTCGCATTGGCGACGAATCAGCACGGGTGCGGTATCGCTTGCTCGCATTAAGTCGGGGATGAGTTATGCTACGAGCATGCAGTACACACCTACTGTCGGCGGGGACTCTGTCCCCGCCATCGCCGCGGCTGCTTGTGATACTGGCGCCGCCCTGACGGGAAACACCGCGTGGCTGGACGCCCCTGGAGCCGTGGTGCCGCTGCCGCGAGATACCGCCGGGCGGGCCCGTATCGTCGCCGCCTTCCGGGCCGGCCTGCCACTGCTTTGCGTGCGCAGCGATCTCCAGCTGCTGCAAATCTTTGCCGCTCCGCAGCTTGAACCGGAGGAGCCTGCCGATGCCGATCCGAACGCGGCTTCGGAGCCGTATTCCGCCTTACTTTCGGATCCAGAAGGGGCGTCTCCCGGCTCGCAAGCGGATGCTCTCCACGCGCCCCTCGCGGCCAATTACCCGCCGCCTCCGCTTTTATGGGAGACGCCGATCAGTACATCCGCCCGCGGCATGGGGGAGGAGCCTGGGAGCTACCGCACGCCGCGGGGCTGGCATGTGGTGGCCGAGCGCTTTGGCGAGGGCCAGCCCTCCGGCGCGGAGTTCAAGTCGCGCAAACCCACCGGCCGCGTGTGGCAGTCCGGCACCACGCCCTGCGAAGCCGGGCAGGCCGCCTGGTCGGACCTGATCCTGACGCGCATCCTGTGGCTGGACGGCGTGGAGCCCGCCAACGCCTCGTCGTACGATCGCTACATTTACATACACGGCACCAACCATGAGGACCGCATAGGCACTCCCTCCAGCCACGGCTGCGTCCGCCTCCGCAACCTCCCCATGCTGCGCCTCCACGACCTGGCCCCTGTCGGCACCCCCGTGTGGATCGGGTAGGGGGAGTGCATTGGAAGCAGAGATGTACGGGTCTGGCTGTCGACATTCGAGATTTTCTCTCCCCCTCTCGTCCGTCTTGGCGAACTTTCCGTCCTTGGCGTTATAAATCCGTTTGAAGGAAGGCGAGGGGAACAATTAAGGCTAAGGACGGAAAGATCGCCAAGGGGGGCAGCAGAACGTGCAAGTGTCGTCAGCCTCTTTGGAATCGAACGTTGCGTATCCGCCATTGCGACCGTTGCGTGAAAATCCGTCATCGCAGCGCCACGGGTCAGGACCCAATAAGGTCGCGTCGGGGCACACGCCGGGCTGCAGAGCCACCGGCCATGCAAATCGCCCGACGCAACACGGAAATAGCTGCGCGCGGCAAGTGCGTGCAGGTTGACAACCGGGCGAGTATGGGACAGATTTTCCCGCCGCCACGACACTCCGGGCGGGTGCACTCCCCACAATCGTACGTACGTCCCTACCCAACACCAATCCTATGCTCTATCCGTCCGCTATCGAAGTTACTCTTGCCTGGATGAATTTCCTGAACGAAGGTAAAGCCGATGAAGTTGCCAAGCTCTACGCGGAAGAGGCTATTCTGATTCCTACATTCTCTCCGCTTTTCCTCAAGACTCCCGAGAAGCGCGCCGCCTACTTTAACACGCTGGGATCCAAGCCCAACCTGCGTGTGGAGCTTCACCAGGAAACGCTTCGCGTCCAAAAGCTTACATCTACAGTATGGACATCGTGCGGTATCTACAAATTCATATTTGATGTAGATGAAGTGCCGCTTACGTTTGAAGCGCGCTTTACCTTTGTGCTCGATCTGGAGCGGGAATCACCCATCATCCAGCATCACTCCTCGCAAATCCCCCGCACGCTGGGCTAGAGCGGTTTAATCAGGGATGAATAAAGTCCCCGCGCGAAAGCCAAGGCTCTCCCATGAGGCTCGGGAG
Source organism: Verrucomicrobia bacterium LW23 (assembly GCA_003054695.1). GTDB lineage: Bacteria > Verrucomicrobiota > Verrucomicrobiia > Methylacidiphilales > UBA1321 > LW23. The sequence continues at coordinate 27,003 of QAZA01000011.1, forward strand.
TTCGAGTGGGGCCTGCTATAACATCCTGCCTTTGCGTACGTTGCGTATCCGTCGTCGCGACCGTTGCGTGAATATCCGTCATCGTATTGCCAGGCGAACGGGCGAAGCGATATGTGGAGCAGATTCTCACGCAACGGGCGCAACGGACGGATTTCGCAACGCACGCAACGAGGGATATCGCCTGGCAGGCTTTTTTACCGTGCGCGGTGAGGGGCGCGGACGGTGTTGCGGCAAAAATCGCAAAAACAACACCAAATTACTCCTCTTTTTGCCAACACGGGCTTGCAACTCGCACACCTTTCTATTAGTGTCGTAACATACCACACGACCCGCGCCGCCACGACGCACACACACGCAACGATCCCCGACCAGCCATGCACACGGAAGCAGCCAAAGAAGTGATTTACCTCGACAATAACGCGACGACCGCCGTTGCCCCCCAGGTGTTTGAGGCCATGGTGCCTTACCTCACCGAGTTTTACGGCAACCCCAGCAGCGCGTACTCCTTTGGCCAGCGCGTGCGCGGCAGCCTGGAGCACGCCCGCGAGCGCGTCGCCGCGCTGATCAATGCCGATCCCAAGGAAATCTTCTTTACCAGCTGCGGCACCGAGGCCGACAACGCCGCCATCGCCTCCGCCCTGCAGACAACCGGCAAGAAGCACATCGTCACCACCCAGGTGGAGCACTCGGCCATCATGAACCAGTGCGAAGGCCTGGAGAAACAAGGCTACGGCGTTACCTGGCTGCCCGTCAACAGCGAGGGCCTGCTGGACCTCGGCGAGCTGGAGCGCGCCATCCGCCCCGACACAGCCATCGTCACCATCATGTGGGCCAATAACGAGACCGGCGTGATCTTCCCGATCGAGGAGATCGCGAAGATTTGCAAGGCCAAAGGCGTACTGTTCCACACCGACGCCGTGCAAACGCCCGGCAAAATTTCCATCGACGTGAAGGCGGCCGGCGTCGATTTCCTCTCCCTCTCCGGCCATAAGTTGCACGCGCCCAAGGGCGTAGGCGTGCTCTACGTCAAGCGCCGCACCAAGTTCCTGCCCTACCTCATCGGCGGCGGCCAGGAGCGCGGCAAGCGCGGCGGCACCGAAAACGTCGCCTCCATCATCGGCCTGGGCCGCGCTGCCGAGCTGGCCCGCGAGACGCTGATTGACGAGCAAACCCGCGTGCGCGCCCTTCGCGACCGCTTCGAGAACACCCTCCTGGAGCGCCTGCCCTACCTCTACATCAACGGCAACCGCGAGCAGCGCCTGCCCAACACCAGCAACATCGCGTTCGACTTCGTCGAGGCCGAAGCCATCCTCATGCGCCTGGACATGAAGGGCATCTGCGCCTCCTCCGGCAGCGCCTGCACCACCGGCTCGCTCGATCCCTCGCACGTGCTCAGCGCCATGGGCCTCACCCCCGCCCGCGCCCGCAGCTGCGTCCGCTTCTCCTTCTCCCACTACAACACGGACAAGGACATCGACTACGCCCTCGACGTAATCCCCCCGATCATCGAGCAACTGAGGAAAATGTCCCCTTTAGGCCCTGACCATCCGGATAACGACAAATACGACGTAGCCGCCGCCCGCGAAAGAGAAGAGAAAGCCATGGCGGAGACGATGGCCAAGATCAACGAGTAATCGCAAGCCCAGGCCTGCCGGCGCTCGCCGCAGCCGGCGCAAAAGCTTGAACCTGCAAGCCATTGCGAACCACGAGGCGCACGCCCATAGTCATACCTTCAGGAGTGCACAACGGCCTGAAGGTCAGGATCTTGCGCCAATCGGCTGCTGCCATCTGAATCGCTCCGGCTCAGGAGTCGCCAAAGAATAAGGTGCAGAACTTAGAACCTAGAGGCTGTCGACATTCTCTAGAGGCTTATATTCCCTTTAGAGCGAGACATCTGTGAAGCCGTACTGCAATACGGATACAAGCCTCTAAGCAGGGGATAGAGGCGGAACGTAAGAAAGGTTGAACATCGTGGAAGCATCCCTCTTGGCGAAACTTTCCGCCCTTGGCGATGTTATCTGAAGGTCCGTAGATCCAAGGCAGATAGTATCGCCAAGGACGGAAAGTTTCGCCAAGGGGATGCAGCGGAAATGTCAACAGCCTCTAGACATTTGATTTGAGGTGAGAGCCAGGCGGATTGCAGGGAGTGCGTCAGAATAATGCTCGACCGGAGATTTCAGGTCGTCCAACGTGGCCAAGTCAATGTCGACACACCTTAGCTCTCCAGCGGGATTCCCTCGGGCGCCAGAATCACGGGTGCCAGCGCAACGGCATCCTCCAGCGCAATGCCGTTCAGCTCACGCGCCATCGCATAGTCGGCCGCCGTTACACGGCCTTTGCTGTGCGTCATCAGCGCCAGCGTCACTTTGTTCCAGCGAATATCGACGTCCGGGTGGTGATCCGCCGCCTCGGCCCGCCGCCCTGCAAGCACCACAAATGCAAGTGCTTGCGCAAAATTCTTGAACTCAAGCTCCCGCCGGAGCCCTCCCGGCCCAAGTGTCCAGCCCTGGGGAACTTCCTCCGTCGCCTCCGCAGATGCCGAAGATGTCGTCGTCGTCATACCCAACACTACGGCCAAAACCAGCTCTTGCCAAGCAACCCATGCACCACAAAAAGCATGCTGGCCAAACGCCACAATACCTGCTAACTTCCTCGTTTCGTCAATGCCCGTCCGGCAACCGCTCCCATAGCTCAATCGGATAGAGCAGCGGTCTTCTAAACCGCAGGTTACTGGTTCGAACCCAGTTGGGAGCACTCCTTCTAACGCGTTGAAAATGAGGCAGTTACACTGAACATAGCGATTAAAAGGGGCGATGTTTCTGAAACCGCATTTTGGCGAAATTTGGCAAATATTTTCGCATTTTAGTCGATTTTTTGGCAAAATTTGGCGAAACTTTCGGGGAGATGAAACCCGCCAGGAAGTCGAATGTCGTCAGGGAAGAGTGGCCCAAAATAGTGAAGATCGTCCTTAATGGCAATCTTCGCTGGCAAGTCGACGCCAGGCCATCTGGTCGCCGTGAAATCTGCAAGTCTGAGATTGAGGCGATCCGGCGGGCAAATGCGCTTGCCAAGACTAAGCTGGAGCAAGGCACTGCTGCCGTCACGATGCCTCCTCAGCTCCGAGCGATGGCGATCGAGTGCCATGAAAAGCTCGCCGTATGGGGCAAGACGCTCCGCGATGCCACGGCGTATTACATTGCCTCGATGGAAGACGCGCGCCTTCGCGAGGAAAGCCATCTCATGCAGTTTTGCCTAAAGGAGTGGCTTACGGTTCGCGAAGAGGAGCACAAGCGCAAAGATATTTCGGACGCGACACTCCGCGAGACTAAATCGATGCGGAAAATTTTTGCCAACGCGTTTGGCAATATCAACGTCCGTGCCGTCAACCGGCAGCATGTCGAGACGTTCCTGGGCAGCGTCGAAAAAGGCCCGCGCACGCGCAACAATTACCGCGTCAAGCTGGGTACGTTCTTCAACTTTGCGCGCAACAAAGGCTGGATCGATCACAATCCCGCCGCCGGCATTAAGGTCAGAATTCCCGATGAGGAGGTTGTCGTGCTCTCTGTCGAAGAGGCCCACTCTCTCATAAAGGCTGCAAGCGACTTTCCCCTTGCCCTGCCCTATCTGGTGATCAGCCTATTTGCCGGCCTTCGCCCCTATGAGGCGCAAGCGCTGGATTGGAGCAACGTGTTCCTCAAGACGCGCCAAATCCGTGTGCTCGCCGCCACCAGCAAAACGCGCGAGACGCGATACGTCCCTATTAACGACACGCTTCTCGCCTGGCTTACTCCGCTTGCAAAGGGCAAATCCGGTCCCGTCATTGGCCCTGTGCCCGGCTACTTCCGCAATGCCTGGGAAGGGCTTCGCGCGTCCCTCGGCTACTGTATCGACGGTAAAAACGTCGAAGAGCGCAGTGAACAGGGCGAAATCATCAAGGAGCAAGGCCCCGAGTGGCCACCCGATTGTCTGCGCCATACCTTCGCATCGTACTGGTTGCCGATCCATCACAGCCGCTCGGAGCTTGCCGAGATTATGGGAAACTCGGAATCTGTGATACGCAAGCACTACCGACGAGCCGTGCCCGCGAATGTCGCACAATCTTACTGGAAGATCCTACCCAAGAAGCGGCGCTGATCACCATGATGCAATACCATAAGGGGTGGGACATTTGCGGTCCCTGTAGAAATTTCTACTCGGCATAAGTGTATAATGGTCAGGAAATTGTGAATAACGATTTATTCTCCTGCGACTCTGCGACTTACGCATGGCTCACAATATTTGCCTTGCAGACCATGTGAACACAGGTGATCATATCGCCATTAATCGCGCAACCGGCGGCCCCGGCAGCAATCGGGGCGTAGCGAGATCCCGGCCTGTTCTAAGGGAAGTGGATCTGCCTGTCTGGCAGGGCAAGTTACTGGCCAGCAGTCCAGCGCAAGCTTAACCGATCATTAATGGAAATCCCTCACCTGATTCACGAGGCTGCCAATCGAATGAACGTTGACCCTAAGTCCCTGTCTTTATTCATTTTAGAGAATGTTGATGAGTATCTTGCCGAGGAGTCGGCAAGGATTTTAAAAAAATCTCTTGCGGAAAAGAACCGAATAGGTGATTATCACCTCCATGCCAAATCAACGCCACCCGGATAAAGCCCTGTTGGGGCTTTGGGTGTCCAAAGATCTCAAGCGCCGCGTGGCCGAGCTTGCCAAGAGAACAGGCAAAGACCTGTCCGAGATCGGCCAGAAGGCGCTTCTGCTGGGACTGAACGAGCATGAACTCAAGGGGACTCCCTTCCCGAAATTAGACGACAAAGACCAAAATGAAGATTGAGAAAGCATTCCTTGGCGTGAGCGTGTCGCGCGAAGTCACCAAGAAGATCGAGCGCGTGACCTCGCAGCAGAAAGAAGTGGGCGAGAAGACGTCGAAGTCTCGCGTTGCCGAAGCTGCATTAAGCCTCGGCCTTCAGACTTTGGAGAAAATGTCTCAGGAAGAGCTGAACCATTTTTTTGCCGCAGGTGATAACCACCCTAAAGCCGATATTTAGCGCCCGAGGTGATAACCACCCATCGATCCCACAATGGCCAGAACCAAACAACCTCCTCCCGATTACGTGCCCGCGACCGGCAAATCCATCTACGACATTCAGGAAGCGGCGGAATTACTCCGCCTCGGAGTCACAGTTTTGCGGAAGCTCATCACCGCCGGTGAGATCTCGTACGTCCGCTACGGCGGTCGCGGCAAGTTCTACTTCACCCGCGACGACATCAATTCGTTCATCAAGAACTCCCGAACGGTTGCCCATTTCGAGCGATACGCAATGCCCTCCTAACGCATGGCCATCGACCCGGAAATGACGCTCTCCGGCGCACTTGCTCGGATTCGCCGGCTGGAAGATGTGATCGCAGTTATGCAGGCGCAGATGGCCGAAATGCGCGCCCTTCTCGGTGCTAAGTCGCACCAACTTACCAACCCATGGGAGCGGGAGGACATCCCGAATCCCGCAGCACGAAAAAAGAGCCCTCACCGCTGCAACGGCGAAGGCTCCAACTGACTAACGAATGCAACAGCAGAATACAGCAACACTACCCGTTCCTGTCAATCACAGGAATTTGCGCGCCATCGTTGAGGATGGCGTGCGTCGGCATGCGACCGGTCCGCAGCGGGAGCGGGCGCCGGAGCGGATTTCATTCGACCTTACGATAATGATGCCGGTCCGTGTGACGGGCGTGGTGGAGATATGGGAGGAGCGGGGCGTGCCGGACGGCCCTGGGTACGAGTGGCGGCTGAGCGAGGCCGACATGCATCCGGCTGGATCCGCCCGGCCGCTGGTGGTGCCGGCGGACTCCGCCGACTTTGCGGAGATTGAGGGCAGCGACGAGTTGGGCGAGGAGATTGCGCAAAGGGCGGCGAGGTGAAGTCATCCTCTCTTTGTGTAACGGCGTTTTGTCGTAACAAGAGAGGGAAGAAGAAAGGGAAGCTGTGCAACAAGTGCGCTTTACGTATATGGCGTGCGAAGTATCCGCTTAAGGCTGCATATTTAACGCTTAAGACATCAGCAGTAAAGCGGCGGATTGCGTTCTTGCTTACGCTTAAGGAGTTTGGGCAGGCCATTTACGGCACGGAGTATCTGGAGCGTAAAGGTTGGGACAGCAACGCGTTGCACATCGACCGGATTGACAACTCTCTTGGTTATCAGGTTGGCAATATTCGCGTGGTTACTGCGCATGAGAATTGCAGGAAGGGGAGGCTCTTTGAGCGAAGAGACTCCGTGTTGAAGTGTGAAATCATTAACGGGGCGGAGTGCCCTTATTGATATATGTCTGACACTGCTTTTGATGTAGATCATTTTATCGCCAAGTTTGAGGCGATTCCGGCGGACAAGTGGATTGCCGGCAAGTTTGTGGATGGCGACGGCTGCGGCTGCGCGCTGGGGCATTGTGGCTTTCGGGACGCCAGGGAGTTCTCGCCGGCCGACTTTGTGACGGATGAAGGGCGGGCGCTGCTGAAGGTGTTGCCCGACGTGATTCTGATTAACGACGGCTGGCAGGTTTACGCCGAGACGGGCGAGACGCCGCGCGACCGCGTGCTCTCGGCGCTGTACGACGTGAAGCTGGCGCAAAAGGCTGAGGTGGAAGCATTTGATACGGAGGCGGGGCAGTGATGGCGACACCTTGTTTCGCCGCCGCCCCGATTCCGCCCATGCGCACCTTCTCCCGCGAAAGCTCGCCGGCCGCTGTTCATCGCGACGATGTACCGGGCGCGTCGGGGGAGGCTCCCCGGCGCCGGCCGGCCGCGCGTCCTCCGATGGCAACGCCCCGCGCTTTGTACCTGGCGCTGAAGGAGATGCGCCGGCCGCACAAGCTGGATCTGACCGCCACGTATGCGGAGGGACCGGGCTTTATCCGGCTGGCGCTGGGGCCGCTGGTTGCGGAGTTTCCGGCGACGGACGCCGGGAGGCTGGTCGAGCGGATGGCGGAGCGCCGGCGGTCGCAAGCCTGGTTACCGCAGGAAACGATGATTGCCATGGCGTGCTCGCTCCCCGGCGCGTCGGCGGTCGGCCGCACGCGGGAGCTGCTGAAGTCACTGAACCTGTGGATCGAGCCGGAGCCGCCGCGCGCCGAGGACATCATGACCGAGCAGGACAAACGTAACATTCACCATCGCAGCTAGTTACACACCATGGCTATTACACGAGGAGTTAAGCACGGGGCGCCGCAGCGCATCGTTATTTACGCGCCGCAAGGCTTTGGCAAGACGACACTTGCCACCTGGTTTCCGTCGCCGGTGATCATTGACGCGGAGGACGGAAGCGGTCAGTTGGACGTCGCCCGCGTGGAGGTGAAGTGCTGGCTGGATATCGAGCGCGGTATTGCGGAAGCGATTGCGGCGCGCGAGTTTCGCACGCTGGTGCTGGATACGATTGACTGGGTGGAAGCCCGCCTGATCAAGCATATCCTTGCGGAGGAGAATGTTACGGCGCTTGCCAAGATCGGCAAAGGGTACGGCGAAGGCTACGGCGTGTTGTCCGACAAGATGACCAGCTTCCTTACCGTTACGCTGCAAAAGGCGCGCGATGCGGGGATGCACGTGGTGTTGCTGGCGCACACGCACCCTAAGCCGTACTCGCCGCCCGGCCAGCTGGCGTACGATCGGCACGCGCTGAAATTGAGCAAGCACAGCAGTTCCATCGTGCAGGAGTGGGCCGACGCGGTGCTGTTTGGCGATTGGGATTTGTCGATCGATAAGAAGGACGGCAAAGGCCAGGTTCGCAACGGCACCGGCAAAACGCGCATGCTCTACACGGATCACGATCCGAGGCACGACGCGAAGAATCGGCACGGCCTGGCGCCGGTTCTGCCGTGGTGCTGGGAGTCGATCGCGCCTATCGTGGCGACCGCTCCGAAAGCGGAGCCCGCACCTTCCGCGCCTCCCGCCGAGGCTACGCCCGCGCCCGCATCATCTCCGGCCCCGGCCACCGCCCCGACTGGAGAGCTAAGTGTGCTTGAGCGGCTTGACGCCGCACTGGACCGCGCGTGGCAGGAAGCCGGCACTCGTTACCTGGTGGGCACCGGTAAGTTGCCTAAAGGCAAGGAGATGCGCGACCTTATGGAGATCAAGCCGGACTATCTCCAGCGTGTCGTGACCGATCCCGAGGGCTTCCGCCAGCGCGTAAGCGCCTGGCACGACGAGCTCGCCGCGAAGGAGGACGCCTGTGGCTAAGGCGCCGTCGGATCCCCGCCCGCACCACCCGCTCTCGCCCTCCAACTGGACGAAGTGGGTGAAGTGCCCCGGCTTTGAGAAGCTGCGCGACGAGGACGAAGCGTCGCGCGCCCGGCTGGAGCGCGGTAACCGGGCGCATCGGATGCTTGAAGCCGCCCTGACCGGCGAGCCTGTGCAGGACTCCGGCGAGGACGCGTGCGACCTTTGGGAGCAGGCCGAGTGGGCGGCGGGCGAAATCATGCGTTCCGCCCCGTGCAACCTGCGCGTCGAAGTGCAGCTGAAAATGCCGGACTACGCTCCGAAGTACTTCGGCTACGCCGACGTGACCGCCGATGGCCACGTGTGGGATCTCAAAACCGGCTACTTTGACGACGGCTACCGAGCGCAGCTTGCCGGCTATGCTCTGGCCGTCATGGATTTTGAGATGCGCAGCGAGCTGACGCTGCACCTGCTCTATTCGGAATGCCAGCGCCATGAGGAATGGACGCTGACCTACGTCGAAGCCGCCGCCATCGCCCGCGACGTGCTTGCCGCGCGGGCGGCGGCGGTGGAGAAGCGCGAAGGGCTTGTTGCCGGCGAGATTTGCGGCCGCTGTGCCCTGGCCGGCACCTGCCCGGCCCTGGCCGCCGCCGCAGCGCCAGCAGTCGAAGCCGCCGTGGAGCTGATGCCGGCGGAGGATGTCCCGCACTTGCCGGCCGGCGCCGGCCCATTGACTTCGGAAAGCGTGACGAGCGATCCACTTGCCGCCGGGCGGTTCCTCTTCGCCTTCAAGGCGATGGAAGATATCGCCGGCCGCGCGGAGGCATTCGTTCGCGCGGAGCTGCTGGACGGCCGGCCCGTTCCCGGCTTCGAACTGCAAAACGGCTCGTCGCCGTCCTACGTTCCGGCGGAGGAGGTTGTGCGATGGGCTTCATCCATAGGCGCCGATCGGATCATTACTGCCTACGGCGGAATGCCGGTTGCCAGCTTCAAGAAGCTCTATGCGCAAGTCTTTCCCGACAAAGAATTTCCGCCCGCAATCACCCATCAGGGCAAAGGCTTTAAGCGCCTCTGCCGTGTCAAACCTCGCAAAAGCAAAAAGGCCAAAGCCTTACCGCTTAGCCTGCAATTGTCAGAACCAACCAACATACACAACCCAACATGCCCAGCTACTATTCTACAGGAGAAGCCGAGAACTTTAAGCCGCTGCAACCCGGCGAGTACGTTTTCATGATTACCGCCGCCGAAGAGCGCGACGTGGATGGCACGCCGATCATCCGCATGACGCTGACCGAGGAGAACTCGGAGCTGAAAGTGTCTGACACCCTTTGGTTTACGGAAAAGGCGATCTGGCGCATCGACCAGTTCCGCGCCGCCTGTGGCCAACCGCTAAAGAAGGGCGAGCACGTCAGCATCTACCCGAGCGAGTTGACCGGCCTCGTGTTGCGCGCCCGCACGAAGATCAAAAACGGCTACGCCGAAGTGCAGGCGTTCCTCGTCCCGACTGCCGACCAGCCTTTGCCGGACACCTGGCGCGGCATGCTCATCAATCGCGCCGGCACCTCGGCGCCTCCCGCCCGCCCGGCTGCGGCGCCCACCGGCTACGCGCGCCAGAATGCCGGCGCGGCACCTGCGCCGTCGCGTCCCGCCCAGCAGTATCAGCGCCCGGCGCCCGCCGGAGCTGCCAGGCAGGAAGAAAGCTCGCCCTTCAACGACGGGGGCTTCTAACCATGGCGACCACCATCGCCACCGCCACGCCAGACGCCCCAAAGTTGGGGCGCTGGCACACCGTCGATGACGCCCACGGCTCGCCGCGCGACCGCCCCTGGGACAAATGGAGCTGCGTACTCCCGACGCACGTCTGGTGCACGCTTTCCTTCGCCGGCTGGATCCCGCGCGGATACACTATAGAGTGGTCGCACTTCAACCCGGTGCGCGCCCGCTGGTGCAAGATGCGCATCGTCCGCCTGGAGGACAAGCCGCGCGAGTGGCACATGCAAATGTGGAGGGCGGAATAAACCGTGCCGTCGCCCTCCGCCGCCCCGCCGCCGCCAGCGCCGACGCCAGCGCCGACGCCCCCCAGCTCGTCGGCCTGGCGCCTGACGCTGGAAGTTGCGGCGCCGGTGCCCAGCCTCAACGCGCTGTTCGCGGCAAACCCGTGGGAGCGCGAGCGCATCAAGCGCGACATCCAGCGCAGCGTGCTCGAGGCGCTATCGGCAGAGCGCCAGTCGGTTGCCAGCGCTACCGCGTCCGAATCATCTCCCACCGCCGCCGCCTGCTCGATCAGGACAACGCTTGCGCCAAGTACCATATCGACAGCCTTCGCTACGCTGGCCTGCTACCTAATGACGCGCCGGCGCTCTGCCGCATCGAGCCGGTCGAGCAAATCCAAGTCGCCACGGAGGCCGAGGAAAAAACCGTAGTCGTGCTGGACGAACTGCAATGAATCGAAAAGCCGCCGCCCCTTCCCGCGCCACCGCCGCCCGCCCCTGGGTTATCCAAGTCGCCCCCGGCCGCTGGATCGCCCGCAGTCACCGCAGCCTCGGCTTTTGCTCCACCCTGCCCGAAGCCCGCCACTATCCCACCCGCGCCAGCGCCGAGACCGGCCTGCGCATTCTCCGCCGCAATTGGTCCATGCCCATGCGCGAGGCGCGAATTTGCCGCTTACATCCAATCCTGAAAAGGTAAATTATGTACTCAATTCCAGAACAAAAGCCTGTAGACGCATACGCTAAGGACGGATACATCCACATTAGACAAGATGAGGAAAATGATTATCCTTCCATAATTAAGGTTCTTCCTCAGAACTACCCAATCTTGTTAAAGATGCTCGAAAGAGCCTATAATGATATTGGAACTGAAAACGAATATATTACTGAGGAGAAAGAAGGAGATCAGGTATGATCTATCGTGTTCGTGATTGGAACGATAATTTCGAGAACAATCGGACTCGCGATCTGAAACGACTCGAATGGCTTCCGGTGCCAAATAAACACGATGGAGACGGATATACAGAGCTGCTTGACCATCCTAATGGCCTTGCGCACTTTGGCGCTTGGGTGCTGATCTTGCAGGTCGCATCCAAGTGTCAGGAACGCGGCACCTTGCTGCGAGATTCCCGCACCGGCCTGCGCCATGATGCAGCGCCGTACGATGCTGCCAGTTTGGCGCGCGTCACCCGAGCGCCACGCAAGATTTTTGAAGAAGCGTTGCCACGATTGATTTCGATCGGATGGCTGGAGGAAGTCCAGACATTAGCGGAGGGGGAAGCCCTCAGCGAAGGCGATGCAACATCTTCCAAATCAAGCGATTGCGAGCTTAAGCATTCCGATGTCGCACCCGCATGCGGCATTCCCGCACCTTCCTGCGACATTCCCGCACCCCGTGGCGGAAAAGTGTCGATGGAAGGGAATGGAATGGAAAGACAGAGAGAGTGTGGGGGCGCGAGCGCGCCTGCGCTACCGCGAACAGTCGAAGATGCGATCGCTGCCGCCGGAATCGCCGGCATACCTCGAGATTTTATCTCGACGGTCTGGCATCAGCACGAAGGCACAAGCTGGGTGGATGCAGTGGGGAGGCCAATCACCAACTGGCTCGCTTACGTGACGGCACGCTGGAGCAAGGAGCGCAGCGCAGTAGCGGAGCGAGCGGCAAATCGCAGCAATGGAAGACCCATCGGAGTCGGCAGCTTGAAGCCGCAACACGCCCAGCCCAGCGAAGCACCGCAAGCCCCGAGCGCACCGCGTCGCAACAGGCAGGCATTCTGATGCCTTCCAAGCCCTTCCCCAAAGGACAGAAAGACGTATTGCGCGGCGTTTCATGGGCTCCAGCCCAGCCGCGCTGATCCGCTAAGCCGCTCAGTCCACGGCGATCCACGCCAGTCCACGATTGTCCATTTTGTCCACGTTTCCTGTCCACGCACCGCACCTCAACTCCGCAACCATGACGACCACAAGCACTTCCACCGCCGGCACCTTCCACGACGTTCCCCGCCGCTTCTGGCCCAGCCTCGCCCACCCGCGCATAGCCTGGCCCAGCCGCCCCTTGGCGCTGGTGCACGGCCCGACCGGCACCGGCAAGACGCACGAAGTCTGCAACGCCGTGTACGCCCGGCTGCGCGCCGCCGGCGGACACGCCCACTACGTCACCCACGCCGGCCTCACCACCGCCGTGCTGCGCGCCATCGACTCCGGCGACGGCAAAGCGGCCGTCGTCGATAAATACCAGGCCACGCCCGTGCTGGTGCTCGACGAGTTCGCCGCCACCGCCAAAGACATGGCCGATGCCAGCTACAGCACCGCCCGCGACATCATCTTCCACCGCACCGCCAACCTCCTCCCCACGTTCATCGTCACCAACTGCACGCTCACCTGGCTACGCGAGCACCTCGACCCCGCGTTCTACGCCCGCCTCACCTGCGACCACCGCGACGAAAGCGAGGAGATCGAAATCGCCACCCCACCCACCGCGCGCGGCTTCGGCCGCCCCTGGCAAGGCGACCGCCTGCCCGATCCCGACTGGATGCCCGCCTTGATGACGCTGCTTTCGGACGTCACCTGGAACGTAACGGGCGAGCCTATGTCCATTCCCTTCATGGGTAAGTCCATGGCGTTCTCCGCTTCATACAGAGCAAAGATGCTTTGCGCAGGCGCTTGGCAATGGCTGGAAGCCACAAAGCCGGCGCAGCTTTCCGTATTGCAAGAGCTCTACCTGTTGGAAGAATGCGAGTTTAATAAAATATTTATTGACGCGGCGTCTGCAACTACGAAGCGTCGTAGTTCATGCCCATCACTGATGACATCGCAAACTCAAAACACGCAAGCTATCAACACCATCCTGTCGACGATATAGAGCCCGAGGAGCGAGCGGAGAAGCCGGAAGAGAACAAGCGCTTTATCCAGGCGCTATCGCGCTTGCTGCATTACATCAATAGCCAAAGCGATCCGCGCCGCGCTGTTTACGAGATCTACTTTGCTATTGGCAAAGATGTCGCGCTTGGCCTTACGGAAGTGGATATGGCGAAGCGCTATGGCATTAGCAAACAGGCGTTCAGCCACGGTGTTGTGCAATGCCGCAAGGCGCTGGGATTGCCTTCGCTGCAGCGTAGCGAGGCGGCGTGCAGGAAGTTCGCGTTGACTCACGAGCGCCAGCATGGCCCTCGCACCTGCCCTGTCGTCGCCGAAACCGTCGCAATCGCAGCCTAACGCCCTGATGCTGCCCCACGTTGACGCCAGCATGATCGGCATCGACTTCCCCGAGTCGATTACGGAAGAGCAGTTTCGCGAGGTGGGATCGCTGATCGCTGGCGTGCAGCGGTCCCTGCCCTGGTATTGGGGCGACTGGCTCGCCTTCGCCTCGCAGTCCGCCACCCGTGCCGGCCGCAACGCGCGCATGCACATCGACGACGGTCCCGCGCTCTACCACCTGGCCGAAGAGCTGTCGCACCTCAGCTACCAGACGCTTCGCAACTACAAATCCGTGTGCGAGGCCATCCCGTTGTACCGGCGAAAGTACAGCCTAAGCTTCACCCACCACCAGATCGTCGCCAACATCCCCGACCCCGCCGAGCAAGACAACTGGCTCGACGAAGCCGAAAAGAAAGGCTGGAGCGTGAGCGAACTACGCATGGCCATCCGCCTGGCCTACCGCACCGAAGAGCCCGTCGAAGGCCGCGACGACGGCTCCCGCCGCTCGCAGATTCTGAGGGAGATGGAGAGCCTCGCCAGCTTGCTCAAGAAGGAGCGCGTAGAGGATCTGCCGCCGGCCACGCAAGATGTTTGGATGGAGCAGCTTAAGCCGATTGTGGCGACGTATGAGATTCTGTGCGAGTTGAGAGAGTAGACGTAAGATGGGTGGGAAGCATCGTGATACCTGCCGCACAAAATACATATTACCATTAAAAACTATTTGCTTACCCACATCCTAAATGACAGTATTGGGTATGGCAGAACTTCAAGCAAGAATCGCTGAAATGGCAAACAGGGTGTCGAGTCAGATATTTCGGCAATTCGGTTGGGAACGTCGGCCACACAAAGATGCGGATTGGCCGTGCTGTACGAAAGCACACAAGAAGAAAACGCATCCGAGCGACGTTGTGTTCTACTATGAGTCTCCGTTTCCAAAGGATAGCGGCCGAGTTTACCTCAATACTGACCTCAAAAGTTATGCCAAAGCGACGATCACAAAGGAAGCTGTTGAGAATGCATTGATTAGTTTGGCCATGGCAACAGAGTGTGCAAATAAGAGTCCGGATTGGCAAAAACTATATCAAGACACTCAATTAAATAGCAAAGTTTATGGAATGCTATTTATTTACAATCACGATCAAGAATATGACAAAGATTTTAAATCTCTATTGCTATCAATAACTTCATCTTTGATTAAGGTAAAAGCCGGATTTCGCCTTTTCATATTCGGACCAGAAGAAATACGATATCTACTTAGTATTGCTACAGATATGGCAATTCTTAGGCAAGAAAGCCGATTGCCAGATTTAGAGTACTGCAGGTTCTACCTTCCAGATTTGGTAAAACTTAGGGTTACACATAAAGAGCTACAGTCAGCCAGCGCGGAAATGTTGAAGATGCCGTGGCAAATTATTAAGTATTCTCCACAGGAGGACAAAGTAGATCAACCTGGATACATCGTCTACTATAGAGGTGAATGCTCATCCTCTGATGAGCTCAAATTTCTTTTGGACTACTTTTTCCGCTTTCAATTAGTTGGTGATAAGTCAACGATCCTAATCCGCGCACCGTTCGCTGTTAATGAAGCTACGAGTTACTTTGAAACGGCAAAAGAGCAGTATTGTCAAAAGTACTTTGGTTATAAAGATATCGACTCTCGCCTCAAAAAAATCACGCTTGAAAAAGTTATTTGCCAGCAAGCTAATTTCTCTACTACCGAGCTCGGAATGGATCCACGATAATGCCACGCTACGAATACCCTGCCGATTTTTACGCAGATGACAAAGATATTTCTGATCTCTTTGCTGCGAGTGGCTTTACATCAAAGCGGCTACTCAATTTGGCACTCGAGCGAGGTATAGTCCTATCGAGTGAATTAAGCAAGGAATCATTAATTGATTTTCTCTCATTACTCCCTTTGTCCTGGAGGGAACTGCAGGGGCTACTAAAGGCGATCGAGTCTCCCGATAAAGGCGAAAAACTCACAACCTGCAAATTTGATACCTCAGTAGATTTAGATGAGGTTGAGAAAGCTGTTTTTGATGTGCGAGATTTACGAGGCACACTTGATAATGAAGCGTATATAATTAATAGAAAGGATGGTGGCATATATATTCAAGTTATATATAGCGAAGTTGATCCTACGTCGACTAGAACTATACAACGGCTCCATAAGGAAATGGAGATTCTAATTAATAAGTCCGCCAAAGGCTTCGAGGTTCGATATCCGCAGAATTCCAGAGGTGAGGCTATTGTTGACAAGATTTTTTCGACGATTCCAGTACCTGAAGGACAAGAAAAGCCCAGGCAAACAAGAATTGAACTTTCAGGGGTAATACATCCTGAAAAGCGAACAGAGTTTTTTATAATAATAATAGACAGTCTAAAGGGATTTAAGAGGAGGGATGTGCTAGATCTTAAGCTTAATAGGATTTCATCTGATAACACTGATAGTGAGGATGAGGATGAGAAGCAAGAAGCTGAAGACAAAATGCGGAATGCTGTAAAGCGAATGGCTCTATCTGGTGGAGCACTTTTGTCAACGCCGCAGTTCAAACAAATATCCGATGATGGATTTGCAATATATCGAATAGTTTGGGAGGCTCGCGAAATAGATGGCAATGGAAACATTTATGAACTGGAAGCCCTGTTCAAGGATCCAGAAAATGGCATTGGATTTGCTTACCATATCAGGGGAATACGGGAGTTTGACGGGGACAAGTACACTGGACTCAAAAAGCAAATATCCTTAGACCAGAAGAATCGACTTCATGATCTCATCGTAGAAGCGGCTTATTCAGCCTTAGATGTCATCCATAAGAGTATTACCCTACCAAAAATTGAAGGACCATTATGAGTTCGCGTATTCGATGGTTAAACGTGAAGTGTAACGTGCAGAAGCCTCTCGAACGAATAACGGAAGGTATGTACGATGACGAATATACGCTTGGGGCAAGCTCTGGATTCATAACTAAAAGGGTAACCAGTTCATTCGTTCAGGGGCAATATGTTGAGCGCTTTCAACGCAAAATTCAGTTGATTGATCCGTTGGGAACTGAGTATAGTACTGATACTATTGAGTATATAATTACGGATTTCAAATTTTTTGTAGATTCGCCGGAGATTGAGATTCTTAATGCTCCTAGGTCTATCGCTCCGGCAATAAATCAAATAGCAAATATTCTTGGCCTTGGAAGTGTCATTACGCCAGTGTCTGTATCTCCTTCAAGCTGGCTTGAGTACGCCGAAGGCCTTAACAATATCTGCGTGAAAAATGCTCAATTCTCGAGGATAAGCCTAGCTGAGAATGTAAGCGCAAAAGTGCAAATAACAGGTACTGTTGATGTAAGAAGTTTTTTTGAATTGTTAGCTGGCTCCAAATCGAGCTTCATTGACAAACTCGACGTTATTGGAGATCTTCATGGGGAGCGAATTAGATTTTCATTGAGGGAAGACGGGAAAGCGATATTAAATAATCATGATGACAACGTATGTTTAATGCTACGCGATGCACTTTCTAACTTGATTAGTAGCAAATAGAATTCTATGGAATTACATGATATCTTGAACCGTCGATCAGACCTTAGCACCTTTTTAGTTCATCTTACTCGCGCTAACGGCGAAATGTCAGCACAGGATAATCTTACGAAAATAATTGAATCTAGATTTATTGAAGCTCGCAACGTATATGGACACCTTAAATCTAGAGCGGCAAGCAACCCAGAGGCAGTAACAAATCAAAAAGTCGTTTGTTTTACAGAGACTCCGTTGGAGTACGCTCATTTACTTTCTGAGAATATTGAGAATAGAACGTTTCATTTTGAACCCTATGGGATTGTAATTACAAAGAAGATAGCCAGGCGAAGAGGTGTCAATCCTGTTTGGTATTTAGACATGACTATCGGTCACGATTGGTTAACTAAAAATTTCGATACGCTTGCGGCTAAATTCATAACAAACCCCACGGAATTTCGTGCGCTAGAGAAGGTTTTTCCCTACATCGAGCACATGGGCGATACTACGAGTTGTGGCGGAACTAGAAAGGAGTTTTGGTGGGAACGAGAATGGAGGCATATAGGAAACTTTGAACTTCCCGGAAAGATAATTTGCCTTTGTCCAGAGGCTGATATCCCACATTTTTCTAAGCTACTAAAAAGTCAATGTATGGAAAAATCCCCTTTAGATGGCTTTTGCATTGATCCTAAATGGAGTATGGAGAGAGTTATTGCTAAGCTAGCCAATTTTCCAGACTCTGATGTCATTATATAGTGTGCCACAGCATTTCCTGACCTACAGTCTTTTCGAGGCCTATTAAGGAATCTTTTCCATTTCTCCTCTGGTGCTAGGGTAAAGCGACCCTCCTCGTTTTCGCGTGAGAGGTGTATTTTTTCCATTTCCCACTTTTTTAGGGGCGGTTTGCGGCGGTTTTGTCTCTGAAAGTGGCGCTTTGCAGGGTAGGAAGTGGGGTGGGAAATTTCCCATTGACTTCCTGCCTGGCGCATATGAGTTGCGCGATTGATTTGACGTTGTATTCGGAGGTGCCGGCGACCCTTGTTATTGGGGGGCGGGCGGTTGACGTGTTGGTGTTGGCTCGGGTGGTTCCGCGTGAGGAGCCGGACTACATCTTTGACGCGGGCGGCAATGCGGTTGGCCAGCGGGTGGAGGTGTTTACGGCGGATGGTGAGCGCCAGGGAATTACGGAAGTGCGGTATCACGCTCCGATTCCGGCGGCGGAGATCGCCAGGCGGCGGGCGGAGGCGGGGCGATGAGCAGCGAGGAGGCGATGGGCATCGCGACGGGCATCGCTACGGCGAAGGCGCTGGCGGATGGGGTGCAGGTGTGGTGTCAGCATGAGAAGCTGGTGCCGGTGGAGGAGTTGCGGGCGAATCCTCGTAATCCCAATACGCATCCGGAGGGGCAGATTGAGATGTTGGCGCGCAATATCCAGCATTTCGGGTGGCGTCATCCGATTACAGTGTCCCGGCGGTCCGGTTGCATTGTGGCGGGGCATGGGCGGTTGATGGCGGCGCAGCGGCTTGGGTTGCGGATTGTTCCTGTTGATACGCAGGATTTTGCGAGCGACAGCGACGAGCTGGCCGTGCTGGTGGCGGACAACCGGCTGGCGGAGCTGGCTGTTGTCGACAACGCGGAGCTGGGGCGGATTGTGGGCGAGCTGAAGGCGGATGGGCTGGACGCCGTGCTGGCCGGCTTTAGTGACGATGATCTTGCGGACTTGCTTGCTGATGAGTCCTGCGACGATGCGTCGGACGCCGGCGGAGAGTCCGACACCGACGACGTGACAGTTGCCGTTGGCGAGTTCCGCTGCCGTGTCGACGCAGCGCGGTTTGCCGCCTGGAAGCGGGAGGCCAAGAGCGAGGACGGCTGCGAGGACAAGGCCGACTTTGAGGACCTGATTCGCCGGCGACTGCACCTTTAACTCGCCAAATTTGTATCACACGCTTTCTCCATTCTTCACCTGTACGCTGCACCATGACGACGACACCCGCATTGCCGGCCGACGCGGCCGAAAAGATCCTGGCTGCCGACTTCAAGAATATTGTCCGTAAAGTACAGGAGGGCAAGCCGTTGACGGTTGCCGAGCGGGCGTGCGTGGAGTCGCGGGCGGCGGGCAGCACCGACAGCACGGCGTTTGCGAAGAACCTGGTGGAGCTGGCGGCGATTCTTGGCGTGACGCGGCGGACGCTTTGCTCCTGGCAAAAGCTGCCTGGCGCGCCCCGGCCGCAAAGCAATGGCACGTGGTCCATGGCGGAGTGGCGCGAGTTTGTGCGCACGCGCGGGTTGAAGGCGCGCGTTACTTCCGCCGGCAACGAGGAGGCGCTGAAGGCGCGCAAGTTGCTGGCGGAAGTTGAGGAACGGGAGCTGAAAGTGGCAATTCGCAAGGGCGAGTACGTGCCGCTGGCGGAGGTGCGCGCCGCCTGGATGCGCGCCATTGGCAAGGCGACGGAACAGCTGCGCGCTCGGTTCGAGAACGAGCTGCCGCCGATCCTCTCCGGCCTCGACGCGGTGGGCATTCAGTCCGAGTGCCGCCGAGCAATCGACGGTGTGCTGGCCGTCCTCCACGGAGGCGACGGCGCCGCAAAGGAAATTTCCGACTGAGCCATGGCAACCGCTTCAATAGCCTTAGCCTCAACTACTTCCCTCCGCCTTCGCGCTCCCGTCGCCGCCGCGCCGCGCACTACGCGCACCACGGCCGACGTCCTCGACGCGATTGTGCGCGACGCTTGGCAACCGCCGGACCGCCGGCCTGTGGAGCAGTGGGCCGAGGAGCACATCACGGCCATCCCGTACTCTCCGAATCCCGGCCCGTTCCGCGTCGGCAACTCGCCGCACCTCCGCGAAGTCTTTGCGGCGATGATAGATCCGCGCAAGCGCATCGTTTCCATTGTGGCGCCGGTGCAATCCAGCAAATCGCTGGGGCTGGAGATTGTCGCCAGCTACATCGTGGCCAATCAGCCGGGGCCGATGCTGTGGCTTTCTCAAACCGACGACGAGGCGAAGGACCAGAGCGAAGGCCGGCTGCAGCCGCTGTACGATCATTGCCCGCCCGTGGCGCGACTGATGCCCGCCGGCCGCAACCGGCACAAGCGCAAAAACGCCAGCATCGTCTTTGATAACGGCATGACGCTGTGGATCTTAGGCGCCAACAACAAGACGAATCTGCAGCGGCGCTCCATCCGCTGGCTGATTGGCGACGAGACGTGGCGCTGGCCGGCCGGCCACATGGCCGAGGCGGAGGCGCGCGTGACGGCGTTTGGCTGGCTGGGCAAATGCATTTTCGCCTCGCAGGCCGGCGAGGAAGACGACGATACCGACCGCAAGTTTCGGGAAACCGACCAGCGCGAATGGACCTTCGCGTGCCCGCACTGCGCCCACCGCCAGGCGTACAAGTGGGAGAACATCGAGTGGAGCAAGGATTGCAAGGACGCTGACGAGCAGTACGACTTTGCGAAGATCCGCGCCAGCACGGCGTTGCGGTGCGAGAACGAATCGTGCAACGCCTACCTGGAGGACACCGACGAGACGCGTCGGCGCCTCGCCGCCACCGGGGCGTTCGTCGCGCAAAATCCCACCGCCGCGCGGGAGAACGTTGGCTTTCACTGGAACGCCCTGGCCACGATGAGCTGGGGCAAGCTGGCCGAGATGTACCTGCGCGCCAAAACCGCCGCGCGCAAGGGCGATACCACCGAGCTTAAGAAGTTCTACCAGAAGCGCTTAGCGCTGCCGTGGAAAGACTACCTCGAAGACTTCAAGATCGAGATCGTGCGCAGCGGCTACCGCATGGGCGAGCTGTGGGACGATGAAGCCGCCCTCGACCGCGCCGGCCGCATCATCGCCGCCCCGCTCCCGCCGCCGCCGGCCGAGGGAGGCGCCGCCGCCGCGCCGCGCGTGCCCGTGCGCGTGCTCACCGTCGACGTGCAGATGGACCACTTCTATTGCGTGGTGCGCTCGTGGTCCGCCGCAGGCGCCTCGCGCAAGCTGTGGGCCGAGCGCATCAACGTGTGGGAGGACATCGACCGCGTGCAAAAGCGCTTCGGCATCCACGCCGGCCTGGTGTTCGTCGACGCCAACTACAACTCCTTCGAGACCTACCGCCAATGCAGCCTGCGCGGCTGGACCGCCCTCATCGGCGACCCGCGCCCCACCTTCCCGCACCGCATCCCCGCCGGCAACGGCCAGGCCGCCCGCACCGTCGAGCGCTTCTACAGCTCCTGCAACCGCATCAGCGTCGAACGCCGCACCTGCCGCATGCACCGCTTCTCCAACCTCAACGTCAAAGACTGCCTCGCCAGGCTACGGAGAGGCGGCGCCTGGGAAATCCCCGACGACGCGCCGGAGGAATATGTGGCGTCGCTGGACTCCGAGTGGCGCGTGAAGGACAAAGGCAAGTGGATCTGGAAGCAGATTGGGAATAGGCCGAATCACTTCTTTGACTGCGAAGTTATGCAGACGGCGGCGGCGCTGATGGTGAAGGTGGTGGGAGTGGATCCAGGCAATCAAGTAGTGTAAACACGACATTAACTTAGGAAATAGTTGAGCCACGAACAGAATTCAAGCGTATGGTAGCTTGTACGATGGCGCTTTCATTAAAACCTAGCTGTTCAAGTATTAGGGCAAATAGGGCCTCTCTCCAATGTGCAATCGCATTGTACAATCTTGCTCCTGTAAGACGATCTGTCGAGAGCTGATGGGTTATGGCATTGCGAGTATCGACGGTTTCTCCAATGAAGGCACTAGCGCGTGCGGTTGAGAATCGAGAGAAAACTTGGTGATTGGGTAGTAGTATAGCTAAATCGGTTAGTCGTCTGCGTAGTGAATATTCGTTAGCGTATCTTAAAGTGTTGCGAAGCTTTTGCCTGAGAGGGTCTGGTAAAGTTTGTGGAATTGCGTTTGTAAGCCTTGGATATGTTTCGCTATCATAATGATCTTGTTCTATGTAGATTCCGTCATGAAATGTTCGGTGGTAAGATTCAAGAGCCTGCATAAGGGTTATAAAAGAGTTGTCTAAATAACTATTTTCTTGAGATTGTAAATACAAGTTTACAATAGGTTCGAGCGAGCTTTGTAATTCAAACCATCGTTCCACAATGTTTTGAAAAGTAGTTGATATTGATGAATATTGAACCGGATTAGTAGTGGGATCATAAGATAACCTTGACTGAAGTATATATTTTCGACTCCAGTATTCTACAGAGGGATCAAAAGGAGAGACTCCCTCTACCAGCTCGTGAAAATTGCACGTATCTATACTAATATAGCACTCTCCAAGGAAATTAACTAACGTCCTAAATGTGTACTCAACGGATTCAAATTCTTCAAGCGATTTTAGATCAGTATGCTTTATAGATATGCCATCAAGGTGAGAGAATGCAATCATTGGATTGCTCGTAGTTTGCTTTACAGTAGCAGAATGGCGGCTCGCAATTACGAATCCATTAGTCAGATTCGATACCCACTCAGGATTTACGCGATGGACTATATTATAGGCATTCTCGCTGTTAGAAGGTATGTAAACCCTAGTCATATGGTATGTCCATGCATGTAAATTAGAATACACAACTTCCATTCTACGGAATTGGATATCGTTTTCAGAAGTAAATCGTCTCCCCCTAAAAACTCGCTCAATATTTAGGTCGACCGTCTTGCTGAAGACATGCTGCAGTGGGCGATTAGTCTGGCCGACGCAAATGGAATGACAGCAAGTGTACGATTCTCCTGAGATAGCATTTCCTACAATTAGATTGGGACCTCGTATACTATCAATTCTAATATTGTTCGCAAGGGGGCCCCATAGCGACGATATTGTGATCTCTGAATCACTTATTTCCAGTGCTCCATGGGACGCACTTTGGTTGTTTGATTCTACTTGTATTGCAGACTCTGCTACTCCATTAGTAGCTGAAAAAGCAGCAACAAGCTCTTCTTCCGGGGATAATGCAGATAGTTCAGAGCTTCCAAGCAACGGTATTTGGCCTGCGGCTCCTGGATCCCACCACACGCCTTGAACTTGAGTACTTTTCATTCGTGTTGTCGTTATAGCACTTATTTGTGTGGGAGCAACATTAAGCGTGAGTTAGGAATTTCGTATTGTCTGAATCATAGATTGACTCTTCTGCTTCCATGTGGCGTCACAGGGCATATTCACAGTCGGCTTCACAATCTCCGAAATCCTCCAGATCCAACAGCAAGCGAAGAAAATGCTGCTGGAGGGCAAGACCGTTATGTCGTGGACGGACACTGGCACGACGACTACCAAGCAATTCCCGATGACCGTACGGGAGGTGCTCGAGGAGTGTGCTTATGCGTTGCGCAAGTTGCAGCCGGCGGCGTATCCGTCCGCGCCGGTGGCTGCGTCGTCGTCGGTGTGCGGTTACCTCCCGAAATAGCTTTGATGTGCAGTCGTCTGCACTTCGTTGTACTTGCGAAAGTACATCGGTTCCGTCAACTCCGTTCGCCCGCCCTTACTTTTTCTCTCCCCGCTCATGACCTGGAAGCAAGCAATGCACTCGTGGTTTCCGACGTTTACGCCGCGTGCGTGGGGGTGGGGCTCGGCGTATGAGAGTGCGAACCACTCGGCGCGAAGGGGGCAGGTGCCGGGAGCGGGGCCGGGGGATGCTCGGCGGGATTTGACGCCGGGGGTGCGGTCGGAGCTGGTGCGGCGGTCGCGCTACCTCATGAAGAACTCCGGGTTTGCGCGGGAGCTGGTGGGGAGCATGGCGATTTATTCGGTGGGCGACGGGTTGCGCGTGCAGGCGCAGTCGGCGGACGCGGGGTGGAACGCGCGGGCGGCGCGGTATTTCAAGCGGTGGTCGGCGCGGTGCGAGGTGACGCGGCGCTTCTCCTTCGAGGAGTGCCAGGCGTTGATTTGCCGGGGCATCGATACGGACGGCGAGTATTTTGTGCACAAGACGCGCGACGCGGCCGGCCTGCCGTCGCTGCAACTGCTTGAGGCGCACCGGATTGGCGGTAGCGGCTCGGTGCTGGGCGCGGCCGGAGTTGATGACGGCACCGTGGACGGCATCGGCTTTGATGAGCACGGCGCGCCGGCATTTTACCGCGTGGTGGAGGACGACGGGACGACGCGCGACTTGCCGGCGGAGAGCGTGATTCACGTGTTTGAGCCGGAGAGCGCCAGCGCGGTGCGCAACGCACCGTCGCTTCAGCACAGCATCAATCACATCCTCGACGAGATGGAACTGCTTGCGCTGGAGAAACATGCGGTGAAGGATCACGCCGACAAGAGCTTCCTGCTCAAGACGCATCGCGAACTGCTGAAGGAAGACGGCGACTTTTCCGTGCCGCAGGCGGGTGGCGCCGGCGAGCCGGGCGTGCCGAGCGATCCCTCTGCGCTGCAACGCATTACGGGCGGCAAATGGATCTCGCTGCAACCGGAGGAGGACGCCACGCCGTTCGTCTCCGCGCGCCCGTCGCCCACCTTCACCGGCTTCCTGCGCCACATTCGCCAGGACGGCAGCATGGGCGTGCTGCCCTACGAGTTTGCGGCCGACACGCGCGAGATCACCGGCGCGGGCATCCGGCTTGTGGTGGCGAAGGCGGATCGGCGATTCTCGTTCCGGCAAATGATTCTGATTCAACGGCTTATCAAGCAAGTGTGGGCGTATGTCATCGGCGACGCGATCGACGCCGGCGAGCTGGAGCCGGTGGAAGGCTGGCACCGCATCGCCTGCGTTTGCCCGCGCCGCGTGACCGTGGACGCCGGCCGCGAAGCCCAGCAAAACCGCGCCGACGTGGAAGTGGGGCTGAAGCCGATCTCCGACCACTACGAGGAGAACGGCGCCGACTTTGGCGAGGAGCTGGAGCGGCGCGGCGCCGACGCGCGCCTTATCCTCGACACGGCCGAGAAGTACCGTGTGCCCGTGGATATGCTCTGGCGTCCCTCGGGAGGAGGTGTCGACCTGGCGGCGATTGCCGAGGCGGCGGCGGGCGGCGCGGCCGGCAGCGGGGAGAGATGACGCCCCGTTGACTCCGGCGCCGATGCGTGAAGCACCGCGCCATCTTCGACCGTCAACCCTGGCTGATTACGCCGGAAGCGCTGCAAGCCATTGCGGCGTTCTCCGCCTGGGACGAATGGGACGAAGAGAAGCCCGGCGATGCGCAAGCGCCTCTGTACGAGGTAGTTGATGGCGTGGCGGTGTTTCCCATCATGGGCGCCCTGGCGCGCACGGCGTCGTGGTGGGCGGATGCGTCGATGGAGGACATCGGCGCCGCAGTAAAGGAAGCCGCCGGGCGGGCGGACGTGCGTGCCATCCTGCTCGATATCGACTCGCCCGGCGGCACGGTGAACGGCACGCCGGAGCTGGCGCAAATCATTGCCGACGCCACGCGGCAGAAGTACGTCTACGCGTTCACCGCCGGGCAAATGTGCTCGGCGGCGTACTGGCTCGCCTCGCAATGCGACGCTATTTATATGACGCCCAGCGCGCGCGTCGGCTCCATCGGCGTTATTCTTTCGGTGCTCGATTGGTCCGAAATGTACAAAAGCTGGGGCATCCGCGTCGAAGTCTTTGCGGCCGGCAAGTACAAGAGCGCCGGCGCGCCTGGCACTTCCCTTACCGACGAGCAGCGCGCGCACCTGCAGGGCGACATCGACGAGATTGCGGCCGAGTTTGACGCGGCGGTGCTGGCGCGCGGCCGGCAAATTCCCGCCGAAGCGCTGGAAGGGCAGACGTTTTCCGGACGCGGCGCGCAGGAGCGCAACCTTGCCATGGTGGTGAAGGATCGCGCCGAAGTGCTGGAGCGCCTGGGCGTGCTGGGCGCGCGGCCGGCGATTGACTCGAACGCCAAGGCAATGACGATCGAAGCACAACTGAAGGCCGCAAACGATAAGCTTGCGGAAATTGCCGCGAAGGAAGCCGCCGAAGAGAAGGAAAAGGACGAGGCGGAAGAGACAGACAAGAAAGCGGCCGAGGACGACGAGGAGAAGAAAGATGGCGACGACGAGGAGGACGACGAAGAGGCGGACGCGAAGGCCAAGTCCAGGATTGCGGCACTTTCCAGCGAGAACGCGCTTCTCAAGTCGCAGGTCGCCGGCCTCTCCGACGTAAACGCCAAGCTCGTCGCCGCTTACAACAAGCTGGAGGCGAGGGACAAGGATCTTTCCGCCCGCGCCAATCGCGAAGCCGCCCGCATTGTCGCCGAGACCGGCACCAGCACGCCGGCGCGCGTCTCCGCCCGGAGCGTGGGAGGCCAGGACATCGAGGCGCTGCGCGCCGAGTTCAAGGCCATCAAGGATCCCAAAGCGCAGTCGGCGTTTCTGGCGCGGCTAACGCCGGACCAATTTGCCGCGCTGTAGCGCTAACCTTCCCGTTTCCGTTCTGCAAGCAGCTCAACACCAACCATTTGCCGGGTACTGATGATGTTCGCGCGATTCGTGCGAAGTGGGTTCGATGCCCGCCCCGGCCCTTTTTTCAACTGACTGACAGCTGACAGTAAAGCACAGCCTAACCTATTATGGCCAATACACTTACCAATCTGCGAGACGTTAAGGTGGCGCAGCGGGCGCTGAAGGCGTTCGTCAAAAAGCTCGGCCCCGTGTCGCGCTTCAGCACCAACTTTTCGGCCGAAGCGGCGGAGCGCAACGCGACCGTCAACGTACCGCTGATCGGCTCCGCGCCTGCCTCGCAGGATTTCGCCGGCGACTACCTGGTGAATATCGACCGCACCGCCGACGCCCGCACCGTGCCGCTCGACCGGCACAAATTCCAGACGGTGCACATGACGGCGACCGAGTACAACTCGACGTCGGTGGACATCATGGGCGACCTGGTGGAAGCCGCCGTGCGGCGCCTCGCGGAGGACGTGTACGTCGATATCCTGGGCGTGGTGAAGGCCAATATCTACGGCACCGCGATTCCCGCGCTGGCCGCGTCCGCCATGACCTACGCCAAGATGGTTGACGTGCGCGCCGCGTGCAACGCCGATGCCGTGAAGATGCCGGAAGACGGTCGAGGCCTGTGGATCGACGACACGTACTACTCGAACCTGCTGGTCGACGACGTGGTTGCCAAGAGCCCGGACGTCACCATCTCCGGCGGCACGGTGCGCGAGGCCAAGATCAAGCAGATCGCCGGCTTCGATGTCTTCCCGTCGATCGTCATTCCCGAGAACGGCGAAAAGCTTAAGGGCTTTGCGGCGGTTCCCTCGGCCATCGCCATCTGCAACCGCTACATGGTGCCCGTGGCGGACTATCAGGAAGCCGGCGCGGTTACCGACCCGGAAACCGGCCTCACGTTCGGCTACCTCCGCCACTCCGAGACGCGCAGCAACCGCGTATTCGTCACGGTCGAGTGCCTCTATGGCCGCACCCACGGCATTCCTGAAGGTCTGCTTCGTATCGTCCGGCCCTAAGACGGCCGCGCCGCCGGGCAGCTCCGCGCTGTACGGCCCGGCGGCGCTTTAACCTTCCGTCAACTCTCTCGCCCGCCACCTTCCGCCACCCATCTCTCTTTTCCCTCTTCACCGCATGCCTCCCATCGCCCCTTTCGCCCTCAACGGCAGCACCGGCACCACGCTGTCGTGGCTCG
The DNA here is from genome assembly GCA_003054695.1 of Verrucomicrobia bacterium LW23. Lineage (GTDB taxonomy): Bacteria > Verrucomicrobiota > Verrucomicrobiia > Methylacidiphilales > UBA1321 > LW23. The sequence goes on from QAZA01000011.1 coordinate 54,451, forward strand.
CCCATCTCCCGCGCGACACCCGCCAGCGCCATCGCGCGCAGTATCTCAACGCCACCTCGGATCTTGCCGCGTCTGCCGTCACTTTCTACGGCGCCGCCGCGCCTGTGCTGGTAACGGCAGAGTCGGCGTCCGGCCAAGCGGTCGTCAACGCGCCCGGCACTGGCAACTTTGCCAATGGCGATATCGTTCTGGTCTACGACGACAGCTCAAAGACGTTCTATCGCATGACCGTCTCCAGCGTCGACGCTACTACCGTAACAATGACCGGCAATTTATCCGCCACGCTCGTCCCCGGCGACATGCTCATCAAGCGAGGTTCGGTGCTGGGCGCAATTCCGATCGGCGCGGCGACGAAGGAAGTGAACGCCAGCGGCTCCGGCTTCTTCTGCGGAGAAACCGGCCGCGCCTTGTGGGCCGAGCTTACCGGCACGTCAGCCTGCAAAATCAACGCTCTGGCCGGCGACTTTGTGCAGGGCGACTAACCTCCGACAACCCACACAATAGAGGGTGTCCACTTGAACCGACACCCTGTCACTCCTTTCAACGCCATGTTCTACTTCATCGTTTCCATCGTTGCCCTCGCCGCCGGCGCCATCCTTTGGCAGCTTTACCGTGACGCCACACGCAATCATCGGCTCCACCCGACGCCGTTCGTCCCGACCTATTCGCCCCCGACCTACGTGCCGCGTTATGAATTCGACGTCGCGGACGTGCGGCGCGCCTGCGAGAGCAAGAACCGTAGGCGCCCGTGCCGTGGTGGCGACGACGATGCCGGCCCCGCCGCCGCCTCGACGTTTCCGTTCCCCGGCACGCCGCCGATCACGTTTGCCGTCCCGCACGTCTCGCCGGACGCACCGCAAGTTGTCACGCTCTCGGTTGCCGACTTGCCCGTGCATACGCACAACGCCTCCCTCTACACTCCGGAGCCCGCGCACGCCCTGGGAGCATGCAGCGGCTCCGGTGTCGGGGCGAGTGCGGGCGTCGCCGTAATGGAGGTGACGGCGATCGCGCCGGCGACCGCCGCACCGGAGCCCGATTTCCTTGCGTGCTCTACGGCTTACGATGGCTCGACCGCCGCGTGCGAGTCTTGCCAATAGCGCGCCATGTCCCTTCGAGACGAGAAAGCAGCCGACCTTGCCGAGATCCTTACCGATATCGGCGAGGCGGTGCTGTATAAAGGGCAGTCGGTTTCCGCCTTGGTTACCACGCCGGCCATGGCGCTGGCGCTGGATATCGGCGGCATCGGCGAGGCGTGCGATTTCGTGGTGAAGGTTGCCCGGACCGCCGTTGCCTTTGATCCGCCAGCCATTGGCGACCGCATTGAGTTTCAGGGCAACGTGTTCCGCATCATCCGCATCGGCGACCGCGCGGGATATCCGGCGCTTGTGCTCTCGGTAAAGCTTCCGTTTGAGTAGGGACATCGCGTGTCCCTGCGACATGAAATGTCCCTAGTAACGGCAGGGACATTGCATGTCTCTCCTACTCCGCAAATGTCTGATTCTCTGGAATTTCGCCTCGACACTCGCGCATTCGAGAAGGCCCTTTTGGCGCTTTATGGCGCGACGTGGCGCGATCTCTCGGAGCTGCTGAAGGAGATGGCGAAAGGCTTTATCAAGCAGGTGGTGCTTATCACGCCGCCGGGCGGCGGCGGGGTGACCGGCCCGGCGGCGCGCCGGCGCGGTGCGGCTCATGTGGCGACGGACGTGAACCGCGTGTTCCGGGAATTGCGCCACGAGAAATGGCACTCGCCGGAGATAAAGAAGGCGATCCGCGAGCGCGACCTGGCGCGGCTGCGGGAGATTGTGCCGCACATTCCGGAGTTTGCCGGCATGCAGGTGGAGCTGGAGCCGAATCCGGCCTACCACCGCGCCGCTCGGAACTCGCGCGGCGTTGTACCGCAGGGCACGCGGCAGCGAGTGCTGGTGCTGGACGGCCTGAAAAAATACATCAAAATCGAGCAGGCGCGCGTCGGCAAACTGGCCTCCGGCTGGAATGCGGCGGCGGAGAAGCTGGGCGTGAACCTGCCCGCCTGGGTAACGCGCCATGGCGCCGGGCGCGGCTCTATTGTGCTGGAGTTGCGTGAGCCGAGTCTGACCATCCGCATTACCAACGCCGTGCGTTACGCGCAGCACATCAGCGACTTGCAGCGTCGCATCCAATGGGCGCTCGACCGCCAGGCCTCCGGCACCGAGAAGCGTGTCGCGAAAATCCTGGAAGCCGCCGCCCGCAAAGCCTCCCTCAAAGCATAAGCATGACCACTCCCGCCCCTTCCGCCGACATCCTTTTCCAGTTCGAGGAGTACATCGAATCATGCCTGAAAGCTGTCTTCCAGCAGCGCGGCTTCCCGAACGTCTACACGATGAGCACCGACCACGACACGCGCATGGTCGAGCCGCGCCTGTGCATTGCGGCTGTCGCGGCGGACTCCGAGCAGGAAGACAGCTTCCTCCACCCGGCCGGCATCGAATATTACGCCACCGCCGCCGTAGACGTCGACCTGGTGACCGTCACCAGCCGACGCAACCAGCCGCAACTGCGGAAGATTAAGGGAGAGATCCGCGAGATCATGCAGCGTGTGCCCTACATCGCCCGCGCGAATCCGGAGCTGTTGCCTTACCATAATATAGTGCGGTGCGTGAGCCAAAAGCCTACGCATGACGCCGACCCGGAGCTGGAACGCGACACCGTGATGATGCCGTACCAGCTTATTGTGCAGATTCGGCCGGAAGCCTGGCCACAGCAATTGCCGGCGTAGCGGCCCGTTTGGTTGACTCCGGCCGCTGGGGAAATGAGTTCCGTAACTTTCAATTTCCCTTCGATCACTCTTAACTCGCCCGCCGTGCCGAGCGGCGATGGCGTTAGCGGCAAGATCAACGTCGACCTGGTGCTGGCTGCCATGGGCTTTTCCGCAGGCACGGGGATTGGACAGATCAACCGGGCGTTTCGCAAAACGTACACGCTCACCGGCACGGGCGGCGGTACGCCGGACGAGGTTATCGACCTGTTCGACTTTGGCGGTCCGACCGTGGAGGACGCTCTTGGCCGGCCGTACGAGCTGGATTACGTGAAGGGCATAGTCGTGCAGGTGAAGTCGACCGAGCCGACCGCGAAGGTGACGCTGGGCGCCGAGGGGAGTGCGGCGGCGTGGCAGGGCATTAACGGTAGCGACACGGTGAAGATTGCCGACGTGGAGGCCGGGACGCCGTTCATCTGGTTTTCGCGCGCCGGCAAGGCGGTGACGGATAGCACCGACCACCTGCTGAAGATCGCCAACCAGCACGCGTCCGCCTCGGTGACCGTGGACGTGCTCATTCTTGGCTCGCAGTAAACCGGCTTGGTTCCAGTACCCCCCAACACTTTCATCACTAAGTATTTACACATATGGCACTGAAGAATGACGGCTCGCTGAACTACGGCTCCATGGCGCTGACTTTCACCGGTCCCGCCGGAGTCGCAACTTACGTGGCGGATAACGTCAAAATCAACCGGCCCACGTTCAAGATCGAGTCTCGCGACCATCTCAACCGGCCGGACGGCAAGGTTGTCGACGATGACTTTGTGACCGGCACAGCAACCCTCAAGTGGGGCAACGCACGCGCCCCGCAGAACGGCGACGAGACGACGATCGAGCTCGATGCAGCGATCGGCGAGGAGGTTTTCTACATTACCAACGTCGGCCTGCAGCTGGAGAAAGCAGGGCTGAAGATGGTCGAAGTTGCTATCGATAAAAAGTACAACACGTAAAAAATAGCAATGTCGTTCCGTCTGTCCGAATCCGCCGGATACAAGGAAGCCGTCGCGCGCGAGTTGACCCTGCGCGAGACGGCTTTCCTGTGCGACGACCGCACCACGCTGGCCAACGGTATTCGCGTCCGCCTCTTCACGCCCATGCACATGTTGCGGGCGCTGTATGCGGAGTCGCCGTTTGTGCTGGGCGGCGACGTGCGGGAGGAGGAGTTGCTGCAGTTCCTGTGGATCATCCGCGACACGGCCGCTTGGGGAGACGGCGAGGAGGATCGCCAGCGGTTCATTGGCGCGCATCTCCATCTGTTGCAACCGCAGGCGTTTATGGAGGCGTTCCGCGCCGTCCATCAATACCTGGAAGAATCCTTTATGGATCGCCCGCCGTCGGCCTCGGCGGACGCGAATGCGCCCGGCGAGCACACGGCTTTTTACTCCAACGTGGCGGAGCTGGTCGACATTTTCGGCCATGAGTACGGATGGACCGAGCAGTACATTCTCGGCCTGCCCTATGTGCGGCTTTACCAATATTTGCGGTGCATCATCACCCGCACTTCGCTCGATGAGGTGAGCTTTATCAACCGGTTTTCCGACCTGGCGGCAGTGGCGTGGACCAACGCTCTTAACCAGCAGCATAAGCCGGCGCCCGCCGCCGACTCCGCCGACTCCGGCACCCCGCAGCCTTCGCCGACTTCCTGATTATGTCCGCCATCTCCGCACTCCTCGGCCTCAACATTACCGACTTCAAGAAGGGCATTGCCCTGGCGAAGAACGAAGCGCAGGACCTCGGCAACACCATCGAAAAGTCGATGCTCAACATGGCCGGCATCGGTGGGCTGGCGGACATGGTTACCAATGCGTTTGAGCTGACTACCGAGCTGGGCAATATGGCTCTGAAGCTTAACGCCACCGGCCAGGGCCTCGCCCAGCTGCGCGAGTTGGCGCGGCAAAACGGCATGGGCTTTGACGAGATGGGCGAAGGGCTGGAGGAGTTTGCCAGCAAGATTGCCGACGCAGTGGCCGGCAATACCGATTTGCTGGACGTGTTTGCGAAGGTTGGCATCTCGCAAAAGGACCTGGCCAACATGAAGACGGACGACGTTTTCAAGCGGCTGAAGGCGTCCGCGATCGACACCACCGACGCCATGGCGCTGTTTGGCGAAAGCGGCATCAAGCTCTATCCCATCCTGCAAAGTCTGGAGAGTGCGCCGATGCCGAAGGGCATCGACCAGGAGTCGATCGACTCCGTGATGGAGCTGCAGCAGGGCTTTGCGCACCTCAGCGACACCATTTCCACCGGCCTGGCGGACGCGTTTGTGACGGTAAAGCCGTATGTCGCCACGTTCTTTCAGGGGGTGAAGGGTTTTGCCGATCAGGCGGTGATTTCCATCACCACGCTCGGTATCGCGTTGTACGAGAGCATCTTCGGCACGTCCGAACGCGCGGTGAAAGCCATGCAGGAAGGGCACCGCATGTTGGAGGAATCGCAGCGCAAGACGGCGGAAAGCATGTCGCGCGCCTGGAGCGGTGAGAAGTCGCCCGAGGCGAAGGAAGCCGCCAAAAATAAGGAAGACGACAACAAAGCGCAGCGTGCCATGGCTGCCGAAGCGGCAGTGGCGAAGAAAAGGCAGGAGATTGCCGATAAGGAAGCGAAGGCAAAGGAGGATTTGCTTACCGATGAACAAAAGCTGGAAGCTATAGAGAAACGCCGTGCCGATGCCTATGCGCAATACACACAGGCGCGTGAAGCCGCCGGCGGTAAAGATACAGCACAAACGCTATCCTACTACGAAAAGCTGAAGCAGGCGGAGTGGGATGCGGATAAACTACGCACGGCCCTGGCCAAAAAGCAGAAGGAAGAGCAGGAGAAAAAGCAGGCCGATACCCTCAAAGAGATAGAGCGAATAGAAGAAAAGGAGCGCGACATTGCGGAGAAGGAGCGGCAACATGAGCTCGACAAGCTGTCCGCCGCCGTGGCGCTGAAGGTGCTGCAGGCGGAGTTTAATCAGCTGGTCGCCGAGGAGAACGCACTTCGGGACAAAGGCGGCACCGCCTGGGTATCCGCCTATGAGAAGCGGGTGGAACTGGAAGCCAAGCTGGTTGAACAAACGCGCAAAGCTCAGGAGGAAGAACAGGAGCACATGGAAAAGCTTGCGAAAGCAAGTGAGGATGTCGCCAGCAAGAAAAAGGCGATAGCCGAGCAAGGTAAGATGAGCTACAGCGTGCAGGACATTGCCAATAGCGGCGGGCAGGCCGGCTTTGAAGCAAAACGCCTGCTTAAGTATGAAGCCGAAGCCCGCAACAACGTCAACACACAGTTTGGCGCGCGGGCGGCGGAGCGGGCGAAGGCTCTCCGGCAAAAGCTGATGGATCGCGGCCTGATCGATGATCCCAAACGCGCCATGAAGGAGGCGCTGGAGAAGTCCGAAAAGGAGCTGGCCACCATCGCCGATAATACAGCAGGCATGTTTGCCGTGAAGCCCGGGGGCGGCGCCGGCAAGGCGAGTGCGGGGCGCGGTGCCTCGGCGGGGCTGATGGGTTGAGCCGCTGGCGTCGTGGGAGCGGGCGATTGACTCCCGCCCCTCGGCGTCATGCCGCGATACGATGGAGACTTTACCGCGCCCCGGCCGCAGGGGGCGTTGCTTACCGAATATCCCTTCGAGGACTATCCCGAGGCGACGATTATTCGGCAGATTTACCTGCAGCGATTCGATTCGTACGAGCGCCCCGGCTTCACCAGCACGCATCCGGTCCGCACGGACCACTACTTCTGCAGCGACTCCCCACTGGAGGACGCCGGACTCGGCATCGGCCGCTTTACGCGCACCTGGGCAAAGATCCCGCCGCAGCGCATTGAGTACGGCAAAAAGATCTGGCAATTGCCGGAAGCGGTGGGCGGCGGCTCGTCCCGGCCGGAGCAAACGAACTGGCGCAGCGTCACCTGGGAAAGCAACCCGACCGAATCGACCACGCGCTTTACGCCAGCCGGCGACTTCCTGCCCGGCGACCAGGTTGTCATCGGCACGAAGCGCTTCCGCGCGTTTGCGTCCAGCTGGAACATCGGCAACGGCCTGCCCACCGTGGGCAACTCGTTTTTCTATCCGCCGGACGAGGGCAAAGGCTGCACGGTTATCGCCGTGGCGGACGGCATGCTCACCGTCGACGCGCTGTTTGACGGTCCGCAGTATGCCGGCCAACCTTCCCTATCTATAAAGCGGGCAAGCACCAGCAAAACGCGCATCTCGCCGATTGTAGCGAGTCGCACTATTTATGATTACTTCCTTCTGAATGTAACCAGTGGCATTGTTACACCTGATGACATTGAAAAGGAAGATGCGTTTGATCCGTCTTTGGAGTTCATGCGTAACGGTCGTTTTGACGTTGCCGGCTTCTACAACCTTGTAATGCAGGGCGGCTATATCAATGCGGAAGTGGATACGGTAGAACGCTGGATGGGGCAGATCTACGAACGCATTCGCATTCAGGTAAAGCCCGGCAACTACAAGCGCAATACATGAGCAAAGGCAATAAAGGCACGGGCGGTAAGATCAAGCGCTTTATTGCCGGCGACACTGAGCGCACGCCTATGCATGAAGAGGCCATTAACGAAATCGTTGATGAACTCAACATGTGGCGCAACGCCAAAATCATTAACGGGCGTGGCCAGTTTGTCTTTGCCGGCGATGAAGTGGCGCTTGATCTCAACCCCGACACCGAAGGCACCGAGGAAACGTCCACAGGCGAAGCCGGAACAGCGCCCGAGCCGCCGCCCGGCTACGAACATATCACCATTACCTATTGCCCAGGTGAAGGCATGGACCCTGTTACACGTACGGTACTTGCATTGATTGAATAGACATCGCCATGCCCAACTATCTCATGCAGCCGGCATCTATGGTTCCAGAAGATTGGCCGTGCAAATGCGAATCAGGCTGCGCGTGCCCGCCGCACGTCTCTGGCGTCGGCTTCTTTGTGGAAACGGCCGACTCATTTCTTTCTTACAGTAGTTTCCTTACATATGTTCCTCCCGATCCGCCAACTGAAGAAGATCCCGGAGAATGTAACGCAGGAACGGGGCGCTATCATGATCACGTGGCCAATTTCGATACTGGCGACGAACAGTTCGCCATTCAACTGCGTTGCTGTAACGGTAGCGCTATATTGCGCGTTTCTTACTTTTATTTAGGCGATCATATCGTTGATTTTGAATCTCATGGCCATATTAGCGAGATAACAACGGCGTGCACATCGGAAAGCCTGGAGTTCGGAGTTCTCGGATCATCGCTTTACGTCCATATATACTGGTAATTTATGAATGGTGTTTGCGATACACTAACCTATTGCGCTATATGCATTCGCGGGGGGATACATCGCCGCACACTGCTTGAAACAAAAGGCATTGCTGAGCGTGAGCGCGCAAGTTTTGATATTTGCCCGAAGGGATACACACATGATCGGCTTCCGTCTAAGGAAGCAAAGGCGTTTGCGAAAAAGATGATTCACTATAAAAATCGCAACTATCCGTGCTGCGATAAGCGACGCCAGATGGTTGACTCCGACCGCACGGCGTGAAGCTGTATATCGATCGCTCATCAGCGGAGCTGCTGACCACCGAAGTGCGCGTGAAGCTTGGCACGCGCATCCGCCTGGATCTCGTCTTTACCGAGGGCGGCCGGCCTGTCGCGCTGAAGTCCGACGCCACCGGCAGGCTTGCTGCCAAGTCGGCATTAGTTGATGCCACCTATTCGCTCGACACGCCGAGTTGGACGCCTGGCGCTTCTGCCGGCGTCTACACGTTTATCGTGAACGTCGATGACCCCAGCCTCATCGCCCGGTTTACCGACCAGCCGGAGCTGACTTTTGTTGCGGAAATCGAATGGCGCGAGGGCGGATGTATCTACAAGACGCCGACCTTTCGGCTCATTGTTCAGAACCGCGTCATCACGGAGTAACGTCCGCTGCCGCCCGCTCCCATCGCATGCAAATTCACGTCGACAAAACCAACGCCCTCAACGTCGCGCCGAACCGGCTGGAAGCCAAACGCCAGGCGTGGCTTTTGCTGGACGTCGTGTTCCACGCCGGCGCCCCCGAGGCGCCCGTGCTGCTCGACCCTGGCGCGGCCGTTAAGCTCGGCGTCAAGGCGCGATTCGATACCGACCAATTCCTTGCGTTCTCCTCGACGCCCTCGATCGATACCGCCGGCATGCGTTACCGCTTCGCCCTCCCTCTCGACGGCGCCGAGTTGGGCGCCCTTTTTGCCGGCGGCGCGCCACACGTCGATACGCACCTGGAAGTTCATGTCAACGAGCTGGGCACGCCCGTCAAAACCGGTCCGATCGCTTTCCGCATTCACAACGCCGTTATCCTTGGCGCGGAGAGCTTCCCCACCCCGATCGACGTCATTCAAGGCCCACAGGGCGAACCCGGTCCGCCCGGCCCGCCCGGTGCGGACGGGGAGGATGGCGCGCCCGGAGCCACTGGCCCAGCCGGTCCGCAAGGCGAGCCCGGCCCGCCCGGCCCGCCCGGTGCGGACGGGGAGGATGGCGCGCCCGGAGCCACCGGCCCGGCCGGCCCGCAAGGCGAGCCCGGCCCGCCCGGAGCGGACGGGGAAGATGGTGCGCCCGGCGCCACCGGCCCGGCTGGCCCGCAGGGCGAGCCCGGCCCGCCCGGCCCGCCCGGTGCGGACGGGGAGGATGGCGCGCCCGGAGCCACCGGCCCGGCCGGCCCGCAAGGCGAGCCCGGCCCGCCCGGAGCGGACGGGGAAGATGGTGCGCCCGGCGCCACCGGCCCGGCTGGCCCGCAGGGCGAGCCCGGCCCGCCCGGAGCGGAGGGGGAAGATGGTGCGCCCGGCGCCACTGGCCCGGCCGGCCCGCAAGGCGAACCCGGTCCGCCCGGCCCGCCCGGTGCGGACGGGGAGGACGGAGCGCCCGGCGCCACCGGCCCGGCTGGCGCGGATGCCACCGGCCAAACTGGCGACATTCTCGCGACGATCCGCGCGACCGCGCCGGCCGGCTACGTCATGGCAAGCGGTCGCACCATCAGCGATGGCAGCGGCGGCGGAACGGAGCGAGCCCATGCGGATTGCGCAGCACTTTTTGCGCTGCTTTGGGCGGATTGGACCAACGCGACAGCGCCAATCTATACAAGCGCTGGCGGTGCCAGCACGCGCGGCGCCTCCGCTAACGCTGACTGGATTGCCCATAAACGCATCTCGCTGCCAGACCTGCGCGGCCGCGTTCCCGTCGGCAAAGATGACATGGGCGGCGCGCCCGCCAACCGCATGACGGCGGGCGGTGCCGGCCTCACTGGCACAACGCTTGGTGCGGGCGGTGGCGCGCAAACGCATGTGCTTACGGTGGCGCAACTTGCCTCGCACCCGCACACCACGGGGCGAGTTGACCCCGGCGCAGGATTTGCCAGCGGCTCAACCTTTACGTGGACGGCCCCCGTAAACACAGGGAGCGCCGGCGGTGACCAGGCCCACACCAACACGCAACCTTCGCTTATCCTCAACTACATCATACGGTTATGACGTTTCGACAATCTGAAGGCATTGTCTGGATCGAGGATATCGGCTACACGGAAGCCTCTGTGCGGCAACGCTACGACGTTTCGTTGCCCGCTGGTATGGTGCACCGTAGCTATGGAGTGATCGCGCCCGGCGTTGAGGAATGGAGCGATGGCCGCAATGCCTATCCGCAGGCCGCACCGTCGCTTCCATACGCCGACATCCTGGCGGATATCGCCCATTTCGAGCCGGTTAACCCGCCTGAGCCCGAACCGCCCGAAGTCGACCCGATCGAGGAAGCGCGGTTGGAAGCCATCCGCCTGGCGCGCGCCGCCGTAGCCGCCGCCGGCATAACCGTGGCCAGCGACGTCGGCCCGCTGCAGCTGTGGTGCAGAGGGGAAAGCGACTACCTGAACTACGGCGTGCTGCTGGGGCAATTGCGATCCGCCGCAGACCTCGAGATGCCCGACCGCCCTTATCGCATCAGCACCATGCAAGGCGGTGTCGATCTCCCCGACCGCGCGTCGCTGATTGTGGCGCTTACGCTCTACACCGAGCAGGCGCAACTGCTTTACGAAGCCATTATCTGACGTCCGACCAGTCGCAATCGGTTTGCCCGGTTGACTCCCTACCTTCGCTCATGCCTCCCAAGATTCCCGAATCCAACATTTTCCTCCGCGTGCTCGACCGCTACGGCATGCCGGCTGCCTTCCTGGCCGTCACGCTTTTCGCACTCCACCTGGTCTACGGCGACGTCCGTGCGCAGAACGAGCGGGTGCTCGCCGCGTTCGTCCGCCAGGCCGAGGTGAGTCAAAAGGTTGCCGCGTCGATTGATGCGCTCACCGCCGAGATCCGGGGACGGAAATGATCCGCGCCGCCGTGGTTGCCGTGCTCATCGCCTGCCTGTGCTCGTCGTGCGCCTCGCTCTCCGATGCCGAGCGCCGGCGCGTGCGCGCCATCGCCATCGAAGCCGCCGGCGTTGCCGTGCGAGTCGCGGCCGTGGCGGCGGCGAGTGTGGTGATCTCGCGTTGACTTTAGAAGTGCCTCGGGCGATGCGCGGCGATTCGCCGCGATACGGAACGAATCAAAGTGTATCGCCGTGAATAAGTAAGAGATCCAATCTTTCTTTGACTCCACGCCGGTGGCATGACATTGCCATCCCCGTTCTGGAGCGACGCGACTACCACGCTTTACCAAGGCGACTCGCTCCGCATCCTGCAAGCCCTCCCCACCGCCAGCGTCGATGCCGTGGTTACCGATCCGCCGTACAGCTCCGGCGGCATGACGATGAGCGCTCGCCAGGCGCCCACCTCCAGCAAATACGTGCTGACCGGCACCAAAGTGCAGCGGCCGGAATTTTGCGGCGACAACCGCGACCAGCGCAGCTTTACCCTGTGGGCAAGCCTGTGGCTGGCCGAATGCCTGCGCGTCACCCGCCCCGGCGGCGTGCTGCTCTCGTTTATCGACTGGCGCCAGCTGCCGAGCATGACCGACGCCGTGCAGGTGGGCGGCTGGATCTGGCGCGGCATCGTGCCCTGGGACAAAACCGAAGGCGTGCGCCCGCAAATGGGCTTTTTCCGCGCCCAATGCGAGTACGTCATTACCGCCAGCAACGGCCCGATGGGCGACCAGGCCCGCACCCGCCGCATCTGCATGCCCGGCTGCTTTCGCGAAAGCGTGCACTCGCGCGAAAAGCTCCACATCACCGGCAAGCCCGTCGAGCTGATGAAGCGACTACTCGACATCCTCCCCGCCGGCTCCACAGTGCTCGATCCTTTTGCCGGCTCCGGCACCACCCTCGTCGCCGCCCGCGCCATGGGCATGCACAGCATCGGCGTAGAAATGACCGAAGAGTACGCCGCCATCGCCCGCGACCGGCTTGCCGGCACGGCCACGGCCGTCGCGTCCGCCACCGCAACGGCGCAAGCCTGACGTACCGCCGCAAGTACATCGCCGGCGGATGTCGCAGGCGGATGCCGCAACGCTGCAATCCGAAGTGCAGCCGTAAGCACATCGGCGGCGCGCCGTTGACTCCGCCGCCGGTGCATGACCCTCAAAGTGCTCTCCTACATCGGCAAAGCCGCCGCGTTCATCGCCGGCCTGTCCGTCTACGCCGACGTCCTGCCCGCCAAATACGCCGGAGCCGCCACCCTCGTCTTCATGGCCGCGTCCCTCGTCAAGGATACCGTCAACCGCGCCGGCGACATCGCCGACAACGGCAAGGAAGACGGCTCGTTTTCGGTTGATCAGGAGGTGAAGTAATGAGTGACCTTACGATTCCGATCAACCCGGATCTGACCGTGGATTCGCGCGTGATCGCGCAGCATTGCGATGTCGACCACCGCAGCGCGTACCGCCTGCTGACCGAGCACAAGGCCCTCATCGAAAGCCAGTTAGGACTGGTGCGATTTGAAATCGCATCAGTGAGACGCGAGGGCGAGCGAGGAGAGAAGCACGCTAAGTTCGCGCTTCTCACCGAACCGCAGGCGACCGCCCTCATCACACTCTTCCGCAACTCGGAGCCCGTGCTCCGCTTCAAAGTCGCACTTTCCCGCGCCTTCCACCAGATGCGCACCCGCCTGCACGCCATGCAGCTCACGCGCACCGACTTCGCACACATGGTTCTCGAGCTGGATCGCGAGCTAAAGCAGGCGCAAAGCGTTCTCGACCAGATCCTTCCGCAGCACGCTTACGGCTCGCTCACCAAATCCGGCACGCCCCGCACCGGAATCCGCCGCGCCTCCTTTGTCGCCGCTCCCCACCGCCGCGCCAATGCCGCGCAAACCCATGCCACCCAATTATCTATGCAGCTCGAAGCCAGCACGCAAAAGGAGAACGCCGAATGGATACGCTAACCCCACGCCAACGCGACCTCACCGTGCGCGCCGCCCAAACCTACCTGCGCGGCCTCGGCGTCAACCTCGGCACCACCGGCGCCAACCGCGACGGCGTCGACGGCGACCCCGGCCCCAAAACACTCGCCGCCCTCGAAAGCTGGGGCGACCGCACCTTCCCCGCCGCCCCCGCCAAGCCGGCCGGCACCGACCTGACGCCCGCCATGCGCGCCTGGTACCGCAACCTGTGGGACACCATGCGCATTGGCACCGCCCCCGCCATCGCCTCCGCCGTCGCAAAAATCACGCGCGGCCGCACCCAATACACCGCCATCGAAGCCAAAACCGGCGTCCCCTGGCGCGTCGTTGGAATCCTCCACAACATGGAATGCGATTGCGACTTCGCCAAACACATCCACAACGGCGACAGCCTCCGTGCCCGCACCGTCCAAGTCCCCAAAGGCCGGCCGGCAAATGGCAACCCGCCCTTCACCTGGGAAGTCTCCGCCCTAGACGCTCTCGACCACGACGGCTTTCTCCACCAATCCGACTGGACCACCGAAGCCACCCTCTACCGCCTCGAAAAATACAACGGCTGGGGCTACTTCCGCCACACCAACATCCTCTCCCCGTACCTCTGGAGCATGAGCAACCACTACACGCGCGGCAAGTACGTCGCGGACGGGAAATTTGATGCCGGCGCGGTAAGCCAGCAAGTCGGCGCCGCCGTGCTGCTGGCCGTGCTCAACAAAGCGTAGCCTGCCATCTCCCGACGCCGGTAGATGGCAAATTTGGCAAAAATTTGGCGTTGGCAATGAAATCAGAGCAGATCGGTTATCTTCTAAACCGCAGGTTACTGGTTCGATCCCAGTTGGGAGCACTCTTTTGCGTCGCGTCACTCCGCTCAGTTGCGCTGAAAGGCGCCGTGCTGCAGAAAATGCGCTACCTGACGATGAGTTTCTCGCATCGCCAGCAGGCCGAAGTGGCTGCCGGGCAATGAGATGTGATCGGAAGCGCCGGGCAGGCGCGTTTCGCTCTCCTTAACGCAGCCGTCGGATGGACTGCGAAGCCCGAAAAGTATGCCGGCGCCAAAGGGATGCGTGCCGGCGATGATGCCGAGGCGGCGGTCTCTGTGCGCCCAGCGCAGCGGCGGCGCCTGCGCGGCCTGCCTGGCCAGATGATCGTTCATCGTTCGCCCTAACATACTCCTCATCAACGGGATACGCGAGGCCTCCGTTGCCGTCCACGTGCTGAGGAAGGGGCTGCCGATGGCCACCACGCGCCCCGGTTTTTGGCGGGGATACAGCCGGAAATACTCCAGCACCAGGCATCCGCCCAGGCTGTGCCCCACAAAATGGATGTGCGGCGTGGGGATCCCCTGGACGAAGGCGCGAAGTCGCTCCACATTCTCCGTAAGTCCCTGACACACATCGCTATAGGGAAAAGTGCGCACGCTGTGGCCTGCGCGCTTCAGGCTGGCCGCAATCGCCGTAAACTCCAGGCCGTGCATCCACAGCCCGTGCACCAGCACCACCGTTTCCCTCTCCCGCAACGGGCGGCCGGCGGCGGTGCTACCTGCCACGGGCGAGCTGGAGCGAGAGCGGGGGGCCGGGAGGCGCGCTGGCACGGCCTTGGAGTCGCACGCGATGCTTCTCCTGGCCGCCGGCTGCTGCGAGGCATGGGCAGAGGCGGCCGCGGCCGGCAGGGCCAGCACGAGGGAGAGAAAGTGACGGCGCGTCATCCAGGGCTCCTGATCCAGACGCCGCGCTGTGGAATCGCGCGCCAGGGTGAGAGGAAGGTTGCCGCGTATTCCCCCCGCCGGCAAGGGCAAAGCTTTGCGCTCCGGAAATGCCTTGCGCCCGGCGCCGTTACGCCCCCCGCGTCTGCCGCAGTGCCTCAAACAGGCCGATGCCCGCGGCCGTGCTCAGATTTAGGCTGCGCGCGTGCGGATTGTACTGCGGAATTTTAATGCACCACTCCTCATTCGCCGCAAGCAGACTCTCGGGCAGCCCTTTCGATTCCCGGCCGAACACCAGGTAGTCGCCATCGCGGAACTCCGCCTGCCACAGGGATTTGCGCGCTTTGGTGGTGAAGTACCACAGGCGCGGGCGAGCCGCTGAGGGAACCTTGCTGTTACTTTCCGTCAACGCCGCCACAAACGTCTCCCAGTTGGGCCACAGCTTCCAGGTGACTTCCTTCCAGTAATCCATGCCGGCCCGGCGCAGTTCGCGGTCGTTAATCGCAAAGCCCAGCGGCTCAATAAGATGCAGCGTGCTATACGTCGCCGCGCACGCCCGGCCTATGTTGCCCGTGTTTGGGGGAATTTCCGGCTCCAGCAAAACAAGATGCAGCGGCATACCGGGCCACATTGCCTCAGTCCGCGGGCCGCCGCAAGCCTGCGCCTACTTTTGAGGCGGGGCGTTAGTGGGTGAAGCCTTTGGCGCAGAGGAGCTTTGGTTGGAGCCGGGCTTGGGCGGGGCGTTGGTGGGCTTGGCTTTTGCGGCCTTGCTATCCTTCGCTTCCTTCACGCTCATGATGTCCAGATCAGGCTCCTTCTCCTTAAAAATGGCATCGCTAAAGAAGTAAAAGACGCCGGCCACCAGCACGCATACGCCTACAAATACCATTACCAGCCACGCACTGCGGCGAGTTTCCTCCTCCTGGGACATCAGGATGGAGACTTTTACTTCCTCCTTTTCGTCGCCGTGCAGGCGCCGCTTGGCGTCCTCAAGTTGCTCGATAAACTCCTCGTACGAGGCGGAGCGATCCTCCGGGTAGCGGGCGATCGACTTGCTGATGGCATGCGCCGTCTGGCTCGAGATCGTGGGCACAAACGCGCGGATCGAGACGATGTTGCCGGAGAGATGCTTCATCGCCACCTCGGTCGGGTCCTCCGCCTCGTAGGGCGGGCGGCCGGTCATGGCGTGGAAAAGCGTGGTGCCCAGGCTGTACAAATCGCTGCGCCAGTCCTCCGGCTTATGCTCAAGTTTCTCCGGCGCAACATAATAGGGCGTGCCCCATATCTCGCCGGCAAAGTGATCCTCGGAGTCGTACGCCAGGGAAAGACCGAAGTCCACCACCTTGGGCGTGCCGTCCTCACCAAACAAAATGTTGCCTGGTTTGATGTCGCGATGGATCAGGCCGCGCTGATGCGCAAAGTTCAGGCCGGCGGCGATGGCGATGCCGATTTCCAGGCCTTCCTGCTCGGAGACGCTGCCATTGTTCAGAATCTTGTCGTCCAGGCTGCCGCCGGGGATGTGCTCCATCACCAGGTAGTACGTGCCGCGCTGCTCGCCAAAGGCGTACACCTGCACAATGTTGGGGTGATTGAGCGACGCGGTGATCTGCGCCTCGAACAGGAAGGTTGAGATAAACTTCTCGTCCTCAACAAGTTCCGTCTTCAGCAGCTTGATCGCCACCTTGCGCTTCAGGATCGTATCCTTGCCCAGGTACACCGCGCCCATGCCGCCCTGGCCAATCTGGCGCTCCAAAAGGAAGTTGCCAAACATCCGCGTCAGCGTAAACTCGTGATTACAAATGGGGCACGCAATCTCCGCGCCCACCTGTATCCCCGTAACGTCGATGGACCCCTGGCAGTTGGGGCATGTTGACACGGTTTCGGAATCGACGACTTCCTTCATAGGGTTGAACTGTAGCGTATACACTCAACAATTGCAACGCTGAAGCGCCGTCCGGAGGGATTGTTTTCAACCTTACGCTAAAGCAACGCAACCTATTGATATGCAGCATTTTTCGTCGCAGGACACCGAGGCGTTCAGCGGCCTGCGGCTCGATCTTTTTCTCGTAGAAGTATTAAAAAAGTCGCGCAGTGCGGTACAAACGCTAATTGAGGGCGGCCATGTGACGTTGGATCCCATGCCCTCGCGCGGCGTGGCCTCCAACACCAAACTCAAGCCCGGCACCAGCATTACCGTCACGGAGCCAGACGCCCCGCCGCCGCTGGCGGAAGGCCTTGAGCCTGAGGATATTCCGCTAAACGTCCTGTTTGAGGACTCTCACGTTATTGTGCTGAACAAGCAGCCCGGCCTTGTGGTCCACCCCGCCGCCGGCAACTTTACGGGCACACTGGTGCACGCCCTGCTGCACCACTGCGGCGGCCGAGACGGGCTGTCCGGACGCGGCGGCATGGAGCGCATGGGCATCGTCCATCGCCTGGATAAAGACACAAGCGGCGCCATGGTAGTGGCCAAAACCGATGCCGCCCACGAGGCGCTGAGCCGGCAGTTTCACGACCGCGAGGTGGCCAAAAGCTACCTCGCGCTTGCCTGGGGCGTCGTCCGTCATTCCCAGGGCGAGATGCGGGGCGATATTGGCCGGCACCCGCGCCATCGGCAAAAGATGGCCGTGGTAACCGTGGGCGGCCGCTACGCGCATACCAGCTACAAGGTGGAGGCGCAAATGCCTCTGGCAGCGCGGGTTAGGTGCCAGCTGCATACCGGTCGAACCCACCAGATCCGCGTTCACCTTGCCGACTTGGGCCACCCGATTGTCGGCGACGACCTCTACGGCCGCGCCCGCAACCACGCCGGCCTGCCTGCCACCCCGCGCCAAATGCTGCATGCAGCCGAGCTCGAATTTATTCATCCGGCAACCGCGGTCGCCATGCGCTTCGAAGCTCCTCTGCCGCAAGATTTTACGGAGATGGAGCGTGCCCTGCGCGACTGCCGCGGCGGGGCCGCGCAAAAGCCCCTGGCCAGCCCGGCCGCTGGGGCTAAGTCCTTGCCGCAGAAGGGTAAACGGGGCGTTGCACCTGCGGTATACGAGCCCCGCGAAGAACAGAAGCCGACCAGGCACTCGCTGTAGCTGCGGCCACTTGACAATTTCTAATTCTGCGCTTAGGTTTCCTTTACGGTCAAGAGATCTGCCCTTGCAGATCGTGAAGACGGAGATCTTCCTTGGCCGTCTTATTTTGCTGATGTACCTGCTTTACGCCGACGAATCCGGCCACGTTGCCGATCCAAAGCAAAAGTACTTTATCCTGGCTGGCTTTGCTGTGTTCGAGAGGCAAGGGTTTTGGCTTGCCGAGCAGCTTGATCAGATCGCAGCAAAGTTCGACCCGGCCTCGCCGGAGACTGTCGAGCTACATGGTAATCCGATGTTTCAGGGAAAGGGCCTCTGGCGAAGCAAGGATCGTGAAGTACGTATACAGGCCCTGCGGGATGCTTTAAGCACGCTTGCCGCAACGCAGCCGCCGCTCCGCATCTTTGGGGTTGTGGTGGATAGTACAAAGATTCAGGTGGACCCAGTCTACTATGCATTTGAGCAGCTTTCCAGCAGGTTTGATCAATTTCTGCGCCGGATGCATCGTCAGGGAAACACCCAGCGCGGGTTGATCCTGTTTGACAAAACGGTGCATGAGTCGACCTTACAGAATATAGCGCGCGATTTTCGCACCATCGGCCATCGCTGGGGCGTCTTGCGTAATCTAAGTGAAGTACCTGTCTTTCTGGACAGCAAGGCGTCTCGCCTTATTCAGCTTGCGGACCTGATTGCCTACGCCATCTACCGCAAATGGTCCGCTAACGACTCGCAGTTTTATGATATCTTTGCGCATCGGTTCGACAATGAGGGCGGCAAGGTTCATGGCCTGCATGTGGTTTGACTCGCTTGTCAGAGGTGCTTCGAGGGCGAAACGGCGTGATACTTTTTGTCACATCGTAGAGTTGTATCATGAACAGGGATCAACGATTGAGAGGGGCGCAGGAGAATTGTCGTGGGAATTTCTCTCGGAAATGTATTCATTTGTCACAATTTTCTGCCAAGCCGCTTGCATCGTTGAATTCAAATGTGTAATAGAAGGGGCGTGCCAACTGGAACGGGATAAAGTTGTAAGAAATTTTACGCTTTTTTCGTTTATAACTCTTGTCGTCGCGTCCGGTCGCCGCACTTTCGCCACCTTCACCTCCACTCCACCCTCCTTCATAACCACTTCTGCCACCGGAGTTTCCACCTCATGATCGAAATAAAACTCGATGGCCCGCTTGGGCCGGCCGCCGCTGGCGGCTTCAAGAACCAGGTCCGCATTCTGGGCGTAGGGCACGCCGGCGTTGCAGCGCTGGATTACATTGTCGTACGCGGCTCCGGCGATTGTGATATGACAGTGATCGATACCGACCAGCAGGTCCTGCAGGCCTCGGTTGTTGCCGATAAGTTGTTGCTGGGCTACGAGTTAACTCGTGGCCTGGGCTGTGGCGGAGATCTGGAGCTGGCCGAGGAAGTGGCGGCCAACTGCCAGGAGCAGTTTGCGCAAATTACGGACGGCGCGGAGTATGTGCTGATTTGCACGGGTTTGGGCGGAGGAACCGGCTCCGTCTTTGCCCCGGAACTGGTGCGGCATGCGCACAAGCACGGCGCCAAGGTTATTGTCCTGGCCTCGATGCCTTTCGCTTTTCAGGGGCGCCGGCTGTATTGCCAGGCGCTGGATTGCCTGGCGAGGCTGCGTGCCTCCGCAGACGCGGTGATGGTGTTTGCGAACGACCGCCTGAGCGGCGTGCCGAGCGTGGCCGGGAACATCCGCCACGGCTTTCACCTGCTGAACCAGTTTGCTGGGCGCACGCTTAACTCGCTGGCGCAAGTGCTTAGCCGCCATGGGTTTATCCAGCTTACGTTTGCGGATTTGCGCAGCCTTTACGGGCGCCTGCATGGCACCGAGGTGATTGAAAACTGCTGGGCGGGCTGCGGCGAAGTGGCGCCCGACGAGCAGGATATTTCCAAGCTGATTAACCAGGTCATCGACAGCCCGCTGTTTGCGGACGAGACCGCGTGGCGCAATGCGGATCACGCCGTCGTCTGCCTCACGGGCGGGCGCGAGCTTTCGCTCTCGGAGATCGAGGACATCCTGGCCGAGCTGCAGGAGCGCTTGCCGAGCGAGCTGCCTGTGGCGGCCGGTACGCACCTGGACGCGAGTGGCGACGGCACGCTGCGCATGACGCTGCTGCTGGCCGCAACGAGCGCGCCCGTGGTGGAGATGCTGCCCGGTGGCGAGGAGATCATGCCCGACGAGTATGGCGTTGATCTGCAAGAGGTTGCGATGGCGGAAAGCGCCATTTCCGCAACCCCGCACGCCAGCGCGGCGTCGGCAGGGGCTCCGGCTTCGGCGCCTGGTCGCTCCGCGTCGCTGTCGTCGCAGCCCGGTATGGAGTTCCCCGCAATGTATGCGCAAGCTACTGGTCACCAACATGTTCCGACAGCGGCGGGCGCTCCCGGACGTTCCAGCCATCCGGCGACGGGTGTACACGGAGGCTCACCGGTTGCGCCCGCGCATGGTGTTACGGACGATGTGAGCCATCCGCTTTTCGGCGTTGAGGGCGAGGCGCACCCGACGTTTACGGATTCGCAGCGTTTGCCTCAGTATTACCCCGCGGCGGCGGCGGCCGCGGCGCAGCAGCCGTGGCAGACCCGTCAGGGCTCGCCTGCTCCGGCGTCTGTTGCATCGCAACCTGTTGTTGCGGAGTATGATGCGGAAGCTCCGGTGATTCCGCCCCTGTATCAGCCGGCAAGTGCGCCGGTGGCCTCCGTGGCCTTTACCCCGCATGGTGCGCAGCGTCGCTCGGCGGCCGCGCCGTATGTTTCGCACGTCACCATGACGGCGGCGGAGCCTCCCGTGCCGTACCACGAGGTCAATACCGCCACGCGCGAGGTGCGCAGCCGGTTTGAGCGTGCGGACCGCACCTACTATCACGGCGAGAATCTGGATCAGCCGACGTGGCGCCGGCGCCGTATCAAGCTGCGGTAGAGGGTGCGGTTTAAGGCTTAAGGTCCAACGCGAGGGCCATACTGTACAAAATCGCAAAGTAAGCCCAAACGCCTGCCAATGCACAGAAAACGCAGGTGATAACGACAAATGCAACGCGTTCTCGTACAGTAGTTAGCTTCATTTCATCCTCCTGCCGTCCGGCTACGCCGGCCACCGTCGCACGGCTACGTCCAGCGTAAACACGGCAAGGGCGGCGATGACCAGGGGGATCCACAGCTCCATTTCGCTGGATGCCGTGCGCGTGTCGTCGGCCAGAATCTGCGCCGGGGTAGGATTGTAGATGCCGCCCGTTTCGCGGCACAGCGTGTTCAGTCCGGCTTCATCGGGCGGTTGCAGCAGAAACTCCTCCGAGTAGCTGGTGCTGGCGCTCAGGTATTGCGTCTCCAGTACATCCGTGCCATTGCGCAGCGTGGCCTGCAGGTGGTAGGCGCCCTTGTCGCGTGTGGGAAACCATGCTTCCAGGCGCCCCGGGGCGGTGGCTGTCAACACGGGTTTGGTGGGCTTGCCCTGGGGATCCAGCAGCAGCAGCTCGCCGGTGGCCTCGGGGAGGTAGCGGCCCTGATCGTCGAGGACGTCCATCGTCAGGCGCATGCCGCCGCGCTCCTGCTTAAAGGTGCTTTGCGCGCGGGATATGGAGGCGCTGCGCATGAGTTTGCGGATGGTTTGCGCCCAGAACTTGCCGTAGCCGTCCCACTTCAGCCACTCCACGGCCCAGCGGTTGCGGGCGTCGGAGGTAAAGGCGCCGCTTTGGCCAAGGCCGTAGCGCCAGGTGGTCAGCAGCGGCTCGCCGGTTTCGGTGGTCAGCCATACTTCGGCGGTAGGTTTCAGCCTGGTCATGACGAAGCCCAGGAGGAAGGGCGCGGTGGTCATGTCAATGCCCGTGAGGAAAGGTGCGGGCAGGGCGGATTTGGGAATAAACGGAAGCTCCTGCACGGACGACTTGCTGGCGGTCATCGTCTCGCGCGCAAAGATTTGCGGAACGGACGTGGGGTTGTCCGTAAAGTAGTAGCGGCCGGCGCCCCAGTTGGCGATGTCCTGGAGCAGCGCCTGGTCGGAATCGGAGCCGAGCGCGACGGCGCTTACTGTAATGCGCTCCTGTACCATGCGGCTCACCATCTCGCGAAACGGCCCGGGCGAGGAAACGCCGTCGGTGAGCAGGATGACGTGTTTGATTTTGGCCGGACACCCCGGCAGGCGCGCGTAGGCCATCTCCAGGCCCGGCGCAATATTGGTGCCGCCGCCGCTCTGGATCTCCGAGATTTTTTGCTGCACGCCGGCTTTGTCGGCCGCGCTTACCATTTCCGTAATGCTGTAGGCCTCATGGTCAAAGGCGATGACGGTCACGTAGTCGCGCGGGCCCAGCAGCTCCACGGCGGCTTTGCTGGCGTCCTTGGCCATCTCCATCTTGTCGGTGCCCATGCTGCCGCTGCGGTCGATGACGAGGGCCAGGGCGAGAGACGGATCTTCCTTCTGCTTCTCAAAATTGCAGCGCACGGGCAGCAGATCCTCCACGGGCGTCTGGTAGTAGCCGCCGAGGCCGAAGGAGTTGTTGCCGCCGAGCATGAGGAGGCCGCCGCCGAAGTCGCGCACATACGTCGCAAACAGCTCCAGCTGCGCGGGGGAGAGGTCCGTGGCCGGCACGTTGTCCAGCAGCACCAGGTCGTAGTTCTGCAGGTCGGCCAGGTCGACCGGCGCGCCGGTTGCGGGGCGGACATCCAGGATAATGCCCTCCTGGCGCAGCGCCACGGCCAGGTAGCGCGCCTGGTCGGGCTTGTCGGCGATGAGCAGCACTTTGCTTTTGCCCTGCGCCTGCACCACGGCGCCGGCCTGGTTGTTGTCGACGATGGTATCCGATTTGGCGCGGACGGCCGCGGAGTATTCAAACACTTTGTCGCCTTTTACGGCCTGCGTGTTCTCCAGCCGATTGGTGCCGGGTTTGAGCTTGATGGATGTGGTGGCAATGCGCGCGCCGTTGCGGAAGATGTCGACCTCCGCATCCGTCTCGACATTGCTCACAATCTCCACGCCCACCTGAAACGGCTGCTCCTCGCGAATCTGCCGCGGTACGGAGACACTGCGCACCAGAACCTCCGGCCGGGGCGGCGCCTGCACGGGCACGGCCATCACGCGCACACCGGCCGCCTTGAGGGCCCGGGTTGTCTCGGCCAGGTCGCCCTCCGTTTCGCGGCCGTCGGAGAAGAGCACGATGGTTTTGGCATAGCCCGGCGGCAGCGAGGCCTGGGCAAACTGCAGCGCGCCGGCAATGTTGGTGTTTTCGTCGCGCAGCTGGCGAATGTTCACCCTGGCGCCCTCGGCGACGGTGGGAACCAGCTCGCTGCGGCCCGCAAAGGGGATCCACTTCCACGACGGCATGGCGGCGGCGCGCTGCGTTTCCTCAAAGAAGGGCACGGCGCGTTTCTCGGCTTCCTCGCCCACGCTGCGGCTGCGATCCACCACCCACGCCACGGCTGTCTGCCGCGTCTGGCTTAGCCAGCGGGGATCCGTAAGTGCCAGAACCAGAAGCACAACGCCCAGGCACCGCAGCAGGAAGCTCGCGTTGCGCCGCCACGGGGAGAGGGGCGCGAGCGTCTGCAACTGCCAGTAGTACAGCAGCCCCAGCACCGCCAGCGCCAGCAGCGCGTACGGTTGGTTGAGTTCCAGCGGGAAAGTCATATAAGTGTGGCGGGGTACGAAACAAAATGCGGTTGCGATCGCTGCGAATCATCTTAGGCAGGATTCTTCTCTTTAAATTTAAAGCCTGGCTTTTGCGCTTCTATAATAAGGGAAGTTATAGTTGTAAGAGTTTGCTTAAACACAGTGGAGTCATTCGTCATCTTTTCTCCCCGCGAACCAAGATAGAAAATGCATAAACCTGCCTGCACCATGACAGCATGCTTTCCGCTGGCATAGACGCTGGTTCCCGAGGCTCCAGCAACCGGAGCTCCAAGCGCGCTGAAGAACAACGCTGACTTCTTGCATCCCACTTCAAGCGCGGCCGCATTGGGGTAAGCTTTGATCTTCATGAAGAACTCGGCTCCATTTTCACCAGCGGAAAAATAAAAGTCCTTCCATCCTGCTTCTATTCCTGAATCAAACGGGGAATCACATTGAGTAAATGATTGTATCTTATCCTTACTATCAACAGGAGACAGCAACGCATCTGCACCCTCCTTCGCAACGGCTGGGCACGATACGATCAAGCTACTTAACAGGAAGAAAAGTATTTTTCTCATGCTACTCCGTAACCCGCCGCGAATAGAGCCGCCACTCGATCATCAGCAACAACAGACCGAGGATGGTGAGCCACCACCAGGCGGGGTGGGCCGGCATAAAGCTCGTCGTCCAGGCGCCGCTCTCGCTGGCGGCGGTGCCGAGGGAAGTTGCGCCGGTCGGACTGGCCGATCCGCCGCCCGGCCCGTTCACAAACGCCTCGGCCGGCACCGTGCTTGTGAGGCGCGAGCATACGGGCCCGGGCAGCACGGCGGCAGAGGCCGCCTGCTCCGTGGGGCGCAGGGACTGGATAACGTTGCCGAGCAGCACGGGGAAGGCGGTGCGCAGCACAAAGTCGGACTGCTCGAGATCAAAGCCCAGAACCAGCCAGCGCGGAGCCGAAGCGGGGTCCCAGTCGCCGAAGATGAGAGGGTGGCCGAAGCTCTCCGCCAGCACGGCGGAGCCGGGCGCGGGCGTGTAGGTTTTGGCGGAGTTGAGGCGCACCTGATCGAGCGAGACGTAGCGCAGCGGCACCGATTCGCGCTGCCATTCGCTCACCATCGGCGCCTCCAGCGGCGCGCCGCTTTTGCCCCAGAAGCCGGTGCCGTCCGGCGCGATAAACACGGCGGCGCGCGGTTTGGCTTCGGCGGAGGGCAGGCACTGGGAGTAGATGACCAGGCCGGCGGCGGAGGTCTCGGCCGCGGTGTCCTTGCCGGGCTCCACGCGGTGCCAGTCGACGAGGTCGAGCGACGTAAGCAGTGCCTCCAGGAAAGCATTTTGCGGCGAAACAAGCAGCACGCTGAGCTTGTGCAGGCCCTCCACGCGGGCGGAGGCACTGTTGTCCGCAGCAAGGTCATCTCGCGCGGCGCCGGAGATGGTGGCGTGGAACTGCACGGCGGCGGGCCCTTGCTCGCGCCACGCTTTTTCCCAGGGCTTGCCGGGCTCCAGCTTGACGGTTTGCACGTCCATCACCCGGCTATCGCGCGTCAGTTGAAACTCCACGGTCGCCGGCTCCTTCAGGTTCGATTCGATGCGCGCGGAGATCTGGAACTCCCCCGGCGCCACGGCCGAGCGGCGGGCGGAGAAGAGGGTAATGCCGACATTAGCCGCGTCGTCGGAGCCCACGCGCACCAGGGTGAGCGATGGCTTTTTGGCGGGGGCTTCGGAAGCGGCGGTGGACGCGGAAGGCGCGGGAGCCGGCAAGGGATCGGACGTCGCGACGGGTGACGCGGACGGCGCGTTGGTCGCGGCGGAAGGAGGCGCAGCAGCAGGGCTGGCCGAAGCGGAGGCTGTCGCCGGGGAAGCCGAGGCGGCCGGGGCTGGTGCAGGACTATTTGTCGCCGCAGTAGATGTGGGCGCAGGCGTTGCAGCCACAATGCTTTGCGCGGGTGCGGACGGAGCCGGAGCAGCCGTCGCGCTTGCCGTCTGCGCCCCCGGCTCCAGTGGATAACTCAGCACGCCATCGGAGATAAACACCACGCGGCCGCCCTCGCGCGAGGAGGCGAGGTTCTCCGCCAGCGAGAGCGCTGGCCGCACATCCGCCGGGCCGGCGCCGGGCGCGGCGCCGCTGAGCGCGTGTTTGAGGGAGCGCTGGCTTGTCGTCCAGCCGGAGAGGATCTGCGGCGGGTCGGTGGCGAGGATAACGGCGGCCTCGTCGGTATAGCGCATCTGGTTAATGCGCTGCTCCAGCATAGCCACGGCCTGCGCCCAACGGTCGGGCGAGACATCGCGTGCTCGCATGCTGGCCGAGCCGCTAATCACATACACCACACGCTCAGGCTGGCTGGAGCGCCAGAACGGCTGCGGCTGCGTAAGCGCGCTTACAAGCAACGCAAGTAGCAGCAGCTGCAACGCCAGGGAGAGCCAGCGGCGCAGCTTGCGCCAGAAGGGTTGCTGGCTCAGGCGCGGCTTGATCTGCTCCCAGAACAGCAGCGTGGAGACGGTGCGTTTGGGCACGCGGCTTTTGACGAGATACAGCGCGATGATGGGTATCGCGAGCGCAAACAGGCCGAGCGCGGCGGGCCACAGCATGGTCATTCGACAAAGCCCCCGTGGCGAAGGGTACGCAGCAGCAGATCCGGCACGGGCTGCCGCGTGTCGGTCTGAATCAGCGCAATCTGGTTTTGCCTGCAGTACCGGCCGATTGCCTCCTGGTAGTCGCGAAAACGCTTCGCGTAATCGCGTGCGGCCTGGCGGTCGTTAAGGATGGGCGCGGTGGTGTGCGTCTCGCAGTCCTCCATGTCGTACTCGCCCGGGTCGCCCGCTTCCGCCTCGCCAGGGTCGGTCATCTGGATAACGGCGACCTCCTGCCGGGCGTAGCGCAGGCGATCGAGCGCGCGCATGGCGTCGCCCAGGTCGGCGCCGAACAGATCGCTGAGCACGACTACAAGGCCCCGGCGGGGGCCGGTGGAGAGCCAGCGGCGAACGTTTTCCTCCATCGTACCTGGCTCCGCTGCAACGGGTTGCGCGGCCAGCACGCGCAGCATCAGCAGAAATTTCTCCTTGCCGCGCGCCGGTTTCCATGGCTTGCCGGCGTTGCTTTGCAGGGGGATCAGCGCCACGCGATCCAGGTTGGCCAGCCCCAGGAAGGTGAGGCCGGCGGCGACCTGGCGGGCGTAATCGTACTTGGGCGGGTGGGGCGGGGCGCCCCAGTCCATGGAGGCGGAGTTATCGTAGAGAATATGCACGTGCCAGTCTTCTTCCTCGATAAAGAGCTTCAGCACCAGCTGGCGCCAGCGGGCAAAGGCGTTCCAGTCGATATAGCGCCAGTCGTCGCCCTCCGTAAACGGGCGGTACTCGGCAAACTCCACGCTGGCGCCGTGCTGAACGGCGCGGCGCTGCGCCCGCTGCGCGCCTTTGACAAGCTGGCGCGCCGCAAGGGCAAGACTCTC
Source organism: Verrucomicrobia bacterium LW23 (assembly GCA_003054695.1). Classification (GTDB taxonomy): domain Bacteria; phylum Verrucomicrobiota; class Verrucomicrobiia; order Methylacidiphilales; family UBA1321; genus LW23. The sequence goes on from QAZA01000011.1 coordinate 81,412, forward strand.
CAGCCGGGCGAGAAAATCCGGGCTAAAGAGTGCATCGACGGAGGTGGTGGCCATGGGGTGGGCGTGGCGGTGCGTTCGCGTGCGTGGCGTTTCCGCTTAGGCCGCCTTGGCCCAGCTTTTGCTCTCGGCGTCGATGAGCTTGGAGATGAGCTTGTCGGCGTCCATGCCATCGGCCTGGGCCTCGAAGTTGAGCATCACACGGTGGCGCAGCACGGGCAGGGCCACGGCGTACACGTCCTCCATGGAGACATGGGCGCGGCCGGCCAGCACGGCGTGGATTTTGGCGGCCAGTACGCAGGCCTGGCCCGCGCGCGGGCTTGCGCCGTAGCGCACGTACCGCTTTACGTCGGCGGAGGCGTGGCCCACTTCCGGGTGCGTGGACATGATGAGATCCACGACGCGCTCGCGGATGCTCGGCGCCATCGGTACGTCGCGCGCAAACTCGCCCAGGCGGGTCAGCTCGCTGCCCTCGAAGATCGGCTTTACTTCCGGGAACTTGCGCTCCGTGGTGCGAAGCAGAATCTCCCCGAATTCCGCCTTGCTGGGGTAGGGGACTTTGAGCTTGAAGAAAAAGCGATCGAGCTGCGCCTCCGGGAGCGGGTAGGTGCCTTCCATCTCCAGCGGATTTTGCGTGGCGAGCACGAAGAAGGGCCGGTCCAGCGGGCGCGTTTCGCCGGCGATGGTGACGCACTTTTCCTGCATCGCCTCCAGCAGGGCGGACTGCGTTTTGGGCGTGGCGCGGTTGATTTCGTCCGCCAGCATAAGGTTACAGAAGATGGGGCCCTGCGAGAACTGGAACTTGCTGCTGCCCTGGCCGTCATCGGTAAGGATGTTGGTGCCCACGACGTCGGCCGGCATCAGGTCCGGCGTGAACTGGATGCGCTGGAACTTGAGGTGCAGCGCGGAGGCGAGCGAGCGCACCAGCATGGTTTTGCCCAGGCCGGGCACGCCCTCCAGCAGCACGTGGCCGCCGGCAATCATGGCGATCAGGGTAAAGTCGAGGATCTCCCTCTGGCCGACGATGATGTTGGCAACCTCGTTGCGCAACGCTTCGAACTTGGTTTTAAACTCCGCGAGCGCCTTTTCGACGTCGGGCGCGGCGGGACTTTTCGTTTCGGTTTCGGCCATAAATACGTGGTTACGGAAGGGATGTGGGCGTGAGGGGGCGAACGGCGTACCGGGATACGGTTTGTCTACGCCGCAAAAAGGTGATGCATGTCTGCGTATTGACGAGCGGGTATGCGAGTGAGCGGGCGAGCGAGCTGCAGGGGGATACTCGCAAACGCTATTGCTTGTCTTTCGGGCGAATGCTCTCGAAGTAGCGTTTGATCGACTCGCGGTGGGCCAGCGGCAGGTTCTCGTCCTCAATCGCCACCTTGCTCAGCTTCTCGTAGGACTTGAAGCTGGCCTGGCGCGAGGCGAGATTGCCGGCGGGCGTGGGCGTGTTGGATTGCTCCGTCGTCGTCTCCGAGTCGCCTTCGCCAACCATACCGGTCAGCTTCTCTTCCTTAAGGTTGCTTCGCGACTCCGTGGCGCCGCCGAACGGATTGCCCGTGGTGGCGGTGCCGGCTTTGCTGCCGCCTTTGCTGCGGCTCTGGCTCATGGTCTGGAAAAGCGAGATCTGGAACGACGGCTTGCACGCGCCACCCATGCAGCTTTTGCACTGGCCGATTTGCAGCAACTGAAGGGCGAGTTTGGCGCTGGCGCTTTGGCTTTGGCCGGCTTTCTTCATGCCGTCCTTCATGCTGCGCATGCCTTTGGCCATGTTGTTGCCATTGCACTTGCCGTCCTTGCATTCGCCTTCCTTTGCCATCTCGCGCATGCCTTTGGCCAGGGACTCCATTTTGGCGGCGTCGGCTTTGTCGGCGGCTTTGGCCAGCTTGTCTTTGGCCTCCTGGGAGAGGGCGGCGGCGAGGATCTTTGCGTCGGGTTTGTCCCACTTTTCGGCAAGCTCCTCGGCGGCTTTGTTGGCGGCCTCCATATCGTTTTTGCGCAGGGCGGCGGCGAGCTGTTCGGAGCCTTGCATGGGCTCCAGAGCTTCGGCAATCTCGCGGGCCAGGGCGGGGTCCATGCCATTGCGTTTGGCGTCGGCCTGCATGTCGCGCAGCTTTTCTTCGACACGGGCCAGCTCCTGCACCAGCTCCTTTTCGGTGATGTCGCCTTTGGCCAGGCGGTCGCGCAAGGGCTTCAGCTCCTCCAGGGCACGCTTGAGTTCTTCCGACGGTTGCTCCTTTTCCAGCTTCTCCCAGTCCTGGGCAATTTCCTCAATAACCTGGGTCTGATCCTCAATCATCTGCTTTGCCGCAACCTCCTCGGCGGGAGGTGTGTAGCGGTAAAAGCCGGTGGCGAAGAACGCGAACGTGAGCGCGCAGAGCGCGCCGGCCCATTGGGCGGTGCGGGGCAGACGCAGCGGCCAGCCGCCCTGCACGCGGTCCCAGTTCAGCTCGCGGGAGACGCGGGCGCGTTGGGCCAGGGCCCAGTCGGCGCGCGCTTTGTCGGCGCCTTGCAGGCGGGAGATCTCCTCCATCGTCAGCACGCCGTCCTTGAGATCCGCCACGCGATCGAGCCGCGCCCAGAGGCGTTTGGGCTGGATGGGCGCGAGGAAGGCCCAGGCGGCCAGCACCAGAAGGACAGCCGCAAAGATGCCGAGGAACATGGGGAACATCAGCGCCAGTTTGGCGTACAGCAGCGTGGCCACCGCGCAGCCGGCTAGGGCCAGGGCCACAACCGGCAGGACAACGCCTGCGCCGTCGAAAAGGCGCTCCATGCGCCATCGAAACCGCGCTTTGCCGTAAATGCTTTCGCGCGCTGCCTCAAGCTGGTCCAGGTGGGGTTTACTCATAGCTATAGCTCCGCAATAGTTTCGGTATCATTGTGGCACACAACAGATATTACACAAGTCAATCGATTTGTCGCAGCGAAATGTCTGCGATTTCGACAAAGCCTTCGATTTTCAGAAGGACATCCACGTTAATGCTCGCCTTCTTCAAGCTCAAAAGCTCGCCCGGCAGCGACTTGCCTTCGGCGGTGATGGGCAGTTGCACAAGCTGCCAGCCGTCCAGGGAAAGATACTGCCGCCAGCCGTCGGTATCGCGTTCGGTTACCTTCTCGTTCTTGTCCAGCGCCTGCGCGCCGAACTCGCACTGGGATCCGGTGCGTATCCACGCCGTCAGCAGATAGCTTTTGGCGGGGTCGATCGGCACGCGGCTGGCCGTCATCATCACCTCGCGCGAGCCCTGGTTGCTGTGGGTACTGAACAAGCCGCAAGAGCCGGGGAACGGCTGGCCGGTGGTGAGGGTGCCGGCGCCGACCATTTCCGTCTTCCAGCCGGCGTTGGACGTCCATGGCGCATTACCGGCGGTCAGCAGCTCGGGGCCGGAGGGCAGGAACATTATCGGGCCGTGGCGGTACTTCGGCTCCTTCTGTTTAGGCTTCGCGGCACCTTCGCTTGACGCCTTCAGCTCCTGCTCTTTCGTCTCCTCGCCGTCGCCGGCCTTCGTCTCGGGTTGCTTCGCGGCTTCGGGTGCGACGGTCATGCGGGCCACCACCGCGTAGGTGTTGGGGGGCAACTGCAGCGGTCGCGAGCCCTTCTCGGGCACGTCCTTCCATGTCTCGATCAGCTTCCGGTCGGAATTGGAGTAGAGGGAAGCGGCGAAAACCTCCACGGTGTACTTCAACGGTTTGGGGGAGGCCGCAAACGGGCGAAAGAGCGCTTCCGTACGGTTGCCGCTTTCGCGGCCGATGCCGCTGATCTCCCAGTGCAGCATCGGCTTTGCCCCGCGGGTGTCGCGGCTGATGCGGGTGACGAGGTACGGCTCGAACGGCTTGCCGGTGAGGCGGTTGATCTCGTTCTCGAAGAGTTTGAACCGCCCGGCACCCTCACGCCGAATGAGCTCGCGGTTGCCCTTCAGTGCGGTCAGCAACTCGTCCGTGGCGGCCACCTCGCCGAAGGCCAGCAGGTTATCCAGCGCGGCGACGGCAACTTCGGCCTCAATGTATTGCCCGGTGGAGCCCTCGCGCAGCTTGACGGCGAGCTTCTTCCATGCGTCTGCCGCCATCTCGCGGTCGCCGGATTCCGTGGCAATGATGGCCAGATGCCGCAGGCTCTGAAAGGCGAGGTGCGGGTTGTGGACCATCTCCGTGTTCTTCTCCACAAACTTCTTCAGCAGCTGCGCGGCCAGTTTGCGCTTCTCCGGCCACGCGGCCAGCAGCTCGCACAGCGAGGGCATGACGTAGAAGTTGTACTGGCCCATGGAGCCCAGCACAAAACTCTGGTCGCTGAAGAACGCCTTCATCGCCTCGTCGGTCTCCGCCTTGCGCAGCAGGATCAGTGCGGAGAGGCGCATCAGAGTGGCGTCAGTATTGCCGGGCTCTTCCTTCAGCTTCGCCTCCGCCTTGGTAAGCAGGGCGGGCAGGCAGTCCAGCTGCTGGGCGGCGCGCAACATGGCCATATTGGTGATCTGTATGCGCCCGTTGCCGCCCCAGCCATGGGAGGATTGCCATGGCGTTATGCGGCCTCGCATGTACGTGTTGCCCAGAATGGTCCGCTTCTTTGGCTTTTCCTCCGCCGGTTTGGGGAAAAAATGCTCGGTTACCGCCGCGACAGCTTCATCGTTGCGTTTGAGGGCCATGAGGGTGGTGGCCACGTGGGAGGAGGCGCCGTAGTAGTCGGCGTGCTCGTTATGCTCCAGTGCCTTTTTGTAGACGCGCAGCGCGCCCTCCAGCTCGTTCTGGCCCGCCAGCTGCTGGCCCAGATTTACCAGGTAATAGCTGGCGGAGGAGTTTTGCGGCGGCGTCCATTCCTCCACACATTTCAGGAATTCCTCGGCCTTGCCGGCGGCTTTTGCCGAGTCCACGACGGACTGCAACGAGCCGCCGCCGGTCATGACGAGGTTCATGTCCAGCTTGCAGGCGCGCAGGTAAAACTCGGCCGCCTCCCCGTTGGCGCCGGCCTGACGCAGCCGCTCGGCCAGCATCAGCATAGAGCGTGCGTCTCGGGGGTTGAGCTCCGCCAGCGTGCGGTAGTAGGGCAGCGCCAGGCTGCGGCTCTCCGTCACCGAGGCGACAAGCGCGTTGTCGGGCCGTAGCGTGAGCATGTACGACACTGCTTTGGCGGAGAGCCCGGAGCGGATGGTAATGCCGCTGGAGTTCACCTGGCTGTCCAGCATGGCGACAAGCACGGCGTCGCCTTCCACGGGCTGCAGAACGGAGGCGGCGGCCGTCTGCTGGTTGCCCAGGTCATTCACGCGGGGGCTTAACACCTTCAGCAGGCCGTTCTCCAAAGTGGCCCGGCCGTTTTCGGTCGCCTCGTTGGGTGCGTACTGCACCAGCGTCCAGGGCGTGTCGGGCACGGGAGCCAGCGTTACCCCTTTCTCGCCTTTCGCTTCGTCCGGGCGGATGGGCCCGGCCGTATTGCCGGTAAGATGGATATGGTTCCACACGGAGGTAGCCGTCACGTCGGCTGAGTTGCTGCGGGCCTCCAGGCCGATGTAGCAGCGGTCCGGCAGATCCAGGAACTGGCTGCCCAGGTCGGTCCAGGCCTTGCCGTCGGGCGAGACGGAGCCCTGCACACTGCGGCCCTTGCGCTCCAGCCTAAGCCACAGGGGCGCGTGGTAGATGGAGTGGTTGTTCTGCGACATCTCGGCGCCTGCCGTTTTGCGGTGGGAGACCATGAGCGCGCGGTTGGTCCACGCCTGGCTCAGGGCCACCGTGCGCGCGTTGGGCTCAAGGGAGTCGCGCAGCATCAGCGACGCCTTGGCCCAGGAGGCGCCGGGGCTGCAGTCCAGGCCCGTTACGCGCACCGTCATCACGCCGTCGCCCTTCAGCATTTTGTAGGAGAAGGCGCACTGGTCCTCCTTGCCGCCCAACGTGCCGCCGCGCGCTTTGATGCGCACGACATTGTTGGGCAGGCTCTCCACCGTGCCCGGGTCGGCGGCGGGGCCGATATCCGCCAGCTTCCACTCCTTGCCGGCCAGCTCCTGTTCCTGCTCCTTGTCCTTCTCGATGGCGATGCTCAGCCCCTCGAAGGTGCCGGTGGCCGGGGCTTTGGAGACGTTGCTGCTGACGGCAAGGCCGACGTACAGCTCGGGGTTCATCTCCTGGGAAATGCCTGACAGGTGCTTCCAGTTTGTGCCGTCAATCGAGCTCGCAAAGCTGAAGGTATTGCCTGTGCGCGTGATGCGGATCCACACGGGCGGCATCGAGTTCGTCCGTTTGCTCATGGTGGGGCGCGTGGGAAACGCCTCGGCCATCAGCAGATTTAGGCGTTGCGATTTAGGCGAAGCCTGCAGCTGATTGGCGATCTCCGTCTGGTAATCCGCCAGCACTCCGCAGCGTTCCAGCACGTTAATGGCTTCCACACGATTGTTCGCCTCATAGGAGCCATAGCGGGCCGTCAGCGGGTCCCCGGCGAGCATTTGCCGGGCAAGTGCCGTGGCTTTCTCATAGTCGTCCTTCTCCATCGCCTCGCGCATGGCGCGCTGTTGCATCTGCGCCTGGTTGCGGCTGCCGGAGGAGGAGCCGCCGCTGCGGGCGGTGGCGCGCTTTTCCATCTCCTCGGCCTTCTCGGTCAGGCCCAGTTCGCGCAGGTCGTTAATGAGGTTGGGGCGATCCTGCGCCGGCAACTGCAGGGAGGTAAGGCGCAGGGCGGCTTTTTTGGCGGCCTCGGTGTCCTTGGCCTGCTTGGCGGTATCCAGCATCAGCAGTTGCGTGGAGATGTAGACGGGGCCGAGGGTGGCGCGGACTTTCTGCAGCTGCTCCAGGCTCTCCTTGTACTTGCTCTCCGCCGAGTACATGCCGGCCAGCATCAGGCGAAACTCGTCAGAGTCGCGCAGCGCCAGCACCTCCTGCGTCAGCGCCAGGGCTTTCGCTTTGTCGCCGTGCCACCACTGCGCATACACACGGGCCAGCATGGGGTAGATCTTTTTCCACTCCTCCGTCTGCGCGGCGGTCTGCTTCTCCAGCAGCTTGTCCAGCTCCGCCGTCATGCCGATGGCATGGATGCGCTGGGCGGTGGACTGCAGCATGCTGAGCCGGGTCTGATCATAATATCGGTTGGGCTGGGGAAAGCCGCCGCGGTTCTGATACATCGAGCCGCCGTACGGATTGCTGGCGGCCAGTTGCGCCTTGGGCTCCTGCTCCGGCCAGGAGAGCTCCAGGCAGTAGACAAGCATCGCCAGCATCTCGGCATGCTGCTCTTTGGTCGGCGTGGCGCCGGGGACAGCGCTTGCCTGCATCACGTAGTGCGGTGCGTACATCACCTGTTGCTGGATCATGACGCGGGACATCGACGCGGATTGGCCGTTCCAGGACATATTCTTGTCTTTCAGCAACGCCACCAGAGCGTCCAGGGACTTCTTTGCCATCTCCATATCGCCGATAAGCGAGGAGAGCTGGAAGGCGGACGTCACCTCATCCGGGTTCTTCATGTCCGAGTGCCTCAACACATCGCGCGCCATATCGCGTAGCTTCTTCTTCTCCTCCGCGCTCCCCTGCTCGGTGCCCTGCTGCATCATCTGCAGCTGCACGGAGACGCGCATGAGCGCCAGGCTGCGGGCCATGTCGGGCTCCCGCTTGACGATGCGCTGCTGAAAGATATCGCGAAGCTCCTCCAGCTTCTTTTTCTTCTCCGGCCCGCCCTCCATCACGTTGGTGTAGTAGGGGTACAGCACCATGGTGAAGCAAACGGTGTCGACCTCCTGGGTCGACTGCGGGTCGGCGCCGGCCGCCTCAATCTCCGCCCACAGCGGGTCGGTAGCCTGAAGCAGCATGTACGTGCCCATGCGCTCCATGCGGTCGGCATTGCTGCGCTTGAGCGACTCCTGCAGGCGCGTCAGCATCTCCTCCACCTTCTCGCGCTTGTTGGCAATGGTGCCCAGGTAAATGATCGCCGTGTCGCGTGGGGACGTACCGCTTGCGCCGGTGGGCATATTGCGGCCGTGCTGCGCGTACGCCTGGCGCGTTTGCCGGCGGTTGGTGCTGCCGGACGTGAGCATCTGCGCGTTCTGCATCGTCTGATGCATGTTTTGCATCCGCGTAAAGAGGGGAGAGTTGAAGAGGCTCATCATCGACTTGCGGCCCGTCGCCTTCTGCGTGCCGCTGAGCGACGGCCCGGGCTGCGTGGTGTTGATCGGCTCGGGCAGATCCACCACCTTCCACAGGATGTCCACCGCTTCGTCCATCGAGTCCTGCATCATCAGCACCTCGGCGTTGGCCAGAAGTCCGGCGCGGTCCGAGCCGGAGCCGCACACCTGGCGCAGCAGAGCGCGCGCTTTGGGGGCGTAGTCGGTATCGGTAAACACGTCCAGCACGTCGCTCCACGCGGCGGGATCCTTGCCCAGCGCCACGCTGTTGGCCTCCAGCACCTTCCACGCGTCGTCGGCGCGATTCATCTGCGCGTAGTGCCGCGCCAAAGCCAGCTGCTGCGCGTCGGAGGGATCGACCTCCACCAGCATGCGCAGGTAACGCAGCTCCTCTTCCATGTCGCCGTCCTTATCCGCCAGCGCGATGAGCTGCTTGATGAGGTTGGCGTCCTGCGGCCGGGCGGCCAGCGAGAGCGCGAGCTCGCGCCGCGCCGCGCCAAAGTCCTGCAGCTGCTTGTAAATCTCCGCCAGGTACACGCCGTAGCGCCAGCCGCCTTCCTCCCCGCGCTGCCGTTTGCGCAGCTTCTCGATAAGCTCGTCCACCTTGCCGGCGGAGTACGTTACCTCCGTAAGCGGGCGCATCAGGCTCAGCTTTTCCTCGGGCGTGGCCGCCTCTTCAAGGGCGTCCTCCAGCAGGGCGATGGCGGAGGGCAGGTCGTTGTCCTCCTGTAACATACGCACCAGCTGCAGGCGCACTTCATTCGGCTTCTCGGCCAGGCGAATGGCATCGCGCAGCTTGGCCCGGGCCAGATCGCGCTTGCCGGTCTCCGCGGCGATGTTCGCGTAGAGCACGTAGCCGGTCATGTTGGCGGGGGAAAACTCGATGAGCTTCTCGGCGGTAAGCAGTGCTTCATCCAGCTTCGCCTGCTCGCGGTACAGGTTCGCTTTCTCCACCATCAGGTCCACCCTGGAGGCGGGCTGCAGCGAGATCAGGCGGTCCACCCCGGCCATGCACGCCTCGTAGTTGCCGCGCGCGCGGTCCTGGTTAATCAGCAGGCGGATGACGGACGGCGAATCGGGAAAGCGCTCGCGCGCCGCCGTCAGCACGGAGGCCAACTGCTCCAGGCCGTCGGCGCCCTTGGTATCCAGCAGGCGGATGAGCAGGCGCGTTTCGGCTTCGCTCAGCGCGGGGGTGCCGTTCAGGCGCTCAAACAGCTTCTCGGACTTCTCCTCCGACAGCTTGGCGGCGATGAGCATCTGCACGTGGCGCGCCTCCAGCTGCTCCTGAAAATAAAGGCTGGGCGAGGCGGCGGCGAGGCCCTCGAACATGGCGATGGCCTCCGCCCATTTCTGTTGCTCGGCGTAGAGATTCCACTTGGCCTGCAGCAGCTCAAAGTGCTTCGGGTCGACGGCCAGGCCTTTCTCCAGCGCTTCGCCCGCTTTGTCCAGCTTGCCGTACTTGACCCACGCGGTGGCCAGACGCACATAATTCTCGGGCGTGGCGCGGGTGCCTTCGACGATCAGATCCAGCTCCTTCCACGCGTCATCCTTCTTGTCCAGCTCCACCAGATAGTCGACATACGCCAGGCGCGTCTCGGAGGAGTCCGGCACCATCGCCAGGGCGCGGACGAACTCGGCACGCGCTTCGTCATGCAGCTTGTGGGCGCGCAGCACGCCGGCCAGGCGCATCACGGCCTGCTGCTTCTTCGTGTCGGCCGGCGCCAGCTTTGCCCAGGCGTCCAGCACTGCCTTTTTGGAGGCGGGGGTGGCGGGCTGGGTCTGCTTCCACAGTGCTTCGCCCAGCAGCTCCCAGTAGTGCGGATCGGTGGCGTCCGCCTGCGTAAGTACGGTGGCCACCTTTACGGCCTCGTCGGCCTTGTTGTCCTCCAGCAGCCGCACTACCACAGTGGCTTTCACCTCGTTGCGATCGGGCGCCAGCTCCATCGCCTTGCGCAGGGCGTCCAGCGCCTCCTGCTTCTTGCCGATCTCGCTGAGCGCCGTGGCCATGCGAATAACGGCGTCCACATCGCTCGGGTTCTTCTCCAGCCACGTGCGGTAGTAGGCGGCCAGGCCGGGGATGTCGTCCTGGCGCCGGTAAATCTGCTCGATGCGCGCGCGCAGGTCGCGGTTGATCCAGCTGTTGGCGGCCGTTTTGGGCAGCGCGGCCTCGTACTGACGCAGCGCCAGGTCGCTCTTGCCGCGGCGTTCCTCCACCTCGGCCATGCGAATCATCGCCTGCACGCGGCCGTAGCTGTTCTCTTCGGAGAGCTCGGCCAGCTTCTTGTAGGCGTTCATCGCGTCCTCAAAATTCTCCGTGGCCTGGAACGCGGCGCCCGCTTCCTCCAGCGCAAACGCGTCGTCGGGAAACTCCTGCACCAGCTTGCGCCACGTCTCCACGGCGCCCGCTTCGTCCAGGTTGCGCTGCTTGGCGCGGGCCATCTGGCGATAGAGATCGAGCTTTGCGGCCATGGGCGGATTGGCGTCCAGCGCAAACTGGTAGGCCTTGACCGCGTCGGGCAGGCGGCCGTCGCTCGCGGCCAGGTCGCCCAGCGCGGCCCAGATCTTGTCCCCGGCGGGCTGCAGTTTGGACGCTTTCTCATACGCCTCGCGGGCCTCCGCCGGTTTGGCGCGGCGCTCCGCAAGCAGGCCCATGGCAAAGCGGTAGCCAAACTCCTTTGCGGGATCGCCCGCGGCGGCCGTGGCGGCCTTGCCCCAGCGATCCGCCAGCGCCTGCAGGCCGGGCCCCTGCAGGTAGTGCTGATACACTTTGTCAAACGCGGTGCCCTTGCCGGGCGCCTTCAGCAGAATTTGCTCGTACCGCACCACAACGGGCGGGATGTCCTCGGCAGGCTCCGCAGCCGCGACCGGGGCGGGCGGCGGCTGGTTGGTGGCGGCGGGGACAGGTGCGGAATCAACTGCGGCGGCCGGGAAGGCGAGGCCGAGAAGGCAGCAGCAGAAAGCCAGAGCAGCGCGAGCGTTGGAGCACATAAAGGGGGGTAGGGGCGGAGTCAGGTCCGGGCGTAACAACAGTGCATCACACAAAAAAGTACGATCGCACACATAAACCGCAAAGGCATCCGTAAGGGTCGACGAATCGGGGAGATGCGGGTGGATTTCATCCGGGATGCAAGGATTGCTTTCAGCGGCCGGCTATGACGCCGGGGCCGAGGACAGGGGACGTTAATGCAACACAACGCCATATACAAGTCATAATTTCCTATACAACCTTTCACACCCAGGCTACGCCAGCCCTGCCGAGCGCGCGGCTCCGCACAACAAATCGCAATCGCGCTTAGCTCTGTTTCAAACTTCGGGCCTCCTTCCCGGGCCGTAGCCGTTGGGATAGGCAAGGCGCCCGATTTGCGCTATAGTTCAAGGAGCATGCCGCGTGCGATACCCGAACCCGGACCTGACAACGCGACCGCTCCGTCGCCGGTGGAGCCGCAGGACCGTCCTGCGCGCATCGCGGCGGGGGAGTCCATGGCTCTGCCGCTGATCGTAACCGCCGCAGCCGCCGTGGTTTACGTGCTGAGCAGCGGCCCGGCGCTGGGCTACTACTCCGCGCGGCCGGTGCTGTGGGGCACCTGGCATTGCGCGGCGGTTGTCAACGCTTACCAGCCGATTGAGTGGGCCGCCCGCCAAAGCGCCCCCGTTGCGCACGCCGTAACGTCGTACCGCGTCTACTGGCACCGCTTCTTCCTCTCCACTCAGGCGGCCGTGCTCCCGCCATCCGTACCGGCAGTGGCGGCCAGGGGGGCGCCGCAGTCAGGGCCGTAGCTGTGCCCTACATGCAAAAGGCGTGCGATCGCACAGGGCAATCGCACGCCTTTGGGGAAACGGATCGGATCAGAACGCGCGCTCGCGCACACTTACTCCGCCGTCGCGCTGGTCTCGCCGCTCTCGCGGTTGTACTTCAGCGTAATGGTGGTGATTTCGGAGAGCTTGTAGCCCTTCCAGTACACGGCGTCGCCGCCGTCCACCCATACAATTTTGATGTCCCATTTGGGCGCGGAGGCGCTGGGGCTGAACTTGACGGACATCTTCTGGTTGTTCTCCAGCGTCTGGTCGCCCGTCAGCAGGTTCTCACCCCAGGTCTCCACCGTGGAGGGAGCGATGTAGATGCCCTTGATTCCGTAGCCGGTCGCGTTGACCAGATCGAAGTTGAGGTTGGATTCCTCGGCCCGGGCAACGGGCAGCGCCGCTTGCAGGAGCACAAGCAGGGCCATGGCAAACAAGGCGACGAGAGAGGCCGCTTTGCGATTCATAGGGGTGATGGGGTGTGACCGTAAAGGGTCGTCTACTGCGGTAAGCCAGCGCGGGCCGGCGAGGCTCCTCGGCATGTATATCGCGCGGGCGAGCTTCCGGAGATGCGTGGCTGGGAAATGATGCGGCAAAGCAGCCGCGCGGCAACTGGAATCTACAAGATTTATATAGCCTTTACAGACAATGGGTTGCGCCGAATATTCGGTCTGTCTGACGCGTCGGCAGGTCTGAATTTGTCGCAGTCCTGATACATTATTTCCCCGCGGCGCGGCCTGCGTTTTCGCCCCATTTGTCGCAAGATGTATCAGCCGCTGCCCGCAGCTCACATTTGCCGCACTTTCCGGTTCAATTCCTCGCTAACCGCTCGTATCCTTCCTGGCGAACTGCACTTGACCGTCCCCGCGACGTGTCGGAAGATGGTGGTAGCGCCACGCCGCCCGATTTCCGCCCTGGTTTTGCGCGGGATTTTATCGACGCGCGGGTCTGCGGGCGCTATTTTGTTTATGCGGTAGATCGTTCATTGCCGCACTCATTTTTGCTCTTAATAATCAACGCTCATCACCATGGCTCTTGGGGACTTCATTATCGCGCTGGACGACCTGGACCGCGACTACCGCACCACGCACAAGGAAATGTCGGACCCCGCGGCCTTTGCGCTCGATCAGCTGAAGCTGGAGGAGCAGCTGGCCCTGCTCAACGCGCGCCGCTCGCAGATGAAGATGGCGTTTGCCAAGCTGAAGCACGCCCTGGCCACGGCCCGCGGCAACCAGCTGCATCACGAGCTCCATACCTTCCTGCAAATCAACGGCATGCCGGCGGCCGAGGCGCTCGGCAGCTGGCTCTCCGCCGACTGGAACGACCTGCTGGCCGAGTTGCCCGCCCTGCAAGACGCCTACGAGCAGCTGGCGACCGAGGTGGAACGGGTCGTCAACTCGCTGGTGGAGCGCTTTAACCGCGACTCCGACCTGATTGAGCGCGCCATGGCGCTGAGCGAAGCGGGCGAGTATTCCGAATCCCAAAAGTGCCTGGCGAGAGTCACGCGCCTTTTCAAGGGCATCCCGTACCCCGTGGCGGAGGCGGCGGCGGCCCGGCTTCCGGCGTTGATCGAGAGTCACCGGGTGGCCTTCGACGCCGAGCGGCATCGCATAGAGTCCAAACTGCAGGAGTGGGCGCAGCAACCCGGCACCCGCTACCGCGGGGGGGAAGGCGCCAAACTGGTCGCCGCCATCCAGGCCGCCGATCAGCCCGCGCTCAAGGCCGTGGAGGAGAACGCCGGCGTGCGCCCGGGCAGCGAGTTCCACACGCGCCTGGCAGAACTGATCGCCGCCATCGGCGGCTGGAAAGGGGAGACGCTGGAGCGGTACGAGGTGATAAAGGCCGCCGCCGCCAAACAGCGCGCCGTCGCCTTGGTTACCGGGCTGGTGTCGGCTACCGTTATCTGCCTGCTGCTGCTCTGGTACGCCTTCCACACCACCGGCTACCGTTACGTGAACCCGCAGGGCGAGACAATTGTGGCCCGCTACCGCACGCCCGGCACCTACACGGTGGAGGAGCAGGTGCCCGGCTACCACAAGCTCACTAAAACGTTCAGTGTAAGCCTGATGCAGCTGACCGACCTGGGCACGCTGGATAAATCCGCCATGCAGCGCGAGAGCGGCCGCCTGGAGGTGGACGTGCAGCCCGAGAACGTGGAGGTGTGGGTGCAGGGCGAAGGCGCTACGGCAAAGGAATTTGCCCAGGGCAAAGGCACCGTGCTGATGGAAAAAGCGCCCACCGGCACCTATAAAGTCACCTTTCAGCTGGGCGACTTCAAGCACGAGGAGAAGCTGACTGTCGAGAACGGCAAGACGGCCACTCTGAAAAAAGCGCTGGAGGTGGGCAACGTCAACGTCGTCACCACCCCCGCCGGCGCCCAGGTCATCTGGAAGGGCCGGCCGATGGGCAGCACACCGCTGAGCATCCCCGCCGTAAAGCCGGGCGAGGTGGCGCTGACCCTGAAGTTTGGCGAGCTGGAAGTGCCTGCCAAAACCACCGTGGCGGCGGGGCAAACCGCAATTCTGCAGCACGACTTTCCGTTCGGCTCCGTCGTCATCGACAGCGAGCCGACGGGCGCCGAAGTGCGCTTCCTCACGGAGGGCATCCCCGGCGGCAAAACGCCGCTGCAAGTCAGCAAAGTGCTGGCCCGGCCGTATGAGGTGGAGCTGACCTACCCGGGGCTCGATCCCCGCAGCGCCACCGTTACTGTCAAGGCGGGGGAGAACAACGCGGCGGTGAAGGTAAAGTTTGTGTACGGCAAGCTGGCCGTGACAAGCAAACCGGCCGGCGCCCTCATTATGTTTAAGGATCAGGCGCTGCCGCCCGGCCGCGAGCCCTACCGCGCGGAGTACGTGCGCCCCGGCACCTACGGCATTATCGCCCGCTACGGTCCGGTCGATCTGCGCCAGGACGTTACGGTAACGGCCGACAAGGAGGCCGTCGCCACCATCGCCTACCCCCTGGGCAGCGCGCGCATTGAGGCCGAGCCGGAAGGCGTGACCGCCGTGGTGCTGGGCACCGGAGTCGACGCCGCCGTTACACCCGCGGAGTTGAAGGAGCTGCCCGCCGGCCAGTACGTCGTAAGCCTGCAGCTGGGCAACCAGGAGAAGCGGATGCCCATGCTGGTGCGCTCCGGCGAGACCACGACGCTCAAAGCGCGCTTTCTCGGCGGCTGGGTGGAGAAACAGAATCTGCCCGCCAGCGACATGACCAGGTTTGTCGGCGAAGGCACCATCACCCCCGCGCGCGGCCTGCCCTCGGCGGTCATCGGCGGGCCGGTGGATGTGGCCATCAAAAAGTACGGCAAGCCCGAGAGAGTGTCGCTGACGGAGGACCCGCACCTGGGCAAGATCGAAACGGCCACGTGGCTGCAGGCCGGCATCAGCATCGTCTCCGACGGAATCACCATCCATAGCGTTACGGCCACCCCCGGCACCCGACCGCGGGGCGTTTCCTCGGCGGAGGTGGAGCAGGGCACGGGCGCTCAGGAAGTCGCCGGGCCGTGGCTGAAGACCAGCAAGGGCATCAGCCTGGGCGCTCTGATGGACGAGGTTGTCGCCAAACACGGCCCGCCAGTCAAACGCACGGGCAACGCCCTCAGTTACCCCGGCATGACGTTCCTCTTCGCGCCCCGCGGCGGCCAGTATGCCCTCATCAGTATCCGCGCCGAGCCCGGCGCGCAGGACCAGACCGCGCCGCCCGCCGCTCCCGCTCCGGCCCCCGCCACCAAACCCAAAGGCCGCGGCCGGTAGCGGATTGCAGGGCATGGCGCTGCGCTCGCCTCAGATTCGCCCCGTCAGGGGCGGCAGATGGGGCTCGTGCCAGGTGCCCTGGATGAGCACCGTGCGCGGGTGGGCCGGCAGGCCGCGCTCGTTGTGGATGATCTTCTCAAGGAGAAGATCGCATAGCGTCTCGCCGATGACCGGGGCGTTCTCCTCGATGCTGCACGTGGTGCCGCCGGGCCAGCGCCAGCGCACGCAAAACTCCGGGGGCGTGCCGTTGTCGTGGCCGGTGGCGGTGGCGTCCGACGCCCACTGCGCAAGCCAGGCCTGCTCCGTCATGCCGCCAATGATGGCATCCGGCCTCCACCGCCGCAGCCAGCGCGCAAAGCGCGCCTGGCCGGCGGGCGTGGGATCGGTCACAAACATGGGGATGCGCGCGGCCGCGGGCAGACGCCGCTGGGCGATCAGGTAGCCGGCCACCCAGTTGTTGTTGGCGCGCGGCACCATGCGGCGGCTGATGCAGTAGCCGACGCGACGGCGCCCGCGCCGCGCCAGCTCGGCAAACGCAAGCTCCACATGCTGGCGGTTGTCGGCGCTGACGCAGTCCATGCGGGCGCCCTCCCACGTGTAGCCGCTTTTGATCCACGCGTAGCGCTCCCACGCCATGGCCGGGCCGTCGATGGAGGTGGCCGTGCGCGGGCCGGCCAGGATGACGCCGACGATGCCGCGTGCGTGCAGGATGCGATCGATAACCGCGGGCGACATGCCGGGCGCCTGCAGGAAGAAGCACTCCGTGCGGTACCCGCGCTTCCCGGCGCGCCGCTCGATCGCCTCGTACTGCTGCCGGTAGGCCAGGTGGAAGTCGAACCACGCCTGCTTGTCGGGGAAATCGACCAGGATGGCGATGCACCCCGCGTCCTTTACCGCGCGCGCCGTGCGGATGCGCTCCATCAGCGAGGCCACCATCGGGTGTGGCGCATAACCCATCGCCGCCGCGGCGGCGCGAACGCGCTCCCGTGTCGCCTGGGCAATCAGGGGACTGCCGCGCAGTGCCAGCGAGACGGTGCTTTGGCTCATGCCAAGGCGTTTGGCGAGTTCGCGCTGGTTAGGCATAGGGTGGCGCCTCGGGGCTCGGACCAGGAAAAGGGGGTGAAACTCGCGTATGAATGTAAGCCTAAAGCGTGGGCAGGCCTTGCTCTAACTCCCGGATCAATTTTGAGTTGTGGTAGAGTGGTGTACATATGTGCTTAATCCGGTTTGGATTTTTACTTGCTTCCCCCCTTCGCGCCCTTTGCGTCCTCCGCGCCCTTGGCGCGAAACTGTTGTAGCTATGCTCGACGAAAAGGCCGTGCGAAGCGAAGCATGAACCAGTTTTCGCGCAAAGGGCGCGGAGGACGCAAAGAACGCGAAGGGGGGGAAAGGAGACGAGAGTAATACTACTCTCATCCGAATCGTTCCGGTTAATGCGGGGTGACGATCGAAGAGAGAAGCCCTTCCTGTCTTGGGGGCAGCATAGGGCATATTTGCCGTGGATGAAATCGCGATTTCATCGTGATGAAATGAAAAGCTGTCGCGATGGAGACCGGCGGGCCTTAGCGTTGTGGGCATTGCGTGCATCGCTTCCTTCTCCTTCTCCGCCCACACCCCATGAGTGCCATCGCCCCTCCCACCGCCGCAGCTCAGCAGCAGGATTCCTCACTGGTGCCCCCTCGCGTCATCACCAATCCAGGGCCCGAGTTTGACGACAGCGTGCGGCAGTTCCAGGGCATCCCGGGCGTGGAACGCGCGCCGGGCGGGCGGCTGTGGGCCACCTGGTACTCCGGCGGAGATACGGAGTGCGCCGAGAACTACGTGCTGCTTGTTACCAGCGCGGATGGCGGCGAAACGTGGTCGCCGCCGGCCTTCATTGTCGATCCCGTCCCGCCGGAGATCCGCGCGTTTGATCCGTGCCTGTGGCTGGACCCGCAGGGCCGGCTCTGGCTCTTCTGGGCCCACTCGCGCGGCCTGCGCGACGGGCGCTTTGGCGTGTGGGCCATGCATGCGGCGGACGCCGACAGCGCCACCCCCGCGTGGTCCACCCCGCGCCGCCTGGGCGACGGCATTATGATGAACAAGCCGACCGTGGCCGCCAATGGCGACTGGCATCTGCCCGTGTCCATCTGGCCCCCGCGCTCCGCCGAGCACCCGCCCGATGAGTTTAACCCCTGCGCCCGCACCGGCGCCTGGGACGTCGTCTCCCGCGACAACGGCGCCACGTTCGAGTACCTGGGCAAGGCGGACGACGCCGAGCGCCGCGTGTTTGATGAGCACATGCTGGTGGAGCGCCGCGATGGCAGCTGGTGGATGCTCTCGCGCGTTATCCGCGGCATCTGGGAGAACGTCTCCCTGGACGGCGGCCGCACCTGGCCGCGCGAGCTGGGCAGGTTCTCGCCCATCCCCCACATCAACTCCCGCTTTTACATTCGCCGCCTGGCCTCCGGCAACCTGCTGCTGGTGCGCCACCATCAGCCGCCGTCCACGGAGGACTGGCCGCCGCGCTCGCACCTGACCGCGTTTCTCTCCACCGACGACGGCGCCAGCTGGCAAGGCGGCCTGCTGCTGGACGAACGCGCCGGCGTCTCCTACCCCGACGGCACGCAAATGCCGGACGGCACCCTGCACGTTATCTACGACTACCAGCGCACCAGGGACAAGCACATCCTCCTGGCCACCTTTACGGAGTCCGACGTGCTGGCCGGCCAGTGGCAAAGCCCGCGCGCCCGCGCCCGCCAGCTCGTCAACCGCGCCACCGCCGTGGGGCGCGACGGCCCGGCGTAGAGGGGCGAGGGGGAAGCGCAGGTCCCCCTATATCAGAAACTTGGTGCCTTTGTGCCTTGGTGGTTAATCTGCCTGAAAAAATTCTTACCACCAAGACACCAGGTTTCAGAGGGGGAATGTCTTAACCAATTCGCAAAGTTATTTGCTCTTTTTGTGGGCCGCTTTTGGGCTATCGACGCGATGAAAATCCGGTCGAGCATTATTCTGCTGAACTCCCTCCGTTTCAGCGCACCCATAGCCCAAAATCAGCTCCGCATAAAGAGCAAATAACTTTGCGAATTGGTCTTACTCCCGGCTCAGGTAGATGGGATCCGCGATCCCCCTGCGGTATACCTCCACCTGCTCGGGCACGCGCTCAATATCCACGTCTTTGCCCCAGTAAAAGTAGGTGATCGCCTTCATGTTGGGGTAGCGCTTCATGAACTCGAAGGTGCGGCGCATGTGCTCGGCGTCGCCGGGGTAAGGCTTGGGCACGTACCAGGCCCCGCAGTTTGGCTCCGTGCCCCACTCCGCCAGCACGATGGGCTTGTTGGGATAGGTGGCGGCCAGGTTGTCCAGGGCGTGATGGTTCACGTCGTTGTAAAAGCTGGCGCCCACCCAGTCCACCACGTCGTCGCCGGGGTAGTAGGCCTTATAGCTGTTCATGCTGTCGTACTTGCCAAACTTGCGGCCGATGGCGCCGGGGCACCATGCAAAGGCCACCTGCGTGGCGCCGTTGTCGCGAAATACCTTGTGGATATGCCGCCACACCTGCTTGAACTTCGCCGCCGTCCACCCGGCCGGATTTTTGCCCTTGTAGAGCTCCGAGAACTGGAACCAGTCGCCATTCATCTCGTGGTTGATGCTGAGCAGGTACGGCTTGCCAAACTGCTTCGACATCTCCGCCATGCGCACCCACCGCGCGTCCTCCTTGCCGGCCAGGATGTCGTCCGCGGTGAGGAACGGGCCGCCCGGCTTCCAGTCGCCGGTATACAGCTTGATGAAGGGGACGACGCCGGGCACTGAGTCAATAACGCGCAGGCGCGCCAGGTAGGACTCGATGGGGAGCGGATCCCCCTTGCTCCACAGCGGCGTAAAGCAGCCGATCATAGAGGGCTTGCGGCCGGCGGTCTCCACGTATTGGGCGTAGCGCTTGTTAAAGAGCTCCTGCGTATCCGTGTTGAGGAGGACGCCGTGGTAGATCTTGTCCTTGAGCTCCAGCGGGGCCAGCGTGCGTTCCGGCGGGTCCATGGGCACGCGCGGCAGCTTGGCGTACTGCATCAGCTCCACGTTCGGATCATCGCCGTGGTCAAACGGGCGGTCGCCGGGTTTAGGCTCGGCTGCGGCAGGCTGCTGAGCGAGGGCAAAGGCTGCCGCCACGACGAGGAAAGCAGCCCACACGGAAGGAGCGCAAAAATAGCGAAAGCTCATCATTGCATTTCAAGCGAAATGCGAGCGTGCGTCAATGCGGCGCCGGGAGAGAATATCTTGGACAGTCAACCTGAAAGATCCCCCTTGAGGTGGGCTGGAGGGACTTTCGCCAGGCTTAGCGTGCCAGGTAACCAAGTACTTCGGGCCCAAAGGGTTTGGGTTGGATGCCGAAGGCTTTGGAGGCGGGCTCGGGATCGCCGATGTTGTCCTCCTGCAGGAGTTTGGCCTGCTCTCCCAGCTGCAGGGAGTAGGGGAGGATCGGGTTGATGGCATCCCGCGCGGCGTGCAGGATGTTGATGTTGACAGGGACGTTGTAAAAAATATAGCTGCGCCAGCGCACGGCGATGAACAGGAGCACGGCCCACACCAGGCACATCAGCAGCAGCACGGGCCAGAACTCGTTGAGCATGCTGTTGGTGCTAAAGAGCACGATGGCCAGGGGGATGGCCGCGACGAACGCCCAGAGGACGCTGCGCACCACGGTGAGGATCGGCAGATCCTCAAACTCGTACTTTTTGCCCATGGCGGTGGCCACGGCGCCAATAATGTCGCGGGCGCGCACGGGTTTGGGGCCGCAAAGGGTGTAGATTTTGCCGTTGGCCTCCGCGTTGCCAAGGCTTTCGACAAAACATGTCGCAACTTCTTCCACGTGAATGGGTTGCACCATCACCTCGCCGCCGGACGGGTTGGGGTAGGCGTAGACGTTGATCATATCCCACGGGAAACGCAGGTTGCCGGCCAGGCGGTTGATGGACTGGTCGTTAGGCCCGTAAATGACCGAGGGGCGGAAGATGGTGAAGTCGAAGTCGGGCGTGCCAATGGTACACTCCGCGGCGTACTTGCTTTGGTGGTAGGTGGAGTTGGCGTTGGGGCGCGTGCCGGCGGCGCTCATCAGCACAAAGCGGCGCACGCCGGCGGCTTTGGCCGCGTTGGCCAGGTGCATGGTTCCCTCGGCATGCACTTTCTGGAAGGTGCTGCTGGAGGACGACTCGAAGAGGATGCCGACGAGGTGGATGATGGCGTTGACGCCTTTGACGGCGGGGGCCAGCGTCTCGGGCTTGTTGATGTCCCCCTCCACAAGCTCGGCATTGTAGCGGCGTTGCAACTGCCACGCGCTGTCGGCGTTACGCACCAGGAGACGGAGCTTGTAGCCCTTCTCATGCAGCTTTTTGATGATCTCGCGCCCAACAAATCCAGTGCCGCCCGTAACCAGAACAGTCATGTTATCGATCTCCTCTTTTGTTGTCTATAGTGTTGCCTGGGCCCGCTTTAGTCGAGTCAGGAAACGCGGTGGGTTGCAAAATTATTGCGACGAATTGGGGAGGGGAGGGAGGATGTAACCTCGGAGCACACGAAGCACACGAAACTACGGAGGTGAAGAAAGGGGGAATAGGTCCAAGTCGTTCGAGGCACTGCGAAACGCTTGCGGATTTCACGCAATGGGGGAAATGGAGAAGCAGAACTCGCGAACGGGAAGGAAGCTGAGAACATCAACTCAGCGTCCCTCCCCCCTCTATCCCCACTTAGCGGCTTTGTCCCCCTTCGTGCGAAATACTCCCCTTCTCAAAACCGCAGAGCAGATGGGGGATAGTTTCGCACGAAGGGGGACAAAGCCGCTAAGTGGGGATAGAGGGGGGAGGGGAGAATATTTTCCCTCTATTTCCATCCCGTTAGCATCACTATTCCTCCTGCGGCCAATCGCTGCTTACTCTGCTGGCCGGGTGTAGTGCAGCATGGCCCACTTGCCGTCGCGGCGCTGGCGGACGAAGCGGAGTGCGGGGGTGGCGGCGGGGGATTCGAAGGCTTCGCGGACCCAGTCGCGCTTGCTCTGGAGGATGCCGCTGAGGAGCAGGGTGCCGCCGGGGGCGACGACGGAGGCGATCTTGTCACGCGCGGCGACAAGGATCTCGCTGTAAAGATTAGCCAGTACGAGGTCGCACGGGGCGGGCTTGCGGATGGCGAAGAGGTCCGCCGTTTTCCACAAGATGTTGCCGGGCTGGAAGTTAGCCGCCTCGTTTTCGGTGGCGATGCGCGTGGCGTGAGGATCCAGGTCGAAGCCCTGGATGGCGGCGGGGCGCGGGGAGGCGCCGGCCTCTTTGGCAGCCGCGGCGCGCTCGGAAAGCTGCCGCGCCGCTAGTGCCAGGATGCCGCTGCCCGAGCCGATATCGACGACGCGGCGCACGGCGGTGAAGTCGAGCGTGGTCATCTCGCGCAGGATCATGCGGGTGGTGCCGTGCTCGCCGCTGCCAAAGGCCATGCTGGCGGGGATGAGCAGCGCGGGGACCTTCGGGTGCGCGGCGTCCCACGCGGCCTTGCCGGCGGAGTCGGGCGCGATGGCGAGCTTCTTGCCGGCCGCCCAGGGCTCCGAAAGCATGGGGCGTTGCCATGCCTCGTCGGGCAGGGACAAGACATGTCCCTTGTGGCGCGCAACCAGTTGCTGTTGTTCGGCTTGTGTGGGGTGGTAGACTTCCAGGCGCAGCGTGTTTTTGCCCACAAAGCCGGTCATCGCAATACGGCCCGGGTCATCCAGCCACGCCAGCTTCTCCAGCCACGCGTCCTCCGCCTCAATGGGTATGGTGCGGCGCCAGATGGTGGTGGCGCTGGAAGTTGTTGCAGCTGTGGGAGTAGCAGCTGCTGGCTTTTTGGTCTTTTGGGGCATGGTGGTGGAGTGGCAAGTCTCCTGAGTCTAAACTATTTTTTCCATTCTTCAGCCTCCGTCTCCCCCTTCGCGCCCTTTGCGTCCTTCGCGCCCTTTGCGCGAAACATGCGTTGGGCTTTGCTACACTATTACGTCGAGCACTACCCTGTGGTGATCTCACGCAAAGGGCGCGAAGGGCGCAAAGAACGCGAAGGGGGGAGGGAATTAGAGAGAGGGTATGAGTCTTCCCTCCAGGGACTTTGGGAGCCCGTTTTACGCAACCTCCACGGCGTCGCCTACTTCAATGCCCAGGTTGCGGGCCAGGCGGATGCTGTCGGCGGGGATGGTTTTGCGGCGGCTGAGTATGTCGTCGAAATCGCGCAGTTGCATGCGGCCGTTGACTTGCGCAACCATCACGCCGCGTTCACCTTGCGTCAGGGCAAGCACGGCCATCTCGCCCATGCGGCTGCCCAGGTAGCGGTCGAAGTGCGAGGGGATGCCGCCGCGTTGCACGTGGCCCAGTACGGTCAGGCGCACATCCTGCTGAATGCGGCCTTTGCCGGTGTCCATCAGGCGCTGCATAAACTCGTGGCCGGGGCAAACGCCCTCCGCCACAATGATGACGCAGTTGGTGTGTTTGGTGCGAAAACGGACGTCCAGCAGCTCCACAATGCGCTCATAATTCAGCCGGTACTCCGGGATGACGGCGACCTGACTGCCGGTGGAGATGGCGCTCATCAGGGCCAGGTAGCCCGATCCACGGCCCATTACCTCCACAATAAAGCAGCGGCTGTGAGAGGAGGCGGTGGCTTTGATCATGTCCACCATGCTGATGATGGTGTTAAGCGCTGTATCCACGCCGATGCCCATCTCCGTGCCGGCAATGTCGTTATCAATCGTGCCAGGCATACCGACAACCGGCACGCCCAGGCGGTGCAGGGCACGCGCGCCGGTCAGGGAGCCGTCGCCGCCGATAACCACCAGGCCCTCAATGCGGTGCTTTTCCAGCAGCGAGAGAGCCCGCTTTTGCACCTCAAGCTCGTGAAATTCCTTGCACCGGCTCGTCTGTAACATAGTGCCCGCCACACGGTTAATGCCGCTGACCATGAGGTTGTCCAGCGGTTCCAGCTCCTCTGCCAGCAACCCGGCATAGCCGTTACGGATGCCGAAGACTTCGATGCCAAAATTAATGGCCGTGCGTGTAACTGCGCGAATGGCCGGGTTCATGCCGGGCGAATCGCCGCCAGAGGTGAGGACCGCAATACGTTTCATCATGTGTGGGGAAGGGGAAAGGACCGGGCGGGCGCCGGTTGAGAGGGGAGCGCCCGGAGAGTGGCATGCTGCGGTATGCAAGCGCCCCGCCGCAAGCAGGAAGTGGGAGGAATTGTGTAACCTTATGACGACACAGGCGCATCGGGTCCGGCAGGGTGGTGCGCGAAAAATTTAGCGCTATATAAAATGCTGTGTTCATGCAGTATTGTAAGCTGTAAAGCATTGCCTGAAAGCATCTTGCACGCAATCGCAAGTTCTGCCCGGGCTCCCTGGCCGCCCCGCGCACAGCGCACACGCAATTTTCGACTCGCAACGCGCGCCACTCTGTCCTATGTGATAGAGCTTCTCTCCACCACCCTATGTTAAAGCATCCTGAGTACACGCGCGATCGCATCCGTCAACTCGTTCAGCGCCTTGAGAAAAAGATTTACCAAGACAGCGTCCCGGTAACGTCGCTGACTGTTGCCGGGCCCAGCCTCAACCGCATGAGCCATGCGGAAGCGCTCCAGATTCCGGACTCCGAGTTCCGCGAAGCCAGGATTGGCGACCAGTTCCGCCCCGAGTGGGCCACGTTCTGGTTCCGCGTTGCCGCGGAGGTGCCGAAGGCATGGGTGGGCGAGCGCGTCGATTTTCTCTGGGACAGCCAGAGCGAGGCCACGCTGTGGGTGGACGGAGTAAGCACGCAGGGCCTGAATATGACGCAGGGCGACCGCCCCGACGCGATCCTTCTGGAGAAGGCCGCCGGCGGCGAGAAGCTGAATTTTCTGGTGGAGATGGCGTGCAACAACAAGTTTGGCGTACCGGGCAGCAAAGACGACGCGATCAGCCCCTGGCACCTGCGCAAGGTCAAAATCGCCCGCTTTAACAAAGCCGCGTGGGATTTGTACTGGGACGCGTATGTCCTCACCAAGCTGATGGAGGAGCTTATGCGCGACGGCGACATGACCGACCTCTCGTGGCAGGGCCGCCTCCTGGGCGAGCTCAACAAGTTCTGCAACGCCATTGTGGAGGACGACGAGTCGACCTGGCCGGAGGCGCGCAAGTTCCTTGCCGGGCTGTACGAGTTCAAGAACGCCAGCCGCATGTTCGAGCTCTCGATGATCGGCCACGCCCACATCGATACCGCGTGGCTGTGGCCGCTGGCCGAGACGTGGCGCAAGTGCGAGCGCAGCTTCTCCAGCGCCGTGGCGTACATGAAGGACTACCCCGAGTACCGCTTCTCCTGCTCCCAGGCGTACCAGTACGACATCATCGCCAAGCGTAACCCCGTGCTTTACAGCAAGATAAAGGCGGCGGTGAAGGCCGGGCAATGGGTGCCTGTCGGCGGCACGTGGATCGAGCCGGACTGCAACATCCCCAGCGGCGAGGCGCTTGTCCGCCAGTTTGTGTTTGGCCAGGGCTACTTTGAAAAGGAATTCGGTCGCCGCTGTAACGAGTTCTGGAACCCCGACGTGTTTGGCTACAATGGCCAGCTGCCGCAGATCATGCGCCTGGCGGGCATCAAGCGTTTCCTCACGCAAAAGCTGAGCTGGAATCGCTTTAACAAGCCGCACAATCACACCTTTCTGTGGCGCGGTATTGACGGCAGCGAAGTGCTCACCCACTTCCCGCCCAGCGACACCTACAACGCGTTCGGCACGGGCGAGAGCAAGAGCGAGCTCTCCTGGCTGCGCCAGAACCTGCGCGATTTTCGCGATCACGACCGCAGCAACGAGGGCATTATGCTCTACGGCTGGGGCGATGGCGGCGGCGGCCCCACCAAGGGCATGCTGGAGGTCATCCGCCGCACCGCCGACCTGCAGGGCCTGCCGCGCACGGTGCAACGCACCAGCGACGAGTTCTTCGAGCGCCTGGAGGGCAACATCGAGGACCCCGCCGTGCTGTTTGGCGAGCTTTACTTTGAGTATCACCGCGGCACCTACACGTCGCAGGCGGCCGTCAAACGCAACAACCGCGCGGGCGAGCAGCTGCTGCACGAACTGGAGTTTCTGGCCACCGCGCAGGCGGTGCAGAGCGGCGCGGCTTACCCGGCTGCGGAGATTGCCGAGATATGGAAGGTGTTGCTGCTCAATCAGTTCCATGACATCCTGCCCGGCAGCTCCATCACGCAGGTGTACGAGGATTCCGCCAGACAGTTTGAGGAGATCCTGGGCCAGGCCTCGAAGCTGATCGTCGACGCGATCGGCGCCGGCGATACGCCCGTCAACACCATCGGCTTTGCCCGCGGCGAGGTTGTGGAGCACAACGGCAAGCTGGCTTACGTGAAAGCGCCCGCCTACTCCACCGGCGAGATCGCGGAAACCGCTGACACCGTTGCGTTTACGCGCGAGGGCGACAGCCTTACCCTGGAAAACGCCCACCTGCGCGCCGTCCTCACCACCGGCGGCCGCCTCACCAGCCTGGTGCTGAAGGAGAACGGCGCCGATGTGCGCGAAACGATGCGCGGCAACGGCAATGTCTTCGAGATATACGACGACATGCCGACCGCCTATGACGCGTGGGACGTCGACCCGTACCACCTGGAGACCAAAGCCGAGCTCGCCCCCGCCGCCAGCTGGGAAGTTGCCGCCACGGCGCCGCTGCGCGTGGACCTGCGCTTTGAGTACAAGCTTACCGACAAGTGCACGCTCTCGCAAATTGTCCGCCTCAGCGCCGACTCGCGCCGCCTGGAGTTCCATTGCACCGCCGACTGGCAGGAAAGCCACAAGATGCTGAAAGTGGCCTTCCCGGTCGACATTCTGGCACGCGACGCCACATACGAAATGCAGTTTGGCCACGCCGACCGCCCCACCCACTACAGCACCATGTACGACCTGGCGCGGTACGAGGTGCCCATGCATCGCTGGTTTAACCTGCAGGAACACGGCTTCGGCGTCGCCATCCTCAACAACAACAAGTACGGCGGCAGCACCTACGATAACGTAATGCGCCTGAGCCTGTTGCGCAGCCCCAAACACCCGGACCCGATCTGCGACATGGGCAGCCACAGCTTCAGCTTCGCCATCATGCCGCACTCCGCCGACTGGCGCGAGGCTGGTGTCATCGCCGAAGGCTTCCGCTTCAACTTCCCCATCCGCTTCGGCGGCCTCAAGCCCGCCGACCTGCCGGCCAGCTTTGTGGAAGTGGAAGCCGAGGGCGGAAACGTGGTCCTCGACACCATCAAACGCGCGGAAACCTCCGACGCCGTCGTCGTGCGCCTCTACGAAGCCCACGGCGCCCGCGGCACCGCCACCCTGCGCCTCGGCCCCACGCTGGCCAGCCGCATCACCAAAGCCGAGCGCACCAACGTGCTGGAAGACAAAGGCGAGCCTGTCGTCATCGAAGCGGACGGCACCCTCGCCGTGCCCTATCGCCCGCACGAGATCATTACGCTGAAGCTGAGCTAACCCCCGCAGAGGGTTCCGGGTTCCCTCGCACCAGAGTGCGAGTGGAACCCTGGGCCGGGGGGAGGGGACGGCTTCCGCCGTTCTCGGACCTTTACCTGGAGCGATGAAGACTGGAATTTCAGTGCGTCCAGCACTCAAAAGCGGCGTGCCATTGTACCGATGAACGAAGCGCGCGCGATCGGACAAACGTCTGGAACGTGATGTGGGATAGGAATGGTAGTAGCGCAGCGGTAACTTTGTTATGAGATTGCCGTACAGTTATTACCTGTGGTTGAATGCCCTGCATGTGGAACTCCCATGGTAAGGACAGGTCTGCTACTCACTCGTGGTGCGAATATGATCCCACGTTGCAAGACATGAAGGGCAAGCTGAAGTATCCCTTTCAGCTGAGCCTGTTTACCTACTTTTTGCCGGAGGAAGAGGATGGCCCGGACTCCAAAGGCCGCGCCGCAACCGCGGACGAGACGGCGAAGGTTGCGGCCTTTCAGGAGGGGATGGCTACCCGCCTGGGGCCGGCCGATAACGTGCTGATTCTCGGCCGTTGCTGGCACCTGGGCGTTGTGCAGTTGGAGTACCGCGTGGCGGATCCCGAGCTGGCCAACCAGGCGCTCCAGGCCATCATCGATGCCAAAGCCAACGAGTTCCCCTTTGAGTACCGCATGTTCCCCGATGGCCGCTGGGAAATTCCGCGCAGCCTGTGGACGGGTGAGCTGATCGCCGGGCAGGCGGAAGCCGGCGAGGCGGAGGATGAGACTGATCTCGACGACGAATCCGACGACGGGACGGACGAAGACGAGGACGAGGACGAGGGTGAAGGTGCGGAGGATGAGGAGGAAGAAGGCGAAGAGGCGCTTGAGGACCTGCAGGCCAGGCTGAACGACACCACCGGCGACGACCGCATCGTCCTCTGGTACCGCATCGCGCCGCTTCTGGACGAACTGGACGAAGCCGAGGCGCTGCTGAAGGCCGGTCTGGTCGAGTATCCGGAGAATGCCAGCCTGCTGCGTATGCTGGGCCTCATCCACATCCGCCAGCGCAAGCTGGACGAGGGCCGCGTGGCGTTATTGAAATCCATTGAGCTGGAGGAACTTAGCTCCATGGCCCACTACAACCTGGCCTGCCTGGAGGCCCTGGCCGGCCGCCCCGACGACGCCATGGTGGCACTGAAAAACGCGCTTCTCATCGAGCCGTTCAAAGCCTTCGACGCCTGCGGGGACGATGACTTTGAGAGCCTGCGCGAGCGCGAAGACTTCCAGAAAATCGCCTCGCCCCAGCTCTGCATAGGCTCCCGCAGCGCGGAGAACGAGCACGCCGAGACACTGCTGATCGTCATGCCCGGCAGCATGGGCCCGATGGAGCGTGGCGAGCTGTACGAAGATCCGCTCGGTGCATTTTTGGACGAGCGCGAAGCCGGCACGGTGTTGGGCGGCAACACCTCGCTGTCCACCGGCGAAGCCGAGGGCGAGACCACCATCGAGATCGGCACCGACGACGTGGAGGCGACCATCTCCGCCATCCAGGAGTTTTTTGCTACCGCCGAGGTGAAGCCGCCCCCCGGCACCCGGCTCTATCCCGGCGCGCAGGTCGGCGTGATTCGCGACCCGGCCACGGCGGTTGCGCTTTAGACCCGGTGCAAGGCGAAAATGCGGGAGGCGATGCCGCAGTCCGAACGGGGCGGGGCTATCCCTGTGGAGCTGTGACCGCAGGACATGCTTGCGCAAAGAACTTTGTTGTGCAAAGATAAAAGTACGACGAGCAGTGCAAGTTATAGAACGCCACCTCTATGCTTAACATCCTCCAGCAATCCGAGGCCGAGCCCACCCCCTCCGCCGCCTCCCCCAGGCCCCTGCATGCGCCGGCCGCCGCCGCCCACCCCCGCCGCCGCATTGATCCCCACGAACCGTTCCGCCACCTCCCCCGCCCCCGCTGGCAGCCCCGCGAGATGCGCGAGGCACCACCGCTGGCGCCCCTTGCCGGCGCGGAGGGGAGCCCACCGCCTCCCGTCCGCCTGCGCTACGCGTTGCTCATCAACCCGTTCTACCCCAAGGATCCACACGCCAGCTTTGGTAAGCACGTGCTGACACCCACCCTGGCCCTCACGAGTGTGGCGGGCGCCACTCCGCCGGAGTGGGAGGTGCGGTACTGGGACGAGAATCTGCTGCAGGGCCCGCCGCCCGCGGATCCCGTCCCGCAACTCGTCGGCATAACCGTGCACCTTACCTTCGCACAGCGGGCCTACGAGCTGGCACGCTGGTACCGGGCGCGAGGCGCCAAAGTGGTGTTTGGCGGCCTGCACATCCTCTCCTGCCCGGAGGAGGCGCGACCGCACGCCGACGCCCTGGCGATTGGGGAAGGCGTTGCCCTCTGGCCCCGCATTCTGCGCGATGCGGAGGCGGGCGAGCTGAAGCCGGAATATAGCTCTGCGTTCGATACCCCCTATCGCACGGATCCGCCGCCGCGCCGCAAGCTGCTCTCCCGCAACAGCTTCCTCACCACCAGCAGCCTTATCGCCACGCGCGGATGCCACAACCGGTGCGGCTTCTGCTACCTGGCTACGGACGGCCTGCGCATGCCCTATCAAATGCGCGATCCCGAGCAGATTGCGGCGGAGTTTGCCGAGGACGCGCAGCCTTACGGCGTGTTTATCGACAACAACCTGGGCAGCAACCACACCTACCTGCGCGCCTTGTGCCTGGCCCTGCGCCCGCTGGAGAAGATCTGGAGCGCGGCGGTGACACTGGACGTGACGGACGACCCCGCCCTGGTGCGAGAGATGGCGCTGGCCGGCTGCACAGGCGTCTTCATCGGCTTCGAGTCGCTGAGCGACGGCAACCTGGCCTGGGCCAAAAAGCGCACGCCCCGCACGGTGGACTACGCGCGGCGCGTCCGCGTGTTTCACGACAACGGCATTCAGGTTAACGGCAGCTTTGTGCTGGGCTTTGACGAGGATCACCCCGACGTTTTCGCCACCACCGCTGAGTGGGTGGAGGATAACCGCCTGGAGTGCGCTACGTTCCACATCCTCACGCCCTACCCCGGCACGCCGCTCTACCGCCAGATGGAGGCCGAAGGCCGGCTGCTGCACCGCGACTGGTCGCGTTACGATACCGCGCACGTCGTCTTTCAGCCCCGCCACATGACGCCCGAGCAGCTGGCCCAGGGCTACGCGTGGCTGTACCAGCGCCTGTTTTCGCACGCCTCCATATGGCGCCGCCGCCCGGAGGACTGGCGTGCCGTGGCGCCCTACATGGCGATGTCCTACCTTTACAAGCGCTCTAACCGCTTCTGGCACATGCTGATACGTGCCGGCCTGGTCCACACCGTCTGGTGGCCGCTGGTGGAGTGGAGCCGCCGCCGCCACCTCACCTACCGCGCCGAGCTGGCCGCCACACCGGTGGACACGCACGGCATCGACGGCACCCGCTCCGTTGTCCCGCACGTGGAGGTGGCGGAGCAGATAGAAGTGAGCGCCCCCGTTAGGCAGGCGGAAGCATTATCCGCGCCCGCACGGTACGGCAACCTCGTCAGCCCAGGGGTGTGAGCTCCGGTCCATCATCGCCTACTACAGGGCTTTGATATCTTCAAGCAGCCATCGATCATAGCCATCCTGGACGATGTCGATCTGGTACAAGTAGTTGAGCTTTAATTTGTTGTAGAGCTCCAATGGCGACTCGCCGCTCCTCGGGGCCAGCTTTACCTTTCGCTTGTCGTCCAGATGGACATAGTAATTCGTAGCCCAGTTATAGACAGGAATGTCCACGGGGGCAGAGAGATCTCTTGTCTGATACGGCTCCTGTTCTTTCGCGGCAATGGTTACTTTGCCAACAAATCGATTGTGCCGAATATTGAGCAAATAGGCATGCACGACCGTGTTGTACCCACAATACACGATGAAAACGACAAACGCGACTTTGCCCAGTTTAGAGACGATGCTGAATAGCGCGACCATACAGGTACGGTGGATGAACAGTTGAGATTGTCAAATGGTCGCATCCAAACCGTTGCGCTGCGGCTTGTTGTATCTCCGCCTGCACTGCCCGCGCATTCCGACGATTGCAGGCACCTTGTCAGATAAACCACTGGCTCGCCTCAAAGTCCGGCGTCGGCACGGCGAACTCCAGGGCGCCGCGTTCGGGGTAGCGTTCGCGCTGCAGGCCTTCTTCGTACAGCTGGACGAAGAAGCTGACTTTGCCGCCCATTGTCCAGCGCAGCGCCTTGATGGGGATGCCGACGACCAGGAAGTGGTCGCGTTCGGCGATGACTTTGGCGTCCTCAATGACGGTGTATTTCACCGCGTCGGGGCTGTCTTCCAGGGTGGCGGCGTACTTGCCGTCGGGTTGCAGCTTCAGGTCCACGCGCGCGGCGTAGGGGGTGGTGAACTGCACGCCGATGTGGTTGGGCACGCCGGCGGTATCCAGGCGCAGGTAAAAGAGCTCGTTGTTGAAGCCGAAGAGGAGTTGCTGGCCCATGCGGTCGGCCTGGAACATGGCCGTCTGCTGCTGCAGGATGTTGAGCAGGCCCGCGCCCACCCAGTCGTAATACGTTTGCAGCGAGCCCGTGAGCGGCGGGTGGATGTACCGGTGCGGGCTGGAGTAGCTGATCGCCTCGCTGGGCAGGCAGATGGGCAGCTCCAGGTTGGCCGGCGGGTGGTAGCCGAGGATGCGATAGACGTTTTGCAGGTGCGTGCGGAAGAGCTCGTCGAAGAGAAAGTCGCACTCTGTCGTAAAGTCCGGGCCGTACCACCAGAACCAGTCGCTGCCCTCCGCGGCGTAAATCTCCCACCAGGCGGCTTCGGACTGCTCGGTTGTGACGGTGCCTTTGGCGATGGTATCCGTAAGGAACTTGCGCGTCTGGCCAATCAGCTCCCAGCCGCGGTTCTCCTCGGGGTCGCCGATCCAGATGTCGAAGTCGCTGTTGATCCACGAGCCGCTGTGCAGGCGCGTGCACTCCGCCACGGGCGGGAACTCCGTGAAGTAATCCTTAAGCTTTTTGCTGCGAAGATGATGGCGCTCCGCAATGCCCTTGTAAAAGAGCGTGAGGAACTCCTCGCCGCTGTCCGCAAAGGCTTCCCAGGCGTTCTCGCCGTCCAGCGCCAGCAGCACGGCGCCGTGGCCTTTTTGCACTACGCCGGAGAGGTGATCGAGATTGTTGAGCAGGTAATCCGCGCTTTGCCGGGCGGGGTTGCGCGCGGCGTTAAAGCCGATGAAATCCGACAGCGGGCGCTCGCGGAAAATCGCGTTGACGTGCGCGCTGCCGTTGCGGATACGCCAGCCCTGAAAAAGCTCCAGGTGATCGGCCGCGCGGCTGGCCCACACGGGGTCCTTCTCCAGGCTGCGGAACAGATTGCCCTCGTCCGTGCAAAAGTACTCAATGCCGGCCTCCTGAAACAGCGGAATCAGCTCCGGCGCCACGGAGCCCTCGCTGGGCCACAGGCCGGTGGCCTTGCGGCCAAACACGCGCTCGTGCAGCTCCTGGCTCAGCCGCAGATGGGCGCGCACGTCGTCCGGCGCGGTAAAGCGCATGGGCAGTGGGGAGTGCGGCTGACAGCGGCGCGCAAAGTCGGTATCGTACACCAGCGGCATAATGGGGTGGAAGAACGGGGTCGTCGTCACCTCAATTTGCCCGCGCTCCTGCGCCTCGCGGTACAGGCCCAGGACGGTGCGCAGGATCTCCTTATGCACGTCCAGCAGGGCGGTTTTCTGCTGCTCGGTAAAGTCGCGGCCCTGCTTCTTAAGCTCGGCAATGAGGGGGTAGCGGCGCTCGGCGGAGAAGCCGCACCAGGCCAGGTTGTACCACACCTGCAGGTCCCTGAAGTCTTGCTCCGTAAACAGATGCACGGTTTCCGGCATCGTCTTCTCGGTCCAGTCAAAGCCGCGCAGGTTCAGCAAATCCCAGTAGCGCGGGTAGGGCTTGATGCAGCTCTCCCAGTTGACTTTGAAGAAGTTCTCCAGCACGCGGATTTTCTCGTCCACGTGCAGCTCCCACGCCGGCTTGCGGCTCCAGCTCTCCCACAGGTCCAGCACTTCGTCGTTGGCCAGCTCCTCAATCTGCTTCACCAGCACGGGGGTGAAGTTGAAGTTGACGCGAACTTCCGGCACCTTCAGCAAAAGGTCAATCATGTCCAGGTAGCCTTTAACGGCGTGCAGGCGCACCCAGGGCATCAGGGCCGTCTTCGTCAGCGGGTTGACGTAGTACGGCTGGTGCATGTGCCAGAGAATAAGGACGTTCATGCAGGGAAGAGGGGGAGAGGAAAAAGCTTGGGGAGTGAGGGACTTGCGTGGGGCCAGCGTGACGCTGGACCCCGTCTTTTTGGGGGGATCGGATCCTCGGTTTTTAGAGCCGGATCTGCCGCAGGTACTGTGCCGCTTCTTCCGGCAAAGTGGTGTTGATGAAGAAACCGGTGCCGAACTCAAAACCGGCGATGCCCGTCAGGCGCGGCAAAATCTCAATGTGCCAGCGGAAGTCAAAGTCGATCGTCGACCAGTAATTCTTGCGCGGGCGGCGAACCGGGGCGGTAAACACCACCATGTTGTAGTTGGGTGTGCCAAGGGCCACTTTCAGGCGGCTCAGCGCGTTCTTTACGGCGTCCGCCAGCAGCACCATCTCGTGCCCGTCCACGCTGTGAAAATCCGGCGACTGACGGCGCGGATAGATGGAAAGCTCAAAGGGAAAACGGCTTGCGAAGGGACAGAACACCACAAAGCCCTGGTTCTCGTACACAATGCGCTCCTGGTTCTTCACCTCGTTGCGCAGAATGTCCTCAAAGATGTTGCGGTCCTTCTCCTCAAAGTATCTCAGCGCAATCTGCAGCTTGTGCTTAATCTGCATCGGCACCACCGGCAGCGCCATCAGCTGCGAGTGCGCATGTGCCACGGAGGCCCCCGCCTGCGGTCCTACGTTCTTGAACATCAACAGGTAATGAAAGCGCGAGTCCTTCATCAGGTCGAGCGTGCGATGTCGAAACGCCTGGAACACGTCCGCCACGCCCTCCAGCGACTGATCCTCCAGCGCCAGCGTCGGGTCCGGCGTCTCAATAATCACCTCATGCGCGCCAATGCCGTTCAGGCGATCATAAAAGCCCACCGCCTCGGGGTTCAGCTCCCCCTCAATGCGCAGCGCCGGGTAGCGATTCGGCACCACGCGCACCTTCCAGCCCGGCGTGTTGGGTGTGCTGCCATTGGGCCGCACCGCATACACCTCGCCCGGCGTCAGCCGCTCGTTACCGGCAGAAAATGCATCTACTTTAGGCAGAGAGGTTTCCGGCCCTTCAAAATCAATAGGGCGCTGCTTGCGTTCCGGGGCGAAAACGACCCAGCGTCCAACTAACGGGTCTTTACGGAGTTCAGGCATGGGAGGGAGAGAATAGGAGAGAGGCGGGCGCTGAAATGTACAGGTGGGCCCGCAAGAGCGGAAAGCAGCAGGCGCCGGGCCACAATTTTTGTGAAGCAAAAGCCGCCCGAAGGGAAGCACGAAGATCGCGCCGGGGGAAGAATCTGCGGAGGGCCTCAGAGCTTTGCTTTGTTTCTCAAAAATTCGATCTTCTTGAAGACAAGCTGGTTTGTTGGTAGTTTTCGCCCCTAAATGGAAATCAATACTTCCAAGGCGGTCTTTTATCACGATGGGCGATTCCCTCCCCAGACGCCGAGCAAATGAAGCCTCGCTTTTCCACATTGCTGTCCTCCAAATGGTCAGTACAGCCGTTGGATTTCGTATTCACATATCCGATATTTCTCCACAGCCGATTCACAAAAAGGGCGGGCATCCCCTCCGGCAGTGCGGCACGGTTTACAGGCATATTGCTGGAATCCGGGCTGTTACAATTGGTGCGGGAAGCTGCCGGGCGACAATCCGCCATTTATCGATTTGAACCTCTCATGGCGCTTGTGCGGGTATGATGCATATTTTTGTGACAGGCACCGATACGGACGTGGGCAAAACTTACTTTGGCGCTTGGCTTTTACGGCAGTGGCTGGCGGCGGAGAAAGGAGACGCCGCGGCTGGTCACTCCCTCGCCTTCAAGCCCATATGCAGCGGCGGGCGGGGGGACGCGGAGGCATATGCGGCGGTGCCGGGGCACGGGCTTTTGCTGGACGAGATTAATCCGCTGCACTTTCGCGAGCCGCTCAGCCCGCTGGCCGCGGCGGCCGTGGAGGGGCGCGAGGACGGGATGGACTTTGCAGACATCGTCCGCCTGAATGCTCATGTGGTGCGCGTCGCGGCGAAGCGCCAGGCGCAACGCGTTCTGGTGGAGGGAGTTGGCGGCTGGCTTGTGCCGCTGGGCAAGAATCCCACGCTGCTGGTGCGCGACTGGGCGCAGTCCCTCGGCTGGCCCGTGGTGGTAGTGGCGCGCGCCGGGCTGGGCACGCTCAATCACACGTTGCTTACTGTGGAAAGCATTCAGGCCGCGGGACTTACGTGTGCGGGCGTTGTGCTGAACGAAGGCGCGCCGGCTGCCGTCGGTGCTCCGAGCGTATCCACCCCCGCCCCGCAATCCCCAGCGACGGCCCCCGAAGGGCCGTCAGCACCAGGGGTCCAGCGCTCCGCGCTGGCGTCAGCTACCGGGGTGCAGCGCCCCGCGCTGCCTTCGGGTGTAAACGGCGCGATTCTCGTTGCCCTTACGGGGCTTCCCGTCTTTACCTTCCCGGCCGGCGCGGAAGGCGTCGGCCTCCTCCCGGTCTGGCTGTCGGGCAAACAGGCTTAGGTTCGGGTCGATATCCGCCCGAATGCGCGGGTGGATGCCGGCGGCCAGCTTGCCACCGGCCACCGCCGCAATCATCGCCGCGTTGTCGGTGCAAATCGAAGCGTCGGCCAGCATCAGGTCCAGCCCCTGATGGCGGCACTCCTCCGCCAGGGCCTGGCGCAGTACATTGTTGCACAGCACACCGCCGGCGGCCAGCACGCGGGGCACGCCCGTGCGCAGTGCGGCATCTACCGTTTTGCGCACAAGTACCTCCACCACAGCGGCCTGGAAGGATGCGCAGACATCGGCCAGCATGTTGCCGTCGGTCAGCACCTCCGGGTGGCGCTCCGCAAAATAACGCACGGCCGTCTTCAACCCGCTAAAGCTGAAGTTATAGTTGCCCGCCTGCATAAAGCTGCGGGGAAAATCATAGCGCGTGGGGTTGCCGTGGCGCGCCATCTTCTCCACCTCCGGCCCGCCCGGGTAGGGCAGGCCGAGCAGCTTGGCCACCTTGTCAAAGCACTCGCCCGCCGCGTCGTCGGCCGTGGCGCCGATGCGCTTGTAGTCGTCCCACGAGCGCACATGCACCAGTATCGAGTGCCCGCCACTTGCAATAAGCCCCAAAAACGGGAACGCCACCGGGCGGCGATGCGTGAGAAACGGCGAAAACAGGTGCGCCTCCAGGTGATTCACCCCGATGACGGGCTTGTCCGCCGCAATCGCAAACGCCCGCGCGTAGCTGTGGCCGATGAGTAGCGAGGCGGCCAGACCGGGCCCTTCCGTCACGGCCACGGCGTCGATGAGTCGCGGTGTTAACTCGCAGTCCTGCAAGGCGTTATGCACAAGCCGGGGCAGGTTCAGCAGGTGCTCGCGCGTCGCAACCTCGGGCACCACTCCGCCGAAGGGCGCATGCCGGGCAATCTGGCTGGCAATGTGGTTGACAACGACGTAAAAGCTGCCGCTATACGGAGGATCCTCCTGCACAATCGCGACGCTTGTTTCGTCGCACGAGGTTTCGATGCCAAGAATAACCATAGCTTGCAGGGGAGGAACGGACGCGATCGCGCTGTCCCGGACGTTTCTATCATACCCCTGAATTAACCGAAGGCGAGCGCGAAATGATGTCGTAAAACAGCCGCCTCAATCGACCCGTGCGGCCGCCGCAGGGCGCTGGGAGGCCGGCAGCGCGCCATGCAACTGTACACCGGCGGCGGCTGGCGCCGCAGGGAGAACGGAGCCGGTGGAGCCGGGCAGCCACGTCAGTACCAGATTGTCGCGCAGCCACTCCCGCACCACGGCACCGCCCAGGGTGGGGCGCCCCTGCACGGGCACCGCAAGCGCCGCGGATTGCAGGCGCGTGGCCTCGGCCAGCAGCGCCAGGGTGTGAAACGGCAGCGGCGCGGGGCGCTCGAACGCGAGGGTGCCGGACACGTGGGCCGGTTCCGCGGCCTCCGCAGGCTGGTTCAGCAGCAGCTCCGCACAAAACGCGAACTCGCCCGGGCTGGGCAGGCGCGTGTCGCACGTCAGCCGCGCGGCAGGGTCGCCGGCGGCGGCGATGACGACCGGAGCGGCATCGGCGGACTGGCCGGAAGCGGCGGCGTTGCCGGGAAAAACAGCGCAAATCCAGGTGAGGCTAAGAAGGGTGAGCGTAGCCGCGCCCGCTATGGAAGCCAGTGTTTCAGCGGTCGCGTATCCCTTGCATGCACCGGATGTTGTGCGCCTGTTTTTCATCATCATCGTTTTGCCATCTTCCCGGTTAAATCTTTTCTACGCTGGCGGGGGTGAACCTTAGAGAGGGGAAAAGAGTCATGTCAACACATGTCAACGACGGCAGAATTGGCCTTCTGGAAACACTGTGTGTCGATGTAACGTGCAGATAACATGTTGCGTAGTGTTTCCACGCAAAAAGATGTTGTTGAGATTTTTTGGCGGGAAAGGCTATGTTGTATACAAAAGTATTGAAATCACAAGGACTTTCGCACTTCCACCCATTTCCTCCTTTGCCCCGCTCAAAAGCATAACAGGCTGCCATTCGCACTGGCCACGCCATGAATGCACATGTATATTGCGCTGGCCGCGGCCGACCCGTGCCCGCCCTGCCGACCGAACCACCCCGGCCATGAGACGCCGCACCCTCTCCTCCCACATCTCCATCGCCGCCCTGCCCGCATTGTGCGGCGCCATTGCCCTGCTGGGCGGCGCCGGCGCGTGGATGTGCCGAAGCCACGCACAGGTCACGGGGCCCTCCACAAACACCCTGGCGACAAATACTTCCGCGGAAGCCACGCCGTCCTCGTCCTCTCCCTCCACCCTGCGCTTCCCCGCGCCGGGCACCGCGCCCGCATCGCCCTCCGCCGGGGAAACGCGGCGCGCGGGCGGCGACGACGCGGCGGCGAAACTCCCCGAAGCCGGCCGCTACACGCCCAAACTCTCCAGCCTGGCCACCGCGCCGGACTGGAAGCAGCTGGAACCCTACCAGCGCACGATGACGCGCGAAGAATTTGTGCGCTGGATCGACCAGATTTACGCGCCCTCCGGCGCCTTCTGGCGCTACGCGGAGATCGACGCCAAAGCTGAAACGCTCACCCTCTACGGCGAGGCCGGCCCGGCGCCCGCCACCAACGCGCCCGCCTCCGCGGCGGGGACGCCCCCTGCGACAAACCGCCCCGCTGAGGCCCCCTCCGCCCCGCCGGCGCCGCGCACGCGCCTGTTTACGCTTCATTTTGCGCGCGATGCCACCGATGTGCGGCCGCGGCCGGTGCACTTTCGCCCGGAGAAGGAGGCGCCATGGACGCTGCCGCCGCGAGACCCGGCGAAGCCGCTGGACGGCGTGCGTATCCTGTTGGACCCTGGGCACATCGGCGGCGACTGGGCGGGGATGGAAGAGCGCTTTTTTCAGCTTGGCGTTGGTAAGCCGGCGGTTGTGGAGGGCGACCTGACGTGGGACACCTGCTACCACGTGGAGCGCGAGCTGAAGGCGCTGGGCGCCGACGTGGCCTGGACAAAAGGCCGCGGCGAGCCCTCTACCCCACTGCGACCCAAAGACTTACGTGATGCGGCGATTAAGCTGATTGCCGACGGCAGTGGCTACTACCCCACGCCGCCCACCGCGCAGGATCTCGTCAAGCGCCTTAACCGCGAGGCTAACTCGCTTTTCTACCGCACGGCGGAGATCCGCGCGCGGGCCGTGCAAGTGCCTAAGTTTAAGCCGGATCTGATCATTTGCGTGCACTACAACGCCTCGCCCTGGGGCTATGAGCGGCGCGCGATGCTGAACGATGTGGATCGGCTGGTCGTCTTTGTCAACGGCATGTACTCCCTGGGAGAGCTGGCGAATGACGACCAGAAGTTTGCGGTAATGTTCCGCGTGCTGGCCCGCATTACGCCACTGGAGCTCAATGTCTCGGACCGGGTCTCCGCCGAAATGGCAGCCTCGCTTGGCCTGCCGCCGGAGACGTACCGGGGCTCGCAAACGATGCGGCAGATGGGGGCGAATCCGTACGTGTTTGCGCGTAACCTGCTGGCTAACAGGATCTTCGACGCACCCGTGGTGTATGTGGAAGGGCCGTACATGAACAGCAAGACCTCCTACCCGCGTTTCGTCGCCGGCGACTATGAGGGCGAGCGCAAGATCGATGGCAAGATGGTGCCCAGCCTGCTGCGCGAGATGGCGCAGTGCATCACGCGCGGCGTCGTCCATTATTTTACCCAGCCGCCCCGCAACCTGGAGGGCAAAATCCCCCTGGCCGGCCCCTCCGACTGGCCCTGGCCGCCCACCACCAACGATCTCGTGCCGGCCCCGCTCCCGCCGTTCCCACCGCCTCCGCCGCCCCGCCCCCCCAGCACCAATGCGCCTGCCACCCCACCTGCGCCCGCTGCCACCAACGCGCCCCCGCCCGCCGAGACGCCACCCTGGTACGCCTGGCCCCCGCCGGCAGCCACCAACTTCGGGTTTTAAGTGGGAGCTGTAGACGCTTTTGGAAAGCAGTCGAAGGGATGCAGAGAAGAGGATCGGGGGACGAAAGGGCGAGGGTATTCTGGCGCGAATCTTGTATGCCAGTGGTATCTGTTAACTTATACGAGCCGTATATTCACTGTTTCCCCTCCGGCCCTTTGTGACTTCGTGTCTTGGTGGTTAACAATCCCCTGTCCCCAATTCCGCAGAGAATCGGAGAGGAGAGATTGTTAACCACCAAGACACGAAGTCACAAAGGGCCGGAGGGGAATGTAGCTAAAATGTCTCGGGAGACTATTCTACGTTCTAAATCTCCCCCTTTCATCCGCTCATTTCCCTGTCTGTTTCCCCATTCGTCTGCTTTCCGTGGTTAAACGCCCTGGCTCCATGTGCCGGGCGTCAAAAAAATGGCCCGCCCCGAATTGCTCCGAGGCGGGCCTGGCTTTTATGAGGATGCTAAGCTTCTGTGGGGGAAGCGCTTCCGCTTAGAACGTGCCTTTGATGCCGAGTGTGCCGTAGGGGGCCACTTCGTCGTTGCGGATGTGGAAATCGGCGCGGTGGAAGTCGAAGTCGCGGTACACCATGGCACCAGCCTCAAGGTCGAGCGTGAGGGTGGGCAGGATGTTCCAGGAGACACCGGCGCCGGTGCGGATTTCGGTGTAGCTGATAGGCGTGTTGTTCAGCTTGCCTTCACCGTGCGTGTTGCCGAAGTCTTCGCTGCTGCGGAACGTGCTGGAGCGGAAGTCAGCGCCGGCAAAGACGGTGAGCTGCTTGGAGGCGAGGTACTCGATGCGGGGCTTGGGCGGGATGGCGTTGAGCACCCACTGATCCGCAAACTTCCAGCGGAGGCCGGCGCCGGGGATCGCGATCCATTCACGCCAGGGGTCGATGCTGAGGCCGAAGAAGATCTGCAGGTCCTTGTTGACCAGGTAGGAGCCGCCGAGCACCACGGGCACGTTCACGTCGTCCCAGGAGATGCCGTCGTTGTCGGTGTAAATGCCGGGCATTACGTCCAGGCGGAACAGCCAGTTGTCGCCCAGTTGGGTGTCGAGACCGATGATGGCGTTGGCGTTATACAGCGTGTTGGGGATCTTGGCCGCGCTCGGCAGGCCGAAGGAGTAGCGATTGTACTCGCCGCCCAGGCGCAGGATGCCGACGTTCTCGATCATCGGCATAAGGATGTAGCGGGCCGTGACGGTGCTTTCGTCCACCTTGCCGATACCGGCGTCACCCTGCTTCATCTTGGCTTCGCCCACGTAGGAGGTCTCTACAAAGAACTCCTGGTCGATATGCATGGGCTCCTTCGTGATGGAAGGAATCTTCTTGGGATCCGGGGCTGCGACATCCGGACCGGCGAAGGCCGGGGCAACGGCTACCGCAAGCAGCACCGTCCATTGGGCGAGGGTTTTCGAAAAGTTCATAAAAGCGTGCCCTTGTTTATAGGTCGGCGATGTCTGTGGCAAGGCTGAAATAGCAGGAAGTGAAGAAATTTTAATTGAATGCAAGCACTGTTTTTACGTTGTTTAAAGTAAAAAGAAAGTGCGTGCACAAAACGTTACTTCTTAAGGTCTTGCTGCAGATATCCCGCGACCTTCTTTACCTCTTGTTGCATGATGGCCGTTGCACCCAATCGCCCCATGCCCTTGGATTCCGGACTTTCCGGTACACTCAGGAAGTCGCCGCGCCAGACAAGGGTGGCCTCCTTACCCCCAATCTGCACGGGCCAGAGCTGGTAAAAGACAAGGTTGGTGTAAAATCCGCCGCTCGCATAATATTGCCAGTCAAGCACTTGCATGGTGCCATCAGCGCCTGTAGCCGTTTTGGTGGTGCCGATGTTAACGGCGCCGGTGCCCTGCACGTCAAAAAACTCCCAGTAGCTGGGGGAGGCCTTGCCGCCGGAGACAAGGCTGACGAGGCTGGGGAACTGTTTGGCGAGAAATGCGTTGGCGCCGATGATGGAGCGGGCGTCGCCACGTGCGGTAACAGGTCCGTTCGGTGTGTCGTAAGTGGCGGAGCCAAAGGAGCTTGCGCGTTCGGACAGGACCTTGGGCCAGGCGCCGGCTGGATCTTTCTTCAACTCCTCGGCCTCGGCCTTGCTGACGTGCACGCCGTCGATGCCCTGGCCGGTGGCTTTGAGGAAGTTGCGGTAGGACCCGTTATTAACTGTGGAGAGCTTGTTGAATCCGCCCGCCTTTGTAACATTCTCGTGCACAAACACTTTCAGATCGCCGTGGCGCACGCCGCTCCAGGTGGTCAGCCCCCTTGCCACATCCTTGACGGGCGCCTGAATTACAAAAGCGCTTTGCACCGAGATGCCGCGCGTAAAGGCCATGAGGGGGCTGGGCCGGGTGAGGACGGTGCCGCCGGCGACGCTATCGAGCTTGAAATCCCGAAAGCTGGAGAAGCCGGAGAGCTCGGCGGCGGGATCTGCCGCTGTGGCCGTGGAGGGCGTTGCGGCGAGGGCGGCGATGGCCAGAAGCGCGGCCGCCGAGGCGACTGCGGTGAGGGTGCGTGCCAGGGAGGCACGGAACGGAACGAATGTATCCGCCACAAGTGTATTCATAGAGAAGCAAGCCTATGTGTTAACGCAATGTTTGTATAAAGAGCAGCACGGCCGTTGCCTGTATACAAAGAGGCAGCCGCGCTGTCCTTACGCTATGACAAAAGCCGCGTTTTGCAACGCCGGCCACCACTTGTTCGTCGAGAGTGCCAGTACTCTTACAAAAAGATCAAGCACTTATTATATGCAAACACGGAAAATATTGCGGAACACAATCTGCCGCAACAGAGCAGGGGGCGGATACGCTGTCTCAAGCGATTTAAACGGCCGTCGGTATCGCCACGCCCAGGGGCTCGCTCAGCGAGCGCATGGCGCCCACAATATCCGCAAACGGCACGGCCGCAACGGGTTGCCCGGCATGGCATGCGCCCTGGCTTACCAGCGCGGCCAGACACCCCACCGCCTCGCCTGTCGGCACGGAGTTGCCGGTAACGCGGTAGCTGGAGTGCGAAAGGAAATCGCCGCTGATGCACCGGCCGGCAAACAGGAGGTTGTCGATATCGGCCGCCACCAGGGCGCGCAGGGGGATGTCGTAGGGCTTGCTCTTAATGGCGTTGTCCTTGTCAAAGGGCTGGTGCGAGTCCTTGCGCGTGGAGTGCACGTCGATGGGGGGGGCGGCGGCTGCGCGGGCTGACGGAGATCCAGGTGGGCGACCTTATCAACGGCACCCTGCACGAGGACGCGGTGTGCAAAGCCACGTTCCCCGCCGGCCCGCCACCGCACACGACGACATCGGCCTCGCGGGCTACGGGGATGCCTCGCGGGGCTTCGGAGAGGAAACGCGCAGGTGAGGGTGACGAGGAGGCGCAAGGAGAGGGCCGGCCGGAGGCAGTCATGCACTGAGGGTAGACCGGGGCGGGGTGCGGCGCAATG
The DNA here is from genome assembly GCA_003054695.1 of Verrucomicrobia bacterium LW23. Lineage (GTDB taxonomy): Bacteria > Verrucomicrobiota > Verrucomicrobiia > Methylacidiphilales > UBA1321 > LW23. Next base: position 124,604 of record QAZA01000011.1, read on the forward strand.
CTATTGCAGGCATTGCGCGGCTTGGGGAGGAGTATACAGAATATATACGGGGGTGATGGGGGTGGGTTCGGGCACAAATCCCAGCGGGAGTTTTTGTTTCCGCTCGCTTACAGGTCTTTATGATATGGACTCCAGGGCAAAAAGTCAATCTTGGCCGCCGAAAGCCACGCCTTACCCACTTTTCCCCTACTTCTTGTCCGGCACGGAGCTCCCCTCCGTTATCCTTGGGCGGCTGCCTTTCTCCACGTATACGCCGGGGTACATGTTGCTGTGGATGTGGCAGTTACGGATGATGCCCTCGCCGTGGTTGCTGACGTTGATGGCGTAGGACTTGATGTGGTGGATGTCGCAGCGGTCCAGCGTGGGGTTGCCGCCGTGGGTGATGGAGACGCCGCCGAGGGCAAAGTTGGAGATCTCGCACTCCGTAAAGGTGGGGGCGCCGTTGGTGTGCACGTAGATGCCGTGGCTGGCGCCGCGCTGGATTTTGCAGCGGACAAAGTGGGGCGTGGCCCAGTCGCACACGTCCACGCAGCTGACCTCGAAGTTGCGAATTTCGCAGTCCGTAAAGGTGCCTTTGGCGGCGTCCCACACAATGAGGCCGCGGGTGGGGCCGCAGGCAATCACGCAGCGCAAAAACTGGGGGTTGGAGCGGGCGCCGTGCACGGCCACGGCGGCGTGGCCGGCGGCGGTGATGACGCAGTCCTGCATAATGAGGGTGCCCTGGTGCACGTGCACGGCGTAAATGCGTTCGAAGCCGGGGCTGGGTTTGGAGAGGACGCTGAGGTTGCGCACCACGGCGCGGTCCGTGCAAATGTTGATGCCGTCGGCCGTGTTGCACTCAATGATCACCTCGTGCGGGAGGCCTTCGCCGATAATCTCGACGTCCTTGGTAATGCGCATGCCCTCGCGGTACGTCCCTTTCTCCAGCAGGATTTTCTGGCCCGGGCGGGAGATGGCGACCGCGTGGTTGATGGTGGGGAAGCGACCCTTGCCGTTGGGGGCTACGACGAGCACGTTGGGGTCGTCGCGGCGCGCGCGGGCCGGTACCGGGGCGGGCGCGGGTTTGCGGCCGGCGCCGACGGGGTTGACGCCGGGGCTGAGCACGGACGTGTTTTCATCCAGCAAATGGCGCGGGGCGGCGCCGGCCGCGGCGTAAATTTTGGTGATACGGCCCCAGTCGCGCTTGCCAACCTCCGCGTGGGAGAAGCGGCGCAGGGCGTAGCCCCAGGTCTCCACGGCCCAGCCGGCGGCGCGCGGCTCCATGCCGTAGTTGCCGGAGAGGCGGTTGACCATGTCGGCCATCATGCTGTCCAGTTTGCCGCCGTTGGATTCTTCGTGGCGCATCCACGTTTGCGGCACGCCGCTTTGCAGGGCGCACAAAATCACGTGGGTTTCCACCCGGTTCTCGGGGCATTTGTCCTTAAGCAGCGCCTCCAGACGACGGCGCTCCAGCAGGGTCTCCTGCGGGTAGACGCGGGCGAGGCCCTCCAGCTCTTGGCGGACGCTTTCGTTCATAACGTGTGACTTGCGGGTAACTCTACGTCAGTTGTGCAATGTATGCCTAGCTAAAATAAGACAAATTGTGGAAGGTGTGTGCACGTCAATCGAAGTCAGCCGGATCGATCCGCCAAGTGGGCGTGTCAAGGGCCCGCGCCTCGCACGCGTGCCGCGCCGTGTTTGCCATGAGGTGGTGGGGCGGCGCGGAAACGCGTGCGTTGCGGGTGGGCGGGGCTGTGTGTCCCGAGGGCTCAGGCCGGTGAGGCCGAGCGCGCCGCAATGAGGTCGGCGCGACACAGGATGCCCACGCTGATGTCATCGCCGCTGCCTTCGCGCGAGGCGTCGCGCAGCCACGATTCGATATCGCGCGTGATGACATCAAATCCACATTCGCATATTATGTTCCAGATATCCGAGCCGACCTGCAAAAATCCTTCGTCGCTTTGAAAGCTGTTGGCGTAACCGTCTGTGGATAAAAGGATTAGCGCGGGAGAAAAATGTTCAACCGGTAAAACCTTGAGCCGAAATTCACTGTCCGCGTCCGGACAACATAAGGAAGTTGTCTCATTCGCGAACAGTTTTTTATCCTGCGGCAGGGGTCGCGTCACTTTGCCGTCGTTGTCGACAAGCAAAATGTCGCCATCGCCCAGCTGGCTGATAAAGACCCAGCGTTCCGTAACCACCGTGGCGAGGATGGTGCTGCCGTAGGCCACAAACCACTCGATCGGGATCTCACCATCCTCGCCCGGCTGCAGCGGAAAGGGAGGGATCTCCGAGGCGGTAACGGCGGGCGCACCCGTGGGCGGCTTGGGAAGCCGGGTGGTTTTGGGGTGCGCGGGATCGGAGGGAGGGATGAACTCGAGCGCTTCTTCGCCCTGCGGGTTGGAGGGGTCGCCGTCCGCATCCGCGTTGCCGGCGGGGCCGGGCAGCGAAGGCGTACCGGCAGGATGGTGCGGGGGCGCGGAAGGCTCAGCGGGGCGCGGGGGGAGCTCGGGCAGGATGCCAGAGGCGGGGTTGTCAGGATCGGGCCTGGCTTCGCCGGAGGGGAGATCCGCAACGGGCGGCGTGGGAGATATATCGGGAGCGGGGGGCGTTGCGGACGCCGCGGCGCTTTCCGCCAGGGCGGTGCCGTTCTCGCCGGCGGCTGTTGTGGCGCGAGCGATGCTGGCCGCGTTGGCCGCCATGGCAGCGTCGGCCGCGGCCTGCACGGCCTCCGGCGAGAGGCGCAGGGTAGCCTTGTTGTAGGAGTTGGGCGAGTAAGTGCTTGCCGTCGCGGCGTTTACCTTGGCGGGACCTGGCGCGGGCTGCACAAACATGCGGGGCAGGGGGGGCGCACCCAGGCCACCGCGCAGCTTGTAGCCGGCGCGCTGGGCGGGATCCTGAGGCTGCTGGGGCGGTGCGTCCTGCCCGGGGCTGCCCGTGGCACGGGCTTCCGGCGTCGCACTTTCCGGCGCGCCAAAATCGGCGGGCAAGGCGTCGCTGAAAAATCCGCCGTCGGAGGGCGCGAAGGCACTGGGCGATTCGGGCGCGGCGGACTCTCCCGTGCCGGGGCGCGCGCCGCCCTGCACCCCGCCAAAGCCGGGCCCGGCCGGGGGGATGCCTGTGCTGAGTATGTTCTCAAAGCGCAGCGGCTCGTGGTCTCCGGACATTTTGATGCCGGGCAGCTTTTGCGAGGCGCTTTTGGCCAGGGGCGGCGGCCGGCGATCGCTGCGGCGCAAGTCGGGGTGGGTGACAACATCCGCCTCCGAGAACGGGTTGGCTTCGATATCGCGCAGCACGGCCTCCTGCCAGCGTTGAAGCACGGCGGCGCCCCAGCCGGCGGCGGCCTCCTCAACCTCGGCCAGGCTTTTGGCAAAGATGCCCGCCTGGCTCATTTTCTCCAGCTCGGCCAGAGCGGCCTCCACGGCCAGGCGCGATCCCGCCTGGCTGCGGAAACTGCGCTGGCTGCCGTGGCCGTCGGCGATGGCGACGCGGATGGGCAGGGGCGGGCCGTTGGGCACGCAGGCAATCTCGACAAAATCCTGATTGGGCATCCCCTTGCGCTCGTGGCTGGTGCCGCGGATGCTGCACGAGGTAAACACCCAGGCCGGCCCGCCACGCGGCGACACTTCCGTCACGCCCGGCGGCAGCGGTTGCGGCGCGGCGGGGGCGGTGTCGGGTCCCGGGGGTCCGGCCGGGGTGGGGCCGGAGGCGGACGGCGTAGGGGGCTCACCAGACATCGGTTACCGTCACATCCGTGTTATTGCCCACAAAGGGCGGGGGTGCGGGCACTGCGGCGCCCTCGGGTGTCATAATCGCGCCGCCGTCCTGATCCAGCTGACTGGCGGGGCTGGACGCGCTTTTCAGCACGGCCGTGGAGACCCAGCGAATGTAGCCGACGAGCGCCTCCGGATTGTTGGCGTGCAGGGGCTTGATGCCCGGCGCGGCGATAAAGCGGGTAAACACGCTCACGGCGTCGTCCAGCATCGCGTCCTCGCCAATGGCAATGGCGATGCGGACCGCTTTGCGGCCCCAGTCCAGCTTCAGCAACGTATTGAGGCCGGCGGAGAAATCGTCGGTCGGCAGGCCGTCGGAGACGAGGCAGAGCACGGGGGGCAGGGCCCGGTCGGTCATCGGCGGCACCTGCATTTCTTCCGCCACCAGGCTTAGCGCCTGGCCCAGGTCGGTCAGCCCGCCGGCGGTCAGGTCCGGCCACTTGAAGTCGTGCACGGGCGTGGGGTGGGCCACGTGCCACGAGGCGCCGTCGGAGAATCGCACGGCGCGCACCAGCACGTTGGCGTTGGGGTTATCCCGCGCCACGCTTTGCATATGCGGTACGGCCTCGCGTATCGCATTGTTCAACGCCTGGATCTTGCCCTCCACTCCCATGGAGCCTGAGCAATCAGCAATCCAGATAAAATGTAGCGGTCGCGAGGTTATGTGGCCACCGGGGCGTCGGCTCATATCAATGCATCTTACGCGCAGACGGATTGCTTTGCCAAGCGGTAAGAATGAATCGATGCTTATCTGTTGATGATTATCGCTTAAGTGCTTACAGGGAGTGATTGCACCGCGCCGGGCCGGCGATCGGCGCTGCATTGCAAAACGCGCTTTAGAGGCCGTCGACATTTGGCCTCCTCCCCCTTTATCCCCTGGAAGCATCCCCTTGGCGAAACTTTCCGCCCTTGGCGATGTTATCTGAAGGTCCGTAGATCCAAGGCAGATAGTATCGCCAAGGACGGAAAGTTTCGCCAAGGGGATGCTGCGGAAATGTCGACAGCCTCTAGACCAATTATCGGAATAAACCGGTACATTGGCGGGACGCTTTTGAGCGAGGGCGGCCTCAAAATCGCCTCCACCCATTTACCGGTTTATTCCGACAATTGGTCTTAGGCATTCCGCGGGCAACGCCCCGAGCTAACTCTTCTGAACCAGGGGCAGGATGGCCTTGACGCGGTCGACGACGGTGTCGGCTTTGTAGGCTTTGGTCATGTAGTCGCGGGCGCCCAGTTCGGTAATCAGGGCAATCTCTTCGGGGCTGCTGTTGGCGGTTAGCATCATGACAGGGATGTCCTTGACGGCGCTTTCGGTCGCTTTCAGGCGGCGCAGCGTCTCAATGCCGTCCATCACGGGCATGGTCACGTCCAGCAGAATAAAGTCGGGCAGAGACTCGGCGGCAAGCGTCAGGGCATCGGCGCCATTGGGCGCTTCGAGGATTTCGCAATCGTACGCACGCAACGCCTTGGCGATGATGGCGCGGGTCGTCTTACTGTCGTCTACAAGCAGGATTTTCGGCATGGGCGGGCGTGCGTGCTGGGGGGAAAGGCTGGAATGATGGACCCGAGCGGTGCGGCCGCAGCAGGTTTCGCCCTGTTGTATTACGTGGAAGTCGAACGAATGTAAAGCTCGACGAGAAGGGGGTTGTTTCCTGCCGAAAGAAAGAAGCAATAACGCTCCGCTCCGCTCACCGACTCAATCTCCACGCGCGTGCCCCGCGTTATACTGGGGATCGAGAGGCTGCAGGGAAAGCCCGGGCGTGAGAACCGCGTCTTCAGATCGCCCGCAATGATGTTGGTGAGCTCGCCAATGGCGTCGTTGATGTCCTCAAACTCCTCTACATCAGCTACTTCCATGCCCAGCATGGTGGCGGTTATCTCCTGCGCAAAGGGCGGGCTAAAGTGCAGGCACAGCAGCCCCTGCAGTTGTCCGGCAAAGCCAACGGTGCCCACCAGGCGCTCCGGCCCGATAAAGCTGCCGGTCTCCCCTTTGTCGCGCTCGCGGATGGGCAGCGACACCATGGTGTCAAAGGCTTCCGTCACGGCGGAGATTACGGAGTCCTTAATACTGATACCAGCGACATGAGCCATAAAGGTATTTGTCGGCACTCTCCGTGCGAAAGCAAGCGAATTCTTTTGTGTAATTGAAATATGATCACATGGACTTGCTTTACCAGCGTTGCCAACTTGTCATACACATCCCCGCTGCGAGGGGGGGGGGACGCCGATTGCGAAGGATTTTTTCCCAACGCCAGGCTTTGCCGCCGGCGGCTAAACCCAGGTAAGCCATGTACTTATCTATGGGGCCATTGTGCCGAAGGAAAAGGGGCAAGACTTGACATGCAAAATCTTTTCGCGCAACCGTCTAATCCCTCGCGCGAGGGGGTGGCCCTCCGCCCCTTGCGTGGGTCACATTCGCACGTTGCAGTTGCGCGCGCTTCATGTCATGCTTTGTTTGACCTGACGCGGCGGCGACGCGACCTGCGCTGCCCGGCTGCCGCCGCAGTCTGTGGCTATAACCCTGCTTAAATCCGCCCCCGGCTTCGCTCTCCGCTACGCTACCTCCCTTCTCCTTTTTTGAGGCGTCTCCATGCTTTTGTTCGATATTCTTTACGTTGTTTTCTTACTGGCCCTGGTGGTGCTGATGTTCAACATCATGATCCTGGTGCACGAGCTGGGGCATTACTGGGCGGCGTTGTGGCGGGGGCTGGTGGTGGAGCGCTTTGGCATCTGGTTTGGAAAGCCCATCCTGCGCACGCACATTAATGGGGTGGAGTTCGTCATCGGCTGCATCCCGGCCGGCGGCTACGTGCAGCTGCCGCAGATGGCGCCGATGGAAGCCATTGAAGGCAAGAGTGATATGACGCGCGAGGAGCTGCCGCCCGTCAAGCCGCTGGACAAGATTATTGTCGCCTTTGCAGGCCCGCTCTTCAGCTTTTTGCTGGCCGTGGTATTTGCCCTTATCGTGTGGGTCGTCGGCCGGCCGGTGCCGGAGGCGGACTCCACGACGGTGATTGGCTTTGTGCCCAAATACTCGCCCTCCGCCGTGGCGCAGCCCGCGCCGGCAAACAAGGATGTCGCCCCCGGCCTGCGCCCCGGCGACAAGATCCTGAGCATTGACGGCAAGCCCGTGGAGAAGTGGAGCGGCATCGGCAAGTCCGTGCACTGGCAGGTCGTCAGCAGCCAGAACGACACGATCCGCATCGAAGTGCAGCGCCCGGGCGTGGAAAAGCCCCTGGCTTTTGACGTAGTGCCTTTTCGCGAGCCCAAAGCGTTTTACCAGCGGCGCTCGCTGCGCCAAATCATTGTGGGCGCGCAATATACAGTGGTGGTGGCGGAGCCGATTCCCGGCAGCCCGGCCGCCGCAGTGCTCAAGTCCGGCGATCGCATCCTGGAGATCAACGGCGTGCCCGTGCATAACCAGCAGCAGGTTGCCAAATTCCTGCAGGATCAGCACAAAGGCTACTGGGGGCTGGACGCCTTTACACCCGTGCATGACGTCATGGACCGGGTGATTCCGAATCCCGAGCGCGCGGTGGTGCTTACGGTCGATCGCCCCGATCCCGCCACGCTGCATACGGAAAGCCCTCGCTACGAGCGCCTTACACTGCCTGCGATTATCCCCGTCGCCCCCAAAAAGCCGGGTGGCATGAACGTGCTGCTGGGTTACAGCGAGCTTACGGAGTTCCGGCTGCGCCACGACACGCCGTGGGATCAGATCGGCAACAGCGTCTATGCCATGTACAGCACCTTTGCGGCGCTTCTCTCTCCGCGGGGCGATATCGGCCTGCAGCACCTGAGCGGCCCGGCGGGTATCATTAACACATACTATATCTTGCTCTCCGGCGAGTACGGCTGGCGCATGGTGTTATGGTTCAGTGTCCTGATTAACGTCAACCTGGCCATCATGAATCTGCTCCCCTTTCCCGTACTGGACGGCGGCCACATTACCCTGGCGTTACTGGAGGCGGCGCGGGCCCCCATATCGATCCAGGTGCTGGAGGTGGTGCAGCTGGGCTGCGTCATGTTGATCATGGGCTTTATGATGTATGTTACGTTTTTTGACGTGCAGGACTTTGGCTCCGGCGGCGGCAAGCGACGAAAACCGCCAGAGATTCAATTTTAATCATCGCGGTTTACGCGACTTGCCTCTCCAGGGCGAGTCGTGTAACGTGCTGATGTTACGGAGCTTGGGTCGGCTTTCCGCAGCGCCGGCTGCCGTTCGGCCCTCCTAATTTATTGCTAAACTGCTCTTTTCCTTTTCCAATTCCACCCTTTACGGCATAGTGGCTGCTCTGAGCCCCTCACCACTGCACAGGACCCTCTTTCTGGAATGAACCCCCAAGTCCGCGACGGCCTCAAGAAAACTGTCGAGAGATACGGAGCCGACTTCGTCCTGGATGCCGCGCGCTGCGAAGGCATCCTTAAAGACGTATGCGGTGAATCCCGTAGGGAAATCTATGTCCTGGTGAGTTGCGTGCGCGAAGGTGTGGTGAAGGAGCTGCTGGCCATCGACGACCCGGCCGCGGCGCCCCTGCTCATTTCGCGCCTCTCCCAAAAGTTGCAGCAGCACCTGGCGCTTGCGGCGGAGACGGCCAACTGGGGTGTGGAGACCTGGGCGGTGGTGCTGGGCAAGATTCCCGAGCCGCCGACGCCGCAATACGCACCGGCCACCGGCGCCGGCATTACTGGCATCTCCGGCCTGCCTACTTTTGGATCCGCCGGCGGCGGGCTGGCGCGCAACTCGGCGGCGCTGCGGTTGCCCAGCGGGCCACTGCGCGTCAACTCCGGCCGGCTGGAGCCGCCCAAGGCGCCGCAGATGGCCCCGGGCGTGCCTGCTGCGATAACTCCCGGTGTTGCAGCCCCTTACAAGGCAAGCTCCGTGCTTGCACCCGGCCTGCCCAGCGGTCAGTTGCCCGGCGTGGCGCAGCGCCCCCGCACCTCCACGCCCTCCGTAAGCAGCCAGCTGGCGCCCAAGGACGAGACGGTGCAGGTGAACGAGGCGGCCATCATGGATCAGCCGGTGAGCGTTCCGTCCCGGCCCGTTACCCCCAGCCCCAACTGGGCGGAGCCGACCGAGGAGATTATTGTGGCGCAGGACGGCCGCGGCCACTTTAAGTCGCTGAAGGAAGCGCTGAAAGACGCCCAGCCCGGCGCCTGCATTTACCTGCTGCCCGGCCTGTACAAGGAGGGCGTCGTGATCTCCAAGGACGTGCAGATTCGCGGCGTGGAAGGCACGCGCGAGGAGATTCAGGTGGAGTTCGTCACCGCGCCGTGCTTTCAGCTGACGGGCGGCTTTTTGCTCATTAACGGCATTACTGTCCGCGGCCGCGCGGCCTCGGAGTACAAGAATTTCCCGGCCATTGAGGTGACCCGCGGCCAGTTGACGCTGGAAGACTGCGACATGACGTGTGACAGTAAAGCTGTCGTCTCCGCCAAGGGCCCCGCGGCCGAGGTGCTGGTGCGCCAGTGCCTGATCCACGACGGCCGCAGCGAGGGAATCAGCTTTGAGGAAGGCGCCACAGGCATTGTGGAGCATTGCGAGATTACGGATTGCCGATCCGGCATCTTTATTGGCTCCGGCTGCGCACCGCACATCCACACCTGCACGATTCTCAACGCGGCATCGTTTGGCTTTTACGTGAACGAGGGCGGCTTTGGCGTGGTGGAGGACTGCGAAATTTCGCACAGCCAGATCAGCGGCGTCAAAATCCGCAGCAAGGCCAACCCCACCTTCCGGCGCTGCCGCATTACCAGCGGCCACCATACCGGCGTGCTGATCGGCGAACAGGGCCAGGGCATTTTTGAGGACTGTGAGATTTGCGACAACGGCGACGCGGCCGTGGAGATCAGCCAGGCAAGCAAGCCCAGCTTTGCCCGCTGCCAGATTTTCGAAGGCCGCGCTGAAGGCGTACATGTGTACGACCGCGGGGCCGGGCACTTTATGGAGTGCGAGATTTACGGTAATGTGGGCGCCGGCATCAAGGTGGCCGAGAGCGCCAACCCGCACTTTACGTACTGCTCCATCCACGACGGCCAGACCCACGGCATTCGCGTGGAGAACAAGGGGCAGGGCGTTTTTCAGAACTGCGAGATTTATGCCAACGCCGGCTCCGGTGCATCCCTGGGCAAGGCGGCTAACCCGTTGCTGGAGAACTGCTCGTTTGCCAGCGGCACGCAAAACGGCATTACGTGCTCGGACATGGCGCAGGGCATGTTCCGCGCGTGCCACATCTCCGGCCACAGCCTCACGGCCATCCTCATCAACGGGCGCAGCACGCCCAAGTTCGAGTCGACGCAGATCTCCCAGAACATGGCCAATGGGGTCGATATCGACGAGTCGAGCCAGCCGCTCTTCAGTTCCTGCGCCATCAGCGACAACAGCGGGGTGGGCATTACCTCCACGCAAATGTCCAGCCCCCGCGTGTCGGACTGCGAGATCAGCCGCAACTACGAGGGCGGCGTGCATGTCCATCACCAGGGCCAGGGCCGCTGGGAGAAGTGTGTCATCAAAGGCAACACCGGCTTCGGCTTCCGTGTCAGCGACGGCGGCCGCCCCTCCCTGCGCCAAAGTGATATCGACGAGACCCAGGGTGCCGGCCTGCAGCTGCAACGCATGGGCCAGGGCACCTTCGAGGCGTGCAATATCGTCCGCAGCACCGGCCCGGGCATTGAGATCGAAGCCGGCGGCAACCCCATTGTCCGCAACCTGCAAGTGCTTGACGGCGAAGATTTTGGGGTCCTTGTCCACAACGGCGGCGGCGGCAACCTGCAAAGCTGCATGGTAGCCAACAACGCCAAAGGCAACTGGTCCATCGGCCCCAGCGCCCGCGTGGCGCGCGTGGGTTGCGGGTAGGTGGGCTCCTACCGCCGAATCCCCATCTCCAGCAGGCGGGAGGTGATGGTGGCGCGGACCTGCAGTTTCCTGGCGGCTTTGTTTACTTCGTCCCAGCTCAGGTCGCGGCCGTGAAAATCGTGGCGGATCTGGTCCATCTCGTGGATGCCCATGGTGGTGACGGGGGCGGAGCTGCGCTGCTGCTTGTGCACGCGAAAGCAGCCCAGGAAGTAGGGCACGCGCACGATACGCGCCTTTGCTTTCACAAAGCGCAGCAGCAAATCCCAGTCCATGGCAAAGCGCAGGGTGGTGTCGATGCCGCCGACCTTCTCGTAAATGGCGCGGCGCCAAAAGAGGGTTTCCTGCGGCACGTAGTCCACAAAGCCCAGCGGCTCGTCGTTATGCGGCGGCAGCACCCAGCGGCCGATTTCCATGCCGCGTTCATCGATGAGAATGCGGTGGCCGTAGATGGCATCCACGTGCGGGTGGGTGCCGAAGTAGCGGCCGATGTAGTGCAATGCGCCGGGCAGCAGCGTGTCGTCGGAGTTGAGCCACGCCATGATTTCGCCGCGGCCTTCCGTGCGCTCAAAGCCGTTGCGGATGGCCTCGGCCTGGCCGCGGTCCTTCTCGCTGCCGCAGGCGTGCAGGCGCGGGGCGTAGTCTTCCAGTATCTCGCGGGTGCCGTCGTTGCTGCCGCCGTCCTGCACCACATAGGAGAGATTGGGGTAGCCCTGGTTCAGCACGCTGTCCATCGTCTCGCGGATGTAGGCGGCGTGCTGAAAGCTGGGGGTGACGATGGCGATGTGCGGCAGGTCGGCATCCGCCGTAACGCGCGGGGCGGGCGGGGTGCCGCCCAGCATGCGCCAGGTAAGGGAGGTGGGCGGCAGGGCCTCGGCGGCGATGGCGGCGGCGTCGGGGAACGTTTCCGTCCGTAGCGGGCGCGGCGGGTACTGGGCCAGGTTGCCCAGCTTCATCCAGTAGGTGCGGACGAGGTACTTGTGCGGCACTTTCCACACGTTATCGCCCAGCAGGCGCCGTATGGAGTCCCACGTGCGGCGCGGCAGGCGGGAGATATTGCGCTCCATCTTCTCCCCAAAGCTGCGCTGCAGGGCGCGGCTGCGCGGGGTGGCGCGCGCCAGCGGGCCGGCGGGCGGCGGTGCGCCGTTGCCGTTGGGCTGAGCGTGGTTGTCGGGGGTTGCGGACGCCATGGTGGTGGGGAGCGAGCGTTGTTACGTCAGTGGGGTGCACGCGTTTGCGGGGGAGCCCGACCCTCCCCGGCCCTGGCGGCGCTAAAACTTGATGCCCTGCCGGAGCACGTTCTTTTTCCAGAAGATTTTGGAACCAAAACGTAGCACAAAGGGGCTGATGCGGAAATTGCAATCCAGCGAGCGCCTGAGCCAGACGCTGGCGCGCTCGTAGGCCTGGTCGTGATAATACAGCTTCACGATCTTCTCGCAATACTTGGAGAAGAGGCGGCGCGGTTTGATGTGCGGGCCGGTTTTCCACTCCGTGGCGGGCAGCTTGAGGCCGGTGAGGCTGCGCAGGTAGTCGCGCAGGTAGTCGGGCGCGCCCAGGGCGGAGAAGAGATCGAGGTAGATGGCGTTGATCTCCTGCTTGAACTGCGAGGCGGCCTTGCCGGTTTTGCTCTCCGGATGCTGGCGGAAGTGGGCCAGCAGTTTCTCCAGCTTTACCACTTTGGTCAGGCCAGACTCGGTGAGGTATTTGACCCACAGGTGCCAGTCCATGGCGCAGTGCAGGTCTTCGCGCACGCCGCCCAGGCCGCGGAAGACGCTGGTCTTCCAGAAGGTGCCCTGCTGGCACACGCGGCCGATGAGGATGGTGTCCTCCGCATTGCCTTTGATTTCCATCTGCATGTACCCGGTCGTCTCGTCGGTCAGGTCCTCAAACTTGCGGCACACGCCGCACACCAGGTCGGCCTTGCGGGTTTCGAAGGCTTCGGCGACGGCTTTGAGGGCTCCGGGCTCCAGGTAGTCGTCGCTGTTGATCCAGTTAAAGATATCGCCGGTGCAGCGGGCCAGGCCTTTGTTGATAGCGTCACTTTGCCCTTTGTCTTTCTCGCTGACCCAGTGAAAGCGGGGGTCGCCCTCGAAACTTTTCATCACATCCACGGATTCGTCGGTACTGCCTCCGTCCATCACCCAAAGTTCCAGGTGCGGGTAATCCTGCGAGAGAATGCTCTCGATCGTCTGGCGCAGGAAGCGGCCCTGATTGTAGGAGGGGGTTACGATGGAGATGACCGGCGGCATGATGAAAAGTGTCGATGGCGGAGGGCGTGCGATTGACGGTTAGTTGCGGTACGGCACGATCACTCTGGCGCAGGCGCCGGTGATGTGCAAGCCGCTAGTTATCAGTGTTTGCACGTTTATATAACGAGTTTTTGCAGGAAAAGGCGAGGGCGGGGAGGGAGGCGGAGGAAGGGGAGGAGTTAACCGCAAATAACACGAATAACACGAATCACACGAATGGGAGAGGGGGAGGCGAGTATACTAACATACTGCTTCCCTTTCCCCCTTTGCGGTCTTTGCGTCCTTCGCGCCCTTTGCGCGAAATTACCTGTACGGTAACGCTCCACCTTGTCGCCTGGCTAACCGTAAGGGCCTTTTTCGCGCAAAGGGCGCAAAGGGCGCAAAGGGCGCAAAGGGCGCAAAGGGCGCAAAGGGCGCAAAGAGCGCAAAGAGCGCGAAGCGGGCAGGGGACAGAAGGAGGGGCAGAATTCAAGCAGTAGTCTGCATCCATTCCCCCTTATTCCCCTATTCGCCATCTCCCCCCTCCGCTATTCGTGTCATTCGTGTTATTCGTGGTTAAACACTCCCCTCTCCCCCACCCCGGTTGACGTGTGCAACAGAAACAGCAGGGTTGCCACATCAGTCATGCTTGCGCATTGGCGGGGGATGCGTCATAAATGCGAGCTTTCACTTCATACGCCGCTTTGTGGCGATGGCTTGCTCCCCTCCTCAACCCAACCCTTACGATCATGCCTCTTCAAGTCGGTACATCCGCCCCGGACTTCGCGCTCAAATCCAAGAGCAGCGGCGAGCTCACTACGGTTAAGCTGAGCGATAACTTTGGCAAAACCAACACGTTGCTCCTGTTCTTTCCCCTGGCCTACACAGGCGTCTGCACCACGGAGATGTGCGACATTTCCAACGGCATTGGTGCTTACAAGGATTTGAACGCGACCGTGTACGGCATTAGCGTGGACAGCCCGTTTGCGCAGGAGGCCTGGGCCAAGGCGTCAGGTATCTCCGTGCCGCTGTTGAGCGACCTGAACAAGACGGTAACCAAGGCGTACGACGTGGTGTTTCCCAACCTGGCCGATATCGGCGACACCAGCGCCCGCGCCGCGTTTGTCATCGATAAAGCCGGCCAGATCGTCTACAGCGAGCAAACCGCCACGCCCAAGGATCTCCCCAACTTCGAAGCCATCAAAGCCGCCCTCGCCTCCGCCTGACCACCAGCGCGGGGCGCTGGACCCCTGTAGCTGACGGGCCCTTCGGGGGCCCGTCGCCGGGGAGGGGCCGGGACTGGACTGGGTATTGCAGGATTGGCACATCCCCTGGCTCTACTCCGCGTCCCCTTCCGGGGAATCCGTGCAATCCGTGGTTAAATATTCTCCTGCATCTAACTCGCTAATCTGCATTGGAACAGGGGCAGAGTTTAACCGCGGATTGCGCGGATTCCACGGAGGGGAGCGGAACGGAGGGTCCCAAGGGGCGTCTATACAGGGTTCCTTCTCCATTTCGCGAATCAGGTGATTTTGTGCACGTGCACACTCTCCTTCACGCTTTCCTCTCATCCCCTTTCTGTGGTTAAGCTCCCCGCTTCCTCTCCCCATCTCCCCCTTTTCGTCCCCTTCCCCCCTTCCCACCCAACCCTCTCCTATGACTAAAGCCAAAATCATCGAAGGTCTCCTCAACCCCGGCATTGTTGCCGTTATCCGTGCCGACAACTCCGGCCAGCTCGTCGAGTGCTGCGAAGCACTGGCCGAGGGCGGCGTTACCGCCATGGAAATCACCATGACGACCCCGAACGCGATCGAGACGATCCGCGAAGTCTCCACCAAGCTTAAAGGCAAGGTGCTGCTGGGCGTTGGCACGGTGCTCGACGCCGTGACGGCCCGCCTGGCCATCCTGGCCGGCGCCGAGTTTGTCGTCACACCCATCACCAAGGCGGACATCGTCTCCCTGTGCCTGACGTACAACAAGCCGATCATCTCCGGCGCCTTTACGCCCACCGAAGCCCTTGCGGCGCATGAGCTTGGCGCGGACTTCATCAAGATTTTCCCCGCGGACGGCCTTGGGCCGACCTACATCAAGAACATCCTGGCTCCGCTGCCCCAGCTCCAGATCATCCCCACCGGCGGCGTGGACGTCAACACCGCAGGCGCCTTCATCAAGGCCGGCAGCGTCGCCCTGGGCGCCGGCTCCAGCCTGGTAAGCAAGGAAATCCTCAAGAACCGCGACTGGCCCAAGCTGGTCGAAAACGCCAAAGCCCTGGTAAAGGCCGTGGCGGACGCTCGCGCCAAGTAGTTGATGCGCAGCGCTTTAGTGCGCCAGAGCCTTACCCTGGAGCGTGGTTCCGCATGGTACTGTGCTCCGGGGTTTTTCATTCCCCTATCCCTTTATCCCCGCTTAGCGGCTTTGTCCCCCTTAGCGCGAAAAAATCCCCTCGGAATGTTTCGCACGAAGAGGGACAAAGCCGCTAAGTGGGGATAGTGGGGGGAGAGGAGATGTTTATTTTATTGAGGAGCTTTCGCAAAAACTCCACCAGCGCTACCTGCACGGGGTCGCCGGGCTCCGGCATGCGGCCTTCCATGTCGCCGTGTTCGCGGTGGGGGATGACGGCGCTGAGCACTTGCGTGTTGCCGGCGCGGCGCAGGGCGGCGGCGAATAAGGCGTTCTCCTCCAGGCGGTTAGGGATGTCGTTGTCGCCGACGAGCAGGGCGATCGGGGGGAGGCCGGGGCGGATGTGACGGAGGGGGGAGAGGTCGTCCGATACCACGGCGTAGGGGCTGATGCCTTGCTCGGCGAGGATCTGAAAATGCGTGGTGACCTGGCCGCTGAGCAGGAAGTTGCCGCGGATGGCCGACGCATCGCCGCCCGCCTGGGCCAGAAGGGTGGGGTGCAGATGCAGGAGGGCGGCGAGGTATGCGCCGGCGGAGATTCCGCCCAGCATAAGGCGTTGGATATCAAGCCCATATGCCGCGCCGTTGCGTTGCACCCAGGCCAGAGCAGTCGCGCCGTCGCGCAGATACTCGGGATGCCGCGCCGCCGGGGCCAGCCTGTAGTTGGGGATGGCCATGGCGTAGCCGAGGTCCGTGACGATGCGTACGTACTCGGGCCCAAAATCCTTGCTTCCCGTGGCAAAGCCCCCGCCGTGAAACCACACCAGCACCGGCACCGGCGCTGATGCACCCGCCGGCATATGGATGTCCATGCAGCACAACGGGTTATCCGCCAGGGGACCCTCCCCGTAGTAGTAAATGCAAGTAGCGTTGCCCATGCCCGCACGCTACAACTGCAGGCGCCTTGCCCCAAGGATAAAGTGTCGCCAAAGTAAACCCACAATCCCCCCTCCGCTAATCCTGGTCCGCCTCCTCCCGCTCGGGCAGGATGCCGCGGTTCACTTCGCTCATCCAGCTGTCTTCGGGGGGTGGGGTGGATTTCTTATCCTCTTGCACGCGTTGCACCTGCTGTTGAAAATAGAGGAAGCCGGGTTGCATCCACGTGCACTGGCGAAGCAGTTCCAGCGCCTTTTTGTTGTTGCCGCGTTGAAAATGCACTTCGGCAAGGGTGTCGATGAGTTCCGGGCGGCGCGTGGAGAGGGTTGTGGCTTTTTCGGCGCGGGCCAGGGCTTCGTCCAGGTTGCGATGCGTGTTGGCGCACAGCCAGGCCAGGTCGTTGGCAAAGGAGGAGGAGTCCGGGTACTCGTTGGAGGCGCGCAGGCGGTTTTGGTAATACATCTCAAACACGGCGTCCGCCTCCGCCTTGCGCCCGGCTTTCTCAAGCGTGCGCACCATGTCGATACCGATGGGCGTGTAGGGGCGGTGCGTCATGCTCAGCTTAATGGCGGCGATGGCTTCGGGGAATTTGGACTCCGCCAGCAGGGCGCGGGCGCGCAGGGCGTGGTACTGGGCGCGCAGCCACGTCAGGTTGGGCACTTTGTCCTCGCGCACGCCGCCGGCGCTGAGCACGCTGCCGTGCCACATTTTCAGGGCGTCGTTAAAGCGGCCTTCCTCGGCCAGGGCAAAGGCCAGGCGGTAGCGGATAAAGTGGGCGGCCAGGGGGGTGCCGGGCATGGAGGTCTTCTGCGCGGTCTCCAGCCATTGCCGGTAGTTGGGCAGGTGAAAGTTCTGGATGGCGCCGAGCAGGTAGGCCCACTGCTGGTCCATCACGTCGCGGTTCATGCCCCACATCAGGGGCAGCACCTGGTTTTCGGCGGCTTTGGCCAGCTCGGGCTTGCCGGTTTTGGTGTAGCACTGTGCCAGCATCAGCAGGCTTACGGGGTCGCGCGGCGCCTGGGTAAAGTAGGCGATCGCTTCCGGGTACATTTCCATCGCCAGGGAGAGCCGCGCGCATTCCAGCATCACCTCGCCCCGGCCGGGGTGGGCCTCGGCGGTGCGCTTGATCAGCTCCGCCGCCAGCGCGCGCCCCTGCTTGCCGGCCAGGCACAGGATGCGGACCAGCCCCAGGTTGGTGCGCACAAAATTCTCCGGCGTGGCTCCGGCAATGTCGACAGCGGCGCGCTCCACCAACTCGCACAGGCGCGCCTCGCTTACCTTGCCGTTAAAAATCTCGTCCATCTGGCGCAAAGTTTCCTCCAGCGATTTTCCGCTGTCATTGACGCGCAGCACGTACCACCACGCCGCGTAGCCCTGGCTGCCGTCCACGGGCGGCTCGTTATTGGCCCGGCGTTGGCCGCCGGGGTAAACCTGGCCGGGGTAGAGCAGGCGCAGCGGCTCCGTGGCAGGCAGGGCGGATTCGTAGCCCATCGCCGTCAGCACACGCTCCTCGGCGGAGGCCCACTTGTTGGTCCACACGTCCATCCACGTGTTATACTCGAGCGAGCCGCCAGGGGTGTTCCAGATGTTGTTGATCTCCGCGACGGCCTTGGCGGTGCGGTCGTGCAGGCCCAGCTTGTGCGTAAAGTCGATGATGGTGTTGAGCGACTGTTGATCCTGCCGCGTGGCGTTGGACGCCAGCATGCGGTTGAGGATGGCGGCGGCGGCCGCGTAGTTGCCGCGATCCATCTCGATCTCCGCGGTGATGGCCTGCTCCCGCTCGGTCAGGAACTCAACGGCCTCCTGCACGCGGTCGCACTGGATGAGGAAGGCGGCGGCGCGCGCGGGGTCGCAGCTGCCGGCCGTTACGCATTTGCGTAGTGAGGCGAGGGAGCTTGCGACAAGGGCGGGATCGCCCATCTGCTGAGCCACCAGCGCCATCCGGCCTTCCAGAAGGCCGTTAGTGCCGAGGGTGGGCTGGGCTTTCAGGCGCTCAAACTCGGCGTTCCAGTCGCCGGTCTCCACCAGCAGGGCGCCCACCAGTTCGGTATCGCCGGCGCGCCTGGCGTAGAGGATGGCGCTATTCATGTCGCCGGAGGCGCGATACATGCAGGAGAGCAGCACGGCGGCCTCGCGGTTCTGGCTGCCAAAGGTTGCCTTTACCTGCTCCGTGGCCTGGGGCAGGCGGCCGCGCCACAGCTCGTAGGAGATGTAGGAGCGCATGGGGCCCTCCGACCAGCTGGTGGCGCCCAGATACAGGCCGGCGGCCACCATGTCGTCGCGCCGGGCGTTGATCAGGCGGGGCACGTGGGTTTGCAGCAGGCCGGCAAACTCCGCAAACACGGTGCGACGCACGTCGGGGTCCTCCTCTGTCTCCGCAATCCGGCGCACGGCGGCGATGCCCTCCGGCCCGGCGTACAGCAGGTTAAGCAGGATGGTCGCCTTGCGTTTGTCGCTGCCATACTGGTAGCGGGTCACCATCCCCTGCACGGAGGCCGCTTTGGGCGTGCCGCCGGGAGCATCCTGCGGCCCGGCATCCGAATCGGACGTGGCGGGAACATTGCCGGGGATACTGGGGACATCCGCAGAAGGAGGCGGCCCCGGCGGGGGAACCTGCGAGGGCGTAAGCGGCTGCGAAGGTGATTGCCCAAACGTCTGCAAACAAAAGCTTTGCGTTGACACAACAGCCGCAATCGCAACGGCGGCGGCCTGAGCGACCGACGGCAATGCGGGGCGGGACGTGAAGGAGAAGGGAAACATGGCTGCGAAAGGAGGGCTGCTGCAGGTGCGGAAGAGGAGGAGAAGGAGCAAGCGGAGTCTCTACCCCCGCGCCAGGGCGGTGCCGCGGGAAAGGAGCTGGAGGAAGAGGTCCTCAAAGGAAAAGGCGGTGGACCAGGTCAGGTAGTCCATCTGCCGGCGCAGGCACGACGTCTGCAACTGATCCAGATAATCCCGAAACTGCTTCTCGTAAAGGTCGATTTCGCGCTGCGTCATCCAGATGCGCCGCGTCTCGCCGGTCTCGGTATCCACCAGCTGGATCTCGCCTTCCATGGAGGGCTTCATCTCCTCCGGGTGCAGGATGTGGACGACATGCGTCTCCGCAGGCCAGCTGCGGGCGGCCAGCAGGGCCTCCTCGCTCTCGCCCGGGGAGGTGCCGAAGAGGTCGGAGATAACAAATACGATACCGCGGCGATCCTTGCCGGGGCGGAAGTTTTGCAGCGCGGCCTTCAGATTCGTCTCGCTGTCGAACCTGAGGCCCGCCATGGCGCGCAGCACCTCGTGAATACTGCCCTGGCCTTTAAGCGGCTGTGTCTCGCGCCGCAGCGAATCCGTAAAGGACAGGATCGACACCCGGTGCTGGCTGACAAGCGCCAGATAGGCCAGCGCCACGGCTAACCGCAACGCGCTCAGGCGCTTGGCTCCGTGGGGCTCCGCCATGGAGAGGCTGCGATCCACCAGAATATGCACGTGAAACTCCTGCACCTCCTCGTAAATGCGGATAAAGAGCTTTTCCAGACGCGCGAAGAGGCGCCAGTCCACCGCGCGATAGTCATCGCCGGAGACATACTGCCGGTGATCCTTGAACTCGCGCGTGAACCCGGAGGCGTTGGAGGCCTGCGCGCCTTTCTTCTGCAACTGCCTGCGTTTGCGCAGTTTAAAGAAAAGCGCCCGCAACCGCCCCAGAAACGCGGGATCAAACAGCTCGTTCTCGGAAGTAATAGCCATAGGGCAAATGCGAGGAAGCGATGGCAGCGTGGCGTCTGCCAGGGCCGGCAAGCGTGCACTCGCCCCTACTAAACCAGCAAATCCGCACCGGCGCAATCTTCTATCGCCGATTGGCGCGGCCGGGGGGATTGTCCTCGCTGTTGCCTTTGCCCTTGCCGGCGCCTTTTTTGCGTTTGCCTTCCTCCCCATCGTCGTCCAGGTCGATGATCAGGTCAGGATCGCAGCGGCTGCGCAGCTCCACCTTAAGGGCTTGCGCTACTTCCAACGCCTTGTCGTAGAGGGGGATGCTGTCCTCGTGCAGGGGGTGGCGGGTGATGACATCGATGGCCAGGGAGCGCTCTTTGGCGTCCGGGTAAGCGTCGTAAATCTGGCCGCTCTCGATAAACCCGAAGTAGGCGTTAAGCTTATCCTGCAACGCAAGCAGGTGTGGCAGGGGGGCATCCCACGTCCACGTGTCAAACATCGTCAGCACAACCTTGCCGGTGGCGGCCTCAATGCCTATTGTGTCGACTACCGTGGGGTTATCAAGCGCCATGGGAGAAGGTTAGGGGAGTGCGAAGAGAGAAGGAGAAGCAGAGACTATGCCGACGGCGTGCCCGGCCACGTGGTAATGCGATCTGCCGCAAAAAGCGCCGCCAGCGCCTCACGGCTGTTCTCCGGCGTGAGGACCAGCGTGCTGATGGTGGGCGCCGCGCCGCCTGCCGTTGCTGCCGCCGCAGTTGCTGCAGAAGCCTTCTGCTCCTCAATCAACCGCACCGCCGCCCCATCCGCCGCACTCTCGGCCGAGGTAAAAACGTGCAGGATGCGAGGGGATGTTGCGGGCTGGGACATGGCGGGAGAGGCGATCAGGGTTAAAGGCTGAGGTAAGGTAAGGAAAGCAGGGCAATACAGACCAGCTTCAGCAGGCCGCTGCCAGAGTGCAAACATCGCGCCTGCAAGCCCGCGCCGCAACCATAATCGGTGCACCAGCAAGCATTCCTCCAAATTTCCCCTGCCTCCTCTGAAACTTCGTGTTTTGGTGACTAGGAGTCCGTCGGGTTTAGCAGTTCGCCATTTTGCAAGTTGTTGATGATAAGGAGCTTAATTTTTAGAGTCAAAATGTCCCATCGTTAATAATCAACGACTTGCGAGATAAACACGAGAGGCCCCCCAGAATAAGGAACAGATGTTGATACAAACTATAACCTCTAAATCCGCTGAATCGCCGCCAGCGTAATGTCGTCATTCTGCGGCTGGCCGCTGCTGAAGCGTTGCACGCGCTCCACGATGTTTTTGGCGAGGAACTCCACGCCTTTTTGCCCGGCCGTTTTCAGTGCCGTCTTCAGGTGCTCGCGGCCGAATTCTTCGCCGTGCGCGTCCATGGCCTCGTTGATGCCGTCCGTGTACACAATGATGGTGTCCTTGGCCTGCATCGCAATCACCACTTCCTGAATCACCTCGTCAAACACCTCGCCGCTGTCGATGCCCAGCGCCATGCCGGGGGCGGAGATGGGTTGCACCAGCTCAAAATTGTTGGTGCAGATCAACGGCGCCTCGTGCCCCGCGCGCGCCAGGCGCACTTGCCGCGTCACGGTGTCCAAAATAATATACACCATGGTGATGAACATATCTTCCCGAATGTCTGGCTGCAGCTGCCGATTTACCGCGCTGAGCACCTGCGCCGGCGAGGCACAACCCACCGCCTTGCTGCGCAACACGCTGCGGCACATCGCCATAATCAGCGAGGCCGGCACGCCTTTGCCGGACACATCCGCAATCACAATGCCCACCTTCGTCGCGTCTACCTGAATAAAGTCGTAGTAATCACCGGACACATGCTGCGCGGGCAGATTGATGGCGCAAATCTCAAAGTTCTCCAGCTTGGGCGCGCTGGCCGGCAGAAGAATGCGCTGGATCTCCCGCGCCACCTGCAGATCGTGGTCGATCTTCTTTTTCTCCGCCAGCTGGCTGTACACCTGGGCGCTATGCAACGCGTACGCCGCCGTGTCCGCCACACTCTTTACCACATCAAAATCGGCGGACGTAAACTGCTTGCCGCCCTCGCGATTGGCCAGGGCCATCACGCCCAGCTTCTCCTCGCGGTAATGCAGCGGCACCGCAATATAGCTCACCACGCGCAGGCTCTCGTCCTTAAACTGGGGAAAACGCGTGTCGCCCGCCGCATCGTACGCCGCGATGGAGCGCCCCGACTGCGCCACCTGCGCCACCACGCTCTGCGAGTTGCGCGGAATCGGCTCGCCCTTAAGGAAGCTCTCCAGATACTCGTGCCGCGTTACCAGCTTGTCAGCAATCGGCTCGTCGACAGGAAAGGGTGGAGGGAATATCCCGTTAACCTGCACGGCTTTAAGCTCCGTGCGGCTCTGATTCCACAAATAGACCGCCCCGCCGCGCGCCTCGCACACCCGCATGGCGCAGCGCAGAATGATGTTGAGCAGGTACGGCTTGTCAATGTGCTCCGTAAACGCCTCGCCCAGATCGTGCAGAAACTCGAAGATAACCTTCTTTTCCTGGTGCTGGCTGTCGACAGTAGCCAGCAAATCGTCCTCGCGCCGGTTAGCGCGGTCCAGCAACCAGTACAGCACAAAGCTGGCTCCCACGCCCACAAAGGCAAACATCCAGGCAAGCGCTTCCATTCGTGTAGTGTAGGGCGGTGACTTCCAGTCCCGGGATCGGCCGGCCAATTAAGTGAGGCCAAAAGGCGCACGCCGGCGCCTGCCGCAGGGCAGAGAGAGAGAGAGGAACGGGAATCAGGTGGAGGAGAAGAGTAAAACGGGCGGCGAAAAAGGAAAGCGCAAAGCGCAGGCGTCGCCTGTTTCACCGCAGACGAATACAGGCGTGTAAGGCGCCGCGCCAATGCTATGCAGGGCTGATGGTTATGGCGCCGACTCTCCCCCCCATCCCTTACCCTTCTGTCGCGCCGACGCATCGAAACCTAAAAATTTATAGCTCCATTGGATTCATCGGCACCTGGCCGCACATCTGAATCCCCCGAATTCCCCGAATCGCCCCGCTCCCGCTCCCACGCTCCTACCCCGGAATCCAGAAGCTCGTTTGCTCCGCCGTCGCGGCCGGCTTGCCTTCCACGTCCAGCGCAATTGTCGTCACGAGCGGGTCGGGCAGGGGAGTTGGGATGCCGCGCAGGATCAGCCGGTCGCCGCGCTGTTCAAAATCCAGCGGCGCGCCGCCGTGTAACATGCTGGCGCTGAGCACTTTGTTGGCGATATCCGCCACGCACAGCTCCGTGCCCGTGCTGTTCCAGATGTGCAGGTAGACGCGGCTGCCGCGTGTGGTTACGATGCCCCAGTTGCTCCACGTAAACGGGTTCAGCTCGCTGCCGTAAATCGACTCGCCGTTGCGCTCCAGCCACTTGCCGGCCTGGCGCAGAATGGTGGCCGACTCTTCGGGAATCGTGCCGTCCGGGCGCGGGCCCACGTTCAGCAACAGGTTGCCGGCCTTCGTCGCCGTTTTCAGCAGCATTTTCACCACCTCGACGGGGTCCTTCCAGCGGAAGTCGCCGGCGTGGAAGCCCCAGTTGTCATTCAGCGTCATGCACGCCTCCCACGTAATGCCGGGCGCGGGCGCGTGGATCGCCTGCTCGCTGTTTTTGACATGCCAGGGCTGGCCGTTGCGCTCGTTAATCAACAGGTGCGGCTGCAGGCGCAGCGCCTCCTCATTGGCCTCCTGGCTGCGGATGTCGTCCGGGATTACGCCGTCGTACCACAGGTAGTCGATCTTGCCGTAGCCGGTAAGCAGCTCGCGCACCTGGGCGCGCCAGTAGGCGATAAAGCGTTCGCGAGCCTCCGCGCTCTTCCAGTCGGCGGGCGCCGGCCAGTCGCGAAACCATGGGCCCGGGTAGTCCGCATGATACCAGTCCGCCGGCGAGAAATAGAGCCCCACCTTCAGCCCGGCGGCCCGCATCGCCTCCACGTACGGCCCCACAAGATCCCGCTTCGGCCCCAGCGCGCCGGTGTGAAACTCCGACTGCGCCGTCGGCCACAACGCCAGGCCATCGTGATGCCGCGTCGTCAGCACCGCATACTTCATCCCCGCCTCCGCGGCCAGGCCCGCCCACGCCGCCGGGTCATACTTCTCCGCGCGCCAGGTATCCACGTACCGCGCCTTGTAGTCCGCAAACGGAATGCGCTCGCGATTCGCCGCCCACTCCCCGCGCCCCGCCACGGCGTAAGCGCCCCAGTGGATAAACATCCCGTACCGCGCGGCATCAAACCACGCCGTCCGCTCTCCGCCGCCCGCAAATCCCGCTCCGCCGTTGCCGCTCTCGCTCATAAAAGTTGTGTGAGGAATGATAGGTAATCCGCCAAAGAAAGCCCCCACCATAGCGCCCCGCAGGCAAAGGGAAAGCGCAAATGCGTGGGGATGGGCTGATGTCGCCTTGGAATGCGCGAAGCTCAGAGTCGCAGTGAGGCTCTTGAACCGACTTCAGTCTGTCCGATCTGGGTCAAACAGATATGGCTCCGCCATCGTGATTAGTAGGGCAACGCGATGCTGTACGCGTGGGACGGGATCCGCTTTGGCGTACGCGGAAAGGACGTCAACGAGCCGGCGGCGCCCGGGCCGAGCAGCAAGGCGGGGACTGTTTGTGAGACTACTTTCATTGGCGGCCATCCGCCCGAGCGCATCAATGGCCACGAGTGAAAGGGGGCGGCCGCTTCTCAGCCACGCCTCGGCGCGGGTCCAGTCGAAGCTGTTGGGAGCGGCGATTTCTCCCCAGATTTCAGTAATCGGCTCAAAAATTTCTCGCTCGATCCAATCCAGCACGAGCGGTGAGCGAAGGTATTCGAGAACTCGGATCGACTCGCGTTTTTCCGCTCCCTTGGATGCGTGGATGGTTGCAATGCAGCGATCAAATGCCTCCTGCTCCGGCAGACAGGCTGCCGATGCCTCGGCAAGCGCGAGAGCGCTGAGCGCCGGAAACTCGCCCCAGCAGTAGCGCACAAACGCGGCGCCACGCGCTCCCTGTGTTGCGGCGATTACTTTTAGGCAGCACTCGCGTGGAGTTGGCTGTCGATTGATCGCAAAATGGTCGGTTACCGTTCGCAGGACCTCCTCCGGCGAAAGCGCGCACCAGGCTTGCCTGAGGTCCTGGCTAATGGAAAAGCGTGAGATCGTGAATTCGAGGAGAGCTTCTGCATGAAGCTTTACGTTGGCCAGTGTCGGGGCGGAATTTGCTACGATCTCGGCTCGGGTCAGTCCAGACTCGGGATTATCCGGCGATCCGTCTTCAAGGTAAGGTCCCAGATTGTCTCCCCAAGGCCCATGGATGCAGGCGAGGTTATACCACTCGATTGGCCGGAGTGATTCGCTCTCAAGGCGATTATTGCAGGCCTGGCAAAGTTTGTAGGGATACTCGACGCTGTCGCACCCGTTAACGATGGCAACCGGAGCCTTTCTGCACGCTTCGCAATACTTGAATTGGGCAGTCATCGTAAAACCCTTTCAAAGGCCAGTTTTTCCTTGATTGCTTACCTTGGCAACGCAAAACGCCGCCCATCCTCGCGGATGAGCGGCGTTGCGCTTTGGGTTGGATCCAAAGCTTTAGGATCTTGGATCTGTCGCAGCTCCGGCAGCCTTACGCCGCCAGTGCCTGGTGCGCTTCCTTGCTCTCGGGGGCGCCGGGTTCGGCGCCTTCCAGGGCGTGCTCGGGGCCGAAGGCGGCTTCCAGGTGCATGTCTTTTTCGGCTTGAAGTTCGGCGGCTTTCTTCAGCGGGCTGAGGCCGTTGACGAGGGCGCCGATGGCGGAGACGTTGTTGAAGACGACCGAGTGCATCACGCCGAAGCCGAAGAAGAAGGCGCCGGCGATGCAGAAGATGTTCGGCACGGCAATCAGCATCCAGCTGCGGTTGATGTTGTTGGTCAGGTCGCGCGATATGTCCTTGAGCTCCAGGATCTTCTTGAGGCTCTCCTCCATAAACACAACCTGTGCCGTATCGGTGGCCACGGACGACGCGCCGCGCAGGGAGATCGACACGTTGGCTTTCTTCAGCGCGATGGAATCGTTGATGCCGTCGCCGACGAAGCAGACCGTCTTGCCTTCCTTCTGCAGCAGCTCCACGTAGTTGGCCTTGTCCTGCGGCAGCACTTCCGCAAAGAAGCGGTCCATGCCCAGCTCCTTGGCCAGCTTTTCGGTGGGTTTGGTGTGGTCGCCGGAGATGATCGCGATGTGCTTGACGCCGCGGGCGCGCAGGCCGCGTACAATCTCGATAGCCTCGGGGCGGGGGGAGGCCACCAGCTCAAGCGCGCCGGAGAGCTCGTTGTCGATCGCCACCATAATGAGCGAGGAACCCGTGGCGTGCACTTCATCCTGGGCTGTCTTGATGACGTCGGGGATCTCAATGCCCTCCATCTTGACGAAGCGGGCGGAGCCGACGCGCACTGTGTGGCCCTCGATCTCCACGGTGATGCCGTAGCCCACGGCGTACTTCGATTCGTTGGTCTTGGGCATCGTCAGCTTGGCCTGCTCAAACTTGTCGAGAATGGCCTTGGCGATGGGGTGCGAGAACTTCTGCTCCGCGGCGGCGGCATAGGCGAGGATCGTATCCGCGCTGAAGCTGCCCGCCACGATGATGCGGCCGACCTCCGGACGCTCGCGGGTGAGCGTGCCGGTTTTGTCGAACAGGAACGTGTCGACCTTGTCCATGGACTCGAGCGCGCGGCCGTCCTTTACCAGAATGCCGTGCTGGGCGCACAGCGTAAGGCTGGAGAGCATGCCGAGCGGCGCGGCCATACGGATGCCGGTGCCAAAGTCGCAGTTGACGATGGCCGTGGCGCCGTTGACGCCGATGGTGCTGAGGCCCAGCGTGGCGATGGCCAGCGTGGGGATGACGGCTTTGTCCGCCATCTCTTCGCCACGCGTCTGGCTGTCCATCTTGTAGCCCGCGGTGTCGTTGAGGATCTGGCTGATTTTGGCGGAGGTGGTTTCCGTGCCCGCTTTGGTCACTTCCACGTGGATCTTGCCGGCCAGCATAACGGTGGAGGCAAACACGTTGTCGCCCACCACTTTTTCCGCCGGCGAGCTCTCGCCCGTGAGCGTGTGCTGGTCGATCATCGCCATGCCTTCAATCACCTTGCCGTCGACAGGCACCGTCTCGCCGGTGTGCACAACGATGGTATCGCCGGTTTTGATCTTCTCCAGCGCCACTTCGACTTCGACGCCATCGCGCAGCAGCCACACAAAGCGGGGCTGTTTGCCGAAGACGTTGAGCAGCATCTTCTTGCTGTCATCTTCCGTCTTCTTCAGCAGCTTGCGGCCGAATGACAAGCACCAGGCCAGCACAGCGCCGGCAAACACCTGGCCGGTGATAAGGCAGACGCCGCCGACGATTGTGTCGAGCACATCCACGCCCAGGCGGCGCGCGCGCAGCACTTCTATCGCCTGCTTAACGCTGGGCACCAGCGTGTAGGCAAACAGCATGGCGCTGGGGATGATGAGCGGCGGGAAGGCGAACTGCGCCACAGTGGCGATAGCCAGTGAGGTGGTGGCCAGGGGGAAATCGAGATCCGCGGCGTCGCGCTCGTGCTGCTTGTCACCGTGGATCAGCGCGCTGTCGAGGATCTCGACAAGCTGGTGGCGCTGGATTTTGCGCGGATCGTACTGAATCAGGACAGTCGATGTCAGCGAATCCGTGTTGTAGTTATCGACACCCAGCACGCTCATCAGCTCGCGCTCGATGTTCTGGCAAATCTCGCCCTTGCGATAAATGATGGGGTTCTTGAACCGGATGCGGCCGGGCGTCTCATGCTTTACCGCCCAGGTGGAGACCACCGGGCCGTAGCGCTGAAAACGCATCTGCTTCTGCGCGTAGTGCTCCAGAACCTGCAGGCCCTCAAAGGCTTGCGCGCTTTCGCCGTCGTGGTGCTCGTCGGGCCCGCCGCTGCTGATATAGTTGGCCACCTTTTTGATGACCGCCTGCGCGGGCGAGCCGTCGAACGCGTAGTTGATGGTGGCCATCCCGCGGGCGCTCTGCACTTCCACCACATTAACCTCCTGCGCGAGGAAGACGCGCTCCAGAAAGCGGCGGCACGCTTCGGAGCCGGTATCGCCAAAAAGGTCCTTGCTTTTAATTTCAATAACGCCCGCTTTGGGGTAGCGGACAACCGTGCCGGCGTTGCCCAGGCCGTTGACACGGCGCGCGGCAACCCCTGACGCACCGGGTTTGGAATCGGTAGGTGGCAGAGAGGTCATGAGAAGGATGGATGAGAGCTGAAGAGCTATTGTGCGAGGTGAAGGTGAACCCGGGCCGGCCGATGCAGCTTGCGCCGGCGTCGGGGCGGGGGACTATATCCGCAAGGCCCGATTCGCGCGGGCCTCTTCCATAACGTTTTTGAACGTCACTTTTTGCGGATTTTCCAGGAATTTGAGCTGAATCTGCCGGTGATGGGATGACACCGACGCACGAATCACAATGGTAAGCAATAAACGTGCTCGAATGAATGGAATTTAAGGAAACTTTTGCGTGACTGCAGGCCATTTGGCCCTCCGCCGGCCTGCGTCCGAACACGCGGCCGCCTGCCTGTGCCAGGGACATTGCGTGTCCCTGCTGTGTTGCCGCAGGTTGCTAACGCTCAGAGCATCAGCCGCTTGCAACGCCTTGGCTGGGAGGCCTCCCTTGCGTCAGGCCCGCCTGCGGGGCACCACATTCCCCATCCCATTCACCGCGCCAAACTGCGGCTGCTTACTCGGCGGATTTGGTGGCCACGCTGGCCTCTTTCTTACGGCTCTTCGCTTTGGCCTTCGGCTTGGCCGCTTTTCCATTGGCCGTTGCCGTGCCAAAAAGCTCAGCCGCGTCGTCCGCGCGCTTGGCACGGCTGCGCGCCTTCTTTTCGGCAATCGCGTCTTCAATCGTTTCCTTCTGCTCGGCAATCACCTGGCCGATAACGGCGTATACGTCGCCGATTACTTCGCCGGTTTTAGCCAGCACGGGCGTGGCGCCCTTTTTGATAGCCTGCCAGTTCGCCCCAACGGCGACACCAGCGGCAAGTGCGAAAAGATGAGTCATAAGCAAATACCTGACAATGAGTTAGGGAGATTCAGCGCGGATTTCCTGGCTCGCGCAAGTGGGGGGAGGAGACGGAGAGTAGTGCGACGCGGGGCCGCAGTGAAGGGTGTCGTTATGGATGACCTTCCGGACTAATCCTGCTCGGGCCCTTTCAATCGGTCCGACGTGGCCTCGGCGGCAGCGGCGGCGCCATCGGCAATGCCATAGCCTACAGGGTTTTCCAGGGGCAGGTAATTCTTCACAAAAAGCGATGTGTACACAACCCCGTACGACACATAATAAAACGTCGAATAGACCGCCTTCGAGACAGCCTGAGTGGTGGCCGGAATGGCGCGAGAGACCGCATCCTTGGCGTCGCTGGCTCCAGTCTTGATCGCGGCTGCGGCGGTCGACATCGTGTCACCAACCGCCGCCAATGGATCGTTCTTGTCTGCAGTGGCTTCAGTAGACATGTCAGTTTCCTTGTAGATATGTGTGGGGAAATATTTCGGCTGGAAGGGCTTGCGCATAAGCGCGAGCCAGCGCGTTCAAGGTTAGTAGGTCAGATAATAAAGTCAACCCAATGGATTGGATGTAACAGAGTTGTGGCAATCGCACCCTCCTTCATCTAGCCGGCAGCATCCTCCGTCCGGTCGTGCAACCCCCTCAGCACGTCCACCGCAAGCTCCAGCTGTGGCACCGTAAACGCTGCTTCCTCCAGCCGCGTTGAAAATGTCAGCTCCCGCTCCCCTCTCAAACCCGCGTTTACCTGCAAGGGCAAACGCTCGCGGTAATGGCACAGCGCCAACGCTTTACGATACTTCGGCACCGTCGCAAAGCTGAGCTCGCGAGAGATGTAGAGCAAAACGCCGTCCGGTTCCTCTTCCAGATAAAGAGTGCCGACCGCGTCGATCGACAGGCTTGCCACACCATTGGTGAAGGAAAGCGTTGGTATGCCGATACTTCGGCCGAATTCCGTTAGCGTCTGGTTGGCGTTTGTCATGCTTCAGTGGGAGAGTGGAGGAGGGCAAAATGTCCCGGCATCCTATGCAATACGAGCCGCAAAAGCCCATTTGCAAGATATCTGACGCAAATGCGCTCCGCAACTCGCAGCTGTGCAAAAAGAGCCAGCGATGGGCAAAAGAATTCTTTCGCCCCCGGTTAAGGGCCGGCGGCGGGGATGGAATCGATCAGCCTTCCAGCTGGCGCAGGGAGGTTTTCCAGTGCGTCTCCAGTTCCGCAAGCAGGTTCCGAGCCAGAGTTGGCGCAGGGCCGCGGCACTGACGCTCCAGGCGCGAGGCATGATTCTTGAGTGCCTTTTGCTGCAGACTGCCCGAGCAACCCGCAAGTTTATGCGCCGCAGCAGCTAACGCCGACCAGTCCTCCGCAGCCGCGGCCGCGCTGATAGCCGCCACGTAACGCTGGCTATCCTCGCGAAAAATCTCTACCGCCTCCGCCCAGCCTGCCGTGCCCAACGCCGTGCGCAAACCCGCCCACTCCTCCTCCGACGATGCTGACACGCCGCTGGAGTGTGCTGTGTAAGGGCTTGATGCTGCGTGGTTTAAGCCCTGAGAAGACATCGGCCGCGCCGACCCGGACCGCCCGATGCCCGACATTGCCGAGGGCGCCTGCTGCCCCGGCAGGCCACGCCCGCCGAGTACCAGTCGCGCCGCAAGATCGGGCCGAACTCCACGCAACGCCTGGCGTAAAGCTTGTAAATCCAACGGCTTACCGAGACAGGCGATCATCCCTGCCTCGCGCGCGCTGTCCACATCCATAGGCTCCTGGCTGGCCGTGTACGCCACAACGGGCAAAACCGCCGCCCCGCCCGCCATACCCCGTATGCGCCGGCACACCTCTTCGCCCGTCATATCCGGCAGAAACAAGTCCAGCAGAACGAGATCCGGAAGCGCGGAGACATCGCTTGTCCCTGCGAACTTCTCGCAGCGCAGCGCGGCGAGCGCCTCGGTGCCGGTGCCCGCCATTGTAATCTCGTGGCCGCTCAGGTTTGCTGTAGTAACCCGTTGATTGACAAGATCATCCTCAACAACAAGTACGCGTAACGGCCGCGTGAGATCCTGAGCGCTTTTCATTCGCAAGTTCCTTGACAGCAATAGAATAATAGGGGTTAGGGACATGAAATGTCCCTGCGGCGCCATGCACCGGACGCCGCACAGGCTATCACTTTAAACGGTACACAAACTCGTCCTCATTGTCATCGCTTTGATTCGAAGCATCCTGCATACGCTCGCGGCTGCTCCTCGCGCGTTTCACAGGTGGAATCGGTTCGCCCTCCGGACGGCTCGCGTTGTCCTGTCTTGCAACAGCGGGGACACCTGCGACACCCTTGTGCTCCGCAATATCGTCCTCGCTAATCTCATCCAGTTCAATCACTTCTGTCTCTTCCACGTCATCGCGGGCCGCCCTCCTCGAGGAAGCGGGCCGGTCATCGCCCACGGATTCAAACTCGTCGCCGGCGTCGGCGGCAGGTGCATCATCTTGTACCGCAGCAAGTTGTGTACGGCGATTGCGATATTTGCCCAGATACTCCGCAATGCCGGCCGCCAGCTTGGGGCCGATGCCCTCCACCGTCGCCAGCTCCGCCTCGCTCGCCTTGCGCAGCCGTTCAATCGAGCCAAAACGTTGCAGCAACAATTTCTTGCGATTCTCGCTGACGCCCGGGCAATCATCCAGCACGCTTTCCCTAACTCGTTGGCGCAGAAGGACCTGGTGATAGCCGTTGGCAAACCGGTGCGCCTCGTCACGCACGCGCTGCAACAGGCGCAGCGCGCCGGTTCCGTGGTCCAGCACCAGCGGCTCGCTTATGCCCGGCCGGAAAATCTCCTCGCGCTCCTTGGCCAGGCCAATCAGCGGTAAGTCGCCCAGCCCCAACTCCTTAAGCACGCCGTGGGCAGCGCCAAGCTGTCCTTTTCCGCCGTCCACTACCACCAGGCTGGGCATGCGGATACCCTCCGTTTGCACGCGCTGGTAGCGACGCCGAACCACTTCCGCCATGCTCGCAAAGTCGTCCTGCCCGCGAATCGTGCGAATGCGGTAGCGGCGGTAGTTGGAGTTATCCGGCTTTCCGCCGCGGAAGCACACCATACTCGCTACGATATAAGTTGTGCTGATGTTAGAGATGTCAAAGCATTCGATAATCTGCGGCGCTTCCTTCATCTCCAGCGCCCGCCCTAGCTCCTCCATGTCTTCCTGCGGCTTCACGGTCGTCACAAACTGCCGGTGAAAGCGCTTGGTCGGCGCCGTGGTTTTCCGTAAATCCTCCAACAAGTTGCGCAGGCTCGCCGCTCTCTCAAAATCCAGTTTGGCCGCTGCCGCTTTCATCTCGGTTTCCAGCTGCTTTACCATCTCGGTGCTGCGCCCCTCCAGAAACTCGCAGGCGGCCTGCACCTGGGCGCGGTAATCCTCGCGGCTTATCCTGTTAATACAAGGCGCGGAGCAGTTCTGGATGACGTGGTCCAGGCAATGCTTAAAGTCCGCCTCTCCAGGGGTTTGCGCACGGCAACTGCGCAGATGAAACCGCAATTTCAGCACTTGCAGGGTGGATCGCAGCGAGCCGCTGTGCGCAAACGGGCCGAAGTAGCGCGCCCCGTCGTCACTGCGCATGCGCGTCAGCTGAAAGCGGGGGATTGGGTCGGCCATGTTCACTTTCACCATGAGAAAGTGCTTGTCGTCACGAAAGCTTACGTTGTAGCGCGGGCGGAACTCCTTGATGAGCTTGCCTTCCAGCAGCAGACTCTCCGTATTGCTTTTCACAACGTGCGTCTCCACGTCCCAGATGCTCTCGATCAGGGCCCGAGTTTTGCGGTCGGCCGTCATGCGGCGGCTGGGGTGAAAATACTGGCTCACGCGCCGGTGCAAATCGTTGGCTTTGCCGACATAAATCACTCGCTGAAAACGATCTTTGTAGAGATAGACGCCCGGCTTGTGAGGCAGGGCGCGCACCTTTGCGGTAAGGTCCGGACGTTGCGGGGGGCTGGAAGACATGAGAACAGATGCCTTATTATACCACACCGCCCGCGCGAAGTGGACAAAATTTGCGGTGGAAGCTAGCCCGCCTCCAGCGCTAAGCTTAAGCGAAGGTCCTGTCGCCCGCTTTCTATCGCCATGCCTCCTCCCCTCGACGCCCCACCCCAGCGCCCGCGCCGCATTGCCCTCTATGGTGGCACGTTCGATCCGGTCCATCACGCGCATCTTATTGTTGCGCAAGATGCTCTGGAGCAACTACATCTGGATGTTGTGCTGTTTGTCCCGGCTTATCGCTCGCCCTTCAAGGCCGGTGTTGCCGCCACCGATGGCGAGCACCGGCTGGCAATGCTGCGTCTTGCGACGGATAACCACCCGGGCTTTGGTGTTCTCGATTGCGAGATTGCGAAGGCTGTGCCTTCCTATGCCATTGATACCGTGGAAGATGTGCGCGCGGCTAACCCGGGGGCGGAGCTCTTTTTCCTGATCGGCGAGGACCACGCTTTAACGTTGGATCGCTGGCATCGGTGGCTCGATTTGCGCGCGATGGTCACTTTTGTGATGCAAACGAGGCACAGATTCGAATCGCCTCAAGGTTCAGGGACATCCAATGTCCCTGCTGAACAATCGGCTGCGGATGCCATGGCTTTGATCGAGCCCTACCTTATTCGCTTGCCTAACAGCCGCCATGTGGATATATCAGCTTCGGAAATCCGGAGACGCGTCGCCGAGGGGCGGTCGATTCACTACCTGGTGCCCCCTGCAGTAGCGGACTATATCGCTGCTCACGGGTTATATACGGGTGGTATTATTGCCAGACCTTAAACTTACATTCTATCCTTCTTTCACCTTACCCATTCTGCGCCCGGCTCCTGTGCCGGCGCGTAAGCCTTTTGTGCAGAATGGTTTAGCTATATGAGTCTGACACCTCTGGAAATCGCCAAAGCCTGCCGCGAGTATGCCCTCGACAAAAAGGCGGTGGACCCTGTGATCCTTGACCTGCGTGAGGTATCCTCGCTGGCCGACTACTTTGTGATCTGCTCCGGCCTGTCGGATCCGCAGATCAAAGCGATAGCCAACGGCGTATCGATGGGTTTTAAGGAGGACCACGGGCTGCACGCCAGGGTGGACGGTTCCGCTGTAAGTCAGTGGATGATATTGGATTACGGCGACGTACTGATGCACATTTTCCACGAAAGCAAGCGCGGCGTCTACAGCCTGGAGACGCTGTGGGGTGACGCGAAGGTGGTGGAGTAGTGCGCTGCGGCCGCACTTATCCGTAAGGACCGCGCCATGTGGGACATTCTTGTTGTTGTGCTGATGGGGGTGGTGGAGGGAGTGACGGAGTTTCTCCCGGTCTCCTCAACGGGCCATCTCCTTCTGGTACAGTACTTTATGGGGGAGGGGCGGCCGGAGGTTTTTAACGTCGTCATCCAGTTTGGCGCCATTATTGCCGTGGTGATGATCTACTGGCAAAAACTGGTGGATCTCGCTGTCAATCTAAGGGATCCGTCGAGGATGGACTACGTGCTGAAGCTGGGCGTTGCCTTCGGCTTTACCGTGGTGCCAATGCTTATCCTCAAAAAGATGGGGCTGGAGCTGAGCCACAATCCGTGGCCGATTGCCATGGCGCTCGTCTTTGGGGCGCTTGCCATTTTTGGTGCGGAGATGTTGCTGGCGCGACGCCCTGGCGAGGACAACATTACGTGGACGACAGCCGTTGTTGTGGGGCTAAGCCAGGTGGTGGCGGGCGTGTTTCCCGGCACATCTCGTTCTGCCGCAACGATTATCGGGGCCATGCTGGTGGGGCGCTCGCGCCCGGCGGCAACGGAGTTCAGCTTCCTGATCGGCATCCCGACCATGTTTGCCGCCTCCGCGTACGACCTGTACAAGGCGCGCAACGACCCGTATCTGACCAGCGGGCACGGCCTGTTTGAGATCGCGCTGGGATTTGCTGTCTCCTGCGCCGTGGCGTTTGTGGTGGTAAAGTGGCTGCTTAAGTATGTGCAGTCCAACACTTTCCTTCCGTTTGCGTGGTATCGCCTTATTGTGGGCGACGTGCTGCTGCTTGCCTTGTGGATGGGGTGGATGTAGGCGCGGCGCGGCAAAGAAAAAGCGCCTTCCCTGGAGAGCGGGAAGGCGCCCGATGCAGCTGGAGTCAGGAGATTCCGATATCTTGAAGCCGCGAAGTACCACCTAGAATTCCCACTTGGTCTGGATGGCGAAGCCGGCTTTCTCGCTGGTATCCAACACGTTACCAAAGTAGCCGTAGCCAACGGTGGCGGTAAAGTGGTTGTTGGGCACAATGGCGAAGCCGAGCGTGTACCAGTCCTGCTCCTCGCGGATGAGCGAGCCGATCGGCGTGTAGTTCTTCTCCTTCATCCGGTACTCACCCGCAAACCACAGCCAGGGGGTAATATTGTAGGCGAAGTTGGCCTCGAAGGTGGGGTTGTAGGTGCTGCCAAAGCCCAGGTAGCCGAGGTTGGAGGCCTGGCTGAGGCGCATGCCGGCGGTGAGGATTAAAGGCTTGTCGAACAGCGTTTTAGGGAACGTTTTGGAAGCCGTGAGCGTGAAATCGACGCCCCAGTCGCGGCGGTAGCCAATGGAGCCGAGCGCGCCGCCCAGCTGCTTGTCGATGGTATCGACGCCATCGTTGTACTTGCCGTGGATGCCGACCGTGATGGCGGGCAGCGGCATGTCGCAGTAGTTTTCCTCCAGCACCAGGCCGCGCACGTTAAAGTTGTAGAGAAAGACGTCGTCCTCAATCGCTATCCCTGTGGCGTTGTGCACGTTATCGGGCAGGGAGCCGAGGTCGAAGCGGTTGGCGGCGAAGCCAAGTTCCACGCGTCCGTAGAGGGTCTCCGTGACCGCCAGCGAGGCAATGTTCTTTTTGTTGGCGTTAACGTAGGTGGCGGAGACGGCGGGCAGACCGGCAATGCCGTTGGGGGAGCCGGCGCTGACGAGGTAGGCCATCGGCGTAATGAGCACGCCGCCAGTGCCTTCCAGCGTGTGGAGGGGGAGGGGGGCGCCCTTTTTGTATTCGTCGCGAGGTTCGACCTTCTTGGAGTCGCGGAACTCAGGGGCCGGGGCGTCCGGACCGGCGAAGGAGCACGTGAGCGAGGAAGTCAGTGCGAGTGCCGCAACCAGAACGGAGGCAAGCATTTGGGGAGCTTTCATATCGTTCGTGGGGAGATGTGAATGGGTGGGGAAGTTTGGGTTGAGTGAGATTCAGAATGGGAGGGTGCGGCACGTTGATGATCCGGCGAACTCGAGGACGCTTCAGATTATTTCTTAAATCTCGTAATAACATGCATAAATATTTTGCTTATAGAGTGTTGTCAATAAAAACAACGCATTTTGTGTAAAAATTATCGGTACAAAATACTACTCGCCTGGCGATGATCGGGCGCAAAGGTGCGGAAGGCGTAACGCCTTAACCCAGCGTTACTTCCAACAAACCCAGAAGGCCGGAGGCGTACGGCGTGGTGACCCGGTAATTGCTGCGTTGGAGATCTTCCCCCGCCTTGTTGCTTTGGCTGCAGCCTTGCAGAAACCCTTGTGGCGAAACGTGTTGCAGAAGCGCGGCGCGTGCGGCTTCCGCGCGATGACGGAACTCGGGGCAGGGAAGCAGGCCGTGCTCGGCGCCCAGGGCCATAGCGGCGGCGATGCCGGCGGAACCGGCGCACTCGGCGGGTTGATGGGGCTGATGGACGTAGCAGGACCAGAGATGATCCGGCCGTTGGTGTTTGGCTGCAAACTGCGCGATAACAAGGAGTTGCGCGACAACTTCAGGATCCCGCTCGCGCACGTGCAGCAGGGTTTGGACGTGGCCCAGCATAAGCCAGGCCAGGCCGCGGGCCCAGTTGCGGTGGGTCAGGCGGCCGTCCGCGTAGTGACGCAGATAGATGCCCGGCTCCGCATGCGGGGCGCGCGTGGCAACACCTTCCAGCTGAATGAGTTGGCGATCGGTCTCCAGGAGGAGATCCTGGGCCTGGCGGGCCAGGGAGTCGTCGCCGCGCAGACGGCCGATGGCGGCCATGGGGTACGCGACGGTGTAGGCGCCTTCGCTGGAGAACATGCCGCCGTCGTGTACGCTGCCGTGCTTTTCCATGCGCTGGCGCCAGAAATCCAGGGCGATGCGCAGCCAGGGATGGCCGGGCGCGATCTCGGCGATGATGGCGAAGGGGAGGGTGCTTTCGATGGTGTCTAACTGATTCTCCATCAACACGCTGCGGGGATTCTCGTAGCTAAGCGCACCGGGCTTGCCATCGGGGCCGCTGCGGAAGCCGTAGGCATCCAGATGCGCCAGAATGGCAGGGAGCGCCCGGGGATGGCCGCCGCTTTTGTGGAGAGCCAGCAGGGCGTCGAGGACGCAGCCTTCCTTCCAGCTAAAGCTTTGCAGGGAGGCGAGCGAGAAGAGGCGGTCGAGCACGGCGGCGGCCGCGGCGTCCTCGCTGAGGGGTGCGCCGACGGCGACGAGGTGGGGCAGGTGGTACTCGGAGCCGCCGCCGAGGCCGGGCGTGGCCGTGTGGCGGTCGGGGGCGAAGATCCACAGGACGCCGTCGCCGGGGCGAAGTTGCAGGCGCAGGATGAGGGGCTCGGCGGCGTCGGCCGCGGCGGGCTGTGCCTGGGGAAGGGACAGGGGGATGAGAAGCACCTGGTACGGATCCTCGTACTGCACAACGTGTTGCGCAACAAGGGTGCCTTCGCCCTTGCCGGCATACACGTGAATCTCGCGCTCGGGGCCGCCGGCTTCGGCCATGCCTTTGGTATCGATGGCGACGGTGATGGAGAGAGCAAGGGGGGCGCCGGCGCCGGGGCGCTGAGCCCAGCTCAGGACAGTGGCGCGGTCGTCGCGCAGGGCGAGGATAGGGCGGTTGCGAGGTGAGCAGCGTCCTTCGAGCCTGGTGGCGGCGTCGTCGCCTACAAAGAGATCGGGGAAATTCAGGAGGCGAGGCGTCGTTGTCATTGCAAACGCTATTTATGCCAGACTGGAGGCGGAAATGCAAGTTGGATTGGCAGGGTTGTAATCTGTTGCATTACAATACGTAACGCGGGGTGAGGCGTTACAGCTCCACATGGCGGCAAAAACGCAGGCCGCGGAGGGTGGGCGGTGTGGCGTTAGGCGTATGCATCCCTTTGCACTGCAGGAGGATGTGGAATTTGCTGCCGAGGTGCTCCGGATGGGTGAGAGCCTGCCATGCGCGGAGGAGGGCGCGGTATCCGGGGGAGCGCACGAGGTCCGGGGGCAGGTTGCCGTCGGGGTAGAGCGGGGAATCTGCGCTGAGAAGGGGGGGCGCGTTGCCCATGAGAAAGCGCTGCTGGTCGACCAGGCCCAGGACGTGGAGGGGGAGCTGGCCGGGGTCGGGATCGCCGCCGGCGAGGGCGAGCGCGGTGAAGTCGACGTCGGATGTAATATCCTGAAGGCCAGGTGTTTGCAGGGGATTGGCGGGGCGGGTGTGGCGGCGAAAACAACGGAGGGTGCCTTCCGTGCGGCCGGGGCTGTAGAGGAGGCGGCGCGGCAGGCCGTAGTCGATAGTGAGGATGTAGCCGCGCTTAAGGAGGCGGGCGGCGGCGCGCATCCAGACGGGGGCGAGGAGATTAACCTCGGTGGTATAGCCTTCGATATCAGGGAGTTGCGCTTGCTGATCGAGATCCGCGATGGCTTCGGCCAGGCCGGGTGTGGCGGGGGGGAGGGGGATGAAGCGGAAGGCTTGGGCATCGCTTGCGGGTGACGTATTTGTCTCAGCCGCAGCTACATGCAGCTCTAGCCACTGATTGCCGCAGCGGCGGATGAGAGCGACAGGGAAGGCGTCGAGGAGCTCGTTGCTGTAGAGGATGCCGAATGGCTGGGGATCAGAAATTTCCCACGCGTCCAGTTGTGCCGTAAGCCATTGCGGATCGGGCAGGCCGGCGGAGCCGGGGAAGTGCGAGGCGTTGGCAAGGGCGACCTGGTTGTTGGAGAGCGGGGCGATGGCGGCTGACAGACGCGCCTGAGCATCATCATCTGCAAAGTATTCTACCAGAATGAGATGCGCGGCGCTGTGGCAGGCGGTGTCCTCCGCCTGGAGGCCTGCCAGCACGTCCATCGCCAGGCGGCCGTCGCGAGCGCCTTGCTCCAGCAGCCAGAAGTGGGATGGAGAGCCGGCGGTGCGCCACATTTCGGCAATCTGACGCGCCAGGCACTCGCCGAAGAGTTTGCCGACGCTGACGCTGGTAAAGTAGTCGCCGGTGGCGCCTGTGAGGGGGGCGTCGGTCGCGGAAGCGGGGTGGGTGTAGTAGCCCAGGCCGGGCTCGTACAGGGCGGCCTGCATAAAGGCGGTGAAGGGGATGGGGCCCCCCTTTGCAATGCGCTGCAGCAGAAGGCCTTGCAGGGCGGAGGGTGGGGTGATTGCAGGCGCGTGGTTCATGGGCTGAGCGTAGAGGGCTATACTTGCGGGATGCGGGCGGCGGGTCAATGGCGGGTCGCAGGAGAAAGGGGGGTGGGGCGCTCTTTTCTTCATTCCCCCGAATTTTTTTGGGATGTGGCGACTGGAAAGCGCGGGCGGCGGCGCTATACTGTAGGAGCGATGGGTGCGTGGCGTCGGGCGCCGGTTGGCGGTTCGGAAGTGGAAAAGTCGAATGTTTTACCATTTTTGCCACACTTTTTCTGCATTCCCATTGACAAAGGTGAAACCCTTTAGAGACAACAGAAGGTGATGGCCTCTCCACGTCGAATCTGCTTAATCCAGCCCAACGATGATCTCCGCAACTATCTGCAGGAGTACATCAAACTTCATTTTCCCCGCGTTCAGCTGCTGACGCTGAAGCCGTCGCCCGAGACGGCGGAGCGGATCAATACCATCAGGCCGGACTTGCTGATTACCGAGGTGGCGTATGAGGGCGGGCTGGAGCTGGTGCAGACGCAGCGGGCGCGCCTGCAGGAGCGCGTGATTATTTACACGGGCTACGACCTGAGCGAGTACGAGGTGTATGTGGCCGGCCTTGGCACGATATACCCGCCTACGGTGGAGAATCGCGCCAACGAGCTGAAGTACCTGCGCGATTTGCTGAGCTACTATCTGCCCGACGAGTACGAGGAGCCGGCGGCGCCCATGCCGACGCCGAGCGTGGCGACACCGCAGGTGCAAGTGGCACAACCCCAAGTGGTTAACGCTGTGCCGCACGTGGTGGCGGCGGTGGCGGCAGTGCCTCAGCCGAGTGTTGCGGCGGCGCCGCGTGTGGCGGTGGCAGCTGCGCAACCCGTTGCCGTGCAGGCGCATGCGGTTCCGCAGCCTGTGGTGGCGGCTCCTCAGCCCCAGGTGGCGTATGCGACGCCGCAGCCGCAGGTGGTGGCCCAGCCGCAAGTGGCTCAGCCTCAGGTAGCTTACGCAACGCCGCAGGTTTCCGTGGCGACGCCGCAGCCGGGCGTTGCGGCGGCACCGCGGGTTGCAGTTGCGCAACCTGTTGCGGTGCAGGCGCATGCTACGCCTCAGCCGGTGGTGGCTCAAGTTGCCCAGCCCCAGGTGGCGGCTCCGCAGCCTCAGGTCGCGACTCCTTCCGTGGCCTCGCCGCGAGTTG
This sequence comes from Verrucomicrobia bacterium LW23, assembly GCA_003054695.1. GTDB lineage: Bacteria > Verrucomicrobiota > Verrucomicrobiia > Methylacidiphilales > UBA1321 > LW23. Next base: position 164,978 of record QAZA01000011.1, read on the forward strand.
CAACTCCTTCTGTAGTAACGCCGTCTGTGGCTCCGTCGCCGTCGGTGGTGCCGACGCCGGTTGTCCAACCCGCCGCCAGGGTGTCGGTAGCCCCGGCCCCTGTCGATGTTCCCGAGCCTGCGGTCGAGCCCCCAGCCCCGTCAACTGCCCGCAGCGCCCCAGTCCTAAGCCGCGCCTCCGCTCCGACTGCCGCTGCCCCGACGGTCGCTGCCCCGACGGTTGTCGCATCGACTCCGTCGGTTGCCACACCGAAAGTGGCGGCTCCGGTCGTCGCCGCCCCGACGGTTGCCGCGCCTGCCGTCTCCGTTCCGTCCGTGGTTGCTGCTCCCAAGGTTGCGGCGCCTGTGGTTGCCGCGGTGGCTCCCCCTACTGCTTCTTCACCTTCAGTCGCCGCGCCGTCCTTTCCGCCGCCGGCGGTTTCTGCAAGTGCGGCGCCGGCGTTTCCGCCGCCTTCCATCAAGGCGGCGCAGGAGGCTTCGGGGCCGGCGGTGGTTACCCCGCCTACGGTAATGCCGCCCAAGGTTACGCCTTCCGTGCAGGCTCCCACGGTGGCTGCGCCGACGGTCCAGGCTCCGCTGCCCCAGGGGGCAATTGCGACGGCTGCCATGCCCAGGGTGACGGTTTCGGCGCATGGCGGCGGGCCGGTTGTCAAGGCGGTTGCCTCGCTGGAGGGCGCGAGCTTTCCGCCGTACAGCGTTACCAGGCGCGTGGGGCTCGATCGCTGGGGCGAGTGTTACGAGGCGACGGATACGGGCGTCAAGCGCCCCGTCTTCCTCACCGTCCTCAAGTACGGGGCCACGCCGGAGGAGGTTGCCAGCTTCCGCAACGCCGCCTCCGCCATGGCGCGCGCCGGCCACCCCAACGTAACCGCCGTGTACGCGGCGGGCGAGAAGGACGGGCGCCACTACTTTGCGCGCGAAAAGTGGACCGCCACCTCCCTGCACGAGATGATTCTGGGCGCCAAAAAACTGGAGCCCCGCATTGCCGCACGTGTGCTCTACACGGTAACCACGGTACTCCTATTTTGGGACAAGTATCAGTTTACGCATCCCGTTCTCTCCGCGCAGGATGTAACCGTGGCTGATAACGGCGTCATCAAGCTGGCCAACATTGTGGATCCCGCCGTGGGGCACTCCGAAAAGGAGATGAGCCTGGCGCCGCTGGCCGAGGCTTTGCGCCAGCTGCTGCCGCCGCTGGATAAAGTACCGCCGCGCGTTAAAGCACTGCTCACGGCCGCCTCGGGCCCCAAGCCCAATCTGGCGGAGATCTCCACCGAGGCGCAGGCCGTCGACATCGAGCTGGCGCCCAAGCGCGACGTCGCCGTCAGCAAGGAGCACCAGCTGACCGAGGAGCTTATCCGCCGCGAAAAAGAGCGCGCGCTAATGACCAAGTACGCCGTCATCGGCTCCCTCGCGCTGGCCCTGCTGGCCGCCGTCGGATTCATCTGGGGCCGAAGCCTTTATGAACTGGCGCGGCCCAAGGACATTGGCGTGATGGTGCGCGTGCCCGCCGGGCCGTTCCTCTACCAGACGTCGTCGACCATCGAGCTGCCGGAGTTCTGGATAGACAAGTACGAGGTCACCATCGACGAGTACAACAAGTTCCTGCGCTGGACGCAAAACGCCGACAACGACGTCGCCTCCATCACGCACGAGAAGGACAAACGCGCTGGCGCCACCAAGTTCTTTCCCATGAACTGGGATGACGTGGGCAAAGTGGCCCAGTACGGCGGCACCTATCGCGGGCAGAAGATTACGCTGGATACGCCCGTGTTCGGCGTCACTTTTTACGATGCGTGGAGCTACGCCAAGTGGGCCGGCAAGCGCCTGCCCACGGAGCAGGAGTGGGAGAAAGCCGCGCGCGGCACCAAAGGCAACCTCTACCCCTGGGGCAACAACTGGGAGCCCAGCTACGCCAACACCGGCATGGACAGCAAACTCAGCAGCGTGCCCGGCAAGGTAGACGGCTACATTGGGCCCTGCCCGGTGGACGCCATGGGGCGGGACGTGAGCCCGTTTGGCGTGGTGGGCATGGCCGGTAACGTGTCGGAGTGGACCAACAGCTGGGGCCCGTACGAGCGCATGAAGTCGTACGAAGTGCCCGTGATTCGCGGCGCTAACTTCGATAACTATGGCTCCAAAACGCAGGACGAGAACATCTACAAGCTCACCTTCCGCAACCTGCGGCTGATGGCGGAGGGCTCCGTGGCGGACCGCAACTCCATGCAGCTGTTTGTCGGCTTCCGCTGCGTCAGCGACAAGGAGATCAGAAAGGGCGAGTTGCCGAACCTGCGCAAATAGGCTGCGCTGGGCGGTTAACGCCTGGATATCATAACCGCAGCCATCGCCACGGGGCGATGCTGCGGATGGTGGGGGAGAATCAACAGGATGTTAACCGGAGAGACTTCATCTTCTTTATTAAGATTAAGAATGTTGCGTGAATGGCTACTTGTCTCTTGTCTTAGAGGATATTTCCCGCTTATTGTATGGCCACAGCGTTAATCACTATCGCGGTGCTTAACTGGCAAGGCATCCCATTACGACGGGCTTACAGCCCGGCACGCCGAAATCCCCCACGCACCGCGTTCCGATTAACACGAATCACAGCCAAGGCCCACTCTCGACGCTTCGCCCCCGCCTGCGCCGCACGAGCCGTGCCGCCCCCGCTCCGCAAACCTGGCCTGGGCTACGCGGCGCTCTCCGGGGCTTCTCGGCCGGCGCATGACGTGTGCGTGCCCGAGATTGCTGCGCTTGCCGCGGCAGCCTAATGCTTCGAGTACTTCGAGAACGCCCCATCACCCCCCTGGTTCCGCCCCGCCCCCCACAACTTTCGGCCAAAACACAGCGCTGCTTTACCCTAATTTCGAAGGTACCTGTATTTTACCGTACTCTGGATGATTTGAACGGATGAGAGTCGAGAAAATCTTAGTGGTAGACGACGACAGCGACCTGCGCCATACGCTCGCCGAGCTCTTGCGCCGCCAGGGCTATACCGTTCTGGGCGTCAGCTCCGCCCGTCAGGCCGAGGAGGCCATCCAGAACGAGCAGTTTGACCTGATGCTGGTCGACCTCAAGCTTGGCGATGGCTCCGGCCTCGAGTTCCTGCGCAACGCCAAACGACAGTTCCCCCGCTCCCAGGGCGTGCTGATGACCGGCTACGCCACCATGGAGACGGCGGTGGAAGCCATCCGCATCGGCCTGTTCGATTACCTGCCCAAGCCGATTATGCCCGGATACCTGGAGCTTTGCCTGAAGCGACTGGAGAGCTTCCACCAGCTGGAGAGCGAGAACTCGTATCTGCGCCAGGAGCAGGAGCCCGAGCAGATGCAGGACGTGGTGTGGGGCAAAAGCTCGCTGATGCAGGAGATTCTGGAGCTTGTCAAAAAAGTGGCGCAGACCCAGGTAACCGTGCTGATTCAGGGCGAAAGCGGTACCGGCAAGGAGCTCGTCGCGCACGGCATCCGCAGCTATAGCCCGCGCGCGGGCAAGCCGTTCGTCAAGGTTAACTGCGCCGCCGTGCCCGAGACGCTGCTGGAGAGCGAGTTTTTTGGCCACGAAAAAGGCGCCTTCACCGGCGCGCTCACCCGCCGCGAGGGCCGCTTTGAGACCGCCAACGGCGGCACCCTGTTGCTCGACGAAATCGCGGAAATCCCGCTAAGCCTGCAGGTAAAACTGCTGCGCGTGCTGCAGGAGCGCGAGTTTGAACGCGTGGGCGGCAACAAAACCATCAAGGTGGATGTTCGCATCATCGCCAGCACCAACCGCGACCTGCTGGAGGAGGTGAAGCTTGGCCGCTTTCGGGAGGACTTGTACTACCGCCTGAACGTGGTGCCCATCAGCATCCCCCCCCTGCGGCTGCGCGGGTCGGATCTGGACGACCTGGCGAACTATTTCCTCCAGCAATTCTCCCGCAAGCACGGCAAGGACATCAAGGGGCTGACCCCCAGCGCCACGGAAAAGCTGCGCGCCTACCGCTGGCCCGGCAACGTGCGCGAGCTGCGCAACCTGGTGGAGCGCGCCGTCATCCTGGCCCCGCCCGGCCAGTACATCGATGTGCCCGAATTCGCCCTGCCGGAAGCCGAAAGCGCCGCCCCCAAGCAGTGGATGATGAACGGTACCCTGCCCACCCTGGACCAGATGGAACGCCGCCTCATCGCCAACACGCTCATCTACACGCGCAACAACAAAACGCGCGCTGCTCAAAAGCTCGGCATCAGCCTCCGCACCCTCCGCAATAAACTCCGCGCCTACCGCGAGAGCGGCATGAATGTGGACCAACCGGACACCTGGCTGAATCTGTGAGGCCAATTGGTCTGATTCTAATTCGCTCTCAAGATTTCCCTTTGAACTGAAATTTAGCCACGGATAGCACGGAGGGGATGGAGATCCTGGCGTGCGATTCGAGGGCTTTGATGTGATTGACGAGTGGGTAGCCGGTAGCGCGCGCCCGCGCTCGCTAATTCGCTGCTTACCTATGTCACTTTTCGCTTGCGCCCGAGCGCGGGATCTGGCAGCATGATCGGTCCGGCCGGGCGATGTTTTGCTGCCTCCACAAACGCGGGGCACCTCTGCGGCCGCACCCAAGCACTTGTATGCAGAAGATCTCCAATGTCCGTGTGCGGGAATCCGTGCGCCTGATCGCGCCGCGCGCGTTGAAAGACGCGCTGCCCGCCACCCCCGAAGCCCTGGCCACCACCCTGCGCGGCCGCAACGAAGTCGAAAGCATCCTCGAAGGCACCGACAAGCGCCTCCTGGTTGTCGTCGGCCCGTGCTCCATCCACGACCCCGAAGGGGCCTGGGAGTATGCGCAGAAGCTGATGGCCGTGCGCGACAAAGTCTCCGATGTCTTCTGCATCATCATGCGCACCTATTTTGAGAAGCCCCGCACCACCATCGGGTGGAAGGGCCTCATCAACGACCCACACCTGGACGACACCTTCGATATCGCCGACGGCCTCGCCATCTCCCGCCGCCTGCTGCTGCAAATCACCGCCGCCGGCCTGCCCGTGGCCACCGAGTTCCTGGACCCGATCACCCCGCAGTACATCGACGACCTGGTAAGCTGGGCCGCCATCGGCGCGCGCACCACGGAGAGCCAGACGCACCGCGAGATGGCCAGCGGCCTCTCCATGCCCGTCGGCTTCAAAAACGGTACGGACGGCGGCCTGCAGGTGGCCATCGACGCCATGAACTCCGCGAGGCACTCGCACCATTTCCTGGGCATCGACAAGGACGGGCAGACCAGCATTATCGTGACGACCGGTAACCCGCTCGGCCACATCGTATTACGCGGCGGCCGCGCCCGCACCAACTTCGATCCCGAAAGCATTGCCGAGGCCACCGCCAGCCTGAAAAAGGCCGGCCTGCCCCCCGCCACCATTATGGTGGACTGCAGCCACGCCAACTCCAGCAAGAAGCCGGAGCGCCAGGAGATCGTCTGGCAAAGCATTCTGGCCCAGCGCGCCGTCGGCATTGCCAGCGGCAATGAGTGCGCCATCATCGGCGCCATGATCGAGAGCTACCTGAAGGAAGGCGCCCAGCCCGTCGCCCCCCGCAGCCAGCTGCAGCACGGCGTCTCCATTACCGATCCCTGCATCAGCTGGGAGACGACAGAGAGCCTTCTGCTGCGCGGCGCCGAGGAAGTGCGCGCCGCCGCGAAGTCCGCCGTGCCCGCCACAGCGTAAGGCGCATGCGGCCCGTGGCCGTGGGGAATCTCCAACGTTCCCTCAATCCTTGTCTCTCGGATTTTCGCCGCCCCGCGGTAGAATCCGAGAGGGCGTCCCTGCTGCCGCGCCAAAAGGCCAGGGCAGATAACGGGGAGAAGATCCTTTCCGTTACGAGGGCGGCTGGGTGCCGAGGCCCAGCAAGAGCTGGCTGCAGCCGGTAAATCCCGGCGGGGCCTGGCGGATGAGCAGTTGCAGCGCGGGAATCAACCGGTCCGCGGGCCAGAGGACGTGAAGGCGAATGAAATCCGCGTCGTCGGCAAGAAAGCGCCAGAGGTTCCACTCCACCTCGCTGGCAAAGGCGGGCGCCACATGCTTCTGCGCAAAGGTCAGGAAGTGCAGGGCATCCTGCTCGGCCGGGCGCCAGATGTCGCGTGCCTCCTTCTGAAACATCTCCCAGCCGCGCTGTTCGCCAAGGCGCTCAAAGAACTCGGGGAGAATCTCCGGAAGCAGAACGTAGCGCTTGCGCAGCAGCACAACGGCCTGCTCCTCCAGGCGGCGGGGCACAAGCCCGCGCAGGGCCGCGGTGACGGCATCGTCGGCGCCCAGCAGGCGCAGCGTGGCGTCCGGGTCGTGCGCGAACTCATCGCGACGGCCTCCGTTCAGCAGCAGCGCGGTAAGCACGCGGAGGTAGAGTTCCTGATCCATGGCGGGCTGGTTTGTCAGTATCGCCGGTGGTAACGCGGCGTTGCCCGCCTGGCGACGAGGGTGCGCAACTGGCTGATCTCCGTATCCATCACGCTTGGAGCGGGGATCTCCAGATCGCGTTCCAGAATGATGACGCGCAGGCCGCACGCATAGTTCACCACCTCCTGCGCCAGCTCCAGAATCTCCGGCTGCACAGCTTTGGCGTGGTTGTCGGTAAAGTTGCCCTCGGCGTCCCGGGAGTAGCCGACGATATGCAGCTGTACGATGGCGTCGGGATCGAGCCGTTGCAGCCACTCCAGGGGATCAAACCAGTGGTTGCGGCTGTTGATGTAGAGATTGGTGACGTCCAGAAGCAGCCCGCACGCGCCGAGCTCGCAGATCTCGTTAAGGAAATCGGGCTCCGCCATGTCGCCGGTGAGTTTGAGGTGAGAGGTAATATTCTCCAGAATGATCGGGCGCTGGCACACCTGGGCAACCTCGCGCGCATGCGCCGCCACGGTGTGCGCCACCTGCCGCGTGGGTGGCACCGGGTTAAGGTGGCCCAGGTCGACAGTGCCGGTGCGGGTAAAGGCGATGTGCTCGCTGACCCACTGGGGTTTGGCCACCTGCGCCACCCGCTTAAAAAGGCGCAGCGTCTCCGCGTCCAGCGGGCCGGGCGTGCCCAGGCTCAGGCCCAGGCCATGCACGTACAACTCAAAGTTTTCGGAGAGCCAGGTAAGCCGGTTCTCGTTGCGACCAAAGAAGTGCTCGGCGGTAATCTCCAGACACGCTACGTCTTTCGGCTTTGTCTTGATCCACGATCCCAGCTTATCGCGGTAGCCCACGCCGACTTTGATCTCACCCGTTGGTTCGAGCCCTTTCATGCGTCAGTCTCCTCCGCCGCCGCAGCCACCGCAGCTGGTGCCACAACTGCTGCCCCCGCTGTCGGAGCTGCTGCTACTGCTGCTGTCACTGCTGCCGCAACTGGAGGCGGAGCCGCACGACGAGCTGGAGCACGACGAACCGCCGCCATCCGAGGAGCTGTTGTTGCCGTTGCGATTGCGCCCGCCGCGATGGGTTGTGGTATTGAGCTGAATGATAAGCACAACAAAGCCCGCGCCCATGAGCAGGAACAGGAAGAACCAGTGTTTCATCCCCACGCTGCTGCCAATGATGTATCGCGCAAAGCCCACGCCCTCAAACAAAGCCAGCCCGCCAAACGTCAGCCACAAGCTGTCCATCCCGCACTGGCGCAGCACGGCTACCCCAACAAGCACGGCCACGAGAAACGCCGCGTAGAGCACGAGGAACTGCGGGCCGGAAAGCGTAAAGATTCGGTACAGTTCTTGCATGGCATTGTTCGTCCATCAGGAGTTGGCGGAAGAAGTGCCGGGCAGCGGCAGCAGCTGCGCCTTCCAGTTGGCTTCCATCCAAACCACCACGGCGTCGATCAGCGGAAACAAACGGGAGTGCCATTGCTCCGCGCTCGGCGCCGTGGCGGCGGCGGGGGCTGCAACGGTGGAGGCGGCGGCGCTTGCTTTTGCCTTCAGTTCCAGCAGGTCTGTCAACACAGCGCCGTCAATGCCAAAAAGCTTCTCAAAGCCGGGGATGCGCTCGGCAAAGTCTTTGGACTGCTCCACGCCGCTTAGCCGCGCTACCTCCCCCAGCTGGACAAACAGCGGGGTGACGATGCGCACCAGATGGCGCTGGTACGTCGCATCGTCCAGCCGCGTCACAAACGCGTGCACCAGCCGCAGGCGCAGATTGCGAAGGGCCTGCTCCACCAGGTAGCGCTCCTCTTCGGGATCGATCCTCATCGCGGCGAGCGGGTCGGCCCCCGCCAGAACCCGGTAGTTGCGGCGAATACTCGCAAACTTGGGGCTGAACACGCGGAAGCTGCGCTCAAAGCCGCGGCGCGCCAGCAAAAAGGGTGCGACGCGGCGATGCTTGCTGATAACCGCCGCCAGCGCCACATGCGCCGAGGGCGTAAAGTCGTTGAGCAGGATCAGCAGATTCAGATCCGAATCGCGCTCAAAATTGCCGCGCACGGCGCTTCCGTACAGGCAGCAGGAGTAGAGATTTCCGCCCAGCGCGCTCCTGAGCGCCTCCACAACCTCATCGAGATACTCGCTCTTTGGCACTGCCATTACTCACTCGTACCGTAAACGTAACACAACAGGCAAGTGAAATAAACGTATGCGCAGGCGTCCCGCAGGTACATGCAGCTCGACCGCTCCAAAGCGCCGTTGGGGCTTTGGACTGCCTCGCCTTGTATATACCTGTACTTAAACTGCTCCCATGTCCTGTATCGGCGATGCTTTTGATTCTACGAAGAATCACTGATACAGGACACGGGCCGCGCGGCAGGCAGGACGGGCTTTGCTCCCGCGCCTCGGGCGTTTCGCAGTCCCTACTCCGCCTCCGCCAGCGTGCGCAGGGCCTGGAGGACGATGCGGACGCCGTAGCCGGTGGCGCCCTTTTCGAGGAAGGGGAGCTCCTTGGTAGTCCACGCCGTGCCGGCGATGTCCAGGTGCGCCCAGCGGACGTCCTCGGCCCACATCTGGAGGAAGCTGGCCGCCGTGGCGCTGCCGCCTTCGCGGCCGCCGGTGTTTTTGGCCAGGGCCACGTCGCTCTTGATCTGGTCCGTAAACTCGTCGCCCATCGGCAGGTGCCACACGGGCTCGCCGGTGGACTCGGCGGCGTCCTGCAGGGCTTTGCGCAGGGGTTCGTCGTTGCAGAAGAGGCCGGCGCGTTTGTGGCCCAGGGCGATGAGCACGGCGCCGGTCAGCGTCGCCATGTCGATCATCAGTTTGGGCTTGTAGGTGGTGCGGCCGTAGGCCAGGGCGTCGGCCAGTACAATACGGCCTTCGGCGTCGGTGTTGAGCACCTCGATGGTTTTGCCGTCGTAGGTGGTGACGATGTCGCCGGGGCGGTAGGCCTCCGCGCTGGGCATGTTTTCCGCACTGGCGATAAGGCCGACGAGATTGATGGGCAGTTTGAGCTCCGCCGCCGCCCGCATGATGCCGAGCACAGCGCAGCCGCCCATCTTGTCGAATTTCATCTCATCCATGTTGGCGGCCGGTTTGATGGAGATGCCGCCCGTATCAAACGTAATAGCTTTGCCGACAACCACATACGGCGCGTCCTTTTTGGCGCCGCCCATGTACTCCAGCGCGATAAACACGGGCGGGTTAGCCGAGCCTTTGCCCACGGCGATGATGCCGCCGAAGCCTTCCTTCTGCAGCTTGGGCATGTCCCACACGCGGCAGGTGATTTTGGTATCCCGCGCGATGTTGCGGGCGCGTTCGGCCAGGGCCTCCGGCGTGATGATGTTGCCGGGCAGGTTGCCGATGGCACGCACCTCGTTGGTGGCGCGGGCGAGGATTTTGCCTTCGTCCACACGGGCCTCGGCGGCGCGCACTTCGTCCCTGGCGACGACGATGTTGAGGCGCTTGAGCTCCGTTTTGCGGCGCGAGGCCTCTGGCTTGAACTCCTCAAATACGTAGTCCGCCAGTAGCGCGCCCTCGGTAATGCCGACAAGTTGCGCCTCGAAGCCGGTGGCTTGCAGGCTGATCTCCTCCACGCCCAGCTTGCGCAGGGCTTTAACGCCCACGCCGGCGGCGCGGCGCAGCAGATCCAGCGGCAACGGCTTGCCGTCGGGGCGGGGGTCCTCGCCCAGGCCCACATAGAGGGTGCGCTTGCCGTTCTCGCGCCACAGCAGGGTGGAGAGGCGGTTGCCCTCAAACTCATGCGAAGTCACACCGGGCGGAACCTCGCCGCCCTTGAATACGAACAAAACCACATCCCCGCTGGCGGGGACCTGCGAACAAACGTCCAGTTTCATGTAAGGATGGAATCCGAGAGGGGGAAGGGGAGAAAAGAGAAGTGCGGGAAAGAAACGCGCAGGAAGCGGACGCGTTGCGCTTCGGTTAAAATGCTGTTAATAGCGCGCCCGGGGGAGAAGATCAACGAAAACCGGGCGGGGGATGGGAAAGGCAAGCATTTCTGCGCCAGCCACTCCTTTTCTGCTTCCCGTTGCGACTTCGTGCCTTGGCGGTGAATACTCCCCGTCCCTTGCCCTTTCATTTGCTACCAGCATAGAGGCAGATTTTTCGCCACCTAGGCACGGAGAGACAAAGGAAGGTAGGAAAAAAGGGGGGACGCGGAAAGGGGATCTGTGGAAGCGCGAAATGCACTTTATCCGCAGAAAATAAGAAAAATGCGGAAAGTCTCTTATTCATAGTTGTAAAGACGGGTTTTTCCAGTTATTCACGTGAAATGATTTTCTTATGCAAACGTATGGCTAAACGAGCCGTTCCCCGCGCCGCGGCCGTTTGCGCCGGATTGTTGATCGTCGCAACCAGCGCCACTTCAACGCTTTCCACCGTGCGTGCGGCGGATGACGAGCCGCCGGCTTCGGCGCCGTCCATCGACACCACAGGCCAGGGCCCGGCGCCGCAGTTGCCGCCGCCGCCCCAGCGCCCGCAGCCGCCCGCGCCTGCCCCGGCGGCCTCGCCGTCCGATTCCCCATCCGCCTCTCCAACCGCAGCGCCCGCCGACCCGACGCCCAGCGCCGCCCCTGCGGCACCGGGCGCGCCGCAGGGCGATGGCAATGCCGCCACGTCCGCGCCCGAGGATGTCATCCCCGGCACGCTGCGGCCGCAGCCGCCGGTGATCTCGCTGGGCACCCCCGGCGGTGGTGCCGTCGCGCCTCGCCCGCCTGCGCAGGATGACGGGCCGGGGAGCGGCGCGCCTGCCGTGGCCATGCCTGTTTCCGCGGCCGATACGGCGCGGCAGCCGGCTCCCGGCGGGTTTGGGGGCGAGTTTGCGATGCCTTCCTACTACACCCTGGTCTCGCAGGAGGCGCTCCTTTCCGCCGATTTGCGCGCCTCGGCGGCGGGCAGCTTCTCCACGATTGGGCCGGAAATCTATGAGCCTGTGGGGGATACGCGCTTCAAGATCCGCCCGCCCGCCGGGCAGTCGCTGGCGGAGACCCTGTACCTGCGGGTGAACACCACCTGGATCGACCCTGTGACGCCGCCCGAGGGCAGTCGCATCCGCCAGCCCGGCGACGGCCAGATGGTGCTGACCGAGCTGTACGGCGACGTGAAGGTGCGCGTGCGCGACGGCTCCCCCGCCGCCCTGGACAAGGATGGCCGCGAAATCCCCCCGCCTTTCCGCCCCGCCGCGGAGGGCATGCTGATCCCCACGGGCTCCGAGATCTCCACCGGCGAAGGCAGCTCCGTGGCGATGGTGCTGTACGGCCTGCAAAGCGCCCGCGTGGGCCCGGGCACCACCCTCACCGTGCGCCAGGGCATTACGGACGGCCGCGTGGTGACGGACCTGAATCTGATCGACGGCACCGTGTTTGTCCGCGTGGGCGGCAAGGAGGAGGCGGCGACGTTCCACGTGCGCACCCCCGTGGGCATTGCCCGCGCCAACGGCAGCGACTTTGCCGTGTGGTACCGCAAGGAGAAGATTGTGGTGTGCTCCGCCGCCGGCGTCGTCAAGCTTACCGATCTGGCCGGGCGCGACCTGGTAACGCTGGACAAGTACGAGCCGGGCATGATCAACATTGCCGGCATCCCCACACTGGACGTGAAGCAGCGCGCCGAGTGGCTGCACCGCATGCTCACGCTTATCAAGCGCCTTAACGGCAAAAGCACAGCGCTGCTGGCGGAGAAAGCCAAAGGCGTGCAGCTGAATGATTTAGAGCAAACCTGGCTGAAACGCCTGCACCCCATCACCTACTACATCAAGGTCAAACTCATCCGCCAAAGCAGCGGGGCGACGGCGAGCATGCGGTAAGGGATGGCATGAAGCCGGCCTGCCGGCCCTGCCGCTACAGCGGAGAGGGCTCGGCCATCACCAGGGCCATGCGCTCGGGGCGCTGGCGCTGCAGCTCGGCGATGGACTCGCGGAAGCTGGCCCACAGGGTGGCCATATCCGCGGCGGAGGGGATGACGCCTGTCTTCTTGCTGGCATCCTCCCACTCGGCCACCATTTGCGCGGTGCCGCTGAGGCCAAAGGTGGCGCAGGAGCCTTTGACGCGGTGCAGCTCCCACAGTACCTCCTTGGCGGGCGCGTTGGCGACGATCAGGCGCTCCACGGTGGCGAGGGTGTCGCGCGTAGCGGTGATGAACTCGCGATAGATCTCCACTTCGATGGGGTCGCCCCCCGGTGTCAGGACTTCGTCGATTTGTTGCCAGTCAATCATTACAGCAGATTAATCCTCCCTGTTCTTTCGTACCACAAACAGCCGCACATCGCGAGCCAAAATCGACCGGAGAGGGCAATTGGAGGCATCTTTGTAAAAAAACGAAAGATTCCACCGTTTACCCATCAATTTCTATCGATTATTCATCGCAGGTCGTCTAAGGGAGGAATGTCAGTTCGGCTTCCTCATATCTACAACCTTAACTACTTGCGAATATGGATGACGCGACAGCGGCAATAATCTGGATGGTCATGATGGGCTGCGGCGGCCTCTTTGGCTGCGCAACGTTTGGTGTCTGGGTCTGGTCTCTGGTCGACATCATCCGGAATGAACCTTCGGGCGGCAACGATAAGATCATCTGGATCGTGGTGGTCGTGCTTCTCGGGTGCCTGGGCAGTGCTATTTACTACTTTGTGCGACGCCCCGAGCGCATTCGACAATTTGGCAAGTAGCTGCGCCAAATCATGGCCGGATGACGAACCCGAGCGGCGTTGCAGGCCGTTGTGCAAGTGCCTGGCGCCGCACGTGTTGCGATGTTCTGCGTAAGGATGTTTGCCCTGCGGCGGCGGTGTTTCCATTTGGGTGGGCAAAAAATCGGCGCAGCTACATCATGCAGTTTGCAAAAGGGTCCATGCTCGATAGTCTAAGGTGACATGAGTATTACCGGAATTTCGGGTAGCACAGGCGGCGGGCAACTGCAGTCCCCTACGTTTGGCCAGGCCCTGAAGCAGTCCTGGGCCAATACGTTTGCACAAAGCAAAGCGCTGGGTGTGCTTCGCGTGGCGTTTAACCTCACGGGCGTCGGTGCGCTTATCGATCTCGCCGTCAGCGGTATCCGCCACAAGATGGGGGTGCTGGGCGTGAACGCGCAGCCTACCCAAAGCCGCGGCATCGGCCGGCAGGAGGACAGTCGAATTGACGTGTCGTCGTCGGATTCGGGCTCGCGCCAGTCGGTGTCGCTGCGTACGCGGTTTGAGAGCTCGGTGAAGGAGGGCCTGGGGATGATCCCGCCCTACGATGCCGAAGCCTATACAAGCAGCGCCCTGCAGGATATGGTGGATGACGAGGGAGAACGCGAGCTGATGAAGGAGAAGCTGAAGAATCCCACCTTTAGCAGCCAGAATTTTGTCGGCTTTCGCGAGTCCGAAAAGTCGGGCATTTTTATTGCTGTGTTTAAAAACAAGGAGGGCGGGGAGGAAGAGCTGGAATTCAGCAACCGCATCGGCCGTTTCGAGATACGCGGCCAGCGGCTGAAGGATTTGCTGTCGAAGTCGGACTACTCCAACCTTTCGGAGATGATTGAGCGCACGCAGATGACCTCCGCCGATGCCATGCTTGGGTACGTGTGCGGCGCCGCGTTCAATACGCTGATCAATGATTGCAAAGGCAAAGATAAAGAGGAAGTGCGGGAGCTGGTCGAATCGATCCGCAACCAGACCATCCCCGGCACCAAAGCAACCTATGGCGAGATGATGGAGCTGGATGATCTGCTGGGATAACCCGCCGCCCCTTTTCGCCCCTTGCCGCTCCAGCCCCCCAGCCCCCCTCCGCACCACCATCACCACCCATGAGTGCCCCAGTATCCGCCGCCGACAGGGAAAACGCCGCCACCCTCGTCGCCAGGTTTGGCGAAGCCGCCGGCATGCCCTTTCTGAAGCTGGACGACCAGGGCAGCGCCGCGGCGATGCTGGAGGGCGGCCTGTATTTTGAGCTGCAGTACACGGAAAGCTCCCAGCGCCTCTTTCTGTGCGTGGAGTTTCCCGGCACCGGCGCCCCGGACACGCTGGAGACGGAGCAGAAGCTCCTCTCCCTGAACATCCAGCTGATGGCCCGGTACGGCTTTGCCCTGGCCCGCGCGCAGATGGGGGATTCGCGGCTGTTTCTCGTGGCATCGCTGCGCCTGGAGGGGCTGGACGTGGAGCTGCTGGGCGCCACGGCCACCGAGCTGGTGGAGGTTGTACGCCGCCACGGCAATGCATCCCTCTCCGCCGCCGGCGCCCCCGCATCGTCCGATTTCAGCACGGCCGAGCCGCTGCCGGAGATGAGTAATCTGTTGGATCTGCGCCACTTGCTGCGGCCGATGTAGGGCCCGGGCGCCGGGTCTTTTTCAACGCGCCAGATGCGAAAATTGGTCTTATAGGGCATCAGGCAGTCTGAGGCCTGCTCTGACAATCTGCCGTTGCGTGCGTTGCGTATCCGCCGTTGCGACCTTTGCGTGAAAATCCGTCATCGTCTTGCTATGCGAAAAGGCGAAGCGAGGTGTGGAGCCGATTGTCACGCAATGAGCGCACCGGGCGGATTCGCAACGGGCGCAACGAGGGACGTTGCCAGGCAGGCTACTTTACCAGTTGATATCTTGAACAGGACGTTCCCTGATTGGCCTTAGGAGGGAGTTTTTATGGCCGATAAGCTTTGCTTAATCTGCATGACTGAAATTTCGACTCGACCGGGAGGAGGTTTTTGTCGAAGGTAGGTTGTATTTGCCTTTATACGCCCGTAGATTCTCCTGCTTGTGACTGCCCCGACGCCTAACTCCACCTCGCACCGCCCCGCCGTATCCGGACGCGCGGGGACCGGCCCGCGTGGCGAGGGGGACGGCGCCGGCAAAAACAGCGAGCCGGAGCTTCCGCGCGCCATGACGCTGTTTTACTCCCGCCGCGCGGCCGTGGTGTGCGTGGTGGTGTGGCTGGTGCTGGGCGCCTGGTTTGCGCCGGCCGCATACAACTTTGCGCATCAGATTCGCGGCACCCTCAGCGGCGTCTCCGACAGCCCGGCGGCCATGGTGCAGCAGTCCCTGGCCCGCAACTTCTCCAAGGCGCTGGCCTTCCCCACCGCCGTGGTGTGGGACGCCCGCTCGCTGCCGCCCGACATGGGCGACGCGTACTGGGAGCAAATCAAGCAGCAGCTGGAGAGCGTGCCCGGCCTCCTCCCCGGCGGCGTGCGCGATGCCAGCCGGTTTATCCCGGACTGGCCGGACCCCCGCTGGAAGCTGGCGTTCCTGGAGATCGATACCCCCGACTTCCGCGGCGCGGAGCAGTTTTTGCCGGAGGTACGCAAGTTTATCAAAGAGAAGGTGCGCTTTGAGGCAACCGAGCTCTCCGCCATCGCCGTCCCGGGCAGCGGCGCACCAAAAAAAGCCGGGGATCTCCAACCCGGGCCTCACCCGGTCCCCGGCGGTCCCGGCTTCCCGCCCATCCTCGTCACGGGCGGGCCGGCGATGTTCCACGACCTGAACACCGAGAGTACCGAGGCGCTGCGGCGCGCGGAGATGCTGGCGATGCCGGTGGCGTTCGTCATTCTCCTCATCATTTTCCGCGGCATCGTGGCCTCGCTGCTGCCCATTTTTGTGGCGGGCGTGGCGGTGGTGGTTACGCTGGGGCTGCTGAGCCTGACGGCCGACTACATGGCCATCACCTTTTTTGTGCCTAACCTGGTAAGTATGATTGGGTTAGGCGTGGGTATCGACTACTCGCTGCTCTACCTTGCCCGCTTTCGGCGCGAGCGCGAGCTGCACCAGACGACGCACGAGGCGTTGAAGCTGTGCCAGGAGCGCGCGGGCCACACCATTATGGTCAGCGCGGCGATGGTGGTGGCCGGCTTTGCGGCGCTGTGCATTATTCCGCTCAACTTCTTCCTCAGCATCGCCCTGGCGGGCTCCCTGGTGGTGGTGCTGACGGCCGCCTCCTCCCTCACGCTTCAGCCCGCGCTCATCCTGCTGCTGGGCCCGGCGCTGGAGTGGGGGCAGATTCGCCGCGCCGACTCCCCCCTGGCCGCCGCGTGCCAGGACGGATGGCGCCGGCTGGCTCGCCTGGTGATCGCGCGCCCTATCTTCTTCAGCGTCACAGGCTCGATCATCCTGCTGCTGCTGGCCTCCCCGGTGCTCCACCTCAAAAACGCCGCTCTGCAAGGCAACACGCTGCCGCCCAATGCGGAGGCTCGCCGCGGGTACGACTCCATAGCCGCCATGCTGGGGCCAGGCTGGGTAATGCCCACCATCATCCTCGTCCAGCACCCCAATGCCGAGTGGACCGGCGACCCCGACAGCGCCCGGCGTGAGCGCGAGCTGGCCGCCCGGCTGCGCACCCTGCCCAACACCGCCCACGTGGTGGTAATGCGCGACCCCAGCGACCCGCCCGCCGCGCGCCGCACCAAAGCCGCGCTAATGGAAGGCAACGACGACCGCTCCCAGTCCCTCATCTTCCTGCTGCCCAAGGCGGACCCGCACAGCAATATCTCCCGCGACTGGCTGGTGGAAGCCCAGAAGGAACTGACTGCGCAGGAGGCAGCCAACCCGGGGCACGAGAAGTTTATCCTCGGCGGCATCCCCGCCACCACGTTTTACATGGACAAGATGATCGCCGATGCGATCCCGCGGGTCATCGGCATGACGCTGATCACCACATTTGTGTTTTTGATGGTGATGATCAAGTCGATCCTCGTCCCGCTTAAAGCTATCATCATGAACGCCTTGTGCGTGCTGGCAGCCTACGGCATCCAGGTCCTGTGGTTTCAGGAAGGCTACGGCGCGTGGGTCGACCCGACGTTTATCCCGATCGACGGCATCAACACCATCGTCATGATCATCTGTTTCTGCGCCCTCTTTGGCCTGAGCATGGACTACGAAGTCTTCATCCTCAGCGCCATCCGCGAAAGCTGGCTGGACCAGAAAGATATGTCCATCGCAATTGAGGAAGGCGTCCTGCGCACCGCCGGCGTCGTCACCAGCGCGGCCGCCATCATGGTCTCCGTCTTCCTCTGCTTCGCGTTCGTCTCCGTGGTGGAGACGCGCCAGCTCGGTATCGGCCTCTCCTTCGCCGTACTGCTCGATGCGACGTTGATCCGCATCATCCTCGTCCCCGCCACCATGGCCCTCATGGGCAAGTGGAACTGGTGGCTCCCCTGGCGCCCCATGCCATTGTCAGACAGTAAGTAAAACGTGGGTGGCTCATCCCCGGCAGGCAACTGCCTGCCCGCCGAGGGGCGATACGCCGTGGTTTCAGGGCCACCTCCCCCCCGCGGTCAGGGCAGGGGAGCGGCGGGGGCGGGGGAGTTGGCTTTGGCTCGCACGGCTACCAGGCGGTCGAGGTAGATGTATTTGATGTAGGGTTTGGCGGGGGACTGGAGGTAGATGCTGCGCAGGCGATCGTCGGAGCGCCAGGTGAAGGGGCCGCCTGGTACTTTGATGAGGTGGTATCTCCCGTCGGAGAGATCGCCGATTTTGCCGGTGTTGAAGAGGCCCATGGGGGGCGAGGAACCGACGCGCACGCCGGTCTCGCCCTCGTGGCCGGGCTCCGCTTCCACCCGCACTTCGGCGTAGATGTCCCAGGGGCCGCCTTTGGGGACGCGCTCGATGATGAGCTGCATGTTCCAGGAGGAGGTGTTGCCGGTCATGCGGATGGCGGCGCCGTCGGAGGCGGCGGGGTCGGCAACTATCCACGCGGAGCCGAAGCGGCAGAAGGCGAGGTCCTGGATGTCGACCCAATCCTCCGTGCTGAGGCCGGCGGTGATGGGGCTGGGCGTGGGGTCTTTGCGGACGACGGAGACGAGTTCGGCGAGCTCCTTGAGGCCGCCGCCCTGGCGGTACTCGCGCACCTTGTTGTCGGCCAGGGCTTTGTCAAAGCGGGCGCGCCGGGCCTGCAGTTGCATGTCCCAGGCGATGCCGCGCTTTTTGGCTTCGGCTTCGTATTCGCGGTTGCGGATGAGGACGACGTAGTCGACTCCCATGCGGGTCTGGAGGACGTGCGCCAGGCGTTCCGGGTCGGCTGCAACGGCCTCTTCGGCGCGATCCAGCAGTTTGTCGGCGGCCATCACAAAGTCGAGGTCGTAGATGGGGAGGTCGACCTGGAAGCGCTGGCCCAGGATGTCGCCGCTTTTTTTGGCGGCGGCGTGCATAAGGTCGATGTACTGGGAGATGAGGGGGCCGGCTTTGCCGTAGTAGGTGTCGCAGTAGTCGGTAATAAGGGCGCGGACGTTTAAGGTGGGGTCCCACGTCAGGCGGGCAATCAGCCAGGCGCGCAGGGAGGAGAACTCGCCGCCGGGGGAGTTCCAGTTACCCTCCACAAAGTAGCCGTGCACGCCGGGGTTGCCGGAGAGCCACTGGATGCTCTCGCCGATGGGGTAGATGTTGGGTGTGGGCTGCAGGAAGCCGGCCCAGTTGGTGATGTGGTCCCACACCAGCACGTTGCGGGCAATTTTGGTCCAGCCGGTGATGTCCTGGCCCAGTTTCTCGTTGCGGCCCTGGTCCAGCGGTGTGCTGTAGTCCACGTGGATGGTCATGGGGAAGACAAGGATGTAGTCCGGCACGGTCATGCCTTCCGGCGGGGTAAATCCCCAGCTGTAGGCGTTGAAGGCCAGGCGCGCATCGGGCAGGACGGCGCGGACCTGGTTGGCGATGTCGATCATCATGTCCAGCCGTGGCGCGGAGGCATGGCCGCCGTGCTTTTTGGCAAAGGCCGCGCTTTCGGCGTCCATGTCCCAGCCCCAGTCCATCTGCCAGATGTTGAACCAGATGCTGCGGTAGTCCGGGTGTGCTTTCAGGCGGCGGATGACTTCTTTGGCCATCTCGGCGCGCATGGCCTTGTTCATCATGGCCACCTGGCCGCCGGTGTACCACTCCGGGTGTTTGGCGCCGTGCACTTTTTTGGGGATAAGCTCCCAGAAGTTGGCGGTGCCGCCTTTGGCCATCCACTTGCCGTCCCAGCAGGCGAGCTCCGGGGCGGTTCGCCCATACGACGGGCCGTGGGAACGGCCGTTGAGGAGATTGTGGGCCGCAAACGCGGGGGAGCTGCCTTCGTCGCTGAGGACTTCGCGATACTCAAAGCGCGGCACCTGCAGCTCTGTCATTGGCTCGACGGAAAGCGTGGCCGCTGTGGCGGGGACGTACGTGTAGTGGGGGCTGAGCCAGCGGATGCCCAGTTTGCGATCGAGGAACCAGTTGACGCCGTACATGGTGCCGCGCGGGGTGGCGCCGGCAATGACGATGTGCCGGCCGACGGTGCGGATGACAAAGCCGTCCTGACCGAGCTTGTCGTACGGGATGTCCGGGCAAAGCTTCGATGTCAGCGCGCTGTCCCGGCCCAGGACGAGAAGCGGGCCCTCGATGGGATTGGCGTCATGGGAGAGAGGCAGAAAGTCGGCGCCGGTCAGCAGTTTAAGGTGCCTGGCCATGTCCCTGGCGGCGCCCAGCGTTACCACATCCGCATCGGTGGCCACGTGCAGGCGCATGACGGCTTTGCCGGACTCCGCCAAAGGAAGGCGCGATGCGGGGGCTGCCGGGCCGGCGGTTAGGGAGGCAAGTACGGCGGACGGGCTCGCGCCGCCGGGTGCCGCCGGGGGCAGGAGCTCGACGGCGAGTTCTTCGCGGCGCTTGTCGGCCGGCGTGAAGGCTTTTTCCTCGGTGGGCTCAATGCGCACGTTATCGTACAGGGCGTAGCCCGCGCCGTCTTTTTTGCGCAGGTACAGGTTGAGCGCGGTGGCATCGGAGGGAACGCTGATGACGATGGAGAACGGCTTCCAGTCGTGGGTGCCACCGGTGGCGATGATGGCGGGCTCTCCGGCTACCTGGATCGGCCCCTGCCAGCCATCGACTCCGCGAAAGGACGTCTGGACAAACACAGTGCCTTCGGGCGCGCCGTCGGATTTGATCTGCATGGAGACGCGGTAGTTTTTGCGCGCCGCAACGGGCAGCTTGTCCTGGCAGATAAAGCCGCTGTCCACGCGCAGCGCTTTTCCGCCATCGCTGCCCCCGGTGCCGGGCCCCTCGACGACTTCCCACTTGCCCTGTCCCCACCAGGCCACCTTGCCCTTTTCGACATCGCCGTTGCGGACAATCTCGCCCGGGCCGGCTCCGGGGCCGCCGACGGTGGCAGGGTCCTGGGTCTCTTCGATGCTTACGGCGTCAAAGCCCGCTTCTCCCGCGGTGCCGGGCTTTTTGCGAAGGTAAAGGAGGATCTGGCTGGCGCCGGCGGGCGCTTCCATCACCACGGAGACATCCTTCCACGGATGGGTACCGCCGCCCACGTACAGGGCGGCTTCGCCATCGCTGGTGCGCGCGGGGCCCGCCCATTCGGGCGCAAGGCCGGCGCCGCGGTAGCTGCATTGCACAAAAACCGAGCCTTCGGGTGCGTCCTGGCTGCGTACTTTCATCTGGATCCGGTAGCGCTTGCCACCTTCGATGGCCATCTTGTCCTGGCACACAAAGTCTCCCGTAATGCGGAGAGACGCCGCGCCTTCGGCGGGATTTTCGGCGACCACGCCGCCCTCCTTAAGTCCGCCGCCCCACCAGGATGCGGTGCCTTTCTCAAAGCCGCCGTTGTTGACGATGTCGCCGGCGTAAAGCCGGGCAGGGGTGAACGCGGCTGCAATCAAGGTGCAGGCGGCGGCGCAGGTGAGGGAACGGAGCGGGAGAGGGTGTTTCATGTCAGTCAGTGGATGTTGTGTTCTGGATTAAAAAGTTGGACGATGGTGCGTAAGCCCCGCAGCTGGTGACCCCGCGCTACTGATTATCCGCCTTCTTGTAGTTTTTGAGCGTGGTGCGAAACCTCTCGGGCATGGCGGGATCTCTCTCCGGCGACGGCAAGAAGGCCAGCGTGTATTTGAACCCGCCGCGGGCAAACGCGACCGGCGCCCGCGATTCGGCATCCACCCAGGCCTGCCTGCCCGTCTCCGGCTGGACAAAGTGCCAGCAGCGTTTGCCGTTCTCGGTAACCTCGCCCGCAAAAAACTGCGCCTCCAGCCAACCGAAGCCCGGGTACATGGCATGGAAGTCCGAGACTCCGTCATCCTGCCCGGCCGGGCGCATAGAGAGGGCGGTCGCGTAAATGTCGTCAGGCAGGGCGGGGAAGCTGTTGAGGAGATAGCCGTCCGCGATCCAGCTCTCCGAGGTTTTGCCGTGGCTCCATCGCTGGATCAGCCGGGCGGCGGCGGGCGTTTTCTCCATCTCAAGCTCCGTCATGTGCGGGTCGCCATCGGCCGGCTTTCCCTTCTCGCCGCGCAGAGGCGAAGCCACCGCCTTCCAGTGCACGCGCTCGCCCGGTTTGGCGACAAACGGGGCTGTCGGCTTTGCGGCCTGGGCCTGCTGCGCCTGGCATGCGGGTGCAGCACCAAGGTGCAAGGCGCAGGCAAGGGAGATGGCTGCGGCGAGATGCCGGAAGGGAATGGAAACGACGGTTCTGTTCATGCTATTCGTACACAGCCTCCAGTTGTTGGGAGATGATCTGGCCGGTGTAGCGGTCAATGGCCACGTGCAGCCAGTAGCGGCGCTCGCCTTCCACCAGAAAATCGCGGAGCTCCGTCGCGGCGGGGGCGAAGCGCCCGGATTGCGCGATAACGTCGATCGTCAGGTTCCACGTCCGCGTATCCGCCACACCCGCCAGCGCCCGCACGGCCGCCTCGCGGCGCGCCTTGATGTAGCCGTCCCCGCCGGGAGTGAAAGCGCCGGGCGTTGTTGCCAGGGAGTTGCCGAGCCTTACGGCGAGATCGCTGACGTTGCGCAGCGGCGTTACCGACGTTGCGTTGACGATGGCGCCGGCGATGGCGTCCGCCTCCGTCGGCGTCAGTTGCACCGCCGTGGCTCCCTCGCTCTTGTTGGCGCCCCGCAGCAGGGCGGAGAGAACGAGCGGCTGGCGGGTGTTGAGATTAACCTTGCCCGCGGCAATCTCGGTGTCGTCCAGGGTAAACACATCCAGCAACGCGGCATCCGCGCTGTCGCCGCTAAAGAAGTTGAGCGACTTCCAGGGATCCCCCCGCATGGCATACCCCATCTCGCCCACGGAGCGAAACGCGCGGTTGAGGACCACAGGACGCGCTGCGACGGCCGCCGCCAGCGGGTTACCCACGTTGGCCGATACGCTTTGCCCCAGCAGCCGCACCCCGTTGCTTTCATCGCCATCCCCGCGCCGCATCACGCCGTCCCAGTCGGTAACGTTGCTGGACTGCGTCGGCTTGTTATCCGCCAGCAGCGCCGGCTGAAACTTGCCGTTTGTCGTCCAGTTGCGCCACATTGTAAAGCCGGCGGGGTTGGATGGAAACCCGCCGTTGCTCAGCGGCTCCGTATCCACGCGGGCCGAGGTGGTGGCGGGCCGCAGCGTCATATTCGCCACAATGGGGCAGGCGTTGAGCGCGATGATCCGCATCATACCGCCGCGCTTGGTGCGGGGATCCATGCTGAAGAAAGCCGTTTTGCCAAAGGCCAGCCCGGTGCCCACCGCTGTGCCGTTCTCCAGGCCGGAGGCGGGCCATGCCGAGCCAAGCCCCTGCCGTCCGGTAAGCCAGGTGGTGCAGCTCTTCCAGCCGGTCTGGTTCCATAAATCCATGTAGACGCCGGAGGTCTGCACCGTCTGGTACGTGCGCCAGGTGCCTGCGCTGTCCTGCAACTGCAGGCTAAACGTTGCGTACTTTCCGCCCGCGCCAATGGCTGTGCGCGGGTGGTAGTAGTTCTGCGACGCGGGGTCGGTTGTCACAGCGGTAATGTTCCTGTCCCTGGGAGATACGCCGGTGATCGTGTTGATGACACCCCCCATGTAGAAACCCACCAGGTGGCAAGGCGAGCTTACCAGGCCCGTTGTGCTGGAGCTGCTGGGCGCAAGGGACGGCTGCGACGTGGTGCCGAAGTAAAAGCTCGGCTGGCTGACGGAATCCACCGGCGCGCCTGCGATGGTTGTTCCGCCTGTCATCCCGGGCCCGGGCACCAGAAGGCGGGGCTCCGCGAATACCGAGCCGGTGGCCGTAAAATCCAGGCTTTGGCCGGTAACATCCTGCTGGGGGGAGACGTAATTGGTGCCGTTGCTGCTCTCCACATAAAGCTTCCCATCCTCCCCCACGATGCGGAATTTGGTGGATGCCGTGTTCTGGGCGGCATTGCCATGCGGATTCCAGAGGCTGAATTGCATCCAGCCCTCCAGCGTCGGGTATTTGGGATCGCCACGATTGGGCCGGAAGATGGTGAGGTAGATCTGGTCGATGTAAGGCAGGTTTTCGACGCCGTAGATCGGGTCGAACGCTGCGAACTTGACGGCCGTTGGCACGCTGTCGGCGTCGCACTGGTCAATCAGATTCGCGCCGATCTGGATAATCTGCGCGTCCGCGCTTCTGTCGAGCGTCCTGCTCACCACGCCGACATCGCTGTTGCTGCCCTTGCCCAGCGATCCGCTGAGAATCGACGCCTTGAGCAGCTCAAAGTAGTCGGGCTCCCGCCCTGCCTGTGCCACCTGAGCCAGCGTAAGGATGGTTGTCGCGCCCTGGCGATACGTCCAAGGCTGCGAAGTCGAGTCGCGCGTGAGGCCGAAGTACTTATCGATATCCGTACCGCCGCCCGCGAGCGCCACAGCGTCGTCGCGAACGAGAGCCAGCCGCCGCAGGGAGAAGCGCGTGCGTAGCAGCGGCTCGCCCGGCACGGCGGTGGCGCCATTATGTCGCACAAAGGCGGTGCCGACGCGGACGTTGGGGATGTCGCGATTGGCCGATGCGGTATCCTGCGCCCGGGCCGCGTAGGGCAGGCTGGGCGCGTCCGCGGTGGGCGCCCATGTGGGCGCGGCGAGGCTGCGGTGGAAGGTGGTGAAGTACTGGAGGGAATCCTGCGGAATCCCCAACACCCGTGCCAGCTCAAGGAAATCCTGCCGCCCCGGCAAGGCCTGGTCGGTACGGCCGTTCCACTCGGCGCCGGATGTGCGGACATGCCCGGAGCTCTCACCGGCCATCCTGTCGTAATAGCGCAGCGCCATCGGGGCGTCCGCGGCAAAAGCGCCGAAGGATCCCGCAGGCTGAGCGGAGGCGTAGTTTCGCCAGCCCACCAGGTTATCCACCTGGGCCGGGGTAAGGCCAAGCGCCTGCAGATCCGCAAACGCCACGGAACCTTTTCCGCCGTAGCCCATGCGGCCGTGGTTTGCGGTGTCGGGCGCAGGGTAGACGTCGTTGGCGCCGAGCGTGGACGGGTAGCCGGCCACGTTAACGTCGAGCAGGCCGCCTGTGTCGTACACCGCATAGGCGTAGCGGCCCGTTACTGCGGGGGAGGGCGCGGTCAGGGCGGGCGAGGCCGGCCCGGCGCTGGTAAGGAAGATCCAGCTGGGCGCGGTAAAGCTGCTGACAGGGTCCGTGCCAACCTTGCCCGCGTTGCCGCCGCCGTAGATGTCCGGATTGCGCGGAAGCAGGTAGTGGCGATTCCAGCGCGCCAGCGAGATGCTGCGGCCGTTGCCGGACGTCTCGGTGGAAAGCAGGCTGGAAGCCGCGAAATCTACGCCGGGCGCCGGGATGTCCGCGGGCGAGCTGACGCGCACCAGGTTTGGAGTGGCCGGCGAGGGCGCAGTGGGGACTCCGTGGCGCACGGGGAGCATGTAGGTCTCCGTCAGCGGCGTGTAGACGGCGATGTCGCCGACCGTGGTGGTCTGCGACGCACCCGCGTTGGCGATCTCCTGCCTGAACTGGCTGGTGATGATAGCGAGCGCACTGCGCGCCATGTCATCCGCCCTGGCCTGATTGAGCGTGCTGCTGGCCAGCTGGCGATCGGTAACCGCACGGGAGAAATAGACCACCACAACGCCCGTCAGCAACACTACCAGCGCCAGCACAACCACAAGCGCGACACCCTTTTTTCGAGCGTTTCGTTGGATGTAATGTATAGACATAACGGTGGTGAATGAGGTTGTAAGAGAGCAGGCCAATGGCGTGTGCACGCCCGCTACGGAGTGACAGGAGTGAGATGGAAGTAACGCTGGTAGATGCGTACCGCGGATGCTGCTTCCGCGGGAATTGGAGCGGTTTGCGCCGCCTGTTGCCACCTCTCCTCAAGCTCCCCGGGCAGCATCGCCTCATTAAAGTCGGGCATGGCGGTAACCAGTTGGGCCAGTTGCGTCTGCGTAAGCTTGATGCGGCTTCCCGGGTCAAGAATGGCGATGGTAACCACGATGGCCGCGACATCGCGCAGGCCGTCGACCGCGGTGTGGTTGAGCGGCGGGCGGGTATCCCACGGCGTGGCGCTAAGGCGTGAGGGCAACGTAACAACGGAGGCCGTTGTCGCGTCATACACGGTGGCACCCTTAATAAGGTAGTAATACTCCAGGCGAAAGACCTGGGGGCCGGCGAGTTCGTAGTGTTCCTGCTCGCTCATATCCACAGCGGATGACCAGTTGGTGGATATGGAGTTGGGCGGGTACGAGGTGGCGTTTTGTCGATAGACCAGCGGCGTCTCCGTGCCCGCGGCGTTCCACGGCAAGCCCCAGCCAAGGCGTTGCAGCTTATGGACATACGGGCTTGAGCTGTCGCTGTTGACCCGGTACGCGACAAGTGACATTTGCGAGGGCGGCGCGGCCGGCGTGGTGCTGTAGCCGGGCACGCGGCTAAAGAAAGCCATCTGGTCGTTGCCTGGCTGTGGCAGGCGCGTAGCGTCTTTCAGGATGTAGTCGACATCCGGCCGCCGCAGCATTTGCCCAAAGTCGATGGCCAGCCGCTCGAACACCGCGCGCGCCTGAGTGTCCGCCTCCATGCGGCGCTGGCTGGTGCCGGTTACCTGTAAAGCGCTGGCCATCAGGCGGTTAATCAGTAATAGAAGCACCACCAGCACCGAGAGGGAGACGAGCAGCTCCACCAGCGTAAAGCCGCGCCGCCGCAACCGATAGCAGCGTGCGGAGATGGAGGTGGGGCGTGCTGATGCCATAACCTGTACAAGGGCAGGGAGATGCGAAGCGAAAAGGGGGGATGCAGCGCGGATGCGCGCGGCGCTCAGTTGCGATCCAGCGCCAGGAAGCACTCCAGACGGTTACCGGCCTGCGCCAGGTCAGGGTCCATTGTGGCGGGCCATGTCATGCGAATGCGTACAAAAGTGGCCATCCTGGCGTCCGGGCCGTTGGGCGGAAATGTAATGGCCACCCTGTACCGCGAAGCCGGCCCGGGCGCCGTCTCGGCTTTGCCCTCGCCCGTAAAGTAGCGAACGACTGGTGCGGCCTCCGCGGTGACCGGATTGGCGGGGAGCGGCAGCTGAAACTGCTGGGTGGTGGTGGCGCGACCGGCGGGGAACGTAGGCGGCGTTGCGCGTAAGTCGGCCGTGATGGTGGAGAGCAGATTGTTGGCCATCGTTTGCTCCGCCGCCGCGTGAGAGCTTTTAAGCCCCACCAGCAGGAGCCCAAACAGTCCGATCAGGCAAAATGCTGTAACACCAATAGCCAGAGTTACTTCCACCAGCGAGAAGCCACGTGCCGCCCGGCTTTGCAGCCGGTGCCTGGCACCTCGGCAATCCACGGTGCCAATAGGGGTAGGCATAGCCATATCGAATCTCCGCGAACCACAGTTTCCGCCCGTGCCCTAGCGGCGATACACCCGAACGTTGCCCGTGATGCCCGTAATGTGAATCGCCGAGCAGTCGCCGCCGGCCGCCGGGAGGAGGTTGCCGTGTGTCGGCACCAGTCCAATCTCCACCAGCGGCACCATGGTGTAAAGGCCGTTCTTGCCAGTAACGCTGGCTTCGCCGCGTGGCGAAAAGCGCACCGTTTTATAGAATGTATAGCGCTGCGCAGCAAAGGGAAACCGTGCCTGTAACGCGCTGTCGCTGCTGATCCGGTTGTACCCGTCCTCCCCGGAGGCCGCGTTGAACGTAAAGGCGGTATCCGGGCGGCCCTCCACGGTCTCGGTGCCGCTCGCGCCGGGTGCGGCAAGCTCGCTCATATGCACATGGCGCAGCGAGGTGAGGGGGAGGATGGGCGTGATGCGGTCTGCCGGCAGCGGCGCACCGGCATCGTCGTCCTGGAAAATTGGCGTACCATCTCGCGACGCGACGGCCGAGATGACCAGGCTGCCCCGGCCGGGGTATGGCGGCGCCGTATCCGTAGGCACGGCCGCGTCCGCCGCTTCCTCGTAAAAGCCTACCCACACGTAGGTGTTGTGAGTCCGCGCATGCGAGCGAGCCCGCTCCAGAACACCGGCAACGGTGTGCGCGGCCGACGTGAGGTTGCCGGAGCTGCGGATGTTGAGGAGGGACGCCGTGAGGGAGACCACAACGGTGGAAACGGCGACAACGGAAATGAGCTCCATCAGTGTAAAAGCCCGGCGACTTCTGTGGCTGCTCCGCTGCGTAAAGGGATGCATAAGCGGTTTGGGTTACAAGGGTTAAACGGGGAGGGCGGGCAAAGCGACGTTGTGAGCGGCGGAGAGAGCAGAAGCGACGAGGCGCTCTCATTTGGCAGTCCAATTGCCGATCTGTCATCACCTTAATTGCTGTCTAAAATTCGGTCAACATTATTCTTGAATTTCGGGCTATTTGGCTTACCATCATGGTTATTCCGATCGAAATACCTTTACCAGCCGGACCATGAGCTCCACCTCCGCCGTCATTCCCGCTTACCAGACTGTCATCCAGCAAATACGCGCTTACGTCACCGCCCAGAGGCTGAAGCATGGCGACAGGCTGCCTCCGGAAAGGGACTTTGCCGAGCTTCTGGGCGTTGGCCGGCCCACGGTAAACAAGGCGCTGGCGTGCCTCATTGCGGAGGGGGCGCTGCGGCGCGAGGGGTACAAGCTCTACGTCTCCTCACCGCCCATTGGCGAGCCAGCATCGGTTCATATCGGCGTCCTGTGCCCGCATCCGCTCCACCGCCGCCAGCGCGTCTCGCACAACCTGGTGGAGGCCGCGCACGACGTGTGCGAGCTGGCCAAGGTGCGCTTTACCCCTGTTCTTTCCATGGACGGCGCGCAACAGCAGGCGCAGTTGCTGGAGATGCTGAAGGCGCGGCCGGATGGAATTGTGATGTGGCCGCACACGGACCCTCCCGGGCGCGAGATTCTCATGCAGATTGCCAGCCGCGATATCCCCTTCGTATTCAGCGATATAAACTGGGGCAACTTCGACTACGTGGGTGTCGACAACTTTGGTGGCGTGCGTACCATCCTGCACCATCTGGAGGAGCTCGGGCATCGCGAAGTCGCCTACTTCACCAAAAATCTCACCACGCCCACGCTGGACGAACGGTGCGACGGCTACCGCTTCGGCGCCTCGCGGCTGTTTTCGGACGCCTCGCAGCGGCGCATTTATATGGTGCCGGGCGACGACGAGGCGGGGATGGAGGAGCTTTTCGCCAGGTTTATACAAAAGGAAAAAGCGGTAACCGCAGTGTGCTGCAGCAACGATATCCTGGCGATCGAGTTCATCCGCCTCGCTCTCAAGCACGGTATCGACGTGCCCGAGCAAATGTCCGTTGCGGGCTTTGACGGCATTGGCGCCGCCGAGGTGTGCTCCCGGCCGCTGACGACGGTGTCGCAGGACTTCTACCAGCTGGGCGCGCTGGCTGTGGATTTGCTGATTCGGCGCATCCGTATGCGGCACATCACCCACGCGTCGCAGGTGCAGCAGATTCAGCTCAAGCCGCATCTCATCGTCCGCTCCTCCACGGCCCGCGCGATGTAGACGGCGGAAGCGAGAAAGTCGCTGTCTTGGCTTACCAAATGGAATGATACTCGGTTCCACTTCGCCACGTCGGATTGACTGGATGGGGCCTGTTGGCCGAAACTGGTGAAGTGAATTTCCCTTCCACCCGCCACAGGACTCTGTTTCTTCAGGTCCTTTCCGCCACGCTGGCCTGTGCCTTTGCTTTTGGTACTCCAATTTCTATCGCTGCCGAGGGGGACGCGCGGCCCGTAAGCGAGGCTGAGCGCACATTGCGTAACGGAGAACTCTCCGTCGTCGTAATGGATCCGACTCACGGGGAGCGCTACTACAAGGGGGCGCGTTTCTCGCCGGTTGCGGCTGTGATGCAGGCCACCTGTCGCGACCGTACCTTTCTCTATTGCCCGCGCCCCTACAACGCTGCGGATGACCACGCCGGCCTGTTCGCCGAGTTTGATCTCTGCATCCCTGGATGCGCTGCCTCGGATTTTCCACCGGGCTATACGGAAGCGGCTGTTGGCGAGGGCTTTCTGAAGATAGGCGTGGGCGTGTTGCGCAAAGCAAAGCGGCCCTACTCGCTGTTTCAAAAGTGTGAGGTGATACAGGCAGCGACCACGGATGCGGTGTGGACTTCCGATTCTGTTTCCTTCACGCAAACGTGCGATGGGGTGAACGGCTACGCCTACCGGCTGGTAGCGACTGTCCGACTTTCGCCGGATACTGTTACGGTAGACTGGGTCCTTGCCAACACGGGCGGCAAAGCGTTTCGCACCCGGCAGTACACGCACAACTCCCTGCGTCTTGACAATAGCGATACCAGCCCTCACTACGTGCTCCGCTTTCCGTATAACATTCAGCCGCAGGGGCTTGGCCCTCAGCAAAGGCATAAAGGCAATGCGATTTATTTCCATAGCCCCATCCCTCAGTGGGTGAACGCGGTTGTGCCTTCCGACGAGGCCCGCGCCGAGCAGGGGCCGCTCGTCCTTACTCTAAGCCACGACGAAAGCCGCCTTTCCGCCGAGTGCCGGACGCTGGCCCTGGACGCGACACAACCCGGGGCCATCAAAGCCCGCTGTCTGCATACCGCCATTCACGCTCGCGAAGCGTTCGTCGCGCCAGAGCAGTTTGTGGAGATATCCCTGGCCCCCGGCCAGCAGGCAGCATGGCGGCGCACGTACACGTTCTCAGCGCCGCCGCCGCCCTCCCAAAACTAGCGCTGTTTCAATACGAGTATAGGCATGACACAATCGGAAGCGCCCTGGGGCTTTAGGCTTTCGCGCCTGTGGCGCTTCCGAGGCAACCGTGTCTACACGCGTATCGAAACCGCTCGAAGCTCTACCCCTTTACTGCGCCTTCGGTCATGCCCTTCACAAACAGGCGCATGCTGAACATGAAGAGGATGATGATGGGGAGGGAGACGATGGCGTAGCCGGCCATCATGGGGCCGTTGTTTTTGATGTACTCGCCGGAGAGGCGGTGCAGCTGCACCATTACGGTGAGAGAGTCAGCGTCGCGCATGATGATGAGGGGGAGGAGGAATTCGCTCCACTCGTTGATAAAGTGCATAACGCCGACGTTGCCGAGGATGGGCCCGCAGAGCGGAAGCACGATGGTGCGCATTTGCTGCAGGTGGTTGGCGCCGTCAATCTCCGCTGCTTCAAAGAGATCCGACGGGATATCCGCCACAAAATCGCGCAGCACAAAGATGGCAAACGCCTGCCCGGTGGCCGTGCCGATGAGGATGATGGCTGTGAGGGTGTTGAGCAGGTTCATGTCCGAGATGAGCCGGAACAGCGGGATAAGGTTGGCCACCGTGGGCATCATCAGCAGGATGAGCAGCGAGTTCCAGAAGAAGCGGTGCAGCGGCGCCTTGTAGCGCGCAAAGAAGTAGGCCGCGCACAGGGCAGTGCCGAGCGTAAAGATGGTGCCGACAATGCTGATAAACAAGCTGTTGGCCACCGAAGGCGACACAAGCTCCCACGCCTGCCCCCAGTGCTCCCAGTGAAAGGGCGTGGTGGGCACGCCGGGCGAGCGGTAGTACTGCTGGTTCGTCTTGCCGCTGACAATCGCCACCAGGTAGACCGGGATGAACGCGAGGAAGAGCACCGCACACACACCAAAGTGTTTGAAGCCGCGCAGTCCCCACTCTGTGGCTACCGAGAGCGGCCGCGGCCACTCCCTGGGCGGTGGCGGCTCCGCCATGCGGCCATCCGCGCCTCGCTCGCGCAAGCCGGCCTGCCAGGTGCGCCAGGCGTCGGTAAGCACGCCGTAGGGGAAGGAGACGAGCAGAATAAACGCGCCGATCGGCAGCCAGCCCGGTAGAAAGCAGAGTACCGAGCCGATGATCATGCCGACAGGCCGCATCAGCATCCGCAGGCGCCAGCTGTGGGGATTGTCGTCCAGCAACAGCGTGCTCAGCTTTTGCAGCGCCAGTACGATAAGGGTCAGCACCACGCCGATGGCGCACGCCGCGCCCATCTCCTGGTTGATAAACGCCTTGCGCAGCATAAACAGGGCGGGCACCGTGGCCATGCCACCCGCGCCGCCCTCCATGCCCACCAGTAGCAGGATACCGCCCGCGTCCTTGATGGTGCCGATGATGACGAAGACGAGCATGAGGTAGATGGAGCTGGTGATCATAGGCAGCTCAATGCGCGTAAACTTCGTCCACCAGTTTACGCCGTCGATGTTGGCCGCCTCGTAAATCTCCTTGGGGATGGTGCCCAGCTTGGCCAGGAAGGTGAGCACCGCAAAGGAGCCCACCCACGGGAAGCCCCAGATCACAACGGCCGGCAAAATCAGCCGCGGGTCGCCCAGCCACGCCGGGCGGACGCCCTCGCGGAAGATGCCGCCCCAGCCCATAAACTGGTCCAGCGCCACCATGTAGGGGAACAGCCCCGAGGCGAACAGGAAGTGGTTAAGGTAACCCTGCGTTGTCTCAAAGAAGTAGTTGCGCCAGATGAGCGTGATGACCAGCCCGGGCGTTACCATCGGGATAATAAAGAGCAGCCGGTACATAAACTGCACGCGGTCGCTGCTGCACCGGTGTATCCATATGGCCGTGGCCAGCGGGGGAATCAGCTTCAGCACATTCCAGATGCCCAGGATGAGCGCCACGCGAAAGGAGCGCCAGAAATCGCTGGAGATGAGGATGTCGTAGTAGTTCTTCCAGCCTACGTACTCGGAGACATCGGAGCCGTTCCAGCGAAAGAAGCTGTGGTACAGGCCGCTGGCCGCCGGGTAGTAGGCAAACAGGCCAATAAGCAGGAGGGTGGGCAGGACAAACAGGTAGATGTCCCAGTGATGAGGAAGCTGCTTCCAGCGAATGATTTTCTGGCTGCTCATGGTTGGGACGTCGGCTGAGGGGTGGGAACGGAAGTGGTGGAGGGAGCGGCGGGAGTGGTGGCTGGGGCGGCGGTGCCGGTAACGCGCGCCCCGACGCGTTGCAGCGCCTCGGGCGTATACTTGTAGATCTGCTGACTGGAGTAGAAGCCCTTGTCGGTCAGCGCCTTTTCGTACGTGATGTAGTTGTTGTTGCTGCCCAGCGAATCCATCTGCACCTGCCGAAAGCGCAGCCATGCCGTGGCGGCTTTCTGCGGATCGGCGTCGAGCAGCGCGCGGGCGCGCAGAATGGACGACATTTGCTCCTTGCGAACGCCGGGGCGGCGCACGTTGCGGCGAAACTCCTCAAAGTCCGACGTTCCGATGCTTTTGTACTCCTTGGCGTACGTTTCGGAGAGCTCGTCAAAGGTGATCTGGCCGATGTTGAAGAGATCGAACAGCTGCTTCCAGCGCACCGTTGTCTCCGCCCCCAGCACGGGATCGAACGCGGAGAAGACGCCGACAAGGCTGGGCTCGTAAGGCTTCAGCTCCGGCAGCGCCTTGGCGCCGACGGTGAGGGGGAGCCAGTGCAGGCGCTCGTTAAAGCGCTCGTTCTGCTTCTGGCTGGCCAGAAAGAAGAGGAAGTCCAGGGCGATCTCCGGGTGCTTGCTGCTGCGTGTAATGGAGAAGGGGATGGTGCCGTCGGCCTTCTCAAAGCGCACGCCTTCGGCCAGGTCGCCAAACTGCGGGTCGTTGCGGGCCAGCACGGGAAAGTCCATAACGCCCACCTCAAACTGCCCTTTGGCCAGCTGCGTAATGCCGCCGGCCTCCCACAGGCCGCACGACATGAACACGCCTTTTTGCTGCGCAAAGCTGAAGATCGCCTCATCGCGCTGCAAGCCCACCCAGCCGGGCTGGAAGAAGGGGCGCAGCTCCTGCAGCACCGTAAAGGCCGCCGCGTTGGGGCGGTCCTTCAGGCCGATCTTGCCGGTAAGGTAGGCTATCGCCCACTCCTCCTTGCCAAAGCGGCCGTCGCGATTGAAATCCATCTCGCGAAACATCGGGTAGGTCAGCGTCATGGCAATGTTGCCATTCCATGCGTTGTTGTGGTAGGCGGAGTTACAGATGGCGGCGTACTGCAGGCCGTTGGGCATCTTGTGCTTTTGGATCTCCTCGCACACCTTGATGAAGTCGCGGAAGTTGCTGGGCGGGGTGTCCAGGCCGGTCAGCTGCTTCAGCAGCGTTTTGTTGTAGATAACGCGCACGCTCATGCGGGCCAGCGATATCGACATATACTCCTGCACTTCCGGGTCGTACGACATCTGCATACCGTCCAGCATCGTCTCCTGCAGGGGTACCCCTTCCAGCTCTGTGCCCTTGTTGTAAGGGTTGGGGCGGTTGACGTAGGGCGTCAGCGGCAGCAGATAGCGCAGCAGCATCATAATGCGCACGTTTTCGCTCACCTGGCCCACCTGCACGATGTCCGGCGCGTTATCGCCCAGCATCTGCGTCGTCAGCCACTGGCCGTAGGCGCTGTCGGGAATGGCCTCCTGCGCGATGCGCACGTTGGGGTGAAGCTTCTGGTACTCCGCCGCCGCCTCGTTAATGCCGTCGCGCACGCCCTGCTCCAGCTGCCAGTGGCTGAGGCGGATGACAATGCGGTCGTCCGTAATCTTACGGAACTGCCGCGTGCCCACGACCCAGGAGGACCACGCCAGCGCCGCGCCAATCACAATCCACGGCAGCCACTGGTTCAGCGTCTCCCACATCGCCGCAAGGCCCTTCTTCTCCGGCACAACCACGGGTGCGTCAGATTCACTCATCTTAGCGGCCCTCCTGCGCGGCGGGGGTGGCGTTGGTGGGGACAGCGGCGGGCACAGTGGGGAACTGCGCGGCGGCCTCGCGCGTGAGCCATTGCTCAGGCAGCGGCTTGCCCTCGCGCAGGGCGGCTTCGATCTCATCCATGCGCTTCAGCGCCTGCTCCACGCCGTAGATGAAGATGACGCGCGGGTACTCCGTCTGGATCATCCGGTAATACTTGCGCGCCGTCTCAAAGTCGCCGGCGACAAACTCGGCCTCGTAGGCCAGGCGCCAGTAGGTGCCCGCGTTCTCAAAGCGCGGGTTGGTCGGGTCGCGCTCCTGGGTCTCCAGCATTTTGCCGACTAGGGCGATGTATTTGTCGGGCTGGCCCATGCGCTGGTAGCATCCGGCCACCAGCGAGTAAAAGCGCGGCGTGTAGGGCGACGTGGGGTTGGCTTCGATATACCTCTGCCCGTCATCCGCAATCTCCTGGTACGGGCGCAGCTCGGCGTACTGCTGCAGGGTCAGGCCCATCAGCAGGCCCTGCGTGCCGGGGGCGGTGTTGGGGAATTTGGTCCACAGCTCCATGTAGGAGCGCGCCAGGTCGGCAAAGTCCAGCGGCAGGCTGGCGCTGGCCAGGTGCTTGACGCGTACCAGATCAAACGCCGCCCACTGGGCGACCGGATCGCTCGCCGGGGCTGAATCGGTAATCTCTTTGAGCAGCGCGGTGGCTCTGGCGCCGTCGCGGCCATCCTGACGGCAGTTCCAGCAGCAGGCCTGGCCAAACAGCGCCCAGCGGTAGTACCACAGGGGGGTGCGGGGTTTGGCCTCCGTGCCGGGCGCCGCCTTGGCGGCTTTGGCTCGCGTGGCCGCGGCCAACTTCTCAAACACGCGAACGGAGCGGGTAAACTCCCGCAGGCGGAATTCGGTCCAGCCCTTGCGCAGCAGCGTGGCGTTGGGATCATTCGCCTCGGCGGGGTCGATCGTTGCCACGCCGGTGTCGATCTCCTGCATCGCGTCGGTACCGGCCGGCAAGGGCGCGGCGGCCGGCGCCTGGGCGTGGCCCGGCGTAGCCGGCAGGATGGCCGCAACGGCGGAAGTTAGCACAAGCACGGCGACGGAGAGGAGCGTGGGTGCCGCGTGCGGCGCAGGGGAGAGGGAAAAAGCACCGCCCGTGAGAGGCGGCCGGCGCAGGCCGCTTGTTGGCGGGAACGAAGAGTAAGGCATCAGGTTCCGAAAGGTGAGAGGAGTCAGAAAGACGGGCGGGGCAGGCAGATAACTCGGAGCAGGTCGGTCACGGGGGCGACAAGCGGGAGAGTCTTGCTATGAACGGTGAAGATTTCAATGAC
Organism: Verrucomicrobia bacterium LW23; assembly: GCA_003054695.1. GTDB lineage: Bacteria > Verrucomicrobiota > Verrucomicrobiia > Methylacidiphilales > UBA1321 > LW23. Next base: position 200,380 of record QAZA01000011.1, read on the forward strand.
AACACATTGCATACACTATCGCCAGAAAAATCCGATGCGATTACATCACTTTAGATCAAAGGGTTGATATAAATAATTGAAGCCAAGCCACATCCAACGTTGGATGTCCGCTCGGGCCGCCATCGTCGGGCGCAACCTCGACATGCATACACATTCAACGCCGCTTTTGCCAGCAACCGCGCCTGCCATTGAGATGGGACCCGGCCCATCGAACCGGCCCAAAGCTGACCCACAAACGGATTGAGGAGAAGTGAAATGACGAGCAACTCCTGATAAGGATGGAACATCGCCACTGTCCGCTGTTGTCCAATAAGCCCTTCCGGCCAATCTTTCCCCCGTAGCGTCCGTTGCGTTTCTGCCCGTTGCGTGAAAATCCGTTAAGGACTTTGCCCACGTACAGTGGATAGCGAGGCGTGGAGCGGATTTTCACGCAACGGCCGCAACGGGCAGAAACGCAACGGACGCCACGGGGGAAAGAATGCCATGAAGGTTCGTGTATAAGCTGTTGGCTCTTCTCCTGGTCCGAGGGTTGACTGGCTAACATCCAGGATAACTGTGCCGCTCGCCCGCGCGCGCCGCCCGCCACTCCGCGATTGCAATCTTTAGCCCGCTGAGCTATCCGTATACATGTGGCAACCCGCGGCCCGCGCCGCCTGCCTGCCCGCCAGCCCGCCCCTGCCATGGATCAACCCACGCGCACCGTCCGGCAACTTGCCGCCCTGGCGGGATGCTCGCGCACCACCGTCTCCCTGGCGCTGCGCAATCACCCCTCCATCCCGGAGGCCACGCGCACCCGCATCATCCAGCTGGCGCGGGAGAACGGCTACACGCCGGACCCGCTGGTAAGCCGGCTGATGACCCAGCTGCGGACCAGCCGCAGCAGCCGCAGCGCGGAGCGGATCGTTTACCTCACCTGGTGGCAGACCGAAGAGGGCTGGCGGCAAAGCCCCAACGATCTGGCCTACTACCAGGGCGCCAAAGCACGCGTGGAGAGCATCGGCTACGACTTCGAGCACATCTGGGCCAAGGCGCCCAATCTCTCCGGCGCGCGGCTCAGCAAGATTCTTTACACGCGGGCCATCCGCGGCGTCGTTATCGCGCCATGCATCCGGCCGCTCTCGCATGTGTCGCTGGACTGGCGCTACTTTGCCGTCGCCACCATCGGCGTCAGCATCGCCAAGCCCGATCTGCACGCCGCCTCGCACTACCACTACCAGGGCATGGCGCTGGCCCTGCGCAAGGTTCGCCACCACGGCTACAAGCGCATCGGCTTTGTGTGCCTGGCCGACGAGTTGGTGCGCAACAATAACGGCTGGCTTGCCGCCTACCTGGTTCACCAGACCGGCCAGCCCCCCGAGTCCTGCCCGCGCCCGCTGCTAAGCGAGCACACCTGGGATCCGGACGGCTTTGCCCGCTGGCTGGAGAAGGAAAAGCCCGACTGCGTCGTCAGCAACCGCGGCGAAACGCTCCGCTATCTGGAGCTGCTGGGCCTGCGCGTGCCCGACGATATCGGCTTTGCCAGCACAGACCTGCTCACCGAAAGCAACCCCGCCTCCGGCATCGACCAACGCCCCCACATGCTGGCCGCCGCCGCCGTGGACCTCGTCGACATGCAAATGCAACGCAACGAGTACGGCCTGCCCGAGCACCCCAAAAAAGTGATGCTGGAAGGCACCTGGCGCGAAGGCAACACGCTCCTCAATCGCAGCCAGCAGCCCGCTTCCGCGGCCCCGGTGGCAAAGGTGCCGGCAGCGAAAGCCGCATCTGCCCGCCGCAGCCGGGCAACGGGCTGACGAAACGGGCCGACGAGCACACGCGCCGTGTCTTGCGAGTAAATATCTGTACTATTGCACTTTTTCCGCGCAACTTTTCGCGACGTACCCGGTTTTTCTGCATTATGCCGTCTTGCGCCCCGCGATTGGCTTCCTGTCTTCCGTACAAGGGTAAATCTTTCGACGCATTGTATTGACCCCCACCTCCTCATCCCTAGACTACCGATTGTGAAAAAGGCGATTTTCTGGCTTGTTGTGCTGGCCTGTCTGGGCGTGGCTGCATCGTACGGCTATGACTTCTACCAGGGTCAGCAGCAGGAGAAGGCGCGCATTGAAAAGGCGCGCCATGCGCGGCTTGTCGCCCTGGTCAAGCGGCGCAATATCGAGTACCGCATCGCCAGCAGCGGCGACCTCGCCCCCGCCGTGCAGGTGGACGTGAAGCCCGAGATCAGCGCGCGCATTATGGATATCGCGGTGGAAGTCGGCGCCATCGTCAAAAAAGGGCAGCACCTCTGCACGCTGGAGGACAAGGACCTGCAGACGCAAAAAGACACACTGCTCACCAGCATCCGCGGCGCCGAGGTTACCCTGGAGCAATCGCAACGCCAGTACACCCGCGCCCAGCGCCTGTACGAGCGCCGGCTCATTTCCCTGGAGACCTTTCAGAACGCCGAGACCGACCTGGAAAGCGCGCGCAATAACTACGACAAGGCGCAAAAGCAGCTGGAGTCGCAGGTTAACGTCAACCTCACCAAAACCATCATCAACTCCCCGATGGAGGGCACGGTGCTGAGCATACCCGTGGTGGAGGGCCAGGTGGCCGTGGCGGCGGCCAGCGTAAACTCCGGCACGCTGCTGATGACCATTGCGGACCTGAGCAAGATGTACATCAACACCCACGTCAACCAGGTCGATATCGCCAACATCGTGCAAAAGCAGTCGGTGGATATCACCGTGGACGCCATCCCCGGCGCGCTGATGAAAGGCACCGTCACCCTCGTTTCGCCAGTCGCCACCATCAAAAACAGCGTCAAAGGCTTCTCCGTGCTCGTCTCCATCGACAAGCTCGACCCCCGGGTGCGCCCCGGCATGACGGCCGACCTCAGCTTCCCGGTGATTGACCTGCGCGGTGTGCTGGCCGTGCCGCTGGCCGCCATCTTTATCGAGGACGGCAAGAAATACGTCTACGTTACCGAGCGCGACCCCGCCGCCACCAGCAAGCCGGAGCGCCGCGAAGTCGACGTCGGTATCTCCAACTACGATTTCTGCGAGATCAAAGCCGGCGTAAAAGAAGACGAAGCGGTGCTGCTGGAGCGCCCCCAATCCAAGGATATTTGAACCGGACGCACCGCGATGGCGATGATTGAAGTGCGCGACGTGCGCAAGATTTACACCGTGGGTGAGCAGAAGATCCACGCCCTGGCCGGTGTAAGCCTGGACATCGATAAGGGCGAGTACGTCTCCATCATCGGCCCCAGCGGCAGCGGCAAAAGCACCATGATGCAGCTCCTGGGCTGCCTCGATACCCCCACCGAAGGCTCCATCATCCTGGACGGCATGGATGTAAGCCGCGCCAACAGCAACACGCTCAGCTGGGTGCGCAACCAGAAGATCGGCTTCGTCTTCCAGAACTTCAATCTGCTGGCCAAGCTGAACGTGTACGAGAACGTGGAGCTGCCCCTCATCTACGCCAACATGCCCGGCCGCGAGCGCCGCAAGCGCACGCTGGAAGCCATTGAAGCCGTGGGGCTTATGGAGCGCATTAATAATCGCCCCAACCAGCTCTCCGGCGGTCAGTCGCAACGCGTGGCCATTGCCCGCGCGCTGGTCAACCGCCCCAAAATCATCCTGGCAGACGAGCCGACCGGCGCGCTGGATACACAAACCGGCGAGACGATTCTGCAGCTCTTCCGCGAGGTAAGCCGCCGCGGCAATACCGTGGCGCTCGTCACGCACGATCCCGACATTGCCATGGAGACGCCGCGCCGCATTGAGCTGCGCGACGGCAAGCTCGTCAGTGCACAAGAGTCTCACTACCACCGCTTTAAGCAGGCCGCGCAGGCAGAGGCCGCCGCGGAGGAACCCCAGCCCGTCTCCATAGTGGAGCAGGCGCTGCGCGGCGATATGAACAACGGCGGAAACCCTTAACCCTTTTACCAGCACCGACATGCGTTTTCTACTCGGCATATTCCAGGGGTTCAAGGAGATCTGGGCGCACAAGTTTCGCTCCATCCTTACCATGCTTGGCATCATCCTCGGCGTGGCCTCGCTGATGGCCATGTTTGCGATGACCGCCGGCATCGCCAACGGTACGCGCGAGTTCATCGTGGCGATCGGCGGTGTGGAGAAAGTCGAGGTGCGCGACTCCGAGCCCCCGCCCTCGCAGGAAAGCATTGCGGAGATCAGCCCCGGCCGCACCTACCAGGACGCCGTGGCCCTGCGCACCTCCCCGCTCATCGCGGCCGTCTCACCCACGGTGGACCTCTCCGGCGCACGCCTGACGCGGCTGAACATGAGCTCGCGCCCCACCATCATCGGCGCGGAGTACCCCTTTCTGGAGGTGGAAAACCACGAGATCGAGCTGGGCCGCTTTATCTCCGACATGGACATGGAGATGGGCAACCGCGTGGTGGTGCTGGGCCGTAACATTGTGGACGAACTGTGGACCGAGCCGAATACCGACCCCGTCGGCCAGTTCGTCAAAATCAACGGCTATACCTTCAAGGTCGTCGGCGTATTTAAACGCTACGTGCGCGCCCGCGACGAGCGCATGAAAAACAAAGCGCCCTCCCCCCTGGCCATGGCCGCCACCAACCGCGGCGTCACCCCCAGCGCCCAGCCCATTTTGCGCGGCCCCAACGACACCGCCGGCCTCCCCGGCGGCAGCGGTATCGAGCGCATGCAACCCACCATCAGCGGCGCCGGCGCCGAAGGCAGCACCGGCTCCAGCGGCGGCGGCCTGGGCGGACAAGGCGGCGGGCAACGCCGACGCCCGCGCGGCGAAGGCGGCCCCAGTGGGGGACCCCGCTTTGCCGGCACCAACAGCCCCGCCGGCACCAACACCATCGCAGGCGGCCCGGGCAGCAGCGATCCCGCCCAGGCCGAGCGCCGCGCGCGCTGGCGCCAGCAACGCCAGCAGCAGGGCGAAGGCGGGCAGTCCGGCGCCGGCTTTACGCCGGGCGGCCCCGGCCTGCCCCCCACCGCGGGCCAGCAAGGCGGCGCCAATCGTCAGCGGGGCCCAGGCGGCGAAGGCGAACAGGGCGGCCCCGGCGGCAGCGCGCGCCAGCGGGAGATGGCCGGAGCTACGCCAACCAGCACCACCACAACAACTTCCGGCGGCGGTCAGCGCTCGGGCGATCCCAGCCGCGACGCTCGCCGTGCCAATCGCGGCGATCCGTTCCGGTTCAAAAACACCGCCGTCGTCATCCCCCTCAGCACCATGCAGCAGATCTTCAAGTCGGTAAAACCGAATGCGACGAACTCCAGCATTAACGAGGGCCAGGACAACAAGCTCACCCGCCTCACCGCGCGCGTCAACAGCTTCGAGACGTTTGAGGACACGCTTGCGCAAATGCGCACCATCCTGCTGCTCACCCACCGCGGCATTGAGGACTTCACCTTCGACACACGCCTGGAGCAGTTCGACCGCATGGAATCGAGCATGGCGGCTGTGCGCATGAGCGGCGGCATTATCGCTGGCATCAGCCTGCTCGTCGGCGGCCTCGGCATCACCAACATCATGCTGGCCAGCATCTCGGAGCGCGTTCGCGAAATCGGCATCCGCCGCGCCGTCGGCGCCCGCGGCATCGATATCTTCCTCCAGATCCTCATCGAAGGCATCGTCCTCAGCTTTATGGGGGGCCTGCTTGGCCTTGCCGCCGGCGTCGGCCTGGTCTCCTTCCTGGAGTTCATTGTCACCCTCGACAACGCTCCCGTCATTGAGGCCAGCTCCATCATCGTCAGCCTCACCTACGCCATTATCGTCGGCATCTTCGCCGGCTTCTACCCCGCCTACAAAGCCGCGCAACTCAGCCCTCTGCAGGCACTCAGGTACGAATAGAAGCTGAGCGTGGAGCCACGTACTCTTGGAGAGTGTCGATATTCAGCTAACAGGCAAACATTCCTTTTCGCCTCAATGGGTCATGCATTTTCCGTATGCACTCCCTCAGGCGAGCCTCGCCTGCATCCCAAACGGGGCGGCGCCAATGGCCAAATCACGGGGCGAATGGGTCTGCTTGCGTTGCTTCCGTTGAAGAGCCGGCGTCGGACGTGGATTCTTATTATTCAAGAGAATTAAACTAACGCAAACTCCTGCGACATAATAGGATACGCCCGAATAAATTTTGGCTTGCTAATTTTTACAAAATAAACGTTAAAACTATCGCTAAATACCGCATAGGAAAGGCTTGCGCTACTTCTTATCTTCATTACTATTCACCCGTCGCACTTCCCTGGCCGCTCTCGCGACATCGCCAAGACGCAGCACCGCCACGCCCACGACGACCCAACGCCGCACACTTCTCCCGGAGAACCTCCCCCCATGGACAACACGCCTCGTCCCCCGCAACGGACCCAGCCCAGGCTGGCGGGTTTTCGCCCCGTCCGAGTTGGCGGCGCCGGCGCGACGGGTGCGAACGGCAACGCGGGGGCCAACATCGGAAGTGCAGGCGCGGGGGAGATCCCGCCTTCTCCCCCCACGGCTGCCACGCCCGGGCAGGCGCCCGTGCCCCGGCGCAGCAATCAGCCCCCCGCGGCATTTCCCCCTCCCAAATCCGCGCGCCCCAGGGGCGACATCCGCCCCGTCCACGCGGCGAGCGAGCCCGTCCCGCCTGCTCCCCAGCAGGCAGCGCATCAGCAGCAGAATCGCAAGCCGCGAGCGGCGTCTGCGCCGGTACAGCCTATGTATGTGCCTGAGGTTCAGGCCGTTCCCGTGCAGGTTGTGAGCCGCGGCCCGGCGGCCGGAACGCCCCCGGCCTCCGGCAGTTTTGCGGCGGATATCCCATCACCGCTCTCCGGCACCGTCGCGCAACCTCCCCGCAAGCGCGTTCCGGCGCCGTTGCGGCTGGTTCCAGGCGCCCGTACCGTGCCGCTTGCGCGTGGCGCGGGGGCGCCCTCGACCGCCCAGGTATCGCAGGGCCCCGCGGCTCCTGGCTCGGTCATCCCGGCGAGAGCCGTTCCCTTTCCCCTGCCCAAAGCGCAGCCGGGCGACTACGCGCGCCAGGCCGTGCCTGCCGGCGAAGGCCGGCCCTGTGCCGCGCCCCAGGGCCCTGGCCTCAGCACCTTTCCGCTCACGCCGCATCAACCCCAGCCCGTCGCCGAGATTATGGAGGCGACCCCGGTGTATATTGTTGAGCCAGTTATCTTTACACAAGCGCCCCGCCCTCGCGACGCGCGCCCCGTCCCCAGCGCCCCCACGCGCCTTGACCTCGAGACATCCGCCGCGCTCGCCTCACGGGCAAGCAGCAGCACCGTTCTCCTCTCCTCGCAAATGCCGCAGGAGCTGATGGCGCAAGCCGCTGACGCGCACGCCGCCGAGGAGCGCCGCACCCGCGAGATTACAGGCACATTGTTTAACCGCCGCACCGCCCTGGCCGGCACGGCAGCCAAGCCGCCGCCGCTGCCGATCGTCACGCTTCCCCTGGACAAACCTCTGGCCGGTGAGAGCCCCCTGCAGCGCCCCCGCAACGCGCGCGCGAATCCGCCGCCGCTCCCCGCAGTTGCTCCACAGCTCGCGCCCGAGCCCCCGCCACAGGCGGCGGCGACCGCGCCCACAATCCCCTCTGCCGCAAAGCCTTGCGAGCCCGAGCCCCAGGCTCTGACCGCGCCGCTGCCTCGCGCGGAGCAACTTCGCCTTGCCGCAGCTTCGGCTGCCGCACTAACCGTAAGACCCGCCGCGCAGGTGGCGCTGTCCGCACGCCCAGTGCTTACCAAGCAATCCGTGGCGACACCGGCCGCGGTCGCCCCCGTTACGCCGGACCCCGGCCCCAACGGTACCGTACCGATTACCCGCACCGGGATCGGCCTGCCGCCCTCGCAAGGGGCGGCGCCCGCCGCGCCGGTGCATCCCGCGCCTTTGCCCGGGCTCGAGGCTATCGCCGCCTGCGTCGAGCGCGCCCTTGTTGTGCAGACCTCCCCGCCCCAGGAGGCGGCCGCGCCCGCAATTGCGCCCCTACCTTTCCCTGCTGCAGCTACTTCCGCACCCAAGCCGGTGGATATCGCCGCTAAGGCTGCAGAGGCGCCCACCATCGTCAAGATCCTCGGCGCAAGCAGTGTCCCCGCCGTCACTCGCGCGGGCCAGCCGCTAGCCGCCTTGCCGATGACGGAGGCCATGTCTGCAGCTCTCACGGCTCATGTTCAGATCCAGCCTGCGGAGGTCCCCGTCGCCGCGCATCCGCCCTTGCCCGGGCAGGACTCCCCGGCTACGACACCGGCACCCGCCCCCGCCTTCCCCATCCGTGCAGAAGCAAGCGCCTCCGCGCTTTGCGACGCACTTGCAAAGAAGCAGCTGGACTCCGAAGAGGAGATGGCCGCGGCCATCCGTGCCGTGCTGAGCCTGCCTTCGTCGTCGCCCATCCACCCGGCGCGCGCACGCGCCGCTCAACCGCCGGCGCCTGCCGAAGCTCCTGTTCCATCCCTCGCGCCAGCCAAATCGGCCGTTCCGGGGCCCCGCCCGGCGCCTTCCGTGCTGCCCCGCCCTGCGGCGGCTGTTTTCCGCAAGGGCCTCGCACCGGCCGTTTCCCCGGCCGCTCCTGCCACTTCCGCCGCTGAAGGGCAGGCTGTCACTGATGGCAAGGCTTCCGAAGTTGCGGGCGTGCAACCGGACAAAGCGCCACCCGCACCCGTACCGGCATCCGGCACTCGGCAGGCCGAGAGCGATCTCTTTTTCTCCAGCCTGCGCGACATGGGGGATTCCACGCAACCGGCCGGCGCGCACCAGGAGGAGAGCGAGTTGCATGCTTCAGCCGGCTCCAACCGCGCCGGCGGTTTCTCCCTCAATACCGATCTCCTGGCCGATCTCATCGACGCGCCGGCACCGCGCCCTGCGGCCGCCTCGGCCACGCGCACGCCCCGCTCGTCGGAGCGCCCAGCGGCCACGGGTCGTCCGACGGCCCCCGCCACCCCGGTTGTGCCCGTGCCCTCTCCGGCCGCATCTTCCTCGCGCGCCCTCTCGATTTTCGATCCGCGCCCGGACGACGTCAGAGACGCGGCGACCGCCCCCATACCGCCGGAGCCGAATCGTTCCCTCTCGCCCGTCCGCCCCGTGCCGAAGTTTGGCCTGAGCCTGCTTTACGTCAGCATGGTGGGCGCGGTGGAGGGACTGGCCTCCGGCGTGCGCAAAAAGACGGCATCCCTGGCCGGAATGCTTCCCGCCCGTGGCAAAACCCCAACAGTACCAGGCACTTACCTTCTCCCTAAGGGCCTTGCGCCCGCTGCCGGCGCCTCCTTTGCGCAGGCGGCACCGTCGTCACGGAAGGCCGGATCGGGTGCTGTTTCCGCCCCGGCTCCTGCGCTTGCTCGGGATACTCCGGCGCACCCTGCCGACGCCCCGAAGAGCCCCGAATATGGCATGATGGCGCCGGCAAGCAGGGAACCCGCTGTCCCGCTCCCTTCCGCAACCCCGCAATCCTTTGCCGCCCAGGCACCTGCGCATGTTGCAGCGCATGGTTTGCCCCGCGCCACGCCCCGGCAGCGCGCGGAGACGCAGCCGTTCTCCGTCTCCAACAACACCATTACGGCTGCGATTACACTCAAGGCCCGCCACCGCCCGCAGGATCTTGATCTGACGCTGAACCCAAACCCCGCGTGGGACGAAAGCCGCGCCGCCATGGCGGAGCTCTTCGCCCCCGGCACGCCCGATCGCCGCACGGCCTCGCCCGCGTCCGCGCCTTCCCCTGCCTCGCCCCGCCAGGGCTCCCTGCCTGCCGCGCCCCACGCCCGGCGCTCGGCCCCGCCTACGCTAACCGCTCCCGCCTCCGCCCGCACCCCAAGCCCGGCCGCCGTCGTGGCGGCCACCGTCCCGGAGACTGTCGAGCCGACAACACTGGCCGAGCTCGCCGCGCTCCTTCCCATCAGCGCTCCCGCCGCCCCCCGACCCGTTGCCACGCCCGCGCCCGCACCTGGCGAGGCTTACGGCGATGAGGAGGAGGACGACATCGCCGGCCCAACGGGGGAGATGCACCCGGCGTGGCTGCTGGCCAGTGGCCTTGTGCTGTGCTGCGCGGCCCTTACGCTTCGGCTCTACATTTACGATCTCACCGCCAGCATGTCGGTGTGGATGGACGCTGCCTTTTCGGTGCTTTCCATCTCGGCAATCTTTACCAGCCTGCTGCTTTGGGTGCGCCGCGATATCGAGCCGCCCGCACGCATCTCGCCCGACATGACGCTGCCCGACGCGTCCGTAACTGCTTCCCACGCACCCATTTACTACGATGAGGAGCTGGAGATACCGGAACGCGGCTTTGTGCAGTACCCTGCCCACGCGGTTGCCATTGTTGTGGCCATCCTTACCGCCCTGGGCGCATGCGCAGCCGGGGTGGTTGGCGCCCACTTTGCGGCGCTTGTCCGCATGCACGATATGACGCAGCATTTCCCGGCCACAGCGGCGGTGGTCTCAACTGTGGCCCTGGCACTGGCCCACACGGTGTGGTGGGTGTACTGCCGCTCCATGGCCGCCAGGCATCCGTGTTTCCGCGCCGTGCGGGAGACGGCGTGGCTGCAAGTGCACGCGGCCGTTGCCTCCGCCCTCGGCGTCTTCCTGATGGCAGGCGGCGATACCATCCCCGACACAGCGCTGGCCCTGTTCATCTTTGCCATGATGCTGCGCGCGGTTTGGCTGCTGCTTAACCGGCAAGTCCGTATCGCCGAAGACCTGGTGTAAGCCACGCAAAGGCAGTAAGCAGACTGCCCCGCCCGACGAGGCGCGGCGCGGATGCAAGAAAATCGCAACACGGCACTCCACATGAGGCGTCAGCTGTATTATTCTGACGCCTCCTTCTATGACGGAAAGCAACCTTACGCCGGAGCCTCCGCGCCCCGGACAGCCCGTGGATCAACCTGAGCGTGAACGGTTTATCTATGGCCTGGATCGCAACTTTTCGGTCATCGCACCCGCCGGCGTCGGCAAAACGCGGTCCATTGTAGAGCGCATCGCCGCCATCGCCGCACAGCCCGACGCCGTCCAGGTTCTCCCCCATCTCGTCGTTGTCACCTACACCGACCGCGCTGCCAGAGAGATGAAGCGGCGCGCCCGCCAACGCATTCTTCAACTGCAAAGCGTTGCCGGTCAGTCACATGCGGAAGCAGCCGACTCCAGCGCCACCCCAGCGCCCGCAATTTCACCCGCCGCGGTAGCCGCGTTTAACCAGACATTCTTTGGCACCATCCACAGCCTGTGCGTCAAGCTGTTGCAAACGCACGGCCACTTTCTCGGCGTGCCCGCCAAGTTTGAGGTGGCCGACGACGATCGGCTGGACGAACTGTGGGACGAGTTCATCAGCAACGACATCCCCTGGCAGCACTCCCTGAGCGAAGCCGAACGCACGGCGATGCTCCGCCACATCGGCCTTCTCGACGTGTTTCGCCTCAGCCGCGAGGTGCGCCTTCCACTGCCTGAACCCCTGGAGCCACCCGGCCCGGTGCCCGCCGTGCCGCTCGATGCACTCATCGCCGAGCTCCAGGCATCCAATAGCAAGCACGACACGGTGGCCGACACCCTCTCCAACGCGCAACGCTTCCAGCGACAAATGGATAGAGCGGCAAAGGATGTCAAAAGAAGCGTCACTGCGCCAGCTTCGCCCGCCTTCGACGCAATCAATCACAACCTCGATCAGCCCCTTCCCGGCGAAGTCTTTTGCCCTCTGCCCGAGCGCAAAACCAAAGCCAAAGCGCTGGCGACGATGTGGGACGATACGTTTCGCCCCCTGCGCGACTGGCTTTCGCGCGCCGCCACCGTCGCGGCCGTGGAGATTGCCGAGGCGTTTGTGCAATTTCGCATCCGCCAGGGGGTGCTTACATTCGACGACCAGGTATCGCTGGCGCTCGAGCTTCTCTCCACACCGGAGATCGCGGCGCGCATCCTGAAAAAGCCATGGCGCATTATTCTGGACGAAGCCCAGGACACCGATCCCATTCAGTTTCAGGTACTTCTGCGCCTGGCTCGGGTGCTTGGAGCCGAGTTAAAGGAAGGGACATCCGATGTCCCAGGGACAAGCCATGTCCCTGCTGATGCCTGGAGGTGGGCCATGGTGGGCGACTTCCAGCAATCTATCTACGGGCAGCGGGCCGATATCCCCACCTACCGGCAGCACCACCTGGAGATCACTACAGCGCCAAACGGAGCGCAAGCCACCTTCCAGGTCACCTTTCGGTGTAGCCAGTCGGTGGTCGGTTTTGTCAACACGGTGTTCCCCCATGTCTTTGCGCCCAAGGAAGATACAAAGCAACCTGGCGCATCGGGCGCCGCTGCCGCTACGCTGGACGACCAGGCCCGCTTTGTGCAACTGATGGCTGCGGCGACGACCGCCCAGGGCCAGGTGCTTCGCCTTCCCGTGGCTGCACTGCCCGAGCCCGAACATCGGGAAACACCGGACGGCCGCCCCAGCAAGCGTCGCCGCAAGGACGCCGAGGTGGCAAGCCATGTCGCTGAACACGTTGCGCATTCCATCCAAACGCTCGGCCTTGAGGGGCTGCAGGCCTCTCGCTGGAGTGAGGTGGCCGTGCTTTGCCCCCGCATCGCGTGGCTCGCGCCCATTCGTAAGGCTTTGGCCGCCAGGGGCATAGACTCGCAAAGTCTTTCCACGCACGACATCGCGGGCGACCATCCTGCCCGCGCCTGGCTTACCGCGCTGGTATGGGTGATGGCCGAGCCCCTTAGCGGCTACGAGATTGTTGGTGTGCTTCGTGACATCTTTGGCCTGCCCGACCATGTGCTCGCCAGTTTCAGCGGGGGCGATGGCGCGCGTTTTCAGATCGCGTCCGCCCCGCAAACCATTGCGCTAACGAGAGATACAGCGGCGCTCCCCGTCCGCGACGCCCTGGTTTTCCTGGCCGGCCTGCGGGAGAAGATCGCCACCATGCCCGTACGCACAGCCGTAGAGTTGATCCTGTCGGAAACCCAACTGCTGGAACGACTTGAGTTGTTGCCCGACGTACGCGACTGGCCCGGAGGAAGCATGCGCGACGAACTCGAGGCGCTGCTGGTTCTTGCCGCGCATGCCGAGGCAGCAGGCACCACATTCCGCGGCTATGCGCACAATCTGCGTAACTCCTTTGGCACAGCACGCTCGGAAACGCGCATTAAGCCCGATGCCGTGCAGCTGATTACCAGCTACAAAGCCAAGGGCCTGGAATGGGACGCCGTCGTTATCCCCTTTATGTTTAGGGAGATACAGATGCGAACGAAGCATTACCCGCGCTTTACCCAGCTGTCGCCGGGGCAAAACCCTCGCGTCATTTTCTCCAGGGACGACACGCGCGAGCCCGAACGCGCGGCGGCAGATCGCATCCGCGATATGGAATACGAACGCCTGCTTTACGTGATGTGCACCCGCCCGCGCCGCACGCTGGTGCTTACCGATGACAGCGCATGCTGGGCCGAACCCAAATACAACAAGGCCGCCGAGACGATGCAACGCACCTTCGCCCGCTGCATGCGGCTGGACAAAGTGCCTGAAGTTCAACAGCTTTGGGATGCGCTGCCGCTTGCCCCCGCCTTGTCTGCGGACGAGATACCGGCCCCCGCCCCAAGCGAGAGTTCCGCGAGCGCCGGACGTGCGGCGCTGTCAGCCCCCGTGTCCGCGCCAGGCGCAGGACGGCCGGCCCACTTTGAGACGGCGCAAACGCTTCCCCTCTTTCAGCACGCCCGCGATCAGTGGGAGCGCAGGCGAGAGCTTGCAAGCCGCACAGCGGGCGGTTTCCGCCGGCGGGTCACGCCGCACAGCCTGGCCAAAAGCCTGGAGGTTCTTGGGCCGCTGCCAGGCAGTCAGCAGGGACATTCCATGTCCCCGGGACAGGACGTGTCCCTGCCAGTTTCTGTCGCGCCGGGTGATCCCGAATCGTCGTCGGAACCTGAGGACGCGCGGCCGCTCAACGCCGAGCGCCCGGGCGGCACAGAGTACGGCACGTGGTGGCACGCCCTGATGGAGCGCCTGCCGTGGAGCGGCCCGGAGTCCGGGGCGGCAGCCCGGCTTGCCGCATTTGAAGCCGCGCTCCCGCTGTGCCAACTGCCCGAGCGCGCCAGGCGCGAGTTCGATTTGCTGCAGCAAAGCGAGTTGCCTGCGCGCCTGGCAGCGCCGGGTCTGGTGCTGCATGCGGAGCTCCCCTTCCTCCTGGCCGAGACGGCGACACCCGAGGCATGCCTCGAGGGCATCATCGACATGGCGTGGTTCGATCCTGCAAGCGACCGCTGGACAGTGCTGGACTGGAAGACAAACTTCATTCGAGCGGAGCAGTCCGAGGAGCTGCGGCAGTTGTATATGCCTCAGCTACAAGCCTATGCAAGGGCACTGACGCGGCTTACCGGCAAGGGTGCTTCGGCCGTTATCTACTCCACAACGCTCGGCGTGCTTCTCAGCGCGGACGTTGCCGAGTGATTATGCGGCGGCCGGATCAGGGCGCGCAAAAGCCTCGAGTCCACCGGGTTACGGCGGAGTCGAGGCATCATGCAATCACCCGGGAGCCTGCGGCCTGGGCAGCGGGCGGGTTCTGATCGTTAGATCAGGCCGGCGCCGCTGAGGACGGCATGGGCGCCGTTCTTGGAGATCGTCTTGATGGCGCGAGCGGTCAGCTTGACGGTGACGAAGCGTTTGAGCTCCGGCACGAAAACGCGCTTGGTCTTCAGGTTAGGGAAGAAGGTCCGCTTGGTGTTGGCGGTGACGTGCATACCGATACCGCCCTTTTTCTTGGCTTTACCGGAGCGGAGGATGTAGTTGCCGCGGGCGGGACGCGTGCCGCGGACTGCGCATGTGCGAGACATAATGTGTTGGAAGTCAGAGATTTGGGACAGAGGGGAGCAGGCTGTGCGCAGCGCGCATGGCCGTAAAAGCTCGGTGGAACAGGCAACCGGTGCGTGGAAACGCGCCAACTACTTCAGCAGCAGCACGTTGCGGGCGCGCTTGATTTCCTGGGTGAGCTTGCGGTGCAGCTTGGTGGGCATGCCGGTGATGCGGCGGGGGAGGATACGGCCCTTTTCCGTGGTGAATTTCTTCAGCAGGTCCACATTTTTGAAGTCAATGGCGTCGGCATTGATATCGATGCGGCGCTTGGCCAGGGAACGCAGCGTACGGCGGCGGGGGCGATTGGATTTGGGGGCGGGCATATGCGGGGGTCAGCGGGTTGGCACTGGGTGGACCGGGGCATCTAATCAACACCTGTGCAAGCAGCTGGCTTGCAAGGGGTTGCGGTCTGCCGGAGTCCGAAGTTGATCGGTCGTTGTTTAGTCTCTGTCCTTGTTCTTGCGGTCTTCGTCGTCGGACGAATCGTCTTCCTCTTCGGAGAACGAGTCGTTGACGTCCATGAATTGCGGCCCGGATTCCCAGCGCCGACGTCCGCGGTTTTCTTTCTCAAGTTGCTTTTGGCACTCGATAGTAAAGCGGGCAAATGGGTTGGCGTCCAGCCTTGTCCGCGGAATTTCCTTGCCAGACATTTCGCAAACGCCGTAAGTTCCTGCCTCAATGCGCTTAAGCGCTTCCTCAATCTCGTACAGGGCATCCTGTTCTTGAGAGAGGAGCGTGAGGGCAAAATCGTGCTCGTAGGCGTCGCTGCCTGCGTCCGCCTGATGCAGGCCAACGGCCGAGCTTTCGCCCTTGGCGCGGAGGCTGTCCTTGGCCACACCCTGCATCTGGTCCAGCATCGCGTCGCGCATCTCAAGCAAACGCGTCTTTTGACGGGCAAAGAAGTCCACGACCGACAGGTCGTCGAGCTCGCTCTTGACGTTCTTGGCCTGTTCCCTGAGCGCGGCGGGGCCAACCGGTTTGCCAACCGGTGCCTTGGGCAGTTTGGGGCCAGGGGGGGGCGGCGCCTTCGAGGACGTCAGCTTTTTGGGTTTCTCAGCCATAGGAGTTGGCTAATTTAGTCGTGAAAAGGGGCCTTGCCAAGCAGAAAATGTGTGGAATGTTCGCTTTTTTTGCAACAGGTGTGTGACGAGACCAATGCTGGCACTACATTCACCTCCTGTCGCGGCTCGATTCTCTTGGTAGTCGGATCAGTTATCGCAGCCTTTACAATAATCACTGCGTTTTTGTCCGCAAGCGACACGCAGTTGCAGCGAACCCGGCCGCTGCGCTATAACGTCTGGTCAGCCGCCTTTCCTCCCTCATGACGCCCGCGCTTCGCCTCCGCCTTCACCAGTTTCGCTGCCATGCGGAGCTGGAGTTGCACTTGCCGACGGGGCGCCACTTTTTCTTCGGGCACAACGGCAACGGCAAGACGACGGTGCTGGAGGCGCTCTATTATGTCAGCCGGTTACGCTCCTTTCGTACGGCACTTCCGCGCGAGCTTGCAGCGCATGGCTCACAAGTCTTTCGCGTGGAGGCAGATGTGTATGGGCGCGGCGCTGCCGCGGCGGCGGGCAGCGATAACGATGGCTTTTATGATGCGGACGATCCCGACAAACTTTGTGTGACCTGGGAGAACGGCGCGCGCTCGCTTCTGCTGAACGATCAGCCGCCGCGCCTCGCGGAGTTCTGGGGGCGCCTGCCGACGGTGCTTTTTGAGGACGGCGACCGCGCTATTGTAACCGGCCCCGGCGCGGGCCGCCGGGCGTGGGTGGACGGTCTGGCAGCGCAGCGGGATCCCTCGTATGTGGCTCTAGCCCAACGCTATGCGCGCGCGCTCAAGCAACGTAACGCGTGGCTCAAGTCGCATGGTGGGGATCGCGCGGTGGGAGACGTGCTGACCGCTCAGCTGACCGGGCTGGGCCGCGCCGTAACGGAGCGCCGCGCTGCGCTTAGCAGGGAGCTTAACGCTTTGTGGCCCAGCGCTTTGGCTAAGATGGGCGTGCCGTCCGCCATGGCCATGGCGGCGAGGACTCCAGGCGCCGCAGGTGCTGGCGAGGAGTGGGATGCAGCGGATACGGAATTCTGCGGAATCCTTTATGAGCCAAGCTTTTGTGTGGATCGGACGGCAGCGGCAGGCGGGGAGGCATGCTTTGTGGCGCGCGAGCCGGACTGGAATTCTGTTGCCGGCGCCGAGCACCGCCAGCAGGTGACGCTTCTGGGGCCGCACCGCGATGACTGGAAGCTGGTGCTGGGCGGCAAGGCTCTGGCAAAATTTGGCAGCGAGGGCCAGCAACGCGCCGGAGCGCTGGCGTTGCGCCTTGCGGAGGCGGAACTCATTCGGCGCAAACGGGATACGTGGCCCGTATTTTTGATGGACGACGTGACGCCGCAGCTGGACGACGCGCGCCGCGCCGCGCTGGAGGCGCAGCTTCCGGCCGAGGCGCTGATCCTAATCACCTCTCCCGAGGACCGGGGCTGGGCGCGGCCGGGGAGCGGGGACTGCGTGTGGCAGGTAAGCCCGGGCAGGGCGGAGCTGGCGCGGTGGAATTAACGGCTCCGCGCGGAATATCTCCTGCGATTGACTAGCTGTGTGGTATATGCGCAGATTTTTACGCTGTTATACGTAAGTTTAATGTTGCAATCCCGCTCGTGGTTCCGCAATATTACACACATGAATATGGAGCCGCGCGATGACGACGCCTCGCAGGAGATGAACAAACCCTCCTGTCCCGCGCCACCGCCTTCCGTTTCTGGTATCCACCGACCGCTGGAGCGGGCTCGCTGGAGCGAGATTGCAATCGCGACCGGGTGTGTGGTTTTTGCGTTATCTTCTGCGCTGCAAAGCTTTGGGCGGTTTGACTCCGACGGGCGGATGCGCATGGACTTTATTCTGCCACGCGCCGCTGAGGTTGCGCCTGCCCGTTCGGCGGCAACGGCAGACGTCGCGCCTTCCAAAGCCGCGGCGCCACTGGGGAGCGGCGCGCTCGAGATTGTTACGGAGCAGTCGGCGTCCGCATCCCCCACGCCGGCGGGGGATGCGCCGGTTCCGGCGCCCCCGGTTTCGCGGGCAGGAGCGCCCGCAAGTGCTTCGCAGACAAGGAATCGCGCGGGGTCCGGAGCCTCTGCTGCGCCCGCCGCCACGGCGGCCACGCCGCGCGTTCCGGAGCGGCTGCGCTCGGCGGGAACGCCGGCGCCCAGCAAGCACGCGCGCATGAATAGTGCGGTGGCATTTGGGCCGCCCGCGCCGGGGGAGGCGGGTATCCACGGACCCAGTTTGCCCTCGCCGGCGCCCGCTGGAGCCTCGGTGATGAGCCATGCCGTGCTTGAGGGCAACGGCGTGGACAAAGGAAAGGCTGAGGACCAGCTTATCGGCCCGGAGGAGCCGGCGCTTGCCAGCGCGACGTCCTACGCGCAGGGCGATGGTGCTTCGGCCGATCCCGAATCGGGTGCGCGGCGGGAAACCAACAGTGCAGACGCTCCGCGTAAGCCGTTGCCGTTGCAACCTTTACCTGGCTCCGATGAAGAGCTTGGGGCACCGGCGCAGCGTGCTACGCCGGCGGGGCCCGCGGCCCCTTCGGAGTCCGCTGCGCCAGGCATAGGCGCTAACTTTTTGCAGGGCGGCGGGGGGGAGGCGGTGGAGCTGCCGAGCTCTGGCGGCGGACTGGTGGCGCGGAACATTCCGCCACGGGTGAGTTCGATTTCGCCGCTGGCGGCAATGGGGCGGGCGCCGGGGGCGATGGATTTGCAGCAGTGCTTTCGGCTGGCTGCCATTCGGAGCGACACGCTGAAGATCAGCTTCGAGGATATTGCGGCAGCCAAGGCGCGCACGTCGCAGACGATTGCGGCGCTGTACCCGACGATTCGGTTTAACAGCAACCACAATTTTTTTGATACAAGCGGGCAGAACAGTGGGAACAATAGCGCGTTTACGTTTGACCCGTCGTCGGCAGGCGCCACGGGGCAGGCTACGACGGTCGATTCCTCCAGCTTAGGCATTTCGTCGACGCAGGCCAACGATTACGTGATGAACACGACGTTGAGCATGTCGCTTCCTATCTTCAACGGCCTCAAGAACATCAACGACATTTACGCGGCGCGCGCCGGCACGGAGAGCAGCCAGCAAAGCCTGCGCCGCAGCTACCAGACTTTATATGGCGACGTGGCCGAGGCGTTTTACCAGATCCTCTCCAGCGAGGGCGTGATTCTTGTGCTGCGCGACCAGGTGAGTGCCCTGGAGGCGCGGGTGCGCGAGCTTCAGGACCGCGTGCAGCTGGGGCGCAGCCGCCCGAGCGAGTTGCTGCAGGCGCGCGCCGACCTGGCCAGCACAAAGGTGAGCATTGAGCAGGCCAAGGGGACTCTGGCGGCCGCGCGCGAGCTGATGGCGTTTTATATTGGCGTGCCATCTAACTCCTTTGCGCTGAGGGAGTCGCAGAAATTTCCGCACAGCCGCACGCTGGAGAGTTACCTGCGCACGGTTGGCGCTCGGCCGGATATTTTACAGCGTGTCGCGTCGGAGAGACAGGCGAAGCATCAGCTTTCCTCGGCCAAGGGGGCGCTGTGGCCCACCATTAACCTGACGTCGGACATTACGCTGGTGGCGGAGCCGGAGTCGAACCAGGACTGGACGGTGGGGCTGACGATCAGCCTGCCGATCTTTGACGGCGGGCTGATAATCTCGCAAATACGTGAGCGCAAGGCACTTTTGCGGCAAAGCGCATTGAATGTGCGGCAGGTGATGCGCCAGGCGGATCAGGAGATACGCACGTCATTCGTCAACTTCAGTGCGTCGGCGGCGCAAGTGCTTCAGCTGCGGGAGTTTGTGGAGCTAAGCGGGCTGAGCTTTGACGCGCAGGCGGCGGATTACAAGCTGGGCATCGTCAGCAACCTGGACGTGCTTAACGCTTTACGCACATTTCACGACGCGCGCCGGCAATACCACGACGCGGACATGACAGGGCGCCTCAATCTCATCAAGCTGCACGTGGCAGCCGGCACGACAGGTACCAGCATGCCCGAAGTGGAAAGCGGCAACGTGCGACGCGGCTTTGGCCCCGCGGATGGCCCCGTAGAGCCCGGGCATTACGACGTGCCGGTGCCGGCGGACGGCAGCTTCCAGACATTCAGCGGCAGCACAGGTGCCGCACACGCCCCGCGCGCGGTGCCCGTCGCCATGCCGGTTACCCGTGCCGCTGGTGGAGATAAGCCGCGCGCGGCGTCGGAGGACACGAAGCTGGGCAAGAAGACGTCCGCCTCATCCGGCAACGCAAAGGCGAAATCCCCGAAAAGCAGTGGCGAGGGGAAGAAGAAGAGCGCTCCGTAGAGCAGTTTTACCCTTGTGCAGAGACTCTGCTGACCAAAAAGCTGAAGAGGGGTCACATTTTGTAAAGAACTCTCAGTGTTCTCCAGCATCCCCCTTGATCCCCACTTAGAGGCTTATATCCCCCCTCAGAGCGAGACAATCTGCCTGATTTCTGGCACCCGGATTAGGAAGCAGATTCTCTCGCTCTAAAGGGGATATAAGCCTCTAAGTGTGGGGATAAAGGGGGGAAGGATTAACTCGAGTACTTCCGCTTGTTGCTTATCAGCGGGTGTACTATCCTTCGGCGCTGCTGGGGGAGCGGGAAAAACTGAGGCTTCTGTCCCTCCGGCGGTCGTCTGGTTGATCCGCAACTTGCTGCCGGGGAGCTACTTCCGGTTGTCTGGCACAATAATCGTAAGCCCCGCTTTTGGGTTCTCGGGATCTTCAATGCGGTTGATGCGCAGAATCTCCTCCGTCGTGGTGTTATACGCGGCGGCTATTTTGTCCAGAGTGTCGCCGGACTGCACCATGTAGGAGCGCCGCTTTTGCTCGGGCTGCTTCGGGCGCGCGGGGGCGGCAGGGGTGGGCGCGGGGGCGAGGGGAGCGGAGTTTCCGGAGGAGAACTCGGGCGACTGCGGGCCGCGATAGGTAGCAGGGGGTACCTCGTCGGCGCCGGGTTGCACGTAGCGGTTGGGGTCGGGCTGGCTCTCCGGGGTTCCGCCGCCGCCGCCGCGTGCTGCGGGGCGGGGGATTTCTTCGCCGGAACCAGCGTGGGCAGCGGGCGGCGGCGCGGGCGGCGGGATGTCGGAGGGATCGACCGCCTCGGCGCGCGGGATGGGGCGCTGGGGCTGGTTGCTACGGTTCTGGATCGATGTAGACGCGGGCGCGCCGGGCGCCGGGGTTGTGCTGCGCGAGCGCCCGAAGATATCGCGGCCGCCGCGTGCGGAAGTGGCGGGGGTGGAGAAGCCGTAATCAAGGAGGATGCGTGCGTCCACCCACTTGTTGGGGCTCTGCAGGATAATGAGTTGCAACTCGCGGCCATCGCGAATGACCGAGGCCGCGTAAGTGTGCTGCGAGGCGCGCGTCCAGCCGGTTTTTGCCGCGTCCATGCCCGGGTAGACCCCAAGCAGGCGGTTGTGATTTTTGATCGTTTCGGTCTTCGCCTTTGTGCGCAGCACAAAGTTCCGGGTGGAAGCGATTGTGCGTAACTCCGGTATTGACACTACTTTCTGAAAAATCCGCAGCAAATCTTCGGCCGTGGTGTACTGGTCCTTTTTAGGCAGGCCGTTAGGGCTGGCAAAGCGCGTATTGCGGCAACCCAGCTCGGCGGCGCGTGCGTTCATCATGTCGATGAAGTGGTCCAGCGAGCCGCCTGTGGTGCGGGCCAGGGCCATGGCCGTATCGTTGTCGCTGCCCAGCAGCAGCGAGTAAAGCAAGTCGTGAATCGGCACGGTTTCGCCCACTTTCAGCGGCACGGAGCTCGGCTCCACCTGGGTGTCCTCCAGCTCCACCACCACCACGCCGCCGGTGCCAAAGCGCTCGTACGTGAGGAGAGCGGTCATCAGCTTGGTGGTGCTGGCGGGGGCAAAGGGCTCGCTTATGTTGCGTTGCCACAATATCTTACGCGCCGTGGCGTCGTACAGCAGCGCGGCCTTGGCCTGAATCGCGTCGTCCATGGATAGGCTGGATTGCACGGTGCCGGCCTGGGGCACGCCCACGCTGGGGCTCGCCGGCTTTTTGGCGCGGGCCTTGGATTTGTTGGCAGCGGTAGCCGCCGGTACAAAGGCAGCTGACAGCGCCAGTACCGCCAGCAGGCAATATTGCCAGAAGTTACTTGGGGAGAGAGGGTTGCGGGGCATCTTCTTTCTTCCGTGCGTTGGCCTTGGCTTGTTCCTGCTCTCTGGCTTTTTCCAGAGCAGCCTCGGCGGCATCAAGTTTGGGTTGAGCATCCTTATGGTCAGGATTCGCTGCAATCAGTTTTTTCCACGTGGCAATGGCTTCCTCGGTGCGGCCCAGCTTAAGATAGCATTCCGCGAGGTGATCTAAAACCACAGGATCGTCTTTTGTGAGGGTAACGGCCTTTTCGAGGGGTTGCAAGGCTTCAGAGAAGTTGCCCTGCTTAAAATATATCCACCCCAGAGTATCCAGGTACGCCCCGGTATCCGGCTGCTTCTTCAGCGATTTCTGGCTCAGATCGAGTGCCTCCTCCAGGTTGGTGCCCGCTTCCGCCCAGCAGTAGGCCAGCGAGTTCTGGATCTCCGGGTGATCCGGAAACTGTTTGTTGGCGGCGCGCAGGGTGGCTTCGGAGCGATCTCGATCGCCGCCAAGTTCCTGCGAGAAAGCGAGTTCCAGATAAAAATTCGGCCCGAGCAGGTCCGGATCATTCACCTCGGCCAGGGTCTTGGCCTGCTGCAACGCATTCACAGCCTCCTCGTACTTTTTTTGCTGGCGGAATACGAGGGCCTGAGCAAAGAAAACGCGGGCGACGGACGGGAACCGGCGGCGCGCGGCGGCAATCGTATCCGCCGCCTTATCTACCTTGCGCTGAAGCAGTTGCGACATAGTCAGCATCAGGTACGGGTTGGCGTAGGGCGGCAGCAGATTGACGGCCAACTGGTAGTTGGCCTCGGCCTTTTCGGGCTGCTTCAGGTTGTCGTAGCAGCGGCCCAGATCAAAGTAGTAGTCCCATTGGGTGGGGTCGGACTTGGCGAGCTCCTCCAGCACGGCCGCCGCCTTCTCCCAGTTTTGCGCGGCGATGTAGCGCTCGGTGAGCGCGCGGCGCAGGTCGGGCATGTCGGGCTTAAGCTTGTAGGCTTCCTCGTACAGCTTCAGGCCCTCGGCGTTGCGGCCGGCCTTCTCCTCCAGCGCGCCCAGTTTGACGAGGACGGCGGTGTTGTTGGGGTCGAGCTTTTGCGCTTCCTTAAGGTGCGCGGTGGCGGATTCGGTCTTGTCGAGGATTAACTCATAATCGGCCATAGTGGCCAGCAGGTCCGCGGTGGGAGGGCCGACCGCGAGCGCTTTCTCGTAGATCGGCAGCACGCGCGCGGCAATCTCCTTGATTTCCTTGGTGCTTTGCGCCATGGACTCCGCGTAGATGTTGGCAATGCGCACCCAGAAGGCGGCGTTGCCTGCGCTGGATTTGGCGGCGTCCTCGATAACAGTGAGGGCCTCGCCGGGTTTGCCGTCGTCGCCGTACATCTGAAAGAGTACAGAGTAGGCGAGGACTTCGTCCGGGGCGCGTTCGATGGCGTCACGGGCGTACTTGAGGGCTTCGGTCTTGTTCTTTTGAAAGCGGGCCACCTCGGCGGCGAGGGCGCGGAGGGTGCCGGAATCCGGGGTGGCTTCGATGCCCTTTTTGAGGAGGGTCATCGCTTTTTCGGGCTGGTTGCGGTTGATGAGGGGCTTGTAGATACGGATGTATACCTCGACGATCGACGCGTCAAGCTTCAGCACTTCCTCATACAACGGCATCGCCGCCGAGAAGCCTTCCTCGTCGTGAACGCGGATGGCTTCGGCAAACAGCGCCGCGGCCTTGGCCTTGCGCTCGTTCTCCGGGCGCAGTTTGGCCGGCACTACCTTTTCGGGGCGCGGATCTTCGGCCGTGGCCGCCGACATTTCGGGGTCGGGAGCGGCCTCGCCTACGGGCTTTTGGCCTTCATCACCAGCGTTTGGCTGCTGCTCCTTCTTGACGCGTCGCGCGGCGTGGGCCGGCGTAAGTGCGGCGTCGCCCGCGGCGGCAACAAGCAGCGCCAGGGCAAGCAGCAGGGGGAGGGCAAGGCGGACGCGCAACCACGCGGCGCCCGGGCGGGGGCGCGACAACACCGCCGGCACGGGAGCGGGCCGGACCGCAGCCGCGAGGGCGGATTGCGGTGTCGGCACGCGCTCCCTGCCGCCGGCGGCGGTGATGGTGGCGCAACAACGGTGTTGGTTGGGCAGGGACATCTGGGGCACGCGCGTAGCGTAGCGCCTCAGGCCTTGTAACGCAAACGCTTCTTGTGACGGTTAGCGCGCATGCGCTTGCGGCGTTTGTGGTTGTTGATCTTGGACTTACGGCGCTTTTTGAGGGAACCCATAGGACTGGTGCGTGTTGCTTGTAGGTTAAGCAGCAAGGCGTCCCCCGTTATCCGCCGCGTCGCTGCGGGAGACCGTGAGGCTGGGCCGTTGCTGAAAGTTTAGGAGAGAAAGTGTTTGGTGGAGAAAGACTTGCGAAGGGATGCGAGCCACGGTGTAAGGATCAGCCGGCTTAGTACACCACTTTGTTCAGTGGGTACTCGATAATGCCTTCCGCGCCCAGGTCCTTGAGCTGAGGGATGATTTCGCGCACAACCGTCTCGTCGATAATGGTTTCGATCGCCACCCAATCGGCCTGGGCCAGGGGGGAGACCGTCGGGTTGCGCAGCGCGGGAAGGCAGTCGAGAAGCTGCGGGAGCGAGTCCTTGCGCACGTTCATTTTGAGGCCGACTTTGCTGCGTGCGTTGAGGGCTCCCTGCAGCAGCAGCGCCAGGTTTTCCAGCTTTTTGCGTGCGGCGGGGTCCTCCCACGTCTGCAGGTTGCAGATGAGCTGCGGGTAGCTTTCCATCAGGGTGTCGACAATGCGCAATTTGTTGGCGCGCAGAGAGTTACCTGTTTCGGTAATATCAACAATCGCGTCGACAAGCTCCGGCACCTTTACCTCGGTGGCGCCCCAGCTGAACTCAATGCTGGCTTTGACGCCGTGGGCGTCCAGGTAACGCTCGACGAGTCCGACGACTTCCGTCGCAATGCGTTTACCTTCAAGGTCTTTGGGGCCCTGGATGGGGGAATCCTCCGGCACGGCCAGTACCCAGCGGGCGGGCAGGCTGGTGGCACGGTTGTAGCGTAAATCGGCCAGCACGTGCACGGGCATGTTGTTTTCGGCAATCCAGTCCTTGCCGGTAATGCCGAAATCGAGAAAGCCTTTGGCGATGTAGCGGCTCATCTCCTGGGCGCGGAGAAGGCGCGCGTCAAAATCGCGGTCGTTGATATACGGCTTGTAGCCGCGGCTGGAAACGTTGACGACAAAGCCGGCCTTGCCCAGCAACTCAATGGTGGGTTCCTCCAGGCTGCCTTTGGGCAAACCAAAACGTAATGGCCGGCTGAGATTCATGGGGAAAGCTGGGAATGATGCCTTAGCCCATGCAAAGCGTCAAGTGCAATTCGCAAAAAAACACCCGTTGCCGGCGACGGAGATGCGATGCTTCAGCGCGCCGGCGTAACTGCCTGCGCCGAAGCCGCTTCTGTCGCGGCAACGGGTGTTGTGGGAAGGTGAAAGGTTGGAAGTAAGCGGCCAACGGCGCGAAGCTTTAGCGGCGCACAATCAGCACGCCTAGCACAAAGCCAACCGCGGCGGCAATACCCACGGATTCCCAGGGATTATCGCGCACATACTGGTCGACAGTCATAGCGGCCTTTTTGGAGGAGTCGGCTACCTTGCCGCTGGCGACAACGGCATTCTCCTTAACGGTGCCGTAACCGCTGGATATAGAAGTGCTTACGTTCTTATAGGCGGTGGAACCGGCCTCTTTAATAGCAGCGAGACCGCGGTTAGCGCTCTCGGACAACTGGCTGATAGCCTTCTCGGAATTCGTTTCGATGCTCATGTTACAGGATTAGTTGTGTTGTGGTGGAGGGATAGGGTGTGTTGCTCTCTCGCAGTCGCTGCTCGGCGCGGATGTTTTTTGGATATAACGACCTGCCAGATGCGTTGTGCTGCCATTGCGTGCGCCGAAGAGCGACTGCAAGAAGCTGTGACTGAACTCGATACACGCGTCCTTCTAGTATAGCACAACGTTTGGGGATTCTCAAGTTGCACGCGAGGTTTGCGATGAAACGATGGCGTTAAGGAAAGATCGAATTGCGATGACGGACGGTTTCAGCTAGTCTTCTGTTATGGAGATTGTTGCTGAGGACACGATCTGGCAGAAGCCTGACGAGCCCATTACCGTGCGTGGCATTGTGGAGGCTCTGAAGCTTCGAAAAAGAGGCGGGTCCAGATTCGTCCGTTTTACACTTCAGGACAATGGCAGCCTGGTAATCCAGGTTGTAGGGGATGCCGTGCGCAAGGCTCGTAAAGCGCGTAGCAAGCCAGTCAGGTCAATCCCGTCCTCGAGAGAGGGGAAGCCCGAGGAACTGAGCTTGACTGAGAAGGCGTTTCTCGACCTCCTCGCCAAAGATATCGATGAGAACCCCCACACGCTTGTCCCAGTCACAGTCGAGATGGTGGAGCGCAGAATGGCTTTGGTGGAAGGTGTCGACGTCGATCTGGATGGGCCGCTCGAAGGCGAGGATTAAGTAGCTGCCTGGCTCAAATCTGATTCGAAATGGTCAGACGCAAACAGCAATCTCCCCGCAGTTCCCATCCTGGAGAAAAACCATCGTCACCTGTAGCCGTTCGAAACGGCTGGGCCATTTATGAACATCCACGTTTTTATGAACAGATTGAGCAATTGTATGGTGAAGTGGAACAGCTGAAAGCAAAAGATGCGATTGGTTACAAGAGCAAGAAAGAGGCAAAGTTGCTGGATGCGATTCTGAAAATCGAGCTTCAGATCATTCCCGCTGACCCCGCCAACCCTCGATTTCGCCTCGGCAAAGCACTTGGAGAATACGAGGACTGGCAGCGGGCCAAGTTTTTTGACGGACGATACCGCCTGTTCTTTCGATTCAGCAGTGTGGATAAAGCAATAGTTGTGGCTTGGGTAAATGATGAAGATTCGCTCCGCACGTACGGCAGTAAGACGGATGCGTATCACGTATTCAGCGGAATGCTTCAAAGCGGAGATCCTCCTTCGGAATGGAGTGCGCTGTTAGCCCAGGCTAAAGCCTTGAAGCATAGACGTGGCCGGTAGCGGAACGCGCAACGCCCCGCCCCGGAATTTCTCCCGGAACGGGCTCGCATTGCCAGACGTCACCTGTCCAACATGCAGGGCACCCACCTTTGGGGTGCCCTGAGCCATCTCTCACCCCGCCTCCGCCAGTGCGGCGTGAAACTGCAGCTTCCCGCCTTTCTCGTCCACAGTTACCGTGCTGCGGTCGGGAATCTCCCCCTTGAGCAGGCGGCGGCTGAGCGCGGTTTCGATCTCGCGTTGCAGGTAGCGCTTGAGCGGGCGGGCGCCGTACACCGGGTCGTAGCCCTGGCGCGCAATGTGCTCCTTGGCTTGGTCCGTCACGTCCAGCGTAATGAACCGGGCCTTGAGGCGCTCGCGGATGTGACCCAGCTGCAGGTCCACAATCTTAGTTATCTCCTCCAGCCGCAACGGCTTAAAGAGAACGATGTCGTCCACGCGGTTGAGGAATTCCGGGCGAAAGTGGCTGCGCAGCTCGCGCATCACGCTGCCACGCGCTTCCTCGGATATCTCGCCGCCAAGCGTGGCGCCGGGCTCCAGCAGGTGCGGGCTGCCGATGTTGCTCGTCATGATGATGATGGTGTTCTTGAAATCCACCGTGCGGCCCTGGCTGTCGGTCAGGCGACCGTCGTCCAGAATTTGCAGGAAGACGTTGAAGACGTCGTGATGCGCCTTCTCCACCTCATCAAACAGCACCACCGTGTAGGGCTTGCGCCTTACGGCTTCCGTCAGCTGGCCGCCTTCGTCGTACCCCACGTAGCCGGGGGGTGCGCCGATGAGCCGGGCGACGGTGTGCTTGTCCATGTACTCGCTCATGTCAATGCGCACGATGTTGTCCTCGCTGTCAAAAAGCGAGGCCGCCAGCGCCCGCGCCAGCTCCGTCTTGCCCACGCCCGTGGGCCCCAGAAAGATGAAGGAGCCGATCGGCCGCCGGGGATCCTTAAGCCCGCTGCGCGCGCGAATCACCGCATCTGCCACAGCCTGAACGGCTTCGTCCTGGCCGATGACCTGCTCGTGCAGGATCTCGTCCAGCCGCAGCAGCTTGTCGCGCTCGCCCTCCAGCAGCCGCGTCACGGGCACGCCCGTCCAGCGGGAGACGACGTCGGCGATCTCCTCGCTCGTCACCTCCTCCTGAATAAGCCCTACGCCGCTTTGCTTGCGAGCCAGGATGGCCTCCTGCTCCTTAAGCTTGCGCTCCGTTTCCGGCAGCTTGCCGTAGCGGATCTCGGCTGCCTTGTTGTAGTCATTATCGCGTTGCGCCTGCTCCATCTGGTGCTGCAGCTTCTCCATCTCCTCGCGCTGCTCGCGAATTTTGTCGACGGCCTGCTTCTCCTCCTCCCACTGCGCCTTAAGCGAGTCGCGGCGGCTGCGAACTTCGGCCATCTCCTTCTCCAGCGCCTCCAGGCGAACGCGGCTGGAGTCATCGCGCTCCTTCTTAAGCGCTTCGCGCTCAATGCTTTGCTGCATAATGCGGCGCTCCAGCGTCTCCAGCTCCTCGGGCATGCTCTCAATCTCCGTGCGCAGCTTCGCCGCCGCCTCGTCGATAAGATCGATCGCCTTGTCGGGCAAAAAGCGGTCCGAAATGTAGCGGTGCGACAGAACCGCGGCGCTCACCAGCGCGCTGTCCTGAATGCGCACACCGTGGTGCACCTCGTACCGGGGGCTGAGCCCGCGCAGGATGGAGATCGTGTCCTCCACCGTAGGTTCCTTAACCATAACGGGTTGAAAACGGCGCTCCAGCGCGGCGTCCTTCTCAATATGCTTGCGATACTCATCCAGCGTCGTCGCGCCAATGCAGTGCAACTCGCCGCGGGCCAGCATGGGCTTGAGCATGTTGCCCGCATCCATGGAGCCCTCGGCCTTGCCCGCGCCCACCATCGTGTGGATTTCGTCGATAAAGAGCACAACCTGGCCGGCGGCTTTCGTAACCTCTTGCAGCACAGCCTTCAAGCGCTCCTCAAACTCGCCGCGAAACTTCGCGCCGGCAATCAGCGCGCCCAGGTCAAGCGCCACAATGCGCTTCTCCTTCAGGCTGTCCGGAACATCCTTGGCCAGAATACGTTGCGCAAGGCCCTCCACAATGGCGGTCTTGCCCACGCCGGGCTCGCCAATCAGCACGGGGTTATTCTTGGTACGGCGCGACAGGACCTGAATGGCGCGGCGAATCTCCGTATCGCGGCCAATGACCGGATCGAGCTTATTCTCCGCCGCCAGCCTGGTGAGATCGCGGCCATACTTCTCCAGCGCCTCGTAGGTGGCCTCCGGATTTTGGCTGGTAACATGTTGATTGCCACGTACATCCAGCATGGCCTTTGTAAAGTCTTCGCGCGTCAGGTTCAGGCTTTTAAAGAGCTTGCCCACGGGCGTGCCGCTCCCTTCGTCAAACATGGCCAGCACCAGGTGCTCCACGCTCACGTAGCTGTCCTTTAGCTTCTTGGCTTCTTCTAAAGAGCGCGCCAGCAACTGGTTAGCGCGTTGCGTGACGGACACGCCGGCATTCATACCGTTAGTGCTGCCGCTTACCTTGGGCAGACGCGCCAGCTCGGAGTTCAGCTTGGTTTCCAGCAAATCGGGAGATACTTTGGCGCGCTCAAACAGGCGCGGCGCCAGGCCATCCTCCTGCTTCAGCAACGCCGCCAGCAAATGCTCCACGTCCACAGCCTGCTGCCCGCCGCGAACGGCAATCCCCTGAGCATCCGCCAGCGCAGCGGCCGCTTTTTCCGTGAATTTGTTCAAATCCATAAGTCAATATACCTCAACTTTCGTATTGAGACAGTAATGCGCAAGGATCGAGCCATATGGAGTAATTGAGGTTCAATATATGTAAACGCTTGATAGTGAGACGAATAGCAGAGGAAATGCCAAAAAGAATATTCGTATAAGGGAGACATATTGGCTCATTGCCTCAAGGTTGTACTGGCGACATTGCCCTCTAGTGTCATTATGGCTCATGCGGCGTCCAAAAGCCAATTCTCTTCGCACAGCTTGCATCGGCGCGATTTATGCTTACGATTGCGGCGGCGCCTCGCCCACCCCCCTTATGCATACCGAGCCTGTTCCTCCCCTCGCAGCATTTCCGGAAGCGTTTGAAGTAGTTGTGCCGCAATTGTTTCAGAAAGAATACCTTGTCGCTGGCGAGCTCCGCACCGCTACCGCGGTAAAAGAGGTGCTCTCGCCTATGGGCACGCTCTCGGGCGGGGAATTTCGCCCGGTGGTGCTTGGGCACGTGCCCAAACTGGGGCGCGACGAGGCGATGGAGGTGCTTAAAGCCGCGGTTGCCGCCTACAAACAAGGGCATGGCGACTGGCCGACCGCAACGGTGGGCGAGCGCGTGGCCGCGGTGGAAAACTTTGTGGCTCTGATGGTTAAGGAGCGAGAGCCGGTCGTCTCCATGCTGATGTGGGAGATCGGCAAAACGCGGGGCGACAGCGAGAAGGAGTTCGACCGCACCGTGGGCTACCTGCGCGACACCATCGAGGCGGTGCGCGATCTCGATCGCGACGGGTCGAGGCCGACAATTGTGGAGGGCATTTACGGGCAAATCCGGCGCATGCCACTTGGTGTTGTCTTGTGCATGGGTCCATTCAACTATCCGTTGAATGAGACGTTTGCCACGCTGCTTCCCGCGCTCATCATGGGCAATACGGTTATCTTCAAGCCGCCGAAGTTTGGGACGTTGCTTTTTGGTTACCTGCTGTCGGCTTTTCAGAAGGCTTTTCCGCCTGGTGTTGTCAACATGTTGTATGGCGACGGCCGCACCGTGGTGCCGCCCGTCATGGAGTCCGGGCTAATCGATGTGCTGGCGCTGATTGGCAGCAGCAATGCGGCCAATACGCTCAAAAAGTCGCACCCCAAGCCCAACCGGCTACGCTGCATACTGGGGCTGGACGCGAAGAACGCGGCGATTATTCTGCCCGATGCGGATGTTGACAATGCGGTAACAGAATGTGTACTGGGCACGCTCAGCTTTAACGGCCAGCGTTGCACGGCCATCAAGATGATTTATGTACACAAGTCCATAGCGGATGACTTTTTGTCGCGCCTGGCCAAAGCGGTCGACTCCCTCAAAATGGGCATGCCGTGGGAGAAGGGCGTAAGCATTACGCCGTTGCCGGAGAACAACAAAGCGGCCACGCTGCACGGTTACGTTCAGGACGCGATTGACAACGGTGCGGTGGTTTACAATACGTCGCGCGGCAACCAAAGCTTCCACACGTTCTTTGCCCCGACGATAGTGGTGGGCGTGGGCGAAAAGTGCAAGCTTTACACCGTGGAGCAATTTGGCCCAATCATTCCCGTGCAAGTGTTTACGGAGGTGAGCGAGCCGATCGAATACATTACGAATGGTTATTTTGGTCAACAAGTCAGCCTTTTTGGCAGCGATCCGACGGAGATCGGCGGGCTGATCGATCCGCTCGTCAACCAGGTGTGCCGCGTCAACATCAACAGCCAGTGCCAGCGCGGGCCCGACGTGTTCCCCTTCAACGGGCGCAAGGATTCGGCAGAAGGTACTCTCTCCGTGACAGATGCGCTGCGCAGCTTCAGCATCCGCGCCCTGGTTGCCGGCAAGCTGACGCCGGGTAACAAGGTGCTGATTAAAGAGATCATCCGAACGCGTAGTTCCAGCTTTGTCAATACGGACTACCTCCTGTAAGTTAGGGGCCCGGCAACCCGACGTTGCCGACTTTTTCTGATTCAACCCGCCCCGGCCAACGTGCCGGCCGCGGCCTCGTCGCCCTTTGTAATCCGTTGCCTGTGAACCGCATCCAACTGCTTTCCGACAAAGTCGCCAACCAGATCGCCGCCGGCGAAGTTATCGAGCGGCCCGCGTCTGTCATCAAGGAGCTCGTCGAGAACAGCCTGGACGCCGGGGCGACGCAGGTCGATGTCGCCGTGCGCTCCGGGGGCCGCACGTCCATCCTAATCACGGACAACGGCCACGGGATGAGCCGCGACGACGCGCTGCTTTGCCTCGAGCGGCACGCCACGAGTAAGATACGTGATTCCAGCGACTTGGCGAAGATTCTGTCCTACGGATTTCGCGGCGAGGCGATCCCCAGCATCGCGTCGGTCGCCAAGTTTCGCCTGCGCACGCGGGAGCACCCGGCGGCGGACGCCGATGCGCCGCAAGATGTTGCAGGCGTGGAGGTTATTGTGGATGGCGGCAAACTGCTGGACGTTCGTGCCACCGGCATGGCGCCAGGCACGCAAATCGAGGCGCGCAGCATCTTCTTTAATCTGCCGGCGCGCCGCAAATTCCTGCGCACCGTGCCGACCGAAGAGGCGCACATTCGCCAGCAGATGATCCTCTTCGGCTTCGCCCGGCCGGACGTGGGCTTTACCGTCACGTTTGACGACGCGCCCCCCTCCCGCTGGCCCCAAAACCAGACGCTGCGCGAGCGCGCCGCCGCCATTTACGGCCGCACCTGGGTGGAGGCGACGGTGCCCGTGCTGGCCGAGAGCAAGCGCCAGGGCTACCGGATCAGCGGGCTGATTGGCAAGGCGGGCATCAGCCGGCCGTCGCGGCACGAAGAACATCTTTTTGTCAATAAGCGCCCTGTAGTTAACAGGACGTTGCAATACGCGTTGCTTGAAGGCTACCACAACGCCCTCATGCGCGGCCGCTATGCCATCGCGGTGCTGTTTCTCGAGATGGATCCGGCCGGCGTTGACGTGAACATCCACCCCGCCAAACGCGAGGTTCGCTTTCACGACGATGCGTCGCTTCGCGCGTTTGTCGTCGCCGCAGTTCAAGGCGCGTTGAGGGAGGGGATGGACGGACCGGTGCAGATTAGTATGGGCTCAGATCCTGCACGTGGGGAGGCGGATGCAAGCCCTTCTCATTCAGACGCATCCGAAACGGCGAAAGCAGTAGCGCCGGAGGATGCCTCGCACGATGCTCACTTGCGCCAGGCTACTGAAATTCCCGTAGCGCCCAGCAGCGGAGACGAGAGGAATGCGTCGCAAGTAGCGGATAATAAGCGCGATGCGACTTTGCTTTCTGCTCAGGCTCCCCCTTCCGACGATCCCATCAAGGCGCCCTCGCCTTGCTCCGATTCCTCTGCGCCCAGATCGTCCGTACCCACGCCGCCCTCCGTTGCGCCGCGTCCCTTATCTGTTGACTACGGGCAACATCGCCCGCAGCCATTCGTCCCGCAGGCTTCGCCTGTACACCCTGTGCCGGTGAAACAAGAGTTAACACTTGAGCCGCCGCCGCAGTCAACAGCGCCACACGATCTCGAAGGTCGGCAAAGCGAGCTTGAGCTTCCTCCCACGCCCCGCGCGCCGGTCCGCCCAGCGCCGGCCACCGCGTTGCGTAACCGCCTGGATATCAGGGTGATTGGCGATATTGCGCACACGTATCTCGTCGGCGAAAGCCCGGACGGTATGGTGCTTATCGACCAGCACGCGGCGCACGAGCGCATTCTGTTTGAGCAGATGCTCAAACGCCTGGCGCGCGAAGAGATTCTGGCGCAACGGCTTCTGCTTCCCGCCACCATCGCGCTGCCGCCGCGCGACTCCGAATTCCTGCGCGAGCAGTTGGCGACCCTTAACAAAGTGGGCATCAGCATCTCGCTCTTCGGCCCCAACACGTTTTTGGTGGACGCGTTGCCCCCGATGGTCCGTACCCGCGACATCCCCGATTTCGTCCGCACGCTGGTAACGGAGCTTCAGGAAGCCGGCGGCGAAACGCGCAAAGTGCGCCGCGCCTCCGAGGAAACCGTTGCGAAGACGGTATGCCGCGCCGCCATTAAAGCCAACGATGCCCTGCAACCCAGTGAGTGGGAGCAACTTGTGGTGGATCTGCTTAAGTGCGACATGCCCTACACCTGCCCCCACGGCCGCCCCACCATGGTGCTGATGACCCGCAACGAACTGGAGCGCAAGTTTGGCCGCGCGGGCTAATGGAGTTAAAGCACAGGTATATACAAGGTGAGGCAATCCGAGGCGCTCTGAAAGAGGAAAGGGGGAGCGCGAGAGGTGCTTGCGCAAGTTTGGTTTGCGCCACATCAGATTGCTTCCAACAACCGCCCGCCCACAATCTCCTCGCGTTACGGCGCGGCAACCCCTAGTGTAGCGCCCCATGAAAGCGCCGCGGAGCGAAGTGGACGACGTCAAGATATACGTGCTGCCGAATATGATGACGGCCGGCAACCTCATCTGCGGCTTTATCGCGGTGCTGAAGATTATCGAAGGCACCCTGCAGCGGCAGCAAGGGCTGGAGACGTGGCGCAGCACCTACGAGACAAGCCTCTATTTCATCCTGGCGGCGTGCATATTCGATCTGCTGGACGGACGCCTGGCGCGCCTGGGCGGCAAGGAAAGCCCCTTTGGCCAGGAGTTCGACTCGCTGGCCGACATTGTAAGCTTTGGCGTGGCACCCGCGCTGCTCGTCTTCAAAATTGTACTGGCCGAGTTTGAGAGCAAGCTGGCGTGGATGGTGGCCGTAACCTACCTGGTGTGCGGCGCGCTGCGGCTGGCGCGCTTTAACGTGCTGGCCACCATGCGCCCGCACGGCCAAAGCAAGGAGTTTACGGGCTTTCCCATCCCGGCGGCGGCGGGTCTCATCTCCTCCATAACGCTGCTGATGCTGCGCGCGTACGACTCGGAGACGGCGTTTCGCGAGGGGTACGGCAAATACGCGCTCGCGGGGCTGATGCTGTTCCTTTCCTTCATGATGTTCAGCACCTTCAAGTACCCCAGCTTCAAATCCGTAAACTGGCGTACGCGGTATTCGCTTCCCCATTTCGTCTTTTTTGTGCTGCTGGCGTGCCTTGTGCTATTTTATTACGAGTACATGCTGGCGGTATGTTTTGTCAGCTACCTGCTCTACGGGTTCCTGCGGCCCTTCCTCTCGCGCGCCTGGCGCAAAGCGGTGGAGGAGCCGTCGGCTGACGAGGACGAACCGAATGGCTCCGCTGCCGCCCTGGCCGTAGCCGCCGGTGCCGCACACGCCACCGATACCGCCGTCGACGCCGCGCCACCCGTCGAGCCCGTGCTGAGCGCCGCCGCTTCCCCCTCGGCGGAACTCCATGTCGCGCCCGCCCAGCCCACGCCTCAGGCCCCTGAGAGCGAGACGCCGGCCGATCCCAGGCCGCGCAGCGAGAGTTAGCACCGCTCCTGGCCAGCGCTTTGAGGCGCGTTGACCGCCGCCGTCGGTCGCGGTCTTTGCCGTCCCTGCGTCACACGCTTTTGCTGAGAAGTGGAACGCCGCGCCAGCCCGCGCATCTCCTTCCGCCTCTACCACTTACCCACGCGCGAATCCAGCTGGAACACCTGGCCGGAGACGTGCTCCATATCGCACAGCATGACCACGAAGCGCGCCGCCTGCTGGGGTGTGTTAAAGCGGCCCAGCGCGTGCGACTCCAGCGCGCCGGCTACGGTGGTGGGGGCGAGATCCAGCGTCATTTTTGTACGCAAAAAGCCGGGCATCACCACATTGCTGCGGATATTCTGCGCACCCAGCTCCACCGCAAGGCTTTGCGAAAAACCCGCCAGCCCCGCCTTGGCGGCCGCATAGGCGCTCAGCCCGGCCGGGCCTGTGCGCGCCGCATAGCTTCCGATCCACACCAAGGCGCCGCCCCCCGCGGCTTCCATCAGCGGCAAGGCGGCCCTGGCGCAGAGGTAAGCGCCGCGCAGGTTTACGGCCAGCACGTCATTCAGCGTTTGCGCATCCAGGCGTGCCAGCAGGCAATCGCGGGTGATGCCCGCGTTGCCGATAAGCGCGTCTAACCGGCTCACGCCCAGGTCTTTGCGAGCGCTGTCAAACCACGCCGCAACCGAGGCCCCGTCGCGCACATCCATCTCCGCGCGCCCCGGCGCAAGCACGCGCCAGCCCTGGCGGGCAAACTCCTCGTGCATGGCACACGCAAGGTCCCCCTGGCCGCCGGTAATAACCACAACGCGTTGCACTTGCGGCTGCGGAGGGACGCCCGTGCGCCCGCGTGCAGCTGCGGGCGTCCCGAGTGGCGCATCGCTCATTGCTGCGCCGGCGACTTTAGCCTGCCAATGCACGCTTCCTTCAGCACTTCCTTCAGCCGCGGCAGGGCCTCGGAAGCCAGGATCTGCTCCCGGCTCACCATGCCGTTCAGGTTAATCAGCACAATGCGGCCGTGGCCGTAGCCGTACTTATTGATAAAATCGTACACGGCCCCTACAATCGCCAGCGATCCATTCTCCACGCGATCGCGGTAGCGGCGAAGCGCCTGCATTACCTGGTAATCCACATTGCGCTGAATATTCAGCTGCCAGCGGTTGTCAAACGCATCCTTGCCGTCATCCGCCCGCAGCGGCAAATGCAGGTCGCAAAGCTCGTCGATCATCTCCATCGTCTCATTGCTAAAATCGCCCATGGCCGCCTTAACGGCGCCGCAGTTGGAGTGGCCCAGCACCAGAAAAATCGGCGTCTTCAGGTTGGTCACCCCATAGTCAATGGAGCCGGCGGAGGGGCGCAACTGGTTGCCAATGTTGCGGATCTCAAACACGCGGTCCATGGGCTCGAAGCCGAAAACCATGTTATGCACGCGACTGTCGCAACAGGCCAGCATCGTCACAAACGGGTGCTGCTCCCCGCTGTAACCCTCAAAATCCTCCTTCGTTCGCTCGCACACAAAGCGGGAGTTTCCCAGCACAATCTCTTCAATTCCTTGTTCCGGAGTGAGTTGCGTTCCTGTCCAATGGTCTTTGAGCCATTTAAGCATAGTGAGGATGGGTAAAACCGGGCAGGGATGTAAGCCCGTGGTTAACGTGCAGAAGCAGAACAGCTTGCGTACTGTGCGCTGTGTCGCCTACTTCGTGGTGCGAATCTGCTGCGCCACCAGCAGATCCGTGCGATTCTTCCAGTCCGTAAGGATTTGCGCCGGGTCGGACGAATCCGGAAGCCTGGCGGTGGGCAATCTGTTCTCCAGCAAAGAGATATAACGGCTGGCCTGAGGGGACGCTACCGCCGCTTCCAGCGCCTCCTGCGAGTTTCCCGCCACAAGAATAAGATTCTGCACGGTCGTAGGCGAACTCGGGCTGACAGCGAAGACCATCACACCGGGAAACGACGTGCGCAATGTCGTAATAACACAGCGGAAAAGCTCGCTCTTGGGGCCCTCAGGTGTGGAGATAAGGTTCATCATAAAGACACCGTTCTCCGTAAGGTGTTCCTTAACTTCCGCAAAAAATTCCTTCGTTAATAAGTGCGAAGGTATATGCTGGATACCATTATAGGCATCGCCAAAAATGTAATCATACTTCTCATTGCACCTGCGTAAAAACACCCGCGCATCCATGCCATGCTTCATAATGGCGGGGTAATCCTTTAATCCAAACCACGTATCCGCCACACGTATAAGTTCAGGATCAATCTCCACAACATCAATATGAGCTTTGGGGAAAGCCTCCGAAACCTTCCGAGGCATGCCAAAAGCGCCGCCACCAAAGAAAAGTGCTTTCTTCAAATCCGGCGAAAACAGTTTGGAAAGCTGCCAATACTTTTGATACTGAAAGACGACATCATTCTGCGTAAGATTAATACCACCTTCCGATGTTGTGTCCAGCTGTAACATACGTAACGTGTCGCCGTTTTCGCCCACAGTATCGTAAACCTGAATTTTATGGTAATAGGTGCTGTGGGAGTACTTCAATCCGTCCCGCCCCTTTTCCTCCACGGACACGAGAAGCGCTCCGATCATTAAAAACAGCACCCCTGCAACAACGACCGGCGCGGGATCCTTAACGCGAAAAAAGTACGCAAACCCAATAGCCAGAACAATAAGCACCGCACCAACACCCACAAAGATCACCCGCACATCCAGCATGGGAATCAGCACGAACCCCGCCAGCATCGTCCCCGCAAAACTCCCCAGCGTGCTAAACATACCAATTGTACCTGAGGAAAGGCCTATATCCTTATCGCTGGTGGTGCGGCTAAACAGGCGTACACATACAGGTGTTACCGAGCTAAGTACCATTGCCGGCAAAAAGAACAGCATGAGCGATGCATACACAGGGCCGGTTGTTACATCCCAGCCTTTAGCCATAGCCGAGAAACTGGGAAGCATCCAACACGTAATGATAAGAAGCGCGGCGCCGCCGGTAAGTAGCGCAGGCACTAACATTGTGGAGGTCCAGCGGTCCACCAGCCAACCACCAAAATAGTCACCTAATGAGATGGAAACCAGCACGATACCGATGAGGCCCGTCCATGTATAAAGAGAGTTTCCAAACGCAGGCGCCAATACGCGATTGCCGGACATCTCCATGATTAATACCGCCGCGCCTGAGAAGAAGCACGTGAGACAAAGCACTATACGCTCCAGCGTATTGCTTCGAGTGAGAGTCGACGCATCCGCTGCCTTGATGCGGGAAGCCGACTTGGGTGAAACCTTCTTATTCATGCTACGTTAATGCAATAAGCAATGCTATCACGTTAAGGCAGGGGATCCTTCTTCGGATTTTCCTTCTTCTCGCGTGCAGCGCCTACACCCTTTTGCGGAGGATTTTTCTTCGGCTTCTTCGGCTCCGCCGCCGGCGCGTTCGTCGCGGGCGGCGGTTCCGGCAACGTCAGCGGCTCGCCCACACGTGTAAAACTGTAGGCGCGCGCAGCTGGCACAAAAAAATCCTTCTCTTTCGTCAAATAAGCCGGGTAATCCTTGCCTTCCTGCAGAGGAGGGATTGGCGACGGCCCCACGGAGCCCTTCGGCAGCGGGACAATATCATACTTGATGGTCACCGGATCGCCCTCCTTGAGGCCGGAGATCGACTTTTTCACTTCCTTTACCGTTCCTTCCGCGACGACGGACGTGCGATTGTTAGGCAGCGGTGTTACGGTAACCTTCGATACGTGAACCACAAGTCGTTCCGCCGCAGTATTTTGCATGTGCGAATAGGCGGCCGGCGAAATCTCCGCGCTAAGCGGAGTCGCCGCCAGCACATGGAAGGAAAGTGCAGCGATAACGGCCCATAAGGCGCGCGGCACAGGAAAGAAGAGGTGCATGGGAGGGGTATATTCGCCCGTGTAAAGGCGGCTGTCCAGCGCGGAGAGGCGACTCAGGGCATAATCATGGAACGCAGGAAGATGAGCAGGTCGTTGGTATGCAGAAAATCTTCCTCCATAAAGTTTAGAACCAGACCAAAATAGATGATAAAAATAAAGATGCCCAGGGCGCTTTTGATAGGCATGGATAGAAAGAACACATTAAGTTGCGGAGCAAATCGATTCATCATGCCAAGGCCAAGATCAGTAAGAAACATAACAAAGATCATAGGTGCCGCAATGAGTAATGTAAGCGAGCTCAGTCGATCCACAATGGAGAGGAAGAACCCGGGGAAACCTGCATTGTATTGAGGAAAGAAGCTAAAGACGGGCCAGATTCTGTAGGTATCGTATATGATATCCAGAAATGTCAGGAACGCACCCGTCGTAAAGAATAAAACCGTAGCCACCTTTGTCATCATACTTCCTAGCGGCGACGTTTCTTCACCCGCCATCGGATCGAAGATGGAAGCCATAGAGGAACCTCTTTGGTTATCCACCATAAAGCCGATACTCTGCGCCAGCCAAAATGGCATGGCCGCTATAAAACCAAGAAACACACCGAGGATCGCCTCCTTAACAACAATTTTGAGGAGTTGTACTGTAGTAAGTCCATCGGGTGGAAGCGAGGGAAGTACCATCGGAACTAATATAACCGTTAACGCTAATACAACAGCATTGCGTGCCGTGCCCTGAACAAAGTTCTGGCTGATAAAGGGAGCGATAGAGAGTATAGCTGCCATCCTCACCGTACAGATGGACATGGTGAAGATAATATCCTTAAAAGGCATGATCTGCTCGAATGCCTGGAATTTCATAGGCAATACAAGCTATATCTCCAGAAATGGAAATATGTTGAAGATCCGCAACGTAAAATTCATCAGCTCTCCGCCTACCCAGTACGCTGTAAGCAGGATGGTGATTGTAACAACGATAAGCTTTACCGCAAAGCTGAGTGTTTGCTCCTGAATCTGCGTAAGTGCCTGTAGCAGACTAACAAGCAGGCCTGTGGCTGTAGCGGTGATAATGGGCGGAAGCGACAGGATCAGCACAAGCAACATAGTTTGTGACGTCAGGTCAAGAATGAGGGCGCGCGTCATGATGATGGTGCTTGTGGGGTAGTGCTAAGCGTAACTTAATATCAGGCCCTGGAGCAGTCTTGTCCAGCCGTCAATAAGTACAAAAAGCAATAGCTTGAAGGGAAGAGAAATGGTCATGGGCGAGACCATCATCATACCCATGGCAAGAAGGATATTGGATACAATAAGATCGATAGCAATAAAAGGAAGGTAGATAAGAAAGCCAATCTGAAATGCCGAAGTAAGCTCCGCTACGGTAAATGCGGGCACAAGGATCATCATATCAGTTTCCTTTAAGCGTTCCGCCCGTTCCTTTCCCCATAGCTTCTCCGCCGTTTTGATGAAGAACTGCCGATCGCGGGCGGTTGTATGTTTAAGGAGAAATTTTTCCAATGGCACCTTGGCCTTATCCGCAACGGCACGCATGGATGCTACATCCAGCTTGGAGAGATCCTCCTTCTGCAGAATATCCAGTGTATCTTCCAGCACTGGATTCATAATGTAGATCGAGAGAATGATGGCCAGGCCGTTGACAACCATGTTGGGTGGAATCTGCTGAATGCCCATAGCATTGCGAATAAGGCTGCATACCGTTACTATCTTGACAAACGACGTTACCATCATTGCCAAAAAGGGAAGCAGCGAGAGAGACACCAGGATGAGGATCAGTGATGTCGGATCCGGCATGTTCGCGGGTGTCATGGAAAGCTCGGGGCGTAGGGAAAGGGTTGATGTCGTTATGGTTATGCAACGCGAGGCGAGGGCTGCGCGGTGGCGGCCGGTTACTCGGCCTGCGTCGTCTCGATGAATTCCGTTATCCGCACGCCAATGCGATCGCCCAGCTGCAGAAGCTCGCCGCGGCCGACAATCATGCCGTTGGCGCGGATGGAAATGGGGCGCTCCGCGAGGGCCGGAAGCTCGAACACGTAGCCGGGCTGCATGGTAAGAAGCTGGCTGTAAGGCACTTGCAGTTCTCCGGCTTCAAACACAATCTGGATGGGAATTTGCTCCAGTGCGCCGGTGCCTGGCGCAGGGGTGGCTGAGGTTGCAGCGTTGGCGGGAGGTGTGGCCATAGGGGTGGGTGTGGCGATAGGCTCATTCTGCAGGCTGGTAATGGTTACCTTACTGCCTTTGTATGTAGCTGGATATGTAGGGCCGTGCATTATCTTTACACGACAAAGTCCGTCCTTTGATAGAAAGAAATCGTCTATAAGGATGAGATCGTCAAAATCGAGCGACCCAAAATCGGCTGGCGCCAGCGTGGAGTGCCCCAGCAGCACGTGGACCGTGGCGCTGATGCCGCCAAAGCGCCTGGGGGCGTCCGGGCAGGGGGCAGCCGGCGCCTTGGCAAGCGGCGCGGCAATCTTGTCCAGGCCGGCGTGGTCGCAGCCGAGGATCCCCTGGAGCGCTTCGAGCGGAGGCTGTCGGGCTGTGGAAGTGCCTCGACCCGAAGGGGTTGGGGCGCTGGCGCCGGGTGCCGCCGCCAGCGTGCTAAGCACGGAGTGGCGCTCAATAGTAAACGCGAAAAGGTTGGGCGCCTCCACGGGCCCGGCGTTCCAGGCTACGTCCTGGATGTGGCAGCTTACGCGCAGTGTGCTCTCCAGCAGGCGCCACCAGGGCTCGCAGGCGCTTTCCAGCACCATGGCGGCGATGTCGGCGGGAAGTGCCTCGAAATCAAGGCCTTGCAGCTTGGTTGGCATGAAACCCTCGGGTGGGAGGCTGCCCAGGCCCAGCGCAAAAAGATGTGGCCCGGCCTTAACGCGGATGGAGAGCCGGGGCGACCAGAGGCCTGAGGAGTCCTGGTCCAGGTGGCGCAGGTGAAGCGTAAAGGGTTGTTGCTCCAACGTAAAGGCGATGCGGCGATGGGTGCCGGCAACAGCGTTCCACGCCCGTGCGCGGGTGGGGTCGCACGGGGGCATGCGCAGCAGGGGGAGGGAGGTGGCCGTGGTCATGGCGGTTGCTCGCGAAAGCTTGGGGCGGCGGGGCGCGATTGGCAAGCCCGGCGTGCGCGCGTTGCGCAATTGGGTTGGTGCGAAAAAGTGGTGGACGTCGGGAAGGATGGCGCTAGTCTGGAAGTTCATGAGGATGCGCGGCACGACTGGCGGGCACCTGGTGGCGCAGCGCCGTACTGCGGCGATGCGGGGCGGGCGCGCCGTTCCGATCAATCGCGTGGCGACGACGACGCATTATCTGGACGGCAATGTTGGGGACTTTGTCATCCACAAGCAAAAGCCTGGCCGAGGCTATAGGCATGTGCTTACGCGCAAAGATGTTGCGCGATTTTTGACGATATTGCCGGACTGGCCGTTGCTAAGGCAGGATTTTAACGCTGTAGTGTTGGCAACGGCGGAGCCCGACGGGCTTTGCCAAGGCTGGCACCGCTCCGGCGTCATTGGCGTATGTGCCTGGAAGGCAGGGCTTTGGGACGTGTGGCCGGCCGATTTTTATGGGGAGCACGCACCGCTTTTGCGGCGTCTGGGGGTGCCGGTGCGCAAAGCGGGCGGGCAGTACGAGTGCCGGTTTACGGAGGCGACGGTGCGGGCGTACCAATTGTTACACGTGCTTACCCACGAGCTCGGGCATCACCTGGACCGCATGACGACACGCAGCCAGTGGCAGGCGAGCCGCGGGGAGAGCTTTGCCGAGGCGCGGGCATGGGAGCTGGAGGCGGAAGTTTTTGAGGCGTATGGGCGGGTGTTTGGGTTTGATTGACGGGGCGCGTGGGGGGTAGTCTCGGAAACGCGATGTCCGAGTCCGGCGAAAAAACAGAGGAACCAACAGCTAAAAAGCTGAGGGACGCGCGCGAAAAGGGGCAGGTTGCCAAGAGTGCGGATGTAAGTTCCACGGCATTGTTACTTAGTCTCTTTGCGCTTATTGGCATTTTATGGGATTGGTATTTGTACAGGTGTGTGGAGTTGTTGTTGCTGGCGCCGAAATTATATGCGCCCGGCTTTGTTTTTGCGCAAACGCTGGATGTCATGTTTATGGAGGTATTGCGGGCGATATTCATTATGAGTATGCCCGTTATTGCGATGGTGGTGGTTGTAGGTATTGGGGCTAATTTCTTTCAGTTTGGATTGTTGTTTTCATTCGAGTCGATTAAGCCGGATTTAAATAAGCTGAATCCTATTAATGCGGTCAAAAAGATTTTTTCCGTCAAGAATCTGATTGAGTTCGCGAAGTCGAATGCTAAGATTCTCTTTCTTGGAATTCTTGTCTATTATGTTATATTGGGGTCGATTGAGCCCTTGCTGAAGATTCGGTATTACGGTGTGCAGGGGATGCTGGATGTAATATCGCCTATTATGAAGGTGTTCTCGATTAATGTGGCGTTTGCCTATATTGTGGTCGCAGTATTTGACTATTTCTTTCAAAAGCAGCAGCATATTAAGGAGCTGCGTATGACGAAGGACGAAGTGAAGCGGGAGTATAAAGAAAGCGAAGGTAATCCCGAGATTAAGGGTAAACGCAAACAGCTACACAAAGAGATGTTGGAGAATACTACCGTGCAAAATACGCGTAAGGCTTCGGTGCTTGTAACAAATCCCACTCACTATGCGGTGGCTTTGTATTATAATAAGGATGAAACCAAGCTGCCCGTTGTCATCAGCAAGGGGGAGGGCTATGTGGCGCAGCAAATGATTAAACTGGCGGAGGAGGAAGGGATTCCCATTATGCGCGATGTACCTCTGGCGCGGGCTTTGTATGATGAAGTGCCGGTTGAATCGTATATACCTACGGATCTTATCCAGCCTGTGGCTGAGGTGTTACGCTGGGTGCAACAGCTGAAGCAACAGCAGGACGGGGGGCAGCCTTGAAGAAGCAGCGATTGCACAAAGAGGCAGGCAAGGGGGCTGATAGCGTACGGGGAGGAGGCGGCGGCGACGGACCCGAGGCTCGGAGGAGCGTGGCGAGAGCATTGCGCATGCACTATGTGGTTGCCATTGTTTGGGTTATGGTGGCGATTGGGATCGGCTACTGGGCGGGGCGCTATGGGGCGGGCTTTCCGACAGCCGCCGTCGGGGCGGATGCATTGCCCGCGATGTCCCGCCCCGCCGGGCCGGAGGAGCGAAGGGCGATTGAGGCGATGATTCGCCGCTATTTTGCGACGTGGTCGGCGCGCGATATCGACGGATACGGCGCCTGTTTTATGCCGGACGCCACGATTCTTTTCGTCGACCCAGCCACAGGCGAGGGGGTGCCGATGGAGCTTGGGCCGTTTCTGGAGTCGCAACGGCAGGCCCACGCCCGGGCGGTGGAGCCAATGGAAGAGGTGGCGGAAACTATTGCGCTGGAGGCACATGGGGTGCTTGCTCACGTGCAGGTGCGCTGGCTGTTGAGGAAATCCGGCACGGAGACGAGGGGCTGGGACTACTTCTCGCTGGTGAAGGTGAACGGGGAGTGGAAGATTAGCCATCTCTCCTTTTACAACGATAAGTAGCCGCAAATGCTTGAGATAAGAGTGTTTTTATATATTATTATACAAAAGCAGAGTCTAACCGTCTGATTGCCTTGCCTTCCGGCGTTGGGTGGGGTATACAGAGTGCATCGCCGTCTCCGGCGCACTTTTACCGCATTACTTTTTCCATGGGTCCGCGTCAGATCTTTTATAACGCCGCGTTTTTAGCCGGATTTACCGTAATGGCGCCCGCCTGGGGGTTGAAAATGTGGCGGCGCGGCAACCCGCTGCAGAATTTTGGCCAGCGGCTGGGGCGATACTCCGCCGACGTGCGGGCTCAGCTTGCGAATTGGCGCCAGGCCATTGAGGCTGAGGAACTTGCGGCCGCCGGAGAAGGCTTGGCAACGGCGCGGCGGGGCAGCGGCAAGGCGTGCGAT
Source organism: Verrucomicrobia bacterium LW23 (assembly GCA_003054695.1). Classification (GTDB taxonomy): domain Bacteria; phylum Verrucomicrobiota; class Verrucomicrobiia; order Methylacidiphilales; family UBA1321; genus LW23. Next base: position 245,246 of record QAZA01000011.1, read on the forward strand.
TTATGGATTCACGCCGTTTCTGTCGGGGAGATGAAGCTGGCCAGCATCCTCCTTCTCAGCATGCGGCGGCTTCAGCCCGGGTTGCGCGTGGTCATCACCACCACCACTGCCACCGGTTACGCCGTGGGGCGGGCGCTGGAGGACGAGCGGACGCTTATCCTGTTCAATCCCATAGACTTCGGGCCGTGCGTGGGGGCGGCGTTTCGCACGATTGCCCCGCGGCGGCTGGTGCTGATTGAGTCGGAGATCTGGCCTAACTGGATGTGGACGGCGCGCCGGGAGGGCATCCCGGTTTATCTTGTTAACACAAGACTCAGCCCCCGCTCGGAGGCCCGGTACATTCGCTTCGCCGCCCTTGTGCGGCCGCTTCTGGCGGAGCTGACGCTTGTGTTTGCGCAGGAGCCCGAGGACGTGCAGCGGCTAACCCGCGCGGGCTTCCCCGCCGAGAGCATTTTTCACGTGGGCAGCATGAAGTACGATGTGGCCAACCTGCCGCTGCGCAACGCGGCTGCGTTTGATGCCTGGTGGTTGCGCCTGTGCTGGGCGCCTGACGACGTGGTGTTGCTGGCCGCCAGCACGCACGCGGGCGAGGAAGAGCTTTTTGCGAAGCTGTATGTGCAACTGCGCCAACGGTTTCCGAAGCTGCGTCTGGTGATTGCTCCCCGCCACGCGGAGCGCGGGAAAGCCATCCTGGCCATGTGCAAGCAGCTGGGGCTGAACACGATAGCGCGGACGTGGATTGAGGCGGCACATCCGGCGGCACCGGCGCCGGATGTGCTGGTGCTCAACACAACGGGCGAGCTCGTAGGCGTGTATCAGAGAGCGACGATCGTCTACGTCGGCAAAAGCCTTGGGCCGCGCGCCGGGGGGCAGAATTTCATTGAGGCGGCCCGTTTCGGCTTACCGATTATCGTGGGGCCGAACATGCAGAACTTCCCGGCCATTACGCGCGAATTCCTTGGGCAGCAGGCACTTGTGCAGATTCAGGACGCGGCGGAACTGGAGCGCGTTGTAGAGGAGCTATGCGCCGACGAATCGCGTCGCCGCACGTTGGGGGATGCCGCGCGCCGCACGTTTCAGGCGCACCTGGGCGCTTCGGAACGCACGGCGGAGCACATCGTGCAATCCCTTGCGCACGAGGACTTTGCGGTGGACGCTAAGCGCTGCCGCCCGGGCCTGCGGCCGGATGCGGAATCCACGCCCGGCGCACCGCCCAGTCGCTCTCCGCGCCATCTGCTCGCCAGCGGCCCTGGCCACCCAGCTCCCGCTCCAGGGCAGCCGGCGCGTTGACAAAAAAGAGTGTCGTCTCGAAGCAACCGGGCCGCTGATGCATGGGGCGGCAGGAGACGACCATGCCGGTGATGCGGTGGAGCTCGTCGTTCAGGCTAAGCATCAGCTCCATTTCGGAGCAAACGTCCAGGTTGCGCCGTGTGACGAACGTCATACCCTTGCTTTCCAGCTCCATTTCGTCCGGGCAGATGGTCAGGTCGCCGCCGCACGTGGCGGGGTGCGAGTGCCGGGCTGGTGCCTCGGCGGCCCGTCGGCGGGAGCCGGAGGGCAGGGAAGGGGAGGATGGTGAGGGAGGCATAGGCCTTGGCTGGGGCGCACGTCCTCCGCGAAAGGGCTTGCCCGCCCCCGGATATGTCACTAGCACATACGGTAAGATGCGCTAAGTGGGGCAGCTGAAGCTGACGCGGAAGGAGAGGTGCCTTGGTAAGGAAGGAAGCAGTGCAGGCAGTGAGAGCAATGTATTAACAATGGATCTAGCTAATGCTTGTTCATCGCCTTGCGCAAACAAACAGGATGTGTATGGAAGCATCCTAAGGTTTGCAGTGATGATCCGTCCGTTTTAGTGATACGCTAAGCATGAACAATCACTCACGAAACATAATCCCGCGCCAAAAAAGTTCAAGCGATATGCTCCAAAAAAGTGAGGGCAGGCGGGCGATTGCCGGTGCATCGTCAGGGTCAGCAGCCTTCACTCACTCACTCACGCACTCACTCCAGCGCCTTCTCAAAGCCGGAGTACTCTCCAACGCGCATGATGGCGATACCGGAGAAGCGGTAGCCCAGCCCCGGGTAGAGCGCGTGGCCCGGCTTGTTCTGGCAAAAGCAATCCAGCCGCATGCTACGGCAGCCCCAGGTTGTGGCGAGGGCCTCGGCGTATGCCATGGCCAGCTTCGCCAGGCCCTGTCCCCGGTGCGACGGGGAGATCATGAGGCGGTGTACGGCGGCGGCGGAGTCTGGCGGAAAGCGCCAGTCCAGCCCTGCCCAAAGGGGATGCATGAAGCGATCAACGGTGATGCAGCCGATGAGGGGTGCGGCGGCGTTCTCTGCGTGGGACCCGTCGCAAAGCACCTCAAGTGTTTGCGCCGCAATGTCTTTGGAGATTACCTCAGCGTTGGGGTAGCTGTCGTCCCACTGCGGGTTGCCGGCGGCGCGCATGGAGGCCACGCATTCGCGCGTAAGTTGAAGCAGCGCAGGTAGATCGGTCATCCGCGCCTTGCGGAAGAACAGCGGCGGCACCGGGGGTAAATTCTCGGCCATGGATGGCAGGGAAATAGCTGGAAGCGCAACCGCCTGCATCAGGCCAAAACCTGCCCTTAGACGTTGCGTGAGGTGTGATGCTTCAAAGTAATATTGCTGCCGTACGAGAATAATTGACTTCCGCAGGGAATGCCTTAGCCTAGGGGATGTAACGACCGCGGTAAAGGCGCGCCTCTGTCCCAACGCGGATATTTTTTTTTGCGCGCCTTGCCGTCCGGCCCGTTGGCTCGCGCCCGCGGCGAGCCGGGCGATGGCTGTATGGTCGCTGCCCCTATCTCCATGCGCCTGTCGGAAACCATCACTTTCGAGAACGCCCGCGTACTTCAGGCCCTCATCGCCAACGATCCCCAGAATCTGCGGCTGATGGAGGAGCGTTTCGACGTCAAACTAACGGCCCGCGACGCATGGATTAAGGTGGAAGGTACGGACGCCGGCATCGCCCAGGCGCGCAACGTGTTTACGCAGCTCTCGGCCGTTAAGGATAAAGGCCACCATATTCGCAAGCACGAGTTCCGCTTTGCGCTGGACTCCGTGGCAAAAGGCGACGACCTGCAGTTGCAGAATCTATTTGAGTCGCGCATCGCGTTCTCCCCGCGCAAGCCGCCTATCGTGCCCAAGAGCGAGAACCAGAAGGCCTATGTCGATGCCATCCGCAAGACTGACCTGGTGTTTGGCATCGGCCCGGCCGGCACAGGCAAAACGTACATCGCCATGGCGATGGCGGTGGAAGCCCTTAAGCAGGATAAGGTTACGCGTATTATCCTCACGCGCCCTGCGGTGGAAGCCGGCGAGGCCCTCGGCTTTCTGCCCGGCGACCTGAAGGAGAAAATCGCCCCGTACCTGCGCCCCCTGTACGACGCGCTTTACGAGATGCTCGACCCGGAAGAGATCGAACGCCTGATGGATAAGGGTGTTATCGAGCTGGCCCCGCTGGCCTACATGCGCGGACGAACGCTCTCCCACAGCTTTGTTATCCTGGACGAAGCCCAAAACACGACGACGGAGCAGATGTTTATGTTCCTTACCCGCCTGGGCCCGGAGAGCAAGTGCGTGGTGACGGGCGACCCCACCCAGTGCGACCTCTCCAGCCACCGCAAAAGCGGCCTGATGGAAGCCATGCAGGCGCTGAAGGATACCGAGGGCATCGCCTTTATGCGTTTTGACGACCGGCACGTCATACGCCATGATATTGTGCAGCGAGTCATCCGCGCCTACCGCGCACATCGCGGTGATCGCGCAACCAGTGCATCCCTATGAGCACCAAGGGCTTGCCACTTCCGTTAAGCGTCGCCGCACGGCGCCCCATTTTACAAACCCGCCATTTGTGCTCTATATTAGAGGTCTCTCTTTTATCGCCAACAGCCGACACAGCGCTTAGGGTTAGCGCGCGGCCCCGGGGCACCAGGCACATATGATCGGTTTTGAATGGCTGCGACGGCAAAGGCTTGTCTCGAAAGGACTTGCGTGTCAAAAAATGCGTCGACAGCGCGACGAGGCAACGTGGCGGGAGTGCTTTGACTGCAACCGCACCGTCAAACTCAGCATCCTGGCTGTTTTCGCGTGCTGTCTGTACGCTCTGAGCTATTGGGGCTCCCTCAGCCTGGGCCTGCCGTACCCCAGCAATGAGTCTAATCTAATCATCTTTGTGGTCTTTTTGGTGGCCATGATGATGCTGGAGCTGGAGCACGGCGACGTATGGACGATCAACAGCAGGCTGGCCCTTCTACTTGGCCTTGTCCTCGTTAACATCCTGCTAGTCAGGGGGATGTGTATTGCGCTTAAGACCGGCGGCTCGCAGCTTGGCGATCTCTACTTTCTGATGCCCACCGCCCTGGCGCCCATGTGCGTCAGCCTGCTGCTGGGCACGCGGCCCGCCCTTTACGCGGTGTTTGTTTCCAGCATTTTGCTCAGCCTCATTATGGGGCGCGATTTTAGCCTGATGGTCATCAGCATGATCTCCGGCTTTACCGCCGTTTACTTTACCAAACGGGTGCGCAAGAGGCACGATCTCGTTAAATCGGGCGTCGCCGTCGGTATCGCCAGCATGGTCACTGCCCTGGCGTTCGGCCTGATTCAGGGACAGGACGCAGGTGCTCTGGCCACCGCCGGCGTGCGCGCCGTGCTGATGGGCATCGCCACCGCCCTGGTCGTCAGCGCCATTTTGCCCATCCTCGAGACTGTTTTCGACATCATTACCGATATGTCGTGGATCGAGCTGGCGGACCTGAACCATCCTCTGCTGCAACGCATGACGATAGAGGCCCCCGGCACCTACCACCATAGCCTGGTGGTTGCCAACCTGGTGGAGGCCGCCAGCAAATCGCTGGGCCTTAACCCTACGCAGGCGCGCGTGCTGGCCCTGTTTCACGACATCGGCAAAACCATTAAGCCCAGCTACTTTACGGAAAATATTTCATCCGGACAAAAAAGCCCGCACGACAATATCTCCCCCACCATGAGCGCGCTGATCATTATCGCGCACGTGAAAGAAGGCGTTGATCTGGCCCTGCAATACCGCCTTAAAAAGCCCATTATCGACGCCATCCAGCAGCACCACGGCGACTCGCTCGTCTACTACTTTTACCGCCGCGCCAAGCAGCAGGAGGACGACGCGCGCGAAGGCGGCAAGATCATGAACATGCGCCCGGACGACATCCCGACCGTGTCGCAGCAACAGTTCCGCTACCCCGGCCCGCGCCCGCAAACCCCTATGGTTGGACTGCTTTGCATGGCCGACGCCATCGAAGCCGCCTCGCGCTCGCTGGATAAACCGACGCCGCAAAAGATCGAAGCCCTGGTGGAGGAAATCATCCAGCGCAAGATCAGCGAAGGCCAGCTGGACGAGTGCCACCTGACCCTCAACCAGATACGCACCGCAAGCGAAAGCTTTGTGTTTACGGTAAAAAGCGTTCTGCATCAACGCATTAGCTACCCGCCTAAGGAGACCCGTTCTGACGACAAAAGCGAAACGCGCAGCGACCGCGATACCCGCGTCGGCACCCAGGTCGGCATCCCCGCCCCCACCGGGGGCGCGGCAGCCGTCGGCCCCACCGGTACAGCTCTCTCTGTCCAACCGCCAAAGAAAACACCGTCTTCCACCCCTTCGCAAACTTCTGCGGCAGCTTGAGCTGGCAGCAGAAATTATTGGGGCAGAAGCGGTTGCAAACAGCAAGCTCAAGCCGTTGCCGGCGCAGATTGAGATTCACTACATCGGCAACGCCGCAATGTGCCAGGTTCACGCGCAGTTTCTGGACGACCCCACACCTACCGACGTGATCACGTTTCCCTACGGCGAGATCCTCGTTTGCCCCGAGGTCGCTGCCCAACAGTGCGCCGACTTTGGCCGCCAGTTTGACGAGGAAGTCCTGCTCTACACGATTCACGGCCTCCTCCACCTCGCTGGCTACGATGACGTCAAACCCGCCCTGGCAAAAGCGATGCACCGCCGCCAGGATGTGGTGCTCGCGCAAGTACTTGAACACGAGCCCTTTGCGAGGCCCTGATGCAGTTGGTCAGGGAAAGGCTTGAGCTATTGTCGGTGAAAGTGGTGCTCGGCTGCTTCTGATCCCCATTGACGGGATAATCGTTTCCGAAGCAAGATTGTGGCCGCAACGCACCTCGCTTAGTTCAACTCAAGGACCCGTCTGCTGAAAAGCCTGCGTCGTCTCAGCCCCGGATCCGCCAACGCCGTCATGACACTTTCCCCTGCCCCTGGCTCTGCAGACGCTGCGGCCTCGAAAATCGCCGCGACGCCTGCGCCCCGCAAGCCGCCCTCCTGGTGGCAGGCCAACGGCTTCATCATCGGCCTCTTTGGCGCGGTGGCGCTGGCGTTCGTCTTCCCTGGCCCGGGCTCGCGGCATGGCATTTTACATGCCGATATCCTGAACAACGCGGGCATAGCGCTTATTCTCTTTCTCCAGGGCCTTTCCCTCGCGTTCGAGAAAGTGAAGGAAGGGGCTGGTAACTGGCGCTTACACCTTGTCATTCAATCCTTTACGTTCGTCATCTTCCCTCTTGTCGGCCTGGCGATGGACGCTGTCGTCCCCCTTGCCTGGCCCGGCGAGCCCCCGGCCATTCGCTACGGCTTCCTCTATTTGTGCGTCCTTCCCAGCACCGTCAGCACGTCCGTTGTTCTCACGGCGGTGGCCGGCGGCAACACGCCCGGCGCCCTCTTTAACGCCGCAGTCTCCAACATCGTCGGCGTGGTTGCGACACCCATTCTGGTTCAGTTGCTCATGTCCAAATCGGGCAGCGCAGGCGATTTCGGCCCGCTTCTGTTGAAAATCACGCTGCTCACCCTGGTACCCTTTGGCCTCGGTATGGCCCTGCGCCCGGCCTTTGCCGCCTGGGTGGATGCCCGCAAGCAGTGGGTGACGCGCATCAGTAACACCGTTATCCTCTTCATCGTCTACAGCGCGTTTTGCGAGAGCGTGGAGGAAAATATCTGGGCCAAATACGGCATTGTGTTGACGCTACAAGTACTTGTGCTCGTGCTTGTGCTCTTCGGCGGCATGTCGCTCCTCATCTTCGCCGCCTGCAAACTCCTGCGCCTGCCCTCGGGCGACGCCATCGCCGCCTACTTTTGCTCCATCAAAAAGACGCTCGCCATGGGGGTCCCTCTCGCCATCCTCATCTTCGGCCAGCGCGATGACCTCACGCTGATCCTGCTGCCGATTATGTTCTACCACCCCGTTCAACTCTTTATTAACGGCCTGCTTGCCAATCAGTGGGCCAGGCAGGCGGCGCACCATTAAGCCTGGCTCGGCGTTAAGCGCTTAATGGATAAGAACTTAGCGGCTGACATCCGCCACAATCGCGGTCGCCTTTTCCTTCGCGGAGGCACCCGCCTTGAGGCCGCCGCCGAAGTGCTGGATGCCGGCGAGCATGGTGCCGCAAACGACAATGAGCGCAAGCGACGTGGGTAGAAACACCTTCCAGCCCAGGTCCATCAACGCGTCGTAGCGGAAGCGAGGCGTGCTCCAGCGCACCCAGATGAACAGCAGGATAAAGCCCGTCACCTTGGTGATAAACACCAGCGTCTGGAGGATAATGCCGAAGATGCCCCACGATTGAGCGAGATTGTTGTACGCCTCAAACGGCAACGTCCAGCCGCCGAAAAACAGCGTAACCAGCAGGGCGGACGACATAATCAGCGCCGCGTACTCGCCCAGGAAGAAGAGCGCAAAACGCATGCCACCGTACTCCGTGTTGTAACCGCCCACCAGTTCCTGTTCCGACTCTGGCAAATCGAACGGCATACGGTTTGTCTCCGCAAAGCTGGAGACCAGGAAGATAAAGAACGCCGGGATAAGCACGAGCGCAAGCATCAGCGCAGGCAGCAGGGTCGCGAAATCCAGCGGGTTGGGTGAGATAAACGGAAGCGCCAGCCAGCCGTGCTGGTACTGGTAATCCACAATCTTGCTCAGGTTCATGGTGCCTGTGACCATGAATACCGGGATGACCGAGAGGCCCATCGCCACCTCGTACGAAATCATCTGCGCGCTGGAGCGAATGCCGCCCAGGAACGGAAACTTGGAGTTGGACGCCCAGCCCGCGAGCACGATGCCGTACACCGTAAGTGACGAAATCGCAAAGATAAACACCGGGCCCACATTAATGTCCGCAATAACGCCGGGCTTGGGGATGACGTTGCCAAAGAAGGGAATCTCGAACGGAAGCGTCACGGTAGTCAGGCTTGCAAACGGGATGACGCACACGGTGATGAGCGCCGGGGAGACGGCCAGCATCGGCGCCAGAATATAGAAGAAGCGGTTGGTATGATTCGGCGTAAACTGCTCTTTCAGAAGACCTTTCAGCGCGTCCGCAATCGGCTGGCCCAGGCCCCACATGGGGATATTGGTGAGCGGAATGCCGGTGCGGTTCGGCCCCACGCGGTCCTGCATAAACGCGCACACTTTGCGCTCGGCCAGCACCGTGTAGGAGACGGTGCCGAGGATGACGCCGAGGCCAATGAGGATCTTCACCATCGCGTAAAACGCGACGTCGAGCAGGGGAACCTGCGCGGCGGTGTCCGCGGCGGGCGTCACCTCAACGGCCGTTTGCGCGACGAGATGGAGCGTGTGTTGAAGGGCATGCACCAGCGTTGGATCCATAAGTATGTGGCGGGAAAGGACTTAAGTGTTGTGCGAAAAACGGGGCGATCAGGCGCTGATGCGCGGCGTGGTGGCGGGCAAACCTTCGGACTTTACCGGCATCTCTCGAGGTGCGAACTCCTCGGCAAAGTCGGGCTCGGCCACTACGCTGCCTTTAACCACCTGGGGGCGCGGGAGTTTCGAGCGATCCAGCTGCACGCCGAGATCCGTAATGCGCGAGAACGTAAGTCCCTCGAAGATAGGATATTGCGATGCGGCAGCCTTGAAGACTTCCTCCACCTTGTGCAGGCTGTTTCCGCCGGTAAGGGCGGTGCGCAGGTTCAGCAGAATTTCCAGGTCCTCGCGAGCGGAGCCGGGGCAGGCGGTTGCCTTGTTGAGGCGCTGCAGGCGGCCGGCGGCGTTGATCATCGAGCCGCGCTTTTCCGTCCACGCCGCGCCGGCCAGCACAAAGTGAGCCAGAGCGCCAGTAGGGCCGGGTACAATGTGTTGCAGTACAAGAAGATCCAGCTTCTGCAAGGTCTCGGCGGGGATGCCCGCCTCCACCGCATCCTCATGGAAGCAGAAGAGCGCTTTGATCTTGCCCGCGTCGATCGCCTCTTTGATCTTCGCAATATTTTGCCCCTTGTAATTCAGGCCAAAGATGCGCGTTCCCGCCGAGTTGGGGTTGCGGTCCGCATTCTGCAGCACGCCGTCGGACTTGCCCGGGCGCGGGACGATGTCGGCCAGCACCGTGTCTCCGCCGAGGCTGCGGCGGACGTCGGCGATGACGAAAAGCTCCTCGTTGGTAGCGCGGGCAGAGGCCAGGATGGCTACCTGCTCGCCCTTCAGCCCCAACATCTTATGTTGAATTTGCGGGTAAATGTTGGACCACACAGCACCCACCTGGCTGCCGCCCACGCGCACCAGCGGCTCGGTCAGGCGGTCGGGGCCCTGAAAGTAGCCGATGTTCAGGCGGCCCTGGTCGCACATCCACAGGGAGTTGACGTCCTCGTTTTCGCGCGGTGTCAACCGGTACACCGTTTGCTCGCGCGCGCCGACCGTTACGTTGCAACCCGTTGCGCAGCCGGTGCATACGCTGGGTGTTTCCCGCAGGAACCACACGCGCATCTTGAAGCGGAAATCCTTGCTGGTAAGCGCGCCGACGGGGCAGATATCGACGGTATTGAGCGAGTAATTGTTGTCGAAACGTTTGTCGTGATGCACCGCAAGTGTCGTAAAGCCACCGCGTTGCGTAAAGCCAAGCACGTCGTCCTTGCAGAATTCCCGCGCAAAACGGATGCAGCGCGAGCACATAATGCAGCGCTCGTCGTCCAGTACAATGCGCTCGCCGATGTCCACTTTCTTGGGCTTGTGCACTTTCTGTTCGACGAAGCGGCTCTCGCTCTGGCCGTACTCCACGCTGTATTCCTGCAACTTGCATTCGCCGGCCTGGTCGCAGATGGGGCAGTCGAGCGGGTGATTGATGAGCAGAAACTCCATCACGCCTTCGCGGCAGTCCTTGGCCAGCTTGGAGTCGGTGCGAATGCCCATTCCGTCTGCCAGCTGCGTGGCGCAGCCGATGGCGGGGCGGGGGATCCAGCCGATTTCGGGTTTGCCGTCCTCGCCGATGATCGGCTTGCGATCCGGCGACATCTTGGGCATCCCTATCTCCAGCAAGCACATACGGCAGTTTCCGACAATGCTGAGCTTGGGGTGATAGCAGTAATGCGGCACAAACTTCCCTGCACGCGAGGCCGCTTCAATCGCGTTAAGGCCCTTGGGCACCTGGACCCACTCGCCGTCGATCTGCACGTTAATAAGCGGCGTATCCGCCGGCAGGATGTCGTGCTGAAAAGCGTTTTTTACAAAAGCCATGGCGTGAGGTAGTTGCTAAGTTTGTGTCTGAAGCTGAATGCGAAAAAAAGGAGATGCGCAGCGTTAAATTAAAGGTGTTGCTCAACCCGCAATCACCGGCTCCTTGGCCGCCTTGTACGCGGCGGAACCCTTGGGTGCGGACATCGTCGGCTCGACGGGGCGCACGACCGGCCCTGTGCCGGCGGCCGCTTTGGCATCGAACTCGTCCTTGAATTTGGCCAGGAAACTTTGCACGGGCCAGGAGCATGCTTCGCCAAAGGCGCAGATGGTCTTGCCGGCGATATTGTCCGCAACACTCTTGAGCAGAGGCACATCCGCAGCGCGGCCTTCGCCGGTGGCGATGCGGCGTGTGATCTTTTTCATCCACTGGGCGCCTTCGCGGCACGGGGTGCACTGGCCGCAGCTTTCGTGCGCGTAGAATTCGGAAAGGTTTGCCAGGCAACGTGTTATGTCGCGCGTTTCGTCCATCACCATAACGCCGCCGGAGCCCGCCATGGTGCCGATCGCCGCGAGCGAGTCGAAGTCGAGGATCACGTCCTCCAGCTTGATTTCCTTGTCGGCCATGGAGCCGTCGGCCTGCTTTTCCTTCACTTTAAACACCTCGCCGGCGCGGATAATCTTGGCCGAGGAGCCGCCAGGGATGATTGCTTTGAGCTTTTTGCCGCCTTTAATGCCGCCGCACACCTCATAAATGAGCTCACCCATGGTAATTTTGCCGGTCTCGAACTCGTAGTAGCCGGGCTTTTCCACGTCGCCGCTCACGCAAATAACGCGCGTGCCGGTGTTGTTGGGGCGGCCGAGTTTGCCGTATTCCGCGCCGCCCATTTTGATGATGTGCTTGACGTCGCAGAGGGTCTCCACGTTGTTTACAATCGTGGGGCACATGTAGAGGCCGAGGACGGCCGGGAAGTAGGGGGGCTTGATGCGAGGGTAGGCACGCTTACCTTCCAGGGACTCGATGAGGCCTGTTTCCTCGCCGCAAATGTAGGCGCCGGCGCCGCGGTGCACGTAGATCTCGAGGTCGTAGCCGGTGCCTAAGATGTTGGTGCCGATGAAGTTGTGCGCGCGGGCTTCTTCAATGGCTTCTTCCAGAATTTTCGCGCCGTAGGGGAACTCGCCGCGGATGTAAATGTAGGCGAGCTTGACGTTGTTGGCGAAGCAGCTGATGATCATGCCTTCGATCAGCTGGTGCGGCTCCTTGTGGATGATCTGGCGATCCTTGAAGGTACCGGGCTCCGATTCGTCCGCGTTGCAAATGAGATAGACGGGCTTGGTGTTCTTCTTGGGATCGATAAAGCCCCACTTGACGCCGCACGGAAAGCCGGCGCCGCCGCGGCCGCGCAGGCCGGAGGCTTTCACCTCGGCAATGATGTCCGCCGGGGCCATGGCGATGGCCTTTTTCAGCTCTTCGTAACCGCCGTGCTTGAGGTAGCAGTCGATGTCCCGGGTATAGCCGGGCTTATCGATGTTCTTCAGCACGATGCGCATTTCGGCAGGGGCGGGCATAGTGGGCGATGTTGCGGGTTAAACCGTTGGAGGGGAAAGGGTTGTGCGAAAGAAAGAGAAAGCTTAGCTTACCTTGTTCAGGAGTTCCTGGGCCTTGGATGTATCCACTTTCTCGTAAAGGTCGTCGTTGATCATCACAACGGGGCCGGTGCCGCAGGAGGCGAGGCATTCGACAAATTCGACGCTGAATTTGCCGTCGTCGCTGACACCCAGGCCGTGCTCGTCTATCTCGGTGATGCCGCACTTTTTGCGCAGGAATTCACACGTTTCGTAGCTGCCGGCCAGGGCGCACGAGAGGGTGCGGCACACTTTAAACTGGATTTTGCCGACCGGATGCTGGCGGAACATCGGGTAGAACGTGAGCACTTCCATCACGTTAATCGGCTGAATCTCAATGCGTTGCGCAATCCAGCGGACGCCTTGCTGGGAGACGTAGCCGAAGTTGTCCTGCCACAGGTAGATGAGCGGCATGACGGCGCTGCGCTTGCTGACGGGGTACTTCGACACGATCTTGTCCGCCTGCGCCAGGAAGTCGGGGCTCAGTTCCACCTTCACTTCGTCGTGCAGATGGGGGTCGTGCACGTCGTGCGAAGCGCTGTGCGTCGTCTCGGAGGTGTCGGTGACGGAGCTCATGGGGCGGTAAGGGGTTGCGTCGGTTGCGGCTTCGATGCTGCGGTGGCGGAGGGCCGGGTAAAAGTTGGAAAGACTGCCGAGGATCGCTGCTTCGTATCTTGCCTGGGATCAGGGGGTTGCATCCTGGTTGGGCAGGTCTACCCGGTACACCTTGTCCTGCATGTAGAGGATGCCAAAGGTGACAGGGGGCGGGCCGGCGGATGAGTCGGGCAGGGATGCGGCGCCGGTGGGGGCGCTGGTGTAGCGGTGGTATTCGGCGGTAAATTGGTGGGTGGAGGTGGTTTCGACGTCCTGCGGCTCGCCAACAATCGCTTTTACCTCCGCGGCGGTCATCCCCACTTTGACGGCTTGCATCTTCTTCCGGCTCAGCGTGTTAGGGTCGCCGCAGGCGTTCAGGAAGGGGAGGGTGATCAGGATGAGGATGTAAGTTGAGCGAGAGAGTTGGCGGTTTCGCAAGTCGTTTAGGTGCAGTGGTTTGGATTAGCGGTCGCACTCGCCCATCACGAAGTCGATGGAGCCGAGGATGGCGACGACGTCGGCCATCATGCAGCCGGGCAGGAGCTTGTCCAAAATGCTGAGGTTGACGAAGGAAGGGGCGCGGATTTTGAGGCGGTACGGGACGCCGCCGCCGCGGGAGCGGATGTAGAAGCCGAGCTCGCCCTTGGGGTTTTCCGCGCCGAAATAGACTTCGCCGGGGGGTGCCTTGAGGCCTTCGGTGACGAGGATGAACTGGTGGATCAGCTCTTCCATCTTGGTCAGCACCTTCTGCTTTTTGGGCAGGTAATTCTTTGTATCTGCCACGTGGATAGGGCCTTCGGGGAACTTGGCCAGCACTTGCTCGATGATGCGGACGCTCTGGCGCAGTTCTTCCAGGCGCACCAGGTAGCGGTCGTAGCAGTCGCCGACGCTGCCTACGGGGATGTCGAAATCGTAGTTCTCGTAGCCGAGGTAGGGGCGGACTTTGCGCACGTCGTAATCGACGCCGGAGCCGCGCAGGTTGGGGCCGGTGATACCGTAGCTGATGGCGTCCGCGCGGGTGATGACGCCGACATCGCGGCTGCGCTCGATGAATATCTTGTTGCGGGTGAGGAGTTTATCGGTCTCCTCAATCTGCGGCTTGTACTGCTTGATAAACGCGGCGACTTCGTCGAGCCAGCCGGGGGGCAGGTCGCGCGTCATGCCGCCGATGCGGGTGTAGCTTGTGGTAAAGCGCGCGCCGGTAAGGCTTTCAAACAGATTGTACAGCTTTTCGCGCTCGGTAAACGTGTAGAGGAAGACCGACATCGCGCCGCAGTCCATGGCCATGGCGCCGAAACCGAGCAGGTGGGCGGAGATGCGGGCCAGTTCGCAGCACAGCACGCGGATGGCCTGGCCGCGCGGGGGGAGGTCCCACCCCATAAGCTTCTCTACCGCACAGGCATACGCTACGTTGTTGGCGAGCGGGGCCAGGTAGTCCAGCCGGTCCGTGTAGGGCACGAACTGGTTGTACGTCATGTTCTCGGCGATTTTTTCGTCGCCGCGGTGCAGGTAACCGATGTCGGGGATGGCCTTGGTGACGACCTCGCCGTCAAGCTCCAGCACAATGCGCAGCACGCCGTGGGTGCTGGGGTGGCTGGGCCCCATATTTAGCGTAAGTCGTTCTCCCGGAACGTCCGGCGCCGCGTCGAGCGCCTGCTGCGTGCGCAGCAGCGCGTCCGGTTGCTCAAAGGTGGTGGTGGTGTTAGCCATGACGGGGAGGGTGGGGGAGGCTATACTGGCTCCGGCGGGCGGGCGCGGGGCTCGCGGTCGTGGTTATGCTCGGCAGGCGCGGTGACGAACGGGCCGCCTTCGAGGGGGGCGATGCGCGTGAAGGCCTCGCCGGGGGTGTCGGAGGGTTTGCCTTCCAGGGGGAAATCGCGCTGCAGGGGAAAGTAGGGGTAGCCCTCCCACATTAAAATGCGGCGCAGGTCGGGGTGATTGTCGAACTTGATGCCCATCATGTCCCATATTTCGCGCTCATGCCAGTTGGCGGTGGCGTAGACGTGGGAGATGGTGGGCAGGCTGCCTTCGTCCTCGCTCACCTTGGCGATGATCCGAAGGTGGTGCGGCGCAGACATTTGCGCAAACTCGTACACCACTTCGTAGCGGGGTTCGTCGCCCATGTTGTCGACGCTGCAGATGTCGGCCAGGTAGTCGAAGCCGAGTTTGTCGCGCAGGTGCAGGGCAACGTCAGCGATGATCTCGCGGTCGACGGGGAGGGTGTGCTCGCCGCGGAACTCCCTGGCGGCGCCGACTTTGCCGGCAAAGGCGCTTTGCAGGGACTGGATGGCTTCCGTAGTTGTGGCCATGATAGGTAAGTCGTTCGGCTTTCGCAAGTTGCGTTGCTGCGTGCCTGGCTGCGGCTACACCAGCGCGGGCTCGGGCACAAGCTGGCGCGTGGTGCTCTTTTCGGTCATGATTTTCTGCTGCAGGCGCATCAGGCCTTCCAGCAGGGCCTCCGGGCGCGGGGGGCAGCCGGAGATGTAGACGTCGACGGGCAGGATGCGGTCGATGCCCTGGAGCACGGCGTAGCTGCGGTACATACCGCCGGAGCTGGCGCAGGCGCCCATGGCGATAACCCATTTGGGATCAGGCATCTGCTCGTAAATGCGCTTGGTGGCCAGGGCCATTTTGTAGGTGACTGTGCCGGCGACGATGAGGACGTCGGACTGGCGGGGCGAAAAGCGCATGACCTCCGCGCCAAACCGCGCGATGTCGAATCGCGCGCCACCCGAGGCCATCAGCTCAATGGCGCAGCACGCCAGACCCATGGGCATAGGCCACATGGAGTGGGTGCGCATCCAGTTGATGCTGGCGTCGAGGTTGGCCAGAATGATGTTGCCTTCGACCTTGGAATTATAGGCAATTTCGCGACCGTGAACCATGGAGTTAACGCTAGCGGTCCGTTGCGCTGGATACAAGCCAGAATGTGAAAAATTTCACAAAGTCGGGCGGGTGCGGGTTAAGGCGGGTAACGCACTGTGGAGGAAGGGGTTGCGCCCTGTTGTCGCCATTTTGCAATGCAATTGCTACTGGCGATCGATTGATCGCAATTGCTTGGCATGGGTGTGCAGGATTCATGGGCCATCCCTCCCCGCCGATGGGAAAGGGAATTGCGTGGTGACGCAGGCCGATCTACAGTCCAGCAACTCTTTCCGCCGCCTGATGAAACTGACGCGTCTGCTTCTCATTACATGTATCGCCGCCCTTGCTGTGGCGGCTCCGTTGCGCGCGCAAACCTCCGGTGATACAATCGACCTCCCTCCGCTGCCGCCGCCGATGGAGCTGGCGCCGGGACCTGACTCGGGCGACCCCGCGACTGCGCCGCCTGTGCCTACTGTTCCGTCCGCGCCGGATTCCCCGACGGCCGCCCCCGCACCGCAGGCGCCGGATTCTCCCTTCATGGGTGCGCTGCGCAAGGCGTTCTTCGCGTTTGAGAGCGGCGATTACGCGGAGTCGCTGAAGCTGCTGGACGAGGCGGACAAGCTGAGTCCGCGCGATCTGAACGTCTACACCGTCCGGGCCACATGCTACCTTAAGCAGAAGGATTACGCCAAGGCTGAGGACTGGTATCGCAAGGCGATTGAGATCGATCCCTCGGCCGCGGCGCCCCGCTTTAACCTGGCGGAGACGTTGTTTCTGCGCAAAAACTACGCCGCCGCGCGCGTGCGCTTTGATTCGCTGCTGGCGCCCGATCCCTCCAGCGAGGTGCTGCGCTTTAAAGTGTATATGTGCGTGCTGGCGGCCCGGCAGTTGCACGAGGCGAAGGCGATGCTCCGCAAGTTCGACATTATGGGCACCACGCCCGCCTACCACTACGCCCAGGCGGCCTGGCACTTTGCGCATGGCGAGGAAATCCCCGCGCGCGACTGGATTACCCGTGCGCAGCAAGTCTATCAGCCGCGCGATTTCATTATATTTGAGGAGGCGCTTATCCATATGGGCTGGCTTCCGGATCCCTTTGCGCGCAAACCAGTTCGGGCTTCCGCGGACGCAAAGGGGGAGGGCAGGTAGAATAGCGATAGGGAGAGCTTAATTTAACCATGAAGCACACGAAATTTACGGAGGCGAAGGGGACGAAAAGTGGAAACGGAGGGGGATGTAATAAGGACGAGTGATCGTGCGTGTTTCTCCGGTAAGCACTTGCGGCGGTATCAATTCACATGACGCTGCGCCGCGCGTGCAAATTTCACGCGACCTTGCGTTTCTTACGCGCTACAATAATGTGCTGAATCCTTGCCGCGTTTTCTACGCATCGTGCGGCATCGCAATCTCTCTCTCCTACCCGCATCCTCCTTTTTGGCATTTATGGACAACAGCTTACGCATGGTGACCACCCCCGCGACGGGCGGGCGCTGCGCCGTGGCCACTCTTACCCTGGCGATGGCTGTACTGGCCCTCGCCGCCGCCGTTCTCCTTGCCGCGCCTGCCGCCGTGCGCGCCGCGGATAAGCCCGAGACGACGACCAGGGAAGTGAAGAAGGCCAAGGCCGTGAAGGAGGAAGTGAAAAAAGCCAAGCCCATGGGCAAGCTTACGGAGGACGAGAAGCGAGCCCTTATCCCCGTTACCGATGCGCGCGCCCCCGCCAGCACCGTTGCGCCCCCCACCCGCGCGCTGCCCGTCGCCAGGGAGGACGTGGAGATCAAGCCCAAGAAGGGGAAGAAGCGGCCGAGCCTGCCGACCATCTCGCGCATTAAATGGTATGGGCACGCCTTCATGTACCTCACGTCATCCACCGGCGTGCGTGTGGCCATTGACCCGTTTGGCGCCAACGTGGTGACTTATCCGTTCCCTATCCGCCTGCCGGCGGACATTGTGCTGGTAAGCTCTCTGGCGGACGACCGCGAGGGCGGCGAGCAGCTCTTTGGCAATCCGCCCGTATACCGCGCCAACGTCAGCATCGGCCGCATCCGCGCCAACGGGCTGGATCTGAAGGGTGTGCAGTCGTTTTGCGATGTTACCCGCAAAGTCACCAACACTATTTATGTGCTGCGCATGGATGGCATGACGTTTGTCCACCTGGGCAACCTGGGCCAGGTGCTGGACGCCCGGCAACGCGAGGAGATCGGCACGGCGGACGTGCTTTTCCTCAACGCCGGCACGCTGCAGCTTACCGTGGAGCAGTTGAACCGCATAGCGCTGGATCTGGGCGCCCGCATCATCATCCCCATTGCCTGCAAAACGTCTAAAAGCGGGCCGCTGCTGCTGCGCCCGGTGGATGAGTTTCTCCACGCCAAGGTCTTTCCCGTGCAAAACATTGGGGTCAGCGAGCTTACGCTCTCCCCTGCCAGCCTGCCCACCACGCCCACCATTTACCTGCTCAAGGAGCACAACCCGGACGCGGCCGATCCCAACGCCGCGCCCGCCCCCGCCCCTGCCGGCGGCGAAGCCACGGATGGAACCCTGCCCGCGCCGGGGCCCGCTGGTGGCGAGAACAAACCCGCCGCGCCGCCGCCCGCGCCCGGCACTTAGCCCGGCACACCGGCCGCCGGGTAAGAGAAAATCCCGCGACGGCCGAAATAAAACTTCCCATCCGCCCCACTACAACGCATTGTGACGCTTGTCACCCCCCAACACAACGCGTAGTAGTAAAGTATGAAGTGCCCCAAGTGCACTCACCAGGAAGACAAGGTCATCGACTCCCGCCCGTGTAAGGACGGCGCGGTCATTCGTCGCCGGCGCGAGTGCCTGAAATGCACGCACCGGTTTACAACGTACGAGGAGATCGAGACCGAGAACCTGCGCGTGACCAAGCGCGACGGCCGGTACGAGACGTTTGACCGCCGCAAGATCCACGCCGGCGTGGCCAAAGCATGCGAAAAGCGGCCCATGTCGCTCAGCGTCATCGACAAACTCGTGGACGAAGTCGTCGACGAGCTGACCAAAGTGCACGAGCGGGAAATCCCCACCACCGCCATCGGGGAGAAAATCATGGCCAAACTTCGACGGCTCGACGAAGTGGCCTACGTCCGATTCGCCTCCGTCTACCGAAAGTTTCGAGACATCAAGGAGTTTGTGAGCGAAGTGCAAAGCTTCTCACTCCAGTAACCCCGCCGCCCCCCCACCAACCCGGAGGAGCCCACCCAAACCCAGATAACACCCACCGACAGCAAGCTCCCCCGACCAACCGGTTGGCCGCCAACCCGCTCCCCCCGCACACGCCCCCCGCACCCACCCATGTGCGAGGCGAACGCAAAGCGCAGAGCGCGACAGAGCCGAGCGGACGCGAGAGCAGCAGCCACTTCCGGCCAATCCCCCCTTGCTTCCCGGTCCCCAAGGGCGGCGCGCCGTCGCAGGACGCATCAGCACAGCAACAGTCCGCAGCGCTGCGCACAGCAGTGCCTCACCTAACACCGCCACGCCAGGCAAACCCCTACCCTTCACCCACTTACGCGCATGATCGCATTCCCTCAGCGTCTGCCCCACATCGTCTGGACCAGCGGCCGACTCGTACCGCTCTCCGAAGGATGGCTGGCCGAAACCCTGACCGAAACCGCGCACCGCGCCGGCCAGCCCGACTGGCCCCTGGCCGACCACGTAGCGATCGCCATCGCCGCCCACCTGGAAGAAGAGCCCGAAATGCCCACCATGCAGGTGGCCGAGCTCGAACTCCTTCTCCAGCAAGCCCTTATGGGCATAGGCTGGGGCGAGCTGGCCCCCCACTGCCGCATGCAGCCCCCCCGCGTCTGCATCCGCCTCCCCGACATCGCCGCCACCAGCCAGTACGAGATGCTCTTCTACCCCCTGCTCAAAGAGCGCCTGGAAGAAGCCATCTCCTTCAACGTCAAAGGCATCCGCCTGGACGGCCTGCGCCAGTGCAGCAAAATGCTGGACTGCGCCCAACGCTGGCGCCCCAGCTGCGGCCGCATCAGCGACGACATCATCACCTACACCCGAGACGTCTTCTCCCGCGCCGCCGGCGACAAGATTGAGCTGGTCATCTGCTAAGCCGCAACGATTCCACCCCGGGCAGCTGCCATCTGAATGGTTGCGGCCAAGGCAGCCGTGGGGCGTGGCTAAACCCACCATCCTGGTGAGGGTAGCCCGCCTTGGGCAATAAGAGCATTCGGTGCCGCTATGCCGACTTCGTTGCCGACGGGCGACGCACGGCACGAGCGGAGGTGCACAAGCACAGGCAAATGCATGAGGGCAAGCATACACATGAGCTCCAGGCAACCGTCCACCGCCTCTCCATCGCGGGAATCAGAGGCTCCCGCCTCCCCAGCTCGCCTGCCCCCTTTCCGTCGCGGAAACATCGCTGTCCCTTGCCCTCGTTCTAGTCGCGTATCCCCTCAGCCTGGATCCCCTCAGTCTCAGCTACCAGGTCCTCATCATCCCCAACGGAGTCACCCAGCACCGCATCGCCGCCTCCTCCCTGGTCATTGATACAGGCGTTGAGCGCCTGATATGGGCCTACCCCAGCCAAAGCGCCGTCGAGTATTTCTACTTACCCCTGATGTGGATTTGCGCCCGCAACAAGACCGCCATGTGGATGATCACCTCCTACCTCCACATCTACGGCAGGGAGCTCAGCGAATCCTTCAGTGACATCCCCGCCCCACCATCTTCCCTCGCAACCAGGAATAACGCCTGTCACCGTCCTTCACAGAAATCCCCCCAAAAATTCCCCTTGCATTCCCTGTTCCCATCCTCCATACTGCCCCCTCGTCTCCATATTTCCGCAGTTTCCGCCGGATTAGCTCAGCGGTAGAGCAACGGTTTCGTAAACCGTAGGTCGCGGGTTCGAATCCCGCATCCGGCTCCAGCGGACTCAGCACGAAGTGCTGGATCTGCACACGTTTTGCACACATATTAGCTGTGTGCCACCCAAATCCGCCGCCACCGCCGCCAGGCCAGGCTCGGGCCCCATCGTCATCAAAGAGGGCTCTTCGTCCGTCAAAATCCACACGATCAACCGCGGTACGCGCGTCGTCTATTCCGTCGACTACAGCCTCGCTGGCAAGCGCGTGCTCAAGCAGTTCTCCGATCTCGCCAAAGCCAAGGTGTACGCCCGCGAAGCCGCCCGCAAGCTTGCGGGTGGTCACCAGCTTGCCCTGCAGCTCAGCAATGCCGACAGCGCAATCTACGGCCTCGCCATGAAGGCGCTGGAGGGCACGGGGCGGCGCCTCGACTCCGCGTGCGAGGAATACGCCGCGGCTTTGCGCGAGCTTAAGGGCACGGGCAGCCTGATCGAAGCCGCCCGGCACTACTACCAAAGTCGGGGCAATCTGGTACCGATGTTGGTTCCCACGCTCGTCGAGAATCTTAAGGCACGGAATGCCGGCAAATCCGAGAAGTACAAACTTGAGCTTCGTCTGCGCCTTCGCAAGTTTGCGGATGCCTTTGGTGGCTATGTTCACACGATAACTGCAAAGGAGATTGCAATGTGGCTCGACAATCTAATCGGAGCCTCTCGAACTCGCAATAATTTTCGATCTCTCATTATAACCTTATTCAAGTACGCTCAGAAGGAAGGACACTTGCCGCCCGGCATTACAGAAGCAGAAAAAGTAGACGAGCGAGATACAACACAAGATGAAGGAGATATCGAAATCTTTAAACCGGATGAGTTCCGGAGACTTGTAGAGGCTGCACGTTCCTATAAAGCGAAAGGCAATATTCTGGCATACCTGCTCATTGGAGGATTTGCAGGCGTACGGACAGAAGAAATCAAGCGCCTTCACTGGAGCGAGATTAATCTCAACACGGGTTACATTGAGATCAAGAAGTCAAAAGCTAAAACCAAAAGCCGCCGCCTCATCAAAATGCAGCCTAATCTGGTAGCCTGGCTCAAGACAATCCGTAAAGCCGGCGAATCTGGTCCTGTCGTCGATATGGTGCGACCGGAGAAGGCTGCTGCCGAGCAGATCTGCGCCCTGACCAAGAACAAGGAGTTGAACAGTGCCCCTGTAACGTGGAAACGCAACGCCCTGCGCCACAGCTTCTGTACGTATCGCTATGCAATCTGCAAAAATGAACACGAAGTCAGCGCAGAAATGGGGAATAGCCCGCAGATGATTTTCCAGAACTACCGGCAGCTTGCGACAGAAGAAGATGCGAAGGATTGGTTCAACATTTATCCTTCGGCGGATACGGATGGGAAGGAACAGGGCTGATGCTGGTAAGGAATCTTTTTGGGCGCCCGTTGAGGGGGAGGGTGAAGCGACCTGGCCTGATTTCGCGTGCGGGATTGGATTTTGGACTTCCCACTTTTTTAACGCGGTTTGATCTGGTCTTGTCTCTGAAATCCCCGGTTTGGAGGTTGGAAAACGGATGGGAAATTTCTCATCCGTTTTCGCTTTACGCTTCTGTGGCCGTAGCCGCTAAGTGTAGGCAGTAAAGTTTGTCGTAGAAGCGGGCGATGGGCTCCAGCTTCTCCAGCCAGGCGTCCTGAGTCCGCGGAGGAAAGTCTTCGACTCGCTCCTTCTTTAGCAGCATTGTAAGCACATCTATTTCGCGCATAATTTGCGAGCGCCTTCGCGTCTCCTCGTGGAAAGCTCTGTCGTTGCCATCGTAGTCCAGAGGCGCGGTGCTGTTGGCAATGCGGATGGCGGCGCGTAACTGGCTTATACTCCAACGTTCGCGTTCAGCCTCTTCCAGCCACTCGTCCTGCTCGGCCACGTCAGGAATACCGTGCACCGCCTCGTGGTGGCCGAAGGAGAGGTTGGGGCGCCGGCGGGGCAAGGGGATAGCTTCGCACACGGCTTTGTAGTTGCGCAGCGTCTGGTAGCTCAGGTGCGACAGCTCACCGGCGTACTGGTAGAGCCGGGGCCCCTCTCGCATAACAAGGGTGTTTAAGTTGTTGCGGGAGCGGGATTTGTGTGCGGATTGCGAAGCATGGGCCAGCCAGTCTCCCCAATACCACTGTATGGACCTCTGGACCTTCGCAAGGATCGATCCTATTTGGCGGAACTGGGATTCGGAGATATCCTCGGGGATTGTCATACCCAATGCAAACACCTCCACATAATGAAGTTGTAGAGGATTTGAGGGTGATGATCTTGTATCTATTAGTGCATCTGTAGATTGTAGCGTATCGGGGTGCTCCTTCGATACTTCGCTGAAGCTGTCGGTCTCTTTGTTTGCAATGAGGCAAGTCAA
Organism: Verrucomicrobia bacterium LW23; assembly: GCA_003054695.1. Lineage (GTDB taxonomy): Bacteria > Verrucomicrobiota > Verrucomicrobiia > Methylacidiphilales > UBA1321 > LW23. The sequence goes on from QAZA01000011.1 coordinate 268,018, forward strand.
TGACATGTCGGAGTAAGCTTCGTAGAACAAGGCAATCTGTCAATAGGTATTACTTTTGCATCGGCGCGAATCAGAACGAATCGGCGCGATTCGGATTACTCTGCTAATGGAGGTTTGTACCGACGTCGGGACAAACATTGCCTGGATCAGTGGAAAGAGTTGAGGGGAAGAGCTGTCCAGGTTGACTCCATACTTAGTGCATGATGACGACACTTGCAGATGTATCGGATAAGCTGATGACGGATCGCGAACTAGCTGCTGAGATTGGCGTTTGCGTACGTACGTTGGTGCGATGGCGGAATGATGGAAGATTGCCCTATGTCCGGATGGGCGGGAAGCTGGTGCGCTACAAGCGTAGCGATGTTGAGGTGTGGCTGGAGCAGCAGAAGATCCAGGGGGTGGTGCGATGAGCGCGACGTTTACGAAGCTGTTTTCGTCGATAACGGAGAGCACGATTTGGTGCGAGTCGTCGGACATCCGGATTGTGTGGATTACGATGCTGGCGATGGCGGATCAGTACGGGCGGGTGTGGGGCTCAGTGCCGGGGCTGGCGAATCGGGCGCGGGTTCCGGTGGACGTTGCGCGTAAGGCACTTACGATGTTTTTGGCGCCGGATGCGGACTCGCGGACGACGGCTTTCGAGGGGCGTCGGATTGAGCCGATGGATGGCGGTTGGCGCCTGCTCAATCACGCCAGGTATCGCTCCATGCGGGATGAGGATGCGCGCCGCGCTTACAAAGCGGAGAAGGAACGGGGGTACCGTGCGGCCCGCGTGGACAAAAAACGTGGACAAAATGGACAATCGTGGACCGCTGTGGATCCGCATGGACATAATGCAGAAGCAGAGTCATATGCAGATGCATATACAGAAAGAATTAATGAAGACGCGGGGAAAGGAAGTCAGGGGAGTCAGTCAAGTTGGGGGATCCCGCCGCAGGCGGCGGCGGATGGGTCGCCGTTGGCTCCTTCTTTTACTTTGGCTCAGCCTGATTTTGACGAGGTGAAGGTGCTTCCGGGCGAAGCCCCGTGCGAATCATCGATCCATGTTTCTGCGGGGCAGAAATTTGCTGGCGAATCGGGCTCAAACGTGGATGGACAGGCTCAGAAGTCAGCGCGAGCGAAGCCGCAACCCGCCGAGCTTCCGACCGAGCTGGACACCGATGCGTTTCGAGCGACCTGGGCAAAGTGGAGTCTGCACCGGAAGGAGAAGCGCAAGCCGCTCACTCCTACATCCGTGCAACAGCAACTACTTACGCTTGCGGAATGGGGCGAAGCGCGCGCAATCGCAGCCATCAACCACTCCATCCTTGGTGGATACCAGGGGATTTTCGAGCCGAACGGATGCACTTCCGTCACCGGAGGGTCGCGGAGGGCATCGGGTGGTAAATCACACCGCATGTACCCGGAGTCGGCGCCTGTGCTGATAGTCGAACCTGGCGAAACTTACTAACCACCACAACGATAGCAACTACCTGCATGTTTTACGGTATACCTGACCGATACAAGACCGCCCTGAGCCAGCATAGAATTTCCTGGCCCACCCGCCCGCTGGCCCTCGTTTACGGGCCCGCCGGCACCGGCAAGACGCACACGGTTTGCGACCTCGTATCCCGCCGCCTCAGAGGCCGGCACTCGGAAACAGCCCTGATGACAACCGTCGCCCGGGAAGTCGAAGCTGGCTGCGGTCGGTCTGCCGTTGTGGAAGCCTTATGCAATGCGGAAATCCTTGTCATTGACGAGTTTTGCGGCACCGAACATGACTTGCGCGACGCCTCCATGGCGACCATCCGCGAGGTCGTCTTCGACCGCTTAGATCGCCACAATCGCACCACATTCCTCATCACCAACCGCTCCCCCAACTGGCTCTCCCGCCACCTCGACGAGCCCTTCGTCGACCGCCTCAACGCCCACCGCGAACTCGCGGTACTGCTGCCCATGGGCCCGCTCCCCGAGGCCCGACGAGGCCTCGCCGAAGCCCACCACCATCAGCCTGATCCCGAAGGATTCCCCGAACTCCACTTCCTCCTGCACAGCGCCACCTGCCCCGCCACCAGCCTGCCCAAAACCCTCGCTCGCTTCGGAAAAGGCGAAGCCTGCTGCCTCTCCGATCTTCTCAACCGCCTGCCCAACGCCGCCTGGGAATGGCTAAGGCAGCGAGACGATCCACGACTTGGGATTTTGGAGGAGCTGAAAAACTTACAACCTCAGTAACCATGGCCCAAGCATAAATTCGGGACCTATCGCTTTGAGCGCCAACGTGGTAGGGGTAGGGAACTATGGTAATGGTAAGGAATCTTTTGTTCCGAAACGGTTCCGCTCGGTGGTAAACTCTGCCCCGCGAGAACGTTTACCGCGCTGTCCCAGATATGTTCCGCCCGAGGGTAGGTAGATCGGAAGCTTGCTTCCGATTCCTGCTGCCATTTACTTCTTTCCGTACCGGAACCTGAGCAAGTACGCTAAGGTTCCGGTTCCGCGGATCAATTATGCAAATATACCTACGCACGGAACACTTGCGCTCGATGCCACATCAGGTAAGGATAGTGCGACGGGCTGATCCATCGCAGTTTGAGGGATGCTTGCGGACGGAGCCCAATGCTTTCGAGCTGCTCATGGGTAATGTGTTGCGAAAAGATTGTCAGGCTGGCGTCCGAAAAAGTAAGGAAGCCTTTGTCAAAGAGCGCGTCCAGGTGCACGGTGAGGAGGAAGCCGTTGAAGACGTCGAGGCGCTCCTGGCTTGTCGTACACTGGCCCAGGGCTTGGCGTGACTGGCGCGGAGCAACTCGGGGTTGTCGAAGCCGGTGACAGAGCAGGCGCCACCCCAGAATTCCAGGAGAGCGGCGCGAAAGAGTCCCTGACCGATACGCTCTCGGACATGGCGTAGCGCGCCTTCTGTTACCTGGGGATCGGCGTCCAGTTCCGCAAGCTTTTCCGCGTAGCGGTCGGCGGCATAATTGGGCAGGGACATTGCGAGCTCGGCCGCCCGACGCAGCAGGCGACCAAGCGCGGCCGTTCCTTCGGCCCGGTGGCGCGCCGAGAACATCATGACTCAATGGTATCGCGGGATGCAATATTTGGAATGTGATGTGGAGCAAAATGCTTGATAGTCGCCAAATTCCTGCTGTAGTTCATGGTCGGCGAGCCGGGAATCCACCTGATGACTGGATGGTGAGCACGCGGGCGCATACTGGAGTCATTACGCCTGATTCGCAGAATAATTTTGCAATTTCTCTCCGCTCTACACTGTAATTACAGCTAACGACTAACCCAACTTAGGCTATAATTGCTAAACACAGTATGGTACGTTGTATTATGAATTTCTCGTTTCTGAAGTCCGTCCGTTGGTTTCGTTGCTATTTCGCTAGTCTCGCTTTTCTCCTGACTCAGGCAATACTACTTGCAAATCCGCCATTACGTTTTGAAGATAGTGCGGGGGTTGGAAATCCAGGTTCTTTCGTATTTGATGCGGCATCGGGTGTGCTCACAGTAAAGGCTGAAGGTGATTATCTGGGGGTTCCATTCCCTGATGCGTACTGGGCTTATTTGCGAGTTACGGGTGATGTTGCTATTGTCACTCGATTGACTAGCTTTAGTGGAAATAACAGCTCGGCTAAAGCAGGCATTATGATTCAAAAGGATGATAGCCATAGGGCGCTTCTTAGCATTTCTCCCGATGGCAGTCTGATGCTGGAATCTCAGGGTTTAACGCAATCCTACAATTCACAATCAGGCGGTACCACCACGCTGCCTGTATGGATGAAGCTTGAGTGCGTGGGACCGTTAGTTCGAGCATCAAAATCTAATGACGGTGTTACATGGGACATTTTTGCTTCGGTGACCTGGGATATGGCGCCTTCGGATACATACCGGGCAGGTTTGCTTGCTAACAGTGGCGAGATGTATACGGTCGTAACAGCTACGTTTGATAATATATCGATTAGCGCTACAGGCTTGAACTCACTTCCGAGTCCATGGATTTCGCAGAAACTTCCTTCCAACGAACCAGGAGCAGTTACGTACAGTAACAACACTATTACAATCCAGGGATCTGGAAGTGGCGCGGGGCCTGAAGATTCCGGGCATTTTGTATTTCAGGAGTTCATGGTCCCGACGATTAGGGAGGTTGTTGCGAAAATTACAGGTTTTCAGTCATCTAATGATTCTGCAACAGCAGGAATCGCGTTCCGATCGCCGAATAGAAATAATGCGGAGCTGTTTCTTGGTGTTACCGGTAATAATCGCATTGTGTTTCGATATCGGAATGCTTCAGGTGGTGTTAGTGAAAAGTATAATGAAATCGGCACAACCCCTATGTATCTCAAGCTCCAGCTGGAAAACATGATAGCGACAGCCTGGATCTCCTCAAACGGTACTGACTGGAGTTGTGTTGGATTTGTATTTGATCCTTATGAGATAGGTACGTTTTCTCAGGGGGGATTGACGGTGGCGAGTCACGTCTCTGGGCAAACCGCTGAAGCAGTATTTGAACATGTATCTGTCAACGCAATCAATTGGTGGAGACCTTTGAGCATCTGGCTACCTAACATCTCAGCCCAAGACTCAGGCTATTGCCTTTTTGAAGAGGTTAATGATGCTGTAACTCTGTACGGTAAAGGAATAGTGGATGATTCGTCTTCATTTTCATACTCGAATCTCTCCCGAATTGATGACGCCATAAGTGCTAAAGTGGATATCGCTGAAACTGGCGGGCCTGGAACGAGTGCTGGTTTAATATTCAGGCCATATGATTCAGTAGATTATCCGTGCGTTGCATTATTGCTGGTTCCTGGTCAGGGCCTCGTTCTAAAGGAGAGAAAAGATTTTTCCGGTGATTTAACTTCACGAGTCATCAATGCAAACGTCTCCGGCCCCATATGGATGAAGCTAGAGACTAGGAGTACAGGCGCAATAGTACTTCATACCTCCTTGGATGGAAATGTGTGGACCCAGGTGGCGGGTACTTTCAGTGAAAATTTCCGAAGAGACTTCTATGATACGACGTGCCTTGGGCTTACTGTAGGATCTGGTAACTCCAGTCAATATGCACGGGCCCGATTTTCAGACTTTAGGTACTATCTGGGCCAAACATATGTGGTAGACGCGAACTATGACGGCATTAGTGATGGATGGGCCATGCAGAATTTTGGGACAATCAGCATTGATCCAAACTCGCAAACTCCTTCAGGTGATGGCCATACATTGCTGGAGGCATATCAGCTGGGTTTAAATCCTTTCGATTACTATCAGGGCGTGGCCCCTGCACTTAGTATCGTCAGCGGCAACAGTCAAAGTGCCGAGGCGGGAACGTTCTTGCCCTCGCCGCTAAGAGTGCTCGTTACTGATGCCCAGGGCTCACCTTTGGTCAACGCTCCCGTAACGTTTTCTGTGCAAAGCGGTGGCGGCACCCTTGCTGAAACTTCAGGGGGTACGGGCGATCTAACTTTTCAGACCCGCACTGACTCCAACGGAATGGCGCAAGCCTACTTCAAACTCCCAGAATCCGGCAACCCGGGAGTTATTGCAGTGACGGCCGGGACGGCCGCGCCCATTACATTCACCGCAACTCTAATGATTGAGGGAATCGACGGGTTGGCCGGCTGGTGGAAGCTGGACGAGACATCCGGCACTGCGGTCGCCGATTCGTCGGGATTGAATAATGGCGGTACTACCGTTTCCGCCCCCTCGTGGGTACAGGGCGCATCCGGCAATGCCCTGCATCTCAGCGGCGTGGGCCAGCATGTCACGGTCCCCAACGGCCCCTACCTGCAACTGGGGGCCATGAATCTCACCTTCTCGGCGTGGTTCAAGGCCCAGCATCAGAATCTTGCCCAGCCCATTCTCTCCAAATGCGCCACCGACGCCAATGGCTTTCACGGTTTCTATCTGGGCCTTACCCCAACCGGTGCCATTGAATTTCGCCTCGGCGCCAATGTCACCACGCGGGACGAACTGGCCTTCACCTCAGAAAGCGTCTTTGCGGACAACCAGTGGCATCAGGTCATCCTCGTGCTGGATCGCACCGCCCAGCAAGCAACGCTCTACGTCGATGGCATCGCCCGCACCGTCCAACTCGCCTCCCAATCCCTCGGCACCGCCTCCGGCACCACCGTATCTCTCACCGGTACGTCAAACCTGAACGCCGCGACGCCCGCCACCCTTCTCCTCGGCGCCACCCTGCCCACCGGCAACGAGCGCTATTTTGCGGGCAGCCTCGACGACCTGCGCATTTACACCAAGGCGCTCAACACCGAGGAACGCGGTAATCTGGTCGATAGCGACAACGACAGCCTCCCCGACGCCTGGGAGATTCAACACCTCAGCACCCTCGCTGGCACCGCCGCCACCCCCACTCCCAGCGGCGACGGCTTGACCTTGCAACAGGCATTCCAGCAGGGAATAGACCCGAACGATTACTATCACGGCGTGCACCCCACGCTACAGCTTGCAGGCGGTGACAAACAGGCTGGCCCTTCCGGCGAGTGTATGGAATCACCTCTTCGGGTGCGGGCGCTGGGCCTGGCCGGTCAGGTACTCGCCAATGCTCCTCTCCGTTTCGAGATTGTACAAGGGTCGGGTGGTCTTGCCGTTACACCCAGCACGACTGGCGCAACTTCAATTTCGGTACGAACCGATTCGGGAGGCATCGCGGAAGTTTACCTTATCCCGCAAGGGAATGTTGGTGCGAAAATTGCCGTCCGAGCGACGGCTCCCCCCTCCAACGCTGCATCAGTTACTTTTAATGCTGAAGTTGGAGCAGCATCCGAAAATCCAGCACCAACCCCGGGCGGTGGAGGCAGTGGCCCGGTGGTTGACTCTGATGTCTCTCCAGGAAGTGTTGTCGCACCTTCGGGTCCCGTTAATTTGCGGATTGTCCTGAACAGTCCTGGTTACGATCTGACCTCGGAAGATCCTGATGTTTGGCAGCAATTTGTTCCTGGCAACCCTCGGATTATCACCATTGAATGGGACGAAGGAAATCCTGTTATTGATCCTCTCAATCCAACAGCAATTACTACTTATGTAATACAGAGGAAAGTGGATAATGGTGAATGGGAAACTTTGGCGACAGGAGGTGCAGGTATCACAAGTTGCTTACAAACAAATCTGTTTTCTCTGAGAACGTATCATTACAGAGTGCTTGCGGAAAGGAGTGGCGCCTACTCTTCCGCTGCATATATTTCATACAGAGTCCCACTAGTAAATGCGATTGCCTTGCATCATCCATTCTCAGGGTGGGTGACCTGCCACCAAGATGTATCCATTGGGTTTTTTCATTCAAGAATTTATGAACTAACCAACGGTAATTTGAATGGCAATCATACGTTTCAGTATAAGTACCTGATAAATCCGACAGACAAGCCGGCTATCATTAGTTGGACCGATCTAACATTTCTTGAGGTCGGGACCGAAAGTCCGCTCTTTAGTGTAGAGACTAGGTATGCATACGTGGGAGCTTCTGAAGCGGGACCGTTCAGTTTTAGTGCCTTCCCTGACGGGCCGGCCTATCGATTGGGCGGCTATACACCGGGACTGATTGAGCCTAAGTTCATACCGTCCGGTGATCGTGCTACCCATACCGCACCTGAAATAGGGGAGCAGGCCGTAGCTGCCTGGCTCAATCCAATGAGTTATATCAAAGCGTACGGGAAGCAAGTGGATATTGGTCCCAATGGTGACTACCTGTTCCTTGAGGGATTCCATAATTTTACAGATGAAAACGGTAACAGTAAGGTAACAATCGCCATTTCAAAGTCGGGGAATACCAGCTCGTTTGATGTGACAGACACCAGCGGAGCAAGCATACCTTCAACCTATTCGGGGAATCAGTTTATAAACCCTATGATTGTAACCCCCACGAGTAGCGCCGTGGAAGGGGATTCTATCAATATCTCATTTACAATTACAGACAGTTATCAAGATAAAGTGTTTACAGATAGTATAAGCTACACCTATAGAGGATCTGTTGAAGCGGCCAAAAACTACTCGCTTCCTATAGATGAGTCGTCCGGTCCCAAGTACCGCAAAATCGCGCTCAATGGCCTTCCGTTGGCAGATGAAAAGCCTCAAAGGACGGAGGAAAGCGACCAGGAGCGCGAAGAAACCTACGTAGACGCCCTTACCATCGGGCTCCGCCATAGTACTACCGACGCGTATATCCCCTTGCCAGGCAGCGACTTCAATATATCGGTGCGTCGCGACTTCCGGACGGAGCTTTGGTCAATGCGCACCGGCTTGAGGCCACACGAAATGCCAGATCGTCCGTTCGGCGTTTGCTGGAGCAGCAATCTGGCTCCTTGTGTTCACTACGTCGATTCGACAGATCCCAATCCGGAAAACTGGGAGCCTGCCAAAGTTTATGTAACGGACGAGGCGGGAGCCGTACATATCTTCATGGCGTGGACTAAGGATGGGCAAAAATTATTCTTTCCTATGCCGACAGCGCAATGCGAACAGCAAACTCCTAACCTGGAGTCGCTGACGCTGGATACAACCTCAACGCCTGCTCGCTTTACATTCAAACGCAAGTATGGAGCTACCCTTACCTATGAGCTGACACCCCTAAATCTCTCTGTTCAGAACGATCGCCTCAAGGGTAGTGACTATCGTACAGTTCATAAGTATGCTCGCCTGATACAAGCTACAGATCGTATTGGGAATGTCCTGCAATACGAATTTGATAACACAACAAATCTTGTTCCTAAGACCATCCGCATGCTAGGACAAGAGGATGCAGTCATTTCTATCCAGCAAAACAATGAAGGGTTAATTACTGCTATATGGGATGCAAAAGGCAACAAGACTTCATTTGGATACACAACCAACACATATTCACTGAATAATTCCGCAAATATGCTCGCCAGCGTCACAGCGCCGGATGGAGCCATAACTCAGTACACCTATGATGTTGTCCTTGAGCCGGATAGAACTCCTCGTACAGCCGAGGATCCCGGTTCTCCTACCTGGCACGCCGATCTTGCGTCGATCAGAGATCCATTGTTGCGCACCTACACATTTTGCTATGATAAGCTCGATGGAACGGGGCCCGCGTTTGACTATTCGCGTAAGAATTTCATGCATTCCGATATCTACTCCGGCTACTATCCGCAGTCGGGAATGCCTCGCAATGTCACCAAAATTACCATGCCTGATGGGAGTTTCTCGTCGTTCTCCAATGAATCGGATGTTCGAATTGTCTTCGGCCCACAGGGTGTTCAGTTGGGAGGTCAGAAGCGTGCTGTCGTAACCGATGCCTCGGGCTTCCAGCGCCAGTATAGGTTCGAGGACGTCGCCATCATTGATCTCCCCAAATTCAAAAACCTCGCCGCATTTACCCATCGCAACGACGCCAGGCTTATTTGCTACAAAACGATGGTGGTGGATCACGGAATACCAAATACGGCCTCCTACAAGGGTAGCGAGACGTTTAAGTTCAACATTGGCGCGGCGATGGCGTTGAAGGAGATTACGGACTTTAGTGGCAATACAACTACCTTTGCGCATGCGGATGCCTGGGCGGCGGATGTGGATTATCGGGCGGTAATGACGAACGTGGCGGTGAATGGTTACTATGGCGATCCCACCAGCCAGACGAACGCGCTGGGGGATACGAAGACGTTTACCTACTTTGGCGAGTCGCGGATTATGAGCAGCGTGACGGATGAGGAGGGGCGGCGGACGGAGTATGTGGTGGATGCGCTGGGGCGGCGAACGAAGGAATCGGTGTTTGCGGCGGGGGCTTCCGCGCCGATGCAGGTGACGGAGATGGAGTATGGGAGCGGGGCGTTCCCGGGGGTGGTGACGAAGTCGACGCGCAAGGCGTTGGCGGGGGCGGGGGATCCTGCGTGGGTGGGGGATCTGGTGACGCAGTTTGTGCTGGACGCCAACGGGCGGGTGGCGCAGGAGATTGTGGACCCGGCGGGGCTGGCGCTGACGACGTCGCATACGTATGATGCGAATGGCGCGACGCTTTCGACGACTGATCCGCGGGGCAACACGACGTGGTTCCGGTACGATGCGCGCAACCGGCTGGTGGAGGTGACGTTTGCGGATGGGGCGACGAAGTCGCAGGTGTATGATGCTCGCGGCAATAAGGTTACGGAGATTAATGAGAACGGGATTGCGACGCTGTTTGAGTATGATCAGCTGAATCGGCCCACGCGGCAGGTGCGCGATATGAATCGCGATGGTATTGCCAATGCGGGCGATATTTCGACGTCGACGACCTATAATGCTGTGGGCGCGAAGACTTCTGTTACGGGGCCTCGCGGGGATGTGACGACGATGGAATATGATGAGCTGCAACGGCTTACCAAAACCATTGATCCACTGCTTAACGAGACGACCTTTGAGTATGGCGCCAATAGCGGCGGAACGGTTTTTGACACATCGGGCTTTAAACCGACGAAAACCACCGATCCGCGCGGGTTTGTGACGCAGGCCACGTATGACGCGCTGTATCGGCCCACGCAAACCTCTGCCGAGTATGAGTTGGGCGGCGGATCTGGCGCAAGTGCTGTTACATCAACGGTATACGACAAGGTTGGTAACGCCGTGCAGGTAACCGATCCGCTCAACCGGGTATCGAGCGTTGCCTACGACGCGCTGAACCGGCCGCTTGTAAGCACAAATCCCGATACCACAACGACTTCCATCGCCTATACCAGCACGGGGCTGAAGTGGCGGGCCACCAACGAGCGCGGCTTTGCCTCCGAGACGCAGTTTGACGCGGCGGGGCGGCCCGTGGCGGTGCTGGCGCCTAGCGTGGCGGATGGGTACGGCGGCACCGCACGTCCCACAGTCACAAGCATTTACGACGCGGCGGGGAATGTCATCGCCACGGTCAATCCGCTGGGCCAGCGGTGGGATTTCACCTTCGACGCGCGCAACCGCAAAACGCAGGAGCTCCTGCCCGCCGCATACGACACGGAGCGCGGGCAGACGCGGCGCGCCGGCACCCTCACACAGTACGACGTGGGCGGGCGTGCCATCTCCGTAACCGACGCGCGCGGCCATACAACCACAACGATTTACGACGACGCCGACCGCGCCACCGACGTGTTTGCCCCGGCCGTTCCGCTGCCTGGCGGCGGCATGAGCCAGCCGCATACGCAAAATGTGTACGATGCGGCCGGTAATGTAACTGCAGTTACGGATCCGTTAAGCCGTACAACGCATAATGTGTATGATCTGCTCAATCGGCTTATTAGCACTACGGACGCATCTAACATTACTGTTACGAATGAGTATGATGCTGTAGGTAATCGCACCAAGGTTATTGATGGAAGAAACCACGCTACCACCTTTACGTATGATGGTCTCAAGCGCAATCTCACCACGACCAATCCGCTGAATCAGACCGTCACGTTTACCTACAACGCCGTTAACAAGACGCGCCGTACCGACGCGATGGGGCGCGTGACCGACTACACGTACGACCTGCGCAATCGCCCCGCCACGGTTGTGTACGATTCCCTGTCGCCTGTCGACAGTGATCGCACGTTCGGATACGACGAGGCCGGCAATCTGCTGAGCGTTACGGAGGCGGGGAAACCTTCAGCCAACGTAAGTTACACGTACGACGCGCTGAATCGTGTGCTGACGGAGAGTTCGGGCGCTTTAGGTGGAACGACGCATGCGTATACGTATGATCTATCAGGGAACCGCCTTATCACCGTCTACGGCACTACGGGGCGCACCATCGTTTCCACCTACGACGAGCTCAATCGCCTGGCCACGATGACCGAGAGCGGCACGCGGCAGACGCAGTATTGGTACAACGCGGCGGGCGGTATCACCCACAAAATCCTGCCCAACGGCGATACCGAAACGAGCGGGTTTGACGCGCTGGGCCGCGCCACGTATCAGCACAACCGCACGGCGGATGGCCGGGCGCTGGCGCTGCTGAGTTACGCGCACGATAAGATTGGCAACGTCATTCGCATGGAGGAGCTGTACCCGGCGCACCTGGCCAATCGCACGGTTACCAACGGGTACGATACGAGCAATCGCCTCGTTACCGAGACGTTGACGTATGATGGGGCCAACCTCATCGCCCCGGCGCCCGCCAACGTTGCTACCACATATACTTACGATAACGGCAACAACCGCGTCAGCAAAGTGGTGACGGGCGGCGCCACCCCCGGTAGCACGGAGTACACGTACAACGCGTACAACCAGATGCTGAGCTACGCCTCCGGCCCGCGCACCGTCACCCTCACCTACGACGCCGCCGGCAACCGCGCCACCCGCACCGTCTCAGGCATCGGCGTGGCGGATGCGGGCGCCGACACCTACACGTACGACTTCGAGAACCGCCTGGTGGCCCTCACCCGCACCCCCGCCACCGCCCCGGGCACCCCGCAAACCTACGCCTATACCTACGATTACCGCACCCGCCGCGTGCTGCGCGACGAATCCCAGGCCGGCGGCCAGGCCACCACCGTCGTCTTCAGCGGCGGCACCAGCGCCTTCGAAGTCGAGCCCACCCCCGGCAACCCCACCGTCCCCGCCATCACCGTCGAAAATATTCGCGGCAGTGACTATGGCGGCGGCGTCGGCGGCGTGCTATATTCCCTGCGCCAGGGCGCACCCAGCTACGCCCACGCCAACCGCCGCGGCGACATCATCGCCCGCACGGACAGCACCGGCTCTTTGACATTCCTCAGCCAATACGAAGCCTACGGCACAAGACCGCAGGAATACGGCGCGTCCGCGGACAGGCAGCGGGGAAATTCCAAGGACGAGGATCCGACGGGGCTGCTGAACGAGGGCTTTAGGTATAGGGATCTGGAGGCGGGCTGCTTTATTACGGCGGACCCGCTGGGCTTTGTGGACGGACCGAATGTGTATGCCTATGTGGTGTGTAATCCGTGGAGTAAGTTTGATCCGGAGGGGTTAGCCACTATCGGCCAACTTAGCGATCGAAATAAGAAGATCCGAGATCAGCGCGATGATGAGATAGAGCTTACTAGGAGGATGTTACCCCCTGGCCCTGAGCGGGATCAGGCAATCCTTAATACTGAGGAGGAATATAATAAACTGCTTACAGATAATAATAAGAGAATCTGTAAAATTGAGGCTACGTCGAGAGATCTTCAACAACCTGATGATGTTAAAGCAAAGCTGGATGATGAGGCGCATTATTGGAACGGATTACAAGAAATTCGTAGTAAAACTAATGTCCTTCAAAACCTACTATTAGCAGCAGAATTTATCGGCCCTTCGAAGCTGGGATCCATCGGAAAGGGATTGCTTAAGTCTGGTATTGGTCTTACTGGGAAAATAGGTGAATTCTTCGCTAAAATACTTACTAAATGGAGGACCCCTTCCTTCAAGCTTAACATCGGAGGTGCTGGCGAGGCCCGCGGTTTTATAGATGTCGTTAGTCCGTCGATTCTTGAAGCATGGGTGCACGGAAGAAAATTTACATCTAGCTTTGCATCTGGAAGTGCCTCTGACATATTCTTAAGAAATGCTCCTATGACACCAGAGATCGCTTCGGAGATTGTAAGGCTATCCCGTCCAGGAACTAGAATCACGACACTTGGTCCCGTTGACCCCAGCTATATTCTGCCATTAACTAATGCACTAGGACACAAGGGTTCCGTTGTGATGGATAAACAATTCATCGCAAAATATCTTAAAGGGGGAGATGTTGGCTTTCAGTGGAGTATGGCTGGAGAAACTTTTCAGATAATCAAGATTGAGGTGAAAAAATAGTGGTATGGAATTTCTTGAGAGAGTTAGAAGCGTATTGGGCACATATTATCGAGATCTTTGTGTCATTGATGAAGCTGATCCACTAGACTTCAGTAAGTTACAAAGGGCGATTGTTATATTTCATGCCACATGGAGCGCGCCATCCGTAATGGTCTTGCGATCATACGTGGAGGTCTGTTGTAGGTTAAAAGATATGGGTGACTTGGAGTTTAAAGTATATGTTCTCAATCTGGATCGCATTTCGATGGATTACTTTTTCAAACTACCAGGTACATTTGGAGGGACGGGAGAAACATATTTTGTGTGTAACGGAAGGATAGTTTGCTTTCTTTCGTACTATTCAAGCGAGTTCGAATCTAAGGTGCAATCCACATTTAATGAGTAAACGCTCCGCGTAATATAGAAGCTAACTCCGCAGGCCAACGAGTGAACGTGGCTCGCCAACCATAGCAGTGCGCCGTGAAACGGCCCAGAAAGCTCGTGAGGGGAAGTGGCTTCATCCGCAGACGGAGCAGGCGAGAGGGGCAACCTTCTGGTCTGAAGCCTTCGCTGCCAAAGGGTCGTGGAAACACGTTTCAGCGAGCCGGCAGTCCATAACAAAGTGAACGCCGAGGAAGTCCCGAGACCGGCCCATGCGGATGCCGAGCCTGGTGCTACAAGGGGAAGGCTGCCATTTTCCGCGAGGCGAGCGAGGGAAGGCGCAACGGAGAAATCCGCTGGGGCAGTGGTGATGGCATGTTGGCAATGGAATCCTGGCCGACTACCTCTACTTCCACGATTTCGCCAGCCTGTTAACACGTACCTTGAGCTCACCGGCCAACTCACCAACGCCGATTGCACAACGTCATCGAAAGTATCTGCCAGCGCGGGGACGCACACAAATGCACACAAAATTTTGTCGCTACGTGTCAGGAAGTGTAGCTGCGCTTAAATAACGAAAAGGGTGCAACGTGTTGTAGAGAGGAGACATATAGACATCTCGTGACAACGCCAGACAGCCCAATCCGGGTTCGAATCCCGCATCCGGCTCCCTTTTTAAGTTGGCGCCTCGGAGTACATCGCCCTGTGTACACCTGTGCTTTATCCGCCGTGCGCCCGCAGCTTCTCCGCTATTCCTCAATCCGCAGGCTGCTGAAGTACGGCTTCTCGATATTGCCGGCGCCGTTGTTAAGGATATCGCATTGACGCAGGGCGCCGCCGGCACCCCAGTCGGCCTTAACGCCAATGCCCAAATTTTCGCGAATGGGGCAGCGCTCCGCCTGCAGGGTGGTGCGGCCGGCCAGGTAAATGCCGCAGCCTGCATTGCCCGTAATCTCCACAATGCTGAGCGTGAGGCTGGCCGCGCGACCGGCAACGCCGTGCCGGGTGTGGCCGGAGATGCGGCAACTGACGCCGGTGAGCCAGCCTTCATCGTCCACAAAAATGCCTTCGCCTTCGCCCTCCGTAAAGCGGCAGCGCTCCGCGGCGGCTTTGCTGCGGCTGCTGACGAGAAGGCCTGTGCCGACGTTGCGGATGACAGCGCTGTCGCGCATGGCCATGGTGCTCTCGTTTGTCAGCACAATGCCGCCGCCCTTGTTCTCCTGCACCACGGTATCCTGCAGCTCCAGGCGCGAGGTACCATTGACGCCGATGCCGGCGCCCGTGTTGTGAGAGATCATGCACGCCACCAGCTCCAGCACGGAGGCCTCGGTAACGTACATGCCGTACAGCACCTGCCGTTGCACCTGGCACTTGACCAGGCCGATAGTGCTGCGGCCCACGGCCACGATGCCCTCCTCCTTGTTATCCAGCACCTGCGTGCTTGTAGCGTCCAGCCGTGCGCCGCTGTTGAGCGAGATGCCGGCCTGTTTGCACTCGCTGACAATGCAGTTATCCAGCGAAACAGCCGCGCCGGAGACGTGTACGCCAAACGCCTGGCCGCCGCCAATCTGGCACGCGTCAAAGTCGGCCGAGCCGGTGCTTTTAAGGAAAACGCAGGCGCGGTTGTGCCCCGTAATTTCGCACTCGTTGGCCACCACAATCGCATCCGCCTCGGCCTGAATGCCGCTGTGGCCGCACTTCTCCAGCACACTGCGGTTGATCGTGATGCGGCCGCGCGGCTCCACCATCACGGCGCTTTCGCTGGTGCGTTGAATACGGCAGCCCTCCACCTGCGCGGCGCCGTCTGGGCGCAGCAGCAGGCCGCAACCGCTCGACTTGAAAATGGTGCACGTATCGAGAGTGGCGGAAGCCCCGCCGAAAACCTCCACCGCCGCGCTGCACGGCCCGCCCATACTGCAGCCCAGCAACATGGCGCGCCCGCGCTGTACGCGCACCAGCGAGGCGGGCGTCGCCACGGCGTCCGTGTAGGCCTGCATGGTAAAGCCGGTAATCGAGACATCGGCCTGCACGTCCAGGCACGAGCCATCGCTGTTGAGGATAACCTGGCCGGAGCTCAGATCCGCCAGCAGCGTCACGTTGCGGCGAATCAGCAGCGACTCGTTATACACTCCGGCCTGCACCATAATGATGTTGCCCGGCAGCGCCGCGTTTACCGCCGCCTCGATCGTGTCGAAATCGCCCAGGCCGCTCTTGGAGACGATCAGGTCATAGTCTCCCGCCGGCCGCATATTGACGACCTGCGGCGCGCCGCCCTGCGCAATACCAATCCCGCCCACGCCCCCCAAGGCAGCGGGAGGCATCGGCAGCGGCCCCGTCTGGCGCAAAATCGTTCCGCCCGGGCCCATTACACCGCCGGCGGGGGGGGAGGGCGGCATCTGCTGCGCGCGCGGAGAGGGCGGCACCACGGCGGGGATTGCGCCCCCGGGCAGCACAAGCGGGCCGCTGGCTCCGCGGTATGGCGATGCCGCCACGCGCCCCGGCGCCATGGCACCAGCGCCGGCCGCCACGTTGGGGATGCGACCCGTCGCCAGCCGCTGCTGCGCGGCCGCCGCCACATTGGGGATAAACCCGGGTTCCGGAGCGGCCGCGGGCGGACGCTGCATCATCGCGGGCGGACGCGGCGGTCCCGTCAGCGGCGGCCTGGGCGGGTTGGCGGGATTGGCAATCAACCCCGCGGCCACGGCGGGCGCGGAATCATCCCACACCACACCGCCCGGCTGCACCAGCTCCAGAGCTTCGGCCCAGCTCTCCAGCGCCCAGCGGGCAGCCGGGGTAGCCACCATCAGGTTGGTCTCCAGCCGCTTGGCCAGGCGATTAAGCAGGGCGGTAAGATCCGCCAGCTCCTTGCCCTCGCGGGGAAAAGCGGCCAGCTCCATCGCCAGCCTCTCCCGCACCACACTTACCAGCAAATAATTCTGCCCGCGATGCTCGCCACAATAATCGGTCAGCAACGCCTGACACAGCCGCGCATCCTCACACACCTGCCTGCCATGGCGGTTCAGAATTTCGCGCAGCTTCTCTCGCGGGATATCATTCATAGTCAGAAGTTCAAGCACCAGCCACCGCCGGCCCCAACAAGCGCCACGGCACAGCCCATCCTCGCCCCCAGGCCATGCGCGGGGGCGCCACAAGGGCGATCAGATCCATCCGTCCCTTAAGTTATACGAAGGACAAAAGCATTTTTCCAGCCAAAGCAGTAATTGTCTAGAAAACTGACACATTTCTCAAGCAATACCCACGCAAAGACCGAAGCACCAAAGGAAAGCCGTGCTTTTCTACGAAGAATCACTGATGCAGGACGCTCGGATTTCCGCCGCTTTCTTCTCCATGGAGCGAAGCCAGTCCTGGCAGCCGAGCAGGTGCAGGGCGCCCAGCAGGGTAGTGGCGATGGAGATGGCGATGAGCCAGTTCATATCCGGCGGATGATTGCTGAGGAGCCAGCTGAAGGCGCCTGCCGGGGGATAGATCTGGATCCAGTCCGGCAACTGCGGCCTTGAGACATGCGGCCCCTCCAAGGCAAAGCAGATGAATGCAATAGCCACCGTTAACACAGCAAAAAAGGCGTGCACCCGGCCGCAGACGGCCGCTGTAAAGGCGTGGTTCGGCAACATCAGGCGCATCAGGGCCAGGGGAAAAAGCAGGGTGTTCCATGCCAGCAGCAGGGCAATGATCACGTCGACGCCCTGCAGCGCGTACATGCCTCCGGCAAGCCACAACGTGAGATTGCCCGGACCGGCTCTCTGAGTGTTGATGGCATCGCCGGCCAGGCCCAGCGCCGCAAACAGCACAAAGCTGAGCAGCGCGTAGCTGACGCTGCTCTCCCACCCGCAGTTGGCCAGCCGCCCCAGCCCCATCCACAGGCTGCCGTTGCCCTGAAACGGCACAAAATGCACGGGCGGGCAAATATCGCTCTCCAGCGGCGGCGGCGTGTTGAAGTACTGCCTGATGGCGAGCGCCGCGCCCGGTGCCATGCCTACCCAGGCCGGCCACCCGCACAACACGCAGGCCAGCGCCCCGCCCGCCACAGCGCCCCATATCAGCAGGCGCTGGGGCAGCACAAAGTTCTCCGTGGGGTTGCGCCACGGCTCGGCCGCACCCAGCAGGCGCAGCATGACGATCCACGGCATCAGCAGTAGCAATAGCGAGATAGTCAGCGGCAGAATGTGATATTGCTCCACGAAGCTGTTCAGATTGCCGGCGAACATCGTCAAGCTGTTATTGAAAAAGAGTATGGCATAAATGAGAGGCGCGACGGGGAACTGCGTGGACTTGCTCTTGTTATGGGTTGCGCCGTCCTGAGGTGGAGCGGCGTCCGCGGGGCCCTTCTCCTCCGAGCTGCCCTGGCGCAGGTTGATGACCGGAGAGCCGCAGGTAAACATCACCAGGGCTACTGCAAGAACGTAAACCGTCAGCTCCATCGTCACCTCCGTTTTCCACGCCATGTAGCGGAGGATGAGGAAGGGGGGCACCATGGCCAGCATGGGCAGCACGTTGGCCATGGCATACACCCAGTATCCGTACACTAATGTAAGCGGACGCATGTGGGTGAGCGCCACCAGGTCGCGCGAGTGCTCGTGCATAGGCGACGCGGCTGTCAACGCGTGAATGACCAGATACACGCCCGCAAACATCATCGGCCCGTTCCGGTACATGGAGATGAGCAGGCTGTCTTGCGCGACCAAGAGGTAAAAAGGCGACGACTCGCTGAGGAGTCCCCGTGCGGCTGCCACCACGATGTCGAGCGCAAACGGCGCTGCCAACATGGCCAGCAGCAGCAGGTGGCCCCACTTCAGCGCGCTCAAATCTCCCTTGCGCAGGCGCGCGGCAAACATGGTGCCCGGGCTCAGCAGGTCCGTCACGTCGTCGGACTCCCGACGGGCTCGTGTCCACTCGCGTTGCCAGCGCGGCCACCCGTAGCTGCGCAGCACCTCCATCATGCCGCGCAGCAACATTGTTACCAGGGGGACGCCTGCCTCGGTTACCGGGCCGGCCGGGAGTGTGCGCGCAGGAGTCGGCCCCGCCACTTCGTCCGGGAGAGCAGGGTGTGCCGCCGCCAGGGGCTCAGGGTTGTGATCCATCGCGCGATGATTGACTCACAACCGCCGCGCAAATGCAATCCCGCGGCGGCCCGATCCTCCCGGTGGATGTGAAGAAGCTCCAACCGCCAGGTCACCCACTCAACACGATATCAGGCGGAGGGGAAGGCACTTCTCATCGCGCGGGTGCCGGGGACGGCGCGGCCGGCACTCCAGCTGCAGGCGTTGCGCGCCGCGTTTTGGGTTTCTCGCCGGGTGCGGGCGACGAGGCGGCTGACTCGGCCGGGGCGGCAGCGCTGGAGGAGGAGGAGGACGAGGACGACGACGAGGAGGTCTTCTCGCGCGCGGCGGATCGGGATTTCTCCCGATCGCGGGATTTGGCGGAGGCGGACGCTTTGGTTTTGCTCTTCTCCTTGTCCTTCGCTTTCTCTCTATCCCGGCTGGCCGGCGGGGGCTCGGGTGGCGGCGCAGGGGCAAAGCGGTCGATCGACGGTGCCGAAGCAGGCGACTCCGCCTCAGTTGGCGCGTCCGGCATGCCAAGCGACGCGCCCGTGCCATGCGGCGGCCCGGCAGCAGGCTTCGCCGTCTCCGGGATGGTGGATGCGGGCGCGCCTTCCTCCCCCGCAGTTGGCGGGGCGGGCGCGGGTGATGACGCGTGCGCGGGGCGCTCCGTCACCGCCGGTGCCGTCGTGTTTGCGGAAGCCGGTGCGTCGCCGCTCGATGCGGGCCGCTCCTCGCCCTCACGAGCCGTCTCCGGCACGTGCACAGGCCCTGCTGACGATGCCTGCGCGTGAACGCCTGCATTCTCAGCGGGAAACGAGGGCGCCTGGGCGGCGGAGGCCTCCGACTCAGCAGCAGGAGGCGAGGCAGGAGTCGCTGGAGCGGTCGCCGCGCTATCGCCCGACGCGCCGGCGCCCGGACCCGCCTCCTCGCTCGGCGGCGCAATCTCCGACACAGCGACTACTTCCGTCTGCGCATCCGCGTCCCTCCCCGCCCCGGGGGCGGGCGCTCCTGGCGGCTCCGTTGCGGGTGCGGGCTCGGCAGGGCCGGGGGACGCGGCGGGTTCCCCGGTGGCCGCCGCATAAAGCTCGCGCACAAGCGCAATGCTTAACTCATTAATATGCAACGGCATAAACTGATGCCCGAGGCTCGACATGCTGTGATAGCGAAAGCCGCGCTCCGAGCCCTGGCCCACCACCACCCACGCTGTCATCGTCTCCAGAAAGCTCAGGCGCTCCGGCAGCGATCGCGCCGAGCCGCCGCCGTGAATGCTGTCATGGATCGGCTTGTAGTTGCGATGAATCAGCGGCCACGCGCACTCCACCACGAACGGCGTGTTGAAGTAGAGCAGCGAGTTTGCCGCCACCCCGCCGCGCTTGCCCGGGCCGCCGCCCCCCTGCGCCTCCGCCATCCCCTCGGCCGGCACCGCATCCCCGCGCAGCAGCGGACGGCGGTGTACCTCCAGAAACGAAGGCTGATCCAGCACCGTGCCTGCCGACGTTGCGCCAGAAGGCGGTGCCAGCATCGTCTCCGCCAGCGCCTTGCTGGAGAATACCGCGATAAAGCCCGCGTCGGCCGTAAGCGTGTAAGTGGGCGAGTAGGGGAGCTCCGGCACCGTGGCGGTCCCCACGGGGATCTCCCCGATGGTGGCCACAGCCAGGGGGCTTTGCCCGGCGTTGGCGGTCGGCGGCAGCGCGTTTTCCACAAGATCCCGCAGCTTTGCCATGGCCAGCTTCATGTCCTCCGGCGCATGGATTTTAAGGAAGATGGCCGCCTCCGGCACCGGCAGATTGGCCGAGAAGGGCAGGGCGTCCCAGTTCACAATAACGGCGTACTCAAACCCCAGTGAGGCCAGCACCTTCTCGCCGTCCAGCTCCAGCCCCTCCAGAAACACGCGCAGCCACGAGCGGAATCCGCCCGCGCCGACCGGGTTGGGAAGCTTCAGCGTCTCCGCCGCCAGTAGCATCGCGTTCACGTCGATCGACCCGCCGCTGTAAAACACGGTTTGGGGCGAGGTATAGCGGAGCAGATCGAACCGGCATGGCTGCGCCGACCGGCCCATCGGCATCGGCAACGCCTCCGGGTAGGAGTAGTCGACGCGATCCTCGATCATCTGCGAGCGAAACGACACGCCGCCCGTCACCGCCGGCAGCGGAATATGGCTCAGGAACCACGCCGCATCCTGGCGCGGCTGCATCTTCAGCCCGGCGCGCAAAATCGCCTCAATCTGCGCATAGTAGACAGCGTGCGCGCCCTGGCCCGCGTACTGCCGCGCCGCGGCAAAGGCCGGGTTTTGATCCAGCGTGGCTGGGGCGGCGGTGGTGGAGCCGGGGGCGGCGGAGGAAGAGTCCATACGCTCAAGCACCTCGCCCAGCGCGCCCTCGCCCCAGGCAAACAGCATCCAGCCGCGGTGCCGCGCCATGCAAAAGCGCCGCGCCGGCTCGGCCGCTGCCTCCGGCGTGGTAATGTACGTGTAGGCCACCCCGCGCACCGTACCGGAGCCCGTGGCGACGGAGCCCGGGCCGGCTTCCGCCGCCTCGCGCACGCGCCGCATTTGCGCCTCCAGGGCGTCCGCACCGCCGGGGGGCGGGCGCAGGCCGGCGGCCAGGCAGTTGTCGAAGACGGGGAGGCCGTGCTGGTCGTCGGCCACCTTTAGCAGCGCAATAAAGCATTCGCCCTCAAAGACTTGCCGCACTTTGGCAAGCTCCATGCCCGCCAGGGCCAGCAGCAGATCGGGGTCCGCGCCCGCGGCGGGCGAGCTGCCGGAGGTAAGGCGCCACGCCTTGATAATATCGCCGAGAATCACCCGCATCTCCAGGCTCTCCGCCATGCGACGCAAGTTACTGTCCGCAAACGCCTTCATCGCCGCCGCGCCATCCGGCACATGAAAAAACGCCAGCGTGGAAGCCGGCACGAGGGCGGCCGCGCCGTGCGTGTAGGGCGTTGCGGGCGCTTCGGCGGTAGGCGGGCCTGCTTCCTGGGCCGCAGCCGGGCCGGGGTGCAGCGACCAGGCGCAGAGACAGGTCAGCAGTGCAAGGAGGGTGAGCAACTCCTTGATAGCGAGGAGTTTCGGAATGCGGACATTCATCATGGCAAGGCGATTCGGCGAGGCTCCGGCCCTGGCACAGGCAACGCGGCGGTGACTGTGGCAAGGGCGTCGCCTACAGGATGCAACGGCGCCTTGCCCCTCTGCAAGGAATGATTGAATACATTTGCATTATCCCCAGCACGGAAAGCTTCGCCTCCCGTGCCGCCGCCCCGGCCGGCTACGCTGGAGCGCTGCCATCCCCGTCCGGAAACAGCCAGCCGGTCTCCTCCAGCAGGCCGCCCAGAAAGCTGCGGCGGTGCAGGGGGCAGGGGCCGTGGCGGCGGATGGCGTCGCGGTGGGCGGCGGTGGCGTAGCCTTTGTGGCGGGGAAAATCGTAGTGCGGGTGAAGGGCGTGGGCGTCGCACATGTGTGCGTCCCGCCATTCCTTAGCGATAATGGATGCCGCCGCAATGGAGAGAGAACGCGCATCTCCCTCCACCAGAGCAATTTGCGGCAATCCTCCGCCCGGAAGCTGGTTGCCGTCAATCAGCAGCGCGGCCGGCGAAGGCCCCAGCGCCTGCACGGCGCGGCGCATGGCCAGAAAAGTCGCGCGCAGGATGTTGATGGCGTCGATTTCCTCCACCGTCGCCACCCCCAGGCCGATTTCCACGCCCGGCGTTGTGCGCAGCACGTGCGCCAGCTCGGCCCTTACGGCCGGCTTAACCTGCTTGCTGTCATGCAGTTGCGGATGCGCGAAGCCTTCGGGAAGGATCACCGCCGCCGCCACCACTGGCCCGGCCAGCGGTCCACGGCCCGCCTCGTCCACCCCTGCCACGGGAAAGAGGCCGTGCGCCCATGCCTGGTACTCAAAGCGCCAGTCCGGCCGCGGGCCCGCCGCGGCGCTGGTGCCGCCGATGCCTCCCTGGCTTTTTGCAACACGTTGCCGCCCAAAGGTTTCTGCGGTGGCTGATGCCGCGGGGCGGCGAGTGGAGCGAGGGGCGGGCATGGCGGGCAGTATGGCGCGGGCCGGTAGCGCACGCAAGCCGTTGTACGTTTGTTTCCCCCCTTGCAACAAGGGAAGGAAAGAAAGTTGACTCCGGTTAAAAAGCTTTTGGATTCTTCGTTTAACTTTTGTGAGACATCGGCCGATAGTGGCCTCTACGTCAGAAGGTGCGAGGTCAAACTGGGCGCCACGTCGTTTTCTCTCTTTGTTAGAGAATCCGCGCGACGTTGCAGCGATTTCAGGTTATTGTAAAGCTTCACACACAGCACCTGCCGGCGCCGCCGCCCGTTGCGCATTGCCCCAGGCACGCAATCGACTGCACGCCAACAGCTTCCGCCACCGCCCCAACCTTGTGGCAGGAGATAACGAACACGTACCTTCTTTGCAACGCGCCTCTTATGATTGTGTTATGCCTTGACGATGATGTTGTTACGTTGAAGCTTCTCGGAGCCACCATCACCAAACTCGGCCACGAGCCCGTACTCACCTCCGACCCGCAGGAAGCCCTGCGCCGGCTGGCCCGTACGCCCCGGGTGGAGGCGATCGTCTCCGACTGGATGATGCCCGACATGGACGGCATCACCTTCTGCAAAACCGTCCGCTCGCGCGAGGAGGCCGGCTACGTCTATTTCATCATGCTTACCGCCAAGCAGTCGCCCGAGGATTTTGCCAAAGCGATGTCGTGCGGTGTCGATGACTTTCTCTCCAAGCCCCTGCGCATCAACGATCTCGGGCATCGTCTGGCAGTCGCCGGCCGCATTCAGGGGTTCATCCACGAGATGCGCCGCCTGGAGGAATTTTTGGCCGTGTGCATGTACTGCAAGTGCATCTCCGACGGCGACCGCGGCTGGGTGCAGTGGGAGGAGTACATTTCCCGCCGCCTCGGCACCCGGTTCAGCCACGGCATTTGCCCCAGCTGCTTTACGCAAGTGTTTGAGCCCGAAGTAGAAAAGATGGTGGCCGACGAGCAGATCGCACGCACCGCCCCCTATGTGGCGGCCGACTCCGTTCAGCACCCCCTCATCGAAGCCCCCGATGCCGACGCTCTGCGAAGCTCGCTGGAAAAGGAACAGTAGCCCCTCCAGCCCCGAAAGATGCGACGCGCAGCAGTGAAAAAGTGACTCGATAATGCGTTCCTGGCGCAAATCATTGACCGATGATTCGTCGCAACGCATAGTATAGAGGCAAGGCGCGGTTGGTTCGTGCCTTGCGGCTATCTACCGCGGATCTATTTTTATGGGCTCAGAAGTTGCCATATTTGTTGGAATTATCCTCCTGCTCACTCTCCTGAATGGACTTTTTTCCATGTCGGAGATTGCAGTTGTATCTGCACGCAAAGCTTTGCTGCAGAAGAGGATGGAGGATGGCGACAAAGGCGCCCAGGCGGCGTTTGAGCTCTCGTCTTCGCCCAGCAATTTTCTCTCCACCATCCAGGTCTTCATCACGCTGATTGGCGTGCTGCAGGGCATGCTTGCAGGCAAGGCCCTTACCGACCCGATGGCGGAAATTGTTCGGCTCATCCCTATCGGGTTTATTACCACGCAGGCGGAGAACATCAGCCTGTTTATCGTAACGGCGATGGTCACGTACGTCTCGCTCGTCCTGGGCGAACTGGTGCCGAAGGCGATTGCCCTAAGCAACCCGGAGGGCATCTCCTCCACTGTGGCGCGCTTTATGCAAACGCTCGCCAGCATCGGCGCGCCCGCCGTAAACCTGTTGAGCGCAAGCACTAACGTCATTCTGCGCCCCCTCGGAATCTCCCCCGGCACGGAGTCCGCCATGTCGGAGGACGAGGTGCGCAGCGTCATCGATCAATCGCACCAGGCCGGTATTTTGCACCAGTTCGAGGCGGAAATGGTCGACCGCGTGCTGGAGTTCGACAAGCTAACCGTTGGCGACCTGATGACGCCGCAGCCGCAAATTGTCTACCTTAACCTGGATGAGCCGGACGAGGCCAACTGGGCCAAAATAGCCGGCAGCGGCCACTCGGCCTTCCCCGTATTTAAGGGGCAGAAGGACAACGTGTTAGGCATGGTGTCGGTCAAATCCCTCTTCGCCAACCTGTCGCTTACCGGCAAGGTGGAGATCCGGCCGCTGATTACCCAGCCGCTCTACGTGCCGGAGAACATGCCGTCGCTGAAGCTGGTGGAGACTTTTAAAAAGAGCGGCACCTACGTGGCGCTTGTTACCAACGAGTTTGGCAGTATCGAAGGACTGGTGGCCCTGCACGACGTGCTGGTGGCCATTGTGGGCGAACTGCCCGAGCGCGTGGTGCGCCGCCGCCCGCAGGCCCGCCTCCGCGACGATGGATCGTGGCTGGTGGACGCCATGCTGGATACCGACCAGCTGAAGGGCAGCCTGGACATCGACGACCTGCTGCCCGGCGAGGAGGATGGCGAGTTCCAGACGCTGGGCGGCTTTGTCCTGCACCAGCTCGGCCACATCCCCGAGGAGGGCGAGGCGTTTGAGTGGGGCGGCTACATGTTCGAGATCATCGACATGGACCGCCAACGCATCGACAAAGTGCAAATACGCCGCGTGCGCCGCGAGGACGAGCACGCGGAGGACGACGCCGTCCCCGCCTCGGGCGAGGTAGGAGGCGTGCCCGTTGAGGCAGTCACCCCGCACTCGGCCATCGGCGCCGGCGTTACCAACACCACCGACGCGCCCGCCGCCGTGCACGCCAAAACCGTCGCCTCCGCCGCCGCGTCCAAAACCGGCAAGATTATGGCATCCACCTCCGGCCCGATCACCAAAGGCCCCGGCGCCAAGTCGAAGAGCGGCGGCGCCTCCGGCAAGAAAGGGTAGGCGCTCTCGCTATTCGGCCGCTTAGCGGAGGGGATATCTCGCTCTAAAGGGGGTAGAAGCCGCTAAGGTGGGAGGGGAAAGGGAGGATGAGGATCGTGGAAGCGTAGCCCTTGGCGAAACTTGCCGTCATTGGCTTGTCCCGCAGGGCGGGCCCCGTCAACGGAAAGCCGCCGTATCCGCCGCCGCGGGAGCCTTCGCCGGCGTTGGGAAACGCCGCGCGAAGTCTGCCGCAAAGCGCATCGCAAAGGTGCTGGGCACCTTCGACTTGCGTGCTGAACGCACGTCGCGCGGCAGGGCCCCCACCGTCGGCAGCGCGGAAACGGACGCCGCGCCCGAGAATTGCCCGGATGCGCCGGCCGCGCCGAAGCCGGGGAAAGCGGCCGTCGCGTCCGCCTCGCCAGTGGCGCCAGGCTTGTCCGGCCCTGCGGCAGCGGCGCCTGCGGCTGAGGAGGTGCTATCGGGCGGCGAGTCCTCGCCATTGGCAGGCTTGCCCTGGCGGGCGCGCATCCGTTCCATCATCTGCACAAAAACGGGGTCGCTGGGGGCGACAAGCATGGCGCCGGCCACCAGCATTGGCAGGCCGATCATCGTGGGCACAACCATTATGGTGGCGCCCAGGCCCATCAGCGCCCAGCCAAACGCCAGCTTGATGGACCCCTTGCGCGGGCTGCCCAGCACCTCAAACACCAGCTCGTCCTGCTCGCTCTCCGGCGTCGCGGTTTTGGCCTGGGCAGTGGCGGTCGGCTCCTCCGTCGGCGCGGTTTTGGGGAGCGGTGGAGGCGTTGCTGTTTCTGGCTCCCGGGTGGGCGTAAACGCCTCTGCCGCAACCGGTTCCGGGCCAGGTGCGGGAGCGGGCTCCGCCTCTGCCGCTGGGGCCGCCGTCGTGGCGGTAGCCGCGTCGGTCGATGGCTCGCCCGCGTCCGTAGAGGCGCTGGCGGACGTCCCACCGAAGGCTGCCTTTAGCCAGTATTGGTTCGTCTCGGCAATTCTCTGGAACAGCGTTTTCTCTTCGGTAAGCGGGGGCGCCACGTTCAGCTTTGCGGTGGATGCCGCCTCTTCCGCTTCCAGACGCGCCGTAACAGCCTCGGCCAGTTCCTCGGCCTCAGTAGGCGGGGTTGTGTCGCCTGTTTCGGAGACAAGGGGCTCCGGCACAACAACCTCCGCAACGGGTGCTTCCGCAAGGTCGGCGGCCGGCGTCTCGGACGGTTCCTCTTCCAGGGGCGGCACCACGTTCAGGCTGCGGGTGGACTCTGCTTCCTCTGCCTCCAGTTTGGCCTCCACGGCCTCTACAAGTTCCTGTGTTGCAAGGGATTCCG
The DNA here is from genome assembly GCA_003054695.1 of Verrucomicrobia bacterium LW23. Classification (GTDB taxonomy): domain Bacteria; phylum Verrucomicrobiota; class Verrucomicrobiia; order Methylacidiphilales; family UBA1321; genus LW23. The sequence continues at coordinate 295,306 of QAZA01000011.1, forward strand.
TTGTCGAGTCATCCCCGGCGGCTTCTTCCATCTGGTTGGCGACAGCCACCAGCACTTCCTCCGCGGCAGGTGTATCCGTGGCGGCTGTCGGCGCAGGCGTAAAGCTTTCTTCCTCAACATCATCCAGCGCAAGATCATCCTCTGCGGATGTGTAATCTGCGGATGCGTTCAGCTCCGCCGTCTCCTCCACTACAATCTCCTCGGGGGGCAGCACTGCGTCCGACGGCGCAACATGCTGCGGCGCGGAGGTAAGTTCTTCCGATGCAACGCCTTCCTTTAGCTCCTGCTCCGGCGCGGATTTGTCCTTGCCTTTGATCTTCTCCCCGCGGCTTCGCGAGGGCGCCGGCTTCGGGGCAGCCCCCTTGGACTGCGGAGGCACCGGCTTGGACTTCGTCGACGAGGTGCCGTCCCCCGCCTTGCCTTTGCCCGCGCCGGCCGTGCCCGATGCCGCCGGCCGGGGCCGTGCCTTGCTTTTCGCGGATTCAGGCACGTTGCCGGGCGTTGCCTTGGATTTAGGTGAGCCGCCCTCGGGGGCGTTGGGTGCGGGAGATGAGGATCCTCGTTTGCGGTCGGCCATAGCAGATATACGTAAAGGGTGACAAAGGCTCCGGGGGACGCCCTTGGTCATAGCCCGGTAATGCGTCTGTGTAAAGCCCTTGCGTGCGATTAAGACGCACATTTGCCGCGCCAATCCGCCCATTTCGCGCTACAGTTGGTGTCGACATGGCTGCCAAAACCAAAATCCTTGTCGTGGAGGATGACCCCAACATCCGCTTCGGCCTTGTGGAAATACTTGAAGGCGAAGACTTTGAGGTGCAAGTGCGCGAGCGTGGCGACGAGGCTCTCGCCGCGCTGCGGTCCTTTCAGCCCGACCTGCTTATCCTCGATGTCATGCTGCCCGGAATGAGCGGATTTGAAGTCTGCAAAGCCATCCGCGCCAAAAAAAATGCGGTCCCCATCCTCATGCTCACCGCCAAAGGCCAGGAGATTGACAAGGTAATCGGCCTCGAAACAGGTGCCGATGACTACGTTACTAAACCCTTTGGCCTGAGGGAGTTACTGGCACGCATTCATGCTCTTCTCCGCCGCTCCCGCACGCACGTGGCCGCAACGGCAGCCTCCCCGGCTGGACGCAACGGCTCTGCTCATCATGCGCAACACGTTGGAGCGGAGGCTTTTAAGATGGGCTCCGTGACCGTGGATCCCAAACGCCTCGAAGTCCGTCGCACAGGGGCTCCCTCCGCCGAAAGTCTGACGGCGCGCGAGCTTAAGTTGTTGCAAATCTTTCACTTACACTCGGGCGAAGTGCTCAGTCGCGACCGTCTCCTCAACGAAGTGTGGGGCATCGAGTTCTACGGCACCACCCGCACGCTCGATCAAACCATAGCCCAGCTGCGCAAAAAGCTGGGCGAATGCCCCGAGCCGCACCACCTCCTCACCGTCCACGGCGTCGGCTACCGGTGGGAGCCTTGAGCGGAAATTCCCAAAACCGCGAGGTATGACGCAAAGCGAAGAAGGCGAAGAGTTTACAAGAGAGAAGGACACGCCGTGTCCCTCCAGCGCCACTGCCGGCGACGTGCCCCACACCTGGATGCGCGGCCCCGCGCCGCCCGTTGGCGATTGCCGCATTGTGGAGGAGTGCGAAGACTTTGCCGTCATCGCCAAGCCGCCCCACGTTCTCGTGCACCCCACCAAGCCCACCGGCGAGCCCACGCTGCTGAGCTGGCTGCGCGACGTCCGCCCCGGTGCTGCCTGGTCGCTCATCCAGCGGCTGGACCGCGAAACGAGCGGCCTGCTCATCGCCGCCCGCACGCCCGAGGTCGCATCCACCTTTGGCAAGATGTTGATGGCGCGTGTGATACGCAAGGAGTATCTGGTTCTGACGCACGGCGTCGCCTCCTGGCAAACCGCAGTGTTCGATGGCCCCATCGGCCGCCTCGGTATCTCGGAAAGCAACCCGATCTGGCTGCGCCGCGGCATTGTGCCCGAGAACGAGGGCGGCCAGCCCTCCCTGACGCGTTGCGAGCGCCTGGCAACGTCCGATCCAGCGATGATCGGCCGCCAGGGACATGCTATGTCCCACTCTGGCGTGCCGCCCGGCTATTCCCTCATCCGCGGCATGCCGGAGACGGGGCGCCCGCACCAGATCCGCGTTCACCTTGCCGCAGCGGGGCTTCCCCTGGTGGGCGACAAGATTTACGGCCCTGATCCCCAGCTTTACCTGGCGCACATCGACCATGGCTGGACCCCCGAAATGCACCGCGCTCTCCTTCTGCGCCGGCACGCCCTCCACGCGTACCGCCTGCGCTTTGCATGGAAGGGCGTCGAACATTCCCCCACGGCGCCGCTGGCAGACGACATGGCGCTGTTGGCCTACCGCCTGGGCCTGCACTGGGCGGACCCCGCTTGCTCAGCTACGGCGCCGGCTGCTGCTGAGTGACGCAGTGGAACGAGCCCAGGCCCCAGATCAGATCCGTGCCGTCCACCGCCGCGATGCGACGACCAGGGAAGAGGCCGGCCAGAATCTCCGTGGCCTTCGCGTCGTTTTTGGCGTCGCGATACACGGGCAGCAGCACCACCTCGTTGCCAATATAAAAGTTGGCGTAGCTGGCCGGGAGACGCTGGCCGTCGCGCTCGATTCGGGCGGGCATGGGCAACTCAATCACGCGCAAGGGCGTGCCGTCGGCCGTCGTCATTGTGCGCAGGCGACGGAGATTCTCCTGCAAAAGCTGGTAGTTCTCATCCTGCGGATCTTCTTCAACCACAGTTACTACCGTCGATTCATCGACAAAGCGCGTCAGGTCGTCGATGTGGCCGTCCGTGTCGTCGCCCACAATGCCGTCGCCCAGCCACAGCACCTTGCGGATGCCGAGGTAATCGCACAAAAACTGCTCAATCTGCGCCTTGTTAAGGGAGGGGTTACGGTTGGGATTGAGCAGACAGGCCTCGGTCGTCAGCAGCGTTCCTGCGCCATTGGGCTCAATGCTTCCACCCTCCATAATGATGCCGGGCGAGAAAAGCGGCAGTCCCAGAAGCCTGGCAACATGTTGCGGCACAGCATCATCCAGATCGTGCGGCGGGTACTTGCCGCCCCACGCGTTATAATCCCAGTCCACCACCGCCAGCTGGGAGGGACTCTCCTTGTCCTTGCCGGGGCGCTTCACAAAAATCGGCCCGTGATCGCGGCACCACGGCTCGTGCGCGGGGAACGGGTGCAGGTGCACGCGCTTGCCAATCACGATGCCCGCGGCTTCCAGCGCCGTGCGGATATCCGGCTCATGCTCGGGCGAGAACACATTGATGTGGACCTCTTCGCCCACGCTTAACTCCTTGGCCATCAACGCCCACATGGCGGGGATCGGCTCAAACGCGTCCGGAAAGCTGATTCCCTCCGGCCGCGGCCAGGTCAGCCAGGTGGCCGTGTGTGGCTCCCACTCGGCGGGCATGCGCCAGCCCTGCGCGGCGGGACTGCCGGGCGTGGGCGTAAGGATCTGGCTGGGGACGAAAGCGTTGCTCATGTATGTGCGGGATAAGAAAGGGAGCGGGGAAAGCATGAAGCCAGGCAGTGCTCATGCAGGGACATCGCTTGTCCCAGGGACATGCGATGTCCCCGGGGTGCCGCGACGCAACTAGTCGATCAGGCGGCGCGTGATGTCGCCATAGGCGTCGATGCGGCGATCGCGCAGGAACGGCCAGTGGGTGCGGGTTGTGTCGACATTATCCAGATCTGCCTTAACGATAAGGATTTCCTCTTTATCCACGCTGGCTTTCGCCACAATCATGCCAGAGGTATCGGCCACAAAGCTCTGCCCCCAGAACTCGATACCGTCGCCGCCAATCGGCTTCTCATGGCCAATGCGGTTGGTTACCGCCACGTAACAGCCGTTGGCGATGCCGTGCGCGCGCTGGATCGTCTCCCAGCTGCTGTGCTGGCGCTCGCCGTACTGCGCCTTTTCGGTGGGGTGCCAGCCAATGGCGGTGGGGTAAAAGAGAATCTGCGCGCCACGGAGCGCCGTGAGGCGGGCACCCTCGGGGTACCACTGGTCCCAGCATACCAGCACGCCAATTTTGGCGAATTTGGTCTCCCAGGCCTGAAAGCCCAGGTCGCCAGGCGTAAAGTAAAACTTCTCGTAAAACAGCGGGTCGTCGGGGATGTGCATCTTGCGATAGCGCCCGAGGAAGGTGCCATCCGCGTCGATAATCACCGCCGTGTTGTGGTACAGGCCGGCCGTGCGGCGCTCAAAAAGCGAGCCCACAATCACAACGCCAAGCTCCCTGGCCAGCGCCATAAACGCCTGCGTGCTGGGGCCGTTGGGGATCTCCTCGGCCAGCGCAAAATGGGCGTGGTCTTCGCTTTGGCAAAAATACTCGGAGCGAAAAAGTTCCTGCGTGGAAATGATTTGCGCGCCTTGGGCCGCTGCCTTGCGGATCAGCTCCAGCTGGCGGGCGAGGTTTTCGTCCGGGTGAGGGGAGGCGCTTGTCTGGATGAGGCCAAGCACAACAGTCTTCGGGGTGCTCATGGTGGGAGTGATAGAGTACTCCCATTTCGAGCGTTTCCCAGCAATACTTTGTGAGAATTGTGTGGCAATAGCTCGCATTGTTCAGAAGCCCCGCAATTGCCGAAGGCGAAGGGGCCTATCAGCGCAGCGACTGCAAACGTTCTGCGCTGCACTAATGCTGAGCGTCACAAGCGGTTCGACGAGCGAGAATGCACCGCGGCTAAGGCAAAGGCGGGAGGGATAGCGAGTGCGAGGATCGCTGCGCTGGAAGATCGGCGTGGCAGTGGTTCTCCCGCGTAAGGAGTTGAAGGCAAGAAGATTGCGCGCGTGCGCGATACAGGCGGGGACACGTAATGTCCCTGCGGGAGCTCCTGGGCGATGGGCGTTGGAGGGAATTGGCATCCGGGCTAACTGCCGCGCCCCCTTCCATCCTGCGCTATCGCCGGGGTGCGGATGTGCTTTCCCTCACCACAAGTTGCGGTGGCAGGAAGACTTGCTTCGGCTTGACGCTGCGCTCGGCGAAAAGAATGCCGATGGCGGTGCGTGCCATTTCTTCAAAGGGTTGCTCCACCGTCGACAGGGCCGGGTGGACAAGCGTGCCCAGGTTGCCGCCATCAAAGCCCAGGACGGAGATGTCGCCGGGAACATCCACACCGCGCCCCTGCAGCCAGCGGGTGGCGCCGAGAGCTCCGATATCGGACATGGCAAAGATCGCCGTGGGCCGTTCGGGCGAGTTCCACAGCTGCTCCATCACACTTTCCACGGCGCCTGCGCTCTCCCATAAGTGGATGCCGCCGTGCCAGATAGAGGGTTGAATCTCGGGGTGCGCGGCTGCGTATGCTTCAAACGCGCGGATGCGCTGGCGGACGTTTTCCTGTTCCTCAGGCTCATTAACCAGCAGCGCGATGCGGCGGTGGCCGAGGGCGCGTAAGTGGTTAAGGCCGAGCTCGTTACCAATGCTTATATCTACGCCGACAAAATGTTGGGGAAGATCGGGCAACTGCGTGTCGATCGTCACGCAGTCGTAGGACTTATCCTGCAGCGCGGCAACGAGTTCCGTTGTGGCCGCAGGGCTGTTGGAGAGCAGGATAACGGCCCCTTCCTGCGGGCGGAAGCGGAGCTGCTCGTAAGCGCGCGAGAGTTGCTCGCCGCGGTGCGTGTAGAGCGGTTGCAGGGCAATGCCGCGCTCCAGGCACTCCTTGTTCAGCCCGGTAAGGACGCGGGCGACGTTGGGCGAAGAGTAGTCGGGAAGAAACACCGCAAGATTCTTGAGCTTAACGTTTTGCGACGCCTTGCGAACCAGTGTGCCGCGGGCGGGGCGCTTCTCCAGCAGGCCGGCGGTAGCAAGGTCGGCCAGGGCCCGACGTACGGTGCCCTGGGAGACGCCCAGATGCTGGACCAGCTGTGTCTCCGAGTAGAAACGGTTGTCGTCCTCAAAGCTCTCCAGGATAAGGCGTTGCAGCGAGCCGCGCAATTGGGCGTGCAGCGGAAGGTCGCGGGAGTCGTCCAGCACGATGCCGCGCAAAAGTTCGCTGGAGGGGAGAGCGGAGGCGGCCGGGTTCATGGTGCGGTGCGGCGTGTGGATGCCGGCTGGGCAGCCTAGCGCTTTGTAGGGAGGCAGGGAAGGGGAATCGGAGGAGGAATGATTCGCGGTTTTGAAATCGGCTTGGTTACTTATTTAAAGAAGTACCTGTTCTGCGGGCCGAAGTCAAAGAAAAAAGCTCAATCAGACGCGATATCTCGCAGGTTGATCTGGGCTGCGGCAGTGGCAACCTGTTGCAAACAAAATGGTTGCAGCGCACTTCCGACATCCGCCCTCCGCCCTACCGCGCTCCGTGCCGCCGAAACAGCGGGCGCGCAGCCTGGGCCCGAGGCCGCAACGCCGTGCGCCATGCCAGCAAGCCCGTCTCCAGTGCAAGGAACGCAAAGGCCGCAAGCAGCAGCCACCACCACACACTCTGCGCCAAGATGGCCGGCAGCGACGTCTCCGCAGCCACAGGCACGGCCGCGGCGCCGCTGGCCGGACGCGAAGCGTTCGCGCTGTCGCCGCCGGGAACGCCGTGCGCGACGACCCAGCTCTGGATCACCTGCGGCGACTCGGTATAGCGCAGGTCAGACTCGCGTGGATCGGGGTTAACGTCGATAACCATGCGGTACTCGGTGGCGTTGCGTGTGCCCGGCGCAAAGGCCGCGGGGCCGGCGCTGTTGGTGGGGGATCCCGCGCCGGGGCCGTCAGAGGCGGAGGCTGGGACTGGCGCGCCTTCCAGCTCCACGGCATACTGGCCGGGCAGGTCGGGCGCGCGCACGCTCGCCTTGCCAGCCTCCAGGGGGTAGCGGGCGATGACTTCTCCCAGTGCGTGGCTCGGGCCGGTGCGAGGGGTTGGCGGAGGGGCAGGGACATCATTTGTCCCTGGCGTGCCCAGCGGAGCCCGGGGAAAGGGAGCCAGGGGCGCGGCCGCGGAGGGAAGCACGGCGGGGGCGGGGATAGCTCCGCCTGTATCGATGCGGCGCACGACTGCGGCTACCGCGTTATCGCGCTCGGCCGCAACTACTTGCACTTCTCCGGGTGTCAGGGAAAACTGCCGGCTTCCGACGGCGCGAATGTGTTGCAGGCACAAGTCGATGAACGGCAGAAAGCTCGGCTGCGTCATCCAGTCCGTAAAGCCCTTTTCAAAGCCAAACGCGGTAACCAGCAGGCGGCCTTTGGTGCGCGTGCCCTCAAACATAAGGGGCGCGCCGTTGTAGCTAAAGAGCAGGGGCACCGCCGTGGCCGATCCCAGGCCAAAATAGCGTTGCAGCGCAACACCTTGCAGATTCGCGAAGTCCGGCATGAGGAACGGCTGGAAGATGGGGTGATTCGTCGCAAAGTAGCGGAAAGCGCGCGTGTTGGTGGCGGCGGGGGCGATGGGCGCGCCCGGCCTGGGGGCCAGGGGACTCATCGGCGCCAGTTGCTCGGGCGTTAGCTCACGCGCTTCAAAGTCCAGCCCGCGCAGAAACGCGATGGCGGCGGGGGTGAGCTGATTGGTCAGCAGCAGCACACCGCGGCCGTTGTTAAGTTGTTGCTGCACAAGGTCTCGCACCAGCAGGGAGGCCAGATAGCCGGAGTCGACGACCAGCACGTCGCAGTCCTCAATGTGGCGCGCTTCGTCCTCAGGGTTGGCCAGATCCACCAGGCGCGTTTGCCAGCGACCCTTCATTATCTCCGGCGAAAGCGCAACGCGCAGGAACGGCGACTGGCTGAGGAGGGAGGCGCGGCCCTCGCGCACGGGCGGCAGGCTAAAGCGCACGGAGTTGTCGGCCGCCAGCGCGTCGCCCTCGGCGTCCAGGCGCACTTCTCCCAGCGTCCACGTGTCGCGCGGGGTGGGGATGCGCAGGTGCAGCACGGCGGCGTCGGTGGGGGAGAGGAGCACGGGGCGGCTCTCCAGCATCACGCCGTTTACGCGCACCTGCAGCACTGCGCCTGGGCCAACCATGCCCTGGCGTTGCACGCGCACCAGCAGGTCCGCCTCGGGGCGGTCGCCACGGAAGATGCGGTTGAGGCCTTCGTGCGCAAGGGAGAGGTTGGGGCGCTCCGTTACGCCGGGGAAGCCGCGCACCTGCAGGGTAACGCCGTCGAGAAAAGGCGCCGTGTTGAGCGTCTGCTCCCACTGATTGCTCTGTAAGTCGCTCAAGACAATGATGTTGCGATTCTCCCCCAGCGATTGCTGCAGCAACCCGTTTGCGGCGCGCACCGCCTCCAGAATGGGCCCGCGCGCCGCCGTTGGCTGCAGCGCGCGCACCTTGTCGACCAGCGCAGCAGGGTCGTCCGAGAACTGATGCAACACGCGCGCCCGGGAGCCCAGTTCCACCAGCGCAATCTGCACCTTGGATCCCGCACTCTGTATCTCACTCAACAGCAACTCCTTGCACTTGCCGAAATTACCACCCGCCTGCTGGCTCAGCGTGGAATCCATCACGTACACGCGGCTTTCGGAGACCTCCCGCGTCTCCGGCGTCTGCACAAACGGCCACGTAAACCCTGCAACCAGAAGTATTACCGCAAGAAGCCGAAGGAGAAGCAGCGGAATATCCTGCACCCGACGCGGCGCTACACTAGGCGTCGGCTGGTCGTCCAAAAACTTCAGCGCGGAAAAGCGAATCACCCCTGGATCCGCCCGCCGCCGCAAATGCAACCACAACGGCGCCGCCACGGCCAGCAGTCCAAGCCAAAGCCAGGGGTTAAGGAAGCTCATGGGGTGGGATGGGGGAGGGGAGCCGCGCGGGTAAGGAGCAGCAGCGAGCGGCCCTCACTGTACAGAAGACGAGAAACGTTTGGAAGCATATCCCTAATCCCCTCGCTACCAAGACATTCCCGCTCTTGGACATCGAGAAGTTTGATGTTGACGCGCCCGCCCAATCTACCTCAGGAGATGTACGGCATTCTGCGGATCGTGTTTTGGTCTTTAAGAACGGATCGAGAGAGATGGTTAGAACGTTTAGTGAACCTGGTTGTGACAGTACGCGAGTAAGGCCAATTCGCAAAGTTATTTGCTCTTTTTGCGGGCCGCTTTTGCGGCTATCGCCGCACTGAAACTCCGGTCGAGCATTACCCTAATGCACTCCCTCTTTTTCAGCGCACCCATAGCCCAAAATCAGCTCCGCATAAAGAGCAAATAACTTTGCAAATTGGTCTAAGAGATCTTGCCGCATGGCTGAGTGCACAATAGGAGAAGCGAAAATGCTGACCAGAAAGTCGGACGTTGGCGTTGCGAATGAGGAGCGACTATCGCTCGCCGACGTTGGTTCGCACCGCAACCTCCCCGCGCAGACGGTGGAGGAGGAGGCCGTAGCGGCGGTGGGCTTCGGCGGTGCGGATGGCTTGCGCGAATGCTTTGCGCTGGCCGATGACAACGACCATTTTTTTGCCGCGGGTGATGCCGGTGTAGAGGAGGTCGCGCTTGAGCATCATGTAGTGCTGCATGGCGATGGGCATGACGACGGCGGGGAACTCGGAGCCCTGGGCTTTGTGGACGGTGATGGCGTAGGCGTGGGAGAGTTCGTCGAGCTCGGCAAACTCGTAGTCGACCACGCGGCCGTCGAAGCTTACACTGAGTAACTCGTTCTCGCCGTCGATGTTATGCACGTGGCCGATGTCGCCGTTAAAGACGTCTTTGTCGTAGTTGTTTTGCGTTTGGATGACTTTGTCGCGCGTGCGGAACTCGCTGCCAAAGCGGGTGATGGTGTACTCGCCGGGGCGGGGCGGGTTAAGGGCGCCCTGCAGCTCCGCGTTGAGGGCCTGCGCGCCGAGGGGGCCGCGGTGCATGGGGGTGAGCACCTGGATGTCCGTAAGCGCGGTGATGCCGAGTTTGGCGGGGAGGCGGCGGGCGACGACCTCCAGCAGGGTGGCGACTGCCTTTGCAGGTTCTTCGCGCTCAATGAGATGGAAATCGGACTCCTGGCCGGGCCCGGCAAGCTCCGGCATGCGGCCCTGGTTGATGGCGTGGGCGCTGGCGATGATGCGGCTGCCGGCGGCCTGGCGGAAAACCTCGCTAAGGCGAGCTACCGGAACCTGCTTACTCTCAATGAGATCCGCAAGCACTCGGCCGGGGCCGACGCTGGGCAGCTGGTCGACGTCGCCGACGAGGATGAGCGAGGCCTCGCCGGGCAGGGCGCGCAGGAGGGCGAGCATGAGGGGGAGGTCGACCATGCTGGACTCGTCGGCGATGAGTAAGTCGCACGGCAGCAGCTTGTTATCGGTGCCGAAGCTGAAGCCTTCGCCCGGCTTGTACTCCAGCATGCGGTGGATGGTGCGCGCTTCCATGCCGGAGGTCTCCGCCAGGCGGCGGGCGGCGCGGCCGGTGGGGGCGCACAGGAGGATGCGCATCTTCTTGACGCGCAACAACGTAAGGATGGTTTGGACGAGCGTGGTTTTGCCGACGCCGGGGCCGCCGGTGATGATGAGCACGCGGTTGCGCAGCGCCTGGGCGACGGCCTCCTTTTGCTGAGGGGCCAGGGATTTGCCGCTGCGTTCCTCGCACCAGGCCAGCGCACGGGGGAGATCGATGGCCGGGTAGGGGGGCGGGCCGAGCCGCAGTCGGCGCGTAAGATTTTCCGCCACAGCCACTTCTGTGCGGAGCATTAGGGGCGTGTAGAGGAGCTCTTCGTCGTCGGGGAGGGCCGTTTTCTCCAGCACCAGGGTGCGGGTGGCGAGCATGCGCTCGAGCGCCTTTTCGAGGATCGCAGGCTCGACGCCGAGCAGTGCAAGGCCTTGATCCAGAAGGAGATGGCGAGGCAGGGCGCAGTGGCCTTCGGTGCCGGCCTCCCACATAATGTGGGTCAGGCCGGCTTCGGCGCGGAGCAGGGAGTCTTCGGGGACGCCGAGTTTGCGGGCGACGGCGTCGGCGGATTTGAAGCCGATGCCGTGGACGTCGCGGGCGAGGATGTAGGGGTTGTTGCGCACTTTGGCGATCGCTTCGTCGCCGTAGAGCTTGTAGATACGTGTGGCGCGATTCGCGCTAAGTCCGTGCGAGTGAAGGAATACCATGATCTCGCGAATCGCCTTTTGCTTGATCCACGCATCTTTGATGGTTTTGCGCCGGCCGGTGCCGATTCCTGCCACTTCCTCAAGTCGCACACTGCTGTGCTCGATGATATCCAACACGTTGGCGCCAAAGTGTTTGACGAGCTTTTTGGCGTAGACGGGGCCGATGCCTTTGATCAGCCCGCTGCCCAGGTAGCGCTCGATGCCGTCCAGCGAGACGGGCGGGGTGCTGCGAATGACGTCGGCCTTGAGCTGGCGGCCATGCTCGGCGTCGGCCACCCACTGGCCTTCGGCGATGATCCACTCGCCCTCGTGGACGCTGGGTACGGTGCCGACGACGGTGACGAGGTCGCGCCGGCCCTCCACTTTAAGGCGCAGGACGGCAAAGCCGGTTTCGTCGTTGTGGAAGGTGACGCGCTCGACAAGGCCGGCCATGCTCTCGTCGGGGCGGCGTGGGCCGGCGTCCAGTCGGAGGGCCTCAGCGGCTGCCTGGCGAGGCGGCGGCGGCGAAGCAGGGGTTGGTGATACGGGCCCGGGGCTGCGGGAGACACCGTCGCGCTCGTCGCCCTCGTTGCGGTGGTCGGGCTGGTCATCGCGTGCGTCGCGCGCAAACGGCGAGACTTCCTCATCCTCAGGATGCGGCGATGCGGGGCGGTTGTGGGGAGGGGGTGGCACCGCGGCAAGTATAGGCGGCGGTTGCCGCTAGCGCCACAGCTTCTTCACCAAGTCGGTGTCGGTAATCAGCTTTTCGGTGGCTTTGGAGAGGTTCATGAACTGCTTGACGAGGTTCTCCAGGCGGCTGAGGCGGCCGGCGTCGCTGTGGTAGCGTTGCACGTAGGCGGTAAGGGTGTTGGAGTCGGCGATGCTGGGCACGTTTTCGTAGAAGGTGTCGAAATCCTCCACGGCACCGACAAGGGCCAGAGTGGTGAAGTAGACGCCTTCCGCCTCGCGCGGCAGCATCCGCTCCAGACGCTTGAGGTTGCTGATAACGCGGCGGTATGTTTGAGAGGAGAAGTGGTAGACCTGGCGCTCGTTGCTGCGGATGATCAGGATGGGGCGGGCGGCGCTAAAAATGCGCTCTACGGCGGTAAGGAGGGAGAGGCGGGTGGGGAATCTGTTGTCCGCAAGCTGCAGCAAGTACTTGGCGGAGAGGTGGTTGGGCGCCAGCTTTAACACGTTCTCCAGCTTGGCGCGGGAGCGGTTGACCATGAGCGGCGTGACGGCAGGCCCGATCTCGATGGCGGCTTTATTGAACTCCGCCATGGCCTCGGCGAGCTCCTTGGGGCGGTCGGTGCGGGCCAGGGCAAGTGCGCTGTCAAAGGTGGGGATGGAGAAGATCTGGATTTGGGTGAGGGAGTTGGGGCTGGTGAGCAGCACCATATCGGTCACGTCTTCGGAGTTCTCCTCCGGCACGGCCACCACTTTGCATTTGTCGATAACGGCGCCTTCGATCTTGGCGGCCACACCGCCGATTTTGCGCACTTTGCCGTCGACGGTGATGTCGCCGGTCATGGCAAACGCCTGGTCGATGGTGATGCCTTCCAGCAGGGCGGTAAGGGCCACGGCGAAGGCGGTGCCGGCGGATCCCCCCGCCTTTTTGCTGTATTTGTTATCAAAGCTTACAGTAACCGCGCCTTTGGCCTGGCCGGCCAGGGGGCGGGAGAGGACCAGTCGCTTGGCTTCTTCCAGCGAGGTTGACATGTCGTCGGCCACGGGGCCGTTGACTTTGACGGTGAGGTCGGCGGCGACGGTGCGGTTGGCGATGATTTCCATCACCTTGCCGGAGAGCTCGCCTTCCAGCAGCTCGCTCACCACCAGGCCCTTGATCTTCACCATCTCCGACATACCGGTGGGCAGGGGAGGAGGCGGCGCGGTGGAGGCGGCGGTGGGTGCGGTGGATGTGGAGGCGGGGGTAACGGCAGGCGCTGTCGCGGCGGTGGCGCTGCCGGAGGCGGGGAGGGTCAGTTTGGCCCAGTCGGGCTTATCGCCGGGTTTCTGTGTCTCCAGGGCAAACAGGATGTCGTCGCTGCCGGGGTCGAGAGTAGAGGCCAGATCCAGCAGGCAGCCGGCCAGCTTTGCGTCGTCCGTGTTGGCGGGCAGCAGCTTTTTGTGGATGCCCATCAGCTGTTGCGCAAACGCTTTGGCGGCAGGGGTTTCCGGCGTTGCCGGCAGGGGCAGGCCGCGCTTCAGGCGGCCGCTGGTGAGCACGGCGCCGCGATTGGAGGGGTCCAGCCGCAGGGCGATGGACAGCAGGCGGGCGGCGGTGACGGCATCCTTGCCGTTGGGCTCGGCCAGCACGCGCACCTGGTCGGAGAGTCCTGTGGCCAGGGCCACGCGTTCGGCCGCGGGCAGGCTCAGTTTGTCGGCCGCAAAGTAGGCGAAGGAGACGTCCGGCGCCACAAACTTGCCGGTGCCGGAGTCGGCAGGGGGCGCGGTGGCCTGGGCCAGTTTGGCTTCGGCGGCTTGGGCAGCATGGGCGGGGGCGCTGGTTTGCGCCACCTTTGCAGCGGCGGCTTTAGCCGGCGCTGCGCTGCCGGCGGCGGGCACGGATACCGTGGAGTTGACGACATTTTCCGAGGCCTCCGGCAGGGCCAGGTAGACAAGGCTGGTTACCGGAACCGACCGGGCGCCGGGTGCGGAGACAAGTTCGGGCTCGGCATGGCGCTGGCTATAGTAAAAGCCAAGCACGCCGAGGATGAGCGTGACGATAAGTACCGGCTGTTTCACTAGTCAAAGCGTGCCGCGGTGAAGGCGAGAATTCAAGCAATAATTGCAACTGCAGCACAGATTGTGTGTGTACTATAGAATTGCTGATGCAAGGGGAGTCACGAGCTGTGCAATCTGTCATCACATCGCTCAATATTTCATAACATTCATATCTGGCGAGGCAGAATCGGAGACGCTGTGTCGCGATTGACGACACTGCGGCCCGCCGGTCGGCGCCGCCCCTCTACACCGGCACCGGCACAATGCGCAGCAGCTCCTCGGCCGCGCCGAGGTTGTTGCCGGAGCCTGCGGCCCAGGGGCTGAGGCGGTGCGCCATGACGTACGGCGCCACGGCCTGGATGTCCTCCGGCAGCACCATGCGGCGCCCGTGCATCAGCGCCCACGCCTGGGCGGAGCGCTGGAGGGCAATGCCGGCGCGCGGGGAGAGGCCGGCGCCGCTCTGCTTGTTGGCGCGGCTGTGGGCCAGGATGTCGAGCAGGTAGTCCAGCATTGGCTCGGAGACGTGCACCTGGCTCGCCTCGTCCTGCAGGCGGATCAGGTCTTCGGCGGTTACCACAGCGTCCAGCAGTGGCACCTGCTTGCGGCGGTCCATGCTCAACAACATGCGGCGTTCGGCCTCGCGGTCGGGAAAGCCCAGCTCCAGCCGCATGCGGAAGCGATCGAGCTGGCTCTCCGGCAGCGGGTAGGTGCCGATCTGGTGCCGCGGGTTTTGGGTGGCGATAACAAAGAACGGCGTAGGCAACGGGTGGCTGACGCCGTCGATGGTAACCTGCCCTTCCTCCATGGCCTCCAGCAGGGCGCTTTGTGTCTTGGGGGTGGCGCGGTTCACCTCGTCGGCCAGCACCACCTGGCTGAAGATGGGGCCGGGGTGAAAGACGAACTTTTGCAGGCGCTGGTCGAAAATGGAGTTGCCGAGAATATCGGCCGGCAGCAGATCGTTGGTAAACTGAATGCGCTTGAGCGAGAGCCCAAGGGAGCGCGTAAGTGCCTGGGCCAGAGTGGTTTTGCCCACCCCGGGCATGTCCTCAATCAGCAAATGCCCGCGGGCCAGCAGGCATGCCAGGGCCACGCGCACGGCGTACTCCTTGCCCAGGATGACCGTGTTAAGCTGCTGCAGGACGCGGTCGATAATCGCCCCGGTTGCCGGGGAGGGAGCGTGGCTGGATGAGGGTAGGGACGTCATGGGTGGGGGAAAGTCGGCCCTCATATCATCGGTCAAACCGGGCGCAAAGGCAAATACGTTACGAGGGGCACACTGTCTTTCTGTGACTTTTTGTGTGCGAACCTTGTTGGGACGGCTATAGAGGATGTGGTTACCGCGCATGTTCATTTGCTATAAGCAAAAAGATGTTGTATATTCATTAACGTGATTGCTTTCGTATAGGGAGGTATCTGTTTGTATGGATAGACTGCTTTAAATCAGGTTAGCTTATGGATTGAACGAAAAGGAATAAAAGTGGCCTTTCCAAACTGTACTGGCACGGGAGCTGCATAATTCAGAAAGGACCAGACTTATCACCAGCAGAAACGGAGATCTGTATTGTAAACGGCCCCCTGCGTTTTGCATTTTGCAACGGTTAAGCTAATTTTCGTTTGGACCTCGGCGAAATCTGTGTATAAGTAAAGCGTACTTGATGAAACATGCCTGCGGCGGTGAGCGCCGACGCGGCAGCAAGTATCCTGACTGACACCGGCCCCAACACCATTTTCACGAGCGACACGCTTATGGATTTCCGCGACGTACCCTCCCTCTACAAGTTCCAGCAGTACGCGCGAAAGCATACCGATAGCGAGATCACGATGGACGCCTATCGGCGCGTTCGCGACATCATTGCTGCGGCACCCAAGGCCAACCCGATGTTCGACCCCACCAACGTCGGCGGCGTCGACACGCTCAAGGCCAGCTGCGCCGCCATCGAGAAGTCCACCCGCATCATCTGGGCCTGCGCCGTCGCCACGGACAACGTCACCCCGCCAATGTGGGACTACACGCCGGACTACGAGGACTCCATCAATTACTTCATCGACATGGATGACCTGGAACTGATGGCCGTGACCAAGCCCCACAAGATTGTGTGGGAGCACCCGTAAGATTCTGGCGCAGAGAGCCGTATTGCGTTGGCTGGCCGGATCCCGATTCAGGCCCGCGGAGGTAGCTTTGGGTTCTGCTCAGCACGTTTTTGCCGACGGAAATCCTTCATCCTCGTTGCTCGCACGTAGTCGATGAGCGTTTGCGGCGTAAGGTAGCCGCACATGGACGCTGCGACCGCCGTCAAGTGCTCCTACGCTGCAGCCTTCTTGTTCGGAGGTGCTTGCTCCAAGTCGTAAATCGCCTGCTTAAGCTTCTCCAGATCCTGGAAGTCAGGCATCGAACAGCTCCTTAAGATGCTTCTCGGCAATCGCCTTATCGACAAAGTACCAGCTGTTGTACCGCGAGCGAAGATCGATCTGCGCTGCCAGAACATTGGCCTGGCCTGGCAAATCTCGCACCAGCGTTTCCCCAACCGCCAGGGTCGACGTTGGGGTTGCACGAATTTCGGGATCTTCGACGTCGATTTCGCCGTCGTCAATGCCTTCCTGGAGGAGGTTGATCGATTGAAGGACAACAGTCCAGGCGTGCAGACGATCTTCCAGGTCAGAGTTGGGATCGGTCATCGTGCGGTGCACTGCACGACCTGCACTTAGCTCAAGGATGATGACCATAGAATAAGCTAAACCCAGTAGTTCTCCAGTGTCCAGACGGAACTCCCCGAGACCCGTGCTCCACAAAAAAGATAGGATCTTCCCGCGGTGGGAAGATCCTATCTGAATCCTGCGTAAAACCCAACTTTCCGCCGTGCCTTACAGCGACAGCGTCACTTCACGGCCTTCCACGCTGCTCTGCATCAGGCCTTCGAGGATGCCGATGACGCTGAGCGTCTGCGAGACGGGCACGGGGGAGGAGAGGCCTTCGGTAATCGCGCGGGCGAAGGCGAAGATTTCCTCGGTGTGCGCGGGGCGCAGGCCTTGCACGGGCTGGATGACGCCGTCCAGGTTGACGCGGTTGATGGCGGTGCTGAACTCGCCGCTGGGCCAGGTGACGGAGCCTTTGGTGCCGTACATGCGGCTGCTCATGTCTTCCACTTCCTTCTGGTGTTGCAGCCAGCTGGCTTCCAGCACCATGGTGGCGCCGTTTTCAAAGTGCACAAAGCCGGCCGCAAAGTCTTCCACGCTGAATTTTTCGCGGTCCCACTCGCCCCAGGCGCCGGGGATCACGTCGCCCTTGGCGAAATTGACTTTGCTGGTGCCGGTAACGCGGGTGGGGCGGGGGTGGCCCATCATGTGCATGGCCAGATCCAGCGCGTGCACGCCGATGTCCATACACGGGCCGCCGCCGCTCAGCTCCTTTACAATAAAGCCAACCGAGATGGGCAGCAGATTGCGGCGCACAGCGTGCACGCGGGTGTGATAGACGTCGCCCAGGTTGCCGGCGTCCACCCAACGTTTAATGGCGGTGGAGATGGCGCTGAAACGCTGGTGCTGCGCGGTCATCAGGATCTTGCCGCTCTTTTCCGCCGCGGCGGCCATCTGCTTCACCTCTTCGGTGGTGACGGCCAGGGGCTTCTCGCACATGACGTGCTTGCCGGCGGCCAGGGCGGCCAGGACGGCGGGGGTGTGCACGCGGTTGGGGGTGCAGATGTCGACCGCGTCGATTTCGTCGTGCTCCAGCAGCTTGTTGAAGTCTTCGTACGCGTTCGGAATCTTGAAATCCTTGGCCAGCGCCTCGGCCGTTTTAAGGCTGATGTCGGCTACCGCAACGATTTCCGCGTTGGGGACAGCCGTCCAGCCAGGGTTGAGATGTGCGCCGCGGACAATGCCGCCGGCGCCGATGAGGCCGATTTTGAGGGGTGCGTTAGTTTTGCTCATTGGGTAACCAGCGCGTGGGCTGGATTCCGGTTGGGATAGGGGGAGCGCGTCAACCGTCGGAGATTCGGAGGGAAGCACGTGATTCTCCCGCTAAAAGCCAAAAATTGTAATAAACATGCTTACCCGTGCAAGCAAATCCCCGCCTTGCGCGGGAAAGGCGAACGCCGCCATGCTGGCCATTTTGGCGTAAGTGCTTGTGGGGGAGATGAATGGATGGTGCGAGGCCGCCGTGCAAAATCTTTGCTCAAACGATGGGGCGCCGGCGCAGTATGCACGCCGTATAACGGCGGGTGAGGGCGGAGGGCGGAGAGAGGCAAGGGCGATTCATACTCCCTCGCACCGCGGCCATTCCTCTACCCTGCGCAGCCTTCGTCCTCGGTCATCACGGTGTCGCTGTGCTCATAGCAGGGGGCGCAGCAGCAGAGGAAGACGAGCGGTTCGTCGCTGATGTTGAAGATCTTGTGGCGCTCGCCCGGGGGGATGGCAATCGCATCGCCCGGGCCGACTTCGCGCTCCACACTGCCCAGGCGCATGCGGCCGCGGCCGCGGAGGATATAGTAGATCTCCTCTGCCCGGGGATGATAATGCTCCGTCGTCGCGCGGCCCGGCGGCAGCGTGGCCTCCGCAAGGCTTTGGTTGCGGATGCTGGAGTTACGATAGGCGAGCAGCTCGCGAATGGTAGAGCCGTCCGCCGTGGTAAAAGGCGTTGTGTCGTCGCGTTGAATAACGTCCATGCGCACCAAGTTGGGACGCCAATGCGCCGGTGACGAGGAAATAATGCATCTTTTGCGCGCGATGCCACGAAAGCCGCCGCCCGGGCAAGGCTATCCTGCTTACGTTGCAATTCCCACAGCTCCCCGGTTCCCCTTCCCGCCTTTGTGTCTTCGTGTCTTGGGGGTTAAAAATCCCCTTTGCAGGCAGATTTTTTTAACCACCAAGACACGAAGACACAAAGGGAGAAGGGGAACTGCAGATTCGGCGCTTGATCTCCCCTGCATTTTTTGGGATAGAGCGCAGTCGCTCGGTGCTTTAATTGCGGATTTTCGTGCCGCATCGACTTCGACCAATTACCGGAATAAACCGGTACATTGGCGGGACGCTTTTGAGCGAGGGCGGCGTTGAGTCTTCGGTCATGCATTTTTCAAATGCACTCCCTCAGCCTCGCCTTGCCCTCATCTCAAAATCGCCTCCACCAATGTACCGGTTTATTCCGATAATTGGTCTTCGACTGGTTTTGCCGATCCTGCTCCTTCCCTGCACTTTAACGCACGCACCCATGCTTTCCTCCTCCTCGCCCGTAAGCTTTGCCGCCATGACTTCCCGCATTACCCGCCGGGCGGCGGCGGTCGTCGCGACCGCCCTTGCCGTCTCGCTCCTCGGCGCCGCAAATGCGCAGGCGCAGACAAAGCCTGTCGTGAAGGAGGGCGCGGACCCGGCGAGTGCACCATCCCCCACAACCCCCACCGGCCCCAACGGCGAGGCGCTGGGCAGCCACAACTCCGCCATGGTCACCACGCCTGCGGAGCTGGTTACCACCTCCGCCCAGTTTATCCGCCGCAATGGCAAACGTATTGCGATAGAAGGAGTTTTAACGCGCGAGAAGCTGGGCGACACCATCGCGTTTGACGGCACCCGCGTCATCCCCCTCGACCCCGCCGGCGGCCCGCATAAAGTGCCCAGCGGCTGGGTTGGCAAACGCGTCCGGGTTACCGGCTTTGCCGAGGTATGGGAAAACGCGCAGACGGAAGAGCAATACAACGCCGCCCTGGCCCGGGACCGCAAAGCCGGCTCCGTGCGGGCGCATGCCGGCTACATGAAGTTTCGCCTGATGCTCAAATCCGCCCGCATGCAGCAGCTGTAGGGGTGGGCGCCGCCACGGGGGCCGCCCCGGGCATCTCGGAGGGCTGCGCCGCGGCGGTTATTTGCTCCTCGGCCAGCTTCTTCTCCACATAGCTTAGGGTGAGCTCCAGGGGCAGTTGCTGGGTGTAGCGGCAGTACATGGTTTCGCTGCTGTCAAAGGTGCCGTTCTCGTACAGCTTGTTGGCAGGGGCGCCGCCGCCGCAGAAGGCGTAGTAGGGGCAGGTATCGGCGCACTTTTTTACTCCGGCGTTGATTTCCGTCAGCACGGCGCGGAACTTCTCGTTCTCCATGGCGCCGGCCAGGCCCTCGCGCAAAATGTTGCCGAACGAGAAGACGCCCCAGCGCTCGTGCTTGAGGCCCAGCAGCTCCGGCGAGAAGGTGGAGATGTTGCCGTCCGTATCCACAGCCAGGATGCCGAAGGGGCGCACCTGGTCGTTGTACCACGGGTAGCCGGCTTCGTCCCGCGGGGGCGGGCCCATCTGGATGAGATCGCGCGCGTTGCGGAACTCGCGCACTTCCAGAACCGGCGCATGCTGCACTTCCAGCTCAAAAATGCGGCGCAGGAACGTCTCCACGCGGCCGGGCGCCTCGCCGGTAAGGGTGGAGATGGTGTGGTTGCCCTCCACCTCCTCGATGTTAAAGCCGACGTGGTGCACGCCGTTTTCCAGAAAGAAGTTGAAGATCTCGTCCGGGTGATCCAGCCCATCCTTGGTAATCACCGCAATGCAGTGGAACTGAAAGCCGTTGCGCCGCAGCAGATCCATCGCGCGCATGGCGCCGGCGTGGGTGCCTTTGCCGCCGCGCGTTTTGCGGTGGGCGTCGTGGATGTGCGCCGGGCCGTCGATGCTCAGGCCGATCTGCACATTGTGCTCGCGCATAAAGTCGCACCACTCCTGGCTGACGAGGGTGCCGTTGCTCTGGAACGAGTGGTTGACCTGGGCGCCCTCGGGGGCGATTGCCCTGATGCGTGCAAACGCCTCGCGGTACCACTCGCGCGGCACGGCAAGCGGCTCCCCCGCATGCCACACAATATTCAGCGCGTCGGGGATTAGATCCGCCTCGTACACCTGCCGCACGGCGGCTTCCAGCACCTCCCAGCTCATGCGCCGCTTTTCCATGCGCGCCGGCAGGTAGCAGTAGTCGCAGTCAATATTGCAAAACGGCGACGGCTGCAACACCAGCAATCCAAGCCATGGGGCAACCTGATCCATCTTGGGGGAGAGAAATATTGGGTTAACGAGGTTGCTAGGAGGAAAGATATTAAGTGTTACTTCTTAAATGCGTTGTAGACGATAAACACACTTAATGCGGTAACTAGGATTGCGGCGCCTGTTAAAAATGCGTGTCCATCTTTTCCGAGAGCATACAAGATAGTTGCGCAAACTATGCACAGTATTGATACAGTAAATGCAAGAAAAATACCTAAGCAGTTGACAACAACCTTGCTCCCTTCTTGTTGGTTGAGATAGGTTAATTGCTTTTCCTTTAGTTCAAGCTCTTTCTCTGCATTCGTTGCAGCTTTATATTCCATCAGGCGCTCATGATCTTGAGCTTCTTCGGCCATCCGAAATATAATCTCAGGAGCATCGGCCTTGATAGCTGCATATTCCGCCAAGATTGAAGGGTGAGGGAGGGGGCCTGCAAAGTCTTCTTCGCGAATTGCGAGTAGTTCGATTGAGGTCCGTTCAGTTTTTTGAACTTCACCGATCTCAGCGCTTTGACGCTCCTTCACCTCACCTTGTTCGTTCGTTGGAGTCTCTTCTTTATTGCTTAATGAGTTGGGCTCGCTCACGGGCCTCCTTGGCTACTTCAGGATACTCTTTCTCAAATTGAGCAATACCTTCATGAAGGTATTTGCCTACTCGCTGCCAAGCACGGCCGCTAATGCGCCTACGAGTGACATAAGTTCGCTTAATATTGCGTGATTCACGGCGATACTGCTCCTTTGCGGCCTCTTCGGAAGCGCTGCTGCTTGATTGCGCTGAGCTGATTGACGACATGGCTTCGGTAGCGATGCGAGCAATACCACAAACGAATTTCTGTGCGTTCCACATGTGTGTACCTTTCTTCTAGCCAACTTGGTGGATTTTACCAGAGGTTTGCGACAAGCCGTCACGATGAACAACTTGGTTTTGACTTTACTATGCCTTTATAACGGAACTGCGCAATCGAATTGTAGGACGAATTATGCCAAAAAAAGCCAAATTTCGAGTAATTTGCCAAGAACAATGTCGACCTTGGCTCTAACAGCGTCAAGCTATCGCACGTCAAATATACCCCTCAATCCCCCGCAAGCTCCGCCTTCTCCCGCCAGCTGAGCGTGCGAAAGCGGCGCAGCTCCGTGGGCCGCTCCGGCAGGGGGATCGCGTGCAGCCTGTCCACAAAGCGCTCGGCCACCATGGTGGCGGCGGCGTAGCGCAGGCGTAACTGGGGGTGTGCAAAGGCTTCGGCCTCAGCGGGATCGAACACCTGGGCGCGCAGCCAGGTGCGGGAATCCTCTGAAACCGGCGCGGTTCCACACAGCAACCGGGCCAGCTTCATCAGCACCAGGTAGGTATCGACTTTGCCCTGGGCCTCCATGGCGCACGCAAACTCCTCACACGCCAGGTTGCGGCGGCCTTCGCGAAAGCATAGCGCGGCATGGACGCCGTGCACAATCTCTTCGATGAAGGTGATCAGCGGCGCAATGTTGCGCTCGTTAATACCGTGCCGCGGGTCGTTTCGCTCCAGCTCATCGATCAACGGTGGCGCATAAAAGATCGCCATGCGCAACAGGTCGCCCGTAGGCTGCAGGAAGATGCGGCCGTCCCCGTCCAGCGCCCGGCCGGGGCCACCGGATAACCTGGTGAGGTCGCGGCAGCGATCCGGCCCAATGAGACACAGCTCCAGATTCAGCTCGATCGCGGAGTAAGTTAGCTCCAGCCAGTGTTGAATTTGGCGAAAGAGAGTCATGGTCGTAGGTCATGGGATTCGCGGGGTTTGGGGATGGGGTTGGAGACGATGCACGGCCGAAGACGCGTTGCGTTGCAAAATGCGGCGACCGCGCGCGGGGCAGGTGCCTGGGCTTATGCCATGTTGGTTTTTGTTAGGATGGTAGGGGTGTCGTGCAGATGGAAGAGGTTCTCCGCCAGCTGGTTAAGCGCCACGCGCACTGCGCGGAAGCGCTCGGACAGCTGCTCGTAAATAGGCGTGAGCGACGCGTTGCGCGCCTGCCGGTGCCGCGCGGCCATGGCAAAGCTGCTGCCACCCACCGCCTCGTAAAAGCCGATGCCCGGCGCGCCTGTGCGCTGAACGCGGGCGTGGATGCGCTCCGCCATAATGCCGCTGAAAAACAGCGAGTAGTTGCCGATGTGCGAGCGGATGAGAAATACCTGCTCCGGCGGCGCCTTGCTGGCGGTATCCAGCATGTCGGAGATGTACGTAAAGCTGCGCGCGTTGGCCACCATACCCGGCGTTACCGGCCCTGGCGGCGCCAGCTGGCGCGTGTGGGAAAAGGCAACCAGCATGGCCGCCACGTAATCCGACAGCGCGCGTTCCTCCATACCCGCTTTACGCATAACGCGACGCGTTAATACATAAAAGTAGAAGGATGGCGATACAAGCAAACAGCCCGCTCCGTCAATAACGGCTTCATATATTCGATCATGATCGAGAATATGGTCGCGCTCCTCAGGGTCGCTGAGAAGGCGGGTTAGGGAGACAGCATCACCCGGCGATTTTGCCAATACCTGAACTACAAAGCTGAAATCGTCGGCCGTCAGTTGGGTTCGACAGTTGGCTTGGATCACAACATCAAAGTAAGCTTAGGCCATGCCACATTTGATGAAGGATTTGCGCACGGATTGATTTTACTGGAAAAGTGTATTATGAGGACGGGTCCGGCCTGTAAATTCCCCCTGGAACTCAGACCAGTTCCCTCCTCAGTCTCACCCCTCCCGCTCCCCGCGAAGGCGCCCGCAGCGCCTTCAGCTACGTGGTCCAGCGGAACGCTGGTCAGAGACGACACGGCGAGGTGGCTAATTTTGTACAGGGGGCCTGGGGTTGTTCAGCAAGCCCATTCGCGGAATCTTTGCACGTTGCACGGTATCAAAGACATCCACCAACTGCTGGTAGCGCAGGTTCGCGTCGGCGCGGATCAGGATGCCCGCGTTCGGGTCCTCCGCGCGAAAGCGCTCGAGCGCGGGCTGCAGCTCGGCCAGCGTCATGCGTTGCTTGTTAAACACGATGTTGCCGGCCGCATCCACCTCCAGCGTGCGCACGCTCGGCGCCGCCCCGCCCGGCTGCACGGCGGCAGGCATGGGCGAGGCGGTGGGCAGCTTCACATCCAGGCTTTGCTCCAGCAGCGGCGTGGTGATGATGAAGATGATGAGCAGCACAAACGCCAGGTCCAGCAACGGCGTAATATTCAGCTCCGACATGGTGGAGTAGCCGGATTTGTCGGAGAAGCGTTTCATCGCGCCCCCTATTATATAGTGTGCGCGCCGGAAGTCATCCCAAACGCGGTGGAGGGGCGGGGATTATGTAACCACGGAGCACACGAAGCACACGGAATTTGCTGAGGGAACGAAGGACGGAGGGTTGGTTGTCAACAGAGCGGTTTCTGCCCTCACCCCCCTTTCGTTCCCTCGGTAGATTCCGTGTGCTCTGTGGTTAAACAATCCGCTTCCCCCAGACGGGTTCGCGATTTTCGCGCTGGCAATTGCGCTGTTTTGCACTATAACAGCTACCCTCATTCCGCCCTCCTCCTCCGTCGCGCTTTCCGACGACGTAACATCTCCCTATGTCCGACGCTAACTCATTCCCCGGCAATATCTTCTATAACACGCAGCACTCGCCGATTGGCGCTTTTGCCAGCTTTACGCTGGGCTTCAAGGGGCCCAAGGGCGGGCTGGGGCTTGAGATGGGAAAACCGGCGGACCAGAATGTCTTTGTCGGCGTGGAGGGCTCGACGCCTGGCACGTTTGCATGCCTGCCGTTTTTTGAGCAGGTGGAGGATGAGGCGGTGCGCTTCGACATCGAGCACGCCGGCGGCTCCGCCAATGCGCGCCTTACCACGGTGCCCGATGCCGCCATCCGCCGCGAGCTGACGCCCGGACGCGACACATGGCGCGCAACCCCCGCCGACGCCGCCCCATTCTCCTTCACCATCCACACGCCTGTCTGCCCGGCGCCCGATCCCACCGATCCGGCCACCCCCGCCGAGGCGATGATGCTGGCGTATGCGCCCGCGCTGGCGGTGGAGATGGAGGTCGACAACCGCGGCGCATCCCAGCCAAAGCGGGTCATCTTCGGCTTTCAGAACAACGACGCCTACCGGCAGATGCGCATGCTTGTGGAGGGCGCGGCCATGCGGGCCGGCGGCGGCATCACCGGCATCGCGTGCGGCGACTCCGTCGCCATTGCCGCCAGGCTGTTTCAGGAGGATGCGGAGGCTTCGGACGACAGGCTGAGCCGCGTGGCCGCCGCGATGGAGATCTCCACGCGGGACCTCCCCGAAGGCGTCTCTGACACAGAGCATGCCAGCCCCACGGGCCTGCCGGGCGGGACCGCAGAGGCCGCCGGTGCCGCTCTCCCCGCTGCCAGGCCGTTCTGGGTTGCCTCGCGAACGTCGCCACTCTCCGCAGCGGGAGGCCCGGTGCCGGTCCTGGAAGCTCTCCCCGACGCCGCGGAGGCGGAAGCGGAGGATGAGGCGCACCCCTCCATCCCCGTATTTGCGGCGCAGGGCTTTAGCGCGGAGGCGGTGCTCTCCGAGACGCTTCCCTTCAACCGCGCGTTTGGCATAGGAAGCGTCGGGTTGCTGGTCGCCACCATCCCCGCCGGCGTGCGGGCCACCGTGCGGTACGCGGTCTGTTTTCATCGCAACGGATGCGCCACCACGGGCATGGCCTCGCGCTACCTGTACACGGGCTACTTCCCCACGCTGGAGAGCGTTGCGGCTTACGCGCTGACCCACTTTGATGCGCTGCGCAATCGCGGCGCCGCGTTCGACGCGCGCGTAGCCGCCGCCGGGCTGAGCCCCCAGCGCGCGTGGATGCTGGCCCAGGCCGTGCACAGCTACTATGGAAGCTCCGAGCTGCTTTGGGTGCATGACGAAGCGCCGGTCGCAGGCTGGGGAGGCGGCGATCCCCTCGGCGCAGCGCCATACAACGGCCCCGGCGCTCCCGGCGCGGCCACGCCCGCCCATCCCATCCCGTTCTGGATCATCAACGAGGGCGAGTACCGCATGATGAACACGTTCGACCTCACCGCCGACCAGCTTTTCTTTGAGCTGGAGCTGAATCCCTGGACGGTGCGCAACGAGCTGTTCTGGTTCGGCCGCCGCTATGCCTATGTCGACTGTCTCCACTTTCCCGGCGACACCACCAAGCACCGGGGCGGCATTACCTTTACGCACGATATGGGCGTGGCCAACCACTGCGCGCCCCCTGGCCGCAGCGTGTACGAGAAGGCCGGCCTGCACGGCTGCTTCAGCCACATGAGTCACGAGGAGCTCGTCAACTGGGCCATGTGCGCGCTGGGCTACGAGCACCGCGTGCGGGGCGCGAGCGCCGCGGCCGCCACGGCATGGCTTGCCGCCGAGATGCCGATGTTTGAGATTGTGCTGGAAAGCCTGGTAAATCGCGATCACCCCGACCCGGCGCAGCGCGACGGCGTAATGTCGCTGGACAGCGACCGATGCGCCGGCGGCAGTGAAATCACCACCTACGACAGCCTGGACGTCTCCCTGGGCCAAGCGCGCAACAACCTGTACCTGGCCGTCAAATGCTGGGGCGTGTACGTGGGCATGCAGGCGCTGTTTGAGCGCGAGGGCCGTGCCGACCATGCCCGCACCTGCGCGGACCAGGCGCGCCGCTGCACCGCCACCATCGCTGCCGCCGCCGACGAGGCGCAGGAGGGGATGCTCCCCGCCATCCTGCACGAGAATGTGCCCAGTCGCATCATCCCGGCCATCGAGGGGCTCATCACCCCGTGGATGCTGGGCATGCACGATGCGCTTAGCGCCACCGGCCCGTACGCGGCGCTTATCGCCGCCCTGCGCCGCCACCTGCGCGCGGTGCTCAAGCCCGGTGTCTGCCTGTTTCCCGGCGGCGCGTGGAAGATCAGCAGCACCAGCACCAACTCGTGGCTCAGCAAAATCTACCTCTGCCAGTTTATCGCGGAGCGCATTTTGGCGGAAGTACCTGCGCCCCAGCAACAAGCCGCCGACGCCGCCCATGCCGCCTGGCTTCTGGACGACCGCAATGCCTACTGGGCGTGGAGCGACCAGATGCTGGACGGATACGCGCGCGGCAGCAAATACTACCCGCGCGGCGTTACCAGCATTTTGTGGATGAGCTGAGGCTTTGCCTCAGAAGGCGGGGAGGGGGCAGGGGCAGCGAGATATCCCGTTGCCCCCGCTTCGTCCGCTTACTTGATTTTCGCCAGCTCCGCGTTAAAGGCCGAGGGGCCGCCTTCCACGTAGCCCAGCTCGCCCTTTTTGTTGCCTTCGGCGTCCAGGATGAGGACGGTGGGGAAGCCTTCGATATCGTACTTCTTGCCCAACGCCTTATTCTGCTTCTTCAGCTCGTCGCTCTGGGGGGACTTGCGGGGGAAGTCGAGCTTAACCAGTACGTACTTGTCCTTTACGTAATCGGTAAATTCCTTCTTGGAGAAGACTTCCTTGTCCAGCTTGATGCACCAGCCGCACCAGTCGGAGCCGGTAAAATCAGCCAGGATTAGCTTCTTTTGCTCGGCGGCGGTTTTCTTGGCCAGCTCAAAATCTTCAATCCAGCCATCCCCGGCATGGGCCATGGAGGCGAAAGCGGCGACAAACAGGCAGACGGCGGTGAGTAACGAGGCGAGTGATTTCATAGAAGTTGCCCCACAGGGCGTTGCGTTGCGGACGTTGTTTGGGATACGGAAATCGCTGACACTGCGCGTATGTTTTTGTTGGGGGGGAGACCATCTGCGATACGACTGCGGACGAGACTGCGCCAAAAGGCGAAGCTCCATCACACTCTACCAGATGTGTCCCGTTGCGCAAACAGCGGTGTGCTATACGGGAGACGCGGGAGCGCAAAAATATTCCCTGCCCGCCTCACGTTTTTTTGCCGGGGAGCGGCTGCGTGCCGGGGCCCCCTAGCGCAACTTCCTCCGCGGCGGGGGTTTGTACGAAGGGAGCACGGACGCACGGCGGCGAAAAACTTGCATCAGGCCGCGCAGGTTTTTCTCTCGTCCCGCGCAACTATCGCGTATAAGCTGTGTTTATTACGGTGAGGAAACACACCATGCCACACGATCGCTTTGAGAACCCCAACGAGGCCGCCGGCCACCCGCGCAAGACGCACCCGATGCGCGCAGGCGGAGGCGATGGCTTCGACGACTCCGACCCGCTATGGGAGCTGATGGGCAAAGCACCCATGGCCCGGCCCGATCCGTGGCTCTCCGCCCGTACCCTGGCGCGCCGCCGCCGGGAGGAGACCCCGTGGATCCAGCGAGTGCTGCGCGCCCCCGCCTTTGCGTTGGGCGCCCTGGCTATCGGCGTGGCCGGGCTGGCGTTTGGTGTCGCCGCCGGCGTGCTTGCCCCCGGTGCCTCCTCGGCGCCGCAGGTGGCTGTGGTTACCGAGCCGTCCCGCACGGAGAGCCCCGCCCTGCAGCCGCAGTTGCCCGACGATGACGAAACCGCGCGCGCCCTCGCCGCTCTGTCGCGGACGGGAGAGGCTGCCCGCCCTGTCGGCGCCGGCAGTTCCGCGGCTTCGGTGCCGCCTGTCACACCGGCGGAGCCGGCCGCTACGGCTGGGGAGGGCGAAAGCATTGCCGCTACGGCTACATCGCCCGCCGGCTCCGGGGACCTTACCGCGGCCGCTATGGACGAAGCGCTGACTTTCCTCGTGGCCTCGGACATGTTCGCCTCGGGCTCCACCACAACCTCCGGCTCGGACCTGGATATCTGGGGCGAAGCCACGGGGCTGTAACGGTGGCTGTGGCGTGCCGCGGCCGCTCTGCCCCAGGGCAGGTGCGGCGAAAGTCGACGCTGGTTTGATGTAACCGCTATCCAAACCCAATCCAACGCTAGCCAGGTAAAGCAACCCGTTTTCCCCGCGCCCGCCCCCTGAAATCGCGCAATGAGTGCCACGCCCGGTGTATCTCCTGAACTAACTCCCCAGCCCGCCTCCCCACCCCCACCGGCACAGGCCGGGATGTGGCGGCGCTACGGTATCCGCGCCATGGGCGCGGCGGCGCTGATTGCCCTGGCCCCTGGCTCGCTGCTGGTGGCCACGGAGGGCGACCGCGAGAAGGACAAGGATCGCGACAAGCCGCGAGACTCCGCCCCCGCTACGCCGGCCTCCGGAGATCGGGAGAAGGACCGCGCCCGTGAGAAGGAACTCGACGCCAATCGCGTCAAGGAAAAGGATCGAAACCGCGAGCGGGATAAGGAGCGCGAAGGCGGGGGCCCTGGCAGCGATAAAGATCGCCCCCACGGCGGCGGCGGAATGCGTCCCGACCGCCCCATGGGCGGCGGCGGCATGGGCGGCGGCCGGCGCGATGGCGACGACGACAAACGCGGCGGCCCCGGCGGCGGCATGCAGAACGCCGAGGAATCCCGCCGCTGGCGCCGCGAAAGCACGGAAAGCATGGACATTCTGCTGGGCTTCCGCGTACCGCGCCGGCGCGAGCTGGACATGCGCGACCATTTTCTGCGGCTCTCCCGCCTCTCCAACGACGAGATTCGCGAGCAGCTGAACCGCTGGCCGCCGTACAAAAAGATGTCGCTGGGCGATCAGGGACGCCTGATGGTGCGTATTCAGGAGATCAAGGACCGTAAACGCGATATCGCACTCTTCCGCGCCCGCGACTTTAACCTGACGCTGCGTCCCGACCAGGAGCAAGCCTTCGAAAACGCCTACTGGGATAAACGCCTGGCGATGGACCGCAAGCTGTTTCAGGAACTGGAGCCCCGCCGTCGGGAGCTGGAAGACCAGATGCGCGCGGACCTCATCGCCCAGTTCTCCAACCCCGCTGCCCGCGAAAGCGAGCCCCCCGCCCGCCCAGGCCCTGGCGCTCCGCCTCCGCCGCCTGCGTCTCCGCCACAGGCTCAGGGCCAGGGCCATAAGCCAGGGCCGGTGCCCGCGCCCGCGACGGCGGGAGCCACTAACTCGCCATAAAGGCGTGAGGATAAGAGGATGGGATGTCGAGTTTAACACTCGAATCGCACTCCAGGATCATCTCATCCCCTCCGTGCAATCCGTGTTATCCGTGGTTAACTTTCAGTTCAAAGGGGAGATATTGACCACGGATTGCACGGAGGGGAAAAGTCAAAGCTTTCAGCCTTTAACTTGCCGAGGCGGGCGCTTCGGCGGAGGGGGCGGGGGCATCGACCCACTTGCCGTGCTCTTTGATGAGGTCGATAAGGCGGCCGACGGCGTCGGTGTCCGGGATGTTGAACTTGACGGGCGTTTTGCCGACGTAGAGGTTGACCTTGCCTGGCGCGCCGCCCACGTAGCCAAAGTCGGCGTCGGCCATCTCGCCGGGGCCGTTGACGATGCAGCCCATGATGGCGATTTTGACGCCTTTGAGGTGGCTGGTTGACGCACGGATCCGCGCCGTGGTGCTTTGCAGATCAAACAGCGTACGGCCGCAGCTGGGGCACGCGACGTAGTCCGTCTTGAAAATGCGGTTGCCGACGGACTGCAAGATGTTGAACGCCAGGCGGATGGAAGCGCCGGGGCCGGGCTCCGACCGCACAAATACGGCGTCGCCGATGCCATCCGCCAGCAGGCAGCCGATGGTGGCCGAGCTGTGCAGCAGGGTCATCAGCACGTCGGGCTTCTCGCCGGGCGCGGGCGGGTGGAATGTGTCCTTCAGCAAAATCGGGTGGCGCGAGGGGATGCGCGCGGCCAGGTGGCGGTAGGCGGTCAGCGGGGGCAGGGGGCAGCCGTCCTGCACGGTTACCAGCAGCGGTTCGGGCGAGTTGGTGATGAAATCGATGGCTTTTTCATCCAGCGGGTCGATTTCCACCACGCCGCAGTTTTCCGCTATAAAGTCGGGGAAGATATCCGCGAGCTGCACGCGCTTGGGCTCCAGCACCGTGTAGGTGCCTTGCGTGGCGGCCACGCGGGCGGGCTGGTTGCCGCCGATGGTGCCCTCCGTGCCGCTGGGCAGCGTAATGGCCTGGGTATCGCGGCGCAGGTAGGCGTAGGGATCGTAGCTGACGGGCACGGGAGGGAGCGCGGCGGTGGCGGCTGTGTTGGATCGCCCAAATTGCCCGGCCAGGCTGATGAGCGCGCGCGCCACGGGGATCTCGTGGATGGAGTCCTCCGTCAGCGAGACGCGGATGGTGTCGCCGATGCCGTCCGAGAGCAGCGCGCCGATGCCGATGGCGCTTTTGATGCGGCCGTCCTCGCCGTCGCCGGCCTCGGTAACGCCCAGGTGCAGCGGGTAGTTCCAGTCCGGGCCCAGCTCCGCAAGTCGCGCGACGAGAAGGCGATACGCATTAATCATCACCTTCGGGTTGCTCGCCTTCATGGAGAAGACGAAGTTGTGAAAGTTGAATTTGCGGGCAATGCGGGCAAATTCCAGCGCGCTCTCCACCATGCCGAGCGGGCTGTCGCCAAACCGGTTCATAATGCGGTCGGACAGCGAGCCGTGGTTGGTGCCGATGCGCATGGCGACGTTGCGCTCGGCGCACAGATCCACCAGGGGCTTGAAGGTTTCTTCGATGCGCTCGAGCTCCTCGCCGTACTCGTCGTCGGTGTACTCGCGCACCTTGAATTTCTTTTTGTCCGCAAAGTTGCCGGGGTTGATGCGGATCTTTTCCACCCACTTGGCGGCCTCCAGGGCGGCGTCGGGTTTAAAGTGGATGTCGGCGACAATCGGCACGTCACAGCCGGCGGCAAGCAGCTCGCGCTTAATGTGTTGCAGATTGGCGGCATCGCGCACGCTGGGGGCGGTAATGCGCACAATCCTGCACCCCGCGGCCACCAGCTCCAGCGTCTGGCGCACGCACGCGGCGGTGTCCATCGTGTCGCAGGTAAGCATGGATTGCGGCACAATCGGGTGCTCGCTGCCTATTTTTACGCCGCCCACCTGTACGGTGCGGGTAACCCGCCGCGCGTAGCTGTACGGGCTGCCGCAATACGGCAAGTGCCCGGAGCCGGACAGGGTGGCCGCGGAAAACGGCACCGGCGTGGCGGCTACAAGCGTGTTGGCAGTGGCGGTGATTCCGGACGCACCCTGGCTGTCAGGTGCGCCGGCCGATGGCGTCGTCGTGCTGGACATAGCGATGGAGGAA
This sequence comes from Verrucomicrobia bacterium LW23, assembly GCA_003054695.1. Classification (GTDB taxonomy): domain Bacteria; phylum Verrucomicrobiota; class Verrucomicrobiia; order Methylacidiphilales; family UBA1321; genus LW23. Next base: position 327,089 of record QAZA01000011.1, read on the forward strand.
GGAGGTGCACGCGCAGCCGAAAAGCCGGGCACACCGGGGCGACGGCGCAACAAGGCCTCGCGGCCCGGCTCCGTGCACCTGCTGTTATATAGTGCAGCGGAAATTTGGCAATGGCAAGCAGGTTGAATTTACGTGACGGGGAAGGGGAGGGGCGCCAGAGGCGGAAAGTTCGCCAGGGAAGAAGCTTGAAGGTTGATAGTTGCCCTTCAAGTAACGCATCCGTCTCCCCCTTAGCGGCTTTGTCCCCCTTAGCGTGAAATATTCTGAATCAAGGGAACTGCAGAGGCAGATTTATTCACGCTAAAGGGGGACGAAGCCGCTAAGGGGGAGAGGGTTGCCCCTCTCTCGACTCAGACCAATTATCGGAATAAAGCGGTACATTGGCGGGACGCTTTTGAGCGAGGGCGGCGTTGAGTCTTCGGTCATGCATTTTTCAAATGCACTCCCTCAGTCTCGCCTTGCCCTCATCTCAAAATCGCCTCCACCAATGTACCGCTTTATTCCGATAATTGGTCTCATTTCGCTCAAAGGACGATCTAAGTCGCTCTGGCTTAGGGGCGGTAAGAGAGCGGGGCGATATTGCGATGGATATTTTTGTATATTTGCACTAATGATGCATCCGCAGTGCGCCGCCCTGCCCCGTGCAGCGCGCGCCTGTAAGTCTGGTTCCCCCCCCGCTTTCCGATTTGATTATGCTCGCATTTGCCTCCATTCTGTTCCGCTTCCGACATTCCCCGCTGTGGTCCGTGGCGCCCGGCCTCGCCATCGCCGGCACCGTCGCTTTGCTTGCCGCGCCTGTTCGCGGTGCGGACTCCAACTCGCCCTCGGCCACGCCAGCCACGAACGGCGCCTCCCCGGCCGCTGCGGCGGAGGCCTCCCCGCTGGTTCCGACACCGTCGTCCGTGCCGGTCCGTGGGTCCAAACCGCAAAGCGTCATCGAGATTGCCGGGCCGGATCACGGCGGTGACTCGCAGCTTTACAAACTGGCCGACGGCGGCTGGCTGACGGTGACGACGATCCGCCTCTCCAGTAAAGTGGTGCACGCCAAGTGCTTCCACGCCGCCGACGGCTCCGGCTGGATTGCGCTGCAGGAAAAAGCGTACCACTACGACGCCCAAAAGCAGACGCTGAACATGGAGAAATTCGGCGACAAGAACACGGCGGTGCTGAGCTTTGACAGCGAAAAGCGGGTCACCACCCGCGCCGTGGCCGGCGACACGTTTATCAAATCCATGGCCGCCATTAAGGACGCCACGCCGGAGAAGGCGGCCGCTGAAATCGAGGGGCTAAAAACTGTTGAGCAGCAACTAACCGACGCCGCAACTGAAGCCTGGCAGTTTAGCGGCGGTACTCTGGTGCCTTACATGAGGCAGCACAAATCCGGCACGCTGACCCTGGAGGAGTGATACCTTTTCGCACCGTTATACGGCCAAAAAGCGGCTCGGCACTGACGGGATAACGGCGCGAATAGGTCTGAGTAATGGCCCAGCGCGGGGGCCGGCGCCGGCGCCCCCGGGGCTTGCATCCACGGAAAAGGGGAGTTTTCCGTGGAGCATTTCCTGGAGAACAACGGCGCCCGCCCCAGGCCTCGGCGGACGTTGCAGCACTGCACTCAGAAAAGGGAGGCTGGGCGGACCGAACTGGGAAGATGTGAAGATGGGAACGAGCGTGGGGCGTGGAGCGTGGACACTCGAGCTTCCCTTCAGGCGCGGGCGGCAACCGCCTTGCGGGCGCCCTTGAGCGGGGAGGATGCCTTGCGATGGGGCTTGGCGGTACGCGGCTTGATCTCGCGGGAGGGCTCCACGGCTTTGCGCAGGCGGATGTCGCAGTTATTGTAGTTCATTTCCTCTCCACTATAAGCAAAAGCAATATTCTTGCTTGCGTACGGTTGCGTTTTTGTAGTGGCGGTGTGCTATGCCGCACATTCATTAGCACCTCTTATGTGGAGGCTTGACGGTAAGCTATCCCCCGTCTCCACGGCGCCCTTGTAAGCCATTGCGCTTTGTCCCAAACCGGTTATGATAGCGCCAATCCACTACCGCCACGGGCTTTGCTCTGTAGGGTGCGCCATGCGGGGACCAGGCGCCGACCGCGCCCCCGCCGGCACCGTGGCCGGATCTCATTCCCCTTTCCGCACGTACTCACTCACTCGCTCCTTCGCACCGCCATGCCCCGCTACCGCGTTGATTTCCACGGCCACTGCCAGGGGGACCCGATGGATCAGCTGCCGCACACCGCCTTCCAGTACGTGGATCGCGCGGTGGAGCAGCGCCTCAACGCCATCGCCATAACCTGGCACCGCAAACAGTTCGACATGGCGGACGCCGTTGACTACGCGCGCGAACGCGGCATCCTGCTCATCCCGGGCATTGAGACGGAGCTGAACGGCACCTGCCATACCCTCGTCCTTAACGCCCCGCCCGGCGCCGTCGGCCCCTTCTCCACGGTGGAGGACCTGCGGCGGCTGAGGCAGAATCCCTCCATCCTCGTCATCGCGCCCCACCCGTACTACCCGCTGCGCAACTGCCTGGGGCGCCATATCGACGAACACCCGGAGCTCTTCGACGCCGTGGAGTGGTGCCACCTGCACGCTCCATTCCTTCCCAAAGCCATCAGCCCCAACGAGATGGCGCGCGCCTGGGCCAATCGCCACGGCAAAGCGCTCATCGCCTGCTCCGACGCCCATACCCTGGACATGGTCGGCTGCAACGCATCCGAGGTGGAGGCCGATGAACTGACGACCGAGGCGATTTTCAAAGGCATTCGCGACGGCCACGTTACCTTTGAGGAGAAAGCCTTCTCATTCAACCACTTAGCCCTTGCCGTGTGGGGCGTCATCTGCGATCCCCCCTGGGCGCGCCGCTGGACCCACCCCAGCGATGCCAGTCCCACCGCCACCTCACCAGCCCCCGCTGATGCAGGCGTGCCGGCTTCCCCGGGCCATTCGCCGAATCGAGCCGACCCCCGCGTTGCCGCACCGCCTACAGGGCTGTAAGCGCAACAACGCAAACGTAACAGCGCAAGCCACTTGTGGATGAGGCGCAGGATGTTCGGCCCGTGGCGACAAGCCCCGCCTCATTCCCCGGCATTTCAGCTACGCGATATCCTGTTGACTTACAGGTACTTGCCTCCAAATCCCCCGCGCCGCGCAAGAACGGCATTGTTTCGCTGCCAATGCCGCCCTATACCTCTAAGCTGGCGGTCTGACCCAACGCCCACGTTTTCCTGCCGGCGCCCCCGCCTCTCCCCTCCCTTCCCATGAAGCTCGGCCTCCTTCAGCTCAATCCCACCATCGGCGACTACGCCGGCAACCTGCAGAAGCTCCGCGCCGCCTACCTGGAGGCTTGCCGCCGCGGCGCCAACCTCGTGCTCTCGCCGGAGCTGTTTCTCTGCGGCTACCCGCCGCGCGATCTCCTTCTGCGCGAGGACTTTGTGGATGCAGGCCTGCGCGCGGTGGAGGACGCCGCACTCTTTTCCGGCCCCGTCCCGCTGCTCGTCGGCTACGTCGACCGCCACGAGCCCCGCCCCGGCCGCCGCCTGCGCAACGCCGCCGCCATCCTGCAAAATGGCAAAGTGGTGCACCGCATCTACAAGTCCCTCCTCCCCACTTACGACGTGTTTGACGAGGACCGCTACTTTGAGCCCGCCCAGGACGTCGCCCCCGTCACCATCGCCGGCCGCAAAGTCGGCATCACCATCTGCGAGGACATCTGGAACGACGCCGACTTCTGGCCCGATCGCCTCTACCGCTTCGACCCCGTGCAGGAGCTCGTCGTAGCCGGCGCGGATCTCATCGTCAACCTCAGCGCCAGCCCCTGGCATCAGGGCAAAGCCGCCATGCGCCTGGCCATGCTGCAACACGTTGCGCGCGATGAAAATGTGGCGCTCGCCCAGGTCAACGCCGTAGGCGGCAACGACGAACTCATCTTCGACGGCCACAGCGTCCTGCTCGCCCCCGGCGGCCACGTTATCGCCCTGGCCAGCGGCTTTGCCGAGGAAATCATCGTGGCCGACGTCGGCGCCGCCGCCCACCCCGCCACCGCCGTGCACGCCGGCCTCAGCAGCGTGCCCAAGGAGGAACACCTGCACGATGCCCTCTGCCTCGGCATTCGCGACTACGTGCAGAAAACAGGCTTCTCCTCCGCCATCATCGGCCTCTCCGGCGGCATCGACAGCGCCGTAGTGGCCGCCCTGGCCACGCATGCCCTTGGGCCAGAAAAGGTTATAGGCGTCAGTATGCCCAGCCGCTACAGCAGCCAGGGCAGCCGCGACGACGCCGAACGCCTCGCCTACAACCTCGGCATCCGCTACGAGGTGGTGCCTATCGGCCAGCCCGTCGCCGCCCTGGAGGCCGAACTCGCCCCCCTCTTCACCGGCCGCGCCGCTGACTTAACGGAGGAAAACATCCAGTCCCGCATGCGCGGCGTCATCCTCATGGCGCTCAGCAACAAGCTCGGCGCACTGGTGCTGACGACCGGCAACAAGTCCGAAATGGCCGTCGGCTACTGCACCCTGTACGGCGACATGTGCGGCGCCCTGGCCGTCATTGCCGATCTCTTCAAGATGGAGGTCTACGGCCTGGCCAAATGGATCAACCGCGATAAAGTCATCATTCCAGTCGACTCCATCACCAAGCCGCCCAGCGCCGAGCTTCGCCCCGACCAAAAGGACCAGGACTCGCTCCCCCCGTACGAGGTGCTGGATGCCATTTTGCAGCACTATGTTGTTGAGGATAAGAGCCTTGACGAGATTGTTGCGAAGGGATTCGAGCGCTCTATCGTCCGCGACGTGATGAACAAAGTCATCTTTAGCGAGTATAAACGCCGTCAAGCCGCCCCCGGCCTCAAGGTCAGCACGCGGGCCTTCGGCATGGGCCGCCGCGTTCCCATTGCCCAGCGCTACAAGGGCTGATCACCGCGTTCGGCTTTCCCTCATTCACTTCAAGTATCTGCACTCCAATGCCTTCCGAAACCGAAGCATCCGCCTCCAGCGCAACGGAAGTCCGCGCCCTGCTTGGCGACTACGCCAAGATGCTGCGCCTTCGCGGAGATCGCACGGTATTGCTTGGCAGAGAAGCACTTGCGACTCTGGAGAAGCTGGCGTCCGCAAAGGATATCGCCCGTCCTGCAGCACAAGCTTCCCTTTCCAGCACCACTGTGCGGCCGCAAACGCAACCCCAGGGACATGCCATGTCCCTGGCTCCCGTCGCTCCCGTGCAACGCGTTGCACCTCAGCAGGATGCATCGCCTGATCGCAAGGCTTCGCCAGCGCCGGCAGAGCCCGCTGCCAGTCCTTCTTCTTCTCCTCGTGCACCAGTCGCGCAAGGCTCCGAAAGTAAAGCCGAGCGCCTGGAAGCCCTGCGTAAGATAGTGACGCCGTGCAGGTTATGCGAGCACCTTGCCGCCAGTCGCACGCAAACCGTCTTTGGCGTGGGCAATCCGGATTGCGACATCATGTTTGTGGGCGAAGCCCCTGGCGCCGACGAGGACAAACAAGGCGAGCCGTTCGTTGGCGCGGCCGGCCAGCTCCTCACCAAAATGATCGCCGCCATGGGCATTACCCGCGCCGATGTGTACATCGCCAACGTCCTCAAGTGCCGCCCCGACATGCCCGCCGGCGCCAGCGGCAACCGCAAACCGCAACCGGCCGAGATGCGCACCTGCCTGCCTTACCTGCAGGAGCAGATCGCCATCATTCAACCCAAAGTGCTTGTAGCCCTGGGGCTTACGGCGATCGAAGGCTTGCGCGGCGTGCAGCCGGGTACCATCACCCTCAGTAAAATGCGCGGCCAGTTTACCGAGTTTGAGGGAATCCCCCTCATGCCCACATTCCATCCCGCCTATCTCCTTCGTAATCAGGCAATTACCGAAAAGCGAAAGGCCTGGGAGGACTTGATGAAGGTGATGAAAGTGGCCGGCCTCCCCATCAGCGAGCGCCAGCGCAACTACTTCCTGGCGAAGTAATCCCGCGGCCAGGGACATAGGGTGTCCCTGGCATGTTGCAAACGGTTAAGCCAGAGCAGGTTCCTCTAGCTGCACAGGCGCAGTCTCCTGCCAGCCATCGGCGCTCTCCGCAGCTTTCAGGATAATCCGCAACACCTCCCGCCCTTCCTGCGGCCCGTGCGGAGGCTGCGTACCGTTGCGGACACAATCCGCAAAGCAGGCAATCTGCGCGGTAAACGTATCCACCACAGGCAGAACAGTTTCCGCCGGCTCCTTCTCGCCGCGCATCAGCTGCCAGATGCGGTTGCCCGTCCCGAAAATCTCGCCAAGATCGCCCACCACATGCAAGTCGTGCGTGCCATAGGGCCGGGTCATCGCCCACGACGTAAATATCTCTCCCATAACACCATTCGTAAAACGTACCTGCACGCTCGCCGTGTCTTCGCCCTGAATGGCATGCTCAAATCGCCCCATATTGCCGCGCACCGCCGCCACCTCCGCGCCGGCCAGATACATGAGCCGGTAGCTGGGGTGATACCCGGTGTCAATCAGCTCGCCGCCCCCTTGCGACTTCAGATTCGAGCGCCACTTGCCCTCAAACGCGCCTTTGCCCGCAATAAAACAGTCCTGCGAGCGAATCCACCGCACCTTGCCAATCGCGCCCGCGTCAATCCGCCGCTTCATTTCCTGCAACGCCGGCGTAAAGAGTTGATTATGCGCGGACATATAGAGGACGCCCGCCCTCTCTACCGCGGCCACAATCCGGTCCGCCTCGTCCAGATTAATGCACATCGGCTTCTCGCAAAGCACCGCTTTGCCCGCCGCCACGGCGTCGAAGATAGCCGGCGCGTGCAGGTGGTGCGGCAGGCAGATGTCGACAGCGTCGATGTCCGAGCCCATTTCGCTCAGCATCTTCCTCCAGTCGTGATACTTAGCGATGGGGCCGCCGCCGAGTTGCGCCGAGCGCTTCTCCAGGTTTTCCTCCGAAACATCGCACAGGGCAACGCACTTTACCTTGTCGCTGTGCGCCAAAATACCGGCCGCGTGGGCCGATGAAATACCGCCGGAACCAATAAGAGCCAATCGTATGGGATTAGACATGCTTAGATGGCAAGTGTAGCGTGTTTTCCGTCGACTTCAATGCGCGGTTCATCCTTTCTTACTGTGCTCTGATCTACTTGTCGCTCAACGGTTTCGACCAAGCCAGAACCGCCCCCATATCTGGTGCCGACGCGTGATCCAGACCCACTGAACTGCCCGGAACCATAAGAACGCGCAGGCCTCCCGCCGCGTCCGGAGGAGTTGTCAGCCGCAGGATAAGTTGCTTGGCCCCAGGGTTTTCCGCATCAAAATCGCGTTTGCCTTTGGAAACATCATCGACGCGGATTTCGGGCCTCTCCGGCGATAAGATGTACAAAGTCAACAACTTATCCGCCTTTCGAAGCATCACCTTCTTCCCGTCCGCCGATGGCTCCACCTTGTCCGCCGTCGTCAGTAACTGCCAATCCACCGCAACCGCTCCGCTGTCAGGAAGTGTATGCCATTCATCCTGAAGGAGATACGCCTTGCGATCGATCATCGCCAGGCCTCGCCGCGCATACTTGATCTGCCCCTTGTAGCTTGGCGTCAGCTCCACCACAGTGTGCGGCGTGCGCCCCTCCGCACTGTGGCGCACAATCTCCGATTTCTCCTTTACGTTCTGCAGCTTCCCGTTGAAGCGCAAGATGTTATGGCTATCCGGGCCGAGTCGGAACACCTCCCAGCGCTGGCCGTTCTGCTTGCCGTCCCACAGGCCGATCTTCATCGTTTCCAGCCGGTTGTACTCCTCCATCCCCAGGTCCGTAACCCATTGCACACCATCGGCTTCCAATACAAAGGATCCCTCGTCCATATGCGCGTGGCTATACGATGGCGAGCCACCTTTAATCCCCGCACACAGCGCCAGCTTGTCGTTAAAGGCCGAGCGATGCATCGCCACCGGTGTGGGCCCGCGCCCCAGCCAGTCGAGAGTTGCCGGAGGCTTGAGGCTGGTGCGGACAGGATCCTCCGGATTGTACCAAAAGAGGATGAGAGGCAGCAGGCGCAGCCCGTCGTTCTGCTTGCGACCGTTGTAACCACTGAGCTTTGCGTCAAGATTCCGGAGCTCATACGCGACGAGATCGGGCCGCCCGTACTTTCCTGCAAACCAGAAAAGCGGCACCTCAAAGCCGCGATTCGGCCGGGCATCGCTATAGCAAAAAAATGTATCGGAGGGCATGCTCATCTGCAGGATATAGTCTCCGCTTTCAGCAAAGCCGGGGTACATGTCCATGCCAAACATATTGCCCGTAAGATGTTGCACTGCAGAGAGAAGGGTAACATGAAACATGGTTCCGTAGCCCCAGTACATGGGCCCTTCCGCATAAGCGCCGTCGGGTGCATAAGAGTGCATGCACTTGCCGATGTTACTCACGGCACGCTCCAGGGTTTTCTCTGCAAGCTCCGGGTGATCCTCAGCTATCGCCAGCGCAGCGAGGGTAATGCCGGTATGGCACACTTGATTCCAGTTATTGGTGGAAGTTACCCAGTTCGCCTGCTTTCCTTCCCACGTGGGTCCTACACCCTTCTCCAGCAAGGCTTTAGCAATAGTGGACCGGTCTTCAGGCGACATCCGGTCGTGCAGCCAGTCGTAGCCAATGGCCAGGGCCAGCGACATCTCTCCGACGTCCAGAAAGTGGCTCGGATTCCAGTCCGAAAAGGCTGCGGCTGCCTTCATCTCCTCCACTGCCCGCCGGGCAAAGCGATCGTCGCCGGTAAGCCTGGATGTGCAGGAAAGTGCAGTGACGCGTTCCAGGCAAAGGCGTGAGACAGCGAGGAGCCGGCGCCCTTGCATCTCTCGCTTTACGGGTGGCTCGGCCAGCAGCTTTTCCGAGCGAGCCAGCAGGATCCGAAAGATGCGCGACGAAAAATCATCCGTCGAGATGCGCTTTTTCAGCAAGTCCCAGTCGGCCGCAGATGCAAAGAGGCGTGGATGGGCGGGCAGTGGCTTGGGGATCATGGGGCGAGGGGAGGGTGATGTGCGCGCGCTGGAACTGTTTGAAGGAGAGAGTGTTGCGTTTGCGTTGGTTGCAGGTGTCGGCGGCGTGTCTTTGGCGAAAGTAGTTGCAGCGACAGCCAGCGAGAGTGCGAAAGCGGTGGCGGCTATGCGCCTGAGCGGGTGGGATGGAATGGCGCGCGTCATGTGCTTGGTGATACAGCAGCGTGCTTCCAGAGCAATAAAAAACAGCAAGCGCTGCGTTTTGGTGGTCGGCAATGCCAGTCCGCGGCCTTGACAGCACGCTGTAGTTCGGGCAAGCTCTCCCTTCCCCTCATCCCGCCGCTCCCTAAACCTATGGGCCCCGTCCTTCCCATCACCCGCGACATGCTCGTCGACCTTGGCGGCTGGCAAGTTTTTCAGCAGGCCCAGGGCATGGTGCAGGCGGGGCAGGTGCAAGGCGTACAGTATGCGCCGCCGATTCTTTCCGCGCGCATTGAGAACGGCGGTCCCTGCCTCGTTACGCGCCTTAAGCTGGGCCGCACGCTGGCTGCCACGGAGACGCTCTGCACGTGCCGCGACGCCAAGCTTTACGGCACCATGTGCGCCCACGTGGTGGCCGCCGGGTTGGAGTACCTGCGCAAGCGCGCGGTGGAGGAAGCAACGCCCTCGCCGGCGGGTAGCATGAAATCCGTAAATGCAGCCATTGCAGGCACTTCCGGCGGAATCGCCGGCTCGGTGCCCGGCAAGGGGCCCGCGGTGACGCGCGGCTTGATGGGAGTGCCGTCGGGCGGAAAGGTTCCTGCTTCGGTTGGCGGCGCAACCGCTTCGGCATCAAGGATATCCAGCGTGGCTTCGGGTCCGCCGTATCGCCGCGTGTTGCTGGGCAATGCGCCGGCGGAGGCGCGGCGCCTTGAGCCAATGTTTTTGCTGCCGCTGACATTCCCCGAGGGTGCAGACAGGCTGGGGCGCGATGGCGGAATACGGCTGATTATTGAGGCGCGCGTGATGTCGCAGGCTACTGCGATGTCCACGGTGCCGGAGGGGAGGAAAGAAGCCTTTCAGCCCTGGGACTCGGTGATACGCGCCAACGTTTTGTCCGGCCGCGAGACGCTTTTTGCGGTGACGGAAGACGACGAGGCTGTGCTGTCGGTTGTCGAAAAGGCTTGCGGCGGAACGATTTCCGGCATGTGCCATATATCTCGTGATCATCTCCATGCCCTCTTTTCCGCGATGGCCGTGCACCCTTCGGTATGGCTGGGCAAGAAGTCGCCGGTACGCATCCGACGTAGCACGGTCAAGCCGTCGCTGCGGATGGAAACCCTTCCAGGCGGGGAACTTAGGCTTACGCTGGAAAAGCCTGCGACGCCACCCGGGAAGGTTGTGGCTATTCCTGGCGGGCGATGGGTCTGGCGAGAGGGACATCTGGACGAGCTGTGGCAATTGCCCCAGCCATATGCATCGCTGGAGAAGGCGCCGGTAACGCTGAAGCGGACGGAAATCGTCAACTTCCTGACGCGGGAAATGCCTGCGCTGTCGCGACTTGTATCGATGGAAGGCACGGGGGCGCTGGCGGGCGGCAACGTAAATCTGGAGACGCGCTCGCCCGAGATTTATGCGACGCTTGATGGCAGCCTGGCGGGGCTGAGTTTGCAGCTGGAGGCCGCCTACTGCGGGGGCAGGTTCCGTTATCCGCTTAAGCCTGGCGACGCCGACGGCGTGATTCCTTCGCCAGTGTATGAGCCTGATGATGAAGGTGTTGGGGCAACTAAGGCAGGGACATCCAATGTCCCTGCACTGACTTTCTGGTGCCGCGACCACGCCGCGGAGCGGGTTGCCATTGGCGAGGCGCGCAGCGGCGGTTTCGCGCGGGGTGACCGGCGACCGGACGCGTGGTTTATCAGTGGCGAGCGACAGGTTGGCACGTTTCTGGCGAATCAGCTGCCGCGCTGGCGCAAGAAGTGGCGCGTTATTGAAGGTGCTCGCATGCAGGAGCTTACGTCGAAGCTGGACTACATTGAGCCCGATGTGACGCTGGTGCCCACGGGCAGGGACATCGGACGTCCCCGCGGCGACGCATCTTCCTTTGATGCAGCGCGTTATGATGGTGAGGACTGGCTGAGCCTCGATATCAGGCTGCGCTCCCGCCAGGGGCGCACGGAGCTTTCACCCTCCGACGTGCAGCGGTGGTTGCAAACGGGGCAGAGCCATCGGCGCGAGGCTGCGGGGCGGATCTTACTCTTTCCCAATCAGGCATGGGATCAGATGCAACTTGTTCTGGCAGACTGTGATGTGCGGCAGGATCCCGGTCGTCAGCGGGTGCGTGCGCATTTTGCGCCCTACCTGGCCAACGCGCTGGATGCTCAGGGCTGGGGGCTGAGCCAGCGCTCCACGTGGCGGCCGCCGGAGGAGAAGCCGGACCTGGCGCTGGGGACGCTTCCCAAGGAGCTGGCGGAGACGGTGCGTCCCTATCAGGCGCAGGGTATCGCGTGGCTTAGTGGCTTGGCGCAGAATGGGTTGTGCGGATTGCTGGCGGATGAGATGGGCCTGGGCAAGACATTGCAAATGCTTGCCTTTTTGCAGCAGCTTTTGGCAAAGGCGGGTGGCAACGTGCTGATTGTCTGCCCTACCAGCCTGGTGCATAACTGGCGGCAGGAGGCCGAGCGGTTTACGCCGGGGCTGCGCGTGCTGGTGGTGGAGGGGGCCGGCCGCGCGTCGCTGTGGAGCGCGGTGGAGAAGGCGGATCTTGTCGTTACGTCGTATGCGCTGCTGCGCAGGGATATTGAGAGGTATACGGGCCTGGAGTTTACGGCGGTTGTGTTGGACGAAGCGCAACACATCAAGAATCGCTCCAGCCTTAACGCGCAGAGCGCCAAGGCTTTGCGTGCTAAGCTGCGTTATGTGCTGACGGGTACGCCGTTGGAGAACAGCTTGCAGGATTTGTGGTCGATTTACGACTTTCTGCTGCCCAACTACCTCGGCACATCCAAGGATTTCAAGGAGCGCTACGAGACACCGATTGCGCGCGACAAGGACGAGGCGGCAGCGCAGCGGTTGCGGCAAAGGCTGCGCCCTTTCTTTCTTCGGCGCACTAAAAAGGAGGTTGCCCTGCAGTTGCCCGACAAGCTGGAACAGGTTGCATGGTGCGAACTTACGGATGAACAGCGCGAAGTGTACCAGGCCATTCTGGAGAAGGGCCGGCGCGAGGTTTTTGATGGGTCCGGCAAGGCCGGCCAGGGCAAGAACAAGCTGGCGATTCTGACGACGCTGCTGCGCCTGCGCCAGGCGTGCTGCCACCTGGGCCTGCTGCCTGGGGAAGGTGGGACATCGGATGTCTCTGCTGATGCCGATGGCGCTGCGTGGAAGGAGCCCTCCGGCAAGCTGGATCACTTTCTGGAGTTGCTGGACGAAGCGGTGGATGGCGGGCATCGCATCCTGGTATTCAGCCAGTTTGTGCGGCTGCTGCATCTTGTTCGGGCTGAGCTGGATACGCGTGGCGTGGCCTATTGCTATCTGGATGGCGCGACGCAGAATCGAATGGACGAAGTGAAGCGTTTCCAGACGAGCTCCGACATTCCTGTGTTTCTTATCAGCCTCAAGGCGGGCGGGGTTGGTCTGAATCTGACGGCCGCGGATACCGTGGTGCTGTTTGACCCATGGTGGAACCCCGCGGTGGAGGATCAGGCGACGGCACGCGCGCATCGTATTGGGCAGCAACGAGTTGTGAATGCGTATAAGATGATTGCGCGGGGCACTGTGGAGGAGAAGATCCTGAAGCTGCAGGCTAAAAAGCAGGCGTTGTTTGCCAGCAGCATGGCGTCCGAGGAGCTTTTTGTGGATTCGCTGACGTGGGACGAAGTGAAAGAACTCTTTGCTTAAGTGCGATTTAGGGCGGACACCCTCGTCCATCCGCCATGCGCCATCCTATTCGATTAACCGATACTACCGGCCAACCTATGCGTCCTTTTCTCCACCATTACCATTCGCCCGATGGCAGCCACAGCGTTACGGTGGCCGATAACGGCAGGGTTGCGTATGCGTATCTTTATGCGGGTGATGAAGTTATCAACTCAGTATGGCTGTACAACCGGCTTCCCGCGCCGGATGTGGGGGAGTGGCAGGGCGATGCGTCGGTGCCCGGCTACAAGGCCCCTTTTCTGAACGCAGCGGCCTATGTGGACGCGGAGCGCATGGCGGAGCCGCTGAAGGAGGAGGGCGATATGGAGACGGTGTGGGAACATCGCTCCAGCGGGGCGGTGCACATGGTGCATCTTATTGTGCGGGGCACCCATTACGGGGTGCTTTCGCCCGCGATGGAGCCGGGCTGGACGGTGGCGGCAGCCAAAGACGGGCCGTTGGCGAGGCGCCTGGCGTAGAGGGAGTGGCGCTTTTTGTGAGGAATTGCCGGTGGCCTCATTTATCCGTATTTTAACGTGAATTACGCAGGGAAACGCTTCCCACTGCTAAATTTTTCCGATAAAACTTGATCTACATGAAACTCTACCGCGTTCGCGACGTCCACCACCAGGTGCGCATCGCCACTTCCGACAACGGGAAAGACTTTTTCTCGTTGAAGGGCAATGTGTTCTATGGCGAGCAAATTATCACGAACGAGCGCATTGAGATGCTGTCGATTCTGTCGCCGCTGGATCCGCTGGGGGTACCGGCCGTTTATTGCGTGGGTTTGAACTACCGCAAGCATGCGGAGGAGACGGGGGCGAAGATACCGAAGTATCCGGTGATTTTCATGAAGGCGAGCACGACGATTCAGGATCCCGGCCAGTCGATTGTGCTGCCGCGCTTTTTGCGTAGCGAGCGCGTGGATATTGAGGCGGAACTGGCGATTGTGATCGGGTCGATATGCAAGAATGTAAGGCGCGAAGAGGCCATGAGTTACGTGCTTGGCTTTACATGCGCCAACGACGTCTCGGCGCGCGACTGGCAGAAGGATTTTGGCGGCAGCCAGTGGTGCCGCGGCAAGACGTTTGACACGTTTTGTCCGCTGGGCCCGGCGCTGGTAACGCCCGACGAGTTTAACCCGGACAAGCTGGATATCGCCTCGCGGCTGAACGGCGAGAGCTGGCAGAGCGGCAATACGTCCGACATGATTTTTTCCGTGAGCGAGCTGATTGAGTTCCTCAGCGGCAGCAATACCCTCATGCCCGGCACGGTTATCCTGACCGGCACGCCGCACGGTGTGGGCATGGCGCGCACCCCGCCGGTGCACCTTAAGGCAGGCGATGTGTCGGAGGTGGAGATTGAGGGCATCGGCGTGCTGCGCAATCCGGTGACGGAAGAGGTGCTGGACGCCTGAGCCGGACTGGTTCAGCTGGGCAGCTCCCATCGCAATCATTCCGGCTGAGTGACGGCGGGTTCCGCCAGAGGAGCTGCGGCCATTGGGCGCGACTGAAAATCGGCGGCGCCGGGGCCGATTTTGCTCCCCAGCGGTAGGAGTGGCGGCTAACCTGTCGCGCGTCATGATCTGGACTCAGCACCTTACTGGATATCGCATCGCAGCCGTGAGCGCCGGCCTGACCGCGTGGTTGCTCGTTGTCTTGCTTTTTTGTTACATTACGCCTGACCTCCATGCGGCGACGGCACCTGCCACGGCCGAGAAGGCGTATCCGCGACCGCTGGAGAGTTATCAGGACGACGGCACACCCGGTATCTGGTCCAAGCTGGTAAGCCGTGCGTATGCGGAGCCGTTTAATGTGGTTGCGACTGTGCTGTTTGTGTGCGCCATTCTGCACACGTTCATGGCGTCCAAACTGATGCAGATTGCGCATCACTACGAGCACAAGTTCGAGCACGCGGACGATCATGACCCAGCCAGCGGGCATACCAGGGATACACTGTCAACCAAGGACAAATACCGCTTTAAAGCGACATTATTTCACTTTTTGGGCGAGGTGGAAGCCGTGTTCGGCATCTGGCTGGTGCCTCTGTTTATCGCCATTATTGCGATGAAAGGCTGGGGCTCCTTTACGCATTACGTCACGTCGGTCCATTACGAGGAACCCGTGTTTGTCATCGTTATCATGGCGATGGCCAGCTCGCGCCCCGTGCTGCAGTTTGCCGAGGGAATGCTGGCGCGCTTTGCCGGCCTGGGCCGCTCCACGCCGGGCGCCTGGTGGCTGTCGATTCTGACGGTAGGGCCCATTCTCGGCTCCTTTATCACCGAGCCGGCTGCCATGACGATCTGCGCGCTGCTGCTTGCCAACCGCTTTTACTCACTCAACCCCAGTGACAAGCTCAAGTACGCCACGCTGGGCCTGCTTTTCGTCAACATCTCCGTTGGGGGAACGCTTACCCACTTTGCGGCGCCGCCGGTGGTGATGGTGGCGAGCAAATGGGGGTGGGATACGCCGATGATGATAATGCACTTTGGCTGGAAGGCCGTGGTAGGCATTCTTATTGCTAACGCGTTGTATTTCTTCGTGTTCCGTACGGAAATGAAGCAGCTGGCGCAGGGCACGACCGGGGAGCCGCAGGGCATCCGCCGGCCCATCCCCGCGTGGATTATCGGGGTGCACCTGGGCTTTATGGCGTGGACGGTTTTCGTCGCGCACTACATGCCGCTGGTGATTATGGGCTTTCTGCTCTTTCTGGCGTTTTTGGAGGCAACCACCGCGATGCAGAGCACGATGAACCTGCGCTCGCCGCTGCTGGTAGGCTTTTTCCTGGGATCGCTGGTGCTGCATGGCGGCGGCCAGCAGTGGTGGATTGCGCCCGTGCTGGGTGGCCTTGGCGAGTGGCCGCTGATGATCGGCGCCACGGTGCTGACAGCGTTTAACGATAACGCGGCCATTACCTACCTGGCCTCGCTGGTGCCCAACTTCAGTGACTCGCTGAAGATTGCGGTAATGACCGGTGCGGTGGTGGGCGGCGGCCTCACGGTCATCGCCAACGCGCCCAATCCCGCGGGGCAAAACATCCTGCAAGGGCACTTTAACGGCGGCGTCTCGCCCCTCAAGCTTCTGCTGGGCGCGCTCATCCCCACGCTGATTATGGGCGCGGCGATGATGCTGCTGCCGGGGTAGGGGATTTGCGCTGAAAACGGGACGCATGGCTTGCAGCCAATGGCTGTTGCGTCCCTACAGGACGCGGCTCATTCGCCGGCAACCCAGGGCTTACGCCCTGGGCTATAATCTGTCGCGCTGTTGGCGCTTCGGAGGCTCGTTCAACGCCACCCACGGTCGCAACTGCACTCGCGACGGTGTTCGATCTACACAAGAACGCTTCGCGATGTCTGCCTTCCGGTTGAATCCGTGCTGAAGCGGGGAAGCGCTGCCGTCTCTGTTGGAAGAACAAGGACGGCCCCGCAACCCTCCCCGGCGACGGCCCCCCGAAGGGGCCGTCAGCTACAGGATGCAACCTCAGGTTGCCTATTTGGTGAGTTCGCCGAAGACGCGGTTGGCTTCTTCGAGGGTTTCCTTGCTGCCGATGTCCAGCCATACGCCGGGCACCTTCCAGGTGAAGACGGGGGTGCGGGGGTAGAGCCACTGGATGAAGCGGCCGGGCTGGTCGGGGTTGTTGCCTTCCTTGATGTAGGTGTCGATGAGGGGCACCACGTGTTTGGGGAAGAAGTACAGGGCGATGCCGGTGAGGGTGCTGGTGGGGTTCTGCGGCTTTTCCTCAAAGAAGGTGATGTGGCCGTCGTCCGCCAGGGTAATGGAGTTGTACTTCTTGATCGCCTCCAGGTTGCCGACGTCAAACACGGCCAGCACGGGCGCGTTCTTTTCGCGGCAGTAGGTGCCAAAGGCCTCAAGCGTTTGCGAGAACAGGTTATCGCCGGCCACCACAATCAGGTCGTCCTTGATGCCTTCCTTCGTCACCACGAGGTGGATGTCGCCGATGGCGCCGAGCTTGTCGGCGTCGCTCATCGTGCCGTCGTTGATGGTGCGGAACGGGAGGGCCTGGCGGGTTTTGGAGTACTCGGCGGACCAGTTTTCGAAGTGGGTGGTGAACTTATTGTTGGTGACAATAAAGATATCCGTAATGCCTTCGATCGGCGCGAGATTGTCGATCACGTGCTCCAGCATCGGCTTGCCCGCGACAGGCAGCAAGGGCTTGGGCTGGTTGAGCGTGAGGGGGTAGAGGCGGGTCGCGTAACCCGCGGCGAGGATAAGGACTTGCATAGTAAGGGGATAGATAGCTGAAGCTGTCAGTCAGACGGTCCGCAAGGCAAAGGTGCCGGGAGAAAATCGTGGCACCTTCCACCGTCATAAAGGAGAGCGCGGTGCGAGGCGAGCGGAAAATGGCGGCGCCTTTCCCCCTTGGCTGCGCGCCGTAATTGCGCTAATGTGGCGGGATGAGGGGAGGGGCGTTCCCTGTGCGCCCCCTGCTTGTGGCCTGCCGTTGCGTAAGGCGGTGCCCGGTTCCGCCCCGTTTGCCTATTTTCATTTACACCTTTGATATGTTTAGCCTCCCCCACCGCCTGGCGGCCGCCGCCGCGCTGGCCCTGACGTTGGCGCTAACCCTGGCGCCCTTTGGCTCTGCCACCCTGCGCGCGCAAAGCACCGCCGAGGGCGGCGCTGAAAAGCCCAAAGCCAAAAGCAAACCGGTCTCCTCCGCTTCCGACAAGCCGAAGTCCACCGCGGCCTCCAAAGATAAAAATAAGGAGAAGGCGCAGGACAAAACGAAGGCCGCAGCCCCGGCCGGAGCCGAAATCGACGCCGCAGCGGCCGTTCCGCCGCCTGTGGAGTCGACCATCCCCACCCCTATGCCCGGGCGTGTGGGCAAGACGCCAGGCCAGCCACCCGCGCCTGCGCCAGGCCAGTCCGGAGCTCCCGCTCAGGCCACCGCCCCGGGCTCCCCGGCCCCGGCCGGCGGACAAGCCCAGGCCAAAGGCAAACGCCCTGCGCCGCTGCCCACGGAGGCCGATGCTACCGACTACCTGATTTCTCCTGAACGCGTCGGCAAGGCCGTTTTTTACGAGGGTGGCCTGGTGATGACAGACGAAACGGCCCATTTGCGCAGGACAATCGGCAAGGACAAGGTTGTGTGGGCGCGCACCTTCCGCGCGCTGGAGGACCAGGCGTTTGGCACCACGTCAATCAAGCTGGGCGTGCGCGGCAGCCTTATCGATGCCAAGCTCATCAAGCTGCTGGACGACTCGATTGCGGAGATGAACCGGCGCAACCCCGGCATCTATGGGCCGGTGCAGAAGTTTCAGCTGGCCGATGGCGCAATTGGCTACGCCTTTAAGACGACCGACAAGGAGAACCTGGCGGGTGTAAGCGGGTTTGTAATCAGCCGCGACGGAAACTTTGAGATTGCGTGCTCCGTGCTGTTTGACAAGCGTTACCCCATCAAGCGCAAGCAGTTCAATGTCAGGTACATCAGCATTCTGGAGCCGACGGCATCGCCCGATAGCAAGAAGACATCGCTGGAGCTGAACAACGTGGGGCTGATCAAGCTGGTGCAGCTGACTCTGGGCGGCACCTATGTAACATGCGGCAAGGATTACCGCATCTTTGCCGCCAAGCAGGGGGGTGGCAAGCCCGCCACTCAGCTGGCCTCGCCCACGCCCACGCCAGGCGCGCCCGCACCCTCGCCTGCGCCTGTCGCGCCGCACACCACGGCGGGCACTGCCTCTACGACCCTGGCTCCCGCTCCGGCTCCTGCGCCTGCCCCGGCGGCTACGGCAACGCCGCCCGCTGGTGCGGCGCCTGCCACGGCGCGATCCACCTCCGCGCCGGCCCCGCAGCCGCAGCAGCCCGCTGCGCCACGCACCACCCCGGCGCGCGGGCATGAGGACCTGTGATCTGTGACGAGGACGGCGGAACCACGCCTTCACCCTGATGTCCCTGCTCCCCGCCAACATCGAGACGCTCTCCGGCGCCGCGCGCTTTCTCTTCGCGTCGATAGCGTACAGCCTGATGTTGCTGGTGGTGACGTTGCTGATCCCGAACACCGTCTCCCTGGTGGCCCGGCTTGCGCCGTTTGTGCTGTTGCTGCCGCTGGTGCTGCTGTTCACGGCTCTGCTTCTCTGGCTTAAGGATTACCTGCTGCCCTCACTGGCCTCGCCCAGCGTTACCCGGCGCCGCATGCAGGACGCGTTGAACCATCCCGAGGCTGATTCCCATCTGCCGCGGCGCTCCCCCGTTCGCGCGGCCATCGGGGTGACGGCGCGCGGCGCGGCATCGCGCCTGCCGGGTGGCATGGACGGCCCTCCACAGATGACGCGGCTGCAGCAGGCGGCGCTGCTGTTTACCAGCTTTCTGGTGGCGTGTGTGGTGTGGCTTTCTGTCGCCATTAACCTGCTCAGCCCGCGCATGAGCGACTACTTCTCCGAGCGCGGGCAACTGGCCCCGGTGCCGCGCGCCATGGCCCGCGCGCAAATGGCCCGCTGGCTGGATCTGCGCGAGCGCAACCTGCAGATCAGCCGCCTGCGCGCCCGCAATGCGGAGTGGGACCTGATGGCTCGCATGTACCTTACCCTGGCCCTGGCCAACGTGGCGCTGCGCGATACCACCATGCAGACGGAGTGCCTGGAGGTGATCGACACAATTATACGCGAGACGCTGGAGCAGGAGCGCCAGAGCGGGCAGGAGATCTTCTTCATCAGCAGCCAGCGCGTGCGGCACAGCGAGTTTCTTAACCCCGGCAAGCGCAGCATTTTTGTGGATGGCGAAGTGGCCATGATGCTGGCCGCCCGCCGCCTGGTGGCCGAGCACGAGCCGTGGCGCGACGAGATGCGCCTGCGCGTGCGCAGCATGGCCCAGCAGATGCGCGAAGCCCCCCTCTTTTGCGCCGAAACTTATGCCAACGTCTGTCGCACGCGCAGCAACGCCGTCGCCCTGGCGGTGCTGCGCATCAGCGACTCGCTGGACGGCACGGATCACGGGCCGTTTATCCGCGCCTGGGTAGGCCGCGCGCGGGTGCGGCTTATCGATCCGCGCAACCAGCTGCTTGTCTCCCGCTTTGACTACACGGACCGCCCCAACGTGTTGGTGGGCGCGGAGGGCTCCAGCCTGTGGGCGACGACGCATTTTCTGTGGCTGGCGGACAGCACGCTGGCGCAGGATCAGTATAAATCCGCCTACCGGCAACTGAGCGGCAATCTGCTGGGCTTTGGCTACGCGCGGGAGTGGCCGGATGCCACATCGTGGCCCCCCAAACCGCAAAGCACGGAGTCCGGCGCGCTGGTGCCCCTGCTGGGAGCCAGCCCGGGCAGCAGCGGCCAGGCGCTGCTGGCGGCCGCCACATTTGGGGATACGCGATGGCCGCGGCAGTTGCTGACCTCGCTGGAGTTTGTGGGATTTCCCGAGCGGCGCGACGGCAAGCAGCGCTACCTGGCCGGCAACGCCACGGGCGATGCGATCATCCTGCACGCCCTGGTGCAGGGCCCGCTGTGGCTGAAAGTGCGCACCACCATGGCGCCCGCCCCGCGCAGCCGCGCAACGCCGGCCCCCACTAACGCGCCGATGGCAACGCCGCCCGTGCCTGGCCGTGAGCCGGGCCCTGCAAATGCGACCAACGCACCGGCATTGGATGTGGAGACGATGCTTTTCCCCGCAGTGCGGGAGCTCCCTGCTTCCTCGCAGGAGCCGCTGCTTCCCCAGGCCCAGGAAACAAACGGAGCGCCTTCCATCCCCGCCCCTGCGCCGCCTGGCCGTGGCGGAGGGCCCCAGGGCGCCACCAACTCGGCGCCGGAATGGCAGGATCTGCCGTGGCGGTAAGCTGTTGCGGCCGGGCGCTTTGCGACTTTTATCTGTCGGGGTCGAGGTTTCCGCCGCGGCCTTTCCTCTCCCTCAATTTCACTCATTCATTTCCGCACTCATGAACCCGCGCCTGCCCCAGGAGTACATCACCACGCTACGCATCCTCACCGCGTTTTTCGGCGCGGCGTTGGTCATCTGGGCCACGTACCTGATTGCCGAGCTGTGCGGCGCCCGCGAAAGCATGGCCGTGCTGCTGGATACCGCCAACCCGCCCACCCCGCTTGGCCACACGCCCGGCATGCCGGCAGATAACACGTCGCTGGCGTATATCCTGTTCGCTGTCAGTTACTTCGCACTCTACGTCGCGGCCGTCATGGTCGCGCCTGTGCTCGTTCTCACAGGCATTATCTTCGCCTTTGCCGTCAACATTGCCCGGCGGCGAATGATGCAGTAGACGCCATCACCGAGGCTCTCGCTACGCCTTCAGCGTGGAGCGCAGGATATCTTCGATATCCGTGGCGATGATGCGGCGTATGAGCGGATGCGGGACGCGGTAGGTGACGTAGTCGGCCAGGCGTCGCATCTCGCGTTCGTTTTTGATGGGGAGGACGAGGACTTCGTCTTCCACGCCGTTTTCGACAATATCCTTGCCTACGTTGCCGAGAAATCGGCCGGCCAGGCGGCGCACTTTGCCGACGAACGTGGTGTCATTCTCCGCCTGGGCGCGCAGCGTTTGCTCGGCCAGCACCGCAATCTGGGTGATGGTGTTGTTCTGCACGTCCTCCGCGGCGCTGCGCATGGCGCGCTCCAGCACCAGGACGCTGAGGTTGATGGGCTGGCGAAAGTCGGCGGACTCGTAGTCTTTATCCATAAAGACGACGAGGTAGTGGTTGGTGGCAAACAGGCGGGTGTAGATCGCAAAGCGGTCGTACACCAGGCGAAACTCCTGGGTCAGCACGCCGCTGTTCCAGCTCAGCGTGGCAATCTGGTACAGCTGGTTGGCGATGCGCTTGAGGACATCGTTGCCGTAGTTGGGAGGCACATCGCGCGTGACGATGCCGAGAAACTGGTCGAATACAAACGCGGCCTGCACGCCGTGCAGGGACGTTACTTTGCGGATCGCGTCGTCAAGTTTGGTTGCCATGTCCTTAAATGCTCAAGCTCCACTTTTCCCTGCTGTTGCCATTGCTGATTGCGTTTGCCTCTCGGCTTTGGTTGCGCTCGCGGCTAGTCCCGCCCGCTGGCGTACTGGCAGGACGCCTCGAAGTCGTCCATGCCTACCTCGTGCCGGCGCAGTACGCCGATGAACACGCTCTCCTGCTTGAAGGTGACCAGGTGAAACCGGTCCGTGCTGATGGTGAATTTGTCCAGCTTGCCCAGGCCGAGAGTCTCGCCGATGACCTTGGACTTTTGCAGAAAGTCCTCCAGCCAGTCGGTCGCCTCGGCGGGCACTTCCTCGTCCTCCCAAATGGACTTGTGGCGGCCATTCTCCAGCGTGATGATTTTGGTGACGCCCGGGACCGTCTTGAAGTGATCGTACGCGGTGTTCTCCGGCGCGGAGCGCTTGGAGATGGTGCGGGTGTTAATGACCGGCAGGCGCCCGCTGGAGGTGGGCTGCACGCCGGGGTTGAGGAGCACTTCCATGCTGTCCCACAAGCTGCGCTTGATGCCCAGGGGCAGGGGGGCCACGGTGTGTTCGGAGAGGTCCCAGATAAGAATCTGCGCCATGGCGTCCTTCCCCCATAGCGCGGCGTAGTTCGCCTCGATGAGTTCTCCGTCCTTAAAGTACAGGAAGCCCGCCTCGCCGTTCACGTCCTGAACAGTGAGCATGCAGTCCCCCTGAGGCACACATTCGTCGCGGATGATCTCCTCAAGATTCATAAGTGACCAATAGCAGAAATTTATGTGGAAAACAAAGGGAAAGTTGGCGCTTGCACCAGCGAGCGCGAACGGGATAATGGCAACATGACGCGATTTCAAGCAGGCATAGCCGCATTCTGGGTGATCGTGCTGGGGTTGTTTTTCTGGCAGATTTATACGGCGCCATCGCCCCCGCCGCCCTCTGCGGTGCCCAAAGTGCGGCAGTCGCAGCCCTTTCAGTCGTCCCTGCCGGTGCCGCAAAAGCCGCCGAATATCTACTTTTCTGATATGGCCGTACTGGCGGATACTCCCGACCAGTACCACCACACTCTACAGTTTCGCCTGGTAAACGCCAGCGAGGATACGGCGATAAAGAATATCGTGATTAAGGTGCAACCCTACCGCAGGGGCTTTATGGGCAGTCAGGACGACGGTCTCCCGATTACCCCCGAAGACCCGCTGTATACCCAGACGGAGATTGTGACAGGCGGCATGCTGAAGCCGGGCGAGAACCGGCTGTTTCGCCTGGAGGTGCGCAAGGAGCAGGATCGTTTCCCCGGCGTAGCCTTTGACCCCAGTCAGTACAGCTGGGAGATGGTGCCGTGGCCGAAACAGCCCGCAGCCTCCACGAATAGTGCGCCGGCACCCGCGCAGCCGTAGAGGCAAACTCGGAAGACTTTCTGCGGTTGAACCGCCTGATAGATCGACTCGGCATCGCGCTTCCTTCAGTTGCGGCATATGCGTAGCGGTAATGTCTTGTGCCGCGCGGCATGCACGTGGCAAAATCGGTGGTCTTAGCAGTGAAACCGGCGCAATCGGGGCCGGTTCGTCCGTGCATTCTGCAGTGGCGCAGGTTGTTTTGCTGCGCCGGCAACCCGTCGTTTCACGCACCCTGCACCTCGCACCCTGCACTTCAAGGGGGATATCTCCATGACGCTCTATCGCACAGGTCAGGCCGCGCTTATCGCGCTGGCGGCGGCGGCCGCCTTTCATATCGCCACGTACTACCCCTCGCTGCCGGCCGTGGTGCCCACCAAATTTGCGTTTGATGGCAGCGTTACCAGCACCATGTCGCGCGAGTGGTTTGCCGGCGTGTACGGGGGCTCCGTGTTGCTGCTGCTGGTGGTGTTTCTGGGCACGGGCCTGCTGATTCGCAACATCCCTGCCTCGGCCATCAATATGCCCAACCGCGGCTACTGGCTGGCGCCGGAGCGCAGCGACGCCACGCGCGACTGGCTGGCCGCCTGGCAAACCTGGTTTGGCGTCGCCACGATGCTCTTCGTCATTGCCATGATGCATGTGGTGATGATGTACCAACTGCGCCAGATAGCCCACGTCAACACGTGGTTCTACCCCATCATAGGCCTCTACGTGCTGGCCGGCCTGGCATACGCGGCCCTCTTCGCCCGCTTCTTCCGCCCCGTCCCCACCGATGGTAGCGCGCCGGCCGCATAAGCCACACGTTGTTAAAGGGTTAAGCGCGGATCATCCAAGTACAGAGGGCGAAGGGATAAGCAGTAAGGGCCGGGTAGAAAGGACCGGATCTGGAAAACGATCCCTCAAACCCATCCTCCACCCTTTCGTCCCCTCCACAAAAATCGATTGCCCGGGCGGCCAACTGGCGACAGTATAGGCGGCAACCTCCATGAACACCGCCTTCTACATCCTGGCATGCGGCGCCGTGGCGTCGGCGGCGTGTGCGGTGCGGTCGCCTAACGTGGTATACGCCATCCTTAGCCTGATGGCTTTCTTTGTCTCCGTTGCAGGGTTGTATGTGCTTCTGATGGCGGAGTTTATCGCGGCGGCGCAGGTGCTGGTATATGTCGGGCCGGTGGTGGTGCTGCTCCTGTTCGCCCTTATGCTTACCCCCCATGTGCGCGGCCCCGGCGGCGCACCCGGCTGGGAGCGCATTGAATCGCGCGGCTGGATGTGGGGGGCCGCCGCCGCCGCCGGCATCCTCTTCGGCATCCTCATCCCCGCCGCCATGACCGCCGTACTACCCCAGCAACCCGCAGTGGATAAGCTGATGCCCAGCACCCGGCAAATCGGCAACAGCCTCATGCGCCCCTACACCCCCGCGCTGGAGCTCATGGCCGTCCTCCTCACCGCCGCCCTCATCGGCGCCGTCGTCATCTCCACCCCCCGCACCCCGGACGAAGTGGAAGCCGAAGAAAAAGCCCGCCAGGGCCTCCCGCCGGATTCCGTCCCCCCGCCGCCCGGGAGAAGGCGGCGGGAATCGCGGAGCGCGGGTGGGAGCGGTTAGCTGCCGGCAATGTCTCGGTGTCTCAAGGCGCTTGCTGCTGCCTGGGAATTCTTGCAATCACCTTGATCTCGAAAAGAAAGCCCGATAACCACGTCACTCCCACGGCAGTTACGTTGGGCAGCGGCTCGCGATACACGGTCTTCATTTTCTCTACAATAAACTCAAGAGATTCCTCCGGCTTTACCAAAAACATGGTGCATGCCGGAAACGAAAAGCAGATCGCCCGACTGGATTGCCGGCGAGTACCCGTGCTGTTTGTAGAGAGCATGAGGATTCCGGGGAAATACAGCGTTACGTGTCGTCATACGTTAGTCCAATTGGTCTAGATGCTGTCGACATTTGGCCTCCTCCTCCTTTATCCTCTGCTTAGAGGCTTATATCCCCCACCTTAGAGCGAGACATCTGTGAAGCCGTACCGCAGTACCGAGGAGAATGTCTCGCTCTAAGGGGGACGTAAGGAAGGTTGAACATCGTGGAAGCATCCCCTTGGCGAAACTTTCCGCCCTTGGCGATGTTATCTGAAGGTCCGTAGATCCAAGGCAGATAGTATCGCCAAGGACGGAAAATTTCGCCAAGGGGATGCAGCGGAAATGTCGACAGCCTCTAACTCTCAACTTAGCACAACGCTTCGAAATTGCAGCCATGCTCCCATGAGCTGGGAATCCGCGCGTACTCCCCCTTACTGCGTCAGCCGCTGGTCATTCGCGCTTGGCTGCGGGGCGTTTAGCGTGGGCGACAAGGGTTGCGCCACATCCGTAACGCCGCCGGTGGCCTGGGCGGCGGCGGCGTGGTAGCGCAGGAAGTCGGCCTCCATGCTGCGGATGGTTTCCGTGGAGTCGCCGAAAGAGGCGCTGTCGATGGCGGTATGTGAGGCGAGGGGTACCTCCGCGGGGATGAGTCGCGCGTTGGCGCCGAGGACGTTGGCGTTCTCCTGGGCCAGCTCCAGCTCGGCGTCGATGCGCGCCAGGTCGCCGGCGATTTCGTCCTGCGTTTGTTTGCGCTCCAGCAGATTGGCCAGGCGTTGTTCGGCTATCTGCAGGGTGGCGACTTTGCTGGTTTGCAGCGCGGCGGAGAGGGTGCCGCTGCCCAGCTCGGCCTTAAGGGTGGCGATTTGCTGCTCCAGCTCCGCCTGGCCGGTAGTTGCGGACTGGGCGAGGTGGTGGCTGGCGACGACGAGTTTGAGGTACGTCCAGAGGAGCTTGTCCAGCGCCAGGCGGTTGGCCTCCAGCAGGTAGTTGTCGACCTTGTTCTCGCGCTGCGTCTCGATAACGCGCTTGCACCGTTGCTCCACGCGAAAGTACTTGTCGCTAAGGCTGGCGGAGAGGCGGTTGATGAGCCGGCGCCGGGCCTCCTCCGGGCTGGGCGGGAGCGGGCGCGTTTTCTCGTTGGCAATGGCGTCGGTAATGGCCTGAAAGCGCGGGTTGGTGGCCAGCGCGTACAGATACATCACCTCCAGCCCGCCGCCAATGGCGTAGAAGGAGGGATGCACAAAATACCCCAGTGCGCCCGCTGTAGCCAGGCCCAGCAGATTAAGCGGCACGCGTCCCAGGCCGGGAAGCTGCGGGCGGGCGAAGAACGCGGCGGTAATGTAGCGCAGCATCGTGATCGTGGGTCGACGTATCGGCGTGTCGGCGTTGCTGAGGCGGAGGCGGAAGGGGCCAGCCACCGCGCCCGCCTTCAATGGAGGCCTGCGGGCGCGGCGGCGGCGATGACATTGCAGGGTGGCTTACCGCAAGCTTACTGTGCCTGCGGGCCCATGGTCTTCTGCGCGCTCTCCGTGGTGGCGGGGGGCGTGGAGCTCAGGGGCTGGCCGTCGAGGGCGAGGCCTTCGGAGGCGGCAAAGTCGGCGAGGGCGGCGTCGGCCATGGCGCGCTGCTCTTCTTCCTTCATCGCAAAGTCGGTCATGTTCAGGCTGTCGCGGGCCACGCGGGCGCGGCCGGCGGCTTTCTGGCGGTCTTCCTCCACCATCTCGTGCAAGCGGTTAAGGGTGTCGCCGGTGCCGCCGATCTGGGTGATCATGCCGCTGGCCATCTCGTTCAGCTCGGCGGTCGCCTTCTTGATTTTGAGGTCGGTCAGGCTGTTCTTGAGCGCATCAATTTTGCTTTGCGCCGCCTTGATGGAGACGTCGCGGGCGCGCACCAGCTCCTTATACGTGTTTTCGGCGCCGGCCAGCTGCTCGCGGTTCTCGGCCAGCTCGCGCTTCACCGTCTGCAGGCGCAGGGCAAACTGGCTGGCGGCGTCGCGGTTGTTGACACGCAGGCTGGCGGTGGTTTTGGCGGTAAGGTCGCGCTCATCCACCTCCAGCTTGCGCACCTGGGCCATCAGGCGCTCGCACAGGCCCGCGTGCTGGGCCAGGCCCTGATTGTACTGGGCAATCTGTTTGCGCAGATTCTCTTTTTCCACTTCCAGCAAAGCTTCGGGATTCTGCCGCTCAAGCCCGGAAATAAACAGGCTGAAAAAACCGCTAATGAGATTGCCCAGTCGTCGAAACATAGGTATGCGGAAGTGAAGTTTATTGAATGAGTAGATGTAAGTTGGGAAGGGGACGCCAGTACGTCCGCCCCCAGTGTGGGGAAAGACGCAGCACCCGCCCTTCTTTGCGCAGAAACCCAAAAACTACCGACCTGCGCGCCTGCCTAAGCTTATACGCGTATGTGGCGCTGTCCACTACGGAATGCAATTTAGCGTGGGGCGGGACAGGGGGACGCGTTACGCCGCCCGGCGCAGGATGGAGTTCCTGATCTCCTCCCCTTTCTCTGCGGTAGCGACGTCCAACTCGTAGCTCTTCTGCAGATTGAGCCAAAACTTCGCCGATACGCCTAGCCATTGTTCCAGGCGTAACGCTGTGTCCGCAGTCATCGCACGTTTGCCCTGCAGCAATTGGTAGATCCTGTTTGGCGGCACATGCAATTCTCTTGCCAGCTGGACGGGTGTCATTTTGAGTTCCACGAGTTCGTCAGCCAACACTGAACCAGGATGAATGGGATAGACAGGTCGTCGCTCTGCAGTGTTCATTACTGGTACTCCTTTAGTGATAGTCGACAATCTCGATGTTATAGGGTTCGGCTGCGCCATCCGGCCATTCAAAGCAAATTCGCCACTGCTGGTTGATCCGTATACTGAATTGGCCCCTTCGCGTGCCGCCTAAAGCCTCAAACCTGTTGCTTTGCAGTAGGGCAAGGTCATTCCGGCTGTCAGCATCTGTCAAGATTCTTAAACGCTTCTTTGCCTGTTGTTCAAATGCTTGGAATTCCTTGACGCGTTCTCCCAAAGCAAACCGCGCGGTTCGCTTGTCGCGATAGACCGGATGGATTAAACCGTCACCTGCATCAGGCACAAACCTAAGCTATCGGCATTTACTCGTGACGTCAAGCGTCCAGAGCTGGCGGAGTGATCGCTGCTGCCCCCCATTCATATGGTTGCGAGTAAAATCTCCGCTCCCGCCCCCGTTCCTGCTTGCCTCCCGCGCAAAAGCGGTGCTGAATAAAGGCCGAAGTTGAGATTTACACCATAGCCGCCGAGGCCGAGCAAAACGCCGCACGCCATCGCGCGCCGCCTTCTCCGTGATGACCCCGCCGCGCCGCATGAGCGCCGCTGGGACAGGGGAGGAGGCCAGCCGCCACCCGCGAACGCGCGCCCACGCTCCCTGCCACTGCCGCAAATCCCAACGCCACCCCTTCCCCCTTTTCATCTCGCCGCGCGACATGCCGGCGGCCTCCGCTCTCCCGACTCCCCGCCACGCGCGGGGGCGCACCGGGCCAGCCGACCGCCCGCGCCCCGCACGCGGCACCCTAACTCCCGCCTCCACCCCCAACCCTAAAGAGGGCGGAGCACCCCCCCCTGTGAAACAACGCAGACTCGATCAGGAAAGCTATTACGACATCGAACGCATCATCGAATTCGATTTTGTTCGCGCAACGGAAGCCGGCGCCCTCAACTCCTTCCACTGGCTGGGCCGTGGCGAGAAAGAGCTGGGCGACGCCGCCGCGTGCGATGCCATCCGCGGCACGTTCGACATCATGTACATTTGCGGCGAAGTGGTTATCGGCGAAGGCATTAAGGATAACGCGCCCGGCATCTTTAAAGGCGAGCACCTGGGCCAGTGGCTGCCCAACGCCCCGCGGTTCGACATTGCGCTGGACCCCGTGGACGGCACCACCAACCTGGCCAAGGGCCTGCCCAATTCCATCAGCGTCATCGCCGCCGCCTCGCCGGAGCCCGGAATCGACGTGGCCCTGCAGGACATCCCCGCGTTTTACATGACGAAGCTGGCCTACGGCCCCAAGGTCAAACAGCACGCGCAAAAGACGGGGATCGACTGCCTGAAGCTGAACGACCCGATTGACGAGTCGCTCCCCTACATCGCCCGCGTGCTGCGCAAACGGCTGCAGGATCTGATTGTATGCGTGCTGGATCGCCCGCGCCATAAAGCACTTGTGGAGAAAGTGCGCGATCTCGGCTGCTCCCTGCGCATGATCAGCGACGGCGACATCTCCGCTGCCATCGCGCCCAGCCTGCCGGACAGCGGCATCGACGTGTATATCGGCATCGGCGGCTCACCCGAGGCCGTGCTGGCCGCGGCGGCGATCAAGTGCCTGGGCGGCGAGATTCAGGCCCAGATGTGGCCGCGCGACGACGCGGAGAAGGAAGAGCTGATTGCCAACGGCTACGGCGAGGAACTGAACCGCGTGTACTACAGCGACGACCTGGCCAAGGGCAAAAACATCATCTTCTGCGCCACAGGCATCAGCGACAGCCCGCTCATACCTGGCATCAAACACCAGGGCAACACCGCCATTACGCAGAGCATTTTGATGCGCGCCCGCCACAAAACCATCCGCTACATCCGCACCCATCACAACCTCTCGGAGAAGACCATCCGCCTGCGGTCCTCGAAGAAGGAGCACTACCTGTAAGGTACTGGCATGCGCAGGGCCGGCGGGCTAACGCCGCCGGCCATGTTCGGCTGGCCTTGTCCCGGTGGCGGCATTTTGCCGGCCAACATGGCAGGCTCACCGTCGCCACGCTGCAGGGCCGAGGCCAGGGCCAGGGTTCACGCTGGGCGGTTACCAGGCCAGCGAGCCCGGCGCTTCCACGTCGCCGATAACGCGCCAGCCGCCTGCTTCGGGGGCGAAGTAGACGATGCGCTTGAATCCGGATTCGCTCGGAGCGTAGCCGCACACGCGGATGCTGGTGCCAGGGCCTTTGTACAGGTCCAGGCGCTCGGGGGGAATCTTGACGTAAAGGCGCGCGGCAGAGGTGGTGCGCGACCAGACCGGGCGGCCCCACTTGCGGCTGACCTGCCCGGGCGTCAGACCCAGCATGTTATCGCGCTCAATCAGGTCCCACTTATTCTGGCGCTGAGCGTAGTGGGCGTAAGTGTCCAGCGTGTCCTTGGCCGGCAACGGAGTGGGGGTGAGCAGGGCAATGGCGGAGATTGCCGCGGCGGCGGCCATCGCGGCGCGGGGGAGGGGGCTGGAGGCGCTCTTCATGCAGATATACTAAATAAAGTACGACCAAAAGAAAAGAGGAAGTTGATATTTAGATAAATCATATAGTTGTATAACATCCCTCCGCGTAGCCAATAGCAAAGGTTGTTGGATAGATATAGATCAAATGAAATTCGGTCTCGCCTTGTCTCAGCCCAAAATCGTCCACTTCGGCGCTCGCGCGGACTTGTGGATTGACCTGGTGTCCCGTGTCGAGGGTCAGTAGACAGCTCATCATGCGTATTTTCCACGTCCCCTCCACCCCTTTGTGTCTTCGTGTCTTTATGGTTAAAATTCCCCCCCTCCGATTCTCTGCGGGTATGGGGATAGCGGATGGTTAACCACAAAGGCACGAAGACACAAAGGGGCGGAGGGGAATGTATCTGATAATGCTTACTTCTGCGCAGGACAGTATTCGTGAGGCACTGGCACCTGCCAGGCTTTCCCGTTTTTCATCCACTCCCGCACAAATACGCTCGCACGCGTGCGGTCTGCGCGCTATGTTGGGGGCACGTATGGCACTCTTCTCCGAGAGATCCGGCTCGGCCGGCAACAAGAATGACTTTGGGCTGCCACGGCTGGACATCGAGCCGAGCCGCCGCGGCCCGCTGGGCCCCGAGCACGCGTTTGAGACGACGGGTGGCTTTGTCGCCCTGCTCTACATCATATGGGCCGCCAACTGGACGCTGAGCTGGCTGCATCTGGACTTTCGCCACTACGGCATTATCCCGCGCACCTTCTGGGGCCTGCTGGGCGTCCTGTTTGCGCCGCTGCTTCACGCCAACCTGGCGCACCTGATGGCCAACACGATCCCCCTCTTTGTGCTGATGTCCATTGTGCTGGCCCGGCCGGTTTACAAGGGCTACGCGGCCATCCTTGGCATCTGGATTCTCGGCGGGCTGGCCACCTGGGCACTGGCTCGGGGCGGCGCGGTGCACATTGGTGCCAGCGGGCTCATCTACGGCATGGCGGCCTACCTCATCGCCGCCGGCTTTACCATGATGGATGTGATGTCCCTGGTCGTCGGCCTTGCCATCGCTTTCCTCTACAGCGGCCTCATCTTCGGCCTCGTCCCCAGCATCTTTGGCACCACCTCGTGGGAGGGCCACCTCTTCGGCGCAATCGCCGGCGTGCTGATGGCCTTTGTACTGCACGGCAAAGCCGTGGCGGGCACCGGCGGGTAGAAAGGCGGCAAAGAATCTAGAGGGGAGTTTTACTACGGTAAGCAGTCGAAAAGGGAGGAGCTGGGTGGCGCGGTCGGATTAAACGTATAATCCACGGTCCTATCGCTCTTTTCTCCACCTAAACGTGTCCGAATTTGACATGAGATGTAAGAGATCGACATTTTCCATGCTTCACATCTGCGAAATTTGTGTCATAATTCATATCCTGTCGATGTCCGGCCGCGCCACGATGAGCGCCGCGGCACGCCAGCGCGGCGCCCTCCGGAAAAGGCACTTCTCCCTCTTCCACATGTCCCTTCTGTACCCCAGTTCCTCCCCCGTTCCGTCCCCAGACGAACCGACGCCCGGCTCCGCCGCCGCCGCGCTCTCCCCGGTCGCCGCGCCGGCGGAAGAAACCGGCCCGTCCCTCGAGGAGATGCGCGCTGCCGCCGCCGGTATTGTGGAGCGGCTGCAACGCGCCGGCCACACGGCCTACTTTGCCGGTGGCTGCGTGCGCGATCACCTGCTGGGCGTGCCCGCCAAGGATTTTGATATCGCCACCAGCGCGCGGCCGGAGCAGGTGCAAAAGCTCTTTCCCCGCGTCACGGACGTGCAGGGCGCCTCTTTTGGCGTGGTGCGTGTCATCGAGAACCGCATGCACTTCGAGGTGGCCACCTTCCGCCGCGACGGCGAGTATCGCGACGGTCGCCGGCCCGAAACCGTCACCTACTCCAGCGCCGAGGAGGACGCGCAACGGCGCGACTTCACCATCAACGGCCTGTTTTTCGACCCGGTTCGCGACGAAGTTATCGACTTTGTTGGCGGCCGCGAGGACCTGGCGGCCGGCGTCATCCGCGCCATCGGCAACCCGGCGGACCGCTTTGCGGAGGACCGCCTGCGCCTGATGCGCGCCGTGCGCTTTGCATGCACGCTGCTGCGCCGAAACAGAACGTTTGTGATTGAGCCGGAGACACTTGCGGCCATCCGCGAAGCCGCGCCGCACATCGCCGGCATCAGCGCCGAGCGCAAGCGCGACGAGCTGAGCAAGATCCTCACCGGCCCGCGCCCGGAAATCGGCCTGGACCTGATGGACGCCACCGGCCTGCTCAAGGCCGTGCTGCCGGAGATTGACGCGCTGCACGGCGTGGAGCAGCCCCCGCAGTTTCACCCGGAAGGCGACGTGTACACGCACGTGCGCCTGATGCTGAAGCACTTACGCAACGCGCCGCTGGTGCTGGCACTCTCCGTTCTGCTGCACGACGTAGGCAAACCGGCCACTTTTGCCATCGATGAAACCGGCCGCATCCGCTTCTCCAATCACGAGACGGTGGGGGCGGAGATGGCCGAGGTCATTCTGCGTAACCTGCGCTACAGCAACGACATCATCGAGCAGGTGGTGGTATGCGTGCGCTGGCACATGGCCTTTAAGGACGTGAAGAAAATGAAGGAATCGACGCTGAAGAAATTCATGCGCCGCCCCACCTTCCCCATCGAGCTGGAGCTCCACCGCGTTGACTGCCTCGGCTGCCACGCGGACCTTCAGTTCTACGATTTTTTGAAGAGCCGCAACTACTCGGCCGAGGAGATCAGCCCCCCCCGCCTCATCACCGGCCACGACCTCATCGGTATGGGCATCCCCCCCGGCAAACAGCTCCGCTCCATCCTGGAGGCAGTAGAAGAAGCGCAACTGAGCGGCACCGTGCAAACGCACGTCGAAGCCATGGCGCTGGCGAGAAAGCTGGCTTCGGGGGAGTAGTGGGGCTAAGGGATAAACCAAACCCAGCTTTTCCTCCCAACAGATGGAATGATCCGTCCGGATTTCCTCCATGGCGAAGACTTTCTGCCCCTTGGCGGGAAAATCTGCTTCAGCCTCGCGGGTTTACAGATAACATCGCCAAGGGCGGAAAGTTTTCGCCAAGGGGGGAATTAGACCAATTCGCACAGTTATTTGCTCTTTTTGCGGGCCGCTTTTGGTCTATGGCCGCACTGAAACTCCGGTCGAGTATTATCCTCATGCACTCCCTCCGTTTCAGCGCACCCATAGCCCAAAATCAGCTCCGCATAAAGCGCAAATAACTGTGCGAATTGGTCTTACAGATAAAGGGAGGACTTGTGACAGAGGACGAGATTGGTGCGATTATTGTTCAGGCCGCCTATGACATCCACTGCGACCTGGGGCCGGGGATGCTTGAATCAGTCTACGAGGTTGTCCTGGCTGGAATGTTGCGAGAGAAAGGGTTACGGGTCGATCGGCAGTACGCGATCCCCATTGTCTATAAGGGAACGAAGTTTGATGAAGGCTTTCGCGCCGATCTGTTTGTTGAGAGTAAGGTTATCATCAAGGTGGAGGCGGTGCAGGTGCTTGCAAATGCGCATCGCAAGCAGCTGCTTACCTACCTCAAGCTAGCTGGAATCAGGCTGGGTTATCTCAGCAATTTTTGGGGAGATCGTATCAAGGGCAATATAGAGAGAACGGCCAACGGATTGAATGAATCCGGCCGGAACTCTCCCCTTTGATTCTATCCGCCCTCCCCCTTGGCGAAAACTTTCCGCCCTTGGCGATGCTATCCGTAAACCCGCAAGGCTGAAGCAGATAACATCGCCAAGGGCGGAAAGCTTTCGCCAAGGTGAAGGGGAAAGTATGTTGCGGTGACTCCCCATCACAGAAATTCAACGCAAGGCTGGACGTCTTTGCGGAAGCCGTTAAGCTATCGGGCCACAAGGTGCCGGGTTGTATGCGCAGGACGGTACGGTTGTCGCAGCAGAATCCATGCCGCGGTGGCTGCGCCGGGTGCATTATCGCACACTATTGTGTGCGGGCGAGAGCGAGGAAGCGCTCGCCTTGCCTGACAGGCCGGCTATCGACACCAACATCGCCGGCGGCGCCTTGCCCCATCCCACCACATCCATGCCCACCTCCCCTAAGTCCGCCGCTGCCAAGAATGCCGCCGCCGCCGCTAACAAAAAAGCTGCCGTTGCGCCCGCGTCCTCCGCGCCTGCGCCCGGGTCAGGATCGGGCGGCGCCAGGTACAAGCGCGTTGTGCTTAAGCTGAGCGGCGAAGTGCTTGCGGGTGAGGAAGATGCGATTGACAGCAAGTACACGCGCGGCATCGCGGCGGAGATCGCGGAGATTCACCGCAGCGGCGTGGAGGTATGCATCGTTATCGGCGGCGGCAACATCTGGCGCGGGCTGACGAAAAGCCACGAAGGCATGGACCGCACCACGGCCGACTACATGGGCATGCTGGCCACCATCATCAACGGCCTGGCACTGCAGGACGCTCTGGAAAAAAGTGGCGTTATCACCCGCGTGCAAACGGCTATCGAGATCAAAAACGTGGCCGAGCCGTTTATCCGCCGCCGCGCCATGCGCCACCTGGAGAAGGGCCGCGTTGTCATCTTTGTTGCCGGCACGGGCAACCCCTATTTCTCCACCGACACCGCCGCCGCCCTGCGCGCCAACGAGATCAACGCCGACATCATCCTGAAAGCCACGAAGGTGGACGGCGTGTACGACAGCGACCCGCGCAAAAACCCGAAAGCCAAACGCTACGAGCACATTACGTACATCGAAGCGCTGAAAAACAGCCTGGAAGTGATGGACTCCACCGCGTTCTCGCTGTGTAAGGATAACAACGTGCCGATTATCGTGTTCGACATGTTCAAGAAGGGGAATCTGAAGGCGGTCATCATGGGCGAGAAGGTCGGTACACTCGTCTCCGCAAAGCCTTAAACCACAAAAGGATGGGGAGGCAGATTTTTTAACCACGGAGCACACGGATCACACGGAATTTAAGAGGGGACGAAAGTGAAGAGGAATTTTTGGGCTATTGTTGTGCCGATTTCTCGTTCTGTGGCGCAAAACTTTAAGCCACAAAAGGATAGTCCTTTCTAAATTCCCTCTCTTCGCCCCTCCGTAAATTCCGTGTGCTTCGTGTGCTCCGTGGTTAAATTTTCCCCTGCGTTTTGTTGTGATTATTTACCCTGCGGTTTACGCTGGATCTTTGCGGCGGCGTGCGCTATGTTTGACGCTTTCCCTAATTGCAATTTTGATTGGTTTCCTCCGGAAAGTGATCAGCCCCAACAGCTAACCTCAGTACATTATGGCCCTCGACGACGTCCTTTTCGAAGCAGAAGAAAAGATGGAGAAAAGCACCGAAGTGGTGAAGCAGGAGTTCAGCACCGTGCGCACTGGCAAGGCTTCGCCCGACCTGGTGGCCCACCTGCGCGTGGAAACGTACGGCAGCAATATGGCCCTGCGCGAAGTCGCCGCCATCACCACGCCGGACGCCCGCCTCATCGTCATCCAGCCGTGGGACGCGAGCAACGTGGATCCCATCCGCAAAGCCATTGAGGAGAGCAAGCTGGGCATTAACCCGCGTATTGACGGCAAAATCATCCGCCTGCCCATCCCGCCCCTCTCCGAGGAGCGCCGCCAGGAGCTGGTTAAGGCCGTGCGCAAGCTGGCCGAGGAAGGCCGCATCGCCATCCGTGGCAACCGCCGACACGCGATGGACGAGATCAAGAAGCTGCAGAAGGAAGGCGATATTACCGAAGACGAACAGGAAAGCGCCGATAAGGAAGTGCAGAAGCTTACCGATAAGTTCATCGAGGAAATCGACAAAAGCGCCACCGCCAAGGAAGCCGAGCTGATGAAGGTGTAAGTTGCCGCCGCGCAACGCTTTATTACTCCAAAGGCAAGGCAGATCCTCGCCCCCTTCTCCCCCACCAGGCGGCTCTTGCAGCAGCGTCGCCTGGCGCGGTCCCGTTGCCCCAGTTGCGGCGGCCCGCACGCAAGTTTCCCGTTTCCCTCCGTTCTTTTAGCACCTACACAATTAACGCACTCAAGCATATGGCTCTCTCAGTCTACCAAATCGAAGAAGGCAGCAAACTCGCACCGCGCTTTGATTTGCATCCGTACATCCCCTGCATCACCGTGGATGCCACTTCGGGGGAGGTCCTTATGCTCGGCTTTATGACGCCCGAGGCGCTGGAGAAGACCATCACCACAGGCAAGGCCACCTACTACAGCCGCTCGCGCAAGAAAATCTGGGTCAAAGGCGAGGAATCCGGCCTGGTGCAGACGGTGAAGGAAGTGATGATAGACGACGACCAGGACTGCGTCCTCATCAAGGTCGATGTCGCCGGCGGCGCGAGCTGCCACGTCGGTTACCGCTCCTGCTTCTACCGCAAGGTTAAGGAAGGCAAGACGTGGGACAAAGCCAACGGCCACGCCGGCGCGGCGCTGGAGGACCTGGACTTTACGATTGCCGAGAAAACGTTCGACCCGCTCGTGACCTACGGCGCCCACGCCGCTCCCTCGCCGGAGCTGTTTAAGCTGGAAGAGGGCGCCCGCCTGATGCCGCGCTTCGACATCAACGAGTACCTGCCCTGCATTACGCTGGACGCCACCAGCGGCGAAGTCCTCATGCTCGGCTACATGACGCCCGAAGCGCTGGAAAAAACCATCGCCACCAAAAAGGCCACTTATTACAGCCGCAGCCGCAAAAAGCTGTGGGTCAAAGGCGAGGAAAGCGGCCTGACCCAGCACGTGCAGGAAGTGATGATCGACGACGACCAGGACTGCATCCTCATCCGCGTCAACGTCACCGGCGGCGCCAGCTGCCACGTCGGCTACCGCTCATGCTTCTACCGCAAAGTAAAGCCCGGCACCGCCGACGAGCTGGAGTTTACCATTGCCGAGAAAGTGTTTGACCCGGTGAAGGTGTACGGCCCCCACGCCGCCACGCATTAAGTGGCCGGCCTTGGCGCGGCCCACAAAACGTGTAGCAGCCACAGCTCCCGCAAAGCCACCAGGCGCTTGCCGCACGCCTGCTCCGCAAGGCGCGACAGCCGCTCATACACCTCCACCACATCCGCCCCGCAGTGCGAGGCCCCCCCTTCTTCACCGTTTCCCGTCCTCCCCAACCCACTTTCCCAATCATCAGCTTGATCGCGTGCTTGCGGCTAGACCCAAACGGCTCACACAACTCCTCAAGCAATCGACTCTTTTCTTCTTTCCCACGGCCCCTTTAGCGCTGACGCATCCGCGGTAAGAGCTCTTCTCCCCCTCCTTGACTCGTCGACGGCGCCTCCTTTGACGGCGTCATCCTTTCTGAGTCAACGTCCTTCTTCTTTACCCCTCCTCACCGCTTCCTTCGGTGTCAAAACTTTTGCGGCAACAGGCTTTCCGCATTTTCCCGAAGAAAGAGCTTGCTGTGCCGGGCAGAAAGCACTATATTTCGCGGCTTTTCCACCGATAACGTTTATGTCCCAACATCGTAGCCTTCGCAGCGCCAGCACCATCACCGCCAAGCGTAACGTACTGAAGCGTTTTGAGCGAGTCGACCTCCTCAAAAAGCGCGGTCAATGGAAGGAAGGACGCAGCGTCCTTGCCCTGCCCAAGACCCAGCCCGACGCCTAATCCGACTGGTATTGCTGGTGCGCCGCGCGTCTTTTCCGGGCATCGCGGCCTCCATTTTCAGTGCGCTTTCGCCTGTTCGCTTACCCCTTTGCATGCAAGTTTGCACAGGGGTTGCGCGGCGCCGCGCACTTCGCACACTAACACTTAGCCTGTAGCTTTTGGGCAACAGCATCGCGTCCGCGCTTTGCGATTTCGCCCATTGCACTCAAGCTCAATGCCGGGGGCATGGAGCATCCCTCCTGAGGGTTGAGAGGGTTCGGATTGAGATTCCAACCCCGCCACTTGATCGCGGCGGATCCTCGCCGAACATATTACAGATAGACCACATACGCCGCGGCGAATACCCCGAACGCGCTTTTTCAGCTGCCTGCCCGCGAGGGTCAGGCCACGCAAAGCGTCCGCCAGTCGGCTCCATCCCTTCGATATCCACGGCCAGGCCACCACCCGGTTGCCGGCCATTACCTCCACCCGCCAGGATACCGCACGACTTTCTCCTGCCGCTGCGCCAACCCGTTCGGCATCACTACTTTGCATGTGGCAAAGCAGCGATTGAACCGGGGCGGCGCTGTCGTTTTTTATACGTGCGATTCATTTGCCATGCCCAGGCTTAATCAATACCTTGCCAGCGCCGGGTTAGGGTCCCGCCGCACCTGCGACGCCATCATTGCCGACGGCCGCGTCATCCTTAACGGCGTCCGCGTTACCCAGCTCGCCACCCGCGTCGGTCAGCACGACTCCGTCATGGTCGACGGCAAGCTCGTAAAGCCCGAGACGACCCTTACCGCCGTGCTCAACAAGCCGCCCGGCTTTTTGTGCAGCACCGTGGCCGAGGAAGGCGCCCGCACCATTTACGATTTGTTGCCAAAGGATTGGCCCCGTGTGTTTTACGTCGGCCGCCTGGACCTGGAGAGCGAAGGGCTGCTGCTGCTGACCAACGACGGCAAACTCAGCCAGCGCATCGCCCACCCCAGCTTCAAAATCCGCAAAACCTACGAGGTGCTGCTGGACCGCGAGTTTGACTTTAAGCACGCAGCCACCGCGCAGCAGGGCATTATCCTGGACGGCCAGAAGGCGCGTTTCGACGAGATCCATCGCATTGGCCCCAAGGCGCTGAAGATTGTG
Organism: Verrucomicrobia bacterium LW23; assembly: GCA_003054695.1. Classification (GTDB taxonomy): domain Bacteria; phylum Verrucomicrobiota; class Verrucomicrobiia; order Methylacidiphilales; family UBA1321; genus LW23. The sequence goes on from QAZA01000011.1 coordinate 366,031, forward strand.
CTGACGCAGGGCATCAAACGACAGATCCGCCGCATGCTGTTTGTTTTTGGCTGCGAGGTGAAGCGCCTGCGCCGCGTGCAGTTGGGCGACTTCCGTATGCCCAACGCTCTCAAGCACGGGCAGTGGCGCATTTTCACGCCCGAAGAAGTGCAAAAGTACATTTTGGGCGCCGCCGTCAACGCCAAACTCAAGCCTGCGAAGGCCGCCACGTCCGCACCCGCCGCCAAGTCGCCCGCAGGCAAGCGCGCTGCGACCGGCCCGAAAGCCCACGCCGTCTACAAGAGCGCCGATGAGCCCCAGGCCATGCACGACGACGCGCCGGATATTGAAGCTGCAGCGCTTTACAACGACAGCGATAGCGACGAGGTCCTCATGACCGCGCCCATCGACGAAGTGCCTGTGAGCGCGCAGGAGCAGGAGCAAGAGATGGCGATCGCGGAGTCCGAAATCGCGATTGCCGCGCCTCCTGTTGATGCTGAGGAGTCCGAAACGGCCGAAGCGACCGATACGAAGCCCGCGACGAAGATGTCCCCGGGCAAATCCAAAAAGTCCCAGGTGGATGGCGAGAGCGCAGCGGAAGAGGACCCGGATACGCGCAAGAAATCCGGCAAGAGCAGGAAAAAGGCCGCTGCGGAGCAATCCGCCGCGCCGGTTGCCGCTGCCGAGGCCTCCGACGTTGCTGAGGAAAGCCAAGCCATTTTCGAGGACGACAAGCGCGAGAACGAGGATGCTGGCTCCGAGGCTGAAGTGGCTGAAGTGGCTGAAGTGGCTGAAGTGGCTGAAGTGGCTGAAGTGGCTGAAGTGGCTGAAGTGGCTGAAGTGGCTGAAGTGGCTGAAGCGGAAGACTTTACCGCGCACGACGAGGCCGCTTCCGAGGATGCCATGGCGGAAGCCGATGAAGCTGCGCTTTCCGACGACGAGTACCCCGCGGAAGAAGACGAAGCCGACTTTGGCGACGACGACGCGCAGGACAACGAACGCTCCGGCCCGGCCCGCACCGAGCGCCCCTCGAACCCGCTTGTAATCGAGCGCCCCGCAAAGTATCGCGAGGCGGCGGCTGCCCAGGCCCGCGCGGCTTCGCAGTTTGTTGAGCGCGAGCCGCGCCGCCGATTCTCTGGCGGCGATGATCGCGGCGGCGGCTACTCCCGCGGCGGCTATTCCGGTGGCTCCGATCGCGGTGGTTACTCCCGCGGCGGCTACGGCTCCGGCGGCAGCGGCGGTGCCTCCCGCTTTGGCGGCGGCCAGGGGCGCTACGAGGGCAAGGGCGGCGCCGGCGCCGGCGCTGGCGTCGGGGGCAAAGTGTGGCGCAAGCCGTACGGCTCCTCGGGCGGCACGTCGGGTTCCGGGTACCGCTCGGGCTCCGGCTATGGCTCCGGCTCGGATCGCCGTGACGACTCGCGTGGCTACGGCGGCGGTGGAGGTGGCTATGGCGGTGGCGGCAACTGGCAAAAGCGTGGTTATGCTGGCGGCGGCTCCTCCTCGTCGTCCTACGGCGGCGGCGATGACTCCCGCGGCGGCGGTTCGTCCTACGGCGACGGCAAGCGCCGTTTCGAGCAGCGTCGCCCCCACGGCAATCGCGACGACCAGGGAAACGCGCACGGCGGCGACCAGGGCCAGGGCGGCTCCTGGCGCGACAAGCGCAAATTCTCCGACCAGGATGGCGCCGGCAAGTTCTCCGGCGGCTACCAGGCGCGATCCAAATTCAGCGGTGGCGGCCAGGGCGGCGCGCGCAAGTTCGGTGGTGGCGAGTCGGGCGGTGCATCATACGGAAAAGGTTCGTACGGAAAAGGTTCCTACAGCGGCGGCGCTTCGTCTTCGGGCGGCGGCTCGTACGGCCCGCGCAAGTTTGGAGGCAGCGGTGGCGGCGGATCGTCGTCCTACGGCGGCGGCAAGTCCTGGGGCGCCAAAGGTGGCGGTGGCGGCTCGTCCTCGTACGGCAGCGGCGGCGGATCTCAGGGTGGCTCCGGCGGCGCCTCGCGCGGCGAGTTCCGTGGCATGGGCAAACCGCGTCGCTTTGGCAGCCAGGGTGGCGGCTCCGCGGGTGGCGGCGGTTTCAAAGGCGGCGGCTCTTTCGGCGGCAAAGGCCGCAGCGGCGGCGGCAAGCGGAAGTTCTAGAGACTGGCTACATTCGAGTCTTTCTCTCGCTGGCATGGCGATCTTTCCGTCCGTAGCATTCAGATTTTGAACGCCACGGACAGAAAGATCGCCGAGGGGAACCGCAGAATGCGAAGATCTCGACAGCCTGTAAGACCAATTCGCACAGTTATTTGCGCTTTAGGTCTAAGCTTGCCGCGGGGCAGAAGCGCTGCTTCCCACCGCAGCGGCCCGGCTAATAACGTGGCAACTGTACCGGCCTGGCGCATGCTTGCGCTGGCGTGCGGGCCGGTAATGCGCTAGGCTCGGTGCATCATGAGTGCGACCAGTGCGACAGCTCCCGCCCCTACCTCCGCCCCCGCGCCTGCCCACGCCGGGGCCGGCGCCAGCGCCGAAAGCAGCAGCAAGGCCATCAAGCCCCTCGTGCCCGAGGAGGGCTGGGGCGTGCTTCACCTCTTTTATCGTATTGACCGCCTGGCCTGGGAGACGCTGACCGCCGACCAGCAGGCCCGCGGCCGCGCCCGCCTCCAGGGCGTTGTCGACGAGGTTGCCGCCACGGAGAAATTCCGCATCATCCCGCTCAGCATGCTGGGCCGGGCAGACCTGGGCTTCATGATTGTCGGGCCGGATTTCCACATGATCAACACGGTGGAAAAGCGCCTGGGAGCCGCGCTCGGGCCTGGCGTATTGGAGCCCGTTTACACGTTCCTCTCGCTGACGGAAAAGAGTGAGTACACGCAGTCGGAGGAGTTTTTCGTCGAGCAAATGAAGCGCGACGAAGGCATCGAGCCCGGCCACCCGGACTATCACGAGCGCCTCGCCGGCATCCGCGCCCGCCTGCGCTCCTACACCTACGACCGCATGTACCCCACCCTGCCGGACTGGGAGTACTTCTGCTTCTACCCCATGCGCAAGCGCCGCGGCCCCGAGCAGAACTGGTACGCGGAGCCGTTTGAAAAGCGCCGCGACCTGATGCAGGGCCACGCCCGCGTCGGCCGCAAGTTCGCCGGCCGCGTCCGCCAGCTCGTCACCGGCTGCGCCGGCCTGGACGACTGGGAGTGGGGCGTCACCCTCTTCTCGCGCGATCCCGTGGAAATCAAGCGCATTGTGTACGACATGCGTTTTGACGAAGTCACCCACAAGTACGCCGATTTCGGCCCCTTCTACAACGGCCTGCCCCTTCCGCTTCCCGAGATTCTGAGCCGGCTGCTGCTGGTGTAAGCGGCGTCCGTAAGGAAGGTTGAACATCGTGGAAGCATCCCCCTTGGCGAAACTTTCCGCCCTTGGCGATGTTATCTGAAGGTCCGTAGATCCAAGGCAGATAGTATCGCCAAGGACGGAAAGTTTCGCCAAGGGGATGCACGGAAATGTCGACAGCCTCTAGGGCGCGAACGGCCGGTTGACTCGCACGCGCCAGCGGTAGAAGCTGCCGAGCGTGGGCGTGGCGTCGGGGTTGGCGGCGTAGTCGGGGATGCCGGGGGTGTTGAGGTCGACGTAGCGCTCCAGGGTGGTGCTGCCGCGGTAGTCGCCGGTGATGACGTCCTGGCCCTCGTACCACTTGTTTTCGTCGGCGGCGGCGAGGCGAGGGCGGGGCTTGAGCGCCTGGGCGCGGAAGTAGACCGTGTAGACGTTGCTGCGCGTGGTAACGCGCGGGTACACCGTGGTGTAGATGCGCTCGCGCGTGCCGTCGCCGGTAAGGGAGTTGGCTTGCCAGTGCGCCGCCATCGTCGTGTCCATGGTGGCTTTGGTGGTGGTGTTTACCGTCGTGGCGGTGTCGGGGACAAAATGCATGTCGCAGATCTCCGACGGCGTGCGGAACGCGTAGAGGCCCGTCGCATCCGTGTTGTCAAAGCGAAAGCCCAGCTGTGCCAGGGTGGCCGGGATGTTGATGGGGCGGCGGAACGAGTAGTTGGTGCCCGCGCCCGCCTTGTAGGTAGCCAGCGCGGCCGCCGGGATGCTCGTCACCTTCTCGTTTTTCAGCAGCGCATACATGCCCGTCTCGCGCTTTATGTAGGTGAAGGGGATGATCTGCTGGTTGAGATTGATTTTGCCCGCCGTGGAGAGCGGTTCGCTGATCGCGTAGGGCTCCACCACGGGCATCCAGAAGTAGTCCATCAGCAGGTAGTCCGGGTTGTTGATGAACCCGCCCGCGCCCGCCGGGTACGAGGGATGGCCCGGCTGGCGGCGAAACAGCAGCGTCTGCCAGCCCAGCCCGCGCTTTACCCCGGTGGGCAGTGAGCCCAGCATGCCCGGCGAGGGCATCACGCGGTTGGGCGAGGAGAAATCGGCCGTAAAGGTGCGCTGATTGGTGTTGCTGTTAAAGTAGGGCGTCAGGTTGGTGCCCTGCGTGTAGGCGTTGCCTTCGTCCGGCTTGTTGATGGTGGGCGCGTCCATGTCGCCGGCCAGGCCGTTCTCCCAGTCGCCGGTGGCCTGCGCGGCGGGGGCGGGGTAGGGGATGGGCGGGGCGTCGGCGCTGCTGTAGTTGCCCGTCATGTTGGCGTACTTGCCTTTGTTGTAGTTGTAGACGGGGTGCGTGTTGAGGCTGGCGTTGGGCTCCACAAAGCTGCAGGCCAGGCGGTGGCGTGTGTTGGTGGCCAGTTCGTCGTAGTCAAAGTGTTTGGTCCACATGTCGCCGGGCACGTCTTCCAGGGCGGCCAAAAGGCGCAGGTCCAGCGTCTCGCCGTTTTTGGCGGGGGTGAGGGCGCGCACGGTGTCGTGGTCCATCTTCATAAAGCGGTAGCAGTAGATCCCGTAGTTGGTCTCGCCCGAGTTGAGGCGCCCGGCATTTTTGGTGGTGGTATCCGTAAAGGGGATGCCGCAGCCGGCCGCCTGAAAGGTCCACCATGCCGGGTCGATCGGCGCCACCGCCCCGCCCGAGCCGGAGGTAAACAGCACTGGCGCGGGGAAAGTTCCGCCGGGGAAGTTCCACGTTATCTTCTGGATCAGATCGCCCGTCTGCCGGTTCGTCATGCGGAACGTGAGGGTGGCCGGGCTGCAGGTAATGCGCGGGTTCGTCTTGCTGACGCGCACCGTAATGGGCTCGCCCACAAAGGGATTCTGCCGGCCGGGCCTTTGGTAGCCGGTGCCGCCGTCGCTGCTGTCGTTAAAGTTGGGGTCCTGCGGAAGGCGGCCGCCGTTGCGGGCTCGAACCACGTGATAATCCAGCATCCAGCGCAGGCCCATCCAGGGGCTCCAGTTCAGGCTTTTGTTCACAAAGCTGGGCTGGCGACCGTGCACGAACAGGCCGGCGTCGGTGGCCGTCTGGCGGCTCAGGGCGGGGAAACCCAGGTTGATGGCGTCCGGCACGCCGCCGTTGCCCTGCACCGTCCAGCTTTCCAGGCCCTCGATGGTGATGACCACATCCGGCCGAAAGCTCGCCCAGCCGGCGCTGGCGCAAAACGGCTCGAAGAGAAAGGCCGTCTCGATGCGGATCTCCTTCGTCGTGGCGTCCTGCTGCAGCGGGGTGGCCAGCGCCAGCGTGCGGTTGGTCGCGGGATCATTAGAGACCGCCACGCCCGGATCCCCCGTGGCGATGAACCAGAGGCCGGCCTGCGAGATGGTCATGGTGCGTCCAAACCCGCGCGTGTTGCCGATTTTGATGGGCATGACGTGGCCGTAATTCAGCCGCGTGCGGTTATCCGCCGGCAACGAGGGGATGCCGACGCCGAATTGCCCGGTGGTGCCGGTCAGGTTCATGTCCTCCAGCACGGAGCAGCGGATGTAGTCGAAGATTTGCGTGAGGATCTGGTCCGCATCCTGCACAAAGCGCGTGCTCAGCCGCCCGCCAAAGCCGGGTACGGGGCGGTTGATGAGCGTTTGCAAGTAGCTGTACAGCTGCTGGTTGCGCGGAATGAGCAGGTAGTCGTCCGTAGGGCTGTTGGCGTTTTGCCGCTGAAAATACCACGGCTGACCCTGCACGTTGCCGCAAAAGGCGATGAGCTGATCGAACGCGCTGCGGTGCGTGCCGGCGGCCGGGTTGGTGTGGATGGGCCAGCATGCGATCTTGGGGTGATCGAACGGGTTCGTCTCCGGCGCGCGACTGGTGGCGGTGAGGAAGAATTTGGTCTGCTCCAGCAGATCGTGCGTCAGCCCTGTGTTCACGCTGCGCTCGCCGCTGGTGATGGCGGGGCCGAAAAGCAGTTCCGGCTCGCTGGCGTAGAGGCGGTCTTGATCCAGCGAGAGGCTGGTTTTGTCGATGAGATGGATGGGCACCGTGGCGCCTTTGGTGCCGATGTTGCGCAGGCGCGGCAGCATGGCAAACAGGCGCTCGCGCACGGCGCCGGTTGTCTCCGGCGGCGTAGGCGTGGTGGGGAAAAGCGCGGGAAAGACGGCGCTGATGCTGGTGGTGGCCGGGTGGCCGGGGTAGATCTGGAATTCGTTTTTGGTGGGCTGATACCGGCCGAGATCGCGCTCCTGCGTGGTATCGGCGCGCGGGATGTCCCAGTAGGTGCCCTCTCCCGCCGTGTTTACGTTGACCTTGCACGACTCGTCGTCCGTCCAGAACGCGATGCGGCCGACGATGGGATTGGAGGCGGCAGCGCCGTTTACCGTGGCCACATTGCCACTGCCGTCCGCCGCCACAAGTTGGCCATCCTTAAGCACATACAACCAGCGCACCGGCATCGGCGCGGGGTTGATGTAGCCCTGCGAGGTGCCGCGCGGCGCGGTGGTGAGGATATCGAAGCCCTGCGGCGCGGCGGGGGTGCCGAGCGACGAGCTGTCCAGGATGGGCCAGGTGTCCGGCGTGCCGTCAAAGTTGGAGTCCACCGGCACGTTAAGGTCCGTAAACACGGCCGGGCTGGAGAACCACGAGGCGAGCGTCAGCGCCTCGTCCTCCGGCACCAGGGCGGAGTTCAGCCGCATTTGCGTGGAGGAGTAGAGCTTGAACGAGGCGGAGGGCGAGCCCGACTCATCGAAGGTGCGGATCAACCCCGGCTGCGAGGTCCAGAGCGAACGCGTCCCCGCCGGCGGCATCGTGGCCTGGGAAATCTGCGCCTGCACCACCTGCACCGCCGTGTCGCCGAGCAGCCGCGCCTGCACCGAGTTCGCATACCCATCCGCCGCCGAGCGCTCCGTGCTGACACGGCCAAGCATGCCCACCACCAGGCCCATCACCAGCACCATGATGGCCAGCACCAGCACCAGCGCCACGCCGGAGGTGCGCCGCCGCCGGGCGCGGAGCTTAGGAAGATGTGGATGCAAGGAGGACCGGAAACCAAAGGGCGCGGACTTCATAGGATAAACGCCGTAAGTTGAGGAAAGAGGAGGAGAAGGAGGAAGCCAACAACCAGTCAGGCACAAACAAGCCGAACCATCCAACGCCCCCAACTTAGTCCCTCCCCCCTGATGCTTAAAGCGTATTTAGTTGCATCCTCATTCTACAAATTGAATGAATCGGCACGCTGGGGCGATGCCATGCTGGTTATACGCAAGACTTTCCTCTATCCGAAACTTGGTGCCTTGGTGGTTAAATCCCCTTCTCTTAAGCTCCTGCGCCATCGGCTAAGGCGTGGACGCTGCGGGGGGCGGAGGCGGGGGTGCGAGCGGAGTGGCTGGGGCTTTTGCCGGCACTGGCACGGGCCAGAGCACGTGCAACAGCGAAACGCACGCTTGCCTGTTAGCGTCCAGTCCTCTCCCTACCTTCTCTGGCATAAAATCAAGGGCATATGCGAGTGGCGTGTAGATGGCGACTGCGGCCGGATGGAGCACGTTATGGGTAAGCTGCGGGCACACATACATCGGGGTAAGAGCATCGCAACAAAATCGCGCTAAGCGGCCCGCTCGCAAGCACATACAGCACCAAAGCCAGCGCCACAAGCACGGGTGTCCACGCCATCTCCCGCCCGCGCCCCGGCCGGGTGCCGCGGGCGTGGCCCGGCGCATCGTCGGCGGTGTCGTCGGGGGGCTGGGGTGTGGGAGGGGGCAGCGTGCTCATGGCGAGGAAGGCGGCCGTCGCAGCACGTCAGTACGTGCTCGGCACGGGCGGCGGCGGCGGTGCTGGAGCGGGGCGCCCGGTGGTCGGAAGGGGCGCCACTGGCGGCAGCAGGGATTCCAGCAACTGGCTGCAGCCCTCAATATACTTGTTGTAGAATTTACCTACAAGCTTTACCTCATCACTGGCGTAAATCAACGGCGCGTAAAAGATGACAAGCACCCCCGGCTCCAGCCCAGGCGAGTAGCGTTTGCGATACATGTCCATCGCCCCCACCACCGGCCCAGGGGAGAGCACGTACACCACCAGCAGCACGGCCACGACAACCGCGGTGTTCGCCGCCGACCCGCCGCGGTTGCGGGGCGGCTGCTCGGGCGGGCCCGGATCAGCTTCCGGCGGCAGGGGCGCGGAGGGAACGGGAGTGGACTCGCGCGTCATCCTGTTAGCTGGGTGGGTGGGTGGAAAGTGGATCCGCTCAACCGGAGTTTGTAGCGGTAGCTACAGCAGAATTCTCCGATGCGCCAACGGCGCAAAACATCTCGTAGCCCAGGGTAAGGTCTGCCGCAGCCCTGGGTGAGGCAGGAGAAGGACCGCGTCCTGAAGGGACGCCCCACATCCTTACGCTAACCGTTGGGGCGTCCCTTCAGGACGCGATTCGCGGGCATCGTCACCCAGGGCTGCGGCGGACCTTACCCTGGGCTACGAGATGTTTTGCGCCCTTGGCGCATCGGAATTCGCGGCGCCTTAATTACAGGCAAGGTGAAACCGCTGCGCTGCCTGCTCCACGCCGCCTGCTCCTCACGTAAACCGCCGCTCCATCGAGCTCCGCGCTCCGCCCCCGCGCACTCCGGAGCCCTTACGCCCCGGCAACCTTAATCGCGTCGTCCATCCACTCCAGCAGGAGGCGGATGTTTTCCGTTGATTCATCGCCCATGTGGGAGAGACGGAAGGTGGTGCCTTTGATTTTGCCGTAGCCGCCGTCGATGACGCAGCTGTAGGTCTTCTTCAGGTGCGCGTTGACCTTGGGGATGTCCACGTTGCGGGTGTTCTTCACGCACGTCAGGCTTACGGACTCGTAGCCGGCGGCGGGGAAGAGCTCGAAGCCGCGGTCCAGCGCCCAGGCGCGGGCCAGTTTGGCGTTGGCCAGGTGGCGGGCGTAGCGGTTCTCCAGGCCTTCGGTAAAGAAGTCATCCAGCTTGCTGCGCAGGGCGTAGAAGTGGGAGATGCTGGGCGTCGTGGGCGTCATGTCGCTCTCGGCGTTTTTGCGAAACTCCAGGAAGTCCAGGTAATAGCCGCGGTCCTTGATGGTGGCGGCCTTGGCAAACGCCTTCTCAGAGACGGCGAAGAGGCAGGCGCCGGCGGGCATGGCCAGGGCCTTTTGGGTGCCGGCCAGCAGCACGTCAATGCCCAGCTCGTCGAAGGGGATGTTCATGGCCGAGAACGACGAGACGACGTCCACGATAAACTGCACGTCGGGGTACTTGCGCAGCACGGCGGCGATTTCCCACAGCGGGTTCATCGTGCCGGTGCTTGTCTCGTTGTGGATAAGGGTGATCGCGTCGAACTCGCCCGTGGCCAGGCGCTTGTCGATCTCCTCGGCCAGGATCGGCTGGCCCCACTCCACCTGGTAAGCTTCGGCCGCCTTGCCGCACTTTTTGGCGACATCAAACCATTTGTCGGAGAAGGCGCCGCTCATGCAGTTCAGCACTTTTTTGCTGACGAGGTTGCGGATGGCCCCTTCCATCACGCCCCAGGCGGACGTTGTGGAGACAAACACGGGCTGCTTCGTCACAAAAAGCTCTTGCAGACGGGGTTTGATCTCAGCGTAAAGCGCCTGAAACTCCTTGCTGCGGTGGCCGACCATAGGGGTGGCAAACGCGCGCAGAGTTTTCTCGGACACCTCGATGGGGCCGGGGATGAACAGTTTGATGTGGGCCATAGGAAGGGAAATGAGTGTAGGCGACCTTCGCCGCTTTGGCAATCGTTCTCGCTCGCCAGTCGCGTCCGCGCCGTGGTACGCATGGGCCATGGCTGATGCTGATGCACAAAAAGTCGACGGCGGCAACACGGGTGGCGAGGGCTCGGAGGGCGCGGATGGAGTGGCGCGCCCGGAGGTGCGCACGATCCTGTGCATCCCCGGCGTGTGGAAGGACCGCACCGCGGCCGTGCAGCAAATCGCCAAACTCTCCGGCGGCTACCTGTTTGCGGGCGACACGCTGACGCATATGGAATCGAAGCAAAGCATCGAGATGGAGCTGTGCGAGCCCGACGAGCGCATGGCCCGCGCCTTCGCCGCCGCCGGCCCCCACTGGCGCGACACGCCGGAGATGGAGCGCATCGCCACCCACGGCAAGGTGGCCTACCTGGTCGGCCAGGGCGGCTCCGCCGACAGAGCCAAGGCGATGATGCAGGCGGGCGCGGCGCTGCTCTACGCGGGAGGCCTGGGCGTCAAGGTGGAGAGCTCCGGACTGGCGTTCAGCCCCGCGCAGTGGATCCGCATGACCGACAACTGCTGGCTGGGCGCCCTGCACCAGGCCTACGTGGTGTATGTGGAGGGCGGCTCGGACGATGCCGACACGTTCTCCTGCGGCATGCACAACCTGGGCATGCCGGACGCTATTGTGGAGTCCCGCCTCTCGGAAAACCCGGTGGAGCTGCTGCGCGTCTTCACCGCGTATCTCTGCATCGAGGCCCCCGACCTTCGCCCCAGCCACACCTTCAGCGTGGAGGACGGCGCCCCCCGCTACCGCGTCAGCCGCGAGGAAGATGTGCCCTATCCCGATCCGGAGGATCTCTTCCACAACCCGTATGGCATGTGGCGGTTAAAGCTGGCGTAGTGGGGGGCGGGGCAGGAAACCGGGAGCTCTCCTCAAGAAATGCCGCAAGCTCCCCAAAATCCGCCTCCCCCTCTATCCCCACTTAGACCAATTCGCAAAAGGAGCAAATAACTTTGCGAATTGGTCTTAGCGGCTTTGTCCCCCTTCGCGCGAAACATTCCCCCTCCGAATCGGATGGCAGAGGGGAGGTTTCGCACGAAGGGGGACGAAGCCCCTAAGTGGGGATAATGAGGAGCGAGTCGCTCTGAGAACCTGAGAACCGCTCCGCGGTTCTCGGAGCAACCTGTGTTGGCTACGTCGTCGCTTAAGCCCTCATGCAGCCACTCTACCCTCTCGTCACTACGGCTTGAGCTGTTGCAGCTGATGGTGCAGGTCCAGGCGCTGGGCGGCGGCGCGGTCGTTTTGATGGGCTTTGCGGGCCAGCTCTTTGAGGTCGTCGGGGGGGATGTCGCGGGCTTCGGCCCACAGGGTGGCAATGCGCTCGTTCTTGCGGTGGATCTCCGCCCAGTACGGGGCGTCCTCGCCCGCGCCGGGATCGCCGGGCTGCAGGGTGGCGGTGGAGAGGCCGAGGAGGGCGGCGGAGGCTTCCGGGTCGTCGTACTGCAGGGCGCGGGCGCGCAGGGCCTGGGTTTGCGCGGTAATACCCGCCGGGCGGCGGTACTGGCGGGGCGGCACGGTACGGCTGTAGCGCGGCAGAGTGGAGGCGCTTACCCCGGCGCGGAGCATACGGTTTTTGGCCAGGATGTCGCGCCAGTCGGCGGCAGCCTCGGCGTCGGAGCGCTGCAGCGTGTACCAGGCGCACAGGTAAAGCGCGGCGTCGGGGTCATCGCCGGCCAGGGCGGCGGCGCGGTGCGCGGGCAGATCGGCCTCGCTGGTGGTGTACCGGGCCAACTCCAGCTCTCGCACAGTGTTGGCATCGGCGGAGGGGGAACTGGGGTACAGCGCCATCCACCCCAGCGCCGCCAGCACGGCCGCCGCCAGTAACGCCGCGATAATCAGCGTGCGCCGCCCCGCGGACGAAGGGCGGGAGGAAGTGCCAGCATCAGCATCCATCATCATCATCATCATAAACAACGGCCGCACGCGGCCCACCCATGATAGAGCCCCCGCCCCGCCCTGCCAGAACAATCCGCGCGGGGATTGTGGGGATTGTTAAACCACGAAACACACGAATATTGCAGAGGGGACGAAAGGGGGAATCATACACCACGACTGACACGAATCGTTCTGACTAGAGCGGGTTAAGTACAGATGTAAACAGGCTAATCATGGGATCTCTCGGAAGCTGGCAGTTGGATAATGAGCCTTCCAGGCAAACCTTCCCCCCGTTGCGACCGTTGCGTGAAAATCCCTAACGGACTTCGCCCAGTTTTTGAGTGTAGCGATCCGTGGAGGGGACTTTCACGCAACGGTCGCAACGGGCAGAGACAGATACGCAACGTACGCAACGGGGGAAGAAGATAGACTCAGGAAGGCTCAATCGCAACTTTCAGACCCCCTTACTGGTCCTGAATGCTCCGGTACCTAAACCGCTCCAGAGCCTGTCGACATTCGAACTCGAACTGTACGAGAGGATCTCTACTTCCCCTCCGTGCAATCCGTGTTATCCGTGGTTAATAACTCCCCATTGAACTGAGTTTTATCCTCGGATTACACGGATTACACGGATTACACGGAGGGGAATCTTCTCCACGATAGTCGAATGTCGACAGCCTCTGGAGTGCGATATGGTGCTTGTTCACTCTAAGAGTGCCAGAATCCCCTTTCGTCCCCTCTGCAATATTCGTGTGTTTCGTGGTTAAACAATCCCCCTCCCCCACCATTTTGCGAGGAGTTGCCTTTTTTATGCTTTTTGGCTAGACTAACCTATTGCTTGTGTTTTGCCTTGCCGGGAGTAACGCAACCTCCCCGTCCAACCGTTCCCCTCACCCTTCGCCTATGCCGCCCGCCGCCCCCGATGCCGACTTTGCCCGCCTGGCCCTGCTGGGCTGGAACGAGCATTTTGCGCGGCACGCCGCGGCCGTGCTGGAGGCATCCGCAACGGCCACCGCAACGGCGACGCCGGAGCCGGGGGAGAGCGGCTCCGCAACCGGCCCGTTGCGCTTTGCGCGCGTGGTGGAGGAGCTGCGCGGCTACTACACGCTGCACGATGGCGAGACGGAAACGCTCGCGCAAATCGCCGGCAAGCTGCGTTACGATGCCGAATCGCGCCTGGATTTTCCCGCTGTGGGGGATTGGGTAAGCTTTACGCAGCGCGCGGGCGAGAAGCGCGCCACTGTGCGCGGCGTGCTTCCACGCATCAGCAAGTTCTCCCGCCAGGCGGCCGGCGATGAGACGGAGGAGCAGTTGCTGGCGGCCAACCTGGATACGGTGTTTGTCGTCACCTCTCTCAATCGCGACCTGAACGCGCGGCGGCTGGAACGCTATCTTACCCTGGTGGCGCAAAGCGGCGCGGAGGCGGTCGTCATCCTTAACAAGGTGGATATCTGCGACGAGGCGAGCTACCTGGCCAAACAGGTGCGCAAAACGGCGGGCGAGGTGCCGGTGCTGCCCATCAGCGCGCTTAACGGCAAGGGCGTGTCCAGGCTTAAGCCGTGGCTTAAGGCCGGGCGCACGGTGGCGCTGCTCGGGTCCTCCGGCGCCGGCAAATCCACACTGGTTAACCGGCTGCTGGGCGAGGAGCGCCAGGCGGTTAACGAGATCCGCGGAACGGACGACCGCGGGCGTCACACCACCACCTCGCGCCACCTGTTTGTACTGCCCGGCGGCGGCATGGTGATTGACACGCCCGGCCTGCGCGAGCTGCATATGTGGGAGGGCGAAGAGGGTATCGCCCAGGCCTTTACGGATGTGGAGGAGATTGCGCTGCGCTGCAAGTTTACCAACTGCCGCCACATTCAGGAGCCCAACTGCGCCGTGCTCTCCGCCCTGGCCGCCGGCAAGCTGACGCAAGGCCGCTACGACGGCTACCAGAAGCTGCAGCGGGAGATCGAAACGCAACGCCTGCGCGAGGAACGCAGCGCCCAGTCCGCCCAGCGCGTGCGCTGGAAACGCATTCACGAAGACCTGAAAGCCGGCTACGCGGCGGACAAGATGAAGCGGGAGGATTAGAGGCTGTCGCCATTCCTATCCCTCGTCATCTGTGGTCATTGAGTAAACGCCCTCACCGGCCTTTTCCGTATCTCGTCCCCCCCGAAGCGCCCGTTGCGTGAGAATCTGCTCCACACATCGCCTCGCCTGTTCGCGCGGCAATACGATGACGGATTTTCACGCAACGGTCGCAACGGCAGGCTTTTGGAGACGGCAAATCGGCTGTCGGTTTGTCTCGCCAGCGGGTGGCAAATGTGCTTGATAAGGGGAAACTCATTTTTTCCTTATGCAACTTGCTCCCGGACACCATCATCTGTATCGTCTCGTCGCTGCCGCAGGTATCCTTGTCCTTGCCTTGCTGCTGGTTGCGGCGCCGTTGCCGGCCGCGCGGGCGGCGGTGGGGGATACGAAGGAGAAGATCCAGAGCATTTACGGGGGCGCGGGGCGTAACGTAAAGCCGGGGATGGTGTATGGCATCGACGACGACAAATACAGCGTCACCATCTACTACCTGCTCAACCGCTCCGCCATGGAGGTTTTCAGCAAAGCGCGCGCTCAGGACGGCTCGATCGACCCGCTGAGCCACGACGAGATTGTACGCTTCCTCAAAACCAACAGCCGCGGCAAGGGATGGGTGCGCTGGCATATGCGCAAAACGCGCCCCGGCATGTACTACTGGTTTCGCGCTGACAAAAAGCTGATGGCCGGCTACAACCTGAAGGAAGGCGTGCTGACCATCCGCCCGATGACCGACTCGGACACCTTCTGACCCCCCATGCCAGGCTGAGTTCCGCATCCGCCCTCCCCCTTGCTCTCTGCTCGTGCCAGCTGTGCGATCCTTGCGATTCGTGCGGCTCTTGCGATTCCTGCCAGTCGTAGCCACCAATCCCTCTTCTTTCACCATCCCTCTCCCCCCTCCCCATGCCTGGCTCCGAATTCGTACTCTTCGGCCCCGCCCACATTATGGCGCTGGTGTTTACCGTGCTGGCGCCGGTGGTGATGGCCTGGACGGTGCGCTCGCGCTGGCTGGGCGCCAATACCCGCACCATCATTGCCTGGGCGTTTGCCGTTGTCATGCTGCTAAACGAGGTATGCCTGCGCACGTGGATGGTGACCGTGGAGGGCAAGCAGTGGTTTCAGATTCTGCCGCTGCACCTGTGCGACATGCTGGTCTACATCACCGTCGCAGCCGTCTTCACCCGCTCGCTGGCCCTGTACGAGCTGGCCTACCTGTGGGGCCTGGCCGGCACGCTGAACGCACTGCTGACGCCGGAACTGCCCGGCATGAAGGGTTTTCCCTCCCCCTGGTTTATTATGTTTTTCGTCCAGCACGGCGGCATTCTTGTCGGCGCGCTGTACATGACGTGGGGGCTGAATATGCGGCCGGATACGCGGTCGATCCTGAAGGTATTTGGGTGGTGCCAGGTGTATCTGGTGGTGGTGTTTACGCTCAACTACCTGCTGGGCACCAATTACGGCTTCATCATGGCCAAGCCCGACACGCCCTCGGTGCTGGATCTGCTGGGCCCGTGGCCGCTGTACCTGCTGGCGATGCAAGTCCTTGGCATGGCGCAATTTATCTTTTGGTACCTGCCCTTCGCGTACTCGGACTGGGTGGGCGTGCAGCCCATCTTTGGCGCCAACGCCCGCCCACTGCCCGGCCGCCCGCTGGACGCGCAGGAAAATATCTGGAACGAGATAGAGAGCGGGCGGGCTTAGGCCGGAACGATACAGGCGGGAATGCCTCATTCACCATCTCAATCGTTCCGGCTTTGGCCGTGGCCAGGGCATCGCCCTCCTACCTTACGCACATGACCAAGCGCACCATTCTGCTACTGCTGGCCGCATTTATTGCGATGGACGTGCTTGCCGTGGCTACGTTCGTTCTCTTCTCCCGCAGCGACCGGGATACCCCGGACTACGTGCAGGCCCTGCGCAATCCGGACACCGGGAGCGTGAAACTGCTGGCCCTGGTGTCCAGCGAGGCCATGCAGGCGCAGGGCGAAGCCAAACCCTGGGCCGTCCGCGGCACGGCCTCGCTTACCCACAAATCCGCGCTGCAAGCGTGCGAGGAGGTCTCCCGGCTGATCCACACCGGCGGCGACGAAGCCAAGTGCTTTAACCCGCGACACGCCCTCTTCCTCACCTCCGGCGGCACGCGTTACGAGTATGTGATCTGCTTTGAGTGCGAGCAAATGCGCGTGTACCGCAGCGAATCCCGACTGGAAACGGTGCCCATCCCCAACGCCCCCGACACGCTGGACGCCCTGCTGAAGGCCGCCGGCGTCGAGCCCACACCCGGCCCGCGCAAGGGGAAGAGCTGATGGCGCCGGCCTGGCAGACGGGCGCGGTGGGGAGGCCGGCGCGGACGAGGAGGATGCTGAGCATCGCAGCTACCCTGCTTGTCGCGGCCGCCGCAACCGCCCTCAGCCTCGTGGCCCTGCCGGCGCCTTCCGCAGCGAGCGCCAGCGCCGCGCCGGTCGCAGCCGATCCCGACGCTGACGCGCGCGGGGAGGTCATCCGCGCGCTTGCCGCCCCCGAGGCGGGGAGCGTCACCCTCTACTCCCTTACCGGCAAGCTGAGCAAACCATTGCGGCTGGAGGGCGACGACGTGCTGCAGGGCTTTGTTGTGCTGGGCAAAGCCGCGCTTTCCGACAAGGCGGGCGCCGCCACTTCCCCCTCTTCCCTCTCCCCCGCCGCCCGCGCATGCAACGCCTTTGGAGAACTGCTTGCCCCCACCCGTGTCCTCGCGGCGGAATGCTTCATCCCCCGCCACGCGCTGACTCTCCGCCACGGCGGGCACCGGTACGACATCCTCATCTGCTTCGAGTGCTCCCGCTACTCCGTCTTTCGCGACAACAAGGAATTCCTGGCCGACGCCACCGCCGGCACCCCCGCCGCCCTTGATTCCCTCAACGCCCTGCTCCGCGCCGCCGGAGTCCGGCTCCCTCCCCAGCCGCCCAAGGCGGAGTAAATGGTCTAAGCGCCAGCCTATTCCCAAGCCTCCGCGCGTATGATAGTGTGGAGGGACTAGCCGGATCGCTCCTCCCCCTCCTCTTTTACGCTATGCTAACGTTATGCCGATGCTCGACCTGATTCGCTTCACTCGCTTAGCTGCCTTTGCCGCAGTGCTGATCCTTCTGCCGGCGGCGCTGGCCGTGGCGCAGCAGGCCAAAAATACGGTGCAAAAGCCCTGGCCGGCGGACTTTGAGGCCGCGTTGTCGAAGCCGGGCAAGGTTACGCTCTACTCGCTTAACCCCTACAAGCTCAACAGCCTGGAGCTTCGGGACAATCCGGAGAACCTGTACAAGTACAAGGTGCTGGGCAAAACCGATCTCTCCGCGGAGCAGGCCGTGGAGGCGATTGCGGAGTTTCGCCTGGCGGTGACGCAGTTTAATGGCGACTGGGCCAAATGCTTCAGCCCCCGCCACGCGCTACGCATCGAGATGAAGCCGGGCGACGTGTACGACCTCCTGCTGTGCTACGAGTGCAGCCGTATGCTGACATGGCACAATGGCCAATATATGTTCCACTACGGCGTAGGCGGCAAGTCGGACAAGCTCAACGCAATGATTACCGCCGCCGGGTTGCAACTGGCCAAGCCTCCGGGCCAGGACTAGAGGCTGTCGACATTTTGCCTCCTCCCCCATTATCCCCTGCTTAGAGGCTTGTATCCCCCTTAGAGCGAGACATCTGTGAAGCCGTACTGCAGTTACGGAGGAGAATGTCTCGCGCTAAGGGGGACGTAAGCCTCCAAGCAGGGGATAAAGGGGGAGCGCAAGGAAGGTTGAACATCGTGGAAGCAGCTCTTGGCGAAACTTTCCGCCCTTGGCGATGTTATCTGAAGGTCCGTAGATCCAAGGCAGATAGTATTGCCAAGGACGGAAAGTTTCGCCAAGGGGATGCCGCAACTCGCAAGCCTCATGAGGGAGCTACCGGCTGTCGCGCGGGGACTATATAGCCCTTCGCCGCTTCGTGCACTTTGCGGCAGAATGTGGGGAGGTGCGCCAAATTGCCTCGCGTTTTTGGGGTGGCTGTGATGTAATGGGGTCCTTTATCAGCCCAAAAGATTCGATCGCAATAAAAAGTGAATATCGAGGGGTGGCACGGCTCGGCAAACAGGCGTAGATTAATTTGACTAATAGTCTGCACACTCCATCTCATCCGATCCATTCTATCTATCCATCCCCATCCTATGAAAACAATGCGAGCGATCCTCAGTCTCACTCTGCTTTTCTGTGTCGCCTTCACGGCCGTGGCATCCGCGGCCGATAAACCGGCTGCAACCAAGGCTGTTGTCAAGGACGAGCCCCGCAAAGCCGGCACCAGCAACGCCCGCTACCCCCAGCAGCGCTGGCCTGCCGATTTCGAGAAGATCCTCAACAATCCCCCGCCCGACATGCTCCTCTACTCCCTGGAGCCCCTGGAGGGCAACCACCCCAAGGAGGAAGGGCTGCACGGCTTTAAGGTGCTGGGCAAGATGACCATGTACCCCGAGCAGGCGCGCGCTGCCGTCGATGCCTTTCAGGACGCCATTGACAATTGGGACAGCAAAATGGCCAAGTGCTTCAAGCCGCGCCAGGCCCTGGTCGTCAACAGCGGCGGCAACCGCTACGAGCTTCTCTTGTGCTACTCGTGCCACGTGCTCAAGTGCTACCGCAACGGCGAGCTTGTCCGCAACTACGGGGTGAATGGCAGCCCCGCCGTACTCAAAAACATCCTTCGCCGCGGCAATCAGGAGCTCTCGACGACCGACCCGTCCAAGGGCACTTAGAAGTGTTTACACTGCGATCTGTCAACGTCGAAGAGGTTGTATAACCTCTTCGAGGTTCTCGGACCTCCTCGTTACACCTGTACTTTAGCTGCTCCGGTCCCCGCGCCGGCCGCGTGCGCGGCGTCTTGGCAAGTTTTCCCTTTTCCGGGGGGCGATTCGTTAGTATACAGTACAAAGGGGGTTTATGCCTGGGCGATTTGTTTCACAAGCGCTGGTCATGCATTCGCCCCATAACCGCATTGTCTCTCATGATTATCCTTCCAGCTATTGATCTCCGTGGCGGCCAGGTGGTGCGCCTGCAGCAGGGGCGCGCTGACGCGCAGACCGAGTACAGCAACGACCCCGTGGCGGTAGCCAAAGACTGGGAGGCGCAGGGCGCGGTGGAGCTGCATGTCGTCGACCTGGACGGCGCTTTTGACGGCTACCCGAAAAACCTGGACTGGGTGCGGCGCATTGCGGTGGCCGTCAAAATGCGGGTGGAGCTGGGCGGCGGCCTGCGCGACATCCCCAGCCTGGAAGCCGCGTTTAACGCCGGTGTGGCCCGCGCCGTGCTGGGCACCCGAGCCGCGGACAGCCTGGAGTTTGTGGAGCAGGTGGTGAAACTCTTTGGTGGTGAACACGTTGCGGTAGGTATCGACGCCAAGAACGGCTATGTCGCCACCAAGGGCTGGACGGAAACCACCGGCTGGAAGGCCGTCGACCTGGCCAAACGCGCGCAGGACGCCGGCGCCGGCACCATCATTTACACCGACATCGCCACCGACGGTATGTTTACGGGCCCTAACTTCCCCGCCCTGCAGGAGATCGTCGACGCCGTCCCCGGCGCCCAGGTCATCGCCAGCGGCGGCGTCGCCACGGCCGAGCACGTGCACAGCCTGCGCAAAATCCCCAACCTCTACGGCGCCATCGTCGGCAAAGCCCTCTACGACAAACGCGTCACCCTCGCGGAAATCCTGTAGGGGAGTGTTTAACCACGAATAACACGAATGACACGATTAGTGCAGAGGGGAGAATAGGAGAATAGGGGAAGGGGGATGGGGAGTTTTTTAAACCACGGAGCACACGAAGCACACGGAATTTACGGAGGGGACGAATGGGGACAGGTATAAAATAAAGCCCATTTTCCATCTGCCCTTAGCGGCTTTGTCCCCCTTAGCGTGATAAGTCTGCCTCTGTAGAAGCCTCGGCAAGTCGGGTGAATCCAGAAAGCAGATTTTATCACGCTAAGGGGGACAAAGCCGCTAAGGGCAGATTGCGATCCAAATTAAGGATAAGCTGCTCGCCCGTGTGCTCCAACCTCCCCCCATTCGTCCCCTTCGCAGATTCCGTGTGCTCCGTGGTTAAAAAAACTCCCCTTCCCCTATTCTCCCCTCTGCACTATTCGTGTCATTCGTGATATTCGTGGTTAATTAACTCAGCTTCTCACCGGTTTCTCACCCTGCGGCGGCGCCGGTACGCTTGGGGGCGGTGTTTTCACCCGGCCGAATTGCAGCCATACCAGCACGCCGGCGGCAGCCAGCATGCCGGCGCTGAGGAGCTGGCCCTGGGTGATGAAGCCGAAGTAGTAGTTGATATCCGCATCGGGCTGGCGGAAGCACTCGCCGATGATGCGCATGATGGGGTAGCCCACCATAAAGCTAAGCGCCACAACGCCTTGCCTTGTGGTGCGGGCGCGTATGGCCCACAGGATCGCAAAGAGCAGAAAACCCTCCAGCACCGCCTGGTACAACTGCGAGGGATGGCGCGGCGCCCGCAGGGCATCGCCGGGAAAGATAACCGCCCAGGGCACTGTGGTGATCCGCCCCCAGAGCTCCCCGTTAATGAAGTTGGCAATGCGGCCGAAACCGAGCGCCAGCGGCGTCACCAGCGCGGCGGCGTCGGCCAGCGCGTAAAAGGGAATGCGGTGCCGCCACGCAAACAGGACAATGGCCAGGATGGCGCCGACAATGCCGCCGTGGCTGGCCATGCCGGCAATCTGCCACGGCTTGCCGGGCATGTAGCCGATAATGCTGAGCGGATGGGCCACCGTGGTGTTGAACGAGTAGAGCAGGCAATACCCCAGCCGCCCGCCCACCAGCACGCCCACCGCCATCCACGTCACAAAGTCGATAATCTCGTCCGTCGTCCGCAACGGGCTCCAGCCCTTTTTGCTCTGGTACTGCAAGCCGAGAAAGAGCAGCACAAAGCCAAACACATAAGCCAGCCCATACCAGTGCGGCCCCACCCCGGGCGAGATCTCAAAGATGATGGGGTTGATGTTATGCTGCCAGTACGCCAGCAGCGGCGCCGGCTGCGCAGCGGGCGCGATACCAAAAGGAAATGTAAGCAAGGGCAAGGCCATGAAGAAGGGGTGTGCCGGGCCTGACGACCGGTCGCCCCATACAAGCAAACCCGCCCCTCCCAGCGCAAAGCGGAAATTGCGTCAATTGTGTGCGCGGGCTCCGCCCCCGGGCGCAGCGCGGTTCCCGTTCAGGTGGAGGCAGTCGAGCCGAGGACCAGGATTAGAGGCCAAACCTTGCGAATAAGCCTACCCGGGCATGTCTCCTTCTCCCGTTGCGTACGTTGCGTTTCCGCCCGTTGCGCCCGTTGCGTGAAAATCTGCTCCACGGGTAGCCAAACCTTGTGACAGGGCAAAGTCCCTGACAGATTCTCACGCAACGGTCGCAACGGGCGGAAACGCAACGTACGCAAGGGGGGAAAGCTTGAGCAGGCCCTTGCTCTAACTCATGGATTCTTTTTGAAAGGCGGTGGAACTGCTGGCGCGGTGGAAGTAACGATGTATCCAACGCCTGGGGAATGATTCCCACTCGGTTTCCGAACCTTTGTGCCAAATAATCCCCCCGGTCTGTTCCGATTGCCGGGAACTCGGGAACTGTTCCCCACAATGATATATGAAGGCACAAAGGTCGGAAGCAGAGGGCGATTGCGCCTGGACTTAATCCGTCATGGACCGTGCCAGACGGCATTGCCCGGGCGGTTCCCGCAACTTCGCGCTTTACGCCGCGCGGGTTTGGGCGGATAAACTCCCCGCATGGAGTGGATGACCTTTCCGGCCCTGGCGCTGCCGGGGCTGCGGCATGGATTCAGCCTGCGCGCGCCGGGGATCCCGCGCGAAGAACTGGACGCGCACCTGCGCCCCGCGCTCGCCGCGCAGGGCTACCCCGTCAATACCGTGGTGGAGGCCGAACAGACGCACAGCGCGCTGGTGGCCTTCGTGCGTGAAGTACGCCCCGCCCCACCCGGCGCACCGCCGTCGGACTCCATCCACGGCGCGCCCGCCCCCACCCTTTTCCTGGCGCGCAGCGAGGCACCCGCGGAGCTTACCCCCGCCGGCCGGGTACCGGTGGTGGACGCGCTCGTGACCATGCAGCCCGGCGTCCCCCTCATTGTCCGCGTGGCGGACTGCGGGCCGGTGCTGCTGTACGATCCCGTACGCCGTGCCATTGCCGTGGCGCACTCGGGCCGCAAGGGCACGGAGGGCCGCATAACGGAGGTCACCATCCGCGCCATGCGGGAGTATTGCGGTACCGATCCGCGCGACCTGATTGTGCAGCTGGGCCCGTGCATCCGCCCGCCGCACTACGAGGTGGCGTTTGCCGAGGAGATCGGCCGCCAGGCCCGCGCCGCCGGCGTCGTCCACTACCACGACTGCGAGCTGTGCACCGGCTGCGATCTCGAGCGCTTCTACTCCTACCGCCTGGAGCTGGGCAAAACCGGCCGCATGTGGGGCGCGCTGATGCTGGAATGAGACCAGTCCGCGCAGTTATTTGGCCCTTTGGCGGGCCGCTTTTGGGCGCATGCTGCGTTGGTCTTTCGGTCATGTATGTTTCACATGCATCCCCTCAAGCCCGCCTTGCCTGCATCCCAGACTCGGCTCCACCAAAAGGCCAAGATAACTGTGCGAGCTGGTCTGAGTAGTTTCAACGCGAGTATAAGCATCTCCTCTGAAGCGCCACAGGCGCGAAAGCCTACAGCCCAGGGCGTGAGCCCTGGGTGAGAGAGAAAAAAGAATCGCGTCCTGTAGGGACGCAACAGCCCTTGCCTGGCGACGTTGCGTTCCTGCAGAACGCTGAGGATTTTCGCCCTAACCAGGGCTCTCATCCAGGGCTCACGCCCCGGGCTATAGGCTTTCGCGCCTGTGGCGCTTCAGAGGATGTTTCAGAGGATGTCGTGTCTTCGCTCGTATTGAGACCGCTCCAGGCGCAGCGCAATGCGGGATGACTTGCCCCTGGCACACTATCGCCCCCTGGCACGCTACCGCAGCCGGCTCAGCGACGGCAGGATGAGGGTGATGGGCGGCGTTTTGTGCACGATGATCTGGGCGGTGCAGATCGTGCCGCTGGGGATCTCCAGGGAGCTGGCGCCGCGGCCGGTCCACTCGTAGGCCTGCTTGTCCGTGGGTTTGCGGCGCAGGGTTACGTAGACTTCCTTGAGCAGTTTGTCGCGCAGCCACATGTTGACAAGCTCCTCGTGGCCGATGACCCGGGTGATCTGCTTTTTGTTGCTGGGGAAGGAGGCGATGCGCGTGACCTCCCCTACCAGGGCGCCGGCTTCGTTGTGCATGCCGGGCGGGCGAATCTCCGCCACCATGCCCAGCTTCACCATCGTGCTGGCATCGGCGGCGTCCACGTAAATAATGCCGAAGAGATCGCCGCCGTCGGCGCCGGTAAGCTCCAGCTGCACCAGGGATGTGTTCATCTCCACGTCCAGCCCTTCGGTTACGCTTAGCTCCACCACGTAGCCGGCGATAGGGGAGCGGAGGGCCGGGTAGTCGTCGGCCTGCTTATCCAGCTTGCGCAGGCGCAGCACCAGTTCCAGGGTCAGCTTTTCCACTTGCTCCAGCGCCGCCAGACCGCCTTCCGTCGTTGGCCCGCTTATGGTGTCGGCGCGGCTTACGGGGCGTTCGTCCGTGGCGGGCGTGCTGTCGGTTTGGGGGTTGGCCTCCATCGCTTTGGCCTCCGCGCGCAGGGTGGGAAGATCGGGCAGAGGGGGTGGCGTTTGCGTATCCGAAAACATGGCCAGGAAGGCGATATACTTGGCCGCATGCGAGATCACGGGGTGAGCCGGCGGGGCCGGGACGGCAGAGTTGGTCGGGCTTGCCGGGCTGGCCGGCGGGCGCTGAGGGTGCTGCGGATGTTGCGTGGCGGGCTGGTTGGCCTTCAGCCGAAGCAGGTGCGCCTGGTTGCGCAGCCGGTCAATCTCGGCCTCCACGTTCTGGATCTCGCGCGAGAGGTTGACCGGGAGAATGCGCGCGATGGGCTGGCCCACCTGCACGTTGTCGCCCAGCTTGACCAGCACGTTGCGCACCATGCCCGCGTGCTCCGGGTAAATATCCCGCACGCCGCCGGGGCGCAGGAGGATGCCGTTTGCGTTGACCAGCGTCTCCACCTCGCCAAATACCGCCCACACGCCAAACAGCACGCAGATAATCAGCGCGCCCGCCACCGCATACCAGGCGCGGCGGGGCAGCACCTGAATCACCTCCTCCAGATCGTCCGGAGAGAGAGGCGCGACGCCCTGGGGCTTGCGCTCCACGCCGCCCTGCGTTGCCCGGGGCGCAGCGCCTTTCGGCAGCTGGGCTTGGCGCGTCACTACGGCGCCAAAGGCCCCCGTGGGGGACGACCCGCCAGAGACGGACGTGGTCGTGTCCCCGGTCAACGGGCCGCTGGTTGCATGGGCGGAGGCGGCCGGCGGGCCCTGGGGCAAGGCAACGGCCTTCTCCGGGCGCGGCGCTGCTTCACCGGCGGATGGCCTGGGGGTATCGGACATGGGCAGGATGAAAAGGGGTGGTGGAAGCGGAACGCGGTGAACGCCTACAGGAACAACCGATCGCGAGTAGCCCTCGCTTTCGCCTCCTGCCCAACATCATGCAGGATTTGAGGCGCCGCGCAAGCCACGCGTTTGCCGGCCCGGCGGGCTTCTCCGCGCGGCTACAGCACCACCGGCAGGCCGGTTTGGGCGCTGCTGTAGACTGCGTCCGTAAGCTGGCTGATGATGAGGGCCTGCTCCAGGGTCGTCTTGGGCGGGCGGTTGTCCAGGATGGCGTTGGCAAAGTCGATCACCGGGCCACTGTGGATGTCCTCCATGGAGCCCCCATCCTTGACGAGCACCTGGGTGCGGCGGGAGCCGTCGGCCAGAATCTCCTCAAGCAGCAGGTCCGGGTTGTGGCTGCCGGGGTTCATCTCCATGCGCAGGCTGGCCATTTCGCCGGCAATCTCCCACGTGGAGATTTTGCCGCTGCTGTTCATCTCCGCGCGCTCCAGCGTCATGCTAATCCCCTCCTGAAAGGTGATAAAGGCGGCCACGTGCGTCTCGGCATCGCTGCCCTTGGGCAGGCGCTTGATGAACGGGGCGGGCGGGCCGTAGGTGGCGGCCAGCACGGCCTTGGGTTTCAGCTTCCACGCGTTGATGCCCAGCATAAAGTCGAGGTCGCAGCAGCCCCAGTTGGCCATAATGCCGCCGCCGTTCAGCTTTTTGCTCAGGCGCCATACGGGCTCTTTCTCCAGTGTGGGCCGCGTGGCCGGCCAGATGCAGGTAACGCGCATGCGGCGCAAATGCCCGAGTTTGCCGGAGGCAAGGATCTCCGCCGCCACGGTGGCCTGGCGCAGAAAGCGGTTGCGACTGGTGCAACTGGCGCCGACAAGGCGGCCGCGGGCGGCGATCATCTTTTGCACCTCGGCGGCGTTCATGCCCACGGGCTTCTCGGTAAGCACGTGTTTGCCGGCGCCAAAGGCCTTGAGGGCAGGGGCCGCGCGCAGGTGCGTGGGCACGGCCAGCACCACGGCCTGCACTTCGGGGTCATCCAGCAACTCGTCGTCGTTGTGGTAGACTTTGGGCACCTTGTAAGTGTTGGCCATCTGCCGCGCCGGGTCCGTCTTTACATCCGACACCGCCACCAGGTTAATGCGCGGCGAGCGCGCCGCCGCCCGGGCATGAAACTGCGCTGTCGCCCCGCACCCGATGATCCCGACATTCACTTTAGGCATGAGCCAATGTGCTTACCCTCTCAGCGCCGAGAGAGCAAGCCGCAAGCCTGCGTATGGGCGCCGTGGTTGTAAATTCTGGAGCGGTTTAAGTGGAACGGTAACCATGCCGTACTCTGAAACAGTCGAGAAGGTGGCCCATGGACAAAGAGCCGTCTCGGTAAACTTTCCCCCCGTTGCGACCGTTGCGTGAAAATCCGTTAAGGACTTTACCCAGCTACGGCGTGTAGCCATCCGTGAGGCGGATTTTCACGCAACGGTCGCAACGGGCAGATTCAGAAGGAACGCAACGGGGAGTTCAACCGATAGCGTCGCGTCCGGCGAGCCGCACCCGGCGACAACTACTGGGCGCTCTCGCTGAAAGACGGCATTGTCCTTCCAAGGAGCGAAGACTTGTAATGAATGGGCACGGACCGGGGTGCTTACAGAGGATTGCGACATAACCAGTCATTCGCTCGATCGGAGGTAGCGATCATCTCTATCCCGTGCTGTTTCAACTATTAATCAAGCTTTTCACAATCATAAGCATTATCGACACTGGGAGTCGGACCCATGTCCTACCTCCTCCTGAAGAGATCCCTGGTCTTCGTTAGATCCCGGCATCGCAGCCAGTACAGTGGGTATTCGAGGCGGCCAGCTGGTTCAATGAGAATCAAGTGGAGGTACAGACTTAGGAAGAGGAGAATGTAGAAATGATAGTGAATCAGTTATCCACGGCTTAGAATACTATAGGGCACCGTAACGGACGGCACGAAGACGGCGTTTTGATTTGCGAACCCATCCCAGCCAATACACTCCCAGGGTGCTCCGAATTCCGAACCGCGCTGGAAGGACTCTCGGCGGAGGTGGGCTATGAATTCATTAAAGACCCGGGTTGCCAAATCGGGTGCAAAATCAGCGAGGACAGCGATCAGCCAACCGGTCGGCATGTGCCAGTAGGCGCCATTCTGGTAACGATTGTACAAGGTAGATGATCGTTCCCAGGCCGGACATTTTGCAGGAGTGGACATCATAGAAAGAAAAGGTCAAAGGAAGTATTGTAACGTGTCGCATTTTGTGTAACTAATTTCTTTGGATCGTTAGATCATCTTCACCCGCAGGTTAATGCAGTGTACTCGGACCCCATTTTTCCTTATGAAGAACATCGTCATCGGCCAACCTTCCAGAGATTCAGGATTCGCCATGGAGGGATACTGGATTTGGGATCCTTCTGTTGTGCGGGGCGAGGATGGACGTTACCATATGTTTGCATCCCGATGGCCCGACTGGCTGCCGATGCATCCAGGCTGGCTCCTTAAGTCCGAGGTCATTCGTGCCGTTTCCGATACACCTGCTGGCCCTTACATTTTCCAGGAAGTGGTTTTGCCGGCGCGCGGAGCGAAGTACTGGGATGGCAGGGCAACCCATAATCCCCGCGTTATCAAGCACGGAGATACGTATCTGCTTTTCCACATCGGCATGACTCACTCCTTCCTCGAGATTCAAAACGGGGAGTCGCTGAAATGGGAGGATCCCAGGAGCCGTGCCGCTCACGCAAGCAAGCGTATAGGCCTGGCTACTTCCAAAAGCGTATTTGGCCCGTGGGAGCGCAGTGATTCTCCTATTCTGGATACGAAACCCGGCACGCTCTACAGTTACCTCACCAGTAATCCGGCGCCTTGCGTGCATAAAGATGGGGCGGTAACCATGATTTTTAAGGCACGTGCCCATAATGGGCTAACGCATGGTCCCATGACGCTGGCGTTGGCGCGCGCCCCTCATTATTCAGGGCCTTACACGGTCATCTCTCAGGAGCCGATTTTTTCTCCCACGCGCCTGGGGGAAGTTGAGGATCCGTTTCTCTGGCATGGAGAAAAGGGATTCGAGCTTATTGCCAAGGATATGTGGGGCACACTTTGCGGTGAGCACCATGGTGGTTTGCACGCTCTCTCCACAGACGGCGAGAATTGGCAATTGGCGGACAAGCCACTGTTTTATTCACGCTCCATAACGTGGGATGACGGTGAGTCCCAAACGTTGGGCAGCTTCGAGCGAGCGTTTCTGTTTTTTGAAGACGGCGTGCCAACGTATTTGTTTGGAGCAACCGCGGATGGCCCGGGCGGTTTTACGCATGCCCGGAAAACCTGGAACATGGGCATACCTGTATCCTTAGAATAATACGACACGTTACAATATATGGAGATGTCGCTTGGCGTCTCGTGGGGCGGAGAGCTGCAATGTGATTTCTCGTCCTCGTGCAGCCACCTGCCAAGGTCCATTTATGCTTTAGCCCCACGTTTGCGTTGGGTAACAAAGGCCTTGGCGGGAGGTGGCCCCACGGAGTATCCCGCGGCGCAGAGTTTGCATGGGATGATCGCCACCGGGTCTTTTTGCTTCTCGTTCTGCTGGATCTTTTTGATGAGTAACTCCGCTGCGGTCGCGCCGAGCAGGCGGTGCGGAACCAACACATAATCAACGGCGTAACCTCCCCCAACCGTGCGCTCGCCGTCCTGAAAGCACATGACGGAGATATCCTGTGGAATCCGCCGCCCCTGGTAGGCCATCTGCATTAGTGCGGGCATAAGGCCTCCTTCACTGGAAAAGAGTAAAGCAGTGGGCTGCCTCGGACCTTCCAGCCAGTCGAAGGGGCCCGCTTTGGATTCCGATGGAGACAGCCTGGGATTACGCGAGAACAGTCGCGGGCGCTGACCCGCTCCGCGCATTGCTGCCTCATAGCCCTTCCACCTGTCTCTTACACTGTAGTGAAATGAGGTGTCGCGACTCAGGATTTCTTCTTCGGTGCGGAAGACATCAACAAACGCAATATCCTGGTGTCCCAGCTTCAGCAAATGACTTGTGGCCAGCGCTCCGCCCTGGAAGTCATCCGGTCGTACACAGTCATATGGCTGCTTCACATTAAGCCAGATAGTGGGAAGAGGGCTGTTCTCTACTTGTTGCACCAGCTCTGGGGGCACCCGATGTGTATAGTTAACGATTAACCCGTCCACCATCAGCTCGCGTAACATTTTGGGGATGAATACGCGGCTTACCAGAAACTCATCCGAGTATCTGGCGCTCACAAGGTGAAAGTCATGGACTTGCAGTACTTCATGAATACCAAAGATTTTTTCGGATGTGACAGTACCGCTGTCCAGCCCTGCACTGGATACAAGGCCGATTCCATTGAACTTGCCTGACCGCAGCGCTTTGGCCACCGCATTGGGCCGATAGCCGAGATCCTCGGCGGCCTCGATTACCAGCCTTCGGGTTTCCGGGCGAAAAAGATGTCCCTTTTCATTGAGTATGTAGCTCACGGTCTGTCGAGACAATCCGACACGAGTCGCAATATCGCCTACAGTTATGGTGGATGACTTGCGTTTCATATAGCAGAGGCTCGATCTGCGTCCGACAGGAGGCTACCTCTCGGCCGTGAGACAAGTTAATGCTAGGGCTCCTGTTGCCTCGAATCAATTCGATACTCGTCTGCTTCTGTGGCTTCTCAATGGAAGGCGGTGCTGAAGTTGAAATTTCTGCTTCTGACCCACCATGCTTCGATAATTAACATGATCAGCTCCATATATATTGAGGCGAATGTGGTTTTGCTGAATGATCGTACGGGTTCGAAGAGTAGCAACTTTCTTTAACCTTGAATTGAACTTTTCTCTCCTATCCCTGGATACCGCCCTGCCGGGAGGCTCGTTTCAACCAGATGATGCGCTCATTGCCAGCCGTATCGAACATATCTGCAGCGGTAACGACAAAGCAGGGTGCGCATCGCGGCGCAGGAGTATGGGCCGCCGCGGTCGCTGTGGAACATGAGCTGCGGCTGCGGGGAACCGTTGGCGATGGCGGTGCGGTGCCTGCGGCGTCGGGTGCCGGTGCCGGCCCTGGCGGGCGCGGCGGCGGGGTGGTTTCGGGGCAGGGAGCCGAGGGCTTGTTGCATGGCGTCGACAACGAGGTCGGCGCGCATGTGGTCGGCCAGGCTCCAGCCGACGACTTTGCGGGTGCACCGGTCGAGCACGACGGCGAGGTAGAGCTGGGTTAGCTCCTGGTCCAAAGTTTTAGCGCATCTCACATTACCACTGCGTGCCGCTGATCCCTACAAGAATGGGCGTCGTACCGGTGCCTGCGGAGACGAAGTCCAGGCTGATGACGGGCACATCCGGCTTGGGATTGGGCCACTCCCACACGCGGGGGTAGCGCCAGCCAGGTGTGCTATTCTGGCGATTGGTGACTCGGACAGGCCATGGCTTGGATTCTTCTTTCTTGCCCTTTGGGCTCCACCAGTCCCCCGTGTTCTGGTCAATGATTATGGGGATTTCAACCGTACTGCCATCGGCATAGTGGGCGACGTAATGCCCTATGTTATTGCCGCGCGTAGCAGCGGCGGAGTGGAGAAAGAACAGCGAGCGCACTTTGCCTCCCGGCAAGGGAATTCCCTTCACCGCCACGGGCAGAGTGGGTGTGGTGGTTAGGCCACGCAGGCTGATCACTGATGTACCATTGTTATTATCTGGCACGATGACATCGAAGGGCACACCGTAAATAGTCTGCCTGCCGGTAGGGAACTCGCGAAAATCATTGAACTCGCCTTCGTCCGCCCAGCCGCCTTTGCCGTCCCCGGCCGGGCCATCGGCAAACCCCATATTGGTGAACGACCGCAGATCGACGGTAAAAAGCTTTGCGGGTTTCTCCACTGCAGCAGCAAAATCCCCCTGTGGCGGAACGCGCGAATCGGCACCATCCGCAACTTCCTTTGGCAGGGGCTTTGCTTCCGTCAGCACTTTGAAGGGAGCCGCCTTCAGTGCCTTTGCCAGATCCGGTGCGGGTATGGATGAGAGGATATACTGCGGGACGTCGCCCAGCTGGATCGTCCTGCCGGTTGCTGTTGCGGTGGATGTGCCTGAGGCGTTGCTGGTGGAGGAGAAGGACTCATTTCCCATAAAGTCGCGCCCGGTGACGTTCGTGCCGAAAACTTCGGCGGGCAATTCGACGCGGGCGTTTTCTCCGGTCCAGGCAACGGTGATGCTTCCGCCGCCGGGGGCCTTGTACAGTGCAGCCCAGGTTCGGCCTCCGTCATGCTGAACCAGCTCATGAAACGTGGCGCGATCCACCACATGCGCCAAAACCGCGCGGGCTATCATCATGGGCCGCGGAGAGCCTCCGCGATCCAGATTGGTAAGCTCTGTTACCTTGTTTGTGCCGCCAGTGAGGTACTGGAAAGAATGGACCAGGCCCTGGCTTTGCATCAGCACATCGGCCTGTACCTGGCTGACGGCGGCCTGTCGCCACGTCAGCGGCTCTTTGTCCTGAGGACCGCGCAACCAACTGGTGCTGGCGGCTCCGCCTTCCGTTTGCCACAGAGGCAGCTCGCCGCGTCCGGAGTGTTGGGCGGAGAGCTTGCGCCAGAAGTCGGCGGACTGGGTTATCTTTGCCAGCAGCGCCTCCGGCGTGTCGGTGGGCTTGTAGTAGAGATGAAAGGAGATGGCATCACAATAGCGCAGAGCACCGTGTTCCGCGGCTCTCTCGCTCCATCGCCACGCGTCGGTGTATCCACCGGCCATGATGACAGCGTGAGGATCTTCGGCTTTTGCGGCTTCATAGGCCACTTTTGTCAGTTCCGCAAACTGCTCCGGCGATCCCGACCAGAACTGGGGCACAGCGGGCTCGTTCCAGATTTCCCAGTGGTGGATGCGGTCCTTGTAGCGCTTCACAGTCTGCGTCACGTAGTTGCGAAATTTCTCCGGATCCGGCCTCGCTCCGTACGGATACGGGGAATCGCCCGGATGCACACTTTGCGCCGGCAGGGGGCCGGAGGCGGCGGCCCAGTAAGGCGTGCCAAAGAACTGTCCCAGCACCTGGATATTGTTGGAGACGTTCAGTTCAAGAGAGGGATCGTGGAGCCACTTGAACTCGCCAGGTAGCGGCTGTACGCGGGGCCACCAGGTGGTTTGCAGCATGTTGTGGTTGCGGTTCCATCGAAAGCCGAGCCTTCGCGCCTGCTGTACAAGGCTTCTGTCCCAGGAGTTGACATGGATGCCAAAGAAGGATGAGTCCGCAAGTGGTGGAGCGCTAGCAGGCCAGACAGCAAACGACGCCACGTCAACCGGTGGCGCATTTTTGCCGGCCATTACGGCTACTTTAAAGATTCCTTGCCTGGTTGTGGAGAATGATTCGGTCAGAACCACCCTGCCATGCGCAGGGATGGCAAGGTGCTTCGTTACCACGTTAAGCTCGCTTTCCCAGAAATCCAGCAGCTTAAGGCTGACCTCGCCCTCCCATGGTGCTGCAGCCTTGTTCTCCAGAGGGATAGTGACCCGGTACGCCTCGTGTGGAGCCACAATACTGGTGGCGGCAGTACCGGGGTGATTACCAACCTCGATGAATCCTGCTGCCTCATCTGCCATGGAAACAGAAGCGTGGAGGGAGACAATGCATGCGGCCATGAAAGCGAAGTGGAGGAAGGCGGAGTTCACAAGTTCGAGTCTCATCGTATGACCCAAAACTAGCAATGGCGTCTGTACTTAACATGTTAATTAAAGTATCTGCACCCGAATGACGGCATGCTCCAAGATGGAGTTAACATGATCAGTATACACACGATTTACTTCCCTGGTGCGTCGTTCTTAGGTGGTAGCTGTACGTGCGTGCCTTCCTTAGCCGTAGCCACTTCTTCTCACTGCCACATCATCCTTCCCACTTATGGATAAATCCCGCCTCCAGGGTCTGCACCAGATTCCCTTTAGCTGCAAAGGGTCGTGGTTCTCCTTCTTCCGCAAGAATCCCGACCACGCCGGAGGGAAAAAAGACGCGCCTCTCAGCATACGTGTCATCGCTGGAACACTCTGGGAGAATGCCGAAGTGCTGGATCTCGATTTGATGCGTGATGGAGAATCCGTCGTCTGGGCGGAGCATGTCGCGCCACATGAGCTGACACTGCCTGCGGAGGGTGGCGGCGCCGTTTACGTGGCCTTTCAGGATCCATCCACCGTGCGCCTGCGGGCAAAGAACCTTACGCTGCGTTTAACGTTGCGGCAGGGCGAGGCCACTCGTTTGGGAAGCGGGTGGCGCGTACGGGCGGGGTCCATGAGCTGGATCCTGCTCAAACCAGTTACCGGCTCGCTTGCCATCGAAAATGAACCGCAGGGCAAGCGTTGTATCTTCACCCTTCATGGCGAAATCGAACCGGCCGAGCTGGTGCTGAGGCGGGTAACCAGTGGCGGGCTTGAACCCGAAGCCACAGGCAGCTTTCAGGATTGCGTAAAGCAGCGGGAAACCGAGTTGAAGCAGTGGCGCAAAAGCTTCCCATCGGCGCCTCGCGGCTTCTGTATCTTGAGAGAGCGGGAGCTGAACACATTATGGAATCTGATTGTCCAGCCTTTGGGCAACATACGCCGTGAGTGCACGCTCGTTTCCAAAGGATCGCTTATTGGCATGTGGTCCTGGGATCATTGCTGGCACATGCTTGGCAATGCAGGCGGAAGTCCCTCCATTGCATGGAATAACCTGCTGGCTGTCTTCGATCACCAGGACAGCACGGGCGCGCTTCCGGACGTGTTTTGCGCAAACTCGGTGCACTGGGGTCACGTCAAGCCGCCCGTCCACGGCTGGATGCTGGGGCTGCTTGAGGACCGCCACGCCTGGTTTAGCGACGAGCATCGCCTCGAAATCTACGAGCCCCTGGCCCAACTCACCCGCTTCTGGCTTCGGGAGCGCGATGAGGATGGAGACGGCGTACCGCATTACCTGGACGGCTGCGACAGCGGCTGGGATAACGCCACGCTTTTTGATCACGGGGTGCCCCTCGAGGCTCCTGATCTCTCGACGTGGCTGATCCTTCAGCAAGAGTGGCTTTCGCGTACTGCCATACGGCTGGGGAAAGCGAAAGAAGGAAAGGAGTGGGCCGCCGGAGCTCGCGGCTTGCTGCGCAAGATGCTGGAGCACTTCTGGACAGGGGAACGCTTTGTCGCGCGGCTCAGCGGCTCGCACAGGGAGGTACGTTCCGAGTCGCTGCTGCTGAAGTGGCCTCTGCTGCTCGGCAAACGCATACCCACGAAGGCGCGGCAATGGTGCCTGGACGGATTAATGCCGGCCGGCCGCTACCGCACCCCGTTCGGTGTACTTAGCGAACCGCGCGACAGCCCGCTTTTCAGCCCGGACGGCTACTGGCGCGGCGCTGTGTGGCCTGTAGCCGTGTTTATTGTGTGCAAGGCTTTTCGCATCAATGGCCTGCACATCAACGCCGATCAGCTGACCATGGAATTTCTGCGTCACGTTAGCCGAGCAGGCAATTATGAAAACTACCGCGGCGACAACGGCGAAGGCGTACGCGACGCAAGCATTGCCTGGACCGCTACCTGCGCGCTGACGCTCATGGAGGACCTGGCTTATTTTGTAAAAGCAAGGCAGGGGCTGTCGTCGTAAGGCGTCGGCCTTAACCGTCAGCCTCCGCGCCGTCCCTTGCGAGAATGCCGGGGGCAGAATCTCCGTCATGCCAGTCGGACTGAATGTGCACGATTTTGGGCCAGGGCGTCGCGCCTCTCTCTCCGCGATTCATCTGTCCTACCACAATATCCACCGCGGCGGCGCCAACCTGTTGATTCGGCTGCAGGACGCCCGCTCCAACGTCGTGCGAGTCGATATCCAGCACCGCGTAACCTATGTCCGTGGGGATGCGGAGTTTGCATTGCTGAAGCCATTCGCGCGCGAAGTGGCAGGCGCTCAAGACAACGTCCACCCTGTTCTTCTTCACCCATAGGGCAAAGTTGGCAGGCATCTCCATCGACTTTGCGCATGACGGTACTTCCGTGAGGAAGGCGGGAATCTCCGGCTGGGCGGTCTGCTCGTGGCTATCCAGGTAGTACGCCGCAAGATATTTGCCATCGGTGGTGGTATTGATCAGCCGGGAAAGGATAAGGCCAATTCGCTGGTAGCCCAGGCTCCTGAGCCGCTGTAACGCCAGCCGCATGATCTGATAATGGTCCGCGCTTGCGTACGAAAGTTGCGGATGGATGGTATGGCGACCGACACTTCCGCAGGCGAAATTGTCCAGCGGCAAATCGCGAAAAGCTTCAAGGTTGTGGATATCGTGAAAGATGATGGCGCATGTGTTGTTGGCGCGGAGCGTCGTTCGCAAACGCACAATGTTCCCCTTATATTCCGGCCAGCTGCATTCGTTAAAGCCGAATCCGAGAAACTCGGAATGCGCCTTCACACCACTTAAAAAGCGGGCGGGATTCTGATGCTCCGCAAAGCCTGGAGGCAGGCCCGAAAGGAAGGTTATCGACACCTTCCCACGCGACGATTGCCCGGCGCGTCGTCGACTCATGAGTAAACCTGTAACCGGGTCCCTGCGATAGCCCATTTTGGTGGCAATCGCCGCTATCCTGTCGCGTGTAAACTTGCTGACCGAGGGGAGATTGCGAAGCGCCATGCTTACCGTGGCAGGACTGCATTGTGCCGCGGCCGCTATATCCCGAATGTTAGGATTGCTTTTGCCTGTCAATGTATTTTCCGATGAACTAAGTAATGAATAACATCGTTATATCCTACATGTTGCAGGACGCGCTATGGCCTATAAGTTATGCATCGTCCTGTGATGGGATCAACTTGAAGGGTTGCGAAATTTTTCGCGGGCCGATTGCCCGAAGGTGACGAGCCTGCAGGTATTACCGTGAGGGTCCATGCACCGGCTCCGCCGGGGCCGTTGGGGTCCAGCTCTGTGGAGCCATCGGGGCCGAATCGAACGGATTTGAACGGGCAGCTTGCGATATTGAAAACAGTAGCGTTGCCGCCATACGGGTTTTTTGTGCCCACAATGCTGGAGTACTTGTCGTCGCCAGTGATGTTAGCGCCTGCAGGCAGCCTGTGGAGCTTTCCCAGGGCCTCGCCGCTGTCCACACGGTAAAGCTGCACGGCGTTCCACTCGGATCCACCGCCGGATGCTGATGGCAGGGACCAAATGCGGAACTCGGTACGCAGATTCTCGGCCACCGCCGTCTGGCGGGCCAGCTCCATTTGCCCGGCCAGGAGGTCGGAAGCCGCGGTCACATTGTGCCCCCTCATGATGCTCAAAGAAGGAGTGATGAGAGCAGCAAGGACGAGGATAACACCGATAACAACAATCAGCTCCACAAGGGAATAGCCGCTGTTCCGGGAGTTCCTTCGGACGCTTTTGCTTTTTGTCCCAGCGATAATGAGAGAATTCATAACGGCTCAATCAGCGCTAAATTTGGACTGGCGAATCTGAATACTTGTGGTAAAGACCCGAAAATTCAGACTCTCGGCCGTCAAAAAGTCGGTAAGTTTCTTCAGGTCATCGCTGAGGGGGGAGGACCCGCCGCCGCCGGGATCTGGCGCGGTTGCAAAGAGGGCGCCGGGCTGAAGGAGTGGGGCGGTGCCGGCGTACTTGGCTTCCAGCCGCATAGCTGAGGGCTCGTCTATGGCGACAAGCAGAACCTCGACAACCGGCGGCAACTGATTGCGGCTTACCGCGTTGCCTCCGCTGAGATAGCTCTTGGTGTCATACGTGTAATTTGCAGTCAGGGGTGCTTTGCCATCGCTGTCCTCTTTCGCGCGCCTGGCCCAGAATACGGCGGCGACAATATTCTCCGCAACAGGCCGTGCCTGCGAGGGGGTGGCTTCCAGGGGTTTCGTAAACCATTCAAAGCGGTTGCCGGCGGTGAGCGCCTGGGAGTAGATCCTCAGCGTCTCGGTATTTTGAACCATTTGCATCAAACGGTAGCGATTTCGGGCCGGCGTGATGCCGTCCAGAAAGCCGGGGCGGAAGTCTGCATCACTGCCGTACTCAACAAAATAACCTACCGCATTCAGCAGGTTGCTGAGCTGGGCGTCTCCACTGCACGGCAACGAAGAGAAGCCGAGCATTGCCTGAAAGAAAATGGCGTGGCTGGGCCGGATTTTTCCCGCGGCGGCAGGAATAAGGGTGTTGGCCTGGCCGGTAACAAAGTGCAGCTCCGACTGCCGCACATACTTATCCGGCACAAATACACCGCCGCTGTCCTCCACTTCCTTGCGGGATTTTCCGCTGCTGTCCACGTAGTCATAGTACGTGTTAAGCGTCGACTGGCTGACGCGCCGGGTCAGCGAGTCGAACGCCGCGCGGGATTCCTTGAATGCAGAGATTTTGCCGGATGTATTCCGAACGAGTTTGGTGGTCATATTCACCATGGAAAGAGTCACCGCCATCAGGATGGCGAGGATGCCCATGGAAACAAGCACTTCAGCAAGGGTAAATCCCTGCGCGTTTATGCAGCGTGCACGTGCTGATTCAGCTTTCCGCGTCAATGTATGCTGTCTTTTCATCGCAGCGCCTTAAAGTCGTACATCGGCTATGGCGTAGGTGTATTGAGCCAGCGGCTTGTCATCCGCGCCAAGGCTGTCCACCCTCTTGTTCCTGGCAATCCGAATCCGGATAAGTCGGGTACGGTCCAGCGATATACCTACGCCGGAGTAATTATCGACACTCACCGCGCTTTCAATCGGCACGATCTGTGCGGTGTATACAAAGTCCGGGCTCGAGCTGCTCAGTTCTTCTCCTTCCACATCGTAGTATCGCAAAACATCGTAGAGTTGGGAGAGATCCTCAAACGGGGTCTGCTGTGCCTCGGCAAGCAGCTTTTGAGCGATCAGGATGGCCTGAGTCTTGTCCGTAGCATCTCGAAATGCCTGCAAGCCCACCGGCAACATGCCCAGCACGGCCGTAAACGCAAAGGCCATGATACCGAGGGCCAGTGTTACTTCCACAAGGCTGAAGCCTCGGCGCGAAGTTGCCTTGTTTCTTTGTGATAGAA
Source organism: Verrucomicrobia bacterium LW23 (assembly GCA_003054695.1). Taxonomy (GTDB): domain Bacteria; phylum Verrucomicrobiota; class Verrucomicrobiia; order Methylacidiphilales; family UBA1321; genus LW23. Next base: position 403,533 of record QAZA01000011.1, read on the forward strand.
TGTTCATGTGAGGATTTCTGTTAATCGCAAGCCGCCGGTTACTGGGAGATTTGCTTGCTGCTGATGATGCGGAATTTGTACGGCCCAAGTACGGCAGAAGGGTCGGTATCGTCGCTGACGGGGGTGAAATTGCCTGAGCCGGTGTCCTTGACCAGCGAGTCGCTGTTGGGATCCAGATAGCGTTCGATAACAAACGAACCGCGGAACTCGCCGGCTACTCTGTCACGGGTGGAGTCGAATTTGCCCGCCTCCGCACTGGCCGGCGTCGTGGCAAGTTGCTGCACGCGAACGTGCACCGTGTAGGTATTGGACTTTGTTGTAAGGCGCGGATAGAGGTGCGCGTACGGCCGCTCGAGGGAGTTATCGCCCGTGAGCTTGTGCTCGCTCCAGAATGTGTTGAGCTTGCCTTCTAAGGTAGAAACATCGTCAGCACTTGTTGCAAATGTAGTTCCATTGTCGTTTCTGTCGGGAACCAGAGGAATGTCGCAAATCTCGCTTGCGGAGATGAACGGGCGCCGCTGGGAAGGGTTGCTGTTGTTGAAGCGATCCTCAAAGAATTTAAGTGTTGCCGCAGCATTGATACCAAAGCGGACAGATACCCCGGGCATGCCGGAATCCCCTTTGCTTGCGCTTCCATTGCCATTACCCATCTTGTAGCGATTTACCAGAAGGCGTGTTGGATCATCCACAGAAGGAAGGGAGGGATTGAGCGCTGTAATGACTGTGCCGGAGAATACGGCGCGCAGGCCCGTATCGCGGGTAATGTAGTTGAACGGGGCAATTTGGTAATTCATGTTGATTTTACCAGCTGTGGAGAAAGGCTCGCTGATGGCATACGGCTCCACAACGGGCATCCAGAACAAATCCAGCAAAAGGTGATCAGAAGGCCCCGTTGCGGAGGAGCCGGGATGATTGACACCACCGGGCAGGTAGGATCGCGCGGGACGGAAGAGCAGGGTTTGCCAGGGCCGAACGCGTTTTACCCCTGTTGGCAGCGATCCAAACATGACAGGCGAAGGCATCTGCCTGTTGGGCGAGAAAATCGTGGGAGAGATGGTAGCCACCTCCTGCGATGTGTAGCCGTGGCCCACATAAGGGATGGTGGAGGCCGAGGTCGTACCCTCGTCGGCTTTGTTGAGGTACGGGCCGTCCGATTGAATGCCGGGGCCGTTATCCCAGTCGCCTGGCTGCTTCAGGTAATTTTCCACGCCCACAATGTCCGGAGTCAGGTCCGGCATGATGCTCCACGACCAATCATGGGCGGGCGTGTCGTAATTCGTAATGCCGCTGACCAGCTTTCCCGACCCGGAGTGGCCGTTAATCGGGCCGGAGTAGTTAGGGCGCAAATTGTGGAACGTGCGAGCGCTGCCCTTGGTAGCCGTTGCCAGAGGATGCGCGCTGAAGAATTGACCGGGGTTATCTTTGGACGAAGCCGCGGCAATCAGGCGAAGATCACCCTGAATATTCCTGCCTGCCGCAAGGTTATTGGCGGGGACAAGGCTTACAACTGAATCCGTTGTAGACACGGCGGGTACACTGTTGTCGTTACCCTTCCATACGGCCTGATAATAGTTGTAAGTCGATCCATACGATACACGAGTACCGAGACTGGTGGACGAAAAGGTGTAGGGAATCGGCAATACGATATCGCGATCAAACTCCATCTCAAATTTCTGAACGATCTCCGGTGCTCCCGTGTAAGGAGCCTCCATCCGGAAACGTATCTTGCTCCCCTTATTGATGGTGATATATCCAGCGGTTGCAGGGTCCGTGCCGTAGAGCCCTGGAACCTCAAAATCAGTACATATGGGCGGATAGATGGTGAAATTGCTGTTGGGATTGGCGGGGTTGGGTGCGTATATAAATGGCGCAATACCCATATAACCTCCAACGCGAGACTGGCCGAGATAATCGCCCTTTTTGACGATAGTGTCATGATACATAACAACTTCATCGTTAGGGAAAGGAAGCAGAGCGCCGTTTACCCTCAGTCCATCGCTTGCCTTTAAGCCGGTAAACGTAAGCTTCTGGTTCACCGCCATGGCGGAGAATCCAACCATAGGACAGAAGACTTCCGGGTAGAGCATCACGCGAATCTTGGTGGTCTTTTTCACCAGATCCCTTGCACCGGCCACAACAACCACGCCAACCTCCGATATCGTGGCGATGCGTCCAAATCCTTTGGTGCCTGCACCCGCCCCGCTTTGGGGTTCGATGGGCAGCACCATACCGCGAAGCTTGTCGTCCGTGCCTGTGTAAGAGTTTGCTACAGATACATCCTGCAGGTTAAGGCATCGGATGTAATCGAAGATTTCGGTAAGCACCTGATCGCGATCGATACCCAGCTTGCTTTTGAAGGTTCCACCAAAGCCGGGGATGGGCAGATCGGTAATACTTTGGAGGTAGCGATAGATCTCCTGATTGCGCGTGCTCCAGTCCGCCGTTTTGCTCAGCGGATTCTGGCGTGTGAAGTAATAGGGTTTTCTGGAGTTGCCCACGGTTCCACAAAAGGCAATCAGTCTGTCGTAGGCGGAGCGGTACTGGGGACTGTCGGTCACATGCACGGGCCAGGCCACAATGCGGGGCTTGTTGTGCAGGTTGACCTCCGGCGCTTTGCTGGTGGCGGTGGCGAAAAACTTCGCGCGCTCAATGATCTGGCGGCGGGCGGTATCCGAGACTTCAAACGGACTTGAAATCCGCGAATCGGCCGAAAGTGCAGGAGCAAACAGGAGCTCGTCGACCGAAGCGTAGAGGCGCTCGGCCCCTGGCTTCAGCGGCGGGCGGTTGTTGTCCAAGACAGATTGAGTGCCGGAGAGCGACGAATTGCTCCCACCATCGTAGCGCGGCGCAATGTTGTACAGGACCTCCAGAATCTGCGCGCGTGTGGGCGATCCACCCAGCTTCCTTGCAATCGCCTTTGACAAGATGGGCTCCAGGGAAGTTGTGGCGGGGTGTCCCGGGTAGCGCTGGTACTCGTTAAGCGCTGGTTGAAACTGGGCGTAATCCGCCTCAAAAATCTGGTTGGGCCAGCTCGCCGGCCGTGTTTTGAGGTTGGAGATAAGGAGGCTGGCTTTATTGGGATAGGTATTGCAAACCGGCGTATCCCATGGGGTGCCCGCCGCAGCGGTATTGATGTTGACTTTGCACGTCTCGTCATCCGTCCAAAATGCAATGCGTGCGACGGCGGGGTTTGCCTTTGTCTGATTGGCAATTTCAACGCCTCCGCCCGATGCGCTGACGCCGGGCGATATCGTGCCGTCTTTGAGCAGGTAAAGCCACTTTACCGGCATGGCAAGCCTGGGGCTACCGCCTGCAGAGGCATCGTTACCCCAGGCCGGGTTGAACGAGAAGCCATCCACTTCACCCTGCGCGCGGGGATCGATAATCGGAAAAAGCCAGTGATCGGAGGGATCTCCCGCAGCGTCCAGCAGCGTGGTTTTGATGGGCGCGTTTATGTCCACATACTCGTCGGGCTTTGCTGTTATGTCGGATAGAGGAGGCAGATCGGTGCCGGCAGCCGGATCGAATGCTCCGTCCACCCGCATCTGGTCATTGGAGTAGAGCTTGTAGGCGGAGACGGGATTGCCTGATGTATCGAAGGTGCGTATGAGCCCCGGCTGAGAAGTCCAGGCCTCGCCGGGACGCTGTGTAGCCTCCTGCAATTGGCCGATGACTACATTAAGCGCCGTATCCGCCAGCAGACGCGTGGACGTGCTTTTCTCGTAGGTAGCCGATGAGGAGAGATCCGTCCGAACCCCCTGGAGAAACGCGATGATGATAACGGAGACAAGAGCCAGCATCCCCAACACAAGGACGAGTGCTATGCCTCGCGTCTTGGAAGCGAAGCAGCGGTTAAAACGAGAGAGCCGTAAAGGGCGCGAAGCAGCTTGGGAAACAGTTGGATTGGACATAACGTTGTGCCGGTTAATTGGAGTCAGGCAAACATGGGCTGTCGACAGGCGAAATCTGCTACGGAGGCGTCAGTTCCCACCACAGTGTTTCTTCCTTTTTGGGAGTCCAGGGCGCGCCGTTTTTGGGGGGTGCGAAGATGGAAACGAAGCGCGGGTAAAGATGATAGGAGAAAACCCATGTTGTGTAGCGACGATCGAAGGCGAAGATTGCCTCTCCGGAGGCTGTTTTGATGGCAAAGGGATTCTCATTCACCTTCACCTTGGCCTCGGCGCCATTGATGAAGTTCAGGCCGGTTGTCAGTCTGGCAGTGTAGCCTTGCTTAAGGTCGGCCAATGGAGTGTAGCGCAGCTCGTAGCGCAACCGGCCCGGTGTGGCGATTATCGTCACTTTCCAGTCAATCTCCTCATTGCATGTAAATTCCCACACGCGTCTGTTTCCGCCGCCACCGGAGGTGCTCACGACGTTGCCTTGCGTCTGGCTGCCGAGAGTTTCTGTTACTTTTTCCCCTCCTTCTTCGCCCCTGGCAACGGCTTGCCATGGGGTGCTGCGGGCAAATGCCTTTCCCTGCTGGTCGTATATGCTGGAGATGCTACCATCCCGCATCAGCACAAACCCGTAGTTGGGAAATTGCACTTGCTCCTGAACATCCCCTTCGTTGGTGCCTTCCGGCAAAACATCGCTTAGGCTGGGCATCGGCAGAGACTCGGCTTTTGCAGGATTTTCGTCCCGGGTTGCCGCGGTAATGGCGAAGACAAATGCGTTGCCACTGCCAGCCAACCCGGGGCTGATGATATCAATGCTCTCGATCTCCTTCTCCGGATGGGGATTGTCCCATGTCATCTGAAAGACTCCGAGGTCTTTGTCGCCGGTGGGAGAACTCCCACGGGTGCGGGCATTACCGCCCAGCCAGGCTACCGTGGCACCTGGCAGAAACTTCTGACTGCGCTCCACACTGCCGCCATGAACCCACTCCGTAATGTTCTCGTTTGGCTTCACCACAACGTCGACAAACGGATCTGGCTTGCCCGGTATCCATACTTTGCGGTCCTCTGTGTAGTAGACGCGGTAAGTGAAGCCGGGCACCCCCCAGGCGGCGGAGTGCAGAAAGAAAAGCCGGTCTGCTTTCGCACGGACTTGTATGCCTTTTACTTCCGTAAGGCCACCCAGCTTGGCGCTTTTGCCGGCAATAAGGATCACCGAGTGGTTCTTCTGCGTTCCGGCGGGCGTAATGAAGTATTCCACGCCGCGCAGCGTTTGCTTGCCTGTGGAGAAGTCGCGCAGATCGTCGTCCGAACCGCTTGCATTCCACCCGCGCGGCTGGGTCGAATCATTCGTGTCTACCAGAGAGTGATTAACGAACGGCGTCAGATCCAGCGTCATGAACTTCCAGGCAGTGGCTGCCTGCCCGGCCCCATCGGGGTCCAGTTTGGCGCCCGCATTGGTGAGCAGGGTGGACAATACGCGCATCTGCGACGGCACGGGGGTCTCCAGCGATCGCACAAGATTAATGACGATGCGACCCTGGCCCACGGGGATCTCCGCAACATAGGCCGGTCTTGTCAGCGCCTGGACCCTGGGGCCGCTTACGACGGTATTCCCCGTATTTCCATTCTCGCCCTCCCTGGGCTTATGGATGTTAAAGCCGCGGCCCAGGCCGCTGAGCCAGAAATCCGCATGGCCCAGCCCCGAGGTAAGCGGCGATACCCGGGTAAGAAACGCATGGGTGTGAGGAAAAGCCCGCACCTCAACCGGAGAACCGATAAGCTTGCTCAGCCATGCTGCGCCTGCATCGTCCAGCCCGTAGAGGAAGAGTGTTCCCCCTCGCTCCAGCCCGGAGAGCAGTCGGGGACGTATCGACTCCAGAGCGGCCAGTGTCTCCTCTGACGTGCCGGAAGCGATGATGAGGTTGGCATCGGCGTTTGCCAGCACAGGCGCCACAACCCCCATTCGGTTCTGCAGGCCGGAGGTAAGTTTGGGATCGCCGGGGATGATGGCCGTTGTCTGGCCCTGGAACGGAGAAGGTGCGCCGGTCCACTTCAATATATTGCCCAGGATGCGTGTTGCCACGGGCTCGATACCCAGCGCATCCTTCATGTTCAGTTGAACGAAAAGCACGCGCCCGAGCCCCTGGCCCACTTCCAGCACCGGCGCCTTGCCCACGGTGGTTACATGAACGCGAAACATACCGCCTGATGGTACTTCCAGAGAATTCCACGCCGTTACCTGATCTTTTTCCTTCGTCGTCCACGCGCGGAGATCCTCCGTTACGATTCCCTCGGTGAGGACAGAGGGGCCGTCGAGGCGTGCCACGTAACATGCGGCCTCCTTGCTCTGCACCAGCGGCCGGGGCAAAAATTGGGGTAGTGAGAAGTGATCCAGCACGATGATCCGCCCGCCCGCTTCAATCTTGGGTACAAGCGAGGCAAGATCCTGAGGAGCAACACCAGCCAGCCCTTCGCTGCCAACAAGAAGCACGGTTTCCTGCTTCCAGTCGGATATCTTCTGCAAGTTCTGGAACGAAACGCGGGCCGCCTCCAGAGTGGGACTTACCGACTTTGCCGGATCAAAAACCGCAAGGACGGTGCTTGCCGGCAGCTGAAGGCGCGCAGGCGCAAGCACGGTAATGGCCACGTCATCCCGGAAACCGCCGGTGCCCGCCCTGGGCCACACACGCACTTCCATGCGGAGTTCCTTATCCGAAGCCACGGGCGGCAACGCGAAGTCGAGGTCCACAAACTGGATTTCACCGGGCTTCATGTTGAGATCAACGGACTTCTCCCCGAGGACCGCCGTGCCATCCAGCAGCCGGTAAGTCGCCGTGACCGCCGCGCCCTCGCTCAGGTCATAATGAACGCCAAAGCGGGTCTGCATCCGGCTGCCCGAATTGAAACGGTACTTGCGATCCCATGAGAATGAGGCAAGCGGTAACAGGTAGCGTCCGGTGCCGCCGCTGACGTGAATCATAAAGGACGAAGAACCTGCCTGGCGAACATTCTGGATGCCGAGACGCCGGTTGCCCAGCATGTTGAGTGCCTCCCAGCAAGGTCGGGTCGCATCGTCCTTCCTGCCCTCCTCCATGGGCAGATTCAGCAACGCATTGTGACCGAAGAGCGGGTAAGTATCTACCCCCTCCATGTACATTCCCTCCGCAAACAGCACGGGGCGGCCGTCAATGTGGCGAAGCTCCCTGGTGTTGCCGGGATAGAGCAGCAGAGGACCGCTGTTGGTTTTGAGATCCGCTACCCAGTTTGTCGCGGGCTCCGCACTGGGGCGGTGCTGGAAGTAGCCCGCATCCCGCAGGTATCTGGGCCGCTCTTCGGGCCTCCAGAAGTAATAGTCGGAGCGGTCCGCCCATCTGCCCCAGCCATGGTAATTCACCACTTCGGAGCCTGTTACGAGAGGGTAAGATCCTCCAATGGTAACCAGACGGGTAGGATCAAAGGTACGGATACGGCGGAATAACTCTCCCATTTTATAGGCCTCGCCAGGTCCCTTGAACGAGATCTCGTTGCCCGCATCCCACATAATGACCGAGGGGTGATTGATGTAAGCTTTTGCAACCGCGATCATTGTTGTCTCCAGACGCGACCACATCATCGGGTTTTGCCAATCATAATTATCGGCACCATGGGCATTGATTCCACCCGTATCCGCCTTAAGCAGATAGCCCAGCTCATCGGCAGCATCCATCGAGACAACGCCCTGAGACATCCCCGCTCCCGTGGGCCCCGCCTTGCGTGCACCGTGCCGGAGAATGCGGTACGGGCTGGGACGGGCCGGCCACAGCAGGGCGGTGCTGTACTCGTGGCTGCCGCCGTGCAATTTCAGAATCTCCCCGTTGAGCGTAAAGTAGCTGCCCTTGATTCCAAATTCCCGAAATCCAAACCGGTCCCGGCGCGTATCGATGACCTTGCCCTCAGCGTCCAGCAGCTCCGTCCGTAACTCATAAAGCCTGGGGCGCTCCAGGGACCAGGTTTGCGCCTCGGGCCAGGCCTTCTGCATGGCGACGGATTGCGGCTGGCCTGGCTTGATGCTAATCGTCTTTTCGCCGATATCAAAAACCATCTTGCCGGCATCGTAAACGCGCATGCGCACTTTGAGATCCGACCGGGGCGTTTCGCTCTCAACGCTGGCTAGCACCTCCAGAACTTTGCCTCCCACGACTTTCGGGCGTATGACGATCGATGCAGAACGAGTCTGAGGTATGGACATGAGCTCGGGCACGCAGCTTACGCCAATGCGTACCGGATCCGTAGATGAACTGGTATATATCCAGGCCCTGTTGGCACCCTGATAGGGGCCGGGAGGAGGAAGAGGAATCCCGGGACGTAGTCCCACAATATAGTCCGTAATACCCAGCTCCAGCGTGTGGCGGGAGCCCGGAGCCAGAGTCGATGGCAGCACAAAGCGCTTGGGGAGCTCCCAGTTGGCCGCCTCTCCGATGGTGGCGCCATCCAGCCGCACAACGGCGTGCGAATCAATGCCGTTGGGCAGCAGCAGCTCAATGGACTGACCGGCGGGCCAGTCGGAAGGCACCGTAAATGTCTGGCGCGCCCACATGTAGTGGCTCGTCATGTCTTTGTCTTCCAGCCTGGTGGATCCAGGAATCCAGCCGCTGGTGGGGGGCGGATTCTTGTCGGGCGGGCCGGGGACGAAGGCTTTCTCCCAGTTATCGGTAAGGCGCACGGCATCAGGCCGCTCCCGGCTGATAAGGAATCTGTTCTCCGTGAGATGATACTCGTAGGTCTTGAGCGAGCCATTCTCCGCCCAGAGGCGCGTCTTGTATAGTCCCTTATCCGGAGTGTGCGCAGACAGATCGACGGACTGTCTCTCTCCCGCAGCCAGATTGAAAGACATCGATTGATCGTTAAGCGGCACCCCAAAATAATCCTCCATTAGCACGCGCACCTCCAGTGCAAGAGGTATTGTGCCGGTGTTGACGATGCTGATCTGCTTCTGATCATGGCTCCGATCGAAGCGCACCAGCTCGTTGAGCGTAGCAGGGCGCAGCCGCAGCCGTCCGAAGCTGTTGGGATAGGCCAGCGGAATGTCCAACGACTCTAACTTAAGCGTGCATGCTGGCTGTTCCGATGAAAGAGGTACGACAGCAGAGCCCTCCCCGCTGTGCCACAGGTTGCCAGTATCGCGGCTATTCCACTTCAAATTGGATCCGTCGCACTCAAGCTTTGTAATGACCCGCGATTCATCCGCTTCCAGCACCACGGGCCACTGAGCGTCCGCATTGGCCGGCAAAGAAAGAGGAAGCGTCCAGTTGAACGCGCCGCCATGCACGCGACTGGAACGCGACTCCCGGCTTATAACGCTTCCGTAAGGCTCACCGGTCGCAAGCGTCAGCTTGTCGGTAACGTCAAGCTCCCAGGCGGGACGTGGACTCAGGCGATTATCGGCGGGGATATAGGCGGACGATGCGCTCTCCCCCGCCGCGGCCATAGACGTAAGGAAACACAACCCTAACAGGCAGTAAGACAATATTTTCATGAATATAAAAAGGGAAGTCTGTCCAGGCAACCTTTCGGGATTTCGGGATCTCGGAGGAGCGTAGACTTCAACGCGGTCTTGAACTCGTTTCTTCTTAACGCTGGAAGCCAAACAAGGACTCACCAACGTGGTCGCTGTCTAAGTGGAAATGTAGTCAATCCCAACGTTTGGCGCAAAAGGCGACTTATTGATCTTGTTAAGTAAAGCAACCCCTACACAAAAAATGCAGGGCCGCCGCATTAACCGCGGCGGCCCTGCCCTGAGTCCACTACTGCTCCTTCGGCTGGTAAAGACCTTGCATAAGCACCTCGCCGGCAATAATATACCGCTGGCTGTGCGCCTCGCCATGACGCTGCACCTTCAGCCCGTCTTTCGCGCTCCAGGTGAGGTCAATGGTGGAGAAATCTCCTTTTTTGAAGTCGAATGTTTTGCCGTCATCGCTGTAAAGTCGGCCTTTGGCTTCGATCGCGCCATCCCCATACACCGTGGGGCGAATCGTGAAAATAGTCTCACTCGTCAGCCTGCTCTCTACATCCGCCAGGGGCAATACTGCCCCGTCCCGAACGTAGAGGGGAATATGATCCAGTGGAGGATTGTTGAGTACAAGCGTACGGCCACCTTCGTGCGGGACCCCTGTGGCAAACTCCCGCCACTTGCCGATCGGAAGATAGATACTGTGGGAGGATTTGCCTGCTGCGACAGGAGCCGCCAGCAGATCGCGACCGATCATGAATTGCTGATCGCACTTCCACGTCTCCCGGTCCTCGGGGAAGTCCAGCGGCAGACCGCGAAACGGAGGGAGACCTGTCTGCGCGTACTCGGCAAACGCGTTGTAGATGTAGGGGAGCAAGCGCATGCGCAGATGCAGCGCCTGTCTCACCAGCGCTGTTGCCAGGTCGCGGTCGTCCATCATTTCGCCGTTTATGTTCTTCTTGCGATTGATCTGCATCCACGGCGGCATGGGGATGTACCAGCCGTCAATCATGGAGAGTGACGAGAGCACGACAGCCTGCACTCGCCGTATAAACTCGTTGACCGTCGCCGCGTCCCGTACCTCTGGCGTCCAGAGCATGCCGCAGTAGCCTGCATTCACAACACCGCGCAGAAAGTCTTCATGTTCATACAAGTCGCTGTACAACGCGAAAGGAAGCGATGAAGCAAGCGGCCCGGAGGAGCGGACCAGCCCGTAATGGCGCTGATTACGAGCGACAAAAATATCGTCCAGAGTGTGCTGGTAGTGCACTCCGTAGAGCGTATGCATCTGCTCGCCGTCCGCGCCGCTGGGAAACTGAGTGTGCTCGGGAAAGGACCAGGCAAAGGGGAGGAAATCGCCATTGTCGCACTCATCCAGCTTAAAGCCATCTGCCCCGTGCTCCACCAGGGCTGTACGGTGGTGCTCGGCAAAGATGTGGCAGGCTTCTGTGGTGAGAAAATCGGGCGCAAGACCATCTGTGGACAGCTCGTCCCCACACCACGGGGCAATCGTCTTGGCAAAGGGAGCTTCGGGATGCACAAAGGCGTTCTCCCATAGGTTTAGCCGGTAGCCGCGCGCCTTGAGGTCACGGGCAAATGTGGCGGGATCTGGGAATTTATCGCTCCAGGTAAAAGAGTTAGGGTAGAATTTAGACTGCCACGCTGGTTCAAGTCCAATTACACTGAAAGGCAGAACGTCCGCGGCAAACCCATCGAGAAGCTTGTGTACTTCCTCCTCGTTGTGATGGGAAAACGCCCTGTACCAATTGCCCAGCTCCGCAAGCGGAGGAAGGCAGCCGCCGCCGGAGAAGAGCACATAGCGCTGCAGCGCAGTACGCATTGTGGGCCCGCCAAAGAAGTACAGTGTGATGCCCCGGGCCGCCGGAATGTCGATGATATTCCGGTGGCCAAAAGCCTGTTGTTTATAGATCTCCGCCGGAGACAAAGGCGCAGATGACCATTTCTGCGCCACGCGTTGCTCGATCTCGCTGACCTTGGCATGAGTGCCCACGTTGAAGGAGCAATAGCGCGCCGTATCCGCCAGCACAGCGTATCCATGGGTGGAAACAAAAAACGGCGCCGGCGCATGCGAATCTCCCGTATCTACAACCGGATCCGCGTTAACGCGGAGATGTCGCTTTTTACCCGAGTGCAAGTGCCCCTTAAGCTGAAGTCCAAAGCCAAAGATGCCCTCGTCCGGGTTGAACGGCAACTCGCAGGTTACGCCTCTCGCATGAACGCGAAAGCGTATGTCTTCTATCCGAAATGGGGGCTGCGCAGGGGGGGCACCGAGCCTCGCGTACTCCGCTTCACACGGCGTGGTGCGTCGCACAGAGACTGGGGTAATGTCTTCGGGCACTCCCAGCGTAAGACGCCACACACCGTGCCCGCAAAGCTCGATTTTACCTCCCCCTGCCTCATGGCCTTTCAGTGTGTCTGGCGTCAGGTTTTCCCCGCCTTGACGGGCTGACGTACCGTTTCTCGAATCAGTGCGGAAAGTATCGACCTTCAGAAGGGTCGCAGGAAAATTGGTCATCCTATCTTAGTCGCTCCTTACCTATGTCCGCCGCAACCTTCGCTTAAGTGATCATGTTAAGTGGATGGACTGCGAACGATGCGCCAACGGCGACGGCCTTATCCTTCGCCTGCGCATCGTACTTCCACCAGGAGCTCGCACAGTGACTCTTAACATCTTCCGAAATGGCGCCATCGAAAGCTTCCCGTTTCTCCAGGTCCAGCCGGAACGACGATGTGCTGTCCTCCTCACGCAGCCCCCAGGCGTCGGCCAGCCCTCCGCCAGGAACCACAGTGCTGTGGCGGCCTGTCGTCCCATTGTATGCGCCCAGGTGGGCCTCACTCCACAATATTCCGCCGGCGTCCACCCATGCGCGCAGTGTATCCATCTCCCGCTGAGTAAGATAGTACGGTGACGGGAGAATCAGTAGACGGATTCCATCAAGAAGCCCCGCTTCCAGTTGAATGTCATCCACGACGCGGTATGGAATATTCAAAGCATATAGCGCCTCAATATAAGCGTTTACACTTTCCCTGAGCGAGTTCAGGTTGAGCTGGATGGCGAAGGGGAATATCTCGTTGCGTCGGCTTTTCCAGATAGCAACCTCACTGGTCGGCGGCGGACACGCTGCCAATGAGTTGGCGTGCGGAGCAAGCTTCTGCCAGAATTGCTCAATAGCCCTCGTGACCGCGCGATCCGAACCATCTGTCCTGACAACGCCCCAGCCAGGCGCCTCAAATCCCAGCACCTCCGCGCGGAATTGCCAAAACTGAAAGCCGCGCACTCCAGCGCCAATCTGCGGCAGGAACTCGCCTAGGAGTTTGCGCAAATCGACCCGTCCGGGATGCATGTGAGGCAGCACGTTCTGGAAATCTCTCAAAGAACTCGAAGCCGCCAGTCGCGACGCAGGCCGACGCGTCGTAGTCATTTCCGACAACTTACCGCAGCTCAACCCAACATTTCGCCACCCTCGATGCCGCACTTGCCGCTATCGAACCCCAACTCGACGCCTGGGCCAAACCCACCGAAACTCTCCGCAAACTATGCGCCTTCTTTGGCTGAGCATGCGCAATTATTTATGACGCTCCGTTTAGTTATACCGCAAAAATTGATGAATACAAAATATGCAGTATCAGTAGGAAGCATGACGACTCAAGCGAACAAGATTTGGTTTATCACCGGTTGCTCTGGCGGTCTGGGGCGTGCTTTGGCGGAAGTTGTACTGGCCGGAGGCGGTTTCGTGGCAGCTACCAGCCGTTCACCTGACAAGCTGGCGTCTCTGCACAAGGAATATCCCGAATCCTTTTTACCTGTCTCCCTCGATATTACCAACGCAACACAGGTAAAAGTCGCCATCGAAAGCGTTGTGGCCCAAAAGCAGCGCCTTGATGTTGTCGTAAACAATGCCGGTTACGGACTTATCGGCTCTCTGGAAGAATGCACTGAGGAACAGATACGGCAGAACTTTGACGTCAATGTTCATGGCGCCCTTAACGTCATACGGGCCGCACTGCCCGTATTGCGTGCGCAGCGCAGCGGACACATCTTCAACGTCTCCGCTGCGGCCGCTATATCGAACTACGCGGGATTCTCCATCTACGGTGGAGCCAAGTACGCCCTGGAGGGAATTTCGGAAGGTCTGGCTGCAGAACTGAAGCCGCTCGGTATCAAAGTGAGCCTTATTCAGCCTGGCCCATTTCGCACAGATTTTGTCTCAGGCTCTATGGTAAGAGCCGATGCTTCATTGCCCGACTATACGGGCACCGTCGGCAAGTTTGATGCTTATCTCCAGAAAATGGATGGTCGACAACCTGGCGACCCCAGAAAAGCAGCTGAAGCTATTGTAGAGATTGCCACAATCGCAAACCCACCTTTCCGTATAGCGTTGGGAAAATACGCTCTCACTAAAGCTGAGCGAGTGCTCAATGCGAGGTTGCGTGAACTGGAGTTGGTTAAATCACTTAAGCAAGAGACAGACTTTACATAAGCTGCTTTGCCATCGTCCACAACATGCTGGAATTCTTTATTCAAATCGTTATACCAGACGACCGTGTCGTTGGCAGGGCGCCAGCACCATCGGCTGGCAGTCGCTTAGTCTGACCGGACAAACGGACTGGGCTCTATAGCGGTTGACTCAATTCCGAAAGTGTTGTGGCGCTTCAGAGAATGCCGTGGCTGCACTCGCATTTAAACCGCCTTACCCAGCGTCACGCTCCCAGCAGCTCCCGCAGCTTTGCCTCCTGCGCCCTGGCCTCGAACCAGAAGGCGCAGAGGAAGCCGGTGAAGACGATGGCGATGGCTGTGCCGGCCACGCAGCCAAAGAGCAGATCGCCGGTCGCGCGCGTCGGGTCGGTGAGCCAGAGGGTTAGCATGGTGGCGGCGCCTGCACCTGCCAGGGCCAGCCACAAGGCGCAAAAGATGAGGACGGCGAAGTGCGGCGCCATCGCCACGTGAACGACCGAGCGCCGCGGGTCTGCCGGGGCGGCCTCCACGGTGCCGTTGACGCATGGCAAGAAGCTGTTGCGGTAGTGGATGATGCGCTGGAACTGGAACGCGTTGCCCCGGATGGTGCCGCGGAAGTAGCGGTGATCCCTGCTGCGCCACAGGCCGACGAGCGGGGCGCCGTTCTCCTGCGAGTTGTCGCGCAGCACCTGCAACGCCTCCTCGGGCGCAAGTGGCGTCTCCACACAAAAAGCGTGGGCAAGCGCCAGGCGCCGAAGCAGGCTGGAAGGCGCGGCGGGCGCGGGTGGGTCGGCGGGGAGAATCCGGGCGGCGTGCAGGGACATAGGGGCAGCGTGTGAGGATTGGCGGGCCCGATCGATCCTTTACGGGCTAAACAAGTAACGCACCAACGCGCCAATCTTGCGACGGAAGCCGCTCCCGCCCGCTACATCCGCCGCCAGCGCGCAGCGGAGAGCTGCATGACCAGAGCGCCCACGGCAATCAGCACAACGCCGACGACCAGCAGGATGAGGCCGTAGTGCAGTTGCGGCAGCGGCGACATGGACTCCACATACTTGACGCGAAGCAGGCGTAGCGGGTGGGTATTCTCGCTTAGCGTGGCGCGCAGCGTTTGCTGGTGGGCGTACAGCGCCTGCACCAGCCAGCCCAGCCCGGCGGCGGCGCCTGCCCAGCCGGCCCAGACCCAGCGGCCGCTGTTGTTCAGCGCGGCAAGCAGCGCCACCAGGCCGGCGGAGGCAAACAGCCCTACGTGCGGCTGGCTAAACTCCCAGAGCGTTACGACGTGGTTGGCGTTGATGGGGCCCAGCGCGTGGGGGTTGCCGACGGTGCGCATCAAAGGCAGCCACATGGCGCCAGCCAGCAGCGCCGCCCCCACCAGCACCAGCACTTTGCCGGACCACGCGAGGGTGCGGATGGCGCGCCGGCCCTGCGTGGCCTCGTGCTCCACCTGGCCGGGCGGGGACATTTTGAGGACGTGCCAGAGCGGCTCCCAGTCACGTGTGCCGTCGCGGCGTGTCGGCGTATCTTTCTCCAGCGCACCGGTTTCCACCCAGCGGCGGAGGAAGGCCTCCTCGTACGGGCCGGATTCCAGGCCGTCGCGCATAATGCGGTAGGCGATTTGCGGTTTGATCAGGTCCGACGGGCGCACATAGCTGTCGGTGGGCTCGATGCGCTGCGTGCGGTGCTGCTGTTTGGGCTTGCGGGTGGGCGACTTGCCGCTGCCGCCGCTGCCGGCGTCAGCATCCCTGGCGCGGTCCGCTTCGCCGGCTTTATCCCGCAGGTGCAGCGGTGCCAGCCGGTCGTGCGAGGCGTCGGCCGGGGGCATGACGATGCGGCCGGAGGGGCTCATGGTAGGGCCGGCCTTGATGGTGGTGGCTTCCTCGCGTACGCCGGGTGCGGCGCCTGCGGCGGGCAAGACGGCTCCCACGCCGCTCTCCGGCACACCGCCCACAAAGCCACGGCGCTGCGTCGGCGCAAACAGGTGGCCCATGGGGTACCAGGTCTCGCCGGCGTCGGTGGTGTACTGCAGGTTGGCTTCGATAAGCTTGCCTTCGCGGTACATCTTCTCCAGCTCCTCGCGGGTAAACGGCCCCTGCTGGCCGCCGTGCGTCCACAAGTAATACTCCAACTCCATGCTGGCATTCCAAACCGACTTGCCGAGAAGTCAAGGCGGTAAATCTGTTAACCTGCAGATTGGTTGCGACTATGATTGGTTTTGGCGGCAACGGCCGGCGCGCCTAATACCTGTAAAAAAGGCGTGAATTACACGGTAAGGTGCGTTATCACAACCATTCTATGGCTGAATCCGTCGACGCCCTGAAAGAAAGGCTTGCTTACCTGGAACAAACGATCGAGTCGCTCAAGAAATGGGAGCGCCGTTCCTGGTTCAAGCGTACCTTTAACCGATGGATTCCGCCGCGCAAGCCGGTTAGCACCCACTACGCACCGATTCGGCAGATAGAAACGAAAGTGGAGGATAAGGATAAGGCGGTGCCCTTTGCCTACGCCACACCACGGATGGTAACGGATCTGACGCAGTGCTGCTTCTATCACACGGTGGACTTACCGACGGTGGGAACCGTGAAGGGACACTGGGACCTTCGCGGCCGTATCGGCGAGTACCTGGGGCGGATCGACGTGGCCGGCCGCCGCGTGCTGGATTTGGGAACCGCGAGCGGCTTCCTGACGTTTGAGATGGAAAAGCAGGGCGCCCACGTTGTCTCCTTCGATGCGGATTCGTCGGAGCGCTTTGCCTTCCTGCCCATGCATAGCCACGACAGCGTGACCAAGCGCGAGGAGTGGTACGCCCTCCACGAGGGTGTGCTAAACACGACAAAGAACTCGTACTGGCTGTCGCACCGCCTTCACAACTCCTCCGCCCAGGCGTACTACGGCAATGTCTACAACCTGCCCGGCGAGCTGGGGATGTTTGACGTCGTGGTTGTTGCGCAGATTCTGATCCACCTGCGCGACCCGATTATGGCGCTCACCCAGGCGGCCAACCGCTCCGCCCGCCACCTGGTGATTGCGGAAGGCATGATCGACTCGCCCGAAGCCGACATGCGCCTGTGTGGCAGCATGAAAAACGGCATTCCCTACGCATGGTTCAAGCTCTCCACCACCCTGTACAGGGAGGTGCTCGAGATGCTGGGCTTCCGCATTATCCGCCAAACCACGGCGTCCTATTCGTGCAGCGACTCCCAGCACGACAACCAGATTCCGATCACCACGATTATCGCCGAGCGCGTGCAGACCACGGCGTAATCAACCACGCGCGGCCCGGCGCCCGGCGGGCTCCCCCCCGTCCTCACACTCACACCGCGTCCAGCTCGCGCGCACGCGAGCCTTCATGGAGGGGGGAGGGGATGAGTAGCTCAGATTCGTCGTCCAGGCCAAGGAACTTGCGGACGAAATCGTTGGCGGGATTCGCTCGCACCTCGGCCGGGCTGCCGATTTGCTGGATGCGGCCTTCGCCGAGGATGACGACGCGGTCGCTCACCTCAAACGCCTCTTCCTGGTCGTGCGTCACAAACAGGGTCGTCAGGCGCGTTTGCTCGTGAAAAGCGCGCAGCCAGCGGCGCAGCTCCTTGCGCACCTTGGCGTCCAGCGCGCCAAACGGCTCGTCCAGCAGCAGCACACGGGGCTCGATCGCCAGGGCGCGGGCCAGTGCCACGCGTTGCCGCTGGCCGCCGGAGAGCGTGTTGGGAAAGCGCTTGGCAAACTGCGTCAGCTGTACGCGGCCCAGGAGATCGTTCACCCGCGCGTTTATCTCCGCCTCGCTGGGGCGCGTGGCGCGCGACCGTACGCGAAGGCCAAACGCGATGTTCTCAAATACCGTCATGTGCTGAAACAGCGCGTAGCTTTGGAAGACGAACCCGGCGCGCCGCTCGTACGCATCCCGCTCCGTCACGTCCGTGCCGTGGAAAAAGATGTTCCCCGGGCCGTCGTCGGGAAATTCCAGACCGGCAATAATGCGCAGCAGTGTCGTCTTGCCGGAGCCGCTGGGGCCGAGCAACGCGACGAGTTCGCCCGTCTCCACCTTCAGATCAATCCCCTCAAGGGCATTAAAACGGCCAAAGGTTTTGTGAATAGATTCGATGACAACGCTCATAGTAAAGCAAGGTTGCGTTCGCGCGTGGCGGACAGATGATGAGGTGGAGGGGAAGGAGAATGTTATTAGATGAATCGGTAAGGATAATCCTGGAACTTATGGTAGTAGAGGGGGAAGCGTGGTGTTTTCGGCCCCCTCCCTACGTTACAGGATCACGGGGTACTTTCCAGCGCTTCTTTGGCCTGGCGTTCGGCCTGCCATCCAAAGAACGATTTGAGCACCAGTGTCAGAAGCGCCAGCATGGAGAGGATCGAAGCCAGGGCAAAGGCAGCCTCCATTTGGGAGGAGTTGTACATCAGCTCGATATGCAGCGGGATCGTGTTGGTAAGGCCCTGAATGTGGCCCGATACCGCCGACACCGCGCCGAACTCCCCAATGGCGCGTGCATTACAGAGAATGATGCCATAGAAGAGGCCCCATTTGATCTTGGGCAGCGTGATGTAAACGAACGTCTGCCAGCCGCGCGCACCAAGAGTCAGCGCCGCCTCCTCCTCCGCGCTGCCCTGCGCCTGCATCAGCGGGATGAGAATGCGCGCGACAAAGGGGAAGGTGACGAAAAGCGTGGCAATAACAATGCCCGCCGGCTCAAACAGAATCGGAAACACCTGCTTGCCGCCGGACCAGAACAAGCTGTTGAGCAATCCCTGGCGGCCAAACAGAATCACAAACATCAGGCCCGCGACGATAGGGGAGACCCACAGCGGCAGGTCAATCAGCGTTACCAGAGCGCGTTTGCCGGGAAAGCTGAAGCGCGAGATGGCCCACGCCGCCGCCACGCCAAAGAGCGTGTTGAGCGGCACAACGATGGCGGCTGTCAGCAGCGTAAGCTTGATGGCTGAAACCGCATGGGGGTTTTCCAGCGCGTCGTAGTACACGCGGATGCCCTTCAGCAGCGACTCCTTGAAGATGATAAACAGCGGCATCAGCAAGAAGCCGGCGATAAAGCCCACCGCAATGGTGATAAGCAGCAGGCGAACCCATAGCGGCTCGGTCGTCGCCTTACGGGGAATGCGCCGGCGCCGCGGCGCCTCCTGCGGGGGCGCGGGCTCAAGAGTGGTAGCCGAAGTAGCCATAATTTAGGGAAGGAAAAAGGGGGGAGAGGAGAGAAAGAAGGTTTACTGCCGCGGGATTACACCGACGCGCTGCCAGTTACGCGGCCGTTCCATGCCTGCAACAGGCTTACCACCACCAGGATAAGGAAGGAGAACACCAGCATTACCGCGCCCAGCGCAGCCGCCTGGGAGTACAGGCCCTCCTCCAGCGTGGTATAGATGACCAGCGGGGTAATCTCGCCCCGGCCAATAACGCCGCTGGCAATAAAGATGACCGAGCCGAACTCGCCCACCGCGCGCCCAAAGGCCAGGGTCATTCCCGTAAGCCACGCGGGCAAAATGGCCGGCACAATAATGCGCCAGAACGTTTGCCAGCGCGTGGCGCCCAGGCACGCGGCGGCTTCCTCGATATCCGTGGAGAGATCCTCCAGCACCGGTTGCAGCGTGCGCACCACAAAAGGCAGGCCGATAAACGTGAGGGCAATGGTAACACCAATGTTGGAGTTAGCCGTAGCCCACCCCGCGCGCCATGCCTCCGGCCCCACCGCCCAGTGCACCCACTCTCCAAACGTGCCGTTTTTGCCGTACAGCACCGCCAGGGAAATTCCGGCCACCGCCGTGGGCAGCGCAAAGGGCAGATCCACCACGGCGTCCGCAAAGCGCCGGCCAGGGAACTCGTACCGCACCAGCACCCAGGCGATGATAAAGCCGAACACGCCGTTAATCAGCGCCGCAATGCCGGAGGCGCCGAAGCTGAGCATGTAGCTGGCGATGGCCCGATCGCTGGTGATCTTGGCCCACGTCGCCGCAAACGGCTCCGTAAACACCTTGGCTACCAGAAAGGCCATGGGAATAAGCACCAGAAGGCTGACGTAAATCAGCGTGTACCCGAGCGACAGATGGAAGCCGGGCAGAATGGTGCGGTTCCCGAAACGGCGGTAAGGGATGGAGGAAGATACAGCGTCAGACATGGCCGGGGTGGTTAAAGTTGCAAAAGTCTATTGATCTAGTCAGAATAAGGCAAGGGAAAAGCGCATTCGAATACGGCAGCTTTCTCGGGCCGATGGGCCCGGGGGGAGTGAGGGCGTGTGATGCGAATGCGCTTGTAGGGAAAGGGGAGCGGAGTGCGGGTGCAAGGGCCCGGGGCTTACTTCTTCTTGTACACCTGATCGAAAAGCCCGCCATCGCCAAAGTGCGTTTTAAAAGCCTTGGGCCAGCCGCCAAACACGTCATCTACGGAGACGAGCGGGATGGAGGCAAAGAGCTCCTTGTTTTCCTCCGCAATCTCCTTGTTGCGCGGGCGGTAGTAGTGACTGGCCGCGATGCGCTGGCCTTCGGGCGACCACAGGTACTCCACATAAGCCGTTGCCAGCTTGCGACTTCCGCGTGCGTCCACCACCGTGTCCACAACAGAGACGGGCAGCTCGGCCAGGATGCTGACGGACGGGTAGACGATCTCGTATTGGCCGGGATTCGTCTTTTTGGTGATAAGCAGGAGCTCGTTTTCAAACGAAAGGAGGGCGTCGCCCTGGCCTTTGGTGATGAACGAGGTCGTCGCGCCGCGGCCGCCGATATCCAGCACCACCACGTTGTTAAACAGCGTGGTGACAAAGGCTTGCGCCTTCGCTTCGTCGCCGCCGGGGCTGCGCAGCGTGTAGGCCCACGCGGCCAGGTAGGTGTAGCGGCCGTTGCCCGAGGTTTTGGGGTTGGGGATGACAAGCTCCACGCCCGGCTTCACCAGGTCGGCCCAATCCTTGATGCCCTTGGGGTTGCCCTTGCGCACCAGGATGGCGATGGTGGAGGTCATCGGCGCGGCGTTGTCCGGCAGGCGCGTGCGCCAGTTTTTGGCGACGTAATCCTTGTCGGCCAGCGTGGCAATATCGGTCTCCTGGTTCATCGTGGCCACATCGGCCTGCATGCCCTCCAGAATGGACTTGGCCTGCTTGCTGGAGCCGCCGAACGAGAGATTCACCTTCACGTCCTTGCCGGCGGTGGCTTTGTAGTGCTTGGAGAAAGCGGTGCTGAAATCGCCATACAACTCGCGCGCCACGTCAAACGAGGCGTTGAGGATCTGGTCCGGCTCTTCGGCTGCGCACGCGGGGGTGACGACGGAAGCGGAGCTGACGGCGATCAGGCCCGCGGCGATAACTGCCACGGCGCGGCGAAGGGGGGACAGGGACAAGGCGCGGAATTTCATGGATAGGGGCATAGTAAAAAGGAAACTCCATAATGTCAATCGACAATTGTGAACGGGAGTTGGTGTTATTATGTAAGTATCGGATGGAGAATTAGTTAGGGAAGCTAAAAAAGCGCTTCAACTTCGCGAAACTGGATGCTGGGGCGGAGAAAAGGCTCTGATCAGGTCGACTTTTCTCAGCAACAAAAAAGGCGAGCTGCAGGACAGCTCGCCTTGGGGCGCAAGCGACGGGGAAGGGCCCGGCGCTTTGCTTATGAAATGGCATTTACTGCTTTGCGATCGCCTTGGGCTCGGCCGCGGTGTTGGCCGTCTTCAAGTCGGCCTGCCACGTCTTGAAGTCTTCGGCGCTGAGCACCTTGACAACGCTCTTCATGCTCGCGTGGCCCTTGCCGCACAGCTGGCCGCAGATAACGGTGTACTCACCCTCGCGGGTGCCAACGAACCAGATCGGGATGCGGGTGCCGGGGATGGCGTCCTTGGCGGTGCGGAACTCCGGCACGGCAAAGTTGTGGATCACGTCCTTGGAGGTGATGTTGAGCACCACGGCCTGGCCAATCGGCACGGCCATCTCGCCCTGGCTGATGATGTCGTCCTTGGCGTGCGGGTCGGAGGAATCGAGGCCGATGGGGTTGGTCTGGCTGACGAGGTTCATGCTCTTCTTGCCAAACACGCCGTCGGCGCCGGGGTAATGGTAGTTCCACCCAAACGCCTGGGCGACGAGATGCACCTGAAGGGCGGACTTTTCGTCCGGGAAACCGGAGGTGCGCTGGAACCAGAGCGGCAGCGCAAAGCCCAGCAGCAGAACGGCTTCCACCAGCACGACGGTAAACTCCAGGTGCTTGAACACCGTGCCCTCGGCGCCGTAGTAGCTGGCCTTGGGATTTTTGGACGCGCGGAAACGCCAGAGGAGGTAGCAGTAGAACGCAAACCAGCCGACAAACAGAATGAGCATGAACCAGTGGCAAAACTCGATCATCTGGTCGATCTGGAACGCGTGCTGCGAGGCGGCGGGCGGCATGCCCATCAGGGTGTTAATCATGGGTCAGGTCAAGTCAGTGTGTGGGGAAAGTAAGGTGTGGGTACGGGAAAGGGGAGGGGCGCAGCGTCGTCGCTCACCACGAGTCAGGAGCGATGCGGCGTGGCCTTGAGCGTGGTGGCATCGGAGCCGGCCGGGACGCTGGCCACGTAGGTGGTGTGCACGGCGCCGGCGCTGGAGAAAGCTTTGGTGCGCAGGTGCCACATAAATGCGCCCGCGCTGCCCATCATCACCATAATGATGCCGAGCATAAACAGCACCGCCGTATCGATCGCCTCCGTCACCTGCGTGCCGGGTGCGCCGTAGCACACGGGGCACGCGCTGGCCGCCCCGGGCAGCGCAAGCACAAGCGCACAGGCCAGGATCATCAGCGGAAGGGCGCGGTGGAGAGGGGAAGTAGTGCGCATGAAAGTGGGGCGGTGGGGGGGTGAGGGGAGGTGCGGCAGTGAATGCGGGAAGCGAAGGGAATGGCGGAAGCGATCCGCCCGGGAAGCCCGAGATCAGTTATCCGAGATCCCCTTTGCTTTCTGGATGAAGTAGACTTCGTAAACCGCCAGGCCAAGCCCGATGATCAGGCAGCAGACGCCAAAAAAGGCGTTGAGGATCGAGCCCTGCAGTTCTTCGACAAAGAAGAACGCCCAGGCCGTGCCCAAGAAGAGGATAACGGCGGCGGTGATGAAGACGAGATGCATTTCTTTAAGGCCCATAAGTGCTCCGTTCCAGGTCGGGGGTGTCGCCCTGGCGCCGCGCATTCACGTTGGAGATGAATCGCGGCGTCGCTTGCCGGCGGCCTGTTTTGAATCAGGTGGTTGGTGGGAGTTGGTGGCGAGGGAGAGGTTGTATCGGTATGCTTAGTGCACGGTGGGATGTCCCGCCGGCACAACGTGGTCGGCCGGGCGCTCCTTGTAGGGATCTTTGCCCCAGTGGATCGGGTCGTACCAGGCAAACCACGTCAGGAAGAAGAGGATAAACGCGCAGACAACGGCGCCGATCATCACCTGATAGATCAGCTTTTTCTCTGTCATCATGTGCATAAACACAGCCACAACAAGGCCGGCCTTAAAGGTGGCAATAATCAGCGCGCAGATGATATGACCCCAGGTGCTGAACGGCAGGTAAGCCACCAGCACCGTGATGATCGTCAGCACAAAAAGCGAGCCGAAGATAATCCAGTAGAGCTTGATGTGCTGCTCGATGTGCTCGATCTCATGCGGATCGGGAGCGTGCGGGTCGCTCGACACCGCGTGGTGGTCTTTGTCGTGGGTGTGGGAGGCCATGTTGATGAGTAGAGAAAAGGCTGTCTTTCAGTGTGTCAGAAAGGCGCAATCACAGTGCGTGGTAAAAATCCTCCTTACAGCAAATAAAACACGGGGAAGAGGAAAATCCAGACCAGATCGACGAAGTGCCAGAAAAGGCCGGTCGTCTCGATACGATTGGCCAGCCACTCCGGGTTCTCCTTGTAAATCGCCGCGCTGCCGATGGGCAGGGCGAAGAAGGTCAGCACGCAGATGCCGCCGATGATGTGCAGCGCGTGCAGGCCGGTGATGACAAAGTAGATGGCAAAGAAGGTGTTGTACTTGGGGTAAAACACTCCGTAGCGCAGGATGTCGGAGCGCTCAATCTTGATCGCGTTGCCGTGGCCGCCGGCGCCGCCGCCGCCCTTGGCCGGCGCGTGGGCGTCCGCCGCGGGGGGATGAGCCGCGTGGCCGTGGCCATGGCCGCCGGTGTCCGGATCGGTCACAAACTCGATGTAGCTTTTGTTCGGGTCATCGACGCCGTGGATGTGGCCGGTGATCTCGAACGAGGCCGACGAAACCCATTCCTTCACCTTGGCGTGCTCGTGCTCCAGGGCGCCCTTGTACTTGGCAAAGCTGGCATGCTTGATGTGCACACCGTAGTGAGTGAACTTGCCGTAGTACTCGTAAGTTTTAATGCCCAGAAAGATGAACGCGCAGCCGATGGTGATCCACATCCACATGTAGTACTCCCCCATCTTGCGGCGCTTGACCGCCGCCCAGGAGAGAACCATAGTGATGGACGAAAAGATCAGCACCGCCGTGTTCACCAGGCCGGGCCAGATCTGCAGCACGTCATGATACGGCCAGTGCTCCGCGCCCAGGCGCAGAAAGATGTAAGCCGAGAACAGGCCGCCAAAGAGCATGACTTCGGACGCCAGAAACAGCCAGATGCCGAGCTTGCCGTTGTACAGCCCGGTATCCGGACGGGACTTGACGATATACGGAATCAGCTCGCCGTGAGGGTGTTCCTCAACGTGTCCGTGAGAGGGGGAAGGGGTTGCCATGAGAATTCCTGAATCAGGTCAGCGTTGTGTGCTGCAGCTTAGTGTTTGCCCTTGAATTTATCGGCCGGATCGTAGCCGGGTTCCGTCTGCGGGAAGTAGTCGGTAGGATGGCCGGGGACGCTGTACTCGTACGGGCCGCGGTAAACCTGAATCGGCTTGGTAAAGTTGCCGTGCGGGGGCGGGGAGGGGGTGTCCCACTCCAGCGTGGTGCAGTGCCAGGGGTTGGTGCTCACCTTCTCGCCAAACCAGGCGCTGTAAAAGAAGTTGAAGATGAAGGGGATCTGCGCCAGCAGCAGGAAGAAGGCCGACACCGTGATAAACTGGTGCCAGTAAAGAACTCCGCCCAGCAGCTCGCCGTAAGCCGCGCCGCCGTCATAACCGCGGCGGTGCATGCCGGACATACCCTGCAGGAACATCGGCATAAACACGCAGTTCATCAGCAGGATGGTGGGCCAGAAGTGCACGTGGCCGAGAAAATCGCTCATCTTGCGGCCGGTAGCCTTGGGGTACCAGTGATAAATCGCGCCAAACGCACCGGTGATAACACCCGGCGCCACCACGTAGTGGAAGTGGCCGATAACGTAGTAGGTATCGTGCAGGTACAGCACCGGCGCGCTGAACGCCAGCGGGATGCCCGTCAAACCACCGATACCGAACAGCGGGATAAACGCCGTCGCAAAAAGCATCGGCACGGTAAAGCGGATGGACGCGCCCCAGAGAGTAATCAGCAGCGCGGTCAGAATCAGCACCGACGGGATGGAGATGATGATCGTCGTCGTCTGGAAAAACGCGGCAACCTTGGTGCCCATGCCCGTAAGGTACATGTGGTGCGCCCACACAACAAAGGAGAGGAAGCCTAGCACCCACACGGAGACAACCATCGTGTTCAGGCCCCAGATCGGCTTGCGGGCGTTGGTGGCGATGATTTCCGTCACGGCGCCGATGGTCGGCAGAATCAGCACGTATACCTCGGGGTGGCCCAGGAACCAGAACAGATGCTGGTAGAGCAGGGGCGAACCGCCGCCGGAGTAGCCCATGCTCGCGGCTACCGGCACGTTCTCCCATACCAGGCCATCCGGCATAAAGAAGGAGGTGTGCGCCACGCGATCCATCAGCTGCAGAATGCCCGCGGCCTCCAGCGGAGGGAAGGCGAGGAGCAGCAGGAACGCGGTGACAAGCTGCGCCCACACAAAGAAGGGCATACGCATCCAGGTCATACCCGGCGCGCGCAGCTGAACGATCGTTGCGATAAAGTTAACGGAGCCCAGCAGCGAGGAGGTGATGAGCAACACCATCGACATCAGCCAGAACGACTGGCCGGTGAAGAGATTGAGCAGAATGGTGTTCTTGATCGCCGGGTTGGAGAGAATGGAGAGAGGCGGGTACGAGGTCCAGCCGGATTGTGGTCCTCCGCCTTCTATAATGCCGCCGTCGCCGGGGATGGCGAAGCTCGCGAGCATCATCACGCCGCCCCAGAAGAAGAGGTGAAAGCTGGCCATGTTGAGCCGGGGGAAACACATATCGCCCGCGCCTATCTGCAACGGCACCACAAAGTTACCAAAGGCCGCAAAGCCCAGCGGCACCACGGCAAGGAACACCATGATGGTGCCGTGCATCGCTCCCAGCTGATTATAGAAGCTGGGCTGCATAACGCCGCCCGGCATGTTGTGCTTGGTAAACAAAAACTCCGCAAGCGTGCCCTGCTCCGGCTTCGGCGGCGGGGTCTCCTTCAGCTTAAAGTCGTGCGGGTAACCAAAGAGGGCTTTGACGTTCTCCCCCAGACGGTGCGCGTAGCCCGCGGGCGCCTCGGTAATCTTGGAGACGACTGCGGCGGCGGTGAGCGGCTGATTGGGGTAAGCGATGCTCCAGCGCATCAACAGCACCATCAAAAAGCCCAGCAGCAGAAAGGTGAGCGAGGTGATGAGGTACTGAATACCAATCATCTTATGGTCCGTCGAGAAGACGTATGTGCCCCAGAAACCGGGTTCATGATGATGCGCATCATGATGACCATGAGCGTGTTCTGCATGCTTGGCCGGGGAATGTGTAGGGGCGGAAGAAGGTGCAACTTCCGCGTGGGAGGATTCGGAGGCGTCGTCCATAAGGCGTAAACGGGGATCGGATTGGCCACGATCCTACATGCGCCAATCCTCAAAGAAAGGAGAAATTTTGGGGGAAACGGCACTTCTGGCGCAAAATAAACGGGGTCATTCGTTGCGATGCCGCCGCACGCCGTAATGCGCTTGCGCCGACGCATCGCCCGCGGTGGAAACAGCGGAGAGATAAGTGCATGACAGGCAATATCTTGCGATGGCGTGAGACTCGATCTCAGTGCCACGGAAATCGAACGCCCGGTTGCGCCTATTAGCGGCGCCAATTCCGCCATTTCGCGTTGCTTATACTTGACGTTAAGCAATTCAGATTGAGGCGGTTGAGTCTTCGGATGCGTTTCGGGCGATTGATTGCGGCGCATTTTTACTAAAAGTGCGTATAAGGCTGTAATAGACGCATCAAAGGATTCATTTGTAGGCGTCTAGGGTGTTTTCTACAGGTTTTTGTAGTTACATAGGGGGTTTTTATTCTTTTTCTGATACAAAGGGAGAAATGGATGTCTGGCAGGGCTTAGTCGTTTGTATCCATTAAGATAGAACGAGAAATATTTTTGTTAAATAGCTTGGCAACCGCCCTTCGGTTCGGCTCAATACATGGCTTTAGATCCATACGCAATTACACGCTTGATGAACTCCGCCTTTGACGTCATTTGCCATACTATCGCGAAGTTCGACTTTAAACACAAAGTCGAGGAAAACCGTCAGTCGGTCGTCCTCGACTTCGGCGAACCCTCCGGCGTGTGTCTCGTCTCCGTGGAGGGCGACCGCCTTTCCATTTACGCTCCGCTCGATTTCGAAGTGCCCGATTTTCAGGCTCCGCAGGTCATGGAGGCCGTCCTGCGCATGAACTCCCTGCTCGAGCTCGGCCGCGTTGATTTCGACGTCGATACCAACGAGCTGCAGTGCGTCCTCACCAGCCACCTCCCCAACGGTTACCTCGACGAACACTCCGCCGGCCACCTCATCGCCCACTTCCTGCTGATGATGGTATGGTGCGAGAAGGTGCTCAGCGCCGTCATCGACGACAACGCCTCCCCCGCCGACGCCGTTCGCCAGGTCCGCACCCGCCTCCACTCCCCGGTGGATGAGGATATTCTGCCCAGCTAGTGCGGTTTCAATTGGGTTATAAACTCCATTGGCGCTCAGGAGCACTTCCCTTTGTCTACATCCGTATTGAATGCGCTCTAGCGTGCTGAGTCAGAAGCACGCGTAGTCAGGTTTCTTCCATTGCGTCCCCCCTTTGTGTCTTCGTGCCTTGGTGGTGAAAGATCCAGAAGTGGGGATTTTTCACCACCAAGGCACGAAGACACAAAGAGGTGAGGGACGCAGTATGCTGCCCTAACTTCCCAGCAGCTCCACGCTCAGCTCGTAGCGGAGGAAGGGCGTGATGACATAGACGCCGTTATAGTGCTCCAGAATCGCGGCTTTAATCTCCCGGGCCAGCTCCAGGCCAATGGCGGCGCCCGCCTTTTCGTCTACGGCGCGGAGGCGTTCGCGGATGGGCTCGGGAATCTTGATGCCGGGCACTTCGTTGTGCAGAAACTCGGCGTTGCGGCTGTGCAGCACGGGCATGACGCCGATGAAGACCGGGATGCCGAGCGGCTTGAGCACGCGCGCCGTCTCGTGCACCAGGGCGGGATCGAACACCGGCTGGGTCAGCACGTATTGCGCGCCGGCGGCCATCTTCATCTCCAGCTTTTTTACCTGCGACTCCAGGTTGCGCGCGTTGGGGTTAAAGGCGCAGCCAATATGGAACTCCGTGTTGCCGTTGAGTTTACGCCCGGCGGCGCTCATGCCGCCATTCAGCCCCCTTATGAGCTTGATGAGCGAGACCGAGTTGAGATCGTACACACTGGTGGCGCCGGGGTGATCGCCCTGTTTGGACGGATCGCCCGTAAGCGCAAGCACGTGCTGAAAGCCGAGCAAGTGCATGCCCATCAGCTCAGACTGCATGCCCAGCAGGTTGCGGTCGCGGCACGCCAGGTGAATCATCGGCGTGATGCCCACCGAATCGCGCAGCATTACCGCCGCCGCAAAATTGCTGACGCGCAGAATGGCCAGGCTGTTGTCCGCCAGGGTGATGGCGGCGGCTCCGGCCTCCTTGAGCGCACGCGCGCCTTCCAGGAATTTGCCCATCGCGAGCGTCTTGGGCGAGTCGAGCTCCACAATCTGCACGGGCTTGTCGCCCTTCATCGCTTCGATGAGATTCGGCTCTTTCGGGTAGTCGACGATCTCCCGCGCGCCAGGGGTGAGGGCGCTGGGGGCGGGGTTTGCCGTGACGCGTATGTCCTTGCTGCGCAACACTTTTTTGGACTTGACCGGCTTCAGTTCGCGGATGACCGGGGCCATGGCGGCGATGTGCACGGGCGTCGTCCCGTAATCGCCGCCGATAAGCCGCGCGCCCTGGGCAACGAGGTCCGGCACGCTGCGGGCAAAGTAGTCCGCGCTGGCGTTGTAGTTAAAGCGGCCCTCGTAAAACTCCGGCCGGCCGGCGTTGGGGTAGACGGCGATGTAGTCGTCGGGCGTCACGTCCAGGTCGGAGAGAACGCCGCGCGTGGCCTGGATGCCGAGGGTGCCGTTGAGCGAGATGATGTCCGCCCCGGCTGCGCGCAGTTTTTGCCAGGCGGTTGCGAGGTCCTCGCCGCTGCCCAGACGGCCTTCTTCGGTAACCGCAAGTGACGTAACGACAGGCACATTGCTCAGATTCTGGAAGGCGTCGAGCGCCAGCATCAGCTCGGCGAGATCGCTGAACGTCTCCAGAAAAATCATGTCGCACCCGCCGTCGAGGAGGGCGCCAATCTGCTCGCGAAAGACGGCGCGGATGTCGTCCTGCGTCAGCACGGGGTCCGTAGGGCGCAGGGAGAGGGGCCCGACGGAGCCGCCGACAAACACGTCGCCGTGTGCCTTGAAGGCGTCGCGGGCAATGCGCGCGGCCAGCCAGTTGATCTCGTTGACGCGATCCTCCAGCCCGTAGCGCGCCAGCCGAATGCGATTGGCGCCGAAGCTGTTGGTCTCCACAATGTTAGCGCCGGCCTGGGCGTAGTCCGAGTACACGCGCGCCACCAGGTCGCGGTTGGTGAGGTTCGTCTCCTCCAGGCATTGCGTGGCCGGCACGCCGAGGGAAAAGAGGTAGGTTCCGGTAGCGCCGTCGCCGAGAAGGACGCGGTCGTCAAGCAGATCGAGTACGTTGGCCATGAACCAGCAAGCCTGCCATGTTGCCCGGCGGGACGCAATAGCGCTTTCTCGGTGGCCGATCGTCGACGGATCCCGTCCCTTTGTGTCTTCGTGTCTTTGTGGTTAAACAATCCTCTGTCCCCATTCAGCAGAGTGGCGGAGGGGAGTTTGGTATGTTTTCGATGTCCATTTTTGATTCAGGACCTTACCGCTCCCCCACACTCACCAGCACAAGCCCGGCAGTTATCAGCAACACGCCGGCGATGAACGTGACGGAGAGGGCCGGCCGGAAGAGGGCGAAGGACACCAGTTGCAGTGCGAGAAAGCCGCCGCCGTGGCACAGCGCATACACCACGCTGGGATTCTGGCCGCGCAGGGCAAACGGCATGCACGTTGCGGCAAGGAAGCCGACAACGTTGGCCGCGGCAAAGATAAGCAGCGCGCGGAAATCGCCGGAGGTATCGCGGGCGATATCCGTGTATTTAAACAGCAGGTTGGAGCCGGCGAACGCGACGATATAGCCGACGATGAAGAGCAGCGTGAGGGTGCGATCGGCCATGGCGGGCAGGGGGAGCGCGGGCTCAGCGGTCTACCGTGCGTTTGCCGGTAAAGAACTGTTCCATATCGCCGCCGATGTTCAGGAACGTCTCCTTCACCTCGTTGGCAAACTGCCTGGTCTTAGCCTGAGAGACGACGTCCGACGACTCGTAGCGGACGACCGAGGCGGTGCGGGGGCTGACGTACACGTAGCCCATCGTTTTGCGCGCCTGCAAAAGCTCCACGCGCCAGATGAGCGAGTCGCCATCCGTGCTGCGGCGCAGGAGGAGGCGTGTGTTGTCGTAGTACACGCCCTTGCGGCGGGCGATTTGCGCGGCGCTGCGCAGGATGGTGCTGGGCTCGCGCTGCACCACGTTCTCGGGCGAAAAGGCCATGTCGCGCGGGTACTGGTTGCGGCTGTCGACGGGCTGCACGCGATCGACGCGGGTGCCGGTCATCACCACAGCGCGGCCGTGCGAGGGCGTGGAGGGGTCGTAGTAGACAAACATCCAGCGATTGACCGTGCGCGTGTCGCCGTAGCCCATCACGGTCAGCACATCGTTACGGTAAGGCGGGGCAATCACCACGCGCGCCGCTTCGTGAGAGTCGAGAAGCGAGCTGCCGCCCGAGTACGAGCCAGAAGGAGCGGAAGGCGAGCCGTACCCCGCGTTGCCCTGCCCCTGCTGAGTCGACGACTGATAGTAGGGAGGCGGCGGCGGCTGCGAGGGATTGGAAGGATTCGGCCGCGTCGTCTGATAATAGGAGGGCGGCGGCGGCTTTTGCGACGACTGGTTGCGCGAGCCCTGCCCCTGCTGGGCGTACGCGGGAGAGGGGAGTGCAAGTGCCATGGCAAGGCCGCATCCCACCGCCGCAAGCACGCAAGCCGCGCGCAAGGCCTGGCGAGTGGTGACAACAGGGACAGCGAGGACAAAGCTCTTCACGCTATGCATATGAATAAACTAAAGCCAAACCCCGCCTGTTGACAACCATTTTTGTTGTCATGCAGTGAAATACATGCATAAGCCGTTGACTGTAAGTATTATGCAAGAGATGTGGATGATCGGCTGCGCAGCTTCCCCGCTCCCGCCGGCTACATCCTTCCGTGGAACATTATCGCCAGCAGAAGCCTAAAGCCCATGACGCCCGCCAGGCAGAAGCCGATGAGGCCGATGATGGGGATATCCCACACTTTGGGCGGGGTGCCGCTGAGCACGATAATGCTGGATCCAATAATCAGCGAGGCCAGCACCAGGGCGAAGGCGATGCGGTTGGTGATGCGATCCAGCGTTTGCTCCATCGGGCTAAGTCCCTCGTGCTTAAAGACAAACTGAGTCTCGCCGGTCTTCAGCTGCGACATGATTTTGCGTACCTCGCTGGGCATTTGCCGGGCCAGATCCACAAAGTCGTAGCCGAACTCCACCATGCCCTGGGCTAACCTGTTGGGGTTGTAGCGGTTAAGGCGCACCTGGGCGATAAACGGGGCGGCCTGCATAATCAGGTCGTGCTTGGGGCTCAGCTCGCGCACCAGGGCTTCCATCATGCCCATTGCCTTCAGCAGGATAAAGAGATCCGGCGCCATGCGCAGGCCGTGGTGGCTGGTAATTTGCAGGAGCTGGGTGATGAGCTTGCCAAACTCGATCTCCTCCACCGGCCGGTAAAAGTGGCGGTGGATAAACTCGCCGACGTCGAACTCCAGCGTCAGCCGGCTTGGCTCGTTTTCGCACTGGCTCAGCTTCAGCAGCGCGCCGCTGACGCCGACCTGGTCGCGCTCCACAATGCCCCAGACGAGGTCCGCAAAGCTTTGCCGCCCACGCTCGTCCAGGTGGCCCATCATGCCGAAGTCGAAGAAGCCGACGACGCCGTCGGGCAGTACATACACGTTGCCCGGGTGGGGGTCGGCGTGAAAGAAGCCGTGGACGAAGATCTGCTTCATCAGCACGTCCGTAAGGCGGGTGGCCAGCGCGGGCAGGTCCATGCCGGCGGCGCGCAGCGCTTCCACGTCGGATATCTTGACGCCGCTGAGGTACTCCATGGTCAGCACGCGTTCGGTGCTGGCCTCGCGGTACACGGTGGGCACGCGGGCGGAGTTCTCGCCCTGAAACTGCCGCTCAAAGCGTTCCATGTGAGCCGCTTCCAGCTTAAAGTCGATCTCCCGCCGCAGCGATTTGCCGAGCTCCTGAATGATAGCCGTGGGGCGATGCACCTTCCAGCCCTCCACATGGCGCTCCGCCAGGCCGCCCAGGTGCAGCATAATCTCCAGATCCACCTCGATCATCCCGCGCAGCCGCGGCCACTGCACTTTTACGACGACATCCTGCCCGTTGATGAGCCGCGCCTTGTGGACCTGGGCGATGGACGCCGCTGCAAGTGGCTCCGGCTCAATGGTTTCGAATATTTCGTCCAGCGGGCGATTAAACTCCAGGGCAAGCAGCGTCTTTACTTCCTCAAAGGGCATGGGCGTTACGCTGTCCTGCAGTTTGGCCAGCTCCTCCATGTAGTCGTCGGGGAGAAGGTCCGGGCGCAGGCTGAGGATCTGGCCCATCTTGACGAAGGCGGGCCCGAGCTCCTCGCACGCCAGGCGCAGACGCGTGGGCGCGGGCAGCGAGCTGATTTTGCTGTCCGGCTCCTTGTTGCCAAAGGTGCGCAGAAAGCCCGCGTCGAAGTAATCCGCAATGCCCAGCCGGCGCAATACGTCCTCGTACCCGTACTTAAAGAGGACAGAGAGGATGTCCTTGTACCGGTTGAGATGCTGGTAAGTGCGGCCAAGCAGGCCGAATTTCAGGAGGCTCATGCGGGGCGGTGGCAGGGGGCGGCCAGGTGAAGGAACCGCCGGCAATTGGTGCTGGCTGGCGGCGGGGCGGATAAGTCCGGCATACTCTGGCCCAACATGCGCCGGAAGGAAAGCGCGGGATTTAAATTTGGATTGCGCGGTCCGTATCTCTATCTCCCCCTTTTATCCCCACTTAGAGGCTTTGTCCCCCTTAGAGCGAGAAAATCTGCCCGTATGTCCCTCGCCATTTCCAACCGGTTTGCGGCATCAATACGGCTCACAGATTTTCTCGCTCTAAGGGGGACAAAGCCACTAAGTGGGGACAAAGGGGGAGGTTGAGAAATCGATAGCCAATCACCATCGGCATCCACTACGGCCTTTGCCTGCCCGCTGCCGCCCACCGCAACGCGCCGCTACAAAGATGTCTGGCACCACCACGGCGCTTTTGCTATCCTTGCCGGCTCAACATCTATTTTCGACTCCGAACTTCGACACCCCGCACCATGAGCACCGACACGCTTCCCTCCGCCGCCGCAGCGCCCACCGCGCCCGTCTCCCCCCGCACCGCACGCATCGCCGTACTGGCCGGCGACGGCATCGGGCCGGAGGTGATGGAAGCCACGCTGCCCGTGCTGGATAAAGTGGGCGAGCTCTTCGGCATCCAGTTTGAGTACGAGCACGCCCTGGTCGGCGGCATCGCCATCGATACCTCCGGCGAAGCCCTCCCCCCCAAAACGCTGGAAACCTGCCGCCGCGCCGACGCCATCCTGTTCGGCTCCGTAGGCGGCCCCAAGTGGGAGAGCCTGCCCCCGCCCCAACAGCCCGAGCGCGCCGCCCTGCTCCCCCTGCGCAAAGCGTTTGGCCTGTACGCCAACCTGCGCCCGGCCGTGTGCCATCCGGAGCTCGTGCACGCCTCCCCTATCAAGTCGGAGCTCATCCCCAACGGGTTTGACGTCCTCATCTTCCGTGAGCTCACCGGCGGCATCTACTTTGGCCAGCCCAAAGGCACCACCGCTATCGAAGGCGGCGAGCGCGCCGTCGACACGCTTATCTACGAGACGCCCGAGATCACCCGCGTGACGCGCGCCGCCTTTCGCGCCGCCCGCCTGCGCGCCAGCAAACTCACGCTGGTGGACAAAGCCAACGTGCTGGAGAGCAGCCTGCTGTGGCGCAAAACGGTAAAAGCCATTCAGGCTCAGGAGTTTCCGGACGTGGCGCTTAACTTCATCTACGTGGACAACGCCGCCATGCAGCTGCTGAAGAACCCCTGCCAGTTCGACGTGATGCTGTGCGAAAACATGTTCGGTGACATCCTCAGCGACGAAGCCGCCGCCGTGGCCGGCAGCCTCGGCCTGCTCCCCAGCGCCAGCCTGGCGGAAGGAACCTTTGGCCTCTACGAGCCCAGTGGCGGCACCGCGCCGGACATCGCCGGCAAAGGCATCGCCAACCCCATTGCGCAGATCCTCAGCGCCGCCCTCATGCTCCGCTACAGCTTCAACGCCGAACCCGCCGCCAAAGCCATCGAGGCGGCAGTCCGCGCCGCCATCGCCGACGGCTTCCGCACCGCCGACATCTACACCCCGGGCACCAACAAAGTCGGGACAAAAGAGATGGCCGCGGCCATCCTGGCGCGGGTGAAGTAGGCAGGGCATCGCGCAACCAGCTACCCAAAAGCGCAAGGTGCGAATATTCTCCCAAAGCACGTTGCGCGACTTTTGGGAGCGCCACGCCGATTCGGAGGAGCCGCTCCTTGCCTGGTACAGGCACGTTGAACGGGCCCAATGGTCTTCGTTTCAATCGGTTAAGACCAATTCGCACAGTTATTTGCTCTTTATGCGGAGCTGATTTTGGGCTATGGGTGCGCTGAAACGGAGGGAGTGCATTAGGATGATGCTCGACCGGAGTTTCAGTGCGGCCATAGCCCAAAAGCGGCCCGCAAAAAGAGCAAATAACTGTGCGAATTGGTCTAAGCCCTACTTTGCAAGTGCGGATTGCCTGCCTGGAAATCGTGTAGTATTTAATATCAAGGGGAACAAATACCGCCTTATTGTTGTAGTGCACTAACAACTCCAGACTCGTGTTCGTTCGCTTCGTGGGCACGCATGCGGAATATGACAAAATCGATGCGGAGACAATCTGATGAATATTAAAGTCATCCAGACAAATGAGGATCATAAAGTCGCACTGGAGCGCCTTATGACCCTTGCAAATGCATCCCCCGGCTCAGCGGAATACGATGAATGTCAACTGCTGGCTCTGGAGGACTACGAAAGCAGATCGTTCCCCATGGGTATGCCCACTCCGCTAGGCGCCATAGAGTTTGCCATGGACCAGCGCCAGTTGGGACAAGCGGAAATGGTGCCCTTTCTCGGCGACATCGACACCGTGCGAGCCGTTCTGGACGGTCGGCAGGCACTCACGCTGGAGATGATACGCAAATTGTGCACAGGGCTACAAATTCCTGACGAAATCCTTATTCAGGATGTCCCCGTAAAAGTCGCAGCGTAGCGTCGGGGCAAGACTCCGCTTGCCTGCGCAAAGCTTTTACGTATAAATAAGTGGCATCGCGCAATTAACGGGGTTGCGGAGCGTCCAAATGATGGCACTGTGCCATGCCGTGGGCTCCCTTGATGATGCCCGACTGCGGCCGCAGTCAGACAACTCGCCCCTCCCCTTGCCGGCCCTCAGACAATGCCCGCCGACTCGCCACCCTTTTTCGCCCCGCCGCCTCCGCCGCCGCAGGATCCCCCTCCTGGCCCGGCTGGTGCGCATGGGGTGTCGAAAAAATATACGGTAGCGCAGGTTCTGGAGCCCGGTCCGGCAATTCGCCAGCCTCAGCCTCAAACTGTGCAGCAGAGAGGCGCCGGCACCCCCGCTACGCCAGGCGCAGGCGCGCGTCCTACGCCGGCTCCGCAGGCGGGGCACGGCATTGCGCCTCAACGTGTTGCGCAGGCAGCTCCGGCAGTGGCTCCCGCCCATGCCGCTCCTGCCGCGCCGGATTTCTTTCCTCCGCCGCCTCCGCCGCCGCCCATGCAAACGGCTGTGGCTGAACCAGTTCGCCAGAATCCCTTTCGCTCCGCCGCCACATCCCCTGCGGCAATCTCGCAGGCCCAAGCTCACGCGCAGACGCAGGCGCGCCATCGGGCCGCTCAGCAGGCGCAACGTGTTGCGCAGCAGGCACCTGGGAGAGGTGCCGGCGTGCAGATGCAGGCACCGCCGCCTCCGCCGCAGCAGCAGCGCCCGTTGGCTTCAACTGCGGCGTCGGGCGGCACCTCCAAAAAGAAGCGTAAGCGTAAAGCGGGCGGGCATCCCATTCACGGGCCAGGCAAAATGGCCAGCGTTACGGCGCGGGAGGATTTGCGCAGCATCAGCATCTCGCGCTTGTCGGACAAGCAGTTGCAGAAGCTGGTGCAGCAACCCTCGCGCCACCGGAAGGGCCCCGCCTTGCGTCCGGCCGGCGCCGCCGCGCCCCCGCCCGCGCCCATC
Source organism: Verrucomicrobia bacterium LW23 (assembly GCA_003054695.1). Classification (GTDB taxonomy): domain Bacteria; phylum Verrucomicrobiota; class Verrucomicrobiia; order Methylacidiphilales; family UBA1321; genus LW23. The sequence goes on from QAZA01000011.1 coordinate 440,170, forward strand.
GCCGAGGTGGCCGCGCGAATCGCCTTTGCGGACCTGGACAAGCTGCGGGCCGACGCGGACGAAAGCATTGCGGAGAAGGACAGCGCGGGTAACGCGATGCTCTTTATCGGCTGGTCCATCATTGCGCATCTCCTTCTGCTGTCGTGCCTTGCGGTGATTGTGCCGCTGGCCGCCATGCTCGGCATCACCCTGGGCAAGGAGGCTGCGAGGCGCGACCCGGATCGCACCATCCCCACCACGATGCAGATCCAGCCCACGGCGCCACAGCAGCACAAGCAGATGGACGACATCGTGCTCCCTAACTCCCAGGCCGCCGCGGAGGAGAATTTGAACGCCATTGCGCAGGCGGAAAAGAGCCAGCGCGCCCGCACCCGCTCCCAGGCGCGCGACCAGAAGGCGATCCTGCCCGACATGCGCGGCCCCGACAAAAAGGCGCTGAACTACGACGACGCCCAGGGCAAAGGCGCTGACGAAGCCGCGCCCTCCGCCCCCAATACCGGCAAGCCGCAAAAACCCCAGCCGGGCCAGCAACCCGTTCAGCAGCAACAACAACAGCAGCAACAGCAGGCCCAGCAACAACAGCAAAAGCAGGAGCAGGCGCGCCAGCAGCAGGAACAACAAAAGCAGCAGCAGAAACAGCAGGAGCAGAAGCAACAGCAGCAGCCGCAAGAGCCTCAGGATCAACAACCTCCGCCGGAGCAAAAGCCGGAGAAGCCGGAGGAAAAACCCGAGGACAGCAAGCTGCCGCCTACCGCGCAGCCCGTGGAGAAGACGACCATGGAGCGCCGCCCGGACGATCCCGAGCCCGCCCCGAACCAAAAGCCTGTGGACATGCCGAAGGTGGAAGTCATGAAGCCGTCATCGGATCCCAACGCGCTGCGAGTGCTTCCGCCTCAACGAGTTCCGCCGCCGCTGCCCCGCCGCACCACCACGCTGCCGCAGTACACACCCAACAGCACCACGGGGGCGGTCCGCACGCCGCGCCCCCAGCCGGCCGCGCCGAAAACGCCGCCGGTAAGCTTCAACTTTAACCGCCGCCAAAGTGACTCCGCCGGCGCCGGCATGCAGGGCGACGTAGCGCCGGACGTGCGCGAGACCGACCTGGGCCGCTACAAGGCAAAGCTTTATCGCACAGTGGGTTACCGCTGGCGCCTGGCCGTGGCGCAGCGCGAGTCGCTCATCTCCATCAGCTCCGTGCGCATCCGCTTTTACGTGCGCGCCAATGGCGTGATGGAAAACGTGCGCGTGGTGGAGAAATCCGGCAACGCCACCATGCTGGAGCTCGCCTCCCTGGAGGCGATGATGAAGTCGATGCCCTTCGAGCCGTTCTCCGACGCCCTGCGCCAGCAGCTGGGCGACGGATTTGAGGACGACTTTACGTTTACGATTTACTAACCTCTAGACGTAAGGTTGTTTGAAAATCCCGCGAAGTGTTGCCACATACTCGTCGGGATAAAGTATCAGCCCTCCGGTGTTTCGATCGAAATCATCGATCGATTTCCACATCGCTTTGATGGGCTCGCCGCCGTCTTCCTGGCCATGGATGACCTCTTTCTCGTAGATGCTTTCGTCGATAAACGTGGCATCGTAAAAGAGAATAATTTCGTGGCCGAGTTCGCCTTCGTAGGTAAAGATGTTCTCCACCGTAAAGAGGTAGCGGATGTTGCTGATTTCCGCGCCGATCTCTTCCTTCAGCTCACGTGCCAGGGCGTCGGCGCCGGTCTCGCCGAACTCGATGCCGCCGCCCAGGCTGCGGTAGAAGGTTTGTTGTTTGGACTTATCAAAGCTTTCATTGACAAGGATGCGGCCCTTGTCCCAAAAGACACCGAGCGCGAGGGTGCGAATACGTGGCTTCTTCGCTTTCTCCTTCTTATCCTTGTCCTTTTTGCCCATAGATCATCCGTTATTTACTTACTGTATACTTACCAGTGGAACGGATCTTATCCACAAAGTCGATGAAGCCTTTGACCTGGTCGTCCAGGCGCCTCGCAATAGCTTCATCCTTAATGCTTCCATCCTCTGCCAACACGTTAAACACTCCCGGGATAAACACTTTGGCCGGGAAAACGTGTGCGTTGCGATAAAGCACAATGTCCTGCAGTTGCTCCACGGGCCGAAGCGCGCCCCAGATGCCCGCGGCCAGGCCGGTAAACGCAACCGGCACGCCCACAAGGCTTTCCGGAAACTGGAGCATGTCGATGAAGTACTTGGCGACGCCGGGGACAGCACCGTTGTACTCAGGCGTAACCCAGTGGATGCCATCGGCTTGCAGAATCGCCTCGCTGAATGGCGCGAACTCCGCCGGCTTATCGCCGTAGCTGGCGGGCTCAAATAGTGCCGGCGGGAGATCCGACAGATCGAGGATTTGCGGCGTAACTCCGTGCGCCGCATAGCGTTGAATGATGTGCGAAGCAACTTTTTTGGTGTTGCTGCCGGGGCGGTTCGTTCCAATAACAAGCACGATGGACATGGCTCCACTGTCCATCCGCGGCGCAAAAATGCAAGCCCTGGCGCGCAGTGTTTTCCCTGGGCCGCGCTACACGCCGCCGGCGATCAGGCTGTGGGCCAGCGCCATGGATTGCTCGGACTCGCCGCCGAGCATGCGGGCGATTTCGCGGGTGCGCGTATCTCCCTCCAGCAGTGTGATTTGCGTGTGGCTGCGGCCCTGGCGCACCTCCTTGCTTACCGCAAAATGGCGGTCGCCCTGGCTGGCTACCTGGGGCAGGTGGGTGATGCACAGCACCTGGTGGCTTTCGCCCAGCTGCCGCAGCTTCTGGCCTACGCGGATGGCCGTTTGCCCGCCCACGTTTGCGTCCACTTCGTCAAAGACCAGGATCGGTACGTCGTCCACCTCCGCCAGCGTGGTTTTGATGGCCAGCATGACGCGGGCCATTTCGCCGGAGCTGGCGATGGCGCGCAGCGGTTGCGGGTCCTCGCCCACGTTGGGGGCAAAGATGAACTCCACGTGGTCCGCGCCGTTGCGCGAGGGGGCGTCGGCGCGGCGTATGTCGATGCGAAACAACGCCTTATTGAAGCCCAGCCCGCGCAGCTCGCCCTGAATTTTCTCCGCCAGCGGGCCGGCGACGGCCTGGCGTGCGGCGGTGAGTTTGGCGGCTGCCGCCTCGGCGGTGGCGCGCGCGGCGGCTTCTTCCTTTTCCAGCGCTTCCAGGCGATCGCTACTGCCTTCCAGCTCAACGATTTGCGCGCTGGCGCTGTCGCCAAAGGCGATGACTTCCTCCAGCGACGGCCCGTACTTGCGTTTCAGCCTCTGCAGCGTGCCCAGGCGCTCCTCCAGCTGCGGCAGGTTTACGGCGCCGTCTTCGATGCGGCCGGCCTGGTCGGCGACGTCGGCGGCCAGTTCCTCCAGGTGGGTGATGGCGGTGCGGTTAAGGGCGGCGGTGGCGGCGATCTCCGGGTCCATGCGCTGCCACTGGTTCAGGGCGCGCTCCACTTGTGCAAGTTGTTCCAGCACATTGGGTTCGCCCTCGGTCAAGAGGCCGGTGATGGTGGCTGCCAGCTCCTGCAGGCTGCGCGAGTTGCTGGCGACTTTATAATCGTGCTCCACACGGGTGTCTTCGCCGGCGGTTACGGCGGCTTCCTCGATTTCGCGGCTTTGGTGGCGCAGCATCTCCAGCTTTTGCATGCGGTCGCGCTCGCTCATTGTCAGCTTTTCGCGTTCGGCGGCGGCGCGGCGGGCGGCGTCCCAGGCGGCGGCGTATGTGTCTCGTTTGGGGGCGACTTTGCCGTAGGCGTCCAGGATGGCGCACTGCTTCTCCGGGGAGAGGAGCGACTGGTGGTCGTGCGGGCCGTGCACGTCCACAAGCAGGTCCGAGAGGCGGCGCAGGCCCTGCTGAGTTACGGCGCTGCCGTTGGCAAACTGTTTGTTGGTGCCGGTGGAGGTGAAGGTGCGGCGCAGGAGAAGCACGGTTTCCTCGCACGGGTCGGCACCGATCTCGCCGAGGAGCTCGTTTACGGCCGTAAGGGCTTCGGGCTTAGCGAGTTCTATCTCCGCCTCGATGGTGCAGGTGGTTTCGCCGGTGCGCACCAGGGTTTTGTCGGCGCGCTCGCCTAAAATCAGGTTGATGGCGCCGATGAGCATGGATTTGCCGGCGCCGGTTTCGCCCGTAAGGATGTTGAAGCCGGCACCCAGCTCCCAGCGCAGGTCCTCCACCAGCGCCAAATTTTTCAGCCGCAGCGATCGAATCATGATGAAAAGGGAAAGATCCAGAGAAAGTGCGGCGGCGGCGCCCGGAGTTCAAGCGGGAATTGATGCAGATGCATTAAAAGGCGGTATTTGCGGCGTAAGGGCAGGGGCGGGCGTCCTTTTGCCGTCTGTAGCTTGTGGAAAGGAATTTTTCGCAATCGTAACGTTGATTTTTTTAGCCAAGCGCAACGTACCGTCAGGTTCAAAACGCCTTCCGAGGAGAAGATGAATTCTGCAGAAAATGCCTTGACGGGCGGCCTGCCTGCAGTGTGGAGACGAATAGTGGTGAAAAGCTAGTGGAATAAGCGGGAAAGGCGTGAGCGCAAGTTTCCGCTAATGGACGAAGGGCGTCGATTTAATTGTAATACAAAACGCTAAATGATTTTTAAGCATTTGCGATTAAAATCTTATGTAAAAATTTTATTGAAAGCTATTTACGGTCTTTTGTTAGTGTTCATTTTATTTTTATATAAAAACGCAATCTATATATAAAAAGGCTCTGCACCTATACAATCCACCGTCAAAAAAGCACAAAGGTACGTTAGTGCAGATTCGGCAATCGTGTAATAAACCTCGCATGTCGAATACCAAACCTGCGAACACGCACCGGACAGACCGCCGGGCACAGGTGGCTGCGATTACCGCCGCCAACGTGCTGCTCATGACGGGGGCCTCTGTCGCGCAAGACGCCACAACCACGCCTGCGAAGAAGACCACGACGCCGGCCCAACCCGCCAAGAAGGACGCGGCACCCGCCGCACCCACCGCGACGAGCAGCGGCAACCTTAACGAGGTTGTTGTCACCGCCAAGCCGGATGGCTATCAGGTGGAGAGGCTCCAGAGCCGCAAGTACTCCGAGCCGCTGATTAACCTGCCTGCCACGATTACGGTGGTGCCCAAGAAAGTCATTCAGGACCAGGCCGCGACGAGCCTGCGTGAAGTGCTGACCAACGTCCCCGGCATCACCTACAACTCGGGTGAGGGTGGCGGCGGTCTGCCTGGCGATAACATTAACGTCCGCGGCTTTAACGCCCGTAACGACATCTTTGTCGACGGCTTCCGCGACACCGGTACCTACAGCCGCGATCCGTTTAACCTGGAGCAGGTGGAAGTCTCCAAGGGCCCGGCCTCGACGTATAACGGTCAGGGCTCCACGGGTGGCTCCGTTAACCTGGGCACCAAGGCCCCGTCCATGACACCCCGTTACGAAGCCGAAGTGGGCTTTGGCACGGAGATGTACTTCCGCGATACGGTGGACGTGAACCAGCCGCTGCAGTTCATCCCCAACGCCGCGGCGCGCGTCTCGGCTGTGTACCAGTACGACGAGCAGGCCCGCCAGGATGATGTGTATGCGTCGAAGTGGGGCGTGTTTCCCTCGCTGGGCTTTGGTATCGATACCAACACCCGCGCCACCGTCAACTACCTGTACTTCGAGACGCAGAACATGCCGTCCTACGGTATCCCGATGGCCGGCACGGCATCGTACCAGGGCACGGAAGACTACCGCAACCCGGTGCCGTATTACGATAACTTCTACGGCGTAGAGTACCGCGACTACGAAGACACGGTGACGCACATGCCGACGCTGACGATTGAGCATGACTTCAATGACTGCTTCTCCGTGCAGAACATCACCCGCTACTCGTTCACCGAGCGCGAGTCGATCATCTCCCGTCCGCAGCAGCCCAACCGCCTGACGAATTCCACGGCGGTGAACTCCCCTGGCCGTAACCAGATTGATACACTCGTTGGCAATATCTTCCTGGCCAACTACAAGTTCGAGACATGGAAGCTGCGCCACGAAGTCATCGGCACCATCGAGTACACCTCGCAGGTGCAGGATGCCCGTACCAGCATCGGCACGAGCAGCACGGCGACGTCGATCAGCGATCCGAACGTGAACCGCGCGGCCACCGGTATCTCCGGCTGGGCGGGCTGGACGCGTGCGACGCTGGACACGTTTGCGGTTTCGCTGTCCGACACGATCAACTTTAACGAGCAGTGGATCCTGAACGGCGGCATGCGCTATGACAACTCCACCTCGCAGTACGAGACGAATACGCTGGACCTGTCGCAGACCTCCGACACGGTGAGCTGGCGCCTGGGCCTGACGTACAAGCCGCTGCCTTACGGCGCGATTTACTTCGGCTACGGCAACTCCTTCAACCCGTCGATCGTCAGCGGCTCGGCGCCCTCCTCGCTCAGCGCGGCCAACGCCAATCTGCAGCCGGAGGAGAGTGACTCGTTTGAATTCGGCACCAAGTGGGACCTGCTGAACGAGAAGCTCTCGGTAAGCGCGGCCCTCTTCCGCACCATCAAAAACAACACCCGCGTTACCGATCCCGTCACGGGCTTCCAGTCGCTGGGTGGCGAGCAGCAGGTGCAGGGTATCGAGCTCGGCGTGGCCGGCAACATTACCGACAACTGGGCCGTGTTTGGCGGTTACGCCTACATGGACAGCGAGGTGCTGCAGGATCCGAATCCCGCCAACAGCGGCAACCCCCTGGCCAACACGCCGGAGCAAAGCGCCAGCCTGTGGACGACCTACGACCTGCCCTGCAACTTCCGCGTGGGTACCGGTGTGCAGTTTGTCGACCGCCGCTTTGCGACGACGTCCGCCACATCCAACTACGACGACAGCTATATCACGCAGTCTCTGATGATCGGTTACTCCCCCATCAAGCACGTGGATATTCAGCTCAACGTCAACAACCTGTGGGATGAGAAGTACATCGCCAGCCTGAACAACACCAGCAGCCTGCCCGGCAACGGCCGCAACCTGATCCTGACGACCCGCGTTCGCTTCTGATTACAGAAGTGAGCCAGCCAGTCAGTCAAAGCATCCGTCCGCCCGGCGCTCCAGTCCGGGCGGACGGACTCGGCTGTTTCTCCGGTCCGCGCCCCGCCAGGCGAAAGCGCGGCGCGGTGCCGGTCAGCAGCATCTCTCGGAGTCGCACCCATTACTGAAAGGTTAGCCCGGAAATACAAGATCCCGGGCTAGAAGTTAAGCTAATGCTCATCGCCATCCCCAACGTCCTCTCCCCCGAACAAGTCGCCCACGGCCGCCAGATTCTTGACGCCGCCGAATGGATCGACGGCCGTGTGACCGCCGGCCAACAGTCCGCTCAGGTTAAAGATAATGTGCAATTGCCCGAAGGCTCCCCCGCCGCGCGCGAGCTGGGCACCATGATTTTGCAGGCGCTTTCGCGCAACCCGCTTTTTCTTAGCGCGGCCCTGCCCCTCCATATTTTCCCGCCGCTCTTTAACAAATACAGCGGCGGCCAAAGCTTTGGCACCCACGTGGATAACGCGATCCGTCAGGTCCCCGGAACCAACTTCCGCATCCGTACGGATCTCTCCGCCACGCTCTTTTTTGCCCCGCCGGAGGAGTATGATGGCGGCGAGCTGATGGTGGAGGACACGTACGGCACCAAGTCCGTCAAGCTGCCCGCGGGCCATATGATTTTGTACCCGGCCACAAGCCTGCACCACGTGCGCCCCGTCACGCGCGGCGCCCGTATCTGCTCGTTCTTCTGGATGCAAAGCATGATCCGCGACGCCGGCCGGCGCTCGCTGCTGTTTGATATGGACCAGGGCATCCAGCGCCTGGCGCGCGATCTCTCCGACAACCCCAGCGCCAACGCCTCGGCGGTGCAGCTCACGGGCGTGTACCACAACCTGCTGCGGCAGTGGACGGAGGTGTAACCGCCGCAGCGAACTGCCCCCCCGATCGTATGGCCCACAGCCCGGCCACTCCCCGCACCCATCACGCTGACACGTGAGGCGAGGGGAGTGGCCTTTGAGGTGTAAGGATAACGTGGGGATTAATAAACACAAAAGCCCTTAGCTGCCGCCCTCTCCCCGACTTGCCGGGCCGGCTCACGACGTACCACCCGCTATGCTTCACCACATTCGCACCGCACTCTTCTGGATTCATCTGGCTCTTGGCGTTGCCGTCGGCCTCTTTATCCTCATCATGTCGGTAAGCGGCACCCTTATTGCGTTTGAGAAGCAAATTATTGAGCGCTGGGAGGAAAAGGAGCGTTACGTCAGCATTCCCCAGGGCGGCAAAGCCCTGGAGCCCGAAGCGCAGATCGCCGCCTTTGTAAAAGCGCGCCCCGGCACGCCTGTCGGCAACATCGTGTTCTACTCCAACCCCGCCCTGGCCACGCGCCTGATTGCGGGGCAGCGCCCCAACACCACCATCGTATACCTTAACCCTTACACGGGCGAGGTGAATGGCGAAGGCAGTAAATCCGTGCGGCGCCTGTTTGCCTGGCTCATTCAGTTTCACCGCTGGTTTGCCCTGCCCCAGACACCCGTCTTTGCCGAAACCAAAGCCGAAGGCGAAAGCGTTGGGGCCACGGCCGCCCCGGCGCCAGTCGGCGGTGGCGAGGGACGCGAGCGCGGCCTGACGTGGCAGTCCATCGGCAAAACAACGACAGGCGTGTCGGTCCTGGCCTTCCTGGCCATCATCATCACCGGCCTGTTTATCTGGCTGCCCAGGCGCTGGACATGGCGCGCCCTTAAGCCCATCACCGCGTTCGACCCCAAACTGACCAGCAAGGCCCGCGACTGGAACTGGCACAATGTCCTCGGCATCTGGTCCGCCCCGGTCATCCTGTTTGTGGCCCTAACCGGCGCCATCATAGCCCACCGCTGGGCCAACAACCTCCTCTATACCATGACGGGCAGCCCCCTCCCGCAAGCCCGTGGCGGCGGTGCCGGTGCCGAAGGCCAGCAGCGCCAGCCAGGCCAGGCGCAGTCGCAGGGCGCCCAGGGCCCGCGAGCGGAAGCCGCCCAGCGTACCGAAGGCGGTGGTGAACGCCGCCAGGGCGGAGCCCGCACAGAAGGCGGCCCCGGCCACACGCACGACCACGACCACGACCATGGCCCCGCCCGCGAACGCCGCGCCGGAACTGAAGGAGGCGTCGAACGCCGTGCCCCGCGCCCCGAAGGCGCATCTCCCGAAGCATCCGCCGAACCCCGAGGCGAAGGCCGCCGGCCGCGCGGAGATCGCGCCGAAGGCCCCGGCGGGGAAGCGCCTCGCGGAGGCGCCGCGCAACAGCAAGGCGGAGGCTCGCGCCAGGCTGGAAAACCCTACACCGCAGGGCTCAACACCACGTTCCCCGTCGCCGCAAGCAAGGTGCAGGGCTGGACCATGATCAACACCCAGCTCAGCGAGCGCCAAACCGCGTCCATCACCTACACCATCGACCGCGGCAACGGCACCCAGCCCTACCTCACCGACTCGCTCACCCTCAACCGCACCACCGGCGCCGAGGAAAAATGGGTGCCCTTCGCCAGCAAAAGCGCCGGCGACCAGCTGCGCGGCTGGGTCCGCTACGGCCACACCGGCGAGGCCTTCGGCATCGTGGGCCAGATCATCGCATTCATCGCCTCCGGCGCCTGCGCCGTGCTCGTCTACACCGGCCTCATGCTCACCTGGCGCCGCTTCTTCGGCAAACACATCAGCAAGCCCGTCCGGGCCGCCGCGGCCAAAGGCCCTCGCAAACCGGGCGCGACGCCCGCGTCCGCCACTGCGCCCTCCACTGCGCCCGGGCCTGTCGCAGCAGCAGAGCCCATCGCCGTCACCAAGTAGGCGCATCCGCCCCGCTTTTGGCCTTTTGCAGGTACCCAATTTAGGACACAGGCATGACGATCCCCCGAATTACTTGACTCAGCTGGGAAGTATTACCAAGGAGGGCACCAGGGCACAAAGGGATGACGGATGCGGAAAGGGGGAGAGCGCAGGGGAGCGGCGAAGAGGGAAAGGATGCCTCGCATAAGCATTGCTAATACAATCCTCTCCCAACACAAAAAGCGGACCCGGGAGGTCCGCTGTTCTGTGCTTGCGAAGCGTTACACAAACTTAGGCAGCTGCTGTAGCGGGAGCTGCTTCGATCACGTGCACGCGGCGATTCGGCTTGTCGAACTTAACGACGCCGTTTACGAGCGCAAAAAGCGTGTGGTCGCGACCAATGCCCACGCCGGTGCCCGGGTGGAAACGGGTGCCGCGCTGGCGAACAAGAATGTTGCCCGCGACAACGACTTCGCTGCCGTACTTCTTCACGCCCAGGCGCTTGCTGACGCTATCGCGGCCGTTGCGTACTGAACCTTGACCTTTTTTATGTGCCATGCTGGTGTCCCTTTCGGATAAAAAATAATGCCATCAAACCACCGGCGCCGCAATCGCTTGCTTTATGCACCGGCTGGAAGGTGATGCGCGCCAATACCTTAGGCAGCGATCTTCGAAACCTTCACGCGCGTCAGCTTCTGACGGTGACCCACCGTGCGGTGGTAACCCTCGCGACGACGGTACTTGTAAGCTACAACCTTACGCGCCTTCACCGTGTCAAGAATATCAACAGTTACAGAAGCGCCCGAAACCGTGGGTGCGCCCACAGTAACTTTGTCCCCCTCGCCAACGAGCAGGACGTCAGAGATCGTGGCAGTATTTTGGCCTTCAGCGGGAGTGATCAGCTCAATATCGAGCGTTTCACCTTCACTGACCTTGTATTGCTTGCCACCAGTGCGAATCACAGCGAACATAAATCATTCCTCCAGAAAGTTGGCCATACTAGAAATCAGCCCCGCCGCATGCAAGAAAAAAATCCAAAAAACTCCTCGCCCCCTCCGATCGCACCCGTTCAGGTCGCCATCATCGGCGGCGGCCCCGCCGGACTCCGCGCCGCGGAAGTCGCTCTGGCTCAGGGGCTTCACGTCGCGCTTTTCGATCAGAAGCCGAGCCCCGGCCGCAAGTTCCTGCTGGCGGGCAAAGGAGGCCTCAATATCAGCAACGCCATGCCCGCGGACGCATTTGCCGCACAATATAAAGGGGGGCGCGCACCGCTCTGGAAAAGCATGCTTGCCGATTTTACCCTGGAAGACCTGCGCGCATGGGCGCAAGATCTTGGCGTAGAAACATTTATAGGCACCAGCAACCGTCTCTTTCCGCGCGATAAATACGCTGCTCCGCTCCTGCGCCGCTGGCTGCATCGCCTCCGCACCTGGGGTCTCCACGTTTATACTCGTCATAAACTGTTGTCACTACAACGCCTGACTAAAGCCTCCAACGCCCATCCCACCTGGCGCCTCACCCTCGGCGTTGCCACGCCCGAGGCTGCCGCTCCCGAGGCACAACCCGCAAGTGCGCAATCCGTTGTGTGCGAAGCGCTTAGCGTGATCCTTGCGCTTGGCGGCGGTTCCTATCCCGAGACCGGTTCCGACGGCTCCTGGGTGAACATGCTGCTGCAGCAAGGCATTGCCACCCAGCCACTTGCACCCGCCAACTGTGGCTGGGAGGTCGATTGGCCGACGCCCTTGCCATCCGCGGTGGAGGGCCAGCCCCTCAAAAATATCGCCGCACATGCGGGGGATCCCGCCCACGCCCGAGCTGGCGAGCTTCTGCTCACCCGGTATGGCATCGAAGGAGGTCTTATCTATCAGCTGGGCAATGAGTTACGCATGAGGCAGTGCAACGCCGGCAAGGCCGCTCTTTACCTCGATCTCAAGCCCGCCCGCAGCGCCGAAGAGCTTGTCGCTCTCTGGAAGGGTTCAGCCGATGAAGTCGTTACTCTAGATTCCCGGCTGTGGCCGCGGCTCGAGAAAGCGTGGAAGCTGAGTCGTGCCCATATTAGTATACTAAAAGCGGTTGCGCTAGGCAATTCTTGCCTTCCGGACACCTTGTATTCCTCGAAAGCTGAAGATCATAGCCCAAAACAACCCCCTGAGTCCATAAGTCGGCAAAAATTGCCCTGCACTTTGCAGCCACCGTGGACAATTCGAGACCTTTCGGCCCTGGCGAAAGCCCTTCCCGTTCCCCTTACTCGCCCGCGCCCGATTGAGGAGGCGATCTCCAGCGCGGGCGGCGTTTGCTGGGATGGGGTGACAGACGAGTTGATGCTGGCCGCGTCCCCCGGCCTGTTTTTTGCGGGGGAAATGTTGGACTGGGAAGCACCTACGGGCGGATTTTTGCTGCACGGTGCATTGGCAACGGGCACTCGCGCGGGCAAAAGCGCCGCATGTTTCTGCAAGGATTTGATGGCGTAGGGGCTCAGCCAACCATGCGTAAGGTCTATATCAATTAAGGCATCTAACCTAAAAGGCGGCAAAAACTGCCCGATTTAGCCCTGTTTTTCTGCATGGCCCAAGAATTGCTTGTAAAAGCTCTTGATAATAGAGACCGACCGTTGCATAAAGAAACACTCGCAACACGTGCCACAGCGTGGCCCTCGGCCAGCAGCGACCTCCCGGCCTCCGGATCTCCCGCCAAACCTATGAACATCCTCGTCGTCGAAGATGAAGAAGCGATTCGCTCCTTGCTTCAGGATATTTTCCGACGTCGCGGGCACAACGTACGCCTGTGCGCCACGGCAACGGAAGCCCAGGAAATAGTGCAGGCCGATCCTACGCAAGTCATTTTCCTGGATATAGTTCTGCCGGGGATGTCGGGCATCGAATTCTGCAAGTGGGCGCGCTCGCAGCCCAATGGCGAGTGGTACTACATCCTGGTCGGCACCAGCCGCACGGAGCCGGAGGAGCTGAGCGAGATTCTGGCCGCCGGCGCCAGTGATTACATTAGCAAACCTTATGACTTCCGCCTGCTGGACGTGCGCCTCAAAGTCGCCGAATCCCAGCTGCGCCACATCGCCGAGCGACGCCGCTCCGAAAAGCGCCTGCGCGAAAGCCAGGCGCGCTACAAAGCGCTGTTTCACTTCCTGCCCATCGGCCTTTCCATCACCGATGATCGCGGCGTAATTCGTGAGCAAAATGTTGAGGCTGTGCGACTTGTGGGCGAGACGGTGGGGATGCCGGTTACGGAAGTCTACGACCGCCTTCACAACGCGTTGCCCGTGGGGGAGGCGGACGGCACCCACGAGCCCGAGGCCGATATGCTTCTCGGCGGGTTTCCTCAGCTGGAGGAGCAGACGCTGGGCGGCGTGCCGCACTTTGAGAAAGGGCTGATTCGCGAAGGTGCTGTGGAACCCGTGTGGGTGGACGTAAGCGCGGCGTCGCTCCCGGGCCCGGGCTATGGCGTTGTTGTTGCAGCCACAGATATTACCGCACGCAAAACGCTGGAGCAGGAGCTGCGCCGGCGCGAGGGCGAGTTCCGCAGCCTCGCGGAGAATTTGCCGGATTGCGTGGTGCGCCTGGACCGGAGCTACCGGGTGCTGTTTGCCAACAAGTCGGCCGAGCAGGTATTTGGTTGTGAAGTAGCTGCGCTAATAGGTCGCAAGTTAACGGATCCCTCTATCACCAAAGAGTTTGCGCCAAGCTGGGAGCAGGCGCTGCGCGTAACGATGCTGAGCGGCGAGCAGCAGACCCTGGATGTCGAAATGGCGGCGCCGAGCGGGGCTCGCTCTCTGAGCTCAACCATTGCGCCTGAACGAGATACGACAGGCACCATCCATCAGTTGCTCGTCATTACGCGCGACATGACCGAGCGCAAGCGGCTGGATACCGAAGTAAGCCAGAGCCGCAAATTGCGCGCGGTTGGCGAGCTTGTCGGCGGTATCACGCACGAGTTCAACAACTTACTGGCGCCGCTGTTTATGGAGACAATCCTGCTCTCCGAGGAGCGCCCGAACGATACGGAGATTCAGGAGCGGCTGCAGCCGATGATTCGGGCCATTGAGCACGCGCGCGACCTGACGAAGCGGCTGTTGCTGCTGGGTCGCAAGAGCGATGACAAGAAGGAGATTCTTGATCTTAACGCTTTGATCTCCAATAACATCGAGCTGCTCAAGCACACGATTGACCGGCGCCTTAAGCTGGATTTTGCGGTGGCGGAAAATCTGCCGTTGCTGTACCTGAATCGCACGGATGTTAATCAGGTATTAATGAATCTTATTCTGAACGCCCGTGACGCGCTGATGGAAAAGATGGAAAGCGCGGGCGACAGCAACTTCCGCCCCGCCATCAGCGTGGAGGCGACGCTCGTCAAATGCCGCTCCCGCGCGCCCGTTTCCGGCCCCGCTCAGGACGGTGCCAGGGCGGCGGAAGTGCTTGTCCCTCAGGAAGTTGCTTTGTGGCAACGCCTCTCTGTGCGCGACAATGGCACGGGTATAGCGCCGGAGAATCTGGAACGCATTTTTGAGCCGTTCTTCACCACCAAGAAGGTGGGCGATGGCACGGGCCTGGGCCTGGCCATTATGTGGAACATTGTGCTGAATATGGGGGGCTGGATCGAGGTCGACTCCGCCAAGGGCAAAGGCACGACGTTTCATGTCTATCTCCCTCAGGTCAAGAGTCTTCCGCGGCCTGCGCAGACGCGGATTCCGCGCGAGGACACGATTTCGCTGGAGGGCTCGCAGTCGCTCCGCGTGCTGCTTGTGGATGATAACCCCTTCGTACTCAGGAGTTTCTCGCGAATGCTGGAGCGCGCCGGCTACGTGCTGACGACCGCGACGGACGGTAGCGAGGCCTGGCAGCACATCGCGGAGTCACCCGGCTCCTTCGACGTGCTGATGACCAACCTGAACCTTCCGACGATCTCCGGCCGCGATCTGGTGCGCCGTGCCCTGCGCGAAGCCCGCTTCCGCGGCTCTATTCTGGTGCTTAGCGGTTTTGCGGATGCCCTTACCCAGCAGGAACTTAAGGACGAAGGTGTGGAAGAAATCTTTCTCAAGCCCGTCTCTCCGGCCAATCTCCTGGCGTCGCTGGGGCGTTGTAAGCCTCTGGCGGTGGCAAGCTAAGGTTAGTGTTTAACTATCACATGCACTAATAGAAGCTGGGCTAATGAAAATGGTGAAGGGATAAGGGCACTTCTAACTTACCCCAACCATGCCGCCGCGTGATCCTCATCGGCTGATTCTTCCGCAACGGCCCAGGAGGCCCTGGCGTAACCCCTGGGGGGCAGGGGAGGGCACGGTCACGCTCGCTACCCGCGTGGGCGCGTGGCTTGCCCCGCTTGTGTGGGCTATCGACCGCCGCCGTGCGCCCAACTTCGCCTCGGCTCCGGAGGCCGGGCGCTATGGCGAGGCGGTGGCTGCGCGTTTTTTGCGGCGCCACGGCTACCTCATCCTGGAGATGAACTTCCGCATCCCGGAGGGCGAGCTGGATATCATTGCCGAGGACCGCGACGGCCTGGCATTTGTCGAAGTTAAAGCGCTGCGCACGGACAAATGGCTCTCCCCTTACGAGCGGGTGAACCGCGAGAAGCAGCGCCGCCTGGCCAAAGCAGCCGAAGCCTGGTTGCGCGGGCGAAATCTGCGTAAGGTGCGGTTTCGCGGCGACATTGTGGAGGTGATTCTGAAGTCCGGCGATGTGCCGCAATGCCGGCTTTTGAAGGATGCGCACCGGTTTGACGAGTATTTCCGCTGGTGGTAGCTCTTGGCAAGTTGCATGCCATCAACTACTTAACCGCTTGCGTTGCAAGTTTACACGGCCACGGGCGCCTTGATGGCCGGGTGCGGATTGTAGTTGAGAAAAGCGATATCCTCGTATCGAAAGGCGTCCAGTTCCCTCACGTCCGGGTTAAGGCTTAACGTCGGAAGCGGCCGGGGCTCGCGCGTCAGCTGCAAACGGGCCTGATCCAGGTGGTTTTTGTAGAGGTGCAGGTCGCCAAAGGTATGCACAAAATCGCCGGGCGAGAGGCCGGTGACGTGCGCGATCATGCACGTCAGCAGTGCATAACTGGCGATGTTAAAGGGCACGCCGAGAAAGAGATCCGCGCTGCGCTGATACAACTGGCAGGAGAGCTCGCCGTCCTGCACATAAAACTGGAAAAGCGCGTGGCATGGCGGCAGGCGCATCGCGGGGATGTCGCCCGGGTTCCAGGCGCTGATCATGATGCGGCGGCTGTCCGGGCGGCGGCGGATCTGGTTCAGGACCTCGGCAATCTGGTCTATCTCTTTGCCGTCGTGAGACTTCCAGCGACGCCACTGCGCGCCGTAAACGGGGCCGAGATTTCCCTCCGGGTCCGCCCATTCGTCCCAGATGGAGACGCCGTTTTCCTTAAGGTAGCGTATATTGGTGTCGCCTTTAAGAAACCACAGAAGCTCGTGCACCACGCTTTTAACGTGTACCTTTTTGGTGGTCAGCAGCGGAAAACCCTCCCTCAGGCTAAAGCGCGCCTGCGCGCCAAAAACGGAAAGCGTACCCGTGCCCGTGCGGTCGCCACGGTCGCGGCCGCGATCCAGGACGAGGCGGAGGAGATCGGCGTATTCTTTCATGAGCGGGCGGTTGAGGGTGCCTGGGAATCAGCTACGCGGGTACAAGATGGTGCACGGCATACGATACCCACTTTTGGTCGTCGTTGAAAACGAGGAATTTCACCTCTGTGTCAGCACGATACCTCGAACTCGAAGTGGTGATTCCAACGGCGGTGCCCGAGTAAACCGTGCCAACGCTCAGGCCCGGCGCGTCGTTAGGGGGGCTGCCCACTCCCGCAAGCCCCTGGGGCCTGGGCACACGAACACCCACACATCGAAGTTGCATGCGTGCAAGCTATACCACGTCCATGCCCGCGCGCAACTCGCCCTCGGCAAACTCCAGGGAGTAGAGCCGCAGCCGGGCGGGCACGGGCCGGGCGCAGTGCGCAGGGCGGACGTTGCCAAGCTCCCAGGCCAGCCAGCCCGGCTCCCACGCCTCCGGCCTGCTGCAGGATTGTGCGCAATCCTCAGGTAGCCAGGGCCTTACGCGTGTTACATCGACCACAGCCATGGCACGGCCATCAGGGTCTTCGGGCAGATGGGCGGAGCTCAGGCGGCGATAATTCTGCACGAGTAGCAGATTGCAAAGCGGCAGTGACGCCAGATCGGGAGACCATTGCCGAACTTCCAGCGTTTTACTGCCGGCAAGTATGCGATCGACAGCTGGAAACACCACGGAGAGAGCAAGATACGCGGTCATTGAAGAGGGCGCTGTTAACCAGCAAGTTAACACGAAGTTAATTGATTTGTGCGGCGGATTTTTGATTGTGATCCATTACTGTAATGGCTTACCCTATGGGGCGTGGTAGTGTATAAGAAAGCGTAATCTTTACCCGGTTGTTCGTCTAAAGCCTATGGAAACATCCTTTCGTATGAGTGCGGTTATGCGCCTGTTGGCGATATGTGCCGCGGCTCTCGCTCTCTCCGGTTGCGCAACGACCGAGCAACAGCGTTCGGATCTTGTTGCCGTGCAACAGTATAGAGTAAAGCCGAGCGTCTACGACAAGATGGCCCGCCGCGCTCCGCTGCTGGTGGAAGATGTGTGCGAACTAGGCCGGCGCCGGGTTGATCCCGACCTCGTGCTGCGTTATCTGCGCGCGCGCCAGACGATCTATCCACTTACCACAGCGCAAGTTAACCAGCTTCAGCGCAGCGGTGTCGCCCCCCGCGTCATCGATTACATGCTGACAACGCGCGATCTGTACGCCCTCAACGATCCGCCCTTCAACGCCTACTTTGGAGTGGGTGCTCCTTACGGCCTGGCTGGGTATTACGGATATCCCTGGGGCTACGGGCCCATGCCATTGCATTATCGTGGCTACTATCGCGGGCGGCATTGCCGCTAACTCTTTGGGCCTGAATGGGAAGCAGCGGCGCAAAGCGCTCACGCAGCGCCAGGCCTTCGGCAGCGGCGGTGCCAGTGGGTGCCCCCCGACAGCCGCCGCTGCACGCTAGGGTACGCGCCTCCTTCGAGCGCCACCCTTATCCCGCCGCCGACAGGTTTGAGCCAATTTGGCGCTTGCCCGCCTGGCGCTGGATGCGGGCGTGCGCGATGCCGGGGACGTCCCCGGACCGCCCTCCGATTCGTGTACTTGTCGCTGGATGTGGCACGGGCGCAGAGGCTTACGCGATTGCTAGTGCGTTTCCGCGCGCGCAGGTGGTGGGCATCGATTTCAGCGCCAGGTCCATCGCCATCGCGCGGTCGTGTAGCAAAAGCGGTGCCGCCGCTCCGCAGTTTGCAGAGGCGGATTTGTGCGACCCCACGCTGCCGCAGCAGGCGATTCTGCGGAAGCGGTTTGATTTTATCAGCTGCCAGGGAGTGGCCAGCTATGTGCCCGACGTTGATGCTGCCCTCAGCAATCTTCGCAAGTTATTGACACCCAAAGGTATGCTATACCTCGGCGTCAACGGCGCCGGGCATCATTCCGTCCGCATCCGGCCCTTGTTTCGCGCGCTTGGGATGGACCCAACCGCGATGAGCGATGAGCGTAGCGAGGCAACCGGGCGGGATGTTCTGCGCATGTACGAGATCCTGACACGGCGCAGGGAGGGAGAGCTCTCCGACGAGTCACCCAGCTACATCGCCAACGACGTGTTTGGACCGATCAACCGCTGCCTGCCGCTGGGCGACTGGCTTGCGCTGGCCGGGAAAGCGGGCCTGGAATATCGCGGCAACCTGGGCACGGCGCGCTTTGCCGGCGCGCTGCTTCGTCCCGAATTGCTGGCATCGCTACTGGGCCTTAAGCGGGCCGAAGTCGCGGCGTTTTTCGACGGAATGATTTCCGATGTCTTTCATTCCCTTGTACTTACGCCTGGCGAGGCGAAGAAGAAAAAGGAGCGCGCCGGCGAGCCTGACTTTGCGGACGCCACGGCTCTGATGCCGTGGCGCCCGCTCGTTACTTTGTGGGATCGCACTGAGCTGGAAGGCGTTACGCCGGTGGAAAGGCCGGTGGCCATTTCGCTGACTATCCCCGGGGTACTGCGCAGGGCAACGCTGGAGTGTCGGTTCGAGATCGTGGAAATTCTTCGCCTTGCTGACGGAAAGCGCTCGCTTGCAGAGATTTACAAGAGTTCTCCGCTGCTGGCTGCTGCCAGGGTGGAGTCTGCGATACCTTCGCTATTCGGGCTGTATCACAGCAATGCGCTGCAGTTTCTGCCTCCCGCAAGCCGGTAGTTTGCGGAGAGAGCCTCAGGCCCTGCGCATGCAGAGTGCCGCGGCAGGGGCACGCCCCATTGCCTGGCAACAAGCGCGATGGTGCGGACTGGCGGTGCTAGCCGCGGGGCACGGGGTTGCGGCGGCGGCCGGTGCGCCAGGCGGAGCGGTGCTTGACGATCCAGTCGAGCAGCGCTTTTTCCCAGCCGATGTCGCAGCCGGCTTTCTCGCTCTCAATCCACTTGTGCCGCAGGATTTCGTCGCGTTCGGCAAGAAATTCCTGGTACAGGGCGGATTTCTTAAGGATGTCCCGGTCTTTCGGGTCGTCCATCATGGATTCCTTGATGTCGGGGGTGAGTAAAGTAGTCAACAGAATCGCCTCCCCATGTGTTGAGTTAAATGCTTGATTTGTGTATTCTTGCAGAAAATTGTCATGACGCGGTGGAAAGGGAAGCCGTTGAAATCAGGCGCTTTGCAGCGTCTCTGAATACTTCGGCAGTTTTGGTTTCAGGATAAGCCTCGACAGCAGGAGTTCCTTTATCGCCGCACTCGCGGATGGCGATTTCCAGGGGAATCTGGCCGAGCAGGGGCACGTTCAGGCGTTCGGCTTCGCGGGCTGCGCCGCCCTCTCCAAATATAGCATACCGGTTTTCATCATTAGGGCAAATAAAGTAGCTCATGTTTTCCAGAATCCCCATGACAGGGACGTTCGTCTTCTGGAACATGGCGACGGCCTTGCGCGCGTCAATCAACGCAACCTCTTGCGGCGTAGTTACTACCACGGCGCCGGTGAGCGCTACGGTTTGCACAATGGTTAGCTGGATGTCGCCGGTGCCGGGGGGGAGGTCGAGGATGAGGTAATCGAGGTCGCCCCAGATGACGTTGCGGAGCAGGTGCTGAGTGTAGCGGGTTACCATGGGCCCGCGCAGGATGGCGGGTGCGTCCTCGCTAAGGAGAAAGCCCATGCTCATCAGCGCAACGCCGTGGCGCTGAACGGGGATGAAGCTTTGCTCGTCGGCGGTAACCATGGGGCGCTCGCCCGTGGCGCCGAACATGAGGGAGATGCTTGGGCCGTAAATATCACAGTCGCAGAGACCTACGCGCTGGCCAAGCTTACGCAGCGCCACGGCCAGGTTGGCCGCCACCGTACTTTTGCCCACGCCGCCCTTGCCGGACCCCACGGCGATTACGTGGCGCACGCCGGGAATTTTGTTTTGCGGGAGGGCGCCGGAGCCGGAGGCCGTCGCACCGGCCGGGGGCTGATGGGCGGGCTTGCTGGCCTGCACTTCGACCTCCGCGCTGGAAATGCCGGGTACCGTTTGAAGCGCTTCGATTGCAAGATTCTGCAACTGGGCAGGAATGTTCTCGTCGGCAGATGTTACTGCGATACGAACATTTACATCGGTTCCTTCGATGTACACGCCCTTGACAAGCCCGAAGGAGACAATATCCCGACTGAAGCCGGGATACTTGACTTTTTTGAGGGCCTGAATGATTTGTTCTTCGGAAAGAGCGACGGGCATATTGAAGGTCAAATTTGTCTTAAAAGCATTATCTTATAGATAATTGACCGGTAGGGCAAGTATTCTCAGTGAGGGCGGGCGGAACGGGCGAAGCTAACAGCGTAACGATGGCGATTGGATTGGCTTCGCAGCGGAGAGGAGATAAAAAAGCGCCTTTCCCCCTGGCAGAACAGGAAGCTGAGGCGAACATCCCGGTTTACTGAGAAACCAAATTGTACAGAGGTGGCGGGAGCTGGCGGGGTGATGGGGTTAGGTGGAAAGAAATGCCTAAGAGCTTTTAAGCAGATGCTGTACCATGTTGCGTGGACAAGGGCGATAACACCGGTGATAACACCGGATTTGCCATGTTGCCCTGCGTTTAGGAAGCACATACATGCCAGAGCGGCTATAATAGTAAAGTCTTACTTCGGAAAAATTTACCATAACCCTCGCACCAAGTAAAGAGGGAGCCAATCTGGTCAAAAGAGTACAGTAATCGCGCTAAGTCGTTACGCCTGTAAATATTGCGGGATTGTCGCTGCGCAAACGTTTTAGCGCGAATGTTAAAAAAGGAGGCTGTTGCGATCGGGATGTGGGTGTCAGGCCTTGCAAGATTGTGCAACGGCGGGCGCGAAAAGGCCACGATTCGCAACGGATTAACCGTAGCAGATCGTGGCCCGAATGGTGCCGCGATGGATTGGCGGGCGCCGGACTTAGTGGGCCGGGCGACCGGAGACGTCGGCCGCGTGCTGGGTGAACGACTTGCCGATGCCGCGCGGGTTGATGACGCTGTCGATCTGGCCGTCCTCAAACTCCTGCCACATGGGGGACATGCGACGCAAGGTGTTGACTACCTTGAGGAAACGCTCGATGACGTAGTCGATATCCTCTTCAGTGTTGTCCTTGCCCAGGCTCATGATGATGTTGCCTTGCGCCAGCGCGTGGTCCAGACCGATCGCCTCCAGTACGTGGCTCACCTTCAACGATTTGGAGACGCAGCTGGAGCCGCTGGCGACGGCGATGCCGTTGCTGTCGCACAGCAGCAGCTGGCCTTCGCCCTCAATAAACTCAGTGCTCCAGTTAAGCGTGTTGCAGAGGCGCAGCGGACCGGGTTTGGGGCCGTTGAGCTTGATATAAGGGATGCTGGCCACCATGCCATCGTGCAGCTTGTGCTGCAGGCGGCTGACGTGGGCGATGCGCTCGTTCAGGTCGCGCAGGGCAATCTCCGCGGCAACGCCGGCGCCGATGATGGCGGGGACGTTTTCGGTGCCGGCGCGGCGGCCGCCTTCCTGCACGCCGCCGTGGATGTGGCTGGTGACGCGCGCGCGGCGGGAGCGGTAGAGCACGCCGACGCCCTTGGGGCCGTAGAACCGGTGCGGGCTGAGGGTAAGAAGCTGGATGCCAAGCGCTTGCACGTCAATGGGATACCAGCCGGCGGAGGCCACCGCGTCGCAGAAGAGGGGGATGCCCTTCTCCCTGGTGATGGCGGAGATCTCTTTGATGGGCTGGATGGCGCCGATGTCGTGGTTGGCGATGTGGACGGCGACGAGGATCGTCTCGGGCGTAATGGCCTCGCGCACGGCGGCGGGGTCGATAATGCCTTCCTTGTCGACGGGCACTTTGGTGTGGGTAAAGCCCTGGCGCTCAAGGTATTCCACGGAGCCGAGCACGGTGGGGTGCTCGGTGGCGCTTAGCACGATGTGCTTGCCTTTGCGGTGGTTGGCGTCGGCGAAGCCTTTGATGGCCAGGTTGACGGCTTCGGCGCCGTTGCCGGTAAAAATGATGTCGTCCGGGCTCTCGGCGTTGATCAGCGCGGCCACCTGGGCGCGGGCGGTGGCGATGCCGTCGCGCACCTGCAGGCCGTAGCGGTGCAGGCTGGAGGCGTTGCCAAACGCCTGGGTAAAATAAGGGGTCATCGCCTCCAGCGCCTCGGGGAGGAGGGGAGTCGACGCCTGGTGATCAAGGTAAACGGAGCGCATTGTCAGTCGGGGGGAGGGGACGGAGCGGAGAGAAACTGGATTGCAAATCGAATAGGATCGGGCAGTTTCAGGCACTTTAGCATAGCAAAGGGCAGCAAAGGGCCAGCATCGCGGCACCTCGGATCGTCACGAGGTGCCGCCTGAAGCGAAGCCTGAGCGGAAGCCGATCTTCTTTGTCCTCTTAAGGGCGCGAGAGAAAAACTCAGGCGCTGAGGGCTTCGGACTTTTCGGCGGGCTTGGAGACTTCGCGGGCTTCGTAGTCCTCGATGGCGGCTTTAAGCGCTTCTTCGGCGAGAACGGAGCAGTGGATCTTGACGGGGGGCAGGCCGCCGAGGGCTTCGACCACTTCTTCGTTGGAGAAGTTTTTCACTTCTTCCAGCGTGCGGCCTTTGATGAGCTCGGTGGCCATGCTGGAGGAGGCGATGGCGGAGCCGCAGCCGAAGGTTTTGAAGCGGGCGTCGGTGACCACGCCGTCCTTGATTTTGAGCGAGATCTTCATGATGTCGCCACACGCAGCGGCGCCGACTTCGCCGATGCCGTCGGCATCCTGAAAGTCGCCCATGTTGCGGGGGTTCATGAAGTGGTCCATCACGGTCTCGTTGTACAGTGTGTATTCTTTGGCGTCTTTCATAGGGCTCCGATAGGTGTTGTGGGGTTGTGACGGGAAAGGGTCAGGGGTGGGCAACGGCGGCGGCGTGCAGGGCTTGGCCGGCGCAGGGGGCGGCGGCGTGGGAGGCGCCAAGTGCACCCGGGCCGCCATGGCAGTGGCACGAGCCCTCGGAGCAGTGGGGCATGGGCACGGGCATGGAGATGGGCATGGCGGGCGCTGGCAGAGAGGCGTCCACAGCAGGTTGCGTGCCCAGGGGCATGCTGCGCACCTTGGCAATCACGGCGTCCATGGGCTGCATCAGGTCGGTCAGCTTCATGTTGTGGAAGACGTCGGTCATCCGCTTCTGGGCTTCGCCAAATACGGCGCACAGGGTGCAGCTTTCCGCCTTGTCGCAGCCGGGCGTTTCCTCCAGGCAGCGTTGAAAGGCGATTTTGCCCTCGATGGCTTCGATAATCTCCAGCACGCTGATGCTTTGCGGCAGCCGTGCCAGGGAGACGCCTCCGCGGGCGCCCTGGCGCGTGCGGATAAGGCCAGCGCGGCTCAGGCTCTGTAAGATCTTGGCCAGGAAGCCCTTCGGGATATCTTCCGCCTTGCTGATGGCGTCAATCATCACAAGGCGGCCTTCCGGCTGCTTTGCCATGTGGATGAGGGCGAGAAGCCCGTATTCGCCAGCCTGGGTTATTTTCATCGAAGGGTTATTCTAAGACCATTTTAGTCTTCTTTAGGAAGATGGACCAACTGGTCGGGTTTGTCAATTCCACTCAGGGAAATATCGGCGATGTGATGCGTGGGGTAGCCGGCGGCATGCGGTGGCTCCCTGCCCAGCCCGGCCGCTTGTGGCCGCGCATGCTCACCGCCGCTTGCCAATTGGCGAATTGTTGTGTATGGAGAACGATGGTCGCCTCACCTGGCGCGCCATGCATGCATCGCTGCTGTGCTTTCGGAGCGCGCGGACCTGCCGGGAAGGTTCTGCTTCTTCCGGAACTCTCGCATTCTAATACGTCCATGTCCTCTTTTTCTATCGTTTTTTTTGGTAACTGCCGGGCTTGTGTCTCGTCAATCGCCGCTCTCGTCGTGACTCTTGCTGCCGCGACTCTTGCCCCCGTAGCTGCTCTTGCGCAGGAAGTGCCTACAGCGCAGCCGGTTGCGCCGGTGCAGCCTGAGCCCCCACAGGCTGTCGCGCCAGCCACGGCCGTGCCGGCTACGGGCGTTAAAACCAACAAGCCGCCGTTTGATCTGCCCAAAAGCTTTAGCGCCACGGTGCGGGTGGCGCAGGGCAGCACTGTGTCGGAAATGAAATTTTTTGCCTCGGACAACAAGCTGCGGCTGGAGACGAAAACGCGCGATTTTCCCGTGGTGCTCATCGCGGACCTGAAGGAGATGTCCTCCAAAATGCTGGTGCCGGATCGCTCCATCTACATCGTGCGCGCCCTCACGCCCTCCAACGCCGCCGCCCTGGATTTACGCAAGGCGTGGCAGGACCCGACCCTGATTTGGGAGCGCAAGCCCGATTCCATCGTGGAAGGCGTACCGTGCGAGGTGTACCACGTGACCAGCGGCCGCGAGGGCGATCCCACCTACCAGACCCACGACCTTTTTCTTAATCCCGCCACACAGCTGCCGCTCAAGGTCGTCATTAAAACGCCCAAGACCGAGATTACCCAGCTGTGGACAAACGTAACGCCCGGCCCGCAGGACGCGGCGCTGTTTACGGAACCGGCCGGCTATACGGAGAAACAGAACTAGACGTTCGGCCGGCAAAAGTTTTTCAGACTCTCCCCCCCGTTGTCCCCACTTAGCGACTTCGTCCCCCTTCGCGCGAAACCTCCCCTTCTGCCGCCCGAAGCAGAGGGGAATTTTCGCGCGAAGGGGGACGAAGCCGCCAAGTGGGGATAGAGGGAAGGGAGGTTCGGAAGAGATTTTTTCGCGGAGCCGCTCACACTATATATAAGTGTGTGTTGAAATAGTACCGACAGCATCCCCACCTTTTTTGCCCCCGCCTCCCTCTCGCTATGATTACCTTTTTGCGCGGCCCTCTGGCCGAGCTTTTGCCCACTCACGCCGTTATTGACGTGCAAGGCGTCGGCTACGAAGCGTCCATCCCGCTCTCCACGTACGACCGCCTCACGGCCAGCGCCATGTCCGAGACCGAAGTGCGGCTGCTGACCCAGCTCGTCATTCGCGAGGACGCCCACACGCTGTACGGCTTTGCTACCGAGGAGGAGCGCAGCCTCTTTCGCCTGCTCGTCAACAACGTCACGGGCATCGGCCCCCGGCTGGCGCTCGGCATCCTCAGCGGCGCGTCGGCGTCGGACTTCCGCGACGCCGTGGTGGCGGGCGACGCCGCAAGGCTGAGCCGCATTAAAGGCGTGGGCAAAAAGACGGCGGAACGCATCATCATCGAGCTGCGCGACAAGGTGGGAGCCACCGTCATTCAGGCCTGGCAAAACGCCGCCCAAAACAAAGCCGTGCCGAAGGCGGAGCAGATTGCCAACGACGCCCTGCTGGCCCTCGTAGCCCTGGGCTTCCGCCAGGCCGACGCCGCAAAGGCGATTGCCGACTTGCAGACGAAAAATCCCAACGCCACAGCCGAGGAGATGCTGCGCGATGCCTTGCGGATCCTGTAGACTGCGGCTGAGCCCCAGATTGTGCTTCAGGCGCGAAGCACAGCTATAGACAACCTGAAAAGTTGACTGAGCCGCTTTAATTCTGGCTGCGGGCAACATTCGCGCCTTTCATACACACTATAAAGAGTGCGATAAAAAAGGGGGGGCGGCCACAGCCCACGTGCAGCAGACGCCAGGCGCCCTACGCCCCCGCCGGGCGCTGCACATGCCGGGCAAACTCGCTGAAGATGGGCGCGTAGTAAATGCGATCCCGCTCCGGGTGATACTGCGTGCCCAGCACAAAGCGCTGGCCGGTGTGGCGCACCTGCTCAATAATGTCGTCCGTCGCGCTCCAGGCCTCCACCTCCAGGCCCCAGGCCAGGCGATCCAGCGCCTGGTGGTGGCTGCTGTTGACGCGAGGGAAGGAGTGGGCGGCGCCGGCCTTCCAGCGCAGCGGCTGCGCGTTTTCGTCGCGCGGGCCGGTGTGGCCGGGTATATCGAGGATAAGCGTGCCGCCCAGCGCCACATTCAGCACCTGCACGCCGCGGCAAATGGCCAGGATGGGCAGATTGCGCTCAAACGCGGCCATCACGGCCGGGAACTCCCAGGCGTCGCGATCCATCTGCGGATCCTGGATCAGCGAGGGATCCGGCACCGGCTGGCGCGGGCGCAGAAAAAGCTCGGAGATATCACAGCCACCGGTCAGCAGCAGGGCGTCGGCCTCGGCCATGTCCACCTCGCTGGTGCGGGCGTTGCGCAGCTCCAGCCCGGGCACCAGCTGGGCCCAGGGCGTAAAATAGCGGTCGTCGGACTCACGCATCCACGTGGCGACGACACGGCGTTTGGCCGGGGTGGGCGCATATACAGTCAGTTTGCCAGAGCTTCCGCTTTTCTTATCCACGGCTTAAAAAGAGAAAAAAGAGAGAGAAAAAAGGGCCCCGGCTCCCGGGGCGATCACCGCGACTGTACGCTCGATATCGGCAAAAAACAAGCGGTGCCTGGAGAGAGGCACCGCTTGCAACCTGGGAGATAACCAAACCGAAACGAGTTGAAATCTATATAGGGTAAGACCGGCGCGTTTTGAAAACGTTCAAAGAAAAAAGAGAAAAATCGCAGAATTCTTTGAGGCTCTCCAAAAAAAAATGGGGCCGGGCCGGAAGGAAAAGGTGGGGCTTAGGGGAGAGCTTTTCGGGGTCCAAAAAAAGGGTGGCATCCAAAAGGTTGAGGGGTCAGAATCAGGCGGTGTTGAGAATCAATTTTCGCTCTGAAAACAACACTTTGTTGCGCAGCGCTACAGGATGAATTTTTGCCGCAACTTAACGGGAAAAGTCACCTGGCTTCTATTAGCTTCGACAGCGCGTTCACCGAAACGTTCAAAAAATCTGAGATTCTTTGCGAAAAAAAGCATTGACCAAATGTCAGAAAATCGTAACCTGCCGAGAGTTGCTGCGGAGAGGTAGGTTTGCAAGCCCCCTGAAACGAGTGGGTAAGCGTACGAAAACCTCAATGCGGTAAAACCTGGAGAAGAGGTTCTACCTCGATTCTCTCCGCAAACAACAACTGGAGATAAACCAACATGAAGAAATTCCTCAAAGGGCTTTGCATCGTCGCTCTTTCGGCATCCGTGGCCGTCGCCGGTCCCGAGCCGACCAGCAAGGATCTGAAGAAAGTCGTGGAAGATAACGGCATCTACGTTGAGACCGCCCAGAAGGGTGTCGTCCTCAGCGGCTATGTCGATACCTCCTACACCTACCAGTTCGCCAGCCACACCGGCGGCACTGCTCAGGGTAACGACGAGAACGTGCTTCGTCAGTTCGACACGAAGAACAACGACTTCAACATCAACGCCTTCAAGCTGACGCTCGAAAAGGCGCTGTCCGACAAGAACGAATGGTCCGCCGGCTTCCGCGCTGACCTGATGTTCGGCGAAGACGCGACCATCCTGGCCGCTTCCGACCCCGCCACCTCCCCCGGCGGCGATCTGTTCCTTGAGCAGGCCTATGTGTCCCTGCGCGTTCCGGTCGGCAACGGCCTGGACTTCAAGGTCGGTAAGTTCGTCACCCTGCTCGGCTACGAAATCATCGAGTCCCCGGGCAACCTGAACTTCTCCCGCGGTCTGCTGTTCACCAACGCGATTCCGCTCACCCACACCGGTGTGCTGGCGAGCTACAAGTTCAACGACATCTTCGACGCTCAGTTCGGTGTTGTGAACAACTGGAACGGCTCCGACAAGCTCGCCAACCAGGACGCGCCCGCCATCACCGGCCGTTTCGCGGTGAACTCCCCCGGCGGCAATGCCACCCTCGCCACTTCGTTCATCTACTCGCCCACCGGCGAAGCGACGACCCCCGGCGCCCCCAGCGCTGGTTCTGTCACCAACACCAACAACTTTGTTGTTGACGTGTGGGGCCAGTGGTACCCGACCTGCGTTCCGGATAAGAAGCTCCTGTTGGCGTTTAACGCTGACTACGGCTTCGCCGAGTCCAACTCCCTCGTGACTTCTGGCGGCGGCGACCCCGTCAACCCCGGCACCTCTGAGTGGTATGGCGTCGCGGCTTACGCGAAGTACCAGTTCACCCCCGTGTTCAGCCTCGCCTCCCGCGGTGAGTTCCTCCACACTGATGACGGCTACAAGTTCGGTCTCCCCGGCCTTGGCACCGACGTCTGGAGCTACACCCTCACGGCCGGCTTCAACATCTGGGAAAACGTCCTGACCCGTGTTGAGTACCGCTACGACCGTGGCGAAGCCGACACCATCAACGGCTTCGACCAGCACCAGATCGCTGTGAACGTCGTGTACAGCTTCTAATCTGAGCCCACAAGCTTAGGACTAGAAAGCAAAGCACTCAAACCCCCGGGGCCTGTTGGTCCCGGGGGTTTCTTTTTTTGTCTCCATAGCGTTGCTGCAGAATTTCCTGTTCCACAGCGCGCTTTTCCATCACTGAATCTTCCGCCGCCGCGCCCCTCACTATGTTCTCGCGTCAACTTTCTGACGACATTGCCATCAGCTTGTCCATCCCGCAGTTTGCCGATGAACTTTTCGCTCTCACGGACCGCAATCGTGCCTTTTTGAAACAGTGGCTGCCCTGGCTGGATGGGACAACATCAGCGAAGGACACCCGATCCTTCCTCATGCACCAACTGGGCCTCTTCGCTCGGGGGGAGGGCTTACACGTCACCATCTTCTACAAAGGGGCCATAGCCGGCGTGGCGGGATTTAACTCTATCGACCGAGCTAACGGGATTGCGTACGTCGGCTACTGGCTGGGCAATGAATACACGGGGAAGGGCATCATGACGGTGGTCGTCCGCGATCTCATCACCATCGCCAGGGATTTTTGCGGTGCCCAGCGAGTCGATATCCGTTGCGCCACCGGAAATAAGCGGAGCCGGGCTATTCCCGAGCGCCTTGGCTTTACGCACGAGGGCACGCTGCGGAGAGCCGAGCGCCTTTACGGTGCGTGGGTTGACCACGAAGTGTATGCCTTGTTGCTTGATTCAGAGGCGCGGCCCGCCGCAACGCAGGTAGTGTAGCGAAAATAGCGAGTGTGATTGCTTCCTCGCTAAATTACGGCAGGATGGGGCCAATAAAAGGGATGAGAGTGTGCGCCGGCGTTGAATTTGAAATGATTCTACAGGGAAAGCAGACCGTCAACAGTTTGACTGCAACACCTCTGGCAATGCCGGCGATGCACGATTATGGTAATAGCAATGAAAGACCTCATCGCTGCCCCATCCCGGAAGTCGCGTTCCCGTCGCGGCTTTAGTCTGGCGGAAGTTGTTCTCTCGCTTGGTGTTGTGTCGTTTGCCATGGTGAGCATCCTCGGCATGTTGCCGGTGGGCCTCTCCATGTTCAACAAAGCGCGCAATTACACCGTGGAGGCTCAGATTGTCCAGGCCATCTCCAACGACATCCTGTTGACCGACTTTGTGAATCTGGCCGCGCTGGCGGATCAGACCTACTACTTTGATGACTCCGGCAAACCCCTGGCCACCGCCACGGAGAACGTGGAGGCGCAGAAAGTATTTGCCGCCACGGTTCGCCTCAAGTCGCTCAACGGCAACGATGTGGCACCCGTCAACCTGCAATCCTCCGCTAACGGTACGCTGACAGACGAGGCGTATAATGTGCAAATCGTCATCGAGAACAAGACGATGCCGCGCGACTCGCGAACTTACTCCGTGCTGGTTGCCAACAATAACAATAACCAGCCGTAAGGCGCCGCTCAACGAGTCTGCACGGGACGGCAGGCCGGTGAGGGTAAGCGACTGGCGGCACCAAAGCATAGTGATGAGGTACGGACGGCAGAGAGCAGGCGGGGACGGGCGACAGCGCGGGATGAAGGAACGTAACGTAAATCAAATGGACGTATTGGCAGGCAGGAGATCAATCGGGACATCAGGCACATCAGGGAAGTGACGCAGGTCGGTTGTTTCGGCCCGCACCGTTTTGGTTGAGGTGCCGGAACGTGGCACTTGGCACCAGGCAGCAGGTAGCAGGCACGCATTATGTATAGCCGCATTTTCCAATATAGCAGCATCGGTAGCGATGCTGGTCCTGGCGATCTCATCCGCCGCAACTGCGGTCGGGTCGCAGCTACGGAGCGACGGAGGCAGCGGCTGGCGTTTAGCCTGGTGGAGTTATTGGTATCGATGGCGGTGTTGCTGGTGATGACAGTCATTATCTTCCACATCACCCGCAGTACGGCGGATGTGTGGCGCAATTCAAGCGGCAAGATTGAAGGCTTCCGCAACGCACGCGGGGTGTACGAGACGGTGACGCGGATGGTGAGCCAGGCCACGCTTAACACTTACTTTGATTACGTGGACGACGACGGCCTGTTTCGCGATACGTCCAACACCAACGCGCTGCGTAACTTTACGCCGGTGGACTACGCGCGCCGTTCGGATCTCCACTTTATCTGTGGTAAGTCCGTGCTGCCGGCGGCGACGGTGCCGGATACGGTGACGCACAGCGTTTTCTTTCACGCGCCGCTGGGCCATACCGGCGCGGGCAGTACTAACTACCTGGGCATGAGCTACTTGCTCAATGCGTGCGGCCTCTACGTGTGCTATGGCAAGGATCCGACAACTCCGGGCTTTCTCGCCACGGCCGGGGTGGGAGATCGCTATCGCTTCCGCCTGATGCAGTTTTTGCAGCCGAGCGAGAATCTCCGCACGTACGACCCTGTCGTCACCGGCGGTTCCCCCGCGTGGAACAACAAGAACTGGTTTGTGCCGGCGATCCAGGCGGATGTGGCGAGCGCGGCGCCGACGGTGCTGTCGCAGCTGGCCGATAACGTCGTGGCGCTTGTCATCCTGCCGAAATACTCGGTGAGCGACCAGGCGGCCTCGGGCGCGGCGCTGGCGCCGGATTATGAGTACGACAGCCGTAACCGCAGCAACGCCAGGACTTTCCATCAGCTGCCACCGATTATTGAGGTGGTGATGGTCGTCATCGACGAGGCTTCGGCCCTTAAACTGGGCAATACGGCTACGCCGCCTAACCTGGGGCTCGCCTCGCTGTTTCAGGATTCTGCGATGCTGGCGGAGGACTTGCGCACTCTGGAGGCGAACCTGGGCGCGCTGCCCGGCAACCCGGCGGGCAACAAGATACCGCTGCGCTACCAGGTGTTTCAGTCTTCTGTCTCGGTGCGTGGCGCCAAGTGGAGCTCGGAGTAGCGCCTGCAACACCTGTATTTTTCTAACTCTAACAGACGGAACGACTTTTATGATTCGCTCGATCCTTTCCCGAATCCCTTCCGCGCGCGCAATTCCCGGCGCCGGCAAGCGGCGCGGCTCGTCTCTGGTGGTGGTGCTGGCCAGTCTGGGGTTGCTTCTGGTCATTACCATGGCGTTTCTGGCCAGCGTCAGCACGGAGTTGCAGACATCCAAGATGTACTCCAACAGTTCCTCGCTCAAGTTGCTGACGCAGTCCGCGGCCAACATGGTGATTGCGCAGGTGCGCGTGGCGACGGCCGACCCGGCGCTGTGCTGGGCCAGCCAGCCAGGGATGATCCGGACGTACGGGACGGACGGCCAGCCTGCCGGCTACTTTAAGTTGTACACGGACGACACGATGCAGGGGAGTGGCAAGTTTGATCACACGCAGGCGGCTAACGTGGTGCCGGCCAACTGGTTCGACAAGAAGGGCGTGTATGTGGACCTGAACCAGCCGGTGAAGGTGAACAGCAATCTGGTGTACCCCATTATTGATGGCAACAGCACCTCGTACGAGAATTTCAACAGCGTGCTGGATGGCACGGCCAAGGGCCTCAAGCCTCTCAACAGCGGCACGCCTGCCGTTACCGGGTTCTGGATCAAGAACACCGCGCCGGTCGACTCGACCTCGCCCAACGCCGCGCCAATGCCTGTCAAATGGATGTACGTGCTGCAGGATGGCACCTACATTATGCCGGACAGCACCACCAGCGGCGGCGTGGTCACGTTCAGCGGCGCGGCCAAACAGCCGTCGCTTACCAACCCGATCGTGGGGCGCATTGCGTTCTGGACGGATGACGACACGTGCAAGGTCAACATCAACACGGCCAGCGAGGGCTCGTACTGGGATACGCCCCGCACGTACACTTTCGACGACTACTACCTGGCGCGTAACCAGCCGGTGGCCAACGAGTTCCAGCGCTATCCCGGGCATCCGGCCACGGTATCGCTCAGCGCGGTTTTCCCGGCGCTGACGCTCGGCGCCAATTTTCCCGAGACGTTTTATCCCATCACGCCGCGCACGCTGCCGGGCGGCTCGCAGGGTGGGGATATCACGAACACCTCCACCACGTCGCCCGCGGAGCCGCTGCCGCTGCGGTCGGATCGCCTCTACTCATCGGCGGACGAGTTCCTCTTCCAGCCGTCGCTGACGGGTGCGATGCGAGAGCTTAACTCGAGCCTCGAGGGCGCGCTGGATTACACGGCCATCAATCGCTCGGGCTTCTTTATAACGGCGCACAGTCAGGCGCCGGATGTGAACGTGTTTAATCTGCCGCGCGTGTCGATGTGGCCCATCACGCTTAACAAGACGACCGGCGCGCCGGCCATGGCGGCGTACGACAAGCTGCTGGCTTTTTGCGGCACCATCAACAACCACGTGTTTTACTTTCAGCGAAAGGATCCGAACAGCGCGGTAGTCGACCTGCCCACAACAGGCTCGGCCACGGGGCTGGAGCGTAACCGCATGTTGCTGGAGTACTTGCGCACGCTGACCTCGATGCCGATCCCTGGCTTTGGCACCGGCACCTTTGCGGCAAAGTATCCCAATGGCGATCGCAACCAGATCCTGACCGAGATGTTTGACTACATCCGCGCCACCAACCTGCAGGACAGCACGGCGGGCGCCACGCAATATGTGGTGGCGAATGACCTGACCGCGACAAGCAGCCTGACTTACAAGGGCGGCCTGGGCCAGGTGGTGCCGATCGTCGACCCCTCCGCCACGGCGCAGGACGCCTCCGACGGGCAGACGAAGCCCACGCGCGGCTTCGGGCGCTACCCCACGGTGCACTCGGCGGCGTTCCACTTTATCGGCACGGGTACCACGACCGGGACGGCGCCGAACACGACGACCGTTGCGGCCAACAACACGCCGGCTATTGCGGCGGGCAAGGAGCGCGTGCAGGCTGCGTTTTATCTGCAAATGTTTGATCCGTCGCAGGGCGTGGCGCTGGCCTACCCGTGGTACCAGCTGCGCATCAGGGGGTTGGAGAACGCGCAGTGGAGTGTGGATAACGGCGCGACGTATCACTCCATGGGTTTTGGCGCGGATTTGACGCTGACGCGCCCCTATGCCCGGGAGAAAGGCAACGCGTTTTCCGGCGCCAACTTCGGCGGTATTCTGGATTTCCGCACCTTTAGCTACGCCAAGAACAGGACGACCGGGCAGGACCGCTACCAGGCGCTGAGCCTGATGACGGGCACCGGCGCGGGCAAATCCACCTGCCCGGATATGAACAGCGGCGGCACCTTCCAGTTCCGCTGCCCGGGGGAGCTTACGGTGGATATCCTGGCGCTGTCGGCCACCGGCACCACGACGTCGGTGGTGCAGACGATCAAGCTGAGCTTTCCCGATGGGCGCTGGCCGGTGCCGGTGTCGCAGACCGACTTTGCGGCGGCGATCCCCGCGCAAGCGTCGCAGGTCAACAACTACACGATGCTCTCCTTTCTGGACAGCACCATCATTACCGTGCCGCCGCCGCCGGCGCTGCCGTCGACGACGACCAGCCGCAACGGTCGGCTTAATATCAATCCGTCGTACATGTACATCCACAACCAGGATGTGGTGCGGTCCATCGTGGCCTCGCCGGGCGATATGCGGCTGATCGCGGCGCGTACCCTGGTGCCGTCTTCCTTTTACAAGGCGCTGACGCCCGCCAACGTGCCGGGCCTGCCCGCTACGGCCAGCTACGACAGCGACACGTCGCGCTTCTCCCACATGCTGCGCTTTGGCCTGGCCTACCCGGTGTATGGCGCAATGGGCGGGCGTCTGTTTTACGAGACGGCGAGCGGCAAGACGTACAGCCGCTGGATGAATCAGTACAACTTCTATCCGTTCGCCCATCCCACCCCGCCGACGGCGGCCAATACGCATCCGCTTAACGACTCCACCTTCATCGGCGGCTCGCTCTCGCACTGGAACAGCAAGGACAGCGATGTGCCGCTGCTGAACGGGCTGGGCACCGCCACGGTGCTGCGCGACTGGGATAACGGCTTTCAAAACGCCCGCGACGGCGCCTACATCAACAAGGCGGACGAGGGCGACACGGGCAGGAGCGGCGGCGGCAACAGCGTGGCGTATTTTCAGATGGACTATAACGTCAACACGCCGCCGGGGGATACGTTCTTCTCGCCCAACCGCATGATTCCCTCCGCCGGCATGTTTGGCAGCCTGCCCAGCCGGGTGTTTGCCAACACGCCGTGGCAGACGCTGCAGTTTCGCCCCGGCCCGGCCGGCCACCCGGGCCTGGGCACGCCGACGACAACGAGCTATCCGCCCACGGCGCCCTATACGGTGCCGCCGGATCACCTGCTTATGGATCTGTTCAACATGCCGGTGGTGGAGCCCTATGCGATCAGCACGCCGCTGGCCACCGCCGGCCGCATTAACATGAACAGCCTGATCGTGCCGTTCACCTACATCAACCGCGATACCGGCCTGCGCGCCGCGATGAAGAGCCAGAAGATGACGTGCATCCCCAACAACCGCGGGGACTTGTACAAGACGTATCAGAACCCCAGCGGCTACAGCCCCACCACGGGCGGCAACGCGCCGCTGAACGTGCAGGTGCGCTTCCCCA
The DNA here is from genome assembly GCA_003054695.1 of Verrucomicrobia bacterium LW23. Classification (GTDB taxonomy): domain Bacteria; phylum Verrucomicrobiota; class Verrucomicrobiia; order Methylacidiphilales; family UBA1321; genus LW23. The sequence goes on from QAZA01000011.1 coordinate 475,181, forward strand.
TCGATATGGACAAGGCGATGCGCCAGTTTCGCTCGCGGTTTGACTCGGGCGACATCTTCCGCAGCGCGTCGGAGATCTGCGCGATTGACCTGCTGCCCAGCGGCCTGACGACGCCCGCGGCGCCGCCGGCTAACCCCACGCGCGCGAATGTCGATACCTTTTGGAACAGCTACGGCTACACCGGCGACAACAGCCGCGAGCGCCCGTACGTCAACCTCTACCCGCTGCTCACCACCAAAAGCAACACCTACACGGTGCACATGCGCGTGCAAAGCCTTAAGCAGGTGGCGGGCGGCAATGCGGCGGAGTGGCGCGAGGGCAAAGACCTCGTGACCGGCCAGTACCGCGGCTCGCAAACGTTCGAGCGCTTTATCAACCCGGCCGACTCCATCCCGGACTTTGCGGACCCCAGCATCGTCAGCACCACCACCTTCCCCCCGGCGGAGCCGCTGAGCAAGTACTACAAGTTCCGCATCATCGCCAGCAACCAGTTTGCGCCGTAGCCCTGTAGCCCTTGCGATTCCCCATCCCCCTGGTGCCCAGAATGCCCACTCCTTTCTCCACGTTACGTCGCCCGCCGCCACCGCCACCCATCCCCCGCGACGGCGCCCGCGGCGCCGTCAGCCATAGGGGTCCAGCGCTCCGCGCTGGCGCTGGCGCGGGTTTTAGCCTGGTGGAGTTGCTGATTGTGCTGGGGATTGTGTCTGTGCTGATGCTCATCATGATTCCCGTCACCAACTCCATGGTGCAAAGCTATCAGCTCAGCAGCACGTCGCAGATCATCCAGAACCAACTGGCCCAGGCGCGGCAGATGGCGGTAACCAGCGGCAGCGCGGTGCAGGTGCGCCTCTACTTTCTGCCCGGCGCGCAGGCCCCGGCCACAGCAACGCCCAGCGTGTGGCGCGGCATGCAGTGCTTTGTGGAGGGCGACGTGACGGGATCCGGTGCCGCCGCCGTTGCGCCGCTTACGCCCGTCAGCATGCCCGTCTACTTCAAGTCGCCGGCGATTATCCTGAACAACAACCAGCGCAGCACCATCCTTACGCTGACGCCAAGCGCCCCCACGGCGGCCGAGATGCTGCCGCCCTTTAACCAGAACTACAGCTACGTCTCCTTCCGCTTCCGCCCCACCGGCGAGACGGACCTGCCCGAAACGGCCAACTGCATTACCGTAACGCTCGATCGCGCCCCCGTCGCCGCCCAGGGCCTTCCCGCCAACTTCCGCACCCTGCAAATCAACTGCCGCAACGGCACCGTGCGCAGCTTTCCGTAGGGGGAGCGGTAGCGGAGCGCGTCGAAGGATACCTCAATCGTAGAGGTTGTCGACATTTGGCCTCCTCCCCTTTAGCCCCTGCTTAGAGGCTTGTATCCCCCTAGTGTCCTGTGTCATTGATTCTTCGTAGAATGTGCTTGGAGTACGGACGAAGCGAAGCGG
>QAZA01000012.1 GCA_003054695.1 Verrucomicrobia bacterium LW23
CTTGTGCATGCTGGTCGTCTCCTGAAACCCAGCATGCCCTGTTTCCTTCGCCCTGACAATCCAATTATGCAGAAGTATAAGTTGGACGTAGCACTAGTGGAATTGCAACAACCAGAATCAATGCGGCAATGAACAAATGTACGCGCAAATTCATGAACACTTTAATAACATAAAGGCAAGTTAAGTCAAGCTTCATTTTAAAGACGATAGGATCAGGAATTGACTCCGCGCGCAACGCATGCCCCCAAAAATTCCCGAGCAAAACATTTTCCTGCGCATACTCGACCGCTATGGCATGCCTGCCGCTTTCCTCGCCGTCACACTCTTTGCGTTGCACCTGGTCTACGGCGACATGCGCGCGCAGAACGATCGCGTGCTGGCCGCATTCGTCGTGCAGGCCGAAGCCACGCAAAAGATGGCCGCTTCCGTCGACGCGTTGACAGCCGAAATCCGGGGGCGGAAATGATCGGCCGCGCAGCGCGCGTGGCGGTGCTCGCCCTGGCGCTTCACCTGGCCGCCTGCGCGTCGCTGTCCAAGCCCGAGCGCGCCCGCCTGCGCTCGCTGGTGATAGATGCGGCCGCCGCAGGCGTGCGCGTGGCACTTGTGATTGCGGCGGGCGCGATGCTTCACGGCAGGTAGAGCGATTCGCCGCGAATCGGAGCGAATCAAAGTTTATCGCGGCAAATAAATAAGATCTCCAATGTTTATTTGAGTCTGCGCGAAGGGCATGACATTGCCTTCCCCGTTTTGGAGCGACGACGCCACCACGCTTTACCAAGGTGACTCGCTCCGCATCCTGCAAACCTTGCCCACCGCCAGCGTTGACGCCGTAGTTACCGACCCTCCGTATAGCTCGGGCGGCATGACAACGGGTGCGCGACAGGCGCAGACATCCACCAAATACGTGCTCACCGGCACCAAGGTGCAACGGCCGGAGTTTTGCGGCGACAACCGCGACCAGCGCAGTTTTACCCTGTGGGCAAGCCTGTGGCTCGCGGAATGCCTTCGCGTCACGCGTCCCGGTGGCGTGCTTCTATCCTTCATTGCTTGGCGCCAGTTGCCCAGCATGACCGACGCCGTACAAGTGGGGGGCTGGATCTGGCGCGGCATCGTGCCCTGGGACAAGACGGAAGGCGTGCGCCCGCAAATGGGCTTTTTCCGCGCGCAATGCGAGTACATCATTACCGCCACCCACGGTCCCATGGGCAACCAAGGCCGCACTCGCCGCATCTGCATGCCTGGGTGCTTTCGTGAAAGCGTTCACTCTCGCGAAAAGCTCCATATCACCGGCAAGCCCGTGGAGCTCATGAAGCGCCTTCTCGACATCCTGCCCGCTGGATCTGTTGTACTCGATCCATTCGCAGGCTCCGGCACTACGCTTGTCGCCGCCCGCGCCAATGGCATGCATAGCATCGGCGTGGAGATGAGCGACGAGTATTGCGCCATTGCGCGCGACCGCCTGGCTGGTTCGCCCCGGCACGTTGACTCGCCCGCCAGTGCATGATGCTGAAAATCTGCTCTTACGTCGGCAAGGTTGCCGCTTTCATCGCGGGCTTGTCGGTTTACGCGGACGTAATCCCGCCGAAGTACGCGGGCGCCGCCGCTCTCGTCTTCATGGCCGCCTCGCTCATCAAGGATACGGCAAACCGCGCGGGAGACATCGCCGACAACGGCAAAGAGGACGGAAGTTTCACGGCCGGAAGCGTTGGCCCTGTCTCGCTCACCATCGCCAACGGCCCGACCGTGCGCGAGGTGGAAGTGCTGGCGCGGGAAGTGCTGGCCCGGAGGGCGAAGTAATGACCGCCCTTGACGCCCTGACGCCCCGCCAGCGCGACTTGCTGGCGCGGGCCGCGCAATCGTACTTGCGCGGGCTTGGCTACGATCTTGGCGAGACCGGGCCGCGCCGCGATGGAGTGGACGGCGACCCCGGCAAGCTGACGCGTGACGCATTGGTCGCCTGGGGCGATCGCGCCTTCCCGGCCCCGCCCGCCAAGCCCGCTGCGCCCGAGCTTACAGCCGAAATGCGCGCATGGTACCGCAACCTGTGGGATTCCATGCGCATCGGCGACGCCCCCGCCATCGTCAACGCCGTTTCACTCATCACGCGCGCCCGCCCCCGGTATGAGGCGATCGAAAAGCAAACCGGCGTGCCCTGGCGCGTCGTCGGCGTACTCCACTACCTGGAGTGCAATTGCAACTTCGCCCGCCACCTGCACAACGGCGATCCGCTCACCGCGCGAACCGTGCAAGTGCCCAAAGGCCGCCCCGCAACCGGCAATCCGCCGTTTCCGTGGGAGGCATCGGCGCAAGATGCCCTGCAGTATGACGGCCTGGCCGGGCAATCCGACTGGAGCATTGAGGCGACGCTTTTCCGCCTGGAGAAATTCAACGGCTGGGGCTACTTCAAGTTCACCGACATCCTATCTCCGTATCTCTGGTCGATGTCGAACCACTACACGCGCGGCAAGTACGTGAGCGACGGCGAGTTTGATTCAGCCGCAGTCAGCAAGCAAGTCGGCGCCGCCGTTTTGCTGGCTGTGCTGGCGAAAGCACCCTGACTCCAGCCGCATCGCCTGCACTAAAGCCCGCATGCCTTACCCGCGTGCGAGCTTTGGCGTATATAGGCGGTATATATTCTATGTAAGTCGTTGATAATCAAGTGGGCTCGGAGGGACTTGAACCCCCACGCCTTGCGGCACCAGATCCTAAGTCTGGCGCGTCTGCCAATTTCGCCACGAGCCCGTTGTGGTTGGATGGAGTGGAAAGGGGAGTGTAGCGGATTGCGGGCGGGGAATCCAGCGGTAATTTTGGGGGAGTGCAGTCGCCAGCACCGGCAGCGGGGGGGCGGCACGGAGGGCGGGGGCGGGCTACGCGGCGGTGCCGCTGTAGTGGCGGATCAGTTCGATGGATTCGCGGATGCCGGCGCGCTGGGGCTCGGTGAAGCTGGAGGTATCGATGGCCCGGGCGGCGGTGGCGAAGAGTTCCTGGATGCGGGCGCGAAGGCGGGGGACGGTGCCGGCTTTATCGATCAGGTCCTTGACTTTGATGAGGGCGGAGGGTTCCGTGCGGTGGGCGGCCATGCACATGCACAGGAAGGCGCGGTCTACCTCGGAGAGGAAGTCGAAGGTGGTGCGCATGAGCATGGTTTTTTTGCCGTCCAGGAGGTCGGTTTGTGTGGCGGGGTCGGCGAGGTCGAAGCGGGCGAATTCGGTGAGGTCGTTCTGGATTTGGAACGCGAGGCCGAGGGGGTCGGTGATGGCGGCGATGCCATCGAGCGCGGCGGGCGGTTGGCCGGCGAGGAGTCCGCCGAGGACGAAGGGGCCTTCGAACGTGTAGCGGGTGGTTTTGAGCATGTACATGCGGGTGATGTCGGGCTCGGGCACGGCGCTTATCTCTTTGGGGCCCAGCAGGATGTCGTAGATTTCGCCGCAGCCGGTGTCGGTCACGTAGCCGAGGAGGCGGTTGAGGGCGGCGGTGCGGGCCTCGGCGGGGAAGTCGGTTTGCTGGAGGGTGTCGAGGGCGAGGGCGAAGAGCATGTCGCCGATGACGAGGGCGACGTTTTCGCCGATGCGCTCGCGCTCGCTTAGTTGCTGCGTGCGCATGCGTTCCTCCACCAGGCGGTGAAAGGTGGGCAACCCTCTGCGGCGCACGGATTTATCGATGACGTCGTCGTGAATGAGGATGAAGGCGTGCAGGAGCTCCAGCGCCAGGGCGCCGCGCAGCAGCGGCACGTTTTGCAAGGGGCGATCGCCGCCGAAAATGCGGTAGCCGAGGAGGAAGAGGAGCGGGCGGATGCGCTTGCCGGGGCGCGAGACGAACTCAGCCATGTCGTCGTACAGGGGCTTGAACAGCTCGCCATAGGCATAGCGAGCGGCGTTTTCGCGCAGAAATTCCTGAAGCTGTTGCTGGAGCAGACCGGGTGCGTCGCTCATCTCCTGCTGAAGCTGGCTGTTCGTAAGCATGCGGCGCACACAATACCACGTTTGTGCAAAACGCAAAGCAACAACGCGGCAGAGATTGGGGCGGTGCTGGGCAGTTCTCCAGAGGCGGGCGGGCCGCTTACTTCCCACATTTTCTTTCGATGCAGTTCCGCCCTCTCCTTTTTGCGTTCTTTGCGTCCGTTGCGATAGAATGGGCAAACGCATTGCCGCGTAGCAAGTTACTGAGATACCCTCACCGATTTCACGCAAAGAATGCGAAAGGGATTAGAGGCTGTCGCGACGTTCGAGCTCGAATCGCACGCCCTATTCTTTCCCTCCCCTCGGTGCAATCCGTGTTATCCGTGGTTCATTTTCAGTTTCAAAGGGGAGTCATTAACCACGAAAAACTCGGAGCATACAGAGGGGAAAAGGGGAATGTTCTTCACGATAATCATCCAAAATTTCGACATTCTCTCTATGATTGTCGTCGATACAGGAAACGCATCTGTCATACTGTTTAGCGTGGCACCGTGGAGAGAACCTTTTTTCGGTACGGGGCGTAGTTATCGAGGTTGATTTTGTAGAGAGGCTCGTTGCGTTCAAACTCTTCCAGGCGCTTTTTAAAGTCATTAAAGTCGCGGGATGGCAATAGCACTTTGAGACGGGCTCCGCCTTTTGTATCTGCGGTTGCCAGCCAGCGTACAAACAAATGGGCTTCCGCATAATACTCGCTGATCTGGTTGGGTGTTGCGGGGTAGTGGGGAGTATCCAGCCAGGTAAACGGACCGATGGGCTGCGGCGTTTTGTTGAGGATAGAGAGGCGCTCGTTCTGCGCCTGGGCCATATTGTAGGTGCCGACGTAATCCGCGACCCCTTCGTTGAGAAAGCGGTTGCCGTTTACCACGTTAAATTCCTTGTCATTCTTGTTCAGCATTTCCCATACAAGGATGTGGGCAACTTCATGGCCAAGTGTTGCCGATCTTGCGCTATAGTCTGGATGATAATAGAGAGCCAGGCGCAACATTTTGTAGCGAGGGTCTGCCTCTATCGTATAACCTTTATCGCTATAGCCAATCCTCATCATAACAATACGCCTCGTTAATGCATGGCCGCCGGCCCACTGGGGGATCTGTTCATACTTAAGGTATTGCTCCTTGGTAGGGTAGACGATGAAGTGGACGGGGTTGCGCTGCGTAAACTTAAAGTCCGTAAACAACTGGCGATAAACCGACACGTAATGTTCGGCCATGCGCACGTACTCCTGCGCCACCTGCGAGTTGGTGGCATAGACCACAAAGCCTCCGCGATCTTCTCGCGTAAGCAACATATTGTTGCGTTCCTGCAACAGCGTCAGGCGTTCCCTCGCCTCCGCAAGCGTCTTGCGGTGCTCTTCGGATATCAGCCCTGTGGATGCGGAAAGTGTTGTGACGCGGGCTTTTGCTTCCTCCAGCTCCAGGCGCAGCACGTCCGTGGGCCGATCCTGTGCCACGGCTGCGGCCATAAACAAGGCGTTAAAGGCAACACACCAGGCAACAGCGCGCAACATGCAGGCCAACAGCCCGTCGCGCCAATTGAGTCGCGACCCCCATTTTGTGCTGGTCATGCCAAAGTGCATATGCAATAGTCACCCACCTTACTCAGCACGCGGCCATGGTTCAATGGTAGAATGTGGGCTTCCCAAGCCTGAGACGAGGGTTCGATTCCCTCTGGCCGTACCGTTGATAATCAACGAGTTACAACTTGGTCTTGTAAAGGTCTGATCAATCGCCCCCGGACTGGCCAGTGCTTGTGCCGCTTGGCAGATGGCACAGGGTTGCGGGCGGGAGATGCTGCTGGGTCGCAAATTCTTTGCCTGTCCAATCTTGGCGGGGGCTTTGGGGTTGTGCATAGTGTGGGGATGTCTTATCCAGAGCGTGTGACCGGGTTGTTGGCGGCGGTGCGGATGGCGGCTTTAGCCTGGGCGGCGCTTGCCGTGGGGCTGATGGGTGGCGCCAGCATTTTGGCGCCCATGCAAGTTGCTGCGGCGGAGGCACCTGCGCCTGCGCTCCCCCAAGGCGCTGCGGTTGCTGAGGGCGCGGCGGAGGTGCTGGATGATACGCTTCGCCCGTTTCTGGCCGAATTTGGCCTGCCCGCCATCGGCGCGGCCGTGGTGGTTAAGGGCAATGTTGTGGCGATCGGCGCCGTGGGCACCCGCGCTCTCGGACGCGAAATCCCCGTCACCGTGGGCGACCGCTGGCACATCGGATCCGACACCAAAGCGATGACGGCGACCCTGCTGGCCATGGAGGTGGAAGCCGGGCGGCTGAAGTGGACCAGCACGCCGGGCGACGTGTTTCCCGAACTGAAGGCGTCCATGGACCCGGGCTTTGCCGCGATGCCGCTGGAGCGCCTGCTCTCCCACACCTCCGGCCTGGAGGGCGACAACGACGGCGACTGGGATCTGTTTGACCAGGCACGCAAGATCAAGGGCAATCTGGACGAAGCGCGCTATTTTGTGGTGAAAACCGCCGCCACGCGCAAGTTGCATCACCCGCAGGGCGAGTTTGCGTACTCCAACCTGGGCTACCTGATTGCCGGGGCCATGCTGGAGCGCGCCGCCGGTACGAGCTGGGAAGAGCTTATCGTAGCGAAACTGTTTGAGCCGCTGGGACTTACATCCGCCGGCCTGGGCCCGCAGGGCACGCTGGGCAAGATCGACGCCCCGCTGGGCCATATGGATCGCGAGGGCAAGCCGTTTCCGCTGCTGCCCGGGCCCTATGCGGATAACCCGCCGGTGATCGGGCCCGCGGGCACCGCGCATATGTCGCTGGCGGACTTTGCGCGCTGGGCGTCGTGGAACGCGGCGGAAGGCGCGCGCAAGCCGCATCTGCTTAAGCCGGAGAGCTTTAAGCGCTTGCATACGCCGATGATCATGATGGACAATCCCAACGCCAGGCCCGGCACGCCGCGCACCGGCGGCTATGGCCTGGGCTGGATGCAAAACGCCGCCCCGTGGACGGGCGGGCGCCCTGTGCTGTTTCACGGGGGCTCCAACACGTTCAACCTGGCCCACATTTTTGTGGATACCGAGAAGGATGCCGGCATTGTCATCACGACGAATATCTCCAACCCCAAAGCTACCGAGGCGCTGATGAAACTGGCGCAAGTGCTTTACAAGAAGTACGTTACGCACTAACGACACGACACCACGGCCAACCCCGACATATCCCCTGCCCCATGATTATCCGCGAACCCGAAAGCATCGACATCGCCACCGCCAGCGGCCCTATGCGCATGGCGGTGTACCGGCCCGTGGCGCCGGGGCGGTACGCGGGCATTGTGCTGTACTCGGAGATTTTTCAGATAACCGCGCCCATCCGCCGCACGGCCGCCTTTTTGGCCGGGCACGGGTTTATTGTGGCGGTGCCGGAGGTGTACCACGAGTTCCTGCCCGCCGGCACGGTGCTGGCCTACGATGAGGCGGGCGCCGCACAGGGTAACGCGCTCAAAACCACCAAAACGGTGGCCGGCTACGACGACGACGCGGCGGCGGCGGTGGCCTGGCTCCAGGCGCACGAGGAAGGCAATGGCTGCGTGGGTGCCATGGGCATCTGCCTGGGCGGTCACCTGGCGTTCCGCGCCGCCATGCTGGGGGATGTGGCGGCGACGGCCTGCTTTTACGCAACGGATATCCATAAAGGCTCGCTGGGCAAGGGGATGGCGGATGACTCTTTGTCGCGCATCCCTGAAATCAAGGGCGAGCTAATGATGATCTGGGGCCGGCAGGATCCACACGTGCCGGCCGAGGGGCGCGCCACCATCTACACCACGCTTACGGCCGCCGGGGCCAACTTTACGTGGCACGAGTTTAACGGCGCGCACGCTTTCCTGCGCGACGAAGGCTACCGGTACGACGCGGAGCTGGCGCATCTGACGCTGGGCATGGCGGTGCAGCTGTTTCGCCGCCGGCTGGGGTGAGCCCCTCGGGCGCGTGTTGCCGGCGTTCAGCTGCAAATAAGTTGCATCTGGTGCGGCGCGCGCCTACATTAGTGGAGATCCATCCTCCATCATGAACTCCCCCCGGCCCGTCCCCGTCACTGTACTCACCGGCTTCCTTGGCAGCGGCAAAACCACGCTGCTTAACCGCATCCTTACGGAGCAACACGGCAAGAAAATTGCGGTGATTGAGAACGAGTTCGGCGAAATCGGCATCGATAACGAGCTCGTCATCCGCGCGGAGGAAGAAGTGTTTGAGATGAATAATGGCTGCATTTGCTGCTCCGTGCGCGGCGATCTGCTCCGCATCCTGGGCCGCCTGATGCGCCGCAAAAAGCAGCTGGACGCCGTGCTGATCGAGACGACCGGCCTGGCCGATCCCGGCCCGGTGACGCAAACTTTCTTTGCCGACGCCGAACTGCGCAGCGCCTACCAGCTGGACGCAATCGTCACCGTCGTCGACGCCAAGCACGTGCTGCAACACCTGGACACCGACGCGGAGTGCCTCAAGCAGATCGGCTTTGCCGACATTGTGCTCCTCAACAAGATCGACCTGGTGACGACGGAGGAGCTGGATGCGCTGGAAGCTAAACTGCGCGGCATCAACAGCTTTGCGCAGTATTACCGCACAAAGGACGCCGCCGTGGATCTTGAGAAGATCCTCGACGTCGGCGCGTTCGACCTTAACCGCAAGCTGGAGTACGACCCGAACCTGCTGGACGAAAGCGCCCACATCCACAACAACGAGGTTGGCAGCGTTGGCCTGCGCTTTGATAAACCGTTGGATACCAAGAAGCTGGATGTGTGGCTGGGCACGCTGCTCCGCACCCGTGGGCCGGATATCTACCGCCTTAAAGGCATCCTGAATGTGGCCGGCAATCCCAGGCGCATGGTCTTTCAGGGCGTGCACATGCAGATGGAAGGCCGCCAGGGCGAGCCCTGGGGCGCCGCCGAACCGCGAGAAAGCAAAATCGTGTTCATCGGCAAAAACCTCAATCGCAACGAGTTACGCGCCGGCCTGGAAGGCTGCGTGGCGGAGCCGGTTGCCGTGGCGTAAAGATTTTCTTCCTCACCCAGGGCTTACGCCCTGGGCTCCAGGCTTTCGCGCCTTTGTCGCTTCGGAGGTTAACGGTGTCCTCACGCCAATTGAAACCGCTCTACGCTGCTCTAAACGACTCCCCTGCATCGTTCCGGCTTAGTTTTCGAGGGGATCCTCCACGCGTTCACCGACGATCCGGAACTCGGCGATTTCGAAGATGCCGTAGGCTCTGGCGGGCATGAACAGGCGAAGATAGCGGTAGGCGTTCTTCTGTTCCTCCTTTCTTACCGCCAGGGTCTGCAGCTCCGCGCTGCTTACCGCTTTGTTTTCGGTCAACAGCGTCCAGTTTGTGTTGTCATTGGAGCCATAGACCTCGGACTGCGCTACGCGGATGGGGAAACCATCACGGGCCTGGATTCGGAACGCCTCGCATCGGACTTTGAACTGATCGCCAAAATCCAGCAGGATATTCTTGTCCTTGCCCCACAGGCCGCCGAAGGACAGAGGGTCGTTGTCGGCCATTTTACTGACGCCGAGTTTTGCGTCCGTTGACGCCTTGCGGTAGTCCACGGTGCCGTCAGGCAATTGCCGGGTAAGGAGCTCCAAGGCGTCCGCCGCCTGTTTAAGGGCCGTCAGATCGCGGGACTTAAGCGCATTCTTGAACGCCCTCTCCGTTGCCGATACATACCGCTTGCTGGAGTCGAAGGCGCGAGCCACATGGGCCAGCGCTGCGTCCAGATCGGCGGCCACATGGATGTCTACGCGAAGTGTCCTTACGGTAGTGCCGCTGCGCGCCATGATGTAGAGCACGTGGTCGCCCTTTTGCTGAGCCGAGGGCGTCCACGAAAGTGTGCCGGTTGCGGAGACAAACTCTGCGCCTGCGGGAAGATTAAGAGCGGTGCAAGTAACTGTGTCCGTGCCACTTGTCGCGGTAAACACATGGCGCAGGTTATTACCCACAAATGTGGGGATCGACACGTTCTGCCCCGCTGCGCCAAGGGTGATGGAGCGCACGGCGGACGGTTCGGTTTCGACACGGTCGAAGTCAATTGTTGCGGCGCCTTGCAGGGGGGTCGCCTGGATATAGACGAAGTCGCGGCCATCCATATCCACAACCACGTTGCTCCACTCGCCTTTGGTGTCGGGCACGTATATCTCCTGAACGCTGCCACGCCGGGCATAATCCTCGTCGAGGTAAAAGTTCAGTTTCACAAAGGAGCTGGAGCGGAGGCGCAAGCCGGCACCCTGCGGAAAGCGGGTGGTGGCCAGCATGGTGCGAGGGTTCTTGCCGAGGGTCATTCGCACATAGCCGGTGCCATCGGTATCCTTAAGCACCTTAAGGGGCGCGTCATCCGGGCGGCCGGGATAGACGTCGCCCGGCATGGCGTGCGCGGACAGATCGACATACTTGTGCTCAAACTGGCGGCCATCCACCGGAACGCCGTCGCGCGTTACCTCCAGCGGCGCAAGCTCTTGCGCCAAGGCGCGCCTGGCTTTCTCCGGGTCCGGCGCCGCACTGGATGCGGAGGCGGGGAGCCCGATCCAGAAATCGAATGCGTAGTTGTGGAGTTGATCCAGATATCTTCCGGATCTGATAGTCTGCTCCCTGTCTGCGGCGGTGGAGTCGAATGCGACCTTGATGTACCGATACGGGCCGGTCTCCATGTCAAAGCCGGACGCTTTATAGTAGTAGTAACCTGCGGGTATCCCGTTGCCTCCGATAGAGCCCCGGCCAAAGTAGCTGATCTGATTATAGGTCACCATGTTGTTTGGGGAGGTCTCGGAATACGTTGGTGTCCACGGCAGGCCGTATCCGATGTTGTACTTGGCAAACAGCGCAGCCCCTTTCGGCAGGCGGTCGTCCATAAAGTGGATGGGGGAAACTCCATCGTCCGCCGTGGTTACCGTGCCGTGGACCGGATCGACCTTCGTTCTGTGAAATTCGATGGTCTTGACCATCATCAATAGGTTATCGATGTTGCCCCCTGCGTGGGGCTGGTCGCGCCCCATTTCCACCACCTGCAGCCGGGGCTCGACCGGCTCGCCCGTCTTATCATTGCGGGTAACCATGCGGATCTGTTGCTTGATCGACCCGTTTCGCCCCTGGTTCGCGCTTGTGGCGTTGACCGTGGTCCATTCCACGGCCTGCTTGTAATCTTCCGCCTCATTGCCGAGGATTGTCGAAGCCAGGTATCCCATAATCGCGTAGGAGTGCTGGTTCATGAAGTACCCTTTGGACTCGATGCAGTTCTTCCTGATCGGATAAAAGCAGTTCTTTTGCAGAGCGTCGACCATCTCCTCCGTTACCGCCAGCTTTGCATCCTTTGGAGTGGTCGCCCGCAGAATATCCGCGGCGGTGCAGAAGGTGTACACGTACTTGCCGATCTTGATATGACTGTCGGGAAACGCGCGGGGGAAAAAGCTCTCCTCGGTGCGTGATCCGTACCAGCGGATGATTTCCACCGGCGTTTTGCGATACTCCTCGTTTCCCGTGACGACGTACAGAATGGTATGGACCCAGGCCAGATGGGCGTCGTTGGCAAATGCTCCGATGCCGCCATTGTTGGTGATTTGCCGGACCAGCCGGGGCTTATTGTCCAGCTTAGCGAAGCGCGTGCGGCGCATTCCCTCGAAGCAATCCACCCAGGGAGAGACGCCGGCGAGCACCTTCTCCCGCATGACGGCCAGCGTCCTGGCGTTGCAACTGATGCCGGGATGGACAAAACCCTGCGGCGAAACCGTCTCCCGCAACTCCACGACATTGTCGGTCAGAATCGTCTTCTGGTCCTGAGCCGCGGCTTTTGCGACTGGAAGGATGAAGATCGCGGAGGACAGACAAAGCACACCGAGTCTGCGCAACATGCCCATTCGCGGATGAACGTTGGTCTTGGCTACGGGATTCGTCGTGGAAGAGGTAGGCATGGCTGTCATGTATGGGCTGGGATTTTCACAAAGGTGATGGAATGCGTGGACTTGGAAGTGAGCATCTGCGGGTGGATCAATAGACGCGGAATTCCCACAGTCCCGGGGTTCCCTTGAGCACGGTGAGTCGCAGGTACCTTGCCGTTACCGCTTTCGCATCGCGGTGGGGAGAGCGCAGGATGACGTCCTCGTGGCCGCCGTAGGGTTGCCAGGTGGCGCCGTCAAGTGACCACTCCAGCTTGTAGGCGTGGCCGGCGGCCGGCTTGACGAAATACGCTTCTGTACGAGTAATCGGGCGCGGTTTGCCAAGGTCAATCTGCCACCACGGGGAGGGATCCTTGTCCGCCGCCATCCATCGGCTGCCGTTGGAGTCGTCCGTTGCCCAGGTGGGAAGGAAGCTCTCGACGCGATCGAGCGTTTTGTCCGCGTTGGGCTTGATCCGCTCGTCAGGGTGAGTCGATGATGCGGTGGCGGTGCAACCTATGGCGAGATTCGGCATCTTCTCCACAGTGGGGCGCAGTGCTCCCACACCCTGGCTTGTAATGTTTATGGGCTGGATGGTCCCGTCCGCGTTGAAGGTGAGCTTTTGGGCGTACACCTGGCGGTTGGTGCTGCCGCGGCCATACTCCAGGTGAATGAAGTACCAGTCTTCCGACCCCTGCGGATGGAAAAAGCATCCGTGGCCCGGGCCGAAAACACCGGTTTGGTGATTCGTCTTTGCGATAATCTTGTCCGCAGGAATAGTCCACGGGCCCAGAGGGGAAGTGCGGCTCATCATGTACGCGTAGGCGTAGACTTCGTTGCCGCCCAGCGTGTAGAGGTAATAGTAGATACCGTTGCGCTTGAAGAGGAACGGCCCCTCGGAGTAGGCATTCTCGCCGGTGTCAACCGTCACTACCGGGCCTTCCGGGCCGGAGAGGTCGTCCTTCAGTTTCACAATCCGGCGGCGCGAATAAGTCATGTAGCGCTGGCCGTCGTCATCGATAAACACCTCGGCGTCGATGGAGCTCTTCTGGTCGATCGGAAAGGGTTGCCAGCCTGAATCCGGGAAAATATCCTTGCCATCAAGCGTGCGAAACGGACCCTCGGGAGCATCCGCCACCACAGCGGTTATCTTGCCGTCGAGCGTGGGGAAAAGATAGTAACGGCCTTTGTAAGGCAGGAGAGTGCTGGGCGCCCAGAACTTAGCCTGGAAGTTATCCGGAAAAATGGAGCCCTCAAAGGACCAGTTAACGAAGTCCTTCGACTTCCATACCACGGGCGTGCCGGACGTGCTCAGGTGCCGGCCCCAGCCGTCTGTGGTGGCGTAAAGATAGAACGTGCCGTTCAGATCGATGATGGTGGGATCAGCCACCAGATCCGGGATGAGCGGCTTGCCGAAAGGGTGCGGTTGCTGAGCAATCGCGGAGCAGGTGAAGCCTGTGATCATGGCAAGATGAAGGAGATATTTTTTGGCGGTTGAAGTCATGGCGTAACGTAAAGTGAAGCGTTGGGGATTGAGGTTTTCTTACCGGTTCTCACCGTGCGCGTTCGCAACTGCCGCCTCGCGCGGAGACTGGCCTTTGTAGTCGTAGTGCAGGAAGTCGACATCCACGTAGCCGGCATCCTGCTTGTTATTGAAGGAGTAGACGCCGATGCGGTCGCCGCGGTAATTTCCCCAGGAGAGCTGGTACTGGGGGCCGAACTCCGTGAAATTCTTGCCATCCGTGCTGTAAGCATACCGGCTCAGCCCGTCGAGGCCCCACGTGGAGCGCAGCCACAGATCATTGCCGGCAATCTCCGGGCCCGCGGTAAGCTGGCCGTTTTCGCGGTATTGAAGGCGGCGGACGGTGCCGTCCTGCACAACGCCCAGGGCGGAGTGAGTCTTGGCGAAGTGGCAAAGTCCCGCGTTTTGCCCGTCGGCCATGCCGGACAGATCCAGCTTAAGCAGCACGCGGTTGTCCGAGGTACGGAAGCACCGCTGGGTTAGGGTGTTGCCGGCCTTCATCAGATTATCCGGCTGCAGGGGGCGAAAAGCGTGAAGGCGCAGAAAACCTGGGCGCTCGGTCAGCGACCATTTGCCGGCGCGAGGCTGGTAGTTCCACTCCCATTGCACGGCCATCTGCGGCGCGCTGAAGTCGTCGGAGGATTGAGGCGTTACGCGTTTGCCATCCAACGGCTTTTTCCCGCTCCACACCATCGTGCCCGGCTTGCCTTCATTATCTGTCTTGCCGGGGATGGGCCAGCCGTCAATCCAAGTGACAGGGAACAGGCTGGCGACGCGTCCATCCCACGAGCCGTTGCCGTGATGCGTGAAGAAGTACCAGTCGCCCTTGACTGTATCCACAATGCCACCCTGATTCGGCTCCCGCGTGTCACGATTCTGATCCGTAAGCTGCCGCCGCTCCGTGTAGGGGCCCATCACGCTTTTGGAGCGCTGCATCATGACGACGCGGGCGCCCTTTACCTCGCTGAAGAAGTGATAATACCAGCCGTTGATTTTGAGAAGCTTGTTCGCCTCCCGATGCGCGCCTTCGTTGATTTGCGTGCGCGTTTCCGGCACGATATCCTTGCCATCGGGTGTGAGCTTCCAGATGTAGGTCTTGCAGTTATCCGCAAAGTGGGTGCCGACGAAATATCCCTGCCCGTCGTCATCCCAAAAGGGACAGCAGTCGTCCCAGCCCCTGCTCTTCAGCACCTGATGCAGCGGCTCCCAGGGACCGGTGGCGGTTGGCGCGCTTGTCATAAAGTAGCCCTCATCCGGCGTACCAAAGTAGATCCAGAACCGACCCTTGGCGTGGCGGATTGCGCCCGCCCAGACGCCTTTGCCGTAGCGATTCATCCTGTCCCAGTTCAGTTCCGGCCCAATCTGGGTTACGTCGCTGATGGCATGGCCCAGAATCGTCCAGTTCACCAGGTCGCGCGAGTGCAGGATAATCATGCCCGGAGAGAACTGGAAGGTGGAGGAGATCGCGTAATAGTCCTCGCCCACCCGGATGCAATCCAGATCGCTGTAGTCCGACGGAAGAACGGGGTTGCGATACGTTCCATCTCCCAGATCCCCCCATTGGTTCCAGTCGCCCCACTTCTCCGGGGCGTCCGCGCCTGTTGCGCCCTGAAAAGCGAGAAAAGAGGTGGCGATAACAGCAAAGGTGGCGAGTAACTTCATAAAGTGGCGTGTTGCTTTTGCATGCGAGGCAGGCGTAGCTTTAAGTATATTACGGATATCGGCCAAAGCCGCGACAAGATCGACAACAATGCCTGCAAGCCGAAACTTGTGGAGTTGATCGTAGAAAGAGAAAGCGCGCGCGTGAATGGCCCTCATTGACAGGTCCATGTCGGATTTTTGCGATTCGCCGTGCCGATCTGCCTGCGCATCTGCAAGATACAAACCCGGCGCTTTACTGTGTAACCGAGAGGTGTTTTGAAGGTATGCAAAGAATGCAATAACTTCTTCCTGAATCCGTGACGGCTGTGTCGTCGTCGCCGTCGTCCCCAAAAAGAGTAAAGCCATGTTTATTGAATCCACACTTCCCCCGTTTTCCTCGCAAGTCACGGATACCACCTATGCTTACCTGGACATGAAACCGCGCTCCGCGGCGGGCGTTGTGGTGTCGTGCGGGGGAGTGGAGCGGTGCACGCACGGATACCGAGTCGAAAGGGACGGCTACCGCTGCTTTGGGCTTGAGTTCGTAGCCGAGGGATCTGGAACCCTCGTCCTGGCGGGCAAGGAATATCGCCTTCGTCCCGGCAACTGCTTTACGTACGGCCCGGGGGTTGCCCATACCCTTGTATCCGACCCCACGCGGCCCATGCGCAAATACTTCGTGGACTTCTTCGGGCATGAAAGCCGACGGATTTTCGAGCAGGCTGGGCTCACCCCTCCATGGTTCGGGACACCGGCCAGCGCCAGTATGGTGCAAAGTCTCTTTGAGGATATGCTTCGCGAGGCCCGCAGCAACGTTCCTGCTCGCAAGGACCTGGCGTCCGCCTATTTGCGCGTGCTCCTCCTCAAGTGCGGCGACGTGATGCCACAATCGGAGAGGCCCCATACCCGGGCCTACGCAACACTCCAGCGTGCTCTGGACATCATGGAAAAGCAGTACGCAACCCTGCATTCCATGTCGGATCTGGCCGCGGCATCCTGTGTGGATCCCGCGCACTTGTGCCGCCTGTTTTCCCGGTTTCGCAAGGAGTCGCCGCTCCGCTCCCTTATCCGCCGCAAACTGGATGCGGCAGCCCTCCTGCTGGTGAAGGACGGCGTTATGGTGAAAGAGGTAGCCGCGGCCGTGGGCTTTGAGGATGCCTACTATTTTTCCAAGCAGTTCCGCAAAGCCTTTGGCTGCAGCCCGACCGATTTCCGGAAGGAACGGGCCACGAGCGTGACGTTGTAAGTCTTGCCGGCACGATAAAGGGCAAAGCCGATCTATCTGTGCCACAAGGCGTTCCATGGCCGGTGGGCACTCTGCGAGTGAGAAAGTCAGGAGCGCATTCCCATGTTTAGGCGCCAACGCATTATTTGCCGCTCTGAAATCAAATCTATGACAATCCGATACCCAAACGCGCTCACGTTGTGTGGGCTATTCTGCCTTGCTCTCGCAGGCTTCTCTCCCCACCCCGCCGAAGCGGCTCCCTTCAAGGTCACCAGCCCGGACGGTAAAGTTGCAGCCGAGGTCTCCGACGCTGGCGGTGAACTTGTCTATACAGTTAAAGTGGACGGCCGCGAAGTGCTGGGCGCCTCCCCCATCCGCCTGCGCGCGGATGGAGTCGAGTATGGCACAGGGGCCACCCTGCGCGAGCCGGTCCTGCGCACCGTCAACGAGAAGTACCGCTACTGGGGTGGCCGATCCGAGGCGGTGAATCATGCCCGCGTTGCCACCGCATCGGTGACTGCCTCCGATCAGCCGTGTGAGATCGACGTCCATGTCGCCGACGATGGAGTGGCTGTGCGTCTGCGCCTGCCCGCGAAAAGCGGCCGCAAGGTGGAAGCCGACAACTCAGGATGGCGCCTGCCGGGCAATCCGGTTGTCTGGGCGGCCACCGGCCGAAACACCTACGAAAACACCTTCGCCACTACGGAACTCAGCAAGCTGGATGAAAAGGCAGATTACGAGCTGCCTCTGACAGCCAAAGTTGGCGATACCTACGTCGCCCTGACGCAGGCTTTCCTTAAGGACTATGGCGATATCGTCGTGCGGCCCAAAGGCGACGGCCTGCTCGAAAGCCGGCTTTACGTCGACAAGAACGGATGGACCACCAACGACTCCGTCGTTCAGCCCTGGCGCGTCACCATCATCGCGCGCTCGCTTGATGCGCTGGTTAACACCACGCTCGTATCCAACCTCAACCCGCCCGCTTCCGAGAAGCTTGTCAATGCCGACTGGATTCGCCCGGGGCGCTGTGCGTGGCAGTGGATGGCGGTGGGAGCACCCCTGGTTCACGACCAGAAGCAGTGGGTCGACTGGACGAAGGAACTGGGCTACGAGTACTATCTTGTCGATGAAGGCTGGTCGGGCTGGCCAGACAAGTGGGAGAACCTGGCCTCCGTCTGTGCATACGCCAAAGAACGCGGCGTGAAAATATGGCTGTGGGTACACAGCAAGGAGGTGCGTACGCCGGAAGCGCGCCGCGCCTACTTTCAAAAGGCTGTCGACACAGGCGTTGTGGGCGTCAAAATTGATTTTCCACCGGCTACCAATCAGTGGTGGTCCACCTGGTACTACGACACCGCGGCGGATGCGGCCGACGCCAAGCTGATGGTCAACTTCCACGGCTCCGTGGTTGCCACGGGCATGGAGCGCACCTGGCCTAATGTGCTTACCCGCGAAGCTGTGCGCGGCCACGAGTGGCACATCACCCGCTATAAGCGCGTGCTCGATCCCGGGCATGACACCATCATCCCCTTTACCCGATACCTTGCCGGTCCGGCCGATTACACGCCGACGGTGTTTGACATCAAGGAGCTGCAAGGCAACACCTGGGCGCACGAGCTGGCGCAATTGTTCGCCTATAACTCGCCCTTCCTGTGCACGGGCGGCCATCCGCGAGACTACCTGGCCAATCCGGCAAAGGATTTTATCATGGCGGCGCCTGCCGTGTGGGACGAGACGCGAGTGCTGCCTGGCACTGAGCCCGGCAAACTCGCAGTCTTCGCGCGCCGCACCGGCAACACGTGGTTTATTGTCGCCCTTAACGGCGGCGAAGAACAACAGGTCGACCTGCCGCTCGATTTTCTCGACCAGGGCGAGTGGAAATTCAAGCTTGCGGCGGATAAAGCAGGCAAGCCCGACGCGTACGACCGCACGGAAGGAGTGGTGACCCGCACGGATAAAGTCCAGGCCACGCTGGCGCCGCGCGGCGGCCTGGTTGTCTGGCTCCGCAAATAGCGGACAAAACACGACATAGGCAGGTAGACGTGAGATGGCAGTGCCGACAGCGCACTGCCATCTGGCTTATTTATGTCGCAGAGCAATCTCAATACGACCATCATTATCTCAAGAATATGACGAACTGGCTTAAGTGCGCGTTGCCCGCAGCATTGCTTATTATGAATATTTCCGCCGTTCATGCAGATCCGGCTTCCTACAAAGTTGCCGGTGCAGGTAATCCCATACTACCCGGATACTATGCCGATCCTTCGTATGTTGAGGAGGATGGGAAAGTCTATATCTTTGCCACGCTGGACCCATGGGGAGGCGATACGCTCGGCTGCTGGGAGTCCTCCGATTTCAGGCAGTGGACATACCGGGTGCTCAACTGGCCGACAAAAAAGGCGTGTACCAGCGCTACCTCTCAGGGGGCGAAAGTGTGGGCGCCGTCCGTAGTCAAGGGGCGGGATGGAAAGTTCTACATGTATATTTCGGTGGGAAGCGAAGTCTGGGCCGGCAAGGCGGACCATCCTCTCGGCCCCTGGAAAGACGCCCTGGGCGGAGGTAAGCCGCTCATCCCGTCTGATTACAAGCCCGGCTATCACATGATTGATGCCGAGGCCTTCATCGATGACGATGGAACCGCCTATCTCTACTGGGGATCAGGCCTGGGCTGGAAGAACGGGAAATGCTGGGTAGTCAAGCTTAAGCCGGACATGGTGACCTTTGACGGCGAAGTGAAAGAGGTAACCCCCACGAACTACTTCGAGGGGCCGTTTATGGTGAAGCACGGCGGCCGCTATTTTCTGATGTATTCCCAGGGGATTACAAAGGATGATACATATCAGGTGCATTATGCCGTGGGTGCAACCCCGTTTGGCCCTTTTACCGAAGGCAAAAACAGCCCGATACTTACCACGAACAAGGACACTCATGTCATCAGCCCCGGTCATCATGCTGTCTTTGTACGTAACGGGGAATACTATATACTTTACCATCGGCACAGTATCCCGTTTGACCCCAAATTCATCGGCCGGCAGATGTGCGTGGACCGCCTTGTGTTTACCGCCGACGGCTCTATCGAAAAGGTTGTGCCCACCCACACTGGCCCCGACCTGATCCAAAAGGAGCCGCCCTCCCCATTGCTGGCCAAAGCCATCGCCACAGCCTCAGGGCAAAAAGACGAGCTGCGGACTCCGGACAGTGTCCTTGACCGAAACTACGCCACCAGCTGGGCCGCCCCTACAGACGCCAAAGGCGCCTTCCTTGAGCTCGACCTCGGCTCCATTAAGGAGATATCCCGCCAAACCATTGTGCCGGAATACGCGTGGAAGCCATATCGCCTCCGCATCGAAGCTTCCGACGACCGGCAGACATGGAAAAGCGTGGCCGACTTCACCACCGCTCCGGCCATGGGCTCACCCCTTGTTGTGAGCGAGAAGCTTTCCGCCCGCTACATCCGCCTGGTGTTTCCAGAAAGCGTCAAGGGATCGGACATCGCAATCGTCGAGTGGGACGTGCGCTGACGTTTTGCGCTCCTTTGCCTCACGCGGACAAAGGAGCGCTGTGAGCCGGATGGAGACGGACGGCAATCCGTCCCTCTAACGGCTCTCCAGAACGCATGTGGCGGGCGCCAGTCCGTCGGATTCCGCCCGGAGGGTGAGTTTACCGGGCTGTCCTGCGCAGGTGCGCACAACGACAAGGGCGAGCCCGTTAAATGCGCGCCTTGTGGGAGCCTGGAATGACTCGAAGCTTGTTGGATCGCCGTTGTCGGTAGCCACAATATTGCCGGGGCCCTGGAGGGTGAAGCGGATGGAATTGTCTGCCCGAGGCACAATCGTCCCCGCGGCGTCGCGAATCGAGACGGTGATAAAGGCCAGATCGCTGCCGTCCGCCTGCAAGGATGCCCGGTCGGGCGTCAGGCTTAACTCGGCTGGGGCGGTTGCTGTTTTGCGGACATCCTCCGCCCACTGGCGCCCTTGTTTGTAGGCGACGACGCGGATTTCTCCGGGCGCGTATTTCACCTCGTCCCAGCGCAGGCGAAACTCGCCGGGCGCCTTTTTCTTGCGGCCTAGTGACTGGCCGTTGAGGAAAAGTTCGGCTTCATCGCCAGAGGTGTAAACGTGCACAGGCGTGACTTCACCTTCGCGGCCGGGCCAGGTCCAGTGGGGCAGCAGATGTGCCACAGGATGGTCTGGCCGCCAACGGGACTGATACAGGTAAAACCTGTCCTTGGGGAAGCCGGCCAGGTCGACTATGCCAAAATAGGAGCTGCGTGAGGGGACAGGAATCTTGCCCAGGTCAGCCAGTTGCCGGGCCATCTTCTCGGCTTCTGCAGGATCGGAAAAGTTGAGCAGGTTGGTTGCGTCGTCGTTGTACGGAGTTGGCTCTCCCAGGTAGTCAAAGCCGGTCCAGACAAACTCTCCGGCGTAGCCGGGCGTCGCGTCACCCGCCCGCCACTCCTCTTCAGGCGTTGTGGCCCATTCGGCGGAAAAGAGGTCGTAGGAGCTGACCTGGAAATTGGAACGGGCCACCGCATCGGTCTTTTCGCGACCCACGGGGAAGAAGTACTCGCCGCGGGAGCTCAGCGCCGAAGCCGTTTCACTCCCGTAAAGAGGGCGGGCGGGAAATGCGGTACGAAACCGCATGTAGCTATGGATTTGGTAGTTATAGCCAAAGACATCAAGCACGTTCTGAAAACCGTTGAAACCGCACTCCGGGTTGTTGAACGCCCCCGTAGTGGGGCGGGTGGGATCCTCCTGCCGCGCGATACCGACGAGTGGCGCTGCCAGTTGCCAACCCATCACTCCGTCACCGCGCCACTGCTCAATCACCTCGTTGCCCAGGCTCCACATGATAACGCTGGGATGATTGCGATCGCGACGAATAAGAGCGCGCAGGTCGGCCTCGTGCCAGTCTGCAAAGAGCCGGTGGTAGTCGTTGCGGTTCTTTCCTTTCTGCCACTGGTCAAACGCCTCGTTAATGACCAGGAATCCCATCCGGTCGCAGGCGTCCAGGTACTCGGGAGCCGGCGGATTGTGCGAGGTTCGAATGGCGTTGCATCCCATCGACCGCAGGATTTCCAGCTGGCGCTCTATCGCCCGGGTGTTAATTGCTGTGCCGAGAGCGCCCAGATCGCTGTGCATGCAGACGCCCTGAAGGCGAAGGGTCTCGCCGTTGAGGACAAAGCCTTTCTCCGCGTCAAAGTGGAATGTGCGGATGCCAAAGGGCGTTTCCACGCGATCGATCACCTGTCCGTTTCGCCGAACTGTGGTGACGGCAACGTACATGTGCGGCGTCGTCGTCGACCAGAGGCGGGGCCTGGCGACGGCTATCTCATGCGTGCGCGAGGCCTCGCGTCGGGACAGAACCTCGTACTCGATGTCGCGGCCGGCAGCCACGGGCGTTCCTGTTTTCCTGCCCGCACCGTCGACGGCGTATATCTCGTTGCTTAGCGTAAGCTTGTGTGCGGAGCCCGTTTCGTTCTCCGTTACCACCTCGATGGAAACGACCGCCGCATCCCTGGTAACGCGGGGGGTGGTGACAAACACTCCCCACTGCGCAATGTGAACGGGGTCCGTCTTCGTCAGCCAGACGTTGCGGTAGAGGCCGGAGCCCGGATACCAGCGGGAGCTGTCGGGAGGGTTATCCAGCCGTATGGCAATGACATTCTCCTGGCCGGGCCGGGCGTATGGTGTCAGGTCCAGCTGAAACGACGTGTAACCGTACGGCCAGCCCCCGACAAACTGCTCGTTCATCCACACCATGGCGTAGGACATGGCACCGTCAATCTCCAGCACCAGACGCCGGCCGGCATCGGCTTGGGGCAGAGTGAACTTCTTGCGGTACCAGCCAACTCCCACCCAGGGGAGCTTACCCGTGCCGCCGGGCAGATCCTGCCGAAACGGCCCTTCAATCCCCCAGTCGTGCGGAAGATTCAGGGCGCGCCAGCCGGAGTCGTCATAGTGTGTTGCGACGTATTTGAAATCGGTGCCAAGATCCCCCGGCGGACGAGCCGGACGCGGCGACGTGGGCCCCCGAAACGCGGCGCTGCTGGCCAGAAACCATGGCCTGATCGCCTCGTAGTCAATATGCGACTGAAGCCTTATAGGATCATCTTTGGTAAAGCGCCACCCCGAGTTAAAGGAGAGCCGCTCCCGCGAAGGGGCGTCTGCGGGCACCGCAGCGGCGTCGCTCGCAAACAAACCTCCGGCGATAACCACGCCAAGCTGGACCATAAGGCAGAAGAATCGGAAAAGAGAACGAGTCATAAGAGTCTCCGGACAGGATAAGGCTAAAGCATTTTCAATACGCGTGTGGACACGGCATCCTCTCAAGCGCCACCGGCCGGCGCGAAAGGGGCTGTTGCGGCCCTGCAGGACGCGGTTCCTTTCGTACTCTCACCCAGGGTTTACTCCCTGGGCTTTAGGCTTTCGCGCCGGTGGCGCATCAGATTGTGTCATGTCTATGCTCGTATTGAATCCGCTCGATATCCGTAGCCGTGGCTTGCTCGGCCGGCGCCGTTAATACTGCACGCGGCCGGTTTCCACATCTATCGACCACGGCACAGGTGCTGGAAGCTCGAGCTGGCCATTGCCGATCCTTACCGGCATCCAGACATATCGGCTGTCCCAGATTTCTTCCGGACGCCACCTGTCGCCCACATAGATAACCGTGGTAGTCTCGGACCCGGTAACCTTGATGAGGTTGCTGGATTGCGACATGTAGGTGTGGCTTATCGGCGGGGCAATGTCGGTGAATTCGCTCCAGGGGCCGGCCAGGGAGGGCGCGGTTGCCACCTTATTGGCATTGGGCCACCAGCCCGTAAGCGCGGAGCCTATGACATAATAGAGGCCCTCGTACCGCACGATAGCCCCTCCTTCCAGCGGAGATTTGATGAAGCTGACAATCTCCTTTACGTCGAGATAGTCGTCCGAAAGAGAAGCAATGTAAAAGCCCTGCGACGGACGGCTCTCGAAAATGAGATACGCGGTACCGTCATCATCAATGAATTGCCCGATGTCGCGGCTTTCCTTCCCGAACGGACGAAAACTGCGGACATACTTATAGTCCCCATCCACGGTATCCGAGATCGCAACGGCGACACGCGCCACGCTGTAGCGCGATGCATTGCCGGGCAGCCGCCCGTCAACGTGCATATACATCACGAACTTTTGCGTCCGCGCGTTGTAAAAGACCTTCGGCCGCTCCAGCACCCATTCGCTGCCAAAACTTTCGGGATCTTCCAGCGCCAGGACCTGATTGCGGAACTCCCATGTGGCGAGATCCTTTGACGCGTAGCAACTGACATAGCGGCGCGCCGGGTCGTTGTCTTCAGCACGATCCTCCCCAAACCAGTACCAGGTGCCGTTTAACCGGATAATGCCGCCGCCGTGCGCCTGAATATGCCGGCCGCGGTTATCCGGCCAAACCAGGCCGGGTCGAATGGTCGGGACGCTTGTCGTTGAATCGGAAGTCATGGGAGTGGATTGGCTGTCTTTTTTTTTGGTGCGGTGGAGTCAGCATGCGGCGATGCAATCCCCGCCCATGACAGGACTCCGATGACAGGGAGCATGAGGATGAGCTGTTTGGAAATCATAACTTCGCAAAGATGTAAACGGCAGGGCTGCGCTCTTAAAAGCGAAAATGGTCCTGGAAATAACAATTAAAGCCTATCGAATCCCAAGCAACAACGCATGTCCAAATTCATTCATGCGCATGAATGGGCGAGCACGGCATCGATGACCGTTTTTGGCCTGTCCTTGCCAGGTTCGCAGCAAGAAGTCACATTCTGACATCCTAAAGCAAGTCATGTACATTCCCAGCATGCAGCTGTTGGTGAACAATAGGGTTTGACGATCGCTTTTCGCAGTCTCAGGC
Source organism: Verrucomicrobia bacterium LW23 (assembly GCA_003054695.1). Classification (GTDB taxonomy): domain Bacteria; phylum Verrucomicrobiota; class Verrucomicrobiia; order Methylacidiphilales; family UBA1321; genus LW23. Next base: position 24,084 of record QAZA01000012.1, read on the forward strand.
GTTCGCGAATTATCCTATGAAATATCGCCAACTTGGTCGCACTGGTCTCGATGTGTCCCTGCTCAGTTTTGGAGGGTCTTCTCTCGGGGGAGCTTTCAGGGAGATTGACGAGAAAGAAGGTCTCAGGACAGTCCATGTTGCCATTGATCATGGCATTAACCTTATCGACACGGCTCCGTTCTACGGGCTCACCAGGGCTGAGACCGTACTGGGCAAAGCCCTGCGGGAGATCTCGCGGGAAAGGTATCTTCTGGCAACCAAAGTGGCCCGCTACGGCTTTAAAGAGAAGGACTTCGACTTCTCGGCTGAACGAGTCATCAAGAGCGTGGACGAGAGTCTGGAAAGGCTCGGTGTCGATTATGTCGATTTCATCCAGGTCCACGACATGGAGTTTGGGAGCATCCGGCAAATCATTGATGAAACGATTCCGGCCCTGAGAAGCGTTCAGGCCGCCGGCAAGGCGCGATTTGTTGGCATTACCTGTCTGCCGGTACATCTGTTTAAGCTGGTGATGGATGAGGTGGACGTGGATCAGATTCAATCCTACTGCCACTATTGCCTCAATGACACGGCGCTGAGCAATCTGCTTCCCTACTTGCAGGCGAAAGGTGTCGCCATATTCAATTCCGCTCCCCTTGCCATGCGTCTGCTAAGTGATGAAGGGCCTCCTGAGTGGCATCCCGCGCCGGCGGAAGTCCGGGCCAGGTGTGCGCAGGCGGCACAATTCTGTCGCGATCGGGGAGCCAGCCTGGCCAGGCTCGCACTGCAGTTCTCTGTAGCTAATCCGCATATCCCCACCAACATTGTAGGCACAGCCAATCCCAGCCGCATCCTTCAAAACATCCAGGAGGTCGAGGAACCGCTGGACGAGGAACTTCTCCAGCAGGTTTTGGATATTCTCAAACCGGTACATAATGTAACATGGCCATCCGGCAGGGCGGAAAACAGTGAGGCATGCCATGAAGCTGCTTGATTTGTCCCAGCCTGTTTTTGATGGCTGTCCCAACTGCCCGGTGCATCCGCGCGTTCAGGCCAGAATAACGGCCAGCCACCAGCGCGACAACTGGCACATGGAGGAGCTTTCGCTGGCATCGCACACCGGCAGTCATATTGACGCTCCGCTGCACAAAATTGCGGGCGGCAAAAGCATTAGCGACTATCCGCTGCAATCCTTCGTAGCCACGGCTGTCGTTGCCGATTTCCGCAACATCTCCCCGGATACGCCCATTGACGCAAAGCTGCTGGACTCCCACATCCATACTTCGATCGAAGACGCTGTCGTGCTGCTGGCCACCGGCTGGGGAGACCAACGCGCCTCGGATGACAACTGGCACTTTCACTCCCCGTATCTCTCCCCGGACGGCGCCGCCTGGCTGGTGAGCAAAAAAGCGAGGGCAGTCGGTATCGACCACTACTCGATTGGCGGCAGCCGTGATCCCGACAACTGCCGCACACACGAGATTATTCTGGGTGCCGGGCTGTGGGTTCTCGAGGACCTGCGGTTTCCAGAAGAGATCTTTGCCCTGGCGGCGTCGCAACCGCTGCAGCTATGGGCTTTGCCCATCAATTTTTCCGGATTTTCCGGCTCATTCTGTCGTCCTGTCATTGCTCTCTCATGAAAGCTATACAACTCAGCGAGCCGGGCCGCTTCGCTTCCATCACTGTCCCCGACTCGAGCGCTCCCGCTGCGGACGAAGCTTTGGTGCGTGTGCACCGCATAGGCGTCTGCGGCACCGACATCCATGCTTACGGCGGCAGGCAGCCTTTCTTCTCTTACCCCCGCATTCTCGGGCACGAGCTGGGCGTCGAAGTCATAGCGGTTGGCAGCGACGTCAGCCACGTGAAGCCGGGAGACCGATGCTCGGTGGAGCCCTACCTCAACTGCGGAAAGTGCGTTGCCTGCAGACGAGGCAAGCCAAACTGTTGCACGGAGATCCGGGTGCTTGGCGTCCATACCGATGGTGGAATGCGGGAGGAGCTCTTGCTGCCCGCCCGAAAGCTGCATCCCTCCCGCAAGTTGTCCTACGATCAACTGGCTCTCGTGGAAACGCTGGCCATCGGCTGCCACGCCGTGGAACGAGCTCACGTGGAGAAGGACGAATTCGTACTCGTCACCGGAGCGGGCCCAATTGGCCTTGCCACCATGCAATTTGCGGTAGCTAAAGGCGCCAGGGTAATTGTGTTGGACATCAATGACGCAAGGCTTGATTTCTGCAGGCGCGAGTTAGGTGTGTCCTTTACCATCAACGGTGCCACGCAATACGTGCTTGATGCGTTGAAGGAGATCACGGCAAACGAACTACCTACCGCGGTTTTCGACGCTACTGGAAATCCGAAATCGATGATGGCCTCCTTCGAGCATCCCGCACACGGCGGCAGGCTCGTATTTGTCGGACTCTTTCAGGGCGATGTCACCTTCAGCGATCCCCAGTTTCACAAACGCGAACTCACCCTGATGGGAAGTCGCAACGCCCAGCCCCAGGATTTCACCCGTATCATCCGCCTCATGGAAGAAGGGCGCATCGATACGACTCCATGGATCACGCATCGAGCTCCCTTTGAGGACGTTATAGCCGCTTTTCCCTCCTGGACGGACCCCAGGACAGGCGTCTTGAAAGCGATGATTGATGTCGCTTAGAGCATTTTCAATCCGCGTGGAGACACCGTTCCTCTGAAGCGCCACCCGCGCGACAGCCTAAAGCCCAGGGCTATGCGCTTTCGCGCCGGTGACGCTTCGGAGTAAGACCAATTGTCGGAATAAACCGGTACATTGGTGGAGGCGATTTTAAGATGAGGGCAAGGCGAGGCTGAGGGAGTGCATTTGAAAAAAATGCATGACCGAAGACTCAACGCCGCACTCGCTCAAAAGCGTCCCGCCAATGTACCGGTCTATTCCGATAATGGGTCGAAGTGATGTCTACACTCGCATTGAAACCGCTCCAGCTTCCGCGCGGTTTACCAGGGGGTTCCCTCCTTTTTTGTCGGGGAACGGTGCGCGGTAAAGTTCCTGGTAAGCTGCGTAACCAGCGCGCTGTTACGGACGTTTGCGTAAGGGGGAAATGGGGCCTTGCATTCCGGGCCAAAGCCCCGACCTTATGTTAACATTGCATGGCAATTACGTGACTTTCTATCCTGTTTTGGGTTGAAGGAACGTATTTACCATGCTATACAGCCGCCTCAATGAATCTCTCCAAGCTTGTACAACGAGTATTCAATCCCTCTAGGTATTATAGAGAAAAGAACCAGCTTCGCGAACGGAAAGAAGCTGAAGAGGCACGTATACAAGCTCTTGTAGAAGAGACTGCGAATCTTCGTCAACGTGTGCAGGAACTTCAGGGTGCTTATGCTCCTTATGACAATGGCGCCAGCAACGCCTTGCTTCAAAGAGCCAGATTTATTGAACCGGGCGAATCCTACGTGCAGGCCAGCACCACGGCGGATACCTTTCTCGTCGAGTTCCCCAAGTCCGGCGTCACCTGGTTCAGCTTTCTTGTTGGCAATACCAATCTCATTCTCAGTAAACATCCGGCGCGCGTCACCTGGTTCAATATCGGCAGCTTTATACACGATATCTACATAAGTCAGAAGGTGCCGGATCCCCTTCCCGTACCGGGTAGTCGTATCTTTAAAAGCCATGCGATGTATCGGCCGGAGTATTCGCAACTATACAACGGTGCTTATTGTAAAGTCATCTATTTGGTACGCGATCCCCGTTCAGCACTTTCCTCTTACTATTACTTCTTAAGCAAGCTGGGCAGCTTTCCGGGCACGATGGATGATTTCCTGGCCAGCGATCAGGGCGCGCGCAGCTGGAAAGAGCATGTGGAAAGCTGGACGAAACAGCCGCCCTCGTTCCGCATCCATTTCCTTCGCTATGAGGATCTTCGCAGCGACACAGCCGGGGCGCTGCGCCGCATCTACAAGCTGTGCTTTGGCATTGAGGTGCCGCCCAAAGTGTTGAAGGAAGCCGTCGAACTCTCCGACCTGGCCCACATGCGGCAGGCCGAGATGGATTACGCCGAGTACGCCTCCGCCGCCCTCCCGCCCGACTTCGACTTTGTCCGCCCCGGCGAGCCCACCGAGCCCCGCGTGCCCCTTACCGACAAGCAACGCGCCTACATTGAAGAGGTGTGCGGCGATGCCATGCGGAAGTTCCATTACCTGCCGCAAACGTAAGGCACCGCGCCTCACCCCTCCCCGCCTCCCGCCGGCGGGCCAAAACGGTTGCCGTTGCGGAACGCCCGTGGCGATTGCCCGGTGATTTGCCGGAAGCGGCGGGAGAAGTAGAACTCATCGCAAAAGCCCAGCGCTTCCGCTATCTGCCGGTCCGTCATACGCGGGCGGGTGCCGGTGGTGCTCAGCGGCTCGGCGGAGCAAACGGAGCCAGATGGCGGCGGCGCGTCGCCCTGCATCATGGCGCAGGCGCGATCGATGCGGCGGCCGAGCTGGTAGCGCGCCGGGGATTGCCCGGTGATGCGCGTAAAGCGTTTGCGGAAACCATCCGCGCTAAGGCCAAAGCGCGCGGCAATGGCGCCCCAGTCCGGCGTGGCCGTGTGCAGGTGCGCCTCCACCACCGAGCAGGCGCGCTGGGCCCACAGCTGGTCCTCGCGATACGTCTCCGCACGGCCCTCGCCGGTAAGCACGGCGGCCAGAAGCTCCTGCAGCCGAGCTACTTCCACCAGCGGCGGCGCAAACCCGGCCTGGCGCGTGCCGCCCAGCACGTCCTCCATGCGGCGGCTCCACGCATGCACGGGCAGCAGGCGATGCACGGGGCGGCGCGAGTCGAGCACGCCGGCCTGCCGCCACAGATCGAAGACAGGCCCGATAAAGCACAAAAACGTGGTGAGCCAGCGGGTGCCCGGCAGCGGATTGTACTGGTGCTCCAGCTCGGGAAAGACAAGCATCAGATCCCCCGGCCCGACGCCCTGGCGCCACCCGGCCGCGTCCTCGTACGTGCCCTGGCCGTCCAGCACATACACCATGGCGTACTGCCCAAACACGCGCGGCCCGGCCATCGCCGTCCCCTGCTCCACTGCAAACCCGGTAATCGTCACCCGCCCCAGCGGCGAGGCGGCGGCATGGGAGAAGCGCAGGGTGGTGCGCCTGGTGGCGGGCGCGGAGTCGGTCATGGCGTAAAGCTACAGGCTGGCTGGCGACGCTGCAAATCAAGATTGGGGAGGGAGGGCTAACGATGTCGCGAGCGGCTCCAACCCCGCCATTGCCAACTGCCGTTGCAGGGCGTAAGCTCCGTGTTTTCAAAACGCCCGAACTCCAAAGCAGCCCCCTTTCCCCACACCCATCCATGGATTACGCGCAGCGCGCCCGCGAGGTTATTGAGATTGAGATGGAGGGACTGCGCCAGGTTGTCGCGCGGATGGACGGGGGCGCACTGGCCGCGGCCGTGGGCGTGTTGCTGGAGACATTGGCGGCCAACCGCAAGATTATCGTCACCGGCGTCGGCAAATCCGGCCACATCGGCCACAAAATCGCCGCCACGCTCACCAGCACCGGGGCGCCCAGCGTTATCCTGGATACCGTAAACGCCGTCCACGGCGATCTTGGCGTGGTGACCGAGGGCGATGCCGTGCTGGCGCTGAGTTATAGCGGCGAGACCGAGGAGCTGTTGCGCATTCTGCCGGCGCTGAAGCGGCGCAACGTGCGCATCATCGCCATCACAGGCAAGCCAGCATCCACCCTGGCGGTGAACGCCGAGGTTCACCTGGACGCCGCCGTGTCGCGCGAGGCGTGCCCGCTGAATCTGGCCCCCACCGCAAGCACCACCGCCATGCTGGCCCTGGGCGACGCCCTGGCAATGGTGCTGCTGGACGCCCGCGGCGTTACCCGCGAGGACTTTGCCCAGTTCCACCCCGGCGGCAGCATCGGCCGCCAGCTGCTGCTGCGCGTCAGCGAGATTATGCGCCCGGCGGACCAGCTCGTCATCCTGGGCCTGGACGCCACCGTGCAACACGCGCTGGAGCTGTGGGGCACCCGCCGCAGCGGCGCCGTGCTGGTCATCGACGCCGACGGGCGGCTGGCCGGCATCTTTACGCACGGCGATTTCATCCGCGGCATGCTCCGCAACCCGCACATCGCCGCCGAGCCCCTGGTGCGTGTAATGACGCCCCGCCCCATTACCGTGCGCGTGGATAAACTCGCCGCCGAGGTCCTCAATATCTTCGAGCGCCACCGCATCGACGACCTGGTGGTAGTCAACGCCGATAACCAGCCGGTAGGCATCGTGGATGGGCAGGATATCGCAAGGCTGCGGCTGGTGTAGCGTTGCCATCGCGCAAGTGACAAAGTGTAGCCCGGGACTTGTTATCCCTTGTCACCTGTTGACAAAAAGGATACACAGAATCCGTCGCCATGCGATTGCGTGCATGCTTCGTTTGCACGCCCGACACATCGCCGCCACCGCAGCGTATTGCGGCCACAGCAACAAGCCCTCCCCGGTGCCTTAACATGAGCATCTTCGACCGTAGCCCCGATCTCGAGCCCCGAACCAGGGCCCCCCAGCTCCCACGCGAGCACGCGCCCGAGCAACAGCCGGCACCCCGGTATGCAAAGGAGGAGGTGGACTACGGCATCCGGAGCGGCCTCTTTGCTGTCATGTCCGCCCTGTTCTCATTCGTCTTTACCGGCATGCTGGCCATTTGCGGCAGCTGTTGGCTCTACGGCTCGTTGCTGCCCGTGGAGGAGGGCGGCGCCAGACGCATCCACGTCATCATTTTTGTGTTGTGGAAGGCGCTGGGCTTCTGGCCCGTTGTGCTGGCGCCCGCTGTTATTCTTGGTCCCTTCGCCCTCAACTTTCTCCTCATCGCCGTGCTGAAGGCGGGCTTGCTGATCGGCAACTTCCGCCGCTACCTGGCGGACCGTTGACGGCTTGACATCCGCCCCGCCACCCCCTATCGTAACCACCACAGCGTAAAGGACGCTGCCGGGCCCGCGGGAAGGACTGAGTCCACCTCCAACACACATGTCGGTAGCAGCAACCCCCATTGCTGCCTGATCGCGGGCTGCAGGCGCAAGCATTGGAGGTTCCCCATGTCCGTTTCCGATTCTGCCGATTCCCGTTCCGGCGCGTCCGCCTCGCCTTCGTCACCCGCACCGCGCCAGCTTCCGCCCCAACCCAGCATGCGGCAGCTGCAAATCCAGGCCAAAGAGCTGCGTGCCGCCCTGGCCGCGGGCGATCCCGAAGCCGCCGCGCGTTTCCAGGCCACGCTCGGCCGCACTTCCCCCGGCGCAGCCGCCAGGTTGAGCGAAGCCCAGCACCTGCTGGCCCGCGAGTACGGCTGCCTCAACTGGGCCGCGCTTGGCGAAAAGGTCGCCGCAGCCCTGGACGCCTCCATAACCGAGGAGCAGCTGGAGCGTCTGCGCAACATCATCCGCCGCGGCACACCGGCACAGCTCCACCAGATCCTGCGCGAGCATCCCGCCCTCGTCCCCCGCATCAACAAGCCCCTGTTTGCCTTCGGCAGCCCGCCCCTGCGCGAGGCCGTGGCGCAAGGCAACCGCGCCATGGTCGACGCCCTGCTGGATGCCGGCGCCGACATCAATGCCCGCAGCGACTGGGCCCCCGGCAGCTTCGGCGTGCTGGACAACCTGGCCAACACCAATGCCGACAGCGACGAAACCGCCGAGCACAAAGCCCTGGTGGACTACCTCATCGCCCGAGGCGCCACCGTCGACATCCACGCCGCCGCCGGCAACGGCAAAATCGACCGCGTCCGCGAACTCCTCGACATCAACCCCGCCCTGGCCAACGCCCGCGGCGGCGACGGCGCCGGTCCCCTGCACTTTGCCGGCACCGTGGAGATAGCCGAGCTGCTGCTGGAGCGCGGCGCCTGCGTGGCCATGCGCGATCTCGACCACCACTCCACCGCCGCCATGTGGCAGGTCAAAAACAAGGAGATTCTCTACCGCATCATCGAAGCCGGCTCCGCCATCGACATCTACATGGCCGCCCGCCACGGCGACCGCGCCCTCGCCGACCGGGCGCTTGCCGAGGATCCCCACTGCCTGGACAGCACCGTGGGCCACCAGCCCGGCCAGGGCAACTACGCGCCGGCCGAGGGCAGCGGCGGCAACATCTACAACTGGACGCTGGGCCACGGCGCCCGCCCCATCCCCATCGCCGACAAATTCCACCACCGCGAGCTGGCCGACTACCTCCTCACCCGCGCCACGCCCTCTCAGCAAATCATCGCCCTGGCCATCCGCGGCGACAAAGAGGCGGCGCAAGCCGTCATCGCGGCGCATCCCGATGTATTCCAACACTTTACGGAAAACGACAAACTGGCGCTGCCCCAGGCCATCCACTTTGGCGACACCAAAGCGGCCACGCTGATGATCGAACTCGGCTTCCCCCTCGACGTGCCCCACCTCTTCGACGGCGGCACCCCCATCCACGCCGCCGCCTGGCACGGGCAGGCCGCCATCGTGCGCGCCCTCGCCGCCCTGCGGCCGCAATGGCTCACCAACCATGCCAACGCCCACAACAGCACCCCGCTCGGGTGGGCCTGCCACGGCAGCCTCCACTCCTGGTTCCGCGACAACGGCGACTACCCCGCCACCGTCCAGGCCCTGCTCGACACCGGCATCCCCCTCGCCACCCTGGGAGCAGCCGACGTCGAAGACATTGTGAAGTGGGGCGCTGAACCCGTAACCCAACTGCTGCGCCACCACGCCGCCACCCATCCCACAAATCCCCCGCAAGCCCCTTTACAAACCCCAGCCACTACCCCATAATACCCCACTTCCCGCCCGCGGCCTCCCGCCCCGGGCGGCCGCCAGCAAGCGCAGGGACGAGTGGCAGAGTGGTCTAATGCGTCTGACTTGAAATCAGATGTGCTCTCACGGGCACCGTGGGTTCGAATCCTACCTCGTCCGCCCTCTCAGGAGGGCGGTTCTCCTCTGAAAATCGGTTGATGATGATGCTGCGGCTTTGGAGACGTTGCCGGGCTCAGCCTTCGAGCGTTTGCTTGAGGTTATCGGGATCGGACAGCTTGCCGCGGGCGCTTTCGAGGAGTTGTAGAGCGGGGGCGCGGTTCAGGGGGTCGGAGCTATAGTAGGTGGTGATGAAGCCGGCCAGATCGTCCGTGAACTCGGAGCCGTCTTCGGGGCGGGGCATAAGGGGGAGGGCGGTGGTGGCTATCTGTGCGGCGGCGGCGAAGTTGCCGGCTTCCGCGGCGGCTTTGATCAGGCCGAAGAGGCTTACCAGGCGGGTGGTTGTATTTACATGCAGGGAGGTGAGAGCGGGGCCGAGGCGGGTGAGCGTGGGGGCGGGGAGTTTGTTGTGGATGCGCTCGGCCAGGGTGCGCGCCTCGGTGGTTGCTCGTTTCTGAGCCAGGCCCTGGATGAGGTCGCCCAGCTTTTTGTGGATTCCGGTGTCTGGCCCGTCCCAGGTTCCCGTGGGGAGAAGGCCGGCGGCGGTTTCCGCCATGCGCATCGCCAGCGGGTAATCGCCTTTCTCCAGCGCTTTATCTGCAATCAGCAGGTAGAGCGATGCGACAGTCTCCGGATGTTTCTGCATCACCAGGGCGGTGGCTCCCTCGAAGCGGAAATTGTCCACGAGCTCCTTCATCCGCTCCGGCCCGACATTGCCAAGTACGGTGGAGAAGTAGCGGGTGATGCTGTTGAAGGTATCGATGTTGATCTGACCCGGCGTGGGGGCGGGTAACGGTGCCGACCGCCAGATTGCGACGGCATCGTGCTCGACCATGAGCTGCATGGCCGTCCACATCTTTTCCGAAACTGCCGGTTCCACCATGCTTGAAAACGGATTGACGTCAGGCACGCAAAGGCCGGTAAAGATTTGCCGGGCGGTGGTTTTGCCCAGCGCGACGACTTGCGGGGTGCGCTCCTCGCCGGGATCAGGAAGCAGCCAGTGGATCAGTTTGTTGGCGGTGGCGGTGTGGGTACTGACGTGGCCGGGATTGCTAAGGCGTTGGAGATCGTCCAGCGCCGTGGTGAGGTCGGGCACGAGCGCGAGATCCCTCTGCGTAAATCGGCGGTTTGCCGAGACGGCGTCGAGCGTCTCCCTGAGGGCCGTGCGCAGGGCGCCCTGGAGAGCGACGTTGGGCTGGGGGTGGAGGGCCGCGGTGGTCAGCTGGTTGAGCTGCTGGAGGATGGTGCCCAGCTGGGCGCGTTCCGCCGGCAAAGCACGAGGGCCTGCGGCACGGAGGGCGAGATCTTTTAGCGCGCCAACCCGGGCAAGCACCACCGCTTCACCGGCTCCCGCCGGAATCTGAGCAAGCCATGTGGCGAAATCCTGTTGTTGCTGGAAGGAGAGACGCGGGGCGGCCACGCGCAGTTGCTCAGCCAGTCCGCCGATTATAGTGCGGATATTCTCGGGAAACGGATTGGTATGTGGAGGCGGCTGTGCCTGCACCAGGAAGTCGACGTGGTCGACGAGACCGGCGAACACCTCTGTGCGCTCCTCGCTCTTGAGATCTGGCGCGCAGCAGTAGTGGGCGCGGGCCTGCAGGTAGAGCGCCTTGTCCTGCGGTGAGAGGCTCTCGAACTCGCTCTCTTTGAGATCCAGCATGGCCTTCATCAGGGGCAACTGCGCGGAGGAGGTTGCCTTGCGGGCCATGGTGACCAGGTCCGTCATGATCCGCCCGCGAAGGCGTTCGGGCGGATCGTTGAAGAGATCGAAAAACCGCGCGATGGAGACGTTCTGGGCGAAGGGGTCGCCGCTGTCCGCAAAGTGAAGGGCCAGCTTGAGGGAAAGATCTTCCACGCGCCCGGCGGCCTGTTTCGAAGTTACGATGTTTTTGATCCCCTTGCCCAGCCGTACGAGCAGGGTGTCAGCGGCGCTGGAGTTTCCGGATTCGATCAGCTGGTCTGCGGCGTGGAAGTAGGCGTTCGCTACTTTTTCCGCCTGCTGAGGCGTGAGTTTCAGGCGTGAAAGCTTGTCGAGAACGGCGACGGCTGCCTCGCCGTGGCCAATGCTGGCCCACAGACCGGCCAGTTCCACCACGTCGTCAAACCCTTTCTGCACCAGTTCGGGATCGAGCGTTGCCACAACCGGGGTTCCGGAAAAGGTGAACGGCATGCGGCCGCCGAATTTCAGGCGGTAGTCGCACGTGAGTTTAAGCAGATCGCTCTTGGTGCCTGAGGGGCCCGCCCCGGAGAAAAGCTGTTCCACCGCCTGGTGGTTATTCCCTGTAACGGCCATGGCCTGTTTGCCGAATTCGCTCAGCGTCACCAGCATGGCGTTGAAGATCTCGAGCTGTCGGTCGGTCTCCAGCCCCATGGTGATGCGCAGCTTTTCCGCCCCCACCAGGGTGATATTGAGGTGCGGGAAGCCAAAGCTCGGCCGATCGCTCACCACAAGGCCATAGGCTTCCGCCATTGTTTCGATGTGTCGCTTGAGGTGCACGTACATCGGGTTGTCGTGCTTGCCTCCCACATTGATTCCCCGTTGGTCCGCCACGGTGACGCCAAGGGGCGAGCGGATATCCAGGAAGACAGCGCTCCTGTCCGTGTTCGGCGCTACCATGAGAGCCTCTCGGCCCAGGGACCAGTCCCTGACCATGCTCGGTGGCAGCGAATAGCGTGCGGAGCCGGGGCGCAGCAGCGAGGAGTTTGTGTACATCACATGCCCCCTGTAAACGTTGAGCGCCTCTTGGGCATGCTTCTGGAAATGGAGCATGCCCTGCAGGTTCACGGAGGAGGGCCGCTCCACTTCGGCCTGCCCCTGATTGAAGGCGCCGTAATCCCCGGCCTTGTTGTAGGTGGCCATAAAGCCGCCGCTGAGATGATCAAAGCCGGAGAGATCGAACTTTTGGCCGCTGCGAAAGAGCACAAGGTTAACCCTGCCATCCGCTATCTCCTGCTTCAGGCCCTCTATGAGCGCCAGCACGGCGGGGTCGTCGGTTTTGGCGATAGTGGTGTCGATCGCGATGGTGAGGTGGTCGGAGACCAGCGGGGGATCTGCAGCCAGCAGCGCGCGCACCTGTTTCAGGACGTTTTCTGCGTTGTAGGAGGTTTTGGTGGTGGAGATGTTGTGATGGAATTCCGCGACAAAGAGGTCGACCCTTTCATCCGGCCCCAGCTTTTCGCGTATACGGGCGATCGAGCCTTTCACGTCACTTCCATCCATGCCGGCATTGCGATAGGACGCGGTTTGCTCGAGCACGGTGAGCTGTTCTTCGTAGTAGATACCCTCAAGCGATACCACGTTAAGGCTGCGGCTGCCCTTCTGTGCCTCCACCCCGGAGAGGATGGAGCTGAAGGCGCCCATGCCGCCGTTTCTGAACGCATACTCGGGGCTAATCTCGCCCGCCGGCGGCAGGCCGAGATCGAGATCCTCCACCCGATGCGGGCTGAGGAGGGCGACCAGCGTAATGATTTCCTCGTTAGCCAGGTGCATGTGGTTGATAAACTGGCCCATGTCACCCTTGCTGGCGTTTGCGTTGGCAATATGGGAGAGAATGCGGTTGTAGAGCAGCTGCACGGTCTGCCCCAGGACCGGATCATTGCCTGGCTCGCCGAGTTGTTGGATTTCCTTCTGCAGCCCCTCAAGCAGGCTCATGGTCACATTGCCCAGCACGCAGATATAGGGAGCCGAGCCGCGCGTGGAGACCCCTTCCTTCGGCGCGGTCTCGACCATGAGCTTCTGCAGGTCCCTGATGGCGGGATGCGCCATTACCTTTTGAAAGGACGAGTATTTGTCCAGGCCTGTGGATGATGACGGAAAGGTGAGAGCGGGCAGTTCGCTCACAAACATGCGCGCCATAATTGTCTCGCGGCTTTCGAGCTGCGACCATTGCTCCAGAATCTGGCCCGGGCCCGAGGTATAGCCGGTGTGGTTCACCATCTGCATGTAGTCGACAAAATGAGATTGCGAGCCCGGCGGTTTGGCCAGGAGCAACATCGGCTGCCCGCCGATCTTCAGGTTGCCGCCGCACACAACGTGGTTGGAGACGGCGGCCATCATTTCGCGAACCTTTTGCTCAAACTCGAGCGGATTACGGGTAATGCCCTCAAACTCCGCTTCAACGTACTCGCGCACCTGGACCTCCAGCATGTCGGTGAGGAGCCGTACCTGCTCTTTGACGACCTGCTGAATCTGCGGCCCGTCCATCTGGTCAACCCCCTGTATTCCCTCCAGCAGGTAATTGATATCGAGAAAGAAGCTGTTGTTGTTGCGCCCCGCCGCCCGCACAATCTCGCTGAACAGGTGCGGCCCGGAGGAAGGCGTGATTTCAATGACCCGGTTTCCCATTTGCGCCAGCTCAAACTGTCGCTTCACGGCATCCAGCGCCCTCGGGCTGGAGACGGGCACGACGCTGACTTCGTTGGACCTGAGACCGCTGTTGAGAGTCTCATTATACGTCATGTGAAGCGCGGACTCACCGGTGCGGTGGTAGCTCTGGAACGTGCTGTGCATCGGCGTAAACTGCCAATTCAGCTTCTCCGCATTTGCCACGTTGGCAAACTTGTAGAGATAGCCCATCGCGCGTTCATCAAGGGCTTTGGCCTGGCGGATCAGAGCGGGTGTCTGCGGCTGGATCTGGCGCAGCCGGTCGGCCTGGCCTGTGAGCAGGGTGTAGTTGATAAACCATTCCCGCTGGTGGCCGGAAACCGGTGGATCCAGTTTAACGGCATTGAAGAACGTTGAGGGGTGCTGCGTGAAAACGGTTGTCTTGCCCAGCGCCCGCAGAATCTGCGGGTTGGAGATACCGCCGGGAACCAGAGGCGGCGTGCCCGGTCCCTTTAGTCCGCCAAGCACCAACCCGCGTTGCTGGGGAACCAGTTGGAGCCCAACCTGCCCGCCCACCTGATTCTGACTCGCCGCGTAATCCCGCGTGACGTGGCGGACAAGCTGCTCCAGCGTGTACTGGGAAAAGGGCCCGGAGATGGCGGCAGCTTTTTGCCCGATGAGCTCGCGAAGCTGCTGGCGATTCTGGATCGGGCCATATTTTTCGATCGCCTTGTCCAGATACGATTCCGAATTGGCGTCCTCCGGACAAAGCTTGCCCAGATAAGCTTGGGAATCCTCCGTGGTCATCAGCCGGTGAGGCATGCTGTACCGCAGGGCTGTGCGAACGTGGTCAAGGCTGAGGGGCTGACCTTTGTCCGGCTGAATAAGGCCCGCGATCTCCATCACGTGCATGGAGTCATACTCGGTCGAGAGAGCACGCAAAAACTCCCGCTTGAGCAAAGCGTTTGCCGCTTTCTCCTTGTCCTTCAGCGAGGAAGGTTCCAGCCCCACTTTGTGGGCACGAAAACCGCCGAGCTTCAAAGTGTCTTTATCCGGATCGTCGCGATGGACGAAGCCGGAGCCGGAACTCAGAAGGCTGTGAAACTGGCTCAGTTCAATAGGCATGGTAGTTCATCCATCTCATCGCAACTCTTCGTTTGTAGTGGCGCCGATCAGACCCGGATATGCATCAGCCCCCCGGTAGCCACCCCGTTTTCGGACGGCGGCGCATCGTCGTCCGGTTGAGGCAATTCGCTCTCCGACGCAGCTATCGCATCGGCCCACGCGGGCAATGCCTCGACAAACTCCCGAACACGTTCCGCAACCTTGGCAAGGCTGCGTTCGCCCAGGTACACCACACGGGAGGCAATCGCCTCGCGGGTGCTATCCTCAACTGTAAACCACGCCTGGCGCGGCAGCATGCGCACGTTTGCCGCAAGGAGGCGCTGCATAGTCTCCGGCCGCACAACCTGGCCAAGCCGCGCGTAGCAAAGCACGGCGTTCGGCTGCCTGCGCAGCATTACCGCAAACGATGGGCTGATTTTCAGTGGAACGACTTCATCGGACGCAACTTCGGGCTTCGCAGTACCGCTGTCCGCGTAGCGCTCCGGCGCAGGTTCCGTTGCGGAAGCGGGCTTAAGGTCGAGATCTCCCAGAAGAGATGCGCGGAGAAGCTCTTCTTCCTCCGTCACAACAGGATGCAGTCCGATCTCGGGCTCATAGGCGCCGTCCGGCTGGTCGCTGCTTGTCCCCGCGCCCCACACGATGTGCGTGTCCGCGTCGTCAGGATCCGCGAGTGACATCGGGGCGTAGTTTACGGGGACGCGGCTGAACGCGGCGGAGCTTTCTTCTTCCGCCGGAAGGTACGGCTCTGGTGGTGCTGGCGCATCTTCCTCCCCGCCGCGCATTGGTACAATTTCCTCCGCGCCTCCGAGTTCCGCAACAAGATCCGCGAAGAACGCATTGCCATCAGCGTGCCGTTCGTGTTCGGATGTCATGGTTTGATCGTGTGGAATAATCAGACTGCAAGGCGGTGCCCGACGAGCATCGCAGCCCGCGACAAAAAGAACAAGCGATTGAAGCTCATATTGAAAGCGTGTTTGATTTAGACGTGCAGGAAAGCTCGGATTGCGCCCGTATTTCAGCGGCGGCACCCGCGATGCGCTATGCGCCCAGTTCTGACAACTGCGCCTTTACGTGCGCGGCTTCCTCCACAAAATTGTTGAGCCAATCCTCAAATTCCTCGCATTCGATGCCTTCAAGGCAGCGCATCGAGGTAAGCACTACCTGGCCGGAATCCTTCTCAATCGAGTAAATCCGCAACGGCTCGTCAGGAATATATCCCGCGCCCAAAAGCTGATGCATCACAAGGGCTCGATCCTCCGCGGAAAGCGTTTCGGACAACGGCCCCAGCGTCGCCGTCAGGTACACCGAATCCTCTGAAACCGCTTCCCCTTCGGTGTCAGCGCCGGCCGCATTCGGGGCGATCACCTGGACGAAAAGGTCGTCATCAAAAACAAGCTGATAACCGCCCATTTCCGGCGCCAGACCTTCCAACTGCGCCCCCGCCGCAAATCCTTCCATAAGAAACACAAGGCGTGGATGCGTGTTCTTCATTGTAGTCCACCGTACCACAGACAAAAAGGCACGTCCATGCCAAAACGCGTCATATCGAAACGGGACAAACGCCAACCTTTACCAGGCAGTGGCGTCACGCGATTTAGAGGCTGTCGACATTCTCCTTTCCTCTCCTCAATCTTGGCGATCTTTCCGCCCTTGGCGTTAAAACTCCCCTCTGGCTGGAGGCGTGGCGATTCTCAGCCGCCACGACGGCGGGGACGACTGGTGCGGCATTCACCAGCACACGGAGCACGTGGGCCGCGCCGTTCTCGTGGAGGGCGAGTGGCTGATGGGCAAGTCCGTAAGGCGCGGCAAGTCTCAAACGCTTACGCAGTGTACGGCACAGCTTCGCCATCTGCAATGATGGTCGAAAATGTCAAGTCATCGGGCGTTTCCTCTATGGCGATAATGGGCATGACGTGGCATAAATAAAGGTGTTGCCACTGGCTCCGTTTGCAGGCCGATTCTGTAAAGTTGGCCGGGCGCGGATGGATGAATTTCAACACTCGCGGGCGGTCGGCAGAGCGGGCGGTGGCACATGGCACGTTTTAACCCTCTTACGAGTGCGCCCACTATGTTGAAGACGTTCGCTTCTACCCTTTTCCTTTCCGCCTGCTGTGCAGGCCTCTCCCTCTCCGCTATGGCGGAGACGGCCGCTCCGGTGGCGTTCGGCACCGGCATCCCCGTGCCGGTCCGGCAGATGAAAGCCCTCAGCCCGAGGGGGATGGACATCGATTGTCTCTCGCCGGAGCGCGCGCCGCTGTGGAGCGCGGAGTTCCCCCTGGCCGGAGCCACCGGCACCCCGTTTGCCGTGGAGCAGCAGGACGGCAAGGGCGTGCTGCGCATCCGCACCGCGTTGTGCGATCCCGCCAAAACGATCGTCCGCATCCTCCTCCCCGGCGACGGCCCGGCCAACGGCAACGTGTGGGCCAAAGGGCAGGCCAGCTTTGTGTCGTTTCTCTGCAAAAGCTCGGCGCCGGCGCAAATGACGTTCCATCTGCTGCAGCGCGGCAAAACGCCCGGCACGTGGCAGTCCGCCTTCTCCGTCGCGCCCGGCGACTGGCAGCGCGTCATCCTTCCCATCTCGGAGTTCAAACTCAAAACGTTTGGCAACATTGCCGGCCTGGGCGTGCGCGTGGCCTCGGCAAACAAGGGGGCGGAGGTGGAGATCCGCGACGTGAGCGTGGGCGGCATGGCTTATACGGACGACTCCTTCAAAAGCCACAAGCTGGCCATCAGCATTAACGGGGACTGGCGTTTTGCGGCTGACAAGGGCGAGCAGGGCATGGCCGGCAAGTGGTTTGGCGATGCCTTCGACGACTCCGCCTGGAAGGTGTTGAAATCCGGCGCGGACTGGCAGGCGCAGGGCGTGGATCACTACGGCTGGGGCTGGTACAGGCAGAAGTTGTTTGTGCCGAAGGAGTTTGCCGGCACGCCCATTACGCTTACGCTCACCTCCATCCCCTCCGATGACGACACGTGGATCAACGGCGTGCGCGTGGGCGGCATCAGCAGCGAGTACAAGTACAAGAACTGGCTCACCCGCGTCTACACCGTGCCGTCGAATCTGATCCGCTACGGGCAGGAGAACACCATTGCGATCCGCATCTGGGGCGGCGACATCACGTTTATCGGCAACAAAAGCGGGCTGATCAAAGGCCCGCTCGTCGCGGAGCTTAACCCCTACCTGGAGCAGATGCGCGAGCCCGGCGGCAAGGCGGTGCCCTTCCGCCTGTTCGATCTCTCCGACGCCCAGCGAGGCAAGCCCTTCGAGATCCTCTTCCCCTTCCCGGCCGACATGGCCAAGGAGCCGGGCGCCGTGATGCGCTATCGCTTCAGCGATATCCTCGGCGGCCAGTTTGCCGCGGGCAAGGTGCCGCTGACGGCCGGCGCCACCGAGGCGCTGCTGCAAGGCGTTGTGCCGGTAAATCCCGCCCTCGCGCAGTCCATTTACCTGCTCGGCCGCTTTCGTGCGGACCTGATTGTGGAGGACGCAGCCGGCAAGCCGATCTACTCCAGCTCGCGCGACTTCGACCAGCTCTCCTTCGCCAGCCGCGACAACGCTCCCCTGCCCGCGCTGGCGCAGCCCGTGGAGGAGGAGACGCCCTACGGCCGGCTGAAGCTTATCGACGAGATCGACTGCGCCACGCCGCTGAGCGAGGACCCGCACCCGTACCTGCAGAGCGGCTTCAGCCACTCCGCCTCGCACTTTACGCCGGGCATTCCGCTGGATGTGCACGTGCGGGAGATTCTGGGCAAAAAGGCGCGCGAGACGGGTTTCGGGTGGTTCGCCTACCGCATCGGCCGCGGCAAACTCAAGCCGCGCAACACGTACCTCATCCGTATCGAGTACCCCGAGGATCAGCCCCGCTTTGCGCCGATTGAAGTACAAACCGGCCAGAACTACTCCGACGTTGGCTGGCGCAACGGCACCGGCCCGGATGGCGTGTACGATAACTGGCCGCTGAGCCAGAAGTGGCAGTGGTACGACGTGATTGTGCCGCTGGACGACCAGACCGTGGGCACCGGCGGCACAGGCAGCGCCCCGGCCGAGAACGGCGTGTGGCTCTACTTCATGAACAAGCTGAAGCCCGCCATGTACTACGCCATGTGGACAGCCGGCCCGGCAGTGGCGCGCATCAAACTATACGAGATTGACCCGGAGAAGAACGCGCCCGTCATCCGCAAGCCGAAGGATATGCCCCACCGCGTCCTCTCCTTTGACTGGGAGCGCCAGCCGGACCACGACCCGGCCGACCTGGTGAAATACGCCAAACTGATGGGCTACAACGCCATCTCGCCCGTCATCATCAAGTGGTTCTTTGCCAACTACAGCGAGCCCCTCAATGGCTACATGACGGTGACGATCGACGACCGCGACTACTGGGCCAAGAAGGCGTACGACCCCGCGTCCGGCGCGCCGGCCGCCTCGCCGCTGCCGGGCAAAAAGTCGCAGCATGTGCGGTATCTGGAGACAACAAAGCAGTATGGCATCGACTACATCCCGCGCTTTGAGTGGGGCGGCTCGCAGGATCTGCCCAAAGAGGCGTGGGCCATCGACGCCACCGGCGCGCCGACAAAGCCGAATCGCTTTGCGCCATGGTGCGCCAACCTGTTGCACCCCGCCACTTGGGACGACGCGAAGAAGCTGATGGATCACCTCATCAAGCCCTACGTCCAGGATAACCCGCAGCTGACCGGCGCTCTGTGGCGCATCCGCTGCGATCGCATGCCCATCAGCTACGGCAAGGCCGATCTGGAACTCTTCGCGAAGGAGACCAACACCAAACTGCCCCCCGGCGGCGACGCCCAGCGCGCCGTGTGGGCGCAGAGCGAAGGCCGCGCCCAGTACGACGCCTGGTGGCACCAAAAGCGCGCCGATTTCCACGCCCGCCTGGTGGGCCTGCTGCGCAGCTATCGCCCGGACTTTACGCTCTACTACTACAACTGGGATGGCGACAAGTTCGGCCTCATCCTCCCCTCCAACACCGCCTGGGCCTTCAACAAGCATGTGGTAAAGCCTCTGGCGGAGGGCGGCGGCCGCGCGGCGTATGAGAGGGACGAAGTGGAACGCAAAAAGCTTACCGCGGAGGACTACATTGAGGTCATGCGCACCGGCAACTTCGGCGCCGCCAGCAATGGCATCAGCCGGGCGGACTACGGCATCCGCCCCTCGCTGTACAAGGACGTGCAGGGCATGCAGATCTTCGCCCCCGCCAACTACCTGTGCTATGCGGATCTGCCCGACTACCTCAACTACTTCCGCACCGCCGACGGCCTGGCCGTGAGCAACGTGGTGCCGTACGACGAGATCGGCTCGCGCAGCATCAACCCCAAGTACGAGGGCAACATGGTATCGCCGGCCGGCGGCGCATTCAGCATGGCGCTGGAGCTGCTGCCCTATTTTCACTCCGACGCGCGCACGCTCAACTACACGGTCTACACCTACGGCCGCGGCTTTGCCGACGCGCACCGCCGCTTTGCCCAGGCTTTCCTGGCGTTGCCGGCCATCCCCGGCACGGTGGTGGATCAGGGCGACGCGGATCTGAAAGTGCGCACTTACCCCTCGCCCAACGGCACTTATGTGGGCGTGGCGTTCCGCGGCTACGCGGCCAAAAAGCTCACGATCGCCGTGCCCGCCTCGGCGGATGCGAAGGTTACGGACCTGGTGAGCGGCAAGACAGTGGCCGCGACGTTTGCGGACGGCAAGCTGAGCTTTGCTGTGGAATCCGGCCCGATGGAGCTGAACGCGTATCTTATCCAGTAACCGCACGCACGCACCCCAGCACCCTTGCGGGCAAGGGGTGAAAAAGTCAATCTGTCGTGAGGACTGCACAGCAGGAATTCGAACTTCAGCATGGTCGATAATGTCAAAACCTCGGGCGTTTTTCCTATGGATTCCAACGCTGTTCAAGCCTATAAATTGTCATTGTAATCGTAATAACTCAGACCAACTGGTCGAGTTATCTGATCTCAGGAGCCTTCGTCCTATGAGCACGCATTTGAAGCATCGCTTTCTGTCGTCTCCGCGCAGCCACACCCGCACCCGCGCTTTCACTCTGGTGGAGCTTCTTTCCGTTGTCGCCGTGATGGGCGTGATGGCCGCCATGGTTCTGCCCAGCCTGCTGGGCGCGCGCAGTGCCGCGGATGTGAACGCGGCGGCGCTGGAGGTCGCCTCCTGCCTGGAGCACGCGCGGGCTTACGCCATGGCCAATAACACCTACGTCTTTGTGGGCGTGACGGAGCGCGACGGTCGGGACTCCGACAAGCCAGGTGTCGGCCAGATCCTCGTCGTCGCCATGGGCTCGCGCGATGGCACGCGGAGCTTCGGCACCGGCGGCGCCAACCTTGCCCCGCTCTCCCCGCTGCGCCGCTATCGCAACGTAAGCCTGGAGGACGTGCTGCCTAACACCGGCGCGATGAGCCGGCCGGACGTGCAGGATCGCTATCGCGTTGCCAACCAGGCCTTTGCGTCCACCGGCACGTTTACGGCCTTTGGCCACGCGTTTACCCGCATTGTGCAGTTTGATCCACGCGGCACGGCCGGCACCCCCTCCGCCGGCGCGGCCTCTCCGCCTCAGTGGATGGAGCTGGGCCTGACGGCGACGCACGGCAATGTGGCCCGCGACGGAGCCAACTACGCGGCGCTGGTGGTGGACGGCGTGACCGGCTCCGCCAAAATCTATCGCCCTTAATCGCCCTTACTCGCTATAAGCGCAATGAGCGCGAATCCCTTCCATCAGCGGTGCCCGGGCGGCACGGCGGCCCGCGCCTTCTCCCTTGTGGAGGTATGCCTGGCCATGGGGATCGCCACGTTCTCGCTGCTGGCTATCCTGGCGCTGCTGCAAACGGGCCTCTCCACGCAAAAGGCCACGGTGGAGCAAACGGTGGCGGCGGGCATCCTCTCCACGGTGTACGCGGATCTCGTCTCCACGCCCGGAACGGAGGCGGCCAGCTTTGCCTTCCAGATTCCTCTTCTCGGCACCGACATGACGACGCCCCAGACCATCTACTTCTCCGAGGCCGCCACGCCCACCGGCTCGGTCGGCGCGCCGCCTACAGAGGAGTCCCGCTACCGCGCGACAATAGGTATTCAGCCGCAGGCGGCCGGCAGCAAAGACGCCGCGCGGGTGCGCATCCTCGTCACCTGGCCCGCCGCTCGCGATCCACGCCCCGCAGAGTGGCCGGCGCGGGTAACGGGCGCTGTGGAAGTAGTAACGGCCCTGCAGCGCAACTGATGCCATCCGCCGCCATGTTCCGGAAATCCCATCTCTATCGCCCCCTCGCTGCGGCGCCCGCGTTTACCATTGCGGAGCTGCTGGTGGCCGGCGCCGTGCTGGCGCTGCTGATGGTGATGGTGGCGCAGATCGTCCAGAGCGGCGGACTGGCCATTGCCGGCAGCCGCAAGTACCTGGCCGCCGACGCCCAGGCGCGCGATGTCTTCAGCCGCCTTCAGGTGGACCTGAGCCGCATGCCGCGCCGGGCGGATGTGGACGCGCTGTTCTCCGCCCGCAACAACGCGCTTTTCTTCTTCAGCGAGGGGCCCGGCTTCTACGCCTCCGCCAACGCGGCGGACCGCAACGCGCTTTCGCTCATCGGCTACCGCGTTAACACCAACGCGCAGCTGGAGCGCCTGGGCAAAGGCCTGGCGTGGACCAACTCGCTCGCCCTCACCTACCCGGCTCCGCTCGCCACCAACGCCACGCCCGCCCCCGCCAGCACCCTGCAGGGCGCGTGGGGCACGACAATCGGCACGCCGCCCGACTTTACCAACGGCACCGATGCGGACTACCACGTGCTGGCGGACGGCGTGTTTCGCCTCTTCTACTGCTTTCAGCAGTCCGACGGCCGCTACGTGCTTACGCTGGGCAACAACCCCGTGCTGGGCAAGTTCCAGGACGCCACGGCAATCATCATCACTCTGGCCGTGCTGGACGGCGAATCGCGCAAGGTGGTGGCCGATACCAGCAAGCTGGCCGCCGCACTGCCAGATCCGTCGCTGGCGGACCTGAACAACCGCGTGCTGCCGGCCCAGCTGTGGCAGGCGGCGGTTAACGATGCCGCCACGTTTGCCGCCGCTGCGGAAATTCCGCGCTCTGCGGCGGCCCGGGTGCGCATTTACCAACGCAGTTTTCCCCTCCCCACAAGATGAAGCCGCAACCTTATGCTTTGGGCCGCAGACGGCGGGGCGCCGGTCGTGGAGTCGTGCTGGTCATTATGCTGATCTTTATTGTGCTGCTGACGGCGATGGTGGTGGCCTACTTTTCGTACTCGGCCCTGCAGCGGCAGATCTCGCAGTCCAGCGTCAACCAGCAGGTCGTGTCCGTGTTTGCGCAGGGGGCGGTGCACACGATTATCGGCGATATGCGGCAGGAGATCGCACTCGGCTCGACGAAATACACCTTTGGTACCAACGAGGTGTTTTACCCACTCTCGCCCACGAACATGGTGCCCGCGCGGGTGGGCACCGATAACGCCCTGCCCAACCTGGTAAAACGCAGTGCGTTTGGACAGCCCTTCGCACCCGGCGGAGCCAGCCGCGCTTCGGGCGCCTCCAGTTCGGCGGTATCGCAGAACGGCCGCTCCGTATCGCCCGCGCGCTGGAACGCCGCGCTGCTGCTGCCCAAGGCCGATACCAACAGCGCCACCGACTTCACCCCGCGCAGCACCTTTGCCGCGCCGGACTGGGTGCTTGTCGCGCGCGATGGCTCCAATCCCACGACCTGGAACGCCAGCCTGCGCTGGAGCGGTGAGACCAGCAACACCACAGCCGTGGTTGGCCGCTACGCCTATGCCATTTACGACGAGGGCGGTCTGCTGGACGTGAACGCCGCCGGCTATCCGCCAGGCGCCGCCCCCCACTTTACCGCCGACAAGGGCGGCCTGGCCTACGCGGACCTTACCGCCGTGCCCGGCCTCAGCGCCAACGCGGTCTCCACACTGGTGGGATGGCGCAACTATGCGTCCGCGCAGCCGGCCGGCACTTTCCCCGGCTACACCTTTGGCGGCGCGGCGCACACCAACTATTTTCGCGCCGCAGAGCGGGATCGCGCAGGATATCTGCGCGCGGCCAATACGGCGCTGTTTAACGGGCAAAGCGATCGCCCGTTTGTCAGCCGGCAACAGCTCATTCAGTTTCTTACGCAGGGCGTGGCGGGAACGGATGCCGAGAAGGCGGCGGCGCAGCACGCGTTGCAGTACCTGGGCACCTTCTCGCGCGATGTGGAGCAGCCGTCCTTTCGCCCGGCACCCACGCGGCCCAAGAACACCACGCATCGCTGGACGGGCTCCGGCGCGGGCATTGGCGGTAACGATGCCTACGATCCGACCGGCGCGGTGCAGGATCTGATCAACCCCGAGCTGCTGAAAGCGCGCGATGTCAACGGGTTACCGGTAATGAAGCGCCGCTTTCCCCTGAGCCGCATTGCGCTGATCAAAGCCGCGCCCACCGTGGAGGAGGCCGCGAAGATTTACGACGCCTTCGGCCTGACGTGGGACGCGCCCAACCGCCGCTGGAATTACAACCACGGCACGCCCAACCAGATCCTGAAGCTCTCAGAGATCCCCGCCGGGCGCGAGCCCGATTTCTTCGAGACGCTGAAGGCCGTCATCCACTGCGATACCCTGGGCAAGCAGTACGGCGGCACCGGCTCCAACGGCTCCCCGCGCACCTTTACGGGCACGGGCGCGGCACTGGACGGCGTGATCAACTACCAGATCATCCAGATTGGCGCGAATATCATCGACCAGTACGACGCGGACAGCTACCCCACGGCCATCGCGTTTACGGATGTACGCATCTACTACGGCGTCGAGAACCTCCCTTACCTGGCAGGCTGGATGTACTCCTGGTACCGCATGCGCAAGCTGGCCGCCGCGGACATCGACCCCGCGCGGCAGCCGCCGAAGGATTCCGGCGGTAACTCCGTGTTCCCCTGGGAGGTGTGGACGATGTTCCAGCCGATATTGTGGAATCCGCACGCGCCGGATGCCGGGCTGGATACCGCGCAGGTGCCCGTGAATTTTCGCGTGGCGGCCAGCAGCATGACGGGCGTGCCCGTTACCGTGTACCCGGTGACCCGCAACGGCTGGTGGGGCAGCCAGGCCACCACCTTTGGGCGCTACCCGGTAGCGCCGGGCGGCACGCTTTCGCCGCTGACGTGGGCGCAGTCCGTCCTCAGCCCCGCCTCCAGCCTGCTGACGTTTAACGCCACTCCAAACACGACGGCGGAGGTGCCCGCCTCGTTTCAGGAGCCGCAGCGCCTGCTCTATCGCTACCCGGCGGGCAGCAATGCGGACTCCCCCGAGGCGCAATGCAAGTTTACGCTCGATGCGCTCGGGCCGGTTGCCGACCCCGTGCTCGCCGCCAACGATGCGACCTACGACGGCAAGACGATCCTGGGCTTTTTTGGCGGCAAATGCTGGGCGGGGCCGTGGAACAGCGCCGGCGGGCCGTTCCTCAATATCGGCTACTGTGCGACCACCGACGTGCAGCTGACGCTGCAGTACCAGGATGCCGCCGGCGACTGGCTGCCCTACGACGTCGTCTCGCAAGTCTACACCAGCGGCAACACGGACAGCACCACCGACGCGGCGGACACCGGCACCAACATCCGTGCCTTCGTCACCGGCATGCGGGCGGATCCCCGCACGGAGCGCTGGGGCATCTTTACGATGCTTACCTTCCCCCTTGCGCCGAATCCCGCCACGCCGATCGCCGCGCCGATTCCGCCATCTACGTACATCTACCGGTTTCCGCAGGGCACCACGCTCAGCCCGAATTCGGGGATGAACGCGGGCTTTATCTACCGCCTCAGCCGCAACGCGGCGGGCAACCCGCTGGTGGACTGGGGCACAAGCATTTACCTTAGCGACCTGAGCGTGAACGACAACAGGAACTCCACCGGCGCCTCCGCCTTTGTGCCGGGCGGCAAGTTCTTCTATAACGATCCCGACCACGTGCTGCGACGGGCCGACGGCGGGTTCAAGAACACCACCCTCGCCAGCCAGAACAGCAACGGCCTGCCCCACCACCGGGGCAACCACGCCAGCCGCCCGGTGGTCCTCAATCGCCCGTTCCGATCCGTGGCCGAGCTGGGCCATGTGTTTAGCGATACCCCCTGGAAAAGCCTGAACCTGCACGCGCCGGAAAGCGGAGACGCCGCGCTCCTCGACGCGTTTTGCCTGCACGAGCTGGACAACGCACCGCAGGACGTGACGGTGGCTGGTCGCCTGAGCCTCAACACGCGCCAGGTGCCTGTGCTGGCGGCCCTGCTGCGCGGTGTATCCCGGGCCGAAGGCGGGGTGCTGAGCGATGCCGAGGCGGACCGCGCCGCCCAGGCCCTGGTGGACTGGACAACCGACACGGCCACCACAGGCCCCGGCGGTGCGCTGAGCAAGGGGCCTCTGCGCAATCGCAGCGAGCTTGTCGGCAAGTTCCTCTCGGCGGTGACCTACGCCAACACGCCCACCTCCAGCAACACGCCCAACATCGGCTACGACGGGCGCCTATCCTACAGCGGCTTCGCCTCCCTGCTTACGGATGGGCCCGGCGGCATCTTCGCGCTTCCGGCGGATGGGGTGATCAAGCGCCGCCGCGAGTGCGTGATGCGCGCGCTTGCCGACGCGGGCAACACGCGGACATGGAACCTGCTTATCGACGTGGTGGCGCAAGTCGGCCGCTACCCGAACCGCGCCGCGTCGCTGGACCAGTTCGTCGTCGAAGGAGAAACGCGCCTGTGGGTGCACGTGGCCATCGATCGCTTCACGGGCCAGGTCATCAGCCGGCAATGGGAGCCCGTGGGAGAATAGCTTTCTACAGCACTTTACCGCCTTACATTACTGTCCTATGCGTTACTGTCCTGTGCCCTGCGTTGCACGCCGGCGCCCCCTCCTCCTGGCCCGGCTTGCGGCGCTGCTGATGGCAATGGCGACCGCCTTTCCCCCGCCCGCGACAGCCACGGCCGAGCCCGAGCCGGCGCCCGCCGCCACTGCCACCGCAGCGCTTGCGCCCCCTCGCGAGCCCGTGGTGCGCCGGGCGCCAGCCACTTCGTCCTGGACAGTAACGTACTCCTACAAGGACGCCTCCGCTTCTGCCGAAGGCGCCACGCCCCGGTCGCCGGGCGAGCAGTTGCAAAGCATGACTGTCACGAAAAGCGGGCGCACCGTGTGGGAGCAATCGCTATGGACCTCCGGCCGCAGGAGCGAGAAGTGGTTTCTGGAAGGCGTTCAGTTCCAGATACTTCCCGGCAGCGCCGACATGGCGCTGGTGCCCCGGCCCGACACGAATGCGAACGACCAGTCGTACTTTGACTACAGCGATGCGGATTTCCCCGAGCTTAAAGGCTTATCCCTGCAACATTACAAGGGCGTGCAAAGCCACGAAGGCAAACCCGCCTACGCGTTTGCCTGGGAACGCGGCGGCGAATCCATGACTGTACTGCTGAGCGAGACGCAGCTGCCGCTCCTGCTCACCCGCAAGGTGGGCAACCACACCATCACCCAAACCTACGCCTTTGCCGCCGGCGCCCCCGCCCGCCTGGCTGTGCCGGAGCGCCTCCGCAAACTGCTGCAAGCCCACAAGCGCGGCCTGCAGGCGCTAAGCCGCACGCCCAGCCCGCCGTAGCGCTGTGGTGGCCGCCGTTGGCAGTTGACGCCGCCCCGGGTGAGTCGTACACTCCGGGGCGCTATGCATCGGCTAAGCCACCGCACGTTGCAGATGTTCTCCAAATCGGTGCTTAAGCTGTATAGCCTGGAGGAGCCGGGGGAAATCAACAAGCGCATGGTGGAGTGCGTCTCCATGCTTGTCAGCGGCGATTTCATCTCCAGCGAGATTCTTGATTCCCGGCGCGGATTCTATGAGTCCCACTCCAACGTGCGCATGCCCAACCACGACAAGTGGGTGAAGCGCAATGCGGAGCTCGTCCACCAGCACCCGGTGGTGCCGTATGTACTGGGCGGCGGCAAGCAGGAGGTGCTGAGCCCGTGCGACCTGGTGCCAAAGCGTGAGTTTCAGCGCACCGATCTGTTCAATGAGGCCTTCCGCGCGATTGGAACCGAGCAACTATTCACGCTCATCCCCAACAAGGGCACCATCATGGGCGTTGTCGTCAACCGTTTCCGCGCTTACACAGAGTCGGAGCGCACGTTGCTGAAGCTGCTGCGCCCGCATCTTGTCCGCGCCTACGAGGTTGCGCAAGTCTCCCTGCGCGCGCAAAACGCCGGCATTGCGTTGCCCAGCCCGGCCGACCTGTATGACCGCGGCCTGACCGACCGGGAGATTGATGTGCTGAAATGGATGCGTGAAGGCAAATCCGACCGGGAAATCGGCATAATTCTGGGGATCAGCCACCGCACCGTGAACCATCACGTCGCCTCCATACTGCGCAAGCTTGGCGTGGAAACGCGGGTGGCCGCCATTATACGCACGTTTGGGGAGGATTGACGCGGAGAGGTTGCGCGCGGCGGCGGGGATGTCGTACATTGTCGAGGCCCGCCCGCTCGCCTGGACCTCACAGCCCCCTTCGCATCCCCCTGCCATGATCCCCGACGTTCCACCCACCGGCGGCACCAACGCTCCGCTATCGCCGCCGCCCGCGCCCGCGCCGTCCCCCGCGCCTGCCGAGTCAGGCTTTTCGGACGCGGCCGGCAGCAGCAGCATCCCCGCCGACGCGGCGCCGGAGAAGGAGGGCAAGCCGATGAACGCGGTGATGGCCGACATCATCGAGAGCATTATCAGCCACATACCGGAGACCAGCGAGCCGGTTTCGGCGACGCCCGAGGCCCGGGCGTGGCACATCGTCAAGCGCGCATCTACCACAGCCGCACTGATTTCCGGCGGGCTGGCCATTCCGCCCGGGCCGCTGGCGTTTGCCACGGTGGTGCCGGATCTCATCGCCATCTGGAAGATCCAGAGCCAGATGGTTGCCGACATTGCCGCGGCGTACGGGCGCAAGCCGGAGCTGCGGCGCGAGCACATGCTCTACTGCCTGTTTCGCCACGTGGCCAGCCAGGTGGCGCGCGGCGTGGCGGTGCGCGTGGGGCAGCGCGTGCTTATCCGCCCCGGCACCGTGGCACTGATGAACCGCCTGCTAAGCCTGGTGGGCCGGCAGATAACAGAGCGGATTATGGCGCGCACCGCCACCGTGTGGATGCCGTTTGTCGGCGCCGCCGCCGTGGGCGCCTACGCCTGGTACGATACACGGCGCGTAGGCCGCACCGCCATGGAGCTTTTTGCGCCCGCGCCCCTCGCAGCATCCGCCGCGGGCCCGGCGCCGGCCGAAGCCCTGGGTAAACCGCCCGCGCCCTCCGCTGAGGAGCAGGCATACGCGGAGGATGTCGCCGGATTTATGCCCGATGCTCCGCCTTCGGCGCCTGAGCCGTAAAACGTCCGAAGCGACAAATCTTCGGATACAACTGCAAAGCCCCGACAACCTCAAAGTGGTTGTATATCCCCCTCTATCCCCACTTAGCGGCATTGTCCCCCTTCGTGCGAAATAAATCTGTGTAGCCGTGCTACTTACAGAGGGGAATGTTTCGCACGAAGGGGGACAAAGCCGCTAAGTGGGGATAGAGGGGGACGGCGCTGTCTGGAGCAGCACACGGATACTACCCCTACGCCACACGCTTTTGCGGCGCTTGCTCGCGGTAGGATTTGGGGGTGAGGCCGGTGCGTTGGGAGAACCATTTGGTGAAGTGCGAGGCCTGCTTGAAGCCAAGCTGATAGCCTATCTCCTTGACGGACAACGATGTAGACTCCAGGTTGCGCACGGCGGACTCCTGGCGGAGGCGCTCCCAGTATTCGCGCGTGGTAACGCCAAACTCCTTCCAGTACAGGCGGTCCAGATGGGCGCGGCCCAGGCCGGTCTCGCGCTGCAGGCGGTCGGCGGGAAAGGCATCCTCCAGCGGGCTCTCGTGCAGGCAGTGGGCGGCGCGAAGCAGGCGGTCGTCGCAGTCGCCGGCCTGGGCCAGGTTGCGGCCGGAGGCGGTCATGGCTTCGTGAAAATCGATAAGCCACTGCAACAGGCGCTGCTCAAAGCGGAGGAAGACGGGGAAATCGATCGCCTTCTCGCTCAGCGTCAGGCGCACGCGGGGAAAGTGGCGGTGCACCAGCCGGCACAGGGAGGTGGCGCTTTTTTCCAGGCGCGGAAAATCGCGGGCGCTCCAGACAATGGCTTCGCGCCCGCCGAAAAGGTTATCCCCCGCCGGCCACTGGCAGCGAAAGTGTATGGAGAGGATGCGCGAGTCGTCGCTAAACTCCTGATTGGCAGTACCTTGCGGCGATACCATCCACTGCCCGGCCCCGGCCTTCCAGGTGCGCCCCTCCATCTCCACCTGCACGGTGCCGCGGCGCACCAGCCACACCCAGTATCCCATGCTGTGGTCGGAGAGCACTTTGCGGGCCTCCGGCATCACAGGCCCGTCGTAGATCCACAGCAGCTCCGTACGCAGACTGGCCCAGCGGTACAGCGGCGACTGAGAGTGTCGCGTGGTGATTTCCATAAGTGCTTGCTTGCGTGCGTGCAATGAAAGGCCGGCTGGCAACCCAACGCCATGGGCAGCGCTAATGGCCTTAGCGGTTTCTCGCCAAAGGATAATGAAATATGCCACGCACGCAAGGCAATCCCGTGGGGAAACGGGGATTATTTAACCACGACGCACACGAAACACACGAAATGACGGAGGGGACGAAAGGGAGGCGGGCTGAAGGCACCTTCCTTGATTCACTTGATTTACTTGATTCACTTCTGCCCCCCCCCTGTGCGAACTTTGCGTCCTTAGCGTCCTTTGCGCTAACCCCCCACCACGTATCGCTACGCGGTTGTGTAAAGCTATGCGTGTTAGCGATTTAGCGTAAAGGACGCTAAGGACGCAGAGATCGCAAGGGGGGAAAGGGAAAGGAATCTTGGGGCGAGGGGTTGATGAGAAAGGCGCTTTATCCACATGATAAACAACGGCCCGTTCCCCCTGCCCTCGCCTTTGCCCCTTCCCCGTAACTTACTTGTACTCAATAACTTCGCCAGGGGCGAAGCGTACTTTGGGGATGCTCGCGTATTTGTCGGTCTCCGCACGGTAGCCGGCGGCGCAGGCGACCACGGTGGCGTAGCCGGAGTCCTTGAGGCCGAGGATCTCGTCGTAGGCGGCGGGGTTGATCCCTTCCATGGGGCAGGTATCGATGCCGAGCAAGGCGGCGCTGGTCATCAGGTTGCCCAGGGCGATGTAGACCTGGCGCGTGGCCCACTCCTGCACGGGGAAGCCCGGCGCGGTGACGAAGCCGGTGATCATCTTGCCGTAGCCGGCGATGGAGGGCGATTCCAGCGTCTCGCCACGGGCGGCGGCGGTGCGGGAGAGGAAATCGGTAAGGTACGCCTGGTCGATAGACGTTTTGGTCGCAAACACCACAAAGTGCGAGGCCGCAACGGTTTGCGTCTGCTTCCACGAGGCGGGCAGCAGCTTCTCGCGCGTCTCCTTGTTCGTCACCACAATAAACTTCCACGGCTGCAGGCCGAACGACGACGGGGTGAGGATCAGCGCCTCCTCCAGCGCCTTCCAGGTGGCCTCGGGGATGACTTTCGACGCGTCGAAAGCCTTGGTGGCATAGCGCCATTTAAGCTGCTGCAAAAGCTGGTCGTTGGAAATGGAACTCATGGGTGTTGTGTGTGTTATCAATAGCTCGGGCCGCAAGCCCTGCGGCGCTTGCCATTAGCCAAAGCCTGCCTAGCATAGTGGCGAACCGCGCCGCTGAAAATGAAAATGACGCCCTCGCCACATAACGCTCCTTAACCCTTACACATGAGGAGCTTACGCCACTTTCGCCCTGACTGGACGCTGCTTGGCGTAGGCGCCGTGCTCACCGTCATCGGCCTGACTCTGACGTCCATTACCGGCTGGCAGCTGCTGCTGGGCTGGCAGTCGGAGCACTTTGTACGCACCACAGGCGTTTTGCTGGAGAGCAGGGCGACGGGCTACCCCAAGCCGCACGGCTCGCTGGCTGTCGTGTATCAGTTTGAGGTGGATGGAGTTACGTACCAAGGCAACCAGGCCTCCGCTCAGGATTCCGCCCTGAAAGGCACGCCGAACAATAACGCCGCCACTCTCGCCAGGCGTTTCCCGGCAGGGGCTCCTGTCGTCATCTACTACGATGCCGCCAACCCGGCGCGCTCCCTCCTGCAGCCCGGTGTGACGGCGGATCAGATGCGACGTATCTCCTTCTGCCTGACCGTGATGCTGCCGTTTGGGCTGATGCTGGTGAGCTACGCCCTGCGCGACGCCCTGGAGGCCAGGCCCGGCGTCTTCTTCACGATAGTCAAGGAGCGAGAGCTATGGATCCTCCGCGCCTCGTTCAGCGTGTGGCAGTTAGCGCCGCGGTACCTCACCGGGACGTTTGCCGCCGGCGTCCTCGGGATGTGGATCATCAGCTGGGCGGAGCTGGGAGATCCCGTGCATCTTGTTGCCGTGGAACTATCTATGCTGCTGCTGGTGACGGGCGCCGTGCGCTTGTACAACCGGATGAACGGCACCGTCAGCCCCGACATCGTCATTGATGAGCACCTCGGCACGCTGACGCTTCCCGGCGGCCTGGTCGTTTACTTTTACAACATCGAATCCATAGAGATTGAGGAGCAGGCCTCCGGTTTGCCCGCGCACCCCAACCTTTCGCGCCCCGCCAGGATCTACCTCCGCATCACCGGCGTTGCATTTCTGGCGGAGCTCCTCTACAGCCCGGATCGCGCCAACGTGATTGCGATAGCCGAGTGGCTGGCCGAGCGGCTGAAAGTGCCGCTGATCAAACAGCCGGCCCCGTCAGCCCCGCAACGTGCGTAAACTACTCGGCCGCAGCCGCTTCTGTCGTGCCCGCGGCAGCTTCTGTCTCGGCCCCGCCCATCATGGCAAAGCGGGCCTGGAAGAGGCCGGGAACGTTGGCGACAAGGAGAATTTTGCCGTTGAGATCCTGCGCGGCGCAGCTGAAGAGCGGGTGGTGCTCCGGCAACGTCATAAACGGCTTCACCGCCACGTCGCGGCAGCCCAGGATTTTGTGGACGGCGACGGCCAGGGTGATGCCATCTGTATCCAGGTACACGCCTTCGGTCGGCGCGGGCTCGGTGGGGGCCATGCCCAGCAGCGCGTCCAGGCGCCACAGCTCAACCGGGTAGCCGTTGGGGCCGGGGTACCAGGGGCGGCCTTCGCGCCACTCGATACGCGTTTCGTCCAGCTGAAAACCGCCTTGTACGTACATGCTGGATACGGCGACCGGCACGCCGCCCACGTCGAAGATAGCACCCTCGCACGTAAGCGCGCTAATGGGCAGGCAAATCGTCCAGGTGGCGCCGCGGCCGGGGGCGCCGTCCACGGAGATGGAGCCGCGCAGCCGATGGATGCCGCGCTGGATCCAGCCGAGCGCCTCGGGGTCAAAGCGGCGGGTCACCTCCTCGCTCAGCGGGTGCATCTCCGGCGAGCACAGCAGCAGGCTGCACAGGGTGGGATCCCACGTGGCTTTGGGGGAAATTTTCTTTTGCTCCAGCGCGTGCCGGTAAAGCTCGTCGGGATCGATGCCCCAGCCGTCGTCCTCCATGCGGATGACGATGCGCGTGCCCTCGTGCCGCACGGTAATGCTGATGGTGCCGGCCTTGGATTTCTCCAGGTCCATGCGGGTCTGCGAGTCCTCAATGCCGCGCTGCATGATGTGGCGCATCAGCTCCAGCATGGGCGTGTACAGCTCCTCCAGCAGCGGCTTGTCGACCGGGATGTCTTCGCCTTCCAGCGCAAGGCCGATGGGGTGGTCCAGCTTGTCGGCCTCCGCCTTAAAAGCCAGGGCCAGCCGGTTAAGCAGCCCGCCGGCCGCCACGCTCTGGATCACGTTGAGCTGCAGGGAGATCTGCCGGGCTGTCTGGTGAAACGCCGCGCGTTCCTCCAGCAGGTAGCCCAGCATGCCGGCCACCTCGGTGGCGAAACCGGCCGCCTCGTCGTACAGATCGTTGAGCTTTTGGGCGCACGCAGCGTCCATCATCACCCCGGGCGTGCCCAGGCCCGGCACGGGCGATGCCCCGCCGCCACCCCCGCCCGCGGGCGCGCCGGCCGAGCCCGTCGCCCCCGGCGCCACGGCGCTGAGGTTCGTGGTAATGCGCCCCGATGTACGCCCCACCGTGGAGGCAAGGGCGCCGCCCTTGCTGCGGCGCGAGGCAATGTGCGAGAGCGACTGCGTGGTGGAGTAGCCGGACCGCAGCGACTGCGTCTGCGTGGTGCGCTTGACGTTGGCCGGCAGCGGCGGCGGCGCGTCCGCCCCGTTGGCAGCCGTTACGCCGGAGCCTTCCGTGGAGCCACCGGGCGTGCCGTTGGCCGGCATCGCCAGCCCGCCGGCAGGTATCTGCTGCATGCCACCCAGCACTTCGCCCAGCTTCAGCACATGCTGGTACCAGTACTCCAGCCGCGAGGCCAGCTCGCCCACGTGGTCGTCCACCCGCTGCCGGTCGGCCATCAGGTTGGATACGGCCGTGGTAATGGCGCGAAGATGGTCCCCCTCCACATGCACCGGTGCGCATTCCGCATCCTGTTCGGGATCCACGGCGTGGGCATGGGCATGCTCTTCGGCATGGGACAACGAGGCCTCGTCGGCAAGGTCTTCGTGTTCCACGGTATCCGGCGTACTGTTCATGTTGCTGCAAAAAGGGGGGCATTGCCGCAGTTGGGCGGCGCGTAAAATCAAGGGCGAGAAGGAGATAGAAGCGAGAGCCGGCGGACGGACCCGTTCGACGCACGTACGGGCGCTCGGTTATCCGGGCCTTATCATCCCGCGCCGGGGTTAATCGGTCAACTCCTCATGCACGGTTTTCACATCTTCTTCATCGTGACCCAGCGAAAAGCGTCCGTTATCCAGCGTCGCCAGGCGAGCGCGGGCACGCCGG
This sequence comes from Verrucomicrobia bacterium LW23, assembly GCA_003054695.1. Classification (GTDB taxonomy): domain Bacteria; phylum Verrucomicrobiota; class Verrucomicrobiia; order Methylacidiphilales; family UBA1321; genus LW23. The sequence goes on from QAZA01000012.1 coordinate 58,314, forward strand.
GCTATCTCCATGGGGTTAAGTATAGCACAACGCTGACCGCCGCGCACCACAAGCGCTGTCTGCTCATCCGTAAGCGGTGCCACTTCGATACCTTCGATCTCCCCCATTGGCAGCACCTCCACCTCATCGGCTGGCAGGCCAAACGCGGTGCCGGCCGCGCCCATCACAATCATCCGCGACGCCGTGGAGGGCACCGGAGGCGCCCAGCCGCCCGTCGTCTCGGCGTCGGGATCCTCCCCAAACGGCACAGGAGCGGTGGCGCCGGCCCAGGAGAACAGGGGAAGCATCTCCCCGCCATGCATCAGCACGCCCAGAAACCAAGGGGGCAGCATGGGGATGGGGGTGACAGCGGGCAAATGCACATCCGCCGCGACACCGCCTGCGGGGACGGCGCGGATCTCGGCGCCATTGCGCAGCAGCAAAAAAGGTTTTTGGTCGGGATCAGCGCTCATGGGGAAGATCCTGAAGCACAGGGAGATGGAAATGCCGGGCGCGCGCGCAGGCCGTCCGTGCCAGCCTCCATCTATCCCTGAGTTGACGATGAATGGCAAAGCTTTTCAGCATGCCGTGGTTAGAAATGTGGTGGAATGAAGGAGAACGGCCGGCGACGCGAAACAGGCTTTCGTTTCATATACAGAACAAAAAGCCCCCCATATTCCGCCCGCGATACAACGACCGGCATCTGCTATCATGCGATTTCCGTGCCGAATCCACTGCAGTTACCCCACTTCCACCACTTTTTTGCATTTAATCTGAACGAAATGCACCGATGCCTAGTCCAAATCTCCACGGACGATTGTGCCCGGCGATACCCGGCATATCATTAGAAGGTGGCGATCATCCGAATGTTTGCATGGTTGCGATGTACGATAATTTCAGCATTGCCCATTGCGGAACATCAGGATAAAACGGCCGATGGTGCCCAGCCGCCACACCGTCTGGCTCCAGCCCCTCCCACGGCCGGCATCCGGCACCCAGCCCGCCTCACAACATCTTCTCTCTCAGCGCTTTACCCATCATGCTTCTGCGTACCATTATCGTCGGGACTGCTACCCTGCTGCTCACGCACTGGGGCACTCCCGCGGTGCGCGCAGCTGATGTGGTGATCTATCCCACGGACGACCTTCCCCTGCCGCCGCCGCCCAAGCGCGGCGCGGCCCCGGCGCCCCGGCCGGCCGCAACGCCATCGCCCGCGCCGGCAGCCCCGGCACCAGCAAGGCCCGCCCCCGCTCCTGCGCCGGCGCGCACAACGCCACCTCCGCCGCCAACTCCCTCCAGCGCAGAGACTTCAGCTCCCGCCACACCCGCCCCGGAGCCCGCGCCGGCCCCATCGGCCAAGAAGCCGGCCACTGCGGCGCGAAGCAAAGGTAAACAGACATACACCGTAAAGAAGGGGGATGACCTCTCCGGAATCGCCGACAAATATGGGGTAACCGTCGACGCCATGCGCAAGGCCAACAAGCTGGCCAAGGGCAAACCCCTCAGCAAGGGGCAAAAGCTTACCATCCCCGCCGGGGCTAAAATTCCCTCGGAGGATGAGCCTGAATCAACGGCCGCGCCCACCCCGGCCTCCACCGCCGCCGCGGAAAAATCGGCGCCTGGCAAGGGCCCGGCGATTGATATCTCCACCCCGGAAGCCGCACCCGTCCCCGCACCCGAGCCCGGTGCTCAAACAAGCTCCAGCGGAGACATCACCCTGCGCCCCCCTTCGGCCGATCCCGTCGACCCGGCCGCCCTTGCCAAAGAGAAGGCCAAAGACAAGACAGCCTCCACGCAAAAGCCACGCCGCAAAGCACTTACGCACAAGGTGGGCGAAGGCGAAACGCTGCGGTCCATCTGCAGAAAGTACGGTGTCGACAAGGACGTTGTGTACAAGCTTAGCGGCTTAAAATCGTACAGCGTGAAGTATGGCCAGACACTCGTCATCCGCGCCGCCGACCCCGAACCCGCGCCCGCCCGCGGCGACGACGGCGATGACTCGCAGTCCCAGCTCGCCACCCAGACGCGCGTGCCCGGCGCGGCCGACTCCGCCGTGGCGGACAGCATCGACGCCGACGCCAGAAAGCAGGCAAGGGACAAGGAGAAAAGTGACAAGACGGCCGCCAGCCCCGCTCCCCCCGAGACGCCTGTGGAAACCCCGGCGCCGGGGGCACACCAGCCCATCCCACCCGAGCAACGCGGCAAGTTGATTCAAGCCGGCACCGTGTACACGGTTGCGGGCGGCGATACACTGCGTAAAATTTGCGACAAGTTCAATGTCTCCAAAGAGCAGATTCGCGATCTTAACAACCTCAGCACGTACAACATACGCCTTGGCCAGGTGCTGAAGATCACGCCGGATGTGTATGAGGTTAAGAAGGAACGCGATCGCAGCAGCGGCATGTTCGGGCTCTTCTCCAGCAACACCTCCAAGCGCTCCGTCGGCAGCATGCCCATGGGCTCCAGCACGGAGCGCCACATCTCCCCGCCGGCGGACGAGCCCGCCCCGGGCAGCAGCTCCATGCGCCTGCAAACCACGCGCGACAGCCGCGACACCGACCCGACGCTGCCCCCGCGCCACGACGGCAAGCTAGAGCTGGGCACCATGCCCGTGGAGCGCGACGCTAGCGGCAAGCCGTTCTTCCCCCAGGGCCTGAAGACGTGGCAAAAGCAGGTGATTCGCGAAGCTGCGTGGTTGAGCCGCAAGAACATACGCTACTGCGGCCGCTTTACGCCCCCGGGCGAGGCGAAGCCGTGGATGATGGACTGCTCCAACACCGCGCGGCTTCTCTACAAGCGCACCACGGGTCTGGATATCGGCCGCACGGCCAGCGACCAGTATTATTACCTTAACTTAGCGCAAAAGGCATGGACAGTGCCTTACGCCAACGACATCCCGAGCCCGGATTTTTTGCGGCGCAATTTGCGGGTGGGGGACCTTCTTTTTTGGGAACACACGTATAAACCCGTCCGCACACCGCCCATCACCCACGTCATGATCTTCCTCGGTTACGCGGAGGACGGGCAAATGCTGATGGCCGGCTCCCAAACCAGCAGCTACGGCAGTGTCGGCCGCGTCCAGTCCGGCGGGCCCGATATCTACGTCTTCAACCCTTTCAAGCCCAGCGGCGGCTACCGCGTCGGCCGTCACTACCAGCGCGGCCGCTTTGTCGCCATCGGCCGCCCGGTTACGGGGAACGTGACGAACACGGCCGCCAGCGATGTGAACGCCGAGCCCGGCAAACGGCGGCGCGACGGGTAGAACGCACCTTTTAAGCTCAGTCGTATTCCGAAATTTGAGGAAAGCGCGCCGCTTTTGCCTGCGCGCCAACGTTTTAGGGAAGATTATTTGATAAAGGTGTCGGAACTGTTCGGGAGTCAAGCGCATGTCGCCTCGGAGGAGAAAGCGAGGTTTTTCTGCAAAATAATGGAAAAAGCCAGGTGAAAATCCTGCTTTTTCGACGAATGTATTATTGTACATCCGGGCAAAAACTGTTAACAACGCGCCATCCAGCGCACCTCTCCAAAAGAGCGGGCGGTTCGCAGCGGGCGTGCGGCCCAGGGTGTCGCCCCCTCACCTTCAGCTTTGCCGGCGTACAGGATGTTGATTGCACACTCACCTCCCCTCTCCCCATGAAGCGCAAATCCTTCACCCCCAAAACGCGCACGACGCCGCCCACCGGCACGCCGGCCGCCCCGGACAGCACCGGGCCGAAGACGGAACCCGCGCCGACCGCCGCCGGCAACGCCGCCCCCTCCGACCCCGGCGCCATGCCGCTTTTTGCGATGAGCACTGAGGAGAAGGCGCCGGGTACCACGCCGGCACCCCGTGAACGCAAGCGGCCCGCCACACGAGGCGGATCCGCAACCGCCTCCACCGCAACCACTTCCTCGCCCGCCCCGGCTGCCGCGGAGCCCACGAAGGCGGAGCCGCAGGGCATTGCCCCGGCGCCTGCCGTGAAGCGGGAGAGCGCCACCGGCACCACCGACGCGCGTCAGATGACGCGATCCATAGCCCAAAACTGGGGCGCCCCCGCGGTGCGTACCAGCGCACCAGCCGCAACGACGCCCGCCACTTGCTCTGCGCCCGCGGCTTCTACGGGCGGTACGGCACCGGCTGCGAAGACAGCACCGGCGCCCGCCGCAACATCCTCCCCCGCAACGCCTTCTACCAGCGCATCGGCAACCGGTCGCAGCGCGTCCGGCAGCGCTGCCGCGACGCCTGCCACAGGCCCGGCAAACACACCTTCCGCCGCAGCAAGCTCCACGGGTGCAAACACTTCCATCAGCCAGGCGGTATCGACAACAGCCATCCGCCCGCCGGGACCGACGTTTGCCTCCACGGCTATGCCGTCGCGTGGCGCCGGACAGCCGCTTCCGCGCTCGTCGGGCTTTTACATTCCGGACGAGGAGCCACTGGGAGACTGGCCCTCGGCTTCCGCCAAAACAAGCGCAGGTCCGGCCACCGCTTTTGGCCCGGATGGCGTGAAGTCGTTCGGCAAGGCGGCCGAAGCTCAGCCGGGCGTCGGAGCAGCGAAGCCCGGCGCGTCCGCATCGACAAGCGCCACGCCTCCACCTGCGACTTCCACATCTCCCTCCGGCGCAACGCCTTCCGCGCACGGCAATCCGGTCGGGCCAGTTGCCGGAGCGCGGCCTGCATCGGGCATTGCCGCAGCGCCGGCATTCCGCGCCGGCCCGTCAGCGGGCGGCAACAAGCCGGAGGGTGGCGGCGCCCAGGCTTCCGCATCCGGCTCAACTCCTTCGCCCACAAAAGCTTCCGCGCCGCCCGCTGCCTCGGGCAGGATCGCCGCGCCTTCGCCGTTTTCGCCCAGCACGCCGGCCAAAGGGCCGGCCCAGTCGGGTAACAGCGGCGGCGCCGATAAATCCGACAAGAAGCCCGAGATCCTGGAAGTGAGCATGCCGCGCAGCATGATGGCCGGGATAGGGCCCGCGGGCGGCGCTGCCGTTGCGGGCGGCACCGCATCGCCGGCGCCGCAGCAGGCGGGCCAGCAGCAGCCGTTGCGGCCGGGCGGATCGTACTCCGCCGGCTTTGCCGCGGGCACTGCGGCGGGTGGCGCGCCGATCTCGCCCCAGCCCGTTGCCCCCGCGGGCGGCAGCGCGGTTTTGCCGGAGAAGGCGGAGTACCTGCCGGGTCGCACCCCTTCGCCGGATTCCACTCCGGGCTATGGGCGCCGCCACGCCCAGCCGCTGCCGGGGGAGACGCGGGAGGCGAGCGTTCCGGCTTCTTCCACAACCTCTTCGGGCTCAGGCACAAGCGCCGGCGGCGGTGCGGCAGCTTCGACCGGAGCGAGGCGCGCTCCGGGCACCTCGTTTATTCCCACCGTTCCACCCCCTCCCCAGGATAGCTCTGATATGCCTTCCGCCTCCGCATCCACTTCGTCCACGTCGTCCCGCCCTCGGGGTTCCACGCAGCCGCACAGCAGCGGCAGCGCCGCGTCTTCCTCCACCGCCACCGCCAAGCAGGCGGGGATGTCCGATTTTCGTCGCAACGCAGAGCGCCAGGCGGGGGAGCAGCAGAACGTTAACGGGCTGCTCAAAATCGTTGGCTTTGCCTTGCTGTCCGGCATTATGCTGGTGGCGGGCCTGGCCGGGTACGGCGGCTACGTGCTTTTCGAGCAAATCAAAGAGAACTCTGCCACGATTGCTGCGGCGGAAGCCAACCTGCGCGCGGAAACCGACGCGCTGCGCGGCGAATTGAAGCGCCTGGAACGCGCCCAGGGTGAGGCCGATCGCATCGCCCGCGAGCAGCAGGAGGTGCTGAGCCATCTGACCCGCAAAACCGACGAGATTCTGGAGACGATCCGTAAGGAATCCGCCCAGCGCGGCAAGGAGCTGGCCGACGTGCGCGACGAACTGAAGGCGCGCAGCCGCGAGATTATGGACACCCGCTCCGAAACCCGCAAGGCGCAGCGCGACGCCGATGAGCTGCGCGAGCGCGTGGACCGCCTGACGACCCGCCCACGGACAACCTCGACCTCCGGCACCGCGCCCTCCGTGCACTGAGCGGGCGGCGGGGCGATGCGGCGTGACGGGGGGACGCGGATCAGCAACGCGGGCTTGATTGGAAAGCGGAATGACGTTAATTATTATTCGCACGAATAAACAGCGTAAGATAATAGCGGCGCTTTTCGATCTTTCCTGAAGCTCGCCCGACGGAATAGTGGATCGCTTCTTTCCACGCCCCATGCCTGCTTCCTGCCCGCTTCCCTGCTTCCTGCCCGCGCTTCCGCTCGATCGCTCTGCTCAGCAACCCTTTACCTTACACACGCACGCCTATGTTCTCGCCCGTGGAAATCAAACGGCTTTTTAACGAATGGCGCCTGCGCTTCCGCCGCATGGCCGAGATTGCCAGCCCGCACGAGTGGAACGGCGACGAGTGGAAAGCCTTTGCCAAAGCGCTGACACTGCGCGTGCGCGATCGCGGCAGCAGCTGGCAGGCCGGCGATACCCACTACTGGGATCTGCGCTGGCAAATTGCCGGCGGCGGCGAGCTGATTTGCCAGGTGGAGCACATCCCCGGCGACAAAACGACGACCATTGTGGCGCAAACCGGGGGCTTTGCCAGCAACGTGGGCAGCTACACGTGGTTTTGGGCGGAGTTTGACGTGGTCGGCGACTTCTCCCGCCCGCCGTACTGGGTGGATGGCACTTGGAAAGACGCCCTCACCTCCATGCTGATGCCCGCCCACCAGCGCGCCGCGTTTTTGCTGGAGGGGCCCATCGCCACCCCCGCCGCACTGCTGCTGCAAAGCGGGGCGGACGCCGCGGAGCCCGCAGGTGCCGCGCTGGACGGACGCGCCGAAACCGATGGCCGCGCCGGAGCGGAGAAGGAGGATGCTGTGCGCGAGCCCGAGCCCGCAGCGCGCTAAGGCTTTTTCGCTCAGGCTCTCTCGGTCAGGCTGGTTCGCTATCTTCGCTAAGGGCCTGTCAGGCTTTTAGGCTGTTTCTTTCCCATGAAATTTGTCCTCTTCTATGATCTCGCACCTGACGGGCTCCCCCGCATTATGGAGCATTTCCCCGGCCACCAGGCGCGGGTTAACGAGTTCCACGCGCGCGGTGTGCTGATCGGCGCCGGCCCGCTTGGCAGCCCGCCGCAGGGTGCCATGGCCATCTTTACCACGCGCGAGGCCGCCGAGGAGTTTGCGGCGGGCGACCCGTTTGTGATCCACCACGCGGTAAGCAACTGGCGCCTGACGCCGTGGAACGCGGCGTTTCTCTGATTTTTGCCGCGGAGACCATCATCCTGTCCTATGTTTGAGCAACATCTCGCCTCGCTTGGGCCCAGGCTTCCCACCTCCGCCCAGGTGGCAGCGAGCAACACCTTGCCCAGCTACGAGTGGATGAGCGGCGCACTGATCTGGGACGACGAGGAGCCCTTGCGCAATCCGCAGCAATGGAAGGGGCTGACGATGGACGAGCTGGGCTGCCTGCGCGCCCTGCTGGCCCATCGCACGGCCCTGATTGTCGGCAACGGCGACGCGAGGTTTGCCGAGCTTTGGGCGCAGGCCAAAGCGCAGTACCCGGGGTGGATCGGCTTTGCGCCGGAGCGCTGCACGCCGAATGAAGTGCTTGCCGCCGTCTACCACCGCAGCGTGGATGCCATGATGAAGGACCTGGAAGCACTGATGGGCGAATTGCCGGATGAGGAGAAACAGGGCGAACAGAGGCAATTTCCCCCTCCCTCCTACAGGCAGGAGGAAGCAACCTGAACTCCCGTGGAGGGTCTTGTTTTTACAGTTTTTTACATATAAACAAACTATCGCCTTGCCAACACTGCGCGGGCATGATATGCGCTATTCCTGCGTACAACAACGCGTCTCCGCCAGGGGACGCTGCGCAAAAATGGCGCGGCGGGCCGTCTATCGTACACGACTTTTCTTTCCAATACTGACCTGGAACTTGCGAATCAGCTTGGCTCTCTCGCGGCCTGACTCGCATCGCCTGGTGCCGGCACACACCTTACCCTTCCTCCTCCCCTCCCACTATGAATCGCGCAGATTTTATCCGACGCATTGGTACCGGTTTTCTGGGTCTGACGGTGGCATCCGCCTCTGTATCCGAGGCGTTTGCGGCGGAGGAAAAGAAGAAGAAGAAAACCTCGGGCAAAAAGAAATCCGCCGCCAAAAGCGACGACAAGGCTGAAACCAAGCCCGCAGTCGCCAAGTCCGACGCCCCGAAGACGGAGGCCAAGACGGCCGCCGCCGAGCAGCCTACCACCAAACGCGAGCCGGAGCCCGAAGTGTACGGGCCCGACCGCGCGCACAAAGTAAACAGCGGCCCCGGCTTCGGCCGCCGCATCGCCCTTACCTTTGATGACGGTCCCGCGCCCGGCCTGACCGATCGCGTGCTGAAGGAGCTGGCGAAGCGCAACATGCGCGCCACCTTCTTCTGCATCGGCCAAAACGTGGCCCGCTGCCCCACCCTGGCCAAGGAAATTGTGGCCAGCGGCAACGAGATTGCCAACCACAGCTACACCCACCCGCAGCTCTCCAAATGCTCCGGAGAGAAGCTGAACGACGAGCTGCAGCGCACGCAGGAGGCCATTGCTACCGCCACGGGCGTCACCCCCATCTGGATGCGCCCCCCTTATGGCGCGTGGAGCAAATCCTGCGACCCCGCGGCGCGCAGCCGCAACCTGGGCGTGGCCATGTGGAGCGTCGATCCCCTGGATTGGAAGCGCCCCGGCAGCGACGTGGTGGTGCAGCGCATCATGGCCGGCGTGCGCCCCGGTGCCATCATCCTGATGCATGACATCCATAAAGGCACGGTCGACTGCCTGAGCGATCTGTTCGACCGCCTGCAGGATCAGGGCTACGAGACGGCCACGATGTCCAACTTTATCGGCGCGCCCTACCCGATCGGCTAGACGCGCGCGCCGTGGGTATCCCCCTCCCCCAGAGGGTGTTACGCACCGCTCCGCTCGCTCGCCCGCTCGTCGTCCACGCTACCTCGTGCTAACCCGCGCCCTTTACCTGCTGATACTGGCCGCGTGGTGCGGCGGCGTGTGGGCCGTAACAGGCACGTTCCGGGCGGGCAACACGCCCGGCGCCGGTCGGCCGTTTGCCACGGACGGGCCCTCGTACATCACCACGGAAAGCGGCGTGCGGCAAACGCGGCGCGACGTGGCGTTCTCCGACTTTTTTGAGCAGCACATCCTCGCCTCGCTGCCCCGGAACGAGACCCTGGACTTTCCCATGCGCCTGCCCGACGGCGACGGAGTGTTCATCAGCACCCACTTTCAGGAAAACGGCTCCGCCGGCGAAGACTGGAATACCGCGATGGGCGACGGCGACATCGGCGAACCCGTGTACGCCACCGGCGACGGCATGGTAACGCTGGCGCAGGATTTTGAAGCCGCTTGGGGCAAGGTCGTCATCATCGCCATGCGCCTGCCGGAGGATACCATGCCGCGCGGCAGCGGCAGAGCCGGCATCCCCCCCACCCCAGCGCCGGGCACCGCTACCAACGCCGGCACCACCGCAAGCCTCACGCCCCCCACCGGCACGCCCGTGCCTGCCGCGGTGGAGGTGATGTACTCGCACCTGGATACGATGGCCGTGCAGCCGATGCAGATGGTAAAGCGCGGCGACAAAATCGGCACGGTCGGCAACGCCAACGGCCTGTACAAAGCCCACCTGCACTGGGAGGTACGCCGCGTCGTCGGCCTCGGCCTGGCCTCCAGCCTGGACCCCATGGCGCCGGATACCATCTGGCTGCCGCCCACCCCCACCATCCTACGCTACCGCGGGGAGTCCGCCGCTCCCCCCAAAATGCGCAAAGTCCCGCCCACGGAGCGCCTGGAGTGGGGCTCCACCGCGCCCTCCAGCAGCGTGCGCTAGGGGTGCCGGGGCCCCGGGGGCGTCCGGGGAGCGCGCAATCCCCCGATTTCCCTGCGGCCCCCGGGTTTTCCTGCTTGCAAACCGCGCCCCGTCCCTGCACAATACCGCTTCGTTTCGTTTCCCTCTCCTGCCGGCGTGGTGAAATGGCAGACACGATAGACTCAAAATCTGTTACAGGCAACTGTGTGTCGGTTCGAGTCCGACCGCCGGCACTCCTTCTTACTGAATGAGTTAGACCAATGAGCAGAGTTATTTGCTCTTTATGCGGAGCTGATTTTGGGCTATGGGTGCGCTGAAACGGAGGGAGTGCATTAGAATAATGCTCGACCGGAGTTTCAGTGCGGCCATAGCCCAAAAGCGGCCCGCATAAAGAGCAAATAACTTTGCTCATTGGTCTTAGACCAATGAGCAGAGTTATCTGGAAGAAGTAGCGGGTGCTTTTGAGTCCGTGCCGCGTTGGGCTTTCGGTCGAGTATTGCTCTCATACACTCCCTCAAACCCGCCTTGCTCGCATCTCAAAATCCCCGCGCTATCTCTCCCAAATAAATCTGCTCATTGGTCATACGAAGAAGGGCACGCAAGGGGAATCGCTATCCTAAAGTATAAGAATGACATATAGCTAGGGATTCCGGCCGTTACGGCCGTTAATGGCGGGCGGCACTACTTCGGCGCTGTTGAGGTGAAGGAGTGCGCCGCCGCTGGTGGTGGGGGGGGTGCCTTCGTAGGAGATGGTGTAGGTGCCGTAGAGGTTGTCCACCAGGTAGTACGCTTCGTTTTCGTTATTGCGGCCGCGCGTGGCGTTGAACGCGGTGGTATCGAGCGTGGGAAGGGCCACAACGGGGGGAGCTTCGGCAATAGTCAGCGTGCCGGGGATGTACAGAAAGCGGTAGTTGCGGGCGAAGGCTCCGCCCGGGATTATCGCGTACATTCCTGCGGGCGAAGCCGCTGTCGCGTTGGTGACGTACGTCAGGCCGAAGATCACCTCCGCAGAATCCGCAAACTGGAAGCCGGAGATCGTGCCGCCGAGCGTGGGAAACGGCTGGCCGGAGGTGCCCGAGCTATCAGTGGCGGTCACCGTCAGCAGCGCGGGGGAGATGGTGAAGACGGAAGTTCCTGCCAGGGAGATCACATAGTTGCCGTTAAGCGCGGCAAGCTGACTGATATCGAAGCCGTACGCGCCGACATCCTCGCCGCCAAAGCGCAGAAGGTTGCCGTTAAGCGTGATGCTGAGCGGCGCACCGCTGGAATCGACGAGCGAGTAGCCAAAGCTGCCCGGGTCCGCCTGGCCGTAGGTCTTGCCCTGTCCAGAGCTGGCCCGCACCACCACCGGTATCGCCGCGTTGGTGAGCGTGAAGGCGAGATCACCCGGCAGCGCGTTGGTGACGCCGACCTTGTAGGTGCCCAGCGCCGTGCTGGCGGTGAGGAGGAACGTCGCGTCGTTGTTGCCGTTGGAGAAGATTAGCGGCATGGTGAGCGCACCCGCGGCGGTGGCGCCGGCGCCGGGTACGCTGAGCGTGATGGTGCCGCCGGCGAGGCTGATCAAGCCGGGGTCCAGCGCCGCCACGCGTACCACCAGCGGCTGCGCAAAGGTGGTGCCCAGCACCGCGGTCTGGTTGTCGCCGCCCACGATGGTGTAGGTAAAGCCGCGGCTCTCAAAGGCGCCGATGTCCGGGGCGCCGTCGTTGCGGAGCACGCCGCGCTGGTCCTGGCTGGTGCCGTTAAGCGCGGGGTTGGCCTGGCCAAGCGCCGGGCTGCCGGGCAGCAGGCCCATGGTCTCTGTCAGTCCGCCGTAGCTGCCCAGCGGCGCCAGGCCGGGGTTAAGCACGCCCACCGCGGTGGTGCCTGCCACGCCCGGGAGATTATGGATGCCGAGCAGATTATAGCCGTTGTCGGAGAACGCGCCGCCTGTTCTCGAGACGTCGTTAGGGCCGGCATTGCCGGCAATGATGGTGTTGCTGAGGGTGAGTGCGCCACCCGTGAGACTGAGCCCGCCGCCCGTCGGGCCCGTGTTGGCCGAGATGGTGCTGGTGTTGAGCGTGGTGGTGCCAAAGCCTACCGTAATACCTCCGCCGTGCCCGCCGGACGTGGCCTGGTTGTAGGCAAAGGTGGATCGGCTCAGCAGGAGAGTCGCATCCGTAAAGAGGCCGCCGCCACTATTGGCCATGTTGTAGGAGAACGTGGAGGAGTCGACCGTTTGCGTGCCCGTCGCTGCCGCGTTCAGCATCAGTCCGCCGCCGTTAACCAGCGCACGGTTGCCGCGGAATGTTGTGTAGGTAATGGTGGAGGCCGTGCCGGTGTGATAGATGCCCGCGCCCCACTGGTCCACAAAGTTACCCACCAGCGTGGACTGATCCAGCGTCAACGTGCCGCTGTTCCAGATACCGCCCCCGAAGATTGACACATTGCCCGCAAAAGTAGTGTTGGAGATATTGGACCAGGCACCGGAGGAAACGGCCAGGCCGCCTCCAGTCGCGCTGAGGTTCAGGATAAAACGGGTGTCGCCACTGATGGTGGCCGAGCCCGCGGTAACGTAAACACCGCCACCCGTATTCAGGCCATAGTTGGAGGCCACCGTGGTGACACCAGCCCCGGAGGGCCCGAGGGTGAGCGAGCCCGCGCTCTGCACGCCGCCACCGGTGCTGGCCTTGTTGGAGGCAATGGTGCCGCCATTGACGATTAGCGTCCGCGAACCGTTGACGCGAATACCGCCGCCCTGCAGGCGGGCCACGTTGGAGATCACACGGGTGTCGGTGAGCGTGAGGTGGCCGTTAGTGCCGTAAATCTGTATGCCGCCGCCGTCCTGCGCCTGGTTGCCTACCACCAGGGAGTCGGTCATCGTGCCGATACTCGTCATGGCAATGCCGCCACCCTGCTGGGTGTTGCTTGCCCGGTTGTAGGAGATGGTGGCGCGGGTAGCAGTAAGCTGCCCGTCCGTGTTCATGAAAATGCCGCCGCCATCCCCCGTGGTGATGGAGTTGCCGGTAACGGAAGTGTCCGTTAGGATAAGCCTTCCGCTGCTGAAAATGCCGCCGCCATCCTGGCCGGCTGAGTTGTTCGCGACGATGGTATCCGTGAGTGTCAGGGTGCGCACCCCCGCGGTGTCCGTGTTATCCCGAATATAGACGCCGCCACCCTGAAAGTTGACGTTATTGTCGTAGATACGAGAGTTGAAGACCCGCATGGACCCACTCTGGAGATAGATGCCGCCGCCCGCTCTGTTTGAGCCGGAGAGCCGCCCCGCGCCGTTGGTTATATCCAGCGAGTCCATGGTGACCGACTTGCCGGTGCCAAAGCCGGGGTTGACGTAGAACACGCTGTCCAGGTTGTTGCCGTCGATAACGATGCGCGGGCCGTTGGCCGCCGTGGGGCCCGCGGGCTGCGCCACGCCATCCAGCAGCACGCCATTGGTGATGGTGAAGCTGCCGCCGGCGGAGGTGATTGTCCACTGGCCGGTAATGGGGTTGTAGCCGGCGTCCATGCTCGGGATATTGAAGTTGACGGTGGCGCCCTCCGCCAGCCCGGCGGCGTTGATGGCCAGGCCGAGGCGCAGCGAGCCATCGATATGCGTCACCGTTGCGGGATTATAGTCCTGCGTGTTGGTGACGGTGTAGAACGAGCGGCTCTCAAACGCGCCGGAATCCGTCACGGCCGCCGCGAGGCGCTGAACGCCGCGCTGGTCGGTGGTATTGGCGGGGTAAACCCCGGCATCCACGCGGTTAAGGGCAGCGCTGCCCGGCAGAAGGCCAAGCGTTTGCGTGGGGCCGCCATACCAGCCCAATGCGGAGAGCAGGGCAGGCTGGCCGATAACAGTTCCTGTGCCAACGGTGCTTGTGTTGGTGGATTCGATGACATTATAGCCCAGGTCCTGATAAATCCCGTCGATCAAGTCAATATCGAGAGAGGCGGCGCTGTCGGCAAAAATGGAGCGGGCGACCCGCACGTCGGCACCAAAAATCCTCAGTCCGTTGCCACCCGTTGTCATGCCCAGGGTGGACGAGTTAATGTTGATGACTGATCCGACAAGCCCATTGATGTGCCCCACATTACCGTAAAAGGTGGAGTTGGTGATGGTCGTGGTTCCCCCGCCAAGCTGAAAGGCGTACCCGTTGAGGTTGTTGATGAAGGAGGATCCCGTGATATCCAGGGTTCCACTGTTAGCCCTCTGGATTGCAGCGCCAAGGGGCGAGCTGTTTGCCGAGAATGTTGAATATTCCACCACGCCTTTGCTGGTGCTGGAGAGGTACACGGCTCCACCGCCCACTGTCGCCGCGTTGCTGGTGAGCACGGAGTTGCGGATGATGAGCTCACCGCTGGTGATGCTGATCGCGCCGCCGGTCGTCGACAAACCTCTGGTCAGGTGGAGCGCGTTAAAGATGAACTGCTCGGTGGCGACGGTTGCCGTAATGCTGGCGAAGCGGTTCGCATTCCCCATATCGATCACAATGACGGGCTTGCCGCTGTTTGCCACGTAGCCCGGCTGCGTGCTGCCGTCGATGGTTATCCCGTCAAAGAGGTTGGCCTGGCCGTTGGTAAAGTTGATGGTCCATACCCCCGTGGCCGGGTTGTAGCCGTCGCTGGTGGGGATGTTAAAGGTGATGTTGTTGATCCGCTCCGCGTGGCTGTTGTTCAACCCGTAGCGCAGGCTTCCCGCAACGGCGCTGGCGGGGAGATAGTCCGCCGCGCTGGTGACCACGTACGAGCCGCCGCTGGTGTGCACCTCAAACGCGCCGATATCCACGGCGCCGGCGAACGAGGCCGCGTCGCGCCCACGGCCGCGCTGGTCGATGGAGCCGCCCGTCGCCAGCGCGGGGTTGCCCGCATTGAGCGCAGGGCTGCCGGTGAGCAGTGCGTACGTGCGCGTCGGCCCGCCGTAATAGCCCAGTGGCGAAAGCCGAAGCGAGACGCCGGTGACGTCGATGGAGTTGTTGCCAAAGCCTGTAAAGTCCGTACCACGGTTGCCGGTTCCGATCAGATTGTGGGTGCTTGAGTTCAGGGTGGTCCCAATGCTGTAGTCCTGGCCAACATTGTTATTACCGGCAAGTATGGTATTATTGATCGTTACGCTGTTGGTAACGCCGTCATAGAAGATGCCGCCGCCGTCCGCCCCCGAGTTGCCGTAAATGGTGGAGCTCTGAATCGTCAGATCCGTGCCACTGGCCCGAATCCCGCCGCCCTGTTGGGTGGCAACATTGAGTGCCAGCGTGCTGTTGCGCACCAGCAGCAGCGCAGGTCCGCTTATGTACACACCGCCGCCGTGAGTGCCCGCGGTGTTGCTGTACACAAGCGACTCAGTAACCTCTCCAGAGCCGGCCGAGATATAGATACCGCCGCCGCTGACATCGCTGTTGTTGCCCTCCACGGTGGAGTTCGACATCTTCATGACGCCGTTGAAATGCATAACGCCGCCACCGCTACCGCCCGCGTGATTGTTCCGCAGTGTGGTGCCGGAGATGGTAAGCGTGGCCTCGGCTTCCGAGGGCATGAAGTAGATGCCGCCGCCGTTGGACCCCGCGGTATTTCCCTGAAACGTGGAGTCCGTCACCGTAATCGTGTCCGCTGTCGCATAAATGCCCCCGCCGTGACGTGAAGCGGTATTCCCGTCCAGGGTGGTCCTCGTCAGATTCAGGAATCTGTCGGTAAGCAGGATGGCACCGCCATCCCGCGCCGAGGTGTTCAGCGTCAACGTTGAGTCCGTGAGAGTCACCGCGCGCATCGCGTGGATGGCACCGCCGCCGAAACCGGATCCCGTCGCCGTAGTCGAGTTGCCCTCAAACAGAGTGCCGGACACCGTAAGATCTCTAAAAAGAGAGCTGATGGCTCCCCCCTGTTGCTGCGCGCTGTTGGTGCGGAAAGTGGAGTTACTGATACTCAGAGTCGAATAACTATAAATCGCACCACCCGACATTTGCGCAACGTTGGACTCAAACACCGAGTCCGCAACGACTGCGACGGACGGCGCATCAATAAACAAGGCTCCACCGGCCGAACCCGTTGCCTGGTTGCTGGTAAAGAGGCTCCCCGAGATCGACAGCGTTGATCCGTTATGGAAAATAGCGCCACCACGATAGCCCGTGTTGCCCGTAAACGTAGAGTCGATAATCGTCAGTGCCGACGTACCCATCGATATAGCCCCGCCATCCGAGACGGTGGCACCATTTGTCGTAAAGGTGGAATTGGTAATGTACGTCGGGCCGCTGCCCTGAATGCCGCCACCGTTGGCGGCCGTATTGTTGAGAAAAACGACATCCGACACCGACAGCAGCCCCGTACTGGTATGGCGGATGCCGCCACCATCGCTGTCACCCGTCGCACTGTTGGCACTAAGCCGGGCATGGCTAAGCGAGAGCGCACCGGCGAGCAGCTGAATGCCGCCGCCGCCAATGGGGCTCTGGCCCCCCGTAATCCCCAGGCCCTGCATGTTTACCTGGCCGCCGGGCGCGTTGACGACAAACACGCTTGCCGGCGTGGCGCTGCCGTCCACAATAGTATGGTCCGCCCCCGCGCCGTACAGGCTCAGCCCCTTGGTTATCTGAATGTTGTTCTCCGCATACGTGCCGGCCTGAAGCCACACGTTTCCGCCGGCCACCACCGCATCCACCGCGTTTTGGATGCGCCCACCCCCGCTGACGTACACGTTAAGCAGCGAGGCCGTGCCTGCCAGCGTGCCACCGCCCAGGCTGATAGGCGCGTAGAGATGCAGCGCCGCCGTATCCAGCGTAAGGTTGCTGCCGGATGCGGAGCTAACCGCGGAGCGTACCGCAATAAAGTGAGTAGCCTGCAGCGTAACGTTGCCCGAAGCCAGCAGGCTGACGAGATCCGCCGCGCTCAGCGTGGAGTCATTCGTCGCCGACGTGGGCGAGCCGGGGTTGGAGGTCAGGCCGTCCGTAATGGTGAGACTGAACGGATCAAGCAGCAACGTTCCGCCGCCCGTCTCCACAACACCGCGGAAGTTCAGCAGGCCCTTGCTGCTCACCTCCACAAAACCGGCGCCCAGCGCCGAGATATGGCCGCCAAAATCCGTGCGCTCATCGCTCCAGACAATGGCCGTGCCACCCAGGCCGGGCGCTTCCGATCCGCCATCCACATTTATCCGCGCGCCGCCCTCTATCTCCGTCGTACGCGCGTTAGCCACCGTCGCATCCTTGCCCTGAAAGCCGCCGCCAATCTTCACCTCACCGCCCTTGCCAAAGTCGCTGCCCGCGTCGACTACGGAGCCGCTGGCCAGGCGCACCCGGTCCCCGCCTACCGCAATCGATCCACCGCTCTTGCCCGGGGCGCGTCCGCGCGCCACCAGGCGGCCGGAGTTCACCACCGTACCACCCTGCGCCTTCAGCACAATGCGGCCGCCACTGTGGTCAGCACCCGTGGCGCGAATGACACCCGTGTTGTTGATCGCCAGCGCATACTCATTGCCCCCCGCGGCGCGCAGCTCGGCAGCCGTGGCGCGTATGGAGCCCGTGTTGACCACAGCGCCGCCTTCCCCCGGCCCCGCCCCGCCGTTGGCGCCCGAGCCGCGGATAAACACCCGCTGGCCCTCCGTGCCGCTCGGCTTTACCAACACCTCGGAGCCGCCCGCTGCCAGATGCACCTGGCCCTTCCTTGCCGTAATGCGGCCGTGATTCTCCACCTGGCGCGCGATCAGCGTCACATCGCCATCCGCTGCCTTAATCTTGCCATAATTCACCACCGCGGCGGAGGAGTTGCCGGAGAACGTCAGGTCGCCCCCCTTCATAAACTGCGCATTGTCCAGGTCGCGCGTACTGGCCGTAAAACCGCCCGTGTTCACCCGGCCCGTCTTGCCCACCATCACACCATTCTTGTTTACCAGATAGACCTGCCCATTCGCCTTAAGGCTACCATCAATCTGCGAAGCGCCACCGCCGCCCGTCACACGGTTCAGCACAGCGCTCTTCACCCCCGGCTGCACAAAGGTCGTCGTCTCGCCCTGGCGGATATCAAAACTTTTCCAGTTAATAACGGCCCGATCGCTCTGTTGCGTCACCGTCACCTGCCCCGGCCTGGAGGTAATGCCCGCCGAGCCCGTCGCCACCGCACCCCCCTCTGGATTCGCCAGCAACACCTGCACCGGCACCACCCCGCCCGGCATCAACAGCACCAGACCGCACAGCAGCAATGCGACTATCCCCCGCTGCAGCCCAGGTGCCAGCCGATACAACAAGAAGGTAAGCATGATGATGATGAAGATTAAAATCCGGCATGACATGCAATGTCCGCCGGCAACCCCACGCCGAGTCAACAACCCACCACGCCAACCGGCCGGGCACACAACCGTAACAGTAGCATTACATCACACACATTTATCATGTCCAGCACAGATAATGCCGTTTTGCAGACTACGAGCCTCAGCGCTTTCTATATACTCTTCGTCACTTGACGAAGTGAGCATAGAGCCAACCGTCTTCCAGAAAACAATCTGCCGAAGTAGCTGCAAACAAACAAGTAACAGAGCCAGGCGGAAAGCCGGATTTGCATGAAAATCATGCTCAACCGTAGCTCCCGCGCAGCTATCGCTCAAAAGCGGCGCCTTAATTGGTGCTGATTACTATGGCAAGATTCCTAAACATGCCTGGTGAGCTTACGGCACCAGGAAAATCTTCTGCGTGTACGGGCACTTTACCATGCTGCCGGAGGGGAAGCCGCTCACGTCGACAGGGCCCGCGTAGGGGGCGTACGGGCTCTTCACGCGGCCCTTCTGCCCCGTGGCCTGGCCGGTGGGGTAGCTGGACGTGCTGGTCGGAGGCGTGGTGGGAGGGGGAGGCGGCGGCGTGGTGGGAGGAGGTGTGGGAGGGGGCGTGCTGGGCGGCGTTGTCGCACTACTGGCGTCCGCGGGGGGCGTCTGGTTTTGCGCGGTAGACTGCGCAGTGTCGCCAATCGCATCGCTCGCGGGCGTGTTCGGCCGGCCCTGGTTTGCCGGAGTCGGCTGGGTGTTACCCGTCGCCGCAGTTTTCTCCTGATCGTCCCGGCCCCGGTCCTTCTCACAGGCCGTCAGCGTGACAGCCAGGCCCAGAATCAAGCAGATGCGCAACGGTTTCATATCTTCGAGTAATACATAAAGCATTCCCCGTCGCAATAGCGAAAATTCGAACTTCTTATGACATCGAGTTCAGCATAAACGCTTATACTCGCCTTACTTGCAATCACCTCGCCCTTCCGCGGCGCACCTCCCTCTCTCCAACGCCCCGCCGATTATCCTCGTCCCCGCCCGGCAAGTTCCCTAGCATGGAGCACGTCGGCCTCCCCTTCTCATGAACAAGCTCTTCCTCCTCGACGGCATGGCGCTGGCTTACCGCGCGCATTTTGCGCTGGCCACCAATCCCATCTTTACGTCGCGCGGCTTCAACACGTCGGCGGTCTACGGATTCACCAACACGCTGGTGGATCTCCTTCGTAATCAAAAACCTACGCACCTGGCCGTGGCCCTCGATACCTCCGCGCCCACGCAGCGCCACGTGGATTATCCCGAGTACAAGGCCCAGCGCGAGGCGATGCCGGAGGAGCTTAGCGCCGCCCTGCCCTACGTGCGCCGCCTGGTGGAAGCCTTTAACATCCCCGTGCTTGTGATGGACGGCTACGAGGCCGACGACATCATCGGCACCTACGCCCTGCGCGCGGAGCAAGTGACTGAGCCGGAACCCTTTACAACGTACATGGTAACGCCGGACAAAGACTTCGGCCAGCTCGTATCCGACCGCACGCTCATCTATAAGCCCGGCCGCTCCGGCGAGGGCGTGGAGATCCTGGGCGTGAAGGAAGTGCTGGAAAAATGGGGCATTGCGGACGTGTCGCAAGTTGTTGATATCCTGGCACTTTGGGGCGATGCCTCCGACAACATCCCCGGCGTGCCCGGCATCGGCGAGAAGACGGCGCAAAAGCTCATCGCCCAGTTTGGAAGCGTGGAGGGCCTGCTGGCCAACACCGCCCAGCTCAAGGGCAAGCAGAAGGAAAATGTGGAGGCCAACCGCGATCAGGCGCTCCTGTGCAAGAAGCTCGCCACCATCCTGCGCGACGTGCCCATCGAGCAGGACCTGGAGGCGCTGCGCGTGCGCCCGTGGGACGAAGCGCGGCTGAAGCCCTTGTTTATGGAGTTGGAGTTCAACAGCTTAGGACGCCGCCTGTTTGGCGAGGACTTCCGGGCCGGCCGCAGTGGCACCGCGGGTATGGAGCAAAGCCTCTTTACCCCCGCCACCGGTCGCGCGGCGTCCTCCTCCGTCTTCTCATCTCCTTTGGCCGGAACAACTTCTGCATCACGCGCGCAAGCGGCGGCCATTGGCGATGACGGCAGCGGCGGCGATCTCTTTGAGCTCGGCGCCGCAGCCCGCGCCAAAGCTGCAGGCCAGTCCTCGCAACCTGCTGATGCATCGGAACTTGCGAGCGACACCGAAGGTGGGGAAGGCGATGACGGGGCAGCTTTTGACGAAGGCGCCGACGTCGTCGTGGATTCCGCAAATCTCCTTAATATTACGCAGGTTACGCACGAGTACAGCATCGCGGCAACCCCCGCCGAACGCGCCGCGCTGCTTGCCGAGATGCAAAAGCAGCCCGCCGTCTCGTTTGACCTGGAGACGACGAGCCTGGACGCCCGCACGTGCGAAATTGTCGGCCTGGCCGTATGCTGGGAGGACCATAAAGCCGCGTATGTGCCTTTCCCGCAAGGATCTGCGCGCGACGAAGAAGTGCTTGAGCTGATGGGCGCGATCAGCCCGGCAACGGCGGCTTCGGCGGCGTATCACGCTGTGGTGGAGGAGTTTCGACCGTTTTTTGAGAACGCCGCCATCACCAAAATCGGCCACAACATCAAGTTCGACTACACCGTGCTGCGCTGGCACGGCATTACCGTCCGCGGCCCGCTGTTCGACACCATGCTGGCCCACAGCCTGCTGGAGCCCGAGCAGCGGCACGGCATGGACTATCTGTCGGAAGTCTTTCTGGGATATACACCTATACCGATTTCCGCGCTTATTGGCGAGAAGCGCCCCGCCACGGGCCGAGGCAGCCGCTCCACCCCGCAAACCCCGCAGCTGAACATCCGCGATGTAGCCGTGGCGAAGGTGGCCGAGTATGCCGCCGAGGACGCCGACGTGGCCTGGCAACTTCGCGGCAAGCTGGCGCCGATGCTGACGGAGAAGCATCAGGAAAAGGTATTTTTTGAGATCGAATGCCCGCTTTTGCCCGTGCTGGTGGCCATGGAAGCCGAGGGCGTCACCCTCGATACCGGCGCGCTTTCGGACTTCTCCGGCAAACTGGGTCGCAACATTGTAGCGCTGGAATCGCGCATTTACGAGATTGCAGGCGCACCCTTTAACATCAACTCCACCAGACAGTTAGGCGAAGTTCTGGCCCGCGTTCTGGAGTTGACAGGAAAGACAAAGAAGACGCGCACCGGCCTGATGGCGACCGACGAAGCCACGCTTCTCTCTCTGGCCGGAAAGCACGAGATTGTGCAGAAAGTCCTCGATTTTCGCGAAGCAACCAAGCTGAAAGCGACCTACGTTGACGCGCTGCCGTCCGCCATCCTGCCGAAGACCGGCCGCGTGCATACCACGTATAATCAGGCGGTTACAGCGACGGGCCGCCTCAATTCGTCGGACCCTAATCTGCAGAACATCCCGATCCGCACCGATCAGGGAAAGGAAATCCGCCGCGCTTTTGTGTCGCGAGGCGATGGGTGGTTACTGCTCTCCGCGGACTACTCGCAGATCGAGCTGCGGATCATTGCCGCGCTGGCCGGCGACGAGAATATGCGGGCCGCATTCGAGAGCGGCATGGATATCCACAAAGCCACCGCCGCGCGTGTGTATGGCGTTGAGCCCGAGAATGTTAGCGCGGAAATGCGCCGCAGCGCCAAGATGGTGAATTTCGGCATCGCGTACGGCCTTACCGCCTTTGGCCTGGCGCAGCGCCTGGGGATTCCCCGCAAGGAGGCGGCGGGGATTATCAGCGCGTATTTCCGGCAGTACCCGGGCATTAGCGATTACATGCGCGAAACGATCGACTTTGCGCGGGCCAACGGCTTTGTGCAGACCATTACCGGCCGCCGCCGCTATTTGCGTAACATCAACAGCAGCAACGCGATGGTACGCGGGGCTGCGGAGCGTAACGCGATTAACGCGCCTATCCAGGGCACTGCGGCGGACATGATCAAGATCGCGATGACCAATATCCAGAAAGCTTTGGAGGAGAAGCGCTTGCGCTCCAGGATGATCCTGCAGGTGCACGACGAACTCGTCTTTGAGCTGGCGGAGGACGAGAAGACGGAAGTGTTTGCGCTGGTGGAAGATGGAATGAAAAACGCCATCCCCAACCTGCGCGTACCGATTGTTGTGGAGATGGGGGTGGGCCGCGACTGGCTTACGGCCCACTAACGGTCGGCGGCGCCACCCTCGCGCCCGTGCCGAAAGACGCCGGGCGTGCGGCCTGTCGCCTTCTTCACCATCCGCGTCAGGTGGCTGGCGGAGTCGTGCCCGGTGAGTTCGGCCACCGCCTCGAGCTTGAGGCTGGAGGTTTTGAGCAGCGCAAGTGCCTGATGCAGACGGACTTCCTGCAGGAAGGCGCGGGCGCTGGTGCGACGCTCCGCCGCAAAGGCCTGTCGCAGCGTGGCCGGGCAGGTGCCGAGTTCCCGGGCCACCTCGGCCAAGCGGACGGGCTGCGCGCTGCGCTCGCGCAGGATGCGCTCCGCGCGGGTTACCAGTCGCTGGCGCGGCGTTATGGTGCGCTCCTCTGCGCCGCGGCGCAGGTGAATGGCAAGTTGCTGCAGCAGAAGGGATTGCATCGTGCTTCTCTGGGGATCGGGCACCGGATAGCCCTGGTCGGCGCCCTGCTCGGCAATGAGCGCGCGGCAAATGTTGGCGATTGACTGGTGCTGATCGTCCTCCACCCAGCGCGGCCAGGGCGTGTCCTCCGGCATATCCAGGCCGATGTAAAAGCAGGAGAATGCGGTGAGCGCAAGCTCTCCGTGCATCGTGCGGGGCGGCGTCAGCCATGCCACGCCAGGGATTGCCGTGCGTGTCGGATGTTGTAAGTCGCTGGGCAACTGAGAGATAATGCTACCTTTTATGTAGTAAACAAACTCCCAGGAGGAGTGCTGGTGAAGCGCCGTGTGCTGACCAGGGCGCGCGTTGTGGCGTCCGGCAAAAAGCACCCGTGGTAAATGCGACATAAGCGCGAGGATTTAGCGATTGGTGCAATGCATGCAGCGTTACCTGCATGGACGTTGCTGATGCGATAAGGCAGGATGCTTGTCAACAATCTGACCCTATTTCCTTATGATTACAACCCCCGTTTCGGACGCTCTTCCAGCGCTTGGTGTTGATGATAATACCTTAAGCGTCAGCGAGAAACAACATCTCGATGAGCAAGGCTTTCTCCATCTTCCCGGCCTGATTCCTCCCGCCATCATCGATGGTATGCGTCGCCGGACCTCGGAGCTTCTGGCAATGGAAGGAGACAACGCGTGCAGCGAATTCCACAAAGAGGACGGCGCGGATCGCCTGGCCAATCTGGTGGACAAGGGCGACGTTTTTCGAATCTGCTACACGCACCCGCGCGTGCTGGCGGCGGTGGCTCATGTGCTGCAGGGCGACATGAAGCTGTCGTCGCTCAATAGTCGCTTTGCGTTGCCCGGCAAGGGTTTACAGGCGCTGCATGCGGACTGGGGAGGCGCCGTTGCGCCCGGCAATTACCAGGTGTGCAACTCCATTTGGCTGCTGGACGACTTTACGCCCGAGAATGGCGCCACCCGCTTTGTGCGCGCCAGCCACCGCCTGGGCCGCACCCCGCAGCAGGAGATGGCCGACCCGACGGCGCCGCACCCGCGGGAGGAGCTGATTCTGGCGCCGGCCGGCACGGTGGTCGTCTTTAACAGCCACCTGTGGCACGGCGGCACGCTCAATCGCACGGATGCTCCGCGCCGGGCGGT
Source organism: Verrucomicrobia bacterium LW23 (assembly GCA_003054695.1). Classification (GTDB taxonomy): domain Bacteria; phylum Verrucomicrobiota; class Verrucomicrobiia; order Methylacidiphilales; family UBA1321; genus LW23. The sequence continues at coordinate 82,089 of QAZA01000012.1, forward strand.
GCACAGTTACTGGACGCGCCGGGGCCAGGCGCAGCAGCAAAATCAGCGCAAGCTGTTGCGCGAAAGCACAATAGCCGGCCTGAACGAGGCAGAGCGCATTCTGCTGGATGTGGATTAGGCGCAGGCAGGCTGGGCTGCCGCGGAAGCATGGAGCAGCACGTTTTTGCCGTGCCGCACAGCTTCAAGGTTGAATGTTGGGAGATACCGTCTATATCACGGTAAGGTCATGTCGCGTCTACATGACGCATTGATGGGGCGCGACGATCGCCGGGCGCCGGCCCGGGCTGGGATATTTTCCGCGTGAGCATTCTATTTTCCAATCCATGGGGCTTTCTGGCGTTGCTGGGCATTCCGGCGGTGCTGGCCATCCACTTTTTGCAGCAGGAGTCGCGCACCGTGCGCATCAGCACGCTGTTTATGCTGGAGGCGCTGGCGCCGGAGAGCGTGGAGGGGCGGCGCTTTCAGCAGTTGCGTAACTCTGTGCCGCTGTGGCTGCAGTTGCTGAGCGTGCTGCTGCTGACGTGGCTGCTGGTTCAGCCGCGCTTCCTTACGGCGGGGTCCACGCAACGCATTACTATTGTGCTGGATAGCGCGGTTGCCATGCGCGCTTTTCAGCCGGTGATCGCCGAGAAACTGGCGCCGCGGCTGCGGGAGATCTCCGGCGCCGCGCAGAAGACCGAGTGGCTGTTGCTGGAGACGGACCCGACCCGGCCCGCGCTTTACACGGGCACGCAGCTGGTGCCGATGCTCGCCGCCATCGACAAGTGGCTGCCCGCTCTGGGCAAGCACGATCCGGCGCTTGCGCTGCGCAACGCCATCTCCACGGGCGATCGCAAAGGCATGGTCATTTTCGTTACCGACGAGCAGATGGAGCTGCCTGTGGGCGTGGATCTTTTTGCGGTGGGCCGGCCGATCTCCAACGGCGGCTTTACGGGGCTACGCATTACGGAGCCCGACAGCGCGTCGCCGGGCTGGCAGGTGCTGGTCAAAAATTTTAGCAAGGAGCCGATGAAGCGGGAGTGCACCATCACCTCGGCCAACGCGCAGCCGCGCACGCTGGTGGTGGAGCTGGGGCCGGGCGAGGCGCGGCCGATCAAAGGGAGCTTTCCGGCGGACTCGCCCGGGGTGGAGCTGCGGCTGAACCCGGACGAGTTTACGTTTGACGACACGTTTAGCATCGTGCGGCCGCGGCTGAAGCCGATGGCGTTGACGATCCAGAGCGGGACGCCGGCGACAACGTTTTTTCAGCGCTTTGCGGCCAGCTTTCTCAGCAGCAGGCTGGTGGCGGGGAGCGAGGGGCCGGACTTGTATCTTGGCACCGCCCCGGCCGCCGACTTTACACCGCCGCCTCCCCCACCGGCCGCGCCGGCCGCCGGAGGTGCGCCCGCCGCGCCGAAGCCTGCACCACCGGCCGCGCCGTCGCGCGGGGCGGGCATCTTTATGATTGTGGGGGATCGCACGAACACGAATATCCTTCGCGATCAACTACTTGTGGAGCGATCGGCGCTGACGCAGGACTTGCGCTTTAACGGGTTGCTGCCCCGCTTTACCTCCCCCATTGCGCTTCGCCCGGAGGACCAGGCGCTGCTGTGGGCCGGCAATACGCCGCTTATCTTCCGCCGGCTGGAGGCGGGCAAGCCGCAGCTGTATCTTAACTTTGACGTGCTGGAGTCGCAGGGCGATCAGGCGGCGGCGCTCGTCGTGCTGCTCTCCCGCTTTGCGGAAACGGTGCGGGCGGCCAAGATTGCGGAGCAGGCGATAAACGCCGATACGGGCCAGCGCCTTTTTGTGGCGGCACAGCCGGGGGGGGCCGGGCTGGTGGTTACGTCCAGCGCGGAAGGTGTTGCACCGCAGGAGTTTCCCTCCACAGGCGAGCGCACGCCGATCCGCGCGCCGCTGGAGCCCGGGCTCTTTACCGTTAAGCAGGGCAACACCGTGCTGGTGCGTGGCGCGGCCTCTTTTTCGGATGCTCGCGAGCTGGACTTTACGGCCGCCTCCACCTTTGACGGCCTGGAGGGCAAAACGGCCGAGCTCCTTAAGCAAAACACGTATGAGGACACCAACCAGCAGCTCTGGTTGTGCCTGCTTACGGCCCTTCTGCTGGCCAACTGGGCCTGGCTGGGGCGCAAGCGGACGTTATAGGCCTGGCTTGGCTTTTTTGCTTACCTTTTTTCCTCTTTTTCCTTTGCTCCCTCCCCTGACCGCATGAAATTCCTTGCCCCAGAATGGCTTATCTTTCTGCCGCTGCTTGTGCTGGCGTGGTGGTTCTTTCCCCGGCTGGGGCTGGGGCGGCCATGGCGGTTTGTGACGCTGGCGCTGCTGGCGCTGGCAATGGTGCACCCGCAGCTGCGCAAAATCAGTGCGGGGCTGGATCTCTACGTCATGGTGGATCGCTCCAGCTCCGCGGCTGAGCCCATGGCGGCGCAGCTGAGCGAGTGGGAGGGGATTCTGCAGCGCAGCAAGGGCGATCAGGACACGATTACGCACATTGACTACGCAGAAATTGCGATTGTGCGGGAGCACAACGCGGGCGGCAAGTACCCGGCCGGCCGCGACGCTACGCGTACTGCGGAGGCGATCCAGTACACGCTCTCCCGCACCAAGCCCGACCGTGCCTCTCGCATTTTACTGCTGAGCGACGGCTACAGCACGGAGCCTCTCAACGACATCGCCGAGCGGCTGATCCGCCAGAACGTGGCGCTGGATTACCGGCTGGTAGGCTCCGAGCTGGCCAATGACTACCGCGTGCAGGAGTTTAACCTGCCCACCCGCGTTGCCCTGGGCGAGCCGTTTCTCATCGAGCTGCTGATTACCGGCACGCCGGAGGCCGAGGTAACCTACGAGCTGCATCGCGACAAACAGCGCATCGGCAAGTTCGAGAAGCTTTCGGACGGCACCATTAAGTTTGAGGAGACAAAAGCGCAAGTTAAGGATGGCCGCGCGCTGGTGCGCTTTACGGACGTGCTGACCAAAGGCGGCGCCCATTTGTACGAAGTGATGATTACCCACGCCAAAGATAAGCGCACCGGCAATAACTCCGCCATGCGCTGGGTGGAGGTCGCCGCCGGCCCACGTGTCATCCTTATCACGTCCTATCCTAACGATCCAACGATAGAAGCGCTTCGCAAGCAAGGCTTTACGGTGGACGTGGTGACCGACTACACGCGGCTGAATCCCGGCAGCCTTACGGGCGCGCGCGGCGTTATTATCAACAACGTGCCGGCCTACAAACTGCCCCTGGCGTTTATCGATTCGCTCGACTTCTACGTCAACAACCAGGGCGGCGGCCTGCTAATGACGGGCGGCAAGTTCTCCTTTGGCAGCGGCGGCTACTTCCAGACCAGCGTCGATCCGCTCCTGCCCGTCTCCATGGAGCTGCGCGAGGATCACATGAAGCTGAGCGCGGCCATCGCCATCGTTATCGACAAATCGGGCTCCATGGGCGCCAGCGTCCCCGGCGCACCGCCCGGCATCATGAAGATCAACCTGGCGGCCGAAGGCGCGGCCAAATCGGTGGAGCTGCTGGGGCCGAACGACTGGGTCAGCGTTATTGCGGTGGACAGCTCGCCGGAGTACATCTTCCGCCTCAGCAAAATCAGCACGCAGCGTGACGTGCTGGCGAGCAAAGTGCGGCGCCTGGCCGTGGGCGGCGGCGGCATCTTCTGCTTTACAGGCCTGGTGGCGGCGTATGACGAGATCCGGGACTCCACGGCCGGCACGCGCCATATCATTCTGTTTGCCGACGCCGCCGACGCGGAGGAGCCGGGTGACTACATCAACTTTCTGGCCAAGCTGCGCAAGGAGCAGATTACCGTCAGCGTCATCGGCATGGGCAATCCGCAGGATAGCGACGCGCTGTTTCTGGAGGACGTTGCGAAGCGAGGCGGCGGACGCATGTTTTACAGCGCCAACAGTGCGGACCTGCCGGCCATTTTCTCGCAGGAGGTCGTCTCCGTGGCGCGCTCCGCATTTATTGAGGACGTGACGCCGCTGAAAGGGACGCAGGGGTGGCTGACCATCTCGGCAGGCACCACCAAGTGGTTACAGGCTGTAAATGGCTATAACCTCAGCTACTTGCGCAGCAAGGCCACGGGCGGGGTTGTCTCTGAGGACGAGTACAAGGCGCCGCTGGTCAGCTTCTGGCAAAGGGGCTCCGGCCGCGCCGCCGCCGTACTGTTCCCCATCGCGGGCGAGAAATCCGACCTGGTGCGCGCCTGGCCGGGCTATGGCGATTTTCTCCAGACGATTACGCGCTGGACGGTAGGCAACGAGACGCCCGCCGGCACCCGCCTGAGCAGCCGCGTGGATGGCACGGAGCTGACCATCGAGTTCCTTTACGCGGCCAGCTGGGAGGATAAAATCTCCTCCAACCCGCCCAAACTGCTGCTGACCGAAGGCAGCAACCAGCCCGCCAGGGAGCACACGTGGCAGCGCATCGCCCCCGGCCGCTACGAGGCCAAAGTTGAGCTCTCGCCCAGCTCCGTAGTGCGCGGCAGCGTACTGATTGAGAAGGAGGCGGTGCCCTTCGGCCCCATAGTGGCGGGCGGCGACCCGGAGTGGGCGGTGGAACACTCCCGCATTACGGAGCTGCAAAAAACTTCGCAGCTGAGCGGCGGCCAGCAACGGCTGGAGCTGCCGGAAATCTGGAAAGCCCCCCGCGACACCGGCACCTTTGACCTGCGCCCACTGCTGCTATGGATCGCCCTGGCCGCTTTCGTCATGGACATCCTGTGGACGCGCGTCGGCTGGTCGCACCGCTGGCCCGGGCTGGCGGGACTGAGCAAAGCCATGGCATTCTCGACGCCGTCGTCGTCGGCCGGATCGTCCGGCAACACGCCGTCCTCCCGCGGCGGTGCGGGCGGCGGCGGTGGTGGATCGGGCGGTGGTGCCGGCCGAAAGGAGCCGGCCGTTGCAGCATCGCCTACTGCCATGGCCCCGGCCCCCTCCGCTCCCGCGCCAGGCCCCGCACCAAAGCCGGCGCCTGCGGCCAATCCGCCGGGGCCGGCCAAACCCAAAGGCGGGTCCCTCGGCCTTGGGGGCGCCAAGATCTAAAGCTCTTTAAGGAGGGTGTGATCAAGCCGCTCTGAGAACCTCAACGAGGTTCCATCATCCAGCCCAGGGTTCCCTCGTTACGCGCGGGAACCCTGGGCCGGCTCTATCGACTTAGAACAGCTGCGGCACCAGCTTCGGCGCAGGAGCCGGCTCGACCGATTTGATCGCGACGCCAGTCTCGCTCATCTTCATAGAGTCCGGCACGGGCGTGGCGGGCGGTGTGCCTTCCGGCTTGTGCACCCAGGCGGGCAGGATCTCCTTCTCCTCGCGGTAGGTCTCCTCGATGATCGCTTCCGCTGTGGCGATGGAATTGATGATCGGGTCCATGGCCAGAGCGCGCACCAGCAGGTTGCGGTCCTGCTTCACAATCGCGTCGATCGTAAGCTCATGCACATCAAGGATTAAGTACTGCTGGGCGCGCAGGCCGAGCGGAAAGGCGCCGACGGGCAGCGGCTTCGGGCCGTTGCGGTCCAGCTTGCACTCCATCTCCAGAAAGGCGTCCTCCGGCAGGTTGGTGACGGGGCGTCCGGAGCCGTCCGTGGCCTCGGTGTTGGGGCGGTTGATGAAGTACGTACGGCCATCTTCCACCACCATGGTATGGATAATATCGGTGGCGTGATCCGTTTTCTCACGCTTATGGAAATCTTCCATGGTGTGCGTGCCGTCCAGCCACTCGTCGATCTCGCGCCAGAACTTCGCGGTCTCGCCGTCCCGCTTGTCCGCGTCAAACACGGTAAGCGGCGGGATCGCTTCCTTAACTTCCGCACGTCCTTGATAATAAGGCACATACTCCTTGGTGTGGCCCGTGCAGGTGGGCACGGCGCCAAACACGTCGCCCAGCTGCGCCGTAATGTAGTTGTTAAACACGGCTTTGCTGTGCCCCTGATCGGTATCGTGCACGGCTGCGGCGGCAAACGCATCTCGCACGCGGGGAAGCACATCCACACCTTCCAGCTCAGCCTTCAGCAGCCAGGTAAAGTGGTTGACGCCGGCGATGCGCATGTCGAAGTTGTTGATTTTAGAGACATCTTCGCCGATTAGTTTCAGATAGCTCTCCTTTTTCCACGGCATGTGATGACTGTCACACAGCGCAAACGCCTTTACCTTGCTGTACTTCGCCACGCCAATGCCCATGATGGCCGACGGGTTGACGTAGTTCACCACCCACGCATCGGGGCAGATCTCCTCGACGGCTTTGCACATCTCCAGAATCTTCGGGAACTCGCGCACGGTGCGGAAAACGCCGCCGTTGCCGATCGTATCGCCGGAGCACATGCGGACACCAAACTTCTCGCCTATGCGGCAGTCAATGCGGCGATAATGCGCATTGCGCTCCGAGAAGCTCAGAATCACAAAGTCAGCGCCCGGCAGGGCGTCGCGGTAGTTGGCAAAGCCTTCCACAATGGTGCCGGAGCCTGAGCTTTCAGCGGCCATTTTGCCCAGACGCACCATTTTGTCCAGGTGCGCCGGGTTGTTATCCACAAGCGTGAGGGTGCAGCCTCTGAGGCCCGGGAGGTTGTTAACGGCCCATACCGCCTTGCGGCCAAAAAAGAGGCTGCCGGCACCAATGATGACAATCTTAGGCAATTTGTTGCGCATGGGTAGAAATGTAACCGTCATCTTGCTGTCTTGACAACAGGACGCTGGTGCTGCTACTAGTACTTTTGTTGCAAAACAATAACCTCAACCGCACCAATAACCGCGATCTCCACTTTCGCTTCGCCCGCAATCCACATCGCTTTTTGCCGCTGACGGTTCGCTCGGTTGGCCATTACGAGTTTTACCATCCTTGCGTTATTGATGGCAAACCCGTAAAAAAGTGGTTCAGCCAGGTCTTCTGGACAGTATCCGGCCGCGGCGAGTTTTTGCTGGGCGACAAGTGGATCCGCACCGGCCCTGGTGAGATCTTTTTGTACTGGCCGGGGGAGACCCATTCGCTTCGCCATATGGGTGTTCCGTGGGTGTATCGATGGGTCACTTTTGATCACCCCGAAGCACAGAACTGGCTGGAGGCATCCGGTTTGAAGCAGCGCCCGCTTCACGCAGGTGCCTGCCCCGAGGCGATCTTCGATGCCATCCGCGACGCGTTGCACCTGAACTCCCCGCAAGGGGACCGCACCGCGGCGCACCACGCGCATGCCATCCTGCTAAGCATACTGGAGGGCGACACGTTGCCGCCCGTGTCGGACTCGCCGGTCAGCCGCTGTAAACACCGTATGGACAAGGAGTTCGCCAACCCTGCACTGACGGTGGAGGCGATCGCGGCCGACATGGCGATGCACCGCAGCACACTGTTCCGGCTTTTCCTCAAAAACTACGAGATCACGCCCAGCCGCTATCTTCATAACCTACGCATTCGCAAAGCTTTATCGTTGCTGCAAAACCGGGATCTTCAGATCCAGGAGGCCGCGTGGCAGTCCGGCTTTGCTGATCCCAACTACTTCTCCCGCGCCATTCGGGAGGCGACAGGCCTTCGGCCCCAGGAGTTCCGCGCGGGCGGCACGGGGCCGATCGACGCGCCGGCGGATAAGAAACGTGATGCGTTATAGAGGGCTTGTGTCGGCACTATTAGCGCGCTGGCAAGAAATTGTGCAAGTTTACGAAATGGATCGTTCTCTCAATCCTATGTCAGCCCATTACCGTTTCGAAAGTTTACAGATTCACGCAGGCCAGGAACCGGCCGCCGGCAACGGAGCGCGTGCTGTACCTATTTTTCAGTCCACCTCGTTCGTACTCAAGGACTCCACCACCGCCGCCAACCTGTTTGCACTGAAGGAGTTCGGCCACATATACAGTCGCCTTACCAACCCCACTACCGAGATTTTTGAGGCGCGCATTGCGGCGCTGGAGGGCGGTGTGGGCGCCATGGCGACCGCCAGCGGCCAGTCCGCGCAATTTATGGCTATTGCCGCGCTGGCGCAGGCGGGCGATAACATTGTCTCCACAAGCTACGTGTATGGAGGCACTTACAACCAGTTCAAGGTCACTCTTCCCCGCCTCGGCATTGGCGTTAAGTTTGTGCAGGGCGACTCGCCGGACGCGTTTGCGGCGGCGATTGACGACAAAACCAAAGCGCTGTATGTCGAGACTCTGGGCAACCCGCGCTTTAACGTGCCGGACTACGAGGCGCTTGCGCAAGTCGCTCACGCCCACGGCATTCCGCTGATTGTCGACAACACATTTGGTGCCGGCGGCTACTTTGTGCAGCCGCTGCGCCACGGTGCGGACATTGTGGTGGCCAGCGCCACCAAATGGATTGGCGGCCACGGGACATCCATAGGCGGGGTGATTGTGGATAGCGGCCGTTTCGACTGGGCTAAGTCCCTGGACGCCAACGGGAAGAGCAAGTTCCCGCTGATTACGGAGCCCGCGCCCGGCTACCACGGCATGAACTTTTACGAGGTGTTTGGCCCCAGCTTCCCCCTGGGCAACATCGCGTTCCTCATCCGAGCCCGTGTGGACCTGATGCGCGACATCGGCGCCTGCCTCTCGCCGTTTAACGCGTTTATGCTGCTGCAGGGCGTGGAGACGCTCTCCCTGCGCGCCGAGCGGCATGCGTCCAACGCGCTGGAGCTGGCGCGCTGGCTGGAGGCGCACCCCGCCGTCTCGTGGGTCTCGTACCCCGGGCTGGAGTCGCACCCCTGGCACGCGCAGGCCAGGCGCTATCTCACCCGCGGTTTCGGCGGCGTGCTGACGTTCGGCCTCAAAAGCAACGCCGCGGGCGCCCCGCAGCGGCTTATCGACAGCGTGAAGCTGGCGAGCCACCTGGCCAATGTGGGCGACGTGCGTACGCTGATTATCCACCCTGCCTCCACCACGCATCAGCAACTTGCTGCTGATGAGCAAGTTGCGGCGGGCGTACAGCCCGATCTCATTCGCGTCTCCGTGGGCCTGGAGCACATTGAGGACATCAAGGCCGACCTGGATCAGGCGCTGGCCATCGCCTGCGCGCCCGCCAATGCCGCCGCCCCGCGGCAAGTGCCTGTGGGCGAGCCGGTTATGGCGGTGTAAGAGCCGCAATTCGGAACAGAACAACCCACCGGGTCGGGCGCTGAAACCTGCCCCGGCCCGCCTCTGCGCGACTGTGTCTTAACCACGGCTTTGGGCCGCCGCCTCCCGCGCCAGTATCCACTCCACGGCGCCACTCAGCCCGGGCGCGATGTGGTGGGCGCGGGATTTGGCGCGCTCGAGCTCCTCGGGGGAGTCGCACGTGCCGGTGAGGACGAGGATGGGGGTGGCGCCGGCGTTGAGGGCGCAATCGACGTCCGCAATGCGGTCGCCGATGAAGTAGGAGCGCGCCAGGTCGACGCCGTGCTCGCGTTCAGCGCGCAGGAGTAGGCCGGGAGCGGGTTTGCGGTCGGGGCTGTCGGGGGCCTCGCGGGGGGAGTCGAAGCAGTTGTAGACTTCGCGAAACCAGCCGCCGCGGGGCTCGGCTTCGGACGACGCATTTGCCTGATCCTCTGCAATTTGCGCAAAAAGCGCCTGGTTGACGGCAGCCACTTGCTCGCGGGTGATGTAGCCACGGCCCACGCCGCTCTGGTTGCTGACGATGAACAGCAGGAAGCCGGCATCGCGCAGCAAACGCAGCGCCGCGCGGGCGTCGGGAAACGCCTCTACCAGGGCGGGGTCGCCCAGGTAGGGTACGTTGCGCATCAGGGTATCGTCGCGGTCAAAGAAGACAGCCGGCTGCCGGGATTGCATAGGCGTGCCATTATGGGCTGTCCCCTGCCGCTTGCCGAGGCGAATTCACGGGCGAGATTTGGTTTTCTGCTTCTTTTCTGTTTCCGAGATTTCCGCCTTAGCGGCTTTGTCCCCCTTAGCGTGAATAAATCAGCCTCTGCTGTCTGCTTGCACGTGCTGAAAAGGGGAAGGATTCGGAGTTTATCACGCGAAGGGGGACAAAGATGCCCGACCGTGCGCCCGTCGTTGCCCCCGGGCTTGGCCGCCCGCCTTACCGCAGGCCGCGCAGGGTGCGGCGGGTGGCCTGGCGTTTGCCGGCGGTGCGGACGACCTGGATGGTGCCGGGGGACTGGACGTCGCCATCGACGGGGTTGGCGGGCTGGGAGACCACCAAATCGCCGCCGGCCACGCGTTCCAGAGTGCGGACGTCATTGTCCCAGTGGCGGCGGTCGTCGTCGGTAAGGGCCAGGGCGCGGCCGGCAACGTCCAGGCGTTGGTGAAGCTCGCGATAGGCCATGCGCAGGGCCAGGCTGCGCAGCTCGGCGGGGATGCTGGCCGGGTCGGCGTCCAGGCGGTTGGCGCGGTAGCTGCGCACGCTTTGGCGGATGTGCAGCACGGTGCGGGCCAGCGCGTCCTCGGCGGGATCGGCCTGGCCGGCGGCCAGTGCGGCAGTGCGCAGGGCGGCCACCTGCGGCCCGGCTTTGGCAATATCGATATCGGCAGGAGAAAGGGTAATCCAGGACATAGGCCCGCATCCTGCCACGGCCCAGACGCCCCGCACAGGGATGCCGGGGAGCCGGGGGAGCGCGGGGAAGCAGAATGCGCGCAATGAGCGGAACGAAGATCTCAACCGGGGAGGGCAAGTTTTCCCCCTTTGCGGCTTTGCCCCACTTCGCGTGAAATCATTCCGATTTCGAACCAGCGGAGGCAGATTTTATCACGCTAAGGGGGACAAAGCCGCGAAGGAGGAACGGATGGGGACGCCCTCATCATCACTACTCCCCTCGAATGGCCGCTTCGATCTTCGCCACATCGATTTTGCTCATATCAAACATGGCGGTAAAGGCGCGACGCGCGGCCTCGCCGCCCTGGGACATGGCGTTGAGGAGGACGCGCGGGGTGATTTGCCAGGAGATGCCCCATTTGTCCTTGCACCAGCCGCACTCGCTGGCCTCGCCGCCGTTGTTGAGGATGGCGTTCCAGTAGCGGTCCGTTTCCTCCTGTGTGTCGGTGGCAATCTGGAACGAGAAAGCCTCGCAGTGCTTGAAGACGTCGCCGCCGTTAAGGCCAACGCAGTGGACTCCGCACACGGTGAATTCCACTACAATAATGTCGCCCGCCTTGCCGCCGGGGTAGTCGGTGGGCGACGGGATGAGGGCGCCGACGGAGCTGTCGGGGAAGGTGGAGGCGTAAAAGCGGGCGGCTTCTTCCGCGTCATCCTTAAACCAGAGGCAGATTGTGTTCTTGTGCATCACACCCATTATACCGCCCGCGGGGAGCATTGCCAAATCACGACTTCGCGTCGGTGCCCCCGCCAGCGGGCGGTTGCTCGGGAAAGCGCTTTTCGAAATCGGCCAGAAAGCGGTGCTCGAACTTGAGGGCGCCTTCGTGCGCCTCGGGAAACTTCTCCTTCATCCACTGGTTGGCGCGGGCCAGAATGGGCACATTGGGCGCGAGGACGGAGGCGCCGATGAGCAGCAGCGGCCATCCCGGCACGCCGGGCACGGCCAGGCCCAGCACGCCGCCGGCCAGGCACACGGCGCCTACCATAGGGCTAAGGCGCTTGCGCGGGGCGCCGTCCGCCGTGCCGGAGGCATCGGCGGTGCACGTGGCCTCAGCAGCGGCGGCGGCGGTGGCTTCGCCCGGGTACTCCGCGTCGTCGCGCTGCGGCAACTGCTGCGTGTCGTCGTCGAGGGAGTCGGATGCGGGGCTCATGGCGGGGGATGGGGTGCGGGGCGGTGCGTTCAGGCGGGCTGTCGGCCGGCCGTTTCTTCGAAATTTCCATACATCGGCCCGGCGTGCAAGGCGTTGTGTAACAATTATGTGGCGCGAGCGGGAGGCCGGCCGGGGGGGCGCCTGCAAAAAATCCGGCGGCGACACTTGCCGGGCGGCGGTGCAGTACGCTAAAAAGGCACAATGTTGCAATCGACTCCCGTTTCGCTTTCCTCCCCGTCGCGCCGCCGCTCCGCCAACGCCGCCCGTGCCGCGCAACTGTTGCTCCCCACGCTCGGTTGCATCACCCTGGTGACGTTGCTCACCGCGTGCGGCGGGCCGGCGCTGGAGTCCTCGCGGATTGTGCAAAACAAGGCCAAAGATACCTCCGCCAGCACGGCCGAGAAGCTGCACGAGGCGATTGACGCCGGCGATGTGGCCCAGGTGCGGCAGCGGCTGAACCAGCGGGCCGATCCCAATCAGCCCGTCGGCCCCGACGAGGACACCGCCATGCACGCCGCTGTTCGGGAAGGCAACGAGGATATTTTGAACCTGATTATGAGCAAGGGCGGCAAGACGGACGCGCTGAACGCCCGAAAGAAGTCGCCCCTGATGGTGGCGGTGGAGATGGGCAGGCTGCCCCTGGTCAAGATCCTCGTCTCCGGCGGTGCTGATATCAATGAAAAGGGCCCCGGCCATATAACGCCCCTGATGCAGGCCGCGCTGAAGAACCGGCTGCAAGTGATCCGATTTCTGGTGGAAAGCAGCGCGCAAACCGAGGCCGAGGACGGGCGCCAGCGAACCGTGCTCTTTTATGGGGCGGAAGGCGCCGATGAGGAAACCATGAAGTATCTGCTGACGCTGGGCCTGGACGTGAACGCGCACGACCGCCAGGGCCAGACGCCGCTGATGGAGGCGGCCCGCACCAACAACGCCGACGCCATCCGCGCTATGGTGGCCGAGGGCGCGGACATCAATAACCCCAAGAACGACAAAGGCCGCACCGCCCTGGACATCGCCAGAAACCGCAAGAGCGAGGATGCCGAGAAAGCGCTGCTGGAGCTGGGCGCCAAGCCGTAAGGCTGCGCGCGCCCAGGCGAGGAGCGCGCTACATCGACAGCCGGCGCAGCGTGTCGGTTGTCGAGCGGCCGGCGACGAGCTGGAGGATGCGGATCTGCGCGCCGCAGGCATGCAGCGCGGTGCGCTCTTCGGGGTCGAGCGTCTCGGGCGTGTAATCGCCGCCTTTGACGTAGATGGTGGGCGCGGCCAGGGTGAGGAAGCTGGTGGCGCGCACGTCGGGAAAGATGGTGACGGCATCCACAACCCGCAGGGCCAGAAGCAGTTCCGCGCGCTCCTCTGCGGGAAACACGGGGCGCGCGGGGCCTTTGAGACGGCGCACCGATTCGTCGCTGTTAACGCCAAGCCAGAGGTAATCGCCCAGAGCGCGCGCGCTGGTGAGGTAGCGCAGGTGGCCGGTGTGCAGCACGTCAAAGCAGCCGTTCGTCGCGACAACGCGCACGCCGCGCTCGCGCAACGCGGCCCGGTGCGCCTCGGCCTCCGCGCCAAAGGGCACCAGCACGCCGGGGGCGGGCGCGGGGATTGCGGCAGGGGACGTCAGGGACGCAGTATCAGTATTGAGTAAGTTCAGTGCCATGCAAATGACGTGCTTTCCCCCATTCAAGCGAACGCGCCCGCAGGATGCAACCCAGATTCCGCCGTCCCCTGGTCCCCTCCGTGTAATCCGTGGTTTAAATTTCCCTTTCGCGGGACCAGGGAGTGTTTAACCACGGATTGCACGGATGACACGGAGGGGACCAGGGGACGGGCGATGAATCCTCGCGTGAATTCGAATCGACGAGCGCCGCACGGGACCGGCATGATGGCTGCTATGGGCAGGATGATTCCAGACGAAATCGTACAGCAGGTGCGCAGCGCCAGCGATGTCGTGGACGTTATCCAGAGCTACGTGCCGCTTAAACGCGCGGGGGCGTCGTGGAAGGCGCTGAGCCCTTTTCAGAAGGAAAAGACGCCGAGCTTCCATGTCTCCCCGGCGCGGCAAACGTGGCATTGTTTCTCCAGCAACCGCGGCGGCGATGTCTTCAAGTTTGTGATGCTCTACGAGAATGTGGACTTCCCCACCGCCGTGCGCAAGCTGGCAGATCGCGCGGGCATACCCGTACCCGACGACGGGCCGGACGACGGCGGCGCCTCGCGCAACCTGCGCAAGGCGTTGCTGGAGGTGCACAACCTGGTGGCCGGCTGGTGGGCGCGCCTGCTCCACACCAGCAAAAAGGCGGAGCCCGCGCGCGAATACCTGCGCAGCCGCGCCATGGGCAAGGAGCTGGCCCGCGAGTGGGGCCTGGGCTATGCGCCGGACGAGTGGGAGGCCACCCTGGAGTACGTGCGCCAGCGCGGCTATCGCGACGAAGTGCTGCGCGAATCCGGCCTGTTCTCCGAGAAGGAGGCGGAGGGGGGCAGGCGCGCGCGCATTTACGATCGGTTTCGCGGGCGGCTGATGTTTCCCATCTGCGACGACTCCGGCCAGGTTATCGCCTTTAGTGGGCGCACGCTGGATCCCAACCTGAAGGGGGCGAAGTACGTCAACTCCGGCGCATCGCCGCTGTTTCGCAAAAGCGAGGTTTTCTTTGGCCTGCACAAAACAAAGCGCACCATTCTGGATACGCGCCGCGCCGTGCTGTGCGAGGGGCAGATCGACCTCATCCGCATGTGGGAGCACGGCATCCGCAACGCCGTGGCCCCGCAGGGCACCGCGTTTACGGAGGTGCACGGGAAGATGCTCAAGCGCCTGGCCGATGAGGTCATCATCTGCTTCGACGCCGACCGCGCCGGCCAAAAGGCGAGCGAGAAGAGCGTGGAGATCTTGCTGGAGAGCGATCTCTCCATCCGCATCGCCCGCATGCCGCCCGGCGAGGACCCGGACAGCCTGCTGCGCAAGCACGGCAAGGAGGCGATGGAGAAAGTGCTGGCCGACGCGCCGGACTTTGTGGATCACCTGCTGGATGTGGTTACGGCGGAGAATGATACGTCGACACCGCGCGGCCTTACCACCGCCACGCATCACATGGCCGGCATTCTGCGCCGCGTCAAGAATCCCACCATGCGCGAGGCCGTCGGCCACCGAATCGCCAACCGCCTGCGCCAAACCTACGCCACGCTGATGCGCGAAGTGGAGAAAGCGCAGGGCCCCAAACCGCGCTTTGCGGAGATGGCCGGGACTTCCGGACAACACCAGCAAGGCCCGCCGCCGCGCCCGCGCGGGGAGTGGGTGCCGGGCGGCGCCGGCCACGGACACGGCGCTGGCCAGGGCGGACAGGGCGGCGGTTTCTCCTCCGCAACCAGCAGCGGCGGCGGCGCCGTAACAGTTGCCGGCGCCGACACGGATGCACGCCCGGGCCCCGGCTTCGGCCCCGGCGCTGGCGCGGCGGATTTGCAGTCCGGCGGCGCGGATGTAGGGGAGGTGCCCGCAGGGCATGTGACCAAAGCGCCTCCGTTTGTGTGCTCCGCCATCGTGCGGGATATGCTCAGCCTGCTCCTCCCCCGCCCCGAGCTGGTGCCCGTCATCCATCGCGGCCTGCTGCCCGAGTGGCTGGCCGGCCTGGAAGGCGCGCACCTGCTGGAGGAAGTGCTGAGCGCCCACTCCGACGACGCGCTGGACGACATCGCCACGTTCCTAAGCGGCCTGCCCGACTCCGAGCAAAACTTCCTGAGCGAACTCCTCGTCTCCCCCGCCCCCCTGCCCGACGACCTGAAGCCCGAGGACTACGAGGCCTACGCCCAAAAGCTGCTCCTGCGCATGGAGGAGCGCTTTCACCTCACCCGCCGCCAAATCCTGCAAGAGGAAATCAAACGCGCCAACCTCCCCGCCGACGAGCTGATGGCCAGGATGAAGGAACTCGCCGCCATCACCAGCAAAATGCAGAACAGCAAGCACTTTGGGGCGTAGCGCAAGCTCACGGCGATGGCTCGCCGCGTGTTGCACCTGGCTGCACACAGCTGCACCCAATAGAGCATTTTCCAGATAGCTTGTCGCGAACTCGCCCATCTCCGAGAACGGCGGGAGCCTGGCAAAATCACCCCGGCGGCAGCTTACAGCTTCATAAAGCTGATGTACTGCTGGCCGCGGCCCCAGAGGGCGCCGAATTCGGGAAAGTCGGGCCAGGTGCCTTGGTAGGTGGTAAGCGCCTGAATGACTTCTTCGAGGGCGAGGCTGGTGCGGCTGGAGGGCTCGTTGAGCAGGGCTTTGAGTTCGGTGAGATCGGCGGCGAGTTCGGCCATGGGGTAGAGGACGTTCTGTTTGTCCTGCTCCATAATCTTTTGATAGATCTTGTCGGCGTAGGCGAAGAACTTTTTGTTTACCTCCACGTCCCGCTCGCCAAAAACGGCGCGGAAATCGAGGAAGGAGTGGAGGTTGCGCCAGTAGCTGTTTTCCGCGCGGGATACGGACGCGACTTCCTCGCCGACGATGTTTTTGTACCAGCGCCAGTCCGACATAAAGTGGGGGTTGGAGCCGAGGACGACGAACTCGCCGGCCAGCGTCTGGATGGCTTCGGATACGCTGAGGAGGGAACCGGCCCAGGGGTGAATGATGTTGTCGATGACCCAGTCCTCGTGCCTGCGGGACATGCCGGGCAGCTTCTCAAAGTGCGGCTTGAGGAAGACCGTCAGTTTCGCAATGCGCTCTTTGACTTCCGTGGCCGGGCTGCACTCGTAGTAACACAGGTAGCGGCGCAGGGCCTCGCTGAGCACGGAGACGCTGTCCATACACGTAATCACCACAACGCCACCCTTATTGGCGAAGGAGGCCACGTGTTTGAGAAAACCGGAAGGATCGAGCTGTACGGGGATAAGGCCTTCGCACAGAACCAGGTCGAACTTCTTGTCGGATGTGTACGTTAAAATGTCGTCCTTGATGATCTGAATCGGAACCTTATCGAAAAAGGGACGGAGCGTTTCCGTTGTCGTCTCTATGCTCTTACTATTGCCATCTACCAATACATACTCAGAGGGGCCGGAGCTGGCTGTTACAATAGCGTTCTGCCCTGTGCCCGGTCCAAACTCCAGTACGGAGCAGTTGCGTATAAAGAGAGGGGGTACTCCGAGCTGGATATATAATCCGTGACGCCGGTTGAAGTGATTCTGCAGGTCGCTGATGTCCTGATGCGTGGGTATGACGTCAAGCTTTGTATAGAAGTCAAGGAAAGGCCGGCTCATAAGGTAGCGCGATTTTAGGGGCAATCCGCTTTTATTCAAGAGGATATTAGGCGGGGTACAAGGGTTTCGGGTAGCTGTTATAGATGGAGAGTCTGGTGGGGATGGCGGGGCGTTTTCCGCCTTCGCGTCCCTGGCCGCCCCGCTGTCCGTGGGCGGCGGGGCGGGGGTGTGGCTTTATCGGGGGTAAATCATGGCTGCTTACCCACTACACCCTGTACCGGAGCGCGCTTTCTCGCACAGGAAGGCGCGGTTTAACCCTCTGCGGTCGCTCGACGCGGAGATATTGTCGCGGCATCTGGACGCGTTTCGCGCCGGAACGCTGCGGGAGATGGCTCTCCTGATGGACGCCATTGAGGAGCGTGACGACATCGTCCGCGCCGTGTCACTCAAGCGCAAAAAGGCCGTATCGCGGTTGCCCTGGGAGATTGTGCTGACCGACGTGGGCGCCGATGAGGCGCTGCGTCGCCGCGCCCAGGAACACCGCGCCACGTTGCGTTCCTTCTTCGATCATCTTACCGTCACCAACGCGCTGGACGAAAATGAGCGCGGCGGCGTGCGCCTGCTGGTGCGCCAGATGATGGACGCCGTGGGCAAACGCTATGCCGTGCACGAGATTGTGTGGCAACCACGCCAGGCGGCGGCACTCTCGGACGGGCCGATCGACGTGGCGCCCGCATCCCCCCTGCCCGAGAGCGCGGCAACGGACGGCGACTGGCGCCCTGGGGCTTCCTCTTCCGTATCCGCTACCGCATCCGCGTCCGTATCCCCCGCCGTGGCTTCCTTCGAGTCCTTTCCGCTTTCGCCGCTGCCTGATTCCCGCGCCGCGCGCCGCTCGGCCCCCGCGCTGGGCGCCACGCTGCGCTTTGTGCCGCTGTGGTTCTTTGAGTCCGAGACGGGAAAGCTGCGCTTTTTGCCTCACGAGGGCGCGCTGGAAGGCGAGGAGCTGGAGGAGGGCGCGTGGATGGTTACTGTGGGCGATGGCGTCATGGTGGCGTGCTGCGTGGCCTACATGTTTAAAAGCCTGCCTATGAAGGACTGGCTGAGCTATTGCGAGCGCCATGGCATGCCGGGCATCCGGGGCGTGACCAAAGCGGCGCCCGGCTCGCCCGAGTGGCAGAGCATGGCCGAGGCTGTGGATAACTTCGCTTCCGACTTTGCGGCGGTCATGAATCACGACGAAAGCATCGAGGCTATTGACCTGAGCGCCCCGGGCGAGATCCCCTTCCCCGCCATGGTGGACCGCATGGACCGCGCGATGGCAACGCTGTGGCGCGGGGCCGATCTCTCCACGCTAAGTGCCGGCGCAGGCAGCGGCCAGGGCGCGAGCCTTACGGAGGAGATCCGCAAACGCAGCATCACCACCAGCGCGCTGCCCTGAGGCCGCCTGACCGATCCCCGGGGGTGGGACATCACATGTCCCACCCCCAAGGGACATACGATGTCCCTGCCATCCATCCTCCGTCCATCCCCTCCCGCCATGAACACCCCCTCCACCCTACCCGAACCCATCCGCCGCGCCCTCCCCGTCGTCTCGCCGCTGAGCGAAACGGCCCACCCCACCACCGACCCGGAGAGCCTCACCGGCGGCACCGTGTACCACGACATGACCCCCGCCGCCCGCGCCCTCATTCTGCTGACGCGCGTGCTTTACGTGCTGGGCCTGGCCTCCACCTACGGCGCCACCTGGGCTGGCATGCTGCCCGCCTCCTGGCGCCCGCTGGCCGCCTTTGCTCTGGCCCTTTTGCCTGCTCTGGAGTGGCTCATCCGCGTCGTCTGCGACTGGCTGGACAACGGAGCCATGGACCACAGCTACCCCGCCAAATCCTGAGCCCTCTCCCTCAACGCTATCATGCCCACCACCCAACCGCTTCCCAATACCCTTACGCCGCGCCAAACCGATCTGCTCATCCGCGCCGCGCAGTCCCACCTTCGCGCGCTCGGCTACCCCCTCGGCGCCACCGGGCCGCACCGCGATGGCGTCGACGGCGACATCGCGCGCGGCACCCTTACCCTCGACGCCCTGCGTCAGTGGGGCGACCAGTTATTTCCCGAGACAGCCGCGCCGCTGCCCGAGCGCGGCTCACTGGCCCACTACCAGCTGCTGTACGACACGATGCGCATCACCGGCCCCGCGGCGGAAATCGACGCCGTGGTGCGCCGCGCCCGCTCCGGACGGCCGCGCTACCAGGCCGTAGCCGAGCAAACCGGTGTGCCCTGGCATGTCATCGCCACACTGCACGCGCTGGAAAGCGACGGTTCCTTCGCCCATCACCTGCACAACGGCGATCCCCTTACCGCCCGCACCCGCCGCGTCCCCGCCGGTCGCCCCCCGGAGGGCAAGCCCCCCTTTACGTGGGAGCAAAGCGCCCGCGACGCCCTGACCCACGACGGCCTGGCCGGCCTGAGCCCCGCCGCATGGACCATCCCCGCCACCCTGCGCCGCCTGGAGCTCTTCAACGGCCCCGGCTATCTGCGCCGCAACACGGCCAGCCCTTATCTCTGGAGCATGACGAGCCACTACACGCGGGGCAAATTTGTACGCGACGGCGTGTACGACGCAACCGCCATCAGCCGGCAGGTCGGCGCTGCGGTGCTACTGCAACGCCTTCAGGACAAGGAGGTTGCATGAGAGACGCACCGACTTGCAACGAGATCCTGGCCGAAGTGCGCCGCCGCGCCATGGAGATGGTGCGCGATCACGATACTGATGCCGTCAAGGTCAAGGCCATCGTCAGCATTGTCCAAAAGGAGCGAGACCAGGACTTTGCGCGCCACCGCTTTGAGCACGACGCCGCCCAAGCCGCCCTGCGCGAGGCCGCCCGCCTGCAGGCCATCCAGAACGATCCCGCCCTGGCCACCGACGAAGCCCGAATCACCGCCGCGCGCCGGGTGCTGTTTGGCGAACTGCCTGACGAGGCTACCCTTCCGGACGTCACGGAAAGCAATGATTAACAAGCACTTACCTGCCCACATGAAATCGGACGACCCGCCCCTTCCCCAACCCCTGCAAGCCCACCCCCAGGCCGCATCCGGTGCCATCCGGATGCGGCCTTTTCAGCGTGATGTTTTCCTCGATCGCACGACCGGAGTGCTGGTGCTGCACTGGTCGCGGCAAATCGGCAAGTCCTACGTGCTGGCCGCCTGGGCGGTCGATCGGCTCCTGTCGCGGCCCGGCAGGCTGGTTACTGTGCTCTCCAACAGCCGCGACAATGGGGCCGAGTTTGTGCGTAAATGTGCGGAAGTCTGTGAGTTGCTGGGCGCCGGCGCCCGCGTCGATGTCGTCGACGCCACCCCTGCCGCGCCCGACCGCCCCGCGCACATTGAGTACGAAAACATGCGCATGGAAGTGCGCATTACGCTGGCCGGGCGCACGGGCCGGATCAAAGTACTCGCCGCCAATCCGCGCACGGCGCGAGGGTTCAGCGGCGACCTGATCCTCGACGAGTTCGCATTTCACGAAAACAGCTGGGCCATCTGGGACGCTGCCGAGCCGATCCTCGCGTCCAATCGCGATTACCTCTGCCGCATCGCCAGCACCGGCAACGGCCGGCACAACGCGTTCTACGCGTTTGCTACCGGCGGCCAGTATCGCGTCAGCCGCGTCACCCGCACCCAGGCCTGGGAGCTGGGCGTGGAGATCTTTGATCCCGTAACCCGCCGCCCCGTTACCCCCGCCGAGGCACGGCGCGTGGCGCTCGACAAAGCCTCGTACGACCAGAACTACGAGTGCGCCTTCCGCAACGAAAGCAGCGCGCTTCTCACCACCGCGCTCATCACCGCCGCCGAGGCGGCCGGCGAGGGCGAAGGGGAAATCTGCTCGCAGGACTGGACGGCCGCCGCCCTGCAACGCCTGTGGGAGGCCGCCGGCCCCCTCTACGGCGGCTTTGACGTGGCGCGGCGCCGGGATTTCTCCGTGCTGAGTCTCTTTGAACGCGTGGAAGCGCCAGGACAGAGACATAAGATGTCCCAGGGACACGCTATGTCCCACCCCCATGCAGCCGGCCCCACCTACATCCTGCGCGCCTGTCTGCGAATGGAAAACATGCGGTTGCCTGAGCAGCAGGTGCGCCTGGGACAAGTCATGTCCCTGCCCGGTCTCCGGCGCGTCTGTATTGACATGACCGGCCTTGGCCTGGGCCTGTGTGAGTACAGTCGCGAGCAGTACGGTCCGCGCATCCAGGGCGTCGATTTCGGCCGCACCATCCCCATCGCCGGCGCCCCGGCCATCGCAGCCGAAGGCCGCCGCGCGCCCACCGTGCGCGTTACGGAGGCCATGGCCACGCAGCTCCTGCAAATCTACGAGGCGGGCCGCATCCGCCACCCGTGGGACGCCCTGCTGCACGAGGACCTGCACAAGCCGGAGAAAATCGTGACGCCAGGCGGCCGCGTCAGCATCGCCGCAACCCGCACCGAGGCCGGCCACGCCGACCACTTCTGGAGCTTCGCCCTGGCCATCGAAGCCGCCGAATCCCCCGGCGCCAACGCCACCGAGTTCCACTACCAGCCCGTTGCCGTCTCGCGCCGCTTCTCAAGGCGGCGGACAATGTAAGCCCTCCAAGCAGCGCTACCAGGGACATAACATGTCCCTGGTACACAAAATGTCCCTCTCACGTGTAATTCCAGCTCTCACGCAACTTGCGATTGTTCATTTGCCCTCGCTGGCAAACGACACATCCGCACGGCTTAAAGCCGTGGGAACCAGGGAAATAGCGCCACCCAACAACCTGTGGTGGCGTAAAAAATCTGTGGATCTCTTTCCTCAAAATGGCGCGGGGAATTATTACCTCAAACCCATGGGGATTCGCATCCTCCAAAAAAGTTCGCACCGATTCTGCGGCGGACATTTTGACGTGCTCCAGGTTGTAACGCCCGAACTCGACCTCCTGACTATCGTCGATCCGGAACTGGACGGCCGTGAAAATCTTGGTGCCGTTTCGACGCAACTCCCTCACCCACTGATACGTGTAGTAGAAGTGAGGCGTAACCGGCACAGCGAAAACACCCTGGTGGGCCCTCCAGTTCACTTTGCCTGGTTTGATCCCGTTTTTGCGGATCATGGCGAGATTCCTGGCATCGCAAAGATGGATGAATGAAGCCATAGTGCCCGGTAAGTTCCTCAACGACTGTGCAACAGACTGGCACAATACACACGCAAAATCTCCTGCCAGGGACATTACGTGTTCCCGGCAGGAGATGCATGCTTTCTATCTAACTGCGCTTGAGCGTGTTAGCTTACCGTAAACTTGCGGATGCCGATGCTGCTGGTCACCACGATATGGCTGTAGTGCTCCACCGTAAGGGCAATGCGCTTGGCGTCCAGCTGCTGCTCGTACACCCGCGTGCGGGTGCCGGCAAGGGTGGGGCTGACGAAGCGCTTGATGTGGCTGGCGTCCTCGGTGGTGGCGTTGTCCAGGGCGTAGAACATCAGGACCAGGTTGTTGACGATCTGCGACTTGGAGCTGGCGCCGGACTGCCAGCGCTCGCGCGAAACATGGACGCCTTCGACGCCCAGCAGCGCGGCCACGGCCTCGGGCGAAAGCGCTGCGCTGCCGTAAGCGCCGGCGTTGTTCTGGGCACGGTGGCTCAGCGCGCGCTTCTGCCAGGCGGTGTCGCCGAACAGCACGCGGTTGGGGCGAACGCCGGTGGCGTCGGTGGCGGTCACCAGCTCGGCGATGACGTCCATGTCAGGGTCCTTGCCGGTGGTGGTGTCCCATGTTTTGGCGGTGTTGACGGCGGCGGCGGCGAGGGCGTCGACGGCGCGGCGCAAGTCGTTGCGGTAGAGGCGCTGGAGCAGGCGGCCGGTGTAGAGGTTGCGCCAGTCCGCACTGGCGGCGGGCACGTTGTCCAGGTCAACGACGATGGTAAGTCCCTTGTTATGAGTCTTTTCCATCACCGAGTCGCCGGTGTACTCCACCGTTTTAAAGGAGGCGTGTGCGGCGCGCAGGTCGTCCGTCTCGCTGAGGAAGGCCTCCGCGTTGTTGTGGGTTTTGTACTCAAACCGGCGGTTTACCTCCACCGCGGGGGCGATGAAGTTGAGCGTCTGCTCGACGCCGGAGGGATCGCGCCAGCCGGCCGTGTACGTCGTAAGCGGCTCGCTGTAAAAGCTTTCCGCAAAACGCGACTCGTTGGAGGCGTGGATGACATTGGGCGGGAGAAAGCCGCCGTTGTCCACCGGCATGGCGGCGGCAGAGGTTGCGATATTGGTCAGGGAAGTCGTCATAATATGTTGTTGGGGAAAGAGATGGAATGTTCGTGAAAGCATCGGCGCCCAAGTCGGCGCTTAAGACACCACGCGCTGCACCGGCACGCACGGGTCCATCTCCACAAGTGCGCCAGAGGCGGCAGTGGCGATGGCCCGGCCCACGATGTAGTACGTACCGGCCGCCACAGGCAGCGTGCGCACAGCGCCGGAGGCCGCGGGCACCACGTAATCGCCGGCGGTTACGGTTCCCGACGCCACGGCACGCAGGGTGCCGGCGGCGGCGCCCAGCAGGGCCACGGCCACGGGCTCCTCGGCGGCGGCCGGTTCGTCCAGGCAAATGCCCAGGGGGATGTCGGAGACGCCGGTGACGGCAACGTGCGCGGCATCGGAGCCGACCTTGACTAGGCTGTGGCGCGCGGCAATCGCGGCGTCGGAGAGGCGGGTGATGGCGCCGTAGTGCATACCTTCGGCAACGTCGTTGGCGCACAGAACGCGCGCCCCGGCGGCGGGTTTGAGGCTGCGCCGCACGTTGTGAAGCAGGAGACGCAGGGAATGAGAGCTTTTCTTCATGAAGTAAGGATGAGGTTGTGGGTGGGGTGGAGCGGCCAGACTTCGGCGCGCAACCGGACAAACCAGCGCACACGCAACGTCTTGATGCCGAAAGAGATGCCGGATCGGGCGCGGACGAGGTGCCCGTTGTATCGTGGCCCTGGGGAGGATGTGAGCCAGGCCGTCCGGCGCGGCGGAAAGCGTTAGAAGCCGCAACGCGCTACGCGGGGAAGGAAGCCGAGCGCTTGCCCGGCCCCTGCATTTGCGCAAAAAGCGCGGCGTTGCTTGCCTGGACGTGCGTGAACGCCGTCGTGTAATCCTCACCGGTTTGCGACATACGCGCCGCCACCAGCTGCTGCACGCGGGCCATACGCCCGTTCGCGGCGTTTACCTCCCGCTTGCGCTCGCCCAGCCCGGCGGAGACGGCCTGCGTGTGCAGGTGCGGCCGGGTGGCGCGCAGCGCGGCGTTGGCGGCGGTAAAGCGAGCGGGATCGGTAAGGCGCTGAGCCCAGGCGGCCTCCTCGGCGGGGGTGATGCGGCCTTCTGCCACGGCGCACGCGGTAATCAGGGCGATGCGCGCAGCGCGCTCCTGGCGCCAGGCGGCGTTGGCGCGCTCGGCTTCGGCGCGCAGGGCGGCGATTTCCTCGCGGAGCGCTTCGCAAGTGCAGTCGCCAGGCGCGGTGGCCGCGGTGGCCGCGGCGGCGGTTGAAGGCTCGGGAGGCGCCTCTTCTTCCGCCGGGGCGGCGGGCGGCACAACATCCACGTAAGGCTTTGCCGTGCTTGCTGTTGCGTCGGGATTGATGCGCAGGTTGGAAAGCGCCAGCACGGGGATGTTGGGGCTGTTCGTCAGGCCCACGGAGATGAGGCGATCGGGCGTGAGGCGGCGGCGGCCGTCGATGGTGCCGGTAACGCGGCAGGCCCAGTAGGGGGAGAAGAATTTGTACGCACCGCTCTCCACCAGGGCGCGGCCTTCGGCTGTCCAGCGCACGCCGCAGTACAGGCCGTCGTCGCGCGCCTCCAGGGCGGTAATCCACCCGTAAGCGCGGTCGCCCGAGGTGCCCGGCGCGGAGTCGCCGGTACTGGCGGCATCGGGGTGGCCTACGTAGAAGGGGATGCCGCCGAATGTGCGGCCCAGGCGCGCCAGCAGGGAGTTAAACCCGCGCGCCATCGCATCCGCCGCCGCGCGATCGACCACTTGCAGGCCCATGCGGTGGGGAAACTCGCCGTAAGGGCTCAGCTGGATCCACTGCGAGGCCGCGCCCGCCTGATGCTGCGCGTTGGCCAGTCCAAAACCGTAGATGAAGTCCGTATATGTCATTGATAATGAGTAGGTTGAGGGAGAGTGAAAGGAAGCGCTACACAGGCGGCGCCGTCAGCAGAGCGCCGCCCTGGATGGTGTAGCTGTGCCGCGTGGTAAGGCCGGCGTAGCGGCTTTGCGGGGTAACCGAGGCGGCCGGCAGATAGACGGAGACCTCCGCCCCGCCCGGCGACCTGGCCGTAAGAGTGACGAGGCCCGAGCGGGGCAAATCGCGCTCGTGTGTCAGCAGAAAATGCTCCGCGTCGCGTAGCGAGGCGTGGCGGCGCACCACGGTAAAGCTCAGCGCCGTTTGCCGGTTGCCGCGGTTAAAGGACGCCATGGAGGTGGCGCGCAACAAGGCGGCATGCTGCACCTGGTCGGCGCCGGAGATCTGCAACCCGCCAGGCCCTGTAAGCAGCTGCGCATCAAGGTCATCCGCGAGCGTGTAGGTGCCGATGGTGATTTTCATGGGAGAAAGGGAGAAGAAGGGAAGTTGAGAGCGCGAAGGGAGCACGGCACACGCGCTACGGCGCCGCGGTGCCGACATACGCGAGCGGCCCGGGCACGCCTGCCTCAAAGACGCGGGAGGCCACCCACTCCAGATCACCAATGCGCGCAGCGGCGCGGCCGAAGAGTTGCGGTCCGCTGCGCAGGGCGGCCGCGTAGAGGCGGATGTGGACTCCGTCGCCGGTGATGACGAGGTTGTCGGAGCCGTCTGCCAGGGAGCGCCCGCGATCCGCACCGGCGCCTTGCAAGAGCATGCGCTGCAGCACGTCAGCCTCCGTTACGCCAAGCACGGCGGCGCGCGCGGTGGCCTCCAGCCGGGTGATTTGCTGGGTAACGACGCCGTCGCGGTCGGTCTCGACGGGCGAGAGGCCAAGCGACCACTCAAGGGTAAAGCCATCGCGCGTGGCCATGGCATCCCACGGGGCGGAGGCGCCCCACGCCAGCGTATAAGGTTGCATCACAACGGCTTGCGGGTTGAAGGATGCGTCGGAAAGCGGGGCGGAGTCGACCGTGTAGCGGGCGGCGGCAGCCGAGCGCGCCGTGTTGTTGCGCGTAAAGGCGGTAAACTCCACCTCCCCCAGCAAAGGGCGGCGCGTGCTGCCGCGGATGGTGGGCATGCGAGTAACGGCGGCGTTGTGCAGCGTAATGCGCGTGCCCTGCACGGTGTGGATGACCAGGGGTGAATCGCCCGCGCCGGTAATGTAGCTGCCCACCGGCACGGCCAGCCAGGGGAACAGGACGCCGAGCGCCTCCCACTCGCCGGCCGGGGTAAAGCGCACGCGCACATCGCTGTCCAGCACGCGCTCGTCCACCTTGCCAAAGCGATCCGTCTCGACATCGACGGTGCGGTGCGTGACGGAGAGCGTGATTTCGCCCCGCGAGTAAAAGGTGGCGCCGCCAAAGCGGACAATCGCCGGCCCCTGCAACAGGGTTGTGACATCGATAGCCATGTGGATTTCTTCCGTAAAATGCTGTTGGTGTGTGTGATAGGGAAAGGGGTCGGGCGGCGGCGGGCGGCCGTGGTCCCAGCGCAGGAGGCGCTAGGCCTCGTACCGAAGCCGCAGCACGTTGCTGCCCGCGCGGTCGGGCAGATAAGCCGCCGCGCGCACCTGGCCGGCGCCGCCGGGTAAGGCAATCGGCGCCGAGTACAGGGCGGAGCCCGCGCCGCCGGGCCGGGGGAAAGTTCCGTCGACCGTGTACCAGATGGCCGCGCCGCCGGTGGCTTCAAGCTCCACGGCGGAGGCGGGGCCGGTGCCGGTGGGCGTGGCGCAGCGCGCTTCCGGGGCCAGGCCAAAGTCAACTTCCAGCGCGGCGTCGTAGATGACGAATCCGGGCCGGGCTCCGTCGGCCTCGCGCTCCACGGGGGTGAGGGCGCGGCGGGCGGCGCTGAGAACGGCGCCGTAGCCGGGGCTCCACTGATGCAGCGTGTGCAGCACGGCCAGGGCAATGGCTTCGGCGCTTTGGCCGGTGCCGCCGGGGCCCATGTTAACCAGGGGGTACTCCACCACGCGCACGATGACTTCGGCGCTGAGGTAGGGGCCGGGAAGCGCGGCGTCGGCGCTGCGGGCGGAGGGCATCAGCACCATGCAGGCGGCACCGCTTTTGGGAGGCGGGCCGGAGTCCGCGGCAGGGGCCAGGCCCATCAGCGCGGTATCGATGTGCGAGCGGATGTGGACCGCTTCGCCTTCATCGCGCGGCCGCAGCAGGTACAGGGCAACATCGGCAAACGCGGCGCCGGCGCGGAGGCGGCCGAGGACGTCGGCCTGCAGGGTTTCCAGGGGGCTCACGCGCGCTCCCTTCGCCGCGGGGCGCCGTGGGGTGTTGAGGTGGCTAGGGCTGTGTCATTCATCGCCGCCCATCAAGCCACACTCCGCCCGCACCCACCACGGAGCCCCGTGCGCCCAGGGACGCGAAGGAGGGAAACGTGCGGATGCTGCGTACCTGAGGAGCTTTCCCACATACTTGCGGAGATTCCATCCCCCCCTCCCCTTCCGCGCAATCCGTGTGATCCGTCGTTTAAGCTTCTGCTTTCAGATGGCTGGAGCTTTACGACGGATCACACGGAAAGGGGAGGCAGGAGAATTAACGAAAGCGATTGGGGGGTATAGTCTCCAGAATTCATGTTTTACTATTCTATTCAGACAATCTCCCCTTTGCGTCCATAACGTCCTCTGCGCGAACTCAGTTCCACGTATCGCGACACCTGTTCGTTCGTCACTATCTTTAACCGATTTCGCGCAAAGGACGCTATGGACGCAAGGGTCGCAAAGGGGGGAGGGGGCACAAGAAAAAGGAGTATCCTCTTCGACTCAGGAGAATCTCCACAATGCTCCGAAAGTGCGCCATTCATTATGGTGCGCCGATTAAACGCGCGATTGTATCCCGCCTTGGTATCCTCCCCGGTACACGCCGCGCGCTTCATCGCCCGCATTTTTACGCGACAACGCGTCAAACCGCATTACGTTAGGGGATGAGCCAGCTCTTCGCCGCCGCCGCGTCCGATTCCGATTCGCCCCGTTTTGCACCCTCCGCCACGCCGGTCCGCTCCATTGCCCCGCCTGCGGGCGATGCCGGGGAGCCGCCGGCCCTGCACTGGATGGCCGTGGCCGGGCTGGGCGCCGTTACGCTGGGCGCCTTTACGGCGGCGTGGGGGCTGCATCAGCTCAACTGGATTCGCCGCATGGATGGCGACGGGCGTCCGCTGATGCTCGGCGCGGCCGGCCTGGCCGTGCAGCTGGCTGTCATCGCCACCGCCATGGCAGGCCCGGAACTGGGAAACTCCGACTCCCTCTTCAGCGCGCTGAACGCCATGCGCGTGCTGATGCTCGCCGCAATTGCCGCGCAGCTAGCCTCCTTCTGGATGGCCCGTGCCGCACTGATGCGCCGCGTCGATACCGCGCACCGCCTCACCACCGCCGCCCGCCTCGGCGCCGAGCGCCGCGATGTGTACGGCCTGGCAGCGCCCCTGCGCCTCAGCGCCGTGCTTACGCTGGTGGTGCCCGTACCCTACCTGCAGTATCATCTCAGCCAGATTGCCTCTGCCCGGCGAGACTCCGCACTGTAAAGGAAATGGAATCGCGCCGGCGGCATTGCGAGCCTCACGAGCACAGCCCGCGGCAATCAGTGCATCGCGTAAACCTTGTCGACCGGCGCAAAATAAGCAATGATGCCCGTGCCCTATGTCCCAGCAACCGCCGCCAGCGCCGTCCCCCGCCACCTCTCCGGAAGGAGGCGTTACGCTCTGGCGGCGGATAAGCGAGGTGGCAATCCACGGGCCCGGGGAGATGCTCCTGGCCGCACTGCCCCTGCCGCCGCTGGCCCGCACCATCCTGCGCCCTATGCTTACTGCCTTGTGGATGGCCCTGCGCATTTATGTGCTTCTGGTTGTCATCCTGTGGTTTATCCAGGATAGCCTCCTCTATTTCCCGCGGCGATTCAGTCCGGATGAGGCGGAGCAATTGCTGAAGAACAACCACCTTACCCCGTACGTGCCGGCCTCGGCACCCGGCAAGGCGCGCGACGACCTCCGCAACGCAGCAGCCGGGTTCAACGATATTGCCTACACGACCTCCGACGCGCCGGACCCGCACGCGCCCGGCACGCGTGGCACCATTATTGTAGCCCACGGCAACGGCGGCACCGCGCTGATGAGCGCCGGCTTTGCCGAAGCCCTGCAACCGCTCGGCTTCCGCGTCATCCTCTACGAGTACCCCGGCTACGGCACCAACCCCGGCACGCCCAGCGAGCGCGCCAACGTGGAGCCGCTGCGCAGCCTGGTGCGCGCCGCGGCGGCCGAGCACGCGGCGGCGGGGCGGGGCGGCGTGTATCTCTTTGGGCAATCGCTGGGCTGCGGCGTGGTGTGCTCCGCGCTCAGCGACACGACGCTGCCGGTGGCGGGCGTGATTCTGCTTCAGCCCTGGGACAGCCTGGGCGGCGTGGCGGCCGTGCAGTATCCCTTTCTGCCGGCGCGGCTTATGACCTGGGGCAAATACAACACCATCAAGCACTTGCCGGCGTTTCTGGACGCCAGCGCGGATCGCTCCGCCTCGCCGCCCGCCTCCCGCGTGCCGGTCGCCATCATCACCTGCGCGGACGACACCACCATCCCCCCGCACCTCAGCCGCCGCGTGTACGATGCCATCCCCGAGCCCAAACTATGGCTGCAATTTCCCAACGCCAACCACAATACCTGGCCCCACGACGCCCACGAGCCCTGGTGGAAGCAGGTAACCGACTTTGTAGCGCCGCCAGCGAAGGCTCCTGCCACGCCTTAAGTCTGTTTAGCGCCGTTTAAGTATAGGCATATGCATCTCAACCGCGCCGAAGCGCTATAGGCGCGAAAGCCTATAGCCGAGGGGCGTAGGCCCTGGGTTAGAGGCTGTCGACACTTCGGCTGTCTGCGGTTCCCCCTGGCGATCTTTCCGTCCTTGGCGTTAAAAATCTGTTGGATTGTATGGCGAGGGGATTTTTAACGCCAAGGACGAAAAGATCGCCAAGACTGAGGAGGGAATAATTCGAATGTCGACAGCCTCTGAATCTAGATATCGCGTCGTGCAGAGACGCAACAGCCTCTGCCTGGAGATGTTGCGTTCCTGCAGAACGCTACGGATTTCATTCTCACCGAGTGCTTACGACGTGAGCTGCAGGCTATCGCGCCTTTGGCGCTTCAGAGTCCCCGCCATCAAAACACAAACGGAACTCCCTCTGCCGCAAAGGCTTTCTTTGCTTCGCCCAGGTATTTCTCGCCCAGCTTGTCAAAGCCGCCGTCGGCGCGGAACTGCTTCAGGAACGCGTTGACCTGGTCCTTAAGCTCCGTATTGCCCTGGCGCAGCCCCATGGCCCACGATTCCTCGCGGATCGGCTTGAGGATAGCGCGCGTGTTGGCTTTGTGGCGCTGCCAGTGCTGGAGGATGGCGATCTGGTCGTAGATGTATGCATCGGCGCGCCCCTGCAGCACGCTCACCACGCAGGCGGCCTCCTCGTCCAGCACAATCACCTTCGCTTTGGGCAGGTGATCGCGCGCGTAAGTCTGGCTGGTGGTGGCGGAGCGTACGGCAACGGTAACCCCTTGCTGGTTAAGATCTTCCGCTTTAACCACCTTGCTGTTTTTGCCCACCAGCGCGCACAGCCCGGTGTTGAGATAGGTGTCGGAAAAATCGATCGACTTGCGCCGCTCGTCTGTCGCCGTCATGGAGCTGAGGATAATGTCGATCTTCCCCGTCTTCAGCGCCGGAATCAGCCCGTCAAACGTCATGTTACGGATCTCCACCGGCCGGTTCAGGAACTTGCCCAGCGCGTGCGCCATCTCCACGGACACGCCGGTCGGTTGCCCGCTCTTGTCCAGCATCTCAAACGGCGCAAACGAGAGCTCCATGCCAAAGACAAGCGGCTTGCCGGGGGGCTTTTCCTCGGCCATTGCGTTGCCGCAAAGCAGGCATGCCAACAACACAAACCCTAGCAGCGCAAGAAGATATGCGGCAACGCAAAGAAACGCTCCGCGTACCGCACCGGCATGGCCGGGCGATTGCAATAAATGACTCATAGCGCCGGGACTGTACCTGTACAGAATGCGAGTGACGAGGCATTTCAGCACAGCGAGCGCTCTTTGTGCTTCCCTTCCGGTATCTCCACCATATTCACCACCTGGCCGCCGAGCAAGTGCTGGCAATCGGGATAATATCTCAGCTTTCCCTCCGTAAGATGGAGATGGCAGTTGGGGTATTGTACTCAAAGTCAGTGTCCCCGTCTTCATCAATAAGGCGGAAGACATGAAGCCCATACTCCGCACCTATGCTTGCGCATCCGGGACACCAGATCGCAACATTGGTTATCTCCCCATCCTTCCTGCGAAAGATAAAAGGCAGATCCGATTCCCGCGAATCGATAGTGCCAAGGCCATACTGGCCGGATTGCCCGAGAGCTTCCTCTATTGCTTCGTCCATGGAGAGCCCTTCTCCAACGTAATGCTCTACCCGTTGCAAAAAGGGTTGAACTTCATCATCGTCAAGACCAAGTGCCTGCGCCAGTTCACGCGTTGTCATGTATGGACTATACAGAAGAGGGAGAGAATTGCCTATGCAATCATCTCCCTTTCCTTCTACAGAAACTGGACGTGACAACCGCCCCGGCCTACTTGTCCTTCTTCTTGGGTTTGGGGGCAATCTTTACGGACTCGGCCGCGGCGTCGGGGGTGGCGCCGGGTTTTACCATGACTTTCATGTCGGCCTTCAGGTCCTTGACGGTAAGCGCTTCGCCTTCGGCCCCAATGACTTTCGTCTTGTCATCCAGCTTAAAGGTCTTGTCGCCATCCTTTTTGTTGGAGACGGTGATCGACGTCTCGGAAACCGCCGACGCTTTGCCCTTAAAGCCATCGTAGCCCTTTTCGCCCTCCTTGGCTTGGGCGTTAGAGAAGCCGAGGCTGATGGTGATGAGAAACGCGGCAACGAGGCCGAGGATCGATTGGATTCGCATGGTGATGTGGTTGGTTTTCAGGAGCTTCGCGGGCCGCGTTTAGAAGGCGGCACTCTGTATTAAACTCTGTAGCGCCGGTTTAGTTGCTATCCATCACACTTTTTGCGAATTTAAGTGCCAGGCAAGCGGGGGGCGGGGGGAGCCGACGACGCCGCGCCGGCTTCCCACACAAGCGCCACACAAGCGCCCCCGTCCCCTGCCTGCGCTCAGGCCTTCACCTTCTTCTTCACCTCCACGATTTGCGGGACGCCGTCCACAATCTCGATGGGCTGGAAGAGGATGCTGGGCTCGCCGATTTTATGCAGCGCGAGGGACTTACCGAACAGCGCATCCTCCACGGCGTAAGGCACATCCGCAAGGTTAAGCTGCGTGCGGATGGCCGCGGCGGTGCCGGGCAGCACGGGGCTGATGAGCACTGTGATGCGCCGCACCGTCTCGGCCAGGTGGGCCAGAATCAGGTCCACGCGGCCGGCCGCCGCCGGGTCCTTGGCCAGCTTAAAGGGCTGCGTCTCCTCGATATAGAGGTTGCCGGCCTGCACCAGCTTCCACGCCTCCTGCAGCGCGGTGCTCACCTGGTAGTTGTCCAGCGCGGCGCGCCAGCCGTCCACGGCTTCGTTGTTGCGCAGGGGCACCTCCTGCACGCCGACAGTCGCCGTATCATACACGGGCACAACGCCTTCGCGATACCGATTGATCATCGACACCACGCGGTTAACGAGGTTGCCCAGTTGATTGCGCAGCTCGCTGTTGTACAGGTCCACAAAGCGCTGGTCGGAGAAATCGGCGTCCTGGCCAATCACCATTTCACGCGTCACAAAAAAGCGGAAGGTATCGGCGCCAAAGGCGGAGATGTACGCTTTGGGGTCCACCACGTTGCCCTTGCTTTTGCTCATTTTGGCGCCGGAGTTAAGCCACCACCCATGCACCAGCAGAGTGCGCGGCAGCGGCAGCCCCAGAGCATGCAGCATAATCGGCCAGTACACGCCGTGCGGCGGCACCAGGATGTCCTTGCCGATGACGTGCACGTCGGCCGGCCAGTAGTCGAACGGCTGACCGTTGGCGTCCGTGCCGCGGGCAAACGAGACGTAGTTGACGAGCGCATCGAACCACACGTAGGTGACGTACTGCTCGTCGAACGGCAGCGGGATGCCCCACTCCAGACGGGCGCGGGGGCGGGAGATGCAGAGGTCCGGCAGCGGCTGCTCCAGCGCGTTCAGCACGTCGCGGCGGCGAAAGGCGGGAAGGATAAACTCCTCGTGATCAAGCACATACTGCTTCAGCCACTCCTGGTACCGGGAGAGGCGGAAGTAATAATTGGGCTCTTTAAAGGGCACCACTTCGCCAAAAATCTCCGGCCACTCGCCGTCCACCTTGTCCTTTTCCGTCACAAACTGCTCCTGGCGCACGGAGTAGAAGCCTTCGTACTCCTGCAGGTAAATCTCGCCCTTATCGTACAGCTGTTGCAAGAAGCTGCGCACCACAGCTTTATGATGCGGATCGGTGGTGCGCACCCAGCGGTCGTAGCCAATGCCCACGCTGTCCGCCAGCGCGCGGAAATCGGCCTGCACACGATCGCAAAACTGTTGCGGCGCAACGCCTTCCTTCTGCGCGGACTGCTGGACCTTTTGCCCATGCTCATCCACCCCGGTAAGGAAGAAAACGCGCCGGCCGGAAAGCCGCTTATAGCGCGCAATCACATCCGCGAGAATCTTCTCATAAGCATGCCCCAGGTGCGGCTGGCCGTTCACGTAATCGATGGCTGTGGTGATGAGAAATGATGGTGTTTCGAGAGGCATATAAATATTTGATAATAAAAGGGATAAGGAAACAGAAAGCGAAAGGGAGATGAGCCCGCGCACGGAGAGTTGCCAAAGCAACGCCAGGCGCCGGGCCAATCAAAATAACGCGCGCCACACTAAAAAGAAAGCGCGCACTGAAACAAGGAGGCCCGCACCGAGAGACACCCCGCCGGTACGACCACGCGCCGCGTCACATTCGACGCAACGCGTTGCCCATCATCCCCATAGCCACGGCGCTAGGAACGGGCGCGGCAGCGGCGAAGCATGTGGCGGCAGAGATGGGCAGCTTCATGGCAGGAGGAGGGTTGAGGACAGGAGAAAACGGGAACAACAAAAGCTTACAACAGAACACTCGCAGAACAAGCGCAGGTTCTTACATCCGGGGCTCTTTCGACCTCCCCACACCAAATCTTTCCCAACATTTTGCTTCTATCGCGCGGCGGGTGTGCTACGGTGGCAGGCGGTTTTGTGTTGCTGCGCATTTGTGGTGCGCCGGCCTTGCTGCGCTCTGGCGCGGGCGGGGCTGCGATGGACGCTAAGTCAATCGCCCAGAACCACTTTGAAGAGGCCTGGCCCGCGTGGCCGGCGACGGCTGAAGTCCCCTCCACCACCGCGTGGGCGGGATGGCAGCTTCGCGCCTGACACGCGGGCCAGGGCTTTTTGCGCTTATCACTCAACAGCTCAGCTCACACAGACGCACAGACGCGACGCGAGTCGCAATGACGCTTAGACGACGATGGTGCGGGACCGCCCGGTTCCGGCGCCACAACCAGATCCTCATGAATACGATACTAGTCGGGGCCCAGTGGGGCGACGAAGGCAAAGGGAAAATCATCGACGTCCTTATGGAGCAGGCCGATCTGGCCGTGCGTACCCAGGGCGGCAACAACGCCGGGCATACGGTGGAAGTGGGCAGCGAGAAGTTTGTGCTCCATCTTATCCCCAGCGGCATCCTGCGCACCGACAAAAAATGCGTCATTGGCAACGGCGTGGTGATCGACCCCGTCTCGCTCATGGGCGAAATCAAGGGCCTGATGAAGCGCGGCATCGACCCCGCCGGCCGCCTGTTTATCTCCGAGAGCGCCCACGTCGTCCTGCCCTACCACCGCCAGATTGATGAGCTGCGCGAACTGCGCAAGGGCGACGGCAAGATCGGCACCACCAAGCGCGGCATCGGCCCCGCGTACGGCGACAAAGCCGCACGCACCGGCCTGCGCATGGTGGATCTGCTTGACCTGGAGCTATTTACGCAAAAGCTGAAGGGCCGGCTGGAGGAAAACAACGCCGTCGTCAGCAGCCTGGGCGGCACCCCGCACTGCAACATCGAGGTTACCGCCGAGCTGAAGGAAGCCGCCACGTTCCTCGCCCCGTTCGTCATCAACACCATCACCTACCTGCACGAGGAGATTGCCAAGAAGCGCAACCTGCTGTTTGAAGGCGCGCAAGGCACGTTCCTGGATATCGACTTTGGCACCTACCCCTACGTCACCAGCAGCAACACCACCGCCGGCGGCGCCTGCACCGGCAGCGGCGTGCCCCCCCACAAAATGGATCGCGTGATGGGCGTGATGAAAGCCTACACCACCCGCGTGGGCGAAGGCCCCATGCCCAGCGAAAGCGACGAAATCGGCGACATGCTCCACGGCATGGGCCGCGAGTTCGGCAGCACCACCGGCCGCGCCCGCCGCTGCGGCTGGTTCGACGCCGCCATCACCCGCTTTGCCCAAATGCTCAACGGCATCGACGAAATTGCGGTGACCAACCTGGACGGCCTCGACTCACTCGCGGAAATCCAGATCTGCACCCACTACGAGCGCAACGGCGAACGCGTGGACTACCCCCCCGCCGACCTGCGCAAATTCGCCGAGTGCAAAGCCGTCTACAAAACCTACCCCGGCTGGCAACAAAGCACCAGCAACGTACGCAAATTCACCGACCTGCCCCCCAACGCCCAAGCCTACCTGCAAGCCATGGCCGAGTACACCGGCGCCCGCCTCGCCATCGTCAGCGTGGGGCCGCAGAGGGATCAGACGTTCTGGGTGTGAGGCTGATTGAGACCTGTAAACGGCCGCGAATCCTATATTCGCGGCCCTTTTTTTGTGGCGGGCACGCCACCCCAAGAAGTTCCCTAGGGACACTGGAGCACCTCACCCCCAGTTTTGCGACTACTTCTATTGCAAGTGCGCAGATTTTGTGCGTAGATTTACCATAAAGCCCATTTTTATGCTAATCTCGTTCACGGTTCGCAATTTCTTGTCTATCAGAGATCTCCAAACCCTGAATCTGGAGGCGAGAACAGATGACCATCTCGAATGGAGCAATGTCATACAGAACGGAAAGCATCGCTTGGTAAAATCGGTCGCCCTGTTCGGGCCAAACGCTTCCGGAAAATCGAATCTCCTGGACGCCTTGTTGTGGTTTAGGTTCCTCGTGGTAACGTCATCCAGAGATTCGCAGGCAAAAGACCTAATCCCTGTACACCCGTTTGCGTTCTCCACAGAGACGGAAGCGTCTCCTTCCTACGCCGAAATTGAGTTTATCCAGAATGAAATGGTTTATCGTTACGGATTTCAAGTAACGGCTGAGAAGGTTATATCGGAATGGCTGTATCGAAAGAGATCCTCAGCAAGGGAAGCTAAGCTTTTTACCAGGAGCGAGCAGGAGATTCACGTTTCTGGGTGGTTAAAAGAGGCCAAGGGACTGGAAAAGCACACCCGCGAGAACTCCCTATTTCTCTCTGTATGTTCCCAGCTCAATGTTCCTGAGGCAAAAAGCATCATGGAATGGATGCAGCAACTCCGTTATATTTCTGGCTTGGCTGAACAGAGATACTTTAGGTTCACAGCTAAAGAGTTTCAAAGGGAATCTAAAAACACGCTTTTGGCCGACATCGCGAGGATCGCTGATCCCACCATTGTTTCAATACGAAGTGAAATAGAAGAGCCTGATATGGAAACTCGGCTTCAGAAGGCCGATCTGCTAGCAGCCAAAAGCCCACGAGCAGAGATCAAGGTCACGAGACAAAAGTACGATGCAAACGGAGAAGCTGCAGGATCCGTCGAGTTTGATCTTAAGGAAGATGAAAGCCAAGGGACACGGAAATTCATCGCGCTCTGCGGCCCGATTGTCCAAACTCTTGAGGAGGGGCTTGTTCTCATCGTGGATGAAATGGAAGCGAGACTTCATCCAAAATTAACGCAAGCCATCGTGGATTTGTTCCATAGCTCTACAAATACAAAGAACGCTCAACTTATCTTTGCTACCCACGATGTGACATTGCTTGACCCAGACCGATTTAGACGCGATCAAATCTGGTTTTGTGAGAAGGATGCGAAAGGAGGTACGGATGTTTTCCAGCTAGCGGAGTTCGATAGTGATCTGGTCAGGCCGACATCAAAGTTTGGCAAGCAATATATGCTTGGCATTTTTGGTGCTGTGCCCGAGCTTTTGCACCTTGAGGAGGCTGTGTCTAATGCAAAGAAATAATGGGCCGGAACAAGGTAAGAAAGCGTTCACTCCAAGAAGCATTCGCCGAGTTCTCATTGTATGTGAAGACACAAAAAGCTCCTGCTACTATTTTGAGAGCTTTCCCTACAATAAAAGCCTTGTAGAACTAAAGATACTTGGGACGGGAAGCAATACGGACAGCCTGATGACTGAGGCAATCAGGCTAAAAAATGAAGCATATCAACATAAACGTCCATACTCAAAAGTTTGGGTTGTCTTCGACCGGGACAGCTTTCCAAAAAGTAACTACTCGAGAGCATTTGATCTTGCAAGAGCTCATTCAGAAGTTGAAGCGTGCTGGTCGAACGAGTGTTTTGAGTTATGGTACCTGCTTCATTTTCAATACCAAAACGCAGCAATTGGCAGGGAGGCTATTAACAGGAAGCTTTCAAAACTTCTTGGCGCGACTTACAATAAGGCGGATAAAACCATTTACTCAAAGCTTACAGAACTACAACCAATAGCCTTAAAAAACGCAAAGAAACTCGCCTTTGAAATGCAACATTACGATAACCCATCCACAAAAGTACACGAGCTGGTTGATGAGCTGAATTCACATAATCAATTGAAGTAAATCTAAGCGCCTGATTGTGCGCGGGGGGCGGAGGATATCCTCCTCTTCCCCCCGCAATGGTGCCAATATCGATTTCCCTACGCCCCGTGCAGGGCCTTCCCGCTTACTGCCCAGGCGGCTTCTTTCAGCACTTCCGTCATCGTGGGGTGGCTGTGCATGGTGCGGGCGATGTCTTCCGCCGCGCCGCCGAATTCCATGACGCTTACCGCTTCGCCGAGGAGCTCCGACGCCTGGCTGCTGAGGATGTGGACGCCGAGGACTTTGTCGGTCTTGGCATCGGCCAGAATTTTCGCGAAGCCTTCGGACATGTCGTTGGCGAGGGCGCGGCCGTTGGCGGCGAAGTTGAACTTGCCGACCTTGTAGGCGATGCCCTTTTCCTTCAGCTGGTCTTCGGTTAGGCCGACACCGGCGGCCTCCGGGTGGGTGTAGATGACGTTGGGGATGATGTCGTAGTTGACGTGTCCGGCCTGGCCGGCCAGTTGTTCCACCAGGGCCACGCCTTCTTCCTCGGCTTTGTGGGCCAGCATGGGGCCGTCGATAACGTCGCCAATGGCGTAGATGCCGGGAGCGCTGGTTTTGTAGTGGCCGTCCACTTTAATGCGGCCGCGCTGGGTCAGCTCCACGCCGGCGGTATCCAGACCCAGGTTTTTGGTAAAGGGTTTGCGGCCCACGGCCACCAGCACGGCGTCGCCGAAAAAGTCGACCGCTTTGCCATCCTGCGTGGTGCGCAGCGTAACACCCTGGTCGGTAATGTCGGCGGACTCCACCTTGGTGTTGACGTGGATATCGATGCCCTGCTTGCGCAGGTGCTTGTCCAGCTCGCGGGACACGTCCGCGTCGTTCAGCGCGGCGATGCGCGGCAGGAACTCGATGACGGTAACCTTGGCGCCCAGGCGCGACCACACGGAGCCGAGCTCCAGCCCGATGGCGCCGCCGCCGATAACCAGGAGCGAGCCGGGCACTTTATCCAGCGCAATGGCGTGGTCGGAGCTGATGACCGTTTTGCCGTTGTAGGGCAGGAAGGGCAGCTCGATAACCTCCGAGCCGGTGGCCAGAATGATCGCGTCGGCCGTCACGGTCTTCGTCTCGCCGTCGGTGGTGGCCACCTCTACAGCGTTGCCGCCCAGCAGTTTGCCAAAGCCTTCCAGGCGCGTGACCTTGTTCTTTTTGATGAGGAAATCGATGCCCTTGGTCAGCTGCGTCACCACGTCGGTCTTGCGCTTCATCAGCGCGCCCAGGTCCAGGGAGATCGCGTCGTCCTTAATAATAACGCCGTGCTTCGCCAGCCTGTTTTTGGCCACGTAATAGTGCTCCGACGACGTCAGCAGCGCCTTGCTGGGGATGCACCCGACGTTAAGGCACGTGCCGCCCAGCGGCTTCATCTTCTCGATAAGCACGGTGCTCATGCCCAGCTGCCCGGCCCGAATGGCCGCCAGATATCCCGCGGGACCGCCGCCGATAACGGCAATCTTGTAGTGGTTTTCGCTCATTGTAATGTGTCTTTGGTAAAAGGGTTAGAGATTGGGGGTATCAGGACTGTCAGGCGTCGGGTCTGGATCTTCCCGCATGATGTATAGATCCAAATCAAGCCCTGCCTTCATACGCCCGATCTGTTGAATTTGATCCGGAGAAAAATAAATGGGCGGCGCGCTAATCATATAGACTGCACATCCAAACTGGACGTAGCACCCCCTGTCTGCAAGAGATGCAATTCCCTCCACGTGGGGCTCTAGTCGCGCAAGCAGATTGGCGATATGCAGTTCGATGGATTCCGTGTTAGCAAGTGTGGAACTGAACGATATGCCGAACTCTTCACCCTCATAAGGCTTCGGCATTCGTGGTAATCTGGGATTCTTTGGATTCCACTTCCGATTGTATTCCAGCGGTACTCTTTCATACATCTCATCATCTGTAATCACAGAGCTGATGATAGCGAGATGGGCAAAGTACTCTTCCATACTGTTTCCACGATGCTCCGGCTCCAGCCAAGCCTGGCAATCCCGCGAGCGACGGCCCCCCCCCGAAGGGGCCGTCAGCTACATTGGTCCAGCGCCCCGTGCTGGCGCGCGGGGCTTAGGCTCAAACATCCAGCAGAGCAACCGCCGGCTGCTCCACGTACTCCTTCACGCGCACCAGGAAGGTGACGGCTTCCTTGCCGTCGACCAGGCGGTGATCGTAGGTGAGGGCCAGGTACATCATCGGGCGGATCTCCACGCGGCCGCTGATGGCCACGGGGCGCTCCTGAATGCTGTGCATACCAAGGATGCCGCTCTGCGGGGGATTCAGGATCGGCGTGCTCAGCAGGCTGCCGAACGTGCCGCCGTTGGTGATGGTGAAGCTGCCGCCGTCCAGGTCCGCCAGCGTAATCTTGCCGTCGCGCGCCTTTTTGGCGTAGGAGGCGATCGCCTTCTCAATATCCGCCAGGGACATCTGGTCCGCGTCGCGCAGCACCGGCACCATCAGGCCGCGGTCGGTGGAGATAGCCACGCCGATGTCGTAGAAGTTATTCACGACAATCTCCTGGCCATCGATGCGCGCGTTGATGTTCGGCACCGCCTTCAGCGCGGAAATCACCGCCTTAACAAAGATCGACATGAAGCCCAGCTTGGTGCCGTACTTGGCCACAAAGCGGTCCTGAAAACGGGCGCGCAGGGCCATCACATTGCTCAGGTCCGCCTCATTAAAGGTCGTCAGGCTGGCCGTCTCATGCTGGCTGGCCAGCAGGCG
Source organism: Verrucomicrobia bacterium LW23 (assembly GCA_003054695.1). Classification (GTDB taxonomy): domain Bacteria; phylum Verrucomicrobiota; class Verrucomicrobiia; order Methylacidiphilales; family UBA1321; genus LW23. The sequence goes on from QAZA01000012.1 coordinate 122,618, forward strand.
ATTGGCGATTTTGCTGCGCAGGCTCGTCATCCGCTTGCGCGTGGTGCGCTCCCCGCTGGCGGCGGAGCTGGTGGGCGCGGAGCTTGGCGCGGCGGCGGGCGGCGTGGGCAGCTCCGTCGGGCGCTCGATACCCGCGCTGCGGGTGGTGGCGGCGGTGCCGCTCGCGGTCGTCTGCGCAATAACGGCGGGCGTGGCGGGCACAAAATTGCGCGAGGCCTTCGCCTTCTCACCGTCGCCGCTGGATTCCTCGCCGCCTTTTTCTTTCTGCGCAATGACATCGCCCTTGGTAATGCGACCGCCCTTGCCCGTGCCGGCAATATCGGCGGGATTCACGCCACTCTCCTCCACCGCCTTACGCACGGCGGGGCTCAGCGGGCCATCAAAGGGCCTGGCCTCGGCCTGGGGAGCGGGCGCTGCTTCAGCTTTGGGCGCGGGCGCGTCGGCCTTAGCCGGGGCGGCGGCCCCGCCGGCGGGCGCCTTGCCGTCCGGATCAATCGTGGCCACCACCTGGCCCACGTCCACCGTCGTGCCCGAGGGCACCAACTGATGCAGAATGCCGGAAACGTCGGCGTAGACTTCGGAGGTGACCTTATCGGTCTCGACTTCGAAAAGCACATCGCCGGATTTGACGAATTCGCCCTCCTGCTTGCTCCAATTTCCGATGACACCTGTGGTGATCGACTCGCCCACGCTGGGCACTTTGACATCAACTGGCATGTTCGTAATTCAATAGATGGGGTTTAAAATGCCCGACTGCAATTCGCCAGGCATCCGCGCCGCACGGCCCCCGACAAAGCCTGGGGAAAGTCCGTCGCAGAGTTCTATCTAAACAAATACTGCGCTGGCGGGCAACAAGGGATGTTGTATTATAAAATCTAATACTTGATAGCACGAAACGGAAAAGGGGGTGAAGCACTACCTTTACGAGTGAAAGTGGCCAGTACCCCACCATAAATCCCCGCAACCATCAGCCAGGCTTATAACATCACACAACGCCCGCCCCTTCCCCCTTGCAACGCCACGCACCAGCATGTAACAACAGGAATGCCGCCCCTCACACCACAAGCCGTCAAATACGTGCTGATGGCACAAGATATGGACCGCGCCGTCGCCTTCTACCGCGACACCATGGGCTTTACCGAAAACTTCACCTCCCCCTACTGGTCCGAGCTCCGCTTCGGCACCGCCATCCTCGGCCTGCACGGCGGCGGCGACGGACAACGCCAGCCCACCGGCCTCTCCCTTCAATACGAAAACGTGGCCGCCGCCTACCAAACCGCCCTCCAGGCCGGCGCCCAGGCCATCCACCCCCCCGAGCAACGCGAAGGCGAACCCATCATCCTCGCCACCATCCAGGACCCCGAAGGCAACGGCATCATGCTCACCCAGTACCTCGGCCACGAGTAGCCCCGTCGCCACCGCCCCACCCCCCACATTTTGGGCTCGCAACCCCGGCCCGCCTTCCCTAGAAACCCGGGGATGATTCTCGCCAACAAGAAAGCCATCGTCACCGGCGCCAGCCGCGGCATAGGCCAGGCCATCGCCCTGCGCCTGGCGGCCGCCGGCGCCGACGTCGCCTGCGTCAGCCGCTCAGCCGAATCCGTCCAAAGCACCGTCGACGCCATCAAAGCCCTCGGCCGCGAAGCCTGGCCCGTCGCCGTCGACGTCGCCGACGGCAAAGCCGTCGAAAAGGCCGTCGAAGACATCCTGGCCCTGATGACCCGCGTCGACATCCTCGTCAACAACGCCGGCGTCACCCGCGACACCCTCCTGGCCCGCATGACCGAAGCCGACTGGGACGCCGTGCTCGACACCAACCTCAAAGGCGCCTTCCACTGGACGAAACCCGTCAGCCGGCTTCTCATCAAACAACGCTCCGGCCGCATCATCAACATCTCGTCGGTCATCGGCCTCATCGGCAACGCCGGCCAGGCCAACTACGCCGCCAGCAAAGCCGGCCTCATCGGCTTCACCAAATCCATCGCGCGCGAATTTGCCAGCCGCAGCATCACCTGCAACGCCGTCTGCCCCGGCTTCATCGACACCGACATGACCAAAGGCCTCAGCGACGACCTCAAAAAAGTCATCCTCACCAAAGTCCCCCTCGCCCGCCTCGGCACCCCCGACGACATCGCCGCCACCGTCGAATTCCTCTGCAGCCCAGCCGCCAGCTACATCACCGGCCAGGCCATCGCGGTAGACGGCGGCATGGTGATGTAAGCCATCCGAGCGTGCCAAGCGATCCATCCGGGCCATGTGATCCACCTGCCGCCCGCTCACCGGGGGATACACTCCCCCCACCCCGCCGTCCGCAGACCGCGCCCCGTCCGCAAAAATGTCCAAAAAACATCTTGCACCCCCGGGGCGCCCCTGCTACAACTACCCCTCTCGTCACAGCACATCACTGCCGCGTGGTGCAATCGGTAGCACACCAGATTCTGGATCTGGGTGTTCTAGGTTCGAGTCCTAGCGCGGCAGCCACTTCCCCTCTGAAGCACAGGGGCAAAAAAGTCGAGATGGACAGAAAGTTTGCATAGATGCATAGATGGTGCATGGCCAAGGCATCATCGGCGGAGATCGTCAAGAAGGGCGGCATTGAGTGGCGTGTCTACGAGGACGCCCGCAAGACGTGGCACCTCTATGCGCGAGTCGGCGGGAAGCAGATTCAGGTCAACCGCAAGACGAAGCAAGCGGTGCTGGACGCGATCCCGCAAAAGCTCATGGAGCTGGGGAATACGGAGCAACGCCTTGTGCTGTCGATTTCGGAGGCCCGCGACTTTCAGGAAGCGCGGAAGCTTCTGGAACCATTCAAAGCCAGCCTGGCCGAAGCCGCGCGCGTCTATGTGGCGTCTATGCGCAAGGTGGATCGCGAATTAACGCTGAAAGCAGCCGGCGATGAGTTCCTTGCAGAGAAGCAAGCTGTGGGCGTCTCAGATGACTACGACACCACCCTTGGCGTCTACCTCCGCCGCTGGTGCAACGAATTCGGCCACGTCAACCTCACAGCGCTGAAGGGTGCCGAGCTGGCCGCGTGGGCCATGGCGCAAGAACTTGGTCCGCACAGCAAAAATAATCTCCGCAACACGCTCATAACGCTACTGCGCTGGTGCCAGCGGAAAGGCTTATTGCCACGGGACGAGCCGCTGCCAACCGACGCCATCCCCCGTCTCAAAACGCGCAAAGAGCGCAATCCTCTCCTATCCCCCGAACAGCTTGACGCGATTCTGGAAGCAGCAAAAGGCCACTCCCAGGCGCGTCTTTTTTGTGCCTTCACGTGCCTGACATCGATAAGAAGCGGCGAGCTTGAGCGGCTAACGTGGACAAACGTCCATTTCGAGTCCAATGTCATCGAGGTGGGCGACGCGGACGCGAAGACAGGCGCCCGCAGGCTAACGCCGATGCCCGCTCGCCTGAAGGAGGTCCTTCAGCAGGAGCGAGGAGAGGGCAAAGGTCCGATCTTTACCCTCTCCCACATTCAGGAGCCACTGACCAAGATCGCGAAGTCTATGGTATGGACAGACGGCCCGCTGACAGGGCGGAAAGTTCTGCCGGCAGGCTGGGGCCGCAATGCCGGCCGGCATTCGTGGATCTCCTACCGGGTGGCACTCACAGGAGACGTGCCTAAAACCGCTCTCGAAGCGGGAAACTCACCGGCCAAGATCTTCTCTAACTATCTGAGCGTGCGACTGCCAGAGCCGGACGGGCGGGTGATTGTGAAGGAGCTGGCGGAGAAGTGGTTTGGATTGCACTAGTGTCCTGTGTCATTGATTCTTCGTAGAATGTGCTTGGAGTACGGACGAAGCGAAGCGGGTGATGGAGGCGAGGATTTCGTCGGCGGATTTTACCCAGCGGAAGGGTTTGGGATCGCGGTTGTGCTCGGTCATGAAGGACTCGATGGAGGCGATGAGTTGTTTGACGCTGGGCGAACCAGCGCTCGACCTGGTTGAGCCAGGAGGCGTGGGTGGGGGTGAAGTGTAGGTGGTAGCGGGGGCGTTTGACCAGC
>QAZA01000013.1 GCA_003054695.1 Verrucomicrobia bacterium LW23
TCCTCTCCTTCGTCCTCATCGCAGCTTCCATGCTCTGGCTCAAGTGAATGTCGACAGCCTCTAAAGTCAAAAATCATTTTCTTGGAGGGAACATTGCAATGCCATCCGTCCTCTGCAGAAGTCTTTTTCACGTGGCAACCTGATGAATGAGCTCCTAACAAAACACTATTGGCGTAGCCTAGCTATTCCCGAGGCTGGGCACCCCTTATACCAATGGCTTGGATGTAGCATAGGCTGGACACCACAAGAATCAGCACATCTCGCGCCAGCGTAACCCAGGGAGAGGTCGCCGCTCCTCCGCCAAAGCAGCCGCAATCAATCTGGATTCCACGAAAGAGACCCTGGGAAATGGCAAGCGCAAAAGCGATGGCCAGCAGCAGGATGCCGAACGCCGGGTACCGTGGCTGGATGCCGAGGATGAGCCATGCGCCAAGGAGCATCTCAAGCGGCGGCAGTACCAATGCGGAAAGGCCGATGAGCGGTGCAGGTAGGAGCTGGTACGTGGCAATGCTGTCGCCGAAAGCGAAGGGATCGTGAATTTTGATCCAGCCAGCGTAGACGAAGACGGTGCCGATGGTGACGCGGAGGCCGAAGAGAATCCACGGCCAGGCTTTACCGTGGGTGAGGCGCAGAAGCGGCGAGGCGGCGCCGAGAGAGGTGTGGGAGGCAGAGTTCATTGCGCTATTGTTTCTCCTCGGGAAAGCGGGCGTTGGTCCACTCCGCCCAGCCGCCGTGGAAGATGGCGATGTTGGTGTAGCCCAGCTTGCGTAAGGCTTTCTCTACCAACGCGCTGTCTTCGCAGCTGGAGCTGGCGCAGTAGAGGACGAGCGGGCGGGTTTTGGGCTGAAGGATCGTCTGGAGTTTGGGGTAGTAGATGTCGAATTCGTCGCGCGGCAGGGCGAGGGCGCCGGGGACGTGGCCGAGGCGGTGGAAGATTTCGGGCCGGGCGTCCAGCACAAGGATTTGCTTTTGCTCCACGATGCGGCGGAACTCGGCGAGGCCGAGGCTGCCGGGGAGCTCGGGTTGCTCGGCCGTGTTGGCGCTGGTGGCGGCAGGCGCGCCGGGATCGGACGCGACGTGCGCGACGGCCTGGTTCAGGCGATCGGCCTTGCTCTGGTAAATCCACGGTGCGGGGCGGTCGCGAAACTGGTTGATCAGAATGCCGATGCACAGCGCCGCCGTCGCCACGCAGGCGAAGACGGTGAGGTCAAGCGCCAGCACTCGTGCGAGGCGATTCGCCGTCCAGGCGGGGCGGGCTTTGGCGCTTGCTGCGCCGGCGGTTGACGCAGTCGCGGGGGCGCCGGCAAGCGCTTCGGCGGATTCCGAGGCGTCGGAGGAAATAGTGGGGGGGTGCATTGCGGTGGGGCGGTGCGTGGTGCGATGATTTGGCGTTTGCCTGCAGCCGCCGCGGCGGCTGGCGTTTACTGCGGCTGGCTGGCCAGCAGTTTCTCCGGCCAGACGGGGATGAAGTCGCCGACGCCGGGCAGGCGCTGGACGGGGGCCTGGCCGGCCCAGGCCATGGCGGCGGGGGATTGCGAGAACTCGCCGACGAGGATGCGCAGGCGGGCGCTTTGCTCGGGCGCGAGGGTGAGCTCCTGCGGGAAGAGGCCGGGGTTGACCCAGACGACTTCCTTCGCGCCGGCCATCAGTCGCGCGGCGTCCTGCGGGTTGGCAATCTTGCCGCACACAATGAGGCGCTTGCCGGTGAGATCCGGCAACGCAGCGGGCGTGGAGGCGAAGCCGATGGCTGGGGTGGCGGGCTTTGCCGGGCTGGACGCCGGCGCGGGCGCCGCCAGGTAGCTGCGCAGCGTGCGTCCGTAGCGCGAGCCCAGGACCTTGGAGTCGACCAGCACCCAGGTCGTCGGCTCTCCGTTGCCCACCACAATCACCTGCTCGCGCTTGTGGATCTCCGTGCCGCCGGCCGCCAGGGCAAAGGCCAGCGCCACCACGCTGGCGGCCGCGGCGGGAGGCAGCAGCCAGATGCGGAGGTCCGGCCAGTCGCGCATGAGGACGCGGCTCAATAGCGCGGCGGCGAGGAGAACGCCCGGCGCCATCCACAGCCACGGCTCCTCCGCTACGGAGCTGAACCACGCCGCAACGCAAAAGCAGCTGACGACGCCGAGCGGAACGGCGAGCCATTGCTGCCCCCGGGAAGCCGTAACCTCCACGGGGTCAGCACTTTCTGCGACTTCAGCGCCTCCGCTCTCGCCCTTGCGCGCCGCCGCCACGGCCGACGGCCAGCACACCACAAATGCGGCGGTCCACGCCGTCACATAAAGCAGGCGCAGCGGCCAGCCGAACTCCACCAGCCACGTAAGGTGGCTGTTGACGAGAGTGCGGTACTCCTCATTCTTCTCCAGCGGCTGGTACCACTGCATAAACGCGGCGCCGGAGTTGCCGATGCCCCAGCCGCCGGGCGCGTCCACCATCATGGCGGGCACGGACTTCCAGATGGAGAGGCGGTTGGTGATGGAGCGGTCTTCCTTCGCCACTCCAAGGCCATAGCGGGAATGCGCGTCCATGTAGATGGAAGTGCCGACCATGACCCATACGGCTATCACCACTGCGCCAATCCTCACCCAGCCCCACGGCCGCGGCGCGAACCACACCAGCGGCACAAGCCCGGCAAACAGCGCAATCAGCCCGCCTCGCGAGTACGTGTGGATGAGGCAAACGCCCAGCCCTGTAAAGAGCGTAAGCGCTACCCAAAAGCCCCAGCGCCGGGCGCCCAGGCGGTTGAAGTATGCCAGCGCCCAGACCGCAATCATCAGCGTGGCAATAAGCGCGGCTGTTTTGTTGGGGTTGCCAAGGCCCCAGTCCATCCGCCACACGCCGTTGTAGAAGAAATCCTGCATAAGTAGTTGCTATGATCGCATTTCAATAGCCGTGCCAGCCGCGACAGGCTCTTTCCTAAGGCTTAGTACCCCTTCTCCTTCCAGATATCCGCCAGCTCCTTGGTAGGCAGCATGACGCGGAAGCCCCCCGGCACCATCCCCACGTCCTTGAAGGGGAACATCTCCTGATTCACGATATCCCCCACAAACAGGGGCGTGACAAAAGCCGGCAGCCACGGCTGCAACTGCAGCTGCTGCGCCGGCACACCCGGCATGTCCGGTCGCGGGGCCGCTGTCGTCGTCGCGGGGGCAGTACCCGGCGCGGGGCCAAGCCTTGCGTAAGGATCGCTCAGCTTTGCGTCAAAAGCCTGACGCTGAGGTAGTTGTGTAAGCGCATATTTAAAGAAGGCAAATCCCAGCGCGCTGGACTTGGGGTGACCCTGGTGGCCGAGCCCTATAATTGCCTTATAGATAATGGGATAGCCCATCTCCTTGCACTGCATAAAGAATTTCTTCGAGCGCTCGTAGCCCGATTCCCGCTCGCCCGTCGTCAGGCACCACAACACCCGCGCGCCCTCGGGCGTCGGCTTATCAAAACTGCTGGGGATGTGTACGTTAACTGCCAAAAAATACTCCGGCTTGCGCAGCGCCAGCCGCGCCGCAAACTGTGCGGAGCCCGACACGCCCCATAGCAACATGTTGCGATTGGGGAACCCATACTTGGCGGACAGCTGCTCCATGCCTCGCGCCCACGCGTTGGCCACGTCGTCAAAGGACTCATCCATCTCCCGCGTGATCTCCCTGGACTGCTCGTCCCAATTCTTCGAGGGATCCCACAAGCCGCGGCGCGCGCCCCAGGCCAGGATCAGTAAGTCGTTCTGCTGCGCAAACTTAAGCAGGCCGTCCATCTCCGGCTGCGAGTCCAGCCCCTGCAGGCGGCGCTTCAGCTCCGCCGTGTTGTTGGCCAGCAGACACAGCGCCATCACGCCCTTGGCCTTGCTCGCATCGGTCATCCCCACCGGCGGGCGCAAAAAGAGGGTGAGCTGCGGCGCCTTCTCGTTGCCCGTCTTGACGACCAGCTCCACCACCGGGTCCATCGCCGGCTTGCGTGTAACCGCCTGGCCCATCAGGTTGTTCACATATTCCTTCTCCGGGTACTGCAGGGTTGCGGGCACACTACCGGAGGGGAAAAGGCGCGCGGTGCCGCCCTGCTTATCGCCAAAAACCACCAGCACGCGCCAGTCCTTCCCCTTCAGCGCCTCCGGTATGGCAAAGAAAACTTGCTCGGTTTTGCCCTTCTCCAGCAGCGGCGGAATGCTCACCTTGCCACCCTTGCTGCCGCGATCGCTCAGGCACGGCTTCTCCGCCGTGGCCAGCAGCGTCTCGGTCGCGTCGTAAAAGTACGCTTTGGCGTAGAGTGTGTTGGCCCGCGTCGCCTCCTTCACCTCCAGCTTTGCCTCAATGCATGGGATAAAAGGGTACTCCTTCTCGCTCCGCCCGTCGCGGGTCTTCACTATCGTCTCCTTCACCGCATAGGCCCCATCACGCGGCTGGCTGGTGTGCCGGCGCACCTCGCGAATGGTAAAAAAATCGGCTGCGCACGCCGCAGACGTGGCCAGGACTACTGCGGCAACAACAAGCAGGTACATCCCGATGATTGAGGTGAGTCGATTCATCGTGGTAAGTGGTTGATTTGATTAGGGTTGGAGAGAGAAATCGGGCCTAGCTCACGCGAGTGCGCCCCACACACCACCACGCCAGGCAGAGCGATACAAGTACATGCAGGCCAAGAACATAGAGGCATGCATCATAGGGCGCGATGTAGATGTCGCGGCTTTGTTTGACGATGTCGTAGTGGCGGGTGAACTCGAAGGTTTTGAGGTAGCCGCTCCAGCCCCAGTAGGCGGCGATGAAGGGGCGGCAACCGAACGCGAGCCAGTCCGGCAGCGACAGGGCGGCGCCGGAGAGGGGCATCTGGAAGCCCACCAGGTAGATGGCGAGCAGGGAGGCCCTCTCGGGCGACGCGGATGCGGACGATATGGCGAGACATGTCGCGCTCATGGCCAGTGTTGTGGCAAACAGGATGCAAAACTGATCCAGCAAGCCGCCTGGAAAGCCGCAAATAGTTTTGACGAACCACGCCATCCAGAAGGCCTGGACAACGCATAAGAAGCTGAGCTGCAGGAACTTGGTGCTGACGTATGCGAAAGGCGAGAGGCCTGCGCGCAACTCTTTGGCCAGCACGTCGCGCTCCTTCGCAATCTCCCGTGCGCCGTTGTTGGCGCCGATGAGCGTGAGCAGTACCACCTGAAACATCGCCAGGCCGGAGACGAGGGCGGATGCCTTGAAGGACTCCTTCAGGTACAGCAACTGCTCCGCAAGTGTCTGCACCACATTGGTTTGCAGGGACAGGTTGAGCTGGCGCACCTGAGGCAGTCCCTCCAGCGCAAACACGGCGACGAGCGCCGGAAATGTTACAATGAGAATGAGATGCAGCCAAATCTGCGTGCGATCGCGCAGGAAGAGGCGCGCCTGCCGCAGGAGCAGCGTCCAGAACTGGAAGAAACCGCCCGGCGGGCGCGCGGTTTTGAGGGGCTGCGGAGTGACCGGCGTCTCCGGCACGTGCTCAAGCGCGGGGAACTCGACCTCGCGCGTCTGGTACAGGCCGAAGAGCTCGGTGATGGAACTAACCTCATGCGCCGCAAGCATTTCCGCCAGCGGCGCCATCTGGACCTGGCGGCCTTTGTGCAGGAGCAGGATATTGTCGCAATACTCCAGGTGATACGTGGCGTGCGTCACAAGCACAACGGTTTTGCCGTGCTTGTGCGCTAACTCCCTCAGCCACAACATCATCTCCATGTCGGAGTAGATGTCCAGGCCGCTCGTCAGCTCGTCGAGAAGCAGAAACGCCGGGTCGCCGATCAGCTCCTCCGCCAGCGCCATGCGACGCATCTGCCCGCCCGACAACGTCTTATAGGGTTGATTCAGCAACGGACCCAGCCGCGCCAACTCGATAATGTGCTCCGCCCACTGCTCCTTAACGGCGGCGGGGACACTGCCCGGCAGGCGCAAAGCCACCACATTGCGCAGGTTCTCCTCCACGGTAAGGTCGGCATGGAATGCGCCGAACTGCGGGAGGTAGCCGACGGCCAGCGGGTAGTCGTGCTTCAGGCGCTCGATCGGGTGCCCCGCAAAGAGCACGCGCCCGGTAGTGGGCGGCACCAGGCCGGCCAGCGTCTTGATCAGCGTGCTTTTGCCGCAGCCGGAGGCGCCGACGATGGCGACAAAGCTGGCCTTGGGGATATCAAGCTGGATCCCCTGCAGCAGCGCCCGCGCCCGCCGACCGGTGCCTGCGACGACGGAAAGGTTGGAGATGAGGATGCCAGATCCGGGGGCGGCAGCTGCTGCCTTCGACACAGGGTCCGAGGACTCCGCCGCCTCCGGCGCAAGTTCTTGTTGTGCAGATACATCCGTAGGCTGCTCAAGGGCTTCGCCATCTTCAGTAGAATCAGATGTAACAGCAACTTCTGAATCACCCAGCGGCTCCTGGCTTTCTCGCTCCGTAAACCGCTGGTTTTCAGATAGTTCCGTCTTCATCAGGAATCTCGGAATCAGTTAATCTTATCCAGAATCTGCTTCGAAATGCGCGTTACCGCCTGGTTGGCAATCTGGCTGCCCGGGTACTGGCGCTGCGCAATGGCGAACCACGTCAGGCTGTAGCCCAGGTCCTGCCGTGCCTCGGCGTCCTTGGCCTTGTTGATGGCCGCGACAAACTCCGCCGCCTTGCCGGAAAGTTCGCCGCGCATGGCGTTCAGTTTCAAGTCGTTAGGCAGCGCTGCGACGGCCAGCTCAATGGTCTCCCACGCACCAAAAATGTCGCCCGCGTTACGCATGGCATTCGCCTTTTCCGTCGCGGTTTCGGCGATTTTCACCTTCTCCAGCGCGGCCTTCAGCTGCTCCTGGCGCTTGAGATCGTCCTTCATTGCCGGGGCAAAGTTCAGCTGCTTCTCAAAAATGCCGCGGTAGTTGTCCTCCTTAACCAGGCGATCAAACTCCACAAGCGATTGATTCTGAACATCCTGCGTATCAAAGAAGGTGAGCGCCTTGTCCTTGAGGTCCGGATTGCCCGGCCACGCCTCGGCTGCGGCCTGAAACTCCGCCATCGCGGTCTTTGTGTCGCCGGCCTGCGCGGCCAGTTTGGCCTTGCCCAGGCGCAGCTGGCTCTCCAGCTTGACGGCGCGGACGATGGCGAGCGGCTTCGTCGCATCATAGTCGGGCGCAACGGTTTTCATCTCTTTCAGCAGATCCTCAAGCCCCGCAAAATCGCGCGCTTCTATCAGATTTTGCATGCGCGTGAGGCTTTTGAGGAAGCCCTCCACGCGCCGCTTCTCCGCGCGCGGCAGCGCCAGAATGGCCGGGTGAAACTCGCTGCGCAGGAAGGCCTCCTGCAGCCGCTCGGTCGCCGCCACCACATCGTTCTCGGCCAGGTTGGTGCGGAACGCATCGACGGAGCCCTGCACCTCGCGGCTGATTTCCAGCGACGCGTTGACCTGCTGCGCCATCGCCACCGGGTAGTCGCCCTCGCGGAAGATGCGGCGCCAGAACTCGGCGGCAATCAGCACGTGGCGATAACGCCCGCTCTGGTAGAGCGTGCTGATGTACTCCGAAAAGTCCGCCTTAGAGCTCTCCACCAGCTTCTGCATTTTCAGATCGTTAAGCTTGATGTTCGCCTTGGCCTCCAGAGAGCGCAGGTAGTCCTCGGTCATCTCCAGCTTGCCCATCAGCGTATCCACCGACGGCACGGAAGGCGCGCCGCCGCCGCCACCCGGGTTGCTCTCCGGCGCGGGCGGCACACCGCCGTTGGGCGAGTTGCGGTTGTTGCGGCTGCTGTCGCGGCCGGAGATTTGCGTGCGGCGCGTGTACTGCAGCTCCTTCTCGCGGATGCTCTCCGACTTGAAATCGGCGCTACGAATGGAGCGCTCGGCTTCCTCGCGGTACTTTTTGTTTTCCTGCGTAATCTGGTCGCGCGTCTTGTCGACGTTCCACACCGCCTCCACGCGGTTAGCCAGCTCCCAGCTCACGCCCGCGTCCGCATAATCATAGGCGGCGAGCCGGCGCAGGTGATTCCACGCCCGGTACTCCTCCCTGGTGCGCAGGAGCTCCAGCACCGTCGCCAGATCCGCCGCGTAAGCCTTCAGGTATTCCGCCGGTACCTCAGCGCTACTCAGAAACCTCTCAAAGCGCGAGCGGGACTGCGGATCCGAAATATGCTTCACGCCCAGCGCGTCCATCGCAATCGCCTTGTCCTTGCCGCGATTGTTCGCGTCCTGCAACTCCTTCACCGCGCTGCCCTCGCCACCTTTGCGGTTGTAGAGGTAATCGAGCGCCGCCGAGGTGCCGGTGCTTTCCGTGCCACCACCGCCCGAGGCAGGCTGAGCGCCTGGATTACCCGACGGCGCGGGTGCAGGTGCGGGCGCGGACGTGCCTGCCGGGGCCGAGGCCTCGCCCGGAGCGGACTGCGCCAGAGCTTGCGGAGCCCAGGGTAGAGCTACAGTGTGCGCAGCGATTGCCGCCGCTGCCACAACGGGGAACGTGTTAGGGAGTAAAGTCTTCATGATCAGGCACCTATGCAAATAAAGGTTAGTTTTTGCGGCAGGAGTTCGCGTAAATCAGCCCGCCTTCCTTCACTTCCAGCTCCGCCATGTAGCTCTGGCCCTTCGTAAAATAGATCCCATTGGCCACCCCCGCCGGCACCATCACTGCCACCGGCCGCGAGTCCTCGGACATCGAAAACAGCATCAGCCGCCCCACCCCTTCCTTCCACCCCAAGTCCGCCTCCACCCGCAGCTCCCCCTTAAACTTGGAGCCCGCCAACGCGCGCGGCGTATCCAGGTACTTGGACACAGGGAATGCCTCCAGCGTCCGGTAAGGATCACTCAGATACCTGCTGAGAAACACCCCGCCAACCGCGCCCGCTCCCAGCAGGATCAAAATTACTGCACTCCACAGAACAATGGCACCCCCAGAACTCTTCCTCGGTACCTCCGATACCTCGCTGTACGCAAAAGGCGATACCACTTTGCCGGATGTGTGCTCGTCAATGGAATGCGGTTGCTGCATGGTCGCAAATCATGGATACGACAACTTCAATGCGCAAGCCTACATTTCAGAAACCCTGAGCAACCTCACCCCTCGACAATGCCTTGAATCGTCCGCTACATTCTCTCCAGGCATCATCAGGATCTCCCCGAGTTGGAACGAATTTTGACCGCCGATAGTATGAATCAAGATCTCCGCCCCAAGGTGCGGGGTATTGTAGACAGAGCAGCTCGAAGAGTCGATCCGCAGAACTGAACAGATCGCCAGAAGCAGCGGGGAATCTGACCCTCAGCGATTTAAGGACCTGCACATAGGTACTTTCTGATCATTGCGTGGCAACAAGGGCTTCCTGGGAGGTGTGCCCGAAACACCGAAACATCCGCTGCAAAACCCTGCGGGTTCGACCGACTTCCGGTGGCAGCGGTTTTTGTTCTTTATAGCAGACGCCAAAAAGGCCTGTGAGAGGGAACGCTTGGTATCCTCTCACAGGCTGAGGCGCCGCATATTCAGATCGCGATTTTTACTACTACAGCCTCTTCGCCTCCGCAGACATCGGAGGCATGCGGAGACGCATTTCCGCAGTGTTTGCCTCGACCGCGCGGGCCAGCATTTCCACAGAGCCCGCCATCTTCTGAGCTGCTTGCGCCTGCTCAACAAAGGCGGCGAGGAGCTTTTGGTTTTGGGCCTGTAAGTCGGTATAGACGAGGTACAGACCCACCAGTGTGACCGCGAGGAAAGCCGCTGTCGGGCCGTAGCGATCGAAAATGCGGGTGATGATTTCGGGGAGCATGGTGGTGGAGGAGGGGGTAGAAGTTTCGTTCATGCTTTGCAGTACGTGTCAACTCTGCTACACCTGTACTTATTGTTTTGCCATGACGCTCAGGCCGCCGATGCCGGCAAGACCGGCGACGGCCCAGGTGATATTGCCGGAGTCATAGACGCCGCCGGATTGCATGAGGCACACGCGGATCAGGCCGACACCTGGCGGCTTTTGCCGGAGCGTGGCGGTGAGATTACAGAATTGTGCGGTGTTGGGCGCGTAGGTGAGCGAGGCGCCGAGGTTGGATGTCGCCAATGCGGGGCCGGAACCCGTGTCGAAGCAGATGCCCAGGTCAGCACACTGCCTGGTCGCAGGCAACGATAACTTTGACGCGGTAGCGGAGATGGGATCGATGGCGAGGCCGACCATCATCTGCACGTAGTTTTCCTCCAGCACGGGGGAGCTGCCATAGATTTGCCAGCCGCCTTAGTAGGTTCCCGTCAGGCTTTCCGGCGCCGCTTTGAGTGGCTTGTTGACACGATTGTACATGGACCAGATGAGGCGAAGTCCGCTTAAATCAAAGGTGTAGCTCGTGGAATCAGAATCGATTGCGTAGATGGAGCCGACATAGCGATGGGTTGGCGTGCCCGCCTTGATGATGACCCCGTCCAGCGTGGCTAGCGCAACAGCTCGCGTGTTGGGAGTGCTCGCGGCACGCCATCAAGTTTGGCTTTATCCTCTCCGCTCATCAGTCCGGACGGACCGGAAGCAACAGCGTTTGCGATGACGTCCGCGCCGCCGGATGCGTGCTCGGCGGCGTGCGAAATGCTGGCCTTACCGGCAAGGGAAGCAGTGAGCCCGGCGACTTCGCCCTGGCTATGCGTGTGCGAGGGCCTCTGCTTTTCCTCCAAGATCCGCGACCAGTCCGGTAACCTCGGACTGCGAATGCGTGTGCGCCGCAGGCGGAAAAGCCGTGGGCTTGTCCTCTATACCTTCCCAGGCGGTCGTACCGGCCGGACCTTGGTCCCCGGTATCGCCTTTGTCGCCTTTCGGGCCCATTTCGCCCTGGGGGCCGGCAGGTCCCACTGGCCCCGCACTTCAAGATCCGTCGCCGCGATACCAGGTGGCATCGCCGGGTTCTCCTCCGGCCGAGGCGTCCAGCATTTCCGGAGTAATGGATGGGATACGCGCCGAGCCCAGCACGCCGGAGGTAATGTCCATGGCACCGTGCAAATGCGGGGCCGGCGGGTAATTCGATGGCTTTCCGGTATGCGATGACCAGGTCACCGCCGCCAGGGCTGACGCGGCAAAATCGGTGATGGTGGCCACCAGTTGTGATCCGGTGTGGTTGGCCCGGCTCGCCTTTTTAGTTTATGTCACACACTCTGCATTGCTTCGCCAGATCGCCTATTTGAAAGCTGAGAATGAGATTCTGCGCTCCCGGTTGAAAACCATCCAGACCACGCCGGCTGAACGCTCGGTCCTCGTGCGCCTCGGCGCGCCACTGGGAAGCTCGATCCGGGAAGTCCTCGGCATTGTCCACTACAAGACGTTTCTGCACTGGGTTCGGAAAGAACGAGGTGGAACAAATATCGAAACTGCCCCTCGTAAGCCCGGACGCCCTTCCATCTGTCCGGACGTTACCGCCCTGATTTTGCGCATGGCAAAGGAAAGCGCGTGGGGCTATGCCCGGATCGCAGGCGAACTCAAAAAACTCGGCATCATTGTGGCCAACAATACCATAAAGAAGATCTTGATAGTGAATGGTTTCCATCCCTCGCCGTGGAGAGTGCGCTGTTATTTCCCACAAACCGATCGTAGGAAGTAGTGATTTTGGAACGGGAATGGGATCGTAGGGAGTTTGTGGGGAGGGGGTCTGAAAGAGGGAATCTTGGGCGAAGGGGCAAGGCCGGGGGGAAGAAGGGGATTTGGCCTGGAATGGGGGAACGGAGCGAAGCGGAGTGAGCCCATGGAGGGCCAAATCCGCGCCGGAGGCCTCCCGTGCGGAGGCGAGGATGGACGGGGGTGGTCCTTCACGTAAGGCTTGGAGGATGAACTTGCCTTTTGCGGGTGGTGCGTCGATTTCGTATGTGGCGGATGCTGAGGGGTTTGCGCGGTATTGGCCGGGGCTTAAGCAGGTGACTTGTCCGCATTGCCGGGTGGCGGGGTATCTCAATCGGCATGGGTATTTGCGTGGGTATGATGTTGAGGCGCAGGTGGTTGCGGAGGCGGGCGGCGACTTGGCTTCGGCGCGAATGGTGCGGGGGTGGCGGGTGTTTTGCAGCAATCGACGGCGCCGCGCGGGGTGTGGGCGGACGCATCCGGTGTTGCGCGCGGGGGTGTTGTGGGGGCGTGTGGCGACGGCGCTGTTGCTCTGGAAGTTCTTGCTGCAGATGCTCTTACAGGCCGGGACCGGCGCCGGCCGAGCTGCCAGCAAGGCGCCGTGTGTCGCCACGGCGTGGCGGCTCGCGTGCTGCAACCACGTTGTGCCTCCTTTAAGCGGGGCGTGCGGCTGCCGGTTGTGGCGCGTGTGGCGCTGGGCGCAGCCGTGGATTCGGTCGTGCCTGTGCCGCCGTGGGACTTCGCCGCCAGTCTCGGGCGGGGGCGGGAGCGGGAACGGGCAGAGGGATCCGCTTATCGGCGCGATTGAGGACCTGCGACAAGTCTTTGCGGGGCAGGATGTTGGCTCGGATCCGAGCTTCAATCCCATTGCTGCCTTTCAGCTCCGGTTTCAGCGCCCGTTCTTTCCACAATAGGAGCGTAGCGCACCGGGCCCAGATTGGCCGCGCAGGGCGGCAACACATCCGTTCTGTTGCAGCTACAACGGGTTGCGTGCCAGCTTTCCGGCGATGAAAAATCCATCTCCCTATCTGAAAATGCATGTGCTCGGCGCGATTGACGCGGCTCCCGGCAGGAGCGAGCGTGAGCGGATCCGGCATGTCGCGGCGTTGCCTTTTGTTGACGAGGAAGGCAACACGCGACACTTTACCTGGCGAACTATTGAGACCTGGTTGGTACGCTATCGAAAGCATGGTATCACGGTCGTGCACAACAAGATACGCAAGGATAAAGGCACCTCCAGGCGAGTGACGCCGGAGGCTGTCCTGGAAGCCGTGCAGGCGGCGCTGCCCGCGTTTCATAACAAAAAGTTTACTATTGCGTCCCTCTATCGCCATTGCATCGAGCGCGGGCTGCTTCAACGTAACCTGATCGCTCCCAACACGTTCCGCCGTATTGTGGAGCGGTGCGACATGCTCAAGGATGACGTCGAAACGGAATCGAAACAGCGCCGGGCTTTCTCCAAACAGTACGCCAACCAGATGTGGCAGGCCGACACGATGTTCGGGCCGTATCTCAAGACCGACACAACTCCTTTATCCACAGGGAGTTCACGCTCGTCTTCGTCGACATCCCGCACTCGCGCAAAGAAGCCCGCGCAGCAGGCCAAACTCATCGCGTTTCTCGATGACGCTTCGCGCGTCGTTGTCCATGGCGAGTTTTTCCTCCAGGAAAACGGCGATACGCTCATTCGTGCTCTCAAAAGCGCGCTCTACAAGCGGGGCGTCCCGGAAGTGCTCTATGTTGACAATGGCTCTATCTATAGTTCAAAGGAGATAACACTCATCTGCGCCCGCCTGGGCACCATCCTCTCCCACACGCCCGTGCGCGACGGCGCCGCCAAGGGAAAGGTAGAACGCTTTTTTCGCCATGTGCGTGAATCCTTCTTGACGCGGGCTTTAGATCTCTCCTCGCTGGAAGTCCTTAACAGACAGTTTATTGCGTGGCTTGAGGACGAGTACAACGCCAACAGGGTCCAGCGTCACGCTGGTCTGCCATCGGCATGCGCCCCATCGATCGCTTCGGGATCGACCTCCCGCGCATCCGTTTCCTGCCGCCCGGCGAGATGAACGACGAACTCTTCTACATGGAAGAAGAACGCCACGTCAAAGCCGATAACACCTTCTCGCTCAAGAGTATCCGATTCGAGGCCCCCGTCGATTGCGCCAACCGCACCATCCAGGTCAGGTACGATCGTGGCCTCGCCTCCAGTAAACACCTTAAAACAGCCGCTGTTTACTTGAAGGGAACACGCCTGGGCAACGCCCGCCTGCTCAATACCGTCGCCAACGACCGCCCGCCCCTCGGCGCGCCTTCCTCTCAGCCGGCAACCACCCCGGTCGCGGCAGCCCAGGTCAAAGTCAACATCAGATAACACGGGCGCGCCTGCCTTAACAGGCTGCCTTATCCTTTTCCTTCCTTTCCATCATGATCCGCTCCTACTTCGGCCTCGCGCTGCAACCCTTTCATGCCGAGACACTTACCCTGCTCGAGCATCAGCAGGCCATCTTCGACACGCTGCTCGTCCACTGCCAGCAGGGCGGCCTTTGCCTCCTTCTCGGACAACCCGGCACTGGCAAATCCACCCTCAAACAGGCGCTTCAACAGCATGATAGTCAACGACTTATCACACCCTGTATCGGCCGCACGCTGCACACCTACCGCAACACCCTGCGCATCCTCTGCCAGGCCTTCGCGCTCGATTTCGACGGCAACGACATCAAATGCGAAAAGCGCCTCATCGAAGAAGCGTTCAGGCTCAACCACTTAGGCAAATCCATCGCGCCCATCATCGACGACGCCCACCTGCTGGACATGACCACCCTGCGCAAACTGCGCCTGCTTTTCGAGGAATTTCCCAAAAACCACAACCTCATCCTCATCGGCCAACCCGCCCTTCTCACTGCCATCACGCTGACCGTCAACGAGGATATCCGCTCCCGCGTGACCTATTCCGTCGTCGTCCCGCGCCTCAACCCCGACCAGATCCGCTCCTTCATCCTCGCCGAACTCGATCGTATCTCCTTGCCCCACAACACCTTCTCCGACGAGGCGCTCAATCTCATCGCCCGCTCGTCCGAAGGCGTCCTGCGCCGCACCCGCAACCTCTGCCTCTCCTGCCTGCTCGAAGCCGTCCGCGACCGCACCAAACACGTCGACCTCAAACAAGTCAACAAAGTGTTGCTTCAACCCCACTGGCGCCACGAACACGACGTCGACCCCGCCGCACCCCATTGAGCCCCACCTGAACCCCACCACACCGGAGTCGTCGTAGCGACCGGAAGGGAGGGACATGCCGTGTCCCTCCCGCTTTCATTCAATACTCCTACCGCCCATGACCATTACTGTCGTAGCGGAAAAGCGACGATAACGCCTCCTGCCGCTCCGGTCGTAGCAAAAACCACTGATACGCATCCCGGTTATCAACTCAAAACCTACGACACTTCAGGAAATTAAATACGATGAGAGCTCGGCAATTTCTCCAAAATCCTACGAGCAGAATTTGGAATTCCGCTACGACCAGAAAGTGGCCCGTAACATTTACCCCATCTGAGCTACGTAACACACGATGGTTTAGCCCCTGCACTACACCGGCGGTACTCGTATCCGTGTGCCCCCATTTTTGAGAGGGGCAACCGACCGCGCGCCCTTTTGGCCAGAGCCTGTCAATGTCCTTTGGCTCCCCAACGATGACGGTGCTTGCTCGCAGTTCACATGTGTTAGACATACCATCAGCCTTGCCCTCGACCCACCCGACATTGGCGGATCGCAAGCCTCACCTCACGGCAGGCCCACCGTCCGAAAGGACGAAGTTACTTTGTCGCAACAGCTTCCCACAAGGTCGTTGCCAACCCCGCAAGTGTCGCCAGGCTACTGCGGACGGAACCGCAGGTTCTTTCGTCGTACTCATCCTTATGTGTATTTCGTCAAACAATTACGCAGCTCGTTAGGGTCGCACCAAAAACCTTCTTCCTCCGTTGCGCTCCTCTGAAACTGCTTTTTTGAAGCAATCCGGTTGGAGCAATTAAATCCTACCAAAATCCGCCAGTTTTAGCCATCCTGATCAGCCCCTTTATGTCGTTATTCGCCCGCAATCCATTGCTCGCATTTTTAGTTTATGTCACACATTCTGCACTGCTTCGGCAGATCGCCTATTTGAAAGCTGAGAATGAGATCTTGAGGTCCCGGTTGCCGAAAACCATTCAGACCACACCGGCTGAACGCTCGGTCCTTGTGTGCCTTGGAGCACCGTTGGGCAGCTCGATCCGAGAAGTCCTCGGCATAGTGCACTATAAGACGTTCCTGCAATGGGTTCGGAAAGAACGAGATGGAACGAATGTAAAGGCAATGCCTCGCAAACCTGGCCGGCCCACTATTCCCCCGGATGTCACCGCCCTGATTCTGCGCATGGCAAAGGAAAACGCCTGGGGCTATGCCCGGATCGCAGGCGAACTCAACAAGCTCGGGATCCAAGTGGCCAACAATACGATCAAGAAGGTGTTGATTGTCAATGGTTTCCATCCATCTCCATACAGAACGAAGGGAGACTGGGATAGATTCATTCGCCTTCATGTGGAGACATTATGGGCGACCGATTTCTTTACCAAAGACATCTGGACTGCAGGAGGTAAAGTCACTTTCTACGTGCTTTTCTTCATCCACGTAGGTTCCAGGCGAGTCCACATCTCGGGAGTGACCTGCAATCCGACCGGCCCTTGGGTCGAGCAGCAAGCGCGAAATCTTGTGATGGATTTGCAGGATCGCGGTGAGAAGGTCAGCTATCTTCTGCGCGACGGAGACACCAAATTCACTCAGGCGTTTGACGAGATATTCAAGAGCGAAGGGATCAAAGTTAAAAGCTTCCGCGAGAGTCTCCCAACCTCAATGCCTTCGCGGAGCGGTTCGTTCAGACCATCAAAAATGAATGCTTGAGACATTTCGTGGTGTTTGGGCAGAAGCACCTGGAGTTTCTGTTGAGAGAATTCGCGTCCTACTACAACACCGTCCGACCGCACCAGGGGATCGCGAACCGGACCATCGGAAACATCATTCCGTTTCCAACCCAAGCCGCGCCGCCCCGGCCGGAAGACATCCAATGTGAATCCAAACTGGGCGGATTGCTGCGCCATTATTCGCGAAAAGCGGCATAAAAGTGGAACGATTCTGGAGGTTTTGAGCGTTTTGTTAGGCGCTCAACATCAACGACTTCCAAGGGTTATTATTTTTTGCATAGGACGGGTCGATATCGATGCGCCGCTCCGGCCGGTTGTTGTCCACACGCCAGGCGGCGTCGTGATGCCCGGTGAGATACAGAAATGTGTTGAGGTGAAGTTGCCGCTTTGCGGTGCCGAAGTTGCTTGTGCTCATGGCTTTGAATACGTTGGATCTCAGGAAAACATCAGGTTGCTCTCGTACAGATTTGACTCACGCCGCCAGCGCCGGCGGCACCGTAAGGGGAAGTGTGACGGACCGGACGCGAGCAACGGGTGGGGAAGCGTTGACGGAGACTCAGAACCGGACCGGACTACAGGGCGGTAAAGTGGCAAGTAAGCCCATGCACACTATAGATGCGCGCCTGCAGCGTCCCGGCAGCGGGTGCCGAAGGGCAATGACAATAGTGGTTCGAGGGCATTGTGCGGTTACTTCCCATTGGGGAAGTGACTTTGGGAATGCAGAAATGATTATATATAATCTCGATAGAGTCAACATGTTTTATCGCGTTTTCTCAGGATTCTTATGTTTACATATTATTGCTGAAAAACCTTGCCTGGTGGAACTTATCCGGCAGATCCGCAGATCCCCTGAAGTGGCGATACGCCCCTATCCACGCAAATGCCCGAAACACGTGCGCTTGAGCGACAAAAACTCCGCCGTGGTGACCGCCTCCGCCGTGCGCGGGCGCGGCAGGGTGACGGGGAGCTCCCCGGTGATTCGTCCGGGGCGCGGAGAGACCAGGATGACGCGGTCCGCCAGGAAGATGGCCTCGTCAATATCGTGCGTCACGAAAACGACTGTCGTGCGGAACTCGCGCCATAGTTCGAGGAGAAGCTCCTGCATCAACAGCCGGCACTGTGCGTCGAGAGCGCTGAACGGCTCGTCCATCAGCAGCAGGCGCGGCCGGTTGACGAGCACGCGCGCCAGGCTTACACGCTGCTGCATGCCGCCGCTGAGCTGCGCGGGGTAATGCCGCGCAAACTCCGCAAGCCCTACGCGCTGAAGGATCTCCGCCGTCACCGCCTGGCGCTCGGGGCGTCCGACTCCCCGCATCTTGAGGCCGAACTCCACGTTGCCGGCCACGGTCTTCCAGGGAAACAGATTGTGGTATTGAAAGACGACGCCGCGGTCCGAGCCCGGCCGCGTCACCCGCTGGCCGTCGACAAAGAGGCTGCCCTCGCTCGGCGCGGTAAATCCCGCAAGGGCGCCGATCAGCGTCGATTTTCCGCAACCGGAAGGGCCCAGAATGCTGACAAACTCCCCCGCGCGAATGCTGAGATTAATCCCCCGCACCGCCTGCACCGCCGCCGCTCCGCTGCCAAAGCGGATGCCGACTTCGCGGAACTCGACGGATCCGCTCAGCGGCGGAGCGTCCGCGGAAGAGTCGTCGGAAACCGAGGGGGACCCCGCTGTGGCAGCGGCGCCTGGGCCGGTAATGTAACCCAGCGATGGCGCAACGATACGCGGCTCCGCGATCGCCCCGTGCGCTGCGGCAAGATTCGGAGCAAAACCATGTGTGGCGGATGCGGGAGCGGAGGTGCTCATACGGAGTTTCCTCCTGGTCGATACCAGGGCATGGCCCAGACTCCCACCCAGCGGATGGCCGCGCTGCACGCCATGCCAAGGACGCCGATGATGATCATGCCCAGGACAATGTCCGGGTAGTTTTGAAGCGTGTAGGACTCCCATGTGTAGTAGCCGATGCCGAACTGCCCGGAGATCATCTCGGCCGTCACCAGCGAGAACCAGGCGGTGCCCATGCCGATGCTCAGCCCGGTGACTATCGACGGCAGTGAGCCGGGGAGAATTACCTCCGCAAACACGCTGTACGGCCCGGCGCCCAGCGTCAGCGAGGCGTCAATAAGGCGTCTGTCCAGGCTCTCCACACCGTGGATTGTGCTGATGAGAATGGGGAAAAACGCGCCGACAAAAGTGATAAAGATCATGCTCTGCTCGCCGGAGGCAAACATGAGGATGGCGAGCGGAATCCACGCTACCGCCGGGATGGGCCGCAGCACCTCCATCGGCGGCAGCAGCGTCCAGCGCCCCAGCTGAAACCGCCCGATGATCATGCCCAGCGGAATGGCCAGCAACGCCGCCAGCCCAAACCCGGCAAAGATGCGGAAAAAACTGTTGCCGACATGAGAGATGAACTTGGGGGACTCGGCCAGGTGCGCGAACGCCACCGCCACCTTGCTCGGCGCCGGCACGTTCTCAAAGCGCAGAAACCCAAAGCTCATGCGATTGCGCGACAACATCTCCCAGAGAACAAGGCAAACCGCGAGCGAAACCGCCGTGCACGCCACAGGCGCGATCCATCGCTGGGCAATGCCCCACGCGCGGGCGAGCGCGCCGCCCCCGCCCCCGCCTCCGCCGCCGCCGCCGCCGCTCTTGAGCGGGTGAGGGCCGGGCGCCTGCGAAGCCGGAGCCATGGTGGCGGCAGGCGGCTGCAATGCCGCGGATTGATCGGGAGGAGGAAGTGCGGTCATGCTCGCTTGTGAGGGCCTGAATCGTTCCGGCTCAGGAGTTCGTCTTCACGCGTTCAATTTCTGCTCAGGAAATGACGAGGTGTTTGATCGTCGCTCCGCTCTCTGTGTTCGTGCGGGTTGGTGCACGAACACGGAGGGACGAGGATTACTTCGCCGCCACGACCGGCTTTACGGATTGCAGGGCAGCGTCAAACTCCAGGACGGAGCCGCCGTTGTCGGCGCTCCACTTTTCGGCCGATTCCTTCAGCAGAAACGCCGAGAGTTTGCCATCTTTTGCGACGTACCAGACTTTGTCGGCGAAGAGTTTGTTGCCCGTGGCGCGGTCGTGCACAAAGGTGACGCGCACGGTCTGTCCCGCCCCTTGCAGCTGGCGCAGCGCGGAAAATGCGGCCTCCGGCGTGCTGTAGAGGCGCACTTTCGACTCGCCCTTTACCCAAAGTTGGCCGGCCAGCGTGGGATCGGACACGGGCTTGCCGGTGTCCAAGGCATTGCCGGCAAAGGGCACCGCGGCGTAATCCTTAAGGCGGGTGTCGTAGTCGTAGCCGAACTCCTTGGCCGCCTGGCGGATAAAGCGATCGTCCACGAAGGTGGCCAGGTCGACCTCCTTCTCAATCTTCTTGAGTACCTTGAGCGACTCCTGGGCCTTGGCGATGGCCGCGCGGACCTCCGGCTTGAGGGTGTAGTCCCGCGTCTGGATGCCGCCCGGGCCGTGGAACGCGTAGTAGACCTCGGGATCGATGCCGGTCCAGCCGGCCAGTTTTTCCGAGAGCTCCTCGGGCTGCTCGCGCAGCAGGCGGTCGGCCTCCAGAGTGGCCTTAAGGTACGCGACGACGATCTCCGGATACTTCTCGGCGAAATCCGAGCGCACCTGAACGCCGTGCGTTGTGGGCAGGCCGGTGGAGCTTCCGTCAAATATCTTGCGCGCAAAACCGCGGAACGGAAACAGCTCGCCGAAGGGGACAAAGTTGGCGTGCGCGTCAATCTGCTTCGACTTCAGCGCGCTGCCGCCCACTTCGGGCGTTTGCGTCACAATCGTCACGTCCTTGTTCGGATCCAGCCCGACGCTGAGGAGCGCCTGGATGAGCATGGAGTGCGCGGTGGACCCAAACGGTACGGAAATCTTCGCGCCCTTGAGCTCCTTGAGGGACTGCACGGTCGAATCCTTCGGCACCAGAATCGCATTGCCCGCGCCCTTTGCGCCCAGCGAAAGCGACGCAATGTATATCGAGCGCACTTCCCCGCCGGAGTTCTGAAACGCCGTGGCTCCGAGGATGGACGGGAAGTCGGCCATCTGCACGATATCGAGCTTGTTGGAGAGATACAGGCTGTTAAGCTGGGCGCCGGTAGGCTGGTTCTGCCACTGGATGTCGTAGGTCACATCCTTGTACTTGCCGTCGCGCGGCAGATGTTTTTCCAGCAGCTTGAGCTCGCGAACGAGCGGTCCGCCCGTCGCGCAGTTGATGGTGGTGTCCTGCGTGCCAATAGCAACGCGGATGACTTCGCCGGCGTGGGCTGAGCTGAATGTGAGAACGAGCGCCGATACTGCGCCCGCAAGGAGAGTGCGGAGACTGATTTTCATGGGATGTTGGAGGAAGAGTATGGAGAAGAGACCGCAGAGACCTGAGGGAGGAATTACAGCGCCTAAATCGCCGGACCAATCTGCTCCAGCGCGCGCGCGGCGGCTTTGCGGACGCCGGTGTCGACGTCCGCCGTCAGGGCTTTCAGAACGTCACTACATCGGTCGTCGCCAATAGCACCCAGGGCCGTGGCGGCGGCGATGCGGACATCCGCCACCGGATGCCGCGCGAGCGGGACAATGCGGTCCGCCACCGGCGCGCGGATTTTGCCGAGGCTCAGCGCGGCCTCGCGCGCCACCTGCCAGTACTCGTCGTTGAGCGCGCCGGTGAGTAGCCAAATGGTGCCGTTGCCGGGGAAGCGCCCGAGGGCCACCGCGGACTCGCGTCGCACCTGCCAGTCGCTGTCCGCCAGCGCGCCGCGCAGGTCCTGCACGGTGGTATCCGCGGGGAAAAACGCCACGGCGCCGACGGCGATGCGCCGCACGTCGCTGTCGGCGTCTTTCAGCGCGGCGCGCAATTGCGGCAGCGTGGCGGCATCGCGATAATGCGCGAGCGTGATGACCGCTTCGCGCCGCACGCCGCTGTCGGGGTCGCGCAGAGCCTCGCCGATGGCCGGCAGCGCCGCCGCGGGACGCAGCTCGCGCAAAGCCACCAGCACCGCCACGCGCGACGCCGCCTCCGCGTGCACCAGCCCGGCGGTGAGGTACGGCGCGGCGTCCCGGGTGCGAAACTCCCGCAACGCAGAGGCTGCTGCCAGGGCAACCTCGGCTGTCGGATCCGATGCCAGGCTGATGAGGGCGGGCAGCGCCTCCGTATCGCCCAGCTCCTCGGCGGCGGCGATGGCGAGGCGGCGCACGGCCGTGTCGTCGTCGCGCAGCAGCGGCAGAATCGCCGCGACCGGAATCTCGTCGAAATACTCGTCGAGCTCCGTAAGCGCCACGCGGCGCACCGCCACGTCGGGGTGGCCCAGGCGCTCGACAATGGAGCTGGTTTCAATGCTCATAACTTCAGCAAAAAGTTCAAGTTCAGCGGATTAAGTAGGGGATTTTGACCGTGATAGCGTTTGTCGGGCAGTCCACCTCGCAGGCCAGGCAGTACCAGCATTCATCAAACTTCATGTGCGATTTTCCGATCGTCGGATCAATAGCCAGGCAGTCCACCGGGCACGACTCGACGCAGATGTGGCAGCCGGTGATACACTTCGACGCGTCGACGACCACCGGTACGTCAAAGACGCGCGTGGTTTGGCGGTTGGGCGTTTCGCGCGCGACAAACGCGGCTTCCTTTTCTGAGGAGAACTTGAGTTGTCCGGCGACTTTTGCCGGGTGTGCGGGCGCAGGCGAGGGCTGTTGTGGAGACGAAGTGTGGCTCATGGCAGAAGATAGTGAAAAGTGATCAATACAAGAGAGTGCATAGACTTAGGCGCGCGATTCGCGCTGATCAGCGGACGAAGTCGATGCGCCCGCCACAGAAGCCAGCTCGTGATCGAGCCCACCCAGCCACGGCTTCGCACCGTTTTTCCCATGGCCGTGAGCGGGCGAAGCGGCTTGCGCCTGCGCGTGAGGCACGGCGGCAGTGAGAACCCGGCGCGAGTCCCCCTCCGCAATGCGAAGCTCCTGGTAACTCCGCTTGTCGTCCGCCTCCAGCGGCACCACGTAGGGCTCCACAGGGCGGCGGAAGAGCGACATCCGGCCGGTGACGGGATCCTTGCGCAGGTTGACGTGCACGAACCAGGTGGCGTCGTCCTTATCGGGATAATCCTGCCGGTAATGGTAAAGGCCCCAGCGGCTTTCCGTGCGGTACAGCGAGGCGCGCGCGGCCATCTCGGCGCAGTCGCGGATAAAGCCGCACTCCGCGGCGCGCATAAGCTCGTGCGGATTTGTCGCGCCGATCTGCTCCAGATCTTCATGCGCGCGCTCAAAGAATTCCAGCCCGCGCTCCATCCGGAATGCAGCTTTCGGCGGCTGCAGGTAATCGTTGACGTGGCGCCGCAACTTGTACTCGACGAGATGCGGCTGGAGCCCGCCCTCGCGCTGCGCGGGAGCCAGCACGCGGCGCCGCTCGGCTTCGACCTGGCCGTCGTCCACGGGCGCAAGTTCCTTGTTCAAAATATACTCAGCGGCGGATGCGGCGCTGATTTTTCCGTAGGTAAAAGCGCCAAGCATGTAGCCGTGCGGCACGCTGGCCATGTCGCCGGCGGCGTAAAGGCCGGGCACGGTCGTCTCGCCGCGTTCATTTGTCCATACGCCCGACGCGCTGTGGCCGCTGCACAGGCCGATTTCCGAGACAGCCATCTCCACCATTCGCTCGCCGTAGTGGACGTCGCGTCCGGCGTGAAAACGGCCACGGCTGGGGCGCTCGGTGGTGTGCAGAATCTGCTCAATCTCCGTGATGGTTTCCGGAGCAAGGTGATTCATCTTGAGATAGACAGGGCCGTTCGGTCCGGTGAGCTCATTGTAGAATTCCCACATCATCTGGCCGCTCCAGTAATCGGAGAGCATAAAGCGGCTTCCGCGCGCGTTGACGGTGTGGCCGCCAAACGGCCCGCTCACATATGCGCACGCCGGCCCGTTGTAGTCCTTGATCAGCGGGTTGATCTGAAAGCACTCGATATTGGTAAGCTCCGCGCCCGCGTGGTACGCCATGGAGTAGCCGTCGCCGGCGTTGCTGGGATTCTCGTAGGTGCCCATCAGGTAGCCGGAGGCGGGCAGCCCGAGCCTTCCGGCCGCGCCGCAGCAGAGAATCACCGCCCTGGCACGAATCACCGCAAATTCCCCGGTGCGCACATTAAAGCCCAGCACGCCCGCCGCGCGTCCCTCGTGCATAAGCACCCGCGTGGCCATGATACGATTCTCCACCTTGACGCCCGTGCGCCGCATCGTGCGCGTCAGAATCTTTTTGATGTCGTAGCCTTCGGGCATCGGCAGCACGTAGCTGCCTTTGTGATGCACTTTCTTGACGTCGTAGTCGCCAGTCGCTGTGCGCTGAAACTTTACTCCCCATGACTCGAGCTCCTGGATCATGCCATAACTTTGCGTGGCGTAGGCGAGGATGGCGCGCTGGTTAACAATGCCGTCGTTGGCCGTGGTGATTTCGCGCACGTACTGCTCGGGCGTGGCGTGGCCGGGGATCACCGCATTGTTGACGCCGTCCATCCCGAGCGCGATGGCGCCGCTGCGTTTGACGTTGGCTTTCTCCAGCACCAGCACGCGTCCGCCTGGCAGCGCTTCCTTCGCTTTGATGCCAGCGACGCACCCGGCCGTGCCGCCGCCGATGACAAGGATGTCCGTTTCAAGAAAGTGGCTCATAATCCAGTAGTTCTATAGGATTTATCGTAATCTGGCGGCATTGCAAGCTTTCTGAACAACAATTTTGCCCCCCAAGGGGACGGAGGCGCGCCGATCGGCGTTCATGTCGACGAGACAACGGCCAAAGCCATTGCCGACTGGCACGACTGGGTTGCGCAAGGGGCGGAAGCTCTGAGGCTGCCTTTCGGGCAACTGGCCCGGTTTCGATTGGCCACTATACGTTTGCCGCGGATTTATGGTAGCGTGGCGAGGTGCATAAATCCAGAATAGCGGACGGCGCTCTTGCTGATGCGGTAAACACTGAGGGCGCAAAGTCTTATGAGCTTACGCCGGAAGGGTTTCTGCTATGCCATCGCACGGAGGGGCGGCGGGGGAGTGTCGGGGCGGTTGAGGATGCGGCGGCGCTTATTGAGCTGGGCGGGCACTCGCTGCGCGCGGGGGCGGACGCGTCGGAGCTTTTCTGGAAGTCCGTGGCGGATTCGTATATACGCGCCCTGTGCCATGTGCCGGAGGGCGCCCGGTTTGCCGATTTGCCCGCGCCGGAAGCGGCGGTGCTTGCCGAGTGGACGCTGACCGTGCCGCCGATGCGGGGCGCGGAGTATGTGTCACCGGCGATGCTGCGGGAGCTGTGGGCCCGACTGAATGCGTGGACGGGCGCGCGGGTGGCCGAGGCCGGCGGCGTGGCAGAATTTTTGCGCAAGCATGCGCCGGTGTGGTCAAGGGTTGGCCGGGTGACGCTGCATGTGGCGGAGAACAAGGAGGATCCGGACTATCCGTTTGCGTTCATGGCTTCCTACTCCTCCGGCGTAACGCGCACGGGGCGCGTGATGCAGGTGCCGCTGGGCACCGCGCTTCGGGAGTACAGTGGCGCGCGCAACAAGGCCGCCCTGCCTCGGCTGCTGACGCCGCTGCACACGGCGGCGCGCACGTGCCCGGCTGTGGCCTCCCTGGTGGAGTCGGGAGATATCTATCATCCTCTGGCCTGGTCGCCCCCGGAGGCGTTTGAGTTCCTCAAAAGCATTCCCGCCCTGGAGGAGGCCGGGCTGCTGGTGCGGCTGCCCAACTGGTGGCGCCGGCAGGGGCCGCGGCCCAAAGTTACCGCAACGGTGGGCAAGAAGAAGGATGGCGGCGTGGGCCTGGACGCGATGCTCGACTTTAAGCTGGAGGTGGAAGTGGAGGGCGAGCGGCTCTCGCGAGAGGAGGTGGAGGCGCTGCTGAAGGGCGAGGACGGGCTGGATCTTTTTCGCGGCCAGTGGATCGAGGTGAATCGCGAGCAGCTGCAGCAGGCGCTGAGCCACTGGAAGGCGATCGATCAGGACGGCAGCATCCCCTTCCTGGAGGGCATGCGCCTGCTGGCCGGCGCGCCGCCCGATCTGAAAGACGGCGGTGGCGAATCCCCCGAGGCCGCCGGCTGGGCCTTTGCCCGCGCCGACGCCGGGCTGGAGGAGATGCTGCGCTCCCTGCAGTCCCCCGACGCCGCGCCGGCGCCCCGCACCCTTCGCGCCACGCTGCGTCATTACCAGGAGCGCGGGCTGGGCTGGCTGTGTTTTTGTACGCGCGCGGGCCTTGGCGCTTGCCTGGCGGATGACATGGGCCTGGGCAAAACCGTGCAGGTTATCTCCGCGCTGTTGCTGAAGAAGGAGCAGATGCCGGAGTCGCGGCCGAGCATCCTCATTGTGCCCGCATCACTTATCGGCAACTGGAAGCGCGAGATTGCCCGCTTTGCGCCCGACTTGCGCGTGCATGTCGCCCATCGCTCCGAGGGCAAGACGGCGGAGAAGGCGGATGCGGAGAGGCTGGCGCGCACGGACGTGGTCATCACCACGTACGGCATGCTGGCTCGGGCGGACTGGCCCGCCGCCACGCGCTGGGGCTGGGTTATCCTGGACGAAGCCCAGGCCATCAAAAACCACGGCTCCGGCCAAAGCAAAAACGTCCGTAAACTCAAGACCGACGCACGCATCGCGATGACCGGCACCCCCGTGGAGAACCACCTGGGCGACCTGTGGTCGCTCTTCGATTTTCTCCACCCGGGCCTGCTGGGCACCATCGGCCAGTTCCGCGCTTTCGTCAAGAAGCTGACCACTGACACGGGCGCCAACTACGCCCCGCTGCGCCGCCTCGTCGCACCGTATATCCTGCGGCGACTCAAAACGGACAAGTCGATCATTACCGACCTACCGGATAAGACCGAAGTGAAAGTCTTTTGCGGGCTGGCACCCTCGCAGGCACGCCTCCACCAGCAAACGGTCTCGGCTCTCTCGGCGGAGCTTCTGAGCGCCGAGGGAATCGGGCGCCGCGGTACAGTGCTCAAATACCTGATGCGCTTCAAGCAGCTGTGCAACCATCCGGACCAGGTGACCGGTGCCGGCGTGTACGATCCCGCGCAAAGCGGCAAGTTCATGCGCCTGACCGCACTGTGCGAGGAGATCGCCTCTCGCGGCGAGAAGGTTCTTGTCTTCACGCAATTCCACGAGATGACCGAGCCGGTAGCCGCGTGCCCCACCAGCGTCTTCGGTCGCGGGGGCCTGGTTCTGCACGGCGACACGCAGATCAAGAAAAGGCAATCCATGGTGGAGCAATTCCAGCGGCCCGACGGACCGCCCTTCTTCGTGCTCTCCCTCAAAGCCGGCGGCACCGGCCTTACGCTCACCAACGCCTCGCACGTCATCCACTTCGACCGCTGGTGGAACCCCGCCGTGGAGAATCAGGCGACCGACCGCGCCTACCGTATAGGGCAGAAGCGCAACGTTCTGGTGCACAAGTTCGTCACCACCGGCACGCTGGAGGAGAAGATTGACGCCCTGATCACCAGCAAACAGGACACCGCCGACGCCATCCTCACCGGCGGCGCCGAAACATCACTGACCGAAATGAGTAACGCCGAACTCCTCGACTTTATACGCCTCGACATCACCCGAGCGGAGGCCGCACAATGAGCTGGGGCTACTATCCACAAAGCCTCTCCGTAGGCGAGCGCCGCGCCCTGGCGGAAAAGCAGGCCGCAAAGATGGCCAAGGCCGGGCGCACACTAGAGCCCGTGGGCAACGTGTCGCAGCGCGGCAACATCGCCACCAGCTTTTGGGGGCAATCCTGGTGCAAGCACCTGGAGTCCTTCAGCGACTACGCGAGCCGCCTGCCGCGCGGCCGCAGCTACGTCCGCAACGGAAGCGTCATCCACCTGAGGATTGAGCCCGGCACCATCAGCGCCATGGTGCAGGGGTCGCAACTGTACGAGGCCACGATCCGCGTCGAGCCACTGCCCCGGTCCAAATGGAAGTGCATTCAGGACAGATGCCGCGGCCGCATCGGCTCGCTTATCGAGCTGCTTCACGGCAAAATCTCCGGCGAAATCATGGGCGTCGTCGCCAACAAAACCGACGGCCTCTTTCCATCCCCGGGCGAGATCAAATTCAACTGCAACTGCCCGGACTGGGTCGACATGTGCAAACACATCGCCGCCGTCCTCTACGGCGTCGGCGTCCGCCTCGACACCCAGCCCGAACTGCTCTTCAAACTGCGCGGCGCGGATCACAACGAGCTCATCTCCGCCGGCGACGCTGCCGACGCCATCGCCCGGCCTGGAGCAGGCGGGCCAACCGCGAACCCCGCCGGTGTCGCGGCCCGCCGTCGCTTCACCCCAACCTCACTTAACCAGATCTTCGGCATCGATCTGGAAGCACTTGAGCCCCAGGGCGAAGCGCCGCTACCGACGACGGAGCAATCGGCTGCCACTGCACCCGCCACAACGACAACCACAGCCCCGGCCCCGGTTCCCAAAGCGGGAACAGCAGGCACCGGACCGGCAAAACTCAACCCGAAATCCGCTGCCGCCCCGCTCCCGGCCGCACCAGCGGATCCCGCTCCGCTCCCGGCACCACCCCGCCGGGGCCGGCCCAGGAAAATCGACACAGCTCGAGAGAAAAAATTTCTGAGCATGCGCAACCCGCTTGATCCCGAACACCGCATCCTCACTCCGCGGCAACAAGAGTTTCTCCTCTACATTCAGCACTATATCGTGCTGAACCGTCGCTCCCCCTCCGAAGCCGAAATGCAACGCTCCCCATGCACACCCTAAAACAAAATAGAAAGAGAGAGTCGGGAGTTTGTAAGTGTTTGAGGCTGAGAGAGTAATCAAATCTGTTCGAAAATCGAACAACCACTTGCCCCTGGTTTTGCGGGTTCGAAACGCCGGTTAGTTAAGAGAGGTATAGATTTTCGCCCTCTACCGTCATCCCCAAATTCTATCTCCCTTTGGGAGTACATTCGTGAAGTTTACCGTTTGCATCCAAGTCAAACTCGACTTAAGACTACATTGACATAGCAAAGACAGTCGCAATCATCACCGAATTCGAACTGTACGTTGAGAGTGAAATAACCTCCTACAACGTACTTGGTTAACCGGGACAGCGGTACGAGGTGGGCTAGCCGTTTGATTGTTCAGTTTGATGTAGGGGAGCTTTACATTCCATTGGGATTGGTCGTTCGTACCCGAGAAGCTGTTTCTTTGCGCTTATCCATCTTCTGGCACTTCTGGTGCTATGGTTGGCCTGTCGAGTTCACTTATAGGACGCCGTGAAGTTCACTTATCCTCTGGCTTCGCGAATATTAACGTCCATTGGCCGTTGCTGTTTCGCCTTAGCGATTCGAGCTGAATGGTTGATTTTGTGTTATAAGTAAATAAATATCTTCCAGTATCTCGCCTGTATACCAGAACATCACTGGTAGAAAGATTTCCACGTCTCCCCACAGAATCCCCCCAATCGCTGGGCACATCAAGCTCTATGTAGTACGCAAAGAATATATAGTGCAACATCAGCAAGGCTGTTGGTGTCATGAAGAGCATGAGCATAAGTGAAAGGCAACTTACATTTTTCTGTGCACTCATTTCAGCATTATATTGGTATTCACAGCGCTGCGATCAGGCGGTCCAAAAATCACTGTCCATCTACGCGTTTCTGGGTTGTAGAAGATGGACTCCGGGCTTTGCCTTTCAATGTCATAATGAAGGAATGCGCTCCCACCATCTTTACTGTAAACTATCACATCGTCCGTCAAAAAATGATACCGCCGACCAACAGAAGCATCCCATCCAGGAGGAGTAAACATTTCACGGTAGCTGGTAACGGTCCATAAAAAAAATGCGATTGAACACAATAACAGCACGAATAGTGTTATATTTATAATACGGATTGAAAAGCTGCTTTGCGTCATCGCCATAGTTAGTGGAATAGATTCTTCTAGTTATGCATCAGGTCGTGCGTCGCCGATATAGAGTAAAAAGAGCGTTTTGCAACGAATCTCACAGCTATCATATACTGCATCCCATCTACGATCTGCCATTAGGGATTGCAACATCCCATAGAAATTTGCAGCCATATCGACTACTCCATCAGATGCCTCACTCCAGACATTTTGATTGCGGCTGTAAACTACATAAATATCCTTCACTTCTTTAAGAACGCTAAAGATAAAGGCGATAGCAACTTGTCCTTGCATGCTTACCGACGCGCAATTGGTAAAGCAGTGCCTCATTTTGTCCATCTTACGTTCATCATAAGGAATACTACTACTAAATCTACGGTCCGCCTCTTCTTTAAGATGTTCGTGCAACATATACTGACCTGATGCATATATTGCCGTTAGAGTCCCTGCTCCCAATTGTACAGCCATTCCTATGGGAGTAACCCTGCTCAAATACTCCCTGATCCCATGTCCAGTTGGATCAACATAATTAATGGGATTGTTAAAACAGTACCGATTAAGAATGTAGTCCCCAGCCTTAAAGCCCATAGGATCTTCTGAGATGAATGTCCCTAGAGCTGGATCATAATACCTAGCCCTATAATAGTAGAGTCCTGTGTCATCGTCAAGTTCACGTCCGGTAAATGCCAGTGAATCAGTGCCGGAACCCACGTATTCCCTGGAACCGAAGCTGGAGTATTCGCTGCGACTGAGCAAAGTGGTTCCGTCGCGGGAGGCCATGGAGCGTACGGTCCCCAGGCGGTCGCTCAGGTACCAGGCGACTTCCGTCTGGCTGCTGTTGTTGGAAGAACGCTGTCTGGCGAGCCATTGGTCATAACCTTCTCCGTGAAGAAAACGGGTTACCTCGCCTGCGGGAGCAATCTCCTTCCAGATGTGTACGCCGTTGTAGAGATACTTGGTTGTCTGGCCCTGGACCGTTTTGGCAATACGTCGATCCAGCGGATCGTAGAGGTAGTAAGATGCGCGTTGAGTGACCCCATCGGATGAGACGGAAAGCGCGGAGAGCAGGCGATTTCGATGATCGTAATCATAGACCATGCTTTCGCCTGTGCTGATGTTACGCTTTACAGTCAGATTGCCTTCTGCATCGTACGTGTACGTATAAGTAGAGTCTGTGAGTATCTGATTGTTTACTCCTACGGAATAGGTTGTTGTTGAATTTCCCTTGCTTGAAGAGGTTCGATTGCCTGAAGAATCGTAGGCAAACGTTTCCGATGCCTGGGTCTGAAACCGCTTTGATCCACTGATCACCTGCCCGTTATTATCATAAGCGTAAGTCGTGGTGTCTCCCCGGGATGTTTCGGACGCCAGACGTTCTGTTGCATCGTAGGTATACTGGAAGTCTTCTAACACTTCGGCGCTATTGCTATGCGTAATGCGTGCAACGCGGCGATAGGGAGCAGCTTTTGTAGCGGACAGGGAGCCTGCGCTTCCATTTGCACCAGGCCCAAGTAAATCCCGACCGGGGAATTGCGCCTGCCCCATCCGTGCCAAAAATTCCTCAATAAAGGAGGATGCCTTTTGTGGCTGTCCATATTCGATAGCCGTATTCATGGCCAGTTGGGTTCCCTGTACGTCAGTAAATCGAGTGATTTGAGTCAAGTCCCCCACGGAATTACGTGTAAAATCGATGCGGGCCGGCAGAAAAGCTCCTGAGCCCGTCCACACCAGCCGCTTTAGCTGAAGTCGTTCATCGAAGTATCGTGAGACACTGACCCCGTCACCATCCACAGCAGTGAGCACGCGCGCTGCTTCATCGTGATTGAACTGGAGCACGAATGGCGAGGGGATAAAGTCTTCATCGTAGGTAGCGGACTGCTGTACGATTCGGCTACGGCTATCATACTGATAGCCTAAAGTGGTGAAATCATCAGAGACGGATTCTCTGTTCCCTAGTGCATCGTAGGTGAAGGAAATGGTTTTTACGATTTCTTCCGAGCCTGGAGACAGCCACACCTCCTTGATTCGGCGGTTCATCGTATCATAAGTGAACTTGCGCACTCTGCCCAAGCGATCCGTGATTGAAGTCAGGTTGGAGGCAGCATCGAAAGTACAAGTCGTGACTCGGTTAAACGCATCTTTTTGAGCTGTAAGCTGGTTGATAGAGTTGTACTGAAAGGTTGTACGGTTGCCGTTGGGATCAATAAGAGCAGTCCGTCTGCCGCTAATATCATATTCAAACTTGATCTCCGTTGAGTCAGGTTGCTTGATCTTCTCAAGAGCGCTATCTGCACGATAGTACTTGGACGTCACGCGTCCCAAAGGGTCGGTGGTAGTTATGTGCCGACCTAGTTTGTCCCAGGCGAATGACGTTATAGTACCGTTGGGATCAGTTCTCTTAATCAGGCTGCCTCTTAGATCGAACTCGTAATAGGTAACCTGGCCCGCAGCATCCGTAGCGGAAGAAAGCTCTCCTCGATCGTTGTAGCTGTAGGTTGAAGTCTGCCCCAAACCATCTGTCTTGCGTAAAAGCTTTCCAGAGGGATCTGTCTCCAGTGTCTGTACCGAGCCTGTGGGGTCCTGGGCGGAAGCAATCTTTCCGAACATATCGTACGTTATTCGGAAGGTCCCGTTATCCGGCATGGTGATCACCGACGGCCTGCTTGCAATAACACCGGATTCATCGGAGGCTGCATACTCCATCCGGATAACGTGATTCAGGCTATTGGTGATAGAGGTAGGCCTTGCAAATTCATCTGACGCAAAGGTCGTTCGCTTACCTTCAGGATCGACAGTTGAGGTAATATTCCCCTGCGCATCAAACGTATTTCGTATGGTATTCCCAAGAGCATCCGTTCTGCTGACAGGCAGATTGTTCTGATCGTAGACCATTGATGTGATATTTCCGCGAGCATCGGTATTGGTAAGCTGGTTTCCACGTGAGTCGTACGTAAAAGTCCGACTGCAACCGCACGGGGGTGTAACTGTCAACGGATTGTTGTTGGAATCGAAGGTGGACGCCGAGATCGCGCCGACGGGGTTAATGTTGACAAGCAGGTTTCCACGTTCATCGTAGGTATTAATAGTCACACCTCCAAGAGGATCCGTTTGGGTCTCCGTACGATTAGCCTCATCGTAAACGATTCCCGTGATATTACCCATGGCGTCAGAAACTGTACTGAGGCGTCCCTGTCCGTCGTAGTTGGTTATGGATATGGGGTTGCCTAGTGGATCCAGAATCTGATTAAGGTAGTGAGCTGGAGTTTCAAAATAGCCAAAGCTGGTGTATCTGCCGGCCTGGTCGGTGACGCGGTCGAGCTCTCCAGCGGCGTTATAGGTGTAGTGAATGATGCCACCCTGCGGGTCGGTGATGGAGGTGATGCGGCCGGAGGCGTCGCGTTGGAATTTGACTTCGGCGCCGGTGGTGGTGCGGATGCCGGTGGCGGAGAAGGTGAGGACGTTGCCGTTGCGGTTGGTAATGGTTTCCAGGCCGCGGAACTGGTTGTAGCGGTATTTGGTGCCGTCTTTGGTGGTGAGGGTGTAGGTATCTGGGTTGTAGATGAGGTTGAAGAGGTAGCCGGTGACGGAGCCGTCGGGGTTGAGGGTGAGGGCGGCTTCGCCGGTGTCGAGTTTTTCGTAGACGCCTGGGTCGGGTTGCCAGTATGGGAAGTAGACGTCGCCGAAGAGGGCGGAGCTGGGGTAGATTTTGGGTTGGAAGGTGAAGCCGATGCGGCGGCCGTCGGGGGCAAGGAGGGTGACGCGGGTGCCGTAGCGGAATGTCTTGCGGTACGCATAGCTGGTGCCGGCGGCTTCGTAGGGGTCGACGGGGACGCTTTCGGTGATGCGGGCGTTTTGGAGGGCTAGGCTCCAGCCGTAGCCGAAGTCGCCTTTGCGGCCGGCTTCGAGGCTGTCGTAGACGCGGGTGACGGTGATGGGGATGCCGGCGACGGGGATGGTGAGGTCCGTTACGGGCAGCAGCACGCGGCCGAGTTTGAGGTTGCCGGTGACTTCGATGACATAGCCGCTGGTGCGGATGTTGCCGCTGACGTCGCCGCCGGTGAGGCGCAGGTAGTAGCTGCCGTTGGCCAGGACGGTGGGGTCGATGCGGCCGAGGTGGCCGCTGACGTTGGCGGTGCCCTGGGCGATGAGTTTGAAGGCGGGGTTTTCCTCCGTAAGATTTTGCGTGTTAACAAGATCCATCGGCGCCATCTCGAGCTTCCAGTACTCCAGCCCGTCGTCGGTAACCGTGCCGCTGATGTCGGTGGCGGTGGTGATGATGCCGTTGACGGCTTCGAGCGGGGCGGAGTCGATGGTGACGGTGGGGAACGACTGGTCCGCCGGGTTAGTGACGCGGATGGTCTGGGTGGCGGTGCCGATGTTGCCGGAGCGATCGCGCGCTGTGGCGACGACGGGGATGAAGCCGGAGCGGGCCACGTTGAGGTAGGCGATGCCGCTGCCGTTGAGCGCGACGGGTGTGCCGTCGACGGTGACGATCAGGTCGGCCAGCGCGTCGTTGTCGGTGGCGAAGGCTTGCAGGCCGAGCTCGTCGCCCAGCTTGAGCACAGTATCCGTCACGGTGAGGCTGACGACGGGGAGCGTCGTATCCGTTTCCGTAACAAGGGTATACGTCTGCTCGATCTCGCCTCCGCGGCCGTCGCTTACGGCCACGGT
>QAZA01000014.1 GCA_003054695.1 Verrucomicrobia bacterium LW23
AGCGCACACTTGACGCTCATACCTAAACCTTATTATAGCTATTTCTGACTCAGGACACTAGAGCGTTTTCCAGATAGCTTGTCGCGAATTTTCCAAGCTCCGAGAACGGCGGCGCCGTTGACGTTCGCAAAAGGGCGAAGCCCCAGGCATAGCGCTCTGAGAACGGCGGAGCCGTTCTATACCCTAGCCCGGGGTTGCCCGCAGCATTCTGATGCGAGGACTACCCCGGGAAAGTTCGCCTCAGCAACCCTACGCGAAGCGTTCTTATGTTGATCCACTCGCGCTCTTTTACCGCAAGTGCGAGGCCTTCTCTGTGGCTCTGAACATGGCACGCGCGAGGAACGAGCGCGAAGGGTCCAACGGAAGAACGCTTCGCGTGGGGTTCCTGATTCCAGCCTACCCGGGGTAGTCCTCGCATCAGAATGCTGCGGGCAACCCCGGGCTAGGGTATCGAACGGCTCCGCCATTCTCGGAGCTTGGAAAACTCGCGACAAGCTATCTGGAAAACGCTCTACACACAGTATCCAGTATCCTCTGAAGCGCCACAGGTGTGAAAGCCTGTAGCCCAGGCGATAGCCATGGGCGAGGATGATAGTTCGCGGCGTTCTTAAGGAACGCGACTACCGCGTCCCACGAATCTGCTCCAAGATCGCGGGGTCGCGTATCTCGCCGTCCCTTGCCAGCAGGATGAGCTTGCTCAGCAGATCCGCGGTCTTGGGGTCGCTATCCGCAAAGGGGAGGAAGATGCGGCCGCGATGCTGGCTGCGCACCGGCACAATGTAAAGGGAGCCGCCGGCGACAGTGTGTGCAATGGCGCTGCCCAGGTGCAGGCCATAGGTTGCCAGCTTGCCGGAAATGACGGCGTTCGTCGTCCGGAGTTCCACGTTCTGCAGGCGCAGCAGGCGCGTCGTCTCCTCGACGAGAGCGCGGCGCATTTCCACGGTGCTTTGGCTCGCTTCGGGGTCGACGCCGCCCATGTGGGCCACGCTGACGACGTCTTCGGACGTCAGGTAGTCGGGGTCGCAGCCTATGGTGGTGGGCTGGCTCCCGACTCACTATCAGGCTCCGCGTAGATGGTCGGCCGCCATTGCCAGTAGTCCATGTCCCATTTCTGCCGAACCTGGTCGTCGCTAAGGCGGGCGAAGTTGCCGAGCGTAAAATGATGTGTCCAGGCCCATATCGCGCCGTCGCTGTCGGTGAGATCCCGCTCCTTGTCGCAACCGGCGGGTGAGATGTACTTCTCGGCCCAGATGGCGTGGGCGGTCTCGGCCGTGTCGAGGGCGAGCTGTTGTTGGCGGAGCTGCAGGCCCGGCGTCTGTTGCCATTGGCTGTAGACGAGCCACTCCAGAAGAGTGGTGACAACGTTGCGGTGGACCAGGGGAATCTTTAGTTTTCGGGTGGCATTCGGCGCAAACTTGTCGGTCCACCCGATGGTTTTTACCTCTTCGCGCCGGAATGACCAGCGCAGCCCCGCCTGCGGGGCGATGGGGCCGCAGCTGGCGGCGATAACTTCGGACGCGGTCGTCCGGAGCTGGCGAATGACTTCCGCGCGGACGGGCGGCTGCATCCCGCTCCACAGGTCCCATTGGCGGCTCTTTGGCGAGGGAGTTGATGTATGCTGCGCTTGTCTTTTTATGCCGTTGCTGTAGAATGGCTGGGAAGATTCGGATTTTATCTTTACAAGTCCCTGTAGCTCAAATGGATAGAGCCACCCTCTCCTAAAGGGTAGATTCCAGTTCAATTCTGGACGGGGACACTTTTGCCCGGCGGCAATGCTTACAGCGCCTGCGCGGCGGCGTTGGCGGAGGCCCAGGCCCACTGAAAGTTATAGCCGCCCAGCCAGCCGGTTACGTCGACGACTTCGCCGATGAAGTAGAGGCCGGGCACTTTGCGGGCTTCCATTGTTTTGGAGGAGAGCTCGGACGTGGAGACGCCTCCCAGCGTAACTTCCGCTTTGGCATAGCCTTCCGTACCTTCCAGCGGCACGCGCCAGGCGCTGATCGAGGCCGCCAGGGTGCGCATTTCCGCGGCACCAAGCTGGGCAAGGGGGCGGGTGGGCGCATGCAGGCGGCTCCACGTGCGCGTAAAGCGTTGCGGCCAGACGCGGCTGAGCGCCTGCTCGGCGGTGGCGCCGCCGGTGCGGTGCGAGACCAGCCACTGCTCGGCGTTCTCGCCCGGTAACAGGTTGAACTCCAATGCGTTACCTTCCCGCCAGTAGTTGGAAACCTGCAGAATGGCCGGGCCGCTGAGGCCGCGGTGGGTGAAGAGAAGGCTTTCCTCAAATGCCGGCGCTTTCTGCCCTTCAACGCGGGCGATGACGGGGAGGGAGATGCCGCTCAGCTCCACAAATGTTGCAGCATTTTCGCGGGTAAAGGTAAGGGGCACAAGTCCAGGGCGCGGCGTAACTACTTGCAGGCCAAAGTGTTTTGCGATGCGATAACCGAAATCGCTCGCACCCAGCTTAGGAAACGAGAGGCCGCCGGTTGCGATGACAAGCGAGGAGCAAGTAACTGGGCCGGAGGATGTTGCGATGGAAAAGCCTGCCTGCTTGCGGGCGTCTGCGTCAGCGGCGGCTGTTTCCGTGCGGACAATATCCCCCGGTGAGGCGACAGAGCAGCCGGTCCGTATCTCCACACCCGCCGCAAGGCACTCGGCCTGAAGCATTTCGACAATCTGGCGCGAGCTTCCGTCGCAGAACTGCTGGCCCAGCTTTTTCTCGTGATAGGCGATGCCGTGGCTCTCCACCAGGCGGACAAAGTCGCGCGGTGTGTAACGGGCCATGGCGCTTTTGCAAAAGCGCGGGGCTTCGGAGGCGCCGCCCTCGGTGCTGATGTAGTTGCGGGCCTCGGCGCCCAGGTTGGTGAAGTTGCAGCGGCCGCCGCCCGAGATCAGGATTTTGCTGCCAATGCGGTCGTTTCTCTCCAGCAGCAAAACGCGCTTGGCGCGCCGGCCGGCGATAGCGGCGCACATCAGCCCGGCGGCGCCGGCGCCGAGGATCACGACATCGTAACGCACGGCGCGGCAGGCATGGGTGGTTGAGCGAGCGGATGTTGTTGATCGACAACAACTAGTGGCGGAAGTGCCGCTTGCCGGTAAAGAGCATGGCCATGCCGCGATCGTTGGCGGCCGCGATAACTTCCGGGTCCTTTTTGCTGCCGCCGGGCTGGATGGCCGCAGTGGCGCCGGCGTCGGCCGCGGCGATGAGGCCGTCGGGGAAGGGGAAGAAGGCGTCGGAGGCGACGACGCTGCCTTTGAGGTCGAGGCCGGCTTCACCCGCTTTCCAGATGGCGATCTTGGAGGAATCGACGCGGGCCATCTGTCCGGCGCCGATGCCGATGGTGCGGCCGGCCTTGCCGTAGACGATGGCGTTGGACTTGACGTGCTTGACGACGCGCCAGGAGAAAAGCAACGCATCCAGTTCTTCCGCAGTGGGTTGCCGCTGCGTGGCGACGGTGTAGCTGATGTTGCCGAGGAGCGGATCGCTCGTTTGGACGAGCCAGGAGTTGCCGACGCAGGGCTTCACCTCGTAGCGGACGGCGGCCGCGCCGGGGGCGGTGCGCAGGTCCTGGATGAGGCGCAGCATCTTCTTCTTTTGCAGCAGCATCTGGGCCTCGGGCTCGAAGCCGGGGGCGATGATGACTTCGCTGAAAATCTCTGCAATGGCTTCAGCCGTAGGCAGATCCACCGGTTTGTTGGCGATGATAATGCCGCCGAACGGAGCCTGGCGGTCGGTCGCGTAGGCGTTATCCCACGCCTCGCGCAGGCTGGCGGCGGCGCCCACGCCGCACGGGTTGGTGTGCTTGAGGATGGCGACGGTGGGCTTTTCGGTAAACTCGTCCATCAGGTTTACCGCGGCGCTGATGTCGATCAAGTTGTTGTAGCTCAGCTCCTTACCGTGCAGCTGGCGGAAGTGTTGCGGAAAGTCGCCGAAGAGGGCGGCCTTTTGGTGCGGGTTCTCGCCATAACGCAGGCTTTGCGCTTTTTTGAGGGGGAGCGTGAAGAAATCGGGGAAGGGCGACGCCGATTCGGCCTCGGGCGCGGGCTCGGCAGCCTTTGCTGCAGCTTCTTCAGCCTCAATGGTTTCCGCAAGGTACTTGGCGATGAGGCCGTCGTAGTAGCTGGTGGTGCGGAAGACTTTGGCGGCGAGCTTGGCGCGCAGGGCCGGTGTGGTTTCGCCGTTTGCCTTAAGTTGTTCGATAACAGCGGGATAGTCGGCGGGATCGCTCAGCACGGTAACGCTGCGGTAGTTTTTGCTGGCGCTGCGGAGCATGCCGGGGCCGCCGATATCGATGTTTTCGATCGCGTCCTCCAGTGTAACGCCGGGTTTGCGGATGGTATCCTCAAACGCGTAGAGGTTAACTACCACGTAATCAATAGGTTCGATACCATGGGCGGCGGCTTGCTGCTGGTGGTCGGCGTCGTCGCGCAGGTAGAGAAGGCCGCCGTGCACCTTGGGGTGCAGCGTTTTGACACGGCCGCTGAGCATCTCGGGAAAGCCCGTGTAATCCGCAATTTCCTGCACGTCTAACCCGCTGGTGCGCAGCAGTTTGGCGGTGCCGCCGGTGGAGATGAGGGCGACGCCCGCGGCGGCAAGGGCCTGGGCAAGTTCGACGAGTCCTGTTTTGTCGGTAACGGAGAGCAGCGCGCGTTTCATGGGTATGGGAAAGGGGAAGCCCTCTTTTATCCCAAAAAACGAGCGCCAGGATCAATGCAAAATCGCGCCTCCGCCCCGTGCCGGCGTGCAAAGCCGGGCGCGCGGCGGTTACTCGTTGATGCTCAGCGTTTTAAGCATTTGCTGCACTTGCGGGTAGAAGACGGAATCCTGCTCGGGACGCAACGCGCAGCCGATGGCGTAGCAGCGGTTACCGGCGGTAAATACCCACTGGCGCCACTTCATGCCAGATTGTGGGGCGATGGCTTCGCAGTACAGGGTCTCGATGCCGGCGATGGTTTCGGTCCGCATGTCGGCGACGCGGATGGCGGGGGTGATTTTGGCGATGAACATCGTCGCGGCGCTTTCGCGTGCGCGCTTCAGGATGTCGTCGAGCTTTTCGCCGGGGGCGGCGGAGTACTTGCCGAGCATGTAGATATCCAGCGCATAGCTGGCGCCCTCGGGCTTGCATGCCAGGTACATGCCTTTGTCGACGCTCGTCCAGTCTGTGGGCAGCGTGATGGAGATGGGGCGCGGCGGGGCGGGAGGATTGAGCATCCATACGCTTTTCTCCCCGTGGAACGTGAAGGTGGCGCGGGTTTGGCGCTGTACCTGGTCCAGCAGTTCCTCCACCGTCGGCTTGTAGCCTTTGTAGTGGGCGGAGGTGAGCGATTTGTCGCGCAACGCGGCGTGGGATGTGGTGACGGCCACGTCCGCCAGAGAGTAGAGACGACCGGCGAGGTCGGCGAGTGAGCCGTTAAGCTGCACGTCCAGCCG
This sequence comes from Verrucomicrobia bacterium LW23, assembly GCA_003054695.1. GTDB lineage: Bacteria > Verrucomicrobiota > Verrucomicrobiia > Methylacidiphilales > UBA1321 > LW23. The sequence continues at coordinate 5,429 of QAZA01000014.1, forward strand.
CTTTTGCAGCGCTTTCTTGGCGGCCTCGGGGAGGTTAGCCTGGTCGGTAAGCGGGGCGAGTTTTTGGGCGGCGGGTGGGGGTGACGTGCGGGATTGAGCCTGCACCTCCGCCGGGCTGCAGCCCAGCGCGAGGACTATGGCGGCGAAGAAGGCGCGTAAGGGCCGTGGGCGCAGGTTGGTCATAAAGGGCGGCGCCGCTTAGCGCGGCATCATGCGCGACGGCGACGTGCTGCGCACGGGGGGCACGGCGCCCTGGTTGTTGTGGGTGGTGGGGGCGATGGTGGTTGTGGTGGTGCGGCGAAGCGTGGTTTGCTGGCCGGGCGACGTGCGGATGGTGGTGCCGGGGGGCGGCGTCGCGCTGTCGGTTGGCGTGCGGATGGTGCCGTCCAGCCTCTGTGTTACGGGCTCCGGCGGGGTGGCGGTGCCCACGTTGGCGGCGTAGGAGGCTTTGTCCATGCTGTAGCTGCACACTTTCCAGTGCTCGCCCTCCAGCACCAGCGTTACCAGCTCGGAGACGTACTTGCGCTTCTCGTAGTGGGTCAGGTAAATCAGGTGGCAATATTTGCCGGGGGGGGCTCCGGGTATGGAGTCGACGAAGCGGCAGCCACGGGGGGTGCGGCTGTTGGTTTTGCCTGCCGTGGTGCGCACGTTGGTGACGACTTTGCTCCAGTCCTCCAGCTTGACGGTGCGCTTGAAGAGATCGGCGGAGGCGTCCATCGTGGCCGTGTCGGCGCCGGCGTCCAGCAGAATCAACCAGCGGTGTGCGGCGACGATCGGCTTTTGCGCGCGGACGCTGTCCAGCCCTTCCTCGGGGAAGAGAACCTGGGCGCGGGCCTGAGGCACCAGGTCGGCGCCGGTAATGAGTGCGAACGCGGCGGTGCTGAGGCAAAGCCCGGTTGCGGCACGGGCCAGGGTGCGAAAACGCACGGGGAGGGGGAGGCGGAAGGTGTAAGGCATCGTGTTCATCGGGGTAAGGGAGGCCAATGTGTCGGGAAAAGAAGCTGTGCTGTGCCGCCTCCGGAGCAGGTCGAGTATCCGCCCGGCATGGCTCCCTGGGGAGGGGGCCGGGTGATTGCGAATGATGTTGCCGACCGGCGAGAGAAGTGCAAGCCAAAAGTATAATATCTTATGTAAAAAGTGCGCTAAGATGCTGATGGTATGAATGCTCAGTGTAATTTTAGTGACATTTCACGTAAAAATACACCGCCAAACAGCGGCGCAGCCACGCGGGGCGGAGGAGCGGCGTGCGTTGACGTGCGACATCAAACGTGTTATAAGCTGGTTGCACTATGGCGTCACTCAAGCGGATCGCTGCGGACCTCGGGGTGTCTTATACACTCGTGTCCAAAGTGCTTAACGACAGACTCGGTACCACAGGCGTCAGCGCCAAAATGCGCGCCGCCATCATCAATAAGGCGCGCGAGCTTGAGTACACGCCCAACCGCCTCGCCGTCGCCCTTAAGGCCGGGCGCCGAGGCGCGGTCGGCATCTTTCTGCACCACTTTGGCAGCCCGGGCAGCGAGATTAGCGAGCAACTGCTGCGCGGCCTGGCGGAGGGCCTGGCGCAAAGCGGGTACCGCATGTGGCTGCGCTTTTTTAACACCGACGACGAGTTTATCGCCGCGTGCGACGAGCAGCTCAAACGCGAGGTCGACGGCCTTATCGTCGCCGGCGTAACGCATGAGACCCTGCTCTCCCGCCTGCGCAAGATCGAGAAGACGCTGCCGGTGGTGAGCGTGTTTTGCGGCGCCTCCGAAAAAGCGCGCAACGCGTTGCCCAACGTGGGCAGCGATTACGAGGAGCAAGGTTACCTGGCCACCAGGCACCTGCTGGACAAAGGGTGCCGCGCTGTCGCCACCTTCTCCGTCGTGGAGTCGCGCCACGAGGGCTACCTGCGCGCCATGAAGGAGCGCGGCCTGGAAGTCAGCGCCAGCCTCATCGTGCAATCGCCCCGCTTTACCGTGGAGGACGGGGGCACCGCGCTGGAGGAGCTGGTGGCGCGCAACGTGCCGTTCGACGGTATTGTATGCCACTCGGACGCCCAGGCCGTCGGCGCGATTAACGAGCTGGTGCGGCGCGGCTACAAGGTGCCCCAGGCGGTAAAGGTGGTGGGCATCGATAACTCACCATTGGCTGAGGCGTGCATTGTGCCGATTACTTCAGTAACATCCGGCATGGCGCAAAGCGGCCTGAAGGCGGTGGAGCTGCTGCTGAAGAAAATCGGCGGCGACAAGGTGGAAACCACGGTAACCCACAGCGAGGTTGTCGAGAGGGAATCCACCCGCCCTTAGCTTCCCCCCCGGCCCAGGCCCGCGCCCCCCCTTTTTATGAAAAACAAGCGCGTAATGGTGGTGGACGACGAGCGCCACATGCAGCGCCTCCTCCACTTCAATCTGGAGAAGACCGGCTGCATCGTGCTGCCCGCCATGAGCGGCGAGGATGCCCTGGAGAAAGCCGCGGCGACAACCGTCGACCTGCTGATCGTCGACGTGATGATGCCCGGAATCGACGGCTTCACCACCGTGCGGAAACTTCGCGAAGTGCCTGGCTACGAGCACCTTCCCATCATCATGCTGACCGCCCGCGGCCAGGCGGACGTACGCGAGGCCGCCGCCGGCCTCGGCATTTCGGATTTCCTCACCAAACCGTTCAGCCCCATCGAGCTGGTAACCCGCGCGCGGGAGTTGATCGGGAGTGACAGGGAAGGATTGTAGGGAAGAAGGGCAGGCATGGCGCTGGGAGTGGCGCGTGGAATTGGCACGTGGACACAGGACACCAGAGAGCGGTTTGATTACGGATGCATACAGTCAGCAGCGCCAACACCCCGCCCCGCTTAACAACATCTCAGCGTGCTCAGCAAACTACTCTGCATCCTTACTGAGACAGCGTTAATGTAAACTGTAACACCTTTCCATCTGTACTGCGTATATCCACAACAATGCGCCCCTGGGCGTCCGTTCTGGCTTCGCTCTTTAATGCAGTATTTGGCGGGATTTTTGATGGTGTTGCGACGGCATTGGTGGTTGCTGGCCTGGCGGGCATGGGCGGCGAGGGCGGGCGGCCGCCCGTGACGCCAACGACGTGGCGCACCGTGGGGGTAGGAGGCGGCTGGGGCTTCGGGTGCGGCTCGTTCAGGCGGCGGGTCACCTCTTCGTCCGAGTAGAAGGCGACTTTGCTGGGCTGCTGGTTTCCAACGCCATCGCGCGGGGCGCCTGCGGCTCGTTCCTTTTTACCCGCCAGGGCGGGGTGGATACCGGTGCCGGCCATGATGAGCACTAACGCGCATGCTGTCTTTGCAAGGCTGGGTGAAAATTTCATGCATGTGCTTTCGCATGCAAATCGTGTTTTGTGTCAGGATACAGTAACATTCACAAAAAACATCTGCGCCTCTATGATACAAGGTGGGTTGTTCGCTATATGCAGAGAGGGTCCTTATGATATTGAGCCTTTCCTGCTGTACAACCTCTATCCTTTAGCATGGTAATGCTTTACCGTCGCGGCCCGGGCGTTGTCTCGCCTTCCACCCATTCGCCTTCCACCATAACCGTGCGGGGGTGCTTGGGCACGCCGCGCTCGTTGCGGTGAAGCTGGGCGACGACGTTGTCCACCGCGGCGGCGCCGGCAACCGGCCAGTTCTGGTTAAGGCCGGAGAGGCGCAGGCCGGCAAAGTGGCTGGGCTGGCTTACGTGGGCAAAGGCGACCTCGTCAGGCACCTTCATGCCGCTGCGCAGCAGGCAGTCGAGAAGGCCGTCGTGGCCAATCACCACCTCCGGCCGGTGGCGGCGCACCCAGGCCATGATGGGAACCTCGTAGCCTTCGCCCACCTCGCCGTAGTACACGGGCACGCGGTCACGCGCGGGGCGGCGCAGCTGAAATCCCGCGGCGCAGGCCGTCCACGAGTGATCGACCTTTTCGTCCACCACCGGGTTCATGGCCAGGCCGATGCGCCGGTAGCCTTTGGCCAGCAACGTCTCGTGCATCACCATCATGCCGTGGTACTGGTGATGGGTAACGCGGTGGATGCGGGGCTCCAGCATGCTGTTGCCCAGAGCCACACTGCTCCACTCACTCCAGTCCAGCCAGTCCACACCGGCTGTCAGCGGCAGCGGCGCGATGATGACGCCCTGGATGTTGCGGGAGCGCAGCACCTTCTCCAGGCTGCCGGGGTGGGCGTGAAACTGCTCCATGTTAAGTGTGTCGACAAGGAATCCGAGCTCCTGCGCGCGGCGACTGATGCCCTCCAGCGTGTCGCGGCCAATCCACCGCTGGCGCGAGTTGCTGTGGCTGACCAGAAAGGCCAGGTTGGACTGATACGTCGTCGGCCGCACGGAGCGCAGGTGCGACATGAGTGTGGCCACCATGGGGTTGGGCCGGTAGCCGAGCTTTTGCGCCGCCGCATGCACCTGCTGCCGCGTGGCGTCCGAAATGCGCGGGTGGTTGCGTAGGGCAAGCGACACCGTCATGACACTGCAACCCGCCGCCTGGGCGATGGTGCGCATGGTGGGCCGGCGCGCTCCGTCGCTCTCCAGGATGTCCGGCAGCGGGGCGTAGTCCGGCGAGGAAAGGGGATCGGACCCCGGCGCATGGGCGTGGCTGGGCACGGAGGCAGAGGCGGGCCCGGGACTCTGCGCGGGGCGTTTGCCGCCATTGCCGTTATTGCCGCCGCGGGCCGGGCCATCTGCCTTGTTGCTGCTGTTGGCGCCATGTGCGCTGGTTCTGCCACCTCGTGTCACACGCTCATTGTAGCGAGTCCTGCCCGTGCGGCCATCTCAAAAAGCAGGCGTTTCAGGCCCGGGCCGGGGCGGCGGACGTACGGGGCACGACGAGGCGGAAGAGAAACAGGGCGACGCCGCACGTGGCCCCTACGATGTAGAGCGCCGCAAAGAAGGTGGCGATGCCGCCGCCGATAACGCTGAACTTCCAGTTAGCCACCACAAACAGGCTAAGCCGTTCCTCCGCCGGGTTCTTGAGAAAAGCGCGGCATTGCTCCAGCACGCCAGGCAGGCTGGCGGGGGAGACAGAGACTTCGGCAGGCACCCCGGGCTCCGGGGGCAGAAGCACCAGAAAGCCCTGGTCCTCTGACTTGGTGCGATCGCGCGTGACGGACTCGCCATGGCGGCGGCTGGATGTAGTGCCCGATACGTTGCGCTCGCTGACGCCGATTACCGAGTCCACCACCACCGTCTTGTACGGCACAACGAAAAGAAGGCAGGTACTGGCCCGCACCGAAACTCGATCCCCCACACGCTGAAAGTTGACCCAGGAGACCGGGGCGATAGCTGTAACCAGAGCGGGGACGCCGAGAAAGACGAGCAGAGCGATGGCCTGGGTAATGAGCCATCCGGTAAGGCCGGGTTCCGCGTTATTTGCATTCATGGATTGGATAAGTAGTGAATGTCGGACGAACGGGTACGGCTTGTTTGGCGAAAGTGCCGAAGATTCTTGCGAAATGCAAGGCCGGGTTCGGGCCGAAACGGCCTGCTTCTCACCCCCGCCTTGCATGTACACTTGTATCCGCGGGCCCTGGCGCGTTACACTTGGGGCTATGGCAAAGTCCCGCAGAGGTGCCGCGGCAGGCAACGGCGGCGGATCGGCGCGCGGCCCGTCCGCAGCGTCGGCCGCGGAGGCGCGCCGGGCGGCGCTTGCGGAGGTGCTTGCCGTGTACGCGGAGCTGGAGAAGCGGCCCGCCGAGCGGTCCTGCACCCTGCGCACGGAGTGCTGCCAGTTTCGGCTGACGGGCCGCACGCCCATGGTAACGGCCGGCGAGGCCGAGGTGGCCGCGCGCGGCGTTCGCGCAAGCGGCAGGCGCAGCGTGGAGGCGCGGCCCGATGGCGCATGCCCGCTGCTGCATCCGCGCACCGGCCGGTGCATGGCCTACGCCGCGAGGCCGTTTGGCTGCCGCACGCATTTTTGCGAGGCGGCGGGTGGTCCGCGAGATCGGTCGAGCGTACTGGATCTGATCCGCCGCCTGGAGCGCGCGGACGAAATGCTGGATGGCTGCGGCCCGCGACCCTTTCCCGCAGCCTTGCAAGAGGCGCTGGAACAGGCATAATGACGCCCGATGAAGGATGCCACCGAGCTGCCAGCCGACGCGCCGCCAGGCGGGGACGAGCCTCTGCCGTCCGGCCCGCACCTCATGTTCGTTTACGGAACGCTTCGCCCCGGCCTGGAGAACTTTGGGGAGATGGAAGGCGGCAGCTACCTCGGCCCCGGCCGCACCCTGGAGCGCTACGCCCTGTTTGCGGACGATGAGCTTCCCTACCTGGCCCGCCAGCCCGCCATCTCGCGCATCACCGGCGACATCTTCGAGCTGACCACCGAGCACCTGCTGCGCCTGGACCGCTTTGAAGGCCACCCCTCCTGGTACCGCCGCGAGTCCGTCCCCGTCATCGACCCGGAAGGCAACAGCCTGCACTGCTGGGTTTACTTCTGCCAAACGCCCCACGGCAGCATCGTCAAATCCGGTGATTACGTTCTGCACCGGCAGCTGCCGCGCCAGAGCATCGGCAAAGATCTGTTTTAGGATTAGACGTGCATGGACCGGGAATTTCCGAGAACCTCGTTGAGGTTGTCAGAGCCTTGCGAACATCTGTTCTTGGCGAAACTTTCCGTCCTTGGCGATACTATCGCTTCGGATTTTTTTCACGCGAAGCGGGACGAAGCCGCGAAGGGGGATGGGGAATGTTGGGCAATCCCCGGCTTCAGTTTCGATTTCTATATCGATGTTGCTGATTCTTCGAGTAGAATCGAAAGGAAGCGGTATCGTAATGTGGGCACATGCTCCACAACATTACTGAAGCTCAATGGAAGGAATATGATGAGGTTGGCTATCTTAAGCTGGGCCGGATGGACGGCGCGCAGCTTAAGGCGATGCAGGACCGCATCGATGCGATTATGCTGGGCGATGCCCCAGCGCCGTACGACCGGATGCTGATGCAGCTGGACAGCGAAACCGGCGCCTACGAAGACGCCGGGCAGCAGAGCAAAGGGCACAAGGGGCGCACGCTCAATTATCGCAAGATTCAGGACCTGGAATGGGATCCCACGTTCTTTGACTACCTCACCGGCTCCGTGTTTGAGGATTTGTGCGGCCGCGTGTATGGCCCGGAGAAGCGGGTGGCCGTCTTCCGCGCCATGTTTATGAACAAGCCCGCCAACAAGGGCACGTTCCTGCCCTGGCATCAGGACCGCTGGACGGCGTTTGATCGCGACCCGCTGCTGACCGTGTGGACGGCGATGGACCCCGCGACGAAGGAGAACGGATGCGTGCAGGTCATCCCCGGCAGCCACAGATACGGGCTCATCAACCCCGCGCACGGGTCGGGCTTTCTCAGCAAGGCGCAGTCTGCGGCCATATGTACACCGGATCGCATAGTGTACGTGGAGCTGGAGCCGGGCGAGGTGGTCATCCTGCACAATCACCTGCTGCATGCCAGCGACGTCAACCGCAGCTCGCAATCCCGCCGCGCGCTCAGCGTGTGCTACATGGACGCCGACACGCTGGACAAGGGCGAGCCCAACACCCTGCCCGTTGTTTTTGGCCGTGGCGCGCTAACGCGGGCGGAGATCGACGCCGCGGCCTCCGCGCTGGCGACGGCGTAGGCGTAGGCATTGGGCACGGGAACCGGGCGGCGCTTGCCGGGCCTGCGCTTAGAAGCTCGGCGCGGAGGGCGCTTGCGGTCTTGGCGCAAGCAGCGCTTTTCTGCGAAGAAGTGCGTACACAGCAATACCAGCATGCATAAGGATGGCTGCGCCAAGGCCGACGGCGTGATGGATCAGCGTGACCCCGGGCGCGTGGTGAACCTCGGCCAGTGAGAAGGCCGCGAGCGGAAAGAAGAGAAACACCGCAGTCCAGAGGCCGGGATTATAGCAGCGCATCCTGAGCCCCTGGACGACGTGCACCACGGCGTTGACCAGCGTGGTGTACACGCCGATTAACCCAAAGCCGACGTGCACAAAGCACGCCAGCAGTATGGAAACCGCATTGCCGCCCCACACGCCGCCAATGTTTATAACGAACACGCTCAGCGGCGTCAGGATCTCCCTGCCGCCGCCGAGCAGTTGATTGGCGAAGGTGCGAAAGCGGTCCTCGTTGTGCTCCTCAAACTGATGGATCATGTAGACGGGCAGGTGCAGGTACACCAGAATCATCGCGGAGCTCCAGCCATGGCAGGTGGCGGGCATCAGCGCCAGCAGCACAAAGCCGGCGAGAAAGCCGCCGTAAACCCAGTGGTTGAGCAAGCCTTTCATGGTGGGGCGGGCGCGAGCGGACGCGAGACGGAGTTACACGCCGGCCAGGTACGTTGCCGCGGCCATCAGCCCCGCCTTCTCGCCCTGGGTGGTGCCGTTAAAGTGCGCATCCTCCAGCTCGATGGATACGGCGCCCTTGTAGCCAGTCTCCACCAGCTTGCGGAAGATCCGCTGCCACGGCACCTGGCCCTGCCCGGGGATAGTGTAGCGCCAGAACGGTCCGCCAAAGCCGGGCGCCGTGGCGAGGGTGGGGGGCTGCTCCGTGCCGAACTCGTACAGCGCGTCGAGGTCGATATCCGTATCCTTGCCGTGCACGTGGTGCACCCGCGAGTGGAACTCGCCGAGGAAACGCACCGGGTCGATGCCCATGCGCAGCAGGTGCGAGGGATCGTAATTGACGCCGAACACCGGCGACGGGCAGGCGCCGAAAACGGCGCGGCAGCTCTCCGGCGTGCAGGCCAGCGCGCCGGGGCCGGGCCAGCCTTCAAACACAATGCGGCTGTCGTGCGCGCGCAGCACGGGCTCCAGGGCGTTCAGGCTCTCGCTGGCCAGGGCGAGGTTGCGGCGGCGCTCCAGGGTGGGATCCTCCGGTAACAGCACCATAAAGTACGTGCGGATACCATAGGCTGCGCACTTGCCAACATAAGTGGTGATCTTATCGATACTTGCCTTGCGACGGCTTTCGTCCGTGGAGAGCAGCGCTTTCCAGTCCGCGCCGCCGCACAGATCGGCCGAGCCTACCAGCAGGCCGGCCTCCAGCACGGTGGGCGCCGCGGTGTCGGCGTTGGCGCCCAGGTCAATCACGCTTAGCCCGGCGCCGGCGGCCCAGGCGGTCACGGCGGGGAGATCCTTCTGCCACTCGCTCCAGCCCAGGCGAAAGCCAATGGGGAAGGAGCCGGTGCGTGTGCGAAGAGCGGAGGCGGCGACGGGCGAAGCGGCGACCGCCGCGGCGGCACTGATCATCGAATCGAGCATAAATTGCTATAGAAGAAGTGGTTAGCAAGCATGGCAACCCGGCGTCGATACATCGGACACGGCGGAATCTCCGAGGCGGGGTTGTCGCAATTGCCATGAGATTCGCACAGGCGACCGGCCGGGGCAATGTATCTTTGGCCCTCCATGCGCGCAGGCATCGCAATAGATTGACCTGACGCGGCGGTTGATGCATGCTCGCGTGCGACGCTGCGTCGCGTCCCTCGCCATCTACCGTCGGCTCGCCTCTCCTCACCCGCTTCGTCGCTTCCCCTATGGTTACGATCCGCGATCTCGCCGCGCATCTGCAGGTGGGCAAGTCGACTGTCCAGCGGGCGCTCTCCGGACAGGGCGGCATCTCCCCGCAAACGCGCGAGCGCGTGCTGGCCGCCGCCGCCGAGCTGGGCTACCGGCCCGATCCTTTGTACTCTATCCTCGGCTCTCAAAGCCGGCAGTCCCGCTCGCTCTCGCTGGCGCTGGCGTATCTGGACCGCGATATGTACAAGGACCGTCGCATCAGTATAAGTGCCGCCGGTGTAAGCAGTTATGAGCCCGCGCGCGTCCGCGCCGAGCAACTGGGCTACAGCCTGGAGCATGTGCATATCGACGAGCTCGGCGCCGGACGCCGCCTGATGGACGTGCTTTATCACCGGGGCTACGCGGGCGTCCTTATCGGCCAGACGCGTACTCCGGATCACGAGGCGATACTGGCCAACACGCACTTGCCGGTTGTCTGCTGCGGGCGCATCGATCCGCTGCCGCTCCACACCGTGCAGCCCGACATTGTGCAGATGGTGCGCCTGGCATGGAGCCAGACACTCGCCGCCGGCTACACACGCATCGGCGCCGCGTTTGGCTTGCACGCCGTGCCCATTGCGGACGACTGGGAACGCATCGGCACCTTCCTGGCCTGCCAGACGGAGACGGTGCCCAACAAGCGCGACCGCATTCCGCCCAACCTCAGCCCCATGCGCGACAAAGCCGCCGCCATGGCCTGGCTTCGCGAGTACAAGCCGGAGGCGGTGATAGGCTTTGGCCTTGGCAGCTACTACGAGTTACGTGACGGCGGCGTTGACATGAGCCGCCTGGCTTTTGTCTCCCTGCACACGTCGCTCGTCACCGGGTCGGTTGGGGTGGCCGGCGTTTTAGAGGCGAAGTCGATCGCCCACGAGTCGGTGAATCTGCTGGACCAGCTGATACGGCACCGCAATGTGGGCGTTCCTGAGCAGCCGCTGCGCATTCTCGTGCCCGGCAAATGGCGGGACGGGGAGTCGCTTTTTCCCAGGGAACAGGTGTTTGGCCGGCGCAAGTAGGTGCGCGGGCGGAGGCGGTTGCGGGGGGGATGAAGAGAAAATGGGCGGGGCGCTCATTCCTTGCTTGTCACTCGATTGCAATCGCATTATCCTGTATTGATCAATCGAATGCATCACGCCGGCGACCGGCTTCTCCTCCCACCGTCCTTGCTCCTATGAACGTGATCTCCGCTTCTCTCCTCCCTTTCCCCAGGCCGCTGGGGCGTGCCGTAGCGCTTGCGCTGACGGCCCTGAGCGCGCTGACGGTGCTGACCGTCGCGCCCACACCTTCGGCGCTTGCCGCGCAAACCATTGATTCCAATGGCATTACGTGGACGCTGGATAAGGATTACCCGTCCGGAAAGTTCGTCACGGGCGATCCGTGGGTCGTCGGGCCCGTGAAGGTTGTGGGTATTGCCAACAAGCTTAACGACGCCAAATACAAGCCAAAGCCCGGGCAGAATGGCTCGATGCTTAACCCCGGCACCACCAACAAGCAAGGCTACGACAGCGGTTTACAGAACTACGATGCCTCGCTTAACGCCGGGCTGATCAATGGCGAGCCGGTCTCCGCCGAGCGCCCGCTGGATCTCCCCGCGGGTTCCAGCCTGGTCTCCATGGTCAGCTGGCTCTACAACTCCGCCGATGACCGCGAGCCGGACTGCCCCAAGTTTGGCGGCGGCGCCACTGCGCCCCGGCCGGCCACACGCAGCGCGGGCATTCTTACCGTGCTGGACAAAGCGCCGGCGGAGGGGAGCTTCCGCCCGCCCTACTGCGGCACCGATAAGACGGTGCGCTTTAACATCAGCGCGCTGGATTACAGCAAGCTGCCCAACATTGCCCCGGTGGAGGGCGCGCCGACAACGCAAAGCCTGCAGGATGCCATGGCCAGGCCCTGGGTGGACCATGTGAATGGGTGGTTGGGCGCGCACGTCCATCCCTCCGAGCACATGCCCAATTATGGTCGGGATCTCGCACGCATTGTGGCCAACTGTACGCTGGTTACCCTGTTTGGCGGGCAAAAGCCCGGCGAGGACCCGGCTCGTGACAAGGTCATCCACAATCTCGTCCAGTTTGGAATTGACCTTACCGGCATTGCCGACAACGGCGGCGGCTGGCAGGCGGACGGTGGCCATGGCCTTGGCCGCAAACTCCCGATTCTTTACGCCGGCCTGCTGCTTAACGACAAGCACATGCTCAACGCCGGCCAGTGGAAAACGCGGTTTCAGGAGAACGAGCAGACGTTCTATGTAACTCAGGCCGAAGTGGATATGACCAACAGCCCGAAATGGGATCCCGACAAGCGCGCCGAGAAAGTGCCCTACACAGCCGAGGATATCGGCATGGCCGACTGGGGCATCCGCCACGCCTACAAGCCGGAGGCCGACAACAAGTCGTGGGACGCCACCTACCGCGAGGTCAACGGCGCGGTTATCCCCGCCTTTGCGCTGGCCGCGCGCCAGCTGGGGCTGAAAGAGGCATGGAATCACCCCGCGTTTTTTGACTACTGCGACCGCTACATGGCGTGGATCAGCGGCCCCGAAGGCCCGCGCGCCAAAACGGGCAAGCGCCTCTCCAACGAGCCGACGCCGTTCTTCTACGCCATGTGGGCCGCCTACCCGCCCCCGGTCAAGGCGGAAGCGCCGGCCGCAGCCCCTGCGCCGGCCACAAAGTAGGCGAGAAGGAAGCGAGCAATAAGCGAGCGCGACAGAAAAGCCTCCCCGCAGTCCCTCGCGTCCCCACCCACCCTGCCTTTATACGAAGCGATCTCCTATGCTCCTTCCCGCACGCATCCGCAGCAGCCGAAGCCCATCCCGTCGCATCGCCATGACATCCGCCCTGATCGCCGCCACGCTTACCGCAGCAGCCCCGTCGACCGCCGTGCTTGCCCAGGCGCCGGTCGCGCCCGCCGCGCCGATCGTCGCGGCGAAGTCGCCGGACAAATCGCCGGGCAAGGCGCCTGCTCCGGCGCCGCGCACGGCGGCTGCCGGGGATGTCGTCTTCCCCGGTAAGGATTGGGCGACGAACCCGCCCGTCGCGTCGGCTATCCCCGCGGAAAAGGTGGAGGAGGCGATGGCGCTGCTGAAAACCGTGCTGGGCAAAGACGGCACGAGCCAGACTGTGGTGATCCACAACGGCTACATGATCTGGGCGGGCGAGGATATTGATAACAAACACATCATCTGGTCCTGCACCAAGTCGTTCATGAGCACCTGCTTTGGGCTGCTGTGGGACGACGGTAAATGCGCGCCGGACGACCTGGCCAGCAAGTACCTGCCCGAGCTGGCCAAAGATTACCCGGCCGTGACGGTGCGCCACCTGGCCACGTTTACCAGCGGCGTCAAAGTACCCAAGGACACGATCGACTTTACGGAGCCCGACTACCCCGTGGGCACCGCTATGCACTACTCGGCGCAGTCCGATCTGCTGGCGCGCATCCTCACCAAAATTGCGGGGGAGCCGCTGCAGGAGCTCTTCCGCCGCCGCATTGCGGAGCCGATCGGCATGGACCCGGCGCAGTGGGAGTGGAAGCACGTGCACATTATCGACGGCGTCATCGTCAACGGCGGCGCGGGCCATCCCACCTCGGGTATCCACACCAATGCGCGCAACCTGGCACGCTTTGGCTGGCTGTACGCCAACGGCGGCAACTGGAACGGCAGGCAGCTCATCAGCAAACGCTATATCGACTTTGCCACGCGCAATAAGGTGGACCCCGCCCTGCCGCCGCACGATCCCAAAGGCTGGTACACCTGCCTGCCCGGCCGGTACGGCTTTAACTGGTGGACCAACGGTGTGGATGCCAAGGGCGAGTGGCTGTGGCCGGATGTTCCCGCCAGCAGCTTTGCCGCCCAGGGCAACCGCAACAATATATGCATTATTGTGCCGGAGTGGAAGCTGGTGCTGGTGCGTATGGGTAACGATAACGGCAACGTCGGCAAGTTCAACGGCCCGCTGAAGATCCTCGGCGAGGCCATCCCCGGCAATGCACCCAGAAAGTGAGGTTTGCGCGCGGCCGGCACACTCAGAGTGACGCGCCCGTTAACTCAATCTCCTCGCCTGGCAACATGTCGCGCTCGTAAAAGGCAAATCCACCCTCGCACGCGTTTTCCACGGGCGCAAGGCGGTCAGGCTCCTTGCCGCCGGTGCCTGTCACCGTGGCGCCCTGCGTAAAGGGATGGCGCAGACGCAGCAGGCCGCCTTGCTCGCTGCGGATGCGGATGACCCTGGCCCGGCCGCGCTGCACCTCGCCGCCGACAAAGAACGCGCCTTCGGTTCGAATGCCGGAGAAATGGAACTCCCTCCAGCCGCGGGGGATACGCAGGAGCGTGCTGATCGTGTCCTCGCGGCTTTGCACCAGCATCTCCAGGATGGCGGTGACGGCCGCCATCGCGGCGTCCATCTGCATGATTTCGCGAAAGTGCGACGGGGCGGGGAAGCCCTGGGTGCGCAGCGAGCGATCGCCAAAGCCGCCGCCGGCGCCGCTGAAATCTGCGTCGTGCAGCGTTCCATGTCCCACATTGGTAAAGACATAGCGCCACCATTTGAGCCATGCCACCGCAGCGTCGGGCAATCCGCAGCGCGTGCACAGAATCGACGCCCAGGGCAGGCACCAGCCCGTCCAGTTGCCCGCGCCCATTCTGCCCCAGTGGTGCAGGCTGCGGCCGATAACACGCCAGTGCGCATCATCATGCGGCTGAAGGGTTTGGAAGGGCCAGACGGACGCGAGGTGCGAGTGATGGCGATGACTCTGCGCCAGATCCTGCCCCTGCCACAAAGCAATGCGCAGCTCCTGCGCGGCTGCACCCGGCGCACCGGTGGGGCCGCAGGGAACCGTGGTATACTGCGGCAGGCGGGCGCTCACCTCCGCCCAACGGGGATCCACCGGCAGGCCCAGGATGGCCGCGGCCTGGGGCAGGGCGCGCGCCACGCAGTGCCAGGCGGCCAGCTGAAAGCTCGGATCGCGGCCGCAGGCGTCAAGGCCGGAGCCATTGTACTCCGGGCTGGTGCTGAGCGGGATGCTGAGGCGGCGGCCTCCGGGCCACGCGGGGTCGTCGATCTCCTCCGCCATGGCCCAGTAGCCCTCGAAGGCGCCGGTAAGCACGGGCCAGGCGATATCGCGCAAGATGTTGATATCCAGCGTGTAACGGTAGTGCAGCCAGGCCATCTGGCCCACCCACGCGGTGCACGCGTGGTCGATGGTGCCGGCCCAGAAGGTGCCGATGACATTGCACCGGTCGTCCACCGCATGCGGCAGCATCATGGCGCCGGGGCGGCCAAAGAAAACCTCTCCCCGCGCGCGCAGAGCGGGAAGCCATGCCCGCACCATATCCCACAGCGGCGCAAGGTGTTGCGCGCGGTTGGCGGGCAGGGCGGGGCCGTAGACCAGCTGCACGTTGATGTTAAAGTGATAGTCGTTGCTCCAAGGCGGTATGGCGTCGTCTTCCATCCACGGGCCCTGCAGCGTGGCGGCCACCCCGCCGGGGGTGGACATGCCGGCCATCTTGTACAGGCCCAGCAGATACGCATGCTGCAGCTCGGCGTCGGGCAGCGCGAGGCGCGGCACGGAGGCCCAGTAGTCCGCCCACCAGCCGTCGGCGGCACGGGCCATGCCGTCCACGCCACGGGTGTGAAGGTGCCCGTTGCCCATGGAGAGCGCCGGCGCCTGGAAGGGGGGCTCGCCCAGTGCGGTGGAGATGAGCAGGCAGCCTTCGAAGCGGATGTAGTTCGCCTCGACGGAGAGCGATTCGTCGAGCGGCATGGCCTGCGTAAAGCGGTGCAGCTCTATGTCCGGCACGGGGCCCTTGAATGGCCGGTGCGAAAACTCCAGGTGATCCTCCGAATAGTGGCGCCTGGGCTCGCTCAGGCCGAGCGAGGCGAGTTGCTCGCGCTGGAAATCCCGGGCGGGGATCAGCTTGATGGAGGTGTCGTAGGGCAGCCTCTGCATCCACGCAAACTCCGCATCCATGGACTGGCGGATGGAGATGACCTCCTCCTCCCCGGCTGGGTTGCGCAGGGTAACCTCCAGAGTTGCGTTGGCCAGGTGCAGTTCGGCGCGATCCGGGCGGAAACCGCGGCCAAACTCCAGCACCAGGCGGCCGCCGCCCAGCTGAAACGGCCGCTGCGCCGCGCCCGCGCCGTCCTTGCCTACAAACAGGGTCTTCAGCGCTTCCTCATCGCCCGCCTCCCACAGGCGCCGCACGTCCGCATAGGTGGCCGCCGTTGGGGAGGCGCTGCGGCCTCCGTGGTGCCAGAAACCGGCGCGGGAGATGGTGATATGCAAGTGCTCATCCCCCCACACAAGCAGGCCCTGCACCCCGTTGCCGAGGAGTATGCCTGTGTGGCAGCGCGGGAGGGGGAAATGCCAGTGGAGCGAATCGGGGGACATATGATATGAATGATTGAAGATGCTGGACTATAAGAGATAGCGGGGAGATCCTCCTGCCGCAAGAACAAAGAAAATAGCGATTCCCTTCTGTTCGCGATCTATGGCCGGGGGATTGGGTGCGACACGTGGACCTGATTTTGCGCAAAGGGCGCGAAAGACGCAAAGTACGCGAAGGGGGAGGGGGATGACAGAGGAGACTGGTAAAATCATTCAAGATTCTTTCTGATCCGCCTTCCCCCTTCGCGCCCTTTGCGCGAGAAGCGGCTGCGACATTGCTCAGCAAAACGGGGGGGGGCGACGCGCAAATCCCACATCATACAAAGGAAACTTACTTCTCTTGGTTCTCAGGAAGCAGGAGAAATAGGTCGGTGCCCAAAAAGTGATACTATGCATCAATATGCAGTGACATCCGATTGTCACCCGCAAACATTCTATGCAATTGTACTTTTATGAATTTACGCAGCATATTCCGCCGCCGCACCGCACAGGGGGCTTTCAGTCTGGTGGAGCTTACCATCGCCATCGGCATCACCGCTTTTGGCGGGCTGACGATGATGGGGCTGCTCACGGTGGGCCTCTCCAACTTCCGCAATGCGGTCGATATGTCTGTGGGTGCGCAGATTGTGCAGCAGGTGGTAGCGGATGTTCAGCAATCCAGCTTCTCGGCCATTGGCGGTGGCGGCGGCAGTGCGTCGCCCGCAGCGGCGGCGGCGCCAGGCACCGGCATCCCCGTGGCGTTGCCCGTGCGTTATTTTGATGATCAGGGCACCGAGGTGGATGCCCCGGGCTCGACCGGCGGCCAGCCGGCGCTGTACCATGTGGCGGTGGGCGTTACCGTAAATGCCTCCGGCAACCTGGCCACGGTGGTGGTGGATATCGTCAACAACCCGGGCGGCCAGCTGGCTTTGCAGCGCGATGGAGCGACGGGCGGCTTTGCGAGCGACTCGGCGACTGCGCTTAAGCCGGTGCGGTATTCGTTCTACGTCTCCAAAACGCAGTAAGCTGAGCAGCCGCAAGGGGTTGCAACCAGGCGCGGCGCGCCGCGGCAGCAGCAGAAGCAGCAGCAAGCGCAGAGAGCGAGCAGGTTAGTTTTTTTCCCGCAAGGAGATTGCGATCGATGAGTGTTCCTCCCATCCAAGCCCGCGCCATCCCGGCGGCGCCGCGACCGCGCCCCGCACGGGCTACCGGCTTTAGCCTTGTGGAGATGATGGTGTCCATGGCCATCCTGAGTATGTTGCTGGTGGTGTTGCTGGGCATTCTTAACCAGACAAGCACGACGTGGCGCTATACGTCAGGCAAAATCAAGCAGTTCCGCGCGGCGCGGGATGCGTATGACTCCATCACGCGGCGCCTCGGCCAGGCCACGCTCAACACGTACTGGGATTACGATAGCCCCACAGCGCCAACACGTTACCAGCGGCAGTCGGAGCTTCGCATCCTGACCGGGCCGATGGCCACTATCGCCGGCACGGCGCCCGCGGGCAAGGCGTGGACGACGCACGGCGCGTTCTTTCAGACGCCGGTGGGCTTTACGGCAACCGCTGCCGGCGGCGGGCCGGATGCCACAGGGCTGGAGAATCTCCTTAACACCTGGGGCTACTTTGTGGAGTTTGGCGACGACGCGGCGATGCGCCCGCCTTTCCACACCGCCCCTGCACGCTACCGCTACCGCCTGTGCGAGTTTATGCAGCCCTCCAACCAGCTCACCATCTACCGGCACACTAGCGGCAACCCGGGCTACACGGGGCGCGACTGGTTTACGGAGGGCCTCAACGCCGCCCCCGGCGCCGGGAGGCCGGTGCATGCGCTGGCGGATAACGTGATTGCCCTGGTCTTCATCCCCAAGCTTTCCGTGCAGGACGACGCGACCGAGACGCGCCTGGCGCCCACGCTGGTGTACGACTCCACCACGGCCGTGACGGATGCGGCGGTCAATCCCAAACATCAGCTGCCGCCGGTGGTGGAGGTGACGATGGTGGCGATCGACGAGGCCTCCGCCGCACGCCTGGCGCAGGGGACCACGGCGCCCGATGTGGGCCTGACCGGCCTTTTCGTCGCCGGCCCCGGGGCGGCTGCGAGGGTGCGCGACGACCTGCGCACGTTGCAGGAGCGGCTGACGCAGCGGCGCATCCAGTTCCGCGTGTTTACCTCCGATGTGGTGATTCGCGGCGCCCGCTGGAGCACGGAGCAAAGCAACTGACGGGCACGGCCAGCCAGGCAGCGGGACAACGGAAGCGCTGTAAGGCATTACATTTCCATATCTCCGCACTACCGCACGGACTACTTTCCATGAAACGACTTTCCTCTCTCTCCTCAGCCCGGCGCGGCTTTGCGCTGGTGGTGGTGCTCTCCGTGCTGGCCATTGTCACGGTGCTGACCATCGCGTTCCTCGGCAGCACAATGACCGAGGTGGCCACCTCCCGCACGCAGGCCAACACGGGGCGCGTGCAGTTGCTGGCGGACTCGGTGCCGCAGATCGTCATCTCCCGCATCAGCGATGCCACGACGGGACTGGTCGACCCCTCGACGCCGGCATCTGGCCGCCTGGCCTGGGCCTCGCAGCCGGGGATGATCCGCACCTACCGCGAGGACGGCACCCCCGCCACCTACCACCGCCTGTACTCGGGCGACGAGCCGACGATCGCCGGCGCCTCATTTATTCAGGACGCCGAGGTGCCTCCGCCCAACTGGGATAAGCAGCGCGGCGTCTTTGCGGACCTCAACAGCCCCGTGGTGCGCGTCGATTCCGTCACCGGCGCCCGCTCGATACAGTTCCCGGTGGTCGATCCTCGCGCGCGCACCACGGACGACGCCACGAGCGTGGCCGGGTTCAGCTACGCCAATGCAATCAACGGCGTCGTGCAACCCGCCGCGGCCGCGGCGGACAGCCAGCGCCTGCCGATGCCGGTGAGATGGATGTATGTGCTTGCGGATGGCACCTTTGCGCATCCCATTGAAGGCGTTACCGGCACCGTCGCCTTCTCCGGCGGCGCGCCCACGGAGGCCAACCCGATTGTTGGCCGCATTGCCTTCTGGACGGACGACGAGACCAGCAAGGTCAACATCAACACGGCGTCGGAGGGCATTTACTACGACATCCCCCGCTACACGGGCGCGCCGGATTTTGTGCTCTCCATGTACTCCCCGGCCCTGGGCGAGTACTACCGCTACCCCGGCCACCCGGCCACCACGTGCCTGAGCGCCGTGCTTCGCCCCTGGCTGCCCTCGCCCAACGAGCTGGCTATCTCCTACGACACGAGCTACGCGCCGCCCGGCCTGGCCATCAGCCCGCGCCTCAGCCCCAGCGTGGCGACGGAGCTGCAGACGCGTCTGGACGCCTACCTGGGGTTGTCGCCGCGCTCTCGCTTTGGCGGAAGCAAGGGAGGCACGGTGCTGACCGCGGCGGCGCCCAACGGCACGGTGCCGTCCGTCGCACCCAAGTCGGAGCGGCTGTACAGCTCGGTGGATGAGCTCCTTTACGGCGCCGCGATGCCAGGCACGGAGCGTGCCGCCTCTCACGCCGCGCTGGATAAAGCCGCGCTGGAGAAGGCGCGCTTCTTCCTCACCGCCAACAATCGCGCGCCGGAGGTGAATCTCTTTGGCCTGCCGCGCGTTACGGTATGGCCCATCCACCGCAACACGGCGGCCACGCACCGCACCACGCAGGACACGCTCATCGCGTTCTGCTCCACGCTGGGCAGCATGACGTCGGCGGCCACGCAGTTTCCCTTCTACTTTCAGCGTGGCAACCCCAAAAGCGCTACGGACGACTACACGGGCATTGCGCGCAATGGCCTGCTGTACAGCTATTTGCAGTCGGTTACGGGCATGACGATTCCCGGTTTCGGCAAGTCGCTGCTGACCAAGTACGGGCCGGCGGAGCGCGACCAGATTCTGACGGAAATCTTCGACTACATCCGCGCCGTTAACCTTAACGATCCCAACCTGCCCGCCGCCGGCCGCTATACGGACGACTACGCCACCTCCGGCGGCACCTACGGCAACCCGAGCAGCTCGCCATACCGCTCGCCGGGCATTGTGGTGCCAATCAAGATCGCCAACACCAAAGGGGCGGGCCGCTGGCCGGTGATCGACCAGGCGTTCCTGGTCTTCTACACCCCGGCGTTTCCCGTGGCGGGCGCGACGCCGGAGCTTACGGAGACCCGTGTGCGGGCCGCGCTGATGTTCAATTTCTTCTACCCCAGCCAGGGCTTTATGGTGTGCTTTACCAACGCGCAGCTGGAGGTAACGTCGGCCGGCGATTTTCGCTGCGAGCCGGTGAGCAACGCCAACCCGGCGCTCTCGGCCTCGCTCGCCTCGCCCACGGGGGAGTTCTCCTTCTTTAACGACGGCACCACCGTCACGCAATGGGCTAACGCCAACGAGCGCGGCAACGGTGCGGGCTCGCCGCGCAACTTTGGGGGAAATCACGGCTTCGCCTCTCTGCTGTCGCATCAGATCTCCAATGCCGATCCGCGCAAAAAGTTCACGCTGGTCTCTCGCAACATCCCGGTGATTCGCGGCGACCCGACGAAGGCGAAGTGGAACTTCCGTGGCGGGACGTTCCGCGTCAACCTGCGGGCCGATCCGTACCCGGCTTCGGGCCTGGGCGAGGTGATACAGTCCTACGAGTTTGAGTTTCCGGACTCGCTCAACAACCCTATCCCCACGGCGGGGGCCATCCACAACCCCACCAGCAACAAGTACACGCCGGCGGCGGCGGATATCGAGAACGGCGGTAAGGGGCAGGCGGGCGGCATTTACATGATAAGCCGCAAGGCGGACCCCGTGACGCAGAACGGGCAGGACGGCGGCGACGTCGTGCGGTCGATCCAGCTGGCCGACAAGCCCGGCACGGGCGGCTACATCGGCGGCGATATCCGTCGGCTGTGCTACGTTACCACCGTGCCGAAGGAGTGGTACTCCAAGCACAAGAACTACGACCTGGGCGGCTACAAAGCGCACTCCCTGCGCGACGGCGTGGGCGCCAACTTGAGCGACGCTTTGAACGCCGGAGCTGTGGTGCCCGGCATGTCCTTCGCAGGCGGCGCCAACTATAACCCGTACGTGCGCAACGAGATAAACGGTGTCTACGCCTCCAGAACCGGCGTCACCAGCGACGCCCCCGGCGACTGGAACAACAGCTTTGGCAACGGTCCCGACGGCCCCTACACCAACCGCCCCGACGAAGGCACCGCCGCCGCACCCGGCGCCGGCAGCGAGCCCTATTACGAGTGGAACGGCGTTCCGCAGAACAAGAATCTCACCTCGCCCAACCGGCAGTTCCCCTCGGCCGGCATGTTCGGATCGCTCTCCACGGGCACCACGCAGGGCTTCAGCTGGCAAACGCTGCTCTTTCGGCCGGACCACACCGGCAAGCACCCCGGCCGCGCGGGCGTAGCCGTGGATGGCACCCCAAGTGCCTCCGCCGCAGCGGATTACATGTGGCTCGACCTCTTCCACATGCCGGTGGTGGAGCCCTATGCGATCGGCGAGCCCTTCTCCACGGCCGGCAAGGTGAATCTCAACACGCAGATCATGCCGTTCACCTACATCACCCGCAACACGGGCATATGGGCGGTGCTGATGAGCGAGCGCGTGCTGGGCATCCCGAGTACGACGCCCTCGCAATCCAAATTCTACACCAACAAGCTGACGAATCCTGACTGGCGCTTCCCGGTCAACATCCCCGAGACGCTCAAGGGGCTGCAGGCGCGCTTTGCCGCCGGCGATATTTTCCGCTCCGCCGCCGAGATCTGCTCGCTCGACATCATCCCGAAGGACCCGGCCGACGCCAACGCCAAGTACGGCACGATGGGTGCCTACTGGAACAACCGCAAGCTTAGCGGCGACAACGTGCGTGAGCGGCCCTACACCACCATCTACCCGCGCATCACCACCAAATCCAACACCTACACCGTGCACTATATCGTGCAGGCGCTGAAGAAATCGCGCGGCACGGTCGAGGACGTGTGGGTGGAGGACCGCGATCAGATAGCCGGCGAGTACCGGGGCAGCGCGATGATCGAGCGCTACGTGGACCCGAGCGACCCACGCGTGCCGGACTTTGCCACCGCCACGGACAAGACAATCGAGAGCTTTTACCGCTGGCGCATTACCACCACCAAACGCTTTGCCCCCTAGATCCCAGGCGCCATGATAATGCTTTACCCGAACGCCCCGCACCGCCGCACCCGTGCCGCCTTCACACTCTTTGAGCTGCTGATGGTGATGGGCATTGTCCTGATTATTGGCGTGCTGGCCATCCCCGCGCTCAGCTCCGTAAAGCGCAGCACCGCCCTTACGCGGGCGGAGGACGAGATCCTGGGCGAGCTAAGCCTGGCGCGGCAGCACGCCATCTCCGTTAACCGCGACGTGGAGGTGCGCTTTTACCGCGTGCGCGAAAGCGCCGCGCCTTCCGCGCCCTGGCGTTTCCGCGCCGTGCAGGCGTACACCTACGACGCCGCCGGCGCAGCCACCCCGCTGCGCATCGTGCGGATGCTCCCGCGCGAGGTGGTCATCGACTCGGGCACCACACTCAGTACCCTGCTGGCCGCCGCGCGCAAAAAGGCGTGGTCCGCCGATGATCCGCAGCCGGTCGTCCCCGGCTACGGCACGGATTACGAGGCATGGGCCTTCCGCTTCCGCCCCGAAGGCGGCACGGATTTGACGCCCTTCCCCGCCACGCCCTGGTTCATTACCCTGCATGACGCCGGCCTCGGCGACAGCCTCGCCACGCCGCCCGCCAATTACGCGAGCATTGTGGTGGATCCGGTCAGCGGGCAGATGTCGAGCTTTCGCCCGTAGCGCGGAAGGAAGGGGGGAGCAGTGCGGAGCGCTTAGCGAGCGCCGCCGCTGGCCAGCAGTTGCTCGCCGGTCAGCCACGCGGAGTCGTCGGAGGCGAGGAAGACGGCGATTGTCGCGATGTCGTTGGGCTGGCCGACGCGGCCCATGGGGGTGGTTGAGATGGCCCACTTTTCCATGTCCGAGCCGTGGATGCCCTGGCCGTGCGTGCCTTCCGTCTCCACCATGCCCGGGTTCAGCGCGTTTACGCGGATCTGGCGCGGGCCGAGCTCGCGGGAGAGCACGCCGGTGATCGCGTCCACCGCGCCTTTGGTGCCGGTGTAAACCGCGCTTAAGGGGGGCGTCATGCGGGTGACGACGGAGCCGATGTTGATGATGCTGGCGCCCTGGCCCATGTGCTTTACCGCGGCGCGCGTGGTAAGGAGTACGCCTAACACGTTGATGTCGAACATCCTGCGATAGGACTCCACGGTAAACTCCTCAATCGGCGCAAACGCGTAGACGCCGGAGTTATTGACGAGCACGTCAAGGCGCCCGAAGTTGGCGATCGCCGCATCGATAAGCCCCTGCGCGTCGGCCTCCTTCGAGACGTCGCCGCCCACCGCCACAGCTTTGCCGCCCGCCGCGGTGATGTCGGCCACCACCTTGTCCGCGCCCGCCTTGCTGGAGGCATAGTTGACGACAACCGCCGCCCCCGCCGCAGCCAGCGCTCTGGCAATAGCCGCACCAATGCCCTTGGAGGCGCCCGTGACAACCGCGACTTTCCCTGTAAGCTTGCTCATGGTAAGAATGTAATAAGTGGAGTGAAGTTGCGAAACCGGCGCGCCGTTTTCGATCGGCGCGCACGCAGTTCCTTAGTTCACAAACTACGAACAAAAGGCAGGCCGTCAACTGCACTTTTTATACTGCTCGATAGCGGGGATTGTCTGCATCCCGCTACCGCTGTTCTCTCTTACTTCGCCTCGTGCGCCCGCACCTTTGCTTCGTCGCAAAGCCTGCTGTTGAAGGGCGAGGCGGGCAGGCCCTCCTTGTTGTACAGGTTGGAGTGGGGGTAGTTGGCCCACGCGTAGCGCGCCTCTTTGGGCTCGGGCACGGCTTCGCTGGTCAGTACAAGGGTCGTGGCGTCTACAATTTCCGCCGTGGCGGGGTGGAACTTGCCGTCCGCGCCGGCCAGCTCAAAGCCGACGACTTTGTCGGTCGGGACATTCTCGGCCGGATGCGGGGCGGCGGGTTTCGGCGGCTCGGCGGCGGGGGCGTTGGTGGGGGCCGGCGCGGGCGTCTCGGGCGGCACGGGCGCTCCCGGAGGGGGCCCGATCGCGCCGCCGCCCAGTTTGGCCACAAAACGATAGGGCTCCGGCGGTTTGCCGATGGCCAGGCCGCTGCCGGTTTCGCGGAAGGTGACGCGCATCTTGTTGCCCTCAACGGTGCTGGAGGCGTAGATGGGGCCGCTGGCGACGAGGCCGGCGTTGCCGTACGCATCACGCAGCGCCAGCAGCGCCAGGCGGCGACCCACTTCCGTCTTGTTGGAGGGGTGCAGGTCGTCCTCGGGGTTAAGATCGAGGATGATGGCCATGCCGGTGTTGGGCGTGTTCAGCGTCTCCAGCATGGCCTGGCGAATCTCCGGCCAGTTACCGCGGCTGAAGGCGGGCAATTGCACGTACAGGAAGGGGAAGTCGCCCTGCTTCCACTTGCCGCGCAGGGACTTGGCCAGCAGAGGCAGCAGCTCCGCGTACTCGCGCCCCTGGCCGGCGTTGCTCTCGCCCTGGTACCACAGCACGCCCTTGATGCCGTACGGGATGAGCGGGTGCACCATGCCGTTGTGGATGGCGGAGGGCAGGCCGGATTGCATGTCCGGCTGCGTGGGGCGATCGGGCGCCTTCGGCTTTTTGGCTTTGGGGTCCGGCTTGTAGTCGGCGGGGCGATTGGCCTCGGCGGCCGCCTGCTCGTCCTTCCACTTTTGCAGCCTGGCCTCGTACTCGGGGATTGTTTTCTCGTTGTACTCCTTAATCGCTTCGGGCAGGCGATCGCGCAGGGCCTGCACGCTGGCGGCGTTGTTGTCCAGGCGAGGGTTGCCCTTAAAGTAAGTCAGGTCGATCCACGGCTTGATGGCCGTGCCGCCCCAGGCGGTCTGGATAATGCCCACGGGCACTTTCAGCTCCTTCTCCAGCACCACGGCAAAGTTATAGCCCACGCCGGTGAACTTGCGGCCGACTTCCGCCGGATCGCACACCACCCACTCGCCCTTAACATTCTCCTGAGGAAAGATGTTGGCGACGTTGGCCACCTTAAACACGCGGATGCGTTTGGATGCCTCGGCATCGGCCTTAAGCATGTGCTTGCCGCAACCCTGCGCCATGTTGGACTGGCCGGAAGCGACCCACACCTCGCCCACCATGACGTCCTCAAACACCACCTGGTTGTTGCCCTTGATGGTCATCGTCAGCGGCTTGCCGGTGGGGGCGACGGCGGGGAGCGTTACCTTCCAGTCGCCCTTGTCGTCGGCGGTGGTCTCCTCGGTTTTACCGTCAAGCGTAACGGAGACTTTCTCGCCGGGATCGGCCTTGCCCCAGACGGGGAGGGGGATGCCCTGCTGGAGCACCATGTGGGTGCCAAAGATGGTGGCGGGCTTCACGTCCGCGCGTAAGTCGCCGGGGCTGAGGAGGCTAAGCGCTGCGGCGATGGCGGCGGTGCCGAGGAGCGGAGCGCGGACTTGACGGTAAAGGCGAGGCAGGAGATCGAGTCGCATCATGGGAATAAGGCGTGGCCGCGAGCGGCGCGGGTGCTGTGTGCTGGAGAGCAACAACATTGCACCCGCCCGCCGCGCGGCGTCAACCCAAACATGGGCGAAAGCGACGATTGTGGGGATCGGCACCCGCTCAGGACCCGGCCGGCGGCGTCAGCAAATGGCACGAGGCCTGGCAGCCGCTGGGCGCAACCTTTTGCAGCACAGGCTCTTGCTTATCGCACGGGGCAAACTTTTTCGGGCAGCGCGGATGGAAGGCGCAGCCCGGCGGCAGGTTGCCGGTGTCCGCCACCTCGCCGGCCAGGGCAAACTGCATGGGGATGTCCGGGTCGATATTGGGCTCGGCGGCCATCAGGCCCTGCGTGTAGGGGTGGCGCGGGTTGGAGAAAAGTTCCTCGGTTTCCGCCAGCTCCACAATGCGGCCGGCGTACATAACGGCGACGCGGTTGCAGATGTGGCGCACCACGCTAAGGTTATGCGCCACAAAGATATACGTCAGATTGAACTCCTGCTGCAAGTCCATCAGCAAGTTAATAACCTGCGCCTGTACGGAGACGTCGAGCGCCGACACCGCTTCGTCCGCCACGACCAGGGAGGGCCGCATAATCAGCGCCCGGGCGATGCCGATGCGCTGCCGCTGGCCGCCCGAGAAGGCGTGTGGATAGCGGTTCATGTGCTCCGGCTTCAGGCCGACTTTACGCAGGATGGCCACCACCTTGTCCTTGCGCTCCGCCGGCGTGCCGATGTTGTGGATGAGCAGCGGCTCGGAGATGATGTCGCCCACCGTCATACGCGGGTTGAGCGAGGAATAGGGATCCTGGAAGATCATCTGCATCTGCGTGCGCAGCGGCTTCAGGTCGCGGTCGGGCAGGGTAGCCAGGTCGACAACGCGGTGGCCGCCGGGGGCAGAGGGATCCTTGGCACGAAAGTGGGCCGTGCCGCTGGTGGGGCTGAGCGCGCGCAGGATGGTGCGTGCACAAGTTGTTTTGCCGGAGCCACTTTCGCCGACAAGGCCGAGCGTCTCGCCGGGGTAGAGGTCGAACGAGGCGTTATCGACCGCCTTTACCTTGCCAATCACGCGCGAAATAATGCCTTTGCTCTTGATCGGGAAGTACTTGCACAGATTGCGCACGCGCAGCAGCGGCTCGGACGTAATCGTCTGCCCATGCGGAGCCACGCCGTTGGCATCGGCCAGGTTGGGGTGTGCGACGGAGATGGAGGAAAGGGTGGAGCTGGACATCGTGTTAATCCTCAAGCGGAAAGTGGCTGGGAAAGTGTAAGGTCGGTGGGAAAGTTCAAACTTGCCCATGGCTATCTTTCCGTCCTTGGTGTCTTTGTGCCTTGGTGGTAAATCTGCCTTCCGTTACTCTTGGCCACAGGGTGTAGTGGAAGAAATTCTAACCACCAAGTCACCAAGGCACCAAGTTTCAGAGGGGAAAGGGATTCAAGATCAGTGATTATGGCGTCCTGCGGGTGCCGCAGTTACTTCTGCTGCAAGTGTATCCGCCGCGGCAACTTCCGCCGCCGTCAGCTCGCGCACGGTGGGGTGGATCTCCTCAATGCGAACGCAGGCGGCCTTGCGGTTGCCCGTAAACGTGCGCAGGGCGGGCGGGCCGCCCACGTCGCAGCGGCCGCGCACGGCGTGCTCGCAGCGCGGGTGAAAGGGGCAGCCGGGCGGGATGTTGGTGAGCGACGGCACGCTGCCGCGGATGGCCGGGAGGCGCGCGCCGCGGGTACCAAGGCTGGGTATGCTCTTGAGAAGTGCCTGCGTGTAAG
Source organism: Verrucomicrobia bacterium LW23 (assembly GCA_003054695.1). Taxonomy (GTDB): domain Bacteria; phylum Verrucomicrobiota; class Verrucomicrobiia; order Methylacidiphilales; family UBA1321; genus LW23. The sequence goes on from QAZA01000014.1 coordinate 32,655, forward strand.
GATGTAGCGCGGATTTCAGCACCTGCCGCACGCTGCCGTTCTCCACCACGCGGCCCAGGTACATCACCGCCACGTCGTGCGCAATCTGCGCCACCACGCCCAGGTCGTGCGTGATAAACACGACGCTGGTGCCGCGCGAGGCCTGTAAGTCCTTGATCAGCTTGAGGATCTGCGCCTGGATCGTGACGTCCAGCGCCGTTGTCGGCTCGTCGGCAATCAGGATGTCGGGATCGCATACCAGCGCCATGGCAATAACCACGCGCTGCCGCATGCCGCCGCTCATCTCGTGCGGGTACTGGTCGATCCGTCGCTCCGCGCCGGGGATGCCGACTTTGCGCAACATCTCAATGGCCTTCTCGCGCGCCTGCGCGGGCGTCAGTTTCTGGTGGAGCAGGATGGCCTCGGAGATCTGATTGCCGACCGTGTGGACGGGGCTGAGCGCGGTCATCGGCTCCTGGAAAATCATGCTGATGTAGCCGCCGCGCACGCGATACAAATCGTCGCTTTTCTCGTTAAGCTTCGCGATATCAATCGGCCGCGTGCCATCGCCGGGATAGTACATAATGCTCCCATCCACAATCTGCCCCGGAGGGCGGATGAGGCGTAGGATGGAATAGGAGGTAACGCTTTTGCCGCAGCCGCTCTCGCCCACAATGGCAAGAACCTTGCCGCGGGAGAGTGAAAGCGACACACCGTCAACCGCCGGGATCGCCCCGTCGTCGGTCATAAAGTGCGTCTTGAGATTCTCGATCCGCAGCGCGCACGGGCTGACGGCGCCCGAGGGGGCCTGCACGGTGGAGGTGGAAGCAGGGAGTGTGGCGGTAGGCATGGTCGTCAGCGGGAGGCGTAGGGGTCGGCGGCGTCGCGCATGCCGTCGCCCAGGAAGTTGAAGGCGAGCACGGTGACGACGATCATGACGACCGGCATCAGCAGCCACGGGTAGTTCGCCACGATGTCGAGGTTAAAGCAGTCCTGCAGCATCACGCCCCAGCTTACCACGGGCGGGCGCAGGCCCAGGCCCAGGAAGCTCAGCGCCGTCTCGCCGAGGATCATGCCCGGCACGCTCATGGTGAGCGACACAATGATGTGGCTGGAGAAGCCCGGCAGCAGGTGCACAAACAGGATGCGCGAGTCGCTGGCGCCCAGCAGGCGCGCGGCCACGGCGTAGTCTTCGTCGCGGAGCGAGAGGATTTTGCCGCGCACCACGCGGGCCAGGCCGGTCCAGTTAAGAAGGCTCAGCACCACCGTAATGGCAAAGTAGGTTTGCACCGGCCCCCACGAGGCGGGCATGACGTTGGCCAGCGCCAGCCACAGCGGCAGGTTGGGCAGCGAGTTAATCACCTCGATAAAGCGCTGGATAAAGCCATCCACACTGCCGCCCATGTAGCCGGAGATGCCGCCCACAATGGCGCCCAGCACAAAGGTCACGACAATCGACACCAGGCCGATGGAGAGCGAGATGCGCCCGCCATAGCACAGCCGGCTCCACAAGTCGCGCCCGAAGCCGTCGGCGCCGAGGAGGAAGAACGTGTGCCCGCTTTGCGCGTGGGCCTTCTCAAAGTCGGCCACACCGAAGAAGCGCGTCTCCATGGGGATAAAGCCCCACATGTGGTAGGGCTCGCCTTTCACAAAAAAGCCGAGAGGCACTTTCTCCCCGGTGCGGATGAAGTAGTTTTGCTGGGTAATCGGCTCGATCTTGCGCTCCAGCTTGTCGGTGTAAAAGCCGTCCGCCATGCTGAAGCGGATGCTCTGGGGAGGGGCAAAGATCATGTTCACGTCCTTCCACGTGCTGGAGTAAGGCGCGAAGAACTCCGCAAACAGCCCCATGGTGTAGAGCGCCACGAGCACGTACAGCGAGATAACCGCCAGCTTGTGCTTGGCAAACCGCCGCTGAATCAGCTCCCACTGCGAGCGCGTGGAGCCCGCGCCTTTCATGTCGCCTTCGTCGTCCGGGGTAAGCGGTGTCGTCTCGCCCGGTATGGACGCGGCGCCGCCGCCCGGCGCATGCGGGTCGATGCCTGTGTCGTTGGGCATGACCGCGGGGAGCGGCAGCAGGTCGTGCAGGATCGGTGCCGGCGCCGGGGTCTCCTGGGCGGCCGGGGCGGCGGGGGCCGGGGATGCGTGCCGCTCGGGCCCGGGCGCGGGGGATACCTGTGCGGGGCGGGCGGATGTCTCTGCGGGTGAGGCAGATGCGCTCGCCTCCCTGGGCGCGATTGGGGACGGCAGCGGATCTGCCGCGAGCGTTTGCCCGGAAGCGGGGCCTTGCCCGGCGCTGGAGGGACGGCGTGGTGCGGAATCGGCGGGCGGGGGAGTCGTACGGCTGCTCATTTGCTGCCTCCTTCAAAGCGAATGCGGGGATCGAGCCAGAGGAGCATCAGGTCGCTCATCAGGGTGCCAAGCACGCTCAGCATGCTAAGGATCATCAGCATGGAGGCGGCCATATTTACGTCTTCGGTCTGCAGCGCGTCCAGCAACAGCGGGCCCACCAGCGGCAGGCTCAGGATAATCGCCACCAGCGCGCCGCTGGAAATCAGGCCGGGCAGCAGCCCGCCGATGTTGGAGATAAACGGGTTAAGCGCCATGCGCACCGGGTATTTAATCAGCAGGGGGAACGGCTTCTTGCCCTTGGCCATGGCGGTGGTGACGTAGGGCTTGCGCAACTCGTCCAGCAGATTGGCGCGCATCACACGGATAAGGCCCGCCGTGCCGCCCGCCGCGATGACGATGACCGGCACCCATATGTGCTTGAGCATGTCGATAACCTTGCCGACCGACCAGCCCGGCTGGGTGAGATACTCCGGCGAGAAAAGGCCCGTTACGTTCATGCCCAAATACTTGCCGCTGAAGTACATAATCAGAATGGCCAGCACAATGTTGGGGATACACATGCCGATAAACGCGATAAACGTCATCACATAATCCCCCACCGTGTACTGCCTGACGGCGGAGTAAATGCCGACGGACATCGCCACCGCCCAGGTAAACACAATCGTGGCCAGCGAGACGACGATCGTCAGCAGGATGCGGTCGCCAATCGAGTCGTTAACCGAGCGCTGCGTGGCCATGGATTTGCCAAGCTCGCCCTGCAGCAGGCCGCGGTCCACGGGGTTAAGCGTGGTGAACCAGAGCAGGCCGCTCCAGCGCAGGTACTGCTTCCATATCGGGTCGTCGACGAAGAACGCGTCGCGCAGGCGCTCGATGTTCTCCACCGCGTTTTCGTCGCCCATAGTACGGGCTTCCAGGATACGCGTCTGGATAAAATCGCCGGGCGGCATCTGGATGATGTAAAACGTGGAGACCGACATGATGGCCAGGGTCGGGATCATGACCAGCAGGCGCCGGCCGATGAAGGGGTATTTCACCCCCGCGTACACAATGCCCAGGGCCATAGCGCCCAGCACCATCTGCCAGATCACGCCGCTCCAGCCTTCCGTGCGGGCCTTCATCGTTTTGGCGTTGAAGGTGAAGGGTGCGGGCGTGACGGTCATCACTTCCTTTTGAATCTGCTTTTCCGCTTCGGGCGTGTCGTTCGTTTTCTCAAAGTAAAACGTCTCGATACCCGCCGTAGAGGGCGTCGCAAAGTTGTAGCCGCTGATGGCGTTGCGCGGCACGTTGCGGAAGCCGTTCTTCACCACCACCAGCTGCGGCGAGGGCGTAGCCACGCTGATGGACCATACGTTCTCGGCGGCGATGTCGAAGATCTGGTTAAAGAGGCGCACCTGCTCGGCGCGGTCGGCCGTCTTCAGCACCTGCTCGTAAAGAGTGTGGCCCTTGTAGACATCGCTGTCCTTGGGCGGCGCCAGCTCGGGGCGTGCGGTGGGATCGCCATAGTAGCCGCCGCGGCTGTACCAGTTGCCGTGCGCGGGGGCCCAGTGCGCCTCGGAGTTACTTGCGACAAAACTGCGCGGCTCGACGATCGGGTTGAACTCGCCCTCGCCGATCCACACCGTAAAGTCGTGCTTGAAGGTGTTTTTCTCCACGGAGAACAGCTGGCGCGCCCGGTTGCGCTGTACGGCACGCACGCCCACTTTGGCCCAGTCGTCGGTGATAAACTGCACGGGGCCTTCGCCCGCAAAGTCGGTCATGTCGATGGAAAACTGCATGCGTGTGCCGTCCGCAAAGCAGCGCATGCCGTCGCTGTCGCGCTGGGTCAGGCCTAGTTCGTCCAGCATCTTGTTGGCGCGGGCGGGATCGTAATCCGTGTAGCTTTTGGCCAGCTTCTCGTTGTGGAACTCCGAGTCCTTGCCGGGGGCGATCTGCGAGGGCTCGCCCATGCCGTTGTAGATGGCCTTGATGATCTCCGGCCGGTTGATCGCCAGCGACAGCGCCTGACGGAACCGCTTGTCGGAGAGCAACTTCTTCTTGTTGCCACTGGCCGGATCCTCCGGCAGCACGGCGCGGTTGATGTTGGGATAGAGCGCCCAGTTGGAGCGCGCGGCGGGGAACCAGTGGTACACCTCGTACCCGTTCTTCTTCCGGTTATCCATCAGCATTGTGTAGCTCTCAAAGCCGATAAAGCGCTCCTGCAACGTCAGGTCGCCCGCCGCCGCGGAGAGGGGGATGAGCTTGGGATTCTTGACGTCGAACAGAATGCGGTCCACGTACGGCAACTGATTGCCCTTTGTATCCACCACAAAATAGTAGGGGTTGCGCACCACGGACTCCGGCGGGCTGCTGCGGAAGGTGCGGTACACCCACGGCCACAGCCGCGGGTGCTCCGGATTGCGCGCATCCTTTTTGGCGAAGTAGAGGCCGCGCGCTGTCAGGCTGCCTTCCGCCTTCATCGTGGCGGCGATGAGCTCCTTGTTGCCCTTGGTGGGGTGATACTGCGCCAGGTAGTGGCGGGGCGTCAAAAAGCCCTGCGCGTAGTTGGCCGTCAGCGTCTCCAGAAACGTGCCGTAGGGGCCGGGGAAGGTGAACTTGATGGTGTAGTCATCCACCTTGGTAATGTTGCCCAGCTTGCCCTCCACCGTCAGCCACTTGGGCTGGCCTTTGCTCAGCGGGCGCTCCTCGTCCCACCAGTACATAATGTCGTCGGCCGTAAAGGGATGGCCGTCGCTCCAGCGCACGCCTTTGCGCAGGTAAATCGTCCATTCGCTCTTGTCCGCATTGGTGCTCCAGCCCCTGGCCAGATGCGGGCGGATGGGGTAGCCGAGCGGCGACCACCGCACCAGGCCGCAGCCGGAGAGACGCGGCGAGAGCGTGCCGCCAATATCGCCGGCCGAGTTGGTGACGCGGATCCACGTGCCGCCGTAGGTGCCGATGCCTTCGCAGCCTTCCATCACCAGCGGCTCCGGGCCGGTGCGCTCCGCCACGGGGGGGAGTTTGCCTTCCTTCACCAGCTCGCTCAGCAGGGGGGATTCGCCCTTGGGATACCACGGCGCCGCGGGGCCCTGGGCGTAGTCCACATCCCGCTGCAGCACGGGCATGTTGTTACGGTCGATCGTGGTGTCGCGCAGCTTGAGCTCCGCCGCCAGCTGCGCTGCGTCAATGGGCAGTGGCTCCGTGCGGAGTGAGGGGCTGAACCACATCCCCAGGGCCACCAGGCCCAAAACCAATGCGGTTGCGATGAGCGCCAGGCGGCCGAGGAAGCGCAGGAGAGGAAGGACAAATGCAGGCATGAAGGGGAGGGGAATCCGGTGCGGTGCGGCGCGAGGGTCGGCTGCGGCGATGGAGGTTGATGGGCGGGGTGGCAAGCGGTCGATAAATCGCTGTAAGGAGAGGTAGGGGAAACGGAAGGGACGGAGCGAGCGAGGTTACGTCAGGAAGTGGCGGGAGAGCGGGCGGGCGCGAGGCGCGCCGAGGATGATGCAAAGGTTTGAATTCAGCTAAGCGGAAATTGTCGTAACGTCAATTTCATTTACTGGAGATAGGTTTGATTGCTCCATTTTGCCTCTGAGGTTTCCGCTCCGTCGCACACCTGCCGTATCTACGGAGATTTTGCAGGTGAAATGCGATAAGGGCAACAGCTTTGAATTTCTTTTCGTGGTCAAACTGTAGAATGATCCTCCGCCCCTCTCACGAGCCCGGCCGGAAAATCTTCGTGCGCCCCGTCACCGGATCCAGCTGCACCGTCGCGTAGTTGGCCGGCGGCGCGCTCTCTGTCGGCGGGCGGGTGGCCAGGTGAAGCATCACGTGCCAGGTGTCATCGCCAGGCGCCGTGGCGGCCAGATTGGTGCTGCCGTCGGGGCGGTACTGAAAGTAGTGGTACGGGTACGTCGTCGCGCCGGTGGGGTCGAGCGGCGTCAGCGGCCCGGAGGCAGTCTGCGTTCCCGTCAGCAGAGAGGCAAAGCGCTCGGTGGTGGCCATGCGCACGCGCTTCTCCAGCCAGGCCAGCTGGCGGATCTGCGTCGGCCCGCTGTCATCGATGCGAAACAGACCGACCGCGATGGTGGTGCCGGGTGTTCCCTTGGGCGCGGGCACCGTGTAAAAGCGCACCTCCACGGGACGGTTGGAGCTCAGCGCCGTTTGCCGCGCCAGGCTGAGGGTGTCGGCCACAGTGGTTGCGGAGACGCCAAGCTCCACGCCCGCCGAGACGCCGATGAAGGCGGGCGCCGCCAGCACGGTGACGACTGCGATGACAGCAATGACGGAGATCAGCTCGATAAGCGAGAACCCGCCCCGGGCACGGGTGGCCCGGCATCGGGACGGGGAGGAGAGAATGGCGCTCATGGCCGGGGGAGAGGAGAGAGAGGGGATTGCGGAGCGGGGGCGAGCGGCGGGCGGGGTGTAACCGCGGCGGTTGATCCGCATGACAATGATGCTTAAATTGCCGCGCTGGAGCAAAGCATTCCTTTGCGCGAGCAGGTTTAATCGTAAACAAGGGGATCTTCCGAGTCTTTCCGCAGGGTAACAGATTATGCGCTTGCATCGCGATCGCGGTTATTATTATGATTGATATGATAGGCATGCATGCGATTTTGCCTCTGCACAGACGCTCCAGCTGTATGCATCCTGTATAGTGTTAATTGGCATTGCGACTGCCTCCCCGTCCGCTACAACAGATTGTGCCGCAACGTATCACCCGATTCCCCCGCACGCATCCGCTCCCGATAGCAGCTCCTCGCACCTCCGCACCTCCGCAACGCCTATGAAATCCTCCATCCATCGCCTCCGCACGACGCTGGCCCTGGCCTGCACCCTCGGCCTCTCCGTCGCCGCCGCCGCGCCCGTCAGCCATGCGGCGCCGCCGGCGCCGGCCCAGGCCAAAGCCGACGCAAAGTCGGGGTCCGCGGCCGCTCCGTCCTCCGCGCTGTTTGTCACGCACATTACGAAGGACGACCTGGACCCGGAGACCTACACCCACTGGGTGGACGGCAAGGAGGAGCCCCGCCCTAATGGCCTGACGGACAAGGAGATGCGTGCCTTTATGCCGGATAACCTCGTCTACACCTCCAACTCGCAGACCAGCCACGGCAACTACGCGTTCGGCGATTCCAAAAACCCCGGCCCGCGCCACCTGCGCATCGGCTTTCACAATCCGGTGGCGGTCGGTACCGTCATCGTCAACGGCACGGGCACGGTCAGCGCGCTGAAGAAGGACGCGAAGTATCCCGGCGACCTGGGGAATGACTCGCAGTGGATCCCCGCCCAGCGCCTGGAGGACGGCGCCGTCAGCAGCCAGGGCGCCAATGGCCTGGCCGTGTGGGTGCTGCCCCCCGGCACGGAGACGACCGCGCTGCGCCTGACGCACGTGGCCGAAGCGAAGGACCGTAAGTACAATGGCAACTTTGGGGGCATGTGCATACTGAAGGAGCGCCTGGCCAACATCGCGCCGCAGGCCATGCCCATCGCCATGTCCAACAACCAGCACGCCGCCCGGCTTATTAACGAGAAGTCGGACGGCTGGGGGTCCTGGGAAAACGCCTCCGTGGAAGGCGCGCCCGCCCGCGGACAGACCGTTGCCGAGGCCCCGGAATGGATGATGCTGGTTTGGCCTAAAGCCGTCAGCATCAACGGCTTTGCGTTTACCTTTACCGGCTTTGGCACGGCCGAGGTGCAAACCTACGCGGGCCCGGACTCCACCCACCCGCGCGACGCCGCCGACTCCGCCTGGAAGACGGTGGGGACCGCCGACAAGCTGGAGAGCCAGTATCCGCGCCAGTTGGGCCTGGAGTTCTTTGACTTTGGCAAGGCGGTAAGCACCCGCGCCGTGCGCCTTCGCATCACCGCTACTAACGACAGCAATCACCCGCACATGAAGTCCCGCCCGGCCGGCGGCAAGCGCGTGTGGCTGGGCGAGTGGATGGTGCTGAGCGATCTGAAGGCCGCGCCCGTCGCCACCCTGGCCGGTATTTCCGCCCCCGCCCGGCCAAAGAAGGCCGAGGCGCCCCCCATTGGCATCCCCATCACACTGCCCGAGGACGGCTTTGTGACGCTGGTTATTGAAGACAGCACCGGCAAGCGCGTGCGCAATCTCGTCTCGGAGACACCCTTTCCCAAAGGCAAAAGCGTGGTGGAGTGGGATGGCACCGACGACCTCGGCCGCGACCTGGATGCCGCCAAACACGGCCTCTACCGCATCCCCGCGCAGGTGGTCGCGCCCGGCAGCTACAAGGTGCGCGGCATCTGGCGCAAGGCGATTGACCCGCGCTATGAGTTCTCCGTCTACGTCACCGGTAACCCGCCGTGGAACACGCCGGACCACACCGGCGCGTGGCTCGCCAACCACTCGGCACCCCAGGCCGCCGCGTTCGTCCCCGCCGCCAAGTCGCCCACGGGCGAGCCGGTGGTTTTCCTGGGCGCCTACGTTACGGAGGGGCCGGACGGCTTTATCTGGGTGGATATGAACGGCAAGAAGGTTGCAGGCAAAAAGTGGATCGGCGGCAACTGGACCGCCGCCCCGTTCATCGCCGCCGATAACGGCCCGCAGGCCATTGCCGACCATTGCGTGTACGTCGCCAGCACGTGGAAGGAAAAGGTCAAAAAGGGCAGCAAGGACGTGCCCGTTGGCGAGCTGCGGATCACCGCCCAGGCGCTCAACCCCAACAAGCTGGCCGAGGGGACACAGCGCCTTGTCGATACCCCGATCTATCGCGGCCCCATCCCCGACATCAAAGGCGAAGGTGTTGCGGCGGAAGAAGATGCGGACCCCGACCACGACGTGGTGGCCGCCAACGCCAGGCCCGATCCCACAAAAATCAGCGGCCTGGCCGTGCACAACGGCCTCATCGCGGTCAGCTTTGTGGGCCAGGATGGCGTGGCGCTGCTCAACGCCCGTGACGGCGGCAAGCAGGTGGGCCAGATCACCATCAAGGCACCCACCGGCGTGGCGTTTGACGGCAAGGGCCGTCTGCTCGTGCTGAGCGGAAACCGGCTGGTCCGGTACGAGCCGGTAGGTAGCGATCCGGGCAAAATCCCCGCCCCGGCCACCGTCATCGCGGCCGGGCTGGAGGAGCCGATCGCGCTTACCATCGACGCTGCCACCGGCAATATCTATATCAGTGATCGCGGCCAGAGCCACCAGGTCAAAGCATTCTCGGCGGACGGCAAGCCGTTCCGCACCATCGGCACCGCCGGTGCGCCCAAGGCCGGGCCGTACGATCGCAACCACATGAACAACCCCTACGGCATTGCCGTGGATGGTACCGGCCGCCTCTGGGTGACGGAGTGCGACTTCCTGCCCAAGCGCATTAGTGTGTGGACCGCCTCCACCGGCACGCTGGAGAAGGCGTTTTACGGCCCCGCCAAGTACGGCGGCGGCGGCACGCTCGATCCGCAGGACCGCAACCGCTACTACTACGCCGACGAAGGCAAGGGCGCCATTGCCTTTAAGCTGGACTGGGAGAACGGCACCTACGAGCCCGAGGCCATCTACATCCGCCGCACGCCGGAGACGATGAAGATGCCGTTCCGCTCCGCCGCCGCCGAGACTCCGCTGTACCACAACGGCCGCCGCTACTTCACCAACTGCTACAACGACAACCCCACCGGCGGCAGCGGCACCACCGTACTGTATCTGGAAGGCAAGGACGGCGTGGCCCGCCCCGTCATCATCGCCGGCAAAGCCGCAAACTGGGACCTGCTGAAAACCGACGAGATGAAGCCCCACCTGCCCGAGGGCCTGGACTTTAACGCCAAAAACCCGAAGGCCGGACGCGCGTTCTTTCTGTGGACCGACGCGAATGGCGACGAGAAGATGGTGCCCGAGGAGCTAAGCTGGCTCCCCGGTGTCGACAGCGGCGGCATGACCGTCATGCCCGACCTGAGCCTGTGCGTGGCGCGGCTTGACGGTAAAGCCGTGCGCTTCGCCCCCACCGGCTTCACCGAAAGCGGCGTGCCAAAGTACGACCTGACGAAGCCCGAGGTGCGGGCAGAGGGCGTGGAGAGCTCGCGCAGCAGCGGCGGCAATCAGATGCTGATGACCGACGACGGCCATACCATCGTGTCGCTTGGCATGGCGCCCTTCAGCCCGTACTCGCTCAGCGGTGCCAAGGATGGCAAGGCGACGTGGAGTTACCCCAATCCGTGGCCCGGTCTGCACGCCAGCCATCACGCGGCGCGGCCGGATCGCCCCGGGCAAGTGATTGGCGCTACGCGGCTTATGGGCGGGCTGTTTACGCCGAGGGGAAGCGATGCCGGGCCCATGTGGGCCATCAATGCCAACATGGGCAACTGCTACATCTTTACGGCGGACGGCCTGTTTGTGACGACGGTATTTCACGACGTGCGCAAGGCGCCCGTGTGGGGCATGCCGCAGGCAGTGCGTAACATGCAGGTCGGCAACCTCTCGCTGCACGACGAAAACTTCTGGCCTACCATCGCGCAAACTTCGGATGGCAAAGTGTATATGACGGACGGCGCCCGCTCGTCGCTCGTCCGCCTGGACGGCCTGGAGACCGTAAAGCGCCTGCCTGACTCCACCATCACCATCACCGCCGACGACCTGAACAAGGCCCGCGTTGCGCTCATGGCCCGCGAGGCCGAACGCCAGGCCGAACGCGGCACGGGCATCCTGAAGGTGGCCTTGCCGAGCGCCGCGCCCGTGGTGGACGGCAAGCTGGAGGACTGGAGCAAAGCGGCGTGGGTCGACATCGAGAAAGCCGGCGCCGGCGCCAACTTTAACAGCGACGCCCGCCCCTACGACGTGCGCGCCGCCGTGGCCGTGGCGGACGGAAAACTGTTTGCGGCGTGGAAAACCGTTGATGATGAGGATCTTCTGCGTACAAACAGCGGCGAGATTGCCGAAGCGCCCTTCAAGACAGGCGGCGCGCTCGACATCATGATCGGCACCAACCCATCCGCCCCCGCCGACCGCAAGGCGGCCGCGCCCGGGGATGTGCGTCTGCTGATCACCCGCAAGCCGGAAGGGGCCACCGCAAAGGATGCCAAGAAGCAGCACTACAAGACGATGGCCGTGCTCTATCGCCCCGTCGTGCCCGGCACTCCGGCGGAGAAGCGCGTGCCCTTCAGCAGCCCGTGGCGCACCTTCCACTTTGACCAGGTGACGGACATCAGCGACAAGGTGCAGGTGGCCGACGACGGCAAAGGCGCGTTTGAGATCTCGGTCCCCCTCGACATCCTGGGCCTCAAGCCCCAGCCCGGAGCGCGCCTGCGCGGCGACATCGGCGTGCTGCGAGGCGTACCCGGCCAGACAACAGCGCGCGTCTACTGGAGCAACAAAGGCACCGCCATCGTGTCGGACGTCCCCAGCGAAGCCGAACTCCTGCCCGCCCTCTGGGGCGACTGGGAGTTTGACCGGCCGTAGGGGAGGGCGAAGGCGGAAGGGGCAACCACGCATAACCGAATCGCACGAATAAGGGAGGGGGAAGCTGTGCATGGATAACATGCACAGCTTCCCCCTCTATCCCCCTTAGCGGCTTTGTCCCCCTTCGTGCGAAATATTCCCCTCTGTAAGCAACACGGCTACACAGATTTATTTCGCGCGAAGGGGGACAAAGCCGCTAAGGGGGGATAGAGGGGAGATGAACTGGCAGGGCGAGGGGGAGGGCTGCAGTAAGTTCCCGTCCCCTTCCGTGAAATCTGTGTGATCCGTGGTTAAAAGGATCCCCTCCGCTTCGATTTGGAGTCGTGACAGTGGTGGTTGCACTCCCTCTTTTATCGCGAACGATCACACCATTGATCTTGCGCTCGGGGCGCGATTCTGTAACTATCGCTTCGATGCGGGCAATCGATCGCGACGCGCGGCGAGTCTCCATCTCGCTCCGTTGCCCTGCCTCTTTCCTCGCTATGTTCCGACTTTTCCGCTCCCGCTTCCGGCTTACCATTGCCGCTGCACTCTCCGTCGCGCTTGTCGCGCCCTCGCCTCTCCCCGTTGCGGCGCAGGATTCCCCCGACGGCACGGCCGCCACCGCCGATGCTCCGCCCGTCGCCATCCCCAAAAAGCGCTACAAGCTGGAGGACCTGCCGCGCGATGCGAACGGCTATCTGCTTCCCGCTGTTTGGGATATCATGGAGGAGCAGGCCAAGGCGGCGCCCCGCTCCAACGAGGCGCGGGTATTTGCGGAGCGGCATGTGTACCAGCAGTACTACAAGCAGTACGCCGGGTGGACGGCACCCGCCCCACTCCCCGTCACCGCCGGTCGCCTGCGCAACCTGCCGGACATCCCCACGCAACCCCGCTTTGCCATTACGGACCCGGTATGGCCGGAGAAGGCCGGCCAGGCCGCCGTGTGCATGTGGGAGGACGACAAGCTGGCGGCTATCAGCGTGGGTGTGGACGACAACAACGCGATGGATTTGCCCTACTGGCGCCTGCTCTCTAAAAAGTACAACGGCATCAAGATAACCTGGTACCTCATCACCCACAACATCGGCGGCGTGGTAAGCAAGGGCCGCGTGGTGGGGGCCGGCAAGTGGGAGACGTGGCAGGCGATGCTGGATGAAGGCTATCACCTTGGATCGCACAGCGTTACCCATAACCATTGTCCGGTGCCTGCGGATGGCTGGCCCGGCCCGGACTTTGAGGCGGCCGAATCGGCGCGCTCTCTGGACGCCAACCTGAAGGGCCAGCGCACGCTGGTGTTTGCCTATCCCGGCAGCGGCGTGCAAGTGTTTGCGCCGCATCGTGTTAAGGGGCAGAACTATATGCGCCCGTCCGTCGCCAAATATTATATTGCGGCGCGCGGCGGCGGCGGCAAGGCGATCAACCGCGCCAACATGATCGACTACATGAGCGTGGCCTCCACCACCGGCGCGGTTCCGCTGCTGCTCGATCCCAACAACAAGACGGCGCCGGATCAGAATCTGCACAATCTTTTTGCGGCGGATCCCAAGCACACCTACCACGATTTCTATCGCGGCTGGGCGGATGTGTTTATTCACTTCATCAACAACGGCAAGGACTTCGAGAAGAATCCCTTTAACGTGGCGTTTGAAAAAATCTTCGCCTTTATCGACGCCAATCGAGATAAGCTCTGGCACGCGTACTTCGACGAAATCGCTCGCTACGCCGCGGAGCGCGATGCGGCCACGCTGACGGTCGACGAGGCGACCGACGCCGTCATCAAGCTCACCCTTGTCACCAAAATGGAGCCCGCGCTTTTTGACTACCCGCTAAGCGTAAAAGTGCGCCTGCCCGCCACGTGGAAAGGCTTCAGCGCCAAACAGAACGGCAACCTGGTGACCGGCGTGGAACTGCAGCACGAGGGAGGCTCCTTTGCCATGCTCAAAATCGTGCCCGATCGCGGCCAGGTGACGCTGACGCCGGCCGGCAAGTAAGCGTGGGCGCGTGCTCAGGCGTTCCCACTGGACAGAAGCCGCGCAGGTGCGCTATGAGCAAAAGCGGGACGAGCATCGCAACGCCTGGGCGGGTTGCCAGTCGCCCGCCCAAAACCGCGCACGCCTATGCCCGACGACACGCCGCCCCGCTCCATCTACTCGCCCGTAAAGCCGGAGAACGAAGCCGCGCCCCGCAAGGGCCGCAAAAGCGGCGGCCCGGCGCCGGAGCAAATGGTGGCCTGGTGGCAGCGCCTGCTGATGTGGGTGCTGTGGCTCGGATTTCTGGCGCTCGCGTTCTCCAACACGGAGAGTGGCGACGGCTTTACGGTAATGGAGAGCCTGCTGCTTTTTGCCGCGGCCGGCGTTACCATCTGGTCGTACATCGATCCTCGGGGCGGCGACGCCATCTTTTTTGAGAGCGCGGCGGACCTGGAAGGCGAGTTTGAGTCGCGCACCAACTGGGCGATGATGCTGCTCGGCGCCCTGCTCACCCTCGGCGGCGTGGCCGGCTTTATGCGCACCGCGTTTGACTATTTCCGAGGTTTCAGCACGCTGTGGGGTATCCTGGAGGACATGGGGACCTTTGTCGTCAAGTTCTGGCTGCAGTTTGTGGTGGGGGTTATCGGCGTGGACTGCACCGAAGGCTCGCGTTTGTATATCCTTATGGTTCTGCTACTTCCGGGCGGAATCCTCTTTCTCGCCACGCTTATCCCGTTCCTTTGCCGGGGCGTGCCGTACCGCATCTCGGCTGACGCGCCGGCGGGCAAGGAAGGGGAGGGGGGCGCGCAACTGCTGGAGTTTTGGCACCGCGGCAAGTGGCTACCCCTTGCGCCCGAGCACTTTGGCAAGATAGTAGCCGATTCGGAGGAGATCGTTTTCTCGGAGCCCACAGTGTCGACGCCGGATGCCGTGACGGAGGTCGGCCTTCCCCTGGGCCGCGTCTTCTCCCGCAAGCTGGGCACGCGTGTCAAGCCGGGCGTCCTCTCTCGCTTCTTCCACAAAAAGCTGGTCGCATCCGGCTATAAGATCAGGTTTGCCGACGGGGAGGAGGACAGCCTGTCGTGGACGGCGACGAAGGCGGATGCGGTGGCAGGCACGCCTTCCCTTTCCGCGGAGGCTGCTCCGCCCATTCCGCAAGGTTGAGCATGGAAATGGGCGCATGCAGGTAAAGTTATTGCATAGCATTATAGCTTTTGCTTTAATCGCTGCATGAACCTGAAGACTCCGGAGACGTCCCGCCTGTTCACGCGCTGGCAGAATCCCGCCAACGGGGTAGAGAGCTACATCCTGACGGAGAGGCCGGCGCCGGTGCAAAAGTCCCTCTACTACATCAACCGCAGCTTTACCGATTGCGGACGGTATCTCTGGGTCTCCTGCATGTTTGTGCCGAAGGGCGGGCGCCTGGTGAACCCCGTGTATGGCGTCGTGGACTTTGAGCGCGACGAGTTTCGCGTGTACCACGAGACGCAGTCGCCCGCCACGGCAGCAGTGGATTTGAAGACGGGCGAAGTGTACTGGATCAACGGCCTGGAGATCTGGAAGCGCGGTCCGCTGGAAGGCGACGAGCCGGTGCGCGTCAACACCATCCCGGCGGAGATCGCGAAGGGGCGCTTTCCCGAGCAGATCGCGACGCACATGACCTTCTCGGCGGACGGGAAGTCGCTGAACCTGGACGCCCGGTTTTACCGCGATTGCTACATCGGCGAGATTCCGCTCGATGGCTCCCCCGTCAAAGTGTGGGAGCAGCGCCCCGGCTGGTACAACCACGCGCAGTTCAGCCCCACGGACCCGGGCGCCATCCTGTTTGCCAACGAGTTTTGGCAGGAGAACGCGGCGATCCCCTTCGACGGCCTGCGCCCCTACCACCGCATGTGGCTTATCCGCCGCGGCAAGCCCGCGCGCCCTGTGTTAAACGAGCCGGTAAGCCACAGCGGCCACGAGTGGTGGGACGCGGATGGCAAGCACATCTGGTACCTGCACTACGGCGTGGGCATCAAAAAGGTGGAGGTAGCCACCGGCGCCGAAACGCTCGTGTGGGCCGACAACAAGGCGAAGTATCCCACCCTCTCCCACGCCTACACGGACGCCGCCAGCCGCTACCTGGTGGCCGACGCGATGCATTTGCCCGCCCCCGCGGATTGCATTGTCTGTTTCCGCAACATCGCAACCGGCAAGGACATCGAGATCGTGAACCGCCCCCCGCTCGCCGCCCACCTGCTGCAATGCGGCCACCTGCATCCGCACCCGCAATTCTGTTGCAGCGACAAATACATCTGCCACACCACCACCGTCCACGACCGCGTGGACATAGCCCTCGTCCCCACCGCCCCGCTGGCCGAACGCACGGCTTAGGGGAAGGGCAGGGGAAGGTGGCGGCAAATGCGTGAAACCAGTATCGCGCTCCACCACGGGTTGCCGCGAGGCAAAGCCACGTGCCTGATTTCACGCAAAGGCCGCGAACGGGGGAAGCTGAATAGCCATAACAGGAAGCTTGCTTATTCTATTTCCGATCCCCCGTTCGTCCCCTCTGTAAATTTCGTGTGTTTCGTGGGTAAAAAATCTCCTTTTCCACAGCGGGCGATCAATTTATCACTTTCTTTACGAATCCGCTTGCATAACGCCACTCGTTCCGTATCGTGGGGAGCGTCGCTTTACAGCCTTTGCTATTGCACGGGCGGCGGCATTGTCGTCTCGTTTGGGCGCTTTCCCATTAAGCGCAGCAGACCGATGGCATTCTCAATCAACAACTTAAACCTTGGTCGTCAAGGTGATGACGACAGGCTGACTGACTGGGCTTCACGCGCTTTTCACGGAAGATTTTCGTGTATTAACCTAAACCCACGTTGCGCTGCTCCTTTTGCTGCGCCGCGTTTGTGATTCGCGCCACGGTTCCGGTTTTTCAGCATCGTGCTTTATTGTTCAGGGAGCTTTGTCGGAGGGTAACAGACGTTCGTCTTTGCCCGTGCAGTTGAGATTATCCGGCCTCTTCCGTTCTTCCTCACCAGCTTCGCGCGGCAATACCGCAGCATAGCCTGGCCACTGGTCCATCTTTTCCTCATTTTCACGACATACTAAGTCAAGCTGTTGGCACCGTTAAGGTTACGCAATGCCGCGGCGCACTGTTTCCCGGTTTTACCGTGGGCGGCGTGTCGACATCGCAATGCGCCGCCTCCATCACCGCCAGCCGGGCAAGATGCTGAAAGAGAGGAGGTTAGAGCCAGCCAGCGACAGGGAAAGCAAAGCAAGCCGGATCGACGACCGCCCGCATCTCCTCCCCCCAGTAACGCACCCGCATTCCCCCCTCATTATTCCCCCATGAGCACAGTGATGGCAGAACTGCTCGGTAAGTCCCTCCGTACTTACTCCGAAGGCAGCATTGTTAAAGGTCGCATCATCGAAAAGCGCGCCAGCGAAGTCCTCGTCGACATCGGCTACAAGTCCGAAGGCGTGATCTCCCTCGGCGAATTCGATGACTCCCAGGCCCTCCAGGTCGGCGACGAAGTCGAAGTGCTCCTCGAGCGCCTGGAAAACGACGAAGGCATGGTCGTTCTCTCCAAGGAGAAGGCCGCCCAGAAGCAGAACTGGGAGAAGATCGTCAAAATCTACGAAGAAGGCGGCCTTATCACCGGTAAGGTGAAGGCAGTCGTCAAGGGCGGCCTGATGCTCAACGTCGGCGTCGAGGCGTTCCTGCCCGGCAGCCAGATCGACATCGTGGCGCCGAAGAATCTCAAGGAATTTGAGAACCAGACGCTGACCTGCAAAGTCGTCAAGATCAACGAAGAGCGCAAGAACGTCGTGCTCTCCCGGCGCGAGATCATTGAGGCCGAACGCGCCGAAAAGCGCGCCCGCCTGCTCGGCCAGATCGAGAAGAACAGCATCGTCAAGGGCACCGTCAAGAACATCACCGACTTCGGTGCGTTCATCGACCTCGACGGCCTGGACGGCCTGCTCCACATCACCGACATGTCATGGAGCCGCCTCAACCATCCTTCGGAGATCCTGAAGGTGGGTGCGGAGATCGAAGTGATCGTGCTCGACATCGACCGCGAGAAAGAGCGCGTTTCCCTGGGCCTGAAGCAGAAGAGCGAAAACCCGTGGGACAAGATCATCGAGAAGTACCCCGTGGGCATGAAGGTCAAGGGCAAAGTCACCAACCTCGTCCCCTACGGCGCCTTCATCGAGCTCGAGCCCGGCATCGAAGGCCTCGTGCACGTCTCCGAGCTCTCGTGGACCAAGCGCATCGCCCGCCCCGCGGACGTGCTCACGCTTGGCCAGGAGATCGACGCGCAGGTCATCGGCGTCTCCAAGGACGACCAGAAGGTCTCCCTCTCCGTCCGCCAGGTGGACACCAACCCGTGGGAGGAAGTCTCCGCCAAGTACCCTGTGGGCACCACCGTTAAGGGTAAGGTCCGCAACCTCACCGCCTACGGCGCTTTCATCGAGATCGAAGAAGGCATCGACGGCATGATCCACGTGTCCGACCTCTCCTGGACGCGCAAGATCAATCACCCGAGCGAAATGCTGAAGAAGGGCGACGAAGTGGAAGCGCTTGTCATGGAAATCGACAAGAGCAACCAGCGCATCTCCCTCTCCATGAAGGCTTTGGCTGATGATCCGTGGAAGAGCATCGAGCAGAAGTACAAGATGGGCGACGTCGTCTCCGGCAAGGTCAGCAAGGTCGCCAGCTTTGGCGCCTTCATCCAGCTGGAAGAAGAAATCGATGGCCTGGTGCACATCTCGCAGATCTCCAACGAGCGCGTGGAAAAGGTGAAGGACGTGCTGAAGGTCGGTCAGGACGTGACCGCCCGCGTCATCAAGGTGGACAAGGGCGAGCGCCGCATCGGCCTCTCCATCAAGGCCGCCGACTACACCCCCGAGCAGCTGGAGCGCGAGAAGCTCACCCTCGAAGCCCTCAAGCCCGGCGAAGACCTCGGCTCCCTGGAGCACGCCTTCGACAACGCCGGCCTGGAAGACTACCGCCCCGGCGAAAAGAAGCGCTAGCAACGCGGGGTGTCGCATCCCTGTTGCTGACGGGCCCTTCGGGGGCCCGTCGCGGCGGAGGGGATGGCGCCTCTCGTGGTCTTACCTGCAGTTATTCACGACAACCGTCGGCAGCGATGCCGGCGGTTGTTTTGCTTTTTCGGGGCGATGCTCCGAAAGGATGTGGATACCATTTACATTTCATCTCACCTTTGATATAGATGCGGACGTGAAATTCCTCTCCCAAGTGGCGTTCATGGCGCTGGTGCTGATGACGGGAACGGCTCAGGCACAACAACCCGCAGGTGCGACGGCATCGCCAACTCCTGCTTCGCCAAAGCCGGCCGTCAGGCTGCCGGACGTTGTCCTGGAGGTTACGCTGAAGGATGGGCGCGTCTTCAAGAACTCGGTAGTGAAGGAGATACGGCAATACGGTGTCCTGCTGGCCAACGTTAAGGGAGCCGAAGAGATCCCGGCCGATATGTTACCCGACGATCTTCGCAAGCGGTACGGGCTGGATACAAAAGAAGTTGCGGACTACTGGGTAAAGAAGCGTGCTGAAGGGGCGGAGAAGGCTTTGGAAGATGAGATTCTGAAGGAGGCAGCTGCTGATGCTAAAGAGCGAGAGGATGCGAAGAATGCTACGCGTAGGTACATTCAGGGCAAGGTCGTTGAAAAGTACGAAAGCGGGCGCATCCTCGTTCGATTCGAGGAGAGCCATCGCGTAACCTACTTTAGGTCTCGCAACGTTCAGGCAAGGGTAAATCCATTGCAAGCCACGCCCATGGACGGATGGTATGCAGTTGTGCGTGGCACGGGCGATCGCTTTTCCTTAAATCAGTACGTTTATATGTACGGGTTTACTACTCCGTATAAAGACGATAACGACTATCATATCTATGATTTTGAACGCGTTATTGAACCTAAGACAGTCAAAGACTATTACGCCAGCTTGCCCCCCGCCGAGCGCGCAGCTAAAAAGAGGGAGCTTCTGGCGAAGGCCCGAGATCTCCGTTCAAAGGCATACGACAAGAAGATGGAAAGTATGAAACTAAGCGAAAGCTATAGAGATACTGCCGCAAACAGCGCCAAGAGCTTGATAGCGGAAGCCGAAGCGCTGGAGAAGGAAGCGGAGTCCCTGTAGATCGCCCTGGACTCATGCTCCTTGGGCAGGCGGCACCGCCGTTGCTGTGCCACCCCCTTTGTCGGCTTCCGCCTACACCTGCTGGTACACCTGCGCGCCGGCGGCGTGGAATTCCGCGGCCTTTTCCTTCATGCCTTCCTCCAGCACGGCGGTTTCGGCTAAGCCCTTCTCCGCGGCGTATTTGCGCACGTCGTCGGTGATCTTCATGCTGCAGAAGTGGGGGCCGCACATGCTGCAAAAGTGGGCCGTCTTTGCGCCGTCCTGCGGCAGCGTTTCGTCGTGGAACTCCCGCGCGCGTTCGGGGTCGAGGCCGAGGTTGAACTGATCGACCCAGCGGAACTCGAAGCGCGCCTTGCTCAGGGCGTTATCGCGTATCTGCGTGCCGGGGAAGCCTTTAGCGAGATCCGCCGCGTGCGCCGCAATGCGGTAGGTAATCACACCCTCTTTCACGTCCTGCTTGTTGGGCAGGCCCAGATGCTCCTTGGGGGTGACGTAGCAGAGCATGGCGCAGCCGTACCAGCCGATGTTGGCGGCGCCGATGCCGCTGGTGATGTGGTCGTAGCCTGGGGCGATATCGGTGGTCAGCGGCCCGAGCGTGTAGAAGGGCGCTTCGAAGCACTCCTGCAGCTCCAGGTCCATGTTCTCCTTTACCAGGTGCAGGGGCACGTGGCCGGGGCCTTCAATCATCACCTGGCAGTCGTGCTTCCAGGCGATTTTGGTGAGCTCGCCCAGAGTGCGGAGCTCCCCAAACTGCGCGGCGTCGTTGGCGTCCGCAAGGGAGCCGGGGCGCAGGCCGTCGCCGAGGGAGAAGCTGACGTCGTACGCCTTCATGATCTCGCAAATCTCCTCAAAGTGCGTGTAGAGGAAATTCTCCTTGTGGTGCGCCAGGCACCATTTGGCCAGGATGGAGCCGCCGCGGCTGACGATGCCGGTCACGCGTCGCGCGGTCATGGGAATGTAGCGCAGCAGCACACCGGCGTGGATGGTGAAGTAGTCGACGCCCTGTTCGGCCTGCTCAATAAGCGTGTCGCGGTAGATCTCCCACGTCAGCTCCTCGGCGCGGCCGCCCACTTTTTCCAGTGCCTGGTAGATGGGCACGGTGCCGATGGGCACGGGGCTGTTGCGCATGATCCACTCGCGTGTCTCGTGGATGTTTTTGCCGGTGGAGAGATCCATCACCGTGTCGCCGCCCCAGCGGGTGGCCCACGTCATCTTCTCCACTTCCTCCTCAATGCTGGAGGCGACGGCGGAGTTGCCGATGTTGGCGTTGATTTTGACCAGGAAGTTGCGGCCGATGATCATCGGTTCCGTCTCCGGGTGGTTGATGTTGGCCGGGATGATGGCGCGGCCGCTTGCCACCTCCTGCCGCACAAACTCGGGCGTAATTTCCCTGGGGATGCGGGCGCCCCACGCCTGGCCGGCGTGTTGGGAGCGCAGCGCGCTGACATCCGGTGCCGGCCCGCGGCTGCTTGCTTTTTCCAGCGCCATGCTTTCGCGGATAGCAATGTATTCCATCTCCGGCGTAATAATGCCCTGTTTGGCGTAGTGCATCTGCGTTACGTTGCCGCCGGCGGCCGCACGGCGTACGGCGCGGCGCAGGCCGGGGTAGACCTCCAGGCGGCCGCGAGTCGCCTCCTGACGGCTGGCGTACTGGGCGTGAGTCTCGGAGAGGTAGCCGTTGTCGCGCGGCTGCACGGGGCGGCCCACGTAGGTTTCGGTGTCGCCGCGCCCTTCAATCCAGGCGGAGCGCAGGCCGGGCAGGCCTTTGCGGATGTCGATCTTCAGCGACGAGTCGGTGTACGGCCCGGAGGTATCGTAGACGCGTATGGAGGGATTCGGCGTGACGTTGCCCTGCGTATCTTTAGTGGGGGACTGGTCGATTTCGCGCATCGCCACCTGGATGTCGGGCGTGCTGCCCTGCACGTACACTTTGTGCGAGGCCGGGAACGGGCGCGTGGCCTGCGCCAGAAACTTTTTGCGCTTGCCCTTGGTGGCTGCCATGGCAGCGGCGGTGCCTTTGGAGGACGTGCGGCGGGCTTTGGAGGCAGGCTGTTCCGGGGTAAGCGGTGAGATCATGCGAGAGAGGGGCGTCGTGAAGGTGGAAGGGAGGGATGGAGGGGAGCGCGGCGGCATCCGGGCACTCGTGGCCGAGCCGGTTGGGGTCGAGATAGCATCCCAACAAAACCTGTTGGGGCGCAACGCTTTGCGTTGTTGCGCCGGGGCCGGGACAATGGCGCTGGCCAAGGCAGAACAGGGCGCGACCGGGTATATGTGTGCAACCTCGCGTGCGGGCCGGGACCGGTGCGGCGGACAGTCGGGAGCGGTGACTCCGGACCTTGCAGCACGCGGCCGGGCGCCTGCGCGGTGCAGGGTGGCGCGTCCATCTCCCTTCGCCGGCATTATCCGGATCAGGTTCGTCGGGTCGTTGCAGCGTGCGATACGGTGCGGCGCTTTACAGCGCTTGTGCGGATATCGCGGGCAACCTCTCAGCCCTTAAGCTCCCCGTTGCGGCCGGCCTTGTGAGGAGCCGAACGCGAGGGCAATGTGGCATAAACAAACGGCGAATGCAAGGCCATGCTAAGGAGAAGCATACAAATGTGGGATTTTTATGGGCCGGGGCTGGCGTTTTGCAATATATGTGGTATACGATGTGCTTCGCATTTACATCATGACGACGCAACACCGACGAAGCCCCGCGGTAACCGCTCTGGAGCTTGCCTGCCGATGAAGAAAATTGAGGCGATCATCAAACCATTCAAACTGGAAGAAGTAAAACTGGGCCTGAACGAAATCGGGCTCGAAGGGATGACTGTCACCGAAGTCAAAGGCCTGGGCCGCCAGCGCGGGCACAAGGAGTTCTATCAGGGCAGCGAGTACATGGCCAATTTCCTGCCCAAGGTCAAGGTGGAGATTGTCGTGCCCGATGATAAGGTGGATCTCGTCATCGCCGTCATTCTCGACAGCGCGCGCACCGGCAAAATCGGCGACGGCAAAATCTTTGTGCTGGACGTTGAGCAGGTGCTGCGCATCCGCACGCGCGAGGTTGGCGTAAAGGCGGTATAGGCGGTTTAGAGCGGGGCGGTCTCGCGTTCTTGAGTTCTGGCGTGCTTGCTTACGCCACACGCGCCTGCAGGGGCAAGGCCAGGGGGGCGGAGATGGTGGCGGGCGAGTGTGCGGTTTCCTCAAAGCACAGGTTGAGGTTCATGCTCTGCATGGACTTCTGCAGCAACAGGTTATCACGGGTGCCGCCGCAGGTGGAGCGGACGAGGAGATCGAGCGACGGGGCCTCGGTGGACTGCTGGATTCTGCCCGCCGCCAGGGCGCGTGTGCAGGTCAACATCCAGCGGCCGATGTAGTCGAAATTTTGCCGCACGGTGCTGAGCGGGGGATCGCTGAACTGGCTGGCGTCGGTGTTATTATAGCCCACGATGACAAAATCGATCGGCGCGCTGAGCCCCAGCTTGTGCATGGCGGTGAGAAAGCGCAGGGCATGCTCGTCGTCGTAGCTGACGACGGCCAGCTCGCCGCGAAACTCCTTCCACTGGCGCGCCAGCTCGTCCATGGGGCGGGAGCCACGCTGCACGAGGCCGGCGTGCGTCGGCAGGCCCTCGCGGGAGAGGTAGCAGGAGTAGGCGCTGAGCTTTTGCTGTAGCATTTTGTCCATCGGCGTGGACGGCCCGAGAAACGCGATGCGGCGATGGCCCATCAGGGCAAAGTAATGGCATAGCGCTTCGGTAGCGCTTAGCATGGTGGCGCCGAAAAGCTCGCGCACTTCAAAGCACCGGTGCTCCAGCCCGGGCAGGGGGAGGGGCAGGCTGAGGGGGATGGGGCTGTACTGAACCAGTTGGTGCATCTCGCTGGAGCGCTGGAGGGGAAACCAGGGTACGGCGGCAGCGCGGCAGCCTTCGTCGGCCAGCTTCTGGATTTGGCGCAACGCGTTGTCGCCAAAGTCGTTAATCCAGCCCAGGCGCAGCTCAACGCCTTCGCGCGCGGCGGCGGTGGTAATGGCGTGCACCACAGAGAACGCATAGCGATCGCTCTCGCTGAAGACAACGATGCCGATTTTCTCGTGAAGGCGCCGCCCGGTCATGTTGCCGGAAGGCACTGCCTGAGCGACCGCCCGCGTAAAATTGGCGGCGGCGGTGTCTCCTTCCGAAGTGCCTGATTCCACGGAGGTTGCGGTGCGTGCGGTGCCGGAAGCTGCGCTCTCTCCAGAGGATGGCGCGCTCTTGGCCACGTAGGTGCCGTTGCCGATAAGGCGGACGATCTTGCCTTCGTCGGTGAGTATCTTCAGTGCTTTACGCACGGTGAGAAAGTTGCACTTGTAGACGACCGCAAGATCTCTCTCGGCAGGCATGCGGGCGCCGGCGGGCAGGGAGACGATCAGCCTGCGCAGTTGCTGCTCGATCTTTTTGTGTTTGGGCTGCTTCCGTTTCACGTGGGCCGGGCGGGTAAAGGTATGCGTTCCTGCAGATGGAACCTAGCATTCCTGGCGCGCGGTGTATAGCAAAAATGAAGCGAATGCTCGCATTTAAGCCAAAAGTATTGCTTTGCTATGTATCAGGCTCTCGCATGGCCGCTCTACACGTCCCGGCGCGAAGCCTCGGCGGTTGACGCCCTCACGATGAGCTCCGCCGGCAGGCTGAAACGCCGCGGGGGGCCGACGAGAATGCCCGCTGTGCGCTCCAGCGCGGCCTGCGCGGCCTTTTGCCCCACGGCGTAGCCATCCTGCCGCACGGTGGTGAGGGGCGGCGTAAAGTACTTCGCCTCCAGCAGGTTACCCACGCCCGCGATGCTAAGCCGCCCGGGCACGCTCAGCCCCAGGCGCGCGGCGGCCGTGTAGGCGTGCTCGGCCAGGTGGTCCGTGGCGCCGATAACGGCGGTGACCGACGGCGTGGCGGCCAGCCGTTCGGCCACCAGGTGGGAGGGATCGCCGCTCAGCGGCACTCGCAGGAAGTCGGCGGCAATGTGGTGGCGGGCGCGTTCCGCCCCAGGTGAGGCGCACTTGCCGTTGCCATTGTGCCCGGCGGCGGATATTCCGTTTGCCATGGCCAGCTCTTGGGCAATCGCGGCGCAGCGGTCGTCGGCCCAGCCCAGCTGCTCCGGCCCGGCCACCACCAGCAGGTAGCGGTGCCCCAGCGCGGCCAGATGCCTCACCAGGGCGCCGGCAATCAGCGCTTCGTCGTGGCCCACGGTATCCACCGCAAAGCCGGGCACCGCGTGGTCGATAAGGACGACGGGGATGTTACGGCGTTCAAACTCGTGCAGGTGGCGCGCGTAATAGTTGGCAAACTCGGGCCACAAAATCACAGCGTCCACCCAGCGGTCCAGCAGGCGGTGAATCTGCGCCAGCGCGTAGGTCTCGCGCGGCTCGGTGTGGCGCTCTGTGTCCCACAGAAACAGCGGCAGGTGGTCGGCCTCGGTCAGCCGGTCGTGAATGCCGTAGCATACCTCCTGCCAAAAGCTGTCGTGCGGCGGCACCAGCACCCCCATCGTCCGGCTTTTGCCGCTGCGGATGCTCCGCACCAGCGCGTTGGGCCGGTATCCCATCTTCTCCGCAGCCGCCATCACACGTGCACGCGTTTTCTCGGAGGACCCGGTAGCGCCGCGCAGGATGAGGGAGACCGTGGCGCGGGAGACGCCGGTGGCGGCGGCTATGGCCTGCTGGCTAAGGCGTTTAGGCTGAGGCATTGGTGTGGATGCGTGATGCTGGATGGAGATGCAAAGGAGCGGAACGAAACGCGAGCGGGGACCGGCGTACCTTTGGGGGAAGTTGCTATCCTATTTATCAGATGCTAATCCGCCGGGCAAGGGAAAGGTCGCCGGTGTGACTGTCAAGTAAATGGTCCCGCCCGCCTGTCAAGGCGGCTTAAACCCACCGCGCCATGCTTCCGCTTTGCTGTTCTTCAGAGACAAAAGCGCTTGCTTATGCTTTCCGGAACGCTGCCTGCCACCCGCCGCAATGTTTCCTTGGGCGAGAATAAAAGCATTGATAATTCTCATATGATAAATTAGGCTCACCAACATGATGATTCTCCCGCCCAACGTCGCCGCCCCCTCCGCCGCACCGCCCCGCGGCAAGGCGCCGCGCTTTCTCGCCGGAATCCGCTCTGCCGTCCGCGTGACCGGACTGCTGATTCTCACCGCAACCTGTTGCGTCGCAAGCGCGTACGCAGGCAAGGATCCTAAGCTTTCCCTTTCCGAAAAAGGCATCCAGATCAACGCCGGCCCCGCCGGTACCTTCACGATGCAGGTGCCCGGCCTGCGCGTTAATGACAAAGACTACACGGGCGAAAAGCCGGTGACGGAGCTGACCGGCGACACGCTCGTCGCCAAGTACCCGAGCGGCGCGGAGGTCAAAATCACGCTCGACTCCAGCACGGCGGAGATCTCCGTTATCGGCGCCCCGGCCTCGGCCAAGGCGCTGGTTTTTGTGACGATGATCCCCATCCAGTTTAACGGAGGAGGCAAGGCGGCCATCGGCAAAAAGGGGCAGGTGGCATTTCCCGAAGAAAAGGACAAGCAGCTGATTACGGATGGCTGGGGCGAAACGTTCACGCTGATCGATCCCTCCGGCGAAGGATACGCGATTGCGATGCCGGGCGACTATCAGCAGGTGCAGGACAATCGCGTGTTCAACTGGGCCGTTTTTGCCCACATCTATAACTACAGCTTTGCCGCGCAAAAGGGGAAGACCAACTTTACCCTGCGCTTTGGCGGCGTCGACGGCGCCACCGCATCCAAGCCGGCCCCCGCCGCCAAAAAGCCGGCCGCCTCGGCTGCCGCACCCCCTGCGGCCGTGCCCAGGCCCGGCGCCGGCTCGGGCGAAGCTCGCAAGTTTATTGTGGATCGCTACGGGCAGAGCGTGCGCAAGGACTTTCCCGGCAAGGTGAAGGACGACGCCGAGCTGAAGGCCGACGGCGAGCGCATGACGGCCGAGCTGGCCGCCTACAAGCCCAACCCGGCCCTCGACATTTACGGCGGCCTGGCCGGCAGCGGCAAGCAGTACGGCCTTGCCAAAACGGGCTTCTTTCACCTGGGCAAGGTAAACGGCCGCGATGTGCTGGTAACGCCCGAAGGCAACATGTTCTTCCAGCTCGGCATGTGCGGCATCGCCAGCACGGATGACTACACCAAGGTGGGTGGGCGCGAGAAAATCTACGAGTGGCTGCCCGCCAAAGACGACGAGCGCTTTACCACCGCCTGGCGCGAAAAGAAGCCGGAATGGGGCATCTTCTCCTACTACATTGCCAACTGGATACGCAAGTTTGACCGCCCCTTTACCTCCGAGGAATGGAACGCGCAAGCCGTCACCCGCCTGCGCTCCTGGGGCTTTAACAGCGCCGGCGCCTTCTCCAACTATGGCGAGGCGATGAAGGCCGCGAATTTTCCCACAGTTACCTTTCTGCCGCTGGGCGAGGGCGGGGGCGTGCAGGTGTTGCCCGATAAACTGGGCGCGGGCAGCCTGATCGATCCCTTTGTGCCGGGCACCGAGGAGGCGCTGGACGCGCGCTTTGCCAAGTCCGTGGCGCCCAAGGCCAACGATCCGCTTATCATCGGCTTTTTCCTGAGCAACGAAGTGCACGTGGAGCTGTTGCCGAAGAAAATCCCCACCTACAAGGCCAGCAAAGTGGCCGCCAAGCGCAAGCTGGTGGAGACGCTGCAGGCCAAATACAAGGACATCGCCCGCTTTAACGAGGCGTGGAAACCCGCCCGCCCCTACGCCAGCTTTGAGGATTTGAAGGAAGAGCCTCTTTTTGTGCGATCGCAGGAGGCCGCGGCGGACATGACAACGTTTTACATCGAGTACATGGAGGCTTACTCCAGCATGGTGCAGCGCCTGTTTCGCAAGCATAACCCCAACCACCTGCTCATCGGCAGCCGCCTGACGCCGGGCACCGCGACGAACGAGATTGCCGTGCGCATCAGCGGCAAATACACGGATATCGTCAGCATCAACTACTACACCTACGCCATT
This sequence comes from Verrucomicrobia bacterium LW23, assembly GCA_003054695.1. Lineage (GTDB taxonomy): Bacteria > Verrucomicrobiota > Verrucomicrobiia > Methylacidiphilales > UBA1321 > LW23. The sequence continues at coordinate 60,437 of QAZA01000014.1, forward strand.
GAAGAGAGCTTTTTGAAGCGCGTGCACGAGTGGAGCGGCGGCAAGCCGATGATCTTTAGCGAGTGGTACTACGCGGCCACCGACCACGGGCTGAACGGCGGTAAGGAGCTGAAGGATCAGGCCGAACGCGCCAAAGGATACCGCAACTACATCGAGCAAAGTGCCGCGTTGCCGTTTGTTGTTGGCTCGCAGTGGTTTATCTATACGGACCAATCCATCACCGGCCGCTTTTTCGAGGGCTTTAACGGCGAAGGCGCCAACACCGGCCTGGTCGATGTAACCGACCGCCCCTACCAGCCCGTGGTGGACGCCGCGAAGGAGACTCACGCCCGCGTGTACGACGTGATGCTGGGCAAAACCCCCGCCTTTGCCTACGACGACCCCCGCTTTAACGGCAAGAGCGGCGGCGGCGCCGATAAAGTCGTCGTCGTGCCCCGCGCCCTGCCAGGCATGAAGATGGACGGCAGCACCACCAACTGGCCCGGCCGTCCCGCGGAGCCGATAGAGTCGAGCCGCGTGGTGCATGGCGGCGTTAATCCGGCGCTGCGTGGGGATTTCCGCCTATGCTGGGACGACGACAACCTGTATTTTCTTGTGCAGGTAAAGGATCCCACGCCTCTGAAAACCAACAAGGGCGACAAGCACCTGTGGGCTGCCGACTGCGTGGAGCTTTTCATCGGCGTTCAGGATGTAGACACTCCCGGGACGATGATCTTCAGCGACAAACAGGTGCTGATCGGCGCCAGCGAGTCGCCCAAGATGTACATCGCCGACAACACCGACGGCGCCAGTGCCAGGCAATGCCAAAGCCTTGTGACGCCGGAAGTTACGGGTGATGGCTACGTGCTGCAGTGCTCCATTCCCTGGAAGGTGCTGGGTGTAACGCCCAAGGGTGGCATGCAGCTGCTGTTTGACGTAGCGATTGACAACAGCGACGACGGAGACTACCGCAAGCAACAGCTTGTGTGGAATGGTACCAGCAAGAACAGTACGGATCGCGGAGCCTGGGGCCGGGCCAAGCTGGTAGATAATTGATACGCAACGTATTAGCAATACGTCAGAAACTGCTTAGCGCCATCCCAGGCCAGGGACATGGCATGTCCCAGGGACACAAAATGTCCCCGGAGACATGCAATGTCCCTGGCCATTTCCGTATGCGCGGGCATGGTCACACCATCAATCGCGCTGGTGGTGGCGCTCTTCGTTCCCTTTGTGATCGTTTTGGGTGGTCCAAAGCGCCACAATCTCCACATGCTTAAGCTCAACGATCCCTCCCTCCTGCGCGACGCCTGCCTGATTAATGGCGTCGGTCGGTACGCTTCCTCTGGCGACAAGATTCAAGTCACCAACCCGGTGGACGGCGCGCTGATTGGCACGGTGCCCAGCCTCTCCGAAGAGGAGACGGAGGAGGCGATTGCGGGGGCCGAGGCGGCGTTTGCGGGATGGGCGCGGCTGGCGGCAAAGGAGCGCTCCGCCATTCTGCGCCAATGGTTTACGCTGATTGTCGCCGCTGCGGACGACCTGGCCGCGCTGATGACCGCCGAGCAGGGTAAACCGCTGGCGGAGGCCCGCGGGGAAATCACCTACGCGGCGTCGTTCATCGAGTGGTTTACGGAGGAGGGCAAGCGCGTGTACGGGGAGGTTATCCCCGCACCGCAAAGCGACCGCCGTATTGTGGTGCTGAAGCAGCCCGTCGGCGTGTGCGCGGCTATTACGCCCTGGAATTTCCCCGCGGCGATGATCACCCGTAAAGCTGCGCCCGCCCTGGCCGCGGGTTGCACGATGATCGTAAAGCCCGCCGAGCAGACGCCCCTGACCGCGCTGGCGCTGGGCGAGCTTGCGGTGCGCGCAGGCGTGCCCCGAGGCGTGCTGCAGATCATAACCGGCGACGCGCCGCGGCTGGGCAAAGTGCTTACCGACAGCCCGCGCGTGCGCAAGCTCTCCTTCACGGGCTCCACGGCCGTGGGCCGCAAGCTGATGGCGCAATGCGCGCCGACGCTCAAGCGGCTGTCGCTGGAGCTGGGCGGCAACGCCCCGTTTATCGTGTTTGACGACGCGGACGTGGATGCCGCCGTAACGGGCGCCATCGCCTCCAAGTACCGCAACGCGGGGCAGACGTGCGTGTGCGCCAATCGCTTTTACGTGCAAGCTGGTGTGTACGAGGAGTTTGCGCGACGCCTGACCGCAAAGGTGCGGGAGCTGCCCGTCGGCGCCGGCACGGAGAAAGGCGTGCTGATCGGCCCGCTGATCGACGAGAAAGCGGTGGCAAAGGTGGAGCTGCATGTAGCTGATGCCGTGCGACTTGGCGCTACCGTGGCGCTTGGCGGCGCGCGGCACAGCCGGGGCGGCCTGTTCTTCCAGCCCACCGTCATTACCGGGCTGACGAGCGAGATGCTTATCACCCGCGAGGAAACCTTCGGCCCGGTTGCCGCGCTTATGCGCTTTGAGACGGAGCAGGAGGTGATTGCCCTGGCCAACGCCACGGAGTTTGGCCTGGCCGCCTACTTTTACACGCGCGATGCCTCCCGCGCCTGGCGGGTGAGCGAGGCGCTGGAGTATGGCATGGTCGGCCACAATACGGGGGTTATCTCCAATGAGGTCTCGCCGTTTGGGGGCGTCAAGCAGTCCGGCTTTGGGCGGGAGGGCTCGCATCACGGCATTGCGGAGTACCTTAGCCTGAAGTATGTGTGCACGGCGGTCGAAGGGGCCTCCTGAGTAAGCCGGCCCCATGCTGCGCTTGCGGCGCAGGAATCGCGCGCCTGGATCTCTCCATCCCCCTCTGTGTTATCAGAGGGGAGCTTGTTAACCACGGAGCACACGGAGGGGAAAAGGGGCCAGTGAAGGCGTTTACTCAACTGACCACAGATGACGAGGGAGCTGAATGTCAACAGACTCCAGCTCGGTTCCGTTACGTTTCGTACCTTCAGCCCTTCGTGGCTTCGTGACTTTGTGGTGAAAAATCTCCTGCCCCTTTGGCTTTCTGTTCACAGGGGTAACATGATCCCGCGACGCAAACTTTTTTCGCTTAGTTTACGATTAAATCATGGCGCGCGTTGATCCTCAGACTTGCAGAGCTTATATAGCTATTAATGCATAGCTCACTTATCATTCGCGGCCTGCTTCTCGCGGGACTTGTTACCGCGGTATACCCGGCCGGCGCTCGCGCTCAGGACGCGGCAAAGTCTGCGGAGCCGGTGACCGTTCCGCTTGTTAACACCACTTTCAAGGACGAAGACAAGAACGGCATACCCGACGGCTGGAAGGACTACCCCGGCGTGGTGGGTAACACCGCCATTACGCCGGATGCCGCCGGCGGCGTCAAGCTTAAGGACGATGATGAAGGCAATGGCATCGGCCTGGCGCAGTGGATCCCCGTAACGCCTGGCGCCGACTACATGGCCGCCGTGGAGCTGGAGGGCACGGGAAGTGTCTCGCTCAATCTCATTTTTGTGCCCAGCATCCCCGCCAAGGAGGCGATGGTCGGCCAGATCCAGCTCTCCACGGTGCGCGAGTTTTACCCCTCGGCCGGCGGCAAACAGGTGACAGCCAAGGCGCCGGAGGGCTCCAAGTACGCCCGCGTGTGGCTGTACTGCCCTAAATCCGGCAAGTGCGATGTCCTTGTTAAGTCCATAACGCTTAAGACGATAGGCGGGACGACGACCCCGATGGCCGCCGCGGTTGCCAAAACCGGCAAGCCTTCGGCCGGCGCCACAGATTCCTCGAAGCTGGTGGAGCCCCCGCGCAACGATCACGGGCAGAAGCACCCGGACTCCACGCTGAAGGACGGCAACCTGGGCCTGATGGACTTTGAGACGGGCGACCTTTCCCAGTCGCGCCTGATGGAAGGGGGCAAGTACGAAGTGGTGACCGCTCCGGAGCCCGTGCGCGCCGGCAAGTACTCCATGAAGGTCTCCCTGCGCCACGACAAGGTGCGCTCCGAGGCCACCAGCTTTCGCTCTCCGGCGGACGGCATCGCCAAGTATGGCTGGAGCCTGTATCTGCCCAATGAGTTTGATGGCATGACGCAATTCAGCATCGTCTCGCAGTGGCACACCTGGGGCAGCGGCCGCGTGGCGATTATCCACCCTCCCGGCCCGCCTACCTGCATCGTTATCAGCAAAAACACGTGGAGTCTGCTGCTGCGCTATCAGGATCCGGACAACAAGGAGCAGTACATGGCCACCAAAAAGGAGTTCTCCTTTGGCGACATTACGGCCGACAAGGGCAAGTGGACCGACTTTGTGATGGAGGTGTGCTGGCGCGGCCCGAAGGAGGGCAACGGTTACCTGCGCCTGTATAAGAATGGCGAGAAAGTGGTCGATTACGAAGGTATCACCTATTTCGACGACGCGACCAGCGGCCCCTTCTTCAAGATGGGCGTGTACAAGGGCGCGGGCAAGTGGAAGGGCGAGGAGGCAGGCGCCGTGCTCTATTGCGATGAGTTCCGCATGGCCGGCAAGGAAACGCCTACCTATCTGGTGGATCCCAACCCCGAGCGCCGCGCCGCCGGTGGCAATGCCCCTGTACCCCCCATCCAGCCCGCCAACGCTAATAACCCCAACAAGACCGCCGCGGCGGCCACGCCGGCGCCGGCGCCCGAGCCTGCAAAGTAGGCACCGCACACGCCGGGATCGGCGGGCAAGGCGTACTGCCTGCCGATCCGGCCTACCCGCCCCGCGCTTTTCCTCTGGTTTTCCTCACTCCTCCTTCGCTTCTCACTGGATCATTTCCCGCGTCCCCTCTACCCTTATAACAAGGCAAAATCATGAAGACTCATTGCCCGACTCCCAAAATGCGCCGCAGGGGCGGCTTTACACTGGTGGAGATGGTTATCTCGATTGGCGTTGTGGGCTTCTCCTTTATGACCATGGTGGGCATGCTCTCCACGGGCATGCAGATTTTCCAGCGCGCCATGGATCTGGCCGCCAAGCCGCAGATGGTACAGCACATTCTGGGCGAGGTGGACCAGGTGCCCTACGACTCACTGAGCGCGCTGCAAGGCCGGGAGTATTACTTTGACGATGCCGGCAACCTTACCGAGGACGGCAGCTCCGACACCCGCTCCATTTACAAGGCCACGCTCGGCCTGAGCACCGGCACCGTGCTTCCCTCCGACGTCCCCATGCCCAACGCCGGCCTTACGACGCTGACCATCACCTTTACCCGCGCCCAGGGTGGCGGGAACGCCGCGTCAGGTCGCCCCCCCGAGACATTTGTGAGCTACATTCCGGACCGCTACCACGGCAACACGGCGCCGTAACCCGTTACGGAGGGATCGGCAGTTGCCGCACCACGCCCGGGCAAGTTGTTGTGGGCAAAGACTTTGAGTGTGTGCTTGAAGAAGGAACGAAAGCGCCAAAGTGTGAAAGTGCAGTCGAAAGCCAGCCCGGCACCCCCGGCAACAGCGTTTACTCAGGTTTCTACCACCATGAAGGGACAGGATCACAACATCGGTCGCAGCGCCGCCGACAACCGCCCCGCGTGCTCGCCGCGTCGCGCTTGCGCCTGTCGCCGCGCACGCTCTCGCGCTCGCCACGTCAAGGCCGGCTTTACGCTGGTGGAGCTGATGGCCGCGGCGGTGATCCTCACCATCCTGCTGGGCATTATCTTTACGATGGTGCAGCAGACGAGCGATTTGTGGAAAAACACGCGCTCCAAAATCTCCACGTTCCAGAATTCCCGCGCCGCGTTTGAGGCCATTACGCGCAATCTTTCCCAGGCAACGCTCAACACGTATTTTGACTACTACGACGCCAGCTGGAAGCTGCGCGATCCCTCCAACCTGAGCGATCCCACCGACCCTGCGTCGTCCAACTTTGTGCCCGCGCACTACGGGCGCCGGTCGGAGCTCCAGTACATCTCCGGCCCCGTCGCCACGGTTTTTCCCTCGGCCCCCGCGTACCGCCAGGGCCACGCCGTCTTCTTCCAGGCCCCGCTGGGGCGCGTTGCGGACGGCACCACCTACGGGGACTCCGCCACGCTGCTGAACGCGTTGGGTTACTTTGTGGAGTACGGCAACGGCGCTGCGCTGGAAAAGCGGCCCAAGTTCATGGAGACAGCCCCGGCCGAGCGCCCCCGCTACCAGCTGATTGAGTGCGTGCAACCGGCGGAAAAGCTGCGCATTTTCGATCCGTCGCTCGTCTCCGGCAGCAGCACGGACTGGTTCACCACCCCGGTCGCCTCGCTCGATCAATCCCGCGTGATGGCCGAGAACATCGTGGCGCTCATCATCCAGCCTCGCAGCAACCAGGCGGATACCTCACTCGCGCCGCAGTACCTCTACAACTCCCGCCCCGCCACCTACGACGAGCAGCGCAGCCACCTGTTGCCGCCGCTGGTACAGGTGACTCTGGTGGCCATTGACGAGGAGAGCGCCCTGCGCCTGCACCAGCGCTACGGCACCGCCGTGCCCCCGCTGATGGACGGCGGGCTGTTCACGCAGGCCGCCAGCTACGCCGACGACCTCCGCACCCTGGAGGGCCGCCTGCAGGGCAAAGACGGCGGGCCGCGCCTCAACTACCGCATCTTTTCCACCACCGTTAATCTTCGCCTCAACAAGTAACCCGGGCACCGCGCCCTCTAACGGCATGACCACCGCGACACGTTCCTTCCCCACCGCCGCCGCCGCACGCTCCGCAGCGCAACGTCGCGGCTCGGCGCTGATTATTGTGCTGGGCGCCCTGGTGCTGATCTCCCTGCTTGTCGTCGCGTTCTTCTCCAGCGTTACCCGGGAGCTGAGCGCCTCCAAAACGTATAACTCCGGGTTCTCCGCGCGCTCCTACGGCGATGCCGCGGTCAACATCGTCATCGGCCAGCTGCGCGCCGCCACCACAAAGGATAACGCCACGGAGACCTGGGTAAGCCAGCCCGGCCTTATCCGCCGCTACGACAACCAGGGCCGGATGACCGACGCGTACAAGCTCTACAGCTCCGACAACATGGTGCAGGCGGACTTTACGCCGCTGACGGGCAGCGATCCCACCGACGTGCCCACGTGGTCCGCCGGCGACGCCCCGGAGAACTGGCCGTGGAACGCCGAGCCGGGCGTGTATACCGATCTCAACAGCCCCATCGTCGTCAACAATAACCCGCGCTACCCCATTCTCAGCCCCGGCGGCCTGCACGCCGCCTCGCGCATCCAGGGTTTCGACGTGGCCGGCGGCTACGGCATCCCCGACACCAAGGACTGGGACGCTAACGGCGATACCAGCGAGATCGCGCAGATTCCCATGCCCGTCAAGTGGTTATACGTGCTGCGTGACGGCTCCCTGGCCAGCGCCACCGCCGAGGGCGACAAGACCGTGCGCCTGCGCCTGGCCGACGGCAGCGCTCCCGCCGACACCAACCCGGCCGTGGCGCGCATCGCCTTCTGGACGGACGACGACACGTGCCGCCTCAACGTCAACACGGCCTCGGAGGGCAGCTTCTGGATGCTCCACCTGGCGGCGGCCGGCGACGACACGCTTTCCTACTCGCAGCTGGCCAAGAATGAGTTTCAGCGTTACCCGGGCCACCCGGCCACCACGTCGCTCAGCCCCATCCTCCAGTCGCTCACCAGCAACGAGAAGGATCTGACGAACTTCATCTACGCCCTGTCGCCACGCGTTTCCGGCCGCGGCTCGCAGGCCGGCGCCCGCTACCTGGCCTACAACAAGCCGGTGGTGCTGGATAACGACCGCCTCTACGCCAGCATCGACGAACTGCTCTTTCTGCCCACCGTGGGCGGCGACCAGAAGCGCTACCCAATGAGCTCGGCCAACATCCAGAATCTCAAGCCCAACGAGCTCGATTTCAACTACACCGGCACCACCAGCTCCAGCATGACAGGCACGCCCTACAACTTTGCCACTCCCGTACAGCTGGATCCCAAAAAGCTCGACATGATGAGCTTCTTCCTTACCACACGCAGCAGTGCGCCGGAGGTAAACCTGATGGGCAAACCCCGCATCAGCCTCTGGCCGATCGACACGCGCACCAGCCGCCAAAGCATCTACGACCGCCTGCTGGCCTTCTGCGGCACCGTAAACGATAAGCCCTACTACTTCCAGCGCCAGAATCCCGCCAGCCAGACGGAGGATTATGCGGGCATCCCGCGTAATCAGGAGCTCTACAGCTACCTCTCCACGCTCACGAGCACGGCCATCCCCGGCTTTGGCGGTAACTTCAGCACCAAGTACCCGGCCGATCGCCTGCAAATCCTCACGCAAATCTTCGACTGGATCCGCTGCGTTAACATCGCCTACCGCGACAAAACCGGCACGGTGCAGCCCTACGCGTGGACAAGCAATGCCGCCTACTCCGGCACCACCCGCCCGCCCGGCGCGCCTGGCAGCGGCCAGGTCCTGCCCATCCGCATCGGCTCCACCATGGGCCCGGGCCGGTTCCCAACGCTTAGTAAAGCGGCCCTGGGCATTGTGCGCGAGGACGAGCGCGCGAATCCAGCCTCGCCGACAAACTCCACCATCATTCGCTACCGCGTGGTGCTGCTGATGGAAACGTATGTGCCCATGGTTGGCTATGCCGGGTACATCCCCAACTACGACCTGAAGGTAACCGGCCTGGCCAACGCCTTTAACCTGGTGGCGGACAACTACATCACCGCCACCACCTTCTCCCCCAAAGTCTCCGTGCCCGTTTCCATCCCCGACGGCGAAATCCGCGTTACCGTGCCCAGCAACATCGAGCTGTTTACGGGCCGCGCCTGGGGCGGATCGCAAGGGTTCAACAACCTCTTTGCGTACAGCGATTCCTCCAGCGACTGGCTGCTGAGCCCGCGTACGCTCGGCTCCTCCAACAAAATCACCGGCTACCCGTGGGTCAGCGACGCCGTCGAAGTCACGCTCCCTGTATCCCTGGCCAACGCAAAAAAGGCGCGCGTGGGGCTGGAGCTGCGCGTCGCCAATCCCGCCGGCGCCCCCGTCACCGTCACCATCTCAGATGTCACGGGCGCGCCCGTTACCACCGACACGCTGAACTTCCCCGCCTTTGGACCCTACTCGGGCGCCTTTAAAAGCGCGGGCAACGTTGCGCCCGTGCTGCAGGATCGCGTGAATAACATGGTCACTGCGTTCAAGGAAATCACCGGCGGGCAAAACCAGTCCGACAACGGCAACGCCTCGCAAGGCCTTATCACCTCGGCAGATATGGTGCGCGGTGTGGAGCTGAGCCACGGCGACCTGCGCCTGCTGGCCATGCAGGGCACCAACGCCAAAAACACGTTCGTCAAGCACGCCAACTACAACACCAAAGAGTACCCCCAGGCCCACAGCCTTACCCGCGCCGGCGGCGCCACGGAGCGCTCGCCATCCGAAGGGCAGTTCTGGGACACCGGTACCAACGCGGTGGACGTGAAAGACATCACGCGCGGGCTGCTCGTCTCCGTCAACTCGTCCATCAAAAAGAAGATCTTCTCCGGCACCGCCCTTAACTTTGTGCCGATGGCTCCCAGCAGCATGTCGTCACTCAACGCCACAGCGGGCGACTTTACCAACGGCCCTGCCAACGACTGCGACGGCCCGCACATCATCAAGGCCGACGAAGGCAACAGCAGCTTCAGCGGCCTGAACTGGGGTATGAGCGTGCCGGTGCCCTACCAGAACCAGCTCTTCCCGTGGGACAACCGCCTCTCGGACGTCTTCTCCCCGCAACGCCAGGTGGCCAGCCCCGTGCAACTGGGCACGCTGCCCTCCGAGCCCAGCACGAAGGAATGGCAGACGCTGCTCTTCCGCCCCGACCTGGCCGGCACGCACAAAGGCAGCCTGGGCGGCGCGCACGATTCGCTGCTGCTCGATCTCTTCTGGATGCCTGTCGTGGATCCCTGGGCGATCAGCGAGCCGCTCTCCACGGCCGGCAAAGTCAACCTCAACTACCAGATTGTGCCCTTCACCTACATCAAGCGCGCCACCGCTCTGCCCGGCGTGATGAAATCCACCCAGGTCACCGCCATCCCCAAGGAGCACGGCTGGATGTACAAGTGGAGCGGCTACACGGTTGACCTGAGCAAAGGCCGCTATCCGGTCTCCTACCTGTACGACATCGACGTGGACAAAACGATGCTGTTTTTTGAGGAGCGCTTCGCCTCCACCAACCGCCACAACAACGTCTTCAAATCCGCCAGCGAAATCTGCACCATTCCCCTGGCACCCAAACACAACTCCAACAATCCCGTCAGCACCGGCCACACGGACAACGCGCCGCCGGCCGCCAGCCTGGCCGCCACCGTTAACGTCTCCGGCGCCACCAGCGCCACCACGCTGCGCACCGCGATTCAGGATTTTTGGAACGCCAACACGCTGACCGGGGACAACGCCAAGGAAGCCCCCTACAACAGCCTGTACCCGCGCCTGACCACGCAAAGCAACAGCTACACCGTCTACGTGCGCGTTCAGGCGCTGCAAACCCGCACCACCGCCCCGGCCGGCACGTTCTCCGACAAGCTCGATCTCATCAACGGCGAGTACCGCGGAAGCTTTGAGGTGGAACGGTTTATCGATGCAAGCGGCACCGACCTGCCCGACTTTGGCAACCCGATGAACATCAACAAAACGCTCTACCCCTACTACCAGTTCCGCGTCAAAAACGCCAAGCAGTTCCTTCCGTAACACGTTACCGGCGTGCGCCTTACTTTCCGAGGGACATATCATGTCCCTGCCCCCCAGGGACATGCATTGTCCCTGGGCAGATGCCAAAGACTGCTAATGGGACATCGCCAGACTTGATGGGTAAAGTGGCGCAGTTTATCTGGAGATGAGCAAGGCGTAATGTAGGGCGTGCAGGGGCACAAGGTAAGGACATTCTCCACTTCCCCTCCGTGTGCTCCGTGGTTAATTTTCAGCCCAACGGGGAGATTGTTAACCACGGAGCAAACGGAACACACGGAGGGGATGGAGAGAGAGAGAGAGAGACGCTGGCGTGCCAGGCGACAATCTTGTCAGCCGCAGCCGCGCTTGTAAGCGGCATTCGTCCGGATTGCAGATCAGAATCGGATCGAAGGGATCGGCACGTACTTCAGCTTGTCGAGGACTTTGTTGATGGTGCGATCCACGTTCTCGGACTTCTGGCGGCGGCGCGCTTCTTCCTGCTGCCGTTGCTGGGCTTGCGCCTGGGAGTTCCGCGTCTGGCTCGTCGTGGTGGTAGTGGTGGTGCGGCGCTGCGCGGGCTGGCTGGGCTGGGGGGTGGGCGCCGCGGCAATGGCGGGGATGGTGAGGTTGACATTGGCCGTCTGGCCGGCCACTACGGTGGTGGTTTCCGACTTTGTCTGGTAGCCGGCTTTGGTGAACTCGTAGGTATATTGCCCGGGTTCCTGCTCGGTCAGCGTCATCGGCGTAACGCCAATGGCTTTGCCGCCGGTGGAGACGGTCATGCCGTCCGGATTGGTAATCAGCGTGACGGTGCCCGTGGTCGGCGCGCCGGCAATCGACGCGATGTTGCCGCTCGACATACTCAGCGTTGTGGTGACCGGGAACGGCGCCCACACGTCGGCCGGCGTGTCGCGTTCCACTCGCACCGTGCGGCTTGTGGGCTCCCAGTTGGGGGCGTGGAACTTGACGGTAACGTCGCCCACCGGCACGTCCTTCAGCTCGACGGGGACATTGCCGGATCTGGTAAAGCCTTCGGCCGCGGTCAGCTCGTAGGTTGTCTCCGGCAGCGGCGAGGTCATGGCCAGCGAGCCAAAATATTGCGTCAGCTTTACGGACTCCAGGCGCGCCGTCTCGTTCTCCTTTACCGTCACTTTACGGGTTACCGGCTCGTAGCCATCGCGCTCGATGCGCACCTCGTGTTCGCCCAGCTTCAGGTTGTGGAACGTGGCGGGGCTGGGGAGGGGCGTCTGGCCCTTGATGCTTACCGTGGCGCCGGCTGGCAGCGTCTCCACCAGCAGGTGGCCCCGTGCGTTTTCCAGACGCTTGCGTTCGGCCTCGGCGGCGTCCTCCTTTTTGGAGATATCCGCACCGCTGAATGCCGCGGGGATGTTGCGCAGGGAGTTGGGGGCCGGCGAGTTCGAAAGCTCTCCGCCCGTTTCCCCGCCGCGCGTGGCAAACCAGACGCCCACGCTCAGCACCAGCGCCCCGGCCGCCATGCAGGAAACGATGGCCAGCATGGAGGTTTTGGAAGGCGTGTGGCGTCCAAAGGAAATCGCAGGCTGACTCACCGGAATGCTCCCCGACGACGGGATGGCGCCCGAGGGCGGAACGCCCGGCGCGGGAGGGGCCGGCATGCCGCCAAACGTTACCGCGCCCGCGGGCAAGGCGGCGGCAGCGCTGCTACCGGGGGCGCGCAGGCCCAGCATCTCCGCCACAAGGCCGACGGTTTGCGGGCGGGCGGCGGCGTCCTTGGCCAGGCAGGCGGCCACGGCGGCCTCCACGTGGTCAGGGATCTCGTTGGTGATGTCGAAATCGGCCAGGCGCTGGCGCAGCGGTTCCGCCGGCTCGGTGCGCACCTGGTGGCAAATGTCGCCGGTGTAGAAGGGCGGCTTGCCGGTCAGCATCTCGTAAATGGTGGCGCCGAGCGAGTAAATGTCGTCCGTGGGGCGCGACGCCTTGCCCTGCAGCTGCTGCGGGCTCATGTAGGCGGGGGTGCCGCTGGTGCTGACGGGCGCGCCGCCATTGGTGCTGAGGCTAAGGCTGAGCGAATCGCTGATTGTCCGCGCAAAGCCAAAGTCGGCCAGCTTCAGCCGGCCGTCGGCGTCCAGCATAATGTTGCCCGGCTTCAAGTCGCGGTGGATGAGGGGCTTGCGGCGGGTGTGCGCATACTCCAGCGCATCGCAAAGCTGGGCGATGATCGGGCCCAGGCGCTCCCACGCCATCACGCGGCCGCCGTTCTCCAGCCGCACGTGGCTGAGTGTCGGGCCGTCAACGTACTCCATGGAGATAAACGTCTCGCCGGGGCTCTCGTGCAGGTCGTGAATGCGCACAATGTTATCGTGCGTCAGGTCGCGGGCTTTCAGCGTTTCCTCGCGGAGATCGGCCAGGGCCGCCGGGGCAAAGCGCACTTCCGGCGGCAAAAATTTCAGCGCTGTCAGGCGATCTTTCAGGCGGGTATCTTTGGCCAGCCAGACAACGCCCATGCCACCACGGCCCAGTTGGCGCACCAGTTCAAAACGTCCGCTGTCGCCGACGGTTTGACCGGCGGTGTAGGTGGCGACATTTCGTGTTACATCGATATCCGACGCAGGGGATGGCAGCTCGCTCATAAGTCAATACCTCAGAAGAATAGTGCAGGCGGTGAAATGACGATTCCACCCACAAAACTTGTCACAAACGCCTTATTCAACTTGCCACACTCCCGAGGAAAGGGAAAGCGAAAAGCAATTCCCGCGCCAGAATGCGACGCGCCGTCACACGTACCGCGCGCCGTTTTGCCCCGCGGGCGGCCCGTAATCCAGCAAGCGCGGAGGTCGCCGGCGGCTGAGGGCTAACGGACGACGCGGCCGGTGCGATCACCCGAGCAAAGCGCTTCCACTTCCTCGCGCGTGACAAAATTGATATCGCCCGGAATGGTGTGTGCCAGGCAACCGGCCGCCACGGCAAACTCCAGCGCCTTTGCCGGGGATGCCAGCTCCGGGCTCTGCAACGCGTACAACAACGCGCCGGCAAACGCGTCGCCGGCGCCCAGGCGGTCGACAATCTGATGCATGGCGTAGGGCACGTAGTTGCCGGCTACCAGCGGCGCCATCCATGCGCGGTCGCCCGCCACATCGTACAACATACCGCCGAGATTATTGTGCGAAGCGCTAATGCTCTCCCGCAACGTAAAGGAGATGAGCTGCAGTTGCGGGTACGACCTGGCGATCCGCCGCACTCCGGCCAGCAACGGCGCCATCTCGGGGGGAGGGGAGGGGGGCTTTGCGGAAGCATTGTCCAGTGCGGCGGTCGGCGAGGGCGAGGCGGCGGGGTTGGGGCCAGGCCCGGTTGCGAGCCCCAGGACATCCTGCGCCTGGTCGGGGTTTGTCAGCAGCAGATCCACATACGGCATAATCCCGGACATCACCCGCTGCGCCAAGGCACGGGCCGGGGTGCCCGCCTCCCAGTTCCACAGCGTGGCGCGAAAATTCAGATCGCAGCAGACGCGCACACCGCGCTCCCGGGCGGCCCGTGCCGCATGCAGCGTCGCGCTTGCCGCCACCTCGGAGAGCGCCGGGCTGACGCCCGTAAGGACGAGCCACGAGGCCCCGGCGAGTGCGGCGTCCCAGTCGTACGCATCCCCGGGCGTGATGCTGAAGGCGGAGAACTCGCGGTCGTAGAGCACGCGCCCCGGCCGTTGCCCGGCGCCCGTCTCAATAAAGTACTGCGCCAGACGGCCGCGCTGGGTTCGCAGCACGCACGACGTATCCACATCGCACCCGCGCAGATGCGTCACGCACGCCTCCCCCAGCGCATGGGCGGGCAAAGCTGTTACAAACCGCGACCGGCCCCCCAGCAACGCCACCGCGGAGGCGATGTTCGATTCCGCCCCGGCAAAGCCTGCTTCCAGCGTGCCAGGCAGGCACTGGCGCAGCCGCGCATGCCCTGGCGTCGAGAGCCGGGTCATCATCTCGCCAAAGCAAACCACAATCCCCGGCTCGCCGCCCGGTACTTGCAAATCAATCATAAAATTTAGTGAAAATCGATCCACGCATTTGGCCGCAAGCTGTAGGCTGACGCTAAGGTTGCCCGGAGGTGTGGGCTTTACCGGTCCACAGGTCCGACCAGATATCGCGGCGTAGCCAGATCACGTCGGCCTCCGTCACCAGGTTGTCGACGAAAAGCTGGTTGACGATGGCGTACTCGACAAAGTTTCTCTCCGCCAGCAACGCACGCAAGGCGGGGTAGTTGCCTCCCGGCGCCAGATCGGCTTCCAGCTGAACCATGGCGCAGCGCTCCCAGAGCGCCCCCATACCTTCCAGCGCCTCGGGCTCCGCACCCTGCAGGTCCAGCTTGACGAAAAGTCGGTTGCCCGTGATCGGGATGCTGTCGAGGCGCACGGCGTCCACCTGCTGCGTGGGCTTTACGCTTGCGGCGCCCGACACAACGGTGCAGGAGGTTCCGTCGTCCGAAGGCTGGCTGAGGGTAAGCCGGGTATTCTCCTTCCACAACGCGGCGTGCACCACGCGGTAGCCTTTCGCCTTCAGCAGCGCTACGCACTCGGTCTGAGGCTCGACGCACACGAGGTCGGCGTCCGGCAGCGCGGTGCGCATCAGGGACGCGAACTCGCCCACATACGCGCCGCCATCGATGACCGCATCGATTCGGGCCGAGCGCACAATCTGCATGGTCTGGCTGTGCCGCAGCCAGATTTTGCTCAGGCGCGTGATGGGGGCGGCGAGGCCGCCGAAACGCAACAGGGTGTGGATGACCTTGAAGGTGCCCCTGTATAGCAGTTGCATGGTGGTCTGAATTGGCGCAGTGGGAGAAGTGGAACAGAGTCGTGAGTGTGCCATTGCCGCAAAAGCGCGTCAAGGCCGAGGGGGGGCAGAAGAAGCCGCTGCGCCGGGGATCACGGCGGGACCCAGGCGGCCGGGGGGTGGGGCTTTGTTTTGGTGCGCTTCCAGCCGGAGCCGAGGCCTTCACCAAGGAGCTCCAGGTCGGGGCGGAAGTAGATGGTGCAGGGGAGCGGGGCGTCCCACGTTTGATAGCCGGTGGTGGGGACGTAGATGCGGACGCCCTGGTCGGTGTATTTCTCGGTCAGCGGCACGGTGCGCAGCGGTTGCCAGGCGGCCGGGGGGAAGCTGAAGGCATAGCGGGCAAGATTCTGCCTGCCGGTGAAGAACGGGACGCACATGACGGCAAACGCGACGATGATGGCGCCCAGGAGCTGGGGGCGCTGAGTCTGTGCGGCCACGCAGATGCTGAGGATGGCGCCGGGGAGCAACCAGAAGTAGCCTTCAGCGTAACGGGTGTCCGGCGCGTAAATAAACCAGAACGCGATGGCGCCGAACAGGGGAAGCAGACACGTCAGATACCAGAGCTTAAACGCACCCGTTGCGCGTGCACGTATGTACGTAAGGATGGAGCAAATGCAGATAATGAAGAAGAGCAATATCGGCGCTACAACCTCTGTAAAGTCATTTACTACCAGTCGCACCAGCCATGGGAGAAACCACTCGTTGCTGCTCAGGACAACATCGTAAGGCGTGTGCGGCTCCTGCGCCCAGCTGGTGAGCCAGTACATATAGACCTGCGTAACATCACGAGGGATTGCCCATTCGGTGTTAAGTCGCAGCGGGGATGAAGGCCAGAGCGGATAGCCGCTGCTGATGTATCCGTGTGTGATGTACAGCCCAAAGAGGATGGCGCAATAGAGTACGGTAACACGATACGCCAGGAGCTTTGCCAGAAGCTGTCGCCAGTTTGTGCTTGTAACAACGTAATAGATCAGCACGAGCAGCCATATCAGAAATGCGAAGACAACGTTGTTGATCTTGGTCGTCATCATCAGCACAGTGAGGATGAACAACATCGTAACGCGATGAGTGGAGCGAAAGTTATCTACCATCGCCCGCCAGAAATGAATAAAGACAACGTAACGCAGGATGCAGCTTGCCCTGTTGGGCTGGGGCGAGCAGACATCAAAGTAGGCTAATGCGTTAAAGATAATGCAGGGCAGCAGAATCGCGGGCAGGACATCTTCGACAGGAAAGGACACGGCTTCGTCCTTACGCCGAAAATAGGAGAGGATGTTGCAAAGCCCGATCCAGCACTCCACCAGACACATGATAATCAGCCAGCTCTGTGCTACCTGGTATCCATGCATAAACCATGGATAGAAGTTGAGCGAGGCTACAAACGTAAAGAACGTGCAGTTAAATGCCAGCCGCTCATGCAGATTACCCAGGCCATATACGGCCGGATATTCATTGATCCAGCGGATGGTATGGAAGTGATAGAGCCCGCTGTCCCAGTCCAGCGGTAAATTCAGGGCGCGCAGCGCAATCCAGCAGATCAGCACCGCCGGCACCACCATCGCCAGAGCGACGCCGCGTCCCGCTTGGGGGATCCACGTGCCGTGCGTGTGGGCAGCCGCTTTGCCCCGTAGAATCTGCGCCGCCAACAGAAGCACACCGCCGCCGTAAAGCACGATGCCGACATAGCCGGAAATGGCCACGACGATATGCGCGATCGCAAGCAACGCCGTTACGACGAAGAGCCCGAGCCAGATCCGGTCCATCGCCCCGCGCACAGCCGCGGCACCAGGCCAAGGTTCAGGCCCAGGCTCGTCTCCTCGTCCGTCCTCTCCTCCGGGTCCGGCATTCCACTTGTCATCCAGCGGCAGGGCGCGCCCGGCCAGCCAGCCCCAGCCCAGGCACGACGCCGTAAGCAGCGCGTACAGGCTGATCAACACGAACATGGGCAGAAGGAGCGGGATCATCGCGGCTCGATACAGATCACGTCGTCTTCCAGAGTAACAGTCCAGCCCGGCCGGCGCTCGGCGGTCAGGTTGCGCACATACTCAAACGTGGGATAATCCGCGGCAGTACCGAAGAGGCGGGCGTCATCAATCAGGATGACATGTGGCAGCTGCGAGGATGCGAAAATATGGTTAAGCTCGGCGACGATGGGCGTGTCGCTCTCGCCGCGCGCTGTGGCGCTGCCGGAGTAGTGCCCGTCGAGCCAGAACAGGCAGGGCGCATCGAGGGTAGGCTGCACCTCGCCAAGCACCGTGCCGCTGTCGCCCTGCAGAAGGGTGATGTGCGGGCGATCGGCAAAGCGCGTGCGGGCCCGCTGCCACAGGCGTTGATCCAGCTCGATGGAGATGATCTTGCCGAAATGCGGCGCAACCGCATGGATCATGTCGCCAAAGAACGTGCCGGTCTCCACAAACGTGGTGACACCCGCCGCCTTTGCCTTTCGCAGAATAAGCGCCGCCTTCACCCCGAGTGGCGGCGGATCGAGGCGAAACCATTTCCACTGCGCCAGCGCCAGCGAGCGGATGATGGGCGCAGCGATCCAGAAGCCTGGCAGTGGCCGTAGCAGGTACTCGATCTTGGTAATGTTTGGGAACATCGCCTTCCATTCTTATCTGCTTTGCAGCCATAATTCTACAGTATTTTACTTGATGCCCCACCGCTTTGACGGGAAGCTTCTCCGGAGCACTTCAACTTCATCCAGCCAGTCCCCAGCATGAACACAGCCCAGAGCCCCGTTGCGGAACGCCTCGAAAGCAGCGCGGAAGTGGAAGCCGGCCTCCCCGAAATCTCCGTCGTCATGCCATGCCTTAACGAGGCGGACACACTGGAGATTTGCCTGCGCAAAGCCCTGAGCGCGTTTGAGAAGCATGGAATCCGCGGCGAAGTTGTCGTCGCGGACAACGGCAGCACGGATGGCTCGCGCGAGATCGCCCTGCGTATGGGCGTACGCGTTGTGGATGTAAAGCTGAAGGGCTACGGCAACGCGCTGATGGGCGGCATTGAGGCCGCCAGGGGCAAATACGTGCTGATGGGCGACGCAGACGACAGCTACGACTTTCAGGAAATCCCCAAATTTGTGGAGCAACTGCGCAAAGGCGCCGAGCTTGTGCAGGGATGCCGCCTCCCCTCCGGCGGCGGCACTGTGTCCAAGGGCGCAATGCCGTGGTCGCACCGGTGGATCGGCAATCCGATGTTCTCCTTCCTGGCGCGGAACTGGTTTGGCGCGCCGATCCACGACGTGTATTGCGGCATGCGCGGCTTTACCAAAACGCTGTACGACCGGCTGAACCTGCGCTGCACGGGCATGGAGTTTGCGACCGAGATGGTCATCAAGGCGTCGCTGTTTCGCGCGCGCATTGCCGAGGTGCCCATCACCCTTCATAAGGACGGCCGTGTTGCCCACCCGCCCCACCTGCGCACCATGCGCGACGGCTGGAGGACGCTGCGCTTCTTCATGATCTACAGCCCGCGCTGGCTGTTCCTTATCCCCGGCTTGTTTCTTATGCTGCTTGGGCTGGTGGGATACGGCCTTGCGATGCCTGCCACCAAAGTGCTGGGGGTAACCCTGGACGCCCACACGCTGCTTGTCGCCAGCCTGGCGATACTGTGCGGCTACCAGGCTGTGCTTTTTGCGCTGTTTACCAAACTCTTCGCCATCAGCGAGGGGCTGATGCCGGAGGACCGCCGGCTCAAAGCCTTCTACCGCTGGGTAAGCCTGGAGACGGGGCTGCTTGCCGGCGCTCTGGCGTTTTTGCTGGGCCTGATGCTCATCGCCGCCGCCGTCCTGCAGTGGCATCGGGCCAATTACGGGCCGCTGGACTACGCGCACACCATGCGCTGGGTCATCCCCGGCACCACGCTGGCCGTGCTGGGTTTCCAGACTGCGCTCGGCAGCTTCTTCATCAGCGTGCTCGGCATGCGGCGGAGGTAGGCCGTCCCTGCGAATGCCTTGCCGCGCACAAGCAGGTGCTGCGGTGCGGGGCGATCGAGCCGGCGGCCATCGGCGCAGGCGCACAATCGCGGGCAGGGGAGGCTGTGCGCGGGGTCTGTGCGCATACTGGTACAATTGTTGCTACGTATCTTGGATTGCCCAGCCGCGCCCTTTGCAAGGGGCTGAGCGGATGCGCAGTTCGATACCTCAATGATACCGAACAAACTTATCTCCATACACATCGCTGACGACCACCCGGTCGTCCGCACCGGGGTGCGGCTGATCGTTCAGTCCGCGCCTGACTGCGCCTTCCTCTGCGATACGGCGGACGCCGCGTCCACTCTGGCCGCGGTGGAGAAGCACAGGCCGGACGTGCTGGTGCTGGATCTGTGGATGGGCGGGAACGATGGCTTTGAGCTCATCCGCAGCATATCCATCGCCTCGCCCGGCACTCGCATCCTGGTCTATTCCAGTGCGGATGAACGGGTTATGGGGCCGCGGGCGCTCCGTGCCGGCGCCGCCGGTTTTGTGCTCAAAAGCTGCGGGCTGGACGAGCTGTTGCAGGCCATCCGCACCGTGGCGGCCGGTCGCCGCGCGGTAAGCCCCGCGCTAATGGACGAGCTGATGGAGGCCGGCCTGCAGAGCGGAAATCCGACCGCCGCACCGCGCCGCAAGGTGCCGGAGCTTGCCGTGCTGACCGACCGCGAGCTGCAAGTGCTGCGCCTGATTGGAAGCGGCCAGCCGACGTCCAAAATTGCGCAGGTGCTCAATATTAGCCTCAAAACCGTGGGGGCGCACCGTGAGAACCTTAAGAACAAGCTACATGTCGCCAACGGCGCGGAGCTGGCAGAGCGGGCTGTTTCGCTGGTGAACCAGCGTATGTTTTAGGGCGCACGCCTGGAAGGGAGTTGTGGCGCCTTGCAACAGTTGAATCACCGCTATGTCCTGTTTGTCCTGCTGGGAGCGCTGGCCTACGGCGTCATCGGCTGGCTTTCGCTCCGTTTTGCGCTAACGCTTGCCAATTGCTCGGCGGTGTGGGTGCTCAGCGGACTGTGCATCGGGGCGCTGGCGCGGTTTGGCAGCCACTATTGGCCGGCGGTGTTTCTGGGGCCGCTGGTGCTGAACACGGTTATCGCGCTCATCGACGGTGTCTCCGTGCCGATGTCGCTGCTCAGCGGCCTTGGCGTTGCGTTGGCGGAGGTGGGCGAGGCGATGGTGGGCGCCCATTTTGCGCGCAAGTACTTTGGCACGCCGCCTCAGATCACCTCGCCGGCCACCATCTTTACGCTGCTGTTTTGGGTATGCTTTGTGCCGGCGGTGGTGAGTATGAGCGGCGGGGTGCTGAGCACCTGGCTCACGGGCATCCTGGCCACGGAAAACGTGGCGAAGGTGATGGTGATGTGGACGCTGGCCAACGTGGCGGGCACGATGACCTGCGCGCCGCTCTTCTTCGTGCCATCGTGGCGCGGGTGGATGCGCGAACGCCTGCGGTTTCGCGTGTGGGAGAGCCTGACGCTGGTGGCTGTGCTGGTGCTGATGGTGCTGGCCATCAGCGGTTACGGCTTCAGTTTCAGTGCCACGGCCACGTGGATCGATCGCTGGCCCAAATCCTGGCTGGCGGTGCCGCTGATGCTCTGGATCTCCACCCGCCTGGGCCGCCGCACCACCATGGTGGCCGTGCTGTTTATCATGGTAACCGGCGTGGCGCAGACGATGCGGGGCTTCCCGGTCTTTCCCGCCGAGGGGCTGGAGCAATCGTACCTGGGCCTGCAGCTGTTTATCGTGATGGTCTCCGTGCTTGGCCTCACCGTCTCCACCCAGGCGCACCAGCTGGAGGTGGAGCGCCGCGCCATGGAAAACGTGCTGGCCGGCCAGATGCGGCTGGAGTCCGCCATGAAGGAGCGCGCCGTCATCAATGCCAGCGCCGTGCACGACCTGCAAAGCCCGCTTCACGGCATCCGCAACCTGCTGGAGTACGCGCGCTCCACACCCGAGCGCCTGTCCGGGCCGGACCGCGAAAGCCTGCTGGCCGACATGCAAAGCTCCGTGGACCGCATGCTGACGCTGGTGGGCAGCACCCTGGCCCCCGTGCGTGCCGAGCGCGCGGCCGCGACGCTGGAGGAGTGCGACATTGCCGCGATTGTGCGCCGCGTGCTGGACGGGGAGGCGGCCGCCGCAGCAACCAAAGGCATCACCATCTACCGGCGCCTGCCGGCGGAGCCGCTGACGCTGTGCACGCAGGCGACGGCCGTGGAGCATATCGTCGCCAACTTCGTCTCCAACGCAATCAAGTTCTCGCCGAGGGATAGCAAAGTGTTTGTGGCTGTGGAAGTTGTGGAGGCAGCGGAACATCGGGAGATCTGCATTTCCGTCGCCGACGAAGGCCCGGGCATCAGCGAGGACGACCGCGCCGAGATCTTCTCCGGAAAGATCCTCACCAACGGCGCAAAGCCCACAGCCGGAGAGACATCCAACGGCCTCGGCCTCTACCTGGCCGGCAACCTGGCCCAACGCCTCGGCGCCCGCGTTACCTGCGAGGCGGGGGAGAGCGGCGGGAGTGTGTTCAGCGTGTGGCTAAACAGAGCGTCATAAATAATTGCGTATGTTTAGCCGAAGAATGCGCATAGTTTTCGGAGGGTTTCGTTGGGTTTGGCCCAGGCGTCGAGTTGGGGTTCGACGGCGGCAAGTACGGCATCAAGGGTGGCGAAATGTTGGTTGTGGAGTCGCATTCTTCGGAGCAATTTCCAGACGCGTTCGATGGGGTTGAGCTGCGGTGAGTAGGGTGGCAGGAAATCGAGGGCGAAGTGGGGTTGTTGCTCGATACGCCAGTCCTTGTGAAGTGTCGCGTGGTGATAGCGTGCGTTGTCGGAAATGACCACGACGCGTCGGCCTGCGTCGCGGCTGGCGGCTTCGAGTTCTTTGAGAAATTTCCAGAAGGTGCTGCCGTTAAAGCTCTTATCTTCGCGTCGGGTCAGCAGGTGGCCGTCGCGCAAGCGCATGGCAGCGAAGTAGCCGATGCTTTTGCGTGTGGGGTGGTGGAGCACGACGGGGTCTTTGTCTTCAGGTGCAATCCACATCCGGCAGCGCGATCTGTGCTGCTGAAAGTGAACTTCATCGAGCGACCCCAGGTCAACGCCTGGATCTGCCGCCAGAAGGTCGAGTTTTTTTATGCGCCTGCTGCCGTTGCGGGTCGGCTTTGGCCACCTCAGGGCGGGGCAATCGGTAGCGAAAGTCCAGCTGCCGAAAAAGGCGCTGGCACTGTCTCTTGCCCAGCTCAATGTTGAATTCTTTCTTCAGGCAGGCCGACAGGGCCGGGCCATCCCACAAGTTACCGTCCCACCCTCTCTCTCGTGGGCTGGCGCGAAGCCACTGCCCCACCTCGGCAAGTTGCTGTTCACTGAGCCGGCTTTGACGACCGCGTCCCGGAGATTCGCTCAGCGCCTTAAAGCCCTCCTGCTCAAAGCCGGAGACCCAGTATTCCACCGTTCGAGGAGCATCTCCCAGCAACCGAGCCACCTCAGGGCAGCTCATTCCCTGCGCCACAAGTAGCACCCCGTGCAGCCGATGATCATAACGAGATTGATCATTTCGGCGTATCTCGTCCTGAAGTGCCATGATCATCGTCTCCGCGTCTGTCACCCGTAAACGTTGCATTTCCAGACTCTCTCATATCCCTCCATCATGCGCAATTAATTATGACGCTCTGTTTATTTATGGGGACCAAGGGCGAAAGTCGATCAGATTCGCATCTATTCTTCAGCTGCCTGGAGACCAGATTTTATCCGCCTGAGCAGACCCCATAGAAAAGCGCTATGGTCGGGTAAGGAGGTTGCTTTGCAGCAACCTCCTCCCCTTAGAACCGGACGTGAAAGTTTCCCTTCATCCGGCTCAAGCAGTTCAGAGCTCCGCCGGGGCGGAGCCGGTTTTCACGACGGGCGGGTTCTCGTGGTGGGAGAGAGGGGAGGGGACGGGTCATGGTCCGTGGAATCCGGGGCGCGCTTGCGCAGCGCGCGTTGTTCAAGGTATTCGCGCCACGTTGGATCAAAAGGATTGGCTTCGCTTTTGATTTTCCGGTGACGGCGAATGGGGGTTTTTGCGGCTTTGAGCAGGCAGATCCGGATAGATTTACCCTTCTTGGAGTAACTGCCTGTTTTTACTGCAAAGGTCCACTTGCGGCCCTTGGCGAGCAGCCAGTATTTTCTGGCGACCCAGCGGGCGGATTTGTAGGGATGACGGCGTCGTGCCCATCTCCACAAGGCTTGCCAGATGAGGCTGTCCACTTTGCTGTAGATGTCCTTCGCGCAGATGTGCCGGTGATAGTTTGCCCAGCCGCGGATGAGCGGATTGAGCACCCTGATCAGGTTTTCCTGCGTGGCGCTACTATTGGCACGGATGCGTTCCCGCACTTTTGTCAGGAATGCAAGCGTGTTCTTCTTCGACGGCTTGGCGAGGAGCAAGCCGTTGTAGCGGCGGATGTTTTGGCCGAGGAAGTCAAAGCCTTCGTCGATCGGCGTGATCTTGGTTTTCTCCGGTGAGAGCCGCAGCCTCCGCTCGGCGAGAAAAGCTTCGGTCAGGGGGCGCACCTCGTCTTCGAGCAGTTCGCGCGAACTGCCGGAGACGATGAAGTCGTCCGCATACCTCACGAAGTTGACTTTGGGACAGACCTGGCGCCTGGCGACGGTGTCCCATGTGATGGGAAACTTTTGCGCCAGAAGCGTTTGCAATCCGTCCAGGGTCATGTTCGCCAGCGTCGGAGAGATGATACCGCCTTGCGGGGTGCCTTCCGTCGTGGGGAACAATCTTCGCTTCTCGATGTATCCGGAGCGAAGCCATTCGGCTAATACTTGTGTATCCGTCGGGATATTCCTGAGCATCCATTCGTGGTTGATATGATCGTAGCAACCTTGAATGTCAGCTTCGAGTATCCATTGTGCCCTGTTTGGACCGGCGAATATAGTAAAGCATTGTTCGATGGCATCGTGTGTGGATCGCGCTGCCCAAAATCCATAGGAGTGTCCGTCTGCCAAGGTCTCGGCAACCGGTTCCAGCGCAAGCAGATGGAGCGCCTGCATCGCGCGGTCCCGCATGGTCGGGATTCCCAGCGGACGACGTTTTCCGTTGGATTTGGGGATGTGGACCCGTCGCAGCGGCCGCGGTTGATAGCTGCGCCGTCGGAGCTGTCCTATCGCCTTGTATTTGGAGTCGGCCGTGAGCCAGAGTTTTCTGTCCACGCCCGACGTCCGTTTGCCCTTGTTGCCCGTCACTCGTTCAACGGCCAGGGCCTTCGCGCTAAACGAGTGGGTCAGAAGCCATTGCAAGGCTTTCACCTTGCCCCGGCGCCTTTCCCGTGTTGCCTTCACCAGTCGTGCCTGCAGCTGTCGGACGCAGCGTTCATGTTGGGGCCAGGGGATCTGATCCCATGGTGACGAGGGCGCTTTGTCGGGAGGCGCACACATGGGGTTACCCACGTTCATTTGCTTTCCCTCCCTTTGTCGGTTCCGCATGTGTCATGATGATGAACTACCCGCTGGAAGTCTGCCTACTTTCGTAGCAAGGTCATGTTTCAACCTCTATCCGCGCCATTACAGAGCGGCCTTCGCTTTCTCCAGCATCCTCTGCCCGTCCCCCCAACAGCGGCCCTTGCGAGCGCGCCTGCCTTCGCGATGCGAGGCGGAGTGGCGGGTTTACCCCATCTAAGCTGTGTAACACACGATGGTTTAGCCCCTGCACTACACCGGCGGTACTCGTATCCGTGTGCCCCCATTTTTGAGAGGGGCAGCCAACCGCGTGCCCTTTTGGCCAGAGCCTGTCAATGTCCTTTGGCTCCCCAACGAATGACGGTGCTTGCTCGCAGTTCACTTGTGTTAGACATGCCATCAGCCTCGCACTCGACCCACCCGACATTGGCGGATCGCAAGCCCTCACCTCGCGGCAGGCCCACCGTCCCAGGGGACGAAGTTACTTTGTCGCAACAGCTTCCCACAAGGTCGTTGCCAACCCCGCAAGTGTCGCCATGCTACTGCGGACGGAACCGCAGGTTCTTTCGTCGTACTCATCCTTATGTGTATTTCGTCGAACAATTACGCAGCTTGTTTGGGTCGCACCAAAAATGCCCTTCCGCCTTGGACTCCTCTGAAACTGCCTTTTTCAAGCAATCCCTTTGGAGAATTTGAATCGCTAAGGGTCATATTCCCCGCTGCTTGCGGCGATCTTTCAGTTCTGCCGATCGACCCTTCGAGCGGATCCGTTCAGAATACCCCGCCCCTTGGGGCGGGGATCTTTATTCCTTCCAAAATCTCCAGCTTTTGGCCATCCTGATCGGTCTCGCCATGTCACTTTTCGTTCGAAATCCGCTACTCGCCTTTTTAGTTTATGTCACACATTCAGTTTATGTCACACATTCTGCTCTTCTTCGCCAGATCGCCTATTTGAAAGCGGAAAACGAGATCCTGCGCTCCCGATTGCCGAAAACCATTCAGACCACACCGGCAGAACGCTCTGTCCTGGTCCGCCTCGGCGCGCCGCTGGGAAGTTCCATCCGGGAGATCGTGGGGATCGTGCACTATCCAGGCGCGTCCATATTGCGGGTGCCACCTGCAATCCGACGGGCCCGTGGGGCGAGCAGCAGGCGCGCAACTTTGTCATGGACCTGGAGGATCGCGGCGAAAAGGTCTCTTATCTTCGGCGGGATGGGGATACAAAATTCACTCGGGCTTTCGACGAGATTTTCAAGAGCGAAGGTATCAGGGTGAAAAAGCTCCCTTGAGAGTCTCCAAACCTAAACGCCTTTGTCGAACGATTTGTGCAGACCATCAAAAATGAGTGCTTGAGGCATTTCGTGGTCTTTGGGCAACGGCACCTGGAGTTTTTACTGCGGCAATTCGAGGCCTTCTACAACACTGTTCGGCCGCACCAGGGAATTGCCAACCGGACGATCGGGATCATTCCGTTTCCAACTCAGGCCGCTCCGCCCCGGCCGGATGACGTCCATTGTTCGTCTCGTTTGGGCGGGCTTTTGCGGCATTATTCGCGAAAAGCGGCCTAAAAGTGGAACGATATCGGGAGAATTCAGCGTTTTGTTAGGCGCTCCGCATCAACGACTTCCAAAGGTTATTATTTTTTGCATAGGACGGGGAGTGTAACTGCGCCGCACCATCCCCGTCCATTGCCGGGTCGCCGTCCCTTTTATACTCCACGGCCTTTTCATCCGCGCCTGCGGAGACAATTACCTGGCGGGCCTTACCATTTACATACTGTTCGTAGGTATGTTCGTGAAGAAGTGTGGTAGGTACATCGCGGGTGAGAGTATCGGCTCCCCATCGTACTGCCCCGGCAAAGCAACAGTCCAGGATGGCAAGCACGTGCCTGCTTTTTACGTCGCTCAGGTAGTCATGGATCTTCGACATGCTAATGCATGTCAGGAGCTCGAGTTCACCATTAACGCAGCGGGCGTCCGCAGGAAGCAGAAAACCTTCAGGACGATTCTTGAACATGTGCGACATGCCATGTCCCGCAAAGTAGAAGATCAGGGCGCTGTCAACGGGGGCCGCCGTTGCCACAGCCTTCACAGCGTTCCAGATGTCTGATGCGCTCGCGTTGGTTGTTATGGTGATCCGGGTTGCCTGCTCCCGCGGAAGGGTTGCCACCATGCGAGACACCTCGCCGGCATCATCCGCCACCAGGTGAACCCGATAATGGTGAGGACTTTTTACAAGGGCCCGCGCCACAGATACTGCATCGGGTACTGCGGTGCGCAGCCTGGTGATTCCATTGGTATATCCATTGATGCCGACAACTATCGCATAGCCCTCGAGCCGGGTTCCGCGGACAGAGATCGAATCTATGAGGTCGTAGGCCATACGCTTTGCTCTATGAAATCAGGAGTGATGGGAATGCGAGCGTCAATGAGATAAACAAGCAGGATGACTTCTTCTTAAGCGTTCTCCAGCGCCTTGGAGAGCGCCTGCAAACCTGCTCTGGTTCCGAAGTAGGTGATGTGATCGCAGGGGACTTCGTAAGAGACGACAGCCGGAGTGCGTCCGGCCGGGACCTTCAGGATGTCTTCGACGGTGACAGCAATATCGTTGTCAGTACCAAAGACCAGGGCTGAAGTGGTTGCGTGGATGAGGTTGAGGTTCTTCAGGCGGTCGATAAGGCTTCTGCGCTGCGCTGCATTTTCAGAGGCGAAAGGGCTAAGAAGGGTGGTGTTGCCTGCGATGATAGTGTAGGGGATGCCAGGATCGCCGCCTGTATTAAGCTTCTGGAGGAAGTCGGACCGGGGGTTCATCTGGTCCAGCGCAACATCCGCCTTCTCTACCAGGGAGACGAGTGCTCCCAGAGCCGGTGCGGGCCAGAAGACGGTGGACAGGCCGTTGAGGCCGAGAGTGAGCGTGGAGATCGCCCAATCCTCAATACTTGACCAAGGGGAGCCGCCGTTGGGAGTGCCCAGCATGACGAGATGCTGCGCGACTTTGTTGCCTCCCTCCTGCTCAATAAACCAGCGGGATACCAGCCCTCCCATGGAATGGGCGACGATGTGCAGTGTCTTACCGTGGCCTTCCGCAAGGCCTGCTGCGGCGAGGCGGGCCTTCAACAACCGCGCGTTCTCCTCAATGGGGGTATGCAGGTTCTCGTAGTCGAACGTGAGCACAAGGTCGTACTTTTGACGGAGCGCCTCCACTTCCTCGTCCCCCGGCAGCCCGGCGGAGCTTGCCGCCATATCTCGGGTTTCCCCAATGATACCGTGGATGTAGAGCATAATGCGTTGTGCGGTGGCCACCCGTGTCGCCACTTGTTGCGGGGTTGTCGTTGATGAGCCATCGACTTCGTGGATGGCCAACAGCGGGTACTCGTAGACGGTTTTCAGATACTTGCTCTTCAGCTTCTGAAACAGAATTTTAACAGCGCTTGTCAGGCTACGGGTATTCTGGGGCGCAGGTAAGGCAGTAACCGTTACTTCAAGCGCCCCGTCCTTCATCGCGGCGTGGCCTATGGGTAGGTAGTATTTGCCATCGTGAGTGATGGGCACCAGATGCTCGTCGTCCTTCAGTGGCTCGGTGGGTGTCAGGCGAATCCTCAGTGGATCCTTGCGGGTAACCGAGGCACCCTCGGCAACATTGTGAAGCTCCAGTACGCTGAGGCCGGGTTCGCCGCGGGTTCCTTCCGAGAGGAAAAGCGGTTCCCATGTTCCTGCATTGTCGCGCAGTAAGGGCGGTGCGATGAGGCCGCCGTCGTCAAGGACATCCCTGCTTGCCACGGAGGCTGTGCTAACCCGTACCTGCGCCTTAAGGCTGGGATGCCCCAGCACCTGGATGGCCGAGTGGACGCTGGCGACGGCCTCCGGGGAGGATGGAACCGCGGCGCTGTCCAGTGGGCGCATTGTGGTGATGTGAAACTCCCGGGTGCACCAGCGGGAGATCATCTCACCCTCCTCAGGCTCAAGGTCGAAGGACCGGGTCTGCACCCGCTGTACCATGCGGAAGAGAGTGCTGCTTCCGATTCCTCGGGTGGATGTGGTCTTTTTGGCTGCGTAGGGCAATTCAAGGGCATCCTGGGAGAGCAAGGAGCCGTCGAAATCTTCCGTGCTTGCGATAAGCTTCAGCACGTCTTTCGTCTCCAAAATTCCAGCCTCCGTCAGTACCGCTGGCACCGACATTCGAAACGATTTGCCCTGCCAGGCCCACGCCGCCTGCCCGGGCTGAAGCAGCATGGTTCCTCCCGTAAAGAAGCCGGTTTCCACCTCAAACGCTGCAGTCAGCCCCACCAGGGTGCAATACAAAGGCACATCACTGTCATTCGCCACTTTCACTTTAATACGAGGGCGCTCGGTCCACTTCCCGAACGCGTCCTTGCCGTACTCCTGCCTCAGGTTTGTACTGTTGACCAGTTCTTCCTTACCTGCGGCACCCACTACGTTGTAGACCTCCAGCCTGACTTTGAGATCGTCGGCATCCTCCGCGGGATTGGTCAGATCGGTTATCCTCGTCCAGCGGGCGATGTGCTCCAGGTTTTTCACCGCCTTGACAGCGGAGCCGGCTGTGTGGTCCGCCACCCGGGCAATCAGCTCGACACTTTCCGCCGTCCGGAAAAAGCTGAAGTAGGCGCCGGAGGCCGTATTCACGGCGTGGACCTGGATGTCCGCATTGTCCGCTGTCGGCACCTCCCGGACAAACAGCGAGGGAGCCGTGCCGGTCGCCGTCGCAAGGGCTCCGCGCAGCAGGGTCAGCCCCGCAGCGTCACCCGCAAAGTGGACCTTGAGCGGAGCCAGAGGAAGTCCGGACAGGAGCGCGATGTACACGGTATCCGGCGACAGATCCACACTGCACGACACCAGGCTGCGCCCCGCTTCCACTTGGGTGACTTTTGCGGTACCAAGCAGACCGATCTTGCGTCTGCACTGATCCAGCGGAGTATTGTGAGGAAAAAGGGAAAACACGGTGGTCTCCTCGAAGGTCGGCTCGGGGATGCCATGGATCGCACCGGCATCGATGACCCAGCCTGCGGTGGAGGAGTGACTCAGGGTATAATATTCCTCGGTGCTCTTTGCCAGCCCGCCCAGGAAAGGCAGATCAAGCATGGATAAATCGGTCGGCTCAATCTGCGGAGACTGCTGGGCCGCGTTGTTGCGCACCATCGCGTTGACCCGCTTGAAGACCTGCCTGTACGAGAGGGCGCCGGGGGATTGCGCAAGCGTCTCCCCCAGGAAATAGGAGAATACGCCGCGTCGCTTGCCTCCCAGCGTAATCTCCTTTGCCAGCTCGTCGGAGCGGCAGGCGGAGATAAGGATGTGGGGGCCCTGAGGCGGCGGTGTCCAGTCCGTGCCGGCGGCCGAGCGGGTGCCCGTCCCAATGTACTCGCTGAAAGGGCGCTCCCGCATATCCGTGGGCACCTGGCGGACGCCGATATCCAGCAGGTTTCTCGTGCCCGAGCCCGAATGGCAACAATCGAATATAATGGTAACGTGAACGCCTTTGCACATCTGCGTGATCAGCTCCGCAGTCTCCTTGTCGGCAAGGTCGCGACCACCGGGGCTGCGGCTGTCATAACACACCAGCGTTTCATTCAGGCGATCCGGTTCCGTTTTCCAGAATTCCGGGGGGCACTTCTCATTGGACCCATGTCCGCTAAAGTAAAACAGAGCAACATCCCCCGCCTTAGCCTGCCCAAGGTGCCTTCGAAAGCCCTCTATAATAGCCGGCCGCGTTGCAGCCTCGTTCATCAGCTGCAGCGGCATCCAGGTATCGCCCGCTGCCCGCACCTGCGACTCCAGCAAAGCGGATATCGCCACAATGTCCCCTACACAACCGCTAAGCGGCTGGACGGGTTTGAGATACGTATCTATTCCAACAAGGAGAGCGTAAACAGTACGTGCCATAAGAGTGCTGAATATAGGTTGCTAAAAGCGTTATATTGTCTCTATACAATGCTTGAATTGCTGTGTTGTGTGAAAAACGTTAAGGCAAGATGAATGACCTGTCCGGCAGCCAGGCGGTATTCCCTGGCTGCCGGTTTCTGTGGGCTTCTTTGAAAATCAGAAATCAGGGCGCAATGCTAAGGCCGAAATCGATATTGGCGGCTCTTCCTACGATGATCTTTGTGCCTGCATATACATAGCTGGTGGAGCTCATTAGCTGAGGCAGAGGCGTGTTATTGGCAAAGCCCTGAATCAGATGATCGAAAGGGACGCTCTTATCCTTATACGTACCGGAGTAGAAGTAGCCGTGCGTAACGGCGGCCAGAAGGCGCGCTTCTTTCCTGCTGTCTCCCGCGATGCCTGGCTTGGTAAACAGGTCGCGATAGATCTTCATTCCTTTGGCGGTTGTTACTTCCTTGTTCTTCATATTGCCTAGGTACAGGAAGAACTGCTCGATATTGGTGGCCAAGGGCATGGGCTTGTCCCAGGCGGGGGAACCGGCTCCGTTCCAGTACTTTACGTTGGAAGGCAGCGGAAGCAGACCGCGTTCTCCTGCGGAGTGGGTATGGTCCGGATCCACCTGACCGTTGGGCTTGAGACCTGCTTCGCAGTAGAAGATGGTCCAGGCATCTTTGGTGGTCAGCGTTTTGTATCCTGCACCGTAGGATTGCTCGAGCTTCTTATTTACCAGTGCAATGATGTTGACGAGGGCGGCCTCGTTCTGTTTCAGGAATGTGTCTTTCGTCAGGCCCTGGGCCGTGAGAGTAAAGTGTGTCGTGGGCTCAATGACACTGGGAGCGGCGCTGTTGGCAACAATTGTCGCCTGGTTGTCGGAGAGCGAAGAGGCATAGGTGTTGATCGCCCTGGCGTAAGCGTTGGCAAGATCCGAAAGGTGATCCATCGCCACTTTCAAGTCGCCCGGATTTGTCATGTGAAACGGCTCCGCGATAACAATGGGCGCCCGTGTACGCGAAAGCTGTCCTCCGCCAATCGCGCCCGTGCCGCGTCCCTCGATGCCGTTGTCCCGAAGGCCAAGCGCGGTCACAAACTCCTTTTGCAACAAACCGGCGAGCTTTTTCCCTCGCGTCGAACCGTCAAAGTAAAGGACGGAAGAGCCGGAGGCACCATCCCCATCCGGATTAGTATGGAGACTGACAACAAAATCGGGATTGTAGCTGTTGATCTTCTCAGGAAGCTTCTTGTAGCCGTCTTCATCGTCGTCCCGCGAGAGGACAAGCACCTCGGCACTATTGATCAGGGCCTCAATCCTGGATGCAAGCGCCTTATTAAACGCATACTCTGAAATCACTTGCCCGTTATGGGTACCCACCGAACCTGGTGAAGAGGGCTGATGCCCGATATCAAGAACACAAAGAGGCCGCGACAACCCCGGTTTAATGATGTCGTCGGCATCGTTGTCGGAAAGCTCTTCAATGCCTGTCAGTTCCGCGTGGGCTCGTTCAGCCAGTCCAAGCAGGCGTTGCGCGACGCCGGTTTCCGATTCGATTAATCGGCCGAGAATGGAAGAAGTGAGCGGGGGCACGATCTCCTCCAGACGGCTCTCGAGGATGGCATTCTTCTCTACAATGCCTTCGATAGCCGCAAACTGTCCTTCCAGCTCCTGGGCCTTCCCAAAGGGAGTCTTTAGCGGCAGAGTGCCGTCATTGGCCCTGCTTGCCGAAAGGAAGAACTCTCCATTAAGTGTCTGGAACGTGCCGTTAAGGCCAATCCGACCGAAGTGGAGCGCTTTTTTGGCCACAGGCGTGGCGTTGGTCTTGTCTTCAGAAGAATCGATATCGTCGAGTTCGCTCTCCTCTACAGGGAGCGCCACGGGAATGGCAACTCCGCCTTGTTTCTGACTATATTTCTCCTTCAGCAATTTCCGGAAATCCGGCATTGTCATCGAAAGGGAGGCGCCGGGGTCATTCTTTCTGCCCGGCGAGACTTCGTCATGTCCTACAACCAGATCCAGATCGAAGATGTCCGGCTTAAGCTCCTTCATCCACAGAATGAGGTCGATGAGAGACGCCTCCTGCTGGGGAGTGTAGCTGTGATACCAGCCCTTTTCCTGATTCTGTTTGCCGCTTGAGAATCTGACCTGATCTCTGGTGAAATCATCTGATGCCTTAGCGGCAGTGTTGAACCAGGGGCGGTATGTATCCGAGTCGATTTGCTTCACCATTCCGGCACAGCATACTTCTATGCCCACTATTTCGCGATGTACATAGCTGCCGAGACGCGGGTGATAGCTTTTACCGGCATGGTAACCCCAGCGTGATAGATCAAATGCCTGATAGACAGAGCCATCGGGTCCTATGACAAAGAAGCAGTAACCATCCTTTACTCCTCCCGCTACACTATTCACGGGATTGCCTCGACCTGCAGTGAAGTGAACAAGTGCACCTTTGGGAAAACCTAAGCTGTATTTTCCCTGCGTCTTCATCTGGCCTGCGGAGTAGCGTTTTGCTTTGGGATAATTCATTCGAATCCGTTTGAAGGGGGTGAAAGCGGGTGACCTTTGGGGAAATTTCGGGACAACAAAGTTCCCCAATAAAACAATGCGCGATACAGACTCAAGGTAATTCGCCTGTTTTGACAAGATTAAAATAGGAATATTTATATTATATCATAATTACTTTATATGGTAAATGACAAAAGTTGTGGTATTAACAAGATGGATGCTTTCATCTTAAGCAATGCATAATCTTGTTGCTTTCCCGTCTGTTAAATTGTATTTGGATGGCCAAGAAGATTTCGAATCACCGCGCGTATTGTTTGCGATCCATGCTGTTTTATTGGGTTACGCGTTGCGCAAACAATTGTTTAAAATGATTTTTACGTGCCACCTCCTTTGTTGAATATGTTTCACTTTACCCTCAATTATCTGACCGTGTTGGACAATGGTGTAGGTGGTTTCCATATTGGTCCCGATGCCGCTGATCTTCGAATTATCAGCTTCGTCGCCGCTGATGACACGAATCTCCCCAGCCTTAATGAGTTCTGGGCCGCCAGCGGCAACTCTGCGGCTCAGGAGGCGGCTTTGCGCAATCTTATCGAAGGCGCGCTTGCCCCACGGGTGCTTGTCGAGGTCCCCCGCGTGCGGGACAGGCAAACCATCAGTTTCAGTCCCGGGCTGGATATGCACAAAGCGAATTTTATCCCGGAAAGCTTTGACTGGAACTTCCTGGTACTTCGCAGCAAGCGAAGCGCCCGCATGCTTGGCGCGCAGCTTGGTCAGGTAATCGACAGCGGTGGCATTCGCGATCTCAGCACCCAGCTGCTCAGTCTCGCTGGGACGGTAAATCCCTACTACGCGGCGGCCAGCACCATTGCCCAGTTTGCGTTCGGCTATTTTGCGCAGTCCCTGAAGAACTCGCCGGATAAGCTTCTGGGGGCGTATTACGCTTCGTTCGACCGCATGCGTCACTATCCGGATGGAGTCCAGAGCCCTCTCCAACCGCTTTCGGACACGACCAATAATCTTCAGGTAAAGTATACGATCTTTGGCAAGGATCCCGAGATCAGAATCGCGCAGCCTGTGTTACCTGATTCCGATACTACCGCCGGGAACAATTCCCCGACAATCACGATCAGCCAGCCCGCGGTGAGTCCTTTCACTCCGCAGAGAACTCCGGCGGGCCTCGATGTCGAAGCGGGTCCCGTGGTGGCGGGCCAACGGGCATGGCAGTTCAGGGGTCGACCTGAAGAAGCCTTTTTCTTTACCGGCGGACTGACGGTAACGGCAAACGGCTCTCCGCTGGCGTATCACGAGAAGGATACCGGCCTCGCTTCGCTCTCGATTGCCGGACGCCCCGGGAACTGGTGGAATCTGATAACCGACGCAGCCGGCAACCCGGTCAGGCTGGACAGCGGGTATTATGTTTCCAAGACATTGCTGCAGGACACCGGATTCAGCGCGGATAATCCGGCCCGCTACGTCGATGCCGTTGCGGTGCCCTACTTCAACCTTCCGTCGTCCCACACCAGCGCCGCTGTGCCGGGTGACCTTGGCGTCATCATCAATCTGGAAACAGAGCGCATTGCCCCTGCCATTTATGCCGATGATGGCCCGGCCTCCATGTTGGGCGAGGCTTCCATCGCGGCGGCGGAGCTGCTGGGCATTCCTCCCAGTCCCCGTACGGGAGGTGTCAACTCGGGCGTTCTGTATATCATCTTTCCAGGTACCGGCGAAGGAAAGCCGTTGCCTCGCATCGAGATCGGCAAGCGCGCCATCACTAAGTTCGATTCTATTGGCGGGTGGACTCTCTTTCAACAGCTCTTTCCATCCCGCGTCCTTGTGCGCCGCGTGCAGAATGCCCTCAATACCCGCGGGTTTGGACCTCTAAAAGTTGATGGCCTGTTTGGCCCGGCCACCGAAACGGCTTTGATCCTCTTCCAGACTCACTCGCAGCTTACCGTTACCCGAAAGATTGATGAAGACACCCTGACAGCTCTCGATCTTCTTCTTCCCACGGCAGCACCCGGGCCGGTGGCCAGGGGAATAGCGCCGGCCTCGACATCGTCATCGCCCTCGCCTGGTGAGGATACGGAACCTCCCTCCGCCGAGCAAAAGCGAGGCTACTTTATCGATCACCTGGTAGCAATGGCCGTTGGCGAATACGGAGCAAAGGTGGAGATTCCGCCTCATGTGGAAAGTCCGGTCCGCCGTTACCAGCGCGCTACCCAAGTCGCACCAGGCGCATGGCCGTGGAGCACGGCGTTCGTTTGCTGGATTCTGCAGGAAACTATACGCGAAACCTCCGCCCGGGATCTGTCCCCGCCTCAAGCCACAGATCCATCCCTTCTCGATGCCTGGGCGGTTTCCGAGAAACATACGCTGATAGACGACGCAACCGCCCTCGCGAAGAAGGGCGATATCGTCATCTACGAGTTTCCCCACGCCGGCTTCATCACATCCGATCAGAACGCCAGTGGTGACGACCTTGAGACTATCGAAGGGAACACCGCCGGCGGCAACGGCAACTCCGATGGAGTTTGGAGTAAACGCAGGCCGAATTCGCTGCGTAAAGTCCTGATCCGTCTCAGGGATTTTAGTTAGCGATAGCGCTCAGGCCTCAGAATATCTGACAAAACTTCGACCGTTCCCGCACCCTACTGAAAGCAAAAGAATATATGGCATTCGACCTTGAAGATGATGCTTACGCCAAAGTAGAGCGACTTAAGGGCTACGCTATCGTGGTTGGCATCAACGGCTACAGCAAGGGAATTACGAAGCTGCGCACCGCCGTTCCGGACGCCATTGCCGTGGCGAAGGCGCTGGCAAAGAGCCCCCACCATTATCAGGTTCATTTGCTGATCGACAAGGCCTCGCAGGCACTTGCTCAGGCGGCGTCGCTTTCTCAGGAGCCGGTCGAACGGATCGTCCTTGTTGAGGATGCAACTGCGGCGACTATCTGGGAGACCTTCCGTGCAGTCGCTTCTGGCATTCCCGATGACAGCACCTTAATCTTCTACTTCGGCGGACATGGCCTGTCGCTGCCTCTCAAAGATCGTCCCCATGGCTTCCTGCTCCCTGCGGACGCCCGGTTGATAAACGGCAAGATGGATTCTGCATCATGTATCGAAATGTCGACGATACATGACTTTTTAAGTGGTATGCCGTGCAGGCATGTGCTGGCCATTCTGGACTGCTGCTTCGCCGGAGCAATTCGCTGGGGCACCGCCCCCCTTACCCGTAATGTAGAGACAACACTGTTGCATCGGTATACGTACGAGCAATATCTGAAAAACAAGGCGCGCCAGGTCATCGTCTCGGCGGCCGATGATGAGAAGGCCGTGGAGTACAAGAGGGATTCGGATTTGCATCTGACGGACGATGCACCCGTTACAAACCTGCATTCCCCCTTTGCCTCGCTGCTGCTGACAGCCATTACCCCGGACTTTCCACGCCCTTCCTGGGTTCAGCAGCCACCCCCTGGCAAAGGCGGTGTTCTCACCATAACCGAACTGGCCCTGTATCTTTGCCAGGGCTTTGGCCCGGTGCTGGAGGAACATGAACAAACTCCCCAGATCTGGAAGCTGAAAGACCACGGCAAGGGCGAGTACATTCTCTACACAACGGAGAACGAGCCGGACCTAGCTAAAACACCGAAGCTGGAAGAGACCCCGAACCCTTACCGACAGCTCAGCACGTTCGAAATCTCCGACAAACGGAGGTTCTACGGGCGCAAGGTTGCTACCGAAGCGCTCCTGAAGCTGGTATATGAGCAGCCATTCGTCGCGATTCTTGGGGAATCCGGCTCCGGCAAATCCAGCCTGATGCGCGCAGGTCTTGTCCCCGCATGGAGTCCCGAGCTGCTCGATCCAGCCGCGACGGGCAAAGGCAACAAGGTATTGCTGGTCGCCGACACCACGGTCGAAAAACACGAGCCCTGCCCCATACGTCCCGGCAGCCGCCCGATGGGGGAACTGCGCAAACTTCCATGGCCCGAAGGCGCGATGCAGCCCGCGCCGCCGCCCGATTTTCCCACGCCCGGTGACACAGATAGCCGGCGCTGGCTGGCGACATGTGTGGAGGCGTGGCTGGGAGTCCTGCCGCCCGAAGGCCAGGTACTCCTCTGCATCGATCAACTGGAGGAAATCGTAACCCTGGGCAAAGAAGCGGGCAAAGACACGAGAGAGCAGGACTTCTTTCTCGAGCAGATATCCACCGCCCTCCAGCAACATCAGATTCAATCAGAGAAGGGCCCTGACGTGGGCCGCCTGCGCGTCGTCGTCACCTTGCGCAGCGATCACATCGGCGCTTTCTCCACCGAACGGTGGCTGAAGGAGCTTATGACGAAAGAGGCTCTGTACCGCGTCCCCACCCCGTCAGACATGGAACTGCGGGAAATGATCGTCATGCCGGCCGCAGCCATCGCCCTCGAATTCGAAGACATTGAAGTCGTAAACGAGCTTGTAAAGGAAGTGCACCTGGCACCTGGGCCGCTGCCTCTTCTCTCGTGCACTCTGTGGGAGCTTTATAACGATCTGATCGAACGCAATCGAACGAGCGGCCAATCGAGCCGAATTCTGAAACTGCCCGATAATTTCATTGAAAAAGGCGGTGTATCCGGGGCGCTAGGTCGTATCGGCGACGACTTGCTGGATGATATTCGGCCCAAAGCCCTCCCGAACGCGTCCAGGGAGGAGAATACACTCTCCCGCACGATAAAGGAGAATGTATTCGATATCCTGCTCATGCGCTTCGTCACCCTCGAAGGTGCCAATCGCGCCAAGCGTCGCGTCGCCCGCCACGAGCTGCAGTATCCCGCCGCCATTGAGTCTGAAAAGAATGACATCCTGGAGAAGCTCATCAGCAGACGCCTCATCGTAAAAGGAACCCAGGAAGCCACCGTAACCCGCCCCGAAGAGCAATACTGGGAACTTTGCCACGACCGAATCCTCCTAGGCTGGAACTACTACAGCGAACTCATCCGCAAAAATCAAACCAGCATCAACACCCAGCGCCGTCTAGGGGCCGACATGGCGGATAACGTGGCGAAGGCGGCTAAGCCGAAACCAGAGGCCGAAGTACTCTGGAATAACAACAACCGTCTCAACGAAGTCGCCGAACTCCTTAAGAAAGAAAAGAAAAGCCCAGAGAAGCCCACATGGCTTAATTCCCAGGAAAGGGTATTTATCGAAGCAAGCATTGAGCGGAGACGCCAAAGAACTGTTATTACATGGACGGTGGTTGCAATTGCCTTAGCATTAATATTTTACTATGCGCAAAATGCTAGAATAAATGAATTAACATCTATACAGAGTGCGCAAACTGCTCAATTAAGGAAGGAGGAGGCACAGCGAGCAAATGCCATAACTCAGTTAAGAGTGGCAGAAAGCTATTCCAATGAAGAAAATAATGCAGAAGCAATGCTTTGGGCGATTAAGTCCTATAACACTGATCCCGATTACAGGGCGGCACGTTACTATATTGATATACTTACATTGCAGGCCGCGTGGCCATTGAGAGAAGCTGAATCCGAGCTCCCAAAAGATCCAGTTTCAGGGAATGTAAATTATATTGAAGTTGCAAGATACAGTCCGGATGGAAAGTACATTGAACTCAATGAAGGAAACAGTACGCAGATCTGGGATGCAATTGATTTAAAGCATCTTCCAGCAGCTAGTTCCTCTCTCGCAACACCTGGAACATTGTCTAAGGTGTCACATGAAAACGTGATATCAGAAAAAGTAAGCCCGAATGGCAAGTATAGAGCCACTATTCAATATAATAACCAGCAGCCTGGATCAAAATACTTTCTTAAAGCATGGGATAAGAGCGGTCAGCTATTGCGCACAATACAGTCCGTCAATAAGATAGATCATCTTGCCTTCAGCAGTGACTCCAATCAAATCATTATAGCTGAAGATGATTTGATACGAGTTTTTGAAGTGTTGAAATGGACCGAAAGCCAATACGATACTAAGAAAGTTAAAGAAAGTCATGGAGATGGGGATTTATTCAAAATCGTCTCTCATTCTCGAATGGACTGTATATATGTCTGCTACAGAGCTAATCAGGTTAACAGCGATTTTATTTATCAATTAAATGGCAATGGAAAGCTTCCCAATCTTATGGCAAACTTCGACAAATCAGAGAATAATGACGAAGTATATAATGATGGAACTAGCCTGGGGATAGACAATAGCGGAACCAGAATCTACGCGACACACTTGAACGGAAAAGCTCAAACAATCGATTTCGATGTTTGGGATATCTCAGGAACAATGCCCAATCGGCTTTGGCATGCAACCGAATCGGTCAATAAAGCGGACTCTGAAGATGGTGTCTATTCCAACCAAGTAGAGCTGAGCTATGATGGCAGGTATTTATTAACAGGAAATGGTTTTAATTCGGGGATAAAACTTCGAAACATGGATGACGGCTCCATCTACGGCATTGTCCCGAATAGCGGGTATCCGACAGTTTTTGCACCCGATTCGCTAAAACTCGCATCATGTGAAAGGCAGGAAAGCTTAGTTTTATGGTCTTTTGCTA
This sequence comes from Verrucomicrobia bacterium LW23, assembly GCA_003054695.1. Classification (GTDB taxonomy): domain Bacteria; phylum Verrucomicrobiota; class Verrucomicrobiia; order Methylacidiphilales; family UBA1321; genus LW23. The sequence goes on from QAZA01000014.1 coordinate 100,167, forward strand.
ATAATACTTTAATGCCTCAAATAGCTGAAATTAAAGAAGATAGGAAGACAATATTATCTGGCAATGAAAGTAGCGTTTTTCGGCTTAATTTTGATAGTTCAAAATCTGTGTATTATGTGGAAAATGTAAAAACTCACACTCGCACCTATCTAAAAAATCTAATTAGCAGCATATATCAACACGCTTTACTTACACGAGACGGGCGCTTTGCGCTTTTTGTAGATAAAAATATGGAGACAACCGTATACGACTTGGTTGGACGGAAAATATATCCAATCTCAGAAAATCTGTATTCTTCAGTCAATAATCCTAAAATTGTTTATGATGAAAAGAAAAATGCTCTGATTTTATATACCGTCAGTGGTACATTTACAGTTAGTCAAATTGTTATAGATCTTTTGACAAAAAGGTCGCAATCGACATTAAACTATTCATTCAGCCAAGGAAAAGGTGATGGAGCTTCTTTGCAAAATTTTGAAATTAGTCGTGATGGATCAGTTTTACTTGCGTATATAAGAAGGCGAATATACTTAATATGTACAGAAACAGGAATTAATCTGGCTAAACCGTTTGAAGACTCATTTGGTTTTTCCTCGGTCCACTTCTCACCCGATGAAAACTACATTATCGGTTATACAACAGATAATAAAGAATTGCGCTACCCCATCCATTTGCAAGTAAATGATAAAGTACTTATTGAGCTTATCAATAAGTTTATCTCGTATGAATGGAGAGGTAATGTTCTGGATATAAAAATGCCCATTTTAGCTCCACAACTTCGCGCAATAGTTAGTCAGAACGAAGTAGGTAATGCTCAACTTAAGCAACTGGTGGACTGGATTACAAGGAGAACTGATCCATTTAATCAGGCAGTTTACCCTGGATCTACGCAGACGGTTGAGGAATACATCAGATTACAATTTTCCCGAATGGAAAAAGCTAAGAATGAACCAAGTTATAAGAAAACTGCTATTCTCGCACATTTAGAAGCACATCTAAAACGTATGACTTCAAATGATGCTCGATGGAATATTTTCTGGGATAAATGGAATAGCTCAAAAGCAATAATATTTCCGAAGCCGTCGCCTAATTAGATCAAAAAAGCGTCAGACTTGTCATTCATCACCACCTTAAGCATAGACTTTCTCTAGGTAGTTAAGTCGCAATTGAACATATAGGGCTCTATTATATAAGTATCCGGTATTACATACAATAGAAGCCGTTTTGATTATGGTTCATTTCTCTTTTCCCCCACAACGCCATCCTCAACTCCCCAACCCATGTATACTGAGACCCCGCTGACTGCCTCCGAACAGAAAGCCGTTGACAGCCTCATCGACAATCTTGGTAAGAAAATGCTTGCCGAGGGCGCCGCCCCGAATATCAAACGGGACGCACATCCCAAGCAGATTGGACTTGTGCGGGCAGAGTTTATTGTGGAAAGCAATCTTGCCGACCATCTGAAGGTGGGTGTGTTTAAGGATCCTGCAACTTACCCGGCGTGGATCCGCTTCTCCCACGAGTCTTCCACCAACAAGAGGGATGATGACAAAGACGCTCGGGGCGTTGCCATCAAGCTGGTTGGCGTGCCGGGCAAAAAGATTCTTGAGGACGAGGCGGACGCGGTTACTCAGGATTTTGTCATGGTGACTACCGATATCTTTGTCACTAAGGGTGTTGAAGAGTTTGCCCAGCTGGTGGCCTCCGTGATGAAGGGCAAATACTGGGTCCTTGCCTACTTGTTAACACATCCGCGGAGTTTTAAGAATCTGTCCAGCTCCAGAAAAGTCATCGGCAGCATTCTGGATGAACGCTTTTGGAGCGTGGCGCCTTACAGGTACGGTGATGCGATCGTCAAGTATTCGATTCAGCCGCAGTCCGATGCCAAGACCCCGCTGCAACCGGACAGAGGGCCCCGCTTTCTTACGGATGTTCTTCAGCAGCAGCTGGATAAGAGCGAGTATTACTATGATTTTATGGTTCAGTTTCAGAGAGATCCCAAAACCATGCCAACGGATGACCTCCGGGTCCGGTGGAGCCCGGATGAAGCGCCTTTCCACAAGGTTGCGACTCTGAAAATTCCCCGCCAAAGCTTCAATACCCGCGAGCAGGAGGACTATGGCGATCAGCTCTCGTTTACGCCCTGGCACAGCCTGCCCGAGCATACTCCCGTCGGAAATATCAATCTGGCAAGGAAGCAGGTCTACGCAGCCCTTTCCAGGTTTCGCCATGAAAAAAATGGCATTGCCCGTTTTGAGCCAACTGACATGAGTGTACCTGCCGCTCCGTCGCTACAATCCAGTTGATCGGATGTACCGAACCGGATCGTCGAGGCTTGAGCAGTCTCAGTTCGCGTCTCCCCATGCACACCTATAAAATAAATTAAAATAGAGTTTCTTAGTCCTCTATAACACACGGAAGTACTTATCGGAGAGAGAGAAACAGAAAAAGTTCGAAATCCGTAAGATTAGTAAGCCCCAGGCACAACTGAAAACGAACCGGCTTTTCCTTAGGAGGGGTATAGTGAATTATTCGCTGAAGCATTCCCAGTTTCAGAGGGAAGATGGGATGGTGGTTTATTGCCCGGATTTGTGGATTCTGGCGGTTCCTGGTTTTCCTCCCGCATCCGCGAAATTCCATCTATTTATGGGGATCAAGGCCGGAAGTCGATCAGAAATGCGTCTATTTTTGAGTTGCCAGGAGGCCAGATTTTACCCGGCCGGGCTGAGCCCCATGAAAAGCGCTATGCAAAAATGTTTTTCCGCCGCAATACCCCTCTGAAAACTGCTTTTTTTGAAGCAATCCGGTTGGAGCAATTAAATCCTACCAAAATCCGCCGGCTTTAGCCATCCTGATCAGTCCCTTTTATGTCGTTTTTCGCCCGCAACCCATTGCTCGCCTTTTTAGTTTATGTCACACATTCCGCACTGCTTCGGCAGATCGCCTATTTAAAAGAGGAGAACCGAATTCTGCGCTCCCGGTTGGAAACTGTCCAAACCACGCCGGCTGAACGTTCGGTCCTCGTTCGCATTGGAGTGCCACTTGGGAGTTCGATCAGAGAAATTCTCGGGATCGTGCACTACAAGACGTTTCTGCAATGGGTTCGGAGAGAACGTGATGGAACGAATATCAAAACTGCGCCCCGCAAACCCGGCCGCCCCACCATTTCTTCTGATGTCGCCGCTCTGATTTTGCGCATGGCAAAGGAAAATGCCTGGGGCTATGCACGGATCTCAGGCGAACTCAAAAAGCTCGGGATCCAAGTGGCCAATAATACGATCAAGAAGGTGGTCATCGTCAACGGTTTCCATCCTTCGCCCTGGAGGGTGCGGGGCGATTGGGACAGATTCATTCGCCTTCATATGGAGACATTGTGGGCGTGCGATTTTTTCTGCAAAGATATCTGGACGGCAAGCGGTAAGGTCACTTTCTACGTGCTTTTCTTCATCCACGTCGGCACCAGGCGTGTCCATATCGCCGGAGCCACCTGCAATCCCACTGGGCCGTGGGTCGAGCAACAGGCGCGCAATCTCGTCATGGATTTGCAGGATCGGGGCGAGAAAGTCTCGTACCTCCTGCGGGATGGCGATACCAAATTCACCCAGGCGTTTGACGAAGTTTTCAAGGGTGAGGGGATCAAGGTGAAAAAGCTGCCTCGGGAGTCTCCCAACCTCAACGCCTTCGCGGAGCGATTCGTCCAGACTATCAAGAATGAGTGCTTGAGGCATTTCGTGGTGTTTGGTCAGCGGCACCTGGAGTTTTTGCTGCGGGAATTTGCGTCCTACTATAATACCGTTCGGCCGCATCAGGGGATAGCAAACCGGACGATCGGCAACATCATTCCGTTTCCAACTCAGGCTGCCCCGCCCCGACCTGATGACGTCCAATGCGACGCTCGTTTGGGCGGATTGCTGCGCCATTATTCACGAAAAGCGGCATAGAAGTGGAACGATTCAGGCGGTTTTTGGCGTTTTGTTAGGCGCTCAACATCAACAACTTCCAAGGGTTATTATTTTTTTGCATAGGACGCACTGAAGAACTCCCGAGGTTGATGGGGAGAGGACATGGAGGGGCGGGACCTTGTCTTGAAACGTCCGGATGGATAAGGGAAAGCCATTCCACTTTGATATGGCCGTGAATACCAAGAAGGTGATCAGGATCCCTTTTTAAAACGCCGCGGTTGGCATGCCGCCTGCGTCGGTTGCCTCATTTTGTTGTCTCCTCCAAACTTCATAAAAAGTAAGCTCATGTTTGAGTCCCTTATTCGAGACTGCGGCTAATTTGTGTCGAGTTTTGCACGCAGTACTTAGAACTTGGCAGTTGTATGACAAGACGCCATTTTTGAATCGAACCATAGTGATTTTAAATTTCTCTCCAGTCTTTTTATCATACGCAACCACTTGGGGTTTCCCGTGATTTTCAGAAACTTCGACAATAGCTTGTGAGTCTGCATCCTCTGTTTGCCACCGTCCTATCAACCCACTCTCCGCGATAATAGTTTTCATATTAAGTTGAGTTTGGCTTTCTAGCATGGCACCCATGTTTCGATAATAGTTAATTTTTGTTGAATCCTATTCTTGGATTTAAGCCTAAGCGCATGTTTAGTTCTATACCTGTTACTTGGCACGAAAACTTCGTAGGTTAGCCAATTATCACAATATTGAATATTTTCAACTACAAACTCTTCGCCGTCTGACTTGTCAAAAACCACGACGTGAGGCTTTCCAGATTTCAAAGAAATCTGGATTATAGCCTGAGAATCGTGATTGTTAGGTTCCCAAGTCCCAATTAGGCCCTCTAGCATTGCTAAATCCATAAGAAGATAGGGTTACTTATTTGTAGCCGGTGGTGATGGCGGTGGCGGTGGCGGACCTTTAGGAGGGGGTGGAACATAGTCCGCCGGCTTTGGCTTAACGATAGTTTTTCCAGTCTGAGGATCCTTAAAGATTACTTTATTAGGATCGGTCGGGTGAGGCCTATAATGCTTGTAAGGATTGTCATTACCTCCTGGCCTGGTATAGCCTCTTTCTCCCTTCCCTTGGCCATCGGCTTGTGTTTCGGAGGGCGTTTGCGGTGGAGTGGGCTGAGGGGGCTGGGGCTGCGGAGGCTGCGGTAGAGGAGGAGGCATCTCCGGCCCAGGGGGCGCTGGTTCGGGCGCTGGTGGAGCCTCTTGTTGTGGTGGTGGGGCCTGTTCCGGCGGCGGGGGCGGCCCATTGCCGCCAGAATCAGGCCCTGGCGCTGGTCCGTCTCCTCTCCCCATGCACACCTAAAAAATAAATTAAAATAGAGTTTGTTAGTCCTCTATAACAAACGG
>QAZA01000015.1 GCA_003054695.1 Verrucomicrobia bacterium LW23
GTGGGTCTGTTCTGATTTCCCCTATCCCCAATGCCTCGGAGCTCTGCTCCGAGGTTCTTTACTGTAAAAACTCTGACCTCTCGAGCAAATCCACGACGCAGCGAGCAACCCCCCATTTCTTCGCGCGACCGTCACACGGATGCCACGCGGTGTTTTCAACGATTACATCATGCAAGATTTCCTTGCATCCGCACCCCATTTCCCTACGCATAATCCCATGACTCGCAAACAGCTCTTCTACCCCGCGCTCGCCCTCGCCATCATCGTCACACTCATCGCCAGCATTTTCATCTACAAACGCATGCAGATGCAGCATATCACCCAGCAGTACACCCAAAAAGCCCACCTCGAATACGGCAAAAAAATCGCCGCCGACATCGACCGCCTCCGCACCCTCGCCAACGACCCCAACTTCCCCGACCTCAAACCCAAATACCAGGTCACCATCACCGCAAGGCAGGAAGAACTCCGCAAACTCGGCGTCGACAAAGACTTCCCCGAAGCCATGAAAGACTGATACGCTCCCCCTGCTTGCCAGGCACCATGAAAAAGCGCTTACCCAAAGCCAGAGCCACGCCCGGGCCTCGACCTCGGCCCAGAGCCGAGCGGCGATTCAAGTTCATTTACGTCCGCCTTACGCCGGAGGAATAAGATCAACTGCGGAAAAAAGCAGCCATACAGGGAGCCACCAGCCTGTCCAAAGTGGTGCACGACGCCTTCGCGCTACTCGCGGCCAGCCCGGAAGATTCCACTTTCTCCGTCACATTCTCCGGCGCGCCTTCTCTCTTCGCTCCTGAATATAGCCGAGATGCTCAATCGCACTCCCGATCAGGTGGCGGAGCAGTGCGCGCTGGCAACAAAAAGCCGCATACTGTCCGCCCACCCGCCCCTGATTCTAGCAGAGCTGAAGCTGCGCCAGGCATATGCCCGCCGCGCGGTTTGATTGCATCCATTGTCCCCCTGTCGGGCGGAAATCTCTGCCCTGGGTATGTTGAGGGGTCGGGTAAGAAGACAGCAGGCGGTTAAGGATACTTAAGGCTGAGGGTATTTCCAGTAGAATGTCGATAGAAGCGCCTCCTTGCGACTTGTGCTCGTACAAAATAAGGTTGAACCGCATTTCCCCAGGCGGTTCGAACCCAGCTGAGCGCGCTTCTATTCCCCGACACGGCACAAATCCTATTGCTTATTCAATCGTAGCGCTTTAATACTATTTAAGATTGATATTTCTAGTGTTATTATAGATTGCAGGCGGTACAAAGATGAATTCCTTCTTGACAACCTTACAGGACCCCCTATTTATTTGGCCATAGTAAGCCTCGCCTGTGCTTAAGAAGAATTAATAATAGTTTTGAGGTAGCTATGGAGGTTGCTTTACCACAGCTGAATCCTTACGTTTTGCGTTTCGCAAAAGCGAAGGACGTCCCATACCTCCAATCGATGTGGACTGCGCTTTATGAAGAAATATCGCAGACAGACTCCGCCTTTGCAGTCGATGTCACAGAAGCTTGGAGCAATACCCTGGCTGCGGCATGGATGCCAGACGTAAATCACTTTGTTCTTATCGTGCAGAAGTCAAATGACATTGTTGGGTTTTTACGCGCCGCTATCGGGGACCGGCAGCTTCCCTTTCTTTCGATGCGCATGGGATGTATCTGTGATCTTTATGTGCAACCTCAATACAGAAGAAGGCATATCGCAACACGACTTGTACGAGGAGCAATTTCAGAATTTAAGCGGAGGGACGTGGAGCGAATTGAACTGAGTATCGCTGTCGCGAATCAAGTCGCATGTCATTTCTGGGATAAATTGGGATTTGCACCTTATATGCAACAACGGTTTATGAAGCTTCAATCAAACGATTCGCCCCGCTCCGCTTAACCATTTCTTCAATCCTATGGAAGGCCCGTCCAGTTCAGTGTCCTCGAATCCCAGTGTCCGCATCATGACGTGGAACACGGCAGGTACGGCTCGTAGTGGGGAAGCCATTGTCGGTTTTATCAAAGCTAATAATGTTGATTTGGCTTTGATTCAGGAAGCGGCGGCTGGCCTGCAGTCATTGCGTGAAGCGGTGGGCGACGAGTATCACATTACGGAATACAGGGAGACAATACCGAGGAGTCAGTACGACGCAAGTGCCTCGGGAAACCTGGAGAGCGGAATGAAGAGCTATGCGGTAATTGCCAAATCGGACCGCGTCCGGGTGCAGGAGGATAGCGAGCAACCTTCCTATAACTCCCGAAATCTGCGGCATCCCATCCGCATGCTTGTAGATGTCTATGATGGAGATGAGGACCCCGTGGCTACTTTACGGCTTTTTACCGTACACGCAGCCCAGGGAGGGGGAAGGCAGACAGCCGATTACAGCGGGGACAAAGCTGAGGACGGAAACCAATATTTTGCCAATTCGTTCATAGAAAATGATAAACCGGTCCTTGTTCGTTCCTTGTTATTTGGAGATTTGAACTTGAGCGCTTCCCTGGCCAGGAGAGTGTATAGCACTCCCCAGCGCTTGCGATTGGAGGATAGCTCAATTGAGGTACTTAATACGGGGCTGAAAACTGCTCGCCATTCCAAACTCGAAAAGTGGAGCCATGTTGTTTACGACAAGGCAACATATACAGCTACAGTTCTTGCTTCTGCTAAAGTCAAAGGTAAAGAGTTATTGGAAAAGGTTAATAGTGACCACTCTCCTCTTATTACTGACGTTCAGGTTCTCACGTCATCTACCCGCGGGCTTAAACGGGGCAATAGCGATTTGAGTGGAGAGACGTTTCAGTTTGTTCATGACGAAGATGGTAACATTGAGGTGGAAAAGCATGGAGAACGACAGGTGCCTCGTACGGTTTCCAGCGCGGATGACTCAGAAAGTGACAGGGAAAAGGAAGAGCAGGTTATCCACCGTGACAAAAGAACACGGAACCTCTGAATCAACTATTTATTCACACAACTATCATGAGTTCTCCCACTGGTATTGATCATATAAATGAAGTCGTGCGCGAGCTGGGCAGGGCTTTGGGCAAAGAAGATTTTCAGCTTGATGAAGAATTCCAGCTTACTATTTCCATACGTCGCAATACAGTCGTAACGTTGCAGTATAATCCTAAATCGGACGAGCTTGTCGTCTACTCCGCTGTAGGCTCGGTGGCCGGCATTCGCGATCCCGTCAAGTTGCGAAGCCTTTTGGCTGCGAACTTTATGTGGCGCGAGACCTCGGGCACAACACTGGGGCTGGAGCTGGAAACGAGCATCGTTACGCTGGCTATCGCCGTACCAGCGAAAGATTTGGACTTCACTTCCCTGGATGCGCTTTTGGATGGTTTCGCGACCACGGCGGAGGGGTGGACAAAGCGGCTCGCCGCGATGACCGAAGAAGAGCACGATTCGGGCGGCCCTATAGCCGGTATTCGCATATGAATGACCTCCAGCTCTTTCGCGCGCTAGTTGCGGAAGCTGGGCAGCTTCTGAATCTGACCGGCCTTGCCGCGGACGAAACCGGGCGGTGCAGTTTTACGCTGGACGGCCGCGTCATTCTCAACACCTACTGGCAGCCAAAGGTCGAGCTCCCCGTCCTCTTTGCGCGCGTGGCCATTCTGCCAGAACATACGAATCCGGATATTTACCGCAGCTTGTTGGACGCCAATGTGTTATGGCGAGGCACCAGGGGTGCGACGCTAAGTCTCGTATCAACTCCTGAAGGGGACCAGATTGTGCTGGCAATACACGGGCCATTTCAACGGCTTGATCCAACGCCCTTCGCGGACGATATCCGACGATTCTACGAAGTGGCGACAACCTGCGCCTCATGGATCGACCAGCTTGAACAACAGACACCGCTTCAGTAGCAATTTTCTTTTGCGGTATCGAGTGATGAAATTCCTGTTGCCGTAAGCGCTCGATATTCGTAGGAAGATTCAAGATCATCGTCTTGGGCGGCATTATGTCCCCAATTACGACAGGCAAGCTTTTGTCCAGTGCCTTCTCGAATGCGGTGTCCCAATGGACGGGAGACTTCACGACCGTGGCGAAATCGATCTGTCTATAAAGAAACGTCTGATACTTTTGGAGTGATATGGGCTTCCTGGGAGGTGTGCCCGAAACACCGAAACATCCGCTGCAAAACCCAGCGGGTGCGACCGACTACCGGTGGCAACGGTTATGTTCTTTATATCAGGAGCGAAAAAAGGCCTGTGGGAGGGAGCGCTACGGTATCTCTTCCACAAGTCTGAGGCTCGCCAACGTAAGCAATTCTGATTCCTTACGGCTACGGGTACGGCTGCTTTCCATCCGCAGCCATCGGAGGCAGCCGAAGCCGCATTTCCGCAGTATTGGCTTCGATGGCGCGGGCCAGCATCTCCACCGAGCCCGCCATTTTCTGAGCCGCTTGCGCCTGTTCGACAAACGCAGCGAGCAGCTTCTGGTTTTGGGCCTGCAAGTCGGTGTACACGAGGTACAGACCTACCAGTGTGACCGCGAGAAAAGCTGCGGTCGGACCATGGCGATCGAAAATGCGGGTGATGATTTCGGGAAGCATGGCGGTCGTGGCGGGAGTAGAAGGAGTTTCGTTCATGCTTTTGCAAACCGTGTCAACCGCTGCAGCACGGATACACCCGGCGTTTGTATTCTACTTTCTCCTTAGCAAAAGCCTTGGCATCCTCGGTAGGCACATTTGCGATGCTATATCCTTTGGGACATTCAAACGCCACATGATCTATCATGCCCAGCTTTTTGAGTGTAGCCCTGAACGGCTTCTTCTGCAGGCATAGCGTACAGTATTTGAGGGAATCGCAATGCAAGCTCCTGGTCCATGCATTCATAGGTTATTTTGCTTTAAAGAACAAGGATCCCACCACCAGAAGTGAATGTTTCCGGAAGCGAGCAAGACGCGAAACTATCCAATACAACCCCGCTGATGCCTCCCCCTTCGGGCACGTAGACTACACCGCCAAAAGCGATCGGCTTGTCCGCAGGACCGCCTCCGTACTCACCCTCGTACGTCATATCCAAAATGGAAAAGTCTCCGCTATCCACAGAGCCGGCTACGTAGCTGATGGTGAGCTCGTACCGAATATCGCCAACGTTCAGTCCATATCCGCAGCTTCCGTTTCCTTCTGCATCGATATCTCCACCGATAAGAGGCAACGTAAACGTGCCGTTGAAATCTCCGGACTCACCGGGGCATGGGACGAGGTCGTAGACGGAAATCAGAATTTCCGGAACGCACGCGCTGCCGCATTTGCAGGGCCAGTCTTCCGGCACCATGTCGGAGGGTTGTCGCAGATAATTGGGCATAGAATTTCCTCAATCCTCAATTCGAGCCAGAACAGTGCGGGTTACTGGGTCGGATCCTGCTCCGGGGCAATACGTGATGCTGATATGCTCGTAGCCCGTGGGTGGTCCCTCCTCATCCTCTGGCTCTTCGCTGGAAGCACTGGAGCTATCTGAAGCTTCTTCTTCCGTGGTTTCCGCACCCGGGTCCAGGTTCAGCGCAATATTATCAGCATACTCGAACTTGCCTTTGCCGTTGATGACATTCATGTGGAGTAGCTTATTGAGTGCATCGACAAGTTCATTAATAGCGTCGGCATGCATGGGCGTGCGGACTGTATCTCCAGCAACAAAGCGAGCAATCTTTTGCTTCATATGTTTCTCACGTAGTTGCCGGGTTTGATCTGGACGCGGATTCGTTCATAAATAATGCCCATCCAACGATTGAGCGTATCGACTTCCGCGTTGATATAGTTGCCTTCACGGACCATGTTATAAAATCCGGCCACGTCGAATCTTCCGTTCCGCATGAACTCCAGAGACGGATCGAAAGCATCCTCAAGCGGGATATCCGCTGGCGTTATAATGCCCGCCGAGACTCCCAACATGAAATAATCGTAGACCGTGCGGGCGGCGTAGACGCTTGAGATCCGCGTCCGACTGGCAGTGGTGCGTTTGATGCTCAGTTGCGGCTGCCCCTCGTAGACTGGGCCTGAGAAGAATGCGTCCACGGTGAGCACACCTTCCGAAACGGCGATGACCGTGCAGCCCTTGCCCTCGTCAGGCGGGTAAAACAGCGCATTGCTGACGGTCGGCAGCCCGTTGCCGATATTCCAGCTCGAGGCGAACATCGCAAACCGCTTGGTACCAATGACGACCTGGTCACCGGGCAGAAAATCAAGCGATGGCGTAAAGCTGGTGCTCGTTCCCGTCGGATTGGATTGCCAGGTGACATTCTGCCAGCTGGTTTTCTCCGGTCGCCGCGAGCTGCCGCCGATCGCCTCTGGAACTTGCCACACTCGGGAGCCGTATTCCACCCGCTGAGCCGGAATGCACGCCCAGGTGCGGGTGAAGCGGCCGATGCCGGCGCCCTGGTCCGCCAGCGGGGTATCGTTGATGAAATAGTGGGTGGCGAGAGTCGGATGCGGCGTTCCCAGCGCAGGACGGGTGTAAGCATCATACCGTTGCAGGTACTCCTGGCGAACGATAGTGGTCGACGGGGCATCCTCGAACGGATACTCCGTCATCGGCTGCCGCTGGGGCCGGGGCTGGGTGAAATCGCCATCGTAACGGGGCATAACACCTGGGGCAGCGTGTCAACGCGGCTCTCCGCGCCCGCTACGCCATGCCCGCCGCGACTCCGCGCCCGGCTGCGGCTTTGCCGGCGCCACCACCCGGTTTTACGGCGTAGATATTGGCGGTATTAGCGACGATCTTGTTGAGCGCTTCCTCCGACTCCCGGAGTGCGTCCTTAAGTGCCTTCTTCGGGTCATCAATCAGGCCGCGATCGATGAGTCGCTGGCGCAAGGCGCGGGCACGCTCTGCAGCCCGGGCGCCGTACTGCGTGTTAACATTGTTGCGGGCCTCGTTTTCGTATTTCATCAGCTGTTTGGCTTCAAAGCCAGCCTGGCCGCCAGAACCCGCAATATCCTGGACGCTGTAACTCGGCTTGTCGGCCTTCGCTAAAGCTTCTTTATCTTTGGCTACATCTTTTTGCGCTTTGGCCAGCTTTTCGACATGTTCCGCTTCTTCCTCCATAGCGCGCTTCTTTTGTTCGTAGATTTGCTTCTCGATCTCTACACGCTTTTCCGCGGCAATGATTTCGTCCTTTGTACCGCGGAATGTTTCTTCTTCCGCAATCGCAATATTGAGATCTTCCTGAAGCTGTAGCAGAGCCTCCGCAGCAGATAACTTCTCAAGCGCATCGTCCTTTTCCTGTTGAGTCAGGTCGCGGCGCTTCTGGTTGACCCGTTCCATGCCGGTTTCGTATTCCTTTTGCCTCTTCTCCTTGTCTTCGGATTCCTTCTTCGCAAGCGCGGTCCGGATCTTTTCCGCATCCCACTCGGCCTGCTTCATTTTTTCATAGTGCCCCATGCTTTGCGCATTGTCCTTTCCTCCTGCCGCTTCGCGAGCCTTCATATATTTGTCGTACGAATCGGCACGCCGCTTCTCAATAGCTTCCAGCTTCTGTTCATCGGTAAGCAGATCCTCTTTAGCTTTTGCTTCTTTGTCCGCAATTTCCTGCTTCTTCTTTTCGACCGCAGCATCGGCCGCAATGGCGCGCTGTGCCTTGTTATCTTCCTCGCGCTTGGCGGCGCCGGGCGACTTTTCGCTATTCCACGCCTTTTTGGCGGCTTCCGCAGTTTTACGCTGGGATTCCTCCAGGAGCTTGTGCCCGGCCTCAATGGCTTTGACCGCCTTTTCTGAAGTGCCGAAGATACTCTCGTACATGGCGACACCTAACGTGGTAATCGATATAACCGCCTGATCCGCAAAACCCTTCAACTCCACAAAGAACGTGGCGACGTACGGCTTCACCGTCACAAACGCATCAGCCAGGCCGGTAGAAATACTGTCGCTGAGTTTGGCGAACCACTGCTGCATCTCCATGACCGAATCGATGGACTCCTGGTCAATGCCTTTGGGCATGGGTGTGCTTTCCAGACTCTGCAGGATCGGGTACAGTTTGATGCCGCTCTCCCCAAACAGCGCCATGGCATCCGTGGTATCGATCGCGGAGGCGCGGAGCTTTTTGAAGATCTCGTCCGTCTTCATATTCGCCAGGTCTTTCTGCGAAATGCCGACCTTGGCGAAGACATCGATCAGTTCCTCATTGCCTCCCACGGCTTCCGCAATCTTGGAGGCAAACTCCTCCATTCCCTCCTGCATTTCGTCAAAACTCATCCCGTTTTGCCGGGCCAGCTCCCGGAGCTGCGAAAGGCCCTGGCCGGTAGCGTTGAGCTTCAGCGCGACATTGCCCAGCTCGGTCGTCAGCTCAAATGCGCCTTTCACCATTTCCGCCAGGCCGCCAAGGCCGGCCATAGACAGCAGCGTCCGCTCCATGGAGGAGCCGAGATCCTTGACCTCGTCCTTGGCGAGCGCAATTCCCTTCTTGAAGTCTCCAATCTGGAGACCGAGCATGGCGACGATGGAAGACATAGATCAGGGGGTGGGCTGGGGATTTTCCGAGGCAGGAGAGCTGCCGACCCGATTCTGCATGCCGGCCCAGGCAATAGCCGCAAGGTCGGAGAACCGGTTAATAAAGCTGACCTCCTCCAGGGAATTGCGGGCGATAATACAGCGCAAGTACTGGTATAGGCGGATGTAGGGAAGGTTCAGGATGTATTGCTCCTCCCAGCCGTATTCGTGGCCGAAGATATCGACCAGTTCCGCTACGTTGGAGTAGTAGGAGGTGTGTTCCCCGGCCACTTCAGCGGCGGCCGGGCGGTCCATGAAGGTCTCCTCCATATACTGCTGGATGGCGTGGAAAGCCTCCAGAAATGGCGCGGGTTGAAGGAGATAAAGATGGGCGCTGATAAACCGCTGCTTGTCCTCGTCCTTCCATAGTGTCGGATCCCGAATAATCCAGAGGAACTGCAGTAGATGCTCCCCCTGCACATTGCCACCCATCACAAACGGCGACTCCGAGTAGAGCGCCTGGAGCATGTGGGTCGGGGTGAACTGGCGGACGCGGAGGCCGTTGGCGAGCACGGTTCGGTCGCACAGAAAGGCCGTCTCCCGGAGCGTGAGCTCGCGTTCGACGGCCTCTTTGTAGCCGGGGACGACTTCGGAAAGGCGGGGAGGCATTGCGGTGAGATCGTGTTGGCGGTTACGTATTGTACTTTTTGTCAAACGCCACTTCGACCATGCGGATGCCGGCCTGTTCGAACGATTGCCCCACGTTGGTGATGTAAAACACCTCGTTGCCGAGTTCGGAGTCGAAGGTCTCCAGGAACTCATCGCCATTCTTCGGCACCCGGTTTTGCCCCAGCTTGAGCGTGGCCGTGCCGGTAACGAAATCATCGTCCGTCACCTTGCCGTCGGGGCGGTTGAGGTGATCCCGGCTCTCAATCTTGAACGTCGGCCGGTTGACCTTGACGTTCTGCGCGATGTACGTCACCGCTGCGATGGTCAGCGGCATAGAGCCGTAATTGATAGCTCCGTCGTTCTTAAGTGCCATGGTGGGAAAGAGTTAAGCGTTGAATCGGATTGACTTTTCCGACCCGGATTACTGGGAGCCGAGAACGAAGATCGCCACAGTAACGGAGGCGGACGGATGCGAATTGAGCAGCTTCAGCAGGTGGTCCGTGGCATCCGTCACGTCCTTGCCAGTGCGGTTGAACCAGAGGTACGGTGTGCCCGCCTCGACATCGGCGATCTTGACCGTGCCGCTGCCGTTGATCCCCTTCCACGCGGCGGAAGATCCCTCGCCACCAAGCTCCACCGAAGCACTGGCGGTGGCTGAGGTCACCTGGACGATGAGGCCTTTGACTTTTGTGAGGGCAAACGGACGCCCCAGTACATCTTCCACCGGATCCGGCCCGCCGTCGGAAAAGTCGAACAGGTTGATGATCTCCGATGCGGCGCCCGCCAAGGTAAAGTTTTTGCGAAAGACACGGTTAATCTGGCCAACGCCATTACCGGCTGTGAATCCGAGAGTGGCAAGAGCCAGGTCGACAGTAATCTTGCCGCTGACGCCGACAGCGTAACCGAGGGGAAATTGAATGAAACAGAGCTCATGCCAAAGCGCGCCGTGTCAACCGGCACGGCTGCGAATTGGCCCTCTATATAGTGTGGGGAGTTTACAACGGGATTTCCGCGGGCCAGACTTCGGGCCGGATCTGCATGATGATCTGGTATGGCATCAGCGTCGTGTCCCGCTCCAACTCGGGGTCCAGATCGTGACTGGGCTTCTGGCTGACGCAGCGGACCAGGCGATGGTAGGGCATTTCGGGCGATTCGTTGCTGAGATAGATCACCCGCTGCATGATCTCCCGGACTTTGCCCTTCATCGCCCGATGCGCGGGTTGCTCCCGGCGGCTGGTCAGGAGGATAAGGTCAACGTCCACTGCGGCCGTCTGGTAATAGTGAAGACCGGATTGCGGATGGATGAAAATATCCTCATCTTCCGAATCCCGCGCGGCAGTGGCAATGCAAAGGCGCGGCATCTGCATTTTCACGCCGTTGTCGTCGCGCATGGTGTAGACATGGTCAAAGCCCCGGTCTTTGAACACGGAGCGCAGGAAGATTTCGAGGTATTCCTCGAACTGGTAGAGGACGTCGATGGAGGGAGCTGGGGTGAGGATCATAAAATACAGAGTCCAGCGTCACGCTGGCGGTGGTTACGCTGCTGGTTTGAAGGCGGCTTTGCGGGCGTTGGCGGCCAGGATGAATTCCACCCGCTTTTGGGTGCCGGAGGCCTGGCGATCGAGGGCCCACTGGACGCGCCGGGTCAAATCCCTAGTGTTGCCGGCGAAGGGGACATCGTTGGCCAGGCGAATCGAAAAGTTGGGCTCATTGAGCTGGAGAAGCACGGATCCGCGGGAATTGCCGTGCCGAGCAACCCAAGCGGGCAGTTTGACGCCGAGCGCTTCCGCCGCTGCGTTCCACCCGGACGCCAGCATGCCCACCCGCTTTTGCTGCTCGCGGATGTAGGCGCCGAGGCCGTCGAGAACCAGGACGTTGGGGCGCCTGCGAGGTGATACCGTGCCTCGCGAACCTCGGGCGGCCTGGTGGAAGGACGTCTCGGGAGTAAGCCGGACTTCCATCCCAGCCAGCTCGGGAATGCGCAGGATGATTTCCCGCAGCGCAGCCAGATCCTTTTTGCGGATGGCGTCTTTAATCTCCGGCGAAGTCCATTTTTCATGGCGCAGTTCCCGGAAAACGCGGCGGATATCCTGCTCAATGCGGAGGTTGCCTCGAGCACGAGCGGCTACTCCGGTTACCGACCCGCCGCCGGGTGGCGTGATCAGGACAACCTGACGGATGAAGCCCCGCGCCTGTTCCCGAAGTAACTCGGTCATGTCCCGGCGCGTGGCGCCGTACAAATCCAGCAGGGCTGCCTCAAAGCTGCGGGTGTTGACCTGCAACTCGAAGGACGGCGTAAGGGTGGCTGAGGTGCGACGGGACATGGGGGGCTATTCATGGGGCATGGTGACGGACAACACGAGAAGCGGATATCCGGGGTGATCGCCGATCCGATTGATACGGAAATCGCTGTCCCGGAACGCAATACGGTCCCCAATCGCAGGCGGATCAAATGCCACGGCGGCGCGCATCACTTTGATGGTAAAGTCGGCCGCCTCGGCCATGCCGCCGACGTCGAGTGCCAGTGCCGTGGTGGGAACCGACACCAGCGCCTGGAGAGTTTGCCCCTTATAGACAACCGCCTCGCCAG
Source organism: Verrucomicrobia bacterium LW23 (assembly GCA_003054695.1). Classification (GTDB taxonomy): domain Bacteria; phylum Verrucomicrobiota; class Verrucomicrobiia; order Methylacidiphilales; family UBA1321; genus LW23. The sequence continues at coordinate 11,663 of QAZA01000015.1, forward strand.
CGTCGGCGAGGAAACTGGCGAGGTCGGCGGCTTTCTCTTCGCGAAGGCCCATGGTGGTGCGCTCCGGTTGTTGGCGCGAGGGTTACGGCTTGACGATGCGCTTGATGCCGGCGGCGATCGCGACCTTGAAGCCGTACAGGCACTCCACAGTGATGAAGATCCGGTTGCTTCCGGTCTCCGTGTAGCGCAGATAACCGAAGGTCAGGCCCGTCTCCGGGTCGGTCACTGCGCCCGCCTCGTCGTATTTGGCGACGGGCTCCAGATAACGCATCGCCACCGCCAGACCCGAAGGATGGGCGGCGAAACCGACCAGCTTTTCGCCGTTCTCCGGGATCACCGTGCTGGGGAAGACGTTAAACCCGCCGATGCGGCGCAGCTGCGCCTCCACCACGCCAGGCTGGGAGACAGGAACCACAAAGCTCTTGGCAACAACATCATCGGCCAGGAGATTGGTGTAGTACGCGTCGTCCAGGATGAGCGCACGGTCGGAGATGGGCATCTTGGCAGTCGAGCACGCGCTGCGGACCTCGAGCACCTTCTTGTAGTCAAAGGCAGACGCGGCGAGGGCGGTGATGGCCGGGGCGCCGTAGTTGGCGACGGTAATCTCCGAGAAGATGTCGACCACCACGTCCTCTGCGAGCTGCTTGACGGCAGAGGCCACCAGATTTTCCAGGACGGGGACTGACGTTTCCGCCGCCTCGCGGGCCGTGACGTGCACCGTCTTAAACTTGTGGCGGTTGAGCACCACCGGGGCGACTGTGATGGCGGAATCGGCGGCTGCCGTGTAGCTGCCGGCAAAATCGCTGGAGGCGCTGGGCGTGCCGACGATCGGAACGCGCACCGTGTCGAGCTTGTCGGCGGGTTCCGGCGAAAAGTTGGTGGAGAAGGCGCCAACAGGCATCATGGCCGCCATGAACGGCTGAAGCGCGTTCTGCGCTACCTTGATGTCTTTGACGTTAGTAAGTGTATTGGCCATAAGTTGTTACGAGGTGAAGTGAAAGTGGGATTGGCTGGTGATGGACGAGGAAGTTGCGAGGGATGGTCCGGGCTGGATTACTTGCCGCTGTGGTTGAGGATGAACGCCTTCTGCTGGTCGGAGAGGCCTCGCCAGAAGACTGTCTGTTCCTTGGGATCCGAAATGGCGGCAAACTGGGCCAGTAGGGCGTCACCGGTCACACTGTGGCCGGAGGCGGTGCCGGGTTGCTGGTCACCGCGGGGCGTGACGTTGGCGGGCATCGTCGTGCCGGTTTCCGCGACGATCCGTGCCGCCTCCCGAGAGGCGCGCTTCGCGATATCCTGCTCTTTGCCAGCAAGTTCCGCGTTCTTCGCACTCAGCTCGGCAGCTGATTTGCGGGCGGCTTCGGCTTCGTGACGCAGCTTGTCCCGCTCAGCGGTGAGCGACTGGATCTCGGTGGCCTGGAGCTCGACCTGGCCGCTGAGCGTTTCAATCTGGCGGGCGGATTCGGCGAGCAACGCATCGCTCGCCCCGGCGTCCGCCTCCAGCTTGAGGATCCGAGCGGTGGCGATGGAAAGTTCCCTGTCAGGTGCAGATGCGGCGAGATCGGACGTGGATTCGATGGTCATGACCTTGTGCCGCGTGTCAACCGTACGTGGACCGGAGTTGCCCCGCACGTGCAGGGCACGCAGGCGCTCCAGCGCTGTTTCCCGATCCTTGATAGCCCCGGCAAGATTGAGCCGCTGCGCGTTGCGCGCGGAAAACGTCTGCCCCTCCATGGCGTCGTCGCCAATCTTCCGACCTCGGGAAAGCACCGCCCGTTTGAAGTCTCCTGCAATCTCGTCGATGTCGGCCTGTAGCATCTCGCGCTGGGCGTCTGTCAGGGAAGTGCCCGGCACCCCGGCACCTTTGAACTTGCCCGCCGCGAAAACTTCCACCCGCAAACCTTCCTGCCGGTACGCTTCGCTGGAATCAATCAGCGGGAGGATGACGCCGATCGATCCGACCCGTGCGCTGGGCGTGGCGTAAATCGCATCCGCCTGGGAGGCTACCCAGTATGCCGCCGAGCACATCAGGCCGGACGTGAAAGCGTAGACGTACTTTTCGCGGGAGGCATCCGCCACGGCCTGGGCCAGTTCCGGCGTCCCGCTCACCGTCCCGCCCGGCGAGTCGATGTCCAGGAAGAGCGCCTCTACGTCTGGCCTTCGAGCGGCGTCGCGAACGGCAGCGGCGATCTCTTCGATATCCGATGCGCCGAAGAAGATAACGGAGAAAATGTCGGGTCGGCGCATGAGCGCGCCGGATATGCGTATCGTCCCGACGCCATCTTCCACGGTAAGAAGAGGCGGCAATTCCGACGCCTCGAGGGTGGGGCCATCCATAAACGCCATGGACGCCGAGGCCATGGATTGCAACGCTTCCGGAGTAATCAGCCATGGTTGCCTGCAAAATAGGGTTTCGGTAAAGGTCACTCTTCAGACGCTGTGTCAACGGGCGGCGTCTCTGCATTGGGCTTCCGCCCCGTGGATTCGGGCGGCGTAAAGGATTCCATCGGACTGGGTTGCCCGCCTGCTGGATTCCATAACATCTCCAAGGGGATGCCGTACTTGGCTGCAGTCTCCAGGATCATCCTGGCGTCCCGAGCTCGGCGTTCCAGTTCTTCGCCAAAGTCGGCGCCCAGCTCCTCGTAATGATCGGAGATGGTTTTCAGTCCCATTTCCACATCTGCCCGGTTTTGCTGCGCTTCGCGCCCCGCGTCGACGGTGATGCGCTTGGGGCAGACGCAGGAGATGCGGTGCCAGTCGACCACGTTTTCCAACTCGCCACGGGCGATGGCATCGCCGACGACGTAGGCCCAGACCGGCTTCATGAGGCGCTGAATCAGGATGAGCTGGCGGAACGAGAACCGACGGTCGGCCTTGGCGACCACCAGACGCACCCCGGCGCCGGTGATGCTGCTGGAGTCGGCTGCGAATTCATACGGGATGACGCCCAGCGCGCTGTCGCGGCGGAGGTGGGTCAGGAAGCCGGTGAACGTGGGGCTGGGACGGCTGGACACAAAGCTGTCGAGCGATTCATCGGGCTTGAGCGCCACCAGTTTGCCGCCGATGATCTTCTGGAGGGCGGACGGATCGCTGCACTCCACGCTGCCGCCAGGTGTGCCCACGGAAAAGTCGCCGGATTCCTCCAGGGCGCCGCGTGCGGTTTTGAGAATGCGGGCGATGTCGGCGTTATCCTTGACGGGGTGCTTTTCCAGGGCAAGCAACTCCATCTCGTCCAGTATATGGTTGATCGAATGCTGGACCGTCGGCGCCGTACGGACTGCCGTGGCCGATTCCGGTTCGAAGACGTGCAGCACACTTTCCGCAGGCAGCTCCCGAATGCCGCTGTCCTCCAGAACGCGGTAGGAGACTGGGCCGCCCCACGCGTCGAGTGTGATTCCGTCCACGCAAGTGTCGCCGTCCTTCGCAAAGTCGCCCTGTCCAACGCGGTGGGATTCAATGAGTTGAAGCGCGGGCAAAGCGTCCCGCGTCCGCGTCTTGTGGATGAAGTACTCGCCGTCGGCATCCACGCCCCGGCAAACAATCGCCTGGCACTCCTCAAAACTGAACCGGCGCGTGACTTCGCACCGGGCGGACCAGCGGCGGAATAGCTCTTCCGCCTTCCGATTCCACGCTGGATCCGGTGATTGTGCCTGGGGCCGGAGGCCGTCGCCCACGGAGTATATTGCCATGCTGCCTACCAGCTCCCGGACGAAGCCTGAGTTTTTGAGCAGATATCGGGAGCGCCGGACGAGCTCCGACCGGATCCCCGGCGACAGGTCCCGCTTCGCGTCGCCCGGCCCGGCGCCGGGAACTACCCCGCGACGGGGCGAGCGATTCGCGGACTCGTAGGGAGAGCCCCACGCGTTAGGCACCAACGCGGGCGGCAACCACCTGGCGGCAAACGACTTGGCCCGATGTCGGAAATTCGCCTTCATTTTGGCAGGTATCCTTTCACGCAGGATTGCGCCACTTGTTTGCCCGCCCCGTAGACCAGAGGTTGCAGGCGCTGGAGAGCGTACGCGCATTCCTCCAGCGTCTCTTTAACCGTCATGGGGAACTGCTTGGTGGCGGAGGAACCGGAATCCGTCCAGGACATGACCGTTTTTCCCTCCAGCAACAATTCCTTCGCTTTCGCCTGGATTTGCAGGACTTCCGCCACCGTAAACCCGACAATGAATAAGCCTTGAGCCATGACAAAGGACGCGTGTCAACGGTCTCAAGGCTTATCGCAGCGGGGACGAAGCCGAGTCTGGCTACAGGATTCGCTCTCCCTTGCGGTGCCGCTCTCGCATCTGTGCGAGCGTAAGTCCGGTATTTATCTGCACGTGAGGCGTATCGACAAAGCCCTTCCAGCTTCCACCCCACTCCAGCCCCATCGCCTCGGCAATCCGCCCAGCCCGGGCCATGTCGGGGGAATTCCACAGAGCGACCGTGAAATCGGATGAGAAGACAACGAAATCCCACGCTATCCCGAAGTTGTGGTAGGAGTACCCGGCGCGGGCGTTGGTAACGACCTTGCCGGGTTTGCTCCGCCCTTGCTCGTACAGCGCTTCCTGCTCCTCCCAGGTGCGGGTGCCGCAGATAATTTTCAGGTTGATGCCGGCGTCCAGGCACCGGCGCAGCCATTCCCGGGCTTTCACCTGGGCAGCGGGAAGAAGGGTCTTCAGGTTGGATTCGGAACGGGCGTCGAAGGTATGTTCACTCATTCCTCCGTCGCCAAGTCAACTTCGTCTCCCGCCTCGTTCTCAGCCGCGCGTCGCAGGAAGCAATCCGTCACGTCCGTCGTGCTGCCGTTGCGGATGACCTTGGCGGTGCGGCCTTCACCGAGCTGTATCCAGCGCGTGACGATCACGTCGCAGTACAGCGGGTCGAGCTCCATGAGAAAGGCCTTGCGTCCGCACTGCTCGGCGCCGATCAGGCTGGACCCGCTGCCGCCGAAGAGATCCATGACGCTTTCCCCAGGCCGGGAGGAATAGCCCATGGCGCGCACCGCCAGTTCCACCGGCTTTTCGGTTAGATGCACCATGGACTGCGGGTTCACCTTCTTGACGTGCCAGAGGTCCGTGGCGTTGTTGGGACCGAAGTATTGATGCGCCGCCCCCTCGCGCCAGCCGTAGAACGCAATCTCGAAGGCACCCATGAAATCCTTTCGCGTGAGGACGGGATGCTCCTTATCCCAGATGATCGCCTGGGAGAAATAGAGCTCTTTTTCCGCCAGCGCCGACGGATAGTTGACTAGGTTGGCGTAGCCGCCCCAGATGTAGAAGCAACGGCCGGGCTCAAGCACTCGCGCAATGTTGCCGAACCAGGCGCGCAGCAGGCGGTCAAACTCCTCCACGGAAACGAAGTCGTTGGCCAGGGGCCGATCCTTGGCACGCAGCTTTTTGTGCGTGGCTTTTGCCTTTTCCGGGTGGCGCTCGACGTCAAGCTGCTGATGGTGCATCGCCTTCTTGGCGTTCGGGCTCATCAGGGGACTGTCCGTGCACATGCCGGCGGCGATGGCATTATTGCTGCGCGGCTCGACCTTGACGTTGTAGGGCGGGTCCGTATTGACCATCTGAATCCGAGAGCCAGCAAGAAGCTGGTCGAGCTGGTCCGGCTTCGAGGAATCTCCGCACATCAGCCGGTGATTGCCGAGGACGTAAATATCGCCGGGTCGCGTGAACGCCTCATCCGGGAGTGCGGGGACTGGAGAATCCGTCACGTTGTCCTCGGGCGGAAGCAGCTTTTCAACCTCGGAAGCATCGAAACCGGTGAGGTCCAAATCAATCTGGCCGTCGAGTTCCTTCAGGATAGCCGCAATCTCGTCATCGTCGGTTTCCGCCAGTTCCGCCAGGCGGTTGTCGCCGACAAGAACCGCCATCTCGTCCGCGTCCGAGGCAAAATCCTGGAAATCAACCGGCACCAGGGAAACGCCCAGACTCTGCGCGGCAAGCAGGCGCCCGTGCCCCGCGACGATGAGTCCGCTGCGCCTGGAAACCAGAATGGTGTGCCGCCAACCGAAATAGCGGATGGCCTTTACCAGAAGCGCAATCTGACCCTCCGGATGCTTGTTGGGATTGCGCGGGTTGGGTTTCAGGTCGCCCGTCGGGACGAGTTCATCAAAAGCGCACCAGACCTCAATGCCGTTGGCGAGTGCTTTGGGCTTGGGAGTCGCGGCGTGAGTTGGGGATGCGGGAATGGTATCGGTGGACATGTACCCCGCGCCATGTCAACGGGCAGACCGGCCCTACCTTGGATTGCGATTGCAAGTGAATTACCGCCAAGTATTCTACTTGTATGGTTTCCTCCAACGTCAACGCCAACTTCGCACGGGCCACGGTCACGCGGGACGGGACCGAGAACGTTGTGCGGATTCCCGCCTCCTTGCTCGAGTTGGGAGACGAGATTGAGGTCGAAAAGCGTGGAGAGGAGATTATCCTCCGCAGAAAGACGGAACTACCTGCCTTTGAGACTATAGGAGACGCAATGCGCCTCTTTCAAGCCAGGTTTCCCGACAAGACCGACTGGCCCGAGCGCGAACCTCAGCCCTCCTCACAAATCTAACGGATGGGAGCAATCGTTGGCTCGCAGAGGTACGCTGAAGTGGAAAGGGACTGTCAGGAGATGATCCACCAGCCCATGGTTGGGCCGCTGAACGGTACGACGCAAAAGAATCGTATCCTCGTCGTCCACGAGTACCTCGAAAATCTGACCGGGTCTCAGTTCCATCCGCTCGCGAATTGAGGGAGGCAAGGTAATCCGCCCATGCTTTGAGAGTACCGTGGTCATGTCGTTATCAAACTACCGCAATTCGTCGACGTCGCCAAATGCTCTCTTCACGGCGAGTTTTGCAGTCTCACCAACATAAGAACGGGGAGCAAGTGGCGTGCACCTGCTCCCCGTGGATTTCCGTCGGCGATCGCGTTAGGCGGTGGCGGGCGCCAGCGCCTCGGCCCGAAGCTCCGCAACCTGCTGAGGGGTCAGTTCTGCGGGCTTGCCGTGGCGCTCCCAAGTAGCGGGGCGGCGACCGAAGCCGAGTTGCACCGAGAGGCTGGCTTTGGGCATCACGATCTCGTGGGCGCGGAAGATGCTGTCTGCCTCGGGGTATTTGACCCCGGCTGCGCCCAGAGCTTTGGCTACCGCGCAAGCCGAGAATCCGAAAATCTGGTTCTTGCGGCCTTTGGGTGAGGTCGCGGGTTTCACGGTGGCGGGGGCCACCGGCGCTTCTTCTGCGGGAATCAGGGCGGGCGAAGCATCTGCGGCGGCTTCAACCTCGGCAGGCTGGGCGGGTTGGAGGGCCTCCGCCACGGTGACCTGCGGATCCGCGGGCGGCGTGACTGGCGCTGGCGCGGGTTCTGAGCCCGGTTCCGCAGCTTCCGCGACCTCGGCGGCGGGGGCGATCGGGGTGAAATCCACAATCTTGGCGTGGCGTCCGCGCCCCTCGAAGGTGACCTTACCGTATTCCAGGTTGCCCTGGCATCCGGCCAGGATATCGATCTTTTTGATCGAATCGATGACCGGCTTGCATTTGCCTTCCGTGTAGCGGAAATGGGTGGCGCCGCGTGGGGCGGGGTGTTTGTCGAGGATGGACTTGGCGGTCGCGTTTTCGGGGAAGTTGATCTTCATGCTGGGTGGGGTGTTGCGTGGTTGGGTTGGCGTGCGTTTGGGGGCGGTGGATCAGCGTTGCGGGGAAGTTTCTCCAGGGATATCGACTCCGAGCATCGTGCAAATCTCCCGGAGCTGGTGGCGGGTGCGTTGGATGTCGCCGACGTGGCCCCAGTTGAGGTTGTCGGGGTCGTATCCGGCGTGGTCGTCCAGGTGGTCAGCAAGCGCCCGGGCCAAGGTTTGGCAGGGCGTGAGTTCGGCTATGAACGCCAGCGTGGCGTCATTGGCGGCGGTGCGCGGGGCGCGTTTGGCGGGGCGGGATTCGTTTTTCATGATGGCCATCACTTCCCTCAATTCCGCGAAGAGTCCAAGGGCATTCGACCGGTTTTCGGCATCTTTATTTGCTCCCTATCTTCCTCTGATTTAAGCACTTGGCACGAGTACTGCCTTTGCGCCGACTTCCGCGTTCTGGCTGTGCCACCACCGCAGGATGTGGAGGGCGTCCGCCTCGTTGTCGTCTACCACCACACGGCCCCACGGGCGCGCCAGGTTGGCCGCAGCCGCAACCATCTGCTCTTTCCCGGCGTTCCCCGCACCCGTCGCAAACTTCTTCAGTGTGCCCGTGTGGACGCACTCGACGTGACGGACAGCTTTCCCCGCCAGCCAGACCGCCGAGCGGAGAGAAGCCCAGAGCTGCGTTTGGGCCGCGCTCGTGGCGAACTGAACATCTTCAAAAACCAGGACTTCGATCCGATGCCGGGCGATCGCATCCGCAATCCGGTCCCGAAGCTGGAAGAACCGGATATCGCCCCGACGCTCACCGCCGACCTTCCGTTGCTGGCGAAGCTGCTTTTCCGTAGCCAAAAGCCAGGAGCCGGAAAGCACCTGGCCGTCATCCCAAATCGCCCACCCTGTCGTGGTTCCGATATCCAAAGCCAATGCGTTCATGGCAAGGGCGGCGTGTCAATGGAACGGGCGCTTTCGCACGGCGTGCAGGGACTTCGATTGTCCCTCGGGCAATGGCGTAGAAGGGACTCGCAATGTCCCTGGGCCATGCGAAGACCAAGGGACTCGGAATGTCCCTTATCAAGCAACATCGCAGAGACGAGACATGTCCCTGGGACTTTCAGGCAATCAGGGGCTCGACTTGTACCTGCATCCAAACGCGATTGTCCCTGGTACTTAACGAGTCCCAGGGACATGCCAAGTCCCGGCCTCATGCCTATGATTCAGCCTCTCCGTCGAAGGAGGCGTCGCCATCATTCTTTCCCAGCACCCCCGATTCTTGCCCAATGAGTTTCAGCATCAGCGCACCGCAAACCTGCATGGTCTCGCAATCGAAATAGTGGTTCGGTGCATTCCGGATCTGCTCCCAAATCCAACGGTCATTCTTGCGAATGCGCTGCTCGGCATCCAACTGGGCGATGTATTCCTCCGGCACGTCATCTGCAATCTCCCAGGTCGGGCCCTGGGCGGGATCCTGGTTACGCCGCAGGCGCGACAGGCAATCTTTGACGTTGAGCGTGGAAAACCGGTGTAAATTACACCCGTTTTTACCCACCGCCACCCGGTTGCGGGCGCTGTAGAATCGCTCGATCTTCCTGCCCGTGGCCGACTTATGCGGAAATGTCGAGCGCTTGTCGCCAATCAGCGCCGTCCACCCGCGTCGGGAGCATTGGCGATAGACCTCGAATGAATTGAAATTGGCGTCCACAAAGACCAGGCTGCAGTGAATGCCAAACCGCTCCTGGAGCCTGTCGATATCCTCCCATGCCGTCAGCCTCTCGCACCACATGAGGCGCGACGATCCCTCTGCCGACCAACCGCGCACCGTGGAGAAGAAGTGATCCAACTGCACGTCCACCGTCAGGAACCGAAGCGGGATGTGCCGTGAATCGGCGGGGAACGGGCCGGAAATCACGCGCCCGCGGGAATCCAGCCCGCCTTCGTCCGCCCAGGTCTGCCCCAGGAGATAGCCGCTCTTGGTGATCTCGACCTTGAAATCCTCGACGAATTCCCGCCAAGGCAGCGCAAGTCGTTTCTGATAAAACTGTTGCAACAGGGAAGTATCGCCCCGACGCGCCGCCGTCTTGGCGCGCAGATAGAGTTCCGCCAGCTTGCCCCAGGACATTGTGGCCAGGGCGTTCCAGTGGAAACCCACATTCTCTTTTGCGGCCTTGCTATTCTGCGCGACGAATCGGCCAGTGGCGTTGAGCTCTCGGCGCGTCGCATCAGTGTCGGGCAGGTACTCGTTGCAGGACTCGCACCGCAGTGACACCGTCTCGTGGATCCGCACAAAGTCGTATTGCTCGTTTTCGTCCTTGCAGTCTTTAGACCACTCCACGTTCTCCCAGCGGAACGCCTGGCGGTGCCCGCACTTGGGGCACGCAAACGTCCACTCCCGCATGTCGGTCGTCTCAAACTTGCGGTGCGTATCGTCGTCCTCGACTCCACCCTGGGAGGAGAATATGCATTTCCCCAACCAGCCAAACGCCGTCACGCGCGCCTCCGCTTCGGCCATGTGTCCGGTGGGCCATTGCCAGGTTTCATCTCCGAACAGCCATCGGATGGACCGGCGTTGCAGGTTCGTCCGATTGTGGGCCCCCGCCATCCACAGCGTCATACCGTTGGCGAAGTAGATGGTCGTGTTGCGTTTCTGGTGCCGGTTGGCGGGATAGAGCGCGCGGACCGGCGCGCACGCATCGAAGAGCTTCTGTAAGCGCGCTTCGCTCTGGTCCTTCGCGTCCTCGTCCGTTTCATTAAGCCAGAGTGTCGGGCCGGGCAGGTTCGCAATGATATAAGCCAAGGATAGTTCCGACACGGTCGTCTTACTGGCCTGCACTGCCGCAATGATGGATACCAGCCGGACGCGCGGATCCGTTATTGCGTCAAACACCGCGCGGATCTGGCGAATTGCTGATTCGGAATGATCCCGGCGTCGGAGAATATGGTATGGCCCGCACATGCTCCTCCGCCCACTGCCAGATGGGGCGGCGGTCGGGGGGAGCGCAGATGCGGGCCCACGCGCGGAAGTAAAAGCCGGGCGCCCTCCCCTTCTGAATGCCGGCAACGTTCACGACCCCTGTTCCTCGCTGTCCGTTGCGGTTTCCTCCTCAGCTTCGCTCTCGAGCTCAACGGGATCTGGAAAACGAACCTGCGCGGCTTCCCGAAGCACCGCGTCGAGCGTATCCGTGGCGAGTTGGGCGATTCCAACAGCATCCATGCCGACAGCCAGCGGCGGTAACTCCAGCGTTACCTTCGAGTACATCAGGTTCTTCAGCACAGCCATGCGGCGGCTCCATTCCGCCTCGACTTCTGCCTTCAGTACGTACTGACCTTTGCGCTGCGCCACCCGCAGCTCGCGATCCTCGATTTCCGCCAGCAACTTGCGCGCCTTGAGCATCTCGGAGTCCGGCGACAGCCCCACCTTGAGGTCGTGTTCCCGGATGAAGAGGCGCCAGGCGACAACATTGTGCGTCCCGTCCGGGTGAGCCTTGGGCGCGTCCGGCCGCTTCTTCCAGGTATAAAGCGTCTGCCGGCTGACGGCCAGGATGCGAGCCAGCTCCGAAATATCCCGCGCCACCGTCACCGTTTCGTGCTCCACCCCCGCCGCCCGCGCCTTGATCACCGCCAACTCGGTGGAGTTGAGCGTCTTGCCCGCGCCCACTTTCTTCACCACGTTGCGCCAGTTCGCTTCGAGAACCCGTGATGCCATGTCTGCCGAAATATTGGTTGCGTTAGTCATAAACCACGCAATGTGTCAACCAGCGCGCTCGGCACTAAAGAAGGCCGGGCGATTGACCGGCCGACGCTATATACACACAATGTATGAAGAAAACCGCTTTGCGCCGAAGGTCCGCCGGTTGACATCACGCTATCTGTCAAGCTGCGAACTTCAAACTGTCATCCTTACACTTCTTGGACACGTTTTTCACCACCTTGTGCCCGCCCATTTTGAGGCCTTTTCCGAGGGGAAACCCGCCGAGCGCCGGGTCGGGGAGTGCGATAAAGTGTCAGATTGAAAAAAATAGGTCTCTCTTAAACTCACTCCATGGCGCGCAACCCGAAATGTATAAAGGCGCCCGGAAGCCTGCTGATGCTATTGATCAGCGTAACCTGTTGGTTTGCAATGCCTAAGGATAAGGCTGTTTCGGATTATTCTGACCTTGTAGTGCGGTTTTATATGTAAAATATGCATATAGCATTGCATGTAGCAAGGAAGGTTTAATGTGTTAAAAACGTGTCAAGAGTGGAGAATGTGAAGTTGAGGGATCGGCCAGATATCGAATGGAAGTGAACGAACGGTGCAGCAGTTATCCTTTGCGAGGGGCGCTAGGGAAGCAACCACATCTGATAGACCAGGCATATGGCCAGCGAGACGGCGACTGCAGAAGCGGCGGTCAGATTCACAGCGAGCAGAAAAATGAGATACGAAAATATCTTCATATACTTGCATGCATGCGGTGTCAACTGCGCGGCTTGTTTACTTAGAGCGAAGCCTTTTGTTTTGTTGGGGATTTTGCCACGACACCTATAGCAAGGTACGCTTGTCGGAGAGTTCCTATTGTGGTAAGATCCAGCTGATCGGCATGCTTTGCAAGGCGTATATAGCGTCGTGCTGTTGCGTCGGATATCTCCGGAGTGTTGGCTGCAAGCCATGGAAGCCACTCTCCGTGAGGCAAGGACTCTTTTTGTTCGAGCAGAAGCTTGCCACATTCGAGTGCTACAACTAACGCCCTTGAAGGTATTTGATTATGGGTTTCGCTGAGAACCTTGCGGATACGTGACGTTATTTCCAAAGTATTCATAGGAGAGAAAGTCGATCGGACACAGTGTCCGCAAGAATGATGATTGTGGAGAGCTTCCGCCGCCGGACACAACTATGTCCGACCGCCTGTGGCTATAGTTTTTCGTATAAATTAACGAACCAGCGCAGTTCGTTTTTGAGGATGCGGCGGGAATCTTCGGGCCAGGTATCAATATTGCCTTTTTCCACGCGGCGGTTGTACCAGAGGCGAAAGGCGTCGAGGGGGCGGATGAATTTGACCCACGGTTTGTTGGGGTTGGGAGTTTCTTCCTCCTTTTCAGGAGCTTCAGGAATGATTCCCGTGGCGAGGTAAGCCTGGCGCAGAGTGGCGATATCAGTGAGATCCGTGTCATTGGTGCGGGTGGCGAGCGCCATGTAGCGGCGGGCCGTGCGGTCGCTGATCTCGGGTACGTTGGCGTCGAGCCAGGCCAGCCAGCCGCCGCGGGCGAGCGCCGCTTTCTGCTGGTTGAGGAGGCGTCCGCATTCCACGGCCTTAAGCACGGCATCGGAGACGTAGCTTTTGGCCTGCTCGGCCAGGGCATTGGCGGCGCGGTAGCTTTCCAGGATTTGCGGGGCGAGGTTGAGGTCGGGGGAAATGGAAATGATTTCGCTCATACCTTTGATTTCCGTGTCAACTTGCGGAGGTCGTGAAAGGCTTTGGTGCGAGTCCGGTACGCTCTTCTCGCGCGCTCCGATTTCATGGACCTGGAGGGACGCAGTCCGAATGTTTCGCACCATTGCACCGCGAGTTTGGAAAATGCCTGCTTGGTAACGCCGTGTTTGGCAGCGAGTTGCGTCGCGCTTTCACCTTCGAGTGCGAGGACGCCCATGCCGTAGCAAACGGCATCGAATGCCAGCGACGGGTTATTGCTGCCGCACAGGCGTGCGCAGAACGACGCAAGGACGTCGCTTGGCCCGTGGGCGGAATCGATCACTGTGTCCGCTTCCGGCTCATCCTCCTCAGGCTCAATCTCGGCAATAATGTCGGGCGTTTCGCTGGCAAGTGCGGTGTCGGCGATATCGTCGCTGAGTAGCGTGCCGCTGGCGCGGCGCGGGAGGTGCGGCTTAAGAAGTCCCTGGCGCTGAAGGCGTTGCCGGTCTTCGGTCGGCATTTCCGCTATCCAGCGGGAGGCTTCGGGCGAGGTATATGCCCGCTCGTATTCGCGGTCGCGGACGGGTTGTCTGGCGGCGTAGTCGTCCATTATTTTTCTCCCCAGGTGGTGCAGACGTTGCTCTCGACTTCGATGGGCACCTGCGGGAAGAAGGCGGACATAGCGTCGCGCATCGTCTTCTGCAGCAAGGCTTTAACTTCGGGTGCAATGCTTTCGTCACACTCGACGATGATTTCATCATGGACCGTGCTGATGATGGCGGCGCCGGCGGGAAGCGCCGTGGCCAGGGCAATCAGCGCGGCTTTGATACCGTCGGCGCACCCACCCTGCACGGGCGTGTTGACCAGCGCGGTAAAGCGTTCCCATTCTGAGGCTTCAGAAGGAATGAGGCGGCGACGACCGGAAACGGTACGCACCTCGTCGATGCCTTTGTTGGCCTTGACATGGCTTTCGCCGTGCCACTGGCGGATGGCGCCGTAGGTTTCGAAGAATTTGCGCCGGATGTCCGTCGCCTGTTCCTCGGTCATGGTGACGCCGTAAGACGTCTTGGCGTAGCGAACCAGGCCTTTGCTGTGCTGGCCGTAGAGCAAACCAAAGTTGACGGCTTTGGCGAGCTGGCGATCCGCCTTAGTGACGTCCACGAGAGGCTTGTTCAGCACTTTCGCCGCAGTGAGGCGGTGCAAATCATCCCCATTGGCGTAGGCCTGAACCATCTTCGTCTCGCCGGCAATCGCGGCGGCAGCGCGCAACTCCACCTGGCTGTAGTCTGCCACCACCAGCTTGCGGCCGGCGGGAGCAACGAAACAGGTGCGCAGGTCGCCGCGACCGATATTCTGCATGTTGGGTTCTTTGGAGGAGAATCGACCTGTGGCAGTGCCGGTGGGTTCGAACTTGCCGTGAATACGGCCGTCCGGGGCAACGCACTCCAGGAGTGTGGCGGCCTGTTGCGCCTGTTTCTCCAGGGAGCGGTATTCCAACAGCTTCGGCACAACTGTTTCGTCTCCAGCGCCTTGCAGGGTTTCTTCGTTGGTGCTCTCGATGTCGATTCCCCACTCCTTGAGCGCCGCCAGCAGCTGCGGCTGGCTCTTGATGTTGAGCTCGGGCATCTCCATAATGGCGCGGATCTCGTCGGCAACAGCCGCCGCGGACGTGCGGCAACGGTTCTCGATGCCAGCCAGCTTTTCGCGATCTACCGCGATGCCAGCGGCTTCCATTTCCACCACGACGGGGAGCAGTTGCGATTCCATGGCGAAGACTTCCTCCAGGCCCGTCATCTCCAGCTCGTGGGAGAACCGCGCAGCAAGCTGGTGCAGGTAGGCGACATCCCGGGCGGCGTACGCCAGCTGATCGTCGGTCAAGAAAAGCCCGCCCCAGTCGGACAGCGCCTGGTCGGTGCCAGGCTCCACCCCCAACATCCGCTGGAGACATTGGTCCAGGTTATTGCCAGGTTTGATGCCGTTATTCAGCACGCGCGAAGCAGTCAACGTGCAGAACACGTTGCGCAGCTTGATGTTGCACTTCATCCGCAGCCAGAGTGAATCAAACTTCAACCCATGACCGAGGATCCGCTTGCTTTCCAGAAGAGACGCCAGTGGCCCGAGCTGATAGCCGAGTGCCTGCAAGTCGAGCAGGAAGATGGACGAACGCTCCCCGCACAGCTGCAAGAGCCGGATGTCGCCTTTCCACGGATTGAGGCCGTCACCTTTGCGGTCTCCGTACGTCTCGATGTCAACGGCAAGGGTTGACTCGCCTTCCAGAAGAGACGCGATTTCCGCAAGCCGGGAGTGATCGGAAATGACCTGGTAAGGCCGGACAATTTCAGGCACCTTCCCAACCTTCAACACCCTCGTCCCACGCTCCAAGCTTTTATATATATCTCCCTCCTCCTTATATATATTACTCTCTATATTCTTCTCTTCTTCTTTCTCTTTCACTCCTAGAGAAAGGTGGAGAAGGTGCCCAGGGTGACTATTTCCGTTGATATTGCTAGGACTTACGTCGGATACCTTACTGGTGGGCGTAGACTCAAAGGTGGTGAGGGTGCCTGCGGAATGGGGCGAATTTGGGGCAAAACCGCCCCAAACCTGCTGGCAGACGTCGACGTTGTCTTCAAGACCCTTTGTAAAACGCAATTGCTGGCTTTGAGACTTCAGCGATGCACGGTCCAGCTCAAGGCGAATACCGACCAATTCGCGCCGATCAAATTTGCGGAGGTACATGCCGATCCGGGTCCGCGCCTTCTTCGAATCGTCGGCGCTATAGCCGAAAAAGCTGAGGTCATCGTTTTCCTCGGACTGGGCGACGTACTGAAAGACCGCTTGCTTGTCGATCCAGCGTTCCGGATAGCGCTCATAACATCCCTGGTAGAGTGCGCGCATGGCACGGTCCAGGCGATCTCCGCCGACCTCAGTGCCGTCCTCCTCGTGAGGCAGGCAAGGATCGCCCCAGCCATGGAAAGTCATGATCCCGCCCACAATGGCCGCCCATTTGGGAAAGCTATTGAACTCCGAGGAGCGCTCCGGGCATCCCGCATCGATCCACGCGCCGACCAAGGCGGCGATAGCGCTGAGAATCTCTCCCCGGTGCGCGAGGACAAAGTCATGCAAGTACTTGATCTCGAAGTGCCTGGCGTTCGGGTTCTCCATCCGCAGGTGCAGGAAAATTTTGCGGCTGCGCGGTTCCACGTCCTCACGAAAGGTAAGCCCCATGTTGGCGGAAACGCTGAACTCCAGTTCATTGGGCAGACGCAAGTCGGCCTTAGCCTCCGTACTGCCGATATTGCGTGAGGAAAAGACCGAGGCAGTAATGGCTCCGATCAACACGGCATCATCGATATGCCCTTGGCAATTGGCGAAGTGCATGATACGCCGCCCCGCAAGTAACGCGGCGGTGATGCGCTTCCGGGTTTCGTCGCTCTCTGAGCCCAGAGGCGCGTCTTCGCAGGTGGTGCCTTCGTAGACGAGCGATGTCAGCCCGGCCAGGTAATCCTTGCCCGCACGGGGACGGTTCGCCGTGAAGATCCAGAGAGGCGTCCGTGCGTTCCATCCGATCAACCCGCGGCAGTACGGGGTCAGAAGCCGGGCAATCGCGTGGGTAATACTCTGCGCATCCCGGAAGCAGAATCCCCGGTGAATGCGAAGAAGCAACTCTTTTGCCTGGGCCACTGGCATCGGCTTGATCACGGGCGCGTCGGGATCACAATACGTCTGGAAGCGCGGGTCGTAGCCAATTTTGGGAAACGCGATTCCGCCGCCTGATTGCCGGATAGGAACCGGCAGATCCAGGATACGGCCGATGTTGGGCAACTGCCGGCGGAACCGACGCGAAGAGAGCATCAACCCGGCTGTCTCGCGGTTCATGGAACGAGGACAAAAGACCGTGTCACCGCTTTCTTTATCGTGTTGCAATTCACCGACTTCAACGTGCTCCTCAACATCGGTGACTGCGCACACTGGCGCGACCGTATCAAACGCAAGGCAGGTGACTTTTTCGGAGAATTGGCGCACTCCCACCGAGACTGCGACGTTGTTCTTCAGGAACCACTCGTGAGAGGGAGCCAGGGACTTACCCATTTCTTCAGCGAACATCGATTCCGGTCGGTGACGGCCAGGCAACACAACGCGAGGCCGCCCGTCCTCATTCTCCTGGCCCTCCGCCCACACGCGCATCTGCTTGCATGCGGCGTCTACGCATCCTGGTTTCCGCTCTTCAAACCAGGCCAGCACCTCGCCAATGTCACGACCGTCGCAGTGGGCATGAAGGCACTTAAAGCCGGGAAGGGATCCTGGCGAGTGGAAGATGGCGGTGTCGGTGCTGGCCTGATTCCAGCCCTTGCCGCCGTCGGAATGTTCTTCGGCCCAGGGGCACTGCACTCCCCATTGACCTTTGTCTGGGTCGATGTAGGCGCCCAGCATTTGCTGATCGCGAAACAGAGACACCAGATCCAACGTCCGCAGGTCGCCCTTGAACTTGGCCCACCAGGGCTTTGCCTTGCTCTTGCCGCCCTTGGACTTGCCCGTGGATTTCTCGTCCTCCTTGTCGCGGTTGGGCTCCTCAAAGCCGAACCAGGACTTGAGCTGTTCCCACGTAACCTCGGGGATGTCGCCGCTTACCTCCCACGTGTAGGTGTGTCCGTTGGCGTGTTGGCTGGGGGTGAGAACCAGGTTGCAACCGTCGAAAAACAGCTCCGCGCCGACCTTGTCCGAGATTTTGGCCACCAGCGGCTTATCGTAGGGATCACCGTTTCTGTTGTAGAATGCCGGCAAGTCCCGGCACAGGAAGTGCAAATGCGCGCCGCCGCCCGTGCGTTCGCGGGGGACAGCCGCGAGCTCCGGCTTGCCGGCCAGCCATTGTCGGACGCTTTCGCCTTTGTCCGGCTTGCTGTCGAGATCAACGCTGACGTGGGGACCGCGCAGGACGCAACCCAGGTTGCTGGAGCCGAAAGCGCCAAAATACTTCTCGATGAGCTCATCGGTCAGATTGGACGGCTGCCAGTCGCGCCAGCCCTTGATCTCGGGCTTTTTGCCACGAACTTTGGGATCGCCCTTGTGCGGGCCGTGCAGCGGGTGGATGGCCCAGCCGAGCGTATCGCGGTAATACACGGCCGCTTCGGCGCGAGATTCGGTGAAGGGAGTGGGAATATTCATCGGGATGCTGCTGCCTCCAGGATGGGAAGGTTGTCGTAAAACTCTTTGGCTGCGCGACTTACCATGACGCCGCTGAACCAGTCCTTGAGATAAAGCCCGTCAAGGGTGCGGATACGGGACAGCGCCACGTAGGCCTGGCCTGGCTCTCGCGCCGCGCGGACGTCGATATAGGCGGAATCCAATGTCACCCCCTGCGACTTGTGGATGGTCATCGCGTACGAGAGCCGCAGGGGGAATTGCGTAAACGAGCCGGAAGTCGGGTCTCTCGGATCGAACCGCCAGGTGAACTGCGTGACGGGGATGAGGTGCCCTTCGGACTCCACCTCGATAAGGGTGCGACTGGGATGCACCTCGCGTACGATCCCAGTCTGCCCGTTGACGAATCGCGCCTCGGGCTGGTTGACGGTGAACATCACCCGGGCGCCTGGCTTGAGCTGCAGGTGTTGCGGAGTCAGCAGGTTTTGCGCGAGGAACGAACTCTGCGACTCCGGTCCGGCGAGGATGGCGTGGAAATCCTCCGGCTCTCCCGTCAGCTCCGCCAGGCGGTAATCATTCCAGCGATCCACCTGGACATTGTGGGTGTAAAGCCGGGTCAGGTTGCCGTCAGGGAAATTGCGGACTCGACTCTGCAGAAGCGTGGCGTTGCGGCCGCTGACTTCGCCGACGCGGAACGCCAGAAGTGCTTCGATGAAAGCGGTATCCGTCTGCCGATGAATTTTAGTGAGATGGATACACTTGAATCCGGCGCGCCGCCAGGCTTCCGTCTGGAAAACCCAGTCGTACGGCTCTGCGGGATTCTTGCGGACGGGCGGCAGTTGCAGAAAATCGCCAGTGACGATAACCTGGATACCGCCAAAGGGCGCCTCACACTCACACACTTTGCGGCACAGGAACTCCAGGAAATCGAACGTCCGACCGGACAGCATCGAGATCTCGTCGATGACCAAGATACACGCCTTGCGGATCCGATCGAACCCAGCACGGACGCTGAAGCGCTTGTCCTTCAGCAATTCGCCATAGTACGCCTCGTTGCTCTGCCCGGCCTGAGGCCCGAGCATCATGCCGGACCACCGGTGCACCGTCGATCCGCCAATCTTGAGCGCCGCCACTCCTGTGGAGGCGGTCAGGCTTACGTCCATCGTAGTGGTGCGCACCGCCTGCTCGATGAGATAGCTTTTGCCGACACCGCCCGGGCCGGTCAGGAAGACATTGCTTCCGTCATTGAAAGCTTCAAAGAAAGCAATCGCTTCTTTGCTGGGAATAAAATCACTCATGGGGAAATGGGGAGAGAAAAATCAGGGAGATAAGCTCCGCGAGGCGATCACCGCCAATCACCTCGCGGAGAACGAGTTAGGCCGTCGGAAACGGTCAGTACGGGATGGAGTCAAACTCCTCCTGTGCCGCCTCCAGGGCCGCCATCAGGCGTCGGTCATCTGCCGTCGTCTTCGCTTTGGCCTTCGCCTCGGGCAGCCAGCGCTCGATCAGGCTCTCCACCGCCGACTTCTCCAGGTCGCGTAGTTCGATGCCCGAGTGGCGCCCCACGTGCACTTTCACCGTCTTCCAGTCTTTGCCGTCGGCGCTCTCCTCCGAAGTGGAACCACCGCTGGGCTGCACCGCGCGGTTGAATTGCGAGTCTTTATCCTGGCGATCCTTGACCCGCACGTACCGACCCGATGGCTGGATCGATCCCGTGCGCAGCGGAGTGCACGCGGCAATATTGGCAAAGAGACTGCCATCCTGGTCCGCATGCACAATGACAAGCTGCGCCGTCTTCCCCAGCAGCGAGTCGGTGTCGAACTCCTCCTGCTCGGCGGACAGCAGATCCCGCCCCATCCAGGCGCGGAGGAACTTACGGAAGGACGCCTTTTCATGCAGACTTGGCGTGAAGCCGGAGCTCCAAACGAGGAAAGGCGAGCCATCCGCGCGCAACGCGGTAGTTTCGAAGACGAGGCGGAAGATTTCCCGCTCGCCATACTTAGTGGTGATCTTCTTGAGTGGGGTGACATCCACACACACGGCGGGGCCGGTGTATTCAGGGTGCGGGGTGAAGGTGTTGCCGTTTTTCTTCGTGAGTTTCATAGGGGTAGGGGGGGGTAATGTTGGTTGGGGGGACATGGGTCCCAGAAAACGAACCGACATTTGCTTGGATGCCAGTCAACGGGAGGCATCTGCAGCGGGTAAGGATGGGAAGCACACACTTCCATGGCCCGAAGGGAAAAAACTGAACTGAAAACTGAACAACCGAGTACTGTTCGGTTAGGGATTCTCTGGGGATTCCTTGAGATAGCCGCGCCGGCGCAAGTCTTTGCGCATGAGGTCACGCACGTATCGAGAAAAGGCGTCCCCCTCAGCAGAAGCTCGCTTTTTGGCGAGGGCGACATGCTCGGGATGGAGCGTGACGGAGATTTTGATCAGCTTCATAGTCATACTATTTCCTACTCCTTCGTACTGTTCAATCGTTTTCTTTCACACCACTTGATTTTCCTACCAATAGTGGGATATTATCCCACCATGCCTAAGGATAAAATCTCAATTTCGCTCGACGAAGTACTGTCCGTCGCCGCGAACCAACTGGTCGAAGATGGGGGCGCTGGATCGATGAGCGCCTACATTGAGCAACTGATTGCCCGTGACCTGGCCAAGAAAGGACGCGTCAAACCGGGCGCAAGACCTCCCGATCTTTCTGACGTCGTCGACCGACTCGAAAAACTTGAAGCCCGCGTTACCAAACTCGAACGCAAAGGCCCTCGCTCGCCTCAAAGTTAACATAGCGACATACTCCCGGCTCGACAGCCACGATCCAGCGCCGGACTCTCTGCCGCACCTCGAAAGGCCGCTCGGAGGTTGAAGCCACCCCTTAAATCAGGCAGGCTTCAACGACACCCCGGTTGCTGTCCAGGGCCGCCGTTACGCTTGCGGGGTAATTGTACACGCCCCGCTGGTTGATGCTCACAATGTAGCCGCTCATATAGTGACCACGCAATTACTTTTTTACTATACGAGCGAATACGTAAAAAGTCGCCAGGGACATTGGCTGTCCCATGCCCCTGCCTGTTGGGTGTACGGACGCATAGTCACCACAAAATATAGGGGTCGCAAACGGGAACAATTTTGCAGTTCTCGGAAGTATGTGTCCGATCCGACCCGTTGGTTGACATGCCATCGGGCATATGATCGGAATCAAAAATCCCGCAGAAATGTCTCCCGCCGAGCGGGGAATCGAAATCGCCACCATCCTCGCTCGCGGATTCCTGGACCTTCAAGTGCGCAAAGCGCAAGCGCAAACCATTGATGATCTGGAACTTAAATCCGCGCCGTTAACCGAGAGTTGCCTTGAGCTTTGCGGCCACTCAAGCCCTCATGGCGTTGTCCACCTGAACCAGGAGACAACGCTATGACAGATCCAACTACCATCGATCACGCCGCCATCGCCCGGCAAGTTGCCGAGCTTGAGTTCCTTACCGTCAACGAGTTGCAACGCAAATGGGAGGAGGTATGGAATGAACCATGCCGTTCCCGCAACAAAGTCTACCTCCGCAAACGCGTTGCCTGGAAGATCCAGGCGAATGTCTACGGCGGCATTTCCCAGCGCGCCCTGGAACGCGCCCGGGAACTGGCAGACGAAACCTTGCTGAAGATCCGCAACCCGGCTCCTTTCCGGCCGATGGTGTCGGTTCCTCGCATCGTGGCGACGGGGCCGGGGGCAACAGCGGAATCGGTGCCGCCCCATTCCACTGGAATCCCGGCGCCAGGCTCCATCATCACCCGCAACTATAAGGGCCGCAAACTCTTGGTAACCGTCCTGGAGAAAGGCTTCGAGTTTGAAGGTATCCACTACAGAAGCCTCTCCGCCGTGGCGAAGGCCGTCACCGGGACCAACTGGAATGGTCGCCTCTTTTTCCGACTCGACAATAAGGAGGCCGCATGAACGTGACGGCAAGCAGCAAAAAGCCCGGCGCTATACCGGGCAGTGGGACGACGCAAAAGCTCATCCGCTGCGCCATATACACGCGCAAGTCGACAGACGAAGGCCTCAACATGGAGTTCAACAGCCTCGACGCCCAGCGGGAGGCGGCAGAGGCCTTTATCCTTTCCCAGCGCCAGGAAGGCTGGGCCGCGTTACCCGAATTCTACGACGACGGCGGCTTTTCCGGCGGCACAATGGAACGGCCCGCCCTCCGTCGCCTACTGGCCGACGTGGAGGCCCGCAAAGTTGACGCCATCGTGGTGTACAAGGTCGATCGGCTCTCCCGCAGCCTGATGGATTTCAGCCGGATCATGGAGACTTTGGATCGCTACGGGTGCTCCTTTGTTTCCGTCACCCAGCAATTCAACACCACCCATTCCATGGGCCGGTTGACGCTCAATATCCTGCTATCCTTCGCCCAGTTTGAACGCGAAATTATCTCCGAACGCACCCGGGACAAGATGCGCGCGGCTCGGCAGAAAGGCAAGTGGGTCGGTGGCGGACTCATCCTCGGATATGACCTGGATTACGAGCGAAAGCGCCTGGTGGTTAATGAAGACGAGGCGGAACGGGTGCGCGCGATTTTCGGGCTATTCCTGGAACTGCGCAGCGTCATGGCCACGGTACAAGAACTCAATCGCCGCGGATGGCCCCGGAAGACGTGGACCGGCAAGACTGGACGCCTTTGCGGTGGCGGGCCGTGGACCAAAACGAATCTGCATGGCCTGCTTGCCAACGCGCACTACGCGGGCAAGGTAGATTACCAGGGGGCAATATTTGCAGGGGAGCAGGGTGCCATCGTCTCGGCCGAGGTATGGGCCGACGTCCAGGGTTTACTCGCGCCTCGGACGGGGAAGGGTTCCGCCATTTTTTCGCCCGCTGAATCATCACGGTCATCCGCCCTCCTGCGGGGCATACTTAAGTGCGGCAGTTGCGACTGCACCATGCAACCCACTTACACAAGCAAAGGCAACACGCGCTATCGATACTACGTCTGCCAGAACGCGGCAAAGCGGGGACGTGCATGCTGTCCCACCCGCTCCATTCCGGCCGGGCAGATTGAGGGCTTTGTAGTTGAGCGGATTGCAGTCATTGGGGCGGACCGAAAGTTGATCGCCGAAGTGGAGACGCAGGCACGGAAGCAGAGGGATGAGCGCCTTGTCTCTCTGGTCGCGGAGAAGGCGCAACTGGAAAAGGCCCTACGCCAACATGCCCGGACGATCGCGGCGCTTTCGGAGTCACCTCGTAAGCCTGGGCCACATACACGAACGCCAGCACCCGACCCAACGGAACAGATCGCGGGGTTGGAATCGCAAATTCGCGCCGCGGAGTCCCGCTTGGCGGAAATTGCAACACAGATTCCCGCTCTACAATCGCTCCATATCTCCCGTGAAGGCATCGCCCGTGCGTTGGCCAACTTCCGGGAGGCTTTCGAGTCACTGCCTCCGGGTGATCGCCAACGTCTCCTGTCGCTGCTGTTGGAAACCGTGGTTTATGACGGCCCTAAGGGGACTGTAGCTATATCCTTCCGCCCCACCGGAATCCAAACGCTGAACAATTCTATCCTGCCACAATCATGAAAATCGAAACTCAAATCGCCTTCACCCGAGGCAAAGCCGGCCGGAAACAGATTGCCGCCGGCGCTGCTGCTCCAACCGCGCCGCCTCCCGACCCGATCCCTCGTGTCGCGTGCCTCATGGCACTCGCCATCCACTTCGACGGGCTCATCCGCGCTGGGACTGTTCGCGACTATGCGGATTTAGCCCGGTTGGGCGGGGTTTCGCGAGCGCGGATTACGCAGATTATGGGGCTGTTGAACTTGCCGCCGTGGGAGCAGGAGAGGCTCTTGTTTTTGGAGGGCGGAGTCGATAGGATCACGGAAAGAGAACTTCGTGGTGGTAATCGCGTGAGAGTCTGGGTGCTACGGCGCTAGTAGTCGGCATGTGAGTTGGATTGCGGCATTGTTTGCGAAAAGCGGCATAAAACTGGAACAATATAGGCTTTTGGCGAGCCGTAGGCACTGATTATCGATATGTTACAATGGTATTGGGGTTTTTACATAGTACTCCGATCTCAACTCGTGGTATACCCAAGATGGTTGTCGGATCAAACGACGGCCTATTCGACACGCTCTGAGCATGAAACGCATCCACGAAAGTTTAAACCAAGCCTTCCAGCGTCATCGCATGGTTTTTTGGTATGATCCGGCCGAGGAATGGCGAATGGCTTTCGACGCCTTTGAAGGCGAGAAAGTGGACAAGCTCATTCTCCGCAACAACGAGTTTGGGTTGAAAGTTCGATTGTTGACCGGGGAACCGTCAGGACGTTTTTTGGTTTACTCTCCTGCCGCACGTCCAGCAGACCTTGAAAACTGGCTGCTCGATCTGCTTCTGCAGGGGCATGAATTCAAGGCCGACCGAGCATCGCTCGCGCTGCAAGAGGTTGGGCTGCCGTATGAATTCCGGCCTTTGGCTGAGCAGCATGTAGAGTTTTTCAAGGAAGCGAAGCGGGTTCAGGCGCTAAAAGAGATTGTTTCGAAAGAAGACGGCCCATCGGAGCTGCGGTTGAAAATGATGGGCGTGCTCGCTGGGACGACGGTCAATCTCGACGCTATTCTGTTCGAATTTCTTAAGCGTTTGGTGGACGACGGGATTATTGATCCCGTCGAAGTCGCCTTCGGACGGTTCGCCCTTGTCGAGCCGTTTTGGAAGGAAGCGGGGCGTATGTTTAGCTACTTATCAGCCACCCCATCCCTCAGGGACTTCGCTGTAATGCTGTTCCGTGGAGCAAACCCTCTTGACACGTCCATTCCCCTTTCGGCGCACTCAAAAGTTTTCCTGCAGCGCTGGAAAGATAGCCAGTCGCACAGCCGATATTATCGCCAGTTGGCGGCGAAGCTGGAGGCTGAATTTCAGATCGCATCACAACTTGATAATGCTGGAGAAAAACTGGATCTCGGCGAGGAAGATACCTTCGAGATATTCGAAAGGTTCCTCATTCATCGTCTTTGTCGCGCATTTGAGGCCGGTGCAAGAGCGGACGAGATCCTTAATCGCATCCAAATCCGGCGGCACTCTTTTTGGTTTTCCGACCACGTGCACGGTTATGGCGTTATCCAACAAGCCGTCGAGCTCCGGGAATTGATCGCATCGGCTGAGTTAAGCGTGGATTCAATCGATACCGGAGTTAAGCGCTATCGGTCGAGTTGGTGGAAAATCGACCGGGCTTACCGAAAGGTCTGTTTTCATCTGCGTCGTTACGGGCAGGTGAACGTGATGGAAAAACTCTCCGACTGGGTTGGCAAGGCGTATGTAAACAATTTCCTGCTGCCTCTTGCGGACCGATGGAGTGATCGGGTACGAGATCTGGAAAAGTGGTCCTGCGACTCGATTCCAGCACAACGGCGCTTTTTTAACATCTGGGTCGCTCCCATCCGGGATAAGGGGCAAAAGGTGTTTGTCATTGTGTCCGACGCTCTACGGTATGAGGCGGCTGCGGAGTTTGTGGAGCGAATTAATTCCGAGAACCGATTTACCGCGGAACTCCACGCGGTGTTCGCATCGCTGCCATCGCATACCCAATTGGGAATGGCGTCATTACTCCCAGGCAATGATCTCTCTTTAGATCCGAACAACGGCACCGCCACCGTCGACGGAAGAAGCGCGACTGGAACGGATAACCGAAATGAAATTTTGCGTCGGGCTTTGGATGGCTGCGGAACGGCTATTCAGGCGGAGAAATTCCTGGAGCTGAATACGAAGGTAGAAGGACGCACTCTCATGCGGGAAAATAACGTCATCTACATCTTCCACAATCTCATCGACAAAGTGGGAGACTCTACCACCACGGAAGCGAAAACGGTGGATGCAGTGGAGCAAGCTTTCGAGGAACTCCTTCAGATCGTCAAAAAAGTGGCGAATATCAACGCCAACAACATGCTTCTCGTGTCGGATCACGGCTTCCTGTTTCAGCAGGATCCGGTGGCGGAAAGCGATGACACGATGTTTCCTGTGGCGAAGGAATGGTTTTTTCGAAGCCGCCGTTTTGCCATCGGGAAGGAAATCGATTCTTCCCCAAGAACCAAGATTTTTAATGCCTCTGAACTCAATCTTCCCGGCGAATGGGCATGCGCCTTTCCGACGTCACTCGGCCGCTTTCCTATTCAGGGATCCGGCAAGCGTTTCGTTCATGGCGGATTTAGCCTGCAGGAGGTCGTCGTACCCGTGGTTCACATCCATAAAGCCCGTGTGGACGATACCGGACGCGTGAATGTCGAATTCATGCGGGTTCCCAACAAGATCACTACCGGCCAGGTGGCGCTGTCAGTATTTCAGGAGAAGCCCGTCACGGCAAAACTGCTTCCACGTGACCTCCGAGTGGGTGTCTTCGCGAAGGACGGAACCGTCATTTCCGAAATCAAAACCCTCAAATGTGACTGGCCTGATGAAGATGCCCGCAAGCGGGAATTGAGCGTGGTTCTCGTTCTTTCTAAGATATCCGACACCTACAACAACAAGGATGTAGAAATCCGTTTGGAAGAGACTCTCCCTGGAACCTCTCAGTCTGTGACCTACAAAAGTCACACATTGAAGTTGCAGAAGCCCTTCACCAGTGACTTTGATGAATTCTGAAGACCCATCCCCTGACAACGAGTCAACCTCCGCAGCAGCATTGGCTGAAGAAGCAAATACGGAATTTCAACCGATTCGCAAACTTGACCGCAAAATCCTCGACGCGTTTCCCGGCCTGGTCGTTCGCAAGGATCTGACCAAAGGACTGAAGCAAAACGCGGTGGTACCGACGTATGTGCTCGAGTTCCTTCTCGGCCAGCATTGCGCCACCGATGATCCTGCAGTTTTGCAGTCAGGGCTGGAGTCGGTGCAGCGAATCCTCGCAAAACACTATGTTCATCGGAATCAGGCGGAACTGGTCAAATCCACTATCAAGGAAAAGGGGAGGCACAAGGTCATTGATAAACTGTCCGTCGAACTCAATGACAGGGGCGGGTTCTATGAGGCGGAATTCACAAATCTAGGACTAAAAAAAGTTCCCATTTCCGATGATTTTGTCCGTCGGTTTCCCAGGCTTCTCGTGGGTGGGGTTTGGTGCATCGTGGATGTAAACTACGAAGTAGTCGAAGACCCCAAAGGAAGCCCCTGGACAATGGACACCCTCAAGCCTATCCAGGTCGCCAAGGTCGATTACGAGGAATTCCTCGCGGCGCGCGCTACGTTTACGACAGAGGAGTGGATGGACATGCTGATGCAAAGCATCGGATTCAATCCGGAAATG
Source organism: Verrucomicrobia bacterium LW23 (assembly GCA_003054695.1). Classification (GTDB taxonomy): domain Bacteria; phylum Verrucomicrobiota; class Verrucomicrobiia; order Methylacidiphilales; family UBA1321; genus LW23. The sequence goes on from QAZA01000015.1 coordinate 39,074, forward strand.
TTTAGCAGGCGCGGCAAGATACTGGCGCTTCTCCGATTGGTTCCTTACTGCGAACGCAATTACAACCTGATCGAGCTGGGTCCCAAGGGAACGGGAAAATCTCACGTTTATGCCGAGTTCTCTCCTCACGGAATTCTCATCTCAGGAGCCGAGGTCAGCGTACCAAAGCTGTTCGTCAATAACTCGTCAGCAAAAATAGGTTTGGTCGGTTACTGGGATTCCATCTGCTTCGACGAGTTTGCCGGCAAGGACAAGAAGGTAGACAAAGCGTTGGTGGACATCATGAAGAACTACATGGCCAACCGATCGTTTTCTCGAGGCATCGAGCAACTCTCGGCGGAGGCCTCTATGGTGTTTATGGGAAATACCAAGAAGTCGGTGCCCTACATGCTGAAGCATTCCCACTTCTTCGATCAGCTCCCGGACAAGTATATCGACTCTGCATTTTTGGATCGCCTTCATGCTTTCAGCCCGGGATGGGAAGTTCCGGTCGTCCGCTCCGAACTGTTCACGAATGGCTATGGGTTCATCGTCGATTATATCGCAGAAATCTTGAAGCACCAGCGTACGGAAGACTTCACCGGAGCCTACAGACCCTTTTTCGAAATCGCATCCGAGGTCTCCACACGCGACCAGACGGGTTTCGAGAAAACATTCTCGGGGCTCATGAAAATTCTCTACCCGGACGGAAAGGCAACCGTCGAGGAAGTCCAGGAAATCCTCCAATTCGCCATGGAATGTCGCCGCCGTGTCAGAGAGCACATTCTAAGAATTGATGACACATTCAAAAGGCACGATTTCGTCTTCAAATCCCCGAAGGGTTCCACCGTTTCTGTCGTGACGCCGGAAGAAAACCAGTATCCACTATTTGCCGCACCAAGGATCGCTGCCGTACCTGAGGACTATCCGGATTCAGCTGCAGAGGAAATTGTCCCTCTGCAGCCCGTCGCGGCGATGCCGGTCTCCGACAGCGTTCCAGAGCCCGGGCACGTCGTCGTCCCGGAAAACACAAAAGGGTGGAGCTACCGCCGCCTTTTTGCAGCGCATCTTCGAGGTGCTCAGCGCATCACTATCCACGATCCATACGTCAGACTGTTTTTCCAGGCTCGCAACCTCATGGAATTCCTCCAAATGGTTCACGACCTCGTCCTTGAGGGCGACGAGGTTGAGGTTCATCTTGTGACGCAGTCGGACCCGGATTCATGCGTTAAACAAGAAGAAAACCTGAATCAAATTGCTGAATCGTTCACCGGATCGCGCGTCGCTTTTACATGGGATTTCAACCACAATCCCAATTTCCACGCCCGCAAGATCACGACTGACACGGGGTGGAAAATTACGATGGACCGGGGCCTCGACATCTTTCAGAAATTCGAATCGGGCCCATTCTCTCTCCAGCAGGCAATGCAAGAGGCCCGGCTCACGAGGGGAGTTGAAGTTACCTATCTGCGGGAACGATAGCACTTCCGCGCACCGTTTCGGGAAATCGGGACGTACTCCCCCATTACGTCCCGCAACCCGTCATTCCTCCTTCTTCTCCAACCCCGGAATCTTCGCCAGCAGGCCGGGGAATTTCTGGTAGTTGGTCTTTACGCCGTCGTCGAGGTCCAGGGCGATGCGTTGTTGGGCGAGCGGGAGGACGACCTCGCGCTCCCAGTCCTGGCATTCTTTGAGGGCTTTGCGGAGTTTGTCGGCTTCTTTGCGAGCGGCGGTTTTCTCTCGGGCGCTGCTGCTGGTCGCTTCGGTATGGGCAAGCTGGTTGAGGCGGGCTTCGAGTTTGTGAAGGAACTCGCGCAGGTAGCGGTTGAGGATGGTGTTGACGGTGTCCCGCGTGTAGCGGTGCAGGTAGATGAGTACCTGGAAGCTGCCGTTGGGGCTGGAGACGAGCCAGTAGATGGGGCGCTTCTTGTAGCCGTACGCGCGCTCGTTGCTGAGGTGGTTTTTGTAGAAGTCGCGGACGAAGTAGCGTCGCAGGTCTTTGCCCAGGGCCTGCTCCAGCCAGGCCACGTTTTTGTCGAGGGTGTCCGCGCCCCAGACGGCTTTGAGGAATTCGCGGGTGCGGGCGACCACCTCGTCCGGGAACCATTCGCCGTCGAGCACGGGCAGAATGCCGTCGGCGTCGGGGGCGAAGGTGGGGATCGGCACTTTGGCGAGATAGTCCTGAACGGTCGCGCCGGCATCGGCGAGGATGAGGCCGGGCTGGTCGAGCGAATAGCGGCCCAGCATACAGCCAACTGCATAGGAGATGAGCGCGGCGGCGTCCTTGGTCTGGTCGGCGCGGGCGAGGGTGATCTGCTCCTCGGGCACTTCGGGCTGCAACTCGCCCTCAAGGCCGTAGGCGGCGATGAAGAGCCGGTTGTTCTCCGTCTCCAGCTCCTGCATCCGGCGGATGGCGGCAGTGCTCTGCACCTCCCAATTCCGCCAGCTCCCCTCCAGGGACGCGCCCTTCAATCCCGGCCGCAGCAACGGGTGATCTCGGAAGTCCCACGAGCTCTCAAAGTTGTCCCAATCACGAGTTGAAATATCAATCAATTGGGTAACAGTATCACTTAACCTTCTTTGATCTAGCTTTTTTAGCGGTATAGGGACCCTTCTGATGTCTCCACTCTGAAAGGAGACTGTTGGATTCAAGAAGTTGAGGATATATGATCCGACCTTTGAATTCAAAACCGAGAGAACTATCGGAAAATTCTGTGGTGATGGGAAACTTGATGTCCCCTTGATGTCAAACAGCTTTCCAGGGCTAGTATAGCGGCACGAAAAGTCATCTGCTGCTATATCCCCCCACGATATACCGCTTTGGAAATAGAACTCTTTCCCTCGAAAGCTCGTCATTCCTGCGGCCTTGATCTCCTGTCCTCCCGAATACCAATTAACAACAAGCTCCGAGTTCCCAGCCCACTTGCGATATGACCCGCCCTTGTTGTATGGAAACCATATAGTGGAAGACTTGCTGGCCTCTTCGAGATTTAAGTAATTGAAGCCAATGCGACTGACCGATAGCTCGTGCCAGCGTCGCAGGAAGCGGTCGTTATCCGTCGTCATCATTCCGATCCGAGGGGGCGCGATGTCGTCGATGCATGGCTCGCTTTGAAATAAGTCGAAAAATGGCAAGCTGACCCAATAAGCGAGTGGGCGCCCAGGGATCTTTTCATAGTCGCTTGCTGCGACTCGAAACACCTGCGGGCTTTTTTCAACTGTAATAGCACACCTACACATCTGTGCTTTCTCCGCTTCGTTTCTACCTTCAGTTAGTCTCAGATATGACGCTCTATATTTAGAATCCGGATTGTTCTGAACAATAAATGCTGCGGCTTGCACAATTTCCCCTCCGATGGAGTCGAATGCTCTCGCCCCGAGGTGCGCCAACGAAATTAGCTTTTTTTGAGTTAGGATAAAGGTTCGCAATTCTTCAAAGCTTGATAGGAACATCCAGCTCTGCATTGTGAGCATCGCCTCAAAGCCACCAATCAAGAGAAGGCTGTAACCGCGCTCAATAAACATAGCGAACAAATCAGTCTTTGATCCCATGAATCTGCCTTTAGCAAACTCCTTCAGTTGGCCGTTGAGTTGTTTCCCGCCCATATACGGAGGATTGGCCACTACAACGTGATACCGCTGTGAAAGCGCCTCGGCTTGTTCGAGTACGCGCAGGACTTTGCGGTGCGTCTCGCGCAGGAAAAGCTGGCCGCCGAGGTCCTTCGTTTCGATGGCGTTGCGGAGGTCGGCGATGGCGCGTTCGTCGAGGCAGGGCTGGATGAGCGAGCCGAAGTTGGTCGCTTCCTCAAACTGGTGGAGCAACTTGAGCACGGGTTGCTCGAAGAGGTCTCCCAGCCCGAGGGCGCGGATGTAGTCGCGCAGCTCGTTCTCCTCGAAGCGCACGTCCTCCAGGCACAGCACCTTCGGCGCGACGGCGCGACGAAAGGCGGAACGGGAGACTTCACGGGCTTTGCAGAGGAGCGCGAACTGCGCGAGCTGGGCGGCCCGCGGGCAGATGTCGAGGCCGTGGAGATTGTGGGTGAGGATGAGTTCCGCGATCTGGCTCGGGGGATAGCCTTCCTCCTCATAAATCCTCACCAGCAGATCGAAGGCGTAGGTGAGCATGTGCGCCGAACCGGCGGCGGGATCGAGCAGCCGGATGTCCTCGGGCTTCGCGATTCTCAGGAAGTCGGTCTCCCGCGGCGAAGCTGCCTCAACGTCGACAATCGAGAGGTCGGGTAAGGCTGAGGTATGTTGCCGCCATTCGCGATCCCATGCCCGGCAAAGCGCCGCATGACAGGAGTGGAATTTGGCCTCCAGGTCGTCCGTGGGACCGCTGCCGCCCGCCCACTTGATACCGCGCTGGATAAGAAACAGGCAATAGCGCAGATCCTCAAAGTTCGCGTTATCGAAACCTGCTCGTTCGATTTCTTCAACCTTAGCCGCGCCCGAACCGTCCAGCGACTTGATACCCCAGCGCATCCGCCCATAAGCATAGCCGTCGATCGTCAGCGCATACCAGAGCGTCGCGTCGTAATCACCCTGATGTTTGGCATTGGGTCTCACCCACATCCAAGTCCGCCAATCACCTTCTCGCATCTTCATTCGGTTCTCCCACGCCGGTAGCCATGCGGGTGGTTCACCGGGCCCCTCTTCAATGTAATAGGGCATGTGCTCACGCAGCTTCGACTGGGGCCGGTTCAGCAGCCAGAGGCGACCCAGGGAATTCTCGACGAGGTAGCGTACGATCCAGTGCGGGGTGAAGAGCTGGGTGACGGCAGGGATGTCTTCCTTCGGCACGGGGGCATTGCGCCCCATAACGGTGTCCTTTTTCTCCGAAATGTAGAACTGGTAGAGCCAGCCGAGGATTTCGACATCCTTGCAATCGTCGTCGCTGATCTGGGTGCGGAAACCTTCTGCGACGGAGGTGGCCGTGAGCAGGTCGTCTGGCAGGAGGAGTTCCGTCTCGTCGTTCAGCCGCTCGAAGAGGAAGGGCAGCGTGGCGTGGTAGAACCGGCAGACGGCGAGCACGAGATGGCGGTAAACCTCGCCCTGCGGATCGGCCCCGGTGATGGCGGTGGGCAGTCGGCCATCAAGGAGGTCATTGAGCCGGGCGAGATCTGTGTGCGGGCGGAGTTCCTCCGGCAGCGAGCCAGTGCGGACAAGCTTGAGCAGTTCCGGCTGGGTCTCCTCTGCCGTGGCCGCAGTGAGCACGCGGGCATGGAACGGGTGCCATCCCCGGGCATCGAGGAAGCGGATGGCGGCCAGACGGTTGAACCAGGTATAGGCGACGCGTTCAATAAGGCTGCTGCGGTCCCTGTCGGCTTCGCGGCGAATAGACTTGACCTGCTCGGCGGCGGCGCGGAGATCGGGCGTGTCCGAGGTGAGGACGTAGTCGAGCTTGCGCGTGACCGCCTCCATGAGCTGGCGGCGGACGGTGGGGGCGAAGGATTTGAGGGAAGAGGTGTTCACGGGATGGAGGGAATCAGATGCGAGAGCTTTTCATGCTCGGAAGTAGGTCTGAATCGCCGAGCGGAGCGCGTCAGGCTTGAGTCCGTTGGCAATGGTGTTTTTCAACGAAGCCTGAATCTCTGCCCACTCAGCAGAAGCCTCCGGGAACTTGCCAAGGAACTTGGTTAAGTCGGCGACGATGGAGGCGGGCAATTCAGGACCCGGTTCTCCTGGGAGTGTCGCCGCGAGACGGAAAACGTCGTTGCGGTGCTTGGCGATGTTTTTTGAATCAATGCCTTCGTCTGCGGCCTTGCGCTGGCTCAAGTTCAACCAGGCGTGTGCTTTCAACGGGATGAGCGCGGTCGCATTCGCGAACGGCAGACCATCCTGTATCGTGCTGTGATCCCGAATCAGCGCGTAGTACGCTTCGTCGAGAAGAATGGCGGAGAGGCTATGCTGGTCGGCACCTGCCGGGATCGGGACGATGACCTGCCCATCTGCCAACTCAATCCCGTCCGGCTTGCGACAAAAAAACTCCAGCATGAACGGGAATTCCGGGTTCTCCGGCCTGGCAAATCGATAAAGCACCGGCGAGCCTTCGGATTTTTCCTGAATCGTGTATTTGCCCTCGGCAATGAAGCCCCGGAGGGCCGCAACGAAGGCTGGATCGACCATTTCGACAATGAGGACGATGTCGAGATCCTTGGTGGCTCGGAACTCGGCTCCCTGCTGGGCAAACCATTCATGGCAGGCGGCCCCGCCGATGAGAACGAAGGCGCCTTCAAATTCCTGGAAGCGTTCGCGAAAAAGATCGAGGCCCTTTACCATTGGACCTCCTCAATGAGTTGTTCGAGCTGCTGCTGGACACGCTCGTCCGCGTTGTAGCGCAGGCTGAGGTAGAGGGAGAGCGGATCGACGACCTCGTTGTCGCCAAGGAGCTTTGGCTCGTAAGCCCAGACCTCCATCTTTGCCGTCGCTTGATCAGCATCACGGCATTCAGTCATGATCCCCTGGTCGATGAAGGATTCGAGCATCTCTGGACCGAATGCGTAGGTGGGAAGCCGGTCCTCGCCGAGCATGGTGCGTCGGCTAAGTGCACTGATTCCGGAAAGCAACGCGGGATACCCCGGCGTTTGCCATTGGACCCAGCGGACTTTCTTAACGGGTGAGGTCAGGTTGTCTTTGGCGAGATCCCACAAGTCACGATTGGCTGCTGGGAATTTTAGGACCATCGAGCGCCCGTTACGTTCCACCTCGCAGATTCCAGTTTCCTCCAGCTCGTCCTTCACTTTGCTTATCATCATCGCAGAGCAGTGCAGCTTTGCGGCAATGCTCTTTAGCGGTATGCTGTTCAAGGGCTCACGTTCCAAATGGTATAGAACGGCGAGCTGGGCGGTCGGGCTGAGCGAAGTGCGCCCCTTCCCTGTTGATTTGGGAAAACGCTCCCGGAGGTCCACAAGGGCGCTAGGAAGAAAGGCCTGAGTGCCAGGCACAATGAATGGAATTCCCTTCTGGACCATCCGGTTTCTGGCATTGGAGGCTAACGCCGAAAGGACGAAGACGACGGGTGCCTTCAAGTGTGGCCGAAGGACTTCCGCCTGCTTTTCGTATTCACCGGGAGAACCGGTGTCCCAAGATTCGTCCTCCTGCGCCAGGCACCAGCGCTTCCCGAACAACTCCGCAGAGTAGAACGAGAATCGGTTTCGGAGGAAAAGCGGAAGTTGTGCGACCTCCAGCGGCCGCAACTGAGGACAAACGCCAGAGAGCGTCTCCAAGTAGCTTTTCAGAGGATCGACAGTTGAGTGTTGCACGTTAATAAACTCGGATTGGACGATAAACTCGTCAAGTTTATTGTCCGCTATTGGTTTACAATCGTCATCAGAGGCTGATGCGGTTTCCTTTCCCGAGTTCTTCCGAGGCTGCCGAGCGGAGGGCGGTGAGCCAGCGGTCCAAATCGTCCTCCGTGCCGATGAACGGAAGATCGCATTTCACCCGGAGCGAAGAGGCCGGAACATAGATGGGGATCGGCAGTTTGGGTTTTGGGTCCTCACCAGTTGTTGGAACCGTCCGAAGAGGAAGAGGTGCTGTCAGTTGGGAAAGGAGGGCAAGCTGGGTGGGATAATCCTGGGAGCAATATCGATTGATACGATCGCGGATGGCTGTAATGAAACGGGCAGCGCCTAGCGAGGATCGGGCTGCGGAAGTTTTGTCGAGGACTTGGGCGGCTTGGAACGCGGTTAACTTTGCAAAATCCGGAAAGGCCCGAATTTTTGCCTCGTGTTCATCTAGCAACGCGCCGGCAGCGATTCGTTCGGAGGTGAGCTGCGACGCAATCTCTTCCCGAAGGCGGGTGGCAGCCGCCTTGGCATCGGGCACTACGCTTCCACGGAAGGGCGTAGGAGCCGTCGCCAAATCACGGAGAATCTGGACATCGGAGGCGGAAAGGTCGGAGAAATTCGCTTCCTCCTCACGCAGAAAGGTGAGCGTATCGTCGTAGGCCTGCCGCTGCGGGCCGTGCAAGAAGGATTTGATCGGGTCGAGCAAATCTTCCTTGGCATCTAGTAACGTGGTGTCGAAATCCGCTAGGTGATTTAGGAAATAGGAGTAGTCCTTCCCTGAAAGAGTGGTGATTTGATCACGGAGGGGACGGAGTTTTTCCAGGAACGGATATCGGGAGGATTGATCCAAAAGCACTCCGAGGTCGCGGACCTCGCCGGTGAGAGCCTCGGTGGTGAGCTGGCCAACCGAGCGGGCATCGGTACCCTCGTTGGGGCGATCGAAAAATTCCTGATGGAAGCGTTTGAGGGCATTGACCTTGGTGGCGTCGAATTGTTCCTGGAGTCGGACCCGAACGGAACCGTGCAGGCGGGCGTTTTTGAGATGGTTCAGTGCGGCGCGGCCATCGAGGATCTCCGACGTGCGAAGCTCGATTTTTCCCATTCGAAACAGCCGGCCAATGAGGGTGCAGACAGCGAACGGATACCATCCGTAGGGACGGCGGCCGAATTGTCGGACCATTTCCTCCATGGAAGTCCGCTCTCCCTGATTTTGGTTCCGTTGGACGTAGGTGAGAATTTCCTGTTCGGCTTCGGACACCTGCATCTGGCCACTGGTGAGAAGGTCGTCGGGATCCAGGAGGGCTTTGGTGAGCGTCGTCTCGTCATAGCTGCCCTTGAGCATGCGCAAGCTCGGGAAGGCAAAGGCAACCAATTCCTGCGCCGCCTTGTGAAAGCGCATCCGGGGTTCGCCGTAAATACTCGATTCCAACTTGGAGCCATTAAGATAGACGGGCGCTTTGCTGAACAAGTCGGAGCACATTTCCTGGAGGGCGCTGCGGCGCCGGCCATTCTGCTGGCCCCGCTCAACAAGAATCGCGCGCCGACTTTCGTCCACATTCCCGCCGGTGTTTTGCTGGATGAATTTTTGGGTTTTGAGGAAATGGCGAGCTTCGTCGATGACGCGGAGGTTGGCGGGTAGCACGAAAAGCAATTCCGGCTTGCCGGTATTTTGCGCGGCCAAGACGGTGGACTGGGCGTGGTTCGGGTGGTCGGGGGTCACGACGTTCAGCGCAACCTCGGCGTCCTTGCCGACGAGTTGATCGTCGAGTTTCCGGGCGTAGGGATAATCCTGGCTGTTGGCCTCGTAACGGATCTTCGGGCTTCGCAGGAGATCGGCAAAGAGCACCTCGGAGAGCAGCTTAACGACCTGGGAATCATCGACCTCAGTGTTCTTGATCTCGATTTCGACATCCTTCTCGGTGTCGGTGAGGAACTCATAGAGCTCCCCGTTGCGCTGGAGGTAGGACTGGCTGGCGAGCAGCTCGAGGGCGGTCTTCACCGCTTTTTCGTGGGAGGTAATATCCACGTTCGGACGATCGATGAGCAGAATCGCGACGTTCCGCGGGGTCGCCTTGAATCCCTTTTCCCATTTTAAAAGGAAAAGCGCCTTGAGGACGCGGATGGCAAATGGGTCGTGGATATTCGCAGGGGCCTGCACGATCGGTGTCACTTTATCCGGGCGCAGTGCGGAGGAGATTCCCTCGTAAAGTCGGTCGAAGGTCGCCAGTTCACCGACGGAATCGGTGCGCATTTGTTTGAGGACCTCCTGAAACACCGCGAGAAGTGAGCGCTGCCCGACCGAGGTGTGCTTGCCTGCAAACACCTCGTGCTTCGAGAGCTGCTGGACGCACCGCTGGAAGAGATGAAAATGGAACGGGGCGAAAGGATAGAGCGAACAAAACTCGTCGCTGCCCCGCCAGGGTTTGTAATCGAGCGACTCGTCGCCGAAGCGGAACAAAGTCGCGAGGTTTTCCTTTTCCGGATCGTAAATAGAGGTCAGGGCTTCGGGCTCGGCCTCCGACTTCGCGAGAAGACGCTTTCCAATCACTTCCAGCACGTCGGCTGCGGTCAGGTTCACCCGCGTTTTAAATCGGGCCTCGATTTTGGAGAACTCGTCGGATTGTGTTTTCTCGATGTCGCCTAGAATGCCAGGGAGATCCGCCTGCGACGTGACAAACACCCAGGCCCGACCGTCGCACACCGTGGCCAGCGTCTCGGCCACCGTCTGGAGGTTGAGCATGAGCTTGGAGTTCTGTCCGATGAACTGTCCGACTTCATCGACGAAGAAATTCAAACGGAAGTCTTTGCTCTGTTCGTCGATGTATTCTTTGACCTGTTCGGCGAAGGTTTGAATGTCGAGCCGGTAACCCTCGCGAAGCTGGGAAAGGACGGCGAAGGCCTCTTCCTCGGGCACATTGAAGTGGGTGGAGTAGGCTGTGGCAAAGGCTTTTTTCCTAACGGTAGCGAGGGCGTCGCGATCCTGCTCCCACGGGCGACCGTTGACGGTCTGGTAGGTGTCCTTGAAGGCGGCAAACTGTCCGGCGCGATCGAGATCGTGCTCGAATTTGGCAATGTGTCCCTGTTTGCCATGATAGCCGCGGAGCTCGTTAAGGACCTTGATAAAGACCTCCAGAATCGGTGCCATGGTGTCTCCGCCAATGTGGTCCGCTTTCTGATCGATATTGAAAAGAATGCTGCGGGCAGGGATGCGAGCGGCTTTGATGAGGTTGTCCCGGAGGATCTCGTCCTCGATCCGCGGCAGCATGATGTCCCGAGGGTGTTGGCCATCCGCAAGGGGCCGGTGATCGAGCAACAGCGAGAGAATTTTGAGCAGATGGGATTTGCCTGACCCGAAGAAGCCAGAAATCCAAATCCCGTTGGCGTTAGTCTCGTGGAGGTAGCGTTCGACGAACTCGTCCAACCCCTTGCCCACTTCACGCGTAATTACGAACTCCTCAACCTCGGTGAGAAGATAACGTTGGTCATCCGCCTTGATAACGCCCTCGATGGGACGCTCGACTGGTTTGAGAAAGAGATCCTGAATTTTCATGATTTTCACAGTCGGTAATGCTCCAAATTAAACGCCCGATAGTAGCCTTCCCCGGGAAGGATGCCAAAAAGCCGGAGTTGAGATCCTTTTTCCGGAACCTGGATGTATTCTCCCGGAAAAAAGAGGACGACGGGGTGCCTCATCATGGCTGGCTGAATAGAATCCAGCAGGGTATGAGCGCGTAGGAATGGAAAGACATGCCCAACACCCGACATCAACGTCACCCGCGCCGACTCTTCTTCCATGATCGTGACGAGCCGAGGCACAAGCCGAGAAGGGCTCGCGAAGTTCTTCAAGTCGCCGAGGAGATCTTTCCGGTCGAAGGTGGTTTCGTCCCCGATGAAGTCGTCCAGCAAACCTTCTTCCTTGAGTTCCGTGAGTAGAAGCCTGAAGAGATCTATCTCGGCGGTCGGAACCCCGATGTTTCGCAGGCGGGCCCCCAGTGACTTAATCATCGACGACACGCGGTCCTCTTCTTCGACGTCGTAGGCGTGGATAAATATCGGGACTTCATTCGCAAGGCCCTGCATGGACAGGAACCGTTCGCTGCTTAGAATCTGATAGAGCCGATCGGAAGTGTTGGTCATGTGCGTCGGGGATTGGTTTTTCCGATCTCGGCATCCGAAAACAAAAAGGCGGCGAGCCACCGTGGATCGTCCGCGCGAATCGCCTTCTCCACAGTGGAGGACAGAATGGGACGTTGGATGGTCCCATGGTCTGATCCCTCGACCAGCAGGCCGGCCTCGCGGAGCATCAGAAGGAGGACACGGCGGACTTTGTTCGCCGAGGTCTCCGACAAGCGGGACACTTCGGGGTGGTGGGAGATTTTTTCTTCGATAAACCGTTCGTAATCGGACGCCCGGAGAATTGTGTCGTGCGTCTCCCATTTCGCGCGAAGAACCTCTGCGGAGAACTCAAAAAGAAAGGCCGACTGTTTCACCGCTGCGAGCCAGGCAATCGCGGAGCGGACATCGGCAGTGGACGGCGCGATCAAATCCAACTGTGAGGCAGTTAACTTTTGCAGGCGATGCCTAAATTCCCGTTCCATCCGGATGGCGCTTGCGGAAGAATTCGCCTGGAGCGCATTGGTGGAAAGCAGCATGCTTTTTGATTTTTCCCAGGACTGCGCATGGGAAAAGTGTTCCGCAACAATGCCAACAAGGTCCGGCCGCAGTGAAGCGGCGGTGAAGCTGAAGTTGTATGGCGGCTGATTTGTCATGAACGGAAAAACTTACAATAGGAGGTGAGACATCCGTTGGGTTACCTCTACGGATTATTTGGAAGCTGACGCCTCCTTGTTTTAGACGTGTTTTGAAATGGCGTCACGAATCACCCAGGCGATGCTGACAAGCTATTAAGCGGCAGTCATCTCAAATTCCCGGTTGTAGGCGGCCGAGGTGATCAGGGTGATGCGTTCAACATCATCGGCACCAATCTGGGGACGGGACTTCATGGAAGCGAGGTTCATACCCGTGCATTGTGCATCATCTATTTATCGTGGCAATTTTATTGAGATTCAGCCCTTCACGAGAATCGAGGTAACTTGCCCGAGCAGCATTCCTGTCGTTACTACGTGAAAATTTGGATTCCCGAAACCGACCAAAACCGCCTTGCTTAACAGCCCTGTTAACCACTGGGTCGCCTGTTAACCAACCGGTCAGGGTGTTAACCAACGGGTCAGAGGTCAGAGAGTTTTTTTCTGGTGTGGCGCAGAAAGCCGTGTATGCTGCCCTTCGGGCAGCAGGTAACAGAAAGTCTACCCCCCAATCTTGCTTTTCGTAAGTCTTTGCAACCCAAAGACTAAGGCTGTCTGGCCTGCCTGATCCTCGTCTGTTAACCAGGATCTACTGTATTTCGTATACTGAACGCTTGGCTCCCCATGCACACCTAGAAAATAAATTAAAATAGAGTTTGTTAGAAAGTGTCGTCACGAGTTGACTTTGGTTATTATTCGTTGGTATAATGCAGGCATGCCATTACCATCCCATCGCCGCCACGATATATCCGACTCGATCTGGGCTTTACTGGAGCCTCGCCTCCCAGGGCGTGAAGGGGCGTGGGGAGGCCAGGCGCGCGATAATCGGTTGTTTATCAACGCCGTCTTCTGGATCCTGCGCACGGGTGCGCCATGGAGGGATCTCCCGCCGGATTATGGTGATTGGAAGAATACGCATCGACGCTTCTGCCGGTGGCGCGATAAAGGCATTTGGGAGGGGCTCCTCGAAGAGCTGATTCTCGAAGCCGGGCCTGATTTCGAGTGGCTGCTGATCGATGCCAGTCACGTCAAGGTTCATCCTCACGCGGCAGGAGCGCGCGGCGGTAACCAGGCCATGGATGGCACAAAAGGGGGCTCAACACCAAAATACATCTGGCCGTGGATGCGCATGGTATGCCGGTCCGAGCTGTTGTTACAAAGGGTACCACGGCAGATTGCACTCAGGCTGAGCCCCTTATCGATGGCCTGACCGCCGAGGTGCTCATCGCCGACCGCGGCTACGACACCAACGCCATCCTGGACCAGGCCGCCCGCCAAGGAATGGCTGCCGTTATCCCTCCCAAGAAAAATCGCAAAGAGAAGCGCTCTTATGATCGCTACCTCTACAAGCTTCGCCACCTCGTCGAAAACGCCATCCTTCACCTCAAACGCTGGCGCGGCGTCGGCACACGCTATGCCAAAAATGAGGCTTCTTTCCTCGCCGCTGTGCACATCCGCAGCCTTTCCCTCTGGCTTTCTATCTCGTGACGACACCATCTAGTCCTCTATAACAGACGGAAGTGCTTATCGGAGAGAGAGAGAAACAGAAAAAGTTCGAAATTCGCAAGATTAGTAAACCCCAGGCACACCTGAAAACGAACCGGCTTTTGCTTAGGAGGGGTATAGTGATCTATGCGCTGAAGCATTCCCGTTTTCAGAGGGATGGTGGTATATCACGATGATTCATGGATGCCGGCTCGTTTTTACCAATCCTCCGGTATCCGAGAGCTTTCATCTATTTATGGAGATAAGGGCAGGAAGTCGATCAGAAATGGACTTTTTTTGAACGATCTGATCGCTTCATTCTTCGCATTTGCGGCTTGCATCTACGGTTGCATTGAGCTGAGAATACACCGACATAGCAAAGACAGTCGCAATCATCACCGAATTCGAACTATGCGTTGGGAGTGAAATAGCCTCCTTCATCGTACTTGGTTAACCGGGACAGCGGCACGAGGTGGGCAAGCCGTTTGATTGTTCAGTTTGATGTAGGGGAGCTTTACATTCCATTTGGATTGGTTGTTCGTACCCGAGAAGCTGCATCTTTGCGTTTATTCATTTTCTGGCACCGCTGGTGCTATGGTTGGCCCGTGAAGTTCACTTATCTTCCTCCAGCGCGACCAAAAACTCGCCGCCACGTGGCACGGTGCCACGTGGCCGTGAACTATGAAGCGGTCTAGACAATTGGGAACAGTATAAACTGTCCTGTGGAGCCGTTGGGGGCTTTGGCGAGGTCAGCCTCCACTGCTAGAGGCTGTCGACATTCGTTTATTTCCGTGTTATACGGGCGTATGGATTATGAGAAACTGCTTCGGGAAGATCAGTGGGAAAGGATTGCGGGACTGCTGCCTGGAAAGGCAGGTGACAAGGG
>QAZA01000016.1 GCA_003054695.1 Verrucomicrobia bacterium LW23
TCGTTCTGAGCCAGAATCAAACTCTCCGTAAAAATGCCTCACAGGCAGACTCTCTTGCAAGAGACTAACCCCCAAGGACTTTTATAAGAATATTGAGCGCCAGTGTCGGCAAAGACACCAGCCTTCTGACCAATTCCGGTCAATCAACTATTCAAAAGATGCCACGTGGTGTGAAACACAATGGCTCTCAAAAAAATCAACGTTCCGCACAACTCAAACTTGCTGACTTCACTATCTATCCTTCCATCACCGTTGCAATCCATCCAGCTTCCACAAGCACCGCCCCCTATAGAGGTCAAGCACCCATTTCCACCAGAATCCATGCATCGCATGATTCCATCTCGTTGCCAAAGAACAATAGAAGAGAGCGCAAGCAACCCCAGAAGGTCTTCTCTTTTCGAGAAATTCGCCGTTAGAGACGACGAATAAACCGCTGTTGTTATCTTTCGACAACACCAGCTTGGTGTCTTGCAGCTTTAACCAGCTTCGCTTAATTTCAAAAGTCTTTCAAGACTTTTTTGCTAAACATCTGCCTGTATCGCTTTCTCTCTCGCTTCGCTCGGTGTTTGCCGTTCGAAGTAAAGTGAATGTATTTGATGGAGCGGAAAACGTCAATGGGTTTTTGGGGAATTTTTTGAGGCTCACGCTCTGGAACTCTTTAACTCATTGACAAGCAAGGCCTTCGGTCTGGACGAGGATATGAGATTTTTGCTCCAGGCGCGAGTTTCCGCCCTGTTTTGTGGCTGGAATGGGCTGTTTTCGCGCCGATTTCCAGTCCGTTGGGCAGAAGAGGATGGGATCCGAAATCCGACGGTTTGCATGCATCGCTAAGTTATTGTCCGGGAAGGAAATAGACCCACATGCCGGTGGACCCCTGCGCATTCTCCCAGCTGCTGGTGCCGGAATTCCACGTGGCGGATTTCCGGGGCCACGCCACGCTGATCATGGCTCGCCCAGGGCTTCGCCCGTCGGGGGGCGGCGTTATCTCCACCCGCGCCGCATAGATCTGATCCGCCTCGGTAAGGGTGGGGTAGCCTCCCGCGGAGAGGTTGGTGAGATCGTACGTGACGGGCGCTCCACCGATCGTCCAGGTAAGTGCGCCGTAGGGCCCACCGCCCTGGTAAGTGCTTGTGCCTGTGGGGATTCCGGACCGGATGGCGTCGGATATCTGCTCAAGGCAGGAGACGGCGGCGACTTCGTCGCGCGAGGCCTTCATGGAGTTGAGGCCGCTGAGCATCAGCCCCATAAGCAGCAGCAGGCAAAAGGTGACAAGCCCCAGGGCCAGTGTCACTTCCACCAGGGAGAATGCAGGGGGCCTGCCGGGTCGGCCTATGCGTCGTACCCGGTGTGGCGCGCGCTGAGGCTGCGACTGCGGTTTATATATTTGCTGGCGTTGGACATTCGTCATAGTCGCCTCCTTTTGCTTGCTGTCCCGCGGTTGGGTTGAAAGATTGCGCGCGGCGCTCCTTACGGCGCGGATGGAAGGTGTGGATAGGAAAACAGCTTTCTGCCTCTCTATGATGAGTGAAATGCGCGTGCTTCGCAATCCCCGGTCGGGGCCCACGCCTTCCCGCCCCCCCCCTCGCATCCCCTGTGCCCTCCCCGGCTGCCACCGCTGGGTGCGTGCCCAGCCTGTAAATGCTGTGCGCCGCGTGGCCGCGTTATACGCCGCGCGGCAGCATGTGGCCCACCACCTCGCGCATCTCGTGAAACATCTGCCAGGCGCGGTCCGTAGGAATACGCACCAAAGGATGTACAAGCATGGCCTGAAAGGCGAGGTCCATATCTCCCTGCAGTGCCGCCTGCAACACCATGGATTGCTCCGCAACAGCACCCTGTACCAGGCCCAGCACGGGGGCCGGCAGCGGCTGCGCGACGAGAGGCGTGACGCGACCGGCCGCAAAGTAGGCGTACGTCTCCACCACGGCACCGGCCCGCACCTCGGGCATTTGCCCGGTATTGAGAAGGTTGACATTGGTGCGCATGGTGCGCAGGCCGAGAAGTGCCTCAATCATTTCCACACCTTCCTCGCCCGAAGGCGAAAGGCCGGCGGTGAATGCGCCGAGACGGGTGGGCGCCTTGCGGCTGCGCTCCAGGCGCCAGGAGTAAGGGGTGGCGACAACGCCCCAGCGGTGCAGCTCGTCCTCGCTGGTAAGGTACCAGGGCACAAACTCGGCCAGGTGGCGGTCGCCGGCGGCGCCGAGGGCTCCGAAGCGTCGAAGCAAGTCGCACGCTATCAGGTGCTTGCTATCAAACCAGCGTTGCGCGGCCTTGCCTTCGGCAGCAAAGGCGGAGCCACCGGTAAAAAAGGAGGGATCGCCCGCAATCGTTTCGCGTAGGCATGCAAGGAGATCGTGCCCGCGCCACGTGGCGCGGGTGGCCCAGGTAAAATGGTTGACGCCCGCGATTTCCAGCTCGATGTGCGTGCGATTGGGCACCTGCACATGAAACCACTTGTGCACGTGCCCGGCAAGCATGGTCTGAGTGCCGAAGACCTCGTGGCAGCAGCCGAACGCGCGTATGCCCGGCGCATAGGCGTGAAGCGCCGCCACGCACAGCGCCATGGGATTGGTGTAGTTGATCACCCACGCCTGCGGGCAATGCTCCATAATAGCATGCGCAAACCGCTTGTAGATCGGAACCGTGCGCAGCGCCCGGAGGATTCCGCCCGGGCCCGTGGTGTCCCCGACCGTCTGCAACACGCCATAGCGGGCGGGAATCTCCAGGTCCGCAAAACGCATCTCGGTCGGCCCGGGCTCGATGGAGATAACCACAAAATCGGCGCCTTTAAGTGCACGTGCTATATCATCTTCCACCACAACGTCAAACGTCGTCCGGGCATCCGGGTGCGAGAAGATCTCGCCGGCCAGTTGCACGTTGCGCCGGGCCGCTTCGGTATCGATATCGTGCAGCACCAGGCGCCCGGTAATCCGGCTGGTCAGCGCCAGATCGGCCATCAACTTGCCGGCCCACTCGCGACTGCCGCCTCCCAGGTACGCAATGCGGATGTACGGGCGTGGGCCATGGGCGTCGACAGACCCGGCAAGGGGCGAAGCCTCGGCGCGCGCCGGAGTGTGAGTCGCGCCGTTTGCCGCCTGCCGTGGAAGGGAAGTGTTTTGCGTGGCAATGTGCATAGCGTTGATAGCGAATGATTAAGGGATAAAATAGCGAGCAGAAGCAGGAGTGTCCAGAGCCGGATCAGAACCGCGCAGCGCCGCCATCGCCGGACGAGCGGCGACCGGGGCCAAGCACGAGGTCGACGTAAAGTGTTGTTGTCCAACCATAATCGTGGATGACCTGGCGGTAACAGTTGGAAGGATTGCAGACACCCTTGCGCAGAAGCGCAGGGGGCTCCAGTTCGCCACGATCGTCGTAATACTCAAAAAAGGTGCCGAAGTTGCCGCAATGCTTCTCAATCTCTGCAATTGTGCACGTGCGCAATTTCTCGGCGTCGGCATGAAAGCCGTAACGCTCCAAACCTCGAATGATCAACCAGTTGATGTTGATCCAGACCGGGCCGCGCCACATATCCGGCGAGTAATGCGCGGCATCCCGACGCGAAATGGACGGAACCGCAAAAGCCGTCGCAAACGCCTCAGGGTCTGCAAGTTGCGCGGCAAGTTGTTGGGCCTGGGCCTGGGAGGGAGCACCGCATATCAACGGAAGAAAGCCCGCACTGGAAGCCACGGAACTGCGCCGGTTTTCCGACGGATCGAAATCAAAATAGAAGCCGGATGCCTGGCACCACAGGCGCTCGTTGATAAGCCCACAGATGCGCCCGTGCTGAGCTTGCCAGTAGCTCTTATTCTCTTGGAGGCCAAGCACTTCCGCAAACTCGGCCAGCACTTCGCATTCGCGGGCGAGGAACGCGTTAAAATCGACCGCATCGAGGGCCTTTGCGGAGTCGAACCGCGGGGAGTTATCCATGCCGCTCTCGCCGCTGCGGCACACGGGGTCGTCCTCAATGTACCACTCCAGCAGGCCGGCGCCGTCCGTATCGCGGTGGGCCATATCCCACCGCAAATAGCGTTCCAGGCGGGGAAATACAGCAGCCAGCCAGGTGAGATCAGGATTGAGCTCGTGCACAGCTTTCGCGGCATCCGCAAGAACCGGGGGCTGGGTAAACTCCGAAACACTGAGAGGGGACATCCGATGGGCGATGAATCCATCAGCACGCTGGCAATCGAGAACAGCTTCTATAAGGTCCCTTGCCAGAACGGGATCCAGATGGCGCCAGCCAACGGCGTGGAAGGCGGAATCCCATAGCCACATGTCCTTGTGCGGCCAGCGATCTGGCGTCGACCAGCGGTGCCGGATGACGCCTTCGGGCGAGCAGATCTGGCTCTTCATCACCGTAAGCGCCCGCGCTAACGTCTTGCGGCGCAGGGGGCTGCAGTTCTTGGGAAGTTCCTTCGACTCCAGCCAGGAGGCCCGCGCTGCCATCACTTTGTTCAGGCAAGAATCGACCAAATTCTCCTGAAAATGAGCACGTGCCCCTAAAAGGGTGCGCCCATTTTTGTGCACGTGTGCAACTGCGGATTCGCCTGAGCTTTCGCGGTCCTTGTAAGCCACCGAAACTTCACCCACCGAGCACGGCCCTTCGATCAGCAAGTGCCAGGCGTCGAGTACAGCCCCCCGAATGACGGCGCCGTCCTTGCCGGTGTAAGCAAAGTAATCGCCCCCAAACCGAATGGAACCTCCCGCCCCTGCATCTGTCCCAAACAATATTGTGCACGTGCCCGGCTCGCGTACTTCAATGCCGTCCGGACCCGACACGGTCCGGGCAATCAGACCGTTGGCGTAGTCGGTTGTTCCGTCGAGGCCGGAGAAACCGATCAGTTGCCCTCGACGCCACTTGTTCCACGTGATGTCCTCAATTCTCATATCGATGCCGAAGCAGTACGAAACACAATAATGTGCACGTGAACAATATGCAAGCCTCTTTTGACTACTTTGCTTCTTCCAGAATCATCCAGGGCCAGAGCCTCGGCCGGTCTTCCCCAAAGGAGAACAGGGCGCGATTTTTGTCCTCCGAATCGCGGATGGCGAAGCCGCCGCACAATCGAAGGCCTGCCACAGGTTTCGGCATTCCACGCAGAAGTTTCACAGGCACAGCAACTTCCGCAGTAAAGCCGGTTTCCGTTCTTATCGCCGCCCACTTTACGCCTGAAGTTTCCTCACCCGCTTTTACCTCCAGGGGAGCGTCAAAATCGGCATTCTCTATCTTCAGCGCCGGAATCACGGCGTCCGCGGCGCCAAAGGGAGCTTTGAAGATGAAGTCGTAGATCTGGGTGGAGCCCATGTCGGGCTGGCGGTCGGGCCTTACGCCCAGGCGGTATTCCAGGGCCAGTTTACGCCCCTTTCGTACATCGGTAACCTCCACCGCCGTATAGACATACGAATCATCCCACGCCATCATTCCCCTCGCCTTTCCCGGTGTCTCGCCAGGTTTGGCCGGCGGAATCTCCACAACGGGCCGCGTCGCCCATTCGTCCAGATTTCCATCGATTTGCGGCGAAATCCCCAGTTTGGGCACGTGAACACTGAGCGATCGAGGCGACCAGAGATCCGGGTTAAGATCCGACCCGGCTGGTATAACCGCCTTCACCACGCCTGGGCCGACGCCCTTCAGGTAAACCACATCACCGCTTAGTGCAATATTCGCCACGCCGCCCGGCGTCGCCAGCTTCTTCTCGCGGCCCATGATATCAATCAGCGTAACCTCCTCGGCGCCAACGGGTATCTTCGCCTGTCGGTCTAACTCGAGGGTCCAGAGCGCCAGTGTATGCGTGTCGCCTTTACGAAAAAGCATAGCTCCGATCCCCGGTTCGTACCACATATCTCCCACGAACGTACCGCCATCAATAATACGGGCGCACGCCGCATGAGCCATGACCACCGGCTTGGGCTGCTGGTTCAGGCGAAAGAATCCGAAAAAGTGCTCGCGCTCGGTAACGTCGTGCTCGCGGTCGGCCATCCAGTGCGGGATGAGCGCCTTTGCGTCCTCGGCGTAAAGCATCAGCGATTGCCGGGTGGTGCGCTGCGCCTGCACACGCTCACTGACGCTGTGCTTGCGCTTGTCCTGCGGCGCGGTGGACCAGCCGTATTCAGTGATCCACAGCTCGTATTCCCTGCCCGTGCGTCTCCGTAAAATCTCGCGTTCATTGCGCAAATGCAGGCGGATACGATGCTCCGGCAGCGGGCTGAAACTATAAGGATGGCTAATCATGATATCCATCCCGTCCATCCCGCCGGCCGCAATAAACTTGCGGCAAAATTCGCCGCCGCCAGGGTCCGCCCCCACCTTCGCGTTGGGTCGCGCCTCCTTGATTGCTTCGCGGGACATTTTGCACCACTCGGCAAATTCTTCCGCCGACATGTAGCTCCAGACCTCGTTGCCGATCTCAAAAATCGTCTGCTCCGGCGGAAGCTTCGCAAGCTCCTCTTTCAGCCATTTTTGGTACGGCTCCTTCACCGGCACGCTGCAGCGGGCCCAGCTTTTCTTCTTCGCGGTCCAGTCCTCTATCGGGCCGTAACGTGTTGCGTCGTAACAGCTTTCGGGGAAGCCCTCCACCTTCATCACGCAGTTCATCTGGTGCCGCGTCACCAGGTCCACCGTGCTGATGACGCCCGGCTCGGTGCTTGGCCCCTGGTTGAAACTGTGCCGCGTCCATTGCAGGCCAAGTTTCTCGCACGCGGTTACCACTTTGTCGAGATCCCACACCTCCCCGCGCCGCCACCACACGCCCGGCTTGCCAATCTGGAAGATCTTGAGCCCGAAGCGGTAACCTTCATTTCGCACTTGCTCCGCCGTGCGGCTGATGAGGGGTGCGACGCCAAAACTCATCATGGGCGCGGAGGCTTCCGCCGTGCCCACTTTTACTTTCAGGGCAATCTCATAATAATTGGGCTCGAGCACACCGAAATCGAGAACGACCTGTCCCGGTTGCTTATCTACCGTTTTGACTGGAACGCGAATCGTCTTTTTCTCCCCAAAGTAGTCCGTAAGAACAACTTCCGCACTCCCCTCCCCTGCGGGAAAGGCTCTGAGCGCAGCTGTAAAGCGCACCGGTGCGCCCTGATTAAAAAGGTTGCAGTCCGGAGCCCGCGCAATCTCAACCGTGGGCGCGGCCATCGCCGAAAGAGCCATCAGGCAGCACGCCACGACTGGAGCAAGTCCGATCGCGCGAGAGACGGCCCGCATTGGGGATTTCAACATAAGTCTCCTGTTACCAGAGTGTTACGGCATCCTTGATGTACGTGCAAGGGAGACTACTCCAGTGTCAGCCGGCTCCACGAGCCGGGCTCGATAACGGAGAAGTCCGTATTGCCGTCCACCGGTCGCAGTTTAAATCGCTCGTGCGACGTATCTGCATCATTGAGAAGGAGATCCAACGAAAGGGTGGCCCCCGGCGCGGGCTTGAAGCCCGGAATCGCCGTCCAGGGAATGGCAACTTCCATCGCCCAGCCCCGATCGCCCGCTTTGTTGGTGAGAGTTGTGATCACCTTAGCACCTTGCACGTCCTCCACGGTGCCCGCTTCGCGGTCTGTTACCTTGCCTACAATCGGCTTATCCTCGCCGCTGGTGGGGGTGATAAAGAACTGGTGGTCGTGCGGACCGTAGCCGCGGCCACTGTCGCGGGGCTCCGTGCTTACAAAGAGTTCGAGGCTGTCCTGTCGATATAACTTGGCTCGGCTCTGCTTGTTAAGCATTTCGTTGTCGCGAATGTCCAGGCCAATGTAAAGGTTATCATTGTCCCAGGCCAGGTAGCCGTTGCCGCTGCAATCCGCGCCGTTCACCTTGGGGTTCAGAAGGCCCAGCATCGTTGCACCCTTCCATTCATCCAGGTTGCCATCGAAGGTGGCGGGTGTCGCCATGCGAGAACATTTGCGCACAACGCGGGCCACCTTCTCCGGCTTAGGCCAGCGATCCGGCCGGAGGTCCTTGGTAGCGCTCGCAATTGAGCTCGTGCTCAATCCTGTCAGGTAGATCGGCGATTCGTCCAGGGCAATCCGGACTTTGCCGCCCTCGGCCACCAGCTTCTTCTCGCGACCCATGATGTCGACCTGCGTCAGTTCCGGCACACCGGGCTCCACGGTGATTTCGGCCCTGGATGTATTCTCGGCACCGGGGGTGTCGTCCGGCTTTAACGTCCACAGCACCAACACGTTACTTCCATTCTTTTCGAAGACCATCGCGCCGATTCCGGGGCCGTACCACAAGTCGCCCACATACCGGGCGCCGTCCACCATCCTCGCGCAATTGGCGTGCGCAATCAGCACCGGTTTGGGCTGCTCGTTTTTGCGGAAGAAGCCGAACCAGTCCTCCAGGTAAGTGGGATTTTGCTCCGACTGGCCGGCCCAGTGCGGGATGAGCGCCTTGGCACCCTCGGCGTACAGTGCCAGGGACTGGCGCACAACGCGGCGGGACTGCTCCATCTCGGAGCGTTTAGCGGGGCCCTCGGGGGTGCTGTGACTGCCGTACTCGGTGATGTAGATTTCCATATCGCGGCCCAGTTTTTGCTTCAGCCACGCGCAGTAATCGCGGTACCAGGCGCGGTCCTCGCTCCCGGCGTAGGGGTGCAGGGCCACCATCTTCATCCCCTTCATGCCGCCGGCCTCAATGACGCGGGCGTCGTACTCGTAGGGGCTGGTGTTGCCATAGAGGTTGGGCCCGATGATGGCGTTGGGGCGATCTTTCAGAATCACCTCGGTGACGTAGCCGCAGATGGTCGCGAAGTCCTGGGGGGACATTTTGTCCCAGGGCTCGTTCCAGATCTCAAATACTTGTTGCTCAGGGGGTAACGCCGCAATCTGGTCGCGCAGCCAGGTCTGGTACAGGTCCTTTTTCGGCACGGTTTTCAGCACCCAGGCGCCCTTTCCGTACTTGGCCTCCCACTCCGCCAGCGGGCCGTAGCGGGCCTCGTCGTACATCTCTTTGGGAAAGCGCTCCACTTTGATGACGCCGTTCATCGGGAATTCGGTCAGGATCTGAGCGCTCGTCATCCGGTCGGGCGCGGGGTTTTTGCCTCCTTCCGCCTGGGCAATGCGCGTCCATTGCAGGCCAAGTTTGGTGATGCAATCTTCCATTTCGCGGAGATTTTTGATGCCGCTCCACCATTTGAGGCCGAAAGCGTAGTTACCCTCGCGCACCTGGGCTTTGGTGCGGCTGACAAACTCCATGACACCGAGGCTGGCCTTTGCGGTGCCCTCCACGGTCTCGCCGGAGGGAGATTTACCGGCGGTTTTGATCACGAGCTCATAGTAGCCGCGGCCGGGCTTGCCGAAGTCGACAGTGACGACGGCGGCGTCCGGGGCCTTTGCTGCAACTGCCTGATAGGGAATGGTTTGCCTCGCGACTTCGCGACCGCTTTCATCCAGCAGCACGGCTTCGGCGGTGGCGGCACCGGGCGCCAGGCCGCGCAGGGCGACGTCAAACCTGACCGGCTCGGTGGTGTTGAAGAGGTTGCAGGGAATGTGCCGTTTGATGGTCACGTGCACAGTTTCCTTCTTCTTTACTTCCTTGCCAGCTTCCTTGTTCACCTGCACATCTGCGGACGCGGGTTGGCTCGGCTTTTTATCCTGGGCGCTGGCCAGTGTCATATCAAATCCGGTGGCCACGGCCATACCGGCCAGAAGAGAAATCCTGCGTAACAGGGTGGAGCGCCGAATCTTGTGTATGGGGAGCATAGGGATAAAGTGGTGCTGGGTGGAGCGGATGGGATGGCTTCGATCAATCGCCTGCATTGCGATATTAGCTATTGTGCACGTGCTCAATTTTTATGCAAATCATTTCTCGGAAAATTCGCGCAAAGGAATCTACGCCGACCGCTCCGCCACCCACAGGCGCGTCCAGCGGCCGTCGCTGACGTTAAAGTACACGCGGCGACCATCCGCGGAGAAAGCGGGGTGCGGATGGACTTTTCGCCAGGAGGCGGCGCCCTGGGCATGGTTAAAGCGGTGGATGGTGGCGAACTCGTCGACGCCCGCCTCGAGGGAGCCGATGACGATTCCCCACTCGCCCGGGCGGCCGGTATCGAATTTGGCGAGCGAGCCATCCGTCACAAAAACGTTGCTTTCGGGGGAGACGCTGGGGTGATCGTTGGGCGATCCTGTCGCGAACTTAATGGGCACGTGCTCAGTGCCGTCGGAGGCGGCCAGCACAGTAAGCTCGTTGCCTTTGTTGAAAATGCCCGCGCTGTCGGGCGTCCAGCTGGGGTGTCCCCACTGGCGGGCAAATGACAGAAAGCGTTGCTGCTCAAAGTCATACACCCAGCGGCCTTCGCGGCGGCTGGCGGCGTTGGAGCGAAAATCGGCCAGGCCGGAGGCGCGCGAAAGTTTGATCATGGCGCGGGTGGCATCCGGGCTGAGCACGGGAAAGAAGAGCGACAGGTCGGCCGACGCGGCGTCGGGGCCGAGCAACTCCTCGACTTCGGCCGGATAGGCGGCGACAAGCTGGCTGGAGGTGAGCGCGGTGCGGACTTCGCCCGTCTCGACGTGGATGAGCTCCACATTGCGGTGGGGGCCGGGCTGCCAGTGGCGGCCGTAGACGGGCACCCAAGGCTGGGTGGGGCTGCCGAATCCGAGGAGGCGGTCCGCGGCCAGGATGCGCTCGCGGCCGGTGCGGGTGTCGACGGCGGCGACGACCCAGCGGCCGTCGCGGAAGTCGTGGAAGGCGACGTGGTGGCGACCGATCCACTGCTGGCAGGCGGCGCGGTGGGCGTCCTCGGTGGTGACGCCGCGGGCGAGGATGGTTTCCCGGCCGGTGGCGCGCTCGTGCAGGACGATGTCGCCATGGTGCGCCTCGGCGGTTGTCGAGGCGAAGAAAACGACGTGGCGCGCGTCGGGGCTCTCCGGGCACGTCACAAAATAGCTGTGGATGGTGTGGCGCTCTCCGTCGCCCCGGCCTTCGACGGCGCCGCTTGCCGTGGCCTGGGTGATCCGCGGGTGCAGCCATGCGCGGACAGCGGCGGAGGTGATGGTGGCGCTGCGGAGGGGGCCGAGGGAGGGGGTGGCGAGGGAGATGGACATGGGGGAGCGTGGCGTGGGCGTGGCGTGAGCGGATGGGGCAGGCGCGAGCGAGGCAAAGAGGCTGAGCAATTGGTCACCTGCACACCGCTGGGGGCGGCTGGGGCCGCGAGTTTAGACAACCGGAAAAGCGCACCATTTCCGTGCACGTGCACAATCCTAACTTGACGAGACTGAATGTCAACGGCCATTCGCATTATTGCTGGCTCTGGCGTACAGCAAAGGGCGCATAGGACGAGACAGGGGATCTGCAGATAACATCGCCAAGGACAGAAAGTTTCGCCAAGGGGAGAGACTTCGTCAATCCTCAGCCTTCATGCGGAACTCCCCGCCGCTAAGGTGGGGATAAAGGGGAGGGAGGACTCCGTTTAGACGCGTATAACGTCGTTGCCTGCAGATCCGAAAACGGGCTACTCTCGCTCGTGGTGGGCAAGCGGAAGCCTTGTGCTTGCGCCGGGGGCGAGGTTGCCGAGGGACTCGGAATCTTGCTGAAAGGGGGGGAGCGTGTCTGCCGACTTGCAGACCGCTCACGCGGAGCCAACGGGGCTCGAACCCGCAACCTCTGCCGTGACAGGGCAGCGCTCTAACCGATTGAGCTATGGCTCCAGTGTGAGGTTGACTTTCCGGAACGACTTGTAGGCCGTTCGGGAGATTTATTGCTAGCGGAATAGCTGAGGATTGGCAACAACTTTGTTGAGATTTTTTGCGGGCGGGGGGCGGAGGGATGGCGCTCGCTTCTTGTAAGTCTTTATTTTAAAGACACTTACATCCATTGCTCAATCATCTGCAAATCCTGCGATTTTCTCCGTTTTCCCCGCCCGCAAGGGGCTCTCAATAGCGGTTTATCTTGCTAAAGTCAGCTGCTTTTCCGGCTTTAGCCACCACGGCGCGCACTCCTATGGGCATTTCAAACTTCACGTACTTGCCGGCTGCATCCGTAACCGATTCCGCTGTAACGGGTTGGCCGCTCACCTCCACCTGGGCCTCGCTCCACTCGGCGGGGACGTAGGCGAGCACGGTAACCTTGTCGCCAGGGGCGGCTTTGGCGGCGCGGAACTCCAGCACATAGCCGTCGCGGCGCACGTGTTGCAGGTGGAGGTCAGCCTTGGCAGGGTTGGCTTCCACGCGCACGATGGCGGCACTGGGCTCCCCGGCGGCGCCGCGCTTGCCGCGCTCGGTGCGGGGCTGTTCGGTGTCCTCTCCCTTGACGACGAAGGGCGACGCGGGGAGGCCGTCGCTGTTAAAGATGGTTTCGTGCGGATTGGAGTTGGCCGCGTAGGCGGCGCCTTTGGGCTCCGGCACCTGGGCGCTGCTCAATTCCAACGTGTTGGGGCCCAGCACCTTAACGTCGGCCCACGCGGCCTGGCCGTCGGCGCCGCGGATGATGACGCCGCTGATGCCGTTGAGGGACGGCTCGTAACGGATGCCCTTGCCTGTATCGCTAAAGGTGACGGTGATTTTGCCGCCTTCCACTTTGCTGTCCTTGACGCGCGGGCCGGTGTAGTCGTGTGTCTGGCCGTAGGCTTTGGCCAGGACGCCCAGGGCCATGCGGCGGCCGGCTTCGGCCTTCATGGTAAAGTGGGTGTTCTCGTTGCCCAGGTCGTAAAACTCCACAAAATCGACGTTTTTCTCGCCGCCGAATTCGGGAAGCGCGCGGCGGATCTCCACATTGGTGCCGCTGCGGTAAAAGCCATCCGTGGCGGGCAGCAGGGGCGGCTGGGACTGCGTGTTGCGGCTGAGCGTGCCCCACACCACGGGGAAATCGTGGCCGAAAAGGGTGCGCCACTGGCGAAACATGGCGACGAGGCGCTTGCCGTACGGGCCGCGGGGCCCGGCCTCGCCCTGATGCCATATCACGCCCTTAAACGCATAAGGCGCAAGGGGATGCACGCGCGTGTTGTACAGCACGGTGGGGAAGTTGATCCACGTTTGGCCTTTGCCCGGCCAGGGTGCTTTGGTGTTGGCGCGCCAGGCGTCCTCGGCGGCTTTAAACTCGGCCCACGATTTGTAGGGGGCATCGGCGCCTTTTCCTTTGGTCAGGTCCGCTTCTTTTGTTGCCAGAAATTCCGCATAAAAGTTATCGCCCTTATCCAGCGCGGGGAAGCTCTCCAGCGTCTCTTTGGACATCCACGCGGCCTGATTGGTGCCGGGCACGGCTACCATAATGAGGCCGACGGGGACGTTGAGGGCATCGCGCAGCACGCGGGCAAAGTAGTAGGGCAGCGGCATCTCCTTTGCGGGCGGATTCTCGTTCATGGTGATCCACTTGTTTTTGCCGCGGCCGGCTTCGTCCACGTCGGGCAGCGCTTCCAGGGAGACGCCGGTGCCGAAGTCGCGGATGCGGATCTCCGGCATGCCGCCGCCGTTGCCTTTGCTGACGTAGTGGGGGTAGACGCCGGAGTCAAGGTCGGGGCCGCCGGCGCGCATGTTGCTTTGGCCGGCGACGAGCCAGACCTCGCCCACCAGCACGTTTCGCACGGTCAGGGTGTCGGAGCCGGCTTTGACGGTGAGCTCGCGCGGCTCGATGCTGGCCTCCAGGGGGGCGAGCTGGGCTTTCCAGTAACCCTGGGCGTCCGCGGTGGCGGCGACGGACTGGCCGGCGAAGGAGACCTCCACTTTGGTGCCGGGCTCGGCCCAGCCGAAGACGGGCACGGGCATCTGGCGTTGCAGGATGCTGCCGTCGCTAAAGATATCGGCCAGGCGGGCCGGGGCGGCATGGGCGGCTGCGGTGGCCGCGAGGAAGAGGAAGAGGGAGAGGATCAGGCCACAGAGAAGCGCCACGGCACGGACTGGCGCGGATAATCGCGGCCAAATGCTATGATTACACATGTGATCATGCTGAATCGGTCCGCGCCGGGACTCAACAAAAAAAGGCGTGATCGCGAGATTTTCTGCGCGATGCGGCAGCTTGCAGGCGCGGGAAGTCTGGCCAAGCAGGCGCTTTTGTGGCAAGAGTGGGGGCGCATGGACTTCTCCCCTCCCCGCCAGACTCTGGGTTGTATGCTTGCGCTATCGGTCGTGCCTGCCATCTGCCTGTACGGGGTGATTCAGTGGGCGATGAGCGCGGATGCGTGGCGGACGCCGCTCAACTCGGTCATCACGGTAGCGCTGTTAGCGGGCTTCGTCTACATGATCTGGGCGCTGGTGATGGAGGCGGTGCGGGATCGGAAGATTACAGTGGACGCGACCGGGTACACCGAGACGCATTTGGTGTGTGGCCGGCAGACAAGCCACCTGCATATCCCCCTCCACGAGATCAGCGAGCTGATGATTAAAGTGCGGCACAACAGCAAAAAGACCATCGTGGAGCTTTGGATCGTGAAGACCGACGGAACCCGCCACATGATTTACTCCGACTTCAGCTACCCGCCGGTGATGGCCCGCAAGAATGCGATGATGGAGATCCTCAGCAAACACAGCGCAAGGGTGAACGACGGCGGGCAGGTTTAGAGGTGGTCTTCACCAATCAATAAACGAAGGATTTATGATGCGGACTATTAGAGCATTTTCCAGGTAGCTTGTCGCGAATTTGCCAGGCTCCAAGGACGGAAAGATCGCCAAGGGGAACCGCAGAACGCCGAAATGTCGACAGCCTCTAGCCCAGCTTGCTGAGCCCGGAGAGGGCGGACAAGAGGGGATCGTGGCTGGCGCGGACGAGGGCGGTGGCTTCGTCGAAGTCCTTGCCGGCGTGGGTGGGCACCCATCCAAAGACGCTCGGCTGGAACTCGCTCTCTACCACTACCATGCGGTGATCGGCGGGGAAGGCGTCCTTCCCGGCCAGGGCGGTGGCCGTGGCGTGCAGCCTGGCTACCAGGCCCATGTTGGCGCGGTACAGGGCCGCCTGGCGGGCGGGGTCGGCGTTGATGCACCCCCACTGGTATTGCAGCAGCACCACCAGCTTTGGCGTAGCCAGATAGTAGTGCACCGCCTGGCTGACGAACCCGTGCCCGGCAAACCCAAAGGCGACCGCCGGAAGGCTGAGCCCGGCGGAGTAAAGCAGCGCGTTCTTCCACGCGCCAAGCGCGTAAAGATCGTGCGGGAATGCCCGGGGAAGGCCGCCGTCCTCAATATCCGGAAAAGTGATGAAGCCCGTGGGGATGCGCGCGTCCTCGGATGGCCCGGCGTCTGCGCCGGCGGCGGCGTCCGCATCGGCGTTAGCGTTAGCGCAGTCCGCGGCGCGTGCCGGCACGGGCGCTTCGGCTTCGCGGCTGGCAAGCACATGGATGTGGGTATCCGTACCGGCGGGCAGGTAGGGCGACGCGAGGCCCTCCGCCGTGTAGATGGCCTGAACCTCGGCGACGGATATGCAGGGAAGCTTGGTAAAAGTAGGCATGGAAGTGAAAAGGGGAAAGTGTGGGAATGTGTTCGTGCGGGATTATTGCAGAGTGCTGCGCAGGGCAACGGATGGCGACGGCCCGCGCTAGTTGACGACCTGCTCGCCCACGACCTGCTGCGGCACGGGCGGCAGCGGAAAGTCGCGCGCACCGTCCTCCGACTGGTTTTGCTTTTCGCGTCCCCAGTAGCTGTCCTCGGGGCCGCCCAGCAGTCGACCCACGCGCGGATCGCTCCAGCAGTCCAGACCGTCCTCCCGCCCGGGTATGTCGACCAGCACGTTGCCGCTTTGCTCCAGCTTGTCCAGGTGATCCTTGATGACGCGCAGGCGCAGCACGGCGGAGTCGATATCCTTCTCGGGGATAAGGCCCTTGAGCGAATCGCGCAGCGATTCCTCTGTCATCTCGTCAAACGCCTTCTTGGTGGACATATCCACCACCATGGGGAGCTTGACGCCGTGGAAGTTCATGTTGCCATGTTCGCCGCCCTCCTCATCCACCCACCCCTTGGTGATATCGTGAGGATGGGTGAGCTTTGAGCCGAAGGACTGATCGTTGTCGATAGCCTTGAGGCCCAGGTACTTACCGGTGTGGTCGCGCTGGATAACGTAGTTGCCGCCGTGGCGGTCCACCTGGCCGCACAGGCTGTCCATCAGTTGCAGCCGCACCAGGTCGCGGCGAAGCTGCGGCTCGTCGCCGCCCATGTTCACCGCCACTTTCTTGAAGACGCGCACGCCCACAACTTCGGGCTGCATGCGCGGCTCGCCGCCCAGGCCGTCCACCTGAATCATGTTCTCGCCGAACTCCAGCACGTAGCCTTTGACTTTGCACAGCTCCTCATCGCGCGGGTCGAACCAGCCCTCGTTGAAGCTATTGGCGATGTTTTTCTTGTCGTCGTCGGTGAGATCGAGGATCTCCTCCTCCCGCACCATGGTGGAGCCCTCCACCCAGTCCATGCCCACGCCCAGGCGCCCTTCGCACTCCAGCATGGTGGTGCGGGGTACCAGGTCGAAGCCGAGCTTCTCGCTGAGGGCATAGGTGCCGAGGGCGCGGCCCGGCATGCAGGATAACTTGCCTTTTTGGATGCCGGATAGTTCGCCCGCCGGTCCAAGCCCCATGTCCGGGTGAGCAATCTTCACCGCCTTGGTCACCTCATTGCCGTCGGGGTTCCGGTAGCGCACCTTGTAGTTGTCGCTCAGCGCGCCGCCGGAGAGCTTCTTCGGCTGGTCCACCATGTCCTGGGAGGTGTGCGAGGGGACCGTTTTGAGGTTAATCCGGACGTGGCCCCGGACGTACCCGCCCATCAGCCGCGGCGACATCCCTTTCTCCTGCGCAATCCGGCGCTCGTTGCGGGAGAGGTCCAGCCGCATGCCCTGGTACGCTTCGCCCAGCATGCGCTCCATGCGGTGCATGGTAAGGGGGCGGCCTTTGCTGAGGTGATGGCGCAGCTCATAGCTTACCACCGCGGCGGCGCCGGCGCCGTAGGTCTGGCGGATCTCGCGGATAAACTCGCGAATGACGGCGCGGTTTTGCTGGCGCTCCGACTTGGCGGTATCTGTCTGCCTGGAGCGCTCGCCGTGCTCTTTGATGCGGCCGAAAACGCCTTTGCGTTCGCCGCTTTTCTCCAGGCCCATCGGTTTGCCGTCCTCGCCGTACGTGAGGCGGACCTGGTCATCGCCCCTGAACCTGGGCACGTTATTCTGGTCAACGGAAAACAGGTCGCGAAAGGCGCCCCCTAAGCGGATATCAGGCATGTGCGTTCGATAGAAAAGGTTGCGAGGTAAGGAGTTGCAGAGATTAAAGTAGCAGGAGCGGACTCCTGTAAAAGGCAGTCGCAGGGCTCGGTGTGTCCCCTGGTGTCTCGTTAACGATCCATCGACGGGCATTTTGCACTTTTGCTGACAGTTTTCCAGCCTGAACCAATCGGTATGGATGTGTTACGCGTACCAGCGTAGTCGAAGGGGGGGCGATGCAATGCCGCTTTCCATGCTTTCCAACTCGCGCCGCTTTTGCAACAAATGGCGGTCGTGCCATGTCATCCCCCGAAACCAAAAGTGTAACGCGCCGGTTTATCTGGGCCTACGCCCGGCCGCACGCCGCGGCGCTCGTCTTTGCCGTCATCCTCAACAGCCTCAGCGGGCTGGCCATGACGATCCAGACCATGGCGCCCAAGTATCTCATCGACGACATTATCCTGGCGCAGGGGCTGACTAACGCGGAGCGCTACATGCGCCTGGGGTGGATGCTGGCGCTTTATCTGTTTGTCTCCGTGGTGTGGCGCATGCTCGGCTGGCATCTCAGTTTCCGCATCTTTACGCGCGTGCGGGAGGAGGTGATCCGCAAGATCCGCAGCGCTGTCTTTCGGCACATCAACTCGCTGTGCCTGCGCTTTCACATTAAAAACAACAGCGGCGAGCTCTTCAGCTACCTTTTTGGCACGCCGCTCAGCCAGGTGCAGGGCTTTTTTCAGCAGGCCAGCATGATGGCCCCGCACTACGGCTTCATGGTCGTCACCACGATTGCCTGGGTGTTGTTCTGGGACTGGATACTGACGCTGGTGCTGCTGGGCACCGTTATCGCTGCCGTGGTAACGATGAACCACATCCGCGTGCGCACCAAAAAGCTGCACGCCACCTTTCAGGACAGCGAAAAGACGGTGAGCGGCAAAGTGGCCGATCTCGTCCGCGGCAGCCGCGCCGTTAAGCTGTACGCGATTGAAGACCGGATGATTGAGCAGTTTGAGGCGCAGGCCATCGTCATCGGCCAGCAGGGCGTGGAGCGCGACGTGCAGGGGCACATGCTCTGGATGCGCCAGGAAACCGTGGGCTACCTGGGCTTTGCCGCCCTGGCCGCCGCCTGCACCTGGCGCTACCTGGAGGGCCAGGTCACCATCGGCGAGGTCTCGGCGTACATGGGTGCGTTCCTGGGCCTGCAGGGGCCGCTCACCACACTGCTGCAAATCGCCACCAGCCAAAGCGCCGCCCAGGCCAGCATGGAGCGCATCGCCGCCGTGCTGGATACCATCAGCACCACGCCGGAGCCCGAGGAAGGCAAAGGCAACACGCTGGATGAACGCGGCGGCACCATCTCCTTCCGCAACGTGCGCTTTGCCTATGTGGAGGACTCTGTGCTGGAGGACTTTACGCTGGACATCCCCGCAGGGCAGAAGATTGCCCTGGTGGGCCCCAGCGGCAGCGGCAAAAGCACCATCTCCCAGCTGGCGCTGCGCCTGTACGATCCCCAGCAGGGCACCGTAAGCATCGGCGGCGTGGACCTGCGCACCTGCGCCGGCCGCGACGTGCGGCGCCGCTTTGGCGTGGTGCCGCAGGATCCCTACTTCTTCCAAAGCACCATTCTGGAGAACGTGCGCCTGCTGCGCCCCGAGGCCACCCCGGATGAAGTACGCGCCGCGCTGGAGCGCGCCAACGCGTGGGATTTTGTGCGCGATCTGCCCCAGCAGCTCGACACGATGGTGGGCGAAAGCGGCACCAGCCTCTCCGGCGGCCAAAAGCAACGCCTGGCCATCGCCCGCGCGTTGCTTATCGATCCGCCCTGCTTCATCTTCGACGAAGCCACCAGCGCGCTGGATACGGTGAGCGAAC
This sequence comes from Verrucomicrobia bacterium LW23, assembly GCA_003054695.1. Lineage (GTDB taxonomy): Bacteria > Verrucomicrobiota > Verrucomicrobiia > Methylacidiphilales > UBA1321 > LW23. The sequence goes on from QAZA01000016.1 coordinate 18,962, forward strand.
GGCTGATCCAGTCCGCCCTGGACGAAATTTTGCGAGGCAAAACCGCCATCTTCATCGCCCACCGCCTCAGCACCATCCGCACCTGCGACCGCATCCTCGTCCTGCGCAAAGGCAAAATCATCCAGGACGGCGACTACGCCACCCTCAGCACCACGCCCGGCCTCTTCCAGGACATGGTGCACGGCGCCGAAGCCCCGCCCGAGCTGCCCGCGCCGGTTATGGCGTGAGTCTTACGTGAGGTTTACATTGGATGCGAGCGAATTGCTCCGAGAACCGCGGAGCCTTGTGCCCGCCGGATGCCGCCCCTTGGCGGGGCGGCGCACGCAAGGCGTTGTGGCAGCAGATGCTTAGTGTGCGACCTGGCCTTACGGGGCCACCTGGCCGCTGCTGAGGTGGAGCAGGGCGCCGTTGGAGTTGTTGCGGCCTTCGTAGGTGATGCGATATTTGCCGGAGGAGAGGCCGGGGCCGGAGGCGCGGAAGTGCCGCTCGTCCTCGTTGTTGCGGCCCCACGTAGCGTCAAAGGCGCTCAGGGCGAAGGGGCGGATGGTGATGGTGCCGCGGCCTTGCGCGGTGTTGCCGCCGGGCTGGGTGCCGTTGCCGCTGTCAGCCACCGAGCCGCCGGTGCCGGGAACAGACGGCGCGGTGGGCACGCCGGGCGTCGTGGGCGGCACTGTCGGGGTTACAGGGGGCGGCGTGGAGCCGCCGGGTGTGACGGAGGCGTCGGTCAGCGTGAGCGTGCCGTTGACGTAGGCGAACGTGTAGTTCAGCGCGGTGGCGCCGGAGCCCATGATGTCGTAGGCGCCCGCAGGGGAGGCGGCAGTGGCGGTGGTGCCGTACACCAGGCCGGAGACCACGCTTGCGTCATCCGTAAACTGGAAGCCCGTGATTGTACCGCCCAGCGTGGGGAACGGTTCGCCCACGGTGCCCGACGCGTCGGTGGCGGTCACCGTCAGCAGGGCGCGGTGGATGGTGTAAACCGGGCCGGCGGCCAGGGTGAACGAGTAGTTAGAGTTGTTGGCCGTGAGGCTGCTGACGTCATAGGCGTAGGTGCCCGCATTCTCGCCCGCGTCACGCTGCAGGGCGCCGGCAAAGGCCACAGCACCGGCGTCGGTCGTGTAGGTAAGGGCGCCATCGGTGCCGCCGTAGGTCTTGCCCAGGCCGGAGTCGGCTGTTACCAAAACCGCGCGTTTGTTGATGGTGTAGCTGGCGCCCACATACGTGACGTTGTAGTTAGCGGCGTTGCCGGTGATGATGGAGAGCGTGCCCTGGGTGATGCCGTAGGTGCCGGCATCGCTGCCCGCATCGCGGCTTAGCGTGCCGGTAAATGTATCGCCATTGTAGAGAGTACCGGCCGTGTAGGTCAGCGGCACATCGGCGTCGCCGTAGGTAATCGTCTTGCCGTCCGCCGTGATGGTGATGTTGCGCGTGGTGATGGTGTAGTTAACGCCGGTGGTGAAATCCAGCGCGTATTTGTCGGCGTACAAGGCGGCGAGATCCAGCGTGCCCTGATTGATGGCGTAAGTGCCCGCGTTGAGGCCCGCCAGGCGGTCGAGCGAGCCGCCGTTCAGCACCGCCAGTATCGAGTCGCCCGAGGCAAGGCCGGAGTAGCTGTAGGTGTAGTTGCCGGCGTCGGTGTCGCCATACACAATGCCCTGGCCGGAGTCAGGCGTGATGGTCAGCACGTACTGGTTCGTCATGCTCAGGGTGTTTGCGGAGTCCACTATGCCTACGGTGTAGGAGCCGGAGGTGCCGTTGGCCGTCAGCGCAAACGTGGCGGTGGTGCCGCTGATGGTGCTGGTGAGGCCGGGGGTGCCCGTGAGGCTGGCGCCGGAGGAGGGAGGCGTGAGCGTCACCTTGCCACCGGTGAGGTCGGTCAGCAGGGCGTCGTTGGCCGCCACGGTAATGACGACATTGCTGCCGAATGCCGCGTTGGGGCGGGTAGCCTGGTTGTTGCCGCTGGTAACCGTGTAGGTAAAGCCGAGGCTCTCGTAAGCGCCGATGTCGGGCGCGGCGTCGCGAATCACACCGCGCTGATCGCTACCACCCGTCAGGGCGGGATCGCCCGCGCCGATGGCCGGGCTGCCGGGAAGCAGAGCCAGCGTGGGCGTGCTGCCGCCGTAGTTGGCCAGCGTGGTGGTGAGGAGCGGATCGAGCGGCGACGCGCTGCTGCCGCTGAGCGTGGTGCCCGCCAGCGGAGAGGTAATGCCGTCGCTGACACCGATGAGGTTAAAGCCCGCGTCGGTAAAGGTGGCGCCCGACGCGTTGGAGCCGTCGGTGCCGGACGCTGCCGTGTTCCTGGCCAGGATGGAGTTGTAGATGCTGAAGACGCCGCTGCCCACATACAGTCCGCCGCCCTCACTGCCGGCGGAGTTGAACGCGATGGTGGAGTTCTGGTACGTGGCGTTGCCCATAACGGCGATCGCGCCGCCGTTGCCGGAAGTTGCCGTGTTGTACGCAAACGTCAGGCTGTTGCCCGTGTGCAAGCCGCCGCCCATCAGGTAGATACCGCCGCCGCTGCCCAAGGCCGTGTTGTTGTGAATGGTGCTGCGCTGCAGAATGGACGTGCCGCTGACCACTGCCAGACCGCCGCCGCTGCCCGTGGTAGCCGTATTGTTGGACACCACGCTGCCCGTAAGGTTGAGGGTGCCGCCCGAAAGGTAAATGCCGCCGCCGTTGCCCGCGGAGTTGCCGGTAATCACCGAGTCGGTGATGGTAAGGACGCCCGTGCCCACAGCATTGATGCCGCCGCCCTGCGTGGCTGTGCCGTTGGTAATGTAAAGGCCGGCAAGCGTGACGTTGGCGTTGTTGGTGATGGTAAACACCGAGCCCAGATCCGCGCCGTTCACCTCAATCTTCGGCGGCAGGCCGGCGCCGCCACCCGTCTGGCTAATGCCGTTAATGGAGACTGGCGCGCTTATCGCAAAGCCGGTCGTGCCGGGCGCGGCCGTAATCACCCAGCGGCCCGTGGTGGAGTTGTAGCCGGGATCCGCCGAGGAAATGTTGAACGAGATGTTGCCATTGCTCTCCGCCAGGCCGGCGTTGCGGATGTTGAGGGCCGCGCGCAGGCTGTAATCCACGTAAAAGCCGGAAGCGGGGTTGTAGTCCGCCGTGGTCGTCACCACGTAGTCGGCGGCCGTCTGGCTCTCAAACGCGCCGATGTCCACACGTCCGCCCACAGTGCGGGTGCGACCACGGCCGTCGAAGGCGAGGGTGCCAACTTCCGTATCGTCATAGGCGTTGCCACCCGCGTTGATAAGCGAGCTGCCGGGAAGCAGGCCGTAGGTCATGACCTTGCCGCCATAGTAATCCAGTGGCGCCAGCTTCAGAGTGTCGGCATCAACGCTAACGGCGTTAAAGCTATTAGAGGCAAACGTGCCTGACATATTCGATCCTTCCGTACTCGAATTGGCAACGGTCAGACTTCCCCCCTGCTTGTTGAGGGAGATTACGCTGTTATAGACACGAGCCGTGGAACCGCCGTGCGCAATGCCGCCGCCGTTGGTATCCGCCTCGTTAAACACAATGGTAGAGCTGCTGACCCACAACGTGTGGAGACCGCTGGAGCGGATACCGCCGCCCGCACTATTGGCGCTGCCCGTGGCTTTATTCCCCGTAAGGGTGCTGTTGATGACGTACACTTTTGTATTGGAGCCGCTGGCATAGATGGCGCCACCGAACTCGCTCTCGTTGTCGATAAAGAGTGACGAATTAATCCTTACGGTAGCCGATGCTGTACCGCCGTCGATGCTAATGCCTCCGCCCGTGTCGGTTGCAGCCGTGGCAGAATTCCTGGAGACGTTGTGACGGAAAGTCGTACCCGTGATGTTAAGGAAGGTGCCTGCGGCGCCGAGGAAGAAGATACCGCCGCCGCGAGTCGTCGCGTTGCCGGCCGTGTTCAGCGCCACGTTGTCCTGAATGAGCGAATCCGTAATCGTGCCGCTGGTGCCGGAGTCAAACGCGATGCCGCCGCCAAAGCCGGCCGTCTTGTTATTGCGCACGATACTGTTGCTCATCGTCAGCGTACCCGCCATCACGCGGATGCCGCCGCCGCGATCGGTGCCGGCGCCCGTGCTGGGCGTACCGCTGTTGGAGACCAGCATGCGGTCCATCGACACGTTGCCGTTGACGATGAGCACGCCGCCGCCGCTGCCGTAGCCGCGGTCAACCGCAAAGGAGTTCAGCGAGACGGCATTGCCCGCGCCGGGCGTCACGCGAAGGCCCACGCTCTCGCCCGTCAGGTTGCCATCCGTATCGCTGGTCACTATCGTGTTACCGTAGCCATTGCCACGGATCGTGAGCGACTTGCCGATGGTGATGTTCGCCTCGCGATACGTGCCGCTGGCCAGGTTGATGGTGCCGCCCACGGCCAGTGCGTCGATCGCATTCTGGATCTTGCCCGTGGAGGCGGCCAGGCCCGTGTTGGCCACATTGGCCGTGGTGGCCGTGCCGGTGATGACCGAGCCGGCGTTTACCGTAATCGGCGCGTTAAAGTTCAGCGTCGTCGTGATCAGGTGCAGGTCCGCGCCGGCGCTGCCCAGGCTGACGGGCGCGTTGAAATTGATGTAGCCGGTGGGCGAGGTAGTCTGCAGTGTCAGCATCGTGCTGGCCGTCAGCGCAAAGCTGCTGCTGACGATGATGCCGTCCGTGGCCATCAGGGTAAAGTTGCCCAGCGCCAGCTGGGCCAGGATGTGGCTGGGATCCAGCGTGCTTGCGTTTACATCGGTGCCGCCGCCCACAATAATCTCCAGCGTAGCGGGATCCAGCAGCACGGTGCCGCCGGCGGTGTCCGCAATGCCGCGGTACTCCAGCACACCCTTGGAGCTCACCTCCACAAAGCCGCCCGTTTCCTGCGAGAAGCCCGGGCCTTTAGCCGAGATGTGGCCGTCGAAGATGGTGCGGTCGTTGCTCCACAGGATGGACGTGCCGCCCTTGGTGCCGCCATCCACGTTGATTTCCGAGCCCTTCTCCACCGTAACCGTGGAGGCGTTGTAAACCTCGGTGTCCTTGCCCTGATAGCCGCCGCCCACCAGCACGGTGCCGCCTTTGGCACCGTAGCCCTTCGCCTCGATTCGCGAGGTGGAAGTGAGCGTGACGTGGTCGCCCGTCACCTCAACCCGGCCGCCCGCGCGGCCCGGGGCGCGCGCGCTGGCAATAAGCCTGCCGCTGTTGACGACACGACCCGCGTTGCGCGAGGAGCCGCCCGTCGATTCTGCCTTCAGCACAATGCGTCCGCCGCTGCGGTCCACCGCCGTGGCGCGAATGACGCCGGAGTTATTGACCGCCAGGGCGTACTCGTTGCCGCCCGCCGCGCGCAGCTCGGCGGCTGCGGCGCGGATGGAACCCGTGTTGACCACCGACCCGGTGCCGCTTTTGATGAACACGCGCTGCCCTTCGGTGCCGCTGGGGCGCACCAGCACTTCGGAGCCGCCGGCCAGGTTAACGCTGCCGTTTTTGGCGCGGATCTTGCCGTGATTCTCCACCTGGCGCGCAATCAGGGTCACATCGCCGTCCGTCGCGCGGATTTTGCCGTGGTTGATGACCGACGCGCTGGAATTGCCGCGGAACGTCATGTCGCCGCCCTTCATAAACTCCGCGTTGGTAACATCATGCGTACTGGCCGTAAAGCCGGCCGTGTTAATGCGGCCCGTCTTGCCAATAACCACGCCGTTGGGGTTGACCAGATAAACCTGGCCGTTGGCGCGCAGGTTGCCGTCCAGCTGCGAGTGCCCGGCGCCCGTTACCCGGTTAAGCACCGCCGAGCGGCTGCCCGGCTGCACAAAGGTGGTCGTCTCCCCCTGGCGGATGGAGAAGTTATTCCAGTTGACCACAGCGCGGTCTCTGCTCTGGCGCACCGTTACGTTGCCGGGGCCGGAGGTGATAGTGGCCGAGCCGCCCGCGACCGTGCCGCCGGACGGATTGGCCTGCAACGTCAGCATGCCCACGTGGCCGGGGGGCACCATAACCATGGCGGTAACCAGGAGTGCCGCGAGTACCTGCTTTTGCAGCAGAACGGCGCCTTTGCAGCGGGAATAGGGGATCAACATAAATGCACGTGGAATCGGGCTCAGGCCATCGGGCACTCCGAAACAAGCCATCTCAAAACTTGTGTCGTAAACATGCCGCTTTCCATCATATAACGGCACTTCGAAGTCTCAGTTAATGTCGCGTCCGCGCGGAAGAATTGCAATTCCTTTTTCAGAGGCGACAACAGCCGATCTCGGAGCAAAATGGGTCTATATCAACGATTAAACCACCTGCGACTGCCTCCGTTTTCTCTCTGAATCCGGAAAATCCGGCCACAGATTGGCAAGAAGCGGCGTGTCCTTTCCTATCCATAAATCGTCGGTTTTACACACAAAATAATTGTAATCACCCGAAAATGCGCGCAACAAACAGAAAAGCGCACGAAATTTGCACTATCATGCACATTGCAACGTGAGTCCAAGTGAGTTTTTTCGCCGCATCCCGGACAAATTCTCACGCATCCCGGAAAATCGTCGGCAAATCCATTGCAACGCGCCTGCAAAGCCTCTTCAATCGTCCGCAAGCGCGGTCCACTCATCGAGAGTGTATCCTTCGCTGCTGATGAAAAGCAGCCTGTCGATCATGTACTCGAGGCCCGAAGGGCGATCCACATCGGAGATCTTCATTCCCAGTAGGCTGCCCACCGCCATCCTGCCGCGGCGGTGGATCTCAGCCTCTGCCTGGCTGCGATCCATGGGTTGACTTCCTTCCTTACGCAGGCGAGCGCCTGCAGGCTCCCACGTCTCGGGATCAGGAATCTCGCCGTCGTAGTCCTCCACGTCGGCTGTATCCATGAGGGGCAGGCCAAACGCCTTCGCGCCCGTGAGCTTCAGCAAGGCGGCTGGCGAGAGACGCCGACGGGTATTCGGATCCAGCTCGTATCCCTCTTCGTCATACCAGCCCAGGTCTACCAGGTCCTTACCAGCCTGCTCCGCCTGGTACGGATACTCAGCCTCCTGCGAGGCAAGGCCAAAGGGCACAGGGACTTTGATCCCTTTGCGCTTGTTATAAGCTCGTGAGGCAATGCAGGCCTCGCGGATGCGAGGAGGCAAACGTCGAAACCAGCCAACCCCCTGCAGGGGAGGATTACCACCCAGCACTGCGTCAAGAAATGGACCAGCGCAAGGGAATCCTCCCATTGCCGCATGCGGCGTCAAAGGGGGATTCATGTTCCCCGGGAAAAAGGGCTCAAGCTTAAAGTCCATAAAATAAGAATAGTTCTCCTCGCCCGACGCGTCAATTATCTTACGTTGTACCCTTGAGGCACCTTTTGCTGCTGCACCCGGGTCATGGATCTGTTGAGGACGATATAATAGTTCTCCCCATAGTTTCCGGCGACATCGTGGTGAATGGCGTCGTAACCAGCAAGGGCAGCATGCAGGCCCAGATACCTCACCTCTCTCCCGTGTGAGGACATGCCCACTCGTTGGTCGGTGGCATTCTTAAACGCAGCTGGTGCCTTGATGCGGCCGCCGCCAGCTTTGGTGATATTTCCTCCCCAACCCATCGTCCCGTTGAATGCAGTGAGCAACTCGCTCATCTTAATCACTTTAGCCTCCTTCTTGAGGGCCATACGCAGGTAAGGCCCAGGACCGTACCGGCCACGAGAGGTGGCATTAGCGCGCCCCTTCGATGCGTCCGCATATGTCCCATCCCCAAACATACCAAAGCCCGGGTAATGATCTCCTGAGATGTACTCATTGAGAAGCTGCTCTGACGATCTTCCAGAGATGGCTTTGACCCCCCGGAGCATTTCAATGTCGCCCCCGGCTATGAACTGATCCATCTCTGCGGGCGTCTGAAGGGACGGTTTAGCATTGTACCCACGCGACTGTTGGATCGCATGGAGTACCGTAGATCCCGGGTGATCGCCGGCAGCCAGCTTTTGGCGCCTATACTCCTCCACACGCGAGGCAACGCCCTCCAATATCTTGTCCACAGCTTTCATAGGCGTGGTCAGCTTGATAGGCGTGACTACACCCAGGGCCGAGGTGTCGTCGCTGCGCAGTTTGTTCGTCCCCCGCACCACTGCGCTCGGTGTGCTCCCCAAGTCCCGTGCGGCCTCTGCACTCATCAGCTCCATCCGCTCCGTTTCAGGCGGGTTGCCCGGCGTGTTCTTGATGGGAGCCACATCCCAAGGTGCTCCGCCTACCCGCTTTGCGCGGTAAACGCGGTATGGCCGCGACCCTGCCCCCGTTCCGTAATTGGTGTCGTAGAAATCTCCCGCATGCCCAGTGATCTCAATCTGCAGTCCGGTTTCCTCATATGCTTCCTTGATTGCGTTCTGCTGGAGGGTCAGCCCCTTTTCCACCGTACCAGAGGGTAGCGAGTACTCCCTGGAACCGAAGGCGTTGGTAGGCTTGCACATCCACACACTGCCATCCGGCTCCTCGATGATGACGCCCACACGGTCAATCTTTACGCCTCGAAGAGGAGGAGTCTCGGGGATCGCATCCCTGACCCGCTCGTAAAACGTCCTATCGGTTACGGGCTTAAGATCAATCCCATGCAGAGACTCACCCGGCACTGGCTTGTTGGCGTCCCATGCTCGCCGCGCCGTGTCTGGGCGGCCATTGTGCGGCTGACCAGGAACTGTAACCGGGGCAACGGGCTGAGCCGGCGCCGCCAACCGAGTAGCAGGCTGAGTAGCGGGCTGAGGCTGAGCCGGCGCCGCCAACCGAGTAGCAGGCTGAGCCGGTGCCGCCACCCGAATAGCGAACTGAGGCTGAGCCGGCGCGGCCACTGGGGCAGCGCCCTGCCCCAACTGCTGGGGCGTCATCGCTGCCACGGAGGTGGCCACGGCCTGGCGGGTTTTGCCACTGGCTAGCGGGGCGCTGGCGCCGGAGGCCCGATGGGTGGTGGCCACCCACGTGGTACCGACACGGCTGATGGTAACGGGCGTACCGTGGTGGGTGGCGGTGTAGACGCCAGCGCTTTGCTTGCTCATGGGGAGGCCGGCGGTGCTGGCGCCGGCGGGCTTGCCGGCGGCAGCGGCACGGGTGGCGGTACCCCCCCCCGTCCGGGCCGCCGGCAGCACGCAATCCTTCCAGGCGGCAACGCAGCTGCTGCCACACTGTTTGCCTTTGCGGCAGTTGATGTTATCCACCAGCAGGTCCACCACGGGCGCGCCGGCATCAAAGGCCTCGGCCAGGGCCGGGCTGGAGGAGAGGGCCAGCGCATTGCCCAGCAGCCAGCCGTTGCGGGCCTCGCCCGCGATGTTGCGGGCCAGAATCTGGGCATGGGTTCGGGAGTACTCCCGCGCGACGTTAGCCAGGCTGCCCCGGGTGCGCAGTCCAAACTGCACGTCCTCCAGTGCGGCATCCACGCTTTGCAACGTGGCGGCCAGCAGCATGCGGGCGGCCAGCAGGGCCTCCGCACCCACGGCCTGGGCCTGGTCCTCTGCGGGGGCGTTGATGTTGATCGTCATGGCGTCGTTTATCCCTTTTTTGATGAGCCGCAGCCCCTGGCACACGGCATGTTGTCGGCTCTCCACTGCTCCAGCCTCGCGGCCTCCTGCACCGCCGCCGTTGTCGGCAGGCGCTCGGCGGTAAAGCCGTGGGGGCAGTCCCATTCCGCCTCCGGCATCTGGCCGATGCGCGCCAGGCTCTCGCGCCAGGCGCGGCTAGTGCGGCAGGCGTGACAATGCAGGCGCAGGCGGCAATGGAGGCTGCGCAGAAAGCGGGGGGTTGCAGGAGGGCGCGAAGGGTTCATTCCTCCGTCTCCTCGGTGACAGTCACCGTCACGGTACCTCCGTAGGCGATACGCACGCCGCCGAAGCCGCTGCCATCGCCGCAGGAAGCCTCCGTAGGCGCATCTCCGATGAAAGGGGTGCTGAGTCCGCGATGTCCGAGCGCCATAAAAGCCACGACATCTCCGCTCAGGTCGATCACGAGCTCGTAGTTGCCTCCCAGGCAGGAGAGAGACAGCGTCCAGGTGCCAGTCGATCCCTGCCACGAACGAATCCCTCCGCCTGGATCAAGGGCGACCTCCAGATGGTACGTCCCGTTCGGGTCAGGCAGGTAGGGCGCCACTTCCGGGCATAGCGTAATCCCCGACACAACCGCAGTCAGCGGTACCGCGGGCGCGCAGCCGCAGCATACGTCGGCACCGCAGTCAGGGCAGCAATGCTCCCCTCGCCCCAGGTTGGAGAACCAGCCGGACATTTAGACCTCCCCCTCAATGGGGTCGCTCATCAGCACCCACACGTATTTTGCCGGCGCGTCCGACGGCTCGCCGGCCACGCACCACTTGGCCTTGCGCAGCTTGATGTCCACGCCCTTGTCCGTGTCGGTAATGTCGTCCAGGGAAAGGGAGATCGCCTTTTTGGGCAGGCCCTCCTTGCCATTCCAGAGCAGCTGGTAGGCGCCCGTGGCTGTCGTCACCACAGTGATGGTGGGGATCTCTTCGCCCGCGCCCGGACCTTTCTGTTCGCTCTTGAGCTCGGTGGAGCTGGCCGTGGTGGTGGTGGCGGCGCCGTCCTTGTGCTGCACGCCCAGTTTGGGGTTGGGATCCTCCTTGGTGCCCAGGTCAAAGGTGATCTTGCTTTCCTTGTTTTCCTCGTTGTCGCTGGGGCTGCTGAGGGCCTGCTGGATGATGGAGCCGCCCAGGTTGGCCCCGCGCTGGATGGCGGTGCCGGTAGGCCCGTCGGTCTGCACGGCCTCCGAGGGTTCGCCCCCTTCGCGTTCCGCCGCCCGGGTGCTCACCCGTCGGCCGTTGGTCACCCGCATCAGCTCCAAAAGGTCCTGCGTCCCCAGGTGCTCGGGGGCGCCAAAACCCACCTCCGTGGTGCCTCTAAACACATCCTCGCGCACCTGCTGCACCTGGGCGCCCATCGTGGCCCAGTCCGCGTGCCCGCCGGCAATGTTCAGCTTCATCCCGGGCCGCACGGCGCTGCTGCATTCCGGCTCCCAGAGGGTGATGCTGCCGTCGTAGTGCAGCACGCTCATCACGTCGTAGAGCTGCTGCGCCAGGTTGGGCGGCGCCTGCTCGGCCTCCGTGGCAGAGCTGGTGCGCGAGTAGGTTTTATCGCTCAGCTCTGTGCCCATCAGTTGTATAGAGATGGGACTGAACTCATGCTTGTATTCAGATGCTCCACTCTTATCCAGGCCGGAGAAAACAGTGAAGACTTCTACCTCGTAGGTCTGGGCCTGGGTTTCCCAGGATGGGATTGCCCCACCCTTGAGCTCTCGGGGCAACCCAGGGCCTCCTCCGACCTTCTTGATGCCGGTGAGATTAGCTTTTTGAGGATGCCCCATGACAAGTCCCACAACGCTGTTCAGCTCCGGTTTGTGTGCCCGCCACCAATCCTCACTGCTGATATCAATAAACGGCGCCACCACGCGCTGGCGCTGGATGGACTTGGTGCCGCCGCCCAGCTCCAGGGTGCAGATCATGGCGCCGAACTCGGTGCCGGTGGCTTCGGGCGGGGCTTTTTGCACGTCCACGCTGGTGTAGCTGTAGCCGTCGATTGAGTTGACCCGCTCGATGTGGATCACCACGGCCGGCACGATCAGGTCGTGGCGCGGGGTAATCTGCAGGTCAATGGGGCCCACGCGCACGCCGCCGCTGCCGGGCAGCAGGGTGCCGCCCAGCGTCTGCGTTACCGCGGGCATGTTGTCCCGGCTGGTCACGTGCAGGGTGGGCGGGGTGGTCGCGTAGTCAAACCACACCACGGCGTTGGGCGTCCACCGCATCATGTTGCGGATCACCTCGGCGCACGGCATGTCGCGCACCTCGTTATAAGGCGCGTACACGGCCGGCTCAATGGTCCCTTTCTGGATCGGGCAGCCCCGCGCGATGAGCAGGTCCACCACCTCGCCGATTTGCTCGCCCGTAGTCATGCGCGGGCCGTTGAGGCGCTGGCACAGCACGGCGCGGGTCACCAGGCGCTCGGTGGGCTCCGCCTCGGGGTTCTCCGGGTCGCGGTATTTCCAGTTCTGCTCAAAAATCTTGCGCTGCGCATACCACCACGGCCCTTCCAGCCGGTACTCCATGCCCTCGGCCGGGCCGCTGGCCTGGCGCGGGTTGGTCACCACCACGCCGTAAAACCACTGCACGCCGTCACGGTAAATCGCGCACACCTGGCCGTACGCCCACGGGGCCGGGTCGTCGACCAGCGCCCCGTCAATGGCTATGTCCACCACGTCGGCCTGCAGGTTGTTGAGGCTGCGGGTGAGAGAGGAGATACCCCACCCCGCCAGCGTGCGTGTGCGCGCGGCCGGGTTGGGCTGCCCGGGTTGGTACGTCAGTGTCCAGTTTGTCGCCATTAGGGTTGTCTTGGTTGTCTTGTCTGTCTTTAACCGGCACCCTGCCGGTTAGCTGCATTGGCCGCCTTCACGCGCGCCAGCTCCGCCTCAAAGGCCTTGATCTGCGGGGTCTTGGCCGCGCCCATCGATTTGAGCAGCTTGGTCAGCTCCATCAGGGCATTGCCCAGCCCCTCGAGCTCCTCTTTGGCCGCGCCATCCTTGAGCACGTCGGTTGCCTCCCGTATCGCGGACATCACGGAGGCAATAGGGGTGCCGCTTTTGCCTTTGGTGGCGGCCGTCAGTGCCTCGCTCATCTGGATCAGGGTGCCGGCATCCCCTCCGGCCGCCTGCTTGGCGGCGTGGTTGGCACGCAGCTGCTCCTCTTCCTGGGCGCTCTGGGCCGGGCTGGCGGCCGCCTGCTGTTCCATACCGCTCAGCTCGCGCCTGGCCCGCTCGCGCCGGTTGCCCAGGCGCGCGGCGGCCGCCTGCCGCTTCAGCAACGGGGCGGAGGTATCGCGCAGCGTGGCCGCGTCCTCGGCCTCGTTGCCCTCGCCCGTGCGCTCCAGTTCGGCGCGCACCTGCGGGTCCTGGTGCAGGTCGGCCCGGTTAATCTGGGCGTTGCCGGTCACGGTCGGGTCGTTGAGGGCGATGTTCGCGTCCCCAATGGTGCGCTGCAGCGTGCCCTTGCGCACCTCCCGCGCCCGCGTCCTGTCTTCCACCTCGCGCTGGATGCGCAGGGTCTCGCGCGCCTTGTCGCCCCCCGCCTTGTCGGTAGCGTACCGGCGGTTGACCTCTTCATCCTCCAGAGTGCGCAGCCGGGCGCTGAGCCCGCCACGGTCCGCACCGCTCAGCGTAGGGTCCTTGAGCTGCGCCTGGATCTTTTGGCGCTCCGCCGCCGCATCACGCTCCGCTACGGAGGCGTCGGCCGTGCGCTGGGTCTGCTGCACGGTATCGGCGGCGGCTTTCTGGGCCGCCTGGTTGCCCGCGGCCGTGGTACGCTCCCGGCCCTGGGCGTTCATCACGGTTTCGCCCGCGGCTTTCGCCTCGTCCCGGCGGATGGCCTCGCGGCCGTTGTATTGCTGCGTGGCGGTGTCCGCCTGGGTCTGGGCTGCGGTGTAGTCGCGGGCGGTGGCCTTGGCGGCGCCCAGCTTCGCCTCATCGTCGGTGGCCACCTGCTTCAAGTTGTCCTCCCAGGCCTTGCGTGCCCCCGGGGAAGCCATGGGGCTGGGCATGGGGGCAATGCGCCCTTCCTGCAGCATCGTCGCCTGCCATTGCTCGTCCTGCGACTGCGCATACTCCAGCGCCTGCTTCGCGTTGCCCTGGGCCATGTACATCGCAAACATCGCGCTCTTGTGCATGTCCCCGCCCGCCTGCAGCTTCCCCTCCCGGGCGCGGGCCAGCGTGCCCGCTATTTGATCATACGTGCGGGGGCCGCCCGTCTTGAGTGTCTCCTTGGCGGCTCGGTACTTGGCGGCCTGGTCGGTCGTCAGGATGCCGTCGCCCTGCTCCACTTCACGCACCAGCAGCTCCTCATCGCTGGCGTAGCCCAGCTCTTTGGCCTGCTGCTGCGCGTTGTCCAGGTTCCCTTTGGCCGTGGTGGCCGCCCCCTGCAGGCGCTGGAGATTGGCGGCCTCGGCCTCGTGCTGTTTCACCAGCCTGTCGCGCGCGTCTTCGGCCTCTTTGGTCTGCGCTTTGGCTTTGGTTTCCTCCAGCTGGCCTCGCAGCTCGCCGCGTTGCTGGGCGTACCGGGCGCTGATGGCCGCCTGCTGCTCGCGCGTGTCGCCCCGGTCGCGGGCCTGGCGCAGCTCGGCGGCCTCGTCCGCGTCCAGCTTCTGGATTTTGGCGGCCGTCTCCACCTCGGCCCCCTCCAGTTGGGCGGCGCGCAGCCTCTCGATGGCCGCCGTGGCATCGTCCGAGGCCTTGCGCAGCCTCTCCAGCTCGGTCAGGGGCGTTTCCATCGTGGTGTCTTTGGCCACCTCCACCAGCTTCACCAGGCCCGTCTGCGCGTCCACCAGCGCCTCCGTTACCTTAGCGATGGGCGGCGCCGCCTGCTGGGCGGAGGATCCGGCGCTGTCGAGATTGCCCGAGGTAATGCCCATCACCTTGTTGAGCCCGCCCAACACGTTCGAGAGGCCCACGGCCGCGCGCGTGAGCACGTCAAAAATCGGCTTGGTGACCACGCCGGCAAACTGGGTAAACGAGTCATAGGCGTTACTCATCGCCACGCTCATCGTCTGGCTGGCCCGCTCGCTGGCCTGGCCAAACGCCGCCGTCTTCTCCATCAAAAACTCGTACAGCCGGCCCTGCTGGCGGGCCAGCTCGATGTCCTGGCGGCGGATGTTGAGCATGCGCGCGGCGGCCGCATCCTCGGTAATGTTGCCGGTCAACAGCGCCCGCGTCTCCTGGGTAATCTGCTCGGTCACAATGCCCAGGCCGGCCAGCGTCTGGCTCATGCGGGTGACAACCTCCACCTGCTGCGTGACGCTCATGCCGGCCTGGGCGGCCGCGCCGGCCACGGCCTGGTAACTGCTCACCAGCTGCTGGAGCGTGGCCGGGCTTTCCGCCGCCTTGACCTTGAGCAGCTCCAGCGCCTGCGCCGCCATGCCCATCGCCTGAGAGAACGAGCCGATGCGGCCGGACTTGTCAAACTGCAAAAACACGCTGGCCAAGCCAATCTGGCTGGTCTCCAGCACCTGGTTAAAGGTCAGGCCTTGGGCAGCCATGGCGGCCATGGATGCGCCCACGGCGGTGATCGGGTTGGCCAGCAGGCTGATGGCGGACGCCGCGCCCGGCACCTGCTGGGCCACGTTCACCAGGTCGTCGCCAAACCGCGCCAGCATGCCGCCTTTCCCGCCGCCGCCACCTCCGCCGTCCCCTTTGTTGAGGTCGGAAATGCGCACCTTGACCAGCTGCATCTGGTCGATCAGGGCGTCGACGGTCTGCCCCGCGTCCACGCCGCTCTGGATGGCATCCTGCAGGTAGGCGTCCAGCAGGCGCAGCTGCCCCACATCGAGCTGGCCGATGGTATCGTTAAATTCCTTCTGCTGGCGCTGCGCCGCCAGAATCTGGTCGGTAAAATGCTTTGCAGCCTTACCGGCATCCTGCAGCTCCGCAATCGTCTGCTTCGCGCCCGTGCCCTCGTTGGTCACGCGCACGGCGATGTCGTAGTAGGATTTGGGGGCGGCCATGGGACGAGGAGGAAAGCAGCAGCGTTAAGGCGTTAAGGCGCCGGCGGGAAACGCATGATGTGCCCGGCACGGCCCAGCTTGGCCAGAGTGCGGATAGCGGTGGGGCGATCGGGGAACTGGTGGGTGGTGCTGGTGCCGATGTGCGTGGCGACGACAGGTGCGCGCGGGGCAAACTCGGGGTCCTCGGGGTCGGCCTGGTGCAGACGTTCCTCCAGGTCCAGCTGCGTGGCGGCGGCAACGTAAAACACCCAGTCCGATCCGTCCGGATTGGCCCGGAAAGTAATGCCGTCCACCGTGATGCCGGCCGCGCGCACGGCCTCGCCCTGGGCGCGCTGGTCAGCCTCGGCCTGCTGAGCGGCGGCCACGGCGGCGGGATAGTCTACCGTCAGGATGGTATTACCGGCGGCGACTTGCTCCGGGGTGGTCTCGGGCTGGTACACAATGGAGAGGGTGTCCGCGCCGGGGCCGGGGGTCGCGACGATGCCGGCGAAGGGGATCGCCGCGGCGTTAAGCAGGGCTGTGAGGATGGATGCGCTCATGTTATCGCTCGGTGAAGACGACCATGCCGGTCTGGTGAATGGTGCTGCCGGAGTCGCCGCGCCAGTTGGTGGTGCCGACGGCGTTGGAGATCTCCAGCCGGCGGATGGAGTGGAAGCCGACACCAGGGTAGCCGCTGTACTCGGCCGGCACCACGGCGCCGCTGGTGGAGACGAACCCGCCGTACAACTGCGCGCTGTTGGTCGAGCTGCTGTCGATACCAATGCCGGCCGCTACCGTGGTGAGGCTGCTGGCGTTGTACACGATGCTGTGCACTCGCGCCCGCACCAGCCCCAGGCCGAGCCCGTCGACATACTCCACGCGGCTGGTGCCGGCCGTGGAGGCGCCGTTGGCTTCGCGCCAGGTGGCGGTGGTGTAATCCCAGTTGTCGGTCGCGTCGGTGGCCCGCAGGGTCGCCTCCACGCGGTTGTACATGTTCCACACCAGGCGGCGGCTGGCGGAGTCCTCCAGGTAGCCGGAGGCATTCATGCGCACCGTGCCCAGGTAGCGGCGGCTGGCGTCCCCGCTTTTGACGTGGACACCGTTGAGCGTGGTGAGGGCGGTGGCGCGCGTGGTGTCGTTGGTCCAGGCGGTGCGCTCCAGGGCGATGGCGCCCGAGCTGATATAGCCGAAGATATCGTAGTTGGTGTTGGCGCTGGTGCCGGTGCTCATGCTCAGCGCCACATAACCGGGGCTGGAGGGGATGGAGAGCGTCTGCCAGGCGGAGCCGTCATAGAGCGACAGGCGATCGCCCCGGAACGGCACCAGGTAGAGCGTCTGCTGCACGCCGGTCAGGTCCGCCGTCGGTACCGCGTCCGTGCTGGCGCTGATACGCACCTCCGCAATGCTGGGCGCGGAGCCCGCAGCCGCCCAGCGCATGCCGGTGCTCTGCGAGCTGTCCGCCGTGAGCACATACCCGTTGGTGCCCACCGCGAGCTTGGCCACCGTATTGCTGCCGGTGCCGATGATGATATCGCCCTTGGCGATGGAGGCCACGCCAATGATGGCGCGCCCCGTGGGCGTCAGGTCGGTCGTCGCCGCGCTGGTGGAGGAGTCGAAAAACGCCACCTTGTCCGTGGCCGCCGTGACGTTGATGAGGTAGCGGCCGCCCGCGCTGATGGAGGTGGTCGCAGCTGTCGAGGTACCATCGAAATAGACGACGGCGTTGGCGCTGGCCGTAACGCCCACCAGCGAGCGGCCGCCCACGGTGATGCTGGTCGTCGCGTAGGTGTCGCTGCCCGTGGTATAGAGCATCTGATTGGCCGACGTGGAGAGCCCCGCGAGGGACGTGAGCCCCGCGTCCAGCGGCTGGCCGTCGCTGATGCCGTAGCCGCCCAGCGTCGTGGGCTTGCTGGCCAACGAGGAGAACGAGAGCGTAGCCACGGTGATGGTACCGCCGGAGCTGCTCTGCTGCAGCACCATGCCCGCGCCGCCCGTAGCCGTAAGATCGATGCCCACGCCGCCGTTGGCCTTGGGCAGGATGCCGGAGACATCCGCCGTCAGCGAGATGCTGCCCAGTGTCCACGTCTCCGCGCCCGTGCGGTGCGGGATGCCGGTGCCGCTCAGGGCCTCCAGGGCCGCCAGGTCATGCGCCGGCGCGATGGTGATGGAGCCGGATGCGGTGATCGGCCCTCCGGAGGCGGACAGCCCCGTGGACGGCGTGATGTCGATACTGGTGACCGTGCCGGTGGAGGCGCCCGGCGTGATCCACGCGCCGATCAGGTTGGTGTCGAACGCGTACACTTTGCCCGGCGCCGGCGCGTTGGTGGCATTGAGCGCCCAGGGGCTGACCATGTTGGTGACCGCCACCGCGTTGGCCGGCCCGACAAACTGCCCGGCGGTGACCGTATTGGACGCCGTGACGCTGTGCAGGTTGGTGATGCTGTTGCCGCCCCAGTTGGCGTCGGCGCGCACCATGCCGCGGAAGATGACATCCGTGAGCGGCGTGGCCGCGCCCAGCGCTATTGCAGCCAGGAAGGCCAGCGTGAGGATGGCAAGAATCGGCGATCGCGCCGCCGTGGGGCGCCTGGTCAGAGAGAGGTTGGTCATAGAGAGAGGGGAAAATCAGGGGTTAACGACGACATGCCACACCAGCATGTAGTTGGCGCTGTCAGTGGGGCCGTTCAACAGGGCGGTAAAGCCCTCATCTGTCTGCGCGCCCAGGGTAACGGGCCACAGGCGCAGCGGGTCCGGGTCACTCGCGTTGCGCACGTACCAGCTCAGCAGGTGCCAGGCGGCGGAGATCTTGGGCACAGCAAACTCCACCGCCACACTCTCGGCGCCGTTGGCGATCGCCGTCTCGCCGTACTCGTACGACTCGGTAGCCGCTCCGCCCAGTGCGGCCAGCAGCTGCGCCGTGCTCACCTTGTCCGCCACCAAGGCCGTCGTTTCCGCCGCCGTCAGGTAGGTGGGATCATTGGTCGGTGGTGTGCCAGCCACGCCCGCGTTGTCTTCCTTCACCGACAGCGTGGAGACCCCCAGCGTGATGGCGTAGCCCTCCGAGGTCACCACGCTGAACGTCATCCAGAGCTCTGCACTCGCCTGCCCGCCCAGGGACAGGTTGGTTTCCGCCGCCGTCAGCGGCACTACCGCGTGCTGGCCGGTGCCGGCTTCCCATGCCTCACTGGTCAGCGCCGCAAAGCTGTCGATCGTCTTGGAGATGACCGGCGCAGCCCCGCTGGTCTGCGAGGCCTTGGCCTCAATCGTCAGCGAGGTAATGTTGGTCACATCCACCACCTCCGGCGGGGCGTTGTTGGGCCGCGCCAGGAAGACGCCGACCTCCAGCTGCACGTCGTTGCCGCGCCAGATTTCGGGCGTGGTGCCAGTCAGGTGGTTGGTGACCTTGCCGTCCTTGCCGTAGATGACCTGCATGCGCAGGCGGGCGCGGGTGAGTTGCGGGGGCATTGCAGTGGGAGTGCAGGCAGGGGGTTAGAACAGGCGGAGCGATTAGGACGAGGGGGGCGAGCTCAGAAACACGCCGCCGCGCAGCTGGTAGGTGTGCAGGGTCGTCAGGCCCGAGTAGCCGCTACGCGGTGTGAGCATAGCGCCGGCCAGATAGGCACTGGCCTCCTGCCCGCCGCTGGGGTTGCGCACGCGGATCGTCACCAATCCGCGCCGCGGCACGTCCCGTTCATGAGTGATGAGCCAGAACTCCGCCGCCATCAGCGAGGCATGCAGCCGCGACACCGTAAACGACATCGTGGTCTGCCGGTTTTCCCGGTCGTAAAACTGGGTACTGGCCCCCCGGATGAGCTGCACCATCTGCTCGGCGTCCACGCCGGAGATGTCGAACTGGTCCGGCCCGGTCACCACCAGGGCGTCCACGTCGTTGGCCAGCTCGTAGTTGTTGATGGTGATGCGCACGGCAGGTGATCAGTTCCGGCAGATTTCGTCCCAGGAGATGTCCCGGTGGCAGTTGTCGCAGATGCAAATCCCCTCGGTATCGGGGTGATAGAGGTCTCCCTCCAGGATGGGCTGGCCGCAGTTTTCGCAGGCGGCCACCTCCTCGGCCGGCCCGTCGCTCAGCCCGTCGCTCATACGCCCGCCGCCGTCGCGTCGTCGTAGTTGTCGCTGTCGGCCTTGCTCGGCTTCAGGCCGGCCTGCTGCTTGATGCGGATGATCAGCAGGTACAGCGCGGCCTGGGGGCGGCCCGCATGCACGGCCTCGCAGCGCGGCCCCTGGTCGGCCACAATGGCGTCCAGGTCCTTGCCCTGGGCCTTCACCAGTAGCTCCAGCTTGGCCCAGCGGCCGGCCTTGGCGGGGTGGCGCGAGGCGGCGTCGTAGGCCTCCACCAGGCGCGGGCGCCAGCCGGCGGTGTATTGCCGGCGGCGCTCGGCCTCGGCGGCGCGGGCGGCTTCCTCGGGGGCCACCTCCGGCGTCGCCACGGTCATGCCCGTGAGGATGGTGGGTGGATCTTCAAGCGGGTGAGGCTCAGGGAGGCGGCCCGCGGAGCTGCTTACCTCCACCACCACGGGCGAGGATACAGGCGCAGCCTCTGCTGCAGCCGCAACTTTCGACGTTTTACCTTTGGACATGTTAGTGATAGGGCGGGGGTTGGGGGGAAGGGGTGGTGGACGAAGAGGCGGGGCTAAACGCCAGCTTGCCGCTGACGTAGGAGATGCGGACATCGGGCTCCGCCTCCTGCATGGAGCCGAGCTGGTCGCGGAACTCGTCTTCCGCGCTGCGGCTGGCGCTCACCACCATGAGCTGCACCTTGCCCTGGCGGATGTCCGGCACGATGTGGACGCCGGGCACCACGCTTTTGCCCAGGTCGCGGGTGACGCGCAGCAGCTCGTCCACGCCGCGCTGCGCGGCGATCTGCGCGTCCCGCAGACGTTCGAGGGGGTTCATGTCAGGGCTCCTCAGGTGCCTCAGTGGCGATCAGCGCCAGCGGGTTGGGCGCGCCGGCCGTGTAGCTGCGCGTGGCCACCCACTCCAGCTGGCCAATGAGCATGCTGGAGCGGCCGTATTGCAGGGGGCTGGTCTTGAGCGCAGCGCCGTACACCGCGATGTACACGCCCGTGCCGGTGATAATCAGGTCCATTGCGCTGGCGTTGAGCGAGCGGCCGC
The DNA here is from genome assembly GCA_003054695.1 of Verrucomicrobia bacterium LW23. GTDB lineage: Bacteria > Verrucomicrobiota > Verrucomicrobiia > Methylacidiphilales > UBA1321 > LW23. The sequence continues at coordinate 39,525 of QAZA01000016.1, forward strand.
GCGCGGCACCAGCGCCCTGCACCAGGGCCTTGGCCAGCAGATCGCTCTTGGAGATACCGATGGGCTGGGCTTTGACGGACACATCCAGCGCGTTGAGCCGCTTGGTAATGATGCCGTCCTTGTCTGTTTTGACGTCGGTAAGGCCCAGGTTCCACTCCAGGGTGAATCCCTCCATCGTGGACATATTATTCCACGGCGCGTCCCCGCCCCAGGCCAGCGTGTAGCTCTGCACCAACACGTCGTCCGGATCAAACGTGGCGTCGGTCAGCGCCTCATCGGCCAGCGTCCAGCGCGAGGCGGCGTCCGTGCGCTCGGTGTTGTTCTTGACGAAAGAGGTGAACTCCACATCACCAAAAATCGTTTTCTCCGCGCTGCCGATGATGTTGGGCATCTTGGTGATCGCCGCGTTGTGCAGCGTCAGTTTCCGGCCCTCAAACGTGTGGATGACCAGGGCCTTGTCGGCACCGGTAATGTGGCGGCCGATCGGCAGCGTCAGGTAGGGGAACAGTACGCTGAGCGCCTCAAACTCGCCGGCCGGGGTAAACGATACGGTGATGATGTCGTCGAGCACACGCTCATCCACCTTGCCGTCCCGCTCCACCTCAATGGGCAGGGTGTTTTTAGTGATGTTGAGCGTGATGTCGCCCTTGCTGTAGAAGGTCGCCCCGTCGTATTTGACCAGGGCTGGCCCCCCTATAGGGATAGTTGTGACGTCGATTGCCATGGGTGATGGGGGTGATGGAGTTGGATGTGGTGGTGGTTAAACGCGGGGGGTTAGAACCGGAGCCGGCGGATGTCGCTACCGGCCTTGCCGTCCGCATAAGCAGCGGCGCGGACGGTATCGGCGCCCTCCGGCAGGGCGAACGGAACCGTGTAGAGGGTGGCGGTGGCCCCGTCGGGACGAGGAAAGGAGCCGTCGGTGGTGTACCAGAGCTGCGCGCCGGCCGGCCCGGTGATCTCCACCGCGCCGGCTGTGCCGAGGATGGCAGGCGCGGCCCAGCGCACCTCCGGCTGAATGCCGGCGTCCAGGCCCAGTGACACCTCGTAGACAATGGCGCCCGGCACGTCCTTGTTGGGCTGGATCGGCCGCTCGGTGGCGGTGAGCACGTGGCCGTAGCCAGGGCTCCACAGATGCAGGGTAAGGAGCACGTGCAGGGCGATCTGCTCCGCGCTCTTGAGCGTGCCCTTGGCCGGGTCCATGTTGTACATGGGCACCTCGGCCACGCGCACAGTGACGATGGCCGAGAGGTACGGCCCGGGCACCCCACGGTGGGGGCAGCCGGCCGAGGGCATGAGGACCATGACGCTGGCGCCGCGCTTGCCGCCCTTCTCGCGCAGGCCGGTAAGCGATTCGGTGATCGACTGCTCAATCTGCAGCGCCGTGCCCTTGTCGCGCGGACGCAGCAGCTCCACGGGGATATCCGCAAAGTACGGGTGCGCCAGCAGTCGCTCGTGCACGTCGGACTGGATGGTTTCAAAGAGGCTCACAGGGCCACCCCCATGCGCGCCAGCGCCTGGCCGATTTCCAGCGTGTTGGCCGCCATAATCTCTGTGTCCGTGGGCAGGATGGACTCGTCAGCCTCCTGCACCACGCGCTTGCGCAGCCAGAACATCACGCGGTTGGTCCCCTTTTTAAGAAACGCCGCAAAATACTGGCCGGAGATGTTCCACCCCGCAAAGCGCAGGTCCGCAAACATCTCCTTGGCCGTCTTGCCGTAGGACTCACGGCTGGCCGGGATCGCCAGCCAGCTCTTGCCCGGGCCTGGCTTGATCTCCCCGCCAAACCGGCGTTGCATGGTGGGGGCAGGGACGCCCACCAGGGCCTCCTCATCCGTCGCGTAGGCAAACACGCCGGCCGCCTGCCCCACCCAAAAGTTGGAGGTGGGCGCACCCATCTTGTTGCGGTTGGTCGCCGCCAGGCCCCACAGGTGATCCTGGATCACACGGGCGGTGGACTCCGCCACGCGCTGGTGCATTTCGGCCCGGGGGAAGCCCCGCCCGCCCAGCCGGCGCAGCAGCGCCGTGGCGTTGTCTTTAATGTCGAGGGATGCGGTTAGTGCCATCCCCTCCATCCAAACAAAAATCCCCCGCACCGTCTTACGATGCGGGGGATACAGGGGATGCGGGGGAAACTATTTTGCGAGCCGCACACATTCCCGCTCGATTAACGCGTCCAGAATCTCCCCTTTACTGACGACATGGCCGTCCGCGGACTGAGCCTGCGCGAGTTTTACCAGGTCGTTGAGGCGCAGGAGGGTGATGGGTTTGACCCGGCAAGTCATCGCCTTGGTGTCGCGGGCGGGGCGCCCGCTGTTGGCGCGGCGCCCCCCGTGGCAGGCAGCCATCAGGCCTCGTCCTCCTGCAGGCGGCGGGCGATTTCGCCGTTCCGCACCTCGAAGCGCAGGCTGCGCTCGCCCTCCTTCCATACCGCCACACCACCGTTGAAGCGGTACTGCCTGGCGGCGGCCTCGTGGCTGGCCGCATTCACCGTCACCACGTTGCCCGAATCGTCGCAGAGATTGAAAGTTGTGTTCATGAGAGAAGTATCGGCCGGAATCTTGATTTATGCAAGTATTTTTCAAGATTATTTTTCGAGCTCCTCATACCTCATACGGCCACCTCATGCTGCCAGTGCCAGCCAAAGATTGGCCAGGCGCTGCAGGCGACACTGAGCGTATTGAGCCTCCCGATTGGTGAGTTGCACCTGGACTGGCGCCACCACGGCACCGGGCCGGATGACCCCCAGTTCCTCCGCCTCCGTCCGGGGCACCTTGCGCTGGCCCATGCCGCTGCCCAGGGCGTAGGGCTCGTACGGGTGGCCCAGATCGGAGATGGCCGCCCAGATGCCGCTATTGACCTCGGCCATCATGTGCTTGGCCGGCCCGTAAAACCGGCCGCCGGCCGCATGCCAGCGGCGCGGCCAGAAGTCGCCGCCCCAGGCGATCGCCGCCCCTGGGGTGAACGGATCGGCCCCGGGCACCGCCCCGCGCGGCACCCGGCGGGGGGAGACGCGCACCAGCTCGCGCACCGGGTACATGTCGAGCATCACCGGGTCCTGCGCCCGCTGGTAAGCGCCCAGGGCCGCGTTCATACGGATCTGGGTGTCCAGGATGAGGTTAAGCCGGCGATCGCTGCTCAGATCCTGCACTGTGCCCTCTGTACCTTTCTTCGGCGTGTAGCCGATGCTCTGCAGGTAGGCCTTGAGCTCCGTCCGGGCGGTTGCCCGGCCCTCCAGCTGCCCGCGCGGAGCGGGGAAGGCGCCGCCCTTGCCCTCCTGGGAGATGATCCGGTCGAGCTTCTCCTGCAGCAGTATGAGAAAGTGCCGATCCAGCACACCGGCCGAGAACAGCGCGTTTTGCTTAAGCGCGGCCGGCCACGCCTCAATCTGGGCGCTGGTGGCCGAGGTGGGCAGCAGCCGGCGCACGCGCACCGACTGCACCGCCTGGGCAAACTGGATGGGCCGGCCAAACTTGGGCATAAAAAGCTCCTGGCTACTCCGTAAACTGCGCCCAGACAAACACGGCCAGGGCCAGCACCATCAGCACAACGCACACCACTAGCAATGGAGGCAATGGAGGCAGAGGCATCATTCCTGTGCCTCCGCTCCGGAGGGCCGCACCTCAAGATAGCGGTGCAGGCACTCCACCGCCAGGGTAATGGCCTCCCACAGGTCCACCCCCCACCCGCCATAGACAGGCGCGCCGTCCCAGTTAGAGCGGCAGGTGATCAGGGATCCGCGAATACGAATCACCCCCAGCAGGCGCCTGGCCCGGAACACCTGGTAGCCGCAAGGCACAGGGCACAGGTAGCAGTCCCCTACATGGCCGTACGGCAACGCCTGCTCGATGCGCTGGCGATGCAGCGCGGCCATGATGATGATATGCTCGCCTGGCACGTTGGCTTTCCAGGCCGCCCAGGTGTTGAGCTTGGCGTCATCGGCGTCGTCGTGGCGGTCGTCGTGGGCGGGGTGCGTGCTCACAGCAATCCTTTCAGGCGATCGCGCCCGGTCAGCCTGGGGGAGCTGCTGACCACACGGATGGAGCCGGTCGTCTGCACGCCGCCCTCCACGGGGTTGTCCGGCAGGGTGACGACCAGTTTGCAGGCGGCGATCGCGTCCAGCGTGCGCACGTCCACGTCCCACTGCTTGCGGTCGTCGTCGGTAAGGGGGAGCGCCGTGAGACTGACGTTCAGGCGCTGCTGCAGCTCCCGGTACACCATGCGCAGCGCCACGTCGGCGAGCTCCGGCGGGATCAGCGAGGCGTCCACATCCACCCGGTTCGTCGGGCAGCTCAGGATCTTCTGGCGGATCTTGAGGATCGTGCGCTCAATCGCGCCCGTGATGGGATCCGGCTGATCCTCCGCCAGCGCCGCGGTGCGCAGCGCCTCCACCTGAGGGCCGGCCTTGGCCATGTCGACGTCGGCCGGCGTAATGGTGATCCAGGCCATGGCATCAGTCCGCCACAGGGGCAGTGGTGGCCGTGGTAGCGCTGGAGCGCAGATTGTCCGCCCGCGCCCTCAGAGTCTCGCTGAGCGTGTGGATCTTGGCCATGATGTCGACGGGGAGCTTACCGCCCAGCTCGCGGCGGATCTCCGCCATGTACAGCCCGGCCTGAGCCAGCTGCTCCTTATCGCGGTGGTGGACGTGGATACACGTCATGTCTCCGTCGGGGACGGGAACAGAGAGCCGACTCTTTAGCTTGTCCAACTGCTCACGCAGCTCTCGGGCAAAGTCACACTGCTTGTTGGTGCTAAGGCTCCCAAAAAAGGAGGGACGTAGCGCAACGCTTTCCTGCAACTTCGCAGTTCGCAGTTTGCCTGGCTTGGGCGGGTGTTGATGGATATGGACGTGGATCTGCTGCTTGTTCTTCTTTGCCATGGTGGGTTGGGGATGGTTTTTGGGGTTGGGGACTGCGATGCAAGGGCCTTGCAAAACGTCTGCAGGCCCTTGCAAAACGATTTCCGGCGCTGTCCGGCACCCATCGCAGGTGCCGGACAGTTCTGGGGCATTCTGGAGCGTTCCCGGGGGTCCCTGGGTTAGGACACCGTGAACTGGCGGATGCCGAGGGTGCTGGTCACGACGATGCGGCTGTAGTGCTCCACCGTCAGCGCCACCAGCTTTGGGCCGACCTCCTGCCGGAACACACGCTGGCGGCCGCCGCTGACCGTCGGGCTCACAAACCGCTTGAGGTTGCTGGGGTCCTCCAGCGTCGCGCCAGGCTCGGCGTAGAACATGACGACCAGGTTATTGACCACCTGTGTTTTGGCGCTCGCGCTGCTCTGGTAGCGCTCGCGGGAGACGTGGACGCCGTTGACGCCCAGTTGGGTGGCCAGCTGCCCCTCCGCCAGCGCGGCGGAGGCAAAGCCGCCCGCCGTGTTTTGGGCGCGGTGCGACACCGCGCGCTTGTCCCAGGAGGTATCACCAAAAAGCACCCGGTTGGGCCGGATGCCGCTGGCTGTGGTCGCCGTGATCAGGTCGGCGCGGATGTCCATGTCCGGATCTTTGCCGGCGGTGGTGTCCCACGTCTTGGCCGTGTTCGTCGCGGCGGCAGAGAGGGCCGTGACGGCGCGGCGCAGGTCGTTACGCAGCAGGCGCAGCTGCAGGCGGGACACATACATGTTTTCCCAGCCGGGCACAGGCGGCACGTTGTCCAGGTCCACCAGCATGGTCAGGCCCTTGTTGTCGGTCTTGCCCGTCAGCGACACACTGGAGTAACGCACCTCCTTAAAGGCCGAGTACGGCGCGCGGATGTCGTCCGACTCGGTGAGGAAGTCGTCCGCATTGAGCCAGCTTTTATACTCAAAGCGGCGGCTGACCTCCACCGGCGGGGCGATGAAATTGAGGGTATCCTCAATGTTGTTGGGGTCGCGCCAGCCGCGGATGTACGTGGTGAGCGGCTCCGAGTAAAAGCTCTCGGTAAACCGGGCCTCGTTGGCCGCGTAGATCTGGCCCGGCACCAGGGCGCCGCCGGTATCCTCCGGCAGCACCTCATTGGCCAGCACCAGCGGGTAATGATGCTCCGGCCGGGCCGGAGCGTGCGGGGTGATGATGTTCATGGGGGTTTGGTCTTGGGTCGGTCTGTCGGTGTCTGTCGGAGGGTGCCGAGAGGGGGGTGGTTAGAGCGGGAGGCAGGCGGGATTACTCCACAACGCGCTGGGTGGGCGGGTACGGGTCAAACTCCACCAGCTCCGTGGTAGCCACCGTGGCCAGGGCGCGGCCGATGATGTAGTAGGTGCCGGCGCTGGCCGGCAGTGTCCGGACGGCGCCCGAGGCCGCCGGCACCAGCAGGTCGCCCACGGTCACTGTGCCGCTGGCGACGCCCAGTTGCGTGCTTTTGGCGCAGCCCAGCAGGTTGACGGCCACATCTTCCTCCGCTGCCGTGGCCTCATCCTGGGCGATGCCATGGGGAATGTCGCTCACACCGGTCACGGCCACGTGGTCGGCGTCGGATCCCGGTTTAACCAGCAGGTAGCGCGAAGCCAGGGCCGCGTCCGTCTTGCGAGTCACGGAGCCGTGGTGCACGCCCTCGCCAATGTTGGCAATGATGTCCGGGCGATGCCGGCGCTGATGGCGCCAGCGCCAGAGGCCTTCGGTCACGGCCTTCACGCTCATCGCCACAATGGTGGCAAAGAGCACCACGCCCAGGGCGTGGAGAAGCGAAATCAGGATAGGGTGCATGTGCTTGATGGAGTGGTGGGGGGGTGTGGTGGGGAAAAGAGCCGGATCACGGAGCTACGGGCTCCGCGTTCGCCCCAGGGGTAAAAGAAGAAAACCCCCTGAAGCAGGGCCATCCGGGTGGCCCGTGTGTCCCTATGGGAGAGTGTCGAAAACCCTGATCAGGCGGCGGCCTTAGTCGCGGCGTAAGCCTCCTCATAGCCGCAGCCCGTGCTCGCCTGGTGGGCCAGCGCGGCATCGTGGTGGAGTTGATTGCGCGCCACCTGCTCCGCCTGTTCCTTGGTCAGGCCGGCGGCGATCTTGTCCTTCACCAGCTGCTGGCGGTGCGCGTCGGCGATGGCCTGGGCGGCCAGGCTGCCCTTCAAGGCCGCCAGTTCCTTTTCCGCAGCGCACTCCACTGCGGATGTTTCGGGGCTGGTGGAGCTGATCTCAGCGATTGGAGCAGCGATTGCAGACGACTTTCCCGGCTGTTGGGCCACCTTAATGGCGGGCTTGGCGGCCGTCTTGGAGGCAGCGATGGGCTTTGCCCTGGTGGAGGCGGAGGCCTTTTCGGGCGTGGTGGTGGTTGCCGCGTCAGTCGGCGGCGTGTCGTTGGTCTGGTCCATGGGGCGTGGTGGTGGGTGGGGGTGGTGGTGGGTTTGGCGCTCTCCGCAGGTACAGCGTGCACCCGTCGGTCATCGCCAGCTCAAGGTTAAGGTCGGGCTTCTCCGCCCGGTGCCGCGCCACCTCGCGCAAAAACCGCAGAACAATCGGCTTGTCCCGGGGATCCACACGGGTAACGGGCGGTGGCATGGGGCGGTCTGGCTACGGTTAGGGTTGGGCGGCCTGCGGCTGTTTCATGGCAGCAAACAGGTCGGGGTTCGTCTCCTGGACGATGCGGAACGCCTTGTCATAGTCGTTGCCGGTGGCGTGCATGTTGGCGGCCACCAGCTCCGCCACTTTGGCAGTGCGGGCGTTCTCGTCGTGGATGTCGGCCTTGCGCCGGCCCAGGCCGCCCGTCTGCGACGTGGTGGAGTACTCCACCTTTTTGTTGGCCAGGGCTCTGGCGCTCTCCTCGTGCTGGGCGGGATCCGCCACGCGCACAATCCACGCCGCCATCTCCGCCGGCGTCACACGGCCGTCCTTGACGGCGTTGCCCACCAGCAGCTCCGCGTGCTGGCGGTGCATCGTGGCATTCGCCGCCTTCAGCGCGTCGCGTTCCTGGGTCAGCGTGGTGATGGTCACCTCGTGCTCGGTGACCCTGTTGGTCAGGGTATCGCGCTGTTTGGCGGCGGTGGCCAGGCTGGTCGAGTTGGGGGCGTCCTTGTCCAGGTCATCGTCGGCGGCGTCCAGCTCCGCGTCGGTGGCCGTGTCGGGCAGGCCCATTACGTTGCACAGGCGCCGCCGCGTTTCGGTGCTTTTGGCACCGGCGTCCGTCATATCCTTGAGGTAGTTTTTCTTCATGGGTTTGCTGTCGGTGGAGCACGCCTGGCAGCAGCCCGCGCCCGGGTGGCACGCGTTGGCCAGGGGCTCCACCGGTATGTTGGGGTTATTGGTCAGGCCTACCGAGATGAGGCGCACAGGCGAGACGCGGTTACCGCCCTGGCGATGGATCTGCCAGACGGGCGAGTAGTATTTGAACGAGCCGCCGCCGATGAGCGCTTTGCCGTCCTCCGTCCACTTGATGCGCCCGTAAAACCCGTCGTTACGGGCCTGCAGCTCCTCAATCCATCCGTACGAGCGGTCATCCTTTTGCGGGCTGTCCGGCATGTCCGGGTGGCCGATGTAAACAGGCAGGCCCCCAAAGCGCCGGCCCACGCGCGAAAGCAGCGAGTTAAACTGCGCCGCCATCGCCTGCGCCGCCGCGCGGTCGACCACTTGCAGGCCCATGCGGTGGGGAAACTCGCCGTAGGGAGAGATCTGGATCCAGTCGCGCTGGAGGACCTCAAAAGTTGAGTTGGCGATCGCGCCAAAGATCCATTCAAAAGTCATACATTTTCCTCCGAGTCTGACTGGTCCGCCACATAGCCGTCCTCGCCGTCGCCCCCGGTCAGCCCCGTCAGCAGGGCCGCGCCGTAGGTGCGCTCCAGCACATCAGCCACCAGGCTGTGGTCCATCTGGCTGTAAAGTTCCGGCAGCCTGGCGCGCAGGTTCACCAGCGCCTCGTCCCACTCGTCCTCAGGCAGGTTCACCAGCGCCTCCACCTCGCGCCGCACCGGCTCCAGCTGCTGCGCCTGCGCGCGGGCCAGCTGGCCCAGGGCCACGTCGTAGAGAGGATCAAAGGCGGGGTCGGTCGACTCCGCGTTGGAAGCCTTGGCGGGCTCAGGTTTTTTGCCATTTTTGCCAGTGGTGGGCGTGGCGGGCGGCTTGCCCTGGCCCGGAGCTCCGGGATCTCCAGGCGCTCCGGCCGGCGCCGCCTGCAGGGTCTCTTCGCCCGGGGCCGCCGCGCTGCGGCCGTAACGCTCCAGCGTGTCGGCCACGCCCAGCTGCACACCCCACTTCACCAGCTGATCGTCCACCTTCAGGTCCTCCGCCACATTCTGCGGCTTGGGCGGCACAATCTTGAAATACGCCAGCGGTGTCTCATCCTTGCCAAAGAGCAGGCGGATGGCGTGGCGGGTCAGCTGCAGGTTGATCGTCTCGCTGATCCACTCCGCGTCATCCTGTTGCAGCAGCTCGGTCTCGCCGGCCTGCACGCTGGCGCCCTGCCCCTGGCCGGTGCCGGCGCTCATGGTGGAGAGGTCCGCCCCGCGCCAGAGCGAGGACATGATGCGGTCCATGCGCTCAATAAGCGGCGGGTAAGGGAGCGCTCCGGAGCCCTTGAGGTCAATCACCTCAATGGCCTGGTCGTGGTTCATCACCGCCGCAAAATCCGCGGCAAAGTTGGCCACGGCCTCCGCCATCTCCCGCCACTCCGGTGAGCCCTGGGCGGCGTTGGTGACACCGCGAATGCCCGGCATGCCATGGCGCTCGGAGTAGGTCAGCCAGTCGCTCATGGGCAGGCTCTTAAACATGTAGGCAATGCTGCAGGCCACCATGATCCCGTCGCCCACGGTGCGCAGCCAGCCGCTGTCCTTCATCTCCACCCCGGCGGTCGCGTAGTCCTCGGCCAGAAAGCGCAGCCGGCCCGTCTCCGACTCAAAAAACCAGAGCGGCACAAACCGGAGCTCCGCCGACAGATGCGGAAAGTCCGTGGGGAGGCTTTTGCCATCGCCCTTTCCTTCTCCCTTTGCATCGGGCTCCGCCGCCGCGTTAGCCACGTTCGCGTTAGCCCGGGGCCGGGCCTGAGGCTTCCATACCACCTCGTGCACCGCGTAGCGCTTGCCCACCGCGTCCATCATCTGGCGCACCAGCAGGCGCACCCCGCCCTGTTCGTCCTCGTCCAGGGCGTTGGTCACGGTCAGGTGGTCAAAAAACCATTTCAGCGCCGCCTGGTGCTCGGCGGCGCGGGCCTTCAAGGCTGCGTCCTCGCCGGTGTCCACGGTCAGGATGTCCCAGGGCAACCGGGCCACGTCCTTTTTGCGCTTGAGCGAGACGGTGCGCACGATGTCGTCGCGCTGCTCAATCTCCTCCATCACCTGCGCCATGCCGCGCAGCGTCCCGCGCGCAAACGCGTCCAGGTGCCCGCTCAGGGTCTGGGGCGTGAGCGAGCGCAGCGCGTTAAACCGCGTCTGCTTGTGCAGCCGCACCCGCTCGGGTGTCAGGGTCGTGGTGGAGGTCGCAGCCATCAATGTCGCCCATCACACCACATCGGCCCGCACCCGTCTTACGATGCAGGGGATGCGGGGGATACAGGGGACTCTTTCTGCAAAAAAAGAAGGGCGACTAACCCCATCCCCTGCCTCTGCCCGTCCTAAAGCCGCCCATCCCGCTCAATCCATCCAGCCGCCGGCTACTGAAATGCCGAGAAGTCTCTTCCCGGGCCGTGCCGGTAATCGGCTCGTACTCCAGCGGCCCGCCCGCTCCCATGGCCTCCAGGGCCAGGGCAAAGCTCCAGAAATGGTCCGCGTGCCCGGCCTCGTCGCGCACGGCGGCAATGGAGACACGCCCGCCCGGCGTCACAATCTTCTCGGGCTTGAGCAGGTCCTCGCGCAGCAGCGCGTCGTACGGGTGGCGGATGCGGTGTTGCTCGTACATGCGCAGCAGCTCCGTCGCCATAGCCTCGGTGACCCGCACGGTTTTGGCCTGGCGCCCCTCCGCCTTGATCACGTCCGGCACCGGTACCGACCGCCCAAAATCCACGCCATCCACCCGGCCGCCGTGGCGCTGCTGGGAGTACTCGAAAAGGCCCAGGCCAAGGCCCGTCATGTCGATACACACCCGGCGCAGCTTCGGGACACTCATCATCACCGCATCCAGGCGCAGCTGCTGCTCCGGCAGCCGCATGCCCTCCATGCGTAAAATCGCCCGGCACAGCATCATGGTGCCAATGTGCTCAAAGATGGAAAGGACCGAGTAGTCCCGCCGGCGTGCTACGTCGTACCCGCCATAGAGGGGGAAATGGCAGCCGCGCAGCCGGCGCAGGGTCACGGCCGTCCAGTCCATCTCGCACATCTCGCCCACGTCAGGGTCCTCCGCCGCGCTGACGAGTTCGGACGTCAGCAGGGCGCTGTTCTCGTTGCGAAAGGCGCACTCGTAGTTCTGATCGTAGGCCGCCTTGTCCAGAGAGCGCCGGCGCGCCTCCTCGGGGGCGATCGGCTCGCGCGTGCGCGGGTCGTAAATGTTCACCCCCTGGGCGTGGGCATCCGTGCGCGTCACCCGGCTGAGTTTGAACAAACCGCCGGTACAAAAGGTGTAAAACGCGTTGTGCTTGCCGTTGCCGGTGGAGGCAATGCGGCACAGATAGTCGGGGTTGGACGAGAGAATCGGCTCCGCCGCCTCCCAGATGGCCCAGCTGTTTTCGTGGAACGCAAACTCGTCCAGGATGAGATCGCCGCTAAAGCCGCGCGCGGTGCGCGGGTTGGCCGCCAGCACCTTGATGCGCCCGACCCGGCCGCCCACGGTAATGCGCACCTCCATGCGCATGTTTTCGTACTCGATGTCGGGGGACTCATCCATTTCATCAAACGCCACCCCCAGCATCTGGCACGCCTCCGCACACTTGCGCACAAACTCCGCGCCGTTGTCCCGGCTGTTGGACAGCACGGTAACCAGGCGCCCCGGCCGGGTGAGCAGGCGATCCACCGCCCAGTGCGCCAGCACAAAGGACTTACCAATCTGGCGGCTCCAGTGCAGCACCACAACGCCCGTCTCCCGGTCGCGAAACACCTCGCGCTGGAACGGGCGCAGCCGCACCAACGGCTGGTTGGGGTTCTGGGGGCTCACTTCGCGTCCTCCCCATACATCAGGCGCCGGGCCTCGTTTACCTTCCCCTGAGTGTCTTTCGAGGTGTCCCTGCTGATGACTTGCAACTCCGCTGCATGTTTGAGTGCCGCCTCCGCCGCGCTAAACTCAAATTTGTCGCGCGCCAGGGCAAGCTGCTCCTCCTTGAGCTTCTGGTCCTGCCCGCGCTGGATCGTGCTCATCAGCAGCATCACCTGGTCCGCCTTGGCCTGGGGGTTAAGCAGCAGCTCGAACGTCCGCTGCTTCACCTGCTCCATCAGCACTGCATCGTAGCGGCCCGTGCCTGCCGCCACGGCCTCGGCCAGCATGTCGGCCGTCTTGACGGTACGGCGGCGGCGCGCCAGCAGCTCTGGCGCGCACACCTTCTCGTAAAAGCGGCTGAACGCGTCCATGGAAGCCCGCACGCCGTAGTTGTCGGCCAACCACTTGCGCGCCTTGGCGTAGCCCATCCCCTCCAGCAGGGCGCTGCTGAGCTCCGCCGCCACCTCCTCGGGCAGGTTCAGTAGTTTGGCGTCAGCGCGGGGCTTTTTCTCTGCCATGGTGTTCTCCTCCAGTCCGTCCGTTATTTCAGCATCGCCTGGCCGTCGCCGGTAATACCCCAGCGGATCACCTCATCATCCACCTCATCGCGGACGCTCCGCACCAGGCCTTTGCCCTCCAGCTGGCGCAGCTCCCTGGCCAGTTCGGAGGGTGTGGGCGCGCCGCCCTGCACACGCACGTCGACGATCAGCAGCTCGGGCGTGTAGCGGCGCGGATAGATGTTATCGAGCGCGTGCAAAATCTGGTACCGCAGGCTTTTCATATCGTCTTTTATCCCTCGCTGAGTTTTTCGAGAATGCCATCCACCCGGTCGTGGAGGCGTTTAATGTTGTCCTCGGTCGCGGACTGCCACCGGTCAATCCGCGCCTCCGTGGCAGCCTGGCGGCGTTCCGCTTCGGCCGCGCGGCGCTCCGCCTCAATGCGCCGCTCCTCCGCAATCTGGCGCTCCAGCGCCTGCTCGCGCGCAAGGGCCTCCTCCCGCCTGCGCTCCTCATCCCGGCTGCGCGTACTCTGGTAGATCTGGATGGCCTGGTTGACGCAAAACAGCACGGCCGAGGCCGCCACAATCCACATCCCGATCTCGTGCCCGCTGGCAGCCACCTGCCCCATCTGCCCCTGCGCCTGCTGCACGGGCTGCGCCTGGGCCAGGATAGTCATGCCCAGCAGGCCGGAGACTCCGATCGTGTTGGTGTACGTCATGAGTGATGAAAAAAGGTCAGCCCTGCAGCGCCGCCAGCAGCACGGCCGCGCCGATTTGCTTGCTCACGGCCTTCGGGTCGTATACGCCATCGGAGGTAAATTTGCCACGGGTGTAGTGGTTGGTGCCGCTCCACAGGTACGGGCTGTTGACTCCGCGCTTGCGATAGCCCAGGCCGTTATACCCCTCCAGCCGGCGCAGTGTCTGCGGCACGCTCCAGTCCGTCTCGCCGGCCAGCATGTCGTACTCCAGCGCGTCGGCGGCGGAGTACTCCCAGTTAAAGGGGGCCTTGCCTTCCTTCGGCCGGCCGGCCGGCACCCGCACGGTGCGGGCGGAGAGGGCATCGCCGTTATGCAGGTGGCGCGTAAAATCGCAGTAGCACTCCAGCGCGTGGATGATGCCCACCACCTCCCACGGCACGCCGGTCACCTCACTCACCGCCTCGTACCGCTCCTTGCCGCGGCGTATAGCCCCGGCCAGGGTGCGCACGTCCTGCTGGGGCGCCGTCACCACCATGGTTTGCCACAGCGTCTGGTAGCCCACCAGCATGGCCGCCCCAGGGCTCGATGGCATGGCCCCGGCCAGTATCGGCATGGGGAAATGCTCCTGCCCCCAGGCGCGCAGGGCCGTCAAGGTCAGCCCCCGCCCGCCCAGGTCTCCGTCCACGCCGTCCGCGTTCCTGCCTGACGTACCAATGTCGTAGCCTTGCGAGCGCAGCCAGCTCTGCGCGGCGCGGATTAGCCAGTTTTGTTCCTGGGGAGTGGTTGTCATTTTGAAAGCGTGATTGATAGTTTTGGCGGCTTGGCTACTATTGCCGAATGGGCAACTTCCTACATAGCAGAGAGTTTCTGCAATCCTCGGATGTTGTTGTGGTCACCATCGAGTATTACGCTGCAAACGTAAAACTGATGGACGACCTCAATTACTCCGCATACAAGGCTGGCAATCGCTACACTTGCTACGGTGCTCGCGCGATTTCTTCGCCTTATCGGACATCTCCCCCTTATTCAGGGTATTGGAATGTCGTGATTGACGATCCCGGTGGTCCCCTCAAGGCCAGCATTCGCTTCCTTAAGGCCTAAACCTCCTCCTAATGTCTCTATCTGGTGCTCCGCAGCGGTCAGCGCTTTGCGGAGCGCCTCTACAATTTGGGGAAGAGTGCCGTCTCTTCCGTGACTGAAGTCAACAAGCCCTCCCAATGCCCGCTCACCAGGCTTCTCGTATTCGTAGTAACTCCAGATTTCCTGGCCGTCGCGTTTGGCAAAAATTTCGATGTGCATGGTTTTGGATAGGTTCGGTTTCCCGCAGGGCTTAGAAGCGCATTCCTCCCGTCGCCACCGCGATAGCCACGCGGGCGGCGACAACGATGGCGGCCTCGCGCAGGGCGGCGCGCTCGGTCGGGGTGAGGCTGCGCAGCGTGGCGCAGCCAGCCAGGCCCAGGCACGCCGTAAACGCGGCCACGCGCAGGCGCATGGCTACTGGCCTCCGGAGGCCGGAGGGTTGCCCGCGCCCGGGCCGCCAGGCGGCACGCGGCTTGAGCCGCGGTACACGAGCAGAAGCGTCATCGCAAACGTCCACCCCGCGGCAACAGCCGCGGCCACCGCCTCCAGGGAGAGCACAAAGCCCAGGCTCTGCGCCACGTTCACAATCAGGCTGGCCACCAGGCCAAACACCAGCGTAACCTGAGCCCCGCCGCTAAGCTGCAACGGCCTAGCCGGGGCGCTGGCGGAGGAGGGGAAGGTATCCGGCACCGCCGGCGCTGTGGGAATGTACGTCTTCTTCGGGTCAGGAGTCTCGCTCATTGCCCCATCCAAACAAAAATCCCCCGCACCGTCTTACGATGCAGGGGATGCAGGGGATACGGGGGAAACTATCTTCTGTTTTTTAGGTCCCTTCCCTTTTCTCAAAGCTGCGCAACACCAGCTCGTTAAGCGCCGCCTGCGCCAGCAGCAGCTCCTGTGTCTTCCCGACATCCAACCCTTCCCTCACGATTTGTCGGATATCGGCGTCTGACGCGGTGGCAAAGTACTCGGACAAATACAACATCCCAGCTTTCTCTACTCCGTCTGAAGCGGAAAAGTCCATGCGGGGGATTTCTATGGTCGTTTGGATTACCGTTGTGTGCGAGAGCGCGGCCCAACTCTTCTGTAGCGGTCCCCGTCCATGAACTCATATTGGCACTTCACAACCTTCGCCCAAACGGATGGTTTGGCAGATATCGTGCCAGACCAAGCGAGCTCCTTGTCTACCGGGAAACCGAAGGAGCACGACTCCTCTAAAATCCGATTACCACTTCCGTCCGTAAATCGCAGTACAATGTAACCGGTCGGCCTGCTCGGCTTGTCCACCACAAACCTCAAATCCCATTTAATGCGGATTGGCTCGTCAAGCGCCGAGTCCTTCTTAGAGTCCTTCTTAGGCTCAGACATGGTGAATTTAAGATCCTTGAGCTCCACGCCCGCGAATTTCTTCGACTCTGTCTCTATCGCACGGTCATGGGGCTTATCCTCCGCCTGGGCAAACGATAAAGCCAACGCGGCAATCATCAAAGCAAGGAGACGGGTTTTCATGTTCTACCTCGTGGGTTAATGGCGGGGCGTGCAGGGTAAATCCAGTAAAAGTCCCTGCGCGTGTAGCGTTTAGGTGCATACTTCGGGTTTAAACTGCGTAATTCAATGGGCGTCGTGTCCCCTTGGCTGGGGCCATCCTCGCAGGAGTCCATCAGGGGAGCGCCCTTGGGGAGATACAGCCTTTTAAAAACGATCCCGCCCTTCTTAAGGTTCGCCACCACCAGGGAACCGTTGTCGGGGCCAATGCCTGGTGTAACGATCACCCGCGTGCCGGCGGGGTAGTCTGGCTCCATGCTGTCTCCCCGGATGATAACCGCACGGGCTTTGGGGTAGCTGCAATCTGTCTCGGTCAAGTCGTTCTCATCAAAGGGCAGGTCATCAAAGCACTCGATACCGGTGCCGGCTGCGGCTAGCGCAGCTGTGGGCACAGAGAAGCGGGGGGGATCCTCCGCTACGAGCATGGTGTCTTCATCGCTGTGGTCGGAATACTTGACAATATTCCTTGCGGGCTCGGGAGGCATTGATTCTATCTCTGCATCGCGCTTCTTCCGACCTCCTTTGCCTGTTCGATCAGGAGGAAGGATAGCATCGTCGGGCAGGGTCACTCCCAATTCCTTTAGTTTCTCCCGAAGAGCATCCCGCACGAACTGAGACCGATCAATCTGCCGCTTCTCACGCGCCTTCAAGAGGGTGCGCGCCTCCTCTATGCCGGAGTAGAGCTCATCGCTCACCCAGATGGAGATGTTCATCTGCCCTCCTTTTCGCGCGCCTGGCATACTGTGTACTACACCTCTTTTTCTGACAGAACGCAATTTTTTTCTTGCGAGGTGTGATACTGAGTTGTATTCAGTATCACTATGAAGCGAGGCGCCATGAAAAAGCGAAATGGGCACAAGATCAATCTTTGGATTCCCTCCGTGTGGAAGGACATCATTGACCAGCAGATAGACGACCAGGATACGGACCTATCCAAGTTCGTGCGTGGGGCGCTCAAGGAGAAGCTACAGAGGCAGGGAGTCATCCCAAATGAAAGCCCGTCCGCCGCCACCATCCTTAAGCACTCTTAACCTCCGCCATTGTGAGGGAGGTGAATGTAAATTAACTATGAAGTTACTCAATAAACGCGAGTTAGGCAATCCTGAGTTGGGGCGGCAGTTGACAGAGCAGTTCCGTAAAGCTCAGTCGGCCATTCGAGACGTGCTGATTTTCGGCGCAATGGTGCTTCAAATCGAAAGCTCGCTAAGCTCGCAGACCGCCCGTCAAGGGTCGCGGCACAGAATCGGGCTGGGAGCCTGGCTTGGTAATCACGCCCCGACCGTTCCAGAGCCTACAGCCCGTCGCTGGCGCGATCTTGCTTCAAATGTTCTGACGGAGTGCGGTTGCCTTAAGGCGGACATCGTGACCATGCTGACCTCGCCTGATGAGCAGCTGGAGCTCAACCTGCAGACTAAAAAGCAGGAGGTGCTGGAGTTCATCGAAGGCAAGACGCAGAGAACACTCCTCTTCACGGTAGGCGTACCGCCCAAGGCGCCGGACGAGGTAGCGCAGACCAAAGAGGCGCGGCGGGAGGCCTCGGCCAAGGCGGCGGCGCAGCTGCAGGCCGACGTGGCGCAGGCTAACGTGATTGCGGGGCCTGCGGATGCCATCAACGCGGTGAACGTGCCGCTGGGCAAGCTGGAGGAGGGCTCGGGCCAGTTGCTGGATGTGCTGGCCTCCAAGCTGCGCGATTTGCCGGCCTCCAGCCAGTACGAGCTGCTGCGGGACTTGAAGGGCGTGCGCAAGCGCCTGGACGAGGCCCTGGGCCACGTGCGCGATTCCATCGCCCGGCTCGAAAAAGTCGCTGGCCGCGAGCTGGCCGCCATCCGCAACGGCGCACCCGTTGCCGCCTCCCCGCTGGCCCTGCCGGCCCAAGCGGAGGCTGGGGCAGAGGAAATCCCCACCAAGCCCGAACGCGTGCCTGCCGCTGCCCTTCTCACCCAGCCCATTTCCATTGGCCCGATGGGGGAGCCGCGAGGCATTTCCGTTGGCCGCCTGGCCCCTGGCACCCTTACGCCCGCCTGGCTGCAGCCGGGCGCCCGCGTGCAGATCCACTGCCCTGGCGCCTACGGCCACCTGGGCACGCTGCACGGCAAGCTGGCCACCCTCAACTGGGCCAAGCTGGACAGGGACAGCTCCATCCTGATCGACGGCCCCACCCCGCAGTCCAACCAGTGCATCCTCACCAAGTACCTGCGCCCCGCGCCTGCGGTGGAGGCCGAAGCCGTGCCTCCCGCCCCGAACGGCGGCGAGGACGACGCCGACGAGGAAGTTGATTTTTCCGCGCTTCTGTAAGTCCCACAACCCCAACCTATAAAGAAGAACCACCATGCCCCGCGCCTACGCACGCCGCAACAACCCCACGCCCAAAATCCAGCAACTACGCGTCCGCCTGACAGACGTTGAGCGCCAGGCTCTGGACGCGGCGCTCCTGACCCGGGGGCCGGATGCCACGCTTTCGGACCTCATCCGCGAGCTGCTCCAGCCCATCATCACCCCTGGGGGGCACTGCTACGTGCTCGCTCTCTCCAGCCCTGCGGCCATCCGCCTGGAGGGCATGGCGCAGACGCTGCGGCGCAACCCCGCCCAGATTGTCGAGTGCTGCATCAACGACATCCACAGCACCGCCTACCGCGAGGACGGAGAGAACTACCAACCCCTTACCGTGCGCGAGATTCGCCTGCGCAAGCAGTACCAGCCCCAGCCCCTGCCCCTGCAGAAAGCCGCCTAAGACAGCCCACAGCCCACACCCGCCCCCACACCAAACAAAAAGGAAGCCAACCCCGTGAAAACCACCGAAGAGATACGGACAGAGATTGCCGAGCTGTACGATGTACGCGCGCACTTTGCCCAGGGCGAAGCCCTGCAGCGGGACGACAACTTGGCGGCGATCGACGCTGCCATTCTCGTCCTTACCGAGCAGATGAACCAGGCCGCCGCCGCCGAGTTCTTTGCGCCCCACAAGCTCAACCTCCCCCCGAGTTCGGCGGACTACGTGCACGACAACGCGATCGACGCTGCGGAGTGGCTCCTGGACACCGCGGCTACCTCGCCCTACCCGGTACCCGTGGCCCTGCGCCCCAGCGCGAGCTTCCGCGGCGCGGCGGGCCTGCTGCGGCCGATGATTGACCCGTTGCCGCATGGCGATGTGTGGCTGCGTAACCCCTGGCTCTACAAAGCCCATACCCAGGTGTGTGCCCGCATCACCGCCACCTACGAGCCGGAGATTCTGGAAAACCTCATTATGAACGAGGGGTTTGCGCCGGATGGAGAGATCCGGGGCGGGGGAACAAGCTTCGAGAGGCAGGCTAAATGGTACAGCTCTCTGCTGCTGGTGCGCGCCTTTGAGCGGATTGTGAGCCAGTGGAAGGAAAGCCAGGCGGCCGAGGAGCTCCGCGAGCTGGTCCGACGCGGGCTGGTCAACCCCGTTCTGGTGCCGGATGGCGAGACGCGCTACGAGCTCACCAGCGCTGGCCGCACCGCGCTGGCAGAGCACAACGTTCGCCCCGTTCGTCCCGTGCCGCAGGAGCCGCCGGAGGTTGCCGCCTCGGACACAGAGCTGGGCTACGTGCTGGGCGAAACGGCCGAGTATTTCCCTGCCCGCACCGTGGCCGCCACCGTCGCGACCATTGACGAAAGGGGGCAGGCATGAGCACCGCCACCGCCATCCCCCTGCGCCGCACGCGGCCGCGCCTGCTGCCCCGGCCGGTGCCCGGCGCCGCCGGAACCCTGCCCGCACCCGCAAGCCCGGCGCGCAGCGTGCGCAAGGTGCACCCCGTGGTGCGCGATACCATCACCGCGTTCTCGCTGGACGGCCGGCCGGAGACGTGGGTGCCCCTCCTGCTGGGCGTGCCGCTGGCCACCATGATTCCCCTGGTGACCTTCGGCGTTAAACGCTGGGGCTTTACCGGGCTGACACCGTACGGCTTTACGGTAGAGACGGCGCTTTTCACCATCCTCTGCATCATCGTGCTGGGCGGCCTGGTGTTCTCCGCGCTGAAGATGGCGGACCTCTTTGGCAGCCTGTTTGGCTTCTGGCCCGGCGTGGCCATGACGGTGCTGGCCGAGGCCACGATGACGTTCCTGCCCATGAAGGACGCCATGTGCACCGCCCTGGTGCTGTTGTGCCTGGCGGTGCTGGTGGGTTGCAACGTCGTTGCAGCCGTCAAGCAACTGCGCGTGTACGAGCCTAAACTGGCCGCGCCCAGGCTGGCCGGAAAGGGGGCGAAATGAAGCCCCCCGAATGGCTGCGCCGTGCGCTCATGTACGTCGCCCTGCGGGGCGATACCCTGGGCGAGTGGATCACGTCCAAGTCCATGGACTTGTTTGGCTGGGCGTACGAAGGCAGCGAGGCCGAGCTGCGCGCCGTCTCCCACGGGGAGATCCCGCCGGCCCACATGACGCCCCGCCAGCGTTCGGTGCTCAGCCTCCCGCCCCGGTGCTACCACGTGAAGTGTGTCGGCTGCAGCCACGATAAAGACAGCGCCGGCGTCGCCACCTTTGAGGAGTGGAAAGCCACACAGTGTGGATGGACGGGGACGCTTGACCAGGCGGTGGCGGATCGCTGCCCCCGCTGCGGGGAGACGGTTTACCTGGAGCCTCTCGACCTGGACGAGGAGGAAATCGCCTACTACGCCGAGCGCTGGAATGAACTTCAGGCTGAGGGGGGAGGCAAATGAAGGCCATCTCTCTCTGGCAACCGTGGGCCACGCTCATCGCCCTGGGCTGCAAGCACATCGAGACGCGGGGCTGGCCCACGTCGCACCGTGGCCCCCTGGCCATCCACGCCTCGCTGCGAAGCGACAAGGAGCTCGATCTCGCGTTTCAGCACCTGCGCCGCCGGCATGACCTGATCAGCAAGGCCCTGGTGGAGGCGAAAACGCCGACATACAAAAGCCTGCCCTTTGGCGCCATCGTCGCCGTCTGCACGCTGGAGCAATGCGTGCCGACGCAGGAGCTCAGCAGCTGGGCGCTCTCCCGCATGGAGCGCGACTGCGGCAACTACGCCTACGGCCGGTACGGCTGGGTGCTCACCGACATCCGCCGCCTGGAGCAGCCGATCGTCATCGGCGGCCGCATGGGCCTGTGGCACTGGAACGAGGAGGGACTGCGATGAACGTCAACCCCGAATTTGCCAAAGGCGGCGATGATGAGGCCCGCGTTTCCGTCCCCGTTCCAAGGGCTCATGACTGTCAGGTCATCTCCGCCCGCACGGCGCTCTCCGTCCTGATCACCGGGCACGCAAAGCTGGCGATGGTGGAATCTGTGGGAGCGGGCGCGGGTGAGAAGGAGGCGCCGCCAGCAGAGATGCAGGGGTTCCTTTTCATTTACTCCATCAACACGGTCTGCGCCGCCAAGAACGAAGCGGAGCGCATGCGCCGCCTGGTCGACAAAGTCAACGCCCTCCTCGAGGAGGAATACAAGTGAGGCGCGCCGTCATCCTGCGTATCGGCTACCGGGACTACTACCTCCCGTCCGACAAGGGCCTTGCCACGCTCCTGAGCGTGCTCAGCAAGGCCCGGGAAGCTCGCTGGACCGTGGGCTCTGACCCCCGGCTCCGATCCTCTCTACCCCGACACGTGGACCCTCGGGGACGAAGCCCACGTGGAAGTCCAGTACATCCCGAAAACCACCAAAATCCAGAACGAACCCAAGCAACCCAAGCCCAAGCCCTGATTAACCCCGCCCGCCATGCTCGCTCTCCTCCCCACCACCACCGCCGCCCCTCAGCACTCCGCCGCCGCCCTCGCGCTTTGCTCGTCTGAGCAGCTCGCCGGGCTCAAGGGTCACCAGCGCGAGCGGGTGAATGCCTGGGCGGCGGAGGTGGTGGAGATGGAGAAGCTGCCCGTGCGCCGGCGCGGCGCTTTTAAGGTGGGGATGGCCCAGCGCCTGGGCGTGAGCAAGTCGACGCTGGCCGAGCGCCTCAAGCGCTGGGAGGAGAGCCGCGATCCCCAGGCCTTTCTGGACAACCGCAAGGGCAAGAGTGGTCTGACGACCACCTTTACCGACTTTTTTAAGCAGCTGTGCGGGGAGCAGGGGCGCGTGTCGGCCCAGGCCATCCGGGTACTCCACGACATGTGGCGCGACGGCCACCATATCCCGGGCTTCGGCACCTGGCAGGAGTACTGGATCAAAACCTACGGCAACACGCTGGCCCTGCCCCAACGCTGCGGGGACTTTCTGCCGGACGGGCTCAGCGCGCACAACCTCTACAAGCACCTGCCCAACAAATTTGCGCTCACCGCCATGCGCCAGGGGCGTGCGGCGGCGATCGCCCAGTTTGGCCCACTGGTGCTGGGTACGCGCCTGGGCCTGTACGTGGGCGCCTACATCTCCATGGATGACTTGTGGCACGACTGCGAGATCAACGTGCGCGGGGTGAACAAGGAGGGCCAGCGCCCGCTGGAGGTGTCCGCCCTGGACATCTTCTCCGCCCACAAATTCCGCTGGCAGGCCTGGCCTATGCTGGAGAACGACGACGGCACCCGCACCACCATTCGCGGCCGTTACACCCGCATGCTCATCGCCGCGATCCTGCACGTGGACGGCTACAGCCGGCGCGGTACCACTTTTGTGGTGGAGAACGCCGGCGTGGCCATCCCCAAGCCGCTGGAGGAGCTCATCACCCACGTGACGGGCGGCCTGGTGCGCGTGCACCGGGGCTCCATCGGCGGCAAGCCGGCCATCAGCGGCCACTACCACGGGCAGAGCAAGGGCAACCCGCGCCACAAGCCGCATCAGGAGAGCAGCCACCACCCCCACCACAACCGGATGACGGACAAGATCCTCAACCCCGGGCTGATCGGCAGCAACAGCCGCCTCAACGCGCCCGAGGAGCACTACGGCCGGGACAGGGCCAACACCCACCTCATCAAAACGGTGCAGCGCCACCTGGCCGCCGGCACGATGACGCCGGCGGAAGCCGCCAAGGTGCAGCTGCCCATCCTGGGCTGGCACGAGTGGTATCAGCTGGCCACGCGCGCCTACCACCAGCTGGCGATGGAGAGCGAGCACGCCCTTGAGGGTTGGGAAGAGGCGGAGCTAATGCACAGCGAATTTCGCTTGGGCCCGGGCCAGGACTGGCAGCCCATGAGCGCTCTGGACGAGATGCCGCCCAATCGGCGCGCTGCGGTAGAGGCCTACATCACTCTGCCCGGCATGCACAACGTGCGCCGCAAAAGCCGGCTGGAGGTGTACCGCGAGGGCGCGCGCGACCTGGTGCGAGTGGACATGAGCGCCGCCTGGCTGATCCTGGACCAGGACGCGCAGCCGTGCACGGTAACGAACCGCAGGCTCCTCGAGTACACGGAAAACAAGCGCAAATTCCATTTCATCGGCCCCATCCGCACCGCCTCCGGCCAGTCGATCGACCTGCGCCGCGGCGCCACCTACCGCCTGGTCGTCAACGCCTTCTACCCCAGCAAAGCTCTGGTGGGGGATACCGACGGCCGCCTGCTGGGCGTGGTGGACGAGTGGGAGCGCAAGACGCGCATGGATCTGGACGGACTGGCCCACTCCTACGGCCGCGTGGCCGCCGCCACCGGCGACGAACTGGCCGACCTGGAGCGCCGCCACTGGGACCAGGCGGACCTCAAGCGCCGGCAGGAAGAACACAACGCCCGCCTCTTTGCCGGCAAACCCGTCACCGCCGAGGACCGCGCCCGCGAGGCCGAAAAGCGCCGCATCGCCAAAAGCGTCACCCCCTCGGAGATGATTGAAGCTCTGACGCCTGCCCCCACCCCCGAGGAGGACGAGCCCGAGGACGACGATTTTTCCAGCCTCATCGGCGGCCCCGCACCGGCGGCCGTGGACGACGAGGACCACGCAGATTTTGACTCACTGCTGTGAGTCTTAACCCACCAACCCAAACAAAACAAAAGAACGAAATGCCCTCCACACTCGACCAGCTCGACGCCAGCAAGGCAGCCGTTGAACACGTCCTCAAGACGATCCGCGACAACCCCGAAATCTACTACCACCTGGGATGGGGAACCAAGTCCTTCAGCCTCCTGACAGACGCCTACGCCGCGATTCACTGCCTGGAGATTGACGCTGATAAGCGCAACGTGACGCCCGTGCACGAAATGTTTTTCCCGGACGAACACCGCATGGAGGTATTTGAGAAGGACAAACAACTATTCGACGACTTGCGTAGCGCGATCCACGACCAGGGGCTCACGATCCAGCAGGCGATCGGGCTGGTCACGTATTTCGGCAGCAAGATCGACCGCGTGCCCGAGGACTACATCCCCACCGACGAAGAGGAGGATTGAGCCATGGCCACCCTCTACAAAACAGATGGTACCGCCACGCCGGCGGTACCCGCGAATGGCAGCCACTTCACCCTGGCCGAGATGTACAAGCTCGTGGGCTGCCACACGATCGAGCGCGTTGGCCTGTCCGCCGGCCGCGCGATGATTATCGACGAGGACGGCAAATGGAGCGGCAAAAAGGTCAATGACAACGCTACCCGCCTCTGCCAGCTGCGCCTGATGCCCGGCGACGTCATCGTCGGCGACGCCCTGCTGGTGGAGAAAGGGGAGATGCGATAACCATCATGCGAACTGCAACTACCATAGATATCGACGCCACCCCCGTCACCGTCACCACGGCGCCGGTCGGCGAGCTCGTCCCCACCGGCCCCGCGACGCCTGTGGCTGTACCAGCCGCGCCGGCCGCGCCCCAGGCCAAGGCCAAGCGCCTGGAGACTCGGAAGATGAAGATCGGCGGGGACATTGTGCGCCAGGCCACGGTGGATTTACCGCCGGAGCAGCGCGAGCAGATCCTGTGGCTCTACCACTACGCCTTTCATAAAGACATCTCACTCAAAGAGTTGTCGCTGGAGGTTGGTGCGTACGAGCAATCCGTCTGGCACAAGGTGTTCCACGGCAACTACGAGGGCAACCTGGAGAACGTCACCACGGCGATCGTCAAGTTCCGCCAGCTTTCGGCCGCGCGCAGCACCGTGCAGGCCGTGGGCTTTGTGATGACGCCGACCGCCCGCCGCGTCTTCTCCGCCTGCGACACCGCCCTGGTGACTCAGCGCATTGTCCCCATCATCAGCGAGGGGGCCGGCCTCTCCACCACACTGGAGGAGTACGCCCGGCGCCATCGCGGCACGGCCTCCTACGTGCGCATGGGCATGGGTGGCACGCTCTGGGAGCTGATCCAGGACCTCAACGAGATCCACGCCCTGCCCAGCTCCCCACTGGAGCGTGAGCTCCGCCGGCGCCTTGTCAAGTGCTTTAGCCCTAAAGACCTGCTCATCGTCGACGACTGCGAGAGCGGATTTTGCGCGCTGGGCACCGGCATGTCCCCCGTGCGCGCCATGGAGTTTTTGCGCAACCTGCACGAGGAGTCCGGCTGCGCCGTGATCCTCGCCGGCAGCACGCTTTTCCAAGAGCAGCTGCAGCGCGGCAAATGGGCCAAGGAGCTGCGCAAACTCCGCCGCCGCTGCCTGCCCACCGTAACCCTGCGCACGACCCGCGCCGACCTGCAGGCCATCGCCGAATCCATCGGCCTGCCCCCCATCACCGACCAGGCCCAGCGCATCCAGGAGGATCTGACCCGCGACGGCATGGACCAGTGGGTCAACCTGCTGAGCAGCGCCAGCCGCATGGCGGCCAAGGATGGTGGCCGCGTCTCCTGGGACCACGTGACTCGCGCCTATGGGCTGTACCTCAAGCTGGGGGGCGAGTGAGCACAACGGAAAATCTTACCCCGCAAATGAACGCCCCTATCCTCGACAAAATCAAAAAGCTGCTGCGCCTCTCCAAGTCCGACAACCCGCACGAGGCGGAGCTGGCGCTGCAAAACGCCTGGCGCATGGCTGCGCGCCATAAGATTGACCTGGCCAAAGTCGACCTGGATGACGAGGAGTGCGAACGCATTGTGCGCGATACCGTGCCGCTGGGCATCTCCCGGTTATCGGCCGAGCGGGAGAGGGTGATGCAGATCCTTGCCTCCTTCTTTCATGTGGAGATTGTCATGGTCAAGCAGCGCAATGCCACCTCATTTCTCTCGCGCTCCACGGGCTCCACGGGCGCCCGCTTCTCCATCGCCCTGGTTTACCTGGGCAAGCCCACCGACATTGCCCTGGCTCGCTACACGCACGACTTTCTGCTGCAGGCCTACGCGGCAGCATTCCGAGGGTTCACCTCCTCCGAGCAAAAGGCCCGCCGGAAAATGACCCCGAACAAGCGTAAGCAGTTCTGCACAGGGTTCTTTTACGGCCTGGCCAGCACCCTCAAGCGTGCGCAGGACGAGCTCGTCCTGGAAGACGCCAAGTTCGCCATCGTGCTGCGGGACGAAAAAAAGGCCCGCCAGGAGGCTCGGGATAGGCACTACCCCGAGGCAGAGGACCGCGAGAAGCTCGATGAGGGCCGGCGCAACGATACAGCGATCAAAGCCGGCTACAAAGCCGGCCGCGAGACGAAAATCCACCAGCCCGTCAAGGACGGCACCCTGTGCCTGGAATAAACCCCACCCCAAAAGATGAAATTCATGAGCCAGCTCCAACCCAAAACCGCGTCCGCTATCGTGGACGAGATCCTGAAGCTCGAATCCGACAAAGAGGACATCGAGCACCGCCTTGAGGCGCTCCGTAAGATTGCCAAGGCTGCCGGCATTGCCATGCCTGCAGATAAACGGATCGCCACCAAAAACAACGGCTGGACGGTGCTGCTGCCCTCCAGCGGCCCTGTCGGCTACCTCTCCGTGATCCAGGCCGGCGACTCCCTCGTGTCCGAGCTCCCCGAGGAGAAGCTGGCCGAGCTCAAAAAGCTCTGCGGCGATAAGTTCTCCGCCATCTTCAAGCTGGAGACCGTCGTCACCACCCAGGACAACCCCCGCGACCGCATCGAGGTGCTGTTCCCGCCCGGCCAGGCCCGCAAAATCATTGCCCTCATCACCAAAAAGGGCAACTGCAGCCTGCGCTGCTGCCACGATAAGGCAGCCGAGTACATCCCCTCGGTAGAGGAGACGACCTACACCCTCAAAACCAAAAAGGCGGCCTGACCATGAGCGCCCACCCCATGGACAAGCATTACCTCAAGGAGACGGCGAAGATGATCGACCTCCTCAAGGAGTTTCTAATCAAGGGCGGCGCCGCCGAGGACTGGATGAAACACATCAAATAGGAACCCGCCATGGGTCGCCCCATCATCAAAATCAAGGACCGCTATTTCATCTGGAGCACGATTGTCGACGCCCCGATCTCGCGCGGCATGACCCGCAAGGAGCTCGAGGTGGAGATTATGCGGACGCGCGGCGCTGAGGGCTTGAAGGAACTGCCCGCACGGCTCGCGCGTGTGGAAGCGTGCGGAACCTCCGCCCAGCACGCCAACCTGCGCTCGCTCATCAGTCACAACCGCGCCGGCCCGGATGAATCCCACCTTTCCGCCGAGGAAATCTACCAGCGCTACCAATGAAAAGAAACCACCGCTACCGCGTGACTCCGCGTCAGCAAAAGACGTACCGCATCCTCCTGGCCGCCGCATGCCGGGTGACCGGCTGGGATCCCGGCGACGACGAGGAGCGCCTGGCCATGCACGAGCGCGTCATCCGCCGCCGCGTGGGCACCAGCGAGATGACCAACGACGAGCTGACCCAGGTGATGGACCACCTCAAGGCCCTGGCCAGCCCCAACGACCTCAGCGCCCAGGTGGAGGACGTGCGCCACCGCGAAGATCCGCACTACGCCCGGCGCAAGCAGTGCATCCACAGCATTGAGGCCATGGCCAACGCCCTTGCCGCCATGCTCGTCAATGTCCGCGACGCCAACGCCTACATCCGCAGCATCGCCCGCGACACGCACGGCACGCGCGACTGGCGATCGCTCCCCCTGGACGCCCCCGTCCACTACGGCCGCCGCAACCGAAACGAGGCCTGGGAATGTGACCTGCAAACCCTCCGCAAAACCGTTGCAGAACGCTTGCAGGATGTCCTCAGTGCCATCAAAGGCACCGGCCGCCGTGCGCCCCGCACCGATATTGTCGAAGGGAACCCCCTGGGCCTCGTCCTCTCCCGCAACGGCCGCCCCATCAGCAATACCGAGATCATCCGCGACCAGATCATCCACCCGAAAGCCCCCGCCCCGGTCACGGCTCCTGAGGCGGTCATCCCCGTCCATGCAACGCCATGAAAATCCACATCACCATCGAATGCAAAGGCCTCGCCAAGTTACTCGGAGCCCGCAGTTTGGGCCGCCTGCTGCGATCGGCGCGAAAGGTGCGGAAGGCCCGCAAGTCCCGGCTGTCCCCATCCCCGACCCCGGCCCAGGCCAGCTGGGAGAATGCTGTCCAGGTAGCATCCCACGCCGTTGAGCAGGCGGCAGAAGTGCATGCGGTTCCGGAGAAACTGGAAGAGCAGCCGCCATCTGTGGCCGTTGAGTCAGTGGCACCTGAGCCGCCTCTCCTCCGTACCCGTGCCCCTGGTGGCGCCAAGGAGATTGCCCGAGCCCTTGGCGTCAGCGTCCATTCCGTCTACGGTGCATTCGGAGGGCTCGCGCAGATCAGCGAAGCGTTGAGGCAGAAGATCCTGATTGAAGCCGCACGTATCGGCTGGAAAGGCCCTGCCCGCGCAGCCTCGGCCCCTGCCGAGCCCGAAGGGGAAGCCAAGTCAGAGGAAACGCCGCCCGAAAAGGAGGAACCCGACCCGGCCCCTCCGGTTGCTGAGGTTCCTGTCCCACCTGCGAGCGAAGACCTTGCCCATGTCGAACGCGGCGGCATGGCAAACCCCCGCCAGGCCGTGGCTGCTGCAGCGGAGCGCCGCGGCCTCACCAGCTCGTTCAAACAACCCTTTAAGCTGGCAATGGCCACCCCACGCCCAAGGCCACGCTCGTCCTGGGGCCGGGAAAGCGGCCCGCTTTCCCCGGACTTGCCAGCCTCAGCCAACCCCCGCCCCACCCAGCAGGATCTGGTCAACTACATCTCTGGCGCTGGCGGCCCCTGCGTCGAAAAATCAATCGTCGCCGACTTCGAGGCCTACGCCGAGGAGCTCGGCCAGCCCAGGGAGGCCGTCGCCGGCCGCGTACGGAACATCCTCGCCGGCGGCAATGGTTTATTTGAGCGCGACACCTCCCACCCAGGCGCCTGGCGCCTCCGCACCCGATGAAGAACCGCAAAGAGACCCACGCCGGTCAGCTCTACTTTGCCTTCGCCCCCCCTATCGCCATCTCCCACGGTGACGGCAGCTTCACCCTGAAGCCCGGCAAGCCCACCTACGAGGTAAATCCCCTCCAGGCCGCCAGAATGCTTGGCGTCAGCCGCGAAACCTTCTACGTTTACGTCGCCGCCGGTCTCCTGGAGCGCGTCCGATACCCCTCCATGCGCCGCATCCTCATTGACGCCGCCGAAGTCTCCGCCCTGGCCGACAAGATGCGCGACTCGGAGTTCTGGACCCCCGCCCGCATCCTCGCCGTCCGCCAGGCCAAGGCCGCCCGCGAGCGCAAAACCACCGCTTGAAACGCCCATGCAAATTTCCGGGATGCATTACAAACTCCCCCTCCAGGCCCCAATCCGTCCGGGATGCTCGCCCGCCGGCATCCCCGCCCAAGCCCGCCGTAACCCCTTGATTTCCGGGCTCTTCCGGCCTGTTCCGCTCTCTTCCGGGATGTCCGGGTTGCTCTGACGAGGTTCACAAGGATTGCATCCAAGCAATCGCAACGTCACGGCCCGGAGACCTGGGTTATACAACTTCTTCGAGGTTGACTGATCGCAATGTATACACCGGTACTTGAACCGCTCTTAAAGTCTCAGCGCCATGCATCTTACTGCATGGACGTTACGCAAACGCTATGCTCTTTTTGATTTCCAGCGCGCGCACTTGTCGATAGAATGGCAACCCTCGCAATGGACCTTCTTCATATTGGTGGCGCGCGGTCATGGACTGCGCCTGAGCAAATTCAGATCAACCGGCTGCCGGCCCGCGCAACGCTCTATCCGTACCCCGACGTGCAGAGCGCGCTGGAGCGCAACCGCGACGCTTCGCCCTGGTTCAAGCTGCTTAACGGCGACTGGGATTTCCATATGGCGGCAAAGCCGGACGACGTTCCGGTCGACTTTATCCAGCCCGGCTTTGCGCCCTGGGAGGGCGGCGGCTGGGG
Organism: Verrucomicrobia bacterium LW23; assembly: GCA_003054695.1. Taxonomy (GTDB): domain Bacteria; phylum Verrucomicrobiota; class Verrucomicrobiia; order Methylacidiphilales; family UBA1321; genus LW23. The sequence continues at coordinate 69,467 of QAZA01000016.1, forward strand.
CAAACTCCCCGTGCCCAGCAACTGGACGATGCACGGCTACGGCTACCCGCACTACACTAATGTGCAAATGCCCTGGCCCAACGAGGCCCCGGGCGTTCCCGAAGACAACCCCACCGGCTGCTACCGCACGCAGTTTGATGTGGCCGCCGACTGGCAGGGCCGGCGCGTTGTGCTGCACGTGGGCGGCGCGGAAAGCGTGCTGTACGTGTACGTCAACGGCCAGCCCGTGGGCTTTAGCAAGGATACGCGTCTGCCCAGCGAGTTCGACGTGACGCGCTTTGTCAACTTTGGCGGCACCAACACCCTGGCATGCATCGTTGTCAAGTGGAGCGACGCCACGTTTATTGAGGACCAGGACCAGTGGTGGATGGGCGGTATTTATCGCGAGGTGTATCTCTACAGCACCGCGCCCACCCGCATTGCGGACGTCTTTGCCGTCGGCCATATCGACGACGAGCTGAAAGAAGGCAAGCTGGAGCTCACCGCCTCGGTCGGCTTCCCCGACGTGCCGGAGACCGGCTGGACGCTGGAGGCGAACCTCTATTTTGAGGGCGAATCCATTCTCTCCAAACCCCTTACGGCCACGCTGCCCTACCAGCGCGAGGACATCCCCCGCCACCACGCCCGCAAGGAGGCCAAGTGGTTTGCCGACGTCCGCAAGCCGCATGTCTGGTCCGCGGAATCCCCCGAGCTGTACACGGTGGTGGTGACGCTGAAGAATCCCCAGGGCGTGGAAGTGGAATCCACCAGCACGCGCATCGGTTTCCGCAGCGTGCGCATTGAGGATAACGAGCTGCTCATCAACGGCAAGCCCGTGATGATCCGCGGCGCCAACCGGCACGAGCACGACGACACGACGGGCAAAACGCTTACGCGCGAGTCGATGCTGAAGGACATCCTTCTCCTTAAACAGCACAACTTCAACGCCGTCCGCACCTCGCACTATCCCAACGATGTGCCGTGGTACGACCTGTGCGACGAGTACGGCATCTACCTCATCGACGAAGCCAACGTGGAGGGCCACGCCTACTGGAGCGAGCTGCCCAAGGACACCCGCTACACCAGCGCTTTTGTCGAGCGCGGCCTGCGCATGGTGGAGCGCGACAAAAATCATCCCAGCGTCATTATCTGGAGCCTGGGCAACGAGACCGGCTACGGCCCCAACCACGACGCCATGGCCGGCTGGATCCGGGGCTTCGACCCCAGCCGCGTGCTGCATTACGAGGGCGCCATTGCCCAGGACTGGACCGGCGGCAAGCTCGCGTCGGACCTCATCTGCCCGATGTACCCGCCCATCTCCGCCATCGTCAACTGGGCCAAAACGCGCAAAAAGTCTGAGAAGCGCCCGCTGATTATGTGCGAGTTCTCCCACGCCATGGGCAACAGCAACGGCAGCCTGTGCGACTACTGGGACGCCTTCGAGACCTACCACGGCCTGCAGGGCGGCTTTATCTGGGAGTGGGTGGACCACGGCATCAAGCGCACGGACGAGCAGGGCCGCACCCTGTGGGTGTACGGCGGCGACTTTGGCGACACGCCCAACGACGTGAACTTTGTGTGCGACGGCCTCATCTGGCCCGACCGCACCGTGCACCCGGGCATTCTCGAAGCCAAAAAACTGATGCAACCCGTTGGCTTTAAAGCGCTTGACCTGAAGGACGGCAAGGTCCGCATCACCAACAAAAACTACTTCACCTCCCTGGCCTGGCTGACCGGCACGTGGGAGCTCTCCGTCAACGGCGTCAAGGTAAGCGAAGGCAAACTGCCCGCGCTGAAGACCGCCCCCGGCAAGTCCGAGGAAATCGAGATCCCCATCAAAACGCCCGAGGCCGAGCCGGGCCTGGAATCGCACCTGACCCTGCGCTTTGCCACCGCGCACGCCACCCCGTGGTGCGACGCCGGGCACGAAGTGGCGTGGGAGCAATTCGCGCTGCCCGTCTCCGACAAAGCCGCGCGCAAGCTCATCAAGGCCGCCAAACCGGTGCGCAGCGCGTTGCCCGCCCCCGTCCTCACCCACAGTGAGAACGAGGTGACCGTCACGACCGACCGCCTGAAGCTCGTCGCCACCCGCGAGGCCGGCGCCCTCACCTCGCTCTTCATCGATGGCACCGAGGTGCTCGTCTCCGGCCCGAAGCTGAACGTCTGGCGCGGCGCTACGGACAACGACGGCATCAAGCTGCAAGGCAACCAGGGCTGGAAGCCCCTGGGCAAATGGCTGAAAGCCGGCCTGGACGCCGTAGAGCTCGAGCCCGTAGCCCTGGGCGTGCGCACCAAAAAGGACGGCCACGTGGAGCTGAGCATCATCACCGTAGGCAACGCCAAAGGCGGCTCCATCGAGCACCGGCAAACCTACAGCATCCAGCCCGACAGCACCATCCTGGTGGAGAACTCCTTCCGCTGCGAAAAAGCGCTGCCTGATTTACCGAGGCTCGGCGTAACTCTGACGCTCAAGCCCGGCTTTGAGGCGCTGCAATGGTATGGCCGCGGCCCGCACGAGAACTACAGCGACCGCAACCGCAGCGCCGCCGTCGGCCTCTACAGCGGCACCGTTACCGGCCAGTACGTCCCCTACATCATGCCGCAGGAGCACGGCAACAAGACGGACGTGCGCTGGCTGTCGCTAAGCCAGGTGGAGCCCGACGGCACCGGCGTGGCCGGCGAGCACTCCGGCCCCCGAGGCATCCGCTTCGGCGCCGTGGACCGCCTGCTCGAAGCCGGCGCCAGCCACTTCACCGCCGCCGATCTCTTCGCCGCCAGGCACACCACGGATCTCGTTCCGCGCGAAGAGGTTATCGTCACGATCGACTACGCCCAACGCGGCCTCGGCACCGCCAGCTGCGGCCCCGACACGCTCGAGCAGTACCAGATCCCCCCCGACACGTACCGCTTCACCTACTCCATCGCCCCGCTGCCGTAAGGCAGCGCGGCGAGGGGCGGCATCCTGTATCAGAAATAAACATCATAAGGTTCAATCTGTTCTGCCCCTTTGTGTCTTCGTGTCTTTGTGGTTTAAAATCCCCCCTTCTCATCTACGTAAATGGGAACAGGGGATTGTTTAACCACAAAGGCACGAAGGCACAAAGGGGCGGAGGGGAAGCTAAAGTAGCGTATTAACCAATTCGCACAGCTATTGGCCTTTTGGCAGCGCCGCTTTTGGGATGCAGGCAAGGCGGGCTTGAGGGAGTGCATTTGAAAAATGCATGACCGAAAGACCAACGCAGCATGCGCCCAAAAGCGGCCCGCCAAAAGGCCAAGTAACTGTGCTAATTGGTCTTACTGACTCGGGATATAGAGCGGCTTCAATACGGGTGTAGACAGCGTCCCGTAACCGCTCTCGTTGGAGTGTTGTAGGGTACTTCTCACGTCAGCCGCTCAGGAGGCGATCTTCTTCTCGGCCTGGCCGGCGGCGGCGCAGATGCGTTTGGCTACCGCAGCGCCGCTTTCCAGGGCGCCTTCCATATAGCCGGGGAAGGCGTAGCTGACGTGCTCGCCGGCAAACTGGAGGCGGCCGGTGCCTTGCTCCAGGGCGTTGCCGACGCGGGTGATCTGGCCGGGCGCGGCAAAGCAGTAGCCGCCGCGGGTGTGGGGATCGGCCGGCCAGGCCATGTAGCGGGCGTGCGTCCAGTTGGAAGTAAAGCCGGGGTAGGCGCGTTCGATTTCCGCCTGGAGAAAGGCGTCGCGCGAGGCCGCGGGCTTGCGAAGGCTGGCCAGGGCGGCGCCGGCGCTGCAAAAGCCGACCATGCACGCGGGGCCGTTGCCGACGGGCTGGTTGTCGGTGCCTTCCCACGTCATGCTGACAGGTCCGTTGCTCATGCTGTCGGCCGCCAGGCCCTGCTTCTTCCAAAAGCGGCTGCGCACGGCGCTGAGGTATTTGAGGCTGATGCCCATCTGCAGCGCGCGCACGCGGGAGGGGAGGCCGGGGCGAAAATGCATGCGGCTCCACAACGTGGGCGGGATGGTAAGTACCGCAAAATCAGCCTCATACACAAGGGCGCCCGCCGTTTTAATGCGGATGAGCCCGGCCGCGTCGTCCGTCTCCACATGGGTAACGCAGGTGCCCAGGTGGATGCGCTGGCGCCCTACGGCGGCGGCCAGGCGTGTGGCCAGCTGGTCGTTGCCGCCCCGGCAGCGGTGGGTTTCGGAGTCCGTCCAGTAGCGCTCCACGCCGCCGCCGCGCACCTGGGCCAGCATGCCCAGGTAGCTCATGCGGCTGAGTTTGACACCGTTGTCGGCTACCAGATTGGTCTCCAGCACACCGCGGGTATGGCTGTCCAGGCCCAGGGAGTGGAGCCAGTCGCCCATGTTGCGGCGGTCCAGCGCGGCGGCATTGGGCGTCAGCCACGGGGCGCGGATGTTGACGGTGCGGGCGTCGGCATTGAGCTTGCTGAAGCAGTGCTGCATGGCCTCCCACAACCGCGTTTCCTCGGCGGAGCCCAGTCGTTTGCCGTCGATCACAATGGGCGCGTCGGCGTCCGGGTCCTCCGTCATCGGCAGCATGCTCAGGCCAAAGCGGCGGGCGTAGGCCCACCAGGCCACGTGGTTAATGCCGATAAGCTCCGCGCCGCCCTCCACAACGCGGCCGGGGATAAAGTTGCGGAGGCTGAGCACCCGCCCGCCCACGCGATCGCGGGCCTCCAACACGGTAACGTCGAAGCCGGCGTGCTGCAGTTCGTACGCCGCGGTTAGTCCGGAGAAGCCGGCGCCGATGATCACAACGCGTCCCTTTGCCCGCCGGCTGGCGGGCCGGGCCGCCGCGGGGGTCGATTCGCTCAGCAGCACCGCCCCCGCCGCCGCAGCCAGCCTGGCCAGAAAGGCGCGCCGCGAGATGCCGGAGCGCGGGACGTCCGCCGGGGGGAGTTCGACACCCTGACGCTGGGCAAGCTTGCGGTAGAGAGCGCTGAGCATATGGGCGCACGTTAGCGAGGTTGCGCGCGGGGTAAAATCCAAAACGCGCCGCCCGCGCCGTTTTTTTCTTTGCCAAGGTGCCTGGCACCGCCCGATCCAACTAGTGCATCGGCAATGATCTATTTTAGGATTAAGGCGGTTCAAGAAGAGATGTTCGCAAGGCTCTGACAACCTCGAAGAGGTTATCGGAAATTCCCCGTCCATGCACGTCTGATCCTAAAATAGATCTTTTCCGATGCACTAGACGCTGTCGACATTCGAATTATTCCCTTCTCAGTCTTGGCGATCTTTCCGTCCTTGGCGTTAAAAATCCCCTCGCGATACAATCCAACAGATTTTAAACGCCAAGGACGGAAAGATCGCCAACGGGAACCGCAGACCGCCGAAATGTCGACAGCCCCCCTTCGCGTAACATAATCAGATTCTTTCCGGAGTCGTAGGGGAACGGATTATCTCTCGCGAAGGGGGACAAAGCCGCTAAGGGCAGAGGCTATGGAAATCTCTGCGCGATAGACTTTTGCATTATGCTGTCGCCGTGGCCACCGCCACCGGCGGCGCGTTTTCGCTCTCCAGGATGGCTTCGGTGCGCTCGCTCTCAAACTGGCGGGTGTAGAGGGCGTGATAGTGGCTGCGCGCGGCCATCAGCTCGGCATGGGTGCCGCTCTCCAGAATGCGCCCTTTTTCGATGACCAGGATGCGGTCCGCGCGGCGGATGGTGGAGAGGCGGTGCGCGATGACGAAGCTGATGCGGCCGCGGAAGATGGCCTGCAGGCCGCGCTGGATAAGCTGCTCCGTCTCCGTATCGATGGACGACGTCGCCTCGTCCATGATAAAGATGCGCGGGTTGGCCAGCAGCGCGCGGGCAAAGGAGACGAGCTGCTTTTGCCCGGTGGAGAGCGCGTTGCCGCCTTCGCCCACTTCCGTCTCGTAGCCGTGCTCCAGCGCGCGGATGAATTCATCCGCGTTGACGCTGCGCGCGGCCGCCTCAATCTCCTCGTCGGTCGCGTCCAGCCGGCCATAGCGTATGTTATCCCGTATCGTTCCGCTAAACAGGTGCGGCCCCTGAAGCACAATGCCCAGGTTGGACTGGTACCACAGCAACCCGCGCTCGCGTAAGTCCCTGCCGTTTACGAGGATGCGTCCGGCCGTGGGCTCATAAAAGCGGGCCGCCAGGTTAACGATGGTGCTTTTGCCGCCGCCGCTGGCGCCGACGAGCGCGATTGTCTGGCCGGCTTGTACATGCAGGTTAAAGTCGCGCAGTACCGGCTTGTCCGCTGTATACGCAAAGTCCACGTGCTCAAAGGTTAAGCTCTGGATGTCAGGCTCATGCCCGTCCGGCGCCAGTTCGGGCGATGGGGCCGCGGTGTACGCCGCCAGCCGCTCGCGCACGTCGTCGCTGTCGCAGATGCCCGGCTGCGTGGCCAGCAGGCTCAGCACCCGCTCGCCCGCCGCCTGCGCGCCCTGCATCTGGATGAGCGTCTGCGCCATCTGATGCACGGGGTGGAAAAACTGGCCCGCGTAGAAGATGAACGCCACGAGGGTGCCCAGCGTCAGCGTTTGCGCAAGCACGCTGCCGCCGCCGTACCACAGTGCCAGGCCGGCCGCCACGCTGCCCAGCGTCAGCACAAGGGGGATGTACACGGCGCTTTGCATTGCGTTAAGTAGCGATACATCATACATTTGCGATGACAGGCGTTGAAACTCGCGCAGGTTTGCCTCCTCGCGCACCAGCGATTTAGTGGTGCGCAGGCCCTGCAGAGCCTCGGCAAAGCTGGCGGTAATCATCGAGTTAAACCGCCGCGTCTCGCGCGAGGAAACGAGGAGCTTGCGCTGGAAGATCAGGCTGATCCAGATGAGCGCCGGCACGACGGAGAGCACCAGCAGGCCCAGCGTGGGGTGCAACACCACCAGCACAATCGCGATGGTCGAGACCAGGCACGAGGACCAGATCAGATCGAGCGAGCCCCACGCGATAATGCGGCCGAGCTTGTCGCAGTCGGAGGTGAGCCGCGAGATGAGCCAGCCGGTGGGCCGGTGGTCAAAGTAGGCAAACTCCAGCTCCTGAATGCGCCGGAAGCACTCCTCGCGGATGTCGTGGCTCATGTTGTGCGAGAGGGTGCCCGCCGCGTTGATGAAGATCCAGACGCTGAGCGAAAAGGTCGTGATCATCGCAAAGTACGCGCCCGCGATGAGCCGGAAATCAGTATTCTTGCCGGTCGCCACCACCTCGTCCATCGCCCACCGCGTCAGCAACGCAAAGGAGGCATCGCAAAACGCGATAACCACGGCCGCGACAGCCAGCGTGATAAGATGGCGCCGGTAGGGCAGCGCGTGGCGGAACACGCGCGTCCAGAGGCTGAAATCCAGCTTGTCGCTTACCGCGTCGACCTGGGATGTATCGTGCATAAGAGTGTGAAGAAGAAAGGTTTTCGGATATCGGGACAGCTCTCCAACGCAGCTTCAGCGGCCCACCTCCAGGCATTCCATCGGTGCCGTTGCCTGCGCGCCTGCCTGCGCACCATCGCCCGCATCTCCAGCCGCGCCCTCTTCCCGCTCCACCGCGTTCTGGATCTCCCACAGCCGCCGGTACAGCCCTTCCGCCGCAAGCAGCTCGGCGTGGGTGCCTTCCTGGATGATGCGGCCGTGTTCGAGCACGATCACGCGATCTGCGTGGGCCAGGGTGGAGAGGCGGTGCGCGATGACGAGGGTGGTGCGGCGACCATGGCGGCTGCGCAGGGCGCGCAGGATGTTGCCCTCCGTCTCCGCGTCCACGGCGCTCATCGCGTCGTCCAGCAGAAGCACGGGGGTGTCGCGCAGCAGTGCTCTCGCCAGGGCCACGCGTTGCCGCTGGCCGCCGGAGAGCGTGACGCCGCGCTCCCCCACGGGGGTGGCGTAGCTGGCGGGGAAGCCGCTTATTGTCTCGTGGATGTCCGCCGCGCGCGCGGCCTCCTGGATGGCCGCCTCCGCAACGGAGGCGCCATGGCCCAGGCTGATGTTCTCGGCAATGGTTTTGGAGTACAGAAACGGCTCCTGCATCACCACGGAGAACTGCGCGCGCACCCACTGGCGGTCCAGCGTGTTCAGCTCGCGGCCGTCCAGGCGGATGGAGCCGCCGGTGTAGTCGTACAGCCGCACCAGCAGGTGCATAATGGTGCTTTTACCCGCGCCCGAGGGGCCGAGGATGGCCAGCGTTTGCCCGGGCTGCACGCTAAAGCTGATGCCGTTGAGCGCGGCGTGCTCCGCGGCGGGGTTGTGCGCAAAGGCCAGGTCGCGCACCTCAATAGCGCCCCGAAAATCGGGCAGCGTGTTGCCTTCCGCCGTGGGCTTGGGCGCGCTCTCGCGCGGCTCGGACAGGATCTCGCCCATGCGCACCAGGGCAACCGAGCATTTGCCCAGCTCCGTCAGCGTGCGCCCCATCTGCCGCACGGGCCACAGCACCATGTTGAGGAAGATAAGGAACGTGAAGAGCATGCCGGTTGTCAGCGTGCCCTCCGCGATGAACCAGACGCCCGCAAACAGCACCAGGCCGTTCTGCAGCAGCGAGACAAAGTCGGACACAGACCAGTACCACGCCATCAGGCGAAGCAGGCGGATGCTGCGGTCGCGATACAGCTTGTTGGGGCCCGCAAACTTCTCCATCTCATAGTTTTGGCGCGAGAAGGCGCGCACGACGCGCAGGCCGGTCAGGTTCTCCTGCACCAGGCGGGTAACCTGGCCCTCGGCCTTGTCGACTTCGAGGAACAGATCGCGCACCCAGGCAAAGTAAAAGGTGCCGAAGAGCATCAGCGGCACAATCAGCACCAGGGAGATGCCGGTCATGCGCACGTCCAGCAGCAGCATCACGGGCAGGGCCGTCAGCAGCAGCAGCGTGGCGTTGCTAATCTCGACGACCTGCGTGGAGATGGCGGTGCGCAGCGTTTCGACGTCCGACGTGCAGCGCTGGATCAGGTCGCCCGTCTCGGCCTTGTCGTGAAAGCGCGCGGGCAGGCGCTGCAGGTGATCGTACAGCAAGTCCTTGATGCGCAACGCGATGCCGTCCGACGCCAGCGCGGCGTACCGGCCCTTGAGGTACGAGAACACGCCCGCAATCATCGTCAGCGCCACGCACACCACCGGCGGCCACCACAGGTTGGCGCGAATGTAGTCGACGCCGCCCAGCCACGCGATTACGTAGCCCGCCAGTGAATCCGCCGCAGGCGCCTTGCCGGCCAGCACCGAGTCAATTACCGCGCCGACAATCAGCGGCCCGATGTAAGTGACTGCGGTGGAGACCAGTAGCGCGGCAATGGAAACCGCGTAAAGCCCGCGATAGCCTTGTGTCAGCTGCCACAGCAAGGCAAACGGCGTCGGCTTGGCCGCCTCGGCTTTGGACTCCGGCAACGCCGACGGTGAGGGGGATGTGGTTGAGCCCATAAATGGACGTGGAAGTTAGGAGATGGCCGGTTTGGCGTCGGACACATGGATGTCGAACAACGCGGCGGACTGAAAGATGACGGTTGGCGGACGTGCCCGCGGACAACAAAGCGCGCGAGCGGAGCAGAGCTGTTGCGCTGACTTTTGCGGGTCGCGGCTTCTTTCGGACGGACAACGTGTCCTGCTTGTGAAGCTCAGCCCGCGGCGTTCAGGGACCGGGGCCGGCTGGAGACGCTCGACTAAGGTCGAAGATCAGCGGCGACGCCCAGTCCCATTCCGGAAACACCGGGAACACTCAGGAAGCGATTGGCGGCGATGATCATCATGAAGGTAACCTTTTCAATTACGGTCAAAACCCGACCGTGCGAAACCATTACCACGCTGCGCCAGCCCGCCACAAGAAAAAAATGCGGCGAGCGCACGAAACATGCGGACGGAGAGAGGGAGGCGGAGGAAGGAAACTCCAGGACTGCATACGTCGTGGAGGTTCCAGGGGCTGACTGCATGCGTACTTAAGCCGCATTACCCCAACGCCAGGCCGTCGCACGGCGCCCGGCGTTGCACTCGCGCGGTGCGCCCTTGTTCGCGCTTCTCCAGTACCTTGACAAGGCTTGCCAGCAAGGGCGACTTATTGCCGCAGTGAAAGAGAAAGCGGCGCTCCAGCACGGCGTCCGCCTGGGCCAGCGGTTTAAAGAGCACGCTGCCATCGCCCTCCGGGTCGAGCTTCGTGGCGCTTTCCGGGATGAGGCACACGCCCTCCCCCAGGGCCACCATCGCAATGATCGCCGTCCAGCGGTCGGACTCCTCCAGCACTGTGGGGCGAAAGCCCGCGTCCTCGCACAGTTGCAGCATGCGCTGGTACAGGGCCGGGGAGGCTTTCTCCTGGAGGGTAATCCACTTTTCGTCAGCAAAGTCGCGCAAATCCACCTCGCCGGCGGCGGCAAGGCGGTGCCCCAGCGGCAAAGCGACCTTGAAGGCCTCCCGGCGCCAGAAGATGGTGCGCAGCTCGTCGTTCATCCTATGCGGGGTGGCGCCGATAAACGCGCCGTCTATCTGCCTCTGCTGCACCGCGTTAATCAGATCCGGCGAAAGCATGTCGTGCAGGCGGATCTGGCAGCTGTGCACGTGGGTGCGAAAGTGGCGCAGCGTCTCAATCATCTCCCCCTCCAGCAGCGCGCCCACAAAGCCTATGCTCATCCGCGTGGCCTGCCCCTGCCGGGCGCGGCGCACCGTCTCCACGGCGCGATCGAGCAGACGCAGCACCTCCCGCGTGTCCTCCAGAAACAGCGCGCCGGCCGGCGTCAGCTCCACCACCCGCGTATTGCGGATAAGCAAGGGCGTGCCGAGGCGATCCTCCAGCTGCTGGATGTGCCGCGTCAGCGGGGGCTGGGAGAGGTTAATGCGCTGGGCCGCTTTCGCAAAGTTCAGCTCTTCCGCCACGGCCACAAAGCATTCCAGCTCGCGTATGGTAGCCCGGTCGTTCATTCGCGGGTACGACTTTAATGCTATTTTGAGAATTCTACAATTCAGTATTAGCAATTCCGCAATCCAGCTACGCAGGGCATGATAGTTCATAGTAGTACGGTATCAACAACTCTATTACCGCCAGTGTGATACAGCTTACGAAAGGGCCCTTTGCCCCTGTGATGTTTCGTCGCTTGCCCGTTTGTATCAACTGGTCCCCTGCCCTCGCCTCCCATGACAACCAATCAACAGCTTCAGACTATTCTCGATAAACTGCGCGTCGACGTCCCCGATCTCCGAGGGGTGCTTGTGGCGACATCCGACGGCCTGGCCGTGGCTCACTCCATCTCGTCTGGCGACTCCAACCGCATCGCGGCGATGGTGGCCACCGCCCTGGGCCTGGGCAAACGCATCTGCGAAACCATCGGCGGCGGCGCGCTCAGCGAGACATCGTTCTCCGGCGCCACCGGCCAGGTGTATGTGTACAGCGCCGGCACCAAGGGCGTGCTGGGCGTTCTCTCCGCGCCCGGCGCCAACATTGGCCTGATTCACCTGGAGGCCCGCGAGGCCGCAACGAAGATTCAGCAGGTGCTGGGCTAACCGTCGCCGCGCTTACCATCCCCTTTTTTCGCAACGCTCCACTTTTAACAGCTCTATTATGGCCGATACACGTTCCAGTCTGGGAGATTACAGCAGCATCGTCTGCTTTAAAGCCGTCATTACCGGTGTGGAAGACACGCTGGGCACCGACGGCGCCGCCGTCGTCTTTACGCGCGCGGGCCGCGTACGCGGGCAAAACCTGGCGCAAAAGCTGGGCAAAACCAACGTGCCGATCGCCGATCTGGCCCCGATGCTCAACGCCGCCCTGGGCAAGGACGGCACGCGCCTGTGCATTGTTACCGACGCGCGCGCCACCCCCGCCGGCCTGGAGATCGACACCCAGGAGACCGTCTGCTCCGCCGGCGAGCCCGCGGGATCGGACCGCACCTGCACCTTCACGCTCGGCGCCATTTGGGGCGCGGTAGAGACGCTGACCGGCCAGAGCTACCAGGCCACCCACACCGATTGCGTGCTGCGCGGGGGCTCCTGCGACCGGTTTGTGTTGGTAAAGCAGTAAGCAGTAAGCAGTAAGCAGTGAGGAAAGCGCGGGCGGCGGCAACCGCCACGATTGCTGCCGCAAAACATCCAGCCCGCAGTGCGGGTTGCACCAGGTTGCACATCCTGTCTCGACAGGATCATGCTTACCAAAGGCAACCTGTTTCTGCGGGTTTAATGTTTGCGGAGATCATACACAGAGCAACCGCCCGCTCTGGAAGCACGGAATGCGTTCATGAGGCGAATTCATACATTTATACACCATATCGGCATAAATATCGAAGGTGCTTTAAATTAAGAATTTTAACTAATTCGCAGCTGGCGGACTTTTGGCACATCGGGTGCTCGCGCAGTTGTATGCGCTTGATTCTTCTTGCCTGTCTACTATCAATCCTGCTCCTTGTAGATCCACAAATAGCTGCAGCTCAAACACCTGCAGCTACGCCCGCCGCCGCCGAACCCGCTCCCGATCCGTTCGCGATGAAGAAGCTGCTCGAACAAACCGGGTTCAGCCTTAACCTCGTCTGGGTGCTGCTGACGGGCTACATGATCATGTTTATGCAGGCTGGCTTCGCCATGGTCGAAACCGGCTTTACCCGCGCGAAAAACTGCGGCCACACCATGGCGATGAACTTCATGGTGTATACCATCGCCATGACAGGTTACTGGATATGCGGCTTTGCCATACAGTGGGGAGGCACGGCGGATCCCGTGGTGACAGCCACCATGCCAAGCGCCGCGGCCTTTGCCCTGGGGCCGGATATTAACGCGCTCAATAAGATGATCGGCATTACGATCGGCGATAAATTCTACGGCCTCTTCGGGGCCAAGGGCTTCTTCCTTTTAGGCGACGACCTGTACAAAGGCCCGATCCTTGCGCTGTTCATGTTCCAGATGCTCTTTATGGATACGACGGCCACCATCCCGACCGGCACCCTTGCCGAGCGCTGGAAGTTTACCGCATTCATCGCCGTCAGCTTCGTTATCGGCGCCTTCATCTACCCCATGTTTGGCTGCTGGGTGTGGGGCGGCGGCTGGCTCTCCGCACTGGGCAAAAACCTGGGCCTGGGCCATGGCATGGTGGATTTCGCGGGCTCATCCGTCGTGCACTTGTGCGGCGGCACCCTGGCGTTGGTGGGCGCCAAGATCGTCGGTGCGCGCATCGGCAAGTTTAACAAAGACGGCAGCGCTAACCCGATTCCCGGCCACAACATCCCGATGGCCGTGGTCGGCACGTTCATCCTGGCCTTCGGGTGGTTCGGCTTCAATCCTGGGTCCTCGCTTAGTGGTATGGATACGCACATCGGCGTCATTGCGGTCAATACCATGCTGGCCTCCGCGTCGGGCGCTATCACCGGCATGACGGTAACGTGGCTGCGCTTTGGCAAGCCCGACCCGAGCTTTATGTGTAACGGCATGCTGGCCGGCCTCGTGGCCATTACCGGCCCCTGCGCCTTTGTCGATCCCTGGGCGGCCTACCTCATCGGCGCCATCGCCGGCGTGCTGGTCATCTACGCGGTGGAGGTGGTCGACGCCTGCCGCCTGGACGATCCGGTCGGCGCCATCTCGGTGCACGGCGTCAACGGCGCGTGGGGCATCATCGCCCTGGGCATCTTTGCCAACGGCAAATACGGTGGCGGATGGAACGGCGTGGATGGCAACGTCCGCGGCCTGATCAGCGGCGACGTGCCCCAGCTGGTTGCCCAGCTCATCGGCATCGTCACCTGCATCGTGTTCGTCGGCACCTGCGCCTGGATCACCTTCACGGTGGTCGAAGCCCTCATCGGCAACCGAGTCTCCGCCGAGGATGAGATGGAGGGCCTCGACATCCCCGAACTGGGTATCCTGGGCTACCAGGCCGACTTGAATCCCGAGGAGAAATAAGGCCGCTCGCTGGGGGCGGCCCCCCTTCAAGGAAGCCACGCGCATAGGCTTGCCGCAGCTCCCCTGCCCCGCCTTCGCTACCGGAGAGCGGGGCTTTTTCCGGGGATGAGGATGGAGGAGGAAGCGACCCCGCGCCTACGTGTGCACCGGCGAGGTCTTCTCGGCGCACTCCCGCGTAATGTAGTCCATAAGCTCTGCGGTCGGCACGCGCACCAGATCGCGCTTGATGTTGCAGACGAGGTTGTTCCTGTGGGACTTGTCGAGGTCCCCAAGCATCTCCGCCTGAAGGTCCGACGCCGCCGCCAGGCCCCACGTCCGGGGCGTGTATTTATTTAGCCACCCATGAAGCAATTCGATCAGCTTACGGCTGATGCGCGCCCGCTTCTCCGTCTCCAGCGACGTCCGCTCCGCGATGGAATTCGCCACGCCCGGCGCGGAGTACGAGGGGAAAGCCCCTGCCTGATCCGTATACTGCTCGTCGTACTTGAGGAACGCCTCGCGGATGTCCGCCTGCTCCAGTAACGCCATCCCGTGATGTCGCCCGTCGGCACCGTTTTTAAATTCAAAAGCTTTGATATGGCCGCGATCGACAACAACGAAAAAGGCAGGAGGTTTCATGGGTATTTGAATCTTGAAGTATGGAGAAGCGCGATAAACAAGAATTACCATTATCGCATACATTACACCACTGGCGCCATTACATCACGATAACGTCCCAGCAGTCGCCCCGCGTCCAACCACCCGCAACGAAGCCGACGCGCGGGGGACAAGCCAGGGCAGTTTCTCCCGGGGACTCACACCCCGGTCTAAAACAATAAGATACGCCCTGCCCGAGGAATAGCAAACGGCAGCGCCAATCATTAACCCAACCAACTCAATACATGTCTTGAGAAACTCTGTGACACAGCATAATAGGAACTATATCTATGTTAACTCTTACTCTCTACGTAATGCTTTCTCACTGCTTCTTCAGTAACGGGTCGTCTGGGTGAGACTCCAGACCAATGCGCAGCTCGCTATGGGACCGCACTGCCCCCTAAGACAAATGGGGGATCAAAGCCTCCCCACATCGCAACCGAAACAGAAACGAATTCGTACGAAAAGAATGGAGTTCGGATAGAAGCAGCATTTTACGAAGGAAAGTGCGTCAGAACCACCTACACCAAACTGACGGACAAGTTTAGCGATGGAGAAAGAGAATTTCTCCTGAATGCCAACAAGGGTGACTCGGACTGGAAAGATGAGCGCGGAGATTACCTGCAAAGCGAAGAGAATATTGCCGGAAGGCGCCCGAGGCTGTTGCAACCAGGCAATCTCGTTCCATTCCTCCGGAAAGATAAGCTCGCAAGCGGCATCTACCACCCAGCATCGGGTAGCCTGGTCCTGACCGACGTAACGTGGATGAAGGAGAGTCAACAAAGAGCCGAAAAGGCAAAGGAATACCGGGAGAAGAAGGAAATCGAAAAGCTTAAGGACTTTTAGCCCCCTTTATCAACTTCTCAAGGCGGCCGCCCCAGTCACAGGCGAACACAAAAAAGCCGCCAACCCCTCCCCTTCGGGAAGTGCTGACGGCTTCTCTGGCGATTTCGCAAGGAGCCAGTATATCCTGGCTCCGCGAGGCAATTAGCCGGCGAGCGGAGGAATCGCGTCGGACGGGGTCGGCACCGCGGGGGCGCCTTCATCGCCGTCGTTCTCCTCGGCGATGAACTCGGGGAGGATCGGCTCGCCCAGCTCCACGGTCTTGATGGCGCGGTGCGTGGGGAAGCCGGTGCCGGCGGGGATGAGGTGACCCATGATCACGTTCTCCTTGAAGCCGCGCAGGCGGTCCACTTTGCCCAGGGTCGCGGCGTCGGTGAGAACGCGCGTGGTGTCCTGGAAGCTGGCAGCCGAGATGAAGCTTTCCGTCTCCAGCGAGGCCTTGGTAATGCCGAGGAGGACCGGGAGGCCTTCCGCGGGCTTGCCGCCCTTGGCTTCGATTTCGCGGTTCTCTTCCTCAAACACGAGGCGGTCGATCTGCTCGCCCCAGAGGAACGAGGTGTCGCCGGGCTCCACAATCTTTATCTTGCGCAGCATCTGCCGCACGATGATTTCGATGTGCTTGTCGTTAATTTCGACGCCCTGGAGGCGGTAAACCTCCTGCACCTCGTTCACGAGGTATTCCTGCAGCTCGTGCGGTCCGCAAACCTCAAGGATTTCGTGAGGGACGACGGGACCTTCCGTCAGCTGCTGGCCCTTCTTCACCAGGTCGCCCTTGTAGACGAGCGGGTGCTTGGAGAGCGCGATGAGATGTTCTTCCTCGGCGCCGGTCTGCGGGTCGCGGATGATGATGCGGCGTTTGCCTCGCACGTTGCCGGCGATGTCCACAATGCCGTCGATGCGGGCGATTTCGGCAGCTTCCTTCGGGCGGCGGGCTTCAAAAAGCTCGGCCACGCGGGGCAGACCGCCGGTGATGTCCTTCGTCTTGACGACCTTGCGGGGCGTTTTGGCGATACGCGTACCGGCCTTCACCTCGTCGTTCTGCTTCACCTCGATGTGAGCGCCCGCCGGGATGGAGTAGGACGCGAGTACCGTGTCGCCGTCGAGGATGACGATCTGCGGGTGCAGATCTTCCTTGTGCTCGATGATGACGAAGCCGACCTGCTTGGTGGAGTCGGTCACTTCGCGCTTCATGGTTACGCCCTCGATGATGTCGCGGAACTCCACGCGGCCCGACTTTTCGGTCAGGATGGAGACGTTGTAAGGATCCCACTGGGCAAACATGTCGCCCTTGGTTACCTTGCCGCCGTCGCCGACGGTGAGTTCGGTACCGATGACCAGGATGTAACGCTCCAGCTCGCGGCCGTCTTCGTCGTGAATAGCGATGGAGCCGTTCTTGTTCAGCACAATGTGCTTGCCGTCGATGGACTGCACCGTGCGGAGCTCGCTGTACTGCACCGTGCCGCTGTTCTTGGCGCGAATCTGCGGCGACTTGAACACGCCCGACGCCGTACCACCGATGTGGAACGTACGCATCGTGAGCTGCGTGCCGGGCTCGCCGATCGACTGGGCGGCGATAACGCCGACCGCCTCGCCGAGCTGCGCCAGCTGGTTGCTTGCCAGGTTGACGCCGTAGCACTTGGAGCAGACGCCGCGCTTGGTTTCGCAGGTGAGCACGGAGCGGATCTTGACGCGCTCGACCCCGAGATCGGAAAGCGCTTCGGCCTTCTTTTCGTCGATGACCTCGCCGCTGCGCACGATGGGCTGGCGGGTGATCGGGTCGCGGATGTCGTCGCACGACACGCGGCCAAACACGCGCTCCTTAAGGCCGACAACTTCGTCGTCGCCTTCCATGATCGTCTTGACCCAGATGCCGTTGATGGTGCCGCAATCGTCCTCCTGAATGATCACGTCCTGCGATACGTCGTGCAGCTTACGCGTCATGTAGCCCGAGTCGGCGGTCTTGAGCGCGGTATCGGCCAAGCCCTTGCGGGCGCCGTGCGTGGAGATGAAGTACTCCTGCACCGTGAGGCCCTCGCGGAAGTTGGAGATGATGGGCCGCTCGATGATTTCGCCCGAGGGCTTGGCCATCAGGCCGCGCATGCCGGCCAGCTGACGCACCTGCGTGTTGTTACCGCGCGCGCCGGAGTCCACCATCAGGAACACAGGATTCATCTCCTGGCGCCCCATGTTATACTTCAGCGTGCTGAGCATCACGTTGGAGATTTCGTCGTTGGCCGCCGTCCAGATGTCCACGATGCTGTTGTAGCGCTCCAGCTCGGTGATGTCACCCGAGCCGAACTGGCGCTCGACGACCTTGATCTTGTCATACGCCTTGCTGATGACCTTGTGCTTGTCATCCGGGATGATCATGTCGTAGATGCCGATGGAGATACCGGCGCGCGTCGCCTCCTCGAACCCGAGCTGCTTGAGCTTGTCGAGAGCTTCGACCGTCGCCTCGTGGCCCGCCGTCTGGTAGCAGCGCAGGATGACCTTGCCCAGCTCCTTCTTGCCGGCCTTGGAGTTGTAGAAGCCGAGCTCCTTGGGCCAGATGGTGTTGAACAGCACGCGACCGGCGGTGGTCGTGATCATCTTCTCGGTCTTTTTGCCGTAGAAGGTGTCGCGCTGATAATCGGGATTACGCATGCGGATGTTGTCATGCGTGGAGATGGCCTTCTCCGCGTGCGCAAACATCACGTCGTCCGGGTTGTCGAAGATCTGGAGACGCTCGTTTTCCTTCTTTACCTGGTTGGGCGGATCCTGCGTGAGGTAGTAGCAGCCCAGAATGATGTCCTGCGAAGGCGTGGTAATCGGCTTGCCGCTGGAGGGCGAGAAGATGTTGAGCGGCGCCATCATGAGAAGGCGGGCCTCCAGCTGCGACTCGACCGAGAGCGGCACGTGCACGGCCATCTGGTCGCCGTCAAAGTCCGCGTTGTAGGCGGTACAGACGAGCGGATGGATGCGGATGGCCTCGCCTTCAATGAGGGTCGGCTCGAACGCCTGGATGGAGAGACGGTGCAGGGTGGGGGCGCGGTTGAGAAGCACGGGGTGGCCCTTGGTCACTTCTTCCAGAATGTCCCACACGACGGCTTCCTGGCGCTCGATCATCTTTTTGGCCGAGCGGACGGTGTGCACGTGGCCCAGCTCCTTAAGGCGGCGGATGATGAACGGCTCGAACAGCACGAGCGCCATCTTCTTGGGCAGACCGCACTGGTTAAGCTTGAGTTCCGGACCGATAACGATGACCGAGCGGCCGGAGTAGTCAACGCGCTTGCCCAGCAGATTCATACGGAAGCGGCCGGACTTGCCCTTCAGCATATCCGAGAGCGACTTGAGCGGGCGGTTGCCGGGGCCGGCGACAGGGCGGCCGTGGCGGCCGTTGTCAAACAGGGCGTCAACGGCCTCCTGCAGCATGCGCTTCTCGTTACGGATGATAACGTCCGGAGTCTTGAGCTGCAGCAGGTTACGCAGACGGTTGTTGCGGTTGATGACGCGGCGGTAGAGATCGTTGAGATCGGACGTCGCAAAGCGGCCGCCTTCCAGCGGGACGAGCGGGCGCAGGTCCGGAGGAATCACGGGCAGCACTTCAATCACCATCCACTCGGGGCGGCTTTGGGAGGAGATAAAGCCCTGCACCAGCTTCAGGCGCTTGGCAATCTTCTTGCGGGTCTGCTTGCTCTTGGTGTTGCCGAGTGCCTGGTTCAGGTCGTTGGCGGTGGAGGCCAGGTCGAGCGAGCGCAGGACGTCGCGAACGGCTTCGGCGCCCATCTTGGCCACAAAGGTATCGCCATACTGCTCCTGGGCTTCGCGGTACTCGGTCTCGCTGAGCAGCTGACGGGGCTGCAGCGGGGTCTTGCCGGGCTCGATAACCAGGTAATCTTCGTAATAGATGACGCGCTCGAGCTGGCGGGCGGTCATGTCCATCATCAGACCCAGGCGGCTGGGCATGCACTTGAAGAACCAGATGTGGGAGACGGGCACGGCCAGCTCGATGTGGCCCATGCGCTCGCGGCGTACGCGCGCCAGCGTTACTTCTACGCCGCAACGGTCGCAGATAACGCCTTTGTACTTGATGCGCTTGTACTTACCGCACGCGCACTCCCAGTCCTTCGTCGGGCCGAAAATGCGCTCGCAAAAGAGGCCGCCCTTTTCAGGCTTGAAGGTACGGTAGTTAATCGTCTCCGGATTTTTGACTTCCCCCTTGCTCCAGGAGCGAATGACGTCGGGAGAAGCCACGCAAATGCCGACCTGATCGAAACCAACGGTTTTTTCGAGACCCAGGACTTCGCGTGCGGATTCTTTGGTGGTGATGGGTAGCGGAGCGCTCATGTATAAAACCTTAAGGGACAGGGAATTGGGAAAACTGCGGGGCGCGGCTGCAAAGCAACGGGGCCGGTCGACTCACTGCCCGTTACGGGGAGAACGGCAGGGAATCAGGCGACGTAGCAATAACTATACCGCGTGTGTCAAGATCGTGCAATAAAATGACGACGCAAAGTTCCCCGGCCTGGATCCTAGCGGTCCAGGTCGGGAAACCTCGCGCCACGTGGCGGGGGATGTAGCGCCGGGATTATGCGGCATGGTCTCCCAGTACTCGCAGGTCGGGCAGGGCGCCGTCCGTACCGTTGGCGCGGCCAAAGCGGTCGGACCGCGGGCCTACCTTTACGTCAAGGCCAAGGCTCTGCATTTCCTTGATGAGCACGTTGAACGACTCCGGCGTGCCGGCTTCAAGCGAGTTATCGCCCTTGACGATGCTCTCGTAGATGCGCGTCCGGCCAGGGACGTCGTCCGACTTGACGGTGAGGAGCTCCTGCAGGGTGTAGGCAGCGCCGTAGGCTTCCATCGCCCACACTTCCATTTCGCCGAAGCGCTGGCCGCCGTACTGCGCCTTGCCGCCCAGCGGCTGCTGGGTAACGAGGGAGTAAGGTCCAACCGCGCGGGCGTGGATCTTGTCGGCGACAAGGTGGCCCAGCTTGAGCATGTAGATCTGGCCGACAACGACGCGCTGGTCAAAGCGGTCGCCGGTGCGTCCATCGTACAGCACGGATTTGCCGTCCTCGTCCAGACCGGCCTGCTTGAGGAACTCGCGAATGCGGGTCTCCTTGATGCCGTCGAACACGGGGGTGGCAACCTTGAAGCCGAGCGCCTTGGCGGCGATGCCCAGGTGCGTCTCGAGAACCTGACCGACGTTCATGCGCGAAGGCACGCCGAGCGGGTTGAGCACGATTTCGACCGGGGTACCGTCCGGCAGGAACGGCATGTCTTCCTCTGGCACAATCTTGGCGACAACGCCCTTGTTACCGTGGCGGCCGGCCATCTTGTCACCCACAGAGAGCTTGCGCTTGCTGGCGACGTAGACCTTGACCTGCTTGACGATGCCGGGGTCGACATCATCGCCGCTTTCCACGCGATCCATCTCGGTATCCTTCTCGTTCTTCAGCTGCTCAAACTTGGTCTCGAAGCTGCTGATGATTTCGCGGATCTTGATGCGGATCGGGCTCGGGTCGATTTCGATGTTATCGTACACCTGGGCCAGTTTGCGCAGGAGCGTCTTGGTGATCTTGCGATTGGCCGGGATGATGATCTCACCGGTGACGGCGTTGACGACGTCGAGCGGGATCTTCTCGTTAAGAAGGATGTTGGAGAGCGCCTGGGTCAGTTCTTCCTTCAGCGCGGTCTCCTTCTCGGAGAACTTGTCCTGGATGGCTTTGATCTGGCGCTTGGATTCCGTGACGGTGAGCTTCTGGCGCTGCGGTTTGGCGTTGCCGGAGGTTACCTTCACGTCCATCACAATGCCGTAGACACCGGAGGGCACGGTCAGCGAGGAGTCCTTAACGTCGGCGGCCTTCTCACCAAAGATGGCGCGAAGCAGACGCTCTTCCGGGGCCAGTTCGGTCTCGCTCTTGGGCGTAATTTTGCCGACCAGGATGTCGCCGGGCTTCACTTCGGCGCCGATGCGCACCACACCGTCGTGGCCCAGGTTCTTCAGCGCTTCGTCACCCACGTTCGGGATG
The DNA here is from genome assembly GCA_003054695.1 of Verrucomicrobia bacterium LW23. GTDB lineage: Bacteria > Verrucomicrobiota > Verrucomicrobiia > Methylacidiphilales > UBA1321 > LW23. The sequence goes on from QAZA01000016.1 coordinate 90,718, forward strand.
TCTCGCGTGATTTCCTCAGGCCCCAGCTTGGTGTCGCGGGCGCTGATTTCGAATTCCTCGATGTGGATGGACGTATACACGTCTTCCTTCACGATTTTCTCCGAGATCAGGATGGCGTCCTCGAAGTTATAGCCGTTCCACGGCATAAAGGCGACCAGCACGTTGCGGCCGAGGGCGAGTTCGCCCTGATCGGTGCAGGGTCCGTCCGCGAGAACGGTGCCGACCTGGATCTCCTGGCCCTTGTGGACGAGCGGCTTTTGGTTGACGCAGGTACCGGCGTTGGAGCGCATGTACTTACGCAGCTCGTAGTAGCCGATGCCGCCTTCGGGGTCATGCTTCAGCTTCTTCTTCTCCGGGATCTCGCCGTCGGGGGTGGTGATGATCAGGTTGCCGGTAACGGACGCGACCTTGCCGGCCACTTCGGAGACGATCACCGCGCGGGAGTCGCGGGCGACCTTGCCTTCCATACCGGTGCCGACCAGCGGCGCGTCGGTGCGGATCAGCGGCACACCCTGGCGTTGCATGTTGGAGCCCATGAGCGCGCGGTTGGCGTCATCGTGCTCCAGGAACGGGATGAGCGAGGCGGCCACGGAGACGAGCTGCTTGGGCGAGACGTCCATGTAGTCCACCTTGTCGGGCTCGACTTCCAAGAAGTCGCCGCGGGCGCGGACGGCCACCTTCGGCGGCGCGTCGATCTCCTTCTCGGTGCCGTCTTCGTCGACGACGCGGATCTTGACCGGCAGGGTGCCTTTGGGGTGCAGGAACACGCCGTTCTCGTCGTAAGGCGCGTTGGCCTGGGCGACCACAAAATGCTCTTCCTGGTCGGCCGTGAGGTAGTCGACGACATCGGTGACGATGCCGTTATCGACACGGCGGTAAGGCGTCTCGATAAAGCCGAACTCGTTAACGCGTGCAAAGCACGACATCGAGGAGATCAGACCGATGTTGGGACCTTCCGGCGTCTCAATCGGGCAGATGCGGCCGTAGTGCGAGGGATGCACGTCACGGACTTCGAAGCCCGCGCGGTCGCGGGAGAGACCGCCCGGCCCGAGCGCGGACAGACGGCGCTTGTGCGTCAGCTCCGCCAGCGGGTTGGTCTGATCCATAAACTGCGACAGCTGGCTGCGGCCGAAGAAGTCGCGGATGACGGCGCTCAACGCCTTGGGGTTGATGAGCTTCTGCGGCGTCATGCCCTCGGTGTTCACGTCAAACAGCGTCATGCGCTCTTTAACGAGGCGCTCCGTGCGGGCCAGGCCGGTGCGGCACTGGTTGGCGAGAAGTTCGCCCACGGTACGCACGCGGCGGCTGCCCAGATGGTCGATGTCGTCCGTGCTGCCCAGACCGCGCTTGAGCGTGATGAGGTAGCGGGTAGACGCGACAATGTCTTCCTTGGTGACGATGCGGGTCTCGTAATCGACTTCCAGGTTGAGCTTCTGGTTGATCTTGTAGCGGCCCACGCGACCGATGTCGTAGCGCTTCGGGTCGAAGAACAGGCGGCGCAGCAGGGAGTTCGCGTTGCTGACCGTGGGCGGATCGCCAGGGCGCAGACGGCGATAAATGTCCTTGAGGGCCTCGTCCTGATCGTGCGTCGGGTCCTTCTTCAGACACTTGATGATGGTGTCGTCGTCCTTGATATCGATGACGCTGAGCGTCTTGATATTCAGGTCCATCAGCTGGCGGATGACCGACTTGGTCAGCGGCTCAAACGCGCGGGCCACGACCACGTCCTGATTGGCCGTGTCGCGGATCTCGGCGATGAGCACCTTGGTGCCGATCTCTTCGTCCTCAAGGTCAGTGCGCAGCTTCAGCTCTTCGATGTCGTAGAAGAGCTCAATGATCTGCTCGTCCGAGGAGAAGCCCAGCGCGCGCAAAAAGGTGGTAACCAGGAACTTGCGGCGACGCTTGCGGCGATCCAGGTGGACGTAGAGCAGGTCGGAGGTGTCATACATCACTTCCAGCCACGAACCGCGGTCCGGAATGATGCGGAAAGAGTACAGCTGCTTGCCATTCGCGTGCTCGGTCGCCTCAAAGCAGATACCGGGGGAGCGATGGAGCTGGCTGACAACGACGCGCTCGGCGCCATTGATGATAAACGTGCCCTGGGGCGCCATGAGCGGAAGCTCACCCATGTACACGCGCTCTTCCTTTACGTTCTTGTCTTCGCGCAGGCGGAAGGTGACGTAAAGCGGCGCGGCAAAGGTCTGGCCTTCGCGCTGACAGTCCAGCGGGCTCATCTTGTATTCGCCGATTTCGTACTCGGCAAACTCAAGATGGATCTTCTCATCGTAACTTTCGATGGGAAAGACTTCGGAAAAAACAGCTTGCAAGCCCTCGTTTTTGCGCTTAGCGGGGGGAACTTCTTTCTGCAAGAAATCCCTGTAGGAATTCAACTGAACTTCTATCAGGTTGGGCACCCCAATGGCTTCCTGAAGTGTGCCAAAGTTGACCCGTTCCGTAATTGCTTGCGATGCCATAGTTTCTGAGGTGGGTGTGTCGGGAGGAGGAGATCCGTGCGGGTGTCGTCACGACGAAAGGACCCCCCGCCCGAACACGGGAGATCCCTTCGTGAATGATATTTGCGCTGAAAGTAAGTGTTGAAACTTACTTGATATCCACTTTACCGCCAGCCGCTTCAATCTTTTTCTTGATTTCTTCGGCTTCTTCCTTGGTAACGCCTTCCTTGATGGGCTTGGGCGCACCTTCAACCAGAGCCTTGGCTTCAGCCAGGCCCAGGCCGGAGACGGCGGCGCGGACTTCCTTAATGATGTTGATCTTCTTCGTCGCGTCGATCGAGGAAAGGATCACGTCGAAGGAGGTCTTCTCCTCAACAGGGGCGGCGGCGGCAGCGGCGGGAGCGGCGCCGGCAGCGGCGACGGCCACGGGAGCGGCGGCGGAGACGCCCCACTTCTCTTCGAGAGCCTTGACCAGAGCGGTCGACTCGAGGAGGGTGAGGGAAGAGAGGGACTCAACGAGAGCGTTGATATCGGCCATTGTAGTAGTGTGTTGGATGTAAGGTTACCTTCCCCTAGTGCACGACACCCGTCATGCAATTAACCTCGAAGGGCTTCAAGGCTAGATGGAAAGTGGGATTGCCCTTGATTTTGCCGCCGGGTTCCGCCGGCCTTCCCGAGGGAGAAGCCGGCTTCCGCCAGCGACGAAAGTATGGTGTTGCGCGGGAAGTGCTTAGGCCGCAGCCGGGGCTTCTTCCGCAGCAGGCGCGCCTTCCGCGTCGGCCTTGGCCTGGATAACACGGGCCAGCTGAGAAGCGGGCGTGTTGAGCAGGCGGACCAGCTGGCTGGCGGGCGTGTTGATGAGGCCCAGGAGCTTGCCGCGAACGACCTCGATGGAGGGCAGTTCGGCGATCTCCAGGATGGAGTCGGCAGGCAGGAGGTCCTTGCCCACGACGCCGCCCTTGATGACCGGCTTCTGGAATTCCTTGGCGAAAGTCTTGAGAACCTTGGCGGCGGCGGCGACGTCCTTGTCGCCAATGACGACGGCCGTCTGGCCCTTCAGGTACTCCTCGGCATCCGGCAGGCCGCTGGCGATAATGGCGCGGCGAAGAAGCGTGTTCTTGACGACGCGGTACTCGGCCTTCACTTCGGAAAGGCGATCGCGCAGCGTGTTGAAGCCGGGGACGCGCAGGCCGGTGTAGTCGGTGATCAGCACAAAGGGGCTGTTCGTGACCTTAACCTTCAGCTCGTCAACGATAGTGTTTTTCTCTGGACGCATGTTGTCTCCTTAAATGGTTCAGTTAGTGGGGTCAGGCCGACAGGAACGAGGAGACGTCCAGCTTCAGGCCGGGCGAGAACGTCGAGGCCAGGGTGGCCGAGTGAATGTACTTGCCGCGAGCGGTGGAAGGCTTGCTGCGAAGCACGGCGTCGATGACGGCCTTGGTGTTGTCCGCAATCGCCTCGGGGGCAAAGGAGAGCTTGCCGCACACCACGTGCAGGTTCGCGCCCTTGTCCACCTTAAACTCCACGCGACCGGCTTTGCACTCCTTGACAGCCTTGCCGGTGTCTTCGGTTACGGTGCCGATCTTGGGGTTGGGCATCAGGCCGCGCGGTCCGAGGATCTTACCGAGCTTACGCACTTCCTGCATCGCACCGGGGGTCGCGATGACGACGTCGAACGCCTGGAAACCCTCCTGCACCTGCTTGATGAGGTCCTCAAAACCGACGTACTCGGCGCCCGCGCTCTTGGCGGCCTCAGCCGCGGCGCCCTGGGCAAATACGAGAACGCGGACCGCCTTGCCGGAACCGTGCGGGAGAGCCACGGTGCCGCGGACCATCTGATCGCTCTGACGGGGATCCACGCCGAGGTGGAACGCGATGTCGAGAGTCTGATCGGACTTGGTGGGGGGGATCTGCTTCAGGAGCGCGATGGCGTCCTGGAGGCTGTACTGACGCTTTTTGTCGACGAGCTTTTCGGCGGCGACGTAGCGTTTGCTGCGTTTGGCTGGCATGGGATGAATCCTTGGGTGGTGCGAGCGAGTCCTGCGGGTGGTTGGATGTGGTTTCTATCAAACCCTGCCCCGGCCTCTCCCACGGTTAAGCTGCGGTTAACTGATGCTGGCGAATGTGCGGAAAGCGCTGAGGATGTGGACGTTGCGTGAGCTTAGTCCACAATCTCAATACCGGCCTGGCGGGCGGTGCCTGCAATCACGCGGAAAGCGGCTTCGTCCGACTTGGCGTTGAGATCCTTGCGCTTGAGCTTGACGATCTCCATGACCTGCTTCTTGGTCACCTTGCCCACCTTGCTGCGGTTAGGCTCTTTGGAGCCGCTCGCAATGCCGGCGGCCTTCTTGAGAAGGATGGCGGCGGGGGGGGACTTGGTGATGAAGGTGAAGGTCTTGTCTTTGTAGACCGTGATGACGACAGGCAGGATGTTGCCCGCGTCCTTCTGCGTGGCCGCGTTGAACTCTTTGCAGAATGCCATGATGTTGACACCCTGCTGACCGAGCGCAGGACCCACGGGGGGAGCAGGATTGGCCTGTCCCGCGGGGATCTGCAAGCGGACTATACCGACGACTTCTTTTGCCATTGTTGTGGAAAAGGTGAATGTTACTGGGTTGCTCTGACTTTACGTATTTCGCACAGCCGGGGACGGTACCTGGCGGCGAAAAAGTGTTGGATTATAAGGGGCGGCCCGCTGCCGTAACGGCGTGAGGCTTGCTAGTGCATGTAATGTGTGGCGAGAAGTTTACGTCTTTTCCACCTGCCAGAATTCGAGTTCGACAGGCATCGCGCGGCCGAACATCGAAACGGAAACCTTGAGTTTGCCACGCTCGGCGTCGATCTCGTCCACGACACCTTCCTGGCCCTGGAACGGGCCGTCGCCGACTTTGACCTTGTCGCCCAGCGCAAATTCGATCTTGGGGCTGACTTTTTCTTCGCGTTCGCGCGCCTGGCCCAGCATCGCTTCCACTTCGGCATCGCGCATCGGGATGGGATTTTCCCCGTCGGCAAAGCCGATGACGCCGTTGGTTTCGCGGACGAAATACCAGGTGCGGTTCACGATCTTCTTGTCGAGATCATGCAAAATCATGTGAGCGAAGACGTAGCCCGGAAACAGTTTGCGCTCGGACTCAATCTTTTTACCGCGCTTCACTTCGGAGACGCGCTCGACGGGAATGACGACATCTTTAATGAGGTCGCCCATTTCCTCCGCCTTGATGCGGCGCTCAATGTTGTCCTTCACCTTCTTTTCCTGGCCGGAAAGCACATGAAGGGCATACCAGCGCGCGGGCGGCGGCTCCATGCCGACGGTTTCGCTGTTGCCAAAAGGTGAGGAATCTACCATATCAGTGAAGGAGTTTTCGGCCGAAAAAGTGAGAGGAATAAGCGATGCGGTGCGAGTGATGTCGCCCGCGGCGAATGCGGCGGCGGCCGGGCCCTGACGCGGTATCAACGCGCCTGGGGCCGGGCCGCCAGCGGGAAAGGGATAAGCTGTAAGCTTAGTGATAGCGCGTGAGCAGGCCGACGATCGTCATGAGCACAAGGTCCATGCCCGTAACGTACGCGGCCAGCAGGAGCGTGGAGACAACCACCATGACGGTTGAGTCGCGCAGCTCCTTATATTTTTTCATCCCCTTTTGGGTGGGGTCCCACGGCCAGTTGCACTTGTTCAGCTCTTCCCACACCTCTTTGTTGAACTTGCGCAGCTGGGTGCCGTAGCGCAGCCACACAAAGGCGCAGACCACAATGGAGGTGACCAGGAAGATGAAAGTTCCGAAGTTTGCGTTGATCCAGGCCATGAATTTTGAAAATGGAAAACACCCGGCTCGCCAAATGCATAATCAGCGAACTGAGCGTAGGAAGAAAGTGAAGGAGGAAGCAGGGCAGGAGGGACTCGAACCCCCAACAGACGGTTTTGGAGACCGTTGCTCTACCAATTGAACTACTGCCCTATTATCCTGAATCCTGAAGTCTTCAGCAGAAAGAATCGCACGATTTTTGCAATCCTGCAACGTTCTCCGCTACTGACTTGCAAGCCTGCCCCCGGGTTTTTGGACCCTGCGGGGCAGGCATGCGCTTACTGCGTAGAGAGTATATCGCTGTTTCCAGCGAAAAAATTACTCAATGATTTCGGCCACGCGACCGGCACCAACGGTGCGGCCACCTTCGCGAATGGCGAAGCGGAGGGACTTTTCCATTGCGATCGGGGAGTGGAGTTCCACTTCGATCTCGACGTTGTCGCCAGGCATAACCATTTCGACACCTTCCTTGAGCGTAACGTTGCCCGTTACGTCGGTGGTGCGGAAGTAGAACTGCGGGCGGTAACCCTTGAAGAACGGCGTGTGACGGCCACCTTCGTCCTTGCTCAGGACGTAGACCTGGGCCTTGAACTTCTTGTGGGGCTTCACGGAGCCGGGCTTCACGATAACCTGACCGCGCTCGAGGTCGTCCTTCTTGACGCCGCGCATCAGAACACCAACGTTGTCGCCGGCTTCCGCGAAATCGAGGAGCTTGCGGAACATTTCGATGTCCGTAACGGTCGTCTTGACGGTCGGCTTCAGGCCTACGATCTCAACTTCTTCCATCTTCTTGAGGACGCCACGTTCCACACGGCCGGTGGCGACAGTGCCGCGACCTTCAATGTTGAACACGTCTTCCACGGGCATCAGGAAGGGCTGATCCTTCGGACGATCGGGAATCGGGATGTAGCTGTCCACCGCGTCCATGAGGTTGTTGATTTCCTTCTCGTACTCGGCGTCGCCTTCCAGCGCACGGAGGGCGGAGCCCTTGACGATCGGAATCGCGTCGCCGGGGAAGTCGTAGCTGGAGAGCAGCTCACGCACTTCGAGCTCGACGAGCTCCAGGAGTTCCTTATCGTCGACCATGTCGACCTTGTTCAGGAACACCACGAGGGCGGGAACGCCAACCTGACGAGCGAGCAGGATGTGCTCACGGGTCTGAGGCATCGGGCCGTCGGCGGCGGACACAACGAGGATAGCGCCGTCCATCTGCGCCGCGCCGGTGATCATGTTCTTCACATAGTCGGCGTGACCGGGACAGTCAACGTGGGCGTAGTGACGCTTGTCGGTCTGATACTCAACGTGGGCGGTGTTGATGGTGATGCCGCGCTCCTTTTCTTCCGGAGCAGCGTCGATCTGATCGTAGGCCTTCTTCTCTGCCAGGCCCTTCTTCGCCAGATAGGACGTGATGGCAGCGGTTAGGGTCGTCTTACCGTGGTCGACGTGACCAATGGTGCCAATGTTGACGTGCGGCTTATCTCTTTTGAATGCTTCCTTAGCCATCCTGATGCTCCTCAATATTCCGGGGGTTGCGCCGGAAGTAAATCGTAATAGGTTTAATTTCCTCCATGCATTTCGCAACAGACGCCGGACCGCGATCCGCGGCCCTTGACGGCGCTGCCACGTCGGGCTTTGTTGAAAAGAGGGAGCCCACAACCGGGCTTGAACCGGTGACCTCATCCTTACCAAGGATGTGCTCTACCAACTGAGCTATGTGGGCGTTTCTCTCGTCGTCAAAACCGGGCGCAGCGGCAGGGGCGCAGCACCCAGATCCTTGAGTTTTTCGTTATCCTTTTGCACCGCAAACCCGAAAGTTTCCGATAAAAAAGGCAAAAAACCCGCGCCTGAATTTCAACCCGTTTGAAGTCACAAATTCAGGGTGGGACCTACGAAATGTTCGCCAAGAGTATCAAGATGGCTGCCAGTGTCAATCGATTTTGCAAAGAAATTTGTGCGATTCTTTGCGAAACCCTCCCCCGCCCCTCGGGGAACGGCACTTTTTGCCTCTCTCCCTTGAGGCTGTCGACATTTCCGCTGCATCCCCTTGGCGAAACTTTCCGTCCTTGGCGATACTATCTTCCTTGGAGTTACGGACCTTCAGATAACATCGCCAAGGGCGGAAAGTTTCGCCAAGGGGATGCTTCCACGATGTTCAACCTTCCTTACGTCCCCCTAGAGCGAGACATTCTCCTCCGTGCTGCAGTACGGCATATAAGCCTCTAAGCAGAGGAAAAAGGAGGAGGAGGCCAAATGTCGACAGCCTCTAGTAGATACGCCAGGCCCCGTACGAGAGCCACAGCACATAAAAAAAGATCGCAATCAGCACCACCGCCGTAATGACCCACATGGGGTGCAGCTGCTGCTTCTTCGGCACGCCGCCGTCTTTGCCATCGCCAAACTCGTTGTCCCGAAAGTCGTCGTAGTTGAAGGGTGCGTCGCCCGCTTCCGCATAGTCATCCGCCTCGTCCAGCCAGCCGGTATTTTCGTCGGAACCACAATAGGGACAAGCCTTTGCGCCGCGCGGCACGTCCTCGCCGCACTGCGGGCAATCGCCGGGCGGGCGGAAGCTGGAGCGCCGTTTTGTGCTCATGGCGCGGCCTCGCTGCCCGGTGCGATGCCGGGGGTTTCAACAGTCCCCTCCCCCGTCGCCGCCAGGGGCAGCCACAGGAGAAAGGTGGTGCCGACGCCCAACTCCGTCTCAAAGGTGATGGAGCCGCCGTGCGCCTCAATAATGGTTTTGCAGATGGCCATGCCAAGCCCGGTGCCGGTGCGTTTGCCGTAGGTGACGAAGGGCTCGAAGAGGGTGGCGCGGATCTTCTCGGGGATGCCCGGGCCGTTGTCGCTCAGCGTTACCAGCAGCCATCCGTCGTCGCGTTTTTCGGTGCGGATCTCCACGCGCCCGGCGCGGCCGTCGAGCGCCTCCACGGCGTTGGTCATCAGGTTTTGCAGCACGCGCATCACGCGGCCGGCGTCGATGCTGACCAGGGCGTCGGCTGCCTCGATGTGCAGCTCGCAGTCGGCGCGCGCGGCGTAGTCGGCGTTGAGGCTCTCGAAGCTGGCCAGGAACTCGCTGATGTGCACGAGCTTGCAGTCCAGGCTGGAGGCGCCGCCTTTGCTGTAGTCCAGCAGCTCCTGCGCCATGGAGACCATGCGCTCGGTCTGCTGGGCGATGAGTTTGCAGTATTTGCTGGTGACGGCATCCGCGCCGTGCTTCATGCCAATCAGCTCCGCCGCCAGCTGGATGCCGGTGATCGGGTTCTTGAAGTCGTGGATGATGGTGCCGGCCATTTCTCCGACAATTTGCAGCTTCTCTTTATGCAGCACGGCTTCTATATAGCGGTCGTTGGTGCTGCGCAGGTGGCCGAGAATGCGTTTGAAGATATGCACGCACACGGTGCCGGACTCGGAGTTGAGCACCTCCATAAACGGCCCGCCGGGGATGCACAGGACGCGGGACTCGCCCGGGGAAACGGCGCCGGTGCTGCGGCCGTGGCCGTCCAGCACGCCTACCTCTCCAAAGTACTCGCCGGCCTTCATGCGCGCCAGCACCTCGGTGGGGCCGGAGTGGTCGCCGTTGGTGTCGACATCGGCTTTGATCAGCTCCACTTCGCCGTCCAGCATCAGGTAGATGCAGTCGGCGGGGTCCCCTTCGTTAAACAGCACGGTGCCGGGGGGCAACACACGTGTGCGGGCGGCGGCAAGCAGCCGCTCTGCCGCCGAGGTCTGGATTCCGGTAAAGAAGGGGTGCGACCTGGGTTCCATGCAAGGTGTGGGGCCGTGGGGGCCCGGCTGGGGTGTGCGGGCAGAGTACATCACGCCACGCGCAATTGCTATGGCAATTTGCTTTTACAATCGCCGCAATTCACGCCAGACTGTTCCTTCGTCCCTCGCGCCGCGGCCTTGCTAAATCCGGGCTCGGGCGGGGCATTCTTCTCGGTTTCTTTATTCTACCAGAGTATTCTTACTATGCCTAAAGCGATCATGGTGACCTCCAAGGGTACCATCAACCTCGAGCTGTTTGACAAGGACGCCCCCAACACGGTGGCGAACTTCACCGATCTGGCGAAGAAGGGCTTTTATAATGGCCTCAATTTTCATCGCGTTATCTCGGATTTCATGATCCAGGGCGGCTGCCCGCACGGCACCGGCACCGGCGGCCCGGGCTACAAAATCAAGTGTGAGATCAACAAGCAGAAGCACACTCCCGGCACCCTCTCCATGGCCCACGCCGGCCCTGACACGGGCGGCTCGCAGTTCTTCATCACGCACGTGGCCACCCCGCACCTGGACGGCATCCACACGGTCTTCGGCCGCACCGCCGACATGAACGTCGTCAACGCCATCCGCAAAGGCGACAAGATCGAATCCGTCACCATCGTCGACTAGCCACCAGCGCGGGGCGGCAACGTGACGTTGCATCCTGTGGCTGACGGCGCTTCGGGCGCCGTCGCCGGGGAGGGCTGATGTGGCCCTGCGCTTCGCGATTGTTCTGCTACGATTTACCCCAGCCCGGGTTGCATCCCTTTGCGTTTAAAGGGAGTGCGGCACGGGCTGGGGTTTCTTTTTTCTGAAGCGCCAAAGGCGCTGGACATCTCGTAGCCCAGGGTAAGGTCTGCCGCAGCCCTGGGTTACCGTGCTGGTAAACAGCGTCCTGAAGGGACGCCCCATGTCTCACGATGGCGGTTGGGGCGTCCCTTCAGGACGCGTTCCTTCCCCGTCCTGACCCAGGGCTGCGGCAGACCTTACCCTGGGCTACGAGATGTTTAGCGCCGTTGGCGCTTCGGATGTTGAGATGCAGTGCCACTTACGCGCTGCCCACGTGCAGGATTTTGTCCAGGGCGCCGCGGACGTTGCGGAAGTCTTCTTCCAGCACGGGGATCTGTTGGGTGGCGACTTCTTCCTGGCCTTCCTCGGCCAGAGACTGAATGCGGCGGGCGGTGTCGTACATTTGCTCAGCGCCCAGGCTGAGGCAGCTGCCTTGCACGGCGGTGGCGGCTTCGGCCAGGCGCACGGGGCTGCGCTCGCGGGCGGCGGCGTGGAGGATCTCCATGCGGCGCGCCTGCTCCAGGCAAAAGAGTTCCACGACTTGCCGCACCAGGTTCACGTCCGAGCTGGCGCCGGGCTGGCGCAGGCGGGAGATGGCCTCCGGGTTGATGACGCGGCTGGCGACGGCGGGCGGGCGAATTTCGGCCTCCCAGCGGGCGGCGGCGTTGCGGGCGGGGATGCGCTCAGCGGCGCGGCGCAGCACGGAGGTGATGCGATCGATGCGGATGGGCTTGGTGATGAAGTCATCCATACCGGCCTCAAAGCAGCGCGCCTGCTCGGCGTCGGTGCTGTTGGCGGTAACGGCGATGATGTACGGGCGGGGCCACGGTGCGCGGGCGCGGATGCGGCGCGTTACTTCGTGGCCGTCGATGTCGGGCATCTGCACGTCCATCAGAATGACGTCGTAGGCGTCCTTCTCGCTCATCGCCAGCGCGGCCTCGCCGCCGTCCGCCAGGGCGCACTCCATGCCTACCAGGCGCAGCATGTGCAGGATAAGCTTCTGATTCACCGGATAGTCCTCCACCACAAGCACTTTCATCGGCTTGAGGGCGGGGCCTTCCTTGCCGGTCGCAACGCCGCTGCCGGCAAGGGCACCGGGGATGTCGATGGGGCTCTCGCCCGCCCAGCCGCGCGCGGGCACGGCGCTGCCGGGTTGCGGCAGCAGGTAGGGCAGCACGCAGATGAAGGTGGAGCCGCGGCCCTCGATGCTTTCGGCCCAGATGTCGCCGCCCATCAGCTGGCACAGGCGCCGGCAGATGGCCAGGCCGAGTCCGGTGCCGCCAAAGCGGCGCGTTACGGAGCTGTCCACCTGTTGAAAGGAGGTGAACAGGCGAGGCAGTTTATCCGCCGGGATGCCGATGCCCGAGTCCTCCACGGCAATCTCCACCACGGTGCTGGCAATGCCGACCGACTGCGGGGGTGCGGGCGCCACGTCGGGGCGATTGCGGCGCAGGCGCTCCCAGTCGCCGGCACGGACGCTTACCGTGACGGCCCCTTCGCCGGTAAACTTGACGGCGTTGCTGACGAGGTTGACGACCACCTGGCGCAGGCGCGTCATATCGCCAATGACGGTGGCCGGCAGCGTCTCCTCCAGGTTGATGTTCAGCTCCAGCTTTTTCTCGGAGGCGCGGGGGCGGAGCAGCTCGCAGGCATCCTGAACGGCCTGGCCCAGCTCAAAGGGCGCGGCCTCAATCTTCATGCCGCCGGCTTCGATCTTCGAGAAGTCGAGGATGTCGTTAATGATCATCAGCAGCAGGTCCGCCGATGAATTGATCAGGCGCACGTACTCGCTCTGATCCGTATCCAACTGCGTGCCCTGCAGCAAGTTAGCAAAGCCGACCACGCCGTTGAGCGGGGTGCGGATCTCATGGCTCATCATCGCAAAAAACTCGGACTTGGCGCGGGTGGCCTCCTCCAGCTTCTGGTTCAGGGCCAGGAGTGTGGTGTTACTGTCCTGCAACTGCCGCTGGCTTTCGCGCAGGGCGGCCATGGCCTGATCGCGCTGCAGCTGGCCCAGGTAGGCGCGGCTGTGGTAGCGCACGCGGGCCAACATTTCCAGGCGGTCAGGTAGCTTTACCAGGTAGTCGTTGGCGCCGGCGGCAAAAGCGCGGGCTTTTACCTCGGCGTCCTCCTGCACGCTCAGCACAATAATGGGGATGCCGGAAGTTACGGGATCCTGTCGGTAGGCGTGGACAAGGTCGAGACCGTCGACGGCGGGCATTACCAGATCCTGCAGGATCACCGTAGGCTTGATGCGGCGCGCCACCTGCACGGCGTTCTCGCCATCCTGACAGTAATGGAAATTGATGTCGCCTTCGTCCTGAAAGACGCGGCGCACCAGTTCGCCCACCATCGCCTGGTCGTCCACAAGCATCACCATCATCATTTGCCGGGCGCCGCTGTACGCGGGCGTGGCTCCGCCCCAGGCTCGGCTGTCGATGGGAGGTGGAGGCTGGTAAGACATAAGAGGAATTAAAGATGAAGGCGCGAGGTTAGGGTTAACCGTTTCTTATATATCGGGACTGGCTCCGATTTCTAGAGATATAAATGAGAAGATCAGGGTTGCCCGTCCAATCTTCATTAAAAAGTGATTCCATTCATGCAGAACTTTGAAGTAGTTATGCCTACAAGTTTAATGAATCATTTATATGGATAAAGCGCTCCTGCCTTTACATCCCCCTGCCGCCGGCAAGACCTGAAAATTCATGGATTCGCATGGGGATGTCGGTGAGCGGCAGCACCTCCGCCGCAGCGCCCATGTCCGCCGCAGCCTTGGGCATGCCGTACACGGCGCTGGACGACCTGTCCTGCGCGATGGTGGGGTAGCCCAGGCCGCGCAGGCCCTTCAGCCCCACGGCGCCGTCGCGGCCCATGCCGGTGAGGATGATGCCGAGGATCTCCCCCTTCCAGTAGCGGGCGGCGCTGTTCATAAACGCATCCACGGAGGGCCGGTAGGGGGAGGAGCGGGGCTCGGGCGTGTAGCCGAGGGTGCTGGGCGAGGTCATGACGAGGTGGTCGTCGGAGCCTGCAACCCAGACTATACCAGGTCGCATCACACTTGTCTCGCACGCAATTTTGACCTGCATGTAACTGTAGCGCTGCAGCCAGTCCGCCAGGCCGTGGGAGAACTCCTGGCTGATGTGCTGAATCACCACCACGCAGGCCGGCAGATCCTTGGGCAGGCGCTTGAGTACCACGCTCAACGCGGCAGGCCCGCCGGCCGAGGCGCCGATGATGACAAGCCGCGATGCCATGCGATCCTTCGACGAGCCCGGCAGGGGCGGCGGGCCAAAGTAGACCTGGGGCGCCCCCCCGGCAGGCGGCGGCAGATGGACCGGCGCGGTTGGCCGTCGCAGGTTAAGGCGCAGCGAGCCCGTCTGCTTAAGCCCGGCCGGGATGACTGTGCCGCCCGCTGGCAGCGGGCGCCCCGGCGGTGCTGTAATGCCCGTGGAGGCGGGCGTAGGCGCAACGGCAGGGGTGCTGGACACCTTGGGGGGCAGCAGAAAGGCCATCGTCTCCACCTTCATCAAAAAGGCGGCGCGCCCCGGCTCGTCGTCCATGCGCGGGGTGCGCACCACATCGAGGGCGCCGGCGTCCAGCGCCTGAAAAATCATGTCGCTGCGGCTGTCCAGCGAGCTGGTGACGATAAGGATGCTGCACGGACACGCCTGCATGATCTGCCGTGTCGCCTCCACCCCGTCCATTACGGGCATCTCCAGATCCATCAGCACCAGGTCCGGCCGGCGGGCGCTGCAGTACTCCACCGCCTGCCGGCCATCGGCGGCGGACCAGATGATCTGGAACTTTCCGGTGGGCTCCAGCACGCGGCGCAGCATCACCAGCGCCATCGACATATCGTTGACAAGCCCGACCGTAAAGCGATCGCGCCGCGCCGCCTGCATGGATTGCGTGGAGGTTTGCCCCGTGCCCACCGGCGCGGCGCCAATGCGGCCGGCGCCCTGCGCGCTTCCCTGCCCGGCTCCGGTCGCCCCCCCGCGCCCTGTGGAGGCGGCCGCGCCGAAGTTGCCGAGGGGGCCGGGCCGGCGGGGCTCCTGCGGCGGCTGCGGGGGATGGTTGGGCGGCGGCGGGCTCATACGGAGGCTCCTTCCGGCACAGCGGGGCCGATCAGGTTAAGCACAGCTTCCAGAAGCTTGGCGTCCTCAAAATGGCTTTTGGCCAGGTAGTAGTCGGCCCCGGCTTGCAGGCCGCGATTGCGATCGGCCTCGCTATCCTTGTAGGAGACAATCATGACGGGCAGCTGGCTGAGGCGGGCGTTGTTTTTGATAAGCGTGGTAAGCTCGATTCCGTCCATACGCGGCATGTCAACGTCCGTAAGCACCATATCAAACTTCTTGTCGCGCAACAGGTTAAATCCTTCCTGACCATCCACGGCGGTCTCCACCTCATAGCCGGCGCCGGCCAGCACCTTGCGCTCCAGCTCCCGCACCGTCAGGGAGTCATCAACGACGAGGAGGCGGCGGCGGCGAGGGCCGGCGGGTTGCTGCAGCTGCTGCTGAGCCTGCAGCGCGGGCGTGTGCGGCAGGGCGGGGCGCGCCTTCCCGTGCTCGCCCGGGCGCACCGGCGTGGCGGCGGCGCTGTGTTGCTGAAGCCGGCTCCAGCGGCCGCTGTCCAGCATCCGCGCCACGGAGCGCGCCATGTCCTCCACGTCGAGGATGAGGACAGGATTGCCGTCGTCAAGCACGGCGGCGGACTGGATATGGGGGATCTTGCCCAATTGCCGGTGCAGCGGCTGCACCACAAGCTCGCGATCCCCCACAAACTTGTCCACCGCAATGGCATACGTCGCGTCATCGTACTCAAAGATGACGACTTGCAGGGTGCCTACATCCTTCAGGTATGCAGGCCGATCCTTGCCGAGCAGCTCCCACGACCCCAGGATGGCGACCGAGCGCTTTTCCCACGTGAAGCAGGGGCGCCCCTCGACAAACATTACGTGGTCGGGCTCCAGCCGGTAGGTGTGGCGGATGCGGCTGAGCGGCAACGCGTAAGGTTCCTCGGCAATCTCCACCACCAGCGAGCGCACGACGCTGAGCGCCAGCGGCAGCTTCAGGTCGAACCGGGCGCCCTGGCCGGGCTCGCTGGTAACGCGCACCTCGCCGCGCAATTGCCGCAGCATGTGCTGGACGACGTCGAGGCCAACGCCGCGGCCGCTGAACTCGCTGACGTGATCGCGCAGGGTAAAGCCGGGCAGAAAGAGAAAGTGCAGAAGCTCCTGCGACGTAAGCCTTTCCGCCGTAGCAGCATTGGCCAGGCCGCGCTGCAGCACCACGGCGCGGATGTGCTCGGTATCGATGCCCTTGCCGTCGTCGGTAAAGGATACGATGAGCTTGCCGGCGGCGTGCCGGGCCTCCAGCCGCAGCAGCCCCACGGCCGGCTTGCCGGAGCGGGCGCGCTCGCTGGGGAACTCGATGCCGTGATCGAGCGAGTTGCGGATCATGTGCGTAAGCGGCGCCTCCAGTTGGTCCAGAATATCGCGGTCCACCTCCGTTGCCTTGCCGGAGATTTCCAGTCGCGCCTCCTTGCCCAGCGTGGCGGCCAGATCGCGCACCATGCGGGGAAAATGCTGCACGCCATCCACAAACGGCCGCATGCGGCACGCCTGCGCGCGGCGATAGAGCCGGTGCGAGAGATCGACGGCTTCGCGATCGTAGCGGTCGAGATCGCCCAGCCGGCCGACCAGGAACTCCTGGCTCTCCTCGGCCTTCATGCGCGCCTCGTGCAGATAGTGCTGCGTGCGTTCGTCCAGCGCCTCGCCGCGGGCGCGATCGAGCAGCTGAATGACCTGGCGCTGCATGCGCTTGAGGCGCCGCATATCGTCCGCCAGCGAGTGCAGGCGCCGCGCGTTGACCAGCGACTGGCCGCTGAGCCCCAGCAGGCGGTCCAGATGCTCCGCCGTAACGCGCAGCATGCGGCCGGCTTCCTCGCCAGTGGCCGGCTTTGCGGCGGCGTCGCCCGGCACGGCGTTGATGTGCGTGGCGGGCCGCGCCCGGCCGGCGGAGCCCTGCGGGGCGCGCTGCGGCGCAGGGGCGGGCGCATGCGCGGGGTCGACCGGTGCGGCCTCGGCGGAAATCGGCTCGGCGGGCACGGGCTCGGCGTCGCAACCGGCGCTAACCTCGGCCTCCGGCGCAGGAACTGGCTCGGGCTTGGGCTCGGCGGCGGCTGCGGGGGCGGCGGAAGCCGGGGTCTCTACGGGCGGCGGCGTGGCCTCGCGCGGGGCGGGATTGGCCAGAAATGCTTCGCACTCCGCCACATAGGCGCTCACGATTTGCGCGCGCTCCGTGCCGGCGGCTGCCCACTGCGTCACGTCGGCCTCGGGCGTGCGGGCGATGGCGACGAGGATATCCTTGCCGCGCAGCATCAGATCAATAAACGCGCGCGAGGCAAAAACGCGGCCATCCTGCCCGGCCACAAAGCAATTTTCCATGGCGTGCGCCACCTGCACGGCGGCGCCGATGTTGACCATGCGGGCGGCGCCTTTCACGGAGTGCGCGGCGCGCATCAGCGAGCGCCACTCCTGGGCCAGCACCTGGGCGGCGGCCTCCCCGGCCTCGTCGGCCTCGGCGTGTGCGGCGCGCAGCGCGTCATCGGGCCTCTCCCCTGCGGCGGCCAGGGCATCGGCGGCGGCGGCCACGCGTTCCTCCACGGCGGCAAGCTCCGCCTCGCGGCGCTCCACCTCCACAAGGCCGTTCTCCATACGCGTTGCATTGTCCTCCACTTCGGTCTTGAAAAGATCGAACATGGAGAAGTCCTGCAGTTGCTCGTAGTGGAGGCTCACGGCGTCTCAGGGCGCCGCCGTCTGAGGCAGGCGGCGGTCGGGTGGGGCTGGTTTCAATAAAGTGTGGTCCACGTCCGTAGCGACGCTTCCCTTGTTTCAGCAACCTACTGTCTGGCGGGGCATTAAGGAATCATAAAAAGCGCAATCCCTTCTACACACACGTGTGCACCGAGTTTTACTTATAAAAACACCGGCACGATACATCATTCAATACCGTTCAGTAAAATGTTTTGTTTAAAACGCTATCATTTTCCCTCTGGCGTTCATCTCCTGCGCAGCTTGGATGCAGAGATTACACATACCTTTACCCTATTGACAGCTCCAAATTGCTCGAATTCGTAAGGAACGGCGCCTCCCGGCTCTTCCGGCGCCGCTGCGCGGCTCACGTCACGGCCACCGCGTGCATCAGCGCTTTATACAGCGTATCGCGCTCCAGCACGCGCACGACGGTCCGGCGCCAGGTCCACAGCCCCTCCACCAGCGATTCCCCGCCGGCGGCGGGGGGCGGGGACTGGACGGCATCCTCCTCGCAGGGATGCACGCCGCCCACTTCGTCGACGGGAAACGCGACGCGCATTTCTCCCGGATCGATAACCAGCAGGCGGTGGATGTGCCCGGGCTGCAAGGGGTGCGACGCCGGCCCTGCGCCGCCCGGGTAGAGCAACGGCTGCAGGGTTACGCATATCTCCACGGTGCCACGGATGTTGACCACGCCAATGACGACCGAGCCCGGCCTGCCGCTGGGGAGCGAGTGCACGCGGGCGCCGTCGACGGCCTCCACAAAGCACTCGCCCGCAAGCGCAAACCATTCCGGCCCAAGTCGAAACACCAGCAGCTTGCGCAGGCCGGCGCCCCGCTCCGCGGGCGGGGCGGCCAGGCGCTGGGTCATGGCGTCCAGGTACTCGTCGTCAATCGGCTGCGCCAGCAGCTCGTTGACGGCCGGCCTGCGCGGGGCCGGAGGCGCGAGCGCCGTCACGGCAATATCGGCCCCGCCCGGCACAGCCGAGCGCGGCGAAGGTAGTGATCCGTCGGTGCTGTCAGTATGCATAGACAAGAAGTTCCCCATCAGGTTACGCGTGAAACCTACACCAACCCATCACGTTGTCGGCAACTATTTCGGGCGGTTTAGGGCAAAATCGCAAAAATGTGAATCACAATATTGAACCCATGCGAGACTCTTGCCTCCCTCATGCTTATTCGCCTTGCCAGCGTTGCCTGAGTGTTCGATCCTGTCTACCATGCTCACCACTGCGCTTTCGGAGGCAGCCGACCTCTGCACCGCCTCTCCCAACGCCTCCCTGCCGGACGACGTGATCGCCGCCGTGGCCAAAGAACTCCTGGACCCGGCTATACAGGATGAAGAAAAGGCCCGCTTTTTGCGCGCCCACACTGCCAGGGGCGAGACGGCCGCCGAGCTGCGCCTCTTTTCCGCCGCCTTTCTGCCGCATGCCGTGGATCCCGGCTTTTGCAGCAGCGTGGGCGGGCGCGAGCTGCTGGACTGTTGCGGCACCGGCGGCAGCGGGCTCGACATCCTCAATATATCCACCGGCATGATGTTTGTGCTGGCGGCGTGCGGCGTGCCGGTGGCCAAGCATGGCAACGTGGGGGTTACCAAAAAAAGCGGCAGCGCCGACGTGCTGCGCGCCCTGGGCATTCGCATCGACCTGCCGCCCGAGCTGCAGCGCGCGTGCCTGGAGGAGGTGGGTGCCACGTTCCTTTTTGCGCGGCAGTTCCACCCCGCGTTTAAGGCGGTGGCGCCCGTGCGTCAAAAGCTGGCGATGGAGGGCCGGCGCACCATGTTTAATCTGCTGGGGCCGCTGCTTAACCCGGCCCGGCCGGCCGTGCAGCTGACGGGCGTGATCCGACATGAGCACCTGCCGCTCTTCTCCGAAGCGCTGGGCGCCACCTGCACGCGGCGGCTGGCGCTGTACGGCGAGAACTCCGTAGGCGTACCTTTTGGTGAAGTAAGTATAACGGGCGAAACACGTTACGCGGGCGACGTGCCCGAGGGAATCGCCGACTGGGTGGAGGATCAGCAGGAGGCCCCGCACGCCCCCTCCCCCCTGGCCGCCATTACCGCGGCCGAGGCGGTCGCAAGCTCGCTGCATCCCGACGCCGCCACGCCCGCCGAGCAACCGCACGCACTCTCCCCGGAAGCCGCCGCGCGCTACGCGGAGCTGGCCGCGCTGCACGTCTCCGGCCCGGAGGCCAGCGCGCAAATGCTGACGGACCTCTTCGCCTCCTGCGCCCCCGGCTCCCATACCCCAGGCGCGGCCGCCGAGGTGCCGCCGCTGGCGCGCAAGTTGTTGCTGGTCAACGCCAGCGTAGCGCTTGTGCTGCACCAAACAGCCCCCACGCTGGAGGCCGCCCTCGCCCTCGCCACCGAGGCTCTCGACTCTGGCCGCGCGCTGGACAAGCTGCAGCGGATGCAGGCTTTCTCGGAGAAACACGCGGCGTAAGGATGCATTCTCAAGTCGAGTGCAGGCACACGCAAGCCTCAGGAGCGCCACAGGCGCGAAAGCCTCTAGTGCATCGGCAAGGATCTATTTTAGGATTAGACGTGCGTGGACCGGGAACGTCCGAGAACCTCGAGGAGGTTCTATAACCTAGCCCAGGGCTATAGGCTTTCGCGCCTGTGGCGCTTCTGAGTAAGACCAGTTACCGGAATAAATCGCATCGGAACCGCTCGAGGCGCCAGGTGCTTCCTACACTGCTCTGCCCACGCTATGCCACTGCCGTTACCACGTCGCGCTCGGCTAGAGCGCGGAGCAGGTCGGCCTTCTTTTGCACGGCTTCCTGCTCGCGCTGGCAGGGGACTTTGCATTCGACGGTGAGCACCAGCGCGGTGGGGGTCAGCTCGGGGCGGACGGAGCGGATGATTTGCCGGTGGGTGCGATCCAGGGCGTCGGCCACGCGCAGCAGGGCGGCCAGTTTGCTGACGATGACGCGGTGCTCCGGCGGCAGTTCAACGTAGCCGCCGTGTTGCGGGCACGGGAGCGCCTTGCGGTGATAGCGGGCCACCTGCGCCACAGCCGCAACCTCCTCCGGCGCAAGGCTTTGCCAGGGGAACTCGCGGATGATGCGGGCGGACCATTTATGGTGGCCGGAGCCGTCGGCTGTCTGCGACCACCCGGTATCGTGCAGCAGGGAGGCCACGTGCAGCCACGTGCGCTCGCGGTTGCCCAGGCCGTGCCAGGCGGTCAGGCCGTCGTAGAGCATGAGAGCGAGCAGAGCCACGTGGCGGGTATGCTCGGGCTCGTGCTCGTACCTGGCCAGGATCGCCTCGGTATCGCGAAGCAGGGCGGGTGGCAACTCCCGCGGCATGGCGGTGGTGGCGTGACTCACGGTGAGGGATGGGGATGCGGCGTGTGGTGTGCCGGCGATGCGCTACGACTTGTGAATCCATGCGTCGCCGGCGCAGCTCTCCGCTCTCGGCCGGCGATGCGGGGCCGAGAGCGGCGGGGGATGGGTGGCCGGACGCTTAGTCCAGGTCCATGGTGGGGCGCAGGTGCACGGGCTCCTGCTGCTTCTTCTTCTTGCCCTTGGCGATGATGTTGAGGACCTCAACAGCCACCGAGAAGGCCATGGCGAAGTAGATGTAGTTTTTGGAGATATGCGCGCCGCAGCCCTCGACAACGAGCGTAAAGCCGATGAGCATAAGGAAGGCAAGTGCCAGCATCTTGACAGTGGGGTGACGATTGACGAAATCCGAAACCCAGCCGGAGAACGCGAGCATAAAGCCCATGGAGATGACAACCGCCGCGATCATGACCGACACGTTGTTGGTCATACCCACCGCGGTGATGACCGAGTCGATGGAGAACACAAGATCGATGACGATAATCTGCCAGACAACCGCCGAGAACGCGGCGTATACAGGGGCGGCGCCGGCGGTGTGGTCTTCGCTGTGGCCATGCTCCGTGCCTTCCAGGCTGTGGTGAATCTCCTTGGTGGCCTTGAAGAGGAGGAACAGGCCGCCCGTCAGCAGGATGATGTCGCGCCAGCTGGGGCCCCAGTTTGTCGCGCCTGCCCATCCAAACCAGGCCTCAAAGGGCACGGTAAACGCGGGGTACTTCAGCTGCGCGATGAAGCTGGCGAAGCAGAGCAGGATGACGCGCATGACGAGCGCCAGGCCCAGGCCGAGTTGCCGCGCCTTGTCGCGCTTCTCGGGCTCCACTTTGCCGGCCAGGATGGCGATGAAGATAACGTTGTCGATGCCGAGGACGATTTCGAGAATCGTGAGGGTGATCAGGCTAATGGTCAGCGCTGTCCACGTCGAATCGTCAATCGTGACACCGGCTGCCGCGATGAGAGGGTAGAGGTCGAATAGATTCACGAGCAATAGAACTAGTTAGTTGCTCGTTCGACGTCAATAAAAAGGCTGAAGAAATAGAACTTTAAATAAGTTAAGTTATGAACATGCAAAATGCATTGCGCCGATTTTCATCTTTACAAATCTCCTAACACATTCCCGAGGGCTCGCGCCCCGCGCGCCCATGCCGCCCGTCTCTGCCCCTCGCCCCTCGCTTATGGCGAGGGAGGCAGGTCGTCGGTAGGGAGCTTGTAGGTGATACCCAGTTTGGCGAGGGCTTCGTGCAGGCCGATATCGTCGCCCCGCGGGTCGCCGATGTAGAGGACTTTGCCTTCGGGCGTGACGAGGGCGGAGAGGGGGAAGGTGGTGGAGCCCATCTGGTTATACAGGGCGCGGGTTTTCTCCTCCAGCAGCCAGGGGAAGGTGATTTTGTTCTCTTTGCGCGCCTCCTCGGCGGCGGCGGCGTTGCCTTCGATGTTGAGGCCGACGCTCACAACCCCTTGCGGCCCAAGCTCTTTCTCCACGTCCACCATCTCGGTAATGCCGGCCAGGCTTTCGGGCGTAAAGCCGGTCCAGAAGTTGAGAAGGAGAACCTTTTTGCCTTTCACCAGCTCTGCAAAGGTGGCGGTGCCGCCCTGCGAGGTGGCGAACTTCGCGTTCATCGGCACGGCAATAGAGGTCATACGCGCCTTGCGGCGGTAGCCCAGGATGAACTGCGCGTAGAAGTTGGCTTCCTCCGGGTTGAGCCATATGGCCTCCTTTATCGCCGTCTCAAAGCCCTTCATGTCGCCACCCTCGGCGGCCACCACGGCTTTGATCAGCTCGTTCATCGCCTCCGGCTGTCCGGCGGTGCGGATGTAGCCGGCTTTTTCGAGATTCCACCTGGGCACCAGCGCGGCAAAGCGGGTGTGCACTTCCTTCAGTTTGTCCCACATTTGCGCGCGGAAGCAGTAGGTAATTTCCGCCTCCAGCAGCTCTTCCTCGCTGGCGCCCAGGGATTTGGCTTTCTCCAGCAGTTTGGCAAACTGCGGTTCGTCCTTGCTATCCTTAAGCTTCATCATCTCGTCGATGGTTTGCTCCTTGGGCTTGACGGGGGAGGTGCCGGGATCCTTGGGCAGACCCAGCGAGTGCGGGTCGCCGCCGCCGGCCGGAGCGGGCGCGGGATCCGCCGCCGGGGCGGGCATGGGGGCCTGGGCGGCGGCGGGCAGGATGGCGGCGCACAGCAGGGCGATGGCCGCGAGGGCAGACGCCATGCGGCGGTAACGGGAAGGGAGAACGGATGCGAATATCGTGCTGTTCATTCGATTTTTAGCAAACACTAGCAGCATCCGGGCCCGTGCGCGAGTGCCTAATTTTTCGGCTTGCGGCCTGGGGCTTGCGGTTTGGGCAGACCAGGTCCAGGGCGCCGTGGTGGCGATGCCCGTGCGAATTGACATTGCGGCAGGGCGCGCCCATCATCGGCGCTTTCCCGCCAAGGGCTTCCCGGTTTTGTCCCTGGCCCCTTATTCATCCTTCCATCCCCACATCTCCCTTTATCCTCTTCCCCATGAGTTTTACCGCCACATTTCTCAGCGAAGTTCAGCAGGTAACCGCGGCCCTTCCGGCCGATACGATCGAGCGCATGGTGGACGAACTTGCGGCGCTGAAGGAGCGCGGCGGGCGGCTGTTTATTCTGGGCGTGGGCGGCAGTGCGGGCAATGCGTCGCACGCGGTTAACGACTTCCGCAAGATTGTGGGGATTGAGACGTACGCGCCCACCGACAACGTCTCCGAGCTGACGGCGCGCACCAACGACGAGGGGTGGTCCACCATCTTTGAGGCGTGGCTGAAAACCAGCCGGCTGAAGAAGGACGACGCGATCCTGGTGTTGTCCGTAGGCGGCGGCAATCTGGAGAAGAACGTAAGCCCCAACCTGGTTACCGCGCTGCAGTACGCCGCGCAGGTGGGCACCCCGGTGCTGGGCATCGTTGGCCGCGACGGAGGGTACACCGCCAGGGTGGGCACCGCCGTGGTGGTGGTGCCGACGGTGAATCCCGAGCATGTGACGCCGCACTCCGAGGCTTTCCAGGCCGTGGTGTGGCATCTGCTGGTGTCGCACCCGCGCCTCAAGGCGTGCGCCACCAAGTGGGAGAGCACGAAGTAAGTTCTCTCCGGTCCCCTCGCTTCTATTCCCATCTCGTCCCCTCCGTGTAATCCGTGAAATCCGTGGTTAATAACTCCCCCCTAAGAGAGAGGGGATGTTTAACCACGGATTTCACGGATTACACGGAAGGGAGACGGAAGCGGATCATACTGAAGGGGTTATCCTGAAATTGTTACAGGCGATGCACACCCACGATTCAGCAGCCGGAGCGCGCCCGCTGCGCCGCGCCGTCTTCCTCGATCGCGACGGCGTCATCAACCGCCCCGTGGTGCGCGACGGCATGCCCTTCCCACCCGCCACGCCGGAGGAGTTTGCGCTGCTGGACGGCGTGCCCGAGGCGTGCCGGATGCTGCACGCGGCCGGATACCTGCTGGTCGTCGCCACCAACCAGCCCGATGTAGGCCGCGGCACCACGCCCCTGGCCACCGTGGAGGCGATGCATCGCCGCATGTGCGAGCTTCTCCCGGAAATCGACCGCGTGGAAGCCTGCTACCACCCCGGCGGCGGCGATCCCCCCTCGCCCGACCGCAAGCCCGCCCCCGGTATGCTGCTGCGCGCCGCGAAAGAGCTGGGCATTGACCTGCCCGCCAGCTACATGGTGGGCGACCGCTGGCGCGATGTGGACTGCGGCCACGCCGCCGGATGCCGCACGTTTTTTATCGACTACGGCTACGCCGAGAAGCTGCGGCAGCAGCCCGATTTCGTCGCGACATCTCTGTTAGACGCAGCGCAAAAAATTCTCTCGCGCACATAACATCCCGTTTGCCACCGGCACAGATTTCCCCCATGCCGCAATCTCCACTTGGATTTTCGGGACAAATGAGTAAAAATGCGCGAAATGGAATTGGCGCAAGGGCCTGCCCTGAGGGGCGGTCGCTGCGCCGCACGACCTCATGGACGCTTCCTCCCTACATGCCCTCCAGGCGCGATACAAGGCGCTGATTACGGCGTCGCGCGCCCTTTTCTCCGTCAGTACACTGGATGACATTGTCGAGCAGATCCTCCGTCACTCCCGCGAAATGATGGCGGCCGAGGCGTGCTCCATGTTCCTTCCGGACGAGCGCGCCAGGGAACTCATCCTCTACTCCGCCCGCGGCGCCCGGGACAGCGTGCACACGCTGCGCATTCCGTGGGACAAAGGGATCGCCGGCACCTGCTTTCAGACAAAAGAGGCGGTGCGCATTGACGACGTGCAGAACGACCCGCGCTTTTTTCGCGGCGCGGACGTCAAGTCCGGCTTTGTAACGCGGGCCATGCTGTGCATGCCGCTTATCGACAAGAACGACTGCCTTGGCGTCATCCAGGCCATCAACCCCACGCAGGGCGCCTTTTTCAGCGATCTGGACCAGGAGATATTCGAGGGCCTCGCTTCCATCGTCACCAGCGCGCTGCTGCGGCTGGAGCGCGAGCGCAAGGCGGCCGAGGAAGCCAAGCTGGCGCGCGAGCTGCAGCTGGCGCACGAGATCCAGACATCCTTTCTGCCGCCGCGCGTGGTAACGGCGCCGCTGGCGGAGATCCGCGTGAAGTACCAGCCCGCGCGCGTTATCGGCGGCGATTTTTACTCCGCGCTCTCCATGCCGGGCAACCGCATCCTTATGGCCACGGGCGATGTCTCGGGCAAAGGCATACCGGCGGCGCTTACCACGGCACAGATTACCGGGGAGATCTCCGCCCTGGGCAGCGTGGCGCAGGCCAGCCTTAGCGAGTTTGTGCGTCTGCTGAACAAGGGGCTGTGCGGGCGGCTGGCCTACGGGCGCTTCGTCGCCACCAGTTTTTTGCTGTACGATCCCAACGCCGGTACCATGGAGGTGCTGTGCGCCGGGCAGTTCCCTCCGTGGCGATGGAAGCCCGACGAGTGGGAGATCATCAAAGTGCCGCCCAGCCTGCCGATGGGTATCTCGCCGGATTACCCCTACGAGGCGGTAACCTACCCGTGCGCGCCCGGCGAGAAATGGCTGCTCTTTAGCGACGGCATTAACGAAGGCCGCAGCCCGGTAACGGGCGACGACTACGGCTTTGACCGCCTGCGCGCCAGCCTCCCCTCGTCCGGCGCGGAGCTTATCCTCGGCGCAGCGTGGAACGCGTGGAGCGGCTACGTGGACATCAACGCGCTGCACGACGACGCCTGCATGTGCATCCTCAGCTCGCTGCCTCCCGCCGAGCTGTGCGTCAACTCCCAGCGCAGCAACAGCAAGCGCGTGCGGCAGTATGTCGAGAGCTGGACCGAAGCGGCCGGCTACAATGACAAAATGCGAGGCCAGATTGTGCTGGCCACGGACGAAGCGTTTACCAACATCCTGCGCCACACCTATCTTAATGAGGAAGGCAAGGACGTCACCGTCACCGCCCGCATTGAGGAGGACGAGTTCGTCATCCAACTGCGCGACTTCGGCCCGCAAATCGACAAGGAAAAGCTTAAAGGCCGCAGCCTGGAAGACATCAAACCCGGTGGCCTTGGCCTGCACCTGCTCAACGTCACGTTCGACACCGTGAACTTCGAAAGCGCCGAGCCCGGGACGCTGCTGAGCCTGCGCAAAAAGCTCCCCCAGCCACCCGCCGCCGGTGAGGAAACGGCCGCGCCGGCGACGACGGAGTAGCTGCCCTGGCCAAAGCCCTATCGTGGAAACCGTTGAGGCATTGACGCAGCCATGACCCCCACGCCGCCACCTCAGCCGCCCGCTCGTGCCGCCGCGCCACCCGCCGCTGTTGAGGACGACGGCCCCCTTGCTGTCCCGCGCGCCAGGCCCTGGTATGCGCGGTGGGATGTGTGGATGCTGGTGACGCTGGTGGGCGCGCCGGGCTCCGTGCTGGCGCTGTGGTTTGGGCTGGATGCTTACGCGCGCGCGCAGTGGAGAGCCGAGATGAAGCGCCTGGCTTCTGCCGGGCAGCCGGTGGATATCAGCACGTTTATGCGGGAGCACCCGGAGCCGCGGCCGTCGATTATCCAGAGCCAGGCGGGCGCGGTGTTTGCGGTGTTTTCGCCGCGACTGGTGGCGGCGCTGGATCAGCGCGACCTTTTTCGCGACAACCCGCGCCTGCACGTGGCGGGGCAACTTATCCAGTACCGCGGCCTCCATCGCCACACGTTTCACGAACTGTTTGGCCGCTTCCCCACGCGCGCCCTGGCGCGGGCGCTGCGCGAGGGCGCGTTTGACTCCGGCGACGCGGCGGACCCGGGCGCGGCGGCGGACGACCCCTCGTCGCCCTTTAACCTGCCGCGCCTGGCCGGCCTGCCGCTGACGTTCCACGAGCTGCGCTGGCGCGCCGTGTGGGAGACGCGCCTGCACATCTGCCGCCTGGCGGAGGCGACCGAGGAGCACCTGCGCAAGGAGTCGCAGAAGGAATACTGGGATCGCATCCGCTCGGAGGTGCCCGGCGCGCACTTCCTCATCCTGTACGGGCCGAAGGCGATGGAGTGCCTTCTCATGATCCAGCTGATCCGCGACGCGGAGCGCCGGCGCGACATGCTGCTGGCGCTGGATGAAAAGCATCCGCGCGTGCCCATCGCCAAACCCCTGCCCCGCCCCGCGCTGCGGATGGACTATGTGACGGTGCGCGGCGTATCCATGGAGGTGGATCTGGCCGCCGGGGCGATCATCACCAACATGCAGCGCGTCATCATTGCCTTTGCCCAGTACCGCGCCGCGCACGGCGCCAACCCGGCGGACATGGACGCGCTGCTCGCCTCCGCGCCGGATGCCAAAGCGCGCCTGATAGAAGTGGACGGCGCGCGCATGGAGTACGCCCTGGACGACAAAACCGGCCGGGCCACACTCAGCTACCACCTCTCGCCGGAGCTCTTCAACATCGCCAACGCCACCGAGCAGATCCTCTCCGACAACTGGAACGAGAAAACGCCCATGGACAAGATCTCCGTCATCCTCTTCGACCCAAGGGACGCGCCGAAGCTGAAGGCGAAGGATTAGTACAGGTATATTCAGAGGTCTCTGGCTTTCGGAGAACCTCGAAGAGGTTCTATAACCTCGCTGAGGTTGTCGGATTGCACACGCACTGAAGCGTTGTTGGCGCTTCTTGTCTGCAACACGCTTACCCCGAGCCCGACGGGGATTCCGGCAGGATGGTCGGGTCGTCCTCGGAGGTGGTGAGGTCGTTGAGTTGTTCGTAGGGCCACCACCACCAGTTCGGGTTGGCTTCGCGCCACTTGTATTCCTGGTATTTGCGCTCGATGATCCAGACGTAGCGGCGTGTGGTGGGGTAGTCGATGCGCTCGTAAAAGGCGCGGCCGCTGGTCGGTTTGTCGGGGTCGATCCATCCCAGCACGCGCGAGCGGCCCGCGTTGTACTCGGCAAGGGCGAAGGGGACGGGGTTGTCGCGGTCCTTCCATTTCTCCAGGCCGCGTGCCAGGACGAAGGTGCCCGCTTTTATGTTGGTGAGCGGCTCGTAGAGATCCGACTCCTTAAAGTCGATATGGTTGTTTTTCTTCGCCCACTCCAGCGCAGTTTTGGGCATCAGCTGCATCAGGCCTCGCTCGCCGCTGGTGCCCTGGGCGTGGCGGGCAAAGCGGCTTTCGCGCCAGATGACGGCGCGGATGAGAAGCGGATCGACGTTGTGCTCTTTGGCGACGATTTTGATGAGATCGTCGTACATGTGTTCGCGGTCGTGGATAGCCTTGACGCGGGCAAGCCACCACGCGGCCACAGCGCCCACCAGCAGCAGGAGCAGGACGGCAACGATCAGGAAGTTGCGGAGAAAAGTGCGCATCGTGGCTATCGGGTACGCGGGGAGCGCTGACGTTCCGTCCGCGCCGGGCTAGCGCTTGCCGCCACCGCCGCCGCCGGTTCCGGGCATGGCCGTTTTGGGCACGCGCTTGAGGACGGGCACCGGTTTGCGCAGGTTGATGTACGTTTGCACGGCCGAGATGATGTTATTAACCGTCCAGTACAGCGCCAGGCCCGAAGCAAAATAATACATAAATACCAGCAGCACCACCGGCATAATCTGCATCATCACGGCCTGTGCCTGGTCGCCGCTCATCGGCGTCATGCGCATCAGGACGACCTGGGTGGCGGCCATCAGCAGCGGCAGCGGGTTCACGTCCAGGCCCATGCCCAGGAAGTGCAGGGTGTAGATGGTATCCGGCTGGGTGAGGTCCGCCGCCCAGAGGAAGGACGCGCCGCGAAGCTCCGTGGCGCCCTGCAGCATAAAGTAGAGGCCGATGAACACGGGCATCTGGATGAGCAGCGGCAGGCACCCGGCCACGGGGTTGACGCCGTAGTCGCGGTACATCTTCATCATCTCGGAGTTGAGCTTCTCCGGCTGATCCTTGTGCTTCTCCTGCAGCTCCTTAAGTTTGGGGGCCAGGGCCTGCATCTTCTTCATGGAGGTGTTGGCGGCGGTTTGCAGCGGCCAGAACACAGCTTTAACGATAAAGGTAAGCAGAATGATGGCAAGGCCCCAGTTGCCGACAAGGCTGTGGAGCTGGCGCATCAGCCACTGCAGGGGGCGCACGATGATGCCCGTCCAGCCGTACTCCATCACCAGATCCTGATGGCTGGGGAGCCGGGCCAACAGCGGCTCCTCCTTGGGGCCGCAGTACACGGTGTACTCAGCGGTTGCGCTCTCGCCCGGGGCCAGGGTGCGGGGCTGCGTCCATACTTCGGCGGAGATGCCCTTGGCGCTGGCGGTCGTCCAGCCGGGGACGCTGACGGGGTGGGTGGCGGCGCGGACAAACGGGGCGTCCTGCGGGGCCGCCACAATAATCGCGAAGAACTGGTTTTTGACCGCGGCCCACAGCACCGGTACGCCCTCGGCGGAGGGGATGGTGTCGCGCGCGGCGGAGTAGGTAAAGCCTAGGAAGCTGCCCGCCATGAAGCTGAAGACGCCGTTGTGGTGATACACCGCAGGCGGGTTAAGCCACGCGGCGCCGGTGTAGAGGTCGCCATCATGCTGATGCAGCGGGCCGGCCACGCCCACGTTCATGCGCGCGGAGGGGAGGTTCAGCGGCTTGTCGGTGGAGTTGGTCAGCGTCTGCTTGAGGGCGATCACATAGCCGGGCAGCAGCGTGAACTCACGGGTAATCGCCAGGCCGTCGGCAGTCTTGTGGGTAAAGGTGGCGCTGGTGCCGGTATCCTTCACCAGCTCGTAGCTCACGCGCTCGTAGGGGCCGAAGTAGCCGGAGAGGTTGAGCACGGGCTCCTGGCCGTGGCGATTCATCACCACATTGGTGGTTTTCGTGTCCTTTTGCTTCAGCAACTCCACGGAGGCGATGCCGCCGCCCCAGCTGGTGATGGTGGCGCGCACTTCCTCGTTCTTCAGATCGATGCGAGCCTCCGCCGCGCTGCCCTCCGGCATGTTCATGGTGCGGCGGCCCGGGCCCGTGGCGGGGCCGATGGTGGGCGTGCCTGCCGGCACCGTGGACGGCGCGCCGGAGTAGGAGGGAACGCCGTTGGTGGCGCCGCCGCCGGTGTACCCCGGCGTGCCCGCAAACGCGTTGGTGCTGGGCGAGTTGGTGGAATATGCCGCCAGCTGACGGGCGCGCGCACCCGAGCCCCATTTCTGCTCCGAGTATTGCACCCAAAGCACAAGGCCGATAAAGCAAATGACTAATCCGATCCAGCTGACGCGATCCATATAGAAAAGTTTCTTTCTCAGAAAAAAGGCTTCTGCCCGCGCGATTTCAAGGGGAAAATCCCGCCCGACAACACGACACGGCGCCACGGGCATGCAAAAGCAGAGATCGACAGGTTTAGCGCGTCCACGGCCGTATACCAGCCAAATGTGGCGGAAGATTGTGTGGGCGTGGGATAATCTGCGCTAATAGGCGGGAATAAGCGCACGTTGGCGAGAATTGCCAACGGCGCGCCTTTCCCCTTGGTGCGCAGCGGGCCGCTGTGCTAAGCAATCCCCGTGCTCAACACCCTGCTCTGGTACCTGGCCTGCTTTGGCGATTACATGCTGAATCTGCAAGGCGCCGAGCGGCTGGATCTGGTCGCCTCGCTCGGCACCCTGTACTGCGTGCATCTGACGGTGCGGCGCAATATCTGGTGCTGGCCCGTGGGGATGATCGCCTCCGTCTTTGCGTGGGAGCTCTTTAACACGGCCAAACTCTACGCGGACCGCGATCTGCAGGTCTACTTCATCGCCATGAGCCTGTACGGCTGGTACAACTGGCGCAACGGCGGCGCGGAGCCCGATACCCTGCCCGTTAGCCGCACGCCGGCCCGGTGGTGGCCGCTCATCATCGGCGGCGTCGCCCTCGTGACGCTGCTCATCGCCATCCCCCGCCTGCTGCACACCGATGCCCGGATCCCCATCGTCGACACCCTGCCCAACGTCCTCAGCCTCGTCGCCCAGGTGTTGCTCACCCGCAAGTACCTGGAGGCGTGGATCTTGTGGATTATCGTCGACATCATGCTCGTCGGCGTCTACGCCAGCCAGGGCCTCTGGTACATGATGGGCACCTACACCATCCTCCTGGCCATGGCCACCCAGGGCCTGCTGGCCTGGCGCGCGGAGCTGGCGCGGCAGGAGGGGGTCGATGCCCCGACAGGCAAGGATGCGTCCCCCGTGGCAGCGGACGCGCCTGATTCCGCATGAGGCCAGGGGAAGCGGTGCAATGCGGCTGCGAGGGCCTACTTTTTGTCTTCCAGCCACCACACGCCGCGATTTTCCGCCGCGGGATCCGGCCACAGGCCCTTTACCTCCGGGTGCTCCTCTTCCAGTGCTTTCAGCCTGGCGGGCGTCCATGTGTAAGGCCACGCCCACTGGACGGCCGTGGATGGCGCTCGTGACGCGATTCTCAGGTACAGCTTTCCGTGCCGAATGACATAGAGCTCGCTGCTTCTCGTGTCCACAATCCATAGCACATTGCGGTCCACGCATCTGAAATCCGCGCGACCGATGTCCCAGGGAATCCCCAGCACAACGATAGCGCAAACAAACAGAAACAACAGGTGCTTTGTAATCCTTTGCTTCATACCTCCATCTGTATCAACGTTGCACGACGAGAAATATTACGGAGAAAGAGGGAAGCTCGGATCTCGGCAGCCTCTAAAACGAAAACCAGGACTTTTTGGCGGAGAGTACCTGATGCTGCGCCCGCTCGTCTGCCAGGAATTCCGAGGCCGATGCGATCGGAACTTGAGTCCTGGACGCCCAGGGACCTTTGCCAAGCTGCTCGCGATGCCAGGCCGTATAGAGGACGGCTGAGTCGCAGCCGTATGGACGTAGGAGAATTTTGAACTCGGGCGGGTATGACATCTCGGATAGTCCCTTATCCCCCTGGTTTGTGGAGATCAGCCAACGCACCTTGCTGTCAAAGGAGGGCATCAGGGTGGAACTAACGAGGATGGAATGCATTTCCTCACCATTCGCCTCCGTCAGCTCAATGCGGTCGTTAGCGGTGAGGAATATCCCGTGAGTGGAAGCCTTTGGCCACAGCCCCAGGTAAAAGGCGACGGTCACCAGGCGATCCGGCGAGACATAGACGCAGGTAAAATTGGGCCGCCCCAACGAGGCATAGTTGGCGTTATGATAATACAGCAGACGGATGTAGCCGAGCGCCTGCATCTCGGTCTCCCACTGCCGCAAGCGGTCCGGCCAGGATGGCGGGCCAACGGGGGGCTCGGCGATCTCTTCGTACCGCGCCGCGGCATATTGTGCGTTGGATGCGGCAATCTTGTTGCGCAATAGCAGCATATGCACGAGGCAGCAGCCCACTATGACCAATGGCAAATAATCCATCATCGAAGTCAGCACAGGCAGATACTACTCATGACATGATGTATCGTCCATCTTATTCATTCTAGCAACGATGTCTCGGTATGAGAAACCGCGTAATCGTTCGTAATCTTGCATTTCCCACACCGCACGCTGGCGCCGCGTCATCGCGTAGCGTATAGTCATCGCGCGCCCTTCCTCTCCCGCATTCGCTCCGGAATCCGGGCGCGCGCACGCACGCATACGCCGGCACATGATTTCCCTGGGCTATCACAATCGCATCAGCTCCACCTCCGTCTACTGGCTGGCGGCGTGCATTGCCGTTTCGACGGCCACGCATCTCTTCTACAGCGGCTCGCACTGGATGCTGCTGTTTGCCGCGGCGGTGGTGGGGTGGCGGTGCTTTGCGGAGTACCACTCCATGGCCCTGCCGCGCTGGCACTGGCTGGCCGCCATCGCCGTGCTGATCTTCGCCATGGTTTCCCTGCAAACCAACACTGTGTGGGGGCGCGATGCGGGCACGCTGCTGATCCTGGGGCTGACGGCGCTGAAGTTTCTGGAGACGCGCACGCGCCGCGACAGCATGGTTGTCGTGCTTATCTGCTACTTTGCGTGCACCGTTGCGTTGCTTTTCTCGCAGTCCATCGCCAACTCCGCGCTGGTGCTCACCTCCATTGTGCTCGTTACCGGGTGCATTGTGCAGCTGCACCACGGTCGCGCCGGGCCCGGGCAGCTGCGCGCGGTGATTGGCCGCGGCGCTGCGCTCAGCGTCTCCGCACTGCCGCTTACCGTGGCGCTGTTCTTCTTCTTCCCCCGCATTGAGGGGCAGTTTGGCCTGGACCTGGGCATTGCCCGCACCGGCCTGCCCGACCGCGTCTCGCCCGGCAGCATCGCCAAGCTCATCCAGAGCGATGACATCGCGTTTCGCGTCGATTTTCCCGAAGGCCATCCCAGCCAGCACCAGCTCTACTGGCGCGCTCTCGCCTTCTCCTACATTAACCCGGACAGGTACGAGTGGACCGAAACGCCCTTCCTCAGCCGCATGAGCCGCCACCCCGAGGCCCACACGTGGCAGCCCCAGCCCGTGCTGCCCCTGGAGCGCCGCCAGGTGGTGCAGCAACGCGTTACCCTGTGGCCGCACAACAAAAAGTTCTACGTCGCGCTCGATCACCCCATCGAGGACCCCGAGGAGGAGCCGCACGTGCTGGAGATGCGCGGCCACTTTGTGCTGCAACGCAAAACAGAGCTCGTCCGCAAACACCAGTATATCGTCCGCAGCGAAATCGCCCGCCCGCTGGATGCGCTTAACGCCCCCAATCGCAACAACTACCTCCTCTACCCGACGAACCTGAACAGCGAGGTGGTGCAACTGGGCCAAAGCTGGCGCAGCCAAAACGCCCTGTCCAGCTGGCTAAGCGCCGGTGCCCTGCCCGAGCACTGGCGCGAGCGGGCCGAACAACTCGGCATCGTCCATGCCGGCCTTAACTTCTTTGCGCGCAATGGCTTTGCCTACACCACCACACCCGGCACCTACAGCCCCTCCAACCCCATTGGGGAATTCATCTTCCAGCGCCGCCGCGGCTTTTGCGAGCACTACGCCAGCGCCTACTGCCTGCTGATGCGCACCGCCGGCCTGCGCTCCCGCCTCATCGCCGGCTACTTTGGAGGCGACTACAACCAGTACGGCGACTTCTATATCGTGCGCCAGGCCAGTGCCCACGCCTGGACGGAAGTGTGGATCAACGGCTACGGCTGGATGCGCGTCGACCCCACTGTCGCCGTCTCCCCTGCCCGCCTGGACGAAGGCGTCGACCGCATTCGCCAGGACGAAGCCCAGCCCTTCAACATCTCCTTCGGCGGCGAAAACTACGCCATCTACGGCAACGAGTGGAAACCGGAATGGCTGACCGGCCTGGAGAACGAAGCCAACCTGCGCCTGCAACAACTGGAGCAAAGCTGGGACGAGTTCATCCTCTCCTACGACAGCGGCATGCAGCTGCGCCTGATGGAAGGCGTAGGCTTCTACCGCGCCGGCCCCTACCAGCTTGCCGCCCTTGCCGCGCTCATGTGCCTGATGTGCGGCGCCGCCGTGTACGTGCTGCTGCGCCGCAAACAAACCCGCCAGGATCCCGCCGCCGAAATCTACGTGAGCTTCTGCCGCCTGCTGCGCCGCCGCGGCGTGGAGCGCCTGCACTGGGAAGGCCCCCTGGACTTTGGCCGCCGCGCCGCCGCCGCCCTGCCCGCCGCCGCCGCGCCTATCCACCAGATGACGCGACGCTACGCGGAAATCCGCTTCGGCGCCGGCTCAGCGGCCGTCGCCCCGGCCGACGTGCGGGAGCTAGGCACCCTTCTTGCGCACGTGCGTAAGGCGCTGAGCTCTGGTTAAGCCCGCACATACTTGCGCCGCAATACCTTAACGCCCAGCGGCGGCAGCTCCACCACGCCCGTCAGCGGGCCGGACACAGCGCCGTCCCCTTCCCCGGCCAGCACGTCCTCGTGGGGGGTTGCGCCCAGGTCAATCGATTGCGGCGAGGCAGAGAAGTTCATCGCGAAGAGGAACTCGTCCACGCCGTTGGTGCGCGTCTTCAGGCTCACGCCCTCCGGCAAAGGGGCCGAATGCCCGGGCAGTGGCCGGCGCAGATCCATCTCGCGCGCAACACTTTGCACAAGGTCGACCAGGAAGGCATCCTCCAGCCGCGCCGCGATGTAATAAACACTGCCCTTGCCAAACCGGTTCACCGTCAGCGCCGGCCGCCCCGCGTAAAAATCCCCTCCATACGTGGCGAGCGCCGTGGCGCCCTCCAGATGCACCACCTCGCACAAATGCCGCGCCGCGTAGGTGCCAGTGAGGCCGAGCGCATTGCCCGGCACGGGCTCAACAGGGTTCGTCTCGCCCTCGTACAGCGCGTCAATCTCCTCCGCCCAAACGCCCGCCAGCTTACGCAGCGGCCCGGGGAAGCCGCCCAGAAAACACAAGTCCGACGCATCCACCACGCCCGACCAGTAGGTGAGAACCAGCGTACCTCCCTCGCGCACAAAGGTGTCCAGCCGCTCCGCGACGCCCGGCCGCACCATGTACAGCATCGGCGCAATCACAAGCCGGTAAGGCGAGAAATCGCCGTCCGCACTGATGACATCGGCCGCTATACCGTTGCGCCACAACGCTTTGTAATGCGCGTGGCAATCCTCCGCATAGCCCTTGGGCGTGCGAATCCCCTGCGCGTCGTCCACCGCCCATCGGCACTCCCAGTCCATAACGAGCGCCGCCTCCACCTGCGAACTGGTGCCCACCACGTCGTCCAGACGCGCCAGATCGCGCCCCACCTCCGCCACATCGCGAAACACCCGCGTATTCTCGTGACCCACGTGGTCCACCACCGCACCATGAAACTTCTCCGACGAGCCCCGGCTTTTGCGCCACTGAAAATACTGCACTGTCTCCGCCCCATGCGCCACAGCCTGCAACGAGGCCAGGCGATGCATCCCCGGGCGCTTTAACTTGTTGACACCGCGCCAGTTAACCATAGACGGCGTGCTCTCCATCAACATCCACGGCCGCCCGCCCTTCAGCGACCGGTTCAGATCATGTATCATCGCCGTATAACTCGCGTGATGCATATCGCCGCCCGGCCCGCCCCATTCGGGATACGCATCCCACGACGCGATGTCCAGCTCCGGCATAAACTTCCAGTAATCCAGGTCGTAGAAAAAGCCCATCATGTTTGTCGTGACCGGTACGCCCGGCGTTATCTCCCGCAGCGGCGCAATCTCGTTCTTCATGAAATCGACGGTTTGATGCGTCGTAAACCTGTGCCAGTCAAGGTTTAAGCCATGCACCCCCATCTCGCCGATAGGCGACGGCGACTCGATCTGCGACCAGTCCGTAATCGTGTGGCTCCAAAACGCCGACCACCAGGCGTGGTTCAGCGCCTCCAGCGTGCCGTACCGCGCCTGCAGCCACTCGCGAAACGCCTGCTCGCACAGTGGGCAATGACAGTGGCCGCCGTACTCGTTGGAGATATGCCACACCATCAGCGCCGGATGCGAGGCGTACCTCTCCGCCAGTAACGTGTTGATGCGCCGGCACTTCTGCCGATACACCGGCGACGTCATGCAATGGTTGTGCCGCCGGCCAAACAAGTGCCGCCGCCGCTCCCCGTCCACCCGCAGCACCTCCGGATACTTCTGCGCCATCCACGCCGGCCGCGCGCCGCTCGGCGTCGCCAGCACCGCCTTCATCCCGGCGGCTGCAAGCACATCCATCGTGCGATCCAGCCACTCAAACGTAAAGCGACCCTCCTCCGGCTCCAGGGCCGTCCACGCAAATATGCCGATGCTGAAGCTGTTGACGCCGGCCAGCTTTGCCATCCGCATGTCCTCCTCAAGAACCTCCGGCATATGCTGCCACTGGTCCGGATTATAGTCCGCCCCATGCAACATGTGCGGAAAGTCCTTGGCGAAAGGAGGATACGTCAGCGGCCGCGCGGCGGCGGAGGAAGGGAACGAAGCCATATATCAGTAGAAAAAGAGGAAGTAGGAAGCGAAACCACCACTTTGACGCACCCGACGCGATTTTCGCAATCCAAATGCGCTGCAATCCGTTGCACAGGATTCTGCTTCGTCCCGTTCCACAAATGCATGCGCCGCTTCAAATCCCCCGCACCCCACGCCCGCCTTTCTTTTTGTCCCGCAATGCGCTATGCTGCCACCATGCCGGCCTCCCCCTCGCAAACCATTGTCATTACAGGCGTTACGCGCGGCCTCGGCCTCGCTATGGCCGAGGGATTCATCGCCCGCGGCCATAAAGTGTGCGGATGCGGCCGCAGCGCGGACGCCATCGCCGCGCTGGCAACCCGCTTCCCCGCACATCTCTTTCACGCCGTAGATGTTACGGATGCCGCTGCGGTAAAGGACTGGGCGGATAAAGTCATCGCCGCCGCCGGCGCGCCCACGCTGCTCATCAACAACGCCGCCCTCATCAACGCCAGCGCCCCACTCTGGCGCGTGCCGGCGGAAGAGTTCTCGCAAGTTATCGACGTGAACATAAAAGGCACCGCGTATGTCGTTGCAGCGTATGCACCTGCAATGATTGCGAAGCGCGCCGGCGTCATCGTCAACTTCAGCTCCGGATGGGGCCGCTCCACCAGCCCCGAGGTCGCCCCCTACTGCGCCACCAAATGGGCCATCGAGGGCCTCACGCAGGCGCTCTCCCAGGAGCTCCCCCGCGGCATGGCCGCCGTCGCCCTCAACCCCGGCATCATCGATACCGACATGCTCCGCTCCACCTTCGGCGGCGGCTCCGGCGGCTACCCCGCCCCCGCCGAGTGGGCCAAAAGCGCCGTCCCCTTCCTCCTCAGCCTCACCGCCCGCCACAACGGCCAGGCGCTGGATGTGGGGTGATTGCGATTGCAACTGCGCGGCGGCGCGGTGCAGGCATAAGTGCCCGGCTATCAACTACTTCTCCGCATCGCAAAAAATGTCACGCCAGCAAAAGAAAATCATACTGCTCCTTGGCGTTAACACTCTGTTTAGTAATTGTCGCGGAGAATTTTAAACGCCAAGGACGGAAAGATCGCCAAGGAGGGAATTCATTCTCCCAATGTCTTCAAACGCCCTTTCTATAGTGGCGACGCGGAAGAATAGCTACCCAGCTTACGACCTGGCGGTCAGGCAATAGATTGTCACAGAATTTAAAGTTTGTTATTGCAAACTTCCATTGCTGTGGCAAATTTCATCGCCATGCCATCCAGCACTCTTTCTCCTCGCCCTCGCCGCATCTTAGCGCCGGCACTCGCGCTCGCAGCCGCACTCGGCATTCTCATCGCCGCAATCGCCTGCTTGCTTCCCTCCCCCTCCGCAACCGCTGCGGATGACAGCGCGAAAAAGAAAAAAATTATCA
Organism: Verrucomicrobia bacterium LW23; assembly: GCA_003054695.1. Classification (GTDB taxonomy): domain Bacteria; phylum Verrucomicrobiota; class Verrucomicrobiia; order Methylacidiphilales; family UBA1321; genus LW23. The sequence continues at coordinate 129,345 of QAZA01000016.1, forward strand.
CCACCTTTACCATTCTTCAGGACATCGCCCAAAATGTCGCGGGGGACCTCGCCGTCGTCGAGTCCATCACACGCCCCGGCGCCGAGATTCATGAGTATGAGCCTACGCCGCAAGACCTTATGAAAGTACAAAGCGCCGACCTCGTGCTCTGGAACGGCCTCGGCCTGGAACGCTGGTTCGAGCGCTTCTTCACCCGCGTCAAAAACGTCCCCAGCGTCGTCGTTACGGAGGGAATCGAGCCCATGGGCATTGCCGAAGGCCCCTACAACGGCAAGCCCAACCCGCACAGCTGGATGTCGCCGGCCAATGCCATCATTTATGTGGAAAACATACGTAAAGCGTTGGTAAAGCTCGATCCTGCGAACGAAGCAGGCTACAACGCCAACGCCGCAGCCTACACCCAAAAGCTCAAAGCCATCGATGAACCCGTGCGCAAAAAGCTGGGCGAAATCCCCGTCGAGCAACGCTGGCTCGTCAGCAGCGAAGGCGCCTTCTCCTACCTCATCCGCAACTACGAGATGAAGGAGCTCTACCTATGGCCCGTCAACGCCGACGAGGAAGGCACGCCGCGCCAGGTCCGCAAAGTCATCGACACGGTGCGCAAAAACAAAATCCCCGTGGTTTTTGCCGAAAGCACCATTAGCGACAAAGCAATGAAGCAAGTGGCCAAGGAGACCGGAACCCGTTTTGGCGGAACCCTTTACGTCGACTCCCTGACCGACGCGTCCGGCCCCGCACCGACTTATCTGAAAATGCTGGAATACAACGCCGAGACGATAGTAAAAGGTTTTACCGGCAAATAATGCCGCCGCGCCGCCGCAACTGCCGTACCGCCACACCCGCGCCTGCGCAAACCTATGAGTTCACGCCACTTACCCATGAAAACCCCCGCGTCCGCCTCCACCTCCCGCGCCCCGCTGGAGGTTGTGGTGCAAGATGTTACGGTGGTGTATAACAATGGTAATGTGGCGCTGTTCGACGCGAGTTTTCGCCTGGGCGCGGGCACGATTTGCGCGCTGGTTGGCGTAAACGGCAGTGGCAAATCGACGCTTTTTAAATCTGTCATGGGCTTTATCACCCCCGGCAAAGGCAGCGTAAGCATTGCCGGCGAGCCCGTGCATGTGGCCCAGCGCAAAAACTGGGTGGCGTATGTGCCTCAGGCAGAAGAAGTTGACTGGAGCTTCCCCGTCAGCGTGTGGGACGTGGTGCTGATGGGCCGCTATGGCTACATGAACTTCCTGCGCATCCCCAGCGCCGAGGACAAACGGGTGGCGATGGAAAGCCTGGAGCGCGTCAAGATGACGGAATTTCGCGATCGCCAGATCGGCGAACTCTCCGGCGGCCAGAAAAAGCGCGTCTTCCTGGCGCGCGCCCTGGCCCAGCGCGGGCGCATCATGTTGCTGGACGAGCCCTTTACGGGCGTCGACGTGAAGACGGAAGCCGCTATTATTGAGCTACTTAAGCAGCTGCGCAGCGAAGGCCACATTATCCTCGTCTCCACCCACAACCTGGGTAGCGTGCCCGATTTTTGCGATCAGGTCGTCCTCATCAACCGCACCGTACTGGCCAGCGGCCCGACAACCGAGGTGTTTACCCAGGCCAACCTGGAGCGCGCGTTTGGCGGCGTGCTGCGCCACATGACGTTTGACCACACCGACGACCCCGCCAACCCGCAGCACGAACTTCTGCTGCTGAGCGACGACGAGCGCCCGCTTCTCCTTGGCCAGTTTAAAACCACTGATACTCAAGCCCTTACGCAAGCTGAGAAAGACCGCGCCAGGGCCGAACGGGAGCGCCAGGAAAAGGGCACCGCGCTATGATCGACTACCTGCTGGAGCCCTTTACCTATGGGTATATGGTGAAAGCCATTCTGGCCAGCGCGCTGATTGGCGGCGTGTGTGCGTTTTTGTCATGCTTTATCACGCTGAAAGGCTGGAGCTTAATGGGTGACGCTTTGTCACATTCCATCGTCCCGGGAGTCTCGCTTGCCTACATTTTTGGCCTGCCCTTCTCTCTGGGCGCCTTTGCGGCGGGGCTGATGGCCGCGGCCGGCATGGCCTTTGTGCGCTCCAACACGCGCATACGCGAGGACGCGGTTATCGGCGTGGTTTTCTCCACATTTTTTGCGCTTGGCCTTGTGCTTATCTCCTTGTACCCCAGCAACATACAGCTCAAGACAATCGTACTGGGCAACACGCTCGGTATCTCGGACGAAGATACGCTGCAATTCATTATTATCTCGGTAGTTACGCTGATTGTGCTGGGCTGCCTGCGGCGCGACCTCCTCCTCTTTTGCTTCGATCCCAACCACGCGCGCAGCATCGGCCTGAACGTGCGCATGTTGCACATGACGTTGCTGACGCTGCTGGCCGCCACTGCGGTGGCCGCGTTGCAAGTCGTTGGTGCGTGCCTGGTTGTAGCGATGCTCATCACGCCCGGCGCCACTGCCTACCTGCTTACGGACCGCTTTGAGCGCATGCAGCAAATCGCCGTAACGCTGGGCCTCGGCCTTTCCCTGGCCGGGGCGTACGCCAGCTACTATCTGGACGCCTCCGTAGGCGGCTGTGTTGTTGTGCTGCAGACACTTGCGTTTATGGCCGCGCTCGTCTTTGCGCCGCGGCACGGACTCCTCGCGCATCGCCGCCGGCGACATGCGGCTCTGCAATTGCCCTCTGCGGCTGCACAACCTTCCGAGCCATGATCGAAACGCTCTTAGAGCCTCTGCGCCAACCCTTTATGCAGGAGGCGCTTTTTGTCGGCGCCCTGGTGGGCGTCGTCTGCGCGATGCTTTCGTGCTTTCTCGTACTTAAAGGCTGGTCGCTGATGGGCGACGCTGTATCGCATGCCGTACTGCCCGGCATTGTGCTCGCGTATATTGTTGGTATTCCGTTGGTTATAGGGGCTTTTGCCTTTGGTCTGCTGTGTGCCGCGGCCACCGGCTTCGTCAAGGATAACAGCCGCATTAAGGAGGATACCGCCATGGGCGTCATCTTCACCGGGCTCTTCGCGTTCGGACTCGTCCTGAACTCGCGTGTGGAGTCCGATGTCCATCTGATGCACGTTCTCTTTGGCAATATCCTTGGTATCAATTGGGAGGATGTCGTGCAAAGCACCGCAGTCTGCCTACTCACAATCGCGTGCATCCTCCTCTTTCGCAAGGACTTGCTTCTCTATTGCTTTGATCCCAACCATGCGCGAAGCATTGGCCTTAATGTTGTTTTCCTCCACTACATGCTTCTTATCTTGCTGGCAGCGACTATTGTTGCAGCTTTGCAGGCAGTTGGCATTATTCTGGTTGTCGCTATGCTGATTACACCGGGCTGCATTGCCTATATGCTTACAGATCGCTTTGACCGCATGCTCTGGATCGCCATCGGAAGCTCCGTATTCGCTTGCCTCACTGGCACTTACAGCAGCTTCTTCACCAACGCATCCACGTCGGGAAGCATTGTGCTTACGCAATCCGCTCTCTTTATACTGGCAATGGTCTTCGGCCCCAAGTATGGACTGCTCGCCCAAAGCAGGGCATTTACGCCCGGGCCGGCAGGTGAGTAAAGCGGGGTGGAATCAGACACAATGTTGTACCCCCGCACTTTCGTGGGGAGTCTTTCAGGTTTACATTGCACCGCGTTGCCGCTTTGCGGTATGGATACTGCCTTGCGTGACGCACGGCCGGCGTGCGCCGATGGCAGGCTAAACTTCCCTATCCCCTTCTCAGACAAGGACATACATTTACGGAGATCCGATTACTATGGACATGAATCAACTCAATAAGCTGATGAAGCAGGCGCAACAGATGCAAAATCGCCTGGGCAAAGCGCAGGAAGAAATTGCCGCCAAAGACTTTGAAGGCCAGGCGGGCGGCGGCGTGGTGAAGGTAGTGGCGAAGGGCCACGGCAATATCGTCAGCATCAAGATCGCCCCCGAAATCCTGAAGGAAGGCGATGCGGAAATGCTTGAAGATCTTATCCTTACAGCAGTTAACGAAGCCATTGAAAAGGGCAAGGCCCTGCAGAAAGCCGAGATGTCGAAGCTGACCGGCGGCATGAACATCCCCGGCTTCTAGCAGGCAACGCGGGGGCGCTGCACCCCTGTGGCTGACGGCGCATGGGCGCCGTCGCTGGGGAAACTGTTGTTATGCAACGGGTTGCGTTGCGGCAAGCGGATCAAAAGTCGGGCTTTTTGCTTGCGTCCAGCCGGTAGCCGGCGGGCGGGACAAAGAGGTCCGGCGACTGCGGCGCAATCTTGTATTCCACCCACTCGATCATGCTGTTGTTGACTTCGTCGACATAGCGAACGGGGAACCAGGTTTCGCGGTCGCGCCAAAAGCGAAGGACAGTCGGCGTGCTGTTCTGGCGAGGTTCTACGCTCGAAAGTATGTCGCAGTTAACATCTTGCACCGTTTCCCGCCCGGCCATTTTCCATGTTTTGCGGGCGGGCGGGAGCAGCATGGCCATCGAGAGAACGCCGGGGTTGACGGGCCCCTGGTAGTAGGTTTTTTCCGCAAGATTAAGCAAATACCCGCGCTTGTCCCTGGCGTTGATGAGCATAATGCGCTCGGAGTTGGGGTAACCGTACTCGATGCGAACGTTGGCATTGTCCACGCAAAAGCGCAGGCTTTGCTGCATGGTGCTGCCGTCCGTCATCGTGCGACGTACGCGAAGCACGCAGCTAAACGCATCCGGCAACGTGGCCGGGACGGTATCCGGGATGGGAATGCGCGCAAGCTCGCCGCTGGAAGTTGCTGCGGGCGTGCTGGTTGCGGCAGGTGCGAGTTGTCCGGCGCCGCGCGTCTCCGCCGCCACCGCGAGTGGCGTGGTTGCCGGCGCAAAAGCGCCAAGCAGTGCGACAGCGAGGCTGGCAGGGCGGAGGAGCGGGCTGATATACATGCGGGCAAATTTAGGGTGTGAGGTGGCTGCTTTCAAGTAAATTCACCTAAAAACAGGTAAAAACTTTCATAAAAGGCCTTTCCACCGCCTAAAGCCGCAGCGTTTACCTGTCCTTCACATTTTTGCTCGCCTCCCCCTTCCCCTGCAGCGACGCCGCCGCCGGGCGCAGCTCTCCCTTCGGCCCAAACAGCGCAAAGGCATGCCACATGGGCTCCGTATACCACTCGGGGCTCCAGTAATAGCAAGCCGCTATGGGAGAGGGACTTGCGGGCTGCTTTACCCCTGGCGCGGCACCTGTTCGAGCCCAGTCGAGGAAATCGCGGAGCCACGCAGCTTGCCCGGCCTCGGTAAGCGGATAGCCCTCGGCGGGCTTGTTCCAGTCGGCAAACTGGCCGGTAAACTCCGCGATGGCGGGGTACGCGAACTCGCTGATGATGAAGGGCTTATCGATGCCGGCGCGACGCATGGCGGCGATCTGAGCGTGCAGGTGGGCCAGCGTACGGTGCGTGGGATCGGCGGCGGACGTGGGGAAATAGCTGAGGCCGGGGAAGTCCACGCGCACGCCGGCGGCGGCCATGTAGCGCCAGAAGGCGGCGCAATAGTCGGGGCTGTTCCACTGGGCCAGGTGGAGGATGAAGCGGGCGCCGGGCCGAGCGCGCAGCACGCCACGCTGGGCGGCGGCGATGAGCGGAGCCATGGCGGACCATATGTGATCACGCATGTAGTCCAGGTTGACGCGGTGTTTCCACTCCTCCTCAAACACGCCACAAATGCCGAAGTCGATTTCGTTGCCAATCTCAACCAGTTCCACATCAATGCCTTCTGCAGCAAAGCGGCGCACGGCGGCTTCGGCGTACGCCTCAATAGCGGCGGCCTTTGCGGCGGGGTCCAGCGAGCGCCAGGCGGCAGGCGCGGGCTGCTTCACCATGTCGGCCCACTCCTCGCTAAGAAAGAGGACGAGGCACGGCTTTAGCCCGGCCGCCCTGGCACGCTTTGCGGTCTCCAGGGCGTATGCCATGCGGTTTACGCCCTCCTCGCCGACCCAGAGGCGGATGCGGATGCTGGTGGCGCCGAGTGCCGCGAAGGTGTGGAAGGGGTCGGGGGAGGAGGCAAATGCGCCAGCGGAAGTACCTGGGCCAGAGGCAGTTGGGGCTGCGGCCTCTGCAGACGCCGACGCCCATTTCGCGCCGGCGGATTCCATCTGAAGCACGTAGTTGCAGTCGATTCCCACGACAAGAGGATCCCGTCTGGGCGGGGTGGAATCGCCGGCAAGGGCGGTAGCCAGGATCAGTAAGAAGAACGCGGCATAGGCACAAGTCGTTCGCATAACCCTCTCCTTCCCAACATGTTGAGCAACGCTATCGACTCACTTCCCCGCCGCCGCTGTCGCCGCAAGCTCCTCCTGAGCGGTGATGAATTTGCTGAACATCTCGGCTCCCGCCTCCACGTCGGCAACGGCGATAAATTCGTCCTTGGTGTGCGCCTGGGCAATGGAGCCCGGGCCGATGGCGACGGAGGGGGAGCCGGCGTGGGCAAAGACCGCCGCGTCGCAGAACCAGGGGGCTACGTTATAGCCGCGCGCCACGTCGCTCAGGCCGCGCAGCACGGGCAGGTCGCGCGGGGTATCGAGGGCCATGCACTCGGCCAGGACGGCGACCTGCGCTTCGGGAAGCACCGCATGTACTTCGCGCGCAATAAGTTCCAGGGCGGCGTCGCGCGGCGTGGCGGGGGTAAGGCGTACGTCGCACTCCACTGTGCAGCCGTCCGGCACAATGTTGACTTTGCTGCCGCCGGCGATGGTGCCGACGTTGAGCGTGGTGGCGCCCAGGACGGGATGGGAGCGCTCCGCGAGGGCGGGGATAACGCGCGTCTCCAGCACCTCGAGGATGCGGCGCATTTTGTAGATGGCGTTGTCGCCGCGCTCCGGCGTGGAGCCGTGGCAGCTACGGCCGGCTGTGGAGATGGCGATCCAGAGCACGCCCTTGTGCGCGTGGACGATCTCCAGGCTTGTAGGTTCCTGCACCACAACGAGATCCGCCTTGAAGCCGGACTTGGCGAGCGCGTAGGCGCCTTCGTTGCCAGCTTCCTCGCCCATCAGGCCGGCGTAGGTCCAGCGTACGCGGGACTTTTTGCGCGCTTTGCTTTGCGCCCATTCGCTGAGCGCCCACAGGCTGGCGGCCATGGGGCCTTTGGTGTCAGAAGATCCACGGCCCCAAAGCTTTCCGTCGCGAATCTCCGGATTGAAGGGGGGGATTGTCATGCCGACAACGCTCACCGTGTCGGTGTGCGGGGCAAAGGCAACGTGCTGGGCCTCTTTCTTTTCGGGCTCAAAGGTGGCGAGGACGTTGGGGCGGCCCGCATGTACATGCTGAAACGTGACTTCCGCATCCAGTTTGGCCAGGAAGTTGCCGAGATATTTGGCCATGGCTTCCTCGCCCGTTTTATCGGTACCGGGGTTACCGTGGGGGTTGACGCTGGGGATGGCGACGAGATCGCGAAGCAGCTCAATGACATTTTTCGGGCGCGCCATAGCGTTCACCACTAAAACAGTGTTTTGCCGGCGGTACAAGCCAAGAACGGCGGGGCGCTGTGTAACATTTTTGTGCGGAAGGATTTCTGGACATTAAGCCGGCGATGCCCGGGCCGATAAGGCAGGGAGAGGCACAGATACGCATTACCTCATCTGTACCGGTTATCTGTGCTGGTGGCTGTATCTTGCCGGTACGGTACAATCTGGTAGGAATGGAAGCTGCTGTCGCATCTGTACCGGCATTGCTTTCGGCGCGCTTCTTTACGCAACCTATTCCCTGGCAAACTATTATGCATGCGGATCCCTCCAATCCCCCGGCCCCCGAATCGGACCACCTGTACGAGAAGGTGGCGGATAAAATTGCGCAGCTGATTGCCCAGGGCGACTTGCGCGCCGGGGAACGCATCCCCTCGGTGCGGCGCATGAGCTCGCAGCAGGGGGTCAGCATCGCCACGGTGCTGCAGGCGTACCTGGTGCTGGAGAATCGCGGGATGATCGCGGCGCGGCCCAAAAGCGGGTACTACGTGCAGCCGCGTCGTCGCGTGTTTCCGCCGGAGCCCGCGATGTCCAAGCCGGCGCCGACGGCCACGCTGGTGGGGATGAGCGGGCTGATGGGGCGGCTGATTGAGGCGGTGAACGACCCGGCGATTTTGCCGATGGGCGCCGCGTGCCCGTCGCCGCAACTGCTTCCCACGCAAAAGCTTAACCGCATTCTCGCGTCGCTTTCGCGGCAGGCGGGCAACGACGCGGTGGAGTACGACATGCCGCCCGGCTGCCCCGCTTTGCGGCGCCAAGTGGCGCGGCGGTCGCTGGACTGGGGCTGCAGCCTCTCCTCTGACGACATTGTGACGACGACCGGCGGCATGGAGGCGATTAACCTGTGCCTGCGCGCCGTGGCGGGGCCGGGGGATACCATCGCGCTGGAGTCGCCCACCTATTTTGGCATCCTGCAAAGTATCGAAAGCCTTGGGATGAAGGCACTTGAGTTGCCCAGCCACCCCCGCACGGGCGTGTGCCTGGAGACGCTGGAGGGCGAGCTGAAGCGGCAGAAAATCTCGGCCGTGCTTTCGGTGACCAATTTCAATAATCCGCTGGGCAGCTGCATGCCGGACAACCATAAAAAGCAGCTTACGGAGCTATTGGCCCGTGCGGAAGTGCCTCTTATTGAGGATGATATCTATGGCGACCTGGCGCACCACGGGCCTCGCCCCAAGGTGGCCCGCGCGTGGGATCGCCAGGGGCTGGTGCTGCTGTGCGGCAGCTACAGCAAAACGCTGGCGCCGGGGTACCGGGTGGGCTGGGTGGCGCCGGGGCCGCGCTTTTTGCAGAAGGTAAAGCATCTTAAATATACAAGCACTGTCGCATCCGCCTCGCTGCCGCAAATGGCCGTGGCGGAGTTTCTGCAAAACGGCGGCTACGACCACCACGTGCGCACGCTGCGCGCCACGTATGGGGAGCAGGTCAACCGCATGTGCGAGGCGATTGGCGAGCACTTTCCCAGCGGCACACGGGTGACCCGGCCGGCGGGCGGCTTTGTGTTGTGGGTGGAGCTTCCCAAGTCTGTGAACTCGTTGCAGTTACAGGACGACGCCATGCGGCATCGCATCAGCATTGCGCCGGGGCCGCTTTTTTCCTGTCAGCAGCGGTACACCAACTTTGTGCGGCTGAGCTGCGGGCACCCGTGGTCGCCGCGCATGGAGCAGGGCATTGAGACGCTGGGGCGGCTGGCGCAGGAGCAGCTGGATAGCAGGGCGCGGGCCGGGGCCGGTGCGGCGGCGGCGTAAGGTAGGTGGGCGGGTGGGGTGGCGCAGGCGCGTTACTTTTTTTGATTCTTTGCGAAAGAAAGCGGGGACGTTTTGGGTATTTTTAAGCTTCAGTAAAAATACTTAAAAACTTACACTAATTGGCTTATATCAATGGCTTGACACTGATATTACGCGTTTGGCACTATCGCGCCAAATGAAGGGATTCAAGTTCTTCCTGGCGCTCATCCTGCTGCCGCTGATTGCGGCGCAGATGTGGGCCCTTGCAGACTTGTTTGCGGCGTGGCTGCCGGCGGGGCACTGGCGCGCCGCCCCCAGTATATGTGTAGCACTGGGCTTTGCTGCCTGGGTGATTATCTACTTTGCGTTTCCACATCCTCTCTGGATCTATGTACTTAGCCACGAGCTGACTCATGCGCTTGCTGTCTATATAAGTGGCGGCAAGGTTTATGCTATTCAGGTAGCATCCACGGGCGGTCATGTGGCGTCGGACAGGGTGAACTGGTGGATTTCCCTTTCGCCGTATTTTGTTCCCCTTTATACACTTATACTAACGGGGCTTTGGTACAGCGTTGATTTTTACTATCCGCTCAGCCGTTACCTGTTATTCTTGTGCTTTGGGTTTGGTTTTACCTTTGCTTTTCATGTCACTTATACGATCAGCATGTTGCATAAGGATCAGAAAGATCTGATCAGCCAGGGCTTTTTCTTTTCATCCGTTGTGATCCTGGGGATGAATCTGCTTGTTGTTACGTTGTTCTTTATTCCTGTGGCGCGCAACGGCAACGTCAGCTGGACGTATGCGGCAAGCCAGCTGGTGACGCGTGCCGGCCAGTGCTACTCGGCGCCCGTGCTTGCCGCGATGAAGGCGCAACAGCGCGCCATGACGGTGCAATCTCCCCTGCCCTGGACGCCGCCCGAGGAGAGCGTGGCGGCGCGCGGCGACTCCGGCAGCGAGGCGCGTGGGAGGGTGAAGAGCACCGTGGCGCAGCTGCGCACCGGCCCGCGCGGGGACGGCCAGGGCGCCGGCGCCGGCGAAGGCAAGGCGGATCGCCGCGTGCGGCCAAGATCCTCGGAATCAACAGCTTCCATATCGCGGGAGAAGGAGAAGGCGCGTGAAAGGGAGCGGAGGGTTGCCAGAGCGGGCTCGGGCTCAGGCCCGGGCGAGAAGCGGGTGGCGTCCAAGGCTTCCGCAACGACGTCGAGAGAGAAGGAGAAGCCCCCCAGGCGCGGGACCGGCGGCCATGGCGGAACGGATGGCGACACGATCCCCGGCGCGCCGCGGGCGATTGCGGTGGACGATGCCTCCCCACCCGCGCGACTGCGCCCGGCCACCGCCGGCACGGACAGGTCAATCCCCCCCCGCAAGGCCCCGGGCTTTCCCGCAACGCTTCCCGTCGGGCTGATCGGCGGGCCGTCGGGGACGTAAGTCCAACCAAGGGTCGGCAGCCGTCTACATTCGTATAGCTTCCCCTCTGTCTTGGCGAAACTTTCCGTCCTTGGCGATGTTATCTGCCATCGCTGAAGGAGTTTCCGGATAATATCGCCAAGGACGGAAAGTTTCGCCAAGGGGGGGATGCTTCTACGAGAAGCAACCGCCCTTTCCTCTCCACCTTTATCCCTCCTTCCTACGGAGGCGTCAGAGATTCCATCGGCGGCGCGGGGGCGGGCGACGGCGGCGGGACGGGAGCGGGATTTGTCGGCGAGGGCGCGGTGGCGCTGCTTCCTTCCGCCCCGTGCGCCGGGTTGGTGTTGAGTGACGGCACGGGGGTGCCGGCGCCGCTGGGCGGGGGCGGAGCGGGTTGCGGGGGCGCGGGGTTTATGGTGTCCGACGGAGCGGAGAAGGTGGGCGTGGGCGGCGTAATGGAGTCGGCGGCCACCACCGTCAGCTTTACGGAGACGGTCAGCTTCTCGCCCGTGGTGCGCACACCGGGCACGGAGAGCGTAGCGGGCACCGGCACCGTCGCCTTAAGCGTGTAGACGCCGGGGGTGCGGATGGACGACGTATCGATGGGTGTGCTGGCCAGTTTGGCGCCGGGCAGCCAGGTATCGTCGCGTGCCTCCACGTCCAGCGTATCCGGCGCAGGCACGGCGGAGACGAGACGCAGGCCGGGCGGCAGCGGGCTGACGACGGGCTCGATGGCCACGCGCAGTTGGCGGCTTTGGGCCAGGATAAAGGTCCATTGCGGCGGGTCGAAGCGGTCCACCTCCCAGTCCTTGGGCAGGTTCTTCACCATCTCGCGCGTCAGGTTAATGGTGACGGGGCCGGGCGGGTGTTTGGCCAGGTCGATGGTGAGTTCCAGCTTCAGGTCGCTCTGGGCGGTATCGGGGGGCACGCGCACAAAAATGGTGCACTTCTTTTCGCGCAGGCCGTCGACAAAATAGCCGGTGGGGATGTTGGCGATGGAGGCCTTGCCTTCCACGTCGCGCAGCACCAGCGGCTGGGCGCGGTAGGCCGTCTGGATGTAGTCGACGCCGAAGCTACCGATGGTGGCGGACAAAAAGGCCAGGCCCCACAGTGCATAGGAGAGATAATTGACGCGGCGCCGCCCGTGGGAGCCGACGAGGCCGAGCGCCTCCTCCACCGCGGCCTCCACGGCGGGGGTCGTCAGCGGCTTGAGCAGGCGCACTTTTTTGTCCTGTATCAGCGAGACTTCGCCCCGCTCCTCCGAGACGACGATGACGTGGGCGTCGCAACGCTCCGAGAGGCCCAGCGCGGCCAGGTGGCGCGTTCCCCAGCCTTCGCGGCCGGCCTCGGCGGCGGCCAGCGGCAGCACGGCGCCGATGCGACGCACCATGCCGTCCTCCACCACCACGGCGCCGTCGTGGCGCGGGCTTTTGGTGTTGAGGATACTGAGCAGCACCCACTTGTTGATGTTACAAATAATCGTCTCGCCGCCGTGAATATGCTCGTTCACCGGGTCCGTGCGCGCAAAAACAAAAATGGCGCCGATACGTTGGCGCGCCATCTCCTCCACGGCCGTGGCGATTTCCTCCACGGTTTCGTCCGACGCCACGGACTGCACCTTAAAGATGCGGCCCACGCTGGCGGCCTGGTACAGGCGCCGCAGCTCCGGCATGATATTGACGATCATGATGAGCGTGATGGGCAGCAGCAGGCCGGCCACCAGCCAGAAGCCCAGGGGCAACTCCAGGTAATCCACACCATAGGCCACGCCGACGACAATGAGCGCGAAGATGATGAACCGCAGGATGTTGCGATAGGCCACAAGCGCCTCAAACACCACGCGCAGGAGGATGGTGCACAGCACGATATCCACCAGGTGGATCATCGGCGACGACCCCTCCGTCAGAGGGGGCGGCATCGATTGCGCCACGGTAATGCAGGTGTAGTTGATGGAGGCGATCCAGCCCATGTGAGGAGCCCTGTCCTGGGTAAGCGGGTGCGGTGCGGTGCAAAAGCGAGCACAAGCGCGACGAAAATACGAGTGGGCCGCGGTTAGACGCTCGGGCGGCGCCTTTCGTTCGATATTTCGCGCGAAAATCTGCACCAGTTGCAGATATCGCCAAAAGTGGCGAACGAGTCGGGGCCGGCGTCCGGGCGCAATCGCACGTGCAGTTGCCGTTGCATCCAATCCTCACTCAGGCATCATCCCCCACCGCCGCGCGTCGACCGTAATCCAGGCAAACCTAATGCCCGGCTGGAACGCAAGCGTAACGATGGGAAGCGCAAGTATGGGCTAAAACCGTACGCTTGGAAACAGAGGATTTTGGGGAATTTTGGGCGGGGTTGGGAAACAGAACGGGCGCGCGATGCTGCCCGGCCACCTGATCAGACTTGGTGTCTTGGCGACTTGGTGGTATAACTGCATTTACCTCACTACAAAATCGTCCAGAAGCGCTAGCATGTGATGTCTCTCCTCCTTGTGCTATGAAATACTTCCTTATAGCTCTTATTTTAATCGTGGGAATTGCGGGTTATCTAATTTGCAGACACGCTACAATTCGTTTGGAAGGATCCATGACAATAAGTCTGGTTAGTAACATGGGTGATTTTTACAAAGACAAGGACAGGTTGCCTTTCAGTTGGACCGAGTACGAGGAATGGAGGACAAGGCACACTGGACGTCGTACTGAAGTAAAAGCACTGGAGAAAAGATTTGCCCTTAAGTGGGGTTGGCGGGCATCGAACTGGGAACAGGTATATCAAGGAGGGGGGCCTCCCAGGGAGAAAATCTTTATTGTACTCGATCCTAGATTAAAAGAAGTCGAGGAGTACGCAAACGAGCGACTCCATCAATCGTGCTACAACGCCGCTCACGATTCAGAAAACAAAGCGGACCCGCTACCGAAATAAGCGGGTTACTCTGGTTTCGCTATGAAACCCTTCCTTATAGTTCTGCTCATTATCCTGGGACTCGTAAGCATTCCCTATTTCATACACGAACGATTGAAGTATGAAGTATATCTGGTAGTTGATCTGACTCGAGGTCTGGGTAAGTTCTATAGAGACAAGGACAGGTTGCCTGAGAGTTGGCCTGAATACGAGGAATGGGTTACAATGCACTCCGGAAGTCGCCCTTCGGTGAAAGATCTGGAGAAACGATTTGATGTTAAGTGGGGTTGGAGAGCCTCGAACTGGGATTGGGTAACTGAGGGCGGAGGGCCTCCTCGTGAAAGCATCTTGATTATACTCGATCCGAGAGCAAAAGGTTTAGTAGAGAGAATTGCAAATGAGCGCCTCTATGAATACTGCTCTAGAGGTGCTCGCAACTCCGAAAAGAACGGATCCCCGCCTCCAAAATAAGCGGGCTCCGCGCTACTCCCCCGCCACATCCACCCGCTGGAACGCCTCGATCGCCTCGTACTCGGCGAGGCCAAGTGCGTCGTAGGTGACGGCGATGTTGCGGGAGGAGGCTTCGGCTACCTGCCAGGCTTCGCACAGGGTGGATTGCGGGGGCGGCGTCTGGCTGAGCTGGCTTTTGTGCTGGTAGATGGCGCGGGTGCGGCGGGCCAGTTGGGCGGGGCTGAGCGGTACGGCCATGTTGATCTCGTGCGGCTGCCAGGCCTTGTCCGGCGTGCGGTAGAGCCAGAGCCGCGCGCCTTGCGGCAGGGTACCGGCGGTGCGGGCGCGGCGCAGGGCGGCCATTAGCAGGGCGTGGCAGATGCCGCCGACGCTGTTGGGCTCCTGCCCGGCGCCGGTGGAGAAGATCTGGTGCGGGGCGACCTCGCCGATGAGCTGGGAGAGAGCGGCCACGTCGTCCTCGCCCGGGAAGAACTGGCGGTAACGGCCGCGCTCGTAAAAGGGCAGATCCAGAAAGCGGGCCGCAGCCGGGGAGACGCCCGCGCAGCGCAGCGCCTGCCGGGCCTCGCCGCGCCGAATGACGGCTTTGAGGCGGCGCGTGTCGGCGGATGTCGATGCCGATGTTGCTGGGCCTGTTGCTGTTGCCGTGGCTGCGGCTTGAGCTGTTGCGGATGCCGCGGCGGGGGCGTCCGTTGCCGCGCCGCATGCGGCAATTCCCGTTTGCGGCGCGGTGGCGACGTCTCCCGCAATGCCCGCGCCGCGCTCTTTTGCGTAGGCGTTAATCAGCTCGGCCGCCATCTCGGCTTCCTCGTCCGGCACGGCCAGGCTGCCGCTGGTGAGGTAGGCAACGGTGAGGATGTGGCCTTGCTCCACCAGGCGGGTGAGGGTGCCGCCCATGCCCAGCATTTCGTCGCTGGGCTCCGGGGCGATGACCAGGACGCGCTTGGGATAGGGCGTGGCTTTCTCCGGGCGGTGCGTGTCGTCGGCGCCGGCCTTGCCGCCGGGCCAGCCGGTGATGGTGTGCTGGACGTCGTTAAAGTGCTGGATGTTAAGCTGATACGCAGGGCCTTGCGCCGTCAGCAAATCCGCCATGCCGTGCTCGGCGTAGTGCTCGTCCAGCAGCTTAAGCAGCGGGCGCTGCACGTTGGCGGCCAGCCACGTAACGGCGCGGTGCGCCATGGGGGGCGTCCACTCCACGGGGCCCACAAGCCAGGGCAGCTTAATGCGCGTGAGTTCCGCCGCGGCGGCGGAATCCAGCATTACCGTAACGTTGGGGTGGTGCTGCAAAAAGCTGGCCGGCAGGGATTCGCGCGGCTCGCCTTCCACAGCCTGGGCCACCACGCGCGCTTTCGCCTCGCCCCACGCCAGCATTACAATGCGGCGCGCCTGCATAATGGTGCCGACGCCCATGGTGATGGCGTGCCGCGGCACCTTGTCCTCGCCGGGAAAGTCCCGCTCGGCGTCGCGGCGCGTCAGGGCGTCCAGCGTAACGAGGCGGGTGCGGGAGTTGCGGCCGCTGCCGGGCTCGTTAAAGCCGATGTGGCCGGTGCGGCCGATGCCCAGGACTTGCAGATCCAGCCCGCCCAGCTCCGCAATGCGCTCCTCGTAGGCGTGGCACGCCGCAAACACCTCCGCGCGGGGGAGCGTGCCGTTGGGAATGTGCAGCTGTTCGGCGGGCAAATCGATATGATTGAAGAGCTGCTGATGCATAAAGCTCCAGTAACTCTCCGG
The DNA here is from genome assembly GCA_003054695.1 of Verrucomicrobia bacterium LW23. Taxonomy (GTDB): domain Bacteria; phylum Verrucomicrobiota; class Verrucomicrobiia; order Methylacidiphilales; family UBA1321; genus LW23. The sequence goes on from QAZA01000016.1 coordinate 145,023, forward strand.
GTGCTCGCGCGCGATGCCGTAGTATTCGTCCAGATTAAACGTGAAAACATTCGCAAAGCTCAGCCCCTCCTCGCGATGCATCCGGATCAGCTCCCGATACACCGGCACAGGCGTGGAGCCGGTCGCCAGGCCCAGCACCAAGCGCTTTCCCTCGGCAGCGCGGTTGCGGATAAGGGAGGCAATCTCGCGCGCCAGGGAAATACTGGCCTCGGCGGCGGTGGAGTGGATGGTAACGTCCAGCTTCTCGCGCTGGCGCGTCTCGGAAAGTGTAGCGTGCATGGGTTGTAGAACAAGGGGGACAGATGACTCGTTAAGTGAAGGAGAATGGAAATACTTTCGGCCAGAAAAGGTAAGCCCGCAAATGAACCAGCTACACCTTACCCTCGGCAACTTGGTGCCTTTGTGACTTGGTGGTTAAAATCCTCTCACGGACTGTGCGTGAAGTAATTTTAACCACCAAGGCACCCAGGACACCAGGTTTCAGAGGAATGCAGGCCACCCGCTTCCAGTATATCTCCTCTTACACCTGCACCCCCGCGCGCGCCCACAGCGGCCGGAGGTCCACGATGGTGCCGGAGTCCAGCGCGTCGTCCACGCCCATGCAGGCGATGGCGCTGCGCAGGCCGTCGTCCAGCGTGGCCAGGGGCGGGGCGTCGTCGGTGATGGTGCGGGCCAGGTGGGTGGCCATCACGGTGTCGGCGCCGAAGTGCATGCCGCCCTGGGTAAGGCGAATGACCTCGTGCGGGGCGTCGAAGCCGATGCGGCGCCACTCGATGGTGCCGGTAACGGCGTCCAGGCGAAGCGCGCCTTTGGTGCCGAGGATAAGCAGGCGGCGCTCCGGCAGGCCGGCGTGGCAGTTGGTGTGGAACGTGGCGCGGGCACCATTGGCGTATTGCAGGATGGCCACCTGGTTATCCACAATTTCACTGCCCTCCGTAAAAGGGTCGATGCACGACGGGTCGTGCCACGCGCGGTAGGGGGCGCGCCCCTGGGCGTCGGGGCTCAGCGCCTCGGCAAGGTGGCGCATTTCGGGGCGGAAGATATCGGTGCCTCCAAAGCTGGCGGCCCGCACGGGCACGCTTTCCAGCAGCCAGTTGACGAGATCAAAGTCGTGGCAGCATTTCTCCAGGAGGTGCGTGCCGGCGTTCTTGCGCTGGCGGCGCCAGCAGCCGTGGATGTAGCCGCCGTGGTTAAACTCGATTGTCTCGTTAAACTCCACGCTGATGGGGTGGCCGACAATGCCCTGGCTCAGCAACTCCTTGGCCTTGATGTAGATAGGCGCGTAGCGCAGCACCAGGCCAAAGAAGAAGCGGCGATCGCCCGCGGCCAGCCACGCCTCGCGAATGCGCACGCAGTCCTCCGTGGTGGTGGCCAGGGGCTTCTCGGCAAAGATGTGTTTGCCGGCGGCCAGCGCGGCGCAAATCTGGTCGGCGTGGAAGCAGTTCCAGCTACCCACCATCACCCACTCGATGTCCGAGGCCAGCAGCTCCTCCACGGTGCCGCACACGAGCGTCTCCGGCGTGCCCAGCTCCGAGCGCGCCCGCTCGGCGGCGGCGGGCGCGGGATCGAACACAGCGGCAACGCGGATGGTGCGCGGCGCAGCCTCCGTATCGGTGCCGGGGCTGCCCGCCCCCGCAAGCGCGGCGTGCTCCGCGGCGGCGGCGATAAGGTTGGCCGTCACCAGCCGCAGCCGCTGGCCGCAGCCGATAAGGCCGATGTTGACGTGCGAGGTGGCCGGTGAAGCGGCGGAGGCAAGAGTGTCCGAAACAGCGGGTGTGGCAGGGGCGGAGACGGTGGCGGCGCTCATGTAGGGTGGTTAAGAGGAAAGAAGTTGTTGTGCGGCAACACGATGCAGCGCATGCGAACCCTGGCAACCCCGACTCGATCCGCACCGCGCATCGGCCGACATTTCTTTCGCCCCGATGATTATCACGCCCCGTCGCCGTTGCAAGCTTCATTGCGCTGGAAGGCAGGAACGGGCGGGAGCAGAAGGAGCAAAGGGTTGGCCTTACCAGTGATAACTTGTCGCGAATTTTCCAAGCTCCGAGAACGGCGGAGCCGTGACGTTCGCAAAAGGGCGTTGCCCCAGGCATAGCGCTCTGAGAACGGCGGAGCCTTGTGCTCGGTCGACTGTATTTGCAAACGCTCCGCTCCGCCGTTCCTGGAGCTTGGCAAATTCGCGCCAAGCTATCTGGACAATGCTCTAGTGTCCTGAGTCAGAAATAGCTGTAATAAGGAATGGTTTTTTTGAGTTGCTTTT
>QAZA01000017.1 GCA_003054695.1 Verrucomicrobia bacterium LW23
GGATCCAGACAGAACTCGATCTCAACGGATTAATGGTGTGAAGCTGTTTTGGAATAGTCAGTATTACGCAGTTTGCATGGGTTTACTTTGTCGTATCGCGGCATGCATCGAGCCCGGCGATGCGCCGGTGTACGCCGTGGAGTTCGAGCGCATTCGTCAGGACTTTCGCCGGACATTTGTGGACGCAGCGACGGGATCGTGCGGGAATGGAACGGGCGGCGCAAACGCCTTCGCCGCGCTTCTCGACGAAATGAGTGCAAGTCTCTCCAGTCAAGGAGCTTCCGCGAATACCACCCCCCCTGTTTCCACGTTGCTTGCCGCTGACGCCCTGCGGCGGGACACGGGGATATTCGGCACACCCGTGATGCTGGAGGCCTTGATGTGCAATAACTTACATCGCACGGCATTCGAGCTGATGACATCGGTGGAATATCCCTCGCACGGATACATGCTTGAGAACGGTGCGACAACGCTTTGGGAAAACTGGAGCGGCACGCACGGGACGCACTGTCACCCCATGTTCGGCAGTGTCATGTCGTGGATGCCGCGCTGGGTTGCCGGACTTTCACAAGCTGTTGATGGCAAAGCCTTTGAGTCCGTCATCATCCAGCCATGGAAAGGGTCCGAAATTGCCTGGGCCAGCCTGCAATTCCACTCCGTGCGCGGCCCGTTTGCGCTAAAGTGGCGAAAGGCGCAACGCGAAATCTCATTGCATGTGGAGCTGCCCCCGGGCACCAGCGCTACCCTGCGAATTCCAGTTCCGCCAGACGTAAACGGTGATCCTCAACTCTTCCTGGATGGCTCGCAAGTGCCTGTCCATCAGGATGTTGCCGGGGCGGTTACGCCGCTGCCGGCGGGCGTGCAGCTGGCACTTGCCGGCGTAGCGCCGGATGAAGTGATGGTGCAGATTACATCCGGCACTTACGACTTCGTCCTGCGCCGGTGAACTACCGCCATTGATCTCCCTAAGGAGCTGTCATTACAAAATTAACGTCAGCCGTCGAAGCCCTCCAGCACAATCTTTCCCACAGAGCGCCCGCTTTCCAGCAAAGCGTGCGCTTTCCGCAGGTTGGCCGCATTGATGGTCCCCATTCGCGTCTGAACGGTGCTTCGCAGTGTGCCGGCGTCGACAAGGCCGGCGACTTCGGCCAGCAATTTGCCCTGCTGGTCCATATCATGCGTCTGGAAGCGCGAGCGGGTGAACATAAACTCCCAGTGCAGGGAGATGCTTTTCGCCTTTAACTTGTTGATATCCAGCGGGTTGGAAGGATCGTCGATAATTGCTATAGCCGATTGCGGTGCCATCAATTGCACCAGATCATCAAAATGCTCCTCCGTGCGCGTCAACGCCAGCACGTACTGCACGCCTCCTTCACTTAACGCAAGCACCTGAGGAGTAAGGGGTTGGCGATGATCAATTACATGATGCGCGCCGAGGTCTCGACACCACAGTTGCGTCTCGGGCCGCGATGCTGTAGCAATAACCGCAAGCCCGGTGAGGCGGCGGGCCAGCTGTATAGCAATGGAACCCACGCCGCCCGCCGCGCCCAGGATGAGGATGCTGCCTGCCTCAGCCTCGCGCCCTTTGCGGATACGCAGGCGATCGAAAAGCATCTCCCAGGCGGTGATTGCAGTGAGAGGAAGCGCGGCGGCATCCGCAAAGCCCAGGGAGGCAGGCTTTCGCGCTACAATGCGCTCATCCACAACATGATACTGGGAATTGCAGCCGGGGCGATCAACAGAGCCCGCATAGTACACGGCATCGCCGGGCTGAAAAGCGGTAACCTCTCCCCCCACCGCTACCACCAGGCCGGCCGCATCCCAGCCCAGCACGGTAAGTCCATCAGCTCCAGGACCTTGCGGCGCTCCGCGAGTGCGAATTTTGGTGTCGACAGGGTTAACCGAAACCGCGTGGACCTCCACCAGGAGATCGCGCGGCCCGGGGACAGGCGCGGGCATGCTCACGTCCACGAGGCTCTCCTCGCGATCAATGGGGAGTGATTTCAGAAACGCGACGGCTTTCATGCGGCATAATGCATACCGGCTGACGCGGCTGAGCACAAGGAGTTCGAGGCGGTGCGATGCCCGAAAAGACCTTTAGGTTCCTTAGCTCTGCGAGACCAGCACGGGGCCGAGCATTGCCGTGCTTTGTACCGCATTTCCGTTCGATTCCGGCGAGTGTTCATTATCTTCAATCGAAATGTTTAACTTCAACTCGCGCAGGGTGTTACGAAGATCGTCGGTAATGCCGCGGACGCTGCCGCCGCACGTGGAGCGGACGATGAGATCGAGCGAAGGTCCCTCGGACGACTGCATAACGGTGCCACGCGCCAGCGCCAGGGCGCTGTTGAGCAGCCAGTGCCCCTGGTAGGCATAGTTTTGGCGCACAGTGCTGAGGGGCGGATCGCTATAGTGGCTTGCATCCGTGTTGTTGTAACCAACGATGGCGAAGTCGGCGGGAGCGCTCAGGCCGATCTTGTGCATGGCCGTCAGCAGTCGCAGGGCGTACTCGTCGTCGTAGCTTACGATGGCCAACTCCCCGCGGTAGCGCTTCCAGCTTTCAGCAAGCTGGTCCATGGATTGCGAACCGGGGTCGACGAGGCCGCATAGCATTGGCAGTCCTTCGCGGGCAATGCAGCAGGAGTAGGCGCCCAGCTTTTGCTGAAGCACCGGGTCGCTCGGGGCATCCGGCCCGAGAAAGGCGATGCGCCGGTGGCCGAGATGGTGGAAGTAGCGGCACAACCCCTCCGTGGCGGAGAGCATGGTGGCGCCGAAAATGTGCTTGTCCTCAAAACAATAGCGCTCCAGACCCGGGACGAGCATAGGGAGGCTGATTGGGAGCGGCGACTGGCGGACGAAAGTTTGAATCTGATCGGCGCGATCGAGGGGAAACCAGGGTATGGTGAGCGCGGTACATCCTTCATCCGCAAGCATTTGCGCCTGGCGAATGCCCTCCTCGCCGAAGTCGCTGATCCAGCACGAGCGGAGGTCGACGGCCTCCTTGAGGGCGACATGGGCTATTGCCTGAATAACCGAGAAGCCATAGGGGTTACCGTTTTGATAGACCAGGATACCCACCCGGCTGTTGCGGGCCTCGCGCTTTCCGGCGGAGGCGGCAGCTTGCCCGTTGCGGCGCGCCACGAAAGTGCCGCTACCAATGCGTCGGACGATAAGTCCTTCATCCACAAGCTGTTTTAACGCCTTGCGTACGGTAAGGAAATTGCAGCCGTACTCAAGAGCCAGATCGCGCTCCGCGGGGAGTTTGGCCTCCGGGGGGAGAGTGGCGGCAAGTTGACGAAGTTCCGTTTCGATCTGCTTATGCTTAAGCTGCTTAATTTTCACGTGTGGCAAAGGGATGAGAGGTTCCCCAAAGGCGTTTCCAGATAAGCTAGCATCCGCCAAGCCCTTTGTATAGCATAAATGCTGTGCACTATTTGATAATTTTCTTTCCGAGGGAACTGCGTGTGATTGATTACAGCAATTTGGCTAAAATCGGACGGTTTGAATCAAACATGAATCCAAAATCGGGAAGTTATTGGACAAAGCGATTCAATACAGCTCTTGACATAGCGCTTTAGATCCTGCATCATGAAAATCGCAATGAGAATTCAAGCTATCGCAGCAGCACTACTTTTAAGCGCCACCACCATCTACGCCGAGGATAATCTGGTGAAGAATGGCAACTTTGAGGAGCCGGGCGCAGGTTGGGCGCTTAACAAAGCGACAATCGAAGAAGAATCGGGAGCGCATTTTTTGCGCCTGAAAGCTCCGGACGAACCGACACAAGTACAAGCTCACCAACGTATTACGCTAAGCGGGGATGCGAAGAAGCTGACGCTCAAGTTCAAGGTCCGATATGAGGATATTCAGAGCGGTGCGGAGAAGTGGCATGACGGGCGCCTGATTGTGCACTTCAAGAACGCCGCCGGCGAGAATACGAAGCCAGCCCCCAAGCCTGTCGCCTTCCGCGGATCGTCGTCGAGCTGGACGGAGAAGACGGTGGAGCTGGAGGTGCCGGACGGGTCCGCAACTGTGGAGATTCTGTTTGGGCTGTTTCAGGCCAAAAGCGGCACGCTTGATGTTGATGACGTGACACTTACGCCGTAGGCGAATCCGTTTGTCGGCAAAGTCTTGTTTCTTTGCAGAGTGATATGTGGTATGATCCGTCTCTCAATAGGGAGATAGATCATGCCACACAAAGGTAAGCTTCTTGTTATTACGGGCGCTGGACTAAGCGCGGAAAGCGGGATCTCGACGTTTCGCGGCGCCAACGGGTTGTGGGAAGACCACAAGATCGAGGCGATTTGCCATGCGCGCTCATGGCGCTCCAATTTCGATACAGTGCATCGCTTTTACAACGCGCGGCGTACCCAGTTGGCAACGGCGAAGCCTAACGCAGGGCATGAGGCGTTGGTGGAGTGGGAGGCTCGGTACGAGTCGATTCTGTTTACGCAGAATGTGGACAATCTTTTGGAAGTGGCCGGGGCCAGGAAACCTGTGCATTTGCATGGATTTCTTCCTGATATGCGCTGCACAGCCTGTGACAATGTGTGGACGATTGGTGCGCGAGCCTGGGATCAGACGAAAGAGTGCTGTCCAGCGTGTGGCAGCAGGAAGGATGTAAAGCCTTTCATTGTCTTTTTTGGTGAGGAAGCTCCGCTGTATCGTGCTCTGATAGAGGCGCTTGCAATTATGACGGACGACGACGTGCTTCTTATCATCGGCACAAGTGGCGTCGTGCTTCCCATCCTGGATATTGCGGAAAAGACGCCGGGCTTGAGCATTCTCAACAATCTCCACTCCGAGCCGGCAATACCGGAGGACTTGTTCGATCATGTTTTCATTGAGCCGGTTACGTCGGCCGTCGATAAGATGGACCGCGTCCTGAGGGAGACATTGTTGCCACGCAAAGGCGCCGCTTAGAGATTGACGACCTTCTACTATCGTGGAGAACCTTCCCCTTTTCCCCTCCGTGTCCTCCGTGTGATCCGTGGTTAATTTTTCCCCTTATATCAGAAATTGAACCACGGATCACTCGGATTCCCGGAGGCGATGGCGAGGTCCTGGCGTGCAAATCGAGTGCGAATGTCGACAACCGCACGGCTTCGCGACCTGCTGTTTCGTGCTTTTCCTCAAGGCGTTGCGGGCCTAGGCTGAAGGGGTATGCCTCTTTTCGTTCGGGTCGTGCCGGAACTCTCTCTGGATAAAGCCTTTGACTACGCCGTGCCGGCGGATCTCGAAGGCCGCGACCTGCTGGGCGCCAAGGTGCGAGTGCCCTTTGGCTCGCGCGAGATTATCGGCTATGTGGTGGAACTGCTCGACAATGTGGCCGAGCTGACGGAAGCCAGCGAGCGCAGCGGTCGCCGTAAGCCGTTGCGTATACGCGAGATAGCGGAGGTGCTGGGTGCACGACCGGTAATCCCCCGCGCCCTGCTGCAGCTGGCGCAGTGGATGAGCGAGTATTATTGCGCGCCCCTGGCCAACTGCCTCAAATGCATTTTGCCGGAGGCGGTGCGGCGCGCACAACCCGGTTACCTACAGCGGCTTTGGGTGGAGGCGGTACCCAATCTGGACGTAGCATTGGTGCCGGCGCAATTGGCCCGAGCGAAGGCACAGCGGGAGGCCTGGGCGTGGCTGCAGGAGCACGGGCCCGGCTGGCTGGCGGATTATATTCACGAAAGCAGGATTGCATCGGCGGCGTGGAAGTCGTTGGCAGAGAAGAACCTGGTGGTGATTCGACCGCTGGATAAGGAAAGATCGCCGTTTACCGAGGCGGCCGTGCCGGACGACGGAGGTCATGCGCTGAACGATGAGCAGCGATCCGCTTTGGCGCTGATTGAAGTGGAAAGCGCGAGGCCCAGGCCGAAAAGCATTCTGCTGCACGGGGTTACGGGCAGCGGAAAGACGGAGGTGTACCTGCGCGCCATTGAGCATACGCTGGAGCGGGGGCGCGACGCGCTGGTTCTGGTGCCGGAAATCGCACTGACACCGCAGACGGTCGAGAGGTTTCGGGCCCGGTTTACGGGGCGCAAGATTCCTATCGCAGTGCTGCACAGCCATTTATCTACGGGCGAGCGGCACGATCAGTGGCAGCAGATTCGCACCGGAAAAGCGCGCATTGTCATCGGGGCGCGCTCGGCGGTGTTTGCGCCTATGGAAAACCTGGGCATCGTGATTGTCGACGAGGAGCACGAGAGCAGCTACAAACAGGAGGACACGCCGCACTACCACGGCCGCGATGTGGCGGTGATGCGCGGGCATTTGGAGGGGGTGCCGGTGGTGCTGGGCTCGGCGACGCCGTCGCTGGAGTCCTATATGAATGCTATGGAGGGAAAGTATTTGCTCTCACGGCTTACGAAGCGGGTGGAGGTGCGCGTGATGCCGATCATTCACGTGCTGGACCTTCGCCGGGAACTGAAGGGTGAGGTGGTGAAGAAAGGGTCCAAACCATCCTTGCTGGCGCCGCGGCTGGTGGAGGCCGTAAATGCCAGGCTGGCCCAAAAGCAACAGGTTATCATTTTTCTGAATCGTCGCGGCTATGCCACGAGTTTGCAGTGCCCCCAGTGCGGCCATACGGAGATGTGTCCGCACTGCAGCGTCCCCCTCACCTATCATCGTGCAGCGCAACGGCTTGTGTGCCATTTGTGCGATCATTTGGTCCCTGCGCCAACGCGTTGCCCTCAGTGCGGTTTTGACGACTACAAGTACAGCGGGGCGGGCACAGAGCGGGTGGAGGAGGCGATTGACGAGACTTTTCCGAACGCGCGAATTGCGCGCATGGACTCGGACAGCATGCGGGGCAAGGATGCTTATCGGCGCACGTTGCATGCATTTTCGGACGGGCTCATTGACATTCTTGTGGGTACGCAGATGATAGCCAAGGGTTTACACTTCCCCAACGTGACGCTGGTCGGGGTGGTGAACGCGGATCTGGCGCTGGGTTTGCCGGACTTTCGCGCCAGCGAGCGCGTGTTTCAGCAGCTGATGCAGGTAGCCGGCCGGTGCGGGCGCGGCGAGGTGGAGGGCGAGGTGTTTGTGCAGACGCGGACACCATTTGCGCCGGCGATTCAGTTTGCGCGGCATCACGATTACGACGGATTTGCGGAGCAGGAGCTCGATTTCCGGCGCTCGCTGGAGTACCCGCCGGTACAAAGGTCCATTCTTATAACCTGGCGCGGGCGGGACGAGGAAAAGACGCGCTATATGGCGGAGCAATCCGCTAAGCAGATTATGGAACTCGTTGGAGCTGAGGCAGAAGGGCTTGGGCCGGCGCCGGCGCCTATCTACAAGATCAAAGACTATTACCGGTACCACTTGTTCTTGCGGGCGGCGCGGGTAATGCCGCTGTCGCGCAAGTTGCGGCCGTTGATGCTGGAGGCGGAGTGGCCCGAGGATATGCGGGTCAGTATCGACGTTGACCCGGTGATGCTGTTGTGAGCGATCACCGGGTATGGCGATAGGTGCGATAAGTGCTTTTAGCCCATGCGCTTGCGGGCTGCGGGCCGGACGCGGCGCGGTTTGCGCTCGATGGTGGTGGAGTAGATGAAGAAGTGCGGGGCCTGGCCTCCGACGAGGGCGATGGAGGTGGTATCGGCGTTGACGTAAGTGGGGTTGCTGGTTTTGCGAGCCATGGTAGTGGGCTCCTTTCGGTAGTTAAAGTGTCACGATGAATAATTTGCCACACAAAGCTGGAGGACGTGTGTCGGTATGGCAACAAACTGGCTAGAAAGCAACAGCGGCGACGGCGGGCGCGTACAGGTGCCGCAGGCTAGAATGGCTTTCAACAGCTACACGAGGGGGCGGTGGGTGCCGGTTTTCGGCACCATCGGGCGGAGGCGCGGTGGGGGCTGCGGGGCGGGCGATGATCGTTCCGTGAGGAGCGGGAGAGAGAGGATTCAGTCACGGTAGGAGGCAGAGTAAGCGAGAATCGCGATTTGTCAACAAAATCTATCAACAATACTGGGATTGCGAGGATTCTGAGAAGATGTGCAGCCCGTTCGTTGCGGATCCCCATGATGCCGCACGAGTTGCGCCTTGTGCGGATGTATTCAGCATCACTCGGGCCACATTGTTGCCAGCGCTGCAATTCGATGAGATTTTTTACATGGCAAGCAAAGAATATCTTATACTTGCCGCGGTGAAAGGACGCGATTTGCACCGATTCTTCCGCATTTTGATGGCATCGGCATTGCGGGCGCGTCACGATTTCGTGGGACGGGCAGCGTAGAACCACGCTACGACGAAAAACGGAAGGACGGGCCAGAGAAAGAGGTACGCGATATCCTTGTCGATGATAGAAGGCTGCAGAACGCCCTGAAAGAGTGCATAGGGCGGGCAAAGTGCCAGCAGTTCGTCGGCCTGGTGGAGGCGTATATCTAATGCCGCGAAACATGCACCGGCGGCGGCCATGCATATAGTGGAGAGGACAAGGGGCCCGGCGGCTGCGTTATCCAGCCAAAGCGAGCCACGGGGAATCCACGGCCCGGCCATGCGGTAGATGAGAAAGCCGAAAAAGAGGGCGCCGATGAAGGGCATGAGATTGCAGTAGTCCTTCCAGTAAAAGTCGGCATCGCGGAGATAGGCGACGGGGTAGCACCAGAGGGCCGCGGCGAGAATGACCCAGAGGGAACCGGTCTCCCAGCCGGGGCGAAAGAGCCAGAAGCCCTTTCGCGCCTCCGGCGGGAAATGGGCGCCCTCCTCCATCAGGATGCCGTAGAAGATGAGGAGGCCCATGGCAATCATCTGCGCGATGACGGGGGATAAATCCTTGTAGCTAAAGAACATAGCGTACCAGAGGATCGTCATGCCCAGGGCGGTAAAGCGAAGCCATAGGCCGCCGTAGGAGCCGGTCCGCGAGGCCAGGCCGTTGGTGCCATACAGCAGGGCGACGGGGACGGCGATGAGGACGAGGATGGGGAGCGGCGGGTAATCCGTGCGCCAGCTGGGCGGGGCACTTGCCATAAGCATGGGCGTAAGCCACACGAGCAGAGCGCCTGCCGCTGCAATGCCGCCGCCCCGTAAGTTGCCCAGGGCCAGGTAGATAGCGCATAGCGCCATGGCTGTCATGACGACGCATGCCGCTACCCAGAGATCGCGCAGCGGATTAACATTGGCAAAAAGGTAATAGCGAAGGACCACATAGGGCAGCGCGGCGGACACGAGCATCAGGATCTGGAGCGCGAGGGTGCACCATTTGCCAAAGAGAATCTGGTAGGGCGTGAGGCGCGTCATCAGCGTCAGCTCCAGCGTGCCCTGCTTTTGCTCGTTTGCCACGGCAAGCAGGCCGGTGGCGGGGATGACGATGAGAATTACGATTGGCAGGAGAATCCAGGCGGCGCCCATCAGGCTAAAGGGAAACGAGCTTGGAAACCTGGGCGCCATAAAGCTGTGCCACAGCAAGAGAAGGGGCGGCAGCAGGGTCGCGACAAGAAAGCACACGACGAAGCCGCCGTTGCGAACGCCTCGGGCCATCTCCAGGTGCAGCACTGCGGGAATATAATCCGGCAACTCGCGGGTGGACGAGGGGCCAGGGCCAGCGGTGCCGACGGGAGCCCAAGCGACGGGCACGGGCGGGGCTTTCCCGACGGGGAAGGTTTTGGCGCCGGCCGGCACGCAGATCCGTTTGTCTGGCGTTGCTGGGGTGGATTCCATCCGCAGGGGGGAGAGTAGCACATTGCGGAGAGAACTCAACGCGAAAGCGATAGCGTGTAAGTTATTGCGCGGCAACGGAATGTAACGCAACGCCTATCGGGAGGCGGTGTGCCCGCATATCATAAAAACCACCGCGTTACGCCGTGCATGCCCTGGGCGTCGCGTCGTGGCTGTTGATCTGGCTCTGAATCTGAATCTCGGTGCTGCTGCGTAAGCGTAAGTGCTTTCTTTGGAGGGTTGTGCACTGCCCGAAACCCACTATCGGGCAGCGCAACTTCAGCTGACGTACCTTACATGTCGGCGTCGTCTATCCAATTCGTTACCCGAAGATACCCACGAACTTTGCGACGTTCGTAGCGACTCTTGGAGGCCTTGGCGGGCGGAAGGATACCGCGCGCGTTGGCTTTCGGGTTCTTCACGAGTTCCGACAGTATTTCAGAGGTCTTCGTCATAGGTTTGTAGTTCCTTTCAACGCCAGATCATAGAGCCTAAACAATGCCAGATCAAACGCAGATTGAAAGAGAGTGGTGTTTTTACGTGAATATAGGTAGATTCCGGCGCAAAGTGGCTCACTTTCCCCGCCCGATTGAGCCAAAACGACGCAAATTCTTGTAAGGGAACAACCTAGGCAATTTTGTCCCAAGAGGCAGTTTTTTCATCCCTGTGGTCAAAATACAACTGAATGCACAGATTGAGCCGCGTTGCAGCCGCCATCTGTACTGGTCGATTCCTCTGAATGTTTCGGAATGATGACATAAAATGAGGAAGCCCGATCGCGCGCGGGAGGCGATCGGGCTTTGCAGATTCCGGATTTATTCCGGATCTCCCTGGCAGCAAGCCTTCACTATTGCGGGAAGGCGCGCAGCACGGCCTCGGCGTAGATCTTGTGGCCGAAATCGCCGGGATGATTGTGCCAGTTGTGGTTCTGACTCCACCAGGGGATGCCGTGGGCGTTCATCTGCTTGTACTCGGCGTTCACGTCCACCAGGGCGGCGCCGTTGGCGGCGGAGACCTGCTTCATCACGGGGATAAAACTGGCCTCCATGCGCGGGCCCTGCTGGTTGTTCACCCACGGGATGAGCGGGAACGGGGTGACGTAGAGGAGCGCGGCATTGATTTCGCGCGCTTTCGTCATGATTTCCGCAACGGCGGCGCCGAACTCCTCGGGCGTCCGCTTGCCCACTTGCGGGTCGGCGTCGTTGACACCGAAGGACATAATCACCAGGTCCGGCTTCGCGGCGAGCACGGTGGGGAGCTTCTCCAGGCCGTAGGCGACGGTGACGCCGCCGCGGTAGGCTTCCACCACCTCAATGGTGGCTTTGGGAAAGCGCTGGCGCAGGGCGTGGATCAGGCGGCCTTTCCAGGTCAGGCTCTTTTCGTCGTATTTGTCGTCCCACCAGCGGGTGGATTCGGCGCCGAGCATAATGCTGTCGCCCATCAGGGCTATCTTGACGGTGCCACCGTTGCGCAGTTTCGCCAGCACGGGGGAGAGGCGGTCGGGGTCGGCCACCGGCACGGGCGTGGCGGCGGTTATGGGCAGAATCTCGTGCTGCGTGACGGCGTACTCGGTAGCGCCGGCGATTCCCGCGGGGTTCTCCGCAAAGAAGGGGTTTTTGGCGGCGCGCCAGGGGGCCACGTAAATGCCGGCCACGGCGGTGTTGCCCGGGTCGGGCGCGGGAAGTTCGGGGCACACGACGACGCTCTTGCCCTTCTTGACGCTGAGCTTGCCTGTGGCGTCGGCCTGCACCAGGTCGAGGCGCTGCAGGGCGCCTTTGGCTTTGGCGTCCACCTTGCCTTTCATGCGGCCGTCCTTGTTGGTGATGACACCGGTGTCGTCCTTGAACTCGAAGTCGATGCCGCGGACGTAAGGCGTTCCGCTTTCGGATGTTACGGTGAGCGTCTCCGGCTGGAAGGTGAGGTAGAGGTTGCCGAGGATGTGGGTGCGCGTGGTGTCGTAGCCGGGGGTGAGGCGGATGGGCTTGTCGGCCGGCTTTTGCGGGGCTTCGACAAGCTTGCCTTCCTTGTCGCGGGCGGCAAACTCCTGAATCTCCGGCGGGTCGATGGTAAGGGCAATGTCGCCGGCTTTGATCTGCAGGGAGGCGGGCGATGTGGGCGTGACGGCCGGAGCAGGCCCGGCAAGCGCGGGCACGGGGACGACAGCGGCAAGAGCGAGGGCGAGCACGGCGGTGGCGAGTCGCAGGGTGCCTGGCGAAAGGCGACGAGGAGTAGTCATCGGTAGAAATGGAATGGAAGAGTGGAAAGGATGATACAATGGATTGCATCGAGTCAAAGGAAAACATCCCGGCGTCCCCTCCCCGCTCCGCGCAATCCGTGCTATCCGTGGTTCAATTTCAGTTTAGAGGGAGGTATTAACCACGGATCGCTCGGAGTACACAGAGGGGAAAAAGGGAATGTTCGCCGCAGAGTCGAATCACTCGCCTTTCATGCGCCATGTTTACAGCCCCATTCTGGCGTCTTTTGCCAGCCACGTCGGAGCGTCGGCGGTGATGTACAAGGGGTACGGGCCGGCTTCCAGGCGCAGGACGCCGTCCTTCGCTGCAACCTCCTGCGTGGCGCCGAGCATATCGGTAACGCGCAGTTTGGTGCCTGCGGGCGCTGCCACGGGGAGCGTGACGATGCGGGTGCCCAGCGCATTCCAGAGCATCACCACGGGCGGCGCGGCGGGGGCGGGCTTGCCGGCCGCGTCACCGGGGGCAAAGGCATAGGCAAACACGCCGTTGTCGCCGTCGGCCAGGGCGGCGATCAGGCGGGGGCTGGGGATCAGCCGAATCATCGTTTGCACCGCCTTGGCGGCGGGGCGCCAGGTGCCGTCGGGCAGGAAGAAGCCGCCGTTATAATTGTCGGTGTCGGTGATAAACATCGGCGTAACGCGCTCCACGCCCAGGCGAAGGCTGTAGGCGTAGTAGCGCGCATAGCAGGCGGCGGCCATGTCCGGGCTGACGGCTTTCTTGTCGTCCAGGTTATATTTGCCGCCGTCCTTGTGAGAGATCTCCCAGCCGCCTTCGGAGTACCACACGGGGACGTTGGTGCGGCCGTGCGCGGCCATGATCCTGCGCAGCTCCGCCAGGCCGGACGCGATGCTATAGCGGCCCCAGCTGCGGTCGGCGTAGCCTTCCGGCGGCGTTGGCGCGACGTAAGGGTGGGTGCACAGTCCGTCGTAATAGCGGGTGGTTTCGGGGTTAAGCTCGTGCACGGCTTTTACGTAGCGGATATCGCCAGCGCTGGCGCCGCCGGCGGTAAAGCCCATAAAGGGCAGATCGGGCTCAATCGCCTTAAAGGCTTTGTAGCACTCCGGCTGCAGCGTTGCCATCAGGCGGTAGCGGTCGGCCTCGATTTCCGCGTTCGGGCGCTTGTCCGGGGCGATCATGTACTGAAAGTTGGGCTCGTTATTGCTTTGCTGCACCTGGTAGGGGCGATGCGTCAGGTGCGGATTCTCCGCCCAGAACGTGCCTTTGGTGCCGTAACGGGTCCAAAACGCGGTGATCTTCTCCGTGGCGCCTTTGATGAGCTCGGCGTCCTGCGCGGCGGGGTCGACGCCTTCGGTGCGGGTAATCTTCCTGATCTGCGTGACGACCATGGCGACGGCCTTGTCCTCGGAGAGCAGGCGCGCGATTTCGTCATCCAGCGGGCCGCCGATGCGGAAGAAATTCCAGCCGACTTTGCGGATGCTTTCGCGGTGCTTCTTGTACTCGCCCTTCCACGTGTAGAGTCCGTAGAGGTAAGGCTGGTGCCTGGCGGTGGCAAGAATCTCCGTGAGGGGCGGCAGTTCCGCCAGCTTAGGGTCCTTTGCCGAAAGGGCGGGGACGGCAGCCGGCTGAGGGAGCGTGCTTTTGATGACGGCAGGCTCCTCCTCCGCCAGAGCGGACAGCGCCAGGGCTCCCGTAATGCAGATCGCCAGCGCGACGCTCCGGAAGGGAGATACGGCGAGCCATCCAGGAAAGGCGCGGCGGTGGCCCGCCCGGGCAGGCGCGAGGTCTGCGGCGGGCGGTGCTGCGAAAGCGGAGGGTGCTGCATCACACATGTGATGTATGTTTAGCCGAGATCGCAGGCGACGTCAATACAAGCATTTGCAATTCAGCGATGGCGGGTGGGGGAAGAATGCGGCAGAATTTATCACGCGAACGGGGGACTAAGCCGCAACGGGGGAAAGGTTGAGAAGTGACGCTCAGCCAGGGGGAAAGCGGCATGCGATTCCCCGCCCCATCCTTTCCGAACATTCTCTCCCTTCCCTCTTAGCGGCTTCGTCCCCCTTCGCGTGATAAAATCCGCCGGCTCTCTCCCCTCCCCGGGACAGGTCCCGGCGCTAATGGCTTGGATACCGATTAGCTCAACGTATATCTTATACGGGTCGAGCAGCCCTCTCCGGGGCGTCGCTACGCCACATCCAGCCCTGCCCAGCCTCGCCCAGCCCTCCAGCTCCTTGCTGCCGTTACCAGAGGTCATTCGGCGCCGACGCAATCTTTACTCAGGTCCCCTCCCCTATGCCAATTGTCCCGACCAGACTTCGTGCCAGGGCGCAGCGCCGCGGCCGCGGCGCAGCGTTGATCATCGTGCTGACCATGCTGGTGCTGATGACCGTGGTGGTGATGTGCTTCTTTGTGTCGGCTTCGGTCGAGAGGCGCGAGTCCTCCGCGGAGGCCAACATCAACCAGGCGCGCACACTCAGCACCGCTACGGTGGATCTGGTGAAGTCCACCATCGCTCAGGCCACCAGCGGATACGAGAGCGACAACAGCGGCAACCTGGACCGCAGCAAGATCGTGGCCTGGGCCTCGCAGCCGGGCCTTATCCACACATGGAAGCAAGACGGCACGCCCGAGCGCACCTACCGCCTTTACAGCTCCGGCGAGCTGTCGGTGCCCGGCGCGCTGGATGTGGGCAACGAGGCGGCGGAGCTAGCGTCGTGGAAGTCGGCCGCCGGCACCTCCTTCAACGCGTTGTGGTGCGACATCAACGCACCCGCCACGGGGCATGATAACCGGCGCTCCTACCCCATTATGACGCCGCCGGCCTCCCTGGACGCCGATGCGGGCGTGCCCACCGATAACCCGGCCACGCCGGGCACGCAGGAGGGCGTGCAGGGGTTCAGCGTTACCTCGCCGCCCGGCTTTGTGCCCGCGGCGCTGCCCTCCGCCACCAACAACCCCGCGCCGATGCCGGTGAAGTGGCTGTACGTGCTCAAGGACGGCCGCTTTATCAGTCCCACGCTCACGGGCGATCCCGACGAAGTGCGAGTGGACGGCGCCACGGCGGATAACCCCATCCTGGGGCGCGTGGCCTACTGGACGGACGATGAGTGTGCCAAGGTCAACGTCAATACGGCCAGCGAGGGCCAGTTCTGGTCCTACCCCGTCGCGCGCTATGCCGAGGAGGTAGCGCTGGGGCGCTTTCAGCCCACGCGTAACGAGTTTCAGCGCTACCCGGGCCACCCGGCCACTACGTCGCTCAGCGCGATCTTCCCCGCCCTGCGTCCTATCAGCGCCAGCAGCTACGTGCTTTCGCCACGCACCGAGTGGGGCGGCTCCGAGGGCGGCACCAAACAGCCCACCTGGCCGCCCATGAAGATCCGCACCGAGCGCCTGCTGGCCAGTGTGGACGAGCTCCTCTACAAGGGCGAGGCGGGCCCGCGCGCGCAGCAGGCTTCCACCGTGCTTTCCGCGGACACGCTCAGGCGCTCCCGCTTTTTCCTGACAGCCGCCAGCCGCGCGCCGGAGGAGACGCTCTTTAACACGCCGCGCATCAGCATGTGGCCCATCAATACCGATACGGTGGGCGGCACCAGCGTCAACCTGGAGACGCGCCAGGATATCTTTGACCGCACGCTGAAGTTCTGCAGCACACTGGCCGGGCGCCCCTACTATTTTGTGCGCAGCAACGCCCTCAGCACCACGGTGGATTACAACGACATGCCGCGCAATCAGCAGCTCTTTGCGTATTTGCAAGGGCTTACGCAGCTCGCCATCCCCGGCTACGGTGCAAGCTGGGTGGACAAGTACGGCCTGGCCAACCGGGACGCTCTGCTCGTCCAGGTGTTCGACTTTATCCGGGCCGGCCCCGCGCTGTGGCGCATCAGCGATATGTCGACAACCAACCGCGTCAAGCCCGGCTACACCATTGTCGTCAATAACTCCCTGCAAAGCGCCAATTTCGCCAAGCTGGTGCTGCCCATCAAGATAGGTAACCACAAAGGCATGGGCAACTTCCTCCACATCACGGAGGTGGGGCTGATGTTCTACGCAGAGAAGGTGGAGGCAATCGACAACACCGGCGCGGTAATTACGCCGGTGACGGAAGGCGGCGTGCCGGGGGTAATCCCGATCAACACCGCCAGGCGGGTGCGCTATACGTTCCGGCCCTTGCTGATGGTGGAGACCTTTTGCCCGACGGAGAATTACTCGCGCCGGCCCAACTACCTCAACACCACCGGCTCCCCCACTTCGCCAACTGCGACGCGTTCGGAAAAGCGCTCCATCCGCCTGCAGGCCACCGCGTCGGCCCTAACCGTAACGGCCAACGCCTCGACGAACAACGGCACCGGCTCGGGCAATATCGATATGCCCTGGGGCAAGACGGCGGAGATGCATCAGGTAACCAACGCCGCCACCAACTGGGAGATCGGCGCTACGTTTCCGCCCAACTGCTTCCTGCTGGACATGGCGAACGGCAGCATTAACGGCGGCGCCTACTGGCCGCCCAACAACGCGGCGCGCGGCTACTCCTACCGGGGATCGCCCATCGTGATGGAGTTTGACGTTCCCGTAATACCCGCGCCCAACCCGTTTGCGGATGCTGTTGCGGCCAAGGACCGCACGCTGATTCGCCTGGAATCCCTGCTGACCCGCGCGTACGGCAGCGGGTCGATGGAGGATCCCCCCGCCGGCTGGGGCCCGCGCATGACGCTGAACGGCGGCACCATTAAGGTGGAGCTTGGGTTTACCACGGAGGTCGACACCATGCCTGCGGCGGATATTATTCACACCGTGGAGGTTACGCTGCCTCGCATGACGGACCTGCCTATCCCCACCATCACCTATACCGGCCCCAACACGGGGGGGGCGTTCAATTACAAAACGCGGCCTTTTGCCGGCACGCCCTCGGACGTCCCCCCTGGCAACAACTACAACACCCACAACGCAGTAAAGGCGGATTACCTTCGCCGCTGGAGCTACATCCAGGCCTCCGACAGCTCCGGCCTTATCCAGCCCGGCGACGTGGTGCGGACCGTGGAAGTCTCCGCCAACGGCCCCAGCCGCGGAGACTGGCGTCTCTCCTGCCTGATGGACGAGATGCTGAGCAACTGGTTTGACAGCCCAACACCCCCCGCGCAGACGGACTGGAGCCTGACCAGCGACCGCATGCGCGTCCACTCACTCGCCTCCACGCGCGACAGCCAGTCGGTCTACTCGCCACACGCCACGGTGCTGGTGCAGGGGCTCAAGTTCTACCTCTCGCCCACCTGGAGCTACAGCGCCAACTTTTTTGCCCAGCGCCTGGCCAGCACCAACCTCACCAACGCCACGATGCCGAACGGGGCGCCCGGCGACTTCAATAACAGCATCGGCACTATCTCCGACGGCGGATTCTTTTTCATGCCGGAGGTCAACAATATGGGCCGTGCTGGAGCGCCGGACATCCACTACAGCTACATGAGTTCCCTCTATGATATCACCACCCCCGGCACCGACGGCATTACCGATGCCATGCAGTACGTGCTGGTCTACTCGCCCAACCGCACCATGTTCTCCCCCATGCAGCTGGGCACGCTGCTAACGGCGGCGGATAAAGCGGCGCCGAAGGGCTGGCAATCGGTGCTCTTCTGCCCCAACTCGGCCAGCGACATCGCCGGCGTTACGCACCCCGGCAAGGCAACGCCGCCGGACCACCTGCTGGCCGACCTCTTCTGGATGCCCGTGGTCGATCCGTACCCGATCTCGGACCGGCTCTCCACGGCGGGCAAGATCAACATCAACTACCAGATTGCGCCGTTTACCTACATACGCCGCGCCACAGGCATGCACGCCTTGCTCAAGTCCATCATGGTTACGGCGATAGACGACGCCCGGGCCACGGGCAACAACACCAGCTACAAGATGAGCGGCAGCTCGTCGCCCGCCACGTTCCCGTCGGCCACCATCCGCTACCCCGTTGCGATAGAGGAGACGCTCAAGGCGATCGACAACCGGTTCGATTCCGGCGATATCTTCCGCTCCGCCACCGCGCTTACGGAGATCTTCCTCTACCCGGCGGCCGCCGCCACGGGCCTGCCGCTGGCCAGCTGGGTGCCGGGCGAGGCAAACATCCGCACGTGGTGGAGCAACAAGCGGCTCACCGGCGACAACTCGCGGGAGAACCCCTACGCCATGCTCTACCCGCGCACCACCACCAAATCCAACACCTTTACCGTGCACTACCGCGTGCAAAGCCTCAAAAAAGTGCGCACCGACACCGAGCAGGACATCTGGAAGGAATCCCGCGACGCCGTAGACGCCGAATACCGCGGCAGCACCGTTATCGAGCGCTACATCGACCCCAACGATACCCGCCTGCCCGACTACGGCACCCCCGCCAACTTCACCCAAAGCCTGGGCACCTACTACCGCTGGCGCACCGTTGCCGAGAAGCAGTTTGTGCCGTAACGATGAATGAGCGGCAGGGAAGATGTCGCCGCTGCACCTGCAGCGTTCTGCAGGAACGCTACGTCTACAGGCAGGCCCGTTGCGCCCCTACATGACGCGATTGCTTTCGGACTCTCACCCTATAGGTTTCCCAACCGTCCCTCTCCTACCGGTCCAGCCGCGTTACTGTAACGCTGTGGATCAGGTACTGCTTGGGATCGCCCTGAAAGCGAAAGTGAAAGGACCAGGTGCCGACGAACTGGCTGTCATCTACCTTCCATGACAGCTTATGCCACTGGCTCGTGTCCTCGGGAATCTCCTGCGGCTCCACTTTACTGTAACCCTCGCGCTTCACCTTGTTGGACTCATACTCAAAGCCCAGCGTCACTGGCCTGGCCGCGTCGGCCCGCTTCACTATCGCGGTTACCTCAATCGGCACGGTGTCGTAGGACAGAAAATTGGGATCCACATAGAACACGGTGCCCCCCTTCGGCACCTCGCCCGAACGCGCGTTACCGCCGTACGCCAGCACGTCGGCCGCGATCGCCTCGCCGGCCATGGTGTGCAGGCCTTTCTCCACGTACTTATCCACATACACAACGGAGACGGACTTCGCGTTACTGTAATCCCCGCCCCAGGGTAGCGGCTTGCTTTTATTGGCGCGCGCCTGCTCCACCAGCCTGGGCGGCACGTTGGTTATCAGCACCGGGTTAAGCGTAAGCTTAAAGTTGCGCGCCTGCGAAACCTGGCCACTGACGGGATCAAGCACGCTGACTTCCGACTCAAACTCCACCGTATCCGGCGCCGTCGTCGCCGTCCACGTGGCCAGCACCGGGCCTTTCGCGCCCTGGATCATGAAACCGTAATGCTTGTCGTTCAGCATCACCCAGCCGATGCTTGACGGGTGGCGGCCCACCGTCGCAATAAGCCGGCCCAGCGAGTGGTAGGCGGGGCGCGGCCTGGCCTTGGCATCCAGCAGCCCCAGCGGCCCGCTGTCGCCGTCCATGCTCTCGTACCAGTTGATGCACTCCACACTCTGGTGAATGCCCATGATGTACGCCTTCAGCACCGCCTGCGACTGCTTCTCCAGCCCGCGCCGCGTGTCAAAGCCCACCTCCGTAAAGTGCACTGGCGCGTTGGCCCGGGCGGGATCCCGCGCCGCCAGCATTTTGCGCACGTTAGGCACGATGCTCAGGTACACGGGCTCCGTGCCGGGGCGATTGACGACAGTGCCCAGAATCTCGTACGGGTGCAGCGTAATGTAATCGTAATGTCCGGCCGCGCCCGCCGCCAGCGCCTGGTCCAGATAATTAAGGTGCGCCGACTTGGCCGCCAGCCCCACCTGCGCCTGCGGGTTGGCCGCCTTGGCCGCCTTGTAGATGACCTGCACCATCCTTGCGTAGTCCGCCGCGGTCTGGTCCTTCGCCGTGCCGTTGGGCGGCTCGTTCCACGTCTCGAAGTGGGTGATGCGCCCCTTGGTGTGCTTGACCAGCTCCGACGTCAGTCGCGAGAGCTCCGGCAAGCTTTGCATGGGAAAGCCTTTTTCCTGGCCCCGTTTCCACGGCGGAACGCCCACAAACAGCATCCCGTTTTTCACGCCCAGGCTGTCGTCATAGGCCAGGCGCTCGTCCAGCAAGGCAAAGTCAAACTGCCCCTCGGTTTTCTGAACACCCCACGCAAAGAAATTGGCCCGGCAATCCAGAATGCCGATCGCCGCCATCTGCGGCATCCACTGCGCATGATTTTTCGTCCCCGCCGCGCTGCTGCCGATGCCAAAGATGCTGACTTTGGAATCGCGCAACACCGGCGCCGGGGAGGAGGCCGCCAGGGCCGGGGCCGGAGCGGCAGGCGCGCCCGCGGGTGCCTGCTGCGCAAGCGCAGCCACGGGCGCAGCGCCGACAAGCAGGGTAGTCGTAAGCGCTGCGGAGGCGAACGCTGCACGGAAATGGGTGGCAAGCTTCATCATGCGGAGGGGGAGCTTAAGGGGTTGAGTGCCGGGTGGAGAGGGAGGAGCCTGGCGGATGGTAGCGCCGGACAGGAGTGGCGAGATACTATTATCTCCTTTAAAGAAGCAATCTAGCCATTCCTGAACAAAACGCCATCACAAATGTTGCTACAAGAGAAATCTGAAGTTCTGGCTGGAGGCTCGGCCGGTCGATCTGAATCGTGGCCATGAAGAAACGCGACATGCTTTTCATCAGTTCGGCATCCTCGAACCCTTGAACTACACACGGTTTCGAGTATCCTGTCCTATCCGCTTATGAAACCCCTGATGCACCCTTCCATTGAAGACGTGACGGTCGAGGGCATCCTGCATGCTCTCTCCGACCCCACGCGGGTTGCCATCTTTACGCAAATCGTGGGTGCCAATTGTGCGCAAATCTGCTCGCAGTTTTTGATGCTGAACGAGAAGCCGGTTCCCAAGTCCACGTTGTCCCAGCATTTTCGCGCGCTGCGGGAGGCAGGGCTGATCCGCAGCGAGCGCAAAGGCATCGAGATGCATAACACATCCCGCTGCGCGGAGATCGAAACGCGCTTCCCCGGGCTGATCCGCGCCATCGTGCAGGCGCACGCCGTTCAGGCTGCGCAGCGCGCCGCGTCCGCCCCCGGCGCATGACCGGGGAGAGGAGCGTCGGAGTGGAAGTAGCTGTCGAGCTGGAAAGGGGAGACGGAGGTGCAAGCGTGTGTCGATCGCCTCTCCTTTCCTTGTGCCCGCCCGGGGGGGCAGACGCACGGTTGCCTGGCCGTGCCATGCACAGCGTGGCGCGGCGTGGCACAGCGCTACGCTGCGTCACACCTGGCTCATACCGCCGTCCACAGTCAGCTCGATGCCGGTGATGTAGCTGCTGTCGTCGCAGGCGAGAAAGAGCGCCGGTTTGGCAATTTCGTCCACGTGGCCGATGCGGCCCAGGGGCACTTGCGACTCGAGCGAAGTTTTGAAGCCCTCCACCTGCTCGGCGGTCATGCCGGTCTTGCCAAAGATGGGCGTCTCGATCGGCCCCGGGCTGAGCGTGTTGACGCGAATGCGGCGCGACTTGAGCTCGGCCGTCCACGTACGGGCAAACGAGCGCACGGCGGCCTTGCTGGCGGAGTAGACGCTGAACGCCTCGGTACCCGTGTTGCCGGCAATGGAGCCGTTGAGAATGATGGAGCCGCCGTCGGGAATGAGCGGGAGCAGCTTTTGCACGAGGAAGAAGTTACCGCGCACGTTAATGTCAAAGATCTGGTCGTAATCCTCGGGCGTGGTAGTGGGGATGGCGGTGAATTTGCCGACGCCGGCGTTGGCAAAGATGACGTCGACGCGGCCGTACCTGGCCTGGATGTGGTCGCGGAGGCGGTCGATATCGTCGAGGCTGGATATATCGCCCTGCACGGCGTCGGCGTTGTGTCCAATGGCGGCGACGGCGTCGTCGAGATCCTTGCGGCGGCGGCCTGTGATGATGACCTGGGCGCCTTCTTCTGCAAAAAGGCGGGCGGTGGCAAGGCCCATACCGCTGTTTCCACCGGTAACAAGGGCTATCTTATTGGCGAGTTTGTTCATGGTATCGAGGGGAAAGGTTGCACGGAAGGCGCGAGGGCGCCACTATATCCGTAGTTCTGAACTTACGAACTGAAGGTCAGGATGTCAAGGACATGCGCGCAGAAAATAAAGGCGGTGGAATGGCGCCCTTCACAAAGCCCTACAACGGGTAAAAATGGACCAACGGCACCATTTATCAAGCGTTCCGGGAAAGCTTTACACCCGCACGGCAAGATGACGGTAACTCTGCACTGCCTATGCCATGATCTCTTTCACGAGGCTTCCCCTCGTACTCTTCGATAAGAATAAAGCAATTGTTCGCCATTCACGCTGTTTATGCTACAACTCTCGGCATGGATTGCCCTTTGCAGCTCAGGCAGGATATTCTGGACTATGCGGTGGAACGGACAGAGGCCGTGGTGCGGCGCTTTTTGCCGGGGTTTCGCGTGCCCGGCTTTTTTGCCGGGTACCGCACGGGGCCGCACGATGCAGCCGAAGTGCTGCACGTGCTTACGCTGCTGCGGGGGATGGGCATGCGAACCGTCTGCGGCGAGGCGAGCGATGAGGTGATGCTGCGACTGTTGCGGCAGATTGACGGCGTCCGAACGGAAACGTTTTACTCCTACCGCGTGGCGGAGGCGATGCTGTGCCTGGGAGGCCTCAGCGCGCTGGAGCAGCGCGGCTTTTCGTCGCAAGAGATTGTTAATCTTCGCTTTGCGACGGATTCCACCCACCTGTACGATCCCGCCACCCGCTCGCTCGGCGGGTGGTCCGCCAACTATTGGGCCGTGCTGACGCGCTGCGAGCATAACCGCATGCGGCTGGGCTTGCTGCCCTCGGCCGACAGCCAGGCGTTGTATCACGAGGCGCGCACCCGCACGGAGAGGATGCTTCGCGAGAGTGAGCTGGGCTTTTTTGATGACTGCCCGAATGGGAGCGGCCGATTCGACATTTACTCCGCCGACGTCTATCTTTTTCTGGAGCCGATTGCCCAGCTGTTTGATAACGCCTTGATGGAACACAACATACGCGCCCACGTGCGCCTGCTGGAGACGCTTGCGCTGGAGAATGGCTGCCTGATCGCCTGGGGCCGCTCCATCGGCGCGCTCTCGGTGTGCATGACGGTGGAGCTGGGCGCGCTGAGCCTGCGAAACGGTATGGCGGCCGATCCCGCGCGCACGCTGCGGCTGATGCGCCATGCGTTTAACGCCTTTAAAGCCAACTGGTTACGCGATGACCTGATGGCCTCGCACCGCGACGGTATGACGGAAGGTTATCGCGGCGTTTATCGCCTGCTGCAAATGACACTGGATTGTCTGGCCAAGCTTTTGGCCGCGGCGCATTTGCTGGAGGGCGCGCCCCCCACCGTCGCCGCGTCCGCGCCCACGCCGGCGTTGGATCTCTTTCCGCACGTCGACACGCTGATTGCCTTTGAGACGCGTCGCAAGGCCGCCGTGTGGATGTTCCGCAACCGTTTCCTCACCTTCCAGCTGCCGCTGGTGGCTGGCTTTAACGCGGATTACGTCGCGTGGTTGCACGGGCCGGGCGTGTTCGAGAACCCGGTGGAATCGCCCATGATTTGCGGTGTGCCGAGGGTGGCTACGGCGCAGGGCGAGTTCTTCAGCGCCGATCTCCCCGCCAGCTACCGCAAATTCCCCGACGGCCTGGAGGCTGTGTTTGAGACATGGCACCGCTCGCCGGCCAGGGCCATCTCCAAAAGCCTGGGGCTCAAGCTGGCCGCGGCCGTAGCGGCGGGCTCGGCTGCGCCCGGCGACGAATCCGGGCTGAAGGGAACACGCCGCGTGCGGTTTACGGTGGAGGACGACACCATTTGCGTCTGCGAGCACTGGACATTTGACTCCGCGCCAGGCGCCACTGCGGCGGATGCGATCGAGGGCATCTCCCTCGATATCCCCGAATCCACGCGCCCGCTTGTGCTGGAGATTCTCCCCTGCCCCGGATGCGCTGCTGACTCCGCGCCGACTTCCGGCAAGCCGCCCGAGCTCCCCGGCGTTACGCAAAGCGTTGTGGCTGTGGAGGGTATGCCGGAATGGCGAAGCGCCTGGGGCGGGCTGCGGCGCCTGCACCAGATCCACTTTCAACCCGCCCGCGATATCCACTTTGCCTGGAAGCTGCGCCCCGCGCTGCGGGTCGCCGTCGCCCCGGCGGACCACGACTACCTGCAGGCCCTCTACGGAGCCATGCCTGCGGGGGCGGTGGAGCTGCACGACGTGCCCAGTCATCAGGCCGCGCGCCATATGTCCCGGCCGGTGCGCGACATGCTGGGCAACGCGGACATCCTCCACATGGGCTGGCCGGAGCATCTCATCGATCCCGGTACCATGCCATTGCCGGAGTTCGATGCGCGCCAGCTGGAGTTCATCCGCAAAGTGGGGGAGTCCCCCGTAAAGGTGGTGTGGACCATGCATAACCGCCGCCCCCACAACCCCGTGTGGCGCGGCACGCGCGGCGACGAACTCTACCGCGCGTGGGCCGCCGTAGCGGACGCCGTCATCCATCACAGCAACTGCGGTATGGAGTTGATGCGCAAGGAGTTACCTTACAAGCCGGACGCCATCCACGTGGTGATTCCCCACGGCCACTACGGCGCGCAAATGGCGGTCACCCAGCCGCGCCCGGCTCTGGAGACGCTGCTGGGCATCCCCCACGCCGCGCCCGGGCAAATGCGCTTTGGCGTGCTGGGGCGCGCCCAAAAGGAGAAGCAGGTGGACATGATTGTGCGCGCCTTTATGCGGGCGGCGCGGCCGGATCAGCTGCTGCTGCTTACCGCCCATCCCTACGAAACGGACGTGACTGGCGACCCGCGTATTGTCCTGCTGCCGCGCAACGGGTGGTTTACGCGCGAAATCATTGCCGCGCAAGTACATGCATGCGATGCCCTCGTCTCCGCCCACCTGCACGGCGAATCCTACCTGACCAGCGGCACCATCGCGGACAGCATCGGCGCCGGCATCCCCATGCTGGCCAACGACTGGAACTTTTTTGTCGAGACGCTGGGCGACTCCGCGCTGTGGCACAATAATACGGAGGACGGCCTGACCGAGCTGTTCCGCACGGTGTCGCACGAGGACCTGCAGCGCTGCAAGGCGGCCACCGCCGCTCTCGGCCCCCGCTTTGCCTGGCAGGCACTGGCGCCGCGCACGCTCAAACTGTTGCGCCGGCTGGGGCCGCTCCGCGAGGCCGTTCAGCGGGGTTAACGCACCCCACTGTCATACATTTTTCGGCCCGCGTAGCTAGCAGCTGCACACAGCGTAGGGACGGCTGCGGAACGCTTGCGGAATGGATTGCATTCTTTCCGTTTCAAGCGTAGCACAGTGAGTTATCCACTGCGCCATCCACGTGATTACCTTCATCGCAAGGCATGCTGTGCAAACTTCGATCGTTCTCGATGACTTGAACCACGTAAAGCAGTGATTAAATTTTTACTTTTCAAAGTTTCCGTCCATCCGTACCATGCCGCCTGCATAATGCACTCGCCTTAAGTTGCCGCTATGCACATGCAATTCTCTTAGTTTTGAATATGGATATCATTTTATGTAGTATTCTCAGCTCATCTTTAGATTGGCAAAAGGAGATAGTAGCGACATTGCTAAAGCAGAAGGTTAATGTAGTAAAGGCGGAACCTTCTGAACCTAAAGAGGTGGTTGAGCAGACTACGGCGCAGCACACATCGCAGATTACCGAAGCCGGGGCCCCGGACGGACGCTGGGAAGCCCAGCTCCAGACAGGCACCGCCTGCGCGATCTACGTGTGCCGGGATGTCCGCAGCGCTTTCCTTTATCAAACTTTTGCCAGCACCCAGGAGCTTGAGGCCCTTCTGGAAACTGCCATGGCCGCCGACGCCTTCTGGCGGCGCCAGCCCAACACGTGCATTATCCGCCACGAGTGGCTGGCAGCCGACCCGAAAAAGGTGGTCCGCGAGATCGCCCGCCACCTGAACGTTGCCGTTACGGACGAAGCCGTACAGGAGCTCGCCGCCACCTACAAATCCACCGATACCGAGGCGAAGACGCAGCCCGGGGCATGGCGCACCGGCGTCCCCCAGGAGTATATCGCGGCGATCGACCGGATTTGTGGCGACTGGCTGCTGGCCAACGAGTACGAAGTGGACCGCGCGTGGACCTTTGCCGTGCCCCAGGGCATGCTGGGCCGCTTTGGCATCGTGCGTCCGTTCGGCCAAATTCAGGCCGCGGAAACCGAATGCATCAGCCGCACCCACGCCGCCGCAAAACTCCTTGGGCTGGAGTGCATTACAATCGATCTGCAAGGCCGCTCCGTCGACGATCCGACA
Organism: Verrucomicrobia bacterium LW23; assembly: GCA_003054695.1. Taxonomy (GTDB): domain Bacteria; phylum Verrucomicrobiota; class Verrucomicrobiia; order Methylacidiphilales; family UBA1321; genus LW23. The sequence goes on from QAZA01000017.1 coordinate 26,120, forward strand.
ATCGAGTACACACGCAAGGACCTCGATTTCGCCATCAACCTCCACTTCAGCTGCCCCAAAGCGTACGATCTCTTCTCTTACATCGCACTGTGGAACCCCGTGCAGTGGTTTGTGGACTGGGGCTACGAGAAAATGGGGCGCAATGTGCTGACGCACGACGACTACCTGAGCTGCAACAGCCCGGGCGCGGACTTCATGCTCGATCGCATGATCCTCGACGATCCCACCCGCGTGCCGCCCCAGTTTACCTTCTACTCCTCAGTGGCGGCGCCGATTCTGCCCCCCACGCTGGGTAAGAAAAAGCTGTTTTATGTAGGTATAAACTGGGAGGCTGCTTTCAGCTTCTTTAAACACCGCCTGCGTAACAAGGAAGTGCTGGATATGATGGACTCCAGCGGACGCCTTTGTATATACGGCCCACGCCTCTTTCAGGGCGTGCAGGTGTGGAAGGGGTATGAAAGCTATGTGGACGAGCTGCCCTTCGATGGCTCCTCGCTCATCCACACGCTTCACGACTGCGGCATCGCCCTCGTCTTCTCCAGCGACGCGCACCGCGAATGCGGCCTTATGTCCAACCGGCTGTTTGAGGCAGCCGCCGCCGGCGTTATCTCCATTTGCGATCTCCACCCGTTCGCCATCCAGTATTTCGGCGACTCCCTGCTGTATGTGGACCAGCGCAAATCGCCGGGCGAAATCGTCTCGCAAATCAAGGCGCACCTGGAGTGGATAGACAACAACCCCGAGCTGGCGCTGGAAAAAGCCCGCAAAGCGCAGCTGATCTTCCGCCGGCAATTCCGCGTCGATCTGTCGCTCTACCAAATCTACCAGGGCTTTACCGAGCGCAAAGCCAGGCTGGAAGCGCTGACCGCCGTACCGGACCACGAGAAAGCCCGGGTGCACATGTACCTGCTGTGGCTCGATACCGACGAGCAATCGCTGCAGCGCCTGCTCAACAACGCCCAGGCGCAAACCTACTCCAACCTGCGCATTGTTGTGGTAGCGGTGCGTAACCCACAGGGCCAGAAGCAGATAGAAGCTGCGGCAGCCGCAAGGGGTATGCAGGTAACGGTGCTGGACCTGGAGCTGAGCCAGTGCTCCCCGTGGATTCGCGAAAATACGGCAAAGATGGGGCTTGTGTTGCGGCGCATTACCGAGCGGGATGCCGGCGAGCTTCAGCCAGGCGATAACTTTATGTTTGTCGCGTCGTACGAAAAGATATTTAGCGACCACGTTAGCACACTTGCGCATACACTGCACAACGCACCTCCGCAAAGCTACGCCATATCGCGCATTACAGTTGCACTTGAGGATAGCCTGGATAAACACATCGTCATCCAGGGTGATGCCGGGGTGACGCACGATGCATCCATCCCCGTGCCGTACGGCAACCGCCTGCTGCGGTGGGAGGCGGGCAACCGCCGGTGGGACCTCGCGCTGGTGGCCCTGGGCGACATGGCGCCGTGGGCATACACCCTCAAGCTCAAACCAGCCTCCACCAAGCGCAACACCATTCTCATTAACCTGGAGACGATGGCGCATAACGAGGACCTGCTTCGCAGGAACATGATGCGCGACATTTCGATACTACGCGAGCTTGCCCCGGAGGAGTACCCGCACGACCCGCACGGCGTGCAGATCCACGGGCTTAAAGTCTCGCTGGAGGAGTCGATCCAGCAGATCCACAACACGATACTGGACAACCAGAAACCCAACGCCGGCAGCCTGTTGGGCGACTTTGCGAAGCTGGACCGCAGGCAGCGGCGGCGCGTGCTGAAGGAGACGCTGCTGTCCGCGATACCGCCCTTTTTCGCCAAAATGTTTATGTCGCGCTCGGACCGCTAAGCAAGGGGTACGAATCGTATAAAGCAGTACATACTATTAGATCTCATTCGTACCTATGAAATTCCTGTCCAAGCTTTACAGACAAACCTCGGACCTGTTTATCTGGCTAAAGAACCACGTTCCTGCATTCGTTACGTCGGATGGCTTCCTGCGTTTTTGCATAGCACTGATCTTTCTCAAAACAATCTGGGCAATCTGGGTCTATAAGGATATGACCTATGGAGATACCTCGTCCTATTTTCAGAATGCCCGGGGCTTTGCCAACGACGGCTCCAATAACTTTGCGTGGTCGCCCACGTATACAAGTTATTTTGGGATGCTCTACTACTTTACGCGCGATGCCTATACCACGGTGATTTTCCATCGTGTGTTTGAGATAGCGGCGATTGTCTTTTTGATGTTTGAGCTGTGCCGCCGGCTTCTTTCTCCAGTTATCGCCTTTTTGCTGGTAGCGTGGTGGCTTCTGTTGCCCATCAATCATAACTCGCTCTACGAGGTTCATCTCTTTGCCTTTATTCCGCTGCTGCTCTGCCTGTACCTTTCCACTGTTGTGGAAGGCTACTGGGGGCGTGCGATAACGCTGGCGTGCCTTGCGCTGACGACAATACTTGTACGTAATGAGTATGCTATTGCGTCCGTGCTCTTTGGTCTGGCGTGCCTGGTCATCGACTTTATCCTGCCATGCTGGAGGAATTTCCGTGAGGAAGGCTGGAACGTGCTTAAAACGCTGGCCATTTATGTCACAATGGGGGTTGTTACATTCCTTATCGCCTTTTCCTTCTACGATCGCTCCTTATACAAGTACCCTGCGCTTAAGCCGGTGATGCATGCCAAGCATGCGCTTAACATGGCGCAGATTCTTACCTACACGCATCAGCAACGCACGGGCGATACCTCTTTTTCTCCCTGGACGGAGTATCAGGATTACATGAAGAAGACGTATGGCAACGATCTGCCTACGCTTTCGGAAGCATTTATGGCGAATCCCGGCGCGGTGATTCAGCACTTTACGTGGAACCTGGGCCTGGCGCCTAACGGCTTTCAGGTCGCGCTGTTCAATGTTCGTGCAGGTGATGATGAGCCGGACTATATACCTACGCCCAAAAGCCCAACTCTCGCCTATTCTCTGTCCGCGGCATTCTTTGTTCTGCTTGCTGCGGGTGCCTTTTGCTACTATACGTTAAAGGAAAAGACTTCTCTGTTTGCTGTACACCCGTGGACCTGGTACACGGTGCTTTGCATGGCATTGACGGGCTGCTTTGTCATTATGATGCAAAGGCCTCGGCCATCGTATATGTTCATGCTTACCTTCTCGCTTATGTTGCTTGCGGGTGTAGCACTTTACTACATCATCAGGCGCTTTCAGCTGGAGAAGAGTGTGACGACGTATTTCCCCTGCGTTGCGGTCATCATCGTCTTTATCTTCCCCTGGTACTGGGTCAATCGTGGCGTTAATGAGCATCGCCGCCCCCTCCTGGCCCACGTGCACGCACTGGAGCTTGCGGGTATCCCCAACCTGCCGGATCAGCGGGTGATTCTGCTGGAGTACGCGTTTGAGTCCACCGCCTACGCCTGGGGCGCCGGTGTCGGCCAGCCGCTGGGGCCGTATGTGCAAAAGGCGACGGACTTTGCGTCGCTGAACGCCGCGCTGGATAAGGACAAGTTTCGCTATGTCGTTATCAATGACGAACAACTGAAGCAGAACGTCCTCAAGCTCCCCGGCGCCGGCGCCGGCCCAATCCCGCAGGGCTGGAAGCTTCTGGCCCAGGTAGACGACCATGATGCCAAGACGTTTGTCCTGGATCGCCTGCCGGACATGCCTCCCAATATCCCGACCTACCGTCAGGTAACACAGTAGCGCCGCCGGGGACACGTGCATGTCTCCGCCCTGTCTCCGCTCCACCTTTCAGGCACTGTCGTGTCCGTCGGTCTCGCTTGCAATAGCTATATCATTGCAACCACCCCAACCAGCCGCATCCCTGCCTGGAGCTTGAGATGCGAACATCCGCTTGCATGTGCTATAGTGGAGCAATGCGGCTTGTGAGACTGGCCCTGAGGCCGGGGATCTTCATCTCAGGCGCACGGCGCCTTCACGCAATGTGTTAATTTTAAAAGGCTTACAGTCGTGACATCTCTCACTCAGAGCCATTGCGATAATTTCTCCGATCTGTGTTGCCATTGCCTGAATCCTTACTTATGGTAAGTTCTATACAGCACCTATATTCGCTATATAGAGCACTCTTCCCATGAAAACAGGCTTCTCTCTCCCCATTCTCGCTCTTCTCCTTGCCCTTGCCTTAGGCGCGCCCCGTTTCGCCTCTGCGCAATCCACTCCGGTATCCGCGCCCGCGCCCGCACCCGCGCCCGCGCCCGCGCCTGCTCCGGCCCAGCCGGCCCCGGCCGCCAAAGGGAAGCCCGCCACGCCGCCCTCCGAGGAGCCGATTCCCGAGAAGTTCCCCTCCGAACTGCGCGTGGTGGGCAACCGCCTGCACGACAAGAACGGCAAGGAAGTGTGGTTGCAAGGCGTCCACGTTGTCAGCATGGAGTGGAATCCGAAGGGCGAGTCGGTGCTGGCCGCCACCAAAGAGGTGATTGAGAACTGGAAGGCCAACGTCATCCGCCTCTCCATTAAAGATGATTTCTGGTACGGCAAAGGCTCCAAAAATATCAGGCAGGACGACGGCGGCGAAGCTTACCGCAAGCTCATTCAGGACGTCGTCAACTTCTGCGCCAACCGTGGCGCCTACGTGGTGATAGACCACCACCGCTTTGGCTACGTTAAGGAGGAGCACCTGCCCTTCTGGAAGGAAGTGGCCGAGGTGTACAAGAACCACCCCGCGGTGCTATTTGACGTGTTTAACGAGCCGCACGGTACGACCTGGGAGGTTTGGCGCAACGGCGGCACCATCGTCAAAAAGGACAAGAAGCCGAAGGTGGACGAAGCCGCCTTCCTCTCCGCCGAGGAGAAAGCGCGCAACGAGACGGGGCCTTACTCCCCCGGCATGCAAAAGCTGGTGGAGGCCGTGCGCGAAACCGGCGCCAAAAACATCATCATCGCCGGCGGCCTGGACTACGCGTACGATCTCACCGGCATTACCGAAGGCTACGCGCTGGAGGACAAGACGGGCAACGGCGTTATGTACGCCACGCATATCTACCCGTGGAAACGCGACTGGGAGAAGAAGGTGCTGCGCGCCGCGGAGAAGCACCCCATCTTTGTGGGCGAGGTAGGGGCGCAGGTGCAAAAGATGTCCTTCATCCCGGCCTCCGCGCAGGAGGATCCCTACACCTGGGCGCCGGATGTGATTGGCTTTATCCAGAAGCATCGCCTGAACTGGACGGCCTTCTCCTTCCACCCCAAAGCCGCCCCCATCATGATCTCCGACTGGGAGTTTACGCCCACGCCCTTCTGGGGCCAGCCCGTTAAGGAGGCCCTCTCCGGCAAGCAGTTTGAGCTGAAGAAGATGCGCTAAGGAGCCTCGGCAAAGCATGCTTCTGCCTGGGTGGCGCGCAAGGTCACCCAGGCCACGCCTCAGAAAAACGATGGGGCAACATCCACAAAGAGAATCTTGATGATCGTCATGCTGGGGAAGATGACGGCAAAGATGGTATCCAGCCGCTCCGATGGGGAAAGCTTGTTGGCGTAGGCCAGGATGGCCGGGTTGCCGCACGTGCCGCAGATGATGCCCGCCACCTCGTCAAACGGCAGGCGAAAGACATAGAGGCCCAGAACAAGGATGGGAGCGACAAATGCCAGCAGCACCAGCACGCCCAGGCCCATCATGACCAGGCCGCTGGATGTCTCGGTGACAGTGGCCGCAAATTTGGGGCCGGACGCCATGCCAACCTGCGCCAAAAAAAGCGTAAGCCCCAGGTTGCGGATGACCAGGTTGGCCGAAAACGGTATCGTCCAGTTCAGCGGCCCGGTGCGCCTAAAGTGGCCGAGGAGCAGTGCCACAATCAGCACGCCGGCCAGGCCTACGGAGAGCGTGGCAGCGCCGGGCAGGGGAAAGGGAATCGCCCCGGCCAGAAAGCCCAGCGCCATGCCGATGCCGATGGAGATGAAGCTGAACTCCGCAGTGCCGCGGATGGAATCGCCAAAGTAGCGCCTCACTGCCGCAAAGTCGTCGCGATGGGCCAGCACGCCGATGCGATCGCCAAACTCCAGCACCAGATCGGGGCGCGGCACCAGGTCGGTATCGCCGCGGCGCACCATCAGGTAGATGGAATCGCGCTTCCACGGCACCTGCAGATCGCCCAGGGCCCGGCCCACGACGGCGGCGCGAGAGGCGAAGACGCGCAGGTAGTCGAGATCCTGGCGATCCTTGACGAAGCGGCCGTGCGCTTCCTCCCCCAGCAGCGCGGCGGCATGGGTCAGGTCCTCGTGCCGAAAGGCGGTGGCCAGCAGCACGTCCTTAACCGCCACGGCCATGGTGGGGGATGCCGTCTCGTTATGGCTTTTGCGGCGCAGCGCCACAATGCGTACGCCGGGCAGCATCGCCATCAGTTCTGCCACGGTTTTGCCTGCGTAGTCCGGATTGCGCACCACAATTTCCAGCATTTCCAGATCGGTAACCGAGGGCACGGGCGCCGACGGACGCAGCAGGGTGTAGGCCAGGTAGAGCACCAGAATGGGCCCGGCCACGCCAAACGGATAGGTGACGGAGTAGCCGATCGCCGGGTCATCGTTGCCGAGCAGCGCCACCGCCGCCTGCAGCGTGGGCGTGCTGGTGCCGGAGCCCGCAAACAGCCCCAGCGCGTGGCCTACCGTCATGTTGGCCGGGCCCATCAGGGCAACGCTGACCGCCCCGGCGCACAGCACGCCGGCCAGCGCAATTGCGTTGCTCAGCAACCCTTCGCGACTGGTGAGACCCAGCACAAACTGCCGCCCGTACTGCAGCCCCACTCCGTAGAGAAAGAGAGCCAGTCCCAGCGTGCCCACCATGGGGGAGGGCTGCGCCTGCGGCACCCACCACCCCACGGCCAGCGCCACAAACAGCACCGCGCCCACACCAATGGAGAAGCCCCGGAACACGAGGCCGCCGACGACATGCCCGATGGCAATCGTCAGGAAGAGCGCCATTAATGGCTGCTGCTCCAGGGTCGCCCGGATAAAGTCCATAGCGCTGACCAGTGGGGAGGGCCCGCTACACGCCCCGTGCCCTCCCCCGTGCGGGTGAGATCAGATCAGCCCTTTTTCCTGGGCAATTTTCTTCAGAGCCTCAACGGTGCTCGGCATCATCCGCCCCTTGGCGGTCAGGCCCGCTGAGTTGCCGCCCCAGATGCCGGTCATGTCTGCAAAGCAAAAAATGCCTCGCACGCCGGCTCTGTACTCGCAGAAGAATAGCCGCTCCGACTTGCGTTCCTCCACATAATTGTGGAACGACTGATCCCAGTCGTCCGTGGAAACAGGAATGGCGCGCGAAACGCCCTCGGCCGCTTCGGCGGCGGAAACTTCACGAATCGTTTGGCAAACAAGCGCCTTGTCACCCTGATTGGGAAGATCACTCATAGTGGTGGTCCCGATGTTGCACACCCTGGCCGCTTAGATCAAGCGCGGCGTTTTGCTCTTCGTGACGATCAAACGGTTGATCGAGAGATCTTGCCCTTGCCGTCGCTTCCTGCCTAAATGATTGCATTCGTATGCAAACGCCTTGCCTCTGTCCCGATCACGTCGCCGGCTTCTTTTCCTGCACCGCCCATCCCCGCGACGTGCTTCGAGGGCCTCGGCCCGGCTCGGTGGCCCTGCAAGGCTGGCTGCACAACAGGCTGCAGGCCGGCGTGGATAACCAGCTGAAGAAGCTGGAGTATCCGCGCATGGTGGATTACTTCCGCAACCGGCCCAACCCGTTTGCCTCGGGCGAGTTCTGGGGCAAAACCATGCGCTCTGCCTGCGTGAGCTACCAGTACCGGCCCGACCCGGAACTCCTGGCCATTCTCGACGCAAGCGTGGACGACTTGCTCTCCACACAAACGCCGGACGGCTGTATCAGCGCCCGCACCTACGACGAGCAGCCCAAAAGCTCCGACCTGTGGGAGCGCAAGTACGTACTGCTGGGCCTGCTGCATTACTACGAAATAGCGCCCCGCCCGGAGGTGCTGGAGGCGATGATCCGCATGGCGGACTACACGCTCGCGCAGGTAGGCCCGGCCCCCAAAACGCCGATAACCGAGACAGGCTGGGCGTTCTATGGCATCGAATCCAGCTCCATACTCGAGCCCATGATGCGCCTGCACCAGCTCACCGGCGAGGCGCGCTACCTCGCCTTCGCGCGCTATATTGTGGAGGAGACGGGCGGCTGCAAGCGCGGCAACATCTTTGAGGCCGCGCTGCAAGGAGTGGCTCCGCGGATGATAGGCGACAACGGCGTGCCGAAGGAGAGCATCGCCAAGTCGTACGAGATGATGTCGTGCTTTGAGGGCCTGGCCGATTACTACCGCGTTACCGGCGACGAGCGCTGGAAGGAAGCGGCGCTGACGCTGTACCGCAACATCCGCGACCAGGAAATCACAATCCTGGGCTCCGGCGGCGGCGATCAGCCCTACAATCTGGGCCCCGGCACCGGCGAGCAGTGGAACAACCTGGCCGCCGAGCAAACCAACCCCGACATGACGCTGATGATGGAGACGTGCGTCACCGTCACGTGGATGAAATTCTGCTATCACATCCTGCGCCTTACCGGGGACTCCACCGTGGCGGACGAGATTGAGAAGAGCATCTACAACGCCCTGGCCGGCGCGCAGAAGCCTACGGGGGATTACTACGATTACTTTCAACAGCTCAACGGCAGCCGCGGCGGCAAGGTCAACTTTTCCACGGACATTGCCGGCTTTGAACTGAGTTGCTGCACCGCCAACGGGCCGATGGGCATGGCTCTCATCCCCTTCTTTGCGGTGATGGAAGGGAAGCGCGGCCCGGTTGTCAACCTTTACGCTCCCGGCACGTGGCAAGGCACAACGCCGCTGGGCGGTCCGCTATCGCTGCGTTTGGAGACCGACTATCCCCGGAGCGGCGCCGTCTTAATTGAGGTGATGACAAACCCGCCGGCGTTTGAGGCAGCCGAGAAGGAAAGCTTCGCCATCGCGCTGCGCATCCCTGCCTGGAGCCGCACTATCCGGCTGGCGATCAACGGTGTGGACGTGTCCCAGCGCTGCTGCCCGGGAAGCTACGCCGTGCTGGATATGGCATGGCATCCGGGCGACCGCATCGAGCTGACCCTGGACATGACGTGCCGCCTCGTCCCCTCCCCCGGCGGAGTGAAATCCCCCGCCGGCCAGTACCAGGCCCTGCTGCGCGGCCCGCTGGCCCTGGCGCGCGACAGGCGCCTCGGCGGCGACGGCGATATCCACGCCCCGGTGCGCATCAAATCCCACCCGGATGGCACCGTGGAACTTCTTGCCATGGAAACACTTACCTCCATTACCCCGGCCGTTTACGACTTCGCCCAAGTCGCCTTCCTCGTCGCCACGGAGCACGGCTTCTGCTTCCCGGTCATCGACTACGCCTCCGCCGGCAACACCTGGGACGAGAGCTCCGCGTTTGTAACGTGGATTCCGAAAGGTTAGGGAGTCGCAGCCGCAAACAGCAGGGCAAAGGTGCCGTGCGGATCGTTGGGCGGGAAGTCGCGGCGCATCCAGGGTTCCTCGACCTCCAGGGGGCCGGGGCCCGGGCTGGCGCTGAGGACGACGCCGTCCGCCGTGACGTAGGTGGGCAGCGCGGAGAGGGCGGCGGCTGCGGAGGCCGCGTAGCGCTCCCCCGTAAGGTAGCCGTCGCGCACGGCCCGGGCCATATGGTGCGCAATCATCGCCGTGCCGCTGCTGTCGGGCGGGGATTGATCGGCGGGACGGTTGAGCAGTGTCGGCCACATACCGTCCGCGTGCTGCACGTCGAGCAGGGCGTCGGCTATTTCCGTAAAGTACGCGAGAAGCTCCGCGTGCTCCGGGCACTCGTGCGGAATGCTCCGCAGAGCGTGCTCCAGGCCGCGCATCAGCCAGCCGTGCCCGCGCGACCATGCGCCGGGCGAAAGCCGCATCGGCTCGGCGCCGAGCCACCCCCTGCCCTGCGACCACAGCCCCGTGCGCGGGCAGCGCAGCACCTGGCGATGCACGCGCATCTGACGGGCGCCCTCGGCAAACCACTCGGCCTCCCCCAGCACGGCGCCGGTGCGCGCCACGCGGGAGACGTACTCCTGAATTCCGTCGATCAGCATCGCCTCGCCGCCGCCGCGCTTTTCGCCCCGCGGGTGAAGCACCACGCCGTCGGCATCGCGCCAGATCTCCTGGCGCATGAGCTGGCTCTCTTGCACAAACACGGGCAGCCACGCCTTGTCGCCGGTTGCCTCGTACGCCGCCCACGTCAGGCAGCTGAAGGGCTGCTTGCGCCAGCTTACGTGCGTGGCGGGGGTGATGCCGAGGGCCTCGCTCACGAGCCGCAGCGCCTCGTGCAGATACCGCTCCTGCCCGGGCACTTTCCCCAGCTCCAGCAAGCCCTCCAGGGCCAGCTGAAACATGTAATCCACCCGCCCCGTGCCGCCGCCAAGCACTCGCTCCGCCACGGCAATGCCGGCGTGCAGGGCGGGGTGGGTGGTGGCGGAAGTGGAGATGGCCGTTACGTCTGTGGCGCTCATCGCTTCACTTGGCGCTGGCGCTGGCGCTGGCATTCAGCCAGGCGGGCGGGGCCAGTTTGGCGCCGGTATCCGGCAGGGGGCCGCCGGGGCGACGGCGGAAATCGCGCTTCTCGGGGTCCATAAACAGCGTCTTCATGTCCGTAACGGGGACGACCTGGCAGCCTTCGCCCATGTATTTGGCGTCGGCTTCGCGGAAGTAGATGTTGTTCTCAAATACGCCATCCAGCTTGCCGTAGGGGCGATCCATAATGTTGCCGCGCACCACAAGGCCCGAGGGTACGCTGACGCCCCGCCCGACCTGCCCAAACAGGCCGTTGGCCCAGTTCTGGCTGGTGGAGTTGTTGACAAACGTGTTGTTGAGGAACTGGATATCCTTCACGTCCTTGCCCCGCGTCTGGCCGCTTTGCCAGATGGAGAAGGTGACGACCGACTGCTCCTTGGCATCCACCACGTTGTTGCGGATGACGATGCGCTCCGCGTTACGGTTCATGGTAATCACGTTCTCGATAAAGTTCTCCTCCACAACCACATCCGTACAGCCCTCGTACAGGTTCATGCCGCTGGAGTGCATGCCGTAGTGGTCCAGCACCACGTTGCGGGAGACGGAGCCGTTCATGCCCTCGTAGAAGCGGATGCCGCTGCCGGAGTTCTTGTCCAGAAAGTTGTCCTGAATCTTGAAGCCGGTAACGCGATTGATAAAGATGCCCGACGTCCAGCCCGGGCAGTGGCGAATCATGTTCTTCTCCACCAGCGCGTCATCCACGTGGCTGAGACCGACGCCCGCGTGGCCGGCCAGAAAGCGGATCTCGTTGTTGACGATGGCGATGTCCTTGCTGCGGCCGCTGCCGCGCTTGACGTTAATGCCGCCGCCGCCGCCCGAAAAGCGCTGGATAAAGAAGCCCTGCACACGCAGGTGCGAGGTGCCTCCCTCAATGGATATACCGGTAGCCTGCACCGGGTAAGCCACGTTCGCGGGCTGCCCGCCCTCTAGCCGCAACGGCAGGATGTAGACGCGCGATTTGCCGTCGCCCAGCGCCTTGATGGTCCATTCGCCGGGGTTCTCGATATAGCGGGGGGAGTTGTAGAGCGCGTACGTGGTGGTGCCGTAAATCTCGCCCTTGTGCAGGGGGAAGGTGATCTGTTTGGTGTCGGGATTGTAGCTCTTGATGTCCGCAAAGTACACGTGGTTGTTGCCGGCGTGGATGCCCACCATCGTGCCATCAAAGTAGTTGGCGTCGCTAGAGGTGAAGCGCTCCGTGTCGGTCAGCACGGTGGTGTTGGCGTCCTTGTTCAGCTCCAGCTTGGTGGGGGATTTGAAGAAATCGCGCGGCAGGTCGGGAAAGAAGTCGTCCTTGGGCTTGGGGTGCTGGGCAATCGGCAGAATCTTCTTGTCGCCATCGCTCAGCATCACGCGCTGCCAGGGCGCCTGCACGTCCGGCGGCTGCTGGCGGTGCACCACTACTTTGTCGTGTTTGGTGTTGCTCGTGACGTCGATGCCGATGTCGGCAAAAAAGATCTGCTTCCATTTCGGGTTGCCCTTCACTTCGTCAGCGGAGGGCACGGGCTTCCAGCCGGTGATGACCGCGCCGCCGTCCAGAATAGCGCGGCCGGTGCCGAACTTGCCGGCGGTGTTGCCGTCGTAGGTAATGGGCTTTTCCGGCGCGCCGCTAACGTTGAGGGTGAGCGAGCCAAAGTAGGAGACGCCGCCCTTGAAGATAACCGTATCGCCCGGCGCCAGCCTGGCGGCGGCAGGCAGGCCGGTGGCGGCGGTATCGCCCGGCGCATGTTTCCAGGCCGTTGCGGGGGACAAGCCGTCCTTCTCGTTGTTGCCTTTTTCAAAGTCGACATAGTAATCCGCCGCATGCAGCGACGGGAGAATCAGGATCGCCAAAGCGACGGGAAGACACCTGGAAAAAGTGCGCAATAGCTTCATAGGGATGCTGGTGAAGGGATGAGTGGGCCGCGGAGTCAAACGATTGAATCTTTAGTCATGCTATTACCAGCGTCACATTTTACAATACAAAATGAAGAGATTTGTGGGGAACGCCCCTTTTCTCCTCTTCTGCGCCTAAAACGAATACACCACGTCCACCGCAAGCTGATGCTGATCCCGCCCGTTGATGATGGCGTCCGGGCCGTAATCATAACGGTACTCCACACGGCTCATCACGTTTTCCCACAGGTCGAAGCCGGCGGTGAGGGTGGCGGCGTAAAGGTCGGCGGGTGCATCGGTGGGGAAGAGGGCGTTGGAGCCGGGGATGGCATTGCCAATGAGCTTGGCGGAGTCGTCGTTATGGACATACTCCAGGCGCGTGGCCAGGCTGAAGACAGGGGTGAACTGGTACTTGCCAAACAGCGCAATGCCCCAGAAGTTGGAGTTATCGTCGCGCGGCACGCCAAACGCGGCGTCGGTGCCGGAGGAGGCGAAGCCTGCCACGGCATCAAACGCCAGCGTCAGCCGCTTGCCCGGCACGCAGGCCGGCTGCCACTGGCCGTACATCTCCGTCACCAGGTACGGCTCGTTCTCCAGAAAGCCCGGCGTGGCCTGGTTAGGCGCGCCCTCGGGCATAAAGAGGAAGGTGGGCGCCACAAAGGCCGTCTCTTCCGGGTTATTGATGACAATCTGCCCGCTGATTGCCCCGCCCCAGTGGACGACTCCGCTTGAGAACAGCCCACTGTCGGAGCCATCCCAGCCGTTGGAGATATTTAGCGTGGCCTTTACCGTTTTGGTGAAGGGATACGTGAACTGGACGCCCGTCGCGTTGCCGTTTTCCAGCGCGGCGTTGACCAGGCCGTAGGTAAAATTCATGTTGGCCGGCCGCTCATCCGCCTCAATGCCGATAAACGAGGTCATCTTGCCAAACTGCACGTCCAGCCCGTTGCCAATGGGGATGCGCAGCGCAACATAGGCCTGCTCCAGATATAAGTCGGAGTCGCCCACGGCTGGATCGTTCGGCGCAAAGGCGTTCGCGTCCTCGCCATAAAATACATCGGTGCGGAAGCCGGCCGACCACGCGCCGCGGTCCTCGCTCAGCTCGTTCTCCACCACCAGCTTAAAGGCGTTGATGTTGAAGTCGTTATGGCCATCCGCGCGAAATACGCTCTCCGTGCTTGCCGCACCATTCTCCCCCTGGGACGCGAACTGATTGGTGTAGCTGGCCTCCACGTAGCCGCTCAGTTTCACGCCCGGCTTGGCCGTCTCCACGTAGATAATGCTCTCCTCCAACGCTTTGGAGAGAGATTTGCCATCCGGAGCGGCGGGTGCCGCGGGATCCCCCGCATGGACGGCCGCACCGCCGGCGAGGAGAGCCAGCATGCCCTTGAGTGCAACTGCGGAGTAGAAAGCGCGCATCGTGGTCGTCGCGAATGTTGGGGTGCCGCCGGGCCTGCAGGGTGCCGGGCACACATTTTGAACGCCCGAAACCGGTCCGGCGTCCCCAACACCTGCTGTTTGTTCAGAATTACGTACTACCTCCCTCGCAAAATGCCAGACAAATCGGTCCGCATCGGCTTCAGCAGGCCAGCACGCGGAGGGCGCGGAGCGTTACCCAGCGGCTGGGCGCTCCCGCTTCTGTCTCCGGCGCAAAGGGCAGATCGCGCTCATGAACGTGGCCCAGGGGCCAGCGGCCGGATGCATCCCGCTGGGCACGAAGGTTTTGCAACGCTTCATCCAGACGCGGATCGTCCAGCGGATGGCCTGCGCGCACCAGGTAATCCAGAGCCCACAGCACATCGTAGTGCCAGTCGTTGGGAAAGGCCAGCTGCCACCACTCGTCGCAAATCACCGCCCCCGTCCTGCGCGAGCGAAACAGGCGGCGCTCCAGCAGGTACTCCTCCCCTCGCCGCCGGGCCTCGCGTATCACGGGCAACGGCGCCGCTCCTGCGCTTTCCAAGGCGCGCTCATACGCCAGCAGGCCCTCCAGCACGCACAGCGTGGTGTTGAACGACGAGCGCGTGCTGGAGCGTGGCGCCTCGCAGTTCCAGCCGCCATCGGCCAGCTGCTCGCTCAGCAGGCGCTGCAGCAGCTGCGCGCTGGGATGGCCAAAGTACGCGCCCAGCGCCAGCACGCGGCCGTTGATGCACGGCTCCACTTCGCCCTCAAAAAAGGGCAGGTCGCCAAATTCTTCGCCCCACGTAAACCGCGTGGCGGTTCGCTCCACGGCCTCGCGAACACGCGCATCGGAGGGGACGCCGCCGCACTCGCGCAGCAGCCACAACGCCTCCAGCGTCGATTTCCAGCGCGGCTCCACGGGCGGCGGCACGGGCCAGGTGCCATCGGGCAGCTGCATGGCCAGCAGGTACGCGCCCCAGCCTTCCACGGCCACACGCGCCCGCTCTCGCGCTACCTCCGCGGCGGGCGCGCCGGTCAGGTCGCGCATCACCTGCCAGCGGATAGCCGGGTCGCCCTCCATCATCCAGTCGATGGCACCAGGCGTGGCGCAGCAGTTCTCGGATATTGTAGGCATACCGCTATGATGTCACACATTCGCTCCGCCTGCAATCTCCCGCCCGCAAGGGGCGGGGACACCGCGCGCCCTTCCGTACCTATTACCCGATATCGCCTCAATTTTCGCATCTGATGCGTTCAAAAAAGCTCGGCGCCCGCGTTGCTCCTCAGTCGAATATTGACTTAGAGGCTGTCGACACTTCCGCTGCATCCCCTTGGCGAAACTTTCCGTCCTTGGCGATACTATCTGCCTTGGATCTACGGACCTTCAGATAACATCGCCAAGGGCGGAAAGTTTCGCCAAGAGGGTTGCTTCCACGAAGTTCAACCAACGAGGTTGTATAACCTAGCCCAACCTAGCCCAGAGTTCCCCGAGCGAAGCGAGAGAACCCTGGGTGAAGGCGCGAAATCGAACGACCCCAACGCGGGTCGCATCCCTTTGCGACGCAGATGGATACAACCCGCGTTGGGGTTGATCTGAAAATGCCGCTTACCCAGGGTTCTCTTGCTTCGCTCGGGGAACCCCGGGTTAGGTTATAGAACCTCTTCGAGGTTCTCGGAAACTCCCTGTCCATACACGTCTAATGCTAAAATAGATCTCTGCCAATGCTCTAGCCCCTGGAGCGCTTTGACGCGGAGGCGCGGTGGCGGGGCGGCGTTTTCTGAACGCGTTGCGAGCCCACTTTGCGGGAGCGTGCGGCGCGGCGGGCGGATTCGCTGCGCGCTTTGGCCTTGGCGCTTTCCGGGACGTCGCGACCACCGCCGCCCTTTCGCTCGCCGCCGCCGGACTGCTTGTTGACGGTTTGCCAGGCGCGCTTTTCGGCTTCGTCTTCGGAAACACCTCGCGCTACGTAGCTTTCCTCAATGTGCTCGGCCTGGCGTTTTTGTTTGGCGGTATACTTTTCTTTGGATCCCTGGGGCATGATAGATGGGGCGTTAAAGGGTTATCGTGTTGGCTTGTTTTCGCTTCCTTCACTTCCTATACTATAAACTCAAACAAGCATTTGCCTACCCCTGCGGCGCAGTTGTTCGTCCACATCTTCATCCGTCAGCTGCGCAAAGTCCTGGTACCAGTGCCCAACGGCGATAAACTCCTCGGGAATGTGCGCGCACACCAGCGCGTCCACCTCGCGTGCGAGGGCCCGGCATGTGTCGGCGGCGCCCACCGGCACCGCCACCACCACCTGCGCCGCTCCGTGGCTGCGCACTGCCATGATGGCCGCGCGCATCGTCGCTCCGGTCGCCAGGCCGTCGTCGACGAGAATAGCCGTACGCCCCGCGACGGCGGGGAACGGCTCGCCCGCGCGGAACCGCAGCTCGCGGCGGCGCAACTCCTCGCGCTCCTCGGCAATTACGGCCTGCAGAGCGCGGCGGTCCACTCCCATCGCCGCGATGTCCCGCTCGGCCAGCAGCTCCACGCCTCCGGATGCCAGGGCGCCAACGCCCAGCTCGCGGTTGCCCGGCACGCCGATTTTGCGCACCACCACCAGGTCCAGCGGCGCCCGCAGGCGCGCGGCGACCTCGCACGCCACTGGCACGCCCCCGCGCGGCAATGCCAGCACCACTACATCGCGCCGCGCCTGATACCCAGGCAGCCGCGACGCCAGGATGCGCCCGGCCTGAAATCGGTCGGTAAATTGCATGATCGTGTCCCGTTGGAAGGGCCTGTCACGTCACGGCCGCTTCGCACGGCTATCCTGCAAGGTACATCATAAGGCGCCCCAGCGCTACTACGTCAGCAGCGTATCCACGGGCTGGAGCAGCCGGGGCGGATTGGCATCGCCCAGCATGGAGAGGAGGTTGTTTTCCACGGCACGGCTAATCGCGTCGAGCGGTAAGTTGTTGGGGCGCAGGGAGAAAGGATCCTCGATCTGGTCGCCCAGTGCATCCAGACCAAAGAACGTGTAGCTGACGATGCAGACGACAACCGGCGTCATCATGCCCACGGTGTCAATTAGCCCAAAGGGCAGCAGCAGGCAGTAGATATGCACCGTGCGATGCAGCAGCAGCAGGAACGCAAACGGAATGGGCGTGGATTGCACGCGCTCGCACCCGCCAAGGATGTAGGCCAGGCGGGTGACCTGGTGTTCGATCGCGGCAAAGAGAATCGGATCGATGCGGCCGGCGTGGCAAAGCCGCGCGTAGGCCTGGCCGATGTTGAGCACCAGCGCGTTAGGCAGGTTGGAGGCGGCCAGCAGCGCCTTCACCTCCGGCTCCGGCAGATAGCGGCGCAGATCCGTCTGGGGATCGGTTTTGCGCAGGTAATGGCGCAGGGCGTGCGTAAAGGCGATGATCCGGTGGATGAGGTCGCGGCGCTCGCCGGCCGTCAGCGCCTCCCCCGTTGCCGGGGATGGCAAGGTGAGTGTTTGCCTCGCCAGGTTTCTGGCGACAATATGCAGCTCGCCCCACATGGTGCGGCCCTCCCAAAAGCGCTCGTAGCTGACGCGATTGCGGAAGCCGAGGAAGATGGCCAGCGTAAGGCCGATGAGGCTGAACGGCGTGACGGTGAGCGAGCTTCTGAACGGGTACCAGAACTCATGAACAATTGTCACAACCAGTGCAATAACAACAACGTAGACAATGCGAGGCAGAATCTCGCCGATGATGGAGCCCCGTGTGGAGAGCAAGAGCCCCCACATCGTCTGGTTGCGCGGTCGTACAATCATGGTTGCCGAAAAAGAGCAGGCGCGAGAGATACAGGCCCTCGCGAATCGACCCTATTGATACAACCTGGCGCCACGCGAGACAACAAGAATGCGCTGGTCATCTCGGCGCACCGGTGCAGCCGATGCCGCCAAGGCTACGGCTGGTAGACTTTAGCCGTGCCGGTAAACGGATTGAGCTGGATAAGCGCGTAGTTTTTGACAGTGCGGTTGGTTCCGCGCAAGTCGTTGGCGTTCTTGTCCATATAGCGCACGGGCAGCACGGAGATAAACGTGTTGGCCATGCCCATGTCCAGCATGTTGGGGATCAGCCCGGAGGGGCGGATCTCAAAGCCCACGTAGTTGAGCGACTGCGGGCCGTACGCCAGGGTGCCGGAGAGCGGCGGCGGCGTGGCCGTGCCCACCAGTGGCGGCGAGAGATACGGCGCGCTCGTCCCCACGGCCACCACAATGCCTTGCGGCAGCGGCGTCATTTTGCTGACGGGTTCGGACTCGGAACCCGCCGGATCCACGCGCCACAGCTGCACGGCGTTGTAGACGTTGGGGTAGCTGCTGAGCGGGCCCTGCAGGCCGTACTGCTGGCGCACAAAGCGCACCTCTACGGAGACATTGCGCGCGGCGGCCAGCTGGCGGGCCTGGCTCACGTAGTCGGAGACAATCTGCCCGGCGGCGGAGATGTTGTTCGCCTCCGACACGCCCTGAATCATCGGCACGGAAAGGGCCATGATGACCGCGATGATCGACACCGTAAACAGCAGCTCAAGCAGGCTGAAAGCGGCGGCCGATGCGGCGCGGGTCGAGAGAGGGCGATTCATTGTCGGGA
Source organism: Verrucomicrobia bacterium LW23 (assembly GCA_003054695.1). Taxonomy (GTDB): domain Bacteria; phylum Verrucomicrobiota; class Verrucomicrobiia; order Methylacidiphilales; family UBA1321; genus LW23. The sequence continues at coordinate 44,522 of QAZA01000017.1, forward strand.
AACGAAAAGTACGCGGAAGAAGAATTAGGGAGAAGAGACAGGGGGAAGCGGCGTCAGCAGGCACCTATCAGAAGCCTGCTCCCTCGCCGCTCCATTTGGACTCACGCATGGGCACCACCGTCTTGAAGATGCGGAACGCGACCCCCTTGGCCGCCAGCGCCTCGCTCACAGCTTCAATATCGGTGGTGTAGGCGGCGGTGTTGACAAAGCGGCCGTTGAGCGCGTCTTTGATTGCGGCGGGCTCCGTGGCGGAGTTGGTGTCCAGTTTGACGGCGGACGCCTCGCTGATGGTAATCACCGTCAGCTCAATCATCGGCGGCAGCTGGTTCTCCGTTACGGCCTGCGGGTTGGCGATGGTGGTGCCCGGGGCGGAGTCGTACGTGTAATTGGTGGTCAGCGTGGTGCCGGTGGGATCCTGCGGGATCATGATCAGCGCGATCACGTTGTCGGCAATGGGGGAAACGTTCGTGCGCACGGCGGCGGGGTCATTACAGATAGTCTGCAGCCACTCGAGGCCGCCGCCCGGTGTGGTGCCGACCCAGCGCGAGGGCGGGTTTTTGAAAAGCTGCAGGTTCTCCGTGCGCTCAAGGCCCTGCATCAGGCGGTAGCGCCAGCGGGCCTGGTCGGTAGGCGTGGGGCGGAACGTGTCGTTATTGTTGTACTGGACAAAATAGCCGCATGCGTTCATCAGGTTTTGCAGGCCGCTCAGCGGCTGCTGCGTGCTGAAGGAAAGGGGCGAAACAAAGTAGATCTCCTGCCCGCAGCCCGGGTTGCGCACGTTAGGCTGGATCAGGAACTGCAGGTCCGACAATCGGATATATCGTGTAGGCGCCGCCGCCGAGGGCGTCTTGTAGTTGTCGTACCCGTAGTAGGTGTTAAGCGTGGCCAGGGAGATTTTCTGGCTTAAATCGTTGGCGGCGCGCGCCGTGGCCAGGGCGGTCACTTCGGATGTCGCCTGCCGCACCGTGCGGCTGACGGACGAGGTGAGGCCGGCCAGGATGGTCAGCAAAATCGCCAGCACGCCAATCGCCGCCATCAGCTCCACCAGGGTGAACGCAGCCAGGCGCGACAGGGCGCGGGCAGAACGTTTACGGCGGAAAGTGGGCTGAGGATTCATGGGATTGGAAAGCGAACGGAGGACAAACAGGTCGGGCACCAATGCACAGGAGGGAGGGAAACGCTGGACCAGAAGGCGGGGAGGAGAAGAAGCAGGAGGGACATTTGCTGTCCCTGCCTGCCCGCTTAGAGCTTACTGGCGCTGGCGGGCCAGCAGGAGCGGGATGTCGTTGGTGGTGGTGTTGGCGCCGTAGGGGTAGGTGATCGACACCTTGACCGTCTGCGCGTTGCGGGTCAGGAAGGTCAGGGGCGAGCCGTCGCCGCCATCCACTTCCGCGTCGGCCTTTACCATGGAGACGGTGTAGTACGGGGGAAGGTCGGCCGTGGTGGTATCGGTGGGGATGCCGTCCGATGTAAAGTACATCGGCGTGGCGACAAAAGTGTTAAGGCTCTTGGGGCCGGACACCTCGGTCAGGGACATCTGCTGCAGCTTGCCGCGCACGTGCGCCACAATGGTGGCCTGCGTTTGCACGGCTCGCGCATCCTTAAGGGTGATGAGGCCCACGCCCATAACGCCCACAATGGAAAGCACGCCAAACGACACGATTCCCAGCGCAAACGTCACCTCAATCAGGCTGAAGCCGCCACGGGCCGAACGGCTTTTGACACAAGATTGACGATATGCACAAAAAAGGGCGGCGAGGAGCGAGCTTTTGGTAATGTGGGACCAGAAATTCATGTGAGTTTCTCCGTGTTCGAAACGTGGGGCGTTTCGACCTTGCGAAACGCGTGATTTGGGAAAGTTGCAGAGGAGAGACCCGGCCGTGTGACCTTTGCCGTTGCAGCAATTAAGGCTGCGTGTCTCATGTAATTAGAATATATGAATTAGCACTAAAGCGTTAGTCGAAACCTGATTTCAAAATTGTTGTTTCCTGACTAATTCCTGCCTGCACCAGACATTGACTCGAGCACAACGACCCTCCCCTCCAACCGCGGGAGAGGGCCTCCGCCGCGCCACCGCGTTATTGCGGGAAGGCGTTGTTGGAGATAATCCTCCACTGGTAGAACGCATCAAGCGTCTTGGCATTCGCATTCCCGGGGGTGTAGAGAGATGCATCGGTCGCGTAGTCGCGGATGTTAGGGTTCTCCGGATCGATAAAGCGCTCCAGAGTGGTCGAGCCGCGGAATTCGCCCTCCACCACGCCCTTCGTCTCGTCCCACCGCGTCGGGTCCCCGCCAGGCGTGCGCGGATTCTTCAGCGCCTGCACGGTGTAGTACACCTTAAACGTGTTGGATTTGGTCGTCAGCCGCGGGTAGATGCCCGCGTAAGGCCGCTCGCGAACGTTATCGCCCAGGAGAGCGAAGTCGCCCGTGGAGTTGTACCAGGCTGCGTCGGCCTCGGTGTCGGATGCCCACGCGTAGAGCGAGCCTCCGAAATTGCTCGCATCCGGCGGCAGGTAGATGGAGCAGATCTCCGCTGGGGAGCGGAAGATATCGCCAGAGGAGAAGCGCTCCTGAAACTGCCGCAGCGCGCCGTTCACCTCGCTGAGGTTGATGGGCAGGCGAGCCGGTGCGTTGCCGGTGGTGACCGCGGTTGAGTAGGACTTATAGTTATTGCCGCGGGCGGCAGGAACGCGCGCCACCATTTCGGAGGAAAGCACCGCGCGCACGCCCGTGGAGCGCGTGATGTAGCTGAACGGCACGATGGCGTAGTTCATGTTGATTTTGCCGGCCGTGGAGAGCGGCTCGCTGATCGCATACGGATCAACAATCGGCATATGGAACAGATCGAGCAGCAGATAGTCCTTGGGGCCGGAGACCGGATCAAGCGGGCGATTGATTTGCGGGCGGAAGCACAGAGTGCGCCAAGCCACGTTTTCTTTCACGCCGGTCGGCAATGAACCTAACATGACAGCAGAAGGCACAATTCTGTTGGGCGAGTGGTATTTGCCGAGCGTCGACTGTGTCTCCAGCGAGCCCCAGTACGGCGTGCCCCAGTCGGTGGTGATGGTGGCGCCCGTGCCGTTGATATTGCCTTCGTCCGCCTTGTTGGCAAAAGCCCCGTCCGCACACGTGGGCCAGCCGGAGTCCCAGTCGCCCTGTTCGGAGATCGCAATGGGCAGGTTGGTCGGCACCTTGGGCAGGAAATGGGCGGCGATGTTGGTAACGCCCCGCGCCAGGCGGCCGGCAGAGTAGCCGGGGATGCGGTTGCCGGCATTGGCCAGCCAGTGCGTAAAGCTGTGCGCCAGCTTGCGGGTGCCGTAAAACTCATGTGGCACCAGGTCCGCCTGTGTGGCGGCACCCACTGGGGCAGTGCCCAGCGATTTCTTGGCAGCTGTCAGTCGCGTGTCGTTCTGGAAGGGGATAATCGTGAAGACCGTATCGCTCTTGTAGTTCTGCGCGGCAGCGGAGTCGCGAAGGCCCACGGCTTTGATGGAGGTTGGAAGTCTCCAATCGGCGGTCGTGTAGCCGGTGGTCGTGCCGTCAGTGCGGATCATCGCGCCGCGGGAAACGTTGGTGCCGTCGCCGGCAGCGCTGTTGACCCAGGCGATACGGTTGGCGATACCCCACCAGTCGTTAGCCTTGGTCGGAGCGGAACTCGGGAGGGACAGGCCGTCCTGCAGCAGATCCGGCACCGGTACGTTGGTTGCGGGCAGCGTGATGGTGAAAGTCTGGATGAGGAGGTCGGAGGCCGGAGTAATCGTGCGAGGCCCCGAAGCCATGAGATTGGAGACGGGATTCGGCATGTAGATTTCAACCACAAAGGTTCCGGAAACGCTCATGGTGGAGCCGGTGGTGTCGGCGTTGAGCGTAAATGGCACGCTCACAAACGGATAGACGAGTCTGGGGTTGGATGGCGCAGGGGCGCCCCACCCGCTGACGCGGCTGTTCGTAATCGGAGAACCACTGGTATAGCCAGTCATCCAGCGGATACCGCCGGCGGCGCCGCCCAGGTTGTAGCTTCCATCCATGCGACCGTTGTTGCTGACCAGGACATCATCGGCGGTGAAAGGATTGGCAGTGCCGCCACTGGTGCCGCTAAACCGCACATTGTTAAGGCCGCGCACTTGTACCTTGAAGGCTGGGGCAAGTGCCGCACTGCCCATCATCGGGTTGTGCGGCTCCAGCAGCAGCATGGCCTGAAAGCGCTTTTGGCCGGAGCTGAGGGCGCCGTCCGTCAGCGTGGGGTTGGCCGGGAAGTTGCCACCAATGGCGCCGTCCTCTCCAACCTGCTGGCCGGATGCGTTCCTTAGAGGTTGAGGCGTCGCCAGGTTGCTGACAGAGCGCCAGTCATACGCGCTGTTATTGGCCGTCGGCGCCGGGCCGTTGCCATCCGCTGTGCACACGACGAGGAAGCCGATCTCCGAGAGCGTGAAATAGCGGCCCAGACCTTGGGTGGAGACGGCGCCGCGCTCAATCTGGATCGGCACCACCTGGCCCGTACCCCAGCCGCCGCTGCCCGGGGCAAACTGGTTGGAGGCGGTGGTAAAGTTCATGTCGCGCAGGTTAACGCAGCGGATGTAGTCAAAGATCTCCGTCAGGATCTGCTCCCACTCGCCGTTAAACGTGTACTTGCTGGAGAAGCTGCCGCCGAAGCCGGGAATATTCATCCGCGTGAGGTTGAACATGTACTCGTACAACTCGCGATTGCGCTGGATGTTCGTCCAGTCCGCCGTGGGGCTCGTCGAGTTTTGCTTCTGGAAGAAGTAGGGGTACTTGGTCGTGCCGCTGCTCCTGCCAACGCTGGAGCAAAACGCGATGACCTGGTCGTACGCCGTCACGCGCGTCTTAGTGCCAGCCGTCATAATCTGCGCGTCCACCGGCCACATGGAGATGCGGGGCGTGCCAAAGAGAGTGACTTCCGGGGCGCGGCTCGTCGTCGTTAGGAAGAACTTGCCCGTCTCCAGGGTGTTGCGGTTAACCGTAGCGCTGTTGACCGTACGATTCCTGTCGTAGAATAGCTCCGAGAGCGACGTGTAAAGGCGATGCGACTTGGCCGTGGGGCTGTTGGAACCGACGGCGCCCTGAGAGCTGGCCACCGTGTACTGCGTGCCCTGCTTGCTGCCAAAATCGTCGTTGTAGTACGGTAGCAGCGTAAAGAAGGCTGACGAGGTTCCCACCGCGGAAGGGTAGGCGCCGGGGTTAAAGCCCAGGCCTACCAGGATGTCATAAAAGTTGGTCGTCGCCGGGTGGCCGGGGTAGCGCTGATACTCTTTGCTCAGCGGCTGGCTTTTGGCAAAGATCATCGTGTCCTGGTAGCTGCCAAAGTGCGGTGTGTCCCAGCTGGCGTAGGTGCCGTCACCGCGCGCGTTGCCGGCGGCGGTGTTGATGTTAACCTTGGCGCACTCGTCGTCTGTCCAGTAGGCTACGCGGCCGACGATGGGGTTGTTGGTGGTGGCGCCGGGCACCACGGCAATGTCGCCGCCGGTGCCGGAGCCGGGGACGACCATCTTGCCATCCTGCAGGATGTAGAGCCACTGCACGGGCATGGGAACCGGCTGCTCGGCCGTGGCGCCGGGGACGTCCGTGGCGCCGGAGGTGCCGTTGGCGCCGGTGGTGTAGCCGGGGATGCGGCCCAGGTGGAAGCCTTTGAGTTTGGTGGGAGCGATAACGCTCGGCGCGTTGATTGTGCCGGGCGCGGTCGGGTCGCGCGGGTCCAGAATGGGGAACTGCAGGGTGGTGGTGCCGTCGGCCTCGCGCGTGTGCGCGGGGGAGTTGAGATCCACCCACATGGCGGGGGAGGCATTCCAGTTATCGGGCGGCACGTCGTTGGCCAGCAGCAGGCCGTCCGTCACGTTCGGGTTAACCGCGCCGGAGGAGTAGAGGCGGTACACCTTCTCCAGGTTGCCGCTGTTGTTAAACACGCGGATGGCGCCGGGCTGCGACGCCCACGCGCTGGTGGCGTCCAGCGTCGTCGCCTCGTTAATCTGCGCCTGCACCAGGTTGACAACGCGATCGGTAAGCGCCGAGGTGTTGCCCAGGGCGCGCAGGCCGGCGGCGGAGCCCTGCTCGTTGCCGGCGCGCAATAAAAGGCCGACAGCCAGCGTCGTCAGCAGCACCAGCACCGCCAGTACGATCAGCAGCGCGCTGCCGCGCCGCGCCTGGCGCCGCGTGGTAAGTTGAAGGAGCGAAGTTTTCATGGCGGATAAGGTGGTGAGGTGGAACCGGATAGCGGCGATAATCCGAGAGGTTTGGGGAGGAAAATGAACGCGGCCCGGACATGGTCCGATGTCTCTAAAACTTAGAATAAATGGATCATTACTTCCAGTCGAAACCTGACTTCAAAATTGTTGTTTCCTGACGATCTGCTGCAAGTTCCCGCCAACCCTCCCGCCCGTTCTCCCTCGGAAATCCCCGCTCTCCTTCGCAACCCCGCGATTTGAGGCGTCGGTAAATGACACTCGCGATTAGCCTGTTATGCGAATCCCCCGAAAGCGGGCCGATTGCAAAATCCCGCAAAAGCAGCCGTCACTTTAAGATCGACCGGTATGGCGAAGAATCAACCCTGTGCCACGCACAATTGCATTAAAGTGCATAAAGGTACGACCAACCAGTCAAAAAAAGAAGCCTGCACGACGCGTGCCGCTTCTTCGGGAGGGTTGTGCCGGAGCGCCCGCGATCGCCGTATCCGGTCTTGCCAGCGGTCTGCTTCGCCTTTTTCCATGAGACTCTCGCCTTAAACCCGGCAACTCTTGCCGGGCCGATCTTTACGGTATCGGCACGGCGGAGTCACCGTTTTGTCTTAAATCGCATGCATCTTGTGAGCCTTCCTTACTGGTTACACCCCCGCATAACACAAACATGAAAATTAACGCGCTTCCCCTGCTTTTCGCCGCGCTGATGCTCTCGGCCTTGCCCGCCCTGGCCCAAAAGATCAGCATTACCGGCTCCGATACCATGGCCCAGCTCAATCAGAAATGGGCGCAGGAATTCATGAAAGCGTATCCTGACATTAAAGTCGAAGTCAGCGGCGGCGGCTCCGGCATCGGCATCGCGGCGCTGCGCAACGGCACCACCGACGTGGCGGCAGCTTCCCGTCTTATCAAATCCAAGGAAACGCAGGACTTCCTTGTCGGCCTGAACGTGAAGCCTGTGCAGATCGAAGTGGCGCTGGACGGCGTCGTCGTCTTCGTTAACGAGAAGAACAAGATCGAAAGCCTCTCCCTGACGCAGGTCGAAAAGATCTACCGTGGCGAGATTACCAACTGGAAGGAAGTGGGCGGCGCCGACCAGAACATCGTCCTCTACGGCCGCGAAGCCAACTCCGGCACGTACGGCTTTGTGAAGGAAGTGGTGCTGAAGGAAAAGGACTTCTCCGCCAAGACGCAGACGCTGGCCGGCACGGCCGCTGTGTACGACGCGGTGGGCAAGGACCCTGCCGGCGTCGGCTACGGCGGCATTGGGTACGCCCACGGCGTGCGCGAGCTAAAGATTAAGCTGGACGACAAGCCCGAGACGGTGGCGATCGCCCCCACGCTGGAGAATGTGGCCAAAGGCACCTACCCGCTCAGCCGCGCGCTTTTCTACTACACCAACCCCAAGAATGCGAATGCGAACGTGGAAACCTACATCAAGTGGGTGCGCAGCGCGGCCGGCCAGAAGCACGTGGAACTCGTCGGCTTTGTGCCCGTGCCCGCTAACTATGTAAGCCCCAGCGCCACGGCCTCCGCCGCCCCGGCCCCGGCCCCTGCGCCGGCCCCGGCTGCTGCGGAGGTGCGCCCCACCGTCAGCACCCCCAAGGCGCCCGTGCACTCCCACCCGCAGGTGGTCCCGGTCGTTACCTCCTCGTCCACCGGCCGGCCGATGACCGCCACCAACGTCCGCCCCGCGGCTGCGGAGCCCGCCCCGGCCCCGACCGCGACGACTGCCGCGGCCCCGGCGGCTGAGCCTGCCGCCGCGCCTGCCCCGGCCCCTGCCGAGGCACCCGCCCCTGCGCCTGTCGCCGCCAGCACCATTATCCCCGCCGGCCCCATCACCGCCGAGCAACTGGCGCAGATCCGCACGGCTCTGGTGGAGCGCGAGAAGTCTGTCGCCGCCCGCGAGATGGATGTTGCCGAGCGCGAGGACTCCGTAGCCAAGCGCGAAGGCGCGGTGACCGCCCGGGAGCAGGCCCTGCTGCCCAAGCGCTACCAGGGCACCCGCCGCTACGGCCAGCGCTAAGCCGCCGGCCCCCGGCCCTGGTTTCAGCTCCGCGTCCCCCCTCCACCGTGGGGGGACGCTGCCCCCTCCCCCTGCCCGCGAAAGCCGCACTCACGCGGGCTCATCATTTATGTACGGAGATAGCTACGGCGCCTTCGACTGTTACCAGACCTTAACGCGTTCCTTACACGCGCGTCATGCTAAGGACGCATCGCAACATCATAGTGTAGCGCCATCCACGCCCTGACCATTTTCCGTGAAACCGCACCCCACCCAGTCCCCCGCATCGCGTTCCCTCCTCATCGGGGGGGCCACCGCCGCCGCTGCCGCCGACGCCCCGCCCACCCCCGCCCGCATTGCGGCCGACAAAGCGGCCACGCTGGAGCGCGAGTTACAGGAGGCCCTGCACGAGCAACGCGTCTCGCTTGCGGAGTTTGTGGTGGAGCGCGGCATGTACATCGTTTCGCTCTCTGTCGTCGCCCTCATCCTCCTCATCTTCCTGTTCGTTACCAAGGAGGCCGTGCCCGTCATTCTGCAGCATGTGGATACCGCACGCTCCGGCATGGCCATGGACGCCAACGCCCTGGGCAAGATGAATAACAAGCAGGTGGCCGAGTTTCTGGGCCAGACCCAGGCGGTCGTCGAGAGCCTGCCTGCCGACACCCTGGCCGAGCTCGTCCAGGAACGCAACCGCGAGCTTAAGAAGGAAACCAATCCGGACGCCAAAATCAACACTACCTCGTGGGCCATGATGCTGCTGCCCCACCAGTGGTACGGCGACACCGCGCCGACTTACAAGTGGCAGCCCGTTGGCAATATCGAGAAGTACAACTTCATCCCCCTGCTGTGGGGCAGCATTAAGGTCACCGTCATTGCCCTGCTGGTAGCCGCGCCCGTCTCACTGATGGCGGCCATTTACGTGTCGCAGCTGGCTTCAGACCGCGTGCGCGAGATCGTCAAGCCCTGCATTGAGCTGCTGGCCGGCGTGCCCTCCGTGGTGCTCGGCTTCCTGGCGCTGATGGTGCTGGCTCCCACGCTGCGCGATGTCGTCGGCTACCACAGCATGCTCAATGCCTTTGTGGCCGGGCTGGTGCTGGCCCTGGCGGTCATCCCCATCATCTTCACCATCGCCGAGGACGCCCTTTCTGCCGTGCCGCAACTGCACCGCGACGCCGCCCTGGCCATGGGCGCCAGCAAGTGGGACACCGCCATCCGCGTTGTCCTGCCCGCCGCCATGCCGGGCGTTATCGCCGCCGTGGTGCTGGGCTTTGGCCGGGCGATCGGCGAAACCATGGTGGTCGTCATGGCCTCCGGCAACGCCGCGGATCTCTCGCTCTCCATCTTTGACAGCGTGCGCACCGTCACCGCCGCCATCGCCGCGGAGCTGCCCGAGTCGGCCGTCGGCGGCGCTCATTATCAGGTGCTCTTCCTCATCGGCTCCATTCTGTTTCTGATCACTTTCTTCACCAACGTTATCTCGGAATACATCCTGCAACAGGTGAGCAACCGTATGGAAGGCATCACCGCCGCCGAGGACCATGTCCTTACCGGCCAGGATGACGAACGCAAGCCGGATTACGTCAACACGGTGGTCTGATCAAAGCCCCGCCGCGCCCCCATTCTCTCTCTTTTTCCCAAACGATGAACGCCACCTCCAGCACGCCAGGGCAGCCGCACCAGCCCGAGACTCCAGACCTGGATCTCTCGAGCGACCCCGCCTTAACGCAGGCCAAAGTCGGCACTGCCGTCTTTGCGGCCGCGTCCTACCTTTTGGTGGGCATACTTGCGGTGATAGTGCTGTACCTGCTGTGGCACGGCGCCCGCGGCCTGAGCGTCAACTTTGTCTTTGGCCGCGCCGCGCCTACGTCGGACATCGGCGCGTACTCCACGGCCGGCGTTTTTGACATGGTGTATGGCACCGTGCTGCTGGTGGCGCTGATGGTCATTGCCGTTATGCCAATCGGTATCATCACCGGCATTTATCTGTGTGAGTACACCGACCCCCGCTCCACTATGGCGCGGCTCATCCGTTCCTCGGTCAACAACCTGGCGGGCGTGCCGTCCATCATCTTTGGCATGTTCGGCCTCGGCTTCTTTATCTACTTTCTGGGCGGCAGCATTGACGGCTACCTGCTGGGCAGCGCGGAGCCCGTCTTCAAAAAGCCCTCCCTGCTGTGGGCCAGCCTTACCCTCGCTGTGCTGACTCTCCCGGTCGTGATTGTCTCCACCGAGCAGGCGCTGCGCAGCGTGCCCACGTCCTTCCGCGACGCCGCGCTGGGCCTCGGCGCCACGCGGGCGCAAACGCTCACCCGCGTCGTCCTTCCCCAGGCGGCCCCCGGCATCATCACCGGCGGCATCCTGGCCATCAGCCGCGGCGCCGGCGAGGTCGCGCCCATTATGCTGACGGGCGCCACCATCTTCTCCCCCACCCTGCCCGGCAGCGTAACGGACAAGTTTATGGAGCTGAGCTACCACATCTATATCATGTGCACCCAGCCCGCCCATGTGGAGGCCGGTCGCTCGCAGCTTTACTCCACTGTGGTCGTGCTGCTGTTCCTCACATTCTTCCTCAACGTCACCGCCATTTTCGTTCGCGCCCGCGCCCGCGCCTACATGCGCCGCATGGCCCATGTGGCCTAAAGTCCTTCCCTGCCTTATCATCGCCAGCCCATGCCTCACCCGAAACACCCCACCCCATGACACGCATTTCCGTACCCCTGACGCTGCCCGGCGGCGCCGTGCAACCCGGCCAGCCCGGACACTCCGGCCCGCTGGCCACCAAAGCCGCGCGCCAGGCCTCTGTGCGCCTGGGGCCGGTGCCCGTGCACGACGCGCTGGCAGCAGCCGCCGAGCAGGAGATGCTCGCCTCCATCCCCCCCATTCTGGACATCCACGGCCTGAGCCTCTTTTACGGCAACACCCAGGCGCTGCAAAGCATTCAGATGCAGATCCCCCGCAACTGCGTCACCGCGTTCATCGGGCCCTCCGGCTGCGGCAAATCCTCCCTGCTGCGCTGCCTGAACCGCATGAACGACTTTGTGCCGAATATGCGCATCGCCGGCCGCATTCTGTTCCAGAACCAGGACATCTACGCGCCGCAGATCAACCCGATCCGCCTGCGCCGCTACATCGGCATGGTGTTCCAGCGCTCCAACCCCTTCCCGCAAAGCATCTTCGAGAACGTCGCGTTCGGTCTGCGCCTGCACAAGCTGGGCACCGGCACGGAGATCAACGACAAGGTGGAGGAAGCGCTGCGCAAGGTTGGCCTGTGGGACGAAGTGAAGGACCGCCTCCACACCAACGCCCTCAATCTCTCCGGCGGTCAGCAGCAGCGCGTCTGCATCGCCCGCGCCATCGCCATCCAGCCCCAGGTGCTGCTGATGGACGAGCCCGCCTCCGCGCTCGACCCGATCGCCACCGCCCGCATCGAGGAGCTCATCCTGCAGCTTAAGGAGGACTACACCATCGTCATCGTGACCCACAACCTGCAGCAGGCCGGCCGCTGCAGCGACTACACGGCGTTCTTCTACCTCGGCCACCTGATTGAGCACGACACCACCGAGAACATCTTTTCCCAGCCTCGCGAGGAAGCCACCGAAGCCTACATCAACGGCCGCTTCGGTTGACCTGTGACTCGCCCCACCGCCGCGCATGGGTCGCGCGGCCGACGCACCCCTTCACACCACACACGCCATGGCTCCCAGCGCATTCTCCGCACGCGATATCGTAAGCTCTCACGCTGCCCTCGACGGCTCCCTGCCCGTCAAGGAGCTCGTCGAGTGGTTCAAGCAACATCCCGAGCTGGAGTTTGCCGCCGTATTCGACCAGGGCGCCATCATCGGCCTGGCCAGCCGTGAAGCGCTCAACGCACGCATCGCCGGCAACAAGTATGGCTTCTCCGTGCTGGCCGACAAGCCGATCACCAAGGTGATTGTGGAGGATCCCATGATCGTCGAAGGCTCCCTGCCTGTCAGCGATCTCGTCCAGCAGCTCCTCCACAAGCGCTCCGGCCCCGACAAGGCGGCCGGCTCCTTCTACGACGACATTGTGGTGCACGAGCACGGCCGCTTTCTCGGCCTGGCCAGCGTTAAGCAGCTCGTCGTCAAGCAGATGGAGTATATCCTGGAGCAAATGCGCTCCCTGGAACGCCAGCAGATGGCCCTGGCGCAAAAGAACAAGGAGCTTTTCGAAGCCTCCCTGCGCCTCAGCAAAACAAACACGCAGTTCAAGTCCTTCTTCGAGAACTGCTCCATCCCCATCGTCGTGTTTGATGACTACGGCGTGTTCATTCAGGGCAACCCCCGCTTCCTGCGCCTCATCGGCTACAGCGCCGCCGAGCTGACCGGCCAGCCCGACGAAGTGCTGTTTGAAGGCGGCATTAAGGAGATGCTCGACAACCTGAGCCAGTTGCAGGAAACTGACGGCCGCAAGCCGACCTGGTACCTTAACCTGCGCCAGAACGGCCGCCGCGCCCAGGGCGTGGAGGTGAGCTACGAGTACGACGCCGATTCGCATCAGATTATCCTCTCCATCCTGCGCCTGGCCGACGAGGCCGACATGCGCGTGGCCCTGATGCTGCAGCAACGCGCCGCGCAGGAGGGCGGCACCCTGTTCCGCTCCGTAGCCGCCAACCTTATCGACCGCGAAACCAACGCCGAAGGCGCCATGGCCAAGCTCGACGCCATCCTGAGCTACGCGGGCAAGCTGGAGGACCGCGTGGCCGGCAACCCGCTGCTGCTCGATCACGCCGACTCCGCCACCATCTCCGCCACCGGCAAACTGCGCCTGCCGCCCAATCACGCCGTGCGCGCCCAGGCCGGCTCGCAAAACCTGCACGGATCGCTGGGCCAGCTCAGCATTGTGGATATGACGCAGCTGCTGGTGCAGGGCCGCAAAACGGGCGAGCTCACCATCACCGACGCGCGCGGCGACATCGGCGTCGTCTACATCCGCCAAGGCTTCATCTGCCACGCCATCATGGCCCCGCTCAAGGGGACGGACGCCCTGCGCCAGATCATGCGTGTGGAACACGGCAGCTTCGTCTTCGCCTACGACGTGTTGCCCTCCGAAGTCACCATCCAGGGCCACGACCCCATGGGCATCCTCATGGACGTCGTCAGCGACATGGACGAAGCCGACTCCTCGCACGAGGACATGGTGGCCTCGGCAGGCTAAAGCGTTGCGCCGCAATCGACTGCAACCTGTCGAGGGGTGACCACCAAACGGCGGGCCACGCCCCCCTGGCATCAGGCAAGAGCCTTTTACACGCGGCGACAGTTCGTCATTCGGGACTCTACAACATCACGGCCCCGTGGCGCAATTATGGCAGTTGCGTAACAAATCGATGACACATCCGCTTGCCTCTGGACATCACTCTATTGTGTGGAAATAAGTAAGGCGTGAAAAGCTTATCCCTCTCGTGGCGCTTACTTTTCCTCACCTTTGCGGCATTCCTCGCCGGGTGCGGCCCTTCGTCGTCGCCCGCACCGGCCACTCCGCAATCGCAAAACCATTCGCCACAGGCGACTCCTAAACCCGTCGGCGGCGGGGCGATCGAGCTCGTCTTTACCTACGGCTCCGAGAAGGAGGAATGGATCAAGGACGTCACGACCGCGTTCAACGCTTCGGGCGCCAAGACGTCGGGCGGTAAGTCCATCAGCGTCAAGGCCATACCGATGGGATCAGGCGACTGCGTCGACGAAATCCTGGCCGGCGCGCGGCAGCCGCACCTCATCAGCCCCGCTTCGGCCGTGTTTATCAAGCTCGGCAACGCGCAGGCGCGGCAGAAAACCGGCAAGGACCTCATCGGCCATACCGACAACCTCGTCCTCTCGCCCGTCGTCATCGCCATGTGGAAGCCGATGGCCGAAGCGCTGGGCTGGCCCGCTAAACCCGTGGGCTGGAGCGACATCCTTACGCTGGCCCAAAAGCCCGACGGCTGGGCGAGCGTCGGCAAACCGCAGTGGGGGCCGTTCCGTTTCGGCCACACCCACCCGCAGTTCTCCAACAGCGGCATCATCTCGGTACTGGCCGAGGTGTACGCAGGCGCCGGCAAGGTCAATAACCTTACTTTGGAGGACGTGCAGTCCCCCAAAGTGGCCGACTACCTGCGCGGCATTGAACAATCCGTTGTGCATTACGGAAGCTCCACAGGGTTCTTTGGCAAAAAAATGTTTAGCGGCGGCGTACGTTTCTTAAGCGCTGCTGTGTTGTACGAAAGCAGCGTTATTGAGTCATATTCTTCCAAGGAGCCGCTTGAATTTCCTGTTGTGGCCATCTACCCCAAAGAAGGTACATTCTGGAGCGACCACCCTGTAGGTATTGTGGATCGCGAATGGGTAACCGCGGAGCATAAGGAAGCTGCCCAGGCATACATTACTTACCTGCTCGACCGCCCGCAACAGGAGAAGGCGATCCAGTACGGCTTCCGCCCCGCACTGGTGGAGATTCCCATCGTCGCCCCCATCGATACCGCACACGGCGTTGACCCCAAAGAGCCCCGCACCACGCTGGAAGTTCCCAGCACGGAGGTGGTCGATGCAATCCTTGCCCTGTGGGTCAAGAACAAGAAGCATTCCAACATAACTCTCGTTCTCGATACGTCCGGAAGTATGAACGCCGAGAAACGTATGGAGAACGCTCGCCTTGGTGCATTAACGCTCCTTGGCACACTTTCTGATGAGGACCACTTCGGCCTTCTCCCCTTCAGTACAAAGCCCATATGGATGGGCCAGGCGGTTCCACTAAAGAATGGACGCGCGGAGGCGGAAAGCAATATCAAAGGACTCATTGCGGATGGTGGCACTGTCCTTTATGATTCTATTGCCGAAGCTTATGACAAGATGCTGGCACAACGCGCCACCAATAAAGGAAAAATCGATGCCCTTGTTGTATTGACAGACGGCGCGGACAATAAAAGCAGCATCTCTCTCGATACACTGATTGAAAAAATCAAGTTCGACCACGAAAACAAAACGATACGTGTTTTTGTGATCGGCTATGGCAACGATGTCGAAAAGGATAAGCTCAAAAAGATTGCGGAAGCCACACATGCCAAGTACTACGATGGCAACCCGAAAAACATCCGCCAGGTGTTCCGCGATATATCCACCTTTTTCTAAACACAATTTCACTTAACAGAGCACTCTTATGGCAGAAGGACAAAAGGTTAAAGTAACATGCCTTGGGCAAATCGTCATCGCCCTGTTTATGCTGGGCTGTGTCGCCGGCGCCGCCTGGTCGTTCGGCCTGCGGCCGACATGGCCGCCCAGCTTTGCGGGCTACGGCGGCGGCGGCAACACACCCCGGCCGGTCGATCCCGGGCATGGCGCAACCCACTCCCCCAATCCCGCGCCGACTCCGCAAAGCGTTCCCACTGTAGAGCTTGGGATTGCGTATGGAACGGAGAAGGAGCGGTGGCTGAAGTGGGCCGTTCAGGAGTTTGTGAAGACTCCCGAAGGCGCAAAAATCAAAATCAATCTCATCCCCAAAGGCTCCCTGGAGGCCGCCCAGGCGTTGCTGGCCGATGATAAGAAGATCCATGTATGGTCGCCGGCAAGCGCTCTTTATAAGGACGTCTTTGTACAGGAATGGCAGCTGAAGCATAGCAAAAATCCTATCGTAAAAGAGGATGTGCTGGCGCTCTCACCCATGGTGTTTGTGATGTGGGCAGAGAGGTACGATGGCTTTATCTCCAAATTCAAGGAGATTAACTTTACCACCATCGGCCAGGCCCTCCAGGAGCCTGGCGGCTGGCAGGCCATTGCACAGAGGCCGGAGTGGGGCATATTCAAGTTTGGGCATACACACCCTAACTCCTCTAACAGCGGGCTAATGACACTTGTGCTGGCCTCCTATGAATATAACAAAAAGAGCCGCGGCCTTGTGCTTAAAGATATACTGGACGCCAGGTTTCAGGGCTGGCTTTTTGGCATTGAGCGGGCCACCAGCGGTATGTCCAACAGCACGGGCAATATGATGCGCGAGATGGTTCTCAAAGGCCCTGCCTCCTTCGATGCGCTGTGCGTGTACGAGAACGTGGCGCTCGACTACCTCAAAAATGCCGAGGGGCGCTGGGGCGAGCTGCGCGTCACGTATCCTAAAATCAACATGTGGAACGACAACCCGTACTACATTATTGATGCACCCTGGACGACCCCCGAGCACCAGCAGGCCGCACAAATCTTCCTGGATTTTCTCCTTACGGAACCCATTCAGAAGCAAGCCCTTGTGCATGGTTTTCGCCCAGGCAATCCCACGGTTTCCATCAAGGAGGCCGATAGCCCTTTTGTCGCGAACAGCCGATACGGCTTCAAGATTGATCTCGACGAAATAGCCGAGGCGCCAAAGGCCGAGGTGATCAATAATCTGCTGGCCATGTGGCAGCGTAGCGTAGGCAAGTAGCCGGCGCGGGCGGCATTGACTTTTGGCCGGCGACGTGGCGTTATGCATGCATCAGCGGCGCAAGCACTTATTGCGAGGGGGCGGCGCTGAAACCGATGGGATCCTGGGCAGCCTATGTTGCGCAATTTACACGGAGCTTTTTGGGCAAGCTGGGAGGTTCCCGGCCTGGGGCGCCTGCCGCTTAACGTGCTGGCGCTCAGCGGGTTGGGCATTCTCGGCTTCGGCAACTCCGGCTTCTGGTTTATGGGCGCGGGGCTGGAGGTGTTTTACCTGTACATGATGGCGATGAACCCGCGCTTTCAGGCGGTGATCGACTCCGAGGCGTACCGGCAGATCAACCAGGAGGCCAACAACGAGCGGGCAAAGCTCCTTTCGTCTCTCGACAACACCTCGCGCGCACGGCTGGAGACGCTGGAGGAGCGCTGCCGCAAGGTGCTGGATCTGCTGAGCGAAAATCCCTACCAGGAGATTACCCTGGAGGTCAACCGCGGCGCTCTGCAAAAGCTGTTCCTCATCTACATGAAACTTCTTGTGGCGCAACGACATCTGTTGCAAACGCCCGGCTACGCGGCCGTCGGCAAGGATCTGGAGAAGCAGATCGCCTCCCTCCGGCGCGAGCTCGAAAACGTCTCGCTCTCGCCTACCCTGCGCGAGTCCAAAACCGCAACGATGCGCATCACCGAGCAGCGCCTGCACAACCTGCACACGCGCGACCAGCGCCTGAGCGAGCTGCAGAGCGACATGGAGCGCATTGAGGCGCAGGTGGAGCTGGCCATGGAGAACGCGCGCCTGCGCAACCAGGGCGAGGTCGTGCCCGGTAACATCACCCTCGCCAGCCAGCTGCTGGACGAATCGCTGTACGGCGACGATCTGGGCACCGTCGCCGCGTTCGAGCGCTCCATGGACACGAGCGGCGCCAGCCCGTTTGGGCTGGGCCAGGGCGGATCGGCCGGGCAAAGCGCGTCTGGCGCTGCAAGTACCTCCTCGGGAGCTCGTTACAGCGATCGCGATCAGCCGCCTCCCCCCACGATGCCGACGCCGCCTCCTGTGCAACCAGCGCCGCCGCCCGGTCAATCCGCATAGCTGCGCGACTCTCTGTCTCCCGGACGGCAGTATTCGCCTTTAGGGCTTGTCGTTGTACTTCCACCTGGGATTGAAGACGGTTCCGTGCAGGATGTAGGAGTAAAACCCTGTGCCGCCGACGAAAAACTCAACCTTGGAGAGGCCTCCCACCGGCTTAAATGTAACCTTCAGATTTTTTGTATTCGGACCTATTCGCACAGTGGCGGATTTGCCCAGAGCGAGGCGTTTTGACCAGGATTTCGCCAGGTCGATACCGGAGGAGTGTCGCTCCAGCCACTCTACTTTGATGTCGGCAACGTAACCGGCCTCGCAATAGAAAGTGAGGGACGTGGCTTTTGGGTCGTAAGTTGCTCGGGCAAAGGCTGGGGCAGGGGCGAGTGCCGCGAGCAAAAGGATTATCGCATAAGCGCAAAAGGTGCGCAGTGGGGCGAGGCGTGTTGTCATAGCTGTATTTTTTTGTGGAAACGGAAACCAGGGATCGAAAACCACTGAAGAGACGACCGAGCATCTACGAGATGAGACGGTACCGAAAACAACGAACTGACCGAGGGAACCTGAACTGAACCTGCGGCGAGCGTAGGCGAGAGTAGCGACAAATAGCAAATGGAGAATACCTGCCAGCGAGAAAAAGGGTCGCGAGGAAGCGGGGACGCAGAGCAAAAAAGTATCAGTATTTGGCACGCGCGGCGTAGAAGGGCGCAGGGGTCTTCGCTTATGGTGGGGCGCATGTCAACCACCACACTTGCAGCTTTGGATATTGATACGGAATACACAATAACGCCCGAGCACATCGCCCGGTTTCGGCGCGATGGGTACATCAAGCTTAAGGATGTGCTGAGCGCCGGGGTGTTGCAGCATTACGGGCGGGAGATTACCCGGCTGGTGCTGCTGCTCAACAAGGAGAGCAAGCCGCTGGATCAGCGGGGAACGTACAGCAAGGCGTTTTTGCAAGTCATGAATCTGTGGCGGCAGAGCGACCTGGTGCGGGAGTTCGTGTTTGGCAAAAGGCTGGCGCGCATCGCTACGGAGCTGCTCGGCACGCGCGGGGTGCGCATGTATCACGACCAGGCGCTGTACAAGGAGGCCGGCGGCGGCTACACGCCCTGGCACGTGGATCAGTACTACTGGCCGCTGGAGACGGAGAAGACCGTGACGGCGTGGATTCCCCTGCACGCGGTGCCGCTGGATAACGGGCCGCTTTCCTTTTCCGTGGGCAGCCAGCGCATTAAAATCGGGCGCGAGCTGGAGATCAGCGACGAGAGCGAGAAGAAGATTCAGGAGCAGCTGAAGCTGAGCAACCTGCCGATCAATGAGACGCCGTACGACCTGGGCGAAGTGAGTTTTCACCTCGGCTTCACCTTCCACCGCGCCGGGCCCAACAAGCTGGATTACCCGCGCGAGGTGATGACAATCATCTACATGGACCGCGACATGCGCCTGGCCCGACCCATGAACCGCAACCAGGAGAACGACTGGAAAGGCTGGTGCCCGGGCGCGCAGATCGGAGAGATCATCGACACGCCGCTGAACCCGGTGCTGTTCTCCAAGGATTAAGCGCGGGCGTCCGAGGCGTTGGGCGGAGTCCCCGCGGCGGCCTCCGCGGCGGCGCGGCGGAACTCCCTGGGCGGGACGCTGCGCAGGCGGAGAAACTGGCGGTTGAAGTTGGAGAGGTTGCCGTAGCCGCAGTCGTAGCATATCTCCGCCACGGTGCGGTCGCTCTCCAGCAGCGCCTGAGCGGCGTGGCCGATGCGTACCTCATTGAGGAACTCGCGGAACGTGCGATTGGTGGCGCGGCGGAAAAATCGGGAGAAGGACGTGACGCCCATCCCGGCCGCCCGAGCCGCCTCGGCCTGGGTAATGTCCTCGCGGTAGCGGCGGGCGATGAGCTCGCACACGCGGTTAATGCGCTCCCCCTGGTACAGCGCCAGCGCTGGGGAGAAGCTGGGGCTGGCCAGCGGGGCCGCTTCCTCCGGGGGCGCGGCGGCAAGCAGGTTAAGGATGGTGAGCAGCCGCATGAGGCGCTCGAAGCCCTCGGCGGCGGCCATGGCGCGCATCTGCGCCACGGCTTCCTCGCGCGTGCGGCCGTGAAAGGCGAGGCCGGTGCGCGAGCGCTCCAGCAGCTGATGGATGGGGCGCATCTCGCCGCGCAGCATAAAGGAGTCGCCCATAAACCCAGGCAGAAACTGCACGACGATGGAGGCCGCGCGCGGCAGCGGGGCGGAGCAGGCAGGCGGGGCGCCCTCGCCGTCGGGGCGCGCGTCGTTGATGTACATGTGGGGCAGATCTGGCCCCAGCAGCACCAGGTCGCCCTCCGCAAACCGGCCGATGTGGTCGCCCACAAAGCGCTGCCCGCAGCTGCTGACGATGAGGGTGAGCTCGATCTCCGGGTGGTAGTGCCACGGGCAGTTAAAGCGCTCCAGCTCAAAGGCCAGGCAGGCGAACGAGGTATCGCCCGTGCGCCGTACTTTTTCCAGGATCGCCTTCACGCTTTTCGCAGGGTAATACTACGGGCGGCAGCCGCGCGCCGGGGTAACCAGAGGCTCCCCATGGGACGAGACGATCACCTACCGCGCGACCGCAGCGGGTTCGGAACGCATGGCCTTGAGGAAATTGCGACCGAGCTCCCAGATGGGGCCGGGAAAGGACTTGAGCTCGATGAGCACGGACTCCAGGGAGGAGGTGAAGCGCTCGACTTCCTTTTCTCCGATCATCAGCGGCGGCAGAATCTTGACGATGTCCGCATTGTTGGCGGCCACCTGGGTAAGGATGCGGTGCTTGGTAAGCAGCGGCGTGACAATGAGTTGCGGGAACATGCTGGAGTCCAGCTGGTGTACAAACTTCCAGCCCATTTTGCCCATCCAGCTGCGTGGCTCGGCAAACTCGATGCCGCACATGAGGCCCTTGACGCGTACTTCGCCTACGATGTCGTAGCGCACTTTCAGATCCAACAGCTTCTCCTCCAGCAACTTCCCCATGCGCGCGGCGTTCTCGATCAGATTCTCGTCCTCCAGCACGGTAAGGGCGGCCAGGCCGGCGGCGCAGGCCAAGTTGTTGCGGCCAAAGGTGGTGGAGTGGACGATGCAGCGGTCCAGGCGGGAGAACACCTTCTGGTAAATCGCGCGGCGGGTGATGATGGCGCCACACGGCACATAGCCGGCGCTGAGCGTTTTGGCCAGTGTAATGACGTCGGGCTCCAGGCCCCAGTGTTCAAACGCGAACCACTTACCTGTGCGACCGAGGCCAGTTTGCACTTCGTCGCACATGAACAGCGTGCCGTACTTGCGGCATAAGGCCTGCGCATTGTTAAAGTAGTCGTCCTTGGGGAACTTAACGCCTTTGCCTTGAACGGGTTCGACAAGAAAGCCCGCCACGTCGCCGCGCTTCAGCTCCGCTTCCAGGCGCTCCAGATCGCCCATCGGCACCTTGTCGCAACCGGGCAGAAACGGGCCAAAGCCTTCCTGAAACGCGTTGTTGCCCGTGACGGACAGCGAGCCATAGCTGAGGCCGTGATAGCTGTTGTCCAGCGAGAGAATGCGGGGACGGCCGGTGGCGCACTTGGCAAACTTGAGCGCGCCCTCCACGGCCTCCGTACCGCTGTTGCAAAGAAACACGGCGTCCAGATGCGGGGCCCCCTGAGCGGCCATGCGTTTGGTCAGCGCCTCGGCCAGCAGGCCGCTCATCAGTGCGGAGTCCATCTGCACCATGTTGGGCAGATTCATGTCCAGGATGTCGCGAATCGCCTTTTGGGCGACGGGATGGTTGCGGCCGATGTTAAACACGCCAAAGCCGCTGAGGAAGTCCAGGTAATCCTGGCCGTCCATGTCGTACAAATAAGCCCCTTCTCCCCTGGCATAGATATTTGCAAAGCCGATGGTGCGCTGGACTTTGACAAGGGTTTTGTTGAGGTGACGCTCGTGCAGGTCGTAATTCTCTCCAAGGCGCGTCGTCACCAGTTCTTTCAGATCAAGGGGCATAGCGCCGAAAATAGACGGTCCGCGTGTGAAGAAAAGGGGAAAGTGATGAAAAGCTTCAGGCGCTTGATGTAACGCCACTACAGCGGGATGAACGGCAGGTTGCGGTAGGCGCCACATCACTTTAAAGCGTGTATTTTTGCGACAAAAGCCTTACCCTGCACAGGCATGTCGATCCCCGCCGCGCTGTACCCGCTCCGCGACCACTGGCTGCAGCAATGGCCGCGCGCCCTGGCCATCTGGAGCCGCTTTACGCAGCTGAGCGAGCCGCGCTGGTGCCTGACGGTGGAGGACGAGCAACGCGAGGAACTCTCCGGCAGCTTTGCGATGATCCGCTTTGCGGACCACGCCGTGGTTATCAGCCTGCGCCAGGTGCTGCTGCACAAACTTACTGGCTTTGGCGTGGAGGTGCTGGCCCACGAGATCGGCCACCACGTCTACTGCCCCGGCGACCTTACCGACCAGGGCCGCGTGATCGGCCGCATGCGCCGCGGCCTGCCCAGCAGGGAGCACCTGGCGCCGATGATCGCCAATCTGTACTACGACCTGCTGATTAACGACAAACTGCAGCGCAGCGAAGCGCTGAACATGGTCGGCGTGTACCAGGCCCTGGATCGCGCGCTGCGCCCCGGCGCCAAAGATGTGCGCAACAGCCTGGCGGCCCGCCAGGGAAAAAAGGGCGCGAAGAAAGGTGCGACGCCGCCCCCCCTGCCCAGCGCGAATGCCCCCGCCCCCGCCAGTGCCGGTGACAAGGAAGCGCACGAAACAGTGGAGGATCCCGACAAGCTCTGGACCTTCTACATGCGCATCTACGAGATCCTCTGGAGCCTCCCGCGCAACACCCTGGCACACGGCGTTATTCCGCCGGAGATGGATACGGACGCGGTCCTGGGCGCCCGGCTTATCCGCGTGTATGCAGGCGACTGGGTGCGCGGCAGCGGCAAGTTTGCAGCGCTGTGCCTGCCGTACCTGCTGGAGCCCAACGCCACGGAATCCCTGCTGAAGCTGAAGGGCTGGATGGACACGCAAAAGGCGGGCCAGGGCGGCGATCCCTCCGGCCTGCTGGAGTACGATGGCGACGAAGGCGACTGCCAGCACCCGGCCCTCGATCCCGCGCTAACCGGCTACGACCCGAACTCCGAGGATGCCAGGGAGCACGAGAAGGAGCTGCGCAAGATCGGCGCCTCCCCCAGCACCACGGCCAACCCCACCGCCGGCCAGCGGCGCGAGCCCTTTGAGCTGGGTGCCATCCTTACCGCCATGGGCATGAACCTGAGCGCCCACGACGTAGCCGTGCGCTACTACCGCGAGATGGCGCGCAAGTACCTCATCCCCTTCCCCACCAAAAAATCGCCCCAGGCCGGCGAGCCGATGATGGAAGGCCTGGACACCTGGGAGTTTGGCGACGCCATGGAAGAGCTCAACTGGTTCGAGACGATCCTCCGCAGCCCCCGCGTGGTGCCCGGCTTTACCACGCTGCAGCGCACCTACACCGTGGAGGATCAGGGCGACCCGGGCCTGAAGCCGGTGGACCTGGACCTGTACGTGGACTGCTCGGGCTCCATGCCTAATCCCCAGCACAATTTCTCCCCCGCCACACTGGCCGGGGCCATTGTCGCGATGTCCGCCCTGCGCGTAGGCAGCCGCGTGCAGGCCACGCTGTGGAGCGGCACCATGCAGTTTCAATGCACGCCGGGGTTCATCAGCGACGAAACGGAGATCCTGCGAATCCTCACCGGCTTCCTCGGCGGCGGCACCGCCTTCCCCCTGCACGTGATGCGCAACACCTACAAGGACCGCAAAAAGACCGACCGCCCCGTCCACATGCTCGTCATCTCCGACGACGGCGTGGACACGATGTACATGAAGGACGAAAAAGGCACCCCGGGCGAGAAGATCTCCCAGATGGCCCTGGAGAAAGCCGGCGCGGGGAGCATGGTGCTCGTCCTCTGGCGCGGTGTGGATCAAAGCCCCGCCCTGCAACAGATGATGAAACAAGGCTGGAACATCTATCCCGTCAAGGACTGGAACGACGTCATCACCTTCTCCAAAGCCTTCAGCAAGAAGGAGTTTGGGGAGAAAGGAGTAGGGAGGTCACCATGAATCATTCGGAGATCCCCGAAGCCTCGCGAGACAACACCGGCCTCCGCGCCTGGGCGAGGCGTTATGCAGCGCAGTTATGGATGGTCGGCGCAATATCCGTCATCGTTATTAGCGGAACGTTGGTGGCGTTGGAAATTTACCGCAGGCTGGACGCAGCGCCACCGGCCGTCGTAGGCTGTGCATGGCATCCCGATGGCAATCAACTCGCGATCGCCTACCACAACGGACGCACGGATTTGGTTGCAGCGGCCGAGCCTGAGAAGCCTCCACGCCTTCTTGTCCCTGCGAGTACCCGAGCGAGAGCGGGTGGCGACATCTTTTGCTCACCAATCTGGAGCAATAACGGCCGATTCCTGATAGGGCAGAATCTGAAAGGGCTCAGAATCGTTGATATGCAGGACGTGGCCCGCAGGATCGAATTTCCGCGACCTCGGATGGGGCTAGTGAGGTGGAATCGCGCTGAGGGAAACATCGTGAAGCTCGAACGCATTGTGGATAGCAAGGCTGGGAAAGAAACAACCTATTTCCGCTCTGTCGACCTGGTTACTGGCGCGTCCGTCGATCGTTTCACCCAACAAAACAGACTACATTCCGCCAAAACCTTCTTGCTCAGCCAGGATTGCTCCGAGTTCGCAGAGATCGAAACAGTTGATGGTAACTCTCCCACAGCTAAACGCAAGGTCACTGTAAGGCGATGCAGGGACAACGAGATCATAGCGCAATGGAATGCGGCAGGGGACTTTAACGGATGGGAGTGGAGCCCGGACGGAAAACATTTTGCAATAATGCCCAAAAAAAGTACGCCAGGCAGCTTGCAAGACATCGTGATTGTAGACGCAATGACAGGGAAAAACCTACTTAAAATCTCCGTCCCGGACACATTGCCGTCTCACTCCATCCTGCCGAAGCGCACCGATACGCGGCGCCCAGGGATCATATGGTCCTCCGACAGCCGGCGGATTGGTTGTGCTATCCTGGACTCAACACTCGACATTTGCTGCTCGGACAACATGCTCGCGCTAAGCTGGTGGAACGCGTCGGACGGCACACTGCTTGGCGAAACGAGTTTTGCTCTTCTCGACAGGCATTATCAGAAACAGCTATTAGGCTTCTCGGTAAAGAGGTCGACGTTGCGCAATGTCTCCTGGTCACCTGACTTGCGTTACGTAGCTGCCATCATTCAAAGTGAGACTGCGGTATCGGATTACATCAAAAAATGGACCAAAATGCCGTCGCATGGCGTATGCACAGAGTTCGGTGCTTACACGTCCTTCGCCATCATCCCTGCCCCGGCGGGCGCCCAACCGCCCGTGGTTACGGCATCGGATCCCGCACAGGCGCAGCCCCCCGCCCGCTAATCCTGACAACGCGCTCGCAGAAAAAAGCCCTTCTGCAGGATGCGTACTTCAAAGGGTGCGCGACAAAATGAGTTGCGGAGTTTCGCTTGGGCTGCGCATGATTTGCTGACGATGGGCATAGCTCCGCATTCCAAAATCAGTCATGTCGTATTTCCCGGTGAGGAGAAATGGCTGTTGGCTGGGGTGCGCATGGGACAAGCGATTGCAGTGGTGGCGTCAGCGAATACGATCCGTGAGCTTTTGCTTATCGCACGTGCCAAGGGGGCTATTGGGCTGGCTCTCCCGGTGCGGTTGATTAACTGCTGCTCCGCGCTGTTGCCAGAGGCAAGCAAATCTGAGCTGGGCCATGCGGCAGGGCTTGAGGCTGAGCGCCTTGGTGTGATGGAGGGGCGGGACCCGACGGAGGCTGTGTGGGACTGGCGGGTTTTGCCTGGAGCGCAGGGGGCGGCGGGCACGGATGCCAGACCCGGGCAAAGCGTCGCGCTTGGGGATACCTTAAAGCTGGTGACGCTGGTGGCGTTGCCGCGGCGTCTTGATGATGAATTTATCATAGAGGGCGCGGGGGGCTACTCACCCAGTTTTGAGTTTTGGCGCTTTGCCGCCAACCACGGGGAAGGCATCGCGGTTTGGCGCGAGCTGGGCTGTCTGGTAGCCGTGGCCCTTCGCAAGGGACAGGTGGTGTGTGCTCAGGCGCTTACGGACGACTCGCTGACGCCGACTGTTTTGCAGGAGATCCGATGCATGCATTTTCAACTGGAGGCGGCTGGTATACTGCCCGTAGCCTTGCGCGTGGTGGTGTACGCGGATGTTGCGGAAGCGGAAGCAGTGGCGGCCAGTGCGGCTCTCGGCCTGCCCGTGGAGGTTTGCCCGCGGGAGGAGCCGACCTTTCCCTCGCACCCTTACCAGTTGATGCCGAACGAGGTTGTGCAGGCTCAAGCTGCCGCACGCCGCAGCCGTGCCCGATGGAGGGTGGCGATGGCGTTGCTGGCCGCTTACGCGCTCTTTCTGGTGGGTTGGATTGGCTGGATCCGCGCCGTGGAGGAAGAGGTGCGCACGCTGGATCGTACGCTGGCGCAGCTGGAGCCACGCGCCCGGGAGGCGAAGACTATTTCGGCACGCTGGTATGAGCTGGACCCGGTGCTCGACACCCGGCTTTCGCCGCTTGCCACGCTTCTGGCGGTGGTGGAGTGCCTGCCGCCGGAGGGGATCCGCCTGACTCGCTTTGCGCAGCGCGGTACCGTGCTGGAGATCGAATCCGAGTCGCGATCGGGCCAGGGCTCTGCTCAGTTTACATCCGGTTTGCAAAAAAAGCTGACTGCGGTTACCTGGGAGATTGGGCCCCCGCGACCAAACGGAACCGGAATGACGACGGTAAGCATTAAGGGGAAGCTGAATTATGCGCCGCTTGACTGATCGAGAGCAATCGCTGCTATGGTTGCTGGCGGCAGTCCTTTTTGTCGTCGGCAATATGTTTCTTCTTCCGCGGCTGCTGGCATGGCACCGCGCCCTGGAGACGAAGCGTAAATCGCACGAGGCGACGGTCATTAGCAGCCGTCTGTGGGCCGATCAGTATACATTGTGGAGCGAGCGGGAGACATGGATGGAAGATCGCGTACCGGAGATGGGTGACCTGAACATGGTGCAGACGGCGCTGCTGGAGGAGCTCCTCAACGCTTCGAAAGAGTTTGGTGTGACTGAAGAGATGCGCAGCATCGATGAGCTGGGCGGGAAACCGCAGCCAGGGCAGCCACAAGGGTACGGCGCGCCGGATACGCCGACGCAATGGGAATGCGTTGTGGCGCTGTTGCGCTGTAACGGCAGCCTGGAAAACGTGGTGCGCCTTGCCGCGGCGCTGCAGGCGCCTGCGCGGTTTCAGACATTGACATCATTTGAGGTTACGCCGGGACAGGATCCTGCAGTAGTGACCTGCACGATGAAGGTCACTCGCTGGCTTAAGAGAAAAACGGTAAAATAACAGGTAACAGTAGTTTCTATAGCTACTTACTATGTTATTAATGTATTTTCACGTAATATATTGATGTTACTGAAGTCAGGAGGTGTTGCGATTTCGTATTGCAAAAAGGGGGGAGTTATCTATCTGTCTACATCACACATTGCTCATGTATTGTGCAGTGCAGCCACGCTTTACATACAACACGATTATGGGTAGAAAAAGTTCTTTGCTGCGTGAGCTCTTTTTTTGCGTACTTGGTAGCATCGTCCTATGGAGTGTTCCCTGTTTGGTTTCAGTGGGGGATGTGGTCAATACTGATGGCGCAACGCCCCAGTCGAAAACCGCCCCGCGTGTGGTCACCGCGCTGGATGAATCGCTCAAACCAGTCCCCACGGACAGTTACGCGAAAATCTGGCAGCGCGCCCCTTTTGCGCTTGCCGTGGTTGCTACCCAATCCGCTCCTCCACCGCCGGTCTCCTGGGCCAGCCAGTATACTCTCATCAGCTGGATGGAGATGGACAACCAGGAGACGGTGATCCTCACCGACGTGACCGGCAAGAAGCGCATGCTGGTAACGCGCGAGCCCAACGCCGAGGGGATTGCGCTTATCGCCTTTGAGTCGAATCCCGACCGGAAATTAGCAAAGGCGATTCTGCGCAAGAACAACGAGAAGGGCGAGGTACGATTTGCCGATGCACAGAAGGCTTCCGCAGGCGGAGCGGGATTACCAGGGCATGAAAGAGGTAAGCCTGACGGAGCGCCAAACCCGGGCAATACAGGTGTTGGCAACGCCGCCACCGGAGTCGGCGAGCTTCCGTCGGTGCCCGTGCCGGCGAAGCAACGAGAGTATGTGCCCGCCAACTTTAGGGGCGGAACACCGCCGCGCCCGCACCCGTCTGGCGCTACCAATGCAAACGCAAAACCTGGTCGCTAGGCGCGGCAGCTCCCTACCCCCCCTGAAGCTGCAAACGAAGTCGCACACTTAACTGGAACCTGAACTCTCGCCTCCACCGCCATGAACTACGAAACACATGCAAAACGCCATTCCTGCTTCGTTGCGGCCCTCTCGTTTGGGCTGGGGATAAGCCTGGGCGCCGGCAATCTGGCGGCACAGTCGCAGCAGAGCCCCGTACAGGGACCTCCGCAATCGGGAACAGTACCTGCGACTCCCCCTGCATCCCGGAGACCTTCGCTGCCCACGGCGCGGCCGCTTGCTCCGGCTCGCAACAACCCTGTGTTCCCTACGCAACGGGGTGCCGTGCCTCCCGCCTCCTCGCCGTCCCGTGTTCCACCAGGCAGCCAGCCGACATCTGCGCCCGGGGCTCCCGATACGGAGCTGGTTGGCCCGCCTTCTCCCGGCAATGCTCCGGTCAGGCCTGGTGGGGCTGTCCCCGGTCCTGGTGCAGAGTCGATGGTATCCCTGGCCCTTGGAACGGAGGCGACCATTTCGGACGTCCTGGACAGGTACGAGATGATCTCCGGCCAACACCTCCTTCGGGATAGCGCGGTGCAAAAGAGCGGACTGGTGCTGAATATCAGCATTGTCTCCAAGCTGACGAGATCTGCGGCAAAGCGTTACCTGGAGGCGGTGCTTCAGCTCAACGGAGTATCCCTTGTGCCTTTTGGTGACGACATGACCAAGGTTATCCTCAACCCCAATGCGAACAAGACACCCCGGGGCGAAGGTCTGCAAATCTACACCTCATCGGCCGATTTTCCCACCGGGGACCAGGTGGTAACCTACTTTATGCAACTGCGGCACATCGCTACCAAGGATGCCGCAAAGCTCTTCCAGGGCGGCGGCAGTGGCCCTGGCGGCGGAGGCCCGGGCGGAAGCTCCACTTCTATCATTGAGGTCGAGAACGCTCAGGCGCTGCTGCTGACGGGCACCGTTTCCGTACTCAACCAGTTTATAGCGCTGCAACATCTTATCGACGTGCCGCCGGCGAAGCTGGAGCGCATGGTCGTTCAGCTCCATCGGGCGGACGCAGAGCGAATCGCAGCGCAGGTAACGGAGTTGCTGGGCGGCAATCAGCCCGCGGCGCCCCGGACGAACCGGGCGCGGGCGCAGACAGGAGCTGCGCCGCCTGCGGGTGGCGCCAACAATCCGCCCGGGGCGGGTAACGAGAACGCCACCATTCCTGTAGCCCTGGACGATGGCCCGGGAATGAATGAGCGCTCGCTGATCTCGGGCAGGTTCCAGCTGGTGGCGGACCCGCGGACCAATCGCATTCACGTGATCGCCCGCCCGTCCAACTTTGATTTTATCGCGGATCTCATCCAGACCTTCGACGAACCCGCAACGGTTATCGCTCCCTACAAGCGCGATCTCCGGTACGCACTTGCCGGAGAACTCCTGCCGGTGTTGCAGGACATCCTTACCGAAGGCCAGGAGACGGAAGGCGGCGGGCGTCAGATTGACCCGCGGAACACCTCCCGGCCGATGGGGAACAACCAGGGCATGGGGCAAACCACGTCCGCTAGCAGTGGCGGTCTTGGCCGAAACGGCTCCATCGGTTCCGGGGCCAGCGTCAGTGGCGAGATTGAGCTTCCTGTCCCCAACACGTCGCCGGAGGTGATTACCGTGGGCAATGTAATGGTGGTGGGAGATAATCGCTCGAACTCGCTGCTGGTGCTGGGCCCGCCCGAGGCCGTGGCGCGGGTGCGCAGCGTGGTTGATTTGCTGGATGTAAAGCCGCGGCAGGTGTACCTGCGGACGATTATCGGCCAGCTGTCCATCACGAATGAATCGGAGTTTGGCGTCGACTTTCTCCAAAAGTTTGCCCGTGTGGGCGGGGATAGCGGCTACGCGTCCTCGCAAAGAACCACGACGTCCGCTCCGATCGTAGATCCGACAACGCTGATTGCCACAGCGGCGTTTCCCTCAGCGTTGCCTGCGGGTCTCACGTCATACATTGCGCTGGGCAACACGCTGGACGCCTACGTGCGGGCGCTGGAGGGAACCACCCGGTTCAAGGTCATTTCCCGCCCGTCGCTTTATGCGATGAACAACAAGAAGGCGGTCATCCTCTCCGGCCAGCAGGTTCCCGTGCCCGTCAACACCCTTACCAATTCCAACGGAGGGGTGGAAAACGATACGGCATCTGTCTCCGCCACCATTGACTACAAGGATGTCGTTCTGGAGCTGGCCGTAATCCCGCTCATCAATGCCAACAACGAGGTTACGCTGAGCATTGTGCAAAAGAATGACAACGCTTTGGGCAACCAGACCATCTCCGGCAACCAGGTTCCCATCATCTCCACGCAAAAGATTAACACTCTGGTAACAGTGGGCAACAACGAGACGGTGGTGCTCGGCGGGCTGATAATTGAGGAAGACGAAAAGAACGTGAGCGGTATTCCTTACGTGTCCCGCATTCCCGGCCTGGGCCATCTCTTCAAAAACACGGCAAAGAACAAGCGGAAATCCGAGCTCATCATCCTGATCCAGCCCACTATTGTGGAGGACGCGCTTGACCGCATGATCAATAGTGCGGACGAGCGGGAGCTTGTGCAGGTGGCACCCTCCACGGTGGAGTACACGGTGCCCAAAGCGCCGCGCGCTATCCCGGTAGAGACACCGAAGCAGCGGCAAAAGCGCAAGGATTATCAGCGAGAGAACTACCAGTAAGCATCCGCGCAGAATGGGCCAGGCCACGCGCTGCCCGCTGCTCCTCTTCCTCTATGTCTCTCGCCATCAGCCTCTTCCAGAATCTTGCCGCCGCCGGCGGGCAACCGCTCACACCGGAGGTGGAGCAGGCTCTCGGTGAAGCCGGGAGCATGCAGCACTCGCTGACGGACACGCTTCTGGACGCCCGAGCCGTGGAGGAACGCACCTTTCTGGAGGGCCTGGCCCGCTACCTGGGTATGCAATGGTGGGCAGAGCCCGTCGAAACCGTGCCGCAGGAAGTGCGCGACCTGCTGCCCGTGCGCCTGGCCGTGCGCTACCGGGTTATCCCCGTGCGCAAGGACGATGCCGGGCTATGGCTGCTGACGAGCGATCCCTTTAACCTGGCGGCACGCCAGGTGGTGCGCCGCGCGGTGGAGGGCCGCTGTATCTGGGCCATGGCGCCACGCACCGCCATCACAGCCGCCCTTCGCCAGGGCTATGGCGTTGGTGCTGAAACCTTTGAGGAGCTGCTGGAACAACGCAAGGGCGACAGCGCGCACGACGAAACGCGCCAGGAAACCACCTACCTGGACGAAGACGACGCGGAAGCTTCTGTCATCAAGTTCGTCAACCAGATTCTCCGCGAAGCCCTGCGCGAACGCGCCACGGACATTCATATCGAACCGCTGGACAGCGATTTACGTATCCGCTATCGCATCGACGGTGTGCTGCACGAGGTGCCGGTGCCGCCTCGCATCAAGGTACTGCAGGCATCCGTGGTGTCGCGCCTTAAGATCATGGCGCACCTCGATATCGCCGAGCGCCGCATCCCCCAGGACGGCCGCATTAACCTGGAGCTTGAAGGCCACCCGATTGACGTACGCGTGGCCACCGTGCCCAGCGTAACTGGCGAGAGCATCAGCCTCCGCCTGCTGGGACAGCAAAGCTTCACCTTCTCGCGACTGGGCTTCGACGACACCGCCATCACGTCCATCAAAAAACTGCTGGCCATACCCAACGGTATTGTGCTGCTTACCGGCCCCACCGGCTGCGGCAAAAGCACCAGCCTCTACACCTTTCTCTCGTACCTCAACGTGCGGGAGCGCCGCATTGTGACGATTGAGGATCCCGTGGAGTATAAGCTGCCCGGGGTTATCCAGATTCAGGTGAAGCCCGAAATCGGGCTGACTTTTGCGGGCGGCCTGCGCAGTATCCTTCGCAGTGATCCCAACGTGGTAATGGTGGGCGAAATGCGCGACACTGAGACGGCCGAGATCGCGATCCGCGCCGCGCTCACCGGTCACCTGGTCTTCAGCACCCTGCACACCAACGACGCTATCGGCGGCATCACGCGCCTGATCGACATGGGGATTGAGCCCTTTCTTATAGGCTCGTCCGTGCGCGCGTTTATTGCCCAGCGCCTGGTGCGGACCTTGTGCCCACAGTGCAAGGCGCCCGTGGAGCACTCCGACGCGTACCTGACAGAAATCGGCTTTCCCCTGGAGCACAAGCGGCGTATTCTGCGCGCCGTAGGCTGCGAGGCTTGCCGTATGACTGGCTACCAGGGCCGCGGCGCCATCTTCGAAATGGCGCTGGTTACGCAGCGCATGGCGGACAGCATTACCATGCGCCTGCAAGGCAACACGTTACGCAAGCTGGCGATTGAAGAGGGGATGCTCCCCCTGCGCACCGACGGATGGTCACGCGTCGTTGCGGGATCCACCACTATTGAGGAAGTAATGCGCGTCACCAGCGCCGAGGCGACCGTGCTTGAACAGCAGATGCAGGGGCATGACAGCGCCGCAGGTGCCCTGGAGGGAAGCTAGCCGTGCCGCGTTTCAGCTACACCGCACTGCGTACAAACGGTGAGAAGGCGCAGGGAACGCTGGAAGCCCGCAACCGCTCCGAAGCCCTGCAACTCCTCAGTCAGCAAAAGCTCCGTCCTACAAAGCTGGAGGACACAGGCGCGGCTGGAGCGGCAAAATCGGGCTCCGAAGGCCCGGGTTCCGTCTCCAGTGCCACAACCGGTGCCCGGCCAAAAAACACCGCGGCCGCCGCGGCCGCCACGGCGCCGTCCGGAAACATCCGCCTCTCCGGCCGGCAACTGGCCGACTTTACGGAAGAGTTGGGCGACCTGCTGGACGCCGGGATGGCACTGGACCCCGCCCTTCGCGTGATGGAGCAGCGGAAGGAAGAGTCCGCCGTTAAACAGGTGGCAACGCTGCTGCGCCAGCAGGTGCGCGAGGGCGTCAGCCTGTCCACGGCACTGCGCAAGGCATCCGCCAGCTTTGGCGATCTCTACTGCAATCTGGTGGCCGCCGGCGAGGCAAGCGGCGCTCTGCCGGCGATCCTCAAGCGCCAGTATCAACACCTGGTCATGATGTCCGACATTCGCGCCAAGGCGCTGGGCGCGCTGGTCTACCCGGCGGTGATTGCGGCATGCGGCCTGGCGCTGATGTTCATCGTGAGCATTTTCCTGGGCCCCCAGCTGGAGAACATTCTCGGCAAGATGGGCCGCACCCAGCCGCTGGCCACACGCGTGCTTATTGCCGGTAGCAATTTTGTGACGATGTGGTGGTGGCTTATATTGCTAGGCATGGGTGCCGCTGCTGCCGCCTTTTTTCGCGCCACGCAAAGCGGCCCGGGCCGCGATCTGTGGCACCGCTGGCAACTGAGGCTGCCTCTCATCGGCCCCATAGTCTCCACCCAGTTCTACGCGACGCTGTGCCACACACTGGCCACCCTCGTCGCCAGCGGCATCCCGCTGCTCAACGCGCTCCGCCTCGTCACTCAGGCCACGCCTAACATCTTCATCCGCGATTCCCTTGAGCGTGCCTCCGAGCTGGTGGCCGAGGGTGTTCCGCTCTCCCGCGCCCTCGCCCGGCACGGTTCCTTCCCCTCCGCCCTGCTCGACTTCATTGCGGTGGGCGAGCAAACGGGCGACCTGGCCGCCTCGCTCGGCAAGGCAGGCGCACGCTACGACAAGGAGCTCTCGCGCAGCATCATATTTCTGACATCACTGATCCAGCCGGCCATCATCATCGTTATGGCACTGCTGGTGGGCCTGGTGGCGTATGCGATTGTCTCAGGCATCTTCTCCGCCGTCTCCGGCCTGCGAGTGCGGTAGTAGGCGCCATCATATTTCGCTTGTTCACATGAATCACATGCGTCTACATTCAGTAAATCCGTTAACATTCCCCCTGTGCCACCCTGCGCACTTTTTATCATGACTACCACATCCCCTCGCCTACGCCGGCGCCAACGCGCGTCGCACGCAGGCTATACCCTTATTGAAATCATGGTCGTTCTTGCCATCATCGCCGTGCTGCTCGGCGCCGGCATTTACAATATGGTAGGTGTGCTCGACATCGCCAGGGAGCAGCGCGCCGCATCGGATATCGCTGGGTTCGAAAGCTCCCTCACCCAGTACCAGATCAACTCGCGCGGTGTCTACCCCACCACCGGTCAGGGCCTGGCCGCCCTGGTTTCTGCGCCGACAGCTCCTCCGCTTCCCCGCAAGTGGGCCCAGTGTATGACCCAGATTAACGACGACCCCTGGGGCAATCCCTATAAGTACGCTTATCCTCCCACCCACAATCGCTCCAAGCCCGATATCTATAGCATGGGCCCGGATGGCAAGGATGGCACTGCGGACGACATCAAAAACTGGTAACCCCAACGCGGAAAGCCCCAGGCCGGCACATGCACAAATGCCTGTATCCCATGTTAGCATTGCGCGCTCGTTACGGTAGGGGGAGCCTCCGCAGCAGGGGCGGATTCACGCTGCTGGAGGTAATTGTTGTCCTCGTCGTTGTTATGGTGATCTCCGGCCTGGCCATTCCCCTCGGTTATTCGTTTTTGCGTCACGAGCCCTTACTAAGGGAGGTGCGCGCCCTGGAAGGCGCGGCCCGGGTTGCCAGACAACAGGCGATGTCGTCGCAAAGGGCTGTAACCATTACATTTACGGAGCGCGGCTGGCGTACGGAATGGGCCCTCGACCTGAACCGGAACGGAAAGGGTGGCGCTGGTAGCCCGATGACGCAGGGTTTGGCTGCGGCCACAGAAGGCCCCGTCTTTCCCATTACTCACGTGTGCGATACACCGCTGAGCTGCGCCATACTTCCCTACGCTTCGGAGACCACGAAGTGGGTGAAGGCCAAAGGCTTCCGCTGGAATTTTGCTGCCGATGGCACATGCTCACCCCTTTGGGTGCAGCTGAAGAGCGAGCCCGAAGTCTGGATCGAGCTGAGCTTTAATCCCCTCACCGCATTCGCCACCGAAGAAGCTGCGCATTTAAAATAGTGCGCAGCAGGGAGCGCCTCCCCGCATATGCCAGAATGAGACGAATTCGCCCCGTTGCTTCGCCCTGTTATCTGGCCTTCCGGCAGTCCATCGCGCTGATAGCCTCACCCCGCTCCACCCTTCTCCCATGAGTTCCCGCCGACTTCCCACGCGCCGCAGGTTTTACCGGCACGGCGCCTTCAGCCTTCTGGAGATAGTTCTGGCGCTCTGCATCTACAGCATCGCGATACTGGGGCTGGCACAATGCCTGCTGGGCGCACTCCGCGCCTCCGCGGACAACGCGCAACGCACGCGGATCCGGCTGGCCATGCAAAACCACCTCGCGGAGGTGCGCCCTTTTGCCCTGGAGGCACAGTCCCGCCTTTTGGCGTCGGACATCCCCGGTGTCACCTTCACCCGCGAAATCCGCCCCTTCCCCATCCGCAATGGCAAAGGCCATCTCATCAACGGGCTGATGGCCGTACGCATTACCGCTACCTGGGATACCGACTTTGGCCCCACAAGCGACTTTGCCGAAATCTACCTGCCAGCCTCGCCCCCCGGCGCACCTAAACTCCCGCACTAGCATGAGGCCGCCGCCACCATCCCTCGCCCCCCTGCACCGCCCGCCGTGGGCAAGCAGAATCACGCGTCTGGCATCGCCCCATCGCCGTGCCTTTACTCTGCTGGAGGTCATGGTGTCGCTGGCTCTGATGGCGATTTTGACAGGTGCCGTGTTTACCCTGCTCAACGCCTCCTTTACCGGCATGGCAGAGTCCGCAAACTATATCCGGCGCACGCAACATGTGGAGGCGTGTATTGTCCTGCTGCGGTCCAACCTTCGCAAGCTGCCTCCAACCTCGTGGATGACGTCGCTGGGCAACGAAGAAATCGAGTACCTGCGCACAGTCCTTCCCAAGGAATCCGCCGATTGTCTGCGCGATGATAGCCTGCGCGGCAGCCCTCTGATGATCTGCGGTGTTGCCGAGCTGTTTAGCTGGCAAACCGCCGGCAAAGCCACGCTCGATTCCGCCACATTCACCCCGAGCAGCGGCGGAGGTGCCCCTGTTGCGACGCCCAGACCCGGCGACCCGCCCATCGCCGTCCACATCCTGTGCCTGCGCGCCCAGGCAGATGGCACCATGACACTCTGTGCCATAAGCCCCGACTGGCCCCGCCCTCTGCCTCTGCTCGACAACATCCTCGACCTGCGCTGGCGCTTTATGGCCGCGGGTGACAACGAGTGGAAAGAGCATTGGACTGCCGGCGCGCGACCCGCCCTGGCAGAACTCACCTTTACCACCGCCGAGTCCCCCTCAGATCCCATTCGGAACGTCTTCTGGCTGGCCGTGCAACCCACCACCGCCACTGGGGCCGGAGGTCGCAGATGAACGGCATTCCCACGCGCCGCCGCTCCCGTGGCGGCTCCGCCCTCATACTCGTGCTGCTGTCCGTGGCAGTACTCTCCATTGCGGTGATGCAACACGTGGCGCTTGTACAAGAGGAACTGCGAGAATCAGCCTTGCGCGAGGCCCAGTTTCGCTGCCAGCAACTGGCCGAAAGTGGTATTTCCATTGCCTTGCTCCCCGGCATCACTCCCGGGGACCCTGCGCTGGATCAGCAACCCGGCCCCGGCGAAAGCATCAGCGTCCAAATCC
This sequence comes from Verrucomicrobia bacterium LW23, assembly GCA_003054695.1. Lineage (GTDB taxonomy): Bacteria > Verrucomicrobiota > Verrucomicrobiia > Methylacidiphilales > UBA1321 > LW23. The sequence continues at coordinate 81,139 of QAZA01000017.1, forward strand.
GCAGCGAGTCCGCCCGCCTGAACATCAATCAAATCCTTCGATCCAACAAAGCGGAGGTGCTCGAGCGCCTTTTTGCCCTTTGGGATGTCCCCGACGACGAGGCCCGTACGGCGGCCAAAGCCCTGCACGCCTGGACCCACCCTGACAGTCTACCCGAATCCTCCACCCCAACCACGACGGACCCAGGCGCCCCGGCCTCAGCCCCCTCACCAGCCATGACCCGCGCGTTCAGCTCCGTGGGCGACATGGCGCTTTTGCCCGAATTTGAATCCGTGCGTCAGGCCAACCCCGACTGGGCCGCCTCCTTCACAATCTGGGGCCCCGGGCAGCTCGACATTAACGAAGCCGCCCCCGAGCTAATCGCTGCCCTGTGCGAGATCCCGCTCTCCCAGGCCGCCGCCTTTACCGAACGCCGCGCCGGCCCCGACCGCCTCCCCTTCACCCCCGACGACATCCGCTACACTAGCCTCCCCGAAGCACTCGCCGCCCTGGGACTTGCCACTGCTGCCTCCCCGCCTGCCGGCGCCGGCGCCCCAGCTACCCCGCTTACCGCCTTTCTCACCATTACCACCGCCTTCCGCCGCATTGTCAGCATCGGTGCCCTCCCCTACCACACCCGCGCCGTCCACGCCATCGCCAGGCTTGATGCCGGTACGTCATCAGCCGTCCTGGAGTGGCAGGAGTAAATAACGTTGCCGCTGTGGAGAGCCCAACCAACCCACCTGCTCCAGCGCTGCCCGCCCCCCCAAACTCGATCGTTCCGGCTCGGCGCGCAGGCTGGCAGCCGCAGCCATCGCCGGGCAGGCCGATGCATTTCCCTCGCGTCGCTACCTTTAAAATGCTACTCTCTCGTATCTATGAGCGCGGAGACCCCCAGCACCTTGGCCGGTTCCATCGCCCCAACCGCGGTTGTCGCACCGGGCCTTGCGGGAGCGACGGCACCTGTGGGGGACTCCGGCATCTCTCCCGGGCTGCGCAGCGAGCTGCAGAAGGCGGGAATCGTGGCCACCACACTGGACGCCATCTACAACACGGGGCGCAAGCACTCCGTGTGGCCGCTGCAGTTTGGGCTGGCGTGCTGCGCCATTGAGATGATCAGCAGCGCGGCCTCGCGCTTTGATTTAGCGCGCTTTGGGGCGGAGGTGTTTCGCCCCAGCCCGCGCCAGGCGGATCTGCTCATCGTGGCCGGCACCGTTACTAAAAAGATGGCGCCGCAGGTTGTGAGACTTTACAACCAGATGCCCGAGCCCAAATACGTCATCGCCATGGGCGTGTGCGCCATCTCCGGCGGCCCGTTTAAGGAGGGCTATAATGTGCTCAAGGGCATCGACCGCTATATCCCGGTGGACGTCCACATCCCCGGGTGCCCGCCGCGGCCGGAAGCGCTGATCCATGCGCTGATGACGCTCCAGCGCAAAATTGAAGCCCAGGCCACCCTTGCGCCCACCTCCCCGGGCGTAAGCGGCACGGCGGCTAATGCGAATCCTGCGTACTCCCGGGCACGCCGCGAGTTCCCCATCCCCGTATACAGCGGACGCGACCTTGTACCGCCCTACAACCCGGAAGTGTGGCGCCCGCCCGCGCGGCAGAATTACACGGGGTAGATGTATTTCAGGAGGTCTCCGGATGTCCTCGCGCATCGGTATGCAGGCGTGCCCGTCGGGGCTTACCAGGGTTTTGCACTTGACCGGCCGCGCCGTTGGCTGCAAGCTTTCTCCTGCGGAGCAAGTCAACTTCGCTTCGAAACACAGTCCCCCCAAGTTGCGCTGGAGCCTGAAGTATAACCTATGATCATGGCCGATGTGCTGTTCTATCTCCTTTTGGTGATAGGCTTTTATGTGATTTTTGTCGCCTACTGGCTGGCAACGGAAGCCCTCTTTCCAGCCTTTGTGGAGCAATGCCGCGAGCGCTACGCTACCAGCCTCGTCAGCTCCACGCTCATTGGCCTTGGCGCCGGGCTGCCGCCTTTTATCCTGGGCTTTATCATGGCCGCCATGCAAGGGCACGCCCTTGTCCAGATGATTGGGCTGAGCATCCTCTTTACCCTTCTCTTTCTGGCACTTATGGGATCCAGCGGCCTGTGCGCGCAGATTGGCCGGGGCCTTCCCTCCCCCACCGACAGCGCGCAGCCGTGGCGGCGCGTGCTACGGGGCGGCACCGTGCTGGGGCTTACCTTTTTGCTTCCCGTAGCGGGCTGGTTTATGGTGCTGCCTTTTGCCATGATCAGCGGATTTGGCGCGGCCGTGCGCAGCATCATTTCCACCCTGGGCAGCCGCTGGCGTCAGGCCGGCCGGCGCCCAGCGCTTACCCCGCAAGTGCATGACACCACGATACTTGCATCAGGCGCCAGTCACATGAACTTGCCGCGGTTGCGGCCCTGACACCAATGAAGCCCGGCAATGCACAGCCCCGCGGCGCCGATGCACCGGGCACACTCACCCGGCGCGCCTTCATCCGAACCGGCGCAGGCGCCGCCGCCGCTATATCCGCTTTTGGCGCAACAGGTTGCGAGGAAAAGCTCGCAAAAATTCCCGGCTATCGCCCGCCCTTGCGCGAAAGCGGAGCGGCAGGAGCCCTTCCGTCGCTGGATGGATCGCCGCATCCTTCTCCGCCCGTTCCCTCCGGCGCTCTGCCCGATATCCTCACGCACACCGTCAATCGCCTGAGTTACGGCCTGCGCCCCGGCGAGTACGCCCGACTTCTGCAACCAGGCAGATCGCCTGGCGAGGCCGCGCAAGCCTATATCAACGCGCAACTTGCGCCGGAAGGCGTTGACGATGCAGCCCTGGAGGCGGAAGTGCGCCGGCTGGAAGTACTTGCGGAGCCCCTCGCGGAGCTTTTTGAGTACAAGGAGGCCTACCTGCTGCGCCAAATGACAAAGGCGACGCTTTTGCGCGCCGTCTACTCCCGGCACCAGCTCAAGGAGGTGATGGTGCAGTTTTGGAGCGATCACTTCAATATCGACTCCTCCAAAGGCGAGTGCCGCTGGCTTAAAGCGGCTGACGAACGCGAAGTCATTCGGCCCCATGCACTTGGGCAGTTTCCCACGATGCTTCGGGCTTCCGCCCTCAGCCCGGCTATGCTCTGGTACCTGGACGGCCGTGTGAACCGCACCGCCTCGCCAGCCGAGCGGCCGAACGAGAACTATGCGAGGGAACTCCTTGAGCTGCACACACTTGGAGTGCACGGTGGTTACACGCAGCAGGACGTTATGGAGGTGGCCCGCTGCCTCTCCGGCTGGACCGTGCGCGATAGATACCAGCTGCGCAAAGGCGTTGTGGAGTTTCATGCCGACCAGCACGACGACGGCGCAAAAACCGTCCTGGGCAAGCCAATACCCGCCGGCCTGGGCAAGGCCGACCTGGATCGCGTACTCGAAATCGTGGCGCTGCATCCCTCTACAGCGCAACATCTTGCGCGTAAGCTTTGCCGGCGCTTTATTGCGGACGGCCCGCCTGCAGAAGCTGTGGATGCCGTTGCAAAGCAATATCTTGCAAGTCGCGGCGACATCCGCGCCACGCTCCGTGCGCTTTTCGACTGCCCCGCCTTTGCCGATCCGCAATTCCGCGCGGGCCGCTTCCGCCGCCCGTTCGAGTTTATCGTAGCCGCCCTGCGCGCCACCGACGCCGATTGCCGCCCGGGCGAGGAAATCGCCGCGTACCTCACCAGCATGGGCCACGCCCCCTACCAATACCCGACGCCGGAAGGCTACACCCTTAGCCCCGGGCCATGGATGGCCACATTGATGTGGCGGTGGAACTTTGCTATCGCCCTAAGCGCCAACAAGATAGAAGGGACGCGCATCGATCTGGACCGCCTTCGCACCCAGGCGGGTGGCGATACAGGCCTGATGGCAGAGGCTCTCGGCCGCACCCCCACCAGCGACGAGCGCGACGCCTTTGCGCAAAGCGGTAACGGCCTGGCCCTGCTGCTTGCATCCCCGGCTTTTCAGTATTGCTAAGTTGTTGCGGCTACAACACAAGCGAGACACCTTTCCATGAGCACCGAAAGCATCCAGACGCTCGTAACCGGCAACGGCGATGCCCGTCGCACGCTCGTCGTCGTGTTTTTGCGCGGCGCCGCGGACGGGCTGAGCCTGGTGCCACCGGTTGCGGATGACGACTACCATCGCGCACGGCCATCCATGCGCATTTCCGCCCAGGCGGCGCTGCCGCTGGATGGCTTTTTCGGTCTCCACCCTCTGATGCGCGCGCTGCTACCCCTCTATAAAGAGGGGCTGATGGCGATTGTCCACGCGGCGGGAAGCGAAGACACTACCCGCTCGCACTTTGAGGCTCAAGACTTTATGGAGCACGGCGGCCTGGCGGCGGGCGGCTGGCTCGGTCGGTTTCTGCGCTACGGTGGAAGCCCGTCCGCCATCTCGGCGCTGGGGGCGATTACGCTGGGGCCCAAACTTCCCGAGAGCCTGCGAGGCGCGCCGGCGGCCACGGCTATCCAATCCCTGGACCAGTACTCCTTAGGTACTGATGCCGAGCAACTTACGCAGCAATTGCGGCGTCTTTACGCATTGCAGCGCGGCGAAATTGCTGCTGCGGGTCGCGAGACCCTCAACGCTTTGGGTCGGCTCCAAGCCCTGCGCTCCAGCACCTACACCCCGGCCAACGGAGCGCAGTATGGGGAGGATACCTTCTCCCAGCGGCTGCGGATGCTCGCCCGCCTCATCAAGGCGCGCGTGGGGCTGGAGGCTGCCTCGATCGACCTGGATGGCTGGGACTCTCATTTTACGCAAGCTACTTTGCTGGAGCCGCTTATGCAGCAGCTTGCAGGGGGCCTCGGCGCGTTCTGCCGCGATCTCGGCCCGGGTGGAATAGCCACGACAAGCGTCGTGGTGATGACCGAGTTTGGCCGGCGAGTGGCCGAAAACAGCAGCTTTGGCACCGATCACGGCCGCGGCAGCGTCATGTTTCTGCTCGGCGGCGGCGTGCGCGGCGGGCGAATCGTCGGGAAGTGGCCGGGCCTCGCCTCCTCCTCGCTGGAGGGCCCCGGCGACCTGGCGGTGGCCCACAATTACCGCGACGTGCTCGCGCCCGTGCTCCGTCGCCACGGGGCGGCCGGGGAGCACTTGCGCGTGATCTTTCCCGACTACGAACTGCGCGAGATGGACGTGTAGCGGCGGCTGCGCTACCGTTCGGCATGGAATTCGATCTGGACAACGCGCATCGCGACCGCGCCTACCCGCTCCTGGCCACGCTTGTGGTTCCGCGTCCCATCGCCTGGGTTACCAGCCTGGGCGAGGACGGGGTGGTAAACGCGGCTCCCTACAGCTTCTTTAACGTGCTGGGCGCAAACCCGCCCATCGTTGGGTTTTGTCCCGGCGACCGCCTCGACGGCACGCCAAAGGACACGGCGGTTAACGTGCGCAGGTTGCATGAGTTTGTAGTCAATCTGGTGGACGAAGCGACGGCGCAGGCGATGAATCTTACCGCAGCCACGCTGCCGTACGGTGTCAGCGAGATTTCCCACGCGGGATTGGGTCTTGTCCCATCCGCGTTCGTCAAACCGCCACGCATCGCCGAGTCCCCTGCCAGTCTGGAGTGTACGGAGTGGGGGACGCTGCAGATTGGAGGGAATCGTTTGATCATCGGCCAGGTGCGACGTATTCACGTGCGAGATGAACTGGTGGACACCTTAGCATTGCGAATTCGCCAGGAGAAATATCAGCCGGTGGGACGCATGGGCAGTCCTGACTGGTATTGCCACACGCACGACCGCTTTGTGATGAAGAGGCCTGCTTAGAAAACGAAGCGCCGCCAGGGGCAACGGACCGTCAGCATTCGTGTTGGCTATTTTGCCGAATGTCTATATAGTAAGTGTTTCCACTCCATGAATTTCCCGCCTGCACGACACCTTGCGGCGGAGACGACGACCTCTATGCAAACGACCGTTGCTCACTCCGAGCCCACTTCGCTGACCGATACCCAGAGCCAGGCGGATCACCGCCAGTTACGCATCGACAAAGTGGGCGTACGGGGCCTGCGTTACCCTGTTGAAGTTCGCGACCGCGCGCAGAAAACGCAGAATACGATTGCCACTTTCAGCTTAACTGTAGACTTGCCGCACAAGTTCAAAGGCACTCACATGAGCCGCTTTGTCGAAGTGCTCAACGCCCACGGGCGCCTGGTGCACGTCGATAACCTGGGCGAGATGCTGCAGGAGCTGCAACACAAACTGCACGCCAACGCCGCGCATATTGAGATGGAGTTTCCCTACTTTATCGAAAAGAAGGCGCCGGTAACCCAGGCCCCCGGCCTGGTGGACTACCAGGTGAAGTTTGACGCGGAGATTCACGGCAGCGAGATGGACATTACGGTTACCGTAACTGTCCCGGTGACAACGCTTTGCCCTTGCTCCAAGGCCATCAGCCGGTACGGCGCGCATAACCAGCGCGGCTATGTCACACTCTCCGTGCGCACGCTGCACACGGTGTGGATTGAGGAGATGATCAGCATCATCGAGGAGAGCGCGAGCGCCCCGATTTACTCGCTGCTAAAGCGCCCCGACGAAAAGTTTGTGACGGAGCAGGCGTACGATAATCCCGTATTTGTGGAGGACCTGGTGCGCAATGTGGCCACCCATTGCAATCGGCATCCCGACATTGTGTGGTACAAGGTGGAGGCGGAAAATATGGAGAGCATCCATAACCACGCCGCATACGCCTGCATTGAAAAGGCCGTGTAAGTGAGCGCGGCGACGGCGACGGTGTTTACGGAAAGCGCCGAAGGAGGGAATCCTGCGGCGCGTTCATGGTCCATCCAGGCTTGGGAGCGAAGCTACTTCTCCAGAAGATAGTAAGCGGTGCTCGCCTTCAGCTCCAGCTGGGCGGAGGCGCCCAGGGGGGTGGCGCTGCCGACGGGGTAACCGTTCAGATCCAGCGCCGTCACGCGAAGCTGCGCCGCATCCGGGCGCCGGAACTTGATGGCGCCCTGGATCTCCCGTATGAGCCACGGGTCCTGCCCGATACTGGTGATGCGCATAGTGCCCACACCGGCGGGTTCGACAGCCCAGCCGCTTGGCTTTTCCTCCGTCATCGCCTGGACCAGAATGCGACCTGATGTGGCGAGAGGTTTGCCATCCAGGGCCACTGCCACGATGCTGATGAGATCAAGTGTTGAGGTGATGCTAAGATCTCGAAGCTCCAGCGTACCGCTGTCTTTCAGATTACCGACACAGCCCTGGGCCGCCGGAGCGTTGATGCTCAGTGTTCCCTTCCCGTAGTCCAGCAGCAACTCGCCCGTGCTACTGGCGACGGTGTTGGCGGCATGGTTGATGTACGGCGCGAGATCCTTCCGCACCGTCGGCCCGCCTGCGTCGGAAATGGAGACATTGGCGCGGCCCACCAGGTGGATGAGCGGATCAACCGGCGCCCGGAGGGTGCTCTCGGTGCCCACGCCGTTGCCTGTCACGTCCGCTTTGCGCAGCTCATCCAGATTCTCCTTTTGCACCAGCGGCGTGCCGGCCAGCGCCAGAGCGTCGGCGGTCTTGAGCGGCAGGTCGGCCATCAGGTCGCCGGTCTTCACCAGGCCCTGGCGGTAGATAAGAGCCGCGGCGGGGAACTGCCCAAACTGTGTGGGCGACATCAGCGTCCAGGGCTGCATGAAAAAACGCGGTTTGACGCCCCAGCGGTTGCCGTCCATCGCAAAGTGGACGACCGAGTCGGTGTCCTGGAGAGCACTGTATGCGGCGAAAAACAGGGGCGCCTCCGTGCGGTACCGGTTGGGTCGGTTCCACGTTGTTTCGGAGATCATGCTGGGTTTGCTGTTGTACATCGGGTCCATGGCCGGATGGCTGAAGCTGCGCGGTGCGCCTGGCTTTTCGCTCTCAAAGCGCAGCGCGCTTACGTTGGAGTACGTGTGACCGTTGCGGATGCTCCACGCGGCGTTGTCGCCCTTGTGGTTACAGCCAAAGTAACCGTGGTGGTCGATAAAGTCGCCCGGCATGTAGCTCAGCTTCTCCAGCGGCCCCAGGATTTCGTTATTCGCCGTCGTCCAGTTGGAGGCGGTGACGAGACCCTTGTAGCCAAGGCTGCGCAAAAAGGCCGTAGATTCCGCGTAGAAGTTACGCTGAGTCTCCAGCAGGAAAGCAGCGGTGTCCTTGTCGCGCAAGGTTTTGCGCGTAAACATGTCAAACAGCGGGCGAAAGCTCAGACGCCCTTCGGCGGCGTTGTCGCGTTTGTGCGCGGTGTTGCCCCAGGCGGAAAGCGCGGCCTGGGTCGAGCCATATTTCCTTGCGGCCCAGTCCCCAAACTGTTTCTCCAGTATTCTGGCCTGCGCGTCGGGGATCTTGTCGATGTTGAACGTCCAGAAGAAGAAGGAGTCCTCGTTCACCAGCTCCACGCCCATTAGCGCGGGCTCGTTGATCAGCGCCACGCCGTCCTCGCCGGGGGTGGTCAGGAGCGCTCGCCACCACTCGCGGTACTTCGCTTGCAGGTCCTTGTTAAAGTAGAGCGTGGCGAAGGTGTGGGTTTTGCCGTCGTAACCTTCGCGCCAGGTGTCGCCGGGCTCGGGCGTCAGCCACAGGGGGAAGTAAATGGACAGGTGCGAGTAGATGCCATCGGCCTTCAGCGTCTTGATGGCGGCGATTTTCCTGCGCACCACGTCGGGCTTCAGCTCACCGGTTTTGCTGTCAAAAACGCCGCTGTGAAGGCGCACCAGGTTGACGCCGTACTTGGCCATGGTGCGGGAGTGATCCTTGAGCGCGGCATCCGGCACATCGGCGGGGCCGTTGACGGACCAGAAGCGCACGGGCTTGCCGGTTTTTTCGTGCACAAACTGCTCGCCCCGGGTAAGGATGCGGCCGTTTTCGCCGGCAAACTTTTCGTTCAGGCTGCGCAGGTCAATCGCGCTGCCGGCCGTCAGCGGATCGCGAGCCGGGTCCCAGGCAATCCAGCCCTTATTGGCCTCGGCCAGCTTGCGGGAGTGCTCGGCGAGCTGATCGGGCTTGAGAATGCCAACGGGGCTAAAGGGCTCGTTGGTAAGCACAAAGCAATCCAGCGCGCCGTGGTTGGAGTTGTCGCTGTTAAAAACAAAGCGAATGCTATTGCGGCCGGAGCGCAGCTCGACATCGCCCGCTTTGGCCCAGGCGATAAACCGCAAATCAATCTTGCCATCGCTGGCAATGTTGACGCTGCCAGTGGCCTCGCGGCGCATATCAATCGGCATCGTCGCGCCGCCATTCAGCTCGTAGCTCAGCTTAACGGCAGTGGGATTGGCGCGGATCCACAGCTCGTACTTGCCCGCCGCCCTGGCCTCGATAGTGTACGTGGCTTCGCCCGCGCCGGAGTTATCGAAGTGCGAGATAAAGCCGCCGCCGGAAAGCTGGTCGGACTTGACCCCGGCGTACCACGAGTGCCGGGTCATCTTGTGGGACGACGGACTTTCGCCCTCCGTCCAGATCCAGTCCGCGCGGGCGGCGGTAACCGGAGCGGCGGTGGCGAGCAAAAGCGACGCAACGGCAGCGGCCAGGGCCGGGGCGGCGGCGGCGCGGGCAAGCGGGGAGCGAAGGCGGCGGTGCGGAAGGTTCATGGCAAGCACTAGGATGGCTTACTGCCGCCTGCTTATGCAATGAAAGCTTTCGCGTCGCAATTCGGGATCTGTCCCGATACTTTGGTGGACAGCAGCACCGCGAGAGCTGGCAGCGCCGGCCTCTTGGGCCCTGCATCAGTGCAGGGCGACAGCATTCTCCTCTTCATCAATGCCGCGCTCAGCTTCATCTTCGTCATCGGTGCGGCGGGTCTGATTCTCCCAGCGCATGATGGCGTAGGAGAGGCTGCAGAGGATGAGGAAGCCTGCGGTCATCGGCAGCAAAGTGTTATTGTAGAGCTGGCCGATAACGGCGCCAAGCACCAGGGAGATCATTGAGGCCGCAGAGCCAATAAGCGCGGCGGCAATGCCTGCAATCTTGCCCATGGGCTCCATAGCCACCGCGTTGAGGTTGCCGAACATAAGGCCAAAGCCGAAGAAGATGGTGGCCGCATATGTAAGGAAGATCCACAGCGGCACATGTGTCATCCACACGTTAAGCGCAAAGAAGACCGCGGATGCCGCAACAATAGAGAAGGTTGCATACAAGCAGATGGGGCGCATGCCGTATCGCTGAACGAATCGGGAGTTCATAAGCGACGCAATGCCCAGAACGAGAGCAAGTAATCCAAAATAGATGCTGAACATCTTGCCCGTGCTGTAGTACTCGTGAAAGATCTGTTGCGATGAGTTAAGATAGCCGGTAAAGGCGCCAAAGCTTATACCATTGCACAGCATATAACTCATGGTTGTGCGGTTGCGGATAATCTCCATAAAGCCGTGCACCATATTGGCGCCGCTAAGGGGAATGCGCCGCTCCGGCGGGAGCGTCTCCTCCAGGCGGAAGGCGATCCACAGGCAAATGAGGGTGGCATAGGCCACGTACATAACAAAAATGTAGCGCCAGGAGGCGATCAGCATAATCCCCTGCCCCATGCTGGGCGCCAGCGCGGGCACCAGGATAAAAAACATCATCACCACCGACATGATCTGCGCCATCTCGCGCCCGCTAAATTTGTCGCGCACCACGGAAACGGCCGTAACATAAGGGCCCGCAACCCCCAGGCCCTGAACAAGGCGGCCGATCAGCAACATCTCGAACGTGTTGGACACGAAGCAGATAGCACTGCCCGCCAGGTACACCAGCGTGCCGGCAAAAAGCACGGCTTTGCGCCCCATGGCGTCCGAAACCGGGCCGCAGACGAGCTGTCCCACAGCCAGACCCGCAAAAAAGATGGCGATGACGTACTGCGCATGGTTGGGGTTGCTGAGACGGAACTCTCCTCCGATGATTCCGAGGGCGGGCAGCATGGCGTCGATGCTTACCGCGACAATCGAAATCACCAGGGCGATAAGCACAATAAACTCGCGCGCACTCATACGTGGGGCTTCGTGCGCAGCATCGGGGGGTACAGCTCTCATAGTCCCCGAAACTATGGACCAGCTTAAGCGTTTTGTACAGTGACGGATTGATGGCGAGGAGCCCGCCCTCTCCTGAAACCATGGCGGGAGGAAGGCTTGCCTGCAATTCCTCTCCCGATCGCTCAGGTGGAGCGATCGTAAACCTCCAGCGAGATGAGCGCGCCGGGTTTATCGCCTCGGAAATAGCGCTCCAGGTTATCCAGCGCAAAATCGCCACTGCGGGGGCACGCGTCGGGCGTCGGTCCGGCCAGGTGGGGCGAGAGCATGACGGGGAGCGGCGGGCCGGTGAGTCGGGTACCGGGAGGCGCAAGCGGATCGGGCACGGCAGTGTCGCCAAATACTTCGGCCACAGCCGCGTCGTTGTAAACGTCGAGCGCGGCGCGGATGCGGCCCTCCGCCGCAAGGCGCAGCACAGCTGTTTCGTCCGTAACCGCGGCACGGCCTATGTTGACGAAAACGGCCCCTTCGGGCAGGCGGCGCAGCACAGCCTCGGTAACGGAGCCAGCCGTGGTAGGCGTAAGTCCTTCGCACTCAATTAGTACGTCGCTTCGCTCAAAGAGTTCCTCAAGGCTGTCCAGCGGGGTTACGCCAAACTCTTCGTACAGAGCCCGGGGCACTCCTGGGGACCACGCGGCGAGATCTACCTGAAACGGACGGAGCATCGCCACCAGCTCGCGGGCGATAGCGCCGAAGCCATGCAGGCCCACGCGGCGGCCGCGCAGGGAGCGAGTGCCCAATACCTGACCCTTGCCGGAGACATTGCCCGGCACGGGACTGTAATGCGGAAACCAGGCTGGCACATTGCGCAACATGTTCAGCACCAACATCATGGCGTGCTCGGCGATGGTGTGGCTGATGGTGGAGCCCCAGTTACTCACCATCACGCCCCGCTCGATGACCCCGCGCCGCACAAGGCCGCGGACGGAGCCGGTAAGGTGGCACACATAGCGCAGCGGCAGGTCGTGCTCACGCGTCCACTCCTCGGGCAGCATGGGCGTCGTCCAGGCGGAGACGAGCACAGTGGGCCGCACGTGGCGCAGAAGCCGGAGCCAAGGGGAAGCGCCGCCCTCCACGGGCGAGGCAGCGGCAAGGGCGCGGAGGTTGGTGGTATCCACCCAACCGCCAAGGTTGCCCAGGTCGGCGTCGGAAAGACGCGGGAAAAACAGATCGCGCTCCTGCCGGCTAAGCGCAAATAGCACGCGGTCCGCGCCTCGAGCGCACTGGCCCACAATGGGGGCCCAAGGCGCTGCGAAGTCGGCGCTGCTGCCATGCGGGGAGGTGGAGGACGGGGCAGGATTAAGCTTGGTCGCGCTCATGGGTATGGCTTCTCACTAGCGGGAGCCTACCGTGGCAATGTGGGATGGTCAAACCGTAGCTTGGGCGAATCTGTTGTAACCGTAAACTGGGCGTTACCGTCCTCTCCTCGAAGCTTGCCCTTCACGCCTGCTCCTGCTTGCACAACCGCTCCCGAAGCTTGACCAAAATCTTGCCCAGCCAGTTCTTCCCTGTCCCTTCGGCGCCAGACCCCCAAAGATCGTCTCGTGGGGATGCCTCTACAATCTCCCTGCCGCCAGTCTCTATAAGACCAATTATCGGAATAAACCGGTACATTGGCGGGACGCTTTTGAGCGAGGGCGGCACAAGGCCTTCCAGTGTAAAGGGATACGGCGCAAAGTTGGACAACTCGCCGTTGGCGATTATCCTTGCCGTAGAAGCCAAGAGCGATTGCCCATTGCAGCGGATGGGGATGGTGTCGTCAAGGCTGATGCATGCAATAGCTCCACCTCATCGGGGAAGCTACTTTGCGCACTCGACGCCGGAGAAGTTATCCTCTTGCTGCTCGCAGTGGGACGCATTGGCGTCTCCGCCCAGTATGGAGGAGAGAAGCGTCGCCAGACGGCGGAGCGTCTGCTCGTCGTCATGCAGGCCGGCGCCGATGAGGTAGCGCCCGCGGGCCACTATGGATCGCCGAGTGTCGGGCAGGCTTTCCGCCAGATCCGCATAGCGGCGACCCAACTTCAAGTGGGACGAACCTTTTTTTGGTTTCATTTGGGAACTGCTGACGATCCAAACGGACTCGCCGCCAGTGTGGGTGTAAAGTGTCGGAGGTTTCCAACGTACATCGCAGCTACTACTCCCAAGGATCGGCGGTGCTGGATGAGAACTTTAGCCCGACTTCACACTTTCTTCGAAATCGTAGTGGCAAACCCGAGGGCAAGCAGCTTGCGTGCGCGGCAGTAGAGCTGAGGAGCAAGGCAGGCATCAGGCGCCATGCCTTTTCAACGCGTCAGCGCGTCGCCGCATCGGCGGGTGCGGACATGGTTTCGCGCGCAACAGTAGCGGTAGGCGCTGCCACCGCCGTTACCGGCTCCGCCTTGGGTGCTTTGTTGGAGGCCGAGGGGCGCGTGGTTGCGGAGGGGGCCTGCTTGCCCGCGTTGGAGGCGGCAGGCTGAGAAGCGGGGCGGGTTGAGGCGCTCGGCGTCTTTTGCGACGGCGTGCGCTTTGCGTCCACCGCGCGGCGCGTTGCGGGAGTGGGGACGGACGAGGGCACACTCGGCACTGTCATGGACGAAACAGGGCGCGAAGGCGTTGTGGAGGTTGTCGGCACAGGCGCGGAGTTGCCGCCGGTCAGGGGGCGGACACTGAGCGGCACAAGCATTTCAGGCTCGTCCGCGGAAGCCGTGCCAGGCTGGGAGTTGCCCGTAAGCGGGGCCGGAGCGGGAGCAACCGGGCCGGCAGCCGTGGGCGTAAGCGCGGAAGCCGTACCCGAGGTCCCCTGCGACGGAGCCGTGTCGTCCGTAATCTGCACAACGGGAAGATGCGAGCCAGCGGGCGCTGACGCCGTCGGCGCAGTGCCGCCGCCCTGGCCGCCACGGCCCAGGCGATCCGGCAGGCCGGGGAACGGCGCCGGGGATTGCGGCGGCTCCGGAGCAGGGGCTGGCGCTGCGGGCTCGGGCACCGTGGACGGCGTTGGGTAATGAGGAGCCGGGGCGGAACGGGAGGGCATCGATTTCGAAGGCGTTGCCCTGGAAGGCTTTGCAGGCGCCGAGGGAGCCGTCGGCAGGGTCGGCCGCATGTCCTCTTCGTCGTTGCTGGCGGGGATGTTGCCCGGGATGGACATGTTGACAGGCGGCGCGGCGGGCTCAGCCGGAGGCGTGGATGCCGGGATGCTAAGCGGCGGCTGGGCCGACGGCGGCACGCCGGATTCGTCATCTTCCTCGGTAATCGGGACGACCAGCAGAGGCTTGTCACCGCCACGCTGGGCGGAGCCGGGCATTTCCGCCTCGGCGGCGGCTGCGGCGCGCTTGTCGGCCTCGTAGGCTTCCTGCTCGGCTTTGGCGCGGTCCATCGCCTCCTGCTCGGACTGGCTGGGCAGGAAGGTGCTGACCTTGGGCTGGCGCTCGCGCTTTTTGGTATCGGCGTCGCCCACCGTGTCGGAGGGCTTGTCGTTCACCGCCGAGGCTTTGAGAACGCGCTTGGGCTTCAGATCCTGGTTGCCATTTTTGAGAATATCGCGGACCTGGCCGATGGTGATGGGGCTGTCATCAAAGGGCTGGTGATCGGTCACGTTGCCCCCATTGCCCTTGGGATCCATTTCCTCTAGCTTTTTCTGCAAGGGGCCGTAGTAGGCTTTGGGCTGCGTGATGGTATCGAAGCCCTGCGCCTGCTTCTGCAGGCTGGACTCCTTCATGGAAATATTGGCCGTTTTCGCGCCGCCCCATTCTTTGGTCAGGTTGCTCTTCTTTCCCTCGTACACGGCCTCGAAGCCCGAGGCCGTTTTCATCTCGAATTCCTTATTGAACTCGAGCATCGGCTTGCCCGAAAGAACCGAAGTTTTGCCCGAGAGAACGTCGGGAAGCTGAAACTTGCGCTGGAAAAAGCTCGCCTCCTTCATGAGGCTGTTGTTGCCCTTCCACTCAAATGTTTTGTCGCCCAGATTGCTGGTCTTCCCCATATCCAGGTAGTCGGCGCTGCCGTCGGCCTTTACGCCGTTCTTCATCGCAACCTTCTTTAGCTTCGCGGGCGCCGGCGGTTTCTTGCCGTTTTTGGAGTTGGTGCGGGTGGCGTTGCCTTCGTAAAAGGAGTTGGGATCGGGAAGCGCCTGTGTCTGGGTCGCGCGCAGCCGGCTCTCGGCCTGGACGGGCAGGACGCCCGCCGTTACGGTGGCCATTGCCGCAACCAACACAACGCCAATGGCTTGCAGTAGCACACCGTGGCGATGACGCATCGCGCCCGCTCCGGTAAGGAGGGCTGTCGACGTAGCGGCGTTGAAAGCAATCCAGATCATGCTGATAGTAAACAGGTTACGGCGTTGGCGCTTGGCAGGGAGGCGTGAAATTCACCGGAACCTTCTGAAACGTAGGGAGTTTGCCAGCTTATGAAAAGCTTTTTCCGAGGGGGTTTCCACTTTTGCCGCGAAAAAGATCGTCATTGCGCGCTTCTGAGCTATTACAGAAGGGAAATTCCCTACCGAACGCATGACATCTCCTACCCTTGCAGGGCCTCGTAAGGCCTTGCGTTTTCGGCAGATACACCTCGATTTCCACACGTCTCCCCATATCGAGGGCATCGGCTCCCGTTTCGATAAAAAGCGCTGGCAGGACACCTTGCTGGCCGCAGCGGTGGACTCGATCACCGTCTTCTCCAAGTGCCATCACGGCTGGAGCTATCACCCCACCAAGGTGGGTAAAATGCACCCCCACTTGTCGTACGATCTCCTTCGCGCCCAAATAGATGCGTGCAAGGAGGTGGGTATTGCCACGCCCGTGTACCTCTCGGCCGGCGTGGACAATGTGGCGTCCGAAATGCACCCGGGCTGGCGCGAAATGAACAGCAAAGGCGCCTACACGGGCTGGGTGGTAAGCCCGCTGCAGCCGGGCTTTCACATGATGGACTTCCACTCGCCGTACCTGGATTTTCTGTGCGCGCAGATTGAGGAGGCCGTGACGCTCTTTCCCGAGGCGGATGGCATTTTCCTCGACATCATCGGCCAAAACTCCGACAGCTGCGGGCCGTGGGCGCAGAAGTACATGCGCGAGAACGGGTTGGACGCAACGAAGGATGCCGACCGCTATGAGGCAAGCCGTGCGGCGCTTCGCACCTATTTTGCGCGCACTAACGCGGCGTCGCGCATCCACAACGCCAACATGCCGATCTTCCATAACTCCGGCCACATCTCGCGCGGCGATTACGGTGCGATGCACGCCAACAGCCATCTGGAGCTGGAATCACTGCCCACCGGCGGCTGGGGCTACGATCACTTTCCGGCCTCCGCCAAGTATGTCGTCAATACTGGCATGGATTTCCTCGGCATGACGGGTAAGTTCCATACCTCGTGGGGCGAGTTTGGCGGCTACAAGCACCCCAACGCGCTGCGGTACGAGTGCGCGGCTATGCTCGCGTTTGGCTCCAAGTGCAGCGTGGGCGATCAGCTTCACCCCAACGGCGAGCTGGATGAATCGACGTATGAGATTGTGGGACAAGCGTATAGGGAAGTCCGCGAAAAGGAGCCCTGGGCGCGCGATGTCCTGCCTGTTGCCGATATTGCCGTGCTGAGCAGCGAAAGCGAGCTGCACGACCACCGCAACAACGCGGCCGACGATGGCGCCAGCCGCATTTTGCTGGAGGGGCACCACCTCTTTGTCTTTGTGGACCGCCACATGGATTTTGCGCCGTACAAGATGCTCATCCTCCCCGATAACATCTTTATCGACAACGTGTTGCAGGCCAAGATCGACGCCTTCCTGGCAGCCGGCGGCAAGCTTTTGCTTACGGGAGAAAGCGGGCTGAAGCGTGGCCCGACCGGCGGCGGATCGGGTAGCACAGGCTTTGCGTTCGATCTGGGCCTGGAGTACGGGGGGCCGAGCCCGTTCCAGCCCGATTACGTGTTGCCCGGCAAAGATTTACGTCCGGACTTCGTGAAACGCCCGCTGGTGATGTACACGCGCAGCCAGCGCGTCAAGGCGACCTCGGGGCAGTCGCTGGGGGACATTTACGATCCCTACTTTAATCGGCAGTACCCCACCTTCTGCAGCCATCAGCACGCGCCGAATCGCGAGGCGCCCTCGGGGTACGATTGCGGCGTGGCGCACGGCAACATCCTGTACCTGGCGCATCCGGTGTTTTCGCTGTATCGCGGGTATGGGGCTGTGGCGTACAAGCAGTACGCGCTGGCCGCCATCCGTCGCCTGCTGGGCGCGGACGCCACGCTGGAGATGAGCGGCCTGCCCAGCACGGCCCGCGTCTCGCTCATGCGCCAGGCGGCGGAGAAACGCGTCGTCCTGCATGTGCTCTACGCCAACACTATCAATCGCGGCGGCGAGCTCCACCATAGCGGCGGCAATGTCTCCGCCCAGGGGCGGTCCGTCGAGGTAATTGAGGAGTTGCTGGAGCTGCCGGCCACCACGGCCACGGTGCGCCTCCCCGCCGCAACCCCGGTAAAGCGCGTAACTCTGGAGCCCCAGGGCACCGAACTTGCGTTTGTCGTGGGTGCCACCTCGGGAGTGCTGAAGCTGGAAGTGCCAGCCTTTTCGTGCCACCAGATGGTGGTGCTGCATGAGGCGGCTTAACCCGCCGAAATCGGAAATGAGCAGGGCCGCCCCGTCCGTACCATGGTGCGGCGGCACGGGGCCGCCCTGCTTTTTTGAATCAGGCCAACCGAGGAAGGAGATGCAGCACCCTCCGGGCTCCACCAGGGAACACAGACGTCTAGACCTGGACGCAGTCGTAGTCAGCCTTCCTGCAATCAAAAGGACCAGTGGGAACCACCGGAAGGGTTACATATAGCCGCAGGCAGGCCAATGAGGGAACGTCCTGTTCAAGATATCCACGGGTAGGGTTCCTGATTCCAGCCTACCCTGGGGTAGTCCTCGCATCAGAATGCTGCGTCGCTCGCGCCATCTTGTGTTGCAAACGCCCGGCTCCCGCCGTTCTCGGAGCTTGGCGAATTCGCAACGAGCTATCTGGAAAATGCACTGGCACAGCCTGCATTTCGTCGTGTGGTTTGGCCTTGGTTGAGCACTGTGCCAAAAACACACTCAAAACGGGGCTTTTGGGTCTCCTTCGGAGCGGAGAGGGGTGGGACGTGTAGGGCTCGAACCTACAACCAAGTGCTTAAAAGGCACCTGCTCTACCATTGAGCTAACGTCCCTTGGGAAGTGCCGGTGGTATGCTGCTTGCTTGATAAAGCAATGTTGTCCACCTTATCGGGCTTACAGGAGTGGAAAGTGTGCACGCAACCCGTTGTGGTGTCAATAAGGAAAACAGAAATTTTTGCGAAGCATTTTTTGCGAAGCGTAGGGGGAGCATGCAAATCCGCAGTCGTCCCGTCCCCCCTCCCGGGCTATCCCCGCGCTATGCCTCATGACGGCGCGGCGCGCCCGCTTCGTCGTAGCGCAGGGTGGTAACGTTGGCAGCTACGTAGTCGCGCACGGCATCCTGGGTAAACAGGAGGCGCTGGCCTTCGCGATCGCGCGCAACGCGACCGGGCGGGTTGGAGGCGTTGCGGATCTCCCGCATCTCCGCGTCATCGTAGGCCGGGTGGGCAACGACCAGCAGCGGCGGAAGCAGCGTGCCGTCCGGGGCAGCCGCGCCAGATTCCGCCTCGCAGCGAAGGGCCTCCAGCATGGCGGCGCCGTAGT
Organism: Verrucomicrobia bacterium LW23; assembly: GCA_003054695.1. Taxonomy (GTDB): domain Bacteria; phylum Verrucomicrobiota; class Verrucomicrobiia; order Methylacidiphilales; family UBA1321; genus LW23. The sequence goes on from QAZA01000017.1 coordinate 99,740, forward strand.
TGGCATCCTCGCGATGGCCGACGCGCAGCGGGCGAAGTTCCGGCCGGAAAATCAGGCCCTCGGCCGCGGCAAATGCGTGCAGCGCCTCCGAAAGGCCGTTGACGGCCCGGCCAACGCCCATATGTTCATCCATATACACGGGTCGGAAACCCACTGCGCGCATGGTGGCCAGTTGCGACGCTACCTCCTCCATGGCCTGTGCCAACAGGTCGGCGTCCACTGCGCCGGCCTCGGCGGTGTTGTTGCCGGCGACTGTGGCCAGGCGCCTGGAGCGGGCGTTTTCGGCAATGGCCGCGCATTGGCGGTAAAAGCAGCCGTCCGTATCCACAAGCGCAGGCACGCGCGCCGCGCCCAGTACCGGGCCCCAGCGAGGAAAATCCCACTCGGCGGTAAGTGTAACGTGCAGGCCAAAGGCTACGTGGGGGGAGAGATGGCCGAGCTGCTCAAACGCGTCGTGCAGCCACGCGCAAGGCGCCATCACGCTGACATTGCGCAGCACCCCGCGCTCGCACGCTTCGCGTATGGCCCGATTCGCGCTCAGGCTCGATGCCGCGTCGTCGCCCCGCGTCACCAGGCGGAGCCGGGCGGTTGCGGGTGTCCCACTGGACGGCGCTTCGGAGGTTGCCGCGGGGGACAAGGCACTCGGAGAGGGGGAAATCGTGGTCATTCGCAAGGCGGCAGGTTTTGGAAGAACAGGCACGAGATGAGGGAGATGCGGACCAAGCGGCCGCGGATAACCGGAGCGCCCCGATCCTCTACGGCCGATGCACGCTTACCGCCCCGGTTGCGGGCTCAATCTGTATGGTGGCAAAGTTGGAGGGCAGCGCGGTGGCGGAGGTCGTAGTTTCGCGGTGAAGACTCATGAAATATTTGTTGACGCCAGGCGCCGTAATCAGCTGCGGCAGGTTGGTGCTGCCGTCCGGGCGAAACCTAAACTTACGCATTTTGTAGCTTTTGCCAATGCCCGGTAGATCGGGATCCGTCCCACCCGGCGTCTCTTCCGTAAGGCGTGCCAGGGTGGAGAAATCCGTGTTGGTGTTGATCACAATGCCCTCCGGCAGGTATCGGGGTATGGCCACCATCCTGGGCGCAGACTCGCCCACGTCGAGCAGTACAATGCCCCGCACGCGCTGCACGGTGGGCATATTCGGGGCCATCGCGACAGTCAGCAGCCGCACTTCAACGTCGCGATTCATGGTGATGGCGGCCTGCCGCGCATAGCCCAGCGTGGCGGCCACCGTTTCGGTGCCCAGGTTAAGCTGGTATGACGACATGGCCCGCTGGGCCGCCGGCGCTGCAATGGCAGCGATTAGCGCCACAATCCCCACAACCACAATCACTTCTATAAGTGAGAAGCCTCGGCGACCTCGGTGGGAGCGCAGGAGCTGCTTTGCATGTAAGCCACCAGCCCTTGCCATTAAGGTCGTCCTCATCGGGGCGTGCTCCATTGGGCGGACCCGATCCGCACGCTCGTCTGGAACTTGCGGAACGACAGCCGCTGCGCCGTCAGCATATCTTCCAGTGCCTTCAGGGTCGCCTCATCCACCGCGTTGGGCAGTACAAGCCCGCGGTCCTGAATCATCCGCCCCGCCGCTTCGTCCACCGCAACCAGCGTTACGCGGATGGACGGAGGCAGATTGTTGGCCTCCACCGGCTGATTCAGCGTCCCCGTCACCGGGGCGGAATCGTAAGAAGCGACACGCCTGAGCGCCCCCGTGGCGTCGGGATACTCGGCCTCCAGCATAAACGCCACAATATTGGTGGCCAGCACGTGCGAGCAGGTGCGGTTGGCCAACGGCGTCGTAAACCAGTCCTTGCCGTTGTAACCCGCGTTCTCGCTGGTCTTTGCGTAAATCGTCAGATTTTCCGAGGGCTCCACCATCTCAAACAACCGGTACCGCACCGCATCCGGCGCCGTCGAAAGCGTGCCGGGCCGCATGTCCGCATCGCCGCAAGCCTCCAGATAATAGCCGACCGTGTTGACCAGAGAGGACATTCCCTCCAGCGCCGCGGCATCCGCCTTGCCCACAGGCGCGTTAAAAAAAACCGCCTGCCCCACCAGCCGCCCGCCCGTGTGAGGCGCCGTAAGCGCGGCGGCCGGGCCCATATAAAAGCGTAACTCACTCTGCCGCGCATACTTAACGGGGATAAACTCGGCGCTTACCGAGTCGTCTGCTGGCCGCAGTTTGCCATCTTTATCAATGTAATCCCAGTACGGGTTAAGCGTGGCCTGCGCAAGGCGCCGGTTCAGCGTCTCAAACGCCCGCCGAGCCTCGCGAAACTGGTTGGTGCGCGAGGAGGTTTGCTTCCAGGTGCGCTCCACATTGGTAACTACCGCACCCACAAGCACTACGATAAGTGAGATGACGGCCATCGCCACCATAAGCTCCACCAGCGAGAAACCGCGGCGCACACGCCCGGCGGCCAGCGTGGCCCGGCGGCGCGCGCAGGCCCGCGCCAGCGTGAGCAACGCCGGGCAGGCGGGGCGTGGAGCCGGAATGCGTCGAGGCGCCGGCTGTCGCACAAAGGGGGTATCGGTATCGCACCCAAACATAACGCCGCAACCATACACTTTGATGCTATCGACATCCAAGCCTTCCGGCGCGGGACCAGTCCCGGTCGATCGGGACCGGTCCCATATCCGTACCTTTGACTCCGCCGTCTGCCCTCCGCAATTTCAACAAAATGACAGCTACCCTCCAGACCCACCGGCCCACCATCCCATTGCCGGCGACCTCAGACGCCCCGCCCGCACGGCCCGGCGCCGCCCGCTTTATCTGGTACGACGACGCGGGCACCGGGCGCAACATCTTTGCGCTGTTTCTGCGCCGCTTTTGCCTGGAGGCAGTTCCCACCATCTTCCCGCTCCATCTTTTTGCTGACAGCCTCTACCGCCTGCGCGTCAACGGCCAGGTCATCGGCCACGGCCCGGCCCGATTTCTTCCCCAGTATCCGCAGTACGACACCTACAACCTCAGCCCCTGGCTCCACGCGGGTGATAACACCATCCTGGTCGAAGTCACCTCTCGCGGCGGGCCATGCTACCAGGCTATAGAAAGCACGGCAGGCTTTATCGCATGGGGCGGCGCCTGCGAAGGGGAGACTCCCCTTCCATCAGGATCAGAGACATCACATGTCCCAGGGACATGGCATGTCTCTCCCACCACCGCAGTAACAACGTGCCTGACAACTCCTGGCGAATGGCTTGTGCACCGCGCCACCACCTGGGATTCCGATGTCGAGTCGTACAGCTTTGCACAGGGTTGCATCGAGATTGCCCATCATGAACGCCTGCCCAACGGCTACCCTGCTTTTCCCTCCCCTGCCACGCTCAACCCGGGCGAGTGGCAGCGCCCTGTGGAGCGTGCCCGGCAAGACGCCAACTGGGGCACGCTTGAACCCCGCGCTATCGCCATGCCCTCCATGCGTCGCCTGGAGCCGGCGCGGCTGGTAACCGTAGCGCCTCTGCGCCCTTCCCAAGGCCGATACGGTTTCAACGCGCGCAATACGGCAGGACGGGTCCGGCAACCCTTCTTCACCCACATCCTGTCCCCATGCGCGCAAGAGGTGGAAGCCGGCGTTTTTTGGGGGCCGCTATTCCTTAATGGACAACAACTTAAGCACGAAAAGTGCAAGACCCGGGGCAATCGCGAAAATGCAGTTTTGCCCCTGCGCCAGGGTTGGAATTTCATCTACGGCATCCCCGAGGCCATCCGCCCCAGCTGGACATGGCTGATGGAGTTCCCCCTGTCGGCCGGGCTACGCCTCGCCGCTCTCCCCAGCGACAAATGCAGCGCAGTGTTTGCCCTTGGCCCGTCCTTCGAGCTCCCTGTCGGCACCATCCCCTCCACCGCACCGACGGAGCTTTCGCAGGTCCCGCGTCTTGCCGAGGACTGGGTCCTGACGGAAAGCCGGCTCGTCTCCCCCGCCCGCGAAGGCGCCTGGGACATTTCATGTCCCTCCATCGACGCAAATAAGCCTTGGACGGGGACTTACGTCATTCCCAGCAGCCCCGACGGCACCGCTGTCGTTCTCGATTTTGGCACCGAATACCTGGGGCATACCGAAATTGTCATTGAGTCCCCCCACGGCCTCACGGTCGATGTCAGCTACGACGAGCGTCTCAACGATGCCGGGTTAGTCCCCCACTACCGATGCAACCCCTTCATTAACAACGCGGACCGGTACATTTGCCCGCCTGGCCGGCATGCAATCGAGAGCTACCACGAGCGAGGCGGCCGCTACCTGCAGCTTACGCTTCGCCCGCACCCCGGCACGCCGCCCGCGCCCGTTACCATCCACAGCGCGGCGCTTGTTCAAACAACCGGCTGCTATACGCTTGAGGAAGGCGACGGGCGCGGCGGAACGCAGCGACGCACCGAAGGCTGGTTTCGTTGCAGTGACAAGCTTTTCGACTGGACCTGGCGGGCCTGCGTCGATACCCTGTGCGCCAGCATGAGCGACGGCTGGATTGATCCATGGCGCGAACGCGGCATGTACATCGGCGACAGCGTGGTGGAAGCCGTTGCCACACGCAAGTTTACGTCCGATGTACGCATGGAGGCCTGGGCCCTGCGCCTCTGGTCCCGCGGCCAGTTTCCCAGCGGCCAGATCCCCGACGTCGTGCCGTCCGCACACTTGACGCCGCTCTGCGACTACTCCCTGCTCTGGATCGTGATGCTACGCAACTACTGGGCCGCTACAGGCGACACGCGTTTGTTGCGCGAAGTCTGGCCCTCCGTCGCCCGCGTCTTCGCCAGCAAAGTGTGGCGCGTCTCGCAAGAGCCCGCCGCCGCCGGCGTGCTTTGGGAGACCCACCCCGACTGCTTCATTTTTGTCGACTGGGGCCACGCTCCCGAGGAGCGCCTGGGCGTCAACGCCGTGCTCAATGCCTTCCGACTGCGGGCCCTGGAGTGCGCCGCGGAGCTTGCCGGCCCCCTCGGCCTGCCCGAACTGCGCGAGAGCTACCGCCGCGAGGCCGACGTCGTCCGCACCGCCTTCCGCCGCGCCTTTTGGGACGACGATGCCGGCCGCTTTGTGGCCTGCGTGCTCAACGGAAGGCGCTCCACGGGCCCCGCCATCCACGCCAATGCGCTTGCCCTGGCCTACCGCATCGCCACCCCCGGGCAGTTCGATTCCGTCGTGGCATACGCCCGCGAGCGCATGAAGATAAACACCGAAAGGCCAGTAGGTTACATCAACTTCTACTTCATGTACTTCCTCTTCGCCGGCCTCTACGAGGCGGGCAAAGCCGGGCTTGTAGAAAACCTGATTCGCGAGCACTACGGCATCATGCGCGACAAAGGCGCCTGGACGCTCTGGGAAACGCTTGCCAGGGGAATCCGCGGCGAAGGCAGCATGTGCCACGGCTGGACGTGCTCGCCGCTTATTTACTTTGCCGAGCGTGTGCTTGGTGTACGCGAGCTTGTGCCCGGAGACGACACGCAACTCCTCGTCGCCCCCGAAAGCGATACCCTGGACTGGGCGGAAGGTGCTGTGCCGCATCGACTTGGGCAGATCACCGTAGCCTGGCGGATTGAGGGCCTATGCCTGCACCTGCGCGTGCAGGCGCCCGACGGCGTTCGCGTACTCATCCGCCCCGCCGGCCGCCTGGGCCAGCTGGACCGCATCGTGCCTTCAACACGCAACGGCGCTTCCGAATTGCCGTCGCAACCCTCTGTCGATACGCAACATAGGGCGGCTGTGCTACCGTAAGCCACACCATCCGCCCGCACCATGACCGCACCCCTTCGCCACATCATTGGCTGCAGCTCCGGCATCACGTCGGAGCCGGAAAAGCCCAGTTTTTTGCCCTACATACTGGAAGTCTGCGGCAAAGCGCGACCCAACCTCCTCTACATCCCCACCGCGAGCGGCGACGCCGAAGGCAATATCGTGGGCTTTTACGAGATGGCCGCGCGTACAGAATGCCGGCCGTCCTATCTCTCTATCCTGCGTCAGCACAAGGACATGCAGCAACGCGTGGAGGCTGCCGACATCATCTATGTGGGCGGCGGCAACACGCGTAACCTCATCGCCCTGTGGCGCGCCGCAGGGCTGGACGTGCTGTTGCGCGCCGCCTGGGAGCGTGGCGTAGTCCTCTGCGGCCAAAGCGCGGGATTTATCTGCTGGTTTGACAACGCCCAGACAACCAGCTCCGGCGAACCCGGCCCTGTCGAGTGCTTGGGCTTCCTCCCAGGCTCGTGCAGCACCCATTACGACAGCAATCCGGCCCGCCGGCCACATCTGCATGCCTCTGTGGCCGAGGGACTTATCTCCCCAGGCTACGCCCTTGCAGATCACACCGGCCTCCATTTTGTTGGCACCGAACTGCATTCTGCGTATACCTGCGAGGAGGGGCGGGTTTCCTATCGCGTCGATCGCGATGAGTCCGGCGCAGCGGCAGAGACCGAGCTGAAGCTGACGATCCTTCAACCAAATTGCTTTTAAGCTAACTCCCTTTCTACCATCTATTTACATATCCCTATGAGTACAATCGCAACGCTCACCCCCGAAATCGCTGCCCCGGCGGCCAAAGATTCCCGAATCACCAAACGCATCGCGCTTTACCCGGGTGACGGCATCGGCCGAGAAGTAACGGAAGCTGCTGTGACCGTGCTGGATGCGCTGAATGCGGGCGGCGGCCAGGTGCAGCTGGAGTTTACGGAGTACGACTGGGGCGTAGACTACCATGCGCGAACCGGCGCCGTTATGCCGGACGATTTCCTCGATATCCTGCGCCCGTTTGATGCGGTATTCCTTGGCGCTGTGGGACTTCCGGCGCGACTGCCGGATCACATTACGCTTGTGCCGCTTATTCGCATGCGCCAGGCTTTTGACCAGTATGCCTGTGTGCGGCCCGCGCGCACGGTTGCCGGCGTGCCCCAGCCGCTTGTGGGCAATCGAAGCATCGACATGATTGTCCTGCGCGAGAACTCTGAGGGCGAGTATATCGACAACGGCGGGCGCTTCCGCAAAGGCACGCCGGATGAGGTGGCGGTGCAGACCGCCGTGCACTCGCGGCGCGGCGTGGAGCGGATCCTGCGCTTTGGCTTTGACCTCGCGAGGAAACGGCGCCGGCACCTGACGATGATTACCAAATCCAACGCACAAAAATACAGCTATGTGCTTTGGGATGAAGTACTTGAACAGCTGGAACCGGAGTTCCCCGATGTCGCGACGACCAAGGAGCATATTGACGCCGCCGCGATGAATTTTGTGCGCCGGCCGGAGGTGTTCGACGTTGTAGTGTCGTCCAATCTTTTTGGAGATATCCTCAGCGATCTTTCCGGTGGTATCACAGGTGGCCTTGGCCTCAATCCGTCCGCCAATCTTAATCCGGAGCGCAAGTTTCCGTCCCTCTTTGAGCCCGTGCATGGCTCGGCGCCGGACATTGCCGGTCAGGGCATCGCAAACCCCGTCGGCGCAATACTTTCCGCAGCCATGATGCTGGACTGGCTGGGAGCTCCGAAAGACGCTGAGCGGATTCGCGCAGCAGTAGAATCCGCTCTTGCGGCTGGTGAATCGACGCGCGACCTGGGTGGGAAACTGACGACTGCCGAAGCGACGAGAGCCATAATCGCAAGGCTTTAGGCTGAGAATGGGCAAGAGTGCCAAGAGGGACATAGGATGTCTCAGGGACACGTCATGTCCCTGAGAGTTATCTGCTTGGCAGACTCACGCAACCTCGCTGCGCAGCGCTTCTATCTCCTCAGGTGTCAGTGCCAGAATGGCCTGGGCGTGGCGGGCGTAGTGGCCGCGAAGGTCGGAGGCGTAGCGCTGCAGGATGGTGCGGCCGAGGTCATCGATATCTCCGCATAGGTAGAGGCCGCGCGCCAGGTGAAGCTCGCGGAGGCTGAGGTTGCGCGGCGTATTTTCGCATTGGTCGTCGTTGGCATCGCGGCGGACATCCTCCAGCTGATGCCATGCATGGCCTTGAATGCCAGGTATTTGCAACAGCTTGTGGAGTGCCGCGGAGAGGCTCGGGTGGTGCAGCAGGGTTGCAGCAAGAGAGACCACGCGGCAGTGAGAGAACTCGGCGTCCCCGTCCAGCGTCAGGATCTTCTCCTCAATGGCGGCGACGGCGCGGGCATCGCCCGTGCGGGCCAGGGCAACAATCTCCGCGTCAAGGCGGCTCATGCTGGCGCCGAATTGGCCCATCCCTTTGTAGTTCCAACCTTTATCCCAGCCGCCGGGTCGTGCGATTTCCTCGGCAACAACTTTCGGGTACTCGCCTTCCTTGCTGCTTTCGATGCTGCTTTCCGCCGTGTTTGTTTTGCCTTCGCGCACAACGGTTTCCAGCGCGGCGGCGGCTTCGGGGACGCCCATCAGGCCAAGCATCAGCGCGGCGTCGCGGCGTCGCTTTTCGTTGGCATCATTGCTGAGCACGGCCTTGAGCGCGGGGATGCTTTGCTCCTGATGCGCGAAGAGAATCGCCACGTTGCCCAGCTTGCTCCAGTCGCCGGCGACGGCTTCGGCCACCGCATCGGCGCTCATCGGAAAGCTATCAGCGCCAAAGGCTTCCGTAGAGAGTATGCCGATGTCCACGAGTTTGCGCTGAAGTTCGGCCAGGTCGATATCGCGCACGGCCTGTTTGCGCCCGGCGGCGGTGGCGGCGGCTATACCGGCGGCAAAGCCCTGGTTTTGCACGTCGGCCTGCATGCGCACCACGGGCAACGCGTCGCGATGGGCGCTCATGCCCAGGCCGGTCACCACAACGCCTTCCACGCCCTGCGGCAGCATAGCGCGGAATGGGACGTTGGCCTGCAACGCTTTATGATCGGGCGCGGTGACCATGAAGACGGGATGGATGGTGAAGCCGTGCGTGTCGAAATTGCTGCTGGCGGTCAGCAGCGTATCGGGGTAGACGCGGCGCGCCAGAAGGTCGAGCGGGGAGATTTCGTACTCGCCATGGATCTGGCGGCGTTCGCGGGAGTTCACCAGGCCGGAGCTGTCGAACGAGTGCACATACTTGGCCCGGGCCTGCACAAACGCGCTGGTGACGCCGAGCGGGTCGGTTTCGTCCACAAACGTGTGGTCGGTGTTCTGGTAGTTCACGCCGGGGCGGTGCAGCGGCGAGAGGCCGGTGCCCTGGGTGGCAACGTGGCGGGCATCGATGACGCGGCAGGGCGCGCCGGCGGCGGCGGCGATATCGGCGTTGCCCGTCGCGTCGACCACGGAGCCGGCTTCGACGACGCCGCAGCCGTGGGGCGTCGAGACGAGCAGGCCGGTAACGGTGTTGCCCTTCATGCGCACGCCGAAGGCGTAGCTGCCGTGCCAGGCGGTACCGCCGGCATCTTGCAGCATGCGGTGGTAAGTGGCTGTCTTTACGCCGGTTGTCCACGTATTTCCCTTTTTGGCGCGGCTTAGGGAGCAGGCGGTGCTCACGGCGTCGTTAAGTTCGGCCGTAAAGCCGACTTTATTGCCGAACCAGTAGGAGCTGATGAAGCCGAGTGTACCGACGCCGCCGAGGCCGTGCTGGGCTTCCAGCACAAGTGTGCGAGCACCTTCGCGGGCGGCGCCAATGCCGGCAGGTGCGCCGCCGGTTCCTCCACCTGCTACTACAACATCATACTGCCCAAGCACTTGCGGTTGCCAGGCAGGAATGGAGATGCTCGCGGTGGGAGCTGCTTCGGGCCGGCCGAACGCGGGGGCAAACGTGTAGGTCTCCGCGCTGGGTGCGGCTGGGGTCCAAGGGGCAAGCGTCGCCTCGGAAGATGCGGGTTTGCCTTCCACTTCGGCGCCGGCCAGCGTGGCGACGCGGCGGCCCAGGGCCATCATCTCAACGGGATTCTGCAGCGCGGCAAGTCCTTCGCTGTCAAGGGGAAGCAGGCCATTGAGGAGCCAGATGCCGGGGGCGGGATGAAGCTCCGTTTCAGCAACGGCGCCCAGAGAGGAGCGCAGTGATCCGGCAGCGCTCGGCACATACTGCGCGGGCACGTCGTCCAGGAAGTCGGCGGTGACGAGCAGGTTTTCGTCGATGATGAAGTTGCGGGCGACGTGCTCGGCGGAGCGGGGATCGGGGCCAAGTTTGGCGCGATCGATAGTGAGGCGGTAGGCGGGCCAGGTTTCGGTGGTGCCGTCTTTAAGTCGTTGCGTAAAAGAGGGTTCGATCTCCTCGATCTCGCCCGGCCAGGTGGTAGGAGGCTGCTTGGCGATAATATTCCAGCCCACTTTGGCGGGCAGCTCGCGGGTGGCCAGGGGCAGGCCGGCAAGCTGGGCCACGGTGCCGAAGTCGGTGGCATCAATAACGGCGCGGCAGGTGACAGCGAGGAGGCTAGTGCGCACGGCCAGTACGGCGCCGGCCAGGTTGCCGGCGGAGTCGCGAAGGAGGGTGACAGGGCGGCTGAGGTAGAGGAACGGGATATCGGCGGTGAGGAGCGCGTCCTCCATGGTGCGTTTGATGGAGGCGGGGCGCGCGGGGAACGGCGCGTCGTGGCCGTAGGCGTGCTTCAGCAGGGCGTCCTCCATGCGCCAGGCACCGGGCCAAAGCTTAAGGTGGCCGGCGAGGTCGCTGCCCAGGTAGCTTACATCGGCGGCAACCATAACGGAGCGGCCGGCGCGGCGCAGGGCCAGCGCGGCGGCGACGGCGGCGCTGGAGGCGCCGGTGACGAGCACATCGACGTTGCGGAAGACGGGGACGGTGGTGTTGGTGGCGGCGTTGGACGCGGTGGAGGCCTGGGCGGGCGTTGTCATGGTGTAGTAAGCATCGCACGTTAGGGCAGCAAGTTCCATTTGCAAGACTTGGCAATCCAAGGCTTAAAGTTGTATATTTTCCGCATGACACCGCCTGATGGCTGGAGATTTGCGCTTTTGGACAAGGCAGAAGTCACGCCGTTTATTGCGTACCGGGGCCGCCCGCCCGAGTGGGCGCGGGATACGGTGCAGACGGTGGCGGGCTATACGTGGTGGGAGGTGGCGGTTCCGAAGGCGTCGGATGCCGGACCGGGGGACGGGGTTGCACGGCCGGGTCGCATTGAGCTTCGCACGGCTTCGGGCACCACGCATGTGGCTGCGGGGCAATGGGTTCTGATTCCATACGCGGTGCAGAGGAGGCAGCTGATTGCGCCGGGCACGGTGCTGACGTCGATGAGTTTTCGCGCTAGCTGGCCCAGCGGGCGTGCGATTCTGGATCTGCAGCAGCCGCTGGTGGGGGACGGGCCGGACGCGGCGCCTGCGCAGCCCGAGGCGGGGGCACGGCGTGCGGCAAGCGAGCGCATCGCCTTGATGGTGAGGGCCATATGCGATGTGGTGGGCGAGTCGCGGCCGCCGGATGACTCGGTAGGCTTTGCCGTTAAGGAGTTTACGTTTACGCAGTGGGCGCAGATCCGAGCGTTGCTGGCGGGGTTTCTGCCGGCCGTCGCCGCGTACGCCAGGGAGGCGGGGCTGGGCACCGTTACGGGGCCGCTCTCCGGGGAAGCCCGGCTGGACGACGTGGTGCACGACATGCGCCGCGCGCTGCGGGCCGGGCCGCTGCCTTACGCGCGCTGGGCGGCGCTGACGGGGCTGGGCAAAGCGCAGCTCGATCGCCTGGCCCTGCGCCACCTGGGCACGACGCTTCGCGAGAGGCGCGATGTGCTGCTGCGGGACGAGATCCGGCATCAGCTTGCGCTTGGCACGCTTTCCGCCAAGGAACTCTCTGCGCGCCATCACTTTACAGATGCGGCGCACTTCAGCCGCTGGGTGCGCCGCATGACGGGGCGCTCGCCCCGGGAGCTACGGGTGGATGCGGCTTAACGTCCTGTGCAAAGACACCATATTCCGCCGTAACTCGTTGGTGCTGCATGCCTAACAGAACGCCGAAAACCTCTGATATCGTCCCATATTGAGCCGCTTTTCGCGAATATTGCCGCAGGAAACCACCCAACCGCGCCTCACCTTGGATGTCGTACGGGCCGGGGCGGCGCTGCTTGGGTTGGAAACGGAACGATCGCGATCGTCACGTTTCCGACGCCCCGGAGTGGACCCGCAAAGTCGTGGGATGGTGCCTCGCCGGCCACATGCCCGCAACGCCTTTACCGACAGCCTCATCGGTGTCTATGTCAAAAGAATGGTTTCGATCGGAACTTTTAACTTGGACTTGTCCGTAACGATTTCCGGGATTTCTTCACCTAAGTCACCGCGGAGACGCATTTGGGAACGAGGCTCTTCGGGTTCACTGACGCGGGAGAGGGCGATGGAGGCGGGCTTATAGTTGGAGGAAGAGATGAGTTCCTGACGCATAAGCTCCATGTTGCCAGAGAGTTTTGCCTGGTTGACACGCTCGGCGCCTTCCTCTGTCAGGCTCATGGTGTACTGGACGGAAAACGTGCTGCGGGCGCCTTCCAGCTGGTCGCGCAGGGCGATGAGCGAAGCGCGTACGTCAGAGTCCGGTTCAGTCGCCAGTCTGTCTTTCAGCTTGTCCAGAAAGTAGGCTGCCATTTCTGCCGAGAAGTCCCCTTCCCCCAGGTAAGAGCCCCGTGTTGGGTCGACAGGTTCCCGAAGTTCGATCGCAAGAGCGTCGATACCTTCCAGCAGCTTGGGATCCCGCGTGCTGTCGCGCATGTTCATCAGGGCGCCGAGCATGCGGGGCGCCTCGGGAAAGAGCGCGGTTAGGACCCGGTTGGGCGCTTTGGCCTGCTCTTCCACGGTTTGGAGCATCCGTTCCAGACCGGCACGTTCCCCTTCGTCTGTCGACCCGCTGATGAGTGAGCGGAGCTGCTGACGCACGAAAGGGAGCGGCCCCTCCGAGGTGTAGGTTTTCTTGGACCCCTTTGCGGTGACGCGATCTCCCATCTCGTCGTCGGATACCACGGCGGTATCCACTCGAATGGCGCGTGAACCCTTGAAGCCTCGTTCCATCAGCACGCCGTCCACGCCGTCGGTCATCACGCCGGCAACTTCCAGCTTTTCCTCGGTAAACACAGATCTATCGCCTGTGCTTGTCTCGATCTCACCTCCCGTGCGGCTCAACGCCACCTTAAAATTGGGGCTTACGCCAGCCAGCGATTTGAAGAAGGCCTTGCCTTGGCCAAAGACGCTGTTGATGTCGATGATTTCCAGTGCGGGATGGAAACTGTTGGCCCGTGCACTGATCTCCGCCTTGAAGCCCTTCGTCGTGATAACCGAGAACTTGATGCCGGGACGGGGATCACCGAGCTCGCGGGCCAGGTTAAATCCTTCTTCCTTCAGATACTCCTCGGGCACAGTGACTTCCACCGTGCGTGAGCTTGCGCCCTCGCCGCTGACGTTGAACCAGAACTTGGGTACTAAACCTGAGAAATCGAGGGCTGTCCCGGTCAGGCCCGCGAGCACTTGGCCGCCGAGAGCGGTACGGCCTCCCAGTCGCACCAAATCTGTAAGGTTGCCTTGCATATTTTCTGCCACAACGAGGGTAAACTTTGCGCTGTTTTTACCACTCTGTACGGTTTTGGACGCCTTCGTCTGGGCAGAAATGCCAAGCGGTTTGTTGTGGGCGGTGCGCTCTCGCGTTATGCTGCCGCCTGGCGGCAGGAGGTCGTACTCTTTGGGATCGTGAAGGAGGTTGAATTCACGGCCGAGCGTATCGCGGTTGCTGCCGTTGATAAAATAATCTTGCACAATCACAGAGACTTGCTGGTGCGGCGTCTGCGGCCTTTTAATCGTGTCGAGGAGTCTCCGCATACTCCCGCTGAAGGGCGAACTCTCGCTCCGAACTTTGCGGGTGGTAAGCGTGCCCGCCAACGTTATTCGGAGCCTGGTAGGTTGCGAGCCGAAGCGTCTGACTTCAGGAAAATCCTCTCCTCCTCCTCCGGTAGGGATGGAGGAGCTGCTTGTGCTGTAGGGTTGGGAGCGCAGACCGAACCTGGTAAGCGGCCCGCCGGGCTTTGGCTGGGCAAACGTGCTCACCATGGACGTTAACGTGTGACCGCCTGGCGAACTGGTGGCAACTCTGCGAGCTGAGAACATGGTATAACTCCTTCTCTTTAAGCCTGTTATTGGGTATGACGTTCCGATAGCACGTCGGTTCAGACGCGGACAAACGCGCTGGGAAGCTCGGCTCCAGGCCCCACTGCTTCTGGTTGGGCGTTGGGATCCTGCTCTGTCTGCTCCGCGTCGGCCGCGACACTCTGGATTAGTGCGCTTACTTCCTCACCCAGGGTCAGGCTGTTTTCGACAAAGCGCTCCATCAGTTCCAGGAACGAGTTCGGATTCAGCCACGCCACCGGCACGGCAAGGGTGTAGACAATCTGCCCGGCGTTAGGGTCAACACCGAATGTGCCACCTGAGCGTTCCTGCGCGTAAACGTTGTAAACCATCAGCCGGAAAAGCGCCGTTTCGCGCCCCGGGCCAGGCAGCGGACCTAACACGGTACGAAGTACAACAATGCCGTCTCCGTCTGCTCCATTTTGCTCCGGCGAAATAACCTGGATTAGGAATTCAAATCCACTTTCGCCAGTGACAACCGCAAGCCCTTCGGAGTCGAGCAGGATCTTGTTCGGCAAGAAGTCGGAAATCTCTTCCAGCCACGCGGCCACCCGCGCTTGAGATGTAGAGTTCATTATTCCGCCTGCAGCACATTCCGTTCCCTTTTAAAATCATATATATCCGGCATTTGCCAGGCAACGGGTTTCGAACTTTAACAAGCCCAGAGAGCGAATTCACGAACCGGAGCGACCGATGGGGTTTTATGGGCGGGGCTTGGCCAGGGCGGTGATTTCCGAAGGACTCAGCGCCTGGCTGTAGATGCGGAAGTCGTCGAGGGCGGCGTTGAGGTAGGGGTCGTTCCCCCACTGGGATCTGCCGAGGTAGTTCTGAGTGGTGACACCGAGATCGGAAGGTTTGATGGTGATGGTGCCCGAACCGGCCAGCGTGCCGTTGACGTAGAGGGACACGGTGTCGCCGGAGCGGGTGACGGCGACATGGGTCCACGTGCCGGCGGTAAGCGCGATGCCGGTGCCGCTCACGGATTGCTCGTTGACGGAAGGTGTGCGGACGTTGAAGCGAAGTTTGGCGGCGTTCGGACCATTCGCTGCATACTGAGTTGTGAGATACATGTAGTTGTTCGTACCCGTGCCGAAGTCGAAGATGCGTTGCCAGTTGGCGAAGGCATTCACCCTGATCCACGTGGCGATGGTGAAGTCGGTGAGTCCGCTCGCGATGCCGGACGGAAGCCTCGCGTGCTGGCCGGACGTCCCGGGGAGCTCAAGGGCGTTGTCGAGAAAGCCGGGGACAAAGCGCGGCCCGTTGACGAGCGCGGCATCGCGGCCACTGATTGAGTCGGCGGCGGTGGCCCCGCCCGTCTCGTTGAACGCGAGGTGGGCGCTCAATGAGCCCGGGCCTACGGAAACCTCGGTTGAACCGGGGCCGGCGCCAAAGGCGTTGGCCGCGTTGACGACGTAGTAGTAGGCGACGCCGGCGGCGAGGCCGGTGTCGGTGTAAGTGGGGTCCGTGAGGCCGGAGGCCACGGTTGTGTAGGGGCCGCCTCTTACGGTGGCGCGCTTCACGTTGTAGCCTGTCGCCCCGCCGGTGCCCGTCCAGTTCAAGGTGGCCCGGTTGGTGCCCAGCAGCGTGGTCAGGTTTGTCGGAGCAGCGGGCGGAGCGGCCGGAGTCGTGGCCGTGGCCTGCGGGGAGGCGGCGCTCCGCCCGCTACCGTTCACCGCGGAGATGATGTAGTAATAGGTTGTGCCGGCAGTAAGGCCGGTGTCGGGGTAGCTCGTCCCCGTCGCGCCCGCAAAAACGGTTGTGTAAGGCCCGCCGTTGGCGGTCGAGCGCTTGACGACGTAGCTGATGGCACCGGGGCTGGCCGGCCATGCCAAGCCGATCTGGCTGATGGAACCCGCCTTGGCCGTAAGGCCGGCCGGAGCGGGGGGGATGGGCTGCGACGCGCTGGCGAAGCCGGGCATCCATTGCTGGCTGTCGCTGTCACTGCCCGCGGCCTGAACGATGTGCGCACCGTCGGCCGTCGAGCCGCCGCTGACGACGGCGACCAGGCCGCTGTTCGCGAGTTCGAGGCGGAAGAAGCCATCGCCGTCGGGAACAACCTTCCAGAGCTGGCTGGTGCCGTCGCCCGAAGGCTGGATGACCAGATTCGCGCCCGCGCTGGAACTGCCGCCGTTGTCGAGCGCCTTGTTGCTGCCCACATGAGTGGCGCGATACTGGCCGTTGCCCTGCCAGGCGATGATCCACTGCTGGCTGTCGTCGCCCTCAAAGGTTTGCTGCACGACTGGCGCCCCGCTGGTGGCGCCTGTCACATCCATCACCTTGTTGCTCTTGCGACTGACGAGGCGGTAGGTGCCGTCCGGGATGGTGCGTCCGGTGTTGCCCCACAGGCCGAGCTCACCGATGGCCACGCCAGGGGCTCCGTTGTTGGCGGTGATGTCGAGCCGGTAGTAGCGGTAGGCGGTGGTGTTGACCAGGTTGTAGGAATTCATCCCCATCCGGAGGACGAAGGACTGGTTGCTCTGTGTATCAAGCGTGGTCCACGTGGCGCCGTCCTGGGAGCCAAGGAAGCTCCAGCTCTTCGGGTTACGCTCTGGCACATCGGCGCTGTTGATGGTGTAGCGCTTGACAACCTGCGCATTGCCAGCGCCGAAGTCATACTGGATCCATCCCATCGGCGAGCTCCAGCAAAACCACTTGGAGCCCGGATTGAAGTCGAAGGCCCTGGCGGGGGATTCCGTGTCGGAGTCCTGGTTGAAACTGGCCGTCGAGGTGCCGCTGAAGGCGAGGTTGACCAACGGCGCGGGGAGCAGGGCTGCGCCGAACTCGGGGGAATTGCCGCTGGTGCCGACGGAGTTTTTCGCCCGCACCACATAGTGATAGGTGGTGCCGGCAATCACGTCCGTGTCCACGTAGCTGGTCTTGGCAGCGGTGAGATCGCTGGCGAGGACGGTATAGCCGCGGCCGGATGTGGTGGAGCGCAGCAGATCGTACGCGGTGGCGCCAAAGGACGCCAGCCAGCGCACGGTGATGGCTTTGTCGGAACCGCTGGCGAGCACACCCACCGGGGCGGCCGGAGTCGTCACCAGGCCGCCGGTGCCGCCGGTGAAGGCGACGTTCTCGAACGTGGCGGTATTGGGAGCAGTGGCCCCGCCGCACACAAACAGGCCAACGTAGAGGGTGGACGGGAGGTTGCCGTAATAAGTGCAGTTCAGGGGCGACCAACTGGTGCCGTCCGGGGAAGCAAAGGTGGTGATCTGTTTGTTGCGGCGCTCGATCTTGATCCAATAGGGAAGACCGGGCGGCCACTCGTGCGAACGGTCGTCATATCCGCCTCCGCCCCAGTTAACGGTCCAGCCGCGCATGTGGGATTCCATCTTCATGGTGGGCGCGGACACGGCTCCGATCCAAGCGCGCTGACCGACGGTGGAGATGAGATTGTCGCGGATCATCAAACCCGCCCTGGCCTGGGCGCTCGGATACTGGTTGGAAGTAATTTTGGCGATCATGGCGCAGTCACCGGTCATCTCCTTGTAAGCAAACTGACAGCCGTCGGTGGTATCGGACGAGACACCGTCGCCGAGCCCGGTCATCGTCCATACGCCGTTGGAATACGCGGCGCTGCGCCCCGCCGTCTGGGTCCCAAGGGTGGTCAGGGTCAGACCGCTCGAGGCCAGGGAAACCGCCGGGAAACTGGCCGGTGCCGGGGTTGCGGTGGTAAAGTCCGCCGTCCTGGCATACATGAAATTGAAGCCATCTACTGGTTGTTCCAGGAGCTTCCGGTCGATCCACGGAGTTGGGAGGCCCTTGCGGTTCTTGTAGGCGTTTTGCAGGATGTAAAAGGCGCTGCGATTGGCAGTATATGGTCCGGGCTGATTTTTTATCCACTGCCAGTCGATTGTGCCGAAGTATACGTAGGGATTGTCGGTGGTGTAGATGTTGCGGGCGTAGTATTCGCCGCAGGCAAGCAGCCGGTTGTCCAGTTCGGAGTAGAGGTCCACGCCTTGATTCCAGGCGCACTCGGCGATGAAGGCCATGGCGTTGAGGTTGCCGAAGGCGTGGCCGGCGTCGCGGCCGGACTCTCCCATCTGGCCGGTGGGGAGCGTGTTCATCAGGCCGGTGCCGTGGAAGGTGCGAAACATGTTGAGGACGTGCTCGAACTTCGAGGGGTCATTGTCGCAGAACAAAGCGATGGACATTCCGGAAGCGAGGTAGAGCGTGCCTTTGTTGGCGGGACCCTGCGTGGGCCACCCAGCGGAAGCCGGCCAGAGAACGTTCGAGAAATAGTTCTGGACCGCGATCGTGTCGGCAGACGTCCATCCGGGCCAGGTGCCGCGCAGGATGCTGGCGCCGCCGCCAAAGGAGGCAGACAAATCACCCAAGGCGAGGCCGGATTCGTTACCGGTGAAGCTCACGTGCGTGGTCGCCCAGGCGATGAGGATGTCGCGGGCCTTCTGCGCGTAGGCGTCGTTGCCGGTGAAATACCACATCCGCGCAAGGCAATACACGGCGGTCATGTCGTTGGCCCATGCGCCGAGGTGTCGGTCGTGAGCTCCCGCGCGACTGACATGCGTGAACGGGCCCGCCATCTGGTAGGTGAGCTTGGCGCGACCATCGGCGGCGAGCGCGGCGTAGCCCGACTTCCATGGCTCGTAATTGAGGCTGGCCTTGATGGTGTCGAGCTCCTCCAGCGTGTTTGGAATGCAGGGATGGGTGAATAGAGGTGCCGCCGCTACCGGCTGCGAGGCGGCAGTACGGGCGAGAGCCGGAGTCTCGGGAGCGGTGGCCGGGGAAGACGCAGGGGAAGACGCTGGAGAGGAGACCTGGGAAGGAGGCGGGGCTGAGGCCGGGGAGGAGGCCGGCCCCGAATCGGGCTGGATCAGCGCAAAGGCAAATTCCTTCACACGTGTCAACGCCTGCTGCGGAGAATCGCCAAACCGGATCAGCACATACCCGATCACCGCTGCGGCGGCGAGCGCGACCACGAGCAAAACCTGCCCGAGACCGCCCCGGCGCGGCGATGGCAGCCCCGAACGCGCGGCCGGCACGGAGCGGCTCGCCGCCACAAGGCGGGGCCTGGGCACCTGGGCCACCGCGGGAGACTTTGGAGTCGCCACACGCACCCTTGCCACCGTAGCCGCCGTCGCTACTGTGGCTACGGGCGGCGCTGGTACCTTCAGCTCCTGCAGGCAACACGGGCAATCCAGGGAGTGCCCCGCGCATTCGTCGGCGATCTCGAGGCGTTGCGTACAATGCGGGCAGTGGAATTTCATTGAAGCAGGTGGAAAGGGGACGGAATAAAAACTGAGGTGATTCGGGCAGGGAGACTGTCAAAAAGCTGTCCTCGGGGTCGCCCGCAACCACGACTTCCGCAAGGGGGCTGAGGAATTCAAAGTCGCATCTTCATGGTCTAATGAGGTCAGAGACAGGAATAGAGTAGTTTCCGTCAGGCACAGGTGCGCCGAAATCGGGCATGCCATTGGAGAGCCACCGGACAACCTGAGCTCGGGTGGCGCGATCCGGATTGCGAAGAGAATCGCCGCGAATGTTTTCGTAGTTTCGGGCGTGATAGACCAGGATGTCCGTTCTGCCGTCCGGAGTGGTGGTGAAGCTGTTATGGCCGGGGCCGAACTGGCTCGCGGCAGCGTCGCTTTTAAGAACGGGCTCGGGCATTTTCTTCCACGAGGCGGCGTCGAGGAGATCGGCCGTTTCAGACGCGTAACACAAACCCATGCAATAGTTTTCGTTGGTGGCGCTTGCAGAAAAGGTCAGGAACACCTTCCCGTTTCTCACCAGTACGGCCGGGGCTTCATTAACCCAGGGGCCGCGCTTTTCCCAATCGAACTCCGGCCGGGTTATACAGGTAATCTTTCCCGCGATGGACAGCGGTGTGTCCATGCGGGCCAGGTAAATGTTCGTGCCCTTTACCCCCTTCTCCGACTGCGCCCACGCAAGATAACGGACGCCGTTGGTGGTAAACGTTGTCGCATCCAGCGTAAAGGATTCCCAGCCGGCCGCGAGCTTTCCTTTCTCCTTCCAGTCATCTTGGAGCGGATCGTTACCGGAGCACTCAAGTACGTAGAGTCGGATTTCCCAGCGCTTTTCCGCTTCGCCGGCGGAAAAGTAGACGTACCATTTGCCATCGATAAAGTGCAGTTCCGGCGCCCAGATGTGGGCGCCCATGGGCCCCTTATCGTGCTTGCGCCAGATCACTTTCGACTCGGCGGACGAAAGTCCACCCAGCGTACGCGCCCTCCGTAGCTCGATACGGTCGTATTCCGGGACCGTGGCGGCGAGGTAGTACCAACCGTCGGAGTGAAGCGTGACGTGCGGGTCGGCGCGCTTAGGCGCAAGAGGATTCGTCCATGAGAGAGCACCTGTGGACGATGGGGCGGACGGCTCCTGCCCTGCCGCAACGGAGACGGCGAGAAGCAGTGCGACACCGGTACTCCTGATCATCTTGCGTAAAAGAGTGTACGAGATTGGGGAATACATGGATCAGTTCCTGATAGCGCCTTGATGCGGCTATAGGTCTGGCCGCGCGGCGGTAGAAAGCAGGGCGCGGTGGAGGGCAAAGGCGACGCTGAAGCTGAAAGCAAAAGCAGCAAATAGCGCGATAGTTTCAGAATCGATACTTGCGACGCATATCTTAACCAGACCAGCGTCCGATCGAGAATGGAACGCCTTGTCGGTCACATGGAAGATTTTTGCGTATTGGACAGTGCTGACGAAGCAGGAGATGGAGCGGCCTTACGCAAAAATCGCGGGCATCACGAATTGACTGCATCCGAACCAGATACGACGGATGATGCTCTCACATCTTAAGGGAAATGGACTCGCCTGGCGAGTGCATCGAGGCAGGATGGCACATCTTAGCATTGTTATCTCAGATCCGAAGGGACAACACCGTAGCGCTCTCTGAACTTTCGGGTGAAGTAACCGGCGTCGTGGAAGCCGTTAGCGTAGGCTATTTCGGCAATGGTAAGGCGGGGGTTGGGGAGGAGCGCTTTGGCTCGCTCAAGGCGCTGGGCATTGAGATAGGTGAGAGGGGCGATACCAAATTTGTGGTGAAACGTGCGGCACAGGTGCTCGTAGCTAAAGCCGAGAGGCGCGAGGAGTGTCCGGATGCAGTCCGGCTTGTTGAAGTGGCTGTCGAGGAGATCTTTGACGAGCCAGGCGATCTGTGTGGAGCGATCGGGTGCTGCCGGCTTGCTGTTTTCGCGCCAGAGTAACCGGAGCAGCAGCTCCTGCAAGACGGCCCGGCTGGTGGCGGCCTGGATCGGGTCAGCGCTGGCCCAGCGATCGAACAGCGCGTCCACCAGGGAGAGGACAGGCGAGTCGGCTTCCCACACGCCGGGGGGCAAATGCGTGGGAACCCACGAGGGCGCTTGCACAACTTGCTCCGCGGGAAGTTTTTCCGGGTAAAACCTGCATATGGGGGTCTGCGATCGCCCGGGGACGTGCGTCCAGTCAAAATGAATACACGCGCGATGCACCCCCTCCCCGCCCGCGGTGGAGATGTGCAGCGCGGCCGGGGGGATGATGATGTAGTGACCGGCGGCGAGAACGTGCGACGTTTTCTCCACCCGCACGGTGCAGGCGCCCTCGGTTACCAGCACAAGCTCGTGCTCGTAGAGCGCACGTGCGGGCTCGATGGTGCCGGGCATCCAGTTTCCCCTCCAGCAGCGGAGGATGCGCGGGTTGATCTGATCCAGCCACAAGGATGAGGTCATTTCTTTCGCATGGATATCAAATATCTCCTATTGAAGCGCTTTGCGGATGCCGAGTAGCTTACACCAGAAGGCAGCAAGCGCACCCCTTTTTGTGCAAACCGGCATGGTTCCCACGTGTGTGCTTGCGGGCTTCTTCACTTATGACTTCGACCTTGCTGTCCCTGGATACCCGCTCACTGCGGCCTTACAAGCGTATTGGTGAATTCGGCTTTAACACCTGCCACGCCGCTATTGTGCCCCGGCTGGATTTGCAGGCGCAGATACGCCGCGCCCACAGCGAGCTGGGCATGCGGTACTGGCGTTGCCACGGCACGCTGAGCGACGACATGGGAATCGTGGTGAGCGATGGCAACGGCCATCCGGTGGACTACGCTTTCTCCGGGCTGAAGCGGGTGCTGGATGCAGTGCTGAGCCACCACGTAAAGCCTTTCCTGGAGCTCTCCTTCATGCCCGCGGCTTTTGCGGCGAAGCCGTCGGCCACCATCTGCTACTATCGCGGGATTACAAGCCCTCCTCGGGAGTGGCCTCTGTGGGAGGAGCTGATTCGTCGCACGGTCACTTTTCTGCAGGAAACCTATGGTGTGGAAGAACTTAAAACCTGGTACTTCGAAGTATGGAATGAACCCAACATTCCGTTCTGGAGCGGTACCCGCGACGAGTACTTTCAGCTCTATGCATCGGCAGCCCACGCCATCAAGGCAGTGGATCCGCACCTGCGCGTGGGCGGGCCGGCAACAGCGCGCGTGGAGTGGGTGACGCCGTTTCTGGAGTATTGCCGCGCCTCGGGCACGCCGGTTGATTTCCTCTCCACGCACATTTATCCGTCGGATGTCGCGTTTGCCGAGTCCTCCCACGGCGAGGTTCAGCTGCTGGGCACCGAGTTTCTGACCCGTGCGTTCCGGCGTGTGCGCGGTGAGATCGACGCGATATCTCCCGGTCTGCCCTTTATTATGGGAGAGTGGAATTCATCCGCCGGGCCGCTGGCATCCAATCATGACGAGTGCAACAACGCGGCGTTTGTATCCGCCGTGCTGGCCGGGCTGGAGGATTACGCGGAGGGCAGTCTTTTCTGGAACCTCTCGGACATTTATGAGGAATGCCAGTTCCACTTCACTCCGTTCCACGGTGGCTATGGCCTTTACACGGTCGATGAAGTTCCTAAAAGCGCCGCGCGCGCCTTTGAGTTCTGGCACCGCCTGAAGGGCGAAAGAGCCGCGGTGCACGTCAGGGACGGAGAAGTGCGCGCGGGGTGCGGTTGCTTTGCCGTGTTTGATTCCGCAACCGGCACTACTTCGGCGATCCTGTGGAATCATCTGGAGCCCGGGCAACACGCAGAAGCGTGGGACGTCGAGATTGAGGCGCCTCCGTTCTCACAGGGCGAGCTGAGCCAGATTCTGCCCGGCCAGGGCAGTGCGTTCGAAACCTGGCAGGATATGGGACGCCCCGCCACCCTTAAGCCGGAGATGCTGGCCTCGCTTCACGCAGCATCGGTTCCCCGTCGCACGGCGATCGCCAGCGGAGTGCCGGTGAGTATTCGGGTGGAAGCCGGCTCCGCCTGCCTTATGGAGCTGCGGAACTACTGAGGACGAGCGCCGGGGCGTCAGCCTCATATTTATTGCTTCTATTGACGTTTTTGATTGCGCTGGCTCCACGGAGGAGTTATGCACCAGGTGCACATGACTATTCGGCAGCTTGCTCGTCTTGCAGGTGTTTCGCATGCCACGGTTTCCCGTGCGTTGCGGGACAGCCCGAGGATTTCGCCGGAGGTGCGGGAGCGCATCAAGAAGCTGGCACTGGAGACGGGGTATCAGCCGCACCCGCTGGTCTCCCGGCTTATGGCGCAGCTTCCGCACATCAAGGAGATCAGCCGGACGACTCTGGCGGTCGTGACGGCGACCTGGCCGGACTGGCGAACCCGCGCCTTTCCTATGGAAGTCTTTACGGGCGTGGAGCTTCGGGCAAAAGAGCTGGGCTATCGCGTGGAGGAGTTTGCATTGGCCGAATACGGCTCGTGCCGTCGCCTCAGCGACGTCCTTTATGCGCGAGGTATCGAAGGCGTCATCATCATGCCACTGCGTCGCAGCCGCGGGCACCTTTCGTTAATGTGGGACCGCTTTTCATCCGTAACAATTGGGCGCACGCTTATTCAGCCGCCGCTGCATCGTGTTACCTTTGCGCATAACCAGAACATCGTGCTGGCGCTGCGCAAGCTGCGGCGCCTGGGCTACAGGCGCATTGGCCTGGCGCTGGACGACAGCCTGGCGGGGCGCGTGGAGAATGCGTATGTGGCGGAATATCTGGCCTATCAGCGCACCATTGCCGAGAGCGACCGCATCGCGATCTTTCAGGCGCAGGACCTTCCCGTGCGCGAAGTAGCGGACTGGCTGCGGGCGCAACGGGCCGATGCGATTCTCTGCAACTATGCGCCCCGGCTTGCGGAGCTTGAAGCTCATGGCTTTCGCATTCCGGACGAACTGGGATATGCGACCCTCGACTGCTTCCCGGCACCGCCAGGCATAGGCGGCATCGATCAGCAGCCTCGAGCCGTCGGCTCGGCGGCCGTGGACGTGCTGACGTCGCATCTTAACCGTAATGAACGGGGCGTACCTCGCGTGCCCAAGCTCATGATGATTCCAGGGGGATGGAGCCAGGGCACGACCCTGCGCAGGCAGGCCGATGCCTCCACCGTTAGCACAGCCATCCTCTGATTCGCCCTACTTTGCGTATGACTTCCTCTTTGTCCTCTCAACAGTCTCGCCGGTACGATGATTACTTCGATCCTGAAGTCGGGATGATCTGGCAGATCTTCAAGAATCCAGGCTACCACTCCCTTATACCGACGGGCGAGCGGGTGCACGATATCCGCGCGTCCTTCCACTATGCGCGCGAGTTGATGGAAGCGGAGGATGCGGCCGGGCACCAGCGGGCGATCGGCATTTTGCGCAAGCTGCTGCCGCTGCAGGATCGCGACCCCGTCAGCGCAACGTACGGCCTGTGGTCGTGGCACCTGGAGGAGCCGCTGGAGAAGATGGACAGACCGGACTGGAACTGGGCGGACTTTTGCGGGCTGGCCCTCATTGCCCTCCTTAATACTTCCGCGCCCCGGTTGCCCGAAGATGTGCGCACCGCCGCGCGAGACGCGGTGCATCACGCCGCCGGTTCCATCTACCGGCGCAACATGGGCCCGCACTACACCAACATCTCCATCATGGGCGGCATTGTGTGCTCGCTGGCCGGGGAGCTGCTCGGCGAATCACGGATGTTGGAGTATGGTGTGAGGAGGCTTCGCCAGGCCGTGGAGTATTTCGGGGCGCAGGGCGGATTCAACGAGTACAACAGCCCGACCTACACGCGCGTGGTGCTGCTGGATTGCGAAGAAGCTTTGCGCTTCCTCAAGTCACCGTATGCCCGCGAGTCCGTCCGTTTTCTCTACGAGAAAGCGTGGGAGACTCTGGCCCGCCACTATCATCCCGCCACCGGACAGTGGGCTGGTCCGCACAGCCGGGATTACCACACGTTTATGCGCGCAGAGATGTGGGCCTGGCTCCGTACGCGCACCGGTATAGCGGCGCCGCTGCATCCTCTGGCGGAGAGCAAGGAATTCGTCGGGGCATCGCATGCGGTGGCGGAGGGCGTGGCCTGCCCGCCGCGGCTTCTGGAGCGTTTCATCGCACTGCCGAGTGCGGAGTACACGTTTTCGGAAACCTTCCATCGCGGCAAAACCCGCGACGTTGTCGGCACGACGTGGATGCATCAGGAAGCATGCCTGGGGTCTGTAAACGAGGAGTTTTTTTGGGATCAGCGCAGAGTGCTGCTCGGCTTCTGGAATGGCGCAGCCGGATCGGCGGTGGCCCTGCGACTTCGCTTTCTGCACGACGGGCAGGAATTTACGTCCGCCTATGTGCGCAACGTGCAGGACGGCCCGCGCGTCCTCAGCGCCGTGCATCTGCTGCTGGGCAGGGGCGATATCCACCCGGAGTGGGGCAATCCCGGTAACGACGAGTTTCGGGCGCATGATTTCCGCCTGCGCTACGAGCTGCGCGGCCTCGATGTGCAGGCCGACGAGCTTTCGCCGGGCACGTTTGCCTTGAGATCCGGCCGCTGGCAGGCCGTCATCCGCCCGGCGCCAGGCAGATTTGGGGAGGCAGCCGCGGAGTGGCGGATCGAGCGGCACCAGGACTGGGTTGCGCTGGACGCTGTATGCTATCAGGGCACGAGCCGGGCATTCCCCTTCCGCGAGCTGCGCCCGGTAATCCTGGCCGCCAGTTTGCAGGTGCAGCGCGTGGGTGAGGAGGAGGAGCGCCCGGCCGCGCCGACGGAGATTCGCCACTCCATTACCGAGGGTAAGCTGACAGCTGTGGCGGGCGACTTGTCGGTAACCGTGCCGGATCACTCCGTACCGATCCCGTAGTGTGCACCTGGTGCACAGCAATGGATTCGCCTTCATCGCCCCTTTGGTTGTATCTTTTGCTCATCTTATGGAACGGCGCGCTTTTCACTCGATTTTGCTTCTTCTGGCGGTGCAGCTTGCGCTGTCTCTCTCCTGTGCACGGGGAGAAAATGTCTCCGTGCCCGTGCCGGTGCAGTTGGGAATAGAAACAGAACAGTCGGCTTCCGCCCCGGCCACCGCTCCTCGCGGACCGCATGCTGTTATCAGACTTTCCGGACAGGCTGCTCCCCTCATGCTTCCTGTGGAGGCTGAGACGACGTTGCTGAACAAGAGCGACAAGGCTCCCAAAGACGCGGCCGTTCTGCAGCTCCGCGATAATCGCTTTCACCAGGTTCTCATCAAACTCAATCTCGATGCATTGCCCGGCGACGCACGGATCGAGTCCGCGGAGCTTCGCCTGCACGCCGGCTGGAAGGAGCGCACCGGCACGGCAAAGATCGAGCTTAACCGCATGCTCAGCGAGTGGGCCCCCGCCGCCACGTGGCAGAAGCCCGATGCGGCCCAGAGCCGGGAGTGGAACGGCATGCAGAAGGGCGCGGATTACGAAAGCGACCCGTTTGCCTCATGGGAGACGGACGACTTCAAAACCGGGTGGATCACCATCCCCGGCCTGGAGAGGCAGATTGCCGCGTGGAAGTCGGGCAGCGAGGAGAACTACGGATTTGCCCTCCAGCTATTTGGCCGCGTCACGCAGATCAATGTGACAGGAAGCGCCTATGTGGCGCCCAGGTCCGAGGTCAGAGAAGTGAAACTGGAGCCGGGCGTGCCCGTTCGGCTGATCGTGCAGGTGGATCCCGCGGTGATTCGGCGCCTTGTCCTGGACAAGGCAGATATCCAGGATGCCGGGCTTCTGTTCCATAAAGTCAGCAGGGAAGGCTCGCTGGAAAACCTCAGGGTAACGCTCCCGCAAATCCCCGGCGCCGTAGCAGCGCGCGTTGAGGATCGCCTCTCCATCAAGGGCCTGGGATCTGTCCTCAAAACCGCCCTGGAGACAGAGGGAAGAGACAGCAGCCCGGTACGCATGGAGATGGAGCTGGTGGCGACCGAAAAGCTGGTCCTCTCCGGCCCAAACTATAAGGAGAAGCCAAAGCGTGCCGGATTTGCCGTGGACATCACAAAACATCCCTCGGCGGCGCTGTTTGAGAGTCCGGTGAAGATTCGTCCCGGCGTCTACACGACGTCCCGCAACGGCCACCTGTATTACGGCAACGAGCGCCTGCGCATCTGGGGATCGCTTGGCTATGGCAACATCGAGCGCATCAAGAACATGGGCTTTAACGGCTGGCGGCTGTGGCCTGTCCTGAGCAAATCCTATGGGGACGCCAGCGTTACCACCGGCGAGTTTGCCCCCAGCACCAAAGGCGACGGAGGCGAGCTGGACAAGATGGACGCCATGTTTGCTGAGCTGAAGTCGCGCGACATATTTGTGATGGCCACGCAGCTGATGGGTATCATGCCCCTGGATCTGCTGACAAAAGACGGCTCATTCGTCTCTGGCGGCGCGGACTGGGAGGAGTGGCGCAAGGCGGTCCGCCAGAAAGGTGTGAACTGGCAGCGGTGCGGCTTTGTAGACGAGCGCCTGCTGGCCGCGCGCAAGCAGCACATCAGGAATGTGCTCACCCACGTCAATCCCTACACCGGCCGGCGCTATGCGGAGGAGGAAGGTGTCGCCATCTGGGAGATCGACAACGAAATCGGCTTTGTAAAGCGCATGCTGGACGGCGAGTACGAAGGCTGGCCCGAGTACTTCCGCAACAAGCTGCAGGCCCGCTGGAACGCCTGGCTGTTGAAGCGCTACGAGACTCCGGCGGCCATCCGTACCGCCTGGGGTACGCTTGGCGAGGGCGAGACGGATGGCGCTATTCTGCCGGGGCCAAGCCTCAGGCACGACAAAAAGTACCCCCAGGCCCGTGGTCGCGATTTCGTGCGCTTTATCATCGAGCTGGCAGATGCGCACTATCAGGAGCTCCGCGCGTTTGCCCGGACTCACGCGCCCGCCGGGGTGGGCGTGGCCGTGGCGCCGTTCAGTTTCGATACGCAGTACCGCCCCAGTCTGCCGTGGCTGTACTCGCAGAGTCGCAGCGACGTGGCCAATTTTGGCATGTACTTCTGGGGGCTCAACAGCGCTCTCACCTCACCGCCGTCCGCGTATGTCATGGACAGCAGCACCGTGGAGGGCAAACCCACCATCATCTACGAGACCAACCAGGGCCGGCCCAGCCCGTTCCGCGCGGAGTACCCCTACAAGCTCGCGGCGCTCGCCTCGTGGCAGGACTGGGACGCAATCTTTTTCCACTACTGGGGCGCCTGGGATATGAACACTAACGAGGAGTTTCTGACCGCCACGATGCCCCACGTTACGGTGGATCACTTCTGGAATGGCGTGCATCATCACTCGGACCCCGTGATGACCTCCGCCATGGCGGTTGCGGGACGCATGTTTCTGAGCCAGAGCATCCGGCCCGCCGCCAAGCCGGTGATCTACAAAGCCGGCTCTCAGGCCATCTTCAGCTATGACTTTGTGAATGGGCTCTCCATGGGCAAGGACGCTTTTGCGCACGGCGCCAGGATCCGCTTCGAGCCGGCGGCCGATGCCCGACTGGACATGGAGAACGCCCGGCAGGAGGAAGCACCCTCTCCGACCAGCGTGAAGGCGGGCGATGAACTGACATGGGACTGGCAGAACGGACGGCTCATCATCGACGCACCTCGCGCCAAGGCATTCGTCGGGCCTGTGCCCGCGCAGGGCTTTGCATTCAAGGACGGCATCACGCTCAGTGGTCTCAGCACACCATGGATTTCCTTCGGGCTGGCCGCGGAGGGCAACGAGGACAAGCCGCTGACGGAAGCCTTCAGATCGTATGTCAGCGCCGTGTTCGATGCACGCAACACCGGCTACGTCTTCGACTGGACCGTTGAGGGCGGCCCTGTGGATCAGGCGAAAGCAACGAAGAATCGCGGCACCGCACCCGCCCTTGTGGATAAGGTGGATTTCACTCTCTCCTTTCCGCACAATGCCGCATGGAAGTTCCGGGGCTATGACTTTGCCCTCCGTACGATTGCGGAGCAGACCGGCCTTAACAACGTGGTTCGCGTTCGCAGAGAGGCTGGCTCTGCGGAAGGCGCAGCGGTCAACAAGCACCAGCAGGAAGTGTGGGTGGGAATTCTGGAGAGAAAGCCCACGGCGGACACCGGCGCGACGACGACGACCGAGGCGACGGCGATGACGCCCGCAACGCCCGTGGTGGATCCAAGCCCGGGCGCTCAGCAAAAGGTGAGCACGGGCGGGACAGCGGAATCGGAAACCTCCGACGCGCGGCTGGCCGGTGTCTGGAGCCCCCTGCAGGGCGTCGCATGGGGAGATTCCTACGCACGCGTGCATCGCAGCATTCGGGAGTCGGGCGTGCGATCCAGCAGCATTTCCCCTTATCTGCCCGGCTCAAAAGGCGAAAAGGGTATCCTGTGGGGAGAATCGAACGCCATTCTGGACTCCGCGGCGAACATCGAAATACGCTTCGAGAACGGCGTTATGCGGAAGATTATCGCCACCTTTGTGCAGCCGCCGGACTTCAGGCAAAGCGTCGCCGCCTACGAGAAACTCTTCGGCGCCCCTGCGGAAAAGCTGATTGCCGAGCACCAGTACAACCAAAGCACCGTGCGCTGGCTGGTAACGGGCTCACCAGCCGGCTCCCTGACAGTACAGATGACCGATGCACAGGGCATCATGAAGATTACCTACGAGCTGAAGCCATGATCAGCCCCAGCCTTGGATTCCATGCTTTCGCTCGCACTTCTTTCCTTCCTCCCTTTCCATCCTTTCCCTTAACCCGCGTCTTATGAACGAACCCATCGCCACAGCTCTCCGTTCGGATCACCCCGGCTCCTCCCCACATCGACGCCGCGCGGTCGCGAAAGCGCGTTCAGGCTTCTCCATGGTGGAGGTTGTGTTGGCGCTGGGCATGATCTCGACGTCGGCCGTTGTCCTCATGGGCGTGCTGGCAACCGGGCTGCAATACCTTCGCGCCGAAATGGATATGACGATTCAGGCGCGCATCGCCCAAAGCATCCTTACCCATGCGCAGCAGACCAGCTTTACCAACCTTGGCTCTCTGGAGGGCACCTACTACTTCAACCGCGACGGGATTCCCGATACCTCACCGGACTCCCCCTACAAGGTGAAGGTGCTGGCCCCCACGCCAAGCACGGAGGTCCCCGGCGGCGCCAGCATCTCCGGAGTCGCCACCATCAGCCTGGAGATCCAGTCCACGGCCACCATCGGCAAACCGCGCAGGTGGAATGTGTATGTCGCGGACACGGGCCTCTGATTATCGGCATTGCTGACTTTGTTGACTCTGCTCTCGACGCACATGAATCGCCGCAGCCGCCACCCTCTCGCAACTCGCGCGCCAATCAGATGCTTCTCTCTGGTGGAGATGATGGTGTCGGTTGCCATCCTCTCCATCATCCTGGTCCTTTTGGTACAGATGGTGGATATGACGGGCAAAGTGTGGAAATCCAGCTCCATGGAGTCCGCCTCGTTTCGCGAGTCGCGGGCGTCGTTCGAGTCCATGTCGCGCAAGCTCAGCCAGGTCATCCTTAATCCGTACTGGGACTACGATCCGCCCCTCAGCGCCACACAGCTTTCCCCGTCAAAGTACGTGCGGCAGTCGGACCTGCACTTGGTATGCGGGCCGGCTCTGGGACCCAAAGGCTTGCTGACAGGAACGCCCGGGCTGTTCTCGCCGGGACACGCCGTGTTCTTTCTCGCGGAGCTTGGCTACTCGGAGCCCGGTGCGGCGCCGGACGGCTCCGTGCCGCTTCCCGGGCTGCTGAACGCGGCCGGATATTACCTTTCGTACGAGGATACCATCCCGCGACTCCCGAAGTTTGCCCGCGAGCTGAAGGCCGGCCAGCAGCGCAACCGCTTTCTCCTGATGGAGATGTGCCAGCCTGCGGAGGAATGCCGCATCTTCCAGTACAGCGGCACGGCGTTAACGGCAGCCAACGCCATGGACTGGTTTCGCGTCCCGCTCGCGGCGTCGCCTCCGCCCTCGCGGGTGATTGCGGAGAATATTGTGGCGCTGGTGTTTCGTCCGCGCACGTCGCTTGCGGACAGCGGCGCGGCACCGCTCTCCACCGATTATGTGTACGACACGCGCAAATACCTCAGCGCGCCCGGCGAAACTTTATCGCGCAACCAGTTGCCGCCGCTTATCGATATCACCCTGGTGGCGATTGACGAGGCATCCGCCACGCGGCTCGATCAGCGGTACCCCAACAGCGCCGCACTTCCCTCCATGCTCCAGCCCGGCACGCTCTTCAACGTGATGTCCGACGCGGACTATCAGGCGGACCTGAAGATGCTGACAGATTTCCTGGAGAAGGAACGTTTCACCTATCGTGTGTTCACCACCACAGTGTCCATTCGCCAGGCCAGGTGGAACGCCAGTGCGAATTAGCCGTCCGGCGCCCCCTGCAGCCCTGCGCCCCTTGCAGCCCATCACTCCCATGAATAGTCCTGTTTATCGCAGGCGCACGCGCGGCGCCGCCATTGTCATCGTACTTGCGTGTCTTGTGCTGATGACCACCCTGCTTCTGGCCATGCTGGCAACGCTGAAGAGCGATGCGCAGTCGTCCAGCCTGTATGCCAGCGGAGTGTCATCGCGAAGTCTCGCCGATTCGGCGCTTAACCTCGTGATGGGGGAGATAAGGGAAGCATCCTCCCAGGCCAACACGGCCTGGATTTCCCAGCCCGGCCTGCTGCGCACCTTTGATACACGCGGCAACGCGGTCAAGGCGTACAAGCTCTACTCCAGCAGTCAGATGGTTGTGACGGGCGAGTATGACCCGGCCTCCGTCACCGGCACGGACTATCCCCGTGCCGAGTGGCTTACGCTGCCCCAGGTGTTTGCGGACATGAACGAGCCGGTCCGGACGGCGGATGGCTTTACCATCTACCCGATTGTCAGCCCGGACGCTGTAACGGAGGTGGAAGGCTTTTCGTCTTCTTCCAGCGACCTTAACTTCAGCATGCCGGTGCGGTGGCTGTACGTGCTTAAGGACGGCACTCTGGCCGCCGCGGAGCCGGGCTCTTCTTCGGATGAAGTACGCATCCCCGGCGCGGGCAAAGACAATCCGCCCTATGGACGTATCGCCTTCTGGACCGATGACGAGTCGACGAAGGTGAACATCAACACGGCCTCGGAGGGGACTTTCTCGGAAATTCCCGTTGCATGTACCTACAAGAGCGGTTTTCGCGAAAAGACCGGGCCTCCCGCGGGCTACACGCCCAACCCCAACGAGGTGGTTTATGAGGTGGATCTGGCCTATTACCAGCCCGCGCAGCGGGAGTACCAGCGCTATCCAGGCCATCCTGCGAGTACAAGCCTGTCCACGGTGCTGTGGAATCCCCTTGCGCGTGCTCTCGGAACGACGGATCGCAAACAGATTCTGGAGGCCATCTGCAGCCTGACGCCACGCTATAACGGTGGCGCAAACTCCAGCATGGGCGGCACGGCGCGGCCTCCGCTCAGCGGAGTGCTTACGGGCAGCGCCCGGCGATTCTATGCGTCGATCGACGAGCTGCTGTTTACCGCGCCTTTCAGCGGTTCCGAGCGCACGCAGTCAAACATTGATCGCAGCGAACGCCGGCGCAAGACGCTGGATGAGGTCAAATTCTTCCTCACAGCTAACAGCAACAGCCCGGAGCAAACCCTGTTCAATACGCCGCGAGTCGCCATCTGGCCGATCTCCAGTGACCCCGCAAAGCGTACCGGCTTTGACAGCCTCATCCAGTTCTGCTCTTCCGTCCGGGGTTCCGACAGCACTCCCAGGATGTACTGCCTGCAGCGAAGCAATCCCCACAGCCCCACGATGGACTGGAATCTGGGCCGCAACCGGGACATCTACGCCTATCTCCAAAAGCTGACAGGCCGGCCCATCCCCGGGTTTACCACCGATACGTTTGCCGGCAAGTACCCCGGAGCGGAGCGCGACCAGATTCTGACGAGCATTTTCGACTTTATCCGCACCACCAACCTTGTCGATGTGAGCAGCGGCACGGACGCCAATGTCTACACGCAAAAGAACGCGCGGGAGTCCGGGCTGGTGGTGCCGCTGGATCCCGGCAACGGCACCAAAGGCTTTGGCAGGTACATCACGTTAAGCGAGCTGGCACTGGCGAGCGTGGCCGTGAAGCGGAATGGCGCCGCCCCCTCCTACAACTACAATCTGCAGTTTGCGATAATCCCCGAGTTTTTTAACGTAACGCCCGGCCACCCGCAGATGGCCAGCCACTTTCGCCTGGAGTTTAGCGGACTGAAAAGCTTCCGGTTTGGAACGCAGGATCTGTTTGCCAACGATACGCATACGATGAAGCTGGACGAGTTTCAGGCTCCCTCGCAGGCGTTTGCCAGAGCGGAGCCGTTTGTGCGCATGGGCGGGCACCTGGGCTATCGCAGCCTGGTTACGTGGGACAAGCTGACGGATGCGGGCGGCAATGCATCCACGGGCATGTTCCCCGTGGGTAAAGTCAACAACGTGGCGCCGGCTGCCGGGCTCACGATATCGGGCACCGTAACGCTTCAGCTCTACTATGATCCTCCCTCCGGCGCGCCCGTGCTGGTGCAGAGGGGCACCTTCACGTTTCCATCGACGCCGTTTCAGGTTCCCACCACCACCATCGAGACAACGAACGAGCCCACGGGATTTCTCTGCAACGCGGATGTCGATTACTCGCGCATGCAGCCCAACTCTCTGGTGCAGACGAACGACTGGATTCGCTCGCTTACTCCAAAGAAGGCGTTTAACAGCGATTACCGGCTAATCGCCGCAGTTCCGGCAACCGAGAATCTCGGCGCCTACTTTGAGAAGCATCCTTTGTGGGATCTGCCGGATCGCCTCGTGCACTCCCTGCGCCCTCCCATCATCAGCCCCAGCCAGGCGTCTACTTCGCCCAAAAAGCCAACTCCCGGCAGCCGCATTGGCAAGCTGACGGACGTGGCCACCTTCGATTTTATTACGGAATGGCCCGACATCGTTGCCAACGACCTCGCCGTCGCCAACGACAAAGGCGTACTCAACAGCCTGGGCAAGAGCGGGGACTGGCAGAACGGTCCCGGCCTCATCCCCGACGGTTGTTACATCGGCAAGGTGGATGAGGGCGAAGCGCCGGCAAAGTCCGGCCGTGCGGACTCGGCCATTCCATACCTGGGCCACATGTACATTACGGACGGCAGCGCGGCCATGGAGGAGCAGGCTGGCACCTACTTCAGCCCAAGCCGCCTGATGGCCTCACCCGTCGTGTTTGGGTCGATACCCACTGGGGTGAAACGCGGGTTGCCGTGGCAGACGCTGCTCTTCCGCCCCGCGAGAGCGTACCTGCCCGGCGCGAGCGACCATCCCGGCGGTGTAAATCCGCCGGATCACCTGCTGCTTGATCTCTTCTGGATGCCTGTGGTTGAGCCGTATGCCATAAGTGAGCCGTTTTCGACAGCAGGCAAGATCAACCTGAACTATCAGATCGCGCCGTTCTCCTACCTGCGCCGCGACACGGGTCTGCGCGCCGTCTTTAAATCCGTAATGCTTACCGCGCTAAACCCAATGGATACCGCGAGTTCCGCAGGCAGCAAAGCCCTGGCCAAGCTGCATAAGAAAGGGCTGTACGGCGACGGGCTGACCTCCTTTTACGGCGGCGCTGCGGATATCGTGATTCGCCACCCCTTGCAGCCCGGCGCAACACTGCAGTTCTTTGAGGACCGCTTCAGCCGCAACAAGCCGTTTATCTCCGCATCGGAAATCTGCACCGTGCCGCTTGTCCCGCGAAGCGCTGGTGCGTCGGACACGGACACCGTTTCCACGCTGGAGACGCGCCTCGCCGCCTTTTGGCAGAATCGTGTGAAACTGACGGGCGATAACTCCATCGAGCTGCCCTATAACTCCATCTATCCCCGCGTGACGACGCGGTCCAACACCTATCAGGTGCACGTGCGGGCCCAGCAGGTCAAAATGCAGCACGTTGCCAACGACACGTTCCGCCTGGGATCGGGCCGGCAGGAGGCCGAGTTCCGTGGGTCATTCGTGATCGAGCGCTATCTGGATCCTACGTCGCAGACTTTCAACGACACGGATGCGTCGGCGATCCTTGGCCCCTACAAACTGCGCGTTATCTCCACGCGGCAGCTGAGCTATTGACCGCGATTGGATTGGCAGGTCGGTCCCGTCCCGTCCAGTATCCAGCAACCAGACATCCCCATGGATTCCCCTATTTCCAGCTCCCGGCGCAACAGCGGCGGCTTTACCCTTATGGAGCTTGTGGTGGTGATGACCATCATAAGCATTGTCGCCGTGCTGAGCCTGACCGCCTTTGGACGCGCCACGGAAAGCAGCAGCCTCGCAGGCGTGCGCTCCACGCTGACGGCCATGCTGGAGCTTGCGCGGACACACGCGCTCAGCAGCGGACGCACCGTGGAGATCCGCTTCTACAAACTCCCCGCGGAAAAGCCGGGCTACTGCGCGCTTCAGATCCTGGATTATCAGACCTCGCGCCCGCTGACCCCTCTGACGCGCATGACCGGCAACATCACGCTGCTGGCCGACGAAGCGTTTTCCTCGCTTCTGAGCGACGCCAACCCCAACGGCGGCACCGCGCCTCTGACCAATCCCGCCATCACCGCCAGCTACAAATGCTTCCGCGTCCGCCCCAACGGCTCCACAGATCTCCCCCGCGAAGGTACGCCCGTAAACCGGGACAGGTGGTGCATCACTGCCGCGCCAGCCAGTGCCGTAGCAACGCCCCAAAGGCCCGCACCGAACTTCGTGACGTTCATCATCGACCCGCTGAACGCCCGCACGACGACTTTTCAGCCTTAGGGCAAAGCCTCTTTTATGCTGTCGCGGGGTCAGGTCTCCGAGAACGGCTCCGCCGAAGCGGAGCCGCATCCGGTGGCCGCTACACGTCCAGCTTTAGCGCAGCCGGCCCAAAGTGCTTGAGCATGACGAGCGGATCGGTGGCGGACGGATTCTTGATCACCACGCCTTCGCGGGCGGCCGGTTCCGTCACGAAAAACTCATCGGACGTAAGCTGGCCGTAGCGGATGAGCGTGGGCGTATCCACCTGCCAGTTGCCCATGGTTCCATGGCCCTGGACGAGGATCAGGCCGTAGGCCGCTTCATCGCGGATCGTGACGGTGTGCCCGGGCAGCACGGTAAGTTCCTTGGCGCTGAAGGCATCCGAGCGATAACAGACCCACTTCTCCACATAACCGGGCGTCTCCTGCGCCGGCCTCACGAGCCGGGGACGCATGAAATGGTTGCTGACGAAGTGGGGATCCACATTCGCCTCCCAGTCCAGAACATCGATGAGATAGTCGAAGTCTCCCCTGCGATCGGCCGGGCTGTCCTTCCAGAGCAGATCTTCCGACACGATCTGGTTGCCTGTCAGCGACTGATACATCGCGTACACGTCGGAGTTGCGCTGAGGCTCGTACGTGCAGAGGCTTCCGGGGGCGTGCAGAATGCCGGGCGCAACATCCCATCCCGTGCCCGGCTCCAAGCGACAGGCGCGGGAGAGATTGGTGATCTTGTTATCGCCTTTGGTAAAGTTGACCAGGCACTCGCGAAGCTGGTCTTTGGTTGTGCCGGGCTCGAGGCCAAAGAAGGTGTAGGGGAAATCCCCGCCGTGGTTGTTCATCTGGGGCGGAAAGTAGTACGCCTCCGGCTTTCCGTTCTGCCCCACCAGGGCCGCGTGCTGATCCCGGTGATGCACGTGGTGAGGAAGCGCGCCCATGTTGTCAAAGAACTTGGCGTACATGGGCCAGCACCCATGCTCGCTCCAGATGCGCTCGCCGATGACGGCGCCCCTGAGTTCTTCGATGACATCCCGAAACAGCATTCTCTCCGTTCTGCCGCCACCCTCAAAGACAACGAAGCTGAGGCCCTCGTGCGGAGCGGTAAGCGGCCCGTTATCCGCCGGCGTTGTGGACGATAGCCAGCGCTCGTCAAAACCGCCCCGGGCGCTGCCCAAAGCGTAGTAGTCGTCGGGATGCAGCTTGATGCGTCGGCCGGGCACGCAATAAAAGCGCGGCACCCAGTTAGGAGCCAAACGCAGAATGCCGCCGCCCTGATCCAGGGCAAGCGACGCGACAGATGTAGAACTCATAGCAAATGAAAAGCGGAAATGATTGTAATTAAGGGACTTCAGCAGATTCAGGCGTTCGTGTAGTCGACCTCCCACATGGCGAAGATCTCCAAGCCCTCGAAGTCGAACGCAATGCCGCCCGGAATCGCGCGGAACGGATACGCTTCCCCACCGGGAAGCCGCCGCAGCGCTGTGGGGATCACCTTACCGCCCGGCCGTACCAGTACCGTCCCCTTGCACGGCAGCGGCTCCTGATCCTGATTCAGCGAGACAAGGCTGATGTTCATGCGATGAACCGCGGGCTTGTCGAAGACCGTCAGCTCGACGGACGCGTGCGTAGTGGCTTCCACCGGGATGGTCCCCCCGTGAAGATGGCGGATCAGTTGCGCAAAAACGCGCCGGTTCACTTCCTGATCTTCATGCTCCATCGCTCCCGCCGAATAACAGGCCTTTCCCGCCTCGTACCGGTGAAGCGTTACGGCCGGACCCTGCGAGGTAAGCCCCGGCGGAGAGCTATGGATACTCGCGAACGAATGCCGCAGCGCGGACCCCTCGTTCTCCGGACACCACGGCCTTGTAATGCTGGACAACACCGTTGCCGTGCGGTTCTCTATCTCCATCCAGCCATTGCGATGGATGAGATGCTCCTGCGGTGCGCACATCGCGGCAAAAGCCGCGGCTTCCGGCGAGCTTTCAGGCGAAATATACGCCAGGGAGTGCTCCATCATCTTGTTGGCGGAAACACCAAAGACGTCGGCCAGGCCAAAGTCATCGCGCAAACGTCCGTCCTCCGCCACCAGGCTGGAGTAACCGCTCGCATACAGCGTCCCGCCCGCCGCCACGTACGATCGGAACGCCTCGACTTCCTCGTCCGAAGTCACCAGCACGTTGGGCAGAATGACAACGCGATACTTCTTCAGGGACTCCAGATTGCGCTTCGTCACCACCGCGTATGGAATATGCGCCGCCTGAAGGCTGCGACCCGCGCCGATCGCGGCTTCCAGATGCGGCATTCCGGATTGCGTTGCCATGTTATCCGCCCTCACCGTCCAATCGCGGATGTGCGTTCCGTTGGCGCGAAAACTGAAGCGCGATTCCCCGCTGACGTAGATCGCGACATCCGCCGCGAGGTCGCCGCCCAGAAACTTCTCGTACGGCTCCAGCCTGGGGAAGATCCGTCCGATCCGCTCGTACACGCGCGGATTCAGCGTTCCCACAGGGTCAATCGCGTCAATAAACATAAACCCCGCCGCGTGAGCCGGTGCGAGAAACGCCTGCATCTCCATCTTGGACGCCGTTTTCATCGTCACGTGATCCCAAAGATGGATGCAACGCGAGGTCATGAATTCAAACGGCTTGCGCACGCTCAGCGCCTCAAAAATCTTGCACACAAAGCTTTGGTGCGCGGGAGGGCCATAGAAATCACCGCTCGCGTAGTCGCAAACGTCGGTAAGGTCGTACGGCATTGCCATCCGCCACCCATGCAGCACGGGGCTGAGCTGGTGCGTCGCCGTCATGGAGGGGCGCACGCGGCGAACCACTTCCGTCAGCAACCCCGCGAGCTCCTTCATCCAGCGCTCGCGCGCGCGTTGAAATGCCATCCATGTCGGATCGTTCCAGTTGACGATGACCGGCAGCTCCTTGCCCTCCTCCTTCAGAAACCTGCTTTTACAATGCGGACAGTAACATGCAAACGGCCAGAATAGCATGTCGAAGAAAATGCCGTCAAAATCATACCGCGCACAAAGCTCCTCCGTCTGCGCAATGGCAAAATGCCGGTAAGGAGAGTTGGGACAGCAGGTGCCATAGCGATTTCCCTCGTACGCCTCCTCGCCCACAAACGGCACAATCCGCCAGTCCGGATGTTCGAGAAACGCCGCGTTGTTGTAAATGACGCTGTAGTAAGCGACAACGGAGAGTCCCCTCCCCCGCGCACGTTGTAAAACTTCGGCCACAAAGTCCCTGTGCCCCAGCGACTTGTGCACCGGCCCCACCTTGGACGGATAGAGCGCCGGCCCCGCATGGGAGTTGCAGTACACCATGACAGAGCTGCTCCTGCCCTTCACCAGCGTGTCGACAAAGTCGCCGGCGTCCAGCCTGGAGAGAAACTTCTCATCCCAGTCCGGAATATGCATATCCACCAGAAACCGCCGGTAGCATCGGCGATACCAGTAATTCAACGCACCATCACTGTCAGGCTCCTTTCCAACCGCCCCACCACCCCCCGTTGCAAGCGCAGACTGAGACAAATTCGACTCCAGGCACATTTTCATTTCTGCACTCTGACAACAAGCTCTCGTGCACAGGAATAGAATATTCTTGATATTGATGCGACGAAATTGATTTATGAACCGCTGGGGCCGCGTCTGACCGAGCGTGAAGAACCGAGGGGAGGCCGAGGCCGTCGATACATTAACGCCAAGGCCGGAAAGATCGCCAAGGGGAGGGACCGCGGAACGTGCAAATGTCGACAGCCGCCAGATAGAGCGGTTTCAATACGCGTGTAACCTCACCCAGGGCTTACGCCCTGGGCTTTAGGCTTTCGCGCCTGTGGCGCTTCCGATGGTGTCATGTCTATACTCGTATTGAAAACCGATCCAGAATTAGCGCTAAAACACCAGCCGCTCTGCGTCTGCGGCCGAGGGCATGGCGCCGCCGCGCAGTTGCGCCTCCTCTACCAGGGCGTGCACGGTGCGTAGCAGGGCTTGCACGTCAAAGGGTTTATGGAGGATTTGGGTCACTTCAATCTCCTCAAGTTCCTTCTTATCAATGCTTTCCTCCCGGCCGGAGATGACGGCGGCGGTGAAGTTGCGGCCCAGCTTGCGCAGCGTTCGCACCGTGGAGATTCCGTCCAGGTGCGGCATCGTCATGTCGGTAAGCACGCAGGTTACGTGTTGGTGATTCTGTGCAAACCAGGCGATGGCGCTTACACCGTCCTCCGCGGTGTGCACGCGGTAGCCGTAGAGCTCCAGCGTGGAGCAGGCGGTGTTGCGGATCGCCTCCTCATCATCCACGATGAGCACAAGCTCGTCATTGCCCCGGTAAAGCTCCATGCACCGCTTTTCGCCGTGAGGAATATGGCCGTCCGTCTCCGCCGGCAGGTAGACGTCGAATGTGGTGCCGTGGCCTATCTCGGTGTGCACCTCAATAAACCCACCGTGCGCGCGCACAATGCCCAGGATGGTGCTGAGCCCCAGGCCCGTGCCTTTGCCGGGCGGTTTGGTAGTAAAGAACGGCTCGTACATGCGCTCCAGCACCGCGGGCTCGATGCCCGAGCCCGTGTCGCTCACGCTCATCAGCACAAACGCGCCCGGCCGCGCCTGCTCGCGCGCGCTGGCCTGCAGGGCATCAATGACGACGTTGTTGGCGGAGATGGTGATAAAGCCGCCGCCCGGCATGGCGTCGCGAGCGTTTACGCACAGGTTCAGCAGCACCTGATCCAGCTGCGTGTCGTCGCCGTTAACGGGCCACAGCCCCTCAAACAGTTCCGAACGAAGCCTTACGTTGGGCGGGAAGGTTTGCCCCAGCACCTTCAGGCTTTCCTCGATCATCAGCGAGATATCGAGCAACTCGTAGTCCGCATCACCGGTGCCGCGCGCAAAGGTCATCAGCTGCTTGATCAGCCGCGAACCGC
Source organism: Verrucomicrobia bacterium LW23 (assembly GCA_003054695.1). Classification (GTDB taxonomy): domain Bacteria; phylum Verrucomicrobiota; class Verrucomicrobiia; order Methylacidiphilales; family UBA1321; genus LW23. Next base: position 140,593 of record QAZA01000017.1, read on the forward strand.
GCCGCGCACTCTGGTTAATGGTGTCGATAATGCGCAGTGAGGACGGGTCCGTCTGCGACATCTGCAGCAGCTCCGATCCCATCAGGATGGGCGCCAGCACGTTATTGAGATCGTGCGCAATGCCGCCCGCCAGCGAGCCGATGCTATCCATGCGCTGGTTGCGCAGAATGTGGTTCTCCATCTGCTTCTGCGACGTAATGTCGCGCAGTGCCACCACCACCCCGCCCAGGCTCCCCTGGGCGTCGCGAATCGGCTGTGCAGTGACGCTTAGCACAATGCCTTCGGGATGCGGCTCCGTCGTCGCAAAAATCTCCACATTGCTGGTGGGCTGGCCCTTCAGCGCCATGCTGATGGGGTTGGCCTCCGCCGGCAAAGGTGTCAGGCGGTCTGCCTTAAAGAAACTCGGCCGCGAGGGGTCCGGCGTGGCGCCCTCGCCAACGGCGGGGTCCGGGCCCGGCGGCAGCGCCTCGAGGCTGATGCATTGCGCGCCCAGGATCTTGATGGCGGCCGGATTCATCATCACCAGTTCATGCTCCATGCTTACCACCACCAGGCCGTCGCCCATGCTGTGGATAACCGACTGGAGGATGTTGGCCTGCTTCTGCACGGCGTGCTCCGCCGCTGCCGCCTTGGCGGATTCGGCGCGAAGCTCGGCCGTGCGCGCCTCCACGCGGCGCTCCAGCGTCTCCGTCAGCGCGCGCAGTTCGTCCTGCGCCTGTACCAGGGCCAGGTTGCGCTGCACGGCGGTCTCGTAGCTGCTGAGCAATAAGTTGAGGATCTGCAGGCGGTCCGAGTTAATAACAAAACGCTGCCCGCCAAACACAATCTGGATCGCCACTTCCATTCGATGCTCGTCCGTACGCAACTCTCTGTTGGAGATGATGTTGCGCACGCGGGCAAGCAGATACTCCTCCTGAAAAGGCTTGACGATAAAGTTATCCGCGCCTGACTCCAGGCCGCGAATCACATCGACCGGATCGGAGAGCGTCGTCACCAGTATCACCGCCACCTTGTTAAGCCTGGGATGCTTCTTCACCTCGCGGCACAAGTCGTAACCGCCCATCTCCGGCATGTTCACGTCGGTAAGTACCAGGTCCGGCTCAAAGGATTCCATCAGCGCGAGCGCCTCCCGGCCATTGCTTACGGCGCGGATCTCGCAGTCGATCTTCTCCAACACAATGCAAAGCTGCGCGCGCTGAGTCGCACTGTCTTCGGCAACAAGGATTCGAATAGGCTCCCTGGAGGCGTAAGTTGTCATAGGTGGGGTACGGCTTTGGTGGGGTTGGACGGCGTAAGGCGAAACAAGCGGGTAAGCGCAACGGCGATTTGCTCCGGCGAAAGGACAAGCTCGGCGGCATCCAGACGCACCGCGTGGCCGGGCATACCGAAGACGACGGAGGACTCGGCGCTTTGCGCAATGGTAAGGGCGCCGCGGTCGCGCAGCTCGCGCAGTTCCGCCGCGCCGTCCGTACCCATCCCCGTCAAAAGCATCGCCACCGCGCGCGAGCCGTAGCCCGCCGCCACGGAGGAAAACAGCTCGCTCACGGCCGGCCGCAACCCGTTCACGGGCTCCGCCCGGGAAAGGAGAGCGCGGCCGAAGCCGTTAACGGTAAGGTGCGCGCCGTCCGGCGCCAGGTAAACGCGCCCCGGCTGCAGCATGCCGCCGTCCGTCGCAAGCTCCACGGGAAACGGCACAGCGCGCTCCAGCCACTGGGTGTAGCCGGGCATGAAGCCCTCCGTCATATGCTGCACAATCGCCACCGGCACCGGCAGCGGCGCGGGCAGTTGCGAGAACAGGGCGTGCAGCGCCTGCGGCCCGCCTGTGGAGGTGCCGATCGCCACGATATCCACGCGGCGCTTTTGCAAACACGCCGACGCTGGCACGTGATAGAGCGCCGTGCCCGGAGTACGCGACGCTCTCTCGCCGATCGGTGTAAGCGCCGCTGATGCCGCCGCGAGGGTGGGCAGGGCCGAAGTGTCCGACCGGGACGTTGCCGGCGCGGGGCGATCCGAAGGCCAGCGCCGCACCACCTTGACCTCCGCCATCGCCTTGATGATGCGCACCAGCGCCAGCGTATCCGCGCCAAACGAGGGATGCCCCACTCCGCGAGGGCGCTGCACCACCGCCACCGCACCGGCCGCCATGGCCTGAAAGCTTACGCTCACTTCGGTAAGATCCAGGCTGCCGCTGATGATCACGATAGGCACCGGAAAACGCTGCATGATCTGCTGCGTTGCGCCAAAACCATCCAGCACCGGCATGTGGATATCCATCGTAACCACATCTGGCTTAAGCTTTTCCACAAGGCGCACTGCTTCCTCCCCGTTGGTGGCCGTGGCAGCCACCTGCAAGGCGGGGTCCTGCTGCAGCATCTCCCGCAACAACTCACGAACCGCAGCGGAGTCATCGACGACCAGCACCCGAATGGCTCCGCCGGAGGACCGCGACGGAATGCCATTGGGCGCCTCCGGATAGAGGCCGGCGTGGGGCCGAAGTGGTTCGAGAGACTCGGGCATTCGGATTTTTGGTTGATCTGAGTCGACCAGTGCTCTGCGCCAACCGTTAGTGTACCACAAGCAAGCGCATTCGCCTAGATTGCTATTATTATCAGAAAAGGCGATGTATTGTATCAAGAAGATTACTTTCTTCAAAGTTACGTTTCACAATGTAGGCATTGGCGCCGGCCATCAGGCCCCGCTCGCGGTCCTCGCGGGAGTCAAGTGAGGTGACCAGCACCACCGGCATCTCGGACAGCCGCTTGTCGGCGCGAATCTTCTCGGTAAGTCCGACGCCGTGCAGGCGAGGCATATCCACGTCGGTAACCACCATGTCGAAGGAGGAGCTGCGCAGGCGGGCGAGGGCGTCGATGCCGTCAACGGCTGTCTCCACCACAAAGCCGGCCGAATCCAGGATGGAGCGCAGGAGCGTGCGCGAGGTAATCGAGTCGTCCACCACAAGAATGCGGCGCCGCGTGGGCGCCTCCGTCTCCGGGCGCGCGGGGGCGACGGCGGCATCGGCCGATGCCTTCGATACCCGCATAAGTTCTTGGACATCAAGGATAAGTGCCAAAGATCCATCGCCCAGGGCCGTGGCCCCGACCACACAGGGGGGCTTGCCTACCGCCTGCCCGGCCATTTTCGACACAACCTCTTGCTCCCCACACACTTCGTCCACCACCAGGGCCACGTGCGCGCCCCCGGCCGTGGCCTCCACCACCGTCAGGCGCGGTTGCGACGAGGGCGTCCAGCCCTTGCCGTTGGCGACAACCGGGTTGGTGCGTGCTTTATCATCGTCCGGTTCCGGCGACGGCGCCTGCCGATGAGCGGAAGGTGAGCCACGGATACCGAGCAACCCAGCAAGTCTCACAACGCCCACGGGTTCGCCATTGTTCAGGATCGTCTCGCGATTCTCGAACGTGCGGATCTGATTCGCCGCCAGCCGCGTGACCCGCGACACGTTGTTGACAGGCAGCACAAACCGGCGCTCCGCCACCCGCACCACCACCCCGCGGAAGATGCTGAGCGACAACGGCAAGCGCAAGCGCAACGTGGTGCGGCGCCCGGGCAGCGTCTCCGCCACCACAGTTCCGCCCAGCTTTTCGATCTTTTCCCGCACAATCGCCAGGCCCAGTCCGTGACCGGAGATGTCGGTGATCATGGGGCTTGTGGTGATGCCGGAGCCAAATATAAGCTGCACATCCGCACCACCTTGCATCGGCTGCACGCCATTGGTTTCAGCAGGGACATCACTTGTCCCGGGGACACGTATTGTCCCAGGGACATGCGATGTCTCCCCCTCCCCTGCCGGCATCATCAATCCAGCCTTCAGCGCGGCCGCCCGCACCCTTGCCGTATCAATTCCCCGCCCGTCGTCGGTAATACTCACCTCCACCGTACCGTTGCGCGGCTGCTCCACTTTTACGGCGATGGTGGCAAAGCGGGGCTTGCCGGCTGCCAGTCGATCATCGGGAGTCTCCACACCATGGTCCACGCTGTTGCGGAGCATGTGCATAAAGGGGATTTTCAGCTCCGACAAAATGCGGCGATCCAGCTCCACCGCCTGCCCCTCCACCACAAACTGCACCTCCTTGCCCTGCGAGCGCGCGAGGTCGCGCACCGGCTGGTGGACGCTGTCCAGCAGCCAGGAAAAGGGGAGCATCAGGAGCTCGCGCGTTCCTTCCAGCAAGGCGTCCACGCGGCCGGCCAGCGCGTTGCGATCGCGCACAAATGAGCGAGCCATCCGCTCCAGGTCGGAGCGCAACGTGTGCATAAAGTGCGCATTCCACTCCATAAACGCGCGCGCCATATCGGCGGAGGTGTGCGGCCGGGCGATCGCCTCCTGCCCCCCAACCATTGCGTAAGATGTTCCGCCCGAAGAGGTAACGTGATGCTCCGGAATCTCCTCCACCAGCCGCGTGCGCGGGCGGCCCTGGCCGGACCTGGGCCCCGCGGCTTTCCCGATCGCAGAGTCCATGTCATCGCGCACGGCGCTCCACCGGCGCGGCCACTCGGCAATCTGGGTGACCAGCGCTTGTAAGTCCCTGGCGTGCTGAAAGATGGCGAGTTTGTCGGCGAGCAGTTCTTCCGCCTGCGTCCGCACGGCGTCCAACGTGGCGATGGACACACGCACGGTCTCCTCGGCGGAGCCCAAGTCCTCGCGCTGCCGGACGGGCGGCGGCAACTCCGGGGGCGTCTCCTCGCGCGGCGGGCGCGACAACTCCGGCACTAGCTGCTCGGCAAGTCGTTGATGCGAAACGCTTTTGCCATGCAGCGCCTTCAGCATCTCCGCCTCCGCCGAGGCGGCGTGGCCACGGACAAGTTCCGGATCATCCTGCACCGCGCCCGGCGCCCGCGAAGGAGGAGGCGGGGGCTTCGGCAGCGGCTCTTCCACCTGGTGCGATCCGCCCGCAGGCGCCAGGCTGGCCCCCATAAACTGGGGCACCGGCGGGGCTGCCGTGATCGGCGATCCCCCTCCGCGCCGGTCCGCCTCCGCGCCTGCGGTTGCGGGACCGCGGGCCGATGGCACGGCATCGCCCGACGCGGCCACGCTCTTGAGCGTGGAAAGTGTGATACCAATAGGCGGAGGCGCTGTCTTATTATCCTCTGCCTCAAGCAGTTGGGATGTAAGCCTGGTGCCGTCCAGCAGCGCGTCCACCCGCGCGGAGGTCAGCGTCAGCTCGCCTCGCTTTACCCGGGAAAGTACCAGCTCCATGCCGTGGCAAACGGACTCCACGTCCAGCTGGTTGACCGATCGCGCGGCCCCTTTCAGGCTGTGCGCCTCGCGAAACGCCGTTTCGACGACACCCGCCCCCACCCCGCCGGCTTCGGCGCGCAGGGCCGATTCCATCTCCAGCAAAAGCCGGCTCAGCGTTTCCAGGTGCTCCTGGGCTTCCACCCGAAACACCTGCCACAGTCGCTCGCGCAGTGCTAAGTCTCGCTCATTCATGTGCGTCTCCTCCCGGCACTGGCGGCCGGCGTTCAGGCGGTCGCCCGCAGTTGATATTGGTTGACCAGCGTCTGGATCTTCTGCCCCACCCCGTAGAGGTTGCGGGCGGCCGCTTCTGTCTGGCGGGTGCCGCTCACATTCTGGTTAATCGCCTCCTTGATGTTTTCCATCGCGCCGGCGATCTGATCCATCCCCACAGACTGCTGCTGGCTGGACGCCGCGATTTGCAGCGCCGCCTGCGCCCCGCTTTCAATCACCTCCGTAAGGGAGCGTATGGAAGCCGCCGCCGCGTTGGCCTGCCGCATGCCTGCCTCCACCGTTTTGTCGCCCTGCTCGGCGGCCATCACGCTGCGGCTAATGGCCTTTTGAATCTCGCTGAGAATAACGCGCACCTGCACGGTAGCCTGTTTGGACTGATCGGCCAGGCTCTTCACCTCCTGCGCCACCACGGCAAAGCCGCGCCCCTGCTCGCCGGCGCGCGCCGCCTCGATGGCGGCGTTGACGGCCAGCAGGTTGCTTTGCTCCGCAAGGTCGGCCACGGTCGCCACAATCTCGCCGATCGCCTGGCTTTGTTCGCTCAGCTTCACCACGGTTTCGGCGATGGACCCCATCTGCAGCTGGATCTTGCCGATACTCTCGTGGTAAGCGTCCACAGCGCCGCGGCCCTCCTGCGAGAACTCGGCGGCGCGGTGCGCGTTGTCGGAGACGAGGCGCGCTTTCTGGCTGGCAAGCTGGGCGGTCTGCTTCACCTCCTCAATCGTCACGGTTGTCTCCGAGACAGCCGTGGCCGTCTCCGCCGCGCCGGTGGCCGCCTGCGTGGTGGCGGCAAGAATTTCGCTTGCCGAGGAGCCGAGCACGGTGGCGGCCTCCTGCATAGCTGTGGTGTTGCGACGCAGGCCGGCCAGCATGGTGGTAACCGCATTGCCCAGCAAGTCCTTGTCGGACTGCGGTTTAACCTCGAGATTCAGGTCGCCGTCCGCAATGCTGCGCGCCACGCGCGCCATTTCGCTCAGCGCCGCCTGCATTTTCGCAAAGGCGCGCAGCATGTCGCCCACTTCGTCTGTGCGTGTAACGGCGGGTATGGGGGTGGAGAGATCGCCCTCGGAGATGCGCTTCGCCGCACTGGTAACATCGCGCAGCGGCCCCACAAACGCAACGTACAGGTAGAGGCCGACCGAGGCCACAAGCACGCATTTAAGGAGAGCGCTGGCGGCCACAATCCCGCGAACAATGTTGAATTCTTCCTGACGCGTAATGGCGCGCTGACTCAGCAGGTTTTTCTCCTCGGAGATCATCTCCCCTACCTTTTCGCGTACTTCCAGCATACGCGTCTCCCCTTCCCCGGAGGCGACGACCTTGACGGCGGCGTCCATTCCGCCAGGGCCGCGGCGCGTCTCGGCAAGGTCCGCAAGTTGCCGCATTTTACGGTTGACGGTTTGCTTGAGCGCGTCCATGCGTTTGCGCTGATCTTCATTGTCCCGAATAAGGTTCTCCAGGCCGGCCATGACTTCCCCGGCGCTGTCAATTGACCGATTGTACGGCTCGAAAAACGATTCGTTTCCTGTTATAACAAAGCCGCGCACTGAGTTTTGCGCGTTGGCAACGTGCTTGCCCAGCTCCTCCAGCTGCCCGATGACCATGTGCGTGTGCGTGGTAATCCGCGCCGCAGCCTCGAACCGTTGCACGGAATAGAATATGCAAGCGGCAACCGAAACAATGGCAAGGAGTAACGTTGTAAACGCCGCGACTAGCTTGATACTTATTGTCCACTTGAAAGGCATGGCAGGTTAGAGAGGAAGGGATAAAGTTAAGGTGAACGTTTGGAGGGGTAACAGGGTAAGAATGGATCCGCGGACCGCGCTGTCATGAAGTCGACCTGACACACGACGCGACAGCGGTTTACCAAGGAGTACACAAACTCAGCCATGCCCCCTTGCCGGCAAAATACCGTCGCCAAAAAAGCGCCGCTCGCCCAGCAAACGTGAGGCGCTGAGCACCATCAGCCGGCCCGCTGCAATGCCCAGGCAAAAGTCCGAGCGCTGGTCGTCGGGACGAGGGGCGGGCGGGCGGATGTTGACAAGCGCCACGCGCAACAGGCCGCCGGAAATGTCGTCCGCAAGCAGGCCAAACTCCCGATGCGGGGACGTTGCGCCCTGGATAACCACCACTTTGTTGAGGTTGGTAAGGCCCGCCGCAGGCAGGTTGAAAAATGGCTTGAGGTTAATGACGCTCAGCATCCGCCCGCGCCACAGCATCAGCCCCTCCAGCCACGGCTCCGCGCCGGGCACGGGCAGCAGATCATCCAGGCGCACGACGCCGGCAACGGCCCGGGCATCCACACCGTAACTCTCGTGCAGCAGAGTAAATTCTACCAGATCCAGCATGCGCTCGCGAGACTCTACGGGCGGCGGCTGGGCCACGGCCATGGCGCGGCGCCGCAGGATGGTGGCGCGGGCTTCGTCGGAGAGCTCGGCCCCGCGCAACAGTGTCTCGCCGGCGCGCTCCACGCGCGCGCGAAGGGCAGCCCAGTCCGTCGCGATCGGGCGCGGCTCCGCGGCGGCGGCCGTCGCTGTGCGCAGGCGGGCCGTGACCGGGAATGGTGTCAGGGGCGGCGATCTCATGCAGGGAAATGGGCGGGTGGGGCCTGGGCGAGCACGGGCCAGGCGGTGGCTTGCAGCGCCAGAACCATTTGCGTCAGGTGGCCGGCAGTCAGTCCCTCGGCCCCCGGCACTTCTCCTTCAGGATCAAGCGGTTGCAGCAGGCGAAGGGCGCCTTTGAAGTGACGCACGGCATGGGCGCGATTTCCGCCGCGCAGCGCCAGCGAACCGGCGGCCAGGTAGGCGGGGATGAAGGAGGGATCCAGATAAAGCACTCGCCCCAGGGCGGTGGCGGCGTCGTCGGAGCGCCCCAGTTCCTCCAGCACGCGGGCGCGGAGAAAGTGGAGCCCGGGGTTAACCTTGTCCGCATCAAGGGCTTGCGTGCACAGATGCAGCGCGGATTCCAGCCTGCCGCTGTCCGCCTCCGCCCGCGCGCGGGCCAGCGATTCCGCCGCGCCGATGCCGGTCACGGTCTCGCGCGCATCCTGTTGATGCGCAGGCCTTTGCCGGATGGCCACCGGCGGCGAAGCCGCGACGCGCGGGGGCTCCGAACGAGTAGCGCTGCGTGGCTGGGGCGTGACGCCGCGAAACGTGCGGCTGGGAGGACTTCCTGCCTCGCGATCCGCCCGCTGGTACAGGCACACGCCGTCAAACGTGCGCACGTGAAAGCCCGAGGGCCGGTGCATCATGTACTCGGTCGGGCTCAGAGCCATCCATCCCCCCTCGTGGAGCGCCGACTCCCTGCCGCTGCGGGACTCCGGCCGCAGCACGCTGCGCAGCCGCTGAAGCACCGCCTGCGACTGCCGCTGCGAGAAATACATCAACACGTTGCGGCACAACACGATGTCCATCGCCTCCCCCTGCGTTATCTTGCGTGGAAGCAGGGGCGCGGCCAGGTTGTGCTCCAGGTACGTCACCATACGGGCAATGCGCGGCGCCACCCGCCAGAGGCCGGGCCCCGCCTCGCTGAAGTACTGCGTCCGCAGCTGGGGCGGCGTGCCGCGGAAGGACCATTCGCCAAACACTCCCTCGCGCGCGCGGTCCAGAAAGGTGCGGTTTACGTCGGTGGCGACGATTGAAACGTGCCAGCGTTCCACGTCGGGCAGCAGGCGGTCCAGAATCATTGCCAGCGAAAGCGCCTCCTCCCCTGTACAACAGCCGGCGCTCCACAGGCGCAGCACGCGCGGCCCCTGGGCACGGGCGTTGATGATCCGCGGCAAAACGTTGGTCTCCAGCACTTTAAGCGTGGCGGGCTCGCGATTGAAATAGGTCTCCCCCACCGTCAGCTGCCGCACTACCTCCTGGGGGATCGGCTCGGCCGTAAGCAAAGCGTCAAGCTTGTCGCGGATGCCCGGGGCGCCCAGAACCTCCGCCCGGCGCGAATGGCACGGGGAGAGGCCCAGGCGCTTTTCGATCGCGTCCAGGATATGGCGGGCCGCCTCCTCAGGGCCGTCGTCAGCGGCGACAGTGGAAGTAGCGGCGGTTGCCGGGGCTTGCAGGGAGCGATCAGTCATCGCCCCCTCCCGTAGCGGGGCGTTCGCCGTAGACCGGCGCGGGCGCGTGGGGTGCCCTCAGCGCCGCCGCAAGGGCCGCGTCGTCCTCCGCCGAGAGGCACTTTTCGATGTCGTGGATAAGCACGAGGCGTTGGCGCACCGTGGCTACGCTGCTGATGGAACCCGTGCCGGCCGGGTTAAGGGACTCTGCGGACTGCCAGGCGGTGGCGGGAACCTCCTCAAAACCGCACACCTCATCCGCCAGAAGGGCGACGCGCCGGCGGGGCGTGGCGGCCAGAACGATGTGGTCGCTCAGCGCGGGGCGACCGTCCGGAAGGCCAAAGCGCCTGCGGAGGCTTACCAGAGGCAGCGGGAGGCCGTGATATTGCACCACGCCCAGTATAAAATGGGGCGCTTCCGGTAAAAACGCGTAGTCCACAAGGGGAATAATACGTTCCACCGCAACCAAGTCCAATCCATAATAGTACTCGTATACTTTTAGGACCACAATGGGATACGCCGCAGATGAGTAGATCGCCATATACGTCAGCTTTCCTCTGTGCCTCATCGTTCTCTGACAACCCCTCTCCGTGGCCGAGCAGGCATGCTGCGGCTGGAGCGATCATGATCAGCGTGTCGTCCGGCCGTTTCCGGGAGTCAGGAATCCGATTGCCGCGCGCGGCGTGTCGAGAACCTCTAGAAAAGCTGAATCAATGATGAAATCAACTTATGCAGATTTATGATGTTTCATCAAGTGAATTAGGACGTTCGCGGAACAAATAATTCGTCGTTCACTTTTCTGTGTGACAGCACGTCAAAGATTTCTCTTCCTTGCTGCGAGGCATCGCGATCCTCATTCAATTCTATCACAACCATTGTAGAAATGGGCCAGATGTAAGCGCCTTGGCCGTCCGTCCGCTTTGTCATTAATGCTGTGGCACTTAGAAAGTCTGGATATTTCCACAACATCGTTACCAAAAACGTTTAATCTCTCAGCTTGATGATTCCTGAAAGGCTGTAGTTCATTGTAACTCATTAACGGAATATTTTTCCGCCGGCTGGCGAAATCCGTTCTTGCACTGGCGCGCAACCCCGTTTCAGTTCGCAAAGTCCGCTTTGCTCAGCACGCCATCGTTGTTGGTGTCCAGGCGCTCAAACAGGCGGGGGCGGCCGGACCACTTCTCGCGGGTCACCTTGCCATCCACGGGTACGCCCTCGCGGCGGGAGATCATCTCCCACGTGGGGCGGCGGCGCCCGCCATCCTCGCCGGGCTGGGCGGGGGTGGTGCCAGGTGCGGTCGCGCCGGTGGCGCTGCGCTCGCCGGGCGTTGCGGGGCGATCTCCACCGGCGGAGCGGTCGCGGCCGGGGGCGCCGGGCACGCCGGACGGGCGACGCTCCTCCACCGCGTCGCTTTTGCTTTGCTTGCTGCCGCCGGGGTTGATGACAGCGACGGCCTGCGCTTTGGGATCGCCCTTAAGGGTGGCCGCAAAGAAGGTGTTAACGAGCTCCTCAATCTCGCTACCACCAAAGCCGCGGCCATGGCCGGCGCCCTGGATGACGTGGAACTGCACGGGGCTGCCAGCGGCCGTTAATGCTTTAAACAGGAGCTCGCTTTGTCCCACCGGCACGGCCGGGTCGTCGCTGCCGTGCACAATCAAAAAGGGCGGCAACGCTTTGGCGGCGGCGGCCGTCTGGATGTAGGTGATGGGGTTGGCCTTTGCCGTTTTTTCCTTCGCCTCCTGGATGGGCGCGCCGATCAGTCGCGACTCAGGCGAATCCGCCATGTTGTGGCGGCCACGCCCGCCGGGGGAGGCGGCGTCCATCTGCAGAAAGTCGGTCGGCCCGTAAAAGTCGCACACCGCCTGGACCTGGCTGGAGACGTTCAGGTTGGCCCCCACATCATACTGGGTTGCCTTGCCAGTGGTGCCGACAAGCGCCACCAGGTGCCCGCCCGCGGAGCTTCCCCACACGCCAAACCTGGTGGGATCCAGCTTATACTTGCCCGCGTTGGCGCGCAGCCAGCGGATGGCCGCCTTGCAATCCTCAATCTGCGCGGGAAAGACCGCGTGCCCGCTAAGCCGATAGTTAATGCTGGCCACCGCAAACCCTTGCGCCGTAAGCCGTTGTGCCGGGCACCCATCCTTGCTCCCCTGCGCCCAGCCGCCACCGTGGATCCAGATAACCAGCGGGTAGGGCCCGGCCTTGGCGGTGGCGCCTTTCTCCGACGCCGATGCCTTGGGCAGGTAGAGATCCAGCTTCTGCCGCTCGTGCCCGCCCTCCACATAGGGCTGGTCCGTCAGCACCTTCTCGGCCGTCGCGGCGGTGGGGCGGGGGCCCGAGGCGGGCCGGCGCTCCGCTCCCGCGGGGCGCTCGGGACGGCTCGGGCGATCCGCGCGCGGGGACGGGCTCATCGGCTCGTCTTCCATCGACTCCATCGGGGAGGCCGCGTCGTCCATCCTCGTCGAGTCCTTCCCGGTCGCGGTCGCCTTCGGCTTCTCCCCGGCAGAAGGCGGCGATGGCGGCGGCGCAGGTTCCAGAGCTTTCTTCGCCGCCTCCGCCTTCCGCCGCGCCTCTACTTCCTCGCGGGAGAGGATTGTCGGCGCGTTCGTATTCGCGGCGTGCAGGGGGGACGTTGCATCCGCCACAACCAGCGGCGCGAGATAAGTTACGGCAACAGCAAGCGAGCGAAGCAAAACCGCGTGGCGTCGATGCATCATGATTCTGGTAAATGGGATGAAAGTTAGTGCCGGCAAGTACATCATCCGTCAGCAATCCAGCTTTCATAAACCCTTGACTCGCCCGAAAGTCGCTGCGACAGCGAGTTTTAACGGCCAGATAAACAAGGCGCCGCGTCCGCCCCTGGCAGCTTTGTCCCCCAACCTCCCTTTCCCCTCCGAGTAATCCGTGTGATCCGTGGTTAAAATTCCCCTCTCCAGGAAAGAGCGAAATGAACCACGGATCGCACGGATTACACGGAGGGGAAAGCGGAATGTCCTCGCCCCCTTCGCGTCCTTTGCGTTCCTGGCGCCCTTTGCGTGGTGGTTAAACCGTTCATCCGTTGCCCCTCCCCGCAAATTTCTCCTCGCAAAGTGGAAAGGCGTGCTATTTTGAGGGGACTCGGCGGTTTGCCCGGGTTTTGCTACTCTTATCAATGACTGCATCCAACTTTCCCGGTCCGGAGGAGCTGCACGCTCGTATCCAGGAGTTTCTCAAGCGCGGTTTTGCGGGGGGATCGGGCGGGAGCTTTGGCGTGTTTCCTTCCGATACCTCCGAGGAGGAGAAAAGCGAGGCGACGGAGGCTGAGGACCAGCCGGTCGACAAGTACGCCTTCCCGTACACGCCCCGCGATATCAAGGCGTATCTGGACCGCTTTGTGATTCGCCAGGATGAAGCCAAAAGGGTGCTGGCCGTTGCGGTGTGCGACCACTACAACCACGTGCGCCGCATCGAGAAGCGCCAGCGCGAGGACTACCTGGACGGCAAGCACACCGGCGTCGCCTCCGGCTTTGGCGCCGCGCCGGCGGTGGCTGCTGCCGCGGCGGCGGGTAAGCAGGGCGATTCCGCCGCAGCAAGCGCATCCCCCTCCGCGGAAGACACTTACGTCAAGCAAAACATCATCCTCCTCGGCCCCACGGGTGTGGGCAAAACCTACCTGGTGCGGTGCCTGGCCAATCTTATCGGCGTGCCGATGGTGAAGGCCGACGCCACGAAGTTTACCGAGACCGGCTACGTGGGCGGCGACGTGGAAGACCTGGTGCGCGACCTGGTTCAGCAGGCCGATGGCGACGTAGCCCTGGCGCAAAACGGCATCATCTACATCGACGAAGCCGACAAGCTGGCCAGCGCCGCCAACTCCAGCGGGCGCGATGTAAGCGGGCGCGGCGTGCAAACCAACCTCCTTAAGCTTATGGAGGAGACCGAGGTGCCGCTGCGCAGCCAGCACGACATCCAGAGCCAGCTGGCCGCCGCATTTGAGTTTCAGCGGCGCGGCGGCAAAAAGGTAAAGGAGACGATCAACACGCGCCACATCCTCTTCATTGTCAGCGGCGCTTTCGACAAGCTGCCCGATATCATCCGCCGCCGCCTGGCCAAGTTTGAGATGGGCTTCCACGCCGGCCTGAGCGCGCGGCCGGAGCTGGAGGCGATACTGCAACAGGCTGCCACCAAGGACTTTATCGAGTACGGGCTGGAGCCCGAGTTTATCGGCCGCCTCCCCGTGCGCGTGGCATGCGCCCCGCTCGATGTCGACGACCTCTACCACGTCATGCGCACCAGCGAGGGCTCCCTCGTTCGCCAGTACGAGGCCGCGTTTCGCGCCTACGATATCGAGGCCATCTTTACCGACGACGGCCTGCGCGCCCTGGCCGAGCAGGCCGCCGCCGAGCAAACCGGCGCGCGCGGCCTGATGACGGTGTGCGAGAAAGCCATGCGCCACTTTAAGTTTGAGCTGCCCGGCAGCGGCATCCGCCAACTCATCATCAACCGCGACCTGGTGGAAAACCCCGCGCGCGAGCTGCAACGCATCCTCAGCGACACCAACTACGAGGAGCACGTGGCGATGGCAGAGATGGCCCGGGAATTCGCGCGCCGCTTCCAAAGCCGCCACGGCTTCACCCTCAAGCTGCAGCCCGACGCCATCGACGCGCTCGTACGCGGCGCGGAATCCGGCAACCGCCCGGTGCTGGAGCACTGCGCCGGCGTCTTCAAGGACTGGGAGTTTGGCCTCAGGCTCATCCAGAAGAACTCCGGCCAGACGGAATTCACCATCACCCGCGACGTCGTCGAGAACTCCGACCGCCGCCTCAGCGAGTGGGTCGTCGAATCCTACGGCCGCAACGGTAATGGCGCCGCCCCCCCGGCCGAGCCGGCGCCTTCAGCGGCGTAGCGAAAGCACGGGGGGGGTTCACAGGCAGCAGCGTTACTTCTTTCCATCCAGCCACCAAATCCCGCGATACTCCGCCGCGGGATCAGGCCACATGCTCTTAAGCTCCGGGTGTTCCTGCTCCAGCGCTTGCAGGCGGGCGGGCGTCCACTGATAGGTCCAACGCCACTGCACGGTGGCAGACGGCGCACGGGAAGCGCATTTGAGGTACAGCCGCCCGTGCCGGATGAAGAAGAGCTCGGAACTCCTCGTGGAGAGAATCAGGTTCCCGCTCCCTTTCCAATCCTCCTCACGCATGACCCATCTGTAGTCCGAGTGATCGAGACTTATGGGAATAGTCGCCACAACCAGGACGCACAAGGCAACGAATGCAATATTTCGGATGAGTCTCTGGCTCATACTTTATCTACGTTGAGACAGGTCCATTATTACAGGCAACACGGCCTCCGAAATCGCCGAATTCGCTTCAGATTGTGCACCTGCTCAAAAAATCCGGGGGCAACACGCCTTCCGCCCCCTGCGGTTTAATAGCGAGCTTACACTTATTGAACCAAAGGCGAATAAAGTCTTGGCCCTGGCGCAGAAAGGATTAATCTTATCGCTCTGATCGTTCCTTTCTACATTCACTATGAGCCTTCCAATCAAGCCAGCCTCTTCTGCAATATACCATCAGGTTTCCCTCGGCGAAGTCATGCTTCGCCTCGATCCCGGCGAAGGCCGCATCCGCACCGCCCGCTCCTTCCGCGCCTGGGAGGGCGGCGGCGAATACAACACCTCGCGCGGTCTGCGCAAATGCTTCGGCTACAAAACGGCGGTGTGCTCCGCGTTTGTTGACAACGAAGTGGGCCACCTGGTGGAGGATTTCATCATGCAGGGCGGCGTCGCCACCGACTTTATCAAGTGGCGCGACGACGATGGCATCGGCCGCACCGTGCGCAACGGCCTCAACTTTACCGAGCGCGGCTTTGGCGTGCGCGGCGCCGTAGGCAACCCGGACCGCGGCAACACCGCCGCCTCGCAGATCAAGCCCGGCGACTTTGACTGGGACGACATCTTTGGCAAGCACGGCGTGCGCTGGTTCCACACGGGCGGCATCTTCGCGGCCCTCTCCACCTCCACGGCGGAGGCCACCATCGAGGCCGTCAAAAAGGCCAAGGAGCACGGCGTTATCGTCTCCTACGACCTCAACTACCGCCCCTCGCTCTGGAAAACCATCGGCGGCCTGAAGAAGGCGCAGGAAGTGAACCGCGAAATCGCCCGGTACGTCGACGTGATGATCGGCAACGAGGAAGACTTCACCGCGTCACTCGGCTTCCAGGTCAAAGGCCAGGAGGAGACACTCGGCGAGATTGAGCTCGACGCGTTCAAGAACATGATCGAGACCGCCGTCAAGGAGTTCCCCAACTTCAAAGTGGCCGCCACCACGCTGCGCCACGTCATCACCGCCACCAAGAACGACTGGTCCGCCATCCTGTGGCACGACGGCCAGTTCTACGAGAGCCGCAAGTACCCCGGCCTGGAAATCCTGGACCGCGTCGGCGGCGGCGACTCTTTCGCGTCCGGCCTGCAGTTCGCGTTCATGGAGTTCAACGACCCGCAAAAAGCCGTCGAATACGGCGCCGCCCACGGCGCCCTCGCCTCCACCACCCCCGGCGACACCTCCATGGCCACCCGCAAAGAAGTGGAAAAGCAGATTGCCGGCGGCGGCGCCCGCGTGGTGCGCTAACGCCAACGCACCCGCATTCGCCTCGCGCGGATATCGTAAAGTGTTGCAGAGAAGCCCCTTGCGCGCATCCTATCGGTTCGCGCAAGGGGCGGCTCCGACCTTATCCCGAATCACATTCTTTTGCAGCACTAGTGCTGCAGCAAGGATCTATTTGAGGGTTATGGCGGTTCAAGAACAGATGTTCGCAAGGCTCTGACAACCTCAACGAGGTTGTATAACCTAGCCCAGGGTTCCCCGAGCGAAGCGAGAGAACCCTGGGTAAAGGCGCGAAATCGAACGACCCCAACGCGGGTCGCATCCCTTTGCTACGCAGATGGATACAACCCGCGGTGAGGTTGATCTGAAACTGCCGCTTACCCAGGGTTCTCTCGCTTCGCACGGGGAACCCTGGGCTAGGTTATAGAACCTCTTCGAGGTTCTCGGAAACTCCCTGTCCATGCACGTCCGATCCTAAAATAGATCTTTGCCGATGCACTAGTGCTGCAGCACGGCCAGGTACTGATCGACTTTCTTCTGGCGCTCGGCGTCGTCGCGCTTGATGTAGGCGTTGCGCATGTAGATCAGGAGCCGGTGCATGATTTGCAGGGGGGTGCAAGGCTTGTTGATCTGGTCGCGGTTCTGCTCGGAGATTTCAGCGTTGATGCGGTCCCACTCGCTTTCGGTAAGGATGCGGCCGCTGTAGTACGGGTCAAAGTAGACGTGGCCGAGGCGGGCGAGGAAGTGGCCGGGGGCGCTGATGCCTTCGACATCCAGGCCGGCGCGGCGGCCGACGAGGATGTAGATGAGGGTGAGAGTAATGGGCAGGCCCTGGCGGAACTCGATAACCCAGGGGAGGAAGCAGTTGCGGGGGTGGTAGTAGTCGTGATGATTCCCCGTAAGGCGTTGATCGTACGCGAGATAGCGTGTAAGTGCACGTACCTGCTCCTCGGTCGTCGCGCCTTTGGCCAGGTAGGCGCGGAGCGCTTCGCCCCAGGCGTCCAGCTGGCGGCTGTAGGGGCCGCCGTCAAAGCCGGGCTGGTCGGCGCGGGCCAAATCCCAGCACAGGTCCTCCAGTTGTTGAAAAGTCTTCAGCCTGGCAAGCCCGCGCGAGATGGTGCCGAGGTTTTGCGCGGACTCGATGCGGCCGATCACATCGCGCAGGTGCTGTGTGGCGTTGCTGTTGCCCAGCCGCAGCAACTCTTCCAGTTCCTCCAGTTTCGTGTCGTGGGACTCGATGAGGCCCCGTTTAACCATTTCGATTGTCTGGGCGTCACCGTCCTCCAGAAGGGCTACAAGGGCGCGCTGGTTCGAGGAGTTCATGGGAGGGAATCCTGTGGCTGGAGTTGGAGCAACTGTAACTCAGGAAAGAGGGCGTTTGGCGGGCGCAATGAGGCTGTGCAGAATATCATCGACCTGATTGCGCGAAAACTAAAGGCTAATTTTCGTCGTTTAAACGTCTTATCAATCAGGGGCTCACGATTATCGGCACATTTTCTTCATCGTCACCAGCATCCGTAGCGCAGGGGGGGGCATCCGGGGGGAATTCGAGCCCTGGCCGTGCGCCGCGGAAGGGCCCGGCCAGAGCTTCAGCTTCTCGCAGATCAACCTGCGCCGCAACGGTTTGCCTGGTGCCTGGTTACTGCTTGAGGACGATCACCGGGGCACCGTGATCGGCGCAGGGTGCGTTGATAGGCACGCCGGCGGGGGTGTTGTCCTTCGTCACCACCTTGTTCTGGATCATCCAGGTTTCAAGCTCCTCGCCGCTGATGTCGGCCAGCATTTTGCCGTCGACCTCGACGCAGGGGGAGAGCTCCTGCCCGCTCTTCTGGATCATTTCAAAGCGTTGTTCCGGATCGTTCCAGATGTCGCGGTCCTCGAAAGGAAGCTGGTATTTCCGCAACACGGCGCGTACGCCCTGGCTCCATCCACAATGAGGCTTAAGATAAGCGACGATTTTGGGTTGACTCATATGAGCACATCATAGCGCACAATCGCGCGCATGACAGCACTTTTCTGAAAAAAAATGGTGTCGAGAAGAAGGGAGAGCCCAGGCGGCGCGAAAAACAGGGGTGATGCATTTTTTTTCATCTGTCGCTGGATTTTTTAAAGCCGTTGATGGTACTTTCCCATACACCATGGCCGACATCCTCACCGCCTCAGATGCACCGCCCGAATCCCGGGCGCGTCACCGGGAACTGGCAGATATTATACGCGCGTGTGATAAGGCGTACTATATCGACGCGAATCCGCTGATGGCGGACACCGACTATGACAAGCTGTATCGTGAGCTTGCGGACCTGGAAAAAGCGCACCCGAATCTCATCACCCCAGACTCCCCCACGCAACGTGTTGGCGGTGCGCCACTTCTGGGCTTTGCACAGGTGCGGCACGCCATCCCGATGCAAAGCCTGGATAACACCTACTCGCCCGAGGAGGTGGAGGGCTTTGTCGATCGCCTCATCCGATCGCTGCCACACGTTGCGCCGGAGGCACTTACGTTTACGGTGGAGCCCAAGATTGACGGCGTTGCCGTGACGGTTCGCTACGAGCATGGCCGCTTTGTGCTGGGCGCCACGCGTGGCGATGGCGTTACGGGCGATGACATCACCGAAAACCTGCGCACCATCCGCTCGCTGCCGCTCTCGCTCAAAACCGCCGTGCCGGTGCTGGAGGCGCGTGGCGAGGTGTACTTCCCCAGCGCCAGTTTTGCGCGGCTTAATGCCCAGCGCGCGGCCGCGGGGGAGGCGACGTTTGCCAACCCGCGCAACGCGGCCGCCGGCTCCCTCAAACAGCTCGATCCCCGCCTGGTGGCCAGGCGCCCGCTGGCCGTGGTGCTGTACGGCGCCGGGCAGGTGGAGGGCGCGCAGATTGCCTCGCACACCGATTGGCTGGCGTACCTGAAGGACCAGGGCCTGCCGACACCCGAACGGATCTGGCACTGCCGTGACAAGGCGGAGCTGCTGGCGGCCATCGCGGAGCTGGATCAGGTGCGCCACACCTTCGCCTACGAGACAGACGGCGCGGTCATCAAACTGAACGACTGGCGCCTGCGCGCGGACCTGGGCAGCACCAGCAAGGCGCCGCGCTGGGCCATGGCCTACAAATACAAGGCGGAGCAGGCCGTTACCAAGCTGCACAGCGTCACTTTTCAGGTGGGCCGGACGGGCACGATTACGCCGGTGGCGGAGCTGACGCCGGTGCTGCTGGCGGGCTCCACAGTCGCGCGCGCCACACTGCATAATTTCGAGGAAATCAAGCGCAAGGATATACGCATTGGCGACGCGGTGACGATTGCCAAGGCGGGCGAGGTCATCCCCGCCGTGCTGGGCGTGGTGCTCTCCGAGCGCACCGGCGTGGAGACGGAGATTGTACCCCCAACCGCCTGCCCGGCATGCGGCGGCGCTGTGGCGCTGGAGGGCATCTTTCTGCGCTGCACCAACCCCAATTGCTCGGCGCAGATCAAACGGCGCGTGCAGCATTTTGCGCACCGGGGCGCCATGGATATTGAAGGCATGGGCGAGACGCTTGCGGAACAGCTTGTGGACTCGAAACTTGTGAAGGATATTGTGGATATTTACGAGCTGAGCATGGAGAAGCTCCTGACGCTCGATCGCATGGCCAAAAAGTCCGCGCAAAATATATTGGACGGCATTGAGGCAAGCAAAAAGCGCGACCTGTGGCGGCTGCTTTTCGGGCTTGGCATTCTGCACGTCGGCGCGGGCTCCGGGCGCGCGCTGGCGGAGCATTTTGGCTCTCTGGACGCTATTGCGGCCGCAACGGAGGACGACCTGAAGCGCATTAACGACGTGGGCGACGTAGTGGCGGCCAGCGTGGCCTCGTGGTTTCGCGTGCAGGAGAACAAGGACCGCATCGAGAGGCTGCGCGCGGCCGGGCTGCAGATGGAGTCGGCAGGGCGCCCTGCTGCTGCGGTGGACGGGCCGTTCCGCGACAAGTCCTTTGTCATCACCGGCACGCTGAGTAAATCGCGCGACGAGATGGCCGATTTTATCCGCGGGCTGGGCGGCAAGATTGCCGGCAGCGTGAGCAAAAAGACCGATTTTCTGGTGGCCGGCGACGACGCGGGCTCCAAACTGGCCAAAGCCCAGCAGTTGGGCGTCAAAATTGTGTCAGAAACGGAATTGATGGCACTTGCTGGCTTGCCAACTGTGTAGAACCCGAGTAAATCTTTGACAATCGCACAGAGCATGCGGAGCTTGCGTACAAGATGGATCACACTGGCGTGAAAATGGTATTCCCCCCCTGCACATGCGCCCCCGGCGTGCCCTTGCTCGCGTTTGCGCCGCGCAAAGTATGGCTGCTAAGGCACGCGTTAGTGTTTGCCCTGCTGATGGTTACGGTGTTTGCGGCGGATGCCGCCCGGCCCGCAAATCCCGGCAAGAGGGAGGACGCGGCGGCGGAGCGGGAAAAGATGCTCAGCACGATCGACAAGATTGAAGTGCTGGAGACAAATCAGGAGATAACCCGGGCCGAGATGGCCGAGATGAAGGCGGAAATGGAGCGGCTGAAGGCCGAGAACGCAGCCCTGCGCTCCGCGCTGGAAAAGAGCGAACAGGCTCGCCTGAAGGAGCGCGAAATTTTGCTGGAGGAAGTGGGGAAGATGATCGCCGCCAACAGCGCCGGGGCCAAAAAAGCGGGCCGCGCAACTTCCCCAAAATCAACGGGTTCTGGTACTACGGCCCGACCGCAGCAGCCGCAGGGCGATGGCGCGTCCGGCCCCGCCGACAAGCCGGCAACGGCAACCGCCGGCACTGGCACTGGGACTGGGACCGTGAAGACGCGGCCGGCTTCAGAATCGGGCTTTCATCACGTGGTCCAGAAAGGGCAGTCACTCACGCTGATCGCGCAGGCGTTTCGCGAGCAGGGAGTGAATGTCTCGGTGGACGACATTGTGAAGGCCAACGAGCTCTCCTCGCGCGAGGTGCGTCCCGGCCAGAAATTATTCATTCCAAAGAAGTAAAGGCTTGCCTGTCAACAGTCTATAGACTATTTCAGCAGTTCTTTATCTGCCATATTCGGATTCTCCCCGCAACGCCATGACCGATACGCCGCCCATCGCCTCCGAGACAACTCCCGAGCCAGCGCCGGAAACCGCTGTTGCCCAGGCGGTTACAGATACTCCTCCCGCCGAGGTCATCCATCAGGAGCCCTCCGAGCTCGCGAAATTCTATCGCCTGAAAAAAGGCGAGGACGGCGGCGTTTTCGGCCCCATCACCGGGGCCACGCTGCTGGCCTGGGCCAACGAGGCGCAGGTGGCGCCGATTGACCTGGTGGACGAGCAGGACGATAACTGGACGCCCGCCTGTCAGTACGACTTTCTGAAGATGGAGTGGCACGTGCGCCTGCAGGACGGCCAGATGTACGGCCCCACCACAGTGGGCACGCTGCGCGAATTTCTGCGCGAACGCATTGTGGTGGAGGACGCCATGGTGACGCACGACCACAAAAAGACGCGCATGCCCCTCGTCGCCCTGCTGGCGATGAACGACTTTGAGCCGAAGAAATACATCGCCGTCGACGTGGCCGGCCAGCGCCATCTTGCCGTGCTGGTTACCGCGCTTGATGAATCCCACGGCGGCAACCTCCCCCGCGGCGCCCAGATCGATCTGAACGAAGGCTCCGTCGGCATCGCCAGCGCCCGCGAGCTTCGCATCCGCAACCTGGAAGAAGAACTGCGCGCCAGCCGCCGCGAGTACGACGAACTTCTCCAGCGCTTCCGCCAGCTTTCCCAGCAGAAAGTAGGCGGGAGCTAATAAACTCTATTTTAGTTTATTTTCTAGGTGTGCATGGGGAGGTCGGCGTAAGCCGGCGACTCCAGACGCAAAGCGGCTTCCCGTCCCGCCGCGTCAAAGTCGTTTCCCATACAAGGTGAAAGACTTGCCGTTCCCCATAGTTGTCACTCACCGTGCGAAGCGGCGTGATATCACCAGACATCCCCCATGCCATCCGGCGGGATTCAGCCCAAAGAGTTCTACCTTCATGAAGTATCTGAATCGACCTTAATGAAGCGAATAAGCTACGGAGCGGCCCACGATGCTTCATTGCTCAAATACAACGTGTCGCCGTATAGTGTATATGCACCTGAAGTAATTCAGGCAAATCCTGGAAATTTCAATGAGAATTGGCGTAATTTCTGGGGGTTTGGACAATGATGAAGCACATTAAGCTTCCAAAATTCGCTGAAGCTCGCGTTTGGACAAATGAACTGCCTGGGTATGCAATGATGAAAGGCAAAGTGTCGCCCATGCTTCAAAAACCTGCTTCGGTTGAAATTGCACCGCGCGATGGTGCGATAGAGTGGCTCGTTCCGGTTGGTTCGCGCAGTCTTTATGGTTTGCTAGGAGCAACAGTGCGTTATTGTGAAACTCGACTGCGGGTCGAAATCGTGAACGAAACTCCTAACCGTCCAGCTTCGGAAGCTATCGCGTCCCGTATTTCCGATGCACCGCTTGTCGGCCTGCAAGCCGATTACATAGCGGCGGTGAAGCGGGGGTTGAAGCAGCGATTACTGAGCGCAACACCTTGCCTGCATGCCGTGTCAGGAGGTGTAGCGGCACTCAAATGACGAAAGGATGCACGTGTTGTAGATACGCGATACATCGACATTTCGTTATATTGCCTGACAGCTTTGCCCGGGTTCGAATCCCGCCCCGCCGATTTCTTCCGGCGGGTAGCTCAACTGGTTAGAGCGGGAAAAGTTCGTTTCACAAATCCTTGTTGCCGACAGATATCGGAGGCGCGCCCGTCCGGCAGCCGCAGTCTGGGCGCCTCGGTAGCTCAATTATGGAGCAGCTGACTTTAAATCAGCGGGTTACAGGCTCGAGTCCTGTCCGGGGCACCATCTCTTCTGATTTCTTTGCGGCAGGCACCACAAATGTCCCTGGCTGGGTGGTAAGGTGGGTCTCCAGGCGCTGTTGTGCGGCGCGAGGTTCCTTGCCAATCCTTAACCTCAACGCCTGCCATTCGTCGCTATGACAATTTTTTGACAAATTTTTAGCAAGCCGATGACAACTCGTTGTGGTATCCATGGATAATATCACGACATGAAGTTTTCATCCCCTTACTCCGCGTGCACCACGCGCTTACCGCGGTGGTGCGCCGCGGTGATCCTTCTCGTCGGGGCGGCCGCGTTTTTCGGCCTGCTTCTCCAGTCACCGGTGCTTGTCAACGCCATTGCCCAGCAGGAGGCGTCGCCGGCATCTTCCTCCCCCGCAACGACTTCTGAGTCCGAGAACGAGGCCAAGGCAGTGAAATTTTACGACAATAAGTCCTACGCCCAGGCTGCCGAGCTTTATGCCAGACAGCTGGCCGAGGAAAAGCCCCGCAAGCAGACGGAGCGCTGGCGCGAGCTCACCTACCGCGTCTACGACGCCCGCCTGCGCGCCTTTGGCCGCAACACGCCCACCAACCAGCAGGCGCAGTTGCAGGAGGCCATTGCCGCGCTGACGCTGCTGACGACCGGCGCGCAGCCTGTGGAGGAGGATACGGCCGCCACGCCCTCCGCCGCCGCGCCGTCCTCGGTGCCGGCATCGCCCCGCGCCGTTGCCCCGGGCCGTGGCCGCCGCCCATTGCCTCCGCCGATTCCCCGGCCCACGCCAACAAATGTGGCGCCTAACATGGATCTATGGGCTGCGCTGGCCAATGAGTCGCTGGGCGATTTCTACCTCAAAAGTGTTTATGGCTACAGCTACATGCATAGCCAGCCGTACAACCACTTTAACGCCGCGCGCGCCTGGTGGGCGGAGCAGGAGCAGAGCGAAGAGGCTCGCGCCGCGTGGCTGCGCCTGTACTTCAAGCCGCTGCGCTCGCAGCGTAGTGATTTCTATATCAATAACTTGCAGTGGGTTCCCGCTGAGGCGGAGACGGCCGTGCGCCTGGCCACGGGCAAGTTCGATTTTGCCACCAAACAGACGGCGGCCGACACGGCGGCGGCTCATTATACGTATGTTGTCTCTCTAATGCGCGGCAACGCCAACAATCCGGCCCTGCGCAAACGCCTGCTGGAGAGCGTGGAGCCCGCGCTTTCCCTGGGCAAGCAAAGCGGCTGGAATGATGATCTGCTCTTCTCCCTCGCCCAGTTTTATCAGAATTATGGCGAGCTGCAGGAGATCGCGCCAGGCCAGTACCGCGTGCGTCCGGACTTTGTGACGGCGCTGAAGTATTACCGCCGCCTTACGTCGGAGTTCGCGAAGGGTGACTCGCAGTTTTACGATCAGGCGCAGAATGCCATCAAGGAGATCAGCGAGCCGAGCGTGGAGATGGGGCAAAATGTGGCGGGCTTCCAGCCCGGCTCCCTCATCCGCTTCAGCTTCAACACGCGCAACGTGACGAAGGCCACGATGTCGCTGCGCAAGCTCAATCTGCCCACAGCGCTCGATTTTAGCGGGGTGGAGTCCCACAACGACACGCCCGCCAAGCGCCGCGCTGCCATGGCCAAAGGCATTGGCGAGGAAGTGCGCTCCTGGACGGTGGAGCCGAAGCCGGAAGTGCCGCACCAGCCCACCTACGAGTCGCAGACGACTGAGCCGCTGCCGCCCGGCGCTTACTGGCTGGACATCACGGCCGCCGGCGCCAGCGATAACGCGATGATCTTCGTCACCAACACCGCGGTTACCACGGTGCAGGGCGGCGGCGAGAAAATCGTGGCGTATGTCACCGATGCCACCACGGGCCTGCCCAAAGCCAACGCCGAGGTAACGGTGCTGCGCTATGTGGCGCGCGACAGCTGGTCTGGTCGCCGCAACGCCCTTTCCACGCGCACGGCCACCGGCCGCACCAACGAAAACGGTACAGCGGAAATCACCGTTCCCCAGGCGGGCTCCGACGAGAGCGAGAGGCACGTCAGTGTGGTGGCCATGGCCGACGACCAGCCGGCGGCTTGCATGCAGCAGTATTTCTACCACTATTCGCACTCGCCAACGGAAAGCCGGGCTTATGTGTATACAGACAGCCCCGCCTACAAACCCGGCAACACGGTTAAATTTCGTGTCATTTACCGCGAAAACAAGGGCGACGGCTACTCCACGCCCGTCAACCAGCGGATGACGATGGAAGTACGTAACCCGCAGGGCGAGAAGCTGTTGGAGAAGGAGTACGAGCTGGGCGAATTCGGCAGCTTTGCGGGGGATTTTGCGATTCCCAAGGATGCGCCACTGGGCTCCTACATGGTAACGCTGCGGGCAGGCGACGCCTCCAACTCCGACAAGTTCTATCACTCGGCGGAACTCTTTCGCATCGAAGAGTTTAAGCTGCCGGAGTTTCGTGTGGAGGTAAAGGTGCCGGAGAAAGACGGCAAGCCCGTCATCTACCGCCCCGGCGACAAGGTAAAGGCTGAAGTGAAAGTGACTTACTACTCCGGCGGCGTGGTGGCCAACGGCGACGTGGAGTTTGATATCAGCCAGAATGTGTACTACGGGGACAACCCGTGGCCGGAGCCCTATCCGTGGTATTACCAGGGCATCCAGTCCACCAATCCGTGGATGCGTTATTATCGCGACGACTTTAATCAGCGAGGTCAGAACATCATCAAGCGCGGCAACGTCAAGACAGACGACAAGGGAGTCGCCTACGTGGAGTTTGACACGCCGGCCACACTGGGCCAGACCATGCAATATGATATTGCCGTGCGGGCCTCCGACGCCAGCCGCCGCGTGATTAACGGCAGCGGCTCCGTGAAGGTAAGCCCGGCTCCGTTCTTCATCCACCTTAAGCCGGACAGCCGCGTTTACGCGCCGGGCACCACGGCCCGGATCGAAGGCCGCGCGGTAGACGCGAACGGCAAGCCCGTGGAGATGAAAGGCACGCTTACCCTCACCCGCAAGCGCTGGGTGCACAAGGTGGCCAAAAACAAGGAAGGCAAGATTGTGCGCACCGTGTTTAACGGCTACGACGACAAGGAGATGGAGCGTCGCGACATCGCCACCGATAAGGAAGGCAACTTCAAGGTAAGCGTGCCCGTGGCCGAGGAGGGCTGGTACGAGGTGGCCGTCGTCTCGCCGCCTTTTGACGCCAAGGCAAGCGCGACCGGCGACCAGAATCTGGTGGAGCGCGCGCGCGGAGAGGCTAACTTCTTCGCCGCCAGCAACGCCAGCAACTGGATCGGCTACCGCACAGGCGGGCTGCAGATCATCCCGGACAAGGTAACGTACCGCGTGGGCGACACAGCGCGGCTGATAATCCTGGCGCCCAAAGGCGGCGGCGCGGCCCTCGTGTCCCTGTGCGGGCAGGATCTGCTGAGCTACCAGGTGGTGCGCATGGACGGCGCCGCCAAGCTTGTGGAAATACCTGTAACGCAGGCACTTCAGCCCAATGCGCTGATTGCCGCGGCGATGATTCGCGACGGGCAGCTTAACGCCGCGCAGGAGGAAATTATAGTACCGCCCGACGAGCACTTCCTCAACTTCGACCTTAAGCCCGAGCAAACCGAACTGCGCCCCGGAGCCAAAAGCGCCTGGACCGTGCAGGTTACCGACCGCGAAGGCAAACCGGTGCGCGCGGAAGTCTCTCTGGGCGTGGTGGATGCAGCGATCTATTACATCCAGCAGGATCTGGCCGGCGACATCCGGCAGTTCTTCTATGGCGAGAAGCGCAGCTTCCGCTACCAGGTAGCCAGCTCCGTAAGCGAGCTGACGCTGGAGAAGATAGAAAAGCCTGCGCCTGAAGAAGATGTGACGATTGTTGAGGTAACAGACGCCGAAGTTGTGGCCATGGGCGGGAAGGGGCAGCCGATGGAAGAGAATGCTTTTGGCGATTCCAGCGAATTCAAACGGGACCGTCGCAAAAGCGCGCCTGGTGGTCGATCGGATTTGGAAGGAGGCTCCGCCAACATGGCGTATCTGCCCGCGCCCCCCGCCCCTGCATCCCCAGCAGCCGAGCCACAAACCGCCGCTGCCTACACACCCGCTGCCAGAGCTGTGTCCCGTCCCCGCAGTGCCGCCAAGGCCAAAAACGGCGCCGACAAGGACAGCATGCTCGCCGCCGAGTCCGCCCCGCTGGACGAACTGGCGAAGGAAGGCACCGACGCCCCTGATCAGCCCCTTACCGTGCGCTCGGATTTCCGCGTCTCGGCCTTTTGGGACGCCGCGGTGAAGACCGACGCGCACGGCAAAGCGCGGCTGGAAGTTGCTTATCCGGAAACGCTTACGGAGTGGAAGGCCATCGCCCGCGGCGTTACCACCAAAGCGCAGTTTGGCTCCGGCGACGCTGTCGTCAAAACCGCCCAGCCCCTGATGGTGCGCCTGCAAACGCCCCGCTTTGTGGTGGAGGGCGACAAGTTCACCCTCACCTCCGTTATCAATAACGAAACGGATAAGCCCGTGACGGTGAAAACCAAAATCGAAGCGAAAAACCTCGAGACCATCAAGGCCGCCCCAGCCACCGTCGTGGTGGAGCCCCGCGTGCAGGCCAAAGCAGAGGCCGAATTCGAGGCGAAACTCCCCGGCGGCACGGCGGAAATCACCGCCAGCGGCACAAGCCCCGCCGGCTCAGACGGCATGCGCCTGCCGCTTCCGATCGTCGAGCACGGCATCGAGAAGTTTATCGCCCGGTCCTTTGTGCTGGATGTGGCCAAAGGCGACGCGAAAATCCCCGCCACCACCGAGGCAAACTTCACCCTTAACGTGCCGGAAAAGCGCAACCCCGGCACCACCAGGCTGGACTTCGTCATCACCCCGTCCCTCGCCTCCACCTGCCTGGACGCCCTGCCCTACCTGGCCGACTACCCGTACGGCTGCGTGGAGCAAACGATGAGCCGCTTCCTGCCCGCCTGCGTGGCCAGCCGCACCCTGCGCGACCTCAAACTCGACCCCGAGTACGTCGCCGGCCGCCTCTTCGGCGGCGTGGAACCCGCCTACGCCACCGCCATGAAAGTCAAGAAGGGCGACCTGACCAAGCTGGACGACATGACGAAGAAGGGCCTGGCCCGACTGGCCGATTTTCAGCACGGGGACGGTGGCTGGGGCTGGTGGAAGGACGACACGACCAACGACTACATGACGGCCTATGTCGTTCAGGGCCTTGCGCTTGCAAAGCGCGCCGGCGTCGACGTTCCCGACGCCATGATGCACCGCGGCGCCGAGTACCTGAAAAACCGCCTCGTTCAGTATAAGAATGACCCCGATAACGCCGCCTGGCTCCTCTACGCCATCGCCCTCTCCAGCCCCACCTGGGAGCAAAAATGCGAGCGCGCCGCCAAACTGGCCTACGACAATCGCCAGGACCTCAGCGCCTTTTCCCGCAGCCTGCTGGCCCTGGCCCTGTGGGAGAAACGCCCGCCCGCCGGCGGCCAGTACGAGGAATGGGCCAAAACGCTCATCCAAAACCTGGAGAATGGTGTGCAAGAGGTTAAGGCTGAATCGGATCTGATCGGCAAAGCCGGCAGCGCCACCATGCCCACCACCTGCTTCTGGGGCGAGCCCGCGCACACCTGGCGCTGGCGCGACGGCTCGATCGAATCCACCGCGATGGCCCTGCGCGCCATGCTGGCCATCGACCCGCAAAACAAACGGGTCGACCAGGCCGCCCGCTGGCTCATCAACAACCGCCGCGGCGCCCAGTGGAAGAACACGCGTGACACTGCCATGACAATCCTGAGCATGCTGGATTACATCCGCACCACCAGGGAAGGCGCCCCCGATCTGACTGTGGAAGTGCTTGTCAATGGCGAAGTTGCGGAGAAGCTGACGATCGGCAAGGAAGAAGCGCTCGGCACCCTCCCCATCAACGTCCCGGAGAGCAAACTCAAAACCGGCGAGAACAAGGTGACAGTAAAGCTCAGCGGTCAGGGCCGGCTCTACGCCAGCGCCTACCTCAGGTACTTTACCAAAGAAGTCCCCATAACTGCCGCCGGCAACGAGATTTACGTCAAGCGCGAGTACTTCCGCGAGAATTCGGTGCCCCGCCTCATCCAGGGCATCACTACCCGCATGGAAGCACTGAAAGACGGCGACGAAGTGCAAAGCGGCGACAAGATTACCGTCAAGCTGACGCTGGAGGCCAAGAACGATTACGAGTACCTGGTGTTTGAGGACAAAAAGCCCGCCGGCTTTGAGGCCGTGCAAATCCGCAGCGGCGAGCCCGCGTACGCCCGGCAGGACACGGGCGACGGCAAGTTCCAGGGCCCCAGCACGTGGATGAACCAGGAGCTGCGTGACCAGCACGTGGCGTTCTTCATCACCAAACTGCCCAACGGCAAGCACCAGATCTCCTACGAGCTGCGCGCCGAAACGCCCGGCCGCTTCCACGGCCTGCCCACCTTGGGCCACGCCATGTATGTGCCGGAGATCCGCTGCAACTCGGACGAATTCCGCGTTACGGTAAAGGACAAGGCGACACCCTGAGCGCGTAGGCTTCGACTGGCGCCTAAGCAACAGCCCACCAACATCTTGCTACGCCGGATTGCCAGGGCATTCCGACAACAAGCCGACTGGAATCCGGCATAGCAAGAGCCCCGCGCGCGCACGCACAACGAGTAATCGAGCCATGAAGAAGCCGATCAAGCGCAAGCCCAAGGACTTTTTTGGTGAGCTTTTTTCCGCCATTATCGAAGCCAATCCGACTCCGCTGTACACTGTCGAAAGCCACTCGGAAATTGTGGAGAAATGGCAGCAAGTTTTTGCCCGGAAACTACATGCGGCTACTGGCGAGTGGAGACACTGCAACTTCGACTGGCACGTTTTCTGTGCCGGCTATGCACAAGCGCTGGAGCACCAGGCGGCGGTCGACGCCTACGATGCTCGCCGGCCTAAAGCAAAGGGCTATATCTTTTCCCACCACGACTTAAAGAAGCCTCTCTGCTGCCTCGCGCGGCGTCTGCCGTCCGCAGCAGGGATAGAAGAGACGCTCACCCGCTTCTCCCACATGGCCGATATCTACGTTGTCGCTCATGACTTCTCCTGGACGTACGTCCTCACCCACGAATCGTACTCCAGTATGAATCTGGGCCCTTACTTCTGCGAGGCATCCCCTTCCATCCAGAGGAAGGTAAAGTTAGGATTGATTTGAAGTTATCCGCCTAAACGTTTTATCATATCTAAGCTATGATACGCCGTCGGCCTCTCGGAAATCCCCCCGCATTTCCTGCGATTTGTCAACATTACCTGCTTGCATATACAGGCGGTACACAGCCATACTGTTCGAGTGAAAGCCGGGTACATTGTCGCCTTCATCGCCGTTGCAGCGCTTGCCTTCTATGTCGTTAAGACTCAGCAGGATAGCCTTAGCACGCCCACGCCGCAGCTACAACCGCGCCACTTGTCGGACGCCGCGGAAGAACCCAGCGAACGGGAGGAGCCCAAACCGAAGCCGAAGCCCAGAAAGGACAAGGATTCCGATAAAAGGCTCGTCCAGACATCCGATCGCGCACCAGCCCCTCCCGTCACCCGCGACCGCTCCGACAACGCCGAAGCTGTCATTACCGACCGCCCCGAGGACGAGAACCAGGGCATGTCCGAGGAGCCTCTCAACGATACGTCGCACCTGCTGACCGCCAAAAAGGAGAGCTCCGAGCCTGCCGCGCCTGCCCCTGAGCCATCCACAATAGCCCCGGCGGAATCCACTTACGTTCCGCCCGACCTGACGAAGCAACTCTTTGTCACAGAGTCACTTCCCATCTCCCCCGACGACCGCGCCGCGCTTGCCACGGCCACCGCCGACTACGTGCGCGGCCTGCCCAACAACGCCACAAAGAACGCCGAAACTTCCGCGCGTTTCCTCGGCATCGCGCTGCGCCTGGACAGCCGCAACCGCAACGCCATCGTCACCAACGGCCAGCTTCGACGCGGCGGTGCCACGACGGCAAGCGACCCGAAGTTCACCGCGTCCAACTACGCCAAGCAGCTCGTCTTCGCCGTCAAAGCGCTGAAAAACGCAGGCGACGAAAACAGCGGCAAGCTCGCGACCTATCTCATTGATATGGCTGCCACTGCGGACCCCGGCAACGAGGACGCCATTTACTTTGCCGAAAGCAGCGCCAAGCCCGACTGGGCCGCGATCGTCCCCCCTGCGGCCAGCGCGACCGCCGCGGCCGACCCCGCCAAAACGCCCGAAGCAGCCGCGGGCGATGTCCCGACCCTCAAGCGCGACAAAGCCGTCGTCAAAACCATGGTGGTACAGGATTTGCCGGCCGGCCAAACCGCTGCCCCTTCGGAACTTACCATTTCTGCCGTAGCTGAGGGCGACACCACGCAATACCTGATGCCCACCCCTTCCACCGAAGACGCACGTATCGCCTCCGACATCGCCCGCTACTACGTCGCCTCGCGTCCTGTAGCCTCCAAGGTAAAAGCGCGTCTTACCGTCACACTGCCGGGCGAAAATGCGCGCCTGCCCGGTTCGGCCGGCATTGCGCTAGCCCTTGCCGCCGTCTCCGTGCTGGAGAACATCGAGCTCGATCCGGGCGTTGCCGTTACCGGCGACATCACAGCCGTCGGCGCCACGGAACGCGCAAATTGGCTAACAGCAAGGATTAACGGCGCCGCCGCTGCCGCGTCCACCCTGCTTGCCGTGCCGCACGCCAATGTGGCCGAAGTCGCCGACGCCGCCCTGCTTTCCTCCCCGGCCCCTCTGGCCCGCACCCAGATTTTTGGCGTAACCACCTTGGACGACGCCCTGGCAGTGGCGCGCAAGGACCGCACTGCCAACCTGCAAAAAGCGATCGACCTTTTTGCCGCGTTTGCCAAGGAGCTCGACTCCTCCGCATCGCCCGCCAGCCTGGCCAAAGCGGGCGCCGCCACCCGCCTCAAGGAGATCCTCACTCTTGCGCCTAACCACCTCTCCGCCAAGTATTTGCTGGAGCTCGCCAACGGAACCGCTCCCCGGCGGCTCACCCAGCGCGCCTCCATCGAGCAGGTTTTTGAGGCAGCCCGCCCCATCCTCCAAATCTACAGCCCCACGCCCTCCGGTAACACCTATAACTTTGCGCCCGGCGACTACACCCGCGTCGACCGCGCGCTAACGGCCAAAGCCCCCCTGCTTGCGCCGGATTGCGAGGAGTTTTACTTCTCCATCAAAGCCCTCATCAGTGCCATTGAGGTATTCAATACGATGTACGGTGAAGTCCCCGCCATGCGCCAGGCTTCCGGCTACCTCACGTCGCATCCCAATGATCCCACGCGAGTTACAAAGCTTCGCGATATTGACAGCCGCCGCGTCACCTGCGCACTCATCTTGCAGAAGTTGAATCCGGACCCCGAGGTTCTCCTCCAAATCTGGCGGTAATCCCATGCCCGAGCCGCCCCGACGCGTCTCGCTCGTTCATCAAACCGTCGTCGCGCTGCAGGACGCCATAGCGCGGCAAACCTGGCGGGAGTGGCTGCCGGCGGAGCGCGAACTCACGGCGGCGATGTGCATCAGCCGCAACACCTTACGAGCAGCGCTCCGCTCACTTGCCGCTGCCGGGATTATTCAGATCATCCCTCGAAGCGGCTGCCGTATTCTCCTTCAGGCGCCCGTGCCAGGCAGAATCCCGCAAGTACCTCCCCGCAAGGCGCTTACGATTGGCCTGCTTTGCCCCATCGCCCCTGGAGACCTACGCCCCGTCGCATTCCGCTGGATCAGCCATCTCCGCAACATACTGCAGGAGAAAGGCATACATCTCGAGCTGCATCATGGCGCGCAGTACTGCCATACGGGTTCCGTTAGCGCTTTGGAGAGGCTGGTGCAAAGCCGCGAGCACACGTGCTGGATTCTCGCGCTGAGCAATCGCACCACACAAAAGTGGTTCTGCGACAACCATTTGCCATGCATCATTGCCGGTTCGGCACATAAGGGGATCACCCTTCCCTCCGTCGATGTCGACCATCGCGCAGTCTGTCGCCATGCAGTTGGCGTGCTGCTTGCCCATGGACACCGCCGCATGGCGTGGCTTGGACCCACGCCCGTATACGGAGGCGACCTGGAGAGTGACGCTGGAATTGCGGAAGGTGTTGAGAACTCGGGACATACGGATGCCACTGTACAAACGTGCCGTTACCAGCCAACCCCTGCGGGCGTCGCCACTACTGTCCGCCGGCTCATGCGCTCCCCCAACCGCCCCACGGCCCTGCTTATTGCTCACTCGCACTTCTATCTCACTGTCGCTACGGAACTTGCGCGCATGGGGCTAAGAGTGGCAAAGGATGTGTCTCTAATCTGCCGCGACTCTGATCCGTTCCTGACATTTGTCGTTCCCGCCCCTGCCAGGTACGAGATCGATGCAATGCAGTACGCCCGCACGCTCTTCAAAATGCTGAACGAGCATGACTTTGGGGCCCTTTCCATCGCCTCCGGCACCGTACGTATTTTTCCACAACATATTGCGGGAGAAAGCATTACCAATCTGCCGCTTACAGCCTGACACCGCTATCTGGTACCAGTAAAGTACCAGTACTTTGCGATCCTCTCTCCGCCGCCATCGCGTACGATTGTATCCATGCAACAACCCATTCGCGGCCTCGTCGCCGCGCCATTCACGCCGTTTCATCCCGACGGCTCCCTTAACCTTGATGTAATCCCTGCCTATGCACGCCACCTGGCGGATACGGGCGTTGTCGCCGCGTTTATCTGCGGAACGACCGGCGAAGGCGCCTCGCTGACCACGGCCGAGCGTAAGTTAGTGGCAGAGAAGTGGTTAGAATCCGCCCCGAAGGAGCTCTCCGTAATAATCCATGTGGGCCACGCCTGTACCGAGGATTCGCGAGATCTCGCCTACCATGCCCAACATATTGGTGGCGCGGCAGTTGCAGCGATGGCCCCCTACTTTTTCAAGCCCCGCAATACGGGCGAGCTCGTCAGCATATGCAGCCATATCGCAGCCGCCGCTCCAGCACTGCCTTTCTATTACTACCACATTCCTTCAATGACCGGCGTAAGTCTCTCTGTAACAGCATTTTGTCGTGAGGCGGCTTCGGCCATCCCTAACCTTGCGGGCGTTAAGTTCACCTTTGAGGATCTGGTCGACTACGCGGGATGCTTTTCCGTGAGAACGCCGGCCGGCGGTTCCCTGGACATCCTCTTTGGGCGCGACGAGTTGATGCCTGCGGCCTGGGATGCCGGCGCGCGAGGCTTTATCGGGAGCAGCTATAACTTTGCGGCGCCACTCTTTGGTTCTGTGCTGGAGGCACTTGCATCGGGTGACAGCGATCGCGCGATGGAGCTGCACGGCAAAGCGGTGCGCCTGATCGACGCCGGGCTTGCCATCGGAGTCCCCGGCACAGCCGCCTTTAAGGCGATCATGCCCATGATTGGCATCGACTGCGGGCCGGTGCGGCCGGCCCTGGCACAGCCTGCGCCCGAGCAGATTGCCCGCCTGCGTAACGCTCTGGAGCTTAACGACTTCTTTACAAGCAAGTACGAACTCGCCCACTCATGATCCAGAAATTCACGGTAAGTCGCGACGACTCGATCTACCAGGCGTGGCCGGACGTTGCACTCCACGCCTCAACGGGGCGCCTGATTTGTGTGTTTAGCGAATGCACCCACCATGGCGACCGCAGCTACACCCGCATCATGGTGACGACCTCCGACAACCACGGCC
Source organism: Verrucomicrobia bacterium LW23 (assembly GCA_003054695.1). Classification (GTDB taxonomy): domain Bacteria; phylum Verrucomicrobiota; class Verrucomicrobiia; order Methylacidiphilales; family UBA1321; genus LW23. The sequence goes on from QAZA01000017.1 coordinate 175,245, forward strand.
GCAGCTGGACACCCAAGCGCCCTGTTACCAATGCCTTACACAAGGCGAGTGTAGACGACCCGCACTGGAACTGCCCCCGCATAACCGCGTTGCATGACGGACGCCTTGCAGTCGTTATCGATAAGGTTGCGGGCACGCGCGAAGGAAACGTGCCTTTTGCTTTGCAGAGCAACTGGCTGTACTACAGTTCCGACGCTGGTGAAACCTGGCACGGCCCGCACGCAACTCCAGTCATCGGCATCGTGCCGGACAAGCTGCTGGAGCTGAGGCGCGGCCCGCATGCCGGCCGCTGGTTTCTCTCCGCCCATCGCTATGAGAAAGCTCCCCCCGAGCAGGGTGGTACGGAAAACTGGATGCAGCAACTATGGCACAGCGACGACAAGGGCGCGAGCTGGCATGGCCCGGTGCGGATTGCGGCGTCGACCAAATTAAAGCTTTGCGAAGGCAGCATTCTGGAGTGTCCCGGCGGGGAGCTGGTGTGCTTTTTGCGAGAGAATTCTTTTATCGGCCTGGATGGCTTCAAGTCCATAAGTCGCGATGGGGGAATGACATGGAGCGAGGTAACTGCAATGCCGATGCCCGGTTGCCATCGCCCTGTGGCCGGCCTTCTTAACAACGGACGCGTGCTTATTACCCACCGCTACCTTCCCGGTGGAAAAGCGGGCTGGGGGGCGTGGACGCAGAACACGTTTGCGACGCTGACTGACGTTGCGGGGTGTCTCGCTGAGTCGCGCAACGATGTTGAGACACGCGTTCTTCCTCTGGATTTTGACCGCAGCCCGAACGCGGATACCGGCTATACGGGCTGGGTGCAGTTTGACGATGGGGAGATTTACGTCGTCAACTATATCCTGGACGACGCCCCTCAAGCGCAAATTCGGGGTTACTCCTTGCGGATGAAGGACTTCCTTCTGGACTAAGGACGTACATCGAGCCAGGTTTATACGCTTGGCGAGGATTCTCAGGACAGCATCGCGCCCATGGTGGTGATGCTGTCCACCCTAACCTGAGCAAGCCCGTGCACTCTTAGCCCGACTATTTCGGTTAGAAATCGTAGCCGAACAACTTGATGCCGCCAAAGGTGTAGCGTGCTTCGTTGGCGTTGTCCTGTGCTGCGTCACGAGGGAAAGGAGCGGCGGCCAGGTACTTGCTGCCCATGCCATAGCGTGCGGGGGCAAAGGGGCTGATCATGACCGGGCCCTTTTTCCACACTGCGGTGCCGGCGCCGGTCTCCTCGGGGCTCAGGTCGGGCTGCGGGTTGACATTGTTCAGCTTGGCCCGCTGCTTCTCCATGTAGCTGGGCTCCGTGTAGGTACCACGGCGATAGGTTTTCCCATCGCGGCCCGAGGTATAGTTCTGGGCACTGGCCGTGAGGGCCGTGGCCGAGAGCACGACAATTGCGATGGAAAGCGCCGCTAGTACCTTTTTCATAACGCCAGTACAATAGGCTTCGGGCGTTGCGGCGTCAAGTATTTGTGTAGGTGCGTTGCGAAAGTGCGAAGGAATTTTGTATTGTTCGGTGCGTATCCCATCCAGCGCATGCTTACGGCAAATGCAGTAATAATGCATCAATATATAAAAACTGAACAGATTCGCTTACCATCCGTAACTTTTCCCGCACTTGCCTTCAGTCACCCGCCGAGGGCTCCTGGAATCAGAAAATCCTGTATTGCTCATCTCTTCATAAACATTCGCATTCTTACCCTCGCTTTCTCTCGCTTTATTTGGGCCGTTTCTGTATCTTTATCCAACAAATCATCGCAGCACACTATATTATCTATAACATCACGTATGAATTGGCTTTTTTTCCTTACCACTGCGGTCGTCAGCTTTGCACTGTTGTGGACGGTCTATGAGCTGCTCCATTTTGTGCTGGACGCAGCGCTGACGCCAGATTCGCCGGAACATCACCACGTATGAAACTCATCAAGGTCGCGGTTGCGGTGCTGAACCAGACACCGATTGACTGGGACCATAACGAGGCGAATATTCGCCAGGCGCTGCGCCTTAGCCGCGCAGTGGGGGCCACCATTGTGTGCCTGCCGGAACTTTGTGTGACCGGTTACGGGTGCGAGGATGCTTTTCACGCCAGCGGCACGCACCACATGGCCTGGCAAATTCTGCAGAATTTGCTGCCGGAGACGCGCGGCATGGTAGCCTGCATTGGCCTGCCTGTGCTGTATCAGAATGGCTTATACAATTGCGCCGCGCTCGTCGTCGATGGCACGGTGGCCGGCTTTGTGGCCAAGCGTTTTCTCGCCGGCGATGGCATTCACTACGAGCCCCGGTGGTTCAAGGCCTGGGCAAGCGGCGCGCGCCGGGAGATTGTGCTGGATGGACATGCGTATCCCATTGGGGATCTGAGGTTTGAGGTGGGCGGTGTCAAAATTGGCTTTGAGATTTGCGAGGACGCCTGGGTGGCGGCGCGCCCCGGTGCCGCGCTGGCCCTGCGGGGCGTCGACATTATCCTGAACCCCAGTGCCAGCCACTTTGCCTTTGGCAAAATTAACGTGCGCAAGCGCTTTGTACTGGAAGGCTCGCGTGCGTTTGGCGTCTCGTATTTATACAGCAATCTGCTCGGAAATGAGTCCGGCAGAGCTATTTACGACGGCGGCGCTCTTATCGCCAGCAACGGGCGAATGCTGGCGGAAGGCCAGCGCTTTTCGTTCCGCGACGCAGGCGTGCTGACCGCGGTGATTGACGTTGATGCCACGCGTATGAGCCAGGCGCGCACGGCAAGCTTTCAGCCGGTACTTACCGAGACGGTGAACGATCTGGTAAGCGTAGCGTTTGTGTGGCCGCGGGTAAATCCCCCTGCCGTGCGCCAGCCCCAGGACAGCTGGGAGACTTCGCAATATATTAAGGAGCAAGAGTTTACACGTGCCATGTGTCTGGGGCTCTACGACTACATGCGCAAGAGCCACAGCAACGGTTTCGTGGTCTCGCTCAGCGGCGGGGCAGATTCTGCGGCGGTGAGTGTATTAGTGGCCCTTATGGTCGAGCAAGGGATAGCCGAAATGGGGGCGGCAGCGTTCCTCGCCAAGCTTACGTATCTCCCTGGGCTGCAAGGCCTTTCCTCGCCGCGAGAGATCACAGGCAAGCTTCTGACCACCGTCTACCAGGCCACCGCCAACAGCGGCGATGTGACCCGCAGCGCAGCAAAGGCCGTTGCCGAAGCTATCGGCGCAAAGTTCCATGAGTTTGATCTGGAAGCACTTGTGCAGGGATATCGCGCCCTTGCCCGCGGCGCGGCGGGTCGCGAGCTGAACTGGGAGCAGGACGACATTGCGCTGCAAAACATCCAGGCGCGCGTACGCGGCCCGGGCGTGTGGTTTCTAGCCAACATGCAGGGCGCGTTGCTGTTAGCTACCAGCAACCGCAGCGAGGCGGCCGTGGGTTACGCCACGATGGACGGCGACACATGCGGCGGCCTCAGCCCGATTGCGGGCATTGATAAGGCCTTTTTGCGCAAGTGGTTGCGATGGATGGAGACCGATGGAATCTCCGGTCCCCTGCCCGCGCTGCGCCATATTAATCGCCAGGCCCCCACCGCGGAGCTGCGCCCCGCCGAGAGCAAGCAGACGGACGAGAATGACCTGATGCCCTACCCTGTGCTGGATGCCATCGAGCGTGCGGCTATTCGCGACAAAAATGGGCCGCTCGATTGCTATCGCCTTATGCGCGTGCAGTTTCCGGATTATTCTGGCGCGGCGATGTCGAAGTGGGTGGAACGCTTCTTTAACCTCTGGTGCCGCAATCAGTGGAAGCGCGAACGCTACGCACCTTCTTTCCATCTGGACGACGAGAATCTGGACCCCAAAACATGGTGCCGGTTCCCCATCCTGAGCGGCGGCTTTGCCCGAGAGCTGGAGGCGCTGCGCTCGTACGTGGACGAGGAGGATGATTGATGCTGCTCGGTCTGGGCGGGGGCGGGCGCCCTGGTTGACGGCGCACGATTTTGCGCTAAATTAAGGGCATTGGTTGTTTTTCCCCGAAAATTTAGAACTCATTCCACATACTTCTTCCACTCTTCCCCCTCTGCTACCTCGCGGATTATCTCATTGCGACGGGCAAGGAAGTTCCGCATATAATTCTTAAGCAACAAAGCATCTACAGCAGTACCCAATAGCCCAAAGGGAGAATTATAATCAAAAATCTCGCGCACGAACGTAAGATCGTTCGACACGCTGCGAAAATAATGATCATGATCGAATCGGGCAAATACACCCCGTACCATGGAGTCGCGAAAATGCTCGGGTCGGGAGAACGCGGTAATGCGGGCCGTAAGGGTCTGCCAGACGCCGAAGTGGCGGGCGCGCCAGGTAACCTCCTGGCCCATGCCAATGAGACCGCGCGTCACACCGCCGATGGCACGCTCGCCTGTGGCCTCCGCGGAGCGCATGTGCAGGTCGATGCTCCGGGTGAGATCAAAAACACGCTCGACAGGCGCGCGAATTGTGGATTCGAGAGTGAGGACAGGCATCGCAAGGCGCATAGTAGCGCCGCCGCAGCTGTCGCGCAATCCCCCTCGCCTTCTATCCCTAAGGCGTTGCTTTTCAACACTTTGCTGCTATGATATCATCACACCTCCCTCCGCCGGATACCGCCCTTATTCTTGTCGACATCCAGAACGACTTCCTGCCCGGCGGCTCCCTGGCCGTGCCGGACGGCGATGCCATTATACCGCTTGTCAACGAGGCGATGGCCCTCGGTGCCTTCCACGTTATCGCGACGCGCGACTGGCACCCTGCAAACCATTGCTCGTTTGCCGCAAACCATCCTGGAAAGGAGCCGTTTGATTCCGCAATCATCGGCGGCCTTCCGACAACGCTATGGCCAACCCATTGCGTACAAAATACTTATGGTGCCGAATTCGGGCCGGCGCTCGATCAGTCGCGCATCGATTATGTGTTCTCCAAAGGCATGGGCGAGGACGTTGAAAGCTTCAGCGGCTTCTACGATGCACGGCGCAAGCCCACGCTCCTGGGCGAGTACTTGAGAGAGACGGGCATCCGCCAGGTTGTCGTGGCCGGACTCGCCACCGACTATTGCGTGCGGGCCACCGTGATTGACGCGCTGTCATACGGCTTTCCTACCTCCGTGTGGCTGAGCGCCTGCCGGGGCATTGATGCCCAGGCTGGAGATATTGACCGGGCGGTTGCCGAGATGGAAGCGGCCGGAGCTGTCGCCGTCCGCGCGCGCTCGGCAGTGTCTCTGCTGGCGTTGGTATAAGTTACTGTCGCTACGGCATTTAGATTGGGTGTGGTGTCACCTCCATTTGGTGTGACATCGCGTACAGATCTGCTACATTCGCGCAGAAGCACGCTACTTTCACTTCCTTTTTCATGGCTATTCAAACTGTCGAACCCCTTGTAAAGAACGTTAAGTATGAAGGCAGATTCCTTCGCTTTGTCGAAGCCGGTGGCTGGGAGTATGTAGAAAGAACAAAAGTAAGTGGTATTGTTGTTATCCTGGCCGTAACGCCGGAAAACAAGATGATTTTTGTTGAGCAGTACCGCCCTCCCATCGCCAGCCTGTGTCTTGAAATTCCCGCCGGGCTGGCTGGCGATATTGTGGGGCAGGAGCTGGAGGCCCTGGAGATTGCCGCCTCGCGCGAATTGCTGGAAGAGACTGGATATCAGGCAGATACGATGACTTATCTTACCCACGGAGCGAGCTCCGCCGGGCTGTGCACCGAAATCGTGACCTTCTTTCGCGCCGAGGGACTGAAAAAGGTTACCCTGGGCGGCGGAGATGCCTCGGAGCAAATCAATGTCATCGAGGTGCCGCTGAATGAGGTGGCCGACTGGTTGCAGAAGCGCATTTCGGGCGGCGCTTATGTGGACTTTAAAGTTTACACCGCGCTCTTTTTTGCCCTGCAAAAGGCATAGTACCCCGTCGCTAGCCTGTTCTGCAACGTCCTTATAAACAGCCATTTATGAAGCCCACTGAACGCGCGTTTGCCGGCTTGTGGGGCTCCGTTATCGGCGACGCCCTTGGGGTGCCGGTGGAGTTCCAGAGCCGGGCGCGCCTGGACGCTGATCCGGTGACGGACATGCGCAGCTTCGGCTCCCACAACCAGCCGCCGGGCACCTGGTCGGATGATACGTCGATGATGCTCGGCATTATCGATAGCCTGCTGGAGCGCGATGTGTTTGATACCGAGGATATTGCAAAACGCTTTATACGCTGGTACCGCGACGGCGAGTACACCCCGCACGGCCGCGTCTTTGATATCGGCGGCACGACGGCGCAGGCGCTGACCCGCTATGAGCAGCACCGCGTTCCCGCAGAGCAGGCGGGGATGACCGGCGAGCACAGCAATGGCAACGGCGCCCTCATGCGCACGCTGCCGCTGGCGCTGGCTTACTCGCACCTGCCGGCCGCGGAGATGGCGGAGCGGGTGGAGCGCGTGGCCTCCATCACCCACGGCCACGCCGTCTCGCGCATGAGCTGCGTGCACTATTGCCTTGTCGCGCGCCGCGTCATGTCCGGCCAGCCGCTGGAGGGCAGCCTGCACGCGGCTAACCTGGAGTTTGCGGAGCTTTACCGTGGGCGGCCGGAGGAGCTTTATCTGCCGCGCTTTCACAGGTTGTTGGATGCGAGCATCTTAACGCAGCCGCGCTCGGAGATTCAGTCGAGCGGCTACACCATCCACACGCTGGAGGCCGCCATCTGGTGCACCCACCGCGCCGCCACGTTTGAGGAGGCGGTGCTCGCGGCGGTCAATCTTGGCGAGGACACCGACACCACAGGGATGGTGACGGGCGGCCTGGCCGCGATGATCCACGGAATCGCCACGCCCGAGGTGCGCAACTGGGCGCGGGTGATTGTGCGCACCAAGGATCTGCAAGGCAAGTTCAAGTCCTTTATCAGCAAGATGTTGGAGACGCAGATGAGGACGTCGCTGTACGAAAAGTTCTCCAGGCTGGCCAAGGGCGCGCAGGCGGCGAGCCCTCATTCGGTGGCAGCGTCGGCACAGCCGCAAAACCCCGGCGGGCTGGTGTAGCATTTCACCCGGCATGGGTGGCAGCTTGTGTCTACACGGGGCTGTAGTCCAGGCCGGCGACTTCCTGAGCGGCGCGGACGATGTTGGTCCACAGTTCGCTGTCGCGGATGACGACGGTCTGATCAATAAGGCTGAGTTTGCCAAGGCCCGCGGCAGCGAGCATATGGCTGGGCACTTTGAGGAACACGCGGTACACCGCAAGCTGCCCCTTGGTGCCACCACCGGCTTTGGCAATGATGGCGTCCACCAACGGCTTAAGCTGCTGGCCCTGTGGAAGTTGCGTTTGCTTTTGCGCGGGGGGTACGGCCGGTTGAGGCTGGGGCCGGGGAGCGACAGGCTGGGACGCCGCAGCGGGTGCGGCGGCTCGTGTGGCGGGCTGCCCGGCGGCGAAGCCAGGGGGCACCGGCGCGGCTGGGGAGGGCCCGCGACCGGAGGTTACGCCGGCGCGGGTTGGCAAGGCGCTGGGCGCACGCTGGGCGAGCGGGGCGGCCTGCTGCTGAGCGGTGGCGGGAGCGGCGGCTTCCGGCGCAACCGCTTGCGGGGCAGGCACTTCTACAGCCGCAACGGGCGCGGGTGCGGCGGCGGCGGTGGGCGTATGGGCTTGCAGGGTGCCCAGGGCATTGGTCAGCGCTTGCTCCAGCTGGGCGATGCGGGCGGCGACAAGCTCGACGGCGGAGAGCATGGCTTTATGCTCGGCCACTCGCTCGGCGTTGGCGCTGGTGGCGCGTTCCTTTTTGCCGTGGGACTGGCTGGCGTGCCAGTAGTCTCCGTAGTTAATGGCCTCGGCCTTGATGAGGCCGTGGGTCAGCAGGCGCTCCAGCGATTCGGTTATGGCGAACTCGCTGATGCCCAGGTCCTTGGCAACGGAGCTTGCCGGCTTTACGCCGTCGCAGTGCTCCAGCAGTTGCCAGTCATGGTAATACAGCAGCGGCTCGGCGCCTACGTGGCTGCAGGCGGAGGTACGGCGGTAGGGCAGGTGCGGGTTCATCGTTTAGGAGGGAAGGACGGCGGCCTCGGGGGCAAGTACAATGCCAAGAATGCCCTTGTGGCTCTCCCAGTTAATGTCGTAGGCAAACTGGGGCATGCCCTCGGGTATGGGCAGGTCTTCGCCCTTGGAGATGGCGATGGGGAGGGAGACACGGAAGCTGCTGCCAAAGTGCTCGCGCGCGTTGCTGGTAACAATGCTGGCGATTTCGCCAACGGCATCGCGAATCATCTCGGAGTCCTGCTGCTGCTCGCCCAGTTTGGTGAGCAGTGTGCGCGCCATGGGCTGGGTAAACGAGATGTAGATCCAACCAGGGGATGCGCCGCTGAAACGGATAAAGCCGGTGTAATCGAGCAGGCGGGGTGTGCCAAACTCGATGGAGGGGCTGCCAAGCTGGGGCGTGCTGCGGGTGGAGGCACTGAAGTAGTTGCAGATAAGTTGCACGAATACCGCGAGTTGTGCGTCGTCCATAGGCGAGGGTCCAATTGCCGGCATGTGGTCGGCGGGTGTGGGGGAAGAGGCTGCGGCTGGATAGCGGAGGAGACTTGGATGTAAACTGGTTAGGGTAGTTTACCCCATTTCCCTTTCACGGTCCAGACGTACGCGGTCTTTGGGTGAAGTATCGGCCCTTTTCCGGCAGAAAGAACCGATTTCGGTCCGAATCTTCAGCCCATGGCGCCCTATTTGTTTGTTATGGCGATGACCATGAACGACTTATGCTTCTGCCAGGTAATCGGGATGATGAAGTGGGGAATTTCCTTCGGCAGGCGAACGGTGGATATACCCTGGATGACGACGGGCACCGAGATGAGGAAGCCGGCGCCGAGATCACGCTGCGCGTTGCCGGCGATGGTGTTGGCAATCTCGCCGACAAAATCAAGCACAAGCTCGGGGTGGGTGTTTTGCTCGCCCACGGTTTTCATCAGTTGCTCCAGCATCTCTCGCGTGGCGGAGAAATAGACGCAGCCGCGATAGGAGCCGGAGATGCCGATGACAGCGGCGCAATCGAGCAGAAAGTCGTCGTTATCGGGTTCCTTAAGGTACGGAAGGCCGACTTCGGCGTGCTGTTGGGCGACTGTCTCGAAGTAGCGGACGGCGCCGGCGACAAAGGTTTTCAGTTGGGTTTCCATAGGACAACAAAAGGGCGAAAGGTTGGCGGATCGAGGGGAGTTGAGCAGATGCGACCGCCGCGTGCCCGGGCTGTTAGCGCTGTGAAAGCGCTTCGGGCGGGTGGCGGCGGGGCGGGCTGCTTGTGGGTGCCCGGAGCGCGAAGGGGGGCTCCGGTGTTAGTCTTCCAGCACGTCCGCCACAGCCTCGCGCAGGGAGTCCTCGTTGAAGGGCTTGAGCAGGAAGCCGTTGGCGCCGCGCTTGAGGGCCTCTACGGCCATGGAGCGATCCGAAAGGGCGGAGATCACGAGGATGCGCGAGGTGGCGTTGACGCGGCGAATGGCTTCGACACAGGTCAGGCCGTCCATCTCGGGCATGGTGATATCCATGGTGATGAGATCCGGGACAAAGTCGTTGAGGGCACGGAGGGCTGCCTTGCCGGTGTTGGCCGTGCGGATCTCCTTGATATTGAACGACTCCGCATGGCGCTCGATAGCACGGCGGATGAAGTTGGAATCATCAACAATAAGTAATTTCACGAAGGGTAGAGGGATTGTGTGGACTAGTCGAACGATGGCGGACGGAACGGACCGCGACAGGCCTTTGGGTAAGGGCATCGGCGGACCGGGCTGGCAACCTCAAGATCGCAGGCAGACAAGCGGCGAATAACACGCGGTGGCTGCACGATAAAGGTGTAATACAGCAGGCGGATACTTGGGTAAAGTCGAAATGCATTGATGCGCAATATCTTACACATCAGTACATAAGCATCGGGGGCAATCAGTGCAGGGTTACTACGGGTTACATAGGCGTGGGTAAAAGGCCGGAGAGGAACGATGACGATGAGCTTGATGCAACGAGCACCCGTACGGGCCGGGAGGTTGCGCGGAGGGGCGCGGGAAGCAATGTGCGGAAGGGGCACTTGCGGGACATCACTGCGGGCAAAGCCACCACAAGTCCCCTCCCCGTCGACGGGGCAACGGGGGGGGGGGCGGCCGATCAGTTGCGCAGGGCGGCCGTGCGGCTGGATTCGGCGTCCGCGTCTTCCTCCGCGCCGGCAAGGTTCCTGGAGCCCAGGCGGAAGTAGTACTCGCAGTTGATCTTAGGCTCGGAGCACACGGCGATTTCGCCGCCGCACTGCTCCACAATGGCATTGTAGACAAAGTCCATGCCAACGCCGCGGCCGGCATCCACGGTAACGCCTTCGCTGGTGCTGAAGCCGGGGTGGAAGATGAGGCCGGCAAGCGCATCGTGGTCATACTTTGCCGCGTCGGCTTCGGCAATCATGTCCATATCGATGGCGCGCCTGAGGATCTTGCTGTAGTCCAGGCCGCGACCGTCGTCCATAAAGTGGATGCCTTCGACGCCGCCCTCCTGGTTGTAAAGCAGGGCGATGGTGATGACGCCTTCGACATCCTTGCCGGCCTTCTTGCGCTCCTCGGGCGTCTCAATGCCGTGCGTGACGGCGTTGCGCACCAGCTGAATCAGCACGTCTCTTATCGTCTGGTGGATATCGGTGCGGAAAGCGTTGACGTCGAACTCGCTCGTCTCCAGTCGCACTTTCTTCTCCTGACGGCCAGCGATGGTGTTGGCCAGGTTGGCCAGGCCGGCGATGATGTCATCCCCGGGCGCCACGACGCCGTTGGTGGGTTTGCCGGGCTTGCCGCCGCCCGCGTTGGCCTTCTCGTTCTCCGGCAGGGCCAGCTGCTGGGCCCGGGTGGGGGCGCCGGTGCCGATTTGCATGGAGGGCTGGCGGATGCCGCTCAGACGCTGGCTGATGTCCTGCAGCTCGGTCAAATCGTTGCGCAGCTCCGATTGTGCGATGACCAGCGCCAGGAAGTCGTCGCCCGTCAGCACGGGGCGATGGCGCAGGAGGTGGATCTTCTCCTCAAACTCGCCGACAACGCGCTCAAAGTAGGTAAGCTGCAGGTAGGAGGCGCGGCCTTTGATGTTGTGGACGTGACGGAACACGATATCCAGCGTCTTGCGCAGCTGGTCGGCCTTGCTGCCGCCGCCGGTGGCCTGGGCAAAGTCTTCGGCCTTCAGCACGCCGTTCAGGGAGTCGAGCTCCTGGCCGGTGGTAACGATGAACTCGCGCACCTGGGCGGGCTCCACGTGCAGGATGCCCAGGAGCAGGTCGAACTGGCGCTCCTTGCGTTTTTCCGAGGCGCGCAGTTCCTGCTCCAGCTGAACGCGTTGCGTCACGTCGTTGACGGTGACGAGCACCTGCTCCACTTCGCCGTCGCGCATAATGCGGCGGAAGGAGAAGCCGAGATAGCGGGTGACGAACCCGCCTTCGGGCTTGGAGAAGTTGACTTCCAGTTCCTCCAGCGGGTTAACTTTAAGCACCTGGCGCTCCTTCAGCGCTTTGTTAAACAGCAGCTCAAAGTAGTCGCGGGTGGTGTTATACATCTTTTCGGTCAGCAGGCGCTGCAGCAGGTTCAGCAGGTTCATGCCGGCCAGGTTATTCATGCGGAAAATCGCTTCGACTTCTCGCGAGTACTTGTCGCCGATCACCCCTTTCTGGTCGATAAGGATCAGGCCCTGCAGCACGGTGTCGAGAATCAGATCGGACTGCTGCTTGGAGCGCGCCAGTTCCGCGGACGATGTCTCGAGATCCTTGGTGGTTTGCTCCAGCTGCGAAACGGTTTGGGAGAGCGCGTCGGCGGAGGAGCGCACGCGGCCCAGCAGCACGGTAACCGGGATGACCAGACCGGCACCGACGGCCAGGAGCACCGCCACGATGTTGCGCGGAATTTCCAGGGACGACATACGCGCGGCGTTGTACGCATACTCTTCCGTCGTAAGGGCTTCCGACGCGGTGTCGAACACCTGGGAGTTTTTGTCCAGGTAGGCGATGGCCTTCTCGATGCGCGTCAAGTCGGCCGCGCCGGAGGCGACGATTTCGGAGATATCGGTATCCAGGGGTACCCACACCTTTTCCACGCCGCGCACCGTCTCGCGGGCAACCTGCGTCTCGATGGGACGCAGCACGGCGTCGCGGCCAGTAACCGCCTTGATCATACCACCGCGCACGAAGCCGTCGAGCAGGGTATTCATACGGGTGCGGTGGCCATCCAGCGCTTTGAGGTCATCCGCCGAGGGCTTTTCGCCGTTTCGGATCTGGGTGCGCATCTGCACCAGGGATTTGTAGATGCGCAGGGGGAGGATACGTTCGCGAAGGGAGTTGTACACAACTTCCTTGGAAACGGAACTTTCCTCAGCCATGGCCTGGCTGAAGTGGTAGAGGAGACCCACCATGACGGCGAGGAGGGCGACAAGTCCCGCGATGATTAGTGTACGCATAGCTATTGCCTAAATCAATGTCCAAGCAGACTGTATCACAAGTATTGAACTCGTGACAATCTCATTTTCCAACTATTAAGTGCGATTATACATCGCCCATCAGCACCGCAACAAGTGGTAAAGTCCACGCGCTGCGGCTTTCGCATCCTCCCAAGCAGAGAGGACAGACCCTGACTCTGTGGGGATCGGCGGCAATTGTCGCCGACTTTAGGAAAATTTTTGCAAATATTCGTTTCGAGGTCAATCCGGAGCGTACAATCCCGGCTAACTGACCTGCAAACGCTTACTTATCTGGCTCCGGCCTGTCCCACGCCAAGGCCTTCGTCCACGGCCGTGTAGTAGTTCAGCAGTAGCTCGGTAATGCTGACGTCAAGATTGGTGGAGGTTACGACGTCGCCCTCGTACGAGCGGATCTGGATGACCTCCGCGCGGCATAGCGAGTAGAACGCCTCAACGCCCTGCTTGCCGGAAAATGCCGCATACACGAGACGTCCGCCTTTGAGCGACAGCGTCCCCTGCCCCTCGGAGGTGGAGACCTCGAGGAAACAGCTTTTGCGCTCCATGTTGAGCACCTGAATGAAGCTGAGCAGCGGAATGCCGCTGAGGATGGAATCGGGGGTGGCGCTCCATACGTCGGACACGCGGTGCAGGAACATGCTCACCTCCAGCGGCTTAGCCAGAAAAGTGAAGCGGCGCGGGTCCAGCCCCAGCGCCTGCAGATCGTCCGCCACGTGCGGATCGCACAGCAGGATAAAGCGCAGGGCGGAGGCGGTGTCTTCCAGGTTCTCCGTCACCAGTTCCAGCGCGTCGCCATCGGGCAGCGCCACATCGCAAATGACGATGCCTGCCGCCATGCCGGCCATCCGTGCCCGAATGCCGGCCAGCGTGTTGACACGGGTCGAGGGCCAGTTGGGAAATCGCTGTTGAAGCGATTGATGGAGCCAAAAGCCCTGATCGGACTCGGAGCAGGCAATCAGGATGGATTTCATGGTGGTGAAAGAAAAAAGCGGTAAAAGAGTAACCCGCTTCGGCTCAACTGCAAGCTTTGCGAAAATTTGCATCGCAAGGCCTTGCGGTGGATCTAGTCGCTTATCGGCCTTTTCAGTGCCTGTTGTAGGGTCAAAATGGAAAAAATTTCATGGTTCAATATCCAAGGGCCTCTGGTGTCGGAGTTCCTGCAGCGCCAACCAGACTCGGCACTTTTTGCCGAGTTCAGCAACGCAAGGCCGAAATCGCTATATTGCCGATGCAGGAATCAAAGCGAATGCGTCAGGTAGCGCTCGTCACTTTTATGCACATATTTATGTGAGTTAATCAAACAAAATCGCCGTAACGGATCAAAAAACCTCTCGGTTCCTTCACCGCTACGGCGACAAGTCAAGCCCTGCGCTAACGTGTGGTTCTGTTACCCTGCATGAGTCACAGATGCCTATTTTAGAAAGCTATATGAATGCTACCAAACTGTTCTGCAAAATCACATCCGGCTTGGTTTATCCGGCACTTTTTGCCGGGCCAACGTATCGCAACCGCATGGGATTTGCTACGCCGGCCCGCACATCAGGGACGCCTTACTGCTTCACACGCCACAGCCCCACGCCTGCCGCCCACAGCTCGCCGGCCTCGGCGTTGTAACGCAGCACCAGAGGGCGCACGATCGGGATGTCGCCGGTAATCTCCACCCAGTTGGCGCCGCCATCCGTCGTTTTGAAGACGCCGCCTTTTGCATTACCATTCCATACCGAGCAGCTTACCCAGATGGTTTTGGGATCATTCGGGTTGACCGCCAGCCCCACCACCGCCATGCCATTATTGAAGCGGCTCACCTGCTTCCACGTGGCGCCGTGGTCGGTGCTGCGGAACAGCTCCTTGCCTGCGGCGTAGATGGTGCCGTCCGATGTCACCTCCAGGTTCCAGATCCATGTGTCGCTGGTGAAGACGCGCTTCCAGGTCGCTCCGCCGTCCTCGGTGCGGTGCACGCCTCCATTCTCGCCGCAGGCGCCCCAGAAGATGCGCTTGCTGTCCGTGGGATCGACCGCCAGGCCGTAAAACATGCGGCGCGACGAGGGCTGACTGGCAAGCTGGGTCCAGCTATAGCCGCCATTGTCGCTGCGGAAAATGCCGCCGCCTTTTTCGTCCGCATTACCGGGGGTCGGGTCGCCGTCGATGCCCATATAGAGCACCTTCGGGTTGGAGGGATCGACCGCGAGCGCGCGGCCGTAGCCCTGGCCCCACATGGTGTTGGGCTTGGGCACATAGGCGGGCAGGCCGGCCAGCGTGGGGTTATACGTCTTGCCGCCGTCCTCGCTCACCACCACCTTGTTGGGGTGCGAGGCATGGTGCCAGGGGCTTACGGTGCTGACAATACGCGGAGCCGCGCCGCCGTCGTCCACCACCGCCACGCGCCAGTTGTGGCCGCTGAGCGCGTCGATGAACTTCTCCGGCCATAACTGCTTCCAGCTCTTGCCGTTATCCTCGCTCATCAGCGTGCCTTCGTCCATGGCGGTGACATAGACCTTGCCCTTGTGAAAGCGTACGTCCGTGATGCAGGAGATATCCGCACCGGCCACCGCTTCGGACCACGTTTTGCCGCCGTCCTCGCTCAGCGCCGGGCGCCAGTTGGCGCTGACGTAGACCTGCAGCGGGTTTTGCGGATTAAACACCACATTGGTGGGGGAGCTCAGCGGCGTCTTGCCGTCCTTGCCCTCGGCGGGAAGCGTGGGGTCGCCCACCTTGTCGGCCGTCAGGGTGCTGTGCGGCGTCCAGGTCGCGCCGGCGTCCTCGCTGCGAAAGAGCTGTCCGTTCCACCCGATTGTGCCGATGATAATGAGCTCGCGAGGATTGACGGGGTTGATCGCGATGTCCTTGATGGCCAGTTTGGGCGGCAGGGCGGAGGAGAGCGTCGTCCAGGTCTTGCCCATGTCCTCGGAGCGCATCACGCCGTCGGAGAAGAACGCGGCGTACAGGGTGGTGGGCGAGGCAGGATCCCACGCCACGCAGCTGGCGCGCGCGGGCGTTTTGGTGGCTGTCCACGTCGCGCCCTTGTCCGTGCTGATGATGACACCGGTATCCCCGGTGGCCGCCGCAATGTGCGACGTGTTTTTGGGGCTTACCGAAACGGTAAAGACAGGCCCTGCCGCCGCCTCGCCCGTGCGGATGTTGCCATACGTGGCGAGCGGCTTGCCGGAGCCCGCGTTGAGCACGGGCACCGTGACGGGCTGCTCGGCCGTGCCGGTGCGCCCGTCGGAGGCCCTGGTGGCGGCGAAAAAGAACTCGCCAAAGCGGCCGACGGCGGACTGATCGGGCAGCGGGCCGGAGACAGCGAAATCGAAGCGATTGACGTTGCCCCACTCGGGCGTGGCGGGCGCCGTTTTGGCTTTATCGGGGGATTTCTTCACGTACTCGGGGTCGATGACAAAATCATCGGCGCGCAGAATCACATCGTGCTCGGCGGTGTTCAGGAAGATATCGCGCAGGTTTTTGCTGCGGTACGTCTCGCCAGACGTCGTCCGTAGCATCAGGAACGCATCTTTGATCGTGGTGCCGTCGCCCTGAAAGCGGAAACCGAAGCCGATCGTATCCCCCGAAGCAACCCCCTCCGGATACGCGACGGGCGACCAGAAGCCGCCGAAGTACGCGCCGTTGACCTTGCCAAACTGCACACGGCCCAGCTTGCTTACCTCGCCGCCGGTGTCTTTCTCGTAGCTTACCTTCCAGGTCAGGCCGCCATCGGTGCTTTTGAAGAGCTTGCCGCCGGGGCTGCCGGCGTACACGGTGTTGCTGTCGGTGGGGTCCACGGCCACGCAGCGGATGCTCTTGCCTTTTTCGCCGGTAATGCGCAGCTCCTTGCGCCCGGTTTGGGGCAGGATGGTCCATTCCTCGCCGGCGTTGGTGCTTTTGCACAGGCCGTTCTCGGTGGCGGCGTACACGGTGTCGGGGCTGGAGGGATCCACCGCGATGGTGAAGACACCGTAATCCGCTATGCCGTTGTTGATGAGCTTGAACGACTTACCGCCGTCCACGGACTTGTACATGCCGGCCACGTCGCCACCCAGGTAAATGGTGCCTTGCCTGGTGGGATGGAACGCCGCCGCATAATAGTAGCCGCCGCCGCCCCAGCCCGCGTGCGACCATTTTGTGTCCTCACGGGGAATCGGCGAGGGCGCGGCGGGGGCGCCGGGGGACTGAGCGTGCAGCGACGACACGGCGCCTGGCATCAGGCAAAGGCCGGCGGCAACGCCGAAGATAACTGCAGCGGCGCTGAGTCGGCTAAAGGCGCGGCGCAGTGGGGCGGAGGAGGTAGGTGCCAGTAATTTCATCGTGAAAACGGGAGTGGAGTGAGATGAGGAAGGAGGGTGCGATGTGGAAACAATAACGCGATGACTGACCGTGACGGCCTGAACGCTTTGATTGCGATACATCGTAATGAGTACTTCCGCCCGCGCCAACGTGATCCGGAGGGGGATGCGAGGAATTACATGCAACTGTTTAAACACAATGTCGCAAAAAAGCTGATTCCACACAGGGGAAATGATTGCAAAAGCAGCCATTTCGCGCCACCCTTCTTTCTGTCCCGCCATTGCTATTGGCGCCCATCAGGAGGTTGTTTATCGTATGCCCCAAGGTCTTCTTGTTCCCGAGGCCATGCAGGCGTTGCGGCAGTGGATTGTTTCCACGCGCCTCAAGCCAGGCGCTCGGATGCCGTCGGAGCGCTCGTTGGCGCGCGACCTGGGCATACGCCACTACGCGCTGAACCGCGCGATGGCCGCGCTAGTGGCGGAGCGCGAGGTGGAGCGGCGCGGGCAGAAGCTGTATTACTCGCCGCAAAATACTCGCACGGAGAGCTTTACGTGCGATGTCGTAGCGCCGGCGCGGTCCGTGTACATCCAGGGCTACCGCCGCGTCGCGCGGGAGCTGGGCATCGACCTTCGCCTGCACGCCTGGCAAAGCATGGATCAGGGCGTGCACACGCTCTTGGCCATGGATACACCGGAGACGCAGAGCGTTATCTTTGAGCCGGCCTTCTCCGCCCCTGCCGCACACTGGGAGCCGGCGCTGGAGCGGCTCGCGGCCCACTCCATCCCCGTGGTAGTGGTAAGCCAGCCCAGCAATGTGGCGTGCAGTATTTTGGGGGACTACGCGCACGCGTTGCGCCTTGCTGTGGAACACTTTCTGGCGCAGGGACATACGGAGCTTGCCCTGATCTGCCCCGCCGCCAAGTCGCCGGAGGGGGCCGAAATGGTGGCCGCCTGGCGCCCTCTGTGCGAGCAGTACGGCTTCGACACGTCGAGCGCCCGCGTTTTTCAGTGCGACATGGCGCGGTTTTTGCACGAGGACGTGGAGGAGCTGGTGGCGGACCTGACGGCATCTGCCAGCAACATTACCGGCATCGCCATTTACAGCGAGAATGAGTCGTCCATCCCCGGCCTTATCCGCGGGCTTGCGGAGCGCCGCCGGCTGGTGCCGCGCAACATTTCGCTCATCTCCCTGCGCGACAGCCTGGTGCTGCGCAACTCGGTGCCGCCCATCACCGCGACGGCGCTGGATATGACAGTCCTGCAGGAGTCGGCTTTTCGCATGGCGCAACGTGCGGCGCGCAAAAAGGAGGAGCCGCGCAGCGCCGCCGCGGCCGCCCCCCCGCGTGTGCGGGTGCAGCCGCAACTGATTGTGCGGGGCAGCACGGCCTCGCGACTGCTGGTGGGTGGAACGCAGGGGCCGCACTCCAACGTGCACGCCTCGGCAAGCGCGCAGGCCGCGGGGGCCGCCAGCACGGCGCCGATGCTGATGCATCAACTGCTGGAGCGCGACCCGTTTGCGCTGACGCCGCGCCGATCGGCCGAGGAGCTGGAGGCCGCGCTGCGGGGCGCCTATCCGCTGTGCCGCTGGGCGGAGGAGAGCCGGTTTGTGCAGGTGGATCTTAATCCCTTCACCAATCGCCCGCTGAATTACCGACGCGGCTGGCTGGGCGATTTGCCGCTCAAGCAGCTCTCGGCGGGCAAGCACATGATCCACGGCGTGCCCTTTCAGGTGCTGGGCGGGACGACGCGCGCGGAGGGCGGCGCGGTGGTGTTTCACTCGGCCATCAACACCACGGGCCATGCGCGCGAGCTGCCGAGCAGGCTGACCATTCCCGTTAACACCGACGACGTACTGGCCATTTACGTGCTGCACGGCTGTGGCTACGCCAAGGCGTGCAGGCACTTTGCCACGTACCGCTTTTTGCGCGGCCGCAAGGAGATTGCGGAGGTACCGCTGATTAGCTACGGCCAGGGGCAAACCCAGCCCGTCGGGGAGCACGGCGCCGCTAAATCTCACAACGGCAATAGTATAGGAAGTGTTGGCACTATTGGCAGTATGGGCAGCGAGGCGGCGCCGCCCGTTAAGGCGCCGGCGCTGCAGCCGAATATACAGGATTGGTGGCCCGACTTTCCCCATATGGATTTTCCCGGCGCGCGCATGGCGCCGATTATGGAGAGCCGCCCGGAGGACTCCACCTTTCAGCACGTGTTTCTCTACACTCTGGAGTGGGTGAACCCGCAGCCGGGTACGCGCGTCAGCCATCTGGAGGTAACGGTGGATCCCACGCAATCCACTACGCTGGGAATGCTGGCGGTAACGGTGCTTCGCAAGTCGTCCGGCGAGGCAGAAACTGGCGAAACAAAGAGGAAAGGCGACAGGGAGCAGGAGAATTCCATTGCCACATAACCCGCTCAGGCGCAATCGTTTGCAAAGAATGCCCGCAACTGTTTAAACAGTTGGATGTGAATGCTTGCAATTGGACCGATGACGTTTGATTCCATCGCTGAAAGGATTACTATCAGGTTAAGCAACAGCACTCGTTCAGATACCTTCGCTGATTCGCCAACCTGCCCGACACGCCGCCATCGTTCCGGCCCCTTTCCTCCTCCACTTCCTCACGTTAACGCTTACTTCCCATGCACACGACCACTGCTCCCCTCCGCTTCCTCACCCGTCGCAGCATCGGCGCCGCCGCCGGCTTCTCGCTGGTGGAAGTTATTATGGCACTGGGCGTTATGTCCGTATCCATGATGGGCATGCTCGGCCTCCTGTCCGTGGGCCTAACGCACTTCCAGAAGTCGATGGACCTGACCGTGCGCTCGCAGATTACGCAGGATCTGGTGTATATGCTTCAGCGCACGCCGTTTACGGACCTTAGCTCCGGCACGACGGAGCGCTTTTACGACGACGAAGGCCGCACGCTCGGCAATGGCCAGTCCGCGCAGGCCAGCTACAAGGCGGAGGTGCAGGTGGGCAACGCGCTGGAGACCAGCGGCCGCTGCTCACCCACGTGGAATTTCTCGACACCTCCCAGCCAGTTCAAGTCGGTCACCATCTCCATTACCCGCGTTGGTAACTCCGGCGTAAAGCCCTATGAGTTTACGACTTACGTGGCCAACACGGGTCTCTGAAAAGCTCCTGGCGGTGCGCAGCCGGCCCATCCTTGCCAGGCCACATGACAGTCATGCCGGCATGACGATGGAGATTCGCGCAAGCCGTTTGTCCGCAAAGGGTTGCTGTCTTCCCTCACCTATTCTATTTCCGCACGGATTCTCTCCATGCTCTCCCTGCCCCTGTCCTCCCCTTCCGCCCGGCGTTGTCGCGCCGCGTTTACTCTGGTGGAAATCATGGTATCGCTGGCCGTGCTGGCGGTGATGCTCCTGGTGCTGGCCAACGTTACGGACCAGACCAGCCGGATCTGGCGCGGCACGCGCGGGAAGATCGAAGCTTTTCAGGGCGCGCGCGCCGCGTTCGAGACCATTACGCAGACGCTCAGCCAGGCTACGCTTAACACGTATTACGAGTACTTTAACAATGCCAACCCGCCCGTGCCGCTGCAGTATTACGTTACTGTCAACGGCCCCACCTCCACGCAGGTAAAGACTTTTCAGCCGGAGACGTACGACCGCTACTCCGAGCTGCATTTCCTCTCCGGGCCCGCCTCCACCATCCTGTCCGGGCTTACACGGTCTTCCGACGGGAAGGCCTACACGGCCATCACCAGCGGGCACGCCGTCTTCTTTCAGGCGCCGCTGGGCTTTACGCAGGATGCGAACGCGCGGCAGCTGGAAAGCGTGCTGAACGGCGTGGGCTATTTTGTGGAGTTTGGAAGCGATGCGGATCAGATCCCCGACTTTGTGGCCAGCACCATCAAGCCGCGCTTTCGCTACCGGCTGATGCAGTATCAGCAGCCCTCCGAGAGCCTCGGCGTCTATCGCGAGAACTGGAAATCGCGCACCACGGGGCAAAAGGCCGGCTGGTTCGGCACGCCGCTGGCGGGCACCGGGCGCCCGGCCTATGTGGTGGCGGAGAACGTGTTGCTGCTGCTTCTGCGCCCCAAGCGGTCCGACAAGGAGTACGAAAATAACACCACCCTCAAGCCGCTGGCGCCCAACTACTTGTATGACTCTCAGCCGAATCCTTACAGCGCGGCGGATATCAACCGCTACCAGCTGCCGCCGCTGATCGAAGTGACGATCGTCGCTATCGACGAAGCCTCCGCCATGCGCCTGGAAGCAAAGTACGGCACCTCGCCGCCCCTGCAAACCCTTGCACCCGGCCTCTTTACAACAACCGCGGACACCAACGACCGCACGAAGTTTGACCAGGATATGCAGACCCTGGAGCAAACGCTGACCGCCCAGCGCATCAACTACCGCATTTTTAACACCGAAGTGATGATCCGCTCATCCAAATGGAGTGAGAACTAAGCCATGACTCGTCCCTCCTTCGCTTCCGCCTTTGCCGCCCCACATCGCATCCGCAGTCGCCGGGGCATTGCCCTGGTGATGGTGCTGATTTCGCTCACTCTCCTCTCCATCCTGGTGCTGGCGTTTCTTTCCAGCGCGTCCACGGACCTGGACTCCTCCTCCAGCTTTGCGGCCAGTGCGGATGCCAGGCAGCGCAGCCAGACGGCCGTGAACCTGGTCATCGGGCAAATTCAGGAGGCAACCAGCCGGGCAGACCTCGCGTGGTCGTCGCAGCCGGGGATGATCCGCACGTTTGGGGCGGACGGGCTGCCGGCGGAGCAGTACAAGCTCTACTCTTCGTCCTCCATGCTGGAGAAAACGTTTAACGCCAATACAGGCGCCGGCCCCACCGATGTCCCCGACGACTGGCAGCTGCGCCCCGCCGAGTACGTCGACCTGAACCAGCCCGTGCTGGTGGGCGACCCGGTCAACGGCCAGATCGTGCCCGACGCCTCACGCCCCTCCGACCGCTATGTGGCGCAGTACCCGATTCTGGATCCCACCGCGCTCGGCATCGTCAAGGGCTTCGGCATCGACCTGAACGGCGATGGCGTGAGCGAGTCCGCCCCGGCCGCCACATTCAACCCCGTTACGGGCGGCAACCCGGCGCCGATGCCCGTGCAGTGGCTCTACATGATGCAGGACGGATCGCTGCGTGCGCTGGACCCGGCGTCGAAGACATTTATGGGCGGCGGCGTGGATGCGAGCAACCCGCCCGTGGCGCGCATCGCGTTCTGGACGGATGACGACACGTGCAAGATCAACATCAATACGGCGGCCGGCGACGAATGGAACGACACGACGGCGCCGGGCACCTACATGGATATGCCGATGGCCAACAACCCCAACGAGTCGGCCTTCCGCAACACGCAACCCGTCAGCCACGAGTATCAGCGCTACCCGGGGCACCCGGCCACCACGTACCTCAGCGCGGTGTTCCCTGGCCTTACGCGCTCGCAGATTTACGATATCGTGCCGCGCGTCTCGTCGGACAGCAAGTACTCGGCGGGCGGCACCGTTAACACGCTCAGCTACGCGGAGGACGCGACGGGCGCGAACAAATACGCCGGGCTGCCCATCTCCGACGGCATGCCGCTGTACGCCAGCGTGGATGAACTGCGCTACGCCCGCAGCACCTCGGCGCGTACCGCAACGCCCGTGCTGACGCCGCAGCAGATTGATTACGCACGCTTTTTCCTGACGGCCGCCAGCCGGGCGCCGGAGGTGAATCTCTTCAACCGGCCGCGTGTCACCATCTGGCCGCAGCCGGCGGACCCGGCCTCGCGCAGCCTGTTCGATCGCTCCATCGCGTTTTGCTCCACGGTGGCGGACTACGCGTTCTACTTTGTGCGCAGCGATGCAACCAGCCCTACGGTGGACTGGGCAAACTATCCGCGCAATCAGGAGGTGTATGCCTATCTGCAGGAGCTTACCGGCACGGCAATCCCCGGGTTCGGCGGCAACTTCCTGGCCAAGTATGGGCTGGACCGCGACCAGATCCTTACGGAGATCTTTGACTACATCCGGTGCATGAACCTGGCGGATGCGAGCGGCTCCGTGGCGTTTACCTACAACGGGCCGGTCAACAACCTCAAAAACACCATCATGCGCACGGCCACGCCGGGCATCGGCCACGTGGTTCCGATCCAGATTAACGACACGCGCGGGTTTGGGCGTACGTATACTCTGTATCAGCCGATCATTCAGATCTCCGGGATCGAGAGCTCGGTTGACGCCGCCTCCGTAGCCAACGATGTGCGTGGGCAGAAAGTCAGCGGCGTCTACACCGCCCCGGACGGAGTGCTGCGCGGCAAGAACAAGGAGAAGGCGGACAAGGCGAAGATCTTTACGAAGAAGATCCAGGCCGTGGTGGTGTTCGACATCTTTTCTCCCTCCACGGGCGTTATGCGCTTTGTGCCCAATCTCGTCTTTAAGGTAAAGGGCCTGAACAAGCTGACGCTGGACGGCGTGAACCTGGGCTTCCCCGCCGAGGGCACGGTGGACCTGAGCAGCTACTGCCCCAACCATGAGTACGCGTGGGGCGGGATGATGAATTACGCCAACTTCTTCTGGGCCAATAACGCGACGACGCAAAAGACCTTTGGCACCGGCGCCGGGCAGTATCCCTTTATGGGGGATATTGTGAACGTGAACAAGGAGTGGAAGTCGGATTGCTCCTTCTCCGGCGCGGATGGTGTGACGGTGGAGATTTACTCGCGCGACAAGTTCAATGTGGTCAGCGCCGATCCGATCCAGACCATCACGCTCAACTTCCCCTCGGCCACCATCCCCATGCCCGCGCCTCCGGGGGCCTACCGCCGCACATACAACAGCGACAGCAGCTACGATTACGACGACGATCCGACAGTGCCGCTGAACGTGACACGCACGAGCATGGCGCAGGGGCGCAGTCTGGACAGCAACGGGTTTATCCATAGCGGCTTTAACAGCGGCAACTACGGCGGGCAAACCGTTTACGACGTGACGCGCAGCCTGTGCCCAAGCCACGGCGATTACCGCCTGGTGATGGCGCAGAAGTCCGTGCCCGCCAACATGTTTGTGGCAGGGCGCGGCTACAGCACGGCCATCGATAAAACCTACTCCAAGCTCTACTACGTGCAGGGGGGCGAGGAAAGCACCGGCGGCATGGTCGGCGCCTCCCCGCGCAGCAGCAACTTTGGCGGCCACATTGCGCAAAGCGGCAAGCTGGTGGACGGCGTGACCTATAAGCAGCACATTGGCAACGGCGCGCTGGATGCCGACTACGGGCCGATGGTGCCCTCGCTGATTCAGCCCGACCGCGTCTCCATCGCCACCGCAAGCGGCAGCATCCCCGGCGACTGGGACAACGCCATGGGCGGGCTGCCCGACGGCCCCTTCATCAACCGGCCGGATGAAGGCGAGCGCGGCACGGGCGCCTACGGCGGCTACGGCACGCAGTACCCCACGGTCACTATGTCGACGCTCTTTTCGCCTAACCGGCAGGCGCCCTCGCCCGTCATTTTCGGATCGCTCAGCACGGGCGTCAAGGCCAACAAGCCGTGGCAGACGCTGCTCTTCTGCCCCAACCCGGCCGGCAAAGCGGCGCATCCAGGGGCCGTAACGCCGCCGGATCACCTTCTGCTGGACCTGTTTACGATGCCGGTGGTGGAGCCCTACGCGATCTCGGAGCCCTTCTCGACAGCCGGCAAAGTGAATCTCAACTACCAGATTGTGCCCTTCACCTACATCCACCGCAGCACAGCGCTGCAGGCAGTGTTGCGAAGCACGCGGGTGGTGGCCATCCCCAACAGCGACGGACCGCTCTACAAGACGGGCGGCACTTCTACAGCGACGACGCAGTATCGCCTGCCGATTGACATGGAGGAGACGATGAAGGGCTTTCAGAAGCGGTTTGATGCCAACGACATCTTTCGCTCCGCCTCGCAAGTGTGCGAGATGTTCCTCATTCCCGCCGGCAAAGGCGCCACCATCGACAACATTGCCACCTGGTGGGACGGCTACAAACTTACCGGCGACAACCTGAAGGAGCGCCCCTACGCGCACATCTACGGCCGCCTCACCACCAAGTCCAATACCTACACGGTATACCTGCGCGTGCAAAGCCTGCAGAAGGCAAAAACCCCCAACGTGGATTACACCACCTGGGTGGAAGGCACGGACCGGGTCACCAGCGAGTACCGAGGCTCGTGCACCATCGAGCGCTACCTGAATCCCAACTTTACCCCGGCGCAGTTTAACCCGGCGCAACCGCTCACCGCGTATAAGTTCCGCACGCTGACGACGAAGCAGTTCGCGCCGTAATGCCTCGTTCGCTCGCTCTCTGCTCCACCACGCTTTCTCTCTTCCATGAAACTGATGCGACATCCCTACCGCCCCCGCGCCTTTACGCTGGTGGAGCTGCTTGTGGTGCTGGCGGTTATGGCCGTGGTCACCACGCTGATCGTCTCCTCATTCGGGCCGGCTGACTCCAACCGGCTGACGACAGCGGCGAATATGGTGGCGGATCAGCTGGCGCTGGCGCGACAAAAGGCCATTACGGCAAACGCACGGGTGGAGGTGCGCTTTTACCAGGTGCCCAGCGCCGGCAGCACCACCCGTGTGTACCGGGCCATGCGCTCGTTTGTGGTGGGGCAGGATGGCGTAAGCAAGCCGGTCAGCACCATCCACTACCTGCCGGATCCCATCGCCATCAGCGACGCCGACGCGATGCCGGCGCAAAACTCCATCTTCCCCACGGGCGTCGATACTCGGGAGGATCTGCCTCAGTCGGCCTCCACGCCCTACCGGTCGTTCAGCTTCCTGCCCGGCGGCGGCACCGATTTGCGGACGCGGACCAGCCCCAACACCAAGCGTCAGTGGTACTTTACGCTGCGCAACCCGTCTTCCAAAATCATCAGCAACAACCTGCCCGCTAATTATGTAGTCATACAGGTGCAGGAGATGACCGGAGGTATACGGATTTACCGGCCATGATTCAATGCGTTACATACCGCCCCACCAACAATTGTTTGCGATGTTATGCATGCACTTATCTCATTCCGCTATCAGAGCGTAAGCCCTGGGTTTACACCCTGGGCTATAGGCTTTCGCGCCTGTGGCGCTTCAGAGGGAAACCATGTCTACAAGCGAATTGGAATGCTCTACTAACACCATTACATCATCATTACACCCCCACATAAGCGGGACGGGACAGATCCCATTTCAACCTCTGTTCTTTAGATGGAAGCCATTGCTTATGTCCATTACGATGATAGTGAAGAGACCGGCACTTTAGTTCGGTCACTTCGCCTTGAGCAGCCTTCTTTCACACCAACAAACACTTCAGGCAACAACGCCACCCGCCGCACCTCTCCGACCAAGGATACTGCCCTTATGGAAACCCTGGCTTCCGCAAGCTCCCCCTCCCCCAACGCCGTTGTGGAGTCCACGCCTTATGCCTCGCGTAACGGTACGCAGGCCGGCGCGGCACCTCACAACCAGGTGGAGGCACACCGCTTCCCGGCATCGCTGCCGCGCTCCGGCTCCTTTCACGTGCGCGTGCGGCCGGCTGCGTACGCGGGGGCGGAGTGGACGGAGCTGGATGTGCTGAGTCACAGCGCCGCGCACCATACCTCGGTGGAATGCAGCGGCTCGCTGGAGGTGGAGGTGCACTTGGGCCATCCCGCACAAGCCGGCCACGCGGACGACATCAGCGCGTCGGGCCCCGTAAACCGCGAGCCCTTGGACGCGGAAGCGGACGATGAACCCGCCGAAACGACCGCCCCGGCAATCGCCCCCACGCTGGTCGCGCCCGATCCCGGCCATCGTAATGCGCCCACGCACCACATCCGCCCCCTCAGCCGCGGCATTGCCTCGCAGATGTCGGGCGGTACGCTGCGCTTTGCCATCGCCGGCCCGGAGAAGCTGCAGGTGGAGATTCACGGCAAGCCCCTGCTTTATATTTACGCGCTGCCCCCGTCGCCCGCCGCCCCCACGGGCCCCCGCGTGCGCCGCTTTGAGGGCGGCCGTGTGCACAATGTTGGCCTGCTGCACCTGCGCGACGGCGAAACGCTGTGGCTGGAACCCGGCGCCGTGGTGCGCGGCAGTATTCGCAGCGAGCGCACCGCCCACGTGCGCATTGCCGGCTACGGCATGCTGGACGGCGGCTACTGGCCGGAAACCGAAGGCGCTCGACGCAAGGCCATAGTGCTGGATCACTGCCGTAACGCCCGCGTGGAGGATATCCTGATGGTCTCGCCCTGCCAGTGGATGCTGGTGCTCGGCGGCTGCGCGGACATCTCCGTGCGCGGCGTGCGGCAGATTGCGGACGACGTCAGCAGCGACGGCATCGACATTTGCGGCTCGCGACGCGTGCACATCGCCGGCTGCTGCCTGCATAATGGCGACGATAACATCGCCATCAAAGCCATCCACAACCGCTCCGGCCAGGACGAACGGGTGCCCACGGGCTTTCCCGACGAGGAGTGGAATGAGCCGGTGGAGGACGTGCTGGTGGAGAAGTGCACGTTCTACAAGATCCGCGGCGGCTCCGCCATGGAGATAGGCTATGAGACAAGCACGGCAAGCATTCGCAACATCCGGTTTCGCGATATCGACGTGCTGGCCGTGCACGAGTTTGGCAGCGTGTTCGGCATCCACAACGGCGACCGAGCCTGCGTGGACGGCGTGGAGTGGAACGATATTCGCGTGGAGCACCACTACGACAAGCTTATCGACATCCGCGTAGTGAAGAGCCGCTGGAATCTGGATGCGGCGCGAGGGAGCATCCGCAACATTACGCTGCGGGATATCCGGGTGATCCAGAGCCCCTTCAACGCCGGCTACACGCTCAGCGTCATCTCCGGCTACAGTGCGGCGCACCCGGTCAGCAACGTGCTGCTCCAGCGCTTCGAGCTCGGCGGCCGCATCGTCCGCGACGCAGATGACCTGGACCTGGTGATGCGCCACGTGCAGGGACTGCGCATTGCGGAGTAGCGGGGGGGAGACAGAGGGAATAGGGAGGGATCGGGAGGGAGAGGGAAACAGCGAGAGGCGCCATCGATCGGGAGGGCTGCCCAGCTGCCTCAGCCTTCCCCAGGGCGCTGTCGCTGTCGCTGGATGTCGCGATCTCCTGGCGATTTCCTCGCGCTCGCCGCGCGCCCCCCACGCGTCACCCGCCAATCCACCGCAGGCCAAACTTGATCCACAAGGGCATTGTCACCAGGCCCACCAGCGAGGTGAAGAGGACCACACGCAGGGCAATCCCCTGATCCCCGTCGTGCAGCTTCACCATCACCACCGGCAGAATGGCCGCGGGCATGGCGGCCTGCACCACCAGCACGCGCCGCAGCTCCTGCGTGCACGGCAACCACAAGGCCAGCGCCACAAACATGGCGGGCAGAATCAGCAGACGCACCGCGCAGGCCCACACCACCTCCCCCACATGGCCCTCCACCTTCATCTGCGGCAGGTAATCCGCCACCGTGCCGCCGATGACCAGCAACGCCACCGGCACCGCGCAACTGCCCAGCATCTTAAGCGCATTGCGAATGGCATCCGGCACGTAATCGCCTGCGCCGGAGAGGGTTAGGATGACGCTAAGCACAATGGACAGAACCGGAGCGCTCAGCAGATGCCCCAGGCTCTCGCGGCCGGTCGCCCCCTGCAGCAGCATCAGCGCAAGCGTCCAGAAACAGATATCCACGCCCAGGTTAAACAAAAACAGCACGCCCAGCGTCGAGCGCTCCAAAGGAAAAAGCAGCGTAACCAGCGGGATGGCAAAGTAGCCATAGTTATACATCCCCGCCGTGTACGCAAACGTGCGCCCGCCCACCGGGCCCAGCCCCTGCATCCGCGCCACCACCAGCCCCACGCCCAGCCCCACCGCAATGGTAAGGAAACCCACAACAGGGGCCAGCAACACGTTCTCCCCCTGCTTAAGCGCCGGGTTGCCCAGCAGCGAGTACAGGATAAGGCACGGGAACATGACGTTAATGTTCACACGCATCAGGCTCGCCTCCGTCTCCACCACCAGCCACCCCAGGCGCCGCAGGGCAAAGCCCAGCGTAAGGATGATGAGCAGCGGAACGATGGCGGCAATGATGACCTGCAGCGTCTGCCAGTCAGCAGCTTGCGGCGCGAGCGTCAACCCTTCCATACCTGAAACGGCCGGCGCGGCTCGATCTCCACAGCGTGCGGATGCACCGTTGTCACATCCACCTCAAACAGCGGAAGCACCTGCCCGCCAAAGAGTTGCGGCATCGTCTCCTTCCAGTACGCCTCATGACGCTCCGCACCCGGGCCCACAAACCGAATCGTGCCGGGATCCAGCCGCAAAATCTCCTTCATCGTCACCAGCGCATTCCACGGGTGGTCATCAATCTTGACGATGCGATACCCGTAATTGGGGCCGGGCAGGAAAAAGGACGTCGACATGGGCGGCAGGGTTGAGAGAAGTCAGCGCGATGGAGCGGCAAAGCGGGAACGTGCGGCAGCGCCGGCGCAGTGGTATACTCGACAGAAACACAGCAAAATCAAGCGTACATGCAGTACAATCACGAATCTCGCGGCCGAAGCGGGAAGGGCCAAGGACAGAGGGGGAAACGCATTTTTCACACCAATGGGAGAATAACACTTGCACAATGGCTCTCCCATGCTAAGATCACCCTTCCGTAAAGCACCATGGGCAGTTAGCTCAGCGGTAGAGCACCTCGCTTACACCGAGGCTGTCGGGGGTTCGAATCCCTCACTGCCCACTCCCTTCCCCTTATTAAGGGGAAAAATTTCTCCCCGCGGCGAAGTCAACCGCTGCGTTTTTGGCCGGCATTGTCCTGCATGCGTCGCCCCTCGCGAGTCATCGCCACTTTTTTTGCAGTTGACTCAGGGCCGAGAGACACCTAAAAACCGGGTACAAATGTACCCATCCCGTCGCGAGCTTAACATTACACGATAAAGTTATTATTGAGCCCGGCTGCGTTTATCGAAACATCTTCCCATCTGTGCGAGTTGTAAGGAATTGTATATGGAGCTGACTATATTGATGCCGTGCCTTAACGAAGCAGAAACGCTCGAAGTCTGCATCCACAAAGCAAAGACATGGCTGGAGCAAAACAAGGTGGATGGCGAAGTACTAATCGCAGACAATGGAAGCACCGACGGATCACAGGCCATAGCGGAAAAAGCAGGCGCCCGGGTTGTACCCGTATCGCTTAAGGGATACGGTGCCGCTTTAGGCAAAGGCATCCAGGAAGCTAAAGGCCGCTATGTCATTATGGGCGATGCGGATGACAGCTATGACTTCTCCAACCTGGGGCCGTTCGTCGAGAAGCTGCGCGAGGGATATCAGCTTGTGATGGGTAACCGCTTCCGCGGCGGCATTATGCCTGGCGCGATGCCTCCGCTACATCGCTATCTCGGCAATCCTGTACTAACCACTATAGGCAAAGCTTTCTTCAAAAGCCCGTGCGGCGATTTTCATTGCGGATTGCGCGGCTTCAATCGCGAAGCTATTCTGGCTCTGGACTTACGTACCACAGGAATGGAATTTGCGAGTGAGATGATAGTAAAAGCCACTCTCAACAAGCTCCGCGTTACCGAAGTACCGACTACACTCAAAAAGGATGGCCGCAGCCGTCCTCCGCACCTGCGCAGCTGGCGGGATGGCTGGAGACACCTGCGCTTTTTGTTGATGTACAGCCCGCGCTGGTTGTTCCTGTTTCCCGGCATTACATGTATGATTGTTGGTCTGGCAATGGCGGCTGTTATTATTGCGGGCCCTGTTAAGGTGGGCACAGTCTCCCTGAGCTTGCATTCCCTCATTACCGCGGCTGCGCTTGTACTACTGGGGTACCAGTCTATCCTCTTTGCTATTTTTACAAAAGTCTTTGCCATTCAGCATCACTTGCTTCCGGAGGATCCAAGGCTCAACTCCATGTTCGAGTATATCTACCTGGAGGTAGGGCTGGTTGTTGGCCTTGTAATGGTTGCTATTGGTATTGCTGCCTGCTCCACCGTCTATTTCACATGGCAGAGCCACGCGTTTGGTTCTCTCAATGTGGAAGAAACCATGCGTGTTTTCATTCCCGGCATGACGTGCATAATCGTGGGTGTGCAAACCATATTTGCGAGCTTCTTCCTCAGCATCCTCGGGTTGCCTCAGCGCTGACCGGGCGCAGCAAGCTTGACTTGGCGTCGGCCATCCGCTAGAGCCTGAAGGTCCGTCCCGGAATGGCGGCCCCTGGACGGACTTCTGCCGCGGGGATATTCTCGAATTTAGCTACTTTCTCCTCTATGTACTGGCTGCTGGCGGCACTCCATCTCTCTATTCTGTATTATCTGATAGCGAAGCCGCTTCGCAGCAAGATACCGTCGAGCCTTGAGTTGTTTCTTGTTGTCTTCGTCCTTATCTGGCTCGATTTTATTCTTGTATCCTATACACTAAGCGCATTCAAAGCACTCGGCAATTCCTTTCTTTTCATAGGTCTAAGCATTGCGTACGCAGCTGCTTTCATACCCCTCCTGCATTACGTGGAGCCCTTTGCGCCGGATAAGCCATGGCAGCGGCAAATTCCCGCGGCCACATTGTTTGGCTATCTAATTATAATCATCGGTGTGGTGATGCTTGCGTGCAATATCTATATAGCATGCCGGCTGGTTCCTACTAATGGCGATACGATATCGTACCGTTACCCCCGCCCGTTCCTGTATCTGGCCAATGGAAACCTGATGCATTTTACACAGGGCGTGGATGCGCGCTTGTACGACTATCCGTTTAACGGCGTTATCCTGCAATCTTTCTTTGTTCATCATCAGCTGGAGTTCCCGGCGTTTACACTTAGCTCCTGCTTTTGCTGGGCGCTTGTGGGGTTAGCTATCTACCGCACGTGCCGCAATCTGGAGGCGCCTAAGCTCGCCTGTATCGCCGCCGGTTGGCTCGTTTGCTCCAGCCCGCAGGTGCTGATTCAGGCCACGTCGGGCAATGACGAGATCCTGGCGGCGGCACCCCTGGTGGTCGGGCTGCTGATGCTGCACCGCTGGCTCACTACACAGGCGCCCAGCCACCTTCTGCTGGCGGCCGTGTGCGCCGGCATCGCCTTTGGCACCAAGCTGCACTTTGGCTTTTACTGGCCGCTGGTGGCCGCAATGGCGCTCTCCGGCGTCCTCTACTTCCTTTGGAAGCCCTCCGAGGCATGGGCCGCCGCAAAACCGCACCTCCTGCCTTTCACGTTCGCGGTCCTGATTGTAGCCGCTCTTGCAGTGCCGTTTGCTGTCATTAATGTTGTGCAGGAGGGCCGCTTCATGTCCGCAAGCATTACCGGCATGATCAACAGGCCTTTTGACTTTGCTGTAGGGTTGCAGACTACGGTCCTGTATACTTCGCAGCTATTTGTCGGACCTATTCTGGATCTGCTTGGCTTTGTTTCCCGTTCAGCATCTCGCGAAGTCAACGCCTTCCTTATAGAGACGTTTTTCTTCTGGGTTAACAACGCTGCTCCCTTTACCGCTTTTGATGATCGCTTCCCCGGGCCGTGGTATTCTGCCGACCCGAGCGAGTTTACATTGTTTGTGGGTTTCACTCCCTATCTTATTGTTGCCGGCGGCTATCTTGCCTACCGCACCAAAAGCGCGCCTTTGCTTTCGCGAATCTTTATGGGGATTCTCGCCGCATCCTTTGTAGTGTGGCTGATTACATTCAGTTTTAACACACGTTATGTTGGGGCTATTGGCACCTACTTTACGTATTGCCTTTCCGTGGCGGGGCCTGCGATTGCGATCTTCTGGTTTCCGACCGGATCGCCCCGACTGGAGCGCTTCAAAATCTGGCTGCTCGGGTTTGTGCTTATCTGCAATTTTATGATGAGCTACTGGATCCTTACCCGCGTTGGCCATCGCAACGTTCGTATGGCTTCGGAACGCGGTTCCAATACGATGCGTAAGCACCTGCAGTATATGGATAGCCGCATCGTCAAGGAGTTCAGCAATGCTCCGCGAGTGCACATACGCTACACGCATTGGCTGATGGGCATGTATATGCTCATGCGTGCGTCACCGCGGCCCATATACACTCATGCCGGCCATGATGTGATTGCGCCTGGCGTTATGAATGTAACGGTGCTGCCTGCGGAACCACGTTATGGCCATCTTCCTTTGCAAGTCTATCCTCCGGGCAGTCCCAACGGCTTAACCTATCTTGGCATATGGAACTCCGTCCTCGGTAACGAATATACGTTCGTGTCGGGACTTGACGTTGAAAAGCGATACCCGGAAGCCTCCGGCTATATTGTTATGGATACAACGCTGGAAAAACAGGACAACAGCTTTTCTATCCATATTTCCCCGGAGATCCGGGGGCTGGCGAAGGATTCCGCCTTTCAGTATAAGTATCGCATTGTCAACACGTTAACTGACGAGGTGCTGGCGGAAGTTCCGTTTAGTGAGAAGGCCGGGCAAAAGCTTGTGGCCAACGGCAAGCTTACGGATAAAGTTGCGCTGGACGTTACCGTCTCCGACGGCGCGCGCGAGTATACCGTCCGCGCCTTCCCCGGCGGCTCCAAGGCCCTCCTGCCGCGGCTTGACGAGCAGGCCAGGCAGGAGGCAAAAGCCGCCAAGGAGGCGAAGGAGGCTGCGGAAAGTAACCGGTAGTGCAAGACCGATTTCAGGCATGAGTCGGCACCCAGGGCTTACGCTTACGCCCTGGGGCCGAGCGACTTACGCAGGCTGGCCGGGCTTTACCTTCCAGATGCGGTCGCAATAATCGCGGATGGAGCGATCGGAGGAGAACTTGCCCATGCGCGCGGTGTTGAGGATGGCCTGTTGCGCCCACGCCGCGCGATCGACCCACAGAGCGCTCACGCGATCCTGCGCGTTG
Organism: Verrucomicrobia bacterium LW23; assembly: GCA_003054695.1. GTDB lineage: Bacteria > Verrucomicrobiota > Verrucomicrobiia > Methylacidiphilales > UBA1321 > LW23. The sequence continues at coordinate 208,766 of QAZA01000017.1, forward strand.
ATGTACGACTGGTAGTCGGCCAGCAACAGGTAGGGATCGTGGTGCAGCAGGTTGTCGACGATGGGTCGGAAGAGTTCCTTGTCGCCGCTGCTGAGGCCGCCGCCGGCGATGAAGTCCATAACCTCGCGCAGGTAGGTGTTACCCAGGTAGTAGTCGTAGGGCTTATAGCCTTGGGCCTTAACGTTTTCCACTTCCTCCGCGGTCAGGCCAAAGAGGAAGAAGTTTTCGGCGCCCACTTCTTCGCGAATCTCGACATTGGCGCCATCCAGCGTGCCGACGGTCAGCGCGCCGTTTAGCGAGAACTTCATGTTGCCGGTGCCGCTCGCCTCCTTGCCCGCGGTGGAGATCTGCTCGGAGAGATCGGCGGCGGGGTAGATGAAGTGGGCGTTTTTGACGTTGAAGTCGTTGTAGAAGACGACTTTAAGGCGATCGCGCACGGCGGGATGGGTGTTGACCAGGTCGCCCGTGGCGGTAATCAGCTTGATGATAAGCTTGGCCATGGTGTAGCCGGGCGCGGCTTTGCCGCCAAAGATGAACGTGCGCGCGGGCATGTCGATAGATGGATCGCGCCGCAGCCGCATAAACAGCGACAGCACGTGCAACACCTTGAGGTGCTGGCGCTTGTACTCGTGAATACGCTTGACCAGCACGTCGAACATAGAGTCCGGCACCACGGAGATGCCCGTGCGCTGCAGGATGCGCGCGGCCAGCCGGCGTTTGTTGGCCAGCTTTACCTCCAGGAACTTCTGCTGAAATTCCGGGTCGTATGCAAACTTTTCCAGATCGCGCAGGCGGGCCGGATGCTTCAGCCAGCCGTTGCCGCCGATGTTGTCCGAGATAAGGTTGGTGAGCCCCGGGTTGCTGACGGCGACGAATCGGCGAAGGGTTACGCCGTTGGTGACGTTGCAGAACTTTTCCGGCCACAGGTCCGCAAAGTCCTTCAGCACGGTTTGCTTCAGCAGCTCGGAGTGCAGCTCGGCAACGCCGTTGATGGTGTGGCTGCCCACGCAGGCGAGGTTGGCCATGCGCACATAGCGCTGGCCGCTTTCGTCGATGAGCGAGAGGCGGGCCAGCTTGGCGTCGTCGCCGGGGAAGGCGGCGCGCACTTCTTCCAGGAAGCGGCGGTTGATCTCGTACACGATCTCCAGGTGGCGCGGCAGCAGGGAGCCGAAGAGGTCGACCGTCCATTTTTCCAGCGCCTCGGGCAGCAGGGTGTGGTTGGTGTAGGCGATTGACTTGGTCGTCACCGCCCAGGCTTCTTCCCAGCCCAGCGAGTAAACGTCCACCAGCAGGCGCATCAGCTCGGCCACGGCAACGGCCGGGTGGGTGTCATTCAGCTGCACGGTCCACTTCTCGTGAAAGATGGAGGGCGTACCGCCTTGCTGGATGAGGATGCGAAACATGTCCTGCAGGGAGCAGCTGGTGAAGAAGAACTGCTGCTTCAGGCGTAACTCCTTGCCGCGCAGCGCTGCGTCGTTGGGGTAGAGCACCTTGGTGATGGTCTCGGACGCCATCTTGGCCTCCACGGCGCGGTAGTAGTCGCTCTGGTTAAACGCGGCAAAGTCGAACGACTCGACGGCCTCGGCCTTCCATAGGCGCAGGGTGTTGCACGTGCCTACCTGAAAGCCGGCAATTGGCGTATCGTAGGCGACGCCCATGACTTCCGTACCGGAGTTCCAGCGCACGTGCATGCTGCCTTCGCCGTCGGAGACCAGCTCGGTGTGGCCGCCAAACTTGACGATGAAGGAGATTTCCGGCCGGGCGATTTCCCACGGGTTGCCGTCCTTCAGCCACTTGTCGGTAAGCTCGCACTGCCAGCCGTCGCGAATGACCTGGTCGAAGATGCCGAACTCGTAGCGGATGCCGTAGCCGAGGGCGGGCACCTCGATGGAGGCGAGGGAATCCATGTAACACGCGGCGAGACGGCCCAGGCCGCCGTTGCCCAGGCCGGGCTCCACCTCTTGCGCCAGGATCTCGTTGATATCGTAGCCCAGCGAATGCATCGCCTCGGTAGCGGCCTCCGTTATGCCCAGGTTGAGCAGGTTATTGGCCAGGTGCGGCCCGAGCAGAAACTCCGCCGAGAGATACGACACGGTGCGGGCGCGGGTGCCGACCCATCCAGCCACGCTGGTGGAGGAGCGCTGGAAGAGGCGATCGCGCACGGTCAGGGCCAGCGCCAGGTAGAGATCGTGTTTGGTAGCGATAGCTGCCGGGCGACCAATGCCACACGTGAGATTTTCGAGGAAAGCCTGCCGGATAGTCTCCGCGGTAAGGCCCGTGCGGACGCTGTCACTGTGATCCTGCGACACTGAGGGGGAGTGCATTGGATTTCAGAGGTGTTAAGGGGGATGTTATGAGTCTGGCGAGCCGATGAACAATCGCCGGCGCGCAGACAGACATCCGCCACAAGAAACAAGGTCTGTCGCCGGAAATGGACTCACCGTCCGTGCTGACCTTGCAGGACACCTCAAAACCGTGGCGATGGTTAACAGCACATCGTGCGCGCAAACACTACAGGCGCAGACGCCCTGCCAACACCGCCGGAACACGGCTGAACGGTTAGAGCCTGACATGCCGGGTTAGCAGAGTAAGCGCCACTTAACCGCTTCGCTCCCCGCGATGCAACCTATTTCTGCAATCTGCAAGGCCGCCGCGCCCCGGCGTGCAGAACGCGGGCGCGGCGGCCTCGGCTACTTCGCGTCGTAATTGAGCCACGGGCCCAGCCAGCGTTCCATCTTGGGGATGGGCTCGCCTTTACGCGCGGCGTAGTCGTGAATCTGGTCCTCGCCGAGCTGGCCGACGCCAAAGTATTTGCTCTCCGGATGGCTGAAGTAGAGGCCGCTGACGCTGCTGGCGGGGTACATGGCAAAGCTTTCCGTCAGCGTAATGCCGGTGAGTTTCGGGGCATCCAGCAGGGTAAAGAGCGTCGCCTTCTCGGTGTGATCCGGCGCGGCGGGGTAGCCGGCGGCGGGGCGGATGCCCTGGTACTCCTCGCGTATCAGCTGCTCGTTGGTGAGGCTTTCGGTCTTGCCGTAGCCCCACTCGGCGCGCACTTTGCGGTGCAGCCACTCGGCGCTGGCTTCGGCCAGGCGGTCCGCTATGGCCTTGGCCATGATGGAGTTATAGTCGTCGTGATCGCGGTCGAACTCGGCGCACAGGTCGTCCAGCTCGTGCCCGGCGGTGACGGCAAACGCGCCGATGTAATCCGGCACGCCGCTGCCCTTCGGCGCGATGTAATCCGCCAGGCTGTGGTTAAACTGGTCGGCCGGCTTCTCGAACTGCTGGCGCAGGAAGTGGAACTTGGTGAGCACCGTGCTGCGCGTCTCGTCGGTGTACAGCTCCACGTCGTCGCCCACGCGGGCGGCGGGCCAGAAGCCGTAGACAGCTTTGCCGGTAAGCAGCTTCTCGTCCAGAATGCGCTGCAGCAACTTGTAGCCGTCGGCGTAGAGCTCCTTCGCACGCTCGCCCACGTACTGGTCCTCAAATATCTTGGGGAAGCGGCCGCGAAGCTCCCAGGTGTGGAAGAACGGCGACCAGTCGATGACCTCGGCGATCTCGCGCAAAGGCGTGTCTTCCAGCACGCGCAGGCCGGTAAACTCCGGCCTGGGCGGGGTGTAGCCTGCCCAGTCCAGCGCGGTTGTTTTGGCGCGCGCCTGCTCGATGGTGACGAGCTTTTGCGCCTTTTTGACGTGCGCGGCGCGGGCTTTCTCCAGGTCCTCCAGGTTCTGCTTAAGGAACGCCTCCCGACCTGTCTCGCTCAGCAGCGAGCCCACCACGTTGACGGCGCGCGAGGCATCCAGCACGTGCACAACGGTGCCGCTGTAGCCGGGGGCGATCTTTACCGCTGTGTGCGCGCGGCTGGTGGTAGCGCCGCCGATCAGCAGCGGCGTCTTCATACCGGTGCGCTCCATCTCCTTGGCGACGTAGACCATCTCGTCCAGGCTGGGAGTGATGAGGCCGCTGAGGCCGATGACGTCGGCGTTAACCTCGCGCGCTTTCTCCAGAATCTTCTCGCACGGCACCATCACGCCTAAGTCGATGACCTCGTAGTTGTTGCAGCCCAGCACCACGCCGACGATGTTCTTGCCGATGTCGTGCACGTCGCCCTTAACCGTGGCGATGACGAACTTGCCCTGGCTGCGCGCCGCGTCCGCGTTGTTGGCCTTTTCCTCCTCCATAAAAGGCATGAGGTAGGCGACGGCTTTCTTCATTACGCGCGCGCTTTTGACCACCTGGGGCAGGAACATCTTGCCCTCGCCAAAGAGATCGCCCACCACGCTCATGCCGGCCATCAGCGGGCCCTCGATGACGTGCAGCGGGCGGGGATACTTCTGCCGGGCCTCCTCGGTGTCGGCGTCGATGTGATCCACGATGCCTTTCACCAGCGCGTGGGAGAGGCGCTCCTCCACCGTGCCCTTGCGCCACTCTTCGTCCTTGACGATGGCCTTCGTGTCCTTCTTGTAGGTCTCGGCAAAGGTTACCAGGCGCTCGGTCGCGTCGGCGCGGCGGTTGAGCAGAACGTCCTCCACGCGCACTTTCAGCTCGGGGTCAATCTCCTCGTACACCGCCAGCTGGCCGGCGTTGACGATGCCCATATCCAGCCCGGCGCGGATGGCGTGGTAGAGGAACGCGGCGTGCATCGCCTCGCGCACCGGGTTGTTGCCGCGGAACGAGAAGGAGATGTTGCTGACGCCGCCGCTGACACGTGCGTAGGGGAGGTTCTGCTTGATCCACCGCACGCACTCAATAAAGTTAACCGCGTAGTTGTTGTGCTCCTCCAGACCCGTCGCCACGGTGAGGATGTTCGGATCAAACACGATGTCCTCGGGTGGGAAGCCCACTTCGTCCACCAGGATGCGATAGGAGCGCTCGCAGATCTCGATCTTGCGCTCAAACGTGTCCGCCTGGCCCTGCTCGTCAAAGGCCGTGACGACCGCAGCCGCTCCATAGCGCTTCACAATCCCCGCGCGCTCCTTAAAGGTCGCCACGCCGTCCTTTAGCGAGATGGAGTTGACGATGCTTTTGCCCTGCACGCAACCCAGGCCGGCGTGCAGCACGCTCCACTTGGAGCTGTCGATCATGATAGGCACCTTCGCAATGTCCGGCTCCGACGCGATGAGGTTGAGGAAGTGCACCATGGCCGCCTCGCCATCCAGCATGCCCTCGTCCATGTTCACGTCCACCACGTTGGCGCCGCCTTCCACCTGCTGGCGGGCGACTTTCAGCGCTTCCTCGTAATTGCCGTTAAGGATGAGCTTGGCGAAGCGCGGGCTGCCCGTCACGTTCGTGCGCTCGCCCACGAGCAGGAAGTTGCTGTCCTCGCGAAGCACGCATGGCTCCAGGCCGGAGTAACGCGTCTGGTGCACACTGGTCTGCGGCTGGCGCGGCGGGTACTTCTTTACCTCGTCGCCGATAACGCGGATGTGATCCGGCGTGGTGCCGCAGCAGCCGCCGATAATGTTGACCAGGCCGTCGCGGGCAAAGCCGCCCAGCACGTCGGCCATCATCTCCGGCGTCTCGTCGTAGCCGCCGAAGGCGTTGGGCAGGCCGGCGTTGGGGTAGCAGCTGACGTAGCAGTCGCACAGCCTGGACAGCTCCTCAATCTCCGGGCGCATGGTGATGGGGCCGACGGCGCAGTTCATGCCCACGCTGATCGGCTCGATGTGCTTCACGCTCGTCCAGAACGCCTCGATCGTCTGCCCCGAAAGCGTGCGGGCGCCCGGGTACATCAGGGTGACGGAAATCATCACCGGCAGGCGCACGCCGGTGTCCTCAAAGGCCTGCAGCGCGGCGTAGCCGGCGGCCTTGGCGTTGAGCGTGTCGAAAATCGTCTCGATGAGGAGGATATCCGCCCCGGCCTCGATGAGCGCGACGGCCTGCTCGTAATACGCGGCGCGCAGCTCCTCGAAGGAGACGGTGCGCGCGGCGGGGTTGTTCACGTCGCGCGACATGCTGGCCGTACGCGGCGTCGGGCCCATCGTGCCGGCCACCCAGGCCTGGCGGCCGGGGTTATCCGCAATAAATTCCGCCACGGCCTCCTTGGCCACACGCACGGCGGCCAGATTGAGCTCGCGCACCCAGCTCTCCAGGCCGAACTCGCCCTGGCCTATCGCGTTGGCGCTGAACGTGTTGGTTTCGAGAATCTCCGCGCCGCCATCCAGGTAGCCGCGATGCACCTTCTTGATGAGGTGCGGGCGGGTGAGCGTGATGAGCTCAAAGTTATTGCGGACGTCCTTTTCATTGTCCTTAAACAGGTCGCCGCGAAAATCTTCTTCCTGCAGATTTTCCTTCTGCAGCATCGACCCCATCGCGCCGTCGATCATGACGATGCGTTCGCGAAGTAGTTTAACGAGAGGATGATCGGCGAAATAAGTCAAAGACATGGCGAGCGGGAAATCGGATGGGATATGGATGCCTGCGCCGACCGTAGATGGCCACGCAGAAACGGCAACGATAGAGCGCCTGTCATGGCGGTCAATCCATTTCCCTGCCCTCCTGTGCAAGCCCGGAGTTCCCTGACTTGAGGGAACCCCGGGCTACAGCTTAAAACTTCACTTCAATACCACCATACACGGCGCGGCCAAGCGGGGGATAGCCGAGCTGCGCGGCGTTCTTGTCATCCGTAAGGTTCTCCGCGCGAGCGGTTACCGCAAAGTGCTCGTTCACGTCGTAGCGGGTAAAGAGGCGAAGGCTGAATGTATCCTCCACGTCCACTTTCTCAGAGGGGAACGGAACAAAATCGGTGCCTTCGCGATCCGCCGCGTAGTCCAGGCCGGCGCCAAACGTCCAGCAGTTAAACGCCTTGTAGCTCGTCTCCAGGCGCAGCATGTGGCGCGGGATGTAATCCGTGCGCTGCGTGCCGTCGGGCGTGCTTGCAAAGCTTTCGGTAAGCGTATATGCGGCAATGGACTTCCAGTTCTCAAACAACGTTGCGGATGCGGAGAGCTCCAGACCATAATTACGGGCGCGATCGCGGTTGATATAGCTACCTGTAAAGGCAGGGCCCGATACGTAGGAAATCAGATCCGAGACCTCGTTATGGAAGTACGTGGCGGAGAGCTGAATCGTCTTGTTGCAGAAGTATTGATCCACACCAAAATCAACGCCGCTCGATTCTTCCGGACGGAGATCCTGATTGCCTAAAGCAAACGATGAGGTGCTGTACAGCTGAAGGAAGGTAGGAGCCTTGAAGGCCGTACCGTAGCTGGCGCGAATCTTCGTATCGCTCTCCGTAACATGGTAGGAGCTGGTGAAGCGATAGGTCAGAGCATCGCCGGCAACCTGGTAGTGGTCGTAGCGAAGGCCCGCCGTAACATGCAGATTCGGAATGACTTCCCAGTCGTTCTGCAGAAACAGCGCCTCGTTGTTGGCCTGGCTCCACTTGAAGCTGTTGTCATGGCCCGTCTGCCACAGGTACTCGGCGCCGGCCACAATGGTAAAGCACTCCGTGGGGCGGATGGTGTTTTGCCACGTGGCGCTGTAGTTACCGCTGTCCGCAATATAGCGGCTGGGGATCGGGTTAAACTCGCTGGGATTGATAAAGGCGTAGCGTTCATCATAAGCGCCCAGCACAAGCTTTGTTTCCCAGATCGGATTCACCTGCCAGTCTGCAAACACCGTGAAGACGTTGGACTCCGCATTGGTATACGCGTCCGGATCGTTATTGCCAAACTCCTCCAGGCGATTGGAAGAAGGCTCCTGGTACATGGAAATCTGCCCACGCACCGTGGCACCGATAGTCAGCTCCGGGCAAACATCATAGTCCACCCTTAATGCATAGCGGTTGGACGAGTAGTCGTTATTGCGGCGCTGATTGGTCGTATCCTCGCGGGAGTAGCTGACGTTGTACGAAAACGGGCCCTCACTACCCTGGCTCGCAAAGCCCTCGCGAAATGTGTTGAACGAGCCGCCTTCCGCATAAATCGCCGCGCCCGGCTTGCCCTCGCCGCGCCCCGTGCTTACGGATACCACGCCGCCGATCGCCTCGGAGCCGTACAGCGTGCTCTGCGGGCCGCGCAGCACTTCAACGCCGCCCAGGCTGTTGACTCCCGCGTGCGCGAGGAAAATGCCGGCCTGGTTAAACATGCCGCTGTTCACGCGCACGCCGTCGACCAGCACGAGCGTGTGGTCCGAGCGATTGCCGCGCAGCGAGACGCTGGTGGTGCCGCCGCGGCCGCCGCTGGCGTTCACGTTAACGCCGGGCGAGTAAAGCAGCACGTCGCGCAAATCCACCCGCTGCGCGCGCGTTACCTGCTCCGGGCTTATGCGCGTAATCGTGCTGCCCACGCTGTCGACCGGCTGCTCCACGCGGGTGGCCAGCACAACCACCTCGCCGGGCGTAGCTGCGGGGGCGGGCGAAGCCTGGGACGCGTTCGCCGCCTCGGGAGCCTGCGGCGCGTTTGCGGCGGGCTTAGTTGCCGCGGGCTTTGCGGCTGCGGCATCCTTCTTGGGCTTGGCGGCGGAACTTGTAGCCGTGGTGGTGGCTGTAGCGCTGGGGGCCGTCTTCTTTTCCGCAGGCGCGGCCTGCAGTGTGGAGGCCGGGGCGCTCAATGCAAGCACCGCGGCGGGCACGAGCGCGGCGGCTCGGCCGGATTGGCGTGCAAGTCGTTGAATATCAATGAGGAAGGAGCGAGGCATAGAGCGGAAGTCCTTTGTTTGGATGTTGTGTCTATCGGTGTTAACTTAATGCAACAAAGGAGGAAACGGCCTGCGTCCTCCTCATCGTACCTTTAGCGAGGTAGTGCATGGGCTCCGGCACCGTTTTATGGGCGCAGGAGCCGCTTTGATGAGGGCCAAATCAAGCAGGTCTTCTGGCTACGAGGTCGTTCTCCGGCCCGGCCTTTCCGGTGGCAACGCTGGGATGGGCATGTGTTCCCATCTCAACATTGTCATCCAGTGGCACACGGGGGGCCTTCGTCGCTCGTTACAGCGGCGCTACCGCGCGGGATTTACACCCGCTTCCCTATTCTCCCCCACCCGTGGGAGGGGGCACTTGACTGGCGTCTGGTTGCACCGGCACTACAAGCCGGTGTCTGATCAAAGAGCTGGTTGTGGATACCGCACAGATTGGGCGCAAGTCAACGTAAATGCGCTAAAATCAACATCTTACGCATTTTCCGATAATATCTTGAGCAAGTCATTGCACTACTGCCCGGACACCGACCGCACGCCTTCGCGCCGCAACAGCCACAGGAAAAAGCCGCTGCCCAGCACGGCGGTAATGATCCCCACGGGCACCTCCTCCGCGCTCGCCACTGTGCGCGCGCCCAGGTCCGCCGCCAGCAGCAGGGCACCGCCGCCAATCGCGCACATGGGTAGCAGCACGCTGTGCAAGGGTGCTGTCAGCCGCCGCGCCGCGTGGGGCACGAGCAGGCCGATAAAGCCGATGGTGCCGCAAGCCGCCACGGTGGCGGCCGCCAGCATGCTGGCGATGGCGATAAGGGTGAGCCGCAATCTAACCACGTCAGCACCAAGATGATGCGCCACGTCGTCGCCCACGCTCAGTACATCCAGCTGCCGCCGCAGCCGCCACAGGACCAGCCCGCCCAGCGCCACGTAGGGCGCCAGCATGGCCGGGTAACTCCAGCCGCGCCAGGCGAGGTTGCCCATCAGCCAGGCCATAACGGTGCGCATATCGGAGGCGGGGGTTTTGAGCAGCAGCAAGGTGGTAAGTGCCGCGCACAGCCCGCTGACCGCCATGCCGGTAAGGAGCAGGCGAGTGGTGCCGCCCGCCGCGCTTACCGATCCCCTAAGCCCCTGCCCTCCAACAAGTAGCACCAGCGTGGTGACACCCAGCGCTCCCACAAACGCGGCCGCCGCCAGGGCGTTAAGCCCTGCGATTGTCCCCGCGCCCATCCCCAGCCATACCACCGCCACCGCCCCCAGCCCGGCGCCTGCGGACGCGCCCACCACGTAGGGATCGGCAAGGGGATTCTGAAAGACAGCCTGCATGGATGCGCCGGCCATGGCCAGGGCCGCGCCCGCCAGCACGGCCAGCACCACGCGCGGCATACGTAAGCGCCACACTATCAGCTGGATATCCCGACTGCTGAGTGGAGGGAACATCGCGTCGCCGCTCGTGACGACACTCTCCCGCTCCTGGCCCGTCGGGAAAGGCGCCAGAATGGGGCCTTGCGCCACCGCCATGGCCACCTGCCAGGGCGAGAGCCAACCGCCTGCGCCAAGGCACAGCGAAGCGCCGGCCGTCACAAGCAGCACGGCCAGCATGGCCACCGCAACGGGCAGCGACCGCCGGCCCGGAGAGAATGGTTCGCCGGGCGCGGGTCGCACAGAGTCATTCATAGGTAAAACGTGGGCGCACTATACAGAGATGCGGAGCGGCCCCCAAGGCGAATTGCGGGGCGTCCCTCGGGTTTTAGCGCGGGCGTTGCTGGGAAGGCGCCGCTGCCTCGCCGCCAGCGCCCGCCGCCAGCACTCGGGCCAGAAGCTCCGCGGCATCTGCCAGGCGCGGGCCTGGCACGGTAATGGGACTAGCCGGCAGCGCAACCACCCTGCCCTTACGCACCGCCGCCAGCTCGGACCAGATCGGATCGCGCCGCATGGTGCGCAGCAGCTCCGTCTCGATCTCGCGCTTGCCGGCCAGCCAGCGGGCCGCCGCCGTGCTATCGGGGGTTTCAGCGGCGGGCGGCAGGCCCAGCGTGGGATCGGTTATCAGGATGATCTCGGGCCGGGAGAGCAGGACAAACTCCATCGAAAGCTGCGGCCACGCCGACGCGGACGTATCCGCCACATTAGCGCCACCCGCCAGGGCAATCAGCTGAGAGGGCCAGGTGCCGCGCCCCGCGCTATAAAGGCCGTCCAGCCCCAGCAAAAACAGCACGCGCGGACGGCGGCTGCCCTTGCGCAAATCGTCCCCTGTGGCGATGTGCACCACCTCCAGACGACGGCGTAAATTGCCTGCCATCGCGGCCGCCTCACGCGGGCGGCGCACGGCCTCGCCAATGCGGTTGATGTCTGCCAGAACGCCCTCGGCGCCGTCGTGATTGAGCACCACGACATTCAGCCCCACCTCGCGCAGCTGCTCCAACGCGTTTGGCGACGTAAGCGGCGTTGCCAGAACAACATCCGGCCGCAGCGCCAGCACCTGCTCCACGGCCGGCTGCCCCATACTGCCGATAGCCGGCACGCGCGCGCCGTCTGGCATGCGGCAGAATGCGGTGCGCCCTGCAATCACTGGAGTCGGCGGCGGCGGTACCTGCGCTGGAGGCTCCGCCATGGCGCGCAGGGCGCCCGGCGCGGCCACGCCCGCGGGCATGGCGCCGAGCCCCAACAGAATTTCCGTAATGCTGGGGGCGAGTGATACGATCCGCAGCACTTTCGGGCTCGCCTCCGCATGCGGGGACACGGGCGGTGCCGGCCTTGCTTCGGCGGCACCACCCTGCGGTCGTCCAAGCGCGAGCACCAGCGCAAGCAGCAACACAGCCGCGGCCGCCCACCGCCAGATTCCTCTCAGCATCGTCATGTCACGTCCAGTAAAGCGCAATACCGAAGCCGCGGAAATGCCGGGTTGCGACTTTTTTTCCGGCTTTGGGTTGCCGTCCCCGTGCGGGTTTGCCATACCTGGACGCACTCCCGATGTCTGGCCACTCCCTACCTTTGCGCAACACCACCATGGAAGATGTCGCGCGGGAGTGCGGGGTGACAAAGAAAACTGTGTCGCGGGTTTTTGCGGGCGGCGCGGCGGTGAAGCCGAGTACGCGAGAGAAGATTCTTGAGGCGGCCCGCCGGTTAAACTACGAGTACAACACCCTCGCACAAAGCTTCAGCTCCAAACGCTCGCGCTTTATCGGCGTTGCCACGGCGTTTCAACAACTGGTAGGCACGAGCTACTTTGGCGAGCTGTTTCGCGGCATCGCAAGCGTGCTTAATGAGACGGAGATGGATCTTTCCCTCTTCGATACGGACACTGACTCGTTCAGCGATGGCGAGAAGCTTGCGAAGCTTTACCGGCGGCGGCGCGTGGATGGCCTGCTGGTTGTCGCGCCGCACACGTACGATCGCTTCCTCGGGACGCTGGAGAGACTGCATGTGCCCATGATTGTCGTGGGCGTTCAGCCTGCCGGCAAGGATATCTGCTCCGTGTCGCTGGACGACGCCAAAGGGATCAGGCTTCTCTGCGAGCACCTCTACGGGCTCGGCCATCGCAACATGGCTTTTGTCGCCGGTCCGGACTTTGTGACCACATCCGAGCAGCGCAAGCAAGCTTACGTCCAGTTCTGCCGCGACAAGGGCCTGGAGTGCCCCGCGCACTATATACAGCCCGGCAGCTTCTCCATCCAGACGGGCCGGGAGGCCGTGCGGCGCCATTTTGCTGACGGACCCCGCCGGGTACCCCGCCAGCGCTCGCATGCTTGCCCTACAGCCATCGTGGCGGCTAACGACTTGATGGCGCTTGGCGCGATGGATGCCGCCCGGGAGCTGGGGCTGCGCGTTCCAGAAGATCTGTCCATCGCCGGCTTCGACAACCTGCCTGTCGGCGGCGAGCTGCCCGCTACACTCACCACGATCCACACCCCCGTTATGGAGATGGGACGGCAAAGCGCGGCGATTCTCGTCAACGCGCTTCAACAAAGCCGGCTGCCCGCGGGCAGTACGGTGCTGGATGTCTCGCTGGTGACGCGCGCCTCGACCGCAAAGGTGCGCGCCCGTCTCTGACAGCGCCGTTGCCTACTCGATCCGCCAGACTTTCAGCGACCGAAGCGTCATGTCGCCACTGCCGTCATCGTACGCGGAGTCCGCCTTCGCCTTTACCGCCACGTTTGTCAGCGGATACCACGTCTGCCCCTTGAACGGGTTGGCATAGCGCATTGTCTCAACGCCGTTGATGTACATCGTGATCCACTCGGGCTCCACGGTTACCGCAAAGGTGTGAAACTCGCTGTCCAGCGTGTCGGGCAGCCCAAAGGTGCTCATCTTCATGTGCATGGCGGGGCGGCTGAACTTGTGGTTGCCCTTCTGGCCGCCGTGCAGGTTGGTCGACAGGCTGGCGGGGAACTTCCACGATCCATTATAGCCAAACCCTTCGTACACATCAATTTCCGGCGGCCAGCCGCTGGTGGGCAGCAGCCACAGAGCGGGCCAGGAGCCTTTGCGATTGGGCATCTTTGCCACCCACTCCACCGTGCCGTACTTAAACTGCGCGTCCGTTGTGTTGTGACCGGAGAGCATTGCGGCGGCAAACGGGTAGAGCGTGGGCGGGCTGCCCACCTGCTTCGGCTCGCTAAGGCGTTTGGAGGAAAGGACAAGCCCCTCCGGCGTGCGGCTGAAGCATCCCATGTCGACCGTGCTGTAGTAGCCGGTCTCGCCGTTGTTAGGCTGCGTGCGCCCGTGCACCAGGGCGCTGGAGAACGTGTCCGCACTGCCCTTGTCATCGAACTTGATCGTCTCGCCCGTTACCGAGTAGCACAACTTACCCTGGGCCTCAAACTTCAGCGGCTCGCGGCCCCCGGCAATCGGCTCATTCACTGCGTCGGCTTTGGCCGTAATCAGGATGTTGGAGCGACCGCGTTCGCCACCGTCCGGCACGGAAATCTGCACCGCCTTTACGTTGTTGCCTTCCTTCATGCCCGCCACGTTAAAGCTTACCGTCTTGACGAGCGGATCGCCCGAACGGAAAATCACGGGCTTGGTGACATCAGGCGTGGCCTTGCCGCCCTGGCCGTCGTACACGCGCACGTAGGCAATGACGGTGTTAGCGCTCGGTTTGTCCAGCTTGACGGGCACGTGGACGACGGTGCAGTCCACCGGCACGTCAAAATCTTCAATCGCAACCTTGGCGATGGCCGGGTACTTGTTGCCGTTGTCGTAAATGTCCGCCGACGCCGCCGCTTTGGCGAGCGCGTCGATATAAGCATCCAGCCGGGTGGCGATGCGGCCAAGCGCTTCGTCGGCGGCCGTCGCGTCGGGGTTGGAGCGGATACGCCCGAGCGCCTCCTTTGCAGCGGTCACGTCCTGTCGAAGCTTATGGGCGTCCTCCAGAGGAAGCTTCTGATCCGCATGGAGAGGGATGGACAAGAGGAAGGCGCACAGCGCGGCCAGAGAGGCGGCGCGTTTCGGCAGAAGATGAAGGATCACGAGAAGTATAAGGGCGAGGACGGAGTTGTGTGGCGAGCGGCGCGATGCGGGCGCTCCCGATCCAAACTTAGCCGGAACGCTGGATTCCGGCACTTGATCTTAAGCGAATAAAGAACGCGATTGCGAGAATGTCAACAACAATGTCACCGGTGTCATTTTCGCGCAACGCACGGGTGAAGCGGGCCCCGGGGACACCACGTGTCTGGCCCTGCGACAAGGTTATACTTGCCAGTATTGCCTCTGCTGCCTGTCGCGCCGTTTACGCGACAGCAGAATAACGGGCGCCGCATTGAATAGTGGCTTTGTGCGGCAATCTCGTGCAAACTAGCACCCAGGCCCCCCTCACCACCTGCATCCCCGGCTTTCTCCCCTACTCTCCTTCACCGCCAATGCCTACCCCCACGCCAACAGCCCCAGGCGCCCCGTCCCGCTGGCCAAAAACATTTCCGCCACTCACGCCGGAGCAACAGGCCATCAGCGACGACTTTATGAAGTACTGGCACGAGGTACTGCCCAAGCAGTACGGCATTGTCGATCGCTTTAACCACGGCTACGTGGTACGCAACGCGCCCCGTGAATTTCGCACCACCCTGGAGATAGGCGCCGGCCTGGCCGAGCACGTTAATTACGAGAAGCTTACACCCGAGCAAGAGGCCAATTACCACGCCGTGGAGATGCGGACGAACATGGTGGAAACCATCCGCAAACGCTTCCCGCGCATCCAGGCCGTGGCGGGCGACTGCCAGCAGCGGCTCAACTTTCCCGACGGCTATTTCGATCGCATCCTGGCCATCCACGTGCTGGAGCACCTGCCGAATCTGCCGCTGGCCATTCGCGAAATGTACCGTCTGAGCAACAAGCAGACAGGGATCTTCTCCGTCGTCATTCCGTGCGAGGGGAGCATCGCCTACACGCTCGCGCGGCGCATCTCCGCCCAGCGCATATTTGAGGCCCGCTACAAACGGCCCTACAAGTGGGTGATCGAGCGCGAACACATTAACCTGCCCCAGGAAATCGTCGACGAACTGCACCCCTACTTTACCATCACCCACCGCTCCTTCTTTCCCATCCCCCTCCCGTGGATCTGGTGCAACCTGGCCATAGGCATGACGCTGCGCCCCCGGCCGGAGCCCCTGGCCACGCCCGAAACCTGAAGCTCCAGGAACCTGAAGCGCCAGATGAAGCCTTCCTGACAATATCCTCCATCCAATCCGTGAGGGAACGTGGGGAGGCCGGGCGCGTGACAATCGTCAGTTTATCAATGCGGTGTTCTGGATCTTGCGCACGGGCAGTCCATCGCGGGATCTTCCACCCGACTATGGTGATTGGAAAAACACTCATCGTCGCTTCTGCCGCTGGCGCGATAAGGGGATTTGGGAAGGACTGCTGGAGGTGCTTATCGGGCAAAACAAGGCCGATTTTGGGTGGTTAATGATCGACGCCAGCCATGTCAAAGTTCACCCTCATGCGACGGGCGCGGCATTGCCACACGCTACCCCAAAAGCGCCTCCTCGTTCCTCGCCGCAGTCCAAATCCGCTGCCTCTATGATTGGCTCCTCTTCTCGTGACGACGCTATCAGGCGCGCGGGCGGGTCCGCCGGGTGGTGGAGAAGATACGGCGCAGGCTGGTTTCGAGTGAATGCTGCAGCGCGATGGGATCGAGGCTGGCTCGAATGGAGCGGAGGCAGCGTTTGGTCGAGGTGGTGACGCTGGTGCAGGCCAGCAGTCGTTCGCCCGGGGTGAGGGACTCCACGTGGCGGCCCCGCTCTCTGGTTCCGTGGCGATCTTTGCAGATGAATATGCTGTTGGGCATGAAGGAGTTGTGCAGCGGTACCCCGCCGTCGCAGTACACTCGCGGTACAGGGCCTAAGGAGTCGTCCAGAAATAACTTGATATTTTTGGGTAATGGTGTTGAATGAGAGGAATGATGGATAAATCCTTTGCCATTGCTGCCATTGCTCGGCGTTTTGAGTTGATGCGAGGGCGGCTTGATGAGCGGCAGATCCGGGAGTTTGCGGCGGTGGAGGCCAGGGTGTGGGGGTATGGCGGCGTTCACGCTGTGGCGCGTGCCACGGGTTTGGCCATCAATACGGTGCGTCGGGGAGTGGCGGATGTGTCGCAACCTCCTGGGGCAGAAGGGGAAAAGGGTAGCGGCCGCGGCACCCGCGTTCGACAGGCTGGCGCAGGGCGCAGGAAGCTTCGCGATAAAGATCCTGCGCTGGTGGGGGATCTTGACGCTCTGGTCGCCCCGTTTAGCCGGGGCGATCCCATGCGGCCTTTGCGCTGGACGTGCAAGAGCGTCCGGCAACTGGCCCGGGAGTTGCAGGCGATGGGCCATAGCGTGAGCCCGGCGAAGGTGGCCGAGTTGCTGGCTGAGGAGGGGTACAGCCTTCAGTCCCATCGCAAGCGTAACGAAGGCAAGGGCCACGCGGATCGCGACGCCCAGTTTGTGTATATCAACGATCAGGCGGCGGCGTTCGAAAAGGCGGGCCAGCCGGTCATCAGTGTCGATACGAAAAAGAAAGAGCTCGTCGGCCCGTTCAAAAATGGCGGTCGCGAGTGGCGTCCGCAGGGCTCTGCGGAGGAGGTCAACGTCTACGATTTTATCGATCCGGCCCTGGGAAAGGCGATTCCCTACGGCGTCTACGATGTCGGCCTTAACGAGGCCTGGGTGAGCGTGGGGTGCGATCACGACACCTCGGAGTTTGCCGTGGAAAGCATCCGCCGCTGGTGGCGCAACATGGGTTCGGTGCGCTATCCCCAGGCCAGCAAGCTGCTCATCACCGCCGACGGCGGCGGCAGCAACAGCTCCCGGTGCCATCTCTGGAAGTGGTGCCTCTCCCAGCTCAGCGCGGAAACCGGCCTGGACATCACGGTGTGCCACCTCCCCCCCGCCACCAGCAAATGGAACAAAATCGAACACCGCCTCTTCTGCCACATCACCCAAAACTGGAGAGGAAAAGCCCTGATCAGCCACGAAGTCATCGTCGCGCTGATCGCCGCCACCACCACGCAAGCCGGGCTAAAAGTCAACGCCGAGCGCGATGCGTCCACCTACAACAAAGGAATCAAACCCACCTCAGATCAAATGGAAGCCATCCCCCTAACCCGCGCCCACTTTCATGGAGAATGGAACTACACGATAGGACGCTCTCCTTAACATAAATGTATCATGTTATTTCTGGACGGCTCCTTAAAGGCAAGCGCAGCAGCGCGGGCTCTTCCCTGCGCTGGTAGCCCAGCATCTGGCGCCCATGAGCCCAGCTTTCTTTTGCTCCACGTGGCCGTTGTCCGCCTTGTGGTAGGGACGCGACCGGGTAAAGCCAACCGCTTTGCCCAACGCACGCTCCCGAAAATAGCGCACCAGGTGCCAGTTGAGGAACTCGCTGCCGTCATCACAGCCAAAGCCCTGCAGCATAAACAGCAGGCCCGCTTCCAACTCGCGCGTGGCGGCAACGATGCCCTCGGCGCCCTTGTTCCAGACCGCGCAGTTGCCGCAGTTGCATGTGCAGCCGCTGCAAATCTCTGTGACCTAAAAAAAATTCAAAAAAAACCTTGTCATCCACCCCCACCCATCTTACCCTTCCCACTCGCTTTTGATCCGGAGTAGCTCAGTGGTAGAGCGATCGGCTGTTAACCGATTGGTCGTAGGTTCGAGCCCTACCTCCGGAGCCAAGCGAACGCAGTACGAAACACAGCAGATCCCGGTTAACAGGTGAGGATCAGGTAAGATGGACAGTCTTAGTCTTTGGGTCGCAAAGACTTATGGAAAAGAGATTTGAGAGGCAAACTCTCACTACCCGTCTGCCCAAAGGGCAGACTACAGTCTTTTTGGCGCAGTACCAGCAAAAACTCTCTGACCTCTGACCCGTTGGTTAACACTCCGACCGGTTGGTTAACAGGCGACCCAGAGGTTAACAGGGCTGTTAACCAACGAAGTTTTCGAAGTTTTGAGGCAAAATGCACAGAAGTCAGAGGTCTTCCACAGGAACTTCAGACGGGCTTCTTCCCAGCCAGTGCGCGGGTTGGCCCAAGGCGGCTTGGGCAGTTTCCCATTGGAGGAGTGCTTTTGCTTCGGCCTCCCACGCTTCCCTTTCGAGTTGCTGCCAGACGGATTCGTCATCACAGTAGCCGCCTTCCAGCTCACTGGCGGTTCTGTAGACTTGGAGGATTTCTGCGGTCTCGGGTGCCTCTTGCGCGGTGTGCCGATCTACGAGGATTTGCGGATTCGACGAGCTTTCGCGCGCGACTCTACAGGCGATGGCTTCCATCGTGTATGAATCCACGATGAGCGGGAGTTGAATGCCATAGGGGCGTAGATCGCTGCCGAATACTGGGGTGGCATGGGTGAAGGACCTAAAGTTTTGCTGATCCAGCTTGATGCTGTACCGAGCCGTATCGCCGGAATGTGCGCTATTCGGGCTCCATTCTGCCTGGCACGTTGTGGAATAACAGCCCGGCCCTTTGATAACCCCCTCGAACTGCTCGCCTGGCCAGGGGCCGGTTCTGTCGACAAGGACGTGGCCGCCCCACTTGGCGGCTTGTTGTCTGCAATACGCTTCGAGTTCCATCGAGCTGAGCCGTGTAGGTAACGCGCCCAATCGACCTCGAAGCTGGTCGCGCTGTTCCTCGGAGGCGTAGCCGCAGAGGTCCCAGCGGAAATCACTTTGTTCTGATGGAGATTCCGCAGTGTGCAGGGCCGCATATATCATCCCGATATCCCAAACGATTTTGATCCATGTATGGAGCAGGTGTGGGGGATCTGGCTCATCGTAGCAGATGGAAACGCCCCCTTGCCCAAAAATTGTCAGGGATTTTCCATTACAGTTATGAAGGATACTTTCGCAGGCGAATTTGATGCATCCAGGATCCACACCCTCTTCGAGATAGTCCTGCAGATACTCCTCCACCGAGGATAAAACGGCGAGATTGCCTCTCCAGTGGAAACGCTTGCTGTCGGACTGTCTGTCCGCATAGTAAATGCCGGTAGTTACCGAGTCGTCCGCCCAGACGAATGTGCAGGTTGCTTTCATTTGCATTTCTCGGGTGGGTTTACTTGACGATGAGATCCTCCAGAAACTCCGACAGCGGCCGCGTGCCGCTGACGAGCAGGTGGTCGCGGGCGCGGGTGCAGGCGACGTAAAGGAGGTGGCGCTCGGTGTTGTAGACTTCCTCCAGGTCGGCTTCTTCGGCGATGGACTCGATGCGCTCCTGCAGCGGGATGATCTCGTCATCGCAGGCCATGACGGCGACAGCGCGGAACTCCAGGCCTTTGGCCAGGTGCATGGTGCTGAGGGTGATTGCGCCGGCTGGGGTGGCTTCTGAGCCCGCGGTCAGGATGTGCGCGGGTAGTTCCGCTGCCTGCGCGGCTGCCTCGGCGCGGGGCAGCTCCGCCTCGGAGCGCACGAAAATCGCGAACTCGTGCGGAGGGATTCCGGGCACGGCCTCCGCTCCTTCCGCGCCCTCCGAATGTTTGCGAAGCCACGCTGCTACGGCGGCGATTTCCTCGTCCTCGTCCGCAAAGCTCTGGATCTCCGGCGCCGGGCCGTTGAAGACCGAAATGGCGTCGCGCTTTTCGGCGTCGCCGTCCATCTCCGTAACCTCGTCCCCTAGCAGCCGGTCGGCCTGCGTGCGGATTTGATGCGAAGTGCGGTAGTTGACGCGCAGCGTGCGGGAGCGGCCGCGCAGATCGACGCCCAGTTTAGCCCAGGAGAAGGGCTGCTGGAAGATGCGCTGGCCCTGATCGCCCGTGAAGAACAGCGCATCCGGGCGACGGGCGAGTGCGGCGAGAAAGCGCAGTTGCGCCACGCCCATGTCCTGCGCCTCGTCCACCACGGCAAAGTCATATACCGGGTGCGCGGCCTCCCTTATCACCGGCGCCACGCGGGTAAAGATTTCCGCCTGCGTTACCAGGCCCCGTGCCGCAACCGCCGCCCGCACCACGGCAAACACGCCCCACAGATAGCGGCGCTGCGCTTCGGAGAGGCGCGTCCGGCGGCCGAGGCGGGGGACGTCGCGGTACCCCTCCCAGGTGTCCAGCTGCCATGCGTCGACCACGCCCTCCCACTCGCCGGCCAAAAAGCGCGGGGTAAAGCGGCGGCCGCCCGGTGGGGGACCGGCGGCTGCGATCGCCTCGGCAATCAGCCCGCCGATATCGGATGCGTCCGCGAGCGCAACCGCCCGCCCCTGGGCGCAGTGCGCGCGGTAAAGCCGGGTGCCTACGGAGTCCAGCGCCTCCACGTCAATGCGCTCCGCCAGGCGAGGCTCGTTGGAGACGAGGCGGCGAACGCGAACGCGCAGCGCCTCCGCCAGCACAGGCGAGAATGTGGTGAGCAGCACGCGCGCCTCCGGATGGCTGCGTGCCAGCCACACGGTGCGGTGCAGTGCTACAATCGTCTTACCGGTGCCGGCGGAGCCCGAGACGCGGGCCGGGCCCCTGTATTCGCGCTCTACGGATTGCCTCTGATCCGGATGTAGGAAGACCGACCACTTGTCCCAGGGAAACTCAAGGGCGCGCTGCAGTTCCTCCACATTGGCCATCACGCGGAAGCGGCGCTGTGCGTCGGGGTGATCGAATGGATTGCCGCCGTCGCCTGTCGTCACAGCCGCAGGCTTAGGCTTGCCGCCTGTAGCCAGCTCTAGCAGTGCCTCGCCGGCTTCGGCGGGCAGTCGCCCGGCAACCGCAAGCAGGGCATCTTCGGTGGTAACGCCGCGCACATCGTCCAGCCACTCCGGCGGCACGCCGTAGCTCAGCAAGTCGACATCCGCCATGGTGCTGAAGAGATCTCCAAGGGGTCTCCCCGGCGTGTGGGTCCCGCGGACCTCCACCTCCTTGTGCACATAGGTCGGCACCACAATTTCCTTCACCGTTTCACGAATCTCCACCAACTGCGCGGCGCCGGTGTGGGGATGCGTCTCCAGCTTGCGGCACTCCGCCCAGGTGTAGGCTTTGTCGTGGTGATCCACGTAGCACAGCAGCAGGTTGGCCGCACTTTTGTGCACAATAAGCCGGATGTCCTTGTTCACGCGCACGGACCAGAAATGCTTGTCCTTGGCCTTGTCCAGCTTGTGGAAGCTCATGCCGTTGCCGGCCGGATTGAGCTGCAGATCAAAGGCCGTCATCTTCGTGGCCTTCTGTTCGTCGCCGGTAAGGCGGCCAAGGCTGTCGGTAAACGTAGCAGACAAAAGTATATTCATGCTTTTAAATCAGCAATATGTTGAGTGATAAATTTAATTGCAGTAGCGATATCATCCGGGACTTCATTTGGCTGCATCTCCTTTATGATCTGTCGAACTGTAATGGAGACTTTGTATTTCTCTTGCGACCACCGCGCAATTGAAGCGAAAAGCGCTTTTCCGCTTACTGTATAGGGGCCACCATTAGTATTCCACCTATCATTAACAATACTGCGTGCAGCAGAATTAGCAGCAGGCAGACCGCTTTTTCTCTTTATTTGTATTATATTGTCCGCGTAACTATCTATGGTGCTTTCTTTTAATTCTTCAGCAAATTGCCTAATTGCATCAGCGACATCGCTTAGTTCTAGTGCGTTAGACGATTTGCTTTTGATTAGACGATAAACTGCTTCAGGAACCAATGCGTAATTTTCAATTTCTTTAGCTTTCCATATTGTTAGATCTACTCCATATTCTCGGGCCTCTTTATACCGCTTATCTATTTCTTCTGAATCATGATAGTCGCGATCAAGAATACAAATTACTCGTAAATCAAGATTATTTTTCCTCAAAAGATGTGCGATATTAATCACGGATGGCCACATGCTCCACCCTCCAATGTCACTGTTTGGAATTACGTCTATAGGAATATCGGCGTTTGGTTCTAATGCGTTCTGAAACGCTTTCAAGAAAGCCATATCTTCACCTTCTAGAAGTATAATACGATTGTATAAACCCAAGCGAGCTAAGCTTAAATTGTGGATACTTCCAATATTCCGCAATAATTCCTGCACTCCATCGTGGGAGACTGCAGACTTCGATATCTTGTATACACGGTTTAGCGCAACAATCGATTCAGGTTCAACTTCGGCCAGCATTTCTGGAGAATGAGTTGCAACAATAAATTGCTTTCTTTGCTGCAATAACATCCGAATCAATCTCCGCTGCAGATCTGCGTGCATGTATACATCAGGCTCATCTAAAATAATCACTTCGGAGTCAAAGTTTCTGCAAAGAAACCACAAAGTCTGAAGCCACATCTGAACCCCATGTCCCATCCATGCTGCTTCGGCAGTGAAGTCTCCATCTCGAACAAGCAAGGCAATTCTACTTTTTGGATCTAGAAGATCTGGTTCTTCAAGTTGTGATATTGAAAGCCCAGGCCACGAATCAGCAACAAGGTTCTTGAAGGTCGGAAGAAGCTCTTTGTACAATAAGATTTGATTTCTGAAATGGAGGGATGATCTTAGAGTATGCAAGTTATTTTTAATATAATCATCGGTTAGTTTATGTTCCTCAATTGATAGAGGAAAAATTTGCGGCAATATGCTAACCTTCGGTATATTTGCTGATTTTAGCGCATCTCTACTTGTAACGCGCTTACCATTTGCTAAAAAGATCTGGGCAAAAATCTCCATTTTTTCGCCAACGAGAATTTCAATCTTAGATCCACTTGTAAATGTAGCGGTAACTTTTGCAGGTGCATTTCCATAACCATAAAACAGACACTCACTATGAATAAATATGGAATCTATACTTGGCCTAAGTCCCTTTGAATGCAAGGGCATATCTAAACTTTCCGGGGCAGATTTGAAGCCTAGAGTGTACATTCTTTCTGTTACGAGTGATACTAGACGAAGACCTTCTACGCATGTAGATTTTCCTGCGTTATTCTTGCCTACGAGCAGGGACTGACCACTAAACTCAATCGTATGGTCACTAAAGCAGCGAAAATTGTGAAGATTTAATCGGGTCAGCATTGAGTTTTACTTTTATATTAAATCTTAAACACCTTCATCACCTCATCCCCCAGGTGGTTGATGACTTTGACCGCGATGCGGCCCGAGCGGGGGCGGCGGAAGGGGCGGGAGGTGTCGCTGTTGAGTGTGGCCCAGGCTTCCTCGTTGATCTCTGCCTTTAGCGTGGTGCGCAGCGCTTTGTAGGGATCGCTGGCGCCGAGGAAATAGGCGTGGCGGACGAAGAAGCTTTCCTCGTTATAGTCCGTATCCACAAACCAGCAGGCGATGCCTTCCGGGCCGTTGCTTACCACCTCGCCGGTTTGCGGGCGGAAGATATCGACACCGCGAACCTTGACGCGCCAGCGGCCATCGGGGTCGGCTATCAGCTCAATGTCGGGCTCGCCAAAAATGACGAAGAGGTTGGCTTTGGCGGTGGTTTTCAGGTCGTCGGCCATGTGCAGGTCGGCGTTCATGCGCGCCTTCAGCACGGGGATGCGGCCCAGCTTGTTAAAGTCCGTGGTGTGCGCCTCGTAGTTAAAGGCGCAGGAGATGAGCACGTCGAATCCGGCGTCGCCCGCCTCGCGCGCGGCGCTTACCAGGTCGGCGCGCTGCACGGTGCCGAACTCCGGGCCGATGAAGATGGCGGCGCGGCGCGGGGTGTCGCCCTCCAGATAGCGGCCTTCGGCGCACACGTACTCGCCGGGCCAGAGGGTAAGGGTGGTGAAGGTGATTTTGTCCTCCTTGTGCGCCTGCTGTACGCCGGCGGCGCGCAGGTTCTCCAGAATCATCTGGGGGAAGGACTGACGCGCGGCGATCTCCGGGTCGGCCTCGCGCACCACGGCCGGGTCGATGAGGTCGTCGTTCTCGTCCACGCCCAGCATGCGGTGGGGGCTGAGGCTCTCGACGGTAAACGGGCCGGCCACGCGGACTTTCTTCTTGTCCTCGTAGGGCTTGTCGTACAGGTACTCAAACTCGGCCTTGGCGGCGATCGACGCGTCGATTTCCTTCTGGCGCTTGATGCGGGCGTCCCAGAACTCCAGCAGGGCGATGGCGTAGTAGATGGCCGGCGTGCCTTCCATCATGCCGCTGGGCTCACACAGGAATTCTTCATCGAGATCCAGCTTTTTGCCACCCCGACGCGCCTCCTCCACCCGTTGTGCGTACAATTCGGCGGCTTTGCGCTGGCTGGCGATGAAGGCGGGTGTTTCGCGCTCCACCATGTGACGCTTGTAGTGCTCCACGGCGCGGAGCTCGAAGTCCTGCATCGGCAGGGGGCACTCGCGCGGCACGGTCCATTCCTCGTACTTGCTGGGTAGAGCGGCAACGGCTTGTTGATACGCCTTGATGGCAGCGGGATCGTGGATGGCGAAGGGCTCGGCGGCGTTTTCCTTGAGTATGTCGGTCAGGTCGCGCAGCTTGCTCAGGCGCTTCCGGATCTCGGGCTGCCATTTGTCCCAGATCACGTCGATCTCGGCGTTGTTGGCGATGGATTTGAGGGTAATGTGCGGCACGCGCTCGTAGACAAAGCCCTGGCGCAGGTTGCCGCGCACCGGCCGCGAGCTCGGCGCCGTCCGCGTCACCTCCGCCTCCTTGCGCTGCCCCTCCACGGAGTCCGCCAGCAAGTAGTACGGATACCGCGCCCCCATGATGCGGGCGCGGGCTAATGCGAGCGCCACCCGCGATGTGTCGATGGTGATCCAGCGCCGGCCCCACTGCTCTGCGACATAGGCGGTGGTGCCGGACCCGCACGTGGGGTCGAGCACGAGGTCGCCCGGATTCGGGGCCATTAAGATGCATCGCTCGATAACCTTCGTGTTCGTTTGTACAACGTACATCTTGTCGTCGGTAAAGCTACCTGAACCCGTGTCGGTCCAGATATTCCCATGAACCGCAACATCAAAATCGTTGTGAAAACGAATATATTGAATAGAGTTTTCTGCTATATGGATTCGACAAGCCTTTGCAAGCCTTGACATGCCGACAGGATAGTTAGCTTTCCAATGGGAGTTTTTAGCCCATGTATCATAAATCTTGCCACGAAAATCGAATGGTTGAGGTTCCTTGCTACGGCCCTGTGAAATTATGTTATCTGGCTTATAGGGTTTTGAACCCTCAGGGATTGCCTGTTCTCCACGTTGTTCTCTAGAAGATACGCCTCTATAAGTAAAGTCATTCAAAAACAACCATCTTGCATTGCCATCGCCTAAAACAAATTCCTTTCGATAAAACGGTGTGTTCGCTTTTCCATTTGTCTTAAGTCTTTTGTACCAAAGCACAAAATCCGACATATTTCCTAAATAATTTGCCTCAAATCCTGTTGTGGTTTGTACCGTGATCTGGCTAACAAAATTCTCCTCCCCAAACACCTCATCCATCAGTGCCCGCACGCGGTGCACATTCTCGTCCCCTATCTGCACAAAGATCGAGCCGGACTCCGTCAGCAGATCCCTGGCCACCGTCAGCCGGTCCCTCAAATACGTCAGGTAGCTGTGGATGCCGTCGCGCCACGTATCGCGAAACGCCTTGACCTGCTCGGGCTCCCTCGTGATGTGGTCCGCCTTGCCGTCCTTGACGTCGCGGCTGGTGGTGCTCCACTGGAAGTTGCTGTTGAACTTGATGCCGTAGGGCGGGTCCAGGTAGATGCACTGCACCTTGCCGCGCAGGCCTTCGCGCTCGGCCAGGCTGGCCATGACCTGCAGGCTGTCGCCCAGGATCATGCGGTTGGTCCAGTTGCTGTCGTGCTGATAAAACTCGGTCTTGTCCGCGCCGTCGGGGATGCCGTTGAAATCCTGCTTAAAGAGATCGAGCATGAACTGCCCCTGCGCGTCCTCGCTGGGGTCCACCGCGCCGGCGCCGCCCTCCCGCAGCTCGCGCTGGTAGCGCAGCAGGTCGTCCACCAGCGTTTTGGCGCGCACCTTCTCCTGGATGTAGAGGGGCGGAGCCTGCACCACCAGGTCGCTCCAGTCCTGCAAATCCTTGCCGCGCCACACCAGTTGCGGGTCCAGATCCACATTGCGCGGGTACTTCACCGCCACGGGCTTCTGGTCATCCTTGTCCATAACGGACTGGTACTCCGCCGTAGGTATATTCCTGCGCTTATCCGCCTCATGCGTAAAGGCTTCCACCGTTTTGGAGGGTGCGTCTATGGGTGTTGCTTTATTCTTTTTCATCCGAGGAAGGGGTCAGGAGATTAGCGGAGGAAGCATCGCTTTTATTGGGCGGGCGCTGAAATGCCGATACGACACCATCCACGTGCTCGTGGAGGTCGTCATTGACGCTTTGCCAGAGCGGATCCAGCAGGAATTCGACACCTTCACGTCTGGCCAGTTTTGCGGCGGGTACAAAATCACTGTCCCCGGTTACGAGAATGATGGTGTCCACTTGCTTTTTGAGTGTCAGCGTAGAGATATCGAGTCCGATACGCATATCCACCCCTTTTTGGCGCAGGCCGAGGCGAAGGTAGTTGGGATCAAGGCCTCGCCATGCGTCGGCAATCACGGCGAGTTTGTCGGCATCAGCGACTGTGAGCGGCTGCGGAACCGTTCCACCCTTTGCATGAGTAATGGCTCCATCCAGGACGTTTACCCATTCGCGTATCCTGAGCAGCTTCTTCGTCATCTGCTCATCCTTGATATGCCAACCGCTCTCTTTCGTCACCTTGCCAAGTCGAAGAGCAAATTTGCGTTGCCGTCGCATCTCATCAAAAAGTTCAGCTCGAAAGACTGCTTCATCTGTCTTGGCGAACTGGACCTGTTGGTTTAGCAGCGGATGATGCGCAATGTCCTTGTACGGCTCCGCGTCGTAGTAAAATAGTCTGTAAACATGATCCAACCAGCGGCTGTGAAGCGTGTTGAATTGCTCACCAGTTAGTCGCTGTACATGACGCTTGCACAGCATGCGGGCTGAGTCGGCAACTGCCTTCGCGGTATCACAAAAATGGGGCGGAACAAGCCGAGACAAACGCTTGAGGAAAAATCCCCCATCGATGAGAATAGCTACCCTGCGTATTCTCACAGAACACCCCCAACAAAGAAAAAGCCCCAGGATTTCTGCGCAGTCTCAGGATAAGGGAGACAGCATACTCTCAAGGGGCGGATGTAAGTAATGTATGACATGGGCAATGAATAGTCAAATTGAAAAGGATCAAAATGAAAGAATAGAAGGTGTATTTGCCGCGTTAGCGTGAACATTCTATCTTCGCAGCTTTCACCGCCGACTCGATCAGCTTCGCGAATTCGCTTTCCAGCTTGGCGGCAAACTCGCTTTCGATCTCATACACGTCCGTAAACTCCGCAAACGCCCAGCGCCCATAGGTGCCGAGCTGGTTGACGCCGGGAATCCAGTAATTGTCCATGTACGCTTTCTTGTCCTTGGCGTCCTCGCGCCGGAAGCCCTTGATCTCCACGATGAGGTGGAGCAGGTGCCGGTTGGGGTAGTTCTCCCAGCCTCCCCTCCCTTCGCCCGCTTCCGGAGGCGGGAGCGGGGCGGAGGCATCGCCCAGGTCGATCAGCACCACAAAGTCGGGGATATATTTGCGTGTTTCGGATCCGTACAGATACGGAACCGCCAGCCCCAGGTTGTAGTTTTTGACATAGGCGCGCACGAGGGGATGCGACTCCGCCACGCGGCAAAACTCGGCCTCCCAGTCGCTGTCGAGCATCACGTAGTTGACGTGGCAGCGGCGCGGATCGGTCGTCCAGCGATCCTCGCGCGTGGTATTGAAGAGCACGTGCGCTGTGGATCCCGAAGGGTTGTAGGGATCGAGCAGCGCCTTGATCGGAGCCTCCGCCCCGCGCGTGGCACCAATGCCGTTGGCGATGCGATTGCACGCCATGTCCGCAAGCTCCTGGTAGAGAAGCTGCCCCTTGTTGGTCTCCCCCTTGCACTGCAGGCATGTGTCCAGCCACTTTTTGGTAACGCGCTTGAGCTTGCCAAAGAGATGGAGCGGCGCCTCCTGCCCCGGGTCGCGGAACTTTGTCTCGATAAGGCGCATGGTGAGGTGCATCAGCAGCGTGGAATCGCGAACATCCCCCATATGTTTGAGGTTAAGGTCCACAGCCTCACCGATAATGCCGGAGTTGACCGTGCGCGAGGCGCCGACGAGGTCCGGCGTGAGGGTGAGGACCGAGTCGTCGTTGTAGGTGGCATCGATCTCCTCCGGCGGCAGCTCCCTGCGGTAGCCCTCCACGCGCGGGAAGCGGATCTCCAGCGCGTCGCGCTCCGGCCGGATGGCGCGCACCTGGATGACCTCGCGAGGCTTTTGCGGCGGGGCGACGACCGGCTTTGCGGTGAAGTCGAAGGGAATGCCGAAGACATCCGCGTACTCGACGGAGAAGAGTCCATTCGCATTGATGTCATACGACTGCCGGCGCAGCGCGCGGCCAATCACCTGCTCGCAGAGCAGCTGCGTTCCGAAGGCTCGGATGCCGAGCACGTGCGTGACCGTGTTGGCGTCCCAGCCCTCCGTAAGCATGGAGACAGAGACGACGCAGCGGATGCCCGCGCCGAGCTGGCCGGGCTTGCCGACGGTGTTGAGGACCTCGCGCAGGAGCTGCTGCTCCGGAATTTTCTCCGCCGCCTGGCGGTCGCCCGTGCGCTCAATAATCTCGCGGCGGAACTGCTCGATCTCCTCCTTGGCGAACTCCCGGAAAGCGGGATCCAGCGCGTCCCCCGCCTCCAGCTGCTCGGAGTCAATGAGCAGTGTGTTGGGGCTGGGATAGGGGTTGCCCGTCTCCGCATGGAAATTATGGAACAGCGGGAAACGCGGATTCGTCACCACCCGGCTGGAGCCGTCATCAGACTTGCGGTGATAGCCCGAGATGAAATCGAAGACCAGCTTGGAGATGGAGGTATTTTGGCAGACGATGATGAAGCACGGCAATGCCGGCGTCCCGCCAGAGCGCAAACGTCTTGGCGTAGTGGCCGTAAAGCGCCTCGAGGGCAGTCTCCAGCTTGGTGGGGAGTTTGCCAGGATCGAGCTCGCCCGCTTTGCCCTTACCGCTCCGTGGCATATCCTTGCGGATATGCGCCCAGAGGTCGCGAAACATGGGGAGCTCGCTGCCCGTGGCACTGGTCGTCACGTTATCCGCCACCGGCACACGGGGCAACTTGACGATGCCGCACTCGATGGCGTCCATGAGCGAGAAGTCGCTCATCGTCCAGGTAAACAGCGTGCCCTCGTTGTAGCCGGAGCCTCGCAGGAAGAAGGGGGTTGCGGAGAGGTCAAACACGCGGGCAACGCCGAGCGTGCGCTGCACGGCCTCAAGGCCGGAGATCCAGAGGCGCGCCGTCTCATTGTTGCGCTCGGCCTCCTTGCGGTCGTCGCCCTTGAGCTGCTCCGCTTCGCCAGAGCCGGCGACATCGGCTGCGGCGTTGGGATCGCGCGGTTTCTCGCGGTAGCAATGGTGCGCTTCGTCGTTGAGGACGATGATGCCCTTCATGCCCATCAGCTCAGGCATCACACGCTGCAGCATTTGCCCTTCAGACTCCAGCGTGTCGAGGTCGTCGCCCGTTCGCCCCTTGAGAAGCGCGCGCGTGCCGGAGGCGATGTCGATGCGCTCGCGCAGCTTGAAGGCATGGTAGTTCGTGATGACGATGCGGGCGCGCTTGATGTCGTCCAGCATATCGGGCGGGACGATCTCGCGCTTGTCGTAATAGCTGTTGGGATCGCTGGGCAGCAACACGCGCAGGCGGTCGCGGATCGTAAGGCCCGGCGCAACGAGGAGGAAGCCGCGGCTGAAATTCCTGCTGTTGGGGCGTCGCACCGCGTTCACTGTCTGCCAGGCGATGATCATGGCCATCACCGTCGTCTTGCCGGCGCCGGTGGCCAGCTTGAGCGCGAGCCGTGACAGACCGGGGTTGGCGGCAGCATTGGCGTTCTCCAGATGCGACAGGAACGTGCGCCCCTGCCTGCCCATCTGCGGCGCCACTTCAGCCAGCCAAATTGCGGTCTCCACCGCCTCCACCTGGCAAAAGAAGGGACGCACCCCGGAGAACCGATGGCTGCGCCAGTGCTGCAACAGCCGCGCCGTCTCGGGTGTCACCTGCCACTGGCTGGGCGGCAACGTGCGCCACTGGTCCACATGCTGGCGCAACTCATTGATGATCGGCGTGATATCGTACTGCTGCTGCTCGGTGGATATGCCTTGCCCCTCGCCGAGGACCATCTGCTTCTGTTCATCCCCCGCCTTGCGCTTCTTGGGCTGCGGTATAGGGGTAATAAACTTGGCGCGCCGCCTCTCCCCCACAATCTTCTGCGTCGGCTGCCCCTGCGGATCCAGCTCCCAGTGCTGTTGGGGGCGCTCGTAGGGTGAGTTAAGAATCGGCTGTTCGAAAAAGAGGTTCGCCATGGTGCAATCAGGTCAACTGCTTACAGGAGTAAAGAATGTAAACGTTCTGAGTCACAGCTGTCAGCAAAAATAATCTTGATCTCAAAATGCTTAAACAGCGAAACTCTTCTGTACACTTTTAAGGCCTACCGTACAGGGAAGGACATCCATAGTCCCTGTGATAAAAAAAGATGGTAGCTTTGGGAGATAGTTCTGCACGGTTCTAAATACCATTATGAGCTCTACTGATCAAAACCACAAACCATCCCAAACCTTCCATCCAGATCGGGCAATTAACTCAGCAGCGGAAGATTCGCTTGGACGGACAAAGCTCGCCCAAAACCTTGGATCGAGATTGGCTGGTTGGAGAGGAGATACCAGTCTCGTGGTTGCACTCTTTGGAGACTGGGGAACCGGTAAAAGCTCCGTTAAGAACATGGCAGTGGAGCATATCCAAAATAACTTCTCGGAGAAGGTACAGATTGTGGAATTCAATCCGTGGCAAATCCACGGTCTCGAGCAACTGACAGAAGCCTTCTTTCATGAAATTGGTCCGAAACTGTCGACGAACAAGGCCGAAGATGGAGCGAAGCGCAAAAAGTCGTGGGAAAAGTATGGTAACTATATTGGCGCGGGATTAACCATCTCGAAAACGCTTCGCTTTGGGCTGTCGACGTTTGGCGTTCCGTTCGCCGATATCATCTTAAAACAAGGAGAGGAAGCCCTTGATAAGATGAAAGATATCGCAAAACAAGGCGAGGATGCAGCTGGGGCGACGATTGTGAATGAGTCACTTGCGACGCTGAAAGAAAAGCTACGCGCTGAACTCCAAACATTACCGCATTCAGTGCTTGTTATCATCGACGACTTGGATCGACTCACTGCCGACGAGGTCTGCCATGTCTTGCGCCTGGTAAAGGCGAATGCTGACTTGCCCAATTTCTGTTTCCTCCTACTTTGCGAACGAACGAATGTTGAAAGGGCACTGGGAAGCATCTCAAACGGTCGCGGCGAAGCATTCCTTGAGAAGATTGTTCAAGTTGCAATTGATATTCCTGCCCCGCCCATTTTCAAGATTCACCAACACCTCTTACAGAACATCGATCGGATTATGCAAGAAGTAGGCATTCCCGAAGTTGAGTTCGATCTCGAAAGATGGGCCAATATATGGATTCCGGGGATCTCGAAGTACTTCACCAATCTTCGGCACGTGGACCGATTTCTCAATGCCTTCACGATTTCAGCGGCGGCATTTCATACTGAAGGTGCCTACGAGGTTAATCCTGTCGATCTTATTGCCGTGGAGTGCCTACGTCTGTTTGAGCCTCAAGTGCTAATAGAGATCCGCAAGAGCAAACATGTTCTCACAACGCTGGAGCAGGCCAAGGACCTTTCCCCCGCTCTCGACGAGATTCTGAAGGTAGCCAAGAGCCAGCCCGTTGTACGGGAGATTGTGGAGGAGTTATTTCCCAACAGCCACCGCGTTTGGCAAAACACAAGCTACGGCGGCACTCATCATATCTGGAAGAAGCAACGAAGGCTCTGCGATGTAGACTTCTTCGAGCGCTATTTCCAGCTGGATGTGCCGGAGGGCCAGATCTCAGAATCTGAGATTGCGCGTATTCTTCGCAGCCGAACGAACCGCGAAGCGATTCGAGACATTTTCGCAGAACTGATTCAGAGGAAACTAATAGAGCCCGCGTTGATGCGCCTTGAGGCGAACGATGAGCTGAACGACCCTGGCCAGGCAGAGCCATACTTGCTAGCCTTGTGCGATATTGCCGATGATCTGCCTGTCTCCAACAATCTCGGTCTGCTCGGTGAGCGATCCTTGAAAGTTTTGGTACGCCACGCGTTGAATCGTGTACTCAGCAAGATAGCCGACCCTGATCAGAAAGTGATTCTGATTTCGAAACTCGTCACAGAATCTGCCAGCCTCTCGATGCCAGCAGAATGCGTGTCGCGGCTAATAAGTAAGACGGAGGGGGATAGTTTGTTTCCCGTTGCCTCTGACCAGGTGAAAGATTTGTTGAAGGATCACTTCAAGAAAAGGATCACAGCCGCAGCTGAGTCTGGCCATCTCCTTCATCATTCAGAGCTGGGTGCGCTCCTCTACTTTTGGAATGAATGCGACGCAACGGGTGTGGCTCATTGGGTTAGCGAAAATCTCAGGACCCCGGAGTCAGGTCTGGTCATCCTCGACAAACTCACCCGCATTGTGACAAGGATGGGCGGTTACCATTCCCGAAAGCATCGGATCGTCCGCCGCGATACTCTCGAGCGCTATGCTCCACTCGAGCGTTGGGTTGAAATGGTCGATCTGGCGAATGATCCGGCTGTACTGAATTCGACACAGCAAGAAAGCATACGAAACTTTCGAACCGCACAGAAGCGTTGGCAGAAAGAAGTATCTGACGATGATTGGCGTTACGACGAACAGCAATGACCGATCTGTCCTCCATGGCGGATAGAGTGGGTGCGGGTAGCTGTGCGCCGGGCAGCACTAATGTCGCTGGCTGTCACAAAGGATGGTGTAGGAGCTGCTCCCCTCAGTAGAGGACCTGGAATTGTGGCTGCCGGCGCTCAACGAGCAAGGCGGGGTTAGCTTGCTGGCGCCAGATGTTTGTTCCACAGCACTTCCTGTTGCATGTGGCGGATGATGCGCTCCGTCATGGTATCCCGTCCGCTGGGAGACTTTTGCGGAAAGAGGAGCCTTTCCTGCTCCCACGGCGGCAAGTTCAACAGCCCCATGATCTGCGTAATCCGCGCCCGCGAAACACCGCCCAGCCGGGCTAAATCCGCATAGTCACGGACGGTTCCGGCGCGGATGAGCCCGTCGAAGTGGATGGCGAGTGCCATGAGGCGTGCTATACGAGGGACTGGGTCGGGCGGCGGTGCGGTCAGAGCAGGCGCCCCGACAGCAATCTGTTTCCGGCCAGCTTTGCCTCGGGTGAAGGAGATTGGAGTTTCGATTTTCATGATTGTGCGAGGAGTGAGCTATTGAGCGTTTGGAT
This sequence comes from Verrucomicrobia bacterium LW23, assembly GCA_003054695.1. Taxonomy (GTDB): domain Bacteria; phylum Verrucomicrobiota; class Verrucomicrobiia; order Methylacidiphilales; family UBA1321; genus LW23. Next base: position 242,117 of record QAZA01000017.1, read on the forward strand.
TCCGGTGGAGCGGAAGGAAATGGCCGCAGTCCCCTTGACCCCGTCATAAGCCACAGTTTCAATCAGGAGCGCCAGGAGACGTTGGCGTTCACCCGCAGGCAATACCTCGACTGCCCCTTGGAAGTTGGCCAGAGCCCGCGCGATTGACTCGCGGGAGATGTGGAGCGACTGCATTGCGGGAATCTCCGCAGCGATTTCCGCCAAGCGAGACTCTGCGGCCCGGATTTGCGTCTCCAGCCCCGCGATCTGTTCCGCCGGGTCTGGCAGGGCGCTTCGAGTGTGAGGCCCTGCCTTGCGGGGCTCCGATAGCGACGCTATCGTCCGGGCATGCTGCCGCACAGCCTTCTCCAGTTGCGCCTTTTCCGCGACCAGGGAAGCAAGGCGCTCCTCCCTCTGCTTCCGTGCCTGAGTCTCTACCTCTGCAAGCAATTTGCGGTCCGCCCCAATCACCGCAATTCGCTCGATCACAAATCCCTCGATCTGCCCTGCCGGGATGGAACGGGTGGGACAGCATGCGCGTCCGCGCTTCGCCGCGTTTTGGCAGACGTAGTACCGATAGCGCGTATTGCCTTTACTGGTGTAGGTGGGCTGCATCGTACAATCGCAGCTGCCGCACTTGAGGATGCCCCGTAGGAGAGCGGACGATCGAGACGTTTCGGTCGAAGTCCCTCCGACAGAACCTTTCTCCGTCCGAGGCGCGAGTAGTCCCTGGACGTCCGCCCACACCTCAGCCGAAACGATGGCAACCTGTTCCCCCGCAAATATTGCCCCCTGGTAGTCGACCTTGCCAGCGTAGTGCGCATTAGTGAGCGTCCCGTGCAGATTCGTTTTAGTCCATGGTCCGCCACCGCAGAGTCGGCCAGTTTTGCCAGTCCATGTTTTGCGGGGCCATCCGCGGCGATTGAGCTCCTGGACGGTAGCCATGATACTCCGCAGTTCCAGGAATAGTGCAAAGATAGCGCGAACCCGGTCCGCCTCGTCTTCATTAACAACCAGGCGCTTCCGCTCGTAGTCCAGGTCATACCCGAGAATGAGTCCACCACCGACCCACTTGCCTTTCTGTCGGGCCGCGCGCATCTTGTCCCGGGTGCGTTCGGAGATGATTTCCCGCTCGAATTGGGCGAAGGAGAGCAAAATGTTGAGCGTCAACCGGCCCATGGAATGGGTGGTGTTGAACTGCTGGGTGACGGACACAAAGCTGCAGCCGTGGCGATCGAGTGTCTCCATGATGCGGCTGAAATCCATCAGGCTGCGAGAGAGACGGTCGACTTTGTACACCACGATGGCGTCAACTTTGCGGGCTTCCACGTCCGCCAATAGTCGGCGCAGTGCGGGCCTTTCCATAGTGCCGCCGGAAAACCCGCCGTCGTCGTAAAACTCAGGAAGCGCTGCCCAGCCTTCCTGGCGCTGGGACAGAATGAAGGCCTCCGCCGCCTCCCTCTGTGCGTCGAGGGAATTGAACTCCATGTTGAGGCCCTCGTCCGTCGACTTGCGGGTGTAGATAGCGCAGCGGATGAGCTTTTGCGTGGTCCCACTGTTGCCCGGTGATGAGCCGGGCTTTTTGCTCCTCGCGCTGACGTTCATGCGGCCTCCTTATTGTCGATGCCGAAAAAGAGGCGCCCATTCCAATTGGTTCCGGTGACGGCCTTCGCCACCGCCGAGAGGCTGCGGTAGCGGATGCCTTCGAACTCGAAGCCTTTCTCCAGCACGGTCACCAAGAGTTTGCGGCCCTTATAGTTGCGGACGATGATGGACCCCGGCGCCGGGATTCCGGCAGGACACGAGGCTGACGATGCGGCGTTCCCCTCCGCTCCCGGCCCGGTCGCCACGATGCGGGGAACCGATATCATCGGCCGGAATGGTGCAGGGTTGCGGATCTTCAGCAAGGTTTCGTCGGCCAATTCCCGGGCACGCTCTAGAGCGCGCTGGGAAATGCCGCCGTAGACATTGGCCTGGATCTTCCAGGCAACGCGTTTGCGGAGGTAAATCTTGTTGCGGGAGCGGCAGGGCTCGCGCCATACGTCCTCCCATTTGCGTTGCAATTCGTTGACGGTGAGGAACTCAAGCTCGGCAACTTGGCGAGCGATTGCGGCGTGATCGATGGTAGTGGTGGGATTTGTCGGCGTCATAGCGTTGTCTCCTGGTTTGGGTGGACAACGTCATGAGGGCGTGAGTGGCCGCAAAGTTCAAGGGAACTCTCGGTTAACGGGGAAGATTTAAGTGCTAGAGTATCAACGGATTGCGCTTGCGCTTCGCGCATTTGAAGGCCCAGGAATGCGCGGGCAAGAATGGCAGCGATTTCCGCACATCGCTGGGCGGGAGACATTTCGGCAGGACATTGGATTCCGATCATTCCCCGCCCGTGGTGTCAACCAACGGGTCGGATAAGAGCGAACGTCCCTCTAGGCCACTCGGTCACGGTGTGGCCGATTTGAGCATGTAAGTGGTGTTGGCGCCCACTCCAGCAAGGGTGACTTTGCCGGCATCATCGAGTTTGGAGAGGGCGCTGCGGACGCGGGCTGCTTCTATTCCGAGGCGGAGGGCGATTTGGCGGCAGGTGCGGGAGCCGAAGCGTTTGAGTTCCTGGAGGACGTCCTTTTCGTCCTTCTCAGCCTGGTTGCAGATGCCGTGGTCGTCTGCGATGCGGAACTCGATTCCCTCGGCAAGGCGCAAGCCACCGCCTCGCTCCGTTATGATGACGTCTAGCATGCCGCATTGGAGTTTGAGGACGCATTTCTCACGAAACTCCTTAATGGCGTTGCTTACTGCCGCTTCGTCCTTATCAAAAACTTTTGCGGCTTTGAGAAGTGCTTTCCGGGAAGACTTGATGTAATGACCTGCCGCGTTTTTGCGGGCGAGCTCCGGCAGGAGGCGACGGATCAGGCACTCACGAGTACCGCCGACGTCAACGCCACCCAGCTCGATGCGGTCACGGTACATGACGAGCGTCTTGTCGCTCAGGGGGAGCGTTTCAGAGCTTCCGCTCGCCAGCGTATTGGACGAGGCTTTCTTGAGCGCGAGGGCGATGCCTTCCTCCAGGCGGTGGTCGAAGGGTTTCGGGACGAAATCAATGGCGCCGGAGACCAGCATATCTCGGCAAGTTTGCGGGCCATTCAGGCCTTGGCCGGTGATGATGAGGACGGGAGGTCCGGAGTCTGCGACAATCCTCTGGAGCAAATTGCGGCCAAAGTACACATCGCTCGGTCCCTGGAATTTGTTGGGGATGCACAGGTCGAGGGCAACGCAATCGAACTGATTCTCCTGCAGCAGCTGAAGAGCGTCTGCGGCGTGGGCGGCTTCGGCACTGGTGTGGCCCATCGATTCAATCCGTTCGCGCAGAATGGTGCGAACGTCAGACTCGTCGTCGACAATGAGAATGAGGCTCATAAGGAGGAAAAAGCAGCGTTAAGTGCAGGGCAAAAGACGTGTAGGCAAGTGTGCGTTTGAGCTGTATAGATGCAGTCTGGAACCGGATGACGAAATGTCAAGTCAGTTTCGCGGAATCCAGAATCGGATAGTGGTGCCGCGACCTTCTGCACTCTGCAAGGTAAGTTCGCCGTTGTGCAGAATGACGTATCTGTGGCAGATGGGCAGGCCATAACCTGAGCCAGAACTGGATCCGGCGCCCCGTTTGGAAGAGCTGCCGGGGATGAATTCGCGGAGCCGGGATAGCTCCAAAGGGGACAGTCCGCCGCCTTCGTCTGCCACCTCTACCGAGAGACGATCGCCCTGGATTTCGGAAGTGACGGTGACAGATCCCGCTCGGGATTCCGTTGGTGAAATCGCGTGGGCTTCCAGGCCGTTTTTGATGAGGTTTGTCAGCACCATGGTCATGTGGAAATGGGACACGAATGCTGTGGCTTCTGAGTGCAGTCGAGATTCAAACCGGATATTTGCGACAGAGTTTCCCGCCCCTTCGATTTGGGAAACGGCACTGCTATACGCCTCTGTCACCATATCCGCCAGGTTTTCTGAGGTACGGTTGATCACCGGAGGCTCAGCGTAATGAATCATCATGGTCATGAGATTCATCAGGTAGCTACGCCCACGTTGGTAACGCTGGGCGTTTTTCTTTTGGGCAGCGGTGGTGGAGCGGAAATCGTCGTCGTTAAAGTTGAACTGCGTCAGGATGTTTTTGATGTCGTGGGCGGCCCGGCTCATGTGGCGCTCCACAACCAGGCCGGCAAATTGCGCGGCGGCCGATGCGGCGGCCTGTCCGTGCTGGGCGGCAAACCGGTTGAACGCCAGCTGAATTTTGCCGGGGGTGGCCGCCTCCAGACCGCTGACGGGAGCGCGTCGGTCGGCCGACTTTGTCGCCGTCTTTGCTACATAAAAGTTGTGGTCGTTGGCCAGGGTTATGCTCAAAACTCGGAACAACGAGTCAGGAAATGTCGGCAATGCCTCGGCAATCACCAGGCGGACTTCCCATTTGGGATCCGCCGCCATGGTTGCCACCTTCTCAGCAAGCCCGGCATCGTCGGGCTGTGAAGCAAGCGCGGCACAGGCCGCCCTGGCCAGACTCACACGTTCCATCCAGGTGCCGGGTGGCGGCGATGATGAGTATGGGTTCATATGGCCGCACCGTTGTAGCGTTCCGAGCGAAGGCGGAAGGCTTCCTTTCCACCCTCGAGTAAGTTGACGATCGAAGCCCGGCACTGGTCAACGCTGCCGGTCTCCTCGAGTTGCCCGTTCCATCCGTCGGATTTTAACACAATCACGTTCTCAGCATCGCCCAGCACGGGAATGTTGGGGTTGTGGGTGATGAAGATAAGCTGGCGGCTCGATTTCACTTTACGAACCGCCTCCACAACGCACTCGTAGACGTACCGGTTGTCGAGGTTATCTTCCGGCTGATCGATGATAAGCGGGTTGGCGCTGTCGAAGAGCAGGATGGGAAGGATGGCCGTGCACTTTTGCCCCGTGGAAAGGCCTACGCTGTTCTTGTATACACCGTGGTCGCTCAGATCGATGCGTGGAACGTCCTCCATCTCCACTACTTCCAACTCCATGATGATGGCCTGGTTTCGCAGAAGCTCCATGACCTTTTCCGCCTGGTCGGAGCTGATCCCCCCGCGGCGAGCCAACTCCTCCGTGTCTCCCTTTTTGATCATGTCCGCCAGCATGAGCGGGTTCACCGACGAACTGAGTTTGCGAGCCACAACCCCGTGTTGCAAGTTACCAGCTTTGAGACGGAGCTCCAGGAGCTGGCGGAACGCTTCCCCGTCAGCATCCTGCTGGATGCTGATTTTGATGGTCGGTTCGAGCTTGCTGTTGAGCATAGTCGCAATCTCGAATCGGATGGCGAAGAGAGCGTCACGCTGTTCCGACAAGACCGAAAGCAGGCGGTTGCGGATGTTTTGCAGACTTGTCATGGAAACCGTGATTTCTTCGACTCGCTTCTCTTTGAACAGCAGCGCGTTATGCTGCCGCTCCAATTTGACGCGTTCTGCAGATACCGCCTGGTCCTGCTTCTGCTTTTCGAGAAACTCGTGGTACTGCCTGTCCTGGAGCCCGTGCGCTTGCGTCAGCTCCGTCCGGAGGCGGCCACTAATGAGAGAGCGCGCTTTTTCAATTTCATCAGCTGCAGCATTGATATTGCGTTCAGCATTGACAACCGCTTCCTGCACAATAGCAGCTGTGTTGCTTATCATCTCTCCATTTGCCCCGGCAGTCATGTCGGCACCAAAGAAGCTGAGTGCGTTCCCCTCGTATTGGTTCGTTAACGCCAGGAGTTGTTGCCGGAAATGGGAGAGCTGCTGCAGGGCGTGATCGTACGCCTGTAGCTCGCGGTCGCGCAACGCCTTTGCGGCGTGCAGACGATTCATTTCTTCAGTATTTTGGCCGCTGATCTTGGCTACGGATTTGAGCTTTTGTTTAATCGGTTCCAGTTGCGTAAGCTCGCTCTTAAGCTCTTGCTTTTCTTTGCCTAAAGGAACGATTTGTTCCGCATTGGCAACTAGTGCGCTCTTTGTCTTATCAATCTGCGACTGGATATTGCGTAACTCCGACTCTCTAAACTTATCGAGCAATTCCAGTTGATAACGTGGAGTCTCCGCTATGGTTTCAATCTGGTTCTGACTATAGATATCAACCTGGAAGATGTGAGAAAGGGATTCCGGGGCCAGAGTGGTGTTGTCCTCGCTGATCATCAACGGCGCCTCGTCAACCGCGCGGCTCACCGTGTACTTCATCCCTTCGCGAGTTTCGATGCCGAGCTCCACGCGGCCACCGTTAAGCGAGGTCTTGATAACGGTTTGCACGCGTTTGCGCAGCGGGTCTTTGACGTCGTCGCGGCCGGGCATGGCGGCCAGCGCATAACGGATCAGCTCCAGCGAGCTGCTCTTGCCGCTGCCGCGAGGCCCAATCAGGCAGTTGAGGCCGTCCTTAAACGGGATGCTGATGCCGGCCAGAAAGCCGGCCGAGACACGCAGGTTGGTAATTTTGTGGAACGCGGGTTTTGTGTGCATCGTGGTTCCACTCTATTCCATCGAAATGCGGTTGTCTCGCACATATCCGTCTAACCCTACATAGGTTGACATAGCCTATGTTCAGGCTATGCCCACCCTATGCAGGCTATGGTAGTCCCCTACGTAGGTTTACATAGGGCATCCCTACCTCTAACGACAACGGGCGAATGAAATGGCATGATGCGTTCATGCATAAGAAAACATACGCACCTCTATGTGACAACGCGTCCGCAGATTCCGGTCTGGAACCGCGCCTCCTGGACTCCAAGGCGCTGGCCCGCTTCCTGGGCTGCTCCGAACGCAACGTCTTCAACCTGCGCACCCAGGGCATGCCGCACCTCCTGATCGGCGATCTGGTCCGCTTCGATCTCGCGGAAGTCCGGCACTGGCTCGCCTTCGCGAGGGTCGGGCAATGGCGGCCGCTACAGGCGAGCTGCTGAGCCAGCACACGACCCAACATCCATAACATTTCAACTCGAATCGTCGCTCCAACCCAATCCCAAACACCACCCCAACCAACGTACCCCTATGAAACTCACCAAGAAAAACGCCAGCTCCTTCACCCCGCACCCTGAATACACCGGCCCCGCCGTGTGTGTGGATGTCACCCCGCTCAAGAAAATCACCACCAAGTACGGTGAGCGGGAGATTTTCCGCATCGTCTTCGAAACCACCGCCCTGCGAGCCGACGGCTCGCCCTTCCTCGTCTGGAGCTCCGGTTTCACGCCGAGCCTGCATGAAAAGGCATCCTTCCGTAAGTTCCTCCGCGGCTGGATGGGGCGGGATCTGTCGTCCTCCGAGCAGGAGGAGTTCGACACCGATTCGCTCCTGGGCAAGACGGCGCAGCTCGTCATCGTGCATGCGGACCAGGACGGCAGTCTGTTCGCCAACATCGCCGCGTGCACTCCGCTGCGTACCGGGTCGATCCAGCCGTCGGGCCGTTATGTGCGGGTCAAGGATCGCCAAGATAAGGATTCGCAATTCAACCGCGCTGAGCAACCGGGAGGTGGCGGTTCCGGTTCGGAGGAGAACGGCGGCGGCACGGACTGGAAGACGGTGAAGGTGCACGTGGGGCGCCATTCCGGTATCGAGTTGCGCGACCTGGAGAAGTCGGCGGTGGAGAGCCTGATCGAGCGCTGGTTGCCGGAGGCGAAGGCCAAAGCGAAGACGACGGCGGATGACCGGCGCCTGATGGCGGCCCTGGAGGCGGCACAGGAGGAGTTTGACTCCATCCCGTATTAGCCGCTGCCGACGGCCTAACTCGTTCTCCGCGAGGTGATTGGCGGCGATCGCCTCGCGGAGGTCATCTCTCCGAATTTTCTCCCCCCTTTTCCCCTATGAGTGACTTTACTCCCAGCAAAGAAGCGATTGCTTTCTTTGAAGCTTTTAAGGACGGAAGCAATGTCTTCCTGACCGGCCCCGGCGGTGTCGGCAAAAGCTATCTCATCGAGCAGGCGGTGCGCACCACTACGATGGACGTAAGCCTGACCGCCTCCACCGGTGTGGCGGCGCTCAAGATCGGCGGATCCACGGTGCACCGGTGGTCGGGCATGATGCTCGGGCCGCAGGCGGGCCAGAGCAACGAGGTGTACTACGGCGAATTGCTGAAGGACAAGCGATTCAGTGTCCGCGCCGGGTTCGATCGGATCCGCAAAGCGTGCATCCTGGTCATCGACGAGATCTCGATGCTGTCTGGACGGACGTTCGATTTCCTGGAATTCCTTTGCCGCAAAGTGTGTGAGTGTGAGGCGCCGTTCGGTGGAATCCAGGTTATCGTCACTGGCGATTTTCTGCAACTGCCGCCCGTCCGCAAGAATCCCGCAGAGCCGTACGACTGGGTTTTCCAGACGGAAGCCTGGCGGCGCGCCGGATTCAAGTGCATCCATCTCACCAAAATCCATCGGCAGACGGATACGGCTTTTATCGAGGCGCTTCTGGCGTTCCGCGTCGGTGACGTCGGTGGCCGCAACGCCACGCTTCTGCAGAGTCGTGTCCGCAACTTCCCCGACGGCAACCTGACGCGACTTTACACCCACAATGTCCAGGTGGATCGCTGGAATGACTACCGCCTGGCGGAGCTGCCGGGAGAGCCGGAGGATTTCCACGCCATCCTCGCCGGACCGGAGTCGCAGAGTTCGTTCCTCGCGCAAAACCTGCTGACTCCGCAACACCTGCAGCTCAAGCCAGACGCCCGGGTGATGTTCACCGTCAACCAGCCCGAGGCGCGATTCGTCAACGGGCAGACTGGGATCGTCCGCGAGGTGCATCCCAGTCGCACCCTTGTCGAGGTGGAGTCCGAAGGGCACCTGATTCCCGTTACGCAGTTTACGTGGCGGTTTGACCCGAGAGACCCGACTTCCGGCTCGTTCACGCAATTCCCCCTGCGGCTCTCGTACGCGATGACCATCCACAAGTCGCAGGGGTTGACATTGGATTCCGCTTATATCGACGTCCGTGCGGCGCGGGAGCCGGGCCAGGCCTACGTGGCGCTGTCCCGCATCCGTACGCTCGACGGGCTTTATCTCAAGGACTGGTTCAGCGGCGTCATGGTAAGTCGCGCGGCCAAAGAATTTTACGACAACCTTCCCACCCTGGAGGCAGTTGCAACCCGATGAATATTCCCACTCCCTTCACCGAATCTCGCGCCGAAGCGGCCGTGTATTACCGCGATACGCTTGGCTGGGCCATTCACCCGCTGCACGGCCCGCACAAGGGCGAGCCCAAGGTACGCGGTAAAAAGCCCGAACTCAAGGGCTGGCGCGACTGGCAGGCGTCCAACCTGACCGATGAGCTTATCGACAAGTATTTTGGCGCATTCGGCTCCAGCAACCTGGGTTGCGTCCTGCGCGGTCCCCACGTCAGCGTCGATCTCGACAGCAAGCCGGACAAAGGCGAAAGTGTCCGGCATTGGCTGGCCGGCAAGCCGGAGCTCGCCGCCGTTCCCCGTGAACGCACGGGCGGCGGCGCGCATTTGCACTTCCTGTGCCGGGATTTGCCGGCATTTTTCAACAAGAACGGCGATCCGTACGACAAACCGCTGGTGGCCAAAATCTCCGACAAGGTCGGCGCGGAGCTGTTTTTCGACGGTTGCAACCTGGTCCTCACCCCCAGCCAGCACGCCAGTGGCGCTGTCTATGCGTGGGAGGTGAGCGGCGACATCCCCGAGGTCACCTGGGAACAGCTCAAGTCCTGGTTCGGCTTTGAGGAGCCCAACCGTGGCAAAGATGAGGAAAAATCTGCAGGTAAGCCCAAGGGCGGCAAGAACAAGGAAAAGCCCTGGTGGGCCAAGTTCAAGGCCGACCTGCGGACGTTGGAACTGGTCTCACTCTTCCGCGATCAGCAGATGCTGGGCGCCTGCATCGACCCGGACAATGTGCAATGGGGGGTGCGTTGCCCCTGGTGTGAGGAGCATTCCGACGGCGGCAAAGACTGGAACGCCTCCAGCACGGACACCGCCATTTTCCACGCGCCAGGATCCGTCCCCGGCTTCAAATGCCTCCATGCACACTGCGACGGCCGCGACATCGGCGCAGTGCTAACCTGGTTTGAGGAGCGGAACCCAGGCTGCGTGGACGCCGCGTGCAAGCAGATGCGTGTGTGGGCAGAGGGCCAGGAGAACGAGGACGGACGGCCCCGCGTTGTGTTGCCTGGACGCCACCGACCGGAATCGATGTTCGCTGAAGAAATGGGCAAGTCCCTGGCTCCCTCACACGAGTGGTTCCTGAAGAACAACGTCGCAGTCTCGGTGGGAGTGCGCCAATTCTCCGAAAAAGTCACCTGCCTTGCGTTTGATACGGTCGCGCCAGTATGCGCAGTCACCGATGTTGAGGAGCACGTTGAAGTCGGTGAATTGCAACACGATAAAGAAAGCGGTGACACGGTCTTTTGTCCTCGTTCCATGAACCGCGAGACAGCCGGGTTGATGCTCTCTTCGCGTCGGTTCCGCCGGCAGTTGCCCAACATCGGCCGTATCCTGGATCTGCCGGTTCCCATCCGGCAATCAGGCGGCGGAATCGCGTTTCCTAAAATTGGCTACGACCCGCGCTTCCAGACGTATTGTGATCCCGACGCGCCCGTGATCAAGCCGATGCCAGTGGCCCAGGCAAAAGAGTTGCTTCTTCGCATTCACCGGGGATTTTGCTTCCGGGATGCGCAGAGTATTACCCACGCGATTGCCCGGCTTCTGACCCCGTACTGCCGCGGGTTGATCGGATGGAACGCACGGACGCCTCTCTGGATCTTCACAGCGAACCGTCCCCGCGCCGGCAAAGATTACCTGGCCGGGCTGACATCGCTCGTCTACGAAGGCACCACCTGCGAAGACGCGCCTCTGGGCTCAGAGAGCGACGAAACCCGGAAGCGCATCACCGCCGCGTTACTTGCGGGGCGGCGTATCATGCACTTTGCCAATTGCCAAGGGCATATCGATGATGCCGTGTTGATCGGAGCCATTACCGCCCCGGTCTTTTCCTCACGCAATATCGGCAGTACAGAGGCCAAGGCGGATTTGCGTCTGCCCAATGAACTGGAGTTCAGCGTTTCCGCCAATATGGGGCTTACCTTTCGTGAGGACGTGGAACCGCGCAGCCGCAAAATTTTCCTGCACCTGCGGATGGAGAACCCGAACGCCAGGCACTTCGAGATCAAGTACTTGCATGACTTTGTCCTCGCGCACCGGGGAGAGATTCTCGGCGCTATCGCCGCCTTGGTCGGCGCGTGGATCGATGCGGGATGCCCGGAGCGCTCCTCGGAGTTCAATAGCTTTCCCAAATGGGCGGCCATTGTGGGCGGGATCATGACTTTCCATGGCTGGGGCGATCCTTGCCTGCCTCACGAGGAGGACGGCACTGAGGTCGGCGGAGATCGCCTGGACCGTGCCATGCGCGCACTCTACCAGGGATGTTATGAGCGCTATCCGGAACGCTGGATCGACAAGCAAGCGGTCTTTCAGTACGTCGCCCAGTCCGAGGAAAACGATGACCTCAGCTTTTTCGGCTATAGCGCCGACGATTCGAAGAAGGCGCGGACCCGGATCGGCATGTACCTCCGCAAATTTGATCGGCGCGAATTGGTCGGTATTCGCCTCGAGCTGGACCGTGCATCGCTGAAGTCTCAAAGCCAGCAATTGCGTTTTACAAAGGGTCTTGAAGACAACGTCGACGTCTGCCAGCAGGTTTGGGGCGGTTTTGCCCCAAATTCGCTCCATTCCGCAGGCACCCTCACCACCTTTGAGTCTACGCCCACCAGTAAGGTGTCCGACGTAAGTCCTAGCAATATCAACGGAAATAGTCACCCTAGGCACCTTCTCCACCCTTCTCTAGGAGTGAAAGAGAAAGAAGAAGAGAAGAATATAGAGAGTAATATATATAAAGAGGAGGGAGATATATATAAAAGCTTGGAGCGTGGGACGAGGGTGTTGAAGGTTGGGAAGGTGCCTGAAATTGTCCGGCCTTACCAGGTCATTTCCGATCACTCCCGGCTTGCGGAAATCGCGTCTCTTCTGGAAGGCGAGTTGAGCCTTGCCGTTGACATCGAGACGTACGGTGACCGCAAAGGAGACGGCCTCGATCCTTGGAAAGGTGACATCCGGCTTCTGCAGCTGTGCGGAGAGCGGACCTCCATCTTCCTGCTCGACTTGCAGGCACTCGGCTATCAGCTCGGGCCACTGGCGTCTCTTCTGGAAAGCAAGCGGATCCTCGGTCATGGGTTGAAGTTTGATTCACTCTGGCTGCGGATGAAGTGCAACATCAAGCTGCGCAACGTGTTCTGCACGTTGACTGCTTCGCGCGTGCTGAATAACGGCATCAAACCTGGCAATAACCTGGACCAATGTCTCCAGCGGATGTTGGGGGTGGAGCCTGGCACCGACCAGGCGCTGTCCGACTGGGGCGGACTTTTCCTGACCGACGATCAGCTGGCGTACGCCGCTCGTGATGTGGCGCATCTGCACCAGCTTTCCGCTCGGCTCTCCCACGAGTTGGAGATGACGGGCCTGGAGGAAGTATTCGCCATGGAATCGCAGTTGCTCCCCGTCGTGGTGGAGATGGAAGCCGCAGGTATTGCCGTGGATCGCGAAAAGCTGGCTGGCATCGAGAACCGGTGCCGGACTTCCGCAGCGGCGGCTGCCGACGAGATCCGCGCCATTCTGGAGATGCCCGAGCTCAACATCAAGAGCCAGCCGCAGCTGCTGGCGGCGCTCAAGGAGTGGGGAATCGATATCGAAAGCACCAACGAAGAAACGCTGCAAGGCGCTGGCGATGAAACGGTTGTGCCGAAGCTCCTGGAGTACCGCTTCCTGGAGAAGCAGGCGCAACAGGCCGCAACGCTTCTGGAATGCGTTGCCCCGGACGGTCGCATTCACGGTAAGTTCGAACCGACCGGCACCGCCACGGGGCGATTCTCCTCCAAAGAACCCAACATGCAGAACATCGGCCGCGGTGATCTGCGCACCTGTTTCGTTGCTCCCGCCGGCCGCAAGCTGGTGGTGGCGGACTACAGCCAGGTGGAGTTGCGCGCTGCCGCCGCGATTGCCGGCGAGACGAAGATGGTTCAGGCCTACGCCAATGGGGATGACTCGCACCGCCTCACTGCAGCGAAGGTGCTGAACAAGCCGCTCGCGGACGTTACCAAGGCGGATCGCCAGCTCGCCAAAGCTGTGAACTTCGGTCTTCTCTACGGACAGCACAGTAAGGGCCTGGTCCGCTATGCCAAAGCGTCTTACGGCGTCACCATGACCGAGGAACAGGCGGGCGATATCCGGCGCAAATTCTTCGAAAATTATGGCGCCATCCGCCAGTGGCACGGCGAAAGCCACGTCAAAGCGGACAAAGGCATCGACGAGGTGCGTACCGTTTCCGGTCGTCGCCGCCTCATTCCTTCGGAAGCCTCGGAGTGGGAACGCTTCACCGCTCTGGTCAACACGCCCGTCCAGGGCGGGTGCGCCGACGGTATCAAAGCCGCACTGATTACCCTGGCCACGGCACTTCCCAAGGGCGCCGCCATCATCAGCACGGTCCATGACGAAATCATTGTCGAATGCGATGAAGCGATCGGCACCGACGTTAAGCTTCTGTTGGAGAAGACAATGCGCGAAGCCATGTCGGCCTTCTTCCCGCAGGTTCCCATCGAAGTTGAGAGCAACGTATGCACCACCTGGGGAGAAAAATAATGGACGACTACGCCGCCAGACAATCTGATCGCGACCGCGCATACGAGCGGGCATACACCTCGCCCGAAGCCTCCCGCTGGATCGCGGAAATGCCGGCCGAAGACCGACAACGCCTTCAGCGTCAGGGACTTCTCAAGCCGTGCCTCCCGCGCCGCGCCAGTGGCACGCTACTCAGCGACGACCTCGCGGACACCGTGCTCGCCAGTGAAACACCCGATATAATCGCCGAGATTGAGCCCGACGAAGCGGAGTCGGAATCGGACACTGTGGCCACTCCAGCCCGCTCGCCGAGTGACGTCCTCGCATCGTTTTGCGCCCGGCTGTGCGGCAGCAACAACCCGTCGCTGGCGTTCGATGCCGTCTGCTACGGCATGGGCGTCCTCGCCCTGGAAGGTGAAAGCGCAACGCAACTCGCTGCCAAACACGGTGTTTCGAAGCAGGCGTTTTCCAAGCTCGCCGTGCAATGGTGTGAAACATTCGGGCTGCGTCCCTCGCGGTCGATGAAATCGAAGCTGGCCCGCAAGGCGTACCGGGAGAGGACCAAAGCCTTTCACGATCTGCGTCGGTTGACACGGAAACAAAGCGTATGAGCGAAGCTACCCTTATTCCTAATTTTGCCCCGCGAATTCTCGAAGCCTTCCGCGAGGCGAATCGACTGGCGGCTGGAGCAAAGGACCAGGCGTCGGCGGCGGTGGCAAAGGCGCTGGAGTGCGGAAAGCTGCTCGTCGAGCAGAAGCAAGCTCTGGGCCATGGCGCGTGGCTTCCGTGGCTGGATACCAATGTACCTGAGATTTCGGAGTGGACTGCGCGTCGTTACATGGGATTGGCAAAACGGGCACATGTGCTCGATTTGAACGATACCGCCACCATCCGCCAAGCGTACGTCGCCACAGGCATCATTCCGACGACCGAGAAAGAACCTGCGGCACCCAACCCCCATAAGCCATGGGTGAAGTTCGTCCGCCCTCTCGACGCATTCCGCCTCTGGTACAACCGGCGTATTGAACTTGGCGGTATCGACACCTGGCCGGAGGACGCCCGCCGCATACTGAAGAATGAGCTGCGATGGTTCGTCAATCTCTACGAAAAGCTGTAGCAGTGGTAGGCGAGTAGGATCGAGTATGCTTACCTTCGCGGTTGACACGCTAACCTATATGCAAAGATGTACGCATATACTTTTCTTATAAACTGCCGTATTGCTGTTGCATTGATTCGAAAGTTGAATATACTATGCAAAGTTAGTAAGGGCTCCATCATTCTGATGAACACCTTATCCTTAGCCACTGCGAACCAACAGGTTACGCTGATCAATAGCATCAGCAGGCTTCCGGGCGCCTATGTATATTTCGGGTTGCACGCCATGGGGTGAGTTTAAGAGAGACCTATTTTTTTTCAATCTGACACTTTATAGCGCTCCCGGACCCGGCGCTCGGCGGGTTTCCCCTCGGAAAGAGCACCAAAACGGGCGGGTAGAAGGTGGTGAAAAGCGTGTCCAAGAAGCGTAAGGATGACAGTTTGAAGGTTGCATCTTGACAGAAAGCGGGATGTCAACCGGCGGACCTTCGGCGCAAAGCGGTTTTCTTCATACATTGTGTGTGTATAGCGTTGGCCGGGCAGTCGCCCGGCCTTCTTTATTGCCATGTTCGCTGGTTGACACATTGCGTGGTTTATGACAAACGCAACCAATATTTCGGCGGACATGGCATCACGGGTTCTTGACGCGAATTGGAAGAACGTGGTGAAGAAAGTGGGCGCGGGCAAGACGCTAAACTCCACCGAGTTGGCGGTGATCAAGGCACGCGCGGCAGGGGTGGAGCACGAAACGGTGACGGTGGCGCGGGATATTTCGGAGCTGGCTCGCATCCTGGCCGTCAGCCGGCAGACGCTCTACACCTGGAAGAAGCGGCCGGACGCGCCCAAGGCTCAGCCGGACGGGACGCACAATGTCGTCGCCTGGCGCCTCTTTATCCGGGAACACGACTTGAAAGTGGGGCTGTCGCCGGACTCCGAGATGCTCAAGGCGCGCAAACTGCTGGCGGAAATCGAGGATCGCGAGCTGCGCGTGGCGCAGCGCAAAGGTCAGTACGTACTGAAGGCGGAAGTCGAGGCAGAATGGAGCCGCCGCATGGCAGTGTTGAAGAACCTGATGTACTCGAAGGTGACGCTGGAGTTACCGCCGCTGGTCGTCGGCATGGACGCCGTTGAGATCGCCCAACTCGCAACGGATACGCTCGATGCGGTGCTTCGGGAAGCCGCGCAGGTTCGTTTTCCAGATCCCGTTGAGCTCGAGAGCGAAGCTGAGGAGGAAACCGCAACGGACAGCGAGGAACAGGGGTCGTGAACGTTGCCGGCATTCAGAAGGGGCGGGCGCCTGGCTTTTACTTCCGCGCTTGGGCCCGCATCTGCGCTCCTCCCGACCGCCGCCCCATCTGGCAGTGGGCGGAGGAGCATGTGCGGGCCATACCATATTCTCCGACGCCGGGATCATTCCGAATCAGCAATTCGCCGCAGATCCGCGCGGTGTTTGACGCAATAACGGATCCGCGCGTCCGGCTGGTATCCATCATTGCGGCAGTGCAGGCCAGTAAGACGACCGTGTCGGAACTATCCTTGGCTTATAGCATTGCGAACCTGCCCGGCCCGACACTCTGGCTTAATGAAACGGACGAGGACGCGAAGGACCAGAGCGAGGCGCGCTTACAGAAGCTCTTCGATGCGTGCGCGCCGGTCCGCGCGCTCTATCCCGCCAACCGGCACCAGAAACGCAACACGACCATCTACTTCGCCAACGGTATGACGCTGTGGATGGCGGGGGCCCACAATCGGACGAACCTGCAACGCCGGTCCATCCGATGGCTGTTCGGAGATGAAACCTGGCAATGGCCCACCGGCCACATGGCCGAAGCTGAGGCGCGTGTTACCGCGTTCGGCTGGTTGGGGAAGTGCATTTTCTCCTCGCAGGGTGGGGTTGAGGATGACGATACCCACCGCAAGTTTGAGACGACCGACATGCGGGAATGGACGTTTGCCTGTCCCAAATGCGGGTTTCGACAGGCGTTCCGTTGGGAGAACGTGGAGTGGTCCAAAGACTGCAAGGACGAAGACGAGCAATACGACTTTGCGCGGATCCACGAGACGGCGTCTCTTCGGTGCGAGGCCTGCAACGAGTACCTGCCCGACACAGATGCCACGCGACGGGAGCTCAATGCCACGGGGCGTTTCGTGGCGCAGAATAGCAAGGCCGCGAAGGAGAATGTAGGTTTCCACTGGAACGCCCTGGCCACCATGTCCTGGGGCAAGTTGGCGGAACTCTATCTGCGCGCCAAGACGGCGGCGCGTCGTGGGGACACCTCCCTGTTGCAACAGTTTTACCAGAAACGACTTGCGTTGCCGTGGCGGGAGTTCGTTGAGGATTTCAAGGTCGAGATCACCAAGAGCGGCTATCTCCTCGGACATACCTGGGCGGACGAAGGCGGGCTGGATACCCGTGGGCGCGTGATTTCCGGTCCGTTCCCTACCGACTTCAGGCACATCCCGCTCCGGTTTCTGACCGTGGACGTACAGTTGGATCACTTCTTCTCCACGGTGCGCGGTTGGTCGGCAGAGGGATCGTCGCGCCTGATGTGGTGTGAGAGGCTGACGACCTGGGAGGATATTGACCGGCTGCAGGAGCGGTTTGGCATTCACGGCAGCCTGGTGTTCGTGGACGCCAATTTTAATTCCTTTGAGGTATATCGCCAATGTTCCCGGCGCGGGTGGACGGCGCTCATTGGCGACAAGCGCTCGACTTTTCCGCATAAGTCGGCCACAGGCAGGAAGATCGAGCGATTCTACAGCGCGCGCAATCGGGTGGCAGTTGGTAAGAACGGGTGCAATCTGCACCGTTTCTCCACGCTCAATGTAAAGGACTGCCTCTCGCGTCTGCGGCGCAACCAGGATCCCGGCCAGGGACCGACGTGGGAGATCGCGGATGATGTCCCGGAGGAATACATCGCCCAGTTGGACGCTGAGCAGCGGATTCGAAAGAACGATAAGTGGATTTGGGAGGTTATCCGCAATGCTCCGAATCACTATTTCGACTGCGAAACCATGCAGGTTTGCGGTGCTCTGATGTTGAAACTCATTGGGCAAGAATCGGGGGCGTTGGGAAAGTATGATGGCGGTTCTGCCGACGATGAAGGGACCGAATCAGAAGCGTGAGGCAGGGACTTTGCATGTCCCAGGGACTTGTTAGACCAATGATCAGAGTTATTTGGGAGAAATCCCGCGGGGATTTTGAGATGCGAGCAAGGCGGGCCGAAGGGAGTGCATCCGCATGGATGCTCGACCGTAGGTCCAACGCAGATCGAGCTCAAAAGCACCCGGGATTTCTCCCAACTAACTCTGATCATTGGTCTTAAGTCCCTGGGACAATCGCGATGGAACGCAGGGACAATACGAGTCCCTGATTACCTGAAAGTCCCAGGGACATGTTGCGTCCCTGCGACGTTATTTTAGAAGGGACATGCGAAGTCCCTGGCTCTTCGCATGGCCCAGGGACATTGCCCGTCCCTTCGGTATCTTCACTGGAGGGACATCTGAAGTCCACGTACGCCGTGCGAAACCGCCCGTTCCATTGACACGCCGCCCTTGCCATGAATGCATTGGCTTTGGACATTGGGACCACGACGGGATGGGCGATCTGGGACAACGGCCAGGTGCTTTCCGGCTCCTGGCTTTTGGCGACGGAAAAGCAGCTTCGCCAGCAACGGAAGGTCGGAGGCGAGCGCCGGGGCGATATCCGGTTCTTCCAGCTTCGGGACCGGATTGCCGAGTCGATTACCCAGCATCGGATCGAAGTCCTTGTTTTCGAAGACGTCATGTTCTGTAGCTCCCAGGCGCAAAGCCAGCTCTGGGCTTCCCTCCGTACGGCGGTCTGGCTTGAGGGGCAATCTGTATCCCGTGTCGAGTGCGTCCACACGGGCACGTTGAAGAAATTTGCGACTGGGGCGGGGACCGCCGGGAAAGAGCAGATGGTTGCGGCTGCGGCCAACCTGGCGCACCCGTGGGGGCGCGTGGTCGCAGACGACAACGAGGCGGACGCGCTGCACATTCTGCGGTGGTGGCACAGCCAGAACGCGGCGGTCGGCGAGAAGGCAGTAGTCGTGCCAAGTGCCTAAATCAGAGGAAGATAGGGAGCAAATAAAGATGCCGGAAATCGGTCGAATGCCCTTGGACTCTTCGCGGAATTGAGGGAAGTGATGGCCATCATGAAAAACGAATCCCGCCCCGCCAAACGCGCCCCGCGCACCACCGCCAACGACGCCACGCTGGCGTTCATGGCCGAACTCACGCCTTGCCAAACCCTGGCCCAGGCGCTCGCCGACCACCTGGACGACCACGCCGGATACGACCCCGACAACCTCAACTGGGGCCACGTCGGCGACATCCAACGCACCCGCCACCAACTCCGGGAGATCTGCACGTTGCTCGGCATCGAAACCCCCGGAGAAAATTCGCCGCGCCGCTAATCCGCCCTCCGCCCCCAACGCAACCACCCACCCCCCACAAAAACCACCCACCATGAAAATCAACTTCCCCGAAAACACCACCGCCAAGTCCATCCTCGAGAAGCACCCCGCCCCGCGCGGCGCCACCCACTTCCGCTACACGGAAGGCAAATGCAAGCCGGTTATCGATTCGATCAAAAAGATCGATGTCCTGGCCGGGTGCCAGGGCAACCTGGAATACGGCAAAGTCACCTTCGAGGGACGTGGACGCCACGCCAAGATTGTGGATTTCACCCCGATCGCCCCCGCCGCCGAGGTCGCGGAAGCTGCGGAATTGCCGGCAGAACCCGCGCCCGCGCCAGTCACGCCGCCCGCGGATCCGCAGCTCACCGATACCGAGATCCCTCAACCCGCCCATTCTGACGAGGTTGACGCTGCCCCTGATGCCGCTCTCGCCTCGCCCCCCGCAGACCAAGCCTCGACCGCTCCCGCCACCCCGAAACCCGCCACCTCGCCCAAAGGCCGCAAGAACCAGATCTTCGGATTCTCGGCCTGCGCGGTCGCGAAAGCTCTGGGCGCAGCCGGGGTCAAATACCCCGAAGCAGACAGCATCTTCCGCGCCCACGAGATCGTAATGCCCAAAGCCAGCCTCTCGGTGCAACTCGGCTTCGGTCGCCGCCCCGCCACCTGGGAGCGCCACGGCAAGCCCGCGGACCTGACCCCGCAGCAGATCGCCGAGCTCCGCGCCATGGCGCCCGCCACGGTCACAGCCTAACGCGATTGCCGACGGAAACCCACGGGGAGCAGGTGCACGCCACTTGCTCCCCGTTTTCGTGTCCGTTGACATGGCGCGGGGTACATGTCTACCGATATCATTCCCGCCTCTGTAACGCGCCCCGCCAATCCCAAACCCAAAGCTCTCGCCAACGGCATTGATGTCTGGTGCGCCTTCGACGAACTCGTTCCGACGGGCGACCTGAAACCCAACCCGCGCAATCCCAACAAGCATCCGGAGGGCCAAATTGCGCTTTTGGTGAAGGCCATTCGCTATTTTGGCTGGCGGCACACCATTCTGGTTTCCAAGCGCAGCGGACTCATTGTTGCGGGACACGGGCGCCTGCTTGCCGCGCAGAGCCTGGGCGTTTCCCTGGTCCCGGTCGATTTCCAGAATTTTGCCTCGGACGCGGACGAGATGGCGGTGCTGGTCGGCGACAACCGCCTGGCGGAGCTGGCCGAATCCGACGATGACGAGATAGCGGCTATCCTGAAGGAACTCGATGGGCAGATTGATTTGGACCTCACTGGTTTCGATGCGTCCGAGGTCGAAAAGCTGCTTCCGCCCGAGGATAACGTCACGGAATTGCCAGTTCCCGCGCTTCCGGATGAGGCGTTTACCCGGCCTGGCGATATCTACGTCCTCGGCAATCACCGGCTGATGTGCGGGGATTCGTCGAAGTCGGATCAGCTCGACCAGCTCCTGGCGGGCGCCAGGATCCAGATGGTCAACACGGATCCGCCTTACAACGTCAAGGTTGAGCCGCGCAGCAATAACGCCATCGCCGCCGGCATGTGCACGGATAGCCCGTTGATGAGCCCCAATGCGAAGAAGGCAATGCACCACCAGCAGCTCGACGTTGAGCGCCACCCGGAAAAGGCGAAGGCTACTCACAAAAAGCTGCGTGCCAAGGACCGCCCCCTGGCCAACGACTTTGTCTCCGTGGAGGAATTCGACCGCCTGCTGCGCGCCTGGTTCGGCAACATCGCTCGGGTGCTCGAGCCCGGCCGTTGCTTCTACATCTGGGGCGGCTACGCCAACTTGGCCAACTATCCATCGGCGCTGGCGGAAAAGGAGCTCTATTTCTCCCAGGCCATCATCTGGGACAAGGAGCATCCCGTACTCACGCGAAAGGATTTCATGGGTGCGTTCGAGATCGCGTTCTACGGCTGGCGCGAGGGTGCGGCACATCAATACTTCGGTCCCAACAACGCTACGGACCTCTGGCACGTCAAGAAGGTGAACCCGCAGTCCATGGTGCATTTGACCGAAAAGCCGGTGGAACTGGCGGTGCGCGCCATGGGCTATTCCTCCCGGCCCGGGGAAAACGTCATGGACCTCTTCGGCGGCAGCGGGTCCAGCCTGATCGGCGCCGAACAGTGCGGGCGCAAGGCCTTTCTCATGGAGCTCGACCCGCTGTATTGCGACGTGATCGTCACCCGGTGGATCCAGCTCGGTGAAGGCCGCACCGCCAAGGTCATCCGCAACGGCAGCACGACGGACGTGACGGAGTGCTTCCTGCGACGGGCGGCAGAGAACGAGGAGGGCGGCGAAGTTGACTCGACGACGGAGGAATGAGTGAACATACATTCGATTCCCGTTCCGAATCCAACCTGAAGACCCTTCTTCCCGTCGCCCAGGTGAAAGCCCGGGAATGGCTGCGCCGGTGCCTGGACGCCGGGATCAACCTGAAAATCATCTGCGGCACCCGCACCTGGGAGGAGCAGGAAGCGCTGTACGAGCAAGGGCGGAGCAAGCCCGGCAAGGTCGTGACCAACGCCCGAGCCGGGTACTCCTACCACAACTTCGGAATTGCGTGGGATTTCGTCGTTTTCTCATCCGATTTCACAGTCGCTCTGTGGAATTCCCCGGATATGGCCCGGGCGGGGCGGATTGCCGAGGCGATGGGATTGGAGTGGGGCGGCAGCTGGAAGGGATTTGTCGATACGCCCCACGTTCAGATGAACACAGGGCTGACGCTGGCGCAGATGCGGGAGCGGCACCGCAAGGGGATTCCCATTCTCTGATCTGCGCTTCGACCGCGTGGCGCCACTTCCCTTCTCCGGAGACCGGCGCCACGCTGGTTGACATGCTGGGCCAGTTATGGCTCAAGGTCTATTTGTTGTTGGGTTTACGGTCGCGGAAGTCCTGCAAATCCAGGCGAAAGCGAAGGAACTGCTGGTGGAAGGCAAAACGGTCATGTCCTGGACCGACTCCGGCTCCTCCGCCACGAAGCAGTTCCCCATGACGGTGAAAGAGACGCTGGAGGAATGCGCGTACGCTCTCCAGCGCCTGCAACCTCTGGTCTACGGGTCGGGCAAACAAGTGGCGCAATCCTGCGTGAAAGGATACCTGCCGAAATGAAAGCGACATTTCGACAGAGGGCTAAGTCGTTTGCCGCGAAGTGGTTGCCGCCCGCGCTGGTGCCTAAGGCATGGGGCTCTCCCTACGAGTCCGCGAATCGCTCGCCCCGTCGCGGAGCGGTTCCCGGAGCCGGACCGGGTGACACGAAACGTGATTTGTCGCCTGGAATCCGGTCGGAACTCGTAAGGCGCTCCCGTTACCTTCTCAAAAACTCCGGGTTCGTTCGGGAGTTGGTCGGCAGTATGGCGATCTACTCCGTGGGCGACGGACTGCGCCCGCAGGCGCAATCACCGGATCCAGCGTGGAATCGGAAGGCGGAAGAGCTTTTCCGTCGATGGTCTGCCCGGTGCGAAGTGACCCGCCGCTTCAGCTTTGAGGAGTGCCAGTCGATTGCGTGCCGTGGCGTGGATGCGGACGGTGAGTACTTCATCCACAAGACCCGCACGAGGGACGGATTGCCCGCGCTTCAACTCATTGAATCTCACCGCGTTGGGCAGGGCGATTTTGCGAAGGACGGCGACACTTGCGTGGACGGAATCACACTCGACGCTTGGGGCGGCCCGGTTTCCTACCGCGTCCTGGAGGATAGCGGCATTCGGGAGCTGCCCGCGGAAAGCGTGCTGCACGTCTTCGAGCCAGAATCCGCCACGGCGGTCCGCACCGCGCCGACGGTCCAGCATTCGATCAACCATATACTGGACGAGATGGAGTTGCTTGCCCTGGAGAAGCACGCCGTCAAGGATAACGCCGACATCGCCCGCATCCTCAAAACCGCGCGTGGCGCCCTCGAGGAATCCGGCGACTTTTCCGTGGGCACGCCTGGCGGCAGCGGGGAATGCAGCGATCCGTCCGCCCTCCAGAAGATTATCGGTGGCAAGCTGGTAGCGCTGAAACCGGATGAATCGCTCGATAGCTTCGTCTCCAGCCGCCCCAGCCCCACCTTCACCGGTTTCCTGACCCACCTCCGTCGCGACAGCGCGCTGGGCGTAATTCCATATGAATTCGCGGCCGACTCCAGCAGCATCACCGGCGCTGGGGTGCGCCTGGTGGTCGCCAAAGCGGATCGGCGATTCTCGTTCCGCCAACTCATCCTCATCCAGCGCCTGATGAAGCCCGTCTGGGCCTATGTCATCGGGGATGCCATTGCCCGTGGTGAGCTGGAGAACGTCGTCGACTGGCACCGCATTTCCTGCGTTTGCCCGAAGCGCATCACCGTCGACGCGGGACGCGAAGCTCAGCAAAACCGGGCCGATGTGGAAATGGGACTGAAAACCATCTCCGATCATTACGAGGAGCTGGGCGCCGACTTTGGCGAGGAGCTCGAACGCCGCGCGCGGGACGCCAGGATGATCCTGGAGACGGCAGCCAAGTACGGCATCCCCCTGGAGATGCTGTGGAAGCCAGCAGGCGGGCAGCCCAGTCCAATGGAGTCGTTTACGCCTCCCAAATCGACTGGAAGTAAATCCGATGCGCAGACGCCGCCCGTTGACACCACCACCGAAGAGTGACCTTTACCGAAACCCTATTTTGCAGGCAACCATGGCTGATTACTCCGGAAGCGTTGCAATCCATGGCGGCAGCGTCCATGGCGTTTATGGATGGACCCGCCCTCGAGGCGCCGGAACCGGCGCCGCTGCTCACCGTGGAGGATGGCGTTGGCACCATCCACATCTCCGGCCCGCTCATGCGACGGCCCGATATCTTCTCCGTTATCTTCTTCGGCGCGTCGGATATCGAAGAGATTGCCGCTGCCGTTCGCGACGCCGCTCGAAGGCCAGACGTAGAAGCCATCTTCCTGGACATTGACTCGCCCGGCGGGACCGTGAGCGGGACGCCGGAGTTGGCCCAGGCCGTGGCGGATGCCTCCCGCGAAAAATATGTCTACGCCTTTACCTCCGGCCTGATGTGCTCGGCGGCATACTGGGTTGCCTCCCAGGCCGATGCCATTTACGCCACGCCCAGCGCGCGGGTCGGCTCGATCGGCGTCATTCTGCCTCTTATTGATTCAAGTGAGGCGTACCGCCAGGAAGGTCTGCGGGTGGAAGTATTTGCGGCCGGCAAGTTCAAAGGCGCGGGGGTGCCGGGCACTTCCCTGACAGACGCCCAGCGCGAGTTACTCCAGGCCGACATTGACGAGATCGCCGGAGACTTCAAACGGGCGGTACTTTCCCGTGGTCGGAAGATTGGCGAAGACGCGATGGAGGGGCAGACGTTTTCCGCGCGCAACGCCCAGCGACTCAACCTCGCGGGCGCCATCAAGGATCGGGAAACGGCGCTGGAGCGACTGCGCGCGTTGCATGTGCGAGGCAACCCGGGCACGCGCGCGGTTGACACGCGCCACAAGGTCATGACCATCGAATCTACGTCCGATCTCGCCGCATCTGCATCTGACAGCGAACTTTCCGTTGCCACCGCCCGTATCCTCCGGCTGGAGGCGGACGCCAAGGCGAGTGACGCGCTCCTTGCCGAATCCGCCCGCCAGATTGAGACGCTCCACGGGCAGGTCGATCTCCAGGCCACCGAGATCCAGTCCCTTACCGCGGAGCGGGATAAGCTGCGCGGCGAAACCGAAGCCGCCCGCAAATCCGCCGCCGAGCTGAGTGCGAAGAACGCGGAACTCGCTGGCAAAGAGCAGGATATTGCAAAGCGCGCTTCCCTTGAGGCGGCACGGATTGTCGCGGAAACCGGCACCATGATGCCCGTTAACGTCACGTCTCGCGGCGACCAGCAACCCGGAGCCGCTACCGGCCACAGCGGGACCGGCGATGCACTCGTGGCTCAGTTCGCGGCGATCTCGGACCCCAAGGAACAGACGGTCTTCTGGCGCGGCCTCTCCGACCAGCAGAAGGCGTTCATCCTCAACCACAGTGCCAAGTAGTCCGGCCAGGCCCCCTCGACCTTCACATCCACAACCCGTTTACCAACCCACTTTATCCTCGTAACTTACTATGGCCAATACACTTACTAACGTCAAAGACATCAAAGTTGCGCAGAACGCGCTGCAGCCGTTCATGGCGGCCATGATGCCTGTCGGCGCGTTCTCCACCAATTTTTCCCCGGAGCCCGCCGACAAGCTCGACACGGTGCGAGTTCCGATCGTTGGCACGCCCAGCGCTTCCAGCGATTTCGCCGGCAGTTACACGGCGGCCGCCGATTCCGCCATCACGGTCGCGCCGGGCGTGCTCAACCGCCACAAGTTCAAAACGGTCCACGTGACGGCCCGCGAAGCGGCGGAAACTTCCGTACCCGTTCTGGAAAATCTGGTGGCCTCCGCCGTCAAGCAGCTCGCAGAGGACGTGGTGGTGGACATCTTTTCGGAGATTACGGTCGCTAATTACGGTGCGCCAGCCATCACTGCCCTGGCTGCGTCTGCCTTCGACTACAAAAAGGTGCTCGAGGTACGCAGTGCATGCTCGACTGCAAAGATGCCGATTTCCGACCGCGCGCTCATCCTGGACGACGCGTATTACACCAATCTCCTGGCCGATGATGTTGTCGCCAAGAGCTTTGTGGTTCCCGTCTCCCAGCCCGGCGTGGTGGAAGCCCAACTGCGTCGCATCGGCGGGTTCAACGTGTTTCCCAGCACGGTGATTCCAGAAAACGGCGAAAAGCTGGTCGGTTTAGCCGCCCATCCTTCAGGTCTGGCGGTGGCGATGCGTTATCTGGAGCCCGTCGCCAAATACGACGAGGCGGGCGCCGTGACCGACCCGGAGACGGGCCTGACCTTCGGTTATCTGCGCTACACAGAGACCGGAAGCAACCGCATCTTCATCACTGTGGAGTGTCTGTACGGCTTCAAGGTCGCGATCGCCGCCGGCATCAAGCGCATCGTCAAGCCGTAACCCTCGCGCCAACAACCGGAGCGCACCACCATGGGCCTTCGCGAAGAGAAAGCCGCCGACCTCGCCAGTATCCTCGCCGACGCTGGCGAGGCGGTTGTTTATAAGGGGCAAGTTCTCCAGGCCCTGGTATCCGTCCCCACCACGGCCTTGGAACTCGACGTTGGCGGCATCGCCGAGGCAGCCGATTTCACCGTGAAGCTTATGCGCACCGCATTGGCATTTGATCCGCCCGTGATCGGGGACCGTATTGCGTTCCGGGACAGCGACTTCCGCATCATCCGCATCGGCGATCATCCCGGGTACCCACTTCTCGTGCTGTCCGTCACCATGCCCCACGAATAGCCCCCCCATGTCCCGTCGCACCTCTGCCGCCCTGGCACCAATTGTCGAGTTGCAGGTCAACACCCGCAGCTTTGAGGCGGCGCTGCTGGTCCTGTACGGCGCCACCAGGCGGGATATGACCGAGTTGCTCAGGGAACAGGCGCGTGGTTTCATCCGCCAGGTTGTCCTGATCACGCCTCCCGGTGGTGGTTCGGTGACCGGTGCGGCCGCCCGTGCTCGCGGCAACCTGCGCGTTGAGCAGGATATCCGCCGCGTTTTCCGGGAGTTACGCCATGAAAAATGGACTTCGCCGGATATAAAAGATGCCATCCGCAAGAAGGATTTGGCTGCGCTGCGGGAAACCATCCTGCGCATTCCCGAGCTGGCTGGGATGGAAGTCCGGCTTACTCCCGAGGCTTCGTTTCACCAGGCCGCCCGGGGTTCGCGAGGCACGGTTTCGCCTCGCAGGCGCCCCAATGTTCTGGTTCTCGACGGCCTCAGCACCTACATCCGCGAGCAGCAAAAGCGGGTGGGCATGCTGGCGTCCGGTTGGAACGCAGCGGCGGAAGCCCTCGGCGTCAAATTGCCCGCATGGATTGCGCGCCACGGCAACACCCGTGGCTCCGTGCTTCTCCAGCTCAACGAGCCCAACTTTTCGATTCGCCTGGCCAACGATGTCCCCTTCGCCGGCAACACCAGGGATTTGACCCGGCGCGTCCAGTGGGCCCTCGATCGCCAGGCCTCCGGCACCCAAAAGCGGGTGGAATTCATCCTGGCCGCCAACGCCCGCAAAGCCGCTTTCAAACCAGCAGCGTAACCAGCGCCAGCGTGACGCTGGACCCTGTTCTTTTTATGATCCTCACTCCCGCACCCTCTGTCGACGTACTGTATCAGTTCGAGGAATACCTCGAAATCTTCCTGCGATCCGCGTTCAAAGACCGTGGTTTCGAACATGTCTACACCATGCGCGATGACAACGGAATCAAGATGCAGATGCCACGCCTTTGTATCGCTACTGCCGCACGGGATTCGGAAGAAGAGGATATCTTCATTCATCCCCAGTCTGGCCTTCACTACTACCAGACGGCCGCTGTAGATCTTGATCTTATCTTCCTGACCAGTCGCCGGGAGCAACCCGCGCACCGGGCGATGAAGGGCAAAGTCCGGGAAATCATGCAGCGGGTGACCTACCTCAGCAACGAATCGCCCGAGTTGCCTTATCATCGGCTCGTCCGCTGCGTCAGCCAGAAGCCAAGCCACGATCTGGATCCGGAACTGGAGCGGGACACGACACTGATGCCGTACCAGGTCATCATGCAGATCAGGTCCGAAGTCTGGCCGGCTGAAGTACCCCTGTAGACGCCCCCACACTAATAGGGGGCAATTCGCGGTCGCGCTGGTTGACACCGCGCGCCCTTGCATGAGCTCCGTTTCTTTTAATTTCCCCTCAGTCACGCTGTCGGCCACCTGCATCCCCGCGGGCGATGGCGTCAGCGGCAAAATCGTCGTAGACATGGCCCTGGCCACGCTCGGATTCACGGCCGGTAACGGCGCCGGCCAGATCAACAGGGTTTTCCGCAAAAACTTCACGCTGGCGGGTGCTGCGTCGGAGATCATCAACCTGTTCGACTTTTCCGATGGCGGCCCCGATCCGGTCGAAGACGTGCTGGGTCGTCCGTTTGCCCTCACAAAAGTCAAAGGACTCATCGTCCAGGTGACCTCAGCCACCGCCAGTGCTTCGGTGGAGCTTGGTGGCGAGGGTTCTTCCGCAGCGTGGAAAGGCATTAATGGCAGCGGCACGGTCAAAATCGCCGATGTCGAGGCGGGAACGCCGTACCTATGGTTCAACCGCACTGGCAAGGACGTGACCGACGCTACGGACCATCTCCTGAAGCTGCTCAATTCGCACCCGTCCGCTCCCGTGACGGTGGCAATCTTTGTCCTTGGTTCCCAGTAATCCGCACCATCCGCCGCCAACCCACTCCAACGCCTAACTCTTTCCCACCATGGCACTCAAGAATGACGGCAGCATTAACTATGGCTCCATGCCGCTGACGATCGCGGCGGTGACGTACATTGCACAGAACGTCAAGGTCAACCGGCCCACTTTCAAGATTGAGAGCCGGGATCACTTGAACCGGCCCGACGGTAAGGTAACGGACGATGATTTTGTAACTGGGACGGCCACGCTCAAGCTGGGGCAAAACCGGGTGCCGAAGAATGGTGACGAGTTCCTGGAAACCTTCGACTCGGAGCTCGGCAACGAAGTTTTCTACATCACCAACGTGGGGCAATCGTTCGAGCAGGCCGGCATCCGCATGGTCGAGGTGGCATTTGACAAGAAGTACAATACCTAACCGCAGCCAACCCGCGCCCGCGCCATGCCCACCCGCCTTTCCGAAGTCGTCCCTGGCTATAAAGAGGCCGTCGAACGCGAGCTCACGCTCCGGGAGACGGCCTTTCTGTGCGACCGGACTGTGCTCGCCAATGGCCTGCGCGTGCAGCAGTTCACCCCGACGCACATGCTCCAGGCACTCTACTCGGAGTCGCCGTTTGTGATGGGTGGCGATGTGCAGGGGGAGCACTTACTGCAATTCCTCTGGATCATCCGCGAAACGGCTCTGTGGAAAGACGAGGATAAACAGCGGTTCATCAGCGCGCACCTGTACTTGATCCAGCCAGCGGCATTCATGGCGGCCTTCCATGCTATCCAGCAATACATGGAGGAGACGTTTATGGACCGCCCGGCCTCCGCCGAGGTCGCGGGAGAGCACACCTCCTACTATTCCAATGTGGCGGAACTGGTGGACATCTTCGGCCATGAGTACGGCTGGGAGGAGCAGTATATCCTGAACCTTCCCTACATCCGCCTCTACCAGTACCTGCGCTGCATTATCGCCCGCAATTCCCTCGAGGAGGTCAGCTTTATCAACCGATTCTCCGACCTGGTCGCCGTCGCCTGGGCCGGCCGGCGTGACGCTGGACCCTGTATTGCGAATCGGAATGTCCCTTCTTCCCTGCAGTCGGAAAATCCCCAGCGCGCCCCCTGATCTATGTCCTCCATCGTCGCCATGCTCGGTCTCCAGATTGGAGACTTTAAAAAGGGAATCGCGCTCGCCAAGGACGAGGTCAAGGACCTCGGCTCCTCTATGGAGCGCACGCTGCTTTCCATGGCCGGCCTTGGTGGCCTGGCTGAAATGGTCAAGGGCGCCTTTGAGCTGACGACGGAGCTGGGCAATGTCGCCCTCAAACTCAATGCCACCGGCCAGGGGCTCTCCCAGTTGAGGGAACTCGCCCGCCAAAACGGCATGAGTTTTGACGAAATGCAGGAGGGCCTGGAGGAGTTTGCCTCCAAGATTGCAGACGCAGTCGGCGGGAACGAGGAACTGATCGATGTCTTCGCCAAGGTCGGCATTTCGCAGAAGGACCTGGCGAACATGAAGACCGACGAAATCTTCAAAAAGCTCCGCGCTTCCGCGATCGATACTACCGATGCCATGGCGCTTTTCGGGGAGAGCGGCATCAAATTGTACCCGATCCTGCAGAGCCTGGAAAGCACGCCCATGCCCAAAGGCATCGACCAGGAGTCCATCGATTCGGTCATGGAGATGCAGCAGTGGTTCGCCAAACTCAGCGACAGCATTTCCACCGGCCTGGCAGATGCATTTGTGACGGTGAAGCCGTACGTCGCCACGTTCTTTGTGGAATTGAAGGGCTTTGCGGATGCTGCCGTGATTTCCATTACCACGCTCGGCATCGCGATGTACGAGAGCATTTTCGGCACCTCAGAAAAGGCTGTCAAAGCCATTGAAGCGGGGCACAAGCTCCTGGAGGAATCTCAGCGTAAAACTGCGGAAGCCGCCAAAAAGGCATGGAATAGCGAAAAGTCACCAGCGGCCGCCAAGCGCGAAGAAGACAACAAGGCCCAGCGCGCCATGGCGGCAGATGCTGCGGTCGAAAAGAAGAAACAGGAGATTGCAGATAAAGAAGCTAAAGCGAAAGAAGATCTGCTTACCGATGAACAGAAGCTGGAAGCTATTGAGAAGCGGCGTGCCGATTCATATGATAAATATATGAAGGCTCGCGAAGCGGCGGGCGGAAAGGATAATGCGCAAAGCATGGCCCACTATGAAAAGATGAAGCAGGCCGAGTGGGATGCGGAAAAGATTCGGACCGCGCTTGCCAAAAAGGAATCCGAAGATAAGGAGAAAAAGCAAAAGGAATACGAAACCGGCATGGAACGGGTCAACCAGAAGCGCCGCGACCTGACTCAGCAGGAAAAGGACGATGCGCTGGAGAAGCTATCTGCTGCAGAGGCTCTGCTACAGCTTCAGGAGGATCTCAATATTGCGATTGCGGAAGAAGAAACATTCCGTGGCACGAAAGACGAAATTATTGCAGCGGAAAAACGTGTAGAGATCGAGAAGCAGATCTACGAACAAAAGAAGCGTGCTATTGAGGAAGAAGCAGAGCATGTGGAAAAGCTGGCCAAAGCGCAAAAAGACGTATCCAAAGATAAAGATGCCCTGGCGAAGGCGGATAAGCCGAGCTACAGCGTCCAGGACATTGCAGGATCCGGCGGCCAAGCTGGATATGAAGCCAAGCAGCTGATGAAGTACGAAGCGGAAGCCCGCAACAACGTCAACACGCAATACGGCGCCAGGGCCGCAGAGCGGGCTCGCGCCCTGCGCCAGCGCCTCATCGATCGCGGGCTGATTGACGACCCGAAAAAAGCGCTCAAGGACGCACTCCGGGAGTCGGAGGAAGCGCTCAACAAGATCGTCGCCAACACCGCCAATATCTATGCAGTGAAACCGGGTGGTGGTGCCGGCAAAGCTGCAGCCGGGCGCGGAGTTGCAGCAGGCATGGCGTAGCGGGCCGGGAGCACCACGGCACCACGTTGACACGCTGCCTCAGGTGTTATGCCCCGCTACGATGGCGATTTCACTCAGCCCCGGCCCCAGCGCCAGCCCATGACGGAGTACCCCTTTGAGGATGACCCGTCGACTACCATCGTGCGCCAGGAGTACCTGCAACGGTATGACGCTTACACCCGTCCTGCACTGGGAACGCCACATCCGACTCTCGCCACCCACTACTTCATCAATGATACGCCGCTTGCCGACCAGGGCGCCGGCATCGGCCGCTTCACCCGCACCTGGGCGTGCATTCCGGCTCAGCGGGTGGAATACGGCTCCCGAGTGTGGCAAGTTCCAGAGGCGATCGGCGGCAGCTCCCGGCGACCGGAGAAAACCAGCTGGCAAAACGTTACCTGGCAATCCAATCCGACGGGAACGAGCACCAGCTTTACGCCATCGCTTGATTTTCTGCCCGGTGACCAGGTCGTCATTGGTACCAAGCGGTTTGCGATGTTCGCCTCGAGCTGGAATATCGGCAACGGGCTTCCGACCGTGAGCAATTCGCTGTTCTATCCACCGGACGAAGGTAAAGGCTGCACAGTCACTGCCGTCTCCGAGGGGGTGCTCACCGTGGACGCCTTTTTCAGCGGCCCAGTCTACGAGGGCCAGCCTCAGCTCAGTATCAAACGCACCACTGCCAGTCGCACCCGCATTTCCAGCGTCTACGCCGCGCGCACGGTCTACGACTATTTCATGCTTGGCGTCTCGGCGGGCACTGTAACGCCGGCGGATATCCCGCTGGAGGATGCCTTCGATCCGTCTCTCGAGTTCATGCGGAACGGCAGATTTGATGTGGCCGGATTTTATAACATGGTCCGTGAAGGCAACTATATTAATGCGGAAGTGGATACGCTCAATCGTTGGATGGGCATTATCTATGAACGGATCCGTGTCCAGATTAAACCCGGAAACTACGTAAGAAATGTATGAAGCAAAAGATTGCTCGCTTTGTGGCCGGAGATACAGTCCGCACGCCCATGCATGCCGACGCTATTAATGAACTTGTCGATGCCCTGAATAAGTTGCTCGACATGAATGTCATCAACGGCAAAGGCAAGTTTGAGTATGCTGACAATATTGCGCTGAACTTGGATCCCGGCGCTGAAACATCAGAAGAAGAAGCTTCAGATGGCGCCGGAGATGCCAGCGAAGAACCAGAGGAGGAGGAGGAACCACCTCCAGGTTACGAGCACATCAGCATTACCTATTGCCCCGGAGCAGGATCCGACCCGGTAACCCGCACTGTTCTGGCTCGAATTGAGGATTGAGGAAATTGTATGCCCAATTACCTGCGACAACCCTCCGACATGGTTCCGGAAGACTGGCCCTGCAAGTGCGGCAGCGCGTGCGTTCCGGAGATCCTCGTTTCTGTCTACGATCTGGTTCCATGCCCTGGTGAGTCCGGAGATTTCAACGGCACGTTTACTTTGCCCCTGATCGGTGGAGATATCGATGCGGAGGGGAACGGGGGTTGCGGATATGGATTGAATGTTGGCGATATTCGGTACGAGCTCACCATCAATTACGTTGCCGGCGCCGTCGATAGTGGAGACTTTTCCATTTTGGATATGACGTACGAGGGTGAGTACGGAGGCGGTCCTGCGGACAAGCCGATCGCTTTTGGCGGCGTAGTCTACGTGCCCGAAGGTGGAGGCATCAGCGGGGTTGTGCTGGATAGCTTCGCATCGTGCTCGCTTCCAGAGACATTCACATCTGGTGGTGGGATCCTTGTTCTTTAAAGCAAAATAACCTATGAACGCATGGACCAGGAGCCTGCATTGCGATTCCCTCAAATACTGCACACTATGCCTGCATAAAAAATCATTCCGGGCCACGCTCAAAAAGCTGGGCATGATAGATCATGTGGCGTTTGAATGCCCGAAAGGATATAGCCCCACAACTACGCCTACTGAAGAGGCGAAGACATTTGCAAAAGAAAAAGTAGAATACAAACGCAAGTTCTATTCGTGCTGCGGAGGTTGACACGGTTTGCAAAAGCATGAACGAAACTCCCGCTCCTGCCACGACCGCCATGCTGCCCGAAATC
The DNA here is from genome assembly GCA_003054695.1 of Verrucomicrobia bacterium LW23. Classification (GTDB taxonomy): domain Bacteria; phylum Verrucomicrobiota; class Verrucomicrobiia; order Methylacidiphilales; family UBA1321; genus LW23. The sequence goes on from QAZA01000017.1 coordinate 275,509, forward strand.
ATTACCCGCATTTTCGATCGCTACGGCCCGACCGCTGCATTCCTGGCCGTTACACTCGTAGGGCTGTACTTGGTCTATACCGACTTGCAGGCCCAAAACCAGAAGCTCCTCGCCGCTTTCGTGGAGCAAGCGCAAGCGGCTCAGAAGATGGCGGGCTCTGTAGAAATGCTGGCCCGCGCGATCGAGGCCAACACCGCGGAAATGCGTCTCCGCATGCCACCCATTTCTGCGGAAGCGAAGCGACTGTAGGAACGCTGCGGGTCTTCTCACTTTGGCAATCCTTAGCCTGTGGACGGATACCTCAAGAGCCGGTTGGAAAGTGAAGGTTGCGGAAGGATGTATGTTTTTGTTATGGCAATGGTGTGATGCTCCGCACCCCAAAAAGATCCGCCGAAGCAAGGAGATATCGAATCCTGGGTATCAAGCTGGATGCGAAGCTGAGTCGGGCATTGGACGCGGCGTTGGCTCGGGATCCGTCCGCAACGGTTACCGGGCTTGTGCGGGAGGCGGTGGAATGGGCGATTGCGGTGGCGCCCGATTCCGGGCGCGTGCTCCTCTCGCGCGCGGGCAGCGCCAGGCTGGCCGGGCTATCCGCCTTGCTGCGGCGGGATGCGGAGGCGGTTGTACAGGAGTGCGTGATGTCGATTGCGGACAGCGTTGTCAGGCAGCGCACTCCCTATCTGGTGGAGGAGCTCCGGTTGCGGGCGCGGTACGCTTGTCCCGCCGCGCAAACACGGAGTGTGCCCGCCAGAACGGAGATCGCGTCCGCCACTCTAGTCGCAGGCCATGGTGCGCAGATTCCGCCCCTGGCGGCGCGGCTGCCCCTGGTGCGTGTGCAAAGGCCGTCTCCAACGGCAACTCCTCTTCCGCATGCACCGCGGGAAGGAGGCACAGCAAAGGTGAAAGAGCAGTCTTTGGATGTGGTCAAAACTCGTCTTATAGAACACATACGAGCACTTTACGCAAGGCGCATGCCTCTCAACATCACGGCGGTAAAATGGCATTCGCCGGAGCTGATGGCCGCGGTCTACGACGTCAAACCTTACTGGGGCTGGAAGGCCGCGCTCGAGGCTGCGGGGCTGTCGTATGACGTTATTGAGATGGAACTTCGCACCGAATGCGAGTGCCGTATTTGCGGCTACTCCGCCGGTAGACTGTCCCATCATATCGTCAAAGATCATCAAATGAGTACCAAAGCGTACACGGCCCAATATCCAGGCGCGGAGCTTAACGCCGAGGCGTCCCGTCCCTTCTGGCATCGCAAGCCGCCTCTCATCGCTCACTGGGAGAAAGTATGGTCCCCGGAGTACATCCTGGACCGTATATCGACCTACGCCCGCGACTGCCCACCGGTGAATCTCGATCGCATGATGAAAGTCGACGGTCCCCTGGGCACCGCCGCAATGCTAACCTTTGGTTCCTGGGACGCCGCCCTCACCGCGGCCGGGCTCGATGCCGCCAGTGTGCGCATGCAGGAACAGGCGCAACCCACGCCGCACGAGGAGGTTACTGACGAGCTGCGCCGACGCTGGGAAGCCCGCCTCCCCTTAAACACGGCCTACCTGTCGGGCAATTGCCCGCCGCAGGAGCGCAAAGCCAACCTGCGCCTCATCAACGCCGCGCGGCGAAGGTTCGGATCGTACGAACTGGCTCTGCGTGCCGCAGGGACTCCACTGGAAGACGTACAGTTACGCCCCGGAACCTACCCGAGCGACCTCGTTGCCCATGTCGTGGCGGAGACCCGGCGGGTGGCGTCGCTTCCCTGCCGTAAACAGCGGGCTGCTGCCGCCAGGGACCTCCGGGATCGCTATAACGTGTTGGTAACAAGCCGGTTCAAAAGCTGGCGAAAACTGGCGCAATCGCTGGGCCTGGACCCTGTTCTGCTCTCTGTCACACCCCCTTACACCAGTCGCGAAGACGTTCTCGCGGACCTGGCCGACCATGTACGCGCCGGCTTCCCCCTGACGTATGAAGTCCTCAACAAGCATAATCGAAGGCTGGAGCGCGCCATATGGAAGTATTTCGGGACCTTTACGAAGCTTCATCATTATCTGATGCGCAATCCCCTCGACTTGGTTCCGGCAACGTAACGTGGCAATTACTTCAGATTAGTCGAAGACAGGCATACTCTCGAATGCTCGCATATCGAGCGTATCCACTATAAAGCAGCGACTTAACGGATATTTCACGCAGTTCTGAGTTGTTTACCTTGAGTGAGAGGCAATATAAAGTCAGATAAGGGATGTAATAAAACGCATTTCATCGCAACAAAAAGGTTTGATCGCGATTCGGAATCCTGTAGTTCGTAATGAGAGCCTTGGAAGCAGCGTTGTATCAAGCGGACGCAATGGTGCGCCGAATTGAATATCAATGCTACCAGTAAGGTTTCTACGAATCTCCAGGAATTATGGAACATCACACTTCCGGCACGGGATACGCGGACAAGTGCGAGCGAAAAAAGGGCTCGCAGGCGCAATTGCGACACGTGTTTTTGCTCGCGGCGCTGAGCGTGGCTTCCGTACTGGGAATGGCCTTTGCGGGTAGCTTCGAAGGCGACGCGATCGATGACGGTTTTAAGACTAGCTATGGCCTGTCCACCAACCCCGTTTCCATCCACAATTTAACTGGCTGGTGGCAGCTGAATGCGAGCAATGGCGCGAGCGCTTCGGATCGAAGCGCGAACGACTTGCCCCTTGCGGTGGCAACGGTGGATGGCTCGCCGGTGATGCCGGGCGCGGTGGCGGAGGGTGGGGCCGTATGGCGTCCGGGCTTATATGATAACGGGTTTGCCCTGGGCACGCATTTTCTGGCGGGACAGGTAACTGGCCCGGGTGCAACGGCTTATGCGCTGGGGAGCGACTTTACGTTTAGCGCGTGGGTGAAGCCGGATGCCGCGGGCACGGCGGGAACGCCAAGCGCAGCCACGGGCCGGGTGATTTTGCGCTGGGTGGACAGCGCCGGGCATGGTGTGCAGCTGGAAGTCGTTGATGGGGACAGACTTCGCGCGCGTTTTTCCACGACGGCGGGGGTGGATCAAATCGTGCAGGGCGCAAATGCGCTGGAGCGGCTGACTGAGGACGAGTGGCACCAGGTCTCGCTGGTGTACGAGGCGGCGACGGGCCGGGCCACGCTTTATCTGAACAGGCTGAAACTGGCGTCAGCCCTGGTGAATGGCAGCCTGGGGAACGGCGTTGCGGAGTTCAGGATCGGCGGCACCGGCTGGGAACTGGGGGCGTTTCACGGTCTTGCGGACGAGGTGCGCCTTTACAATAGGGTGCTCAGCGCGACTGAGATTGCGCAGTTACCGATAACGCTTTCCGATCTGGACGGTGATGCTTTGTCCACCTGGCAAGAGTACGTCAGCCATACCGATCCGACGAAGAGGGATAGTGATAATAACGGGTTGCCGGAAGGCGCCGCGGTGGAGCTGGGTCTGGATCCAACGAATGCCGCGAGTGCTTCCACTGTAACGAGTTACGGCGTGACCCAGCTCGAACTGTACCGGCTGGGTCTCGATGCGGCGAACGCCCAAAGGGGAGGTTCTGTGGCGCCCTCGCACCTGGTGGGATACTGGCCGTTTGAGCTCAACGCGACGAATGCGGTCAGTGCGCTGGGCAATCCCAACTTTGTGTTTGACCATAGCGCGAGCGCTCTGCCGGGGCGCCTGCGGGCGAATGCGACGGAGCGAGCGGGAGCGTTCGGGCCGGGCAAGGTGGGTAACGCGTTGGTGCTCAACGGGAACGGCGTGTACGTGGAAGTGGCCCCGGTGACTTCTTTGGCTTCCACAACCGCCACCTCTCCCTCCCCTGCCCCGACGCCGTTGCCGGTGCTTTCCGGGGACTTTACGGTGGGCGCCTGGGTGAAAACGACGGAAGCAAATGGAACGTTGTTATCTTTTGTTGACTCGAATGGAAAGGGCTGGGAGCTTGGCCTTTCCAATGGCACTGTGAAGGCGCTGGTGAGCACCGTTGTGCAGGCCGATCAGGCGGTACAAAATCTTTCCGGCAACGCCCGTGCGCTTGCAGACGGACAGTGGCATCACATTGCCATGACGTATGTTGCGTCGAGCCGGACGCTGTATCTTTTTGCGGATGGGGCGCTTGAATCGCTGCGTTCCATCGTCGGCACGGTGGGCGCGGGGCAGGAGTTGCGCATTGGCGCCAGCGCTGGCATCGGCACGAGCGGAGGCCCGGCGTGGAAGGGCGGGATTGATGAGGTGCGTCTGTGGGACGTCGTGCTTTCGCCGGGAGAAATCGGGACGCTTTACGCCCCCCAGGTGGCGGGAGGTGGAAGCGGAACGGGCTTCGGCACAACGACTTCCGGCAGTGGAACGAGCGGTGCGGGAACGTCCGGCTCAGGCTCGACATCCGGCGGCGGAACTTCCGGGAGCAGCACGACGACAACAACTTCCACCCCGACGGAGGCGCCGGTGGGCGACCGGCTGGCGGCGATCATCAAACACAGGCCGCAGATCAATGGGAAAATCGATGGCTCTGTCCAACAGCTTCTGGCGGAGGATGTTACGCTCAACAGCGGGGCGATCGTCACGGGCGATTTACTGATTCCGGGCGTGCCGCAAATCACGCAAAATGGATCGCCTGGCCAGATCACCTTTGGCGGGGTGAAGACGGGGACGGGCACGGCGACACCGACGAACCACCGGCTCACACTCAACAGCAATTCAACATTACGTTACCTGGCCACGCGCACCGACGCGGTAACGCTGCCGGTGGCCGAGGCGCCGGCGAACCCGACGGGCAACCGCTCGGTGAACCTCAACGGGCCAAACGATCCGGTCGGCGACTGGGCTACCGTGCGCGATATCAACTGCAACGGCAACACGGGGACATTGACTGTCCCCGCCGGCACTTACGGCAATATTAACGCGGGCGGCAACTGGGTTCTCAAACTGGGCGTGGCGGATGCGCCGGCCGGTTCGGCCCCTGCCCTGTATGAGTTCCAGGGGCTCAATCTCAACAGCCAGGACCAGCTGGAGATTGTGGGGCCGGTGGAAATCCGGCTCAAATACAGCTTCAACAACAACGGCATTCTGGGCAACGCGGAGCATCCGGACTGGCTGGTGCTCAAGATCAACAACGGTGGAGTTAACCTCAACAGCGGCAGCAAGATATACGGGCAGGTGATCGCGCCGAGCGGCACAGTCAACATCAATGGCAACACATTGTTGACCGGCACGGTCCGCGCCGACCAGCTCACCATCAACAGCGGCGGCGAACTCCGCTACACCTCCACCAGCGCGCCGCCCGTTCCGCTGGTACTCACCGTCTCCCTTACCGCCCCCGAGCCTAATGCCCTGCTGCAAGCCCCTGCCCTGGTGCAACTTGCAGCGAACGCCACCGCCACCGGCCCCGCCGGCGCCGCCGTCACCAAAGTCGAATTCTACGCCACCCCGCTCACCGGCAACGGCCCGGGCACTCCCGTTCACCTCGGCGAAGATACCTCAGCGCCATACACTTACGCATGGAGCAACGTGGGTGCAGGCGCCTACTCCCTCACCGCCGTCGCCACCGCCAACAACGCGGCGCAGGCGACGTCCGTGCCGGTCTACATCACCGTCAACGGGCAACCGAGCGTTGAAGTGACAACCTCTTCGGAGACGGGTGTCATCACGGCGGGCGGTTCGCTACGCATTACGGCCAGCCCTGCCGATACCGACGGCATCATCACGAAGGTGGAATTTTTTGTCGACGGCGTGAAAGTGGGCGAATCCACCGGAGCGCCGTGGACATTTGACTGGACGGGGACGGAGCCTGGGCAACATGTTCTTACCGTGCGGGTTACAGATGATCGCGGAGCGGTCACCACCTCCTCGGAAACGCTGGTGACGGTAAATGCTCCACCCACCGTTGCCCTGACGGCTCCGACCGCGAATGCCACCATCCAACTTCCTGCCAGTGTGGCACTTACCGCGAGCGCCTCGGACAGCGACGGCACCATCGCCAAGGTAGAATTTTTTGCGCTGAACACCGGTGTCTCCAGCTCCTCTCCCGTAAAACTTGGCGAAGCGACGGACGCCCCGTACAGCCACACGTGGGCCCAGCCCGAAGCAGGAACCTACGCGCTCACCGCAATGGCTACGGATAACCATGGCGCCACCGCGACATCCGAAGCTGTGCCGTTCACTGTGCAGGAGCCTGCGGTGGAATGGTTTACGCTGAAGGAAGAGCAGGATTTTGCGAAGAAGAAGGAGTACAGCCTCACCATCCCCGCCCCCGTGCAGGGATCCCCCGCCAAGACGACCATCTCCTTCCGCTACAAGGAGTTAGCTTTCGACGACACGACGCAGACTTCCCCGCTCGCCGCCACCCGCATCCGCGACGGCTTCGAACTCGCCCTGCTCGGCGCCGACGGC
>QAZA01000018.1 GCA_003054695.1 Verrucomicrobia bacterium LW23
TAGGTCGTCGCCAGTACCCACCAACCCCTCTGCAGGCCCAAAACCCGCACGAGGGGTTGGCCCCTTTCTACCCCACAAGCCCATCCGCAGCCTTGCCGGCTAATCGTTGCCCGTTGCTCGCATACTGAGGCGCGTTCGCCTCGTTATCAGGCCTTGTGGCCGGCCACTTTTGGGTGCATGCGGCGCTGGTCTTCCCGTTATTCCTCATTCAAAAGCGCTCCCATACCGTCAAAAGGCCACATTACGCAGTTATGGGTTCTGATTCTCCTTGCACCTGCCGGGTGCTCGTTGTTTGTTGAAGGAGCGGGCCTGGAATTTCTTGCTTTTCACGTGACTATTATATATATCATTTGAATCGCTTGTATATTCAGCGGTTTATTATGATTTTCCCGCGCTGAAGCGTGGATGCTCTCTGAAAGAATGCCACGCTTTGCTGCGATTCTATTGAAAGGATCTTACGCCTCCCAATACCCCTCCCTCCCCGGTCCTTCCATTGTGAGAGACTTTATTACACGCGCCTACCTCGCCCGCATTGGTGAGAAAGCACGCCCGGTCATGGCGACCCAGGTGCGTCCCACCTTTGTCGAGGCGCCTGTGCCGCCCAGCCGCTGGCGCATGGTCAGGCGGGTGGCCCTGGGTGGGGTGGCGATGGTAGTCGTCCTCTTACTCATCCTCCCGGCGCCTGTCACATCCGGATTTATCGCTGGCACGGCCCGCTTGCTGGGTATCCGCACGTTGCCCCGTCACCTCATGCCGGTCGGGCAGGGGGACTCCACCGGGCGCGACAACTGGGCGTCAGGCCAGTCCTCCCAGGATCGGAATGCGATGGGCGATGGGAATGCCAGCAATGCCAGCTCCAACAGCGGCGGCTCTAAAACGCCTCACCCCGGCGGACGCGGCGGGCGCAGCACGGGTACGCGGGATGGCGAATCGCGCGATCCGGCGTCTTTACCCGCGGCAACCAGCGCGGGCCTTCCGGCGCTCCCAGCACAGCCTGCGCCACCGCCCGCCCCTGGCCCTTCCGGCGTAACTTCCATGGCTGCAACAGATTACCTGCTGGACCCCGACCACAATGCTCCCCACACGCCGCCTGCGCCGGTCAAGCCCGCCGGCCCGTACTCTATTACGGAGAGAATGAAACAGTTTGCGCCGACGGCGGAGGCCCGCCTCAAGCCGGCTTTTCGCAGCGCGGGCGTGGCGTATCCTCCTGCATATGTGACACTTATTGGCTTTAAGGAGGAAAAGCGCCTGCAGCTTTACGCGGCTGGCGCGGACCGCAAGTTCACGCTTATCCGCACCTACCCGGTGCGTGCTGCCAGCGGTGTGCCCGGCCCCAAGTTGCGTGAGGGCGACGGCCAGGTGCCGGAGGGCCTCTACCGGGTGGAGCTGCTTAACCCCAACAGCTCCTACCACCTCTCGCTGCGCGTCAATTATCCCAGCGAATACGACCGCGAGCGGGCGCGCGAGGACGGCCGGCAGGAGTTGGGCGGCGATATCATGATCCATGGCCGCGCCGTCTCGATCGGCTGCCTGGCGATGGGCGATCGTGCGATCGAAGAGCTTTTTGTACTGGCCGGCCGTATGAAGCTGGAGGATGTTCGCATCATTCTGGCCCCGTGGGATTTACGTGCGCGCACCCGCGAGCAGGCAGCGGCGGCTGACCCACTCGTGGCGGCAGCGCTCAATGCCGCGCCAAAATGGACACCCGCCCTGCATGAGCGCATTCGCCAGGCCCTCGCCAGATACCCGTCGCCCGGCGCGGCACCCAGTGCCGGACCGCCCGTGCCCGCCGGTATGCCCGCTTCTACGCGAGAGGCTGAGGCGCGGGATTCCAGCCGTCGCGCGTCCCCGCGCCCCGGCGGGTAGCGCGGTGTTTGCGTAAACGTGCGCGCGGGCCAAGTGGTTCTCCCCACAGCGCACGGGGCCGGATGTTGCCCGGGATGTTGCTTGACGTTTGGCGGGTCAACTGCGAACCTTCGCGGCAGGCGACATTCCGTCGCATTCGTTAAAGCGCGTAGCATCCCCCTTTATCTTTTCCCAATCCCCGTCGCGGCGCCAGGCCCCCGCGCTTAAATGGATCGATCGCATCGCACCGCACGAGTATGGATCCGCTCCGTAAAGATTTCTGGATTCGGGACGCCAAGGCTACGGAGGAAGACGCCCCGCTGCGCGGCCCCTACGATTTCGTATTTCTCAAGACGCTGGCGGGGATCAACGTAATCGACGACAGTACCTGGGTGTACGAGGAGAGCGCGCACGACTGGTTTGCCTGGGCGGACATCAAAGTGCGCCCCATCGACGAGCCCGCGCCAGCCGCCGCCGAGCCGGCCGCACCGTCCCCTTCCCCTGCCGCCGCGCCGGCCACCTTGCGCCGCGGGAGCTCCGCGCCGGAGGAAGTATTGCCGGCGCAGGTGGCTCCTGCCACCAAAACCAAAGCGCAGGGCGATCTCCAGGCACAGATTGCCGCGGCCAAAGCGGCGCTGGCCGGTGCCGTCACTCCATCCCCGGCAGCGGGTGGCAAAGCCGCGGCGCCTATGCCGCAGCCCGCGGGGCCTGCTGCCGTGCCCGCCCCCGGTCTAGCCCCTGGCGCATCGGCCATTGCGAAGACCCCTGCCATCTCCCCGGTGCGGGCCAGCTCGTTCGACACTCCTTCTGCGCCTCCCAAAAAGTCGCCGCCCGAGGCCCCCGCCCCGGCACCGAGCGAGGCCGACGTGCTTGCCGCCGTGGCCGCCGCCAAAGCAGCCAAAGCCAAAGCTGCGGAGGAGGCAGCGGCGGCTCAGCGCAAAAAGGCCGAGGAAGACGCGGCCAAGCGCGGACCGGCGCTTCCACAAAAGGACTGGTACCTGATGCAGTTTGGCGAGCAGGTCGGCCCTGTCTCCACCGCCGAGCTGGTGGAGCGGCTGAACCTGGGCAAAGTGCCTCGCGATACCCAGGTGTGGTGCGACGGGATGGCCGAATGGGCCGCCGCGCAGGACGTGGAGACCCTGGCCAAAAACCTCAAGGCCCCCGAGCCGCCCGCCCCAGCGCCCGTCGCCGACGCCCCCCCGCTCAGCGCCGCCCCCAGACACCGCCCGCCCACGCCCGAGGAAATCGCCGCCGCCAAAGCGGAACGAGAGCAGGCGCTGCTGACGGAGCTTAAACGCAGCGAAAAGCTCCCCGTGCGCAAGCAGCCCAAAAGTCTTGTTTATATCCTCACGCGCCTCGTTTTCGGGCTGCTCATCCTTGGGGGCCTGGCTTACCTGCAGTACAAGTACGAGATTTTTACCAACGCGATAGCTGCTGTTGTTGATGCTATGTCCCTGGCGTGGAAACAGTTCCAGGATATATTCAAGGGGATGAAGTTTTTCTGATGGCCCGTGAGTCACGTCAAAGGTGTTCAAGTCATTTGCACAAGATACGAAGTCATTGCTGTTGAAAAAAGCATCGGTACAAAGGCAGTTGTATTAGATATTGGCTGGGCCGGCCTGCGAGCCCTGCTGGCCGTCGGTTCATCGCGGCGACCCCGCGCCCCGTTGTGCCGCTGGCCCTGAAAGTGAAAAGGCGCTGAGCTGTGGCTGAGACTGAGACTGCTGCGCCGCAAGCCGGGGCACACAGGCGTGTACCTGCGTGTCCGTCCGTCCCATCGCACTTCTTATCGGTAAACATGTGGATGATCGGCTTGACTTCTTCCTCACGGCTGCTTGCTTTGGAAACCATGTCCTGCTTCCGATTTCCCCGCCGGATCGCAGCCCTTGCCCTTGCGGCCGCGCTGCTGCCTCTCCTCGGATTCGCCCCCACCCTGCGCGCGGCGCCCGATGCCACTCCGGCCAAAAAATCGCCAGCCAAGGCTAAGGAAAAACCGAAGAAGGACGACGCGAAATCTTCGTCCTCTCCCTCCTCCTCCTCCGCAGCCGCCGCCAAAAAGAAGCCCGCCCCCGGCGACCCCGCCACAGCGCCATCCTCCGCCAAAGTGGAAGATCTCCCACCCGCCACCATTGCCGCCCCAGGCGTACCCGCCGCATCCGATCCCACCGGGCGAATCGCCCCTTATCCCACCGCGCCGGGCACCCCCGGCACGCCCGTGGAGCCCCCCGTGGCCGGCGCCGGAATTGTGCACCGGCGCGAGCTGCGCGGCGTTTGGGTGGCGTCCGTCAGCAACATCAACTGGCCGCCGCGCGCCGGCATGGGGGCAGGGGAGGCCAAAGCGGCGCTCGTTCGCCTGCTCGATACGATCCGCGAGCGCCGGCTCAATGCCATCTTCTTTCAGGTACGCCCGGAGTGCGATGCGCTCTATCGCTCCCGCCTGGAGCCCTGGAGCCGCTTTCTCACTGGCACGCAGGGGCAGGATCCCGGCTACGACCCGCTGCAGTTTTTGATAGACGAGGCGCGCAAGCGCAATATTGAGGTGCATGCGTGGTTCAATCCCTATCGCGCCGCCTCCAACGCCGGCAAACCGCTCGCGGCCAACCACCCGGCCCGCACGCTCTCGCAGTATGTGCGCAGCGTGCCGCCCTACCTGTGGATGGACCCCGGCGCGCCCGCGGTGCAGGACCACACCTTTAACGTGATTATGGACGTGGTGCGCCGGTACGACGTGGACGGCATCCACTTTGACGATTACTTCTATCCTTATCCTAAAATCCCCGGCGTGCCCATCGACTTCCCCGACGGCGAGACCTACAGGGCCTATCGCAGCGGCGGCGGTACCCTCGACCTGGGCGACTGGCGCCGAAACAATGTCTCCACCCTCATGGCCCGCATCTCCCGCGCCATCAAGGCGGAGAAACCGTGGGTGCGCTTCGGCATCAGCCCGTTCGGCATCTCCCGCCCGGGCATCCCCGCCGGCACGGAGGCCAAGCTCAATCAGTACACGATGATCTATGCGGACCCCGTCAAGTGGATGCGCGAGGGGTACGTGGACTACCTGGCGCCCCAGCTCTACTGGCGCGACGGCGGGCCGCAAAGCTTCTCCCTGCTGCTGCGCTACTGGCGCGGCGCGGAGGCCAACCCGCGCGGCGTGCCCATCTACCCCGGCCTGGCGGTGGACCGCATGACCGAGCAAGGCTGGCCCCTCTCAGAGATCAAGGCGCAGCTGGACCTCACCCGCAGCATCACCATGCGGGGCGCCAACGAGGGCCACATCCTCTGGAACGCCAAAACGGTCGTCGGCAACACCAAGGACGTCGGAAACGCGCTGAGTAACTTCTACGGCCCGCCCGCCCTCTCCCCACGCATCGGCGGCACGGCCGGCAGCGCCAAAGCGCCGGAGGGCGTCGCGTGGCGCGATGGCAAACTGACCTGGACAGGCACCGGCGCCCGCGCCTATGTCATCTACCGGCGCGACCCGGCGGCCGGCTGGATCGTCTACGACATCGTGCCCGGCAACACCCGCCAGGTGCAGGCCCCCAACGCCGTCTACGCCATCACCGCCGCCGACCGCAATAACCGCGAAAGCGCGCCGGTCATCGCCAGGTAGCGCGGGCGGCCTGGCGGCGGTGGCGGCGCTCCTGAGGCGGGCGCGCGGTGCAGCGCAGCAGGGAATCGTGCCTGCAGGGCAGCGTTTCGCCTTGGCACATGCGCCGATCAGCGGCACGATGGGACATATCGTCCCGCTTGCTTGCCCATCGCCACGATCGCCCCCCGCCATGCCCTCCCGCCCCATCCCCCACGACCTTCGGCCCGTGCGGCTGGCCGTCTGCGCGATGGGCATCCTGGGCTGGCTGGCCGGCCTTGGTGCACTGAGCGCCTACCGCAGCGTGGCCGCCGGCGATTGCTGGGCACCCGTCGCCCTGGCGGCCGCCGTGGTGATTGCGGATATTGCCCTGCGCATCGCGTTCCGCGCCGGCGAAATGCCCGCCCCCCCGGAGGCCTGGCCGGCCCCGGCCCACGTCTTTGGCCTTCTCGCCGCTTGGCTTACGCTTATAGTTGTAGCTGTGCTATTTGTGCCGGGTATTCGGCGCGATTTCCTTCTGCGCGATCACGGCTGGACGCGCGGCATGGCGCCCCTCTCCGGCGGCCTGGGCCTTGCCACCCGCGAGCAACTTTACCGCGCCGAAACCGGCCGCGCCCTGTTGATAAGCGAGCCCGCCCTGGAGCGCCGCCTTCGCGCCCTCTCGGCCGAGCCCGCCGCCTTCCCCCCCGTGCCCTGGCGGGGCGACCTGGCGCTGGTTTATGCCGCGCTGCGAGCCCAGGGGTACAGCGATGACAAAATCCTCAGCCTGCCCTCAGGCAAGCGCATTGTTGTGGGTGCGTTGTGCGCGGAAGTGGCTCCGCCTTACTGGTTTACACTGGCCCAGGTATGGCTGCACGCCAGCCTGATGGCCGAGCCCGCGGGAGGCCTCCGCATGGGCTGGCTGCGCCCCGCCCCCACCCGCCGCCTCATCGCGCAATGGCTGGCCAGGCCTGAGCAGATATCCACGCAAATGCTTGACGGCCTGATATTTGCGTGCGGCTATGCTCCGGAGCTCTTCGGCGAGGAAAACGCCGCCCGGCTGTTTCAACTGCGCATCGCCTCCCTCACCGCCGGCACCTGGAGCGACCCGGCGGCGGCGTCAGGGACATTACATGTCCCAGGGACACGTAATGTCCCTGATGCGCAGAAAGCGATGGCACCGCCCGATCCGCGCGAAGCCGCCCTGGAGCGCCGCCGCCAGACGGCCTGGTGGCAGGAAATCGATCGCACGCGCGAAAAGCTTGCCGCCTTTCTGCAGGGCGCAGGCACCAGCGCGGGTGACGACGGCATCTCTCTCCTGGCTCAGGCCGACTTCCCCGCGGGCTGGACTCCCACGACTACCGCCGCCGGCCGCGATGCGGTAGCCCGGTTCATCGCCATGACAGGCCGCCACGTGGAGTGGCTGGAGGAAGCCCAGCACGCAAACGCCTCCGCGCCAGCAACATCCGCCGGCGATACAGAGGGCGCTCCTGTCGCTGGATTCGCACGCCCCGACCAGGTCCCCGCAATCCCTCCCCCCGGTGCCGCGCAGCAGCCTCCCGATCCCCCGCTCAAGCCTGATATCCGCGTGCATATGTTCCTGCGCTCCAGCCTGTTAGACAAGGTGCGCTTTGAGTTCGCCGTCCCTCCCCAGGCCCCCGCAACCGCCAGCCCGGGCGCCGTGCCTCTCACCGTAGTACGCGAGCCGATGCCCGAGATTGTGGTGGATGAAATTGCCGAACGCGTATCCGTCCGCAACGTGGAACGCGATGTCGTTCGCTATCAACAACCTGCGGAAATACGCACCGGCCAGGGCCCCGTCCGACTCCCCGTCCTGTACGTCCGCCTGGAGCGCGATGGCCGCGAGCTGATGCTGACCCTTCCGCTACTCCCACGCGTCAATCTGGACGAAGCACGCCTGGTGCTGGACATTGTGGATGCGAAAAATCGCGCCCCGTCGTCCCAACCCGGCACCGCCTCCGGCTCCGCCCTTACATCCACGCAAAGCGCTGTGCTTAATCACTTTGTGACGCGCGTGCTCCTCTCTCCCTGGCGCCTCAACCAGCCCGTCTCCCCCGGGGATGAAGACTGGCGCATCGCCAAGGATGATGCCGCGACAGCACGGTAATCCTTGCAAGGCGCGCGCTTTTCTGCGATAGTGGCGCGGTCTATGCTTACGCTCGCCAATGTTTCCAAAAGCTTCGGGGCCCGCACGCTCTGGGAGGATGTATCCGTGCAGGTCAATACGGGCGAGAGAGTTGCGCTTGTCGGCGCCAACGGCGCTGGCAAGACGACCCTCTTCTCCGTCATTCTCGGCGAGAACGAGCCCGACAGCGGCAATGTCATCCTGGAGCGCGGTACCACGCTCGGCTACCTGCCGCAGGAAACCACAGCCACCGGCGACGAAACCGTGCTGGAGCTGGCCCTCGCCATCACGCCGGAGCACGGCACCTTGCGCCGCATCCTGACGGAAGGCGATCGCACCGGCCACACCGATACCGAGGAGTACCACGACGCGCAGGGCCGCTACGCGGAGCTCGGCGGCTACCAGCTGGAGCCCAGGGCCAAGCGTATTCTCAGCGGCCTGGCGTTCCGCGAAGCCGACTTTGACCGCCCGGCACGCACAATGAGCGGCGGCTGGGTGATGCGGGCCCACCTGGCCCGCCTGCTGGTGATGGAGCCCGACCTGCTGATGCTGGACGAACCGACCAATCACCTCGATCTCGAGTCGCTCGGCTGGTTCCAGAATTATCTGGATAATTATCCCGGCGCGATATTGATGATCTCCCACGACCGCGCCTTTCTCAACGCGCTCGTCAACGGCATCTTCGAGATCCGCAACAAAAAGCTCTCCCGCTACCGCGGCAACTACGACGACTACCTGGAGCAACGCGCCGCCCGCGCCGAGCAACAACTTGCCGCGTACAAAAATCAGCAAGCAGAAATAGCACGGCTGCAAGCCTTTGCGGATCGCTTCGGCGCCAAAGCCAGTAAGGCGGCCCAGGCGCAAAGCAAGCGCAAGCAGATCGAGCGCATGGAAAAAATCGAGGCACCGGAGGGCGAGGAGAAAAAGATTTTCATCAAGTTTCCGCAGCCGCAGCGCAGTGGCCAGCGCGTCATCACACTCAGCGGCGTGCACCACGCCTACGGCCTGGGCACGCCGGAGGAACTCGTCGTCTACCGCGGCATCGATTTTGAGATGGAGCGCGGCGAGCGCATTGTGCTCGTAGGCCCCAACGGCGCCGGCAAATCCACGCTGCTCAAGTTGCTGGGTGGTGCGCTGGAGGTGCAGGCGGGTGAACGCAACCTGGGCCACAACGTACAGGTGGGCTATTACTCACAAAACCGAGTGGAGATGCTCAACCCTAACCGTACCGTTTTGCAAGAGGTTATGTCGATTGACAAACCTGTGCCGGAGGTTCAGGCGCGCACCGTTCTCGGCAGCTTTCTGTTTACCGGCGACGATGCTTTCAAAAAAACCGGCGTGCTTTCCGGCGGTGAAAAATCCCGTCTCGCGCTCATCAAACTGCTGCTCGATCCCCCCAACCTGCTGCTGATGGACGAGCCGACCACCCACCTGGACATGGCGAGCATCGACGCGCTGATTAACGCGCTGCAACAGTACCAGGGCACGCTTGCGTTTATCAGTCACGACGTCTACTTCATTAAGTCATTGGCCCAGAAGGTGTTGCACATTAGTGCCGGCCGGCTGACACCCTACGCGGGTGACTACACCTACTACCTGGATAAAAGCGGCGTGGAATCCGAACGCTCCGGCCTCGTCGCCGGCCAAAAGCTGTCGGACTCCCGCCCGAAGGAGTTCCCCGTCGCGGCCGAAACGACCTCGCCCGCCCAGGAGCGCACCGGCTATAAAACCAAGGAGCAGAAGCGGTTAGAAGCGCAAGCCCGCCAGGCCGCATCCGCCGCGCGCAAAGCCGCCGCCAACGGAGTGGCCGCGCTGGAGGCTGAAATCGCCAAACTCGAGACGCGCCAAAAAGAACTGACCGCGAAGCTGGAAGATCCATCCAGCTACCAGGGCGGCGGCGAACTTATGAGGTTGAACCGCGAGTTCGTAGAGAACACGCAGCGCCTGGAAAAGCTGAACGAGCAGTGGACCGAGGCCTCCCTGAAGATGGAAGAAAACCCGGCGTAAGAAATGCCGGATAAGGTTGATGCTTGGTCTAAGTGACCGCGCTTCAATAACTTACTGGCGCTCGTACTCGCCGTTGCCAATCTTCTTGTAGGTCACAAATCCGGCGTTCTTCGCGTCGGCAACCGATACCGGCGCCGTCACTTTAGGCACGTTAATGCGCGAGTAAACGCGGCGCACCGGCTTTTTGCACAGAGGGCACTTCTCCAGCACATTGGCGTCCATGGGGCGACGGATGGTAAACGGGCCGCGGCAAATGCGGCAGACGCCCTCGGCCAGTTCGTATTCGTAAGTCGGCATAATTATCGCTTTCGTTGTCAATCTAGCACTTTTTGCCGAGATTGGGAAGCCCGCATGCGCCCTATTTTGCCTTGCGGGAGGCCGACCGAGCTGGTTTGGCAGCCGGCTTTGCAGCCCCAGGCGCCGCGCCGTTTGCCTTCTTCGATGCCACGGCGGCGAGCTCAGCCTTTGCCTTGGCGCGCGCTGCCTCGGCACTGGCGCGTGCCGTGGCTGGAGGCTTTGCGATCGGGGTGACGGCTGCCGGCGGACGGGGAAGAAAGGCGGGTTTCGTTAGCGGAGTGGCAAGAACGCGTGGAACTTTTCGTACGGGAGCCTTTGGCTTGGATTTTGCGGAAGTTGTTGAGGCAAAAGCATCTGCGTCATCGCCTTCATCCTCCGCAAACTCGTCTCCATCGTCGTCCGCCTTAGGGGGCGCAATCTTGCCACGTGTTGTCAGCTTGGGCTTTGTAGGCGCAACTTCCTCAGTGGCAGCGGCTTGCAGGCGTTCTTTAATCTCCGCAATCGGCACCGGCTTGGCAAACGCCGCGCTCACGTCCTGAAAATCCGTTACAATCGTGTCGCCTTCGCTGTCCGCCAGCAACTCCTCCGCTTCCTCCGTCAGGCTGGGCACGGGAACGGCGCCGGCGGCTTTGGCCCGGGCGATGGCCGCGGCTTCCTCGGCCTCGCGGCGGCCCAGCGCCTTTAGCAGCGCCTCGGCAAGCTGCACTTCCTTCCAGGTCGCCTCGCGGCGGCGGTAGCGGCGCTGGATGAGGTCCAGAAAGTACTCCAGCTCAGGACGTTGCGGCTCGCGCTTGTAGTCCCAATGCGATGCTCCGTGCTCGCGAAACTGGAACTTGAACTTGCCGCTAAAGCGCACCACGCGCACGTCATACGTCGTGCCGTCGTCGTCCCGCTTCATTTTCCAGTCGATATCTCGCGCCATAAAGTCCCCTTATCATTGCCCATTTGCCCACGCTGTACAATGCGCAAATGTCTCGTGCCGTCTCCGCGCTACAGCAGCTCTTCCATCACGCCGCCGTCGGTCGAAGCGCCGGCGCCCTCGCGCAGCAGGCCCTCGTCAGTTTCGCCTGGCTCGTCCTCACGCACAACGGATTTCCCGTTGATAGTCATGCGCTTACGAGGAATTCGCGCCACCTGAAAAAGGTCAAACTCTTCCTCCAGAAGCTTGCGCGTGCGCGCCTCCGCGCCCTGGCGTTTGCCGCCCGCCGCTTTGGTTCCACGCGTTTTGCCCAGCCGCGGCTGGCCGTGCTCGTCGAGCTCGCCTTCCTCCAGCTGCCGCAGCAACTGCCGCGCGCGCACCAGAACAGGTTGCGGAAGGCCAGCCAGACGCGCCACTTGAATGCCATAGCTTTTGTCCGCACCGCCAGGCAAAATTTTGTGCAGAAAGACGATCTGATCGCCCCACTCGCGTACGGCCACGTTGTAATTCTTCACGCCGGGGCAGCGCAGCGGAAGCTCCGTAAGTTCATGATAATGAGTGGCAAAGAGCGTTTTGGCGCCAATCTGCGAACATAAGTGCTCGGCCACCGCCCAGGCAATGCTCAGGCCGTCAAACGTGCTGGTGCCGCGGCCGATTTCATCAAGAATGACGAGACTTTGCTTCGTCGCATGGTGGAGAATATTGGCCGTTTCATTCATCTCCACCATAAAAGTGCTCTGCCCGCGGCTCAGATCGTCGTTGGCCCCCACGCGAGTGAAAACGCGGTCC
The DNA here is from genome assembly GCA_003054695.1 of Verrucomicrobia bacterium LW23. Taxonomy (GTDB): domain Bacteria; phylum Verrucomicrobiota; class Verrucomicrobiia; order Methylacidiphilales; family UBA1321; genus LW23. The sequence continues at coordinate 11,569 of QAZA01000018.1, forward strand.
AGCAGGCCCACCGTGGCGCGCCGAGCGGGCACAAAGCATCCGCAATGAGCGAGGATGGCGATGAGCGCCACCTGACGGATGTAAGTGCTTTTGCCGGCCATATTTGGGCCGGTCAGCACCACCAGATTCTGCTCGCGATTGTTGAGCAGCGTATCATTCGGCACAAACACGCCGCCGCTGGGCAGCATCTGCTCAATCACCGGGTGGCGGCCGTCTTCAATATTCAGCACTGAGTCGGTCGTGAGGTCGGGGCGGCGATAATCGCGCTCCTGCGCCAGCGTGCCCCAGCCTGCCAGCACGTCCAGCGCGTTAAGCGCGGCGGCGGTAGCCTGGATGGCGGCGATGTGGCTGACGGCTTCGGCCCGCAGCGCGATAAACAGCTCGTACTCCAGCTGGCGCGAGCGCTCCTCGGCACCCAGGATTTTGCCTTCCATCTCCTTGAGCTCGGGCGTGATATAGCGCTCGGCGTTGGCCATGGTTTGCTTGCGCGTATAGTCCGCGGGCACGGAGGCCAGGTTGGCGGTGCTGATCTCAATGTAGTAGCCGAAAACCTGGTTGTACCTCACCTTCAACGACTTAATGCCGGTGCGCACCTGCTCGCGCTGCTGAAGCTGGGCGACCCAGTCCTTGCCTTCCGTGGCGGCGGCGCGCAGTTCGTCCAGGCCGAGGTGGTAGCCCGAGCGGATGATTCCGCCCTCCTTAAGGGGCAGGGGCGGCTCGTCCTCAATAGCGCGGGCGAGGAGCTCCACTAGCTCCGGCAACGGGCTGACTTGTGCTTTAAGTTGTTGCAGCAGAAAGGGAAGAGGGGCGGCGGCGAGATCTTGTGCGACGCTGGGCGGTGGTGTTTCGAGGTGCGAGAGCAGTTCCGGAAGCTGCGAAAGGGAGAGGCGCAGGCCGGTGAGGTCTCGCGCGTTTCCGGCGCCCTGGGCCAGGCGGCCGATGAGGCGTTCCAGATCTCGCACGCCCTTAAGGTGTTCGCGCAGTCTCTCCCGGTTCTCCTCGTGGTTAAGGAACCAGGCCACGGCATCCTGGCGTGCCCGCAACGGTTCGATTTCGCACAGGGGCTCCAGCAACCAGTTGCGGAGTGTGCGGCCGCCGCCCATGGTGCAGGTGCGATCGACGGCCTCGAGGAGGGTGCGGGAGCCTTGGGTGGCGCGGATGCTCTCGACGAGTTCCAGGTTGCGACGCGTGGCGGCATCCAACATAAGTCGTCCGGGCGCAATAAGTTGGGTAATGCGGCGGACGTGGGCCAGATTGCGGCGCAGAGACTGCGTGAGGTAGAGGAACAGGCCGCCTGCGGCACCGATGGCCAGAGGGGCATCGTGCAGGCCGAAGCCGTCGAGCGACTGAACGCCGAAATGCTCGCACAGGTTGTGCCGGGCGATCTCGCGAGTGAATGCATCATCCTCAAACGCAACGGTTAACGCAGGCAGGGCTGCCCCTATCGCTGCGAGTGTGCGCAGGGAGTTTTGGGTGGCGTTACTGGGTGCGGCGCCGCCCCTGGGGCCGTTGCGGGAGGAGCGCGGTGTTTTTGCAGGAGCGGTAGGAGATGGCTCGTCCTCCACGGCGGGGACATTGGATGTCCCTGCTTCAACGGTATCAGGCTGGCCAGGGACATGTGATGTCTCTGCTGTGCCGGATTTGCGGACGCTGCGAGCAGAGACATTGCGTGTCCCTGAGACACGCAATGTCTCTGGGTCATCCTCCCGAACCCGGCCTACGCCGGAGCCTCGGAACATTTCCAGATATTCCACGGGCACAACGACTTCTGCCGGATTAAACTGCAGCAGTGCGTCCAGCATTTCTTCTGCCTTGGCAAACTCGCCTGCACGGAAATCGCCGGTGCTCAGGTCCAGGCACGCCATGCCAAAACGGCCACGGGAGGGGAGGATGGCGCCGAGATAATTGTGCGCCTTGGCGGGCAGCTGGTTAGTCTCGATGACGCTGCCTGGGGTGATGATCTGCGTGATTTCGCGGCGGACCACGTGGCCGGGGCGGGGCGGTTCCATCTGGTCGCACAGGGCGACGCGTTTGCCGGCGCGAACGAGGCGGGAAAGGTAGCCCTCCGCTGCGTGGTAGGGGACGCCGCACATCGGTGTGCCGCCGCGCGCGGTTAACGTAAGATCCAGAATACGAGAGGCTTCCACCGCGTCGTCGTAAAACATCTCGTAAAAATCACCCATCCGGAACATCAGGATCGAGCCCGAGGGGGAGCCCGCCTTGATGGTGTGATACTGTTGCATCATCGGCGTAAGGCCCTGCGGTATAGTGGGTTGTGGCGATGGTGATGATGCGGGCTCAGGCATGGGCACGGAAGAGTAGTGGCGGCAAAAAGCGCAAAAAGGCGGGCAAGCTTCTGGCCGCAAAGGGCTTTGCGTTGGTACAAATCCAAGCACGTGCGTGCGGCCGCCCTTAGTATAGGAGGGGCCCGCCGCGCTTAGCAATGCCATTCCCGCACCGAGTTTGCGGGTGCCCTGTCTTACCAGATACGCTGTTGATTGAGCAGGCGGAAACGGTACGGGCCCAACGGTTTAAGTGGGTCTGCCGGATCGAACGCGGCTTTCTCTGTTTCCAGGTATCGCTCCACAATTGCCGATCCTCGCAGCTCGGCGAGTATCTCGGCGTGCTGCTCGAAAAACCGGGTGGGATCGACTCCCGGCATCTTCTTGTTGCGCAGGGGTTGCACCCAGTAATGGACGGTAAAGGTGTTGGACTGCGTGGTGAGGCGGGGGTGCAGGTGGGCGTAGGGGGATTCGCGCAGGTTGTCGCCGGTAACGGCGGCCTGGCGCCAGAAATCATCGACGTCAAGGAAGCTGGAGATGCTATTGTAAGTGGTTTGTGCTACGGTGGTTGTGCCGGCGTTGGAGGTGAGGATCGGGATGCCGGCGGGGGAGAGAGCGGGCACCAGGGGGACCTCGCAGATCTCGGAGGCGGAGATAAACGGACGTCCGCGCTCGCGGGAGTCGATGCCAGCCATGGTGCGATCCAAGTCTAACGCGTAGAGGGTGTTACGTGTGCTCATGGCGCCGCTTGCGCCTTTGGTTTCGGTGATTTCCAGGGCGTCGGCCTTTTTGGCGCTGATGCGGACGTCGCGAAGGACGGCGCGCAGGGCGGTGTTGCGGCGCACGTAGGTGAAGGGAAATATTTGCTGGTTGAGGTTGACGCGCCCCGCCGTGGAGTGGCGCGCGGAGATGGCCCACGGCTCGACAACCGGCATCGTAAACAAATCCAGCCACAGGTGATCCGGTGGCGTGGCCGCGCCGGGGTGGCGCTCCAGGGCGCCGGCTGTCTCCGCGGTGGCGGGGCGGAAGAGAAGCGTCTCCCACGGGCGGCGAGCGAGAGTGCCGGTGGGGAGGCCGCCCAGCACGACGGGTCCAGCGACTTGGCGCATGGCGGAAGCTGTTGGCATGGAGGCGTTTGTGGCGCGGACCAGATAGCCCGTGTAGCTGGTGGGCAACATTTCGTCCATCAGCGTACCCGTGCCGCCGGGCGTGCCTTCATCTACGCGGCGTGTGCCGGGGCCGTCGGGGGCGCGGCCGAGGCCGCTGTCGAAGTCGGGGCGACCACCGTCGGCGCGGGCGATGCCGTTGGTGATGGCGGAGGGTGCGAATGCGATGGGAGGCTCGCTTCCTATCACGTTGATATCACGGTACATGCGGCCCCATGCTGGCGCGTTAGTGCCGGTTGTCATGATGGAGGCGACGCGGTTGGTGGCGTTGGCGTAGTCGCGATGCGGGCGGAAGAAGCTTGTATCTACAACGGGGCGGGCGGCGATAACGCGCAGGTCTCCGTCGATCGGCTCGATTGACCGCACGATATCGTGCGCGGGCGAGGGAAACAGTTTGGGGGAGTTGGCCGGGTAGCTGAACGTCAGCAAACGCGTGGTCATGTCGGTGTGCGTGCGGGGTAATGGCGCTGTAAATGGTTGCAGTTGCAACGATGTTGTCTGCACCAGCTGGCCGGATGCCGTCTGCGTTTCCACGCGCACTGTTCCGCCGAGAAACTCGAAGCTGGTGGGGAAGTTGGTGCCGGAGACAGGGACGGGCAGGGTTTCGCTGAAGAACGGGTAGCTGCCGGGGCCGGGGGTGCGGTTGAGCGGTTTTACGGCGCCGGGGCCGGACATCAGAAAGTGCTCGCCGAGCAGGGCCGGCCCGCGCCAGCGATCGCCGCCGCCGGCGAAGGCGTGGGGGCCGCAGCGCACCTCGTTCACGTAGCTATCGCCGGGGAAGAGCGCGGCTTCGTCACCGGAGGGGAAGCGCACCTTCAGGGCCGCGAGGCCGGTGACGACGTGGCGCAGGTTGTCGACCACCTGCGGATGCCCGGCGCCCGGGTTCATTCCGTTGAGCATGAGCAACATGCGCAGCTGACCGGCGGCACCGGACGGCTCCGCGGGGTTAAGCGCGCCGGTGCCGGAGAAGACCATGGTCGCGCCGGCCACCAGGGTCATCCGGCCAAGGCCCTGGCGGGTTCCGATGCGCAGCGGGGTGACCTGGCCGGCGCCGGGCAGGGCGTGCCCCGTGGCGGAATATCCCGGGGCGAACGGGGTGGCGCCGGGTGTGGTATCGGCCACGTTGAAGGTGCGGATGGCGTCCAGGATGCTGGTCAGAATCTGGTCGCGCTCGCCGGCTACGCGGCCGGGGCCGGTTTCGACTTTGGCGCGGAGGGAGGCGCCGAAGCCGGGGACGGGGGCGTCGGTTATCGCTTGTAAGTAGCGGAATATCAGCTGATTAGCGGTGATATCGTCGAAGTCGGCCGTCGGACTTTGGGAGTCCGCGCGTTGCACCACAAATGAAGTGGTGGCGTCTGCCGGGCCGATGGTGGAGCTGGCGACGGCGAGGCGGTCCGCACCGGTGCGTCGTGATGTGTTAGTCCATATGGGCCAGAGACTTACGCGGGGCGTGCCGAAGAGTGTGACATCCGGCGCGCGCGATCGGGCGGTGAGGAAGAAGGCTGGATTGGGCAGCTCGCGCTGAACGTCGGCGGCATCCAGGCCGCCGGAGCGCCCGCAGGCGTTGAGGTAGGTGCCGACCGATTCTGAGGGTGCGTCGGGCAGGACGGTGGCGGTGCTGGAGGAGGGGAGCGTTCCACTTGCGTATATCCCGCCAAAGCCTTGCATGGCAAGGGGATGGGATGTTGAGGCTCGGGTGCCTTCCAGGCTTCCGCCGGGCTCCAGCATGGGGGCAAGGGCCAGCAGCCGCTGGCGGCGCTCCGTGGGGTTAAGCAGGGGGAAAAAGAGGGTTTCGTTCAGCACGAGGTCGAGGGCGGTGGCGGCGGGGTGGCCGGGGTAGCGGCTAAACTCGCCGTCCACGGGTTGCGCCCAGCTCAGGGCAGCCCCCTGCCAGGTCACGTCGGTCGGGGGCGTCCAGAAAGCGCCGCCCGCCGCGGTGTTGATATTGATTTTGCACGTCTCGTCGTCGCACCAGAAGGCGATGCGGCCGGTGACGGGGTTGTCTGCCGAGGCGCCGGGCAGCTCGCCGGTGGTGGGGTTGCGAACGACCAGCGAGCCATCGCTGAGGACGTAGAGCCAGCGCACCGGCATGGGCAGCGGGTGGGTCTCGCTGGTGGCCAGGCCGGGGATCGCGGGATCCGCCGCATAGCCTGGGACGGCGGTGGCACCGGGCCGCGTGGGCGTCATAATGGGGCAGCGCAGCGTGCCGGGTGTGGGCGGGGCGCCGCCGGTGGGGAAGCTGGTGGCGAGGGCCTGATTGAGGTCGACGAAATCGTCGGGGTGCTCGATCCAGTCGGCGGGGATCTCGGCGGCTGCTGTGGATTCCCCCAGCGGGAACTCGTTGCCGGGCAGGGACATAGCCTCGGCTGTGTAAAGTTTATAGGAGGTAGCGGGGCTTCCGTCGCCGGCAAAGGTGCGGATGAGGCCGGGCTGGGAGATCCAGGCGACGCCGCGCTGGGAGGTGGCATCGCGGATCTGGGCGATCGCGATGTCTACAGCGGAGTCACGCAGCTGCTGGGCATGGAGCTGGGTGAGCTGAGAGTGAGTGATGCGTGTATCGCTAATGGCACGTTGTAGGAACGCGCAGATCAGAAGGGCCGTAACCGCAATGGAGACCAGTACGGCGATGAGGGTAAATGAATCCTTTTTTCGCCTCAACGATACGCTCACACAAACAGCCTTTCTCTGTTAGGTGTGATACAAACATGCAGCCCGGGGGGAGGACAAGAAAGAAAAGGCTACAAAATCGCCGAGGCCGCGCTTCGTACAAAAAAAGTCAAGCTCCTGTGGGTAAAACAGGAGCTTGTCAGCGGAGACAATTCGAATCGAGGGAATCGGACGCCTCGATTCGAATCGAAAACGGCCGATGTTAAACGGAGGCGGCCTGCGCTTCCTGAAGCTTGCCTTTGATCGTGCCGAACACCTTGGTGATTTCACCACCGAGTTGCTGGAGGACCAGAATGGCGACGACGGAAATGAACGCCAGGATGAGGGCGTATTCCACGAGGGTCTGACCGGACTTGTTGCTCTTGCGACGGAGCGAAAGGAACTTGGAAAAGGATTTTGTCATAATAATTTGATTTTCACCTCCTTTACTGAGCAGAAAGCTCAATTCGTACTTCAATTAACGGAACAGCAAATTCAAACTTAAGGGCAAAAAAATAGAAAGGAAAGAAAATAGCGCCGTACTTCGTCCACAATCTTCGTGCTTGCAGTCTGCGGACAGACTTGGTTGACTAACCGGCTTTATTTGAGGGCCACGCGCCCTCGTGCAGCACTTTTGCCCGAAGACTTTATCCCTGCCAGGAGCCCGCATCATGTCCCTCGAACTCACGCGCAATTTTTGCATCATCGCGCACGTTGACCACGGCAAGACGACCCTTTCCGACCGCATTTTGCAGGCGACGGGAAGCATCACCGCCCGCGAGATGACGGACCAGCATCTGGACAGCATGGATATGGAGCGCGAGCGCGGCATTACCATCAAGGCGCACCCCGTAACGATGCAGTACAAGGCCAGGGACGGGAAGACCTACACGCTCAATCTCATCGACACCCCCGGGCACGTCGATTTCTCCTACGAGGTCTCCCGCTCGCTCTCCGCATGCGAGGGCGCGCTGCTGGTTATTGATGCCGCGCAAGGCGTTGAGGCGCAGACGGTTGCGAACGTGCACCTGGCCAATCGCCAAAACCTCAAGCTCATCCCCGTCATCAACAAGATTGACCTTCCCAACGCGGACCTTCCCAACGTGCGCCGCCAGCTGGAGGATGTGCTGACCATCGCCGGCGACGAAGCGATCCCCGCCAGCGCCAAGCAGGGCATCGGCATCGAGGACATCCTGGAGGCCGTGGTGGAGCGCATTCCCCCGCCGCCCAGCTTTCCGGACAACAAGCTGCGCGCACTGGTGTTCGACTCGCTGTTCGATGCCTACCGCGGCGTCGTCACCTACGTCCGCGTATTCTCCGGCGAGATGCGCAGCGGCACCCCCATTACGCTGATGCACAGCGGCGGCCGGTACGAGGTCAAGGAATCCGGCATCTTTACGCCCAAGCCCACCAAGGTGGACGCGCTGGGCACGGGCTCCGTGGGCTACTTCATCGCCAACATCAAAACGGCGGCGGAGGTGAAGATCGGCGAGACCATCACCACCACGCAAAACCCGGCCACCGACCAGTTGCCCGGTTTTAAGGAAGTCAACCCCATGGTCTTCAGCGGCATCTACCCCATCAACACCGCGGACTTTGAAGCTCTGCGCACGGCCATGGGCAAACTGCAGCTCAATGACGCGGCGTTTACCTACACCACGGAGAGCTCCGTGGCGCTCGGCTTTGGCTTCCGCTGCGGCTTCCTGGGCCTGCTGCATATGGAGATTGTGCAGGAGCGCCTGCGCCGCGAGTACAACATGGACATCATCGCCACCTACCCGAGCGTGGTGTACGAGGTGATGTGCACCAACGGCGAGAAACTGATGGTGGACAACCCCGTCAAAATGCCCGACCCCTCGCAAATCGAGACGATCGCCGAGCCGATGGTGAAGGCGTTTATCATGGTGCCCAACGAGTATATCGGCGACATCATGCAGCTTGTGCTGGAGAAACGCGGCATTTGCGCGCATACCGAAAGCCTTGACGCCAAGCGAGTTCTGCTGCACTGCGAGATTCCGCTCAACGAAATACTGGTAGACTTTAACGACAAGATCAAGTCCATCACCCGCGGCTACGGCAGCATGGACTACGAGTACGCCCCCTACCGCGTGGGCGACATGGTAAAGCTGGACATGATGGTTAACGGCGAGACCGTCGACGCGTTCTCCTGCATCGTGCACCGCAGCCGCTCCGAGGGCCGCGGCCGCCTGCTGGCCGCCAAGCTTAAGGAAGTCATTCCGCCCCACCTGTTCCGCATCGCCATCCAGGCCGCCATCGGCGCCAAAATCATCGCGCGCGAGGATGTGGGCAGCGTCGGCAAGAACGTGACGGCCAAGTGCTACGGCGGTGATATCTCCCGCAAGCGCAAGCTGTTAGAGAAGCAGAAAGAAGGCAAAAAGCGCATGAAGAACATCGGCAGCGTGGAGATCCCGCAAGAAGCCTTTGTTGCCGTGCTGCGCGCGGAGACGAAGTAGGGGGGGCGGAAGCTAAAGTTAATTTCGGTATGAGAGTACGAAGAGAAATCGAAATTCAGCCTAAACCTCAATCTGCTTAATCAATTGGTAGATAATGATGATTCGTTTTCTCTTACTCACGTTAATGCGTCTGCTTCGTTCTCTCGGAGGAATTCAATTAATTAACTAAGGTTGTTGGGACGGCCTCCTGATCCACTTTAATCCGTGGTCGAAAGTACGCGTACACGCTCTCCTGCGGATTTTTTACGCACCACTGTACATGCGTGCGCGCAGCAATTTTGGCTCCTGGGTAGAGGGAGGTGCCCTCGAAGTAAGGGCAACGGATAGTGTCGAATGCGGTTTTGGATGCTCGCAAACGGTAGCTGTGGAGAAAGTTAATGACTGCGCAATCCAGGCTTCGCAACAGTAGGTCGTGGTCGCCGCTAAAGGCGGACGTATTCTCTGGCATGGGCTCGCCAATCAAAGCGGAACTCATCCGCGGCTTCTTTTAGAATTTGCAGTGACTTCGCCTCTGCCAAATCGAGACAATTACCAGGAATGATGATAGCGCCGGTGACGAAGGGTTCATTGATGTTGCCCCTAGATCTCTTCGGCTTTTCCTTGAAAAGAGTTGCCCACTCATGAGCCCGAGCGTAGGAGTTTTCCCAAAAATAAGCGCCCTCGCCCAGCCAATCGTACTTATTCGAACTAACGTGAACTTCGTCAACTCCTGAGAGGATGGCTTCCCCAACTGCGCGATCGCAGCCATGGTAGCCAATCACCCAATTGGGCAGTATCATTCCTGATTCAAGGCGGGTTCAGGGCGATAGCGGGCAGCAAGCTTGCCGTTCTCGTCCAAAATGCCAGCAGATTGCAGGAACTCCCTCGCTTTCTCCGGGGAGGTAAGGTACGGCTTCATGAACTCACGCATCTCCTCGATCTCCCGTGTGGCTTGCTCTGAAGGGAGGGATGAGGAGATGGCGATCATTGCTTTGTCGTGGCTTAGGCTTTATTACTGGTACTACGCAATGAGCGCGAGCGCAAGCTTCTCCCCCTACGCCACCACGGCCTTGGCCGCTGTGGCCTGGCTTTGGTTGCTGGCGGGCAGCGTCGTCGTGGCCGGGGCGCTGGCAGATTTCGCCTCGGCCGGCTTGGCATCCGCAGCCGGCGATGCGGCGGCTTCCTCGCTGTAGGCCATGTAGGTTGTGGCCATGGCGCTGCCGATGCTGTTGAGCTTCATCTGCAGCTCGTCGATGTAGTCGTGGATGCCGCGGCCCAGGATGTCGTCCACCGTGCTGTAGATGATCTCCGAAATGAGGCGGCCGCTGAGCTTCTCCGCCTGATTGGTAAAGTGCTCGTCCTTGGCGCCGGAGATGCGGTGCAGGGAGTCGTCCAGGGAGTAGACGCAGAAGCGCACGCTGCGCGGGAAGAACTCGTTCAGCACCAGAAAGTCGACGACTTTGTCGGATTCGACATAGCCCGGGTAGGTGCGGCGATAGCCGGTTTCGGCGGAGCAGCTGCGCAGTATTGCGTTAAGCATCAACGGTTCGCGCACTTTGCCCTTTTTCTCGTGGGGCAGCAGCACTTCTTCGTTGGCGTCCAGCATGCGGGTGGTTTTGTCGGCGCGCTCCAGAAATTTGCCGGTCTGGATAAACTCCCAGCCTTCGCCGTGCATCATGGTGGCGTCCGTAATGCCCTGGAAAAGGTGCGAGCCGTCCTTAATGAACTTGAAGAACTCCGAAGGTGTTTGCCGCTCAATGTCATCCATCGTCACGTGCTTCAGGTCCAGGTACACGCGGTTCAGCTCCTCCCACATCTCCACGGAGATGGTTTCGCGCACGTGGCGGGCGTTTTCGCGGGCGGCGTTGATGCAGTGCTGAATGCTGTTGGAGTTCTTCTCATTAAGAATGAGGTACTCCATCACATGCTCGGGGGTCGCCACCTCGTACTGCTGGTAAAACTCAAAAGCGTCGCCGGTGGCGCGCAACACGGGCTCCCACAACGCGTTACGGCGCTTGGGGTCCAGCGTCGGCAGATCCAGCAATAGCTGCAGGTTAACATCGAGAATGCGCGCGATGTTTTCGGCCCGTTCGATGTAACGGCTCATCCAATACAAGCTGTCGGCCACTCGGGAAAGCATAGGGGGGAAGGGGATGGGGCTGTCGGTAAGTTTTGCCGGGAGAAGGAGTTATGTGTCAAAGGGGACTAGCCTGGGCGCCGGAGCGGTGGGCCGGTGGGCGCCCTTACCGAAGCGCCCGGGCCTGTCGCTGCGACGCCCCGCTGCATGTGGTGCAGGCGCGGGGCGCGCCGTGGTGGGTGTATGGTATGCTAGGCGTCGCCGTAAAGGACCCAGGTGTCCTTGGATCCGCCGCCCTGCGAGGAGTTGACGACCAGCGAGCCTTTGCGCAGCGCCACGCGGGTCAGCCCGCCGGGCACAATCGTAATCTTCTCGCCATAAAGGATATACGGACGAAGATCGATGTGCCGGCCCTCAAAATGGCCATCCGTGTAGCTGGGGTGGCGCGACAGCGAAACGATGGGCTGGCCGATGTAGTTGCGAGGATCGGCCTTCACCTTGTCGCGGAAGTCTTCGATCTCCTCCTTGGTCGCCTTACTGCCCACAATCATGCCATAGCCGCCCGATTCATTCGCGGCTTTGATCACCATATTTTCGGTGTTCTCCAGCATGTACTTCAAGTCGCTGCTGTTGGCGCCCAGGTAGGTAGGCACGTTGGGCAAAATCGGCTCCTGATCCAGGTAAAACTTGATCATCTTGGGCACAAAGTAATAGATCGCCTTATCGTCGGCCGCGCCCGTGCCGATCGAATTTGCCAGGCTGACGTTGCCTGCGCGATACGCATCCACCAGCCCCGGCACGCCCAGCACGGAGTCCTTGCGGAACACCTGGGGATCCAGGAAGTCGTCGTCGATGCGCCGGTAAATGCTGTCCACCTTCTGTAAACCCTTGGTGGTGCGCATGTAAACCTTCTTGTCCTTTACCACAAGGTCGCGCCCTTCCACAATCTCGATACCCATTTGGCGGGCCAGGAAGGAGTGCTCAAAGTAGGCGCTGTTATAGACGCCCGGCGTCAGCAAAACCACCGTGGGGCGGTTGCCGCGCTCCGGCGGGGCGGCCACGTAGGTCAGCACGTTGCGCAGCTCCTCGCAGTAGTCGTCCACGGGGCGCACGCCGATTTTCTCGAATGCCGCGGGGAAAATGCGCTTCAGCGCCTGGCGATTCTCCAGCAGGTAGGAGACGCCCGAGGGGCAGCGGCCGTTATCCTCCAGCACATAATAGGTGCCGTCCTTGTCGCGGATCAGGTCCGAGCCGCACACGTGGATATAAATATCCTTGGGCACATTAAAGTGCATGAACTCCGGACGGAAGTGCTTGGCGCCCAGGATGTAATCCGCCGGGATGATGCCTTCCTTCAGGATGCGCTGGTCGTGGTAAATATCGTGCAGAAAGAGGTTGAGCGCCGTAATGCGTTGCGTCAGACCAGCTTCCAGATGCCGCCATTCCTTGTCGGGAATAATGCGCGGCAGGAGATCGAACGGGAAAATGCGCTCCGTGCCCCGGTCATCGCTATACACGGTAAAGGTGATGCCCTGGCGCAGAAACGAGTTGTCCACCGCGGCGCGGCGCTCGTCGAATTCTTCCCGATCCATATCCTCGATGCGCTCGAGGAGTGCCTTGTAGTGCGGACGCGGATTGCCGTCCGGCGTAAACATCTCATCGAAAAAGTCTTCGGGCTGATAATCGCCAAACAGCCCGGTGGGAGCGGTAGGAAGAGGTGAATTTGACACGATGTAAATAGATAGTGCGGATGATAAGAACGGAGCCGTCGCCCCACCGGCCACCCCTGGGAAAAGGGCTGCCCGGATAGCGAAAGTGCCGGTTCGTCAGGCAAAAGTAAGCTTAAGACGTGCCAAAGAGCGTTGCAAATTGGCGAATCTCCAGCTTTGGCACACAGTCGACGCACGTGTCCGGATCCATCCGACGTATCCGGCTCTGCCACAAGGCAATATCAACAAGGCTAATCGCCCCATCGCTTTTGCCAGGGCTGCGCGTGAAGGCTGCCGCCCGACTTACCGCAAAATCATAGAGGCATTCGCGCCGCAATTCACCTTTTTTTCGCTGGTGGCGACGTTTTTTTGTTGCATGACCATCGTATGTCGCACAGTTGCCGAGGGTTGGGTGGAGCGGAAGCGCCTCCGTACCCCTTTACAGTCTGGGATCATAAACCAGCAGCCGCAGGCCGTTCAGTACCACCACCACCGTGCTCCCCTCATGCGCAAGGACGCCCAGCGTGAGCGGAATTTGCCAGCCCATCATTGACGCCACGAGTACCAAAATGACCAGCATGCTAAACGCAAGGTTTTGATACACAATCATCTGCGCCTTGCGACTGAGCGCCAGCGCAAACGCCAGCTGCCGCAACTGGTCGCTCATCAGCACCACATCGGCCGTCTCCATCGCCACATCGCTGCCGGCGCCACCCATGGCGATACCGATGTGCGCCGTGGCCAGCGCGGGCGCGTCATTCACGCCGTCGCCAATCATCGCGGCGCGGCCTTCTCCTTGTAACTCTTTGACAATTCGCACTTTATCGGCGGGCATCAGCTCGGCGTGAAACGCGTCCACCCCCACCTGCGCGGCAATCCCGCCGGCGGCGCGCCGATTGTCGCCGGTCAGCATCACCACCTTTTTGACGCCCGCGGCTTTGATTTTGCGTAAACTTTCGGCCGCATCGCTGCGCAGTGTATCTGCAATCGCCACAATGCCAAGCAGTTGTGTCTCTGTGCCGGAGATGGCCCGTGCCGCAATCACGGCCGTTTTGCCGCGCTCCTCAAAGCCCGCCAGCACGGCGGTAGCCGCTTCGTCGAGCTTGCCGCCCAGCTGCGCAAAGTAGGTGGGGCTGCCTACGGCGATCTCCTGCCCATCTACCGTCGCCGCGGCGCCCCGGCCGGATGTGGACTGAAACGCGGCCGCCTCCGGGACGGCCAGGTTCAGTCGTTTGGCCTCGGCCACAATGGCCCGGGCCAGCGGGTGCTCGGACTTCGCCTCGACGGACGCCACGCGTGCAAGCAGTTGCTGTGCAGGGTCTTCTGCGCCAAGCTTGTCGATGGTGAGCGCGCCGCCCTGGGGCGTCCACAGGTCCGTAACGCGTGGTTTTCCCTCGGTGAGTGTGCCCGTTTTGTCAAAGGCAACGATGGTGATTTCCGCCATCCGCTCCAGATGCACGCCGCCTTTAAACAGCACGCCGCGGCGCGCCGCCCCGCCGATGGCCGAGAGAATGCTGGCCGGCGTGCTGATGACAAGCGCGCAAGGCGACGCAACGACAAGCAGGGTAATGGCGCGGTAGACGGCCGCTGACACGGGCTCCGCCCACAGGCCCCAGCCCACCGCAAACACCGTAACACACGTCGCGATAACGCCTAACGCATAATATTGCTCCGCCACATCCAGAAAGCGTTGCGTCTGCGCCTTCTCGCTGCGCGCGTTCTCCACCATGCTTACCATGCGGGAGAGCGTGGAGTCGCGAGAGAGCCTGGTTACGCGGACATCCAGGGCGCCGGTTTGGTTGATGGTGCCCGCGAAGACGTTGTCGCCCACTACTTTACGCACGGGCATGCTCTCGCCCGTCAGCGTCGCCTGGTCCAGGCTGCTTTCGCCTTCGACAATTTCGCCATCCAGCGGGACGGTGCTGCCGGGGCGCAGCAAAATAATGTCGCCTACCGCAACTTCTTCCACCGGAGTGGCTTGCGTGCCGCCGCCGGGCAGTTTGCGCAGCGCTTCATCGGGGCGCAGCTTCATGAGCGACTGGATGGCGCTGCGGGTCCGCTGCATGGCGTAATTCTGTAGCAAGTGGCTCAGGGAGAAGAGGAAGAGAAGCATGCCGCCCTCAAACGGCTTGCCCAGGGCGGCCGCGCCAAAGGCGGCCATCACCATCAGCATGTCGACATCGATTTTGCCTTTAAGCAGGGCCCGGAAGCCCATTTCCAGCCCATGCAGGCCGCCGGCTGCGTAGGCGCCCAGGTAACACAGATACCAGGGCAGCGAGAACTCCGTAAACGCGCAGCCGGCAAGCGTAAATAGCAGAGTCACAACGGTTAAGATTGCGTCCTTTTTGTTGTGATCCTCCAGCCCGCCCTCGCCGTGATCATGGCCGTGGCCGTCATCGTGGCTATGGCCAGGCCCATGGTCGTGCCTGGCTGTGCCGGCGGCTTTGGGTGCAACGTGCGGATGCTCAGCATGATGCGAATGCTCGCCGTCGCCGTGCGTGTGGTCCTGACCGTGGCCGTGGTCGGTGCTCATGCCGTAACTGTGCGCGGGGGCGCCCCGGCCGTCCAGCGTTGCTTTGCAAAAAGGCGGTTTCGCTGGTCAGGCCCGGCTCATTCCCCGCGCAGCACGGCAAGGGGCGGCTGGCTTAGCACGCCGCGGTTCATCAGCAGGCCGGTAGCGATGGTGATGAGGGGGAGGCCGAGCATGGCGGCCAGCACGGGCATCACCGGCGGGGTAAAGGATGTCTGAAAGAGGTAAGTGCTTAAGGCCCAGGCTGCTGCGATGGCCAGCAAGGAGCCGGTGATGGCCGCCAGCAGGCCCAGAGCGGCGTACTCCACCAGCAAAATGCGCAGCACCTGCCGGCGCGAGGCGCCGAGGGTGCGCAGCAACACGCTCTCCTGCATGCGCTGGTAGCGCCCGGTGGCCAGCGAGGCGAGCAGCACCAGGATGCCGGTCAGCACCGTAAACATGGCCATAAAGCGGATGACGAAGGAGATCTTGCCCAGGATGGCGTCGAGCGTCTGCACCACCAGGGTCATGTCCACCGTGCTGACGCTGGGGAACGCTTTGATCATCGCCCTTTGCATGCGCGCCGAGGCGGCGGAGTCCGACACGCGGGTGACCAGCACGTGCATGGCGGGTGCGGCCTCCAGGGCGCCGCGGGGAAAGAGCACAAAGAAGTTGGGCTGCACGCGGCGCCAGTTCACCTCGCGCAGGCTGGCAATGCGCGTTTTGACGGGCAGGCCCTGCACGTCAAACACCAGCTCGTCGCCCACGCCTACTTTCAGGTCGCCGGCCACGCTTTTTTCCATGCTGATGGGGATGATCGCCGTGGCCAGGTCGATTTCAACCGCTGGTGCAGGGGCGGCGGCTCCCGGCGCCGGCTCGGTGCCGGGCATCCAGCCTATCCACTTGCCTTCCACCACTTTCTCGCTGTCGCGCATGGTGGCGGTGTAGCTGCTGCGGTACTCGCGGCGCATGGCCCAGGCGGAGGGGCGCAGGCTGGCCGCAAACGCCTCTGGAGCGGCGTTGCGCGAGGGGGTGCCGCCGCGCTCCATCTCCGGCGCCGGGGCGTCGGCGCCGGATACGGCCGAGTTGCTGGAAGGAGTTGTGGCTGCAAGATTTGTGGGGGAGGGGGAGGCAACCTCCGGGGCCGCATTCTTCGCCTTTCCCGCCTGCTCCTTCGCGCGCGCCTCCGCCCGCTCGCGATCGCGCGCGCGGCGTTCTTCGGCCAGGATATCCTCCACCGTGCGGCCTTTGATTTCCCGGATGCGCATGTTGATGATCGGCGCTTCGTCCAGCACGGGCAGCTTCTGCTCGCGAAGCAGCGCTTTGACGCCGTCGACCTGATCATTGCCGATGCCGTACATGATGGCATTGGGCCGGCCGCTGTCACCCTCCGGCAACAGCTCCGTAAGCAACGTCTGCTGAACGAGATAGAGCGTGAGCATGAGAAATGTGCCCAGCCCCAGCGAGAGAAGCAGCAGCAAGGTGCGATTACCCGGGCGATACAGGCTGGCCAGCCCCTGCCGTGCCGCAAACGGCAGGCCTAGCAGTGGTAACGTCTTGCGCACCACAAACATAAGCAGCCAGCCGCACAGTGTCAGCACCAAAAAGGCCGCCGCCAGGCCGCCCGCAAAGCCCCAGCCCAACCGCACGTTCGGCGTCTGGGACAGCGAAAACCAGACGACCCCGGCCGCGATAAGTGCGCATACCGCGGCCTGCCAGGGGTCAATGCGGCTTCGGCGCGGCTCGTAGGAGGAGCGGATGGCGGCCAGGGGCGAGACGCGTCGCACGGCCAGCAGAGGCAGCAGCGTAAAGGCCACGCAGATGAAAAAGCCGATCCCCATCGCCTTGCCCAGCGCGGCCCAGGAGACGCGGAACTGGAACTCGAGCGGCAGGAAATCGGCCAGCACGCCTGGCAGAAGTGCCTGCACGGCAAGACCTAATGCCGCGCCTGCCAGCGCCCCGGCCAGCCCCAGGGCCATGCCTTGCAGCAGGTAGATCGCGAATGTCTGGCCGATGCTGCAGCCCAGGCAGCGCAGCACGGCCACGGAGGCCAGCTTCTCCCGCACATGCGTGTGCACCGCACTGGCCACGCCTACGCCGCCCAGCAGTAAAGCGATGAATCCCACCAGGTTAAGGAAGTGCTGGAGATTGGTGAGCGCCCGGGTGAAATCCTTTTTGCGCTCCTCCACCGTATCCGCGCCCAGGCGAAGCTCCGCCAGTTGCGGGCGCAGGATGCGCACGAGCTGGGGCACCCGCACGGAGCCGTCGGCGTTCACGATAGAGTCCCTGCTGCCGGGGGCCGGCGCCTTCAGCTCCTCCGCCGCGGGCGCGGGCATGCCGGGTTTGGCGGAGCGTGTGACATTCGGCGTCGCCGTGTCGGGGCCGAAGCGGAAGTAGATGCGATACGTGGCGAGGCTGCCGGGGCGGAGCAGACCCGAGGCGTTGAGCTCGGCCATTGGCAGGTAAACGCGTGGGGCGAAGGTGCCGAGCAGCACGGTTTCGCCCGGCACGCGCAGCACCTGGCCCAGCACCTTCAGGTCGCGGCCGCCAACGCGGATATCGTCCCCGGGCGTTACCTGAAACTGGGTCATCAGCGATTCCTCGATGACGGCGCTGGGCCGGTTGCGGAAATCGACGCCTGCGGCGGCGGGCTGCGTTTCGAGCTGGCCGTAGAAGGGAAAGCGCCCTTGCAGGCCGCGCACCAGGGCCAGTCGCGTGTCGTCGGTGCGGGGAAAATGCACCATGGTAAAGGTGGAGACCTCGCGCGCCTGCTCGCCGCCAATGCTGCGGAAGAGTTTTTCCGCCTCCTCGGAAAAGGGCGTTTGCGAGGTGAGCACCAGGTCGGCGCCCAGGAGTGATTTGGCCTGCTCCTCCACAGCGCGCTCCAGGTTGTGGCCCAGGGAGCCGATGGCGGCCAGCGCGGCCACGCCCAGCACGATGGAGCACGAGTAAAGGAGCAGCTTGCGCCGCGACGTCCGTGAGTCGCGCCACGCCATCCGCCACGTCCATGCCGAGAAAAGCGCGCGCAAAAAGGCGATCATTGCCGCACAACATAGCAGAAATCGGGGCGCTGGCCAGAAGTGGGTATTTCCAGGGAAGCTTGAGGAGAGCGGGGTCTGGAGAGGAGGGGGGAGGTTAACTACGGAAAACAGGCAAGGGCGGGAACCAGAACTCAGGGGGACGAAAAAAGGGGGGGCGCGTCATCAGTTGAACATGGCGTCCTGCCGCATCCACTTGTCAGTGCGCTCTTTAATCTCCCACTCCATCTCGGGCACGAGATCGAGCATTTTGAGCGCTTCGCGAAACATCTCGATCCGGCCTGAGCCCGATCGGGTGCCGGAGCCGTCGGAAAACGCAATGCCTGCCGCGGTGGAGCCGTCCTTTCTCACGCTCCAGGAGAAGGTCACTTCTGCTGAGGTGTAACCCTCGCCAATCTTGATATTGGGCAATTTTTTAGAGAAGGGCTCCGCCTTGATGCTGCCGGCAATCCCCTTCCACTGATCGGCTTTGTCCAGCGCCGCCTCCAGCTTCTGGCGGTCGCCCGGTAAGATAGCCAGTTCGAAGTCCGAGTCTTTCTGGCCTTCCGGAAAGTGCCTGATCGTCAGGCGCCCCTGCCTAAGCACAATAGACCACTCGCCGCGCTTCCGCTCAGCGCCAAAAGTAGGCGGCTCAGGCGCGGCGGCGGCAGGCGTGAGCGTGGAGATCAGCAACAACAGCGCGGCAAGCCCGGCAAACAGCGGCAGCGCGCGCGCAAGGGTAAGCATGGGGAGGGAGGTAGAGGAGCGCATATCGGGAAAGGGACGGCAGGGAGTTTTGCAGACGAAAGCGACACGCCGCGGCAACTGCAATAGGACTTGCATGCTACCATGGCTACCCCTCTCTGACGATAGCGCGGGCCGTGTGATTCACAAAACATGGCCGCCACGGCGATTTCAAGCCGCCGGCGGAGAAGCGGACGATCACGTTTGCTACCGATGAGGAAGTAGACGCGGCCCGTGCACGGACAAACGCACGACATTCGGAGCTGTTTCGCGCGCTCGCCAAATAGGTTGTCGCAATGCGGGAACCCAGGTTTTTTGAGTAAGGCGCATATCCTTGCAATTGCAGCCTCATCTGAGCAAGTGCTGGAAGATCCCCGCCCAGGCACAACGCCGCCTTTGCCGCCCGGAGGATTTGCTCGACATGCTCACTCCCGGGCTTTGCGTTACTTCTTTGCCCCCAGCTTCTCCCAGAGCTGGCGGGTGGCGGCGGTGAGGGCTTCGCGGTGTTCGGGGTCCTGCACCCACTGGCAGCGGCCGTCGAGGATGCTGAGGCGATCGCGGAGGTAGGCGGCTTCGCCGGCGGACTCGGCCTGGGTGGCGGCGGGGCCGGCGGCGAGCTGGGTCCAGCGGTCGTGCAGCTTCTGGATATCTTGCGCAAGCGCTTCGGCGTCAGGGGTTTCCTGCGTAAAGGCGCGGGGGTGGTCGCCGTCGGCGGCGGGCTCCTGGGCAATGGCTTTTTGCACCAGGCTTCGCAGCACTTCCTGCTGCTCTTCGGTGTCCCAGATGTTTTGCAGCATCCACATATCCGACAGACGCGCCTGCCGGCGGCCGCAGAGCAGGGCGCTGGCGGCGATGAGGCGCTGGAGCTTGACGGCGCGGCGATCCGACACCGGCAACCCGCTGTAGCGGATGCGGTGCACCAGCTCCACGTATGCGGCCCGTACGGGCGCTAAATCGATGGCGGGCAACGCGTTGCGCAAATCCCGCACGGCGTCGAAGGTGGGGCGCGAGCCGGGCGCGTGGCCGTTGGCGGCGTGCGGCGCGTTGGCGTTTGGCGACGGACGCGCCTCCAGGCTCCAGCCGCTTTCCAGCACTTGCGTCAGTTGCTCAATGGCTACGTTGCCGCAGTGCACGCGCAGCAAAAAGCGGTCGAAAAGGGCGCGCAGGGCTTCCTCCTGGGGCAGGTGGTTGCTGGCGGCGACGAACATGAGGCTGCGCAGGTGCAGCGTCTCGCGTCCGCGACGTAACACCTTCTCGTTCAATGATGTAAGCAGACTGTTGAGGATGGCGCTGTTGGCGTTCAGCAGCTCGTCCAGAAAGACGAGCGAGGCCTCCGGCAGCATCCCTTCGGTATTCGTCACCAGCTCGCCGTCGCGCAGGCGGCGGATGTCGAAGGGGCCGAACAGTTCGTTGGGCTCCGTAAAGCGGGTAAGGAGGTAGGAGAAGGTGGTGCCTTCCAGCCGCTGGCCCAGATCGTGCACCAGGGCGCTTTTGGCGGTGCCGGGGGGGCCCAGGATAAACAGGTTTTCGCCGGCCACCAGGCACAGGCCCAGCAGGTCGATGATTTCCTCTTTGCCGATAAACACGGCTTTCATCGGTTCCAGCACTTCGGCGCGCAGGCGCTCGCCAAAGGCCAGGTGGTCGGGGGCCAGGATGGGGCGGGGGTGAGTCACGTAGGTCAACGGATACCGGAATCAGCGGGCGTCCGCAAGCTCAAGCCATCCGCTGCTAAAGCTTACGGCGGAGGCGTCGCGGGGGTCGAAACTGGCGCGCCAGCAAGCGGGGTGATAGCGCAGCTTGTCGCCGAACATAAAGAGCAGCAACGACATAGCGCCGACGCCGTCAAAGTAGCGCTCGTTGCAGTCGCGCGCGAGAAAGCGGAAAAACGCGGGGAAATCGGCGGCGGAGAAATGCCCCCACAACTCTTCCTCCCACTCTTTGGTATCCGCAAGTACCTCCTGCGTAACAAGATAGTCGTGATCAAAGCGCGGCCCCTGGTGGCAGCCGTCGATGGAGGTAATGATATGGACGCGCTCGCCGCGCGCCGCGGCGGTGTCCAGGTAGCCGCGCAGCGCCCGCGCCAGGGCGCCCAGCAGTGTGCGCGGGCCGGGTGCTTTGCCGCTGCGCAGCTCGCGATGCAGCCCGCCGCAGAGGATGGGGATGAAGGTGAAGGGTGGGTGAGGGGAGGGGGGCGGGTCGGGCTTTTCCGGCGACTCGGCGGTGGGGGCTGACCCCGCTTGCACCGTTGCCGCGGCCTTTTTGCCGCGCTTTCTGGTTTTAGTCTCCGTCACTGGCAGCGGCGGGGCGGAGGCGCACGCACCAAGCGCGCGCATGGCTTGCAGGCAAATCAGGGGGAACTCGATGGAGTGCTCGCGCGCGTGTGCTTGCGTATCCATCAGCAGCTCAGCGGCTTGTGGGGTTTCCAGCGCCACAGCTTCCACAATCTCCTTAACCGCCGCCACGTTGCAGGGGATGTGGCCCAGCGGCGTCTCGTAACCAAACACGTCCATGCTCCACTCCACCATCGCGTGGTGGCCCACGCCGAGGATCAGGTACGTATCGGCCGGCGGCTGGGTGCGCAGCGTGTCGAACGCGTGGCTGTATGCGTCCGCCGCCACGCGGAGATCGATGTGCGGGGCGATGACGCCGAGGTAGTGGGTGGCGGCGGGGGCGGGGGCGCCCGATTCCTTCGCCGCAGCCCCCCAGATTGCGCCGCCAGGCGCGTCCCAAAAGCGGCGCACGTACTGCACAAGCTTTTGCGCATCAGCAGGATAGCACACGCCGGCCAGCGTGGCGGGGCGCTGCAGATTCAGTTCGCGTGTCGGCGGGCGCATAAAGGGCGGGCGCCGGGCAGAAACCGTGCGTCCGCGCGCCGATGATGGCAATTGCACGGCGTTTTGGCCAGCAAAATGCGATCGGAACGAGGTGCTGTGTCCCTCCAGGATGCGTCAGATTTCGACGCATTCTATTCCCTGTCCCCTCCGTAAACTTGGTGTCTTGGTGACTTGGTGGTTAGAATTCCTTCGCGGATATCATGGGACAGGAGCGGAACGAAGCAGATAAACCACCAAGACACAAAGACACCAAGTTTTGGAAGGTGGGAGGTCCTGCTCAACAGCCCCAGCTCTCACGCCGTCGCGCTCGGCACATCTTCCCTGGGCCTCGGGCGGCTGTGGAGGTAGCCTTGCGTGTAGTCGATGCCGATCTCTTGCAGGATCTCGAAGGTCTCCTCGTTCTGTACGTATTCGGCTACGGTTTCCAGGCCCATGTGGTGGGCCATCTCGTTGATGGCCAGGATGATGGCGCGGTGGCTGGGCTTGTTGACCAGGTCCTTGAGGAAGGAGCCGTCGATCTTCAGCAGGTCTATCGGCAGGTCGCGCAGGTGGGCAAAGGAGCTGAAGCCGGCGCCGAAGTCGTCCAGGGCAAAGCGGAAGCCCTGGGCGCGTAGATCCTGCACCACGCGGCACGCTACGGTAAAGTTGGAGGCGATTTCCTCCTCGGTAATCTCAAAAATCACGCGGCCTGGCTCCACGTTGCCGGTAGAGAACTGCTCGCCGAGGATGGTCGGCAGGTCGGGGTCGCTCAGCAGGTCGGCAGAGATGTTGAGGGACAGGATGAGGTCGGCGTGTTTGCGCAGGTAGGTGATGGCTTTGCCGATAACGTATTTGTCGACAAGCTTTGTGAGCTTGGAGCGCTGGACGGCAGGCAGAAAGACTTGCGGCTCAATGATTTGCCCATCCTTGCCGCGAAGGCGCAGCAGCGCCTCCTGAAAAAAGGTTTTGCGCGTGTTGGTGGCGACAACGGGCTGGAACCACAACTCAAACTTGTCGTCGCGGATGGCTTCCTTTACCACCGCCAGCCAGTTGCTGTCGGCGTGCAGTTGGGCGATTTCCGTCTGGTCCGCGTGGTTGACTTCCACCCGGTTGCGGCCTTTGTTTTTGGCGGCGTAGCAGGCGGCGTCGGCCTGGGCCAGCAGTTGCTCGCTGGAGTAGGCGGTATCCACGCGGGTAAGGCCAAAGGAGGCGCTGGCGGAGAAGGTGCGGTCGCTGTCGCGGAAGACGAGGTTGTCGAACAGCACGCGCATGCGCTCGGCGACGACCACGGCCTGGTCCAGCGAGGTGTTGTTCAGCACCACCACAAATTCGTCGCCGCCAAAGCGCACAATCACGTCGGAGTCGTGCAGGGAGTCGCGCAGCAGGTCGGCAATCTTGACAAGCAGGCGGTCGCCGGCGGCGTGGCCCAGGCTGTCGTTGACGACTTTGAGGTTGTCCAGGTCGATATACATGACGCAGGAGGGGATGCCGCGGCGCACGTTGTCCAGCGCCAGATCCACGGAGCGGTTGAGCTGGGCGCGGTTGAACAGGCGCGTCAGGGGATCGCGCAGCGCCAGGTAGTTCAGCCGCTCCTCCGCATGGAAGCGCGCGGTGATGTCCAGGCCGGCGCAGATAACCATTTCGATATCGCCAATGACGTTGGGCACCGTGCTGGCGGACCAGGAGATGTATTTGAGCTCGCCGCTTTTGGTCATTACCTTGCTCTCAAACGCGCGGCTGGTTTTGGTGGGCGCCTGGGCGCCGAGGGCGCCGTGGGGGACTTTGGCCTCGAGCATCAGCACATCGTTCATGGCGGTTTGCACGGAGGCGAAGTCCTCGCGCGCCACCAGGGCGTTGAGGAACGGGGCGCCGAGCAGTTCCGCGTCCAGGTAGCCGGTGGTATCGCGGCAGGCGCGGTTAAGGCGCAGGATAACGCCGTTGCGGTCCAGCACCACGATGAGGGCAGGCGCGGTTTCCACAACGGCGCTGATGAAGTCGCGCTCGCTTTTCAGCTGGCTCTCCAGCTGCTGGCGTTGCTCCAGGGCAATGACTTGCTGCTCGGCGATGGTGAGGCGGACGTTGAGCGACTCGTGCAGGTAGGGCTTGTTAACGTAGTCGTTGGCGCCGGCTTGCAGAATGAGTTTGAGGTCGTCGTTTTGCGTGGAGGTGGTGCCGACCAGGATGTAACAATGGTCCCCGCGCGGTTGCTGGCGCAGCCAGCGCACAAAGCTGGCGCCGTCCATGCCGGGCAGGTTCAGGTCCACAATGGCCAGCGGGAAGGCGAGGGTGGAGAGTAGCTCGATGGCCTCCTCCGCCGTGGTGCATGCCGTAACGTGGTGGCCGCGACGACGCAGCGCCTGCGTGAGGAGGTGTCGGGTAACAACGTCGTCCTCCACCACCAGGGTGTTGTAGGCGTGCGGTTGGGAGTTCACGGGTGCGGGGCGGTCGGGCTTTTCGAGGGAAGGGTGGCTGGCGGCCAGGGCGGTGGTCGCAATATCGGAACGGAGCAATCCTCTCAGGTTCATGGGAAGCGGGTTTCTCATTATATCGGGCTTTTCCAGAGAGGGTTGAGCGATTATGAGAAATGTATCTTAATAAAATTGTTGCAGCAATAAAAATGGGTTCCGAAATTATGCGAGTGGTTTGACGGAATGGAGCGGCGAAAAGGCCTGCGCTCAAAGCGCGCGCGCGCCTGTGCCTTTACATGGCGGTTACATCATGGCCTGCGATCGGCAAAAGCGCAATGGCATCGAGGATCCAAACAACAGAGATCCCATCGGCACGGAACGCGAGCCTTTAAGGAGAAAATACGCGCGATGCGTTATCCCTCGAACAGATTGCCCTCGTACCACAGCATGCTGGCCTCCAGGCCGGCGGCGACGTCGTGCATGGGCTCGTAGCCGAGCATCGTGCGGGCGCGGGTAATGTCGGGCAGCAGGGGGCGGAGCTCGCCGGGCTGCGGCGGGCGGTAGCTGGGCATGAGGTTACGCACCGATTTGTGGCGCACGGCCACGGCGGCGCGCATTTCCAGAAAAAGCTCCAGCAGGCGGATGGGGCGGGAGGAGGCGATATTGCAGGTCATGTGCTTGCGCGCGGTAAGGGGGCAGCAGGCGGCCATAATGTTGGCCTGCACAATGTTAGCCACGTAGCAGTAGTCCGCCGCAAAGTCGCCCTCGCCGGGGATGACGACCTCGCCCCCTCGCAGCATGGCGGTGATCCATCGTGCAATAATGTCGTCGCCCAGCAGGTTTTGGCGCGGGCCAAAGACCTGGAAGTAACGCAGCCCGACGGCGCTGAGGTTGTACAGCCGCGCGTAGAGAGAGGCGTACATCTCGTTCATCTGCTTGCTGAGCGCGAAGGGGGAGAGGGCGCGGCCGGTAATATCCTCGCGGCAGGGCTGGGTGGCGGCGTCGCCATACACATCGCTGCTGGATGCGTATACAAAGCGTTGCACATCAGCGGCCTGCGCGGCTTCCAGCATCAGCAGCATGCCCGTCACGTTCTCGGCGTGAAACTGCACCATCTGCTCGTTAGGGCTGGGCGCCTCGCTAATGGCGGCGTGATGCAGCACGTAGTCCACGCCGCGCGTCATAGCGTTGCGGCACGCGTTCGGGTCGCGAGAGTCGCCCTCCACCAGCGTAAAGCGGCTTTTGGGGCGGCTGGTGCGGGCGTGTACGCGCTCGGCGCCGCCCACGGCCTCGGCCAGGTTTTGGGGGGAGCCGGTGCTGAAGTTATCGAACGCGATGACCGTTTGCCCTGCTTTAAGCAGCGTCTCCACCAGGTGCGAGCCGATAAAGCCGGCCGCGCCGGTGACCAGCCAGCGCCGCGGCCGGGCCTGCAATTGCTGCAGTACCTCCGGGTAGGTGGGGGGCGGGGGAGTGGGGCTGGTGGCGGCGGGGTTCACTGGTGGTGGCGGCGGTGGCGGGAAGGGGGAGAGGCAGAGGCGGCGAAGGCCGGTCGCTACAGCACCGGCCTGGGGAGCGGACGAATGGGGCGGAAAAGGATGGAGGGAAAAATGAGTTGAACGGGAAGACGCCCCGGCTTGTCTAAAACGGAAAGCTAGGGGTTCACTGCCTATTTGCAAGCTCATAATAAACGTGATAAAATCATGCCCCAGCGTTTGTTATCGGGGTTTTTACGTTGCTGCACGTAATTGCGCGGCTGAGCAGGCCCTCCTCGCAACAAGCGCTTGCGCAGCGGCCCTGCACAAGGCACACTTATAAATACGCGACGCCCTCTCTCCCCGCCCTATGAAGCGCGAATCCCATCGCCCAATGCTGATCCTCGCCGGAGCCCTGCTCCTGGCGCTGCTCGGCTTTGCCGGCGTCGCGTGGCATTACATGCGGGACGACGCGTTTGTGGCCTGGTGGAATGCCCCGCTCACCCCACCTGCCGACAAGCCGGTGCCGCGCCACGTGAAGCACGCCGCGCTGCACAACGACGGCATCTCCGTGCCGCTGACCCATCCGGGCGCAAACAACACCCCGCCCCAGCCCGGCAATACCCCCGGCCCTGCCAACTCCTCCAACGGCGGCGCGGTAGCCCCGGGGAAGACGGCCGCCATCCTGCCCACGACGCCCGTGCGCCCGCCCGCTAAAATGCCGGCGGATTACGAGACGCCCAACCCCTGGTTTGCGCTCGACAAATTTCAGGGCGCGATGACCCGCGGCGAGTTTGATGCGCGCGTGAAGGAGCTGTTCGATCCCTTTGGCGGCCTGCCCCCGTTTGTCGATATTAACGACGAACGTATCGTGCTGTACGCCAGCCCGCAGCGGCGCGAGATTCCCCAGTACACCCTGCGCTTTGCCCCCGCGGCGGACAAACGCACCGTTTGGCAGCGCCCCTTTCGCACGCCCGCCGAGTTCCGCGCCGTGCCCAAGCCGCCGGATAAGCCGCTGCACGGCCTGCGCATCGCGATCGACCCGGGGCACATCGGCGGCGACTGGGCCAAGATTGAAGAGCGCTGCACCCGCTACCGCGGCAGCGAGTACGTGAAGGAGGGCGACCTCAACCTCATCACCGCGTTTATTATGCGGCGCGAGCTGACGCGCCTGGGCGCCAGCGTGTTCCTGGTGCGCGAGGCCAACGAGCCCGTCACCCCGTACCGCCCCGCCGATTTTCTGGACGACGCGCGCCGCCGCCTTCTGGACGAAGCCAAGGGCAAAACGCTGGACAAGCTCATCAGGATGACGCCCGAGCAGCAGGCCAAATCGTTCGGCAAAAAGATGCCCAAGCTGGCCGAGTTTCTCTTCTACCGCTCGTCGGAGATCCTGGAGCGAGGCTCGCGCATCCGCAACAACTTCATCCCGGACATTACGATTACGCTCTACATTAACGCCACGCCGGCCAGCGGCCGCGGCGGCCTCGCGTACCTCAACCGCAACATCTTTTTTGTGCACGGCAGCTACATGAAGACCGAGGTGGAGGACACCAGACAGCGGCTGCGCATGATGCACAAGATTCTGGAAAACGCCACGCCCATTGAGGTGGAGGTAGCGGACCGGATCAGCCTCGTCTTCAAGCGCGTAACGGGCTTTCCCGCAGTGCTTTACGGCAATTCCGCCACCACGCGCAAGGTGTGCGATAACCCCTACGTGGTGGCCCGCAATCTGGCCGCCAACCGCGAGTACGACGGCCCCGTTGTCTGCACGGAGCCGTACTTTATGAACGAAGTAAACACCTACCCGCGCCTGCTGGCCGGCGACTTTGACGGCGAGCGCAAGTTCAACGGCAAAATGTTCCGCAGCATCTTCCGCGAGTACGCAGACTGTGTGGTCGAAGGCCTCGTCGCCGCCTACGGCCCCCCGCCCAAGCCCAGCCCGCCCCCCGTGCAAGTGGCGCGCCAGCCCCAACCCTCCGGCACCGCCGGCGAGGTTGCGGCGGGGAATTAGAGAACCAGCCCGTGACGGATTTTCACGCAACGGCCGCTACGGACAGAAACGCAGCGTACGCAACGGGGGGGAAGGCCCGGGGCACGCTTCTTGTCAAACCGCATCCTTCCGTGATGGTTCAGCGAATTGCCTGTACACACCGATGCGGGGTTTTTGGGATCTGTCCCCAGGTGGGCAATTGCCCTGCCCGGAAGACTTTGCCGTATTTATTCCCATTTTGCACTCGCCACCCGGCGGTAAGTGGATTATGAGGATTCGTAGAAATTTGTCATAGTATAGCGTCTCTCTCGGAGCAACGAACAAAAACCATGACGGGGCCACTCGATCCAGCTTCCCTTTCCCATGTGCGGGGCGCATTATGGAGCCCGCCTGGGCCATTGCCGATTGCCCTTAGTGTGACGCCGCGTTGTTCCTGGCGTTGTAACCGCCTTATCACCAGCACCTTCCGCACCTCTGTCCATTTCGCTTCCTGAGCCACGTTCCTATGTCACGGCCTCTCAGCTACAACGACATCGAGCCTGGTGTCACGATTGGCAACTTTCTGGTACTGGAAAAAATTGCCCAGGGCGGCATGGGCGCCGTCTTTAAAGGCTTTGATCCATCGCTGGAACGCTACGTGGCCATTAAAGTGCTGCGTCCCGAGTTTGCGCAGGACGAGGAGTACCTCAACTTCTTTCAGCAGGAGGCCCGCGCCGTCGCCGCGCTGCGTCATGGCAACATCGTGCCCATCTACTCCATTGGGGTGGAGGGAGAGATCCTGTACTTTGCGATGGCGTTTATCGAGGGCCACACCTTCGATGACTGGATCGACCAGAAGCACCCGATGGACGCCGGCGACGCCCTCTGGTTTATGACCCAGGCGATCAACGCTCTGGACTGCGCGTGGCGCAGCAACATCGTCCACCTCGATATCAAGCCCGCCAACTTTATGATCGACGCGACCAGCGTCGTGATGCTTACCGACTTTGGCCTGGCGCAAAAGGTTACCCCCACCGACGCCGTCGACACTGAGCGCGAGGCCTTCGGCACCCCCGCCTACGTGGCGCCGGAGCAAATTACGCGAGAGAAAACCGACCTGCGCACCGATATCTACTCGCTGGGCGCCACGCTGTTTCACCTGATGGTGGGCTCTCCGCCCTTTGACGGCGCCACGGTGGAGGAAATCGTGTGGGGCCACCTGGAGAAGCCCTTTCCTACCAACAAGGCGCTGGACGCCGGTGTGCCGGAGGGCTGGATCTCCGTGATGCGCAAGATGATGGAGCGCCGGCCGGACGATCGCTTCCAAACCTACAAGGAGCTGCGCGCCGCCATCCTCGACATCGAACACTACCGCTACGAGGCCGCGCAGCACCAGCACCCGCTGCACGAAGGCCTGCCCACGCCGCCGGCCCAGTACGCGACCGAGGAGGAGCTGGCCGACGCCGAACATGCCTCCGCCCTTACCGCCGCGCCCCGCTCCGCCGCCAACCCGGATCTGCTGCACGGCCTGCTGCTGCCCAGCCGCGCCGACTGGTCCAACACCACCTCCATCTCCAGCAAGCTTAACGTTACCCGCGCGCAGGTGAAGGAAGGCGTGCTGAGCCCCGCCGAACCCCTCGCCCTCACCGCCATCAGCCAAACGCTGCTGGATCTGTGCCGAGTCGGCACCGTGGACCAGGACGAGGTGGACGAAGCCTGCGAAAAGTTCCCCGGCTTCCATCACACTCTAATGGCCGTGGCCCAGTTTATGAACAACGGCGAGGAAGCCGAGGACGAAGTGGATGCCGTGGAGATCCTCAGCCCCGAGCGGGTGCGCAACCTGGCGCTCACCTGCTTTATGCTGGGCTTTGAGTACAAGGGCAACCCCAACTACCGGTTTACCCCCCTCTGGCAGCATTCCATCACCACAGGCATCATGATCGACTTTATGTACGATGCCCTGGACCTGAAGCGCTCCGGCCTGGAGTACGTCGCCGGCCTTACGCACGATATCGGCAAGATGCTGATGGCCGAGATTTACCCCTTCGCCTTCTACGGCGTCATGCGGCAAAGCCTCATGAAAACCTCGCCCATCACCCACGAGGAACGCTACGCCTTCAACATCGACCACGCCGAGCTCGGCGCCGAATGGCTCGACTCCCGCGACTTCCCCAGCACCCTGACTCAGGCCATTGCCCTGCACGAGAAGCTGGATGGCAACGACCTGGCCAAAAGCCGTAACCTGCTGGCCCACAGCATCGTAAGCGCCAACGTGCTGTGCAAGCAGCTGGGCATTGGCTACAGCGGCAACGCCTGGCTGCCCTGCGCGTGGCCGGATCTGCCGAGCACTCGCGTCCTCTGGGACGCCCGCCGCAATGCCGACTACGAGTACGAGGACTTTACCGAAGACTTCCTCAACCAGTTTGAGCAGTTTCCCGACCTGCTGTAGAGGGCGCGACCTCGTGCGCCAGCGGGCGGGAGTGGAGGTAGAGATAAGCGGACGCCAGCACGATCAGAAGGTCCCGCCCCAGCGTAACCCAGGGCGACGTGGCCGAGCCGCCGCCAAAGCAGCCGCAGTCAATCGGTATACCCCGAATAATGCCCTGAGAGATGGCGAGCGCAAAGACTACAGATAGCAAAAGGGTGCCGAATGCGGGGTAGCGGGGCTGGATGCCGCTGAGAAGCCAGGCGCCAAGGAGGATCTCCAGTGGCGGCAGCGTAAGTGCGGTGAGGCCGATGAGAGGCGCCGGCAAAAGCTGGTAAGTGGCAATGCTGTCGCCAAAGGCAATGGGGTCGAGCATCTTGAGCCAGCCCGCATACACAAAAACGCCCCCGATCGCGACCCGATAGCCGAGCAAAACCCACCTCCAGGCCTTGGACCGGGTGAGGGCGAGGAGTGGGGACGCGGGGGCCGGGGACGTGGTTTGTGTTGGCTTGGTTGGTGTGGCGGTGGCGGAGTTCATGGCGTTATCCCTATTGTTTCTCCTCGGGAAGTTGGGCGCTGGTCCATTCAGCCCAGCCGCCGTGGAAGATGGCGATGTTGGTGTAGCCCAGTTTGCGCAGGGCCTTTTTCCACCAGCGTGCCGTCCTCGCAGCTGGGGCTGGAGCAGTAGAGGACCAGGGGGCGGGTTTTGGGCTGAAGGATCGTCTGGAGTTGAGGGTAGTACACCTCAAACTCGTCGCGCGGCAGCGAGAGGGCGCCGGGGACGTGGCCGAGGCGATGGAAAATCTCGGGGCGGGCGTCCAGCACAAGGACTTGCTTCTCCTCGACAATGCGGCGGAATGCGGCGAGGTCGAGCCTCGCGGGAAGCTCAACCTGCGCGGGCGCGGCGGCGGCCGTGGCGGGAGCCCCCGGCTCGGGGCCTACGAGGGCTACGGCCTGATTCAGGCGCTCCGCCTTGCTCTGGTAAATCAGCGGCGCGGGGCGATCGCGAAACTGGTTGACCAGGAGGCCCAGGCACAGCGCCGCCGTCGCCACGCAGGCAAAAACGGTGAGATCAAGTGCCAGGGTTTGTGCGATGCGATTGCTGGGAGCCGCAGTCACCCGGGGCCAGGCGCGGGCGGCATCGGCCGCGGCCGCAGGCGTGGGCGATGCGGTGGATTCTGCAGCCGAGGATGTGGCGGTGGGGGGATGCATGACGGTGGCGCAAGTGGGTTGCGTAAGCGGTTTAGCGGCAGAGACCTGTTACCCAGGTGGATGGCGAGTAACGAGGCGCGCTCGGGCGAAGCTGATGCTGAAGATATGGCAAGACGTGTCGCGCTCATGGCAAGCGTTGTAGCAGGCTGAATACAAAGCTTATCTAGCAAGCCTCCCAGAAATCCGCAAACGATTTCAACAAACTAGAGGCTGTCGACATTCGTTTATTTCCGTGTTATACGGGCGTATGGATTATGAGAAACGG
>QAZA01000019.1 GCA_003054695.1 Verrucomicrobia bacterium LW23
ACCGTGGCCGTAAGCGACGGCCGCGGAGGCGAGATCGAGCAGACGTATACCCTTGTTACGGAAGCGGATACGACGCTCCCCGTCGTCAGCCTCACCGTGACGGATACTGTGCTCAAGCTGGGCGACGAGCTCGGCCTGCAAGCCTTCGCCACCGACAACGACGTGCTGGCCGACCTGATCGTCACCGTCGACGGCACACCCGTCGCGCTCAACGGCAGCGGCATCGCCTACCTCAACGTGGCCCGCTCCGGCTTCATCCCCGTCGTCGCTACCGCGCGCGATCGCTCCGGCAACATCGGCGCCGCCACGCAAACCATCCGCGTCACTAACCCGGCGGACCAGTCGTTCCCCACCGTCACCATCGACTCCGCCCCGCTCGAAGCCGTCAACGGCATCATCACCACCGCCACCGACATCAGCGGCACGGTTACCGACGACGGGCTGGAGTACTGGAAGCTCGAGATGGCGCCGATGGATCTTGTTAACACGCAAAATCTTACGGAGGAAAACCCCGCCTTCAAACTCATCGCCCAGGGCACCGCCAACATCAGCGGCCACCTCGGCCGCATCGACCCCACCGTCCTGGCCAACGGCAGCTACTACCTGCGCCTCACCGGCGCCGACGTCAGCGGCAACATCCGCACCAGCGGCTATGTCATCGAAGTCACCGGCAACCTCAAACTCGGCCGCGTGCTGCTGCCCGTAACGGACCTCACCATCCCCGTCGCCGGCATCCCCATCACCGTCACCCGCGTCTACGACAGCCTCGAAGCCGGCCGCAAAGGCGACTTCGGCTACGGCTGGAGCCTCGCCCTCCAAAACGCGCGCATTACCGAAAGCGTCCCCGTCGACCCCCACGAAGCCGCCAGCACCAGCTACGCGTATAGGAAGACCTTCCGCAACGGCACCCGCGTCACCCTCCTGGCCCCCGACGGCCGCCGCATCGGCTTCACCTTCCGCCCCAAAATCTACCCCAGCGCCGCCCTCTTCGGCGACGTCTACTTCCCATACTGGCAACCCGACCCAGGCGTCTACGAAAAACTCGACACCGGCGAAGCCGCCCTCACCCTCAACCCCGACGGCTCCGTCACCGGCTACCTCTTCAACCTCATCTACAACCCGGATACCTACACCCTCACCACCAAAGACGGCACCAAATTCCGCTACAACCAGTTCCGCGGCCTGGAGACGATTACCAACCGCAACGGCAACGTCCTCACTTTCTCCCACGACGGCATTACCAGTTCCACCGGCGCCAAAGTAACCTACAATCGCGACGCCTCGGACCGCATCACCAGCGTTGTCGATCCCGCGGGCCGAACGATTCAGTACAGCTATAACGCCAGTGGGGAATTGGAGCGCGTTACGGATGCAGAGGGGCGGTTCAAGTCGTTTACGTACCACAACGCGCCGGCGCCGGCGCATTTCCTCAATCAGGTGCTGGATGCGAACGGGCACCCGGTGGCGATTGCCAATTACGATGCGGACGGCCGCCTCTCCACGCTTACCGATCCGCTGGGCAATATTACCACCATTGTTTACGACGAAGCTTTGCGTAAGGAGACGCGGACCAATCCGCTCAGCGGGGTTAGCGTCACCACGTTCGACGAGCGGGGCAACATTACGCACAGCGTCAATCCCATTGGTACGGAATGGTTTGCGGAGTATGACGCCAACAACAACATGCTGAGCCAGACAGACGGGCTTGGCCGCAGGACCACCTACACCTACGATTCCACCGGAAACTGGACCTCCTCCACCAATGCTCGCGGGGATGTCACCTCAATGACTTACGACGCGGGGAATCTGCCCCTGGTGCGGACGGACGCGCTGGGCCGCCGTCGCACGAGCTCCTACGACGCAAAGGGCAACATTACCGCGCTGAGCGACGCTGCGGGCAACGTCTATCGCGTCACTACCGACGACTACGGCCGGCCGCTCACTGTCGTCGATCCGCTGGGCCATCTCACGCGACTGGAGTATGACGAGCCGGATCTGGCCACGGGCGTGCTTCCCACCATGCCCTCGCGCGTTATTTATCCGAATAATACGTCGATCTCCTACACATACGATACGCTCGGAAATGTAACGTCTTCTACGGATATCTCTGGGCCGACGTCGCACAACGTGTATGACAACTCGGGCCTGCTGCTTGAACGCATAGATCCGCTCGGGTATAAGACGAAGCACACTTACAACGAGCGGGGTGAGCTCGTCTCCATCACTAACGCACTGAATCAGGTCAGCACGTACGAGTACGATCTGGCTGGGCGTCTACTGCGCCACATCGGCCCGAACGGAGCAATTACCACTCACACCTGGGATAAGCTGGGGCGACCTGTCACGGTAACCGATCCCCTCAACAGAACGACAACCAGATTCTATCGTGCGGACGGCGCAATGGAGAGGGTGCGCCAACCGGACAACACCGAGATTTTATTCGAATACGACGCGCTTGGCATTTGCAAGGCGGTCGTCGATCCTGCAGGCAATCGAACAACGTATACGCACAATAATCTGTATCAGGTCATCGCCAGGACCGATCCACTGCTTTGCTCAACGGCCTCCACATATGACAAAGTCGGCAACCTAACTTCATTTACCGACCGCCTGGGCCGCGTTATCCAATACACGTACGACGCTAAGGACTATCTCGTTCGCGAGCAATGGCTTGCTGCGGGCTCTTCGGCCCTCGTCAAGGATATCCGGTACCAGTACGACACTCTCGGCAACACGCTCACCGCGAGCGACGACGTCAGTTCCTTCGCCTATACGTATGATAATCGTAACCGTTTGCTCTCCAGCACGGCGCTCTACCCCACGCTGCCCAACGCCCTGCCTCCCTTTGTGCTAACCAACACGTATGACGACGTCGCCCGTATCTACAGCACCACCGCAAGTGACGGCGTCCGAGTGGAGTCGCGGTATGACGAGCGCTTCCTGCTCTCGTCGCTACGTTGGAGTGCGGATGCGGTCGGCCCTGTCGCGGCTCAGTTCTCCAGCGCCCGGCTCGAGTTCGTGCGCGATCCGCTCGGTGCCGTCATCTCCACCAGCCGCTACAATGGCGTGGCCGCGCTGATGCCCGCGGTGTTTTCCGTCTACTCATACGTCCCTTCCGGAGGCGTCGGCACACAGCAACTCTCCCGTATCACCCCCACCGACGGTGGCACTGGCCACATCCTGGCCGATTACCAGTACACTCACGATGTTGCCGGGCAGCTGAAGACCACCACCTCGGCTGCCACCGCCGACTCCACAACTCTCACGCACGACCTCACCGGCCAACTCCTCAAGGCCGAATATCGCTTCCAGCCCCAAAACAGCGAGCAGTTCACCTACGACCCCGCCGGCAACCGCACAACCTCCACTGCAGGCGGCATCTCCACCTCACCCCACACCATAGGCGCTGGCAACCGCCTTCTCTCCGACGGCACCTACACCTACACTTACGACAACGCTGGCAACACCTCCCAACGGCTCCATGAGGCCACCAACGCCAGCACCAACTACGCCTACGACCATCGCAACCGCCTCATCGAAGTCCTCGACAAAGACGCGGCCGGCACGATAACGCAAGCCGTCACTTTCACCTACGACCTTTTCAACCGCCGTATCGCCAAGTTCGTCAACGGCGAGAGCACCCTCTTCGTGTATGGAGGTGACAACATCTGGCGCGAAACCGACCGGTCAGGCATCCCCACCTGGTACCTGACCACTGAAGCCGTAGACTCTTGGCAAGCTCGCCAACGCTCCGCCGACGCCCCCATCAACCCCGGCCTCAACTGGTACCTCAAAGACCGCCTCGGCTCCATCACCGACATCGCGACCGCCGACGGCTCCGCACTGAAGAATCACACAGAATACACCCAGTTCGGCGCCGTCCGCTCCCACACTAACGCTGCTGCTGCGGACCGACTGACGTTCACGGGACGCGAGTCGGACCTGGAGATCGGCCTGTACTACTACCGCGCGCGCTACTACGACGCGCGGATTGGTAAGTTCACGTCGGAAGATCCCATCGGCTTTGCCGCAGGGGACTTTAACATCAGCCGCTACGTGGGCAACGGGCCGGGCAACGCGGTGGATCCGTTTGGATTATCTGCTGCAACCTTGCCGCAGACCGCTGGGCCTGGGACGGGAGGTAGAGGAGGACCCGGCGGAGGCCCCCTGCTTGAATACTCTTCAATTATTAGAGCGCTCGCCGTACTTAGCGCGGGCGGATTGCTATACCTTGGACATTTATATGATGCCCAAATGGGCGCTTATATTGAGTCTTTGGCGCAGAACAATGCGGGTGCCGGTCCCGGCGGCCAACCTGGTCCCGGCGGCCAACCTGGTCCCGGCGGCCAACCTGGTCCCGGTGGCCAACCTGGTCCCGGTGGCCAACCTGGTCCCGGCGGCCAACCTGGTCCCGGCGGCCAACCTGGTCCCGGTCCCAACCCCAATGGGACAACACCGCTAGCCGGTGACGCTCCCACCGCTCAAGCAGGGCGCAATGAACGTGGGCAAGGAAACTATCTAAACGATGAAGCAAAGGCCAGGGCAAGAGCAAATGGCACTACTGAATGTGACGAATTAGCCAAAATGTGGGCCGCGGAGAAAGCCAAGGGACGATACGCCGACAGTGCATACCTCCAAGCAATAAAGAAGGCACAAAAGGCAGCTGGATGCAGGAATAGTAATAAGTGAGTAACCTTAATGGAGTGCTATATCTATGCTAACCCACGAGCTTTCAATTCTTTTAAAAATACCTCGGGACTTTAATGATCCTCATTTCTGTGGTATCTTAAGGGAAATTCAGTCCAAATTGGACGAAGCTTCTATTTTGTATATCCGAGGTCATATTACAAATGGCAACGAAACTGAGCAAATTCTGCTGGTCGACATCTTGGGGCAAAATTTTGTTCAACATAAAAATTTTCATAGCGCGTGCGTTGAGATACTAACATCTCTCTTAAACGATGCTTCCAGCTCAAAACTTTTAACAGCTGTGATTTACGCGCTAGGACAGTTGGGCACACCAGTTCGTTGCCAATGCCTATTGCCCTTCTGCCAACATCCTGATTCTGCGGTCCGCACCGCTGTTGGTTGGAGTTTGGGTGGATGTGAAAGCGAGGATGCGGTTAAATCTCAAATTCACTTGAGTAAAGATATAGATGCCGAGGTTCGTGACATCGCGACATTTGGATTGGGGTCTCTTATATCCAATAACACCTCAGAAATTCGTGATGCTCTTTTCTTACGTATGTCCGATGAAAATCCCGATGTTCGTTTTGAGGCAATTGTAGGTCTCATTTCACGGCAGGATTCTCGTTGTCTAGAACATATCCAGCCTTCCTCGTTTACTGAGTTTCAACGGCGAGAACTTCTGGATGCCATTCCAGAAGAAGCCTCTGATGAACGTTGGACAAGAACTAAAGAGCAGTTGTCCGATTCGTTGTCCTAGTAAAATGAGGCAACCGACGCAGGCGGCATCGTCCTATGCAAAAATAATAACCCTTGGAAGTCGTTGATGTTGAGTGCCTAACAAAACGTCAAAAACCTCCAATATTATTCCACTTTTATGCGGCTTTTCGCGAATAATGGCGTAAAAGTCCACCCAGCTGGGAATCACAACGAATGTCTTTCGACCGGGGTGGCGCGGCCTGAGTTGGGAACGGAATGATGTTGCCGATAGTCCGGTTCCCGATGCCCTGGTGCGGCCGAACGGTATTATAGTAGGACGCAAACTCCCGCAGCAAAAACTCCAAGTGCCGCTGACCAAACACCACGAAATGCCGCAAGCACTCATTCTTGATGGTCTGCACGAATCGCTCGGCGAAAGCGTTAAGGTTGGGAGATTCCCGAGGCAACTTTTTCACCTTGATGCCTTCGCTCTTGAAAATCTCGTCAAACGCCTGGGTGAATTTGGTATCTCCATCTCGCAGGAGATACGAGACTTTCTCGCCCCGATCCTGCAAATCCATAACAAGATTACGGGCTTGTTGTTCGACCCACGGCCCGGTCGGATTGCAGGTGGCTCCGGCGATATGGACACGCCTGGTGCCGATATGGATGAAGAAAAATACGTAGAATGTGACCTTGCCGCCTGCCGTCCAGATGTCTTTGCAAAAAAAGTCGCACGCCCACAATGTCTCCATAGGGAGGCGGATGAAGCGATCCCAGTCGCCGCGCACCCTCCAAGGCGAAGGATGGAAGTCGTTGACAATCAACACCTTCTTGATCGTATTGTTGGCCACTTGGATCCCGAGCTTTTTGAGTTCGCCTCCGATTCGGGCGTAGCCCCAGGCGTTCTCCTTGGCCATGCGCAAAATCAGGGGGTGACATCTGGAGAAATGGTAGGCCGGCCAGGTTTGCGTGGCGAAGTTTTGAGATTCGTTCCATCTCGTTCTCTCCGAACCCACTGCAGGAATGTCTTATAGTGGACGATGCCGAGGACTTCTCGGATCGAGCTGCCCAACGGCGCTCCAAGGCGCACCAGTATCGAGCGTTCCGCTGGTGTGGTTTGGATGGTTTTCAACCGGGAGCGCAAGATCTCATTCTCAGCTTTCAAATAGGCGATCTGGCGAAGCAGGGCGGAATGTGTGACATAAACTAAAAATGTGAGCAATGGATTGCGACTAAAAAGTGACATGGAAGGGTCGATCAGGATGGCCAAAAGATGCGGATTTTGGTAGGATTTAATCGCTCCAACGGGATTGCTTCAAAAAACAGTTTTCCGAGGAGTGTGAAGGCGGAAGGGCATTTTTGCATAGCGCTTTTCTATGGGTTTTCCGGGGCGGGTAAAATCAGGCTTTCCGGCATCTCAATAATGGATGCGATATTGATCGACTTCCGGCCTCACTCCCCATAAATAGATGAATTTTCGCGAACGCAAAAGGATTGAAGGAATCCACTAATCCTGTCGACAAACCACCATTTCCTCTTCCCTCTGAGAACCGGAATGCTTCATCGAATAGATCACTATACCCCTCTTAACTAAAACGCGGTTCGTTTTCAGGTGTGCCTGGGGTTTACTAATCTTGCGATTTTCGAACTTTTTCTGTTTCTCTCTCTCCGATAAGTACTTCCGTGTGTTATAGAGGACTAACAAACTCTATTTTAATTTATTTTCTAGGTGTGCATGGGGAGGGTCTCCAGTCTTAACAATGAAGAAACTGAAGGAGGTGGATTTTGGCTTCCCAATATTCAGCGCCCGTTTGTCTGGAGTGAGGAGCAAATCTCCCGCCTATTCGATTCAATCATGCGAGAGTACCCGATAAGTACTCTGCTTGTCTGGAAGACTAAGGAGCCCGTAAAGCATCGTCGATTCATTGACAATTATCATCATGAGATAAAGCTAACCGACTTTTATGTAGCGGAAAACGCCAGGTCGAAAATGATGGTGCTAGATGGCCAGCAGCGTTTGCAAAGTCTGTTTATTGGTCTCAAAGGCAGCTATTCCTCCACTTCTCGTGAACTTTATCTGGATATATTGAGTGGTGACTCAGCGAATCCAGAGGATATCCGCCATCGGTTTGCCTTTTTAGATAAGTCTGAAGCGACGTGGCCATGGATCCGGTTCAAGGACATTATTTTTACCACTAAACTGGAAACACAGATTGCTTCCCAGATAAAGTCCAGGGCTTCTGAAGTCGTTTCCAGTGAGGAGATTGAAATCATTGAGCTCAATGTTGGCCGAGCCAGACAGGAGTTTGTGAATAATGATAATATCACCTTCCAGGAGCTGGATGGAATCGATAATCCTGACGCCTATAGGCCTAATGATATTGTTGAGATCTTTATCAGAGCTAATTCTGGCGGTACCAAGCTAAGCAAGTCCGATCTGCTTTTCTCTCTACTGATATCCAGCTGGGAGGAGGCAGACGGTGAGATAGAGGCCTTGCTGGAAGATGTGAACAAGGGTGATTTCGAATTTGATCGAGATTTTGTACTCAAGTGCTGCCTTTCTATATTGGGTAAAGGGGCTAAGTATGACGTAGACAAGTTTCGCGACGGTAAAACTAAAGAAGAAATAGTTTTAAATTGGGACGCAATTTCGCAGGCAATTAAAGGCGTTCGAGACTTTGTTGTCTCAAAAACATACATACGATCGGGCAAGGCACTGCCGTCTTACTCCGCATTAATTCCATTGATTTATTATCGCTATCATTTTGCGCAGAGCTTCTCAGGGAATCGTGATTTGGCTGAGTATCTCCTGCGCTCTCTCATCACAGGTGTGTTCGGAGGAAGCCCCGACAGTCTCATTGATAAGGTTGTTCGCAACATCCAGGATAAGAAAGATTTCATTCTGGATGAAATCTTTGGGGTTATTCGTGACAACAATAGAAGTATCGATATCACTAGGGAAATTATCCTTCAGCAAAGTTATACATCGCGCACCATCCATCTGTTTTTCAATCTGTGGTATCTGAATTTTGACTATACGCCTGCTTTAGATGCCAACGGACCTCAGATAGATCATATCTTCCCTCAAAGTCTGATTAAGACGGTCAGACTAACAAACCCGGAGAGCGGAACATCACAGCTTGTCCATTATCGGGCTGAACAAAGAGATCAGATTGCCAATTGCATGCTTCTTACGGCTGCGGAGAATGGCCCTAAAGGTAAGAGAGATACTCCACCCATCGACTGGTTCAACCTTTCTCGATTTGCAAGCGAGGAGGATCGTCAGCGGTATTTCCAATTGCATTTGATACCGAATGAGCCGGAATTATGGAAATTGGAGAACTTCGAGAAGTTTGTAGAAGCGCGAAAGCTCCTCATTATAGAAAAGTTTCAACACATGCTGCGCAGCGTACCCCCTCCTCGTCCTGCTCCCGTTGAAACTAAGTCCAAATCATCCCCAGGACGTACACCTAAAACCGAGGCATCATTTCTGCAATCTATTGAGACCGCGGTGGGTGCGGATGCACGCCAACAAATAGAGAAGGCGTATTGGGAATTAATTGAATCGTTTGAGCTGGAGCCTGACTTTAAAGAAGCGTCATTGATGCTGAAGATCCCTCATCCAAATAACCTGCGTCCCGGAGTAAGTGTTATAGGGTTTGAGCAGAACGGCAAAGTCTACAATACGGGACATCTCACCGGACAACTAGGGCGTTGGGGGACTTTTAGCCCAGAAGAAGTGAAGACTATAGCAACGGACTACTGGTCCGCTCTGCATACGATAGATCCACGCTTTTCAACAGAGGGCCTCAATCATAATGCTTATACGCTTTTTATTCCGTTTGCCGAGCTGCGGTCGAACTGGCCGGCGATCCGAGCGGCCATCGGCGCAGTCACAGTAAAGATCCGAGAGGCGGCGGGTGACGCCGGAGCCAATCCTTATCCGCTTCTCGCCACTACGCCTTCAAGCGGCGACAGCCTCTCCGTGGTACTGTGGAACATAGCCTGGGCGTCGCTGGGATCCGACCGAGGCGCCTATTTTGTGGATCAATTCGAGAAGTTCTCCAGCGACGTGATGTGCATTACGGAGGGCGACGCCGAGATACTCCCTTCCGCCGGGCACGTGATTTCCTCCGAGGCGGACTATGGATATCCTCTGATTCCCGGGCGGCGCAAAGTCCTTTTGTGGAGCCGCAATCCATGGCGTGATGTAGATGCCCTGGGATCCTCGTCCCTGCCATCGGGTCGCTTTATTGCAGGGACGACGGACACACCGCTCGGGCCTGTCCGTTTTGTCGGCGTTTGCATCCCGTGGGCCAGCGCGCACGTCAGTACAGGCCAGCGCAACCGCAAACAATGGGAAGATCACGAAACGTACTTGCGGCACCTGCCGTCGGCACTTTCATCCGCGGCCAACGACGCAAGCCTGCCCGTCGTGCTGCTTGGTGACTTCAACCAGCGCATCCCGCGAGGAAATCAACCGCAACGTGTTTTCACGGAACTTTCTTCTATTTTGGCAAGGGGCTATCAACTCGCCACCGGCGGTCGCATTCCGCAGGCCCCCAGTTTGAGTATCGATCACCTGGCGGTCAATAATATGCTGGAACCCATCCAAACTGAGTTCGTGAATCACCTCGGTGTCGACGGGACCGCAATGAGCGATCATTTCGGGTTGCGTATCCTCGTGAAGCGCAGAGGCGAAAGTCAATGAGTGACCTCCGAATGGAATCGAAGATCTG
Organism: Verrucomicrobia bacterium LW23; assembly: GCA_003054695.1. Lineage (GTDB taxonomy): Bacteria > Verrucomicrobiota > Verrucomicrobiia > Methylacidiphilales > UBA1321 > LW23. The sequence continues at coordinate 10,128 of QAZA01000019.1, forward strand.
GACAGAAGACTGTTCAACTATCTGAATTGGGGTCTTTAACAACACGCTGAAGGTTGCGATTCGCCTCGGAAAGCGCTTTGGCATCTATTCAGAAGGAACCGGATCCAAGGATTCCGGCTCTGCCGTGGAGGCTTTGTCGTGGGCGTCGGAAATTTGGGTCAGGACTTTGGTGGGATCGCGGAAGAGGGCTGGGGACCAGATGCGGTGGAGGTGCCAGCCCTGGCTGGTGAGGACGATGGTGCGGAATTGTTCCCAGAGTATGGGGTCCGGGGTTTTGCGGAAGCGGGTGAAGTCGGCCAGGACGCCGATCGTGACGTCTGCCGGCAGCTCGGGGTGGGTCAGGGCGGCGTCGATGCAGAAGCCGTCGGTGCCCCAGTAGACCGTGGAGCCGATTTCGTGGCCTGCGAGGAGAGCTTTGCCTATGCCTTCGGCGATGCCTGAGGGAGACGCGGTGGGGCGGGCGTGGCAGGAGGGCGCGATGTTACGCTGGGCGGTTTCGAGGTCGTCTTGCCACTCGTTGAACTTGGTTTCCAGGCTTTCCGCAAAGCGCAGGTAGTCGTAGAGGAAGTGCCGGCCGGTCTTCGCGCGGGCATCCTCCATGTCTTCGGGAACCAGGTACTCGGCGCGGGGAATGGACGTGAACAGGTGGATGGCGTGGCGCGCGCGAGTGACCAGGACATTGAGACGTCGCTCGCCGCCGGCGCGGCTCAGGGCGCCGAAGTTGCGGCGGAACTGCCCTTCGGGTGAGCGGCCGAAGGTGGTGCTGATAATCATGTGGTCGCGCTCGTCACCCTGCACGTTTTCGAGGTTCTTGACGAACAGACCTTCGAAGGAATCGCGGCCGCGCCGTTTGCGGGCTGTCTGGAGAAGCTCCGCAAACGCAGAATCTTCCGCCGCCAGCTTGTCGAGGGCGTCCAGAATAGTGTCGCGCTGCGTAATGTTGAAACACGCTATGCCAATGGACGGCGGATTCGGTGTGTCGAGAAGCTCTCTAACAAGACGGGCGGCGGCTCGAGCTTCGTCCTCGTTGGTGCGGTCCTTATACACGCCATCGACGCGGGTCAGGCGGATGGGCACCTTGGCGGCGCGGTTCTTCGGATGGCCGGGAATCGGCTGCAGGCGGCTGGAGTAGAACGAGTCGTTGGAAAACGCGATGAGCGCTTCGTTGTTGGAGCGATAGTGGACGTCGAGGAACGCTTCCTCCACGTCCAGATTGAGCGTGGCGGTAAGCAGATCCTCGGCTTCGCCCTGCACGTGCTCAAAAACTTCGTCGGTAGTTTCGGGAGCTGTGTCGTCGCTGTCGGCAAGCGCTTGCTCGAAAAAGCGGGTTGGCGGCAACTGTTTGGGATCGCCCGCGACGACCACACGTTTGCCGCGAAGCAGGACGGGGAGCGCTTCTTCCAGCCGGCACTGGCTCGCTTCGTCGAAGATGATGACGTCAAAGATGGTTTCGCGAGGAAAAATCTGCGCGACGGTGGACGGGCTCGCCATCCATACTGGGCACAGATCAAAGATCGGATCGCCACCCTCAACTTCCGCTCCGGCAGCCAGCATCTGGCGCAATTTCATGGCGTTCTTGCCGCGGACAAAGAGTCGTTGCCGCAGCGAGGCGCCAATGGAGTTGAGGCGAGTACCCGCTACCGCCAGGAGACGCGTCTTGGCTCGGGCGCGCCAGTATTCGGCCACCAGGGCCCGCACGAGGTCCTGCTTGCGGGCGGTTCCGTCGAGCAGTTCCGCAAACGCGGATTCCACGCGCGCCGTGTCGATGCGTGCGAGCTCCGTATTGGTGCGGATCTTCTCCTGGATTTCATGCGAGAGCGCAGCGGCGAGCATCTCGGGCTCAGCACGTTTCCAGTCCATTCCGTGCGCAATTGCGTCTTCCAAAATGGCGTGCAGCGGAGGCGGCATTTCCGCCAGGCGGCAGGTCAGGCGGACAGAATCCTCCAGCACGGGCAGATACTCGCGGAAGCCACCGATGGCCGCCCGGGCGCTTCCGTTTGCGCAGAGATCGGCGATCAGCTTTGCGCAGACCTCAGCGGCAAAGAGTTGGGTGGAACGGAGCGTTGCTTCGAAAGTCGCAATCTTCTCCCGACGATCGGCGGACTGACGCAGCAGCGCCGTCAACTCGGAGATTTTTCCGGCAATGTCGCGCTGCGCTTCCTCGACGTGCGGCCATAAGGGGGCTGACGCCGACTTTCCTTTGAGTGTGAGCAGCGCTTCGATGGCTCGGAATCCCGCGATAAAGCCGGAAAGCGTGTCGTCGTCGGGCAATCCCCCGCCATCCGATGTGCGGAGCAGCTCTTGCCGGACGGCCGCTATGGAAACGCGCGCGCGCAGCCCCTTGTAGAATGATTCCGCTCGCAGAAGGTTCGCTTTGAGCGGAGTAAGCCCCAGCGGGGCAAGAGCTTCCGTCGCGCGGGGCTTCTTGAAGAGGCAAAACGCATCCTGCCAGGTTCCGGCAAAGGGAAGGAATTCCGCAATCGCCTGAAGGCGAATGTTGATCTCGGCAATCGATGGGATTGAGCCTTTGATGGCACGAAACAAATCGCGCTCCAGCGGAGATTCGATCAGCGCGATCTCGTCGCTCAGCCCGGCAAGTTCATCTGCCACCGGCTTCAGGTTCTTAATCGAAACCATTGCAGTGACAAGGGGTTGATCAGCCCTGGATGCCACGGCATCTAGCGCGTCCGCCAGTTGCCTTCGCCCGGCAATGTGCACGGGGCCAGGGATGAGCGGATCGCATGGAATCAGCCCGGGATGGGCAAGTGCGTCAACCTCGGCGGCGCACTTCTCCAGCGCAACGAATTGCTGTTCAATGGTCTGTGGGCTTATCGCCAAAAATGTATCGATGCCAATGGCCAGCTTCCCCCGGAACGGGCTGGATTTCCATTGCGCGGCGATGCTCCGACGCAGCACCTCTTCCGCGTCCGTGCGCCGCTCCGTTACCATGGCGACGGTGAGCCCGGCGGGCACCCGCAGCACGCCCGCGCCCTGCGACCGGAGGTCGAACCAGCGTCCCGTAAGGTCATGAAACGACGGCTGTCCATCGGATGCACCGTGGAGGCGCTGGTAGTAATTGTGGAGTTCGCCGTAGCGCTCGTTCAGTCGCTGGCACAGGGCGTTGTGTTCGTACGAATGAGAGGCGCCGATCGTCATTTCGTTGAGATCCTCAAGCTGTTGACGCAGAGCCATATAGAAGTCGCGCCGATCCCGAGTCGGATCATGAATGACTCCACACAGGTGACCCAGACCCATCGAATCCAGCCGATACTTCACCACGTCCAGGGCCGTGCGCTTGTCGCAGACGAAGAGCACTTTCTGTCCACGCGCCAGGTGATCGCCGATGATATTGGAAATCGTCTGGCTTTTCCCTGTCCCTGGCGGACCATGAATTACCAGCGCCTCGCTGGATTGCGCGCGCTTCACCGCTGCCGTCTGGCACGGGTCGGAATGCGTCACAAGCCACTCCTGGGCAAAGTCGCGCCGCAGCGCCGCATGAGGGGCCGTATGATCCCACTCTCCGGCCGCGGGCAATGCATCCACCTGATCGCTCTCGATCGCCTTCAGTGACAGAAACTTGCGTGTTGGAGAAACAAGCGCCAATTCATTCTGCTGCATCCACTTCGTATCGCGCAGCAGCCCGGGATTCGTCTGCGGAAAGAGCCCCAACACCGCGCTTGGAAGGACAGCCTTACCTTTCGGCAAATCATCCGTTTTCGGCACAGGCAACAGCTTCGTCTCCGCCGTAAACGGAACGTAGTCCACCTCCGCCGCGCGGCATACCCACTTCACAATCGCTTCGAGCGTTCTCCACGCGTCTTTCTCGGCGTTCTCGCCGCCAAAAAGATCGTCCGTGTCCTCGCCCGTCCGCTGCTCCAACCACGCCATGAGGGCGGGATTCGGAATCACCCAATCCGCAGTCTCCCCAACCGCCTGCAGCGTAACTCCAGGTTTCGCCTCTCGCCGCACCGAGAGATTCACCGCTGTAAACGCGATCGGAGCCAGGATCCGGCCGCTGCCACTCGCAAATCCGCGCTGCCCGCTCCCTTGCACCGGTATCGACAACAGCGGATATCCCACAAAAAGCGCCTGCTCGCCGTGGTCGTTGTAGTAGTCCGTTGCATCCTCAACAACATCGCGCAGCTTTCGCAGCAGTTTCGATTGCGCCTCATACGCGCTCCGCGCGACTTTGTCTTCCCTGGATAGGTCCGCATTCTTCGCCCGCTTGCCCTTCGGCGGCGCAGGCTGGACGGGGGCCGGAGTCGGAAGCACCGCGGGACGGGAATCCGATACACTACTTCCAGCTTCTGGCTGGTCGGATACAGGAATAGTAGCTTCCGAACCTACAACAGGCGCCGAGATTTCTTGCGCAGCAACAGGCACCGATGCCTCCACAATAATCGGCGAGGAGCTTCCCGACTCCACAAACACCGGCACCTTCGCCGGAAACTCTACGCCTTTTCCGCCTCCCAGCAACAGTGGGAGCACCGCCTCCGGCGACAGTCCCCCAAGCGCTTGCAGCTCCATTACGTCGATACGCAACCGGCTATTCTGCGGTCGTGCGTTCAATCCAGGTCCACGAGCCAACCCGGCATACAATCGCTGCAACATTTTATCGAGGATCATAGCTACGACAATTCACATACCGCATCCAACCGGTATTGGAAAGCTCCAATGGCCAAAACCGAAACCTCTACATACCGTTTTGCTACCTATCTATTACGCCCTGGGCCACCTTTTCCGATTGACGCTAAAGCAATTAAGTCGATAGAAGCCTATGTGTCCGCCCGCTGGACTGCCACCCAGTCCCAAACCTCCCGCTTTATAGAATCCGAGCCATGCCCATCCCCGACTACCAAAGCTGTATGCTGCCGCTGTTACGATTCGCAGGGGACGGCTCTGAGCGCCAGATCAAGGACGCGGTCCAGGCACTTGCCGTCCAACTCAACTTGACCGAGGAAGATTTGAACGAGTATCTACCCAGCGGACAGCAACCGGTATTCATCAATCGCCTGGGATGGGCCCGCACCTATCTAACCAAGGCTGGGCTACTGGGAAAGCCGAAACGCGGCTTCTTTCAAATCACCGAGCGTGGCAAAGCGGTCCTGAAAGAAAACCCGCCCGAGATCAATATTAAGTATCTGGATAGGTTTCCTGAATTTCTTGAGTTCAGATCACCAAAGAAAGGCGGAGGCACAGAACCTGATGACGATGAAGGGTCTATAACATCCGTAGCTATATCGTCCCAAACTCCAAACGAAGCGCTTGAAACCGCATATGAAAGGCTGCGATCTGAACTCTCGTCAGAGATACTTCAGGCACTGAAGAATTCCGATCCAACGCTGTTCGAAAACATCGTTGTCGAGCTACTGGTCAAGATGGGCTACGGCGGTAGCCGAAAGGACGCAGGAAAAGCCATCGGTAAGAGTGGAGACGAAGGTATAGACGGCATTATTAAAGAAGATCATCTTGGCCTCGACAATATATACATACAAGCCAAGCGATGGGGCGCGACAATCAGTCGCCCTGAAATACAGAAATTTGCCGGCGCACTTCAAGGCCAACGCGCCCGCAAAGGAATCTTCATTACCACATCCGATTTTACCAAAGAAGCGAGCGAGTTCGTTTCCAAGATCGACTCCAAAATCGTTCTCATCGACGGCAAAACTCTTGCGCGCCTCATGATTGATTTCGGTGTAGGAGTAACAAGCGTTGCTACGTACGAAGTTAAGAAGATTGACTCCGACTATTTTACAGAGTTGTAGTAGCCCGCTTATCGTTGCTCGGACTTGCATTGAAAAAGGATCAGCCTGCGGGAGGAATACCTAAACGCTCCCTCCCACAGGCCTTTTTTGCGTTTGCTATAAAGAACAAAGACCGCTGCCACCGGAATTCGGTCGCACCCGCAGGGTTTTGCAGCGGATGTTTCGGTGTTTCGGGCATACCTCCCAGGAAGCCCTCGTTGCGATGAAAGCATCAAAAAGTACTCATGTACAATGCCTTGCATTCGGAAATCGGATACCTACCTACCGATCACGTTACAAACTGGCCGCAATGGCAAGCCGTTCAAATGTGGGAAATATCACTGTTTGGTGAAAACGTAGCGAACAACCTCAGCATGTCGAGAAGCCGTGGGTATGAATAGGTTTGCGCCTGCCTGCGTGTGGACAGGCGTATGATTGGTATCTGCAATTCTGGGGGCTTGAGATGGTTGTTGGAGACCAGAATAACTTGGGCTGAGGGCGGAAAACTTACTTCATTGCTTCGGGGAAGTCTTTATCGACGCCGAGCTTGCGAAGTTCTTCCTGTCTTGCGGCGATGGTGACCTGATACTTGGGTTTGAGATCGGGGAAGTTGGGGTCGTTGGCGAGGGAGCGGAGGCGGTCGATGTCGGCGGCTATTTTTTTGCCGTATTCGAGGTGGGCTTTTTGGGTGTACTGCTGGGTGATATGTTGTATCTGCATGCGTTTGTAGATGAAGATGCTGGCGATGAGTGTGACGATGACGGCGAGCGCGAGAGCGGGGTAAAAGAGCTGTTTGCGAGTCATGGGGTTATGCGTAGGGAAATGGGGTGCGGATGCAAGACAATCTCGCACAGGGTTATTGTGCGGAGCACGGTGTGTCATTGGTGTAACAGTGGGGAGAAATCGAGGTAAGGGAGAGGCGACGCAACGGGTTTTCTCGAGGTGGTGAGTTTTTACTGCAAAAATTTTCTTTGACGTGTAGAGGTTATTGCCCTAACGGTTTTCATGCTGTGAGATAAGGTGATGCGATGTAGTATATAATGCTTAGCTTAACTTAAGCATATGCATTTGAAGTGGGCCCTCTCACATAACTCTCCTTTTTCAATGAACTGGCTTACTTCTCGCGCGGCCTGGACGAGTCCTGCTGTTTTGGTATGCAGCGTGGTAATGGGAGTGGCGGCTATGGTTGGGCTGAATGTGTCCTGGTTGCCACACATTGGGGCGGCTGGAAAAGTGGGGCTTGTCGCGCCGGATGGTGTATCCCTTGCGGCGCGGGCGGTGGCGGAGAATGTGTTGGGGCCGGTGTTTGATCCAACTTCGATCACTGACTGCTTTGTGTGGCTGGATGCGGAGGCGGGGGTGACGGCGGATGGGGCGGGGAAGGTGTCGGTGTGGGAGGATCAGACGTCTGTTGGCAATGATGCGGCGCAGGGGACGGGTGCGAATCAGCCGGCCGTGATCGCTGATGCGCTAAACGGCCATGATGTGATACGGTTTGATGGTGTGTCGTCCTATGTGCGGATTGCGGACAATGGGACGGTTCGCCCGACGGCGGGGATTACGGTGTTTGCGGTGGCGCGGCCTTCGGGGGCGGCGCGGGGGGACGTGGTGGCGAAGGCGTTGACGCGGGCAAGCTGGGCGGCGCCGCAGTATAGTTATGCGCTCTCCCACGAGGCGGACAATACGGGTTACGGGTATTTGAGTACGACTCCCAGTGCGGCCACGACGGTGATTGGTGCGGGCACCGCGAGGCGGGAGAAGTATGCATATGTCTCTGCGCTGGTGTATGATGGAGCGGCGCTGAAGGTGTTTAGCAATGGCACGGAGCAGGCGAGTACGGCGGCCACGGGCGATATCAATTATGATGATTTGACGGCGCGCGATTTGCTGATTGGCGCGGCGCACGGAACGTCGGGAGTGACGCGCTATTTCAAGGGCGATGTGGCGGAGGTGATTGCCTACGGGCGGGCGCTGAATGCGACGGAGCGTGGGCAGGTGGAGGTTTATTTGGCGGATAAATACGGGCTGTATCATGCGTCGGCCACGTGGCCGCTGGCGTATGACGGGGACACGCAGGCGGAGATTACGGCGCAGAAGTGGAATAAGGATCTGGCGGACGCCTATGTGGCGTTTAAGGCGACGAATCCGGGGATTCCTACGCAGGGGCTTGCGGTGTGGCTGAATGCGGAGACCGGGGTGACGAAGGATGGGAGTGGGAAGATCAGCGGGTGGTCGGATCTGAGCCCGTGGGGGAACCATGCGGCGCAGGGTACGGCGGCGAATCAGCCGCTGCATGTGACAAATGCGTGGGCGGATAAGTCTACGGTGCGTTTTGCCGGGAATCAGTTTTTGCGGATTGCGGACAATATGGGACTGCGGCCGTCACAGGGGGTGACGATATTTGTGCTGGCACAATCGACCGCTACGGGTAACAGGGCATTTGTGAGCAAGCCCGTAAGCGCAACAACTACGGCGGCTCCGTGGATTTCGTATTGGCTTGGTTCGAATGCCAATATACCGCGAGGCGTTTTGGGCATTTTGCCTGCAGGTACGAACTCGGAAGCCTACGGCGGCTCTCGCCCGGCTACACCCTTTTTTACATCACTTGTCTATAATAAAGCTACCCACTCCGTACATACAAACGGCGCCTTAAGCGCGACCGTGAATGTGACAGCAGATATAGATTACGGCAATACGACTGCTAAGGATGTTTTTGTGGGCGCCGTTCTCTATTCCGTTGGTATCAATGATCCGGCTATCGGCGATATTAGCGAGGTCATCATCTACAACCGCGCTCTTTCGCCCACCGAACGTACACAGGTTGAGGGTTATCTTGCGGATCGTATTGGCGTATATCACCCCCAAGCCGCTTGGCCGGCGGCGTATGATGCGGAGACCCAGCAGCATATTGCGCTGTTTAAACTCAATAAGGCGCAGGCGGATGCGTTTGTGTTGTTCAAGTCGATCAATACGGAGACGGCGGTGCCGGAATCCGGACTGGCGGTGTGGTTGCGGGCGGACGAGGGAGTGACGGCGGACGGCACGGGCAAGACTAGCGTGTGGGCCGACCGGACGCCTTTTGGCAACAACGCAGTGCAGGCAACAGCGGCCAGTCAGCCGAATCTTGTGGCGTCGGCAATCGGTGGCAAGCCGGCGCTGCGGTTTAACGGCAGCCATTTTCTGCGCATTCCGGACCATTTGTCGCTGCGTCCTTCTTCGGCGCTTACGATTGTGGCGGTGTCGAAGCCGAACGTTCCGGTGGTGCCGAGCAGTGCGGCGATGGTGGTGGCCAGGGGGCAGCGTCGCGTGGACGGGCTGAATCGGTGGATCGGGCCGAACTTTACGTATCTGCTGCATTACGGCTCCAATAACGTTCCGGAGAGCCAGGTTTCCGCAAACAGTACGGGAGTTTATGGGGCGGCGGGGCCTTCGCAGACGGACTGTCGGGCTCGGGTGCACAGCTCGGTATATAATGGGAGCACGCTGAAGATTTACAACGACGGGAGTGAGGCGGGCAGCACTGCGGTTTCGGGGCCGATCAGTTATGACTGGAGCATGGGACTGGACGTGTGTATTGGCGCAAACAACAGCGCGGTAGGTACTTACGGCAATGGTGTTAACTACTTTTTCACGGGAGATGTGGCGGAAGTGATGATTTTTGCGCGGGCGCTATCCCTTTCCGAGCGCCAGGATCTGGAGATCTATCTTGCGGACAAATACGGTCTCCCGTGCCCTGGCGCCACGTGGCCGGCGGCGTTTGACGCGGATACGCAGACGCAGATTGCGGCGCATAAGTGGACGAAGGAGCAGGCTCAGGCGTATGCGGATTTAAAGGCGACCTCGCCTACGCTGCCGACTCAGGATCTGGCCATCTGGCTGAAGGCGGACAGCGGGGTAACGGCGGACGGCTCCGGCAAGGTGAGCAACTGGACGGACAATGGGCCGCTGGGCAACCATGCCTTTCAGCCCACGGCGGGCAATCAACCCACGCTGGTGACCTCGGGTCTGAACGGGCAGAACACGATCCGTTTTGATGGCGCCCAGCTCCTGCGGGTGAAGGAGAATTCCTCCACCCGGCCGGCAAGCGCAGTGAGCATTTTTGCGGTGACGCGCCCTCGCACGCTGCACGGGGACGTGAGCAACATTGCAGGGCGCGGGCTGAGCTTCTCGGGGCATCCGTTTTACAGCTACGGGCTCACGCATGTGGGCAATAACAATCAATCGTACGGCTATGTCTACACCAATCCCGGCGCCGTGGCGCGTGCGGTTACGGGACCGCAGCCGCTGGATATGCGAGCCAGGGTAATGGAGATGGTGTTTGACGGCACCGTGCACACCACCTGGTCGGACGGTGTGCAGGAGGCGACGGCAACCTATCCAGCCAGCACGCTTCACTATTACGATAAGGCGGAGCGGGAGTTCTGCATCGGCGGCAGCAACACGTACGGCAACCGGCATTTGTTCAACGGCGATATTGCGGAGGTGATTGTGTATCGCCGCGCGGTAACGTCGACGGAGCGCCAGGCGATCGAGCTGTATCTGGCGGAGAAATACAAAGTGCACGCGCCCGGCGTAACCTGGCCGACGACCTACGATGCCGATACGCAGACGCAAATTGGCCTGTATAAGTGGTCCAAAGAGCAGGCGGATGCGTATACCGCCTTCAAGGCAGACACCCCGGCCATCCCCGCGCGCGACCTCGCGGTGTGGCTTAAGGCGGATGCGGGTGTAACGGCGGACGGCTCCAACAAAGTGAGCAAGTGGGCGGATCAGGGGTTCCTTAAGAATGATGCGACGCAAGTCACGGCCGCCAACCAGCCTCTGCGCGTCACCGGCGGGCTCAACGGTAACGCCGTGATGCGCTTTAATGGCGCCAACCAGTTCTTCCGCCTGCTGGACAGCAGCAGCCTGCGGCCGTCATCGAATATATCTGTATTTGCAGTGGCCAAATCGGTCACTCCGCACAACGGCTATGTGTATACGAGGAGCTTAACGTATACGCATTGGTTTACCAACGCGTGGATAGCACCCCACCTGAGCTACAGCCTCTCCTATGTCAACACCAACTCGCCCCGCGCCTACTTTACCACCGACCCGGGCGCCGCGGTAAAGGATCTTATCACCAGCACCTCCATCAACAACCGATGGAGCTCGCTGAGCATGATCTACAACGGCACTAACCTGACGCTCGGTGGGAATGGATCCACGCTGGCGACCATGCCGGCCACGGGTAACCTGCACTACCAGGACGCCTCGCGCCGCGACGTCCACATCGGCGTGAACCTGGATGCCTGGAACAGAGCCAACGGCTGGCTCAACGGTGATATTGCCGAGATCGTCGTCTACAACCGCATCCTCAGTCCCTCGGAGCGCAGCGACGTGGAGCTTTACCTGGCCAACCGGCACGGCATGTACCATCCCCAGGCCACCTGGCCCACCACCAACGGCTACAGCGCCGAGGTGCAGGCCGCCATTGCGGCCAACAGCTGGAATAAGGGCGAAGCTGACGCGTACGCGGCGTTCCTCGCCAACCCGCCGGCCACCGTTCCCGCTGCGTCCGACCTGGCCGTGTGGCTTAAGGCCGACGCAGGCGTGACGTCGACCTCCGGCAACGTCAGCGCCTGGGCGGACAGCGCCACCGGCCTCTACACCGCCGTGCCCGCCGGTGCCGGCCAGCCCACGCTCGTGCCCAACGCCATCAACGGCAAGCCTGCCATCCAGTTCCCCGGCGATCGCCGCGTGGAAATCCTCAACCAGCCCGAGCTTAACCCCACCACTCTGACGGTCGTCGCCGTGGGCAAGTTCGACGCGCCCGGAACCGACCAGGCCCCCTTCGTCGCCAAAGCCAACGACGCGCGCAACGCTGGCTGGGCCCTGGTGCAAACGGCCGCCAACTCGCTCGGCGCCTGGGTCGTGGGACCTGCGCAGAAGTCCGGCAGCTATCAATTTGCCCGCACTTGGGGCACGGTGAGCGCCACCTACACGACAAGCGGCGGCCAGTCCCTCGCCACGTTTATCAACAACATCTCCACCGGCACCCCGGTGACCATCACCGGTACCCTGGGCCCGGTGACCGAGCCCCTACGCATCGGCGGCGACGGTACCCGCAACCTCCGGGGATCGATCGCCGAGATCCTCGTCTTCCGCCGCGCGTTAACCCAGCCGGAACGCGCCGACCTCGACAGCTATCTCTCCGAAAAATACGGCCTCTACCGCCCGAATGCCACATGGATCACCACCAGCGGCTACGACGCCCCCATGCAGGCGCGCATCCACGCCGGCAAGTGGAACAAAGACACCGCCGCCGCCTACCTGACCTGGATCGCCACCAACCCCGCCGTGCCCACCGAAGGCATCCGCCTCTGGCTGCGCTCCGACACCGGCCTCACCCTGGCAGGCACCGCGCCGAACCAGACGGTGAGCGCCTGGGCCGACCAGACCTTCCACGGCAACCACGCCACGCAGCCGACGGTTGCCAACCAGCCCGTCTACGTCCCCGCCGCCCCCGGCGTGTTCAACAACAAACCGCTGCTTCGCTTCAACGGCACAGCCGCCCGCTTCCTCGAATCCGTCGACCAGCTCAGTCTCCACCCGGAGAAGCTCACCATCATTGCCGTAACGGCCCCGAACGTCGCCACTCCGCTGGCCACCACTCCGGGCCGAATCCTCTCCAAACCCTACACCCCCGGCGCCCCCTGGAACGCCCCCTACATCAACTACCAACTCAGCGCCACCCCCACCGCCCAGCCCCAGTTCGCGCTGACCACCCCCTACACCTACCAGCAAACCACCGCCTCGCTCACCGCCTCCCCTCCCACCGCCGGCGCCGCCCAGCTGCTGGTGGCCACCTACGACGGCGTCACCCAAACCCTCCTCCACAACGGCGGCATCACCGCAACAAGCCCCTCCCTCGGCCCCATCTCCTACGCCCCGGCCAGCGCCCCCGCCCCGGTGCCCAGCAACCTCGCCATCGGCACCCGAAGCCCCACCTCCTTAGCCGAGCACTTCAACGGCGACCTCGCCGAACTCCTCATCTACGACCACGCCCTCACCCCGGCCGAGCTCGCCGACATCAGCACCTACCTCGCCACCAAATACGCGATCACCCTCATCTCCCCACCCGCCATTAGCCCCGCCAGCGGCGACTACCCCAGCGACGTCACCGCCACCATCACCTGCCCCACCCCCGGCGCGCTCATCCGCTACACCCTCGACGGCTCCGACCCTACCACGGCGTCCACGCAATACACCGCCCCTCTTGCCATCAGCCAGTCCCGCGTCCTGAAAGCCCGCTCCTTCCTCGCCAACACGCCCCCCAGCCAGGTAGTGAGCGCCACCTACTACATCAACGACCCCACCCACGAGCAACTCTACGGCAACATCAACACCGACACCCGGACCGGCACCGGCCGCGTCACCCCTCCGCAGCCCCTCGTCGAAATCGATATCGACCCCAACACCGCCTTCGCCCCCGCTGATCCTGGCGACCCGCCGCAGATCATCATCCTGCGCCCGCCCAATGCCGTGGAGGTCCCGTAGTCTACTTAGTATAAATTAATTTACTCCTATGTCATACCGCGTAGTTGCTATCCGTCTTATTCCACTTGCTTTATGCATTTGGTTTCTGCTCGCTCATCAACAGGTCGCGGTAGCTGACCAGATCAATTTAAGGTGGTCCCAATACAATGGTCTCGGTCCCCCTGGATCGGCGGGACCAGGTGCTTACAACGATTGGTACCCCATTAGTGCTGACAAGGTGACTTTTGTTTTGAGGATTCGGAACTCACAGACTCTCGTGCCTGGCCGCTACGATGTTTATCGTCGAATATCTGAAACAAGCGTGGAATTCTTATGGCATTTTTATGTCATGGGGGATCGGCAACTGTATGCCGACTCGATGGGAAATCATTCAAGTGGATCGTTAGGCTATACCCACGAAGAACCTATCCTTTTTCGTCAAGGAAAATCAGAAAACTCGAACGAGCCGATACATATTATTGTAGAGCGGTATCCAGATGACATTAGAGATCCCCAAGCTCCCATTCGAATGGAGAAGCACTGGACAATTGACTACAAGTTTCTTACTGATCATCTTGAGTTCTGGACTCAGTTTCCCATGTTATCCTATTATGTGAAGCCTACAGACAATAAGGCCTATTTTGATATAGGAGGTGACGACTACTTCCAGCCCAATGAGGGCGGAACTCCCAAACCTCAAGGAGGAAGCGGTCCTGAACCTGGAGGATCAGCGCCGCCGCCACAACCCATCTTTGATGATTGTTCAGGAGGGGGAGTGGGAATGGCGAAATATACTCTAGACATCGCCCGCGCTGGTTTCAATATCATAGATACCCCACTTACCTATGCTGTGCCTCGTGGGCCGTCTGTAGCGTTCACGTTAAACTATAGGCTTTTTGACAATAGCCAAGAAAGCTCCATGCCATTTACAAACCTGGGCAAACACTGGAGCAACTCGTTCATATCTTACATCAAAGGCGGCCCACCAGCGGCTTCCGAAAACGCCTGGCACTTCCTCGCTGGTGGCGGGCAAGAGGAATTTGTGGGACTGGATAAAACTCATCCAGGCCCTGGTTCCGGAGGCTTTTTTGAACGTGGACCTTACAGCAGGTCGCAACTGGAATGGGTAAACGACGGTGCAAACAGCCACTTTGTTTTAAGAACGGTTGGTGGCAGCACCTTGCTGTTTGCCTCCCCAGATAAACCCGGAGATCCTGAATGCCGCTATTTCTTAACTGAAGCAGCGGACTCGTTTGGAAATAAGCTTACCTATACCTACGAGACTCTTCCCAGCAATGGCGGCTTCAGGCTAATTGGCGTAGCGGACGCAGCAGGTCAGATAACGACTCTGGCGTACGAAAATTCCTCCTTCCCGTTGCAGATTACCAAAGTAACTGACCCTTTCGGACGCTTTGCATCAATAACCTACGATGGCCAAGGTCGCCTGGTGTCCGTGATTGATCCAATCGGCATCGTTTCAAGCTTCGCATATGACGAACATCACGCCTACCTGAACCGGCTGATTACTCCATACGGTACAACGAGCTTTGACGTACAGAGCACGCCGGGCCATCAAATCCTGGAAGTCACCAATACCAAGGGGATTAAGGAACGAGTTGAGTTCTTACTCAAAAATCCGCACGTTCTCTCTGCAGAGCCGGTTGCCGATGTTCCCGTTGTCGCCCAGACCCATAACACCAGCCTGGACACAAACAATGCCTACTACTGGACCCGAGAAGCGATAATGCACGCTGCCGCGGAAAATATCCAGCCGGGGACGCCTGCGTTTTATCAGAAGGCAATCGTAAGTCACCTGCTTATGGGTGCGGGCGGGGTTACACGCGTAGTCGGCAGCTTCAAAAAGCCACTGGAGAGCCGAGTGTGGCTCACATTCCCTGGGCAGACTCAATCCAACGCCTTACTTGGTCAGAAAGTGAAGGCTCCCGCAACGGTTTCTCGCAAGTTGCCGTCTGGGCAGGATCAGGTATTATCAAGTTTGTATAATGATCTTGGATTACCCATTGAAACAAGCGACCCTTTGGGGCGGACGAATATATATACTTATGCTGCTAACAATAAAGATTTGCTGTCTGTTCAACGCCGTAATGGTGCGGGCTTGGATATCCTTGCCAGCTTCTCAAACTACGTCAACCACGTTGCGACAACACTTACCTATGCTTCTGGTCAGTCCACGGTTCTGACCCTCAACGCCTACGGACATCTACTGACCTCCACAAATGCCAAGAATGAAGTCACTACCTATACTTACGAAGCTAATGGACGTTTGCTCACAGTCGCCCGGCCCGGCGGCTTCGGCATTATGATGACTTATAACGCTAACGGCAATGTCCAGACCATAACAGACACAGACGGTAGCAGCACTTCTTACGACTATGATGCGCTTAATCGAAACATCAGAACGACCTATCCCGACAGTACATTTAAGGAGATAACTTATAAACATCTTGATATAGAATGGACGAAGGATCGCGTGGGGCGCTCTACTCATTACATTTACGACACTGAACGCAAACTGATCAGCGTAGAAGACCCATCAGGTCATACCATTAAATTTGGTTATTGTGCCTGCGGCGTTCTGCTTAGTCTTACTGACGCCAGGGGACATGTCACCCGCTGGGAGTACGATGTTCAAAGCCGTGTCATCAAAAAGCTATATCCAGATAACTCACAGAAGACCTATACTTATGACTCGGCCGGGCGCGCTTTAACTACTACAGATATAATGGGACAGTTGACAACGTACTCCTACAATATTGATAACACTATTGCAGGCAGTTCATGGAGCAATCTTGCCTCGGGCACTGCAGCTACGCCTCCTATCAGTTACACATATGACACTATCTACAGGCGTCTGCTTACCATGACGGACCAAACTGGTACAACTAGCTATACGTACAATCCCTTCAACGGACAGCCTGGCGCTGGGCGAGTCCTGTCCATTACAGGGCCTGTGGGCTCGGGAACCTATACGATGACAGGGCAGTACGACGAGCTCGGTAGATTCATTGCCGGATCATTGGACGGCACTATTTTTGCAACCACATACGACTCCGCAGGGCGTGTAGCTACTGAGACTAATTCGATCGGTACTTTCACCTATAACTATGTAGGTAATACTAGTCGAATATCTGCTATAGTCTATCCTAATGGAATTACAGTCGCCTACGATTACGAGAATAATGTTAGTGATAAACGGATCAAGCAAATCAAATATACCAATACCTCCAGTGTCGTTCTGGCTCAGTTTGATTATACGTACAACTCTGTCGGTATGATCCGGACTTGGCGCCAGCAACTCGGCTCTGACACTAACTCTGCTTATATCTGGAACCCGGCCTACGATTCGATCGACCAAATCATTGCTGTAGATGAGGTTAACGCAACCACCAAAGCCCTTAGGAAGCGCTGGGACTATGGTTATGACGCTGCTGGCAATCGCCTAACTGATACAGTCACGGATGCTGTCGCCCTCACGGTCTCCCCGTCATTAGCTACGTTTAACAACCTAAATCAGATTCTCACTCTCCTGCCTGACGCTGGAAAAATTGCGATTGAAGGTGCAACAGATAAAGAGGCTTCTGTCACCGTTAACGGCCAACCCGTCCAACCGGATGCCAGCAAGCGCTTCACTTCAAGCATCCCAGTCCCAATTTCCCCTGGTGGTAACGTCAGCATCAGCATTACTGCTACCGATAGTTCAAGTCAGACGACTACCAAGTCCTACAGCATCCCGATCACGCAAAGCGCCACGCCGAAGAGCTACGCCTATGACGCCAAAGGCAATACCATCTCTGATGGCGATCGAATATACACTTGGGATGCACTGAGCCAACTCATTGCCATCAACTACATCACGGGACCAAACGCAGGTGGAAGAACCGAGTTCATCTATAACGGTAAACAGGAAAGAGTAGCTATTATTGAGAAGGATAGTTTGGGATCAATTATAAGTGATAAACGTTACATCTGGCTGGGTGCTACACACCCCGTAGAAGAACGTAATTCAAGTGGCTCAGTAATAGCGCGCTTCTCGCAAAGAGGAGAAAATCTAACAAATGCAAGCTCGCCCGATAATAAGCTCTATTATGTCCGCGATCATATTGGATCGATTCGCATGCTAGTAGACGAGAATGGAATTGTGCGAAGCGCATACGCATTTGATCCGTTTGGAAATAGAGAAAAAATTTCCGGCGATCTTAGTACTGACCATGCTTATACCGGGCATTTACTTCACGAAAGAAGTTCCTTATATTTGGCAAAGTATCGTCTATTCAACAGTGTAAGTGGCAGTTGGCTATCAAGAGATCGCTTGGGCGAATTTGGAGCAGACGGCCCAAATTTATATAGCTATGTTCGAAACAATCCTCTAAACTTAGTGGATCCTTTGGGAAATCAGAGTGAAACCGGGTCCGAAACTCATTGGTCGGAAGGTAGGAAAAATTCTAGGGATTATTTGAGGCTTGATTCCGAAATGCCAACGGGCCCCGGAGATGCAAATGGTGATATTCACATTCATTACGGGCCAAATGAGGAGAAATACCACTTTAATACGGAAACCGGTCAATTCGAGACGGAGGATGGCAAAAGGCTTCCAAATAGTGTAAGAAAACAGCTGGCCAAGAACAAGGACTTCCAAAAGGAACTTACCAAAGCTTTTGATAAAATCAATAATAGATGCGGAGGATTTGCTGACTTGCACGGAGGCGGTAGATGGATTAACGGCGCCAGAGCCTTGGCTGGGTTCGCCGCCCTCATGCTTCTTTTAGAAGGCGATGAGAAAGCAGATAAACTGGCTGAAATGGTACGCGAATACATAAATGCCAGTAGAGGTGAGGAAGTTGATGAGCTTGCAAAAACCTTTGCAGCAGCGGAAATTGCCAAAATGCTACAGGAACTAGCTCCCGGAGTTGGTACTGCAATATTCATGGATCTTATAAAATGAAAAACCTGCTGTTTATTCGATCTATCAGTTCTATAAGTATGTGGGAGTATTACGAGCTAAATACTCAAGCTGTTGTGTATGGGGATGTAGATGGATACAGCTATTTCATTGATAGTTTAAAAATGTTGAGAAAAAACAAGAAAGATATATTTCTTGATGAAATAGACTCTAAATCTAACAGCATGCGAGTGGCTTTAGTCATGGCACGTGGCATTCCGTCGGAGCCAGCGCAATTGAGGATAATTGAACGACCGGTATTGGTTCATGGCAAACCAAATATGGAGCTAGTATTTTGCGGTAACAGCTCCGGATATAAACATTTAATAAAGTTTTTTTGCAAACTCGCTCCGTCTGCTAAAGATACTTTTAGTGATCATGTTCATCTCGAGGAATCTATGCAACCTTGGATTGTTAAAAGAAGTGTTTCTCTAAATGTCCGTACTCCGCTTTCCAAGTGGTCTGAAGAAAAGCTTATGCACTATGCCAAAGCGATACGAGAGCAACAGGCTACCTACTTACCAGAAAATTTAAAATATTTCTTCCATAACACCTCCGTAGAAGATTATGAAGAAATACGAAAAAGCCTAAAGAATGAATATATAGAATAGACCTGCGTCCTATGCAAAAAATAATAACCCTTGGAAGTTGTTGATGTTGAGCGCCTAACAAAACGCCAAAAACCTCCAATATCGTTCCACTTTTATGCAGCTTTTCGCGAATAGTGGCGCAACAATCCGCCCAATTTGGAGTCGCATTGGATGTCTTCCGGCCGGAGCGGCGCTGCCTGCGTTGGAAACGGAATGATGTTTCCGATCGTCCGGTTCGCGATCCCCTGGTGCGGCCGAACCGTGTTATAATAGGACGCGAATTCCCGCAGCAAAAACTCCAGGTGCTTCTGTCCAAAAACCACGAAATGCCTCAAACACTCATTTTTGATGGTCTGCACGAGCCGCTCCGCGAAGGCGTTCAGATTGGGAGACTCTCGCGGAAGCTTTTTGACTTTGATACCTTCGCTTTTGAAAACTTCGTCAAACGCCTGGGTGAATTTGGTGTCTCCGTCGCGCAGCAGGTAGGATACTTTTTCGCCCCGATCCTGCAAATCCATGACAAGATTACGGGCTTGTTGTTCGACCCACGCCCCGGTCGGACTGCAGGTGGCACCCGAGATGTGGACTCGCCTGGAACCTACGTGGATGAAGAAAAGTACGTAGAAAGTGACTTTACCTCCTGCAGTCCAGATATCTTTCGTGAAAAAGTCCGTGGCCCACAGTGTCTCCATGTGGAGTCGGATAAAGCGGTCCCAGTCCCCCTTCGTTCTCCACGGAGATGGATGGAAACCGTTGATGATCAAGGTCTTTTTTATGGTATTGTTGGCGACAACAACGCCAAGCTTCTTGAGTTCGCCTCCGATCCGGGCATAGCCCCAGGCGTTCTCCTTGGCCATGCGCAAAATCAGGGCGGTGACGTCCGGCGAAATGGTTGCCCGGCCCGGTTTGCGGGGCGTAACTTTAACATTCGTTCCATCCCGTTCTCTACGAACCCATTGCAGAAACGTCTTAGACCAATTCCATGCGTTAATCGGTAAAAACAGGTTGCCCTTTTGGCGTGGATTCGCTACGGTGGGGAATGCCACGACCTATGACGCAGTTGACGTTGTCGGGAGAAGAGCGGGAGCGACTGGAGAAGGAATTTCGCGAGACCGGCGATGTGCGCACGCGCACTCGGCTGGGGGCGTTGCGGATGCTGTGCGGCGGCACCCATACGCTGGCGCAAGTTGCTGAGGCTGTGGGCTGTGCGCGCAGCACGCTTCAGGTATGGGTGGCGGCGTACCGGCGGGGAGGGCTGGAGCAGGCGGTGCTGCGCGAGAAGCCCGGGGCCAGCTCCAGCCCGATGCAAGATGCTGGCCTGCAACAACAACTGCGCGAAAACTTCGCCGCCGGCGCCTTCCGCACCTGTGAGCAGATGCGCCGCTGGCTTCGGGCGACGCACGGCATCGTCCTGCATCTCAAGGCGGGCTACTACTGGCTAAAATCCTTCGGCGCGAAACTGCGGGTGCCGCGCCCGGTGCACATCAAGAAGGACCCGCAGGCCCCGGCCGCCTTCGTCGCCGGGCTGGAGGACACCCTGGCCGCCCTGCCGCTGAGGCCGGGTCGCCCGGTGCGGGTGTGGGTGGAGGATGAGGCCCGCTTCGGCCTGCACACCCTGGTGCGCCGCTGCTGGGCACTGCCCGGCGTGCGCGTGGTGCTGGCGCATCAACGCAAGTACCAGTGGGCGTATATGTTCAGCGCCCTGGAGATCGGCACCGGGCGCCACGTCCCCCTCTGGATGCCCGGCGTCGACCTCGGCATCACCACCACCTTCCTCGAGCACCTCGCCGCCAGCGAGCCCGGCGCCGAACACATCATCCTCTGGGACGGCGCCGGCTTCCACCCCCGCCCCGAGCTCCACCCGCTGCCCGCCCACATCCACCTGATACGCCTGCCCCCCTACAGCCCCGAGCTCAACCCCGTCGAAAAGCTCTGGGACATCGTCAAAGACGGCATCAGCAACACCATCTTCCCCACCCTCGACCTCCTCTACGAGCACGGCCTGGTGCCCGAACTCGAACCCTTCAAAAACCCCAACCGCGTCCTCCAACTCCTCGGCAACAGCTCCATGATCGCTTCAGTAAACGCTTCCTCCATAAGGTAAATACCGATTAACGTATGGAATTGGTCTTATAGTGCACAATCTTCAAGATTTCCCGGATCGAGCTGCCCAGCGGCGCCCCGAGGCGGACCAGGACCGAGCGTTCAGCAGGTGTGGTCTGAATGGTTTTCGGCAACCGGGAGCGCAGGATCTCATTTTCCGCTTTCAAATAGGCGATCTGGCGAAGCAATGCAGAGTGTGTGACATAAACTAAAAAGGCGAGCAATGGATTGCGGGCGAAAAACGACATAAAAGGGACTGATCAGAATGGCCAAAAGTGGCGGATTTTGGTAGGATTTAATTGCTCCAATGGGATTGCTTGAAAAATGCAGTTTCAGAGGAGTCCGAGGCGGAAGAGCATTTTTGCATAGCGCTATTCTATAGGGTCTACCGGGCGGGTGAAATCAGGCCTTCCGGCAGTTCAAAAATAGAAGCGAATCTGATCGACTTCCGGCCATGATCCCCATAAATAGATGGATTTTCGCGGATGCGGGAGAAAGTCGGAGGACCGGCAGAATACAGGAATCCCATCCCCCTCTGAAAACGGGAATGCTTTAGCGAATAAATCACTATACCCCTCCTAAGTAAAACCGGTTCGTTTTCGGTTGTGCTTGGGCGTCCTATGCAAAAAATAATAACTCTTGGAAGTCGTTGATGCTAAGCGCCTAACAAAAAGTTAAAAACCTCCAGAATCGTTCCACTTTAAGCTGTTTTCCGCGAATAATGGCGCAGCAAACCACCCAATTTGGCGGTGCATTGAACCTCTTCTGGCCGGGGTGGCACTGCCTGAGTTGGAAACGGAATGATGTTGCTGACGGTCCGGTTCGCGATCCCCTGATGCGGCCGGACGGTATTATAATACTCGCCAAATTCCCGAATCAAAAACTCCAGGTGCCGTTGGCCAAATACCACGAAATGCCTCAAGCACTCATTCTTGATAGTCTGCACGAACCGTTCCGCGAAGGCGTTGAGATTGGGAGACTCCCTGGGAAGTTTCTTCACCTTGATTCCCTCACTCTTGAAAACCTCGTCAAAGGCCTGGGTGAATTTGGTATCTCCATCTCGCAGGAGATAGGAGACTTTCTCGCCACGATCCATCAAATCCATCACGAGATTGCGTGCCTGTTGCTCGACCCAAGGCCCGGTGGGATTGCAGGTGGCACCCGCGATGTGCACTCGCCTGGTCCCAACATGGATGAAGAAAAGCACGTAGAAAGTGACTTTACCTCCTGCGGTCCAGATATCTTTGGTGAAGAAATCACAGGACCACAGAGTCTCCATATGGAGGCGGATGAAGCGATCCCAGTCGCCCCGCACCCTCCAAGGCGAAGGATGGAAGCCATTGACAATCAACACCTTCTTGATCGTATTGTTGGCCACTGGGATCCCGAGTTTTTTGAGTTCGCCTGCGATCCTGGCATAGCCCCAGGCGTTTTCCTTTGCCATGCGCAGAATCAGGGCGGTGACATCCGGGGGAATAGTGGGCCGGCCAGGCTTGCGGGGCGTAACTTTAACATTCGATCCATCTCGTTCTTTCCGAACCCATTGCAGAAACGTCTTGTAGTGGACGATGCCGAGGACTTCTCGAATCGAGCTGCCCAACGGCGCTCCGAGGCGGACCAGTACCGAACGTTCAGCCGGTGTGGTTTGGATAGTTTCCAACCGGGACCGCAGGATCTCGTTTTCAGCTTTCAAATAGGCGATCTGCCGAAGCAATGCAGAGTGTGTGACATAAACTAAAAAGGCGAGTAGAGGATTCTTGCGGAAAAATGACATAAAGGAACCGATCAGAATGGTCGATTGTGGGGGATTTTGGTAGGATTTAATTGCTCCAACTGGTTTGCATCCAAAATGTGGTTCCAGAGGAGTGCGATGCCGGAACGACATTTTTGCATAGCGCTTTTCGTGGGGGGGCTGCCTGGGCGGGCAAATTCGGCCTCGTGGGAGCTCAAAAATAGATGCGAATTTGATCGATTTTCGGCCATTGGCCTCATATATAGATGAAATTTCGTGGATACGGAAGAAACGCCGAAGGGTTTGCAGATCCACGAATCCTTCCCATCAACTACCATCCCATCTTCCCTCTGAAAACGGGAATGCTTCAGCGCAAGAATCACTATACCCCTCCTAAGTAAAACCCGGTTCGTTTTCAGGTGTGCCTGGGGTCTACTAATCTTACGGATTTCGAACTTTTCCTGTTTCTCTCTCTCCGATAAGTACTTCCGTCTGTTATAGAGGACTAACAAACTCTATTTTAATTTATTTTCTAGGTGTGCATGGGGAGACTCGATTCACCCAAAAGCCTTTGAGGCAGACCCCGCGCTCCGCGACGCTGTCGCGCTCGATAATCTGGTAATCCAAGACGGTTTCGGAGGGGAACTCCTGGCGGCGAATGCGGGCGTCAATGGCGTCGACAGCCGTGGCGGCGAGGGTGCGGTAGTCCTGAGTGATGGCTGTCTGGGGCGGCATGCAGTAGCGGGATACCATCGCGCGCTCGGAGACGATCAGGGAGACGTCGCCGGGCACGCTCAGGCCGTAAAGGGAAAGCGCATAGGCTGTGATGATGCCTCCGGAACCGCCGGGGGCAAAGATAGCATCCACCCGTCCTATGCAAAAAGTCATAACCCTTGGAAATCGTTGATCTTGAGCGACTAACAAAATGCCAAAAGCCGCCTGAATCGTTCCACTTTTATGCCGCCTTTCGCGAAGGAGAAAAAGCAAAAGGAATACGAAACCGGCATGGAACGGGTCAACCAGAAGCGGCGTGATCTGTCCTATCAGGAAAAAGGCGATGCGTGGGAAAAGCTATCCGCCGCTGAGGCTCTGCAGCGTGGCGCCGGAGCAACTGCTGCCGGAGCCGGCGGTGCAGCCAAAGCAATGATCTCCCAGGGCAATGTCCCGGCTATCCAGTGCGGAGATATCGATGTCCCACACGGATAATGGGTTGCCGTTGCGCCACTGCATGCCGAGCTGCTGGTTGAAGTCGCAGTCGTACACCTCCCCTTGCCAGCCGATGCTGAGCGTGTTCCGGCACATCAGCCTGTCAACCGCTGCGGGATTGAAGGAGGTGCGCAGCAAGTCCATGTAGTCGTCCAGCTTGCCGTTGTTTTTCAGCCAGGATTTGTAGCGGGCGATGGGCATGTTGGTAATGGCAAAGAGGCGGTGAAAATCGATGCCAAAGTGGTGCTTTAGCTCGCGCTTGTAGTCCGCCTCCAGCTCCGCCTGATCGGGCGGGAGGAAGGCGCCATTGGGGTTGTAGACTAGGTCGAGCGGAAGCTCCTCGCTTCGGCCGTAGCCCAGGCGGTTGAGCACTTGCAGTGCGCGGATGCTAGCATCAAAGACGCCGTCGCCGCGCTGGGCGTTAACGTTGGCGGGCTCGTAGCACGGCATGGAGGCCACTATTTTTAGGCGGTGCTGCGCAATAAACTGTGCCGCCCACTCATAGCCAGGCTCGAGCAGAATGGTGAGGTTGCAGCGGTCGATGATCGTCTCCACCTGGGGAAGGGCGCGCAGGCGTTGGATGAAGTAGCGGAAGTCGGGGATCATCTCCGGGGCACCGCCCGTCAGGTCCACTGTGTGGATATCCGTGGTTTCCAGCCAGGCCACAATGCGGTCGATGGTCTCGCGGGTGATGATTTCCTTGCGCTTTGGCCCGGCGTTGACGTGGCAGTGCACGCAGGTGAGGTTGCACAGCTTACCGGTATTGATCTGCAATATTTCTGTACCCCCGCGCCGCAGAGTAAGCCCGCGCTGTGAGAGTACGTGCGCAAAGCCCTGGCTATCCGTTTTCGCCCCCGCCACCTGCTGAAGCGGGAGAGCGTCGGGCGAGATGATATCTTGCGATGCCTCGCCTTCGCGTAGATGGGGTGTGGTCATAAAATGGGGACGGTGCGGTACGAGGGCCGGTTCGTCAGATGCTGTTGACACCATCCGTGCCAGGGCAGTCCGGCGGGGGATTGGCCGCCTTTTTTTACGCCAGGCCAGTTGGCCGATGGTGCGCAGTATTATGGTGCCAGCCATTAGCGTGCCGCGAATGGTGCCGGAAATCTTTTGCTGACCGGCGGGGCGCGGATAGGTGCGGACGGGGATCTCCACGATGCGCAGGCCTTCTTCCGCGGCGCGCACCTGCATCTCCACAGTCCAGCCGAAGCCGCGGTCTTGCATCTCCAGCCGGCGATAGGCTTCCACGCGGATGGCGCGCTGCGGCCCCAGATCGCGGAAGCGATACCCCCAGATGACGCGGATGAGGAAGGGCGCGAGCCAGTTCCCAAAACGCTGCGGAAGCGACATGGCGTGGCGATCCTCCGCCATGGTGCGGCAGCCCAGGATGAGGTCGTGGCCGGGCGCCAGCTCCGCGTAGCGGTGGAGGGCGTCCAGGTCATCGCTGGCATCGGCATTGCAGTAGAGCAGCCACACCACGTCCGGCGGCACTTCTTCCCCACCCACCCAGCACGCAAGGCCATACCCGGCCCTGGGGTGGGAGATGACCTCGGCACCCGCATCCGCGGCGCGCTGAGCGGTTCTATCCCGACTGGCGTTCTCCACCACGCGTATGCGCTGGAATCCGATCTCGCGCAAGCGCCGGACGACATCGCCAACGCACTCCTCCTCGTTGTGGGCAGGAATGATCACGAGCGTCTGTGAGGCGAAAGCGTCAAGTGTCGGCATGGATGGGCAGGCAGGGGATAGATTTGCCGGGGTGTATTGGCTTGGCCGGAACGATTCCGAGGGGAGGCTCAAGCTTTTTCCCCACTGGGCTGCTCCCGTGTGAATCGTTCCGGCGTAGCGGGGCTTAACAACAGCTGCTGCTGCCGGCACCGCCGTCGCAGCACTGGCTGCTGGCCAGGGTAGTCGCGCTGTAGCTTTGCCCTTTTGTCTCCCTGGGGTGACGGCGTGCGGTGCGGCTGCAGTCATAGGGTGCGGCGCTTTCCGGCGTTATGGGCTGGAGCGGGTCGATGAAGTCAAAATAGGCCGCATAGGGCGCTTTTTTGTAGAGATTATATGTTTTGTCGCACACGGCGTACCGCACGCCGCGCTCCATGCGATGGCCGTCATCATCCAGGACCTCCCTAAAGGGGCCGCGATAGATGACCGCCTGATTGCGCTCGAAGCACGCGCCCTGCTTTCCCTTGTAGGCCCGCACGGTCATGGAGCGAAATTCAATTCCCTCCACCGTGCGCCACGGCTGCACATCCAGCTTCAGCACTTCGATGCCGTAGAATCCCGCATCTGCGAATGCCTTCAGAAAGCCTTCCTCCGTCAGCGCTCCGGAGATGCAGCCGCTCCACAGGTCCGGATCGTTCTGCATGTGTTCCGGCACCTGTTCATCGCATACGATGTCTGAGATGACGGCCCGGCCCCCATTCTTCAGCACGCGAAAGATCTCGCGAAACAATTGCGGCTTGGCCTGCGGCTCGACAAGATTCAATACGCAGTTGGAGACCACGACGTCAATGGAATCGGTGGCGATCAGCGGCTGTGTAACGCGGAGCTCGTCCGCGGAGGAGAGGAACGCCGCGGAATCCAGCACGGGGTGCCGCTTCAGCTCCGCATCCAGCGCTTCCAGATCGAGGGACAGATCCTGGATGCGGCCTTTGCGAAACTCGACGTTGGCGTGGCCTATGCGCTCCGCCACGATGGGCGCGTTGCGGCGGGCCACTTCCAGCATGTCATCCGTCATATCCACGCCGATGACTTTACCGAGCGGCCCCACCACTTGGGAGGCGATGAAGCAGATCTTGCCGGTTCCGGATCCGAGATCGAGCACCGTTTCGCCTTCGTGTACGTGTTTGCTGGGATCGCCACAGCCGTAATCTTTCTCAATCACTTCCGCCGGAATCGCTTCCAGATATTTCCTGTCATAAACGACGGGACAGCACAGGGCGGCTTCCGGCGCTTTGGCGGCACCAGCGTAGCGATCTTTAACTGCGTTCTCAGTTTTCATGGGAGGGTGCAACAATGAAGAAGTCTGAAGCAAAAATTTGTATGGAGTTTACCATCCTTGGTCGTGGGAGCGGAAAGGGCAATCATTTATTCCCAAAAAATCAGCGGTGGCACCTCTTCTTGCATCATGCGGTAATAAGCGGAATAAAACGAGAATCGTTCCACTCCCACTGAACAATGAGCACCCGAAGCATCGTTATCCTGGGAAACGGGATCACCGGCATCACCGCCGCCCGTAACATTCGCAAGCGCTCGGACGACGACCGCATTACGGTAGTCTCCGGCGAAACGGACCACCATTTCTCGCGCACCGCCCTGATGTACATTTTTATGGGCGACATGACGTATGCCGATACCAAGCCCTATGAGGACGGCTTCTGGCCGAAGAACCGCATTGAGCTGAAGCGCGGCTGGGTGGACGCGATCGACACTACTGCAACGCGCCTTACCTTCAGCAATGGCGACTCGCTCCCTTATGACGAGCTGATTATCGCGACTGGCTCCCAACCGAACCGCTTGGGCTGGCCGGGGCAGGATCTTCAAGGCGTGCAGGGTCTTTACTCCTTGCAGGACCTGGAATCCATGGAGAAGCTCTGCCCGACAACGAAGCGCGCCGTCATCGCCGGGGGCGGCCTGATTGGCGTGGAGGTGGCGGAGATGCTGCTGACGCGCGGCATTGCGGTAACGTTCCTGGTTCGCGAGAAGTCCTTCTGGGGCAGCGTGTTACCGGAGGGGGAATCGAAGTTGGTGGGCCGGGAGATATTGCGCCACGGCATTGATCTGAGTCTACAATCGGAGATCCAGGAAATTCTGCCCGACGCGGCGGGGCGGGCCCGGGCAGTGAAGACGAAGGCTGGCGACGAAATCCCGTGCGAGATGGTGTTCCTCACCGCCGGCGTAAGCCCCAACATCGCGGTGGCCAGGGCAGCTGGCGTGGAGTGCGACCGCGGGGTGCTGGTCGACGAGTTTTTTCGCACCGCAACTCCCCACGTGTGGGCCGGGGGCGACTGCGCGCAACATCGCACCGTGCCGGCGGGGCGCCGCCCCGTGGAGCAGGTGTGGTACACGGGCAAGCTGCACGGCGAGCACATTGCCGCCAACATTTGTGGCGAGAGCCTGCCGTACCAGCCGGGAATCTGGTTCAACTCCGCCAAGTTTTTTGACATAGAGTACCAGACCTACGGCACGGTGCTGCCGAAGCCGCGGGATGGGGAGCAATCCTTCTACTGGGAGCACCCGGACGGCGATAAGTCGATTCGCGTGAACTTTCGCGGCGATACGGGGGAGTTGGTTGGCGTGAATGTCTTCGGCATCCGTCACCGCCACCTGGTATGGGAGCACTGGATCGCCGCCGGCACAACCGTTACGGAGGCCATGTCCGACCTCGGCGCGGCCAACTTCGATCCGGAATTCTTCCGCCAGTACGAGCCGGAGATCGTCGCCGCGTTTAATGCCGCGCACCCACAAAGCGCTGCCACACTGCGCACGCGTAAGGGGCTGTTCACCCGCGTCTTCCAGCGGCTCTTCAAAAGCGCGTCGCCCCGAGGCGCTGTTGCTGTTTCCGCCATGACTCCGTAATACATACCTCACTGGCGACATCCCGTCCGCTTCCATCAATCCCTTTATCGTCTGTTTTCCTATGAAAGATCTCACGGCAAATCTGGCGTACGAGAGCCATTCCCTTACCCCCGGCGGCCATCGGCTGGCGCCCCTGGAGCAACTTGGCCTGGCCCTGTGCGGCGTCGGCTTTATGGTACTACTGGCAGGTTACTTTACCGCATCGGATGTCTCCTCTGGTGTCCGGGCCATATGGCTGGGCCTGGCGTGGGGCGGCGTTGTCAGCGGCACGCTCCTCTACGGCCTGCACAAGCACCTTTCGGAGAACGCCGGCGTGCGAAATCACGGCAAGACCACGGAGAGCCTTACCGCACGCGGGGCGCTGGGGTGGATTCTAGCCGTCCTGCTCACGGCGTTCTACGTCGTCCTCTACTGGTTTCCCGAGATGTTTGGCGGCATCACACGCCTGCACGATCCCCTGAGCCAGGCATTGCGCGGGCGTCCCGCGGACCACTGGTTCCTTTATGGCACGGCCTATACGGTAGGCACGACGATCATGGGGGCCAAAGCGTTGGCCAAGTACCGGCACAGCCGCTATCAAGTCGTGCGTACTCTGGTGATCATGGCATCCCAGCTTGTCATGGCCTATCTGTTGCCCGGGTTTCTCGCCAGCATCAACCAGCCGGAGGCCTACCTGACCTATTTCTGGCCGCTGGCGTACGAGAATCTGTTCCCCGGCTCCATCCAGGGCCTGATGAACCGCGGCGCCTTTGGCACGTTTGTCGTGGCGTGGTCCTTTATCTCCATTTTTGTCGCCACGCCCATACTGACGTACTTCTATGGCAAACGCTGGTACTGCTCCTGGGTATGCGGCTGCGGCGGCCTGGCCAACACAGTAGGCGATTCGTTTCGGCAGATTTCCGATAAGTCCCTGCGGGCGTGGCAGGTCGAGCGCTACACCGTTTACGGCGTGCTGGTCTTTATCGTGCTGGTAACCGGCCTGCTGTGGCTGGAGCCCTACATGCCCGCCTACATGCACGAGCCCCTGTACATGCTGCGCAAGACTTACGGCTTCCTTATCGGCATGGTCCTCGCCGGCGTGGTTGGCGTGGGTGCTTATCCGCTGATGGGCACGCGTGTGTGGTGTCGATTCTTCTGCCCGATGGCGGCAGTGCTGGGCATCATTCAGCGCTTTTTCTCTCGATTTCGCATTACTACCAATGGCGGCCAGTGCATTTCCTGCGGCAACTGCTCCAAGTACTGCGAGATGGGTATCGACGTGCGCTCGTACGCCCAGCGCGGCGAGAACATTGTGCGCGCATCGTGCGTCGGCTGCGGCGTCTGCGCCACCGTCTGCCCCCGCGGCGTCTTATCCCTGGAGAACGGCCCTACCGAGGATCGCCTGAAGGGATACACCGCGCCTACGCAGCCGGTCATCACGAAGTCAGTCAAGCGGGTCGCGATGCGGTAAGTCTGCATTCCCGCCAGGAGTGCGCTTTTACTTTGTTCCCTCGCCGACCTAAACTGAGCCCATGATCGGAATCACCCCCAGGCAAAGCTGGATGCTGGGCTGCGCGCTATCCATCGCTATGCTGGCCGGAGCATTCGTAGCGCTGCCCTATGGCAAAATGCATCAAGCCGGCAACATCCCCCCGTTTTTGGCGGGGGCGGGGCTGATGCTGGCCGCGTTTGCGGGCGCAATGATGGCAGGCCGGAAGTGTCTGCTCTGCACGGAGTCTGATCGCGATTCCGTTTCTCATACTGATGCTGATTCCGGCTCTGGCACCAGGCAACGTCACCCGTCGTTCCCCATTCCCCTCCCGCTCATCGCTATCGCCGCGGTGGCGATACGCGTGGTACTTCTCTTCCAGGCGCCCGGGGATGATCTCTACCGGTACATCTGGGAGGGCAAACTGCTGCTGGCACAGAAAAGCCCCTACCTGCATGCTCCCGACTCTGCCGGGCTGGTGCCCCTGCGTGACGCGAACTGGGAATCCGTAGAGCACAAGAGCGTCTCCGCGATCTACCCGCCCATGGCGCAGTGGTGCTTTGCCGCGCTCCATGCCATCGCTCCCACGATCCTCTGCTACAAACTGGCATTTGCCGCGGCGGATCTCGCCACGGGCTGGCTGCTGTGGCGGCGCTTTGGTGGCGCGGCATCCCTCCTTTATCTGTGGAATCCTCTCGTCATCTACTCCTTTGCCGGCGGCGGCCATTACGACAGCCTCTTCATTCTGCCCCTGGTAGCAGGCTGGCTGGCCTGGATGCGGGAGAAAACGGTGGCCGGCGTCCTGTGGATCGGCGTTGCTGTGGCCATGAAGTGGCTGGCGCTCCCCATCCTGGGCTGGGCGGTGTGGCAAGTGATGCGCAAGCGCGGCCTCGTGGCGGCGCTGCCCGCCGGGGCATTGGCATTACTTGTGGGCATGGCGCCGTTCGCCGGATGCTGGCTGGCACTGCTGGTGTGGACGGGAGAGTGGTCATGGCAATTGCATCCACGCGCCTTTACCGAGGTGGCCCGCAGCGCGGAGTTGGTGCCAAGCCTGGTGGTAGTCTTTTGGCCGGATGCGGCGCAGGGTAACCAGTGGATTCTACCGCTGATGGCCATGGCGTGGGCTGTTGTCATCCTTTCGTGCAACAGAATAACCACTGCTATGGAGTGGATCTTTTTTACGACACTTATCCTTTCGCCCGTCGTCCACGCATGGTACTTCACCTGGCTCATCCCCTGTGCCGTCGCGAGCCGAAACCTCGGCGCCATCCTCGTCAGCGGCTCCGCATTCGCCTATTTTCTCATTCATCACCGCCTCAGCGCGGATTGGGAGCTCAAGTGGACCTTCACCCCAACGGAGCTGGTTATCATCTGGCTGCCCTACGTCACCGGCTTCCTCTGGACGTATCTCCGCCGCCAGTCCCCGGATTCACCCTCGCCTGCCGCCGATACCACCGATGACAACCGCCTGCCTCTTTCTTAAAGCCCCGCGCGCCGGAACCGTCAAGACACGTCTGGCCAGGGATATCGGTGCCGACCGTGCCCTGGCCGTGTACCGCGCCCTTGTGGAGCGCCAGGCCGCGGCGCTGCCACCAGCCTGGAGCGTTGTCGTCAGCTTTGCCCCGCACGATGCACTGGAGGAGATGGAATCATGGCTTCGCCCCCGCTTCCCCCAAGGCGTCCGATTCGAGCCCCAGTGTGACGGCGACCTGGGAGACCGCCTCGCAAGTGCTGTGCAGCGCGAGTTCCTGCAGTGCGGTGCCACCCGGCTATTCCTGCTGGGTGGCGATTGCCCCCAAATCACCGCCGACTACCTGCACAAAGCGGAAGCATCCCTGGAAACTCACGATATGGCTGTCGGCCCGGCCCAAGACGGCGGCTACGTGCTGCTGGGCCTGCGCTCCCCTCTCACGGCACTTTTTGAAAACATTACCTGGAGCACCCCCGTTGTGCTGGCCCAGACCCTGGCTGTCGCTAAGCACCTGTCGCTCTCCATTGCCACCCTACCCACTTTGGAGGACGTCGACAACCTGGAAAGCCTAGAGCGCCAAAACCACGCATTCCTTACCCACGCCGCCGGCCTGCGCAAAGCCTGACGTCCTGTGCAAAGGCCTTATTCCGTTGTAAGACCAATGACCAAAAGTAATCGGTAAATGGGTATGAGTGTTGCTTGAGCAGAGAGATGGCACGAGAACGAACACGATTGATCATCGAAGACGAGTTAAAGAGTCAACTGGAGGTGCGGTGGCGCGGGGCGAAGGAGGCGTGGGAAACTCGGGGACGCCATGAAAGATGACATCTGCAACAAAGCGTTCTCCTCGCTGGCCGAACTCGAAGCCCTCCTCAAACCCCTCTGGCAGCACTACCACTCGACACCACAAGCCGTCTTCTCCGTCCTCGGTAAAGGCTGGCTCCACAGTCAAGTAAACGCTTCTGCCAATCCCATTTTACCGATTACTTTTGATAATTGGTCTTAGAAGTGCCGAGCACACACTACAGAAAGCTTCTACTGTTCCATGAAGGCTCGTCCTACGCAAAAAATAATAACCTTTGGAAGTCGTTGATGTTGTGCGCCTAACAAAACGCCGAAAACCTCCAGAATCGTTCCAGTTTTATGCTGCTTTTCGCGAATAATGCCGCAGAAGTCCGCCCAACCATGCGTCCTATGCAAAAAATTTTAACTCTTGCAAGTCGTTGATATTGAGCACCTAACCTAACAAAACGCCAAAAGCCATGAATATCGTTCCACTTTTATGCCGCTTTTCGCGAATAATGGCGCAGCAATCCGCCCAGTCTGACTTCACATTGGACGTCTTCCGGCCGGGGCGGAGCAGCCTGGGTGGGAAGGGGAATGATGTTGCCGATCGTCCGGTTTGCAATGCCCTGGTGCGGCCGGACGGTATTGTAATGGGACGTAAATTCCCGCAGCAAAAACTCCAGATGGCGCTCCCCAAACGCCACGAGATGTCTCAAACACTCATTTTTGATGGTCTGCACGAACCGCTCCGCGAAGGCGTTGAGGTTGGGAGATTCACGAGGCAGCCTTTTAACCTTGATGCCTTCGCTCCTGAAAATCTCATCAAACGCCTGGGTGAATTTGGTATCTCCATCTCGCCGGAGATACGAGACTTTCTCACCACGATCCTGCAGGTCCATGACAAGGTTGCGCGCCTGTTGCTCGACCCACGGGCCGGTGGGATTGCAGATGGCACCCGCAATATGGACGCGCCTGGTCCCGACGTGGATGAAGAACAGCACGTAGAAAGTAACCTTACCGCTTGCAGTCCAGATATCTTTGCAAAAGAAATCGCAGGACCACAATGTCTCCATATGGAGTCCGATGAAGCGGTCCCAATCCCCTTTGATTCTCCAGGGAGATGGATGGAACCCGTTGATAATGAGCGTTTTCTTTATGGTATTGTTGGCCACGATAATGCCAAGTTTCTTAAGCTCGCCTCCGATGCGGGCATAGCCCCAGGCATTCTCTTTAGCCATGCGCAAAATCAGGGCGGTAACGTCCGGAGAGATGGAAGGGCGTCCGGGTTTGCGGGGAGCAGCTTTCACATTCGTTCCATCTCGTTCTCTCCGAACCCATTGCAGGAACGTCTTATAGTGCACAATCCCGAGGATTTTCCGGATCGAGCTTCCAAGCGGCGCCCCGAGGCGGACGAGGACCGAACGTTCAGCAGGTGTGGTTTGGATGGTTTTCGACCGGGAGCGCAGAATTCGGTTCTCCTCGTTCAAATAGGCGATCTGCCGAAGCAGTGCGGAATGTGTGACATAAACTAAAAATGCGAGCAATGGATTGCGGGCGATAAACGACATAAAAGGGACTGATCAGGATGGCTAAAACAGGCGGATTTTGGTAGGATTTAATTGCTCCAACCGGATTGCTTCAGAAAACAGTTTTCAGAGGGGTACCGCGGCGGAGGAACATTTTTGCATAGCGCTTTTCATGGGGCTCCGCCCGGCCAGATAAAATCTGGCTTCCAGGCAGCTCAAAAACAGATGCAATTCTGATCGACTTCCGGCCATTCGCACCATAAATAGATTGAATTTCGCGGCTTCGGGTGCAAAACCAGAAACCGCCAGAATCCACCAAACCCGGGCACCAACCATGATCCCATTTCCCCTCTGAAACCGGGAATGCTTCAGCAAATAAATCACTATACATCTCCGAACCAAAACCCGGTTCGTTTTCAGGTGTGCCTGGGGTTTACTAATCTTACGGATTTCGAACTTTTTCTGTTTCTCTCTCTCCGATAAGTACTTCCGCTTGTTATAGAGGACTAACAAACTCTACTTGAATTTATTTTCTAGGTGTGCATGGGGAGGTTCATTGTTCGTCCCGTTCGCTCCGGCATTGTTCGCGGAAAGCGGCATAAAAGTGGAAAGATTCTGGCTGTTTTCGGCGCTTTGTTGGGCACTCAAAATTAACGTCTTCCAAGGGTTGAATTTTTGCGCAGGACGCTCAGAACGGGCTTACATCCTTAACGGAAGCTGGCACGGGAGGGAGGTTTCCAAGTTTCTTAAACGATTCCGGCTCCAGCGTTTTATCCAAACCGGGCGTGGTTGTGATGAAGTTGACAATGTGCTTTTCAAATCGCTTTAAATTGCGGGCACAGGTTTCGAAATAGTAATTGGCCCGCCGGTTTCGCTTTGCCAGCTGAATGGCCTCTTCGTACTTTTTGCGAACGTCGGGATCCTTGATGGTTGCGGAGCTCCCTCCGTTGACAGGGCTCCTTCCTCCCGGAATCGAGCTGGGGTAATCGACAGGCAATCGCTTGAAGTTTGCCGTCTGGCCGATGAGGAAGAGATAGTGCCAGGTGAGAAGCGTCGCGAGTTTGCGGGTGGATTCGGTGGTTCGAACAGCAGACCGTGCCTGAAAATTGCTCTGCAACTGAGTCAGGGCAATGGTCATATTCGTTACGCAGCCATTGTTCCCTTCCTGTTCAGGCACGTAGACGGTTGGCATCAGCTCAATGAGCTGATCGAGCCGCTGAGTGAACACAGCCGCGTCCTCCGTACTGGCATTCTTCGTCACCATCTCTTCCAATACGAGGTACTCCTTGCTGGGCTTTGGCCGTACGGCAAGATTATTCGGCTGCGGCGCCTGGATGACGCCGTTGTCACTCTCCTGGCAGTGTGCCGAGTGCGGAAATGTTGCCAAAAGGCAAACCAGGATGATTGTGGCCAGAGGATATTTCATTATGGTGTCAGTCTTTAGCGCCGCATTGCCTCACGGCACCTGCTTACCAAGCTTCTTCATGGTTAAAATTCCGCTGGAGGAGAGGATAAACTGTTGAGTAATCCAAAACGGTACAACCTTCTGAGTGTCGTCGTCCGCCAGGACAAACTGAACGGGAATGGTCCAGTCAAAATAACCATAAGTAAACGGCGTTGGCAAGGGTGGGTCGGTCAAACGAAGTTGCCAGCCGGCGGTATCTACATCGTCTACAACGTTGTCATTGTCTATTGTCCTGGCACCACCCCTGGGGTCATGGTCGAGATCGTTCGCATTAAAGTGTGTAAGGTAGTATCCTGTGACGTCTTTCGCCGGGCACGGAAGTTCCTCTATTTTAACTCCCCCAAACGATACAGTTGTTGGCATGATTTTCCACTTCGTTACCAAAGCCGCTACGCCGTGACCGGTACTGTGAGAGGCATTATTGTCTTTGGTTGCCTCAATTTGGGTCGGGAAGATAGATCTGAAGGTTGTGTCTATGGATTTGCCTTCAATGGTAGCCGTGATTTTAATGGTCTTTGCTCTTACACCAATTTGGAAAGGTACTGAGCTCGCGTCATTGGATAAGAATTTGCCACCGCCTTCATCAACGGTCCAGCGCACATCTTTTGAGGGAAGAAATGTAAGTTGCACGTGCTCACCTATGCCAAAGATCTTACGTTTCTTATCGTCCGGACCCTCGGGAACCGGTCGCGTGGATTCAGTCTCAATTTTGCATACGAGAATCTTGATCTTGTCGCTGGCCTGGTCGTTCGTCTTTGCGCCGCCGGATACACCCCCGGAAGCGGCCGGGTTTGAGCATTTGTATTTCTGCTCTTTCTTGGTGAGCTGATATTCGTATTCACCAGGCTCTGTTTCCGGATTGACTGTTAAGGTAACCTTGTTGCCCAGATTCGCACTCTGCTCTCCTTTTCCTATACTAAATGTATAGGTAGCAGCGCCATCCGTAGTGGGATTTGTCTTTTTACCGGCGCAGGTGCACTTGTCTGCTTCAGTTAAAGGCGGTAGTGCTCCACTCCCCGTTATGGTGACAGTAACCGAGCCGTTGGTGGGAATCTTGACTAAATAGTAGGTGTCAGAGGCTTTAATGGCTCCTCCAACAGTCAGTTCCAGGGGTTCCACCGTTCCCTGCGCCATGGTGCTTTGCACTCCACACAGAAGGACAATCCAGGATAACATCCATAAGCGAGCATGCATGGTATATAAATGTGTTTGTTCCAGTGTCATATCGTTAGTGGGATTGATCCGTCAGGATGTGCGGTGTATTCTGCGGTGTGGGTGAACTTGCGGGTATAGTCTTTGCGGTAACGCCGGTCCGCGAATGGTAGCTATACTCAGTCATTTGCCCGGGTACTTTGCCGATGTGCTCTGTAACCTTCTCCCGGATCACTCTGCCCAGGCTGTCGAGCTCCGA
Organism: Verrucomicrobia bacterium LW23; assembly: GCA_003054695.1. Lineage (GTDB taxonomy): Bacteria > Verrucomicrobiota > Verrucomicrobiia > Methylacidiphilales > UBA1321 > LW23. The sequence goes on from QAZA01000019.1 coordinate 46,689, forward strand.
AGTAAAGGTGCGCTCCGGTACTTGCAATTCCTTATTGAAAATGACCTTCGTGATGCGTGTATTGTCCGTGGAATAGGTAACTTCCGAGTGAAGGCGATTGTTGATCTTCATTCTGATCTCTCTACCCATATCATCATACTCAAACTGGTGGATGGTACCTGTTGAGGACGTAATGAGAGCAACTCGCCAAACCTTCGTGTCATAGACTATTTCATAATCGGGCTTGCCGTCTTTTGTCACAGTCTCTTTCAGAGCCCGGCCATCCTCGTTGCGTTGGATGGTCTTGATCCCTCCGTCTTCCAGTACTTCTCGAATGATGTAGCCTTTTTCATCATAAGTTGCCTGGTAGAGAACGCGGGTTGTACCCTTTCCGGTCTCTTCAATCTTGCGAACAGCTCCGGCCAGCACACCGTCCGAGATCCAGTACGTCACACGCGAGATGCCGTCGACGTCCGTTTTCTTCTCATTGCCCTTAATAACATCCTTGAACCAGTACTCGCTTTTCCCTTCGGCATTGGTGCGGCGAATCGCCGCATTCTCCCTGGCGCTTTTCGCCGGGACAATCTCGTACGTCCAGGCGCTGTCTGCGAGAATAAGGCGGGTCGCCGGATCCCACACAAAGCGCCGCTCGGGCGTAACGCCTTTGATCGTGAGAGTCGGGTTGCGATCCTTGTCCAGGCCGTACGTAATGGTACGCTGATGAGCGGCATCGTTCCCCGTTCCCACAAAGGCGATTGTGCCGAGGCCCGGGTACATGCCGCCAACAACCTTCTGGCCATTAAGCACTTCCACCCTCGGGCGGGAATCCTGCCCAATCCGGACTTCCGTTGAGTTGTTGAGGCGGAAGCCGGAAACCAGGCCTCCGTCGGACCTGATGACCCTGATGAGCGTCGTGTTGCCTTCCCGGACTTCCGTGACCACGTCGCCGTCGTAAAGGTAGTCAAAAGTCTGATCCTTCACCTTCATGGAGATGATGCGACCCTTGTGGTAGACCAGGCGAAGCCCGCACTCCGCCACGACCGTGATGGTATCGGCCTGAATCTCCGCTTTCCACTCGGCGCCGCCGTTGAGAACGGAGGGCTGCGCTCTGTCGCGCCGGAAGGTGAGGTACCATCCGTCGGGTAGATTCAGTCGAAACGTCCCTTCCTCCTGCTGCACGATGCGGGATTCCAGCAGCGGCACCTCGTATCCGTACCCCACATAAGGGGACAGACGATCGCTCGACGAATTGAATACCGCATACAGAGGGAGCTGAAACGATGCCTTGCTTGTGGCGACATCTCCAATTCGCTCGACAAACTGCACGTTACCCCGGGAACTGACCCCGTCGAAATAGCTTTCAGGCTCCTTCCAGCCCATGCCGCAGGCGCGCGCGTTCGCTGCGCCGGCCTGCATAACTGCCGACAGGATCAAAGCGGCGAGGACATACTCAAAGACGAAGCTGTATCTCACGAGCATTGAATGTCTAAAAAGCTTGGAAGGGAAAAGGTTAGAGCAATAACTCTCCGAATTGGTCTTACTCGGGATTCTCGTTAGGGGGAGGCGGCGTGCAGGACGAGTTTTCATCGCTGTTGAGCCGGGCCTTGTCCTGACCCACCATGTTGGATTCCTTTGTCTCCAATACGTTGGAACTCGGCGAGAGTATGGGGGAAATGGAGCACACGATCATCAGGGAAAGAGAAAGATGGTATTTCATTATGGTAGGTGGTTGATGCGATTTGGTGCGTATTCCATTGGATTTAGGACTATGGGTAGCAACGTTGAAGGACGGTGTAAAGAAAAAATACCACTTAATATACAAGATAATCCGCGTGTTATGCCTAGATAACATTCTCATTTACCTACCACTTTTTAGGCTGCACACACGAGGCGACATCTTCCAACCACGTTACCCCAATAGGTAGTGGCCATAGACCAGCGCACCGAGACATGGACACCAATCAACCACGCAGCGCTGAAAATGCAGCGCGTTTGTAGAGAGGAGGGCACGAAGTCTCGCTCTACCTGTACACGGAGTGTGACACAACGCCTGCAATATATAGCGCTAACGTTTCGTTTAGCGCTTACCACCCCGACTTACAAGACGTTGATGTTGAGCGCCTAACAATACGCCAAAAACCTTCAGCATCGTTCCACTTTTATGCCACTTTTCGCGAATAATGGCGCAGCAATCCACCCAACTTGGCCTCGCATTGAACCTCTTCCGGTCGGGATAGAGCAACCTGATTTGGAAACGGAATAATGTTACCGATCGTCCGGTTCGCGATCCCCTGGTGCGGCCGAACAGTGTTATAATAGGACTCAAATTCCCTCAACAGAAACTCCAAGTGCCGCTGACCAAACACCACAAAATGCCTCAAGCACTCATTCTTGATGGTCTGCACGAACCGTTCCGCGAAAGCGTTCAGGTTGGGAGACTCCCTCGGGAGCTTCTTTACTTTTATACCTTCAGTCTTGAAGATCTCGTCAAACGCCTGGGTGAATTGCGGGCGAAAAACGACATAAAAGGGATTGACCAGGATGGCTAAAACTGGCGGATTTTGGTAGGATTTAATTGCTCCAACCGGATTGCTTCAAAAAAGCAGTTTTCAGAGGGGTACTGCGGCGGAGGAACATTTTTGCATAGCGCTTTTCATGGGGCTCCGCCCGGCCAGATAAAATCTGGCTTCCAGGCAGCTCAAAAACAGATGCAATTCTGATCGACTTCCGGCCTTTCGCACCATAAATAGATGGAATTTCGCGGCTTCGGGTGCAAAACCAGAAACCGCCAGAATCCACCAAACCCGGGCACCAACCATGATCCGATTTCCCCTCTGAAAACGGGAATGCTTCAGCAAATAAATCACTATACATCTCCGAACCAAAACCCGGTTCGTTTTCAGGTGTGCCTGGGGTTTACTAATCTTGCGGATTTCGAACTTTTTCTGTTTCTCTCTCTCCGATAAGCACTTCCGTGTGTTATAGAGGGCTAACAAACTCTATTTTAGTTTATTTTCTAGGTGTGCATGGGGAGGACATTTTCAAGGCGAGCCGATCATGCGCGGCAACCAGATGAACCTTGACGCTCCATCCTCCCCGGCATTTGCCGATGGATCGGGGCCCCCTTTTTTTAAAGCCACCGTGCCATCTGGATGCACCTTGATGATCGTGCTGTCGAGTGACACCACTTCCATACGAACACGGACCATCATGCGTTGCTGCAATACAGTGAACACGCGATCCATTATTCCCTTCTTACTCCACCGGTTCATCCGCGTGTAAATGGTATGCCAGTTGCCAAAGTGCCTCGGCAGCGCCCGCCATTGACAGCCGTTCTCCAGCACATAAAGAATCGCGTTGAGTACCATAAGATTGCTCAGCGAAACATTCCCTCTCTGCCGCGGCAAATACGGCTTAATCTCCTCATACTGTTGATCGGTCAGTTCCATCCCTGCTTCTTATCATTTTTATACCTCTGTTTCAATAGTGTTAACAGGCCCTAGTGCTACGTCCATCTTATAATTGAGGATAGATGGATTTGAGTTTGGTTCTGGCATCTGCGGTTTTGAACTGCCAGTTGACGGCGCGTTGTCGGGCGTTGGTGTGGTGGGACCAGGCGGCGGTATCGCGGCGCAGGTCGTCTGCGGTGGCGAAGCGGCGGTGGGCGATGCATTGGCGGGTCATGCAGCTGAGTTCGCATTCGGCGATGTTGAGCCAGCTGCCGTGTTTGGGGGTGTGGCGCAAGTCGATCTGCCGCACCAGGTTGCGTGCTTTTTCTGGCGCAAATACCTCGTAGAAGGCGCCTTTGGTGTGGGTGTTGAGGTTGTCGCACACCAGCAGGACTTTTTCGGCGTCCGGGTAGCGGGTGCGCAGCAGGTGCTCGACTTCCTGCGCCCAGTCGGCGCGGGTGAGGCGGTCGCGCACGGTGACCTGGCGCGACCCGGTGAGCGGCTCGCAGAACATGAAGATGCTG
>QAZA01000020.1 GCA_003054695.1 Verrucomicrobia bacterium LW23
GACATTATACAAAAGCAACTCAAAAAAACCATTCCTTATTACAGCTATTTCTGACTCAGGACATTAGAGCATTTTCCAGATAGCTTGTCGCGAACTCGCCAAGCTCCGAGAACGGCTCCGCCGTTCTCGGAGCCTTGTGCTCGGTCGACTCTATTTGCAAACGCTTGGTTCCGCCGTTCTTGGTGCTTGGAAAATTCGCGACAAGCTATCTGGAAAATGCTCTAGAGGCTGTCGACATTTCGGCGGTCTGCGGTTCCCCCTGGCGATCTTTCCGTCCCTGGCGTTATAAATCTGTTCGATGGAAGCCGAGGGGGATTTTAACGCCAGGGAAGGAAAGATCGCCAGGGGGGACGGCAGAACGTGGGAATGTCGGCAGGCTTTATGTGGATGCGGGCCGGACAACCGGGTGCCCCATGGCGCTCCGCACCTCCGCCAGCGCCGCCTGGATGGGGGCGTCGTCACCCGGGTGCCACTCAATCGCGGCAATCTCGTTGTCCGAAAGCGGGGCTGCGGGGAGGCGGCTCCAGTATTTTCCTGCAAAATCGCTTTGCACCACAATCATCCGTTCATCCTCGGGGATGGAGCTGCGCACCATAGCGATGCGCGATTCATCGGCCAGTTGCCGGCAACCGGCCGCGGCCTCCTCGTAGCGGCCGCGCAGGGTTTTCCGGTCGTCCTGAATGGTGCCCCATCGCATTTGCAGCAGAACGACGGCCTGCGGGGTGACGACGTGCAAGTGAATGGCCTGCGACATCAGCCCATAGCCCGCAAAGCCGTGCGCGGCAAAGGGGGGGCGCACGTGGCCGCGTAAAATACTGTAGAGCAACGTGTTGACGTTGTAGAGCGTGGCGCCTTCCGGCAGCGCAGAGGTTCCAAAACTGCGCACGGCAAGGCGGCGAAGGGGCGGCACGCAGGACGGCAGCGACGGTGCCTCCAGCCCTTCCGCATGGTACAGGGCGTCTGCTTCCAGCTTCACCTCGGCCAGCGCCGGATCAACGTAGGGAAGTGACTCAGGATACATGGGTTGAATCTTGAATGCAGTGGAACGGCTTCGCTCTGTTTATGCAAGCAAGATCACGCAGGCTGGCCCGAAATTACGGCGGCAGTCCCTGGTCGTCTTCCTCCTCCTCGGACGGGGCCGCTTCTCCGGTAGCTTCGGCAGCGTTTGGGCGCGAGTCGCGATGGCTCAGGCCCGGCGAAGCCTTGCTCTCCTCCACGCGAAGGAAGGGCGAGATCTCCTCATCCGGCCCGGGCCCGCGCGAGGCACGGCGGTACGAGTACGCGGGGCCGCCCGAGCCGCCGCCCGCTGCGTTTGCCCGCGGCACAGCGCCGCCCAGGAGCATCGCCTCCTTTTCGGACAGGCCGCTGGGCGGCGAGTGAACGACCTCGACCGGGCACTCGGGAAGCATCGCCAGGAAGGACTTGCCGTACGTTTTGGTAAGCACGCGCTGGTCCAGAATTACCAGGATGCCGCTGTCCGTGCCGGTACGGATAAGGCGTCCGGCGCCCTGGCGGAACTTGAGGATCGCCTCCGGCAGCGAGTACTCGCGGAAGGAGTCGCCGCCATTGGCCTCAATGCGCTCCATTTTGGCGGCGGTAAGGGGGTGATCCGGCACGGCGAATGGGAGGCGGGTGAGGATGACGTTGCTGAGCGCCTCGCCGGGGACGTCCACGCCTTGCCAGAAGCTCTCCGTCCCAAACAGTACCGCGTTTTGTAACTCCTTGAAGCGCTGAACCATACGATGTCGCTGAAGGTTGCCGCCCTGCATAAGGAAGGGGAGGCCGGCCTGGCGGAACCCGGGCTCGAGCTCGACGGCCATGGCCTGCAGCATCTGGTAGCTGGTAAACAGCACAAAGGCTTTGCCCTGAGTCATTTCCACAAAATGGCGGATCCAGGCGGCGAGGGCGCGGCGATAGTTATCGCGGTCCGCGGGCTCGGGCATCATGCGCGGGATGAAAACTTTCATCTGTTTCGCGTAGTCAAAAGGCGAGTCCACCTGCAGCGTCAGCGCGTCCTCCCCGCCGATGCGATGCTGAAAGTAATGCAGGCCGCGCGAGACCGAGAGGGTGGCGCTGGCCATAATGACGGTGTGCTCCGGCTTGAATAGCAGGCGGCGCAGGTACGGCGCCACATCCACCGGCGCGCCGATAAGGCTGACGTGGCCGCCGCCTGCAGGTGCTGCGGAGCTGCCCGCACCAGGCCGGGCGCCTGCGCTAAACGTGGCGTTGGCAACGGGTTGTGCGCCAAAGGCTGCGGAAGTTACGCCGCCGGCGCCCGTGCCGCGCGCAGGCATGGCGGGCGCGGCGCCTTCCTCACCGGAGTCGTCGGCGGCACTGCCGTCCGCCCCGGGCGCGGGCGCTGTCCAGGCGCTGTCGCCAAAGCGGTCGGGCTGGCGCTCGATCCAGTAGACGTGGTCCGCGCGGGCCTGGCTGAGGAACTCGCCAATGGCCTGGCGCAGGGAGGCGACCTGGCGGGCGGAGTCCTGAAGCTCCGCCTTCACATACGAGTCGTCGACATCAAGCACGATATCGTGAATCGCCCGGTGCAGACGGGCGAGCGGCACATTGCAGATGTCGTCGACCAGACCCGGGATGGTGACTCGCACCTCGCGGCCCTGACGGTTGGCCACGGCGGCCTCCACCATCGCAAAAAACTGGTCGCACGCGGCCACCGTTTCCTGCAGCAGGCGGATCGACTCGCCCCGGCGCAGCAGTTGAAAGAGGCCCTTGCGGGTGCGAGGGTGGTACAGCCGGTACAGCATCCGCCGCACGCCGGCGGAGGAGATATCGATGCCAAGGTGTTTGGACGCAACGGCTTCCAGCGTGTGCGCTTCGTCAAACACCACAAAGTCGTCCGGGTAAAGATACCCGGTTTCGGCCCTGTCTTCCTCGTTCATGGTGGCGAGCGAGGTGAAGAACAGGGAGTGGTTGAGGACGATGATCTGCGCGTCCTCGGCGGCCTTGCGGGTTTGCTGGTAAAAGCAGCGCGGGTCGTGCCCGCAGGTGCGCGGCGTGCACAGGTGGGGCTCGCTGCACACCTGGGCCCATACGCGGGGCTCGGGCGGCAGGTCAAAGTCGCTGAGGGTGCCGTCGGTGGTGGTGGCGCTCCACTCCACAATGCGGTCCAGCTCGGCTTTGTCGCTGGAGAGGAAGAGGTCGTGCACCTGCTCGTGGGCGCGGGCCAGGCGGCGGGGGCACAGGTAGTTTTGGCGGCCTTTGACGAGGACGGCGCGCAGCGGCTGGTTCAGCACCTTGGCCACCAGGGGGATGTCCTTGAGGAAGAGCTGCTCCTGCAGGTTAATGGTATGGGTGCAGATGATCGCCTTACGTCCCGTCTCCAGCGCATGTAGCGCAGCGGGAATGAGATACGCCAGGCTTTTGCCGACGCCCGTGCCGGCCTCGGCAATCAGGTGCGTGCGATGCGCCAGACTCCCCGCCACCGCCTCGGCCATCTCCTGCTGCTGCCGGCGGAACTCGAAGTGTTTGGCCTTGCCAAGCAACCCGCGTGGCGAAAAGATCTCCGCCACGCGCTTCGGCAGGTCGTTTTCCCTCGGGTCCTGTGGGTCAAGCGGACTGATCATGCGGATGGAATCGCGGCGAATCGGACTGAAGTGTCCGCGCGTTCATCGATAATACACATCCATTCGCTGCGTGGAAGGGAATTTTTTGGTGAAAATGCTACTGACCGGCCAGGTTACAGACCCTTTAGCCGGTCCAAACGCCGTTGCGCTTCCTCCACCAGGATGCAATTTAGTCGAAACTGCGTTTTTCCGATGCGACCGATGTGCTCTGAAAAATCGATCCAACCCTTGGCGGCCGCCCGTTCAAGAATGGAAAGCGTCCCGATCGGGACGAGGCCCTTCAGCTTCGCAATCCTTCGAGCGGCCTTGTCGTCAATCAATACTGCGCCGATACCGAGTTGGAGCGCTAGCTGCATCGCTTCGGTCTCTCCCGGGCCCAGGCTATCGGTAACCTCAACGGTACCTGATACTTGCGTAACCTGCAGCCACTCAGGCGGCTTCTGAATGAAATCTCTGACAACCGCCGGCGTCTGCGCGTGCGACAGCTCAAGCACAACGGCGGTGGGGACATGGATCGTGGTAAATAGCCTTGGCAATAGCTCCTCAGCTCCGGTGAGGACCAGATAATTCAGCGGAGTTGTGTCCGACACAACGACGTGCCCTTCACTCACGGGCCAAGGAGCTTCTCAAGATTTTTCAAGTCTTCGAGCTGGTCCTCGTCGGAAATGTCCGGGCGGGCGTTGTGATCATGCAAAAATTTTTGCACCTCGTAATACGAGAGGCCGAGCGCCTTGCCAACCTGGCCGGTAGACATCTTTCCCTCCGCAAAGCGTTGCAGAACAAAATCTTGCAGCAGAAGGTGGGCGGGTTCTTCCTGGCATTGCTGGAAGTGCGCCGCTAATTCGTCCGGAATATGTACAGTCACGGTCATGGCGTTGCTCCTGGGTTCCCCGTAATCTGCCATGAGGATTTCCAGATTTCAAGGTAACCTGAGGCCCCCGCTTCAACCGCTCCCCCAACTCCCCTTACGCGTGCGCTTTGTACCCGTGGAAGCCCGAGGTATCGTCTTCTGCCGGGGACTGCTTGGGCAGGACGAACGGCTTGGTTTTGCCCTGGGCATCGTCGTCGCCAACCTCGCTGGGCAGTACCTGTATGATGTTGAGGCTTAGCAGGTTATTGAGGTGCGCCATCACCTCGGCAAGGTCGCGGCCAAGGGTGTCGGCAATATCCTTGGCGGTGGGGGCTGTCACGAAAAGCTCCTGGGTCTGATCGAAGAACGATTGCAGGTCGGGCTCCAGCCAGATTTCCGGGCTGGCAATCAGGACGAACCGGGCGTTGGGGTCCTGCACGCTTTGGGCGTTCATTTCGTCCACCGCAAACACCAGGTTCATCACCATCTGCTGGATGGGGAACGCGCCGTGGCCCAGGATGGCCCGGGGGCTGGATTCGTTAAACTCGAACATGCCGCACTGGGCGCGCACCACATGGCACAGCTTGTCCACCACCTGGTTCTCGTCTTCCAGCGCGCCGCCGGGCATTTGAATGGAGCGAATCTCACCGTCGCGCAGGTGAAGCTCCATGACGCCGTACTCCGGCACGTCCAGAAGGCGCATCTTGCCCGTCCTGCGGCCGATGAGGTTCAGGATCTCGGGCAATGGAAATTCGGATAAATTGCCGATGATGGGCATAAAAGTGGTCGGGTAGAATGGCGGCGAAGTCCGGAGCATTCCCGCATGGCGGCTTCCATGGCCAAAATGGCTGCCTGAAGCGGCTCTGGTTAGGCTAAGCAGTGAGAGTGCCAAGAATACCGGGTAATATTATCCAAGAGGCAAAGATTGTCCGGTTTGCAAGCGGTTCCTTGATGCGACACACTTGTTCATTCATCTGTATCCTTATCTAACTCGCTGATTATAATGGACGCACGTGAGTTCTTATGCAGGTGTTACGAGAAAATGGAGCCCGCAAACCAGCGCTAATCGGCGACCATCTTTTTTTCTTTAAGGGAATTTGGGGGACATTTTTGCCGAAATATCGGATAATTCAGCCGATTCAATTGCGGAATGCATGAATTGCATGGGCAGAAATTGCCGTGTACGTGGTCATTTTTTGCGCGAAACAGGTTGGCGTCGACTCCGAATGCACCCTGTTCCTCCGTGTTTCGTGTGACGGACGCGCTCCTTTTCCGAGGAGAATGGCCGTAATTGCATTATATGCTCAAATCGTTACATGTATCTAACTGTTGAGAGGAATTTGTAAAGATTTACACTAAAGTACCCCACGCCCTGCACATGTCAAAAGTGTGATTCTGTTCCCCGCGTCGACGGCCGGAACGAGGTGGCTGGCGCCTTTTGGAGCGACCTTTAGTGCAATTGAATTGCATTCTGCCCCCGTTCTGCTTTGCTTGGGGGGACTGTGACCTGGCTGCCCGACGCCCTCCAATACGAATTCTTCCAGCGCGCCCTGCTGGGCTGTCTCCTCGTGGGCTTCACCAACGGCTTTCTCAGCGCCTATATTATATTGCGCCGCCTGGCCCTGCTGGCCGACGCCCTCTCTCACTCCCTGCTGCCCGGCTTGGCCGCGGGCGCCATCTTTTTTGGCCTGGCGCCGGCGGGGCTGTTTGTGGGAGCGCTGGTGGCCGGCGTGCTGGTGTGCCTGGGGGGCGTGCTTATCTCCCGCAGCAGCCGGCTTAAGGATGAGGCGGCCATCGGCGCGCTCTACACCATGGCGTTTGCCCTGGGGATTTTGCTGCTGCGCTACAGCAGCGTGCGGGTGGATCTGGAACACTTTCTCTTTGGTAACATCCTGGGGCTGTCGGACTTCGATCTGTGGATGAACTACGCTATATCCCTGCTGATTGTCGGCCTCCTTGTCGTCCTGCACCGCCCGTTGCTGCTCACCCTGTTCGAGCCCTCCGTCGCGCAGTCGCAGGGTGTGCCGGTCAATGCGTTGCAACTTCTTCTGATGGCGATGATTGTGCTGGCGATGATCTCCAGCCTGCAAGCCGTGGGCGTGGTGCTGAGTCTGGGCCTGCTGATTCTGCCGGGGGCCACCCTCTATCTTCTCTCCGACGACTTTGGCGTCATTGCCTGGGGCGGCGGCATCCTCGGCGCCGCCGGCTCATGTGCGGGCCTCTTCCTCTCGCACTGGCTGGATGTCTCCAGCGGGCCGGTGATTGTGATGGTGTTGGGCGCCTGCTTTATCGCCAGCTATCTGTTCTCCCCCAAATACGGCATCGTTACCCGCCTGCTGCGCCCGCCTCACCTGCATGAGCAAAGCTATGAGCGATGGGGAACCAAAAATCAGCGTGATCATCCGCGCATCGCTGCGTCGGTAGCCGCCGATGCCAAAAACAAGGCGGACGCCCCCGCTTCGGAGAACGCCCGCCCGTCTGCCTGACCGCATCCGCAAGCGCCGTTAATGCGCTAACGCGAGCTCATGCGTTAATGCGGAATAGCCGGCGCTCCAACGGCTTCGATCTCTCCCAGCTTCTCCGCAACCTCCGTGGGAATGCTCACCGCCGCGGCCGCCAGGTTCTCCCGCAGGTGCCCCACCGACGATGTGCCCGGGATGAGCAGGATATTGGGCGAGCGCTGCAGCAGCCACGCCAGCGCCAGCTGCATGGGGGTGACGCCCAGCTCCGCCGCACAGCCGTCCAGCACGCCGGATTGCAATGGCGTAAAGCCGCCGAGCGGAAAGAACGGCACGTACGGGATGCCCTGCCGGGCCAGGTCGTCGATAAACGCGTCGTCGTTGCGGTGTGCCACGTTGTAGAAGTTCTGCACGCACACAATCGGCGTAATCGCTTGCGCCTCAGCCAGTTGGCGCGGGGTCACGTTGCTCAGGCCAATGTGGCGGATGTACCCCTGCTTTTGCAGGTCGGCCAGCACGGCCACGCGCTCGGCAATCGGTTCCTCCAGGGGCTCCAGCAGGCCGCCCACGCGCAGGTTGACAATGTCGATCGCGTCGATGGCCAGGTGGCGCAGGTTATCGTGCACGGCGCTGGTCAGCTCCTCGCGGGAGTAGGCGGGGTTCCAGGACTTGTTCCGCCCGCGTTTGGCGCCGACTTTGGTGACGATAACCAGGTCCTTGGGGTAGGGATGCAACGTATTGCGGATCAGCTCGTTAACCACGTGCGGGCCATAGAAGTCCGACGTATCGATGTGGTTGACGCCTGCGGCGATGACTTCGCGCAGCACAGCGGCGGCGCCTTCGGGATCGCGGGGCGGGCCAAAAACGCCGGGGCCGGCCAGTTGCATGGCGCCATAACCCATCCGATGCACGGTAAACGGCGTGGTGGGGAAGGAATATTGACCGCCGAGAGGGGGGAGCTCGCTCGTTTTCATCATAAGGCAGAAGATAAGGCGAAGATGCTGTAACTGCAAATGACAAATTTTGTCATTTGTCATTTCCCCTCCATTTCCTCCGGCCTGCGCCTCTTTTCTTCCGTGCGTTGCCCCCGGCTTTACCGTAAAGTCAGGGAAGCAGTATTACCGTCATGTCATGTCCGAGGAAATTCCCGTCACTCAACGCATTCTGGATGCAGCCGAAATCGTCCTGCGCCGCCACGGCGCGGAGAAGGCCAACGTGGTCGATATCGCCAGAGTGCTGGGGATGAGCCATGGCAATATTTACCGGCACTTTCCCAGCAAGCAGGCGCTGATTCAGGCCGTGGCATTGCGCTGGCTTCATAACGTCTCCCTGCCGCTGGAGGCCGTGGTGCAGGATACCGCGTCCCCGGCCGGCGAGCGGCTGCGGCGGTGGTTTAACACGCTGCGTAACATCAAGCGGCGCAAAGTGTTGGATGATCCGGAGCTTTTTCGCGTGCACCACCTGATTGTGGAGCAAACGCAGGAGATTGTGGCTGGGCACGTGGCCACGCTTCTGCGCCAGCTGGAGGCCATCATTGCCGACGGCGTGCGCACCGGAGAGTTTGCGGCAACCACCCGGCCCGCCGCGGCCGCGCGCGCTTTTCTCCTGGGCACCGCGCCGTTCCATCACCCCGCGCTGCTGCTGCACAATCCCCCTTATGCCGAGGAGGACGCGGCGGCGGTGTTTGCCCTGCTGCTGGCCGGCCTGCGCGCGGGCGACGATGGCAAGGGGGGCGGCGCCCCATGACGATGAGCGTGCGCTTTGCTCCGTCGCCAACGGGCCGCTTTCACCTGGGCAACCTGCGCACAGCATGGATTTCGCACGAGGCCGCGCGGGTGCTGGGCATGCCGTGGGCGCTGCGGTTTGAGGACATCGACCGCCCCCGCGTGGTAGACGGCGCCCTGGAGGCGCAGCTGGACGATATGGCCGCGCTGGGCCTGGTGCCGGACGCGTGGACGCTGCAGTCCAGGCGCTCTTCGCGCCACTTTACGCTGTTTGAGGCGGCGCGCGGGCAGGGGCGCATCTACCCGTGCCTGTGCTCGCGGGCGGAGGTACAGCAGGCGTTGCGCGGCATTGCCTCGGCGCCGCACGGGGCGGAGGCAATCTACTCCGGCCATTGCCGAAACGTTGGGCCGCAAGAGTTTACGCGCGCGCTGGCCGCATGGCGCGGCACCAGCATCGCCTGGCGCTTTCGCGCAGACGACGCGACGGGCCGCGACGACTTTATTGTGGCGCGCAGCGATGTGCCGGCCGGTGCGTTGCGGGCGGAAGGTCCGCTTGTCACACCCGGTACATTTGTGCCGGCCTACACGTGGGCCTGCGCGATTGACGACCGGGACGGCGGCCACGCTATGCTGGTGCGCGCGTGGGATTTACATGGCGCGCTTGCCCAGCAGCAGGCGGTGTGGAGCTGGCTGGAGGCGTCCGGCTGTCTGGACCCCGCGATCGCAGAAGCGCCAAGGCCGGCGGTGTTTCACACGGCCCTGGTTACGGCCGACGACGGGGCGCGACTGGAGAAGCGAACGCGTGGCGTAACGTGGCCGGAGCTTTGCGGGCGGGGCTGGTCGGCCCGCGAGGTGCTGCAGCGTTTTGCGGCGATGTTTGATGTGGCTCAGCTGCAAGGCTTTACATCGGCGCGCGTTTGGGGGGAGCCGGCAGCGAGCCTTTCGCTTAAGCAGTTGGGCTTCAGCACATTGCAAATGTGATCATCGATCCTGGGCATCTCGAAGTGTCGGCCTGCACTTCTTATAAAACTTGCGCGAATTCTTCAACTTTATTACATTAAATTAACCTTTCAGACCGGTGCCTGTAAGGCGCTCTGCGGCACAGAGTTGCAGCCTTCCGCGCCTTCCCCGGCTCCCCGCGCCCCATTTTACAACTGGCGCACCCCTGCTTTTCGTGTAGCCTGATCGCATGCTTACACCACATGTCGTCCAGCCGGTGAACATCACACCGCCGACACTCTGGGAGCAGGCGCGCGCTTTCTTCCTCAACTTTATCCGCGTGGCTCCGTCCACGCTGGTGCTCGCCTTCCTGCTCCTCGGGGTGCTTTAACGCTTTACGGCTGCGCCGCGGGCGCGGTTGAAGCGTTTTTGAGATACGCGTCCGCATAGCCTCTGCCGAGGGTGCGCAGGGACTCGGTGTCGAAATGCAGGTTGTCTCCCCGCGACATAAGTCCTTCTGCGGAAACATAGTAGACGTTCCTGACCTTGGCGGCCACCGCGCGCAGGGCGGCGTCAATCTTCTCGCGGCTCGCATCCCACGGTTTGGCGGGGAAACGGCCCAGCTGTCCCACAATAAAGGGCACTTCCGGCGCGTTCAGGTCGGCGCGCATCCGGGCGATAAGCGCAGTCAGCTTTTCTTCGTAAGCATCGGCGCTTCTGGGGTTTGCATCGCCTTCGCCCTGATGCCACAGGATGGCCTTCAGCGTGCCATCCTGCAGCGCGCGTTTGCTGCGGGCCAGAAAGTCGTCGTAGGGATTGCTTTTGGTCTGGTCCCAGTACTTGCCGGGCTCCCATGTGGCGATGGGCGAGCCGCCGCACGCCGTGGGCACCAGACCGATCGCGGCGTCCTTCGGCAGCGTTGGTAAGATCTTCTCCGCAAACGGTTTGCCGAGTCCGGCGCCGGCGCCCTTCTTATCCCAGTGCAGGGGATCGACCGCCGGCTGCCACTGGTTCTCGATGTTGAGTGCGAAGATGCGGGGATGGGCCTTTTTGCCCTCCTCCTCCACGTTGCCGCGGCCGGCCATGTTGGATTGCCCGGCCAGGATGATGACGTAGAAGTCCTTCTGCGGTGGCAGTTTCGGCGCGGTGGCGGCGGGCTCCTGAGCAAAAAGAGACAGCGGCGCCATCAGGGCGAAGGGAAAGGCGGCGATCAACGGGCGGATGAACATGATGAAATGGAAGGAATGAAAGGTTTCGTGAGCGAAGGGAATCGCAAGTTTGCATCGTTGCCGTACGAAAGAAAAGCCAGGAAATGTGCCAGAAAATCGATCGGCGCAATGGTGTTGGCGCGTCATTGGCTTGCAACATGCTGTGCCTGTTGAAAGTGGGGACATTCGTGCGACATTAGGGGGTTAGCCTGTTTGTCAAAACATTGCAAAAGTGAGACGCTCCATGAAGAACCATTTGATGCCCTGGGCCAAAGTGATGTTGCAGTGCGCGGCGTTTGTCACGGCTATTGTGATAGCGTGGCTTGCGTTCTCGCTGTTAACAGGGCTTTGTGTGGTGCTGATGTCACCGTTTCCATCGCAACGCATGTTCCATAGCTACTTCCTCTCCGTAGCTTATGTGCAAATGGTCGTTCTGTTGATGGCGTCACTTTACGAAGCAGGACTTGTCTACATGCTGCGGGTGATCTGCAGAATGGAAAGCATTGAGCATCGCGCGGTAATGCGGCTGAAGAATAACCCGCCGCTACGCGTTAACCCGTAGCGCGCCGGCTGCCGCCGCTACACCGAGGCCCGGCCGGTGATGCTTATCCAGATTTCGCGTAAACCCATGGAGCGGCCGGGGTTAACCATGCTGGCGGCAAAAACCCTCGCCGACGCCCAGAGGCCGATTGCCGCCGCAAAGCCCACGCACCCAAGCGCCAGCATCAGCTCCCACCAGGGGGTATCGTTCACAATCATCCGGTTGATCATGACAAACGGTGCGGTGAGAGGGAAGAAGGCGAAGAAGTAGGAGCCGGCCGTTTGCGGATGGCTGACCACATAGACGCTAAGCATGATAGGCATCATCAGCACCATGCGAAGCGGCATGGAAAGATTTTCCGCATCCTTGGGGTTGCCGCATGCTGCGCCGATAGCCGCATAAAAGCAGGCGTAAAGCATGTAGCCGCTGATGTAAAACAGTGTGAAAAAGAAGAAGTGCTTGACGTTAAGCAGGTAGCTGACTCCGAACACAAAAGATCCCAATATAACCAGCAGGCTTACTCCCGCATAGAGAAGGAAGCCTACATACAAAACGCCCAGCATCTTACCCAGCAGGAGCTCGTAGATGGTGACGCGCGTCAGCAGTACTTCAATCAGCCGCTTCATCTTTTCCTCCAGCAGGGCGGTAAGCAGGCGCTCCGACTGAAAGCTGATGAGGCCGTAGAGGGAGAAGACCAGCGCGATGGGGAACAGGAACGCAATGGCGTAGTCTTTCTCGCTGTCGGCGCGCTCCGTGCTGGTCTGGGTAATTTTGCGTGTCTCGATCCTGGCGGGCGAGACGAGGGCGTCCACCTGCTTTTCCGTAATGCCCATGGCTTCGGCACGACGGTACAAGATGATGCTGTTGAGCATGTTATGCAGCATGTTGCGCGGCACAAAGTCGGCCATGGAGACCGAGTTCATCGTAAAAGTTTGCTCGCCGGCCGGCCCGCGTTTTATCTCCACCAGGGCGTAGTACTCATTGGCCCGCACGCGCGCCAGCAGTTCGTCGGCGGTGGCTTCCGGCACGCCGCCGCGGGGTATGGATTTGGCGGCCTCGCCGAGCGTATCGCCCAGGTCGGTGGGGAGCTCGCCGGTGGAGGCGGGCTGTTGGGTGGTGCGGCGCGGAGCGTCGACGTTGGTGGGCGGGCGAAACTCCGTAAACTGCATTTGCGCGGGGCGAACGCGGGCGCGCAGGTCCTCGGTGTAGCCGCCAATCGGGTCCAGTACCGCAATCTTGTAGGTGGACGGGACGCGGCCCAGCACCATCATAATGGGCATAACGGACGCGATGAAAATGAACGCGAGCAGGCCGATGAGGAACGATTTGGTCTCCACAATCGCCCAGAAATCGCGCGCGGCAATCAGCCCCAGCAGGCGCGCTCGCACTCGCAGGCTGCCCTTCATATAGCCTCCCCCTTGCCGGTAAATCCCGCCGGCGCGCCGCCGCCCCCGTGGGCGTAGGCTTTGTGAAAGATCTCCGTGAGGTCCGGCGAGTGCCGCAGGAAATTCTCCACCTGGCACCCGCGATCCAGCAGCGCGCGCAGGATGAGGTTGGGCGAGGCGGTAGGCCCCAGGGTGAGCTCCGCGATGCCGTCGTTCCACGTAATTTCCAGCACGCCGGGGAGGCCGTCCAGGGAGGGCGGCGGCTCGCTGAAGGTGACTTCTATCTGGTTCTGCCTGTACAACTTGCGTGCGTCCTTAAGCGTGGTGTCCAGAATTTTTTGCCCGGCGGCGATGACGACGAGGTGGTCGGCCAGCAGGTCCATTTGGTCCAGGCGATGGCTGCTGAGGAGCATGGTGGTGCCGGCGGCGCGCAGCTTTTCCAGGGCGTCGCGCAGCAGCAGGCTGCCTTCCCCATCCAGGCCCGTAAAGGGTTCATCCAGAATGAGTAGCGGCGGTTTGTTGATGAGCGCGCACACCAGCTTAACCTTTTGCTGGTTGCCTTTGCTAAGCTGAATCACGCGCTGCCTCGCCTTCTCGTGCAGCTTAAAGCGCTCCAGCCAGCCGGGCATTTCGGCGCGGATGGCCGCCGTTTCCATGCCGGAGAGGCGGGCAAAGTAGGTGACGATGTCCTCCACGCGCATGCGCTCGTACAGGCCGGATTCCTCCGGCACGTAGGAGAAGAGTGAGTCTGGCCGGTCCGCGCCGCTGCCGCCACTGGCGGGCCAGAGCACGTCGCCGGAGTCCTGCCGCACCAGGCCCGTAATGACTTTGATGAGCGTGGTTTTACCCGCGCCATTGGCGCCCAGCAGCGCGGTAATGGCGCCGGCGCCCACGGTAAAGGAAACGTCGCGCAGCGCGGTAAAATCGGCAAAGGTTTTGGTGATGCCGCGCACCTCCAGCACCGCAGTCCGCGCCGTGGCCGCAGCGGCATCGGCGGCGTCCGGCAGGAGGGTGCGAACAGAGGGGTGTGGCATAGCGGGGGATGGAGCTGGGCGAAGGTGCGGGTTGGGTTGGCCCTTGCCAGTCAGGGCTTTACCAGTCTCGCACTTATCATGCATATGCAAGCTGCTGATTCGATAAGATTCACTGGAAAAAATCCGGTTACTCAGGCCGCAACTACGCGCCGCCCGCTTGCTCAAACAGGTCGCCGGTGCCTTCCGCCGGGTGGCCGGTGGGCAGGAGGTTGAGGCGGGAGCTGAGGTAGCGTTCGGCACGCATAATGGCGCGGAATTTGGTCAGGTCCTCCTCCATGCTGCCGCTGAGGATGGTGTATTTGTAGCTTTGCCAGGATTTCATTTCCTCCTTACCTACTCTCAGGCGGGTGGAGATTTGCTCTTCGGTTTCCGTGCCGCGCTTGCGCAGGCGGCGCTCCCATTCCTCGTAGTTGGGGGGCATGATGAAGACGTCGACGAGGGAGTTGCGGATGAGCTCGTCGTTGGTCTCGCGGATAAGCGCGGCGCCCTGCACGTCGATGGCCAGCAGCACGTCGGTGCCGGCGCTGAGGGCGCCGCGGACGGTGCGTTTGAGGGTGCCGTAGCGGTTGCCGTACACCAGCGCGTGCTCCAGAAACTCCCCGGCGGCAAGCATCGCCTCGAATTCCTCCATGGTGTGGAAGTAGTAGTCCCGCGCGTGTTGCTCCCCAGGCCGCGGCTTGCGGGTGGTGCAGGAGATAGACTGAATGAAGTCGGGCGTGGCCCGGAGATTGTCGACCAGCGTCGTTTTGCCCGTGCCGGAGGGCGCAGAAACCACAAACAGGATGCCCTGCCGCCGGAACTTATGGATGCTCATTCTGGATTGTGGCTGGAAACGGGCGCAACGTCGAGCCTCGATTTTTTGGGGGGAGAGGCGGGGGGGATGGGAGAGGGATGATTATTTGACCACGGGTTTCACGGATTACACGGAGGTGAAGGGGAGCGCGAGGGCGGGATTTGCTTTCCCCTCCGTGTATTCCGTGTGATCCGTGGTAAAATACTCCCTTTCTGCGCTGCGATTTTGCGAATCTATTTGCTATCAAGGCTGCGCTGGCTGCTGCATAGTGGGGCATGTTCTTTGGAGCTCCTGTTATGAATGACTCGAACGTGCTCTTTAGCCTTCGTGCTTGCCTCGCGGCCGCAATTGTGGCGGCAACTATTTCTATGTCAACTACTTCTGCGCTTGCTGATGACCCCAACGCTCCTGCCGCGCCGGCTGCCAAAAAGCAGGAGTGGAAACCCAAAGTGAAGCCCGACGAGACGATCCGCCTGTGGGACGGACCAGCGCCGGGGCTGGAGGGCGACCCGGGGCCGGAGGTGCCGGGGGAGGGCGGCCGCGTGAAGAACGTGAGCGTTCCTTCCATCGACGTGTACCTGCCGCTGAAGGAGAAGCGTAACGGGGTGGCACTGATCGTCTGCTCGGGCGGCGCCTACGCGCAAATCGCGTCGGGTCCGCGCGGGGCAGGGTCGGCGGAAATCTTTGTGCCGCAGGGCTATACGGTAATCTCGCTGAAGTACCGGCTGAAGCCGGCAAGCAAGAATATCCAGCGCGATACCCTGGCCGATGCCAGCCGCGCCATCCGCATCGTGCGCAGCCGCGCGGAGGAGTGGGGGCTGAAGACGGTCGGCATACTGGGCTGGAGCGCCGGCGGTAATCTGGTGCTCAACCTCGCCACCCACCCGCAACCCGGCCAGGCCGATGCGGCCGATCCCCTCGACCGCCTGCCCACGCGCCCCGACTTTGCCGTAATGGCCTGCCCGTGGCCCGCCGGCAAGAAGATCACCGACTACCCCGTGCCTGCCGGCGCCCCGCCCGCGCTGTTGCTGCACGCGCGCGACGACGCGTCGGCCCCGTTCAGCTTTTCAGAGGAGATTGAGGCCGCGTGGAAGAAATCCGGCGCGCCGGTGCGCCTGGAGGCCTGGGACAAAGGCGGCCACAACGCCTTCAGCCCGCCCGGCGGCACCGCCAAGGACTGGCCGGAGCGGTTCCTGGCATGGCTTAAGACGACCGATGCCGGCAAGGGGCTGTAGCACGTGGGTGGTGGGCAGCGCGGCGCGGGGGCTTGCTTTTAGCGCTTGCCTTTATTGTGATACAAGCGTATTCTTCAGGAGCTTAAGTACACGCTTCCTGAGGAGACGCTATGGATCCTGATCAATACATCCTGCTCGAGCCGGTGCTTGATTTCTCCTTCCACCAGTTTTTTGTCTTTGATCCGATCGACGCCGCGGGCGGCCATCACATCCCCAGATCCACGGAGGCCCATCTCCAGCAGGGCTTTGCGCGGCTGGAGACATCGGTGGCGTTTAACACCATCGAGCTGTTTGGCGATGCGACTGTGACCATCTTCTTTCTGCCCTACGAGAAGTTTGCGGAGTACCAGCGGGTGATTGCGGTGCCGCTGGAGAATCGGTCGGGCAAAATCGGCGTGGAGAGCGTGGAGGCTTACGTGCGGCATCGGCAGTTCAGCATCCAGCCGGGGCACTACCGGCTGACGGCCGCCCAGTGCGTGGTGGACGAGGAGCGCGAGGTCATCGACCTGTTTTTTGAGCGGTTGAAGGCGCCGATGGCCCGCAGCGAGATTATTTTGGCCGACGACATGCTGGAAGGGGCGCCTTTCCCCTTGCTGGAGACGTGCGAGCGGCTCCGCTAATCCCCTCGCGCGGGGCGGATTGGGCCGGCCCCGCACATCCCTTGGCGGGTTTGGTTAAAGAATGCTTGTTTCCCGCGCCTGCCTGTCGCTAGCCTCAGCGCTTTATGGCCGCCGCTCCCTCCCCCGAATTTCGCTTCGAAGCCGCGTGCTCCGTTATGGAGGCACGGCTTGCGGAGTGGGAGGCCTGGGAGAGAGGCATGGCGCCGCGCGGGGGCGGTGCCCCCGGCGCCCGCGTGGCCGTACTGGTGGCGCCGTGGCTGCAAACGGGCGTGCCGTTCTTCTCCCTGGAGGTGGCACTGCGCCTGCGGCAAATGGGCTGCCGCGTAACGCTTCTCTTTGACGCAGCGGACCTTACGTTTAACCGCTACTCCGGCTTTGGCGACGAATGCGCTCTGCTGGAGCACCTTGTCGGCTCCTTCTCGCGCCACTTTCCCGTGGTGCGTGTGGATACGCTGCCCATCACCCCCCAGTCGCCCGCCGCCGTGGGCGATGACACGTTCTGGAGCCGCCTGCTTTTTGAGAACGCCGTGCTGACGCTGCGCGGCGAGGCGGCCGGCCGCAACTACATGGCCAAGCATCCGGCCCTGATGACCGACTGGCGCCAACACTCCCGCCTCGTCATGTCGGTACTGCAGCCGCGCCTGGACGACGGCGTCGCGCTGGAGGGCGACACAGCGCCCGGCGTTGCCAGCGGCACTGCGGCGCACCCGCCGTACGACTGGGTGTTTCTCCCCGAGAGCGGCCTGGGCCTTACCGGTATTTATATACGCGTGATGAACGAGCTGGGCATGCGCTACACCACGTGCGACTTTGCCGCCGGCGAGCTTGCGGTGTGCATGGATGGCGTCGCCGCCTTCTTCGACGACCTGCCTGGCGTGCTGCGCACGGTAATGCCCACGCTGGACGACGAGAACTGGGCTACCATTCAGCGCTGCACGGAGCAGGAGCTGGACGACGCCCGGCACGGCCGCGACGGCCACGACGTTGAGAGCGGTACCCATGCGGACCCCGACGGCCGCAATCTGGACGAAGAGCTGGAGAGCGACGTGCTGCTGTGCCTGAGCTACCGCCCGGAGACGGCCCTGGTGCTGCGCCAATGCGCCTTCGCCAGTGCGGAGGCGTGGATCCGCGCCGTTATCGCCTGGGCCAAAGCCAACCGCCGCTACGTGATTGTGCGGCAACACCCGTGCGAAAGCCTTCCCGAGTATCTGGGCACCGACGACTACGCCGAGATGGTGGCCGATGCGGACCCCAGCGGCAACGTGGCCCGCTACGTGGCCGCCGACGACGAGATCAGTACTTACGCGCTGGTGGAACGGACGCAGGTTGTCCTGCCCTTCTCCTCGCGCATAGGCGTGGAGGCGGGCATTATGGGCAAGCCGGTGCTGCTCGGGCTCAAATGCTTCTACAGCGGCTTCGGCTTTACGGAGGCGGCATCCACGCCCAAAGATTATTTTGCCGATCTCGACCGCATGCTCAAGGAGGCCACCGCCCGCAAAGTGCCTGTGGCGCAGGAGGATAACCGCAAAGCGCGCTTCCTCTACTTTCTGCTCGGCGTCTGCGCTTACCTGGAAAACACGTTTACCCCCATGCCGGAGGATTGCGTCGCCTGGATGGCCACCCCCCCGCGCCAGCTGTGGGAGACGACCGAGCTGGCCGATTTAACGGAGGCTCTGCTGGAGCATCGCCCCCTGTCCGAAGTCCGCTGCCGCCGCGCACTCTCCGCCGGGCCGACTTTCCGCGCATCTTTTCAGCGCGCGCCGAGGTAAGGTAGGGGGAGGGGATGTAAGCTGCCAATGTGGCCCCAAAGCGCAAGCGCAAGCGCGCTTCGGAGCCGTTCGGTACGCTTTGCGCGCGGGAGGGAAGGGGAGTTACTTCAGCCAGCTGCCGCTGGTTATCTGCTCGTCGCCCTTCACCACGCGGCAATTCACGTACACGGCCTGGTTATCCGTGCCCCAGCGCTGGGCCAGCACCTTGGCAATCTCGGCCAGTTGCTCCTTGGTGGAGGCGGAGATTTTGTCGTCGTGAAACTCCACCACAACCGTGCTCATGTCGGCGCGGATCGACTTGACGCCATGCTCCTGGCGGGCCCAGGCGTAGAAGATTTCTTTGGGATCCGGCGCCGGGGGCGGCGTGGCGGGGGACACCGGCTTGTCCGGCACCGTCGGCATCTGGATGGTGGCGACCGGCTGCGGCGAGTCGTCGGCCGAGCCACCGTTGCTGGTAATCGCCTTGGCGCCCAGCGCGCAGCCGACGCCGATAACGACCGCGGCGACAATGACAACCATAAAGGAGACGCCGGACTTTTGTTGAGGGGAGTGGCTCATAATGTGTTGAGGCGATGGGGGGAGTGTTGTGGTTGCAAATTTCGCGGCTTAAAGACACATTTCATAGCAATCAGTTCCTGGTGAAGAACAGATTGTTGCATGGATTGCATGTGTGCCAGCTCGATAACGCAAGACGTAGCTCATTTATTACAACAACATCCCCAAAAATCCACAAAAAAGAAAACACCTGCCATTTAAGCAAAGGGGCTAACTCTTTGGATGTCCAATAATCGCAACAGCACTTCCACTGTTTTTGCCCTTTCGACATTTTATCGAAAAAAAGCATTGCCTTAATACGGCGTCTTCTATATGGTGGCCGATCTTATGTCGCAACTCGATAAAGGCACTATTACCCAGGAGTTCAAGCTCCACGAAAAGGACACGGGTTCCGCTGATGTCCAGATTGCGCTTCTCACGTCTCGCATCACCGAGCTGACGGCGCACATGCAACGCAACAAGAAAGACTTCAGCTCCCGTCGCGGTTTGCTCAAGATGGTCGTGACCCGCCGTAAGCTGTTGGATTACCTCACGCGCACGGAGCCCGAGCGCTACCAGGCGATCCTGAAGAAGCTGAACTTGCGTAAGTAACCCAGCGTCCGACCGCGGTCAGGAGATCTACAGAGTACAATCAAGCTCCCGTCCCTCTCGGTCCTGGGATCTTTATTGTCCTCTGCGTTCTTCTTTGCAGGCTGCGGTCAGGAAGCATTCACTGCCCGGCGAGCTTTGCGCGCCCTGCCCTACACGTCGTCAACCCCATAATCGGGCGCGATGATGAGAGGGTGGCGCGCATTGCTCGCCTATGCTTATCTCACTCACCTGTAAGGATTAACGAATGTCAACCACCGTTTCCCTGTCCGCCCAGTTCGGCCAGCTGCCCATCACCGTCGAAACCGGCAAGCTCGCCAAACTCGCCGACGGTGCCGTCACCGTCCGCTACGGCGATACCGTCGTCCTCGTCACCGCCGTCTCCGAAACGACCGTTAAGGAAGGCCGCGATTTCTTCCCGCTCACCGTCGAGTACCGCGAGCGCGCCGCCGCCGTCGGCAAGTTCCCCGGTGGCTACTTCAAGCGCGAAGGCCGCCCCACGGAGAAGGAAATCCTGACGTGCCGCATGACGGACCGTCCCCTCCGCTCCCTCTTCCCCAAGGGCTACTTCTACGAGACTCAGATCATCACCACCCTGCTCTCCGCAGACGGCGAGAATGATCCCGACATCCTCAGCATCAACGGCGCCTCCGCCGCGCTGGCCGTCTCCGACATCCCCTTCCAGGGGCCTCTCGGCGCCGTGCGCATCGCCCGCGTGGACGGCAAGTGGGTCAGCAACCCGAGCCACGCCCAGCAGATCGTCTCCGAGCTCGACCTGGTTTACGTCGGCACCGAGAAGGATATCCTCATGATCGAAGGCTCCGCCCTGGAGCTGCCCCCCGAGGACTTCAAGGCCGCCCTCGACTTCGCCCAGTCCGAAGTCCAGATCATCATCAACCTGCAGAAGGAACTGGCCGCCAAAGCCGGCAAACCCAAGCGTTTCGTCACCTACTACCAGCCCAATCAGAACCTCCTCAACATCGCCTACGAAGTCGCCGGCGATCGCATAGAAGGCGCCCTCTATCAGCCCGGCAAAGTCGCCCGCCAGCTGGCCGTCGACGCGCTGAAGAAGGAAGTCAGCGCCCGCATCCTGGAGAACTTCCCGAGCGCCACCCCCTTCGAGATCAACTACGCCTTCGACTACATGCAGAAGAAGGTGTTCCGCCGCAGCACGCTGGACCTCAAGAAGCGCTGCGACGGCCGCGCCACGCGCCACGTGCGCTGGCTCGACGCCGCCATCGGCATGCTTCCCCGCTCCCATGGCTCCTCCATGTTCTCCCGCGGGGAGACCCAGGCCCTCTGCACCGCCACCCTGGCCAGCACCGAAGAAGCCCAGGAACTCGACGGCTACACCGGCGGCGATACCAGCAAGCGCTTCATCCTGCACTACAGCTTCCCGCCCTTCAGCGTGGGTGAGTGCGGTCGCGTCGGCGGCCTCAATCGCCGCGAAATTGGCCACGGCGCCCTGGCGGAGCGCTCCATCCTCCCCGTCATCCCCCCTGTCGAGGAGTTCCCCTACGCCATCCGCGTCACCTCCGAGATCCTGGAGTCCAACGGATCTTCCTCCATGGCAAGCGTTTGCGGCGGCGTTCTCGCCCTGCTCGACGCCGGCGTGCCCCTCAAGGCCCCCGTCGCCGGTATCTCCGTCGGCCTGGTAACCGAGTACGACGACTTCGGCAATCTCCTCCGCTACGAGACACTGACGGACATCCTCGGCTCCGAAGACCACTTCGGCGACATGGACTTCAAGCTCAGCGCCACCCGCAAGGGCATCACCGGCTTCCAGCTGGACCTCAAACTGCCCGGCATTCCGCTCAGCATCATGAAGGAAGCCATCGACCAGGCCGTCGAAGCCCAGGGCTACATCCTCAACTACATGGAGCAGATTATCAGCGGCCCCAAGGCCGAGCTGAGCAAATTCGCCCCGCGTATCGAAGTGATGAAGATCAACCCCGACAAGATCGGCCTCATCATCGGCCCCGGCGGCAAAAACATCAAGAGCATCGTGGCCGAGACCGGCGCCGAGATCAACATCGAGGACGACGGCACCGTGCGCATCTACTGCTCCAACCCGGACGGCATGGCCCGCGCCAAGGAGATCATCACCGGCATGACCGGCGAGATCGAAATCGACAAGACCTACCGCGGTAAAGTTGTGACGCTGAAGGAGTTCGGCGCGTTCGTCGAAGTCTTCCCCGGCCGCGACGGCCTCGTGCACATCTCCGAGTGGTCCAGCCAGCGCGTGGAACACATGGACGACGTGACCAAGGTTGGCGAAGAAGTCTGGGTCAAGTGCATCGGCATCGACGACAAAGGCCGCGCCAAGCTCAGCCGCAAAGTTGCCATGAAAGAGCGCGGCGAAGTGGATAAAGAACGCCCCACCGCCTCCGTTGCCCCCCGCCCCCCGCGCCCCGAAGGCGACCGCCCCCGCTTTGAAGACCGCGAGCGCGGTGGTGACCGCGGCGGCGACCGTGGCCCCCGTCGCGACGGCGGCCGTGGCGACCGCGAAGCCGCCGGCCGTGGCCCCCGCCGCTAAGCAGTTGGCACCCAACGCATTGCAGAGCTAAGAAATTAGCTGAACCATCCAAAGCCGGATTTTTCACCTCCCCTCATATGGGAGGAGGTGCGAAATCCGGCTTTTCGTTTATCCCGATTGCGCGCCCTATACAATGCGTTTGAAGAGGGATAAACTGACGCAATGAAAGTCAATAGGGTGTCTTGCCTTGAGCAAAACGGGTTCTGCATTGTGCCCTTTTTTCATGAAGAGGTAGTCGACAAGCTGCGCGATCTGCTCACTTTTGACGACAACGCACCTACCCCAAACCGACGGCTTTTTGGCGAAATGTGGAGCCGAGTCGCAAACGTAGCGCTCCATGGCGGCATGCGCCTGTTTCTTAGCAGTTTCACTCCAGTTGCCGGAAAGGGACCGCACGTCCGCTGCGTCCGCGCAATTCTCTTTGACAAGACGCCGGACGCCAATTGGAAAGTCCCGTGGCATCAGGACCTTACGATAGCTGTTGAGAAGCGCGTCGATCTGCCCGGTTACACGGCCTGGACAGAAAAGGAGGGCATCCCGCACGTGCAACCCCCAGTGGCGGTACTCGAGAACATGCTGACCGCTCGTATCCATCTGGACCCGTGCGGATCCGACAATGGCGCCCTCAAGGTGCTCCCCTGCACGCACCTGGACGGTCGCCTCACGTCTGATGCAATAGGGGCACGACGGACGGCAATCGAGGAATACACATGCGCCTGCAAAGTGGGCGACGTGCTATTCATGCGCCCCTTGCTTCTCCATGCCTCCAGCCCGGCCGCGACGCCCTCCAGGCGCCGCGTCCTGCACCTGGAGTTTGCGGGATGCGATCTGCATAACCCTCTGCGCTGGCAGGAGTTCTGAGATCTGTCGGAGAGACGGAGAAGCGATTTCCCTAGACAGAAGCGCCGATCCCAACCAACGCTTCCGCCTTCGCCGCCGCGACTTCTGCAGCCGTCGCCACAGCGTCTCCCGCAGGAACTTCCGGCACAATCGCTGCGTTTTGCCGCAGCAAGGCACGGATGTCCTCCAGCGGAACATCTCGTAACTCCTTGCCCGACAACGCACTGAGCGCCGCCACCGCGCCGGCCGCCTGGCCCATGGCCATGCAGCTGGCCTGCACGCGGTAGGCGGAGTTGGCGAGCTGATCGCCGCTGGCGATGCGCCCGGCGGCCAGCAAATGGCGGCTCCCCTTCGGCAAAAGCGCGCGCAACGGGATGGTTGGCACGTCCGGCTCGCGCAGCACGCGGAAATCGATGCCGTGGCCTTCCGGTCGATGCAGGTCGATGGGATAGAAGGAGTTACACACGGCGTCCGACCAGATGCGGCCGGAGGTGTAGTCCGCCAGCGCCACGTCTGCCTCGCCCTCGATAATAGCTGTTTCGCGAATGCCGCATTCCGTCGCAAAGCTCAGCAGCTCAAAGTCTTCCAGCCCCGGCTGGGCGCGAAGAAAGCGGATGATGCGGAGCATCGCCGCCCGCGCCTTCAGATCCGCCGTCGTTTTGCCGGCGCTCGTTTCTCCATCAATATCAACAACATGCATCGAATTACGGCCGCGGGAGTGCAGGAAGGACTTCACCGGATTGCCAGTGCGGTGAAAATCGGTTGCCAGCATCGTCCCCGCCTCCACTGCAGCGCGGAAGTTGGCCTCAATCACCTCCCAGTCCAGCTTGTCGTAATCAAAAACGGGAGTGTCCATCACCAGCGTGCCCGGCTGACGCAACGTGCTGCGGCGCAAGGGGTAACCGGCCATGCGAATGATATTGGCGTCGCCTGTGCAATCGATGAGGGTGCGGGTACGGACCCTGCGCATCCCTTCCTTGCCGCAAGTAATTAAATACCAGGGTGTTAGATTCTCCTTTTCTCCGTCAGCCGTAGTGTAGGTTCGCTGATAGACTACCTCTCCAACCATCGTATGCAGTTGCAGGTCCACCCCGCTGTTTACCACCAGTTCATCCGCCAGCGCCGCGTACACGGCCTTGTCCACGGGGATTTGCATCTGCCAGTGCTTCAACGTCTTATACTGGCTGAAGTCCGGAAGCGACTGCCCCATCTCACGAACCGCGGCATGCGTCAGCTCCCACCCAATACCCGCAATCACCTGCTTGCCCCATGCGTGAAACAGCCCGGGAAAATTCACGCCGGCCAGCACTGTTGTGCCGCCGAGAATGCCGCTTTTCTCCAGCAACAATGTATGCGCGCCCGCCCTCGCCGCCTGGACCGCAGCGCATATGCCTGCCGAGCCACCGCCCACCACGATGACATCGTAAGTTAAGTGTTTCATGCATCAGAACCTATCGCAACCACTGCTTGCGCTCAATCGGGCGGAGCTATAGAAGTTATAGATAAAGTTATAGATTATGCCGATGCATGCCGCCGCTCCCATCCGCAACCGCCATCTCCGCTTTCGCGACTGGGCCGCCTTGCGCGCCAGCCTCCTTTGGGCATACGAGGGGGAGACGCAGCAGCAGGCGCGCAACTCCACGGCCACAAGCATGGATACCTCCGTGTGGCTGGTGCGCACGGGGCGCGTTTCCGTCACCACGGATGGAGTGACGACGGAAGTTCTTCCGGGGCAATGGGTTTTCGTGGCGTCACCCACCCGGCATCAGGTGTTTCACGGGCGCACGGAGATCCTCTCCGTCCACTTTCGCCTTACCTGGCCAGGCGGCGAGCAGGTCATCGACCGCCCGCGCAACCTCGTGCTCAACTCCGCCGAGTTCCCCGGCCTTGAGAAGGCTGGCACCGCCGTCGTCCGCCGCCTCGCCCGCCTCTTCCCCGTGGAGCACGGCTTTCTTCCCGGCATTCCTTGTTCGCTCGACGCCTACCTGCAGGTGCAAAACATGCTCCCCATGTGGCTACGCGCCTACCTGTCCGCCATGGCCCACCTTGGCCACCATCCGCGCCGCATCGGCCTTGCGGATGATCGTGTGTTGCAGGGACTTGCGGCGATAGAGGGACACCCTATGTCCCTGCCGTTCTCCGAGAAGGCCATACTCGCTCAGGCCGGCCTCGCCCGCTCGCAGTTCGACGCCCTGTTCATCCGCGAGTTCGGCGTCACCCCGCGCCGCTACTACGATAACCTCCGCCACGCCGAGGCCCGCGAGCTGCTCCGCCACACGTCTCTCAGCATCAAGGAGATAGCGATAGCCCTCGCCTTTCGCCACGCCTCCCACTTCACCATGTGGTTCCGCGCCCGGCACCAGCTCACTCCCGCCGAGTGGCGCCACAGCGTTCAGTAACCTGCCCGCGCTTCGTTTACCCACCATAAAACAACCGCCCGGGCCGGAGATCCCCTGCCTCCGATTCTCAGGCTCTGGAAAAGTGGGCCAATGTGCTGTAAGATTCTCCAGGGTCCCACCTCCTTCAACCAACCTCCACCGCCCGCAAATTTGGAGGATAAAACCTGGCGTTTGGAGGTTCGATCCCAGATCTTTATCCATCCAT
Source organism: Verrucomicrobia bacterium LW23 (assembly GCA_003054695.1). GTDB lineage: Bacteria > Verrucomicrobiota > Verrucomicrobiia > Methylacidiphilales > UBA1321 > LW23. Next base: position 25,262 of record QAZA01000020.1, read on the forward strand.
CTAACTATCCTTGTTGCAGTAAATTGTGCATGTTGCTCCGTTTTTTGTTCACTCTTCCGTAAAAATCTGTTGAATTCATCGATAAAAGCGTAAAAAAGTCGTGCAATCCTTTGCGGACTAGCTTATTCAACAGAGCGGAACATCAGTATAGCTCACCGGAACAGCCCGAAGCGGGTCGGGATAACCCTTGCGATGATGCGCCTTTCTCTCCATGCCGCCCCTACTTCTCCCCTACCTTTTTTACACGCAGGCTTGCTTGCCACACAGGGACGTGGGAGGAATAAAGAGCGGTTTTTGTCCAGCTTGGCACAACAACTGTTCTCTCTAAAGCTTTCGCAACTTTCCAAGCATGCGCCTGATCGCCATTACCAGCCAAAAAGGCGGGGTGGGGAAGACCACCATCGCCCTCAACCTTGCCTATGCCCTGGCCAAACGGGGCAGGATGACGCTGTTGGTGGATTGCGATCCGCAGGGCTCCATAGGCCTGTCGCTCTCCCCGCAAGCTGCTGCGCGCAATGGACTTGCGGAAGTCATCGAAGGCACCGCCCCGCTGGACAAGGCCATCCTGGCCACCCGCATGACGGAGCTGCGCATCCTCACCGTCGGCCGCCCCACGCCGTCGCAAGTCATTCGCTGGAACGATATTATGTCTGACGGCATGCTCTTCCACGAGGTCTTTGCGGCCGCCGCGGAGATGGGTATCGACACCCTGATTGCCGACACCCCCGCCGGCATGTGCGGCCCCACCCTGGGCGTGCTGCGCAATGCCGATTACGTCGTCATCCCCCAGCAGGCGGAGCCGCTGGCGCTGCGCTCCACCATTGCGTTTTTGGAGGCGATTGCGCACCTGCGCGACGAGGGGCACCGCCTGGCCATCGCCGGGATGATTCTCACGATGCTGCAAGTGGAACAGGCAGAATCCGTTGGCGTGTTTCACGAGGTGAGCAAGCTGTTCCCGACGCATTTTCTTTTTGGCACTATTATTCCCCGTCACCCCCTGATTTTGCAGGCTAGCGCCAAAGGCGTGCCGCTGGGGCTGTTAACCAAGACGCCGCCGGCTCTGGCGCAGGCTTTTGATCAGCTTGCCGCCGAGCTGGAAGTTCGCGCGTCTCTAAACGCCGGGCAGGAGGAGGCTGCGAGCGATGTCGTTCCTGTCATGGATTAACCGCGATCAGCTGAAGGATCTGCTGAACCGCTCGGGCTTTCCCGAGGGCACGGCCGACCCCGCAACGGCGCAGCAGCCGATGTTGCCCGGCGCGATGCCGGTACCGCTGACCGTGCCCACGCAGCGCCCCGGCTCCGCCAATCCCGGGCAGTTTCGCCCGCTCACCAGCCCGCCGATGCCCGCGGCGGCGCCGGCCACGCAGATGGTGCGCCCCGGCGGCTCCACCATCATCCCCGGCCTGCCGACGGACGACCCGGTGGTGGGCGAGGATCCCATTGTGGGAGAGGCATTTCCGGAAGATCCAATCGTACCCGGCACGGATGATCCGCAAGGGCAGGCGGCGGGCTTTGAGGCGCAGGCGCTGCCGCCCGCCGCCGGCCCGGCGCCCGCCACGGAAGGGCCGATTGACCCTGGCGCGGGCGCTACGCTGCAGCTGCACGCCGGATCGCGCGCGCACCCCAGGCTTGTGCCGCGCCCCGCCGCGGTGCCCGTGTCGGTAGTTCCCGGCAAATCGTCCGGGGCTACCCCTCCGCAGCTTCCTGGCTCGCCCAAGACGTCGACGGGCTCGCATTTCACTAAAATTGGCATTGCCAAGCCGCCGACCGTGCCCACGCCGGCACCGACGCGCACCGGCTCCATCAAAATTCCCGCCAAAAGCGGGGATACCAGCCAGCTTGGCCCCAGTACGGAGGCGGCCCGCGCGCGCCGCATTGGTACGGGCCGTCTGCCCGGCACCAGCAGCACTGGGGGCACGGGCAAGCTGCCTTTGGCGCCGGATTCCACCAAGCTGAAGCCTAAGAGTGGTGATACCAGCAAGTTACCTAAGGTGGACAAGAGCTCGCTGCGGCCCAAGAGTGGCGACACGAGCAAAATCACGCTGCCCAGCTCGGTGGTCACCACGCAAAAGATGCCGTCCGCCAAACTGCCGACTGCTGCGCAAGTGGCTGCGGCGGAGGCAGAAGCGCGTGAGCTTGCCGCCTCGCAGCAAGCTGCGGAGCCCATCACCCCGCAGCGGCCGGTGGTGCTGCGCAAAAGCATGCCGCTGACGCAGTCCGGCCCGCTGACGCCCGGGGGCGGACCCGCGCTTCCGCCCAAATCGCAACTGCCGCCGGCGTTGCCGGCAGGGGAGAAATCGCGCCGGCCCTTTTTGCCGAACGTAGCCCCGTTGACGGCGCCAGATACGAAGATCGTGCCGATTTCCGAGCAGGCCACTCAGCCGATGCGGCCCAGAAAGCCGGAAGTGCCTTCCACACAAAAGGTTGGGGTGGGCGCCAGCTCCACGGGCCGCGTGACGCGCGGGCCCTTCCCCAGCGGCGTCAAGCCGCCGCCCGGGGTGCCCGCATCGTCCATCAAGGATAACTCCACCCTGCAAAAGGGCTCCACACAACGCATTCCGTCGACACAGTCGCTCTCCGCCAACGCCGACATGCTGCGGCAGGTGCGCGAGCTGGAAGCGAATTTTGACGCGATGCTGGAACGCGCCCGCGTGGCCGAGGACAAGTGCACGGGGTTGCAGAACGAACTGGAGGCGTATCGCATCCAGATTCAGGACACCGAAGAACAGCTTGCGACGGAACGCCAACAACGCGAAGAACTTGCGGAGATTGCGGCAAACCTGCGTGCCCACGAGGAGCAGGAACGCGCCCGCCTGGCCGAAGACGAACGTCGCCTGGCCGAGGCCCGCGCCGAATTGGAAGGCACGGCGGAAAGCTTTCAGAAAGAACGACTTGAGCTGAATAATGCGCGACTGATGTTGCGCGAGATGGAGACCAACAACAAGCGTCTGGCCCGCCAGCTGGAAGTTCGCGCCAAGGAAGCCGAGCGCGCGTCCGCCCTGATTGAGGAACTGAAGGCGCGGCTGGAGACCGAAACGCGTGAGATTGACGCCCTGCGCAAGGCCGCCCAGGAGGCCAATGAGGCCCTGGCTCGCGATGCCGTTCTGCGCCAGCAGATTGAGGCCGAGCATGAGCAGTTGAAGCTGGAGGTGGAGCACACCGCCGCCGAAAGCCTGGCCCGCGAGCAAAAGATCGCCGAGCTGCAGGACGAAATGCGTGCCCGCCTCGAGGAGTTGGACCAGGAACGCGCACGCGGCACAGAGCTGGAGAAAAGCCTGGAGAAAATGCGCGAGCAGCAGGCCGAGAGCCACAGCGCGTTACTCGATTATCAGCAACGACTTGCGACAGCCCGTGACCTGTTTGAGCGCACGCGGCAGGAGCTGGACAGCGAACGCGCGGACTTCTCGAAGAAGATGCGGGAGATTTCCGCAACGCCCTCTGAACCAGGTGTTTACGATAACGGTGTTGGCCCGGATCGTTCCGCCGATCGTCGCGAGCTGGAGAGCCGGCTTGCCGCTCTGGAGGCCGCATTGGAGGCGAGCGAAAGCCGTCGCGTCGAAGCGGTGCGCACCTGCGAAGAGCTGGAGAAGGCTCGCACGGAGGATCGCGACGTTCTCAACCAGGAGCGGCTGTCCTTTGCAGGGCAAACCGTCGATGAATTTCAGCGGCAGTTTGGCCTGGCGGAAGTATTCCGGCAGACTGCGCTGGTATCGGAACCTGTTGCACAGCAATCGGTTGAAAAGCCGGCGACCAAAGACGAAGAAGCGGTATGGCTGCACGACGAGCTGATGCGCGAGCACGAAACCGCGATGGCGGAGCTGCGCGGCCTGCGTATGCAACTTGCTGAGCGGGAAATGGATGCGGAGAAAGCGCGCGAGGAAATATCGCAGCTGAAGCACGAGTTTGAGGCAAAAAACGCCGCGCTTATCGAAGCGCGCTTGCAGGCTGAGGCCGAGACGCGCTTCTTTGCCCAGCAATCGCAGGTACAAATCAGCAAGTCCCGCAACGAGCAACAGGCTGCCCTGCGCGTGGTTGCCGAAAAAGATGCCGAGCTATCGCTAGTGCGCAGCCAGCTGGAAGCACGCCTTACGGAAAGCGCTCAGCTTCAACAGGATCTGGACAAGCTGCGCGAAGGCCAGTCGGCTGAAGCCGAATCCGGAGCAACAGCGCTGCAGGCAAGGATTGCCGAGTTGCTGGGCGAGGTCGGCACCCTGAGCGCGCGTCGCGATGAGCTTCAGGTGCAGAGCGGACAGCTCGGCGAGATGCTGGAGCAGAAAACGCAGGAAGTCGTTCTGCTGGAAGAATCTCTGAAGCAGGAGAAAGAGCGGCTTCAGGGCGAGGTGGATCGCCTGTCCGCGCAGATAGCCACGCTGGAGCCCGCGTTGAACTCAGCGGTAATGCGGGCAGATACCTCTGCGGCAGAAGTACTTAGATTGCAGGATGAATGTGCGCAGCGTACCCGCGAGCTGGAGCAGCTGCGAGCCGCTGCTCCTGTTTTGGTCTCTTCGCAACCTGCTGATGCACAACAGGATCTGTTGCTATCCACCATGGACGCGGACGGCCAGGCAGCCGCCGCCCAGCGGCACATGGAGGAGGCGAACGCGCGCCTGGCCACCCTTGCGACGGAACTTTCCGAGCGCGAAACAGCCTTGCAGGCGGCGCACCTTCGCCTCGCGCAGGACGAGTCGTGGCTGTTGCGCCTGAGCGCCGATTACGACTTGTACCGCCAGGCGACGGCCGAGGCCGCCCAGCGCGAGCTGGAGAACGCCTCGCTTCCCGCGCAGCTGCAAATGCTTCGGCTGGAGATGCTTGTGCCGTATATCGAGGACCTTATCCACAACGACAAGGCTGCCGAAGCAGCCTCGTTTTCGGGTGACGCCTCGCTGCTGGCGATCGCATCCCACATGGATCGCAAGGGCCAGTCCCTGCAATCGCTCGAAGGCGAGATTGAGAAGGCGCGCTCGGAAATTGAGGAGCGCGAAAGGAAGTGGAACACGCTGCATGCCGAACATTCGCAAATGCTCGCAGCCGTAGGACTTACGGCGAGCGATCTTGACGAGCGCTCGCGCCGCGTGGAGGCTGTGCAGTCGGAGCTTGCCCAGCGCGAAGCGGAGCTGGAGCAGCTTCGCCAGGACGCCCTCAACATCCGAAGCGAGCGCGACGAGCTTGCTGATCGCCTGAATGCCTCGCGCGAAGCGCTTGAAGCTGAACGGGATAAGCTGTTGCAGGAACAAAATCGCCTGAGCGAGACGCACGCGCGCCTGCAGGAAGCGAACGATGCGCTTGGCTCCGAGGCCGGCGTCTCCACCAATCTACGTAACCGCCTGGAAGCCAGCGAGAAAGAAGTGGCCGCAACGGAAGGCCGCCTTTCCGAGCTCCTGCAGCGCTATGAGTCGCAGGTAGGCGAGTCGGCGCAGGCCGCAGCGCTCGCCGAGACGCTTCGCGAGCGCCTGGAGGCGGCTGCCTCCGAGCACAATGCGCTGATGGAGCAGCTTGAAGGCTCTCGAAAAGCGCTGGATGCTGAGCGCCAACAACTTATGTCCGCCCGCAGCTTGCAGGAGCGAAGCGGAAAACACCTCGAATTCGTCAATCAGACGCTCGATTTCGAGGTCAAACATTCGAAGAATCTTACCGGACAGCTGGCCGAGAAGGCCGCCCTTCTACTCGCAACGGAAGCCCGTGTGGCCCAAGGGGAAGCGAAAGTTGTCGACCTGGAGTCGCAGCTTGTTGCCCTGCAGACCCGTTTTGATGAGGAAAGCCGCCGTACCTCCGAAGGCGAAGCGCTGGCCAAAGACCTTCAGGACAAGCTGGAAGCCCTTGGAAACGAGCGGGATGCGTTGACACGTAGCCTCGACAACGCACGCTCCGATCTTGCCCTGGAGCGCGAGCATATGCTCGAAGAGCAGGCGCGCATGACCGCATCCACCACGCACGTGCAGTCGCTCAGCGAGGCGATGGAGGCCGAGCATGCCAAAGCGCGCGAGCTTCGCTCGGACATCAGCGCAATGGAGTCGCAAATCGTTGTCTCGCAGGCACGTCTGGCGGATCTGCTGCAAAAGTACACGTCAGAGGTCCAGCAGGCGGCGCAAACGTCCGAGCTCGCATCCTCGCTCTCTGCCGAGCTGGAAGGAGTTCGCGCGGAACGAGATGCGCTTGCCGCGCGCCTCAAGGAATCTCAGGCGGCGCTGGATCAGGAGCAATTGCAGCTCAAAGAGGAAAGCGGTCGGCTTGAGGACTTCAAGCAGCGTTTCCGCAACCAGGTTCGCCTTACAACGGAGTCCGGCGCACAGGCGGATATCCTTCGCTCCCAGCTACTTACTGTTCGCCGCGAGCGCGATCAGCTCTCCGCCCGCCTGGATGAAACGCGTGTGAGCCTGGGCACCGAGCGCCAGCGTCTTCTCGACGAGCAGGTGCGCATCGGGGACCTGCGCCAGCGCCTGGATGCGTCGACAGAACGCGTTGTGGTGGAGACGGATGCGTCGGCGCAGCTGCGTGCCGAACTCGAAGCGGCGCGCCTGAACGCTACGGAAACAGAGCATCGCCTCAGCGACCTGCTGCAGCGCTTTGACGCGCAGGTTGCAGAGACATTGCTTGTCTCTGGCGTTGCGGAAACTCTTCGCAATCAACTGGATGAAGAGATTGCACGCACGGAATCGCTTGAAATTCAGTTTACCGCCAACCAGGGACGTGCGATGTCCCTGCTGGAGCAGGTTCAGGCCCGCCAGCAGGAGGTGGAAGCTGCCGCAACCGCGCGCATCACTCTCGAGGCGGAGGCCGCCGACCTGACCAAGCGCCTCAACCACGCGCTGGCCGATGCGGCGGCGGTTCGCGATCTTCTGGTCGAGGCCGAAGCATCGATTGTCAAGCTTACCGGGCATCGCGACGAACTGCTGGAGACTATCAGTCAGCACCAGGATTCGCAACATCGCACGGCTTCCGCGCCGATCCACGGATTTGCGGATCACTTTGCGCTTGTGCAGTTTATCGAGGATAAGATGCGCGATGCGGACGCCGTCGCGCACGATCTGCACAGCAGTCGCGAGGACCTGAGCCGCCAGGTGGAAGCCACGGCGCGCCTGCAAACGGTAGCGGCCGATATTGCTGCGGACCTGGAGGCGGCGCAGTCGCGCATCGGCGATGCGGAGTCGGAGATCGCGTGGCTGAAGCAGGAGTGCGAGGCCGCAGGCGGACGCGTGGCCGATCGCGATCGCCAGGTGGAAGCGCTGCGTCTGACCTGCATGAACGTGGAGGGCCAGCTTGCTGAGGCGCGCGAGGAGATTCGCCGCCGCGAGGCCGACCTGGCGAAGCGTCAGTTGCAGATCCAACACCTTGAGGCTGAGAGCCATAAGGGCGAAGAAGCGCGCCGTGTGGAAGGCGTGCTGCGCGCGGAAATTACCGAGCTGCGCCGCGAAGTGGACGAGGCGAACTATAAGAGCGCAGGTCTTCGCGATCAGTTGTATGTCTTTGAGAGCGAGATGGATGTGAATCGTCGGGCTATTCGCGAGGCTCAGGCCGAGGCGGCCGCCGCACACACCGCCCTTGCCAGCCTGCACAAGGTCCGCGATGCGCTTCAGTCGCAGTTTACCTTGCGCAGCAAGGAGGCGACCGACGCGCGCCAGCAGATGGACGCCGCCCACGAGGCGCTGCGCGAACGCACCGCCGCCGCGGAGCGCCTGCGCCAGGAGTTGTCCGTCGCCCTCGAATCCCTCACTGTCAGCGAGCAGCGCCTCTCCGAACTGGAAGAGAGCAACACGCGCTTTGCGCTGGAATGCAGCGCCGCTACCACCACCGCCGCGGAGAAAACGTCCGCACTGGACCTTATCTCCGGCCAACTGGCGGAGGCCCGAATTCAGCTCGAGAACAAGCACTCCGAAAACGAGACCCTCAGCCGCCTTGCGGATGAGTACAAACAGCAGGACGCCGTGAACAAATTCCAGATTGCCGACCTCCAGAAGACGCTCGCGCGAGTGCATGCCGACTTTGAGAAGGCGAAGCATGATCTTGAGCATGAGCGACTTGAACTGACCGATACCCGCGAATCGCTGCGCAAAGTCAAGGCCGACGCCGAGAGCCTGGCCGGGCGACTGGAAAGCGAGGCGCGTCGAAGCAGCGAGGCTACTGCCCAGCTTCGTGACAAACTGCGCGCCGAGGAAAGCCGCGCCAGCCAGCTTGCGCAGGAGGCCGCCGAGGCTCGCGCCTCGCTTGCTGAGCAGCGCCAGGCGCTTCAGCAGGTGCGCGATGAATCCGCAAAGCTGCGTGCCGAGCTGGCCGATCGTGCTCGTGCCAGCGAGGATCAGGCCAGGCGTCTGGCCGCGCTGGAGGAGGCTGCGAAGGGGACGTCCGTGGATGCGGAAGTTCTTCGCAAGCGATTGGAAGAGAAGGAGTTGGAGGTGGAGCGTCGCAACGCGGAGCTGTTGGCATTGCAGGAAGCGCTGCGCGGCAAGGAGGGCGAGGTGTCGTCCGGCACCAGCAACCTGCTGGCTTTGCAGGAGACGCTGCGTTTGCGCGAGTCGGAGCTCTCAAGCGGCGCCATTTCGCTGCAGGAGGCGCAGGCCTCGCTGGCGGCGCGTGAGAAGGAAGCTGCTGCGGCGATGGAGGAGCTTCGCAAGAAGGAAGCCGAGATTTCGCAGCGGATGCAAGAGCTTGAGCAGGCGCAACTTGCGGAGAGCCTACTGCGTGCAAACAACCAGGAACTGGCGGGCAGAATCAGCGCGATGGAGGAGGAAGCGAAGCGTTCGTCGGCGTTTGCAGACGAGTTGAAGAACGAGTTGGAATCGCTGCGGCAATCCTACGACATTGCGCGGAACGATTTGATGGAGGCGCATGCCGCCGTGGAAGGCACGCGTGCCCCGTTGCAGGCGCTGGAGTCTCGCCGAGAGCAGCTGGAGGCCGAGCTGGAGGCCGCGAAGGCAGAGCACGGCAAGGTGCAGCTGATGGCGCAAGATCTTCGCGGACAGTTGGATACAGCGATTGCGACTCATTCGACGGATATCGATGCGGTGCGTGCGCAGTTGCGTGACAAGGAGGCGGAAGTTACCGCCAAGTTGAGCGATTTGCAGGCCGCGCAGGACTCGCTTCGCAGTAAGGACGACGAGATTGCGACGGCGCGCGAGGAGCAGGCGCGTCGCGAGGAGGCGGCGGCCGGGCTGCGTCGCACGAACGAAGAGCTGAGCGGGCGCATAGCCTCGCTGGAGGAGACGTCGCGCGTGTCGAGCGAAAGCGCTGCTGCGCTAACCTCTCAGCTGGAAGAGCTTAAGCAGATGCTGGAAGCTGCGAAGGTACAACTGGCGGACGCGAATTCCGCGCACGAGACGACTCGTAAGGCGCATCAGTCCGCCGAGGAGCAGCGAGTGCAGCTGGCGAAGGATCTGGAGGCAGCGAAGCTGCAGCTGACGCAGGCATCTAACGCGTCGGAAGTAACGCGCTTGCAGCTGGTTACGGAGTCTGCCTCCCGCTTTGCGGATCTCCAGGCGCTCACGGCGGATATTGAATCGCTGCGCGACGAGCTGCGTCAACGTGAGACTGAATCGAATGAGCGGCATGCGCAACTTGTTGCGGCGCAAGAGGCTTTGAAGCAGAAGGAGGCGGAGAACGCGGAGCGCCAGGCGGAGCTCCAGAAGCTTGCTGAGACGCTGCGAACCCGGGAGCAGGAGATTTCCGATCGGGCCGGCGAGGTGCAAACGGTTCGTAATGAGCTGATTACGCGCGAACAGGAACTGGAATCCGGCCGGGTTGAGCAGCGGCGTAAGGATGAGTCCGAGGCGGCGCTGCGGCGCGCCAACGAGGAGCTGCTGGTTCGCATTTCCGCGCTGGAGAGCGAGGCTGCAAGTTCTTCCACGGCAGTCACTTCGCTGCGCGATGAGCTGGCGAGGCTGACGGCGGGGCTGGAGGCGCGCAGCAGTGAGCTGAGCAATGCGCGCTCGCAGGCTGATCAGTCAGCGGCGACGGTGGCGGATCTGGAGAGTCGGCGCTCGCAGCTGGAGGCCGATTTACAGGCGGCGCGTGCGATGCACCAGGAGGCTGCGACGCTTGCGGAAGCCCTTCGTGCGCAACTCTCTACGGATTCTGAACTTCGCCAGAAGCTGGACGCCGAGCTGGAGGCGGCCCGCGCGTTTGGCACTACCCATGAGGCGAGCCTGGCGGCGGTGAAGCAAAAGCTTGAGCATGAAGCACATGAGGCGGCCCGACTACGAGACGAGCTGCGGACGGTGAGCGAGAATGCCGAGGCTCTGGCCAAGGCCAAGGAGCGCCTGGAAGCGGATGAGGCGGCGCGTACGGCGTCGCTGCGCGAGCAGCAGGCCAAACTTGGCGCGCTGGAGGCGGAGAAGGAATCGCACCTGCGCGACCTGACGACGGCGCGCGAGCAACTGCAGGCGCGTGAGAACGAGCTTGAGCAGCTGCGCTTGCAGGAGGCCAATGCGCGTGCGCAAGCCACTGCGTCTACGGAGGTTGCGGCGGCGCGACTGGCGGGCGTGCACCACGAGAAGGAGACGCTTTCTCAGGAGGTTTATACGCTGCGCGACAGCCTGTCGCAAAGCCAGGGCAAGTCGGACGAGCTGCAGCGCGAGATTGATAAGCTACGTGTTGCGCTGCAGGGGCTTGTGCCGACGGACGGCAAGTCTATCCGCGAGGCTTTCCCGGCGCTGGCGACGCTTGATAATCTGCCGTCGGAGCTGTCGGAAGCGCGGGAATTCAAAAGCGCTGCTGAGGTTGCGGAGCACGCGGGGCGCTTTGTGCGGTTCCTGACGAGCACGGTAGCAGCCGAGGAGAGCGAGCTTACGCGGATTCGCGCGGAGCTGGCGGCGGCCCGCGAGGCGGCGATGACGCACGAGCAGCGGCGCACGGAAGTTGAGGCGAAGGCCGCGGCGGAGAGCGGCGAGCTGGCGCGTCTGCGCGAGAGCCTGATGCGTGCGATGGAGAGCAACGCGGCGAAGGATACGACGCTGCAAACGCTTTCGGAGAAGCTGCAGACGCAGGAGAACACCATAGGCGAGCTGCGTGCCGAACTGAGCGCGCTGCAATCGCAACTTGCTGAGAAGACGGCACTTGTGGCTAAACTGGAACACGAGCTGACGAGCGCGAGGGAGATGGCGGCCGCTGTGTCCGCAAGCGTGCCGGAGTTTGCGGAGGCCACCGGCGCTGCGGAATCCGACGACGCGCAGGCAATGCAACTGCTTAGCCATGAGGAGCTTGTGGGGCAGGTGGGGCTGCTGCGGGCGGAGAATCGCCGCGCGTTGCACAACATGTCCGCCCTGCGGCACCAGATCGGCCGCCTCGAGACGACGCTGGAGGCCGTCCGCCGCGACTACAATCAGGCTGTGGAGGACCGGGAGTACTTCAAAGCCCGGGCGTCGATGGCCGAGGCCCGGCGGTATTGAGGCGCCCGGAACGGGGCTTACGGCTCAGGCACCCTTTCGGAGGGGCGCTGTGGCCGCTTGTCCCAGCTTTCTTGGAGGAGGAAGTGGAGATGGACTAAGTGCTTGTCGTTCCGGCGCATAGGAAACAGCGGCGGAGTACATGCATAGCGACAAAGCGAAGGACGGCACGGACCAGCCCGAGATGTGTGCATCTGACGGGTGACGTCTACGGCCTTACAGCCAGCCCTTCAGCAAGCGCCACGCGGGCTTGCCGATGATCAAAGGTGAGGAACCCCCGGCGCCCAGCAGACGTGCGGCGGCAACATGCAGGAGATCAAGGCTGCGGCTGGAGATGGTGGGCGTGTAGCGATCGCTGAGTTGCCGGGCCAGGTTGTGCAGCTGGGCGGTATCGACCTTCCGCTCCTCAAGCACCCCGGCGCTGAGGTGAAAGAGGAACGTGGCCCATTGGATATCCCGATCTGCAGGAGTGATTCGACCGCGCGCAATCGCGAGGTTAAATGCGTTGCGAACTTCAAGAATCCCCAAAGGAACCATGGAAATTGGAGCCGTGAGCGACGCGAACGTTGCCGTGGCCGCTTGTGTTGTCGACTCCTTAATGTAGAGGGATACGAGGAAGCCTGTGTCAGCGTAAAAAATCACCGGTCGCCCCTGTCTCGGATGAATGCGGAGTCTTCCTCCGACAGCATTTTGGACATGTCATTCCCGTATACTTGGCGATGTATCTCATCCCAGTCCGGCTTCATGCCATTCGGGGTCGAAACCATGGCGGTAATAGGCTTTGCTTCCGGTGCGGAGGGGGAGGTTAGCAGGAAGTTGCTACCCGAAACGGGCGAGCTCTCCTCCAGCTCCACCGTCGCCGTCACGCGCAGGCGCTTTTCGCGCAGCTCCTTGGGGATGGGGAGGTGCAGCGTGCCGTCGGCGTCGGCCACCAGGATGGCGGTGATCAGGCTCATGACTGTAGAGTAGCAGAGAGATCAGTGCGAAGCAAACTCTTCGCGGAAGGCGGATGTCGGCATTTGCGTGGGCGGCGGGACAATGTATCTTGCGCTGGGAGCGGGCGCTGCCCTTTGCGTTGTGCGCCGGCTGCGCGGCTGCTGCGCGAGGCTTCGCGACGCGGTGTATCGCCGCAAACTTTACAACTCTCCATCCCCATGGCTGACAAATACATGCAGATTATGCTGACGCCTGCTGTGCAGCAGGCGCAGGATCACTACTTTGGCGGACACGATGTGGTGGAGAACGCGCCCGTGGCAGATCCACTGACGCCGCGCGAGACCGCCTTTATCGGTATGCGCGACAGCTTTTACATGGCGACGGTGAGTGAATCGGGCTGGCCTTACGTGCAGCACCGGGGCGGGCCGCCAGGCTTTGTGCGGGTGCTGGGGCCCAGCCGCCTTGGCTTTGCCGATTACCAGGGCAACCAGCAGATGCTCTCCACAGGCAACCTGGCGGCCTCCGATAAGGTGGCGCTGTTTATGATGGATTACCCGCGGCGCGCCAGGCTGAAGATTCTGGGCCATGCGCGCGTGGTGGATGCCCGCGAGCACGCCGAGCTTTTTGCCGACCTGGCCGATGAAGCGCTGCGCCCGCGCGTGGAGCGCTTTGTGCTTATCGACGTCGTCTCCTACGACTGGAATTGCCCCAAATACATCACCCAGCGCTTTACCGCCGCGGAGGTGGAGCGCGCCGTGGAACCTCTCCGGGACCGCATTGCGGAGCTGGAGGCCCAGCTTGCCGTGCTTAAGGGGGGCGACGGCAGCGGCGGCGCCGGAAGCGGCGGGGACACTCCCGGGGCATGACGGATCTGCGAATTGCGGCTTGTCGCCATATCGGCAAAGCCGCAGTTTAGGCAGCATGATGGAACGCGACCATTTGCCGCTGGATCGTAAGCTGCGCCAGGAGACGCTGTTTGCGCGGGAGCGTGTGTACCGCTTTGGCAAGGCGACACCGATGGAGCGGCTGGTGCTTCCCCCCGACCCGGCGTTTGCGAGCGAGCGCGACCCGGAGATATGGGTGAAGCGCGAGGATCTCTCCCCCGTCAAAAGCTACAAGTGGCGCGGCGCGTGCAACCGCATGGCGCTGCTCTCGGCGGAGGAGGCGGCGCGGGGCGTGGTGACGGCATCCGCCGGCAACCATGCGCAGGGCGTGGCGCTGGTGGCGAAGGCGCTGGGCATCCGGGCGCGCATTTACATGCCGCGCTCCACGCCCCGGGTTAAGCAAGGCGCGGTGCGGCAGCATGGCGGGGCGATGGTGGAGATCCGCCTTGTGGGCGACAGCTACGACGAGGCGGTGACGGCCGCGCGTGCCGACGAGCGGGAATCCGGCGCCGTGTATGTGCATGCCTACGACGACCTGCAGGTGATGGCCGGGCAGGGGACCCTGGCGGACGAAGTGGTCCTCTCCGGGCACGGCCCGTTTGACGCCGCTTACCTGCAGATTGGCGGTGGCGGGATGGCGGCCGGCGTCTCCAACTGGCTCAAAACGTACTGGCCGGGCATTCATATTACGGGCGTGGAGGCGACCGGTCAGGCCAGCATGACGGCCGCCCTCGCCGCCGGTATGCCGGTGGAGCTGCGCGAGGTGGATATCTTTTGCGACGGCACCGCCGTACGCAAGGCCGGGGCGCTGCCCTACCCCATCTGTGCGGAGAATCTGGACGCGATGGAGCTGGTGACAAATGCCGAGGTAAGCGCCGCCATCCGCGTGCTGTGGGAGACGTTGCGCTGCGTCTCGGAGCCCTCCGGCGCCATGGGGCTGGCCGCGGTGCTGAAAAGCCGTGCCGCGCTGGCCGGCAAAAAGGTGCTCATCGTCATCTCCGGCGCCAATATCGACTTCCTGCAACTGGGCCTGATTGCCCAGGCGGAGGCGGCCGGCAGCACGGCCGCGCGCACGTTGCGCATCCACATCGCCGAGCGCGCGGGCACCATGCTGGCGCTGCTGGACTCCTGCTTTGCCGGCATCAACATTACGGACTTTCAGTACGGAAAGCATAGCGAGTCGGAGGCCGCCCCCGTCTTTACTGTAACGTCGGCGGATGCCACGTTGCTGGAGGCGCTGCCAGGCCGCCTGGACGCTGCCGGGTACGCGTGGGAGGACATCACCGGCGGCGTTGACGTGGCGTTTCGCGCCATTCCGCTGCGTGGGGATCTGCTGCGCCACCCCTCCTTCCTGCGGCTGGATTTTTATGAGCGGCCAGGCGCGCTGCACGATTTCCTGGGGCAGCAGATTCGCGGCCGAGCCAGCATCTGCTACTTTAACTACCGGCAGTCGGGCGAGCGCGTGGGCCGCGCGCTTATCGGGCTGGATTTTCCAAGCGCCCAGGACTGCGAAGCGTTCATGGCATCGCTGCCGCCGGAGCACGGCGAGGGCTATCGCTCCTGCAAGGCGGTAGACGAAGCGACGCTGAAGCGGCTGGTTTCGGCGTAAGACCTGTTCAGAGCCGCAGAGAATGCCTCGCACATGCATTAAACGAGCGCGAGTGGAACCCCGGGCTATGGTAGGGAACGGCTCCGTCGTTCTCGGAGCGGGTTTATAACGCCGGGGACGGAAAGATCGCCAAGGCGGAAGAAAAGGGGCATCGCGAATTGCACGCCAGGATCTATCCATCCGCTCCGAGCCATCCGTGTTATCCGCGCTTAACTTTTCCCACTGGAAGCCGTGCCTACTCGCCTTTGTTCAGCTCCACGTACTTCTCCGTCAGATCGGTGGTGACGATGGAGTACTCGCCTTCGCCGAGGTGAAGCTGGATGGTGATGGTGAAGCTTTTCTTCTGCGCCACTTTGCGGATTTCCTCGAAGGGCGTTTTGCTGGGCTGTCCGTTGGCGACGGCGCAGATGCCGTCGTAATAGATGTCGACGAGTTCCTCGCGGATGCGGGCGTCGGAGTAGCCGATGGCGTCCATGAGGCGGCCCCAGTTGGGGTCCTCGCCGCACCAGCTGGTTTTGACGAGCAGGCTGCGGGCGACGCACAGGGTGGCGCTTTTGGCGTCGCGCATGGTTTTGGCGCCTTTTACGGCCACTTCGACAATTTTGGTGATGCCTTCGCCGTCTTCCACAATCATGCGGGCCAGCTTTTTCATCACGTACTGCAGCGCTTTCTGAAAAGTCTCCAGCTGCGGGTGATCGGTGGCAAGCGGGGTGTTGCCGGCCTGCCCGTTGGCCAGGACGATGACGGTATCGTTGGTGGAGGTGTCGCCGTCGATGGAGATGCGGTTGAAGGTGTTATCCACCGCGGTGCTGACGCAGCCGCGCAGGGTGGCCTTGTCGATCGCCGCATCGGTGGTGATGAAGCTGAGCATCGTCGCCATTTTGGGGTGGATCATGCCTGCGCCTTTGGCGATGCCGGCGATGGTGATGGTGGCGCCGTCCGCCTCAAACTGCACGGCCAGCTCCTTGGGAAAGGTGTCGGTCGTCATGATGGCTTCGGCGGCCGTGTGGCCGTCGGTGCCCAGGATGGAGGCGGCATAGGTGATGGCCTTGCGCACTTTGTCCATGGGCAGCTGTACGCCGATGCGGCCGGTGGAGCATACCAGCATTTCGCGCTCCTCCGCGCCGATGGCTTTGGCGGCGAATCTGGCCATCTCCTTGGCGTTCTCCAGCCCCTCTAAACCCGTGCAGGCGTTGGCGTTACCGGCGTTGACAATAACGCCGCGCATTTTGCCGGCGCGCTGCATGCGGCGCAGACAGACGCGGACGGGCGCGGCTTTGACCTGGTTGGTGGTAAAGGTGGCGGCCACCTCGGCGGGTACGTCGCTGACGATAAGGGCCACATCCTTGCGGCCGCCGCCGTATTTGATGTCGCCGCACACGGCGCCGACGCGAAAGCCGCGGGGCGAGGTGAGTGTGCCTTTGTCCAGAATGCGGAAGGGAAGGGGAGCGGAGGAGTCGGAAGTCGTCATGAGAGTCGGGAAGGGAATGATTTAGCCACGAAGCACACGAAAAACACGAAAATTTACGGAGGGGAGCAATATGGGGGGAGAGAGTGCCTCGAGTCGGCGGCGGGGGCCGGATCAAAGATCGAGCCCCTCGCTCTCCGGGAAGCCAAAGCGGATGTTCATCGCCTGCACGGCCTGGCTGCTGGCGCCCTTGCTGAGGTTGTCCAGCGCGGAGAGCAGGATCAGCCGGTCGGTGCGGGGGTCCACCTGCGCGGCGATTTCGCAGACGTTGGTACGCGCGATGTTTTTTACCTCGGGCACCTGGCCGACGGGGAGCACGCGCACAAAGGGCTCGTTGCCATACGTTTTGGCGTAAAGCGCCGTCACGTCCGCAGCCGTAGCGCCGGGCACCTTCAGCCTGGCCGTAATGGTGCTGAGCATGCCGCGATGCAGCGGGATAAGGTGGGGGATAAACGTGACGGTAACGCGTGTGCCGGCGGCGGTGGCCAGCTCTTGCTCTATCTCGCTAAGGTGGCGGTGTTTAGGCACGCTGTAGGCGCGCATGTTCTCGTTGATCTCGCAGTACAGCAGGGAGATCTCCGCCTTTTTGCCCGCGCCGCTGGCGCCGCTGAGGCTGTTGATGACGATGGAGTGCGGATCGATCAGCCCGGCGCGCAGGGCGGGTACCAGGGGCAGCAGTATGCTTGTGGGGTAACAGCCGGGGCAGGCCAGCAGGTCGTACTGGGGGATCTCCGCGCGGTGCAGCTCGGGCTGGGCGTAGATGGCCTTGGACAGGAGCTCGGGCGCGGGGTGGTCGTGGCCGTAAAACTCCTTGTACACCTCGGCGTTGCGAAGGCGGAAGTCCGCGCTGAGATCCACCACTACCTTGCCGGCGGCGCGCAGCGGCACGGCGTACTCGGCGGCTACGCCATGGGGCAGGGCCAGAAAGACAACGCCGATGTCCTTGCGCGCGACCAGATCGGCGGGCTGGATGTCCTCAAACTTCAGCTCCCGCACCCGGGCCGGCGTTCCCGGCACGATCTCGCCCAGAGTTTTACCCGCGCTGCGGCGGCTGGCCACGGCAACAAGCTCAAGCCGGGGGTGGCGCGCAAGCAGGCGCACCAACTCCTCTCCGGAGTAACCGGAGGCGCCGACAATGGCGGCGCGAAGCAGCGGAGTATCAGTCATGGCGGGTAGGGAAGGGGAGGGGTTGAGGTGGTGGGACAAAGGATAAAAGGATACGGAATCCCCACCATTTGGAAAGCACGGAGATGGAATGCGACGTTAATTTCACATGGCGGCGGCGGCATGGAAACGGGCTGCGGACCGAGGCGGAGCAAACAGCACGGCGTCATCCACTTGTATCCTGCTTGCAACAGGGCGGCGCTTGATGGGGCGGGGCGGCGTGTGGTAGCCTGCCTGCAGGTTGTTTCAACAGTCCGCGAGGGGCGGATGTGCTTATGGTTACCTACAAATCCCGGATCAAGAAGGCCCCCCCGTGGGCGGGTTACCTGGCGCTGAGCCTGTTCGGCCTGTTCTGGACGAGCTTTGTCGTTGTTTCGGACGTGGTTGTGGTGGGCAAAATCTATCGCCAGCTGCGCACCTACGGTTTCAGCCCTGTCCCGGCCACGGTGCTTTCCAACGAGGTGGGATTCAAAAACACGAGTGATGGCACGAGCTACTTCCCCAAAATCCGGTACGCCTACACGGTGAATAATCAGCCCTTTACGGGCGATGTCGTGCGCCATACGGTCGTCAGCACGGAGAGCAAAAACGCGCGCCAGCGGGTGCATGACTTCGTGAAGGCGTACCCGCGGGAATCCACCATCATCGCCTTTTACGATCCCGCCAACCCCGCTGATGCGGTGGTGATGCAGGGGCTTACGGGTTCCGATCTGTTCATTTTGCTTTTCCTCATGCCCTTTAATATGGTCATGCTGGCCTTTGTATGGCTGGCGTGGAGCCTGCTTTACAAGGCTCGCCAGCCGCTCGGCGGGCTACCTCATCACGTTGGGCCGCATGGCTTTATGGTGGGTGTAGGCAGGCGTGGCGCATTTGCCTCCGGGGCGGTGACGCTGGGGCTGGTGTCGTTTCTGGCCATCTTTGGCGTCGGCTTCAGCAGCGGGTTCGATCCCTCGCTCAACACCATGCTGGGCGTGTGGGGCGTTGTGCTAAGCCTCACCCTCGCCAGCGCCGGCTACGCGGTGTACCTGGACTACACCGGCGTATACGACCTGGAGGCCGACTACCTGCACCAGACGCTCATCATCCCCGCCACCAAACAAAGCCCCGCCCGCCGCACCTTCGCGCTCCACGATCCGCAGAGCGTCATCCTCCGCACGGTGCACTCGTACGACAGCGACAACGACAAAACCACCAGCTACAACGTGGAGTTCCGAATGCACGAGACCGCCGAAACGGTCCTGGTTGGCAACATCACCATGGAGGAAACCGCCGAAGCCCTGGCCCGCTGGCTGGCCGACCACATGCGCCTGCCCCTGGAGGAGACACGGCCCGTGGCGTGAGAGGTGAAGGACAGGGTGGAGGCGGTGACTTGGAGCGGTTTCAATACGAGTGTAGACATGATACTATCTGAAGCGCCTGTGGCGTTTGAGAGGGTCTCGTGTCTACACGCGAATTGAAAATGCCTGGCCTCACGCTCCAGCCGCGGCTTTAGCCTTCTTGCGGCGTATCGACACGAACCGGATTTCAACGCGATGATTAAGCGCGGCCGCAATGCGATTCAGCATGGCGAGCGAGTGGCCCTCGTAGTCAGCGTCCTCCAGCCTGCAGATAACGGATGCGGTTGTACACACAAGCCTGGCCAGCTGGCGCTGCGTTAACCCCGCTTTGGTCCGCAACGCGTAGATCTTGCGAGCAACCTCGTCATCGGCCCGCATTTGCTCGAGCTCGGCAATCGCCTCTGGTTTGCCTTCAAAGAATTCCTTCCAGATGATTTCCGTCGCGCTGGTAATCACTTTGCCAGTTTTCATTCTACGTTTCCTCCATTCTACTAAAGGTATATCTGTCAGGGTCCTTCTCAAAAAGTAACCGTCTTGCAACAGCCTTATCGATTTCTTTGGGGGGGAACCTCGCTCTCCTTTACAATTCCGTGTGATAGCACTGCCGCAACTTCTCCGTGGAAAAAGTAAAGAATTCGGTAGTTTACCCCTTGAAAGCCAATTCTGAGCTCATAAATCTTGTCTCTCAGGAAATCGGCTTCCGGCCGGCGTAGTTCGTGGCCTTCTGCTTCCAGCCTGTCGATGCGCAGACCACACTTTGTGCGTACTTTACTTGGCAGTACTCGAAGCCAGTCCAGCACGGGAACGGAGCCGTCTTTATCCCGGAAAAAGACAACCGTGGTTCGAGGCATAGCTTGTGCGCTGGGTGCTCAGGGGATGTTCGCGTATTTGCGAACAAAAGTCAACGGTTACTCCGCCGTCACCTCCGACTCCTGGTCAACTTCGGCCTCGGACTCCGCCTCCGCAGTCACGGATATCGGAAACCTCAGCACAATGGCCGTCCACTTGCCAAACTCGCTCTCCGCGCTTACGGTGCCGCCGTGGATTTGCACGATGTGTTTGACGATGCTCAGGCCCAGGCCGGTGCCGCCGAGTTCGCGGCTGCGCGCTTTGTCCACGCGGTAAAAGCGCTCAAAGATGCGGCCCAGCTCGTTGGCCGGGATGCCTACCCCGTTGTCGCGCACACGGATGACGATGTGCTCCTCCTCGCGTGCGGCGCTTATGGAGAAGGCGCGGGGTGGCTTGGAGTAGGTGAGCGCGTTCTCCAGCAGGTTAAACATCACCTGCTCCATGCGCAGCGGATCCACCTCCAGCGGCGGCAGGTTCTCCTCCAGCGCCGTGGTAATCGTCACCTCGCGCGCCTCCTTTTTGGCCTGAAAATCGGCCACCACCTGCTTAATGAACGACGTCAGGTTAATCGCCACCGTGGCCGGCTGTATGCGGCCCGACTCCAGCCGCGCCAGCATAAGCAGGTCGTCCACCAGCCGGTTCAGGCGGTTGGAGTGCCGCTGCATGGTGCGCAGGATGCGGTGCACCTGGTCCGGCTCCAGGTCGGGATTCTCCAGCAGCGTCTCCAGGTAGCCGCTGAAGATGGAGAGCGGTGTGCGCAGCTCGTGCGAGACATTGGCGACAAACTCCTTGCGAACACCCTCCAGCTCCAGCAGCCGCGAGACATCGTGGAACACCACCACCACGCCATTGACATTGCCGGCCTGATCGCGAATCGGCACGGCGCGAATCTCCAGCTGCATCGATTTGGCGGTTGTCGGATCAAACTGCAGGCTCACGCGGCGGGTTACCGGAAGGCCTGTGCGTAGCGTCTGCATCACCAGCAGCTCCACCGTCGCTTCGCGAATCGCCTCCAGCACCGTCTTGTGCAGCGGGCTCTTCTCCAGGCGGAAGAGATCCATAAACTCCCGGTTGGCCAGGCGGATGACGTGCCGCTCGTCCACCACCATCACGCTCTCGGCAATGGTGCCCAAAATCGCGTTGAGATTAAAGTCCGCCTCGGAGTACAGCTGCGACACGCGCCGGCTGCGCCTGTGGATCTCCTCCAGGTGCGTGGAGATGCGATCGAACCAGGGCGGGCCGGTGACCAGAAAGCTGCCGGGATTGCGATTCGCGACGATATCTTCCACAATACGTTCCAGCTGCTGGGAGGGGCGCTTCCAACGGGAGTGCCACGCGCCGTAGGCGGTGCTCAGGCATAGCACGATCCCCAATGCGATAAGGGCGTAAAACATTGGGGGTTGATCGTAGAACTT
Source organism: Verrucomicrobia bacterium LW23 (assembly GCA_003054695.1). GTDB lineage: Bacteria > Verrucomicrobiota > Verrucomicrobiia > Methylacidiphilales > UBA1321 > LW23. The sequence continues at coordinate 46,299 of QAZA01000020.1, forward strand.
TTGAGGGCGCTCGCCAAGCTTGACATATGTATTGTCGTAACAATTTCTGCTCATCGTGCCGATAGAGGGAAGACCGGCATAAAATTCCCTCGGGAATCGTCACGCGACTTGTAATATTTACACTCGTTGCTACAGTATCGCTTTCATCAGTCTCCCCCATGCACAGCCCTCCGCCTCGTCCCTCTTCATCATCCTCGCACCCATTCTTTCCCCGCGTAGGGGAGAGCCCTCGCAAAAGGCTTGTAGTAGGCGTCGCGGATATGGTGGCCACTAACGATGTGACGGCGGAGATCGTCACCTATTCGCTCGGCTCATGCATCGCTGTAACGATGTACGATCCGGTAAAGAAAGTCGGCGGCATGCTCCATGCCATGCTCCCCAGCTCCGCGGAGCTGAAGCAGCCGACCCGGCAGTCCCCCTACATCTTTGTAGATGTGGGCATTCCCGCCCTTATCCGCACCGTGCGCGGCTTTGGCGCGCGCCTGGCCCAGCTGGAGGTAAAAGCGGCGGGCGGCGCGCTTATCATGAACGACGACAGCATGTTCAGCATCGGCGCCCGCAACTGCGAGGCGCTGCGAAAGGCGCTGGAAAAGGAGGGCCTGCAACTGGCCGCCGAGCGCCTGGGCGGCCGAATCTCCCGCAGCATGCGGCTCGATATCGCCGAAGGCAAAGCCAGCATTCTGACGCCCGGCTGCCCCACGGAGGTGCTGTGATGGGTGGCGCCGCGGGAGCCAGCTTTAACCCGCGGGGCGGCAAAGTCCGCGTCATGATCGTGGATGACTCCGCGATCGTGCGCCGCATGACGAGCGACCTGCTCGCGTCCGACCCCTGCATCGAGGTTGTCGGCACGGCGATCGACCCCATAACCGCGCGCGACAAACTGCCCAGCCTGCGGCCGGACGTGCTGGTGCTTGACATTGAGATGCCGCGCATGGACGGCATTACCTTCCTGCGCTCCATGCGCGGGCCTTATCCGCTGCCGGTCGTTATCCTCAGCTCCATTACCACGCAGGGCAGCTTTAGCGCCATGGAGGCGCTGGCCGTGGGCGCGTTCGACATCGTGCCCAAGCCGGGCGGGCCCCACAGCGTGGCGGATGTCGGCTCCGAGCTTATTCGCAAGATAAAGGCCTGCGCCCAAAGCCGCGCGGCGGCCGGGTGCGGCGGCGTGCTGGAGGCCATGATTCCCCACGAAAGCGCCCTGTTGCGTGGCGTGGGGCGCGCCGCACCCGCGCGGCCTCGTGGCGCCGGCCTCATGTACCGGCCGGTCTCCCTCGCCCAAACGCGCGTTCGCGGCGGGTTGCCGCGGTCCGAAACAGCTGTGCGCCTGGCGCGAGGCGGCGCGGGCCGGGAGGGCAGCGCGAGTGCAAGCGCCCTGGCGGCCGCCGTGCCTCCGCAAAAGCCGGCCCTGGCTATCGGGCGGCTGGCCGGCTTTCACCCCCGCCAGGTCATCGTCATCGGCGCCTCCACCGGCGGCACCGAGGCGCTTGCGCGCATTTTACCGGCGCTGCCGGAGGCGATGCCGCCCATCTGCATTGTGCAGCACATCCCCGCCCACTTTAGCCGCTACTTTGCGGAGCGCCTGAACGACCTGTGCCGCCTGGAGGTGCGCGAAGCCGTCGACGGCGACGCCGCACTGCCCGGCCGCGTTCTGCTGGCACCCGGCGATTACCACATGCGCCTGGTATGGCAGGAGGCCCACGGGGGCGAAGCGGCCGGCCTGCGCGTGCGGCTGGACCAAAGCGAACGCGTCTGGCATCAGCGCCCGGCGGTGGATCCCCTGTTTGCCAGCGCCGCCGAGCTGTGCGAGCGCCGCACCCTGGGCGTCGTTCTCACCGGCATGGGCACCGACGGCGCCGAAGGCCTGAAAGCCATCCACGAGGCGCGCGGCCAGACGGTTGCGCAAAACGAGGCCTCCTGCGTCGTCTTCGGCATGCCCCGCGCCGCCATCGCCCTCGGCGCCGCCGACCACGTCCTCGACATCATGGCAATCGCCCCGTTTATGGAGCAACGCGTGCGCGCCCTGCTGCCCGGGTAGGGAAGTGGCGAGGCTGTCGACATTTGGATATTTCTCTCCTTCGCGAACTCTGCGTCCTTCGCGTCTTTGCGCGATACAGCTACCCGGCGTGCCAATACACCGTCGTGCTGCACTACATCAAATCTCATCCCCTCTTTCTCCGCCATCCGCGGTTACTCTTCCCCCCCCCCCTGGCGCTAAAAGGAAAATGTTGCCAATGACATTTTGTGATGGCGCGATGGCAAATATGCGGCAGAGTGGAGGAAGAGGGGCGATAAGAGGGGCGATGTTTGCCGCAACAAACGGCTGGCCACCTTGTTTACATCCAAGCGATAGAAATCAAAAAGATAAAGACGATCAACTTTTCTTCCCTTCCAGTTCCCCCCTTAATCCCCCATCCCTCTGTGGTCACAAATCTTCCTCCGCAATTCCCCAACTGTAAAGAGGCGGGGAGATTCACCACCAAGGCACAAAGACACGAAGGGGGGAGGAGACGGAAGAAACCTCATGACACTTCAAGGTCGTTGCCGTAAGAGTTGTAATTTCCTTTATCTCCCCCCAGGATGTCTATATCACGTTTATGGCGAAACACGGTCCATCGCAACCGTTTACGCGTAACCCCGCCCCCAGTCTGGAGCCGGGAGTGAGCGACGCGATGCCGCCGTCGCCCGCCGCCGGGGATGCGGCCCCGGGTGTCCCGCCGCAGCACCCGCGCCCCCGCATCATCAGCAGCGGCCACGAGCAGCCGGGCACGTCACGCCTGCCCTCCGGCGTCGCCGCGCATCTTACGGAGTCTCAACGCCTTAGCGCGGAGGAGCCGCTGAGTGACGCGGATTACAACTACCTCAGCCGCCTGGTTTACGAGCTCAGCCGCATTCACCTGGGCCCCAACCGCAAGGAGCTGGTGGCCGCCCGCGTGCGCAAGCGCCTGCGCCACCTGCGGCTGACGAGCTACGCCGACTACCGGGCCTACCTGCAAAGCGGCCACGCGGAGACGGAGTGCCAGGAGCTGATCGACGTGGTCTCCACCAATTTCACCAGCTTCATGCGCGAGCCGCGCCACTTCACCTTTTTGCGCGAAACCATTCTGCCCGACTGGCTTGCCGCGCACACGCGCCAAGCCGGCTCCGCCCTCAACCCGCCCGGCTTCCGTGCCTGGAGCGCCGCCTGCGCTACGGGGGAGGAGACCTACTCGATGGCGGTAGCGATGTCCGAAGTCTTCCGCAACGTCCCGCACATCCCCTGGCATGTGGAGGCGTCGGACATTTCCTCGCGCGTGCTGCGCTGGGCGCGCCGCGGCATTTACGAGGAAAACCGCCTCGACGTCGTTCCGCGCGAATGGGTTCAGCGCCACTTTGAGTACGGCGTCAACGGCTGGGCCGGCCACCTGCGCGTCTGCCCGCACCTGCGCTCACGCGTCACGTTTCATCACCACAACCTGCTGCACCCGCCCTACCCGGTCTCCGGCAGCTTCGACGTGATTTTTTGCCGCAACGTGATGATCTACTTCGACACCGCCACGCAAACCGAGCTGGTGCGCCTCCTCACCTCGCACCTCAACCCCGGCGGCTGGTTCATTACCGGCCACGCCGAAACCCTCATGGCCATCGACCACGGCCTGGAGCGAGTGGAGCCGAGCGTTTACCGCAAACCCTTTGCACCGGGGATGCAGCCGGCGGCTGCGGTACGTGGGCGGAAGGTCTAGGAGCTCCCCTTCCGGGGCAATGTGTTGAAAGCTCAACTTTTTTGTGGGAAAGCAGTATGCTTTAGCCTATGAAATCGCAGAGCGGGCTACCCGGCATAAGCAGCATTATTTGGGTGGATCCTGACCGCCCGAGCGGGGAACCCTGCTTCTACGGCACCCGTGTCCCTGTCCAAACGTTGCTGGATAATCTGGAAGACGGGTGCACAATCGATGAATTTCTGGAAGGATTTCCCTCAGTCTCACGGGAGCAAGTCATTGCATTTCTGGAGCTTGGAAAGAATGAGTTACTCAAGTGCGTATCCTGTTAGAATGCGTTCACGCAGGCCTAAGGCGAGCTTTGCCAGGGCATGATATTATGACCGTTCAGCGCGCGGGCTGGAGTGGCATAAAGAACGGAAAGTTGCTTGCACTTATTGCCGGCAGTTTCGACGTTTTCATTACGATCGACAGAAACATGACATATCAGCAACGGATGGAGAATCTTCCCTTTGCGGTAATTCTCATCCAAGTCAGCAGCATTTCTCTGGGATCATATGCTCCCCATTTTGAGGCGCTTAGGCTGGCCGTGGCAAATTCATCCCCTGGCGCCGTTGTTACGATTGGTTAGATAGGGATCTGTCTCCGCACTCGCCAAGCGGCGGAAAACCCCTTAAAGTAGTAGCATCGCTAATTCTCCATCCACAACTCCCGACTCAGCTTCCGCCCCGAACTCCCCGGCGGCCCACCCCGTCACCATCGTCACCTCCCGCCGCGTTAAGCCGGGGCGCGAGGCGGAGTACGAGGAGTGGGTGCGTGGCATCAGCGAGGAGGCGATGCGCTTCCCCGGCTCGCTGGGCATCCGCATTTTGCGCCCGCCCGGCAACCCCGGCGCCGCGCACGAGGCCGTCTTTTTCTTTACAACGCGCGAGCACCTGGCCGCCTGGGAGGCCTCCCCCGAGCGCCAGGCCTGGCTGCGCAAAGCGGAGCCCTTTACCGAGGGCGAGCCCGACTTCCGCATCTCCACCGGCCTGGAGTTCTTCTTCATCCCGCCCGAAGCCGGCGCCACGCTCAGCGCCACCGGCACCGTCGGCGGCCCCGGCCCCACACCGGCCCGCCCGCCCGCGTGGAAGCAGGCCTGTGTCGTCATGCTCGCCGTCTACCCGTGCACCCTCGTCGCTTCCCTCATTCTACACCCGGTTGTGCACAACTGGCCCTACTGGCTGGCCACCTTTGCCCGCAGCGGCACCGTGGTGCTGATGATGACCTACGGCGTGCTGCCCTGCCTTACCCGGCTGCTCTCGCCCTGGCTTTACGGGCCGCGCAAAGTGTGAGACACTTGACCTGCCGCGGCAACTGACCCCCCTCTTTACAACCATGCGCATTCCCTCCGCCGCAACCGCCCCGGCCACCATCCTGTCCTACGGGCTGATGCTGTGGATCAGCCTCGTCGCCACCCCCGCTCCCGCGCCCGCGCAGTCCCCCTTTGCGGAGCCCCCACCCGCGCCCGCCGGCACCACCAACGCCCCTGGCGCCGCGCCGCGCCCCAAAGTGGAGGAAATCTCGCCCGGCGTTTTCAGCTTTGGCGATATCCGCTTCTCCAAACGCCAGGGCTGGATTGAGGTGCCCTGCAAAGTGGAGAAGCACGACCTGCCCCTGGAGTACGTCCTTGTCGGCCCCGGCGGCAAAAAGCACGAGACGCTGCTCTCCACCCACGTCGACGCCACACTTTTCCACGCCGTTATGCTCCTGCTCGGCGTCAAAAACTCCCTGCAAGGCGCCGATGGCTTTGCCAAACCGCCCGAGCGCCTGGACGCCAAATACCTCGCCACCGCCCCGCGCCTGCCCGGCGTGCGCGTGCGCCTGGAGGTACGCTGGGAACCCGCCGACGCCCCCGGCGCCACCCGCACCGCCCCCATTGCCGACTGGCTGTTGCGCACCGACCCCGAAGCGACGGCGGCGCCTCAGGTGTGGACCTACACGGGCTCGCTGTTTATCGAGGGCGTATTTATGGCGCGGCTGGAGCAAAGCTACGTGGCGATTATTACCGACCCCTCCGCTCTCATCAACAACCCCGGCGACGGCCGCGACAAAGACCGCGTATGGCGCCCCAACCCCGCCAACGTACCCGCTGCGGGAACCACCGTGCGTCTGCACATCGCGCTGGACGAAGCCGCCCCCGCGGTGCCAGCATCGCAGCCGCAGCCCCGCTGACGCCTCCGTTCCGTCATCCCCCCCTGCCATGAAAAACATGCCTTGCCGCGGCCGTTTCGGTCGCACCCGCTTCCCGCGCGGAATCTTCCTCGTTGCCGCCGCCGCCCTCGCGTCCATTCTCCTTGGTGTCGCGTTACCCGTTGCCCCCCAGCTACTTGCGGAGCCGGAAGCTCCCGCGCCCGCCTCCACCAACATCCCCGGCACCGGCACGCTTCCGCCCCTCAGCGCACAACCCGGCAGCACCAAATCGGTGGAGAATCCCTCGCTTAAGGAGGAAATTCGCCTGGCCATTGAGCGCGGCCATAAATTCCTGACCGACAAACAGGACCCGGCCGGCTGGTGGAGCACCAAAGATTACCCCGCCATTACCGCCCTCATCCTGCAGGGCTACCTGTACGAGCCCACCAACACGCTCCGGAAAAATCCGCCCGCGCACGTGGTAAAAGGCTATGAGTATATCATGTCGTGCGTAAAGCCGGACGGCGGTATTTATATGGAGCGACTGGGTAACTACAATACCGCCATCTCCCTGTGCGCTCTGGTAGCTGCAGATGATGCTAAATACAACAGCACCATCCTGCAAGCCCGTAACTATATCATTGGCCAGCAATCCCCAAAACAGGTAGCCGGCGCACCGCATGATCCCTGGGCAGGCGGTGTAGGATACGGAAGCCATGGCAATCACTCCGATCTCTCCAACACAACATTTGCGCTGGAAGCTTTATATAGATCCCGCTACGTACTAAAGGCCCAGGAAAAGGCGGCAGCAAAAGAGCTGGATTATGAATCTGCCATCGACTTTCTGCAACGCTGCCAGAATCTCGAAAAGTACAACAAAGAGCCCTGGGCCAGCGATGATCCCGTCAACAAAGGCGGCTTTACCTACAGCCCCGTAGAAAGCAAAGCCGGAGAAATGGAAGTAGGCCCCGCAAAGAAAGGCCTGCGCTCCTACGGCAGTATGACATATGCCGGCCTGATGAGCTATCTCCACGCCGATATGAAGAAAGACGACCCTCGTGTCGTAAGCGCCGTAGATTGGGTGCGTCGTAACTACACATTCAAGGAAAATCCAAACGTAGGACAACAAGGCCTCTACTACTATTACTTCACCGTGGCCAAAGCCCTCTCTATCCTGGATGTAGATACACTTGAGCTCCCCGACGGCACCAAAGCCAACTGGCGGCACGACCTCGCCAAGGAGATCCTCAACAAGCAGAAGGGCGATGGCTCGTGGTCCAACGACACCGGCCGATGGATGGAAAGCAACCCCGTCCTCGTCACCGCCTACGTCATCCTCACCCTGGAAATGATAGAACGCCGGCTTTAGTCGTAAGGCCGCCGCAGCTGTCTCCATTAGCTACATGTTCAGGATCAGCACCCGCCCTCTCCAGGCATCATGCATAAGCTGCAGGGTGCTGATCCTTGCCTTTATCTGCAGCCTCCTCGCCTGCAGCCTGGCGCTGCCCGCCCACGCGCAAACCCGCACCCCCTCCCGCGCCCCCCGGCCCCAGCCTCCCGTGCCACCCGCCCATGGCACGCCCGGCGACGTCCGCCTCTACCGCGTGGCCCGTACCGACGGCCGCTACGAAATTGTTGGCGCCTACCCTCTTAGTCCCGAAAGCGTAACGCCTCACAGTCGCATCCGCTATTACAAGTTCTACTATAATAGCGAAGGTCGCCTCATCCGCATTGAATCCTACAAAGGCAATGCATTGCATCAGGACGACAAGTACTTTGATGCCGTCCAGATTGTCATTCAAAGATATACACCCCACGCAGGCAATCCCGGAACCGAGATCCGTTATTTCCTCGACGCCGCCGGCGCCCCCATGCGCAAGGATGACGGCGTTTATGCAGAGCACCTGACGCTGAACGAAAAGGGCCATTGCATACGCATCACCAATCTGGATACAAACGGCCAACCCATGCTGGATCATTCCGGCATAGCTCATTACAAACGCACACTGGATGGAGAAGGACGAGTGGTCTCGTCCCATTTCGAGGATCTCGATGGCAAACGTTGCTTTGACAACAAAGGCCACTACGAAATCCGCCACGCCTATAATGAACAAGGCCAGCGCATCTCCAAAACCAACACGGGCCCCAACGGAGAAACACAAAATGATACCGATGGTATTGCCATAACGCGCTGGAAGTACGATGCCCAGGGCAACGTTGCTGAAGAAACTTACTTCGATAAGGATAACCATCCCGCCCAACGCAACAAATACGGACCCCACCGTGTTACCTACACGTATGATAACGCCGGAAATCTCACAGAAGAATCCTGCTATAACACAAGCGGAGCCCCCTCAACCGATGAAACGCATAACGCCTCCACAATCATTCATCGCTACGATAAAGACGGCAACCCAACAGAGATATCCTTCCTCGATACAGAAGGCTTTCTCACGCGAAGTAATGAAACAGGGTACGCCTCCGAGAAACTGACCTATAACGAAAAGGGCGACCTTACCCAGCGTACAACATTAGAAGAACACGGCCGCCCCGTCCGCGATCCCGCATTAGGCGCCGCCACCCAAAAGCTCTACTACAACGCGGATCGCAGCATCGCCTCCATACAGTACCTCGACGAAACCGACCAGCTCACCGAGCTCCCCCTCTACAACGCCGCCATCATCAACTTCGAGTACCTGAAAAACGGCAGCATGCGCACCAGCTTTCTGGACCGCTACGGCATGCGCTGCGAGCACACCATCTTCGGCTTCTCCATTATGGAGCAGCCCGGCCCCGCCGGCGGCCGCCTCGTCTTCTTCGACGCCCAGGAACGCCGCGTCAGCTCCCTCCGCGTCTTTCTCCTAAACCCCTACGTGCGAGTGGTTTGCGCCGCGCCGTTTCCCATCCTACGCAACGCCCTCCTCGGCACCTTTCTCCTCGTCCTCGGCTTCTTCATCTCCGGCCTGTTCACCCTGCGCGACACCCTGCACGCCCTGCGCGGCAAAACGGTACTCCCCTCCAGAATCGAGCGCTGGCTCGTCGCTGTCGGGACCTTGTGCATCGGCATCGGCTACCTTTTCTGGCTTACCAGCGTGCGATACGTGCACCACGCCGTCGGCGGCGAAGCCCCTGTAGCTACAAGCACTTACCTCAGCGTGCTCCTCTTCCTCATCCTCTACGCCTATATCATTACACGCCTGCTCCGCAGCATCCACATCCTTAACGTGGAGCGCGAAAGCCTCCTCCACTGGATCCGCACCTACCTGCGCGCTGCCCAAATCCCCTTTACCGAGCGCGGCGGCCGCTTCCTCCTCCAGCCAGGGTCGTCCGAAATCCGCGTCGCCTACTTTCCACTCACCCGCCACGCCTTCGTTTTCTACCCCCTTCGCAACAGTCCCAAGGGCTTTGATCCCAACCACTTGCGTCGCCACCTCCGCCAATGCGTGTGGGAGGCCTACGCCAATGGCCGCTGCTGGTTTGCCGCCTTCGCAAATTTCCTCGCATGCGGCTTCTTCTTCGCCAGCATGCAAACCTCCAGTTACTTCCTAATCCGTTTACTACGAGGCATTTCTGGCAACTTCGAGTAACCCGGCGCCGGTTCCAGCAGTTACAGCTCGCACTCCACAAAAACGCCCCCTTTCAACCATTCTCAAAGCGCAGTTAGGTCAAAACCCAAAAAATTCCTCAAATTGTAACACTTTGCAAATCAACAGATTGCGTGCCAATCTTCATCCCGCCTTCAAGATTTTTCAAAAAAGACATTGACCCTTTTTATCCGATTCAATAAGGTAATAACACTTCGAACGGCACACCAACCGAACGAAGCGAAAAGGAAAAGCGCAGGACACCGATTGGCTGGTGTTTCATCGAAAGATGGCAACAGCGGTGCTTTCGTCGTCTCATATGGCGAAAACACCGGAAGAAGCGCAAGTTTGAGCGAATCGCTCCAAACTGTTTTCCTTCAAAACGATCTTTGGCAACGAGATGGAATCATGCGATGCATGGATTCTGGTGGAAATGGGTGCTTGACCTCTACATGGGGCGGTGCTTGTGGAAGCCGGATGGATTGCAACGGTGATGGAAAATAGATAGTGAAGTCAGCAAGTTTGAGTTGTGCGGAACGTTGATTTTTTTGAGAGCCATTGTGTTTCACACCACGTGGCATCTTTTGAATAGTTGATTGACCGGAATTGGTCAGAAGGCTGGTGTCTTTGCCGACACTGGCGCTCAATATTCTTATAAAAGTCCTTGGGGGTTAGCCTCTTGCAAGAGAGTCTGCCTGTGAGGCATTTTTACGGAGAGTTTGATTCTGGCTCAGAACGA
>QAZA01000021.1 GCA_003054695.1 Verrucomicrobia bacterium LW23
CAGGCCCAGGGCAAGCATCACCGCAAAGGGCTCGTCCAGACTCCAGGCCAGCGGCTGCATCTCGGTGGTGTAGAGTTTGATGATGTAGCTGCCCTGGTGATAAAAGGGTAACAGAAGGCGTTGGTAGCCAAACGGGTTGATCATGCAGCACGTCAGCAGCAGCGCAAAGCCGCCCGCCCAGGCGAGGATGTGGCTGGAGGAGAGGGCGGCAATGAGCGAGAGCGGCTTTCCCTCCCCCTGTGCCACCGCGCGATTCGCAAGTACCTCACGCACAAGGGCTTCGCACGCAAATGCGGCGTATATCACCAGGCCGAGAACAAAGCCGCTGTGGAATCCGGCCCACACTGTCTGCAGCAGCCCCAGCGGCCAAAACTCCCACCACGCGCGCGGGGGACGGCGCAGATAGCTCAGTAACCACAGCATCGTCACCACAAGGCCAAGGCAGGTAAAGACTTCCGGCCGAAAGTTCATGCGGTTGCCGGAGAGGACAAGCGTCACGATTACCATCGACGCCGTTATCACGCCCAGGCCCCGACTGCGCCAGGCCACGACAATGGGCGCCAGGCAGATGAACAGCCAGGCCAGCACGTTAAGCGCGGCGACCAGGCGCTCGTTTACGGAGACGAGGCTGTAGAGAAGCAGCTGGTAGAGGACGTACTCGTTAACAAGGGCGTGGCCCCGGTTGGGGTAGTTGAAGACGTCCTCGGCAAGCACACGGCCGCTCTCCACCATCCAGCGGCCTTGCGCCAGATGCCAGCCTAAGTCGTTGGGGCGCAACGGTGGCGTCAGAGCCCAGGTGGCCACGGTGCACGCCACAATCAGCACAAAAACGACCGGCACCAGCGTCTCCGCCGTGCGCAGCAGGCTGGCCACGGAGAAGGACGGGGCGCCGTCGTCGGTGGCCCCGGCGTCGTCGCGGGGCGGCTGCGTGGGGGGTGCGGACTCAGGAACCATGGGGGAGGGCGGCGGCGCGACGGTGCGCGGGCACGCATCACCTCGTAGCAGACGGCCCGCGGGGTGTCCAGCATGGGATGGCTGCCGGAGCATTGGCTGAACGGCCCCATCCCAGCCCGGCCCAGGCGGAGGCGATCATCGCTTTGGGCGCGTGCTGCGTTGGTCTTGCTCCATTAATTGCTACCCGTGACCGGGAATGATGCAGTAAGGCAGCCGAATGTACTATATAATTGCGCCCAATAAATTGTTACCTTTTGTCCCGAAATCGCACGTTAGTAGTTGATGGATACGCCAACCGCGTGCACATTACCGGGATGGCTACCACTGCTTCCCGCCAATCCGACTCCGACCCCGTTCCGGCGGCAGGCTCGCAGCCTGGCACAGGCGCCTCCACCGCCGCGTCGGCCTCCCCAGTCCCGCGCATTGCGCCATGGCAGGTTGCGGCGTTGCTCAGCCTGGTGCTGGTGAGCTGCCTGGTGGTGGCGCTGAAGCCGGGCTCCACCTTTATGCCGGCGTACAGCTACTACGTTATGCCGGATACGATTTTGTATGACGCTAAAACCAAGGGGCGCGCCGCCATTATTCTGGACGTGGGTCCGCATACCTTCCCCGATGGCTCGCAGGAGCGCGGCGTGCGGGTGCGCGTGGTAAAGGGCAGCGACCAGTGGCGCGCCTGGGGCGTTACCGGCGAGACCGGGTGGATACGTGCCAGCCTTATCCAGGAGCATTTTCTGGTGCGCGCGGCCGATCCGTAAACCCGGGCGAACCCGTGTCCCCAAGTTCAACTCCCTCAATTCCAACTTCTAACCTCAACGATAAGGAGCCCCCCTTTGGCGCCGCCCGCCTGATTCCCGCGGCACTCCCCTACCCTCACTTTACGCGACACTCCCAGCATGGGCCGCTTCGCCACGCAACCGCCCGCCTTGTTGCGTCGGTGGTGACGCAGCGTACCAGGACACCCCCCTCCGTACCACTCGAACGCCCGCACATCCGCCCCGCCCCACCGGCACCCTGCGACATCGGGCGCGCCTTCCCCCCCCGAGCACGACGCCATGCCGAGCAGCAGCGATACCCCCAATACCCCCGCCCCCTACGCGACAACCCCGCGAATTTCCCCCTGGCAGCAGCACCCCCACGCGCAACCCAGCAGGCAGCTACAGGATCACAATTCACCGGTGTCGTACCCGACGTCGGGCCCGCGCACGGACGCGGCGGAGGCAGCGCGCCACCAGCGCTGGACAACCATGGCCACCCGGACATCTTACTCTTTCTTTACGCTGATGTATCAGTCCGTCCTCCGCTTTTACGAGGACAACGGGCCGCGCATGTCCGCCGCGCTGGCCTATTACACGGTGTTCAGCATCCCTGGCATGCTGTTCATTGCGATTGCCGTTGCGGGCAGCGTGTTTGGGCAGGCGGCGGCGGAGAAGGAGCTGCATAACCAGATCGTCTCCACGGTGGGCAAAACGGCGGCCGATGCCATTGAGGGAATGGTGAGCAACACCAACAAACCGGGCGCGGGCATCATGGCCACGGTCGTCGGCCTGGCCACGCTTATTTTTGGTGGCTCCGGCGTGTTTCTGGAGCTGCAGAGCTCGCTCAATATCATCTGGCGGGTGCCCACGTCCAAGTATGCCACCGTTGCCGGCTTTATCTGGCAACGCGTCGTCTCTTTCCTGATGGTCTTTGGCATTGGGCTTATCCTGTTGGCCTCGCTGGTGCTGAGCGCCACCGTCTCCGCCGTCGGGCAATTTGTACAGGCCAACCTGCCGGGCGTGTTTCCCTGGATGCGCCTGGGCGAGCTGAGCATCTCCTTTATCTCCGTACTGGCGCTGTTTGCGATGATCTACAAGATCATTCCCGACCGCCGCGTGCTGTGGAGCGACGTCTGGCTGGGCGCCACCGTCACCGCCGTGCTCTTCACCTTTGGCAAGTACGGCATAGGCCTGTACCTGGCGCATAGCAGCGTCAGCAGCACCTACGGCGCGGCGGGGTCGATCATCATCATCCTCATCTGGGTCTACTTCTCCGCGCAGATTTTATTGCTGGGTGCGGAGCAAACCTACGTCTATGCGCGGGACTTTGGCTCCCTGCGCACCAGCCACGCCCACGCCCGCAAGCTGGATCAGACCGGCTCCGTCTCCGCCCTGCAGGAAGCCGAGCCCGAAGGCACCGAGGCGGCCGCCGAGGAGCGGGCCGAAGCCGCTGCGGCTTCTTCTTCGTCCTCCGCCCCCTCCACAACGCCGCGAGATCGCGGCGACACCGTTGTGTGAACAAGCGGGCGGAAAGCACGCCGGCACTCCACAGGAATTATGTACCGATTGACTCCCGAGTGAGGCATTACACAGCCAAAAGGTACGGACCTGCTAAAAAACGTGCGTACGCTAAATTTGTATTTCTACTAATTGAGATTATGATATGATGGGCGAAAAACCAGAGGAAACAGGGAGGAAAACGAGAAGAAGCCCGCTCTGCCACGGAGACGCCGTGGCGTTTAGCTGATTAAGCGAGCCAAGCCTCCCCTGCCCCACCCACCAGATCATGGCTGAATTGTACTTGTGGATTGATGGCGCCCAGGCCGGGCCCTTCACCGAAGATGAACTGCGCTCCAAAGACGCGGGCGGCGAGATGTCCGATGAGTCAATTCTCGTGACTACGGACCTTGGGCAAAGCTGGGCTCCTGTAACGGAGTTCCGAGAACGCTGGGCAGGCCTGCCCCCCGTTGCGCCCTCTGCCCGGCCCCCTGCCGCCGCATTGCCCTCCGCCGTGCGCACAGGCGGCGCCAAAAAAGACAACTACCCGCCGGGCTACGCCCCGACGATGAAGTTTGACATCCCCGACCCCGGCTCGCGGCCCGGCAGCGCCATCCGCCGCAGCCCGGCGGCGCGACCCGCCAGCGTCTCCCAGGGCGCGCCCGCCGTCCAGCAGGCGCCCCCCTCGGAGGCCTCCAACGTGCCCAAAGCGTTTGTGCCCGCGGCGCGGCCCGGGGCGGACAAAGGCGTGGTGCAGCCCAGCTTTGCGCGCGATCGCGACATTCATATTGGTGCGGCGTCCACCATCAAGATCGACATTCCCGACACCAACTCCAAAAAGAGCATTGCGCCCTCCAGCGTATCGGCCGGCGCTGTCAAACCTTCGGCGCAGCAGCGGCCGCCCTCGCAGGGCATCCCCTCCTCCCTGGCTGCTGCCGCCAACCTGCCCCCCGCCCCAGCCATCAAGCCGCAGGGCCTGCCGCCGGCCGGGCGCCCCATCCCCTCCAGCGTGGCGGGGGCCGTGCCTGGGGCCGGGGCCGCCTCAGTGCCGCCCGCCGGGCGCTCCGTACCGCCCGCCAGCCTGGCTGGTGCAGTACCCGGCGCGGCCCCGGCCGGCCTGCCCCCCGCGGCGCCCGCCAGGCCGTCGTCGCTGGCCACCCCCCCTGCCTCCCTGGCAGGCAAAGCCCCTTCGTCCAGGCCCGCGCCGTCGTCGGGCTCGGCCTCCGCCTCCGCAACACCTGCCTCCGACAGCACCCCCGCATCCGAGGGTGCTGACGCGGCCCCCGCCTCAGCGCCCGCACGCCCGGGATCCACAGCCGGCAAGAAAGGCATCTCGCCGTCGATGAACGCCGCGGTATCCGCATCGGCGTCCAACCTGGCCGCCATGGTCAAGGCCGCCGAGGCCGCCAGCGAGGCCGCGGCCGCCAACCCCGGCGCCGCGTTTGCCAAGCCCATCGAAGTCGATCCGGTCGATCCCTATGCGCGCGAGGACCTTGCGTCGCAAATCGGTATGCTCGGCGGCGTGCTGCTGCTGGCCGGCGCCTTCTGCCCCTTCCTGCGCGCTGCGCCCACGGGGGATTCCGTTGCGCTGCGCGACTTTGCCGCCGGCTACGGCGCCATCCTGCTGGGCATCATCGCCATTTTCCTGGCGTGGGATCGCCGGTTTATCGGCCTCTGGGGCACCAGCGTGGCCACCGTGGGCCTGCTCGCCTACTTCTACTTCGCTATCGTCCCCACCCTGGGCGAGGCGCCGGAGTGGCAGTGGGGCATCGGCATTGTTGTGCTCGGCATCGTCCTGCAAATCGTCTCCGCGGCCTTAAGCATGATGGGCAAAAAGCCCACCAAATAGCGCGCAAAGCCCGTAAAGAGAGCCCATCCAACGGCGCCTGCACATTGCGTGCGGCGCCGTTTTTTTGGGTTTCGACGACGCTATGGGGCGGGAGAAAGATCCATCCGGCAAAGAGAAACCGGCAAGAATTACCTAGCCCAACAGGATTTACACGGCTCTTTTTGAGGATCAGGCAAGGATTTCCGGGCAAGAACGACCCTTAAACCGGAAAAATCCTCAAAGTGCAGCAACCTCGTATTGGAAACTTTAGAATTGTTTTTACGCGTTTTAAAGGAAAAACACGCATGTATCAATCACGCGCCGCAAATTTTTTCAGATTTTTTCCTTCCACTTTCAGAGAGCATTTGGTTCAATTCCACTCATCAGGCAACACTATACGTCGCCTGATGGGAAGGAGGTGAAAAGATACAATGATGACCAAAATTCTTTCCAAGTTCAAGTCCCTTAAGGCTCGCAAGAGCAAGTCCGGTCAGACCCTCGTGGAATACGCGCTGATCCTGGCGTTCATTTCCGTGGTCGCGATCCTGGTTCTCCAGCAGCTCGGTGGTGAAATCACCAAGGTGTTCGGCACGATCAAGAGCAAGCTTCAGGAAGCGCAGGTTGCTTCCACGTAATTGTGGAACTGCATTCCAGATCCTCGAGCTTGGCAGTCCAATCCTGTTTAGCTCGATGATCCCCTTCCCCCAGGCTTTCACGCATTAGGCAGCAGCCAGTGGCAGTCGCAAAAAAAGCAACTTCTCTCAGTACCCGCCTTTAGAGGACACAGGTCCACAACATTGGCGGATTTTTTTTGCAACGAATTTTCCAGCACGCGTCTAACAAGCACAAGCACGGGCAACGCACCCGGCTGAAAGGAGGTGAAAGTACAAATGATGACCCAAATTATTTCGAAGCTCAAGACTCTGGCTCTTCGCCGCAAGAGCAAGTCCGGTCAGACCCTGGTTGAATACGCCCTTATCCTGGCGTTTATCTCCGTGGTCGCCATCCTGGTCCTCCAGCAGCTCGGTGGTGAAATCACCAAGGTGTTCGGCACGATCAAGAGCAAGCTCCAGGAAGCGCAGATCGCCTCTACGTAATCCTGTACCGGCTACCTTTGAATTCCTCAGGTGTTTTCAGTCCAATCCTGGAAATCCTGAGGATGATCTGTTTACAGCCCCCTGGAGTCACTCGCAGAAGCAGCTTCTGACGTATTGCACTGGGCAACTATTTCCTCCCGTGTTCCACACGGGATTTTTTTTGCCCAGGTCAAGTATTGCCGCCCCCCTGCGTCCCCTTGCCTGCGCATCCAATTCGGACAGCGAACCGCCGGCACTATTGTGGCCCCTTTGTGAAGATTTACATCAGGACAGCGCTTTTAGCTTTCCATTTCGCTCAATCTGTCATAGTAGTTAGAATCATAGCGTTCTCGTAAAGGAGGTGGATAAAATATATCATGAGCCATATCCTTTCTGTTTTCCGATCTCATATGGATCGTCGTCGTCGCCATCAACGTAAATCCGGCCAGACACTGGTTGAGTATGCGCTGATTCTGGCGTTCATTTCCGTCGTCGCCATCCTCGTGCTCCAGCAACTGGGCGGCGAAGTCGTCAACGTCTACAACAAGATTTACACGAAGATTCAGGAGGCCCCCACCGCTTCGTCCGGCTTCAGCGGGTAACCGCCTGTTTCTCCTGTCGCGGGGTCCGGAAATCCGTCCCTTTCTGTTACCTTTCCGGTACCTTGCAGTTTCCAAGGGATTCGAGTCCCGCAGTCCAATCCTGCTGACTCGAACGCCCGCCTGTCCTCTCAGCATGCGCAGGTGCGCAAACGCCCGAGCGCCCCCGGAGCCATCGCCGCTTCCCATACTTGCCGAAAGAGGAGTTTGCCTGAGGCGAGACGTATGGATGAAGTGGGCGAACCGAGCGTAGCTTACGCCCGCAACGTGCTTCGCCTCAAGTCCCGCAGCCACTCAGCTCAGGCTGCCGGCACCGCTGCGAGGAGAGCGCGCGTTTCCGCAACCACGCGGTCGGCAAACGACGGGTTGCGGGAGAGTGCCGAGCCTTGCATCGGCAGGCCGGCCTGGTTGTAATAAACGCCGGTTTGCGCGGAGGTGGCGGTGAGGAGTTTTGTAATGACGCGGCCGGCACGTTGTGGGTTGCTCCAGTGCTTCATAAAGGGCGCCATCAGCGGCATGATGTTGTCCGCCAGGAAGCCGAGAAGCGCTCCGGCCTCCCGGTGCAGCCCTGTGTTGGGGATAAAGCCCGGCTCCACCACGTTAAAGCGCAGCCGCGGCATCTCGCGCGCGAAGGCCCTGGCCGTGACTATGTTGCATTGCTTGGACGTCGCGTAAGCATCCATGGCGGGCATGCTGGAGCCGCCGGGCATCCACTCGCCGCGCGCGCTCGCCTCGGCGGAGATGTAGCGTGCGCCGCGAATGCCGAACGTCTTTGCAGGCTCGTGGTCGGGATCCTCCGTGGCCGAGCCGACGAAGAGCACCTGCGCTCCATCCGGCAAATGCGGCACAAGCGCTTCCGTCAGCGCAAACGCGCCGAGATGGTTTGTTGCGAAGGTGAGATCCCAGCCCTGCGCGCTCTTTGCGTCCGGTTTTCTCAGGCCGGCGTTATTCAGCAGCCCGGCGATGGGGAGCCCGAGCGCGATGATCTCCGCCGCCGCGCGACGCACGCTTGCAATATCTGAAAAATCGCACACGACAGGGATGGCGCGCCGGCCCACGCTCCCTTCCCCGCCTTCGCCTCCCTGCTCGGAGCCGCGCTTTTGGTCGATAAGGAAACTCAATGCATCGAGCTTTGCAGCATTGCGGCCGACGAGGACGATCGTGCCAGGGACCTGTACGGCAAGCTCAAGCGCCACGCAGCGGCCGATGCCGGAGGTCGGCCCGGTGATGATGTATGCGTTGTCAGCGGCTGTCTGGTCAGATGAAAGGGGAATTGCCATGGTTCTTCTCTCTGTGTAATTGTGTGTCTGGTCAGTCATTCATATGGAATCATTTGATTCGCTGATCATCCAGCGGGCCTCAGCCGGGGTCTCGTGTGGTTATCCCGCCAGCGCCCGCCACAGCGCGTCGAAGGCTACCCGGGAGCGTTTGTCCGCATCCGCGGCGGGATCGCGAAGCACGTAGTCCTTGGAGGCATCCACCACTACCATCTCGCGGTTAATGTGTCGATTTCACTTACTGATATTCTTCAATAAGCTTGTCAAATAGAGAAGGGAGATCTTTGAATCTGTATACAATATCGGAGTATGCGCTGGATGTCATTGGAAACGCAACCGCTTCTGCCTCACCGTTAGAGCAATCGTAACCGTAAAACTGAGAACTATCATCTGCAATAACAAGCATTGTTGGAAATTTTATGTCAATGCGATAATCTTTATTCCAGTCTGGAATTACATCCGTAGACCACATAGTTAAATACGTTTCAGAAAACTCCCCTTCTCCTCCATTGGACCATCGTAGGAACTTCAAGTATTCTCCGGGAAGCCTGATTGGAATAACTTTCTGAAGGGCAGCAATATCGATCTCTGATGCGGGCGACTTTTTGTGCCACGATCCGGAAAAATAGCTTTGAATAGTTTTCACGGACAGAAAGCTCCCTTGAGTCGACGTACTTATAGGCTTGTTTTACGGCCCTTTACAACCTGGCCCAGAAACTCCGCCGCATATCAATGCGCTTGATTCCATAGGCCCAACATACGGCTGAGCGACTGATCAGTCAATAATAAATTAAACGCTGGGTGTGCAATTGTGAGGCACCCATGCCCTCAGGAATCTCGCAATAGCAACCTGCACAACTTAAGGCGCCACTTACCTACACCCTGCAACTCCCCCCGCAAACGCTTACCCGATTCATCCCGCACTAGAGAAACCCTTTGGTTTCCCACCCCTCCGCCCCGGCCGGGCGGCTCAGGCGGCGTCACGCGATAGGCAGCCACACTTTCATCGCGCCGGGGCGACGATTGTCCCACGCAAAATAGGGGACGGCCGTGAAGGCGCATCGCCTGATGGTGCGCTGAAGTGCTACGTATGGAGTGGGGCCCGTAGGGAGAGAGGCGGTTCGGAAAACGGCGCCGGAGGGAGACTCCAGGAGCGTGACGCCGCCGAGCATTGTGGGCTCGTGACGTGCTTCCAGGCCGGAATCCACGTCCAGAGAGAGATTCAGGACACTTTCTTCAGCCGGATTCGCGTAGTCCGCATCCTCCACGCAGTACACAAACGGGCCCCGCTGGAGCGCAACCAGGCCGTTGTTGCTGGTGATTTTGGGATTGCTGGCGAGATAGCGCACGGGCATCTCGAAACGGAGCTCAATAACGTCGCCGGAGTTAAAGCGACCCTGAATCAGGGCGTAACCGCCTGAGATTTCGAAGGGGACATGGCGCGAGGCGACTCCTTTCGCGGGACGAATAGCCATGCGCAGGTTGCTTGCCCAGTCAGGAATTCTTATGTGCAATGCAAGATCTTCAGTCAATTCGTCGCTATTGTATTCTATATGGATTGCCATATTTCCATTCCATGGCATTTCACCCTTCTGTGTCAGCTTCAAGTCGGCACCATTCTTCAATCTTACGGTCGCGGAAGATCCGATGAAATGATGAATCCATATATCCAAGGATTCCGCGTTGTAGGAATATATGTAGTCCCCCAGGGAACCAAGCAATCGCGAAAGATTGGAGGGGCAGCACGCGCAGACGAACCACTGCTGGCGATGCCAGCTTCCGTCAGATGCCAAAGGGCTCTGATAGAAGAAGCTTTCTCCGTTTAGTGACATTCCGCACAAAGCGTTGTTGTACAAGGCACGCTCCACGATCTCCGCATACCGGACGTCGCCTTTGCGCTGTAGCATGCGGTGCGCCCAAAAGATAAGACCCACCCCGGCACACGTTTCGCAATAGGCGGTGCCGTTTGGTAAATCATAATCCCCGCCAAAGCCTTCGTTATGAGCATAGCTGCCTATTCCACCCGTAATGTACATTTTTGTGCCTGCAAGATTCTCCCAAAGGCGCTCGCATGCTTCGTACATGGAGGCATCATTCATTTCGCGGGCGACATCAGCCATTGCCGAATACAGGTAAACGGCGCGAACGGCATGGCCCACGGCTTCTTTCTGCTCTCGGACAGGAAGGTGCGCCTGGACGTAAGCGTGTGTCGATATCCCTGGGGTGGCGCCGATCTCGCTGTCAAAGTAGTATGGCTTTTGCCCCCGTTCCTCTACAAAATAAACGGCAAGATCTCGGTAACGGATGTTGCCCGTGGCCTTATATAGTTTTATCAGGGCGAGTTCAATTTCTTCGTGGCCACAATAGCCTTTCCATTTGCCATTTTCCCGCCCAAAGAGAGAATCTATGTAATCAGCGTAGCGACATGCTGCCTGAAGAAGGTGATCTTTTCCGGTGAAATGATAATGCGCCACCGCCGCCTCAAAGATATGGCCGGCGCAATACAACTCATGATTATCGCGAAGATTCTTCCATCGCAGCTCTTTGTCCAGCTGAGTAAAATAGCTGTTGATATAGCCGTCAGGCTGTTGTGCATGGATAATGAGCTGAGCTACTTCCTCTATGCGGTCAAGAAGTACTGCATCGACCATCTGGCCCTGCATTTGCCGTTGACAGGCAATGTAGCATGCCGCTTCCAGCCATTTGGCAGTATCCGAGTCATAGAAGATATGAGGGCGATGAGGTTCGCCTTCTTTCCAGTTTAGCTTAAGCGCATCAAAGCGGCCGGTGGATTTGCAAAGATCATATTGCTTTGGCAGAGATTGCTCTCCGTTGACATGCAGCCGTTCATTCCAGAACGGATCGTCTATACACACAAGCGCGGCGGGTACGGGAACGAGTTGGAACATGATTGCTGTTATAGGATCCGTATGCCTGGGCTGCGACAGGAGTTTTTGGTAGATTGACGGAGTAAAACCGACTAATTTCTACCGCCGGAGTTAATCCGTACAAGCCCGAGCGCTCCGGGGCAATCGAGGCGGCGAATTCCGGTCGAAGATTCCAATGGACCCGCTACACCTCTATCTCTCACCTCCAGTTCGCGCCGAGAACGGCGGCCTTTTCGTGTCTCCTGGGCACGGAATCCATCCGGATCGCGTCATCTCGTCGCACGAGCTCATCCTGGTGAAATCCGGTACCTTGCACATTGCGGAGGAAAGCCGCGTATTCGCCGTGGCCGCCGGAGAGATTCTGTTGCTCTGGCCCGGCCGCCGCCATCGCGGCGTGCGCACATACCTGCCGGACCTCTCGTTCTACTGGGTACACTTTCAGCTAAACGGCGCTGCGCCCGGGCTGGACAACCCTGCGCAGCACGCGCAAACGCAACGATTTCTGCCTCAGCACAGCCGCGCGCCGCGAGCCGATCGCCTCGCCGATCTCTTCCAGCAGCTCTTCGAGGCGCAGGAACGCGACGAGCCGGATTCCCTGATCGCCGACCTCATCGTCGCGCAAATGCTGGCGGAATCCGCGCCGCATGGGGACAGCAGCCACGCCCGCCACGGCGAGAGATTCTCGGGTGCCACGTCGCTTCGCCGCAACGACGAAGCGCTGGCCGGGCGCGCGCATCGCTTTGTGGGAGAGAACTTTGCGCGCGGCCTCCATGCCGGGGATGTCGCTCGCGCGCTTGGCCGCAATGCGGACTACATCGGGCGCGTATACAAGCGCGTTTACGGCCACACTCTCAGCTCCGCCATCCACCGCCGCCAGGTCAGCCACGCCCGCATGCTTCTGCGCAGCAGCTACGGCACCATCGAGGAGACGGCCCTGGCCTGCGGTTTTCGCGAGCCCCGTTACTTCCGCGAGGTGTTTGCCGAGCATCAGGGCATGAGTCCCTCCGCCTACCGCCGCCTCTACACCCGCTGGCGCGTTAACTCGGGGTAAAGCGAATTTTCGGATCGAGCTTCAGCAACTGTTGCCTGGTGCAGAGAGCCTGTTTTGCCGGCGCCGCCGGTTTCCGCATTGATGTCCTGCGCACGGACGAAAAAATCACGACACTCCAGATATCAGTTGCGAAGAGGTCGTGCATCGGTATTATCCGATATACCGATGCGCGACCTCATTCTCTTCTGCAAAGCGCTTAGTGATCCGACGCGGGTGCGCATCGTAAAATTGTTGTGCATGACGGAGGCGTGTGTCTGCGAGTTGTGCGATGCGCTGGAAATAAGCCAGTCGACGCTTTCGACACATCTTCAGGTCATTCGGCAGGCAGGATTAGTCGCTACCCGAAAGAAGGGGACATGGATCTACTACAGTATTGATCCGACAATCATGGGTCTTCTCGAGACTTTGTTCGCCCATAATCAGGATGCGCTCAGCTCCGACAGGCGAATGGAAACGGACAAACAACGAATGCAACAGCGCACTGCCCTGCGCGAAGCTGGAGAGTGCCTGCTTGGATTCGATGTACTTCAAACAGGAAAGGAGGTGAAATAATCATGATTCGAATCATTATGCTGGCTGCCTGCTGCGCAGCTCTCTTTTCGGCCCAATCAGTATATGCCTCTGAGGGCGGAAACTGTGCCGCGAGTTCAGGATGTTGCTCGGATTCACAATGTTCAGATCGGCAGGAATGCCCTCCCTGTGAGCAGTGCTGACAAAGGGCGTTGGATTGCTGAGAAATCGGAGGTCCCATCCCTCCGATTTGCGATTTGAAGTCTATGGAGCCGCGGCCTGCTCCACGGTTGCTGCGTCACAAGTCGCAAGATAACCCTCGGCATCAATCTCCGCGCGAAAGGGGCGGATTCGGCTCAAGTTGGACCTATAAAGTGCCGACGTCACTTGGGTAGGTTTCAATCCTTTCATGAATGGGGCGCTTCACGCCCCAGGGAGAAAATCTCCCTCCCGATAAAAGGGCGCACTGGAATGCGAAAATTGAAAGAGTTGTAAACACATGTTATTCTACAAGTAACGCCATCTCATGTCGTCCCGAGAGATCCAGGCGGATGTGAGAGTGCAAAGTTCATTTTAAGCGACGCCATGAGCCCTTTTCCCAAATTCAAGTCTGTGCGGGCTGCCGTGGTCGTGCTCGTGCTGGCCTGTCTCTTTCTTTGTCCTCTCATTCATGCCCAGGATGCTAAAGACAGCGGAGAAGAGGGCAGCAGACCAGTCCGCATTGCATTGTCCGCTGCTTTTGTCTCCGAGTCCGGAATGCCGGTTTTTCAGAAAATAAACGATTACCTTTCGAAAAAGTCGGGGCTGCGATGTGAGCTGATTACTGGTCTCTCCTATGGAACAATCAACAAGATGCTGGGAGACGGTGCAATCGATTCAGCTTATGTCTGCGGGCTGCCTTACGTGATTGAGCGGGATAAAGCCCAACCCACAGTGGATCTTCTCGTCGCTCCCATCATGAAGGGAGAGCGCTACAAAGGGCAGCCTAAGTACTTTTCCGATCTTATTGTCAAGAAGGACAGCCCAGTCCAGGGCCTGGCGGATTTGCGTGGCAAGACTTACGTTTACAACGAGGAGCTTTCCAACTCCGGTTACAATATGCCGCGCCATAAGCTGGTGGAATCTGGCGAAACCAAAGGCTTTTTCGGAAGGGTTCTCAGGTCTGGCTCTCACGAAGAATCTATCCGCATGGTAGCCGAGGGGCAGGCGGACGCCAGCTACGTGGATAGTCTTGTTCTGGATTATGACAGGGCGAAAGGCCTGGGCTACGCAGCCAGGGTGCGTGTTATCGAAAGCCGTGGCCCCGCCGGAATCTGTCCGGTGGTGGTTTCGGTGAAAGTTCCTGACAGCGTTCGGAAAAAGCTGCAGGATGCTTTTGTTGGAATGGATAAAGATCCCGAGGGACGAAAGATCCTGGATGAAGCGCTGGTGGAACGGTTCGAGGTAGTCCGTGATGACAACTATGACGACATCCGCAAAATGAAAAAAGCCGCTGAAGAGGCCCGTTTCAGCGTGATCAAGTAATCCGCCTGGCCTCCGCAATGTCTCGCAGTCACCATCAAGCGACCACCGCCACCTATGCGCTCCTCCATCCGCACCCTAAAACGCAGCCTGATGCTGAAGCTGCTGGTGCTTTTGGTTATACTGGCGGGCCTGCTCTTTTACTCAAACCGCACGGCTATAAGCGTCATTCTTGACGGACGCCAGGCGACAGAGATCATTAACGCAACGGGGCGCCAGCGAATGCTTGTTCAGCAGTTCGTGCGTCAGGCCAATCTGGCCCTTGTGGGGCTCTCCCTTTCGGATTGGGATACACTGCTGGAGCAGCGTAAGCTCAGCGCGGAGACCTCTGCTCAGTTTGATGAGTCCATGCATGCGCTCCTTGAAGGCGGGCAGACGCGGCTGGGAGCCTCCACGGTAACGCTGCCGCGCATTGAGGCGACCGATATCCGGGCGGGCTTAATGGAAATCTCCGCGCTCTGGGATGAGGTAAAGCGCATTTCTGTAAAGGTATTGCGGTCTGACCAGAACCAGCTTCGCGATCATCCCGATTTAGCTCGGTTGCAATCGACCGCAATACGACTGGTGGCGAAAGTGGATGATACGTTGCAACTGATGCAGTTAAGGGAGCTCCAGCGCTCCAGCCAGCTTATCTTTTACCAGAACAGCTTGTTACTGGGCGGGTTACTGGTCTTCGCGCTGCTGGCAGCGTTTGTCTATCGCAGTATTGTCAACCCGCTCGCAGAGACTATTGAGAAGCTTGACCAAAGTGAAATCCAGCTTCGCAATCTTTACGATGCCGCTCCCGTCGGCTTATGGCAGGCCAATCTGGCCGATGGGCAGCTCCTCAAGACGAACTCGCTTATGGCCCGGCATCTGCAGTGCACAGGGGATTGCGATGAGGGGTGTGACAGTGAAAAGTCACTTTATTCACTGTTGCCCGGTAACGCTGTCGTATTTAAGTCTGCGCTGGAACGCGAGGGCGAAGTCACGGATTTTGAAACGTGTGTGCCCGAAGCAGACGGGAGTAAAAGAACTCTGCTCATCTCCGCCCGTCACTATCCCGATAAGGGGCTCGGAGAGGGAGCTGTTATCGATATTACCGCCCGCAAACGGACTGAGGCGGAGCTTGCGGCTGTCCACAAGCAGCTTATTCAAACATCGCATCAGGCAGGTATGGCGGAGGTGGCGGCGAGCGTTCTTCACAATGTCGGCAATGTGCTCAACAGCCTCAACACCTCGTCGACACTTATCGCTACGCAGATCCAGAAGTCGAAGGTCGCGAGCCTGCCCAGGATTGCCAGGGTGATAAAGGATAAGGGCAACGACGTAGGCGAGTATCTCAATCACGACCCCAAAGGGAAACAGTTGCCGGACTTCCTGTGTCAGCTTGCGGATCATCTGGTCAAGGACCAGGCCACCCAGCTAAAGGAGATGGAACTGCTCCAGGAGAATATCGAGCACATCAAGGAAATTGTGGCGATGCAGCAAAGCTACGCAAAGATTTCAGGAGTTGTGGAGACGGTAGTCATCGCGGATCTTATAGAAGACTCACTTCGCCTTAACCTGGGAGCTTTGCAGCGTCACGGTGTCGAGGTGCGCCGCGAGTTTGAGGAGGTGCCTCCCGTGGATGTCGAAAAGCACAAGATCCTTCAGGTCCTCGTCAATCTGGTACGTAACGCCAAGTATGCCTGTGATGAGTCCGGGCGAAGCGACAAGATCATGACGATTCGCCTGGCGAAGGCAGAGAACCGGCTACGTATATCGATTCTCGATAACGGCGTTGGAATTCCTCAGGAAAACATGACGCTGATATTCAGCCACGGGTTTACCACCAGGAAGGACGGACATGGGTTCGGCCTGCACAGCGCGGTCCTGGCCGCTACAGAAATGGGAGGTTCGCTGACTGCCCAAAGTGACGGCCCCGGCAAAGGAGCCTGCTTTACCCTCGAAGTGCCTTTCACTCCGCATAGGATTCCGTCCTCCGATCCCGCATCGAAGGCATGTATGGAACTCGTTGAAACGCGGAACCACAACCACATTGCAGCGATATGAAAATCGATCCCTCCCAAAATCGCCGCATTCTGGTCATCGATGACAACAGTGCCATCCATAAGGACTTCCGTAAGATCCTCTCTGCAGAAGACCGCGAGTTGTTCGATCTCAACGCGGCCGAAGCTGCCATATTTGAAGATGACGGAGAAGTGGCGGAACCTGAGGCCCAGTCACCGGTTTTCGAAATCGACTCGGCCTACCAGGGGCAGGAAGGACTGGAACTCATCAGGAAAAGCCTCGAAGAGAATCGCCCCTACTCCATGGCTTTTGTGGACGTACGCATGCCTCCGGGGTGGGATGGTATCGAAACAACAACCAACATCTGGAAGACGTACGGCGACCTTCAAGTCGTCATTTGCACCGCGTATTCCGACTATTCCTGGGAGGATATCCTGAAGCGCTTCGGATATTCCGATCGCCTGGTTATCCTCAAAAAGCCCTTCGACGCAATTGAAGTTTTGCAGTTAGCCATTTCCCTGACAGAAAAGTGGAAGCTTTATCAACAGACCAGGCATCATCTCGCCCATCTTGAAGAACTGGTAAAGGAACGGACGTCTGAACTTGAGGATACCAACCAGCAGCTAAACGCCGCGAATCAAAGCTTGCTGAGCGCTACACAAAGGGCGCATTTCATGGCTCAGGAAGCACTGATGGCCAGCAAGGCGAAAAGTGAATTCCTGGCAAATATGAGCCACGAGATCCGAACGCCGATGAACGGAGTCATCGGTATGGTCACCTTCCTGCTCGAAAGCAACCTGACCGCCGAGCAACGGGAATTTGCCAGTACGATCAAGGCAAGCGCCGATGCCCTCCTCTTCATCCTCAATGACATCCTTGATTTCTCCAAGATTGAAGCCGGCAAGATGACACTCGAATGTGTCGACTTCGACCTTCGCCTTCTGGTCGACGATACGATGAAAATGATGAATATGCAGGCCAGAACGAAGTGCATCGATCTGAACACATTCGTCGAGCCGAACATTTATCCCGTCCTGGTGGGTGATCCGAACAGGCTCCGGCAAATACTTCTGAATCTGCTGGGTAACGCCATCAAGTTTACGGAGCGCGGAAGCGTGGCGCTAAGCATTGTCTCCGAGGCCGAATCACCAGAATCAGAAACGGAACAGCGCCTGACATTCTCCGTAAGGGACACCGGAATAGGCATACCCCCGCACGTGCAGGAAAGGCTCTTTCAGTCCTTTACCCAGGCGGACACCTCGACGACGAGAAGGTTTGGCGGCACCGGCCTCGGCCTGGCCATCAGCCGCAAGCTGGTGGAAGCCATGGGAGGGAAGCTATCCGTAGCGAGTACGCCCGGCCAGGGCTCCACATTTTCCTTCGCACTGCGCTTTCCCAAGCATGTGACCTCTGAGTCCAACGCCGCATGCGCCGCGGCGCACACGGATGTCGCGCCATCTGTCGCAGAACCGTTTAGAAACAATATCCATGTTCTCCTGGCTGAGGATGGCAAAGTAAACGCAATGGTCGCGGTACGCATGCTTCAGCAGCTGGGATACGATGTCGATACCGTAACGAATGGAGCTCGGGCGGTGGAAGCCTGGCGCCAGAATCACTATCCCATCATCCTTATGGATTGCCAGATGCCCGAAATGGATGGTTACACGGCATCCCGCAAAATCAGGGAGATTGAGAGCAGCTTAAACCTCAAGCCAACGCATATCATCGCGCTTACAGCGAGTGCCATGCAGGGAGATCGCGATTTATGCCTGGCGGCCGGCATGAACGATCACGCTCCCAAGCCAATAAGCAAGAAGACCTTGAAAGAGGTGCTCGACCGTGCCGTAGCGCAAATCCTTGCGGCGGTGTAAAGCCCTTTTCTCAAACGTCCGGCTCCGCTGTTCCCGGAGACGGGCAAACTTGCGACAAGCTATCTGGAAAATGCTCGAGGCTGGGAGAGCGCCGTCTTTAGTGACGCCGAAATCGGCCGAGGGACGCCAAGAATTTTCAGGATCAGAGCACGTGATTTTGTGACGGAGAGGATGCCACAGGTTTGCATGGCACATGCAATGTCTTGAATATGTCACTTTACATATATGCGTTTTAATGCATATATTGCGTGCATGCAGCTCATCCAGATTTACCAGTGCTTCTGCGACGAAACCCGGCTTCGCATCATCCATCTGCTGACCAAGGGACCGCTCTGTGTGTGCCATTTCCAGGATATCCTGGAGGTGCCGCAGACGAAAGTTTCGCAGCACCTGGCCTATTTGCGTAAGCGGGAGATCGTGGAGTGCAAGCGCCGGGGTGCCTGGATGATCTACAGCCTGCCCGCCCAGCCTTCCGCAGAACTGGAAACCAACCTGAAGTGCCTCCAGGACTGTGTTCAGACAATTCCTGTTTTTCGCTCCGACCTCGAGAAGCTTCCGGCCGCCCGCGAGAATGAAGCGGCGTGGCTGGACGAAGCCGCCAGTAAAACCTGTGACTGCACATGAACTCCCCCTTCAAAATCCTGTTTCTTTGCAAAGGTAACTCCGCTCGCAGCATTATCGCCGAACATCTGATTCGCCGCATCGCCCCTCACGATTTCGAGAGCCACAGCGCGGGCTCGGAGCCCAAGCCGCGTCCTCATCCCTTGGCGCTGAAGGTGTTGTCCGAAAAGTACGGTGCCGATGTTTCCAACGCCCGCAGCAAGTCGTGGGAGGAGTATCGGAACACAAAGTTCGATTTCATCATCACGCTCTGCGACAAGGAGCTGGAACCGTGCCCGGACTGGCCCGGAAAACCGATTCTCGCCTCGTGGAGCATGCCGGATCCCGCCGCTGTGGAAGGAACCCCCGACAGGCAGGAGCGGGCATTCTGGCAGATTGCCGAGCAAATCAACCGTCGCCTCAAAATGTTCACCTCTCTGCCTGCCGAGAAGCTCGAAGCCCTCAGCGTGGGCTGACGCTCCTCTCACTTTAACTTCATAGCCTCAAGAAAACATCACATGAACCAGTCTGAATTTGTTGCCCTCCTCAATGCCAATCCCGACTCGGAACTTCGCTTTATCCTTCCTGATGGCGACGTCGTCGCCGTCCATGCCCACGTCACAGAAATCGGCAGAGTGGAAAAGCTCTTTATTGACTGCGGCGGAAAGCCGCACCGCACCGTTACCAGTCACTTGCAGGTGTGGGAATACACGGATACGGATCACCGTCTCACACCTGGCGTTCTGGCCCGTATCTTTGAAAAGGCCGCTCCGATTTTTGGCGGCGAGGATTACCCCATCGAGGTGGAGTTTGAACAATGCGTCATTTCCCAGTATCCGGTGAAAAGCGGCGCTGTGGAAGATGGCAAACTGGTCTTTACGCTGGAAACCAAGCACACCGCCTGTATAGCCATGGAGCGTTGCGGTCTCGCTCCCGGCGAAGAAGGCGAAGGAAGCGGCTGCTGCGGCGGCGGCGATTGCGATGAGGAAGAAAAAGCGGAACCGGCGGAAGCCGCGAGCTGCTGCTCACCTAAATCGGGATGCTGCTCATGAGCAATCATGCCACTGACACCTCCGTAAAGCGCCTCGATTTCTTCGAGCGCTACCTGTCGCTCTGGGTCGCCGCCTGCATGGTCGCAGGCATCGCGTTCGGCAGGCTGCTGCCGGACGTAACGAAGCAGCTCAGCTCGTGGGAATTCGGCAAGGATTCCCACGTCAACGTGCCGATCGCGATTCTCATCTGGCTCATGATCTACCCGATGATGCTGAAGATCGATTTCGGCGGCATTCGCGGCGTCTTCGGCAAGCCAAAGGGCCTGCTTGTCACTCTGTTCGTCAACTGGCTGGTCAAGCCATTCAGTATGGCGGTGCTCGGCTGGATCTTCATTCAGGGGCTGTTTTCCAACACGTTGGGTTGGATACCCGCTGATACTGCCAGGAACTACGTTGCAGGGTTAATCATCCTTGCCGCGGCGCCCTGCACAGCAATGGTGTTTGTCTGGAGCTACCTCACCGACGGCGATGGCCCTTACACGCTTGCTCAGGTGGCGATCAACGATCTGATCATGGTCTTTGCCTTCGCGCCGATCGTGATGTTCCTGGTGGGTGTCAGCGGCGTGCATGTGCCGTGGGAAGTTCTCCTCACCTCGGTGATCGTGTTTATCGTCATCCCGCTTGTCGCCGGTTGGCTGAGCCGCACGCTTGCCATCCGCGTTGCGGGCGCCGACTGGCTGGAGCACAAGCTGCTCCCTCTCTTCCGCCCCGTGGCGATTATCTCGCTGCTGGCGACGCTTACTCTGATCTTCGCCTTCCAGGCTGACAACATCCTCACCAACTGGGTTGTGGTCTTCCTGCTGGCGGTGCCGATCCTGATCCAGGTTTACTTCAATGCAGGGCTTACCTACGGCCTCATGAAATGGCTGGGCGTACCGCACAATGTGGCGACACCCGGCGCCCTTATCGGTGCCAGCAACTTCTTCGAACTCGCCGTAGCGGTGGCCATCACGCTCTTTGGTCCCGCCAGCCCCGCGGCGCTCGCCACGGTTGTAGGCGTGCTTGTTGAAGTGCCCGCAATGCTCTCCGTCTGCTCCATGTGCCTGCAAAGCCGCAGGTGGTATGAGAACGCTTCTGAAAACCAACCCGACAAAAACACATCCTCGGCAACACTATGACCAAACCCGTCGTCCTCATTCTTTGCACAGGTAACTCCTGCCGCAGCCACATGGCCGAAGGCATCCTTCGCGCCGCTGCGGGCGACATCCTTGACGTCCGGAGCGCCGGTTCCAAACCGGCGGGCTATGTGCATCCCAAAGCCATCGAAGCGTTGAAGGAAATCGGTATTGATATCTCCGGCCACCGCTCCAAGCACCTCCAGGAATTCCTGCAAAGCGACGTCGAAACGGTGATCACCGTGTGCGGCAACGCCGATCAGGCCTGCCCTCTCTTCCCTGGCCAGCTCAACCGGCACCACTGGGGTTTCGACGATCCCGCCCACGCCACAGGAACCGACGAGGAAATCATGGCCGTATTCCGCCGCGTCCGCGACGAAATCCGCAGCACGTTTGAAGCCTATGCGGCAGGCAGAATCGACCAGATCAAAGCTGCTGTTCCCGCTTGAGACGGACCGACCAAACTAGGGGAGAGCCGCGCCCGACGTGTGCCGGGCCAGGAAGTCCGTCATCTCGTCCATCATGCGGCGGAGGCTTTCCGGCCTCGCGAAGCCGTGGCCTTCGCCGTCGATAACGACGAGGCGGATGGAGCGGTTCGCTTTCTCCATAGCGGCGGCGAAGGCTTCCGATTGCTTTACCGAGACGATCTGGTCGTCGCGACCGTGGAGGATCAGCACCGGGGCGGTTGCAGCGTCAATATGGAGCAGCGGCGAGGCCTCGCGCGCGGCGGGGCCGCTGGGCTTGCCGGCAAACAGGCGCCCCCGCAGTTGGTCGCCCAGCGGGCGCCAGAGGCCCACGGCAAAGTTTTGCGTCAGGTCCGTAGGCCCGGCCAGGTTAATGGCGGCGCAAACGCGGCTGGAGTGCTGCGTCAGCGCGGCGCCATGCGGGTGAAGCGTCTCGCACGTGGCCAGCAGGGTAACCAGGTGACCGCCGGCGGAGCCCCCGCACGCCGAGATCCGCTTCGGGTCGACCGCATACCTTGCGGCGTTCTCCCGCAGCCAGCGCACGGCCAGCTGCACATCGTCAATCTGCGCCGGCCACGTGTTGCGCGTGCCTTCCTCATTCATCAGGCGGTAGCTGATGGAGATGGCCACGTAGCCGCGGTTGGCCAGGGCGATGGCGATGTCGCGCATCTCCTCCTTGTTGCCCTCCTGCCACGCGCCGCCGTGTACCACCACCACAGCCGCGCGAAGCTCGCCCGGCGCCGGCTTCGCCTTCGGCCGGTAGATGTCGAGCAGCAGCTTCTGGCCGTCGGCCACGCCGTACTGCACGTTGCCCTCAAAGCGGACATTGCGCACCGACTCCGCAGCACGCACCGGTACGGGGAGCAAATGCGCTGCCACGAGGCAAAAGAGCGCCGTTACCATGGTGCGATAGAGGGCCATGGCCTCTCATGCTATTCTGCTGCGCGCGCGGCGCAATCGCTGTTTTTGCATGACAGAATGCATACAGCTGGCCGCGTCGGCATGCGGCGCGCCGGCCTGCCCCCCCTGCCCTTCTGTAACCATCCCCTATTGCATCGCCTGTGCATGGCGGGCGGCGTTGCGGGGCGTATAGTAGATACTACATATGAGCCCGGACCTCGTGCTTCGCGTCTTTTTCACCACGCTTTTCATCCTCAATCTCATCGGCGGCGTTTACCTCTATCGCAACAACGAGCGGTTCTTTGGCCGCGATGCCGGCTTTCACACCGACACCCGCGGCGCGCAGGAGTACAACATGCTGCAAGTCTGGGCCACGTGGCTGCATATCGCCCTGCTTACGGGCGCGTTTGCAATCTTCCTGTAAGTCGCATATGCTGGCGGCGACACACTTCCATCCATGACAGACGTATCACCCGCCGCCGCCGCACCCACCTCTTTCGACAGCGCCAACAGCGCCCACCCCGCAGCACCCGTGTTGTACGAGACGCACTCGCACACCCCGCTTTGCAAACACTCCGTGGGCATGCCGGACGAGTTTGCCGAGGTTGCCGTGGCGCGCGGCCTGCGCGGGTACACCATTACCTGCCACTGCCCCATGGAGGACGGCTACCACGCCAGCTGCCGCATGGCGCAGGAGCAGTTTGACGAGTACCTGCGCCTGGTGCGCAAAGCCACAGCCACGTGGGCCGGGCGCCTGGATGTTCTGCTGGGCATGGAGAGCGATTACGTGCCCGGCTGCGAGGCCTACATCCGCCGCCTGCACCAGCGGGCCGATTTCCACTACATCCTGGGCTCTGTACACCCGCAGGTGCGCGAGTACAAACAGCTGTATTACAAGGGCGATCCCTTCGCCTATCAGCGCCTCTACTTTACCCACCTGGCCGAAGCCGCCGAAACCGGCCTGTACGACTGCCTGGCCCACCCGGACCTGGTGAAAAACGAGTTCCCTAGCGCCTGGAACGTGGAGCGCGCCCTGCCGTTTATCTGCGAAGCGCTGGACCGGATTGCCGCCACCGGCATCGCCATGGAGATCAACACCTCCGGCGTCAACAAAGCCATCTCGCAGATGAATCCCGGCCCCGAAATCCTGCGCGAAATCGCGCAGAGGGGCATCCCCATGGTCATCGGCGCCGACGCCCACAAGCCCGGCCGCGTGGCGGACCGCTTTGAGGAGGCGCTTGGCCACCTGAAAGACGCCGGCTTCACCCACATCCATCTCTTTCGCGAGCGCAAAAAGCAGGCCATCGCGATCGACATCGCGCTTGCCTCCCTGCGCCCGGCGGCGGCCGCCGTAAGGTAAGGAGTCGCAAGAGAACAAGCTGTAGAACTTATTCCCTGGCGACTCCCAAGCCAGGGCAAGCTCCAGCTCCCCTCCAGCTCGCCCTACGGCACCCCGCCGGCGCCACGGTTAAAGCGGTAGTTCTCCTCCGGCGGCGCGGACTGCCCGGCGGGCTGGGGAGCCTTGCGACGCATCCCTTCGGGCGAGATAGTGCGCGCACCGCCCTGGTCGTCGGCGCCGGAGCCATCCTGGGTGCCGCCGTCGGGATTGAGCGGGCGCAGGCGCGAGAGCGACTGCTGGCGACGGGTCTCCGCCGCGTTCGTCTCGGCATCCGCCAGCGCGGCCTCGCCGGAGCTGCGGCTGGTGATGGTAGTGGTGCCGGCGCCATCCTTGCCGTTGCCATAGCGCAGCGTCAGGCGCCCGTTTGCGGGGGCGGCGGCGGGGCGGTGCGACTCCTTCTCGGCGCGGGCCATCGCGGCGCGTGCCTGGGGCGGCGTCATCGCGACCGATGCCGAATCAATGGTTCTGAACTTACCCGTGCTGAAATCGAGCCAGATGACCTTGCCGTTGCGCTGCACGCCCGTGCGTACGCCGGCCAGGTTGTCCAGGCGGGTAAACGCGCCGTCCTCGGGCTGGCAAAAGCTGGTGTCGGTCAGCGGCAGCTCCGCGTAGGAGAGGAGGGTGCCCATGCTGTCCAGGAAATAGCGGCTGGGCTCCAGGTAGGCGGTTTCGGTGGGGACCTCCACGCCAAGCAGGCACAGGCCGGGTTTCTCGCTCAGCATCAGGCCGCCGCAGGGCTGGGCAAACTCGGCGCGAAGGTAGTCGGTAGGTTCAATCGCCTTGCCATTGCGCACCAGGCGCACCGCCAGGGCATGGAGCGTGCAGCGCCCCGGACCGCTGGAAGACCACCCCAGCACCACGCCGCGCTCGCTCGTCAGGAAGCGAGAGACATGCACCAGCGCCGGCGCATAGCGGTTTCGGGCCGGGTCGGTGGTAATTTGCAACGCAGGTGCGTCGCGGAACAGGACGCGGATGCCCGCGGAGTAGTAGGTATCCGCAGGCAGCCCCGGCATAGGGAAGAGCTCCACGCGCAGCACCGGCGTGCGGTTTTTGAGCGCCAGCGCCTCCGTCATGCGGTAGAGGGGATCCGGGTGCAATGTGTCGCCCCTGGGCGGCGGCTCCTCGTAGTCCGGCCGGCGCGCCAGCGGCAGCGTCTCCGGCGGAATGTGCGAAGCGGGGTCCGTAGCAGGGGCCGGCGAGGGCGGCGGCAGATCTTTGTGGAGATCCCCCTTGGTGGTGGTTGTCGTCACCGTCTCCTCCTCACCGCCTAAGCCATGGGGCCCCGTTGCCATGTTGCGGGGGGAACCCGGCGAGCCCACACCGCCCGGCACCTTGCGCGTGGTGGTGGTTGTGGTGGTAGCGCCGGTATCTTTATCGGTGGCCGTGGACGTGGATGTGGAAGAGAGCGATCCGTCGTCGTTCACCTCCATGCGAGGCTTGGGCGGGGCGGGCACGGGCGGGCGCGGCGGCGGAGCAGGGGCTTCGGCCATGTGGCTGGGCCCTTCAGATCCATCGGCGCGGACGGTTTCCTGCGCCGGGTACTCCGAGGGATCGGCCATGCGCTGCTTTGCGTCGGCGGGCGCTGGTTCGGTGGAGGCCGCGTGTACGGGGCCGGTCGAGCCGTCGGCGCGGACCGTTTCCTGCGCGGGGTAGTCGTTGGTGCTGGCGGCGCGCAGCTTGCGCTCGGTGGCCGGGGCGGCGGCGAGAGGCTGATCGGGGACAGCGGTCCCGTCAGCCCGCACGGTCTCCTGCGTGGGGAGATCCGCCGTTGTGGCGGCGCGGTAAGTGCGCGGCGGTTTGGTTTCGCCGGCCGGGGCTGGCGTCGGGGTTGCGGCGGTATCGGCAAGATTTTCCGCGCTGGGCCGGGGCAGCGGAGGCCCGGCAACCGGCTGGTTCTCCGCGACTTGCGGCGTAACGTCGGTCGATGCCGGCGCTTTGCCTCTGGATTTGGCCTTGCCGGAGGTTTTGGCTTTAGCCGTGCCCGTGCTGCCGGACGATGCGCCGTCTTTTTTCCTGGGCGTAGCTTTGGCGGAAGGCTCCGCAAGCAGCGGTGGCAGCGGGCCGGCGGCCATCAGGCCGGCAGTCATGCAAAGCCATGCGGCGCAAAGCATTGCGCGCTGCCGCGGGAACCCGGCGGCGGATGGGTAAGAGTGGAACTTGCGCATGAGAAGGGGGGAACGCGAAGGGGTGGAACGTTCAGCGATGTCCACTTTAGAAAGGAAGCGGCGCGGAGGCAATTTATTTTTACGCAATTGTATTTATAAATTCGCGCAGATAGCTTTTGAACAGCATCTTGCATAAGCATAATACAGCTCCATTAACGTTCGCCCCCGCTTTTTATGTCCACACGCGCGGCCATCTCACTACAATGCCGCATGCCTTCGCTCGCACGCACTGCCTTTGTCCTCGGGGCCGGACTCGGCACCCGCCTGTTGCCCTGGACGCAATCGTGGCCCAAGCCGCTGCTGGAGATTGGCGGCCAGCCGCTCGTCACCTACGCGTTTCGACATCTGCAATCCGTTGGCGTGGAGCGCTTTATCGTCAACACCCACCACTGCGCGGAGCGCTGGGCGCAGGTCTTTCCCAAGGCAGAGTGGAACGGCATTCCCATTACCTTTCGCCACGAGCCCGTGCTGCTGGAAACCGGCGGCGGCCTGCGCAATATCGAGGACCTGCTGCCCGGCGGCACGGACTCCGACGAACCGCTGCTCGTCTATAACGGCGACGTGATTACCGATACGCCGCTGGAGCCCCTGCTGCATCACCACGCGCAATCCGCCGCCGAGGTTACCCTGGCGGTGCGCGACGACGGCGGGCCGGCGCACATCAACTTTACGCCCGATGCCGCGGACGGCCTGCTGGACGACGAGCACGGCCCGCTTGCGGTTGTGCCGGGCCGCGTCACGGATATCCGCGGCGCCCTCGGCGCGCCGCCCGGCACGGCCTGCCTGTTTACCGGCCTGTACGTGGTGCAGCCCCGCTTTTTGCGCCGGCTGGAGCCCGGCGTCAAGGCGTCGGTTATCCCGGCGTTTCTCCAGCTCATCCGCGAGGCGGCGGGCGGCGGTGCGGGGCTGGGCGCCGTGCTGCTGCGTCAGGGCACCTGGTGCGACGTCGGCACTTGCGCCACGTTTGCGGAGAAGGACGCCGAGCTTCGCGCCGCCGCCGGGCTGCCGGCGTCGGATTGCGAATCGACGCCGCCGTGGCCCACTAATCCTGCAAGGGCAGCGGCCGCGCCCGTGTCATCCGCACCACGGCGTTCAACCAGCCCATAGCGGAATGAAGTATGCAAGCGAAAATTCTTGAGATCTGAAATAAAATCGCGAATGATTAGGTTTCAGTGGTTAGCGGGATACGTCCCAGATAAAAGATGCACCGTCTTTTTACAACATTCACGTACAAGTCTTGTAAACGACGGCGCAATCGCTTATTCTTTCCATAAATCCCCTTCCCTGGCCGCACGCTCAGGCGGAAATTGTGTCGCACAATGTTGCGACTGTTGTATCTGCCGCGGCGCGCAACACTTCCCTCCTGCGGATTTTTTTCACTGGATTCGCTGTCTGCTCCGGACCTTTACCGATGCTTGACGATTTTCCCACCCCCCATTCTTCCGACGAAGGCGCGGAACAGCGATCCACCTATCGGGGACATGGAACCTCCAAAGGCGACGGCTCGCATCGGGACCACCATGCGCCCGCGCAGTACAATGGGCACGATGCGCCGGAAGGCTTTGAGTCGATCCCCGAAGGTTTTGAGCAAATGCCGGAGGGCTTTGAGCCCCTGCCGGAAGGCTTTGAGCCGCTGGAGGATGAGGCGCAGTACGAGCCCGAAGAGGAAGAAGGCGGCCACCATGGCGGCTTTCTCGGCCCGGTGCTGACGCAGCCCATGAACCCCGGCGACTCCGCGGCCGGTGGCAGCGGCGGCGGCGGGCAAAATAACGCGCACGGCGGGCACCATCCCGGCGCTCAGTCGCACGGCGTGCACGGCTACCACCAGATACCCGAGCACCTGCAGGGCGGCAAGTACACCCAGTCCCTGGGGTACACCCAGTCGGTTGGCCAGGGTGAAAATGATGGCGACGGCTATTACGCGAACGATCCCCAGTACGGCGCACCCCAGCACGGCCACTACGCCGATGGCGAACTGACGCAGGCTGGCCTTTACAGCACGCAAGGGCAGGATAACCCGCTGACCACCCAGGGCGGCGGATTTCAGCAGTACACCCAGCTGCAGCCGGGCGAGCGCCTGGACCAGTTTGAGATTGTGCGCGAGGTGGCCCACGGCGGTATGGGTACCGTGTACAAGGCGCGCGATACCACGCTGGACCGCATCGTCGCCATCAAGATTCTGCACGATACGTACGCCGCGAGCCCGCAGCACCAGGCCCAGTTTATCCAGGAGGCCCAGGCGGCCGCCGTGCTGCGTCACGCCAACATCGTACCGCTCTACTATGTCGGCCATCAGGGCAGCACCAACTATTTTGCGATGGCCTTTATCGAAGGCCTGACACTGGACCAGTACGTTGCCGCCAACGGCTGGCTGGACGGCCACCGCGCCCTGTGGTTTATGAAGCAGGCCGTCTCCGCCCTGGAGTACGCCGCGCGCTTCGGCATCATCCACCTGGATATCAAGCCCGGTAACTTCATCGTCGACCCGGACGACCTCATCATGCTCACCGACTTCGGTCTGGCCCGCCGCCGCCGCGAGGGTGAGGAAGAAGAGGACCAGGAACTGCTCGGCACCCCGCTCTACGCCAGCCCGGAGCACGTAACGCAGGGCCGCCCGGACATCCGCACGGACATGTACTGCCTGGGCGCCACGCTGTTCCACATGATGGCCGGCCGCCCGCCCTACGAGTACGAGGAGCTGGAAGCCATCGCCCGCGCGCACCTGGAGGAGCCGTTCCCCACGCAAAAAGCGATCGACTGCGGCATCAGCACCGGCTGGATCTCCCTGATGCGCCGCCTGATGGAGAAGGACCCCGAAGCGCGCTTCCAGACGCACGCGGAGATTCACGAAGTGCTGGCCAGGGTGGAGGATTACCGCTACGGCCCCGGCCTCATCTGCGTCCCGCCCACGCACCGCACCCGCGGCGTACCGCGCGGCACCGGCAGCACGCCGGAGAGCCTGTTTGGCCTGCTGCCCTGGGGCGTGGAGGTGGAGATCGGCGAGATCCGCTTCTCCGAAATGGCCCGCCACGACATGGTGGAGGACCTCATCAAAAACCGCTGCAACTACATGAAGTTGCAGATGTTGCTGACCGACATCAAGGAGCTGTGCACCCCCGCGGACAGCCACAATCTGGTGGAACTCGTTACCCTGATGGACCAGGAGCCGACCTTTGCGGCCACCATCAGCGAGCTGGCCGAATTCATGGCCAAGCTGATGCGCACCCGCGTGACGGAAGAGCGCATGAAGCTCGAGCTCGTCGGCATGAGCCGCGCCAGCAACCTGGCCCTCACCGTCACCATGCTTAAAAACGCATGGCAAAGCCCCCAAAGCCCGTTGCACTGGAACGGTTTGTGGCAGCACGGCATCTACACCGGCCTGCTGATGGAGATGATGTTTGAGATGCTCGAACTGCCCCAAAGCGGCCAGGAGTACACCTGCGGCCTGCTGCACGACGTCGGCAAACTGGTGCTGCACGAGCTCTTTCCCAGCCTCTACCCGCGCATCATTTTGCAAAGCATGCGCACCGATACCGACCTGTGCGAGGTAGAACGCGAAGTCCTCGGCATGGACCACGCCGAAGCCGGCTTCCTGTGGCTGCGCCAGAACCGCCTGCCGCGCAACCTCTTCCGCGTCGTCGGCAGCCACGAGTGCCCGTCCGAGCCCATCAGCGCCGGCATGAGCCTCCTGAGCACCACCGGCTCCCTCTTCGGCGGCGGCGGCCCCAAGCTCGACGTGGAGCTGTGCAGCCACGCCGCCTACAGCGCCAGCCACCTGGCCAAACTCCTGGGCCTCGGCTTTACCGGCAACACCGTGATGGAGCAAAAAGACTGGGGCATGCTCCACAGCACCCAGTTTCTCTGGAACAGCCGCGTCAAACAAGACGTCGCCTGGGAAGACTTCATCGCCTTCTTCACCAAAGACTGCGCGGAACTCCCCGACCTCTCCGTAGCCAAGCTGGCCCGCGCGGCGGACCAGGAGTAGGGTTTCAGTCGGAGTGCACACCAGAGCCCTCTGAAATCCCCGAATTTCCCCCCATCCTCGTGCTTGCGTCTCGGCATGGGTAATGCTAGGCTGCTCCGCTCCACATGCTTGACATCAAGATTTTCCGGGAACAGCCCGATGAGACGCGACGCAGACTCGCGACGCGCGGCCGTGGCGACGAAACGCGGGTGACCGAAGTGCTGGAGCAGGACGAACTGCGCCGCAAGCTCATTGCCACCGTGGAGGCCCTCAAGGCCGAGCGCAATCGCATCTCCAAAGAAGTCGGCATCCGCAAAGCGCAAAAGCTCTCCGCCGACGACCTGTTCGCCAAGATCAAGAGCATCCCCGAGGAGATCGCCCTCCTCGACGCCAAGCTTACCGAGGTCGACGCCTCGCGCGACGCCCTCCTGCTTACCCTGCCCAACCTCCCGCACGAGAGCGTGCCCGAGGGCGACGAAAGCGCCAACCGCGTGGAGCGCAGCTGGGGCGAGAAACCTGTTTTCCCCGAAGGCTTTACGCCGCTGCCCCACTGGGAGCTGGCGGAAAAGCTCGGCATCCTGGATTTAGGCCGCGCCACCAAGGTCAGCGGCAGCGGGTTCGTCGTGTTTAAAGGCGCCGGCGCGCGGCTGGAACGCGTTCTGGTGCAATACCTTCTGGATATCCACACCCGCGAGCACGGCTATACGGAAATCAATACCCCGTTCGTCGTGCGCCGCGAGTGCATGGTAGGCACCGGCCAGCTCCCCAAGTTTGAGGAGGACATGTACGGCATTCGCGACGACGAACTCTTTCTCATCCCCACGTCGGAAGTCTCGGTAACCAACCTGCACCGCGACGAACTTCTGCGCCATGACGAACTGCCCATCCGCTACGCCGCCTACTCGCCATGCTTTCGCCGCGAGGCGGGCAGCGCGGGCAAGGATACGCGCGGCATGATTCGCGTACATCAATTTGATAAAGTCGAACTGGTGCATATAGTAAGAGCGGAGGATTCGTACGCCACGCTCGAGACTCTCGTTGGCCACGCGGAGCGCATCCTCCAGGATCTGGGCCTGCACTATCGCGTGCTGTGCCTCAGCACGGGCGACATGGGCTTCACCGCGGCAAAATGTTACGATATAGAAGTGTGGGCTCCCGGCCTGGGTACATGGCTGGAAGTATCTTCTTGCAGTAACTGCGAAGATTTTCAGGCAAGACGCATGAACTTGCGCTATAAAGATAAAGATGGAAAAAACGTTCCGTGCCACACATTGAACGGATCTGGCACGGCACTTGCCCGCCTTTTTATCGCGCTTGTGGAAACCTACCAGCGGCCCGACGGCTCCATCCACCTCCCCGAAAAACTCCGGCCTTACTTTGGCTCCGATATCATTCCCCCTCTCCCCTCCGTATGAACACCAGGCGCGGCGCAATCACTTGCATCCCAACGGCTAAGGCAGCGTTCTCTGCAGCACTCCCCGTGCTGGCAAGCCTGCTCATTCTCCAGCCCTCCACCTGCGTAAAGGCTGGCGACGCCCCGCTTCTGCAGACCGGCCCCGGCACCTCCATCACCGCCCCGGCCCCGGCTGAAGATGCACAACTTGCCGAGGCCATGCGGCAAATCCTGCTGGCCCAGGAGACACCCGCGCCGGCCGCCGCTACCAACGCGCCCGCAGCCGACGCGCCGGAAGTGGCCAAGACGGACAGCAAGGTAACGCCCGCGACGCAGGATCAGCGCCCCGTCATCAAGCGCACCGTCAAGCAGAACAATCCGCAGAAAGACGGCAAGATCATCATGAGCGTCAGCAAAATGATGGAGCGCATGCACTACCTGCAGCGCTCCATGGACGCCGCGATGTCGCAGAAGATACTGCGCGCCTACATGGAGTACCTGGACTACAACCACCTCATCTTCCTGCAGAGCGACTTTGACGAGTTTGACGCCAAGTATGGCAAAAAATTTGGTGACTACTATGAGCGCGGCGACGCCACCCCCGCCTTCAACATCTTCAACCGCTTCCTCGAGCGCCTGGAGCAGCGCACCGCGCTAATCGACCGCCTGGTGAAGGAAAAGTACGACTTCACCGCCACCGACGTCTACCTGCCCGACCGCGAGAAAGCCGCCTGGCCCAAGGACGACGCCGAGGCCGAGACGCTGTGGCGCAGCCGCGTGAAGCTGGACCTGCTGGCCGGCCGCCTGGAGAAGACGCCCGAGGAGACCGTCATCAAACGTATCGTGCGCCGCCACAACAACTTGCTTAAGGACATGGGCGAGTACGACGACGAGGAAGTGGTGACCGCGTTCCTCAACGCCATGACGCGCGTGTACGACCCGCACTCGGACTACATGAACCAGAGCGAGTCCGAGAACTTCAAGATCTCCATGATGGACATGAAGCTCACCGGCATCGGCGCCGAGCTTCGCACCGAGGACGGCTACGCCAAGGTCGTCCGCCTCGTCCCCGGCGGCCCCGCCGAAAAGGACAAGCGCCTGAAGCCGAATGACCGCATCGTCTCCGTCGCCCAGGGCGACGAGCCGAGCGTGGACGTCGTCGACATGAAGCTGCAAAAAGTCGTCGAGCTGATACGCGGCAAAAAAGGCTCCACCGTACGCCTGAGCGTGCTGCCCGCCGGCGCCCCCGAAGGCGCGCCCCGCGTGGAAATCACCATCAAGCGTGACGAAATCAAGCTGGTCGATCAAAAAGCGACTGGCAAGGTGTACGATATTACGACAGCCACCGGCGAAAAGCGCATCGGCTACGTCTCCCTCCCGTCTTTCTACCGCAACACGAGTGACGACGTGGAGAAGATCATCAAGCGCCTGAAAGAGGAGAAAGTCTCCGGCATTATTCTGGACCTGCGCCGCAACGGTGGCGGCCTGCTCGACGAAGCCGTCGACCTCGCCGGCCTGTTCTTCAAGCGCGGCCCCGTGGTGCAAGTCAAGGACAGCTTTGGCCGCACGCAGACGCTGCAGGACAGCAACCCCACCATCGTGTACGACGGGCCCCTGATCGTCCTGGTCGGCCACCTCAGCGCCTCCGCGTCGGAGATCGTCGCCGGCGCGCTGCAGGACATGGGCCGCGCCGTCATCGTGGGCGACAAAAGCACGCACGGCAAAGGCACGGTGCAAAACCTCATTGAGCTGAAGAGCGCCATCCCCGGCCTGGGCGACAGCGGCAACCTCAAAATCACGGTGCAGAAGTTCTTCCGCATCAGCGGCGGTTCCACCCAGGTCAAAGGCGTCGAGTCCGACATCAACCTG
This sequence comes from Verrucomicrobia bacterium LW23, assembly GCA_003054695.1. Lineage (GTDB taxonomy): Bacteria > Verrucomicrobiota > Verrucomicrobiia > Methylacidiphilales > UBA1321 > LW23. The sequence goes on from QAZA01000021.1 coordinate 32,741, forward strand.
CCCTCCCTGTACGACTACTACGACATGGGCGAAGGCAAGCTGCCCAACAGCCTCCCCTACGATGTCGTCGACAAAGTGCCTTTTACCATGGACGACCGCGTCAGCTCCTACCTCTCCGACCTGCGCACCAAATCGCAGGCCCGCGTGAAGGACAGCCAGGACTTTAAATACGTGCAGGAGGACATTGACCGCTGGCTCAAGAAAAAGACCAACCTCACCATCAGCCTCAACGAGGCGGACCGCGTGAAGGAAAAGGACGAAATCGCCGCCATCGCCGCCGCCCGCAAGAAGGAACGCGCCGCCCGGCCCACCAACGGCCCCAAAGTGTGGGACCTGACGCTGGACGCCGCGGAAAAGAAGCTGCCCCTTACAGAAGCCAAGAAGAAGGAGCCCAGCCCCGTCCCGAACCCCACGCAGGACAGCAGCTCCGCCAGCAACCCCGTCAACGCCGAAGAAGAAGACAACGCCCCCACCTTCGACCCGCAACTCGACGAGTCGCTCAACATCATGGTCGACTACATCGACATGCTGAATAACAAGCACACGCCCGAGACGTCGACGGTGAAAAAGTAGGCGTCTAAGACCAATTGTCGGAATAAACCGGTACACTGGTAGAGGCGATTTGAGATGAGGGCAAGGCGAGGCTGAGGGAGTGCATTTGAAAAATGCATGACCGAAGACTCAACGCCGCCCTCGCTCAAAAGCGTCCCGCTAATGTACCGGTTTATTCCAATAATTGGTCTAAGCGGCGTGCGCGCAGGGACTTGCGCTTTCGATAGCGCGTGCTGAGCAAACCTTAACGACAAAGCCCGGATCTGAAAAGGCCCGGGCTTTTTTCATTGTGCATCGCGCTACTGCCGAGTTTCCGAAAACCGAATCTCCATGTAGACGCGGTTGCCCCCGGGCGAATCATCTGTTTTCTTCACGATGCCAAAGAGCGTAGATTTGCCTGTCCACATGGCGGCGATGGTTCGGAAGCGAGGCAGCGAGCGATCCTTCTCCAGCCAGGTCGCAGCGCCAGGATTCAGTACCACATGCCTGGCAAGCATCGTGACGGCGGCCTCGGCCACCTTCTTGTCGTCGATTGAATAGGTGTCAATATGGTTGCTGTCCAGTTCGCCCTGGCGCAACGTCAGCCTATTTGCGCTCACAAATCGCTCCAGATTCGCCTCGGGAACCTCCACGCATGCCCAGTATCGATTAATCCCGTTGGCTTCACGGTGAGTCGCGGCAAGCAGCCTCGCGCCGGCCAACTTAAGCGAGGAGCCTGCGGCCAGTTGCTCCACGCCAATGGGCTTGGGCCTTAGCCAGTCCTCAATGCTGTTGCCGACGTGTTCAAGCTGTGTGGTCAGTAATGAAAACAGCACGACGGCGACAATATCAAGGCCGTTAAAGCCGCCTCTCTTGAGAACACAATAGTTAAAAGCCCGCCATAAAACGTAGATAGCCAGAAATGCATAGCCACAAACGACGACTACGAGAATGGCCCAAATTTCATCGCTGGATAGCGTCATAATGTAACTCCGGCCTGGCAGAGCTTTAACATTGCCGTCCAACTTGTGTGCCCTTTGATCCTTTGCCAAGCACAAAGTGGGAGTGCACTTGGTACCCGAATGCGTTTTACTTTCCACACCGCCCCGCGCTACACTGGCGCTACATGTTTGTTCCGCGTAACAGGCTGCTGATTGTCTTTGCCCTGATTGGCGTGCCCGCGATGGGGTTTGTGGGGCTGGGCGGGGCGTTGCTGGTGCCGGGGATAGCGGCGCTGGCCATCCTACTGGGCGTGGTGATTGTGGATGTAGTTGGGGGCAAGCGACTTATCGAAGGATTGCGCATCGAGTACCCGCCGGATACGCGGATGCCGAAGGAGAAGGCGGGAGAGTTTGCGTTTACGCTGGGCAATTTCGACTCCGACGCGACGGAAGTGCTTTGTGCTGTGCCGTTTCCGCTGGAGATCTCCACCGCGGTGGAGGCGCTGCCCATCAGGGTGCCGCCTGTCGGCCAGCAAACGCAGGTCACCTTTCCCTGCCTGCCGCGCCGGCGCGGCGTGTACATGCTGCAAGGCGCGTACTTGGAGGCGACCTCGCCCCTCGGCCTGTGGGGCGTGCGCGCCGTGCTGCCCGCCGCCGGGCGTCTGCACGTGTATCCCAACCTCCAGTTCGATCGCAAAGAGTTGGCCGCGTTGTTCTTACGTCGCGGCGACATGGGCCTGCACACGCAGCGGCAAATGGGCAAGGGGCGCGAGTTTGAGAAGCTGAGGGAGTATTTTCCCGGCGACGACATTGGCGATATCCACTGGAAAGCCACCGCTCGCCGCGGCCATCCCGTCACCAAGGTTTTTCAGATAGAGCGCACGCAAGAGGTTTATGTCGTGATGGATGCGTCGCGCCTCAGCGCCCGCCCTGCCGGCGTCGCCTCGCGCCAGGCCACGGAAATGCTCGCCCGCGTGCGCCAGCGCTCGCTGGAGATGCGCGGCGAGCTGGAGGTGATCGAGCCGGACGTGGATATCAACGTCTCCCCCATGCTGGACCGCTACATGATGGCCGCGCTTATGCTCGCGCAAGTCAGTCAGCGCCAGGGGGATATGTTTGGCTTAAGCGTCTTCAGCGATCGCGTCCACACCTTCCTTCGCGCCAAATCGGGCAGCGCCCACTACCACACCTGCCGCGACGCCCTCTCCGCCGTCGAGCCTCGCCTCGTCGCCCCGGACTTTGGCGACGCCGCCGCCACCCTGCGCGCCAAGTTGCGCCGGCGTGCGCTGCTCATCATCATGACGTCGCTGGAGGACCCTGCGATCGCCGAGCACCTGGAGACCAACGTCGGCCTCCTCACCCGCCAGCACCTCGTGCTCGTCTGCATGATTCGCCCCCCCGGCGTGGCCCCCATGTTTGAGGACCCCCACGCCTCCACAGGCGCGGACGTCTACCGCCACCTCTCCGGCCAGCTGCGCTGGGAGGAGCTGCGCGAGCGCGAAGCCCGCCTCCGCAAAGCCGGCGCCCACTTTTGCCTGCTGCCCAACAACCGCTTCAGCGCCGATATCGTGTCAGAGTACATCAACATCAAGCGCCGGCAGCTGATATAGTCAATATCTTGATATCCCCGTGGCGAGATGAGGAGGGGACAAGGGCCTCCATATTTTCTTTTTTGAGCGAGGGATATCTGATAATCATTAGCAAGCGCCGAAATAAGGATTTCCGCGGTGCAAGAGTGGCGGTTGCGGATCGTAGATGTAGAGGCAATGCAAAGCGGCCCTGATTGGTGCGATACCTGCTCGAACGTGCGTAAACGTGCGTGAATCCATGCCGCTCCCGCCCACGGCCACACCTTTCCGTTATCCCCCCACATTATCTCCGAAAGCCATGACACCTTCCGCGCAGGCTCCCGCAACCTCAGCCGCTACTCCCGCAAAGCGCAAATACGTGTGCCCGGGACTGGGCCTGTGCAACCGCACATGGACGGCCAGCGCCTTGCTGGTGCTGGTGCTGCTGACGGGCTACATGCTGAGTATCGGCCCCGTGGCCTACTTCTCGTGCAAGCTTAGCCTGGGTTCCTCCCGTTACTCGTATGTTATTGCGCCCGCGGTGCACCCCACCACCCACGCCTACGTCATGGAAGGCACGGCCGTCTCCAACCCGCACCCGATTGTCGAGCGTATCTACCTGCCGCTCATGCTTTTCTGCACCTACGTGCCCTATGCGGACACCGCCATGAACTCCTACCTTAAATTGTGGGATAAAACTTTCCTCATTGAGAAAAAGGTGTAGATTAAGCAACCGCGCGCCAAACGCAGCCACCCACCCTCTCCTCACCCAGGTTGCCCGCCCGCCCGTCCGCACCCTCCTTGCCGCGAAAGTGAAAACGCCATGATGTAGACGCGCATGTCCTCTTCGCTCCCCAGCCCCTTCCGCAGCAACGGCAGGCAGGACGCCACCGGGAGCAAGGGTGTCGCTACGGGCACGGAGGCATTTAGCCAACGCTGCGCTTACCGTAAACGCTCCGCAGCAGCATCCTCCGCCCAGGCGCAGTGGAGTGCCTTTGCGGTTGTCCTATCCGTCATGCTGGTGTGCCTCTACCCGCTCAGCGTCGGCCCCGTGGCCTGGGGGTGGGACAACGTAGTGCTGGCACAAGACGGCGGTCGCCAGTTGCGAACCGGCCCCGTCCCCTTTGCGCCCGCCCCGGCCGCGCCGCTGGGCAACAGCTTTAGCGTGGCTCCCGGCGTCTACTACCCGATTATGTGGGCCTACGGCTCCGTGCCCACCGTGCAGCATGCCATGGACGGCTACCTGCGATTGTGGGGCCGCCTGCTGCGCGTGCAGCCGCTGTACAGCTTTACATTTCGTATCACCCCGCTCAGCCCGTGGGAGGAGATCGCCTCCGAAATCGCCGCATGCAACTGGCCCTGCATGCAGATCCCCGGCGCAACGCCCGCCGCCGGCGCCGCCCACCCCCCGCACAGCGGTGCAATGCTCGAATTACGATTCGACGCCCTTGAGGGGCTCGGCGCCTTCGGCGACTCCGTTCAGTACTATCTGGATCTGAGCCTCCCCTACGCCTTCGGCGAAGCGCCCGCAGCCGAAAGCCCAGCCCCCGCCGCCCCAACGCCTACCCAAAGCCCCGGCTCCAACCCCGGTACGCCGGATACGGCAGGCGCCCTAGAATCGCCCCAGCCGTAGCCGGCGTAGCCGCCCACAGGCCGCTATGCTTCGGACGAGGCATCCAGGAGTCCGCCGAGCTTAGCGCGTCGCACTTTTGCAAGTTGTTGATAGTAAGGAGCTTAATCTATGGAGCCAAAATGTCTCATCGTTAATAATCAACGACTTGCGACTTAAGCCCGACAGGCTCATAGCGTCACAACAACAAGTTACGTTGGCGTTAGCCCCTTCCGCACCCGCAAGATCAGAACCCTTCCAGCCCCGTCTCCTTGCCGGCCTCGCGCGCTTTCTCCTCGTTCTGGTAATCCACATAAACAAACGTGAGGGACCGAGGCGTCTTCTCGTAATAACCTTCGGCCTTCTTGTCCTTGCGCGCCAGGTTAATAACCCCGTCCTTCTCCTCACTCGTCCACGGCTGGTTCTCACTGTTGCGCATGCTGAGCAGCGCAATTTCCGCCGGTGTAAACACGCCGCCCTTGGAGTAAGTGATGCGCGAACAGCGGCCATTCCAGATGATCACTTCAACATCAATACCGCTCTTGGTAAACGTATAAAACTGCGCATCCGGAACACCCTCGCAGGCCCCCTTTTTGGCAAACATACCGTAGCGATCGCGGCACTGCTGCAGATTCTCGCCAAGACGCGCCTGAGCGCTTTGCATGGCAAGTGTAGAGATAAAAAGTACAACCAGGGCAAAAAGCCCAATGCTATATTTCATGCTTAAGGCATAATCCAACCAAGCCGCAGTTACCATCAAAATCCTGCGCAAAATATTTGTTCGCCGCACAAAAGATCGCGCTGGATCTGTCGCAACCATAGTGCTAGGCTGACCTCCATGAACCGGATGGACCGACTTGTCGGCCTGATTTTGCTGCTGCAAGGCAAGCGCGTCATTACCGCCGAGGAAATGGCGGCGCACTTTGAGATCAGCCTGCGCACCATCTATCGCGACCTCGCCGCACTAAGCGAAGCCGGCGTCCCCATCGCCGCCGAAGCCGGCGTGGGCTACAGCCTCATGCGCGGCTATCACGTTCCCCCCGTGATGTTTACGGAGGAAGAAGCCGCCGCGCTCTACATTAGCGGCGAGATCGCCGAGCGCCTGGCCGACGCCTCCCTGCGCGCCTCCCTCAAAAGCGCCATGCTCAAAATCAGCTCCATCCTCCCCGCCAACCGCCGGGAGTACGTGAGCCGCCTGCGCCGCGCCGTGTCCGTCTGGCCCCTCATGGCCCCCACCGCGCCCCCCGCCGACGAGGACGACGCCCCGCCCCCCGAGCAACGCGCCGCCTTTATGCCGCTGCAGGACGCCGTGGTGCGCCGCAAGTGCGTAGCCCTGCGCTACAACGCCGCCGGTCGCGGCGACATCTCCCAACGCATTGTGGAGCCGCTCGGCCTCGTCTTCTACTCCCGGCAATGGCACCTCATCGCCCACTGCCGCATGCGGCGCGACTTCCGCGACTTTCGCCTGGACCGCGTGGCCGCCTGGGAAGTGCTGGAGGAAACATACGACGGCCATGAGTCCTTCTCGCTCAACGACTTCCTGCGCGAAAGCATCGACCGCCACGAGCTCTACCCCGCCGTCCTCCACGTTTGCCCGGGCCTCGTCGATCGCCTCCTGGCCGCCGCGCCCGGAGCCTTCGGCGGCGCCGGCCCCACCCCGCGCACCCAGCGCCTGCCCGACGGCCGCATCCGCCTGGAGATACTGCTTTTTTCCATCCGCTGGACGGCCACGTGGCTGCTCGGATTCGGCACCGGCGTGCAAGCAGTGGAGCCCCCAGAACTTGTTGCGGCTGTGCAAGATGCAGCGCGGCAGACACTAAGCCTCTACGCCCCGCCGGCCCCACCGCCAGCGGAGGCCGCCCCGCGCGACCGAAAAATCAGCACTCCCGCAACGGCTGCTGACATAGGGCTGTCAGTGGACCGTGATGTAATGGCCGCAGATTCGAAAAGCGAGCGCAAACGCCCGCCGGCGCGCCGGCCCGCAAAGCCGCCGACCGCGGGTACAACTCGCCTTCACTCACCACAACACATTCACCATCAAGCACTAACATCCTCACCTACATGAGCACCGCATCCCCCGCTGCCGTCCGCAACGCCCTCAACTGGTTCGAGATCGCCGTCGGCGACATCGCCGCCGCCCGCACCTTCTACAGCGCCATCCTCAACGCCCCGCTCGGCGAGCCCTCCAGCTGCGGCGAAGGCTCCATGGTCCTTCTGCCCGGTAACGTGGAGGAAGGCGTTGGCGGCTCCCTCACCCAGTCGCCCCAGCTGAAACCTGGCGCCGGCGGCACCCTCGTTTACCTCAATGTGGAAGGCGACCTCGACGGCGTCGTAAGCCGCATCCCCGCCGCCGGCGGCAAGGTCATCGTGGCGCGCAAAGCCATTCCGCCGCACGGGTTTATCGCCATTTTCAGCGACCCCGAAGGCAACGTCGTCGGCCTCCACAGCCTTACCTAAAGGGCCCGGGCAATCCAGAGGTTGTTTCAACAATCCGCGCGCCACGGGGATTTCTGGAATGACCTCTGGTACAAGCAGCTTGCAAGCGCGGCCGGCACGCGATAACCTCGCCATGTCGTCCGCGCTTCCGTTGCGTCGAGATCCCGCCCTCTCGCAACAAGCACCCTTCCGGCGTTGTTCCTGCCGGGGGCCACTTCCGCCCACGCGTTGCGGAGCGCCTGGGTGAAATGTGCGCATTCCCATGTGCGCATCCCACACAACACCAGCATTTTATGAGACATCTCGTCTCCCTTCGCACACCTCCCGCGACAGCAGGCACCCGTTCCCTGTTCGTCCATTTGCTCGCGCTTGTTGCCGCACTTGTGTTAACAACCAGCCTCACCAACGCCCTCGCCGCCACCGACGGAAAGGCGCCCGCGGAAGGTACATCCCGCTCCCCCGTCGCGGGAGACTTCACCGGCTCCTATGGCTACGACGACCCCACAGCGCCCCTCACCAGCTTTTCGCTCACCCTCACCGATGTCTCGCGACAGGTCGACAACCCGGACCGCTTCACCATCAAAGGAGTGATGAGCGAGCCGCGCACCAACTTTGGCCCCGAAGATGTCGACACTCTAACCTCCACATTTGAAGGCACTTATGCCGTCGACGCCAAAGGTATTGCCCACGTCCGCATTACCAAGACGTACGACTACGACAAACAGCACAAGGTAGAGTACAAAGGCTCCTTCGACGAGGACGCCAAAATATTTACCGGCAAATGGGCCATCGGCACAGCCAGCGGCCCCTTCACCCTCAGCGATCTCACAACCAAAAAGTGAGGCCGTCGCCACAACATCCGCAAAGCTATTGCGTAAGTAAGTCCAACGCCTCCTGATACTTACGCAGCGTGCCCTGTACGACGCCTTCCGGAAGCGACGGCCCGGGCGGATTCTTGTCCCACAAGCCCGTATCCACAAGCCCCTGAAGGTAATCGCGCAGATACTGCTTGTCGAAGCTCGGCTGCGAGCGGCCCGCCACATACTCCGCAGCCGGCCAAAAGCGTGAGCTGTCCGGCGTAAGTGCTTCATCGATAAGGATGATCTCATCGCCCACGCGTCCAAACTCAAACTTGGTGTCCGCAATAATGATACCGCGTCGGCGCGCATACTCCCGCGCAAACCCATAAAGCTCAAGAGTTAACGCCGACAGCTTATCGTACAGGGGCTGACCCAGCTTTGCGATCGCTTCCGCCGGAGTCAGGTTTTCGTCGTGTGCATCTATCTTGGCCGCCGGCGTAAAAATCGGGTGCGGAAGTTCTGCGGATTCAATAAGCCCGGCCGGCATGGGATGCCCGCCCACGGTACCACACTGCTGGTACTCCTTCCAGCCCGAGCCCGCAAGATACCCTCGCGCAACGCATTCCACGGGAATCACTTCCGTACGGCGCGCCCTCACCAGGCGCCCTTCCCACCAGGTCAGCGGAAGCGAGTCTGGCACGCTATAGCCAAGAACGTGGTTAGGGACAATAGCTTGCGTTTTCTCAAACCAGAACTTCGATAACTGCGTGAGTATCACGCCCTTGTGGGGGATTTCCGTCGGCATGATGCAATCAAACGCCGAGATGCGATCCGAAGCCACCAGCCAAAGCTCGTCCTGAAAGCGATAGAGATCGCGCACTTTGCCGCTGCGCACCGGCGTAATCCCAAAATACGCAAGTTCCTGCGGCGTAGGCTGATAGAGAGAAGAAATTTCCATGATGGCAAAGGTCTGCGGCGCTCCGACCGCTCCCTAGTAATGGCGCTTTCGCGCAGTTCATGCGAGTCAAATCGCAGGTTGAGGCAGATCGCCGCCCGCTTTCAAACAATTGTTTTAAACAATCGTTTGACTTACTTTCAACCTGCATGATATTAACTCTGTTGCCCCCTTCTCCCCCATCGCCCATGCCCACCCCCTCCCCATCCCAGGCCGCTCCACCCCCCGCAGAATCCAACCGCGGCGACCGCGCCCGTGAGCGCCTGATTGATGCCGCGATGGAGATCTTCAGCGAGCGCAATCTGGAAGGCGCCCGCACCCGCGAAATCGCGGCCGCGGCGGAGCAAAACGTGGCCTCCATCTCCTACTACTTTGGCAGCAAGGAGGGCCTCTATCATGCTGTGTTTGAACGCATTGCGTCGGATCTCCGCCAGACTATGGGTGCGCAGATCAAGGAGATCGAACAGCTCCATGCCGCTCACGCCATCACCCGCCCCCTCGCCGTCAGCCTCCTCAAGCGCCTGATGCGAACGCTTTACATCCACGTTCGCACCAAGGATAGCCAGGGCAACGGCGGCGTCGGCCGCCTCATTGTACGCGAGCAGATAGCGCCCACCCCCGCTTTCGATATCGTCTACGAGAGGGCGATCCGCGTTGTGCACGAGACCACAGCCATCCTCGTCGCCGCCTACCTGGAAGCCGATCCCAAAGACCCGATCATCATCATACGGACGCATGCCCTTTTGGGCCAACTACTTGTGTTTGTTACGGCCCGCGAAACGATCCGCCGCCGCCTAGGCCTCCCCCCCTTCGGCAAACTCCCGCCCGAGACCGAACACCGGGTCCGCGATACGATTGCGCGAATCCTCGAAGAGCAAGCCGAGGCGCAGCTTGTTGGGCTTGCAGCCTGTAATTTCCCCACAATCGCCAGCCCGGATGCGTTGCATCGTGTAATATCTCCCATACAACAGGATCCAACATAATATTCTTATACCTTTTCTCCAAGTAATCCTGCTTATCTGTATATTAGCTCTTTGGATACGTTGCTATCCGTCACATCACTTTTTCAGCTCACACCCACCTCCTACGCATCCCCATGAACAGAAAGCTCCTCATCGTGGCACTCGTTCTCGCCGGTGCTGCCCTGGCATACGGGGCATGGATCTTCGGCCCCAGGCCGGATGCATCCGCGATCACTCTTTACGGAAACATTGACATTCGCGAAGTCAACCTGGGCTTTCGCGTCTCCGGGCGCATTCTGGAAGTCCTTAAGGATGAGGGCGATAGCGTAAAGGCGGGTGACATCGTGGCGCGTCTGGACGCCGAGCCCTATCGCAGACAGGTCGATCAGGCCAAAGCACAAATCGCCTCGCTGGCAGCACGCCTCAAAATGCTGGAGTCCGGCTACCGTCGCGAGGATATCGAGACCGCGCAGGCTGCTGTCAGGGAGCGGGAGGCTACACTCGACAACGCGGAGATCAACTTTCAGCGGCAGCAGGAGCTTATGTCCAAACGCGTGGTTTCGCAGCAGGATTTTGACAATGCCAATCAGGCGCTCAAGGAAGCCAAAGCCCGCCTCAACTCCGCCCGCGCCCAGCTTGAGATGCAAAAGGCGGGCTATCGCCCCGAGGAGATCGACCAGGCCCGCGCTGAACTCGCCCGCGCCGAAGCCTCGCTCGCTACGGCGCAGATCTCTTTGGAGGACACAGAGATACGCGCCCCGTCCAGCGGTGTTGTGATGACTCGCGCCCTCGAGCCCGGCGCCATTGTACAACCCGGTGCCACGGTTGTGTCAGTCTCGCTTTCGGATCCCGTCTGGGCCCGAGTCTACGTTAATGAACCAGAGCTCGGCCTGATTTACCCGGGGATGCCCGCCGAAGTGTATACAGATGCGCGACCCGACAAGCCATATTCCGGGCAGATCGGTTTCATCTCGCCACGGGCAGAGTTCACGCCTAAATCTGTGGAGACAAAAGAGTTACGCACATCGCTCGTCTACCGCCTCCGCGTCATTATTTCCAATGTGGACTCCGGCTTACGCCAGGGCATGCCCGTTACCGTCAAGCTTAAGCGAACCACCCCGGGCAAGAAATCCTGACCGATTGTTGTCCATGAGTGAACAACATGTTGTTATTACATTAACTGAGATTGGCAAAGATTTCCCCGATCCCGCCAATCCCAAAGGCGCGCCCAGGCCCGCACTGCACAGCATCAGCGCGGGCATTCGAACCGGTGTTATCACCGGGCTGGTGGGTCCGGATGGCGCTGGTAAGTCGACGATGATTCGCCTGATGGCCGGCCTGCTGAAGCCCACCCGGGGCACGGTGCGCACGCTCGGCATGGACCCGATCGGCGAGGCGGAAGCTTTGCGGCACCGCATAGGTTACATGCCGCAAAAGTTTGGCCTGTACGAGGATTTGAGTGTGCAGGAGAACTTGAATCTTTATGCGGATCTGCGCGGCGTGCTTGGCGAGGAGCGCCGCGTATCCTTCGCTCGATTGCTGGAATTTACTGCGCTGCAACGCTTTACGGAGCGTCGGGCCGGCCGGCTTTCCGGCGGTATGAAGCAGAAACTGGGCCTGGCGTGCGCGCTGCTTGGCCAGCCTCGCGTGCTGCTGCTGGATGAACCCGGCGTTGGAGTCGACCCAATTTCCCGCCGCGAGCTGTGGAAAATGGTGGAAGACCTTGCGCGAAGCGGCCTTGCCGTGCTGTGGAGCACCGCCTACCTGGACGAGGCGGAACTTTGTGACGAAGTTTTGCTGCTGAACGAGGGGCAACTGCTCTTTGACGGCCCACCTAAGTCCTTGACGGACAAGGTGAAAGCGCGGTGCATGCATGTGTTTGGGATTGAGGGAAACCGCCGGCAGGTGCTGAAGCGGGCGCTGGATCAGGACGAAGTGATGGACGGCGTCATTCAGGGTCGCAACGTGCGTATCCTGTTGCGGGACAGCGAGAAACATCCGGATCTTGCGAGGCTTGGCGCCGGGCCGGATGCGGGCATCCGCAATGTGGCGCCTCACTTTGAGGACGGGTTTATCGACATTCTGGGTGGTGGTCCGGGCGGCGAGTCGGTGCTGGCGGAGCGGTTGACGCAGATACCGCTGGACGGCGCGGTTGTTATTGAAGCTCAACATCTTACCAAACAGTTTGGGGACTTTACCGCAACGGATGATGTCACCTTTAAGGTGACTCGCGGCGAGATTTTTGGGCTGTTGGGGCCCAACGGCGCCGGCAAATCCACCACCTTCAAGATGATGTGCGGGCTGCTGACACCGACCTCCGGCACGGCCATGGTTGCGGGGTACGATTTGAAGCGTAGCGGTAGCGCGGCGCGCCAGCAACTCGGGTACATGGCGCAAAAGTTCTCGCTCTACAGCACGTTGTCGGTGCGGCAGAATCTGGATTTTTTCTCCGGCGTTTATGGCTTGTACGGGGCGAAGCAGCGGGCGGCGGTGGAGGAGATGACGGAGGTCTTTAATCTCGCGCAATTCCTTGATGCTGCGCCAGATACGTTGCCGCTAGGCTATCGGCAGCGACTGGCATTGGCGTGCGCCATTATGCACGAGCCGTCTATTTTGTTTCTGGACGAACCCACATCCGGCGTCGATCCGGTGACGCGGCGTGAGTTTTGGACACACATCAACGGCATCGTCGAAAAAGGGGTGACGGTGATGGTGACGACGCACTTTATGGACGAGGCGGAGTACTGCGACCGCATCGGGCTGGTCTCCGCTGGGGAGCTGATTGCGACGGGGACGCCCGATGACCTCAAGGAAATGGTGGCCGGCGGGACGCGGGATGACCCCACGATGGAGGATGCGTTTATCCTTCTGGTTCAACAACATGCGGAGGAACGCGCGCGTACTGCGAAGGCGGCATGACGCAGGCGGGAAAATGCCATGACAACGCCTGAGGCATCGCAAAATGAGCCCCGATTACCCGGCACAGGCGGGGTGCGCGGCTTTATGCGCCGGCTGCACGCGCTGTGCTGGAAGGAGACGCTGCAGACGGTGCGCGATCCCAGCAGCGTTCTCATCGCGTTTATCCTGCCGGTGGTGATGATTTTCATCTTTGGCTTTGCGATTAACCTGGATTCCACACGCATCAATATCGGGCTTGTGCTGGAGGACAATGGTGTTGAGGCGCAACGGTTTGCATCGAGCCTGGAGGGTTCGCCGTATCTGAACCTAAAGCGCGGCACGCGGAAGGAGATGGAACGCGCGATGATGGACGAGCGGGTGCGCGGCTTTGTGATTGTGATGCAGGATTTCTCCAAGCGCCTGGAGCATCCGGGCGAAGTAACTGCGGTGCAAGTGGTTACAGATGGCACGGAGCCGAACATCGCCGTATTTGTGGAGAACTACGCGCGCGGGGCCTGGCAATCGTGGCTGGGACAGCGGTCCCTGGCGCGCGGGGAGGAGATGCCGCCGGACATCCAAATGGAAGCTCGCTACTGGTTTAACCCGGCGGCGGAAAGTCGTAACTACATTATACCGGGTTCCATTACTATTATCATGACGGTTATCGGCGCGCTCTTTACATCATTAGTGGTAGCACGGGAGTGGGAGCGCGGAACGATGGAGGCCCTGCTGGCGACGCCGGTGACGCGGACGGAACTTCTTCTGAGCAAGCTGCTTCCGTACTATGTGCTAGGCATTCTCTCCCTGCTGTTGTGCGTGGCGGTATCGGTATTTGTTTTGAGTGTCCCTTACCGGGGATCCATCGTTATGCTGGTTGCGGTATCTTCGCTCTTTCTATTGAGTGCTTTGGGTGTTGGTTTGCTGCTATCTACGCTATTGCGCAACCAGTTTAATGCAGCTCAGGCCGCTTTGAATGCAGCCTTTTTGCCGGCGATGATGCTTTCGGGCTTTATCTATGAGATCGCGAGCATGCCCCATTTTCTGCAGATTGTGACGTACATACTGCCTGCCCGCTACTTTGTTACGTCTATACAAACGCTTTTTCAGGCGGGGGATATTCTTTCTCTTTTGTGGCGAGATATGTTGTATCTTTTTCTGGCAGGCGCATTTTTCATTGGGCTCAGCTTTTATCATACGAAGCGGCGGCTTGATGATTAACTGAAATTTTTCATGTTTCACCGCATTCGAACACTTATTATCAAGGAGCTTCAGACACTGCTTCGTGATCCCGAAGGCAGGCGTTTTCTTATCTTGCCCGTTCTTATGCAGTTATGTCTCTTTCCTTTTGTTACGATGGAAGTTCGACATAATACGCTGGGGATTATGAATCATGATGATGGCCCGATATCCGCGGAGTTGATCCAGCGCTTTTCGCAGGCGAGGGCGTTTGAGAAGGTGGTGTGGATCAAAAGCGAGCATGAGCTGAAGGAGACAGTGGAGCAGCAGAAGGCGTTGCTGGTGCTCCGCTTTCCGTCGGATTTTTCGCGCACGCTGGAGGCGGGAAAGTCGCCATCGCTGCAGGTTGTGCTGGATGGCCGGCGCAGCACAACGGGCCAGGTGGCAATGGGTTACATTGCGGACATCCTGCAAGACTACAGCATGGAGCGCGCGCAGGCGCGGGGTGCGGTGACGGCGGGCTCGCCTCCTTTGACATCGCTGGTGGTGCGGCACTGGTTCAATCCGAATCTGGACTTTACCTGGTATATTTTGCCCAGCCTGGTGGCGATTATTACTACTATTGGCGCACTTATTGTAACCTCTTTAAGTATAGCCCGGGAGAGAGAGCAAGGGACTTTTGATCAGCTTCTGGTTTCGCCCTTAACGCCGGGGATGATTATGCTGGGCAAGGCAATACCTGCTATTATTATATCGATGTCGCAGGGAACTGTTATTTTTCTGGCGGCGGTTTTTGTGTATCAGGTTCCGTTTTCGGGAAGCGTGTTTTTATTGTATGGAAGCATGTTCTTTTATATGTTGTCGCTGGTGGGGTTTGGATTGTTTATTTCATCGATATGTTCCAGCCAGCAGCAGGCGTTTCTGGGGACGTTTTCGTTTATGATGCCGGCGATGCTTCTTTCCGGCTACAGTGCGCCTATTGATAATATGCCGCAGTGGCTGCAGACGTTGACGTGGTTTAATCCGTTGCGACATTTTATTGTAATATCGAAGGATGTATTTTTGAAGAACATTGATGTGTACACGGTGGCGATGCATGTCTGGCCTCTGCTGGTGATTACGGCCATCACCATGTCCATGGCTGCGTTTATTTTCCGTTATCGATTGGGATAGGGTGCGTTACGAATGTTTATCCGCGCTGGGCTAAAACAAGAAGTTCATGCCGGCATGTCGCGGAAATCGGGGGTTTGTCGCAATGTGTGGCGAGATGTGGCGGGAAAACAGGTTTCAGCAAAAACTTTTGCTTATCAGGCACTTGCAATGGAATGATTTAGGGGCTTTGTCGCGTATCTGATACAATATTCAGGTGAATGTGAGGAAAACTTCAGCGTCTTAAGGATATGAAACTTATTCTTACTCTCGCTTTCGCGGTTTTCGCTCTTTCGTCGGTGACGGTAACCTCGCAGGCGGGCCCCGCAGCTCTGGCCCCTGGGGCGGATGTGGCGGGGAAGGCGGTGCTCGGCCGCGGCCATCATCACCACGACCATGGGCACTATCACGGCCATCGCCATCGTTGCCGCTATGGGGTGTGGGGTTGCTATCGCCGCGGTCATCATCATCACCACTTCCACGGCCACAGGCATGGACACGGACATGGACATGGACATGGACCTGGGCACGGACATGGGCACGGCCCGGGGCATGGGCACGGGCATCGCCGCTAAAGGGCGGCTATAGCATTTGACGGCCTGGGGTTGTCGGCGCGCATGCCGGCGACCCCGGGCTTTTTGTTTCGTGGGGGTGCTTTGGCTATAGCGCAAAGGAGGGTGCCAGCTTGTATTATACAAGAAGATGCACGCCTCGCGCATTCTTTTGCATGTTGTTCCGTGCCAATTGTTTGGACCAGGCCTGATGCATCAGGTCTTTTGTGGCGTGTTGGCCGTTTAAACCTCCTAACTAAAAAAGCGGTGCGCTTTAGAATATAGATATTGAAGTTCTTTAGTGTCTCTCTATAGGATACAACGCAACATCATGCGGGGCTTTCGCCCGCCCGCCATCGCACACGCCCCCTCTTTCGTCCTATCCCATGGCCTCCATCGAGACAGATCCCGCGGCGAAACTGCGCGGGCTTATATTGGGCACGGCGGTGGGGGATTCCCTGGGGCTGCCGTACGAGGGGCGCGGGCCCCGCTTTGCCGGCGGCGACGCCTCGCGGGCGGGCAAGGGCGGCGGCGGCGCCATCGCCATCACGGCGGAGACATCGACGCCCACGGGTCTGTGGCCGCAAAGCATGGTCATGGGTCACGGGCTGGTGAGCGACGACACGGAGCAGACACTGCTGGTACTGGAGGCGATGGCTTCCGCTCCGCAGGACCTGGAGGCGTTTCAGCGCAACCTGGCCATGCGGCTGCGCTGGTGGTTTTTGGCTCTGCCCCCGGGCATTGGCCGGGCCACGCTGATTGCGTGCCTGCGGCTGTGCCTGGGTGTCTCCCCCAAGCGCACGGGGGTGGATAGCGGCGGCAACGGCGCAGCCATGCGGTCGGCGCTGATTGGCGCGCTGCGATGGGAGACCAAACCGGGGCGGCGCCAGGCCATTGTGCGGGCCTCCGGCACCATTACGCACAGCAGCCCGCTGGCGCTGATCGGCGCCGAGGCGGTGGCCGAGGTGGCCGCCTGGGAGATGCGCCGGGGCATCGCCGCCGCCGACGAGGAGGGAGTAACTTTGCCGTCCATCGACGACCTGGAAAAGCTGTTGCTGGAGCTGCCGAGTGCCGCACAGGTGGCGGACTGGGCAGGCATCGTCGGCAAAATCCGCGAAGCGGCCGAGACCCGCGAGACGGTGGCCGAGTTTTGCGCGCGGCTGGACAAGCTGGACATCCACAAAGGCGTCACCGGCTTTACGCTGCACACGGTGCCCGTGGCCATCTACGCCTGGCTGCGCCACTACGGGGAGTTCCCCGACGCCATTGTGGCGGTGCTGGAGCGCGGGGGCGACACGGATACGGTGGCGGCCATCACCGGCGCTTTGGCCGGGTGCACGTGCGGGGATGAGAATATTCCCGAGGAGTGGCGCGGCAAAATCGTGACGATGCCCTTTGCCCTGCCACGCGCGTACGAGCTTGCCGAGGTGTTAATGGCGGGCGATTCCGTTACCGGGGCGACGTACGTGGCCGCAAAGGCCGCCGCCGCGCGCAATGCCATGGGGGCGACGCCGGAAGCCGCCGCAGCAGCGGCAGCCGCCAGGGATCACGCCATAGCCGTGGCGGGCAGCTCGGCCCTGGCAATGGCCAAGCGCACGCCCTCCCCCGCGTTGCGCTATCCGCTGCATCTGCTGCGCAATGTGCTGACGATTCCGCTGTTGCTGGCGCATATCATTCTGGTGCTGGTTAAGGCGAGGTAGCGGGTAATGCGGGTGTTGGGTCCGGATGGCGGGGCGTGGAGACAGCGCCCGGCAACACCCCCGCAGCTTCGGCAGCGCGCAACTGCAAAATGCGTGGGACGAAGAGCGACGCGCATGCAAATCGCACGGCGCGGAGGGAGCGCTGGAGGAAGGATGCGCCGGCGTAAATCGATAAGATTTTGCGCATGAGCATGTTACGCTTACGTCCTCAAGGTTGGCATGGCATTTGCGGTAGATAAAGATGTCCACGCATTGGCTTCACTTCATATCTCATCCAAAAAAATCTGAGGTCGGCGCGGGCACAAAATCGGGTTTCTATCTATACGTTCAAATAATTGCAGGCGAACTCCTGTCAGCAAAATCTCTCTCCCTCTCTCTCTCTCAGGCTCTGCACAACCCTTGCGCTGTCAGAGGCAGTTTCCAGCGCCGCCTTCCTACGGGGGGGCGGCGCTTTCCGCTGCGGGTTGCAGCATCGTTACTTTTAGCAACACAACCTAATGGAGGAAAGCCGACCTATGCTCTGGGGCCTTGTCGCCATACTAATCATGTTTTGGGTACTGGGTAACGTTATGGCCTACACCGCAGGCGGACTGCTCCATCTTCTGGTAGTCGCCGCCGTCATTATTTCGATCATCAGACTGCTGGGCATCGGAGGTCGCCGGGGCGGGCCGTTTGGTTAGCCGAGCGCCATCGAATTGCGCATGATCTGGAGCCGTGTGGAGTGTATCCTGAGTCGAAGGCGGATACTCCCTTATCCTTGGCTCATTCCCCCCTTTGCGTCCTTAGCGTCCTTTGCGTAAAATCGGGTAAAGATTCCGACGTACGAGCAGGTTCCGCAATACGTGGACCCGATTTCGCGCAAAGGTCGCAAAGGTCGCAAGGGGGGAACGGGATTCAGATAGGATGGGCAGGAAATCGTCGACTCAGGACAAAAGGGACGCGCCGTTATTGGTGATTCTCTGCTTGGAGGCTGTCGAAATTTCCGAATTCTGCGGTTCCCCTTGGCGATCTTTCCGCCCTTGGCGTTAAAAATCTGGGCGATGAATGCTGGGGGGAGTTTTAACGCCAAGGTCGGAAAGCTCTCCAAGATTGGGGAAAGGTAAATGATGTCGACAGCATCTACAGCGGTGTAAACCCATGTGTAAGACTAATGAGTAGAGCTATTTGGTCTTAGAGGCTGTCGACATTTCCGCAGCATCCCCTTGGCGAAACTTTCCGTCCTTGGCGATACTATCTGCCTTGGATCTACGGACCTTCAGATAACATCGCCAAGGGCGGAAAGTTTCGCCAAGGGGATGCTTCCAGGGGATAAAGGGGGAGGAGGCCAAATGTCGACAGCCTCTAGACCAATTATCGGAATAAACTGGTACATTGACGGGACGCTTTTGAGCGAGGGCGGCGTTGAGTCTTCGGTCATGCATTTTTCAAATGCACTCCCTCAGCCTCGCCTTGCCCTCATCTCAAAATCGCCTCCACCCATGTACCGGCTTATTCCGACAATTGGTCTTACTCGCGGTTGTAGGTGGCGGCGGCTTCTTCGGCGGCTTTGCGGGCCATGGCTTCGCGGATGGCACGGGCGCGTTCCTCGGCGATGCGGGAGGCGATGGCGACGCGGCGCATTTCGACGGTGTCGAGCGTCGTCATGCGATCCTCCGCGTGCGGGCGGCTTTCGCCGACGGGGCGCATGTCCAGGGCGCGCAGAGTGCGGCGCACCAGCTCCTCGCGGCGGTCGCCGTCGGAGACAAACGTGGCGGGTTCCACCATGCGGGAAAGCTCGGCAAGTTCGTCGTCCAGAAAATCCAGGATGGCGGCGCGGCGCGCATCCCCGGCGGCGCTGCCGCCGCGGAGAAGCGCCGTGTCGTACAGCAGCCATACGGTGGGGCCAAGGACGCGCAGCCAGGCGCGCACGGCGGCTGCCTGGGCGGAGAGGGAGGCGGGGGCGGCGGAGCCATCCTGCTTTGCGGAGGCCGCCGCTGCTGAGGAGGACGGTGCCGCGCCGGGCGATGCCCCCCTGGCCTTGGCCATGCCCTTGCCGTACTTCCCTCCACCAGCGCCGGCCGCAGCAGCAGCAGCGGCGGCAGCCTGCCCGGCGGAGTCAGCCGCGCCGCGCACGGCAACCAGCGCCGGGTTACGCGCGCCGGCGGCCTGCACGCTACGGTACACGGCGGCCTCGTGGGCGGCCAGGCGCTCGTAGCCGGCGGCGGCCAGCCAGTCGTTCAGCAGTGCGTCCACGTGCAGCGTACCGGCATGGCCCATGGCGGCTTCCGGTGAGTCCTCCAGCCAGGGGGCAAGCTGAAACTCCGCGGGGCACTCCGCAAGCCGGCGAAGCAGGGGCTCCAGGGGCGGTCCTTCGGTTTTCATGCGACGAGTGTGTGCGGGCAAGGCGGGGCTACGAGCCATCCTAGTGGGGATTTGGCGAAGTGGAAACGCCAAAACGCTGCGTCCCGCACCGCTCCCTATCGGCCGGGTTCCCCATCGCCTTCCAGAAGCATCTGTAATCCCGCGCATTAACGGCACTCATTCCTCCGTGCGGGCGATGGTTTGCGCTTTGTCAAACATGGGGGGGCGGGGTATGATGTCGGGACATATGCAACTTACACTCGGGCACTCGCCGGATCCGGACGACGCCTTCATGTTTTTCGCTTTGGCGCAGCACCGCATCCCCATGGGTAACTACGAGTTCACCCATATTTTGCAGGACATCCAGACGCTCAACGAGCGTGCCATTCGCGCGGAGCTGGACATTACCGCCGTTTCATTCCACGCCTCCGCTTACGTGCTGGATAACTACGCCATCCTGCGCTGCGGGGCCAGCATGGGCGACAACTATGGGCCGATGCTGGTAGCCAAGCAGGGCTACACGCGCGACGACATGTACTCCGCGCGCATCGCCATCCCCGGCCGCATGACGAGCGCCTTTCTGGCCCTGCAAATGTACCTCGGGGTCAAGGCGGAGGAGCTCAACCTCATCACCGTGCCGTTCGACGAGATTTTTGACGCGCTGGACGCCGGCACCGCCGATGTGGGCCTGATCATCCACGAAGGGCAGCTGACTTACCAGGACTCCGGCTTTGTGCTGTGCGAGGACCTGGGCCGGTGGTGGTACAGCCACACAGGCGGGCTGCCGCTGCCGCTGGGCTGCAACGTCATCCGCAAAAGCCTGGGGGAGAAGGTGATCGCAGAGATATCCGACATCCTGCATGAGAGCATTAAATACGGCCTGGTGCACCGCGCCGAAGGCGTGGCCCACGCCCTGCCCCTTGGCCGCGGCCTGGACAGCCAGCGCGCCGACGAGTTTATCGGCATGTACGTTAACGACCTCACCGTCGACTACGGCGACCGCGGCCGCCGGGCCGTGGAGGAATTTATGAAGCAAGCCCACGAACAGGGCCTCATCCCCGCCCCGCGCGAGCTGCAGTTTGTGTAGGGAGTGGGGTCGTGGGGAGAAGGGGATTAGTTAACCACGAATGACACGAATAGTACGGAGGGGAAATTGGGGGAGGGGATAATTAACCACGGAGCACACGGAATTTACAGAGGGGACGAAAGGATAATTAGCTTCAGATGTTACAATGGGAAAGTGGCAAGTAGTTGTAGAGTGCCCCTGGAGTCCTGCTCCTTCCCCTTCGTCCCCTCCGCAAATTCCGTGTGCTTCGTGTGATCCGTGGTTAAAAAGCTCCCCTGTCCCCTCCCCCCCATTCGTCCCTTCCCCAATATTCGTGTCATTCGTGATATTCGTGGTTAAATAATCCCCTCCCTCCCCCTTCCCCCGCCGGATTTCCATTGCATCTTGCCACACGTCTCGCTTATTTCAGATTCCCATGGATTTTGCCCGTTACTGGTCGACGCGTCAGGAGCGCGTTGAACAAGCACTCAATACCGTATTACCCTCTGCCGAAACCCGCCCGCGCACGATACACGATGCGATGCGCTACAGCATCTTTGCCGGTGGCAAACGGCTTCGCCCCATCCTGTGCCTGGCGGCCGCCGAGGTCATTGGCGGCGAGTACGAGAACGCCCTGCCCCTGGCCTGCGCGGTGGAGATTGTGCACACCTACTCGCTTATTCACGACGACCTGCCGTGTATGGACAACGACGACTTTCGCCGCGGCAAACCCACCAGCCACAAAGTCTACGGCGAAGGCATGGCCGTGCTGGCCGGCGACGCCCTGCTGACCATCGCATTTGAAGCCGCAGCCGGCGCCCGCGCCACGGAGCGCTACAACCACGCCGCCATGATTCTGGAGCTGGCCCGCGCCAGCGGCAGCCAGGGCATGGTGGCCGGCCAGGTGGCCGATATAGAGGGCGAAGGCAAGAAGATCAGCGTGGAGGACCTGCAGTACATCCACCTCAACAAAACCGCCGCGCTCATCACCGCCTCCATCCGCCTGGGCGGCATGGCCGCGAATGCCGAGCCCGCGCAACTGGACGCCCTCACCACCTTCGGCCGCAGCCTCGGCCTGGCGTTCCAGGTCATCGACGACATCCTGGACATTACGCAAACTACCGAGCAGCTGGGCAAAAGCGCCGGCAAAGACGTGGCCGCCCAAAAAGCCACCTACCCCGCCCTCCTCGGCCTGGACCGCGCCCGCGAAATCGCCGACGAGCTCACCACCGCCAGCCGTTCCGCCCTGCAACCCTTTGGCGAGAAAGGCAAGCCGCTGGAGATGATCGCGGACTACCTGCTGGACCGGAAGAATTAGCGCAGGATAAGCGGAGGTGCCGGGCGCTCACAAAAGGAGATCGGGTCCAGCTTCACGCTGGTCCGAGAACGGCGGGAGCCGTTCCACAACGTAGCCCGGCCTAGGCGAGGCTTCCGCTGTCGGCCGAGGATTGCCAGAGCAACGAACGAGCGCCAACGGTTCAACGGAAGAACGCTTCGCGTAAGGTTCCTGAGTCCAGCGTACCCGGGGTACTCCTCGCATCAGAATGCTGCGGGCAACCCGGGGCTATCTTATGGAACGGCTCCGCCGGTCGCGGACCACTTCGCCCCGGCAAAGCCCTTTCGCAAACGCCCGGCTCGCCGCCGCTCTCAGCACCTGTGCACGCCTTAGACCTGCCAAGCGTTACGTTAGTTGCAATAGTGAGACGGGTATGTTAATCTCCGCCATCTGATATGAGTCCGAAGACGATTGTTATCCTCACCTGTGTCTTTTGCTTCTTTGTAATGGGGATTCTCTGGTACGTGGCGAACGAGTTTGACAAGGTTCTGGCCGAGCGTAGGGACAGACCGGTGCCGGCCTATGTGGCGCGCAATACCAAACTGCCCTACCCGGCCAGCCGGCGCGAAACCAATTTTGACGTCTACTTTGGCACGCGGGTGTCCGATCCCTACCGGTGGCTGGAGGACGGCGACAGCAAGGAGGTGAAGGAGTGGACCGCCGCGCAGGACAAGTTTACGCGGGAATACCTGGCCAAACTCCCCGAACGCGCCCCGCTGCTCAAGCGCTTTAAGGAGATCGTCTACACGCCCCGCGTCTTCCCGCCCGTCAAGTACGGCAAGCGCTACTTTTACATGAAGCGCGACCCGGCCAAGGAGAAGGAGCTGTACTGCTATCGCGACGGCCTGGACGGCGACGAGGTTATCCTCATCGACCCGAATGACGCCACTCTCTTCCCCCCGGCGGCAGGCGAATCGCTCGGCGGCGTCTCCCCCAGCTACGATGGAAAGCTCGTCGCGTTTGGCAAAAACCCCAACAATGCGGATGAATCGACGCTCTACGTTATGGACGTCGCCACCCGCAAAGTGTCGGAAGTCGACAAGATTGAAGGCGCCAAGTACGCCACGCCCAGCTGGACGCCCGACGGCGCCGGCTTCTACTACGTGTACCTGCCGCCGGTGCCGGAGGAGAAAATCCCCGAGCGCCCCGCCCTGGCCGAGGTGCGCTACCACAAGCTGGGCACGCCGCAAAAGGACGACGTGCTGATGCACGAGAAGGTGGGCGATGCCAGCATGTTTATCGACGCCTCGCTCTCCCGCGACGGCCGCTGGCTGCTGTGCACCATCACGCCCAGCTGGTCCAGCAACAAGGTGTATGTGCTGGATCTGCAGGCACAAGGCGTCGGCACCGGCCTGGCGACTTCCGGCGATGCCAATGCGTCCCGCCCGTCGTCGCCCACCAAATCGCCCGCAGAGGGGGACTGGAAGCCGCTTGCCGTGGGCGCGCCCGCCGATCCCGCCGGGTACGATGCGGCCAGGGGGCAGGAGGCGATCTACTCCGTTACCCCATGGCGCGGGCACTTCTACATTTTTACCAACGAGAAGGCGCCGCGCTACAAGCTGGTGCGCACGCCTACTGACAAACCGGGTCGCGAGAACTGGGAGGAAATCATCCCGGAGCGCGCAGACAGCACCCTGCGCAGCGTCCACTTTGCCGGCGACAAGCTGGTGACCGTGCACCTGAAGGACGTCCTGCCCGTGGTGGAAGTGGTTGACCTGGAAGGCTATGCGGTCATCTACCCCGGCCGCAAACCGCTTACCTGGGGCGACCCCGGCATGCCCGCCGCCCCGCCCGAGCCTCCCCCGCCCCCGCCAGAGCCCGATCCCGCAGCCGCACCGCACCCCCCCTCGGATCCCTCCATGGCCCCGCCCGAAGGCGCCGCGCCCGGCGACCCCAACGCGCCGCCTGCGGCCCCGGGCGACCCCAGCACCGCGCCCGCCCCGGCCCCCGCCCCCATGATGCATGCCGACGCCATGCCGTCGGAGCCGCCGGCGCCTGCACCTGCGGCTGAATCCACCAACCCGCCCGCGCCTGCCCCGGCGCCCGTGGCCGGCCCGCCCGCGCCCGCCCAGCCTGCGTCGGCAGATACGCCACCCGCCGCCCCCGGCGAGGCCCCCTCCTTCTCCCCGCCCACCACCGTAACGGTGGACGGCCAGCCGGCCGCGCCGCCGGAGCCGCCGCGTCTGCGCGGGCTGGGCCTGCAAATCGCCATGCCCGGCATGGGCGCCGTGTCGGAGATCAGCGGCGAACCGGAGGAGGACGAGTTTCTGCTCACCTTCAGCTCGCCCGTGCAGCCGCTTACCATTTACCGCGGCAGCGCGTCCAACGGCACCCTCACGGAGTGGCAGCGAAACGTGTGTCCGGCGGATCTGAGCCCCTACATGGTGGAGCAAATCTGGTACAACAGCAGCAGTGCGCGCATCCCCATGTTTGTCATCCGCCGCAAGGACCTGGTGCCCAACGGCCAGACGCCCTTTCTGCTGACAGCCTACGGCGGCTTTGGCGACAGCTACCTGCCGGAGTTTAACGCGGCATGGATCCCCTGGCTGGAGGCGGGCGGCGGCTGCGCCATTGCCAACATTCGCGGCGGCGGCGAGTTTGGCGAGGACTGGCACAAGGCGGCCATGCGCATGCAAAAGCGGCGCTCCTTTGAGGACTTTAAGGCAGCCGCCCAACATCTGGACAGGCTCAGCTACACCCGCTACGCGCGCCTGGCTATTGAGGGCAGCAGCAACGGCGGTCTCCTTGTCGGCGCCGTTATCACCATGAGCCCCAACAGCTTCCAGGCCGCCATATGCGGCGTGCCGCTGCTGGACATGCTGCGCTACCCCAAATTTGGCAGCGGCCGCACATGGGTGACAGAGTACGGATCGCCCGACAACGAGCAGGAGTTCCGCACGCTGCATCTCTACTCCCCCTACCACCAGGTAGGCACCGGCCGCACCTACCCGTTTGTGATGTTTGACAGCAGCGCCAACGACGACCGCGTGGACCCCATGCACGCCCGCAAGATGGCCGCCGCCATGCAGCACTTTGCCACACCCGCCCGGCACATCCTCCTGCGCGTGGAAGGCAGCGCCGGCCACGGCGGCGCGGACGCCCTGGCCGCCCGCGTCGTCAGCCTGGCTGACAACTACGCTTTCCTGATGAAGCACGTGGGCCTAACGCCCGTCGGCATGGAGAAGCCGGCCGAGGGCAAGCCCAAAGCGAAAGCCAAGGCGTCGCCCGCTGCAAAATAGGGCATGTGCAAAGCGTTTCAACCCGCACTTATTCCGCTCCGTCCACAAACGGGGATATAAGACCAATTATCGGAATAAGCCGGTACATTGGTGGAGGCGATTTTGAGATGAGGGCAAGGCGAGGCTGAGGGAGTGCATTTGAAAAATGCATGACCGAAGACTCAACGCCGCCCTCGCTCAAAAGCGTCCCGCCAATGTACCGGTTTATTCCGATAATTGGTCTCGAGGCTGTCGACATTTGGCCTCCTCCCCCTTTATCCCTGCTTAGGGGCTTGTATCCCTTAGAGCGAGACATCTGTGAAGCCGTACTGCAATATGGAGGAGAATGTCTCGCTCTAAGGGGGAACGTAAGGAAGGTTGAACATTGTGGAAGCAACCCTCTTGGCGAAACTTTCCGCCCTTGGCGATGTTATCTGAAGGTCCGTAGATCCAAGGCAGATAGTATCGCCAAGGACGGAAAGTTTCGCCAAGGGGATGCTGCGGAAATGTCGACAGCCTCTAAGCCGCTAAATGGGGATAAAGGGGGACGGGGGATGAGGACGGGGAAGGGTGAAATGCGTAGCGGAGTGCGCTTCGCGTCTCTGCCTGAGCAGGCGATGGAGGCGGGGCGCCGGCCTGGTCGCGATTCGGTCTTTTCATGCATTTTTGCAAAAAAGCATCTACCCCGGCGCTGGTATGTGCTATATAGCTTTGATCGTCCGGGTGATGTTCCCCGGACGTCCCGAACCGGCGCTGCGGTAACGCCCGGCTTGCCTGCAAGCTTTGCCCGCGCGCGCGTTACCCTCTACCCTGTCAGCCGAGCACGCTCCCTCCCCCGGCACCCACGACGCGACGATGAGTACCAACGAACACCTCCACTTCTTCCAATACCTGCGCAACCTGGCGCCAGAGTGGCAGGAATCTTTCGATCAGCTGGCCGAAGTGCGGCAGATCCCCGCCGGTGCCAACATCTGCCGCCAGTCCGAGCCCTCTGACGCCGTCTTTATCATTGAGGAAGGCGTGGCGGAGGTGCTGCTGGAGAGCGACGACTTTACCCGGCAGCGCCGCGTCGGCTACCTCTCGCCCGGCGACATCTTTGGCGAGCTGGGGCTGCTCAACAGCGATCCCCGCAGCGCCACCGTGCGCGCCAAGGTGGACGTGCGGGCGCGACGCCTGGACCGCGAAGTTTTTCTGGAGTTCCTTGACGACCTGCCCGGCTTCGGCCGCTTTATCTCCTGCATGCTGGCCAGCCGCTTCAAGCTGCTGACCGCCGAGGTGAAATACCAGAGCCACTGCCTGCACCTGCGCGGCAACCTCCCCCTGTTCGATCTGCTGATGGTGTTCCAGACCATCCGCGACAGCAATGCCCAGGGTGAGCTGCTGCTGTGGGGCACAGACAACGATCCGCTCGGCGCTTTCTTCTTCAGCGGCAACACCATACAAAGCGCCAAACACGGCCAGCTTAAGGGGCTGGAGGCCATCTGGCAAGCGCTGTGCGACGGCTCCGCCAAAGGCACCTTCGCGTTCCAGATGATGGCCCAGCCCATCACCGAGTTCGAGCCCAGCTGTACTGTCAGCGCCGACCTCACCGACATCCTGATGCAGGGCGCGATGAAGCGCGACTACTTTGCCCAGCTGTCCGAGCCCCTGCGCCGCATGCGCGGCACCATCACCCTCTGGGCCGACACCCTCGACTGGCCCGACCGCGAAACGCTCCCCGCCGCCGAACGCATCATCGACGCCCTGAAAGAAGCGCCCCGCCCCGTCGAAGACGTGTGGCGTGAGTCCCTCGTCTGCACCCTCACCTTCGGCCAGATCATCGAAGAACTCATCCGCACCCGGCAAATCACGCTGGAGGAGGAAGAAGTCTACCCCCTCGTCGCCCAGGCATAGGGATTGGAGGGGGACTGCAGAGAGAGGGAGAGGGAATTGCCAAGCGACTGCCGGGAGGCGACTTTTGGGTGGCGTAAATCCATTCGCAGCGCTCGCTGTCCAAGCACAGGGGCGTACTGTTTACGCCTCCAATATTTCTTCTGCATTCGCCATTCTGTGCTTGTTGCAGCGGGGTGTTTCTGGCGAAAGTATCAAGGAACAGGGATCGCTTCGTCGATACTTTATACAGAGACAGACACGATAGTGCCTTGCCCGAGGGCGATGGCGCGTTTCCGGCTGACCCATGCCGGGGCGGCCCGCCCCCCGGCACCGCCACCGGATCACACACTCCCCCCCTGCCATGAAACCGCAACAGGCTCGCAAACCTCCGTTCGAAGCGTATAAAGGCGTGGAGCCGTACGTCTTTATCAGCTATGCGCACAGCGACGGCGACGCCGTTTTCGAGCATCTGGAACAGTTGCGCAGCCGCGGTGTGCGGGTGTGGTACGACGAAGGCATCGACCCCGGCAACGAGTGGCCGGAGGAAATCGCCCGCGCGCTGGACCGCTGCGCCCTTTTCATCTTCTTTGTGTCGCCCCGCAGCGTCGTCTCCAAAAACTGCCGCGACGAAGTCAACTTTGCCCTCAACGCCAGCAAGCCGTTCCTCGCCATCCATATGGAGGAGACGACCCTGCCGGTGGGCCTGAGCCTGCGCATGGGCAGCATCCAGGCCATTATGCAGTACCGCATGCCGGAGGACGCCTACTGGCGCAAGGTGCTGAAGGTGCTGGACCCGTTCCGCGTGCGCGAAGGCGCCGCCGCCACCGACGCGTTTGACCAGGGCCTGCACATGCCCCCCGTCCCGGTGGATGACGCCGTGTCCAACCCCGGCAGCGGCACCCTACCCGCGCCCCCGCCCCCGGTGGAGGGCCGCGGCGCCTCGCCCGCGCTGCCCTTATACGGTGCCGCCGGCATGGCCGGTGTGGCCTCCGGATACACCGCCGGCAACCAGGGGCCCGGGCATCAGCCCCACCTGGGCGTACAGGGGCACCCCGGGCCTCAGGGCTACTCGCCCGCGCTCGGCGCCTCGCCCGCGCTGCCTGCCACGCATGGCGCCAGCCCGGCCGTGCCGTATGCGCAGCCCTACGCATCCCCGCCCCTGTACCCGCAGCATCAGCAGGCCCATGGCACCGGCTATGGCGTCCAGCCCGCCGCCGCTTCCGCATCCTCGTCGTCCGCAGGTACGGTATTCAAGATCCTACTGGGCATCGGCGCGGCGTTTTTCCTCTTTATCTGCACCATTGCCGTTGGCCTGGTACTGTACATGCAGCCGTGGAAGACGGAGCCCGCCGTCGTGAACAATAATGGCGACGACAAGAAGGAAACCGAAGTCGCCACCGTCGACATCGGCCCCGGCAAGGATGTCAGCATCGCCCCGCTCGGCTTCCTCTTCACGGTCCCCGACTCCTGGGAGGTGAAGACCAACCCCGAAATCTCCAAGTACCAGATTGCGCTGGGGCCGAAGAAGGACGACTTCACCAACAACATTAATGTGGTGGATGAAGAGTACAAAGGCACCATCGACCAGTACGTGGAAGCCAACATGGTGACGCTGCGTAAAAGCTTTAAGAACCTGAAGGTCGTCTCGTCCGGCCCGTTTGACGTGGATAGCGGCATGGACTGCCGCCGCGTGATTACGGAGCATAACACCTTTAACGACAACTACCTGCGTCAAACGTTCTACTTCTTCAAACCCAAGTCGGGCGGCGACACCTGGGTGGTGCTGACGACTTCCTCCGCCCGCAGCAACGGCCGCGAATCCCAGCCGCTGTTTGACAGCATCGTCAAAACCGTGCGCACCAGCGGCAGCGGCAGCAGCTCCACCTCCACAGCCTCACCGGCGCCGACGCCCGCCCCTGTCACCCCCCCGGAGCCGCCCGAGCCCGAGCCGGCTCCGTCCGTACCCAACACGCCCTCGCTGACCAAAGATTTATCCAGCGACATGTTTAGCCTGAAGCTGCCCGGCAGCTGGGAGGTGCGCCCCCCGGACGACAAGTCCAAATTCCCCAAGGCCCTCGGGCCGCGGATAGATGACTTTACCTGCAACCTCAACGCCACGGACGAAGAGTACTCCGGCACCCTAAAGGAGTACGTGGACGCCAACATGCGCACGCTGCGCAAGGAGTTCAAGAACATGAAGGTGGTCTCCGACGCCAGCTTCATCACCACCTCCAACGTCCCCGGCTGGCGCGTGATTACGGAGCACAACACGTTTAACGACATCTACTTGCGCCAAACGTTCTACTTCTTCAAATCCAACGTGGCCAAAACCTACCTGGTCATCACCACCAGCGCCACGCAAAAGGCCGGGCCCGATATCCAGCCCACCTTCGACGCGATCCTCAAGTCCTTTACCCTGGAGTCCGGCGGCTCAAACAGCAGCGGCAGCAGCTCCCCCAGCACGCCACCCCCGGCTGCGCCGGAACCGCCGGCGCCCCCGAAAAGCACGGTGCCCGCCCTGACACAGGAGGTGCGCAGCCAGGAAGGCAACTTCGTCTACAAAATCCCGGCCGCCTGGACGCAAAAGCTCGATACCTCCAAGTCCAAGTACCCGCTGGCATTCGGCCCCACCACCGGCGACTTTACCAGCAACCTCAACGCCGTGGATGAATCCTACACGGGCACCATCCAAGACTACGTGGACGGCAACCTCAAGTCACTCAAGGACTTCAAGAACTTCAAAATCGTGGAGCGCTCCGCGTTTACCACCGACAGCGGCCTGCAGGGCGTGAAGCTGGTAACGGAGCATAACAACTTTAACGAGAGGTGGTTACGCCAGGTGTTCTACTTCTTACGCGGGTCCAAAGCGGGGCAGTACCTCATCCTCACCTCCACCGCGCCGCTCTCCGTAGCCGTGGAGCAGCAGCCCATCTTCGACGCCATCCTGCGCACCTTCCGCTACACCAACACCGGCGGCCTGGCCACCCCGGCCCCCGCCACCAGCGGCTACGATACCGAGGAGGAGGAAGCCGCGGAGGAACTCGCCGGCGGCAAATCCGTGCGTATGGATACGCTGGGTTTCAGCTATACCGTGCCCAAATCCTGGAACGTCTCCACCGACACCTCGATCTCCAAGTACCCGCTGGCCCGCGGCCCGGTTAGCGACAACTTTACCGCCAACTTTAACGCTGTAGACGAAGATTATACGGGCACTATCGACCAGTATGTCGAAGCCAATATGGTTACGCTTCGCAAAAGCTTCAAGAATCTCACCGTTGTGGCGCAGGGCAAATTTACAACGGCCAGCGGACTTGATGGCCGGCGCGTGGTTACGGAGCATAACACCTTCCAGAGCAGGTACCTGCGTCAAACCTTCTACTTCTTCAAATCCCCCTTTGGCCGCAAGTGGGTGGTGCTGACCTCCAGCACCACCAAGCCACAAGGCGCCAAACTTCAGCCCCTGTTCGATGCGATCATGCGAACTGTCAAGCGCCTGTAGGAGCCTGTCCGGAAAATGCTCCAAGACCAATTCGCACAGTTATTTGCTCTTTATGCGGAGCAAATAACTGTGCGAATTGGTCTAACGCGCCGTCTGCCTAACGCGCCGAGCGGTCGATGGAGGGCGCGGCGGCGCTGTCGGGGGACTCGGGGGCGGCGGGCGCGGGGGTGGCTTTGGCGGTGGTGGCGGACTTTTCGGCAGGCTTCTCGACGGGCATTTGGGGAGCAGGCTTTGCGGACGTGCGCGGCTTGCCGGTGGGGTTGCCTTCGGCAACGACGGGAGCGGTGGGGATCTCCGCCTGCTGCTGTTGTCGCTGCGGAGGGGTGGTGCGTGTGCGCTGCTTTTCGGGCGCTACCGGAGCTGGCGCATGGCCGGCGGCGATGGGCGAATTCATGTCGCGCGAGGAAAAGATCATCTGCGGCAGGATGACCGCGGGCGGGCCGCCGGCGGTGCCCGATCCCGTGCCGGATGCGCCGCCACTGCCGGATGTCGACCGCGCCTTCTTCTGCGAGGCCGTGCCGGTACCGGAGGCTGCGGGCGCTTTGCTCTCGCCACTGCCTCCACCGCCGGCAGGGCGCGTTGCCTCGGTGGTGGAGGCCGCGCTCTTCTCCGCGCCCTTCTTCTTTGCGGGCCTGGTTGCCGGGGCAGTCGATGCTACCGGGGCCGTGGGCACGGCGGGCGCGGTGGATTTCTCCCGGGCCTCCGGCGCGTTGGCGGGAGTGGGCATGGACGCCTTGCGCGTGCGGGGCGGGGAGGCCTCGGCTTCGCTATCATCCTCTGCAAGAAGGCCTTGTGGAGCCATCGCGAGAGTCAGCGCCGCGATGACCAGGGCTGCGGCGGCAGCCCAGGCCGCGCGAGTTCCCAGGGAAAGAATCTTCATGTCGTGCATTGGCAATAGGTGCTGTCGTCGTACGGCCGGTTTGCGACCGTTCAGGTGCTTGGCTGTCGCAAGTGCTTGTGATTGTGCTTGTAGTAGAAGATTTCAGCTTGCGGATCAAATCAATCCTCACCAAACCCCGGCTGGTGGGGATGCTCCCCCGGCTCGGTATCCGGCGCCGCGTCCACGTCGTCATCGCCATCATCATTAACCCCGCCCGTGGGCGGCGCCGGGGTTGCGGGCGGCCTTGCGGAGGACGGACGCTCGGGCAGGCTTGCCGGACGCCATGGCTCCGCGCTTCCGCGAGCCCCCGACACGGGTGTCGCTTCGTCCGCGGACTCACGCGTGGACACGGACATCGAATCGTCGCCGACATCCGCCACAATGATGGTGATGTTGTCCTTGGCGCCTCCCTTCATCGTGCAAAGAAAAAGCCGATCCACGGCGGTCTTCGGCTCGCGCGACGAGTTAAGGATCAGCTCAATTTCATCGAGCGTCAGCGTGTCGGTCAGCCCGTCGGTGCACAGCAAAAAGCGGGTGGGCGCCGTCAGCCGCAGCGGGTACAGGTGCGGGCGGATATCCGCATAGTGGGTGCGGCCGCCGATGGACTGGGTGAGGGCGTGCAGCGAGTTGGGGCGAAGATCCTCGCGCGATATATGTCCAGCAGCCACAAGCACTTCGGCCACGGAGTCATCGCGCGAGATTTGCGTGAGAAACTCGTCCTGCCGCCGGTACACCCGCGCATCGCCCACGGAGAACGCAAAGAGCCCCTCCGGCCCGCACGCCAGTCCCGCGACGGTGGCGCCCATGCCGCGGCAACTGGGATCGTTTTGACCGGCGGTAATCAGCGAGCGGTTGGAGTCACGCAACGCCGTATCCACCGCGGGCGGCGTAAAGGGGGAGGTGGCGCTGAGGGCATCGGCCACCTCGCGGCTGGCGCGTTCGCCCGCCAGGTGCCCGCCCATGCCGTCGGCAACAAGCAGCATCCAGGGCTCGCCTGCCGGCAGCTCGCGCAGCAGCGGCTCGGTCAGCGTCAACCCGGCGTGCAGCGTGCCAAAGTACAGCGCGTCCTCGTTGCTGGAGCGCACCCGCCCGGGGTGGGTAATGGCGGCGCCGGTGACGCGGGGAATCGGCGGCGGCGGCTGCTGCGGGCTGGAGCTGGGATTGGACATAGCGCGTGCTCGTGAACGCGTCCGGCGCGGATGCAGTTGCTGGTAAGGGAGGAGGGAAGCGCGTGCGCGGAGGCGGCCGGCGCCGGTCGCGTGTCATTTGCATCGCAAACCCGCGCCGCCAACGCCGATGCTAGCAAAGCAATTGGATTGCACCACTCCATTCTTCACCTCCCTTGCATTTCCGCAAAGCACCTGCGCGGCAAGGCTTTAGCGTAGTCGTGGGCGAGAGACGGGAGCAGATCCTGGGCTCGGAAAGCAGAGACAAGGGAACCAGCAGGGGACCTGCGGTCCGGTGCTCAGCTTCCTGTTTCTCCGCTTTCCGTAGCGAAAGGGTCCCCCCCCCCTGCCCCGCCCCATTCATGCGATTCGTGATATTCGTGCTCCCCCCTCTCCGGCACGCGAATTTGGGCGCTTTTGGCTCGCATTGCGGGCTGTCCTGAATTATTCAGAGCTTTTCCTATGATCGCTTTTTACAAATGGCGGCGGCGGGGTGTGCTTTCACACATGGCGGCGTTGGCCGTTGCGGCGGTGATGACTCTTTTGGCAACGGCGGTAGTGCTGACTCCCCGCGCGGTGGCGGAGGAGAAGATTGTGCTGCTGGATGAGCTGCCGGGCGATCTCTCCGCGTTTGACGTTGCCGCCGACGGCACGAGCCTCTTTTTCTGCAGCCGCGACAGCATCCTCACGCTCGACAGCCGAGCGCGCCTCACGCGCCGTATCTCCGCGGGCGGGCAGGCGCGCTTTGTGACGTTGCGCCGGGACGGCGCGCTGGTCGTCAGCACCTCCGGCCGCAATGCGGAGATTGCCGTGCTGGGGCCGGACGGCGGCACCACCACGCCTTTTGTAGGCGCCCCCGCCGCCCGCTACTCGGATATCCGCCCCTTTGCGCTGGACGACGCGGGCGGCCGCGTGTTTGTGGTGGAGACCAAGGAGAGCGACGCCCCCGGCGACACCACGCCCGTCGGCTCCATGCGCGTCTCCATCTACTCCGCCACGCCGCGCCCGGGCACGGTGGCGGGCGGCTTCCCCATCGGCATGCGCGCCGCCACGGCGCTGAGCTTTCAGCCCGGCGAGACGGCGATTGCCTATGATGCGGCGAAAAAACTCGTGCTGGTGCAGATTCCCGGCACGGACCTGGTGCAGGCGTTTGACGAAAAAGGCAGCCTGCAGGGCAAAGCCGCCGGCGCGTACGGCGTGGCCATTCTCAAGGACGGCCGCGTGGCAACGCTGCGCACGGCGGTGGTGCCTGGCAAGCAGGGTTTCCGCCCTGTGGTAAGCATTTACGGCCCGGCGCCGCAAATGCCCTTCCTCTTCGACCTCCCGCTGCCCGACGCACCCAACGGCGAGCCGCAGCTGGGCCTGCGCGGCCGCATGCTGGCCACCGACGAGGCGGGGCGCCTCTACCTCTCCAACCCGGGGGATCCGCGCACCACCATCACCTACTGGGAGCCCGACTTCAAGACGCCGTTCTCCTACGGCCCGCGCTACCTGGCCATTGATGCGGAGTTCCCCTCCAGCTTTATTGCCGGCAAGCCGGCCACCATCCCCGTTAAGGTAATGGGGCGTCCGGAGCCCGACAACCGCGACCAGTGGAAGGTGCTGTGGCGCCCCAGCGATGGCACGCGCCCCGAGTGGGAAAGCATCAAACCCACGTGGGACGGCGTGGCCGGCGCCATCACCTTTGCGATGCCCGACACGGCCATGGGCGCTTGCGATATACGCCTGGCGTTCGGGCCGCTGCCACTTTCCATCATGCAGGAGGATCGCGCCATGTTCCTGCCGTTTACCTCCTATGTCGCGCCCGCGGGCGCGGCCGCGGAGCGCTGTATCTCCACCTTTACGGCCGGCGGCCGCCGCGCCTTTGTGCAGGGCGAGGCTATTGCGGTGCGCGTGGTGCGCACCCACAGCGCCACGGCCGATGCCGCCGCGCCCGCCTCCATAACGCTGGGCCTGTACAAGGGTGATGTTTTGCTGGCAAAGGAGGTGCTGACTCCCCCCGCCCCGGCCCGCCCGGCGGCACCTGCGCCCTCACTTGCGCCCGCGCCAACCGCCGCGCCGCGCCCGGCCTCAGCCCCCGCCCCAGCCGCGCAGGCGGACGCCAACCCGCTGCTAGCGGCGGAGATCAGTGCGGAGATCACGCGGCGACTGCCGCCCGGCGTTTACCACCTGCGCGCGGAGCCGACGGCGCCCGGCGAGCAGGCGTGGGGTGTTACCATCACCATCAGCCAGGCGCTGCCGGATTCCCCACTCACTCGCGTGCTGGATTACACGACGGCCGACAGCGTCTCGCCCGCACTGCCGCCCGCCGAGGCCGACAGCCGCCTGGCCGGCGCCGCGCCCTCCGCAGGCAGCCCGGCCGATAAGCTAATCTGGATCCGCGATTACATCCAGGGCCTGGCCAATCTGAACATCAGCCGCGAATCGGGCCTGCTGGCGCCGACCGTTACGGAGCTTCCGCCCGCCGCAACTGCAGAGGCCACCGCGACGCCGGCAACACCCGCCCCCTCCCCCGCGCGCCCCGCTGCCTCGACCGCTCCGGCCGCCCCTGCCCCGGCAGCCGCTGCGCCCGCAGCAGCAACCAAGGCGCACCTTCATGTCGACAACCCTGCGCGCCCGGCGATGGAGACGCTGCACGCCGGCTTTGGCGCCGCCGCCGCGCCCGCGCCTGCCGACGCCTCCGGCCCGCGCCTGAGCCCCCGCCCGGCACCACTGCGGGACGTGTATCTGGACTTGCTGACAAGCCTGGGCATCCGTATGGAAGCCGGGTTTGCGGATAGCGCCAAAGCGTGGGACAAGCGCGGCTTTCGCGACGAAGCCCAGGCGCGGCTGAGGCTGGCCATGCTGCGCCTGGCGCAGGGCGTCTCGCGCTTCCCCGCCATTGCCGGCGTGCGTTACTCGGACAACATTCTGTTTGGCGGCGCCATGGGGCCCGCCGGCGGGGACGACACGCGCCGTCGCGCACCGGCCCAGCCCGTGGATGCCATGAGCGCCGAGGACGCCACGTGGCTGCGCGAGCTGCAGGTGCTGCGCTTCCCCGGCCGCCCCGCCGCCGACGCACTGAACTTTGCCGTGCGCCGCGCCTTTGAGGGGCTGGACGCCACACTGCGTTCCGTACTGCCCGGCACGGACGTGGTGGCCGGCACCGCCTGGCCCGCGATGTCGCTTTTGGAGATGTACTCGCCGCGGCGCCAGGATGGCATTACGAGCGAGGCGGGACGGTTTCAACTGGGCAACGCGCCCTGGGCGGCGCCGGCTTCGCACGATATTTTGCGCCGTCCCGGCCTTCCAGCCGGCTCCACCCTGCGCCTCGGGCAGGGGCCCACGGGCTGGCAACGCTATGTTCGCGATGCCTTTGCGGTAGCGGCTCGCGGCACCCAGCGGGTCGGAGTCAGCGGCGCGGCTCCGATGCTGGGCAACCCGCTGGAGACCTATTCCATGCGCTCCGCCAACGCACTGCTCAGGCAATACGGCCCGCTGTTTGCGGAGTGCCCGCCCCTGGTGTGCGGCGCCATTCTGTACAGCGAGACGCAACTGGCGGCCGAAGCCACGGGCGGCATCGACGGACGCCCGGGCACCGCCAGCGCCACAGCGGCGCCATCCGCCCCGGCCGCACCCAGGGCGTCGGTGTTTTCGCATCGCCATGACGAAGCGGTGCTTGGGCTGTATGGCTCCGCGCTGATGGCAGGCGTGCCGCTGCGCGTGGTTACGGAGGCCGACATCGTTGCCGGGGAGCTGAAGCCCGAGACCTTGCCGGCGCTCTTTCTTGCCGGCGTTAAGGAGCGGCTGCCGCTGGAGGTGCGCGACGCCGTGGAGCGCTACATTCAGGCCGGGGGCCGCGTCTATTTCGATACAGGCAGCGCCTCCGTGCCGGGCGGCGCGCCCATGGGCTTTGAGGCCGTGCCGCAGCCGCCCGCCGCGTTTTCCGGCGTGGCCACGTTTGGCGCCTTTACGGCCGACGCGGCGTTTCCGGCAACGTTCCCCGGCCTGGCCACCAACGCCAAACGGCTTCGCGAGCTGGCGTGGCTGGACGTGCCGGGCGGGCCGTTCCCCGGCAGCCTGGTCTCGCGACTGCCTCTGCAGCTGGAGACGGACGACCTGTGGACGGCCAAGAATTTTCTTAACGGCGGCGCCGTGCAGTACATCATGCTAACCAGCGACAGCTCGCCGTTCCCCTGGCAGCCGGGCGAAGTGTGGGGCCTGGGCTGGCGCTACGGGGAGGCGTTCCAGCCACGCGCCGTGCTGATGACCCTGACGCCCAAGCAGCCGGAAGGCGCCGTGCTGTACGACGTGTTTAACCGCAAACCCATGCAGGTGCCGCAGGGCAACTTTGCCGGCACGGACAGAGCCACGCGCCTGTGGGCCGATCTCTCCTCCCTGCCGGGCCGCCTGATTGCCGTTTGCCCCGCCCCCATGGCCGCGCCCGCCCTGGCCGCCACACTCTCCGGCGCCGAGCTGAAGCTGGAGGTGCGCGTGCAGATCCAGACCGCGAAGTCTGAGCCTGCTCCGGCTCCTGCCCCGGCTCCAGCGCCGGCCGCGCCTGCCCCCGCTCCCGCGCCGAGGGGCGACGGCCAGGCCGAGGAGCATGTCGGCGAAGACGAGATGCCTGCCGCATCGCCGGGCGCTCCGGGCGGCGGCGATCCCACCAACCGCCCCGCTTCTCCCGCCCCCGCGGCGCCGGCCCCGGCCGCCGCGCCCGCTGCTCCGCCCGAGCTTCCGCCTGCCGTGGCGGCGCGGGTGCCGGTGCGCATTCGCATTGTGCCCGGCCAGGCCAAAGTGACGGACGGCGCGGTGGTGTACGAGGCCCCGCCGCGCCAGGGGCCGGCCGCCCCGTTTGTGGAGGTGTACCGACTGACCGGTGCCGATGGCATCCTTACCGCCACGCTGCCCGCGCCGTTGCCCGGCGCGTCGGCCTCTGGCTGGACGGTGGAGGTGACCGAGCTTATCGGTGGCAACAGCACTCTGCTTCCGCTGCCCGCCGAGGCGCTTCCCGCCGCGCCCGCACTGGCCGCCGTTCGCCCGGCCGTGGAGTGGGTGCGCCCCGCGCAGTTTGCGGAGCTGATGGCCCGCGCCATGCGGTCCGGCGTGGTGCGGCTGGAGCTGCCCGCGCCGCCGCGACCGGCCGCATCGCCCGCCGGCACGGTCAGCATCACCGGGTCCGCGCCGGCCGCTATCGCGCCGGAGATTCTCGCGGAGCTGCGCACCGCTCTCGGCAAGCACGGCATTGTGGCGCAGGCGCCAGCCAACGCCACGGCGACGAGCCCCGTCTCCGCGCAGTCCGCGGCGTCGGCTGAGGGCGCCAACACTGAGCCCGTCACCATCGCCCTGGGCACCGTGGCCGTTAACGGAGAGCTGATCGCCCAGGTACGCCTGCAGGGCCAGCTCGGCGCGCCCGTCTCCCCCAACATGCCCGGTACGCGCGGCGCCATCATCGCCCCCGTGGCCGGCGCGCGCGGGTGGAAGGACGACTGCATTATCCTGCTGGGCGGGGGACCCGAGGGACTGCGCACCGCAATCCAGGCCATCCAGTCCTGGACACCGCCCGGCCCCGCCACCTCCGCCGCCCCTACGCTCAGCGCCGCTGCGCCTGCCGCGCCCGCCGCCGCGCCGGTGCATCTGCTTTCGCCTCTTAGCGGCGCGGCGCAGGATGTGCTTACAGCGCAGCAGATCTTTGGCCAGCCGATTGCCGGGCTGGACATCAGTCCGGACGGCCGGTCGGTCGTCTTTAGCACGGACGGCATGCACCGCAACCTGGCGGCGTTTCTTGTCGAAGGCAACAGCGTCAAGTTTGTGCGCTCCGAACGCGCCGGCCAGGGCCCGGCGCTGGGCTACCCGTGGGTCAGCAACGACGGCAGGTACATGGGCGGCGTGGCGCGCAGCCTTGGCAAGGCCGGGCAGGCGCTGCATCTGGTGGATACGAGCAACGGCGCGCGCCTGGTCTTCCCCGCCTATGGCGATCTCGCCCCGCAGATCACCCGCTTTGGCATTGCCGGCAACACCAAATACGTGGTGGTGCCCGGCCGCTACGGCACGGTGTGCTGGCGCCGGCGCGACGTCGCGGGATCGTACGGAACGTCCGTGCAGTCGGGCCAGGAGTTCGAGCAGATCTGGACGATCGACGCCTCGAAGCACTTTGCCTCGCAGGACTGGCCGACGGGCGACGGATTGCCGGCCGGCGTCCCCTCCCCCGTGCGCGCGCCCATCTCCCACGCCACCATCCCGGACGGCGCCGACTTTGCGCTGTTGATGCGCGCGGACTCCGTGGCGCCGCCCGCCGGCTGCACGCCCGTGCCCATGCTGATGCCCGACGACACGCGCGTCTCCCTGGCCGCCGTGGGGCTGGAGGACGGCCACGAACGGTGGCGCTTTGAGGTACCCCTGACGGGCTACCGCCTGGAGCCCACGCTGCATAACAGCCCCAACGGCAGCAAGTATCTGCTGGAGGTTCGCGCGACGCCCACGGGCACGACTCCCGGTGCCGGCCCGCAAGCGGTTACCACCACGCACTTCTACATCCTGGAGTACGGGCAGCCGGTGGCGACGTGGAGCACCACGGTGGCCCCGGGCGCGGTAGCCATCGCCAACGGCAACGGCGCCAGCGCTATCGCCTACCCGCAGCGGCTGCTGGAGATTCGCGACAACCTGGGCAAGCTGCTCTACACCACGCGCTGGCCGTCGCGTCCGGTAAGCCTCGCGTTCTCGCCGGACGGCCGCACGCTGTATCTCTCCGACGAGCTGCGACGCGTTACAGCCATGCAGTTTAGCGGACCCGCCGGCGCCACCACGGCCACGCGGCTGTGGCAGACGCAGGCGCAGACGCCGGTAAGCCTCATCGCCACGTTTGAGGGCACATTCGCCGCCGGCTTCAACGGCCGCCTGTACTGGTTTGGCGCGGACGGCAAGGGCCTGTGGGAGGCGGATGTGAACAACGCCGTAACGGTGCCGCTGCCCATGCGCGAGCTGGCAACCTCGCACCTGACGACCAGCGCCACGGCGAGGAACATGACCGTCTACACCCCGGCGGGCGGCTACATCCAGCCGCGTATCGACGTTAACGCAGGGGGCGCGGTAAATCTGCTGGACAGTCGCAACGCGCTGGCCGGCGTGCCACCGGCGCGCCTGAGCATTGGCGGC
Source organism: Verrucomicrobia bacterium LW23 (assembly GCA_003054695.1). Lineage (GTDB taxonomy): Bacteria > Verrucomicrobiota > Verrucomicrobiia > Methylacidiphilales > UBA1321 > LW23. The sequence goes on from QAZA01000021.1 coordinate 72,507, forward strand.
GCCGGCTGGGGCGATGACATGGCGGCTGCGGCAAAGGCCGTGGATATTGCGCTGCTGACGGACGGCAAGCCGGACAACATGGTCAAGCCTTGGATCCCGATGTCCGACCTGGCGATGACGGCCTTCGGCGGCCGCCCCGCCTGGGTGCGGATCGACTTTGCCGCGCCCACGGACGTGACCGCCCTGCGTGTCTCCGAGAACTCCGGCTTCAGCGACTCCGTGCCGAGCGAGGTGCTGATCCAGGCATGGGACGAAGCCGCAAAGCGCTGGAAGACAGCTACTTACACTGTGGGGCTTAAGGATGTCGTGAACACCTATCAGCTCGATATCAAAGGCACGCGCGCCATCCGCTACGTGCCGATGAACGGCGTGCTGCACAACCTCTACACCAGCGAGGTGGAGGTGTTTGGCAAGCCGGCAGCGGCCGCGCCTACGCCGTAGTGCGCCCCTTCAGCTCCCCAATCGGAAATGGGGAATCTATTAACCACCAAGGCACGAAGACACAAAGGTAGGGGGACAAAGGGGGAGGCGGAAAGGCGGATTCAACAGACTGGCCGCGCAAAAGCTGCTGGTTAGTATTATTGATTCAGGCACAGAGCGTCAATTATGCAGCAGCAACCACTTACTCCGCACGGCCCCGGCTTCTCTTTTATGGATACGGCCGAGCTGGCGGCCCCTGACACCGGCGGCCGTCCGCGCGCCGTGGCCACGCTCCATCTGGATCCGGCGCGCCCCTTTTTTGCGGACCACTTCCCCGGTCGGCCGCTGATGCCGGGGGTGCTGATGATTGAGGCGGCGGCGCAGGCGGCCGGATGGCTGTGGGCCGTCGCCGCAGCGTCCCCCGCCGCGGCCGGCGCCCCTCGCGAGCTGCACCTCGCCGCCGTCCAGGCGTTCCGCTTCCACTCCCCCGCCCTGCCCGGGGAGACGCTGCGCATTGAGGTAACGCTGGACAAGGAGCTGGGCCCCCGCGCCCAGTTCACCGCCACGCTGCGCGTTGGCGATCGCCTGGTGGCGGAGGGCAGTATTGCGCTGAGCAGGCCTGAGTAGCGCGCGTAACGTGCGGATGGAACACGCACCGGCCCTTCCGAAGCACTGCAAAAGCTTGCGTTGCGAGGAGAATTCGGCTCTTCTGCTTGAACTGCCACGTGTTGTTGCAGTGCCCAGGTTTGTCGGTACCTGTTGTTTTACCTGTATCGATTTCTCCACAAAAAGATTCTCCTATTCCGTATCTCTGCTATGGATCCCGTCTTTACCACTACGGCTTTTGATTTCCCCGGCTACCGTGTTGTTCGCTCGGTTGGCGTTGTTCGGGGCATTGTGTGTCGTTCGCGCTCGGTTATTGGTAACCTGGCCGGCAGCATTCAGTCGATGTTTGGCGGCAACATCACCATCTATACGGAGTTGTGCGAAAAGGCGCGGGCGGATGCCTTTGCGCTGATGCTCGACCACGCCGGCCAGGTGGGCGCCAACGCCGTGATCGGCGTGCGCTACGACGCCAACGAAGTGATGGAAGGCATTACCGAAGTGCTGTGCTACGGCACGGCTGTGGTGATTGAGACGGCCCGCTAACCTCCGCGGCATAGTCGCCCTGCTGCATTGCAGCAACTTGCCGCTCCTCCTCCCCTACCCCACCCCCCTCCAACCCCTCGTTCCCTATGGAAACGACGAAACGAAGTTTTGCGCAGCGCGTAGTGCTGTCGCTCCTGCCCAAAAGCTGGAGCAGCTCCATTGAGGCTGAATCTCGCCAGTGGATTGCCCATTGCAACAATAATGGATGCGATCGCAGCATCTCCGTATGGGAGATGGGCGGCGTGCGCTGGAAGGCCGCGGGCAATCCCAGCGTCAAGGTGCTGTGCCCCAAGTGCAGGCAGGTTACCTGGCACACGCTCATTCACGAGAAGCAGAACGGCGTCGGCGGGCAGTAGCCGCGGGTTGCCGCTCGCGAATGTAGCGTGGGCGAGGTAGCGGGTTGCCATGCGCGGCAAAATCTGGGATGTTAAGATTGCTCATGGCCATACACTATACCTTCAGCGTGCGCAACAAAACGCGCGGCACCACCCTGGCGGAGCGCGGCTGGCGGGCCGATAACATGGCGCGGCGCGTCGTGGGCCTGCTGGCACACAGCTGTATGGAGCCCGGTACGGGGTTGCTGATTATTCCGTGCAACTCTATCCACAGCATAGGGATGCGTTTTCTCTTCGACGCGGTGTTCCTTAGCCCTGGGCCGGAGTACAAGGTGCTTCACCTCATCCGCGAGATGAAACCGTGGCGCGCCAGCCGCATGGTGTTTGCCGCCCAAAGCGTGCTGGAGCTCCCCGCCGGCGTCATCAGCGCCACGGGCACGGAGCTGGGCGATTTTCTGGAGATCCTGCCGATTGAGCCAGAGCCCAAGCCCAGCTCGAGCGAGATTGCAGCAGCGGCGAAAGCCGAGGACGGCCATTAAGCGGTTTCAATCAGGGTCTATGCAAGTTGTCTGACAACCTCAACGAGGTTGTCAGATTTCGCCCGTAGACATGCGTACTGTAACCGCTCTGGCACAAGCTGCGCCCCAAACAAACGCATCGCATCTTGCGCCTGTTGGTGCCAGATTGTCAGTATGGCTGCTGATCCCCCGCCCCGCGCGCGGCGCATTGACGCTGCGGACGAGCCCGCTGTCGACAAAGGTAAAGGCTTTATGCGCAACAGCTTTCTGGAGAAACTGCTGAGCCGGCTGGACCGTGTGGGGCGCGAAGAACTGCAGCATCAGCTCCAGCGCCTGGCCGGGGAAAAAGGCTTCCTCGAGATGATCTTTAACACGCTGCTGGAGGGCGTGCTGGTGGTCGACCCCAAAGGCCACGTGATGTACCTGAACACGGCCGTGCAAACCTTGCTTGGCCTCAACCCGGACCGCTCCCTGGGCAGCGATGTGCGCACCCTGCTGCCCGACCTGGGCTGGCCCGCCATGCTCCGCCAGCGCAGCGTTATCTCCCGCGATATGGAGGTGACCTACCCGGAGCACCGGTACCTGAGCTTTTACCTGCTGCCCATTGAGGGCCAGCGCCGCGCGCTGCTGGGCTACGCGGCCATCTTTCACGACAACACCGCCGCCTTTCAGCGCACGCAGGAGACGATTGAGAGCGAGAAACTTAACGCGCTCTCACTGCTGGCCGCCGGTGTAGCGCACGAGCTGGGCAACCCGCTTAACTCCCTGCATATCCATTTTCAACTGCTGGAGCGCGACCTGAAGAAGCTGGACGACCCGCGCGGCCCCAAGTTGCTGGAGAGCGTTCGCGTGGCGCGCGGGGAGATCTCGCGGCTGGACACGATTATCCGGCAATTCCTCAGCGCCATTCGCCCGGGCGTGCCGGAGCTTCAGCCGCACGACATCAACCAGCTGCTGCGCCAGTCCGTGGAGTTTCTGGAGCCGGAGCTGCGCGACAAGGACATCCTTGTGGAGACGGCGTACTACGAGCCGATGCCGACCATCCCCGTGGATTCCGTGCAGCTGAAGCAGGCGTTTTACAACCTCATCAAAAACGCCATGCAGGCGATGAACCCCGGCGGCCTTCTCCGTATTGTGACGGTGCGCACGGATACGCACGTGGTCATCAGCTTTGCGGATACCGGCGCGGGCATCAGCGGGGATAAGATTGCGCACATCTTCGATCCCTACTTTACCACCAAACGCAGCGGCAGCGGCCTGGGCCTGTTCATCGTGCGCCGCATCATCCGCGAGCACGGCGGCGAGCTCACCTACGAGAGCCAGATCGGCCGAGGCACCACCGCCCACGTCATCCTCCCCCTGGCCGAGAAACGCGTGCGTATGCTGACGGCCGGGGAGGTGGCGGAGGCGAAGGAAGTGAAGGCGGAAGTAGCGAAGCAGGAAGACGTGAAGCGTACGCCGCCGCCTCTGCCGTGAGCGAGTTCCCCCTCTATCCCCACTTAGCGGCTTTGTCCCCCTTCGCGCGAAAATTCCCCTCCCCATTCTGCTTCCGAATGGAGAGGGGAATTTTCGCGCGAAGGGGGACAAAGCCGCTAAGTGGGGATAATGCAGACCGGATTCTTCACCTTAGACCAATTGCCAATCTGCTCGTTGGTCTTACACGCAACATGCTATCTATCAATATGTTGCGTACCAATTAAAACCTCAGCCACGCAACGCTTGCACGGTTCTTCCTTGCAACCTCGTCGAATCCGAGTCTTATCTAGGCGGCAATCTTCCTCCTGCGGACCCCGGACTGCGCCGCACCGGCCGACCCGCGTTTACGTTGACACCTCTGTGTCTCGCGAAGACGCCCTGCCCGACCGGCGCCCCGTGGCCCTCCGTCTCGAGTAATATTCCACATGAGCAGCACATCCAAACTCCGCTGGGGCATTTTGGCCGCCGGCGGAATCGCCCGTACGTTTGCCAAGGGAATCGCCGCCTCCACCTCCGGTACGCTAGTCGCCGTCGCCAGTCGCGACGCGGAGCGCGCGCAAAAATTCGTCGATGACGTCGCGGCCCTGTTCCCGGGCCAGACCATCACGCCGTACGCCAGCTACGAGGCCATCCTGGCCGATCCGCAAGTGCAGGCCGTCTACATCGCCACCCCGCACACGGACCACGTACGCTGGGCCATTGCCGCGGCCGAGGCCGGCAAACACATCCTCGTCGAGAAACCGATTGCCACCGACGCCTTTAAGGCCGGCGCCGCGGTGGAAGCCGCCCGCCAGCACGGCGTGTTTCTGATGGAGGCGTTTATGTACCGCGCCCACCCGCAAATGGCCAAAGTGCGCGAGGTAATCGAGAGCGGCCGCATTGGCTCGGTTACCAGCATTCAGGCCACCTTCTCGTTCCGTACCATCGCCACGGGCGGGCAGCGGCTGGTTAACCCCATGCTGGCCGGCGGCGGCATCCTGGATGTCGGCTGCTACGCCACATCCTTCGCGCGGCTGGTGGCGGGCGCGGCCACGGGCCAACCCTTTGCGGAACCCATTGCGCTGAAAGCTATTGCAAAGCTGGAGGAGAACACTGTCGATGGCGTTGCCGGCCAGTTCGACGCCTCCGCCCATGCCGTGGCGGAGTTCCCCGGCGGCATCCTGGCGCAGCTCAGCACCGGCGTGCGCGTCAACCAGGAGAACGTGGCGCGCGTGTACGGTACCGAGGGCTCCATTTACGTGCCAAGCCCGTGGGTGCCCGCCCGCGACGGCGGCGAGGTGGAAGTGCACGTACGCGACAGCAAAGGCCTGGAAGTCTTCAAGATTGAAGCCGGCGCGCTGTACGGCATGGAAGCCGATACGGTTGCAAAGCACCTCGACGCGAAGGAGTCGCCCACCATGAGCATGGACGACACCCTGGGCAACATGCGCATGCTGGATCTCTGGCGCCAGGAGATCGGCCTCGTCTACCCGTTTGAGACGGCCGCCCACCTGCAAGCCCCCGCGCGCGGCGGCAAGCTGCGCCACGCCATCACCAAAGGCGTCGTCATCCCCAAAGTACCCCTCAAGGGCATCAGCAAGCCGGTAAGCCGGCTGCTCTTTGGCATGGACTGGCCCAAAAACATGGTCGAAGCCTCCGCCATGCTGGACGACTTTTACGAGCGGGGCGGCAACGCGGTCGACACCGCCTACATCTACGGCGGCGGCAAGCCGGAGCGCATTTTTGGCGACTGGATGAAGGCGCGCGGCGTGCGCGACGACATGGTGGTGCTGTGCAAAGGCGCGCACACGCCCTACTGCTACCCGGACGCCCTCAGCCAGCAGCTCATCGAGAGCCTCGACCGCATGCACATCACCCACGCCGAGCTCTACATCATGCACCGCGATAACCCCGCCGTGCCCGTGGGCGAGTTCGTCGATGTCCTCAACGAGCACGTGGCCGCCGGCCGCATCGGCCTCTTCGGCGGCAGCAACTGGAGCAAGGAGCGCACGGACGAAGCCAACGCCTACGCCGCCAAACACGGCAAACAAGGCTTCAGCCTGCTGAGCAACAACCTCAGCCTGGCCCGCATGGTAAGCCCCGTGTGGGACGGCTGCGTGGCCAGCAGCGAACCCTCCATGCGCGAGTGGCACGAGAAGACCCAAACCCCGCTCTTCGCCTGGAGCAGCCAGGCCCGCGGCTTCTTCACCGACCGCGCCCACCCCGACGTAAAGACGGACGGCGAACTGGTGCGCTGCTGGTACAGCGAGGACAACTTCCAACGCCAGGCCCGCGCCAAACAACTGGCGAAGGAGAAAGGCTGCACCCCCATCAACATCGCCCTGGCCTATGTCCTGCACCAGGCCTTCCCCGTCTTCAGCCTCATCGGCCCGCGCTCCCTCGCGGAGATGACCAGCAGCGTGGCCGGGCTGCAGGTAACGCTCACGCCCGACGAAGTGGCGTGGCTGGATTTGCGGAAGGATTAAGCGAGTCGGCTAAGCAAAAAGGATAGGGCTGGGCAGTCAGCTCCCCATCCACGGCGCGCGAAGGCTTGTCCCTCGCGCGCCGTTTTTGCGATAAGGCAAAATGTATATTAGGGTTTTCGGTACCCACGCCGAGTACGATAAAATCAACGCCCTCACCATATGAAGATATCCACCGAAGCCGAATACAACGCGGCCCTCGACCGCATGGATACGATCTTCTCCGCCGAGGTGGGCACCCCCGAGAATGCCGAAGCAGAGGCGCTGGCGGCAGCGATTGAAGACTACGAAAAGATCAACCTGCCGCTGCCGGAAATCACTGCGCTGCAATACATTGCCGAGCGTATGCACCAGCAGGGCGTCACCCTTGCCGAGTTTGCGGAGACGCTCAAGAGCACTCCCGGCATCGCGAAGGCGCTCCTGTCCGGCACCCGCCCCATCGACGCCGCGACTGCCGTCGCCATTGCCGAACTTCTCTGCATCGAGGGGGGCCGCTCCCTCGTAACACCAGCGGTCCGGACTGCCGCGTAGTTCTCGTTGATTCCCGATTCCTGTAATTCCCGCAATTGCAAAGGCGATTTCAGAAGGCAGTATGACGCGCAATACCCGGCACCCAGTACCTGTCCTACGCCACATATGGATCGCCCTGATACTCAGCGCTATCTGCACCGTCGGCGCCCTGGCGCAACAGGAAGCCGCTCTTCCATCCAAAGAAGCCTCGCGGAAACTGCTGCGCGAGGCCACAGGGGCAGCCGCGACGCCGGCCACCGAGCTGCTGAAATCGCTGGAAGGCCCGGACAGCCCGACCTTCGAGCAGGCCGTTGCTCTCGTGCAGTTAGGACGGCCCGACCTTCTGCTTCCTCTGCTGAAAACCGAACCCCTCGATGTCAAAGCCACAATTGCGGACGCCTTGATGCGCGCCAGCGGCAAAGCAGTGGCGAGCGCGCTGCTGGATGAGCTTCTGGCGCTGGAATTTCACCGCTACGAGGACTATCCCAGACAATTCCCGCTACTCTTTGCCGGAGTCCCCAGCCGTTCGCAGAGTGAACGCACGCGATACTCCATCGAGCGAGCGCTCCTTACCGTAACGGACACCTTTGCAGAAATAGACCCGACCTGGCACATTGCCCAAAAGAAGGCCCTTATCGAGCGCGCCATTGAGAAGCTGCCCGCCGAACCGGCCTCCACCCTCTCCTCCGCAAATGCGCCCGCACAGCCCCAGACGACAATAGAGAACCGCCACAGCATCCTTCCCGCCGCCACAGAGTTCGTCCGTCTCAATCGCGCGGATCTCCTGCTCCCCATGCTGAAAGTGGCGAGCCTCGCCGACCGCAAGTCGCTGGCTCAGGCCCTTGCCGCAGCAAAAGGCAGGCCAGTGGCAGAGGCTCTTCTGACTCAGTGGAACGAACTGCACCTGCCCCTGGGGTGGGAGGACACCCAGATTTCTGCCGTCAAGGAAGAAGCGCTAAATGCCACGGAAAAAGCGCTCGCCACCGTAACGGGTACAGACTGCGATCCGGGTTGGACGCGAGAGCAAAAGCAGGTCGCTTTCCAGACGTCTATCGACAAGATGCCGGCCCGCCCGGAGCCACGCTGACCAGATTCGAAGCCATCGCCCCGGCAATCGCAGCCCCTCCCCTCTGCCGCCCCAAAATGCATGCTGCCGCCACATTTTCGGCTCGCAACCGTTGCGGCTATCGGCTAGGAAACATGCTTTTCCGTCACGTAACGATAGCGGGCGATGCGCGGCATCGGCTCAGCGTCGCCCACATACTCTCATCCTTTTCATCCACAGCACTTTATGAAGGTCATCCTGACCAAAGAGGCCCTTGTCGCCGCACTGGGCGTTGTCGCCAACGTTGTCAGCAACCGCTCGCCACTGCCTATCCTGGGCAACGCGCTTATCAAGGCTGAGGATGGCAAGCTTACCATCGCCACCACGGACCTGGCCATCGGCGTGCGCGCTGTGATGCCCGCTGAGGTCGTCGAGGCCGGCGCCACCACCCTGCCCGCCAAGCGCTTTTTCAGCATCATCCGCGAGCTGCCCGCGCCGGAAGTCACGCTTACCGTGGATGATAAGCACTCCGCCACCATCGAGAGCGGCAGCGCCTACTACAAAATTATGGGCATGCCGCAGGAGGAGTTCCCCCCCTTCCCCCGCCTGGACGGCACCCGCGCCTTCTCGCTAAAGCAGGCGCAGTTGAAGGACATGCTCCGCCGCACCGCCTACGCCATCAGCACGGAGGAAAGCCGCTATGTCCTTAATGGCGTGCTGCTTAGCTTTAAGGAGAACCAGCTGACGGTCGTCGCCACCGACGGCCGCCGCCTGGCCATGGTGCAGGAGCCCCTCGAGTTCCCCGAGGAAAGCGCCATCGACGTCATCCTGCCCACTGCCGCCGTTAACGAGCTGCAGCGCGTGCTGAAGGGCGACGAACCCGTCGGCATCTCCATCGGCCAAAACCAGATCGCCTTCGACCTCGGCCACATCTACATGTTCAGCAAACTGGTGGACGGCAACTACCCCGAGTATCGCCGCGTCATCCCCGCCGCCGCCACGGGCCGCATTGTGCTGGAGCGCGAATTGCTGCTGAGCGCCGTACGCCGCGTAGCCCTGCTGGCCAACGAGAAGTCGCTCAGCGTCAAGCTCTCCTTCGGCAACAACAACCTGGAAATCTCCGCCAACACGCCCGACATCGGCGAAGCCAAAGAAACCCTGACCATCAGCTACACCGACCGCGCTTTCGCCATCGCGTTTAACCCGGACTACCTGATGGACCCGCTCAAAAACCTCGACGGCGACCAGGTCTTCTTCGACTTTACCAACGAGTACGAGCCCGGCGTGCTGAAGTACAACCGCCCCTTCACCTACGTCATCATGCCCATGCGCGCCACGCCCAGCGGGGCCAAGTAACGCCCCAGTAGCCCGCCGCCCCTCTGCGCGCGGCGGGCCCAGCGATCCGGCTATCCCAGCAATTACCCCAGGCGCAGCGGAGGGCATAAGCGCACAACGACGGTGTACCCAAGCCTATGCAGCTCTTCCTCCTCAAGGCACTTATCAGCGGCTTCATCGTCGCAGGCGTGAGTACGCTGGCCCGGCATAACAACCTGCTGGCCAGCATCATCCACTCGCTTCCCCTCATCTCCCTGCTTACGTTTGTGTGGCTGTACCTGGAGACGCGCGATGCCGAACTCATCGGCCGCCACGCCTATGGCACCTTTTGGTTCGTGCTGCCCACTCTGCCGATGTTTCTGCTGATGCCCTGGCTTAACCGAACCACCGGCGGCTTTTGGCAAGGCCTGGGCGCGGGTGCGGCCCTAAGCATAGCGCTCTATATCGTTACCATGGCGCTACTTAAAGCGGGCGGCGTGGACCTGTAGCACAGGCAATGTCGCGCGGCGCCCCCCACCTCGCCGCATTGCAACGCATCTGCTAAACCATTTCGCCCAACATTCAGGTGAGCCGCATTTTGCCCATCAAGTTTTCCCGCAGGATCGTCCAATCCACACATCCTCCCATGAAAACGCGCCCCGCCCTCGCCTCCGCTCTCCGCAACCTCCTTGCCGCGCCGCTGGTTGCCGTGCTGGCCATGCTTCTCCCCGCCGACTCTGCCCTTGCCGGCGACGGCGTTATCACCTCCTACCGCGCCTATATTGGCCAGGAGGATCTCTCTGCCAGCGACGGGCTGCGGCTCAAGGCGGTGCGCGACATCCTGCGCCAGGACCGCGCCAACTTCCACAAATTCGGCATCCGCCAGCGGGGCGACACCGCCGACGATTACTTTACCAGCGCCGGCAACCGCCAGCTCTTCGAGCGCATCCCCATTCGCTGCAGCCCCCGCGTCACCGCCGCCGTGCTGGAAGGTGGCGCCGCCTTCGGCGTAACCGTGTACGAGGACTACATCCTGGTGGAATTTGCGCGCCGCTAAGCGCTCCCGCACCCGAGCGCCTCACATCATCCGCCGGCCCCACTCATCCACTGCAAAGCTGCGCACGTGGATGAGATTCTGGTAGTGCTCCTGCACCTGCTCCTCCGTCCAGTCCGGGTGATTGCGCCGGATAAAATTGAGCGTCCAGATCTTCGCCAGCTTCTTATCCGCCGGCGTAAGCTTCTTGTACTCACGATGATACAAAAAGCCGTTGATGGAATCAGCAATGGAAGAAAAGTCCATATGTACAAAGCGCGGCAATGCGGCGTGCTGGTAGCTTCGCCCAGCACAGCTTAGATAGCAAGCGCAACGACGAAGCGCCCCCCATTTTCATTGCGCCGCAACTCCCTGCCCATCAACATCAATGCCCGCCGCCGCCGCCCGGCCCGTGCTGGCCGATCGACTCCATAATAATCTCCACGGCGCCCTTGAAACCCTCCTTGTGCGTCGCGTCGCGAATCGTCCGCGTCAGGTTCAGGCACGCGCGGCGATTATTGACAATACGTAAAATCATCTTCAACAGCCACACCACACGGTCCCGGTCCTTCACCAGCCCCAGCTCCAGGCGTGCGCCAAAACCGGCCGGATTCCCCTTCACCAGCGACTCCTTGTCAACAATCGCAACGATCGGATCCTTGCCAATAAGGCTCGGATTCTCTCGCAAAAACTCCTGCGACTGCTCCTTCGTCAGCACATAAAGCCGGTGCTGCTTCAAAAACTGGCTGAAGAGCACGCGCTCCGCCTTAAGTACATGATGCGCAGGGACATTCCAGCCCGAGTCGATCACGTACACATCAAAAACCGGTGGCTCCGGCTCCGGCAACTTCACGGCACCCGCCGCCGGCACCTCAGAACTCCCTGGTGCTGAGAGACTTCTGCGCTCCGTGCTCACCTGGGTCTGCGCCTTCGACGCCGCGGCCCGCCGCCTCCATGGAAAGCGCTTGAGAAATCCCAGTGATGACATGTAAAAAATAGGGAAAAGGTTGGGAATAAGAGACTTAGCCACGCAGTAAAGCATCAGCGAGGCCACGGGCCCGCGCTCGGATTGATTCCTGCACCGGCCCGCAGCAACAATCCCATACTGCCCTCCGATTTCAACCCAAAATCCACGCAAGCCGTGCGCAAACAACAAAAAGGCGGAACAGGCGTGTTGCCTGTTCCGCCACAGCAGGTTAGCACGTTGCCAGCTACGATATGAGCTACTCAACCCATCGGCTGACGGGGCGAAGCCATGCAAGGGGAACGAACGGAGCGTTCACGCCAATGTGCGGGCCATTGGAACAAAGGGTGGAACCGGGAAAGGCGCTCTCTTCCACGGTGGTGGAATCGGGCGATTGCGTGCGTTTCGGTTCGGGGTGGTGGGATTTGGCTGCTGGGCCGGTGCGGATTTTCGCGGGCATTGGGGCCTCCTGATTGAAAGTACGACTTGAAGAGAGCAGGTAGCGTGCCAGACCTCGTTCCGACACGCTAAAAGCAGTTTATTATCATGCCACCCGGCAATGACGGGGTCACGTTAAGCCACAACTTCGCAAAAACAACCCGCCCAACTGCAAAAAAAGTGAGAAAGTGGCAGAAAGGCGTGAGCACACGATAGATCAGCTCAAAACTTTGCGCGAAAAAGCGGCAAAAGTGTCCGCAATTTTCCAACAGCCCAGACCTTTATTTTTTACCACTAACTATCTCCCCTCGTTCATTTCATGTCAAATCGCACGATGCGACCGCAGGACCTTCGCAAGTTGCGATGCGCGCCGCCGCAAGACTCTCGCTGAGTCGGCCAGGGCCTCGTGCGATGTAACACCCTCACCGACAAGAGGATGGATCCCCGACCACGTCGCAAGCTCGCTGCGTATCGCGGGATCAAGATCCGAAGCCGCAAGGTCGGCGCCCAGGAGGCCGCAAAAGAGATGCACCGGTTTACCCAGGCGCACCGCAAGCGAAGCGATTCCCGACGGCCCCTTCCCGGAAAAAGTCTGCGTATCGATTCTCCCCTCGCCCGTAATGACGAGATCCGCCTCTGCCACGGCGTCCTCCAGATGGGTAAGCTCCGCAATCGTGCGAAAGCCCTCGACGAGGTGCGCGTTGGTAAAGGTAAGGAACCCGTAGCCAAGCCCACCGGCCGCGCCCGCGCCGGGCTTGCCCCGGTAATCGGATCCAAGACATTTTACCACGAGATCCGTCACCCTCTCCATAGCTTTATCGATAAAGCCCGGATCCTTCACCCCCTTTTGTGGACCATAAACATGCGACGCCCCCTTTGGGCCGAGCAACGGATTTGTGACATCGCAAAGGACAGTGACCTCGACGAGCAGAGGCTTTTCCGGGCGTGCAACCGCGACGATCGAATCCCAGTTTTGAGGCAAAGGAAGTACCTGCCGGCCCGCTTTATCGATAAAGCGGAAGCCCACGGCCGCTGCCATCCCCAGTCCCGCATCATTGGTGGCACTTCCTCCCAGGCCGGCGAGAATACGTCGCGCCCCCCTGACTTCCAGTTCTCGAAGCATAAGGCCCACGCCAAAAGTGCTCGATTTCCACGGATCTCGCTCTTCCGCCGCAATCCGCCACATACCCGCCGCGGCGGCCACTTCGAGGATCCCCAGCTCCCCGGCCAAGCCGGCCGCTCCCTGACACGGCCGGCCGAGTGCGTCCTGGGCAGGCAACTCTAACACATTGGCGTTGAGGATATTACAAAGCGTTTCCGTTGTCCCTTCCCCGCCGTCGGCGATGGGGAGAAGATGGAACTCGGCCGGCATTTCGGGTCCAAAGCCAGCCGCCAGCCCGTCCCTGATAGCTTCCGCCACTTGCATGGCGCTCAGCGTTCCCTTGAACTTATCCGGCGCAATGAGGATCTTCAGCATGAATAAGGAGCATCTCCGAGCTTTAACGTTACAGATTACGTCAAACAGACAGTTTTACTCATCTTCACCAAGATAGGCACGGCGTACTTCGTCGGAATTGAGCAGACTGGAAGCCGTGTCCGTCAGCACAATCTCCCCTGTCACAATGACATAACCGCGATGCGCAATCCGCAGCGCTTCACGGGCATTTTGTTCCACCAGGAGGATAGGGGTTCCCTCCTTATTGATCGTCTGGATAATGGAGAAAATGCGCTGCACAATCTGCGGCGCGAGGCCGAGTGAGGGCTCGTCGAGCATGAGCAGGCGCGGCTCGCTCATCAGGGAGCGCCCGATCGCGAGCATCTGCTGCTCTCCGCCGCTTAGCGTACCGCCCAGCTGCTGCAAGCGCTCCTTAAGAACGGGGAAAAAGTCGAAGATGCGATCCAGTTTGGCCGCGTCCCGGCTCTTCGGCAGCAAGTAGCTGCCACTCAACAAGTTCTCTTTAACTGTAAGGCGCGGAAAAATATGGCGTCCCTCCGGGCAAAGGCAGATTCCCTGCCGCAGCACCACGTCGGGGCTAGGCCGAAGCAACGGTTTGCCTTCCCACCAGATCTGTCCCCCGGTCGTCGCAACAACACCGGCCGAGGTGAGCAATGTGGTGCTTTTGCCGGCGCCGTTGGCCCCCAGCAGCGCGACAATTTCGCCGGGGTTGATCTCGAGGTTAATGCCCTTGAGCACTTCGACCGGACCGTAGGCGGCATGGACATTTTCGAGCTTTAGCATGACAAATGGAACAAAATAGCGATACTTTATGGATAAAGTTATCAGCGCAATCGGCTAATCCGCCTCGCGCCCCAGGTAAGCTGCAATCACTTTGGGATCCTGCCGCACCTGTTCGGGTGTGCCATCGGCCAGTCGGGCACCGCGATCCAGCACCATGATGTGGTCGGAAATCTGCATAACAAGCTTCATGTGGTGCTCGATGAGGATAATCGCCAGGCCGCGGTCGCGCAGATGCCCGATCAGCTCGATCATGTTGTCGGTTTCAGCCGGGTTCATCCCCGCCGCAGGCTCGTCGAGCAGGAGCAGGCGGGGCCGTGTTGCCAGGGCGCGGGCGATTTCGAGGCGCCGCTGGAGTCCGTAGGCCAGGTTGCGCGCCCATGTGTGGGACAGGTGTGCCAGGCCCACGGTTTCGAGCAGCTCGCGGGCCGTTTCGCGCGATTCCTTCTCCTCTCGCTGATAAGCGGGCGTGTGGAAGAGCATGCCGAGAGGGGAAAAGGAGCGGTGCATGGATTGGCCGGCCATGACATTTTCCAGCGCGCTCATCTCGCCAAAAAGGCGAATATTCTGGAATGTTCGGGCCAAACCGGCCTTGCAAACCAGGTGCGGCGGCATTCCAGTGATATCTTTACCGTTAAAGTAAACCGTCCCGGCATCGGGGCGGTAGATACCGCTAAGGCAGTTGAAAAGCGTTGTCTTGCCTGCACCGTTGGGGCCAATAACGCTATGGATTTCCCCTTTTGCGACGTTAAAGTTGATCGATTGCACCGCCTTGAGGCCACCAAACGTTTTGCTGACGCCGGTGACTTCCAGCACGTTGACTTCCGGAACGTTTTGGCCTACAGAAGAAGCTGAAGGAGAAGGAGTTATATCACTCGACATGGGATCAGCCTCCTTTCAGTTCGATCGCGTGCCTGCTCGTGCCAAGCAGGCCCTGGGGGCGGTAAATCATCATGATGATCATGAGAGCGCCGAAGATCATGAGCCGATATTCAAAATCGACGTAGCCACGCAGCAACTCGGGCAACAGGTAAAGGATACCCGCGCCGAGCAACACGCCGGGCAAAGAGCCGAGACCGCCGAGAATCACCATGGCAAGCACGGTTACGGAGTTATTGAAATTGGCGACATCCGGGCTGACAAAGCCGGTGTAGGCCGCAATGAGCAGGCCGCCCACACCTGCAAACGCGGAGCTAAGCGCGAAGGAAAGCAACTTCATGCGGACCACGGGAATGCCCATCGCGCCGGCGGCCACCTCGTCCTCGCGAATGGCGATCCACGCGCGGCCGAGCGGGGAGTGGTAGATGCGGTAAATCGCTGCGGCACAAATGATTACGAGAAGCAATACCCAGGCGAGAATGGTGGGCTTATCGGGCGCCAGGCCAATTTTGGAAGCGTTGCGCAGGAGAATTCCGCTGGTTTGCCCGGTGACTTCGAGGTTAATGGCCAGCTCGCGTACGCCTTCAGCAAAGCCCAGCGTGACAATCGCGAGGTAGTCGCCGCGAAGGCGGATGCAGGGCAAGCCGATTAGCCAACCGACCGCGCCGCCGACAATAAACACGATAGGAATGCCCGCCCACCAGGGGAGTCCGGGGATAAAATCCGGCTTTTGCAGGATGGCGAACGTGTAGGCGCCAATGGCGATAAAGCCGGCGTAGCCGAGGACGAGCAGGCCGGTGTATCCGATAACAATATTGAGGCCCATCGCCAGGATCATGTAGATGCCGACCTGAATCCCGAGATTAAGTGTGGTGGGGCTGGGCGCCAGCGCGAAGCCCATGTGCCCGGAGAAGCCGTAGGCGACGATAACCGCATAGGCAACAAGGGGCGCGTAAAGGCTTTGTGTCCAGGGCTTTACAGGAAGCCACACTTGATCGGTGTAGCGTTGCAACCCCCAGGCGTTGTAGGCGTGGGCCAGCAGGCCGATGCCCAGGCCGATGAGGCATACAGGGCCCATGTTTTGCCAGAAATCGACGCCGCCTTTGACGTCCCAGCGCGCATAGACTTCGCCGGAGGGCTGGAGCTCGAATCGCAGCCAGATGAAGGGAAACGTGATGACGAGTACAGCGACCAGCCCGACAAGGAAGGGCACGAAGGCATTCCACCAGGGCGCGGCCGTGGCGCGCCCCGGGGCGGGGCCGGAGGCAGGGGCCGGGGCGGGGGTGGCTTCGGGCGTGGACATGCGGTGGGATGGGCCGTGCGTGCTTGCGGGTGGGTGCGGTGCTGGGGTGCGCGGGCTGTGTGTCAGACTTTATCGGCCACGCGCTCGCCCAGCAAGCCGCGGGGGCGCAGGATCAAGGTCAGCATCAGGATGGCAAAGAGGATGACGTTGCGCCACTGCGCTCCAAGGATGGCTATGGTAAAATCCTCAATAATGCCGATGAGCAAACCGCCCAGCACGGCGCCGGGTATGTTACCAATGCCACCGATAATCGCCGCTGTAAACGCCTTGAGGCCGCTGGCGGTGCCGGCACTCCACGTCAGCGTGGTGGTGTACATGGAAAAAAGCGTGCCGGCCACAGCGGCCAGGCTTGAGCCCACAATAAACGTGAAGGCGATGACGTGGTTGACGGGAATACCTACCAATGAGGCCATCAGGCGATCCTGCGACACGGCGCGCATGGCTATGCCGACGCGGGTGCAGTGGATCATGTAGAAAAGCGCCGTCATCAGCAGGCAGGCCGTGGTGAGGATGCATACCTGCAGCATGGAGATGCCGACATCGCCCGCACCGGTGGCTGGGTTGCCTTGCACGAGGGTAACGACGCGCCAGGCAAAGGGATCCGAGTAGTAGTTGGGGAACGTGAAGGGCTGATTGCCCACCACGTTGGATATAAACTGCTGCAGCACAATGCTTAAGCCAATGGCGCTGGTGAGCGGCGCCAGGATGTGCGCGTTACGCAGGCGGCGATAGGCAATGCGCTCGCTGCCGTAGCCGTAGGCGCTGGCCAGGATGACGGCGAAGACGACGCCCAGGATGAGATTGATTGCTGCAAAGCTGCCCCACAGGGAGGAAAGCAGCGCGATACCAAAGACCGTTGCGAACATGCCGATCATGAAGATCTCGCCATTCGCGAAGTTAATCATCTGCAGGATGCCGTAAACCATGGTGTATCCCAGGGCGATGAGGGCATACATCGAGCCTTTTACCGTGCCGGTGATGAGCAGCTCCAGCCAAGGCACACCGGCAAGGGATTTGATGAAGGACTCAAGCATGGTAAAGGGCGGGGAGAAAGGCGGCGGTTGGGAAACCAGATGGAAATAGTTGATGGAGAAAGAGTAGAGAATATGTGGTCCGGACAAAAGAGAAGCAAAGAGAGGGAAGGCAGCGCGCTCTACCCCGATGCCCACTCACCCCCACGGGCAAGGCAAAGCCCCCGCGCAGGCGGGCGCGAGGGCTTGGGCGCGGGCTTTTTCCCAAAGGAAGGAAGGAATGCAGCAGCAGCGAGGCCGCCGCACAACCAGCAAAGTTTTGTGGTTCTTCCACTTACGCCTTACTGCTGCAGAACGACAAACTTCTTGTCCTTCACCGTCCAGATGACGAAATAGGTTTTGCGCAGGTCGCCCTTTTCGTCAAATGCAATCTCACCCATGGCCGTCTGGAAGGTGTCCTTATGCATCACTTCGGCCACTTTGGCGGCGTCGGTGGAGGCAGCCTTTTCCATGGCGGTGAGCAGCACCTGGGCCGCGGCGTAGCCGTAAATGGCATAGGGCCCGGGCTCGCGGCCGTAGCGGGCGCGGTATTTCTCGTAAAAGGGCCTGGCCTCGGGCTTGCTCTCCATGTCGGGGCCGAAGGTGAGGAAAACATTGGTGGCGTAGTCGCCGGCGGCGGTAATCAGTGCCGGGTCAAACGAGCCGTCGCCGCCGGCAAAGGGAATCTCCAGGCCGTCCTTGCGCATCTTGTTGATGAGCGGCCCGCTTTGCGCGTACATCAGCCCGCCAAACAGGGCCTGCGCGCCTTTGCTTTTGATGGTGGCGATGTTGGCGCTGAAGTCGCGGTCCGCCTCATTGATGCCGCTGAACTCCACCACTTCGCCGCCTTTCTTCTTCCAGAGGTCGGCCACTTCCTTCGCAATGCCTTCGCCCCACGAGGTGGAGTTGTGGATGACGGCCAGCTTGCGCAGGCCCAGCGTGTCGAACAGGTAGTTGACGTTGACCTCCGCCTGCTGCGCGTCGCGGCCCACCACGCGGAAGAGCGTCGGGATTCCTTCCTGCGTAATTTTCGTGTTGGTCGAGCCCGGCGTAATCTGTAAAATCTTGCTCTCGTTATAGATACGCATGGTGGGGATGGTGCAGCTGCTGTTAAAGTGCCCCAGCACGGCCACCACACCTTTGGCCACCAGGTCGTTGGCCACGTTTACTGCCTTTTCGGAGTTACCCTCGTCGTCCACGGAAATAGCTTCCAGCTTCTTGCCGAGGATGCCGCCTTTGGCGTTCCACTCATCCAGCGCAATGGCAGAGCCTTCCACCATGGATTTGCCGAGCATGGCATCATTGCCGGTTTGTACGCCGGCAAGGCCGATCTTGATCGTCGATGGGTCCGAGGATTTGCTGCAACCGGCCGCAAACGTCAGGCCCACCAGCAGGGTCAGGATTAGAAAAAGTTGTTTTGGCACGGGACGTTTCTACGAGCACAGTTGAGGGCGGTCAACCTTTTATCACTGTACAGGCATCACTTTTTGTCATGCGCCTGTAACGGCCTGCGCCACGCGCCATCACGGCTGGCATCAACCCTTAACCACGCGCGCCAGAAACAGTTTGGCGGCAGCGGCCGGCACGGGCATTACGGAGAGTCTGGACTGCTTCACTAAAGCCAGCTCCTTCAACACCTTATGTACTTTAACCTCGGCCAGCGTGTAGGGAGGATCCAGCCGGCGGCCTGCTTTCAGGTCGACACACACCCAGCCTTCTTCCTCGGCCGTTGTGTCGGGGTAAGCCTCGCGAACTACCTCGGCTGTACCCACAACCTGCTTCTCCTTAACGCTGTGGTAGTAAAACACGGTGTCGCCCACCTTCATCGCGTTCAAGTTGATGCGCGCCTGATAGTTACGCACGCCCGTCCACGCGGTTACGCCATCCTTCTCAAACTGAGCAAAGGAGTAAGCCTCCGGTTCCTGCTTTACCAGCCAGTACGTCATAAGTAGCCAAGTAAAAACAACTTAAGGCCGAAAGTTGGTAAAGCTGAGTGCCACGGAGAAGTCCTTCTTGCGCAGCAA
Organism: Verrucomicrobia bacterium LW23; assembly: GCA_003054695.1. Taxonomy (GTDB): domain Bacteria; phylum Verrucomicrobiota; class Verrucomicrobiia; order Methylacidiphilales; family UBA1321; genus LW23. The sequence continues at coordinate 91,623 of QAZA01000021.1, forward strand.
CGCCATCACGGCCTGCAGGTCGTCCCTGCTCTTGCCGGTAACGCGCACCTGCTTCTCCTGAATAGCGGCCTGCACTTTGATTTTGGACTCTTTGATCACCGCAACAATCTTCTTCGCCTCATCGCCCTCAATGCCCTGCTTGATCTTGATCTCCTGCGTGGCATGCCCCAGCGGCGAAATCTGCGCGTCCTGGCGGTCCACATTCTTCAGGCTGATCTCGCGCTTGGCCAACTTGCCAATCACGATTTCCTCCAGCGCGTTCAACTTGAACTGGTTGATGGCGCTAAGCTTGATAAGCTCTTTCTCCAGAGTAATTTCCGCCTTCGCATCCTTAAAATCGAAGCGTGTGGAAAGTTCCTTTTTCGCCTGATTGATGGCGTTGTCGACTTCCTGTTTGTCGACTTCGGAGACGATATCAAAGGAAGGCATGAGAAAATGTTGCTAGAGAAAAAAATCCAGCGAGAACCACGGCCGTGCATTCGACCGAACAATGCAGGCGCGCTTGCAAACTTGATTTCAGCCCACTGCCGGGAGGAAAGCAAGCGCACAAATGCATGGGCGTCCGCAACCGACACCTCGCTCCCCAGCCTGCCGGCTTGCAGCCGCCCTTAGCGGCGGTGCTGCGGCCGAGGCCCGGAGAACGACGGGCGATTGTCCAGGCGGTACACAATGCGCGCCTTGGTCAGGTCGGTCGGCGAGAGCTCCAGCTTCACGCGATCGCCCGGCGTCAGGCGGATGAACCGCTTGCGCATTTTGCCCGAAATGTGCGCGAGGACGACATGTTTCGTGCTGTCGAGTTCCACACGGAACATGGTTCCCGGCAAAATCGTAATGATTTTACCCTCCAGTTCGACAACATCACTCGTACTCATATAAAAAAAGAAAAAAGCTCGGGAAAAAGGGCGTAAGTTTGTGATTAAGTGCGGGGGCAAAATCCCGCGCGAAACAGAGACCCGGGGGTTTAACCCTAAGTCGATGGAGGGAAACCTCTCCATCATCGATCCACATCAATCTGCTTGAATGAGACCCCTAAGTCAAGAGACTCCTCGAAAAAAGTCAATAGATTTTTTTGATAGGCGCCTGCTGACGCCGAAATAATCGCAACAGCTTCTTCTTATCAGTTGTATTTTGCACGTGCCCTGTTACGTTGCGTCACACATGCCTGCCATGATGTAAGACTGCCATCCTGATACCCCTCCTCCCCAGGCGTTTCAACCTCTACGCACCCACTGCCATGATTGTTGGAATCTTCCTCATTCTTGCTCTCGGCGTCCTCGTCGTGGGAATCGTAATCGCCAGCGTTGCCGCCGGCCAGGGCGCCACCAGCTCCACCATGCTCCCCGATCACTCCGAGCTCACGCCCGATGAGCAGCGCCGACAGGGCGATGCCGCAGGAATCCACTCGCATGGCGGCGGAGGCGACTCCGGCCACACAACCTCCTCGGAACCAACTACTTCCTCCGCCTCATCAACAGCATACGGCGCCGTGGGCGGTAGCGCCTCGGGAGGCTGGTGGTCCTCCTCGGCTTCGGATAGCAGCAGCACCGACTCCGGCAGTAACAGCGGGAGCTTCGGCGGCGATAGCGGTGGCGGCGGTGGTGATGGAGGAGGCGGTGGTGGCGGCGGAGAGTAATGCCCACGCCACCACCCCCCGCATTTGCCTTGCGCGCGCCCCGGCGCCGCCCTCACTATAGCGCCCAATGAGCGGCCCCAAGTGCATTACCCTGGCTACCGACGAGCAGCTGCAATACGCCCGGGAGAATCTCGAAAACTGCGAGCGCCAGCAGGCACGCTATGGCCGCCTGCTGCACGAGCACGCCCAGCTTGTCCGCGAGCTGGAGTCGCGAAAGATGGACGTGTCTGAACTCGGTAACCCCATCTCGCGCAAGGAGTTCGCGGAACGACTGAGCAAGTTTACCGACTGCTGGGAGTGGTTTCAGGCTACCAGTTTCTGTGACTCCCACATGAAGTATGTGGAGGCCATGATTGCCAAAGCCACGGAAGCGTTGCAGGACAAGTCCGCCGTTTTCTTCCGCGACGTTTATCAGACTGAGCTACAGCAAGTTGCACTGGTTGGCGAAATAGATGCGGCGGAGAGGGCCTCGGAACGTCGCGCCCCGGCCTCCACCCTGGATCCCGTGTCCGCTGCGACATCGCAAAGCCTTTTGGCCCAGATACTTGCACTCCGCAAGGCGTTGCCGGACCTTGCCCTGCTCACCCCCACCGACGCAGCGCGCCTTACCGACGCAGCCCGACTCCATGCCAAAATCCGCGAGCTGCTGGCCCAGCTGGAGGCGGTGTGGCAACGCTCCGAAAACCAGTCCACCGCCGTCGATGTGATGAGCGCCATCCAGGCCCGCGCCGCATCCCCCGGAGCCGCCACCCCCAGCCTAAAGGATGCGCTCACCTCCGCGGCAGCCCGCGCCGCTGCGCGCACCGCCTCCGCGGAAGCGGGCACGCCAACCGCGCCGCCCAGCGATTCCGCGGACCGCGGCAAGGACAAAGAGCTCGATCGCCTGAACCTGCTACTGGCACGCATTGCCGCGCTGGCGGATACGCCGTTGTGGCACGAGATCTCCCGCAAAGCGCAAGCCGTTAGGCTGGAACAAGATACGCAACAGCGCCACGTGCTTTTGGAGAACCTGATGCTGGAAGGCGGGCGCCTGCTCAAGAAGCTCACCACCATCAACAACTGGCGCGAGCAGCTGGGCACCCTCATCGACTCCCTGGACGCCGCGCCCGCGTCCATCACCGCCATCGCCACCCTCCGCGCTCGCCTGGAGTCCACTCTGCGCGCCGCTACCGGCGAGCCGCTTGATCCACTCCGCGCCGAGGTAACCAAAGCCCTGCTTTCCGCCCGCGCCGCTTACGACAAACGTGAAAAGCGACGCATCGTCGCCGAGTCCCTGGCAGAGTTGGGCTACGAGCCCGTGGAAGGCATGGAAACCGCCTGGATGGATGGTGGCAAACTCGTCGTTGCCCGCCCGGACGACGAATACGGCGTGGAAGTGGTCGCAAACGCCGACGCCAGCCTGGTGCAAACCGCCATGGTGCGCTTCGCCGAATCCGCAGAACTTACTGAGCGCCAAAAGCTTGCAGATGAAGAACGCGAAAGCGCATGGTGCGAGGACTACGCCCGCGCCCGCCGCTCCATGGCCAAACGCGGCCTTCGCGTGGCCATGCAAATGCAGATGGCCGCCGGCGCCCACCCGGTTCGCGTCATCGTCGACCCCGAGCAGGCGGAAAAAGCGAGGCGCCGCACCTCGCGCGCGGCATCCGCCAAGGCGCGAGGCATCGACAAAAAGTAACGGCACAATCCCGCGCAACCTATTGATAAAGAAAGACTCAGGAGAACCCTAGCGCCACACCAGGCTGGCGCATGCCGCGCTCGGCGACGTCTCGTGCAGGCGGGTAAGCTGCAGCCAGCCGCTTTGCGACAGCCGCTGCTCCACGGCACGCCGCGCCAGCTCAGGCTTGTTGCAGTCGGCGCTCAGGTGGCCCAGGTAAATATCCTCCAGGCCGGCCGTTGCCACCTCGGCCGCCACCTCGGCGGCCGCCTCGTTGGAGAGGTGGCCGTGGCGGGAAAGGATGCGCTGTTTGACGGACCAGGGGCGCTTCGTATCCGCGTGCAGCATGCCCATATCGTAATTCGCCTCCAGTACCAGCGCGCGCGAGCGGCGCACGCGGTCGACAACCAGCTTGGTGGCATAGCCCAGGTCGGTCAAAAAGCCGATGCGGCCAAGTTTATGCTCAAAGGCATAACCCACAGGATCATACGCATCGTGCGGCACCGAAAAAGTCTCGATCTTTACATCCTTATACCGAAGCGTCGCGCCCGTCTCAAACAACACGTAATTGGTAAAATCCTCCGGCATATCCGGCTTTAAACACTGTGCTGTCAACCGGTTACAGTAAATCGGCACACCGCACTTCTTGGCAAGTGTCGCCAGTCCGCAAACGTGGTCGCTGTGCTCGTGCGTGACAAAAACGGCGTCAATGTCCTTGATGCCGCGCCCGATGGCCGCCAGGCGCGTGTCGATCTGCTTGCAGCTGATCCCCGCGTCGACAAGGATGCGCGCCCCGTCAGTCTCCAGAAAGGAGCAATTGCCGGAGCTGCCGCTGGCCAATATCGTAAAGCTAAGCATGAGAGGGATTTAGACGCTGCGAACACAAGCACGTCGCGGCGGATTGCCGGCCAGGGCCGTTTCAGGGCCGATCATACCGCATCACGTCCCTTGCGCAAGTGTATACCTCAATCGCAGCCACATTCTTTTGCGGAAAAACCGCGCCATGCCTCTGCCCTGCAGCGGTAAAAAGCAGGCCTAAGGTCTACGCGCTAATCCCCTGCTCTCGCAAATGCCCCAGCACCGCCGCGGTCACCTCCTCCACCGACATGTGGCTTGTGTCGATCACCACAGCGCCCTCCGCCACCCGCAGCGGCGCGGCCGCACGGGCGCGGTCCACGGCGTCGCGCAGCTTGATAGAGTCCACGACGCCCTCGCCCAGGCGCCGGCGCTCGCGAATCTCCACGTCGGCATCGATGTAAAATTTATGCGGTGTATCAGGAAAAATGCTCGTGCCGATATCGCGCCCTTCCATCACCAGCGGCGCCTCCAGTGCCAGCGCGCGCTGTAAGTTCTTGAGTATCAACCGCACAGCCGGGATGGCGGCGACAGGGCTGACATTCTTCGCCACGTTCTCGTCGCGGATGTACGGGAGCGGATCCACCCCGTTCACCGTGAACTTCATCTCGCCGCCCTCCAGCCACGACTTCACATCCCACGACGCAACCGACTGCGATACAACAGCTTCCTCCAGCGACGGCAACTCCCTCACTGCCATGTAGGTCATCCCGCGAAACATGCTGCCGGTATTGACGTAGGTGAAGCCAAGGCGCTCCGCAATGCGCCTGGCAACGGTGCTTTTGCCGGAGGCGGCGGGGCCGTCCATGGCGATGACCGGATGCGGAGTGCCGGCAGGGGTCGAAGAAAGCTGGCTCATGAGAGTGGCGAGGTTAGGTACCACAGGTGCGAGGGGCAAGCTCGTACTTCAATGCTTTGGCCCACGCTTAGTTGCCGCCGTTGAGGCCGCTTTCCAGAGCTTCGTCAAGTATCACAGTGGCAAGGGGTTGCGTGGCTTCATCCAGGCTTTGGACGGCGGCCTTCAGCTCGGCCAGCACCTCGCCTTCCAGCGCGGCCTCCAAACGCGCCACTCGCAGATCAATCTCCGCAACATCCTCATCCACAATGCGATGGCGATACTGCGCCATGGCTTTACGTGTCTCGGTAAGGATCGTGCCGGCTTTGATCTTCGTTTCAATCCATTGCCGCTGCGCCAGGTCATCAAACGCGTGCTCGACGGACTCGGCCACCATGCGCTCCACCTCTTCGTCGGCAACGTCGATAACACTCTTGATCTCAACAACTTTCTGCTTGCCCGTCTTGATATCGCGCGCCAGCACACTCAGTATCCCGTCGGCGTCGATGGAGAACTGCACACCCACGCGCGGCACACCTTTGGGGGCTCGCTCAAACTCCAGCTCGAACTTGCCGAGCGAAAAGTTATCCTTTACCAACTCGCGCTCCCCTTGCACCACGTGAATGCTCATCGATTTCTGGTAATCGACAGCGGTCGTAAACATCTCCCCGGCTTTAGTGGGAATGGTGGTGTTGCGCGGAATAATGATATTCATTAAACCGCCAAACGTCTCAATACCAAGGGATAGCGGAGTGACATCCAGTAAAACCATGTTGCGGATGCCACCCATCAGGATGCCCGCCTGAATGGTGGCGCCAACGGCAACCGCTTCGTCCGGGTTGGCGGAGGTGTTGGGCTCGCGCTTGAAAATATCGCGTACAATGTTGCGTACCAGCGGCATACGCGTTTGGCCACCGACAAGGATAACTTCGTTCAGGTCCTCCGGCTTCAGCTTCGCGTCCGCCAAAGCGCGCAGGCAGTTGGCGCGAGTGCGCTCGACAATGGGCCTGGCAAGCAAATCCAGTTGATCGCGAGTCACTTGCGTCGAGAAACTTTCGCCATCCCTGACGAACGGGATCGAGACTTCGACCGATTCCTCCTCGGAGAGGCGGATCTTCGCAACCTCGGCCTCCTCGCGCAGGCGGGCGAGCAGGGCAATGGAAATATCCATCCGCATTTTGGTGGCCAGGCGTCGCGCAAGTTCTTCGGCCAGAACAGTATCGATGTCATCGCCACCCAACCGCGTGTTGCCGTGCGTGGAGATGACCTGAAAAACGCCTTCGTTCAGCTCCAGAATGCTGATATCGAACGTGCCGCCGCCGAGGTCGTACACCGCAACGCGGGAGCGCTCTTTGAGTTTATCGAGACCATAGGCCAGTGCCGCCGCCGTAGGCTCGTTGATAATGCGCTCCACATGAAGGCCGGCGAGTTGCCCGGCCTTTTTGGTAGCATTGCGTTGCGTGTCGTTGAAATAAGCGGGAACGGTGATGACCGCGCGCGAAACGGGCTGCTCCAGGCGGGCCTCGGCGTCCTTTTTTAACTTGGTAAGGATGTTGGCCGAAATCTGTTCCGGCGAGTAGCTTTTGCCATGCACTTCGACCAGTACAGGCTCATTTCCGCTTCCTTTAACGTTATAGGTAACGATCGCATCCTCGTCCGTAATTTCCGATCCGCGCCTGCCCATAAAGCGCTTGATGCTTGAAATGGTGTCCTTTGGCCGGATACCACGTACGCGTTTAGCGGGCGCGCCGACGAGCGGTTCTTCGTCACCTCCGGGAAAATGGACCACGCTGGGCGTCAGGCGCCGGCCTTCGGCGTCCGCCAGCAGGATGGGGAAGCCGGAATCCATCGCGCCGATGAGCGAGTTGGTAGTGCCCAGGTCGATGCCGACAATGAGCGAAGGCGCAGCAGATTCGGATGCGGAAGCTGCTGCGGAAGAGGAAGATGCGTTATCGATGTCCGTCATGTGTGGGGGAATGCGCCGGGGTTGTGGCCGCGCGCCAGGCAAACAGAACCTCTACTTTACGACATGCGGCAGGACAATGCCACACCTCAATCCGCAAACAGCGTCACAATCCGCTCGTCCAGCTGCTGTTTCCAGCGGGCGCTGTAGGAGAACTTTCGGTAAAGCGTTTCCAGCGCCGCAGACTGGTGGTCGCCTGCGATCCACCTGGCATCAAGCGCGGCCATTTCGGCATCCAGTCCCTTCTCCCACTCGTTCACTTTGTTGGCAAGGGCTTGCAGCTTTTGAAGCAGCTCGATGCCTGTTTTGGCCAGTTTTGCCTTGGCAAGGGCCCCAAAAGCTTCCGCTTTATCCTTAAAGTAAGTATCTGCAGCCTGGCACGCCTGGCCAATCTCAACAAAAAGATCCATCGTACCGGGCGGGATGCGCATGATGTCGCGAGGCTTAGCGCCGGTATCCAGCTCAAACAGGTGCAGCAGGCGTTCTTTGGAATCGCGCAGTGTCTGAAAGGCGCGATTGATCGCCGTGTAGCGGGCCTCCGCCACAACCTTTTCGGCTTCAGGCAGATGCGCAAAGCGGTCCGGGTGATTCTCGGCCGTCGCGCGGGCAAACTGCTCTTTCAGGGCGTCCTGATCCAGCAGCGGCCGCGGCTCCAGACCAAAGACCGCGAAGGCGGAAGCGGTAGAGGCTGCGGGAGCGGAGGCGGGTTCAGACATGGCGATGCATACAATTCAGATCCAACAAGTTACGCGCTAAAGCTCTCACCGCAGGAGCAATGGGCCTGCGCGTTCGGGTTGGTCACCTTAAAGCCGCCTTTCTGCAAATCATCGCTGAAATCGAGAACCGAGCCGCTGACAAAGAGTGCACTTTTCGGGTCGATGACGATGCGAATGCCCTCGGAGAGGATCATGATGTCGCGATTGGCCGGGCCGTCCACCAGATCCATCTTGTACTGCAGGCCGCTGCAACCGCCGCCGACCACGGCAATACGCAAAGCCCCATTCTCGGCGCGGCCCTGACGCGTCAGCAGACCGGTGATTTTATTGCCGGCCTTGGCGGTGACTTTGCAGAGTTTATCGTTGCCGATTTTGTAGTTTACTTTGGGGGCGGTGGCGCCTGCGCTGGGAGCGGCTGCTTGCATGCCACTAAGGTAAAGTATTGCCGCCTCTTGCGCAAGCCCGTCGTCTCAGTGCGTTGGACGGCGGTGCAAACGTTTAAGCCGCAACTACTTCACCCTCCAGCATGGGCACATAGTATTGCGTGTAGATCGCATTACTGTCAAACGAGTGCCGCACCAGGCGCTGCAGGCGGAAGGTGCTTTGCTGCTCCAGCCAGGTAACGGCGGCGTCCAGCTGGCTGGGATCGTTGATCATGAAGGCGCCCTCGCCTTCCACGGCCCAGAAGCTGGGCACGCCATTGCACCAGATGGGAAGGCGATGCAGCGCGGCCTCCAGAATCGGCAGGCCGAAGCCCTCCTTGCGCGAGCAGTAGATGAGGCAGTCGGCCATCATGTAAAGATCGCGCATTATCTCTTCTTTAACGGTAAAGTAGTCGTGAACGAACACAATATACCGCTGCATTTTGGCTGGAAGCGTGTCGTGAATGAATTTGCTGTAGTTGGCGGCGGCAGCGCTGTTCTGGTCCGGAGCACCGGTAATGAGCAGCAGCGGGTTGCGGCCGGACATGCGCAGGGTCGTCACGATCTGGATGGCGAACTCCACATTTTTGCGTGGCATAATGCGGCTGGGCAGCAGGAAGACGAACTCGCGCTCCGCAAGTGCCAGAGCATCAAGGCTTTCGCGCATCTCAAGGCTTAGTCCGTACAGGCGGCCCAGGTCCACAAAATTGGGCACCACCATAACGCTGGGCGCGGGCTTAAGGGTGGCTTCGATTTCGGCGCGGCGCTGCTCGCTGGCGGCGACGTAGAGCACGTTGGGGTGCGCGGTGCTCATCAAATTCCACGGCGATTTGGTGGGGTTGGCGAGCGAGTAGTCGCCGCTGCTCGCCACCAGGTCGTGGGTCCACGCGATCATCCGGTGCTCCTTGGACAGGTCGACCAGCGCCTGGGTCAGCGCCAGGTTAAAGTGCATCGTAAAGACGTTATGCACAATGGTGACTTCCACCTGCTCCAGGATGGGCTTGAGCGTCTCCACCAGCAGCGCCCGGTATTTGTGGAAGCTCTGGTCGGTCTGCCCGTGGTCCATGATGGCCCGCATTTCCTGGTACAGCTTGAAGCTGGGCGCGATCTCGGGCAGCACCGCAAAATCATATCCGTCAATGGGATCCTGACCGAGGCCGGAGAGCACGACGACCTCGTGTCCCTTGCGCGTGAGAAGCGTGGCCTGGTCGCGGAGCATGTTTTCCACGCCGCCGATTTCAGGCCAGGAGGAATAGTGCAACAGGGCGATTCTCATGAGCAAACGTGCGGCAAAAGGGGAACCTGGAAGGTCGAGGGGTGGGCCGAGCCGGCTGGCCGGCATAAGTGCATCCGGCGCAACGCTCTCCCCGCCAAGGGAGAGGCGCCGGTGGAAATGATTGCGGAAGTGGGAATCCGCGCACTCGCAGAGTGCAAGGCAACTTCCATGCCGGATGTTGCCCCAACGCGGGACATTTTGCAACAAGTCAGACCAACTTGCCGGAGTTTTTTGCGCGGCAATAAGTTTCCGACCAACCAGTATAGCTTCCTCTACGGGAGCGCCCGGCCCCTCTCGTTAACAAGCTGGATGGACGCGGCATGTGGAGTGCGCCTTGCGCTAAAGCTCGGAAAAAATCCACGCAGCTGTCCGGCCGCGTAAAAGAACGGCACGCTCAGGCCCGCGAGCGCCACCTTCCATGAGGGGATGGCCGGGGCCCCCTCGGGAGCGTCGGGGTCCTCATAGGGCTGGCGTGTGGCCATGATGGCACCCGCGGCCACGCCGCCGATGGCCAGAAGCACCAGGCCTGTCGTTAGTGGCCGCACCAGCAGGGAGGCGCCGAAGAGGAGGAGCCCGATGAGTAAGCCCTGTTTGGCGGGGTTCCACCTGCCGGAGCGCAGGAACTGGTGGGTTCGGCCTGCGCCGTAACGCATCATGGTTGCGCAAAACTCCTGCCACGTGCCGCGCTGCGGGCGGCGGATGCGAAGTGCCGGCTGGTAGACGATGGTCAGCGGCGCAGGTGGTTGCGGCGCAATGGGATGCGCCGGATGCGCCGTAGGTCGCAGGTGCAGGGTCGCGGCGCGGTCCAGCCAGTCGTTCTCCTCGTTGGGATAAAGCTTTTCGTCCAGCGGGCCGACGGCCTCGAAGGCGGCGCGTCTGACGGCCAGGTTGCACAGGATGAGCTCGCGCTCGCTGGTCGGGCGGAGTTTGCCCATCGGGCGATAGCGCGCGGCGGTGGGGCCGACCACGTAGGGATGCGCAAGTACTTCATGGAAAAGATGTTGCAGATACGGAGCGGGTTGCTTCAGCATCGCGGGGCCGCCGATGACATCGAAACTGCCGGACTCCTCCAGCACGCGCAGGTAGTCCGAGGCGGGTTCGCTGTCACTGTCCAGAAAGATCAGGATTTCCCCTTGAGCCTGGGCCACGGCAGCGTTGCGCTGGGCGGACGGGGAGCGGCCGACGGCAACTATGACCTCCCAGGTAAGCACGTGCGGCGCAGCATGTTGCGACTGATTCAGCGCTTGCGCCCCGCCCAGCAGGCTGCGCAATGCGACAAGTGCTGGAAGCTCCGGATCAAACTCCGCGGTGGGGATAATAAACGTGTAGCGGATGGCCGAGTCCATGCATTTGCGTCCCTTAAGCGAGCGATCAAACTTTTGCTAAACTATTGCCTGGCAAAAGCTTATCGCTTTCGCTCCTCCCACTTAACCCCTCACGCCCAGCAAACGCTGGCGGACGACTGCGGCGGCGGCTTCGCGCGCGGCGTCGGGGAAGCCGGTGAAGGAAGGCGTCGCGTCCACCTCCAGCACGTAGCAGGAGCCGTTCTCATCTTCCAGAAAGTCGGTCGCCAGCATATCCGCCTGCAGATGCTCCTGCAAACGCCTGGCGTGCAACAACATATCGGCGGGCGGGCGAATCACCTCCAGGCTCTCCGTCGATCGGCTCGCCTTCCAGTCCGCGGACTTGCGGGAGACGGCCCACATCGACTCACCGACGGTCAGCACCCGCACGTCGCGCTTGTACTCAATATAGGGCTCCAGCGTTACGTAGGTGCCGGCGGCGGCGGCCATGTCGATGATGTCGAGCCACTCTTCCTCGTTGCGCGCCAACGCTTTACCTACGCCGCCATGGTGACTGCCCACCTTTAGCACAACGGGGAAGATGGGCTTGATGTTCTCGATTGCGCGCGGGCCCAGGGCGATGTCGCACGGTAACAGCGGGGCGTTGGCGGCCAGCACCTCGTTGCGCATGGCCAGGCGATCGTGGCAGCGGAGAAGCGAAAGGATATTGTTCGTGCACGGAACTCGCGCAGCCGCAATGGTTTCCATCAGGGCACGCGCCTCGCCGTTCTCCGAGCCCGGGCCCAGCGCGCCCACGCGCCACAGCACGCCGCGCACCTCGCGGCAACCGGAACGGTCCCACACAAACAGCTTATTGCTTTGCAGCACCCACTTGCACTCCTGAATCCGCACGGGGTGCAGATCCATGCCCGGCAGAAAATCGGCCCACCAGGCCTCGCCGTTAATAATGGTCAGGGGAATCATGCAAAAAAACGCAAAAAAGTCGAGAGAGTTGTTGAGTGCAACCGTGTTACGAGTCCGCAACAGGGGCCACAGATGACGCTCGCCGTTTTGAAAAGCCTAGCGCAGCAATACTGGTTTGTCCGTCACTTTCTGATAATTATTGCCCGTTTGTATGAATTCCCATGCAACACCTTTACTTGCAAAAGCTTAAAGCCGCACAATATCGCGAATCACCTGCCCCGTCACATAGAGCGTGCCGCGCCAGCTGTAGCGAAAATCCTTCGCCTCCGGCAGCCCGGCGCCCGGCAGTACGGGATTGCGGCCGGCCTTCGTTGCCTTCGGCACGTCCAGGAGAAGAATGCCCTGCTCCACATTATACTCAAGCTGTTGGCGCAGAATCTCTTCCAGCTTGGCCCTTGCCGCTTCGCGCGTTGCCTCGGTCTTGACCAGATCGCCGGTCATCCGCTTGTTGATCTCCAGGAAATCGACATGCGCCTGCAGCAAATCGTCGACAGACTCCGCGTGATCCGCGCGAAAGAGGGAGACGCGCGGAGGCGTTTTGAGGCCCCACGTGAGCGGGTAATCCCACGTCATCCACAGGTGGCCCTCGTTGTCCTCCGAGTAGAAGCAGGTGAAGTGGAATCCAAAATCCTCGCTGGTAACCCAGCCGATGAGGGCGTGGATGGGGAGCTCCTCGTGGACAAAAAGCCGGTAATACTGGTGGTGAAGCTCCGGTGTCAGCTCGCAATCGTCCACGCGCACAAAGCCCAGGTCGGTAATGTCGGCATGGAGATTGCTAAGCGTTCCGGATTCGTCGACGGGCGGCCGGGCATCGCGCAGGGCGCGCACGCGCGGCACGCGTAACTTCCTCAGCACCAATATAATCTCGGTAAGCGGGTAGATGACCCACAGCACCAGGGATACAGCCAGCGCGGCGCCAAAATGCTGAAACCAGAACTGCAGGCCAAGCAGAGTGGTGGCAAAAAGCAGGAGCAACCCCATCTTTTTGATCCACCGCGTCTCATACTGCAGCATGAGGAGCGCGGTGCCGGCGATAGTGGCGCAGATGAGGAGTTGGATAAAAGTCATGGCGTCGAGCGGGCGGTCGGACTGGCGGTAACGACGGATGGTAACAGGAAGGCGCCAGCGGCTTCACGCCTAAAATAGGGGTGCGGACGAATCTCAAAACTTAAGATTGGTAAGTTGTTGCAATACCGGGAATATCGTTGTATCTACAAGCGATGCAGATCGGCACATATGGACGCAATAATTGCCTGCAAGCATAAATCGATCACGAAATTGCTTTTCTCCCGAAAATTCTTTGCAAAATGCCAGTTTTTTTCTAATCTGCAACTTCATCGAATCTGCGCCGTTTTGACACGCTTCCGCAAGCCTCACATTATTAACATCTTACCTTCAAATGCTGTCTCATACCCCGGTCGAATAAAAAAACTCATCGAAGTTTCGACTTGGCCATTGATTCATCACTCTGTATAGGAATTTACGGTAGATCCGCAAGTCGGCCTTATCCAAACGTAAATTTTACTGACCTGGCCCCGCCCTCCCTTTCAAACTTTAGAGCGCCAAAATATAATTTAAAAACACGTCTTGAAGATACAAGCCTTCTGGTATACTTTATAAAAATGCAGTTGTTCGATATTAAACCTGCTAAACCAAGTCTTTCGTAGAGCAATTTCCCCTCTTTGTCTCCACTCCCCTCCCGTTTGCAGGACTAAGCCGGTGCCCGTGAGCCATGGCAACCTGCCCCACTTTCAACCCAAGGCATTAAACCATGAGCATGGTGAGCAACTTCCTTCGCAAACACATGGAAAAAGAAGGACTTAACCAGAAGGAGCTATCGCTCAAGCTGGGCATTCTGGTAAGTCATCTCAACCACATCCTGCACGAGCGCAGGCGCAGCTACAACGTCAAAACTGTCTCCAAAATGGTGCAGGGCATCAGCCAGAGCCCCATCATCCAGGCCGAGTTCCTCACCGCCTACCTTCTGGACCAGTGTACGGACCAAAACCGCCACCTGGTTTCCATCAAACCTGCGGACGACATCCCCGTAGAGGAAGAGAGCGCCGACAAGCCAATGCTGGTTGCCGAGGATCACCCCGAAACCAATGGCTTTGCCAAAAATGGCGACATTTTCAGCGACTTTGCCCAGACTCTACGCCATCGCGGCATCGATCAGAAAATCCTGAACGCCCTGCAAAAGCTTGCCGTTAACAGCAAGCACAGCAACAAGCTCAAGCGAGTGATTATGGAGCTGAGCGATATCGAGATATCCTCGTCCCAGAATTAGCCGCGACACCATTAGCCGCCACGCAGCCACGCAGCCCAGCTGCTGACGCGCGCAGCCATCTTAAGCGGCGCGCTCAGCCGGCCGGCACTTAATCGTGCCGGCTTTTGGGTTTTGGCCGCTGCGATCCCGACCGCGTTTTGCCGCCGCCAGCATTCCTCTTGCGCGCCTCTCGTCGGGCGCCCGCGGATGCCGCACCCTTCCTGGAGGCCGCGGCGGCGCTCGCCTTCGGCTTCGCTTTCGACGCCCCCGCCTTGCCATCCTTTGACGAAGGAGCGGCTTCGCCCGAAGCCAGGGCAGCGCCGCGCTTGCCTGCTGCGCCGGCCGCGCTGCGTTTGGCATTGGGATTGTCCTTTTGCTGCTGGCGCTCGCGCAGCACAAAACGGATGGGCACACCGGGGATGTCGAACGCATCACGCAACTGGAGATCCAGATAGCGCTGGTAGCTCGCGCTCCACATCTTGGCGGAGTTGACAAAAAGCAGAATCACCGGGATGCCCGGCGGTTTCCCCTCCGGCAGCGGCTCCTGCGTGGCGTAGAGAATCTTGAGGCGCCGCCCGCCGGGGCCTGAGATCGGGGGCGGATGCTTCTCCATAGCCTTGGATATCACGCGGTTAAGCGGGCCGGTGGCAAAGCGGAACTGGCGGCTTTGGTCCAGCCGCTCAATCAGCGTAAACAGCCCGTGCACACGCTCACCCGTTTTGGCGCTGAGGAAGGCGACGCTGGCGTAATGGAGGAAGAACAGATCCCCCATAACCTGCTCATAGTAAGCGCGTTGTGCGGCCGTGCCGCCATCGCCCTGCTCGCGCGCAATGTCCCACTTGTTGACAACGATAACGCACGGCTTCATCGCCTCCTGGATCAGCCCGCCGATTTTCTTGTCCTGGCTGCTGACGCCCTCCGAGGCGTCGATCACCAGCACGCAAACGTCCGCGCGGTTGATGGCGTGCGCACTGCGCCCCGTCATCGCGCCCTCCAGCGGATCCTGAATGCGCCGCTCCTGCCGCATGCCGGCGGTGTCGATCAGCGTGTACTCCCGCCCATTGCGCACGTAGGGGATGTCCACCGCATCGCGCGTGGTGCCGGAAACGGGGCTGACGATGGTGCGTTTGTCCGACAGTAACGCGTTGATAAGAGAAGACTTACCCACGTTGGGCCGCCCCACAATCGTCACCCGCGTGGGCCGGAACTGCTTCGGCTTGCCGTCTTCGCCCAGCGTCGATTCGTCCGGCTCGGGATCGGGCGGCCAGCCCTCGGTCAGCGTATCCAGAAGTCGTTCCACGCCAAGGCCATGCGCGGCAGAGACACCGACCGGATTGCCAAAGCCAAGCTCCGCAAACTCGCTTTCCAAATGCGCCTGCGCCGGCGCATCCATTTTGTTGGCGACAACGATGACCCGCCCCGCCGCACGTCGAAGCAGGCGCGCCACATCGCGATCCAGCGGCGTAAGTCCTTCGCGCGCATCCACTACAAACAGAATATGCGACGCGGCTTCGAGCGCCAGATCGGCCTCACGCGCAATCGCCGTGCCAAAATCGTCGCGATCCTCGAAGCCGATGCCCCCGGTATCGATAAGCGTGAAGGTCTGCTCCTGGTAAGAGCAGGTCGCGATAATGCGATCGCGGGTGGTGCCCGGCCGGTCAAATACCAGCGATATCTGCTTGCGGGTCAATCGGTTAAAAAGCGCGGACTTCCCCACATTGGGCCGTCCTACTATCGCCACTGTCTTTTCCATAGCGGCCCACATTACCGTAACACGGGCTCGTTGGCGCGGAGTTTTTTTGGCGGATTACGCACAGCGCGAATCCTGGGCATCGCCGCCCGCAACCTGCTGGGCGGCAACGCTTTCCGACAAGCCTCGCAACTAGCCGTTCACCGCTTCGTGCGTGGATTTCTCCACGTACTGCGAGTAACTTGCCGCCTTTGCCCCGGCGATTTTTTCCAGCACCAACGCAAACTTGCCAGGACCAAATTCGAGGCTCTCGCCACTGGCCAGGCCAAAGCCTTCCGGCGGGTTCAGTATCGCTACAGATCCTTGCGGCACAGTGAGATCCACATGAATTGGGGCCGCCTCAGCGCCCTCCTTTTTCTCGCCCAGCTTCCAGTGAATACCCGCCTCGCCTTGCGGCGTTTTCAGGTACGCCTCCGCCCATGTGATGGTGCCGCCGGGCCGGGGCTTAAAGACGACGCGCTGATAGCCCGGGTTCGCCTCGTCCAGCTCCAGGCCGGCCACCGTGCTCACCATCCAGGCACCCACGGCGCCATAGGCATAGTGGTTAAAGGAGTTCATGCCGGGCGTCTGGAAGCCCTTGTCCGGCGTCCAGCCGTCCCAACGCTCCCAAATCGTTGTCGCACCGTTCTTTACGGGGAAGAGCCAGCTTGGGAACGTTTCCTGCTCCAGCAGCTTGTAGGCTACGTCCAGGCGGCCGTTCCTCTCCAGAACGTCCAGCAGGTACGGGGTGCCGACAAAGCCGGTTGCCAGGTGATTTTGGTTACGCTCGATATGGCGCACCAGCTCCTTCGTCGCCGTGGCCCGCGTCTCGGGCGTCAGCAGATCAAAGTGCAGCGCAAGGACATACGCCGTTTGGGTGCCACTGACCACCAGGCCCTCTTCCGTTACAAAGCGGCGGCGGAAGTCGCGGGCGATCTCGTCGCGCTTTGTGCGATACCGGGCGGCGGCCTCCGCATTGCCCAGCACGGCGTGAATCTTTCCAAGTAGTTCAGCATCATAGGCATAGAAGGCTGTTCCTATGAGATCCTTGGGCGTAATGCCTTCCGTCTTTCCGCCGCCATCCAGCGCCAGCCAGTCGCCAAAGCCGCCCCAGTTCAGCTTATCGGGATGGCTGCGAATATTGCCCAGGCTGCAGTCGCGGCCCATAAATTCGAAGAACCGCTCCATGCTCTCCAGATGGTCGATCAGTATCTGCTTGTCGTTATAACACAAATACGTGGTCCAGGCGCAGATAATCGTGGCATCCGCCCAGGCGGGGCCGGCGTCGTTTTTCATGTCTGTCCTCGGAATCACGGGCGGAATGCCGCCGTTCTCAAGCTGTGCATCGCGGGCATCCAGCAGCCATTTATGAAAGAAACCACGCACATCCATATTAAAAGCAGCGGTGCGGATAAAGACCTGCGCGTCGCCCGTCCAGCCCAGGCGCTCGTCACGCTGCGGGCAGTCGGTTGGGACCTCCAGAAAATTGCTCTTCTGGCCCCACACAATGTTGTGCTGCAACTGGTTAAGCAGGGGGTTGGAGCACGCAAAGCGGCCGGTTGGCGGAGTATCGGAGTGAAGCACTACACCCGTAAGTCCCACAGCCTTAACGCTTTCCTTCTCCTTTATCGCTTCCGCCTCCGCGTAGCGGAAGCCATGGAAGGTAAAGCGGGGCTCCCACACCTCTTCGCCCTGGCCGCTGCACGTGTAATAATCGGTGCAACGGGCTCCTCGTAAATTGGTTGTGTAGAGATCACCATTCGGCTCCAGGATCTCCGCAAAGCGCAAACGCACCGTGGCGCCCGCTGCGCCGGTTATCTTCAAACGCACACGGCCTGTAAAGTTCTGGCCAAAGTCGAAAATGCGGCGATTGCCCAGGTTGCGCTCGGAAATCGGCGCAATCTCGCCCATGTTGCGCACGGGAGGGGCGGCGGAGATAACCAGGGCGATGCCCGGATCCTTTGCAGGGGCAACGGGGAGCCACGCGGATTCATCGTAACCTGGTGAGGACCAACCTGTTAGTTCGCGGCGGGCGTCGTGGCTTTCGCCCGCGAGGAGGTCGTTCTCAAGGATCGGGCCAACGGAAGTTTTCCAGGTATTATCCGTAACCACCTCCACGGTGCTCTTGTCGTCCAGCGTAACCACCAGGCGGGCAAGGAGTTGGGGCTTCTCGCCACCGTAAATGCTGCGCGCGTTCCAACCGACGTAGCCGACGTACCAGCCATCGCCAAGTACCACGCCCAGAACATTTTCCGTACCGGAGGTCAGTTGCGACGTCACGTCCCACTCCTGGTACTGCACGCGCTTGGTGTACTCGGTCCAGCCTGGCGCAAACACTTGATCGCCAACACGTTGGCCATTCAGTTCGGCCTCGTACAGGCCAAGCGCTGTAATGTACAGGGTTGCCGATGCAACCTGTTTGCCTGCAGGCAGTTGGAACGCCTTTCGGAGAAACGGTGCGGGGGGAGAAACTTTAGCACCGCCAACGGGATGGCCCGCGATCCAGGATGCGGCGCCAAACGAAGCAGAAGAAGAGGTGGATGAGTTCATCTCCGTACAAGCATACCGGGCTGCCGATGCATTACCTTGATTATTCTGCCAAGATTCAGCATAATCCCGCCAAAAGGAAACATTACGCCTGTTATCCCGCCAATCGCGCCGCCTCTAACCTGTTTGCTAGCTGATACTTATGGAAAGGCCAATGCTTCTGGGCAGTCGCTTCTTCGCCAACCCCAAAGCGCGGGCGGTTATCCATCGCGAGCGGCAGCAGCCGGCGATAATGCAACATCGGCACAATTTTTTTGAGATCGCGATCGTCACGGGGGGCACCGGCGACCATCTGACGGACGGCTTCCGGCATCGCCTCAAGGTCGGCGATGTTTTACTGATTCACTGCAGCCGCTCGCACGGCTACGCGCGCACGCGCAGCCTCAGCCTCATCAACGTGCTCATCCGAAACGATGTTCTCGCACGTATTGGCCTGGAGATGAAGGACTTACCTGCGTTTGAGTTCCTCTTTGCCACCGAGCAGCCGGATCTGCCACCGCGGGGCGGGAAGAAGGCCCGCGCCTATCCAAACCGGCTTCGCCTGAATACGGCGGAACTCGAACAGATGGAAGATCTTGCAACGCGAATTGAAGAGGAAACACGCCGCGGGCACGACAGCAGCTTCCTCCTTGGCGAGGCGTACCTGACGCTGATGGTGGGCCTGCTGGTGCGCAGCTTTGAGCGCGGGCGCGCCGCCACGCAAAGGCAGCCTGAAGGGCGCTTTGCCCGTGTCCTGGCATGGATCGACGCAAATCTTGCCAAGCCCTTGATGGTAAGCGATATGGCGCGTATTGCGGGGATGTCGGAGCGGACCTTTTACCGCAAGTTTCGCGCGACGCTCAGCATGTCGCCGCTCGACTATTTGCTGCAGGCACGCATTCGCCACGCGAAGGAGCAGCTGGTGCTGGAGGACAGCCGCATTGCCGAGGCGGCGTTGGCGTGCGGCTTTGAGGACAGCAATTACTTTGCGCGCTGCTTCCGCGGGAGAACCGGCAAGAGCCCGCGGGCTTTTCGCAGCGACGCGTTGGCGAAAGCTGCTTTATCGCAATAACTTACAAACTTCCCGCATGATTGCCGATATGCATGCCCGAGAGGGAGGGGTGCAGCGGGCCGAAGAAGCGCTGCAGCAGAACATAAGCCGCCACCGTCGCGTTGAACATGCTGTGAGTCAACATGTTAAGGGGAATGGAGCCATAGCGCTCGTACAGGACACCCATGGCGATGCCGAAGAAGGCGAGGGGCAGAAAGTCGGATGGGGAGAAGTGGATGAACGCGAAGAGAATCCCCGTTGCGATAACCGAACTCCACGGGCTAAGCCATTGCCGCAGAGCTGGTTGCACAACTCCACGAAAGTAAAGCTCTTCGGCGGCCGGTGCCGTCAGCAGGATCCAGACAAGCACTCTGCCGATTAGCCATAAGTCATTGCTGTTCAGCAATATATCTGCGAGGGACTGGCCCTCGCCCGGCAGATTCAGGATCTGCACAAGCCACACATTCAGTGTGCTTAGCAGGGAGATTGGCGTGTGCATGGCAAGCGCGAGCCAGAGGGCGACGCCGGCAAGCAACCAGGGTCGCGCCGGAATCACCGTAACCTTCTGTATAGCAACGGGATGCTTTCGCAGCAGAAACAAGGCGACGGCCAGCTCCAGCACAACAAAGTTGAAGCCGCTTAAGAGGGTGGCCGGGGAGGCGTAGAGGGTGGCGGTAAGAAGCAGGACGGCGATCGCCATCTCAAGAGGGGAAATGGGAAGAGCTTCCACCCGGCCCAGCGGAAAATCGCGACGCACCGCCAGAACCAGGACGCGGAAAAGCATCAGCAGCATCGCGGCCAAGATGATGTAGCTGAAGTAGATAAGCGGATGCATGGGGGGCGTTAGGGCAGGCGCTTGCGTGGGCACCCCCAGTGTACCGGTGGAGCGTTCTCCCCGCAAGGCGCCGGTCCAGGGCGCCGACTTTTTGCGCGAATGCCACACTGCACCTTGAAGCCGGGCCGTTTTGAGAGTATGAATGTAACGTTTGCCCGCATGCGACAGGGCGCGCGTGCCGCGCGCTCCATAACCACCAACAACGCACATGTCCACGCTGGACCCCATACTTGAGCGGCAGTTGAATGTTGTGGCACGCAAGCGCAACTCCATCTCGGCACTGGCCTGGCTATTTGGGGTGGGCATTGCGGCGTGCGCGGCACAACTTGCTATCGCCGTGATGGTTACATCCGGCGTGGTACGCGATGTCTATGCTGTGGCAGGGCTGGAGATTATCCTGGGTGTTGCCGGGGTGCTTGCCGCGTTTCTCGCCCTTACATTTACGGTGGCGCGTACGCATCCCCGCGACTGGATGGCCGGCGTGGTTGAGGATGTGCACGCGCCGCTGCAGGACCGGCTGAACACGCTTGTGCATCTGGAAAGCGTTGCCTCCGAGGCACTTGCCGGGCGGGGCGCCGCGTTTGAGTCCGACAAAAGCCGGGATGCAAGGCGCTCGCTTTTCAAGCGGATTCAGAAGCAGGCCCGGCAGCTCTTACCCGTGGAGCCGCTCGACCCTCCCCTGCCACGCCAGCATCAGTATGTGCTTGCCGTTGTGCTTGTTGCGTTAGTTGTGCTCAACATCTGGTACATGCTCGAGCACCGCCCCTGGGAGCTGCTGACCACCTCACTGCACAACCTGCCCGTGCCGCCGCCCGCCCCGCCCAAAAAGGAGGATACTACCCTGCCCGCGGAGAAGCCGGCCGTGAAGCCGAAATGGGGCGAGGTGCGCATTACGGAGCCAGGCAAGGACTTGACGATAACAAAGGTGGATGTCGTTCAGCTGCAAATAGAAGCGGCGTCCAATCAGCGCCTTGCGGAGGCCCGTTGGTTTGCCGCGATTAACGGCGGCGCCAAACAGGAATTTCCTCTAGAAAAGCCGCAGGATGCGCATTATGCCGTTTTTCAGCCTGTGCTGTATACCGACGAGTTTGGGCTCAAGGAATGGGACCTGATCTCCTACCATGCCACGGCCTCCACGGATGACGGAAGTACTTATAGCTCAGACCTTTACTTTCTGGAAGTACGGCCCTTTCGCGAGGATTTGGTGAAGATGCAGCAGATGGCGGGCAAGGGGGCCGAGTTTGTCGATGAGCTGACGCGGCTGATTCAAAAGCAAAAGCGCCTGCTGCAGGAGAATTATCGGCATGTGCAACGGACGCCTTCGGACGAGGAGAAGAAGGCGGAGGAAATCGCGAAAATCACTGCGTCGCAACAGGATCTGGCGGCAGCCACGCGCCACTATTACTCCAGGGTGGCGGCCGAGGAGAACACGTCCATCGCCAACATGCTGGACAATCTGGCGGCTGCGCAGGACAGCATGGGCGAGGCAATCGATGAGCTGCAGAAGAATCAGCCCGCGCAAGCTCTTCCCCGGCAACAGGATGCGCTCGCGCGGCTGATTGCGTCGCGCAAGGATCTGGTGCGCGCCATTGCGGAGAATCCGAAGGAATTTGGCGAGCAGCAGGATAACGAGGATGATGGCCGCAGCACCTCGGTAACGTCCTTTCGACGCAACGAGCAAGAGCTGATTGACAAGCTGGAGGCGCTGGCAAAGCAGCAGCGGGAGCTGGCAACAAAGCCGGATCCCCTGAAAACGCTCGATTTTCCCGAATTTGCGGAGCCCGAGAAGAAGCTGCAGGATGAACTGGCCAGGCTTGTGGAGCAAAACAAGCAAGCCTTTGCGCGCCATGAGGATACGCGCAAAGCGGCGGATACTGCGATGGATCGGGCGCAGGAGGCGCTGAATGATCAGAACAGTGTGGCGCTGAGGCACATGCGTACGGCGGCGGAGAAGCTGGAGCAGCTCGCGCAATCCATGACGGAGCGCTCGCAAAACCGCACGCTCACCGACGCGTACAAGCTTCGCGAAGAACTGCGCCGCGAGATTCAGCGGCTGGAGGCAATGGAGCAGAAATCGACCAGCCAGCAGGAGGCCCGCGAGTTTTGCAGCAAGGCCAAAGAAACAGCGTCCGAGCTTGCGCGCGTAACGCCCGAGTTGACAAAGCAAGGGGACCTGAAGCCCGGCCTGCAGGAGCATTTGACGCCCGAACGCCAGGAGCAGCTTGAGAAAGCGCTGGAAAAAGTGTCCGCCGCACGCACCCCGGAGCAACAAAAAGCCGCCGCCACCGAGGCGTGCAAAAACCTGCGCGCTTTGGCCGAAGCGTTTGACAAGAGCATGCCATCGCCCGAGGGCCA
Organism: Verrucomicrobia bacterium LW23; assembly: GCA_003054695.1. Lineage (GTDB taxonomy): Bacteria > Verrucomicrobiota > Verrucomicrobiia > Methylacidiphilales > UBA1321 > LW23. The sequence goes on from QAZA01000021.1 coordinate 114,006, forward strand.
GGTGAGCGAGAAAGGCGCGGAGCTTCCGCAACCGCAGACGGCCGATGGTAAGACGCCTGGGCAAAAAGAAGGGCAAAGCGGTCAGGATGACAAGGAGGCCTCCTCGCAAAGCAAAAGCGCGGAGCCAGGAAAAGAGAAAGGGCAAGGCCAGGGACAAGGCATGGGAGAGAAGCCGAACCAGCCCGAGCAACCTTCTGGCACACAACCACTTACACCAGGCCAGCCGCAACAGCCCCAGCAATCCCCCGGCGGCAATGGCATGACGCCAGGGCTGCCTGACGGAAGGCAGGGCATGCCCGATTCCGGCGCGCCCGCCGGCCCTGGCCAGAGCATGCCGCAAAGCACGCAGAATCCGTCCGGCCCCGCCGGCGGGCAAATGACGGGCGAGCAGCGCGAGGCGCGTCTGGCGGAGGCGGTTCGCCAACTGGAATCCCTGGAAGCGCAGGCGCGCCGGCCCGAGTCGGACCGCCCAAGCACGGAGGATCTCGACAAGGCGCGCCGCGAGGTAATGGCGCACATCCGCGAGGCAACGCGCGAGGGCGCGCAGTCCACCTCCGGCGGCCCCGCCACAGTCATCCGCCAGCACGCGCAGGAGACACTGGAGCGCGGCGACCGGAAGATGGACGCGGCGACCCTGCGCGCGCTGCTGCAGCAGATTGAGGCGTATCGGGCGGAAATCGGCCGTTCCGATGCCGAAAGGCGGGAGATTGGCCGCGTGCAGTACGACCCGAACGCCGTCCCGCCCTCGTACCGCGACCGCATCCACAAATACTTCGAAATGCTCTCCGAACGGTAGCCCGCGCCGAGGCTCCTCTTCGCGTTCACGACATCCGTTTGCCCAACACCATGCCCTGTCAACCGCCATTGCCTGACGCAAGAGCTTGTAATGGCAACGCCTTTTGCCGGCCGTCCGGCGCACGAAGACGAAGCCGCCGCCCCGCCTCCGAGCCCGGCGGCACCATCAGCCGCGATCGCCGCACAGGTGGCCATGCCTGATTCCCTGGCATTCGATCTCCCCGCCGCGCTTTGGGCGGCCCTGCCGGCGGCGCTTGCGGTTGCGGCACTTTCGTGGTTGGTGCTTCAGCGGCAAGGGCTTAGCCGCGACCGACTGGCCGTGCTTGTCGGGCTGAGGCTTGCGGCGCTGCTGGCGCTGGCGCTGCTTCTGGCACGGCCGATGATCGTCCAGAATCGCACCAAACCGCGTAGCGACGAGCTGGCCGTGCTGGTCGATTGCAGCGAAAGCATGTCGATCTCCGACACCGAAACGTCGGCGTCGGCCGCACCGCCCGGCGAGGCGGCGGGCACGCGCTACCGTCGCTCGCTGGAGATGATGCGCAATACGCTGCAGCCCATGGCGCGCGACAACGGCTGGACGCTGCGGCCCATCCTCTTCTCCCGCGAGCCACAACTTGCTTCAGGGCAACAACTTGCGGAGGCATCGCCAAACGGCCCGGCCACGGATCTGGCCACCGCTATCCTCTTTGCGCTCAGCAGCGCGCCGGTCGCCCCCCTGGCCGTTATAGCGCTGACGGACGGCGCCGCTAACGAGACAACGCGTAACCGGCACGCTCTCAATGGGTTAATCGATGCCGGCTCGCCCTTCTTCGCCGTCGGCCTTGGCAGCGACAAGAATCGCCCGTCCCTAACCCTGCACGAGGCCCACGGCCCCCGCACCGCCGTGCCCCAGCAGGCCTTCCGCATCTCCGCAGACCTGGAGGCGGTTGGCGACTCCGAGGTGCCCGCCTTTGACCTGCTGCTGCTGCGCGATGGCAACATGCACGAGGTGCGGCGGGTGCCCGCCTTCTCCGGCGGTCGCTACTGGACGGAAAGCTTCAGCGTAACGGAAACGGAGCCGGGCCTGCGCAACTACACCATCCAGCTTGCCCCTCCCGCCGCCACTCCGGAGGCCGGCAACAGCGCCAGCGGCACGGCACGGGAAAAAAGCGCCATCACCACGCCCGTGCTGCGCACCTCGCATCAGGTGCGCGTCAACCAGGAGGACGCCGTGCGCATCCTGTTTGTGCAGGGGGCGCTGACGTGGGACTACAAATTTATCGGCCGCGCGCTCAAGGGCGACCCATCGCTGCGCGTAACGGGGCTAAGCCGCACGGCGCGCACCTCGATCTTTCGGCAAAATGTGGAGACGGGCACCGAACTGCTCGACGGATTCCCCACTCGCATCGAGCAACTTGCGCCGTTTCGCGTAGTGGTGCTCAGCAACCTGCGCCCGGGCGACCTCACGGAGGCGCAACAGAACCTGCTGGCACGCTTTGTCTCGGAGATGGGCGGCGGCCTCCTGATGCTGGGCGGCGGATCGACCTTCGACGCCACATGGGCTGGCTCGCGGCTGGAGCAACTGCTGCCCGTCACGATCGACCCGGCGGCGGGTGGCGAATCCGTGCATCCCCCTTTCCGCGTGGAACTTGCGCCGGAGGCCGTGCTCAGCCCGGTGTTTCAGATTGCCGCAACGCCTGCGGAAAGCGCGGCGGCATGGGCGCGGCTGCCCACCTTTACGGAGTACGGCGTCGTTGCCCGCGCCAAAGCGGGGGCGCAGGTATGGGCCACGCACAGCTTCGATTCCGGGCCGGACGGCAAGCGCATCCTCCTGGCATCGCAGTACTATGGCGCGGGCATCTCCGCCGTGCTGACGGTGCAGAATTTTTGGCGCTGGCGCATGCTGAAGGACGCCGATGTGCGGCAGTTTGATCGCTTTTGGCAGCAGTTCTTCCGCTACCTCGGCCAATCGGCGCGGGAGGAGATTTCCATTCAGTCGAGCAACACCGACCTGCGCCCTCGCGTGCCCCTGCAGTTTATCATCGACCAGGCGGAGCGGCCCGAGCAGCATAAGGAAAAAGCCCCGGAGAGCGGCGAAAGGCCGGACGCACCTGCGGCCGGCGCATCGGAACAACCAAACATGAAGAACAAGAGTCCGCAATCGGGGCCGGCCCACGCGGCCGGTACAGCTGCGGCAGGAAGCGGCGACGGAGAAGTCTCGTACGTGGTGCGCCTGACCGGCGTGCGCGACGGAAAGGAGACCGTGGTGCTGGAGCAGCAGGCGCCGCTGGCCCCGGGGCGCTCCGTGCCGTTCCGGTTTCAAGTGGCGGAGGCGGGGCCGTATGTCATCAGTGTCCTGAGCCCGCAGGGGCAATTGGTGGCGCGGCGCACGCTGGAGGTGCGGGAGGTCAACCGCGAGTTGCAGCGCACGGCGCGCGATATGGAGAACCTGCGACAATGGTCCGGCATCACCCGGGGCGAGGCGTACACGGAGGAGTCGGCGCCCAGCGCTTCCGAGCTCGCGCGCCGGCTGTTGACGCGGCGCGAGGAGGCGGATCGCAGTCAGATAGTGCGCAAACCGTTGGGCGTCAACATGTGGATCATGGCTGCCCTGCTGGGCCTGCTAGGCGCCGAGTGGGTGCTGCGCAAGCGCTGGCTTTCCGGGAGCGGGCCGCAGGTGACGTAGCGCCCTGCAAAGGCAACGCCGGAAGGCCAGGCGGGGTTGGACCACCTGGCTCTCCGGAAATCAGGCCTACGTGGTGGAGCCCGTACGGGCCTCCTGCAGCTTACCTCGAATCGTCTCGAACACCTTGGTTACCTCGCCTCCAAGCTGTTGGAGCACAAGGATGGCGACCACGGAGATAAACGCGAGGATCAGGGCGTATTCAACGAGGGTTTGACCTCGGCGGGAGCTCTGCCGCTCGCGGCGCTTAAGCTTGCCAAATATGTATTTCGTCATCATTTCACTTCACCTCCTCTCTGACAGGTCCGCATGGATGACATCCGCCATCCTTGAACCTTCATGATGACAACGCCGGCAAAGCGCCTTTATTAACCCATTCGCTCAAATCAGAGCATTTTCCAGATAGCTTGTCGCCAATTTGCCAAGCCCTGAGAACGGAGCCGGACGTCTGCGAAGGCGCCCCCGGCACCTTCATCTGCACGGGTCCAGCGTGAAGCTGGTCCGAGAGCGTCCAGCTCCCGCCGTTCTCGGAGCTTGGCGAATTCGCGACAAGATATCTGGAAAATGCTTCAGACCCGGATGCTTCGAGGGGAGAGCCCGGCGCGGCTTGCGCTCTCCCTCATCAAATAGCCGGGTTAAACCAACTCCTGACGTTAATCGGCACAGACAAGCGCGAAAGGTGCGGCTTGTACCCTTCGCGCTCTCTCGGAGGCTGGTTCGAGCACAGACTTACCAGTCGCGAAACTTATCCTTGTTGATCTTGTCCTTGTACTCGCCCTTCTCTTTGCTCGTCATGCGAATCTCGCTGAAGGCGAGCGGCTGAGGGCCGTTGGGGGAGCCGGTGGCCTCACCCGGCTGAGGCTGGCCGGGCTGACCCGGTTGCCCAGGCTGGCCGGCCATGGATTCGCCCTTTTCGCCCTGTCCCGGCTCGCCCTTGGCGGCGTCGCCCTGGCCTTCGCCTTCGGGCTTTTTGCCTTCGGCGTTTGCCGCCAGCTTCTTCTCCAGCTTGCTGCGAAGGTCGGCCAGCTTGTCATTGGCCTTGTTTTGAAGCTTTGCGGCGTTGTTCTTGCCGGGATCCAGCGCCTCTGCCTGCGCAAAGCTGCCCGCGGCTTTTTCGAGATGGCCAATCTGCTTTTGCAAATCAGCCGTGGATTGCGGCTGCGAGTTGGGATTGGCCTTGGCGTCCCTGGCGCTGGCCAGCTTGCCGTCGTCGGGGGGCGTCTCATTGCCATCCTGGCCGGGGGGCGGCGTCGCGGGGACGTCGGGCGATACACCCGCGGCTTCCAGCTCCTTCTGCCCGGCTTTGGTCAGCTCGGTCGCCAGTTTTTTCTGGGTCTTCTCGAAGCCCTCCCTGGCGCGCTCGTTGTTGGGGTTAATTTGAAGCGCTTCCTGGTAATTCTCCATGGCGCTTTGGTAATTATTGGCGGCGGCCTGCGCATTGCTCTTGTTCTGCTGCACAGCTTTGTCGCCGTTCTCCTGGAAGGTATCGCCCAGCTCAACTGCGGTGTCCTCGGTTTCCTTGGCCACGGCGTTCTTCATATCCTGGGCGGCCTTGTTGGTTTCGTCGAATGCCAGCGCTTTATCGACGTTTTCCGCGGCCTCCTTCAGCGAGTTCTTTTTCTCCTTGGCCTGTTTGCGCAAGCCTTTGGCGTCCGGAGCTTTAGCTTCGTCCAGCTTGGCCTGGGCGGTCTTCATGTACTCGTCGGCCATCTTCTTTTTGAAGGCCTCGTGCTCCTTGGCCAGGTCACCGTCGGCGGGCTGCTGTTCGCGGGCTTTGTCGTAGCTTTCATTCGCGGCCAGGTAGCTTTTTTCCTTGGCTTGCTGAAGCTGGCGCTCCTTTTGCTTGTCGCCCTCCACTTTAGTGGCATCGCCGCGTGCAATCAGTTCGCGCGCCTGGTCGCGAAGGCTCTCCGCCAGCAGTTTCTTGGCTTCCTCCAGCTTCTTCGCCACCTGCTTGTTCTCGGGGTTGAGCTCCATGACGCGCTCGTAGGGCTCCACCGCGCGGGTGTAAATGCTCACGCGCTGGGTGGCGTCCTTCACCGATTTACCGGCGTTGAGGTGATAATCCGCCTGCGCAATCAGCACCTGCTCGAAATCCTTTTTGGCGATGGTGAGATTATGCTTCGACGTGCTGTCCCCCCGCTCCCGCACGGCGCTCTCGTAATACTCGATCGCCCGCTCCCAGCTCAGCGCCGCGCCCTCGCCCTTGCGCTCCTTGTACAGTGCCTGGCCCAGCCGGTACTGCGCGTTACCGAGGTGCGTAAGTGCCTGGGCCTTAAGCTTTTCGTCGTTGCAATTGGTCAGAACTTCCGAAAACGCGTGGATCGCCCCGTTAAAATCCCCCGCGGAGTAGGAGGCGATACCGTAGTTGAACATGATGTACGGATCGTCCGGCCGCACCTGCGCGGCGTCCCACAGTTTTTTGGCGGCTTCCTTGGGCTTGCCCTCCTTTACCAGCTGTTGCGCCTGCTCGATGGTGACCAGGTCCGTCTTAGGCTCGTCTGCCGCCCGGGCCGGCAAAGCGCCCAGGGTGGCGATCAGGCCAAAGGCAATCAACGGCACCAGCGCAGGCGATTTCGCCTCGGTTTTGGCGTCTGCCTGGCCAGATTTGAATCCCTTTATCGTTAAAGGCGGCGCGGCAGGCACAGATACGCTGGGTGCTTTGGCGCCGGCGGGGGACGTAGGGCGTGGAGCGTTTTGCATTTTGGTAGCCGAAGGGGCGGGTTCGGGGTTGGGGAGGATTGTGGCGGAGAGAGGGCGTGGCGGATTGCGCAGGCGGGTCGACATCCGCATACCGGCAAGCAGCAGAATAATGGCGGCGGCCAGGGGAATCTGAAACAGCTCGTCGTAATCGCGCAGGTCCAGCTGGTCCATGTTGCGGGAAAGCGGCTCCAGCGCCTGGCTGTAAAACGAATCCCAGAACTTGTCGTCCTCGCCGTTAAACTTGAAGTAGCGACCGCCGCCGGCCGTGGCGATATTGCGCAGCATGCGCTCGTCCAGCCGGCTCATCGCCCGCACGCCGTATTCGTCCTGCACAAAGCCCATATCCCGCTGGCGACCACCGCCTTCGCCCTGGCCATGACCGGGGCGCCGCGGCGGCTGCGGCTGGGGAACCGGGCCGCCCTCGGAGGTACCGACGCCAATGGTGTAAATATTTACCTTGTCGTTAGTAAAGGCGGTGCGGGCGGCCAGCAATGGGTCGCCCTCCAGGTTCTCACCGTCGCTGATGATGACAATGGCGCCGCGCTTAAGGCTGGCGATATCCTTGCCGTGCCGTGTGGCCAGGGCGCGCGCCGCTATCTCAATGGCGCCCGCAATGCCGGAGCCGCCGCGCGACATGGAGTGCGGGCCGGACTGCTCCAGCACCTCGCGGTATACGGTGTAATCGTTGGTAAGTGGCGCGGCGATAAAGGCATCCGCAGTCATCAGCACCAGGCCCACACGGTCGCCATGGCGCGTTTTCATCCATTTGTCCAGGGACTGTTTGACGGCATCGAGGCGGTTGGGCTTCACGTCGCGCACCAGCATGCTTTTGGAGACGTCGAGCACGAAGTAAAACTCCGCGCCGGTGCGGTCCGCATTGGTATTGCGCGGGCCGGCGACGGGGCGGGCGGCGGCGATGGCCAGCTGGCACAGGGCGATGACGATGATCCAGAACTTCATCGACTTGGCGCGGTAATCCACGGTGCCGAGAATGCGCGACGCGCGGTCCGCCGGGCCAAATGCCGCCAGCTTGCGCCGCGCCAGGCTTTTGGAGTAAAGCCACAGCACGTAGCCGCCGATCAGGAAGATCGGAACCAGCGTCAGGAAGTAAGGATAAGCGAATCTCATGGCAGCCGCAGCCACACCGTCTGGCTGGAGACAAAAGTGAAGAAAAGCACAAGCAAACCGGGCACCATAAACCACATATAAAGCTCCGTATAGAGCATGTAGTTTTTGTTGGGCACTTCGGTCTTTTCCATCTGGTCAATCTGGCGGTAAATCTGCACGAGCGCGCTGGTGTCGGAGGCCTGGAAGTACTGCCCGCCCGTCTTGTTGGCCACCTGGGCCAGTGGGTTGCCGAGGGAATCGCGTGTGGAGATTTGGGCGAGCGGTTTGATTTGCAGGGCGTAGATGCGGATATTCTTGGACTTCGCGTAATCTGCTGCCGTTAAAGGGTTTACGCCCGCGTTGTTAGCGCCGTCCGTGACGACGATCATCACCTTGCTGCGGTCCGGGTTCTCCTCCAGCTTGTTAACACCAGCAATAATACCATCGCCAATAGCCGTGCCGCCCTTTAGCGACACCATCTTGTATACTTCCTTGATCCAGTTGGGATCGGTCGTCAGCGGGCTGAGGAGATAGGTGTGCTGCGCAAAACCCATCATGCCGATGCGGTCATTTTTGCGGCCGTCGACGAACTCGGAAATGGCGATGAGCAGTGCCTCGCGGCGCGAAATTTTGCGCGTGCCCTGCGGCATGTCCGGGCTGTCCATGGAGCCCGAGCAGTCGACAGTGAGCATGATGTCGATGCCCTTGCTGGGGTCGGGGAGCTCGCCGGCCGGCAGGCGCGGGCGGGCCATGGCGATGGCGAAAAACACCATCGAGGTAAACAACAGCCAGTGGATGATGCGCCCGGGGCCGCCAATCGCCGGTTTGCCCAGGCGCGTCAGCAAGCCCACGGAAGAATGCAGCACCGCTCCGGAGGCGCCGCTGCCGTCAAAGCGGCGGAACCACCACACAAACACAGGGATAAGCAGCAGCCACAGCGGCTGGCCAAAGCTAAATTCCAGGAGCGAGCTCATGACACAACCTCTTCTTTCTCAGAGACTTCTGCCTTCGCCGCGGGCTCGGCCTCCGCGGGCTGGGCGGGTGCGGATGGGGCGGAAGCACCCGTACCCGCCCCCTGCCCCTGGCCCTGCCCTTCCACGGGCGGGGTCTTTGGCGTGGCCGTGCTGCGGATAAACTGTTCAGCCGCAATATATAGCGTCTCCATGCGCTCCGTATCCATGTCGCCCAGGCCAAACTTCACGCGGTCGCAGCGGAAGAGAAACTCGGCAAGGCGAGCGCGGTGGCCTTCGTCCAGATGAGGACTTTGCTCTGCCTCGTACAGGAATTCCTCCGTGGAGAGACGCGGCGCGCGCAGGGAAAAGCGGGCCTCAATGTAATGGCGCAGGATGTCCGAGGCCTCTCGAACAAAATCACGCACCGCCCCCTCGTCGACAAGATGCCGGATAGCGGCCAGCTTTGCCAGCGCATCCTCTTCCGGCAAAGGAGGTTGCGTTTGAAAGGGCAGCATCTTTTTGCGGTACATGTTGCGCAGCACGTACAGCAGCGGAATCAGTAGCACCACTACCGACGAAATAATCAAAGCCCAGTACCACCACGGCGCATCCGGCGTCACCATGTGCAGATTCTCGATAATGTCCTCGCCTTTGGGCTTGGCGGGCGCGGCGGCCGGGGCCGGCGACTGCGCCAGGGCACAGGCCGTCCCGAGAAATAGGTTGCACAGCGTGCGCACGGAGATCGCAGGGACGGAGCCGACCAGCCATACAAATCGCCGCCGATACGCGCGCCGCTCCGATGTCACGTCCGCCTCGGCAGCCGAGGAGGCCAGGGCATCCGCGGCGTCGCGCAGGTGCGCCTCCGCAGCGAGTGTGGGTTTGGCGTGGTTGGTCATCATCCCATGGCCCTCTTGGCAATGCGGCGCTCGAAGAATTTTTTCAGGTCCGTCTGGTACGGTCTGTCTGTTTCAGCCTCAATAAGGTCCAGCCCAGCGCGTCGCAGCATGCGGCGGCGGGAGTCGTTGAGGGCGCGCGCGGCTTCCTCGTACTCGGCCCGCACTTTCGGGTTGCTTGTATTCACCTCGATGAGGTCGCCCGTCTCCGCATCCTCCATAGTAACCCAGCCAACGGAAGGAAGTTTCGTTTCGCTGGGATCCGAAATATGCACGGCAATAACATCGTGCTTTTGGTTGGAAACGCGAAGGGCTTTTTCGAAACCTTTATCGATAAAGTCCGACACCAAAAACACAATAGCACGCCGTGGAAACACCACATTGAGAAAATGCAGCGCTTTTTGGCAGTTCGTCCCCCGGTTGCGCGGCTCGTAAAACAGAATCTCGCGAATCAGCCGAAACACGTGCGCCCGCCCCTTGCGCGCCGGCACGTACAGCTCCACCTCGTCGGAGAAGAGGATAAGCCCCACGCGATCGCTGTTGCGCGTTGCGCTAAATGCCAGAACAGAAGCGATTTCCGCCGCAAGATCCCGCTTGGATTGCTGCCCCGTGCCGATGATGCCCGAGGCGCTTACGTCGACCATCACCACCATCGTCAGCTCCCGCTCCTCGCGGTACTTTTTGATGTGGGTGATGCCCGTGCGCGCCGAGACGTTCCAGTCGATCGTGCGCACGTCGTCGCCGATCTGGTACTCGCGCACCTCCTCAAAATCCATGCCTCGCCCTTTGAAAACAGAATGGTACGCACCGGCCAGCAGCTCCTGCGCCAGCCGGTTGGTCCGCACTTCTATCTGGCGGATTTTTTTGAGGTATTCGCGGGGGATCATCGCGGAAAATGGCAGCTAAACTTCGCTTTCACAGGTAACTTTAACGATAAAGAAGGAGCTGTCTAACGCTTTACGGCACCGGCACCTTGTCCAGAATCCAGTTCACCAGCTGCTCGCTCGACACATCCTCGGCTTCCGCCTCGTAGGTGCGCAGCAAACGGTGGCGCAGGATATCCAGCGCTATGCTGCGCACGTCAAACGGCGTCGCATAGGCGCGGCCCTCAAGAAAAGCGTGGGTACGGCAGGCCAGCACGAGGTTAATCGTCGCGCGCGGGGAGGCACCGTAGCGAATGAGCCCTTTCAGCTTCGGGTCCACCGTCTCCGGGTTGCGCGTGGCAAACACCAGGCGGGCGATGTAATTTTTCAGCTCGGCGTCCACATAAATCCTGTCGCACAGCGTGCGCAGGCCCAAAATGGTGTCGAGATCGACGACAGGCTCGGCCTTCGGCTTGGCGCCGCTGGTGCCCATAATCTCCATAATGCGGATTTCTTCGTCCAAAGTGCCGTAATCCACGACTACTTTAAGCATAAAGCGGTCCACCTGCGCCTCGGGCAGCGGGTACGTGCCCTCCTGCTCCACCGGGTTTTGCGTGGCGAGCACAAGGAAGGGCTCAGGCAGCGGGTAGGTCGTATCGCCCAGCGTTACCTGGTGCTCCTGCATCGCCTCGAGAAGCGCCGACTGCACCTTGGCGGGCGCGCGGTTGATTTCGTCCGCCAGGATGACGTTGGCGAAGATCGGGCCTTTTTTAGCCACGTACTCGCGCGTTTCGGAGTTGTAAATCAGCGTGCCGACGATGTCCGACGGGAGCAGATCGGGCGTAAACTGGATGCGGCGAAAGTTGCCGTGGATGGTATTGGCCAGCGCCTTGATGGTGGTGGTTTTGGCCAGGCCGGGCACGCCCTCCAGCAACACGTGGCCGTCGGAGAGCAGACCTATGAGGAGGCGCTTGACGAGGTATTGTTGGCCGATAACGACTTTGGACATTTCCTCGGTAATCCGGGGAATCCAGGCGGAGGCCTGTGTCACGCGCTCCTGCAGCTGCTCGAGTTCTTGTTGATCCATATGTGGTTACGAAAAATCCGCTAAAACGACGCCCTTACGCTTAAGCTGTTTTAATCGGAAGCCCTTCTAAGTGCAAGAATCTATCGTGAGATGTATAGCGATAGTATTGAATGGTCGCCCCGAGGGAAATCCGCTTTGGAGGGAACCTGGAAAGCGTCGCGTCAACCCCGCGTCAACTGCTTTACTTCTTTAATACAGTAATGCCGAGTCTCGCAGTATTTACAAGAATTACCGTCACGCGGCAACAGACACGGCTCGGGATCTGTCCCGAGCCGTGCCTCGCAAGCCCCTGATGCGCGAGCCGCTTCTGCCGATGCAAGCCGTTACTTCAGAGCCACTTCCAGGTGCTCCTGCCCGGCCTGGGCCGACCGACGGGCGCCGTTGGCGGCGGCATGTTCCGCAGCCTCAAGCTTTTCGTAAAGCGCGTGCAGATAAGCACCGCGCGTTGTGGCTGCTTTGCGCAGGCAATCGGTATACTCAATGCCAACCTTCTCCGCCCAACGCTTTGCGTCTGTGTCACTTATGACTTCATCCAGCCTGGCGTGCCATTCGGGCAGAAGGCCGCGCAGGGCCAGCATTTGCACGGCTTCGTCGCCGCGGGTGTCGCGAAAGTAGTAGAGCACAGCACCGTGGCGAATCAGTTCTCGCTGCAGCACAGTCACTTCCACATCGCGCACGTCCACTTCGTCGGCTATGGCCAGGGCGGCGGCGGCTCCGGCGGCTTCGCCCAGCGCCATCCAGCACGGCTCCATACGCAGTGTGGAAAAGCCTATGTGCGTGCAACTTGCGGCGACGGGGACGAGCAGGGCGTCGACATTTTTGGGCACCATCACGTTATACGGCACCGTGTAGGGAGCGGCGCTTTTGCTCAGCATGCCTTCCAGGTGCACGCGACCGGTTTCCCGCTTGCGGACGGGGTGACTGTCCAGTGCGTAATGGCTTGTGGTTATAGCATCGCGGTAGATGGGCGGGCGCGCACCGGGGGCCGTGGGCAACGCATCGTGCGCGGTAAAAAGATGCTCGCCCATAATGCGGCGCGCCTCGCGGACGTACACCTGACGCGGGAAATGGCCGTTGTCCAGGTACTCGTCGCGGGAGAACCCCCACTCGGCGCACCTGGCGCGGAACTCCGCCGGCAACTCCTCGTCGTTCTGCGCGAACCAAAGCAGGCCGGTAATGTAGCGGCGCAGGCGCAGCGCATACGCGTCGCGCCACTCCCACGAGGCCGTGGGCCACGGCCAGTTCTCTTCCGGCAAGTCCGTGGAGATAAAGGACTTGTGCTGATTGTTGCTGTCTGTTTTGCCATTCGGCACGTAGACAATATTCACAATCTTGCCAATGCCGTCCCAGTGCCACTCGTGGTGCGGCAAATCGTAGCGACCGGCATGACGGTCCAGCTTCACGTCGTCGATGAGCGAGACGTACTCGTCGCGGTTGTACTGGGCGGGCTTCTCAATCGGCACGCGAAGCTCCGGGTTACGCGTGAGCGGGAGGCGGTAGTTGTAGCTTTGAATCGCGTTATCGCCGCGGCCCGTGGAGCCGGCGCCGATTTCGCCATGCCAGGTCTTGTAGATCTGGCCGGCCATGGGCTCGTTAAACTCGCGGGCATCCTCGCGGCCCAGGCGGTACGGCGCACCGGCGGCAGCGGCCAGGTCGCCTTCGTAGGTGGCATCAATAAACGCTTTGCCCTCAAAGATTTCCACCTTGCCGGTGGCGCGATTGAGCATGCGGATGGCGGTGATGCGCGTTCCGTCCAGCGTCACGTTCTCGGGGTACGAATCGAACTGCATCTCCTTGAACACGATGATCCTGGGATGCTCGGCCAGCATCCCTACGAGGATTTTCTCGGCAATCGACGGCTCGAAGTGATAACCGTCGCTGGAATCCTTGACCTGCTGCGAGTCCTCGCCGTAAGTCTTTGCGTAGTAAGCACGTATGCGGCTGGTGAACTCCGTGAACAGCCCCCCGGTGGCGCCGCGCGTGGCGATATCCGTAGCGCCCAGGCCGTTGGCGCACAGGCCGCCGATGTGGGCGGTGCGGTCCAGCAGGATGACGGAGCGCCCCAGGCGGGCGGCGGCAATGGCTGCGGTGATACCGCCCGGCGTGCCGCCTACGATGATAAGATCTGCGTTGTGGGTATGAAGCAAGTCACTCATGGGGAAGGAGTTGGATGGAAGGGGAAAAGCGCCGGCACGCAAGGCGCCGGGGTCGCGGGCGGTGTGCGGGCGACAGGTTGCCGCACCTGATATTATGCCTGGGCGCCGCCTCCGGCGCTTGCATTTCGGATTCTCTTTTTTTGACTTTTAGTGGCCTGTTAGCGACGTCGCCGCGCTGGCGTATATTTCGGCCGACTATTTCAGCAGGATGAGATCGCCCACTGTGTCAATGTCCTTGTTATGCGCGTTGCCAAACCACGTCATAAAGGAGTCGCGTCCATTACCGTCATCCTCGTTGACGATAAGCGTAAAGCCGAGGTTGCGGCCGGGTGCGGGGCGGAAGGGCGCGAGACGGCTCCAGGGGATCGCCACTTCGTAAGTCACGTTGCCAGAAGCACCTGGGACGGGCGCCTGGTCCGGCTTGTCGCTCAGCTTGACAGTAACGCGAATGTCCGGGCTGTCTCCGGCGGGCGCGCCGGCGTCGGCGCTGAGGCTGCAGAAGGTTTCCGGGCCGTTGATGCCGAGGCCGAGGCAGTAGTCGTATTTGCCGGGCTTGTGCTTGCTGGTGCGGGCGGGGTCGACGAGGAACTGCAGGCCGTCCTGCATCCACATCTTACTGCCTGTCAGCAACTTGCCAAAGATGTCGTCCTTCAGTTCCACGCCCACGTAAAGGTACTGTTCGTCCCAGATGTAGCGGATTTTTGCGGAGAGATCGTCCGGGCCGGTCCAGCGGGGGGATTCGCCGGGTTTAACGCGAATGGCGAAGAACTCATCCGCTGTTGTAAGTGTTTGCACGGGAGCCTTTTGCCACGCGTCTTCGCTCAGCTTTGCGTCAAGCGCAATGGGGCCGGACGCTTTCGGCACGCCGACGAAGCCGGCCACGGGGCGCTCGACGACGAGGAGGCGACCGGCGGAATCGCGGGCGGTAACTTTGACCTGGTAGACCGCGAGCGGATTCACATCCGCCAGCGGCAGAAGCACTTCCGTGGATGACTTGGGCGCGGCCTCAATGCCTTCCGAGGACGCCTTGCTGAACGCCACGTCGGTCGAGCCCACGTCCGTAAACTTGCCGGACTTCAGCGTTTGCTCTCCGGTGACGACGGCGTTCCACGTGAGAGTTTGTGCCGTGGCACTGTTGTTGGTAATGGTGACGCGCACGCCGGGGCCCTCCGGCTGGCCAAAGGGGATGGGCAGCACGTCCATGGAGATCATGCCGGTAACGTTGGGGCGGATGCTGAAGAGGCCGTTGACAGCGCCGGCGTGGTCTTTGACGAGCAGCGCCATATCTGCCTCGCGCACAGCGCTTTCCATGGGTACATCCAGTGCAAAGCGCACTTCTTCGGAGCCATCGGCGGCTTTGGCGGTTGTGCTTGTCACCTTCCAGAATGGCGGCACTTTCAGCTCCAGGCGGTCGGCGGGCACGCCATTGAGTTTGGCAGTGATGGTGGTGCCGGCGCCGCGCACTATCGTCTCGGGCACGGCGGTCACCCGCACATGGGCGGGCTCCAGCTTGTCGGGCAGCGTTGCGACGCCGCCTTCATAAAGCAGGAGCACGGGGTCCTCGCTTATGGTAAGGGAGATGCCTTTGTCGTTGGCGCTAAGCGTGTTGCGCGTGCCGTCGATGCGAATGGCCTCCACGTTGCGGACGCCGGGTAAGGGCAGAAAGACATCGCGGCGGCCCTTTTGCTTGTAGGCGATGAGCAGGGCGCGATTGTCTTTGTCGCGGAAGAGGAAGACGTTCGTGTCGTTATCGTAAACCTTATCTGTTACAAACTTTTTGATCGCGATGCCGTTGACGATATTGTAGTACGCAATCGCATCCAGTTTGGGCGCGTATTTGTTGTAGCGACAATCAAATACGTTGTGGGCGGAGGCAAAGGAATCGTGAATGCGCGCATCCGGATCGGGATAGAAAAGGCCAAACCACGAGCAGTTGGCGCCGCCGCCGGCAAAGAAGTTGGCGAACTTTTTGTACACAAGCGCCGCCACCGCCTGGCGCGTCATGCCCTGGCTGTTCATGCCTAACTCTGTGGACCACACGGGTTTAGCGTGACCGTACTTAGCAAACATGGCGGGGTATTTCTGGCTTACGGTGGTGCGGACACCCTCGGGGTCCTCGTAGCTATGAAAATCGTAGGCGTCGAGCCACTCGCCAAAGCCGTATTTGAAGTACTCCTCCTGCAGGCCGCTGCTTGTTCCTACAACAAAAATGCTCGGGTCCAGCTTCTTGAGCTCCGTGTAAATGATGCGGTAGGCGTTGACGTCGATTTTGACTTCTTCGCCTTTGGTGTGCGGCTCGTTGCCCAGGTTGACGATCATTGGTTTAACGTGGCCGAACTTTTTCACAAAGTTCTGCACGGCGGTGCGCAGCTTTTCCTCGGTCAGCTCCTGCCAGCCGGGGCGGCGGGCCTCGATGCCCTGGGCGGGGGAGTTGGTGAGGAAGCCCATATTCAGCTCCTTCACCAGGTCGATCTGCGGGGCGACGGTTTTCTCGGGATCGGCGTTCATGCCCCCGCGCACGCCGCAAATGCGGATGCCCAGGCGGTGCGTAAGGGGCGGCATCTCCTTAAACGTAGGATCCCAGGTGCGGGCGGTGAAGGGGATCTGGTCCGCGGGGAATTTGTTGGCGGGCGCCTCGGGCAGGATGGCGAATGCGGTGTAGTTAGCGAAAGGTTCCTCGCCCTCGCGGGGGATCTCCCCCTGCAGCTCGTAGTAGCGGCCCACTTCCAGCGGCACTCCGGCCAGACTTATCTTTGTCTCGTATTTCAAAAACTCGCCCTCTTTGGCGCTTTTGGCTTTGCCTGCCTCCTTTAACGTGGCGGGGATGGCTGCGGCCTGCTCGGCGCCCCAGTAATCGCGCACGGTAAACGCTACCTGCAACTGCTTGTCCTGCAACGGTTTGGTGGTCCAGATTTCCACATCCACCTCGCGCGAATCCTCCGGCAGCAGCAGGTTGCCCACTTGCACTGTGGTAAAGATCATGCGGCGCAGGCCATCGTCCTGGCGGGTATCGGCCACCATGCGGGCGCTCAGTTCGTCGACCCAGAAGGTGCCGGGCGTCTCCTTGTTAATGGAGACGAGGAAGCGCGCGGCGGCGGCGTTGTCGGGCACCTCCAGCTGGGCGGTTCCGGCCTTCCACGGACCTTCCTTGTAGCGCACAATCAACTCCTGGCGGCGCAGCGGCTTGCCTTCGGCGGTCAGGTATTCCAGCTCGATTTTGCCGTTGTAGGAGTTATCCATGCTGGTGAGGTTGCTGCGCGTGGCGTAGCGCAGCTCCAGCCGGCCGCTCTGCACGGGGAAGGACGGGCTGGTGGCGATGGCTTTATCGCGCAGCGTCCCCTCGAACTTGCTCAGCACCAGCGACCTGGCGCCGCGGAACTTTTCGCCACTCTCCACGGATACCGCGCCTTCGGCCGACCAGCCCTCGGGCAGCTTTGCAGTGGCGGGCGCTTTCTCAAAGCCTTCCGCAAAGGCCTGCACGGAGGGCGCGGCCTTCTCGCCGGCGCCACCCGCGGAAGCGGAGGTTGTCTCCGCTTTGCCGGGGGCTGTGGGGATGATGGCGACATCGTTAATCCACAGCGTGCGTATCACCTTCTGTTTGCCGGAGTTAAGGCTGATGGACACTGCCGTGACGGGGCCGGTCCACTTGCCGTCATTCCTGAAGGCCTGGGCGCCGCCGCCAAACGCTTCGTACTTCAGCACACTATCCACCGCCCCGCTTTTGCCCTGGTTGGCAAAATATTGCTCCAGCGGAAGCACGACCTGCTGCCACTCGCCCGGCGCGTTGCGGGTGCGCAGGTGAAACTGGTGCCAGCGCTTTACGGAGTCGCATAAGCGCAGTGTAAGTCGTTCGTTGTCACAGCCTTTAATCCAGAGGGAAATCTCGCGGATATCGACGGCGGGCGTCCTGGCCGTGGCGGCGACGTACAGGCCGCTCTCGGTAAAATCGCCCGTGAGTTTGATGCTGGGCTTCCCCCCGCGCGTTACCGACTCGTCGACTTCAAGCCCGCCTTTGGCACCGCCGTTAAACTCCTGGCCGTTGCTAAAGCTCCAGCCCAGCGTCTTATCGCCCTCCTTATTGACGGCGATGGCGGTGATTGTCTGCCCGGCGGCACGGTGCGCCTGGGAGAACTGAAGCGATACGAGCGCAAAAACAAATGCGGCCGTGGACAGGGCGCCGCGAACCGTGCGGAACCCGAGCAGGTCGTGAATAGGCATCATGAAGTTGGTGGTAGGGGAAAAAGCCGAAGACAGAGCCGTGACGCCGCACGACTTGCGACGCCCGGCGCGCTACTCGCGGGAGCCGTAAGGCGTAACCGGATAGACGCGCTGGTACAGCCGCACGGAGCTGCGCACGGGCTGCGGCAGGGCGGCAGGGAGATTGGTGAGATTGGCCGTATCGGCCATCCACTTTTGCACAGGCATCATGTTCGTCGCCGGCACGCCGGAGAAGGACGCCGCGAGAGCTTCGACGCCGGCGGCGTTAAGGAGCTTGAGCGAGTTGAGATCGAGCACCGCAATACCCACGATAATGCAGCTGACGCGTGTGAGATCCGGGTGCAGGTTGTCCGGCGCGGTATCGCCATACACCGGCGGGCTGTAGACGATCTGGCCGCGGGCGTTGTCGATTTTTGTGCCGTCGGCCAGGTACACCTCCTCGTTATCCGGATACAGCTGGTAGCCCACCACCATGCGAAAAACGCCGGGCGCCAGAATATCGAAGTCGGCATCCGCCAGCTTGACGGGGTAGCTGCCCTCCGTGAATTTGACCGGGTAGCCTGTGCCGTCCAGCCCCATAAAGCCCACGGTATCCCAGCTGATGGCCCGGGCGCCGCGCACCAGGCAGGGGCGCCCCTCGTTGCCGCTGTGCGGCGCCAGGCGGTAGCCCACCAGGGAGAGGCCGCGATTCTGGAACCCCGGCGAGGGATCCGAAGAGGGGGAGCTCGCGATCATCTGCAGAAGAAAATCGTTCGACGGCGCCGTGGTGGCCTTCCCGGCAAAATCGGTATCCCCGCGGCGAATCATCGCGTTGAGATCCAGGCCAATGCGATCGAACGCCAGGCGGGATTGCGCAGCTGCATCCACGGCGCGATTGCTGATGCGGATGGCGTCGAAGACGGAGCCGGTAATCTGGGCAATCAGCAGCGTCAGCACGGCCAGAACCGTCACGGCCACAAGCACTTCCATCAGCGTAAAAGCGCGGCGCCCCCGGGGGCGGACGGACTGGCGAATGACACGCGCCACGCCGCATCGCGTGCTGCAGCGGCGCCTCGTCAGCAGCAGGGCGGCGCGCATGGCACTACGCGCAATGGGGCGGAGGATGAGGTGCATGGCGGTGAATTCGGGCGGGCGATGGATGCGGGAAAGGAGGGCGGGAATATTGCAACGCTTTGCATAGCAAGCCGTTGCGGGCAGCAAAGCGACGAGCTACGGCGACGGGAAGCTGACGGTCGTTTCCACAAAGCCCTTCACCTTCGTCGGGTCCGTAATGGAGGCCACGTCGTTATCCACAACGGCCGGCCAGTTGACAACGACGCGGGCCTGCACGGTGTCCGGCACGCCCGCCGCCGGCACATACAGGTAAACGACCGACACCTGATAAGCGGGCCGCGACGCGCCGGTAAGGGAAGTGGGGCGGTCGGCATCGGTAACGCCGATGGATGTGGTGCCGGGTACCAGCGAGGTGGGCTGCGCCTGGATGTCGGTGTTGACCTGGTACTTCTCGGTCGTCGGCTCCACCCGGTAGGGCAGTTGAAGCTTGAATTGCAAGGACTTACCCGCATCCGCACCGGCGCCCAGCAACGGGTGGGTGTTGCGCAGGTCGGCCTCCACCAGGCTAAGCAGATAAGTGGCGCGCGTCTCCTCGGTGGAGATCTGGTTGCTGCGCACGCCGACCAGGAGCAGGGCCAGTACGCTGAGCAGCGCAAAGGAAACAACCCCAAGCGCCAGTGCCACCTCCACCAGGCTGAAGGCGCGGCGGCGATGCCGGAAGGTGGGGGAAAGAGGTGCTTTCATGTGCTGCAATTCCCGCAATAGCGCTGGACAAAGAGTGAGTCGGAGTAAAGAAATGAAAAGATTACAACGCTAGACCTAAGGACCACCCCTGCGACCAGCCCGGCCGGCCGGGCCTGTCTGGCGTGCTCGGGCCCCGCTCAGTTCCCCACGCCCTGCTCCTTGCGCAGCACGCTTACCGTGCCGTTGACACCGGAGACACGCACCACAAACGGGTTGGCCGAGCGGCCGCCGCCGTTGCCTTCGCTCTTGTGCAGGCCCAGCTTGATGTAGCGGGCCGTGGCGCCCTTCACTACCCGGGCCTCGCCGTTGGGGTTAAACTGGATGAACTTGCTGAACATCACGCCCGAGGGATTGCTGCCTAAACCCTGCACGGCGCGGCGCATGCCGGAGATGTTGGTGGAAGAAGGCACCTGATCCCCCGAGGTGGCCGGCGTCGACGCATTGAGCGTGTCGTCCATGCGGAAGTTGCTTAGCATCAGCGGCATAGCCACGACGGGCCACTTCTGGGCGCTGGCCATATCGGCCGCGCCATCGGCATCCAGCGTGCCGTCCGCGGAGTAGATGGGCAGCACCACCATTGTGCCGGCCACCTCGTCCGAGATGGCGACGCGCACGTAGGTTTGGTTGGCCATCGCAAACGTGCGGGCCAGCTCCATGGTGCGGGCCAGATCCTCGGACGCCCTGGAGACACTGCCGGCACCGTTAAGGGTGCGCAGCGCAGGGCCGGAGATGGCGCCAATGGTAAGGATAACCCCAATAACCACAACAAGTTCCGTCAGCGTAAAGCCGGCGCGGGCGGAGCGCCGGCGCTGAGCGTGAGCGCGGCGCGGGGTTGCGAAGGAAGGTGCTCCTGCCAGGATTCGGGAGAGGTGAGCGAGCATGGGAGTGGGGCCGCTTCGTGGCCGGGGGGGATGGCGGTTAGCCCTGTCGGGCGTGGGCCAGGGTAGTGGAATCCGAGTCGGGGATGTCACGAAGATCCGACATATCCGCTTCTGCCCCGGCAACTTCCGTCGCCGGGACGCCGTCCCGGGGGGCGGCGGTGCTTTCGCGGACAATCAGCGTCGTCTTGAGGAACGCCTTGCGGAGCTTGGCGTCATGGTTCTCCAACAACTTAAAAACGGTGCGCACCATTTCGTCGAACGGATGCTCGATGCTGGTGAGCGAGGGGTGGATCATCGCGCCGAGGTCGATGCCGTCGGTGCCCATTACCGACACATCCTCGGGAACGCGCAAACCTTTCTGCTGCAGCCACTTGATGGCCGCGATTGCGCCGCTGTCCGAGACAACAAACAGGGCGGTGGGCCTGCCGTCCAGGTCGTCGCGAGTGGGGGCGGGGCCGAAAATCTCTTCCATGCCGGATTCCACGACATTCGCGGCGTCGTCCCAAAGCTTTGTGCCGCAATGGATAACGCGTGTTGTCAGCCCAAGTTCCGAGCGCGCGGCGATAAACTCAAAGGCGGCAATGCGCTCCTGCACATTCTCGATCTCCTCGGGCTCGTTGACCAGCAGCGTAATGTTGCGGTGGCCCAGGCCTATGAGGTGCTCCAGCCCCTGCTCCATGACCGTCTGGTTGCAACCGCCCACAAATTTGTAGGCAAAATCGCGCATCAGGGTGCCGATGCAGACGCACTCGTACCCTTTTTGTTCCAGCACGGAGGTGAGCTCCAACGTGGCGGCCGGGGAGTTTTGCAGCAGCACAACGCCGCCCTCGCGCGGGGAGAATTTGAGGTTGCTGTACGCCTTAAGCAGTCGCTCGCCGCGGTGCGTGTAGATGGGCTGAAAATGGATGTTGCGATTGAGACACTCCGCGCTAAGCAGGCTGAGAATCTGCGCGACCGTGCGCGAGGAAAAATCGGGCAGAAACACCGCCACGTTAAACAGCCCGGCCGGTTTGGAATCCTTGCACACCACCGTGCCCTTGGCCGGCAGCTTTTGCAGGAGGCCGGAGGCGGCGAGATCGGCCAGCGCGCGGCGGATGGTGCCCTGGCTGATGCCCAGGCCATCGATGAGCTGCGACTCCGAGAAGAAGCGCGACTGATCCGCAAAGTGCTCCGCGATAAGCCTTTCCAGCGCCGCGCGAAGCTGCGCGTGCAGCGGAATCTCGCGCCCGGCGTCCAGCACAATGCCACGCAGGAGCTCAACGGAGGGAGCGGGGGAGGAGGTCGGGTTCTTCACAAGCGGTACGGCGGCAGTGGCCTGAGAGAGGGTGGCGAGGCCGGGAGCCGGGCGGCGCTTTGCGACTGAAGGAGCGGGCCTGGCGGTGGCTTTCCGGCCAATCTCCTTTAAAGGAGATGCAGGTACACTGGACCTTATCCGCTTCGGCGTCAACAGTATTTTTGGAAATTTAAGCGAAATGAATGGTCGCCCCAGCCGCTCCTCCCCGCATGTACCTTCCGGGCCATGGCAAAGGTCGCCGCCCCTCTCGGAAGGTCCGCCAACGCCGGCCTTTCCGTGGCTCCTTTTCTTGTTATAGGGCCTGGTCATCAGGGTAGGGTTATGATTCAAAAATTGCCGCTGGATTCTGCACCAACGTGTCGCATTCAGCCCTGCCGCCGGTTTGCCGAAGCGCCCGCCTCTCCTTTACAGGAGGGGAGCAGGTTGCGTCCCTTCAACAGGTGCTTTCAGCCGGCGCAGCGGGTGAATTCGCGGGTGAATTTGCCTTTCGCAGCTAAACGACTGGCCGTTGCGCATTTCCTTCATGCAGGTATTGTCATCGTTGCATACTCAGGCATAATCGAAAAGGGATCTGGCTGATGAATGGGAGATCTTTGCTTATCCTTTTTTGATATTTTGCCCGCAACACCACAGGGAAACCGCCACCACGCTTCACTTTCAACGCATTCGCACAGCACCGCGCAGCGCTCCCCTCCCCTTCCCCGCCCCCGTCTCACCGCTTATGGATTCCTTTGACATGGCCCGGCGTATGTATCGCTGGCTGATCGCGTTCTTCGGCGTCTGCCTCATCCTGGTAATGTTTGCGTGGCTGGCCGGGCTGCGCTTCCAGTTGTCGCCGTGGGACTTCCATCTTAGCCGCATGCAGGCCGGCAAATCCAAGGCGGCCAAACGCCTGGCCGGGGACGTGTGGCTGGTGCGCACCCGCAGCGCTGCCGGCCTCCACCACAGCGACGGCCGGCCGATTGTGGATGGCGTCATCCGCTCCATTGGCTACGACGCCGGCCTGCCCGACACCATTGTTGTGGAGTACTCCAAAGCACCCTCCACTACTTACGGCGGCGAGCTGCGGGGGCAACTCCCCATGGCGCGCGTCAGCCTGCGCTCCGGCGCTGCCACCCAGCTGGAAGACCAGGTGAAGCTGAAATACTCCAACCTGCAGCCCATCGATGCTTTCTTTCCCGCAGAAAAGGAGGGCCTTGTGCCGTAGGCCCGCCGTGCAGCACATTGTAAGGTGTTCCCACTCGTACCGTTTACGCAGCATGCTGGACGCGGACGCCCCGATACGCTAGGGTTTCCGTCGGCCACAACCAAGCAGGCCGCTTTTGCCTTCTTTCTCTGATCGATCGAGCCGCTCCCGAGGGACGCGACCGACACCTTTATCCGCAACCTTCCCCAGGATTTTCCGCGTCCGCAAGCGGCTTTCCGTTAAGGAGTTCCATCTTCCATGAGTCAGCGCCACCACTCGATGCATCAGCAGCACGTTCCCCAGTCCGCACACGCTCCCTCGCACCCTGGCGGCGCCCCCGCGCGGCGCCCGGCCTTTGCGGCGCATACTACCTCCGCAACGGTAAGGGCGGCAGTAAATGGCGCGGCCGCCCCCGCGGGTGCCGCGCCGGGCCCTCAAATGGCCGACGGCACCCCGGTCGACCCGGTAAACTCTGTTTTTGGCAAGCCCACCTACGGCCAGAACGTAGGCCAGCCCAAAAAGGTGGAGATGCCCAAAGGCCTGTGGGTGAAATGCCCCAGCTGTGGCGAAATGCTTTATAAGCAGGAACTTAGCGCCAACCTGATGGTGTGCCGCAAATGCACCCATCACTTCCCCATGACGGCCCGCGAGCGCATCGCCAGCCTGGTGGACGACGGCACCTTTGAGGAGTTTGACCCCGCGCTGGTGCCCGTCAACGCCCTCGGCTTTAAAACAAGCAGCAAGGATTACGTCGACTACGTGAAAAGCCAGCAGGAAAAAACCGGCATGAACGAGGGCGTGATTGCCGGCACCGGCACCATGGACGGCGCTCCCCTCTCCCTGGCCGTGATGGACTTCTCCTTCATCGGTGGCTCCATGGGCTCCGTGGTGGGCGAGAAAATCACCCGCGCCATTGAACGCGCCACCGCCCGCAAGCTGCCCGTCGTCGTCGTGTGCGCCAGCGGCGGCGCCCGCATGCAGGAGGGCCTCTTCAGCCTCATGCAAATGGCCAAAACCAGCGCCGCCCTGCACCGCCACGGCCAGGCCCGCCTCCCCTTCATCTCCGTGCTGACCCACCCGACGATGGCCGGCGTCATGGCCAGCTTTGCCACGCTGGGCGATCTGATTATCGCCGAGCCCAAAGCCCTGATCGGCTTTGCCGGCGCCCGCGTCATTAAGGAGACGACCCAACAGGACCTGCCCAAAGGCTTCCAGACATCCGAGTTCCTGCTCGACCGCGGCCTGATCGACATCGTCGCACCCCGCCCCATCCTGAAGGCCACGCTGGCGAACGCGCTACGCTACATGACAGCCGGCGGCACGGCGGCCACGAAAACTTCCTCCCCGACTGAAACGCCTGCCTCGTAAACGCTTGCGCTGCGGGGTGTTACAGGGCGCGGCGAAAGTAGCGCCACATCTTGCCCCCACACAAGCATTTGCATTCCCCGCCCATTGCGGCAATATTAGGACGTTTAATAGACACTTTTGCCATGAGTTACTCTTCCGAAGCGATCAAGCTTTCCCGAGAAGTGGAGGCGATTCAGATCCCCTCCGGCGCCACCATGACGCTGCCCAAAGGCACTCTCGTAGCCATAACACAGTCCCTGGGAGGCACTTACACCGTCCAGCTGCTGGAGCTTTTCGGCCTCTGCCGCATCCTGGCCAAGGACGCCGACGCGCTGGGCCTTGAAGTTGCCGCACCCGGCACCCCCGCCCCCCCGGCTGAGGGTGACGCCGAAGTCACCACCGTGAACGAGGAAGCCGTGTGGGATCAGCTGAAAACCTGCTACGACCCCGAAATCCCGGTCAACATCGTCGATCTCGGCCTCATCTACAGCATGGAGATCAAGCCGATTGAGCCCAAAGGCAACCTGGTTGAGGTCAAAATGACCCTCACCGCCCCCGGCTGCGGCATGGGCCCCACCATCGCCGCCGACGCGCAGCACAAGCTCCTCACTGTCCCCGGCGTTACAGACGCCCAGGTGGACGTGGTGTGGGACCCGCCGTGGAGCGCCGACCGCATCTCGCCCGAGGGGCGGATGAGGCTGGGCATGGTGTAAGTGGCCATGCAAAATAGGGCGCCCGCGCTGAGTGGATGCCCCAGGCCTTAGTGATTGCACATTGCAGGTTAAGGAGTTACAGCTGCGACGTTAATGTCGCGGCATTCCGTAATCCGTGTCTGCAGCTCCACAAGGACCCAGCGACCACCCTCTCGGCGGAAAGTCGCACTTTGCTCACTCCGGATAAAGATGGGCTTGTTGGAAATGCGCGCCGTCTCGTGTATGGTATCGTACGAGGTCGCCGTGCCCGCGCGAAGGTTGCGCGCCAGCCGGACATGGGTACGCTTGTAGGAGTAATCCTGCAACCCGGCGTAAATCTCCTTCATCGACTCGAACATACTGTCGAAGCCAAACTCCGTTTTCTCTTCGTCGGGCCCGCTCGCATCGATGGTTCGAAAACGGATGTCCTTGCTGACAAACGACATAACGCGCCCTGCATCGCAGGAGAGGATGGCGTCGTCCAGCCGTTTCATCGTCAACCGCAACGTGTCCAGCCCGTCATCCGTAATGTCGGAAAGCGCAGGCGGCACCATATCCGCCGACGGCGACCCAAAGGCCGAACGGACGTCACAAACCATTGCCGCCCAAAGCATAACGCCGGCAACCACCAGCGAGGTCATCTCCACCGCACGCACGCGGCCAGGCGGCAAACCGTTCATCATCGTGAGATATCATACCACGCTGATTGACGGAAGCAATGGCGATAACCCACTGCAAGTGTAAAAAATCAGCTGCAGCTCTCCCACCCCCATGTGGAAATCGCACGGGGAGCTTAGTGCGTTAATGGGTAAGCGAATACACCGCAATGTTCACCGCCAGTTTCTTGCCAACCTCGGGAGGAACGCCGCGCCCGCGGTTGCAGGAGTTGTCCATCGAGAACGAGCAGCACAGCCCCTCCTCGCATAGCACCGCCACCAGATTGCCGTCGTGAATCAGCCCCTCCACGTAGATCAGCGACTGATCGTGCACAGCGTGAATGGAATCGATCTTGTAGAAGCTGCGATATATCAAATGATCATAAGATATTCGCTTTACCTCTACCCCCGGAAACAATCGCCCCATCTCTCGACGCCACGCTTTAGGAAAAGCAGGATTCGTGCAACAACCACTGGCAAAGAGAAAGCCCCCGTGCTCAAAGTAGGTACGCAGCGAAACCATCTCCTCGTCCGAAAGCACAAAGTCATGATGCCCGTTCATAAAGAGGAACGGCGTCTCGTGCAGAGATTCGTCCGACAGCTTGACCTTGCGCTCCTCCGCCATCTTGATGGAGGAAACACGCCTGACTAACTCAATAAGATCCACGCCAACATTGGCGCAATCGTTTCCGTTATTACTACTATACTTAAGCCTTCCTACAAAAAAGGTAGACATCTGCTCGTCTTCCGCAAAGGCAGGCATCAACACCTGGCATATGCAGAGAAAAACAAGCAAGCGAATGCGTGCACCCTTAATTCGCCAGGAAAAAGAAGAGAATTTAAGCCAAGGCGAAGCCGAAAGTTTCATTACGCACCTCATTCTACGTTGTCCTGCATCGTTTGCATCACCCCACTTTAGCGGAAACGGGATCAGGAACGAAGCATAGCACAGAGCCCCCTGGCAATCCCAGTGCAAAAGCAAGGCTGCGGATGGGCTTGTGGGGTAGAAAAGGGCCAACCCCTCGTGCGGGTTTTGGGCCTGCAGAGGGGTTGGTGGGTACTG
>QAZA01000022.1 GCA_003054695.1 Verrucomicrobia bacterium LW23
CTCTCCTTCGTCCTCATCGCAGCTTCCATGCTCTGGCTCAAGTGAATGTCGACAGCCTCTAGGTCGGGATTAAATATGTCAAAGTTGAACCCTGATATGCCGCTGCCCCCATCTGCATCCTGGCGGTCGGTGTCCGTGGAGTTCGAGACAAGTGCGAGGAATTCGTCCACGGCGTCTGTACGAAGCCAGTTGTGAATTTCGTGGCGGAGGATTGGGCCGTGGTGCCTTGTTGTCCGGCGGAGAAGCCGAGCAGTGTACTCGAATGCCAGCATGTGGTCGGCTTTCATCCCAATCTGGAAGGTTTGGGCGTCGGTGTCGCCGAGGGCGTCTGACACCAGTCTGCGGAGTTCCGGACCGAAGGCCATCGAGTCTGCGCTGACCTGAAAGATGCCGGCCTCTTTCGAGCGTGGGTCCGGGTTCGTGTTGCCGGGGTCCGGGCCTTCGTTGAAGTCCCAGGAGGACTCGAACCCGCCGAGGACTCTGAGGACTTCCATCATTACCGCCCGGCGATGCTTAATGCCTGTGTAGGGCCCAAGCACGTTTTTCACGCTGGAGTAGATGTCGCTTACGGAGTTGGTTTCGAAGATTTCGTCGGGCGCCGTAAGTGCCCACGTGACGAGTTCAGTGAGGAATTCATTGGGAGGAACTCCCCGATTGGCTACATGCTGTTTGGTTGCGTTGAAGGCCATAGTATTGGATGTGCTGGTTAATCTGTTCCGACTACGGAGCAGAAATTGGATGATAGGGTGCAAGCGATCCGGGCAGGAGCAGAGCTCGAGTGAGGGGGATGCTGTCGGAGAGTTGCAGTAAACGGCTGTGGGCCTGGCCGCATGGAACGGGCGAAAACGACGGAATGCAATGCTTGCGGAATGAGATTCACAAAGCTATTAACATGATTGTATGGAACTCATTCATGTGAGCGCTTCGCCCTAAAGTCCCCTGGGGAAGTCCATATCCGGCTGGAGAACACGGACTACCAAGCGGGGCCATGTACCAATCGCACCCCGCTGTGGTGTACGGCTTTGCCGTGGTCGCGTCAGTCGGCGGACTCAGCTGACCGTGTATTCGAAAAAGAGCGGTTCGGCCCGCACGCCTGCCGCTTTTGCCTCCGGCGAGGGTTGGCTTTCACCGGAGATGACCGTACAATTACCGGTCTTGGCAATCAGTGCTTTATACAGTTCCTCGGCGGGCATTTTCCAGCCACGCTTGCCTTGCTTTTCAGCCGTCTTGCGGTCAAGTGGGATGAAGGCAACCAGTTTGCGTTGCTCGCGGGTTGCCATAAGGTCCAGGCCGCCCTTCTTGGTTGTGGCGTTGTGGCTGGCGTGGTGCCCTACTTTGTAAAAGACGGTGCGCGCCAGGAGATCATGCGCAGAAAGAGGGGGTGGCGTCTGCGCCGAAGGCGGGGTTTCTGGTGGAACCGGTATGGGGAAATGGACATTTTCCAGGGATCGCCACCCCCCTACCTGCATATCGCCAACAAACAGAAGGACGTTGCTGGTTGCAGTGAGCTCGAAGGCCAGTACGAGACTGGTGTTGTTGGTGTCCTCATCCAGCTTCAGGGAGAGGTGTTCGATACCGGCCAGCCAGTCATCATCGATTTTGCGCCACGCGTTCTCCGTCTGATAGTAGGAGTGGTCGAAAAAGTCCGCGATTTCCGGCCAGGGGCGTGCAGGGGTC
This sequence comes from Verrucomicrobia bacterium LW23, assembly GCA_003054695.1. Classification (GTDB taxonomy): domain Bacteria; phylum Verrucomicrobiota; class Verrucomicrobiia; order Methylacidiphilales; family UBA1321; genus LW23. The sequence goes on from QAZA01000022.1 coordinate 1,678, forward strand.
GGGAGCGGTTGCTGGGATTTAACCTGTTTCTGACTTTTCTCCTGACTATCCGAAGGTCCTCCGTACTCGATGCGGTGCACGTTGGTAAAGGGCTGGTAAGTGTCTGATGTCAGGGTGCCCCCGCGCCGCATCTTTTCGGGCTCTGCGCCGGAAGTGGGGGCTGCGGCAAGTGCTGCGCAGGTTGCCTCAAGGTAGCTGCCTATGCTTCTGCCAAAATGAAAGATCCAGCCATCATCCTTGTCCTGTCTGGTCACAGTGCTGTGCTTGAGCAGGTCTGTCTTGGTTGGCGGAGCAAGTACGTAGACATTAACGTCCGCCACGCCAGGTATCTTCAAGGTCTCGCCAGGGCGGGATTTGAGGGTAAACGGGCCGTCACCGGGGGTCAGGTAGCTGATACTGCTTCTGGGTCCAGTGCCTCTGCTGCGGACATACTCCAGCGCCTGGCGAATTGTGCGGCGTCCTATCGGAGCGTTATCGTCATCATCGAAAAAAGTAAGTATGGTGTTGGCGTTTTGCGCCGCGGGGACCGCCGCGAGCCGGGGATGGCGGGCAGCGAGGCGCAATGCGGATGTCGCCTTCTCGCGAGTCTTCGCGAGATTGCGCGCAACGGGATCTTCCGGATTTTCCGTCCAGGCCATCCAGACTGCCCCTATTGAGATGGAGTCGAAAATTTCGCGGCACTGATTAAATCCGGAGAGGTGGTCCCGGTGTTCATGGGTCACGACGAGGATATCGATCCGGCTCTCGCTCCCGAAGACGCGGACATCGTCCTGGTTGGCAAGTTTTGTGGATTCTCTGATATTTTCCGCATACTTTCGCATGTGATCCGCGTCACGGTTGAGGACGCCAAAGTCGATGAGCATGTGGATGGGGCGCGGCTGGGGATCGCCCTGCCTGGCCGGCTTTGAGAAGAACGTAATAAGGTGACAGTCCCCCAGCCCGTGACGATACATGCGCACGCGTATTGACGTACCCATGCCAGTCTGCGAGGTGGAAGACGGAGCGCCCTGTGCGGGCCCGGACTCATCGGGGGGTATGGCTGCCATAAGTTACCTGTGGAGTGCGGCAAAGGTTTCGCTGGATTGTTCGAAGTACGGGGAGGCCATGCCTGTGGCTTTCGCCGCACGCCTTGAGCGTTGAATGCGTGTCGGATCTCCCGGCCCCTTGTGGATGGCATAGGAAATGCACATTTCGTCCAGATCGACGACAAGTGTGGCGCCGCAGCGCAGTGGCATTTTCTCAGCTTCCGTGTTGTCTTTCGCCGCGTCGTCCGCGGGCACCGCTACCTGCTGAGTCTGCAGTATCGTGATAAAGACCTGGTTGAGGATGCGCCCGTCATCGCGAAGGCGACGCGCTTCGCGGAAGGAGTAAACCATTGCGCTATACACCTCGTCGGAGGCTTCCCTTAGCTCACGGAACTTCAGCTTGGTGACGGACTGCGCCAGTTCCAGGTCCTTGCCAGTCAGCCCGATGAGCTTGTTGTAGATATCAAGACAAATGGCGTCTGAGGCTTTCCAGATCTCGTAGCGGGTTTTGCATGCGCGCAGTCTCTCGGCGTGTCTGCGGATGTTTGCCTTCTTGAGCAGGGATGCCAGATTTCTCTTCAGTTCCGCTGCTTCGTCGATGCGCCCTTTCAGCTCGTATCCAGGCGGCGACCAGCGGAGGCTGTCCTCCGAAAGCGTTTGGATGTGGTTGGGAAAAATGCCGCGGCGCCGGAAGGCTTCAAGAATCGCGACCCGATATCCCAGCGAGTCGTCTGGCACCAGGTCCATATCCGCTGTAATAAGGGCGCGCAGGTACTCGCCGAAAGTGATGTCGATGGGCGGACAGTAGTCCAGCGCGCGGATACAGATGTTGAGGATGTGGCCTGCGGACTTGCTTGCCTCCGCCGCAAGGCGATTGACCAGGTCCGGATGAAGTTCGCCAGGTTGAAGCACACCGGTGCCGGAGGTCGCCAGCCGCACAAGGTCGCGGGAGCGTCTGCGGTAAATGCCGAGGAATGCGTCGAAGATGGCTGCAACCAGGATGGCCCCGCGGTCGTGTGCCTTGGTCGCATGCTCCAGGTCGGCGGGATTGGGGACGTGACGCTCCCACAAGCCGGTAGCGTCGTTATAGGTGCCGATGAAGTCGCGCAGCGCTCCGCGTGATCCACTGGCTCGGCCAAATTGGGTAGCCAGCTGGGCCAGCAGGTTCTCTGATCCAAGGTCCCCCCGCGTCTTGGCAATCTGGTGCCGAAGTTGCTCGGGAAAGGAAAAGTGTTGAAAGAGCGCGACAACGTCGGCAAACGCTTCGTGAAATGCGAGCACGTCCATATTTGTCGGCACCAGCAGCTCCTCGTGAAAACCGTCCAGCAGCGCATGGGTTGTCTCATGGGCCACGATATCGTGGGACAGGCAGGTAAATACCATACCCCCGGGGTAGCCGTCGGTGCTCTCTAGTGCTGCGGGGAAATAGCCGAACAGAAGCGCGACTTTGTCGGCGCTGTAGTAGGCATTGGCCTCGCGCAGTGCGTGGGGATAAATGCGGAGCCTTTGCACAAACCTGCGATGGTAGTACTCAATTTTTGTCGAATCGTCGCTTGACGGCGCGGGCTGGGCTGACTCCACCGGCAAGGAACTGCTCAGCGGCTTGGACATACTTTCGGATCGATATTTCCTGACTTTCCTGACTCGCTCCTTTTCCTCTTCAAGGCGTACCAGTTGGGAAAAGTCTCTCCACATGGCTTTGCGTCCCAGCGCGCGCTCAAACCGGTCAATGACCGTCATCGCAACGGCATACACCATCTGCTGGTGAAACTGCGGGTTGCCCTCAGAAGGACTGAGGCCGTTTTGCGCGAGAATATACGGGTCGTTGAGGTTGACCGGAGCGTAAAAACAACCGCTTGGGGGATCGTAGTCGACAACTTCCAAGTACTCCCCCTGAGGCCCGACCGCGGGGGCCGATCCGCCCGATGAGGAATGGGTTAGATCTTCCCACGGCACCTTGTAAAGGATGCGGCTTACGGCAAAAGTCTCCAGCTGTGAGGCTACGCTGGGATCGAATGCGTAACCGCGCAGTTGGCGATAGCTTGGCGAAGGGGGCTGGGAGGCTGTATGCTTCATGGACGAGGGTAGGGAAAGGTTGCGTTGTCGCTGATCGTGATCGCCTTACCGGGAAATGCATTCCTGCAGAAGACGCGCAAGGAGGCATCGCAGATGGCGAAGCCCCAGTTGATGAGGGCTTCCTGCTCCAGGTCGCTCATTTCGGCCAGTCTCGTGGGTACAGCCATCGATATCCCTCGGGCATCCTTGTAGCAGCAGAGCGGAGTAAACGGGTTGGGCGGCAGCCCCTTATTTGCGTTCTCCGCGTTATTCTTGTTGTTGGCCTTAACAAAAGCTTCCATCTCTGTACTGATTCCCCAATAGCCGCCCCTTCTCTTCCCGGTTGTGAAGGACGCCATCAGGTTTATAAGACGCTGGGCCCGCACCTGGCTGTCGATAATGGCCAGTACACGACGCATATGATTGAACCAGTCGGTCCACGGGTTCGGGTCGTCTTCCCATTTCAGACCGGCATCGCTCACCAGTAATGTGCCAAAGCCGCGGACGGGTTGGAGGCCAAGGTTGTCGTAGGTGCCGCCGTCAGTCAGCACCAGGTCCCGCGAAAAGGGCAAGGGATTCTCAGCGCCGCCGGTGGGATTCTCATAATCCTCAAGACGCAGCTTTAGGGGAGAAAGGAACGGAGGGAACGCCGACGAAGCCGCAACCACAACGGAAAGCTTCGTTTTGGGGTTGAGGAACTTACCGGTGCGATAGTCCGCCATGTAGGGCTTTGCAAACCGCCACAACGTACCGGTTTTAACATTTGTCGCGTTCAAGACGAAGCGCGGCGCTATTCCGGCCTGCTCGGTAGGCAGATCCTGCAATGTCTTATCCTTAAAGAGCAGATTCTCATAATACTGCGTGACGTAGTTGTGGACTGTACCGAACCATAGCAGCCCCCGCAAGATGGACGGCCGGTCGATCGTCGTGGCCGTCAGGTCGCGCAGGGGCTTGACGAGATAAGTCTGCAGCCTCTTGCTGTCCGCCACACTACCCGACGTCCCCTTCCAGATCTCATCCCAGTTCATTCCCAGGCACGCCCCTGTGATGGAGCCCCCTGAGACACACGAAATTCGGGATAGATGGCGCAGGATTCCATCGTGGTTAAGGCGAAGGAGCACCCCAACGTGAAACATCGCCGCGCGATAACCGCCGCCGGATAGACAAAGCGCGATTTCCGAAGGCCTCGCCTTCACTTTGCCTTCTACATTATCGTCGTCGTTCGCCGGCAGAACTGCTTCCTCCGTAGTCCCTCCCGGCCCGGGTTCAGGCAGCGATGCCTGTGCTTCCGTCCCTCCCAGTTCAACGTTTGCCTGGTCCGTGGAGGAAGGATCTTCCTGATTGGTGCTCATAGGTAATGGAATGTGGAACGTTGGGTGTGAAAGATGGGTGCTTACTCAAGTAACGACACGGAAAGTCCGGCAATGCGGTGCTGCTGGGAATGCTGAACTGCCTTTCAGTTGGCGGAGAACCACGCGCCGCCTCTCCCCAGGTTTGGCTGCGAAGAGTTTACCGGCGGGTTCCACGGGTTCTCCATTGCCACGACATGAAAGAGGCTGGCGTAGACATTCATGGCGTTGGGACCCCATACGTCGGGGTGATTGTCCATAATCCGGCGATCGACTTTCAGAATCCAGTACCGGGTCCTGTTCGGGTGTCCCCCGTCAGCAAGCTTGTTTTCTTCAAACTCAATCTCACCGACACTTTGGTTCTCAAGCGCGATAAGGCGCTGGTTGCGCAGTTCCGGAGGCTCGCTAAAGCCCTCCAGGTTAAGCTCAAAGGAGCGCTGAGCTTCTCTTGTGGAGGTAGTCTCTTCCGGGGTGGTGGCGCTCCCCGGCTTGATAGCAAAACCTCTTGTCATGTTGGCGTTCGACCAGAAGTAGCCCTCCTTCACCCGCACCCGTCCGTTGCGAAGCCAGGCCACGTTGGGGGACGAGCGGGTAAAGAAGTACCGCTGGTTGGTCCCATCCGGGTATTTGCGGTACCCGGTAAAGAGCGGCTGGCTGAGCATTCCGCCGACGGGAAACGCCTCGTTCGTGGCAAAATCGCTTTCCGAAGTCAGGGTCACAAACCAAGGAGCCACGCGATTGAAACCGGGCTTGTCGCAATTCGTCCCATCGGAGTTAGGGCTGCCCATGTCCTTGAGCATGTTGATGATACGGCGAGAATAAATGCTCTCCGACGCCGGGTTGAGGAATAAAACGAGATCAGCAAATTTGTCCGCCGAGTAGCCACCCACTTTCGAGTTCTTCTCGCCTTTCGCCCACTCCTCCGCGTAGCGTCGTGTAATCCACTGGGCCACAGCCTGCTCCAAAACCTTGCCCCCGAAAGAGTGACCCATAAACACCGTAATCGGGTCCGTGGGCGTGCGCTTTGCCCCCCTGGGACGTGCCGCGACACGCAGGCTTTCCAGCGCCATCCCGATATCAGATGAGTCGCCAAGGCGAGTGGCGGATGCCTTGCGAGAGAAGAAGGTGAGGGTGCGAGGAACCGTTAGCAACGCGTACTTGGTAATCGGGTCCGACCCATTCTTGATGAGCTCGCCCCGCCATCCGAGGTAGACGCCCATCACATGGCAGCCTCGCTCCCGCACAGCTCTGGAATTGGCGATAAGCGCCACAAACTGCTTGAACTTCTGCACGTCTCCCTCCGCGCCTCGCGCACCCTCCTTAAAGGTATCCAGCTCCGCAACCGCCTTATCACTGCAGAGTATGTTCTCTTTGCCGTCTATCGATGCGTTGTTTTGCCATCCGTGTATATAAGTAATCAGAACGAGCTTCTGATGCTTTTTCCGTATTTCACTCAACACAGTTTCAAGCTGGGTACGATCAAAGAACTCCCCCTGGTCGTCAAATTCAATAAAGGCGAGCTTGAACGCCTTATCCAGGCCGGAGGCGCCGCTCCTGCTACACTTCACATCGTATATACAGGAAATCGGCTTGTCGCATGGAGCTGTAATACAATTATCTGTATTTAAGTAGGCCTCGCTGTGATAAGGATGATTGGGTGTTGAGCACCCGGAAATGCAAATGCAGCATAAAAGCAATGCATAGAAAACTCCGGTCAATCGCCATAAATCAGCGGGATCCTGTCGTATTTTCATAAACATAGTCGACGTGGTACTGAAAACTCTGGATACGGGAAGGGACGGCTCCGTCGCTGTCCCTTCCCGATCGCGACGTACGTTTCGCGGCTGACCCGGGCTACGGAACGCGCGACGATGTCAGCGGGATGCTGCCGGGATGTATCGAGGGCGGCGATGCCGCGCCCTCATCAGGATGTGCCTGAAGCCGGGCGCTCTGCGATTCTTCCCTCGCCGGAGCCGGTGCAGGAGACCTCGTTGGTGTGCCAGTGCCAGAACGCCCGTTCCCGTGCTGTCCCGGGGATTGAGCAGATCATTGAGGATCTTCCTATACTCGGCAGGCTTGTTCTGGATCGCTTCCCGGACTACAGTTTCCAGTTCGTTCGGACTGAAGTTTCCAAACGTATTCTTGTCGTCCAGGGCCTTCCAGAGCTTAAGCATGCTGGGAAGATCCTTCATGAAAACGGCAGTGTCCTTCAGAAGCAACTTTCTGAAATTCTGCGCGTCTGGATCGACTCCTGGATTGTTCGCCGGTGTGTTTTCCTTAAGAATCTTACTAAGCAGTTTTGCAAGATCCATAGGTTTTTCTATGTACATAGTCGCAGCAGCTTGCCTTAGCTCCGTCTGATATCCTTCTTTGGGTTCCGTATCTTTAAAGAAGTGTTTCCACAGAGCTAAACTGCATTGAGGGCTTGCCAGAGTTGCCTCGAGAAGCTTCGAAAGCTTCACATAGAAGGCGCGGACTTCCTGCGGGATCGATTCGACCATTTCGCCCGACGACACGGGCCTCGGCTTTTTGGCAGGGACATCGTTGCCAACAAAGGTAACCGTAGGCGAGGGCGTGGCCGATCCGTTGCGGAACGACGCGGTCTCAGGACGGTAGGCCATCTGCTGTCCCAGATTGCTGGTACGCGTGTTTGTGCCGACCGAGCGGGTGATAGAACGCTGCTGAGACTCTCCTCCACGGACAAACGTGGGCGGCGAAACAAATTCCCGACGATCCGAATCGGACCGGGGAGTAGCGTCCGCGCGCTGGAACTGCGGCATCGCAGGGATGGTCGTTTCGGCGGGCACCATCTTCAGCCGATCAACATAGTTGATTCGATTATACAGCGCATTGCGGCGGTTGATAGCAGCTGAGACCGCCATCTCCTGAAACGCAGACTGGAGAGTACCCGCATTGAGTAGATCAATCACATCATCGTACGCACGTTCCAGGCTGTAGCTGGTAACCGGCTTCTGTAGATTGAGTGTAATGCGCGTGTAGACCGCTTCGAATGAAGCGTCCATTTGCTCGATGATAATCGCCGGCGTTTTCTCCTGGTAGAGATTCTTGTACACGCTAGCACTCGTTCCCGACAGCGCAGTGCCCGCAAGCCCCAAAAGCGCCTTGATCTCGGAGCCACCCACGGCGGCGATCGCGGAAGAAATGCCAAGCTGTGTCAGGTCTGTAAACATGCCCGCACTGGCGCGTCGGGTGAAGACCTGTGCCTTGTACGCAGTAAAGTTGAGTTTAATCTCATTGATCAGGCGACCAACGATACGATCACGCCACAGTCTTGCTTCTTCGATCCCATTTCCACCCCGCATGATGCATTTTTCATATTCTGTCTTATCCTGGGAATATTTAATCGCTGTGTAACGCATTGAGGCAGAGGAGGATGACAATGCTTCCGGAGCTTTGGTTCTATCAAAAGCTGCACATCCGGAAATGAGCATAGTCGACATTATTAGTAATGGAAAGAGGGGAGATACTATGGAATACCGGGGTGATACATTCATAAAACGTGTTAACCGCGAGCTGGTTCTTTGTCAAGGTAAGTGTTTAAAATTAATAAATAGTTATACATAGCATCTTAAAAATCTTTATAACGCATTCATAGCAGTCAACTTGGATCAAAATAGGTGTGTTCCAGTGTGGTGCGCTATAGGTAACATTACGCATAGATTTTTCGCTTTGGTTATGATTCAGAGCAAAACGTTGATAGAGTTTAAGAAAATATAATGAACAATTGATCAATTTCCCTGATGCATTTAACAAGTGATACCAAATAGTGTTACGTACAGATTGCTATACTTTAGGTGCTGACCTTTATAGAAACGATATGCTTCCGAGCAACAATGGCTTCAGATTGATCGGGCTGCTTGTTGCACCTCTGCATTCGACTAACTTGTGTACAGCACACAATAGGGGACATATTGCACCAGAGAAAGCCCCAGGCTCTGCGCGGCAAGCAGGCGCCCATGCCCCGCGACAATGAGCCCACTCCGCTTGGAAACCAGAATGGTGTGCCGGCAGCCAAAGTAGTGGATGGCTTTCACCAGAAGCGCAATCTGGCTCTCGGGATGCTTATAGGGATTGCGCGGATTGGGTTTAATGTCGCCCGTCGGGACGAGTTCATCAAAGGCGCACCAGACCTCAATGCCGTTGGCGAGAGCTTTGGGTTTGGGAGTGGCGAGGCGCGTTGCAGAGGCGGGAATGATATCGGTGGACATGTACCCCGCTCCATGTCAACGGACACGAAAACGGGGAGCAAGTGGCGTGCACCTGCTCCCCGTGAGTTTCCGTCGGCAATCGCGTTAGGTTGCGGCAGTGGCGGGCGCGGGCGCCAAGGCGCGGAGCTCGGCGATCTGCTGCAGGGTCAGTTCTGCGGGCTTGCCGTGGCGCTCCCAGGTGGCGGGGCGGCGACCGAGTTGCACCGATAGGCTGGCCTTCGGCATCAAGATTTCGTGGGCGCGGAAGATGCTGTCCGCCTCGGGGTATTTGACCCCGGCGGCGCCCAGGGCTTTGGCGACCGCGCAGGCGGAGAATCCGAAAATCTGGTTCTTGCGGCCATTGGGCGAGGTGGCGGGTTTCGGGGTGGCGGGAGCGGTCGAGGTTTGGTCTGCGGGGACCGGCGCGGCAGTTGCGGCCGCTTCAATGTCGGCAGGCTGGGCGGGTTGAAGGGGCTCGGTGACGGCGACCTGCGGCTTCGCGGGCGGCGCGACTGGCGCGGGTGCGGTGACCGGCTCCGCTGCTATCTCCGGGGCGATCGGGGTGAAATCCACAATTTTGGCGTGGCGTCCGCGTCCTTCGAAGGTGACTTTGCCCTGGCACCCGGCCAGTACATCGATCTTTTTGATCGAATCGATGACCGGCTTGCATTTGCCTTCCGTGTAGCGGAAGTGGGTGGCGCCGCGCGGGGCGGGGTGCTTGTCGAGGATGGACTTGGCGGTGGCGTTTTCGGGGAAGTTGATGTTCATGGCGGGTGGTTTTGGTGGGATGTTGGGTGGTTGGGGGTTGGGTTGGGGTGCGATTCGTGGTGAGTGGGCGGATTAGCGTTGCGGCGAATTCTCGCCGGGGATGTCGATGCCGAGCATCGTGCAAATCTCCCGGAGCTGGTGGCTGGTGCGTTAGATGTCGCCGACGTGGCCCCAGTTGAGGTTGTCGGGGTCGTATCCGGCGTGGTCGTCCAGAGGTGGTCGGCGAGCGCCCGGGCCAGGGTTTGGCAGGGCGTGAGTTCGGCCATGAACGCCAGCGTGGCGGCGGTGCGCGGGGCGCGTTTGGCGGGGGGGATTCGTTTTTCATGATGGCCATCACTTCCCTCAATTCCGCGAAGAGTCCAAGGGCATTCGACCGGTTTTCGGCATCTTTATTTGCGCGCTATCTTCCTCTGAATTAAGCACTTGGCACGACTACTGCATTCGCGCTGATCTCCACGTTCTGGCTGTGCCACCACCTCAGGATGTGCAGCGCGTCTGCCTCGTTGTCGTCCCCAACCACGCGGCCCCATCACGGGCGCGCGAGGTTGGCCGCAGCCGCAACCCTCTCCTCTTTCCCAGCGTTCCCCGCACCCGTCGCAAACTTCTTCAGCGTGCCCGTGTGGACGCACTCGACGCGGCGCACCGATTGCCCCGCCAGCCAAACCGCCGTACGGAGGGAAGCCCAGAGCTGGCTTTGCCCCTGGGAGCTACAGAACATGACGTCTTCGAAAACAAGGACTTCGATCCGATGCTGGGTAATCGACTCGGCAATCCGGGCCAGGAGCTGGAAGAACCGGATATCGCCCCGGCGCTCGCCTCCGACCTTCCGTTGCTGGCGAAGCTGCTTTTCCGTCGCCAAAAGCCAGGAGCTGGAAAGCACCTGGCCATCATCCCAAATCGCCCAACCCGTCGTGGTTCCAATGTCCAAAGCCAATGCGTTCATGGCTACGGCGGCGTGTCAATGGAATGGGCGGCAGCATGGCGTGCAGGGACTTCAAATGTCCCTGGAGTAAAGATACGGAAGGGACTTGATATGTCCCTGGGCCATGCGAAGACCCAGGGACTTAAAAGGTCCCTCGTAAGCGAGCGACGCAGGGACTCGACATGTCCCTTGGGCGTTCAGGCAAGCAGGGACTTGCCATGTCCCTGCTTCCGACGCGATTATCCCAGGGACATTGCGAGTCCCTCGGACATGCATACTCCCGGCATCACGCCTCGAATTCAGCGGCGTCTTCGTCAACAGATCCGCCATCGCGTTTCCCCAGCGTCCCTGATTCCTGGCCAATGAGTTTCAGCATCAGCGCGCCGCAAACCTGCATGGTCTCGCAATCGAAATAGTGATTCGGAGCATTCCGAATCTGCTCCCAAATCCACTTGTCGTTCTTGCGAATGCGCTGCTCGGCGTCCAACTGGGCGATGTATTCCTCCGGCACGTCATCCGCAATCTCCCAGGTCGGGCCCTGCGCTGGATCCTGGTTGCGACGCAGGCGCGAGAGGCAATCTTTAACATTGAGCGTGGAGAACCGGTGCAGGTTGCACCCGTTTTTGCCCACCGCCACCCGGTTGCGCGCGCTGTAGAACCGCTCGAGCTTCCTGCCCTTGGCCGACTTATGGGGAAAAGTCGAGCGCTTGTCACCGATAAGCGCAGTCCACCCGCGCCGGGAACATTGGCGGTAAACCTCGAATGAATTGAAGTTTGCGTCCACGAAGACCAGGCTGCCGTGAATGCCAAACCTCTCCTGGAGCCTGTCGATATCCTCCTAGTGTCCTGTGTCATAAATAGTTCGCATAATATTGGTGAGCTGTGTATGATGAGGGAATGGCACGTCCAACTCAGCCGGTAGCGTTAGGTGAAGATGAAAAACAGGCTTTGGAGCGCTTGACGCTCCGGGCGCGTAGTGCGCGCAGCCTGGCGTTTCGGGCGCGGGTGGTGTTGGCGTGCGCGCAGG
>QAZA01000023.1 GCA_003054695.1 Verrucomicrobia bacterium LW23
CTCTCCTTCGTCCTCATCGCAGCTTCCATGCTCTGGCTCAAGTGAATGTCGACAGCCTCTAGTCCAAAAATCAGACCTCCACCTTGCACTACTGCAGCCAAAGTCATACCCGTTTCCAGGACAACCCTGGCGGTTTCGAGGGCATCGGCGCTTCTTGCGGCCCAGGCGCCGGTGTGCATGAGTGCTTCGGTGAATACGCCGCCGGGCAGTTGCCCTCCGTAGACATTCTTGATGTATGCAATGTCGGCGACGTCTTGTGCATAGGTGCGTACGGGCACGGGCTGGCTTTCCAGCTTCTGGATGGAGTCTTGCACGACGTCGCCGGAGTTTCGGGGGCCTCTGGGCGGAGCGCGCGGCGGGGTCGGGTCCACGGGCGTTCTGGGAGCAGATTCGGTATTGCGGACAATTCCGGGAGGCCTGGAGTCGAAAATGCTTCCGACGAGTGTGCTTTGGTAGATGGGATCGTCCCAGGTGGCGCCATCGTTGACGGCATAGATGGTGCGGAAAGGGTCTCCTGTATCGCCTGCGTCCTCAATATCCTCCGCGCAGAGGCCGTGGGGGTCGACGAGGGTCCAGGGGTTGCAGACGACGTAGGTGTAGAAGTTGGGGCCGTCGACGAAGCCGGCGGGGTCGGGGGTGATGAAGGAGCCGGTTTCCAGGTCTCGGTAGCGCATGCCTTCGTTGAGGAGGCCGGTGGGGTCTTCGTCTTTGGTGTTGGCGCGCTGGCGGTCGGGGGTGGTGCCGGCTTCCAGAGGGCGGGTGCCGTAGGCTTCGTACTGAGCCTGGAAGAGGGGGCTGCCGGCGCTGTCGGTGCGGGTGACGATGTCGCCGCGCAGGTTGCTGTGGGCGTAAGCGGGTGTGCCGGAGCGCAGGGTGTAGAGCAGGCTACCGATGCCTCCCTCGCCGGGGCCGCGGATGGTTTCCACGGTGATGTTTCCGGCTTCGACTTCGTAGATGCTCAGGCCGCCGCTGAAGATGACCTGGGTGGTGGCTCCGCCGGCCAGGGATTCGTCGCGCAGGATGCGGCGGGTGCGGGAGTCGTAGGCGTAGGTGTAGGTGCTTGCAGCGCCGCCGCCGGTCGGTTGGCGGTGGAGCTGGACGAGGCGGTTTTCCTTGTCGTAGCTATAGGAATCGGTGCCTGCGTCGGGCGCGCCGCTGACGGTACGGGTAGTGCGGTTACCGTGGAGGTCGTACCCGAGTTGCACCAGGCGGGAGCCATCGGTGTACTGGGTCAGCTGGTTAAGGTTATTGTAGGTGTATGTGGTTGCTGAAGGCGCCGGGCCGCCCGTTACCACCTTTGTCAGGCGGTTATTGTTGTTGTCGTAGGTGTAGGCGGTGGCGGAGTCTGCGGGCGCGGCGCCGGCGAGGTTCGCGTTTCCGTACGCGGTGGTCTCGACTTTGAGGCGGTTGTCCGCATCGTAGGTGTTGGTAATAGTGCGGTTGGGAAGGGACGCGGCTGTCGCGTAGGTTTCCGCAACCTGGGTCACGTTGCCTGCCGGATCGTAGGTGTAGTCCTGCAGGCCGAGCAGAAAGTTGGAAGTGCTGCGAATTTCGCGGCTGGTCACGCGGTTGAGGGCGTTTACCGTGGCGGTTTCCGTAGAGCCGTTGGGCAGAGTTTTGACTACCAGGTTGCTGTTTAGGTCGTACTGGCGGGCAGTAGTGCGGCCACCTTCGGTGGAGGAGGTAAGGCGGTTAAGGGCGTCGTAGGTATGGGTGATGGTGCGGCCGCTGCCTCCGTACAGGGCTGCAAGCAGATTGCCGTTGAGGTCGTAACTGTAGTGATGGGTGACGCCGCCGGTGGTTTCCGTCTGGATCCGGTTGCGGAGGTTGTACGTGTAGGCCAGGTCTGTCGCCCCACCTTTTCCAGGCTCCGATACAACGAGGACGTTGCCGAGCGCATCGTAGGTGAAGAATTTGCTGGAATTAATGTTATCGCCCGGGCTGCTGCTGCCTACGCCGACGTAACTGGTACTGATAACCCGCAAGTTGTTATCGTAAGTGAAGTAGGTGGTGTTTCCGTTTTTATCCGTGAAGGATGTCCTGGTAAGTGCTCCGTATGTGCTGGACTCGGTCCGACCAGCTACGTCAGTGGTAGTCAGAAGCCGGTTCAGGGCATCGTAGGTAAACTGGGTTGCGTTGCCGTTGCCGTCCGTAATACTCAGCTGGTTGTTCAGCGCATCGAAGGTGAACGATACGGTAATTCCCTCCGCAGTTGTGGTGGTGGCTCGCCTTCCGAGGATGTCGTAGGTATTGGTGGTGACATTGCCGTTGGGGTCGGTCGCCGTCAGCACATTGTTCATTACGTCGTAGGTTGTCGACGTGGTGACGCCAAGGGGAAGCGCCGTTGAGACGACCGGGTTGCCGGCATCATAGGTGGAGGTGGTGACGTTACCCTTGGGGTCTGTCGTCGTAAGCACAAGGCCGGTAACATCGTACGTCCAGCTCGTTACGGCCTGGACGCCGTTGACTGCGGGGCTTGTCTGCGATGTTCTGCGGTCGCGTACGTCGTACTGGAACGTCGTCACATTTCCCAGGGCGTCGGTAATTCCAGCGACATTGCCGACAGCATCGTAGGTAATGCTTTGCGTCGCGCCATCCGCGTACTGGGTGGAGGTAAGGCGTCCAAGCAGATCGTATGAGGTGGTAGTAACCTGGCCTTTGGCGTTGGTGACCTGAGCTACATTGCCAAAGCTGTCGTAAGTAAACTGGGTGACGTTCCCCTGCGCATCGGTGCCGGTCAACGGCCGGTTCATGGAGTCGTACGTGGACGATGTAATCAGGTTCCCGGGGCGGATTGTGGACAGAAGATTGCCGGCTCCGTCATAAGTCCACTGCGTAACATTGCCCAGCGGATCGGTGCTGCTGATGCGGCGATTCTCGGAGTCGTAGGTGGAAGTCGTTACCCCGCCTTTGGCATTCACCACCTGGATGACATTATTGCGCGCGTCGTAGGTGCTCGTTGTCGTGGCCGCCTGTGGAGTGCCGTATGCCGTTGTTATGGAGAGGAGATTCCACATGTTGTCGTAGACATAAACGTCCTTTCTCCCGTTCGGATATGTCTTGGAGAGCGGAAAATCGAAATAGCTGTTGGTGTGATACTCCGAGGTCGTAACACGCCCGAGAGAGTCCGTTTCGCGAACCTTGCGGCGAAACTGATCGTACTCATACGTCCAGGTGTCGCCGCGTTCGTTGGTAAAACTCGTCAGGTTGCCGAAGTTGTCGTACCCGTTTTCCGTAAAATTGCCGTCGGCATGCGTTTTACGAACCACCTGGCCGCGGGCGTTGTAAGCGACATACGTCGTCCGGTTGAGCGGATCGGTGGTGGAAACAAGAAGATCCAACGCGTTGTACGCATACGTCCACGTTTGACCGAGCGGATTTGTCTTCGACAGGCACAGCCCACGAGAATCGTAGGTATGCGACTCTACGCCGCCATTTTTCATAGTCCTGGTAAGGATCTGGCCGAAGCCGTTGTAGGTAAACGCCTCAAAAGTGCCATCCGGGTAATCGATACGCGTCACGCGGTGGGAAGCGTCACGTGTGAAAGTGGTGACTCCGCCCAGCCTGTCCCGCACCGTCAGCGGAAGGTAGAGGGAATCGCGCGTGTACTCGACAAAAGTGCCATTCGGATTCGTGACTTTGAGGAAGTTGCCCAAATCCGTGCACTCACAATAGGTAACATACCCGCGAGTATCGGTAGCAGCCGCCACATAACCGCGCGGAGTAGTCCCGCCAAAGGAGGTATCGTAACCCTTGCCGTCCGTAGCCCGGGTAAAGCTGCTCTCACGTCCCAGCCGGTCAAAATGCTTTTCCACATTGCGCGGCCCCATAAAGAAAGACTCCGTGCCGCCCGTGGCGTACGTAAATGCGGGCCGATGCACGCTGTTGTTGACCAGCCCCACCGTGCTCACCACCTCCTGCGTATCATAGCTGATCTGATGCTGGTGCGGGTACGCGCGGTGTGCAGTCCGTCACGGGGATCGTAAGCCGCAACCACAAGCGGGCGGGTAGCGGGTTGAACTTGCGCGTAGTCGTACACCGCCTGCGTGCCATCATTGTACGCAACGCTGGAAAGTACCTTGTACGTAACCGAGGGGCTCACGTTGCTGTCAACAAAATCGGTATAGTTGAACTGAACGAAACGGCCGTCACTGGCCGTAACCCGGCTGACCTGATTGTAATTGATGTACGAAATGCTAAGAAAACGCCCGGCCGGCTCCGTTACTTTGGTAACACGATTGCTGCTATCATAAGTAAGGGCATACACATTTCCCTGCGAATCAGCAAAGTCCACCATGCGGTAGTACGTAACTCCACTTGTATTCACAAGCGAAGTAAAGTGATAACGCCACCCGTTAGCCAACTGGAGATAAAACTCCCCGCCGTCCTGATACAGAATCTCCCCCACAGCCTGCTGCGGCCGCCACTCAGTGGGGCTGGTGCGGTAAAAGCGGATCGCCTTTCCACTGTTGTGATTGACGACAAGCTGATCCGCCAAACCGTTCTTGCCCGCCTCAAAGGTCATTTCCCATTGGTATTGATGGCGCCAGTTATGGCCTGCCCCAAACCAGCGGGCACATGTTTAAAACTCAAACGTGATCGTATTATGCTACTTGCAGAATTTGCTAATCGTCAATAATTTATAATTGTCAATATCCGTGATCGGGAATTGACACATGCCGACGAGCTTTCCCCTGATGCTTGTCACCTGAACAATCCCATTTAAGGTAGTCGAACCGCCAGATGTGGCTGTAAACTATCTCTCGCGTAAAATTTCGACACAAATGAGTTTGCTCCGACGTCCTACTGATCAACGTCGTGGGCGAAGCTGCCCTATGATCTCATCCTGACCACCGCAGGCCAGGCGCGAAGTCGTTCAAGCGAGGGATGCTATCGCGACGCTGACTTTTGCACACCTCAACCCTGGAATACCAGCAAACAGGGCCGATGCTCAGCACATATAGCACAAGCGCCACAATCAGCCCGCCGGCGATGATTCCACCCGTGTAAGCTTGGGGAAAGCGCGATCTCATAGTGCCCGTTTCCAAATTCCATCTCAGTGCCCGCATCTTCCCTTCACTTCTCGTCCGCTTCGTGGGCGTCCACGCCCCACAGGTGCAGGTAACCGAAGAGCAGGTGGCGCGCGGCCTCGTTGCGCTCGCAGACGAACAACAGGGGCGCGTACTCAAACTTGAGCGCAAAGCTGTCCTCCTCCATGCGGCCGCGGCCCGTAAACTCCTCATGCGCAAAGGAGATCCGCGCGCTGCGAATGCCGTGGAAGGCAAAGACGGACTTCACTCCCAGGGCCATGCTCATAGGCCCGATGCTGAGCACATAAAACGCAAGCACCGCCATCAACCCGGCGACGGAGCAGCCGGCGATAGCGGCGAAGCCCTTCACACCTGCGCCAGGTCCGGATGAGCTTGAGCGCATCATAAAAACCGATTCAACTCGTCGTGGCATCATTTTGTCAACGCCAAGTATTACGGAGGCGTTACAGCCGGAGGCGCGCCTCCGGTGGCGCGCGGCGCAGGAGGAATCGCGTACACGTTCATCACAGCGACACCGCAGACGCGCAGCCACGCATCAAGCGCCGCCTTGCCCGGTGGCCATCTCCGGTACACAAACATCACCGGACTGTAAATCATGTCAATCGTCCCGTGCTCGCGCGGTACCGGGGCGCCATACAAGGTCAGCAGCCGCCATTGAGGATCATGGTAGCGCTCAAACCAAAAGTAGACGCCGTTAAGATTGCACACCGGACCAATGCTCAGCACGTAAAGCACCGCCGCAACAACCAGCCCCACAGCCACATATCCGCCCGGTCGGGCCGGGGAAGTGTGCGATCTCATGGTGTTGGCGAGATAAAATCGGAATGCAGTGTGGAGGCATAGGAGCCCTCATTTCGGCGGCCATGTCAGCCAATTACTAATTTAGTGCAAATTAGTAGTTGGTTGACATATGGCCACCCGCCCGTACGCTTTGCGAAAGATACCAGGCCATGAAGATTCCGCCTACTCCTCCAACCATCGAAGAGATTGAGTCCAACCTTGCGCCAGAGCGTTTCTTCAAGCTCATCGTCAGTTCGCGACAAGCCGAATATGCGGAAAAGCCCATGCAGTATATGTCCTGGGATGTATTGCGGCGCAAAATCCCGCCGGAGGGTCTTACCGCGAATGAATGGTGGCTCCTTCACAAATTCCCCCGGAGGATAAAGTACGAAAAACTACCACTTTCGGACAAGAATGGAAATCCTTTCCGATATTTTATGGTACCGTGGTTCCTGGAAGCCGTGCATAAGATCGATCTAAAGGCCGGAGGCAACATAAGTTCCCCCGAACTAGCTGTAAGCAGGCAATCCAGGGACCAGTACATCATCACTTCCCTCGTCGAGGAAGCCATCACATCAAGCCAGCTTGAAGGCGCAGCAACGACCAGGGAGGTTGCCCGCGATATGCTGCAGTCGGGTCGAAAGCCGAGAGACATCAGCGAGAAAATGATCCTCAACAATTTTCTCACCATGCAGGAGATTGTGAAGATAAAGGATAAAGAGCTGACCCCCGAGCTTGTGTTCCATATCCATCGTCTCGTCACTCGTGACACCATGGACGACCCATCGGCATCGGGGAGACTGAGGTTGCCAGCCGAACGGCGTGCAGTGATGGATATGGACGGAACGATTTTTCACGAACCACCCGCAGCGGAGGACCTTGCGGAACGGCTGAAAGCCATGTGCGAGTTTGCAAATGCCAGGACTCCACAATCCTTCATCCACCCGCTCATCCGCGCCATTATACTCCACTTCTGGCTCGCCTACGATCATCCGTTTGTTGATGGCAATGGGCGCACCGCCCGCGCCTTGTTTTACTGGTCCATGCTGAGGAGCGAGTACTGGCTCTTCGAGTACATCTCTATCTCCCAGGTTTTAAACAAAGCCCCGGCAAAGTATGCCATCTCTTTCCTCCATACGGAAACAGACGACAACGATCTTAACCACTTTATTGCTGCTCAGCTTTTGGTAATGGACCGGGCGCTGGAAGAACTTCACAAATATGTTGCACGGAAATCGTCTGAAATACAGCTAATCCAGAGTAAGTTCCTTGCGCTCAATCTCTTTAACCACCGGCAGGAAGCGGTGTTGCAGTCCGCGCTCAAAAATCCTGGCAGCCGATTCACTATCGAGGCGCATAAGATATCCTATCGAGTCTCCTATCAAACCGCCCGCACGGATCTCCTGACGCTGGCCGACAAGGGCCTTCTCAGAAAGCTGAAGCGCGACAAGGAGTTTGTTTTTGTGGCACCCAAAAATCTTGACGATCGCCTGATGACCCTCTCTCAAGCCCTCGAGCAGGAGCAGGACGAGGAAAGAAGCCAGGAAAGCGGGGGCTGAGCATCACCATTCTCCCCCTGCCACAAATCTCCCCAAAATTCACGCTTGCCTTTTTACACGGGCTTGCTAGCGTCGAAACTTCCGTTGCATGTTCTGTTGAGGCATTGACACTCCTACCGGACTTAACAGTACTGGCGTGCGCGGACGGTATAGTATACATTCTATATAAAGCAACGCCGGCCAGGGCCGGCACACCGACGATTAACCCCATTCCATAGAATATGGAAGCCTGCCCATAAGCGGCGGGGCTGGACAGCCAGCGGTGACCGACAAGTGTCTGCGGAAATGGAAATGCTGCATGCTTCGCGAGTGCGCGGGCCCGACGTTCAGGGCCGGCCGCACCGCGCTACCGCACGACCTCTGGGGCTCGCCCCTCGGGCTGTATGGCATGGCCGCTTTCGATTTTTCCGCCGACGCATTGCGGCGCCCCGCACGGCATACCTTCAGCTCCCCTCCGCTCCCGGCGCAGGTCCTAGACCCGGCAACGAGCACCATGACACGCGTAGACGTTAAAGAACTGTTGGAAGCAGGCGTACACTTTGGCCACCGCACGCAGCGCTGGAACCCGAAGATGAAGCCTTATATCTTTGAAGCCCGTAACGGCATCTATGTCATTGACCTGGAACAGACTGCGAAGCAGCTGGCCGCAGCTCAGGACTACCTGCGCTCCATCGCCGCCAATGGCGGTCGCGTGCTGTTTGTCGGGTGCAAAAAGCAGAGCCAGGAGGCCATCCGCGAGCTCGCCCCCCTCTCCAACTCGTTCTACGTGACCGAGCGCTGGCTGGGCGGCACCCTCACCAACCTCGCCACCATCCGCAAAAGCGTGGCCCGCATGAAGCTCATCGACGACATGGAGGCCAAGGGCAAGTTCGACAAGCTGCCCAAGCACGAAGTCTCCGCCCTGCGCCGTGAGAACGTGAAGCTGCACAAGAACCTGGACGGCGTGCGCGATATGGATCGCAACCCCGGCGCCATCATCATCGTGGACGTGCCGCGCGAACACATTGCCGTGGCCGAAGCGCGCCGCCTGCGCATCCCCACCCTGGCCATCGTCGACACCAACGCGGACCCCGATCTGGTGGACTACCCCGTGGCCGGCAATGACGACGCCATCCGCTCCATCCGCATCCTGCTGGAGGCGATGAACAACGCCATCATCGAAGGCAACCAGAACCGTGGCCGTGGTGGCGACAAGCCGGCCGCTGCCGCCGCCTCCGGCGCCGACAAGCCCGCTCCCGCCCCGGCCCCGGCTGCCCCCGCCCCCGCGACGTCCGCCGCCCTGGAAGACCTGACTGGCGTCTCCGCCTGAAGCGCCAGCGCGGGGCGCTGGACCCCTGTAGCTGACGGCCCTGTGGGGGCCGTCGCTGCGGAGGGTTGAGCGCTTCGACTGCTGTTGCCTTCGCAGCACTATTCAATCCGATGCGGCCGGTGGGCCGGTGGCTTGCTGAGTCTCTTGGCAATCCTCCGGTACGCTCAGGCCGTTTCGGTGTGCTCTGCAACAAAGATGTTACAGGGAGGCGCTGGCCCAGCTCACACGCCCCATGCTAATGTGCCGATTGATTGCCGGGTATACACTTGCATTCGCTGGCACTTTCCCGCCTTCCCTTCCGTCAAATCCCCCCTAACACTTTCGTACCCAACCCTTTCTCCTCTGCGGCCACCCTCTTTCGGCCGGCCGCGGCGCGGAAAACCAACACTACACGACTATGTCGACCACTACCGCCGTCTCCCCCGAACTCGTGAAACAGCTGCGCGATAAAACCAGCGCAGGCATGATGGACTGCAAAAAAGCCCTCGTCGAAGCCAAGGGCGACCTCGAAGCCGCGGAAGTTATCCTGCGCAAAAAGGGCATGTCCGCCGGCACCAAAAAGGCGGGCCGCGAAGCCAAGGAAGGCGTCATCGGGTCCTACATCCACTTTGACCGCGTGGGCGTGCTGGTGGAGATCAACTGCGAGACCGACTTCGTCGCCCGCAACGAGTCTTTCCGCGCCTTCGTCAAGGACGTCACCCTGCAGATCGCCGCCGCCTCCCCCAGCTACGTCTCCCGCGACGAAGTACCCGCCTCCTTCCTGGCCACCGAGCGCGAAATCGCCGCCGAACAGGTAAAAGGCAAACCCGCCAACATCATCGACAAGATCGTGACCGGCAAGCTGGAGAAGGTGTACGCCGAAAAGTGCCTCCTCGACCAGGCCTTCGTCAAAGACGACAAGCAGACCATCAAAGACCTGCTTAACAGCAAGATTGCCGAGCTGGGCGAGAATATCATCATCCGCCGCTTCGTCCGCTACTCCCTAGGCGAGACGCAGGCCGCTCCCGCCGCCCCCGCGGCCGAGTAAGTGCTTGCTGCCGGTGGGTTTAGCCCCATCGACATAACGATTGCACACAACGTACGCCATCAGCTACCCTTTCGCTATGAAAGGTGTAAGCTGATGGCGTATTTGTGTTTAAAGGCAGTGCAGCAAAGTCCACGGCCTCGCCCCCATTCCGAAACTTGGTGCCTTTGTGCCTTGGTGGCTAATCCCCTTTGCTCCGCCTTTTCTTGATGAAACTCGAGGAAGATCCCCGCTCCATCGATTTCTGAAAATCTCTGAGCGAGAAGCCCCATCTTTCGACTCGCAACGCCCTCGCAAATCCGTAAACTTGCGTCGTTGCCATGACGTCGCCCGCCGCCATCCCCGCCGCCGCCTACAAAAAGACGCTCTTCCTCAACCCACCGTCCTGGCAAGGGTTTGACGGCGGCGCCGGCTCCCGCTACCAGGCCAAACGCGAGGTCCGCTCCTTCTGGTTCCCCACGTGGCTGGCCCAGCCCGCGGCGCTAATACCTGGCAGCAAACTGGTGGACGCCCCGCCGCATGACGTTACGCGCGAACAAGTTGTGGCGATGGCGCGCGACTACGAGCTCGTCATCATCCACACCAGCTCCCCCACCCTGCGCGGCGACGCCGAGCTGACCGAGGCCCTTAAAAACGCAAAGCCGGACCTCCTGGTCGGCTTCGTCGGCGCCCAGGCCGCCGTGCTGCCGGACGCCACCCTCGCCGCCTCCGAAGCCATCGACTTTGTCTGCCGCCGCGAGTTCGACTTCACCTGTCAGGATCTAGCCAAAGGCTTGCCGCTCAAGCAGATAGCCGGCATCAGCTGGCGCGACCGCTCCGCCGCAGGCGCGCCGACCGTCCACAATCCGGAGCGCGAGCTCATCCATAACTTCGACGAACTGCCGAGCGTCATGGACGTCTATAAGCGCGATCTCGTCATCGAGAACTACGCGATAGGCTACCTGCGCCATCCCTACCTCTCCCACTACACCGGCCGCGGCTGCCCCGCCCAGTGCACCTTTTGCCTCTGGCCGCAAACCGTTGGCGGGCACCAGTATAGGGCGAAATCGCCGGCGGCTGTGGCGGCGGAGATGGCGTACGCAAAGAAGCTTTTCCCCCAGGTCAAAGAGTTCTTTTTTGACGACGACACCTTCACCGCCCACGGCCCCCGCGTCCGCCAGATCGCACCGGAGCTCGGCAAACTCGGCATCATGTGGAGCTGCAACGCCCGCGCCAACGTGCCGTACGAGACACTTAAAGTGATGCGCGACAACGGCTTGCGACTCATCCTTGTTGGCTACGAAAGCGGCAGCCAGCACATCCTGGACAACATCAAAAAAGGGGTGCGCCTGGAAACCGCTCGCGAGTTCACCAAAAATTGTAAAAAACTCGGAATCACCATCCACGGCACCTTCATCCTCGGCCTCCCCGGCGAAACACGCGAGACCCTGCGCGAAACCATCCGCTTTGCCCAGGAGATGGACCCGTTTTCCATGCAGGTAAGCCTGGCCGCCCCCTACCCCGGCACCGAGCTTTACCGTCAAGCCATCGAAAACGGCTGGTTCGGCGAAGACACCGCCGCCATGCTCGACGAGCGCGGCCAGCAAACGGCCGTCCTGCAATATAAAGACCTAAGCCGCAAAGAGATATTCGACGCGCTGGAGCAATTCTACCGCTCCTACTACTTCCGCCTCCGCCCCATCTCCCGCATCGTCTGGAGCATGCTGCAGGACCGCCAGGAAATGAAACGCCGCCTGCGCGAAGCCTCCGAATTCTTTGCCTTCCTTAAATCCCGCCGCACCAGCGCCGCATAGACCAGGGACATGTAATGTCCCTGCCTGCCGGCGCGCGCAAACGGATAAAATGCTTGTCGCGCCTCTCTGCGCTTGGTTTAATCACACCCTTCCGGGTGCCGGGGCGGCATCGGGGTTATTACTCTATTCTAAATTTCCCATGTCCTCGCAAGGCATTGATGTTCAATATGTAGCGGACCTCGCGCGTCTCAGGCTCAGCGCGGATGAGGTAGCCACGTTCCAAAAACAGCTCTCGGATATCCTGGGCTATGTCGACCAGCTGCAAAAGGTGGATGTCTCCAGTGTGGAGGCGATAACTGCCTCCGCCCCAACAAGTAACAACTTGCGCACCGACGAGCTCAAACCGAGCATCTCCGCCGAGGAAGCGCTGGCCAACGCGCCCGTGCAGTCCGACAACCTGTTTATTGTCCCCCGGATGGTTGAATAAATGAGCATGATCCACTTCTCCGTTACCGCGCTACGTAAACAGTTGGCAGCCAAGGAAATAAGCCCCGTCGAAGTCGTCGACGCCCTGCTCGCCCGCATCGAAGCGATCGATCCGCAGGTGAAAGCCTACCTGCACGTGGACGCGGCTGCCGCGCGCGAAGCCGCCAAGTCCGCCGACGTAACCAGGCCGCTCGGCGGCGTGCCGATCGCCATCAAGGACGTGCTCAACGTGAAAGGCGATCCGTGCACCTGCGCGTCTAAAATACTGAAAGGATACATCGCGCCGTACGACGCCACGACGATCGGCAAGCTGCGCGACGCCGGAGCTATCTTGTTGGGCCGCACCAACATGGACGAATTTGCAATGGGCTCCAGCACCGAGAATTCCAGCTGGGGAAGCACGCGCAACCCGTGGTCGCTCGCCCACATCCCTGGCGGTTCGTCGGGCGGTTCCGCCGCGGCCGTCGGCGCGCATGAGGCATTTGCGGCGCTCGGCTCAGACACGGGTGGCTCCATCCGCCAGCCCGCCGCCCTGTGCGGTTGCGTGGGGCTTAAGCCGACGTATGGACGTGTCTCGCGTTTTGGCCTGGTGGCATTCGCGTCGTCGCTGGATCAGATTGGTCCGTTTACGAAAACCGTTGAAGATGCGGCACTTCTGATGAATGTGCTGAGTGGTCACGACCCCCTGGACAACACAAGCTCGCGCCAGCAGGTGCCCGACCTTACGGCGCGCCTTACTGGCGACATCAAGGGGATGAAGCTTGGCGTGCCCAAGGAGTATTTCATCGAAGGCATTGACCCACAGGTAGATGCAGCGGTTAAGGCTGCAATCGCTAAATATCAGGAGCTGGGCGCCGAAATTGTCGAAATCTCGCTTCCGCACACGGAGCACGCGGTCGCCGTCTACTACATCCTCGCCACCGCCGAAGCCTCCGCCAACCTGGCGCGCTTTGACGGCGTGCGCTATGGAACCCGCGCCGAGAAGCCGACGGGCGTGCTGGACATGTACGGCCGTACCCGCGCCGAGGGCTTCGGCCCCGAGGTAAAGCGCCGCATTATCCTCGGCACCTACGTGCTGAGCAGCGGCTACGCCGACGCCTATTACAAGCACGCGCAAAAGGTGCAGGAGCTGATCCGCCAGGACTTCCACAAGGCGTTTGAAAAGGTGGACGCGATCCTCACGCCGACCTCCCCAACAGCCGCGTTCAAAGCCGGGGAGCGCACGGCCAGCCCGCTGCAAATGTATCTGGCGGATATCTTTACGATTGCGGTGAACCTTGCCGGCGTGTGCGGCATCTCCCTGCCGTGCGGCTTTACAATGCCCGAGGGCGACACGCCGCGGCTGCCGATTGGCCTGCAGATTATCGGGCCGAACTGGGGCGAGGAGACGATCCTCCGCGCGGGGCATGCTTACGAGCAAAGCACCGGCTGGCACAAGGAGTTGCCGCCCATCTAGCCCTCCGGAGACATTGCGTGTCCCTGGGACATGCATTGTCCCTGAGACACGCAATGTCTCTTTCTCACTTTCTCTGAATCCCATCTCTTTCTCTCACAACATCTTAACTCGCCTGGCTTTATGGAATACGAAGCGGTTATCGGCCTGGAAGTACACGTCCAGCTCAAGACAAACACGAAGATGTTTTGCGGCTGTATTAACAAGTACGGCGGCCTGCCCAACACGCATGTGTGCCCCATCTGCCTGGGCATGCCGGGGGTGATGCCGACGCCGAACCACGATGCGGTGGTGAAGACGATTTTG
Source organism: Verrucomicrobia bacterium LW23 (assembly GCA_003054695.1). Lineage (GTDB taxonomy): Bacteria > Verrucomicrobiota > Verrucomicrobiia > Methylacidiphilales > UBA1321 > LW23. Next base: position 13,702 of record QAZA01000023.1, read on the forward strand.
ACCGGGCTGATGCTGGAGTGCAATATCGCGACGCGTTGTAAGTTCGACCGCAAGAACTACTTCTATCCGGACATGCCGAAGAATTACCAGATTAGCCAGTACGACGAGCCGCTGTGCGAAGGCGGCGCCGTAACGCTGAATCTGCTTGCCTACCCCAAGGATGCGCAGAAGCTGGAGACGACGGTGGTGGACAAGAAGGTGCGCCTGGTGCGCATTCACCTGGAGGAGGACGTTGCGAAGAGCCAGCACGACGAGGGCCAGAGCGGCGTCGATTTCAACCGCGCCGGAACACCGCTGATGGAAATTGTGAGCGAGGCCGATATGCGCACGCCCGAAGAGGCGTTTGCGTATCTCACTGCGCTTAAACAGATTCTGATTTATGGCAACGTGAGCGACGCCGACATGGAGAAGGGGCAGCTGCGTTGCGACGTGAATGTCTCCGTGCGGCCCAAGGGTCAGGAAAAATTTGGAACCAAGTGCGAGATCAAGAATCTGAACTCGATCAGCGCGGTTCGCCGCTCGCTTAAGTACGAGATTGACAGGCAGATAGAAGTGGTGAGCGAAGGCGGCACCATCCGCCAGGAAACCCGCCGCTGGAACGATGTGAAGGGTGAAACCGCCGTGATGCGCATTAAGGAACAGGCGCACGACTACCGCTACTTTCCCGAGCCGGATCTGCTGCCGCTGAACACCAGCCTGGGCCTGCGCTCGGAAGCCGAAGTGCTGATGCCCGAGCTGCCCTCCGCAAAGAAGGCGCGCCTGGCCACGCAGTACGGCGTAAGCGAGTACCAGGCGAGCGTGCTGTCGTCGGAAGTGGCTCTGGCCGACTACTTTGAGAAGGCGGCGGAAGCTGCGAAGGACAAGGGGCTCGTCGCGAATTTTCTGCTGAACGACTACCTGGCGATCAACTCGGACCTCTCGACGATCGCGGTGCCAGCACCATGGTTCTCGGAGCTGGCCAACGAGCTGACGGCCGGGAAGATCAACAGCAAGCAGGCCAAGGAAGTGTTCGGGCTGATGGTGAGCGATAATCCCGGCAACCTGACGCCGTTGGAAATCATTAAGGCTAAAGGCTTTGTGCAGGTGACCGACACCGGCGCGCTGGAGGCGTGGTGCGACCAGGCCATCGCCAATGGCGCGCGCAGCGTGGCCGATTACAAGGCCGGCAAGGTGGCGGCGCTGAACGCGCTGAAGGGCCAGGTGATGAAGCTGAGCAAAGGCCAGGCGAATCCGCAGACGGTCGGGGAGATTCTGGAGCAGAAGCTTAAAGCGTTGTAGCACAAACGTTTACACTTGCACCAACGCCTACGCCTGCGTCTGCGCCACAAGCACTTCCCTGGCTGTCGCCGCGATGGTTTTGGTGGATTTGTAGTCGACGATTCCACCGATAACGCCGCCGGCCAGGGGGAGCATTTTGCCAAAGGAGACCAGGCCGGTTTGGCCAAATTTGGTGAGGAGACGGGCGCCTACAATAAGGTTGATCCTTTTCAGTACCTCCACGGAGATGCGCTGCACGCCGGCGTAAGCCATCTTTTTGCCGAGGACAATGCCGGCTTTGCCGATGATGCCGCCGGCGGCGGCGCCGGTAAGACAGATGTAGCAGAGCGTCTTAACTTGTTCATCCTTAACATCATAGCCACGCATGTGCGCGATGGCGGCGACCATGCGCACCTGCATATAGATGACGCTGCTGATGTTGGCCGGGATGGTTAGCGGTGCAAACAGGAAGCCCGGGGGCAGGCCGAGCAGGATGCCCGAGGTGGTGCACTGGGCAATTTGCCAGGAGATGAGGGAATCGATCTTCTTTTCCAGGTCGCCCTCCTTCTTAAGATACGTGGCGGCAAGCTCTTGCGCGCAGGGGATGGGGTTGCCTTCGGTGATGGCTTTGGCGTAGGCGAAGTCCAGGATTTGCAGGACGAAGTCGGGCGTCATGCCGGGCTTACTGGCGTCGGCAGCGGCTGATCCGGCGGGCGGTTCGTCTTGCATGAAAGCGATGCTATGGAGAGGGGCGGAGCTGTGTCAATGGGAGTTGCTTAGCGGTAAAAATGTTACATTACTGTCATGGGTGGAGATTCTGTCCTCCACTTGGGACTTCCATTTAGAAAAAGAGACGGCCTGAGCGGAGCTAACCTCCGCACAGGCCGTGATGCTTTATTTGTTGTGGAGGAGCAACTTATGCGCCCGCGGTGGCCTTCGCCGTCGCCTCCGCCACCAGCTGGCAGCGGATGCAGAGCTCGGCGGCTTTGAAGGCGTGGGCCTGGGTCATGGCGTTTTCGGTACGGTTCAGGCAGTCCAGGATGAGTTGGCCGAAGTAAGGGTAGCCGACTTTGCCGGTGAGGGACATGTGCTGGGTGCCTTCGTCGGTGATGAGGTAGAGCTGGTTGCCTTCGCCGTCGCGGGCCACGTCGATGTATTTGCGCAGCTCGATGTAGCCTTTGGTGCCGAGGATGAAGGTGCGGCCGTCGCCCCAGGTGCCGAGGCCGGCGGGCGTGAACCAGTCGACGCGGTAGTGGCTGGTGGCGCCGTTGTTGCCCAGCAGGCTGGCTTGGCCAAAGTCTTCCAGCTCAGGGTGTTCCGGGTTGGCAAAGTTGCCGACGGTGGCGCTGATGACCTCGGCGTCGGTGGCGCCGCTGTAGTGGAGGAACTGCTCGATCTGGTGGCTGCCGATGTCCGTAAGAATGCCGCCGTACTGCTCCTTGTTAAAGAACCACGACGGGCGGCCGGCGGCGCCGAGGCGGTGCGGGCCCATGCCGATGACGTTGACGACTTTGCCGATGGCGCCGCTGTGGACGAGGTCGCCGGCGTACATGGCGCATTCCACGTGCAGGCGCTCGCTGAAGTAAACGGCGTACTTCTTGCCGGTCTTTTCCACCGCAACCTTCGCGGCATCAAGCTGTTCGAGCGAGGTGAAGGGGGTTTTGTCGGTGAAGTAGTCCTTGCCGGATTCCATGACGCGGATGCCCAGGGGGCCGCGCAGGTTGGGGATGGCGGCGGCAGCGACGAGCTTGACGTCGGCGTCATCGAGGATGGTCTCGAGGTTGGGGGCGACTTTGACGCCGGGGAAGTTTTTCTGGAAGGCTTCGACTTTCTTCGGGTCCGGGTCGTAGACCCAGCGGAGCTCGCCGCCGGCTTCGCTCAGGCCGTTGCACTGGCCATTGATGTGGCCGTGATCGAGCGCGGTGGCGGCGAAAACGAATTCGCCGGGTTTGACGACCGGGCTGGGTTTGCCCTTGGGGGCATAGTTCATGCCGTCGGATTTACTCATAAATAGCGTTTGCTTAAGGACTTATGCAAGTGCGTGAATCGCGGCAGGTTAGGAAACCAGGTTGTCGCGGGTGTACTCAAAGCTCATGCGGATCGAGTCGAACGGATCGCCCGGGCAGGTGTCTTGCTCGATGATAAACCATTCCATACCAGCGGCTTCCGCGGCGGGGACGATCGCTTTCCAGTCCAGGTTGCCGTAGCCTACTTCCGCAAACTTGCCGCGGTCGGCGCCGACGGGGAACGCGAAGTCCTTGGCGTGGAGGAGGGGGAGTCGGCCGGTGAGCTTTTTGCACCAGGCCACGTTGTCGCCGCCGCCGTATTGCACCCAGAAGGTGTCGATTTCGCCCTGCAAAAATTTGGGGTTGGTTTCGTCGTAGATCTTCTCCAGCAACGTTTTACCGCCAACGCGCGCGAATTCCGTGGCGTGGTTGTGGTAGGTGAGCACCTGGCCGGCGCTGGCGAGCACTTCGCCTGCTTTGTCGAGGTCCGCGATGAGGCTGGCGACGCTGGCTTCGTCGTCAAATTTGACGTCCGCCGGGTACGGGTAGGCGGTGTATTTGGTGCCAAGCTTGCTGAGGCGGGCGCTGACGGCCTGGGGATCCTTGCGGATGGTGTTGCCGTTCTCGTGCGTGGCGGCGCACACTAAGCCGTTGTCGTTGAGGATCTTGACGAGTTCCTCCTCGGGGATGGGGCCCATGCCGCTGACTTGCACGGCCTGGTAGCCGATTTCGCGCACTTTCTTGAGGGTGGCGGCGATGTCGGCGGGGGTTTTGATGAAATCGCGCAGCGTGTAGAGCTGGATGGCGACCTGGGAGAGTTTCATGAGGGGAGTTTTTAAGAAAGGGAAGTGCTGAGAACAGGGATTATCCGAACCTTGGTGTCTTGGTGACTTGGTGGTTAAACTTCCTTCAAAACGCATTGCGTTTGAGAGAAGAGTTTAACCACCAAGTCACCAAGACACCAAGGTTCGGAAGAAAAAAGCCCCGCGTCCCTTCCGCTGCACACGGCGAAAGGGGAAACGGGGCTTCGCTTCACTATAAGTTGCTGAACGACTTGGCAAAGTCCGCCGCAGGAGTGGGCTCACTCGGCGCGGCGGCTTTGACAAACGTGCTCTCACTTATCTTTTTTTTTAGAAACGCCTCGTAATCGGCGCCGGAGAGCGGGAGGGCTACTGTACTCTCGGTAAACGAGGAGTAGATCATGGAGTTGGCGAGTTCCACCGAGTGGATGCCTTCCTCGGCGGGGGCGATGAGCTCCTTGCCGTCCAGGATGGCCTCGACGAAGTTCGTCATGATCTCGTTGTGCTGGCCGCCGCCGCCCACCGCGGGGGGCACTTTGATGTCCCACGTCTGGGGGCGCTCGAAGCCGCTCTTTGTTGTGCGGCTAAACTCGGTCATTGGTATCTCGTTGCGCAGGAAGGAGAAGCCGGTGTTGTCCAGCACCACGCGGCCACGTTCGGCGGTTACTTCCAGGCGATTGGTGCCGGGGGCCTCGCCGGTGCTGGTGATGAAGACGGCGTTGGTGCCGTTCTTGTACTCCATGTAGGCGGTCACGTCGTCTTCCACTTCAATGTCGTGGTAGCGGCCAATTTTGCAGAAGGCGCGGATTTTGTCGGGCATGCCAAAGATCCACTGGAACAGATCCAGATTGTGGGGGCACTGGTTAAGCAGCACGCCGCCGCCCTCGCCGGCCCAGGTGGCGCGCCAGCCGCCGCTGGCGTAGTAGGCGTAGGTGCGGAACCAGTCGGTAATGATCCAGTTGATGCGGCGGATTTCGCCCAGTTCGCCGGCCTGAATCATGGCGCGCAGCTTGCGGTGGCCGGGGTTGGTGCGCTGGTTAAACATGGCGGCAAACACCTGCTTGCCGGGGGTGTTGGCGCCCACTTTGGTGGCGGCGGCGATCAGGCGCTCGCAGTCGGCCTTGTGTACGGAGATCGGCTTCTCCACCAGCACGTGCAGCCCCTGTTCCAGGGCGTCGATGCCGATGGTGGTGTGGGAGTAGTGCGGGGTGGCAATGAGGAGGGCGTCGATCTCGCCGGAGCGGATCATTTCGCCGCTGTCGCGGAACACTTTTTTGCCGGGAAACCGCTCGGCGAGGTTGGGGGCAACGTCGCAGACGGCGGTGAGGGTGGCGCGAGGGATGTTTCCCGCGTCGATTTGTTTTGCGTGACCGGAACCCATGGAGCCGAGACCGGCGATACCAAAGCGAACAGACTTCATTGTTAGGTGGTGTCTCCTCGCCGCCTGAGCCTGGGTGTGATTACCTGGCTGGTTGTGATGCGCATAGAGCGCGGCGGCGGCGATTAAACGGTTAAGCAAGGCCTGTCAATGCTGTCAATTCAGCCATCAGTCAGGCCCCGCTTTTCGAATATGAACCGCAATGCTACAGCACCCGCCCCCTATCGTGAAGCGAAAATGTCGAAAAAGCGGAAAGGGATCTGTTGCCGCAAAAGTTTTGACACCGAAGGAAGCGGTGAGGAGGGGTAAAGAAGAAGGACGCTGACTCAGAAAGGATGACACCGTCAAAGGAGGCGACGTCGATGAGGCAAGGAGTGGGAGAAGAGCTCTTACCGAGGATGCGTCAGCGTTATCGGGGCCGTGGGTAAGAAGGAAAGAGTCGATTGCTCGAGGAGTTGTGTGAGCAGTTTGGGGCTAGAGGCCGTCGACATTTGGCCTCCTCCTCCTTTATCCTCTGCTTAGAGGCTTATATCCCCCTTAGAGCGAGACATCTGTGAAGCCGTACTGAAGTACGGAGGAGAATGTCTCGCTCTAAGGAGGACGTAAGGAAGGTTGAACATCGTGGAAGCATCCCCTTGGCGAAACTTTCCGCCCTTGGCGATGTTATCTGAAGGTCCGTAGATCCAAGGCAGATAGTATCGCCAAGGACGGAAAGTTTCGCCAAGGGGATGCAGTGGAAATGTCGACAGCCTCTAGTGCATCGGCAAGGATCTATTTTAGGATTAGACGCGCATGGACGGGGAATGTCCGAGAACCTCGAAGAGGTTCTATAACCTCGTTGAGGTTGTCAGAGCCTTGCGAACATCTCTTCTTGAACCGCCCTGATCCTAAAATAGATCCTTGCCGAAACGCTAGCCGCAACCACGCGATCACGCTGATGAGTGGGAAAGTGGGTTGGGGAGGACGGGAAAGCGGTGAAGAAGGGGCGGCCCTCGCATTGCGGGGCGGATGTGGTGGGGTATATGAGGGGCGCCGATGGCTACAAGAAAGCCCTTTTGAGATGAAAGTCAACCACGGATGACACGGATTGCACGGAGGGGAGGGAAAGATTCTGGCGTGCGATTCGAGCTCGCATGTCGACAGCCTCTAAAGCTCAAGCCGCGCCTTCGGCGCCGGTGTGTCGGCGGCGGCTACCTCCACGGGGCGGACGACGGTGCGCATACCCTCAAGCTTCTCGATAACCACGCGTGCGCCGCGGGGTACCATCACGCCTTCGGTCACGACATCCACCGCAACGCCGCCAAAGCGGGCCGTGCCGCTGGGGCGCAGCATGCTGATCGCCTCGCCCTCATCGCCCACGCGCAGGTGGTGCCCGGCGACGACATCAGACGCCATGCCGGAGCCCGAAAAGGTGGCGGCTTCGAGCCCGGCAAACAGCACGCGACGGGGCATAAAGCGGGCAATGACAACCACGGCGATGATCGCCAGGCCAATGCCCGCCGTCACATTCACCATCGGCACAAACAGCGCCGCGGCACTGGGGATGAGCGACTCGCTGGGGTACGTGTCGGTCATCGAGAGGATGAGACCGGCAACCATCATGAAGAAGCCCGTGGCGCCGAGCACAAAAATGCCGGGCAGCAGCAAAATCTCCGCCAGCACAAGCAGGGTACCTATGACAAACAGGATGAGCGGCCCAAAGCCTGTAAGCCCCGCGACGTGATGCGCAAAGAACTGCAGCAAAAAGCATAGCGCCGCCAGGCCGCCAAATATCATGGTGCCGGGCTTCTGCATCTCCAGGTAGGCAAGGACGACAGCGGCCATGATAAGCAAGGGCGAGAGATCGACCAGGATGCGCGCAACCTCCTCAAAGCCAGAGACCTGGAACGTTGCGGTGCGTGCGTTGGGTCCGCCGGCCAGTCGCACCAGCTCGTCCACACTGGCTACGGTGCCGGCGCTAAGCAACGGGCGCGGCGGGTTGCCGTATTTCGCCTCGGCATCGCGGGCGGTAAGGGTAAGCACCTGCCCTTTGGCGTGCACCAGACGGCCGTCGATGCGCACCTCCACCTCGGGGTTCACCATCGCCTCCAGCACGGCGGCGTTGTGGCCGTTGGCCTCCGCAAGGCCGCGCGCCATGGCCTGCATGGCGGAGAGAAACTTGCCCTGCACCAGCTTGGGCAGCTCTAACACCTTGCCGTCCTGCGGGTTCATCAGGATGGGCGATGCGGCGCCGATAGATGCCGTGGGCGCCATGTAAATGTGGCGCGTGGAAGCGGCGATCATGGCGCCGGCCGAAAGCGCGCGGTTATCCACGTACGCGTAGGTGCGGCTCTGGTACGGAAAGCGCGAGATGATCTTGACGAGATTCTGCGTGGAATCGACGCGGCCACCGTTCGTATCGATGCGCAGGATAAGCACGTCCGCCTTCTTCTCGATGGCCTCTTTGACACCGCGGCGCGCCTTGAGCTCCATCAGCGGGCTCACATCATCATCCAGCGTAAGCACATACACCAGGGGAGCGGCGGGCAGCGGGCCGTCCTGCGAGAGCGGCTTCGGGGCCTCCACAGGCGGGGCCGAGGCGGGTGGGGAAAGTGGCGCGGCGTTGGTTGCGGCGCCGGCGGTAACGGCCGGGATGTTGGTGGACGGCGCTGACGGCAGATCGGGCGGGGCGGGTGGCGCGTTGGTGGAGGAAGCCACCGGGGCCGGCGATGCCGCGGGCGCCGCCGCGGGCGATGTCGCCTGAAGGGAAGGCAAGGCGGTGGCGGGCTCGACCGTGCGGGAGGCGGGAGGAGAGTACGGAACGGAGTCGGTCTGCGCGGACTCCTCCGCCTTTGTAGGGCGTTCGCGCGCGGCGGAGCGCTCGCGTGTCGTATCGTCCTTGCGCGTGTCGTCGGCCCTGTCAAAGGAGGGCAGGAACTGCGCCGAGGGGGCCGCGTGGGCCATCGCGGCCATCAGGCAGACGACGGCCAGGGCCGCAACAAGCACGATTCCAGACACGGACGCAGGCCCCAGCCTCTCAATACCCGGCGTGTAGTCGACAATCCTCATTACTACACATCGTAATGCAGGATGGGCCAAAGTCTAGCACGCAAGCGCTCACTGCTATGCAATTTGCCGGGGGCGCCCGGCGCAGGATACAAGTCGCGCCGGACGGAAAACAGGTAACGCTTGCCTCTCGGCGCTCAGCCGATAAAGCGGCTGAGGAGGAGGACGCCGGAGCCGAAAATCAGCAGCACCATGAACATGATGTTCGTGCCACGGTAAATGTCCTCCGAAAACTCGCGCGTAATGGTATTAAGAAGCAGCGTGGGAAACCACGCCAGCAGCAGCACGCCCAGGTAAAGGCCCGTCAGCGTGCCCACCACTTGCACCGGCCACAGCAACAGCAGCACGGAAAGCAGGCACATCGTCTCGCAGATAAGGGCGATACGACGAGGAAGGATATCACCGGGATGGGAGTTGCTGGCAGAGGGAGAGATGGCGCTCATAGTCGGTAAAGGGTGGGGTGGAAGGGGACCGACGGAAGCGGAGGCCGCAAACCTGGATTGACGGGTGTGGCGGACCGCATACCGACGAAATGCTTTATCGGGTAAAATGTGCGGAAAGTCAGGTACAGATCAGACGGCGCTCTTGGGGAAGTTTGCCGCGTGATTTCCAACGAAATGAATCATACACGAACTTAGAGAATGCGTCCGCAACAAAATGCGTCCACTACCATTTTTCTCGTTGACATCTTATTATCTTTCAGCGGTTTACAACATCCTGACCTCCCAATCACGCGGCTATATTCAAGACCAGATCGCTCCGCAATTGGGGAGAAATCCAGGACGCTTTTGAGCCCGCGCCTCCCCTGCCCTGCCGCCGCAAAACAAAACCCCGGGCCTTGCGAGCCCGGGGTTTTGCGATGCTTTCCTGCTGAGGGATTTCCCTTTAGCGGAGAGTGGGGTTGAGGCGCTCGCCGTTGTTGAGGTAGATCGTGCAGGTGGTGAAGATCAGCAGATTCCTCTTGGTGCTCTTGGAAGCCCGGGACTGGAACAGGCGGCCGACGAGCGGAAGGTCGCCGAGGAAAGGCACGCGGTCGTTGATGGTCTGTACATCTTCGCGCAGCAAGCCGCCCATCACTACCGTGGAGCCATCCTTCACCGTCACCTTAGTGGCGATGGTGCGGCGGCTGAAGACGGGCTGCGGGATGCGGTTGTTGGACATCAGCAACTGCTCGTTCTCCAGGTTAACCACGAAGATCGGGTCGCCGTAGTTGATGAAGCCGTCGAAGTCGACCAGCTCGGGCACCAGGGACAGATCGATGTTGGTGCTGTCGGCGGCGATCTGCGGCTTGGCGGCCAGCTTGACACCAATGTCCTGCGCCTGGAAGGTGCGGGGGAACGTGGGGATGACCGTGGGGGGACCGACCGCGCGAAGCGTGGAATCGGAGTCCTCGTCGCCGGCGTTGTCGGACGCTTCCACAGACTCGGGCGGATCGAACTCGATAGGGAATCGGAAGGTGCGGATGGCGTTGAGGCGCGCATCTTCACCCGACTTGACGCGGACGTGGGGCATGGAGAGCATATCGAAGCTCTTCTTCTGCGACAGCGCAGTGATAACCGCCGCGAATTCGGCCGTGGTGATCTGTGCGGAGATCTTGATGCTGTTGGGGTTGGGCACCAGCACGCCGGAGAGGAGAGTATCCAGGCCGGAGTTGTTGAGGCCCTGGCTGCCACGCAGCGCCGTCGACGTGGAGGACACAGCAGGATTGAAGCTGGTGCCGGGGTCGAACGGGTTGAAGGAGGGAGCGCCGGGGATGAGGTTGAAACCGTAGTTAAAGGTCAGGTCATTCAGGTCTTCCTGACCGATTTCCACAACCTTGCACGAGACGTCGACCATGAGGGCGCGCTCGCCACCTTCAAACAGCGCTTCCATGTAGTCCAGCTGATCCTGGCTGTTGACGACGGACAGGATACCCGAATCCGGGTAGTAGACGGCCGAGGCGCCGGGCGGGAAAAAGATGCCCTTGCTCTCCAGCACTTCGCGGATCTCGTTGGCGGTGGTGCCCGTGCCGCGCGGGCCAGTGGGGCGGGGGCGGGGCGCGGGAGCGCCGGGGTTACGAGTCGGCTCCGTAGCGGGAGGCGTGGTGAAGAAGGCGGGCGATACGTTGAACGCGCGGCGCAGCAGCACCGAGTCGTCGGCGGAGGCGGGCACGATAAACACGCCGACGTCTTCCACGCGGCTTTTGACGCCGGCGAGCTGGGTGGCGTAGCGCAGCACCGTCTCCATCGGCACGTTGGTCATGTTCAGCGTCACCAGCTGAGCGCCGCGCTCCGCCTCGGGGCGGACGGCGAAGGTGATGCCTCTCTTTTCCGGGTCAAACTGGCGGCTCAGGGAGCTGAGCGTATCGGCGACCTGGCGGATGGTGTTGCCGCTGAAGTTAACGGATGGCAGACGGATGTCACGCAGGCGGGAGGCGACCTGGGCGGTCGGCTTTTGGGTCATCCCTTCTTCCTGCGGGATCAGGGAGGCCATGCCGAGGTTGGGCGAGTAGGTGTTAACCTGCGCTTCGGTCACATCATTCAGGCGCTGTTCGCGATTGAGAAGCTGCTGAAGCTTCGCTGTCTCCAGCTTCTTCTTGATGATGCGGGACTGCCAGTCCATCGCGGCCTTATTATACTTGTCGCGGGAGAGGATCAGCGTGCAGCGCTTCTCGGCTTCGTCGTACTGGCCGGTGCGCCAGTACTGCTCAATCTCGACAAACCACACCTGCACGTCCTCCACCTTTTTGGCAAAGGCGGGGTTCCAGCCCACGTTGGTCAGCAGGTCTTTGTCGATGCCGGTCTTCTTGGCGGACTCGATGCTGGCCTTGAGCTTCTCCAGGCGGGAGCGCTCGTGCGGGGGCGGGTTGTAGGAGAGGTTCTCGTTGATCAGCGCCAGAACGGCGTCACGGGCGCCCAGGTTGGCGCCCTTGTTGATCAGCGCCCAGTTGATGGCGGAAAGGTGATCGACAACGTCACGGTAAAGCGGGGTCTCGACGCCGACAGCCTTGAGCTTCTCCTGCGCGGAGACGTAGCGGGCGCGGGCTTCGACAATCTGGCCGTTAAGCTCGAAGGCTTTGCCGGCCTGGAAGTCACGCATGGCGTCGGTCTGAATCTCGACGCGCTTGCGGCTTTCCTCCTGGGCGGCACGCTCGGCTTCCAGGCGCGAAGGGGACTTCATGCCGCTGGCGGAAATGGGCATCGAGGGCGTCGAGGATGCCGGCGCCGGAGGCGGCGTTGCCGGCGCGGTGGGGTCCGCGGGAACGTCCTGCGCGTGCACATTGCTCAGCAGCGTGAGGGCGCAGACAGGGCCCGCGATCATGCGGTATGCCAGCGAGGCCTTGCGCCGGCCAGGACCAGACGGAGAGAGATGAGGTCGTTTCATGTGGCTTTCGGTGTGGTGTGGCTACGCTTAGGGCAGCTGTTCGTCGGCGGGCACGAGGGGAATGGGGCGGTATTCCAGGCTCTTGGAGTCGCTGAAGGGCGGGGGCTCCAGAGTACGCGGGCCGGTGGTGCTTGTCGGCATCAGCAGCGTATCGGCATTGACGGGAATCGCCAGCGAATTGAGGGGTTTGCCGTCCGTTTTGATGAGGCGGGCGGTGAGGAAGACCATGAGATTGCGCTTAAAGGTCTTGTCAACCTTGCTCTGCCACAGGCGGCCAATGAGCGGCAGATCGCCCAGAATCGGCACGCGGTCATCCACTTTTTGGGTTTCCTCGCGCAGTAGGCCGCCCATGACGACCGTTTCGCCGTCGATAACCTGCATGCGGGTGCGGATGGAGCGGACGTTGAAGACAGGCTGGTTAACCACGCCGTTGGCAACCGCGGGGGCTTCCTGCAGCGGGTTGGCGGAGGTCTGGCGCTGAACGATAGCCTGGCCGTAGTTGATGAAGCCTTCGAAGTCAACGACTTCCACGTTCGAGATGTCGAGGTCGATGCGCTTGTCCGGGTACGTCACCGGGGTGACTTCCAGCGTGACACCGATGTTACGGCTTTCAAACGTGCGTGGCGTGGCCGGCAGGGCCAGGTAAACCAGCGTAATCTGCGGGTCGAAGATATCGACCGGGGCGTCGATGCCGAACACGGTGGAGTTGATCTCCGGGCGCTCGAATTCGGTCGGGTAGCGCAGCTCGCGGACAACTTCGATTTTTGCGGGCGAGCGGTTCTTCGCGATGACCTTAGGCGCGGCGAGCAGGTCGACGCCCTTGAGGTTATCGAGCAGGTTCATCACGGCCTGGATGGCGTAACCGTCGATACGGAATCCGACCGCAAAGGTGTTGGGCGTGTTGGGGATAAGCGCGCCGCCGGTGATGAAGTTTTGCGGGGGAACCACGTTGCCGGTGTTACCCTGCAGCAGGGCGTCCAGGCTGTTGGGCGTTACGCCGCCCAGCGGGGAAGAACCGGCCGCGTTGAGGGAGCTGCCGGGCGTGTTGGCGCCGGTGCGAAGGGCGGAAGCCGCGGCGTAGTTGCTATTGAAGATGGTGGCCGCGGTGGGCAGCGAGATCGTCGGGGTCAGCAGGCCGTCGTTCTCGATGATGTAGTTGAAGGAGAGTTCCTTGAGCGAGTCGTCGGTGAACTCCGCGAGCTTCGTCTCGATCTCCACCATCGGCACTTCGACCTGGGCGGATTCGATAAGGCGCTGGATGATTTCCATCTGGTCCGGCGTGTTGCGCACCACCAGTTTGCTGGAGCCCAGCAGGAAGGTGGCCGTGGAGCCGGTGGGGAACTGAACGCCGCGGCCGATCAGCTCGGCCTTCACGTCGGCGGAAACGGAGCGGACGTCGGGCACGAAGGTAGTGCCGGGGCCGGCGCCAACGGGGGTGAGCGAGGTCGTCTTGAAGAAGTCGGCCGGGACGGGGAACGTCTTGGAGATGAACTGGTCGGTCACGTCGGTGGCCGGCAGCAGAACAACGGCGTACTCTTCCACGCGGTACTGCAGGTTGGTAAGCGTGGAGATCAGCTGAAGGATTTCCTCCAGGCTGCGGTCGGTCACGTCCAGCGTCACTTTAGTGATGATGGCCGCGGGAATAGGAGCGTTGTCGGCGGGGGCTGCGTTGGGATCAGCTGGCGCGCCGGGGGACGGGGCCGCGGCGGGGCGGTTGATCGGCAGTTTGAGGACGAAGTTCACGCCTTCCTGGGCGGGGTCGAACTGGCGGCTCTTGTCGCCAAGGAAGCGAACCACTTCGTCGATGTCGAGCGCGTCGAACTGCACGCGGGGCAGGCGGACGTCCTGCAACTTCTGCGTAATGATGGCGATCGGCGAGCTACGAGTGGAGGTAATCGGGCGGAAGACTTCCCGGGGAGCCTCGGCGGTCGGCTTCTGGAACCAGTTATCGGACACTTCCAGCATCCGGCCTTCCTTGGTAACGGAGCGGTGCTTATCGAGCGCCTGCTTGCGGTAGCGCTCCACCTTGCGCTTGTACTCGGTGGCGGTCTTGTTCCACTTGTCGATCACCAGGATCTGGTCGAGAGCGCGGTTGGCTTCGTCGTACTGGCCGGTCTCCATAAAGCGGTCGGCCGTGCGAAACAGAAGCTGCACGTTATTGACCTGCTCGACAAACTCGGGGGTAACGGCGGGATTGTTGACGACGCCTTCGGCGTTGGTGCGCTCCCAATCCAGGTACTTGCGGTAGTGCTGGATGTTGCGGAAGGCGACGCGATAGACTTCCTCGCGGGGTTCGGCTTCGATCGCGGCGCGCAGGGCCAGCTCGGCCTCGTCCATCAGCTTGTCGCGCTGGGCGTGGGTCACCGTCGGGGTGCCGTCGGGATTTTTCTTCTTGGCTTCCTCAAACATGCGCACGCCCTGGGCGTACTTCACGCGGCTAAAGCCGATGCGGGCGTAAGCATAGTACTCGGAGTTCTGCGGCAGGTGGGCCATCGCGTACATGTAGCGGGCCAGCGCGGTCTCGTACTCCTTCTGCTTCAACAGGTTATTGCCCTCCCCAACAGCGCGGATCGCGTCCTGCCGTTCGCGGGCGCGCACGGACGCCTCCGCAGCCACCGGGCGGGCGGTGTTGCGGGGTGCCGACGCGGGGGCGGTGTTGATCGTGGGCGCCGATGCAGGTACATCCTGTCCAAGGGCGGCCGTGGAGCACATCACGGTAAGTGAGGCTCCCAGCACCATGAAGCGGCTTAGGGTGGGTCGGTTCATAAGCGGGTGGTTGTTTACAGTCTAATTTGTAAAAAGTCAATCAAGTATTTCGGGCCTAGGGATTTGCTCTTACTGGCGTCGCGGGAGGTTGTGCGTACCGATCCAGTTCCTCGGGGGTTACCTTGGGAATTTTGTTCTCCACCTTGTTGGTGAGGTCATAAATCAGGCCTTCTTCCTTGGCGTTGAGCAGTTGGTACTTCTTGCCGGGCTCCTGGGGAATTTCAAACTCCCCGCCGCGCCCAACGCGAATGGTTTGGTCCGTCTGCCCGGGCAGCAGCATCAGGAAGTCCGCCGTCACTTCGGGCGAATTCATCTGCTGGCCGCGCACCAGGGTGAACTTGAACTTGATCTCGGGCTTCTCGATGTCGAGCTCAGAGCGGTCCACTTCTTCCATGATGCTGGTGCCGGGGATGGCCTGCTTCACCATCTTGAAGCGGAATTCACCGATGATGTAGCCCTCCAAATTGTCCCCTTTCCTTACACGTTTAGAAGGCTGGCCGGGAACGTCAATCAGATTGATGTAGAAAGATTCAGGTTGTTTGCCGGCCGCGGGGGGAGAGGGATCGTAGCTCTTGAAGCTGAGGCGAAATTCCTTGAAGGTCACGTCCTTAAGGCGCAGGCGCGTGATGTATTTGGGATGGCTGGTCTGGTCCTTCGGGTTGGTCTGCGCGTCAAACTCCTCCTTGTTGGTGAAGAAGTCGCCGTCCGGATCTTCGTTCGCCACGGTGGGGCTGCGGTAGTCGATCTTGAATTCCTCCAGCCACTTGAGGGGGATGCCCTGGATGACGGAATCGGGGCTTACCAGCTCGATGCGCGAGGTATCGGGGAAGATCCAGTAGCGCTCGGAGAGGAACAAGCGGTGCGCGGGGGTCACTTCGGCCCAGAGGGCTTTCTCGGCCCAGTCCTGCTTGGCCTGCGCCAGGCGCGCCTCTTCGTCCATTTTAAACGCGGCAGCGGAGAACGGCGGCACGGTGGTGGTCGTGACCGGGAACAGAAAGGCGAGGCCCGTGCTGACAATCAGCAGGAGCGCCAGAGAGGAGACGAGGATGATGCGGTCCCAGGGTTTCTGCATGTCAGGATTCCAGGGAGGAAAGTGAAGGTTGAGCCAGGGTGAAGGAGAGAGCAGCGGGCTTGCGCAGCGAAGCTTCGGAGTCCGCGGCCGGGGCGGCGGCGGGCCTGGGCGCCGGCGGCTTGGGGGCGGGGCGAGTGGTGCCGGGGGGCTGAGTATCGAGCGGCTTGCCGGTCCACTCAATCAGGTCAACGCGCATATCCACGGTAAAGGTCTCGGTACCAAAGATATCGACCGGGCCGCGCTCGCTGCGGGGGGCGACGGGCACGCCGGGCGTTGCGGACGGGGCGTTGGTGCCGCCGGGCGCGGGCGGGGTTACCGCGGCGGCGTCGCCCTCGGTAGCCGGGGCGGCGGTTTCGCCCTGGCGCTGAAGCTCGGACTTGAGCTGATCCATGCGCACGGTCTCTTTCTTGCTGGTGTTCACCTTGACCCAGCGGATGACGTAGACCTTGTCGGACTTGACCAGATCGTTTACCACCGTGCGGAGCTCGCCGATGTTGCGGCAGGTAAAGCGCACTTCAAACGGGTAGGCATTATAATACCCAAACTCGCCGGGGCCGACGCGACCCTTGAGGGAGTCGGTCTCGTTGCCGCCGGGCGCCGCGGCTCGGGGACCGTCTTCGTCCTGCGTGCGCTTGACGGCTTCAATCTTGTCCACTTTGGCGTTGATGAGAATGCCGCTGATCTCCGAGAGGGCCATCAACTGCTTTTGCAGCAGCACGGTGTGCTGAAGTTGCGGCGTGTTGGGGATGTAGCGGCTGAAGCCGAAGTAGAAGCGCTCAGGCAGGGCCACGCGGTTGCCTTTGGCGCGGCGGGTCAGGTCCGCCACGGTGCGATCCAGCAGCTGCTTCCACTCGGTGCCATCCATTTGCTTGACGGCCGCGAGCGGGTTGCCGCCCTTCTCAAAGTGCAGTTTGGCAAACTCGGCCAGGCCGGTGTTGAGAATCTTGACTGTCTCGCGCAGGCGATTGGCGTTCTGGGGGCTGAGGCCGATTCCGGGGGTCTTCTTCAGGGTGTCAAGCTTCTGCTGCTCCTGGGCAACGCGCTCGGTTGCAAGGGTCAGGTCGCCCGACGTGTAGAAATATCCACCAATCCCGGCCACTCCCAGGATGGCGAACACGACAATCATCGTGATGTCGAATGAGGAAAGTTTCATCAGTTCGGAAAATCAGGGAGTGGTGGGAAGGGGTTGCTTAAGCTTCAGTTCCATATCAAACTTGAGCGCGAGCTCTGTGTTCGCCGCCGAGGTGCCGGGGCGAATGGTCGTGTTGATATTCCTCGTGTCGATGTCGAACAGCCCCAGCTCGGCAAGCGCAATGCCGAAGCCCAGCATCGTCTGCGAGGTGACGTTGGTGGTCTGTTGATCCGAGTGGAAAAGGCCCGTGATATTGATCTGGCTGATGGGCGGCGAACCCGCAAAGGTTTTGGGCGCAGTGGACGCAGGCGGCTTGGGGCCGGGCGGTTTGCCGGGCGCGTTGGTGGCGGGGGGCGCGGGCGGCACGTCGATCGGCACCGCTTCGGCCTCCATGGCAAAGGGTTTGCCGCCGCTCATGTAAACGGGCTCGAGAGAGGTGATCCAGCTGCCGGCGGGGATTTTGCTGTGCAGGGCGCCGAGGATGCGCGGCCAGGCGACGATCTGCTGGTGCAGACGGTCGACGGCATTCTGGCCGTCCTGCAGGGCCTTTACCTCGGGCGCGTTTTTCTGGATGTCTTTCTTCACGCTGTCCAGGCGGGAGACTTCCTGCTCCAGGTTGTCGGCCAGCAGGTTCTGCTCGTTGGTCTGGCGGATGTTCCAGAGGGTGGGCAGCGCCATGGCGACAGCGAAGGCGACGGCCGCAAAGAGGAGGAAAGGCTGCTTGTTGGCCTTGGTGCGCGCGGCCTTGACGCTCGGCGGCTCCAGAGTGACTTCGACAGGGCACTCGCCGGTCTCGCGCAGGGCAAGGCCGACCAGCTCGCCCATCGACGACATGTCGTTGGTCAGGTTGCGCTGATCGAGATTCGGCCCGATGTTGACGTTGCGCAGCGGATTAAAGAACGCCACCGTAAGGCCAAGCTTCTCCGCCAGAAAGACATCCAGATACGGGATGCGCGACGAACCGCCGGCCAGCAGCACGCGGCGCGGATTGGTGCCGCCCTGGTTGGTGCGGTAGAGAATCGTGGTGCGGTTGATGTCGTTGTGCAGCTTGGTCATCGTGTTGCGGATGACTTTGCTGATGCGTGCCGCTTCGGGATCATCGGGATCGGCGTAGGCGCCGCCCAGGCTCACAAAGCCTTTGCCCTTCTTCAGGGTCTCGGCGGAGGCGAATGGTTCGTTGAGATCGGCCGCGATGCTTTGCGTGAGCAGGTTACCCGCCAGCGGCACGCCGGAGCGGATGTAAACGCGATCCTTCTCGATGAAAAAGAAATTGGTGGACTTGGCGCCGATATCGATCAGCAGCGTGCAGTCGTCGGTCGTCTCGTAGTTGTAGCGGTAGGCGTTGTAGAGCGCCAGGGTGGAGATATCGACGCGGGCCGGGCGGAAGCCGCCGAGGGAGGCGATGCGGTATTCCTCTTCCAGCGCGTCGGACTTGATGGCGACGATGATCGCCTCGTTCTGGTCCGGCGTGGGGCCGCGCAGCAGCTGGTAGTCCCACGTGACCTCGGAGATCGGGAACGGCACATTCTGCTGCGCCTCAAAGCCGATCATCTGGTGGAGCTGGTTGGCATCCACCTTGGGCAGTTTGACAAAACGGGTAAAGACCGAGTGGCCGGCAACGGAGATGTTGACAGGTTTACCTTTAAGGCGAAATTCCTTGACGAGTTCCTGCAGCACACCGGCAACGACCGGGAAGCGGGCATCCTGATTATTAGGATCGAGCCCAAGCTCCCGCGAGCCGTAGGCAAGCAGCGTGAGCGCGCCGTTTTGCACAGAAAACTGTGCAAGCTTAACGGTCGAGTTGCCTATATCCAAGGCGATGATGCGGGAGGCTCCAGCCATGTTCTTCTCGGAAGCTTCAGTGGTTAATGGGAAATGAGGAGGGAAAGCGAAAAGCGATTGCGAATAATGCGGGGCCGCCCGTTGGGTAAAAGCGCAACTTTCTCGCCGCCGCGCGTTTATCTCTTAAGGAGAATCCGCGCCGCGGAAGGGAGAGTCGTGCCCTCAGGTTGCCGCCGTCTTCCAGCCAGGCAATACCCGGCGGCAGGTTCGGCAAGTCACCCGACAGCGCACCCGTCAACCCCTGCCCCCGGGATGATGCGGGGAAAGGGGTGACAGATTCACGCGTCTTACCGCCCCGTGTCAAGCTTCTGCAGCGGATAACGGGAGGAGCCGGCTGAAATCCAGGGAGACTTGTCTTTGGTGAAAATAAATTTGGGGATGACCTTGAGGCCCTTCATCCACTCGGTCGGATCGGCGCCGCGGGTGGCGGGGTTCTTGCTCAGCCCACCCACCGGGCGGCCATTGATGACGGCCTCGACGGTGACGTTGGTGGTGGAGCGCTTGAGAGCCGCCTCGCCGCCAAACTTGGCCACCACCTGGGGCGGGATAAACATGCAGCCGTACTGCTCGCGGCCAGCCTGCAGCAGCATGTAGCTCACCTCGCCGGTCAGCACAACGGGGTCGCCGTCGCGGTCCTGCAAATCGAGGAACTCGCGGCCTTCGACGCTGACGCGGAAGGTCACCTCGTCCACAAACTTTTTGTCCTGCTGGGGGGTTACGTCAAAGGACCACTCGATCATGAACCACTTTTCGGCATTGGGGCCGCGGCTGGAGCCGCCGTGGCCAGGGATGTCGTTTCGCGGCGCATCCAGGTCGGTAAGGGTGATTCGGGAGGCGGTGGGGAAACTTATTTCGTCGACGTAGCCTTGCGCAAACGCGACGGAGGGCGTGCACATAAAGAGCACAGCCAGCAGCAAAGCTGCGATGCTGGAAACGGTGGCGGCTGTTTTCATGTACGGAGTCTTGTATTCTGAAAGCCGTTCAACGTCAAAGGTTTTTCTGAGTTTCGATGCATACTATCGAAAAATAATTACTTTCATATACAAGTGAACAGCAAGGGTTTAGACGACAAAAAACAAAAATGCCAGCGTCGCCGCCATGCGATTTGTCGACCCGTGAAAACAGCCCATTTTACGGGTGAAATCCGAGGACAGGATATCGCCTCTATCGCTGTCATAAGCGGCGCTTACAATTGAGCTGCCTTTGGTATTTTACGTAAGTTATGGCATTGGACATTTGTGGAATAGATTTTACCTTATTAGTTATAGTAATATTTACGCTTTTGTATAAATAAAGTATTTACCTGCCTTTCCCCACGCGCTTGCGATTGCACGAAACAAATGGTTCGAAAAATAGATACCGCCCGGACCAAAATGCCAAAGCCGCCAAAGCGGAAATATTTTCCATCACATCGGCCGATGCGCCCACGCGATGACCATGGTGGGGAGGGAGGTTTAACCCCGAAGCACACGAAGTACACGAAACTTGCGGAGGGGAGGAAAGGGGAGATGGATTTCAGGTCAGTTTGTCTGGATTCTGAATCCGCTCCCCTCCCCCCTTCGCGACCTTTGCGTTCTTTGCGTCCTTTGCGCGAAAATCGCACGGGGCGTCGCTACCTTTGGCGGGGATGCAATA
Organism: Verrucomicrobia bacterium LW23; assembly: GCA_003054695.1. Lineage (GTDB taxonomy): Bacteria > Verrucomicrobiota > Verrucomicrobiia > Methylacidiphilales > UBA1321 > LW23. The sequence goes on from QAZA01000023.1 coordinate 33,998, forward strand.
CGTATGGGCTGGTTCGCGCAAAGGGCGCGAAGAACGCAGAGGTCGCGAAGGGGGGGAGGGAAAATGGAAGGAAAGGGATGACCAGACTATCTATAGATGCTCTACCCCGTTGTTCGCCCCCGCCGCATATTTCGTATGCTTGGCGGTTAAATGTCCCCTCACGCTGCGCCCCTGCCCTACCCGGCGATGGCCATGACGGCCGCCTCCAGCGTACGGACTTTGTCGCCCTGGCCGGTGGTGAGCATGCGGCTGGCCTGGAAGAGGCGTTCGACGCCCTGGGCCCAGTAGGAGGCGGGTTTATGCCGTGTTCTGGCGGCGATCTGGGCCAGCATGTAGGTGCTGATGGGCTCGCCGCTCTTTTTTCTGGGCAGCAGGGCGGTGGCTTCCGGCGTTAAATCCACGCTGGCAAAGCTGCCTTTTTGCACCAGGCGCAGCTGCCCCGCCTCGCGCAGGGCGCCGGCAAGGGCGGCCTGGCGCACCTGGTTGCTTAGCAGGATGAGGATGCCCACCTCGCTCTCCTGCTGCGCCAAAAGCTGCGACAGCATCGACAGCGCGCGCCGGCTGTCGCCGCTCAGCACCGCCTCGCAAAAGTCCCACGTCAGCACTTCGCGGCTGCCGCCTACAATGGCCTGCACGTCCTCGCGCGTCAGCGACACGGGGCCTGTGAACCGGGGCGGGCCGCCGCCAAACATGTCTTCCTCGGCGTTGGGGTCCAGATTCTTTGGCACCATTTTGTAGCAGCACAGCTTCTCGATTTCCGCCGCCCAGGCGGTGCTGTCAATGCCGGTGGCCTGCAGCAGCCGCTCGCCGGCGCCGGGGCGTGGATCGAAGCCCGCTTCGCGCAGGCGCTCCTCGATCTCGGCAATGATCTCCGTTTCGCTGCCGCGACGCGCCTCAGGCAGGTCGTGCACCTCGGTGCGCACGCCTTTGGCCTTGGCCAGCGCTTTGGTAAACGCTTTGACTTTGCTCCAGCTGTCGGCGCTGATCAGCACGGTCAGGCTGGTGGCGTCGGCCTGCAGAAGCTCCGGCAGCAGGCTCTCCAGCGCGGCCTTGATGTTCACGCTTTTGCCCATCACGGATTCATCCATGAAGTTCACATTCTTCCACCACACCAGCTTGCCGCCGCCAAAAAAGGGGAGCGTCATAACGGCCGCGCGCAGGCTGTCGATTTTGCGCAGGACGTCGTCCACGTTGTCGGCGCGGGCGTCAATCACCTCAAAATTCATCTCGTCCTCGGGCATCAGCGCGTCGGCCGTTTCCTGGGCGCGCTTCTTGACCAGGGCTTCGTCGTTGCCGTAAATGATGGTGATGGGCGATCGGGCGCCGGTTGAGCTTGAAGCCGGTTTCATGGTCTGGTTGGATGGAGGACGCTTATGGAACACCTCTGGGCGCCCTGGCGCAATACCTATATCTCCAAAGTCAGTGAAGCCGCCAGCCTGGCGGAAGTTTTTTCGCGCATCGCCCAAAGCACGGACGACGAGGAAAACCACGTACTCCTGCGCAGCAAAGCGTTTTTTGTGCTGCTGAATCTCTACCCCTACAATCTGGGCCACCTGATGATTGTGCCGTACCGCGCCACGGGCAATCTGGAGGACCTGAGCGAGGACGAGATGCTGGAGATGATGCAACTGACCATCCGCATGAAGGCCGCATTGACCAAAGCCTTTGCGCCGCACGGCTTTAACGTGGGGCTTAACCTCGGCGCCGCCGCCGGGGCGGGCATCAGCGAGCACCTGCACCTCCACATCGTGCCCCGCTGGCGCCACGACGCCAACTTTATGACCACCGTGGCGGAAGTGCGCGTGCATCCCGGCGACCTGGCGGCCGTGTATGCTAAGCTGAAGGAAGCGCTGGCATAGCGGAGGGGCGCGGGGGGAAGGAGACGGGGGCCTGTTTGCGAGGGGAGGCGCTGCCGGTATTTCCGGACAAAATGGCACGCTTCCTGCGCTGAGTTATTTATTACCTCATAAACCGGCTCGTTTCCCGCGCAATGTGCGGCAACACGTCTTCCCAGGCTCAGCCCAGGACACCACCACCATGAATATTCTCCTCACCGGCGGCACGGGATTTGTCGGGAGACATCTGGTATGGCGCCTGTGCTCCAACGGCGCTCGCGTTATCTTTACGGGGCGCAATCGCGCCATGGCGCAAAGCGTTCTGCGGCAGGTGGATGCGATGCGCGAGGCGGCCGGGCCGGGCTCCCCCGCCGCGCACGGCTCGGCGACGTTCCTGGAGCTTCACCACGGCGCGCCGGGCGCCCGCGACGCGATGGTGCGGGCTGCGATGGGCATGGACGCCATCATCCACAACGCCGCGCACACGGCACCGTGGGGCCGGCTGGAGGAGTTTATGTCGCCCAATGTCACCTCCACCGAGGAGGCGATTTGTGCATGCAAAACGCACGACGTGGCGCGCATGGTACATCTCTCCACACCCAGCCTCTACTTTGATTATAAGGATGCCCTCAACATCCGCGAAACCGATCCGCTGGCCGAGCCCGTCAACAGCTACGCCGCCACCAAGGCGGCCGCCGAGCGCCTCGTCGCCGAATCCGGTGTAAGCGAGGCGGTTATCCTGCGCCCGCGCGCCATTTTTGGCCCGTGGGATAACGCGTTGCTGCCCAGGCTGATACGCGCCATGGAGCGCGGCCCCATCCCCATCTCCCGCGGCGGCGCCGCGTTGCTGGACCTCACCTACATCGACAACCTCGTCGACGCCGTGCTGCTGGCCATGCACCGCCCCTTTGCGCGCGACAACCGTCCCGACGGTCTCGCCCCCGCCCCCGGCGCCGCCGTGCCCGTCTACAACATCTCCAATGGCGAGCCGCTGAGCGTGCGCGAGCTGTTCCGCGCCATCGCCGCCGACTTTGGCCTGAACCTGCGCGTGCTGCCCCTGCCCTACCCGCTGGCCGACGCCATGGCGCGCACCGTCGAGTACTTTGCCCGCTCCCTGGGCCACAAGGAGCCGCGACTGACGCGTTACACCCTCGGCGTCCTGTCCTTCTCCCAAACGCTCAATCTCGATCGCGCCCGCCGCGAGCTTGGCTACGCGCCCCGCGTCTCCGTCCGCGATGGCATCCGCGCCACCGCCCGATGGTGGAAAACGCAGAGCGCCGCGGCGGGCGGCGGAGGCGGCGCCACCCCCGGCGATGACGATGACGCCACGCCGCTCCTGCCAAACCGCCCGGAGAGCAACGAGGTTCGCCTCCGCTACCCGGACGGCACATCGCAACGCGTACCGGCCCGCGTCAGCAGCAGCATCCGGTAGAGGGCGGGTGGAACGGATTGCGAGGATTTCAGAAGGTGATCTCCGCACCTGATTCACCCTTCCCGTCCATGCCTCCGGCCCTCGGGCGCTGCGCGGATTGTTAAACTCCGCACGACAAACCGCGCGGCCTTGTGCTAAGATGGGGGAAGTATGGATTTCATCTGCTGGGCGTTTTTGCCTTCCGGGCCCGAATGGATATATATCGGCATCCTCTTTGTGCTCCTCTTCGGCGCGGACAAGCTGCCCGAATTTGCGCGCGGCCTCGGCCGCACCCTGGGCGAGTTTAAACGCGCCAAGGAGGAGATGGAGGAGGAACTGCGCCGCGCCACGGAGGAAAGTAACCGCCCGCGCATCCGCCCGCGCAAGGACGAGGACGACGACGCGGACGCCATGCCGCGCGCCCCCCACACACTCCCCGTCGCCGCCCCCGTGGAGACCATCGCGGCCGACACCCCGGGCGATGCCGTGCCTGCCCCGGCGGCCGACACCCCCGCCGCATCGCCTGCGCCGGAGAGCGCCGCCCTGGCAGCCACGGCCTCCGGCCTGGGGATCGCCGCTGTCTCGGCCTCCGCAACGGTTGCGGGGGGCGCGGAGCCTTCTGCTGCAGGCACCAGCGCCGCACCCGCAACTCCTTCCGCCGCAACGCAATCCGCATCCGCTCCCGCGGAGCCGGCCGTCGCGGCTCCCGTGCTCAGGCCCGTCGCGGGCGCCGTCGCGTTTGGCTCCACCCGCCGCGCGGAGCCCGAAGCGGATGCGGCAACACCCGCGCAGGAGGAAGTGCCCGCCCCGGCCACGGCAGCCATCTCCCCTGCCCCTGCCGTTGCGGCAGCGGACATTGACGATTTTGAGATGCCGACCACGCAGATTGACGAGTCCGGCCAGCCCGTCGCCCCCTTCCTTCTCGGCGCCACCGACAACCCGGCGGCGCCCTCCGCCCCCACCCAGCCTGACGACGGCGAGGACCCCGACGCGGAGCCAGGTCGCCGGCCCTCCAGCTTTGTGTTGTAGAGCTCAAAGCAGAAGCTCGGCGCCGGCCGCGGCCCAGCCCCAAATTCCGCGCGTGCTCCCCTTGAAGGCGGCGAGGCAAACGGCTATGGTGATGGGGCTGCGGGCGATATTCCGCCTACCGCGCGCACGCAACCTCCCCCGCATCCATGAGCTTATTTGGTGATTACAGCAATAACGCCTCGCCAGTCACCTGGATCGACAAGTACCCCATCTACTTGTCCCAGGCCATCGCCATTGTGCACGTCGCGTGCATGATCGTTTTCTCCGTGCTCTTCGCGTTGCGCGTCAATCCCCTGTGGACGACGGGACTCCTCAACTTCCAGTCGGCGGAGATCCTCGGCTCCTTTCAGGTGTGGCGCATCTTCACCTATCCCCTGGTGGCCATCGCGTCCCTGGATTTCGCGATCATGTGGGTGATCTACTGGTTTCTGGCGCCGGAAGTGGAAAAGGGGCTGAGCACGCGCACGTTCATCCGCATCTACGTTGCCACCACGCTGGTGCTGGCGGCGCTGATGATGGTTGTGGCGCTGATCTTCGGCCCTGTGCTGTATCAGGGCGGGCGCGGCATCACGTGGGTGTTCTTTGCGGCTTTCTGCATCATGTATCCGGAGACAATCCTGCTGTTCATCCCCGCCTGGGTGGTGATGTGGATCCTGCTGGTCATCAACAGCCTGGTGGACCTGATGTCCCACGACCCGGTCTCGCTTACCCTGATGTGGGCCGCCACCGGCATTGCCTTTGTTGCCGTGCGCATGACCGGCTGGGGCGGCAAATCCCTCTGGATCGCCGACAAGTTTGAAGACTGGCAACTGGCCCGCGCCGCCCGCAAACGCAACATCCAGGTGGTGCAGGAGCAAAAGGTGACCGAAGACATGGACGCCATCCTGGAGAAAATCTCCCGCGAAGGCATGGCCAGCCTCACCCCCGCCGAGAAAGCCGCCCTGGAAAAAGCCCGCACCCGCCTCATCAAGCGCGACAAGAAGGAGTAGGGGCAACGCCACATGATTCCCGCTCGCAAAAATGCCGTACTGGATGCGGTGTGCTATTTCTTTCTGCTGCGATCGCTGCGCAAGCACTTCCACTCCATACGTTTGCGCGGGCGGGGGAACCTGAATGCTCTGGCGGGGGACAGGCCGGTGTTGGCGTTTTGCAACCACACCAACTGGTGGGATGCGCTGCTTGTCTTCTTTCTTACGCGGCACCTGCCCCGAAGCGTGTACGCGATGATGGAAGAAAAGCAACTGGTTCAGTACCAGTTCTTTACGTGGTTTGGCGCGTTTTCTGTGGATCTCACCAGTCCGCGGGCGTCGCTGCCCGGCGTGCGCTACGCGTGTCAGCGGCTGGAGGACCCGGCCAACCTGGTGTGGATCTTCCCGCAGGGCAAAATAGTCAGCCCGCACGTGCCGATGCAAAGCCAGCCGGGCACCGCGTTTCTCGCCCGTAAATCGCCGCGCGCACTGATGCTGCCCGTCGCCTTTCGCTACGAGTTCTTCCGCGACGATAAGCCGCTGATCCTCATCGACATCGGCGCGCCCTTTGAGGCCGCCGGCGCCACCGAGCAAGTCATCCAGCAAGCCTGTGCGGACATCACCACCTCCCTTGCCGATGCCGTGGTGCGGCAGGATCTTGCCGGCTTCGACACGCTTCTCGCTCCGCGCTGGTCCATGAACAAGCGCTGGGACTGGTTCCGCCACGCCATCCGCGGCCGGCTGGCGGAGTTTGATCCGGAGAACTGAGGCGCCGCGCACCCACGCAGCCCTGCGCTATTGATCCAGAAAGTTAAAGCTGGTCATCTCCGTCCGCATCCAGGCGCGCACCGGGTTGGCGGCGTCCTCCAGGGCGGTGTTTTCGTAGGGGACTTTGCCCCACCAGTCCTTGCGGGTGTCGGGCGGCCAGTAGCTGCTTTGGTCGGGGCGATAGCTTGGCGCGTCGGGGCCGTCCAGGGCGGGCCAGGCGCTGCCGGAGATGGGCAGGTTGGGTTTGTCCGTAAGGCCGGGCACCAGCAGCGCGGCCCAGGGGACGTCGCCGATGTAACGTCCGCGGCTGGGGGTGTCCTGCTTGTCGTAGTCGGGCTGTCCGGCCGGCTGCGCGGTTTTGGTGTAGCGGCCGCCTTCCACCGTACCGTTGCCGGGCATGCCGTCGGTGCCTGGCCACACGCTGCGCTCCAGCGCGGCGCGAAAGCGCTTTTCGCCCAGCACAACGTCCCCGGGCTCCACCACGCCGAAGTTGCTGTTGGCGTGATGCTTACGCACCACCTGCGCCACGCCCCACACGGTAAAGGAGTTGGACTGCACGCTTACGCAGTTCGCAAAATTGCGAATAAGCGCCTCGCGGTCCCAGTCCGTCGCGCCCTGGTCGGCAAAGCCGGAGATCTCGCACAGCTCGCCGATGTAATCCAGCTGGCCCTGCGCGCCAAAGTCGTGTCCGGCAAACTGGCGCCGCAGGATGTTATCCACCACGCCGGTCGGCGCGCTGCCGCCGCCCCCGGTGCCCGGGTAGCCGGAGCCCGTCAGCAGCGCGTGCAGGGGCTTCCAGCGGGTGGCGGCAATCTGGGGGCCGAGCGCGGCGTTGGGGTTGATTTTGCCCATGGTGCTGTGCATGTACGCAAAGGGTTGCAGCGCAGGGGCAAAGAGATCCAGCGCCAGCCAGTCCGGCAACTCCGATCCCCCCGCGCTGGGCTGAAAGCGAAAGGTCTCGAACGGCAGCCCGCGCTGCGTGCCCGTGGGGATGCACGAGATCATGCCGATGCTGGCGCGCGGGAAGACGGAGCCGTACGCGTTGTTCTGGCAGTCCAGAAAAGCCACCTTGCTGAGGTCGCGCCCCGTGCCCTTCTCTATCGGGTTGGCCTGGCCCGGGTAGCCGCCGGGCTGCGAGCACACGCGCCAGGCGCTCGCGTTCATGGACATACGCGGGTCGGCGATCTCCAGGGTGGCGCGGGCGGGCGTGGCGGAGGCCATCTGCGCGGCGGGCGTAAAGGTGATGGCAAAGCTGAGCCGGTCGTCCTCGCCCGCCGGCGCGGCCAGGGCCGGCAGGCCGGCGCTGTTATCCCACATGGGCGCGAACTGAAAGACGGTGTCGGGATCCGCGTTGCCTTTGTTGGTAAGGCACACGCGCAGCCGCGCATTTAGCGTAATCGGCTTGTTGCGATCGAAAAAGCCGTAGGTGTTGTAGGTGCGCGTTAACGTGTGGCTGGGGTTGGACGCCACCGGCACGGGGGGGCGCCCCGTGTTCATGGCGTACTCTGTGCTGGTGATGGCCGGCGTGGCGCGGCGCACCGCCCACATGCCGCGCATCGTCAGCGCGGTGGCGCCGCTGCCTGTGGTGTTGATGACGCTTTGCGCGCGGTAATACTCGCCGGGAAAGGTGCATACGCCGCTGTCGTGCGCCGCGTCGACGGGCGGCAGCGCGTAGCCATCCAGGCGCCCCATGCTGCTGGTGCCGCCGGCGGTGAGGACAGGCAGCTTTTGCTCGGCGGTAAGGGCGCCGTCCTGCTCCATCACGTAGTCAAAGTTGGCGACGAACAGCCGGGACGATCCGCGAGTGCCGGCAGCCGCATAGCCGTTCAGGGAGGTGGGCATGCGCCATGTGGCGGGATCGTCCGGAGCGGTGGGCGGGCCCATGTTCACGTCGGCCTCCACCCACATGCGTACCATCACTTTGCCCGCGTCGGCGGGGAGGATGTTGGCGCCGCAGATATCTTCGATCGGCACCGCCTCGGCGCAGACGGTGAGCTCGGATATCTTCGGCGTGGGCAGGTTGGGGAGGATCGCCTTCTTGCTAAGCACACCCACGTAGCATTGCTGCGCGGGATCGAACAGCCCGTTGCCGCGCGTGCGGTTGGCCACGCCAAACGCGGCGTCCCAGCTGTACTCGGCGCGGTTGCGGATAAGATTGCTGACATTCTCCTGGCCCTCCGGCATGGAGAAATCGGAGGCGCCGACGAGTCGCTCGCGATTGCTGGAATAGACAGCCATGGTCACGGCGTTGAAGGCGACCTGGTCGGCCTCCAGCCGCGCCTTAAGGTCGCCGCCCCACTTATCCACAAAGCTGCGCGCCGGCATGCCGGGCCAGTCGCTGCGCGAGAGAGCGTGCGCCACGCTCCACGCGGCCTGCGCAAAGCCCGTGTAGTTGGGGTACCATATGCCCTGGTTGTTGAGCGACGGATTGTTGCGACCGGCGCGGCTTTCCATCACATGGGTGTAGACCATGCCATCCTGATCGTAGCTTTGCTGGTAAAAGAGGGAGTTGTCGAGCAGCGGCGTCTGCCTCTCCCAAAAGAGGCGGCTTTTGCCAAACGCGTTAAACTCCGGCTGGCGCGCCGAGGCGGTGAGATTGAACAGGTTGGCGGTGAGGTACGCCTCCGTGTCGCCTGTTACATACTGGCTGATTTCCTCCGGCGTGCTGAGCGCCTGCCAGCGGTACTCGTAGGCATCCACGTTGGTAAGGCGTATGGCGTTGTGGATGTGCGAGAAAAGAGCGTCGCGGTTAAGCGTGGCGGCGGGGGATGCGGCAAGGTCAAGCACCCGCAAATCGGCCGCGCTGGGGTGCCAGAGGGGATACGCCACGTAGGTATCCGGCGCCGCCGCCCCCGCGGTGGTGCGCGCCTTGATGCGCACCGAGTTGGCAAAGGCCGAGGCCGTGGCCGAGGTGGCGGCCGGCACGGCCCGCCCCTTGTACTGCTTCGCCGCGCCCTGCATCAGCGGGTTCACCTTGGCGAGGTCCACAGAGGCGGGCTTGCCGTACGCCGTGTTGATGTTGAGCTTGGTCGACTCGTCGTCCATCCAGAACGCATAGCGCGCCACCACCGGGTTGTCCTTCGAAGCCGGCTGGCTGGGATCGCGCAGCAGATTGACCCACGCCACCCGCAGCGGCACCGCCGCGCCGCCGCCACCGGAGCCCGCGGACGCCGGGATGATCGGGTAGCGTGGCGCGCCCTTGCTGTCGGGCTCAAACAGCGGCTCGTTCAGATCCGCGTCGTCCGGCAGCGGCACGTATTCCGCCGACGGATTGGAGCTGAGCGGAATGTACTGCACGCTGGAGGGCCCCTGCGTCACGGTCAGCAACCCCGGCGCCGTGGCCCACCCGCGCGTGGGGGAGGCGTCGATCGACACGCCCAGGTTGCCGGTCGCAGCCGGCACGGGCGGCTTGGGCTGCGGGATGTTGCTGAGCAACGCCTTCGCGTGCTCCACCGCGGCGGCGGCAACCAGGCGCGCCTTATCGTTCTCCGCCATGGCCCGAGCCGCCGCCCTCTCCCGGGAAATGGCCAGGAAGAGGCCGACGCAGAGCATCGTGATGGTGGCGAGAATCACCAGCACCATCGGCAACACAAAGCCGGCGCGGCGGCGTAGAAAGGGCGACAAATGTAAGTGCATAAAACTGTGGAGTGGATCGCGACCCGACGGTAAGCCAAGAATTCCTCCCCCCTCTATCCCCACTTCGCGGCTTTGTCCTCCTTCGTGCGAAATATTCTCCTCTGCTTCCGCCGCGGAGGGGGGATAGTTTCGCAGGAAGGGGGACAAAGCCGCGAAGTGGGGATAGAGGGGGAGGGGAAAATTGTCGAAATAGTCCTACTTCCTCGGCGGTGGAAGCTCTATCCGTGTCGAGATAATTGTCGCCACGCGCTGCTTTGCCGCGTACAGGGTGGCCTGATACGCAACGGCTTCCGCCTGGCCGTCGGAGGTCTCCGGCAAAAGCGGGGGATCGGGAAGCTTCAGGCCGCGGCGTATCGCAAAGTCGTCCGTGCCTACAAGCGTAATCTGCAGTGCGGCCGGCAGCGCGTGCGCGGCCAGCGGGACGGGCGAAGTCGTGCTTGCCGTCAGGTAGGAAAAGGTGGGGCGCCCCGCCGCCCTGGCGCGCATGGCGGAGGTGCCGCGCGGCATCACAAAGCACGCCGCACTGTCAAACTTGAGGGGCTCGCTTGCCGCGTCAAACGAGCTGAGCCACGGGATCGGCGTCGCGCTGCCATCCAGCGCCACCACCCAAAAGGCGGCCACGTTCTCCGCCACCGGGCTGGAGCCGTAGCGTTTGGCGTGGTCGTACTCCTTAAACAGCAAGGAGTTATATATCCACGAGTCCGCAGCCTGACTGTTGCCCGACGCGATGCCGTTGGGATAACTGAGCAGCTTATAGACTCCGTCCGCAGCGTCGGGCGCCACCAGCAGCCGGTAGAGGCGCCGCACCCCGCGCGCATCCTCCGCCAGGTAGTAGCCCACAATCCACAGATCGCCCTTAGGTGTCTGCGGCCCATGCATTTGCCCAAAAAAACTGCCGGAGCCCGGCACCTGGTTCAACCCCTCGGGCAGGAATGGCGTCAGCCCCGCCCCGCCCGGCGCGCCGGCGTTGACAATAAACTGCGCGAACGCCATGGGGATGGGATCGAGCCCCTGCTTGGAGCCCCCGTACGTCCAGCCCGGCGTGCGCACACTTTGCTCCGGGGGCTCCACGTTGCGCAGATCGCGCGCAATAAAGTCGAGCACCGCGCGGCCGTTTTGCAGTACGTTCATCTTGCTGCTGCCGCGCACCCACAGGATGCTGACCCCGTTGACAATGCTGGCCAGCATGACAATGAGCACCAGAAAGATGGCCGTGGCCACCAGCACCTCCACCAGCGTAAAGGCACGCATGCGGCCGGGGCGGAAGCCGGGGGGCGTTGGGGATTGCGCCTTCATGTCGGGCAAAGAGGGCAAACGTGGCGGAGGAAGAGGTGTGGTGCGACTGGTGGGACCGGGATGCGGTGGCGATAATCAGCCGCTACGCCTATCAGTATAAGAATATATCCTCATCCACGTCAACGACATTTTCTCCGCGCAAGGCGCCAATCTTCGCCAGCCCCCTCAAACGCCGCCCACGCCCAGGCCCCGGCACGGCGGCCCCTACTTCTTGCTCAGAAATACCGCATGCCGCATCTCCGGGCTCCCGTGATCGGTGCACAGCCACTGCTCCCACGCCTCCTCCACCGTCACATCCACGCCGTTATGCATGGCGGTGCGCTGCAGAAATGTCTGCAACCGCAATGCCAGATCGTTGTCCTGCGGCGTGCCGCCGCCGCGCCCCGCCTTCACCATCTCCAGCAGACCCCGGTAAATCCGTTTCAGATCGCCGAGGCTAAGCGTGAGGGTAGCTTGTCCGCTTTCCTCATTGCATGCTTCGAATTTCATGCATTTAATCTAGCCGGTTTCATGCACTTCGCACGCGCGGAATCCACCGTGTTGTGCGATTTCCCACGCACGCCCTCCCCCATGACCACGGCCACCCCCCTCATCCACGACAACTTTCTCCTCGGCACCGACGCCGCGCGCGAGCTGTACCACAGCCACGCGGCCAACCTGCCGATCATCGATTACCACTGCCACCTCTCCCCCGCCGAAATCGCGCGCAACCTCCGGTGGGACAACATCACCCAAATCTGGCTGTACGGCGACCACTACAAATGGCGCGCCATGCGCACCGCCGGCGTCTCCGAAAAATACTGCACGGGCGATGCCACCGACTGGGAAAAGTTTGAGAAATACGCCGAGGTTGTGCCCAAAGCCCTGCGCAACCCCCTGTACCACTGGACAGCCCTGGAACTGGCCCGCTACTTCGACATAAGTGACGTACTGCTAAGCCCTTCCACCGCAAAGGAAGTGTACGAGCGCGCCAACGCAAAAATCCGTGGCGCCGACTTCTCCTGCCGCAGCCTTATGCTGCAAAGCAAGGTTGAAGTGGTGTGTACCACCGACGACCCCGCCGACACCCTGGAGCACCACATCGCCATCGCGGCCGAAAAAGACTTCCCCATCCAGGTGCGCCCCACCTGGCGCCCCGACAAAGCCCTGGCCGTGGACCGCCCCCCCGTGCTGCGCGCCTGGCTGGAGCAGATGAGCGTCGTGTGCGGTGGCAAGGAAATCCGGCGCATCGGCGAGCTGCTGGAAGCGCTGCGCACCCGCCACGACTTCTTCGCCGCCCACGGCTGCAAGCTCTCCGACCGCGGCCTGGAGACCATCTACTCCGACCCCGCCGGTACAGAGGAAGTGGCCGCCAAAGTCTTCGTCAAAGCCCTGGAAGGCGAGCGCCTGACGCAGGCGGAAATTATTGCGTACAAAAGCTTTATGCTGCACGAGCTGGCCGTGATGGACGCCCGCAAAGGCTGGACGCAACAGCTCCACTACGGCGCCCTGCGCAACAACAACAGCGCCATGCTCGCCAAAAAAGGCCCGGACATCGGCTTCGATTCCATCGGCGACTGGCCGGCCGCCGAGGCGATGTCGCGCTACTTCGACCGCCTGGAGCAAACCGGCCGCCTGCCCAAAACGATCATCTACAACCTCAACCCCTCGCACAACGAGGTGATTGCCACGATGATCGGCAACTTCCAGGACGGCGAAACCGCCGGCAAGATGCAGTTTGGCAGCGGCTGGTGGTTCCTGGACCAGCTGGACGGCATGACGCGCCAGATGGAAGCGCTGAGCCAGATGGGCCTGCTGAGCCAGTTCGTCGGCATGCTTACGGACAGCCGCAGCTTCCTCTCCTACACGCGGCACGAGTACTTCCGGAGATTGCTGTGCGACATCCTCGGCAACGACATCGAGCGCGGCTACATCCCCCGCGACTACAAGCTGGTGGGCGGCATGGTGCAGGACATCTGCTACTACAACGCGCGCAAGTACTTCGGGTTTTACGAGGTGTAGGGCGGAGTAAGTGCAGTTGCAGGCAAGGCGAGGCATTCCGAAGCGCCAACGGCGCTAAGCATCTGGCAGCCCAGGGTTAAGGTCTGCCGCAACCCTGGGTAAACGCATCCATCGGAGCGTCCTGAAGGGACGCAGCAAGTCCCACGATGGCGTTGAATTGCTGCGTCCCTGCAGGACGCGCCGGATTCTACTTTAACCCAGGGTTGCAAGATGCTTAGCGCCTTCGGCGCTTCAGAGCTTCAGAGCGATTGATCTGGAAGCATCCATACGTCGACTACCACAAGCGGCAACCATCCGCCCAGGACAATGTGCGCCGCGCTGCTCGCTAGATAGCAATGTGCGCATATTTCGTATAGACTTTCTATCACTCAGTGCGATACTGCTCTCGCCGAAGCATTACCCACCATGAGTGAGGATTTCTACCAGGTCTGGCAGTATATCGAACTACCGCTGCTTTTTATAGCAGCAGGCACCGGCCCGGCGATTGGTTTGATGGTATGCCTGGCCGTTTGCCGCAAGCACACAAGCTTATCTTTGCGGACAGGTGTATTTGTTCTTGCCGTAGCTGGAAGCCTTTTGATAACAGCGCTTCTCGGCTATCCCTGGCTTGTTACCAGGTCTGAATCTAATGAAATACATCTCCAGAAAGCAATAGCCGCAGCACCAGACTACGAAAAGGGAGATATAGCTATTGGCGATACGGGTGCCAATATTGCTGGGCTTTTCATTGCCATGCTACTTACCGGCCTTCTTCATATCTTAACCTTCGGCGGCGTGCTTATCTATATATCCGCTGAGTCTGCCACTCACGAAGTAACATCACAACCAAGGGCAGGAGCAACATGAGCCCGGAGTTTCACTCCATCTGGGCAGGGATTGAGTTCCCTCTGCTCTTTCTCGCCGTGGGTATAGGCCCGGCCCTTGGTCTCCTTACATGCATAGCATGCTGCGTCAAACTTCGCTCTGTTCCCCTTTCGGTATTTACACTTGCTTTCACTCTGGCGGTCAGCATCTTCTTTACCTATTATTCGTGCGAAGCCTGGCTGGATACGGAGATGCAGTGGCGCATCATCACCCACGAAAAAGAAGTAGCTGCAAACACGAGGATGCCGTACGAAGACGATGTAGGCGACGGCCTTGCCGCCCTCTTTTTTACCGTCCTGCTTGCAACGTTCTCCCACGGTTTCGGATTTGGAATAGCCGGCCTGTTTGTTTTAGGGAGCTGGTACCGAACAGACAAGCTGGAAGATTTCCATCCATTACCATCCGTTAAATAGTAAGATATCAATAAGCCATCTCTATGCTGCTCCAAACCATATGGCCCTGGCTTGAGATCCCTGTGCTGTTGTTGTTTAGCGCGGGTATTCCTGCAACTGTGTATTCCTTACTTCGATGGAAACTGCCCTGCATTTCCGATCCAGTAAGCCGGGGCGGGATTATCATTATCGCGTACATCATTAGTCTGATCACCAGCAGCGCATGCATTATGCCCTGGGCGGTTGTGGGAAGTATGCACGTGTCCGAGCCATCCGCGCCAGTGCATACAGCCGGCGACGAGCCCCCGTACTCGGAGCCTGAAGAATTGTATGGTGGAATTGCGCTGGGCCTGATGTGTGTCATCTTTTTCAACGCCGTGTTTTTTGCCATTGCGCTCTTTACCCTGCCCCGAAAAGGGTTACGCAAAGCAGACAATGTGCCCTTGCCGCAGACTTGATTATACAAGATGGCAATGCTTCTTTGCCGTTGACTTTTTACTCCAAACCCGCTGAACTAACGCGCACATGAAATCCTGGGTTGCCACCCCCATTTTCGCGCTGCTCCTCGCCATCTGCGCCGTACTCCCGGCGGCGGCGCAGTGCAAAACCAACTGCTGCACGGACCCCAAAAAGATGAAGTCCTGCGCCACGGATGAAGCCGGGGACCGGCTCTCCTACGCGGAGAAAGCATTGCGCGAGAACGTGTTGGAGGTGCAAATCGAGTCCGGCGCCATGTGGTCCGTCGGTTACTCCGGCAACGTTAATTACACCATGGCGCCGCAGTTCCTCACGCTGAACTGGAACCTGGACAACATTGGCCTGGACGACTTCTGGGGCGGCGTTTTCCGCGGCAACACGCAGTGGAAGACCAGCTTTATCGGCGCGCCCGTGCTGGATGGCTTTGAAAACCACATGTTTGGCTTTGCCATGGGCCCGCAGTACAACTTTGTGCAGCCGGGCTGGAATCTCGTGCCCTACATCTCCGCCCGCGTCGGCCTGGTTTTCCTGGATACGACCGAGGACCCGCGCGACATCGGCCAGGATTTCAACTTCACCTTCATGGTCACGCCCGGCGCGCGCTACTTCTTCTCGGAGCACCAGAGCCTGGGCGCGCATTTTATTTACCAGCACATCTCCAACGGCGGCCTCTCCGAGCCCGAGGTGAAGAACCGCGCTTTGGATCTGATCGGTTTTCAGGTCACCTACACCTACAACTTTTAGGATGCCGGGCGGAGGCGCTGTCGTCATGTCCAGGGCGAACGCAAAGGTGCTGGCTCCCCTGCCCCGTCGCCTTCCGGCAGAGGCCTTTTCGCAGCCGGACCCTGTGATCGCCGCGCGCTATTTCATCGGCAAGACGTTGTTTGTCAGAGACTTGTCGAGCGCCACGCGGAGCATCACCGCCGGCGTCATAACCGAGGCCGAGGCTTACGGCGGTGCCGAGGATCGCGCGTGCCACGGCTTTAACAACCGCCGCACGCCGCGCACGGAGGTCATGTTCGGCCCCGGCGGCGCCGCGTACGTGTACCTGTGCTACGGCATCCACTGGATGATGAACATCGTCACCGGCCCCGCAAACAGCCCCATGGCGGTACTCATTCGCGCCGTGGAGGTTACGCAAGGCGCCGACCTCGTGGCGGCGCGCCGGCCCGGCGTGCCTCGCCGGCACTGGTCCTCCGGCCCCGGCAAGGTTGCCATGGCCATGGCCATTTCCAACGCCCACAACGGGTCGGACCTGCGCGACGGCTCCGATATCTGGCTGGAGGACCACGGCCATGTGGCTGAGGATCAACACGTTAGCATAGGCCCACGCGTCGGCGTCGAGTCCGCCGGCGAGTGGGCCCTCAAACCCTGGCGCTTCCTCTGGAAACCGCCCGTGCCGCCGGAACTCGGCCACCCTTAACGCTAAATGCTGCGCACCGGCCACCCGGGCATCGACGTTACCCTGCGCGACCGCTCCACCGCCGAGCAAACCGCCGCGCTGCGGGCCGACGAGATAGAGGTGGGCTTTTTGCGCCGGCTCATCCCGCGCGATTTCGTGTTCTCCGTATTTTCCGTGGTTCATAACTCCCCTTTGAACTGAAGTTAACCACGGATTGCACGGAGGGGATCGAGAGATCCTCGAGTGCGATTCCAGGTCGAATGTGGACTGCCTCCGAAACAAAACGCGGCGACGCACTTATTACAGTGTCGTCGCCGCGGTGGTCTGCCGAATGCAACCGGTTGCCTGGGGAAGGGGGATGTGAGTCGAGTCGGGGAGGAATCAGAAAAGGGAAAGCAGCAGTAGTGTAAAGCCTTACAATTTATAGCGTCGCCTCAGTGGGTCGGGCAGCTTTGCGCACTGGGCGGCGCTCAGGCCTTCTATGATGGGCTTGAACTTCTGCTGCTTGGCCGGCTTCTCCGGGCGCGCGGCCGATTCGTCCTCCGAAGGCGCGGGGGAATCGCCCTGCACGGAGGATGATGCCGCCGCTGTTTCCGCCTGCGGCTGAGGCAGATGGAGCGGGGCGGCGGGCTGGGGCGCCGGCATATCCGGGGCAAACTCGTAGCCGATGGTGCGGCGGAGGGAATCCGCGGCGACACCGGCGGCAGCCTTCAGGTCGGTCCTGAGGTAATATTCAAAGAGACGATGCCGGCAAAGGAGGGTCCACTCCTGAACAGAGAACTGAGCGCGGAATTTCTTGAAGTTCTGATCATCCATCATGGTCGTGGGGTGGGGCTGGAGGGGGGTGATGGGTGCGTCGGGCTTCGGGGCCGGTACCAGTTACCGGGTAGGCCTGACGTGCGTACTGACGTCTGCGGGACCGCGGGGTGAGCCTGCTTCCTCGTCGCGTGTGTGCGACTATTGTGGGCCGGTAGAAAGAACAGGTAGTGCGCTAACGGAACTTGCTGAAGCACAAAGAGGGCCAACTTTTGTTTGGACGCAAAAGTGCCTCTTTTTTGCCGGAAATTGACGAAACCGGCGCGCCGCTGCCTCACTTTGCTCTCAGGGGGAACTCTCTTTATCCAGATGGACAACCGGAAGCACTGGTCAAAAATGCACGAACCGGGCATTTTTTACATAGAAGACGATAAAAAGAAGCACAAGATCTTTCTTCCACCGAGATTAGAGGTCATGACACCCCCTGGGAATATTTAGCCACGAAGCACACGAACCACACGAAATTGGTCTCAGAAGTACATTCCATGAGATACGTTCCCCTCGGCCCCCTTTGTGACTTCGTGTCTTTGTGGTGAACAATCCCCCTGTCCCCATTTTCGCAGATTGGCGGAGAGGGGAATGTTAACCACAAAGACACGAAGACACAAAGGGACGGAGGAGAAACATGGGCATTCCTGACTCAGGACACTAACGCCGGCTATAATTCCATTCTTCACGAGGGGAGGGGAAGGAGGCTTCTGGGATACTCATTCTCTCGTCCCCCTTTCGTCCCCTCAGTAAATTTCGTGTACTTCGTGTGCTTCGTGGTTAAAGACTCCCCTGCCCCTCCCCCATTTACTGCAGGTGCGAGCGGATCATCCAGGCGGACTTTTCGTGGGATTCCATCAGGCCGGTGAGGAAGTCGGCGGTGCCGAGATCGGCGTGTTTGTCGTTGACGGTGGGGATGGCGGTGCGGAGGTCGCGGATGATTTCTTCGTGGTCGGCAAGCAGCTGGGTGAGCATGCCGGAGGCGCTCAGGTCGCTCTCGGGGTGCTCCTTGAGGCGGGCGTTTTTGATGAACTCGTCCATGGTGCCCAGGGGGCGGCCGCCGAGGGAGCGGATGCGTTCGGCCACTTCGTCGATTTCTTCGGCCTGGGCCTCGTACAGCTTCTCAAAAAACTCGTGCAGGGAGTGGAAGCGGTCGCCAGTCACGTTCCAGTGAAAATTGCGCGTGCGTACGTATAGCACGTGCATGTCGGCCAGCAGGGTGTTGAGGATGGCGACGGTGGCTTTGCTCATCGACGAATCGAGGCCGATGGAAACTTTGGCGCTGCGGCTCTGGTGCATGGGGATTCTCCTTGTGGTGGGAAGGGTCACGCGAAGCGGCGACGGACGTGTCGCTCTGTCCATCAAGTTTACCACACGTCGGCACCGCCGCAACCGCGCAACGGCCGGGGCGGGGCGCTGCTTACTTCGTCAGTTTCACGCGGTTGCGTCCGTCCGCTTTGGCGGCGTAGAGTGCGGTATCGGCGCGGGCCAGCAGTTCCATGGCCAGGCTTTCGCCGGTGTCCTGACTCTCCCTTTCGTTCCGTTTGCCCTGTTTTAAGCGGAGCGCCATGATTCATTGCGCATACGACGCTCAGTTTAGCCGCCCAGGTTTTTGAGGGCCTCCTTGGCCATCTCCTCGCCGTTTTTGGCGCTTTCGCTGTAGAGATAGGCGGCTTTGTTGAGGTCGCGGGGGACGACGACGCCTTTTTCGTACATCCAGCCCAGGGTAAACTGGGCGGCGGAGTTTTTGACGGCGGCGGCTTTTTCGATGAGATCGAGCGCTGCTTTTTCGTCGCGCGCCACGCCTTTGCCGTGCAGGTACAGGGTGCCCAGGTTGTACTGGGCGGCGTTGTTGCCCTGGGCGGCGGCGCGCCGGTACCAGTCGGCGGCTTTGGCTTCGTCCTGCTCGGTGCCGATGCCGTTGGCGTAGGCAAAGCCCATATTGTTTTGGGCGGCGGCATTGCCCAGCGCGGCGGCCTGCTCGTAGTAGTGCAGGGCGCGCTTGTGGTCCGCATCGCCCACAAGGCCCTCCGCATATATGCTGCCGATGTTGTTGAGCGCGGCGGCGTTGCCCTGCGCGGCGGACTTCTCAAACCAGCTGAGGGCTTTGCCGTAGTCGACATCCAGGTAAAGGCTGTCCTGGTACATGCAACCCAGGCGATATTGTGCCTCCTTGTGCCCTTGCGCGGCGGCCTTCTCGTACCAGAAGGCGGCGGCTTTCTCGTCCGCGCGCATGCCGATGCCCTCCTGGTGCACGGTGCCAAAGAGATATTGCGCCTGCGCGTTGCCCTCGTGCGCGTTTTGCGTCAGCCACTCAATGGCTTTGCGATAGAACTCGCGCGGCTTCTCGTGCTCGCGGTCGGAGGAGAGGCCGTCCTGGTAAAACTTGCCGAGGTTTTCCTCCGCCTCCGGGTAGCCGGCCGAGTCGGCGCTGGTGTACCACTGCAGGGCCTCCTTATAATCCTTTTTAACGCCGGCGCCGTGGTGATACATCAGGCCCAGGCTGTTTTGCGCGGCGGCGTGGCCCTCGCGAGCGGCTTTGCGATACCACGCGATGGCCTTCTCGTAATTGCGTTTAACGCCCATGCCCTCCTGAAAGTGCATGCCCAGGGCGTACTGGGCCTCCGCATTGTTATGGGCGGCGGCTTTCTCGTACCACGCCATGGCTTTGGCATCATCCTTCTCCACGCCCAGGCCATTGGCGTAGAGATAGCCCAGGCTGTACTCGGCGCTGCTGTCCTCCTGCGCGGCGGCTTTCAGAAACCACTCGGCGGCCTTGGCGTCGTCGCGCGGCACGCCCCAGCCGTTCTGATACATGGTGCCCAGGTTGTGCTGGGCGGAGGCGTAGCCCTGGCTGGCGGCGCGGAAGAAGCATTCAAACGCCTGCTCGTCGTCCTTGGGCACGCCCAGGCCCATGCTGAACATGACGCCCAGGTTGTTTTGGCTGGGCGCATAGCCGCGCATGTCGCCCGCGCGATACCAGCGCATGGCCTGCTGCAGGTGCTCGTCGGTGGCATCCCTGGTGTTTTGGTAGAGCGAGCCTAGCCGATACTGCGCCTCCGCGTGGCCGGCCTCGGCGCTTTTGAGGTACCAGTCCTGCGCCTTGCCCAAATCCTTCTCCACACCGTAGCCGCGCGACCAGATGGTGCCGAGGTGAAACGCGGCGTTGGGCTGAGTCTTGGCGGCCTCCTCAAGCCACTCGTGCACGGCGCGGCTGGTGTAGAGCGCCTCCGCCTTGGGGCGCGCCTGGGGGTAGCCCTGGGCCGCCGCTTTCAGCACCCAGTCCAGCGCGTTGGCCAGGTTTTTTTCCACGCCAAAGCCGTTTTCGTACAGATTGGCCAGCACGTACTCGGCCTCCGCATAGCGCTTCAGGGCCGAGCGCTCGTACCATTGAAAAGCCTGCGCGTAGTCCTTCTCCACCACCAGCCCGCGGAGATAGCAGCCGCCCAGGTTGGCCTGCGCCGCCGCGTTGCCGCCCTCGGCCGCCTTGCGCACCCAGTAGATGGCCTGCGCGTTGTCCTGCGCAACGCCGCGGCCGGTGCGGTAAATAAGGGCCAGGTCCAGCTGCGCCCGGGGATCGCCATCCTCGGCAGCTGTTATAAGCTCTTCTACAGATTTGTCCGTGTCCATGGGGCGGATTGAGAGTATCGTATTCTCATCCGTGATCAAGAGGAGGAGCAGTGCCAACGGCTCTTTTTTCCGGCACCCCTTTTACCGGGGGCTGCCCCGCACGGGGAGAAATCGAGGGAAAGAATAATTTTCCTTGAGATTGCAGGGTTATTACCTAAAAAAGCGTAATTGTTCAACTTCCAACCTGTTGACGCCATGAAAACAACGACTTCCGCGCTTGTCCTTCTTGCCACGGGCTTTGAAGAGATCGAAGCTATCACCACAATCGACGTGCTCCGGCGCGCCAACATGGACGTCACCGCCGCCGGCCTCACCCCCGGCCCCCTTATCGCCGCGCGCAAAACCGCGCATATGCCCGACGTACTGCTGGACGACGTGCTGGACCGCGCGTTCGACATCGTCATCCTGCCTGGCGGCAACGACGGCACCGCCAACCTCAAGGCCGACCCGCGCGTTAAGGAGCTGCTGCTGAAGCAGAAAACCGCCGGCCGGTGGATCGCCGCCATCTGCGCCGCGCCCACCATCCTGGTGGCACACGGCCTGCTCACCCCCACGCAGCGGATCATTTGCCACCCCGGCGCCCAAAGCAACGTGCCTGCCGAGCGCCTGCTGACCAGCGCGCGCGTGGTGATCGACGGCAAGCTCATCACCAGCCTGGCCGCCGGCAGCTCCATGGAGTTTGCCTACGCCATCGTCAACGCACTGCTGGGCCCGGATGCCCTGCGCAGTGTGGATGGCGGCGTGCTGGCCCCCTACGCCCTGGACGCCGCCCTTGCGGTGGAGGTGTAATCGGATTGAATCCGGTAAACTCAACCCAACTGCTACGACGCAACAAGGTAATATGGAGGATAAACGCGCCAACTCCCTGTGGGGCAACCCGTCCCAGCCCCCGCAGCAGCCCCGGCCCCAGCCCCCGCAGCAGCCCCGGCCCCAGCCCCCGCAGCAACCCGCGCCCGCACCCACGCGGCGCTCGCCGGCCCCGCAAGGCTTTGGGCGGCAGGAATACGCGCCGCACTATCCCCAGCAGCCGCAGCAGCAGCAGCAGCCTGCCCCCGCCCCTCAGCCGCAGGAGGCGGAGCCGGAAGCCGACTACTACGCAGGGGCGGACGGCAATGTCTACGCCGCGCCCTACACGGCCTACACGTATGACCCCGAGCCGGAGCCCGATCCCGTGCCGGAGGCTGATCCCGAACCCTTGGCGGAAGCCGAGGCACTGGCCGATTCCGCGTCGCCGTACAGCCTCTCGCTCGCCCACCAACCGCCCCCGCCGCCGCAGCCGCAGCACCAGAATGCCTTTGCCTATGCGGATGCCGGCGCTCAGCAGCAACAGCATCAATCGCACCACCATCAACAGCAGCAACCTCAGCACACGCCGTCTCAGCCGCCGCCGCCCAGCGGCATGGATCTTGTCCCGCAGGAGGACATGGGCGACCTGGCACAGCTGATGAGCAACTACCGGGAGGCCTCGCGCCACCTCTGGAACGCCCACTTCCGCCCCGTGCTGACCACCCGCAACGCCGCACTGCTTCTGCGCCGCTTTAAGGAGGTGCGCGCGCAGATGTTCGACTGCCTGGTGCTGGACGGCATGCGCGCCATGCTCCCCATCCTGCGCTACTACAACAACCTGGAGGCGTACATCCAGATCACCATCCGCCCCAGCGAAGCCTGCCCCATCCTCATCGGCCGCGTTCGCGGCAAGGACGGCTACTGGGATCACCCCGTGGACACAACGGACGGCAGCGACATCTACCTGCGCTTCATCGATTTCTTCGACTGGGACGAGCTGGGCCCGCGCGACATGACCTACTATAAGTGCGAGATCCTCGACTTCCCCAGCCAAAACCACCTGCGCGGCCACTACGCCCTCCTGCTCGTCGATTACGGCGTGCCGGCCATTAACCTGGACGCGCTGATGGAAAACGTGGTGTGAGGATGGATGCAGGCAATCCGAGAGGTCGATCCCCTACGGCGCCGGCGCCACAGGCGGCGCTGACGAGCCGCCGGACGACGAACCGGGCTCCTCTCGAGAGGCGGCGAAGGCGATGTTCTTCAGCCCGACGACGCGGCAGATGTCGATGACGGCCATGGCGTGTTTGTAGGCGGCATCGCCGTCCACGCGCAGCACCATAATCTGGTTGGGGTCGATCTTGACGAGCTCGCTGAGGATGCTCTCAAGCTCCGCCTTGTCAACCGTGCGGCGGTTGAGCGTAACCTCCCCGGTGGTGCGCACGTTGACGACAACCTCACCGGCGGTAGGCCGGGCGGGCTTGCCGGCGCGGGCGGTGGGCGTCTTCACGTCCAGATCCAGCTCGTAACGGGAGAGATTCCACGTGACGAAGAAGAACGTGAGCAGGAACATGATGACGTCGATCATCGGCGCCAGCTGGATGGCCAGTGGCTCCTGATTGAGGCGGCGACGTAAGTTCATGATGTCCTGAGATTCGGAGCGTTAAGATACGGCGGAGCGGGGCCAGGCGCCAGGGCTTACAGCCCCTTGCGGCGGCGGTAACGCGTTTTCATCGCAATAATCTCGTGCACCAGCAGCGTAGCGTGCGTGTCCAGCAGCGAGACGAGGTGGTTGACGCGGCCGCGGAAAAACGCATAGGCCGACATGGCGGTAAGGCCCACCACCAGGCCGATGCCCGTGGCCACCAGCGCCTGCGCCACACCGCCCGCCAGCACGTTGGCGCGGCTGCCCATATCGTCGGAGGCAATCTGGCTGAAGGAGTGCAAAATACCCGCCACGGTGCCAAGCAGCCCGAGCATAGGCGCCAGCACGCCGATATCCATGATGTACAGCACCCGCTGGTTCATGGACGCCACAATGCGCGAGCCCTCCGTCTCCGCCACGGCCTTGATCGCGGCGTCGTCGGCCTCCGGGTGGCGGTACAGGAACTTCAGCACAGCGTCGAGGATGCGCGCCGCGGATTGCGGACGCTCGGCCACGTAGGCGGCCAGGCCCTGCACGTCTTCCTTCTCAAAAAACGGCTCCAGCCGCCGCAGCAACTCCGGCGAGGCAATGGCGCTTTCGCGCAGCGTCAGCATGCAGTAAATAATCAGCGTAACGACGAGAATCGACGCCAGGCCCAGCGGGTACAGGATAAATCCCGCGCTCAGAAGCATTTGCCACAGGCTCTCCACACCGCCCGGTGCCGGCGCCGCGGCGGCCGCCGGCGCCTTACCACCCGCCGCCGGTGCGGAAGCCGCAGCAGCCGGAGCCGGCGCAGGTTGTTGGGCAAGAATAAGATGCTGCGACTCCGCCATCAAAAGCGAGCCGAGGGCCAGAAACGCAAGGATAATCCACCGAAGTACATTCATGGTGCAAGAACCCGCGCAGTCTGCGCGAACCGCTCCCCGCATTCAACACGAAAACACCCGGCTCCCCCAAATAAACTGAGACTGGGACCGAATATCAGAGGGCTCTTTCCTGATGATAAGTCAGAAACAAGAGTTTACTCACCGCCTCCCCTCCGCCCCTTTGTGCCTTCGTGTCTTTGTGGTTAAATCTCACCATCTCCCCCTCTGCGGAGAAGGGGATTGGGGATTGTTTAACCACAAAGACACGAAGGCACAAAGGGGCGGAGGGGAGGCGGTGAGTAAAAACCTGATGATGCGAATTTCAAACTCGCGACGCAGCGACGAGGCGTATGGGGAAACGCCTCCGAGAACCTCGAAGAGGTTCCATAACATAGCCCAGGGTTCCCCGAGTAAAGCGAGGGAACCCTGGGTAAAGTTGAAGTAACGAACGACCCCAACGCGGGTCGTATCCCGCTGTTGCGCAGAGGGATACAACTCACGTTGGGGTTGATCGCATTAGGATGCCTTTCCCAGGGTTCCCTCGGGGAAACCGGAAAGGTTATACAGCCTCTTTGAGGATGTAAGATCTTGTTGCGCCGTGCTTTACAGTTGGTGGCAATCTCCCGTTTACCAGCTGTACGTGTATCCGCTCAGGCGGCCCTTCAGCTCGCCAATCACGCGCTTCTCTTCAGCCTCGCCTTTGGCGCTGAAGGTGACGCTGAAGCGGACGTAGGTGCCGGCGTCGTCCCAGGGCACGGTGCTGATGAGGTGCTGGCGGATGAGCCACTGGCTGAAATCTTCGCCTGTCTTGAAGACGATCGGCTCGCCGCCGTCTCTTGGCGTGGCGGAGGCCGGGGCCTTGACATAGAGGAAGAACGAGCCTTTGGGCTTGACGGCGTTGAAGCCGAGCTCGCGCAGCGCGGGGACGATCAGATCCATGCGGCGCGAATACTTGGCAGCAATCTGCTCCGTAATCTCGGGGTGATCGAACGCGTAGGCGCTGGCGTTCTGAATCGCCAGGAACTGGCCGCTGTCGCTGTTGTCCTTTACGTCGCCGTAGGCCTTGACGAGCAGGGCGTTGCCGGCCACAAAGCCGCAGCGCCAGCCGGTCATGTTGAAGTTCTTGCTGGTGGAGTGCAGCTCGATGCCCACATCCATGGCGCCGGGCGTGGCGAGGAAGCTCAGCGGCTTGCCTTCGTACACAAGCGCGGCGTACGCGAAGTCGTGGATAACGACGAGGTTGTTGGTCTTGGCAAATGCGACGACTTCCGCAAAGAACTCCGGCGTGGCGCTGGCGCCCGTGGGGTTGTTGGGGTAGTTGAGGACGAGGACCTTGGCCTTAGCCAGCACGTCGGCGGGTATGGACTTGAGGTCCGGCAGGAAGTTGTTCTCCTCCTGCAACTTAAGGTTGTGCACCACGCCGCCGTAGTATTTGCTGTGCGTGCCAAAAACGGGGTAGCCGGGCACCGTCATCAGCACCACGTCGCCGGGGTTGATGAGCGCGGCGGGCAGGATGGAAAGGGCAGCCTTGCTGCCGATGGAGTGAATGACCTGCGTCTCGGGATCCACCGTAACGCCGCACACGGCCTTGAGGTAGCGGGCCGCCGCCTGCTTGAGGGGCGCGCCGCCGTTGTCGCTGTAGCCACGGTTCTCGGGCTTGTTGGCCTCGATGGAAAGCTGCTCCACAACGGCGGGGAAGGCCATTTCGTCGGGCTCGCCCACGCCCAGATCAAAAAGCTCTTTGCCGGGGTTGGCCTCCAGAGCGGCGCGCTTGGCCCGCTTGATCTTCTCGAACTTGTAGATGGTGGTGTCCTTGCCGTAACGGTTGCCGCCAATGCGCTCCGCAAACAACTGCTGGATGTAGCTCTCTTCTTGTGACATAAGGGTGGGAAAGATGGAAAGGGGCCGATAATAGGCCAGCCGCAAGGCAATTGCAACAGCAATGCTGGGGGGACGCGGTGGTGCGAACCACCAGAAGCGGATCCCGAGGGACAATTTCATCGATTCAACAAAGCTGCATGGCCTAAATGAAAAACTATCTGGAGCAATGGTCCAACCAGTTCGCGTCGAGGCTATCGGCTACGGTTGCCAGGTCCGGGCGCGTCGAAGGCGTGCGCGACAAAGTTCTAGGGCCGCGTTCGGATTACGCGAGTATCGTTGTTGCGTTTGAGGCAAGTGACTCGCTTAAGGTCGAGTGCTCTGCTGACAATCGCGCCGAACTGGAGGCCTGTGGCTACCTTGACTATGCAGTTTTCGGGCTGCTCGACGTGTTGATGACCGCAAGTACGTATCCAATGCGAAACATTCGGTTAAACATTGTCGAGGCAGAAATACACCCGATTCACGCCAATCAATTGGCGTTCCGATGGGCCGGGCGAGATGCAGGGCGAAAAATCATAGAGATGTTAAGCGCGAACCAGCGATAACTCCCACCGGACCAACCCGCGGAGCGGGTTGCATATCCGCCCCACGGTGGGCCGTAGACGTATCGCGCCCGAGGTGCAACCCGCTTTGCGGGTTGGCCTCCGAGGGACGCCTACCCGGGGTAGTCCTCGCATCAGAATCCTCCGGGCAACCCCGGGCTATGTACGGGAACCGCTCCGCGGTTCTCTGAGCCATTCGATCGAAGTGACGTGGACACCTTTGATCAATCCGCTCTGGACCTTCCCTCACTGGCCTCCATACATCTGTCCTTTAACTTTGCTCTCCTCTCAGCCCGCCTTTTGCGTAGTGTTGAACAGCTCTTGCCACTCCGTTACGCTCAGGTGCTCGGCGCGGCGCTGGTCGGTGACCTGGGGCAGCAGATTGCTGAGCTTTTTGCGGCGCTGGGAGAAGCCTTTGCGGACGAAGGCGGCGAAGCGGGGCCAGTCGGCGTTGGTGATGGCCGGGGTGCGGCGTTTGCGGAAGCCCAGCACGGCGCTTTCCACCTCCGGCGCGGGGTAGAAGACGGTGGCGGGCAGTTTGCGGATAAGATGCACGTGGCAAAGGCTTTGCACCATCACGCTTACCGCGCCGTAGTCTTTGCCGCCGTGGGGGGCGATGATCCGTTGCGCCATCTCCAGCTGTAGCGTAAACAGCATGCTCTCTGGCGCCGGGTTGCGCTCCAGCAGGGTCATGAGCAGGGGCGTGCTGATGTTGTACGGCAGGTTGCCCACGACATGCACGGCGGCCTCGGCCGGTAGCGTGGGGATGACCTCCAGCGCGTCGCCTTCCATCAGCCGGAACTGCGGCGGGGAGAGATGCGCAAGGTGCTCCGTAAGGAAGGCGACCATGCCGCGATCCTTCTCGACGGCCGTAACGTGGCACCCGGCCTCCAGAAGCGCGCGGGTAAAGGCGCCCAGGCCCGGGCCGATCTCCAGCACGTGGTCGGGCGCGGGCGGAGCAGCAGGCTCGGGTGCGGGTGCGGCAGCTTCCGCCCCGGCGGTGGCTTTGGGCGTGGAAGTGCTGACGGCCGGGCGGATCTGCCGCATGGCATCCTGCGCCAGGCACGCGCACAAGTTCTTGTCGTGCAGAAAGTTCTGACCAAACTGCTTGAGCGGGCGCATGCCGCGCTCCTCCAGAATGCGTTTGATTTCGGAAAGCGTCATGGCGTCGTCGTCGGTGCTTACGTGGACTCCGCGGGGGCGGCGGCCGTGGCGGCGCCATGCTCCGCAGCCTTATCCTTAACGTGATGAGGCGCATCTTTGCCGCCAATGCCGTGCACCTTCTCGTTGGCGATGCGCTGGCACTCCGCCAGGGCCAGCTTGCCGGTGGCCAGCACAGGCATGGTCTCGATGTGGAACAGCACGCGTGGGATCCACAGGTTGGGCAGGCCGGCCTCGTGCAGGCGTTTGCGCACGTCGGCAATCTCCAGCGGCTGCGTGGTCAGGATGACCAGGCTCTCGCCCTTCGTCTCGTCCGGCACGCCTACGACGATGACGTTGGGCGCGTCGTGGTCGGTAAGGCCGTACAACTCTTCGATCTTGGCCTCAATGGTGCCGTGCGGCACCATCTCGCCGCCCAGTTTGGAGAAGCGCGAGACGCGGCCTTCTATGTAGAGGAAGCCTTTTTCGTCCATGCGGCCGATGTCGCCCGTGCGGTACCAGCCGTCCTTCAGGACGTCGGCCGTGCGGGCGGGGTCGTCCAGGTAGCCGTCAAAAATGTTGGCGCCCTTCAGCCACAGGATGCCGCTCTCCGTTATGGGCAGGTCCTCGTCCGTTTCCCGATGGCGAATGCGCACGCTCAGGCCGGGCATGATGCGGCCGACGGAGCCGACCTGCCGGTTTTGCACACCTTCGGGCCGGGTGGCGCAGGGCGGATCGTCCAGCAGGTTGACGCCGACGACCGGGGTGGCTTCGGTCATGCCATAGCCTTCGCACACAGGCAGCTTTACGGCTTTCTCAAACTCCGCGGATACCTCCAGCGGAAGCTTTTCTGCGCCCGTTACCACCAGCTTGAGGGAGGCGAGCTGCTCGGGCCTGGCCTTGCGGATATAGTGGCGCAGGAAGGTGGGTGTGGTGATGAGCAGGTGAATCTTGTGCTCGGCAATAATCTCGATGAGCTTTTGCGTCTCGCGAGGGCTAACGTAGGTGACGACTTTGGGACCGCCGAGCATGGGCCACCACAGCGTCACCGTTATGCCGTAGCTGTGAAAGATCGGCAGGCAGCCCAGCACAGCGCCCACGTGCACATCGGCCAGCATGCTTTGAATTTGCACCGCGTTGGCCAGGATGTTGCGGTGCGACAGGGTTACGCCTTTGGGCTCGCCACTGCTGCCGCTGGTAAAGAGAAGCGTCGCCTCCTCCCTCCCGCCCCACTTCGGCACGCCGGCCATGGCGCGCAGCACGCCGCAGGGCAGCAGCAGGCCGGCAAAAAACCACTTCTTCAGCGCCATGCCGGGCAGCCCCTTGAGCACGGTGGTGATATCGATGCGTCTCTCCGGCCAGGGAAAGTCGGGCAGCTTCTCCCAAAGGCCGGGGGCGGAGAGCACCGTGGTAACGCCGGAGCGGCGCAGGCAGGAGACGTTGCCGTCGCGATCGAGCGTAAAGTTGAGGTTAACGCTGGTTTTGTTGGCCAGCACACAGGCCAGGTTGGCGATAGTAGCGCCGAGGCCGGGCGGCAGAATAATGCCGACGCGTCGCTCCGGGATGTTCGCCTTCATCCAGTCCGCCAAAGCCAGGCTGACGGCCAGCAGGCGCCCTCCGGTGAGTGATTTATTGCCATTAAACGCGTCCACCACCACCGGCGTAAAAAACTTGCTGCGCAGGCCGCGAATCAGCCGCGCGCCCAGGTGCGAGTTCAGCTCCGGCCGGGCCGAGAAAGCTTCCTCACCCAGGTCGTACAGGGCGGAGCGCACATCGGCCAGCGGCGTACCGGCGGCCAGCGGCTTGCCATAGTACACGTTGACGGTGCACGGCCACACGCGGGAGAGGAACCGGCGCAGCGGCGTGTACGTGGCGCGCCACGCTTCGTTCCAGGTATTCTCCAGCCATACGGGCAGCAGCGGTGCGCCGGATTTGCGGGCGAGCAGGCCCTGCAGGCCGTTGAGCTCCTGCAGGGAGGAGGCGCGTGTCAGCGCGTGCTCGGGGAAAATGCACACCACCTCGCCCTCCGCCAGGGCCTCCAGCGCGGCTTCCACGGCGCTTTTCGCCTTGCCGGGCACGATGGGGATGCAACGCAGCACCTTAAGCATGCGGCTGAGAAATCCCCCCTGCACGGCCGGGTTAAAGATCACAAAGCGGATGTTGCGCGGGCAGGCCAGCTGCAGAAGAATCGCATCGCCCACCGTAAGGTGGTTGCACAGCAGTAATACGCCGCCTTTTTCCGGCAGCTCGCCGACACGCACAGGGCGGATGCGGTAGTAGAGGCGCGCCACCAGGCTTACCGCAAAGCGGATGAGATTCTCCGGCAGGAGCCAGATGACATAGAGGGCGATGCACGCGGTGGGAATCGCATACCCGGCGTACTGCAGCGGCGCGGGGATGTGGATGGCGCTGAGCGCTCCCTGCACAAAGATGGCGACGATGCAGGTGAGATTAAGCACCAGCCCGCTGGCGCTCATTACGCGGCCGCGCTCCCTGGGGCGCGTGTTTTCCTGCAGGTAGGCGTTCAGCGGCACGGCAAACATGGCGCCGGCAAAGCCCAGGCCAAACAGGGGCACGTAAAAGAGGAGTGTTGTGGGAGGCGTCAGGCCCATAGCCACCAGGCCGCCAATCAGGCCAATGGCACCCACGGGGATAAACCCGAGCTCAATGTGCCGCCCGGAGAGGATGCCCACCAGTACGCTGCCGCAGATAACGCCCAGGCCCAGCGTCACCTGGTAGATGCCGAAGAGCATGCTCATGCCCTCGTGCCCCGCCACATGCTCGGCCGTCTCCAGCAGCGTAAGGGACAGCGCCGCCGCAACGCCGTAAAAGTAGCTGTAGCCCAGGATGCAAAGCCGCACCTTGCGCTGCGGCCACACGTCGCGCAACTGCCCAAAGTGCTCCCACAGCAGGGAGAGGCGGAACGGCCCGGCGGCCTCGCTGTGCGAAGGAGTGCGCGGCACAAACGCCATGCACAAAACGCCCAAAAAGGCGGTGACCAGCAGAAACCCGCCGCAGTACAGCGCAGCGCCCCAGGAGGGCTCCGTAAGCCCGGGCGAATGGCTGGCCAGCCCGCCCGCCACCAGACTGACGCCCACGCCACCGAAGGCCGCGTCCACGGGCGGCATTGCCTCGTGCAACAGCCACGCGTAGCCCAGGCCGGCGGCCAGACCGCCCAGCAGCATGCTGGCCATGGCGGTGGCTTCGATCGTGCCGGAGGCCGCGCTGACGCTCTCGCTGTCCACCAGCTCCTTGACAATGCCCAGCTTGGCGGCCGCCATAATGGCCGTGTGTACGCCCAGCAAAAAGATGCACACCACCGTAAGCGGCAGCATATGGCACCACAGCGCGTAGCACATCAGCGCCGTTACCGCCGCCTGAAACCACTGACTGTAATAGAGCACGTCGCGCTTGGAGAACCGATCCGCCAGCCAGCCCACCGTGGGTGCCAGCAGCACAAACGGCAGGATCATCAGCATCGCGACAACATTCTTGAAGATGTCGCCTTCCAGCAGAATCTGGATGCCCATCGTCGTCACTACCAGTTTGGCGGCATAGGCGTTGAATAACACCTGTGACTGTGCCAGGACGACAGCTAGAAAGGATCGATTCATGCGGATAGGTACGCGGGGCAGGGGCAGAGTAGACGGACGGCGAAAGAATCCAAGCACCGATTTTCCCATCAGCCTGGGCGGATGGGTGCGGGCGGGCGGGCAGGCGGGCTTGGGTCGGCCGCAAAGCGCGACATATGTGATCCGCGCCGGTGTGTGGCGCAGGCGGCAGACGGGCACAAGACCGCCCGCATATTGGAAGAGATTTCGTATTGCGCAAAATAAATTTGCACTGTTTTTTATCTTATTGTTAATGCAATCATTGCTGATTCAGGCAATAGCGCGGAGAATTCCGGGGGCGGACATCCCTTGTCGGCTGCGGTTTCTCCGCGGGGAAGGATGCTTCTGGAGCAAAAGCATTTCAGCCACTTGCAATATGCGCTGACGTGCTATCTTATAAGTTTGCGCCGGGTTGTCCCGTCGCGCCCGACGTTGTACGGAGGCACACTAAATATATGATGCGGAGTGATTTGCGCGATTATTCGGACGAAATGGAACTGAGCCAGGCCGCGGAGGAGCTGGTAGACGCAGAGGCCCGGGCGGGGCTGGCCCCCGGCACCGGCGGGGCTGGGCGCGACGGCAAGGACACGAACAAGGGCGGGGGCGAAGGCCATAATCCGCGCCGCGACGAAGCCGTGGTGCTGATCCACGGACTGTGGATGACCGGCTTCGAGTTTGCCGCGCTGGCCGTGCGGCTGCGGCGCTCCGGGTACATCACCAAACGCTTTCCGTACTCCGACATGCGGCACGGCCTTGTCGATAACGCGGACAAGCTCAACGACTTCGCGCAAAGCATCCACGCGCGCCGCGTCCATTTTGTGGCGCACAGCCTCGGCGGCATTGTGATGCTGGAGCTCCTGCGACGCCACCAGCAGCGCCGCCACGGCCGCGCCGTCGCGATAGGAAGCCCCTTCCTCAGCACGTGGACGGCCTCGCGCGTCAGCAAATGGCCCGTCGTCGGCCCCATGCTGGGCCGCACGATGAAAGATCACCTGCGCCAGCAATCCGCCGACCCGGCCGTGATGAGCTGGAACGGCGGCGGCGAAGGCGCGGTGCGCGACTTCGGCGTTATTGCCGGCACTTACCCCATGGGCGCCGGCAAGATAGTAGGCATGCGCGGCCTTTGCGATGGCACCGTACTTGTGGAGGAGACCAAGCTGCCGGGCGCGACGGACCACATTGAGCTTAACAGCAGCCATTTTGGCCTGCTGGTGAGTCGAAATACGCACGCGCAGGTCGATTCGTTTCTTCAGCAAGGTAAATTTTGCCGGGCAGCATTACCCAGTGTGTCAGCTTCGGCGACGATTCGTGCATAGCAATGTTATAGATAGCGACACTCTGAATCCGCGGCGCCCAATCGCGCAGCTTCGGCAACGCCGGCAGCGTAAGCGCTTTGCAAGCAATTGGTTAGAAATGGGCAGCAGTACATCGCCACCCCTAAAAGCTGCAAGGTCCGCATGTTTGCTCGTTCCTTGTATTAAGGAGTGCAATACTATTCACTGCGGAAAAGAATGCCGATTCGCAAAATATCCCCGCGATTCCTCGGCTTGCCCGCAAGTCTGGCACGGTAAGCGCTGCATATAACGGCACGCAAACGCAGCCATTGCCATCACTCCCCCCACCCAACCCAACCCTTCACCCCCACGCACTGCCCCTCCGCTTTCTAATCGCCGACACCCCACATCCCCTGCCCGCGCTTTATGGCTTCCCCCCGGCGCTGAACTGACGTAAAGTATGGGTACAACCCACTCTTTATGAAGCTGTTCAGCGACTACCACATGCACCCGCAGGCGCACAAGCTGCAGCCTTACTCGCAGGAACTTCTGCAACCCTGGGCGGACCGCGCCCGCCTTCGCGGCGTCAGCGACTTTGCGCTGACGGACCACGATCGCTACCACGAGGCGGTCTGTTTCGACGAAATCGAACGCTTTCGCGAGCGCAACCCGGACCTGAAGATCCGCTCCGGCATTGAGCTGGACAACGACCCCAAGAGCAGCGCCGCCGGCCGCGCCTGGGTGGCCCGCCACTGGGATCGCCTGGACTTTGTGCTGGGCAGCGTGCACTACATCGGGGACTGGATGTTTGACAGCGCCGCGCAGGTGGACGGCTACAAAACACGCAATATCGACGAGGTCTACGAGCAATACACGGCTGAGCTGGACCGCATGATTGTGCTGGGCCACATCGACAGCCTTTCGCATCTGGACCTTATTAAGATATTCAAATATTTTCCGACATCTCCCCTTGTGGACGTTTTCACCCCCATCCTGGAAAAGATTGCCCATGCCGGCCTGGCCATGGAGATCAGCACCGCCGGCTGGCGCAAGCCCGTCGGTATCCAGTACCCGGATGAAGCGATCGTCCGCAAAGCCCTGGAGCTTGGCATCCCCATCACCATCGCCTCCGACGCCCACGCCCCCGCGGAACTCAGCAAGGACTACGAAAAGCTTGCCGACTTTCTGCAGCTGACAGGCGTGAAGGAAGTGGCGGTGTTTGAGAAACATAAAGCCACGCTCGTCTCTATCATGTAACGCCGCCTTCCCCTCCCCACTTCGCCCGCTACCCATGAGCAGCTCCCCCACACAACCCCGAAGCGAATTCTTCGGCCACTTCTTCAACCGGCTGGAATCGCTCAAGCAGCGTGAAATCATGCGGTTATGGAAGCCGGTGAAATTCCACGCGCGGCAGTTTGTGTACCACCAGGGCGAGGAGGCCGACGCCATGTACGTGGTGGACCGCGGCGTGGTGGAGGTGGTGACGCGCAGCCCCGACGGCAAACAGTCGCGCAGCCTCTCCTACCTCACCCGCGGCGACGTGTTTGGCGAGATTGGCGTGCTGACCAGTAACAAACGCGTGGCTGGCATTGTGACGTGCGAGGAGGTGGAACTCCTCAAAATCTCCAAACAGGATTTTTACTGGCTGATGCAGCGCATCCCCCAGCTTGGCGCCTTTATGGCCGGCTACCTGGCGGAGCGCCTGTACGAGACGACCGACACCGTCACCTTCAACAGCTACAGCGTGGACTTTGGCGGCAGCCTGCTCAAGTTCGACATGCTGCTCATTTTCCAGACGATTATCGGCAGCGGCCAGACGGGCGAGCTGCGCCTCATCAACCCTCATAACGACCTCATCGGCAGCTTCTTCTTTACCGGCGGCCGCGTGGCCAACGGCCGCTTTGCCCACCTGCAGGGCGTGGAGGCCGTGTGGCAGATTTTCCTGGAACCCGCGTTTGAAGGCACCTTCGCCTTCCAGATTCGCGACAAGCCAACCCTGCCGTTTGACGACGCCTACCGCATCCAGATGGACGGCATGGGCCTCCTCATGGAAGCCGCCGGCATGCGCGACCGCTTTATGGAGCTGCCCGGCAAACTCCAGCGCATGGATGGCCGCCTGGCCCGCCTCGTCCTGGACTTGGAATGGGACGACCCCTCCACGCAACATCTG
Organism: Verrucomicrobia bacterium LW23; assembly: GCA_003054695.1. GTDB lineage: Bacteria > Verrucomicrobiota > Verrucomicrobiia > Methylacidiphilales > UBA1321 > LW23. The sequence continues at coordinate 68,426 of QAZA01000023.1, forward strand.
GTGGACCGCGTGTGGAAGATCGTCGAGCGCCGCCCCCAGGTCCTCAACAGCGTCTGGCGCCGCCTCGACATCTGCTCGCTCACCCTCATCCAGATCGTCCAGGCCATGATCGCCAACGGCCTGGCGGAGCTGGCCTACGAGGAAGCCCCGCAAGTGGCCGGCGGCCCCCATCACGCCATGCGCTAACGCACTGACGCACCGAACGTCAACGCCTTGCAGGGCGTTACGACGCTACAAAGACTTCCCCGCCAAAGCTGTGCGCCAGGGACAGCGTCAGGCCGCGCAGCAGCTCCGCATTGCCGCGATGGAGATGAAAGAGGAGATTGCCCACCTGCACCTTCTCTCCATCCCACGTCTCGTCGGGCACGTCGTCCGCCCCAAAGCACACGGAATAAGGCGGGCCTTTCTCCCCTTCGTCCTGGCCAAGCACGGAGAGCGACAGCACCATCTCGGGCAAGTCCATCTTCTCGCGGATGGCGCTCAGTTCGGCCGTCAGGGATTTCTCCAGCTCCTCAAACCGCGCCACCAGCACCGCCGTTGCCGCCAGCTGTATGGTGGCATCGGGCAGGGCTCCCACGCGCGGAAACAGCGTCGGATTCTTCTCCCCAACCAGCGCGCTCGGCTGCTCCGAAAAGTCCTCCGTGGCTGCGGAGGCGATGATGACACTGCTGCCAAAGCACCGCGCTACCGTCAAGTGCAGGCGGGAGCCCTGCAACAGCGCAAGATGCTCCGGCAGAACGCGTAGCGTAACATCCCCCACCATTGCATGCACCCGGCCGCTGTCCGTGGCAAGCTCCTCGCTCACATCGCGCAGCAGGTAAGGCGGCCCCTCGTGGCCGGGCACCTGCCGGCCCGGGTGCAGGAGCGGGATGCTGCCAAAATGGCTTACCAACTCGGCCCGGTTACGCAGGATCTCCAGCGCGGCGGACGAAGCAGGGATGACGGGGGTTGTGCTCATATTCACTCCAGCGAGAGGGAGGCATTAGACCAATTCGCGCAGTTATTTGGCCTTTTGGCGGCGCCGATTTTGGGATGCGGGCAAGGCGGGCTTGAGGGAGTGCATTTGAAAAATGCATGACCGAAAGACCAACGCAGCTTGCGCCCAAAAGCGGCCCGCCAAAAGGCCAAATAACCGGATGCCGGAAAGAAAACAAGCCCTTCGGCCGGAAATCGACCCAGGGGCTTGTTTTGAGGAGAGCAGACGCTGCCAGGGCTTACTTCCCCTGGCTCTGGATCTCCCTAACCGACTCCATCAGCGTTTCCGTCTGCGATATCAGAGCATTGAGCAGCGGAAAGGAGTGAGACGTCGGCACGGTGTCCTTGAGGGAGCGCAGCTTCTCCAGGTGCCCCTCCAGCTGTTTGAGCGCTCTCCCCCCGTTTTCCCCCTGCAGGTCCTCGGGGCTTTCCGAGACGGTGGTGGCCAGCTGGGTCAGCGTGTAGTTCACGTCGCGGACGGTGGAGAACTGCTCTTTGGAGTAGTCGCCAATGCCCAGCTTTTGGGCCAGCTTGTTGCGAATGATCGTGCCGTCGCACACCATGGCTTCCTGGATGTCGCGGGTCGCCTCCAGCAGCTCGTCGCCGGGGATGTCGGCCAGGCGCCGGGGCAAAGAGCCGGATTCGCCAAAATCCTCAAACTGGTCCTTAAAGCCTTTGCCCGGCTGGGGATTGGGGTGCAGCACCTCTCGCTCGATGGTAAGCAGGTGGTTCAAAGCCATCAGCGGGTCCGTCTGCGCCAAATCCGGCTCCATGGTCAGGGACATCACGACCGTGTTGATCGATCCGCTCACCATGTTATACGCGGCCTTACCCTCGGAAATCTCGCTTTTCATGCTGGGCGGCATGCCCATCACAATGCGCAGCGTTGAGTTTTTCGGAAGCGGATCGGGCAAGAGGCTCTCCAGGTTCGGCTGCATGGCCCGCACCAGCGCCCGCTCGCCCTTCTGCTGCGCAAGGGTCTTGAAGGCCTTGACAAAGTCCTGGTCGGAGGTGAACAGCTTGTTGCTGAACTGCGGGTCGCTGCGGATGGCATCGCGCAGCACATTTTCCATCTGCTTGTCGCTCAGCGCCGAGGGGTCGGGCGATGTTTCGAGCCCGTACGTGAGGCCTTTCCACACATCCTTCACCAGCTGCGGCATCACGCTGTCCAGGCGCTTCTCATTGAGCCCCTGGTTCTTCTCGGCCAACATCCTGGCCTTGTCGATGGTGACTTTAACGCGGTAGGCGGTAAGGGGGCGCCCCTTCTCCAGCTGACCCTGCAGATCGCGCGAAAAGACATCGGCGATTTCCGAGCCAAACGCGTCCTTCAGCCGGTCACGAAAGTCGGCCGCCGTCTGCTTGTTCGATTGGATTTCGGCCTCGGAGCGCGTGAGGAATTGAAAGGCCCTCCTGAAAATGTTGGTGTAAGATTGCCTGCCACTCGTCTGGAGGCCGCTGCTGTCGCCCGAAAGGCGATCGTTAAAGTTGAAGTTGGACGAGTTAACGTCCCGATACGCTCCCAGCTTGGATAAGTCTGCCATGGTCGTTCTCGTAGTCGGTAATGGGGGGGTTACGTCATCGCCTAGCCCATAAATAATGAAGCATTTTTGAAAAAAAAGCGATATAAACCAGACGAACGGGCGCACCGCCACTTGCGATTGCCTTGCCACTTTATTCGTTCTGTCCGAGCGTAATTGCCGGATACAGGCGGGCGAGTTTAGAGGTTGTCGACATTTCCACGTTCTGCTGTCCCCTCTTGGCGACCTTTCTGTCCCTGGCGTTAAAATTCCCCTCGCATAAAGAGCAAATAACTGTGCGAATTGGTCTTATCCGTGGTTAGCTTTCCGTTCAAAGGGGAGTTTTTAACCACGGAAAACACGGATTACGAAGAGGGGAAAAAGGGAATGTTCTCCACGACAATGGTAGAATGTCGACACTCTCTGGTGCATCGGCAAAGATCTATTTTGGGATTAGATGTATATGGACAGGGAGTTTCCGAGAACCTCGAAGCTGTTCTATAACCTAGCCCAGAGTTCCCCGAGCAAAGCGAGAGAACCCTGGGTAAGCAGTAGTTTCAGATCAACCCCAACGCAGGTTGTATCCATCTGCGTCGCAAAGGGATGCGACCCGCGTTGAGGTCGTTCGATTTCGCGCCTTTACCCAGGGTTCTCTCGCTTCGCCCGGGGAACCCTGGGCTAGGCTTTACAACCTCGTTGAGGTTGTCAGAGCCTTGCGAACATCTGTTCTTGAACCGCCATAATCCTAAAATAGATCCTTGCCTCAACACTGGCTTAAGGGTTGGCGACGACAACTCACGACAATCAGGCCCTCACTGACAGTGAGAGCACTTTCCCGATAGCTTGTCGAACGGCGGAGACGTTCCACAACATTGCCAAGGGTTGCCCGGAGCATTCTGAGGCAAGGACTACCCCGGGTAGGCTGGAATCAGGTACCCCACGCGAAGCGTTCTTCCGTCAGACCCTTCGCGCTCGTTCCTCGCGCGGGCGATGCTCAGAGCCGCAGAGAGTGCCTTGCACACGCATGAACCGAGCGCGAGTGGATCGAAGTAAGAACGCTTCGCGCAGGGTTCCTGAGGCGAACTTTCCCGGGGTAGTCCTCGCATCAGAATGCTCCGGGCAACCTTGGGGTATGCTATGGAACCGCTCCGCGGTTCTCGGAGCGCCTTGTTCGTTCCGAATTCTGCTGCGAACGCTCAGCTCCGCCGTTCGCGGAGCCTTGTGCTCGGTCGATAGTATCTGCGAACGCCCGGGGCGAACAAGGGCCGGAATTCTCTCTCCTGCCAACGTGCCTTTCTCCTACTCCCCGTCCTGCTTGGGCGGGTTAATGGGGCCGGTGAGGCGGCGGAGCGGGATCGACTTCATGTTGGTGGGCAGAAGGCGGCGTAGCGGCGGGCGTAGCGGCGGGCGCGGAAGCGCGCCGGTCGTCGTCAGCGGATTGGCCGGGGGACGCGGGGGCGTGGGAGGAAGCGGAGGGGGGCCGCCAAACAGCGACGGGGCCGGGACGGGCGCGGGGGGCGGCTCAGGAGCGGGGGTGTACTCCTCCGCCACCGGCTCGGCCGCGGGAGTTTCCGCAACCGGCTCGGAATAGCTTTCCGCGATGGGAGCGCCGGGCTCGGAGTAGCCGAAGCTCTGGGGCTCGGGTGCGGGCTCGGACACCGGCTCGGAAGCGGGCTCAGGCTCAGGCGCGGGCGCCTCCGCAACGGGCTCCGCGTAGGGCTCCGGGGCGACGGGAGCGGGCGTTTCGGCCACCTCCAGCGGTGCGTCCGGCACGGGGATGGGCGCCTCGACAGCGGGGGCCTGCTCGGCGCTCGTCTCGCTAAACCAGGTGTTGGTGAGCGGCGGCGGCTCCGATTCAGCTCCGGCGACGGGTGTGGTCGGCTCCGGCACGTAGTCGGGCACGGGCTCGCTCAACGGGGCCTCGGGCGCGGCGGGCTCCAGGTCCACGGGGGCCAGGGCGACGGGCGCGGGCGCATCGGCAAAGGGCTCGGGAGCGGGGGCGTCAGCGGGGATTTCGGCCGCGGGTTCCACGTGCGCCACTTCGGTCGGCTCCACGGCCGGCATCGGCTGCGACTCGGGGATCGAGGCGATCATCTCCTCCGGCGTCGCGTCGGGCGCGTCGGCGGCGCTGCCGCTGTACTCGGCGGGGATGGCCGGGGTGCCGGTCTCCTCGGCCGGGATGGCGCCTTCGGGCTGCTCGAAGCCGAGCGACTCGATGGGGGCGGGCGGCGTCTCCGGCTGCACGGGCGCGTCGGGCGCCGGCTCGGAGAGCACGGGCTGGATGGCGGGCGACAGATCGGCAGGCGCGGGCGCTACCTCGGCGGCGAACTCGCCGGAGGGCGTGGGCGCGGGCTCCGTGTAGGGCGCGGGCTCGGAGACGAAGTCCGAGATGGGCGCGGGGGCCGGCTCGAAGGAGCTGTCGGTCGACTCGGTCGGCACCGTGGCGATGGGCGCGGGCTCGCCGAAGGACGAGGGCTGATTCGGCGTGTCGATCAGGGTCGTCGGCGCTTCCGGAGCGGCCTCTGTCGGGCTGTAGGCCAGCGGCTGCGGAGGCGCGCTAAAGTCCTGGGAGGCAGAAGCTTCCGGCGCGGGCGGAACAGAGTCCGATGGCGCGATAAACTCGCTGGGCAGCGGCGCGTTCTCCACGGGAGCGGGCGCAAACGTATCGACAGGGGCCGGCCTGAAGTCCTGGACGGGTGCGGGCGCGGTGATGTCGCTGGTGACACCGAGTTCGGAGCTCGGGGCGGGCGCGAAGCCGGCGTCCACGTACGGGGCGGGCTCAGCCGTGGACTCAGGCGCGGGCTCGGGTACCGTGTCCGGCGCAGGTGCTTCCGTCGCAACGGGTTGCACGGCGTCGCTGGGGATGGGCTCCGCGACAGGCTCGGTGCTCTCCGCGGCGGGCGCGGGGGGGATGTCGGGAATCGGGGCGGCATCGCCTCTGTCCGTGGCGGCGGGCGCGGAGTCAGCCGGCGGCGCGTCTGCAACCACTTCGGTGGCAGGCACTTCGGCCGAGGGCGCGATCGGTTCGCCGGGGGCGGGCTCGGGCGGCGCGGTTTGCTCCACCAGGCTGGAGATCTGCTCGGAGGCGGGCGCCGGCGGCTCCTGCGCGGCGGCTTCGGCAGCGGGGTCCGCGCTCTCCGATACAGCGGGCGCGGCCGGGGCGGGGATGATCGCCGGCACCAGGCTGGTGCTCAGCGTCTCGCCGGATTCCTTGGCTTTGGTGCGCAGCTTTTTGAAGTGGTTGATGAGGCCGCGCGTGGAGGAATCGTGCGTGGAGATGTCAGAGTCATCGGTCAGCTCGGGCAAGATCTTCTTGGCCAGCTGTTTACCGAGTTCGACGCCCCACTGGTCAAAGCTGTTGATGTTCCAGATAATGCCCTGCACAAAAATCTTGTGCTCGTAAAGGGCGATGAGGCTGCCCAGCACGTGCGGGGTCAGCTTGGTAAACATGATGGAGTTTGTCGGCTTGTTGCCGGTAAACACCTTGTGGGGGATGAGCGCTTCGAGAGCCTCGCCCTTCAGCCCTTCCCTGGTCAGCTCGGCGCGGACTTCGCTGAACGTCTTGCCTGTCATCAGCGCTTCCGTCTGCGCAAAGTAGTTGGAGAGCAACATGTTATGGTGCTCGCCAATGGGATTCTGGCTGATGGCCGGGGCGATAAAGTCGCACGGAATAAGGCGCGTGCCCTGGTGGATGAGCTGGTAAAACGCGTGCTGGCCGTTCGTCCCCGGCTCGCCCCACAGCACTGGGCCGGTCACGTAGTCGACCGGGCGGCCGTTGCGGTCCACGCTCTTGCCGTTGCTTTCCATGTCCCCCTGCTGAAAATAGGCCGCAAAGCGGTGCAGGTACTGGTCGTACGGCAAAATCGCGTGCGTTTGCGCGCCGAAGAAATTGCTATACCAGATGCCCAGCAGCGCCAGCGTCACCGGCAGGTTGGAGGAGAACTCCGCCGTGCGGAAATGCTCGTCCATGTCGTGGGCGCCCTGCAGCAGCTCCTCAAAGCGGTCCTGCCCAATGGCCAGGGCGATGGAGAGGCCGATGGCGGACCAGAGCGAGTAGCGGCCGCCAACCCAGTCCCAGAACTCGAACATGTTGGCGGTGTCGATGCCAAACTTGCTGACAGCGGCGGCGTTGGTGCTGAGCGCCACAAAGTGTTTGGCCACAAAGGCTTCGTCGCCCGCGGCTTTCAGGAACCACTCCTTGGCGCTGGTGGCGTTGGAGATGGTCTCCTGCGTCGTAAATGTCTTGGACGCAATGATAAACAGCGTCGTATCCGGCGCCAGGCTCTTGAGCGTCTCGGCAATGTGCGTGCCGTCCACGTTGCTCACAAAGTGCGCTTTGGGGCCGTCGCAGTAGGGCTTCAGCGCTTCGGTGGCCATCAGCGGGCCGAGGTCGGAGCCGCCGATGCCGATGTTGACGATGTCAGTAATCGGCTTGCCGGTGTAGCCTTTCCACTCGCCGCTGCGGATGGCGGTGGTGAACTCGCGCATGTGGGCCAGCACGGCGTTAACCTTGGGCATCACGTCCTCGCCGTCGGAGTAGATGGGGCGGTTGGAGCGGTTGCGCAGGGCGATGTGGAGGACGGAACGGCCTTCGGTGATGTTGATTTTCTCGCCGGAAAACATCTTTTCGATCCACCCGGCCAGATCGGCGTGGCGGGCGAGATCCCGCAGCAGCATCATGGTGTCGGTGGTGACGCGATTCTTGGAGAAATCGAGTAGAATATCACCAAAAGTGAGAGACAGGTTGGCAAAGCGGCTGTCATCTTCCGCGAACAAGTCGCGCATTCGCCGTTGGGCGATCGCTTGATGATGCTCTTGGAGCGCTTTCCATGCCGGCGATTTAGTGAGCGAAGCGGTGGCCATTTGAGGCTCACGGTAACCAGAGAGGGCCGCTTGTGGCAATCTCTTTAGGCGTGGCGGCGCATCTTTTTTTATGATTCGACTAAAAACCCGGCTATCCGGCTTATGTGCAAGGATTTATCGAGGCGCGAGATTTTCCGGCAAGCGGTGTGAAATCGTGTGACAAAGGCCCGCCGGCGACGTCCGGCAAGGCGCTAAGCTAAGAAGTTCGCACCTCTTGTTGATTACGGAATTGCCCTTAACCCATCTTTTCAAATATCTTGTTGCGGGAAAATCCGCGCTCGGCGACATTGGCGGGCGGAAAAGCGGAGGGAAAGTGCGCACTTGCTGATACAAGCGCTGCAACACCCACCGCCCCGGCGATTTTTACGGGACTCCTTAAGCATCAACATCATACATGAGCGAGCTGTTCAAACCAGGCGATCTGGTCGGCCTCGAACCCTCCGGGCAGACGTGCCGGATTGAGGAGTTTTTGGGCGGCGGCGGCCAGGGGGAAGTGTATTCCGCCCGCTATGGCGAGCGGGCCTGGGCGCTGAAGTGGTACTACCCGCAATCCGCCACGCAGGGGCAGCGCAAGGCGCTTGAGAAGCTCATCGACATCAAGATCAAGAGCTACAATTTCCCCTCGCCGGAGTTTCTGTGGCCCGAGTTTATGGCCTCGCGCCTGGGTTTCCCCGGCTACGGCTATCTGATGCCGTTGCGGGAGAGGAGGTTCCATGGCATTGTGGACATCCTGAACCAGCAGGTGGACCCGAGCTTTCGCTCGCTCGTCAATGCCGGCATCAAGCTGGCGGACAGCTTTTTGTTGTTGCACAGCAAGGGGTTATGTTACTGCGACATCTCCTTTGGCAATGTGTTTTTCGACCCCGAAACGGGCGATATCATGATCTGCGACAACGACAACGTTGGCGTGGATGGCGAGAACAACAGCGGCGTGCTGGGCACCCCGCGCTTTATGGCGCCGGAGGTGGTGACCGGCAAATCCAAGCCCAACATCCAGACGGACTTGTACTCGCTGGCGGTGCTGCTGTTTTACATGTTTTTTCTGCACCACCCGCTGGAGGGCCGGTTTGAGGCGGATATTCAGTGCATGGACCTGGCGGCGATGCAGAAGCTGTACGGCAAGGATGCGAAGTTTATCTTCGATCCCGACGACGAAAGCAACCGCCCGGTGCCTGGCCTGCACGATAATGCGCTGACCTTTTGGCCGCTCTACCCGCAGTTTTTGCGCGACATTTTTATCCGCGCCTTCACCAGCGGCATCAAGGACGCCAAGGACGGGCGCGTACGCGAGAGCGAGTGGCGCGCCGCCCTCTCCAAGCTGCGCGATCTGATCTACTACTGCCCCCAGTGCGGTGCGGAGAACTTTGTGCACGAGGGGCCCAACCCGCTCGACACTGTGCCCGAGAGCGTGTGCTGGGGCTGCGGCTGCGAGCTGACTGTCCCCTTTCGCCTGTGCGTGGGCCGGCAGACGGTGGTGCTGAATCAGGACACGAAAATCTTTACGCACCACGTGGACCCGCGCAAGCGCAACGACTTCTCCACCCCCGTGGCGGAGCTGGCCCAGCACCCCGTGCGCCCCGACGTGTGGGGCCTGAAGAACCTGAGCACCGCCAAATGGACGACGCTGGGCCCCAACGGCAAGCAGCTGGAAGTCCCCCCCGGTCGCTCGGTGTCCATCGCCTACAACACCCGCATCCACTTCGGCACGTCCGAAGGGGTAATTGTGTAAGAGGGAATGAGGGATGGGGGATGGGGGAGTATTTAACCACGAATGACACGAATAGGGCGGAGGGGAGAATGAGGAGCGGGGAATGGGGAGTTTTTTTTAACCACGGATCACACGGATTACACGGAATTTGCAGAGGGACGACAAAGGGGAGAGAGCACGAACGGCACAAATAGTTCGGTGACAATGTGAAAGAACCGTTTCCTTAAGAAAGTGCCCACGCTGGTCCTGTCACGCCCTGTTCCTCCCCTCCGAAAATTCCGTGTAATCCGTGTGATCCGTGGTTAAAAAACTCCCCTCCCTTTCCCCCATTCTCCCCTCTGCAATATTCGTGTCATTCGTGTCATTCGTGTTATTCGTGTTATTCGTGTTATTCGTGGTTAATTACTCCCCTCTCCCACTCCCTCCCACCCAAACGCCATCGCACGATTTTCAGCGCAGGCTGATTTTTTTGGCTTAATCTTTGATGGAGCAAGAAGTTGGTGGCATATTCTTTTTAGGCTTCCCATCCCCAATCACGTCTTGCTATTTGTTCCCCTCTTTTTCCAATCAGTCTGCGGAACCATGGACGGGTTGCAGCAGGACGGGCCGGGTGTGCGGGTGCCGGTAAGGAAAAATAAATCACCCTCTAAACCATCGATTACACGATTTCGTCTCTCTATGAAAATGTCTGCTCTCCATAGCCTGCGCTCAGTTGCAATGGTTTTCACCCTGGCGCTGGCCGCTGTTTCCGCCGCAACCGTTTGCGCGTTCGCCGTCTCGGCAACCGACGTTGACGGCCGGTCCATCGCCCTTAACCCCGCCGGCAAAGTCTCGGTGGTGTTGTACCTTAACGGCGACCTGGACGAAGAAGCCCGCAAGATTTCCCAGGGCCTGGACAGCTATACCGGCCGTGGCGATTTTCAGGTTGCCCGCGTGGTGGACCTGCGCGGCGAAGTGCCCCCGGTAGCCCGCCAGACCGTCACGAAGGAAACCTTGAAGCAGCTGGATAAGGAAGCCGCGCGCCTGAAGCCCGTGTACGCCCGCAACGGCTGGGGCGGCAATCCCCGCTCGGATCTCAACACGGTACTCGACTTCCACGGCGGCACCCTGCGTGCGCTGGGCTGGACGCAGACGTACAACAGCGTGCAGGTGATTGTGTTCAACAAGAAGGGCGTAGAAGTGAAGCGCTTCGCCGCCTCCTCCGCCGCGCCGATCATCACGGCCATCAAGGCTGCGTACTAAGCGTGGAGTCCTGCCCGAAAGGGCGGGGCAACCAACCTCCCTTTCCAAAGCCCCGGCGCTTGCGTGCGCCGGGGCTTTTTATTTGCGGGGTGAGGTGGAGAGGGGACTCGGCAGGGCAGAAGAATCTCCAGCGCGGCAAGTAATCCATTGACATCGCGGGGGCGGATGTGGTGAGATACGGCATCCACTCCACTCCTTTAAAGCAGATGTGCAACCCCATGAAGCTCCAGATCCCCACCCCCTGCTCCCACTCCTTACGCCCTCTTGCCAAACGCTTCCCCGGCCTCCCCGCCGCCATCGTCAGCGCGCTGCTCCTCGCCGGCGTGCTCTGCCATCCTCTCTCACCTGCCTGCGCGGCGGATCCCCTGGACCTGATGGAGGCCGGCACGGAGAACTTTGGGTGGAAGTTTGACAATGGACAGGAGTTCCCCGGCGCCAAGGGCGGTATCTCGGTGGACCAGGACGTGGTGTACAACACCAAACCCACCCTCAAACTCACCGGCGACTTTACGGACGGCGGCGCCTATGTGCGTGCCAACACGCGCTTTAACGCCAACGACATTACGGAAATCTCCTTCTGGATCCGTAATGCCAGCCTCAGCAGCCTTACGCTGCGCCTGCTGGATACCACCAAGCAGTGCCACCAGTTTACGCTCAGCGTGAATCCCCACGACGGCGAATGGCAGCAGGTCGTCTTCAAGCCGCAATCCCACTTTGCCAAGGAGGGCACGGTGGAAGGCAACAAGATCCTCCGCTACCAAAGCTGGGGCGGCGCCGCCGACAAGGAATGGCACGGCACCAACGGCGCGTTCGACATTATCATCGGCAAACCCTCCGACGGCAGCAGCAAAGTGGCGGAAATCTGGATTGCCGAGGTAAAGGTAACGCCAAAGGATTAGCGGGGACTGGGGAGGAGGAGAAGGGAAGAGGGGAAGAGAAGAAGGGAATTTTACCACGGAAAGCAGGCGAAGGGGGAACCAGAAACGGGGAGGGGAGAAAGGGGGATGTCGGATCGGTTTATGATTCTGCATGGCGTATTACTGTGCCTACTGACAGTTGCGCAGCGGAAATTTTAATCGCCAAGGGGGAAAATCCGTTGTCCAGAGCGATTTCAACCCGCATGTAACTGCGTGGGGCATCCCTCCATCCGATGCGCCGACGGCGCAAAACATCTCGTAGCCCAGGGTAAGGTCTGCCGCAGCCCTGGGTGAGGAAGGATAAGGAACGCGTCCTGAAGGGACGCCCCAATTCTTGACGCCAATAGATGAGGAGTCCCTTCAGGACGCAATTCGTGGGCTCTGTCACCCAGGGCTGCGGCAGACCTTACCCTGGGCTACGAGATGTTTTGCGCCATTGGCGCATCGGAAGTCGTTACAGCTCCGTTACATACAACTTAAAGCCACTCCAGATAATTGTCCCAGCGCAATGACTTTCCGCGCAGTGCAATATTCCCCCTTTCTCCCCTCCCCCTTTCTGGTTCCTCACTTCGCCTGCTTTCCGTGGTAAAGCTCCCCTGCCCCCTGTCCCCCGCCTGCGCCTGCGTTAAACACCCCTGCAGTTGCAATCCACAAAAAATGTGCAAGGCCGCTTGCCATTTGGATAGAGAATCGGTTTGATCTGCCGATGGCAGTACTCAAGCAACGCACCGTGGCATCGGCCCAGACCGTCAAGGGACTGGCCCTGCACACGGGGAATAACGTCACCCTCACCGTCAAGCCGGCAGCACCCAACACCGGCTACATCTTCAAGCGGCTGGACCTTGCCGACGAGCCCACCGTCGCGGTCCACATCGACAACGTCAAGCAGGTGGAACGCGCCACCACCCTCGGCGAGGGCAGCGTCAAGATCCACACCGTGGAGCACCTGCTCTCCGCCCTCCGCGGCTTCGGTATCGACAACGCGCTGATTGAACTGGACGCCAACGAACCGCCCATCGGCGACGGCTCCGGCCGCATTTACGCGGAGCTGCTGACGGCCGCCGGCAGCATGGAGCAGGACGCCGTCGTCACGTTTTACGAGCTGCGCGACCCCGTTCGCGTTACCGGCAAGGACGGCGCCTACATGGTGGCCTGGCCCAGTGACAAATTTGAAGTGGCCGCGACCAACGCCAACCACCTGGGCAAGCACACGCAGTTCCTCAACTACACGCTGGACACCGCCACCTACGCCAGGGAGATTGCCCAGGCGCGCACCTTTGTGTTTTACGAAGAAGTGCAAGTGCTTCAGGAAAAAGGGCTTATCAAGGGCGGCAGCATCGAGAACGCTATCGTCATCCAGGGCGACACCATTGTGTGCCGCGAGCCCCTGCGCTACCAGGACGAGTTTGTGCGCCACAAAATCCTGGACATCATTGGCGACCTCGCGCTCTTTCCCCAGCGGCTAAAGGCCAGCATCTATGCAAGCAAGCCCAGCCACGCCCTGAATGTGGAGCTGGCCAAGGCGATCCAGAAGCAGTATCGCGCCTATGTCTCCGGGCTGATGCCGATCGAGAACATCCCGATGGGCGAGGGCGGGCTGGATATCAATGAGGTGATGAAGATCCTGCCGCACCGTTACCCCTTCCTCCTGGTGGATCGCGTGGTGAAGTTTGAGGGGCAGACGAAGGCGATCGGCCAGAAATCTGTCACCATCAACGAGCCGTTTTTCCAGGGCCACTTCCCCAGCCACCCGATTATGCCCGGTGTGCTGCAGGTGGAGGCGATGGCCCAGGTGGCGAGCATCCTGCTGCTGCGCGCCAGCGAAAGCCCCGGCAAAATCGGCTACTTTATGAGCGCCGACAAAGTGAAATTCCGCCGCCCCGTAGTGCCCGGCGACGTGCTGATGATTAACGTGGAGCTTACCAAAGCCCGCGGCAAAATCGGCAAAGCCAACGGCTTCTGCACCGTCAACGGCGACATCGTCAGCGAAGGCGAGCTGATGTTTGCGCTTATCGGCTAAGCGCCGTGCGCCGGCCGAGCGGGCGGGTAGCAGGGAAGGAGAGGGTTTAACCACGAATCTCACGAGTGACACGAATATTTCGGAGGGGAAATCAGGGATTTTTTTAACCACGGATCACACAGATCACACGGAATTTACGGAGGGGACGAATGGGGAAAAGGGTTCCTTCACAATGCCACTTCCTCCGCAAGATTCGTGTCATTCGTGATTAAATAATCCCCTTTCCTCCCCTCCGCAAATTCCGTGTGATCCGTGTAATCCGTGGTTAATAAACTCCCCATTCCCCGTTTCCTCCCCTCACCTCCCCCATTCGTGCGATTCGTGTAATTCGTGGTTAAATAATCCCCGTTCATCTTTCGCCTTGTATGTAAGTGTGGACGCGATAAGAAGGTAGCCACCCACCCCCCGTAAAGAAAGAGTCCGCCTTGCACCTCCCCCGCACTAATCCCATGATCCACCCCACCGCGATAATCGACCACTCCGCCGAGCTTGGTGTGGATGTGGAGGTGGGGCCGTACTGCGTGATAGGCGCGGCGGTGCAGATTGGCGACGGCTGCCGGCTGCTCAGCCACGTCTCCATCCAGGGGCCCGTCACCATCGGGCCGGAGAACATCTTCCATCCCTTCACCGTCATCGGCGCACGCACGCAGGATTTGAAGTACACGGCGGAGCCCACGTTCCTCTCCATCGGCGCCGGCAACAACTTCCGCGAGTTCACCACCGTGCACCGCGCCACCGCCCCCGGCAATTACACCCGCATTGGCAACAACAACAACTTCCTGGCCTACAGCCACGTAGCGCACGACTGCATTGTGGGCGACGGCTGCATCTTCTCCAACAACGGCACGCTGGCCGGGCACGTTACGGTGGACGACTACTCCATCATCTCCGGGCTCAGCGCCGTGCACCAGCATTGCCGCCTGGGCACGCTCAGTTTTGTTGGCGGCTGCACCAAAATAGTGCAGGACGTACCGCCCTACTTCATCGCCGACGGCAACCCTGCTGCCATGCGCGCCGTCAACGTCGTAGGCCTGCAACGCCACGGCTACACCGCTGAGCAGATTACGGACATCCGCAACGCCTACCGCATCCTCTACGACAAGACCCTCAACACCACCCAGGCCGTCGATAAGCTCGAAGCCGAGTACCCGGACACCGAGCACATCCGCGTCCTCATCGCTTTCGTCCGCACGTCCGCCCGCGGCATCATCCGCTAATCCTCCGCGTCGGCGCCCCCCTCCCGCTCCCCGCGCAGTGTTGCAAAGGCGTCCAGCGCCGCCTTGCGGGCGGCGGCGTGGTCCACAATCGGGTGCGGGTAGGTGGTGCCGAGGGTGATTCCCGCATGGCGCAGCAGGTCCGGCGCAACGTCCCACGGGTGGTGGATGTGCTTGTCACTCAGCGCCTTAAGCTCAGGCACCCACCGCCGTATGTATGCGGCGCCCGGGTCAAACTTCTCGCCCTGCGTTATGGGGTTAAAGATGCGAAAATAGGGCGCGGCATCCGCCCCGCAGCCGGCGGACCACTGCCAGCCCAGCGTGTTCTGCGCCAGGTCCGCATCCACCAGCGTGTCCCAAAACCACTGGGCGCCCGCCTGCCAGGGCAGCAGCAAATGCTTCACCAGAAACGACGCCGTGATCATCCGCACGCGGTTATGCATCCAGCCGGTGGCCCACAGCTCGCGCATGCCCGCATCCACCATCGGGTAGCCCGTGCGGCCGCGAGTCCACGCCAGGTAGCGGCGGCGGGCCTCGTCGCCTGGGGAGGCGGCGGCCGCCTGCGACTTCGCGGGCGCCATGCGGTCGCATTCGCGCAGGTGGGCGGGGCTTTGCGGATCGCTTACATCCGCTGCCACGTTGGGTAAAGCGCCGGGCGGCACGGGCATCCAGGGAAAGCGCCTAAAATCTTCGACCAGCGGCTCCACGGCCGTGTGGGGAAAGTGACAGAGCAGGTGATGCGAGAACTCCCGCCAGCCCAGCTCTGTCACAAACTGCCAGCGCGTCCAGCTCTCCGAGGCAATCCCGCGCTCTTGGGCAGCGACCCGCACCGCATGCCACACCTGGCGCGGACTGATCTCCCCAAAGTGCAGGTGAGGCGAAAGGCGCGAGGTTCCTGCATCGCCCGGAAAGTCGCGGCGCTCCGTGTAGCTCAGCAACCTGCTCTCCGTAAAGCGCTGCAACGCCGCGCTCGCCCCGGCCTCGCCGGGCTGCCACACTCGGGAAAATCGCCGCGCCCAGTCGACATGCGGCAACAGCGCCAGATCCGCCAGTGAGGCGGAGGCAGGCCAGCCGTTGCCGGCCGTCGCCGGCAGGTCTCCGGGGCGCGGCCCCTCGCAAGGCGCCTCCGGTGGCGTAAGGGTAAGGCAATGGCGCCAGAACGGCGTGAAGACGCGGAAAGGGCGGCCGCTCTTGTTGCGAACGCGGGGGTCCCACGGCTCGTAAAGCAGTGCCGTGCAAAAGCTTCGGGCATGCACGGGCGGCCCCGCGCTTTCGCCCGCGGGGCCGGGGAGCCCGTCGCGCAGCCGCGCCTTGATCTCCTTGTCGCGCATCAGTGCCGCGGGTTCGTAGCGGCGGTTCCACAGCACCGTGTCCGCGCCGGTTTGCCGAATCAACTCGCGCAGCACCGCCAGGGAGGACCGCGCCTCGGCTGGCCCGTGCGGAGCGACAACGCGCAGGATCAGCCGGCTGCCCGCCTCGCGCAGCGCGCCCTCCAGCGCCAGCAGCGAGTGATGCAGCCACCAGCGCGAAGCGGCACCGGGCGGCCACTCCCCCTCCTCCTGCGGCGCATGGATGTAGAGGGGGATGACGGGGGCGCCGGTGCGGACGGCGGCGGCAAGCGCCGAGTTGTCCCGCAGGCGCAGATCCTGCCGAAACCACACGATAACAGGAGGTTGCATGGCCTTTTGGTTGAGCCCTGGGCTATAGCCTTTAGGAGGCGCGCGTTTGCTTGCCTAAGCAGTTATGCAGGCAACTACTTTGCCGGGTAAACCAATCCGTATTGGAAAAATTTTGATCTCTGTAAAATTTCACTAAAAATCCTCACGCATCGGTCGAAGCGTAAGGATATCCAGCCTACCGGCTCGACGGATTTTTGACGTACTCGACAATAGCCGCGGTATCCTCCCCCGCGCGCCAGACTTCGCGCAAAAAGGTCGGAAGCTCCAGCCGGTGCTCGGCAAAAAAATGACGATCTCCGGCGCACCCATACATCAGCTCGTCGGGCAACTGCCCGCGCAGCTTGGCTCTGGCCTTCATTATCAGGCGCGGCAGCCAGCTTATGCCGTCCACAGCGGCGCTTTTGGCGGGAAAGTCGGCAAGCGCATAGCGCCCGGCGGGAAGCACCCCATCCTGCACCTTTGTAAAATACTCGTGGCGAACGGTTTGTACAGCAAGAACCGTTGCCCACACGGGCTCCCCGTAGTTCGCGTTGTCCTCCACAAAGTCGTAAATCTCCTGGGCGCGAAAGCCCATGGCTTCAAGCTGGGCAACCTCAGCCGCGCTAAAGAGGGCGGAGGCGCCACGCGTTCCACCGGAAAAACGCTCCAGGCCAAGTGTAAAGAGCGTGTGGAAAAGGTCCTGCCAGGCAGCGGAGGTGCCAGAAGCGGAGCCCACGGCGGCAGCGGATGCGGAGGAAGGTTGGGACATATCCCCCCACAATAGGCGGATGCGCGGGGAAAGCAAATCCCGTCGCACGGGGGCGCGGGCTGTCGCAAAGAATTGTGCGGCAGGCACCACAGATGTCCCTGGGTACATGGCATACTGCGTGCATGGGATGGATAAGCATCCGCTGGCCAGACGTTATGATGGAAGCACATGTGTTAACAATAAATGTAAAAAAGTGATGGTTACGGAGTATGACGAGTGATTTCCTATCGCAAGGGAATGCATCTGCATTTAATATAGGTAATAAGCAGTACGAAATGGTGTGGATGGGAAGAGAAACGCTTAACATGTAGATACAACAGCCGCTCACTTGTAGATACAAGACTCCCCTGCGTTTTGGTCTCCATTTTGCAACATAAGCCTCGATCGAATCCGCATAGCTATAAATGAGCGTCTAACTGTTGTATACATCACCTTACATTTGAATCCCATTGCATGATTATTTAAAAATTTTATTGCTTTTGCTTAGGTTTATAAGGAATTACAAAAGGACGCATTTGCACCAGTTGCTTTGCCACCGTTCCAGTACCCGCGATAATTTAACCCCGCTTATTGATCCAGCGTAGTACATCCCTCCCCCCCATCCCGCCCCACGCTACGCCTTTCCACTGTGTTGAATCCCGCTCGTGCCGCCAGGTTCAGGCCGTATTTCCTATGACTCCCTCCCCCCATTCCACCTCGGACTCCGGCCGCTATACGGCGCGGCAGACGGTAGCTGCCACGCTTACCCGGGAGATTATGGAGGGACTCTACTCACCGGCGCTCTCGCTGCCCTCGGAGCACCAGCTGTGTCAGCGCTTTGGCGTCAGCCGCGTTACCGTGCGGCTTGCACTGGGGGATTTGCAGAACCGCGGGCTGATTTACCGCCGCCACGGCAAGGGCACCTTTGTGCATCCCCCCACGCAAAAACCGATGAAATCGGTGGGTATGATGGTGTTGGACACCAGCGTAGCGGCATGGAGTGAGATCGGCTGCCTCATTCGCGGCGCTTTCCGCCACCTGGGAGGCCGCGGCGCGCACCTGGTCATGCTCGGTTCCGGGCCGTCCACCTGGGCGCCGGAGGTGCTGCAAACGCTCAGCGGCGTTATTGTGGTGCATGCCGGCGTGTCTCCGGACGACCTGGCCGGCCTTCGCCAGCGCTCCCTCCCCTTCGTCATCCTCGATCCCTTTGACAACACGCTGAAACCCGCGCTGCGCCTGGGCATGGAGGCGGCCGCCGTCTCCCTGACCTACCGCCTGCTGGAGCTGGGGCACCGCCGTTTTGTCATGCTTACCACCGGCACCCCCCTTGATACCCTGCGCACCAAAGGCGTCCAGACCGCCCTGCACGCCGAGGGCCTGAGCCAGGACACCCTGCGTGTGGAGTTTTGCGGCGCGGACGGCGAGAACGTGGACTCCATCCTGAGCACCCTGTTTGCCCCCCTTGCCGCCGCCCATGCCGGCGGCGACGGCGACAGCCCCGCCCTGTGCGCCGCGGCCGATGCCGAGCTGCCCACGGCGCTGATTGCCTGCAGCCAGATGCTGGGCCTGCACGCCTGGATGACCGCGCATCGCCTAGGCATCGCCGTGCCGGAGGAGCTCAGCATCGGCGCCTTTCTTGCCGACGGCGCCGAGCAGGTGCGCGGGCTCTCGGGCATTCAGGGCGGCTTTGCCACCAGCGGCGCCGCCGCGGCGGAGCGCCTGGAGCACGCGTTTCTCCACGGCACCCCGCTGGAGAGCTGGGACGTTGGCCACCAGCTGGTGGATGGCAACACCCTGGGCCCCCGGGGCAAGCCCAGGGCCGGGCAAGCGGGTTGATCGTGGACTTGGTCTCATACCCGCGTGCACGCGATGCGCGAGAGCCGGCGCCTTTACTGCAGGGACCGGATTGTTTTGTCCTCCGGTGAATTTTACAGATATTTGGATTTTGGACTGGAAAAATCAGAGTGCTCGTGCACAATACTCTTATCTAATCCATCTACCCATGGCCGACGAGCCGGTTACCAAATAATAACTCGCGCAGCCGCTTCTTTTGGGCTATCTTTTTATTCAGATCACAAAACGGAGCAAGATCCTAAATTTATTTCTAACCTGGCCGAAGTAACGAGCAGGTCGTATTGGATCGGGTTATTTCCAGGCGCTATTCCCTCTCCCCAGCCGTACCCCCAAGGTCGAATACTCCAGGAGAACTTGCCATGTCTACCGTCAAACTCCCCCCCCTCAAGATTCAGGACTCCACCCGCGTTCGCGTCAGCGCGAGCGGAGAGCCGCTCTGGATCGACTTTGACCACCCGCTCATCAAGCGGGCCACACTGCTGCGCAAACAAGGGCGCAAGCAGGAGGCGGAGATGTGCCTCTTCTCGTACTTCAAGCAGTACACAGACTCCTGATGCCGTGGCGTCGCAGGTGGAGAGCCGTCGTATTCCTGAGTCCGTACAGATGCGGGATTAAGTACAGCCAGACACGCAGAGCCTCCGGCCTTCCGATACTCTTCACCCAGGCCATACGCCCGGCTCGCGCCCTGGGCTATAGGCTTTCGCGCCTGCGGCGCTTCGTTGGATGCCGTGACTGCACGCCCGCCGGCGCATCAATTTAGCGGTGTACCCTTAACGCGGCTTGCGGTGCGCCGTCGATACGGTACGCTATACGACTGTGCCTTCCGACGTCGACACACCCCCCCGCACCCCCGCGACTGCCGCCGGCCCCGGCCGGATGTGCCCGGATTGCCGTACGCGGCCGGGCCTGCGCGAGTGCGTGGCGTTTGAGGCCGAGGACCCGTCAAGCGTCACCATGCTATCCGACGACAGCTCGCTGACCTTTTACTGCCGCGGGTGCTACACGGCGTGGGGCCTGCCCTACCGCGTGCTGCGCCAGTTTGGCGGCACGGGCGACATGCGCGACACTCCCGTCGCGGAGCTGCCCGACTTCCCGGCCGGCACCCGCTGCATCTACTGCGACGCCGCGCCCGCCGAAGTGCTCTCCGGCGCGGACCACATGCTGATTTGCACAGGGGAGCCCTCGTACCTCACCTACACCGGCCGCGCCCTGTGCAAGCCGTGCCATCAGTGGGAGTCGACGCTCTTCTTTGCCCGCATGGCGCAAACCGGCATCCACGGCCTGCACGAGGTGCGCACCCTCAAGGCGGAGGTGGTGCGCGAGATGCAATGCATGCGCCTGCTTGCTCCGCAAGAGCGCGACGCACGCAAGGCCGAGGCGAATCACCTGCGCGACGAACACCCCGAAAGCGTAAGCGAAGCGCTACGCGTTAAGGCGGAGGCGCACACCCGGCTGGTGCGCGAGGTAACCGCCGCCACCGCTACCGGACGAGTCGCGCTCCCCCCTACTCCAGATCCGCGTACAGCTCCAGCAGATTTCCCTCGGGATCCGTCACCGTAACGGTACGGATGCCCCAGGGCGCATCCTGAATCTGATCCAGCGCGTGCGCCCCATTGGCGATAATGCGTTGCGCCTCCCTCTCAAACTCCACAACGGACGTGTAGATGATGGCGAGGCTGAACGTCCCGTTGGTGCCACGCGGGTAGGAGAGCGCATGCGGAAACAGCTCCTCCAGCTTGTCGCGCTGGTACAGCGCCAGCCGACACGACCCGGTAACAAAGCTGGCATACGGGCTCCCCGGCGAGTAGCGCTTGATGGGAAATCCCACAACGTCGCGATAGAACGAGACCATGCGGTCCATGTCCCTCACAAAAAGGCTGATCATCTCCAACTTGCCGGGCATAGGGATTAGACGAGTTACAACACAAAAATTGATTTCCAGCGTGAGACTTCGCCTTGGCCTCTGTTCCCCCCGCGACGGCCCCCGCAGGGCCGTCAGCTACAGGGATCCAACGCCCCGCGTTGGTTAGCGGGAGATGTCGTCCTGGCTTAGCAGGGTAAAGCCGTTTTGGGCCAGTACGTTGGCGGCGATGTCTTCGTCTTCCACGTGCATGGCCAGGGCGGCTTTGCCGTTGGGGGCGGTAAGCAGGGCGAAGGTGAAGTCGACATTGCACTCCGCCTGCAGCAGGGCGCTTAGCACGTACTTCAGGTCCGCGGCGCCGCCGGGCAGCTCCACCACCACGACGGTGCACTCGGTGTAGGCAACGTTGTACTCCTCAAAAATGGCGCGGGCGGATTGCTGGTCGTCCACCACCATGCGGGCAATCGACGAATCGGCGGTGTCGATGATCGTCAGCGCGACAATGTGGACATTGCGCTCATCAAAGTACTTCACAATCTCCAGCAGCCGCCCGACCTTGTTGGCCATAAAGACGGAAAACTGCACCACTTTAGTCGGCGAGAGCCCTTCGATGATATCCATTTAAGACGTAGTTCTTCGCGCATCGCCGAGGCTTTGTCACGCGGAAAGATGGGCGGAATGCGGGGAAATTTTACCAGGGTAAGCCATCGGGGCGGCGGGCCGCGGCGGCCGGGTGCCGTGGAGGCGCCGCGGATGGGCGCACAGCGCTCAGTAATCAGCGTATTTCGGCGTCGGGGTCAAACTCGTTGTCGTTTTGCATCAGGTGCATCACGCTTTGCAGCTGGTGATGCAGCTCATCGCGGTAGGCCTGGCGTACGGCGCGGCACTTTTCGCCCAGGGGCAGGGTTTTGCTGCGCCAGCGCCATACGGGGCGGACGCCGCACCAGCTGTTGGTCACAAAAATCTCGGTGGCTTCGTCCAGCACGGCGGGCTTCATCAGCACCTCTTTAACGCGGGCGCGGCGCATTACAAAATCGCGTACCACGCCGCGGCGGCAGCCGGCCTCGCCGGGGGGCGTGCACAGCTCGCCGTTGTGGACCCAGAAGAGGTTGCCCATGGAGCAGGTGGCCAGGTTGCCATCCTCGTTGGTCAGCACGGCTTCGTCGGCGCGCACGTGGGTGCGGGCCTGGTAGTGGGTGAGGTAGCTGAGCGTTTTGTGGCGAGAATCCCAGTTTTTGCTGCACACCTGCTGATCCGCCAGGCCCAGCGTAAACGCGGCGGGCACGCGGGTATTATCCTCTACAAAAAAGTGCACACTCTCGCCGGGCGTTACAATCCAGCGCCAGCGGCCGGTAAGCTGGGGCAGATGCGGGGCTACCTGGCGGAAATCGCGCATCACCTCCAGGCCCAGCGTGTCGGCGGAGTGGCGGATGCTTTTCCAGTGCTCGTTAAGGAAAAGCGGCACCCCATGCACCACGCGTATCGTCTCAAACACGCCCAGCCAGGGGCGGAAACTCGTCGCCGAGAAAAGACCCGGTATGTACGAGCCCGGCATGGCCGAGGCCGTCTCCGCCGCCGCTGCCACCGCACGCTCGGTGGATGTCGCCGAGATAACGCCGGACGACACCGCTTTGCCGGGGCGTCGCGCGCCGCTGCCGCCGCGAGCGGCCGACGGAGAGGAGGGCACTTTATGCAGGCTGGTGACGGGGGTGTTTCTCATGGCATGGGGGTGGGGCTGTCGCCACTGCCGGTGGTGCCGGTGCCGGGCGGGTACATCGATAAGACGGGTGAATCGCGGAAACTGGCAGGGGCGGGCGCGGCGCTCTGGGAGGGCACGGCGGAGGCTTCCTGCTCCATCGCCACCATCTGGTGGTAGGACTCCACGGCCAGGCGCATGCCGGAGGCCTTGTGCAGGGTCTCCTCGTACTCGCGAGCGGGAATGGAATCGGCCGTAATACCGCTGCCGGCGTGCAGAGAAAGCATCCCGTTGCGCAGCAACAGGGTACGGATGGCGATACTGAATGCGGCGTCGCCGTTAAACGCAAAGTAGCCGATCGCCCCTGTAAATATACCACGGGGACACGGCTCCAGCTCCGCAATTATTTCGCACGCGCGCTTTTTGGGCGCGCCGGTAATGGAGCCGCCGGGGAAGGCCACCTCCAGGGCGCGCAGCGCGTCGATACCCGGGCGCATCATGCCCTCCACGGTGGAGACGAGGTGGTAGACCTGGGCGTACTTCTCCAGCTTGATGATGTCGGTGACGACGACCGAGCCGTACTCGCAGATGCGGCCCAGGTCGTTGCGCTCCAGGTCGGTAATCATCGTCAGCTCGGCAATCTCCTTGCGGTCCGTCAGCAGCTCGTAGGCCAGCTGCGCGTCGCGGATGGGATCGCGGCTGCGAGGGCGGGTGCCCTTGATGGGCCTGGTGGCGACGTGGCGGCCCTGCACGGTGAGAAAGAGCTCCGGCGAGGCGCTCAGGATCACGTCGCCGCCCGTGCCCATGTCCAGAAAGGCCGAGCCGGGCGCCGGGCTGCGCCAGGTCAGCTGCTCGAAGAGGCGGTAGGGATCACCCGCAAAGGGCGCCGTAAAGCGCTGGGCGATGTTGACCTGGTAGATATCGCCGGAGCGGATATACTCCTGCGCGCGGGCCACGCGGGCCTCATACTCGGCGCGCGTCTGGTCGGGCGTAAAGTCGGGCGATCCGTGCGGGGCGGAGACGCCGGGGGCGCCGGGGGCGGTGCCGGGGCGCCATCGGGAGCGGCGCGCCTGCCACCACGCGTTGGGCTGGTCCGCCGGCAGCGCACGCAGTTTGGGAAAGATGAGGAAGTGGAAATCCCCCTCATACGTAAAGTAGCCGACGGCGGCGCCCTCCGGGTGGGGCGAGGAATCGAGCGACGGGCGGCGATAACGGGCCAGCACCTCGCGCAGGCGCCCCAGCTCCGCCCAACAGCCGCGCACTTCTTCCACGGGCTCATCGCCCTGGTAAATCCACCCGGGCAGAGTCCATGAGTTCAGCGAGACGAAAGGATCGCGGGTATGCATGGGTGCCGGCCGTGGCCTGCAGTCACCGCCTGGTGCGGGGAGCGGAGGAGGCGAGAGGGTTGGATGGGGCTTTCGTGGAAGGAAAGCAACATGAAGTTAATCGTTCTCTACTTTAGAGAATTTCGGCGATGTTGAGAAGGGGATTTTTGGTGCAAAAGCTCGTATCTGCGTTTAAGCTACAAGGTGTTGCGTTCCAGAAACTCTCCGGAAGTCCTTGGACGCTCGCCCCATGCCCGCGCTTCATCTTTTTTGCCGAAAATCGACACGCGCATGTACGTTATGTTGATGAATTACTAAGGTGTAAACGCTAATAAACGCTAATACAATAAGGAGGCCCGATCGCCCGGTACTACTATCCATCTCCTTCTCATTCCGCACTAATACAGCAGCCACAAGCGCTCCGCCCATTTATGCAATAGCGGGTTGTACCTTAGTACGCCAACGGATCACAGCCGGACAAACCGCGATGTCGGGATATATCTCGTAACGGTTGCCACAACCCACGTTGTATCAGCACGTTTGGCGACTTCTTCCCGTCTGCAATTTGCCTAAATTTGGGGTTGATCCGCGACGCTTCCCCCGCTTGTATGGGGCACGACTACCCCTGGGGTTGCCGGCCGGCCGAGATGTGCGTGCCGCGGGGTGCGGGCACGTCGCTATGACAAAGAAAGCACACGATTATTGCCCATGCTCCGCGCTTACATCCACTGCTATTCATGTATATCACAACAGGAAAAGTGGCATACTTGTTAGGAATGATTGCCTTTTGTTGCTTTCCTTATTAATGTACTATCAGCAGCGCTAAAGGATGGAACAGCCCCATGGCTAAGTCGTTTGATGAGGAACGCCTTCTTGACACACTCCGGCATACGGAGGTTGTCCTGTTTCGCGTGGACACCTCCCTGCGCTACACGTGGGTGTTTAACCTGCCCGAGTGCTTTGCGGATGCGGGCCTCATCGGCAAATCCGACGGCGAGCTGCTGACCGCCGAGGAAGCCGAGCCGCTGATGCAGTCCAAACTGCTGGCCATAACCTCCGGCGAGCCGGCGCGCCTGCCCTGCCGCATGACGCTGTGCGGCCACACCCGGTGGTTTGACCTGCGTATCCTGCCCCAGCGCAACGCCGACGGCGACGGCGACGGCAATGGCAATGGCAATGGCGCAGGCGCGTTGAACCCGGTAAGCGAGCTCCTCATCTCCGGCCACGACGTAACCGAGCGCCACCTGCTGGCCGCGCGCCTGCACGAGCTGACGCACCACGCCGAGGAGATGCGGGAGCGCAGCGCGCGGCTGGAATCGCTGGGCCTGCTGGCGGGCGGTATCGCGCACGATTTCAATAACTTCCTGGCCGGCCTGGCCGCGTCCATCTCCCTGGCGCAGACGGACTTGCAGATATCGCTACGCAGCCACGAGTACCTGCAGGCGGCGCTCGACGCTTCCTTTGCCGCACAGCAACTTACCCGCCAGTTGCTCACCTTTACCAAAGGCCAGGCGCCCCACAAGCACGCGTGCGACATGCGCGAGCTGCTGGAGGACGCCACCCACTTTGCCCTGCGCGGCAGCTCCGTAGCCGCCCGCTTTGAGATTGACCCGGCGCTGTGGACCGTGGAGGCCGACGCGGGGCAAATCCGCCAGGTCATCCACAATATTGTGCTGAACGCGCGCCAGGCGATGCCCGAGGGCGGCACCATCCGCGTGATGGCCGCCAACGCAGAGCCCGGCGTGGGCGGGCACAACGACACGGCCGTGTTCGCCGCGCCCTCGGTGGCGGTGACCATTCAGGATACCGGCACAGGCATCGCGGAGGAGTTGCGCGACCGGATCTTTATGCCCTACTTTACCACCAAAGGCACCGGCACCGGCCTGGGCCTCTCCACCAGCCAAAGCATTGTGCAGCGGCACGGTGGGTCCCTCACCTTTACCAGTACGCCGGGGGTCGGCACCGCATTTACCGTTCGACTGCCCGCCCAGCCGGGCCTGCGCGTGGAAGCCGAGGAGGAGGCGCCGGCCGAGATGCGGGGCAGCGGCCGCATTCTGGTAATGGACGACAACGAACTGATCCGCAAGCTGGTGACGGAATTTCTCCAGAACGCCGGCTACGAGGTGGCCGCCGTAAGCGATGGCGATGCCTGCCTGCGCGTTGTGGCGGAGGGACTTGCGCGCGGCGAGACGTTCGACGCCTACCTGCTGGACCTCACCATCCCCGGCGGCCGCGGCGGCGTGGATACACTGCGCGAGCTCCAGTTGCTGCACCCCACCGCCCGCGCCGTAGCCACCAGCGGCTACGCCGAGGAGGAACCGATGATTCACTTTGCCCGCCACGGCTTTTGCGACGTGCTGGCCAAGCCGTTTCGCTTTGAAGTGCTGGCCGCCACGCTGGACCGCGCCATGGCCCTGGACGGCAACCCACCTCTCCCGCGGCCCGCCCCCCGCGAGGTGCGCGAACATCTGCACGATGTCTCGCTTTAGGTGAGGTAGCATCGTCACGAGATTTAGCGGGAGATGTCGATATTCAGCGCAAGGCTGAACGTCGTTCGGGAGGCGGCACCTTGTGTTGCCTTGGCGATTGCCCGCTCATGCGGTACATTCATCGCTATGTCCTCCTCACCTTCCCCCGATTTCTCCGCCAATATGGATCGCTTTACCGGCGAGCCCGGCGCGGGCGGCTATGCGGCGGGGTACGATCGCTTTCGCCCGGCGCCGCCGGATATGCTGGCCGTTATCCTGGCCCGCATGGCCGGCGTTGCCCTGGCCGGCGATACTACCCCGGGCCTCCCCGCTTTGGGCACGGTGGTGGATCTAGGCAGCGGCACTGGGCTCTCCACACGGTACTGGGCGGCGCGCGCGGCGCGGGTGGTGGGCGTGGAGCCGACCGATGCGATGCGCCGGCAGGCGGAGGAGGCCGGGCGCGCGTTCACTAACATTGCGTACAGCAGGGCTTTCTCGCACGAGACGGGGCTGCCGTATCAGTCCGCCGACATCGTCTCGTGCTCGCAGTCGCTGCACTGGATGCACCCGGTGCTGACCTTCCGCGAGGCGGCGCGCGTGCTGCGTCCGCGCGGCGTGTTTGCCGCCAGCGACTACGACTGGCCGCCCGCCACCGGCTCCTGGGAGGCCGATGCCGCGTACCAGGCATGCGCGGAGCGCGTCGACGCCCTGGCCCGCGAGCATGGAGTGGCGCCGGTGGTGCAGGTGAGCGACGACGATCCGGAGGCCCAGGCGGAAGCCGAAGCGCTTGCCGCCCAAAGCCTTGGCGTCGCACCGGCAGGCAGGCGGGCCCTGTCCCCCGCCGCCGCTCGCCCGTCCGCCCCGGTGCTGCACTGGGACAAGGAGCGGCACCTGGACCGCATGCGCCGCAGCGGCGCTTTCCGCTACGTGCGGGAGATTGCGATTCACCAACAGGACGCAGGCAACGCGGACCGGCTGGTGGGGCTGATGCTAAGCCAGGGCTCCGTCAACTCCCTGCTCAAACTCGGCTTTCACCAGGAGGACATTGGCATCGCCCAGCTCCGCGAGGCAGCCGCCCGCTGCCTGGGCCCGGAGCCGCGCCCGTGGGTGTGGACATGCCGCGTCCGCCTGGGCATTGTGTAACGGCGGCAAGCGAGGCGGAAGAGGGGAATCTTTAGCCTCGAATGAAAAGAAATAGAGCGGCTTCCGTAATGGTGTACAAGAGGCTGTCGACATTTCCGATGCATCCCCTTGGCGAAACTTTCCGTCCTTGGCGATACGATCTGCCTTGGATCTACGGACCTTCAGATAACATCGCCAAGGGCGGAAAGTTTCGCCAAGACTGAGGCGAAAAATGCTAAATGCTAAACTTTTAGAATTCTCTCACGGTAAGATTCTATAAACACAAACCACCTGTTAACTTCCTTCCTTTCCCCCCATTCGTCCCCTTCGTGCTATTCGTTGTTAAATATTCCCCGTTCTCCGCACATCCGGCTTGAACTTCGTCCGTCTCAATGCGAGCATTGGCGTCGTGAAACGGACCCTACTTGCCGCCCTTTTTGCCCGCATGGATTTAACCTTTGCATCTCGCGCAGCGGTGCTTGCGGCAGCGGCCGCACTGGCGCTGGCGGCTCCCGCGGCAATCGCCCAGGAGGCGGCAGGCGCGGGCAGTGGCGAGTTCAAGGTAGGCGCGCCGGTTTCGGATATCCGCACGCCGGAGGACAAGTTGTACCGCATTTACCAGGCGGAGGGGATGTTCCGCATTGACTCGGGCAACCCCGGCAGTTCGTCGCGCAAAACGTTTATCTACAACACCGCCAAGGGTTTGCTTTTCTCGCTTAACTACCGCGACAAGACCTACACGCGGGTGCCGATCAACCTGCCTGCCAACCAGCGCTCGCAGTTCTCCAACCGCGACAACGAAACGCGCAACGACATCATCAAGACGGCCGATGCCGAAAAGGCGGCGGTAAACGGCGCGTTTAATTACGACCTGACCGACATGCGCCAGCTGAGCGAGATTATGCTGGGCACCACCACGTGCGAGCGCTACTCGCTGGAGAAAGACGGCGTGCGCACCACCGTGTACCTGAGCAAGGACAAGGGCTACCCCATGCGCATTACGCGGCAGTCGCGCGACGGCTCCTCCAGCTCGCAGATCCGCATTTTTGAGTTTACCTACCCCAACCTGGCGCTGCCGGAAGGCACGTTTGAGCCGCCCATGGACTTCCGCCGCGTCGCCCCGCTCATCGATCCCGTCGACCCCGCCCTGCTGGCCGCCGAACGCGCCGACCCGGGCGCCGCCGCCGCCGACAAACCCGCCGAAGGCGAGCACGCCGCCGCCACGCCCCCCGGCGACGGCACCCCCGCCGCCCCGCCCGAAGCCCCCGCCAAGCCCAAACCAAAGGTGCCGGAAAACGAGCCGTTCCTCAGCACCAAGCCGCTGCTGTAACCGGGGCGGACGCAAGTTGGCAGAGCCGGAGACGGCGGCGCTGTCCGTTTCTGTTTCCGAAGGTGCCAGGGGAGAAATCTCGTGGGGATTTTGAGATGCGGGCAAGGCGGGCCGGGGGAGTGCATCCCCTGGAATCAGGAACCCACGCGAAGCGCTCTTCCGTCGGACCCTACGCGCTCGTTCCTCGCGCGGGGCGTGTTAAGGACGACAGAAAATGCCTCCCACATGCAGTAAACGAGCGCGAGTGGATCGACACATGAACGCTTCGCGTGGGGTTCCCGAAGCGAACTTTCCCGGGGTAGTCCTCGCATCAGAAATGCTGGCGAGTGACGGCGGGACGGCAGATACTGAAGGCTGGATAAGGATCAGAGTTTTACAGCAGCCTGTTCTTTCCCTTAGACTCTCGGCTTGCCATGATTCACCCCGACCTTCTCGCCATCCTCGTCTGCCCGGAGTCGCGGCAGGAACTCCGCGAAGCTTCCGCCCAGGAGGTTGCCGCGCTTAATGCGCGCATCGCCGAGGGCAAAGCGCAGGATGTGGCCGGCGGCAAAGTGGCGCAAGCCGTGGAGGGCCTGCTGATCCGCTCCGATGGCACACGGGGATACGCCGTGCGCCAGGGCATCCCGGTAATGCTGATGGACGCCGCGATTAAGCTGTAGTCAGTGTCGTGGCGAGGGTGGCTCGAGGATGGGTGTCCACGGCCCGGCCGCTCCCTGGCGCCGTTGGCGCTCCGGAACACCTCGCCTTGCGTGCACCTGTGCCTGAGTGCCTGAACTGCTCGGGCCGAGTCCCCCAAGCCGGCGCTTTACCTTGGCCGTTGGGCCCAGTAGAATTCGCGGCATATCATGGATATCCAGGAACTCGTTTTTCCCCACAGCAAGGCATGGCTAACGGCCATGGTGGCGGACTTCAATATCATTGTGCGCTCCGCCATTGCCGAGCGCGGGGCGGCGCATGTGGCCCTGAGCGGCGGCAACACGCCCAAGGCGTTTTACGAGGCGCTTAACGGCATCGACTCCCTGCCCTGGGAGCAGATCGGCTGGTGGCTGGGCGACGAACGCACGGTGCCCGTCACCAACGACAGCAGCAACGAGAAGATGGTGCGCGCCACGCTGGGCAAAAACCGGCCGGAGTTTGACGCCAACTTTATCTCCTGGCACCTGGCGCCCGATTACGTCTCCTGCGCGGAGTGGTTTGGCGAGCAGCTTGTCGACAAACTCGGCACCCCGCCCACCTTCGACCTCGTCCTGCTGGGCATGGGCGGCGACGGCCACACGGCCTCGCTCTTCCCCGGCACCACCGCGCTGAATGTGCGCGACAAGTTTGCCGTGCTGACCGACGTGCCGCAGCTGGACACGCGTCGCTTTACTGTAACATACCCCGTGCTGGATGCGGCGCGCGAAATCTGGTTTCTTGTGCAGGGGGACGACAAGCGGCCGATGCTGGACCGGTTGCTGTCGCGCGATGCCACCATCCCCAGCGCGTGCATCAACAACCCCAACCAGCGCGTCTACTTTGCCAAATCGGTGCCCATTACCGGCGCCGCCACGGCATAGCGCCCTGCGGCAAGCGGAAAGCAGCGGGTGCGCGCGCGCAGCATTACGGTAATGTAACGGGGGGGCGGAGTCACACCACACCCGCCCGCTCCCCCACGTTAGGTGACGCATGACAGTCAACCGGAGCCCAATCATGGAAAACAAGCCTGATTCCCCCGCACTTACTGATTCGCCCGTGCCCGTGCCCGTGCCCGCGCCCAGCGCCCCAGCCGCCGACGCGGCTGCCTCCGCCGAAAGCAAGCACGCCTTCCAGCACACCTGCATGGGCGGCGCCACGTTTCGCGACGTGGGGCTGAACGATGCCGTGTTTCATGACGTGGGCCTGAACAACGCGCGCCTGGATGACGTGGGGATGCGCGACGCCGTCATCCACTTCTCGGATCTCTCCGGCACCCTGTTTGACGACGCGTGCCTGCAGGGCGCCACGTTCAGCAACGTCAACATGCAGGGCGTCAAGTTCAACGACATCAACCTCAGCGGCGCCTCGTTCATCAACATCAACCTCTCCGGCGCCTCGCTTAGCGATATCAACCTCTCCGGCGTCGCCATTACCGACGCGTGCCTGGAGGGGATGACGATCAACGGCATCCTGGTAACGGATTTGCTGAAGGCGCACAAAGCGGCGGCATCGGCGCAGGGGACTCCCCCGCCAGCCGGCACGGACGCCGCGCCCGGGCCCGGGGCTGTATCCCCTGCCGCGTGACGGGCAGCCCCTTGCCTGCGGCCTGGCCCGGGTGTACGTTGATGATGGGCGAAAGCCGGGTGGCTCCCGGCCTCTGACCAGGGCATCTGGAATGCACGCCTTCCCCGCCCGTCCGTCAACCCCTTGCAGGTAACGCGTATGTCCCTCAACGACATCAGCAAAGACTCGCACGGCACCACATTGCCCGGGCCGCTCTACGCCACCGGGGCCGTTCTGATCGGTGCTCCGCTGTTTGCCGCCATCCAGCTCACATCGGGGCCGGTCGCCGCCATCTCCAGCGCTTCGGTGCTTCTGCTGGGCATCGGCGCGTACTATGGTATTCAGAAGCCCCACAACGCGCTGCTCGCCGCCGCCTGCTGGATCGGCATCTGGTTCCTGGCCTTTCTGGGCGGCATGCTGGTGGCCTGGACGATAACCGAAGCGTCCGCCGTCGCCGGCGCGCCGGTGATACCCGGGAGGTAACCCGAATACTTTAGGTGGGAGGGCCCCAGCCGCCCGATCCGACTTCAAAGCCATGAATTTCTCGGTCACGCCCCTCGTCTCCGAAGTCTGAAAGAAGTGTATGTTCGCTCGCAGATTACATTCGAATCACCGGCCGCGGTGCCAGAATCTGCCTCGCGGCGGTTGACGTTTCGCCCCTCAACCGTTTGCGGACTACGGCTAGCGCACTTTCCACCATCTCGTCCCATGGTATCGCAATGGTGGTAAGGCATAGCTCTTCCGCTACCGGGGCGTCGTCGAAACCGATCAGATAAGGGCAACGCTGAGCCGTGGCGGCGCAGTAGCGAAGAATACCTTCAGCGAGACGGTCGTTGCAGCAGAAGATAGCGGAGTGATTCCCAGAGACGAGTAGTGGTGCGGCGCGGAGGCCGTCTTCCAGGAACCAGCCGTCAGCCCAAACCTCGTGGGACTCGGGGAGCAGTGACATGAAGCCTTCCACGCGTCTGATGCTGCGATAGTCTTTTCGCGGGCCGGCCAATACCGCAGTTCTGGATGTGTGCCCACGCATCCGCATGATTTCCGCGGCGCATAGCCCACCGGAGAAATCATCGGTCGAGATTGAGTCTACAAAAGTTCCGGCGAGGCCGGATGGGCCGAGATCATGGAGAAGCAGTGCGTATTCGGGGAGTGTCTGAGTCGTGGCGGCAACTGCTGCAATCTCAGCAGCATTTGGGCCATAACCTGCGTCACGCTCCTGGGCGCTAGTCCGCCCCCTGGACTGCATTCCATGCCGTACGCCTTGGTGTTCGCGTTGGTGTACGGCCTGCATCCCTGCGCTTCCGTCGCTCTGGTCCTCGTCTCTAATCCCAGCCGTGGCTCTGCCTGCTGAAAAGAGCGACAGCGCTTCGCGGCATTCCCACATCACCGGGTAGAGCCTGGCGGCGGTGGCGGGAGCGCTTCCGGGACGGCTTTCTTTGGCTCTCTCGGTTGCTTGTGTGCCCGCACCCAGCGGCGATTCCGTACTCCTGTGGTGTACTCCATTTCCCTCTCTTTCCCCTGCAAATGCCGTTTCGAACCAAATACCTTCTTCAGTTAGCCGCGCCTGAAGTTGCGCCAGCAGCCTCGCGCCAAAACTTCCTTCCCGCCGCGCTCGCTCGTGAAACAAAAGTCGCACGCCTTCCAGCTTGATTCGCTGCCCCGCTATATAGGTGCCGGAGCAAGGGCGACGCTCTATCCACCCTTCCTGGCAAAGCTCGGCAATAAGGCGGTGAGCCGTCTGGTAGCTGACTTCAAACCGCTCAGTTATCGCACGAATCGATAAGAAGCGGTCACCCGGGCGGAAGAAACCTTCCTGGATTCTCCTGAGAAGTTTGTGTTTGAGCTCAATGACTTTGTCGCTTCGGGTGCGTGGCATGTACCCAGGAATATAATCATATCAGTTTTCTTGCAATCCGATACTTTATCATTGCCGCTAACACCGATCTCGGAAATAATTCATCGCATCGTGATTGCCACTGTGCCTACCCAGATTGCCGCGCACGCCAAGGTCTCGCCCATTCAGGACAAGGTCATTGTCGTTATTGGCGGCACCACAGGTCTGGGCTTTTCAGCCGCCCGTGCGTTCGTCAATGCGGGCTCCTCAGTAGTTGTGGTGGGGCTGGATGACAGCAGCACCAGCGAAGCGCTTTCCTTGCTCCAGGCACCAGGCTCGTGCCATGAGGGCCAGATCGGCGGGACTAAGGCACGGGTCCGGGGCCTTACCGGCAACGCAACCTTTCCGGAGACTGCCCGCCGGGCTATCGCAGAAGCCGTAAACACCTTTGGCCGGCTGGACGGGCTATATCACGTGGCGGGCGGCAGCGGACGGCTCATGGGGGATGGGCCGCTTGGCGACATCACTGACGAAGGCTGGGACGCTACTTTGGAGCTCAACCTTACCTCACTCTTTTACTCGAACCGCGCGGCGGTCCGACAGTTTTTGGACCAGGGCGGCGGCGGCAGCATCCTTAATTTAGGGAGCGTGCTGGGGTGGTCGCCGGCACCTCGTTACTTCGGCACACATGCCTACGCGGCGGCGAAAGCGGCGGTGGTGGGGTTGACAAAATCGGCTGCCGCCTATTATGCATCCAGCGGCATCCGCTTCAATGTGCTTGCGCCGGCTCTTGTCGAGACTCCCATGTCCCGTCGCGCCGTGGCAGACAAGGCGATCATGTCCTATGTGCGCCGCAAGCAGCCCCTGGACGGCGGCCGCATTGGCCAGCCTTCCGATCTCGACGCGGCTGCAGTGTATTTCATGAGCGACGGCTCCAGATTCACTACAGGCCAGGTTCTTTCCATTGATGGTGGTTGGAGCATTTGCGAAGGCGCACTGGAGGAGGCATGATCGAGCCTGCCTGCGCGATGCTGGGAATCGACCTGGGCGGAACCAACATCAAAGCCGTCTGGACGGACGCCGAAGGTAACGTCGTGCGCCGAGAGACTCGCCACACTGGCGATTGTGATGGCACGGCCGTGTGGATGGATGAAATCTGGGCTTTATCACAGAGCAGCGCGCCCCGCATAGGCATCGCCGCCCCGGGCCTTGCAACCAAGGACGGTCGCGCCATAGCCTTTATGCCTGGCCGCCTGAGGGGGCTGGAGGGCTTGGACTGGAGCGCATACCTCGGCCGCAAAGCCTCTGTACTCAACGACGCCCATGCCGCGCTGCTGGGAGAAGTATGGCAAGGCGCGGCGCGTGGCAGATGTCACGTGGTTATGCTGACCTTGGGTACCGGAGTTGGCGGTGCGGTGCTGATTAACGGCCGCCTTCTGCGCGGCGCGATCGGGCGGGCCGGCCACCTGGGCCACATCAGTCTCAACGCCGCCGGTGCACCTGATATCACAGGAACGCCTGGCAGCCTGGAAGACGCCATTGGAGAGTGCACTGTACAGCGCCGCACCGGCTTTGCCTCCACCAAAGAGCTCGTCCAGGCAGTGCGCGCCGGGTCCTCCGAAGCACATCGTGACTGGAATGAATCCGTCCAGGTTCTCGCCGCCGCAATCACATCGCTCATCAACGCGTTTGATCCCGAGGTAGTGCTTCTCGGCGGCGGCATCACCGCAGCCGGAGAAGCCCTCTTTTCACCACTCCACGCCCATCTGGACTCAATGGAATGGCGCCCAGCAGGCCACCGCGTTCCTGTGGTACGGGCGCAGCTCGGAGAGTGGGCGGGTGCATATGGCGCTGCATTCCACGGCGCCGAATCCGATTTGCTTGGCCACAACGCATCTCCCCAGGCCTGAATCCGTGACCATAGCGACGGTTTTGCTCGACTGACGCGCTTGATCTCCCATGCCTTGCGCCTGTTTTTCCCGTCCCCTCCATATCTTCTCATGCCTTCCGTCTCCCTTATGCACACATCACTCGCCACTCCCGACACAAGTGTGTCGCCCGCACCACCGGACGCAAACGAGATCTCCTCCGCTCTGTCGCCCACTGAGGACTATCTCCAAAAGTGCGGAGCCATCGTGGGCTGCGTATCCCGGCAGTCCGCCGCCATCGTCCAGGCTGCGGACTGGTTCACAGAAACCATTCTTGCCGGACGAATGGTGCATGTGTTTGGATCAGGCCACAGCCGCATTATGGTAGAGGAAATGTGGCCCCGCTACGGGTCGTTCCCCGGGTTTAACCCCATTGTTGAGCTTTCGCTTACGTTTCATCACCCCGTGGTGGGCGCCAATGGGCAGAGACAGGCTATGTTCCTGGAGAACGTCAGTGGCCTTGCAGCGCGCATCCTACGCAATTTCGATCTCTCCCCGCAGGACTCCGCTCTTGTTATCTCGTCCAGCGGCTGCAATATCGTGCCCATCGAGATGGCGGAAGAATTCCAGAAGCGAGGCGTCCGCGTGGTGTCGATCGTCAGCCGCACGCACTCCGAAGCCAGCGCCGCCAGACGCGCCGATGGGAAGAAATTGCAGGACTTCTCCGATCTGGTGCTGGATACCGGCGCGCCGGTGGGCGACGCCATGGTACGCATTGCGGGGCTGGACACGCCCGTTGCCCCCGGCTCCACCATCGGCGGCTGCCTGCTCGTCAACGCGATGAAAGCCGAGGTCGCTCAGCGGCTCACGCTCGCGGGGAGTCCGCCAAAGGTTCTCAGTGCGGCAGCAGTAGTGGGCCCGCAGGTTGCCTCGGATCTTTTCGAGGCGGCCTATGATGAGCACGGGCGGCGACTGGCTCGCCTTTACGCCAACCTGGGGGCATCCACATGTTCAATTTCCTGCTAAAGGACAAAATCCCGCTTCTGGTGGAGGCCGATGTGCTGGTAGTCGGTGCCGGATCCGCGGGCTGCTGCGCCGCACTTGCTGCTGCCGAGGGCGGCACGCGCAGCGTAGTGCTTGTGGAGCGCTATGGCTTTGCCGGCGGCACCTCCACGCAAATGCTGGATACCTTCTATGGCTTCTTCACGCCCGGAGAAGCTCCCCGCAAAGTGGTCGGTGGAATTCCCGACCGCGTTGTGGACCGACTTGACTCGGCGGGCGAGATCTTTCTGCGGCCCAACACTTATGGCGCCGGTACTGGCGTAAACTACAATCCGGAGCGCCTGAAGCTCGTGTGGGACGAGATGCTGGACGAAGCGGGCGTGCGCCTGCTGCTTCACGCCACTCTCGTGGATGTGGAGGCTGCGCAGGACGGAATACTCCGCGCCGCCATTCTGTGGACAAAGCGGGGCTTCTTCCGCATTGCCGCCCGGCGCTTTGTCGATTGCAGCGGCGATGCGGACCTCTGTCACCTGGCCGGGATCGCCTGCGAAAAAGCCGGCGACCTTGAACCCGCCCAGACGCTAACCACGACCTTCCGCATGAGCAACGTGGCGCTGGACGTCTACGAGAAAACCGGCGGCAAAAAGATGCTGGCAAAGCGCATGGCCCAGGCCGTGGACTCCGGCACGCACCCGCTGCCGCGCAAATCCGGCAGTCTTCATCGGATGAACGCGACGGCCTGTATCTCGACCGTGGCAGTGCGGGTTGCCAATGTGGATGCGACCGACTTTGAGCAGCTTACCGCAGCGGAGAAAGAGGGGCGCCGCCAGGCGTTCCTCTACGAGCGTTTTTTTCGCGAATGCGTGCCGGGCTTTGAAGAATCGAATATCATCGGTCTCTCCCACCACATCGGCGTGCGCGAAACGCGGCGCGTATACGGTGAGTACCGTCTTACAAAGCAAGACTGCCTGGGGGTCGCTCGCTTTGACGACAAAGTGCTTCTCTGCGGTGCGCCGATTGAGGATCACCGCGCGGCACCCGACGGCATGAGCGAGGAAACTGTGTGGGCCTACGTGCCGGACGGCAATGTGTACGACGTGCCCTACCGCACTCTCGTCCCCAAAGGGCGAGATGAGCTGTGGGTGGCCGGTCGATGCTTCAGCGCCACCCACGATGCCCATGCCTCCTGCCGCTCCATGGCGCAGACAATGGCGATGGGCCAGGCCGCAGGGCTTGCAGCCGCGCTCTCCCTCGAGGAGGACACCGGTGCCCGGGGCATTTCCATTCGCTCGCTGCAGGAGCGTCTGCTGTCCCTTGGAGCGATTCTGGAGATGCCGGACGCAGTAGCCGATACATCTTCTGCGGGATGGAAACGCCGGACCGGCGCAGTTGCTCCGGGAGTAACGGGATGGGAGCGCGTGTCATGAGCTTTATTCGCACCGTACTGGGCGATATCGCCCCGGAAACGCTCGGGGTGTGCTATGCGCACGAGCATATCATTATAGACCCGGGCCACATGACAGAGCGTTTCCCCGAGTTCCTGATTGACTCCGTAGACCTTGCAGCCGAGGAACTTGCACGGTTCAGGCAGGATGGCGGCAGCGCAATGATCGACTCGATGCCCACGGGCGGCCGGAACGCCGGAAAGCTGGCAGAGGTATCGCGCCGCACCGGTGTGCATATCGTCTCCCCCACCGGCCTGCATCTTCAGAAGTATTACCCCGCCGATCACTGGAGCGGAAGCAAGTCCGTCGTCTGCCTGGCGGACTACTTTATGCGCGAGATTACTTTTGCCATCAACGATGCTGAGAACGGAGCAGTGCGGAAGCCAGCCAATGAGGCGGCAAACGCATCGCCCGGCCCATCGCCCCGCGCAGGGCTCATCAAGATCGCTTCCGGCCTCAATCGGCTATCCGAGCAAGAGAAGCATGTCTTCGCCGCCGCCGCCGCGGCCCACCGCAACACCGGCTGCCCCATCCTCACCCATACAGAGCAGGGGACAGCGGCGCTTGAGCAGATTAAGCTGCTGGCGCTCCTGGGAGTGGATCTGCGACACGTTGTTCTCTCTCACACGGACCGCAAGCCAGACCTCTCGTATCACCGCGAGATTTTGCGGACAGGAGTACGTGTGGAGTTTGACAGCGCATTCCGCTGGAAGGAAGTCAATCCCACCCGCGACCTGGTGCTGGCTCTGGCACCAGAGTTTCCCTCGCAAATCATGCTGGGCATGGACGCCGCACGCCGCACGTACTGGCGCAGCTACGGCGGCTCGCCCGGCCTCAGTTTTCTGCTCACCGACTTCCGCCGGCAGTTGCTGGAGGGGGGATTGAGGGAAGAGCTGTGGGAGCGCATCATGGTAGCCAATCCCGCCGAGGCGTTTGCCTTCGCGGGGTAAAGGTTTATCTCCTGAGTTCTTTATGAATACGAAATGGAAGATTGCGGGGATTAACTTCGATCACATGCACATGGGCGATCTGCTGCGAAAGGTCTTCGAGCATTCCAACGCCGAAATCGTGGGTGTAAGCGACGAGCGTCCGGATCGCATGGAGGACACGGTGCGGAAGTTCGGAATACCCCGTCAGCGCGTGTTTACCGACTACCGCGAGTGCATGGAAAAAGCTCGTCCGGACCTCGTGATCCTGTGCCCGGCAACGGCGTTGCACGCGGAGTGGACGGAGCGCATCGCCCCCTATGGCGCGCATATTCTCGTAGAGAAGCCCTTCGCGGCCTCTCTGGCGGAGGCGGACCGAATGATCGCGGCGCTCGCCGCCACGGGCAAGCAGTTGATCATCAACTGGCCGCTGCGCTGGTACCCGCCCCACGTAACGACAAAGCGTCTCATCGACGAGGGTGTGATAGGCGACGTGCTTGGCGTCCATTATTACGACGGCAATCGCGGCCCACTACGGCACAGCGCGGACAAGATCGAGACTGTGCCAGGGAAAAAATCCGAAAGCTGGTTTTACCAAAAGAGCAAGGGCGGCGGCTCGCTGCTCGACTACCTGGGCTACGGCACCACGCTCGGCACCTGGTACCACGGCGGGCGCGCTCCGCTGGAGGTAACCGCCATGGTAGACCAGCCCGAGGGCCTGGAGGTCGACGAGCACTCCATTACCATCGCCCGCTACTCCACAGGCCTGTCCAAATACGAGACACGCTGGGGCACATTCACCGATCCGTGGATGCAGCAGCCCCAGCCCAAATGTGGCTTCATCATCACCGGCACCAACGGCACCATCAGCTCCTGGGACTACGAAAAAGTAGTGCGCGTGCAAACCAGGGAACGTCCTGAAACCTACGAGATCCCTGTTGACTGCCTTGAAGCATCATGCGACGGCCCCATCCAGTACGTATTGCACTGCCTTGAAACCGGCGCAAAAATCGACGGCCCGCTTTCACCCCAGGTCTGCCGCATAGGCCAGCAGATCGTGGACTCCGCTGTCCTCAGCGCCCGCGAAAAGCGCACGGTGCCGCTGGTGGCCTGACAAAGCTGGGGGCGCGGGCTATGTCACCGGCCGGCGGAAGTCGAGACAAACATGGCCAGCCTGTCACCAGGGAGTCCTGTCCTGCCCATTTCCATTCGTGCGAAAGCATTTCCCCTGCCCCATACCGCGATGACCAACCATACCCCTGTACAGCCCAAAGCCTCCTACGGTTTCGAAGCAGACAACGTCCCCGGCACCTTTGCCGCGCCGGATCTTCCCTACCGCCCGACTGATCCTCTCCACTACCGCCCCAACATCGGGCTGATCGCTTGTGGCGGAATCACTTCGGCACACCTCAAAGCGTATACGGGCGCCGGATACAACGTGGTGGCCCTGTGCGATACAGATCCGACCCGAGCGGAAAAGCGCCGCGACGAGTTCTATCCCAGCGCGCAGGTTTACAGCGACTACCGAGATCTCCTGGCGCGCGACGATATTGAGGTAGTCGACATTGCCGCGCACCCGATCGAGCGCGAACCCATCATCCCCGAAGCCCTGCGTGCACACAAACATGTGCTGAGCCAGAAGCCGTTTGTGCTGGATCTCGATTTGGGCGAAGCATTTGTGAAGCTTGCCGACGATATGGGCGTGCGCCTGGCCGTGAACCAGAACGGCCGCTGGGCACCCTATTTCTCATACATTCGCCACGCGATAGAAGCCGGGCTGCTGGGCGATGTTGCCACTGCAAACTTTGAGCTGCACTGGGACCACAACTGGACCTCGGCCACGCCCTTCAACAATCTCCATCACCTCGTGCTTTTCGACTACACAATCCACTGGTTTGACGCGATCCAC
The DNA here is from genome assembly GCA_003054695.1 of Verrucomicrobia bacterium LW23. GTDB lineage: Bacteria > Verrucomicrobiota > Verrucomicrobiia > Methylacidiphilales > UBA1321 > LW23. Next base: position 108,166 of record QAZA01000023.1, read on the forward strand.
ACCTTCTTCCCCGGCCGCCGGGCCACCCGCGTGTATGCCTCCGTAGAATGCTCCCGAAGCCAGACGGCCAAGCCGCCGCTGCTTGCGCATGTGCTGGTCGATTTCGATGGCTGCCAGGCCACCATCATGGTCAATGGTGACACCCTCTTCGGCCCGGAAACGCGCACATCCGTCATCGGCAGCAAAGGTACCATACGGAGCGTCGGTCCAAGCCTTCAGGAACAGCAGGTAACCCTCATTACGGCAGAGGGCATCGCCCGCCCCGCGCTGAAAGGCAGCTGGGTGCCGGACGGCATGCACGGCTCCATGGGCGAACTCCTTTGCGCCATTGAAGAAGGCCGCGAACCCCGCAACTCCGCTCGCAATAATCTCCGAAGTCTGGAACTTTGCTTCGCTGCCATTGCCAGCGCCGACACGCACCGGCCGCAGATTCCTGGGCAAGTGCGCAGCTTGCCCAGCTCCTGTGTCACTCGCAGCGGGCTAAACTGAACGTCATAATTATCAGGAAAATGCTCCAGCGTCCTGCATCAGTGATTCTTCTTGGAACAACAAGCGCGGCTTTCAGTGGCGTGCTATGGAAAACATTATGCGAAGGATTTATGGCACAGGACGCTGGGGAATACCGCCTCTTCGAGGTTGACTGATCTCTGTGTAAGACCATTTATCGGAATAAACCGGTACATTGGCGGGACGCTTTTGAGCGAGGGAGGCGTTGAGTCTTCGGTCATGCATTTTTCAAATGCACTCCCTCAGCCTCGCCTTGCCCTCATCTCAAAATCGCCTCCACCAATGTACCGGTTTATTCCGACAATTGGTCTTACACGCGCGACATCACCTGCATGGTGCAGGCCGCGTGCGTTTCCGCCTCGCGCACGTGGGGGAAGTGCCGCTCGAAGGGCGGCATGTGGGTGTCGCCCGGGTGGGTGGCGTGGATGCGAGTGAGATACACGGTGCCGATGTACGGCATCGCCGCCGCAAATACCCGGGCGCCGCCGGCAATGATGACCGCCCCGGGGAACTCCCCCGCGCGCGTGCGCGTCAGCAGATCCTCCATGGAGCCGCACACCGCGGCAACGCCAGGCCACGCGGGCCGGCCATCCGCGCCCAGGGAATCCGCCCTGCCAGAAAGCACCACGGTGTGGCGGCCGGGAAACGCGAAGGTGGGCGATGTCTCGGCCAGAATGCCCTCCCACGTGGTGCGGCCCATCACAATGGTGTTGCCCGTGGTAATGCGCCGAAACCACCGCAAATCCTCCTTCACCTTCCACGGCAAAAAGCCATCGCGCCCAATCACCCGCTCGGCGTCCATCGCCACAATGCCGGCAAAGGGGTGGGGCGAAGCCGGATCGGCAGGCGCGGGTGCGGGAAAGGGCGGGACGGAAGCGTTGGGTTCGGATGACATCGGCACTACTCTGCCATCATCCGGCCCCGGCGTAAACGTTGTCGATGTCAGGAGCATCCCCTTGCGCCATGCTCCTACTCTCCCCCTACGCCTTCATCACCGGCAGCAGCTCAAAGTCGCGGCCCAGCACGGTTTTGCCGGGGACTTTGAGGACGCTGGCCAGGACGGACGCGTAGACGGCACGAAAGTCCACATTGTACTTCACATCGCCCTTGTCCAGATCCTTGGGTGCCAGGCTGGGGTAGGCGCCGTAGAGGCCGGCTTTGACGCGCGGGCCGAAGAGGAACATGGGGGCGGCGGCGCCGTGGTCGGTGCCCTGGCTGCCGTTCTCCGCCACGCGGCGGCCAAACTCGCTGAAGGTGAGCACCGTTACGCGATCCGCGTTGCCCTGCGTCTTCAGGTCCGCGTAGAAGGCCTTCACCGCCTCGGAGAACTCCTTGAGCAGACGCGGGTGGCTTTGCGCCTGGTTGGCGTGCGTGTCGAAGCCGCCCATGCTGAGGTAGTAGACGCGCGTCGTCATGCCGCCCGCGATGAGCTTGCTGATAAGCCGCAGATTATTCGCGATTTGCGTGCCCGGGTAGGACGCCTCCGTGCCCGTGCCGCCCTTGGGCTGCCTGGCCAGCAGCGCACGGATCTTGTCGGAGCTTACCTGCGCGTCCATCGCCGTGCGCTCGATAAAATCCAGCGGCGAGCCCGCGCTTTTGGTGGGGCCGCTCAGCATGCTGATGCTGCCGCCGGAGGTGGCCAGCTCTTCGTCCGCCTGCCCCATCTCCATGCGGGCCTGGCGATTCATCCTGCGGTACGTTTTCTCCTCCTGCATCGCCTCCTCGGTCTCGCCGCCGGCGATAAAGCGGTAGGAGCCCGGGTTATCCAGCGACACGCCGCGGGGCACCTTGGCCGACATCGCCTGCGGCATCTGCCCGCCGATGTTGATGCCAACCTCCGGGTCCGCGCCGGTGCAGCAGTTATCGAAATAGCGGCCGATCCACCCGTACTTCTCCACCTTGTCGGCATCGCTGGCCGTGTGCCAGATTTCCGTGCTGCGAAAGTGCGAGCGGTTGGGGTTGGGATAGCCGACGCCGTTGATCAGCGCCACCTCGCCGCCGTCGTACATCTCCTTAAGCGCGGAGAGCGCCGGGTTGAGACCCAGCTGATCGTTAATCTGCAGCACGTCGGACTTCGGCACGGCCAGCTTGGGGCGAGCCTTGTAGTACTCGTCGGAGGCGAAGGGAATGACCGTGTTGACGCCGTCGTTACCGCCCGCAAGCTGCATCACTACAAGGATTTGTGAATCCTTACCGGTAGCCACCTGCGTGGCCTTGTCCGCCGCGTGGGCGTGCATCACGCTAAAGGTGTTGGCGATAAAGTTGGGCACCGTCCAGCTCAGCGCACCGCCGAGAAGGGTGGAGCGGAGAAAAGCGCGGCGGGTGGTAAACGTGTTCATAGCGGGGAAACCTTGGGATGGTAGGAAGGAAGGAGAGAAAGAAGTCGGCGGCGGCGTCAGGCAACCTGATAGTCCGGCGTGCTCATCAGGAGGCGGATCGAATCCCGCACCTCGGTGGGGCCGAGCTCGTTCATGCCGTTCATGAACTCGCGCAGCGCCCTGGCGCGTTCGGGGCGAAGCTCGCCCTGCAAAAAGCGCTTTTGCAGCGCAACAAACAGCGACTCGCGCGTGGCCAGCTCCTTGCGCGTAAACAGGCCGTCCACCTCCGCCGGCTTAAAGACGTTGCCCGCCTCGATACCAAAGCGCTTGAGCATCTTCTTTACCGGGCCCACCGTTTTATTCAGGCCCTTGCCACCACCGGGCAACAGGTCCTGCTCATTGCCCTCCACAATGGCGCCGGCCATGTTGTAGCGGTTGAGCAGGTAGTTGGTGCTGATCCAAGAGATGCCGCCGTCCCACCCCTTGACGTTGGGCGGGGCAAAGAGGTTCTGGCCCAGGCGGTTAAGCACGCCGGTGGTAACGGGCGCCTCGGGCAGTTTCATCTCCAGCATTTTGGTGGTGCCAATAAGCCACTGCACTGGGCTCTTGACCTGCTGGCGCATGACCTGCGGGGTGTAAAACTCCTCGCTGAGGAAGAGCGTGCGCATCAGCGCCTTAAACTCCATGTTGTTGTCGGTCAACACCTTGGCCATGCTGGCAATCACCCGCGGATTCTCCTCGGGCGATCCGAAGAAATTCCACAGCCGCTGGCTGATGTAAATGGCCGCCTGGGGCTGCCTGACGATGCGGTTGATGATATCCTCGCCTGTCAGCGGGCCGCTGGCGCCCAGGAACGTCTTGTCGCCGTCATCGTGCTGGCCGCGGCGTTCCACAAAGGTCTGCCGATCAGGCCCCAGCGTCCACCCCGTAAAGGCGCGGGCGGCGGCGCGTACGTCGTCCTCCGTGTAGTGGCCCTCGCCCAGGGTAAAGAGCTCCATCACCTCGCGCGCGTAATTCTCGTTGGGCTGCTTGCGCGTGCTTTTTGCGTTGTCCAGCCAGATCAACATGGCCGGATCCTGCGATACCGCCACGAGCATGCGGCGCCAGGAGCCCAGGGCGTATTTGCGGAACGTCTCGTTCTGCTGATACATCAGGTAGGCCACGCGCACCTTTTGCACACTGGTGGCAAAGTGGCCGTGCCAAAACAGGGTCATCTTTTCCTGCAGCGGCCGGGCCGTTGTGGCCATGCGCTCCAGCCACCAGCCGCGCAGGCTTATAAGGCGGCGCGCTTCCTCGCGGCGCTCCTCGGCCTGCTTTTTGCGCTTCTCTTCCTCCGGCAGCGAGCGGTAGGAGCGGATGCGCTCGGCCAGCTCGGGGTCTGGCTTCGCCCAGTCCGGCGCCTCCACGGTCTCGGGGATCTGATCGTAATCCACCAGCGAGGCGACCGCCGCCCGCGCGCCCATCTTGTACAGCCGGTCAATCTCATGCGGCGCGCCCCCAAAACCGGCACGGTTAAGCAGGTGGGCTGCCGCCTCGTACGTCCAGCGGGAATCGGGAAGAGGACTGAGCATATGGGGTTAAACCCTCAGGTTAAAATGAAGTTGCGCGAATCTGCTGGTGTGCAGCAAAAAAAGTGACCCAAATCAAACGCCTCGCGATAGGATACAACGCCCTCCGGCCACCCTGCTCCCCTGCCCGCCGCCATCCGGCAGCGGAGACACCCTGCCCACGTATATTCTGCTACTAAAGAGACGTGTGGACGATACAAAAGTAGCATCCGAAACCGACATTTTGTTGCAGAAAATCCATATCGCCCAGCATCACCGCCCTGCGCTATCCCAGCGCATCCCAGGCTCTCCCATGCACAAAGGCTGCCTGCGCTATCGGTTCTCCGGCAACTGCAGCGGCAGGCGTAGGCGATCGGACGGAGGGCGCGTCTCCGGGGCGGCGACGGTGGGGAGCTCCAGCGGCAGCTGCAGAGGTGCGCGGGTTTGGGTGGAGGGCGGCTTCTGCTCCGGCGGGGTGGGCGCGGCCACGGAGGGAGGCGCGGGCGGCTGCAGGCCGGCGGAGGGCGAGACGACGCGGCCGCGATAGATGACAACGCGCGAGGAATCGGCGGGCGCTTCGGACGACGACGGATCCGCCGCGGGCAATGCGGGGGTGGACTGCGCAGCTAGCTCCAGGCGGTCCGACCCGGGCTGCGCGGGCATGCGCAGCTCGCCGGACTGCGAAGAGACGACCCGGCCGCGGTAGATGACAACGCGCGAGGGCTCCGCCGCGGCCGGCTCCGGCTCGGGTTCGGCGGCGGCCGGCTCGCCGGGGGCGATGATCGGGAGCTCGTGCAGGCACAACACGCAGAGGTAGCCCTGCAGCCAGTTACGCGCGTAAAGGCGGCCGTTGTCGCACGTCAGGATAAAATCGGTAAAGTTGAAATCCAGCGTATGCATGCCGGCAAACAGCGCGGCCAGCTGCGCGCCCACGGGTGCGGTGCGCGATTCCTCGAACACCGGCGGCAGTCGCTGGGAGAGGAGGTTGCCATTCCTGTCGTAGGCGATGGTGCCGGTTTGCGGAGCAATGCTGGTAAGCTGCGGCATCGGTTCGTCGCGCAGCAACTCGCTCTCGGCCGCCACAAGCACGCCGCCGATACGCTGGCCGCTGAGCAGCAGAAGGCCCCGGTGCGCGCGGCAAAAAATATCCATGCGCTCCGGCGTGCCCAGGCCCAGCGTCTCCCCAATATCCCACGCAAAATCGAGGGCGCGCGTGACAAAAGCGCGCATCTCCTCCACCGGCCCGCGCGATAGCGTAACATTGCCAACCCCATCAAAATAGGCCAGCCGCACAACATGCGGATCGCCCAGCACCTGGGCGTCGGTAGGAGTGATGTGGCTCATGGAGTGGGGTGAAGTAGGGGCAGCAGGGCGGGCGGGCCGCGGATGGCCTGTTTTCATCGCCACCTGCCTTCTGCACGGGGCGATGAGACCTTTTCGGCCACAATCCGCCCGGCTTTAGCAAAATGCACGATTGCTGGGCAGAAATCGCCGCAACGCCAATGCTACCCGGCAATTTCTGCTGCGTACACGCAAAACTCCTCGCTCCGCGCACTTGCTTTGGCCAACGGCGCGCTCAGGGGTGGACCGCGCCGGGGATCGGTGCTGCTGCAAAGAATTCTTCCCTCAAAATGCCGTATTCCACAAGATCCATCAGCACGCCGTTCTTCATCATGTGGCGGCGCCGGTATCCCTCCCTGCGCATCCCCAGCTTTTCCATCACGCGCCCTGAGGAAGGATTTGTCGAATAGAAGCCGCCGCCAATCTTGGCCAGGTGGAAGTGCTTGAACGCAAACCGCATGCATTCGCGCGTCGCCTCCGTGGTATAGCCCTGATTCCAAAAATCAAATCCCATCCAGTAGCCCAGTTCCCCGCGCAGATCCGGCAGGTGAAGACCCATGGAAACACACCCCATCAACTCGCCCGTGCTTCTGCTTTCCACCGCAAACGCGATAAGCTTCCCCCTCTCAAAACCCGGCTGATGCGTCGCAATCCACGTCTTTGCCGCCCCCTCGGGATAAGGATGCGGAATATTGGCCGCCGTGCGGGCAACGGCCTCATGCCCAGCCAGACGCTCTACCGCATCGCTATCGGCCAGCGTAAAAGGCCGCAGCGTCAGTCGAGCGGTGTGAAGCGTCGGCAACATAGGAATCGCTATTACAACAAGGAGATTCGCAGGTGTCGATCTTCCTCTCGGCGCCAACAGCTTGAACATTCCTGTTTTCCCCTCCGCGATGTGCGTGGTTAATCGCTACCCTTCGAGAGGAAAATGAACCACGGATCACACCGATTACACGGAGCGGATGGAGCGTTCCTGAAGTGCCATTCGAGTTCGGATGTCGACAGCCGCAAGAGGTCAGTCCAAAAGCCCAGTCGTTAGCTTCTAACCACAATTTGTCCTCTGTCCCCCTTTATCCCCACTTAGCGGCTTTGTCCCCCTTCGCGCGAGACATTCCCCTCTGTAAGTTCCACTGCTTCACAGATTTATATCGCGCGAAGGGGGAAAAAGCCGCTAAGTTGGGATAAAGGGGATAGCTGTGCAAATCAGTTTCCCCTCCGTGTAATCCGTGTTTTCCGTGGTTGAATAACTCCCCTTCGAACTGAAAGTTAACCACGGATTACACCGATTGCGCGGAGCGGATGGAGCGCTCCTGGAGTGCCTTCCGAGTTCGAAGATCGACAGCCCCAATAGGTCGGTTCAAAAGCCCTGTCGTTAGCTTCTCACAATTTGTCGGCTGTCCCCCCTTTATCCCCACTTAGCGGCTTTGTCCCCCTTCGCGCGAAATAAATCTGTGTAGCCGTGCTACTTACAGAGTGGATTGTCTCGCACGGAGCGAGACAAAGCCGCTAAGCGGGGATAAAAGGGGGGAAGCCTGGTGATCGGGCCTACCCCTGCGGGGGAAGCACCGCCCCGGGCGGCGCATCGGTGGCGGGCGGCTCCGTGCTGCCGGGGGGCGTGGAGGGCTCCGACACAGGCGCGGGGGGCGCCATGGTGCCGGGCGCGGGCGTAAGCGTGGGGTCCGCCGCGCCGCTGGGGCTGGGCTCGGTGGAGCCGGTGCCGCCTTCGGCCGGGGCCACCTCGGTGCCGCGGGCGCCGCCGGTGCGTCGGGTCTGGCCCTCCGTGGCGGTGGCGTCAATCTCCCCGGGCGCCGCGCCGGCCGGCGCTACGGGTGTGCCCGAGCCGGTCGGCATCACCGAGGGCTGCGCCGCGGGCTGCGTTACCGGCACCGCCGGGGCGGGCGCGGTGGAGGGCGACGGCTCGGCGGCGGCGGGGGCATCCGCACCGGCGCCGCTGGTCATCATGGGCGCGGCCGTGCCGGTGCCAATGGGGCCGAGCGTTGGGGTGGAGCCCGGAGTGCCGCCGCGCAGGCCCAGGCTGTCCGCCCGCTGGGCGCGCGTAAAGAACTGCTTGGCCACGCGCGAGAACGGATCGACGGCGGGTTGCTCCATCACCTGGCGGCGCACTTTCTGGAAGGAGCCTTGCTGGTCGAAGGCGATGGGCAGGCCCGTGTCGGCCATGCGCGCGCCGCCCAGCGCCTCCACAAAGTCGCTGAACCACTCGGGCGCCGGCGTGTCGCCCGGCACGGGCAAATCCCACACGCGAGAGCCGTAGGTGCTGGAGGTCAGCAGCCCGCTGCCGTCCGGGCTAAACGCCACGCTCCACACAAAGCCCTCGTGCGGAAGGGGATCCGACAGCGGCGTACCGGTTTGCGCATCCCACACACGCGCCTGGCCATCCCAGCTGCAGGTGGCCACGCGCTGGCTGTCGGCGCTCCAGTCCAGATCCCAGATCAGGTCCGCGTGCTCCAGCTTGCCGCCGACGGGCCGCACCGCGTCGGTAATCTCGTACAGCTGCGCCGTGCCGTCGGAGTTAGCCACCGCAAAGCGCTTGCCGTCCGGGCTAAACATCACCTTCATCGCCGCGGGCAACCCAACCGTGCGCAGCGGGCCCGCCGCCACGCCGCCGTTGGCAATGTTCCACATAATCGTTGCGCCGTCGTCGCCGCCGGAGAGCAGCCGCAGGCCGTCGGGGCTCCACGAAAGACTGTTGACGCCGCGCGTGTGCCGCTTCAGCTCGCCCGCCGGGGTGCCCGCCGGGATGCGCCACAGCCGCACCACCTTATCCTCGCCCGCCGTGGCCAGGAAGGACCCGTTGGGGCTGATCGCCGCCGCCTTCACCTCGCCGCCATGCTGCAGAGCCCCGCTCGCGGAGCGCCCCGTCGAGGAGTCCCAGATCTGCGCCGTGCCGTCCTTGGACGCCGTGGCGACAAACTTGCCGTCCGGCGAGTAGGTAATGGCCGTGATCGCCCCCTTGTGCCGCAGGCTGTGCGAAATCATCTGCCCGGTCGACGTCGTCCAGATGCGGCCCACGCCGTCCTCCGTGCCGGTAGCCACGCGCGTGCCGTCCGGGTTAAACGCCGCGCAGCGCACCTGCGAGCCATGCACCATCGGCTGCCCGTGCGGCGCATTGTGCGGCGCGCGATAGAGACGCGCCACACCGTCCTCGCTGGCGCTCAGGATCAGCTGCTCGCGATTGCTGTCGGTGATGGGGCTCCATTTGCCAATGGTGGCCGGCATGGCGGAGCGCATGATGGGCGGCGTTACCGCGCCGGTGTTGGCGTCCCACAAGCGCGCCGTAAAGTCGCGGCTGGCCGTCAGAATCTTCTCGCCGTCCGGGCTGAACACGGCGCTGACGACCGGGCGCTCATGGCGCATCGGCGCGGAGACGGGGCGCCCGCCGGAGCGTAAATCCCACACACGCGCAAAGCCCCGTGCTTCGCCCTCGCCACCGGTCTGGTCCTCGCACGCCGTAACAATGCGCGCGCCGTCCGGGGAGAAGGAGACCCAGCGCACCGGGCCCGGGTGGCGGATGGGCGGGATGACCGGCCGGCCCGTCGCGGCGTCCCACACGCGCGCCGTTTTATCCATGGATACCGTGGCGACGCGCTTGCCGCTGGGGCTGAAGGCCGCGCGCAGCACCGGCCCGGTGTGCGTAAAGGGGAAGCTTACCGGCTCGCCCGTGGCGGCGTCCCACAACATCGCCATGCCGTCATCGCCGGCGGTGAGGATGCGCGTGCCGTCCGGGCTGAAGCTGAGCATGCGGATGGTGCGCTCGTGACGCATCGTCTGGCCCACTTGCTGCAGCGTTTTGGAGTTGTAGATACGAGCCAGACCGGCAAGCGTGCACGTCGCCACCTTCGTGCCGTCCGGGCTCCACACCACGTCCTTCACGGGGCTCTCGTGACGCACCGGCTGGTCCACACGCATGCCGTCCGCCGCGTTAAACAGGCGCAGCATCCGGTCCTCGCTGCCTGTGGCAATAAGGTTGCCATCCGGGCTAAACGTTACCGCATTGACGGCGCCCTTGTGCTCCATCTTGGGGTTCTTCTTCTCGCCTGTATCCACAGCCCACATCTGCGCCTTGCCGTCCGCGCTGCCCGTCAGGAAAAAGCTGCCGCCCGGGCTAAAGCACGCGGAGTAGATAATATCCTGGTGATCCGTAGCGCCGGAAATAATCTGGCCGCTGGCCGTATCGCACACCAGCGCGCGGTGATCCATAGACGCCGTAAGCACACGCAACCCGTTGGGGCTGAACGTGGCGACCGTAAGCGCCCCGCGATGCCGATACCACACCAGCGGCACCTTGCGCAGCGCCAGCGTGTAAAACACGCGCGTGCTGGCAAACGTGTGCAGCGGATCGACCCGCAGCGCCCGGGCCAGGCTGGCCAGCATCCAGTTCTGCCGCCCCTCCTCCGCCCAGCGGTCGGCCTGCAGGTAATCGGTCTGCGCCAGGATACGGCTCGTCTCGTCGCGCTCGCGCCGGGCGGCCATCGTACTGCGCTCCTCGCGCAACTTCGCGTCCTTGGCCTCCACCGTTGCGGCGCGAAAACGCCGGTACTCCTTAAACGCCTGCACGCCGCCGTAAGCGACGCCGATCATCAGCATGCCCAGCAGCACCATCATCAGCTGCATGCGGCGCGACCACCCGCGCTCCTCGGAGCGCTTCGCGCGCGCGCTCGCCTCGATAAAACGCACCATGTCGCGCGGAAGCAACGCGCGCTCGCTCTCCAGCAACTCCTCGGCGTCCATCAGTTGCCGGCCCGGAGGCCACAGCCACTCCGCCTTGCGACGGTTATCGAGCCACGCCTGCGTGTCGCCCTCCAGCCGGGCGCGCGTATTCTCAAACGTATGTTGTTGCTGCAGAAAAGATTCCAGCCGCGGCCAGTGATACACCAGCGCCGTGTGGGCAATCGTTACCAGACTGCCGCCCGCCCGCGCCTCGCGCGAGACAAACAGGCCCGCACGCAAAAACGCGTCCACCAGGGCCCTGGAGCTGCCGTGCGCCACAAGCTCCGCATACGGAACCCACAGCGGCAGAAGATCTTCCGAAGGCTTGACGCCGCGCACAAACAATTGCCGAAAGACATCGTGAAACGTGGCCTGCTCCGTATCGCGAAGCGAGCCCAGCAAGCCCTCCGCACCGCGCCCCAGCGAGTTCTCCACACCGCGCAACGCATCGTACGCCGCAAACTGCATCAGCCCGTCGGTCGTACGCGCCTTAAATGTCTCATTAAGAGTAAATTGCAAAAGCGCGAGCGTCGCCGGCTTCTTCAGCGCCAGCGTGTCCGAAATAAGCACGTCGTCCAGCGCGCCGCCCCCCTGCCGCGACGTCTCGAACGTAAGCCCGGCCGCCTCCGCCGGACGCCGCACTATCGCGCCCAGTTCATCCGCCCCCAGCGACGGCACCTGATACTGCCCGCCGCCCGCCTTCAGGTCCATCAGCTGCGGAAGCTCCTCGCACTGAACAAAATACGCCGTTCGAATCGTCGCAACCACCCACACGTTGCCGCACCGCGCCAGCGCCTGCACGGCCGTAATGTACCCCGCCCGCTGCGCGCGAATCTCCGCGTCCGCCCCAAAAAGCTCCTCGAGGTGATCCAGCGCCAGAAACAGCCGCGACACCGGCGGTTGCCCCCTCGGCGTGGACGCCGCCGCACTGCGCGCCGCCATACCCAGGCCATGCGCAATCACCTGGCCAACGGCCTCCGGCTTGCTCCGCAACAGCTCCGCCAGGCGCCGCGGCACATTCTCGTCCTGCATCAGCTCCGGCAACGCCTCCGGCGCAAGCAAGGCCGCCGCAAGTCCTTCAAACAGATCACCTTCGCTATCGCCAGACTGCACGATGGCGCTGCGCCACAGGCCCACGCCCTCCACCACGCCCGGCTTCGTCACCCACGGCATCAGCCCCGCGCGCAGCAGCGACGATTTGCCTGCGCCCGCCGAGCCGTAGAGCATCAAAAACGCGCTCCCCTCCGCCTCCTGGCGCTTGAGCGCCGTCACCGCTTCGTCGATAGCCCGCGCGCGACCAAAAAAGATCGCCTCGTGCTCCGCCTCAAACGGCAGCAACCCGCGGAACGGCGAGCCGTGCTCCTGCGGAAAGCGCCACGGCAACGCCGGCGTCTGGCGAATCGCCTCAGCCGCGGGCTCGCGCGCAATGATTGCGCCCCACAGCCGGTCCTCCACGTCACCCAGCAGCTCGTCGAGAGCGCGGTAACGGAGGAAAAACGGGCCCTCCCCCCGCTGCGGAAACTGCGTCCAGTGCTCCAGCACCTGGTCCACATAGTCCGCCTGCGAGGCCGCCCGCTCACGCTCCGCGCGCGGCTTGACGGGTAGCACCGGAGCTAAGTCCTTGATGTACAACGCCAGATGCGGGCCGCTAACCGTGCCGTCCGGGCTGGCCGGTCGCAGCGCGCTCATCGCCTCCTCAAATATATACTCGGTGCCCGTCACGTACGGGCGACCGTCACCGGGCCGCACCGGCACACCGGCGGGCGTCACCGCGCCCGGGTGCTCTCCCATGCGGCTCCACAGAAAGCACAGGACGATATCCGCCTGGGCGGGCAGAAAGGGTTGTACCTGCGCGCCATACTGCGGCGCCGTAGCATTGAACGCCGGCGTATCATGCTCCCACACAAGGCTTTGCAGCTCCACAACCGGCGCGACGCGTGAGGTCATCCGCTCCACAATGCGCGAGACGGCTACGCTTTCCAGGCCGACATCGCCCGGCAAAGAGAGAATTACCCGCAAAGTCTTCATAATCAATCAGATACTATGGGAAGAGAAGCAAAGGACAAGGCCCGCCCGTGGCAGACCGGCAGGCAGCTAAAATCACCGGAGCACGTGTATAAGGCAAGCACAACCGCGCAACATCGTTCGAGCGGCCGTCCACCTATGCCTTTGCAGAACGCTAAATGCAAGGATATATCCTTCTCTCTACAAAGCAAAAGCCTTCGAAATTACAGTTATTCGCTTAAAACGGCATTTCCAACGCGTCAACTCTTTCCAAACGCCGCCGTGTACCCACGGTCCACACTGCAATCCATGTCCTCCACCATCAGAATCGGCCGGCCCGTCTCGTCGCTCACGTACACGTCGCAGGCAATGTGCGTACGGTCGTGAGCGCGAATCATAACCTCCACGGTATAAATATCTTGCAATCGGGCCGCCCGATACACGCGGAAGCCGCCGTACCGCGACGGCAGGCAGGGCGCCTGCAAATGCTCAATGCTCCACAACATCAGCAACTGCACGCTCCCCTCCAGCAACAGCGGATCAACATGCCACATGGGCGATGCCGGCTCCGCCATCCACGCGGCCGGCTCCGGCGCCGCCCGCACGGTGCCGCTGATGCCTCGCGTGCCAAGTCCGTGGATCGTCTCGATGCAGTAAAGATCGGGCCCGTGGTAAAGCAAGGTCTCCATCGCCTCCCGCACAGGGCGAGGGTAAGGGTGCGACGCAAGGTTCGGCAAAGTCGGCACAGGTGCCTGCGGCGGAGGCGCTTGCGACAGAAGCATCGTGGCCCGGTAATACGCCTGTTCCTGCTCGCTCTGAAGCTCCACCGGCACCTCGTAGAGCCCATTGCTTTTGCGCTGCGCCGCCCCGGCCGCAAGTCGCAGCCTCATCGCGCGCTCGCTCTCGCCAAACTCCTCCAGCGCCACAGGCCGCAGCGCGCGAAAATTGCGGCAACCGTGCAGCGTCATCTCCGGCGAGTGCCGCAGCGCCGCCTCGGCCATCCAGTTAAGCCCCACCGAGAGCGGCAGCACCGGCCGTTCCTTCAGAACATGCGACCGCAGAAAGGGATGCGTCTCGACGGAAATCTCCCGCTCCGTCACCAGCGCCAACCCCATCGCTACCCCCAAATGCAACCGTGGCCCGAGGTGCAGCCCCGTACCTCCTCCCCCCGCACTGCTTCCGCCGGCGCCGGAGGTGGAGGTCCGAACCATCCCCCCAACCAGGCCCGTCGGCCGGCGCCGCATGATGGGGGCAGGCAATGGCTCATCCTGTTGCTGTACAACGGTTTCCGACGCAGGCACCTCATGCGGCGCAGTGTCTGGCTCGGCCACATCGCAAGCGGGAGAGACATCCAATGTCCCTGCTTCTCCGGCAAGCTTGGAATCCAGCGCATCGACGTCCCCATCAGCCTGTACAGAAGCTATTGATCCCGTGGCATTTACATCCTTCACCTCCACGTCCCCCGGCTCCACCCCGGCCTGCGCTGCGTTCAGTGCGCGAAGGACTTCCGCAACCTGGCCAAGTTGTGCTCCTGCAATATCTTCCGCAGGGGGAGGCCGTTGTGCGGCGGGGTGCCGCAAAAGCAGGGCCTGCCACACGCCCTCCAGGCGCGCGGCATCCAACCCAAGATCTTGATCCAACGTAAGTTCCACATCCAGAAACTCGCGGGGATACTCACACTCCACTGCCAGCAGATCGAGAAAGTCCTCAACCACAACATCCTGGAAGAGAGGAGCTTCCACTGATTCCGCTACGACTTCGCGCTCCCTCTCATCCATCTCCGCCTCATGGCCGGAGTCCTCTGCAGTAGTCGTAACATCCTCGCTATCTGCATCTTCCGAGACATTCGCGACACATTCAGGCTCATCGTCGGGACTAGAGGGCCCAGGGCCGCTACCGCCATCAGAATTGAAGTCATCCTCATCTGTATCTTCTTCACCCTCAAAGCCTTCTTCAACCTCCCCCAGCGAAGGCTCGTCCTCGGATGCAACGGCGCTAAGAGATGCGTTTGTCGACACAACATCCTCCAGCGCAAAAGCTTCCACACCTTCATCCGAGTCTGCATCCAGCCCTTCCTCCGAGGCGACGGCGCGAGCCTCCGCAAAAGCCGCGGCCGTGCGCTGCGCTTCGATCTGCTGCACGCGCGAGCGATACAGCTCCTGCACCGCTCGCTGCGCCGCCTCCTGGTTGGCCAAAAACTGCCGGAACATTTCCGCCGTTTGCGCATGTAGTTGTCGCAGAGTCTCATGCGCTGCCGCATACTCTTTCTCCAGCAACACATCCCCCTCGTCCCGAGGCGGTCCGGCCAAAGGAGGTGGCAGATGAGCGATGGCCAGGGAGGGCGGAGGGACATACAATGTCTCTGACGCAGGAAGGGCCGGCAACCCAGGGACAAGCGATGTCCCTATCCCCGGGGTGGAACGCCCAGCAGGGACATAAAATGTCCCTGACGCCGGCACACCAGGTGTTATCATAGCTCCCTGCCCCGCAGGCACTTGTACAGCTCCAGCTGTAGGGTACGCATAATAGCCGGGATACTGCGCCGGCACCGGAACAGCCCCGCGGCCACTGCTTCCATTCTCCCCGTTGGCAGCCTTGCGCGACTCTTGTCGCGAACGCCCGGCGGAGCGGCCCGTCGGAGCCGGCACAGCTCCCGCAGGCAGCACAACCAGCGGCACTAACAGACGCCCGGGCATCGTCGGCCGCACTTGCGTAACATCATGAAAGAGAGAAGGATGCGCCGCTCCCGGCCAAAGCTCCAGGCGGACATGGCTCCCCAGCGCCGCAAGCTGCGCAAGAGCCTTTGCCAGCGGAAGCATCCCCCCCGGAAAACCCGTAAACGCCTGGGGCGCAGCTTCCTCCGCGTCCAGCGAAAGCGCGGCATGGGGATGTTCACCCAGTTCCTCGCGCACTTCGCGGGTCAGCGTCGTGCCGGGGCCGATCTCCAGAAAGATGCGCGTGCCGTCCTGGTACAGCTGCCGAATCGCCTCGCGCAGCGAGCTGCTCTCTACAGCCTGCCCCACCAAATGCTCGCGCAATAGTGTGCTATCCTCCGGCAAAGGCATTGAGCCGGAACGACTTGGAGCATAAACAGCAACTCGCGGCGGGGCAATATCCAGCCCCTCCACGTTGCGATTCCATAACGAGCGCATTGGGGCCTCCTGCAATGCACTAGGCAAAGAGCTGAGCGGCAGCTCATCGCAAACGATGGCGCGCTGCAGGCAAATACGTTGAGCCCGAAGGACTTCCGGGCGCGGACCAAACACGATCCACGCCGTTTGCTGCTGTCTCAGGCCGAGATTCAGCCGCTCCTCGCGCAGCACGCGGCGAATCGTCTCGAGCGGAGCGCGGATGGAGAGGGCCGCCACCGGCTCGTTCAGCTCGTGCATCAGGTGAAATTCCGTGAGGCAACGGGCGCGCATGGCGGCCAGGAAAAGGAGCGTGGCGCGATCGAAACAGCCGGCCGCGGCCAGTGCCGCCAGCTCGCCGCAACCCGCTCCCGCCACGGCATTTGCGTCGATCTCGAACTGCTGCAGCATGCCCAGCATAGCCAGCGATGCCACGGTCACGGCGGGCTGTGCGGTATCGGGGCTGGCCAGGCCGGTGGGCTGGCCCTTGCCCGGCTGGTTGCGGGGGTGGGACATGGTATGTCCCTCCATGGCGGGCGGCGCCGGCCAGGGGTAGATGTGATCGGCCAGCAGGGGCGATTCTACGCCGGTTTGCAGCTCCGTGTGCGCCATTACGTCAAACGCGACGGGGAACGCGCATACGGCATTGGCGGCCATCCCCGGCGCTGCCGCAGCGACGTCCGGAAAAAGCATGGCGACACGGCCCGGAGGCGGGCCGTAGCCGTGGAAGATGTTCTCCGGCAACGCCCAGGACTCGGCGGGGTTAGCGGGGAGGAAATCGAGGGCAATACGCAGCTGGCGGCGCAGCTCGCGCGCGTCGCGGCTTACGATGACGAGGCGGTTCTGGTGCTGTCGGGAGAACGTCGAGCGGGAGTCGATGGCGCGTTGGGAGAGAGCCTGGGCTGTAATGCCCTGGTTAAACGCTTTATCAAGATCTTTGAGCTGCGAAATCAGCGGACGGCTGGACTTGGCGGAGAATGCGAAAATCTCCACCGAATCGGCGCGCACGGGTTCCACCCGCGTCGGCTGGCTTTCCTCCAGCAAAAAGCAGTAGTGTGTGCTGTTGTTGGGGTTATGCCCCCACAGCCCCGCGCGGCGTTCGCGTCCGGGCACCGTAAACCAGGGGCGCGGGTTACCGGCATCGGTAACGATGGGCGGGGGGTTGCCGGTAAGCATACCGGCGAGGGATTGCGAGGAGGTGGGAGGGCGCTGCGATGCGGCAGTGGCGGGGACATGGTTTGTCCCTCCGGCCCGCGCAGACTCTCCGAAGGCGCCTGTTGGCAACAACTTATGATGAAGGCTGAGCGCCAGCCTGATCACTCCGCACACGCCGGCCACCGCGCCCAGCCTGCCGTAGAGCGGCGAGGGTGTGGCCACCACGCAACGGGGCGCGGCCTCGGCGGCGGAGGCGAGGCCGTGCCAGCCCATCCACGCAAGCGGGACGACCTCCGCGCCCGGCATAGGGCTTTGCACCTCAACGAATTCCGCGCCATCTGGCCGGATGCCGGCTCCCTGGCAGGCACCTTGCCAGGCCTTGTGGGCCGCGGCGAGGATGCGGGAGCGACCGGGTGCGTCGTCGGTTTGGGTTGCGGAGCCGGAGCCGCGGATGACGGCCCAGATGCGGTCGCCGTCGCGAACAGCCTCGCTTAAACGTTTGAGCACAACCAGAGCGATACCTTCTTCCTCCGGCGGGCGACCTGTGTGGGCCCAGGCGGCGTCCGGGGACGGCGGAGCGCCCGGGCCTACTTGTGTGGCTGCAAGTGCCACAGCACCAGCAGCATCCACAATGGCCTGGCGCTCGGCGTCGGGCAGGAGCTGCACGCCGCCGGCCACCATGATGTCGCAGCGACCCGATTCAAGTTCGTCGACAGCAAGCTGGATGGCGGCAAGGCCGGCTGAAGGGCCGGAATCAACGGCGCCGTTGAGACCGCGCAGACCTATGGCCTGGGCGATGAACCGGACGGCCGACTCGTTGTCGGAAACAGCTGTGCCTGAGGGGATTGCGGAGTCAGGGTCGGTTGCGGAGGCGTGGTCGGATTCGTCGCCCTCGGCGTCGTTGCCGTTTTCGTCGGGCGACGGCGCGACTTGCTGGGGCGCTTCCATAACTTCCGCAACCGCAGCTGCATAGGGGGAGGCGGAGGTGGCCGGCGTTGCGGATTCTGAGGCATGGGTGAAGCCGAGGACAAGGCCGGCGCGGTCGTCGGGCGAGGCGGCCAGGGCACTGGGGACATTCGATGTCCCTGCGTGTTGTAAAGCCTCTCGCACCAGGGACATACCGAGAAGCGGGAGCGAATTGAGCTCGCGGGCCACCTCGGGGGCCATGCCAAAGTCGGTGGGGTCAATTTCCACCTGGCGCAGCAGGGGCGCTGGCCAGCGGAAGGTTGGGGCAAAAGTTTGGCCGGGAAACTGGCCGGCGAGCATTTCTTCCGGAGTGTAGGGCATGCCGGTGCCTGGCGCGGCGGAGGGTTCCGTGGGCAAGCCGTTATTGAGGCGTGCCCAGAACTCCGCGGCGGTGGCCGCCCCGGCGAGGCGGCACGCGAATCCGATGATGGCTACAGGTGTCGTCATGAAGAAGGGGTGCAACAGCCCGGTGCGGGCCGTTTTGCAGACTACCGTTTTTGGCGCGTGCTGTACAACTGTGTAAATGCGGAAAAATGGCGCTAAAGTGAATGCGCCAAGTCATTTGGTGGAGGCAGAAGCGGAGACGCGGACGTTGTGCGGGATTCGCGAGGTTGGTTTTGACATGCGGTGCGGGGGAAGCACAATGGGCGCAATGCGTTACGCTATTCAGCTTTGCTTTGCGAAGGGCTCGCTGTCGCGGCTGCGGCGGGCGTATGAGGTGCTGGACTCGCCGGTGACTCGGCGCGGGGATCGTCCGCATCTGACGCTGCTGGTGTATGGGATGCCGACGCCGTCAGTGGGGGTCGAATCGCTGCGGCAGGACGGGATTGCGGATCACGTGCAGGGCGTTAAGGACATCCTGGATATGCTTGCCGCGCAAACACTTGCGTTTGCGGTCAGGCTTGGCGCCGTGGGGCTTTTTCCTGGGGAGGAGTATGTGGTGTATCTGGCGCCGACGGTGACGGAGGGGCTGCTGGCGATGCATCGCGGGATGACCACGCAACTTATTGCGCGCGGACTACTTGCGGCGCCGGTAGCGGCGGATGCGCGGTATCTGCCGGGGGAGTGGGTGCCGCATGTGGCGGTATCGCTGGGCAGCGCGGAGGATCGGGATCGGATTCTGGGCGTGTGCGGCGGCGGAGGGATTTTTGCGCAAGATGTTTTTGGAGAACATCTTATTGATGCAATTGAGTATATTGCGGTGAATCCCGGGGCGTTGCTGTACCGGGTGGAGCTGCAGAAAGGCGGGGAAAGATCTTAAGCTCAAGAACAAGCTTAAGATTTTCTCTTTGAAGCACTTTGGTTGGTTACTGCGCGGCCGCGGGGCTCGGGCTTCGGGGCCTGGCAACAGCCGCCGGCGCCGCTATTTCCCGCGCCTCCAGTCGGCCAGGACGACGTGGGCGGTGTTGTAGCCGCTGGCGCCGAAGACGCCGCCGCCGGGGTGGGTGCTGGCGCCGGTGAGGTAGATGCCGGGGAGCGGGGTGGTGTAGGCGGCGAGCTCGGGGAGCGGGCGGAAGAAGAACATCTGGTCGAGGCTCATCTCCACGTGCATGACGTTGGCGCGCAGGAGGCCGAGGCGGCGTTCGATTTCGGCGGGCGTCTGGATGTAGCGGCCGAGCATTTTGCCGCGCATGTTGGGGGCGTACTCGCAGACGAGGTTGTAGAGTTTGTCCGCTTCGCGCTCGGCGATCGCGTCCCAGTTCTCGCCGTTGCTGAGCTGGTAGGGGTGGTACTGGCCCCAGGTAAAGAGGGTGTGTTTGCCGGCGGGGGCCAGGGTGGGGTCGATGGCTGAGAAGGTCATGGCGACGACGGACGGGTCGGCGGGGGGGAGGCCGAAGGAGAAGTCGCGGTGGGAGCTCTCCAGGTGGGCGCGGCTGCGGCAGAGAAGCTGGAGGCTGCTGTGGCAGGGCTGTACGGTGGCGCCGCGGGCCTGGTCGGCGGGCTCGCCGTACTGGGGGAGCTCGGAGACGGCGTGGCGGACGATCATGCCGAAGCCGTTGCCTACGCGCACTTTATCGACGCGGCGCCGAAGGTCGGCGGGGCATGATCCGCCGAGCTTCTGGAAGAGCGTCTGGACGTGGCAGGCGCCGATGACGCGGCGCGTGAGGGCGGCTCCGCGGCTGGGGGTGGCGCTTCCGTTCTCCGTGGTCGTGCCGCCGCCGCTGTTGCCGCCGAATTCCACGCGCCAGAGGGGGCCTTTGCCGCGGCCGGCGGATGTGGCGGAAGCTCCGCCTGTTGCGCTATCCTTATGGATGGCAAGCACTTCCGCATTTACCTGGATCTCGCCGCCGTCGCTGAGCAGGCGTTTGGCCAGGGCCTGGGTAAGGGCGCCGCTGCCGCCTTTGGCGCGTTTGGCGCCGCTGCGATGAATCATGGCGTTCCAGCCAAACATGTCGCCGCTGGCGACTTCGCCGGGGCCGGGGCCGGACTGGGCGCTCAGCCACAGCAGGGCCGTTTTAAGGTGTTCATTCTCAAAGAGTTCGTCGATAACGGCGCCGTAGGGGGCCATGAGTTGTCGCGAGGTGTCGAGGCTGCTCCAGAGCTTGCGGCTGTTGATGTTACGCATGTTGCGCTTCATCATGGTCCAGAAAATGCGACCAGGGGTGGGCGGTTGCAGGAAGCTCTCGAAGATGCCCTCGTTGAGTTCGCCCCAGTGCGCCACGTAGTTGGCGTAAGCTTCTGCGTCCCTGGGGGATATGCGGGCGATGCTGTCGCAGGTGCGGTCCACGCTGCGGTAAAAGCCGATGCCCTGGGTGGTGCCGGGGATGGGGTACCAGCCCCACGGGTCCATCTCGATGTACTCGAGGCCGAATTGGTCGAGTTCGAGGTCGCGCAGCACGGGGGTGAGGTGGATCATGATGTGCGCGGAGGAGCCGACGTCCATGCGGTAGCCGGGGACGAGGTCGGTTTCCGTGCATACGGCGCCGCCGACGATGCCGCGGCGCTCCAGCACCAGCACGCTGAGGCCGGCTTTGGCCAGGTAGCATGCGCAGATGAGGCCGTTGTGGCCGGCGCCGACGATGATGGCGTCGTAGGTGCGCGGGGTGTCGGCGGCGCCGGAGACGCCAGGGAGCGGCGCTTGCGCCTGCGCGGAGGTAATTGTGGCGGAAGGAGATGCGGGGCCTGGAGAATCGGCAGACATGATCAGGGAAGCATTGTGCCACCGCCTTTGCCGCCGGGGAAGCTCTGATTTTGCCTTGATGGATAACAGGTGCGGAGGGACGCTGCGGGAGAATGGCAAAACTACAGGGACGGGCCGAACGGGGGACGTTCGTTCAGCTAACATGTTGCATGCGCGCGATTTACGGCTCCTAAAAGCCTCACGGATTCTGCAGCTGTTTGAGGCGCTCCTGCAAGGTGGTGATGTGCTCGAGCGCTTTCTTCATTTCGGGGCTGTATTGTTGGTACATGTAGCCCAGCAGGGCAAGGCGCACGCACCAGCCTACGGCCAGGACAATCAGCAGGGTGACGAACCATTTTGTCAGGCGCCACAGGATGCTCGGGCGATGCTCGGGGGGCGGGTCGTGGCGGCGCCTTTCGACAAGGCGGGGGCCGTCCTTGGCGAAGGGGAGCTGCTTGTAGGCGATGGAGCGGGCTTCGGGAGCGGCGCTGACGGCATCCGTCTCGCCGGAGGCGCCGGTGTCGATGCGCACGGGCGTATCGCGGCTGAGGGAGCCGTACTGGTAGAGGAGGACGAGCTCCTTTTCGTCGTGCGGGCCGACCCACTGGCCGCGGGCGTTGGTGTAGAAGTAGGCTTTCATGCAGGGTGCAAGGCGATGCTTGCAGGGTTCGGCGTATGGCGCGGTATTCTCCTTGCTAGGGCGGCGTTGTGCGAACATTTCCTTGAGGAGTTTTCACAAAAAAGCGAAGGGCAAGGGCATGATTTGGGGAGAGTTGCGTGGAATCGCAAAAAAATGTGGCATCGTTACATGCGATATGGTGCGCGACATGCTACTTTATCCTTGCCATGACACGAACCACTGCAACCACTTCCGGCGGCCGACCCATTGAGGTTGATGTGCAGCCGCCCTCCGCCCCTGCGCGCGAGCGCGGGCATGCCAGCGCCACGCCGGGTGGGAGCGCGCCGATGCCGCCGCCGCCCCCGCCCGCGCCGGCGGGTCCGGCCTATGGGCACGCGATGGGTTACGGCCTGCCGTCGTCGGGCACCATCAATCCCGTTAACCCGCAGGACAGCACGGAGTTGCGTGCGGCGGAGGAGGGCGCGTTTACGGGCACCAAGTCGACGTTTCACCCGTATGCGGGCGGCGCCATCCTTGGCGTGGACTGGGCGGCGTGGGGCGCGATTGAGGCGCCGACGGGCGGGCTGCTGATGGCGGTGAGTATGCTCGGGTCGTTTCTGCTGGCGTTTGCGCTGGTGTTTAACATTCAGCGCAATCTCAATCACGATTCCTTCCGCGGCGCGCTGGTCAAGGCGCTTCTCGGTGGAATTGTGGCCGGGCTTCCGTTTCCTATTGCAGGCACAGCGGTGGGCACGCTGATTTTGCTGGCCAGCGGCCTGCCGGTGGCCAAGGGGGCGGCCGGCGTGGCGACGAGTCTGCTGACCGGGGGTGGCAAAAGCGTTAAAAAATAGCGCCGTTAGCCGTTAAAGAGGGAGAGCCGCGGTCCGTTCCCGACTTTCGCCTTTAGGATTGGTGCCGGTTGTGCCAAAGTACTGTTTCGTCAGCGAAGTCGTCGTTCCTCCGCAGCGGATGTTTCCCCCGTTCGGCGACATCCTTTATGGCGGACTCCTCAGCTTCCCCCTCCCCCCGTTTCGTCCTCTCCATCGCCCCCCGCTGCAGGGGAGAGCGCTCCTTTGCGCAAGCCGCGCTTTGTGTTTTTCGACTGCTCCGGCCACCGCTGGCCGCGCGTGCGGATGCTGGGGGGGCGAGCGGCGCGACCGGATGATGAGCCAGGCCCTGGCCCAGCTGAGCACCGGGCGCAACGCAGCGCAGCGGGTGATTGTGCTGGCCCAGCCACCACCCGCAAATGCCGCCTCTCTGACAGGGGTAGTCCGACTGCCCCAATATAGGGAGCTATTGCGAGGCAAAGCAGGTACATGGGGGGGCATTCGCCAAATGCACCTGTCGACTTACTTCTGCAAGCGGGGGTCCCTCCTAAACTCCCTGCCGGTAACGCTACCGGGTCTTGGTGCGAATCGTCTCCTCCAGCAATGCTTCCAGTTGCGCGGCAATGGTTTGCGGGGAGAACTCTGCGCGGATGGCGGCGGCGGAGCGTTTGGCGGCGGCGAGGTACGCGGGATCGGAGGCCACCCTGGCGATGGCCTCGGCCAGGGCGGCCGGGGCGGAGTAATCGTCGTCCTCAGCGGCCTCGTCCGGGAGGTTGATGGCAATGCCGGAGCCATCGCGCTGGGGGAGATAGTGCGCGCCGACACCCGTAGTGGTGACGACTGGGCGGCCGAGCGCCAGAGCCTCCACCAGCGCGCGGTTCCATTCGTCGAACAGCGAGGGGACGACGACGACCGAGGCGCGGCGGATCTCGCGGATGACTGCCTCGGCGGGAAGCTTGCCGGGCATCTCCAGCGTGGCGATGCCTTTGCAGGAGTCGACGGCGGTTTGCCACTCGCGCGCGTAGGCAGCATCGCTGTCCGTAGCGCCGCCAATGACGACGAAGGTGTAGGAGAGGCTGGAGGGTTTGGCGACGGCGTCGTTGCCAGTGTCGTTGCCACCGCTGATGCCTGTCCGGTATCCCAGCAGGCGCGCCGCTTCCGCAAACTCCAGCGCGCCCTTTTTGCGATTGAGCGCGCCGAGGAACAGGACGCGACCGGGCTCGGGGGAGATCGCTGCGGAGTCCGAGGTATCCGGAGACCTGGCCGGCTCTCCCGTCCCCTCCCCCGCCGTCGCCTCCAGAAAAGCGCGCGTAAGATTGTGCGGCAGCACGCGCACCTTGCCGGCGGGCGTTCCGTAATCCCTGCTAATATGCGTGGCCACCAGCGGCGAGTTGGCGGCGACGATGCGGCTGCGACTGTAGGCAAAGCGCAGCGGCCAGATATCCGTAAAGCGCGGGCGCGGCGATGCGGCGTCGGGGAAGGTGTAGCGAAGCGCGTAGGTGTGGGTAAAGATCGGCGGCACGATGCTGATCATGTCGGCCAGGCCGGCCACCACGCCGTCGGGCTCCTCGCACTGCGCCCACAGCACATCAAAAGGGCCGCGCCTTTTGAGGAACTCGAAGAGGTCCGTAGCGTCTGTAAGGGCCTTCCGATGGCCCCACACCAGCTTCAGCGCCTTGTCCACCGGCGAGGCCATCCAGGAACGGCGCCAGCGCGGCGTCTCCCAAACCTCCAGCTTGCCCAGGGTGGTGCGGCGCAGGATGGCCGTGGCGCCGCCTTTGCCGGAAACGCCCTCTCCGCCGCCGGACTCCTTCTTCGGATCGCACTGCGTCAATACCAACACTTCGTGCCCGCGCTCCTGCAGCGCCTCTGCCAGCTGCTGGGCGGTGCCGCCCTGGCTCTGCGGCCCGCCCGCGCGACGGTTTTCCTCCCACATCCAGCGGGAGAGAAGGGCGACTTTCATGCGTGTGTGTGATTCGGTGTTTTGGGATCGGACCAGTGGTCAGGGAGACTCCCGGCGGCTACTCCTCAATCCACCCTGCGGGCCACGGCGCTTTGCTTACCTCCGCGGGCAGCTCCGCATTGGGGATGTATTTGAGCCCCGGATACAGCCCCGCGCTGCCGCGAAAGGGGTGCAGGTTCTTGCTCTCCGGCGTGGCGTTTTTCCAGACTTTATCGAACCACTCCGGGTCCACCAGGTCGTTGTGGCTCCAGTTCCTTATCTTCGTCTGCACGCGCGCGTCGTCGCCCACCATGCTGCCGTGGTGCAGGTACATGGATTCATCGAACGTGACGATCTTGGGCTTGCGCCACGTGCGGAGATACTCCTTGTAGCGCGCCAGGCAGCGCCAGTTGACCTGGCGATCGTTATTGAACAGGAAGCCTTTACGCAGGAAAACGAACGGCCGGTAGTCGTTATTCGGATCGACCCGCAGGTTCCACGATTTAAAGTAGGTCCACGAGCGGATGCGGTAGCCGGCCCACTGGGTACGTTGCACTTCCTCCCAGGCGCGCTGCAAAATGTCGGTGGGGTACACCTCGTCGGCGTCGATAATGAGGTAGTAGTCGGCCTCCGGCGCCAGGGCAATGGCGGCGTTGCGCAGCCGGGCGGGGGCGTCCTGGCCGGGCAGCCAGTCGTTGTTGCGCGTTACGGTAATGCGCAGTTTGTTGTCGGGGTCCGGCAGGGAGAGGAGGCGCTGCACGGTGGCATCGGGCTCCAGCGGCTTGCCGTCCAGGTTGCGATCGTACCCCGTCGTCGCGCAGATGGCGTCCACAACAGGGTACATGGCCGCGAAACTGGCGGGCACAAACGGCTCGTCCTTAAAGACAAGATAGACAGCGGCTAACTTCATGAATGCGGGAGGGAAGGAGAAGAAAAAGGGGCGAGTCCAAGCGGACCCAATGGAAAGGGGGACGCTACCCAAGCGCCCGCCAAACCTGAAGCAAAAAAACGCGCCGCCTCTGCGCGGCCGGGAACCATGGGCGAATTTTACCACGGCAAGGGGAGCATCGGCACGAATGGGGGAAAGGAACAGGGAGGTGTAAGCTTTTACCGGCTGTTTCCCTTCCCTCCTTAGCGGCTTTGTCCCCCTTCGCGTGATAAAATTCTGTTCAGGCGAAGGGGAACAAAGCCGCTAAGGGGGGAAGGGAGATTCGCGCAAGCTTGCTTTTACCCACCTCCCCATTTCGTGGCTGCAGCCCCCTCTCTTTCTCCCCTTTCCGTGGTTAAACTCGCCCCAACTCCCCAGCTTCCCTTCTCCCCCGCGCCCGCCGCCGGATGGTAACTTTTGCTCGACGCCGCCGCATTATACGTTAGCGTTGCGCCGTGAAACAGTCCCGCCAGGAAACCAACCTTAAGTTTGAGCAAGCCCTCGCGGAGCTGGAAAAAACCGTGCACGAGATGGAGAACGCCGAGCTTCCGTTGGAGAAGCTGATTGAGCGATACGAAAGCGGCATGCGCCTGGTGCAAATCTGCAGCGAAAAGCTGGCCGAAGCGGAGCAAAAGGTGGAGATCCTGGGCCGCTCGCGATCCGACGAGCCTTCCGCCGCTTCCGCCCAGCCCGGCACGCCTGTCACTGGGCGCGGCTCGCGCGTTATCGGCGGGGCCGGCCCTTCCGCACCGCAATCCACATCCGCATCCTCTTCTGCGTCAAGGGATTCCGCAACCCCGCGGTCGCCGTCCACCGGCACCGGCGCCTCCTCTGCTTCGCCACGCCCCCAAGATGGCAATGATGACGACGACACTGAAAAAGAAGAGGAAATCAGCCTTTTTTAGTTGGAATTTTTCCTGATTAGGAACAGAACTGACACACTCAACGCCCACGCCCACGCACCCACTCCCTTTCCCCAGGAAGTTGCGCTTATGCCCAGAATCCTCGACTCCATCAACTCCCCCGCCGACGTCAAACGCCTCAGCTTCGACGAGCTCGACGTCCTCGGCCAGGAGATCCGCGACGAACTCATAACCGTGCTGGCCAAAACCGGCGGTCACCTGGGGCCCAACCTCGGCGTTGTGGAGTTGAGCATGGCGCTGCACGCGGTGTTTGATACGCCGAATGACAACTTTATCTTCGACGTCAGCCACCAGGCCTACGTCCACAAGCTGCTTACCGGCCGCCGCGATCGCTTCCACACCATCCGCCAGCCGGACGGCCTGAACGGCTTTATGCTGCGCACCGAGAGCGAGCACGACTGCTACGGCGCCGGCCACGCGGGCACCGCCCTCTCCGCCGCCCTCGGCATGGCCGTGGCCCGCGACATGCGCGGCACGCGCGAGCACGTCGTCTGCCTGGCCGGCGACGCCGCCTTTACCTGCGGCGTTACCTTTGAGGCGCTGAACAACGTGGCCAGCAGCACCAAACGCCTCATCATCATTCTCAACGACAACGAGTGGTCGATCGACAAAAACGTGGGCGCCATCGCCAGCTACCTCAATCGCATCGCCACCAACGACCGTTTCTCCTTCCTGCACGAGAAGGCCAAGGGCTTTCTGCACCGCCTGGCCGGCGACACCGCCGTAAAGCTGATGGGCCGCGCCGAGGAAGCTGTAAAGGGCCTGATGCTGCCCAGCCTGATTTTCGAAGAGCTCGGCCTCACCTACTACGGCCCCGTCGACGGCCACGACACGCGCAGCCTCATCAAAACGCTGGAGTTCCTCAAGACGCAGGATCATCCCGTTCTCCTGCACGTACTTACGCAAAAGGGCAAAGGCTTTGAGCTGGCGCTGGCCAAGCAGAAGAAATTCCACGGCGTAGGCCCCAACACGTACGATCCCGAAACGCGCCAGGAGAAAACCTCCGCCAGCGCCGCCAAAACGTACAGCCAGGTCTTCGGCGAGACGATGGTGAAACTGGCCGACCAGAACAACAAGGTCGTCGCCATTACCGGCGCCATGCCCAACGGCACGGCGCTGGATATCTTCCAGCCCAAACACCCGGACCGCTACTTCGACGTCGGCATTGCCGAGGAGCACGCCGTTCTCTTTGCCGCCGGCCTGGCCACCAAGGGCTTCAAGCCGTTCTGCGCCATCTACTCCACCTTCCTGCAACGCGCGTTTGACCAGATTGTGCACGACGTCTGCCTGCAGAACCTCAACGTCGTCTTCTGTATGGACCGCGGCGGCCTATCCGGCGACGACGGCCCGACGCACCACGGCCTCTTCGACATCAGCTACCTGCGCGGCGTCCCCAACCTCGTCCACATGACCCCCAAGGACGAAGACGAGCTGGCCGACATGCTCTACACCGCCATGCACCACACCGGCCCCATCGCCATCCGCTACCCGCGCGGCGCTGGCCCGGGCGCCAAAGTTAAGGAGCACCCGCAGCTCGTCCCCATCGGCAAAGCCGAGGTGCTGAAGCACGGCAGCCAGGTGGCCATCTTCGCCATCGGCAACATGATCCCCATGGCGTTTGAGGTCGCCAAAGAGCTGGAAGCGCGCGGTTACTCCGCCGCCGTCATCAACCCCCGCACCGTCAAGCCGCTCGACGTCGGCACCATCGAGTTCTTCTCGCGCAGCGCCGAGCTGGTCATCACCATGGAGGACCACGTCCTGATGGGCGGCTTTGGCAGCGCTGTGCTGGAGGAGCTGACCGGCCTGGACATCCAGGTCCCCGTCGTCCGCATCGGCTGGCCCGACGCTTTTATCGAGCACGGCAAGGAGCCGCTGCTTCGCGCCAAGTACGGCCTCACCACGAGGGACACCGTCGAGCGCGCATTGCCGATCCTGGAGCGCAGCGGCGCGGCCACTGGTGGCAGCGGTAGCGGATCCACCGTACAGGTGAAGCTCCCCTCCCCCGCGCTGAAGAGCGTGGTGGCGTAAGGGCGACCGAGACTTCTCGCTCAGGCAACGTGCAGCCCGCCGCCGGGGCATTGCTCACACAGGGCGACTGCCTGCGCTACAATGTAGAGGGACTGCGAAATCTCCGCTACAGTGTGGTGTTACGCCTTGCACACAGGGAGAATTTCCGATACTCTTGCGGGTATCGGGACGGACATAGGTCCGTACGTAAAGCTTTGGCATCCAAGCCTTTACTCTTCCGCTCCCCATGCGCTCCCTGGTCCTTCTCGGCATCTTCCTCTGCATGGTCGCCGGCGGCGCCTGCCTCGCCGTTGTGCTGAGTCCGCACATCAGGCCGACGCTCAAGGCGTTGGCCAGGGACTCCAGCGCCGGGGACAAAACCAAGCCCGATGATGCGGCCGCGCCATCCGGCCTGCCCATTCACCCCACCTTTAACGGGTTGGAAGGCAAGCTGTTGCGACTGACTCAGGGGCCGGATCAGTTTTACCCGGCCAAAGTGGGGGATACGCAGGTCAAATACGTCTTCGTCTACTTCTCCGCAGAGTGGTGCTGGGCCTGCAAGGAGGTGACGCCCAGCCTCGTCAGCTTTTACGACAAGTACAGAAGCCAGGCGAAAGCCAGGGGAGTTCCCTTCGAGATCATCTTCATTTCGTCCGACAACTCCTCCAAAGCCATGCGTGAGTACGCCCAGGGCGCGAAGATGAACTGGCTGGTGATGCGCCACAATGTAGGCCGCACCACCGCCAACCCACTGCACCGCCTGTCCGGCCGCTACATACCCTGCCTGGTGCTGCTGGGCCCCGACGGCCAGGTTATTGCCGGTGGCGATGGCCAGGAGAAAGCGCGTGCAGCCATGAGCGAGATGATTCGGATTGTGAATCGCAGCTGACACCCCGTAAAATCTGGACCCCGCCTGCCCTTGCAGCTTGCACAATTTCACAACCCGCCGTAGTATGGTGACCATCGGCACACCCGTGCGGGCACCGACCCCGGCCCTTAACCTTCCCTCCTTACCATGCGTTCCCTCGCGCTCCTCGGCTTTTTCCTCTGCCTCGTTGTAGGCGGCGGCTGCATCGCCGTTTACATGATGCCCAAGGCGAAGGTGACGACCAACGCCTTTAGCGGCAAAGAAAAGGACACGCCGGCGGCCGAAACCTCCCCTGGCGACGGAAAAGCCGCCACCGCCTCCAAGCCCGCCGAAACCCCGGCCCGCAGCGGCAACAGCCTCCCCACCAACCCTGCCTTCAAAGGCCTGGAGGGTAAGCTGGTGCGCGCCAACGCCGGGCAGTTTATTAAGGCGAAGCAGGTGGATACGCAGGTGAAATACGTGCTGGTGTACTACTCCGCCCACTGGTGCCCGCCGTGCCGCATGTTCACGCCCAAGCTCGTCAACTTTTACGAGAGCTACAAGAACGTCGCCAAAAACAAGGGCGTCCCCTTCGAAGTCATTTTCGTCTCCTTTGATAACAGCGAGAATGAGATGGAGCAATACGCCATGGAGACCAACATGAGCTGGCTGGCCGTACGCTACGGCGCCGCCCGCTCCGCCGGCAATCCCCTCCTGCGCCTCAGCGGCCGCGGCATCCCCTTCCTGGTGCTGCTCGGCCCTGACGGCGAAGTCCTCATTAACGGCCACGGCGGCACGCAGCAGGCACTGAATGAGATGATGCGGATTGTGAATCAGAGCTGAGGCAGAGACAGAAGCCCTTGCAGTATCGTTAGTTGCAGAGCTTACGGCATACCAGATGTGGACTAGCTGGCACGCCGTACAGAAATGCAGTCGTGTAGCCAGGTAACGATTATTGTAGAACGATAACCGGCCTGGTCAGGAGGTTTGTTGTGCGAATTATTTCTCCGTTTCGGGATTACTATGACAGCTATAGTAACCAAGTATTTAAAGACGATTCGTCCCTTATTTATCATCGTAGTGCCAGGCCACATTTCAAACTGGACTATGACGACCACGACAGATTCAGCCACGAGTTTATAGATTCGCTCAAACCGCCCCTCTTCCCCTGGGATCCATGGGATTGGGTGGAAAGGCCTGACGAAGACGAAACTTTTAAGTGGGATCCGGAGTATACCGGCTTGTTTAACCTGGATGCCGTGCGCTGCGTATACTTTCACCTTCTCCTTTTGGGTGGCAAGTTTTATCCCGTTGCCCATGTGATTGTTACAACAGCATGTGAGAACGGCAAGGTCGAATCAGAAGGCCACTACCGGCCCTACTTTAATTACAAGGATCCTTATAAATACTGGCCAAAGTATAGACGCTATCGAAGAGTCACTCAGACAAAGCCGCTTGCCTTTGGACAAGAATCGAGCTTTGCGTATCACTTGAACAAAAAGTACGATCCGATTCTTCTCGTTAACCTCTCGAGTAACTATACCCTTTCATATCAAAATGCACCTCGACTTGCAGATCTTCAGTTTCCGCTATCCGTTCATGAAACGACGATGGAGATCCATAATATTCTGCAATATAAGGACCCTGATGTTGTAGAAGTAGCGGACAAATACAAGATCCTCGGCCACGGCTATGATCAATCCAGCTTTCGCCGCGATAAGGGAGGTCCCACCCGGAAGCGGAAGAAGCGGGGAGGTTCCTCCTGACCTCCTGACGGGCAGGCGCGCGGTCGCGATCCCCTCAGGCAAGAAATGCTGGGTTTGCGCACTTCCTGCGATTGACGCGGAGGCACTTACGTCGCAGTGTGGAGCATTCATGCCTGCCCGTGCGTATAATGTTGCTTTGCGGTTACCTTTCGGGCGAGGCGTCGCGGCGCATTGCGGCGCATGTCGCTCTGGCTGTGGAGGTTGCGGCGCATGATCCTCTCCGATCTCTCCATACGCCGCCCCGTTTTTGCGTGGATGCTGATGTTCGCGCTCATCGTCTTTGGCGCGATTGCCCTCTCGCGCCTGGGCGTCTCCGAGCAGCCGGACGTCGATTTCCCCGTGCTCACCGTCAACGTGCGGTGGCCCGGCGCGGCGCCGGAGGTGATGGAGGCGGAAATTGTCGATCGCCTGGAGGAGACGCTCGTCTCCACGCAGGGCGTCCGCGATATCATCAGCAACATCCAGCAGGGACAGGCCGCCATTACGCTGGAGTTTGATCTGGAGCGCAACATCGACTCGGCGCTGACGGAGGTGCAGTCCAAAATCAGCTACGTGGCCCTGCCCCTGGGCGTGGAGCGGCCCACGATTACCAAGAGCAATCCGGAGGACCAGCCGATTTTGCTGCTGGCGGTCAGCGGCAAGCGGTCGCTGCAATCGCTCACGCAGTTTGTGGAAGTCACTCTGGCCGATCAGTTTAAGACGATTCCAGGCGTGGGCGAGGTGGTGCTGGCGGGGTACAGCCAGCGCAATCTGCGCGTGTGGATCAACAACAACAAGCTTAAGCCTTTGCAGCTAAGCGTGTTGGACGTGAAATCCGCCATTGAGCAGGAGCACATTGAGGTGGCCGCCGGCTATCTGGAAAACGCGCGCACGGAGATGAATGTGCGCACGATGGGCGAGGGGCTGACGGCTGAGGCGATCGGCAACATCCAGATCAAAAGCCGCGGCGGCCAGCCTATCTACAACAGCACCATACGGATACGCGATGTGGCGCGGGTGGAGGACGGCCTGGACGACATCCGCCGCGTGGCCGTGGTGGCGGAGAGCCAGGGGCTGGGCGTCGGCATCAAAAAACAGCGCGGCGCCAACGCCGTGGCCGTCAGCGCCGCCGTGCGCGAGCGCCTGGAGCGGATGCGCGCCACGGGCATCATGCCGGCCGACGTGAAGGTGGAAGTGAACTTTGACAGCACCGAGTTTATTCGCGAAGCCATTGATGAGACGATGTTTACGCTGGTGCTGAGCGCCCTCGTCACCGGTGTGGCGTGCTACCTGTTCCTCGGCTCCATCAGCTCCACGTTTAACGTGCTGCTCTCCATCCCCACCTCGGTGATGGGCACTTTTATCGTGATGTATTACATGGGCTTTACGCTCAACTTCTTCACGCTGTTGGGTTTATCGCTGGCCATCGGCATTGTGGTGGACGACGCCATTATGGTGCTGGAGAACATTGTGCGCCACTTCGAGATGGGCAAGAACCGCGTGCGGGCCGCGCTGGACGGCGCGCGGGAAATCACCTTTGCGGCGATGGCGGCGACGGTGGCGGTCATGGCCATCTTTTTGCCTGTCGCATTTATGCACGGCATTATTGGTAAGTTCTTTTTCCAGTTTGGGATAACCATTTCGACCGCCGTCGCCCTTTCGTTGCTGGAGGCCATCACAATCACCCCCATGCGGTGCTCGCAAATGATGAGCCGCAGCCACCGCGTCCCCCTCATCATGCGCGTCAGCGGGCCGTTCTTCGAGTGGCTGAGCGTGGCCTACCGCTGGTCGCTGGGCGTCTCCCTGCACTTGCGCGCGGTGGTGCTGATGGCCGCGACGGGGCTCTTTGTCTATTCGCTCAATCTCAGTAACGATTTGCCCCGCGAGTTTGTTCCTTCGCAGGACCAGGGCGTGTTTATTGTGCGGGTGCAAACCCCTGTGGGCTCGTCACTTGCGTTTACCGCGCAAAAGCTTTTGCAGGCCGATCGGATCCTCAAAAGCAAGCCGGAAATCTCGCGCTATTTCTCCGCCATTGGCGGCTTTACGCAAACCGGCGGCACCCCGGCCGGCGCGGTGACGGACGACGCCGTGAACGCCGCGACCCTCTACGTCACGCTAACGCCGCGTCGCGAGCACTCCTTTGCCATGGATACGCACTTCCCCTTCGTGCATATCAATTGGAACGCCAAAGTGTTACGGCAGAAATCGCAGGCGCGGATAATGGAGGAACTGCGCGCGGAACTGAACGCGATACCCGACTTCCGCGCCGTTCCGCAGGACCTGAGCACGCGCGGCTTTACGGCGCAGCGCGGCTTTCCCATCGAGGTGAATTTGCGCGGCGCGGACTATAAGGAATTGCAGAAAATCTCCCTTAAGCTGGTGGAGCGCATGAACAAAAGCGGCCTGGTAACTGACGTCGACACCGACTTCCGCACCGGCATGCCCGAGGTGCGCGTGTGGCCCAACCGCCAGGCGGCTGCCCAGCGCGGCATCAGCGTGCAGGCTATTGCCGATACGGTAAGCACCGCCATAGGAGGCGCCGCGCAGGGCAAGTTTACCAGCGGCGATCGCCGGTACGACGTGCGCCTGCGGCTGGAGGGCGCCGAGCGAGTGGGCGAGGCGGACATCCGCAAGCTGGAGGTGCGCACCAGTTACGGAGAGCTCCTCCCCATTACGGAAGTCGCTCGCACGGAAACGGTTACGACGTACCAGACGCTCACGCGGCGCCTTCGCGAGCGCTCCATCTCCATCTTTGCCAACGTGGCGCCGGGCAAAAGTCAGGCGGAGGCGCTGGAAGCCGTGGAGACGATGAGTAAGGACTTGCTGCCCAACGGTTACCGCCTTTTTTTGGGCGGCGGCGCCGCCATATTTCGCGAGACATTCAGCAGCCTCACCTTTGCGCTGTGGCTGGGCGTGCTTGTTGCGTATATGGTTCTGGCGTCGCAGTTTAACAGCTATTTGCATCCGCTGAGTGTGCTGCTGGCACTGCCGTTTAGCGTAAGCGGGGCGTTCCTGGGGCTCATTCTTGCGGGGCAATCGCTTAATTTATACAGCCTTATTGGCTTTGTGCTGCTGATGGGCATTGTCAAAAAGAATTCTATCCTTCTCGTCGAGTTCGCCAACCAGTGCCGCTACGAGCAGGGGATGCCGCTTCGCGAGGCCATTTTGCAGGCGGGTTACGTGCGGTTGCGGCCCATCCTGATGACCTCTTTTGCCACGCTGGCCGCCGCCGTGCCGCCCGCGCTCGCCATCGGTCCCGGTGCGGAAAGTCGTATCCCGTTGGCTGTCACCATCTTGGGTGGCGTTACGGTCTCCACCATTCTGACGCTGTTTGTTGTGCCATGCGCCTACAGCCTCCTCGCCGCATTTGAGCGCCCCATGACCGAGGAGGAACGCCTTGAACGCGAAGGACATGCGCACGAGCACGGCCCAGGCCCCGGCGCCGAGCCGAGCGAGCCCTGGCTGGCCGATTTGGAGAGAGAAGCCGACGACGATGATGCCGAGCCCGCAGTGCTGGCAAACACACATGAGCCCCTCCCCCCGATGGCCCCCGAGCGCGCGACGGAGCCAGAGGTCCATGCCAATCCGCCCCGGCAAGTCGAGGCGGCGGTGGATAGCCCCGAGAGCGCAAGCCGTTTGCCCGCAACAACATCCGCGCCGCCTGCAGCACCTGCGGCGTTGTCGGCGCCGGCCTCCTCGCCAGCACCTCCCGAGATGCCTGCGCCACGCCCCGGGCCCCAGTATACGTCCACAACGCGGCCTGCCTCGGCCCCGATTGAGCCGGGCAAGGGCGCCCAGCCCTCGACTCCGGATGCGGCGGCATCGCCCGCCCGACCACGCCCGCCCACCCCCGGTACCCGGGCCGCGTGGGTGGAGGCCGCGATGGAACGCGAGCGCCGGATCGAGCGCGAACGGCGCCAGAAGGACGGAAGCGATAATGCGTCCGGCAATGCGTAAATGAAGCGCCCGCCTTTTCACCTTAAGTAGTTGAGCGGCAATAGCTTACAAGTGAACCACCCTATTACCGCGGCACCCTGCCCTCGCCTTGTTGCCCTGTGGACGAGTTGACCGCCTGCCCCTGAGGTGTAGGTTTTTGGGTGAGCCCGCCAGCGAGGCGCGCACCCTTGATGGCGGGCCGCATTGTGTAATAGAGCGCGAATAGCTTGGCAAAACCCTGGCTTCATCGATGCATCTTACTGTAGCACAACATATTAACAATACAGCTTTTACAACTTTATCATCAACGCACCATGAATCGACGTGAACTTCTTCGCTCTGCCGTACTGGCCACGGGAGCGGTTACGCTTGGCTCCGCCCTCCCGGGCGGGATTATTTCCGCAGCGCCCGTACAGGCTGGCGGAGCGACGGCGAGCTCGACGGGCGCCACGTATGTCCTTCCGCCGCTGGGATATGCGTTTGATGCGCTGGAACCCTACATCGACAAGGCAACCATGGAGATCCACTACGGCAAGCACCACGCGGCCTACGTGGCGGCGTTGAACAAGGCGGTGGCAGGGCAGGCGGCGCTGAAGGGCAAGTCGGCCGAGGAGCTGCTGGTGGGGCTGGATCAGGTCCCGGAAGAGATTCGCACCACCGTGCGCAACAACGCGGGCGGGCACGTCAATCACTCCTTCTTCTGGAAGTCGTTGAAGAAGAACGACTCCGGCAGCGCGGCCGCACCGGCGGCGGGCAGTGCCCTTGCCAAGGCGATTGCGGATACGTTTGGCGATCACGCGAAGTTTTACGAGGCTTTTGACAAGGCCGCCACCGGCGTGTTTGGCAGCGGCTGGGCCTGGCTGGTGGTGAAAGCGGACAAGGCTCTGGCCATCGTCTCCACACCCAACCAGGATAACCCTATCATGAACGGCCACAAGCCTTTGCTGGGGCTGGACGTGTGGGAACATGCGTATTACCTGAAGCACCAGAACAAGCGCAAGGATTACGTGGACGCCTTCGCCAACGTCATCGACTGGGACGCGGTGGACAAGCGCTACGAGCTAGCCGTGAGCTAGCGCCCGCGCCCTGCTCCCCCTTGCCCTCCCGGCAACGAAAGCTGCATTTTTCGGCTTCCGTTGCCGCACGGGGCGGCTAAAGTGGGGGCTGAATGAACATGGCGACCTTTGTCAGGAAGAACCGCGCGCGTTGGGAGCGGCTGGAGAAATTGCTCACCTTTCTGGAAAGGCGCCAGGCCACGCAGCTCGACCGCCCCACGTTGCACGAGCTCAGCCACTTATATCGCGCCAGCACCAGCGATCTGGCCTTTGCGCAAACCTACTATCCCGGCACCACGCTGCTTCTTTTTCTGCACCAGCTGGTCGGCCGCGCGCACCATCAGATTTACCGGACGGAAGGCATTACGGCCAAAGGCATTGGGGAGTTTTTCCGCCACGATATTCCGCGCATTACGCGCAAGAATTTTGACTTTGTGACGCTGGCGGCCATCCTGTTTCTGGCCGCATTTGCGCTGGGGCTGGCGGCCGTACAGGCGGACGAACGGGTGGCGCATCTTGTTCTGCCGACGTCAGTTATCGAGGATGTGTACGCGGGGCGCATGTGGACGCGCAGCATTTTTAGCGCGGTGCCCAGCACCGTCAGCTCCACTATTATTCTTTCGAATAACATCACTGTCGCCTTCTGGTGCTTCATCGGGGGGATGAGCTGCGGCATCGTCACGACGCTTATCCTTTTGTCTTGCCTGCTTTTTCCTGGGCGATGCATTTAAGCTG
>QAZA01000024.1 GCA_003054695.1 Verrucomicrobia bacterium LW23
CTAGGAGCCTGTCGGGTTTAAGAGTGGCGCCGTTGTAAAGAAGGGGCTTGGAAGCATGCCATCAGGAAGAGGGAGAAGAGAAGATTGGCAGAAGAGGGGATGTTGCTTGTGGTCCTGAGGAGAGTGGCGATACGTTTGCAGTTGTAGGCGAGTGCGACGAGGGTCCATTCGCCCTGGACGTTGGAGAGGCCTCGCAGGTGGAACTGGCGGAAGCCGAGGACGGCTTTGATAATGCCGAAGGTGGGCTCGACGGAGGTCTGTCGTTTGCCGTAAAGGGTTTTGCCTTCGGGGGTGGCCATGGCGTTGCGCATGGCGAGAAGTTCGGAGGCTTTGAGCGTGCGCGGGCGGCGAGGTGGCTTATCTTTATCCTTATCGTTGTTGTGGGCATCTGTGGTGCCGGGACGAGGGCGGTAGTCGTAGGGGCGCTGGGAGACGGTTTGATCCTCACGCGCTACGGCGATGTAGGGCGTTACGCCCATGTCTTTGAGGGCGTTGATGTTGGCGATGCTGCAGTAGCCGCTGTCGGCGAGAACGGCGCGGGGGCGACCGAGGGTAGCGGGGATGGCGCGCACGGTGTCGAGCAACTCTGCGGTATCGGCGCTGCACGGGCTGATGCGGGCGGCGAGGATGAGCTGGCTGCCGTCGGCGTCCACGGCGGCCTGGGCGTTGTAGCTTTGGGTGACACTGTGGCTGGTGCCTTTGCGCATCACGCGGCTGTCGGGATCGGTCAGGTTGCTTTGGGCTCCGGCATCGGTCTCCAGCTGGCCGGACAGACTTGGGGGCGGTCCGGGTGGGCGACCTCCCCGACCACCGCGCTCGCGGTGTTGGCGATGGGCGGCGGCTTTGATCTCGTGCTGCACCTGGGCGGCCGCCAGGCGCTCCTGCGCCCGGGCTTTGAGCCGCTGCTGGGCCTGTTGCATGGACTCGATGAGGGCCTCGCGACGGGCTATCTCCTGCGGCAGCGCCGGGTCGCGAGGGCGGTTGTCGCTGTCCGCCGCCTCGGCCTGCGCCAGCAGGTCGCCCACATCCGCGCGCAGCTTCGCCTCCAGCTCCTGCGCCCGCGCCAGGGTGAGGTTGTTGTCTTTGCTGGCATTGGCCCGCAGGTGCGTGCCGTCGATGCTCACGTTGCCTACCGACAGCAGCTTCATCTCCCGCGCCAGCTCCAGCACACGCACAAAACACTCCGCTATCGCTCCCAGGTTGCGTCGCCGAAACTCGCAGATCGTCGCATGATCCGGATGCAGATTGGCGCACAAATACCGCACCCCGATATCCCGATACGTCGCCTGCTCAATGCGCCGAGACCCGAATATCCCACGCGTATAACAATAGATCAGCAACGCCAGCATCATATGCGGCGGATACTGCTCCTTACCCGCCCCTCGCGGATGCCCCATCGCAAACGCCCGCACGTCCATCATCCCCGCCGCCTCAATGATGAAATGCACAGGATCGCTCTCCTCCACCCAGTCCCGCATATCCACCGGCAACAGCAACGCTGTCTCCCGATCCACTACTTTATACCGTGTCATCTCTTCCCTCTCTACCCCCTTTTCCCTCCTCCCTCAAACTAAACCCGACAGGCTCCTAGGTTTGGGCGCTACCACGAAACGGAATAGATTTTTCTCGGTGCTGCAAATATTTGACTACGGAGTTACGACATTACGCGTGCTTCAGGAAAATCCTTTTGACGATGAGCTTTTGAAGCGCCGATGCACACCCTCCCCTGAGCATGAGGAGCAGGCAAAAGACGACCGCCCGGCGTTTACAATTGAAGAACTCAATCGCATATTCTCCACGTCCTTATTCCGGTCGAATCTTTCTCCGAAGGATCAGCCAGCGCGTTTTTGGGTTCCTTTGATATGTCTTTTTCACGGATGCCGCCAAAACGAAATTTGCCAGCTGCGTACAGAAGACGTTAGAAGCTGGGAAGGTGGCCTGTTCTTTGATATCCGTTCGTCAGAAGGGAGACGGCTAAAGAACAAGGCAAGTCGGCGATCAGTCCCTCTTCATCCAAAGCTTCTTGAGTTGGGATTTGCCTCCTATGTCGAGGCGCGTAAAGCCGACACCAAGAACATAGACTTTTTTCCAGAACTCGTTCCAAGCAGCCCCAAAGGCACTTATGGAACGAAGATGTCCCGCTGGTTCGCCGAGTTCCTCAGCAAGCTTCCTGGCCCTCCAATTCAGGCGACATTCCATTCATTTCGAAAGAACTTCACCGCTGCCGCGCAGAAAGCGGGAGTGAGTATGGAAAGGATCGATCGCATTTGCGGTTGGTCAAGTGGTCATCGCCAACAACGGGATTACGCAAGGGATAGGTTCCTTGCCGAGCACGCAGTGGAGATTGCGAAGGTGCATTTTTCAGGACTCAAATTGCCTATAGGTGGCCACTGAACCCTGAATTGGAGTGGGAAGCTTGGTCAGAAATCGAAACTGGTTTCAATATTGCCCATGAGCGGCTTAATACTGATCGTGCAAGGTTCAGACAGGCCGCGAGCATGAAGATGCGACTCTAAGCCCTTGGTCTAAACTCCAAGCCAAGTTTTTCTTTCAAAAAATCCTTTAGTACAAACACCTCAATCTTCCTGTCTCCACGAGCTTCGTCTAAGAAATATTTAGTCTGCCTATCAGCCTCTGTGGGTGGTGCAATCTTCATAATGCGCTTATTGCCTCCAAAATCTTCAATCGTATCGTCATTTTTAATGTCGGTATCCCAACAGACAGTACTATGAGTGTTGTTGAACGAATGGTTAAATTTACCGGCGCTTAAAGTGTGTTTAAATTCCACGTAAAATAGCTTTGAAGAATCCAAAGCAGGTCCTCCAACACTTTTGACAATAACATCAATTCCCTGATGAGTGTCGTAATCAACAATCTCGAATGGAAAAATTTCTTTATTTAACGTCATTAGCTGTACCACTAGACTGAAGACTCCGCTTTCTCTTTCGGGCTGGATCAATATTACATCCTTATACGCTGCGATATTTGCACGTTTGGCTCTCTTGATGCGAAGACAAAAACTTTTTGTTTCGAGTTCTGTACTGCGATATGCTTCCGCCTCGTTCTCCAAATAGCTA
The DNA here is from genome assembly GCA_003054695.1 of Verrucomicrobia bacterium LW23. Lineage (GTDB taxonomy): Bacteria > Verrucomicrobiota > Verrucomicrobiia > Methylacidiphilales > UBA1321 > LW23. Next base: position 3,078 of record QAZA01000024.1, read on the forward strand.
ATATTTATCCAGTCCTCACCGCTGACAATATCGTCGTAGATTTGCATTATTGACTCCCGCAAATCATCAATAATATCAGAGGGCGTATTGTCTATTGAACCGCGATTTGCCGTTAACTTGAGTGCCTGGCAATTTACAAAGGCATGAAATTTTGTATATTCTGAGCCTTTGAACGTTATCCATTCATTTTTTCTTTGGATAGGAATAAAATCTTTACAGAGCCAGAGACCGTAACGCTCCTGAACAGTGTAGTCTCCTTCAAACCGTGCCCTGCCAGGACGCCGCAACATTGAATTGTGGCTCAGCTTGACGCGATTGCCTTCGATATAAAAAACAGCATCAAAGCTAATTTCAGGAGCTTTCTTTAGGTTTCCGCTCTTAACCACTTTATTGCAATACCAGTCGGGGGCGTTGACTTTATATTGATCAAATAGATCATTGACTGACTTACTTACCGGTGGAAATGGATGTCCGATTTTGATAGCCTCTGGTTTAGAGGCGTCAAGACCTTGTAGATAGACAGTAACTTCCGGTACATCCCTACCCAGAAGCTCTCCTTCAAACGATGCCATTTTGGTAAACCACTGGATGTGATCTTTCAGGATTGCTTGCCTAAATTTCTGTCTCTGATTGCCATTGTATCCCTTAATTATAATCTCTGTTCCTGCGACGGTACCTGGAACAGCTTTGTTCTCCTGCACTGCTACCGTGGGTATTTGTCGATCAGAGAGGCGTTGAAACGGATTCTGAAGAAGCGCCGTCAATGTCGCTTCATTCTGTGTGGTGATTACAGTAATCTCGGAACAATTAAGATAAACTTTTGTGCCATGTCCCTTTTCGCCTATACTTAGAGAATCCCCACGCTTTGATGAGTTACCTAGATCGAAGAAGCATTGAAGGGTCTCCTTATTCATCCCTTTTCCATCGTCCTTAATCGATATGACGAGGATTCTATTCCCATATTCCGTCACTGCCTTGAACGTAACATGAATGCAAGTCGCTCCTGCGTCAAATGCGTTGCTGATCGCTTCCCTAACGACATCAAGCGGATTCGCAAAATCGTTGGCAATTTCGATGAATTCCTGAGCAGCGTCAACTTGCGGGGTAATTTCATAGGCACTCATGAGTGCCGGCAGTATATCAGTTACAATCAGCGGCGCAAATAATGACTTTACCTGCAACGCTGCGGAACTCGCGATGGCACACCCAGACAAATTCCAACATTGCGATGCGGAATGTTCGACCACCTGTTTCGGAGACCGACAAGGTTCGAAGATGCGGGGCGAGCAAAATTGTTGTGAAGAGAAAGCAGATGTCTATGTCTTTCCTCTCGTGCGATCTCTATGATGACTCTCTGCAACATTACACTTGGGCCACTTCCTTCCAAGCGAGACACATACGCTATTCCTTGGAAACAGTCTTCTCGAATTTTTTGAGGAACTCAATGGGGCTGACTCCCATTGCTCGCATCAGGTGGATGAACTCCACAACATCAAGCCGCCGCTGACCGGCTTCAATCCGGGCGATAAACGGCTGATGTTTGCCAAGCTTTTCTCCGAGTTCTTCTTGGGACAGGCCAAGGCGCTCCCTGGTCGTGCGGAGCATTTCCCGGAACGCGGCATATTCGTCACTGTAAATGGTTTTCTTCAAGCCAGCCTGCTTGAAGTCGTATATACGGCGACAATTACGATATACAAAAACTGTATGGAAAGCGTTGTTTTTCCCTCGAGAAAATGATTCGATACCGTGGATAAGAGCCGCTGATTTACTTTTACCTGTCGGAAAAATTGAACCTTCCCACGAAAGCCTTATGAACTACTACTATGCCGATTCTGACAAACAGCCTGTCGGACCGGTGAGTGAGACCGAACTGCGCAGTCTTTGCAATGAACGAAAAATCACTCTGGATACCCTCATCACATCGGAAGAATCGCGAGGTGAAGAATGGAAACCATACAGCACACTGGCTGTCTCTCCGCCGCCAGATGCGATTCAGTCGCCCAAAATGGGATTGGACATTGCACGGCTCGATACGCCTAAACTTTTGGCCATAGTCGGCGCCGTTCTTTTGTGTTTCGCCGCATTTACTCCGGTTGTAAGTTTTCCGGTAATAGGCGGCATCAATTTTCTCAAAATCGGTTGGCCCGCTTACGTTACACTTTGCTTCGCAGCCGTCACAATTTACATAGTGTTTGCTGCCTCGCCTAAATTCCTTTGGATAACTGGAGGCGGCATATTACTTTTGCTATTGGGATGTCTCGATTATTTTCTCTACACGATGTACCGAGTCGCCAGTGAAAATGCTAACAATCCTCTCGGCGTTGCAATAATGATGCAAGCCATTCAACTCCAGTGGGGATGCTTTGTTCTAGCTCTGGGAGCAGTATCAATATTTGCTGGGGCATTTCTTTCGACTGAATCAAAATACATTCAGCTCATGGCGTCAAAGTGGTGGACATGGAGCGCTATAGTTCTCTTGTTCGCACCCACCATAGGACTCTCTATTCTTGGAGCAATTCCCACGAAGACCGTAACTACGCAGCTGACGCCTGGCACGGGGACAGGATCAGCGAATACGGATGAATCCAAGGCTCAGGCTGAGGTTCGAAACCCAAGCGCCACTGATTTAATGAAAAAGGCTTGGGGGGATTCGCGTCGCGAATCTGATCTAAAGACACTCACTGAGCTTCGCAACCGTAAAATTGAATTCGAGAAAAAGCTTGCCGCGCTTAGAGTATTTAGGGTGCTCGATGCAAAGTATTACAAGGAAGATAGCATCGCTGGAAAATATCCTGTCATTGAGCTTACCGTTCAGAACGATACGCAGTATTCTGTGAAATGCGCCTATTTTCGCGGAGTGGTTTCTTCACCTGGTCGCTCAGTCCCTTGGATTAACGGCACCTTCATACACACGATCTCCGGCGGAATCGAGCCAGGAGAGAAAGCTAACTGGAAGCTTGCTCAAAACAAGTACATGGAATGGGGTCGTGACGATGCTCCGGCAGACGCCCTGTTCACCGTCACAGTTTATCGTCTTGACGGTCCAGACGACAAAGAGCTGTTTGGGGATGCTGAATTTTCCGAATATGACCAGAAGCGCCTAGAAGAACTGGAAAGTAAATACGGCCAAAAGCAGGGAAGCGTAATTCCTTCGCCTTCCGCGCCCGCTCCCACAGCTTCAAGCGGTGCGTCTGATATTCATTCCCGTACGCCATCTTCCGCTCCTACTTCTCCGTCTCCTGTATTGGACAGCTCCAACAAGCCCGTACAAAAAGCGCCAGAAGAAAATACTCCCGCAAAGAAACGGGCCGAGCAGCGAGCTTATACACTTAAAAATCCGCCAAAGCAGATCCGCACGGTGAGGGGGCTGGTCTTCACAGGTGTGAAAATCCTGAGTATCGATGAGGATGGTATCAACATTACTCACGACTACGGCAATGGGAAAGTGCGCACTCAAGATCTTCCCCCCGCTACGCAGGAAGCCTTTGGCCTGGATCCCCAGCTCACTTCCTCTTCCAACTCGGCGGAGCGTCAGGAGAAGTGATACCGGCTCCGGGAGCCTTGCACCGGAACGAACTTTTTCTCACTGAGCTTGCTATCGGTATCAAGTCGTCAAAACCTTCGAAATAGGGAGTTTGTACGGTGCCGAAATTAGAGAATATTTTAGAGCACCGTACGCAAATTGTGGCTGCTCCATTCTGTTTTAGGTCGAAGGCTTCCCCCGTTTTTTACAATCAATAATGGACCGGATTTTGCATATTCGACCCTCTATAAAGCCTTAAATATGTGCGCCCTTATTCCAACCCCTTCGAGGCCTCGAAAGGGCCTCCTAGGGGCATTTCCAGCCCGTTAAACGCCTTATATGATTTGTTGCTATAGTCTTATTTCCTCTCAATTATGTCCAGGTTTGGAAGGAAGGCTTCGTGAGGGCATTTCTCAATATCATTGCGTGGTCTAGATGCTAAAGGGCATCGCAGCCTAATTCAAACTTACTGCTGCCATAGCCTTAACTGCCATCGGAATGCTCCTATTATCAGATAAGAATGAAACTGGTTTCACTGGCCAATTGTCGTAAATGTCTTTGTCCCCGCGTCGAAGCGACCTGAGATGACTGAACCTCATGAACGCGGCCTAGGAAAGAAAACCGTTAACTAATCAATCCTCTACTTCTAAATACGCAGGTCGTTGGTTAGTTGCCTTGCATGGGAGTATAGGCCATTCAGCGCTTGTTGTTTATATGTGATTAACTTAGCCTTTTCTTATGAAATATGATGTAAAACGAGTTCGTTTTAATCGATAAAATTGGCACCCAATTTCAAGACTGTAGTATCAATCCATAATGATCAAACAACATGTCTGCTGAACGCTCAAGACGTCGCCCCATTCCGCTGCTCCCTATCACGCCTGGTCCTGCCTCGGCCAAAGTTAACGTTTTCGATACTACGCCCAAAGGAATAGAGGCAAAGAAAGCTGCATATCTCAAGATTCTTGAGAAAGCCCTCGGTGTGAAAAGCTCGGCGGCGCGAGCGCTGGGAATTGATAGGCGCACGGTGAATAACTGGATTCACGCTGACGCGGAATTCGCTGCGGCAGTTCTCGAAATCCAAGAGCATGCAATCGATTTCGTTGAAACTCATCTCTTCAAAAGCATCCAGGCAGGTAATGTGGCCTCTATAATCTTCTACCTGAAAACCAAGGGGCGCTCACGTGGGTACGTGGAACGAGTCGAACGTGTAGGCACCCTCGAAGCGCCTCCCGTACAGGTTTCGGCGTCAGTGATCACGGTTGCTGATCTAAAAGACGAGATCAGTCCTAAAGCCTTGGAGACAGTCTATAACGGAATCGCCGAAGGCTGAAATGCTCGATCCAGGAAGGAAGTTCACGAGAAGCATTCCGCTTATGCGATACCAAACAAAGCTCGCCAGACTCTAAGCCCTTAGCAGACGGGGATTATTGTCAGCATTGGTTTAGCTTGATTTAAGGAGCGTAAGCGTCCTTTTCACGTTTACCCATCTCCTCAGCCCACCAAATGGCGAGTGTATTGCGGGCACCTGGCGGGTCGAAAAACGACAGATTTCCCTTATAAAAGCGAGGGCTTACGATTATAGCTCGGATCTGCTGGCTTCACGAACTCGCCGCAGAGCTCTCCAAAAGTTATCGAACAGCCTGTCACTCAAGGCTCGGCCTTGGCTCGCGGATAGCACCTATAATCCTGATTTCATCAGCTCCACCTTCCCCGCCAAACTCGATTAATTCAAATCCAGAATGTTTTTTTCAAAGGTGGCTTCTGATTGAATTTGTCACGATTACCCAAATCTAGTACAGACGACCGTCCTTTTTGCCAGAAATTGGCTGCGAACGATTTGCTCCCCAATAAATCCTACCGATATTTACCATAATGCGATGCGTTGAACTTTTTGCCGGAGGGGGAGGGATGGCTCTCGGACTCGAAGCGGCAGGTTTCAAAACTGAGCTTCTCATCGAGTGGGATCACAATGCCTGCGAAACTCTCCGACGCAATCGCCCCCTCTGGAACCTAATTGAGGGCGATGTTCGAAAAGTGGATTTCACGCCTTACAGAGGCGTCGATCTCGTAGCGGGCGGCCCCCCTTGTCAGCCATTTAGCGTAGGGGGATTAGCTAGAGGCTATGACGACACGCGGGACATGTTTCCTGAGGCGGTACGCGCAGTGCGCGAAATTCGTCCTCTGGCATTTATATTTGAGAATGTACGTGGTCTGGCACGTCCGGCGTTCCGCAATTATGTGGAGTACATTCGACTTCAAATGACGCACCCGGATTTCCCAATCTCCAACAATGTATCTTGGGACAAAAACCATGCAAGATTGCAAAAATACCATCTGGAGTCCGGTGCAGACAGATTGACCTATAAGGTTTTCCAGTGCTATGCAAACGCTGCCGACTATGGTGTTCCTCAAAAACGTCATCGTATTTTCTTTGTCGGCTTTAGGTCAGATTTGGAGGGACCTGGATGGCATTTCCCGCTTCCGACTCATGCAAAAAATAGCGGTGTTTTTCTAGAGAGCTGGAAAACTGTGGCTGATGCATTGAAAGGCCTGCCCGATCCACGCAAGAGTAACAATTTTCAAGGGCATTGCTTTCAACCTGGTGCTAAGAGCTATCCTGGACACACCGGATCTCCGATCGATGAGCCTTCCAAAGCGCTAAAGGCTGGAGATCACGGCGTTCCTGGAGGAGAAAACATGCTTCGTGATTTGAATGGGAATGTTCGCTACTACACAATTCGCGAAGCCGCGCGGATTCAGACGTTTCCTGACGATTGGATTCTGGAAGGCGCCTGGACGGAAGCTATGCGGCAGATCGGAAACGCAGTTCCGGTCGAGTTGGCGAGAGTCGTTGCCGCGAGCGTTCACAAGTATCTGCAAATATCTCTCCAAGAAACCACTCCATTAGCGTGACACCTGAACAAAGCGACGCTCAAAATCGTTATCTCAAACTGGTTGAAAAAGCCAATGAGCTAACTGAGGAGATCGGAAAGTTATCAACGGAAGATCGCGCGGAAGTTCGGCGCACATTGAAAGCGCGCTCGCTGAAACTCGCGCGTCAGAAGCTGACTGCTCTGCTTGAACAGGTTGAGGCATTGCTAGAAGAAATGGCTTCAGCCTCATCTGGGCCCATTCAAATCACGCTTTCTCGCTCTTATAACATAGCTCAGTTTTTTGCTTTCAAATTTGTCCATCAGCCACGGCTTGAGCTTAGCAAATTACAAGAGCTTCCGTTCCACGGATCAGGAATCTACGCCTTTTATTATATAGGCAAATCATTCGAACCGTATTTGCCAATATCTGGAACCGAAACTCCAATTTACGTTGGAAAGGCCAGCCCCAAAGATTCTTATGCTGAATCTACTTTGGAGCAAGGAACCGTGCTCTTCGACAGATTGGTTGAGCACGCCAAGAATATGGAACGAGCGGAGTTGAAATTGTCAGATTTTCACTATAGATGCGCTACCGTTCAAAGTGGCCTTCAAGATACTGTGGAAGGCTTCATGATCAAGCTGTTCCGTCCCCTATGGAATAAGGAAGTCAAAGTAGCGTATGGAATTGGAAAACATGGTGACGCCGCTGAAACTCGCGCAAATAAACGTTCTCCCTGGGATACGCTGCATCCAGGTAGAGCTTGGGCAAGTCTGACTGCACAAGATCAGGTCGCAAAGGAAAAGATTATCGAAAAAATTGTCGACCACCTACAGAAGCACAAGCCATTCGCAGATCTCAACGAACTGCGGAGGGAATTAGCCATATCTCGCTTAGGACAGAACTGAAGTTACCCGCTTAATGCACTCGTCAGGGAACTTTTGAAGAGTTGATTCCCAAATTCTAATCACCGTCCATCCACGTTCTTTGAGCGTGGAGTTTACAACGGAATCGCGAATCCTATTTTTATCGATCTTTGCCATCCAAAAATCCACGCGACTTTTGGGAATCCGCAGGTTGTCTGGATTCCCATGCCAAAAATCCCCATCAACGAAAATGGCAATCTTCCTTGATCGAAAAACGAAGTCAGGTTTTCCAATTATAGGATAGTGCCGCCGCCAGCCCTTGATGCCCGCAGCTCGAAATAAAGTGGCAAGCTTGAGCTCAGTAGAGCGATTTTTACGGCTTCGAACGCGCGACATGAGTGCAGACCGTTCGGCACTGGAAATCGTATCCATAGGCAAAACAGCAGTTTTCCATTATAAGCCTCGTACCGCAAGGTGCTATTTGTTTTTGGAATCTATATCATGGGTTCCATCGCCCGTAGTGAGTTTCTCGTTGGAACGACTTTAACCTTTTATCCCTTTTGATCTCCCTATGGAACCTGTCATCTCCGCTCCCGATCCTCTACGGAAGCAGGAAGTGCGCGTGAATGAAACTGGTAAAGCAAGTTTAACGCCTGTGGAGGCGTCTGGAAACAAATTTGAGTTATGGAAGAAATGGGCTATTTCGACCGGTTGTCGCATGTGGATTGTAAGGGGGATTTTCGTATGTTGCAGTAAGATGATTTCCTTTGGCTACAAGCTGTATTCTTCGAGCCAAGTTCGAACTCGTTGGTGGAATATTCTGCTCACTTCACTTCTTTTCGGAGCACTTTATTATTTCGTGGGTTTTTCGGTATTTAACCTTATTGCGCCCCAATTAGATGGAATATTCGCATACGGATTTTCCCGTGGAGTATTTGAACTTTCTTTTCTCGGTTCCCTTATACTTATTTCTTATTTTATTCTTCGCACAAAAAGGCGCCACTTTCTTTATATTGATTCTCATCCACCTTATCCCATTGCTATGTGGATGGGGTGTCTTTGGCTGTATTTGATTTACATCATTCAAGAAGCCTCGGAATCTCACGTAACATATTCACTCATCATTTATACATTTTGCATTCTAATATGGGGTGCAAAGACTTGGTGTGACGAAATTGCGAAGCCATTAGCAGGAGAAACAGAGCCAGATTTTCCTCCATTACCAGATCCCTCTAAACTAAATGATGAGGAGTATGTCGCCTGGTATCAAAATGAGTCGCCCGCTAGCGAGCAGGCAGATATGCTAGGACATCGACATATTGCCTCCAAGCTTCTTAAGAAACTCGACGAAGGGAAACGGCAAGGTGCCCTGATCGGTGATTTTGGAACTGGGAAGTCAACTGTGTTCAAATATCTAAGGCAGCAAGCTGCTAAACAGAATAGCAAAGCGATCTTTGTTGAAGTAGGATGTTGGGGGATTACCGACGTAACTAAAAGCCATCAATATATTCTTGAGAAAGTAATCGAATGTTTGGGTAAAGAGTTTGATTGTTTTGGCCTCGAAGATATACCGGCTAAATACATAGAAGCCCTGAAAATCACTAAATCTGAGTTTATCAATGCTGTGGACATCTTTCTCCCTAAAGCCAAGGAACCTAAAGAACAGCTGAAGCGCTTAGTGCCTATGCTTGAAGCTGTGGATCGATATGTTGTTATCCTAATAGAGGATGTCGATAGGAATTGGAAGAAAGACGATTTGAGCATGTTTCAGACACTCCTTGTCCAGATTCACGACACCAAGAGACTTTCCTTCATCCTTGCTATTTCACCTACTCAACATATCGATTTCTCTCGTACATGTGATTTTGTAGAATGGATTAATACAATCGACAGAACCTACACTTTGAGAGTTTTTAGACGTCACATACAGTTCTGGCAAAATAAACTTTCCAAAGAAGAGAGCGTCTATACTAAGCATATAAATACGCTCCAGTTTGACTTTCCGGACAGCGTGATTAATGTGGCTCAGAGACGATATGGAAATCCTGAAGCTAAGGAGGCACTAAGCAACTCTATCATAACTCTAGTTAAGTCACCTAGGCAGCTTAAACGCATTCTCAATAGGGCAGATGAAACTTGGTATATCCTCAAACATGAAATTTGCTGGGATGATATTTTTGTTGTCTCAATTTTAAAAACTATAGTTCCAGAAGCATATTCGTTTTATCTGAGCACGATTGCGACGGCTCACGAGAATGCGCCTTTTTGGGATTCTGGCTCAAAAGAGCACAATTCTGTACTTAGCAACCTTAAAGCAAGATATCGAATGGAGATAGAGGAGGTTCTTCCCCTACAGTGGGCGGCCATCGGAATTCTGCTCAGTTTTTTAGATCCGAAGTTTACTAAGATAGTTGGCTGTGAATTCTCACCGAGAAATATTGGTCCGGCTCAGTCAATTGCCGCTTCATCTCGGGCCAATCTATATGCGCAAAAGTTGCTCACAGAGTCGGCTAGCATAGAGTGCCCGAACGATCGTGATCTGCTTTATCTAATTCATAAGACTGAGGCCAATGATGATGCTTTACAGGATCTTGTGAATATCTATTGCAACGAGCAATCCGTTCGACAACGCTTATCATTGAGAGAGTTTCATGTATCTCAAATATGTATTCAAAGATTTGCCGAAAGAATGATTACAGATTTGCACAGCGCCGAAATAGGTGATGTGCGATACGGTTATGCATGTAGTTTAGCGTCTTCAATCAGCGGTCACTATGATAATATTAATGCGAGAAAATGGCTTGCTACTATATTGAAGAAATGCAAGCAAAATCTGTATGCAATGAATGAGATTATGAGATCTTCCAAGGTGGTTGAGGAAGTTCGAGATGAAGTGCGTAAAGATTTATGCAACTACTGGAAAGGGGGTAATAGTATCTCGTACCGAAATTTAACAAGCGCTTTGCCGGTGTCCCAACCGACGCTCCTTCGAGAGCTCTTTCAAAATCTTAATCCTGGAATATATAATTCTACTCGCTCCGAAGTCCAAACTGATAGCCTTAAAGATTGGAATCAAGCAGGTGACATGATTGTTTTTATCGTCAAGCAAAGGCCTGACTACACAATGCACATCCTATACTCGCTATCGATGCAAATAGATAGTGATGCCAATTACAGCCTGGATTTACATCTTGTAGATCAATTATTTGGTGACAACGCATTAAAGGTTAAGCTTGCAATTAGCCAGATAGTCTCATGGAAAGTCGCAGACAGGTATCGCCCTATTGTTGATAAGGCAATAAGCGACGCCCGATAACGTCATAGTTAAAGAGAATTGTAGCAAGCTTCCAATTTGCAGCTGGCATCGCCCTAACCGCCCGTGGAATTTGAAACCGGTTTCAATTCTTCAGTTAGTCTATACGAATGAAACTGGTTTCACTGACTAAGGTCGTGTCCTCGTCCCAGCCTCAAAATGACCCGAGATGCAAGAACCTAATGACGCGCGGCTCAGGAAGGAGAACGCTAACTAAGGAATCCTCTATCTTTAAAAGTGGGTCATTGATGACAGTTGGCTTATGAGAATTACTGGCCCTAAGCACTGATGATCCTTTTAGAACATCGAGATGCGTCTGATTTCCCTTATAAAAGATGCCTAACGGGTTAGTGATCTTGTCCGCATTCCAGTGCAGGGGAAATATTCAAATATCCTTCAGATTTTGGACATTGGATTCCCGGACAAACAGCATGGCGTTAAACAGGCCGCTCAATTCATTGACTAACGAAATGGACAAATCATCCAAAGTTTGCGATAGTCTTCGAAAGATTATATATCAAGTCGATCACCCTCGAAAATATCCGGTCGTTCTCGCATCTCGATATAGTTTGGCCATTGGGCTGATCAGTTAAATTGTCGATATCACATTCAGTAGACGCATATGAATGCTTCTTACTTCAATTGCGCATGTAACTACAACCAATATAGATGAAGAATAGAACGTGATATAGCTGATGCTTAGCTATCATTCTATTTACAAAATAGTATCTATACTCTCTCCGCTTAGTATACATAAAGCTCTCCGATAGGAGCTTGTTATTAAATAGCGTCCATTGGAAGAAACTAGGATTCTCCTTCTAACTAGCCTTTGTAGGGTGCTATCCAATGCGGCGCCTAACGCAATCCCGCGTCCTACCACGAGGGAGGAATTGGCAACCAAAATCTCCAGAATGGATTGAGCTTCCCCTTGAGATCGGCAAACGGTTTGGATATCGATAATTAACTGAAGAACAGATTTATCTTCCAGTGGCGGCTCAGTGCGAAGGCGGAAATGATTCAATACCTCATTGACTCTTTCCGTAGCGAGACGTGCAAGGCTATCCAGGAGCTGTAACGCATCCTCTATCCTAAAAAAGGTGTGTCCACCTTGAGAAAGCCTGAAAGCATCTCCGCTCAACTCGTGAATAATCTCGAAACGAATTCTACGATTTGTCTTTGCGTAAATTTTTAGTATTTCTCCTCTGCGAGTTTGGATGCTGAGGCGACGCGTATTTTCGACTGCTTCGGGACGACCTGCCTGGATGGGATAATCCTGCGATGTTACTGGCTGCGCAGCAAATGACCTTAAATAGGGTTCCAGTCTCAAAACTATTTGGATAGGATCAGAGCACGCAAATTCAAAATAAGTTTCTACACTCTGGATGTTGAAACGATTTTCTACTGGTGTAGCAATTCTGAGTCCTTCTACTAGCTGTATCGCTCCAACAAGGTAGCGGCGGACATGGTCGGGCCAGAATCGATTGGAGTTGTATTTTGACCAGAACCGGTCAGAAGGGAGCCAATTATCACTTTCGATCAATGCGAATTCACCAAAATGATCGAGAGGGATTTCACGACGGAAAAGATGCGTTTCCATACGGGGCGAATCTCCAGAGAGAAGTTGTCTTATAGGACGAGGAAGTCCTTGATGTCGAAGAAACCGCGTAGGGTTAAGAGAGAGGAGCGTTAAGAACGACCAAGGCGGTAAATTTCGATTGGAACCAAAGATTCTGAGATGACCCTGAAATAACGGTGGCGGCAACAGATGCGGAGTTTCTTGCATCGCGCGTGACCGAATTGTTTGAGCCTCAAACGGTGGCAGTTCCCTTCTGGGACGATTAAAAATTCTGCCGTAGTCATCAGCAACGGGCCCCCAGTTACGAGGTGGCGATCCAAGACGCTGAAGGAAGCGGGCAATATCACTCGCGCTGTTAGAACTCCTTCCGTGGTCTATCTGCACTTGGATTTTGTCTTGCCGAGCATCGTTTGCGGAAACCGTTACCTCGAAACTAAACGCGGGAAGAGCCATTTTTTCACAATGCACAGTTGACGGCCCCTTGGCGAGTGCTACAAAAAGGTATTCCACACAACGGGATGCGGCTTTTTTCGATTGCTGATAATCAGCGACTTACAGAGAATGGACAGGATAAGGATTGAATCCCCTTACCTCCACGTGCTTGTGCGGGATTTCTGTTTTGTAGAAGGGCTTCATCCTCGCCCGTAGGCCCGGGGCCGTTACAGTACAAGGAGGACAATTTCCCAGGGTGTTCAGGCGGGTGCCGATGGCGTTTCTATGCGCGGCAAAACCTGTTGGCTGGCGTTGGGAAAGAGCCTTTGCAGTTGGCTAGCCACCTCTTTTTGCCGTGAGCCTCTGTTTCTGGATAGTTGACTGGGCGTAGTGCAGGTGGGTTATCTTTTGGCCGACCCTCAACCTCAGCCTTGCTTACACTGCGATCAAGTCAGAATCGAAGAGGGTATCAGGGCTGTCTCGTCGAGGGGATGGTGCTGCTTGCGGGGAGGATGTCGCCGCTGTTGAGATGTAGTATTCCCTGGGGGGGCTGGCCATTGGTGTCGTAGCTGATGGTGAAGGCGCCGCTGGGGTAGTGGTTGAGGTAGTATTCCTCGTCCTGGTTGTTCCGCCCGCGGGTGGCGTTGAAGGCGGTGAGGTTGAGGGTGGGAAGGGTTATGGCATCCGGGAGAGTGGGTGGCGGGAGCACAACAGGAAGGGGTGCGTTGGGAGTGGGCGGGCTGGGCAGCACGATTACGGTGGGTGGAACGGGGGGCAGGGGGCCGGCCAGGTTGGTCAGGGTAAAGAATGGCGTTGGGCCGGCCTGGGCGATGGTGACCTGGTAGGTGCCGGTGCTGCCTGCGGCGGTGGGGGTAAGGGTGCTTTGCCATGTGCCGGATTCCAGAGTCAGGGGCTGGGTCAGCATTCCTGTGAGGGTGGCTCCGGAGGTGGGCGGGGTGAGGATGATGGCGCCGCCGGTGAGGTCGGTCAGCAGTACATCGTTGGAGGTGACGGTCACGGTCATGGGGCCGAAGGCGGTGCCGACTGTGGCGCTTTGGCCGTCGCCGGCGGTGATGGTGTAGGTGAAGCCGCGGCTTTGGTAGGCGCCGGCGTCGTAGATGCCGTCGGCGCGGTTGTAGCCGCGCTGGTCGGGGGTGCCGAGCAGGGAGATGTCGCCCGTGCCCAGGGCGGCGCTTCCCGGGAGCAGGGCCATTGTCTGGGTGGTGCCGCCGTTGTTGGCCAGGGCGGCAAGGCGTGGGTTGACGACGCCGGTTCGGGTCGTGCCGATGTAACCCGTGCCGCCCAGGCCCACCACGTTGTAGCCAAGATCCGTGACGCTTCCCAGGATATCACTGGGGCCGAGGTTGCCTGCCACAATGCTGCTGCGGAGATTGACGCTGGAGACCCCCTCCAGGAGGATTCCGGCGCCCAGGCCCCCTGAGTTTTGGCTGATGGTGACGGAGGTGAGTTGCAGGAGGGAGCCGCCGCGGTGATAGATGCCGCCGCCGTTTGTCGCGGTGTTGTTGGCTATGGTGGAGATGGCGATGGTGGTGACGGCCGCGTTGTTGTAAAGGCCTCCGCCCTGCAAGCCGGCCCGGTTGTGATCCAGGGTCGATCCGTTTATGTTGAGAATGGAGCCGTCCTTGTAGACGGCGCCGCCGTTTCCAGCCTGGGCGGTGTTGTAGCGCAGGGTGCTGTCGGTGATGCTGAATGCGCCGGCAACGTGGATGGCGCCGCCGTCGCCCTGGGCATAGTTGCCCGCCAGCAGCGAGGTGTTGATCGATCCGCCAAAGCTCCCGCCGGTTATCTGGAATGCGCCGCCTTTGTCGGTGGTGCTGTTGCCGATGAGGTAGGAAGAGCCGATGGTGAGAGGGCCGCTGCCGGAGGCCCAAGTGATCGCACCGCCGCCGCTTCGGGAGATGTTGCCGATAAGGTAGCTATCCTGGATGGTTGCCGAGGTAAGCACCTGTGCGCCGGAGCCAACATAGCCGTTATTGGCAATGATAATGGAGCCGTTGTTCACGGTCAGCCCTCCGGTAGCAATGACGATGCCGGCTGATCCCGAAGTGGTGCTGCTCTGGTTAAACGCTACAAGGCTGAGGGAGATGGTGATGATGCCATTGCCCGCGCCGCTGGCAATCGACCCATTGCCGTTTGGCCCGCCGTTGCCGATTACGGAGGAATCGGTGAGCTGAAAGGTGCCGCCCTCCAGGTTAACGGCCGCGCCGGCTCCCGTGGCGCTGAGCGAGTTGCCGCGCAGCAGGGAAGCGGTGTTGATGCTCAGGGTGCCGCCGGAGAACCAGATGCCGCCGCCGGATGTGGCGCTGGAGTTGTTCTGAATGACGGTTCCGGCGATGGTAACGGTACCGCCGCCGCCTCGGATGCCGCCGCCCACGCCCAGCGCGCGGTTATTGTAGATGACCGAGCCGCTGATATTTACGGTGCTTCGGGAGTCGATGCCGCCGCCGCTGCCGTCCGCCTGGTTGCGCTCCACCCGCGTGTCCACCAGGGTAAGCGTGGTGCCGCTTGCGGCGTAGATGCCGCCGCCGTTATCGGCCGCGGTGTTATCCTTCACCCAGGCTGCGTTGAGCGTAAGGTTACCCCCCAGCAGCAGGACGCCGCCGCCGCTGAACACGCCGCCGGTGTCCTGCGCCTGCCCGCCGCTGATGCCCAGGGCATTGATCTGGATGGCGGCGCCGGGGGCGGCGTTGATCGCCAGCGTGGTGCCCTGCCGCATGCCATCGATAAACACAATCGGCCCGCTGGCGGCCACGTAGCCGGGCTGCGTGTGGCCGTTGATGGTGACGCCGCTGGTGATGTCGAAACCGCCGCTTCCTGTGGCGGCGCGGATGGTATAGGTGCCGCTGAGGAAATTGCGCCCGGGATCGGACGTGGGGATGTTGAAGTTGATGACGCTGCCCTCCGCAATGCCGGCGGAGTTGATCGCCAGGCCGAGGCGGAAGGTGCCGTCCACATGGGTGACGGTGGCCGGATTGTAGTCCCGCGTGTTGGTGACGGTGTAGACCTCGCGGCTCTCAAACGCGCCAATATCCGCGCGATTGCCCGGCGAGTCCGCGCCGCGCGTTACGCCGCGCTGATCGGTGTCGCCCGGCGCGTAGTTACTGGTGGGGATGGCGTTGAGCGCAATGCTGCCCGGCAGGAGGCCGAACGTCTGCGTGGCGCCTCCGTACCAGCCCAGGGCGGAGAGGCCGGGATCGACTCCGGTGACGGTTCCCGGGGCCACGAAGGTGGTCCCCAGCGCGCCGACATCCTCAATGATGTTGTAGCCGCCGTCGGTAAAGGAGCCGCTCGAGCCCGCCGCCAGGTCCGGGCCGTTGATGCTGTTGGCTACAATGGAATTCCGAATGGTGACGTTAGTCGGCGGGCCGAAGGAATAGATGGTGCCCCTGCCGCCTGTATTTATGTTGCCGGAGAAGGTGGATCCGATGATCGAAATGGATTGGTCGGTGTCAATCGCGGAACCGCCATCAATCAGCGCCTCGTTTCCGCTGAAGGTGGAGCTGTTGATATTACCCCCGCCTACCCCGATGCGGATGCCTCCGCCAAACCCGGCAGTGTTATCCAGAAAGGCAGATCGGGTGACGTTTGCCGTTCCGCCGCCATCCACCACTAGCCCGCCACCGGCCAGGGCTGCCTGGTTTCGGAACAACGTGGAGTTGGAAAGATTCAGCGTTCCTCCCGAGACATAAATCCCTCCGCCACCGCCGCCCGCATTCGTGGACCTGCTGAACGTAATGCGGGACTCCTGCACATTGAGCGTGGAAGGTCCGCTCAAGATGGCTCCACCATCAGTAGCGGTGCCACGGGTCAACTCCAATGCATTCAGCGTCACTGGAGAACTTGCGACAGCGATATTGTAAATAAGCCGCCGCGCGTTTTCACCATCCAGCACAATAAGCGGATTGCCGCCCAGAGGCACGTAGCCGGGCTGGGTGCTGGCGTCGATGGTGAGGCTGCGGTTGATTACGTACTGGCCGTAGGTGTTGGAAATGGTCCACTTGCCCGTGCCGCCGTTGTAGCCGGTGTCGGAGGTGGGGATGTTGAAGGTGATGGAGTCGATAACCTCCGCCAGATTGCCGCTGATGCCGAAGCGGAGGCTTCCGCCGATGGCTGTAGCGGGCAGGCCCGGGTTGTAATCCTGCGTGTTGGTGACGGTGTACGATCCGGTCGCCTGCGCCTCAAACGCGCCAACGTCCTGGGCCGTGCCATAAAGGCGGAGCCGGCCGCGCTGGTCAAACGTGGTGCTGGCCAAGCTGGGGCCGTTGTTGTGCGCGACGCTGCCGGCCATCAGCGCAATGGTGGGCGTGGGGCCGCCGTACCAGCCCAGGGGGGCCAGACCCAGCGTGGCGTTATCGACGTAGCCGACCCCGGTGGTCCCATCGGAGGACATCGAACCGTAGTCGCCGATGCCGACAATATTGTAGCCGCCAGAGGTGAAGTTGGCGGCGGAAGGTTGGAGGCGCAGATCGTTATAAATGGCATTGCCGGCGGTGTTGGCCGCCACAATGGAATTGGACAGATTGACAACCGTGGGAGAACTGACGAAGATGCCCCCTCCCTCGCCATTCGCGTGGTTGCGCGCAATGGTGGAGTTCCAGATCCTGGCCGGGGTGCCCGAGAGAAACTGGGCAAAGACACCACCGCCGGAAGTGCCGGCCCTGTTGTGGGCGACCGTGACGGTATCGAGCACGACACCGCTTCCTATATAGATGCCGCCCCCGCTACTGGACGACGTGTTATTGATAAATGTGGAGGTCCTGACCGTTCCCTGGGCAACGGCAAGCCCGCCACCAAATGGCGCTGAGTTGTTGTCAAAAAGCGAGGTGGAAAGGTCCAGAGTGACGCCAGTGTTGGAAAAAACGCCGCCGCCGCCGGTTCCAATGGACTGGTTGTTGCGGAATGTGGAGCCGGAGATGATGAGGGCCCCCCCCGAATTGGCCTCAATTCCTCCGCCCGCGGAGGCTGAAGTATTGCCGTGCATCGTCACTCCGGCCAGAGTCAGTGTGGAGAGGCGTGAGTAGATACCTCCGCCCCGGCCGAATCTTGCTGA
This sequence comes from Verrucomicrobia bacterium LW23, assembly GCA_003054695.1. Lineage (GTDB taxonomy): Bacteria > Verrucomicrobiota > Verrucomicrobiia > Methylacidiphilales > UBA1321 > LW23. The sequence continues at coordinate 20,733 of QAZA01000024.1, forward strand.
ATTGGTGTTAAACGTGGAGCTGGTTATGCTCACGTTGGCGGCATCGGCGTAGATGCCGCCGCCGACCGTCCCGATGTTACTCGTAAAGGCAGAGTTATTTTGAATGGTAACCGTGCCGGCGTTAACGTACACGCCGCCACCCTCGCCGCTGGAGATCGTGTCGCCGTTGTTGCGCACCTGGGTGTTATCGATCAGGGTGACACTGTTCTGCCCGGCATAGATTCCCGAACCCCGGTTCGTCGCCACGTTCAGCTCCACAATGGAGGATCGCAACCCCAAATTATAGGAGCCGGCGGAGTCCGCCACGAAAATGCCGCCGCCTCTCTGCGCCGTGTTGGTGCTGACGGTGGAGTTGACAAGCGTCAGGTCGGCGGCCTGGGAGTATATACCTCCGCCTTCCACCACCGCGGAGTTGCCAAAGATGGTGGTGTTGTTGAAGTTGGCCGTGCTGACACCTGACGCAAGGCGGACGCCGCCGCCGTAGTCATTCGTGGCGGTGTTGTTTGCAATCCGGGAGTTGGAGATCGAAAGCTGCGGCACCTCCGCATAAATGCCACCGCCGGCGGCAGCCTGGTTAGACTCGATAACGACGTTGCTGAGAGTGGCGGATACGGAATTGCGCAGAGCTATGCCGCCGCCGCTGGCGCTTGTCTGATTGCCGTAGATGCGCGAGTCGACCATGGAAAACGAGCCGCCGCGCACCAGGATACCGCCGCCGTTCTGGGTGGAGTTGCCGCGTGTAATTCCCAACCCGATAAGGTTCACCTGGTCGGCAGGCGCGACGTCGATATCCAGAATGCCGGAGACAGCCGTGCCGCCGCCGTCGATAATCGTCGCGTCGCTCCCCGCTCCCGTTATGGTCACCGCTTTGCTGATATTGATGCCGCTTTGCGTGTAGGTGCCGGCCGTGAGGTAAACATTGCCTCCGGCGGCCACCGCATCCAGGCCATTCTGGATAAGCGCCGCGGGCTGCACATACACCTGCGTCAGCGAGGGCGTGCCCGAGAGCGTGCCGCCGTTGAGATTAATGGACGCGTTGAGGTAGAGGATTGACGTATCGAACTGCAGGTTGTTGCCGGAGAGCGAGTTAACGGCCGTCGCCACCGTGATGTAGTTGGCGGCCTGCAGCGTAACGTCGCCGGAGGCGAGCAATGTCACCAGATCCTGCACGTTAAGCACCGAATCCACCGTGGAGATGGTGAGCGACCCAGGCTGGGTGGAGAGCCCCTGGCTGATGGTGATGCTTGCGGGATCAAGCAACAGCATACCGCCGCCCGTATCCACGCGGCCGGCAAAGGCGAGCAGGCCCTTGCTGCTGATCTCCGCAAACCCGCCGTCGCGCGCGGTGATGGAGCCGAAGAAATCGGTGCGCTCGTCGCTCCAGATAATGGCCGTGCCGCCATTTCCCTTGCCGGAGCTGGGTGAGGGCGGCCCGGCAAAGTCCGAGCCCGGCGCGCCGTCGACATTGATCTCCGAGCCGGCTTCCACCGTGGTAACCCGCGCGTTGGCTATCGCACTGTCCTTCCCCTGGAAACCGCCGCCGATATAAACCGTGCCGCCCTTACCCGTGGGGCTGCTCGCGTCAATCCGGCTGGTGGCCGTGAGGTTGACCCGATCTCCCGTCACCTCCACACCACCGCCCCGCGTGCCGGGGGCGCTGGAACGCGAGGCCCGCGCCACCAGGCTGCCGGAGTTACGCACCGTTCCGGCCCGGCCCGCGGGCCCTTCCGCCTTCAGCACAATGCGTCCGCCACTCTTGTCGATGCCCGTGGCGCGGATCACGCCGGAGTTATTCACCGCCAGGGCATATTCATTGCCTCCCGCCGCCCTGAGCTCCGCCGCCATGGCGCGGATATTGCCGCTGTTGACCACAGTTCCGCTGCCGCTCGAGCTCCTGATGAACACGCGTTGCCCGTCCGTGCCACTCGGTTTCACTAAAACTTCCGTGCCGCCGGCCAGGTTCACGGTGCCTTTCTTTGCCGTAATGCGCCCGCTGTTCTCCACATCCCGCGCAATCAGCGTCACATCGCCGTCCGTGGCGCGGATCTTGCCGAAGTTCTGCACTTTGGCAGAGGAGGAACCACTGAAGTTCAGGTCGCCGCCGGCCATAAACTCCGCGTTGGAGACATCGTGCGTGCTTGCCGTAAAGCCGGCGGTGTTCACACGCCCCGTCTTGCCCACCACAATGCCGTTCCTGTTAACCAGGTAAACCTGACCGTTCGCGTTGAGACTTCCATCCAGACGCGAGGCGCTTCCGCCCGTCACCCGGTTAAGCACCGCCGACTTCGCGCCCGGCTGAACAAAGGTGGTGGTTTCCCCCTGCTCAATAGAAAAGCTGTTCCAGTTCACCACCGCCCGCTCCGTTGTCTGGCGAACAGTGACCTGCCCCGGCCCGGTGTTACTGACAGAGACCGATCCCCCCTGCACACTGCCCCCCGAAGGATTGGCCCGCAGCGAAACCATGCCCGATTGCAGCCCCAGCATCATCGATACAACAAGCCATGCAACAATGGACTGGCGCAGCCACAAAGCCAGCGAGTGAATGGTAGACAACGACATAGGCCAGCGAAAGTGTACTTAATGTGTAATTACAAAACCAGATCAAATCTGTCAGAAAGCAGAATTTCCAGCAACACTAAACCCCACACTAAAGGCAGAAGTTCCTGCGAAACTATTGCATCGCCGACATCGAAGCGGTAGGCGGCGGCGCTCCCCCCCTTCGCGTAAGGTAATCCGACCTTCCTCCAGCCCGGGCAGGGAGCCAGGGGAGGCCGATTGTTTCACGAGTAGGGGGACAAAGCCGCCAAGAGGGAGGCTGAGTCAGCACATTGCTCCGTTCGGATTTAGTGGCCCCGCTTCCTTCCTTACTTTTCCCGCCCATCGCTGCATCCCCCTCCGCCAGGCATCATTGTTCTGGACATTCTTCCATCCATGCGCTAATAGCCTCGCCCTTCATTTGCCGCCGGGTTTGCCGACATCTTTTGCACTCCCCGGCTCGCCCGCCTGACTGCCCGCTGCCATGCCTTACCGTATCTGTAAATCGTTCGAAATCGAAAACGGCCATATGCTCTCCAAGCATCCGGACGCCTGCCGTTTTCCGCACGGCCATAGCCGTCGCGTGGAGTTTGTGCTCGAGGCGGAGGCGCTCGACAGCCGGGAGATGGTGTGCGACTTCAAGGTGCTGAAGCTGGCGATGCACGACTACCTTAAAACGCTCGACCACGCCATGTGCGTCAACTCGCTGGACCCGCGGTTTGCCGAAATGCGCGCCGTGTACGGGGAGCGCGTTGTGGCGTTTGAGGAGCTCGACCCGACCACCGAGATCATCGCCCGCCGCATTTATGACGTTTGCCTGGAACGACTTGCGGCGCACGCGGCCGATCCCGCCTCCCCCTACCCCCTGGCCCAGGGCCTGCGCCTGCTGTCCGTAAAAGTGTGGGAGACAAGCAGCAGCTGGGCGGAGTACGCGGCGCCTGCGCCCGTGGAGATCCCCAGCCCCGTGGCGCGCGTGGCCTCGCGCAGCCACTCGCAGGGCGTGCACCAGATGTAACGCAACGCGTTGCCGCTGAATATGAAAGGCGAAAGCGTATCGACCGAAGCCCTGCTGCTCAGCACGCTTCACTATGGCGATACCAGCCTGATCGTCCGCTGGCTCTCCCCCGGCGGCGGCCGTTTTTCCACCATTGCACGCGGCGCGCACAACCCGCACTCGCCTTTCGCGGGCTCGCTGGATCTGTTTTTTCTGTGCGATGTGCAGTACATTGCAGCACGCGGCAGCACGTCGCCCTCCGGCGGCAGCCCGCTTCACCTGCTCAAGGAGGTGCATGTTCTGGAGCCCCATGTGGAGCTTCGCCGCGACTACTCCGTGCTGATGACCGCCCACTATTTTACCGCGCTGGTGGAGGCAATGACCGAGCCGGAAAGCCCGCTGGAAGAAGATTACGCATTGCTGCTGAAGGCTTTGCAATATCTCACCACCCACCCCGCAAGCCTGCGCCTGGTGGAGCGCTTTGAGCTGCGCCTCCTCACCCTCCACGGCATGGCGCCCGCGCCGGGGCAGTCGCCGGACGATGTCCTCCTCTCCAGCCATGTGGACGTCCCCCAGGGCCGCGTGGAGCTGATGCCCCTGCTGCGCCAGGCGGCCGAGGAGCGAGAGCGCGCACGCAAGGAGGCGCCGCCGCCGGCAGAGGGTTAGAGCGCTTGAAGCGCTTTATGTGCCTTAAGCGCTTTAAACGCTTGAAGGAGAGGTCCTTCTTTTTACGCATTTCGGCTGGATAGTTTGTGAAACCTTTGTATGATTTTCGCGCCGCCACCGGGAAGTTTCCCTTCTCTCAATCAAGTCGGCTTGCAGGACATTCGTATCCATTTATAGTGTCACCATGTTGATTTCGCCTGCCGCCCCTCTGCAAGGGCCTGCCTCCGGCCTCCCGGCCTCCGCGCAACCGTCGCGCTGGTGGGCCTGCCTGGCCCTGCTGGCACTCTTGATGCTGGGCGGCGCAGCCACGGCGGCGCACGCGCAAATGACAGTGCGGGCCATGATCACGCCCAAGGAGATCAAGTTAGGCCGCGGCGCCTTTCTGGACGTTACCGTGGAAGGCGCGGGCAGCCCGGTTATCGAAGTAGTTGCGGTGGATGGACTTAAGATTGACGAAATCAGCACGGAAACGCTCGAGGTCGTCAACAACGGCATCCGCACGGACACCCACATTTACCGCTACCTGGTGCAACCCCTGCGCGAGGGCGATTTCACCATCCCCGCCGTCGTCGTCAAGGCGGGCACCACCACGGTGCGTTCGGCCCCCGTCAACCTGCGCGTACTGCCGGCCACACGCTCGTCGTCGCGGCTGACAACAACGGCGCCTTCCGCGACAACAACAACGCCCGGCGCCACCGCAACGGGCCGCGCCAGTCCCGCCCGCACCGCCGCACCCGCCGGGCAGGGCCGCGAGGCGCTGCTGGAGCTGGTGATGCCCCGGCACGAGCTGTATGTAGGCGAGCTTATCCCCGTTTCGCTCAAGCTCTACACCACCACCTCCAACCACTCCATCCGCAACCTCAGCGGCCTGCCCACCCTTACCAGCGACGCATTCTCCCTTACCAAGCTGACAGGCGACCCCACCCGGGCCAACGACGTAGTGGACGGCGACTACTACAACGTGCTGACCTGGGAGAGCTCCCTCTCCCCCGTCAAAGCCGGCGACTTTGAAGTCGGTATGCAGGCCGACCTACAAATGCTGGAGCGCACCCGCGTGCCCGTGGGGCCGGACAAAGATCCGCGCTACATGATGTGGATGCAACGCCTGGTGGACCGCAAGTTCAAAAGCCCCGCCAATAAGGTTAAAGTGCTGCCGCTGCCCGCCGCCGGCCGGCCGGCCACCTTTACCGGCGCCGTAGGGCAGTTTCAGGTAAGCGCCACCGCCAGCCCCGCGCGCGTCTCCGTAGGGGAGCCCGTAATGCTGCGCTTTGAAGTATGGGGCACCGGCAATTTTGACCGCGTGAACGCCCCTGTCGGCGCCCCCATGGACGGCTGGAAGCTCTACCCCTCCTCCGCCAAACCGCAGGTGGACGAAGCAACCGGCACCACCGGGCGCAAAATTTTTGAGATAGCCGCCGTGCCGACCAAAGGCGGGTTGCCCGGCCTTATGCCGTTCAGCTTCAGCTACTTCGATCCCAAAACGCGCAAGTACATCAGCCAGGATGTTGTGATGCCGCGCATCACCATCCAGGGCGAATCCGCCCCGCGCGATCCCGCTCCCGACGCGCCCCGACGCGCGGGCGAGCCCGAACCCGCGCCGCTCGATCCCCTTGGCATCGCGCCCATCCGCACGCAGCTCTCCCCCTTCGTGGCTTCCCTCACGCCGGTGGCTCTCGACCCCGTCTACATGGCCGGTCACCTGGCTCCCCTCGCCTTCTTTGCCTTTGCGCTGTTGATGGGCCGGCGCCGCAGCTACCTGCAAGGCGCGGACTACAAGCGCACATCTGCCCTGCGCCAGCAGTACCGCTCCCAGCAACGGCTGATGGACGACGCCGTGGCGCGCGACGACTCAGCCGCGTTTTTCACGGCGGCGAAGGCGGCTCTGCAGTTGCAACTGGCTTATAAATGGAAACTTAAGCCTGGCGAGATTACCATGCAGCTTGTCGAGGAACGCGACCCGGCGATTGCCGAGGAGATCCACGTTATCTTTGACAAAGCCGACGAGCTTGCCTACGCCGGCCCCAGCGCCGACGCCTACTCCCTGCGCGACTGGAAGCAGATGGTAGAGTCACAACTGGATGCGTTGCAATAAGTTGCGCTTTCCATCCCTTCACGACACACAGCCCGCTGACTGATTTTTGCAGATGACGGATTTTCTTCCCAACACGTACCCCTTCCGCGCTCCCGCTCCCGGCGCGCCGCGCTTACGCCCGGGCGCCGCGCTTTTCTCGCTCGCGCTGGTGTTTGTGCTCGTGCTCAGCTTTTTTGCCGGGCTACCTCTCGTCGCAACATCGGCCGCTGCCGCCGAAGCCCCGGAGTCGCTCTTTGCCCAGGGAAACAAGCTGTACCAGGAGAAGAAGTACACCGAAGCCGCCGCGGCCTACGAGAAGGTGATTCAGCAGAACGGCTTTAGCGCCAACGTGTTGCTTAACCTCGGCAACGCGTGCCTTAAGGATAAACAATACGGCCGCGCCATCCTGGCCTTCGAGCGCGCCGCCCGCCTGGCTCCTGCGGACGCGGAAATAACCCGCAACCTCTCCATCGCCCGGCAAGAGGCGGGTCTGCCGGTAACGAAGACGCCATGGTGGCTGGCCATCCTTAAACGCTTCAGCGCCAACGACTGGGCGTACGCCTTCAGCGGGACGTTTGCCTTGCTGTGGATCATCGCCGGCATCTCCCTGTGGCGGCCGGAGTCGTGCCGTTTGCTTGGCGTGTCCGATGCCGGGCAGCTCCGCTTCTGGCGCGCCTCGGTCTGCCTCGTCGCCTTCGCGTGCTTCCTGCTGCTCGCCGCCCTGGCGGTGTCGCTTCAACCGCGATTCGACGCCGTGGTGCTGAAAGCCGGCCCCGCCTTCATCTCGCCCATCGAAAACGCCGCCGACATGTTCCAGCTAAGCGAAGGCGAGATCGTGAACGTCGAAGGCAAAAGCAGCACCTACTACTACGCCCGCAACATCAAAGGCGAAGGCGGCTGGATCCCCAGCTCGCGCATGGAACCGATCGTGCCGGATATCCTGCGCTAGTGCATCGGCAAGGATCTATTTTAGGATGAGACGTGTATGGACGGGGAATGTCCGAGAACCTCGAAGAGGTTGTCAGAGCCTTGCGAACATCTCTTCTTGAACCGCCCTAATCCTAAAATAGATCCTTGCCGAAACACTAGTCTCCTAAGTCAGAAATACGTATCATTAGCTTGCTACCCCCTGTTCCGCCCTTTGTGTCTTCGTGTCTTGGTGGTTAATGTTCCCCTCCTCTCCGCGAAAATGGGAATGGGGATTGTTTAACCACAAAGACACAAAGGCACGAAGGGGCGGAACGGAACCATTGGCCCGCCTACCCCCCTCGCCCGGCCCGGATCGAATGCCTGGTTTACACCAAACCAACGGCTTCCAGCGCGGCGTTCAGCGTCGGCTCGGCAAGCTCGCGGGCGCGGCTGGCGCCGGTTTGCAGGATGTCGTCGACGTCGTCGGGGCGGTGGAGGTAGTGCTGGTAGCGTTCGCGCATGGGGGCCAGGTAGGCTTGCAGTTTGGACAGCAGCTGCTTCTTGTAGTCGCCATAGCCGCGGCCGCCGCGCTGCATGTCGGCCACAAATGCGGCGTGCTCGTCCGGGGTGCTGACGAGCTTGTGAAGCTCCACTAAGGTGCTGCCTTCCACGGGCTTAGGCTGGTCGATCGGCGTGGAATCCGTCGGGATGCCCATCACGCCTTTCTTGAACTTCGCCTCGTCGCCAAACAGCTCCAGCGTGTTGTTGTAGCTTTTGGACATCTTGCGGCCGTCCAGGCCAGTGATGGTGGCCACCTCTTCCTGAATGCGGGGCTCCGGCAGCTTAAATACTTGCTTGCCAAAGGCTTCGTTAAATTTCACGGCCATGTCGCGCGCCACCTCCAGGTGCTGCTTCTGGTCCTTACCCACGGGCACCACGTCGGCGCCGTAGAGGAGGATGTCGGCGGCCATCAGTACAGGGTAGGCAAACAGGCCGTGGTTGGGGGAGAACCCTTGCACCACCTTGTCCTTATAGCTCACGCAGCGCTCCAGCAGGCCCATGGGGGTGACGCAGGAGAGCAGCCAGGCCAGCTCGTGCACCTCCGGCACTGCGCTTTGGCGGAAAAAAGTGGCTTTCTCCGGGTCCAGCCCGCACGCCAGCCAGCCCAGCGCAACCTCGCGCACGTAGGTGTGGAGCTCCTCACGGTTTTGCACCGTGGTAAGGGCATGGTAATCCGCAATAAAGTAAACCGTCTCCCCTTCGTCCTGCAGGTTAATGGCCGCGCGCATGGCGCCGAAATAGTTGCCGAGGTGAAGGTGACCAGAGGGTTTAACGCCCGTGAGAAAACGCATAACCCCTACAATGCATCATTGTGGCGTATTTTGTCCAGTAAGGATAAAAGAGCAAAGGCCCTCCCCGCCCTCGCACGGGGCGAAAAACAGGCCCTGTGCAGGCTGGCAAAAGCGGCGAGGTGGAAGCTGCGAAAGCGGCGACGACGGCTTCTGCACCGACTGCAAGACTCTCAGCTATAAAGACTTGGCACTATTTACCTGTAAGCATGGACCGTGCCGCAAATCCCCCAATCCCCACTTGCCGTGCCGAAAATTAGACGAATCGTTGCAAAGAAAAATTTTTTGCGGAAATCACACCCGCACCGCGTTCCGCCCCATGCAGGCGGCGGAACGCACGCGTAAAGCCCAGCTGATTTCCCTAATCCAGCAGCGGCAGCGCCTCAAAGCGCGTGCGCGCCGCCTCCCAGGCCGCCGCCAGCTCCGCGCGCGGGCTAAAGCGTTGCACCAGGAAGGAGTTACGCACCACGGCCCGTTGCGCGTCCCGATCCGCCAGATGCCCCAGCGCTGTGGCCTGGATCAGGATATTGCCCACCGCCGTCGCCTCCTGCGGGCCGGCCAGCACCTCCAGGCCCGTGGCATCAGCCGTCAGCTGATTCAGCAGGATGTTTCGGCAGCCGCCACCGACAATGTGCAGGCGCCTCAGGCTGCGGCCCGTTGCCGCCTGCATATTCGTCACCGTTTTGCCATACAGCAGCGCCAGGCTCTCCAGCACGCAGCGGATCGTCGCGCCTTCGTCGTCGGGCACCGGCTGGCCGGTCTGGCGGCAGTAATCGCGCACCGCCTCCACCATGTTATCGCTGCGCTGAAAACGGGGGCTGTCCGGGTGGATGAGCGACTTGAGCGGCGCGGCGGCCTCGGCCATTTGCGCCAGTTCCTCGTAGCTGAACTCGTGGCCGGCCTCCAGCCAGGCGCGGCGACAGTTTTGCACAACCCACAGGCCCACAATGTTTTTGAGAAAGCGCGTGGTGTGGCCGTAGCCCTGCTCGTTGGTAAAATTGTACTTTTCGGACTCCGCATTAATAATAGGCGTCGCACTCTCGATGCCCAGCAGCGACCATGTGCCACTGCTCAGGTAGGCCCAGTCCTCGGCCTTCGAGTCCTCCGCCGGCACGGCCGCCACGGCGGCGCCCGTATCGTGCGAGCACGAGGCGACAACTTTTGTCCCCTCCCACACCGGGCTGTCGCCCAGCTCGGCGGTCAGCGGCCCCAGCACGGTGCCGCTCGGTACCACCTTAGGGAACACGCGAGCGGGGATGCCCAGCTTATCCTGCAGTACGGTGGACCACGCCTGCCTGACGGGGTTGTAGATCTGCGTTGTGGAAGCGAGGGATTCCTCCGCCGCAACAACGCCGGAGAACAGGTAATTGATGTAATCGCCAATAAGCACAAATTGCGTAGCGATGTCTACAATGGCTTTACGATGCAACACATCGCCCAGCAACTGGTAGACGGTATTGATCTCCATGAACTGGATGCCCGTCTCCGCAAAAATCAGCTCGGCCGGGGCCAGGGCGGTAGCTTTTTTCAGCATGCCCAGGTTGCGCGTGTCGCGATAGTGGTAGGGCAGCGTCAGCATCGGCTCGCCGTCCGTAAGCCACACGTAATCAACGCCCCAGGAGTCGCAGCTGACCGACGCGATGGGCTTGCCGAGGGCGGCCGCCTTTTTGCAGCCGGCGCGCAGTTCGTCAGCAATGCGCACTACATCCCAGCGCCACGTGCCGTTTACCACACTGTGGCCGGTGGGGAACCGATGAATCTCATCCAGGAGAAGGCGGTTGTCCTCCAGGGTGCCAAGGATAATACGGCCGCTTTCCGCGCCGAGGTCGAATGCGAGATAATGCTGGGCAGCAGGCATAATGGATTAGAAAGCGCGCGTATGGCTGCGAAAAGGGCCGCCTGATGCAATCCGTTGATCCGGGCCGCTTCTCAGTGCGCCGCGCGAAAACGCACATCAAACGCGAGCAGTGCCGCCTTGGCGAGAAAAAACATGGCTTCCCCCCAAGAATGGGGCGGTGCCCAGGAAGTCGGAGACGGGCGCAGGGGCACAAAGGTTTGCAACTTATGTTGCAGCATTACGGACGAAGCTCCTGATACATGGTATTAGGATTAGCAACAAATGTAGGCGGGATAAAATTCTTAACAACACCACTCTTATCCCGTGGAGACTTGATCTGCACCGTATTATTATTGTAATACACATTAACTACTGCTTTCCCCCATATTCCTGTATCTAAAAGTGTAAGATCAGAAGCTCCACTTCGCTGAATTACAAGCGGAGTATTACCACTATTCCATACGATAGGAACGTAGTCATCATCCGCCATACTTACGCCCACAACCTTCCCGTCTTCCACCGCACACATGTAGTTATAGCCTACATTCTCGCTTCTGAAGTGGCCGATCTTCGCGAGGTCGGCTTTTACTTTTCCCTTACCCGGTGCAAAGACAAGGTCGGTCGTGCGAAAGGCTCGTATCGAGTACAAATAGGTGAAAACATCTGTAGACGACGTCGCTATTTGTCTTCCGTCTTTTGTTATCGGAAATCTTTCTCCGCCCTCGTCTGATGCAACAGCCGTCAGTACCATGCCTAACTGTCGGATATTCTGCAGATCCGCATGTTTAGGAGAATGACCGCCGCAAGCGCAAGTCATCATGAGCGGAGTAAGGATAATAATAGGTACAACGACTACCACCATCCAAAGTATTATGCGAACCAGGAGATCTATACCACGTGTTGCATATGTAGCAACAATGCTGTCTTCGCTTGTTATCATGGCATTGCTTTACCAGTTAGCGGTTGACCCGACTGTGGGCGTATAGTCGGAGCGCTCAGGCTGAAGCGCATAGTAATCCATACCGGGCAGGCCCACATATGTGTCCGGCACAAAGCCGACAACCAGGGCGATCACGACCACGGTGATGAGCACCATAACTTCGACCAGCGTAAACCACGGCTTCGCGGGCAGAGGCGGCGGCGTGCTCAAACCCTTGCGCACAATGTAACACATTGCAGCATCAGGCTTCAAGCCAATAAACTATAGCATCACCACCGAAGATTCACCCTCAATCCCAAGAGCTTGTGAACACGTGCCTTACGGAAACCGGGCCACCGGGAAAGTAGAAGGTTTTACTAAAGCTAAAAGTGCCGTGGGCGGAATTCCACCGAAGCAGCGTCGGCGCAGCGCCCGGGGCCGTGGGGTCCAGGTTGGGATCGTAAATCGCAAGCTGGAAGTCACGCGGCGTGGCGGCAGAGGTCGTGCCGCCTTTGCGTAAGTCTTTGACACTGTAAGCGATAACCGCGTGGTTGATGTTCAGGCTGGGGAAGTTGGCCAGCCAGAGGATCGCCGGCTCCCCCCGCCCCAGCTGGGCGCGCAGCTCGGCCGCAAGGCGGCGCTGATCGGCAGCGGAAGGCTTAAACGGCAACGCCAGGTTGCCCGGGCGGAAGTAGGTGGGCCAACCGAGGCCAAGGTTGGCGCGGATAGCACGGCCCTGCGCGGCGGAGAAGGCGCGCAGGTTGGCGTAGCCGGGGATGACAATGCGCTCGCCACGCGGTAAAGCATTGCGCCACACGGAGATACGCGCCACGCGGCGAACCAGCGCGGCGTACTCCTTCTCCGAAACTTTCGGCCGCGAAGGCTCGAAGCGTGCAAACTTCCAGAACTGCATCACGCCGCGCGACATGACAAAGCAGCGCCGGTTGTAGCTCTCCGCACCGGCCGGCCGGGCCGCGGTGCCCTTCCCGTGCGCAGCCGGGTCGGGCCGGGAGACAGCTTTGCCATCGCTATAGTGCCACACGGTCTCGTTGCAAAAGGCGAGCGTATCGCGCTGCGGCGAGAAAGCCCGATCGGGAGCGGCGGTGGACGCGAGGGGCGTAAGGCAAAACAAGGCGGCGGCAGCGGCGATCAGAGAGAAGGCCGTACGGAATAAGTTGTTCATGTGGAAAGTGATAGGCGCAAACTTCAATCTCTGGCTTAGCGGGCTTAAAGGGCTTGGCGTGCTTAACTCTCCGCGTCGGCGCCTGCCAGCTCCAGCGCATCCCCCTGCCGCAGCACCTGGCCCGCCTGGCCGGGAGTGATGCGCGTATTCACCGCAAAGCGATAGAAGTGGTTAAAACGCTGTGGGTTAGACCAGGCGGGGAGCGTCGCCTTGCGGTGATCCGAGAAGAGGCGCGAGAAGCGTGGCGTGGCCTCGCCGGTGCGGGAGTCGCGCCCGGGCACAGCGCACCGCTGGCAAGGGTTGCTACCTGTAAACTCCACGGCGCCAATGCGAAACGACACGAACTCGCCCGGCGCGGCAAAGAGGCGATCCTCCCAGAAGGCCGGCAGCTCCGGGCCGGTACCGGGCGTGGCCGCGATCTCCAGGTTGGTGCGAAATCGCAGGCGCGCCTCGTCGGCATCGAAGCCAAACGCGGGGCCGACCGTGGCGCCGGAGCACGTGAACCAGTCCGCCACCGTGTGTAGGCTGGCGCTGCTGACGAGGGTGGGGCCTGACGCCTCCAGGTCGTCGGGAAATCCATGCAATGTGTTGCGGCGCAACTGGATGGGCATACCGAGGAAGGCGCTTAGCCATGCTGCAATGCCGTCCGCGCCCGCGTCGTCCAGCGTGTGCACGGCAAGGCGCGGCGCCGAGGTGGCGGCGGAGCTGAGAGTCACCCGCAGGGGGGCGTCACCTGAGCCCGGCATATCATATTGCGCGCGAACAAGATGCACGCGATCGAGGCGCTTCCCGTTAACCACTTTGCCTTCGCCGTCAAACATCGCCCATTCGCGGTCAAAGCGCAGGGTTCCCCCCTCGGTCACCGTCGCGGCGGGCACCTCCACCGGGTCCAGGCTTTTGATGGGGAAAAGCAGTATGCGGCTGAGGTGAACGGCTTGCGGCATGAGGGCAGCATAGCGTGGCTGCGCCGAGAGGAAAGGCCGAAACGGCCGCAGTGCGCAAGATTGATGCGTGTATGGTAAATGTATAGTTTCCCATCTCCTTCTGTTCTATGGCAGAATAGGCAACGCCGCGCCGGGTCCGCACGAAGCGCCCAAGCGTGGCATCGCACCGCATCCCCCTCCCTCCATCATGGTTACGACTCTTCGTACGTTACTTGTTGCTGCTATGGCACTTACCGCGTTTTTGGCGCCTGTTGTTTCCACCCCCGCGCATGCCGCTCCGCCCTCCAACCTGGAGTCGGTACGCTCATTCCACAAACGCGCCGAACAAGGGGGCACGTTTCATGTGGTGTTCTTCGGCGGCTCGCTCACGTTCGGAGCCAACGCAAGTGACCCGACGACAACGAGTTATCGCGGGTTGATGATGGACTACCTGCTGAAGAAATATCCGCGCGCCAACATTACGTTTCATGACGCGGCAATTGGCGGAAGCGGCTCCAACTTAGGTATTTACCGGCTGGATCGCGACGTGTTGCGGCACAAGCCGGACCTGGTGTTTCTGGACTTTACCGTCAACGACGGCGAGGACAAGGACCTGCCGGTGCTGGCATGCTACGAGCGCATTGTGCGCAAAGTTATTGGCAGCGGCTCCGCGCTGGTGCCGGCCATGTTTTGCTTCAAGTACCACATGGAGAACCTCGATTCGCCGCTGCCGCCCGGGCATGAGGTTCACCTTAAGTTGTTGCAGCACTACAACTTGCCGGTGGCAAACGTGATTCAGGGCATGAAAGGCGTTATCAAAAGCGGCAAGGCGACGCGCGAGGAGATCTGGAGCATTGGCAAGGACGGAGCGCACCCGGGTGACCTGGGGTACAAGTATTTTTTTGAGTTCGTAAAAGAGACGTACGAGGGGGCGATCAAGGACGACGCGGTGGTGCAGACGCTGCCCGAAAAGGCGATGTACGAGGAGATCTATCCCGTTGTCACCAGGCAAGTTCTGGTGGAAGGCGCGTTGCCGGAAGGCTGGAAGCGCGAAGGGACCCGCCGCACCAGCATGTGGTTTGACGGCCTCTCCAGCCGCTGGATGACCGACGTGGCGGCGGCATCAATTGTGGACGGCAAGGCACCGGCGCCGCTTGAGGTGAAGTTCCGGGGCTCCAGCGTGGGCCTGTTTGGCGAGCGCGACGGCATTTCGCTCTCCTTCCATGCGTATATTGATGGCAAGCAGGTACTTACGCCGGGCAACCCCAAGCGCAAGATTGAGCCGAGCCCGATCTGGACGGTGAACTCCGCGGCGATGTCGGTGGCAAAGGCAGGCCAGGGTAACCTGTTTTCGTGGATAGTGTTAGCCAAGGACCTGCCGGACGGGGAGCACACGCTGCGCATTGAGCCGATTACGACGGGCGAAGGCATCGACCCGAAGGCGCAGCTGCGCATTGAGAGTGTGTGCAGTGCGGGCAAGTAACTCACGGCATCGCGGTGTCCGGGCTGCTGTTTAAACAGCGGCACGTGATTTGCGCTGAGGCGCGGGATTACACTTAAGTGCGGGGCGGATGACGCTTATGCTGGCAATGATCGCAACATTGCAACCCGGCAAAAGCTCATCTCCCCCCACTTATGCTTTCTATCTCTTCGCTAATACGCAAATCTCTCTCGCTCTGCATGTTATCCATCGTCACCCTTGCCTTTGCGGCAACAGTGGCGGCCCAGCCGGAGGGTGCCGGCGATGGCGCCACCCGTATCGCCACGTGGCGCGGCGATGCTAAGGGGGCTTTTATGCTGATGTTTGACGATTGTTGTATCTCTCACGTTACCAACGTCTTCCCTGCGTTGAAGAAGGCGAACATGGTGGGCACGTTTTATGTGGTGCCGGAGAAAGGCGAGCGCAAGGCGCGCGCTACGTTTTGGGAGGAGGAGGCGCCGAAGGAGCCGTTTATGGTCTACGCCAATCATACGGTTACGCACAAAGGTTTTACGGACGCGGCGCACGCGGAGCAGGAGATGGTGGATTGTAACGCGTTTATCGTGAAGGCGATGCCTGGCAAATCGCCGCGCCTGATCTCCTTTGCGGCGCCGGGCGGCGTCAAGCACCAGATCTCCCACGAGGAGGTGGCGCAGATTGCGGCGAAGCACAACCTGGTGGTGCGCCCTCCCTTCGCCGGCCATGGCGCGGGCGTGCATTTCAAAAAGGCGGACGAGTTGCTGAAGCTGGCCGATAAGGCAATCGCGACGGGCAAGGCGGAGTATGTGATTTTTCACGGCGTGGGCGGTGACTGGATCTCCTTCGACCTCAATGAGTTCCACACGCTGATAGATGGCCTGGCAACGCGGCGCGGCGAGCTGTGGCTGACTGATCCCATCTCCGTGCACCAATACGAAAAGGAGCGCGCCGCCGCCACCGTAGCCGTTAAGGAAGCAGGCGCCGCCCGGATTGTGCTGGAGCTAACCTGCAGGGAGAACGCCGTGCTGTACGACCTGCCCCTCACACTGGTTACCGCCGTGCCCGCCGCCTGGAAGCGCTGCACGGTGGAGCAGGGCGGCAAGAGTGTGGTTGCGGAGGTAAAGGCCGGACACGTGACGTACGACGCCGCACCGAACGGCACGCCCGTTACACTGACGCCGGCGAAGTAGGCGGCACGGGGCGCGGGGAGACGCAGCGCGCCTGGCAAGACGAGCGGAGCCTCATGACAAGCGAGCGGCGCGTGTGCGCGATTCGCGAGGGAGAGAGGTTCGATAATCCCGGGACTATTACCGGGCGCCTGCGCTTGGCGTCCATCTCTAATACATGCGTGTTTCCCGCTGCATGTCGCATTCTGTTATTGCACGGGATTCTCTATCCCGGCATAGTGACGGGAGGAAGGGCCGTCCTTCTTTGCTTTGTTTCTTTTCTGCTCACTTTTTTCTGATTACCCATGGCACATCACGACGAACACGCGGCTGAGCCGGCGCCTTCCATCTCCCAGCTGGACGTCGTCTGGTTTCTGTTTGCCCTTTTGCTGGGCGCTTTTTCCTTTCTCTTTATCGCTCTCAGCGGCCCCTCTGCCGCTGATCCGACCAGCTCCGGCCCGATCCTCGATTACTGCCGCGACAGCATCTGGCCGTACATCGGCTGGATTATCTGAGTCTCCTGCAGCCTGCACGGCTTAGCGATAAAGCGCACCTGAATCCGCATGCGTTGCGGATGGGTGCGCTTTGTTTTTTGCGGGGCTGCGGGGCTATCCCGCGGCGCCGTTCTCAATCTCCTTGCGCAGCACCTTATAATCCACCTTTCCGGTGCCCAGCACGGGGATGGAATCGACGTGGCGGACGCTGTCCAGGCGCATGATGCCGCGGAGGCCGGCTTCGGTAAGCAATGCGTTGGCGGTGCGCACGTCCAGGTCGCGCACGGTGGTGAAGGCCACGATCGCGCGGCCGTCGGGGAGTTCGGCGCCTTCCACGGCGATTTGCGGGCCGTCGTCGGTGGGCGGGTATTTGGCGACGAGCGGGTCCTCCAGGGCGGGCAGCGAGATCATTTCGCCGCCGGCCTTGATAAAGCGCTTGAGGCGGCCGCAGAAAAAGATGAAGCCTTCTTCGTCGATCTTTACGAGATCGCCCGTGACGTACCACTTCTTGCCGTCGTGCTCGCGGAAGGGCGTGGGGCCGTCGTGGTTGATGTAGCCGTTAAACACGTTGTCGCCGCTGACAAGCAGCATGCCCATCTCGTTGGGCGGCAGCGGCTTCCACTCCTCGCTCTCGCCGTCCACAACTACCAGCTCCATGTTGTCCAGCGCCTGGCCGATGGAGCCGCGCTTGACGTGGCCGGGGCGACCGACGGAAACGACCGGCGAGCACTCCGTAATCCCGTAGCCCTCGCTGATGACCGCGTTGGGCGCCAGCTTTTTGCAGCGCTCAAACAGGGCTTCCGGCGCTTTCTCGGCGCCGGTAACGAGGATGCGGTACGAGTCGAGGTCGCCTGCCTTCGCGTTGTTGAGGATGTAGCTGATGAAGGTGGGCGTGCTCAGCACAACAGTCGGCCTGTAGGCGCGCGATTTGCGCACGAGCGCCGGGGCATCGGTCGGGTCCGGATGATGCACGAGGCGGATGCCGGAGCAGATGCAGATAACCATGTTGCCCACCAGGCCAAAGCTGTGGAAGGCGGGCAGGAAGCCCAGGAATATGTCGTTGCGCGTAAGTCCCAGCGCCGCAATGCCATTGGTGATGTTGCTGTGAATGTTGCGGTGGCTCAGCGGCACCGCTTTGGGCGCCTTTTCGCTGCCAGAGGTAAACAGCACCACGGCCGGGTCGTCCGGATTGGGCCTGAGCACCGCGGCCAGGATGGAGCCGCCCATAAATTTGACGCGAAGCAGCGTGCTCAGCGCCTCCAGCTTGCCGATGCCGCCGCGCACGTCTTCCAGGAAGAGGTACTCCGTTCCCTCCACCTTTACGTCGAGGCGATCGATAAACTTTCTGGATGAGACGACCGTCTTGATGCCCATCGTTTTGGCGGCGTGCGCCAGATTGCCGGGGCCGGTCGTCCAGTTCAGCATCACGGGCAGCTTGCCGGCCAGGGTGATGGCGAAGAAAATTAAATCCGCGGCGTTGGCGGCGGGGAGCATGACGCCGATTGCATTGCCTTCCAGGGCGGCCATACGCTTGCTCATCAGCAGGGCGCCGGTCAGCATGCGCTCGTAGGTGAGGACACCGCTGAGGTCGTCGGCTACGGCCACGTCTTTTTTGTTTTCCAGCGCAATACGCACAAAGGCCTCGCCCAGGGTATCCGCGCGCATATAGGCTTTGGCGGAGGCGGGGGGCATGGGCGTTTCGGTCCACAGCTTGGGCGCCTGCAGGGGTTTGTCGCTGCCGGGATCGGCCAGGCCTTGCGCCAGCACCCAGAGCTCGCCCAAAGTGCCGGGCACCTGATCGGTGCGGAAGCCGAAGCGTTGCTCGATGAGCAGGGAGATTTCCATGCGGTCCAGGCTGTCCAGGCCCAGCTGGTCCAGAGCGATGTCGGGGCGCCGTTCCTTGTCGTCCAGCTTGCGCTTCAGCTTGTCTTCGAGGATGCTGATGACGCCATCGCGGGTTTTCTTCTGGATTTTATCCAGCGGCACGTCGCTCAGGCCTTTGAGCTCCGGGTACTCAAACGTGCGCGGGCCGAAGGCGAAGTGGTAGGGGACGAAGGTGGGTTTCTCGGGGGCGCCGTCGGTATCCGCATTGTACCATTGCTCCAGCCAGGGATTCAGCTCCTCGCGGGTAAAGCCGGGCAGTTTGCTTTTGTCCAGCACCTCGATGGTGTGGGTAACGTGGCGGCGCGGGGAAAAGAAGAGGAGGTTGGCCAGCACCCATCCGGCGCCGCGGACGATGCAGCCGGCCAGATCGGGCAGTTTGCCGGTTTGCGCAAAGCTGAACTGGCTGCCCCAGATGCCGCGCGAGCGCACCAGCACCACGTTGGCCTCCGGCACTCGCTGCAGAATGTCCGACGCGGCGCGCGCGGCGCCGAGGATTTCCTTGCCGGTGCGCTCCAGGCGGCCGCTGGGCCAGATGACAAAGTTGTCGCCGGCCTTCAGGCCCTCCACCACGCTGTCAATCATCGCCTCCGCCTGCTGGCGGGCCTGGGTGCTGGCCTGCTCCAGGTTAGGCACCATCAGGGCGTTCACAATCTTCACCATCGGGTAGACGACAGGATTTCGGGCCGTGTCCTCGTACACCACGGGGCGGGGCCTGAGCGGAAACCACAGGTTGGAGATGACGAGCGGCGGATCGATATACGCCGGGTGGTTGGGCAGGATAAGCGTCGGCCCCTTAAGGCCGGCCAGCTTTTCCTTACCGTGGACGGTAACGCTGTACCGCAGCCAAAGCAGCGACTTGGCCGCGACCCAAAGGGTAAATTGCAGGAGAGAGCGCATGTGGAGCGAGGATTAGTCCTGAGGTAAAACCGGTAGCCCCCAAAGAAAGCGCGTTTGGATGCAGTTGCCAACACGCATTTTGCGAGGATGGATATAATTTATTACCCCGAATAGCACGAAGCGCACAAATGGGAGGGAGGGAGAGGAAACGACGCAAGGCGTGAAGCTTGCCTCTTTTCGTATTCCCCTCGGTGTAATCCGTGCAATCCGTGGTTTAACATCTGCAAGGGAGTACGGTACGGATGTTTAACCACGGAGCACACGGAACACACGGACGGGGAAAAAGTCGGGGATGCAACACAAGGCTCTGACAATCTATCTCCCCCACCCCACCCCTTTTCGTCCCCTCTGCAATTTCGTGTGCTTCGTGGCTAAATCCTTCCCTTCCCCGCCCCTCTCCTTCCCCAAAGGAAGGGCTGGATTCCCGCCCGGGGTGCGCTATAGATAGGGACCATGAGGACAAGTTTTGCCTTGACGTTGCGCTTGATGTCGGTCCTGGCGTTTATGCTGATGCTTACGCTGCATCCTGTTGCTGCGGAGGATCTTACGCCTATTGCCCAGATGCAGAGTCCGGATACGGGCGAGACGTTTGTGTATGGCGAGACCAAACGGCGCGCGCTTTACTGGAGCGAGGACAAGGAGCTCCTTTCCGCCCGCATCACCTTTTCGGAGTCCAAGTACTCCGGCTCGGCCAGCAACGATGAGACGCTGCTGTTTACACTGCCCGGCGTGCGTTACGACAAAGCGAAGAAGGAGTTTTACGTTATCCTGGCCGATAACAATCAGCGCGTGCTGTTTGCACAGAAGAAGAAAGGATTTATGGGCAAAGAAAACATTCTTATCGCCCGCCACGTCCTTCTGCGCGTCATCAAAGACAAAACCAAGGTGAGCCTGGCCGTCGATATCTACGACCCCGCCAAGGTAGCCGCCGCAAGCAAAGTGCGCGTCAAAAACGGCACCGCCGAGGAAGAAGAGAAGAGTAACGACTGGACGCTGCAGTCGCTCATCGACAAGTAGGCGCGACGCCCCGTACGACTGCCGGCTTGTCCGCCAGCCTGGCCGGTCGAACCATCGCATTTTGCCCGTCCCGCCTCCGGTTTCCGCGCTGGCGCCGGCACGGCACATCTGCTATAATGAGGGGCGATGCGGAGCGCATTGATCATCCTGGCCGTGTTTTTTGGCAGCTGCTTTGCGCTGCTTAAAATGCACGAGGCGAACAGCCTGGCTGTGGCGGCGGCGCCCGTCTCCCAGGGCACCGCGGGCACAGGCACGTGGACAAAACTGAACTTTACCTTCCGCGCGCTGCAGGACTTTGAGCTGCAGGCGCGCGTGCTGGGCGTGGCGCGCTACACCAGCGATATCGAGGCGGCCGTGTGCCCCGTGGATTTTGCACTGGGCTGGGGCCCGATGGCGCGGCCCGAGGTGCTCAAGCACTTCACCATATCCCAGGGCAACCGCTGGTACTACTGGGAGAGCAAGCGCCCGCCCATCCCCCCGCGCGAGGTGGTGTTGCACAGCGCCAACATGCACATGATCCCCTCCACGCCCAGCATCGACGCCAAGCTCAAGTCCATCAGCTACGGGCAGATGATCCGCTTCTCCGGCAAGCTGGTGGAGGTGACACGCACCATCCCTGCCGAGAAGGGACGGGGCAGCCCCTGGCGCTGGGTCAGCAGCACCAGCCGCGAGGACATGGGCCACGGCTCCTGCGAGATCATCTATGTGGAAAAGCTGGAAGTAGTGCCGGAAAGCGAAGCCGCCGCCTCCGGCGAAGGCCCGGCCCTAAGGCTGAGCGACCCCGTTCGCGCCGCGGGGGGATAGGGAGGGGAGTTTTTAACCACGAAGCACACGAAACACACGAAATCTACAGAGGGGAAGAACGGGGTATTAAGGACGGGTAATCGAGTATGGCAGTGGGGAGGAATGGAATATGGGGAAGTAAATGGACACGCTTTCCTTGCTGTTTCCAATATCCCCCGTTGCGGCCTTCGCGCCCTTAGCGACCTTTGCGCGAAATCGGGCTCGGGACTTTGCCCAACCTTCAGGCATCGCGATGCGTTGGGGTATTTTCGCGCAAAGGGCGCGAAGGCCGCGAAGGCCGCAAAGGGGGTAACAGAAGACGTTGAATAACTCTATATCTTCCACCGCCTCAGACCTCCTCTCCGTCATTCGTGTGATTTGTGATATTTGTGTTAGAATACTCCCCCTCCGCCCCTCCCCTTTCGTCCCCTCCGTAAATTTCGTGTGCTTCGTGTGCTTCGTGGTTAAATAATCCCCTCCCCCCTCCCACTCCCACCCAAAATAGCGAAAGATCCGAATTGCACGGCGGGCGCACTATGGCATCGTCGGCATACAATCCCTTGCATCGATAAACCGCTTAGCGATCTCCTCACCGACACCGGCACCAACCCGCGGCCGGCCGATTTCGACACCTACTGGGATGAATCCCTGGCCGAGCTGGACGCGCACGATCCGCAGGTCACCCTCACGCCCAATCCCTTCCTCCAAACGCGCAACGCCGAGTGCATTGACCTGACCTTTACCGGCATTGGCGGCGCCCGCGTGTACGCCAAGTACCTGCGCCCCAAAAGGATAGAGGGGAAGATCCCCGCCGTGCTCGGCTTCCACGGCTACAGCGGCGCCAGTGGCGACTGGGCGGACCGCCTCGCCTACGTCAACGAAGGCTTCGCCGTCGCGGCCCTGGATGTACGCGGCCAGGGCGGCCGCAGTCAGGACAACATGCAAAGCGCCGGCCCCACCCTGCGCGGCCACATCATCCGCGGCCTGGACGACCCGAATCCGAAAAACCTCTTCTTCCGCTACGTGTACCTGGACACCGCCCTGCTCGCACGCATCGTCATGGCCCTGCCGGAGGTGGACGCCACCCGCGTGGCCGCGCTGGGCGGCAGCCAGGGCGGCGCCCTCACCATCAGCTGCGCCGCTCTGGAGCCGCGCATCAGGTTCGCCGTCCCCGTCTTCCCCTTCCTGTGCGACTATAAACGCGTGTGGGACATGGACTTAGCCAAAGACGCCTACGCGGAGCTCAAAGAATTCTTCCGCCACTTCGACCCCCGCCACGAGCGCGAAACCGAAATCTTTACCCGCCTGGGCTACATCGATCTCCAATTCCTCGCCCCCCGCATCAAAGCCAGCATCCTCATGGGCGTCGGCCTCGTCGATACCATCTGCCCGCCCAGCACCCAGTTCGCCGCCTACAATAAAATCACGTCGCCCAAAGACCTGGTAGTGTACCCCGACTTCGGCCACGAAGGCCTGCCCGGGATGAATGACCGGATGTTTAACTTTATTGTGGGTAATCTGGCAGGGTAGTGCCTTAACGGTCTTGCTATTGAGGATAGCTCGACATTGGTTTACAGCCAGGACTTCCGGTTTCCGAAACTTGGTGTCTTCGTGTCTTGGTGGTTAATCTCCCTTCATTCAGCTCCTGCCCCAGGATGTAGGGGTCGAGAGTCTAACCACCAAGTCACCAAGACACCAAGTTTAAGAGGAGAAGGGAGTAGGTCTGCACGCGGTTGGCGAAAGATTTCTCCGCCAGACTGCGAAGTCTTATGGTAGAAACAACAGGGCCGCGCAAGACTCCCCGCGAACTCCGTTCTACCTGCATGCAGACAGCAGCCCCATCCCCCGCCACCGACAAAGCGCCACTCGAGTCCGCCGCGCCCGCGCCCGCGCCCTCGCGCGTGGCTGCAGTTGCCGCGACCGCGCTGGCGCTGGCGTCGCGCATCCGCCGGGCGCCGCTGCTGCCGCCCGTGCGGGAGTGGTGGCGACCGTTTCTGCTTTGCATCGCGCTGGCGGTTGCAGGGCTTGCTGCAATTCCCTTTCCCCAGGGCCTCCTCCATCCGCCCGCGCAAAGCGTGCGGCTGGTGGATCGCAACGGCGTACCGCTCCGCGAGATCCTCTCGCCCGGGCAATCCTACGCGCAGCTTACCAGCGCGCGGGAGGTGCCCGAGCTGTTCATCCACGCCACGCTGGCGGCGGAGGACAAGCGGTTCTTCAGCCACACCGGCGTGGATCCCTTCGCCATCTCCCGCGCGGCGGCGGAGATCGCGGTGCATCGGCGCGTCTACTCCGGCGCCAGCACCATTACGCAGCAGCTCGTCAAGCTGTCGCACTTGCAGGACGCACGTAACCCACGTGACGGTCATGTAGCGCAAGGTGCGCAGGCACAGGCGCAGGGCGCTCCGACTCCCAAGGCTCCGCCGCGCACCCTTTACGTCAAGTTTACGGAAGCCCTTGAGGCACTGAAGGTGGAGTCCGTATGGACCAAGGAGCGCATCCTTGTCGAGTACCTCAACCGCCTGCATTACGGTAATCTGCGCATCGGCCCCGTGGCGGCGGCGCGGTATTACTTCAACAAGCCGCTGGCGGATCTCAGCCCCGCGGAGTGCGCCTTCCTCGCCGCGCTGCCCCAGGCGCCCGGGCGCATGAACCCGCACGTGCGCTTCCTCCCCGCGAAAGCGCGCCAGGTCCGCATTCTCGGCCTCATGCGCGACAACGGATGGCTCTCCGTTGCGGACTACGAGCGCGCCACGGTGGAACAGCTCGCGCTCGTCAAGCCCGGCCCGCTTTTCGAGGCGCCCCACTTTACGGACCTGATCCTGCGCGATGCCACCCGCGACGGCGAGCCGCTCCCGTCCGGCACCATCCAGACGACCCTGGACCTCCCCCTCAACCAGTTTGTGCAGAAGCAGTTACGCCAGCGCCTGGCCGGCCTGCGTGACCGTAATGTGCACAACGCCGCCGTCGTTATTATTGATAACCGCACCGGCGGTGTCCTGGCCATGGTGGGTAGCGAAAATTACTTCTCCCCCAACGCCGGCCAGGTGAACGGCGCCACCGCCGCGCGCTCGCCCGGCTCGTCGCTCAAACCTTTCGTCTACCTGCTGGCCATGGAAAAAGGCGAAACGCCCGCCACTGTGGCCGAGGATCTGCCCGTGGAATACCCGACGCCTACCGGGGTGTTTAAGCCGGTAAACTATAATCACCGCACCTACGGCCCCATCCGCTACCGCCAGGCGCTCGGCAACTCCCTCAACATCAGCGCCGTAAACGCGCTGGAGCACGCCGGCGGCGCGCAACCCCTTATCGACCGCCTGCAAAAGCTTGGCGCCACGACTCTTACCAAGCCCGCAAGCCACTACGGACTCGGCATCTCCATCGGCAACGCCGAGATGCGCCTGCTGGAGCTGACCAACGCCTACGCCAGCCTGGCCCGCATGGGCCGCCACAAACCGTGGCGCGCCTTTTACGCGGACGGCGAACTGCCCGACACCGCCGCCGGCACCCTCGTCCACGACCCGCTGTGCTGCTGGCAAATCGCCGACATGCTTACCGACAACGACGCGCGTACCCTCACGTTCGGCCGCGACTCCTACCTGCGCCTCCCCTTCCCCGTCGCCGTCAAAACCGGCACCAGCACGGACTGGCGCGACAACTGGGCCGTGGGCTACACGCCGGAGTACACCGTGGGCGTCTGGATGGGCAACTTCAACAACATGCCCATGCGCGATGTCTCCGGCGTTACCGGCAGCGCCCCGCTCTTTCGCGAGATTTTTGTGCACCTGCACAAACGCTACGGCACCACCTGGTACTCGCGCCCCGCCGAAATGGTGGCGATGCCGATCCATCCTATTCTCGGCAAAGCAGTTGCGGCGGATTTCCCCGGCGCGGTAACGGAGTACTTCCGCCCCGGCCACGTGCCCGAACCCGCCGCCCCCACCGACTTCGACACCCTCGGCCGCGCCCTGCTCCCCCCCAGCTTCCAGGCCTGGGTGGAGAGCCCCCACAACTGGCTGGGAGACCGCGTGGCGATCGACCCGACGCGCACCGAAGCGCTCGCCATCATGACCCCCGTCTCCGGCGCCACCTACTTCCTGGACCCCGACCTCCCCCCCACCAGCCGCCGCCTCCTCCTCCGCGCCAAAGGCCCCGCCGAGCGCACCTGGTCCAGCCCCACCCTCCACACCTACCTCGGCGACAACGGTCAACCCTACGTCACCCTGGCCCCGGGGAGGCACCAGCTCACGCTGACCGACCCGGGTACGGGGGAGGAGCGCAAGACGTGGATTACGGTGAAGCAGTTGTAGGGATCCACGGAGGTAACGGCCCGGCGATCGAAACCCCAATTCCTTTGAACTCCTGCAACATGAACTCCATCAGCCCCTCTACAGGTTGGCGGTCGCAAATTTTGAGGAGCTCAACTCCAATAATCGTAAGATTGACGTCTGTTAGACCGTAACCAAAATTTGGAGTATTGACCCGGTAGGTTCTATCAAAATAATCTAGTTCAAACGAGGCTTCGCCTGAAAACTTCATAGACTCATCCCAAACGATTACTCCGATATCTCTAAGTAACAATAAATCCGAGCTATTGATTTCCGCGCGGACAAATTTAGGCCTAGTTATACCCATTGCAATGTACCTATTGTCCGGATATCCATACTTGTTCTCATCTACTCGTATCATCGCAACATAACTAAAAAACTTGGCAATCAGCTCAGCGTCTTTCTTGTTGAGGGAATTGATCAATTTTATTGTGTGGACCGAAACGGAACCGGGCCGTTCGATCTCGTTTTTCAGTGTGCGAGCCCAAATCTGTTGTAGGCAAGGATCAGACGAGTCCTCGGCGTTTCTACAGTATTTGGCCCACCAGTCATCATCGATCCCCTCAATCATCGATGACTCCTTCTCCGACTGCTTCAGAAGTAAAAGCGCCTTTTTTGCAATCGCTGCGAGATTGCTTTGGCGTCGAAGGCATTCAAGCTCCGCACGCTCCTTTGCAATCGCAAGCATTCTATCCTTCTCGATACTACCTCGCGTTCGAATTAGGTCTATCCTGTTTTGAGCATAAGCACGCTGAATGTCTGCTGTATCTTGAGCCGCTGACATAGATATCAACTGCTCAGGAGCCAGGTCTGCCTCCCGCGTCCTTATGCTTAAAGCGTGCTCGCTCTCCTGTCGCTTGTTCTCGCGTTCGACAATCTTGCCCAAATTGTCCCCAATTTTAAGCGGATCGATGTCCATAAAAGTTTAATCTCATCAGGCTATGGAGCCATATTCTGAAAATAATGCCCCTACCCCTCGTCAATCCACGGCTCGTAGCTCTCCTCCCAGCGCCGGCGGTCCTGCTCCTCCTCCGTGCTGCGCACCACGCTTACGTTGACGCTGAGAAGCTGCTTCTCCGGGCCGGTGAAAACGCCGCGCATCGGCGTCACGTCCGCGTAGTCGCGGCCCACGCCAATCTGCACATGTCGTTCGCCCTCAAGGATATTGTTCGTGGGGTCGAGCCCCACCCAGCGGCCGTTCGGCGCAAAAATCTCCACCCACGCGTGGCTGGCGGTCGCGCCGATCAGCATCGGGTCCTCCTTGTCGCCCTCCGGCTCGTCCTCGTCGTACGAGGCAATGGCGCGCTTGGCCAGGCGATCACGCTTGCGCAGTGCCGCAGCCGCCGCAGCGTCCGTCTCGATGTACCCGCTGACGTACCGCGCCGGCAGGCCCACGGCGCGAATCATCGCGATCATCAGGTGCGCAAAGTCCTGGCAAACGCCCTGCTTCTTCTCCAGCACCTCGCTGATCGGCGTGCGAATATCCGTCACCCCCGGCGTGTACTTAAAGGACTTGAACATCCACGAGTTAAGCTCCGTAACCGCTTGCGCAAAGGACTTTTGCGCAGGCATCATCTCCCGCGCCACCTCCTCGATCTGCGGCGTAATCGGCACATAAACGCTCGGCATCAAAAAATCATACAGCTCGCGACGCTCCGCCCAGCAGCACCGCACCGCCTCGCTAATCGAGAGGTCCAGCCCGCTCAACGGATCCAGAATCGGCCGCGTCTCCACCGCGCTGCGCGATGTGACAATCAGTCGCTTATGCCGAAACGGCACACTAAGCGTCTCCACGCAATTGCCATAATAGTCGTTATACGCCTCCAGCGGCACCCGCGGAAACACCTCTGTTGCGTGATAATTGACAACCTGTCGCAACGTATTGCGAGGACGAACCCGCAGCTCCGAATACGACTCCACCGCCGGCGCCGAGTACTCATACTCGGTTGTATGAACAATTTGAAAATGCATCGCTTCTTCCCTCCTGCTTCCACGGGCCACGCCTGAATCCTGCCCCCATAGTGGGCAGCCAACCCGCCGCGTGGCCAGCGTAAAAATCAGCAAAATATGGCACAAATCCGCCCACAATGCTAATGCGCACTTGTGCTCCGCAGCCGCCTCGCGTATGCTCTCCCCTTTCCGTCTTTGCCAATATCAAGAAAACCATATGGGTCGAGTGCATCAGAAAAGGTGGGTCGTCAAGCTGGGCAGCGGTATCCTTACCAACGCAGAAGGAAAGCTGGATCTCCCTCAGATTAAACAACTTGTGGGCCAGGTGGTGGCCCTGGAAGAAATGGGCTACGAGGTCACACTCGTCAGCTCCGGCGCCGTCGCGGCCGGCATGGGCGCCCTCAGCCTGGCCAAACGCCCCACCGTCATGCGCGAGCTCCAGGCCTGCGCCGCCATCGGCCAGCCCAAACTCATGGCCCTGTACGACGAACTTTTCGACGCACACAAGTTCCACGTCGCCCAGCTCCTGCTCACTTACCTCGATCTCGACAGCCGCTCGCTCTACGCCAACACACAAAACACGCTCAACTATCTCCTTGGGCTTAAACGCTTTGTGCCGATTATCAACGAGAACGACGTCGTCTCGTACGAGGAAATCAAGTTTGGCGACAACGACCAACTCAGCGCCCACGTCGCCGTCATGATCGCCGCCGAGCGCCTCATCATCCTCAGCAACATCCGCGGCCTGGCCATGAACCCCGACGGCTCCGGCGAACTCATCCGCCGCGTCAAAAAGGTCGACGCCAGCATCGAAGCCCTTGCCGGCACCACCCAAAGCGAGCGCTCCGTTGGCGGCATGGTCTCCAAACTCAAAGCCGCGCGCGTCTCCGCCGCCGCTGGCGTCACCATGCAAATCGCCAACGGCCGCGAGCCCAACGTCCTCGTCCGCATTGGACAGGGTGAGGAAATCGGCACCGTGTTTGACGCGTAAGTAGTTGCCGCAATGCTGTTTGTGAAGTAACCTTTAAACCGTGAAAACCGAGGCTTGGACCAGCGTGAACCTTAAAGAATCGATCGAAAATCTGTGCAAAGCAGCGCGTCAGGCCGCGCGCGCCCTCGCCCGTACCGATGCCGCCCACATCGACGCCGGCCTGGAAGCCATCGCCCAGGAGCTGGAAAAGCGCAAAACCTTCATCCAGGAGGAAAACGCCCGCGACGTGGAAGCCGCCGAAGCCAAAGGCACGCCCAAAAGCACCGTCGACCGCCTGCGGCTTAACGATAAAGCCTTCGCGCAGATGGTGTTAGGCATCCGCCAGATCATCGCGCTGCCCAGCCCCCTCGGGGCCGTCCTCTCGGAACGCATCCGCCCCAACGGCCTCGTTATTCGCAAAAAGCGCGTTCCCCTTGGCGTCATCGGCTTTATCTACGAGTCCCGCCCCAACGTAACTATCGACGCCGCAGTACTTTGCCTCAAAGCCGGCAACGCCACCATCCTGCGCGGCGGCAGCGACGCCTTTCGCTCCAACATGGCGCTGGCCGCCGCGATTAAAGAGGGCCTGCACCACGCCGGCCTGCCCGAGGCCGCCATCCAGCTTGTGGAAACCACTGAGCGAGAAGCAGTTCCGGTGCTGTGCCGCCAGTCGGACTACGTGGACCTGCTCATCCCGCGCGGCGGCGAAAGCCTCATCCGCACCGTTATGGAGCACGCGCGCATGCCGGTCATCAAGCACTACCACGGCGTCTGCCACATCTACGTGCACGCCGCCGCCGATTTCGACCTGGCCGAGCGCATCGTGATCAACGCAAAGTGCCAGAAGCCAGGGGTTTGCAACTCCGCGGAGACGCTCCTTATCGACGAAGGCGCGGCAAAGGAATTCGTGCCCCGCATCGTCAAAGCCCTGCGCGACCACAACGTGGAAGTACGCGGCGACGAACGCACCGTGGAGCTGGCCGGCGCCGCGCTGCGCGCCGAAGTCATCCCCACCACCGAAGCCGACTGGACGACCGAATATCTGGATCTCATTATCTCCGTGCGAGTTGTGCCGAGCCTTGAAGCCGCCGTCGCACACATGGACAAGTACGGCTCGCACCACTCCGATGCGATCGTGACGACCGACGAAGCCGCCGCCAACCGCTTTTTCGAGCTCGCTGACTCCAGCGCCCTTTACTGGAATGCGTCCACCCGCTTTACGGATGGATTCGAGTTCGGTTTCGGCGCAGAAATCGGCATCAGCACCGACAAAATCCACGCGCGCGGGCCGATGGGCCTGGAAGAACTCACCTCCTACAAATACGTGGTGACAGGCACCGGCCAGATCCGCTCGTAAGAGCGTAAGTACCTGATGCCCGGCACTTTAGCGAAGCTGGAGAGCGACGTGCTAAGGTCCAAATCTTATCGGGCAAAATCCGGGGCGGTGCAGGTGGGATGATCGCGACGCTTAAAGTGCTTCGTCGGAAGGGGTTGCATCGGGTTCCTGCGCGGCTTCGCGGCGGGCGGCGGATTCTTTCCTGCGCTGCGTAAAGAATTGGCGCAGAACGGCATGCGTCTCCGATTCGCGCACACCGCGGACAATATCGCAGCGGTGATTGACGCCGGGCAGCGCCATCACGTTAAAGGCGCCGCCCATCGCACCGGCTTTGGGATCGCTGAGGCCGAAGACGACGCGGCTGACGCGGGTGAGGATAGCGGCGCCGGCGCACATGGGGCACGGCTCCTTGGTGACGTAAAGCGTGCAGTCAGTGAGGCGGAAATCGCCATGCGCCTGCTGGGCCTGACGCAGGGCGAGTACCTCGGCGTGCGCCGTGGCGTCCTTAAGGGCCACGCTTTGGTTAAATGCGGCGCCGAGCATGCGGCCGTCTTTATCGATAACTACCGCGCCCACAGGCACTTCGCCAAGCGCGCCCGCCTGGCGGGCCAGCTCCAGGGCGGCGTCCATATGGCGCAGATCGTTTTCGCCGGGCAAGGCAACCGGGTCGGGTCCCGTTGCAACTTCCGGCGAAGTTGCAACAGGCTGTGGCCCAGCGGGTTGCTCAGATGTAGAGTCGGGCGGCGGTTGCATTGTCACTGCGCATTGTAACGGCGTCCTTGATCTGTTGGGAAGTTTTTGCTTGGCTCACGTACTCGCGGCCAAAAGTGCAATGATAAGTCTTGCGCTTTCGTTACTTCCTTACCGCAAACTATATCTCTTTTGTGACATCCTATAACGTGATCCCCGAAACCTTCCCTCTCTGGCAAGGCGACGCCCCTCTTTCGCTGGGCAACGACCCCGTTCGCGACATCCCTACCCTGACGGCCTATCTGCCCCGCGTGGCGACTGTGCTGGACCATAACAAGACAGCCGAACCGAAGAAAGGCACCGCCGTAATTGTTTGCCCCGGAGGCGGTTATGGCGGCTTGGCCGGCCACGAGGGGCTGGACTACGCGCTGTGGCTTAACGAGCGTGGCATCGCCGCGTTTGTGCTGAAATATCGCCTGGGAAGCCATGATTATCGCCACCCGGCCATGTGGTACGATGTAAGCCGTGCGATACGTACCGTCCGCGCACGAGCCAAAGAATGGAATCTGGACCCGGCGAAAATCGGCGTCATGGGCTCCTCCGCAGGCGGCCACCTCTCCGCTACAGTGATTACGCATAACGACGCCGGCAAGCCGGAGGCCGAAGATCCGATCGAGCGCGCGAGCAGCCGGCCGGATTTCGGCATCCTGTGCTATGCGGTGATCAGCCTGGGGCCGCTGGCGCATGGCGGATCCAAGCGCAATCTGCTGGGCGACAATCCGCCGGAGGATCTGGTGCAGCATCTCTCTCTGGAACAACAGGTTACGGCGGATACACCGCCCTGCTTTATCTGGAGCACGCAGGAGGATAAGGCCGTGCTGGCCGAGCACTCTCTGCTGTTTGCGCTGGCGCTGCAACGTGCGGGCGTGCGGTACGATCTGCACGTGTTCGAGAAGCAGGGCCATGGCATTGGGCTTGGCGTAAGGGGTTATGACCCAGCGGTTTCCAACGCGGGCGAGCTGCATCCGTGGACGCGGGATCTGGAGTTTTGGCTGCGGGAGGAAGGGCTGATATTCTGAGGCGCCCGGCTAAAGGCGAGTCAATCGCCCGCCTTTAGGTAGAATTCTCCCGATTCGCGCAACTGAAGCAGTGACATCGTCGGAACTTCACTGTAATGGTGAGGTTCCGACAATCCCCATGAACGAATCCAGCCCCAAGAACGACAATCGCAAGTTTGGTTTCGAGACGCGCATGATTCACGCCGGGCACATCCCGGACGCCGTTACCGGCTCGCGCGCCGTGCCGATTTATCAGACGACCTCGTACGTGTTTGACAGCGCCGACTACGCTGCCCAACTCTTTGATCTCAAACAGTATGGCAATATTTACACGCGCATCAGCAACCCCACCACGGCGGTGCTGGAGGAGCGCATTGCCTCGCTGGAAGGGGCGACCGGCGCGCTGGCGGTAAGCAGCGGCATGGCGGCGCAGTTTGTGGCGTTGATGACGCTGCTCTCGCCCGGCGACGAGATTGTGGCGTCGCGGCACCTGTACGGCGGTACCGTTACGCAGCTAACCCACACGCTGCAAAAGCTTTCCATCAGCGTCAAGTTTGTGGAGCCAGGCGACATTTCGGCCTGGGAGGCGGCGATCAGCTACAAAACGAAGGCGCTGTTTGGTGAGACGATCGGCAACCCGCGCGGGAGCATTCTGGATATCAGCAAGATTGCGGATCTTGCTCGCAGTAAACGGATTCCGTTGATTATCGACAGCACTTTTGCGACGCCTTACCTGTGCCGGCCGATTGAGTTTGGCGCGAATATTGTGGTGCACTCGGCCACCAAATTTTTGGGCGGGCACGGGAGCAGCATCGGCGGCATGATTGTGGACAGTGGCGACTTTAATTTCTCGCATTACCCCACAATTGCGGCGCCTTCGCCAAGCTACCATGGCCTGCGCTTTTATGATACATTTGGGCATTACGGCTTTCTCATGAAGTGCCGTGCCGAGACGGTGCGCGACGTGGGCTCGTGCATTTCGCCGACAAACGCGTTTCTTATCCTACAGGGTGTGGAGACGCTTTCGCTGCGGATGGACCGGCACGTGAATAATGCGCTGGCGGTGGCGAAGTTTTTGAAGGGACGGCCGGAGGTGGAGTGGGTAGCCTATGCGGGCCTGCCGGATCACCCGGATTACGCGTTGGCGCAGAAGTACTTACCGAAGGGGCCCGGCGCCGTGTTTTCCTTTGGCCTGCGCAACGACAAGGGGCAGGCGCGGGAGAATGGCAAGAAGCTGATTGAGGCGTTGCAAATTTTCTCGCATCTGGCCAACGTAGGTGATGTGCGCAGCCTGGTGATTCACCCGGCATCGACAACGCACCAACAGCTTAGTGACGAAGAACTTACGGCGGCCGGGGTGGGGCCGGAGCTCATTCGCCTTTCCATTGGACTTGAAAACGTGGAGGACCTTATATGGGATCTGGAGCAGGGCTTTTTTGCAGTATCTCGCTAAACACCATTCTTAACGAGGAGCAGCGCGCGCGGTATCAGGACTCGGCTCTGATCCGCAAGCTGCTGGGCGAGGCGAAGACCATTGCCATTTACGGGCTGTCGTCGGACCGCCAGCGTGCGAGCTATTTTGTGGCGTCGTACCTGAAAGACGAGGGGTACACGATTATTCCTGTCAACCCGAAGGGCGGGGAGATTCTGGGGGAGAAGGTGTACCCGGATCTGCAGAGCATCCCGGGCCAAGTGGACATTGTGGACATTTTTCGCCCGTCGCATGAGGTGCCTGCGATTGTGGATCAGGCGATTGCGAAGGGGGTGTCTGTTGTCTGGACACAGTTGCGCATTATTGATCTGGATGCGGCCGCGAAGGCGGAGGCTGCGGGAATCCGCGTGGTGATGGACAAGTGTATTAAAATGGAACATGGCCGCTATTTCGGCACGCTCCACTGGGGCGGCATGAATACGGAGATCATCAGCGCCCGCAAGGCAAAATGCAGGGGGGCTTAGAGCCAATGCGTGCACTTTGCGTCGGCGCGCTGTGAGGGGTGCGCCGATGGCGAAGGGGTGCGCCGAGTGCGGGAGGCGCGTCCACGGGAGGGAGGTGGAGCGGGAAGCCCGACGACCGGGCGGCTCCGCAGGACGAAAAACGGCGTCCGCAGGCGGAGGAAAAGGACTGCCGGGAGGCTGCCGGGATTGAAGCGGCAAGGACTTACGGCGGAGGAACAGCTGAGGGCTGGGGGCAATGCGGGTCAGACAGCCTCGTTTCCCCACGACGGCATGAGATGCCGCCGCCAGGCCGGGGAGAGAGACTGGCCGGTATTCGCTTTAGTACGTAAGTGTTAAAAAACACGACATACTGACTGAATACGAGGCACTACTATCGGGACGCGTTGGCATACGCCGGGGCCGGGCGGGCCGGGGCGGGCTGGGGGGCCAGTACAGGCTGGACGGCCGGGCGGGCGGCGCGACGGGGCGCGGCGCTTTCGGTAGCCTGGCGACCGCTCTTGCGGCGCTTTTTCAGCAGGTCCTGGTTCAGCTTGACACCGGGCATGGCACCGAGGGTACCGCAACCGAAGTGAGCGAAGGATATAGGTAGAGCAGTCATTCTGGTCGTAATAGTGCGCAGGTTGTGTGCCACTTTTGCGGCTTTTCGGCATACTTGCTCATTATTTAAAGCCGTGAGAGGCTTTCAATCACAAAGCAAAGCAACCGGGTTATAATCGAGAACTATGGTGGAGTGTTGTTGCTCAGGCAAGCCAAATCTTTTAAAGTTATTTGGGACCTGCCTTTGTGTTGTACCCGGGGTTGGGTACGACGACCCGGATGTGACGGGTGGTACTCTGCAGCCGTGCTTGCTCCCAGGCTGCCTGGAGGTAAGGTACCGGGGTGATATCGGATCCCTTTTCGCGCTTTTTACGCCCAGGCTTCAAAGGCGGCCCTTGCACGTCCCTCCGTTGGCGCTTCCGTTTTTTGGGCAAAGATTATTCGCGAGTATTCAAAAAAATCTGGCATTGGCGGGATCGATCGCCACAATATCTCCTTTCCCGGCAGGGCGGATTTGCCAGCTGCTTTCCGTTCGCCGGCACTTTCTTTTATTGCCATTTCTCATGATGCGATTCCGTTTAATGTTGCCTCGCTTTGCCCCCTCCGCCCTGGTGCTGGGGCGGCGGGTTGGTGCTGCTTTTGTGCTGTGCTGCGCTGTACTGGGCGCCCCTTTTCTGGGCGTTGCTGATCCGGCGCCGGCGTCGACGAACGCCCCGGCGTCCACCCCGGCTGGCGATGCGCAAACCATTAAGGACGAGGAGCTTGGCCTGGCGCTGGGGGTTCCCAGGGGCTGGAAGGTGCAGGCCTTTCCCCACAGCCGTTTTCCCATGGCGTTTGGGCCGCAGGTGGATGGCGTGACGCCGAACATCAACCTAAACACCGAGCAGTCCGACGTTGGCGATTTCGTCAAGTACGTGGATGGAAATCAGGGTGGGTTGCTCCGGGATATCAAGGAGTGCAAGATTCTTCTGCGCGAGGACTTTGTGACGACTTCGGGCCTTAAGGGGATCAAGGTGACGACCGAGAGCACGCAGTTCAATATGCTGTTGCGGCAGCTGTTTTACTTCTTTGCGGCCCAGGACCGTAAGTACGTGATTATTACCGCCACCGCGCCGAGCAGCTCGATTGACAAGCTGGAGCCGCAGTTTGATGAAGCGGTGAGGACGCTGACGATGGTGAAGGCGCTGGAGCGGAAGTAGGCGCTGCGGCGGGGTCCGGAGACTGTCCGCCCGGAGCAGAATGGGGCAGGTCGGGGCCAGCATACTTGACTTCCCGGTAAAACGCTTATAGTAAAGAATGCACACTATGCCGGTCTTGTTACTCTTCTTCGCGGCTTAAACTTTCCGAAGGGACAGGACACTGCGCAACAGGGAAACAGGAGCGCCGGCAACCCACAATCTATTCCGCACAACTATGTCAGTTCCTACCGATGTTACCTCCAGCACGTTTGAAAACGAAGTCCTGAAAGCGCCCGGCCTGGTGCTTGTGGACTTTTGGGCCACCTATTGCGGCCCCTGCAAGCAGATTGCCCCTATGCTTAAGGAGATTGCCAATGAGCTCTCCGACAAGGTGAAGGTGGCCAAGGTGGACGTGATGCAGGAGCAGGCGCTGGCGCAGCAGTATGGCATTCAGTATCTACCCACGCTGGCGTTCTTTAAGGATGGCCAGAAAGTGGAGCAACTGGTTGGCATGCAGTCCAAAAAGGCGCTGGTAACGCAAGTCAACGCGCTTGCGTAAGTGATCTGATACCAACAACTTTCCTTGAAGGGCCGCCTGTCCGTCGGCGCGGGATTTCGCTGAAATCCGCGCGATGGGCGGGCGGCTCTTTTTGTTTGGCACGGAATTAATCGCGGCCAGGTAGGCAGTTTTTGCCTTGTACCGGTTCGTGTCACGGCCTTTTGAGTGGGATTTAAGTCGCTCCCATTCAGTACCTTACAGTTTTGTAGCAGTCCGGTTCATACTTTCGCTTTAATCTATCGCCACGCAAATATAGAGTAGTGCTGGGGGTTTCTTCGCCGGGCGCATGGTACGCCCGGGCCTCTCTCTCGCGCTGCTTTCCTTCAGGCTCAGGTTGGGATGGGTGAAGTTGGGGTGAGAAAGTGATGACAAACCGACGACCCACACCGGGCGGCAGCTCCCGCCCGGTGGCGCACGCGCACCATCACCCATAACGCAGCCTTCTGCCGTATTTTTAAGGAAACGCATGGCCCTGCTGGATTTTGAGCAATACGTGGAGCACGCCACGGCCTCGGACGAATTGCGCCGTGAGAACGCCTTTGTGGCGCGCGCTTACCGTCAGATGGAGCGTGTTGTGCAGGCGCTGGGGCAGAGCGGCGTGGACCGGCTCTCCCGCATTGCGTACGGGCAGATGCGCGACCAGGGCATCACCTACCACGTATACCACGACGAGCGGGGGCCGGAGCGTATTTTTCCGCTCGATATCATCCCGCTGCCCATTGCGGGCGACGAGTGGGCGGAGATTGAGCAGGGCCTGGCGCAGCGCACGAAGGTGTGGAACATGTTTCTGCGCGATATTTACGGGCCGCAGGAGATCCTGAAGGCCGGTATTGTGCCGTTTGAGCTGATTTATTCCGACCCGCACTTTCACCGCGAGTGCGTGGGGCTGCAGGTGCCGCGTGATACCTACGTGCATGTGGCCGCGTACGACATGGTGCGTCACCCCGGCGGCCGCTGGATGGTGATGGAGGACCACCTCAGCAATCCCACCGGCGCCAGCTACGCCCTGCAGGCGCGCCGCGTGATGAGCCAGGTGTGCCCGCAAATGATGGAGGGGATCTCCGTCGCACCCATCTATAACTACCCCACGCAACTGCTGGAGACGCTGCAGGCGGCCGCGCCCAACTATGCGGCAGGCTCGCGCGTCGTATTGCTCTCGCCTGGCATTTACAATGAGGCGTATTACGACCACTCCTCGCTGGCGCGGCAGATGGGTATCCCCCTGGTGCAGGGCAACGATCTTATTGTGCTGGAAAGCAAGCTTTACCTCAAGACGATCGGCGGCCTGGAGCGGGTGGATGTGATTTATCGCCGCCTGGACAGCGAGTATATCGACCCGGTGACTTTCCGCGCCGACTCGCGCCTGGGCATCCCCGGGCTGCTCTCCTGCCTGCGCAAAGGCACGGTGACGGTGGCCAACGCCCTGGGCACCGGCCTGGCCGATAACCGCGCCATCTCGGACTACGTGCCGGCGATGACCGAGTTTTACTTTAACGAGAAGCCGCGGATGAAGTCCGTGCCCATCCTGAACATGAACGATGTGGATGAGCGCGAGCAGGTGCTGGATAACTGGAGCAACTACACCATCAAGCACGCCATTGGCCGCGGCCCCGGCTCGTTCTGGATAGGCAGCGACCTGCAGGAGGCGGAGTGGCTGAAGCTGCGCAAAAAGATTGAGGCTAACCCGCGCAGTTACATTGCGCAGCCTGTCGTGCAATTCTCCACCGCGCCTACGTGGATCGACAGCGAGCTGCAGCCGCGACACATTGGCGTGCGCGCTTTTACGTTGTGCGGCAACAACATACACACCACGCCCTGCGCGCTTACCCGCGTGGCGCTGGAGGATGAGTCGCTCGTCATCTCCTCCGCAAGCGGCGGCGGCAGTAAGGATACGTGGATCCTGCGCACGCCCACGCATCGGATGATTCCTCCGGAGGTCAACATCCGCCACACGCCGCGCCGCATGCGCCTGGCCAGCCGCACGGCGGACTCGCTCTTTTGGATGGGCCGCTATATGGAGCGCGCCGAGGGCACCACGCGCATCATGCGGGTGGTGGAGCAGATCCGCAACGAGGCAAGCAGCGGCGACAGCCCGCGCGCCTGGGCTCCCCTGCTGGAGGCGCTGGCCAGCGCAACCGGCCAGCCCACCTCGATCATCCGCCGCGCCGCCGCGCTGCCGCGGGAGGGGCGCGCCGGCAAGAGCAAGCAGCGGGGGCTGGCGGCGTATATGTTACTGAGCGAAGACAATTATTCATCTGTACTCAGCTGCATGCGCTCGTGTCGCGGCAACGCGCAGGCCATTCGCGAAGCGCTGCCGCCGGAGGTGTGGACGATCATCAACCGCATCTACTTACAGCTCGCGCAGCAGTCCCGCAACATGTCCGGCGAGCGCGTGAAGGCGCAGTTGCGCGATCTCTCGCTGGAAGATGATATTTTGTCGCAACTGGACGAACTGACCGGCTGCGCCGACAAGCACATGCTCCACAACGACGCCTGGAGCTTCTGGCAAATGGGCCGCCACAGCGAGCGGGCTCTCTTTACGCTGCTGACGATGCGACAGGTCTATCTCAAACGAAGTGTGGATCAAACCGCCGCCGCGCGCAATGGAACCGGCGCGGGCGATATCGACTTTGACGACACGAATCTGGACGCCCTGCTGCGCATGCTGGCCGGCCTGTACGCGTATCGCAGCTCCTACAAGTCGCGCCCCACGGCTTCGCAGGTAGCGCACCTTTTGTTGCAGGACCAGGAGTTTCCGCGCTCCGTCTGGTTTTGCATGGACGAAGTGATGCGCCTGCTGAGGCGCGCCTTTGGCCAGCGGCCGTCGCCGGAGGCGGAGGAGCCGATCCACTACGGCGACCACCTGCTCAGCGAGCTGAACTTTACGGATATCGGCCAGTTTTTTGTGGCATCGCGCCCCGGCGCCGGGCCAGGCGGCGGCAACGCGCTATCCCTGCCCGCCGCGACAACCGGGGTGCCGCCCACGCCTGTCGATCACATTGCGGCTGCGGGACTTGGGAGTTTCGGCCTCAACCCCAACAGCTCGCCCCGCGCCCGCGCCAAGGCGTTTACGGACTGGCTCAGCTCCCTCAACCAGCGCACCCTGGCGCTCAACACGCTGGTGTCCGACCACTACCTCAACCACCAGGCCGCGGCGCCGCTGCCGCGGGAGTCGTAAGTCGCCTAAGTTGCTTAAGTCACTTACAGCAAGCGACTTAGACCAATTGTCGGGATAAACCGGTACATTGGTCGAGGCGATTTTGAGATGAGGGCAAGGCGAGGCTGAGGGAGTGCATTTGAAAATGCATGACCGAAGACTCAACGCCGCCCTCGCTCAAAAGCGTCCCGGCAATGTACCTGTTTATACCGATAATTGGTCTTACTTGGGCCGTGGCCTTACCTCCCGCCTCCACCCTCGCCGTCAGTCCAGGTAAAAATCCACCGTGGTGACGACGCGCACCAGTTTGCGCTCGGGGGCGCTGTCGTCGACGTCGAGGACCTCGAAAGTGCCCTGGGTGGCGTGACGGATGCGGCCGACTTTGCTGTGGCTGTCCATGCCGAACTTTTGCGCCGCCTCGCGCGCCTTGATGTTGGCTTCCTGAATCATGTCGGGCTTGATTTTGTTGAGGCCCGTAAAGTTGAATTCCGGCCGGGCGTAACGCAACGCAATGCCTTGCTGCACAAGGGCATCGCACTTTTCCAGCGCCTTCTTTACGTCGGCGATTTTGGTGGTGCGCAGCAGCACGGTAAGGTCGGCGCGGTAGCGGGGCATGCGGATCTCGTCGGACTCGCCGGCACTTTGCTGTTGCGCCGGTATCTCCTGCTGCCGGGCTTTGGCTTTTGTGCTGAGCCCTTCATATGTATCGGTAATGCTGGGCGCGCTGTTGGACATTTCGGAAGCATCAAATCCGTTGCTCTTCAAAAACTCCTGGATAATGCCTCGCCCTTTTTCCATTTCCTTCTGCAAATCGCTCAGCGTTTCCGCGTTAACGCGAAAGCTTACCGGCCACAAGACAAGATCCGCATCTACCTCGCGCTCCGAGAGTCCCTTTACTGTCACGTACTCCTCCATCCTCTTGGCAGCCAGGTAGTGGCTGCCCGCGATGTATACGCATAACGCAAGGCCGAGTATAAACGAAACACCAATAATCACAGCCGAAGCCGGGCTAAGAACGGAACGCACGGGAGCAGAGTCGGGAGTACTCATAAGGAGCTAAGAATAGAAGTACAGAAGAGACATACCCATCACCTTTCCAAGCAAGCAAGGTTAAGTAACAGATCTCACGTATCTGAATGTTGTTCGCACATCGTGCGGCGTTTCTTACAATAGCTCGCGCTTAATTTCACCATCGCGGGTGCTTACTTTCTCCTTCGCCCGTTATCTGTAGATTCGTGAACCCGTAGGCGCCCGGCCGCTACTTATGCTCCCCTTCCGACTGCGGCAGATTGGTCCCCGTCCACTTCAGCTTTTGCCGCAGCAGGTGGAAGAAATCATTGCCGGGCGTAAACGCCAGGCGGATGGGCTCCGGCGCCAGTCGTATCTCCAGAAAATCGCCCGGGCGCAGTTCGCCGCCGGGCTGGCCGTCGTACTGCACAACCAGGGAGGTGGCCTGGGGCGGCAGGCTGAGACGAATGGGCGCATGCGTGCCGACAACCAGCGAGCGGTTGCTGAGAGTGTGCGGGCAAATGGGCGTGATGGCCAGCGCTCCGGCGTCCGGCGCCATAATGGGGCCGCCGGCGGATACCGAATAGGCCGTGCTGCCGGTGGGCGTGGCCACGATGAGGCCGTCGCAGTTATACTCCGTCACAAAATGATCACCAAAGTCCACCCTCACACGCACCAGCCGGCTGAGCGTGCCGCGAGAGACGACCACGTCATTCAGCGCACAGGGAATAAACTCGTGCTGCGTGGAGCGGAAGATAGTGAGCTCCAACGCGATACGCGTGCTTACCACCCACTTGCGCTCCAGCACCGTCTGCAGCGCCGCCTCCAGGTTCCCCCGCGCCACGGAGG
Organism: Verrucomicrobia bacterium LW23; assembly: GCA_003054695.1. Lineage (GTDB taxonomy): Bacteria > Verrucomicrobiota > Verrucomicrobiia > Methylacidiphilales > UBA1321 > LW23. The sequence goes on from QAZA01000024.1 coordinate 61,392, forward strand.
TAAGGAAGCCGAGGCTGCCGATGTTGACGCCGAGAATGGGCGCCTTTGTGGGATACAAATCACGCGCCACGCCGAGCAGGGAGCCATCGCCGCCCGCCACCAGGCAAATGTCGGCATCGTTGGCGATATCGTGGCATTTACGGCAGTTTTTGCCGTTGTGGCCAATAAGCTCGCCGGTTTTAGTCTCCAGCATCAGCTCAATACGGCCCGGGTGCGCGTCGGCAAAAGCCTGCACCTCGCGCACCACTTCTTTGGCGCCGTCCTTGCCGGTATTCACAATCACGCCCACGCGCAGCGGGCCGACGGGGTAACCGGCGCCGCCCGCCTCCAGGTCGCGCACGTCCGGCCGCGTGCCGTGCGGATCGTGCGTCGGGATTATACCTTCGTGATCCACCATAAAAACTCCTTGTTGCCCTCCCTGCCCAGGATGGGCGACGGGACGACGCCGGCGGTTGTAAGTTGTTGCGACCGAGAGGTGCCGGAGATAGGAGCGGAGGCGGCGGCCACCGTCGGCAGCCAGGCGGTAAGGTCATCAATCACCTCCTGGTGCAGCGATTCGTCGCGCACCACCCCGCCTTTGCCGACTTTGCCTTTGCCTACCTCAAACTGCGGCTTGATCAGGGCAATAACATGGCCGGGAGCACTAAGCAAGGGAAACACCGCCGGCAGCACCAGCTTCAGCGATATAAACGAGAGATCCGCCACGGCCAGTTGAAAGCTGCCCAGCCCCTCCAGTCCGCCCAGATCGCGCGCGTTCACCCCCTCGTGCAGCTCCACGCGGGCGTCCTGCCGCAGCTTCCAGTGCAGTTGCCCGTGGCCGACATCCACGGCGGCCACGCTGACGGCACCGTTTTGCAGCAGGCAATCCGTAAATCCGCCGGTGCTGGAGCCCACATCGATACAACGCCAGCCGGCCGGGCGGATGCCGAACGCCTGCAGGGCGCCCTCCAGCTTATAGCCGCCGCGGCTTACATACTTATCCGCCGCGGCGCGCACCTCAACCTGGGCAAAGGAGGCGCAGGCAGTGCCCGGCTTATCCTTGCGCTCACCGTCCACCCACACCTCGCCGGCCATGATGGAGCGTTGCGCCTTTTCGCGGGACTCGAAGAGGCCGCGTTCGACCAAAAGGAGGTCCAGCCGTGTGCGTGGGCGGGGTTGGTTCATGTGCAATGTTTTAGACATTGTGCGCAGCTTCGGCGAGTCGTCCAGCGAGGAATCGTTTTGCAGGCTTATTTTGACCATCCCAAGCAGCAATAATACGATCCACAACTTATTGCATAACCTGTTGATATAACGGCGCTTTCCGCTGATTCTAAAGAATGCGGGGCAACCGACAAAAATACGCTAAAAATCGTTGCGCATTCTGGCCCCGAAACTGCTTGCAAAATGCGTCTCTACAACCCACATTTCTATCCGATGAGTTTGAACCAGTCTATCCTCGATAAAGTGGGCTCGTTTAGCGGGCTCTATGATCCGTCCCTTGAGCATGATGCATGCGGCGTTGGCCTTGTTGCGCACATAAAAGGGGAAAAATCAAACTCTATCTTGCGAGCCGCCATTTCGTCCGTCTGCGCGCTCGCTCACCGCGGTGCTATGGACGCCGACGCCAAGACCGGTGACGGAACCGGCATCCTCACCCAGATCCCCCACGAGCTTTTCCGCGAAGAAGTGGAGAACATGGATCACAAGCTCTTCCAGGACAGCGACCTGGGCGTGGGCGTGATGTTCCTGCCGCGCGACGACGCCTACACCCAGGCGCGCTGCCGTCATATAATCGAGGAAGTGGTGGCCAGCGCCGGCCTCTTCATCTTCGGCTTCCGCGAAGTGCCCATCAACATGAACGTGCTGGGCGACAAGGCGTTGCGCACATGCCCGCAGATTGAGCAGGTGCTGATCGGCCGCCTGCAGGACCAGGAGCTGAGCGACGAAGATTACGAGCGCACGCTCTTCCTCTGTCGCAACACCATTGAGGACCGCGCCGAAGCCGAAGGGATCAAGCACTTCTACATCCCCAGCTTCTCCAGCCGCACCATTATCTATAAGGGCCTGCTCGCCTCCCCTCAGCTGGACAAGTTTTACCTGGATCTGCGCAACCCCAAGTACACTACGGCCATCGCCGTGTTCCACCAGCGCTACAGCACCAACACGTTCCCCACGTGGCCGCTGGCCCAGTCCTTCCGCATGATGAGCCATAACGGCGAAATCAACACGGTAAAGGGCAACAGCATGTGGATGCGCGCCCGCGAGCCCGAGCTCTCCGAGGCGTTCTGGGGCGATAACATCAAGAATCTGCGCCCCATCATCCAGCCCGGCGGCTCCGACTCCGCCAACCTGGATAACTCCCTGGAGCTCCTCACCCTCTCTGGCCGCGACCTGCTGCACAGCATGATGATGCTGGTGCCGGCCGCCTACCAGCACGACCCGAAAATCTCCCCCGAGCTGCGCGGCTTCTACGACTTCCACGCCTGCCTGAACGAGCCGTGGGACGGCCCCGCCGGCCTCGTCTTCTGCGACGGCCGCTTTGTCGGCGCGTGCCTGGACCGCAACGGCCTGCGCCCCGCCCGCTACAAGATCACCGAAGACGGCATCTTCTCCCTTGCCTCCGAAGTGGGCGTGACGGCAATGAAGGAGTCCGATGTCGTCGAGAAGGGCCGCCTCGGGCCCGGCGAAATCATCGCGATCGACACGCTGGAAGGCAAACTGCTGCGCAACGACGAAATCAAGGAAGCCTACGCCAAGCGCAAGCCCTACGCCCAGTGGGTCAGGGATAACCTCACCGAACTGGCCCCCATCAACGACCTCGGCACGCCCGATTCCAGCACCTCCACCCTGCTGCAGCAGCACCTCACCGTCGGCATTAACGACGAGGAAGTGAAGTTTATGCTCAAGCCGATGGCCGACAGCGGCGAAGAAGCCTCGGGCTCCATGGGCGACGACGCACCCCTGGCCATCCTCTCCAAAAAGAGCCGGCCGCTGTTCCTCTACTTCCGCCAGCTGTTCGCGCAGGTTACCAACCCGCCGATCGACCCGATCCGCGAAAAGTCGGTAATGGCCCTGGACATGCACCTGGGCTTCCGCCCCAACTGGCTGACCGAGACGCCCGAGCACGCCAAACTGCTGCACATCAAAAGCCCCGTGCTGACGGACGCGGAACTCGCCGCGATCAAGTCCTTTGACAAGCCGCATCTTAAGGCTGCCACCATCTCCACGCTGTTCGACGTGGCCGGCGGCGACGAAGGCTTCTACAACCGCCTGCAGGAAGTGCGTCGTGAGGCCGAAGCGGCCATTGATGACGGCGCCACGCTGCTCATCCTCAGCGACCGCGGCATCAGCGCCGAAAAGGCCCCGCTGCCCAGCATGCTGGTCGTCGGCGCCGTGCATCACTACCTCATCCGCGCCGAAAAGCGCATGAAGGCGAGCCTGATTGTGGAATCCGCCGAAGTGCGTGACGTGCACCACTTTGCGTGCCTTCTCGGCTACGGCGCCAGCGCGGTAAATCCCTACATCATCTTTGCCACCTACGCCGCCATGCTGGAGAAGGGCGAGCTGAAGGTAACCGACAAGGCGCAAATCGCCAAAAATTACCGCCAGTCCATCGAGAAGGGCCTGCTGAAGATCATGTCCAAAATGGGCATCTCCACCCTGGCCAGCTACAGCGGCGCGCAGATCTTCGAGGCGATCGGCATCCATCCGGAAGTCATCGACGAATGCTTCACCGGCACGCCTTCCCGCGTTTTCGGCCTGAAGTTCGACGACCTGTGCGAGGAAACGCTGCAGCGCCACCGCTACGCCTTCAGTGCGGACGCCAAGCTTAACGACGGCGGCTTTTACCGCTACCGCCGCGACGGCGAACTGCACGCCTACAGCCCGCCCGTCATCCAGAACCTGCACACGTTCGTGGGCATCAAGGGCATGGAAAAGGCCGGCAAGCGCGAGGACTACATGAAGTACCTCAAGGCCGTAACCGACAGCGAGCCGGTGGCACTGCGCCATCTGTTCCAACTCAAGACCGGCCTCACGCCCATCCCCATCGACGAAGTGGAACCGATCGAAGACATCCGCCGCCGCTTTACCACGGCCGCCATGTCGCTGGGCGCCCTCTCGCCCGAGGCGCACGAGTCCCTGGCCATTGCGATGAACCGCATCGGCGGCAAATCCAACTCCGGCGAGGGCGGCGAAGATACGGCGCGGTTCCTGCCAATGGAAAACGGCGACAGCAAGAACTCCGCCATCAAGCAGGTGGCCTCCGGCCGCTTCGGCGTTACCGCCGAGTACCTGGCCAGCGCCACGGAAATCGAGATCAAGATGGCCCAGGGCGCCAAGCCCGGCGAAGGCGGCCAGATCTCCGGCATGAAGGTCACGGGCATCATCGCCAAGCTGCGCCGCAGCGTGGAGGGCGTGACGCTCATCTCCCCTCCCCCGCACCACGACATCTACTCGATCGAAGATCTTGCCCAGCTCATCTACGACCTCAAGCAGGTGAACCCCCGCGCGAAGGTGTGCGTCAAGCTCGTCGCCGAGGCGGGCGTCGGCACCATCGCGGCCGGCGTTGCCAAGGCGCAGGCGGATATTATCCTCATCTCCGGCCACGACGGCGGCACGGGCAACAGCCCGCTTTCCTCCATCAAGTACGCCGGCGGCCCCTGGGAGCTCGGCCTGGCCGAAGCTCAGCAGGTGTTGCTGCTCAACGGCTTGCGTAACCGCGTTACGCTGCGTACAGACGGCGGCATGCGCACCGGGATGGACATCTTTATCGGCGCCATCCTCGGCGGCGAAGAGTTCAACTTCGGCACCTCGGCACTCATCGCCATCGGCTGCGTCTACGTCCGCCAGTGCCATCTCAACACCTGCCCCGTCGGCGTCACCACGCAGGACGAACGCCTCCGCGGCAAGTACAAGGGCAGCCCGGACAACGTGGTGCACTACTTCAACGGCGTCGCCGAGGAGGTGCGCGAGCTGCTGGCCAGCGTCGGCGCCCACTCGCTCAACGACATCATCGGCCGCACCGATCTGCTTGAGCAGCGCGAACTTGCGGATCATCCCAAGGCCAACACCGTTGACCTTAAAAAGCTCCTGGCCATGCCCGAGATGGACGAGACCATCGCCCGCTACCATACGTGGGAGCGCAACGACAAGCTCGAAGATCGCCCGCTGGACAAGATCATCCTGCAGGACGCCAAGAGCGCGTTGCAAATCAAGTACAAGACTGTCCTCAAGTACAAAGTCCGCAACATCCACCGCTCCGTCGGTACCCAGCTCTCGGGCGAGATTGCCTACCGTTACGGCGATGAAGGTCTGCCGGAAAACACCATTACCGTGCAGTTGACCGGCAGCGCCGGCCAGAGCCTGGGCGCCTTCCTCGTCAAGGGCGTGCGCCTGCATCTCATCGGCGAGGCTAACGACTACGTCGGCAAAAGCATGTCGGGTGGCGAAATCGTCCTGGTCCCGCCGGTCGGCGCCAAGTTCGATCCCGCGGAAAACTTCATCTGCGGCAACACGGTGCTGTACGGGGCCACGGGCGGCCTCCTGCTGGCCCGCGGCCGCGCCGGCGAGCGCTTTGCGGTCCGTAACTCCGGCGCCACGGCGGTTGTGGAAGGCGTGGGCGACCACGGCTGCGAGTACATGACCAACGGCACGGTCGTCATCCTGGGTGAGACGGGCAAAAACTTCGGCGCCGGTATGTCCGGTGGCGTTGCCTACATCCTCGATGAGTCCCGCTCCTTCGAAAAGCTGATTAACACGGCGATGATCGGCGTGGAAAAGCTCACGAACGCGGACGACAGCGCCAAGCTCAAGGAGCTGATCTACAAGCACCTGGAGCTGACGGACAGCGAAGTTGCCCGCAAGATCCTGGGCGACTGGGCCAAGTACGAAGAGCTCTTCTGGAAGGTCGTTCCGCATCCCGCCAAGGCCCCCACCGCGCCCGCCCAGGCCGCCGCCGCGCCAGCCAGCGCGTAAGGCGTTCGCCCTGCAGCTTCCTGGCTCAGCAAACGCAGTGCAGCATAGTCCACCCGCCATTTGTGCGGGTGGACGCCCACGCTCATGCCTCCCGTATCCATCGCCAACCAGCTCGCCCTCTTCCTTGCCAACAAGCCGGGGACGTTTGCGGCGGTGTGCCGGGCGTTGTCGAAGGCATCGGTGAATATCTACGCGATTACAACGTCAGACACGATAGATCACTCCGTAGTGCGTATGATCGTCGATCAGCCGCACACCGCGTTGCGCGTGCTGGAGGCGCACGGCACGCTGGTGCTGGAGAGCGACGTGCTGATGATTGAGGGCCACAACAAGCCCGGCAGCCTGGCCGATATTACGCAACGCCTTGCGGATGAAGGCATTAACATTGAGTACGCATATTGCGCCACGGCACCCAAGGCATCGCGGGGGCTCCTTATTCTGCGACCCAGCAACGTACCGAAGGCGCTGAAGGTGCTCAACACTTCGGCCGGCGCCACGGGCAAGGCAAAAGCAACGAAAGCCGTTCCCGCCAGGCCGGTTGCCGTTGCTAGGAAGCGGAAGGCGTGACGCTTTTGCAAAGAATGCGCAAGTTTTAGGTCAACTTCAGTTCCAAAATTCCGATCTTTGGAGAGAATGCGCGCTTATGCCGCGATTCTGCGCCTCCCCCGCCGCGCCTGAGCGCTGTTCCACGGAACAAGAGTGAAAACCTCGCATTTACCCCTTTGTTTCCACTTGTGAATAGCGGCAAAATGGAGTTAAATATCAGGAGTCTTACCTGGACTCCCCTCCGGCATCCGCGGACTTTGGCGCGTGCTCGGTAACTGGCGTGACACGCGGCCTGCATCCCTGCAAGCCCTTGCCACACAGTGACAGCGAGCACAGCTTCTGCCCCCCCTATCCACCCGCCCCGCCGCGACGGCGAGCGCCCGGGTCGGCTCCCCAAGCCGGCACTGCGGCGCCGATGACCCGCTCCCCCCCGCGAACGAGTCCCGGAAGGGCCTCGCCCGGCAACCTTAGCCCACCCCGCCTGTGAACGACACACTTTCGGTTTCCGTCCTGATTGCCGTGGTTGGCATTACGGCCATCACGTCCTTCGCGGTATTCTTTCTGGTGTGGTGGCTGTGGCTGCGCAAACTGCATCTTAGTGCGGAAAACTGGCAGGAGCGCGACTTTGACGAAAGCCTGGACATGCCGGCCGACCACTTTGCCAACGCCGAGCTTGTCCACCAGCTCCGCGTCGGCGCCAACGGCCGCACCATCTCCGTGCTGGAGAGCGACGGCAAACGCTTTGTCCGCGTCAACGGCGAGCTCAGCCGCAAAGAGCGCGCGCAAATGATGCGCTACCTGAAGGCCGAAGGCTACATGGATTGATTGGTTCCCCCTGCATTCGCACCGGCGTAGAGGGAAACTGGCCTCTCGTCCTCATCCAACCACGTGGATCAGGATCGTAAGCCAGAGGATGATAACCGCGATGATCCCCAGGATCGCGACAACGGGCAGAGCGGAATAGCGGATGCAGTAGGACCACAGCAGGTGGTGCTGGCCGGTCTCTTTGTCGATGTGGCGCAGGGCACGGGTGAAGATGCGGTGGACGTAGCGTTTCTCGTGCCGGGTTCGAAAGAAGGTGCCCAGCCATATCTCCCGCACGGGCAGCACCGTCCGCGCCGCGGCATCGCGCTTCCCTTTGAGTTAGGCGGGACTCGAAGGCTTTTGTGGTAGGTGAATCCAGCCGCTCATGTACAGCCGCGCCCGCCCGGCTATCTGCACGCGGCGGCCCCGTACCAGCGTGCACCAGAGGCGCCCGCCGCGCGGGGACAGCTGCTCGCCACGAAGGCGGTTGGTGAAATAGCGGCGCGCCCAGAAGGGCGTAAGGACGCAATGGGACGAGCCAGTGACCGGATCCTCCGGAATGCCCAGCGCGGGGGCAAAGAAGCGGGAGTAGAAGTCCGGCTCCCAGCCAGCCGTGAGGATGCCCGGGGCGGAAGCCACGCCAGAAGCCGGGGCGGAAGCGCCATCGTCGGAGCGGTGCTGCGACGTAGGCGGGGCCGTCTCGCGCTGCGGCGGGGGGAAGGGAGCGGGCTCGTCGGCGGCGCTGGCGTCATGGATCAGATCCAGCGTTTCGTCCGGGAGCAGTTCCGGGAAATGCGAAAGCACCGCTTCCCTGGGCAAGATGACTGCCAGGCCGCCATGCGCCTCCTGCTCCTCCGCCGGGCCGAGGATGCCGGGCGGCAGGTTTCCGGCAACATCGCGCACCTTGAGCCAGACGTGGCCTCCGGCCAGCAGCGATGGCATCAGCAGACGCAGGGGGAGAGAGCACGTTTTGCCCATCAGCGCGGATTCGGCCCCGGCAGGAGCCCCCTCCCCCACATCTGCCTCCGGGGACTTCGCAAGCACTTCCTGCGGAAGAGCTTGCACAAGCATTGCGAGAGGCAGGGCTACATCAACGCCCGCAACAAGGGCCACTAAATCGCCTTCGCCCAGGCTTTGCCGGCGCTGGATCCACGCACCCAGGTCCCTCTCCGGCGGGCGGGCCGGTGCGGTGACGGTGAGGCTGTGTGCGGCGGCCAGGCTCAGGCGCTCCATGTCGAGGTCCAGCTTAAGCAGTGTGTCGGCGTCTTTGAGCACCGCCAGCCATTTGCCGCGTACGTGGCTGCCGGGCAGGGCGCACGTGTAAATCTCGCTGACGGGAGCGCCCAGGCAGGCGGTGAAAGTGTCGATGTCCGACTCGGTGCCGGGGCGGTACTCAACGGCCGGGAAGTCGAGCGTGAGCAAGCCCGCGGCTGCCGTGACGGTAAGCCTTCCGCTGCGCGTGTGGAATTGTACGCTCGCGGGTTTGTGGTCGGTGGCAGCGGCGGCCCTCGCCATTTCATCGACGGTCGGGAGATCGGCACGGGCAGAGGCGGCCGTTTGTTTTGCGCTTTGTACGTAGTCCAGCGCAAAGAGGACGAACGCGGCGGCCAAAGTCGCGTGGCCGCAGAGATCGATCTCGGTTGTCGGCGTAAACCAGCGCAGGCGATAGCCTTCCGGCGTGGAGGCGTCGCTTCCGGATTGGCGAAGCGCAAGCACAAAGGCTGTCTCGGAGAGGCGATTTTCCGCCGCAATCTTCTGCAGCACTTCGTCAGGCAGCCCCTCGGCGCCCAGCACCACGCCGGCGGGGTTACCGCGAAAAAGCTCGTCAGTAAAGGCGTCGACGTGGAAGTAGCGGAGCGCCTGACCGCGGGGCGAGCCGCCGGCGACTGAAGCCGTTTGTTTATCACCCATGCAACCAATTGTGGCACAATGGCGCTCACTGTCCAGTGCGACTCGCGCCACATTCCCGCCACCTGATTCCAGACTCCGCGCCGCAAAATACTTGCCCTTGTCCGTCCTTTTGCCGAGAGTGTTTGCCAAATCGCCAGTCCTATCGTCATCGCCATGTCCCTGCCTACTTCTACCGATGCCTCCGGCACATCCGGCGCCGCGCCTGTTGCCGCCGCTGACTTCATCCCGGCCCCGGCCGCCGCTGCCGAGCGGTGCGTAATGATGGGCGCCGGGCCGGCGGGGCTGACGTGCGCATGGTCCCTGGCGCAAACGGGGCACCCCGTGGTGGTGTGGGAGAGCGATCCGCGGTACGTCGGCGGGATCTCCCGTACGGTGGAGGTGGAGGGCTACCGGTTCGATATCGGCGGGCACCGGTTCTTCAGCAAAAGTCAGGAGGTCAACGAGGTATGGCACAAGATTATGCCGGAGGAGCTGATCGATTGCCCGCGACTGTCGCGCATCTACTACAAGGGCAAGTTCTTTAACTACCCGCTGGAGGCTATGGACGCGTTCTTTAAGCTGGGCCCGGTTGAGACGGCCAATGTGATCCTGAGCTACGGCTTTGCGCGGATGAGCCAGATTCGCCCGGAGGTCTCCTTTGAGGACTGGGTGGTGAACCGCTTTGGGCGCCGGTTATTCGAGATTTTCTTTAAAAGCTACACGGAAAAAGTGTGGGGCATGCCGTGCAGCGAAATCAGTGCGGACTGGGCGGCGCAGCGCATCAAGGGCCTCTCCCTGCGCGAGGCGATTGTGAACGCGTTTGCGGGCAAAAAGGCCTCGCCCACCGCCAAAACGCTCATTCGGGAGTTCCTGTACCCGCGACTGGGCCCGGGGCAGATGTGGGAGACGGCGACGTCGCGCATCCGCAGCATGGGCGGGCAAGTGCTGTTGGGCCGGGAGGTGAAGCGGGTGCACTGGGAGGCGGCGACGGACGGCCCGCGCGTGACGCACATCTCGGGCGTCACCAGCGACGGCGCCGAGGTTGCGGAACATGGCGACCGCTTTATCTCCAGCATCCCCCTGCAGGAGCTTGTGCTGGCGATGACACCCGCCGCGCCCGAACCCGTGGTGCGCGCCGCTAAAGCGTTGCGCTACAGGGACTTTCTGAGCGTGTGCCTGGTGGTGAATCAGGCCGACATCTTCCCCGACACGTGGATCTACATCCACGACCCGAGCGTGAAAGTGGGCCGCGTGCAAAACTACAAGAACTGGAGCGCGGCGATGGTTCCCGACGCGTCGAAGACATCGCTGGGCCTGGAGTACTTTTGCTTTGAAGGCGACAGCATGTGGACGATGAGCGATACGGACCTGCGCGCCCTGGCGACAAAGGAGATCGCGCAGATTGGCCTGGCGAAGCCGGAGCAGATTGAAAAGGCGTTTATTGTGCGCATGCCCAAGGCCTATCCCATTTATGATAAGGACTATGCGAAGAATGTGGAGGTCATCAAAAACTGGCTCAACACGTTCCAGAACATCCAGCCCGTCGGCCGCAACGGCATGCACCACTACAATAACCAGGATCACTCCATGATGACCGCCCTGCTGGCCGCCCGCAACATCGACGGCGCCAGCTACGACTGCTGGAAGGTAAACACCGACGCCGAATACCACGAAGCAGGCGAAGCCGGCAAAGGGCGAAGCATGGTGCCGGCGCGTAAGGCATAGGGGGAGATCCCCTCCTTTCCCCTCTTTCCCTCCCCCCATGATGTCCTTCCCCCTTCGAGATGTACCCGGCGCGGCGCTGCAGACCATGCGGCAATGGACGGCTGTGGAGAAGGTGGCGCTGGGCGCTTTCCTCTTTTGGGCGGCGTGCGGGTTGGCGTTTGCGCCGTTTCGGGTGTTGCCGCAGCATGCTTTTCAGTGGGGGTTGCCGCCGTTTATCGACACCTTTGTGCACGCGTGCCTGACGTGGGGCGACGTTGTGCTTATCGTGCTGGCGGCCATGAACGCGCACCTGGCGGCGGTGCGGCAGTGGGGGCGCGCGGATGCCGTGCGCTGGGGCGCGGCGGTAATCATTATCAGCGGCGTGCTGGAGACCGTGGGCACGCTAACGGGTTATCCCTTTGGCACTTACACCTACACGGATGGCTTTGGGCCGCGCATTTTCGGCGTGTTGCCGATGACCATTCCCCTGGCCTGGCTTATCGTGATGACCAGCTTTTTGATGCTGGTGCGGCAATGTCTCCCCTTCATCCACGGCACGCTGGAGGCCGCCATTGTTGCGGCGCTGGCCACGATTTTCGACTTTATCCTGGAGCCCTTCGCCGTCTACATCAAGCAGTACTGGCTGTGGGCGCCGCCGGGGGCATGGCCCGCTTCGCTCAGCAGCTCCGGCGCGGACGTGGGGATTGCCCTGCCCGGAACGTACCTCCCCATCCCCATTACCAACTACGTCTCGTGGTGGGTCATCGCCTACCTGCTGGCTGTCTGCTTTGCACCCACCACCGCCATGCGCTGGGGCGAGGTGGAGGTGCGCCCCGCCCTGCTCATCAGCGGCATGCTTGCCATCTTCATCGTCACCCGCCTGGCCCACGGCATTTGAGCGGGGGAGCATGGAGAGGGAAGCGTTAGCCACGATTTTAGGAGTGTGTGTTTGTGTGTCGACATGCGACGATCGGGGACAAAGAGCACTCCCCTTTTCCCCTCCGTGCAATCCGTGTTATCCGTGGTTAATGACTCCCCTTTGAGCTATAGTTGAAATGCGGATTACACGGAGGGGATGGAGTAATGCCGCCTCCAGCCCTCAGCCCGCCAGGTACTGCTCCAGATAGTTGCGGCTGAGGAGGATAGCGCTGCGGATATCTTCGGGCGAGGACTCGAACGCCTTGTCTTCTACCTCAATGCACACGGGGCCCCGGTAGCGAACATCCGTCAACGCAGCAAAGAAGCCCCGCCAGTTCACGTCGCCAAGGCCGGGCAGTTTGGGGGAGTGATACTGCAGCGGATGCGCCAGGATTCCGACCCGGTTGAGCTTGTTGCGATACACCTTGGCATCCTTAAGATGCACATGGTGAAGGCGCGACGCGAAGTCGTAAATCGGCTGCACCTCGTCCATCTGCTGCCACACCAGGTGCGAGGGATCGTAGTTGAGCCCAAACGCCTCGCTGGGGATGATCTCGAACATGCGCTCCCAGATTGCGGGACTTACCGCCATGTTTTTGCCGCCGGGCCATTCGTCGCGCGTAAAGTACATCGGGCAGTTCTCGATGCCAATACGCACGGAGTGATCCTCGGCGTACTTCACCAGGTCCGGCCACACTTTGGTAAAGAGCTCAAAGTTCTCCTCCAACCCGAGCGCCGGATTGCGCCCGACAAACGTGTTAACCCTCCCAACGCCAAGCACTTGCGCCGCCGCGATGACCTTGCGGATGTGCGCCGCATAAAATGCCCTCTGCGCCGCGTCGGGATCCAGCGGATTGGGATAATACCCCAGGCCGGAGATGTACACGCCCTTGGCCGCAAACAGCGCACGGATTTCCTCCGCCCGCGCCGGCGTCAGCTCGGCCGGTTCGACATCGACATGCGTGACGCCCGCGTAGCGCCGCTCGGCCTTCCCCTTCGGCCAGCACATTAGCTCCACGCAGCGGAAGCGATGGGCCGCCGCAAAGTCGACAACCTGCTCCAGCGAGCTCTCCGCCAGGATGGCGGAGACAAAGCCTAAATCATGCATAAGTTGCTGGTGTTAAGGATGTTAATGTTAAACAAAGCCAGAGCTTTTCAGAAGATTCTCCCTCCCCGTTCTCCCTTGGCGGCTTCGTCCCCATTAGCGAGATAAAAATCTGCTTCTGTTTTCGGAGCAGATTATATCACGCTAAGGGGGACGAAGCCGCCAAGGGGGAACGGGGAATAGAGAGAGCGAGAGAGAGACTTAGAGCCCGTCGACATTCGAACTCGAATTGTACGAGAGGATCTCTACTTCCCCTCCGTGTAATCTGTGTAATCCGTGGTTAATAACTCCCCATTGAACTGAGTTTTAACCACGGATTACACAGATTACACGGAGGGGAATCTTCTCCACGATAGTCGAATGTCGACAGCCTCTGGCTTAACCCATGTGCAACAACTACACCTCCACCCACGCCTGCCTGCGCTGGCTCTCCACAATCTTCTCGCACAGCGCCAGCTGGCGGCAGCCGGCGGCGAAGGTGGGGTATTTGGGCTCGGCGGGAGGGGTGCCGGTGCGCACGGCATCGTACACCTCGCGATAGAGCTGCTTGAAGGTATCGCCGAAGCCCTCGTTGTGGCCGCCGGGGTAGCTGATAAGCGCGCGCGTCTCGGGGTCGACCAGCGAGGGATCGCGCAGGAGCGTGCGGTTGGCGGTGTCGCGGCTTCCCAGCCACAGCTCGTTGGGGCGGCGGCTGTCCCACGACATCGCCGCTTTGGCGCCGCAAAACTCCACCTGCAGGTCGTTCTTGCGACCGGCGGCCACCTGGCTGACGGCCACCATGCCGCGCGCCCCGCCCTCAAACCGCAGCAAAATGTGGGCGAGATCCTCCAGGGCGATCGGCACGTCCTCGTAGTCGCTCGTATCCAGCATCTTGCCGGAGTAGGTTTCGACCGCCTTCTTCGGCTTTTTACGGAAGGGGTGCACCGTGGCAAAGTCGGCCATTACGGCGGATACGCGCAGGCCGGAGACGTACTCGATCAGGTCGATAAGATGCGACCCAATGTCGGCCACCGCCTTGGTGTCGCCGGATTGCGCGGTGCTGATGCGCCAGTTGTAGTCCGTGGCGTACAGCAGCCAGTCCTGCAGGTAGCTGCCAAGCACGGCGTGGATGGGGCCGAGCTCGCCTTTCTCGCGCAGGCGCTTCATTTCCCGCACCAGCGGGTAGTAGCGCACATTAAAGTGCACGGCGTTAACAACGCCTTTTTCCCTGGCCAGGTCCGCCAGTGCCTCGGCCTCCGTGGCGGTAACGGCCAGGGGCTTCTCGCACACCACGTGGATGCCCAGCCGTAACGCCTTCTCCACCATGGAGTAATGGAGATTGTTGGGCGTGGCCACGTGCACGCAGTCCGGCTTTTCCTTCGCCAGCATTTCGCCGTAATCCGAGTAAGCGGCCGGCACGCACCAGGCGCGCGCTTTCTCCTCGGCCGCCGCCTGGCTGGAGTGGCACAGCGCCACCACCTCCAGCCCCGGCACGCGGCGCAGCGACTCGATGTGAACCTGACCAATAAAGCCGATACCGGCAATGGCGACGCGAAGGGGACGAAGGGGGGATGGGGTAGTCATGAGCAAAGATGATGCGAACGGGACGGAAGGTAGGGAATTCGATGGGAGTCTTTCGATCAAGCGTAATCGACCGGAATCTGCGTCCCTCCTGAACCTGGTGTCCTGGTGACTTGGTGGTTAAATCAACGTGAATTTAACCGCCATGTCATCAAGTTACAGAGGGAATGCTTTGGTCCTCTCGCCAGATCAATATCCCGCTGGCATAGCCACCGCCTCGGCCTCCAGGTGCGGCGCGGGCAAAGAGCCGGCAAAGCCGCGGCGGATCGCCTCGTTGAGGATGACTTTGGTGGCCGTGGCGCCGATGCGGGTGACGCCGAGGTCGCGCACCATCAGCAGGTCGTCCAGAGTGCGCACGCCACCGGCGGCCTTTATCTGGATGTGCGGGGCGGTGTGCTTGCGCATCAGCTTCAGGTGCTCCGTAGTGGCGCCCTTGTAGCTGTACTGGCCGCCGGGCTGCTTCACAAACCCGTAGCCGGTGGAGGTTTTGACGAACGCCACGTTCACCTCCGAGCAGATTTCGCACAGGCGCACAATCTCCGCCGTGGTCAGGTAGTCGTTCTCAAAGATAACCTTGAGGATCGACCCCGCCGCGACGACGGCCTGGTTAATGAGCGAGATCTCGCGCTGCACATAGTCCCACGCGGCGCCTTTTACCTTGCCGACATTTACCACCATGTCGATCTCCTTCGCCCCCGCCAGCGCGGCGCTCTCGGCCTCCACCACTTTGATGCCCGTGGTGCTGTTGCCCGCCGGAAAGCCGATAACGGCGCAGGCCATAACGTCGGTACCGGCAAAAATGTCCAGCGCCTGGCGGATGCTGTAAGGCTTTACACATGCCGTGGCCACGCCGTAATCGCGGGACAGGTCGCACCCCTCCCGCACCTCGTCATCCGTCATGGTCGGATGCAGCAGGGAGTGGTCGATCATCTTGGCGAGTTCGTTTACAGTAGGTTGATTCATAAGAAGTTATGTTTGCTTGGGTCGAAGCGAGGAACTACAAAGTCAGGGAAAAAGGAAAGGCCGCAATTCTCAGGAATTTCCTGATATATGCCCGTAGTCGCACCGATTCAGACGGGAGTCGTCCATCGGAATCGTTCCGACTTAAATACTGGCTCTGCTTCCCATTGCGCGACGAGAGCATCTTCCTCTGTTCTGTTCCTGCAGAGTCTGAATTTGCCACGCTAAGGAGTTGCCACAGAATAAGATATAGAACTTGGACCTTTGATTTTGAGATGAGAGCAAGGCGGAATGGAGGGAGTGCTTTAGAATAAGGCTCGACCGCTCTAAATCCAAACCGATGCGGCCTGTCCACCATCCACCTTCTACCTCACATCAAAACGCAACATCACAGCCGTCCCCCTTGCGGCTCAGCTGCGGCTCCCCAATCGCAGCGCCAGGCGGGGCACGGCGGCCGCGCTGTCCACCGCGTTGCTGAGAGTAAAGCGGCCGCCGTGGTAATGCAGCACCTGGTACCAGAGGGGGCGGCCCGCGGCGTCGAAGCCCAGACCCTCCAGCCGCAGTGCCGGGGCTGGCCAGTTGACGCCCGGCCAGGCCGGGGCAATGGCGGCGCGGATCTCGGCCTCCTCGCGCTGGACGGTGAGGCCAAAGCGCTCGCGGCACAGCTGGTAAAAGGAGCCCTGCGCTTTCGCCTCCGTCAGCCCCGGGTAAAGGGCGGCGGGCAGCCAGCGATCCTCCAGAATCACCGGCTCTCCATCGGCCAGACGCAGGCGGCGCATAAACATCACGGCATCGCCGGGCGCAACGCGCAACGCCGAGCGAATGCGCTCCTGAGCGGCGTGAGCGCGCTGAAACTCCAGCACCTGCGTGGAGGGCTCGTACCCCTGCTCGCGCGCAAAATCGGTAAAGCTCTCCACCCGGCGCAGGGAGGCGAACAGCGTCGGCCGCTCCGCCACGAAACAGCCGATGCCCTTGCGCAGCTCCAGCCAGCCTTCGCTGACGAGCTTGGCAATCACCTTATTTGCCGTAACCCGGCTGATGCCGTGGCGCGCCGCCAGTTCCCGCTCGGAGGGAAACCGGTCGCCCGCGCGCCACTTGCCGGCGCCCAGCTCCTGCTGGCACAGCTGGATGAGTTGCAGATGAACGCTCCGCGTTTCAATTGGCATGCCCTCATAGTGGCATGTGGCCTAGCCACCGTCAACAAGAAAAAGCAACTTTCCGCAGGCGCGAAGCATCTGCGGGGAGTACCTGCGCCGCCCCTGCCGCGGCGGGATCAATCGTTGTGTCAACCGCCGTCCCGCTCGCGGACTCGCTCCACCACCGGCTCATTTAGGGCCGCGCCTCCAGCGCTCAAGTCAGCAAAACGCTCGGCTCCGCCGTTCTTGGTGCTTGGTAAATTCGCGACAAGCTATCTGGAAAATGCACTAGTGTCCTGAGTCAGAAATAGCTGTAATAAGGAATGGTTTTTTTGAGTTGCTTTTGTAT
>QAZA01000025.1 GCA_003054695.1 Verrucomicrobia bacterium LW23
CAGTACCCACCAACCCCTCTGCAGGCCCAAAACCCGCACGAGGGGTTGGCCCTTTTCTACCCCGGGACATGCTATTTTCTGTCCTGGGTGAGCCCGTCCAGATCCGCCTTCCCCCGATTGCCGGCTCACGCACGGAACTGGGAGGATATGAGTCGGATTATTTCACGCGAAGGGGGACAAAGCCGCTAGACAGAGGAGAGGAGGGGACATCATGTGCATGCGCATGACTGAGCCCGTGTGGTGACCGAATCGC
Source organism: Verrucomicrobia bacterium LW23 (assembly GCA_003054695.1). Lineage (GTDB taxonomy): Bacteria > Verrucomicrobiota > Verrucomicrobiia > Methylacidiphilales > UBA1321 > LW23. Next base: position 254 of record QAZA01000025.1, read on the forward strand.
CGGCGTGCCGTTGCCGCTGTCAGAAAACGGACGGCGTCAGCCTCTATCCCCATCTTCAGAAGCCGGCCTCGCTTGGCTTGCGGGGTGATACGGCTCCCGGGGGCTTTACTTCCGTGTTCAGGTCGGAGTGGAAAGCTTCGTTGGTTTTGTCCTTCAGGAAATTTTCACCTACGGCGCGCAGAGGCCGGCGCTCGCCTTTGCCGGCAATCCTCGGCAGCAGCAGGTATTTGTTTACGATGTAGTCTTGCGCCTGCACGCCGCCTTTCCAGTTGCTGGCCAGGGTGGCGGGTGCCTGGGCTTCCTTCTCGTACACGCCGTGGAAGGCCAGGCGCGTGAGCGTTTCGTCGTAGGGGGCCAATTGCAGGGAGAGGTAGCGGCCTTTGATGTGCTCCGACGTGGCGCCGGCGACGTTGCGGTAGCCGGGCTTCTCCAGGTTGCCGTCCCAGCACATCTCCTTTTGGGTGCGGATGAAGCGTTGCAGGTCTTCCTCCGAGAACAGCAGGCCGCGCTGGTAAAAGTTGAGGGCGATGCTGAGCGAGGCGACGTACCATTCGCCGCGCGGGTCGGGGGCCATCCAGCCGATTTTCCAGGTGTCCGGCTTGGCGGGATCTGTCCCGACGTCCCATTTGCCGGCGGGGCACCAGCTCATCCACTCGTAGTGCTCGCCGGTGCCGCCGGGGGCTGTGGCGATGGAGAGGCATTGTTTAAAGCGGGCGCCGAGTTGCAGGGCGCGGCGCAGGTAATCGGGCTTGCCGGTGGCGGCGTGCAGGGCCAGCAGGCCGTCCACGGCTATGGAAGTCTTTTCGTGCGAGAGAGTTACGCCGCCGGTGATGGGGTAGTCCAGGCCGTGGTACACGGCGGGGCCGCCGGGGCTCAGCTCGGTGTAAAAGCCGCGTTTGTCCCACTTGGGGTAGAGGTGTTTTTCCATCAGCTCGGTGTAGGCGGCGATGGTTTCGGCGTGGCGCGCGGCGTAAACGGCGTCGCTTTTGGCCAGGGTTACCCAGTCGCCCAGCAGCTTCATGGCGCGGAAGTTCATCTGAAGTTCATCGATGCGGATGTCCGGCTTATCCCTGGGAATGCGCGGTTTGATGGGCGAGCCGTACCAGCCGAGGAACTCGTCGCCTTCGGTCGTCATGATGGCGCGGTAAAGGGCGAAGGTATCGCGCAGCTGATCCAGGTACGCGGTGTCGCCGGTAAGCTGGTAGGCGATGTTGAGGGAGATGAGGTGGCGAAAGCCGATCCACGCGAAGGTTTCGGGCGCCTTAAGGCATTCGGCGGCGACGGCTTCCGGTGTGCGCGAGCGGGCGTACTGCATGGCATGGCGGCAAAACGCCTCCAGCACCGGGTGGTCCTCGGCGGTCACGTGCAGGTCCTGGCGGAAGGTGATGGGCGGGAGCGCGGAGGAGGGGGCGGGGGCCTCCGCTGTCTGCGCGGGCGTGGCCGAGGGCACAGCGTTGGTGGCGGCCGGGGCCTGCTGCGCGCGGGCCTGGGTGGTGGGGATGGCGGTGAGGCAGAGGCTGAGCGCGAGGGCGGCGGCCACGGTGACGGCAGCAACAGCAGCAGGAGCAATAGCAGGAGTAGCAGTAGCAGCGGAGGAGGAGCCGAGGGGGTGCCTGGAGGTCGACGTTAAGAGCTTCACCATACTGGCGATAGTGAATCTTTTCGCGGTCTCTGGCGAGTGAAAAAAATCAATCGTGTGACCTTGCCTCTGCGCGGCCCCAACGCCTTCCCCGTCCTCCCTATCCTCATCCTTCTCTTCTTCGCCTATCGCCTCAGAGGCTGTCGACATTCATATCCCTCGTCATCTGTGGTCAATTGAGTAAACGCCTTTACTGGCCCTTTCCGTATCTCGTCCCCCGTAGCGTACGCTGCGTCTGCCCCGTGGCGACCGTTGCGTGAAAATCCGTCAAGCACTTTGCCCAGTGATAGGGTAATGCACCCGTGGAGCAGATTTTCACGCAACGTTCGCCACGGGGGAAAGGGGAGTTGGCGTTTCAATAAATCTTAGTGGCTTGTATCCCCCTAGAGCGAGACATATGTGAAGCCGTACTGCAGTACGGAGGAGAATGTCTCGCTCTAAGGGGGACGTAAGCCTCCAAGCAGGCGATAAAGGGGGAACGTAAGAAATGTTGAACATCGTGGAAGCAACCCTCTTGGCGAAGCTTTCCGCCCTTGGCGATGTTATCTGAAGGTCCGTAGATCCAAGGCAGATAGTATCGCCAAGGACGGAAAGTTTCGCCAAGGACAGCCTCTAGTGCATTGACAAAGATCTATTTTAGGATCAGACGTGCATGGACGGGGAATTTCTGAGAACCTCGAAGAGGTTCTATAACCTAGCCCAGGGTTCCCCGAGCGAAGCGAGAGAATCCTGGGTAAGCGGCAGTTTCAGATCAACCCCAACGCGGGTTGTATCCCTCGGCGTCGAAAAGGGATGCGACCCGCGTTGGGGTCGTTCGATTTCGCGCCTTCACCCAGGGTTCTCTCGCTTCGCTCGGGGAACCCTGGGCTAGGTTATACAACCTCGTTGAGGTTGTCAGAGCCTTGCGAGCATCTCTTCTTGAACCGCCATAATCCTAAAACAGATCCTTGCTGCAACACTAGTCTCCTGAGTCAGAAATACGTATCAATAGCTTGCTACCCCTCCGTTCCGCCCCTTTGTGTCTTCGTGTCTTTGTGGTTAAATAATCCCCATTCCCATTTTCGGAGAGAAGCAGAGAGGAGGGGAATATTAACCACAAAGACACGAAGACACAAAGGGGCGGAACGGAACTAATGAAATTTACTTCTGATGCAGGTCATTAGAGGGTTAATTTCGACAGCCCCTAGACCAATGAGCAGAGCTGTTTGGGAGAAATCCCGGGTGCATTTCAGCTCGTGCTGCGTTGGAGCTACGGTCGAGCATCCATGGGGATGCACTCCGTCCGGCGCGCCTGCTCGCATCTCAAAATCCCCCCGGGATTTCTCCCAGATAACTCTGATCATTGGTCTTACGCCAGTCGCGTTGAAGAACGGGCAGGGGAGAGCCCCATGTCCCCATTCCCCTGAGACCGGCGTGCCGTCATGCGCATGCGCGTCATCGTGCTGGCGTGGCGAAGGCGGCCGTGGTAGGGTTTGCGCTTTATGTCGCTTACGATTGAAGAAGTGCCGTTTGGGGGCTGGGCGCGCAACCTGCGTCTGGCCAATAACACCGTCGAGCTCATTATCACCCTCGACGTGGGGCCGCGCATTATCCGCTTTGCGCCGCTGGGCGGGCGCAACGTGTTCAAGGAGTTTGCCGAGATGTTGGGCGGCACCGGCGAGGCTGAATGGATGATCCGCGGCGGCCACCGCCTCTGGACGGCCCCCGAAGGCGCGCACAGCTACGCGCCCGACAACACCCCCGTTACCTACTCCCGGCCGGACGACACGTCGGTCGAAATCGAAAGCCGCAACGACACGTTTGGCTTTACCAAAACGCTGACGATCGAGCTGCAGCCCAGCGAGCCCGGCCCGGCCCCTGTTGCCGGCGGCCCGGTCAACCCCGGCGGGCGTGTCAAAGTAACGCACACCCTTGGCAACGTGGGGGAGAAGCCGCTCGACATCACCCCCTGGTCGCTCAGCGTTATGGCGCCTGGCGGCACGGCCATCATCCCGCAACCGCCGTTTATGCCGCACCCCACCGAGGCCCCGCCGGCGGATCCATCCGTGCCGCCGCAACCCGTTAACTACGACGACTTTCTGCCCAATCGCAACCTCATCCTCTGGCCCTTTACGGTGCTGAGCGACCCCCGCTATACCATGGGCCGCGACTTTTGGGTGGTGCGCCACCAGGACGGCGCGCCCGCCACCAAGTTCGGCATCCTGCACAAGCAGGGCTGGGTTGCCTACCAGCTGGGCGACATGGTCTTCTCCAAAAAAGTGCCCTACGTGCCCGGGGCCGAGTATCCGGACGGTGGCGTCAACTTCGAGCTCTTTACCAACACCGCCATCCTGGAGCTCGAGTGCCTCTCCCCCCTCGGCGCGCTGCAACCCGGCGACACCCGCACCCTTGTGGAGCTGTGGCGCCTGGACGCCACACCGGGCGACCTCTCGAACCCGGAGACCGCCGCCGCGTTCTTCCACGGGCTGGGGGACTGAGGCTTCGCGGGTTGCGCTGGCGGTGCTGGCGGTGCTGGCGGTGCTGGCGGTGCTGGCGGTGCTGGCGGTGCTGGCGGTGCTGGCGGTGCTGGCGGTGCTGAGATCCGGCCGGGAGGGAGATGACATCTTTTGCCTGGCCGGACGCCTGGAAGGGGAAATCCGGGCCCTGTGCCGCGCACGCGCAAAGGCCTGCTCTCGGCGCTCCTGCTTCTCAAACTTATCCACCAGCGACAGCATCGTGGTGACGTCCCGGGCGGTGGACTTCGGATCCTTCAGCGTATCCAGCGTGCGCAGGCACACGGCCCGCATAATGCATTCGTAGCTGGGGGCATCGGCAGTTTGGCTCATACCCCCAGTCAACCCGTAACCCGCCCGCCGCAACAGGGACGCGGGGGAGGCCGGTGCGCTGGGGGAAAAGAATCCGCTCTTTCCAGCCTTGGTGTCTTGGTGACTTGGTGGTTAATCTGCCCTTCCCTTAACGCGTTGCGATTTGAAAGGGGATTAACCACCACCAAGGCACCAAGACACCAAGTTTCTGACAGGGACTAAGACCAATTCTAATGGCTGGGCTTGGCCAGGCCGGCTTTGCCGTCGACGTCGAAGAGGGACGAGACGCTTTCGCCGAAGTGGATGCGTTTGATGGCTTCGCCGAGGAGTTCCGCCACGCTCAGGACGGTGAGCTTGAAGCCTTCGATCTTTTTGACCGGCGTGCTGTCGGTGCAGATAAGCTCCTCGATGGGGGAATCCAGGAGGCGTTTCTGCGCCAGCTCGCCCAGCACGGCGTGGGAGACGCCGGCCAGGATGCGGCGCGCGCCTTTGCTTTTCAGGATGCGGGCCGCGGCGGTGAGGGTGCCGGCGGTTTCCGTAAGATCATCTACCAGAAGGACATCGCGATCCTTGACCTCGCCGATGACGTACATCGGCTCGATCTCCGTGGGGCTGATGCGGCGTTTGGCCACGATCGCCAGGTCGGTATCCAGCATTTGCGCGTAGGCGCCGGCCATCTTCATGCCGCCCAGGTCGGGCGAGACGACGACGGGCTTGTTGTCGGCGGGGAAGATCGTCTTGATGTAGCGATAGAGAACGGGAGCGGCGTAGAGGTGGTCGACGGGGATGTCGAAGAAGCCCTGGATCTGCTGCGCGTGCAGGTCCATGGTAAGGATGCGGTCCGCGCCGGAGGCCACCAGGAGGTTGGCGACGAGTTTGGCGGTGATGGGCACGCGGGGCTGGTCCTTACGATCCTGCCGGGCGTAGCCGTAAAAGGGCATGACCGCCGTGATGCGCGTGGCGCTGGCGCGGCGCGCGGCGTCGATCATGATGAGCAGCTCCATCAGGTTCTGGTTCGTCGGCGGGCAGGTGGGCTGCAGAATGAAGACGTCGCGCCCGCGGATGTTGTCGTTAAACTTAACAAACGTTTCGCCATCGGGAAACGTGTCGACGATGGCGTCGCCGCGGGGCACCCCCAGGTAGTTGGCGATGTTGGTGGCCAGCTCGATATTGGCGGAGCCGGAGAATACCTGAATTTCACTACTGTCGGAGATTTCCATGGGGTGGTGCGGGCTGTTTTCGCTCGGGCGTGCGGCGCGCGGCCGTGGGCTTTGGTGGGGTGGTAAACGTCTGGAGTGGGTGAGGAAAAGCGCCGTGTACTGCGGTAAGTGGACCGGACCGGCGCATACTATCCGAGCGAAAACGGCGAGTCTACACGACTTCGCGCCAATGTGCAACATTGCACAACCAGTCATCCATCGCTTCGCGGCTGCCGGGGGGAAACGGTTCGCTGGACCAGCAGCCGAAGCCGTGTGTGCCATGCGGGTACTCGTGGTACGCGGCGCCCGGGGTGCCGGCGGCCTGCAGGGCGGCAAACATCATGCGGCTGTGGAAGATGGGCACAATCGCGTCGTCAACGCCGTGCACCAGCAGCAGCGGGGGCGTCTCCGCCGTTACGTGCAGGTGGGCGGAGTAGTAGAGCGCGACCTCCGCCACGTCGGCCGGCATGGGCTCCAGCGGCGGCACACCGCAGCGGGCGGCGATGGACGCGGGGTCGGCCGGATCGCCCACGCCGCCCATCTCCTGCGGCAGGGTAACGTCGGGCAGGGCCGCGGCCGCCTCGTCGCCAAACATGCCGCGGGCCCGCAAGGGGCGGTGCAGCAGGGAGATGGCGGGGTAGATGCACACCACGGCGTCGGGGCGGGAGGTTTCGCGCTCCACGGGGTCGTCGGAGGCCGGGTCGCCCTCAAACGCATGCACGGCAAGCACGGAGGCCAGGTGGCCGCCGGCACTGAAACCCATGATGGCGAGCTGCGGAGCGGGGGCGTGCGGATACGCGGCGGCGGCCAGGGCGCGCAGGGTGCGGATGGCGCGCTGGCCGTCGGTAAGCTGCACGGGGTGGTGGTAGTTGTCGGAGAAGAGGCGGTAGCGCATGACGAACGCCGCCACGCCCTGGGCCGCGTAGTCGCGCGCCAGGTCAAACTGGGCGTGGTCAAACCCGTGCTCCATGTAGCCGCCGCCGGGGATCATCAGCATGATACGCGAGGGGGCGGGGCCTGCGGGTGCGGCCGGGGCCTGCGCGACGCCGGGCGCAAGGCGCGGAGCGGCCAGGCGCAACGCGGCATCGCCCACCGCGGTAAGTGTAGGTATATCATGCACTTGCGAGCCGAGCGCCAGGGGCGTGGATGTCGTGCCGTCCGCCAGCGCCGGCCAGAGGGGGAACGTGTTGTTCGCGAGATCTGCGGGGATGGGATAGAGTGCGGCCATGGATGGGGATGGGATGCCCGAGCCTAGACGGATCGCCGGGATGATCCAGCCGAATAATTGAAGTGTAAAAGCCGGCAAAAGTGCTAGCTTTGCTGAATCCCGCTGCGGGCCGCGCGCACATCACATGACGCGGGCCGCCTGCTGCTGCGGATGTTTCAGTTGCATCGAAACAGAGAACGAGTTCCCCGATTCATGATGAAATCCAAACTTCTCTCCCTCTCCGTGGCGGCGCTGCTTGCCACCACCTTCCTAACCGGTTGCGAGACGATCGTCATTACCGACGGCTCCGGCCCGCCCCCCAGCTCTCCCGGCGGCCCGGACGGCCCGCCCCGCCGCCCTCCGCTGCAGGCCGTGGTGGAGCCCGGTGCCGTGCGCCTGGTGCGCGGCGACCGCACCATGAATGTGATCCGCACCGCCCGCCCCATCGTGGAGCGCTGGCGCTGGGTCAACGGCAAGTCGCAAATCGCCATCAAGTCCCGCGGCAACCATGGCCCCGCGGTGGTGGAGCTGTTTGACTCCCGCAGCGGCCAGCAGCTCGACCGCGTCATGGCCTTCGCCATCCAGGGCGGCAGCCCGGAGTGGGCAATGGGCTTTGGAGATTAAGCGAGTGCGGGATTGAAGACCGGGGCCTCCTCCCTTCAATCGGGGGCCCCGCTCTTGGATGGGAGCGAGGCGCGTTACGCTTCCTCGTCCATCTCGGCGGTGATGTCGGGGAGGGGATCGGGGAACTGCAGCCAGGCGTCGGGGCCCAGCTCCATCTCTTCGTCGGTGAGCATGGCATTGCGCAGGGCCAGCATCAGGGCGCCGGAGATGCGGGGGGCGCCGACGACGACGAGTTCCTGGCGGCGGTCGCCGTAGGGTTCCTCCCACACGTCGTCGATGCGGCGGCGTTCGTCGCCTTCTATGGGCCAGTGTTTCAGCTCGATGGCGGACCACCAGTGGCCGGCCATGCCGCTCCAGAAGCTGGGGCCTGCCCAGCTGAGCGCCGCCACGATGTTGGGGCGTGTGGCCAGCCAGTACATGCCTTTCATGCGCACCAGCTCCGGCCACTCCGCAAACAGCACATCCGCAAGGCGTTCGGGGTGGAATGGGCGGCGGCCGGTCAGCAGCCAGGACTCGGTGGCGGGAAAAGCGGGGTGGGCCGCGGCGTCCCGGGGGCCGGCGGCCAGGGCGGTGGCGACGGCGGAGGTGCCGGCAAATGCAAACTCCTCCCACGCCAGGCTGTCCGACTGCCGCACGAGCACGTGGGCGGCGGGCTGCATCAGGCGGATAAACTGCTCGCAGGCGGCCACGTGCTGCTGGGTAAACTGCTCGTCGGGCGTGGCGCGAAGCACCACCACGTCGGCCGTGCGCAGGGCCTGGGATTGAAACTCCGTAAACGCCAGCCAGGGGCGGCGCGCCACTACCTCGGTTGTCAGCGCGGCGGGGTCCACGCGTGCGACCTCGAAGAAGAATGCGGGCGCATCGATAATGCGGTAGTGGCACGCCACGGGAGCGGAGACGGCGCCGGCGGTTGCGGAGGAGGAGGCGCTGCCGTTGCCGTTGGCGGCGATGGCGATGGCGGGGGATGGAGAGGCTTCTGCGCACGCCGCCTGGGCCAGGCGCGCCACTTCCACGGGGTCCTGGGAGGGGTCGAGCTCCACCACCATGCGGTCGAACGCGCCGCTGTGGGCGGCGTCGCGCACGGCGCGGGCAAAGGTGGTTTGCCAGTCGCGGCCCTCCTCCCGGGCGCCGTCAATCTGGATATCCACCACCAGATCCCGCTTGCGGCCGATGCTGCGCATGGTGCCGCGGATCAGGGTCAGATCGAGAGGGCTGCGCGTGCGGCTAAAGACGACAACGGCGAGGCCGCCGCCCCGGTACTCCCCCATGTAATGCTGCACAAACACGGACTTGCCGGCGCCAAAGTGGCCGCTGACAAGCATAAGGGGCAATAGCCTGGTGACATCGCGAGACATAGCCCGCCACTTTGCCCCCATTCGGCTCCGTCCGCAACCGCAAACCGGGGGGAGGGGGATAGTTTAACCACGAAGCACACGAACCACACGAAATTTACGGAGGGGAGGAGTGGGAGAAGGTATGAATAAATAAGCGGGCAAACAATCGCTACTTTCTGTTTCTGAATTCCCCCCTTTGCGGCCTTCGCGTCCTTTGCGTCCTTTGCGCGAAATCAGGCACGGGACTTTGCCCGACTTCCAGCCATCGCTTTGCGTTGGGCTGATTTCGCGCAAAGAGCGCTAAGGACGCGAAGGCCGCAAAGGGGGATTCAGAAGGAGGATGAATTACCTGATCACTTCCACTGCCTTTTCCCATGCCTCTCCTCCGTCATTCGTGCCATTCGTGTACTCGTGGTGAAAAAAACTCCCCATCCCCTTGCCCCCTTTCGTCCGCTCCGTAGATTTCGTGTGGTTCGTGTGCTTCGTGGTTACAAAATCCTCTCTCCGCCTACTCTGCCAGCAGCGCTTCTACCTGTTTCTCCAGGTCTTTGCGGGCGTTGGTGGAGACGATCAGGCCTTTTTTGTTGATGAGCCACATGGCAGGGATGGAACTGATGCCGTATTTGGTGGAGATCTCGTTCTTCCAGCCCTTTTCGTCGCAGTGCTGGGGCCAGGTCATGTTGTTCTCTTTGATGAAGCTCAGGACATCCTTTTTGTTCTTGTCCAGGGAGATGCCGATGATTTCGAAGCCCTTGTCTTTCAGCTTCTTGTACGCGGCGACGACGGTGGGGACCTCCTCCACGCAGGGGCCGCACCAGGTGGCCCAGAAGTCCAGCAGGACGACTTTGCCGCGCAGCTTTTCCATGTCCACTTCGGTGCCGTCGATGGCGGTAAACTTCAGCTCAAAGGGCTTGCTCTTGAGGTCCGCCATCTCCTTCTCGGCGGCCATCATTTTTTCCGCGCGGGCCATAAAGGCGGTGCCCAGCGCTTTGACGTCCTCGTCGGTGGAGGCGGAGAGGCGTTTGGCCAGCTCGAAGGCTTTGGCCATGTCGATGCGGGAGAGCATGTTCAGCTGCTCCTTGCGGACGGAGGCGATGTAGCCTTTGGGCGGGGCGGGGCGGTAGGACTCCAGGCCGCCGATTTTGCGATCGACCAGCTCCAGCGCTTTTTCGTCCTTAACGGCGGCCAGCATCAGCATCACCACAGCGCGGCGGTGTGCCTCCAGCTTTACCTTTTCGGGGGCTTTGAGGTCGGCGGCGATAGCCTCGTACTGGGTGGCGCCTTCCATCGGCTGGGTGCCCTGCATCACCTCCACCTGCACCAGCAGCAGTTTGGCGTCCCACACCTTTGGGCTCTCGGGGAAGCGGTTGATCAGCTCCACGAGGGCGTTGTTGGCAATGGTATACAGCTCGGCCCTGGGGATGCCCGACGAGCCCGTTTTTGCGGGCAGCTCCTGAATGTAGCTCCACAGTTCCTCCGCCGTTTTAAAGGTGGCGGGATCGATCAGCACATCCTTTACCTTGGAGGGATCCGGCCCCGGAGCAGGCGCAGGCTGTGGCGCAAGCGGCACCTGGGCGTGCGCGCCGGGGGCGGTTAGCAGCCCAAAGCCGAGGCCAAGGGTGGCTGTCAACACGCCGGCGGCAAGGGACCGCGCGGGGATACACGCAGATTTACGAGAAGGATGGCCAGGGATTGGGCGAGTGCGGAAGTGCAGCATAATCGCGGGATGCAGAAGTATGGGGGGGAGCGATAACCGGCAGGGCAAAGGGATACCGCCGATGCGATCGCCCGTAACCCCACTTATCCTACCACTTCCTGCCCGATGTGAAATGGATATTATGCATGCCATGCAAAATGCCGTTGCCGGCGCCGCCGTTGCGCCAGGTGCCGCCGCCGGTGCCGCGCAAAATTGATCTCGCCCAAACCCGCGCCCGCCGGTAGAAGTGCGCACCTATGTTTTCCCCCGGCGCCTACCTGGACCTGCAGCAGACGGCTCACGCCTCGCTTTTTGACGGCATTGAACACGTGTGGGAGGTGCTGCCCCGCATCGGCGGCTACCTGCGCGATAACCTGCGCCCCGCCAACCACGGCCGCGTGCTGGGCCAGCCGTACATTGGGGAGAACGTGTTTATTGGCGAGGGCACGGAGATTGACCCGGGCGTCGTCATCAAGGGGCCGGCGTGGATCGGCGCCAACTGCCAGCTGCGGCCCGGCGCGTATATTCGCGACAACGTGATTATTGGCGACGGCTGCGTTATTGGCAATAGCTGCGAGTTCAAGAACTGCATTCTGTTTAATGGCTGCCAGGTGCCGCACTTCTCCTACGTGGGCGATAGCGTGATGGGCTATAAAGCGCACCTGGGCGCGGGCGTCATCCTCAGCAACTTTAAGCTGGATGGCACGAACATCTCCATCCCCCACGACGGCAAGATCTTCCACACCGGCCTGCGCAAGTTCGGCGCCATTCTGGGCGATCGCGCGGAGGTGGGCTGCAACGCGGTGCTCAACCCCGGCAGCATCATCGGCCGGCGCAGCATCATCTACAGCGGAGCCCAGTGGCGCGGCGTGCTGCCGGAGAGCAGCGTGGCCAAGACTGTGCTGCGAACGCAGGTGGTGGAGCGGCGCTCGGGAACGTAAAGGCATGCAGGAGCGGGGGATACGCAAGGTGTACGTATGGAGGAGACAGCACAACCGCTCCGTAGCGACGACGGCGCCACGCATTGTGCGGCCCGTGGTTAACGTCCGCCGGTGCGCCGCAACCCTCGGTGCGGGCAGAAGTCCCGAGCGGGCTGAGGGGATGCGGCGATCCGGCGCCCGGGCTATGCGAAAATCCCTGCATCTTGCTGAAAGATTTTGATTTATTAGCGTCATAATCCTACGCTTCGGCCTGCTTTGGGTCGATTCTTCCGACATTATCGTCGCGCTTCCCTTCTTCCGTCATTCCACCCTTCCATTGTCGCACTTAACGAGTGCGATCCCTCTCCATGAGCAACGCCAACGCCAACGCCTTCACCCGTTCGCTTCGCCGTTCCGTCCTGCTGAGCATGAGTGTGCTGCTGCTAACAGCCATCGCCGCCCCCGTCGTCATGGCGGCTGATCCCGCCTCGTCGTCCGACGACGGCACGATGGCGACGCTGACGCCCGACAAGCCGTCGCAAAAGCAGGCGCAGGCGCGCACGCGGGCGGGGGGGCCGAGCGGCACGTCTGGCTACGGCAGCACCGGCAGCAGCTCCACGCGCTCCTCCAGCAACACCAGCATGAGCGAGGCAAACATGCAGAAGTCCTCCGCCGCGACAATGGCGCAGCAAACCACGCGCAAAAGCCGCAGCAACGGCACCAGCAGCGGGCAGTCCCCCAACCCGCATGGCACCACCACGCGCGACGGCAGCGGGCGGATTATCAACAACAGCTACACGTCACCCGCCGGCCGCACCACCTATCGCAACGGCGACGGGCAAATCACCGGCACCTCCGACACCAGCCACACCGGCCGCACCACCTACCGCGACAGCCGCGGCTATATCTCCGGCACCCGCGACTACAACCCCGATACGGGCAGCGGCACCTACCGCGACGGCAGCGGCCGCATCACCGGCACCTCCAGCACCAACCCCAGCGGCGATACCGTCACCTTCCGCGACGCCAACGGCCGCATCACCGGCACCAAATACACCTCCCCCGCCGGCAACGTCACCTACCGCGACGGCAACGGCAACATCGTCGGCAGCCAGTAAGGGAAGGAGGGAGGAGTGGGAAGGTGCCGGTGGACGGCGGCACCCTGGTCATCTTACCGGGGGAATCATCGTCTTCGTGTTTCCCCGCTGCCCCCTTCGCGTCCTTTGCGCGAAATCGCCCTGACGCGTTGCAATGCCTCAACGTCGGGCAAAGTGTGGCGCCTGATTTCGCGCAACTGTCGCAGAGGACGCGAAGGCCGCAAAGGGGGGATACAGGAACAGAGAGGAAGGCTTTGTTTGTAATCAAGGAAGTTATCTTCTTCACGTTTCCCCCCTTCCCCCCCTTCGCGGCCTTCGCGCCCTCTGCGTCCTTTGCGCGAAATCACCCTGACGCGAAGGCCGCAAAGGGGGGATACAGGATTGGAGAAGAAAGCTTTGTTTGTTTACTTCTCCTACTCCTACTCCTACTCCTACTCCTACTCCTTTTCCTTCTTCCTTTCTCCCTTTCTCCGTTTCGTCCCCGCCGAAATTTCGTGTGCTTCGTGATTAATCATTCCCCTTCCGCATCCCATCCACACCCAGGTCCCGCGCGGCTTTGCGGTAAGTGTTGGGCGGCATGCCAAACTCCTTGGCAAAGCACCGGGAGAAGGCGCTGGCGCTGCCGAAACCGGTGCACTCCGCAATACGCTCCAGCGTCATCGCGGAGTCACGCATCAGCCATTTAACGCGGCGGAACTGCACCTCCGTAAACGCGGCCTGCGGAGAGGTGCCGCGCAGCTTGTGAAACAGGCGCCGCAGGTGTGTGCTGGACATATGCACGGCGCGCGCCACGTCCTCGATCGTGGGGTTATGCACCAGGTTGGCCTCGTACCACGCCAGTGCCTCGGTCACCTTGGCCTCGCCGTAGTTGGGGGCCGGGCCCAGCTCCTCCTTCGGTACGTGGCGAAGAAAAATCAACGCAAGTTCCGCGCCCACAATAGTATAGATCAGCGGCTCAAAAAAGCCCGCGCGCTTCTTGGCCTCCGGCGGCGATGTGCCGAACGCCCGGTTGGCCTCCGCGCAGCGCTGGTACAGAGCGCGCACGGTCGGCACCTCCTCCTCCGCAAACGGCAAAAGCCGGCAACCGGCGCTGCCCACAATGGAGCGTACGGAAAAATCAATTTCGTCGAAGTGAAAGATGATGGCGTGGCAGACATCATCCGGCGTGCCGCTCCACCCGTGCACGCACTCCGGCCCCGTTACGCAGATCGTCGGCGACGTCACCCGCGTTTCGCGTCGCACGCCACGCGCGTCCTGTTCCACCACGGTAAGGCTTCCGCAGGTGATAAACTGGAACTCCCAGACCCGGCGCGGATGCGGCGCGATCGGCTCCCGCCCATAACGCCGGTCGCCCCGGTTGCGGTAGATCAGGAACATGGCGGCAAGCGTAGCGTGCATGTGCGAAAATGTCAAGCGCAGGGAGGCTCCCGCTATGGCAAAAGCGTCGATAATGTGAAATACTGCCTTCCCTCCCGCCCCGCTTTGCCCTGAAATCGAGCCCATGCCAGGCGCCGCCCCCACCAGCATCATCTGCACCCCCTCCCGCATGCCGCTCCCCATGCCCCGCAGCGTCCTCCCCGCCGCCGTCGCCGTTGCCATCGCCATGATGCTGAGCTCCCTCGCCACACCCGCGCCCGCGCCGGCCCAGCAGCCCCCGCCGGCCTCAGGAGCCCCCGGCGCCCCCGCCCTCCCGCACGCCTCCGCCCCGTACACCGCAAAGCCCCCCGTCATCGACGGCGAATGGACGCCCGGCGAGTGGGATGCCGCCCCGCCCGTCAGCTTCCCCGCTCCCGCGCCGCAAGGGCCGCTCTCCGGCGCGCCGGCACCCGCGCCCACTCCCACGGAGGTGCGCTTTCTGTACGACGACGCCGGGCTTTACGTCACGTTCCGCTGCATCGACGCGACCCCCGTCTTCGGCGCCTTCAAGCCCGGCGAGCCGCTGCATCAGGAGGACGTGTGCGAGCTTTTCCTGGACGAAAAGGGCGACCACCGCCAATTCACAGAGATCCAGTTCGACCCGGCCGGGCGACTCTACCTGCGCAACCACGTGCTCACCGCCGAGCCCCGCATCACCCCCGAAGGCCGCCTCACGCCCGAGTTTTGCGACCGCGAACTGTGGCGCTACTCCCCACCCACGCCGGAGGCCATGCGCGTTGCGAGCCGGCTCGATCGCACCACGGGCGTGTGGATCGCCGAGCTTTTTCTGCCCGCCGCGTTTGTCCAGCGCCGCGGCGGCGGTGGGCCGATGAAGCCCGGCACCTGGCGCATCAACCTGGTGCGGCACGACTGGTCCCAGCCCCTCGCCACACCCGGCCGCGCCCTCGCCTCCTGCGCCATGATGTACTGGGCTCCCGTCCAGCCCGGGCACCCCCACATCAGCCCCACCCGCATGGGCTACATGGTGCTGGAGGCCAAACCGTCCGCGCCGTAAATCCGCCTCCTCCACATGCAGCGAGCCGCCCGCCCCGCCCCGCCCAAGGCGCCGCTTATCCCGCGCAAGGGCGGATTCGTCCCGCCGCCATTGTGTGCGGGCGGGCAATGCGGTAGCGTCAGGGGAAAGCATGCAACTTCGCGCCCACATCTTTCCATTTCTGCTGGCTCTGGGGCGGGGCATGGCCCTTAGCTTGGCGTGCTATGGGGGGCTGGGCGTGCTGGTGGCGGGCTATATGGCGCTGCTCTCCGGCGCGCCGCTGGCGGATTCCCTGGGCATGGTGGCGCGCGACTGGCTGCCGTGGGCGGTGGCGACTCCCCTTATCTTTCTGCTGGTGTGGCACTTGCCGCTGGACGGCCTGCGCCGCTGGCGCGTGACGCTTCCCGCCCATCTCGCCGTTGCCGCGCTCATTCTCGCCGCCGTGGCGCTGTGGATGGACGCGCCCGGCGCCGCCCGCCGCATGGGGGGCGGTCCGGGTGGGGCGGGATCTGCGGCGCCGCCCCCCCAGATGCCGCGCCTGGCCTTTGCGCCGCCCCACGTCCTGCCGCCCCCCAACACGGAGCCTGCGGTTATGTATTTGTGGCAGATCAACATACGTCTGGGCGCCTACCCGCAGCGGCGCATGCCCCGGCCCGGCCATCCGCCAATTCTCCAGCAAATGCATCCCGCTGTGTTTGTGCTGTTTATGATGGGGGTACGCTTCCCTGTGTACCTTGCCATCGCCGGCGTGGCGCACGCGCTCTACTTTTACGAGCGCGCCCAGGAGCGCGAAAAGCGATCGCTGGGCCTGGAGGCCGGCCTGGCCCGCGCTCGCCTGGAGGCCCTGCGCATGCAACTGCAGCCCCACTTTCTGTTCAACTCCCTCAACGCCATTGCCGAGCTCGTTCACACCGATCCCGACAAGGCCGACGAAATGCTGGTGGCCCTCAGCGACCTGCTCCGCGCCACCCTGGAGAAGTCCGACAGGCAGGAAATTCCGCTGCATCAGGAGCTGGAATTTGTTGACCGCTATCTCGCCATGCAAAAAGTGCGCCTTGCGGATCGCCTTCACATTCAGCGAGATATAGCGCCCGAAACGCGCCGCGCCCTCGTCCCGCCCTTTCTCCTGCAGCCCATCGTCGAGAACTCCCTTCGCCATGGCCTGGAGCCGCTGCCCGGCGGCGGCACGCTCACGCTGCGCAGCGCCGTTTCCCTCAACAACGCCACGGGCGAGACCGTCCTGCGCCTCTCCGTGCACGACAGCGGCGCGGGCATCCCCGTCGGCGCGCCCCCGCGCGAAGGCATTGGCCTCACCAACACCCGCGCCCGCCTGCGCGAGCTATACGGCCGCGCCGCCAGCCTGCGCCTCGTTAACCGCGACGGCCTGACCGTAGAGGTGGAGCTGCCCCTGCAGCTGGACCCCGACCTGCGCGCCGCCGCCCCCTTCGCGGCCGAAACGGAGATTGAAACGCGCCCGCGCACCGTTCGAGCGGGGGTGTCCCGATGAGCGGAAGCGCCGGAGGATGCCCCATCGTGCCCGTGCGCGTGGCCCTGGTGGACGACGAGCCTCTGGCCCGCGATCGCCTGCGCCGCCTGCTCAAGGACGAGCCCGGCCTGGAGATTGTTGCCGAGTGCCGCGACGGCACCGAAGCCGTGGAAGCCGTGCGCGCCCATGCGCCCGATTTGCTGCTGCTGGACGTGCAAATGCCTGGTATGGACGGCTTTGAAGCGCTGGAAGCCATGCGCCGCCTGGCCCTGGCGCCCATGCCCGAAGTCGTCTTCGTCACCGGCTTTGACCACCACGCCGTCAAAGCCTTTGAGGCCCGCGCCCTCGATTACCTGCTGAAACCCACCACCAAAGCCCGCCTGGCCGAATCCATGTTCCGCGCCCGCGAACGCATCAGCGCGCGCCGCGCCGCCCCGCCAGTCCCCCCCGAAAGCCCGGCGCCGCCGGGGGAAAGCGCTCCGTCCCATGCGGTTGCGGAGATTCCCCAGGCCATCCTGGACCTGCTGGCCGAGCGCCGCGCCGCCACGCCGAAAATGCGGCGCGTGCCCGTGCGCAACGGCGAGCGCATTCAGTTTGTGCCGGTGGAGGAGATCGACTGGGTGGAGGCGGCCGGCAACTACGTCGTCCTGCACGTCGGCGCCGCCACCCACATCCTGCGCGAAACCATGTCCGCCCTGGAGGAGCAACTGCCGCCCGAAGTCTTCTACCGCGCCAGCCGCTCCGCCATCGTTAACCTGCACACCATCAAGGAGATCCTCACCGGGGCCGCCGGCGAGCAACTCGCCGTCCTCACCACCGGCCACCGCCTCCCCGTCACCCGCAGCATCCGCGAGCTGGAAGAGAAGCTGCGCTTTGGCGGGTAGGGGGCGGGCGGACGGCCAAGGTCGGAGCGTGATTTAAATGCTTAGACACCAGCGGCTTGCAGCTCGGCCTCCACCGCGGCGGGGGCCGGGCTTTCCGCCGGGGCCGAGGGGGCGGTGGCGAGCAGTTTGCGGAACTCCTGACGCACTGTGCCGCGCGGATCGCGGAGGTACGACTCTGCCTCGGGCAGGGGGGCGAGGCCCAGCGTTTGCCGGGTGCGGGAGATGACGAGGCACAGTTGCCAGGTCATGTCCTGGCGTACGTCGGCGCCGCGGTCGTTGCCAAGCTTCTTGTCCTCCTGCCCGCGCAGGGCGCGCCAGAGGGAGCGGCTGGGTGGGAGCAGGCGCTCGGGGACGTCGTCGAGGGCCAGTGCGTCCAGGGCGGCGAGGATGTGCGGGCGGGCGGAGGCGCCGAGGCGCTGCGCAAGTCGCTCCAGCGTAAGGGCTAAGGTGGTGCGGACGTTGAGCGGCTGACGGGGCGCCCGGGCCAGGCTGGTAAGGGCGCTCAGGCAGCGCTCCGTGCCCATGCGGCGCAGCAGCATCACCGCCTGCAGCCAGTGCGGAATCGCCACCAGCTGGCCGAAAGCGCCCATCGCGCTCGGTGCCGGCTCCGGGCCCACTTCGCCCGTCTCGATCGCCTGCACAAGGCGGGGCTCGGCCGCCGCGTCGTCCCACATCGCCAGCACGGCGGCGGCGCGGAAGGAGAGGGCTTTGGCGGACTCCTCCGCAGCGCTGCTGTCCCCGGCGCGCAGCGCGTTGATGATGGCGGCGCGGTACTTCGCCTGCTGTCGCCACACGTGCCAAATCTGCACGCCTTCCATCGGGGGGAGCTCCACCGGGGATGCCGTACCCGGCGCAGCTGCCGCAGACGCAAACTCAACGGCTCCATCGCTTTCCGTGGAGTTCTCCGCCGCCCGCCCCTTTGCGCCGGAGAGCTCCAGCGCGGTCTGCAGCGCGGCGATATCCACGGCGCGAGTGCGTACCGGGGTGCCCTCCTTGCACGCCATGGCGGCGGCCAGGCCGGCCGCTTCGCCCAGGCGCTGGATGTCGCGCTGCATGCGGATGCCGTAGGCGGCGGACGTCGTAACGCCGGCGGCGCGGCAGGCGATCCACACGTTCTCCAGCCCGCGCGGCAGCATCAGGCGGTACGGCATATCGCACTGCAGCGAGTGGCGGAAGCCGTGGCAGATCCAGTAATAAAATGCCATTTCGTCGCTTTCGAACTCAAAGTCCACCGCGTGGGTGTCGGCAAAGGTGGCCGTGATGCCCACACTGTCCTCGTAGCGCCGGCCGTCGGCCAGGTCCAGCATCGTGACGCTGGCGTCCGTCTCCACGTGGCGCGATTGCCGCAGGCCCAGCAGCGGGGCCAGGGCAAGCGGCCGGCCTGCGTGATTCCACGAAATGTGCTGAGCAATGCCCACCAGCCGCGCCCGCGTAAGGTCCTCGGCATCAGCGGGATCCACCCAGCCTGCATCAAAGTTGCACCCCTGCGAGCTGAGCCGGCCCTCTCCCGTTGTCAGGTAAAGCACGGACTGGCTGTAGGCCAGCGTCGCGCCGTCGCCCGGGCGGCCGCTGTAGCTGGCGGCGCCGGCAAACACGGAGAGGTCGCCGTCACCCGTGGCGTCGATAAACGCGGCGGCGGGCAGGCGCGTCAGGCGGCCGTCGATAACCGCCAGCGCGGCGGTCACGCGGCCGGCGCTGTCCTTCTCCACCCCTGCCAGCAGGGCGTTGCCAATAAACGTGGCGCCCGCGGCGTCCATCATCTTCAGCAGGGCGATTTTGCGGGCGTCGTGGTGCCAGGGCCCGCGCGCGGTGGGCGAGGTGCCTGCCAGCACGTGACCTATCTGCGCCGTGATGTCGTCGGACTCCGTGGCGAGGCCCCCTTTGGCGCCGTGGCAGTAGGAGCAAATGTTGCCGCCCGTGCCGATGCCGCCCGGGTAGGTGGTAAAGTCGAACACCAGCACCCGCGCCCCCGCGCGCCCCGCCGCCACGGCCGCGATGCCGCCGCTGGTGCCCGCTCCTGCAATCAGCACGTCCACAGCGCTTAGCGTTACGGCCGGGGCGGGCAGTGTTGCCGGGGAAAGCCGGGCCAGTACGGTACGGTTGACGGCGGCCTTCGGAAGCCCCGCAAGTAGTTGCTGCGCAACGCCTGCGCCCAGGGCAAAGCGCTCTGCCGGCGTCGCCAGGGCCTGGCCGACAAGGCCGGGGCTGGCGATGGCGACGTTGCGCGCGGGCGAGGCGACTGTGGGGGAAGCGGCGGCGTAGACCGGGTAATCCGCCATGGCGCAATGGCTTACGATGAATGTCGGCAGCGGGGCGCCGTCGGCCGGGGCAAACGCGCGAAGGCGGCGCAGCGTCTCGGGGATCCACGTGTACCAGGGCTCGGCGGCACCGTCCGCGGTTGCGCTGTCCGTCTCGCGCCAGATGCGGAAATCGCCCGCGTGGAAGGTGGGCGCCCATTTCAGCGTGGCACCGCTTTCCGGATCAGCCGCGGCATACGCGGCAAGCACCGCCTCCATTCGCGCGGCGTCCAGAGTATGCAAGATGAACGAGCGCAGGGACTTGTGCGGAGCGCGCGGGGCGATATCCGCATGCAGCAGGCGGCACAGATCGCCTCGCTCCGTCGCATCCACCCAGCGGCGGCCGGCAATGCGTCGGGGGCCGGACTTGGTGGCAACGATAATGGAAGTAAGCTCTTTTTCCCCAGCAACTTGCGGGGCGGTTGAAGGTTGCGTTTCCACGGCGCAGGGCGCGGCGTACAGCAGGGTGCGGAATGGTGCGGGCACGGCATCCTGCGGATGCGCAAGTTCATGCGCTGTCGTTACTTCCGCCTGCGCGGGATCAAAATGGCGGTCATCCGCGGCGTTACGGCGGCGGATCGGCGCCAGCCACTCGCTCCACAGGCGCGCGGCCTGCTCCCCGGCGGCGGGCGCGGGGGTGGCATCGCCGTTCAGGGCGCGGGTGGCCTCCCACAGCAGGTCGCCGGTGGCATCGACGAGGAGCACGGCTTCGCCGCCGTTCGCCAGCGTCCGCGCCGCCGCATACCCGGCAAAGCCGGAGCCAACGACGACGGTGTCAAAAACGATATCGAAGACCGAAGTAAAGGGGGCGGTAGAAGTAGCGTGCATGGCGTTTTGGATTGGCAGCATTGTTGCTCATGCGACACCGCCGGACAACACGGAACGATAGTCTTTAGAGAAGAGAGACTTGTCCCTTTAGCTCATAGCCTCAAAAAACTCCCCCCTTCGCGGCTTTGTCCCCCTTAGCGTGAGATAATCCCCTTACGCCCCGCAAAGGCGGATTTTATCACGCTAAGGGAGACAAAGCCGCGAAGGGTTGAGTGGGGAGATGGCGAATGCTTAAGACCTTTACAAGCGCATGCCTTCGTGAGACTTACGGTATTCGCCGGGGGCCATGCGGAAGGTGCGGCGGAACCAGCGGACAAAGTTGGCGGGGTCGGAGTAGCCGAGGTTGAGGGCGATTTCCTTGATGGAGCGGGACGTGTAGAGCAATGCTTCGGCGCAGGACTCGGCGCGGTGGCGGCGCAGGTACTCGCGCGGGGGCATGCCTAACTCTTTGGCAAACACGCGTTTAAGCTGGCTGATGCTGATGCCTGCGGCGGCGGCCAGTTCCGTTTCGGTGGCGCGGCTTTGGCGGTCGGCGGGTTGGCGGTGCCACCACTCCATGGCCAGGCGCAGGCCGGCGTGGCGCAGGGGCGTGGCAAAGGGTTCGCGCTCGCCTCCGGGGGGAAAGAGCGCGTCGATAAGGCCGGCCAGGCACACGCACCAGTGGCTGAGGGAGGCGTGCAGGCGCAGGTGGTACAGGGCGTTGGCGCGGGCGTCGCGGGGCAGGGCGCGCTCGGCGTACAGGCGCACCAGCTCGTCCGTTGCCTGGTGTGGAAGATCCTGCACCGCAACGGGATGCACCTCCGGCACCTGCAGCAGCGCGGCTTTTTCCAGCAGCAC
The DNA here is from genome assembly GCA_003054695.1 of Verrucomicrobia bacterium LW23. Classification (GTDB taxonomy): domain Bacteria; phylum Verrucomicrobiota; class Verrucomicrobiia; order Methylacidiphilales; family UBA1321; genus LW23. Next base: position 21,516 of record QAZA01000025.1, read on the forward strand.
GCGTACGGAGACGGAGATGAACTGGGTGCCGGGGGCAAAGCGAAAGCCGCTCCGACCGGAGCCGAGCAAGACGCCGCACGGGGCCTCGAACTGCCGCGTGCGCCCCGTCGTTAATACTTCCGCCGCACCGCTTTGCAGATGCCACAGGGTGACGCCGGGGCGGTAGTGCAGATCCGGCTGCGCCACCTGCGTCCGCTTGGCCTGAGCCCAAAGCAGCCGCACCTCCACCGCGCCCGGCAGGGCCAGGGTGACGGCGGGCGGCGGAGGCGCGATGGGCTGCGGGGCGGGGCGTTGCATAGGCTGCTGGGCGCGGGGCGCGGCGTGTGGCGTGTGGGGTTGCAGTCCAGGTCAATGGAGTTTGGACAGTGTCGACATTCGACTACTGTGGAGAAAATTCCCCCTTTGCCCCTCCGTGTGCTCCGTGCTTTCCGTGGTTAATGAAGCTCCCCATTTTGGATTGCACCGAGGGGATGGAGTGATCCTGGCGTTCGATTCGAGCTTGAATGCCGACGGTGCAGCCTCTGAGTCAGTAGCACAACGCCGCCCCACAGCCAAGCGCGTGGGGGCGGCGGCATCCGCGCAGCCTGTGGGCGGAGTCAGAGCGTCTTGACGAGCGCCACGAGCTGGTCCAGCGCGGTGCCCCAGCCTGTCATGAAGCCCATTTCCTCGTGCTTGACGCGGTCAGCTTCGTCCTTGTGGATGGCGATGGCGGTGTATTTGGTGCCGTTGTCGCCGTGTGGTTCCAGCAGAATCATCGCGGTCATGAAGCCCTGGCCGGTGGGGCGAAAGTCGGGCAGCAGCGCGTCGGTAAACACCAGCTTGCGCTGGGGTACGACCTCCAGGTAGCAGCCGGTGTTGGGGAACTGCTCGCCTTCGGGCGATTGCATGGTGGTGCGGAAAATGCCGCCGGGGCGCAGGTCAAGTTCGGCGTCAATCGTCTTCCACGGCGCGGGGGTGAACCATTTTTTCAGGTGCTCCGGGGTAGTCCAGGCCGCCCACACCAGGTGGGGCGGTACGTCGACGATGCGCTCCAGCACAAGGTCCAGCTTAGGGTTGGGCGTGAAGGGGAGGGGGGATGCGGCGGGTTGTGTCATAACGGCGTGTTAGGGGGAGGGGGCCGGGCCGCTTTGCGACGGCTCGGGCGGTTGCTGTTGCTGTTGCGATTGCGAGGGTGTTGGTGCCACGGCGGCGGCCGGCGTGTCGGGAGACGAGGCATCGGCCTCGCGCAGGGTCAGCAGAAGGCTGTCGAGCTGGTCGAGGCGGCGCTCCCACAGGGTGCGCTGGTCGGCCAGCCACGCCTGGGCGCGGCGCAGCGGTTCGGGCGCGAGCTCGCAGGTGCGCACGCGCCCGTGTTTGCGGGTGGTGACCAGGCCCCTGCTCTCGAGCATGCGCAGGTGCTGCATAAAGGAGGGCAGGGCCATGTCGAAATGGCGGGCCAGCTCGCTGACGGGTGCGGGTCCGCGGCCCAGCCGTTCCAGCACGGCGCGTCGTGTCGCGTCTCCCAGTGCCTGGAAGATGAGATCGAGCTCGGCGGGATGGTTAGGCATTGACCTAACCATAAGTGCGCGCAATAGGTAGGTCAACACCTAAGTTTCCTTTTTCCCCGCACGCAAATCATCCGCGCCGCACCGGGCGGCTACGCTCGGGCGACGCGGACTTCACTCACCTGCATGTTTTCTGGCTTGCGGACTGACAGACAGACCTTGGGACGGACGGACAACTGGATGGCGCCTAGGGGGCTGCCGACGTTTCGGGATTCCGCAGTTCCCCCTGGCGCTCTTTCCGTCCTTGGCGCTAAAAGAATCTTCGATGGATGGCCAGGGGAGTTTTAACGCGAAGGAAAGAAAGAGCACCAGGACTGAGGCGAGAAAAACTCAAATGTCGACAGCCTCAGCCTCAAGACGGGCCGCTTTTGGGTGCAAAATACGGTGCACACAAGTCGTACGCTTACATGGCGGGGCCGGCGAGCGGCGCGTCGTCATCATCTTCTTCTTCCTGCACATCCAGAAGGCTGACGGGCTGGGGGGCGACGGGCGCCGTGGGGCTGGGGGGCGGGGGCACGCTCAGGCGGGCGCGGATGGCTTCCATGCGCTTGAGGTAGTCGCGGTAGGCTTCGGGCACTTTGTCGCGGTCATCCTTGCTCTCCAGGCTGGAGCGGAAGAGCTCTTTGCCGGCGGCGTCGCGCACGATAAACACATTCTTGCCGTCCTCGCTCTGCAGCTCGCAGCGGATATCGCCCTCGCGCAGCATGGTGTGGAACGTGCCCATGGCCGGCGGGGGCATCAGGCGCACGGCGGAGGGCGTAGGGGTGGGGGTGGGGGCGGGCGCTGTCCAGGGCTGCGCGGAGCCCGCGGGCGGTAGCGGCACGACGGTGGGCACCTGCCCGTGAAACGCCGGGCGGCTCATCAGGATGCGGCGATCGTGCAGGTTGCCGGACTCCTCCGCCAGCAGGCTGCGCGGTACGGATTTGCTGGCGACGCGCACTTTGGTGGTGAGCGTATCGCCGGCGCGGATGTACGTGAGGGTGATTTCGTCGTTGGCCTTAAGGCTGCGCACCAGCACCAGCAGTTGGCGCGGCTCGATCAGCTTCTGGTCGTCCAGCTTCACCAGAACGTCGTTCTCCTGAAGCCTGGCGGTGGCGGCGGGGCTGCCTTCGGCCACTTTGCCGACAAGCAGGCCAAAGCCGGGCTGCAGCTTTAGGTGGGCGGCCAGCGCCGGGGGCACGGGCACGGCGGCCACGCCCAAAAAGGTGATCTCGGCCATCTCCTCGCGCGGGGCGGTATCACGCTTTGCGGTGGCGGGCGCGGGGGAGGCGTTCTTATCTTTGTCTTTATCCTTATCAACGGTCTTATCGCTGGTGGGCGAGGCGGCGGCGCTTTCGTTCTCCCGCGCGGCTTCCTCCTTGCTGCGGGCGGCGGCGGCCTCCCGGGACGTGGGGGCGGCGCCGGCCGCGGGCTTATCCTCGGCCATCAGGGCCGAGGAGTGGAGCGCGAGGAGCGCCGAAAGGGCGACTACGGAGGGCTTCATCATAACTGTCGGGATATTAAGTGGTGGATGTGGGGTGGGCAGGAGTGAGTGAAAAGGGGCGGGCTCGGTGCCGGCACGGGCGCGTCCGTGGATGGCCGCGCGCTACTGAAAGTCCGGCTCGGAGATGTAAATCTGCTCGCGCGGGAAGGTCGTGGTGATGGAGCTGCGGGACGCGGCGTCCTCCCACGTGTAGGAGGCTTGTGTGGCGGTGCGGGTTACCTGCATGGGCCGGCCGCGGTCGTCGTACACCAGGCTAACCTCCGTGCCAAGGGGTACCTCGCCCCACGCGCCGCCATCGCTGGGCGCGGCTGTGGCGGTGGCCTCGGCGACAGCCTGCAAGGGCCGGAAGGCGCTGGTGGCCGTAGTGGCCGCCATGGGGGAGGTAACGGTGGCGACCGCCGGCCCAAACCCGGCGGAGGGCCCGACCGGCCCGATGGAGAGCAGCGAAACGCCCGCAATCAGCACCGCGCAGGCCGCGGCGGCGGTGGGGGCGATCCAGCGCATCCAGCCGTGCGCCAGGGCGCGTGTCCAGGGGGTGGCGTCTTCCACCCGGGCCTGGCTAGCCGCACGGCTGCGGGCCACGCGTGCCTCTTCCGCCTCCCGAGCCGCCGCGGCGCGCGCCAGCTCCGCCCCGATGCGGGCCTTGAGGCCCGGCGACGGGGGGGAAGGACGGAGCTTGCCGAGCTGCTGCTCGATGTCGGAGTCGGATTTCATGGGACAGGGAGAAAGATGAAGAAGGAGAGATGCCGGATGGCGAAGTATCTGCGGGAGAAAGGGATAGAAGGAGGAGGGCAGGGGAGGAGAGAAGAGTCGGGTTGCTTGGTGGCGTTTTTTTGCTACGGCTACGAGGCCGCCACGTTAAAGAATTTCTTCAGCGCCGCCACGGCGTAGCGGTAGCGCGAGGTTGCGGTCTCCGCGGCGGCACCGGTGATGGCGCCGATCTCGCCGAAGGAGAGGCCTCCCCAGATGCGCAGGACCACAGCCTCCCGCTGCTCCGCCGGCAGGGTGCCCAGGGCGGCGTCGACATCCTGCGGAGAGAGGGCGGGCGGCGTATCGACCGTCTCGAAGAGAGGGCCTGCGCACACCTCGTTCTCCCGCTGGGCGCGGCGGGTGTTGCCGCGGATAAAATCGAGCGCCGCCGTGCGGGTAGCCGCGTAAAAGTAGGCGTCCTGATAACGCCCGTCCTCCTCGGCCCGTTTCCACACCCGCACAAAAGCGTCCTGAACGGCGTCCTCGGCATCGTGCTGCTGCGGAAGCCATTGCCGGGCAAAGAGCACCAGCTTGGGCGCAAGCCGCTCATAGCAGTCTTCCCAGGATTCAGTAGGCTGTAATTCATCGTCGTCCATGCGAGCTTTCAATCATACAAACGCCGCGCCGCCGCGTTTCCGTTTAAGCCATCGCACAAAACGTCGCACTTTTTTGCGGCGGCGCACAAAAAAAGCGGCGCCCGGGGTGAGGCGCCGCCTTGGCGACACTCGTGCAGACATAGCATCCTCACTAGCGCCAAAAGCGCGAAAGCCTATAGCCCAGGGCGTACGCCCTGGGTATGGTATGGATGGAAATCCGAACGCAACGTTGGCGCTTCGGATTATAAGGTGTCTCTACTCGTCTTGAAACCGCCCCTACCGCGGCGTCGGCCGGGTCGTCCCCGGCGCGGCGGGGGCCCTGGGGGCGGCGGGTTGCCGCGGGGTGACGACCGGCGGGGCATCCTGCGGCACGGCAATATTGCCCTGGCCGGAGGGGGCGGCCGGCTGGCGTGGCGCTGGGGCCGACGGCTGGGGCGCGGCTGCGGGCTGGGCCGGGCCGCCGCGCAGCTCGTCGCCGCTGATGCTCTCCACCGGTTTGGGCGGGCGCGCCAGCATCTCCAAAAGCCACTTGCGGGTAGCGTCGTAGGTGGGCGGCACCAGCTTGAAGTCGTAGATATCGATGCGGTCGGTCTCTTCGCCCTTCACAAAAATCTCGCTGTAGATAAAGACTTCCGCCTTCTGGTACTTGGCGTCGTTCGGGTGCTCCTTGCGCAGCTTGGCGGTTTTGTCCGGGTCGTAGGAGATGTAAATATTGCGCAGGCGCTTGCCGTCCTTGGCAAAAATCTGCGCCATGTAGACGGCGTTGGGGCTGTCGTAATAGTTAAACGCCTCGCAAATCTCCATTACCGCGCCGCCCTGCATGCGAATGCGCTCGCGCACAAACATCGGGTCCACAAGCACCGAGATTTCCGGCCGGCCCAGGTCCCACTTGTCGCGGTCGGGATTTTTCGCCAGCACCTCCTTGCGCATGGCCAGCAGCTGGCGGCGCAGCGCATCCACGCGCGGCGTGCGTTTGAGCGCCTGGTTGGCCTGGATGAGGTGCACGATGGCGCGCGGATCCTGCGGCACCAGCACGCGAAAGCGCTCCAGATACTCAATGGCCTTCGCGCTCTCGCCCATAAACAGGCAGGCGTTGCCGCCGTAAAACAGGGAGCCTTTGGCGTCCGGCGCCTCGGCCAGGATGCCCTCGAACACCGCGCGGGCCTCCGCGTATTTTTCCTGCTGATACAGCTTCAGCCCCTCCCCAAAGCGCTGCTCAAATTCCTTGAGCTTCTCCGGGCTGTGGGTGGAGGCGGCGGGGGCGTTGGTGCCGGCCGGGGCGGGGGCCGGCGCCGGAGCCGTCGTCTGCGCAAGGGCGGCGACGGCGGTGAAGAGAAGGGCCAGCCCTGCGGTAGCCATGAGGCGCAGGGGCAAGTACCTGGGGATAAGGGAGATCCGCATAGGAAATGGTGGGTGCGGGTGACGGGACATCTGTATCCCGAAGCACGCCGGGCCATCATGCCCAACCCTCCGCGCCATTGCAATCCGGGAAAAAGCGGATTGCCCCGGGGCACCGCAACGCCCTTCTGCAAACCGTTGAGATGCAATGGGTTGATCAACCCCTTAAGGGGAGGAGTCGGAGCCGCGCTGCGAGCGATAAGGCGTTGCGCGGCGCAAACGGGTACCCGCGTTGTGCCGCGCGACGTGTGGGGAGCGGACCCCATTTTTGGCTGTGCGAGACTGCCCAGGCGGCCGGTTGCCGAGAGGCGAGCACCTTTTTTGATGTGGCTACCATAAACTTAGTTGACATTGCGCTGAATCGCTGCAACACTTGATTCAATGGTTTGAATCACTTGCGCGGGTTCCCCCACCAACGCTCCCCCTTTCCCTCGTCAACCCGGCCCGTCCCCCCCCCTCCGACCGCAACCCTTCCACTCTTGCGTTCCCCCATGAAAACTGCTATGCTATTTTTTGTGTTCTGGAATTCCTCCGCACGTCGTACCCCAAAGGGAGCCCCCCGCGCACGCCATGGCTTTAGCCTTGTGGAAGTTGTGCTGGCCCTCGGCGTTACGTCCATGAGCATGCTGGGCATGCTCAGCCTCACCATCGTGGGCATCACCTCCATGCGCGAGGCCATGGAGCAAACGGTGCACACCCAGATTGTACAGCGCATCAGCAGCGAAGTGCAGCTGACCCCGTACGACAGCCTCGACACCACCGTCGTCGCCAAAACGTTTTTCTTTAACGGCGAGGCCATCGAGCAAACCTCCGCCGACGCCAACACCCGCTACAAAGTCACGCTCGACCGCCAGACGCCCAGCTTCCCCACCTCCGGCGCAATGCCCGATATGGAGCGCAGCCTCACCTCCGTGCGCATCTACGTCACCCCCATGGTCGGCGACACCCCGCAGCCCATTGCCCGCATCTCCACCTACGTCGTCCTTGTCCCCAACTCCGGCGAGCTTTGATGTGAGCTGCCGCCGCGCGGGGGACGCTCCGGCGGACGCGTCGGTCCCGGCTGCGTCGCCGCAGCCGGCTGGCGCATAGCTTCGATAACCGACCAAAGGCTTGGCCCCGGCCCGGCCAGCGCCATGCACAGGAAGGGCAAAAGCACGCCGCACGCCAGCCCGCCCGGCAGGCCGGAGATCCAGCACTGCGCCACAACTTTGACAACGCAGGCGCCCAGCATCATTCCCATCAGCGCCAGCAGGGGAAGCCCCATCGTCATCGTCCACGCCACATGTTTCTGGTAGCCAGGCGTCTCCAGCGCAATAAACCAGCCGATAACGACCATGTAAAACGGCACAACGCCCGCCACTGCCGAGACGACGGCCCCGAGAAAGCCGTCGCGCCCCAGCCACGTCAGCACAGCCGTATCCACCACAATAAAGATAAGCGTGGCAAGCGCCACCCAAAGCAGCTGCAGCAGGTAAAAGGAATCGCCCATAGATGTTGGATGGGGAGAGTGACAGGGGAGGCAGATGAATTGTGGCGGTGAGACCAGTTCCCACATGAATCGGCACAAGGGCGCGCCCCCGTTTGCATCTGCGTCCACCTTGCCTACGAGCTGTAGCAAGCAGCGCACGAAATGCGAATTCTTTCTGTCGGGCACTGGGCCCGAGCTCGTCTTCAGAGCTTTGAGGAGCGCGCAATGCCTTGCAGGGCGATCGTGCGCAGATTCCCCTTTTGCCATCAAATGCCGAGGGGGAGGGCCAATCTGGGCATAGGACACTTTGGCGCGGAAAGTAACGCTTGCGTCGGGCGGTACAGATGCATAAACTCCGCCTGCTTTGCGGCATACCGGCTTTTGCCGTGTGCCGGGCGGAAACGATCCGATGACAGGTGTGTTTTTATAGTGACAAACGTAAAAACTCTCCTTACCCTTCGCTCCCGCCCGCTGCTTTTCCTGCCCGCGCGCCTGCGCGGGTGCCGGTAGCTTTCCGCTGTCCCCGGGGGGGCCGCTCCTGCGCCTGCCGCGGGTTTCCGTGCGGGCGGCATGAGCATGCGGCATGCGCGGGCGGCCGCCCGGTTGGCAGCTGTGTGCATGCGTGCATGCGCGATTGCCGGCGCTTCTCTTTCTGCATCTTTGCTTATTGCTTCTCTCCATCCTCCTCTTTCTTTCCTTCCTTCCTTTCTTCTTTCCACAACTCGTGAACAAGCTTATTCCCAACCGGGCGTGGGGCTGGGTGGCGACGCTCCTGATTCTGCTCGCCTCTGCGGCTAACCTTTGCGCGGTCAACCACGTTGTGCAAGACGGCGAGTCGCTCCAGTCGATTGCCGACCAGCACGGGGTTTCCGCCTCGTCGATCGCCGATCTCAACCGGCGCGAGCTCTCCGGCTCCTCCGCCGTGCGCCCGGGCATGAATCTCCTTATCCCCGCAACGCCGCCCAAAAAGCGCGAGAGCGAGGCGGTGTACCAGCGCTACGACGAGTTCCGCACCGCCAGCACCACCAGCAAGGGCATCCCCGGCCGCAAAACGCTCTCCTCCACTCAGGGGGACGCCGCGAAGATTCCGCCCATTGCCGCGCCCGCAGCGCCCAGCGAGGGCGAGACGGTGGTGGAGGCGCCGCGCATGAAGCTATCGGAACGGCCCTCCGACTCCGACGCGAAGAGCGAGATTAATGTGACATCCGAGGGCGGCATCTTTAACCGCCGCTACCGCTACTTGGGCCGCGCCAAAGCGAGCATCGACGCCGCCGACGTGGAGCGCGGCCGCTGGCGCATTGTGGTGCTGCACCACAGCGAGACGCAGCGCGGCAACGCCCGCCTGTTTGACCACTTTCACCGCCGCAAGCGGGGCATGAAGAACGGCCTGGCCTACCACTTTGTCATCGGCAACGGCACGGACTCCCGCGACGGCGAAATCGAGATCGGCCCGCGCTGGCGGGAGCAGAAGGACGGCGGCCACGTGCGCAGCCGCGCCCTTAACGCGGTCAGCATCGGCATCTGTTTTGTGGGCGATTTTAACCACAGCCGCCCCACCAAAAAGCAAATCGCCGCGTGCATTGAGCTGGTGAAATACCTGCGCCGCCGCTGCGACACCCGCTTCCGCTTTGCCCTGCACCGCGAGATTAACCCGCACCCGACGGACTGCCCCGGCAAATACTTCCCGGGCCGCCTGTTTCACCAGATGTTTGATTAGCAGCTGTCGACATTCCGGGATATTGCAGTCCCCCCCTTGGCGAGCTTTCCGTCCCTGGCGTCAAAACTCTCTTCGTCGAATGCCAGGGGAGCTTTTAACTCCAAGGACGGAAAGTTTTGCCAAGGGGATGCAGCGGAAATGTCGACAGCCTGTAGAGCAGGTCTCACTCGAACGCCCGAGCCTCGTAGGATAGCCTTGGCTGTCGCTCGGGGCCTATATACGTCCGTATTAACGCCGCTCTTGGAGCGCAAATTCAGCCGGCCTGTGGATAAGATTCTCAGCCAACGCGCACCGGCGGCAACCCTCGCACAAATCCCGCCGATTTGAGTCGCGCCCGACCCGGTTCTCTGCCAGGATATCCTTGCCATGGACGCCCTTTACGCCTTCTCCGGCACCGCGCTGATCGCCTATATGATCTACGCCAACGCCTACGGATATATGCCGCTGAACTTCGGCCCCAGCACGCCGATGACGCGCTCGCAGGTGCTTTTTGTCAACCATAAGTAGGACCCATGGGTCTGGGCCCCTATTGTCCAGTGTACAAGCGCAGGCAGGCGCTGCCGGCAAAGGCCGGTGCCTGGCGTGTCGCATCGCATGTTACTTTGCATTGCATTGCGCGGGCGGGCTGTCGTAACATGCGGCAGTTTCAGAGTCGACCGCCCGCGGCGCAGCCCGTGCATCCCGCAGCCAACCCCCATTTCTCTCCACGAACGAACGGCCCCCCATGGAATATTTCATCCAGGAAATCAAACACCTGCCCGGTGCTTTGGCGTACTCGCTGCTCGGCGTCGCCATCCTCGTCATCAGCTTTAACGTGTGGGACAAGCTGACGCCGTACGACTTGTGGAAGGAGCTGGTGGAGAAGAACAACATTGCCCTGGCTATTGTTGTCGGCGCCATGGCCATCGGCCTGTCGATCATTATTTCCTCCGCCATCCGCGGCTAGCGCGGCGGCGGCCCACCCGCGTCCGCCCCCGCGCCCTCGCCCCACCCTGTTGTTGTGCAGGCCATCCTCCTGCTCTCCGTCGTGGTTATCGCCACGTGCGGCCTGGTGTACGAGCTGATTGCCGGCACCCTGGCCAGCTACCTGCTGGGCGATTCCGTCACGCAGTTCTCCACCATCATCGGCACGTACCTGTTCTCGATGGGCATTGGCTCCTACGCCAGCAAGTATTTCACGCGCAACCTGGTTACTGCGTTTATCCAGACGGAGCTGCTCATCGGCGCCGTGGGCGGCTGCAGCGCGGCCATGCTGTTTCTGCTGTTCGATCACGTGGCGTCCTTTCGCGTACTGCTGTATGGAACGGTAGTGATTATCGGCGCACTGGTGGGCCTGGAGATCCCTCTGCTGATGCGGATTCTTGAGAAGCACTTCGAGTTCAAGGAACTAGTGGCGCGCGTCTTCACCTTCGACTACATCGGCGCGCTTTTTGCCTCGCTGCTCTTCCCCCTGGTCCTGGTGCCGCACCTGGGCCTGGTGCAGACGAGCTTTATGTTTGGCATGATTAACGTGGCCGTGGGCGTCTGGACCCTGTACCTGCTGCCGCGCGAGGTGCCGCAACATGTGACGCTAAAGGTGATCGGCTGGCTGCTGCTGGCCGGCCTGGGCCTGGGCTTTGTGTATGCGGAAAAGATCGTCTCCACCGCCGAGTCCGCGCAGTATCCCGATCCTGTTATCTACGCCAAAACCTCTCAGTACCAACGCCTTGTGCTTACGCGATCGCGCGACGACGTGCGGCTGTACCTCAACAGCAACCTGCAGTTCTCCTCGCGCGATGAATATCGCTACCACGAAGCCCTGGTGCACCCCGCCATGTGCCTTGCCTCCCAGCGGGCAGGGGAGGCAGGCGAGGGGAAGGGAGAGCGCACGAGCGGAGGCGGGGGAGGCGAGGGCGGCGACGGAGGCGCAAGCGGTGAAGGCGGCCGTCGCGAGGGGGCCGCGGCTTCGGCACCGCACCAGCACCCCGTGCGCCGCGTGCTGGTTCTCGGCGGCGGCGACGGTCTGGCGATTCGCGAAGTGCTGCGCTTTCCCCAGGTGGAGCACGTGACGCTTGTGGACCTGGACCCCGCGATGACGGAGCTTTTCCGCACCCATCCTAACCTCGTGCAGCTGAACGGGAACGCGCTGAACTCCCCGCGCGTTACGGTGCTGAACAAGGACGCGTTTCTTTGGGTCAAAGAGAACAAGCAGCCGTTTGACGCGATCATCGTCGATTTCCCCGATCCCTCCAACTATTCGCTCAGCAAGCTCTACACCACGACGTTTTTCCGCCATCTCTACAACAACCTGGCGCCGGGCGGCGTGGCCGTTGTGCAAAGCACATCGCCCCTTGTGGCGCGCCGCAGTTTCTGGTGCGTGGACCAAACCCTGCGCGCCGTCGGGTTCCAGACCCTGCCCTACCACGTATACGTGCCGGCGTTTGGCGAATGGGGCTTCATCCTGGCCGCCAAAACCCCGCTCAATCGCCCCCGCACCACGCTTCCCGACGCCCGCTTTCTCAACGCGCAAACTCTGCCCACCCTCTTCGAGTTCCCCCCCGACATGGACCGCGTCCCCACCAAAGTCAACACCCTCAACAACCACGCCCTGGTGCGCTACTTTGAGGAAGAGTGGGCGAACTACGCACATTAGGCGAGCCATGAAGTTGGCCCAGGGGCCAGGGAGCGCCATGCGCCCAGCCACCGTGCAACAGCCAATCCGATTTCGCGCGAAGGACGCGAGGAGGGGAAGCAGGTTAACGTACGATTGCTTTTCCCTCCTTTACTTCACCGCCGCCCAGACGCGGTGCACGTCGTCGTGATCATCCAGGTGATGGAGAAACTCGCCGACTTCCTCGCGCTGCGCATCCGTAAGGTCGGGGAAGTTCTTGGGGATATACCCCATCTCCGCCGTCACAACCGTCCAGCCATTCTGCGTAAGCCATTGCGAGACAGCGTGTACCGCAGTGCGGTCGCACACAAAACGCGCGCCCAGTGTACCTGGGGGGATGTCGTCGTTTTGCGCGTGGTCCAGCCCTTCTACCTCGTTCGCGCCCGCTTCAATCGCCGCGCCCTCGGCGTCCGTGGACGTATCGGGATGGTGCGCCTCCACCAGGCCCACGTGGTCAAACAGAAACTTGTTGCTGCCGGCCGCGCCGAGCTGGCCCTTTTTGAAAAGCACGCGGATCTCCGGCGCGGTGCGATTGTTATTGTCCGTCAGAACTTCCACAATCACAGGTACTTTGTGCGGCGCATAGCCCTCAAAATTCACGTGCTCCAGCACCAGTTTGTCGTCGCCAATGCCGGCGCCCTTGTTAATGGCGCGCTGAATGACATCACGCGTAACACTTTCCCGCTTAGCCTTTTCCACCGCCGCAAACAGGCGCGCGTTCGTAGCGGGATCGGCGCCGCCATGCTTGGCGGCCACCATAATTTCGCGCACGAACTTGCCGGTTGCCTTCGATTTGCGCAACGAAGCGACTTCGCGCTTTGCCAGTAGCCATTGACGTCCCATAGGAGGTGCAATTCTAACACATGCGGCTGTTGGTGCCAAGACTACACTTTGTACTTTTCGCCACGGGCGCAGTTCTGCGCGTCGTTCAGTCCAAACCCGTGGAAGCCAAATATTTACGCAGCGCCGGGTAATCCACCTTGGCATTATGCCGCCGATCCAGCGGTATCGCACTTACCGGAACAATCCGGATCGGCGAGACCCACGCCAATGCCTCTGCTAGCGCCACGCTTTCCTCAGCGGCAGGGGGGCGGCTGTGCTCCACCACCAGGATTCGCACGCCGCGTCCCGCAACAAACGCGCAACGCCGCACGCAGTCAAACGACATCGCAACACATTCCACCGCAAAGGGATACAGCGTTGCCCTGTCGTCTCTCACGCAAGCCGAAACCCGGCCCAGCAGCCACAACCGGCCCTGCGTGTCGAGATACCCCGCGTCGCCCGTACGGTGCCAGACGGTGCCGCTGCCCTCCGCATTTCCTTCCCCAACCGCGCCGCTTACAACGCATTTGCACTCCGCGTCCCCGCGCCCGCCCAGGTAACCCTGCAAAACGTGGGCGCCCGCCACCCAAATTTCCCCGGCCTCGCCGGTTGCTGTTGCCATGCTTTGGAAGTCGGTGTCGGAAATGCGCATCGGCCCTCTGCCGGGGAAGGCGCCGGCCTCCTCGTCGCAACCGCTTTGAGCCAAACGCGTTATATCGACAATGCGCAACTGAATCTCCTGCACAGGATGTCCCGCCAGCAGCCCCTTGCCGCCTCTCATCAGCTCCAGGTCCTCTGACGACATCGCGTCCCAGGGAATGTGGCTGACCGGCTCCGCCTCCGTAGAGCCATACACCGCAACAACTTGCGCATGCGGCGCAGCCTCCTGTAACCGGCGCAGCGTCGACGGAAACACCGGCGCGCCCCCCGTATAAAGGCGGCGGAAGCTCCCCAGTACCTCCGGCCCCGCCTCGGCCAGAATGCGCAGATAAAATGCCGGTGAGCCCGCCGTTCTCGCAGGCCTGTGACGCGCCACCTGCGCCGCAATTCGATCCGCGCGCACCTGCCCCGGCCGCCGCATGTCGGCGTCGGGCAGCAGGGAGGTGACCCCGGACGCCATGTTAGCCAGTACAAACACGGGCAAAGTTGTCAGATCCACTTCCCCCGCCCGAAGCTCCAGCGCCTTCGCAAGTGCCTGATGCTGAGCAATAAGGAAGCCATGCGTCCGCACCGCAGCCTTGGGCCGCCCCGTGCTGCCGCTCGTAAACGTTAACAGCGCCGCCGTCTCCGGCCCCGGTCCAGGCATGCCGCTCTCCGGCGCGGCTTCGCAGGGGAGCCGCGATGGGTCGAGCGAAACCCACACGCTCAGCTCCGCCGCGCGAATCTCCGGCACCAACAACCGCAACGCGTGTGCCTTCCAGACGCCAAAAAAGGCGCGCGGCGGTTGCTCCGCGCAGCACGCCCGCACATGCTCCAGCCCCGCGGCCGGATCGAGGATCATAGCCGTAGCGCCAACCCTAAATAACGCCAGCAGAACAACATACAGTGACGACGACATGGGCGCGAGCACAAGCACCACATCGCCGCGGCCCACGCCTCGCCGCACCAGCCAGGCCGCCAGTCCGAGCGACATTGCATCCAGTTGACGAAATGTCACCGCTCGTTCACCCCGCGTCAGCCACCCGGCGCGCGCCTCGATGAGCGCGGCATTGTCCGGATACGCCTCGCACTGGCGCCGAATCACGTCCGGAATGGTGGCGAAGTCAGTGGCCATGGCGTTACAAGTCTTTGATGTACAACGTGTAACCTCGCATGCGTTCCCCAAAAAAACTGCTGATGTTTTGCGACCTCGCGTTGCCCTCATGCGCCAGCGCATGGATGCACCTCGTCATCCCCATCGCACGCGCGCGTCTGTGGAACTCGTTCACCAGCACCGCCCCAAGCCCCGCGAAGGCGCGGGCCGGCAATATCGCCAGCGTCTTGATGATCGCCGTGTTCACCTGCAGCCCCCGCTGCGCCTGCGTAAGGTCCGGAATACCAAAGAGATAGCCCACCAGAGTCGCCCCCTGCCAGGCCAGTAGCACCATCTCCGCCACCATACGCGCGCGCAGTGGCTGGTAGAGCGCAAGAAAGTGTGGCAGATCGATCGGCGTGTAGAGATATTGCTGCGTAAAGCTTTGACACGAAAGGTGATACACCGCTTCGAGATCCGCATCAAACCGCGCAGGATCCATCGCGCGAATCTCGATGCCTCCCGCCGCAAGCCGCGCCCGCGCCCTGTCGGCCCGCGGGTCCTCGCGCTCCAGGTCCGTAACCAGGGTGGAGCTATACTGCGCCAGCGGTGCGAAGCCGTTCTGCATAAACCACTTAGGGTAGTCGTCAGGATTCTGCGGCTCCAGCATAAAGGGTGGCTCCGCGCTATCGCGTTCTCCGCGTAAGTCTGTCACAAAGCGATACTTACGCCATGTTGTGCCGTCCATCGGCCCCACGGCGCACGTGCAGCCTGCTTGCCTTAGCAGCCGCGACGCCTCGTCCAGCACCGCCGCCGCGGCGATGGGCCCCGTGGCGGCAAAGTGGCCGATCGTCCCAGGCCTGCGCCCCTCCATTTGCGGCACATGCGTCCACCAAAGCGAGGCCCGCGCGTGCTCCGTTTCCGTGGCAACAACCAGATGCATATCGCAGTCGTGCGATGCAAGTATCTCGCGCTTAAGAGGTTCCAGCGTCGAAACATCCGGGTAAACGACGCTGTCGGAGGAAAAGTCGGTTCTTGTGAAGTGATGAAAGATCATGAAATAGACAAGCCATCATGTGTTCTGAAACCATAGCATTAACGCAGGAATCCACCCCGTGCATGCCGCCACCGGCGCGATTACGGATTCCACAACCCATTGACGCGCTTGATCTTGCACACGCGGCTCCACTGGCGACCAGTAGCGCGCAAACAGGGCGATGGAGGCCCACAATCCGGCCGCCATCATCACCAGCGCCACGGGCCAGGCGGCGGAGGAAAGCATGAGAGGCACCGCAGGTGCAAAAGCAATCCACGTCGTCAGCCAGGCCGTCCAGACAACGCGTCCCAGGCTCATCTCCCGCTGAACCACGCGCAGCCGGGCCGCTACCATATTGCCCGTGCTGCACGCCAGGCACAAGTGAAACGGAAGCCACCCGTGTTCCAGCCCCACCGCAAGTGCCACAAACAGATGGAGATACGCACCGCACACCACCCGGCTGACCGCATAAAGATTAAGCATTGGCCGCAGCCCGGACGAAAATGTAGGTAAGAAGATGTGCATCACAAACAAGAGCAATGGGCTTACAAGATACGGCCATGCCCCCAGCGCCCACAGCCCGAATGCGGAAAGCGACGCTGCCATCAGCGCGTTGTCGCTCAGGGTGGTGCGATTGCGGCAAACGATGGAAAGCAACGCAAGCGACGTAAGGACAACGAGTTGAATAACAAGCTCCGCGGCGCTTAGGTGGATGTATAGCTGTAAGATATAAAAGGTGCCAACAGGTATAAACAGGTTGTCCAGCCCTCGCCACGAAATAGCCTCCACCAGCATGATAATCAGTCCGACGACCACCCCAATCAGCAGGCATTCCGCCCTCCCCACGGGGCTGAAGAGGAGGAGTGGCACGTGGGTTGTCAAAAATGCGACGCTGAAGAACGCCAGGGAACCCTCGAAGCTCTTTTCGCCCTCCTGCGTTTTGTACCGGTGCAGGCCGTAGCGCACGCCGACAACAGCGCCAACCGCATCCGCAACGGTAAGTGTAAGCACGGGAATGAGATACAAAAGCCACTCTCCGTGGGCGAGCCAAAACATCACGCCGATGGAAATGGGAAAGTACATCTCTCCCAACGAGATACGATCTACGTAAATGCCGCCTCCCATCACGCGTTGCAGTGCGGGAATCCACCGGATGGCCAGCAGCGCCGCAGTGGTGGCACCTGACCACGCCAGCACCGGCCACGTCTCCGCAAACAGCCAGGGAAAAGTGAGGCAAACCAGCCCGGTGCCAACGTGCGCGGCCTTGCGGGTAAGTTCGCGATCAATCCCGTAAGTGCCTGGTGCGGAGGATGTAACATTGCCACCCGTGTCTCCGGCGAGAGATGCCGCGGCGCAGCGCCTTTGCAGGGTGCACAGCGCTGCAACCATCAACCCGGGCGCCGCCGTTACGGCCACAAGCGCCATGGCGAAGAGCCATGTGTGGGTGGAGGCAGTCATCATGGGCCTAGGACCTCCTCCACATGTAAAGCATTGTAGAAGAACGCCTTATCCTTAGCGTGCAAGCTCGCGGAAAGGCCGCCGCCGACGGGACGGATGAGATGGTGCATCTCCGGCGGCGTGCATCGTGGGGCCAGCATATTCCAGTAGACGAGCCGAGCCCCTGGTTTTGCCACCCGGGCAATGGTTGCCAGCAAGCTATTGGTGTTTTCCTGCGACATGTATTCGAAGATGTCGCTCAGATTCAGTCGCGAAATCGGATCTCCCTGGTGCTGAGCGAGATACGACTCGATGGAGCTTTGATGCCACTCGAGCCTACCGAGGTTGCGGCGGATGGCTTCGAAGTTTTCCGGACGAAGCCAATAAGGCAGCGCGGTAGTGTGCGTTCCCAGCATAATCCATTGCATATAAGGATTTTGCGAGGGATCCAAAACCGTCGCTGCATAGCGGGAGCGCTCCAGAACGCGTTGCGAGACGGAAACGTAGCCATCCACGTAGCGGAAAAAGCTGGGGTCGCGCCCTGCCCACCCCATCACGGTTCGCGAGAAAAAGAGGCGGAACAGGAGACGCCACCGCCACGTGTTAAAGCGTTGCGCATAAAAGACTTCGCGTTGCCGATGATCGCGTGGGACGAATAGCTCCCGCACGTTGGCCTGGCTGTGAACCAGAGGGAGGACTTGTGTGCGAAACAGGTGAAAATAGCGCTCAAATTTTCCCGAACGGCCGATTCCCGCGGCGATATCGCTTGGTCGGGCGTCCCAGAATTCCCTGCTTGACGGCTCGAGTTCGGCGCGGCAGCTCTGGTACAAGCGCTGGCGCTCCATCGCGAGGTGCTTCCGTTCGCCCGGCGAGAGGTCTAAAGCTTCAACTCCCACCAGCACAAGCAGTTGCGAGTGAGTGAGCGTTCGAAATGCGGCGACCCGAAGAGCGAGGCAGGCGAGTTGAGCCGCGCTTAGGTCAAGAGCGATAACTCGTTGCGCCCCAGTGGCTAACATTGCAAGGGCATTGTCTCCGGCGGAGGCAATGGAGAGGCACTCATCACCGGGACCCGCGTTGAGGCCCTCGAGCAGAACGTCGGCATCCTCCCATACCTGGGCGTAGCGGATGAGGTCGAAGCGAGCGTGCGCGGCGGCTTCGGCGGGTGGGGCTGGGAGGGTGCTCATGTCGCCGCCTCCGCTTCGTGTAAGGTTTTGCGTATCAACAGGATGCGGCCGGTTGATCCGTCGAACTCCACTTCGTCGCCCGTGTGCAGCCAGCTTGTCAGCCCGGGGATGGAGACGATGGCCGGGATGCCCATTTCGCGAGCGACAATGGCCGAGTGCGACAGGAGGCTGCCGTGCTCCACAAGCAGGCCGGCTGCGGAGGGGAACAACATGATCCAGCCAGGGTCCGTGCGCGGCGCTACAAGTATCTCTCCCACTTCTATTTGCGCATGGCGCGGGCTAAGGATGACGCGCACTTTGGCTCGCACGATGCCCGGGCAGCAGCCCGTGCCGGTGCGCTGGCTGGCGGCGTTTGCGGAGGTGGAGGCAGGGGCGGCGGCGGTCGCAGTCGGGCCATCAAAGGCGTTGCCGACGTACACGGCGCCGCGGGTAGCGAAGCGGTCGGCGGGTGGCGGGCTGTCGCGGAATTGTTGGAACTCCTTCACTCGCAACGCGATAAGTCCTCGAAGATCCGTGGTTGCGGCAGTTCCGTCAATGAAGCTGAATATTTCTTCGATGGTGAGGTAGAAGATATCCCGGGGCGCTTCCAGGCGTCCTTCCGCGTGAAGGCGCTTGCCGATTTCCACAAAAATGCGGCGCGCGCGACCGAACACGCGGGTGCGCTCGAAGCGCAGGTTTTCGCGGTCGCGAATCCTGGCTCTCGCCTGGTTCAGCACGTAGCAGAAGATTCTGTAGCGCAACGGGTTATGCGCGAGGGCGTCCTCGACGCGGCGCTCGGCTTGGGTGCGCAATGCGGCCGGTCCCGGGCCTTGCGTTTCCCTCTGCATGGCAGCCGTGCCTGCGAGGCGGCCGACGGCGCGATACAGCATGAGGGGATCGTCGTGGAGGGTAGCGCTTTCGAGCTTGAGCTCTTCCAGGCATCGCTCGCCGAATTTGTCTAGATATTGGGCGAACGCATGCCGTAACTGCATGATGCTGTGGATGTTGTGATCGAGGCTCCAGTAAATTTCCGCCAGGTTTCCGCCCGAAAGTGTGGCGACGATTCCAGGGCTCTCGACCTCGGCTGCAGCGGCCAGGCGGGCCATCTCCTGGATGCGGCGGGCCGGTTCCGCGCTGATCATCGCTCCTTCGCTGGATGCTGCGACGAGGTTGTTTTGAAGCGTTCCATCGGTGTCGCCGCACCAGCTGGTGCACAGTTTGCGCAGGGTGCCGTAGTAGATCATCGCGAAGAAGTCGTTGATGAGCGGTGCGTCCCAGTGGGTGAGGAGGCGCGACTGGATCTCGCGGAACGACGAGGCCAATTGTTCCAAGCGCATGTGGCTGAGTGGCAGGGACTTTGCGTTGAGAACAGCGTCGAGTCTCGCATAAAAGGCGCGAACTTTTTTCGGCAAAGTCCAGTGGCTGCGGATCAGCCCTGCGATGGTGGAGAGGAGTTCGGCGTAGTCGGCAATTTGTGCGGGCGCGCTTTCAAATTCGCGCATAACTTCTTGGGGCAGAGGCTCTTTCACGCCCATCATCTGTTCCATAAACGTGCGGTTAATGGCGAAGCCGGGAAGCATGGCAAGCACGCGATACCAATTGACCATGTTGTAGTACACTCTTCCCCTAATAAGCCCCAGCATTCGTGGAAAGACATCGGCGCCCTGGTCGATTCGCCTTTGTGGCACCCCTAAAATCGTGACAAACTGCCGATAGACCGCCTCGTAGCTTTGGCGGGCAAAACTGAAGGTGAGGGGTGTAGTAACGCCGTTATAGCTTTCCGATATATTGCTGTTATCCCAAAGTTGCCAGGCGCCGTCGGGGTCCGGCCGGCCCGCCAGCGAGGTAATCGGGCGCGACTGGAGGAGCCAGATCTTATCGTCGTGCAAGGCCCATTCGATATCCTGAGGCAGCCCAAAGTGGGCGGCGCAGCGCCTTGCCAGGGCTGCAACCGCCTTGATGTGTACACCGGAAAGCGTTGGGGGGGAAGGGGATGCAGGGGCCTTGTCTGATCCCTGGAGAATGTCACCTTCCTGGGAGACTCGATATGTCTCGCCATCGGCTTCGCCGCTTACAAGCTTCTCGCCGGTACCGCGCACGGCGGCTACTACGGCAATGGAGCGGCTGCCTGAAACAGGATCTGCGCTGAAAGCCACGCCGGCTGCTTCTGCAGGAATCATGGCCTGGATGATGACGGCGGGTGCCGGCGGTGGGAGATCAAGTCCGGCCTGCTTGCGGTAGGCGTAGATGCGCGGACTGTAGCCGGAGCGCCACACATCAGATATACGTGTTGCTACGTCGTCCCAGCTTACATGCAAAAAGCTGTCCAGCTGCCCGGCAAAAGAGTGGCCAGCGCCATCCTCGTCGGCGGCGGAGGATCGCACGGCCAGGCCGGCCGCCGGGTTGCCGAGCATTGGCCGCAGGCGCGGCAACTCCTGGGCGATCCAGCGAGGGGAAGGTGCTAGGCCGCGCAGAATCTCCGCGGCCTGCTCGGCCGTGGCTGCCTGGGAGAGAGCATCGCGTTGCGATGGGCTCAGCGCCTCCATAAAAGCTTGTGGCGCAACCACCTGGAAGGGCGGGACCGGGAAGGCCGGACGCTCCGGGGTCTCGGCCAGGCTCATCAGAGCGCGGGCCTTGCCACCAGGGTCGGTCTCGGGAGAGATGGGCGTAGGGTGCTGCATGGTGACGGAGGGGGAGAGTGTGGAGGCGAAGGATCAGGTGGCAGGCGAGGCCCACAGGACGCGCAGGGCAAACGGGGCGACGCCGAGGCCCAGATAGAGGGCGAGCGTCCACAACGCGGCAAACAGCTCGAACGATTTGCCACGGCCTGGAGAGGGATTCCCGAGGAAGCGCGCGCTTATGGCGGCGTAAACGAGAAGCATCGCAACAATCACAACAGCAACAGGTTGTGCAAAGCGAATGCACGCCGCAGCGAGGATGGCGCTGAGCGATGTCAGCCCAATGACAACCGCCAGTGTGGTGACAGCACGGCCGCGCCCCCAGGTGGCACTATAGGTGGGCACGCCGGCCTCTTCGTCGAGGGGGGAGCGGATTTTGCGGCCAATCTCGATGATAAAGCCGCTAAAGAAGCTGACCGCGACAAACCAGGCCAGGCCGGGGGGCGGCACGGCATCGCGGGTGGGCAACCAGTCGCACGCTGTGGCATAAAAGTCGATGAGCGGCATAATGAGCATGTGCGTCCACATGTAGGTGATGGGGCGCGCCTTCAGCCAGTCGCGGCAAAAGAACTCACGGCTCATCAGGGCCAGGTAGGCCCAGGTGGCCAGTAGCGGCACAAGCAGGCGGGCGTCCAGCCACAGGGCCAGGGCCAGCTGGATAACGGCGCCCGCGATGCCAAGCACGGCCAGCTCGCGCAGCGTTACAAGGCCGCGCGGCACTGGTCTGTAGGGGCGATAAAGCGTGTCCTCCTCCAGGTCCTTGAATTCGTCCGCAATACGCAAATGTAGAAAGGAGATGAAGGAGGTGACAAACGCCACGAGGAACGCATGCCAAGTGGGTGGCGCAATCGTCGCGACGTCCGGCCCTGGCGCGCCGGTCTCCCCGCCCACGCCGCGCAGCAAGGCGGAAAAACATACCGCGCATGCGCTAAATGCCAGAACGAGAGGACCATGCGCCAGCACCGGAAAGCGCTCGCGCTGGTACATCCACCATCGGGCGAGAAACCCTGGGGTGGCGTGCGAGGCTGGAGTTGGAGGGGATGTAGCGGACACCAAGTAGTGGGCGCCAAATGTGCGACGCCAGTTCGATATTCTACGCACCAACTCGCCATTCTTTCACCTGGCAATACACAAACGGAACGCAAAAGCGACAACGCCCTACGCGGCCGAGGGCGTGGATGGGGCCGGCGCCCGCCGCGCCAGCTTGCGGTGGGCCTGGGCAAACTCGCCGGCGGAGAGGGCCCCGACAATGGAGAGCTCGCCCGCAAGTGCCAGGGCGGCAGCTACTTCCGCAAGGGAGCGCGCGTGCCCAGCGCCGCGCAGGCCCAGGATATCGAGGCATGCCGCCTGCGTGGGCAGCCCGGTTCCACCGCCTACGGTGCCGACGATAAGGTTAGGCAGCGTTACACAGGCGTATAAACTGCCGTCGCCCTGCAGTTGAAACCGCGTGATGCCCACGGCCGCCTCGGAAACGCACGCGGCATCCTGCCCGGTGGCGATAAAAAGCGCGGCCAGGCCATTGGCATAGTGCCCTTGCACGCCAATGGTGCCGCTGATGACGCCGCCCAGCACGGTCATTGCCCAATATTCGGCGATATCCGCCGCTGTGGTGTGCAGGCGCTTGCGTATAAGTTCGTCCGGCACAATAACTTCCGCGCACACCTTTTTGCCGCGAACACTTTGGAACGACTGGGTGCACGCCTTCTTGTCACCGGAAAGGTTCGCCTCCACAAAAATGCGCCGCGGCTTGATGGGCGCGCAACGCACGATGTAGTCGCAAATAGCGTCCGTTGCAAGGGTTACCATGTTTTGGCCGGCGGCGTCCCCGGTCAGATATTCGAAGGAAAGGTAGACGTGATTGCCCTCCACCGTCATGCGCGTGCGGGTAAGGCGGCCGTGCCTGGTGGTGGAGGCGGCCACGACCGCAAATGCCTCCTCCTGCGTCACGGCCCAGGCGATAAACGCGCCCGCCTGCGCCACCGTCTCAAACACCAGGCCCGGCGCACGGGTCACCCCCTCGGCCAGCAACGCAGCCGCGCAGCCGCCGGCTTCGCTAATAAGCATTGCCCCACGCTGGTAGGAGGCGACAAGAGCGGCCTCCGTAGTGGCCAGGGGCACGTAAAAATCTCCAGCTGTGCAACTTCCGTTAATGCGCAGGGGCCCCGCAATACCGATGGGGAGCTGCACGGTGCCCACCGCATACTCAATATTGCGCGCGTACGGCGCCAGATTGGAGTGAACGCTGGCGGAAGCATCGGCGGCCCCGGAAACATTGGCAGCCGAGGCAGGATCCAACACCGCCCGGGCCGCGGCAATCGTCGTGGACCGCTCAGGGCTCGCCGGCGCGGCGGCAAGGATGCCCCACCGTTGCTCCACGGAGGCCCGGCTTAACGAGGTAGCGCCCGTAAAGCGCGCCGGCAATGGATGATGCTGCGGCTTAAGGCGTTGCAACACGGAGTCCAGGTTTCCCTCACCCACAAGCCGCTGCAAATGCGCGGCTGCGCCCTGCGAACTGGTCGACATATGCCGAGAAATCTAGGCCCTGCGCGCGCTGTTGAAAAGCGGCAATCGCTACACAAAAAAAGGGAGCGGGTAGAGGGAATCGAACCCTCGTGTGCAGCTTGGAAGGCTGCCGTTCTACCATTGAACTATACCCGCAGATGGGAGACGAAAGGCTAGAGGCTAGCGCGATTGAGGTAGGATTGGCAAACAAAAAGTGCGTGGGCGCACAATAGAAACGTAACTCAGCTTGCATCAACGTCTTGCGTAAGCTGATCCACACGCCGAAGTAGTGTGGGAATCCGAAAAGCGCCGGCCATTGCGGCGACGTGTTGTGCTGCAACGGCGGGCTCCATCCCGGCGGCCGTAATGTAGAGAGGGCGGGAGGAGCCGGCGCGTCGCAGTGCAATGGCATGGGTGCCGCCCCGGAAAGCGGTTTTGGCGATGCCGATAAGCGTAACCTTTTGGTGCAGAGCATCATACAGGCGGGAGCCGAGGCCGGGCGTTCCGGCGTCATCGAGCCAGACATAGCCGTCGACGACGGCGATGCGGGTCTCGGGAAACTCCGCCACCATGGCGAGAAGGCAGGGGAGCTCGCGCAGGTAAAAGCGCCCGGGCTGGTAGGGCGCCGCCACGGGTAGACGCAGTACTTTCTCGCGCAACGGAGCGGCATCCGGCCAGCCGCCGGCAAGCACACCGGCGGCGATAGCGACGTCGCCGTGGTAGCCCACATCGAGAAAGAGAATCATGAAGCGGCGTGCGGCGGCGGAGCCGGATGCACCCAGCGGACCAGGGTGCCGAGAGCGCCGGGGATTGCGGAAAGCACCCGGACGGCCCGCATTGCCAGGGCGGGCCTTAATGCACACCAATGCACAAACTGGTTGACCCAAACGCGCTTTCCATACAAGGCTGCGTGCGAGGATTGGTAGGTGGCGAGGCCCTTGCGAAGACAGGCGTCCGCCCTGACGGGTGTCGCGTCTAAACCGTTGAGAGTATGGAGGATAGCGTCTGCTGCCGCCTCTCCGGACGCCAGAGCAAAGTAGATGCCCTCGCCGGTAAAAGGCTCAACCATTCGAGCGGCGTCTCCGGCCAGCCACACGCGGCCCCGGCCAAGAGTGGACGGGGCGCGGGTGATGGGTGTGACGCTTCGCCATGTACACGGGCGGGTGTTGGGGATGTAGCGGGAAAGCACGGACTGCGGCGTGGCCTTGGAATGGCGACTCATGACTATGCACATATTTGCACTTTTCTCGTTGATGCGTACCAGGCCGTAGTAGCCGTCGGGAAAGAGATTCATGTGCACGTGCCCATCCACTGCGGATGCATCGAGAGTGGTTTGCCAGGCCAGTCGGCCGCATCTCCCTGGACGGGAAGAGGTTAGACCTGCCATCCGCGCAATCGTCGAGTTCCGGCCGTCGGCGCCCAGGATCATCCGCCCGTGGTAGTCCCCCTGGGTGGTGGTAATGACGCCTGTAGTTGTATCTACGGCTGTGACAGAGATTTCTGTATGAAACTCGGCCCCTGCGGCAATCGCCCGCCCCATCACCCACTCGTCCAGATCGCTGCGACGCACGGCCCGGGGGCCAAAGTGTGGGCCCGGGGCAAAATCGTGGCGAAAAAGCTCCCGGCCGGCGCTCTCCAGGCACACACCGGCGCTGAGGTGATGGGGAAGCGCGCCAAACTCCTCCTCCAGACCGTGGCGGCGCCAGATTTCCCACGCGCTTGGGTTGATGCAATCGCCGCACACTTTTTCTCTCGGCCAGCGCATTTTCTCCAGCACGATCACGCGGCGTCCGGCCCGGGCCAGTACCAGGGCCGCCATGGCCCCCGCAGGCCCGGCCCCGGCGATAACCACATCGTACAGAGGCAGTTGCGAGGGGTCGGACATGGGGGGAGGATCGGAGGCGCGCCGCTAGATGCCGTACCGCCCCAGCACGAGCGTGGCGTTGATGCCGCCAAAGCCGAAGCTGTTGGACAGCACGTAGTTAACCCGGGTGTGGCGGGGTTCGCCGAGGATAAGATCGAAGCCCGGCGCAATGTCCGGCTCCTCGCAGTTCAGTGTCTCCGGAAGATACTCGTCGGCGATAGACAAAGCGCAAATCGCGGCCTCAATGCCGCCGGCTGCCCCCAACGGATGGCCATAGAAGGCCTTGGTACCGCTGACAGGTGGGGTATTCGATCCAAATAGCTTGGTGATAGCATGTTGCTCATGCTCATCATTCATCGGGGTACTGCTGGCATGTGCATTAATGTAGCCGATTTGATCCGGCCGAAGCCCTGCCTCCTTAAGCGAACGCGACATCGCGTCAATTGCTGCGGCGCCGTCGGGTAGTGACGATGTCATGTGGTATGCGTCGTTGTTGAGCGAGTAGCCGAGCACCTCCGCGTAAATCCGCGCACCTCGTTGCAGCGCATGCTCTTCCGTCTCCAGCACCATGGCCGTTGCGCCTTCCGCCATCACAAAGCCGCCCCTACGCCTGTCGAAGGGGCGGCACGCAAGGGCGGGATTTGTTTCCCGCGACATCGTTTTGATGACATCGAAAGCGCCAAAAGTAAGAGGCGCCAGAGGCGTCTCGGACGATCCGGCAATCATCACACGCGCCAGGCCGTCGCGCAGCACGCGGTACGCCTCGCCGACTGAGACGGTGCCCGAGGCGCAGCTGTTGGAGTTGGTTGTATTGTAGCCGCGAAAGCCGTTGGCAATAGCAATATTGGTATGTGCCGATCCACCAAAGACTTGCAACGCAAGCGATGCCGGGATTGCCTTGACGCCTTCGCTCAGAAAGCGCGCGTGCTGGCTCTCCGCATTCGTAATCCCGCCCAACGCGGTGCCAAAGCTGACGCCGATGTCGAAGGACGGCGCCTCCGTGCAAGGCGCTATGCCTGCATCTTCCATGGCCTGACGGGTCACGACCAGGCAAAACTGCGCGTATTTGTCGATGCGCTTGAGGCGGTGCGGCGGGAAGTAGCGCGTGGGCTCGTAGTCCAGAATCTGCGCCGCGCATTTGGCGCTAAACTCTTGCGTATTAAACTGTTCGATAAGCGTAACCCGCGACTTGCGAGCGCGCAGGCCGGCGCGAATCCCTTCGACGCCGTGCCCCATCGGGGTAAGGGCGCCGATGCCGGTAATAACGACGCGGTGCTTCATAAACACCTTTCGCCGTGAAAGTTAAGGGGAAGATATCGAAGAATCCTCAACAAATGGCATGCAGGCATTACTTGCGGGCCTCCATTCGCTTCTTTAGCCCATGAAGCGTTTTGTTGGCGATGTGGGAGATAAAAAACCAGCCGATAATCCAGTCCGCAACAAAGCTGCCGATAATGGGCCAGTTTAGCGTATGTACATGGTGGATAACGATATGCACACCGTCTTCGCCGCGATCCGTAAACGTCCAGGTAACTTTCATGCCCTTGGTGGCATCCCAGCAGGAGTTCAGATGCTCAAAATGCAACTGCTGGTGCTCCGGGTCGCTGCGAAACACGGAAACCCATGTGGTTACAATGCCAGTGCGCGTGCTGCACATCTTGACAACGCCGCCCCAGGGCATACGGCTAAGGAACTTGTTGTACCTATAGTGGGAAAGGAAACTGGGCCAGTTGGCCAGGTCCGATGCCACGCTAAATACATCAGCGAGAGGAGCTTTTATCAAAATTTCGTTCTTCCTGTCCATGGGAGCGGCGTTCGTTACCCCGCGACCATAGTACGACGCGAGCGTTTAGCCAAGCGGAACAACCGGAAATTCGCGCCTGCCCCTGAAACGGGCTGACGCTTTGCTTTGACACAAGGCGAAAGATGGCCAAGAATGCCGGAAGCTGGCTCCGGGCCGCCATATTACCTCCACACATGAAAGTTGAAATTCTCGTAACACCGAAAAAGAGCGTTTTTGATCCGCAGGGCGACGCCGTTCTGCGCTGCCTGCACACCCAGGGGCTGGAGAAGGCCGTCTCGGTTCGCATTGGCAAATACATTGAGCTGGAAGTAGATGCGGCGGAAGGTGAGGTATCCGGCGCGCGCCTGGAAGAAATCTGCCGCGACATCCTCAGCAACCCCGTTATTGAGGATTACGCCCTGCGCCTGGTCGCCCCCGCGCCCGCCGCAACAAAGCCCAAGGCCAAAAAGGAGGCCGTGGCCGCTCCCGCCCAGGTGGCAGACGCGGTCGTCGCGCCCGAGAAGAAAGCCAGGAAAGTGCCGCTGAAGCCGGTCAACGCCAAGCCGGCCAAAAGCTTTGCGTTCGCTAAATCCAAAGCCACTATCGGCAAAGTGCTCCCTCTCAAGGACGCTACCTCCAAGCTGAAGGCAAAGAAGAAAGCGAGCTGATCGCTGCGCGCCACGCCACGTTCCGCCGCCGCAACTGGTGGCCAGGACATAGTGCAGGGGCGTCGGCCGGTGCCGCCTCGCCCCTGTACGGTTAGCTGTCCCGCAGATGTTGCAATGGGGGCGGCACAAATTCCCAGTCCGTCGCCTCGTTGACGGCGATGCGGATTTGAAATTCCATCACGTCGCGTGAAATCGGCGCCTGGTAGTCCTTCAGGCTCTCTTTTACAGCGGAAAGAGAGTCCAGCTTTTGCGTGCGCTGCGTTCTATATGCCTTAACGGCAAGGGCTTCCGCCGCGCCTGCGGTGAGCAGGTTGGGGATCTGGGCCTCGAGTTCCGGGAAGGATTCTTCCGCGACCACCAGGCCGCGGCGTTTGCACAGCGCGCGGAGCAGATCAAAGCCTTCGCGGGCGTTGGTTGTGGGAAAAATCGGAACTTTAATGTCGACGCGCCCCGGGCGCTTCAGGTCCACCTCAATCAAATCCGGCCGGCTGCTGGCCAGGATCCAGACGATCTTGCCGCGGTTTTCGCTGTTACTCATCTCCTTGGCAATCATGGAGTAAATGCGGCCGGAGAGGCCCGAATCATTGCTGCCGGAGTCGCGCTTGCCCAGGGCCTGGTCGGCCTCGTCCACAAACACAAAGCAGCGGCCCAGGGCATGCAATAATCGAAATATCTTCTCCAGATTGCCTTCCGTGCTGCCCACCCATTTATCGCGAAAATTCTTGATCTTGACGACCGGCACGCCCGCTTCTCCCGCCAGGCACTCCACCATGTAGGTTTTGCCCGTGCCAATAGGGCCGCACACCAGGTAGCCCATGGGCATCGCCTGTAAGTCCCCCTGGCGCCACAGGGCAATGTCTTCGCGCAGGCGGGCCTTCAACTTGGGCTGGCTGGACATGTCCTCCAGGGTGCGGCGCGTTTCGATGAACTCGATCAGGTCGTTGCAGTCGCGCTCCACCAGCTCCTTCTTCAGGCGCACAAGATCTTGCGGCAGAACGGCTTCCTTCTTGTACTCCTTCAGCTTCAGCATGCTCTCCACGCTGCTTATCGTAGCGCCGGCCAGTTGCGCGCCCAGGGAGGGCAGGTCGTTCGCAAAATGGCGCAGCGCCGTGGGGTAGAGGCGCGAAAAGACAAGCAGGGCCGGGGTTACTTCCGTCTCCGCAGGCTGCGGAATTTGCAGTTGCGCCGCGCGCGGGTTGTTGACGAGCAAGGGGTGCAGGTCGTTCAGGTTATCGGTAAGTAGGAGTGTAGCAATGGGTTGCGAGACAAGCAAGTCCTCCGTTCCCCACTCCCGGATCAGCATGGCAAGCGCGCTCAGGTCGTAGTTGAGCGAGCCCGGAATGGCCGGGACGACAAGGTGCGCGGCTTTGATGATGACGCCGATATGCGTGGCCGGCTTGCCCAGGCGGGCCAGGTTGGCGCAAAAGCGGAAGTAGCGGGTGAGCGCTTCGATGGCCTCGCGAGGGGCGCGCGGGAGGGGGGCGCCGTCGCGCATGGGCGGCCACTGCGTCATGATTTCCGCGCCCTTTTCAATGCGCAGGCCATTTCCAAGGTCATAGGACAGAACGACCTGGAACGGCTGCATCAACACGCGCAGTAAAAAGTCGGAGAGGCCGCCAATGGTTGGGTCGCCCGATGCGGCGCCGGCGGCCGGTATGGGTAACACGCAGCGGTCGTTGATGTTACCGAAGAGGATGAACTGGCTGGCGGCGTTGCTGCGGTAATGCGTGGCCAGCTCCAGCGCCCAGGCGGGCCAGGAGCGCGCGTCGGGGCCTGTGGCGATGGGGGTGGGGGGGGCGGCCTGCGTGGGGATGGCGTCGGGGGTGGGCATGGACAGGAGGCGTGGCAGGTGTGATCGCTGCCATTGCCTGCTTGTAGCGCGGCGCCCGTCGCGGGGCAAGGTTGGATGCGGGGAAGTTTGCGGGCGGAACGGCGTTTCTAGTTGGACCACTGAGAGGCGTGAATCGCCACCGTGGTGGAGAATACGCGGTAGTTAAGCCGCAAAGCTTTGAGCCGGTCCTGAAGCGAAGCCATATCTGCCTCGTATTGAGCGGTTTGCGTAAAGCGTGAGGCCAACCCGAGGTCGGGCGGGGTGGAGCCGTGCTGGCTTTGCCACTGGGCTGCCGAACGTTCATCAATAGCAACAAGCGTTAGTTTGATAAGGGGAGGTAACTGATGTTCAGTTTTGGGTTGATTAGGCGTCGTAAACAGGGAGCCGGAGGTGGGACGTGAAGAATAAGAATAGTCACTGGACAGAGAAACATTAGCGGTGGAAGAGATATTGCTTAGCTGGGGCTCCACAATCAACGCAACGATATTCTCAGCCACGGGTCGAATATAGTTTTGCTGAGTCAGAGAGGCCGCAATCCAGCCGGATCCTGTACGGGCTTCGTACACACGAAAATCCTGTGCCGGTTGCATCACTTGCATCAGGCGAAAACGCATACGTGGTTGCACTTGCGTATGCAGGAAAGAGGGGATGAAGTTGGTGTCGGAGTTCCATTCGACATAGTATCCGCATACGTTGAGAAGCCCGTTCAGATCCGAAAGAGGATGGGATGCGGGATAGGTGTAGCCAAGCGGCGCCTGAAAGAAAACAGCGTGTGTAGGATGTGTCGCTTTAGGAGCGGAAAGAATATCGGAAGCCTGGCCGTTGATATAGTGAAGATCCGACATTCTTAAGTAGGTAGTCGGGGCATTCGTACTGTCGTAGTCCCAATAGGTCTGCAAGGTTGCCTGTCCGATGTTTCTGGCGAGCGAATCGAACGTGATGCGAGCGGCCTGAAAGGACTTGATTCTGGCGTCGGAGCTTTGCCACAACCGCGTTGTTTGATTGAGGATACTGAAGATAACTATCGACAATACGGAGAGTATACCGAGAACCACCAGCATCTCCACTAATGAGAAGGCTAAGCAATGCAACCTTCTTCGGGAACCATGAGGTAGACGCACTTGCATGAGCGGAAGCATTGCGTGGGGTGCTTTGCTGTATTAGTTAACGTACGGCCACTACAGCAGAATAGAGATTGGTAGCGGTAGAACGCGTTCTATTGACAATAGCGATGCGGAGCGTGGCGAGGGTGCTGGAGAGAGGTTCTACGCCGGAGCCTACAGGTAAGGAAGTATCCCTGTACCGGGAAACGGTAATGGTGTAGATGGCGAGAGACGGGTCCTCTGTAATCTGGCCCTGATCATCGCAGTAAAAGCTTTTGATATAAGCAGGATCATCGAACAGGGTAAAGGAAGACTGTTGAAGATCATTAACCGTGCGCTGGACAATTCCCGCTTCAATTGCTGTATCTGCCGCATCCTTAAATGTTTTAAGGCCCACGGGAAGCAAGGCAAGCAATGTGGAAAAGGTGAAGGCGACAATGCCGAGGGCAATGACAATCTCGACGAGCGAGAAAGCGCTCCTGTGCGTGCGGCTTTGGTCCGTGGACTTACGGGACTTCCTGTAGGGCAAGGACTTATGCTGATTTTGCCAAAGTCCGGAAATGGTGGGGAAGAGACTCCTCATAGTGGGAAGGGGAAGGAGTTACGCTGCGAAAAGGTTGATTACTGCCAACAGTTTCATTTCATCACTTTACTGCTTTGGCAACAAGGCATGCTTTACTTGACAGTCCAGTAGCTCGAAACTTCGTTTCGCGCATTTACATTGCGTTGAAGCTGTGTAAGGTGCGGGTTCTGGCTGATGCGGGCGATTTCGCCTGTCTCGGTCTGTGCCTATAAACCCTTCCACGTCAGTCTTTTACATGAAACTTCCCCTTTACGTTCAGCTTTACAGCCTTCGTCGCGAGTTTGCCAAAGATGCCGAGGCCGCGTTGCGCTCCGTGCCCGGCCTGGGCTTTGATGGTGTTGAAATGGCAGGTACTTATGACTGGTCGCTTGAAAAGTGGCAGACGCTGCTGAAGGAGACCGGCCTGTCGGTCGTGGCGGCTCACGTGGGCCTGGATGGGGTGGAAGGGGATGTCGCAGGCACGGCGGCCTTCCATAAAGGTCTGGGCAACAACAATTTAGTTGTGCCGTGGATTGGTGAGGATCTGCGTACGAAAGAGGGCTATACCTCGGTAGCGGCGCGACTGAATGCTGCGGCCGTTGCGTATAAGCCCTATGGTATCAACATCTTATATCATAACCATGACTTCGAGCTCTTCGACCTGGGAGGCACGAACGGCCTGGAGATTCTGATGAATGAGACGGATCCGGAACTTGTTGCGTTTGAAGTGGATACGTATTGGGTGGAGCATGCGGGCAAAGATGCTTACCAGTACATTGTGGACAACAACTCCCGCATCGGGATGATTCACGCCAAAGAGCTGCGCAAAGCCGACAAGGCGGATGTGCCTGCGGGACAAGGAGATGTGAACTTCCGCGGCGTTATATCCATCGGCAAGGGCAAGGAGTGGCCGACGATTGTGGAGTTTGAAGGCGAAAACGCGCCCGAGGCCGTTGCTGCCAGCGCCAAATATCTGCGCGGTTTGCTGGATGCGTAACTAGATGCGCCGCAAAGGCTTACGCTGAAAATAGCCAAGGCCGGCGAGGAGGGCATCCGCGTGGGATGCCTCTTGCCGGCCATTTGCCTTAATGCGTTGCTTACGAGGCTGTTGCCGCGGATTCAGCCGGGCGGGACTCGGGGGCAACCAGATTGTTGGAGCCGTCAATCCACGGCTTCATAAACGGTTGGGATTTAACAGCTTCGAACTCAACAATGCGGTAGCTTGCCACATTCTCGCGCTGGAACGGATCGGCCGCCAGAAACTCCTGGAGGAGCTCGATATTCGGGGCGCGGGCGATGATAATGCCACCCGTTTTAGGGTTTTGCGGGCCGGAGAACAGGAGAAGTTCGGCGTCGTAGCCGCGTTGCAGGTAGGTGCGGTGCTCGGGGACGAATTGTGCCACGCGCTCAAAGGGGGCGGTGTAGGTCAGCTCGACCATGAAGTGTTTCATAAGCGGCCATAGTGGAGGAGGGGAGGATTGCTGGCCAGTCCGAAAAGCGGCGACGGCGCGTAAATGATCGCGCGGCGGGCGCCGATGGTGTAGGCTGCGGTTGTGGAGACGATTTCCTTCGCATCGAGCATCCGCGCAAGGCTCATTACGTGCTTGCTGGGCACGGTATGTATCTTGTTTTTGTTGGCACTTTACCTGCAGTACTCCTTGCGGATGACAAGCCAGGGCAACCCGGATGCCTTTGCGCGGATGACGTATGTTGCTCACCTGGAGGCGGTTCCGCGGCTCGCCTCTGTCCTGCGGGTTTCCGCGGAAGCTTACGGCCATTCGGCCGACGCACGCTACCTGCAGCCGTATTTTGAGACCAGGATGTTGCTGGACAACAGTTTATACGCGCGGGATATCATGGATGCCGGCAGTCGCTTCGGTGGTCCGATGGATGCGGAGTTGCGCGGAGATGTAGACCGGCTACTTAAGGAGCTGGGCGGCGTTATACCGGCTGTCACAGCCCCGATGCCGCAGGAAGAGGGTACCGGTGCGGACGCTGCTAATCCGCCTGTGGACGCAACCACCACCCCGCCCCCCGCACCCGCCCGGCCGGATTGGGAGGCGTTGCGAGGGTTGGAGAAGCAGGTGGCGGAGAAGGCGATTTTGCTGGGGTCCATCGTGCGCAGGCAGGTAGAAATAGCGCAGCAGGCTGAGGAGCTTGGTTCCTCCTACTATGTGCGCTATATGTGGGTGGCTGTGGGGTTTGTGGGAGTATTTACGCTTTTTATTCAGCAGATTATTACGCGTTCCATCGTATCCCCGCTTACGGATCTGGGCGAGACCGTGCGCCGGCTCAAGGCGGGGGAGTACACGGTGCGGGCGCCGTTACACTCGTCGGATGAGATTGGTATGCTGGCCTCGGCCTTTAACGCGATGGCGGACAGTATTGAGGAGAACCAGCGCGTTCTGGAGGTGGCCAATCGGCAGTTGTCCCGCCAGCAGGATGAGTTACAAAATATAAATCAGGAGCTGGAGAAGCGCGTTGAGGAGAAGACAGATGAGCTGAAAAAGACGCTCGCCACGGCTGAAAGCGACGCCACCAAGCTCCAGACTATCATCAACCGTATGCCGGATGGCCTGGTGCTGCTGGGCGAGCGCTCCCGTATCCTCAGCGCCAACGCGGCAGCGCTGCACATTCTCGGGCATCGCGAGGCGGCCTCCGTGCAGGACTGGATTGACACCAAGCCGGGCGCTTTCGGCTTCCGCCAGATGAATCACGTGAGCGTGGGGCGCGACGAGATGCCGTTTGCGCGGGCCAGCCGGGGCGACAGTTTCTCGAACGTGTCGCTGTACCTGCGGGGCACGGATAACCAGTCGCGGCTCGTCTCTTTTAGCGGCGGGCCGATTCTCTTTGATACGGCGGGGCAGGTGACGCTCAGTGTCTGCATCTTTCGCGATGTGTCGCTGGAACTTGCTCTGCGGCAGGAGCTTGAGGAGAAAAACATTAAGCTGGCGGAGGCCGCGCGCCTTAAGGATGAGTTTTTGGCCACGCTCAGTCACGAGCTGCGCACGCCGCTCACGCCGGTCGTCAGCCATGCGCATTTGTTGCTGAGCGACTCGGGGCTGAGCGAGGACGATATGCACTCCGTGCGCGTTATTGAGCGGAACGCGAGGGCGCTTTCGCGAATGATTGATGAGTTGCTGGACCTCTCCGGTGTGATGAACCGCAAGCTGCGATTGCTGCGCGAGCCGACGAAAATTCGCACCTGGGTGGAGCATACGCTCGATACAATCCGCCCCGCCTGCGCGAAGAAGGGGCAGACGCTTCATTTTCACTCCGGCGACGAGGAAGTGACGCTAAATATTGATCCCGCGCGACTTACGCAGGTGCTGGTAAATCTTGTGACGAACGCGGTGAAGTATACGGACGAAGGCGGGCGCATTGATGTAACGCTGGCGGTTGAGCCTGCGGATGTGCTTGTGCATGTGAGGGATAACGGGATAGGGCTGTCGCGGCACGACATGCGGGAAATCTTTGCCATGTTCCACCAGACGCGCGCCTCCATGACACGGCGCGCGGGCGGGCTGGGGATCGGCCTCTCGGTCGCAAAGAGTCTGGCCGAGCTGCACGGCGGCGATATTTCCGTGCACAGCGACGGGCCGGGGAAGGGCTCCGTGTTTACGCTGCGCTTGCCTCGGGAGGCGCCCATGGCTGCCGCGGAGGAGCCGACGAAGCAGCCCGGGGCGCAGTCGGCGGAAGCGGAAGTTGTTGCGGTGCAAAGAAATGGGGCGACGCATGAGTCGTCGGAACTCGAGGACGCGGCGCCCGGCTTGCACTCTGTCGCCACGTCCGGCGCCAGCCACGATAGCATGGGCGTGCACCTGCCGGAGGGGGATCGCGATCGCGGCGATGGAGCGGACGTTGCCCCTGCCGGCGCCGCGAGTTCCCCGACCGAGCTTCTCCCTTTGCCCGCGGGTGCGCCCGTGCCGGCCACCGAGGCTGCGGCATCCGCGGCATCGGCCCCGCCTGTGGCCGCGGTGATGGACCGCCGCCTGCTGCGCGGCCGCCGCATTCTTATTGTGGAGGACAGCGAAGATACGCTGGAAGCGCTGAGCCGCATTTTGCGCCGGCGCGAGTGCGTGGTGTTTACGGCCGGCGACGGGCGCGCGGGGCTGGAGCTGGCTCGGCGCGAGCACCCGGACATCATCCTGTCGGACATCGGCCTGCCGGTAATGGACGGGCTGGAAATGGCGCGGCGCATTCGGGCGGATTCCTCCATGGCGCGGGTCATCATGGTGGCCTCCAGCGGCCTGGGGCGCGCGCAGGATATCGAGGCGGCGATTCAGGCCGGCTTTGCGGCGCATGTGCTTAAGCCTGTGGATATTGCGGCGCTGGACAAGCTGTTGCTTCGCCTGTTGGATAGCGGGGCGACACCCGAGGCGGATGCCGCACGCGCCGGGACATCCGCAAATCTCTCGGCATAAGGCGGTTGCGTGGCGGTAACGTGCCGATGCGTGATGCGCTTTGCGACCGGCAGGCGTCGAAATGCTCGCATTTCGTCGCGCTTTTGCTACACTGCTGTGCATGGATAGTAGTGACGTGGAGCAGCAATCTCAGGCAGCCGAGCTGGAGGCCCGCATGGCGGCGCTGACGTCGGAGCTGGAGGACATGCGCATTCTCTACGAAAGCACGCTTCAGCACAGCGCCGCCATTGAGGACGAGCTGCAGGACCAGAACACGCGCATGACCGCGCACCTGGCGATGCTGAAAAAATACCTGTCGCCCCAGCTGTACGACGCCATTATGGGCGGGCGCACGGAGGTGAAGCTGAATTACAAGCGGCAAAAGTTAACGGTTTTCTTCTCGGATATCGTCGACTTTACGCGCGCCACGGACATGCTGGAGGCCGAAGTCCTCTCGGAGCTGCTCAACCAGTACCTGGACGAAATGGCGCGCATTGCGCTCGATCACGGCGCCACAATCGACAAGTTTATCGGCGATGCGGTGATGATTTTCTTTGGCGACCCGGAGTTTATCAGCGACCGGGTGCACGCCGAGCGATGCGTGCGCATGGCCGTTAAAATGCAGGAGCGGATTCGCGACCTGAGCGACAACTGGATAGCGAAAGGCGCCGAGTTTGGGCTGCGCGTGCGCATGGGCATCAACACGGGCTACTGTACGGTGGGCAATTTTGGGTGCGAAAACAGGATGGACTACACCATCATTGGCGGGCAGGTCAACATTGCGTCGCGCCTGGAGAGTATGGCAGAGGCGGGCACCATCGCCATCTCGGGCACCACCTATTCCCTCGTGGAGCACATGGTGGATGCCGTGCCGCTGGGGAAGCTGGAGGTGCGCGGCGTCTTTCATCCCATCCCCGCCTTTAAGCTGCTGGGGATACGGGAGGAGGGCTCCACGCCAACGCCAAGCTCGCTTATCTCTTTCTCTCCCAACGGTTTCTCGCTGTCGTCCATCGCGTATCACCCCGCCGCCACCACGGAGGCCGATCGCGCCGCGTACATCCGCGCGCTGCGTCAGGCGCTGGCTCGGCTGGAGGAGGGGTAGGGGGGAGTTGCACGGACGCGGTGGTGCGGCTAGGATACTGCATGGCGAATACGTCTATTCTTCGAATCATGGGGCCGGGCCGCGTGGCGCGTCTGGCGGAGATTATGTCCGCAACGGCATGGGCGCTTTGCGTGGCAATGGTTGTGGTTGCAGGCACTTACGTTGCGCATGCGGCGGAGGCGGCGAAGGGGACTCCGGCAGGTGGCGATAAGAAAAAGGCGGTGCTGTTTATCCTGACCAATGCCGCCACCATGGGCAGCACGGGCAAGCCGACCGGCGCCTATTTGTCGGAGATCACGCACCCCTACTACGAGTTCAAGCGGGCCGGCCTGGAGATCGTCTTTGCCAGCCCGAAAGGCGGTGTGGTGCCGCTGACGGGTATCGAGGACGCCAGGGACGCGGAAAGCCTTCAGTTCCTGAAAGATGCGCAGCTTATGGAAGCGCTGAAAACCACAAGGCCGCTTGCCGACGTAAAGGCTGCGGACTATGCGGCTATCTTCTTCCCCGGAGGCCACGGCACGATGTTCGATCTGCCTGACTCGCAGGTAGTTGCGGACTTTACCGGCAAGTTTTACGACGCGGGCGGCGTCGTTTCCGCCGTATGCCACGGCCCGGCCGGTCTCGTCAACGTCAAGCTGGCAAACGGGAAGTATCTCGTTGAAGGCAAGCATGTTTCGTGCTTTACGGACTCCGAGGAGCGCGCCGTCAAGCTGGATAAAGCGATGCCCTTTTTGCTGGAGAGCAAACTGGAAGAACGCGGCGCCATCATTGCCAAGGCCGACAACTTCAAGATGCATGTTGTTGTCTCCGAGCGTCTTGTAACCGGGCAGAATCCTGCCTCCGCCAAGGACGTGGCGAAAGAAGTATTGCTGTTGCTGAAGAAGAAGTAGCTGCCTCGCCTGGCTTTTTCACCCGAAGTAGTTGCGGTAATATCCGAGATGATCTTCGGGTAAAAAGTCGCGTAAATGCCCGCTACGCAAGGTCTCCTGCAGATATCCAAGGGCCTTGGCTGCGTCGCTGTTGTCCAGGGCGCGTTTCTTCAGAAATTCCACCGTGGGTACAATGCCTGCACCGAGCATAAACTCCATATCCATGCCGCATGCCGTGTCAAAGCAGGTAAATTTGGCCTGATAAATGGGCAGCGAATCTTCGGCAAATCCCATACTAAAGAGCTGTAGCATCAACAACCGCATGAGATCGGCGTCGTAAGGCTCCTCCCATATCGCGGATCGCCTCGCCTCGTCCTCCAGCATGGCGAGGATTTCCTGGCGGAGCTCACGTGGCGGCGTCAGCCCATGAAGCTTGTACCAGGATTTGCACGTGTGCATTGTGGATAAAGTTTAGCACTGCCCCGTGCAATTTCACTTAAAAAAGCCCGCGCGGCCCTGGCGATCCAAAATTCTTGCCGTACGTGCTTTTGCCGCCGCTGCTTTCGTCTGCTGATCTCCGGCGTGCGGGCTTGGCGGCGGTGGCGGGGCGGCCGGGGCCGCGCATTGTGCTGTAGTCGGAGTCGTGGCGATTGCCCCACGATCCATTGCCGCTGGGGCGTGCGGGCGGGCGGGCGCCGCCGATGGCGCCGGGCGGCGGGGGCACGGCCATGCGCCAGGGCGTTTGCTCGTCCAGAAAGGGCGTGGGCAGCTGCTCCTTGCCGGGCGGTTTATCGTTGGCAAAGCGCTTCTCCTTTTCCGCTCCGGCCTCTCCGCCGGCGGCGTCTTCGTCCTCCTCGTTGCCGCTGCTGGAGAAGCGCTCGGGCGTCTCCAGAATGGTGGGGTAGGAGATAATGAGGTGTTGCCGGGCGCGCGTAACGGCCACGTAAAACAGGCGGCGTTCCTCGGCAATCTGCGCGGCGTCGTCGCGGGTGCGGGGGTGGGGCACCTGCAGGTTGCCGCAGCCCATCACCCACACGCCGTCCCACTCCAGGCCCTTGGCGCTGTGCACGGTGCTCAGCACGGCAAAGTCGTCGGGGTGATTCTCGTTGGGCTCGCCGCCCAGGCTGTATTTGTCGAGAAACGCCTGCTCCTCCAGCTTCGCGATATCGTCGGCCATGGTGCCGATGCGATTCATCCGCTGGTCGTAGTCCTTGGGGTAGTTGGCCTTGATGAGCGGCTCAATCGCGTTTTGCAGGAATTTGCACTTGGCTTCCATCCCACGCTCGGCCGCAAGCCTGCGCATCACGTCCTGCGCCTGGTGCGGCCAGGCGGCAAACGGCTCGCGGCTTTTGGCAAAAAGATCGAACTGATGCGCCTCCGTATCGGCCTCTTCTTTCACCAGTTTCTCGGCTTTTTTCTCGCCGACGCCGGGGAACTGCGTCAGCACGCGCAGCGACGAAACGCTGTCAGAATGATTGAGCGATACTGTCAAAAAGCTCAGAAAATCCTGGATCTCCGCCGCGCGCGCAAAGGCCATGCCGCCGTACTTTTTGTAGCGGATGCCCTCCGCCATCAGCTTGCTCTCCACGGCGTAGAGCGACCGCGAGCCGCGCGCCAGCACGGCATAGTTGTGCCGGTTTTTGCGCGTCTTTATCCACTGCGCCACGCAGGCCGCCTCGTCGTCGCTGGTGGGGCACGCCATGTATTTGATGTCGCTGGGCATCTCGCGGCGCGCGCTCTGCAGCACCAGCGCGGAGTCCGTGCCGGCGACGACCTTGTTGGCCAGGTCCAGAATCGTCTGGCCGCTGCGGTAATTGCTTTCCAGCCTCAGCACCTTGGCGCCCGCGTGTTTGCGGGGAAAATCGTGAATCAGACTCACGTCGCTGCCGCGAAAGCCGTAGATCGACTGGTTGGCATCGCCGACAACCAGCAGGTTTTCCGGGTTCAGCCCCTCAATGATTGCGGAGTTAAGCTGGTTGTTATCCTGCATCTCGTCAACCAGCACGTAGCGCCAGCGGTTGCGTAATTTTGCAGCATAATCCTCGTCAGCGGCCAGGCGATCGGCCCACAGCACCAGCAGATCGTCGTAATCCACCGCGTTGGCCGTTTTCTTCAAGTTCTCGTACATTTTGGCCAGCGATACGGCTTCTTGTGCGCCGTCGCCAAACGTCTCAGCATATACTTGCAGCAGGTCCTGCCGCTTGTTGCGGGCCAGGGAGTAGAGCATGCTCAGCTTGGCCGGATTATGCAAGAAGCCATCCGGCTCCACCTGGGCCTGGCGCAGCGCGCTTTTCCACAGGCTTTTGGTTTGGGAGTCGTCGAGCGTGGTAAAGTAGCGGTTGCGAAGGCCAAAGTTTTGCGCGTCCTCGCGCAGCAGCTGGCTGGCCACGGCGTGGTAGGTGCCTACCATCAGCTGCTCCTTCTCCCACTTGCGGGGCACGGAGGCGATGAGCCGCTCCACGCGGTGTGCCATCTCGTTGGCGGCCTTGCGGGTAAAGGTAATCATCAACACCTGCGAGCGCGAGGCGGCGCCCGCCTTGATGCGCTCCGCCACCCAGTGCACGCTGGTTGCCGTTTTGCCCGTGCCAGCGCCGGCGAGTACCAGCAGGCGCTTTTCG
Organism: Verrucomicrobia bacterium LW23; assembly: GCA_003054695.1. Taxonomy (GTDB): domain Bacteria; phylum Verrucomicrobiota; class Verrucomicrobiia; order Methylacidiphilales; family UBA1321; genus LW23. The sequence goes on from QAZA01000025.1 coordinate 61,295, forward strand.
CGCGAGGTGACGACGTTGAGCTGCGAGGGATTGAGATTCATAGCGGGCGGGCTAGAATCGCATTCCTGTACAGATGGGCAAGCGCAAAGCGAATCCGGGCGGCGCGCTCAGGGGGGCGCTGCCATGCAAACCGCTGCCGGCCAGCGGGTTGCTCCTAACCGTTGCTGTCGGTCTCGCTTGCAAGAATCTTGTGGGGAAGCGCATCGGTACCGGCCGGCGGCTGGGGAGCGGGGCGAGTAAAGCCCTGCCAGTTCAGCACAGATTTGTTTGCCCTTGTGAACTGGATTGCAAGCCCTACCGGCATGCGTTTGGCGATGATATGCGCGAGCTCCTCGTCAGTAAACGGACGGTCGGCGGCTGGTGCCTTTGGGGTGCCAATGGAGCGCATGGCCATGGCATCGGCCTCCTTAACCATGTTGCAGATGGTTCCATAGGTAAGACGCTCACCATCTTCGAGTTGCAGGCGAAGGTGACTCTCAATAGTGCGGGCTATTTTTGATCCGTAGTTCATCTTGATCTTATCGAGAAAGTCCCGCGTTGTTTCTTTATTCTTGATAACTTCTTCTTTGGGCCGATGATACCATGTCTCTCTGGAGTGCATCTTAATGGGTTTATTGTTTTCTAACGTAACAGGGTCTCGCATATCCAGATGACGCAGCTGATTGTATCCCTCCAGAAAAGCTGTACCAAATGTTAGTTTCATAGGGTATTATCGATTAAAGAAGGTAGCTTTTGCAGCAGCCGGCGCATTCAAGGGAAGAAATGTTGCCTTTATCGCAGCTGTGGGTCATGGGCGCGAAGAATCTTCCATTATGAGATTGCGCTTTGGTTTGAAAGCCTTTTAGTCATCAGAATAGATTCGCAGTTCGCGTTCGCCGAACGCCCCACCCCCACTCCCATGTCCCACGCCTCCCAGAATCCCGGCGAGCCCGCGGCCGCTTCGGATTCCGTACTTGTTGCCGGTGCGCCGGCTATTGTTGTGACATCCACCCCCGGCGAGGAGCCCGAGGCAGGGGCAGGCGTGCTGCAACGTGCTGTGGCCAAAGGATTTGCCGCCGCCTGGGAGAACCGGGTGCCGGCTATCGTTACGCTGGCGTGCATGGCCACGATGGTGGTGTGCTACTACCTGTGGCCCTCCACCGGCATTGTGCTGCAGATCCTCGCCGGCTGGAAGGAGGCCGGCGGCTTTACGTTTGCGGCACTGGCCAGTGGCTTTACGGGCGGCATTATGGCGCAGGCCGTCAAAGTGGCTCTTATTCAACGCTTTAGGTGGACCTGGCAGAATACGGTGGACGCCGTGTTCTGCTTCATTTTCTTTGCCATTAACGGCATGCTGGTGGTGGTGCTTTACCGCTGGCAGGCCGACTATTTTGGGCACGAGGCGCGGTGGGATATCATCGCCAAAAAGGTGCTTTTCGACCAGTTTGTCTTCAGCTTCTTCTGGTCCGCCCCCTTCGCCTCCATTGCGTTTGCGTGGAAGGATTGCGGCTTTAGCTGGGTTGCGCTGCGCCCCCGGCTCAACCTCGGCTTCGTCGCAGACACCATCCTGCCCATGGTTATCACCAACTGGTGCTTCTGGATTCCGATGGTGTCGCTGGTGTACTCGCTGCCCACCGCGCTGCAATATCCGCTCTTTCTCATCATTATGGCGCTGTGGTCGCTTATCCTTGCCACGCTGGCGGAGAAGCGGACGGCCTGAGCCGATGTGGGGCGGCGGAGGAGGATGAGGAGGAGGGGGTGGCAAGTCGTCACGCTTTTCTTGCTTTGCACAAGCGCAAGATTGTTTTAGCATGTATGGTGCTCGTCCCTTTGCCAACGCATTTGCAGCGAAGGCAGTTGCGGCGGCACTCCCGTTCCCACCACACCCCGATGAAACTGGCTTTCTCCAAAATGAGCGGTGCCGGCAACGATTTTGTTGTCGTCGATAACCGCGACGCCTCCCTTGATCTCAACGCCGATCTCGTCGCCAAACTGTGCGACCGCCATTTCGGCGTGGGCGCGGATGGCCTTCTGGCCGTGGAACTTACGCCGGATGCCGACTTTCGCATGCGGTACTACAATGCCGATGGCGGCGAGGCCGAAATGTGCGGCAATGGCGCCCGCTGCTTTGCGCGTTACGTGCAGCCGATGAGCCGGCGCGACAACGCCGTGGTCACCTTTACCACACCCGCCGGCCTCATTCGCGGCGAGTACGTGGGCAGCGACGTGGCGGTTAATCTGACCGCGCCGACCGGCCTGGCGCTGAACCAGAAGATTGTGCTGCCCATCCCGGGCGAGCCCGAAGTGCTGGTGCACAGCCTCAACACCGGCGTGCCGCATGCCGTTGTGTTTGTGGAGGATGTGGAGAATACGCCCATTGTGGAGTGGGGCCGCGCCATCCGCCGCCATACCGCCTTTGCCCCCAGGGGCACCAACGCCAATTTTGCACAGATAATCGACGGGTCGAGCATTCGCGTACGCACCTATGAGCGCGGCGTGGAGGACGAGACGCTGGCGTGCGGCACGGGCGTTACGGCGGCGGCCATTCTGGCGCATGTCGTTCATGGCGTGGAGCTTCCGGTGCGCGTGAAAGTGCAGGGCGGCGATTTCCTCGCGGTGCGCTTTAAACGCGATGGCGACGCTTTTGCTGATGTAACGCTGCAAGGCCCTGCCACTGTGGTGTTTAAAGGCGAAATCGAAATCTGATTTCCGCCACACCGCCTGAGAGGCGGGGACATGAGATGTCCCTGCCGGCCCGCTTCTCCCTTTTCCTTCACTTCCCCCTTCCTTCCATTTCCGCACGCCCCCACCTTTATGCCAGCCCCTGAACCGACACCGCTGCCCGGCGGCCCAACTCACGTATTCGCCGGCACTTACACCGCTATCGTCACCCCGTTTCGCGACGACAAAGTGGATGAAAAGGCGCTTCTCGCACTCATCGAGCGCCAGGTGGCCGGCGGCGTGGACGGCGTGATCCCTGTCGGCACCACCGGGGAGTCCCCGACGCTGACGCACGACGAGCACATGCGGGTGATCGAGCTGACCATCCAGGCGGCGGCCGGCCGCGTTAAGGTGATTGCCGGCACGGGTAGCAACAGCACGCGCGAGGCGATTGCGATGACTGTGGCGGCCGCCGGGATGGGCGCCGATGGAGCGCTCCTCGTCGCACCCTACTACAACAAGCCCAGCCAGCCGGGCCTGGTGGCGCACTTCAGCGCCATTGCCAACGCGGCGCCCAACCTGCCGATTGTGCTCTACAGCATCCCCGGCCGCTGCGGCATTGAGATCGGCATCGATACCACCGCCACCCTGGCGGCTGCGCACAAGAACATCGTCGGCATCAAGGAGGCCGGCGGCTCGGTCGATCGCGTCAGCCAGCTGCGCCAGGCGCTGCCGGAGTCGTTCACGATTCTCTCTGGCGATGACTCGCTGACGCTGCCGTTTATGGCGGTTGGCGCGGTCGGCGTCATCAGCGTGGCCACTAATCTTATTCCGGCGGAAGTCTCGAAGATGGTGGAGTACGCGCGGCACGGCAACGAGATTGAGGCCGAGCGCATCCATCGCCGCCTTTACCCGCTTTTCCGCGACCTGTTTATCGAGCCCAACCCCGTGCCGATCAAGACGGCGATGGCGCGCCGCGGCTGGATGACCGAGGAGGTGCGCCTGCCCCTGGTAGGCATGCAGCCCGCCAAGCGCGCGCAGCTGGAGCAAACGCTGGTGTCGCTCTCGCTTTAAGTCCGGCGGACCTCCCGCAGCCATTACGTTGCTTTAACCCCTTCCCTTTTATTACCAACATGTTACGCGTCATTATTGTCGGATCCAAAGGCCGCATGGGCCAGGCCCTTGTTCGGTTAACCCACGAGGACTCCGATCTGCAGCTGGCCGGCGAGATTGATGCCGGCGACGATATCGAACCGCTTCTGGCGCAGGCAGATACGATTGTGGAGTTTGCGCACCACTCCGTTACCGTCCCCCTGCTGGAGAAGGCGGTGAAGGCGAAGAAGCCGGTCGTGATCGGCACCACCGGCCACACGGCCGAGGAGCGCGCCGCGATTCACGCCGCCGGCGTACACCTGCCGATTGTGTACGCGCCAAACTATTCGGTGGGCGTCAATGTTCTGTTCCACCTTGTGCAAAAAACGGCGCAAATCCTTGGGCCGCACTTTGATCAGGAGGTTTTTGAGATGCACCATCGCCTGAAGGTGGATGCCCCCAGCGGCACCGCCCGCCGCCTGGGCGAGATCCTGGCCGAGGTAAAGGGCCGCGATTACGACGAGCTGATTCAGAACGGCCGCAGCGGCGAGCCCGGCAAGCGCACCAAGCACGAGATAGGCATGCACGCCTTCCGCGGCGGCGACGTTGTGGGCGATCACACCGTATTTTTTGCCGGGATAGGCGAGCGTATTGAGCTGACGCACCGCGCCTCCAGCCGCGACACGTTTGCGTCTGGCGCCCTTCGCGCCGCCAAGTGGCTGGCCACGCAGGGCGACGGCGTGTTTACGATGCAGGACGTGCTGAACCTGCGCGACTGAGCGCGAAGGGGCGAATTTTCGCCCCGAACTTCGGTAGAGTGGCACCTGAAATGCTTTACAAAAACAGCTCAGGGCGGTTTGTGATTAACGACAGGTTCCCTATCTTTCATCTCGCTTTTTGTGCGATACATAGGTAGACTTGATTTCACTAGGCGAATTTGTCATAAATAACGATAGGTCATCGACTTATAAGCCTTAAGCAGTATAAACCAGCCACAGGGTTACGAAGCTTTTCCTTATCCGCTGTTTATCATTATCATCAACGAGGCGCAAGACTGTCTCGTCAAGAGGTTGTACATCATTCAATATTGTTTAGTAAACAGACCGCTTTCTTTCGCTGCCTTTCCTTCACCAGCCTGATCTGACGCCCTCCCGATATCCACTTTTATGGCTATGGCTCCACTGCCCCCGGATGAGTCGCAGCGACTGGCGTCGCTCCGCTCTCTCATCAAGTACGGCGTGACTGGTGAGGAGCGCCTCAGCCGTATCACAAGGCTTGCACGAAGGATTTTTAACGTTCCGGCCGGCGCCATTACCCTGGTGGAGCGCGATGAACAGAAGTTTTACGGCGCCTTTGGGGCCGACTTCGCTTCCAGCCCGCGCGACAACAGCTTTAACAGCTACACCATACTGCAGGATGATCCGCTGATTGTCCCCGACGCACTTCAGGACGCACGCTTTTGCGATATACCGCAGGTGACCCAGATGGGCGTGCGCGCCTACGCCGGTTGCGCCCTGCATACGCCCGATGGCAGCCGCGTAGGCGCCCTGTTTGTGGTGGACGACGCGCCCCGCGCGTTCTCGGTAGACGACGTGCGCGAGTTGGTGGACCTGGCGCGACTGGCCGAGGACGAGCTGTGCCTGCGCATGTGGCAAACCGCATGGGACGAGAGGGCCGGCTACGAGGCCAGCTACCTGCTTAATCAGCGCCGCTTTCAGGATGTAGCGGACGCGATGGGCGAGTACATCTGGGAGGTGGACGAGAAGGGCCGCTACACGTACTTGAGTGATCGCTTTTGCGATATGCTGGGGTACACGCGCGAGGAAGCCCTCGGCCGCCCCCTGTTCGACTTTATGGTTGCCGGCGACGCCGACGCCGTCCGCTACTGGTTTTTTGAGCAAGTGGCCGCCCATCGCCACCCGTTCCGCTCGCTGGAGTTCCGCAGCGTCACCAAAAGCGGCCAGCTCATCTGGCAATCCGTCAGCGGCGTGCCGGTGCTGGACGCGCACGGCGACCTGATGGGCTACCGGGGCGCCGGCCTCGATGTCTCCGACCGCAAACGCACGCAGGAGCGCACCCGCCTGCTGGAGCAGGCCGTCAACGATGCCATGGAAGGCGTCGTGATTACCGACACGATGCTGAACGCGCCCGGCCCCACTATCATCTACGTTAACCGCGCCGCCGAGCGGCTGACCGGTTACTCGCGCGACGAACTTGTCGGCAAAAACCCGCGCATGTTTCAGGGCCCCAGGACGGACCGCGAAATGCTGCGGCACCTTCGCGGTGCGCTGGAGGCCGGCCGCGGCTTTGAGGCCGAGACGGTGAACTACCGCAAGGATGGCACCGAGTACTTTGTGGAGCTGCACTTCTCGCCTATACGCGACTCCCACGGCGTGATTACGCACTGGCTCTCCGTACAGCGCGATATATCCGAGCGCCAGCAGGCGGAGCAGGCCCTGCGCGAGGCCGAGGAATCCTACCGCACCATTTACGAGAACGTAAAGGAGGGCATTTTTCAAAGCACGGTGGACGGCCGCTTTTGCAGCGCAAACCCCGCGCTGGCCCATATTTACGGCTACGACTCGCAGGAAGATTTGCTCGAGTCCATCGAGGACATCTCCACCCAGCTGTACTGCGACCCAGCCCGGCGCGCGCAAATCTGCGATATTCTTGACACGCAGGGCGAAGTGCAGGGCCTGGAGTCCCGCGTCTATCGCAAGGATGGATCCAGCATCTGGATCTCCGAGACCTCCCGCGCCGTGCGCGACGAAGACGGCACGTTGCTCTACTACGAGGGCACCGTCCAGGACGTAACCGATCGCAAAAAGGCGGACGACGAGCTGCGACGCGCCAAGGAGGCCGCAGAGACGGCCAACCAGGCCAAGAGCGAGTTTTTGGCCAACATGAGCCACGAAATTCGCACGCCGATGAACGCCATCGTAGGCCTTACCGGCCTGCTGCTGGATACCGAGCTGACGCCCGAACAGCGCGAGTACGTGGAGACGGTGCGCCAGAGCGGCGACGCGTTGCTGACGATCATCAACGACATCCTCGACTTCAGCAAGATTGAGAGCGGCAAGCTGGAGATTGAGCACGCGCCGTTTAACCTGCGCATTATGCTGGAGGAGGCGTTCGACTACGTAAGCTCGCGCGCGGCGGAAAAGAAGCTGGACCTGGCCTGCCTGGTGGATCCCGCTGTGCCGCAACAGTTTCTGGGGGACGTAACGCGCCTGCGGCAGATCATCGCCAATCTGCTCAGCAACGCCGTCAAGTTTACGGAAAAAGGTGAAGTTACTGTCACCGTCGGCTGCACCAAACAAAATGACAGCGGCTGGTGGGCCGTACGCTTTGTGGTGCGCGATACCGGTGTCGGCATCCCGCAGGACAAGATGGACCGGCTTTTCCGCTCCTTCAGCCAGGTGGATGCCTCGACAACCCGCAAGTACGGCGGCAGCGGCCTCGGCCTGGCCATCAGCAAAAAGCTCAGCGAGCTGATGGGCGGCGAGATCCGCGTATCCAGCACCGTAGGCCGTGGCTCGGAGTTCAGCATTACCGTGCCGCTGGAGGGGAGCTCCGCCAAAACCAGCCAGCTGCCGCTTCCCGCGGTACGCCCCAACCTCAACGGCAAAACGCTGCTCGTTGTCGACGACAACGCGAACGTGCGGCAAATGGTGGCCAACCTGGGCGAGATGTGGAACATGAACGTGGTGCAGTCCACCGACAGCCGTCATGCGTTACAGCTTGTGCAGCGGGGACTTACGTTCGACATCGCCCTGATTGAGCTGGAGCTGCCCAACATCGACGGCGTGCGCCTGGGCCACGAGATGGCGCGCCATCGCGGCCCGGAGACACCGCCGCTGATCCTGACGACGACCATCTCCAACCACGCGGAGCTCGTCAAGCGCATGCCCCAGGGTTTCATTGCCAGCATTGCCAAACCGATGCATATGGAGCAGCTGCAAGAGATTCTGGATCAAGGCATTACGGGGCGGCGCGTTACGAAGAAATCGCTGCGCAGCACCGGCAAGATCGATCCGCTCTTCGGCAAGCGCCGCCCCATGCGCATCCTGCTGGCCGAGGATAACCCCGTCAATCAAAAGGTCGCCATGCGCATCCTCTCCCAGATGAGCTACCGCCCCGACGTGGCGCAAAACGGCCTGGAAGCGCTGCAAGCCGTTGAGCGCCAGAGCTATGACGTGATTCTGATGGACGTGCAGATGCCCGAAATGGATGGCCTGGAGGCAACACGCCAAATCCGCAGGCTTAAGGGCAAAAAGCAGCCCTACATTATTGCGATGACCGCCAACGCCATGCCCGGCGACAGCGACCGCTGCCTCAACGCCGGTATGGACGCCTACATGAGCAAACCGGTGCGCGTGGAGCAGCTGCAGACAGAGCTTGCCAAGTGCAGCGACAGCATGAAGCAGGTTGTGGATCTCTCTGCGCTGGAGCACTTTAGCCACCTGGGCGGCGAAAGCGATGAGGAGGGGCTGCTGGAAATCATCACCCTGTTTCTCTCCGACTCACCCCGCACCATCAACGCGCTCAGCACCTCCCTGCAAAAGGAGGACGCGAACGGCATTTACTACCACGCCCACACCCTCAAAGGCAGCTGCAGTAACTTCGGCGCCAAGCAGATGCAGATGGTGTGCACCAACATAGAAGAGTTTGCACGCAAACAGGATTTCTCCAGCGTCGGCGATCTGCTCGAAGCTTTGCAGGCGGAGTACACGGAAGTCAAAAACGCGCTGGAAGAGAAGCGGCGCGACTTGCAGAGCCGAGTGGCTTCGTCCGGACGATAACGGAAGCGGTGAGGGGAAGGACATGCCATGTCCCAGGGACACGGAATGTCCCTGTCATGAGAAGCTTCTCGCTTCTGGCAAAAGGGAGCCCCAGGGACATGCTGTGTCCCTGAGGCGAGCCAAATGTTTGATATGAAGAAACTTGTGGGATGGACAAGCTCTTACTTCGTCGCTTCTTCCTTCTTGTCTCCATCCGCAGCAGGGCAGTCCATCGGCACGGAGTGATGCTCGTGCGTCACCTCCCAGGCGCCAGCCTCGTTGCGACGAAAACCCATAGTGCTGCGACACTGGCAATCCATCGGCTCGGCGCCCTCCGCACAGGCGCCGTGCACGCCCATCACAAAGTGACAGAACGCAACGTCCTCGCCCGGGATGATGCGCAGCTCATTCACCGTAATCTTCCAGTCGCCGGCCATGTGGCCCAGGCAGTTTACCCAGTGCTGGCGATAGTCCGCAGCGGATGTAAACTGAAACGGCTTGGGTACATCAAAAGCCACCATGTCGGTGGAGCGTCCGGCCATAATGGCGTCGAGGTCCTTGCGGGCCACGGCCTCTACCCAGGCGGCCAGCAGGGCCTGAATTTCCGCCTCGGTCTTGCTCAGCTTCGCGGTCGTTGTCATATACGTAATGTGTTGTTGGGGTGATGCTTACATGCGTTGTTAAAACGTGTTCCGACGCCTGGGCGGCATTGTGCCGCTGCGCCCTGTTCACAGATACGACGAATACCAGCGTTCATCCAGGACACCAAAATGCAAAGAAAACAAGGGCCCATAAACGCATCGAAGTTATCGCGCTTATCTACTGTACAGGCGAAAATTGTTGCTCGCAATCCTTTGCACTTCGCACGGGTATGGAGTACATTCCCTTTTCCTTTGGCGGCGTCCCTCAATCGGACGCCGTTATTTGCTTCTACGGCCTGCTAACATCAGGCGGTCAGCCGTCTCATCCGGGTTAACCTGAATCGGAGCCAGTGCAGTTACAGATCTCCCTCTTATGAAAGGACTTACCGAGAACCCCATCTTTCAGATGGCTTGTCAGCAGTTCGATGCCGCCGCCGACCACCTGCAAATTCCACAGGGCGAGCGCGAGCGCACCAAGTGGCCCAAGCGCCTCATCACCGTCACCGTCCCGGTACAGATGGACACGGGCGAAACAAAGGTGTTTTACGGTTACCGCGTTCAGCATCACCTGACACTCGGCCCCACCAAGGGCGGATTGCGCTTCCACCCCGCGGTGGATATCGGCGAGGTTGCAGCGCTGGCTATGTGGATGAGCTGGAAATGCGCGCTTGTGGGCCTGCCGTACGGCGGTGCCAAAGGCGGCATCACGTGCGACCCCAACAAGCTTAGTGTCGGCGAAACAGAACGCCTGACCCGCCGCTACACGATGGAAATGATCCCCTTCATCGGCTCGCACGTCGACGTGATGGCGCCCGACATGGGCACCAACGAGCAAACCATGGCGTGGATGATGGACACCTACTCCGCCCAGGTGGGCCGCGCCGAGCCCAGCATCGTCACGGGCAAACCGGTAAGCATCGGCGGCAGCCTCGGCCGCCGCGAGAGCACGGGCCGCGGCGTCTCGTTCCTGGCCGACCGCGCGGCGGATATCCTGAAGCTGCCCAACGACAGCCGTGTCATTATTCAGGGCTTCGGCAACGTCGGCAGCGTGGCGGCCTACTCGCTGGCGAAATACGGCAACAAGATCATTGGCGTCGGCGACCGCTCCGGGGCCATATACAACGCCGGCGGCCTGAATATCGTGACGCTGCACGCCCATTTTCAGACGCACGGCACGCTGGAAGGCTATAGCGAGGGCGATTTTATCACCAACGACGACCTTCTCATCCAGGAGTGCGAAATTCTCGTACCCGCTGCGCTGGAACGAGTTATCACCGAAAAGAACGCCGGCAAACTCAAATGCCGCATCCTGGCCGAAGGCGCCAACGGACCCACGACACCCGCCGCCGATGCGATTCTGCGTCAGCGCGACGATGTGTATATTATCCCCGACATCTTGTGCAACGCCGGCGGCGTCATCGTCTCCTACTTCGAGTGGGTGCAGGATCTCCAGAACTTCTTCTGGAGCGAAGTGGAGGTGTTCGACAAGCTCTACCGCATCCTCACACACTCCTTCGACCAGGTGCTCAAAGAGGCGAAAGTCCGCAAGGTCGATCACCGAACGGCCGCGCTCTCGCTGGGTATTCAGAAGGTAGTGGAAGCCAAGAAGATACGCGGGCTTTTCCCCTGATAAACACGGATGATGATGTACAGCGGCGCTACTTTTACGGGGCAAAACGGGATCGCGTTCTCAACACTTTGCACGTGACAAGGATACGCCGCTGGTACAGGCTTTTACGATGATCGATTGGCTCAAGAAACTATTGGCCGATCCCGCACCGCCGCCGCAGGCCCCGCAAGCCGCGGCGGCGACGGAAACGGCAGATTCCGTCGCACCCGACGATGCTCCCGCTCCCGCGCCCCTCACGCTCGCGGATATCGGCCCCGCCAGCCACGCGCCTCGCCCGCCGGCTTGGCCCAAAGGGGTGCCGGTGCTCTATCCCGGGCAGTCGCAGCTGCAGCAGTGCCAGTTCTTAACCGAGGCGGAGTACGACCGCATCTGGGCATTGCCGCGTGCCCTGGTGCTGCCTTTCGTCGATGACGCGTCCGACGAGGACGAGACGTTGATGGGCATTGGCCTGCAACTGCTGTTTATCCGCGATTTGCGCGTGCACCCCGGCCTGAGCCTGCTCGGCCCGGAGGACTCGACGGACATCCCGTTGCAGGACCTCGACGTGCAATCGCAAGAGTTTGCAGATCAATACATTATGGGCGGACGCATCCGCCTGGGCAAGGATTACCAGGCACGCGTTTCCGTGGGCATAAACGGGCAGTTTACCACGGAGGAAATTGCGGAGCGCGATTTCCATCGGTTCCTGACGCTGTGCGTCGAATCGTTGTTGCGCCAGGCCGGGCTGGACATAGACGATGCGCTGCGCGAAAAGTGGAAAACCGGCCGGCCGGGCAGTCCGATGGATCTCATCAACCTTGGCAAACTGGCCGCAATTGAGGCTGGGCTACGGGATATCAAAGGCGAGTACGAGCGCATCAATGAGTTCTATTCCGCCCGCAAATACTTTACGCTACATCTGCACGTTCGCGAGGATGATACGGTAAGTGTGGAGGATTGTATTGCTGCGTTAGAGGTAGACCCGTATGATGTGCAGACTCTCTTTATACTAAGCAACAAACTTAGACAACTTACCAATGGGGAGGCTGCTTCCTTTCAGTACCTGCGGCGCGCTATGGAGATAGCGCCCGGCTTTGGGAAAGCCCACATGCTGGCAAACGACACAGCGCCGCTTGAGGCCAACCTCTACCTGCACTCCGAGCTGGGGCGTCGCCTGCTGCCTAACAACGCCTACGCCGTGCAACGCCATATCGAGTTCCACGTAAAAAGGGGGCTGGTACCGCAGGATCCGAACCTTGCGTATGAACCTATACGCATAGATTCGCAAGACGCAGCCGCGTACTGGACGAGTATATCTCTGCTGCAAAGCTCCGGCCGTATGGATGAAGCCATGGAGATGTTGCTGAAGCTGAAGAAACTGGTAACGCCCCCCATGTCCGAGCGTACACTGCAGTGCTACCGTCGCGATCCCGTGGTGGCGATACACATACAGGCCGGCAGCTTCAACCCGGTGGCGGATGTCGACAGCGCTATCGAAGCGCTTAAGGCTCGCATGAATCCGCCGGGTGAGGCGGAGGACGACGTGCCGTAAGCCTGCGCTGCAACGCTGGGCTGGCCTTAATCCTTGGGCTGCAAGCTCTTGCGCATCTCCAGCCGCAGCCCGTCGTAGGCGGGCGCGTTGCCGGGTGGCAGCTCCGCGGCGCGATCCACGTGCTTTTTCTCGTGCGTCAGGTGGGTCAGATAGACCTCGCCGGCCTGCATGGTGCGGCCGGCTTCCAGGGCATCGGCCACGCACATGTGCGTGGGGTGGGGCTTATCTCTAAGTCCATCCACAATAAGCACATCGGATCGAAAAGCCGCGGTCATCGCGGGTTCGGGAATCGATTTGCAATCGCTCATGTACGTAAGCCTGGGGCCGTTCTCCACGTCAGCACGCTCAAAAATAAAGCCCAGCGATCCCATGCGGCCGTGCGGCAACGACACCGGTGTTATCCGCATATCGCCCAGAATGAAAGGCACTTGCGGCTCAATAACATGTGGCCGCACGTTTACGTATGTAAAGAACTCGGGATTTGCTGTAAACGCCCACGGAAAGCACCGCTGAAGGCTGGCCACCGTCTCCACCGTACCGTAAATCGGCATCGGCCGCGAGGCCATCTCACAAAAGCGACGCAAGTCGTCAAAGCCCATCACGTGATCGGCATGCGCATGCGTAAACAGCACAACATCAACGACTGCTACTCGTTCGCGGCACGCCTGCAGGCGCAGCTCCGGTGTGGTGTCGACCAGGATACGGATGCCTGGCGATTGCACATAGATCGACGACCGGGTGCGCTTGTCGCGTGGATCATCCGATACGCACACGGGGCACGTGCATCCTACCATGGGAACACCCTGCGAGGTGCCGGAGCCCAGCACCGTTACGGCAAAGGCAACATCCTGCGGCAGAGGATGTAGCAGCGGCTCGGGGACATGCATTGTCCCAGGAACATGCGTTGTCCCAGGGACATGCGTTGTCCCAGGGACATGCGTTGTCCCAGGGACATGCGTTGTCCCAGGGACATGATATGTACCTGGCGCTGCGGGGCGGGGTACGGATTCAGGTGCAACACTCATACGCAGGGGGACGCCGAGGATGCCCCGTTTCGGCGCTTAGCGCCAGCCCATTTTCCGTGGCTCGATCCCATGCTCGTTGTCGTTGCAGGCTGTTATCGCAGGCTGTTACGCTGAGATGAGCTTAGTTCCCCAGCTTCTGCAGCTCCGTGCGGGAGGCGGAGTGGCCCTTGTCGGCGGCCTGCTTGTAATAGTCGCGGGCGGTCGCAACGCTGCGCGTAACGCCCAGGCCGTTGGCGTACATGCCGCCCAGGTAGTAATAGGCATCCAGGTCGCCCTTGGCGACGCCTTTGAGGTACCACTCACGCGCCTTGGCGTAATCGCGGGCAACGCCAACACCGTTGGAGTAGCAATAACCTACGTTGGTCATGCCGCTTCCGTCGCCGCCGTCCGCGGCTTTCTGGTACCACTCCAGCGCCTTTGCCGCGTTTTGCTGAACGCCCTGACCGTTGCGGTAGCAGTAGCCCAGGTTGTTCATCGCGCTAAAGTGCCCTCGCTCCGCGGCCTTCTGGTACCACTCCACGGCTTTGGAGTAGTTAACGCTGACGCCGTAGCCGTTGTGATACATAAAGCCGAGGTTGTTCATCGCACTCGCGTCATTATTGTTGGCGGCCTTTTGGTACCAGTCCATCGCCTTGGCGTAATCCTGCGGCACACCATTGCCATGCTGGTAGGCGTAGCCCAGATTGTTCTGGCTGGCGGGGTGGCCCAGGTTGGCCGCCCTGGTGTAAAGCTCAAATGCTTTCGCCATATCCTTATTGCCGCCCATACCACTGCGCAGCAAAAAGGCAAGGTTGTACATGGCGGCGGCGTTACCCTGGTCGGCGGCCTTTTGATACCACTCGCGCGCTTTGGCGTAGTCGCGGTCGCCGCCCTTGCCTTCCTCGTAAAGGCTGGCCAGGTTTTTCTGCGCCACGGCGTGCCCCTTCAGGGCCGCCTTTTCGTACCACTCGCGCGCGGCGGAGGTATCGCGATAGACGCCCTGACCCTGCTCGTACTGGCTGCCGATGCGGTTCATCGCGTCGATGTCGCCCTGATCCGCCGCTTTACGGAACCACTCCAGCGCTTTCGCGTAGTCGCGCGTTACGCCCACGCCGTCAAAGTAGCAGGTGCCCAGGTTATACTGGGCAATGGTATTGCCCTGATTGGCCGACTTGGTGTAGTACGCAAACGCCTTCGCCGCATCCTGTGCCACGCCGTTGCCGTACTGGAAGTTATACCCCGCCATCGACTGCGCCGGAGCGTGCCCCTGCTCGGCGGCCTTGATGTACCACTCCTGCGCCAGCTTAAAGTTCTTATCCGTGCCGGCGCCCTTTTGATAGCAGTTGGCCACGTTGTATTGCCCCAGCGCAAGCCCGCCATTCGCCGCCTTAAGGTACCAGTTAAACGCCTTGATCGGGTCCTTCGTTACCCCTGCAAAGCCGTTGGCGTAGAGGGTGCCCAGGTTGTTTTGGCTGGGCGCATGTCCCTGGTTGGCGGCCTTTTCGTAATGCGCGGCGGCCTTCGCATAGTCTTGCGTCACGCCACCGCGGCCGTAGTAGTAGCTCTCCGCTGTCTCAAACAGCGCTTCGGGGGTGGACGCCTCGGCCTCTTTTCGCTTGCGACGCTCCTCTTCCTCCTTCGCCCGGGCCTCGCGCTCTTTGCGCACCGTTTCGGCGGCGGCAAATTCGTCGCGCTTTTTCTTCTCCAAACCAGGCAGGTAGACGCCGTAATAGTAGCCAGCGGCCGCGCCGAGTGTCGCCAGAATCATCAGCACAAAGGCAATAGCCGCGTACTTGACGACCTTGAGCAGGCCGCTTCCACCGCCACCACCACCAGCCACAGGAGCCGGCTGCGCGGCATGCGGGTAACCCCCATGCTGTTGCAAATGAGCAGGTTGCGCGTACGGGACATATCCCGCAGGCGGCTGCTGCACGTAAGCGCCGGCGTACCCGGGTTGCACCGAAGCCGGCGGTGGTGGCGGCGGTGGTGGCGGAGGCGGCAATGGCGTCATTACCGTGGAGTTCGGGTTAATCCAGATATCCTCCACAGGCGCCGGCGGCTTTGGAACGGCAATGGGTTGCGACGCGCGCGGCCCGACCGCCTGCGGCGTATAAGGTGCCACCGCGGGCCCCTGAAACGGCCCCTGGACAGGGGCGGGAGTGCGCTCCAGTTGCCCGCTCCACACCGGCAGAGCCGGCGACGCGGCAGGGGCGATGGCAGGTTGTTGCTGATACTGAACGGGTTGCGCAGGAAGCGCGGGCGATGCTCCGGCAATGCCGCCGGCTTCCGCCGTCACAACGGGCCCGATCGGATTGGATGCAGGCCGTATCGTCGGCAGCTCCAGCCGCATACGAGCGTCCCAGCGCATCAGCTGGTTTAGGCTAAGTAGTTGGTAGGAAAACAGTTGCGCTTTGCATATGTCCACCATCAGCCGCGCGTTGCGTTGCAGTTGCGTGCTCTCCGCGTTGATCAGGATGTCGAAAAGTTTGCTCTTGTCCGGCTCAAGAAAGTCCGATTCGCGGAAAAGGAACTCGTTCTCGCCCTGCGCTTTACCGCCAAACTCCTCCCAAAGGCCGGGGTTCTCGATCAGCCCCTCCAGCGCAATATGCGTGGCAAAACCGCTGAAATAGTCGTCGCTGTCGGCGGACTCCAGAGTGGCGTTGTGAATCTGCTCGTCCGTCGCGTCAAACGGATTGCGATAGCCGCCAATGCTGCCCGTAACCTTGGGCGGATGCACCAGGGTAGGAACATAGATGCTGTCATAATCCAGCAACACGCAGCGCAGCGAGCCGTCGGGTTGAGTGACAAACCGTATATTATCGTTCCATAAATCGCCGTGCGCGGTACTGTGCTTTTGCAGGGTGGCCAGCATGCTTCGCCAGGCCTGCAGGCACTGAGTCAGTTGCGCTGTGCGCTCGTCGGGCCCAAGTGCAAGTGCTTGCACAACAAGGTCTTTCGGAGATATGCCCCCAATCCAGTCCATGCGAAGCATGGGGTAGGTCTCCATCTGCCCCTGCATCAGCACCTGCACGCCCTCGTCAAAGTACTGAAAATCGGTAAAGTGCGCGGCAAGATCCGGCTTATCAACAAGATAGCTCTTCAGGCTCTGGTAGCGGTCCCGCGTATTGCCGGGCACGCGCTGCGTCCAGAAACGCACCGCATAGCGCGAGCTTCCATCGTCCCCCAGCAGCGGAAACGCCACGGCAAACGCGCCGGAATAGTGCAACGGCTTTTTGAACTTGCTCAGCTTGGGCGCGCACGCCAAGCTCTCGGGATCCAGAAAATGACGGCCGCGCACGGCAGCCTGATATTGAGCGATATCCGGAAACTTGCGGATGCCCTCGCTGGGGTTAAATGGTTTACGCGCAGAGGCTTGCGCCGGTGCACCGCTTCCCGCGCCACTCGTCAGCGGCGGGCTGCCTGCTGCGGTGGTGCCGGCAATTTGCGGCGAGCCGGCGGGCTGGGGAGGGGTGCTCATGGGCGATATGCGTTGCGGGTGCGAATGGCGGAATGGCGAAATGGCGGACCTGGGATTGTGGCAGCGGCGCGGTGTGTGCGGCGCCCTTAAGCTTAAGCAGGGCCAATGGTGTATGGCCCGTGGAATAAACAGTTCTTTCGGCTCGTTCCCTTATAGAAGTTAAGACGCGCCTTGTCGCGAAAATTGGGCCGATTTGCGAGGAGAAATTGCGCTGGGGCAACGCGCGCGCGTCAGCCAGTCGCCTTGGACGCCCCGTCGCGCGGCGTTCCTGGGCCGAGCTTCATCGCAAGCAGGGGTGGGGCGGCGGGGTCGTCCGGGCCGGCCGATTCAACGCCGGACGGGGGCATGCCGGCCCGCGCGGCGACGGCGGCGCCCCCCTGCACGGCGCGCGCGATGGGGGCGGGGGCGGCGCCGCCAACAGCAAGGCCGCCGCGCATCGCCTCCAGGTACATCTCGCGAAACGGCCCTTGTCCCGCCATCAGTTCGGCTTTGGGTCCCTGGTCGACAACGCGCCCGCGATCAAGCACCACAACGTGTTCGCACAGAGCAGTTTGCCACAAGATATCGTGATCGACAACGATAACGGTGCGACCCGTGCACGCCTGGGTCAGCGGCCCTGTTAGGGCGCTCTTTTCGAGGGGGTCGATGCCCGTCGTCGGTTCGTCCAGCAACAAGACGTGGGGGGAGTTGAGCAGCCCGCGCACCAGGGCAAACCGCTTTTCCTGCCCGCCGGAGAGGCGGCTGACGCTACCACTAAAGAACTGGGCATCAAGTGGTTGCGGACCATACGCGGCCGTGAGGATGCCCCACAGCCCGTAGCGCTCGCACTCGGTGCGCAACTCGGTGTCGGTAACATCCGGCCGCCCGGCCAGAAAGTTGGTCCGCACCGTGCCCTGGAAAAAAGCGGGCCGCTGCGAGATAAGCATGCATCGGCTCCGGACTTCCGGAATCGGAAAGCCAGAAAGCGGTGTTTCATCCAGCAAGATGTTGCCGCTCTGCGGATTATAAAAGCGCAGCAACAACCGGAACAGCGTGGTTTTGCCCATGCCCGATGGCGCCACAAGCGCGGTAATTTTGCCCGCGGGAAAAAGGGCGGAGGCTCCGTCCAGAACCGGGTAAGGTGTTGCGTGCAAGGGGGATAGAGGAGTGGCGACCGACGCCGGCGGATAAGCGAAGCAGACGTCGTCCAGCCGCACCTGCGGTTGGGGCCCTATCGTGAGGGCCGGAGAGGCTGGGGCGCCGGAATCCCGCGCTTCTTCCGCTATCGCATCTCGTTCCGTATCAAGGAGTTCGCGCACAGCAAGGACTGCGGGGCTACAGATGGCAGCCTCCGCGC
Organism: Verrucomicrobia bacterium LW23; assembly: GCA_003054695.1. Classification (GTDB taxonomy): domain Bacteria; phylum Verrucomicrobiota; class Verrucomicrobiia; order Methylacidiphilales; family UBA1321; genus LW23. Next base: position 79,428 of record QAZA01000025.1, read on the forward strand.
GCCAGCCGGCGATGGCTTCCAGGATCATCATGAATTGTGGCGTAAGTCCCACGATAACAACGAGAACGCCCGGCCTCAGGGCCGAATCCGCAGGGGAGAGCAGCACGATCGCGATGGCGGCGCCAATAAGGCAGGCCTGGACGAGGTCCGCCGGGATTCCCCGAAGCGTGTTCGCGGCTTCGATTTTTGCGGCTAGTGCAAGGCGTTGTTGCGCAAGATGTTGCGAGATTTCTGCGTGCTGCTGGGCAAAAAGGGCTTCTGCGCGCAGTACTTTCACCTCGTCCGGCGACGTCATGACGGACGTGAGGAGCGTATTCATCCGCTGCATCGCCGTCTGGACGCTGCTGCTAGCCGCATGCAGATCCGGCCCGCGCCGGTTGATCCACCACGACGCACCCGCGCCCAGCAGCGCCACGGCGCCAAACAGCAGCCAAAGCTGCGCCGGGGCGACGCCCTCGCCCGTACGTGCGGCCAGCTCGGCCAGACTCCACACGAGAACGCCCACAATCACCACAAAGGCAAGCACTTGCGCAGCGCCATCCACCAGCAGGGCGCGGGCGGAAACCTGCACCTGCGTGGTCAGCTGGCTGACGAGCATAACCAGCTCCCCGGGCGAGTTACCCTGTGCGTGAAACCATGCGGGATCGCGCCGCAACAGCGCCGTAAAGACTTGTCGTTGCAAGTCCATGGCCAGTCGGCTATCCAGCGCCGCGGCACAATATTTGTGCGCGTAGCCTAGCCACGTGCCCGCGGCCAGCACCCCCAGCCACCCGGCGAAGAGGGGTAGCAGCGAGGCCTTGCCGCCGGAGGCAGCGGCCTCGGAGGCGGATGCGGGGCCTGCGGCGGAAATCGTATCCGTAAGCCGCGCAAGTAACAGCGTGGCAGCACCTTGCACAACGGCCAGGGTGAGGACGCTTAGCAAAAGATACAGCGCAATCAGCCCGCGTTGCTTCGCAAAAAGAGGGCGTGCAATTGCCCACAGCATGGCCGCTGTGCGTCTTACCCCGGGATCTCCTGCCGCCTCCATAACTACCCGGCGCTGATGGACTTACGCAGGCCCATGTACGCCGCGCTCAGGCAAATACCCATCCAGCCGGCGATGATCAGCGTGCTGGTAAACGCGTAGCCCCAGATGACGCCGCCGCGCTCGGTGCGCGTCAGCACGTCCTCGCGGCCGATGTAGACGGCGCGGCTGAGGACCTGCTGGCGGCGCTCCGGGCTGAAATTGACGACCCACTGGCGCTTGCGGTTCTTTTCCACCTTTATGGGATCGTCGTAAATCAGTTTGAGAGAAGAGGTTGTGGCGACGCCGACCGGGATGGTGCCGCCGTCAATCGTTGTCTCCCACCGCAGCGCGCGCTGGCCCATGTAGTCGAAATCGACCGTAATGTTTTGCCACGCCAGCCCATTGGGGTGGGTGCGCAGCACCATGTGGTCCTTATTAAAAAAGCCCTCAATCGACGGCTTGGCGGTGGTGGTAAACGGGTTTTGCTCGACCGTCAGCCCGGGCAGGCGAAAGGGGTCTTCCTCCAGGAACTGGGGCACGCGGCTCTGGTTGCTCAGGAGCGGCAGGTCGGAGTCGGTGGTGAGGGGGGCGATGGGTTCCGACGGTTTATCGCCGTCGGCCCTGTTCAGGAACTGCTGTTGTTCGTAGTGGCGCAAGTCGTTGGTGCGGGTAAGGAGGTTGATGTGTGTTACCTCCATAAGTCGTTGCGCTGCAGCGCTTGGCATCAGCGCGACAACATGGCGCACCCACGGTTCCATCTCGGCCAGGCCCACCACAACGCCACCGCCCAGCAATTGCGGGATGAGGATGATCGGAATAAGAAATTGCGCTTGTGTTGCGGAACTGGACAGGGCCGAAACCGCCAGACCGATCGTCACGGCGCCCACGCTAATCGCCACAAGCACAACAAGTTGCACGGCAACCTGCTCGGCGGCGGCGCGGCGCATGGCAAAGGCGTCGGACTGCGCGGACGGGTCGGGTTCGGCGTTCGGATCGCTGTTCGGCTTTGCAGGCTCGCCGGCAAGGAGGGTGAAGATAGGGAAGTGCTTTTGGTTGGGGAAGGTTTCACCCGCTGCCTTCGGATGCACCGCGGCAATCGTACAAAGCACAACCACCACAAGCAGAAGGCTTTGCATCGACGTAATTATGCTCCAGAAAAACGTCTTGCTGGCCAGGTAGGTGGCGCATCCCAGCCCCGCAATCGCCTCGCGCCGGAAGATGTCGATTTCCTTTACGATCTCCTGCGCCGCATTGCTGCAGCCAAACCAGAGGGCGGAAATGACAGCAAGGAACGAGGCGAGGATGGGGTTGGCTGTCATTACGCCAATCATAAAGCCAATGACAAGTGCCTGGCCAACAAGCACTAACAGCGTCATCGGGCTGGCGAACAGCAGTTTGGTGCATCGCATTAGCAGTGTGACAAAATTTCGCACTGCGGAAGTCCGCCGTCGCACCGGCGCGGTGCGCTTTCGCCCGGCCGCCTCTGGCTCCGGCGGGGGAGGGGGCGGCGGAAAGAACCCGGGCGGTCCTCCGGCAGGCGCAGGAGGCTGGGGCGCAGTGGGTTGCGCCGCGCCGGCTCCCAGCGCTTCGTCCATCCACGAGCGTGCGCGGGTGGGGCCGGCCGGGCGGGCGGGGGCGGAGGTGCCGGAGGGCGCAAGGTCGACCGGTGGAGGCGGGATCTCGTTTTTGAGGAGCAGGCTGTAGATCTTGTCCACGCTGTCCACGCCAAAGCGTCGGCGCGAGTCCGACGGGGTGCCCGCGTAGAGGATTCCGCCCTTGTGCACAAACCATAACTGGCTGAACAAGTGCACGTTATAGAGAACGTGGGTGGTGCAGATAATCGTGCAGCCGCCGGCGGTGAGGCGTGCCAGGAGCATCATCAGCTCCGCCTCGCGGGAGGGGTCGAGGCCGGAGGACGGCTCGTCGAGCAGCAGTACTTTGGGCTGATCGATAAGCTGCAAGGCAATGCTGGCGCGTTTGCGCTGGCCGCCGGAGAGGTTGCCGACGCGGCGGTTGGCTTGCTCCGTAAGTCCCACGCGCTCAATGGTATGGTCCACCAGGCGCATCAGCGCCTCGCGACGGTCGCCGCGGCTGCGGCGCAGCTGGGCGGAGTAGATCAGGGCCTGGCGCACGGTCAGCTCGTGGTGCAGCAGATCCTCCTGCGGCACGTAGCCGAGGGTGCCGGGCGGGATCGACATGACGTCGTCGCCATTGATGAGCACGCGCCCCGTTTCGGTGCCCCACTGTCCGCATAAGAGCTTGAGCAGTGTGGACTTACCCATGCCGGAGAGGCCCAGCACGCCAATAAACTCGCCCTGGCCCGCGCGCAGTGTGGCGGGGCTGAAAACGGGCGGCGTTTTGCGGCTGATGCTTTCGGCAAGGATGGCGGGAATCGACGCGTCGACGTGGTCCGCGCGTTCCTCCAGCTGGTCGCCCTGATAGATGTAAACCGCTCCGGGCGCAAGAGTTATGCGGTCGCCCAGGTTAAGCAGAATGCCAGCCTGGGGGCAGGGCGCGTTGTTGACGATGCAGCGCGCGAGGGGCACGGCGCGGTGGACGCTGCCTTCTGGCTCCAGCCACAGGTGCTCCTGGTAAACGGCGCGCGTGTCGTCGGCAATGTCGGCGCGGCGCACGCCTGTGGTGTTGCGGAGCGTCTGCTGATGATTATCCCCCGTGGGGCAACCGATAACGATAGGCGAGCCGTGGGACAGGTAGATCATGTGGTCCGTGTCGGGATGGTGTGTTGTCGCGAGCGCGGCGATGTATGGAAGATGTTGGTGATGAAGAAGATGTGCTGATCTGAAGTTTCGGCTTGGATCAGTCGGCGCTGGTCCACTCCTCCCAGTAATGCTCGGTCATCATCTTGACGCGGGGCTGGGGCAGCTGGTCCGCCGCGTAGAGGCGCTCGGAGCGGCTCCAGGTGCCTTCGGTTACCCGCGGGCCCTGGCCGGATTTGCTCGCGCCTTCGCGCAAGTTCTTGTCGCGCTGCTGCTTATAAAGGGTGGCGTAGGATGGCTTGTCAGCGCGGGTCGGCCCGCTTTCGTAGTGGGGCGAGGCCGGAGTGTGGGGAGCGCGAATCGGCACCGCCGGGCGGCCACCGGGCGCGCGGGGCAGGATATTGCGGAGCCGGTTGCGCGGCGTATCGGCGGGTTGCGCGGGGGTGGCGCTGGAACCACTCCGCGTGGTGGGCTGTGTGGGTTGGGCGGTGGGAGCCGATGCGGCGGGCGCGTCCGAGGAGGTGCGTGGCGACTCTGAATCGGCCGGGGAGGTGGAGGAAGTGGAGGGGGCGGAAGCCGGAGTCGTAACGGGCGCGCCGCTGTTGGAGGGGGATGCGGGCGTTGCGGATGCCGGGGCCGGGCTATCTGCCTGCGCATGTGCGGGTTGCGCGGAAGTCGGTGCGGGGGGATTTACGTCGTTGATCTCCCAGACAATCTTGCTGTTTCCATCGTTGCCCGTGGCGGTTATGACAATCTGGCGTCGCTGTTGCTCGCCTTTCACTTCCAGCTCCATTGTTACGGCGCCGGCGTCCTTGCCGGCGGTTTGGCGGATTCTCTCCTGGGCGCCCATGCGCATCAGGTCGGGCAGCTTCAGGGTTTTGCTCTGTGTGACGGGGGGCGCTGGCTGCGGCTGGGGGGCGCTGGACCGGGTTTGCTGCTGGGCCTGGCGGCGTTCCTCGGCGGCGGCCGCTTCCCGCTCGCGTTCTCTGAGGCGGTCTTCCGCCTCCTGGCGATGCTTCAGAGTTTGCTCGGCAAGACGCTCGTCGGCTTCGGATTTTTCTTTGCGAAGCTTCTCTAACTCGTTGCCAACGGCCATTTTACCCATCAGGCTCCAGCCCAGCAGCGCGGCCATGGCCAGCATGGCCAGGCATGCGGCCACGATTCCTCCCGCTAACCAGTAGCGCCAACCTGTTGCGGTGGAGGGGGATGCAGCCTGAGGAGGGGCGGCGTCGATCGCATCGTCGTCGGAGTCGGCCTCGGGCGCTGCGTTCCGCGCATTGGCCGGAGGCGCCGCGGCTGCCTTGCCCTGGGTTGTGCGTAGCGATGCCGCGAGGGCGGTAGCGGTAGGGAGGGGCGCCGAGGCCGCGTTGGCGAGAGAAATTGGACCGGATGCATGTCCTGGCGCGCCTGGCCTTGGCTGGGGCACAGGCGCGTGGGCGGCGGCCGGGCGGGGCGGGATGGCCGCTGCTCCGGAGGCGTGCGCGGTGCGGGGCGCCGTGCCCCAGCGCAGGCTGGCGGGTGCGGGGCTGGACGTAAGCACAAGCGCCCCGGCGGCGGCCGGGGAGGGGGCGTCGGGCGGCGCGGCATCCACCTGCACTATCACCATGGTGGTGTCGTCGTCGTCCAGCACGATGGGGGATTTGGGGCCGCGATAGCGCTGCACAAAGTCCACAAAGTCAGCCTGTTGCGTGATGGCGAGCAGGCTGTTCCAGGCTTTGCCGTGCATCTCGGTGCGCTCCTCCCAGCAGGTGGCTATCCACTTGGCCAGGGCGTCGGTGGCCAGCAAAAAGAGGTCGCCCGGCTGCACGTCGCCGTGCACGGGCACGGCTTCGGGCAGTTTGCTGAGGTTCTCGACCGGGTAGCTGCGCAGGGCCTGGGTAAACTTGCCAAACTCGGCGGCGGACATCGCGGGGTGCGACGTAAGCTTTTGCTGCCGAAGGACAAACATACAGGAGTCCCCTACAATGGTGGCTTCCCAGCGGGGTTGGGGCGCCTCAAAAAACTCCACGGCAACCAGGGTGGATGCCGCGGGGCGGCGCTCCATAATGTTGTTGTTGTACACCCAGGAGAGGTTGCTGCCGGCGGCGCGCAGGCTTTGCTGCAGGGCGTCGATGCCGGCCTTCCAGCGTTGTTGCGGCACCTCCAGCCACTCGGCCCAGTCTCGCGCGGTGACGACCCGGGTAGTGCCGCCGGGCTGCGTGCCGGTGGGGGGCGGCGGGCCGGCTTCCAGAAATTTATCGGCCAGCGCCTGGGCCCATATCCACGGCACAAAGCTGCTGCCGGAGCCATCAGCCACGCAGGCCCGCACGGTCGCCTCGCCGGGCGTGGCGGCGGAGGGGCCGGCGCCGCGCTGCGCCACCACGTAGGCGTCCTGCGTTTTGTCCTCGGCGGTGTCCGGGCTGGGCACGCGGAAGGCGCGGAACCGGTAGACGAGCCGCTGCCCGGGCGTGGCAGGCGCCTGCGTGGGGGTGGGGGATGTCATGAGGCAGTGCGGTGGCGGGTGGACGTACTTACTGAGGCGTTGAGGCGAAGATGAGGAGCTTAAGGAACTCCGAAGGCGACGCGTTGAACAGAAAGCCGCGCGCGCCCGGCTGCGGATCGCAGTCCGCCTGCCGGGCGCTGCGCATCAGCGGCGGGGGCAGGGGGCTGCTGATGCTGAAGAGAAAGCTGGCAAACTGGTTGTGGCGAAACAGGTCGTCGGAGGCCGGGTAGAGGATCTCCTTGCCCTCCGTGGCGGCGGCGATGTGCACGTTAAAGAGCAGCACGTTGCCGTCGTTGGTGCCCAGGTTGCGAAGGCGCTCGGCCGCTTTGGATGCGGCGGCGTAACTGTTTGGCGCGCCGTCGGTTATGTTAACGACGATGGGCGGAAAAGCGTTCTCCATGCCTTCCTCGCTCAGCTTGAGTTTGCATAGGTCGTAGATGGCGTCGAACGCTTTATCCATAGGCGTGCGCCCGCGGGCGCGGGGCTTGACCCACACGGGCTGTTCCTCCTGCCAGGAGCCCATGCTAAATACTTGAATCTCAACGGTATCGCCCACTTTGGCAGCCACATCGCTCACCAGGCCGTGCACGTGCTCGTTCAGGAAGGCTTCCTGCCCGCGGTCGCTCTCGCCGTAGGAGATGACGCTGAGAAAGCAGCGGTCGCGGATCTCGTCTCCGTTGATGCAGCGGTTGATGAGCTCCGCAATAGCTTTGTTGATGCCCTGCGCCGCAAATTCTGCCTTGGATGTGCCTTCAAAATAGGGCTCGGCCATCGAGAGGGATGTGTCGAGAAGAAAGCAGATAAGCCCGGGGCACCGGGCGCTCATAGTTGCGGAGTAATTGTGCATAAGGTGCGATGTGATAGGGCTTTAAGCTTAAGTGACGTAGTTTGTAGACGGTTGGCAAAGAAAAGTTGCTGGAAAAAGCGCCGCGTCGCAGGCGATGCGGGGCGCTATTTATACATCCGTGCGAATTCCTCCATCACCTGATCGAACGACGAGGCTTTTTGTGCGCCGGCGCCGCCCGGGGCCTTGTAGGGCGGTGGTGGCGGCGGTACTTTGCGTGGCGCGGCGGGGCTTGCTGCTACCGGCGCCGGTTTTGCAGGAGGCTGGGCGGGAACGGGTTGCGTTTGCACCGGCGCCGGCGCGGGGGGTGGAGCGGCTGCCGGCTTTGCGGGACCGGCAGGCGCGGGCGTGGGTGTGGGAGCGGCGGCAGACGTCGCCGGCGCCACAGGCGCAGCAGCGCCGAACTTCGCGGCCCATTCGTCGGCCTTCTGCTTGAAGTTGCCTGTCTTGGGCTTGATCTTGCCCTTTAGCGGCCAGGCGTCGATTGGCTTGTCGCGCACGACGGGCTGTGCCGGCGTGGGCGCGACGGGCGGCTCCTGTGTCGGAAGCTCCGCGGCAGGCGCAGCAGCCGGTGCCGTGGGCGTGTGGATGGGCGTCGGATGTGTCGGCGCAACCTGCTGCGCAACAATAGGTTCGGCCTCCATGGGCGGTGGGGGCGGCGGGGGGAAGAACGAATCTGCCTCGGCGGGGGCGCTTGCGGCGGGCACAGCGGCGGGCGCAGCCACAGGCACCGGAGGCGGCGTGGCGCCCCGCGTGCGGGGGGTGAGCTGCGCGGGCGGCGCCGCAGGTGCCAGCTCGCTTGCCGCCGCGCCGGCACCTGCCGAGGCGTAGACGGTGGGGTGGGCCATTCGCTCAACGGACATCTCCAGTACGCCGGCCAGAAAGTCCGTCCACGGCATCGCCTCCGCGTGAGAGGCGCGGGCAAAGGTGGTGTCGAGCAGCTCCTTCTCTTTCTCGCCAAACTCGGGCGGGATGGAGACGTGCTCCGTTTCGCCGCCGGTGACTTTGCAGAAAAGCTCGGCGATAGGCGCGGAATAGTCGTTGAGCGCGGCGCCCATGGGCGCGGTAAACATGGGGCGAAAGCCGGCGTTGTGCGAGCTGGGGCAGAGGTCCGGGCTCAGCCGCAGCAGCAGGGTGCCGTCCGGCGCTGCGTCCACCTGAATGTCCGACGCGCACAGTTGCAGGGCGGGGCATTGCTTTTGCCCGGCGGCCTCCATGGTGGCGCAATAGCGTATGGCCAGCTGCGCCACCTGTTGCATCAGCCGGCGGCCGGTGGGGATGTCGAAACGGCCGTTGGGTTGCTCGCCGCGAACGTCCCACAGGCTGCGGCCCACGGGGCGTTGCACGCGCAGGGCCACGCAGTCCTCGGTGCTTTGCACGGCGATGGGGCAGAGGAAATGGGGATCGCCGGCCATGGGGGCCATGTGGCGCACCATGTCGCTCAGCACGCGCTCCCACAGGGCAATGCGGGGCTCGCCCCTCGCAAAGCGCATCAGCCACACCTGCTCGGGGGGCTCCGAGGCAGCGCCGGAGACGACGCGGAATGTCTCCCACCCGGTAAGGCACGTGGGGTGCACGCGCTCAAAGTGATGGTCCCGAGGCCGGTAGCGAAACGCCTCCTTAAGTGCGGGAGGAAATACGTTGTTCATGGCGACGGGTAGAATGATGGAGCGAAAGGGAAGGTGTGGAAAGGAGAAACAACCACGAAGAACACGATCGCAACGCGCAATCTGGCAAAGAAATGCGGGGCTGGGCGAGGCCCGGCGCTGGCCAACGTATTTCTCGCCGCTTTCTCCCCCTTTGTCCCCCCTCAGAGGCTTATATCCCCCTTAGAGCGAGACATTCCGTGAAGACGCATAGCATGCGGAGGGATATGGCGAAAGTGGAGGCTTGTCAGCGGTCAGCGCGCTTGTTCGGGCAAGCTGGGCTTTCTGCTTTTCTCTTTTCCGCCCGGTGCGGCCGGCTTTTCCACTTTCTGCGCGTTGCGCACATCGGGCGCCGCGTCGAGATGGGCCGGCATCTTTGGCGCTACGCTGGGGGGATCCTTGACGCCGGTGAGGCGGTAGACTTCGGCTTCCGTCGTGCGTGTCGTCAGCAGCCCGGCCAGGTATTTGTCGGTTTTGGGAAGGTCCAGCACGGATTGCAGGGCCTCGACATTCTCCAGGCGGCTGAACAGAACGCGTTGCACCTTATAGAATTCCACCTCTTTTTCCCCATACCCCATCTTCAGGTTCGAGGACCAGAACCGCACCATCCTCACCGGCTCGCCGCCGCCCTCGGGCCGCACCACGCGGGTGCCCAGGTACACCACGCTGTGGCCGGATTCCTTGCCGCCGATCTCCCGCGTCCACCAGATCTTCATGAAGTCGCCGGGGCGCGCCTCTTTCCAGGCGCTGAAGTTGCGGCCCAGGCGAAGCTCGTGGAACAGGCGCGCGGTGCCCGGGCCGTTGGCGTTCCAGCGGCCCCACACGCCCGTACCGTCGGGCTGCGCGCGCACGGGCAGGGCGTTCAGCTGCTCGCGCGTCAGCGTCAGGCGCCCCGCGGCGATGCATTGCTGCACGACGTCCAGAAACACGTGGTACGTGGCGCCGGAGCAGAAGCTGGGCTGCGCCGTCTCGGGCCGCAGCTCCAGCTGGGGCAGCGCGGTGCCGTCCGTCAGGGTTATGGAGCCGCGCAACGCCATCGCGCCCGGCTTGCGCGCATCGTACCCGCCGCCGGACGGCATGCGCCGCACAGCGGCCAGAATCATCGCGTTGTAATCCGTTGCGGTTTCCCCCATCGGGGCCTGCGTCTGCGCATGCAGCTGCAGCGGCGCGGCAACGGCAAAAAGCGCTCCGCCCAAGGCGGCGGCAGTGACGACGAGTCGGAGGAGTCGGCAGAGGATTATTGACATGGGTGGTGCAGAGAGAGCTATCGGAGCGACATCACGGTTTCCTCAAAGGAGGCAATATACCAGACGTCGTCGGACTTCACCAGCTTAAGCAGCATAACGGAGGTGCCTTGCGTTGTTTTGTTGTTATAGTCGTACGACATGGTTATCTTTACCGTGGCATCATTCTGTTGATAACTTTCCACTTCCAGCTTTGTTATGGTATAGTTGCGGGATTTGTATGTGTTGATCAGCTTTTGCCTGTCGGCCTGTATTTGTTCCCGCTTCACCGTCGCCATCACGTTTTCCGATCCATAATAGGCCTCCGGCGCAAACATGGCCGCCCAGTCCGCGGCCCGATTGGAGCCTTGAACCAGCGCCCACTCCCGCAAAAACGTGTTGAACGTGGAGTCCCGCCCCGCGCGTTGCTCGGCTGTCAGAGGAAGATTCTTTGCGTTCTCCGGGGTTATCGGCCCGCTGCTGCTGCCGGCACCGCCGGGCGGGGCGGTCGCCTCCACGTTAAAGTGCAGCACAACGCGGCGGCGCTCTTCGCCAAGTTGCATCTCCACAACGCTTTGCGTGGTGCCGGCGGCTGTTGGCGTGCCGGTAATTGTGCCCCGCGCATCCATGGATAGCCCCGGTGGCAGCGGGTTGTCGGCGGCGATGGCGTAGCTGAAGGCTGTGATGGGGTAGGGGCTGGAGGCTTCCAGTTGAGGGGAGAGCAGGATCGCGGATTTGTTCTGCCTGATGTTGATCCGCGTAACATAAGCAGGGAACCTGGGTTGTGGTACCTTAAAGGGGATTTCCACTTGATGCATATCCCCCGCGCGATTGACAACAATCACTGCATTATCGTTGCCGGAGCGTAGGATTGTTCCAGTAATCGTACCGGACAACGGGTCCAGCCGTATCCCGGGCGGAAAATCCTGTTGCCGGAAGATATCGCCCTCCTTCACGCCCCGCGGCGTCAGTCGTATGCTGCTGCCTATCAGCAGGTTGCCGAGCGCCGTTGCGGCCTCGGGGTAGGTGACGCGCGACAGCGCGGGCGCGGGCTCCACGTGAAAGTAAAGCGTGTGCGTTACCGGCGGCGCAATCCCGCGCGCCACACTCACCAGCACCTTGTACTCGCCGGCATGCGTCCGGCCGCTGATTACCCCGGTCGACTCATGGATACGCGTGCCCGGCGGCAGCGCTTTGGCGGTAAAGCGGTCCCCCGCGGTGGCGCCTTCCGGCCGCGTCTCAAAGTACTCGCCGGCGGTAACCTGGATGTTGGCGTTGGAATAGGTGGCCGGCCGAGCTGAGCCCGGTGCAAGCAGCTTGTTGGCCGCCGTAAACTGCGGCACAAACAGCACCGCCGCGCCAATAGCCACTACCACCACCGTCGTGAGAGCCAGCGCCCCGGCAATCAGCGTTACCGTCATGCCCCGGCCACGCGGGACCGGTGGCATGGGCGTAGTTGCCGGCTGATAGGGCGTAACCGGCGCAACGGCCGCGGTGCCGGGGGGCGAGGCAAACGTGGCGGTGCCCGGCCGTAGCGGCGCCACAGCAGCGTGCGGCGCGGGGGCAACCGGGGCTACGCCGGGGCATATCAGCTCGTACCGCTGCGCCACGGGCAGGTGGCTCTGCGCGCACTTTTGCTGGGCCATGCGCACCTGCTCCTGCGAGTACACGGGGCCGACGACCGCCCAGCCGGACTCCTGGCGCACAACCGCAAGCTCGCGCAGGCCCGCGGCGTGCAGTGATTCGGCCAGCGCGGCGTAGGCGGCCGGCTGCACGGAGAGCTCGTCGGTAAAGGGTGACTCCGTCTCGAGGCACTTCTCCAGGGCCAGCGCCCGCTGGTCGCCATCGCGCACCAGGCCGCCGATGGCGAAGGAGTTGCCGGGGCGCGGCGTAATGAGCACTTCCGTCATCCCCTGCTTGTGCAGGTGCGATTGCAGCTTCAGCCGCCAATCCACCGGTGGGGCGGCCCGCGCGGCCAGTGGGGAGCCCAGGCTGCGGCCGGGCGCCTGGTCGGACCCGGTAGAGGGCAGGCCCAGGCGCGTGCGAGCATCCCAGCGGACGATGTCGCTTAGCGGCAAAAGGCTGGTGCTGAGCATTTTGCGACGGCAGATATCCGTCAGCAACTGCGCGTTGCGCCGCAGGTTGGTGCCCTCGCTGGAGGCCAGGCGGATGAAGATCTTGCTGGAGTCCGGCGCGAGAAAATCGGCTTCGCGGAACAGGAAGGCGTTATCGCCTTCATCGTTGGCGCCAAACTCGCCCCACAGCTCGGGATCCTCCGCCAGCGCCTCCAGGGAGACGAGCATGGCCAGGCCGCTGAAGTAGTCGTCCGTGGCGGCTGACTCCAGGCTTTCGGCATTCTCCGCCAGCGCCTCCCTGGAGGTGGCGGCGGCCACGGCGGCGGCGGCGTCGAACGGGTTGCGATAGCCGGCCACGCTTGCCGTAACTCGCGGTGGATGAATGAGATCCGGCACGAAAATGCTGTCGTAATCCAGCAGCACGCATCGCATATCGCCCCCTACCAGGCTGGGGACAAAGCGGATGTTGTCGTTCCACAAATCGCCGTGGGCCACGCCGTGGTGCTGCATGGTAATCAGCATCTTGCGCCAGGCTTGCCGCGCTTTGTCCAGGGAGGGGCCGCGCTCGGCGGGGGGGAGGGTGAGACAGCGTCGCACGTACTCCTTGGGGGATTCGCCGGCAATCCACTCCATGCGCAGCATTGGGTAGGTTTGCATCTGCCCGGCCATCAACACGTTAGCGCCGGCTTCCACGTACTCAAACTCCGAGAAGTGGGGGCGCAGGTCTACGCACTCGCGCATGTGTTGCGCAAAGCGGTTGTAACGGCGCACCGTGTCGCCCGGCACGCGCTGAATCCAGAAACGCACCGCATAGCGGGTGATGCCTCCCGCGTCCTCCAGGGGAAACGCCACCGCAAACGCGCCGGAGTAGTGCAGCGGCCGGCGCATTTTGCTGAGCCTGGGCGTGCACGCGCGCGCCAGCGGATCCAGCAGGTGCCCGCCCTGAACCGCGGCGCGGTACTGCGCGATATCCGGGTACTTGCGGATGCCGGCCGCCGCTGCGGACGCCGAAGCGAACGCCTTCGCGGCGTCGGACTGGGGGGAGTCCGGCGCGGGCTCGGGCGCGGGCGAAGGCATGGGGGCTGCGGGCGCGTTGGTCATGGCGACGGCGCCGGCTGTCGTGTGCGGAATCGCGCGGCGCTTTCAAATCATAAACAGGGCGGAAGGAAATGGGAAGAGCAGAGGCACAGGCAGAGCCAGACGCACCACGCCCGGCCAGGCGCGGACGGATTGCGGCGTGGTGCCGCATGTATCAGTGCGTCTATCAGTGCACGTCCATCTCTTTGGATCCACGGCGCGGCGCCTTGGGGGTCTGTGGCTGCGGCGTCTTGGGCGAAGTGGTGCTCTCCACGGGTTTGGATTGAGGCGCGGGCGTCGGCGGTGTCGTTGCCGGGGCGTTGGTGTTGGCGGCGCCGGAGGAGGGAGGCTGCGCGACGGATGGCGCGGACGCAGGCGGCGAGCTATCGGAAGTAGTTGTGGGGGAGGAAGTTGAGCCGGTCCCTGGCGCAACGGGAAGGCTGCCCGGCGCCACCGCCTCCGCACGCGGAATTTTAGGGAAGAACGCGGCCTCCACCTCGGCCATCGTCGGGAACACCCATGTTCCGGTCGAGTCGGCGCGCACCTTCATATCCAGCACCAGGTTGACGTTGGTAAGTTGTACGGAGACGCGTACGATGGACTCGAAAGGGAACGAGCGAACCTTGTCCGACATCAGCCTCACGATCTCCCCCTCCGGCGCGGTGGCCACTTCGGCGCCGTTAAAGCCCAGAGCGGTGGAGGGGGGAACGGGGGCAAGCAGGGCGGCGACTTTCTCCTTGGTAAAGTAGGCTTTCACCTCTTCGTCCAGCTTTTTGGCGGCCGCCGCAAAGTTGGCCTTGAGGTCGGCCTCGCTGATAGGTGGGGCTTCGCGGACAACGGGCTTGCTCTCCAGCTTGTCCTTCAGCTCGGTAATCTCGGCTTTGGTGGAGGCTTTCAGCGCTTCCAGGTCGGCTTCCGCCTTCTTTTTGTCCGCCTCGGCCTTCTCGGCCTGGGTGGTGAGGGCCTGGACTTTGTCCTCCAGCCGCTTCACGGCGTCGCCCGTGCAGCCGGTGAGGGCGAAGGTGGCCAGGAGAAGGGCGGAACTCCATGTGGTGATTGTCTTCATACGCGTTGCGGCTTCAGTCGGCTTCATCAGGTTTCAGTATTAGCGATGTCCCGTAACCACACATACGGAGCCGGCGCCGCGTGCGGCGTGTACACGTACGAGGATGTACCCCGTCCACCGCGCCCGCTTGCTTACCGCGCCAAAGGAGCGATCGGTGGTGTCAAACGCCCAGCGGTCGCCGTCTTCGTCGTAGCTGTACATATCCACGTCGATGACTTTGGAATCCCCCACGGCGGCAAAGATATACGTATTGCCTTTAAATACAGGTATCCGGATTATCGCTTCTTCACCTTCGGCAAGCGTAGATGTGTAGTAGCGCGGATGCAGGAAGTAACGATTGCTGAAGTTTTGTTTAAAGAATTTAAGCGCCGCCGAACGTGCTTCCGGCACATCCGCACGGGATTGCTGCGGAACAGATATGGAAAGCATTGCTGCGATAAGGAGGTAAGCAATGTATTTATACATAACAAGATAAAAGCGGTTCGTCCGGACACCCTTCTTCTTGCAGCTTAACGGTCAGGACGAATAGATAAGAGTTAATACGAATAGATTCAATACGGCCAAATCCTTGATTCCTGCCTTTCTGTTACTCCCTCCTTAGCGGCTTCGTCCCCCTTAGCGTGATAATCTCTGTTTCTGATATCGGGAAGAACAGAATTTGATCACGCTAAGGGGGATAAAGCCGCTAAGGAGGGAGTAACAGAAAGGTAAGTATCTCTTCGCTTCCGCACTCCCCGCGATTCGCTGCTTCGAGAGTGCGGACGGGACAGACATAGAGGCGCCTTACTTGATCGCCGTGACGATCTTGTCGGTCGCGGCCTTGATCTTCAGCACTTCGTCGCGCGTAAAGGTGGCGTCCTTGTCTTTCTTGCCTGTCATAATGTCATTCAGGGCGGTGATCTGCTCAGTAATCAGCACGACAGTGGGCAGCTTTTTCAGGTCGGCCGGCAGAGATTCAATGCGCTTGGAGATGCCCTTGAGGGTGTTGGCCTGGCGGAAGACTTTGCTGCGCTCGGCGGTATAGTTGGCCTCAGTGCTCAGCGCGGTGGCGGTGGTGCGCAGGCCCTGAAAATAGGCGGCGATGGCCATCAGGTTGCCCAGGCCCTTCTCTTCTTCGGTGCCCTCTTCCAGGCGAATCTGCACCATAATGGCAAGCTCGTTGAGCTTGAAAACCACGCCGAGCACGTTGCCTTTCAGCAGTTCCTCGGAGAGTTTTGTCGCTTCGTCCAGGTCCTCCTGCTTGGCGCCGATGGTCTGCGCCATCTTCATGACGACGGGGGCGGTGCGGGCGACGGTCTGGTTATCCTTGGCGTAGCTGGCGATGATGGCATCGCTTACCTTGACGCCGAGCAGCAGTGCGGTATCGCCGCTTTTGGTAAACGTGCGGGTGGCGGGCACATCGGGGGCGCAGGCCTGGCCGGCCGTCTGCCACTCGGTAAGGGGAAGTTTGGTGGCGTTGACCGCGGTCACCATCTCGATGGCCGAGGCGATGCCCATGTCGACATCCTTATCCTCCACCTTGGTGGGCTCGGCGTTTTCCTTCTTGTTTGGCGCCACATCGGTGCCGGTGCTGGGGGTGGCCTGCGCAAAGGTGGTGACGGGCGCAAGGGCCAGCGTGGTGCCGCACGCGGCGGCAAGCAGACATGCAAGTGAGCGTGATTTGGACATGATAAAGTGGGTTAAACAGGGGATCTTACAGCTTGAGCAGGGTGATGGCTATGCATAGAGAGCGAGACACAGATATTGACCCTCTAAATGCAAAGCCAGTCGATATCGTTTATAAAAACGAACGCACAAGGCCGCGAATGAAGCGGCGCTTACTAGATGCAGAAGACGCTGCCGCAATACCAGCAGGAGTAATAGTAATAGCGGTAACGGCTAACCCAACAGATGTTGACGCGACCGCAGTACGGGCAGCGCACACGGCGGCGGCCGCGGGCACCGGTTTGAGGCTCTTCGTCCGCAGTCTCTTCGGCGCCCTCGGCGGCGATAGCGGAGAAGAACGCGGGCGCGCCGGCGGCCTGAACCGGTCCGGATTTTTCGGCCTCCTCGCGGGTGACGCGAGTGGCGGTGCAGCTTGCTTTAAATGAACGCACTTTCATGGGGTGAGCTGGTTTTTTGGTGGTCTGAGTTTCTTTTGCTATGGTTGAGACGATTCGACTGAAAAAGTTGAAGCAATTACCTCACGCAACCGCACATTTTTGCGCTTCCGCCCCGCTCTCGTCCTCGGCGGGGGTTGCGGCGGAGAAGATCAGCGCGGTCGCGTCGGCTGGCGGCATTGGCCCGCGTGTGCCCAGCAAAAGCGCCAGAGCGGCGGTAACGCGCGCGGTGGCCAGGCTGGCGCAGGCTTCGGAGTCCCCGGGCTCCGCTTCGGCCTCGCCCTGCACAACGTCGCTCCCCGCACCGGGTTTGAGCGCGGAGGCGTCCGGGATCGGCGCGAGCATGCCGGATGCCGCCAGGCGGGGGGGATCGGCCAGGCGCAGCAACGCCGTTGGGGTGCTTTCCGGCACCACGTGCTCGGCCGCCACGACAGCAATAGCGCCCGGCGCCATGGCGGGGAACTGCGGGCGCCGTGCATCCACGTTGCTGCCGGCCGCGACGACGTGGACGCCCAGCGTTACGGCCTGCGCAACCCACTGCGTGTGAAGGAGTTCGGCGCCTTCAGATCCGTCGGCCAGGCTAAGGTTGAGGATCTCATAGCCCAGCGCCACGGCATGCAGCGCGGCGGCGCGGATCGCCTCGGGCTGCGCGCTCAGGTCCGGCGCCAGCACGCGGAAGCTCCCGAGCTGGCAATGCGGGGCCAGCGTGCGGATAATCGCGGCGACCTCGGTGCCATGGCCGCATACATCCCCAAAGGGAGCCGGCGCGGTGTCCCACGCCAGATCGTGCAGCAGCTGGGTGCCGGCCAGCAGTGGGTGGGTGGTGTCGATACCCGAATCGATGACGGCGACGCGCACCGGGCGCAGGCCCGCCGTACCCGGTAAGGCGTTGGCCTGGGGCTCCCCATTGCGCGGCGGGAGGTGTGGGGTCGTCGGATTCGCCTGGTTCATCAGCGTCAAGGGGATGAGCTCAGGCGTAGGGGATCACGTCGATCGGATCTGACACGCCTGGCGCTTTCCTGCTGCTGCGGAGTCGGGATTCATCTGAATAGGTAGAGTCGCATTGTTACTCTGTATCGGCCTTTAGTCGATGCGAATATAACGCGGGATAAAGAATTGTTGGACGGGAAACTCCAACCCCTATGTGGCCGCGCGAATCACCTTGATGTTGCGGATGGTGATAAACGTGCGCGACAGCGAGACGTTGCCCTTGCCGGGTACGGTGGTCGCAATCACTAACTCCTTAAACATCACCATGTTCTTGATCTGCGTCACGGCCATCACTTCCTCCCGCTTGATCACTTCGCCCTTCGCATTCATGCCCTCCAGCTTGAGAAAGGCGCACTCGCGCGCGGTGAGCCAGTAGCGCACCTTGCTAAACTGGCTGGGCCCGGCGGGCACGGCGTCGAAGACAAAGCAATCCACGGTTTTGACGTTGTCGGTGCCGTAGGGCGTTACCTTGGGCCAGCGCAAAAAGTCGAGGCTCAGGTCCTCGTAGGTCACGTCGGTGCCCAGCACGCTTTTCAGCCGCGCCGCGCCGGTTACGTCGGCCCATTTGTCGGTGGAGGAGGCGCGCGTTTGCACGATGGACTGGGTGGGGCTGGCGACGACGCGGATCTGCAGCGGCTGTTTCAGGAAGGTGTAGATCATCTCGTTGCCGTTGGTGTGCAGCGTGATGGGGTGGGTAGCCTTGCTGGCGCGAAACTCGCCGGTCATCTCGAAGCTGCCCATTTGCAGGCACTTCCACATGTGTGCCTTAACGGCGTCGATCGGCGGGATGGTGCCGGCTTTGGAGGTATCGGGCGCGGCGGCGGCGGGGGCAAGGGCGATCAGAAACGCCGCGGCGGTGGCGGCCAGGGGGCGGAGAAGCTTCATAGCGTAGGGTTAAAGACGCGGAACGAACGAACGGGCTTTCAATAATTGTGCGCGGTCAGCTTGGATTTGCCGCGGAAAATGTAGTAGATACACGCCGTGTAGGACAGAACCAACGGTATACCGATAATCGTAATAATCAACATGATGTGCATGGTGCCCGGGCTGGAGGCGGCGTTGTAGATCGTCAGGCTGTTTTCCAGATTGGGATGCGAGCGCACCATGTAGGGGTAGTACGTCAGGCCAAAGGTGGCCATCAGTAATATCATGCCCAGGCAGCTGCAGAGGAAGGCGTTAAACTCGCGGCCCAGGGAGATCTCGCGCGGGATGTTCAGCATGACCAGAACGTCCACGGCCATAATAAACATGATGAACGGGCGCTGCTTCACCATCTCCAGCACGTACGGGCACTCTATAATGGTGTAGAAATTGAAGAAGATGTAGGCCGCCAGCTGGATGCCGATGAGCGTGGGGATCCAGCTGCGCACCTGCGCCTGCAAGTCGCCCTCCGTCTTCAGCGCCAGGTAAATGGCGCCGTGCAGGGAGAACATGGTGACGGTGGTGATGCCCAGCAACACCGAGTAGCTGTTGAAAAGCGTGCCCAGCCCGCCCGCGTACTCGTTGTCCGCATCCAGCGGAATGCCCCGCACAATGTTGCCCATGGAGACGCCAATGAGAAACGCCGCGAGGATGCTGCTGAGGCAAAACGCCACGTCCCACATCTGCCGCCACCACCGCCACGGCTCCTTGCTGCGGAACTCGATGGCTACCGCGCGGAAGATAAGGCAGCAGAGCAGCAGCTTGAAGGGGATGTAGAAGCCGGAAAACACCGTGGCGTACGCCTCGGGAAATGCCGCAAACAGCGCGCCGCCGCCCACAACCAGCCACACCTCGTTGCCATCCCACACCGGGCCGATGGCGTTGAGGAACAGGCGGCGCTCGTCATCCTTCTTGACAAGCAGGTGCAACGCGCCGACGCCCAGGTCAAAGCCGTCCAGGATGGCGTAGCCGGTCAGCAATATGCCCACGATGAGGAACCAGATGGTCGGGTAGTCCATGGCGTTGGGGGAGGGGAGGTTGTGCGGGGTTGAGAGTTTGGAGCGGTTTCAATTCTGAGAACCTCGAAGAGGTTCTATATCTTAGCCCAGGGTTCCCCGAGTAAAGCGAGGGAACCCTGGGAAAACGGCGTTATCCGGACAACCCCAACGCGGGTTGTATCCCTTGGCGCAAGAGCGGGATACGACCCACGTTGGGGTCGTTCTTCTCTCGCGATATTCCCAGGGTTCCCTCGCTTTACTCGGGGAACCCTGGGCTAGGTTATACAACCTCTTTGAGGTTGTTAGAAAAAATTGTCCACCCCCATATTGAAAACGCTTTAGGCGCGAGGCTGTTGTTCGCTGCTTACGATGATGGCTTTCCAGCTTTCCGGCATCTCTTCGCTCTCCTCGCCGTCATCGGGCCCGTGCTGGATCTTGCGAGTCAGCAGGTAGATAAACACGGCAAAGAGAAGCACATACACAAAGGCAAAGGTGATGAGTGAGAAGAGGATTTGCTCCGCGCTCACCACGCGGCTAAGGCCCTGCGAGGTTTTGAGGATCTCGTACACAACCCACGGCTGGCGCCCCAGCTCGGCCGTCAGCCAGCCGGCCTGGTTGGCTACCTGGGGCAGGATAACCGACCACACGAGCGCGAACAGGTACCAGCGGGTAACGGCGCGGCTGGTGTCAAAGAGCCAGCCCATCCACCACAGGCCGATACCCACCACCACCAGGCCCAGGAGGATCATCCCCAGGCCGATCATGAGGTGGTACGTCTGGAAAACGAGCGGCACGCGGGGCCAGTACTGTTTGCGGATCTGCACCAGCTCCTCCGGCGTGGCGCCGGGGTGGCGGGCCAGCAGAAACTCGTCGCTGGGCATCTCGTGCAGCCCCTTCACGGGCTTCTGAAAGTCCATGTAGCAGAGGAAGCTGAGCATGCCGGGGATCTGCGGGCCGTGCACTTTTTCCGTTACCGGGTCGACCCAGCCGAAGAGGGTGAGGGGAGTGTAGGGCTCCGTTTTGTACACGCCCTCGATCGCGGCGAGCTTGATGGGCTGGTTCTTGACGACGCCTTTGGCCGTCGCATCGCCACTGAGCATTTGGGCAAAGGTGGCCACCGTCGCAAACGCCAGGCCCACCTTCAGCGAGGCGATCGCAAAGGGGATGTGCCGGTTGCGCAGCAGGTAAAACGCGCTGATGCTGAGCACGAGAAACGCGCCGGCCATCCACGCGCCCAGGATGGTGTGGGTGAGGCGATCGATCGACGAGGGGTTAAACACCATGGCCCAGAAGTCATCCACAATGGCGCGCACGTTATGCACGTCGGCCTGCTGCAGAATGTAGTCCGCCGGCAGCCGCTCCCACACGCCCTCCTTGTTCAGCCGGACGAGGTGGTAGCCGGCGGGCGTCTGCATCCAGCTGTTGGCCACCACAATCCACACCGCGCTAAAGTGCGAGCCCAGGCACACCATGCACGTGGCAAAAAAGTGCATCTTGGGGCCCACTTTATTCCAGCCAAAGAGAAGGACCGCGAGGAAGCCGCTCTCCAGAAAGAACGCGAAGATGCCCTCCGCCGCCAGGGCGCTGCCAAAGATATCGCCGACAAACCGCGAGTAGGTGGCCCAGTTGGTGCCAAACTCGAACTCCATGACAATGCCCGTGGCCACGCCGATGGAGAAGGTGAGAGCAAAGATGCGCGTCCAGAACCGCGCCATGTTGTGATAGAGCACGTTGCCGGTGCGCAGCCAGATGCCCTCCATTATCACCAGCGCCACACCCAGGCCGATGCTGAGGGGCGGGTAGATGTAGTGGAACATGATCGTGAACGCAAACTGCAGGCGTGCAAGAACTTCTGTATCCATAGGGTGCTCCGGCGCAAGGGGGATTGGGGGGGAAGACGAAATCGCCGCGTAACGACTAACACGCGCCGGCGCGGGCGTCGACTCCGAAAGCTGGCCGCGTCGCAAGTATAACGCGGGCGTATGCCATGAATGGGCGTCTGATCGTGCCTTACAAGGGCAGATTTTACCGTTGTTAAAGGAAGGTAAAACATCGCCTCCTCTATCTTTTACCGAGCAAGGCCGCACGCCGCGGAATGGTGGCAAATGAAACCTTGTAAATACGTAGAATATTGCAAGATAAAGAGATGGATGTGTGACATTGGGGCAACGCCGTCCTTGTTTATTTGCTAAAGTAAAAGAATGCTCTTTATAAAGAATGTGACGTTAAGCGAATATTTTGCTTGGCACTTGTTCAATTCCCAAAAAAGTGCAAAGTTTTTTGAAAATCAGGGGCATTTCGTTCGTAATAAGTTTGCCACACCCGAATTGTCGTGCTTATTTGGGCTTGTTCTACACTTTTGTGTAAAAAGGCGGGAGTTGTTTCGCGTCCACGCGCGAGCCCGCCGTGCAGCCGCAGGTGCTTCGCTTTGCCCACCCCGTTCCCTCACTCACTCCCCTCTGATAACGCTTAATTACATCGAGCCACGTTATGTTATCCCGCCTCGCCTGCTATCCGACGGTGCGTTTGATGGTTATTATCTGGCTTGTCGCCTGGATAGCGTTGCCCCCTGCGGCCTGGAGCAATCCGTCCGGCGGCACCGTGCGCACGGGTTCGGCGACAGTGAGCGGCGGGCCGGGCAACCTCACCGTCCATCAGTCCAGCGGGCGGGCGATTATCCACTGGAACGACTTCAGCATCAACAAGGGGGAGACGACCACCTTTGTGCAGCCGGGTGTAAACTCCGCCACGCTTAACCGCGTTACGGGCGGCGCCACGTCCAACATCAACGGCATGCTTAATGCCAACGGCAAGCTTTACCTGGTCAACCCCAACGGCGTGGTGATTGGCACGTCGGGCCGCGTGAATGCCGCCGGCTTTACGGCATCCACGCACGACGTGACGGACAGCGAGTTTATGGCCGGCGGCAACATGAGGTTCCGCGGTACAAGCCGGGCGTCGGTCATCAACCACGGCAAAATCCGCGCGACGGAAGGCGATGTGACGCTGATTGCGCGCCAAGTGGAGAATCACGGCAAGATCCGCGCGCCCAAGGGGAGCGTGAACCTGGCCGGCGCGATGGAGGTGCTGGTGAAGCCGAGCGGCGAGCAGCGCGTGTACATCAAGTCGGGGGACGGCTCCGTGGCCAACAGCGGCAGCATCCACGCCGCCGCCGCCGAGCTTCGCGCCGCGGGCGGCAACGAGTACGCGCTGGCGATCAACAACAGCGGCACCATCCGCGCCACGGCCGTGGACCGCAGCGGCGGCCGCATTGTGCTGCGCGCGGGCAGCGGCATTACGCAAAACTCCGGCAGCCTTATCGCCAAATCCGACGCCCCCGGCAAAAACGGCGGGCGCATTGACGTGACGGGCCAGAAAGTGTGGCTGACAAAAACCTCACGCATCGACGCCAGCAGCAAATACGCCAAAGGCGGCACGGTTAACGTAGGCGGCGGTTACCAGGGCAAGGATGCCACGATACTGAACGCGCAGGTTACCGCGGTGGAAAAGGGCTCCACCATCAAGGCAACCGGCGGCACCCAGGGCGGCACGGCCATTGTGTGGAGCGATGAGACGACCCGCTTTTACGGAGATATTAATGTGGAAGGCGCCGCCGGCGCCACGCCCGGCAGCTACCTCCCCGGCACCGGCGGCTTTGCGGAAATCAGCTCCAAAGGCTACCTGGACTTTAACGGCACGGTGACGACGGGCGGAGGCAAGATTCTGCTGGATCCCAGCAATATCTACATTGGTACTGTCGACTCCAACATGACGCCCACACCTGGCTCCACCCTCCTTCTGGAGTCAAGCGCCGCTGTGTCTTCCATCGATGTGGCAACGCTCGAGCTCCTCTTGGCCAGCAGCGATGTCGAGGTGCGGACAAGTGGCGACTTCCATGGGGATAGCGGTATTTACGGAACACTCCGGGGCGATAATGCCAGCGGCAATATTTTTGTCGTGAACGACCTGATGTATACGTCGGACTTTAAGCTTACGCTCACCGCGCACAATGATATCGTCGTCGTCGCCAGGCTGGAGAATCTGGGATCCGGCGACATCGATCTGGTCGCCGGTATCGGCGGCGGCCCTCTCCCGTACGGCAATAATGGCAGCCTGCAAACGGATACCGGCTTTGGCATTTGGTTTGTACCCTCCCATGGCGGCTCCGTTTTCGTCGGTGGCGGCCCTATGGCCGGGCCCGACGCCTACGTCGCCACCAACGGGGCGCTCAGTGTCTACGGCTACAATGTGTCCGTTCAAGCCAGCGCCATTGACGACAGCTTTGCCCAGCTTGGCGGCCCCAATACAACGGGCTCGATCAACGTGGTGGCCGTCAACGACATCATTGTGGCCGGCAGCGAACGCGAAAGCGGCTACGCGCAGATTGGCAATGGAGGCATGTCGGCCACTGCCGGAGCCACCATCGACGGCACGATTATGCTCAGCGCCAATGGCACGCTCAGCGTCACCGCCGGTAGCGGCCCGGGGGCGTACGCGCAGGTGGGGCACGGGGGCTCCGGCTTTAATACGGGAGCGGGGGGCGTCGGAATCGCCGCGACAATGTTCATCTCCGCCACCAATGTCGTCGTCTCCACCGTGGGCGGCGGCCAGAACTCCTATGCGCAGATTGGCCATGGCGGCTACTCAAGCAATGTCGTTTTCAACCCGGCTGATCCGGGCTTCATCTACGGGGATATCCTCTTCAGCAACCTTACCAACCTTAGCTTGACAACCGGCGTTGCTGTTGCCGGGTACGCTCAGGTGGGCCATGGCGGTTTCATGGCGCAAATGGCACAAACGTCGGGCAACATCAGCGTGCCTGCGCAGGGGGGAGTGCATCTCACTACCAGCGCTTTCTCCGAGTCCAACTACGCGCAGATCGGCCATGGCGGTACCAGTAGCTCCAGCACCCATATCGATGGCAACATTCAGGTAGGCACGGCCGGCACCACGGCGGTTGTACTCACGGCCAACGAGTACGCTTCCGCGCAGATCGGCCATGGCGGCGATTCGGCCCTCAATAGCGTGTACACGCACGGCAACATCACTGTCAGCGGCCAGAGCATCGTGCTAACCGCGCCGACGTCGGCAACGCCCGGTCTTGGGTTGGGATCGAACTACGCGCAGATCGGCCACGGCGGCATCTACTTTGCCTCCAAAGGGGACGTCCCTGACATCGTAGGCAACATCAACATTGCGGCCGGTTCCTTAACGCTTACTGGCGGCAACACATCCGGCGCGGACTACGCGATGATTGGCCACGGCGGTATGTTTGCCGGCGCCAACAGTATTCTCGGTAACATTACGGTAACGCACAACGGCACAGTCCGCCTGGACGGCGGCGGCACGTTCTATCTCTCCTTCGCGCAGATCGGCCACGGCGGCGGCGCCACGGTGGGGGGATGCGTCTGCGGCTCCACCGGCACCATCCGGGGCAACATCTCCGTCACGGGCACTGGCGATATCTACCTGACCGGCGGCTTCGACCCCACCGGCGTTGGCGATGCCGAAGGCTCCAACGCGCTGATCGGCCATGGCGGCGGCGGCCTGTACGGAACGCCGGCCTCCGAGCTAAGCGGCAACATCACCGTCTCTGGCACAGCCATCACGCTGACGGGAGGCCAGGACGGCGTAACCTATGCGCAGATCGGCCACTCGTCCACCGGCTTCGCATCCTCCGCCGGCATGCCCGTTCTCAGTGGCAACATCTCCGTCACCTTCGACACCGCCCTGCTGCTGTTTGCGGGCACCGGCGCCGGCTCCAGCTCCGGCGGCTCCTACGCGCAAATCGGGCACGGCGGTGACCCCGCGACCGGCTTCGACTTTGACCCGATTGCCCACAACATCAGCGGCGATATCACCATCACAGGTACCTCGCCCTCCAGCTTCGTCTCCGTGGTGGCCGGCAACGGCTGCGGCTGCTACGGCGCCAACTATGCGCTGATAGGCCACGGCGGCAACGGCTTCCTGGCGGATCCCGCCACCTTTGGCGAAGTTTCTGGCGCCATCACCGGCAACATCACCGTGCGTGCCGGCAGCCTGTTTATCCAGGGCGGCACCTACGAGGGTGCGTTTGCCCAGGTGGGCCACCATACCGCGGCGTACGATCTCAGCCTGCTGCTCTCTCCCCTCCCGCCCACTTTCACCGGCACGTCGATCACAGGCAACATCGTCGTCAGCCTCGCGGGCGACCTGACTATGCGCGGGGGAACTGCGGATTTCACCTCCGTACACGTCGGCCACGGATCATTTGCCGATGAATTCTCCCTCGGGAGCCGCAACGGCCAGATTGTCGTGCAGGTGGGCGGCGAAACGTCGCTCGTTAACGGCACAGGCACCGACGCCGTGTGGTGGATAGGCCACCTGGCCGCCGATCGCAGCCTCATTACCAACGCGGAGATTCTCTTCCAGACCGACACGCTGGACTACGACGCGGGCGCGCTCTCCGCCAACAGCCTCATTAACCAGCAGTTTGCGGACATGCTTGCGGCCAACCTGGCGCGCGGCACCTTCACGTTCCTCTCCACCAACACGGGGGGCGGGCTGCAGTTTAACGGCGGCGTCAGCGGCACCTCGCTGTTCGACCTGAACGTGCTTAGCTCGGGCAACCTGGCCATCAGCGCGCCGCTGGCCAACGGCGGCTCGCTCTTCCTCGCATCTGGCTTCGATGGCACAAGCGGCATCCTGGCCGCGCCCGGCGCCCCGCTGGTAGATGCGGCCCGCTTTACCGCGCCCTCGGCCGATCTGTTCGACATCAACGTCAACGCCGGGCTCGTCTTCGGCAACGACATCAGCATGGTGGCCGGCCGATCCACCACCATTTCGGCTGGCAGCACCGTCTCCGCGGGCGACCACTTCCTGGCCATTGTGGATAACTTTAACGCCATGCGTCCCGACTACGGTGCATCCTCGGTCTTCTACAACTTCGGCAGCATCCGCGCTACAACGGCGGAGCTGTTTGCGGTCGATCCCACGCAGGTGATCCTGGGCGACTTCCCCGCGCTGCAGGGCGAGCTGCGCGGCATCTGGTATGGCGACGCCAACTCCATCCGCGGCGCCAACTACAAACTGCGGCTGCCCGTGCCGCCGATGCCCGTGGTGCCCGACATGAATCCCGACACCATCCCCGGCCTGGCGTTTGAGGATAACTCCGACGACCGCCTGCGCAAGCCGCTCAAGCAGCGCATCAACCAGCAGTTCTCCATCTTCTACGCGGATACCGCCCAGCTACCCGCCGCCGATCGCGCCCGCCTGTGGCTGAGCAGCTACCAGGTGGTGCCCAAAACCACGGTGGATATGTCCACCACAGTCTTTATGGGCGAATAGCGGCGGAAAGGGGATACACCCGATGTTGACGAGGCGTAGCAAATGGATAGCATAGGGATGCCCCCATGCGAATCACGCCTCTCATCCGCCTCATCATCTCCTACGCCATTGCCGCGTGGCTGCACTACCTGTGGGTGTGGAACCAGGCCGGGCAGGCGGTGCCGCGCGACGCGATCGAGTTCATGACGTTCATCTTCAGCCTCACCTTCGCGCCCGTCCTGTTCCCGATCTGGACGCTCCTGATGATGGCCCCCCATGTTGCCGCGCAGGTGGGCGGCCCGCAGGCGGCCATCACCCCGGTCAACTGGCTGGTCTCCTTCGCCATCTGCATGCTCCTCTCCCAGCTGGTCTTCTCCATAGTCGGCATCGCCCGCGGCGTAAAAAGCCCGGAGGAGGAGGCGTAGAAACCGTCGACCTTCGACCACCTCGGAGAAAGTTCCCCTTTTCCCCGCCGTGTGTTCCGTGGTTAATACCTCCCTTCTGAACGGGATCCTCAGCCTCTGGCTCTCTACTTGCCGATGCAGAAATTCTTGAAGAGCCGATCCAGAATATCCTCCGTCGTCGCCAGGCCTACAACCTCGCCGATGGCATGGAGGGCGCCGCGCAGATCGACGCTTACCAGCTCCGGCGGGGCACCCTCGCGCATGGCGGCTTCGGCTTCCTGTAGCGCGGCGTCGGCGCGGGCCAGAGCGGCCTCCTGCCTGGCGTTGACGGTGAGCCAGCCCTGGTCATCGTCGGGCTTTGCGGCGCCAAGCGCCTGTTCGATGGCGCTTTCCAGCGCAGGCAGCCCTTCGCCGGAGGTGGCGCTGATATAGAGAGTCGTCGTGCCCGTATCTCCAGCAGCTGCCGCCTCATGGCTGGGGTGGCGGCCGAGGTCCGCCTTGTTGGCCACGCGAATGTAAGCCTTTGCATGGGGGAAATCCGCAGCGCTCAGACGCACCGCCGCGCCCCCGTCCGCGGCCCCGCCCTGCCCGTCCGCCGGCAGGTGCGCCTCCACCACATGGAGAATCACATCCGCCTTCGCCGCAATCTCCCGCGCGCGCCTTACTCCTTCCGCCTCAACGGGATCCACCGTATCGCGATCGCCCGCCGTGTCCACCAGCCGCACGGCAATGCCGCCAATATTGCACTCGCTCTCCAGATAGTCGCGCGTAGTGCCGGGGGTAGGGGAGATGATCGCGCGATTCTCCCGCAACAACGCATTGAGGAGCGAGCTTTTGCCCGCGTTGGGCGCGCCCACAATGGCAATCAGCGCACCCTCGCGCAGCACACGCCCCAGCGGCGCGGTGGCCAGCAGGCTTCGTATCTCGCTGCGGGCCAGGGCTATGCGGCTAAAAAAGTGGTCGCCCGTGTCCGGCGCAATGTCCTCTTCGGGGAAATCGATGTAAGCCTCCAGGTGGGCCAGCAGGTCGATCAGCGCGGTGCGCATCTCCTGCATGCGGCGGCCCAGGCGGCCTTCTTTCATCGCGCGGGCACCCGTCAGCGCGCGCTCCGTGCCGGCGTGGATCAGGTCCAGCACCGCCTCGGCCTGCGTCAGGTCCATGCGGCCGTTCAGAAACGCGCGCTGCGTAAACTCTCCCGGCTCCGCCGCCCGCGCGCCAAGCTCCAGCAGCGCGGTTACGATGTTCTTGATAATCAAAGGGTTGCCATGGCAGGAGATCTCCGCCACGTCCTCGCCCGTAGGCGAATGGGGCCGCAACCACATCACCGCCACCACATCGTCCAGCAGCCGGCCCTTGTGACGCAGCGTCACATGCCGCACCCGTTGCGCCGGCCACGGTTTGCGCACGGGGGCAGCCCCGCTCTCTGCCGCCGACGGCGCCGCCGCCTCCTCCGTATCCGCCGAAACGCTCAGCACGGGGTTAACCGCTGTCGCCTGCGACGTCAGCACGCCCAACAGCCGCGCCGCGTCCGGCCCGCTGATGCGAATCACCGCCAGTGCGCTCACGCCGGGCGGCGTGGCCAGCGCTACAATCGTGTCGCCGCTCGGCGCAGTCGCTGCGCCGCGGCGGATCTCGGCCGCCTCCCGACGGGTCGGCCGTCCCGTGTAAATCTGCCCCATAGTTGTATGTAAGTGCTTGTCGCCCGGAGACGTACCATTGCTGTGCATGCGGAGAAGTAAAGGAGAGGATCAGCCATATCCGATCGCGGCGCCGGCAATAACCGGGGCGGCGATGCCGATCCCACAGCGTGCAATTGACGCAAGTTTCGGGCCAGCGCAAAAGCTTATTTTTCTACGCTTGTATACGATCGGTGCGGCAACGAACCTCTGCCCGGTTCTGGCGCAGATTGGATGGCGATCCTGTAAATCTTTTCGGCCATGTCCTAAAAGGCATGTATACTATCCATTAGCTGCATCATTTAACGCCAAAAGCATGATGGTCGGCAGGCGCTGCGACGTCCAAACAACTCGCCCCAGCCTTCCGCCCCGCTGTGCTTTAGCTTAAAGATTTAGGCAAATATCTGGCAATCAATACTCAGAGCAATGATTTTATCTAAATATCAGTAAATAAATCTCGATCTTTGCTCTCCATTCATCCAAACCTATTACGATAAAAAGGACGTGCGGCCATGAGTTTTATCCATCCAGCACAGCAACGGCGTCGCGCATTGGCGCCCCAAAAGCGAGCCATGCCCCCGGCGCTCCCCCAGCCGCAACGCCCGCCGCCGCTCCCCCCGCAATGGCCCATGAGTATGATTCGCTCCCGCAGCTGGATCGGCTTTTTCTTTAAGCAGGCGTGCCTCCTCTTCATCCTGGGCACCCTGGCCGGCGCCGCGCTTTTCGCCTTCTATTTTGTGCGCGCCTCGCGGGTCGATCTCGTGGTGGTGGAGGAGATGGCGCAGGCCTCCATTGTGTATGATGCCCGTGGCAAGCCCATCGGCCGCTTCTCGCTGGAAAACCGTATCAATATCCCCACGGATAAGCCTCTGCCGCAGAATCTTGTGCACGCCGTGGTGGCCAAGGAGGACCGCCGCTTCTACTCCCATGGCGGCGTCGATTTCTACGGCGTGGCCCGCGCTGTCGTCGCCGCCATTATGCCCGGCGGCGTGCAGCAGGGCGCCAGCACCATTACGCAGCAGCTGGCCCGCAATTCCATCCAGCGCTTTGATAAGAACATGGATCGCAAGCTGTTAGAGATGTTTCTGGCCTGGCGGATTGAGCGCCAGTACACCAAGGAGGAGATCCTCCGCTTCTACCTCAACCGCATCTTTTTCAGCCATGGCATGTACGGGGTGGAGACCGCGTCCCGCGCGTTCTTTGGCAAAAGCGTGGACAAATTGTCCCTGGGCGAGTGCGCCATGCTCGCCGGCATGATCGCCAGCCCCAACTCCTACTCCCCCTGGAGCGACTACAAGAAAGCCATCGCCGCCCGCAACCGCGCGCTACGCCAGATGGAACGCTCCGGCTACATCACCGCCAAACAGCGCGAAGCCATTGAGAAAGAACAGATTGCGCTGCGCCCCCGCCTGGCCATGCCCGATGGCTCCTACGAGCTCGATACCATCCGCCGCGAGATGGAAGCCATCTTCTCCTCGCACGAGATCAAGACCAGCGGCCTGCGCATCTTCACCACCCTTGACCCTGCGGTGCAAGAGGTTGCGCAGAATTCCCTGAACGCTCACCTTAAAGAGCTGGAGGAAAGCGCCGGCAGCAAAAAGCTACGCGCCCAGGAGGCCGAAGCCGCCGCCAAAGCCCGCGAAAAAGCCGCCGCCTCCAAACCCGCCGCCGATCCCGAAACGCCTGCCGACCACGCCGATACCCCGCCCGAGCAAGCCCCGCTGCAAGGCGCGGTCGTCGTCGTGGATCCCCTGACCGGCGCCATCCGCGCCGTGGTGGGCGGGCGCGACTACAAGTCCAGCCCCCTCAATCGCGCCGTCAACACCAAGCGCCAGGTCGGTTCCACGCTCAAGCCTCTCATCTACGCCTGCGCGTTTGCGGAGGGCAAACTGAACCCGGCCAGCTGGATCGAGAACAGCGCCTTTAACCTGGCCAAGCCCATCCCCACCATGTCGTCCAACCCGCGCGCCATCCGCGTAAACGAGGCGCTGGCCAGGAGCGATAACTACGCGGCCGTGCGCGCGGGCGCCCTGGTGGGGCCGGAGACGCTCGTGTACTACGCGCAACGCGCCGGCATCACCAGCGGCATGCCGCCCTACAACTCCACCTACCTGGGCGCGTGCGATATCTCCGTGCTGGAGATGGCGGGCGTCTACTGCACCCTGGCGGCCGGCGGCGTCTACAACAAGCCCTTCCTGGTAACGGAGGTGAAGGACGCCGAAGGCACCACCCTCTACCGCCACGAGGCCGACCCGGTCGCCGTCTTCACCCCCCAGGTGGCACGGCAGGTAACCGGCATGATGGAAAACGGCGTCGACTCCGGCACGGGCGCCACACTGCGTTCGCAATTCAAATTCAAAAGCCACGCGGCCGGCAAAACCGGCACCACCAACGACTACAAGGACGCCTGGTTCATCGGCTACACCTCGTCTCTTGTTACCGCTGTGTGGACCGGCTACGACAGGCCGAAAACCATCGTGCCCGGTGGCTATGGCGCCAAAGTCTCCCTGCCCGTGTGGGCGGACGTGATGCTGTACGCGGAGAAAATCTACCCCAACGCCGCGTTCTACACCCCGCCGGACCTGCAGCAATACACCATCGACGGCGGGCCGTACGGCTCCATGGCGCGCCAGTACGTCTACCTGTCCGGCACCGACTACGCGCCCGCCGACCCCAACATGACCGCCCTGCGCCCCGGCGACGTGCCCGAGCGCCGCGAGGCCCCGCCCCGCAAACGCAACTGGTTTCAGCGGCTGTTTGATTAGCGCGCGGCGACGGAGGCGAGGCGAGGGGGAATATGGCAGTTTGTGGCCGCGCCGCCTTCGCGCTTGACCGCCTCCCGGCCTTCACCATAACTTCACACATGGTTATCACCCCCGACTTACAGGCCTCGTTTGCGTGCGAAGACGTGCGCGTGGAAGCCGCTGGCCCGCACACTGTCGTGGGAATCATCAACGGGATCGGCACCCACACCCTCCCGTTCCAGGTCTTTAAACTGTGCATATGGACGCGCTGGTGCAGCGGAGAAGGCGAGTTCCGCCAGACGACCCGGCTGCTGGCACCGGACGAAGCGACCGTGCTGGCCGTGGCCACCACCGATTTTCAGCTGCCCGACGAAGACAGCCACACCACCAACGTCAACATCTTTGGCGGCGTGCAGTTTAGCGAGGAAGGCGTGCACCACGTGGAGATTCTCCTGGACGAGGAGCTGGTGCTGCGCTACCCGTTGCGCGTGCTCAAGCGCGAGGTAGTGGATCAATCCAGGCGGGACTAACCCCGGCCGAGACGCGGCGGCGGGGCGGCGAAAAGCGGGTGCCCCACCCTGCACTTCCGCACAACAACCCACAGGTAGACGCCGGCCCAGGCCAGCAGCACCAGCCACGACACGCCCTGAAGGAACACCCATTTGCTGTTGGGCTCAAACCGGTAGGCCAGCGTGTACTCCCCCGCGGGGAGCTGCAGCCCATACACAAACGCTGTGTACGTTGCGTAGTTATCATACGGCGCAGCGTACAACTCTTTGGGGTTGACCGGATTGCCATTAATAAGCAGCTGATTCCAGGGAAATGGTGCAATGTTGGTAATAACAAACGAAGGCTTATCAAGCCTGACTTGCAGAGGCAACGTCTTGTCAAATGAGGAAGGATCAAGCGCCACCTGTGCGGTTACCGCCGTCAGAGAATCAATGTTCTCGGGCATGGGTTGTACATGATCGGTAATGAGATACGTATACTGCGCATAATACGTGCGGGGCAGCTGGCCGGGGTTGGAGATGTAGTCAATACGTGCCAGATATTCTTCATTACCAGGATCCGCCACACCCTGCAGATAACGGGCATAAATCATCGCCTCCGCATGCACAAGCTTCTCATACAAAGAGACGCCGGAGACTGAAAGGCAACCCACCATAACGTAGGTAAGGATCTGCGTCCTTCGCTCATCCAGCCCCCCGTTTGCATGAAACCACGCCAGTAACGCAAAAGCCATGGCAATGAGGGAAAGGTTGACATAGGTAATCATCCGATAGCTGAACTGCATGATGTCAAATAACCCGCCAAAAACCACGGAAGCGACCGGGTAGATGCATATAATGAAAAATGCGGAGAAAAGCAGAAGAAAAAGATACATCAGAACCTGAAGAAAGCGATTCTCCGATGTAACAGGAAAGAAGACAGGAAGAGATGTCACATGCGCCCGTAAGCCCTGCCAGGAAATGCGGGATCGAAAGACATAGAGAAAAGCAACAAGCACCAGCAGAGGCATCAGAATCTGGGCATCCTGGTGAGGTGTAGGTATCTTGGTGCCGTCCATCAGCGCGCGAAACTCAATGGGGAAAGGGGATGTGCGCGTTAAAAAGTTTGTAAAGGCATCATACGGCCATCCTACATAACGGAAGTTCCTTGCATTCGCAACTGGATCAGTAATTGGCATCCTGCTGCGAAACAGGAGGACTGCGTAGATCCACGGCGAAAGTACAAGGATGGCCAGTAATGTATTCACCAGCACAAACCAGACGTATCGAGCCCGCGGCAACATAAAGAAGATGCCGACAACCGTAAATGCAAAGAAAAAGCCCCCTGCAAGCGCGGTAAGTGAGTGCGCAGCCGCCGCCAGCGTCGAGAAGAGTCCCGCCACAACGAAATCGTACAGGCTGAACTGGTTGCGATGAAGATGCCACGCAAAGAGAAGCAAACTGGCAAACGCAATAGTAAAAAGCATGGCCGCCACAAATTCCGTAAGCGCCGAGCGATTATACAGGTTGGTAAGCGGGTAGATACTCCACGTTACCAGCGTAGCCACACATAAAGGCAATCCGCGGACAGTAGTGACTTGAGTAAAGAGCCTCTCTATATGGAAAAGCTGAGCAAACAGGAGGGAAAGGAAACATAGCCGCAACACCAGCTCCGGCCCAATAAACAGGCTGGCCACACCTAGTATGGCATAAAACTTCTCAGAATAAAAGAGAGGTCCTGGAATACCGACAATAGTTGTTGTATTATAAACAGCGGGCGATGCCAGCTGATCGCATAATGTATAACCCTGGTACTGGATCATCCAGAGATTATTCACCCAGTCGCCATCAAAATAGGTGGAAGTATTGACAGAAGGAAGAAGCGGAAGCGCAACAATGAACAGGCGTAGGAGCAGGGCACGAAGAGAAAGAGGATATAAGTATAGAATCGATCCTTTCTCCATGGTTGCAGTCCATTAAACGTTCTATTCACCCGGGTTGCAACCCTTTCATGCCGCGATTGCCGTTTTATACCCGCAATTCCCCGCGTCGTTCTCCTTTTCGACACGTGCGCCGTGTGATAGGCTAGGACGCTATGGCTTTGGAGGAAATCCGGATTAGTGGCGCCCGCCAGCACAACCTCAAAAACGTTTCGCTCACGTTTCCTCGCAACAAGCTTGTTGTGTTTACCGGGTTGAGCGGCTCGGGCAAGTCGTCGCTTGCGTTCGATACGCTCTACGCGGAGGGGCAGCGCCGCTATGTCGAAAGCCTCTCCACCTACGCCCGGCAGTTTTTGGAGCAGATGGAAAAGCCGGACGTTGACGCGATTGACGGATTGTCGCCTGCCATTGCCATCGAGCAACGTACCGCCGGCGGCAACCCCCGTTCCACGATCGCGACAACCACGGAAATTTACGACTTTATGCGGCTGCTTTTCGCCCACCTGGGCCAGCCGCACCATCCCGTTACCGGCCGGCCGTTGCAGCGTTACAGCGTGCAGCAAATGGTGGATCGCGTGCTGGCCTTGCCCGAGGGCTCGCGCGTACAAGTACTGTCGCCGGTGGTTCGCGGGCAAAAGGGCGAGTTTCGCGACGTGCTGGAAAGGCTTAAGCGCGAGGGCTTTGTGCGAGCGCGTGTGGACGGGCAAATGGTGGAACTGGAACGCGTAACCAGGCTGGACAAGAACCGCGAGCATGCGATCGACTCGGTCGTCGACCGCCTGAAAGTTGCGGAATCGAGCAAAGGGCGCCTGACCGAATCGATCGAGCTGTCGCTTCGCAACAGCGGCGGCGTGGTGATTTTTCTGATCGAAACACCGACCGGGGCCATGCACGAATGGAAGCTGAGTAATGAGAATTTTGACCCGGAAACGGGCTATAGCTTTGGCGGTGTGACGCCGCGTCACTTTTCCTTCAACAGCCCGCAGGGCGCCTGCCCCGCCTGCCACGGGCTTGGCACGGAGACGTTTTTCGACCCCGCGCTGGTGGTGCCGAACGAGGATGTGAAGCTGGAGGACATGCCGATTGCCGCGTGGAACACCGAAAATGCCGCGTTGCAGTCGCTGTATCGCTCTCAGCTGGAGGCGCTTGCGGCGCATTTCAGGCAGCCGCTTACCTTGCGCTGGCGGGACACAACGGACGAGTTTCGACGCGTGGTTTTGCACGGCTCGGGCGAAGAGGAGATCCCGATGCCCGTGCCGCGCAAGGGCAAAACCGGCCCGGCCAAGGCGGCGCGGCCGTTTGA
This sequence comes from Verrucomicrobia bacterium LW23, assembly GCA_003054695.1. GTDB lineage: Bacteria > Verrucomicrobiota > Verrucomicrobiia > Methylacidiphilales > UBA1321 > LW23. The sequence continues at coordinate 114,432 of QAZA01000025.1, forward strand.
GGGCGTGCTGGCGCAGTTGACGAAGCTCTCTGAGTCGACGGACAGCCAGATGACGCTGCGACGTTTGCAACATTATATGGGCCGGCAAGTGTGCCGCACGTGCCACGGCGCCCGGCTTAAGCCGGAGGTGCTGGCCGTAACGCTGGGCGGCGCACCCGGCACGGGGGTGAGCATCGCGGAGTACTGCCGCCTTTCTATCTCCAAGGCGTGCAAGTGGTTACGCGAGTTGCCGTTGACGCCCTTTCAGGAGAAAATCGGCGGCGAGGTGCGGCGGGAAATCCTCGCGCGCCTGGGCTTTTTGGAGGAGGTGGGGCTGGGTTATCTGAGCCTGAGCCGCGAAAGCGGAACGCTTTCGGGAGGCGAGGCGCAGCGAATACGGTTGGCGACGCAGATCGGCTCCAAGCTCACGGGTGTGCTCTACATTCTCGACGAGCCGAGCATTGGCCTCCATCAACGCGATAACGAGCGCCTGCTGGGCACGCTGCGGCAACTGCGGGACCTGGGAAATAGTGTGGTAGTGGTTGAGCACGACGAAGATACGATTTTTGCGGCGGATCACCTGGTCGACATGGGGCCTGGCGCCGGGGCGCGGGGCGGCAACGTGGTTGCCGAGGGCACGGTGTCGCAGGTTATGGCCAATCCTAAATCCCTTACTGGCAAGTACTTGAGTGGTGAGGTGAAGATTGCGGTTCCCCGCGCGCGCAAGTTGCCGCTGGATGGAGATATTGACATCGGCTGGTTGCGAGTACTGGGCGCGCGCGAGAATAATCTGAAGGATGTGGACGCTGCCTTTCCGCTCGGCCTGATGACGTGCGTTACCGGCGTAAGTGGCTCCGGCAAAAGCACTTTGGTTAATGATGTGTTGTGTGCCGCGTTGCATCGGCACTTGCATCAGTCGCGGGAAAAGCCCGGCGCGCATCGGGAGATTCGCGGGCTGAACGAGGTGGACAAGGTGATTGTGATTGATCAGTCGCCAATTGGTCGCACGCCGCGATCCAACCCGCTGACCTACACGGGCGCGTTCAATGTCATCCGCGACCTGTTTGCGCAGTTGCCGGCGTCTCGGGTGCGGGGGTACGGGGCCGGGCGCTTCAGCTTTAACGTTAAAGGCGGGCGCTGCGAGCATTGCGAGGGGGATGGTGTTATCAAGATTGAGATGAATTTTCTGCCTGCGGTTTACGTGACTTGCGAGGTTTGCCAGGGCAAGCGCTTTAACCGGGAAACGCTGGAGATAACCTATAATGGCGTAAATATTGCCGACGTGCTGGAAATGACTGTGGATGACGGACTTACATTCTTTCGCAATGTGCCGGGCCTGCACGATAAACTGGACGCGTTGACGCAGGTTGGCCTGGGCTATCTGCGGTTGGGGCAGCAGGCCACGACTCTCTCGGGGGGCGAGGCCCAGCGTATCAAGCTGGCGGCGGAGCTGGCGAAGAGGGCGACGGGGCGCACCGTTTACATTCTGGATGAGCCGACGACGGGCCTGCATTTTGCAGATATCGACCAGCTGCTGCAGGTGCTGATGAAGCTACGCAACAGCGGTAACACGTTGATTATCATCGAGCATCAGCTGGATGTCATCAAGTGTGCGGACTGGGTGGTGGACCTGGGGCCCGAGGGCGGTGATGGGGGCGGCACGATTCTCGTGTCCGGCCCGCCGGAGAAAATTGCGGCGTTTCCCGGCAGCCACACGGGGCGTTTTCTGGCGCCGCTCTTGAAGAAAGGGTGAGGAGCGAGCACCGTTCTCCGGTTCCGGTTCGTACGCCCTGGATTTCCCTCAGTTAGTAAGCACAAAAGCCCGCATCGTGTGATGCGGGCTTTTAAGAATCGGAACGCCTGGGGTGATCCTTTCGGATCGATTTGGCTTAGTACCAGTTGTCCAGGTCGCCGGGAGGGTAGTCGCGGACGACCATGGAGTCGTAGGGGGGCTGCTTCATGGTGCCGTAGGTGCCCCAGCGGCACGGGCCGTAGCGCTTTTTGATGACGACGCGCTCCTCGGTGTAGCCGTAGTAGACGGAGGCGCCCTGGCCGCGGGAGGAGTAGGTGCACATGGCCTTGGGGTCGGGTGCGCCGACGTCGCCGGTGACGGTGGTTTGGCAGAGGGTCTGGTTATCCAGGCGCTTGCGGTTGCCGCCGGTGCCGCAGGCTTTGGTCATGTAGACGGGCTCGCGGCGGGTGCGGACGTAGCGGCGCTCCACCACCATTTCTTCATATTCCTCGGCGGGGGGAACGTTGGTGATGGGGAAGGGTGCGGTGGCGACGTCAACAACGCCCAGCGCCATGTCCTGGAGCATGCGGCTGGGGCCCTGTACCAGGAGGCCTTTGAAGAAAGCGACGGTTTCGCCTTCGGTCTGGAGCAACGTATAGTGCGAGTCCAGAATTTCCGCCGGCGCCACAAAAATGTTCGCCAGTCCGCGACCGAGCTTGTCGTAAAAATTGTCCTTACGGGGAAGGCTGATATCCGCCCGCGCCGAGAGGAGGCTTGCGGCCAACAGGATCAGGAGTAGCGTTCGTTTCATGCGATGTGAAATCTGTCGATAGCGTGGAAAAATTGCAAGGGAAAAATAGCGTTATTCTTTATTTAAGAGGATTATTTGCAGTGAGTTGCGCAGATGTATAGTTACCGATAGTATATGCATGTTTAACTGTAATAAGTCGCCATCACGGTATTCACTTCCAAGGCCCCGCTCTGTATATAAAAGTGGCCATTATAACGAGATGCCGATTGACACCATGCAGGGCATCGTGGCTTATGTGGGGGTAGTGATGATGATCCGAGCTCATGCTTTGCAGGCCCACCGGTTTTGTCGTATAAGCCGGTTCCTCCTTTTTGTGGCCTGCGCCCTCGTCGCCCTTAGCCCCCTTGCCTGGGGCGAAGAGGCGCCGCCCCCACCCGCCGCGCCAGCGCCCGCTTCCACCAACGGGGCGGATGCGCCGCCAGCGCCCGCGCCCGCATCCGACGCCCCGGCAACGCCCAAAGCCACCAAGACGTATACGCTAGAGGAGCTGAAGGAAAATGAGGAGATTGCGGAGCTGTACCAGGCAAACATTGCCGAGATCGGCATGGCGACGGTCGAGAACCTCACGCGCAATCTTTTACCTTCTGTCGCGCTGATTTCGGCCATCGGATCGTGGATCGGCTTTACCATTGTCGCGCACGTCATTGCCATGATGATCGCGCCCCTGCGCGCCGGTCTGGCCCGGGCCATTGCCTTTGGCGGCGCTCAGGCGATCGTAACCGCGGTGCTGGTGGTGGTGACGTTCTTTGTCGCCACGGACCTTGTGCTGTTTGCGGTTACGGGCGGCAGCAGCGGTTCGTTCAGCTCCAACATTGTGGTGTTGCTGGGGATGGTTCCGTTTTGCTTTGTATGCTACGTCGTGGTGTCATTGCTGGTTTATGAGATTCCCTTTGGCCGCGCGATGCTCTTTGGCGTTCTTGTCTTCTTTGCCGGCGGCATAGTGGTGGTGCCTGTTAATATTGTGTTGTTCCATATAGGCGCGCCCATGCTGAAGGCGGACACGGCCGCGGAGGCGCCTGTGCTGGATATTCTGGCTGCGGCGCTTGCCAAAAAGAATACGACGCTGCGCGAGCAGGTGGCCGCGAAGGAGCAGGAGCTGGAGAAGATCAAGACGGAAAGCGACGATTTGTTGACGCAAAAGGCTGCGGTGGAGAAAGATCTGGAAGGAAAAAAGGCCAAGCTGGCAGAGGCGCAAAAGGCCGACAAGATTGCCTTTGCACTGATTGGCAAGCTGCTGGACGAGGGCAAACGGGCCGAAGCGCTGGCCGCCTACAAGACGTTTGCCGCCACCCGCACCAGCGAGTTCGCCACGTTTGCACAGCAGCGTGTGGCGGAGCTGGAGGCGGAGGACGCCGAGCGTATTGCCGCGGCCGAGAAGGCGAAGGCCGACGCCGAGCGTGCCAGGGCCGAGGCGGAGGCGCGCTTCCGCAGCCGGCTGGCCAGTGGGGAGGCTACGATTTCGGAGATCCGCAACAAGATTCTGGGCCTGAGCCGCGAGGAAGTAGTGGGTGTGCTTGGGGAGCCCACGGAGCGCCGGGCGGACACGTTTATTTACAACAGGATACGGCTTGCAGATCCGTTAACGGGCGACCGGAAATACCTGGGCGTGCGGTTTCACGCGGGCGTGGTGCAGACGGTGATCTATGTGGATTAAGGACCGGGAATATTGCGTATGACTACCGATAACATGCTTGAGATCAACTGCTTGCGTACATGGTCGCTGGCCCGGAGCGTTGTGGCGGCGATGTGTGTGGCGGTGGCCTTTGCCGGCCTGGCCGGCGAGGCGCGCGCGGAAGACAAGCCCGTGTTTGCCGATGAATATGAGGCGTATAACCAGCTCAAGAAGAAGCTGGCGGACCTGGAGAAAGCGGTAAAGGACGCGGCCGCGAAAGCGCCGGAGATCAAGCAGCAGACCGAGGCCATCAAGGAGCAGGACGCGAAAATTGACTCGCAGATTGCCAACCTGCAGTACATGGACAAGATGGCGTTTGAGAAGCTGGGTAAAGGTGCGGATGTGCCTGCCAATGTGGCGCTTGCACGTGCGTTTATTCGCGACTACCCCACCAGCGAGTACCGGCCCAAAGCGGAGGAACAACTGGCCAAACTGACGAGCGTCATCGAAGACGAGACCGCACGCCGGGCCAGGGCTGAGGAAGAGGCGCGCGCCGCCAAAAAGGCGCTGGAGGACAAGTTTACGCGTCGCGAGATGTCGCTGGATGAAATACGCTCGTACCTGCGTGGCAAGAGCCAGATTGAAATCGTGAAGCTGATGGGCGAGCCAATTGAGCGAAAGCTCAACTACTGGGACTATCGCGGCTCGTTTATCGTGGATGGCGGCAAGCGCAAGGCCGTTACGCTGATGTTTGACGCGGGGCGGGTAACCAACGTATTGGCGCGGTAAACCGGGTTTGCCCGTGGGAAGGGGAGGCTGCTTGCTAAAGCGGAGGATTTTTGTCTTCTTTCACGGTTTCCCCGTTGACACACCGCCCTTTCCCAACATAATTTATCCTTATTATGAGCACCGCTACTGAGCCCCGAGTCGACCTGACCGAAGCCGCCGCACAGGCCATCCGTGGCATTCTGGGAGAAGCCGCGGACTCCAAAGGTCTGCGCATTTATGTGGAAGCGGGCGGCTGTTCCGGAATGTCGTACGCCATGGAGATGAGCGGGAAGAAGGAGGGTGACGTGGAGTTTGTCAGCCACGGCACGCGCCTGTTTGTGGACGAAACGGCGCTGACTTACCTCAAGGGCTCCGTCATCGACTACCAGGATACGCTTACGGCCTCGGGCTTCCGCATTCAGAATCCCAACGCGCGCCATACATGCGGTTGCGGCACCTCGTTTGAGGCGTAAGTTGTTGTCGGACAAAGGGAAAGCGTGAGCAGCACGCAGGCAGGGTTGTGATTGCGCGCGAAGCATTATTCGCGCGTATTTTTTTGATAAAGAAATGCGTGCAAACTTGGCGAGGATTACTATTATACGGGCTTTCCACGCCAACGCCCGCCGCTGATCGCACGCCGATCCGCACCATGACCGATCGGGCGCTGGCATCCTAACCCTACCTTCCATGACGACTTCCTCGACCCGTCCTTCCCACCGTGCAAGCTCGGGATTTCTGGTTCCGGCATTGCAACTTGTTGGCGCTTTTGCGGTTGCCGCCGCGTGCGTGATCTTTGTCTCCGGCTGTCAGTCCATCCCCGCCAAGGGCTCCGCCTCCACCGGCCGCGATGACTACGACGCCGTGGCCTACAAGCCCAAAAATCCCGATCGCGTTACCGTCAAGGTGTCGATCGACAAGCAGATGATTTACGTGCTGGAAGACGGTCAGCCCCTGCTGGTTACGGCCACGTGCGTCGGCACCGCCGCCAAGCCCACCCCGCTGGGCAACTTCCGCGTTACGGGCAAGATTATCGACAAGCGCTCCAATACTTACGGCTTCTGGAAGAACAACGACACCGGCCAGATTATCGGTGGTGAATCCCGCAACCGCCCGGCCGGCAACTGGTCCTACAAGGGGTACCCCATGGGCTACTGGGTGGAGTTTCACCCCGGCTACGGTTTCCATCAGGGCTATGTGTGGCCGCAGCCCCGCACGCACGGTTGCCTGCGTCTGCACCATCGCGTAGCGCCCAAGTTCTACCAGCTGGTTAAGGTCGGCACGCCGATCAACATTGCGCACAGCCAGCCCGAGGACGCGACACTTGGCGCCGCCCACACGGCCCGCCCTACCGACTACCTGCTGCCTGATCCCCCCATGTCGGTGATGATCAGCCCCGAGGCTTTCTCGGGCGGTCACACTGTGCTGCAGGATCGCTAAGGCACGCACCTTCCCGCTCGCCCCTTCCTCACCAGCGTGCGGAAGGGGCTTGCATTGTGCAGTAGTATCGCTGTTAACTTGCTTACTTGATGTGACCTGTAGGGCAGAGCAGGGCGCCGCACGATGCTGCAACGGCCGCCCGCCCGGCCTGCCCGCCGGCACGCAGCTAACCCAGCACGGCAATCGGCAATGGCCCACAACCACAACGTGTCGGACGAGCCCCGCTCCGCCCCCCATCACCCGGGGCCGCTGGTGACTGAGGAGTACCCCACCACGCAGCAAAAAGCGGTGATATGGGGGGCAGCCACCGCGCTGAGCTGGGTCGTCATCCTTGCCATCATCGGGGCCGGCGTGTATCTGGGGCTCATGTTTGTCGGCCTCATGTGGCCTGTCCTGCTTCCCGTGGGCGTCGCCGGTGTTGTCGCCTTTTTGCTCGATCCCGCGGTGGAGGCCCTGGTCAAGCGCGGCTACTCCCGCGCCGCGTCCATCTGGATACTCCTGGCCCTGGTGGCCCTGGTCGGCTCTCTGCTGCTCCTCTACATCGTTCCGCCTCTGGTCAAGCAGATCATGGAGATGTCCGAGGGCGTCCCCAAAGTGGTGGAGTTTGCCAAGCGCCAGGCGGCCGACTACCTGGCCATTCCGGAGCTCAACAAATGGGTGGCCGATCACTCAAACGACATCCAGACCTACGCCCTTAAGGTGGGCGACACCGTCTTCAAAACACTGGGCAACCAGGTGCAGCAAATCATCGGCTGGTTCGGCTTCGCGATCGGCTTTCTCTTCGTCCCCATCCTCGTCTTCTACTTCCTGATTGAGAAGGAGGCGATCAGCGAAAACTGGACAACCTACCTCCCGCTTCATCGATCGTGGTGGCGCGAGGAGGTCGTCATTGTCCTGCGGGAGATCAACTACTACCTGGTTATCTTCTTTCGCGGCCAGGTGGTTGTGGCCATTATTGTCGGCCTGCTGACGGCGCTCGGCCTGCAGATTATTGGCCTGAAGTACGCGCTTATTGTCGGCATGATGGCCGGCATCCTGGGCATCATCCCGTTTTTTGGCATCGCCACCAGCCTCATCGCCGGCCTGGCCATAGCCTACCTCACCACCGCACCGGGCGACGCCCTGTGGCTGATGCCGCTCAAAGTCATCATCGTCTTCAGCGTGGTGCAGTTTGCGGAGGGCTTCTTTATTACCCCGCGCATTATGGGCGAGGCCACCGGCCTCCACCCCGCGGCGGTCATGATCAGCATCCTTGTCTGGAGCATCATCCTGCCAGGCTTCCTCGGCCCCATCCTGGCCATCCCATTTACCGCCACCCTGCGCGTCCTCATGTTCCGCTACATCTGGCTGCACGGCACCCACGACGGCGAGGATGCTGACGGGAAGAACGCGCCCCCCGCTGTCGTCCTGGCCGACGGCTCCCCCGCCACCCAGCGCGTCGCCCTCGTCCCCGTCAAAAAAGCGCTGAAAAAGGATGGCGCGACCGGCGCCTAGCGGCCCGCATTCATTGCCGCCCGCTACCCTTTTGCCGCCAGCAGATACTCCAGCACGCGCAGGCGCAGGTCGTCGATGCCCAGCGCCCAGGTGGCGTTCCACGATTCGCCCAGGGCTATGCCGGCGCGGAGGCCCTCGCACAGGCCGGTGAGACGGGCGCCTTCGGGCTCGCCCGCAATGCCGGCGATCATTTGCGAGATGCGCGCCGATTCCTCCGCCGAAAGCGAAGTGAGCGCATGTACAAGCTCCACGCCTAACATCCTGTGGTGTAACGGTATGGACCAGGAAGTCGTACCGCAGCCATCCCCCGGGGCTTCGCGACGCAGCAGCGTCAGCAGGAGATTCGCGACCTGCTGCGCTGAGACAGCCGCGCTTGCCGGCGTGCCGGCGTTCGGCCCCGCTGCCCCCTCCGAGGCCTTGCGCTGAAGCACCGCGCGGATGGGCGGAACGCTCTCCTGGAGGCCAATCGCCACCTTCTTCCAGGACGTAATGGAGCGCAGCACCTCCTCCAGGGGTGCGAAAATGCCGGAGATATCAGGCAAAGGCGCCGTGCCTGCGGTGGCGATTGCCGGGTCGCTCAGCCAGCTCTCCAGCGTAGCGCTTACTTTGGCCAAACGCTCCGGCAGATCCTTGGTGGTGTTGTCCGACGCAAGAGTAAGTGATGCAGCCGCAATCAGTTGCAAGGCGGGGGCGGATAACCGGCCCGCCGCGCCGCAACTACCGCGCGCAATAGCGTCGATAGCCAGAAGCGTGGAGAACGCCTGTTGCCATGCATTCTCCTCCACCGGCAGCGGGCTGAAGACGGGTGCGGAGCCCGGAATGTGATGACTTGCAAATACCTTGCGCGCAACAGGTTGCAGGGCGGCAAAGTGGGTGCCGGCAGTTTCCGACTCCGCCAGCCACGTCGCCGCCGCGCGGCGGGTCTCGGGCGAGCACGGCAGCCCTGCCGCCTCATCGCGCAGCGCGCGAAAGAGGGGGACGATCAGCGAGGCATGTAACTTGCTCTGCGGCAGCAGCTTCTCCAACGTAAAGCGGGTGATCTCCAGCCGGGCCACCGTCTCGCACGTGCCGGCAAGGATATCGGCCGCGCCACGCACATGCGCCGCGGCGGCGCCACGCAGGAAGTCGGGATCAATATAGTGCGCGGGGTCCGGCGCGCCCGGTTCAGCCGTTTCCTTCGCCTGCCCTGCGTTGTCGGAGAGGCGGCGGACGGCGGCCTCAGCCAGCGGAACGGCCAGGCTGCGGAGCTCGACAGCGGCGATAGCTTGCCTCTGGAAGTCGCGGTACGCCTGCAAATAAGCGGTAATGCGCAAGCGCTCGGAAATCTCTGGAAGCGAAGCAGTTGCGAGGATGAGCCCAGCCAGGTAGCGGTCCAGCACCCCGGTGGTACCCGCCGCGGCCGGCGGCGCCAGAGCGGCCAGGCTGCTCCACGCCTGCGTAATCTCCGCGCTGAGGCATCCCGCCCACTCAAAGTAGGCCAGCCCGCGCGGCAAAACGTTGGCGAGAAACTCTACGTTGCTCTCCAGGAAGGAGTTAGCGGCCTCCCGTGCATCGTCCGCTGTCTCCGGCGCAATGGCAAAGGCGAGTGCGCCGGGCGCCGCGGTGCGGTAAAACGTGGCGATATCCGGGAACGCCGAGGCCTCCGCGGCCTGGCCTGTGGGCGCGGACCAGCCGGTGAGGGGGAGGCGGCGCAGCTCCTCGTAGAGCGGAAACGTGGCGCGCAGGGGCGCGAAGGGCGTTGGCTCCTGCTCGCCGGCCTGCGCGTCGGTACGCACGCCATAAAGCACGGGGCGCAGTACGGACTCCACCAGGCGGGCGGCCTCGGGGCCATGCGCAAGGTGCACGGCTTCAGCGATTTGTGCGCACATGGCTCGGAACAGGCCGTGCGGGCGTTTGAGCAAAAGCGGTTCGATCAGCGCGGCCCACCAGGTACTAAGGAACTCGGCGCGGCTCTCGATATCAGGCCCCAGAGCCAAAGCGGCGCGGCTGAGCAGGCGGCGCAGCATGCGGCGCGTGGCGGCGGCTTCGGCCTCGGACTCGCGCAGGCCGGCAAAGTTAAGGCTAAGGCGCGAGACGATGCGGCCGGCCAGCGTCGGTGCGGCAGCCCAGATCTCGGAGCGCAATGCTGCCGCGGGGGCAAGCTCCGCCGCGATGGCCCACGACGAGGCAAGGCCGGCGGGCACCGAGGGGGTTGCCAGCAGGCGGCGGCCGGCAAGCTCCCACTCGCGCTGCACGTCCTCCAGGCGCAGGGCCGCTGGGCGGGCGGCGGCCGAGGCGACAGGGGACAGTGTGTAAAGCGTTGTCAGAGTGAGGTTAGCGGCTTCTCTGGGGCTTGTCGCAACGGGGTAGGCGTCCAACATCGCAGCCATGCTTTGCGGCACCAGTTCGGTGCCCTGGCCGGCGGCAAGCGCGGCTTCGGCGGCCTGCACCGTGGCCGGCAGGTCATCGAGAAGGCAGCAGGCTGTGCCGGCCGTGGTGTGGGGCTGCCAATAGGCGCGGTGTTGCCAGTCCAGGCGCATCTGGCCGCGCAATGCACTGATAATCGTGCGTGCAAAGTGCCAGCTGGAGGCCTCCCGCGATGCACCTGCGGGGTGAGTGGCCAGGAACCAGCGCCGCCAGGCGCCGCGCGCCGCAAGCTCCCCGGCGTACAGGGCGGAGATGCGCTGCGCCATGTGCACGCACAGGCACAGGTCGTCCTCCATAAAGGGCGTGTTGGCAAATACTTCCATGCCCTGGCGAAGATTGGCGGCCGCGCCGGTTTCGCCGCGCACAATGGCTTGCACCCGGGCGATGCCGATGGAGCGCTCCTCCTCCACAAAGGCGATGGCGGCGCCGGTCTTGCCCAGCGCCTGCTCCAGCCAGGCCAGGGCGTCGGGGTTGGCGGCTTCCGTCGCATCGGTGCCGCGCAGGGTGGTCAGGATGATCTCCGAAAACGCGTCGAAGGAGACGGCTGTGGCTTCGCGGGTAAGGGTGGAATCCTGCAGGGCCAGCCAGCGCAGGCAAAAGCCGGGGCCGTCGCCGGAATCGCCGCCGGCTTGCAGCAGGGCGTCGCTGAGCAGGAAGGAGACGATCTCGCGCCAGGGGAAGGACGTTTCCGCCGGCTTGGCCAGGGAGTCGGGGTTGGAGAGCTCAGCTTCCGCATCTTCCTGAGTATCAACGGCTGCCGGGGCGGGGAAGAGCTCGGTCAACTGCCCTTCAATAGCGCCGGCGAGCTCGCCCAGCAGGCGGTGGAGGCTGCCGCAGCCGGAGAGGGCCTGCCGGGCGCCGGTGAGCAGTTGGAAATAAGGGGGCAGGGGAGCGGCGGCTGCCGGCTCCAGGGCATCGCCGATGTGCAGCTCCAGGGCGCCGAAGAGGTGGTGCCATTCGCGCTCTGTTGCAACAAGCTGGGCGGCAAGTACTTCGATGGCGCCGCGGCACAGGTTGAGGCGGATTTCCGCCTCGCTGCCCAGCGCGATGATCTGCACAAACTGCCGCAGGAATTCCGTAACCAGCTCGCGCACATCATCCTGAGAGACAGCAGGTTCGGCATCCGCGTCGCCGGCTTGCAGTTGCGCAAAGGTGGCGGCTGCCCCGGCGGCGATCTCATCGAGGGCGGCCTCGATGGCCAGCGAGGCACGGTTTAGCGCCAGGATGTGGTGCGTCTCCTTAATGCGTTGCTGCAGAAGGGGATATGCGTGAGTATCCAGGGTGGCGGCAGCCGTTCCATCCAGGCGGCGCAGCAGGCGTTGCCAGGCCAGGATGGTTTCCTGGCCCGTGCAGATGTGCGAGGCGATCCAGATGCGGGCCTCGCTGGAGAGGGAGGCGGGATGGAGCGGGCCGGACTCGATGGCCTGGACGAGAAACTCCAGCAGCGTGCGCAGCTCCTCTTCGGTCGCCACCACGGCACTGCCCGCCGCCTCGGGCGAAGCGGCACGGTGGGCGGCCAGCAGCGTCTTGTCGGCCATTGCTTCCGCCGCATTGCGGATGGCGGTTGCCGGCTGCGCAAGTAGCACAGCCTGATGGGCTTCCACAACAGGCACGTTTCTCGCGGGCGCGACGTCCGGGGTTTCCCCGGCGCCGGAGTCTTCCAGGTACGACTGGATGTCGAACGGGACAAAGGTGGGGGCGGGAAACGGGGTGCGCTTCATGAAAACAGCGTGGCTGGGGAAGGCGATTCGCTTGGAAATGGGAGGTGTGGAGGACGAACAGAACAGCCTGCGCAGCAAATGCTTACGCGGGTGTGATGAGGCGGGTGCCTTGCAGCAGCAGGGCCCGGGTATGGAGCTTGCCGGCGGCGGCCTCCGTGTAGCGGCGCTCGGCGGGGAGGAAGTAGTCGCCGACGCGGGTATAGCGGTCCAGGTAGGTTTCGACTTTCGTCAGCGCGTCGGTAGCGCGATCGAAGTAGAAAACGGTGTAATGGCTTGCGGCGTAACGGTTATCGCATTCCTGATGTTCGTCGATATGGATGACGAAGCGCATCTTGCCGTAGGCGCGGCCAATCTCCACAATCTTGTGATCGGCGATGCGGTAGTAGCTTTCCATGCGATCCCCCGTAAACGTAACCCTCGTGCCATAAACGGCATGCAAATCGCCGCGGGTAACGCCGGCCTTGCTGGCCATTTTGGAGACGTCGGGGCTTTCGCGGTGGGCAACAAGCTCCTCCAGCTGGCTGCGTGCCCATGCGGCGGCTTCCTCGGGGGCGCCGGGGCAGCCCAGCGTGATGTCGCGGGAGCTACGCACGCGAAGGTCGCCGTAGTGGCGCTCGGCGCCGTCCAGGAGGATGAGGCTGGCCTCAAAGCCGGGGAAGTCGGCGGACCAGTGGTAGACGTGGGCGCGGGCCTCGCGCAGCAGGGAGTCAGCGTACTGATCTCCCTGATTCTCAAAGCGTTGCGTATCCAGGGCTGCGTGTGCCGCGTGGTCGGCGAACGTGTTGCCCTGGGGGGAAGCGGTGGAGGTGGAATCCATAGCCTGGCGTAACTTATATGGAAACAACGGGACGGATGGAGCAGATGCCGGAGAGCTGCCGTATGGTGGTGGCGCGCTCGTTTAGCTGGTGCAGGTTGCCCTGCTGGCGGGTGTAGAGGTGCAACCCGTAGAAGGTGGGCGACTCGTTGTCGACGCGCTCGGCCAGGTAGCCGAAATGGTTGAGCTGTTCGGGCGCCAGGTAGTCGCGTACCTCCCAGGTGGCGATGACTTCGTCCATGGGGTACATAGGTGGCAGGTCGTCCGCAAGGCGTTCGTATTCAAGGATTACCGTGACGCGCTTGCCCTCGGGCATGGTGTAGCGGAAGCTGTCCAGAAGCTCCGCGTAGGGGCGGCCGTAGTGGGCGGCGGTGTTGGAGAAGATGACCGGGTAGATGCGCCCGCGATCGCGCAGGGGCAGCAGCAACACCTCGGGATCGCACCGAAGCAGGCCGGAGATGCCCAGGTAGTCATCGGGGATAACGCAGCCGAAGCTGACGGTGCCGCCCGACTGCCCACTGAGCACCAGGAAAAGCGGCGGCTCCTCGTCCGGCGGTACCGTGCGGAAGGCAAGCTTGATGCCGTCGGTGGGATGTTTGGTGATGAGGTAGCGGTATTGGCAACTCATGACAACGCCAACAGTACATCAAGTGGCGGCGCAAATGCACCTGCTAATACCGTTTGCCCCGGAGATTTTGCGCGGGCGTGTTGCGCGGCAACGCTAAACGTTCGCCTTGTGGATGGCTTAATGGCGTGAAGTTGTATGTTCTTTACGTTGCAATGCGTTTGGGTTACCATGGTTACCCGCATTACAACACAGGGCCGTACTCGGGGAAGTTGCGCGTCGGTACCGGCCCGTCTGTGTGCATACAGCGTATAAACCTATGAGACATATCGTCCTTTGCGCCGTCGTTTCCGCCGCGGCTTTTGCCGCATTGCCATTTGCTGGTTACCTGCCACTGCACGCCCAGGCCCCCGCGGCCGCGGCCGATCCCGCGAAGAAGCTTACGCCCGAAGAGACAGCCGCTGCCGAGACGGTTAACGCCTATATCGCCGCATACAACAAGGGGGATGCCAAGGCCCTCGGCGCCCTGTTTGCCGAGGACGCGGAATGGGTGGATGAAGAGGGCGGTGTGATTCGCGGCCGGGCCGAGATCGAGAAGACCCTGGCGGCCACCTTTGCCTCCACCAAAGGGCGCACGGTCGACATCAACGTGGAATCCGTTCGCCCGCTGACGCCCGACGTGCTCTCCGAGACGGGCACCGTTGTGCTGACCGACGCGGACGGCTCCGTCCATACCTCCAGCTATACCGCCGTGCATGTGAAAAAGGAGGGCAAGTGGCTGATTGCGCAGGTGACCGAGACGGGCGCCCCGTTCGTCAGCACTGGCACCGCGCAGCTTAAGGCGCTGGAGTGGATGGTGGGCGAGTGGAAGGATGGTACCCCGGGCATCGAGGTGCTTTCCACGGTGACGTGGACGAAAAACGAGTCGTTTCTGGCCCGCTCCATCTCCGTCAAAAAGGAGGGGCTGGAGATTGAAGGCACCGAGATTATCGGCTGGGACCCGATCGCGGGCAAAATCCGCTCGTGGCGCTTTGACTCCGACGGCAGCTTTAGTGAGAGCACCTGGACGCGCGACGGCGACCGCTGGCTGGTGCAGTCCAGGGGCGTCAATGCCGATGGCCTGGCGACCGTCTCCCAAAGCACGCTTACTTTTGTGAGCAAGGATAAGTACACGTGGTCCGCAGCCAACAGGCAGGTTGGCGATGACCTGATGCCGAACATCGATCCGGTGGAGATAAACCGCACGAAGTAAGCCGTCGTTTTTGGACTTATTGACGACGCATGACGGTGTAACTCCGAACAGGAGATAAACGATGAAGACTTATCTTTGCTCAGTCTTTACAGCAATCGCGATGATTGTCGCGATGATATCGTGGCCGGTGGAGGCCGATGCTCGCGGCGGTCGCGGCGGCGGCCGTGGTGGTGGTGGTGGCGGTCGCTCCTTCAGTGGGGGCGGCGGCGGGGGACATCGCTCCCTTTCGGGGGGCGGTATGGCGCGCCCTTCGCGTCCCTCGGGCGGGGGTGGTTCGCGCCCTCAGCGGTCGCACACTGCCCAGCGCCCGGCGATTAACAAGCCCGCCCAGCGGCCCTCCACGGCGCAGCGTCCTTCCGGTGGCGCAGGCAGTCGTCCGGAGCGCCCTGCCCAACGGCCAGGTGGCGGTGGCGGCAGCGGCCATGGGCTGGTGGACAAGCCCGCGGGTGGCGGTGGTGGCGGCGACCGGCTTTCCGGCGGCGGCGCAAACCGCCCCGGCGGCGGGGATCGCCCCGGTGGTGGGGACCGCCCCGGCGGCGGGGAGCGCCCCGGTGGTGGGGACCGCCCCGGCGGCGGGGAGCGCCCCGGTGGTGGGGACCGCCCCGGTGGTGGGGAGCGCCCCGGTGGTGGGGACCGCCCTCAGATCGGTGGCGGTGGAGAGCGCCCCAGCCAGTTGCCTGCTGGCGGCGGTAACCGGCCCGGCATCGGCGGCGGCGGAGATCGCCCCGGCCTTGGCGGCGGTGGCAGTCGCCCCGGTGGCGGCGACAACAACTGGCGGCCCAGCCGTCCCGACGGCAAGCCGGGGCGACCCGGAGCGGGCGATTCGTTTGTCAATCGCGACAACCTGAAGGGCCAAAACTTCCAGAACCACTTCAACAACCGCACGGGCGGCGAGCGCAACTGGGAGAACAACCGCAGCAACTACTGGAACAACTGGTCGTCCCAAAACCGCCAGCGCATCGATAACTTCCAGGCCAACCGGTCCGACCGCTGGGGCAACCTGCAAAACCGTCGCGAGGACTGGCAGAGCAACCGCAACAATCGGCGCGAGGACTGGCAAAGCTATCGCAACAACCGGCGCGAAGACTGGCAGAGCTACCGCAACGATACGCGCAACTTCTGGGCGGATCGCGGCGACGAAATCCGCGATTGCTACCGGGACTCCTACTGCGGCTGGTTCACGCCCAACTGGTGGACAGGTGCCGCCATATGGGGCACCACGGCGGCTGTCGTCAGCACCGCGCTTAACCCCTGGTGGTGGTGGCAACCCGTCACCTACACCGAATACAGCACCCTGTACGATGGCCCTCCGCCGCCCCCCGTTACCTACGACTACGGCACAGACGTCGTGATCATAAAAGAAGAGGTGTATGTGGGCGACGAAAAGCCCCGCCCGGCCCCCGTGTACCGCGAGGAAGCCATCGCCCTGGCCAACCCCGCCACACAACCCCCGCCACCCATCCCCGCCAGCGACAAGGATCCCAACCTCATCCCCCTGGGCGTGTGGGCCCTGGTGCAGCAGGAGAAGGGCGACGCCGTCATGTTCTTCCAGCTGTCCATCACCCGCGACGGACTGGTAACCGGCGCCTTTAGCAACGTGCTTACCGGCGAGTCGATGCCCATCGTCGGCTCGGTGGACAAAAAGACGCAGCGAGTGGCCTGGCACACCGGCAAAAGCACCAAAAATGCCATCGAGTGCAACCTCAACGGCCTGACCCAGAACCAGACCGCCGTCTTTCTGCACTTTGGCACCGGCCAGACCCAAACGTGGCTCCTCGTCCGCATGCCCAACCCGGATATGCCGGACAAGCCCACCGAACTGCCCGCCAATCCGGCCCCCGCTCCCGCCCCTGCCCCGGCAAAGTAAGGCTTTGGCGTGCAAATCGTTGCGGAGGCGGACGCCGTTCCCCCGACCCTGGTTTCCGTGGCTTGAACCGGGGGAGGGCCCGCTTTTTCAACATTGCCACTTGACTTACGCTGGCGCCTGCGCTAAAAACGGCCCCTTATGGGACAACAAAGCAATAAGACTCAGAAGCGTCGTCGTCGTGTCAATTACATCAAGCGCAAGAAGGAAGCCGCCAAAGAGGCAGCCATTCGCAAGTAAGTAATTCCACGCGACACGGCAGCCCCTCTCGGTCGTTCATTCAGCCAGCCAGTCAGTCAGCAGCGTCATCGCCGTGCGCGCGGTGGGGGAAGGAACGGAAGCGCAAGCTTCGCCGGAGCCTTTCCGCCGCGCCCGCCGAGGTGGAGATGGAGATAAAACTCAGCCCCCACCCGGCAGCAACGTTACACTTGCCTGGTATTGCAGGCGCAAAAGTTCTCTGCCTGCATGCAGATCTCGCTCGCACCGCGCCCCCTTGCGCCCGCGTAGTCCGTGCCGTATAGTGAGTGGTGCCTGACAGCGACGGCAAAGGCCCGCCTCACAGCCTCCGCTTCAAACCGGCCCCAGCGGAGAAAAAGGCGCAAACTTGTTATGTGACAAAAGTCTGTCGAGTCGGCAGACTTTCATTGCCATGCAAGCGCGCTACCTTCTCATCGACGGCCACAGCGTCATCTTCGCCCGCGAGGACCTGCGCCGCATCCACCAGGGAAACCGGGCGGAAGCGCGCCGCCTCCTCATCGAGGCCGCCCAGCGCCTGCACGACGGCGGGCAGTGGCGCGTCACCCTCGTCTTCGACGGCACGCTGGGCACCGCCACCCCGCGCACCCCGCACTCCATCTGCGTCGCCTACTCCACCGCGGACGAAACCGCCGACAGCATGATCGAGCGCACCGTGCACGGCAGCGGCAAGGCCGCGCAAATCCTTGTGATTACGGCAGATGAAGCCGAGCGCCGCACGGTTGAATCGCTCGGCGCCACCTGTGCGTCGCCGGAGTGGCTGATGTCCGAAATGGAGATGACGGAGCGCGAGCTGCAACAATCGCTGCGCACGATTCAACGCAAAGCCCGCTGGTGAGGGCGCGGGGCGCGGCGCGGTGTGATGCTCCGAGACGCCGCTCAGGCGACGGATTGTGTTGCCTTCGCTGGGATCGACTGGCACGTCATTCGGAAGTGCTTCTCACGCAGCGGGCGAAGCGGAAACGCACTTATTCATCAAATGTGTAAATAGATGGAACGTCACATGCAGCAATACACTCAACGAAAACAGTTTATTGATGAAAGTTGGTTGACAGATTCCGGACTTTTTACCAATCTCGCTTCCATTACAAGTCGTTGATTTCCTTCATCCACACGACGAGTTTCCCCTTATGGCGAATTTAGCTACAGTCTTTGGAGTTATCGGTGTACTGGCCGGCGGCGCAGCACTGGTCGGCGGTTATATGCTTGTCGAGCAAAATAATGAAGCGCTCGCCAAACTCGCCGCCGCCGAAGCACTCTATAAAACCAAACAGGCAACGTACACGAAGCGTGGCGAGGAAAACACAAAGGCCGAAAGTGACGTAAAAGAAATTACCGCCGCCAACGCCAAGGCCTCCAACGATCTGGATGACGTCAAGCGCCGCGTGACCGACGCCGAACGCTCCGTGGAAGACCTCACCGTTGCCCTCAAAGCCTCCGCCGACCGCGCCAAAGATTTTGAAACCAAGGGCGAAGAGCTGGCCAAACTGTGGGAAGGCCAGGACCCCAAGGAGTATAACCAGAAAAAGGCCACCCTTAACGACGAGCTCTCCCAGCTCAGCACCAAGATTCAGGACCTGCAAAAGCGCGTTGTCGACACTGAGAAGATTGCCAGCGACCTGCGCGACACCGTCATCGTCGCCCGTACGCCCAACAAGGCGCCCGGCGTCCGCGGCAAGGTGGTCACCCTCAACCGTACGTGGAACTTTGCCGTGCTCAACATCGGCAGCGACGACGGCCTCGCCGCCAATTCCACGCTTTTCGTCTATCGCAACCGCCAGCTGATCGGCAAACTCCGCATCAGCAGCGTGGAACGTAAACTGGCCATTGGCGACGTTATCCCCGAGTCGACCAACGCGAGCATCCAGCCCGGCGACGAAGTCTTCCAATAAAATCGCAGCAGCAGCTCTTCTCCCGCATCTCTCCCCACTGCGTTACACACAAACCAGTGACCTTCCCTTTCTATGATCGCCAAAATTTTCTTTGGAATTACCCTGCTGGCGCTCGCCGTCTGCGGCTTCTCCGCCTACACGCTTAACGGCAAAACGGCCACCGCCGACGCCTCGCGCGCCAAGACGGAGTCCAACATCTCCGCCACGGAGGCGGAGATCAACAAGCTGGAAAACTCCATCGCGGATTTCAAAAAGACGTACACCGCCAAGGAGGCCGAGAAGAAAGAAATTGCGGACAAAACCGAGGCCGCCAACAACAACCTGAGCGAAGTGAAACGCAAGGCCGAGGCCCTGACCTCCCAGGTCCGCGAAGCCAGCGACCGCGCCAACGCCGCGGAGAAAGATCTGCAGGATAAAGTGGCCAAGTACGGCGAGACCAAGCCCGAAGAACACCAGCGCGAGATTCAGGCGCTGACCGACAAGGTCACTTCCGCCTCCAACGAAGCCAAAGTGCTGGAGCAGAAGGAGAAGACCAACATTGAAGACACCGAGAAGCTCCGCAAGGCCACGGCCATCGCAGCGCAGGGCGGCCCCATCCCCGGCGTTAACGGCAAGGTCATCGACGTGAATCGCACCTGGAACTACGCCACCGTGAACCTCGGCACCCACGACGGCGTCGCCCCCAACGGCGTGCTCCATGTCTACCGCGGCCGCACCTTTATCGGCAAACTTCGCATCATCAGCGTGGAGGCCCACCGCGCCACCGCCAACGTACTGCGCGAGGAATCGAGCCGTGAAATTCAGGTTGGCGACCAAATCGTGAATTGACGCGTCGCCCTTTCTGAAGGACACTACGCGACCTCTTCACCGCTATGCGCAAGCTTTTCACCCTCCTCCTCGTTGCCGTCGTATGCTCGTTCACCGCAGGGTGCGCTTCGACTGACCAAACCGCCGCCAGCAGCGGCCCCGACCTCGATCCGGACGGTAACCGCGTCTCCACCGTGCCCTGGGGTCGCCCCGAAAAGTGGGAATCCGGCGGCCAGCTCGGCAGCGCCATGGGCCAGTAGTCCAGCTTCCGGCCGGCTGGTGCAAGCTGCCGGCCGAGAGCGGAATCCAGGCATCCAGTCCGGCCCCAGGCCAGCGCCCATTCGCGCCTATGTCCAGCTCCGTCGCCCCCCGCATGGTCAATCTCGGCTGCGGCGGGCGATTTCACCCGGCGTGGGAGAACTATGACCTGACGCCTGCGAGCCCTGATGTCCGTCCGCTGGACCTCAGCGGCCCCTTGCCGTTTGAGGATGCGTCTGTCGACGTCATCTACGCCTCGCACGTTGTGGAGCACCTGGACCGCTCCGCCGTCCCCGCCCTGCTCAGCGATATCCGCCGCGTTCTGCGCCCCGAGGGCATCCTGCGCCTTGTCGTTCCCGACCTCGAGGGCATCGTGCGTGGCTACCTGCGTTGCCTGGACAAAGCACGACGCAAACCCCGCCAGCTAGCCCTGGCAGAGCACGAGTGGATGACCCTGGAACTGCTGGATCAGATCATCCGCAGCCGTGGCGGCGGCTACATGGGCCGCCTCTGGCAATCCACTCCATTCCTGGCCAAACCATTGGTGGCCAGGCGTTTCGGCCGTGAGTTCACGGACTGGGACGCCGCATTCGGCCCCCGCGACGGCCAGGGACCCATCGCCAGGCACGAGGTCTATCAGATACCGCCCGCAAGTAACGAAGAGCGGGTCGCGTTTCTCGCCACAGGCGAAAATCACCGCTGGATGTACGACGAAATTTCCCTGGGCGCACTTATGCGCCAGGCCGGCTTCGCATCGCCCCGCGCTGTGCGGGCCAACCAGTCGCAAATCCCCCACTTCGCTGGCTATCAGCTGGATACCGACGAGCACGGCGCCGTTCGCAAGCCGGACTCCCTCTTTATGGAGGCGGGCGGCAAGGCGCAGCACTCCACCCGAGTCGGCAAACTCCTCCAGCGCCTCCGCCGCCTGCTGCCCTTCTAGTGCTTGGCGGCGCTGGGCTTACTGTGATGCTTGGAGCGGAACATCGCCAGAGCGCGGCGCGTCAGCCAGGCAAACAGCAGCACGGCAACAAACACTGCGCCAATCCACAACACCGGGTGCTGGGAGAACTGGTACTGCACCGCGGTGCCGGGGTTGGAGCTGCCCAGATAGTACGTATCGCCAAAGGTTTGCGTCGCAATGCTGCGCAGCGGCTCTCCCCACACCATCGTGTCGCCGTAAATCGACGTCCACCACTCGTCCTTTACCAGGCTGGCCACGCGCGCCTGCAAAATCTCGCCGCTGCCGGCGGTGCACAGCGTTACCGTCTTGCCCGAGGCGTTGGGCGACTGAAACTGCAGCAGCACACCCCAGTCCGCCGTGGGATTCGTGCCCGAAACGGTGGCGAGCTTCTTGGATGGCGCGGCCGGCGGCTCGGTCGTGTCCAGGCCAAGGCTGCGAAGGAAGCCGAGGAAGCCCTGGGAGATTGTGGCGGTGCCCTCGGGCATCGTGTTAAACACCTCGGCAAACTTGCCGGCGGAGTCGAACTTGACGTGCGCCGCGCTGCGCAGCTGCTCGGGGATGTTGGAGTTAAGGCCCACCACAATCAGCTCGCGCTCCGGCGGCGGCGGGCGGAAGGAGACGAGCGCCTCGGTCATCGGCGCGCCGGCAACGCGGCTCAGTTTGGCCATCAGCATCCATGCAGCCGCGATGGAGCCGCTATCGGTGCTGGCCACGTGCACGCCGCACGAGCTGCCCGTGGTGCTCTCCAGGTAGGGAAAACCGGTGCGCGCCGTCAGCCGCATGTCCGGCATTTTAACATATCTGGTGGCGGCCGGTACATCCATAATCGAGTCATCAAACAACGTAAAGAGCAGATTTTCGGTCTGTATAATCTCACACTGGTCCGATACGAGAGGAACCATTTGAGGAACGAACTCCACAATATTTTCGCCCTTATCAAAGGAGCGCAGAGGTACATTAAGTGCGTAATCGCGATAGACAGATCCGGAGTCTGTATTCAGATAAATGACATTCTCAAAGCGTCCGTTGAGAAAGATGTTGAACACAGAATCCGGCCGCAAACGTGCACCATGCGCAAAGTGAAGGCGAAAGCGAAGATTCACATGCTCGGCCACATAGAAATCGGCCGGCATATTCACCACAAAGCGGAAGCCGCCCGTATTCATCCCCTGCAGCGTGCCGCTGCGGAAGCCAAACTGCGAGAAGCGGTAAGATGTCGACGGCTGCGCCATCAACGGATTCTCCCGGGGAGCGATGGGAGGCAGCGCAACGTCGCTGACATCCATCGTCGGGCTGGCCGGCAGGGGGAACGACATGGCCGAGAACGCGCGGACGGCCTTGCTTACGCCTTCTACATTGCTGCCGGAGATAACCAGGATAAAGTAGCGAGGGTCCTTGGGGTTGGGATAAATACCAATAAAGCTGTTGCTGATATTGTTGGCAATATCCGGAACATAGCTTGCAATTTCGTCGCGTGTGCCTATGACAACCTGATCGCTATTCGTAATAATAGAGGAGCCGTGCGTAAACTCGTAAGGGCGATACTTAAGGTAAAGCGCAGCTCTCTGTGTAACAAGGGCGCCCCAGTTCAAATGCTGATCCTGCATTCCACTGGGCGACGTGGTAACCACGTGCAATTTGTAGGGAAGCCACAGCTTGTCATCGATAAGATCGGCCAGCTCGGAAAGGCGGGGCTTCAGAGGCTTGAGCTCGTACTTTAGCGTAATGGTGGAGGAGATGGGGTCGACCTGGGTCCATAGCTCTGGCGCGGAGGGATTCTCGCACTTTAATGTATAGTGCTGCGCAACATTAATGCTGAGGTCGTGGTAACCAGGTTTGGTGTAATCTTTAATGTCCAGCGGTGCAATCAGGCGACCGGTGGGATTTGTCCCCATAAGGGGCAGTTGACCAAGTACCTTTTCGTCCCACGTCAGATAGATCAGCGAGCGCTCGCCAAGGAGGGAAACAGAGTTGACATAATTCAGCACCACCTGGCCGCCCGTTACATTCATACGGGCACTTATAGGTACAGAGAAACCGTACTTGGCTTCATCATGCTTAAGCCATACCTGCCCGCTTTTACCCATAAAGGAGGCCAGCGTGCGCGTGTTGGGATCCAGGATGACCGGGGGCGGGGCTGCGGGGAGCGGGGTGGCGCTGCCCGCCGGGGAGGTGGGAGAAGCCGGGGCCGGGGTGGCGGGAGCGGGCTGCGTTGTCGTCTGCGCCAAGGCAAGGCTGGAGAGGTTTACGCAGAGTAATGCAGTTAGCAGGAGGAGGCGCATAATGTAAGGGAAGGAGATAATAGAGTGTCTCAGGCTAGTTCCATGCAAAGATGCCGCCGAACCAGCGCATCCACGAAAGTATATAATTTTTGATGCTTTGCAGAATCCACTTGATGAACAACATGGTGGCGTAGGACCAGTGTGCATAGGAGTGCCGCATGCCTTGCAAAATAATGAAGCCAAGGCTTCCCATAATGCCGCGCTTTGTCATACGCACTTCCTGAAAGCGGACCCAGCGTTCGCTGTCGCCGTAAATCAGAAGCACGGCGGCTTTGCGTTCAGCATCTGTCTGGTAATCAAACTGTACAACGAGATGGGGGACGCCGTTGACGATACGCTTCTTCAATATCTTCATACCGAAGGAGAGCGGGATGCCGTCCGTCTGGCTGGATTGCACATTAAGGATGACACCCTGGCCGAGCTTAAGTTTGCGATACATCTGCAGGCTTAGGAGTACACGGATGCCGCCCATGGCAACCTCGTCTACCTTGATATTTTCGATCATTCCGGCGCCTTCCAGAGTTCCTGTCAGGTTTTCGGGAATGCGGGGCCATGCACGTCGTTGCCTTCGTTCAAACATAACGCCGATGGCGGCGAAAATCATGACGAGATTGAGGGTGCACCAGGCCATCGTAATAACGATAACCGAGCGGTCCATCGGGTAGTGGAAGTATTTATAAAAGCCGACGAGCAGGCCGATGATGGTGGCAAAGAGTAATGTATAGAAGGGCGTGCCGAGCGGCGAGATAAAGTCTTTATCCAGCTGCTCGCCCTTGGGCGTTACAATAAAGGTAGGAGCGCGGGGTTTTAGCAATACCTGAATGATGGACGGCATGGTGTATGGCGCCTGGATAAGTTCGTAGAGCTCTGAAATGAAGCTCCATCGTACTTTGCCATACAAAAAGTCGGAGATGAACATAGCCGCCAGCATGTGCGGGATGGCGTATGCAAAGAACTCCATCACCGTGGCGTTATACACCTTAAGGCCGAAGATGAGGAAGCCCAGCGGGGCGATCATGTAGACGAGGCGGCCGTAAGCAAAGAACCAGAAGAAGCAGCAATTGAGGTAGCACAATCGCTGGCCAAGGTTTAGACCTTTGAGCAGCATCGGGTTCTTGAGCAGGAAGATCTGCACCATGCCCATGGCCCAGCGGCTGCGCTGCACCATAAAGCCGCCGAGCGTTTCCGGAGAGAGCCCGGCCACCATGGGGCGGCGGATGAAGGCGCTTGTGTAGCCTTTGGAGTGCAGAAGCAATGCTGTTTCCGCGTCTTCCGTAATGGTTTCACCGCTAATGCCGCCCACTTCGTTTAAGTAGGTACGGCGGAGTACTGCGGCGGAGCCACAAAAGAAGGCTGCGTTCCAGAAGTCCAGGCCGCGTTGAATAACGCTGTAGAACATCTCGCTTTCGTTCGGCATAACCTTGAACGTATCGAGGTTTTTCTCGATAGGATCGGGGTTAAGGAAGAAGTGCGGTGTTTGTACAAGGAAGAGTTTGGGATCCTCCAGAAAGAGGCCGACGGTGCGGCGAAGAATGTCGCGCGTAGGTACGTGATCAACGTCAAGAATCAGAACAAGCTCGCCACTTGTTTTGTTGAAGGCGTTATTGACGTTACCGGCCTTTGCGTGAAGGTTTTTGGCGCGTGTGCAGTAGTTGGCGCCAATGCGGTCGCACATTTCCTGCAGTTCTTTTCTTCGTGCCTGGGCGGCAGCTGCTTTGGCGGGAACGGCGTCGTTACATTTCTGGTCCGTACCGCCGTCGTCGCACAGGTTAACGGTGTAGCGGGATTTAGGATAATCGAGCTGAACAGTGGCGTAGAGCGTTAGCTCAATGATGGAAGGATCTTCATTGTAGGTGGGAATGAAGATATCTACCGTTGGCCATGTTTCGGGATCTTCGGGAAGCTCGGGTGATGCTCGGTCAAGTGGGTGGATATTGACGAAGAGACCGAGCAGGTAAATGATAATGCCATAGATCTCGGCAAGATAGAGCATGATCGCCAGCGTAAAGCTGAGCGGATCGAAGTAGACGAGGGTGTTGAAGGTGCGCCAGAAGAAGTAGCGCAGGGAGAGGTATGCGGCGAGAAAGAGAAAGATCTCGCGCATGGCGCCCGCGAGATTGAAGCGGCGCGCGACGATGAGCAGCGTGAGGATGAGCGAGGCCGTGATGAGCTGCGCGTAGGTATCGGTGGGGATCAGCGCCAGCCAGAGCATGAACGCAGCGGCGACGAACCATGCCCAGTAAATGACTTTGTCATTTGACCGGGCCCACCATGCCTGTGCTTCACGGAAGTAACTCATGAGGTTGAGGGGCGCCTATGATTAGCAGAGGTTATGGGGTGCGGGTCAAGTGGATTCCCGCCCTAATTCGTATGCGGCGAAGGGGTTATGGAGCGGGTGCAGCGCGGGTGAGGCGATGCCCCCCGGCCTTCGATGTTCTTGTGCGATCAATTGATGAGTTTAATTGGATGTCGGGAATTGTCGATAGTTAAGATGATATACGGCAGATGGGTGGTGCGTAATTAATGGTATTGCAATATAAGGTACGCAAAAGACTGTCGGTTTAAGCGGTAAGCATGGCAACTTCGGTAAAATACTCTGGGTGCTTTTGATAGGGAGTCGTACTTTGTTGGCAAAACTTGAGGGTCGGAGAAAATGAACCGTTTGAGAGGGGGCGACGGGTGTGACGGAAAGGCGAGAATACTTTTGTGCAATACTTGTTATACACGTGTCATAACATCAAGATGATAAAAGCTTTACTCATTTTCTTTACTTTTTACGCGTGAAATCTTAAAAACTTCGGCGCCATGGATTCTGTCCTCACCACAACCCCTTCACCTCACGCGGTTTATCCGTCGGCGCGGCGTCCGTTGGGGCGCGTAGCGTGGCGGTTGCCGCTGATGATGTGCATCCTGGGTTTGCCCGCCTGGATTTTTGGCGGCTGCTCGCCCTCCGCATCGCGGGAGGCGACGGCGACGGACGCGGACTGGGTGGCCTACAAGTCCCGCTACCTGATGGCGGAGGGGCGCATTACGGACACCTCCAACGGCAACGTAAGCCACACGGAGGGACAGGGTTACGGCATGCTTCTTGCCGTGCATTACAGGGATCGCCCCGCGTTTGATGCGATGTGGACCTGGACGAAGGCGAAGCTGACTCGCCCCGACGGACTGTTGAGCTGGCGCTGGCGGCCGGATGCCTCCGGCAACGGTGGCGCGGTGGATGACCCCAACAATGCCAGCGATGGCGAAATTCTTATCACCTGGGCGCTGGTGCGCGCGGGCAAAGCGTGGGGCGAAGCCACGTATACCGCAGAGGGCCAGGGACTTGCGCGGCTTGTTGTGGAGAAGCTTGTGGTGAAGTCGCCGGCCGGCGATTTGCTGTTGCCGGGCATTGTGGGTTTCCGCAAGCCGGAGAACGGCGGGCGCACCATCGTTAATTTGTCCTACTGGATCTTCCCCGCGCTGGAGGAGCTGCGCGAGGCGACGGGCGTGGAGACGTGGAACGCGCTTGGCGCCACCGGACGTCGCCTCATCAGCCTGGCCCGGTACGGCCGGTGGAAGCTGGCTCCGGACTGGCTGTCTGTGGATGACGCGACGGGTGCGGTTTCGATGCCGCCGGCTACGGAGTTTCCGCAGGAATTTGGCTACAACGCGTTTCGCATTCCGCTGTATGTGGCGTGGGCGGCGGGGCAGGCGGGCGACCGGGAGTTGCTGCGACCTTTTGTGCAATTCTGGTCGGAGCAACAGATCGAGGGGCGCCCCGCCGCAACGGTACGTCTGGATACGGACGAGGTTGCGGAGTACGCGGGCCCGCCCGGCGAGGAGGCGATTTATCTGCTGGTGCGCGCGGTGGAGGCGGGCAAATCGCCGCGTTCCATCCGCTGGCCGGCGTTGGTGGAGGGGGACAGTTATTATTCTGCAACGCTGCTGCTGTTGACGAAGGCGGCCGCATCGGACCTTGAGAAATGAGTCGTAACATCATTATCCACAACAACGTACGTCGTCTCAACCCGGCTTTGGCGCGCAAGGGCGCGGGGCAGGGGAGCGCTTTCCCTTTGTGCATGCGCGCCCTGGGTGCCGCGCTGGCTGTCGCCGCGCTTGCCGCGCCGTGCCCCGCGATGGGGCAGGATATGTATGTGCAGCAGGTGCAGGACGATGAGATCCCGACGATGCCGACGCGCGCCCCGGCTCGGCCCGTCGCGGCGCCTGCCACCAACACCACGTCCTCTCCCAATCGGCCGCTTTCGCCGCAGGAGGCGTATGAGGAGACGTGGTGGAAGCAGCTGACCGGCCCGGACAACGTGGCGGCGCGCAAGCAGCTGGAGGACTCGCGCGATATCTCCATGACGACGCGTTATGCGTGGTATCTGTATGAGGGCAAGCAGTATGCGGACTCCCGCGTGTGGTTTGAGCGCATTCTGGCGTGGGATACGAGCAACGCCGTGGCCGCGCGCGGCCTGGTGCTCAGTTATGTAGGCATGAACGACATCGCCAAAGCCAAGGCGATGGCCGAGAAGTATCGCGACCTGGACGCGCTGCTCATCCGCCTCATCCCCGTCTCCGCCGAGGAGCAACTGGCCATTTTGATGAAGCCCGACGGCGAGGCGGCCCGGCAAATGCTGGAGGCCGAGAAAAACGCCGGCATGGCCCTCAAGCTGGCCTGGGCCATTTACGATGACAAGCGCCCCGCCGAGGCGCTGCCGTGGTTTGAGAAAGTGTTGCTGTGGGACGACCAGTCGTCCGTCGCCGCCAAGGGCGTGGTAACGTGCCTGGTGGCGCTGGATCGCCTGGACGACGCGGAGGCGGCCGCGCGCAAGTATGCCAATCTGGATGCCCAGCTCATCAAGCTGGTGCCGCCCGCCTACAAAGGCAAAGTCAAGCAGATGAAGCAGGACACCGCCGAAGGCGCCGCCGCGCGGAAGGCTGTGGATGACAACAAGGACGCCGAGCTGGCCACCCAACTGGGCTGGAGCCTGTACGACGACGAGCGCGCGAAGGATGCCTTGCCGTGGTTCGAGAAGGCGATGGAGTGGGATCCCAAAAACGCGACGGCTGCCAAAGGCCTGATCGTAACGCTGGTAAAGCTGAATCTTATTGCCCGCGCCGAGGCCGCAGCCGTCAAGTACCTGCCGCTGGATCCCACGATGGCCAATCTGGTGCCATCCGCACGCAAGGCCAAGATTGACAAGATGATGGCGCCGGGCGGCGAGGACCTGATCCAGCAGATGATTGAGGCCAAGGACCTGGGCCTGGCGCTTCAGCTGGCATGGGCGTTTTACGATGCCAAGCGGTACACCGACTCGATCCAGTGGTTTACGCGGGTGCTGGAGTGGGAGCCGACCAACTCCCTGGCGGCGCGCGGCCTGGTGCTGAGCAACATGAAGGCCGGCGACATCCCCGCCGCGGAGACGGCGGCCCGGCAATATGAGTCGCTGGACCCGACGCTGATCAAGCTGCTGCCCAGCACCAAAACGCGGCAGATACAGGCCATGCGCAAGCCCGGCGGTCGCCAGGCGGCCATTGATGTCGAAAAGAGCAAGGATGTGAGCACGGCCGTGCCGCTGGCGTGGAGCCTGTACGACGACAAGCACTACGAGGAATCCCTGGTGTGGTTTGAGCGCGCGCAACAGTGGGACCACCAGAATGACAGCGCCGGCAAGGGCGCCGGCATGGCGCGGCAAAAGATCTCCAACGACTGGGTAGGCCAGGCCGCCATGGCGCAGCAGCAAAAGCGCTACCGCGACAGCCTTGCGCTGCTGGATAAGGCGCAAAGCTACAACAAGTTAGACACGGACGGCCTCACCATTAAGGCATGGAATCTCTTTCACCTGGGCCGGTACGAGGAAGCGGCGCCTCTTTTCGAGAAGCTGTACCGGCAGAATCCCCGCAGCGATCTGGCCGAGGGCCTCTACTACTCGCTCAAAAACACGGGCGATTACAACAAGATGGCCGGCCTTTCGCGAGAGCTGGGCGGGCCCTACGCGCGCATCTACCGCACGGAGACGGCCAAGGAATACGTCGATCGCGGCCTGCCGATTGCCGGCCATGCGCTGGACCCGAACATCCCGGGGCTGAAGAATGTCGACACCAAGAACATCACCGGCGGCATCGGCATGCGCGAGAAGTCGGGCGACCCCGGCACCAGCAAGCTCAGCGTCGTCACCTTCCCTGTCGCACAGTACAACCTTGTGCTGCCGGGGCTGCACGACGTGATGTTTGAGGCAAAAATCATGAGCCTGGATGCGGATCGCTTTCGCGAAAACAGCGCGCTTATCGGCTCCGCGCCCATCAACCCGCTGCCCGGCCAGTTCGAGAGCCCCGAGACGCAGTACACCGTGCTGGAGCCCCGCATCAGCTGGCGCAAGGAGGGCTGGACAACCTACTACGCCGACGCCGGCCTTACCCCGCTGGGCGGCGAAGTGATGCCCGGCATGACCTGGCACCTGGGCATGATCCAGCAGATCCCCGACGGCTACTGGAACGCCGAATTCTTCTCCGAGAGCGTCAAGGAGTCGCTGCTAAGCTACACAGGCATGACGGACCCGTACACCGGCGACGGCTGGGGCCGCGTCATCCGCATCGGTCTTCGCGGCGAGCGCTACACCGAGTTTGGCGGCTGCTGGGGCCTGTACATGAACGCCCAGGCCGACTACCTGACCGGTGTGGACGTGGACGACAACACCCACGCCAGCGCCACACTCGGCCTCTCCCGCAAGTTCGATATCGAGGGCTTCAAATACTTCTCCGTCGGGCCCAGCGTGGCGGGCGAGGTGTTTCAGCAGAACCTGAGCCACTACACCGTGGGCCACGGCGGCTACTTCTCGCCGGATCACATCCTGCAAGGCGTTCTGGCCCTCAACTTCCTTACGGACGAAGGCAAGCGCTTCCTGCTCAAGGGCTACTTTGCCGGCGGCATGCAAACCAACAAACAGTCGGAGGCCGACGTGCTGCCGCTCACCCCCGACGGCCGCATGTACCCCGGCACCACCAGCACCAGCATGGTCTTCACCGGCCGCCTCAAAGGCGCCATGCTCATCAACGAGCACTGGCAAGTCGGCGGCCTGCTCAGCTACGCCAAAAGCGCCAGCTACGACGAACTCAACGCCTTCATGTTCCTCCGCTACACCTTCGAGCCCCGCACCGGCCTCTTCCGGAGGGATCTGCCGGCGGATAATCCGTAGCGGGGCTTTTGTGGGGCGGGGGCGTACGTTGCGAAAGCGTGAACGCCGACCTGATCGGCGATCGAAAGCGCCAAAGGCGCGAAAGCCTATAGCCCAGGGCGTAAGCCCTGGGTTTGGGTTGTTTGTAGAGGCGTCCTGTAGGGACGCAACTGCGACAGCACGCACAACGTATTGCATTTACATGAACGTAATGCATGTGTACATACCGCGTATGTCCCAATCGCTTTCGAATGTACTGATTCATGCAATATTCAGCACAAAAGAAAGGGCGCCCTGGCTTGTGTCAGAGATACGGGACGATCTGTGGCATTATCTTACCGCAATTCTCAATAATATCGATTGCCCATCCATCAAACTCGGCGGAATTGATGACCACGTCCACGTACTCTTCTCGCTTTCCAGAACGATGACGGTTGCGGATGTTATCAAGACACTCAAAGCGAACTCTTCAAAATGGATAAAGACAAAGAAATCAGAACTTAAGAATTTTCAATGGCAGCAGGGGTACGCTGCGTTCTCTGTAAGTCCTTCTTCCCTTCCGCAAGTCATTACCTATATCCATAATCAGGAGAAGCACCACAAGATGAGAACGTTTATGGAAGAATATATTTCCTTCCTGGATAAGCACGGAATCAAGTACGACCCCAAATACGTCTGGGATTGAAGTTGAGGCCTTGTGCGATAGGCTGTTGCGTCCCTGTAGGACGCACCCCAATGCCACTCTGACCCAGGGCTTACGCCCTGGGCTATAGGCTTTCGCGCCTTTGGCGCTTCGGATTCGGTGAGCTGGGTAGCCAGTGCTGTGTCAGAGATATAATTTAGGATAATGTAAATCTATGATAATCGTAACTTACATCAACGACGCTGTATTAGTCAGCCTGTCGTATCGTACTCGCTACCGGGCTTAACACCCCGTAGCGTGCTTTATCTTCCTCCAATACTTACCAGATCTGCCTATCGAGCTGCTCTGAACTAATGCCTGGCAACTTGCTCTGAGGTTCTTTACTGATGCGGGATTAATAGGAGAACGTTTCTTTCGTGCGTTGCTTAAATCGCTAAGGGCTATGCTCCTCGCGGCTTGCTTCGAGATACTCTGCTACAAATACACCGCCTCTTGGAGCGGAGATTTCTCTTGCCG
This sequence comes from Verrucomicrobia bacterium LW23, assembly GCA_003054695.1. Lineage (GTDB taxonomy): Bacteria > Verrucomicrobiota > Verrucomicrobiia > Methylacidiphilales > UBA1321 > LW23. Next base: position 145,661 of record QAZA01000025.1, read on the forward strand.
CCCGGACTGACTTTCAGCCAAATCCGGCCTTTCCTTCGTCTAAGGTTTTTCGAAGGGGCTCTTCAGGTTCCCCCCAATAGCGGGGGCGGCGGAGGTTTGAGATAGTGTGGGCATGACGAACACGACCTCCTCCACACCGGTTTCTTCCACCCCTTGTGTTAATGTTGATCCCGCGCCGACGGCGGCGGGGCCGGAGCCTTTGGCGACGATCTCGACGAGTGCGCGCCGGCAGTTGCAGCGTATGGCGGCTACCACCGTTGGGGTGAGCGAGGCCGACAAGGTGCGCGCCGCCGCGGCATCGGTCCACGCTCAGGCGGCGGCCCGCCGGCCGGCGGCGCCGATTGCCGAGGCACGGACGTTTGCGGGGGCCATGCGCATCAGCGTGGTGGCTGTCGTTTGCGACGAAAAGGCGGCTGTGATGGAGATTTATACCCGCACCGCGCTGGCCTGCTCCACCCGCGACCTGCGGTTTGAGGTGATCTTTGTCGACATGGGCAGCAAGGATGGAACCTGGGACGAGATTACCCGCCTCTCCATTAGCGACAGCCGCGTGCACGGCTCGCGCACTCGCGGCGAGGTAACGGAGGAGCAGGCTCTGGCCAACGCCCTGCGCATCGCCGGCGGCGACATCGTATTCACTCTCAATGCCGGCTGCGACGACGCGGCGCAGATCGCCCGCTTTATGGCCACGATGGACGACGGCTATGACTACGTGACGGGCGTTACGCCGGCCGAGGATCGCGCCCGCTTCGTGCGCACTTTTGCGGAGTGGACCACGCGCCTTACCGGCGTCCATTTCGGCGCGTTCCGCTCCGGCTTCAAGTGCTACAGCGCGCGGATGGTGCGCAATATCCACCGCCAGATGCGTTTGAATGGCTACGATTTCCGCTCCGCCAGCCTGGTCCGCTTTCAGGGTTGCCGCGGTGCGGAGATTGTGGTGCGGCCGCTGCGCGCGCTGCCGGCCGGCACTGGTGTGGCAGGCATCGTCACGCACGCCGCCGCCGAGGCGACGGGCCGCTCGCTGGGCGCCGTGGCCGGGGCCGGCGATTCGGTCGTCTCCTATCTGGCGACCCACCGCTGGCAGTATATCATCGGCGGCTCCCTGGCGCTGCTGACGTTTGCGCTGTTGATGATGTCCGACGTGATTCCCCTGGACATGTACCTGTGGGTCAAGCTGGCGATTGTGGTGGGCGTGGCCAGCCTGGCAGCCTGCTGCTTCTCCGTGGCCGCCCTGCTGCGTGGTCTCACCGCGCCCGCCCGTGATGTGCGGGAGATGCGCGATATGCCTGATATGAGCTCCGCCGCACCCGCCACAGCCGCCGCGCCGGCCGCACCCGGCGAGCCCGCGCCGATTGCGGAGGCGATACCGGTTGCCGCTGCCGGCGCCACGCCTGAGGCCCCCGCCACTCCCTCCGTTGCTGCTGCCGTTGCCGAGCCTGCGCAACTTTCCGTCGCCGGCACGGTACCCACTGTTGCGCTGGGCGTCCCCGCTATAGTGGCGACAGCCGCCGCGCCGGTGCCGGTCGCACCCGTCGTTCCCGCCGGGGCAACCCGGGCGCAGCGCATCGGGCTTCCGGCGCCGTCGGCGCAGGCCGTCCGCCCCGCCCGCACCGCCGCGGATCCCGCCGGCCTGCGCAAGTGGGGTTCCTCCGCGCCCCGCTCGTCGGCTACAGCTTCCGCTTCGTCTTCGGCTGCTTCCGCCACCTCGCCCGCAAAGCTTGTGCGCTCTAACATGACGACCGGGCCGCTGCCTGTGCCTGCCCGGCCCAGGTCCAAGTCGGCGACTGTTCCGTCCATGCTGCCCAAGAGCGCTGTGGTTTCTCCCCGCCTGGTGCTCTCCAAATCGGGTTCGGCCCTTACCGGCAGCTTCACCACGGCGCCGCTCCCGGAGACGACCAGCGTCCCGGCCGGCACGCGCAGGTCGGTGGCCTCGGTGATGAGCGTTGGCGGCCAAAGTGCAACGCTGGACGGTACCGCCACCGCCACCCCCATCCCGGCCCCGGTTGCCGAGGCCGCGGTTGCCGAAAAGCTGGGCAATGGCCGCCCTAAGCCCCTGGTGCTGATTGCCGACGACGACGCCGCGATCCGCGATATCCTTCGCATCCACATGGAGATGCACGGCTTCCGCGTGGAGGAGGTGGGCCGCGGCATGCAGGTGCTGGCCAATCTGCACCACAACCCCGATCTGGTGCTGCTTGACCTGATGATGCCCGGCCTGAAGGGCGAGGAAACGCTGCGCGAGATCCAGCGCCGCCGCCCCAACATGAAGGTCATCGTCATCTCCGGCCGCATCGATGTGGAGGAGAGCAAATCCGGCCTGGATGCCTTCGAGTTCGTCGCCAAGCCGGTCGACTTCTGCACGCTGCGCTCCGTGGTAAGCCGGGCGATGGAAAAGGGCGGCGAGGAAGCCGGCGAGCGTGCAGCCCTCTCCGCCTAAGCAACGGCAGGTTAAGGGCAGAAGTAGCAGCAGAAGCAAAAGTCACCGTCAGCGATATAATGGAGCCCCTTTTCCCCCGACGCCGAACCGGGGGAAGCAGGGCCGGGCAACGAAAGGAGTGAGCCAGGCACGTGCGCCCTTGAGCATTGCACGGCCGCGCCCGGTCCTTCCGACACACAGCAGGGGGGCAATCCCCCTGGTCGGTTCGTCAACGTGGGGCAGGTTTGTTTGGAGACCTGTCCCACACACTTCGGCAACCCTCAGCGGGGCGGGTGCGCAATGCATCCGCCCCGCTGCTATTTTTTGGGCGCGGAGACCTGGGCGATGGGGTCGGTAGGTGGTGCGCCTCAGGGTATTCTCACATGTAGCACAATAGACAGCAGTTGAATGTATTATCTCTTGACTATACAGAGACATTAGTATACTTAAGTAAAGGGAGGGCTTTAATACCTGCCGGTTGCCTGCTGGCGGCCGCCCCATTTTGGCAAGTTCTCACCTTTTGCCCGACATCATGCCCAAGCCGCTTCGAGTTCTGCTGGTAGATGATCATGTGCTTATCCGCGCCGGCATCCGCATGTGCCTGGAGGCAATGGGGACTGTGGAGGTTGTGGCCGAAGCCAGCGACGGCAGGCAGGCGCTCGATATTGTGCGCAAAGAGCGGCCCGACCTGGTGATGATGGACATTACGATGCCGCTGCTAAACGGTGTGGACGCCACGACGCGACTGCGGCAGGAGCATCCCGGCCTTCGTATCATCATCTTCTCCAGCCACTCCGACGAAGTGCACGTGCTCTCCGCCCTGCGAGCGGGGGCCGGCGGCTACCTCCTCAAAAACGCGCCGGTGGCGGATTTGCAGACAGCGGTGCGCCTGGTGGCGGCCGGCGAGACGTTTCTGAGCCCGGAGATCTCCCGCCACCTGGTCAGCATCTCCCTGCGCGGCGGCACTCCCCATGCCACTCAGCTGGAGGGACTTACGAGCCGCCAGCGGGAGATATTGCAGCTGATTGCGGAGGGCAAAAGCACCAAGGAGATCGCCTTTTTGCTGAACGTCAGCGTCAAGACAATCGAGACGCACCGCACCCAGCTGATGGACCGTCTCGACATCCACGACATTGCCGGCCTCGTCAAGTTTGCCATGCGCACCGGGCTGGTGACGGAGTAGGGGCAGCGACGCGGGGAGACGGGGACACAGAGAGGCCGGGCACGTGGAGGCGGGGAGACAGGGACAGTTTAGCGTGGGGGAGATCAGTCCCGTATCGCAGCTCCCCCGCACCCAGGCGTCCGGGCAACCCGGCTCCACGGATGCCATGTCCTTCGCGGCCAATGCTTTCCGCGTTCTCTCAGCAAGACGGGGCGGGCGGTGCGTTCTCTCCGAGAGCCGGGCGTATTCTCGATTTTATCGCGATACGTCGTTGCGAAGCTCGGGGCGTTTTGCGTATACAATCGTATTGCTGTCGCGCCGCGTGCCGCTCGCGCCGCGCCGCGTCGCGTTGCCACTCCCGCATTCGCGCCGCCGCCCCCCCGGCCCGGCCGTACCACGCGCCTCGCGCTTCCCATTTCTTATTTCCCTCTACGCTTTACGCCCTACGCCATGCCCATTGCCATGATGATGAAGACGCCTTTGCTTATCCCGACACTTCTTGCCATCGCCCTCTCGCTCACCGCCTCCGCCGGTACGCTGCGCGCCCAGTCCGGCGCGGCCACGCCCGACAATCCCACAACAGGCCCCGGCCCGGGGGCGGAGGCGCCGGCCGCGCTCACCCCGGAGACGGCCCCCGCGTCAGCCCCCGTTACCGCCAAAACGCGCGTGCTGGATAAAGGCGCCTACGCCAAACTGGTGGGGGATCACAGCATCTCCCTGCAGTGGATCAGCTGGAGCAAATTTGGCAAAGGCACGGTTACGGATACCGACGGCGTGCTCGCCATTGAGGGCGAGCACCGCGGCGACGCCTCCAACCCCGGCGACTACATGACCATCAAGGGCCACATTACGGAGGTGGACGCGACGACGTTCACCTTCAACGGCACCATCGTTACCCGCATCAGCCACATTGCCGGCGGCGAGGCCGTAACGCGTCAGGGCACGTACACCTTCGCCATCACCAAAAATCGCCCCTACTGGCGCATGCAGGAGATGAACAACCCCAAGGACGGCGTGGTGGATTACATCGACATTTACTTCCGCAGAAGCACCCCCTCCTCCACCCCCGCCGCCAAGCCCTCCGGCAGCAAGTCGGGCGAGGGAAAGGAGCCGAAAAAGCGCAAGACATCGGAGCGGTAGAGGCTGTCGACATTCTCATTTTGGCACCCTGCAACACCCCAGGTTTCGTACCTGATGCGAAAATGGAGCGCGTCGCATGCTTGCATTTGCATGATTGCCCCGACGGGGCGTGTTGATCTATACTGAACGGACCTACACGCCAGGCGCAGGCGGCACCTCCATCGCTCCACTGCCATTTGTGCCGCCCCGTCCCCATGACGTCTTCCCCATCCCCCGCCTCTGTGATGATACCCGCCCGTGACTGGAAACCCGCCCCCGGAGATTTTTTGCTGGGAGTTACCGGCCACCGCGACCCCGTAAAGGCGGAGCTTCTCATCCTGCAAGGCGTTGTGGAGGAGCTGCTTGTGCATATCCGCGACAAAGCGCAGGAGGCAAGCGCGCGCCTGGTCGTCATGTGCCACCTGGCGGAGGGCGCGGACCAGATCTGCGCCGCCGCCGCCCACAAGCTGGGCATCCCGCTCGTCGTGCCGCTGCCCATGGAGCAGGCGGACTATGAGATCGACTTTACCGGCGAGGCCGAGCTGGCCGAGTTTCGCCGCGCCCTGGCCCAGGCGCGCGAGGTGGTGCAAATCCCGCCGGCCGCCGCCCCGCCCGCCGGCGCCTCCGCGCAGGACCTGCGCAACCTGCAATACGTGGAAGCCGGTCAGTTCCTCTCCGCCCACTGCCCCCTGCTGCTGGCCCTGTGGGACGGCCGCCACAACAACAAGCCCGGCGGCACCGGCGACGTCGTCGCCCGCCACCTGGCAACGGAGCGCCCCGACGGCCTCCCCGGCATTGTCTACCACCTGCTCACCCCCCGCGCCAGCATTCCCCAGCCTCTGGATGACGGTGCGGAGCCCTACACGCTGCGCGTCCTCACCGCAGGCGAGGGGATGCTGGGGAGCGTTTGAAGCTGGAACAAGGACACTTCGCAAAGGGTAATACGCGGGGCATCCCCCCTTTATCCGAAACCTGGTGGCTTCGTGCCTTGGTGGTTAATCCCTTTTGCTCCGCTTTTTCCTGCAAGTTGCTTGATGACACTCCAACCACCAAGGTACTAGTTCGTGGTAGCGGGCGGGGCGGGAGCTGTCGGTACCGGGGCCGGCGCAGAAGGCTGCGGCTCCACCTTCGGCACCTCCGGCGCCACGTCCGGGCGCCAGCTTTGGGAGCCACCCTCCTCGATGCGGCCCAGGTAGACCGGCAGGTTGGCGCCGGAGGCGGCGCGGACTTCGCTGTTGCTGACCCACATCACCTCGATCGACGGGTCGCGGTCCACCGTAAAGCTGCGCTCCGTGCCGTTGAGCGCCAACGGGTTAGCGCGCTGGTGGATGGAGAACGTGTAGCGGTCCGGCCGGCGCTCCCAGTAGGAGCCGGGCGCAAAAATCACCTGGCACTCAAAGCGGTAATTGGGCGAGGGGTAGACGCGGATGACGCGCGGCTGGCCGGCGGTGGAGAAGTAGTACCACGCCACGCCAATGATGGCCGCCAGCGCCGCAAGGCTAACGGCGCCAAGCATTAACGCACGCTTGGGATCGCCCCGCAGCAACGCCATAAACCGCGCGCCGGCCCCCGGCTTGCTGCCCGCGGGCGCCCCCTTTACCGGGTTGATGAGCGGGCCCGACGCTGCCGCCCCGCCCGGGGTGCCGCCCTTGGCGCCCGAGCCCGGATCCGACGCATGTGCATTCGTCATAAATTCCTTTGCCGTAACGGGATGCATCGCAGGCGCCACCGCCTTGCGCAGGGCCCGGCGTTCCCCTCCTGCCGTTACCTGATGTTGCCTCGTTCCCCCCTGCAAACCAAGCCAAATTGCGCGCATTCCATATTGTGCATGGAATAAAACGCGCCGTCGTCCCTCACATCCCTACACAGCAGTTCAGGCGGCCCGCCTCCACGGTGTGCTCCGCTTGACTTTGAGACCGGCCCTGCTTCATTATAGAAGGGCATTGTTTGCCGGAACCGCCCTGCAGGCAGCGTGCGTAACACGTTGCGTAGCAGCTACAAGAGCTAAAGGCGGTTTTCCAGTGCGGCGTCCCTTTTGTTTGCGCAGGGCTGGTCTCCCCACAATCCACGTTACATGCATATGCCTATGCCCGCATTTCTTGCCAATCTCTTCAAGTCGTCGGAGTCCACCAGCCCGATGTACCTTGTCGCAAGCGTTGCCGCCTGCGTCGCCGTTTTCCTTATTGTCAGCCGCATTCACGCTCAGCCCGAGGCCACTACTATGCACGCATCAACCACAAAAACAGCCACTTCCAGCGATACCGTAACTGTCCGCCTGCTCGACTCTGAAGGCCGGCTCACCGCGGCCGAAGAGGTGAAGAAGGTGGTGAAATCCGACGAGGAGTGGCGCAAGCAACTGACGGAGGAGCAGTATAAAATCACCCGCGGCAAAGGCACCGAGCGCGCGTTTTGCGGCGTGTTTTACGATAACCACAAAGAGGGCCTCTACAGCTGCGTCGGCTGCGAGTTGCCGCTCTTTTACTCCAACGCCAAGTTTGACAGCGGCACCGGCTGGCCCAGCTTTTTCCAGCCCGTCGCCAAGGAAAACATTGCCGAGGAGGCCGACAACAGCTACGGCATGCGCCGCGTGGAGATCCTCTGCAAACGCTGCGATGCCCACCTGGGCCACGTCTTCGACGACGGCCCCCGCCCCACCGGCCTGCGCTACTGCCTCAACTCCGGCGCGCTTAAGTTTACCGAGATGAAACTGGGCGCCACGCCCTCCGACAAGCCCGCCTCGGCCGCGCCCGACAAGGAAAAAGCCAGGACGAGCGGCAAGCGCGAGAAGGCCGTCTTTGCGGCCGGCTGCTTCTGGGGCGTCGAGGCGACCTTCCGCGAGCAGAAAGGCGTGACCGGCACGCGCGTCGGTTACTCCGGCGGTGTGACGAAGAACCCCACCTACCGCGACGTATGCAGCCACAACACCAAACATGCGGAAGTGGTTGAGGTGACGTATGATCCAGAGGTTATCAGCTACGCGCAACTCCTCAAGGTCTTTTACGAAAACCACGACCCCACCACCAAAGACCGCCAGGGCCCCGACTACGGCGACCAGTACCGCAGCGCTATCTACTTCCTCAGCCCCGAGCAGGAGAAAGAGGCCAAGGAGTACACCGCCAAACTCACCGCCGCCAAAGTCTTCCGCGCCCCCATCGTCACGGAAATCACCAAAGCCTCCGAGTTTTGGGAAGCCGAAGAGTACCACCAGCAATACCTGGAGAAAAACGGCCGCGCCAAATGCCACAGCGGCCTGAACGTGACGCTGCCGTAACGCTGGTGGAAGGGGCGCGTTACTGCCCGCCCTTCTCCCTCAACCTTCATCATGACTTTCTGTCCGCAGCAAAGAGCAGGAGAGATAGAGAGAGAATAAAATAGAGTCAGAACTCAGCAAAAAAAGGCTTCCGCGATGCCCGGAAAGGGAATCACGGAAGCCTTTTTCCACGACGGATTTATGATGCGGACGATGAGATCATTTTGAAGACGCGTCTGGCCGCGGCGTTCTCCGAAGCGCCAAAGGCGCGAATGCCTATAGCCCAGGGCGTAATCCCTGGGAGAGGATGAAAATCCGCAGCATTTTGTAGGAATGCAACATCGCCAGGCAGGCGGGCTGTTGCGTCCCTTCAGGACGCGATTCCGTTCCGGACTCTCACCCAGGGCTTACGCCCTGGGCTATCGGCCTTCGCGCCTTCGGCGCTTCGGAATCCCCTATCCGTGCTTACAGCTTCTTCAGAAGCTCCGCCTTCTTCGCGTCAAACTCGGCCTGGGTGAGGATGCCCTTCTGGAGGAGGCCGCCCAGCTTGTCGAGCGTGGCAAACACTTCGTCGGAGGTCATCGGCGCGGCGGGCGGGGCGGGGGGAGGGGGAGGCGTTTGCGCGGCATACTGCTGCTGCTGAGGTACTTGCGGGGGCTGCTGGTAGCCGGCGCCCATTTGCTGCGCCATCATCTGGCCCATGGCCAGGCCGGCGCCGAGCGTCATGCCGTTGCCGCCGCCGGGGTTGTTGGCGGCGTCGCTGATCGCCTCGGCGGTCTGGAACTGCGTGTAGCGGTTGAGATCGCCCACCATGCGCATGGAGCTGCTCTTGTCCATATAGCGCTGCAGCTCTTCGGGCAGCGAGACGCTTTGGACAAAGAACGAGTGCAGCTCCAGGCCAAACTCCACAAAGCCGGGCTTGAGCGCGTTGGCCAGCGTGCTGCTGAAGACGGTAAGGTTCGCCGCCATATCCACAAACGGCGTCTTCGACGCCGCGAGGAACGAGGCGATATTGGTGACGACGGCGCTGGAGAGCTGGCCGTCAATCTCGTCCACCGTATAGCGCTCGCGCGTGCCGGCAATGTTGCGGAAGAAAATGCGGGGCTCGTTTACCCGGTAGGCGTAGGTGCCATAGGCGCGGATGCGCACCGGGCCGAACTCGGGGTCGCGCACGGTAATGGGCGTGGGCGTACCCCACTTGCGGTTTTGCTGCAGGCGCGTCGACATGAAGTAGACGTCGCTCTTGAACGGGGAGGCGAAGGCCTTGTCCCAGTTCATCAGGTTGGTCAGCAGGGGCAGCGTTTGCGTGTTAAGCGTGTAACGACCGGGCCCAAACTGGTCGGCCACGCGCCCTTCGTTCACAAAAAGGGCCATCTGGCTCTCGCGCACGGTAAGCGAGGCGCCGTTCTGGATCTCGTTGTCCGCAAAGGGGTAACGCGAGGAAAGGACGCCGTCCGTCTCTTCGTTCCACTCGATAACGTCGATAAACTGCTTGCCAAAGAAGTTGAAAATACCCATGGAGGTGGCGAAGTAGAGGGGTGATATAGAAAGGTAGGGACTGCAGGGGACGATAATATAGCGAACGGAAATAAATCTCCGCTCGCCAGAGCATAGCGCAACTGCGTAAATCAGCAACTGCGCCGATAAAGTCGCTCTCAAAAATCGTAACGCACAGCGGGCGCAACGATGCAGGAAAAAGCGATAAAAAAGAACAAAGGTACGGCAAGCCCCGGGGCGGCAGGGCCGGGCAGGGTGGGCCGCGTCGCGCCGGGCGCCGCTGCTAACTCACTATTAGGCACAACTAATACCAGTGCAACTCCTATCCGGTAGTATTACCGCACTTTTTCCTTCTCACTGGCATTAGACCTGGCAACTGCGAATGGGCCCGGGTGGTGCTGGACCATATCCCGCCGCCAATCCCTGCGGGGGATATAGTCCAGCCCACTTACTGGGGCCGGCCGGATGGCCTGCGCCGTCGCGGCGGGTGGGGGATCACCTCATCCCTCACCTGCCGCGGCGTGCGCCGGCTTTTTGTGCATGTCTGCATGGTTCCGGCCTCCCGCCGGATCGCGTTTTGCGTGAGGGAGCGACGCACGGTCGGGGGTGCCCTTCCCGGTCCCGCCTCGTGCGTTTACCTGTTGCCGGGCAGCAGGTTACACATCCCCGCCAAGAAAGATCTCCGACCAGCGCTGTACGTCCAGCGGTTCCCCAACACACTGAATATGGCAGCAGCGGCGGCGATCGGAGCCGTAAAGCTCCAGGCACACGCCGTGTTCCTGGCGGTTGATCTTTTGCCACAGGCCAAGGCCCGGGGCGCGAAGGATATGCGCTTCACTGTCGCGATCCATAAGGTGGATGCTGTCGCCACAACGCTCCATGCGCTGCGGCGTCATGTCGATCTGATGAAACAGGCCCTGGTTAAACAGGGAGATACGAAGGGGAATCTGCTCGCGCGAGGCAAGAAAAAGGCTTTGCACCAGCGCCTCGTACCGCGCCGGCCGGGCGTAGGCCGCGCCGATAAGCTCCATGGCCTCGTGCCGCACCATATCCTCCCAGCCTGCCATGTAATCGCCCTGCACGGTGGGATGCTGGTGGCGCCAGCCGGCGCGCAGCCAGTCCAGCCCGGCGGAATCATGGGCCAGGGCACCGGGCGCGGGCAGGGGAGGCTGCGCATCAAACCGGGGGGGTGAGCCGCCGCGGGCGTAGTGCTGAATAAAGTGGGTAAACCACTCGTGCTCAGCACCATCGGCCAAAATCACTTTAAACAGTCCTTCACCGTGCCTGTCAAAAAACTGCAGTGCCAGCATGCGATCCTTTTGCAGCCTCTCGTCGGCGGCAACCACAAAGTGCAGGTTTGCCAGGTTGACGGTAAAGCCGCTGGTCAGCTCCACCATTTCGGCGGGGTCCTCAAAGTCGCCCACGCCGGTGGAGAAAAACTCCGTGCGAGCCACGCGGGAGGCCACCACCACCTGCTCCGTGCGGCTTAGCAGCAGGACGGGGCCCAGGACAGAGGTATCGGCCAGCAACTGAGGCCAGCTCTCCAGAAGGCGCAGGCAAATGTCCCCCTTCTCCGTGCAAAACAGCAGGTCCTCATGCACCGTCGTCATCGGGCTGGAGGTGGGCGGGGACGGCTGCCAGCTGAAGGCATCGGGCACAAAGGACATAGCGCAGGGGGCTGTGAGAAAGGGGGAAAGGAGGCCCGGAGACAGGCGGGCCCGGCGGCATCGCAACGTAACATGCTGCGATGCCGAATGTTGCGTTACATTACTGTAACATTGCGCGGCGGTGCGGTGCATGCACCGCACGCGGCAACCTTGCTTACCTGGCGGCGAGGTCGCTGCTCAGCGCGGAGATGACTTCCTTCGTCCATTCCTGCGTCGGGCCGTCGTAGTCAACGTCGGAGTCGACACGCGCCGCAATGCGGGTGCCGCCGAGCTGCTCCAGGCGCTCGTCCAGGTTGGCGCCGAAGCCGCAGAAGATCTCGTAGCTGCGGTCGCCCAGCGCCAGCACGGAGAAACGGATGTTGGTCAGTGGCGTTCCGTCCAGCTCCTTCAGCGTGTCCCAGAGGGGGATGGCGTCGTCCGGCGGCTCGCCCTCGCCCCAGGTGCTGGCCACGACAAGCAGCGTGGACGGCTCGGCGGCCAGGTTCACCACATCGGGGGCCGTCCAGTTGGCGGCGCTGACGAGGGTGGAGTCGAAACCGGCGCTCTTCAGCTTGGCCGCCACAGTGTTGGCGGCGTCCTCGGCGTTGCCGGTGGTTGTTGCGAACAGGATCGTAATAGGCTTGCTCATATTTCTATTAGGTTGTTGTGTGTTGGGGGAAAATCCAAAGTGTTGCAGCACAGAAAGTTGTGTTGGGGCGTGGGACTAAGGCGGCAAGGGTGACGGCGAGGGGAGGCGGCTAGGCCATGCGCTCCTGCACCAGCCGGTTCCACTCCGAAAGCGAGGCCCCCGCACCGGGCGACATCACAAACATCTCGCGGCCATCGGCGCAGCATGCACGGATGCGCCACACCGGCTGCCCGCCGTGCGCGGCGCCTCGCGTGATTACCGCTGACAGCTCGCCCAGATCCGAAAAGCGCAGGTGCATCCCCTCGTCTTCGGCGGAGCAGAATGTCCACTCGCCCATATCGCGTATCTCTTGAATCACAAATGTGTGCGATTGCGTGGCGCCCTCGTTGCCCACCACCATGTGCACCGGAATCGTCGCGTGCAAAAGCTCGCCCAAAAAGGAGCGCATCAGTTCGGGATTCAGCGGGCTGACGGGAAACGCAGGAGCATGGCCAGACGATGGGGAGGCGGATTCCTGCGCGGCACCATAAGCGTCCTGTGCTTCGGCATCCGCCGCAAGATCCTGATCTTCAAGAGCTTCAGCAGCCTCCCGGCCCTTCAGGGCTTCGATCGCCTCAAACGCATCCAGCGCGTCCATCTGCGCCGCGGTCAGGCCGGTCAGCATCTCGCGATCCACCCCGCCCGCGTCCTTACTGCCGGCGCGCTCCAGCGTGGGCGCCATCGCGTCCGCCGCCGTGCGGGAAAGGGGAGAGTGGCCGCGCCCGGAAACCATCCTGCTGCTGGGCGCGGCCTCTGGCTGGATGGCCTCCGGCGCCTCGCCGGGCGTTGACTCCAGCCCCGTAGCCTGGTGCACGCGAACGAGTTCCAGAAATTCGTCCAGATTCGCCTCCGGCGTCAGGCATACCTTGTGAATACCCTGGCGGTGCGAATCAAAAACCTCGATGGAATAGCAGTAGCCCTTGGGGTGGCGCTCCTCTTTGGCGCACGCGTGGTGCCATACGGAGGGGTCCAGCTCAAACGTCCCCCATTCGTCACACAGCTTGCCCGTCGCCTCATCGCGCACAAGCACCGGGTACTCCATATAGCGCCCCAGCACGGCGTGCGCGTTGCGGGTAATCACCAAAAGGCGGCCCACCGCCGCCAAATCGCGCAGCATGCTTGGCCATTGATTCCACAGCGCCACCGCCATCCCGCCCTCGCTGGGGAAACGCAGGTTGTGCGGCAAAATGCCCTGTGTCAGCGGGCTGGTCGAAACACACGCCTCGCTGCGGCGGCACTTGCCGGCCCCGCCTTTGGCCTGGGCATGGCTGTCGCTGTCAAACGCGTTTGACGGAACTTCAAACCGGCGCTTCACGCGAACCTCCCCAAAGTGCGGCCCATGAAAACGCCGGCACGTGTGCGGCCTGCGCGGGCTGTGGTGTTGCGATTCATCATGCCGCTACCATAACCGGGCGCGCCCAACCGCGCTTCCTCTGCGTTGCGATTAATTATCGCTCGCTTGCTGCCGGAGCGTTGCGCATGGGGGGTAAAATCAGCACAAAACTTCGCGCATCGCCACCCCCGGTGGCAGGCCTAACCAAAGTCCAGCTCGCCCGTCGCATCCCCCTTTTTGCGGGGCGCCGCCTTGCGTTTTGCCGGCGCCTTTTTCGGAGAATCAGCAGGAGGCGAGGAGGTGGAAGTGGCGTTTGCAGAAGGCGTTACGGGCTTCCTGGCCGGCACCTTCTTTGCCGCTGGCGGGGCCGTGGCGGGTTCCGGCGCGCCGTCAATGCCCGGCCCGCTGACGCCGGATTTGTTGCGATACTCCTTGCGCTTCTCCGCCCAATAACTTTGGGGGAGGGAAGCCGCCTCAAGCGCGCCGGGTCGCATCGTGGGATCCACAATGCCCGTCGCCTCATAATACGTCTTAAAGTGCGCCTTGCACAGCCGCCGAAGCGCCTCGGGGCTCTGCTCCGTGGCAATCTTTTTGGCCAGCGCCTTTACCTGTGCGGAGGCGCCCTTGAGCAGCGTGAGACTCCCCGGCCCCGTGCCGCCCAGCTCGCGCAGACGACGCACAAACTCGGCGCGCGCCAGGATGGAGGCGGCGGCCACGGCGATGTCGCTTTCCGCCTTCGTACGCTGCTCCATAACTATCTGCTTCCCAAGAGGTTTCAGCGCCTTGCGAATCACATCCGGGTCTGTAAACTGATCCGAAAGCGCACGCGGGCAATCGGGAATGCGGCTGAGGAGCTCCTCGATCACCTCCGCATGCCCCCATGCCAGTAACCTGTTGAGGCTGCGGAACTTACCGTACAGCTTATTGTAGGTCTCCGGCCCCAGCGCAATAACCTTGCAACAGGCGTCGCCAACAACTTCGCGGATTTGATCCGCCAGCTTTTCGGCGGCCGCGTCGCTGCCGATCGCCTTGCTGTCACGCACGCCCAGGTCCATCAGCTTGCGGGCCGTCGCTTTTTTGGTGTAGACAGCGGCGACAACCAGAGGCCCAAAAAAGTCGCCCTTGCCGCTTTCGTCCACGCCAATGTGCGGCTCAAACATTTGGGGATCATGGAGTTCCGCATAGCCCATCTTCGCTTCGCCCAGAATCTCCGGCTCCAGAATAAACTCCACAAACTCTTTGGCGCCTTTCCCCTGCACAACCAGCTTGCCGTGGGATTTGCCCGCCTTTGCGGCATAGGAGTTGACGGTGAGCCTGTCCTTGGTGGCGGCAAAAGTGGTGTAGGGCACTTGCTTGAATTCGTAACCTCTCTCCATCAACAGCTTATGCAGCTTTTCGGATTGCGCGGGGGTAAGGTCGAACGTGTAGCTGGACGGTGCAGCAACGGCTGTGGCGGGCGCCGCCGCCGGCTTCTTTTTCTTGACCCAGGCGAAAGGATCGCCATAGCTGTCGTTGTAAGAGGATGATGATGAAGGAGTTGTACCCATAGCCGAAAAAGTCGAAGTCCTGTGTCGAAACCGCGTTGTTAAGATGTAGCGCAAAAAGCGTCGTCGCAAAAGGCAATCCGCAGCGGCGCGCGCTGTGGAATGAGGCGTCCAGGTTGTGTCATAGCGCGGCACAATGTACTAAAACAGGACATCCGCGACAATTTTCCTCGCACATCCCCGGTTTCCCCGGGGCGCTCAGGCAACAGCTGTGCAGAAACTGCCGGGTATATCCTTATACTGTTTTACCTTCTCTCCCCTCGGGGCGGGAATGTAAAGTGTTGCCTGTTATCATCAAAAGGGAAATAACGACAAAGTGCAGGCGACATGGTTAATCTGCGGCATAGTTTTAGCTGCACGTTTTGCAGTTCCGCTTCGCCACCGTGTCGTTCCTCACGGAACTTGCCTGCTATGTGCACCTTGCGCAAAGTTGGCCATCGCGCGGACTCTCAGCCGCCCCGCCAGACTGGGCAAAAAGAACCATGCCGAACAGCTCCAAATCTCGCACAACACACATCCCTGGTAACAAATGCACCGCAACTGATACCGAAGATGCCACACCAAGAATAAGCTCCATCGTCGAGACTGCGCTGTACGTCAACGACCTTGCCCGTGCGCTCCGCTTTTATGGCGAAGCGCTGCAACTGCGCCGCATTGACGGCGACGACCGCTTTGTTGCCTTCGCCGCCGGTGCTCACCACGTGCTCCTGCTTTTTCTGCAGGGCTCGTCGCTCGAGCCAGTGGCGATTAACGGCTCCGGCACAATTCCCCCGCACGATGCGGCCGGCCCCGCGCACATCGCCTTCGGCATCGCGCCAACGGATATCAGCTGGTGGCGCGACCGCTTGCGCCAGCACGACGTGGAGATCGAGAGCGAAATCACCTGGCCCCGCGGCGGGCGGAGCCTCTTTTTTCGTGATCCGGAGCAACATCTTGTGGAGTTAATTACGCCAGGCGTGTGGGAGGTTTACTAACCCGTAAGGCTCCCAAGCGCTGTTGGCGCTACGGAACGCCACGCCTTGTAGTGCCACGCGAAAAGGCGAAGCGATGTGTGGAGCAGATTTTGGCGCAACGTACGCAACGGGCGGATTCGCAACGTACGCAACGACGGAGGTTTCCAGGCAGGCTGTGCTTCCAGTTGATGTCTTGAACAGGACGTTCCCTCATTGGCCTGTCTACACCTGAACGTAATCCTCAGGTGGTTCCCGCTCGTGGACTGGCCCCGCCACGTGCTCACTTGCGGTCGCGCTTCCGTTGCTGAGGAGCACGGAGAGCTTTACTGAATCGGCTCCAGCCCATTTTTGTCCTTCTGTAAGCGCTTGGAAGGCAATGTCTTAAGATGATGTGGGTAGGGAGTGGTAATGCTTCAGTAAACTTATTTTGAAGCACGGAGAAAGATTCATCGTCTTAAGCATATGAAACAATTCATTCTACTCTCCGTGGCGGCTATCGGCTTTACGGTTGTTCCCCCTGTAACGACGCCCGCCAATGCGGACGTTTCCGTTCGTATCGGCCCGGGCGGTGTTAGTGTGCGCAGCGATCGCGATCGCGAACGTGCCCGTGCCCGCGAGCGTTACTACCGGGAGCATTACCACTACAACCGCGGCTGGCGCCGTGACCGCGATCGCGATCGCGACCGTGATGTCCATCATCATCACCACCACCATCATCACCACGGCCGTTAAGCAGCCGCGTTTCCGCCACGATACGCATCCTGCTTAAGGTAAGCCAGTTACATCGTCAGTAAATAGACTCCCATCTTAACAAACGAACCGCCTGCGCAAAAGAATCAGCAGGCAGTAAATAAGACAGCCGCCCGTGCGCAAACGCGGGCGGCTGTTTTGTTGGGGATGCCAGAGGGCAAACCTCATTGTGGGAAACCAAACTTCGGTGCGAATGGATGCCCCTGGCTGCCCCTGGCTGCCAATGCGAGTGGCCCCCTTTCATCCCTCCTTCCCCTCCGCAAATTTCGTGTGCTTCATGTGCTCCGTGATTAAACACATCCGCATCGCCAACACCCCTCCCCCGATCCCCCGCTTTTGCGTTGACGCCCTGCCTCCCCCCGCCGACAGTATGCCGATAATCGCATGAACTACCGAAAATTTGGCAGGCTGGGCTGGGATGTCTCGGAAATCGGCTTTGGCGCGTGGGCGCTGGGCGGCGGGGCGTGGGCCACGCAAAGCGACGATGACTCCCTGGCCGCGCTGCACAAGGCGCTGGATATGGGAGTCAACCTTATCGACACAGCCGCCGGCTACGGCAACGGCCGCAGCGAGCGCATTATCGCGCAGGCCCTCAAAGCCCGCGGCTCCAACATCGGCGGCGGCAGCGAGCGCGTGTATCTTGTCACCAAAACGCCGCCCGCCCCCGGCACCTGGCCGCCCGCGCCGCACGACGACGTCTCCGTGCGCTACCCGGACGCCTACATTCGCGCCAACCTGGAGGAACGCCTGCGCAATCTCGGTACCGACTGCCTTGATGTGCTGCTGCTCCACACCTGGACGCGCGCCTGGAACCGCGACCCGCGCCCGCTCGAGACGCTGCGCGCGCTCAAACAGGAAGGCAAAATCCGCGCCTTCGGCATCTCCACCGCCGAGCATGACCAGGACCAGCTGACGCCCCTGATGGCCGCCGGCCAGATCGACGTCATCCAGATCATCTACAACATTTTTGACCAGCACCCCGCCGCCGAAGCGCTGCCCGTGGCGCTGGAAAGCGGCACCGGCGTCATGTGCCGCGTCGTATTCGACGAAGGCAGCCTCACCGGCAAGTTTACGGCGGAAACCACCTTCCCCACCGACGACTTTCGCAACCGCTACTTTGCCGGCGACCGCCTGGCCCGCACCGTGGCCCGCGTCGAGAAAGTGCGCGCGGACGTTGAAGGCAGCGGCTACACCATGCCCCAGGCGGCCATCCGCTTTGCCCTGGCGCACCCGGCCATCAGCACTGTCATCCCCGGCATGCGCAACCCGGCGCAGGCGGAGGCCAATGCGTCTGTCTCGGATCTCCCCCCCATGACTGCCGAGCTGGAGGCGAGGCTGCGCAAACACATATGGACGCGCGGCAACTGGTACCACGGCAAGTAGGGGATACGGATACGGAACCTCCCTGCCGCCAGCTAAACGCAAAGCAATGCAAGAAGGGCCCTACTGCATTGCTTGCACAAGAGAGTTGACAACACTAAGTGCTTTCACTCTACATCAGCGCGTTAACTGCCAGACGCACGGGCTGGCGCTTTTAATCCCCTCCTGGCGGTATCAGGCCGTCGACACTATCTATAAGACAACGGGGATACATCCTATGAAAGTAGTGAATGCGCTCGTGGCGTGTTCGGATCTGACAGGCTACATCCGCCTCGCCAAAAGCGGTGCGGAGGAGCAAACGTTTCGCCTGCTCAACGACTTCGCCGAGCTCACCGGCGACATCATCGAAGGCGCCGGCGGCCAGGTCATCAAGTTTATGGGCGACGCCGCCCTGATCCTCTTTACCGAGGAGAAAGTGAACGAAGGCATCACCGCCCTGCTCCGCCTTCAACGCGAGGGCGACGAGTTCCTCGCCGCAAAAAGCGTCAGTTGCCGCCAGCACATCCGCGCCCATTACGGCCCGGTTGTCATAGGCGAGTTGGGGACGCGAACCGATAAACGTATCGACGTACTGGGCGCAAACGTTAATGCGATGTTCCTGCTCAAAACATCAGGCTTTACCATAACGCCGGAAGTTTTTCGCAAGCTTAACGCACATTCCCGTACGTACTTCAAAAAGCATACGCCGCCCATTACCTACATACCAACAGGGCAGCCCCATCGCGACTAAAGCGGGTTAAGTACAGATGTAAGCACTCCCACTGAGAACCTCGACGAGGTTCCCATAACCTAGCCCAGGGCTCCCCGAACGAAGTGAGGGAGCCCTGGGACGCGGCGAAACGAGGACCAACCCCAACGTGGGTTGCATCCCTCCGTCACGACTTTGCCCGGCAATCAGGCGGCAACCGTATGCATTGTGTCTGTAAGGAATAGCTGTTGCAACAGTTGTTGCGCGGCGCCACACTTGGTTAAGTGGTCCTTATTCCTTTACTGTTATATCCTTTGATTGCGTCAAACCAATCCGCCCGCGGAGGGCTCCACGGTGTGCCGCGCCTAATCTCGGACGCCTGAGCCGCGTCCCCATCCCTTCGATTTCCGACCGTCTGTTCCCTACGCTGTATCCATTTGATTTGCAAACGCTTATGCTTTACCGCCGCTCCTTTATCCACAGCTGGCCCTCGCTCGTTCTTACCGGCTGGTGCATGTTCTGGGTCGCGATGCCCCTTCATCTGCCGTTGCCGCTTTTGGCTAATCCCTCGGGTGGAACGGTGGTGGGTGGCTCGGCCAACATCAGCGGCGGGCCGGGGCAGACGACGGTGAACCAGAGCAGCCAGCGGGCCGTCATCAACTGGCGCGATTTCTCCATAAAGAAGGGCGAGACAACGACTTTCGTTCAACCCAACAGTTCGTCCGCCACCCTCAACCGCGTTACCGGGCCGGCGGCGTCCCACATCAACGGGCGGCTCAACGCCAACGGGCGCGTGTACCTGGTGAACCCGAACGGGGTGGTTATTGGCAAATCCGGCCGCGTCAACACGGCTGGCTTTACGGCCAGCACGCTGGATGTCAGCGACCAGCAATTCCTTGCAGGTAAGGACCTTACATTTAGCGGCAACTCCACGGCCAAAGTCGTCAACAAAGGCAAGATCAAGGCGATGGACGGCGATATTACGCTCATTGCCCGACAGGTGGAGAATCACGGCAGCCTCTCCGCGCGCAACGGGCGCGTGCAGCTGGCGGCGGGTACGGAGGTGCTGATCAAGACCGCCGGCGAGGAGCGCGTGTTTATCAAGAGCGACGCGAAGGGCGCGCCGGGCGAGACGGGCGTGCTCAACACGGGCAAAATCCGCGCCGCAATGGCCGAACTGAAGGCGGCCGGCGGCAATGAGTACGCGCTGGCAATCAACAACTCCGGCATCATCCGCGCCGGCGGCAGCCGCACAGAGCGCGGGCGCGTGCTGCTGACGAGCAGCGGGGGGCGCATCGTCAACAGCGGCAAAATCCGCGCGGTCAACCACGATGGCTCCGGCGGCGAGGTGCGGCTGACGGGCGGCTCCATTCAGCTGAAGCGCGGGTCGGTCATCGACGTCTCCGCGAAGAAAAGCACGGGCGGTCGCGGCGGCACCATCCTGGTGGGCGGCGAGTGGCAGGGCGGCGGCACGATGGAACAGGCGCGCGAGGTAACCGTGGAGGCCGGCGCCGAGCTGCGCGCCGACGCCGCACCGGGGCCGAACGGCACAGCGGCGCAGGGCGGCAAGGTCGTCGTGTGGTCCACCGGGCGCACCGATTTTAGCGGGTACATCAGCGCGGTGGGCACCGAAGACTCGCCCGTGCTGGGCGGGTGGGTCGAGACGTCCGGGCACTCCCTGAACGTGGGGCTGGACGCGTTTGTCATCACCAACGGCGGCGAGTGGCTGCTGGATCCTGTTACGCTGGAGGTAGTTACAGGAGGATCAGGACCCGGAAGCATCGTTGGCGGCGTTAATGTGGAGCCGCACACAACCATTGACCCGGCCACGGTGGTGGCCGCGTTGGCAGTGAACAATGTAACACTGCTGGCAACCGGGTCGATCACCATAACGGACGCGATCAACTCCTCCGCCAACCCCGGCACGGCGCGTAATCTGATTCTGAATGCGCCAACGCTGTTTCTGAACAACAGCATTACGCTCAAGACTGGCGCCAACCTCTCCGGCAACGCCACGCTGGTGAACGTTGCCGGCGCCGGTCGCATCCAAAACGCCGTGCACGCCGTGGCTGCCAACGGAACAGTAAGTGTTGCCGCGGGAACGTATATAGAAAACGTGTCGATAAACAAGAGCCTGACACTAAACGGAGCGGGCGCTGCTACGACAACAATGCAGGGAACCGGAACCGGTGCCGTGCTTACCATTGCCAGTGGCGGACATACAGTCAATATCTCCGGCATTACTATTACCAATGGAGCTGGATCTAACGGTGGCGGCATAACTATTGCCAATGGCGGTACGGTTACGCTGAATGCCGTTACGGTGCGCAACAATAACGCTACGGGAAGTGGCGCCGGCATTTACAGCAACAACGCGCGGCTGGAAATTATAGACTCGACAATACGAAACAATACCTCTACCGGATCCAACGGCGGTGGTATTGGTATAGTTGGCGCGAGCAGTGTGTTCATCCTTACGAACAGTACGGTAAGCAATAACACCATTGCCAACTATGGGGGTGGCATTTATATCACCGGTGGAATTACCGCCAATATCAGCGGGTCAACGATAACGAATAACACAACGACACTTGGTGTAAACCGCTATGGCGGTGGCTTGTACATTAACAATAATGGGGGAACCACAACAATTACGAACAGCAATATCAGGACCAACACATCGGGAGATCGTGGTGCTGGTATTCATAATCTTGCGGGAACGCTGAATATAACGGGGGGAAGTGTTGCAGATAACGTTCTCTCCTTTACGAGTTCGTCCAGCGGCGGCGCTGGTATTTATAACGCCGGGACATTAACACTTACTAATGCAAGTGTAGATACAAACCGTTCGCCGATCAGCGGCGGCGGTATATACAATGCGGCAGGTACATTAACGCTCGACAATACCGATGTTGTGTTGAACCAGACAACGAGCACGGCGGCGGGCAATTACGGCGCCGGCATCTATTCTGCTGGTGGAACTGTAACGATCAGAAATGGCTCTCTTGTTTCGCAGAATACGACGGTCAGCGGCTCAGGAGGTGGTATCGCGATATTGAGCTCGGGCAACACGCTTACTATTGAGGACAGCACAGTCAGCTTTAATACAGCATTTTCTGGCGGTGGCGGTATCTATGTGGGAACAGGAACTGTAACGCTTACCAACGCCAATATTGATGATAACACACTGAATGCCAGCGGTAACGGTGGTGGTTTGTTTATAGGTGGGGGAACGCTGACGGTCACCGGGGGTACGATGAGCCGAAACACGGCGGGCGATCGGGGCGGCGCGCTCTACTCCACTATTCCCGATATAAGCATCACAGGCACAACGTTTTCGGCGAACCGTACGACGACGACTGCGGCCAGCCTGGCAGGGGGCGGCGCGTTTTACAACAACGGTGGTACGGCAACCATTACCAACTCCACGTTTACGGGAAATCAGGCAGTCAACGCAGGCGGTGCTATCTATAACTATTTCAATGCGGGTATCGGATCGATCACCCTTAACAATGTAACGGTAACGTCGAACGGCCTTACGGCAACAACGGGACCGGGCAATGGCGGCGGTATTTATAGCAACGGCGTGGTGACGATCCTGAATAACTCTACTATTTCCTTTAACACAACAATCGTTGGTTCAGGTGGTGGTATCCACGTTACAAGTGCCAATTCTGTGCTTACGATTATGGATTCCAGTGTTAACAGTAATTCAACATCTTCCGGAGGCGGTGGTATCCTTGCGAATGGCGGAAGGATTTTTCTTACGCGTGTTGATGTTAATGATAACGCGACACTCGGTGGCGGCAGCGCCGGCGGCGGTCTGAGTATTGCGTCTTCGGTAACGGAGGCAAGTATCGTCGACAGCAACTTCTTGCGTAACAGGACTTTTGAACGAGGAGGAGGTATTATAAATGCATCCTTGGATCTGGAAATAACGGGTTCGGAGATTCGTGAGAATGTTACGACAACATCCACTGCCAATTACAGTGGCGGTGGCGGTTTGTACAATAACAATGGTGTTATTGTTGTCAGGGATACCATTATTGCGGGTAATATTGCCAATCAGTACGGTGGAGGTATTCACAACTTTTCCACAGGACTGGGTAGTGTTGAACTGATCGACTCGACAGTCAGCGGGAACAGCATTACCTCGACCACGACTACCAACGGCGGCGGTATCTACATTAACGGAGGTGCAACCACTATTCTTACGAATACAGACGTCTTGAGCAACACCAGTGGTAGTGGTGCTGGTATATTCAGTGCGTCAAATGCTAATGTGCTTACTATCACCGATTCATCTATTTCCGGTAATACGGCAGTATCGAATGGTGGAGGTCTTTATGCTTCCGGAGGCACTGTAACGATTAACAACGGCACGATAGCGGATAACATTATTTCGAATGGCAATGGCGGAGGTATAACGCTTACGGGTACGGCGGGAACGATTCGCATTAACGGAACGGACATTCTGCGCAATCGATCGACTAGTGGTGGTGGCGGTATCAGTGTGATTTCCACCGTGGATGTTGATATCGAACTGCGCAACGTCGACATTCTCGAAAATTCGGTGACGGGAGCGTCCGGCACAGGTGGAGGTGTGTTTCTTGGCTCAACCCCGCGTGTGGTGTTTTATGATTCCACTATCTCCAGCAACACCGCGGGTACTCAGGGTGGCGGTATATATGTAACTGGCAGTTCGGGTGGTACGGGAACTCTTTACCTTACGAATGTAACGGTGAATGGCAATTCCACCCTGTCCACGGTTGTCACCACATATGGGGGCGGTATTTTCAATAATGGTTATCTTTCGATAACAGATTCGTTTATTACAAATAACTTTACCAGCAGCAATTTTACAGGCAGTCAGGGTGGCGGTATCTATAATTCGTCGTCGTTCAGCACGCTTAACATAACCCGTACGCACATTACGGGTAATACAACTTATGCCGGGGGCGGCGGTGTAAGCATAGGGCTGGGCGCGGTATCGATGCTGAATAGCGATATATCGGGCAATACGGCAACGTATAGTGTCTCCAGCGGTGGTGGTATCTATACCAGTAATTCTGCACTTCTGCGGCTGGAGGGCATGACGATTGCGAACAACAGTGCCAGCCGGGGTGGCGGACTTTTTAATGCAAGTACAAATGCTTTGGGCGATATAGAGATCTATTCGTCCACCTTCTATGGCAATACAGCAACGGGCGATGGCGGTGCTATCTACAATACCGGTACCGACATGCTGATCTGGAACTCGACGATTCGCGATAATGTGCAGACGTCGACGACAAGCCGTGGCGGCGCGCTTTATCAGGGGACGGCGACGGCGGCGCTTGTTGTGGAGAACTCCGCCATATACAACAACGAGGCCGCGCAGGGCGGCGCGTTCTTTATCAGCGCCGGCTCGGCCACCATCCGCAACAGCACGGTGGCGAATAACGACGCAACGAGCACCAATGCCAGCCTGGGCGGAGGCGGTCTTTCGGCCACTACATCCACAATTGTGCTGGAGAACAGCACCATCAGCGGCAACACGGCGGTGGGTCGCGGCGGCGGTTTGCTGCTGGTGGGCGGCGCGGGCAGTGTCCTTTCGATTCGCAACACGATTATTGCCGGCAACACGGGCCCGACAAGCGCCGCCAGCGGTGTGGATGTTTACAGCGTAGCTAATGTGGCGGTGATCGACAATGGCAATAACCTTATAGGCGCCACAGACGGCATGGCCAACGCGGCCTCGCTGCTGCTGGATCAGGCCGCGAATCCCAACACCTACACGCAGGCGGGCACGTTCGCGTCGCGTAAGGATCCCGGCCTGGCGCCCCTGGGTAACTATGGCGGCACTACGTTCACCATGGCGCTGCTGGTTAACAGCCTGGCGCTGGGGCGCGGCAGCATCCCCGCCTCGGCGGACACCGACCAGCGCGGGCAGGAGCGCACGGCAGGCGTGCACTCGGATATTGGCGCGTTTGAGGCGCAGGCGGTGTCGATGATCCCCACTTATGTGGTGACGACCACGGCGGATTACGCTGCCGGCGCGGCGCCCATCACGGGCAGCCTGCGCCTCGCTACCTCGCTGGCCGAGGCGCCGTCGACGGTGACCTTCAACATCCCGCAGGCCGGCAATGCCTACGACGCGGGCACGGGCACGTGGACCATTACGGCCGACGCTACGCGCGGCGGTTTTTCCGTGCAGCGCGCCATGACGATTGACGCGACGACCCAGCCCGGCTATGCGACGGCAACCGGAGTGGCGATTGTGCTGCGCGGTAACGGCGCAAGCGTGCTTGCTGTGGATGCGGGCGCGGGCAGCGCGGTAACGCTTCGCGGCCTGGCGCTGACAGGCGGATTGGCAACAAACGGCGGCGGCCTGCGCGTTGTATCCGGCAAGGTATCGCTCTCCACGGCAGAGATTTACGGCAACACGGCGTCGGGCTACGGCGGTGGCGTAGCGGTAGAGGGCGGCAGCCTTGCGACCAGCGGCGTCACCATCACGGCCAACACGGCGGGCGCGGGTGGCGGCGGCGGCGTTTATGTGGCGTCCGGCGGCACGGCGCAGCTGGAGAATACCACCATTGCGCTTAACTCCACCACCGGCAACGGCGGCGGCGTGTACGCCGGCGGCACCACGGTTTCGCTTACCAATGTTACTGTGGCGCAGAACAATGCGGTGGACGGCGGCGGCATCTACGCCACTGCGGCGCCTGCGCTGCTCAACACGCTGGTAGCGCGCAATACGTCCGGCGGTGCGGGGCCGGACGTTAGCGGTGCGCTTACGGACAGCGGTTACAATCTCATCGGCGATGGCTCCGGCAGCACCGGCTGGGGGGCGACCTCGCAGGTGGGCACGGCCGCCACGCCGCTGGATCCGCTCATTTCCGCGCTGGGCTATTATGGAGGCAAAACGCGCACCATTGCACTTTTGCCGGGCAGCCTGGCGCTGAATGCTGGTACCTCCTCGGGCGCACCGGCGGCCGACCAGCGCGGCGCCTCCCGCGTGGGCGTTGCCGACATAGGCGCGTTCGAGTCGCAGGGCTTTACCTACACGGTGGTGTCCGGCTCCGGGCAAACGGCCGTGCTGGATCAGGCCTACGGAGCCCCGCTGATTGTCGAGGTGCAGGCCGTCGACGCCGTGGAGCCGATTGCCGGCGGCCAGGTTACGCTTGTTGTCCCCGACAATGGCCCCAGCGGCCTCGGCACGCTTACGATTACCCTGAACGGCAGCAACCAGGCGTCCTTCACCCTCACGGCGCATCGCGCGGTCGGCAGCTACTTGGCGACGGTGGCGGGCAGCCCGGGCACGGCCTTCTCACTTACCAACAGCCCCATTGCGCTGCTCATCACGCCCAACTCTTTGCAGGGCAAAACGTATGGCGAGGCCGATCCTGCCACGGGGCTTGGCTACTCCATTACGGGCACGCTGATGGTAGGCGACACGGCGCTCAGCGGCGCGCTGAGTCGCGACAACGGTGAGGATGCGGGCTCCTACCTCATCAACCAGGGCACGCTTACCAGCGCCAACAATCCTAACTATACCATAACGTTTAGCTCCACGCCGGTGTACTTTACGATTGGCCGCCGCAGCATTACCATCAACCCGACAGCCGGTCAGCAAAAAGTGTATGGAGAGGCGGATCCGTCGTCGCTGAGCTTCAGCGTGGGTGGCTCGGGCCTGGGCAATGGGGATCAGATATCGGATCTCTCCGGCGCACTGGTGCGCGCCACGGGCGAAGACGTGGCGGCTTACGCGATCGGCCTGGGCACGCTTACCTCGGCAAACAATTCTAACTACACCATTACACTGGGCTCGGCTGTCGACTTCAACATTACGCCGCGCAGCATTACCATCAGCCCAACCGCCGGTCAGCAAAAAGTGTATGGAGAGGCGGATCCGTCGTCGCTGAGCTTCAGCGTGGGCGGCTCGGGCCTTGGCAATGGGGATCAGATAACGGATCTCTCCGGCGCCCTGGTGCGCGCCACGGGCGAAGACGTGGCGGCTTACGCGATCGGCCTGGGCACGCTCACCTCGGCAAACAATCCCAACTACACCATTACGCTGGGCTCGGCTGTCGACTTCAACATTACGCCGCGCAGCATTACCATCAACCCAACCGCCGGTCAGCAAAAAGTGTATGGCGAGGCAGATCCGTCGTCGCTGAGCTTCAGCGTGGGCGGCTCGGGCCTGGGCAATGGCGATCAGATTACGGATCTCATCGGCGCCCTGGTGCGCGCCACCGGCGATAACGTGGCGGCCTACGCGATCGGCCTGGGCACGCTCACCTCGGCAAACAATCCCAACTACACCATTACGCTGGGCGGGTCGGTCGACTTCAACATTACGGCCCGCGCCATTACAGTAACGCCCCGCGTGGGCCAGACCAAATTCTACGGCGAGACGGACCCCGTACTGCTGTACGACGTAGGCGGCCTTGGCCTGGGCAACGGCGATACATCGCTAAACGGCGCGCTGGCCCGGGCGACAGGCGAGGACGCAGGGGCGTACGCTATCTCCGAAGGCACGGTAACCACGGCAAACAACCCCAATTATGTCGTCACCTTTACCGGGGCGCCTACGGATTTCACCATCCTGCAGCGCCTCATCGAGATCATCCCCGTGGCCGGCCAACACAAGTACGTTGGCCAGGCGGACCCGGAGCTGACCTACACCGTAGGCGGCATGGGCCTGGCCTTTAGCGACGTGCTGAACGGCACGCTCATGCGCGCACCCGGCGAGGGAGCCGGCTACTACCTCATCGGCCAGGGCTCCCTCACCACGGCCAACAATCCCAACTACGCCGTGGCCTTCAGCGGCACTCCCGTGCAGTTTGAGATTGCCGCGCTGCCACCGGCCCCGGGTGGGCCGAGCCTCCCGCCTGCTTTGCCGACAATCCCGGTCATTCCGACCATTCCTGAGCTGCCGCTCTCGCCCGATGGGCCCGGCACCAGTGGACAGAACGGAGCGGGGCTGGCGACCACCCCAAACACAACCGGCCGCCCCGGCCTCCGCAACGCCGGCGGCGATCTGTCGGAATTCAACGCAACGCGCGGCCGCAATAACGAGAGCGAGGACTACTACCTCATCAAACCCAAAGAACGCGCCCGCAACAACTTCCGCGTAGAACACTCCCGCTCCGGCGGCGCTCCGTCCGGCAACCTCCTGCACATGTCCAGCTACGACATCGTGGAGCAGGAAGCCGGCTCCCAACCCACCCCGGGAGCGGACAGCACGGGCGGACGATAAACGCGGGCCAGGCAGAGGTGTGCTCCCAAAGATGCGCCAAAGGCGCTCCCAGTCGGGAGGCGCGACTGTACAGGAGCCCATGGCTTAGCCGGATTGATTCCCATGGAAACGGCCCAGTGGCGCAGGAGCTTGAAGGTCAGGATCTTGCTTCACAGCGCTGCTCCCATCGGTAGAGTGCACTAGAGGCTGTGACATTTCCGCTGCATCCCCTTGGCGAAACTTTCCGTCCTTGGCGATACTATCTGCCTTGGATCTACGGACCTTCAGATAACATCGCCAAGGGCAGAAAGTTTCGCCAAGAGGGTTGCTTCCACGATGTTCAACCTTCCTTACGTTCCCCCTTTATCCCCTGCTTAGAGGCTTATATCCCCCTTAGAGCGAGACATTCTCCTCCGTATCGCAGTACGGCTTCACAGATGTCTTGCTCTAAGGGGGGGGACAAGCCTCTAAGCAGGGGATAAAGGGGGAGGAGGGCAAACGTCGACAGCCTTTAGAAACAATCTTTGTTGCCCCTCGCTACCCCAGGCTACCTGGCCAGCACATTAAACCGCAGCCAAAACCCCTTGATCAATTGCACAAGCTCCGCCCGCTCCGCCAGGCCGGAGGGCTTGGTGACAAACGCGTTGGCGCCTGCCGCGTAAGCGCTATGGATGTCCGGCGCGTATACAGATGAGCTGAAAATCATCACCGGCAGGCACCGAAACTCCGCCGTCCCGCGCATCCACTCCAGAACCTCCAGCCCCGTGCGGCGCGGCATCTTCAAATCCATAACCAACAGCGAGGGAAGGGGATACGCCGTGCGATCCCCGTACGGACCCGCCCCCTGCAGGTACTCCATCACGGCCACGCCGTCGCTCACCGTCCGCAGCCGGTCGCCAATCTCCGCCTTGCTAAACGAGCGCTGAATAAAAAGCACATCGTTCTCGTCATCGTCCGCAAGCAGTACAAATCGCTCATGCTTCATGTTGTCGCTCCCCTGAGGGAAAGCCAAAAACGGCTGCCCCCGCCTTCGCGCGGCTCCAGCCCGGCCTCGCCACCCATCCGTTCCGCGGCCTTGCGCACAATCGCCAGGCCGATTCCCGTGCCCGGATACGCCTCCGCCGTCCCTCTCTGAAACATCTCAAACACCCGGCCGTTGGACTTCTTATCTACACCTATCCCGTTGTCCTCAAAGCTGATACACACACGCCCGTTTGCCTCCCGGCGGGATGCCACGCGCACCTGTGGCATCACCCCCGCCGGCACAAACTTCACCGCGTTATCCAGCACATTAACAAAGCATTGCAGCAGCGACGGCACGTTACCCACCACCCGCTCCAGGGGCGAGTCGATAACCACCTGCGCCCTGGGCTCCTGAAACTCCGCGCGCTCCATAATAACAGACCGTACAAGCTGCTCCACATCAAGATCTTCCATTGTCATGGCCGTGTGGCTAAGCCGCGTAAACGCCAGCAAATCCAGCACCATCCGATCCATCCGCTGCGCGGCGCTTACCGCCTTCTTCAGCATCTCGATGCCCGCCGCATCCAGCCTGCCGCCATAATCCTCAATCACAATTTCCAGGAAGCTTTGCATTGCCCGCAAAGGCGCCCGCATATCGTGCGAAAGGCTGTACGAAAAAGCTTCCAGCTCGGATACACTCTTCTTTAACTGCGCCGTCCGCTCCTCAATATGCGCCTCCAGCTCCGTCGCGTGACTCTTCAACGCGTCCTGCACCCGCCGCAGCTCATTCTCCACCCGCCTGCGCTCGGTAATGTCCCGCGCAATCTTGGACGCGCCGATGACATGCCCCTCCATATCCTTGATAGGAGAGACTGTAATAGAGACCGAAACACGATGCCCATCCTTCGCAACACGCTCTGTCTCAAAGTGTTCCACCCGCTTGCCGGCCCGCAGGGATTTCAGGATCACGTCCTCCTCTCCATGCAGCTCCGGCGGTATCAGCGTCAGGATCGAGCGCCCCACCATTTCAGCCTCCGTGTAGCCAAAAATGCGCTCCGCACCGTCATTCCAGTTCGTCACTATCCCATTCAGGTCCTTGCCCACAATCGCATCGTCCGAGCCGTGGACAATTGCCGCAAGCCGCTGCGCCGATCGCTCCGCCGCGCGCCGGTCACTAATGTCTCGAAACGTAAGCACCACCCCGCCCAGCTCCCCGCTCGCCTCCCAAATCGGCGAGGCGCTCGACTCGATCGGCCGCTCAAAGCCCTCGCGCGTTATCAGCAACCCATGCCGCATCACCACCGCGCCGCGCATCCTCGATACCGACTCCTCCGCGGGATTGGCCAGCGGCTCGCGCGTAAACTCGTCCAGCAGCCGAAAGCATTCCCCCAGATTCATCCCGCACGCCTCCCCAAACGTCCGCCCCGTCAGGTGCTCTGCGGATGGGTTCATGAACGTCACCCGCAGGCTCGCGTCGGTCGAAATCACCGCCTCGCCGATGCTCACCAGCGTCACGCGAAAGCGCTCCTCGCTACGCCTAAGTCGTTCCGTCACATCCAGTTGCTTCGAAATATCCCGCGCCACCTTGCTGGCCCCCACCACGCGCCCGGCGTTGTCACGAATCGGCGAAACCGACAGGGAAATGTGCAACGACCGGCCGCTTTTCGTCAGCCGCACCGTCTCAAAGTGGCTCACCGCCTCCCCCTTGCGAATGCGCTCGAGGATCGTATCTTCCTCCGAAGCCCGAGCCGGGGGAATCAACATATGTACGGATTTACCAACGACTTCCGACGGCACATAGCCAAACATCCGCTCCGCCCCACCGTTCCAGCTGGTAATGACGCCGTCGAGATCGTTACTGACAATGGCATCGTCGGAGGAGTCGACAATAGCCGCCAGCAACTGGGCCTTATCGAGAGTATGAAGTTCAGCCATGCTAGGAAAGATGGATGGACGTTCTACCATAGGAGAAGAGGTGCGTGCGAGAGTAAATCGGGCGTTTGCTGTGCGCACATGAGTGAAATTGCAATTGCCGCCTTAAATGTTCTTGCACATCGTTTCCTGTAGCGATACAACGCTATCCATGGATGAAGCCAAGGTAGGCGAAAATATCCGCGCACTGCGCCTGGCCGCCAACCTCAGCCAAACCGAGGCAGCCCGCCGTGCCGGCATTACCAAAAGCACACTGTCCAAGATAGAGAAGGGCCAGACGTCCTCTCCTATCTCTACGCTGATAGCTGTCGCTCAGGCACTTAACGCGCATTTGGCTGACTTCTTTCGCGAATGCCCGCCCACCTGCCGCTACGTCCTTACCCGCGCCGGCCAGGGCAAAACCATTGCGCGCGATGGTACCGCCCACGGCTATAACTACGAGGCGCTGGCCGTCGACTACCCCGGCAAACCCATCGAACCGTTTCTTCTCACGATATCGCCCGGCGATAAAGTTGCCCACTTTTGCCACACCGGCCAGGAGTTCGTCTACATGCTCAGCGGCACCCTGGAGTTCACCGTCGGCGACGACACGCTCCTCCTCCATCCCGGAGATTCCCTCTACTTCGACCCGACGCAAGTCCACTCCCTCAAGCCACGTGGCGGCCCCGCCCGCTTCCTCTGCTGCTTTATCGAAACAAAGTAAGCCGGCCCGTTTCGCCCTGCACGCCATGCAAACCTTTCCACCTCAAAAGCTTACAGCGCGCGCGCTTTGGCGTCCCACACCCGATTCCATCGCGCAAACTAACCTCACGGCCTACCTGCACTGGCTGCGCCGCAACCGCAAGCTCGACTTTGCGGACTACGCAGAGCTATGGCAGTGGTCCGTTGCGGATATCGGGGCCTTCTGGAGTTCCATTGCGGATTTCTTCCAGGTAAACCTTGGCAAGGGTGCCCAGGGACAAGTCATGTCCCACCCCTTCGCGCCGGAAACGCTAATGCCTGGAACCCAATGGTTTGCGGGTGCGACGGTCAACTACGCGGAGCACGCCCTCCGCCCCGCGTCCGACGATACAGAGCCAGTCCTCATCTTCGAATCCGAAGCCTTGCCTGGGCGGCCTCCCATCCGCAGCACCCTCACTCGCAACGAGTTACGCGCGCAAGTGGCACGCGTGGCGGCCTCGCTGCGGGCCATGGGCGTCCGCCGGGGCGATCGCGTGGCGGGGTACCTCTCCAACACGCCGGAAGTCGTCGTGGCGTTCCTCGCAACCGCCAGTATCGGCGCCATCTGGTCCAACTGCGCGGCGGAGACGAACACGCGCGGCGTGGTCGATCGCTTTGCGCAAATAGAACCGGTTGTGCTGTTTGCGATCGAAGCGTATATCTACGGAGGCAAGGCTCATGACCGCCGCCCCACCATCCGCGAGATCTCCGCGGCCCTTCCCACACTTCGGCACGTCGTCGTCATCCCGCAACCGGGTGAAGTGCCGGGCAGCAGGGTGGTTGAGGAGGGAACGGAAGTAGCCTGGCATCAATGGGATAAGCTCCCCGCTACGGCAGGGACATCGCATGTCCCACCCCTCGTGTTTGAGGCGGTGCCCTTCGATCACCCGCTCTGGATCCTCTACTCCTCCGGCACCACGGGGCGGCCCAAGGCGATTGTGCACGGGCATGGTGGGATTTTGTTGGAGCATCTCAAATCGCTCTCGCTGCATCTTGAGCTGCGGCAAGGAGATACGTTCTTCTGGTACACAACGTCAGGCTGGATGATGTGGAACTTCCTGGTCTCCGGCCTGCTCCTCCCCGGCCTCCGCATTGTCCTCTACGATGGCAGCCCGAAGGCTCCCGATTTCTCTGTGCTGTGGAAGCTGGTGGCCCATCACAAAATCACTTACTTTGGTGCCAGCGCGCCGTACTTCCGGGCCTGCATCAAAGCCGGGCTTGAGCCGGGGAAGAGTAACGACTTCAGTCACTTACGTGGTATTGGATCCACTGGGGCGCCACTTCCTGCGGAGGATTTTTGTTGGATTTACGATCATGTCAAAGGTGACATTGTCCTGGGATCCGTGAGCGGAGGCACCGATATTTGCAGCGCTTTTGTGATCTCGTGCCCACACCTTACGGTGGAGGCTGGCAAACTCCAGTGCCTGGCGCTGGGCGCTTCCATTCAGGCCTGGAGCGAGGATGGACGGCCGCTGTTGGGCGAGGTTGGCGAGCTTGTCCTTACGGCTCCGTATCCCAGCATGCCCGTGTGCCTTTGGGACGACGCCGATGGTAAGCGCCTGGAGGGCAGCTACTTCGGAATGTATCCCGGCGTGTGGAACCATGGCGACTGGATTGAGCTGGAGACTCCCAGCGGGCCGTGCGTTATTCATGGCCGCTCCGACGCCACGCTGAATCGTGGTGGTGTTCGCATGGGGACGGTTGAGTTTTACTCCGTGGTGGAGGCGCTTCCGGAGATTGCGGAGGCGCTGGTGATCGATACGAGCGCCCTTGGCGGCGATGACAGGTTGCTGCTATTTGTTGCGCTGCAACGAGATGTGACATGGAGCAAAGAGCTCAACGATTCGGTGATTCGCCGCCTCCGCGCGGAGCTTTCGCCCCGGCATGTGCCGGATGCGATCTATCCTGTGGCCGAGATTCCCCATACGCTTAACGGCAAGAAGCTGGAGGTGCCCGTTAAGCGCATTTTGTGCGGCGTGCCGGTGGAGAAAGCTGTGCATAAGAGCGCTGTCGCTAACCCATTGTCGCTTCAACCTTTTATAGCGATGGCTGCGCGACCAGGGACATAGGTTGTCCCTGCCTGAAACCGTTTTCAGGGACATTGCAT
Source organism: Verrucomicrobia bacterium LW23 (assembly GCA_003054695.1). Classification (GTDB taxonomy): domain Bacteria; phylum Verrucomicrobiota; class Verrucomicrobiia; order Methylacidiphilales; family UBA1321; genus LW23. The sequence goes on from QAZA01000025.1 coordinate 179,029, forward strand.
GTCCCTTTCTCACCTAACCCGTTCAACCTGTGAAGTTTATGCCTGATATTCTGATACTTGCCGGCGCCCGTACACCCATTGGCCGGATGGGCGGAGCCCTCTCTGCGATTCCCGCGCACAAACTTGGCCAGGCCGCTATTGTGGAGGCGCTGAAACGGGCGGGCACGGGGCCTGAGGAGGTTACGGATGTAATTATGGGGCAAGTGCTTACGGCAGGTGCGGGGCAGAATCCGGCCCGGCAGGCGGCGATGGGTGCGGGCATTCCGCGCGAGGCGACTGCGTTTGGCGTTAACCAGATCTGTGGCTCCGGCATGCGGGCAACTGCACTGGGCTTTCAGGCACTTCGACTGGGCGAGGCCGACGTGGTTGTGACGGGCGGGCAGGAGAACATGAGCGCGGCGCCGCATTGCGCGCTGGTGCGCGGGGGGGTGCGGATGGGGGATACGCCGTTTACGGATACTCTTCTGCGCGATGGACTTATCGATGCTTTCCAAAGCTACCACATGGGTCAGACGGCGGAGAACATTGCGGAGCGCTGGTCGATTACCCGCGGGGACCAGGATGAAATTGCGCTGCGATCGCAGAAGCGAGCGGCCGCGGCTCAGGCAGAAGGGAAGTTTGCGGAGGAGATGGTGCCGGTGCTTGCGCGTGACCGGAAAGGGAATGAGGCGCTGGTTTCGACCGACGAGGATGTTCGGCCCAACACGACTCTGGAGATGCTGGCGCGGTTGAAGCCGGTGTTTAAGCTGGAGGGGGGGACGGTGACGGCGGGGAACTCGAGCGGCATTAACGACGGCGCTGCGGCGCTTGTGTTGGCTCGTGCGGATCACCCTGCGGCGCAACGGGTTGAGCCGCTTGGGCGAATTGTGTCGTGGGCATCGGCGGGGGTGGACCCGTCGATCATGGGGATTGGGCCGGTGCCGGCGACGCAGCGAGCGTTGGCCCGGGCGGGGTGGCGGATGGAGGATGTGGACCTTATTGAGGCGAATGAGGCGTTTGCGGTGCAAAGCTGCGCAGTGGGTCGGGATCTGGGCTGGGATCCGGAGAAGGTGAACGTGAATGGCGGTGCGATTGCGCTGGGGCACCCGATCGGCGCATCGGGCGCGCGCATTGTGGTAACCCTGCTTTACGAGATGCGGCGCCGCAACGTAAAGCGCGGCCTGGCAACGCTTTGCATTGGCGGCGGCATGGGTATTGCCATGTGCGTGGAGAGAGGCTGAAATGGGTTGACCGCGGTAGCAGGGACATTTTATGTCCCTGGGCTATCCTTCTTATATACAAATATTTATGAATCGCCAGCTTGATGGTAAGGCAGCGGTGGTTACGGGCTCCACGTCCGGCGTTGGCAAGGAGATCGCGAGCCAGCTTGCGGCCGCAGGCTGCGATGTGGTGATTAACGGATTTGGGGAGTCGTTGGCTATAGAAGCGTTTAAACTTGGGCTTGAGGCGGCGCATGGGGTGCGCGTGGTTTTCCATGGGGCTGACCTGACGCAGCCTTCGGAAGTGGCTGAGATGATGGTATTTGCGGCGGATACCGTGGGGGAGCCGGACATTCTGGTGAATAATGCAGGGATTCAGCATGTGTCGCCCATCGAGACTTTTCCGGTGGAGATGTGGGACAGGATTCTTGCTCTGAATTTGTCCGCCGCGTTCCACACGATCCGGTTGGCGATGCCGGCGATGCGTCGACGTAAGTGGGGGCGTATCATCAACATAGCGTCGGTGCACGGGCTGGTGGCTTCACCTTTTAAGGCGGCGTATATCTCAGCCAAGCATGGGCTTATCGGGCTGACCAAGGCGGTGGCGCTGGAGGCGGCGAAGGACGGGATTACGTGCAATGCGATTTGTCCGGGTTTTGTGCACACGCCGCTTATGGAGGGGCAGATTGATGATCAGGCGAGGGCGACGGGGATACCGCGGGAGCGGATAATTGAGGAGGTGATTTTGGCCAAGCACGTGAAGAAGGAGTTTGTGAAGGCGGAGCATATCGCGGCGTGGGTGACGATGCTGTGCACCGACGCAGGTAGTTCGACCACAGGGGCTTCGCTAGCGATGGACGCGGGTTGGACGGCTGTCTGAAAACGTCTCCGCAGGGCACAAAAAATTCCTCGTGCGCATCGGGTGATGCGCGCGAGGGATGGTGATTGTTGTTGACTCAAGCTAAAGCCTTGCAAGGCTTTAGCTTGCGTGGGTTAGATGTCTGTCGGGACGGATGCCCAGCGGCGGCCTTCGCGCTGGAGGAGCAGGTCGGACTCGAAGGGGCCCATGCTGCCGGCGCTGTAGAGCGGGAGGTTGGTGCTTTGCTGGCTGGCCCAGGCGGCGTGCAGGGTGTCGACGAGGCGCCACGCTTGTTCCACTTCGTCGCTGCGGGTGAAGAGGGTGGACTCGCCGGTGAGTGCGTCGACGATGAGGCGTTCGTAGGCTTCGGGCAGGTAGTCGGTAAAGTCCTGCTTGTAGCGGAAGTTCATGCCGACGCCCTGGGCTTCCGCCTTGGCGGGCTTTTTGGCGTTGAAGTTGAGGGTGATGCCCTCGTTGGGCTGAATGCGGATGCGTAAGTTGTTGCGGTGCAGGCGCTCATCTGCGGACGACGCGAACAGCACGCTGGGCGGGCGGTTGAAGGTGATGGAGATTTCCGTGTACTGCTTGCTGAGGGCTTTGCCGGTGCGCAGGTAGAAGGGGACGCCCTGCCAGCGCCAGTTGTCGATCTCCAGGCGCAGCGCCACAAAGGTCTCGGTGAGAGAGTTTTGCGCAACGCGGTCTTCCTGGCGGTAGGCGGGGATCGCCTTGCCGTCGATGAAGCCGCCGCCGTACTGGGCGCGCACGGAATTTTTCGTCAGTTCGTCCAGCTTGGGGGTGGGGATGGAGCGGAGGACTTTGACTTTTTCGTCGCGGATGGACTCGGCGTCGAGGGAGGCCGGGGGTTCCATGGCGATGAGGGTGAAGAGCTGCAGCATGTGGTTCTGCAGCATGTCGCGGGAGGCGCCGGCGGAGTCGTAGTAGCCGCCGCGGCCCATGACGCCAACTTTTTCGGAGACGGTGATCTGGACGTGGTCGATGTAGTTACGGTTCCAGAGAGGCTCGAAGATGGTGTTGGCGAAGCGGAAGTACATCAGGTTCTGCACCGTCTCTTTGCCGAGATAGTGGTCGATACGATAGATGTTCTTCTCGGGGAAGGCTTTCTGCAGCGTGTTGTTGAGGGACTGGGCGCTTTGCAGGTCTTCGCCAAAGGGCTTTTCGACGATGAGGCGGCGCACCTGGCCGTCGCGCTCGGCGCGGGCCAGGCCTACTTCGGCCAGGTTGCCGGCGACATCGCCGAAGTAGTTGGGTGCGGTGGCCAGGTAGAAGAGGTAGTTGCCCTGGATGGCGTCGGCCTCGGGGAGTGCCTTGAGGCGCTCGGCCAGGGAGCGGTAGCTGTCGAGGTCGGGTAGATCGCCCTGGTGGTAGTAGATGTGCTTGGACATCTTGTCCCACACGGAGTAGTCGATGGGCTTAGTGTGGGAGAACTGCTCCAGCGCGACGCGGAGGTCTTCGCGGAACTCGGCGTCGGTTTTGGGGCGGCGGGCAAAGCCGATGATGGCGAAATCTTCCGGCAGCAGCCCGTTTTTGGCCAGGTGGTAGAAGGCGGGGACGATTTTGCGGTGCGTCAGGTCGCCCGTGGCGCCGAAGATGACGGCGGCGGTGGGTTTGACGGGGATGGAGCTGGTGATGGCCAGCGGTCGCTGAGAAATTTCCTGGCAGGTCATGTGTGTCCTTAAGTGTTAGGAGGAAATAAGCGTAATAGTGCCTAAAAAGAGGGCGTGGGCGCCGCATCCTCCGCTGTGACGAGTCCCCCAAAGGGCTTGTCAGCAACGGGGGCGCAGCGCCCCGCGCAGCCTAGGCGTTGTAGCTGGTGGAGGAGACGTTGCCGCCGCGGCCTGTCCAGTTGGTGTGGTGCCATTCGCCCTTCGGGTCGTCCACGCGCTGGTAGGTGTGGGCGCCGAAGTAGTCGCGCTGCGCTTGCAGCAGGTTGGCGGGCAGGCGGGCGTTGCGGTAGCCGTCAAAGAAGGCCAGCGCGGTGCTGAAGGTGGGGGTGGGGATGCCGAGGAGGGAGGCCTGGGCCACTACTTTGCGCCAGCTTTCCTGGCTGGTGGCGATGGCTCTTTTGAAGAACTCGTCCAGCAGCAGGTTTTGCAGGTTGGGGTTCTTATCAAAGGCGTCCTTAATGTTGCCGAGGAAACGGCTGCGGATGATGCAGCCGCCGCGCCACATCAGGGCGATGCCGCCGTAGTTGAGGTGCCAGCCGTACTGTTTGGCGGCTTCGCGCATGAGCATGTAGCCCTGGGCGTAGCTGACGATCTTGCTGGCGTAGAGGGCTTTACGGATGTCCTCGATAAACGCGGTCTTGTCGCCTGAGTATTGGGTAACGGCGGGGCCGGAGAGCTCTTTGCTGGCGGCCACGCGTTCGTCCTTGAGGGCGGAGATGCAGCGGGAGAAGACGGCTTCGGCGATGAGGGTGACGGGGGTGCCGGTGTCCAGAGCGGACTCGATGGTCCATTTGCCGGTGCCTTTCTGGCCGGCTTTGTCGAGAATCTTGTCGACCAGCCAGGTGCCGTCGGCTTCCTTGTAGCCAAAGATATCTGCCGTAATTTCAATGAGATAGGAGTCCAGCTCTGTCTTGTTCCAGGCGGCAAACACTTCCTGGATTTCGCCGGGGGTCAGGCCCAGGGCGTTCTTGAGCAGGTCGTAGGCTTCGCAGATGAGCTGCATGTCGCCGTACTCGATGCCGTTGTGCACCATTTTGACGTAGTGGCCGGCGCCGTTTTCGCCCACCCAGTCGCAACAGGGGGAGCCGTCTTCGACTTTGGCGCTGATGGCCTGGAAGATCTCTTTGACGTGGGGCCAGGCTTCGGGGTGGCCGCCGGGCATGATGCTGGGGCCTTTGCGGGCGCCTTCTTCGCCGCCGGAGACGCCGGTGCCGACGAAGAGGATGCCTTTTTCTTCCAGCTCCCTGGTGCGGCGGATGGAGTCGGTGTAGAGGGAGTTGCCGCCGTCGATGATGATGTCGCCCTTTTCCAGGTGCGGCACAATCTGGGCGATAAAGTCGTCCACGGCGGAGCCTGCTTTTACCAGCATCATCACGCGGCGGGGACGCTTGAGCTTGGCGCAAAGCTCGGCGATGGAGTGGGCGCCGACAACCTTGGTGCCCTTTGCCTCGTTGGCGAGGAATTCGTCGACCTTGCTGACAGTGCGATTATAAACGGCCACGGTATAGCCGTGATCATTCATGTTGAGAATGAGATTCTGGCCCATGACGGCCAGCCCAATAAGAGCGAAATCTGCCTGAGGTTCAGCGGACATATGTGTATTGTGTGTAAGGGGAGACTTGTGTCTTATCAAGCTGAAAGAAACCGACCTTTGTGGCAAGGACAGAATACAGCATCACGCTTTACGGCAAGGCGCTGTACGAGTGGGCGGGTTACGAGGGGATGCGGGGAATAATGAGCAGCTTTCATGCTTCGTGCAAAAAGAATTCACATGCTGAACCGGATGGGTGACGGTTTGCGGGGACATTTATTCGCCATTGTCAGGGATTCGAAGCACTTGCATGCGTCGCGGGTACGGGCAGCGGCTGCCGGCCGATTTCCGCCCGGGGCCGCATGGCGCGTGACTTTTATTGCGGGCAAGGGTAGATTGTGGCAACGCGTGCAAATGTCGCCCGCCGCCCGGCGCGCTGCGTGCTTGCCGGCGTCTTTTGCCCGGCGGCGCGGGGCTGAGGGGATCTCTCTCCTCCATCACCGCGCGCTTACTTCCCTTCGCCAACCCCTTTTTCTACCCCCACAGCCCTGTGCCTGCTCCCGCCGCTTCCACGTCGATGAAGACCGTCATCATCTCGCTGGCCCTTGTGGGGCTGCTGCTGATTGTGGGTATTGTTATCGGCTCCGTCGTCATCCTGGTGCCCATGGTAACCAAAATGGCCAAGGAGGAGCGCGAACGGCAGCAGCGGGAGGCGGAGGGCTACACAGATACCAATCCGGGCAGCAGCGGCGAAGCCGGGGAGACGCCCTCCTCAAGCGAGGAATCGCACACGGCCCGTGCGGTGCGTCTGGTGACGGAAAAGGACTACGCCGGCGCTGAAAAAGCACTGACCAAGGCCATTGAGGAGACCCCCAAAAACTCCGAGCTTTACCACCTGCGCGCCCACTGCCGGCAGTACCTTAATGAGATGAAGGCCGCCGTGGATGATATGAACGAGGCGATAAAGCTGGAGAAGGAAATTGCCAGCTACTATAGCCTTCGCGGCTACCTCAAAATCTGCCTGGGCCAATATGATGAGGCGATTGCTGACCTTACCGAGTCGATCCGCCTTAAAAATGACGACAACGAGAGCTTCCGCACGCGTGGCCTGGCCTACTACTGCAAGGGGGATCTGGACGCGGCGCTGCGGGACTATAAGCAAAGCTACTCGCTCTCCAAGCCCGGCGTGTATGCCGCTTATGCCCACTACTTTATGTGGTGCGTGCAGGCGCGTCAGGGCCACGCGGCGGAAGGCACCAAAGCGCTTACCGACTTTCTGGAGCAGCCCTCCAGCAAAACCATGGATGCCTGGTGCAAGGCCGTCGGGGAGTTTCTGGTAGATGAGAAGACGGAGGCCGAGCTGCTGAAGCTGGCCGAGGCCGCCGAGGACACCAAGGTTGTCCGGGACCAGCAGTGCGAAGCCTATTACTACATCGCCATTAAACGCTGGGCCGCCGGCAACAAGGCCGGAGCCCGGGACTATTTGCAGAAGGCGATCGACACCAACGTCTATCTGTTTCTCGAATACGAGATGGCGAAGGCGGACATTAAGCGCGTGGAGTAGGGGATGGCGCTGTGATTGCGCGCAACGCGGCCAAAGCAATCCGCCGGGCGATGAAATCCCCGCGCTTTTGGGAGTTGTCGGCGGCGCGGTTTCACGGCACACTATGCGTTATGACACACGCCCGGATCAAATCCTCGTCGATGCTGTTTCTAATCGCCCTGGTAATGGGGCCGCTGTTGGTGTTGCAAATCATCCACGGCATGGCCCTGCACGCCCGGGCTGAGCGCGGCAACCCTCATGTGCAGCTGGAGGGCAAGACCATAGATGACATGATAGCAGCCTACATGAAGGAGCACGACGTCTCCGGGCTGACGCTGGCTATTGTGCAGGCGCCTTACATTACCCGCGTGGCAGGCTACGGCGTGGTGGACCGCGAGGTCAAACTGCTCGCCGCCTCCAACACCATGTTCCCCCTGCCGCCCCGCTTTGGCGAGGCCTACACGGCGGTGGCCGTTATGCAACTGGTGGAGGGCGGCAAGCTGGGGCTGGACGACCCGATCGGCAAGCACCTGCCGCAGTTGCCGGAGCCCTGGAAGGGGCTCCCTGTGCGCGCCCTCATCCTCCACTCCAGCGGCCTGCCCGATTTTACCGCGCCGCCCGACTACGACAGCAACAGCAACACGCCCGCGGATAAACTGATTGCCAGCGTGGCCGGCCAGCCCCTGGCGTTCCCCACTGGCACACAAGTGCGCCCCAGCGCTACGAATCACCTTGTGCTGCAGATGCTTGTGGAGAAGCTGAGCGGCGGCAGCTACCAGGCGTTTGTGCGCGCCAACCAGTTCGAACGCCTGGGGCTGAAGTACACGTACTTTTCCACGGAGCTGGGCAAGTTCCCCCGCGAGCACCTGAAGAAGGACGAAAAGCACAGCAAATTCCTGGTCGAGGCGCCGCAGATCAACCCCATCGAGGTGGCCGTCGGTTATCGCGGCGCCGGCAGCACCCTCACGGCGGTGCCGCCGCTCAACCCGGACGGCCTGGCGCTGCCGCGCGGCGCCGTTATCTACACCAGCTCGCACGACATCAGCGTGTGGGACGTGGGGCTGGCGGGCGGCATCCTCATCAAGGACCCCAACCTGCGCGCCGTCATCTACACCCCGCAAAAGCTGGCCGACGGCAAGGAGGTCCCCACCTCCGGCCCCTGGGCCTTCCCCGGCCGCAAAGGACTCATGATCGCCGCCGGCACCGAGTACGGCTGCAGCGCCTTCCTCAGCCGCTACACCGCGGCGGAAGATCTGCTGTGCGTTACGTTGCAAGCCAACAAGGAGGGCCTGGACTTTACCGAGCTGGCCACCAAAATCGCCGGCTCCTTCGACGCAAGACTGCTCGTCACCACCGCCGAGCCCCCGCCCGCCCCCGCCGAGGAGAAAAAGCCCGCCGCCGCGCCGAAGGGTGAGCAGCCGAAGAAGAAGTAGGGCGGCTGCACTACAGGTAAGTACGACGAGGCGATCCGAAGCGCCAACGGCGCTTCGGAGAGGTTGTGCTGCGCAGGCCCATTCTGAAGCGGCTACAGCCGCTGGGATGGATTCATTTTTTGCTGTGGAAAAGTGATAGCATCCCGGTTACAATGTAATCGTTGATACCGCGCCAATCGCAACCTTCGGGGAGGCCGCCCGCTCTTCCGCCCCCTCTCCCTCGCTCTCCCGATGCCATTGATGAGGCAAAGTCGGAGCAGGAGGCGCGTTTTTGGCGTGTTGCTTTGTTGCTCATCTTTGCGTTTTACGCGGTTCCCTGCGTGCTGGTGTTGTACAGGCAATGCCTGGGCGAGGCGCGCTATGCCTACAGCGTTATCCCGGAGCCTCGGCTGCGGGAGTGCCTGGCGCGTCTCGAACCCAGGAAATTGAGGGTGGGGCTCCAGATCTTCCAGCACAATGGGCGGGAATACATGGATGTAAGCCCGGGCGTCGATGTCGATAACCTGGGCGGCGCGATTCCGTCCAGCGGCCCCGCCTATATTTACGATCGCAACGGCAACCTTGTCGATTGGGTGGACGACGGTGGCGACGGCGCCGGATACTCGCTGTCCAAACGCTGGGGCGACCTCTATTTCCACAAGCCCACGCAGCCGGTTAGCTTTGAGCAAGCCCGCGCCTGGCTGGATAAAAAGCTCTCCTCGGATCAGCTGCCGCCCGCCATGACGAGCAACGAACGCTACAGGTTAAAGGAAGAATCTTCAAAGCCCTGATGCCGATGAACTTGCATGGGCCCAGCACCACCAGTACCAGCCCCGGCGCCGCTCCGGCTGCCCCCGCGGGCGGGAAGCCGTCGTCGAAAGCGGCGTGTTGCCTGGGCTACGTAAACACGCTGCTTATGCTACTCTTTCTGCCCCTGTAGTTTGTCGGATCGGAGATTCAGTACCACCACTTTATCCAGCCGACGCCGCTGCTGGCGGATTACCTGACGCGTCTCAGCGACAAGCCGGCGCACCGGGTTCGGATCCGGATGGTTCCGTTTGAGGGCAAAGAGTATGTCATCATCGAGCCCCCGTTTGAGTCGCTGCCGTTTAATGTGGCGGTGCCTTCGAGCGGCCCCACCTACATTTATGGCAGCGACGGCCGCATTGCGGACTGGGGCGGTGGCGCTAACACCCTCACGAAATCAGGCCCGCTTTTGCAGAGGCTGCGCTCGCAAATCAAAACGGTGCAACCCCTTACCATCCCCCAGACGCGTGAGTGGCTGAACGGCACGCTGGCGCGGGAGACTCTGCCCCCCGCAGTCTCGCCGGAGCAGGCGGCCAGGGAGTGGGAGGCATACCGGGTGAAGGAGAAGCTGCCGCCGCTGAGGTGAGGGGGTGGAAAGCATAACATCTGGCCCCGGCTCTGGCAGGGGCTGCGCTTGTGCGATACCCCTTGCGCCGCTCCTGCCGGGGCGGGTTTCGGAGGGGCGCGTACCGGTCGTTCCCGCTCGCAGACTTGCTTCACCACCGGCTAAGACCCCTTCGCACAGTTATTTGCGCTTTATGCGGGCCGCTTTTGGGCTATGGCCGCACTGAAACTCCGGTCGAGCATTATCCTAATGCACTCCCTCCGTTTCAGCGCACCCATAGCCCAAAATCAGCTCCGCATAAAGCGCAAATAACTGTGCGAAGTGGTCTGATTTACGTTCGCGCCTCCGGCGCTTCGGAGTCCTTCAGCTTGTCTACACCTGCTTTGAAACTCACTTCGCGTCCAGAATCATCACCTCCACGCTGGTCGCGTCGAAGGCCGTGCCGGCGCCGGCGTTTATGGTAAAGTCGATGCACTGATCCTTCGCCACGTCCGTCGTCACCTCAAACTCGGCGCGGACGGAGGCTTTGCCGCCGGCTTGCGCGTTGTGTAACTCTTTGCCGTCCAGCAGGATGCGGGTATGGACGCCATCGCCTTTGCCGCTGTTGGTGAAGGCGCCGCGCAGGGTGAGGCGGCCGGTGACGGGGCTGCGCCAGCGGTACACGGCGTCGAGCGGCTTTCCTCCGACGATTTCCGGGTGGGCGCTGCCCTGGGAGACGCTCAGGTTCTTTGCGCCTTTGACGCCGCCCCAGTTGTAGCCCCACATCGTCTCCACCTGGCTTAGCTCCGTAAAGGGGCCGCCGGCCTCGGTGTAGCCGTAGAACCAGTTGTTGCCGCCCTGCGTTTTGGTGTAGTCGTCCTGCAGCGAGGCGAGGACGCGGATGCCGGTGTCCAGCTCCGCCACGGACTGCGCCTCGCCGCGCAGGTAGATCGGATCTTGCGTCAGATCAAGCACATACGTGCCGTCCGGGCCGGGCGTCAGCGTTACGTCGGTGCCCATCAGGTTAGCGGCGGTGAGCCGCGCTCCGGGGGCCGGCTTTACGGTAATGCGGGCGGGCTGGGTGGCCCAGGCGACGCGGATCTGCTCGGCGTTAGCCCCGTTGCCGCGGGTAAAGAGGCACACGTGTGCGCGGGTGTATTCCCGCCAGGCCTCGCGCTTGCTAAATACCGCGCCATCAAGGTGATGAATCAGGTTGGCGTACGCCACGTAGGCGGGGGCTACCGCGTACTCGCCCATGCCGCTGGCCTCCTTGTGGTGGTGGCGCAGGAGGCCCATGCTGACGAATGTGGCGTGATCGCTGGCCAGGTACCAGTAGATCTTGGCGCAACCCTCCTTAAGCAGCAGCGTGTACTGGCGGGCCAGGTAGCGGGCGCCTTCCGCGCGGCCTTTCTCGTACATTTTACGGCCGCGTTCCCAGTCGTATTCATCCTTGGTGTGGCGGCCGGTTTCGGTTACCCATATGGGTTTGTCCTTGCCGTTGTTGTACTTGCGCATCAGGTCCTTAAGCTCGGCCACCTCTTTGTCCACGCCCTCCGGCGTGCCGCGGTACGGGTGGATCACGATGCCGTCCATATACTGCAGGCCGCCCAGCTTAAAGATGCCCTCAAAGTAGGGCAGGGGGATGAGCACCGCCGCGCCGCCCAGCACCTGCACGTCCGGCCGCACCGCCTTGATCTTCTCGTACGAGGCTTTGAGCATGGCGGTGTAGGTGGTGTAGCGGGCGACAAGGTTCTTCTTGGCGGCGGGCGGGGCCCAGGTGCCGTTGTACTCGTTCCAGATCTCCAGCCAGCGCACTTCCGGGCCGTATTTCTTCAGGATGGCCTCGCCGTAGTTGGCGTAGCCGGCAAAGCCTTCGGGCGTGGTTGGGCCTTCGGGGTGGTCGTACAGCTTGTTGCCAAAGGTCATGGCGATAAGCGGCGCGATGCCTGCCCTGCGGCACGCCTCCATATACGCATCGCTTTTTTCTGGAAAGAGATACACGCCTTTCTCGCGCTCCACCTGCGCCCAGTAGTGTTCGTCGCGTATGGACTCAATGCCGATGCGTTTGAACGTATCCAGCATGGCGGGGTTCATCCCCTGCGCAAAGTGGGTCATGACGCCGAACGGGGAGGCGAGGGGATCTTTCGTCTTGTGCGGGCGCACGATGGCAAAGCTTGTGTATACATCCTGCGGCGGCGCGCCGTCCTTCACCGGCGTGGCGCTCAGCAGGTAGTACCCCACCGCAGTCACCCCGGGGCGGATCACCGCCGCCCCGTCCTTTATCGCCGCGGTGCCCGCCGCAACTTGCTGGTGCCAAAAGTCATACACCTTCCAGGTCACCGACTCCGCCGCCGCGTTCGGCCGCAACGTCAGCTCTGCGGGTGCGCCGCCGGCGTCAAAGATGTTGCCCAGGGAGGCGGACTTCCACTCGGGGGCGGCCGCCGTCGCGGGGCTCTGCGCTGCGGGGGGCGCAGTTGTGTTCTGGCCCGGTGCGGCGGTGGGGGAGGCGATGGCGGCGGCGGCGATTGCCAGGAGGCCAAGGGCGGCAAGGCGGGGGAGGGAGCTGGGGCGTCGCATAGAGGGGGGCGCGGGAAGGGGGGGGAGTTATTGGTGTAAGGATATACTAATAGAGATGTAGCTGCCTGCACAACATAAATCGCAACGATTGCACCAGCCTGCCCCGCCTCCCCACCACACTGCCGTGCAAAGTGCCTCCGTTTTCGATTGATCTCCCCCCGCCCCCTGCTACTTTGGCACCGGAGTTCCCGACGCCACGGCGCCGGGCGCTCCACGCTGCGTGACGGGCGCGCTTCCCTCCCGCCGCGCAACCCGCTTTCGCAACTGACTGACGGACAGACCTTTACTTCCACGACAGCACCACGACACGACAGCCTCAGAACGACAGGACCCCCTACCCATGACGTCACGCTCTGCTCATCGTACCGCCACCCCTTCCACCTCCGCCGCCGCGCGCCGCGCGCTGCGTTCCATGCTTGCCCTGGCTGTCGCCGGGGCCATCGCGTTGCCGTCTGTTACGTCCAGTGCCGCGCTACCGCACATGCACGGCTCTCACGCCTTCACCTCCGGCGTCCTGGCGCAGGCCAAAAAGAAGGAGAAGGAAGCCGCCCCGGCCGCCGAAGCCCCGGCGCCCGTGCACTTTACGGAGAAGCAGCTGAACGACTTTGCCAAGTTTATGGCCGGCCTGCCCGTCGACGCCGACTCCTCCGTGGCCGAGAAGGAGAAGACCACCAACTGGGTCACGTTCTCCAAGACGATCGACAAGAATTACAAGGACCTGGAAGCCGCGCGCCTGAGCAAAATCCGCACGTGGGCGGAGACGAACATGGGCGAGGCTTACACCAAAAAGGTGCCGCTGTACTACACCTTCAGCGGGCCGGATTACCTCTACGCCTCGCAGTTTTTCCCCAACGCCAGCCTGTACATCCTGGCCGGCCTGGAGCCCGTGGGCAGCGTGCCGAACATTGAGGCGCTCTCCAACCAGCAGATCAGCGCGGCGCTTTCGGGCCTGACCAACACGCTGGTGGATTCACTGGGCATCAGCTTTTTCGTTACCAAGAACATGAGCGGGGACCTGCGCCGCAGCGCGTTTCAGGGCACCATCCCGGTCATCATGGTGTTTATGGCGCGCAACGGTGCTACCATCCACAGCATCAAGCACATAGGCTTGGATGAGAACGGCGCCATCCGCGAGATTGCCCCCAACACCAAGGGCTTTGTCCCGGGCGTGGAGTTTGTATTTACCAGCAAGACGGGCCAGAAGCAGAAGCTGGTCTACTTTAGCGGCGATATTCAGAACAACGCCATCAAGAAGAACCCCGCCTTTTTGAAGTACATGGCGGCACAGGAGGCCGGCAACGGCTTCTACAAGGCGGCCAGCTACTTGCTGCACGGCAGCATGTTCAGCTACGTCAAGCACATGGTGATGAACAAGAGCCACACTGTGGTGCAGGACGATTCCGGCGTGCCCGTGCGTGAGTACAAGCCCGAGTTCTGGGACGTGAACGTGTTTGGCAACTACGTTGGCCCCATCTCGCTGTTCAGCGGCAACTTCCAGAAGGAAATAGCCGGTGTGGTTAAGGCGCAGGGCGGCCCCAAACCCATGGGCTTTGGCCTGGGCTACCGCCACCGCGCCAACGAGTCGGCCGTCATCCTGGCCGTGAAGAAGAAGGACGCTCCGCTGGAGCTGCCCGGCACCACCACGCCGGAAGCCGCCCCCAAGCCGGCCGCCGATACCTCCAAGCCCACGACTTCCGTGCCAGCACCCGCGCCCGCGCCGACTGCGGCTGCGGAGGAGAAGGACAAGACCGCCGCCCAGGATTCGTTCGTCGCCACCGCCACGGTTACGCCGGCCCCCGGCGAGGCCGTGCTGGTCATCACCATCCAGGATGACGGCAGCGCTGTCATCAAGGGCAAGGAGATGAACAAGGAGGAGATCACCGCCGAGGTGGAGAAGGTCGTGAAGGCTAATCCGGAGGGCGCCATCGTCCTGAAGGCCGACAAGGCCGCGCCTTACGCGCACGTCACCTACGTGCTGGAGATCTGCACGGCGGCAGGCGCCACCAAGGTGGCCTTTGCGTTTGCGGAGGACTCCGCGACCGCCGCGAAGGCCGACAAGAAGGACTAAGCTAAGTCCTTTGCATTCATTCACTTGCGCAGGCGCGGCTTTGGAGAGACTGCCGCCGCGCTTGCGCGAGTTTCGCTTTCTTCGCTTCGATCCACAGCTGCTTAAGTAAGGTTTTACACAACAATTGGGGAATGATCCCGCTCTGCTTCCGACCTTTGTGTCTTCGTGTCTTTGTGGTAAATTGATTCCGGTTTTGTTCCGATTGCCGGGGACAGGGGAATTGTTCACCACGAAGACACGAAGACACAAAGGTCGGAAGCAGAGCGTAATTACACCTGTACTTAATCTGCGCTGACTACCATCGCTCTTTCGCACCCGCGCTCGTTCCCGCACGCATAACTTACTGCACATGAAGTACAACGGCAAGCCGTACCGCACCATCTGGCTGGGCAGCAATGGCTGGATGGTGGAGGTGATCGATCAGCGCCTTCTCCCGCACCAGTTCGAGGTTGTCCGCCTTAAGGGGCTGGACGACACGGCTTTTGCCATCCGCGCCATGGTGGTGCGCGGCGCGCCGCTTATCGGTGCCACGGCCGCCTACGGCATGGCGCTGGCCATGCGTGCGGATGCCTCTGACGCGCACCTGGTTGCGGCGTACGATACGCTGCTGGCCACACGCCCCACGGCCGTGAACCTGCGCTGGGCGCTGGATCGCATGCGCGCCGCGCTGTCGCCCCTGCCCGCCGCCGAACGCACCGCCGCCGCGTACGCCCTCGCATCCGAGATTTGCGAGGAAGATGTTGTCATCAACAGCACCATCGGCCGCCTCGGGGCGGAGCTGATCGCCGCCGCATGGGAGCGCGCCCAGGTTGCCGGTCGCCCGCGCGTTAACGTGCTGACCCATTGCAACGCCGGCTGGCTGGGCTGCGTGGACTGGGGCACCGCCCTCGCGCCTGTCTACAAAGCGCACAATGCGGGCATACCCGTGCACGTGTGGGTGGAGGAGACGCGCCCGCGCAACCAGGGCGCCAGCCTTACCGCCTGGGAGCTGAAGCACCACGGCGTCCCCTACACCATCATCGTCGACAACGCCGGCGGCCACCTGATGCAGCACCATATGGTGGACCTGTGCATTGTCGGCACCGACCGCACCACCAGCCGCGGCGACGTGTGCAACAAGATCGGCACCTACCTCAAAGGCCTTGCCGCGCACGACAACAACGTGCCGTTTTACGTGGCCCTGCCCGCCAGCACTATCGACTGGACGCTGGACGACGGCGTTGCGGAAATCCCTATCGAAGAACGGGATGCGCGCGAAGTCACCCACATCCGCGGCCGCGCGGAAGGGGGCGCCATGTGCGAAGTGCTGCTCGCCCCCGAGGGCTCCAGCGCCTCCAACTTCGGCTTCGACGTCACCCCCGCGCGCCTCGTCACCGGCCTCATCACCGAGCGCGGCGTCTGCCCCGCCTCGCGCGAAGGCCTGCTGAGCCTCTTCCCCGAGCGCTCCGAGGGCGCCGCTGCTGCGGAGCCCTCCCCGGCGTCCGCCGGCGTTGTGGGTTAAGGCTAATGGTATAGACCGTGACGAGGGGGAGATTCTTTTCGTCGCTTCTGTAGATTCCGTGTGAGTCGTGTGATCCGTGGTCAAACAATTTCCTTTCTTCACGACTTTCGATCGCACCCAGGCGGGGGGCAAATCCGCGTTTGAGCTTGAGTTTGGCCCGCGGTTGTGTCAGGCTTGTCCCTTTCCCCCGATCCACGGTTCGAATCCGTACCCGAGAGAAAAGTATACATTCATCCTTAAACATCCCTCATTTCCCATGGGCAACTCCACTTCGACAGATCCCGCACTGATGGCCAAGATTGTGGCTCTGTGCAAGTCGCGCGGCTTTATTTTCCAGTCGTCGGAGATCTACGGGGGCCTCAATGGTGCGTGGGATTACGGCCCGCTGGGCGCCGAGCTGAAGCGTAACCTTAAGGATTACTGGTGGAAGTGCATGACGCAGTACCGCGACGACATCGTGGGCATGGACGGCTCCATCCTGATGAACCGCGCCGTGTGGCGCGCCTCTGGCCACGAGGGCACGTTCTCCGACCCGATGGTGGACTGCAAGGCGTGTAAAAGCCGCTTCCGCGCGGATCAGATCGACCCGCTGCCCGATGGCTCGCGCCAGACCAAATGCCCCAGCTGCGGCGGCGAGCTGACGGAGCCGCGCGAGTTTAACCTGATGTTCAAGACCTACGTCGGCCCCGTGGAGAACGACAGCGGCGTGACCTACCTGCGCCCGGAGACCGCCCAGGCCATGTTTGTGCAGTTTAAAAACGTGCTGGAAGCCTCGCGCAAAAAGCTGCCGTTTGGCATCGCGCAAATCGGCAAGGCGTTCCGCAACGAGATTAACCCGCGCAACTTCACCTTCCGCTCGCGCGAATTCGAGCAGATGGAAGTGGAGTTTTTCGTCAAGCCGGACACCGGCTTTGAGTGGCTGGACAAGTGGCTGGAAGCCCGCCTGAGCTGGTACGAGGCCATCGGCATTCCGCGCAGCAAAATCCACGTGCTGACGGTGCCCGACGCCGACCGCGCGTTTTACTCCAAGGGCACGTACGACCTGGAATACGAGTTCCCCTTCGGCATTCAGGAGCTGGAGGGCATTGCCTACCGCACGGACTACGACCTCACGCAGCATCAAAACGCCAGCGGCAAATCGCTGGAGTACTTTGACGAGGAGACTCAGCAAAAGTACATCCCCCACGTGGTGGAGCCCAGCGCGGGCGTGGACCGCACCGTGCTTGCCCTGATTTGCGAAGCCTATGCGGAAGAAGAACTTACAGACGCCAAGGGCAACAAGGACGTGCGCAACGTCATGCGTTTTGTGCCCCGCATGGCGCCCATCAAGGTGGCCGTGCTGCCGCTGCTGAAGAACAAGCCCGTGCTGGTGGAGAAGGCGCGCGAGGTCCAGGCCCTGCTGCGCCCCGTGTGCACTACCTTCTACGACGAAGCCGGCGCCATCGGCCGCCGCTACCGCCGCCAGGACGAAGTCGGCACCCCCTGGTGCGTCACCATCGACTTCGAAACGCTGGAAGGCGTAAAGGACGGCCCCCTGGCCGGCCAGACCGACACCGTAACCCTGCGCCATCGCGACAGCATGGCCCAGGAACGCATCGCCATCGCCGACCTCCCCCGCTACGTGCGGGAGGCGCTGGCGTAGGCGGCGAGAGGCGGGGCGCTGTCGCAGGGCGCCACCCGATTCCCGGGCGGAATCGGGTGGCGGCTCCCCAGGCTTTACGCGCCGGCTACGGGCGGCGCCACGCGCACTTTCACGTCGGCCTGCACTTCGTCCCACCACTGGTCCAGGGCGGCGCGGACGGTCACCTTCGTGGCGGCGAGGTCGCCGGTGCCGGGGGCGGTGGCGAAGAAGTAGAACTTGATCTTGGGCTCGGTGCCGCTGCCGCGCACGGCCATGCGGCTGCCGCTTTGCAGGTGAAAGATCAGCATGGTTTCCTTGGGGATGGCTTTGCCGTCCACATCCACAAAGTCTTGCAGGCCAAAGTCTTCCACGTTTACCACCTTTTCGCCGATAAATGTGGCAGGCGGGGTGCTGCGGTAGCTGGCCAGCAGGGTTTTGATCTGTGCCGCGCCGGCGGCGCCTTCGAAGGTGAGGGTGCCCAGTTTTTCCGTGTAGAAGCCGAATTTCGCGTAGATTTCGTCCAGGTACTCCGTCAGCGTTTTGCCGTTAACATGCGCCCAGGCAAGCACTTCCGCAAACATCAGGCTGGCTGCGTTGGCGTCCTTGTCGCGAACGTAATCGGCGCCGCTGTAGCCGTAGCTTTCCTCGCCGCCAAAGACGAAGAAGGTCCCGCGCTCCAGCTGCGCGGCGCGGCGGGTTTCGTAGGGCTGGGCGTCGTAGTTCTCCAGGCCGGTGGCTACTTCGTAGTCGCGCAGTTTCTCGCCGATGTATTTGAAGCCTGTGAGCGTGTTGATGATTTTGATGCCGAAATGCTCCGCAATGCGCGCCTGTAAGTCGGTGGTGACGAACGTCTTGATGAGGGTGGCGCGGCTCTTGTTGGCGTCCGTAATGACGCCTTTGGCAAAGAAGCGCTCCGTGCGGTAGTAGGCGATGATCGAGCCGATCATGTTGCCGGTGAGAAGCACCATTTTGCCGGAGCGATCGCGCACGGCGACGCCCATGCGGTCCGCGTCGGGGTCCGTGGCGATAACCGCGCTGGCGTTCTCGGCGTCGGCCTGCTCGATGGCGAGCTTAAGCGCCTCGGCGTTCTCCGGGTTGGGCGATTGCACCGTGGGGAAGCGGCCGTCCGCGGCGCGTTGCGCTTCCACGACGCTGTAGTTAAAGCCAAACTTGTCGAACAGCGTGGGCACGATGCGGATGCCGGTACCGTGGATGGGCGTAAACACCAGCTTAAGGTCCGCCTTGGCCTTCGCAATGGCTTCGGGCTCAAGCACCAGCGTGCTGACGGCGTCTGCGTAGGCGGCGTCGGCATCGGCACCCAGGATGATCGTCTCCGGCACAGCGCCGGTGGGTGGAGGAAGGGGCTGCTCGGCAATCTTGTTGACCTCCGCAATAACGCCGGAGGCAAAGGGCTCCACCAGCTGGCCGCCGTCGGCCCAGTAGGCTTTGAAGCCGTTGTCGTGCGGGGGGTTATGGCTGGCGGTGATGACCACGCCGGCCTTAGCCTTAAGCCAGCGCACCGTGTAGGAGAGCTGCGGCGTAGAGCGCTCGCCATCAAAGAGATAGGGCTGAATGCCCAGCTCCGCCACGGCCGTGGCCACCACGCGCGCCAGGTCGGGGGAGAAATGGCGTGTGTCGTGCGCCACGACGACGGAGATGTCCTGCGGGTAGGTGAGTTTGAGGTACTGCCCCAGCCCCTGCGCCGCGCGGCGGATGTTGGCGAAATTGAGCATGTTGCTACCCGTTGCCGCGTGCTCCGGCCGGCCCAGCGGCTGCGGCGCGCCCTTCTCCACCTGCGTAACAACGCGCCCCAAGGTGCGGCCGCGGATGCCGCCGGTGCCAAACGCCAGGCTTTTGTAGAAGCGGTCGTTCAGCTCCGTCCAGGCGGCGCCGGCAATCAGCTCGTCAATGCTGGCGCGCGCCCAGTCCGCCGTGGCGGGGGAATCGTAGACGGCGGCGATGTTTTCGACAGTGGAGGGGAGTAAAGCCCCGGCCGGCACGGCGGCCAGCTTCTCGGCGATAGATGTCATAGGGATGGATGAATCGGTAGCGGAATCAGAAGCAAAGGCGGACAAGATCTCAGGTACTAAAAGCCATTGCGAGGGAATGCGGAAGCAAAAAAGCGGCGACTTTGGCGCCCTTTGCAGGGCCAGGTGGTGCCGACAGGCGAGGTATCCCCCTCGCAGCGCGATGCTCTAGGCTTTCGCGCCGGTGGCGCTCCAGAAGCAGCCGTTTCTAAGTTGGGGAAAAGGGGGAGGGGAAATGAAGGTTGATTGTTGAGGATGGATCCCCTCTGGCGAACCTTTCCGTCCTTCGCGATGTTATCTGTAGATCCTTTATGCCCTTACGCCCAAGGCAGATAATATCGCCAGGGACGGAAAGTTTCGCCAAGGGGGATACGGAAAAGTAGACGTGTCGAAAAGTCGCAAGTGATGGATGCGCAGTTGTTTGTATGGCAAAGGCGGGCTCGGCTGGCGACATCGAGATCCACCTGATGCAAAGTTTCTGAAGATTTTTCTTGTGCCGCGACGCGTTCTGCCCCATATTGCACATCCCAAGGCGAAACACCCTTGGAAGTCTCCACAATGACCGCGGGGTGGAGCAGCCCGGTAGCTCGTCAGGCTCATAACCTGAAGGCCGCAGGTTCAAATCCTGCCCCCGCAACCACTTATTGCAGAGCAAGTCGCTGTTATTCAGCAAGAGAACGCCTCAGGCAACACCTGAGGCGTTTTTCTTTTGGGGCGGACGGAAGGTACGAAGTTAGCTCCCTGATGGATTGCGCGTGCTGAGCTGCCAGTTGACGACGATGCGCGGGCAAGCATTGGTGTGGGGAGACCAGGCGGCGGTTTCGCGGCGGAGCGCTTCTGGAGTGCTTATTCATTTTCCGGCATTGCTGGTGCTGAGGAGTCAGCCGCTTGGTGTGGTTGTTTTTTGATGAAACAAGCAGCCATGGCTTCGCAGGAGGCACATCACCAAGCGGTGTGGGTGGAGTATTGCCAAGTAGACAGCCTTTAGAACTGATTATCTTTACGATAAATGTTTTATTCGATAACAGAAAATATCGTTTATTACAAGAAGGACGCTAATGTTTGTTTGTTTAGAACTCAATAATTTGAGGAAGTTCCTCACTCGAGAGACATGGAGGGCATTTCCGCCGAATAGGGGTAACTGGTTAAACATCCCTTTTAGATTGCCCGGCTACAGTGGCAATTATGATAACATTGCAGGTACTATTCTCTCTTAATATCTATTCATTAAAAGTCAATAATGTAACTTCAACGGGACGTGCATTGATTTCCCGCGTGTTTTAGTCAACCAGCTAACTACACAGCGGTTTTTATGTTTACAATCTATTTCCGGCAGCTTCGTGGTTCTTGTCTCTCCCGGGCGGTCTGGTGTCTTATCGGTGCCGTTGCTATTGTCGTTCAGTTTGGATCCAGGATGGCGGCTAATCCTTCTGGTGGCAGTGTTGTGGCTGGGTCTGCAGATATAACCAGCTCAGGCGGCCGGGTTACTGTTAAGCAGGGGAGTGATCGAGCGATTGTGAACTGGAAAGATTTCTCCGTGGGGCGCAGTGAAGAGGTCAGCTTTGTTCAGCCGTCGTCTCGTTCCGCCGTTCTGAATCGTGTGACTGGCAGCAGCATGTCGCGGCTGGATGGTACACTGAATGCGAATGGCAGCGTCTATCTTATCAATCGCAACGGTATCGTGATTGGTAAAACGGGCCGGATCAACGCAGCCGGTTTTACGGCGAGTACCAGCGATGTGGACAATGCGCAGTTTATGCGTGGTGGCAGCCTCAACTTCAGAGGCAGGTCGGACGCTTCTGTTGTCAATTACGGCAAAATCAGGGCTATCGACGGCGATGTAAGTCTGATTGCGCGGCGGGTGGAGAACCACGGTAAAATCTCGGCGAAACGTGGTCAGGTGAATCTGGCGGGAGCCACAGAAGTCCTGCTCAAGCCTCAGGGCAGCGGCGGCCAGATGGTTTACATCCAGGGGAAAAGCGATTCGGGCTCGGTTTATAACTCGGGTTCCATTCGCGCCACAGCGGTTGAGCTTCGAGCCGCTGGGGGGAATGAGTACGCCTTGGCTGTCAACAACTCCGGCATTATTCGCGCAACCGCTATCGACAGAAGTGGCGGGCGCATTGTTCTTCGAGCGGAACGGGGATCCGTTCGAAACTCGGGCAGCCTGATCGCCAGGGCTGATCGTCCCGGCCGGAATGGGGGCGACATTGTCGTAACCGGCGAGCACGTGCTTCTTACCTCCACGTCAAAAATCGATGCGAGCGGAATGCGCGGCCAGGGGGGGCGGATCAGAATAGGCGGAGGTTTCCAGGGCAAGGATTCTTCGGTCTCTAACTCCCGCACTATTACGGTGGAAGCCGGAGCTGAGTTGCGTGCTGAGGGAGGAACCCGGGGAGGTACGGTCATCGTCTGGAGCGATGGCAACACCAGATTTGCAGGTAACATCCGGGCAGGCGCCTCTGCGCCGAATGGCGGCGGATTTGTTGAGGTAAGCGGCAAAAGCCTTCTTGAGTTCTGGGGAAATGTGGATACCGGCGGGGGGACCTTGCTGTTGGATCCCGCGAGCATCACGATCAGCACGGATCCCACGTCGGGAACGCTTGACACAGGTACGGACCCGATTGTTTCGACGATCGACTCTGTCCTTAACGTCGGGGACCTGGTCAACCTGATGCTGGTGAACAATGTTACCCTCCAGGCAACCGACTTTATCACCGTCGCCACGGCCATTACGTCGACATCCAATAACAACCTGACTTTGGATACGACAACACTGAATCTGCTGGCGCCCATCCAGCTTGGCTCCGGCACTCTCTCGGGCACTGCCACTGTAGCGAACGTAAGCGGCACGGGCCTTATCCAGAACGCGGTGCATGCGACGTCGACAGTAACGGCGCCCACAGTAAACGTGGCGGCAGGGACTTATCATGAGCACGATATCGTGATCAATAAGGCCCTCACCCTCAGCGGTGCGGGCAGCGCGAACACTGTGGTTAATGCGGATCAGGCAGGACGAGTTTTCCGCGTCACCTCTTCGGGGGCTGGAACGGTAATGATTGATGGAATGACGATAACCGGGGGCCTTGCCACCGTAACAAGTGTGGGTGTCGCGAATCCACGGGCAGCCGCGGGAGGAGGCATTCTCCTTCACAACGGCGCCAGACTTGTCGTGAGCAATTCAGTCCTCACAGACAACGAAGCTCGGGGAACTCCTACAGCAACAGCCCATGCCTTCGCCAGCGGAGGAGCCATCTACGTGGTTGCAGGTGGAAATCTGACAATTGAGAACTCCCAGATTACCGGAAACCGGGCTACGTCCTCCAGCACCGTTACCATCGCCGGTAACACAAACTCCTTTGCCTTCGGTGGAGGCATCTACATCGCAAACGGCATTGCGTCGTCCAGGCTCACGATCTCCGGCAATACTGACATTTCGGGAAACAGCGCGACGGCGGACAGCAGCGCTTCGGCGAACACGGCAAACTCGGTTGCACAGGGCGGAGGTATCTACCTGGCTGGGGCGGGGATTTTCAACCTGGGTGGATCAAGCATTACTGGTAACTCCGCGGTGGCAAGGAGTTCTGCTTCACCCAGCACTGTAGCTACCGCGGAGGGCGGAGGTGTTTACGCGACAGGCGCCGGTACGCTGACCCTTCCCGGAACGCTTGTCAGCAACAACCTGGCTTCCGCGACGAGCAATGGCACCGGCGTATCCTCCAATGTGAAGGCGAATGTCCATGGAGGCGGCCTGTTCTTTTCGAATGGCAACTACACGATCAGCAACGGCACACAGGTTAATGGAAATACGGCGACGGCGCGAGCGACGCCGGGCGACGCTTCTGACGCTTACGCTGAATCTTTTGGAGGAGGGCTTTACGCTTTCAACGCTGCAAGGCTCCAGATCACCGATTCGGAAATCAATACGAATACGGCCGGCGCAACCTCAACATCGGTCTTCGGCCAGACCACGACCACCTACGCGGAAGGAGGCGGCCTCTATATCCAGAGTGCGGCCGCCGGCACATACTCCATCACTGGCTCTCGCATCTATGGAAACTCCGCAACCGCCGGCAGCTCAAATTCGGCTTCCACCCCGGTAGATGTCTCCAGTCTGGCAAATGCTTACGGCGGGGGCCTTTATTTCTTCAACGGCGGCACTCTTACAGTATCGAACACCGAAATTGCGGACAACCGCTCTCATGCGACTGCTTCCGTCGCTACTGGTGATGCGACTACGGATTCCACTGCAAGGGCGGAGGCCTTTGGCGGCGGCGTTTATCTTCAGAACGGCACGTTTGTAATATCGTCATCCTCCCTGTACCGCAATGGTGGCGCCGCTGTCAGCAGCAACGGTTCCTCGAATCCCCTGAACGTATCTGAGAATCTGATGATCGGTGGAGGGCTGGCGGTCGGAACGCTCGACGCCACCCAATCGGTTACGCTTGAGAATGTAACGCTGAACCAGAACGCCGGGCAATACGGCGGTGGCGTCGCATGGTTTGGCGATCTGGGGAGCGTTTCTCTCAACAGCGTTACGGTTGCTGGAAACTCGGCGTCCATTCACGGAGGAGGAATCTACCGAGGGAACCCATCTGGAGCAGCCACAACAGGCGATTTCACGGTTGCGAACTCCATTGTTGCTACAAATGCAAGCGCGACATTTACGGACGGGCCTGACGCTTCCGGCCGGTTCACGGATGGAGGCTTCAATCTGATCGGCATTACGGACGGGGCTACAGGTTTTGGCAGCGGCGCGACTCCAAGCGACTCGGCGCTTTTGGGAACTTCCGCCGCTCCGGTCGATCCGAAACTTACTCCGCTGGGGATGAACGGTGGTACCACCCGCACAATGGCGTTGCAGGCGGGCAGCCCGGCTCTTGACGCGGGCTTTACAAGCCTTCTTTCCGACCAGCGCGGTATCGCCCGGCCGCAAGGTTCTCAGGCCGATATCGGGGCGATTGAGTCGACGGGGATCCTGTACACGCTGACTTACCTGGCAACCAGCGGAAGCAATCAGCAGGCCACGCTGGGGCAAGCCTTTGCCCTGCCACTGGTGGTGACGCTTACCGCAGACTTCGGGTTTGACGTAACGGGAACGCCCATTTCTCTGCTTGTACCTCTTTCAGGGCCGACTGCTTCGGGCATACTGACACAAACGGTTGATTCGACGGGAATCGCCACATTTTTCCTTACTGCCGAGGGGGCTGCAGGAACGTTCAACGTGGGGATTTCCGGTGTAAGTCCCTCTCCTCTAACAACATTTTCACTGGAGAATCTGGCCATTCCCCTTTTTATTACGCCCGACTTCATTACAAAAACCGTCGGCCAGGCGGATCCGGCGCTCACGTTTACGGTTACGCCGGGCTTGTATGGCAGCGACACGCTTACGGGCATTCTGGCCGGCAGCCTCTCGCGCACAGCGGGTGAAGGGGCGGGTCTTTACGACATTCTTCAAAACACCCTTGCTCTGCGGTCGTCCGCACTCTCTCGCTACACGCTCGCTTTCGCTTCGGGGGCAAACCACTTCAGGATAATGAGTTCTCCGGTGACTCCGCCTCCGGTAACTCCTCCTCCTGACGGAACTCCGGCTGGCCCCGGCGTGCCCGCACCTGCGGCGTCTGAGTCGCCCGCTAACTCCCCGGATGGGCCGCCCGGGGCTGTGGATTCCACTCCCGGCCCTGCGACCGCTCGAACCCGGCCCGATTCGCCGAGGATTACGGAATTCAATGCCACACGTGGACGTAACGATACGGAGGATCCACGCCTGCGCAAAAAAGCTGTGCACACGCCCAAAGTAACCTACGTCGTGCGCCCGTATGTCGTGTCCGAAGACACAGTCCACCACGATTCCAGCTTTAAAGCATTTGCGGACCAGGAAATTCGTACATCTTCCGGTCGGGGAAAGCCTCGGTCGAAGCGGTAAACGCCCATGTGCCAGACACCAACTCCACAAACAACAATGAGAATCAAACGACTTACTCTGAGGAAGCTGTGCCCCCTTGCCGCAGCGACGCTGGCCCTTTTCATCACTCATCATCCGACATGCGGTAACGCCCAGACCACATATACCCAAACCATTACCGGAACAGCCAGCGATACATCGTATGTCACTTCCACAGATGCAACAGGCAAGCACTATAAGTTTAATGCCAACGACAGCATCAGCGTAACGAACAACAGCGACCTGCCGGCTGCTGTAAACGTGGGAACAAGCGCACCCAAGGTGTGGCTTGACCCGAGTGGAGCATTTACTATAAACGCTACGCGCAGCCTGGTAACTCCCGTGGTAAGCGGCCGGGCCGTGGGTATTTTTGCGAACGGCGGTGCAATTACTGTCGGACGGCCGATTACCATCAACTCACGCGATGTTAATCCATTGCATTATGCAACCGCCGTCTGCCTTTACGCCGTGGGCTCGACTGCCCAGATCGTCATCAATGGGAATGCTTCGCTTAATGCGGTAACCGATTCCTCCAAAAACAGCGGATATTCCCACATCGTTCAAACTTTAAGTGGTGGAACCGTTACCATCAACGGAGATGTGACTGCGGACGCACGGTGCCATCAGACCAACTACGCCATATATGGTCAAACGGGCGCCTTTAATGTCAATGGCAACCTCACTCTCAAAGCTATTGGTATCTGGCCGTCGGATAATGTCAACGGCATTTGGAACGTAAATGTTAACAGTACGTTTACAAATGTTTCCAAAAACCTTGATATCTACGCGGAGTCAAATGGCTCCACAGTCATGGGAATCCGCAATAACGGGGTTATTACGGTCGATGGCAATACAAAGATTCAGGCCATCGGCCCACGTACATCGTTTGGCATCGCTGCTCAGCACAGATTCTCAAGTACTGTCATGAAGGGAGATGTCAGCATCACAGCCAGCGGAGGTTTCAATACCTTTGGAGATGTACTTGGAATTATCAATAATGGATATCTGGGTAATGGAAAGATGCACATCGGCGGATCGGCCCAGATTTCGGCTACCGCATCTGACACCCATGCAGTTGGTATCTTAAATTCTGGAAAGCTGACGTTTTTATCAACGACCAAAGGGGTTAAGATAACTGCCAACTCCACACACAAGACGAAGGTATATGACGCGTTTGGGATTCGGTGCCTGGGTGGTATTTCAGGAACGATAGTGAGCAATGCGGGCATGGATATATCGGCAACAACAGTCAACGGCACTGCATACGGCATTCTGAACTTCGGATCTATTGTTTCTCCGGGGCCTCTCAAGGTTACTGTTCTTCCCTCTCAGGGCGCCATCACCTATGCTCTCTGCGCACGGGAGAGCGATGCCGCGGACAGCAAAATGACTTTCAATGCCGCGGGAGGAAAGGATGTCATGATCGACGGCAGAATCGCAACCGGTTCGTCCGCAACCTATAAGGGAATACTCGAACTCAAACTGGACACGGCAAAATCATACCTCAACGGCCTTATAACGGGCACCACGTTATCAGGTACCTACCAGGTGGGAAAGCCGAGCCTCGAGTTCAAGAGCGGTGCGTCCTGGCGCCCTCCGGGCAATAGTACGTTAACAAATGATCTCGGCAGTGGCTCGCTCGTCCTGGGCTCCGGCAGTGAAGTGGACATGGGAGCCTACTGGGGCCCCTTCAGTCCCGGCTCAGTCCCCGCGTTCTCCCCCCGTACCATGATTGTCACCAGCACAAAGCCGACCGCCGGAGCGTCAGTTACCATTCAAGACGGAGCCACATTCCGCGTTACGAGCGACGTCCTTGGCTACAATGGTTGGGCAACTGCCGACGAGATCGATTTTGGCAGCGGAATCAAGACGCTGAATACATCCGGAACGCAAAAGGTCGCCATTTCCTACGACCCTCTCTTTGAGGATATCGACAGCACTACAGCCACCGAGGGTACAATCATCCACGCAGGAACCCCGATAACTCTGGTCGACATAAGTGACGTTGGCAACGGGTTGTCCACATTCAACAGCGTTGTCGGCGTCGAGGGCATGTGGAAGGCCAACGACAATCCGGATGTAGAGTTCTCCTACATGCCCCAGGTTGCCCTCTCAGCTGACAGACGGCAAATCCTGCTCTACGGAATCCTGATTACCAAAAGATAAACGCCCTGTGCAGAAAGGTTAGTCCGTTGCAGCGTGTTGATGATGAAGGGAGATTTTTGCTTGCTCCTCCCCAGCTCTCAAGCGCTGGCTACAGGGAAGCACTGGCGTCGTTTCGATTGCCCGCTATACGTTTGCCGTCGACTTATGGTAGACTGCCTCCGTCTGCATCCAATACTTGGCAGATCGACCCTTCGAGCGGTCCCACTCTTAATGCCCCGGAGCTTGCTCCGGGGTTCTTTACGTAATCTGGCGGTAGTCGTCGCTGAGTATGCGACGATGCTTGTGGCTCGTTCCCGCGCTTGTATCGCGCCCATCCAGCTATGAGCGCACTGTTCTCGCTGCTCCATGCGATATAACTATCGCAGAAGTACAAGTGTCGCGTCCCTTCTGCATGATCCGGGATATCACCACGTGCTTGGCTATAACCTCGAAGAAGGGGCATACGCGTAAAAAGTGGCAAACATGGATTGACTATGGTGTCGCCTTCTGGTATCACAACACGTATCCTAATAGAAAGAACTGTCGAATCGTTTGCATGGCCCCGGAGTCGCTCCAGCATCGTAAGACGCACTTTTCCTATGAAAAAACGTAAGACAAAGCCGCTCGTTTCCCCGGAGACTCGAGCAGTTGAGGAGATTCTTGTGAGGTTGCGGCGTTGCGATGCCAGAGGGGTTTATCCTGGGAAAGGCGAGCTCATCAAGGGCAAAGGCGAGGCGTCTCGAGCGGCCGCTCTCGAGTACCTGGCACGAAGTGGCAAAGTCGTCAATCTGGGCACGCCAGGGGACGGTGCATTTGCTGAGGTTGTGGGGGGATCTGCGGAGAGCCTGATCGAGCGTAAGGCTTTGGATACCTTGTATAAGATCGGTTCTACCGTTGGATCGCAGCGTTTCACGCCTGTGTCGGTTGCGGCGCTTGAGGAATTTCCAGGGATTCCACAAAGGGTGAAGAAGCAGCTCAAGAACGTACTCAGCAAGCTTCGAGACAGGAACGAGGCCGTGACGTTTAAGGTTGGAAATGCCAATTACTTCCTGCTTCGGGAGACGGTGCTGAAGCATTTTGGGGTAGCCGCCCCATCGCGCGAGATTTCCGCAGCGCCGGAACCAAGTGTGGCGGGCGTAGCGGCCAAAATCCAAAGCGCCTACAATCGCCTCGCGGCGGAGCGCAAATCGCAGGAAGTGCGTATTGCGGACCTGGCCCGGGAGTGCGGTGTTCCTCTGCCGGAGTTTCACGCATGGCTTGAGGAGGCGTGTCGCACATACAAAGCGGTACCTTACGTAGGGGAGCCCACGCTGGCCACTCCGGAGGAAAGGCGTACAGCGCTTATACTGAAGGGAGAGGCGTTTTACCAGATCCGCATCCAGGGTGCGTAAGCGCAAGAGGGACCCCTATGCCAACCGCCACATCCTCCGCAACCCGAGCGAACCCGTTCGAGGATTCCATCGTTACCGAGCCCAGACTTGTGGAGCAGACGAATCCTGCGCTTAACAAGGAGGCGTTTGATGACATTTGCAGGGCGTTTCGCAACGTGCAGGAGCAGCCAGTTCCACGTCTGCGCGCGGAGTATCCTATCTTCCTGATGACTTCGCCGGAGGCCGGATTTGGGAAGTCGCATCTTATTGGGCGGCTGTTTCAAGCCTTGGATGATGACGCAACGCTGATCTACCTGCGCCCCTTTCAGGATCCGGAAACGCGCTGGCGCAACATTCTCAGTAAGATTGTCAAGGAGCTGGACTACCCGGATCGCCCCGACGCTATCGCGTGTAAACCAGGTGAACCTACCCAGATGGATGCGCTCGTTTGCTCCGTGCTGGCTCACCTGCTGGCCTCCGGGCTGGAGAACGACACCCTGGAATCGTCCGAGAACAAGGACGAATTGATTGCGGAGCTTCGCAAATCGCCCCTGGCCCTGCAGAAGCCGGATCAGACCGCGTTGCTTGCCACAACGTACGATGACATGCTGGACAAGCTGGACGGGGAATTGCAGCGAACCGGCGTTCAACTCAATGCCAGCCGCAGGGCGTGGCTCAAGATCCTCTTCCATTACCTCAAATCGGCCGGAAACCCCTCCGCCAGAGCGCTTTGCCTGAGCTGGATAGAGGCTCAGCCCATGGAAAGGGAAGAGCTTGCGGAGATCGGTCTTCGCCTGGCCGACGGACCCGACGCCGATGCTTCCTCTGTGGAACGTAACGAGATGGCGTTTCAGCGCATTTGCGATCTTTGCCGGCTGTCCGCCTTCTACCGCCCGTTCCTGTTTTGCTTCGATCAAACCGAGCTCTATGATCGCGGTCCCGAGCTTGCTCACGCTCTGGGCAACGTGCTCTCACGGTTGCGGAGAGAGTCCGTCAATCATCTGACACTTGTCACGGCAAATGTGGATACATGGGAAAAACAGCTGTTCGTCCACTTTGAGAACGCCGACCAGCATTGCTTCCAGTCGCAACCGGTACGCTTGAAGGGGGTGCAGCGGAAGGAGGCAGAGGAGATTGTGGCTGCGAGGCTCAAAAATGTTGGGCAGGATCCTGGCGAGATCGCCAGCTTTCTGCGTAAGCCCTTCTTCAACAAATTGTTTGAGTATCAGCAGGATCGCAGTATTCGAGCGGTGCTGAAGGCCTGCGCTACCGCCTGGTCGCCCCATACGAGGCCCGATATGCATAAGCTGTTGCAGTCGTATGTGTTGAGTGTCAAGAAGATGCCGAAGGGCCTCGACTTTGACGCCGGCATGCTGGAGTGGGCCTATACGGACGTTTTACCGCTCGCATCCGGATTCTCCCTCGATCCTTCCTGGCGCAGCGCACGTGGATATCTCACCCTGCGATGGAACAATCCCAGCGCCCACCACATCCATCTCTTTTGCTTTGAGGAGAAGGGCAACTACATGCGTTGGAAAGCAATTCTCGGCGAATCCGACCGCTACTTCCAGCAGGCGCGCAAGAGCCAGGACGACGCGAGCACCCTCTACTTTCGCACACCTGCGCAGAAGCCGTTTGGGAGCAAGGTTGACCAGGTGCTCAAGGCGAACTCCCAACACATTAAGCCGATCCAGCTCGCACCCGACGACGTTGCAGCTCTGTACGGCGCACATGATTTCTTTGCTGATGTGAAACAGGGCAATCACGCAGGCATTACGGAAGTACAGGTGCTGCAGTTCCTGGGGGATTACTTCAAGCCAAATGTGGAACGCTTCTACGTGCCGATCCCAGGTCCAGGCCCGGGAGGCGGTCCAAAATTGCCGCCACAAGCGCTCCTTGACGCAATCCTGAGCTCCGTAGGCACCGGCGAGTTCATTCCCTGGCCGACAATGAAGAAGCGGCTTGCCGATCTTAAGTTTGGCTCGACGCGCGAGGAAGTGATCTCCGCATGTCGCCACCTTGCGGCAGATATCCGCGTCTTTATTGGCCCCAGCAACGCCGTTTTCCGCCGATGCACCAAGTAGCCCTGAGCGTTTCGCAACTTCGTTGCGCCTGTGTCAGTCCCGAGTGGCGAGAGGATTATCTGGCCGGCGGCAAGCCGTCGACATTCTCCTTCGGCAGCGGCGTTGCCGTCCACGGCGCCGCGTTTCACCGAATCGCCGAGGACTTTATCGACTGGGCGCTGCATCCCTCTTATTCGCGTGAGGCTGACCAGCTTGACGACGAGTCTTCCATCGCCCGAAAGATGCAACATCTGGGAGGCGAGGAACTCATCGAAAAGTTGCTCCACCAGGGCGAGGTAGATTCCGCTGCCCTGGTGGGCGAGGCCATGTTCAATTTTGCACGCAGGCTTGTGCAGCTGCGCCAGGCGCGCCGGTCGTTTGCCTCCTGGGGTGAGATATTCCTTTCCCAGGAGGTCACCATCTCCAACGTGCTGGTGTATGGCGGCGGCGAAGGCGCTGTGTTTGTCTCCGGCAAGCTCGATTCCCTGCGCATTCACCCCAACGGCCAGTTGGAAATCGTCGATTACAAGCTATCCCACGGCTCCGAGATGGAGAAAGAGCTGGTGCAGATCGCCATCTACCGCAAGCTCCTGGAGCAAACGCGACGCGGGTTTCGCTACCGGGGGTGCCTGGAGTATTTCCTGCCCGAGCTGGTGACGCAGGAGCTGGATCCGGACGACCTCGATGCGATCTACGAGAAGTGGGTGACGCCCACGCTGCCGCTTTTGCTGCCACAGCAACAGGCAAAGGCGACGCCCGTTACGGTGCCTGCCGCAACCAGCTTAACGCCCACTCCAGAGCCAGACGCGGCCAAGCCTCCGAAGGAGCAGAAGCCCCCATCCAGTGCAGATTCACCTTCTGCCTCAGGTCCCTCCGCAGCAACCTCCGCCTCCGCTCACGATACGAAGCCGCTATGCCTGGGCAAGGGGATCGGCCTTGCATCGCAGCCCGTCACCCTGGACGCGGAGCAGCTCAAACGGCACTCCGCCTTCCTCGGCGGCGCCGGCAGTGGCAAGACGACACTGGCCCTTCTGCTTATCGAGCAACTTCTGGAACGCGGAATCCCCGCCGTGTTACTCGATCGCAAAGGCGATTTGTGCCGCTATGCCGATCCGGACGCCTGGGCGACGCCCCCCGGAGCCGGCCCGGATGCCGAGTCCCCCAGTCGCCGAAAAAAGCTTCGCGACTCGCTCGACATCCGCCTCTACACGCCGGGAAGCCCCGCCGGCCGGGAGCTCACCATCAATCCGGTGCCGGATGGCATCATGGATCTCCCTCCCTATGAACGCGATACGCTTCTCAAAAGCTCGGCGGCGGCACTTGGCGGCATGCTGAACATCACCAAAGCCGGTGATCCTCGAATCCCCATCCTGGCGCAGGCCTTCCGCCTGCTCACCACCCACCGCCCTCAGGAACGCGTCTCACTTCAGACTCTCATTGAGTTTATCGGCTCGGGCGATCCCTCGCTCCAGGAGGCGATCGGCGTTATCGACAAGAAGCACTGCGCCAAGCTGGCCGAGAATCTGCAAACTTTTGATCTCATGCAGGGGCACCTGCTCAGCGGCAGCGCATCATCATCCTCCACCCATCGCGGCGCTCCGGCGGCGGAGGAACTCAACGCGGAACTCCTCCTCGGCAGAGGTCAGCACGCCATTCCGGGGCAAACCCGGCTTTCCATCGTCAGCACCAAGTTCCTCGGCGACAAAGAGACGACTCTCTTCTGGGTCGCGCAGCTGCTCATCGAGCTTAACCGGTTCGCCAGTCGCAATCCGTCCGCCACCCTGCAGGGAGTGCTCCTCTTTGACGAGGCCGATATGTACCTGCCGGCCATCGCCAAGCCCGCCACCAAAGAGCCCATGGAGAACCTCCTTCGGCGCGCGCGCTCCGCCGGGCTTGGCGTCATGCTGGCCACCCAAAGCCCCGGCGACCTGGACTACCGCTGCCGCGAAAACGTCCTCTCCTGGTTCATCGGCCGCGTCCAGCAGCCCACCGCCCTGGAGAAGCTCCGCCCGCTGCTACAAGACAGCGGAATCGCCCAGGAAAAGATCGCCTCGCAATCCGTCGGCCAGTTCCATTTCGTCGATGAATCCGGCGCGCGACCTATCAAAACGGACCGCAACCTCGTCTCCACCGAACAATTGCCGGAGGAGCGCATAGTGTACCTGGCGCATGCGCAAAGGAGCTGAAGTTTCTCCGAAGCGGAATGATGTTGCCGATCGTCGCGTTCACAATCCCCTGGTACGGTGAAACAGAAATTTTGGGAGGGACTACGGATGTCCCTCCCCCATGATATTATTGGGCACTAAGGTAATTCAATTTTCGCAAAATGCCTGCCGATCTTCCTCCCCAAAACTACGATCCTTGATGAGCGCACCTGATTTTTCATCTCTTTTTACGGTGTTGACGGGCAGGGCGCCGTTTCCCTGGCAGGAGGCCTTGTACAAGCGTTTTGTGACAGACACCATCGCGGAGCGCTTTCCTGCGTGTTGCGATCTTCCCACCGGGCTGGGCAAGACGTCCGTCGTCGCGGTATGGCTTATTGCGCTTGCGCTTTATCCCGACAGGGTGCCACGCCGGTTGGTCTACGTGGTCAACCGGCGCACGGTGGTGGATCAAACCACGGATGAGGTGGCCAGGCTGCGGGCCAACCTTGAAGCCCTGCCGGAGCTTGGGGTGATCCGTGAGCGGCTTGCGCGACTTTGCGCGATTGCCGTGGAAGGTTCGCCGCTGGCGATCAGCACGTTGCGCGGCCAGTTTGCGGATAATCAGGAATGGTCCGCCGATCCCTGCCGCCCCGCGGTCATTACGGGGACGGTGGACATGATCGGGAGCCGGCTGCTCTTCAGTGGCTATGGCATCGGCTATAAAATAAGGCCGCAGCACGCGGGCTTTCTTGGGCAGGATGTTCTGCTGGTGCATGATGAGTCGCATCTGGAGCCCGCATTTCAGGCGTTGCTTGATGCCGTGAGGGTGGAGCAGCGCAGGGACTTTCCCGAGCAGCGGCGCCTTAAAGTCATGCAGCTTTCCGCCACGACACAGAATGCCGGCGGCGGCCCGGGTGAATCTGCGACAGGCGGGCCGGTGTTCCGCCTTACTCCGGCGGACGAGGAGCATCCTGAAGTTGTACGACGCCTGACCTCCGTCAAGATGTTGCACCTGCATGAGAATGCTGACGGGAAGAAGCTGGCCGAGGAACTGGTCGCCCTCGCGCTGCGCCACAAAGAATCGCAGCAGACTGTTGTGATTTTCGTCCAGTCGCTTGATCTTGTACACAAGACCGTGGAGGGACTGAAACGGCAGCAGCCGAAGCAGGTCATCGCCCTTACCGGGACAATGCGAGGTCTGGAACGGGATCGCCTTGCCGCGAGGGACCCGATTTTCCGGCGCTTTCTGCCCACACCACCGCCGACGGGCGACGCCGCGGACGCAGGCAGCGAGACTTCCGGCACGGTATATCTTGTATGCACAAGCGCCGGCGAGGTCGGCGTCAATATCTCGGCGGATCATCTTGTGTGCGACCTCTCCACCTACGAGAGCATGGCGCAGCGCCTGGGGCGCGTCAACCGCTTCGGGCTCCGCAGCGACACGCGGGTGGATGTTGTCTACCCCTCCGTGTTTGACGCTGCCTCAGAACTGGATCACCGCCGGCAACTGACGCTTGGGCTGCTCCGGCAGCTCAACGGCGATGCCAGTCCGCGGGCGCTGGGCCTGCTGCCGCCCGAGCTTCGGAGCCAGGCGTTCCGTCCGCCTCCGCGGATTCCCGAAGTGTCGGATATTCTCTTTGATGCATGGTCCCTCACAACCATCCGCGGCGAACTCCCCGGGCGGCCGCCGGTGGAGCCCTGGCTGCACGGCATTTCGAACGAAACACCGCAGACCCACGTGGCATGGCGCGAGGAAGTGGAGGTCATCACACCGGACCTGACGGCGTTTTATCCCCCCGAAGACCTGCTCGAAACCTATCCGCTAAAACCGCACGAGTTACTGCAGGATAGCTCCGACCGCATCCTTGGCGAGCTCGGCAGCCTGGTACAGCGTAGACCCAGTCTCGCCGAGAAGCCCGTGTGGCTGGTGGACAGTCAGGGAACTGTCGAGGTCATCACCTTTGGCAGTATTGTTGACCGGGAGGCGACTCCGGCCGCCCGCCAGGCGAGAATCAAGAGCAAGACACTGCTTCTGCCGCCCCAGGCCGGCGGGCTCGATCCGCAGACTGGCATGCTGGACAGCAAATCGGACTGGGCTGATGACGTTGCTGACTTGTGGGGGACGGATGGCCCCGGCGGGACGCAGCTTAGCCAGCGCCG
Organism: Verrucomicrobia bacterium LW23; assembly: GCA_003054695.1. Taxonomy (GTDB): domain Bacteria; phylum Verrucomicrobiota; class Verrucomicrobiia; order Methylacidiphilales; family UBA1321; genus LW23. Next base: position 214,229 of record QAZA01000025.1, read on the forward strand.
CAAGCGCGTATGGGACCCCGAGCATGCGGATCATCCGCCCAAAGATATGCGGACCATCCGCGTCATTGATCTCCAGCCGACTCCTCAGGACAGCGAAACCGAATCGGATGACACCGACGAGGGAAGCGAAGAGCGCCAGCCGCCGCCTCGGCGATGGTACTGGTACGAAACACCCCGTTCGGCCGCGGGACAGGCCACCGCATCTGCGAGAAAAGCCGTTCTGCTTCAAACACATACGGACGACGTGACGCGGAACATGCGCAGCATCGCCGCCAAACTGGCCTTTCCCGAGCCCATGCAGCGGGCGCTGATCCTCGCGGCGCAATGGCACGACCTTGGGAAGGCCCGGCCGCACTGGCAGCGCAGCATCGGCAACTTCGGCACACTGGTCCTGGGCAAATCGGCGTCGCGGGCGATGGACATGTCGATGCTCGATGACTACCGCCATGAATTCGGCTCCCTGCTCGATGTCCGGCGCAATGCGGAGTTTTGCGCGCTGCAGGACGACCTGAAAGATGTTGTGCTTCACCTCATCGCCACCCATCACGGCCGTGGCCGGCCTCACTTTCCATCGCCGGAAATCTTTGATCCTGAAGTAAACAGCACAGAAGCAACCGCTGCTGCGCAGGAAGTGCCGCTCCGCTTCGCCCGGCTTCACCGCCGCTACGGGCGCTGGGGCCTCGCCTGGCTCGAATCCCTCCTGCGCGCAGCCGACCAGAACGCCAGCGCCAGGCCCTCGCAGTTTGTGGAGGACAATGTATGACCAGGACCACAAGCCACATTCGCATTGATGTAGATCCGGCCAATCCCGGCCAGTACTTTGCCTGCTGCGGCCTGCTGGAGCTCGCGTCACGGCTGCAGGCTGCGACAGGCGCATCGGGCTGGTTTGAAGATGGCGCCTTTTGCCTGGCGACGGGGCTAAGCCTTGAGGAACTGATCGGCGCTGTCGGTAGAATCAGTCTGGTGCAGGTGGACCCCGACGATGGTACGGCGTCGCCAATCCTGATGAAATACGCGCCCGAAATCGGCGCCCCGCCCGTGCCGGGCACAGATCCGTTCGAACTGCTTCTCAATTGGTGGAAGTCGGACGATCGCGCGATTACGGACCTGAAAGTCTGGGCCGGCACCATGGACAGTTACCGCATTGCGCGGGCCATGCAGTCCGCCATCCGCGACAAGCAGTTCTTCCAGCCGAATCTCCTGGATGTTGGCACCATCGCCTACGATCCGGACGAGCCGACCAAGAAGGTGGAGCCCTACTACTTTGACGCCCGGCGCGCTCCCAACGCCCACTCCCGGGATGTCGGCTTTGCTCCCAATGACCTTGGCATGACGACAACAGCCTACCCTGCCGTCGAGTTCCTCTGCTTCGTCGGTCTGCAGCGCACCAAGCCGGTGCCGGCGGATCCCGAGCGTCCCCGCATTTTCCGTTACCACCTGTGGTATCAGCCGCTAGACGCCCTGCTCCTGCCCGCGGCGACGGCCGGGCTCCTTCCCGGCCAGCGCGGGTACGAGTTTGAAAGCATGTTCCGCACGGGCCAGAAGAAGCACAAAGCATTTCAGGCCGCCATGTCCAAATCTGTCTCCTGAACGAAAAAACCTTGCTACCGTCACCTCACCCCCACTCTCATGAGCAACACGACTACATTCGATTACCTGCTGTCCGACGAAGGACCTGCCGCGCTTGTTATCCGCCAGCACCTTGTACCGGTTGAAGGGGCTGATGGCGTATTGTTTCCATCGACGTATGCCGCCGGTGACGGTTTTCCCGGCGGGTACAACATCGACGAATTTCCCAATGGCCGGAACATCTGCCTGATCGACAGCGTAGGTTCACAGGCCAATCGCATCGAGCCCATCTTCATGGAAGAGAAATACCAGCATCTGGTTCCGCAGATCACGGTCAGAGCCGGAGAGAAAACCGTCAACCTGCTGGAGGCAGGCCATCGCGCGGGCGACGCCATTGTCCGGTGCACCACTTTAAAGGAGGAGTTTCAAAGTGCCTTCAAAGCATCCCTTAAGGGAGATGCGACGCCGATGGCGAAACTCGCCCCCACGTCCCTTGTCTTCGGCGTATGGGACTCCCGCGATACACAGGCGAAGCTTCCCCGGCTCGTCTCCTCCACCATCCGCGCCTACAATGTGCGCAAACTCAAGCGCTCCGCGCAGTATGTACCTGCTGCGGAGTACATTGCATCGGGATTGCTGGAAGAGCCCGCGGACAAGAAGCTGAAGGATGCCTACTCCGAGCGCGGCTTTATCCATGTACCCGCCACCGGCGCGCCGGGCGGCGTCATCGCGGAAGGAGGCGTACGCCGCGACGCCACGCTCTCCCTGGCCGCGCTGCGGCTGCTGAACGCGAAGGATACCGAATCTACCGTAAAACTCCGGCGCTACATCCTCGGCCTTGCGCTGACGGCCTTTACGCGACCCCCGACGGGTTACCTGCGCCAGGGCTGTTTGCTCGTGCTGGATCCGGCACCCGCCGTACCCAACGAATTCGTCGAGGTGTTTTCGACAGGCGAGCGTAAGCCGAGCTCCATCACCCACAGCGATGCTCTGGCCTATGCCACCGCCTCCGCCGCGGAGTTTGGCGTCGGGGAAAGCCGCACTGCGGATTTTGAGAAAGAGAAGGCGAAGCAGGACATCGCAGGAGACGCGGACACGAAGACGAAGCCCAAGAAGGCCAAGGCTACCTGAGTCGTTTATGACGAAATACCTGAGTATCGCCGTCCGGTTCCTGCAGGGAATGTATCACGGCCGGGCCGACGGGGGGGAGCCGGAGTGGCCGCCTTCGCCATTGCGCCTCTTCCAGGCCCTGGTTGCCGCTGCAGCGGCACGTGCCAACGAGCGCGAACTCCTCCAGTCCGGCGCGCCGGCGCTTCTGTGGCTGGAGGACCAGGCGCCTCCTCTCATTGTAGCCCCGGCGATCCGCGTCGGCGCCAAGTACAGGCTCTATGTCCCCGACAACGTCACCGATCTCGTGGCAAAATCGTGGGCGCGCGGCAACGACGCAAACATCACCGACTACCGCACAGAGAAGGATGTGCGCCCCACGCACATCATGGCGGGCCATGCCGAAGATCGGGCTGCTACTGGCGATGCGATCCATTATCTGTGGTCCATCGCCGACGACGAGGGGACTTTGCCGGCGCAGTTGGAGGCTCTCGAGAAGATTGCGCGCTCGGTCACCCACGTGGGGTGGGGTGTCGACCAGGTCGTGGCTCACGCGCAAATCCTTACCAAAGAAAGCGTTGCGGCGCTTTCGGGCCATCGGTGGATACCTGTGGAATCCCCCTCCGACTTCTCACTCCGCGTCCCGTGCCGGGGCACGCTGCGCAACCTTGGCCGCAAGCACACGGCATTTCTCGGCCGCGCTGGCAGGGATACATTTCGTCCTGTTCCCCCGCTTTCCACATTCTCTGTCCAGCATTATCAGCCGGATACGCAACTCGCCCCATCCCCATTCGCCGCTTTCGGCCTGCTGCAAAACGATGCGGAGGCATACTGCATATTCGATACTGCCCGCCGGGGCCTGCAGGTAGCCGGCATGATGCGTCATGCGGCGAGCCATTCCACCATCGCCACATCCCTTGGCTGGACCCAGGAGAAAGTGGGGCAGCTCATCCTGGGCCATGCCGAACCCGAGGGCTCGCCGCACATCCCTGTTGACGGGCACCGCATCGCATTCCTTCCACTGCCCAGCCTGGAGAGTCGCGGCGGGAAGAGCAAGGTCCGCACCGTCGGCGCCATCCGCCGCGTCCTTGTCGCCGGGCTGCGGGGCATTTCCCAGCAGGAAATCAGCGCCCTCGCTCAACGTCTTGCCAACCAGCATCTCATCGACGAAGCCTCCGGAAAACCGGTTGCGCTCCTCTCCCGGCTTCCAAGGAATGAGAGCATGGTTTGCGAGTACACAAGGCCTTCTGCGACCTGGGCTACGGTAACTCCTGTTATCCTGCCCGGCTTTGATGATCCCGGCAAATACCGCCGGCGCCTCGGCGGCTCCGCCGAAGACTCGGCCGTTACGTCAAAAGAGCAACGGCGCATCCTGGAAAAACTCGACTCCCGCGTCGAGAACCTCCTGCGCAAGGCCATCCGCCAGGCAGGCTATTCTGAAGAACTCGCCACCCACGCCGGGCTGGAGTGGAGAGCGACGGGATTCCTCCCCGGCGCGGACCTTGCCACGCGCTACCACGTACCCGAAAAATTCCGCCGTTTCCGCCGCGTCCACGTCCGCATTACCTGGAGCGACCGCCGAGGAAACCAGGTCTCCCTCCCCGGCCCCATCTGTCTCGGGCGCGGCCGCTTTAGCGGGCTGGGGCTATTTGCGGCCATTTAGGCCACTTTCCGCCATTGTACCAGTTAACGTCTGGAAGTGGTGGCGCCGGCAAAGTTGCGGCCGGGCGCGGAGTCGCGGCAGGCATGGCATAGTGGGCCGGGGGGCTCCGCGGCACCACGTTGACACGATGCCCCAGGTGTTATGCCCCGCTACAATGGCGATTTTACCCAGCCCCGGCCGCAGCGCCAGCCGATGACGGAGTCTGCTTCAAAGATCGGTCCCAGCACGATGGCGGCTGCCTTTTGTACTACCGATCTTTGATGGTGGGTATGCCCAAAGGGCGCTGCTTCCCATCGGCTTTGGGTATTCGCCTCCGCCTCTCTAAGCGACGGCGCTGCGGATTGCCTTATCCCTGCACGGATTCCCAACTTAACCCAAAGCGAATCAAATACTTGCGAAGCCGGTCTGCATCGTTGGGCTGGCGTCGCCTGGTGCGGGAGATGGCGAAAAGGGCGCGGCCGGCGTCGGAGATGGTGCGGCTTTGGCGGCACACGTGGATAACGTGTTGCAGTTGAGCAAGATCGAAGGAGTCAAGATTTTCCGGGTCTACCCCATCGGGCAGGGGCAGGGGAAGATCGGGACGCGTAACAGTCTGGCTTGCAACAATTTCAGCTGCTTCTGCTTGTACGCGCTCGGCTGTTCTCCCACTGTCCGTGCCCTCGTCCTGACACTCCGCTCCCCGCCCGAGGGTGCTGCCGGGCACCGCCCATTTGGCGCGCAGCCGTTCGATTTCCTGGTCCACAACCTCCACGGTAATGCGGCCGGCGCGGGAGAAGGTGGACATGCGCACCACGCTGGCGTTCAGGTCACGGAAATTGGCGCTCCATGTGGCTTCCCGGCCGGTGGCAAAGGCCAGGTAGCGATCGCGGGCCTCCTTGTTAAAGGCGACGCGGTCGCCGCCGGCGCGGGCGAGCTTTTCCAGCTCAAAATCCAGGTTGGGCTCGATATCCTCGGCCCGCTCGCGCAGGCCGGGCAGGCGGAAGGTCCACAGGTCGATACGCGCGAGCAGGTCCTCGCGAAAGCGCCCCTCGGCCACGTCGCGCTGCAGGTCGCGGTTGGTGCCGGCAATCAGCTGGAAGTTGCTGGCCACTTCGCGATCCGCGCCGAGGGGCAAGAAGAGGCGCTCCTCCAGGGCGCGCAGCAGCATCGCCTGCTCGTCGCAGCCGAGCTCGCCGATTTCGTCCAGGAACAGCAGGCCGCCGTCGGCCGCCTTCAGCAGGCCGGGGCGGTCGCGCATGGCTCCGGTAAAGCTGCCTTTGATGTGGCCGAAGAGCGTCGACATGGCCGCGTCGCCGCGAATGGTTGCGCAGTTAATGCTCACAAACTCGCCGGTCACCAGCCGCTTTTGCTTGCGCAGCTCGTACACTTTGCGGGCCATGTGCGATTTGCCGGCACCGGTCGGCCCGGTCAGCAGCATAGGGTCGCGCGATGCAAGTGCCACGCGCTCCATCTGTTCGATCAGCGCGTTAAAGGAGGCGCTGCGCGTGCTTATGCCGCTTTTGAGCAGGGAGACGCTCTCCTCCTTCTCCTGATGAAACCGCGTTGCCAGCCTGTCGTACCGGGAGAGATCGAGGTCGATCAGCGAGTAGGTGCCGACGGAATCTTCCCCGCGCAGGCTGGGGGAGGTCTGCAGGAGAATGCCTGGGATGTAGCGCGCTTCCGTCAGCAAAAAGAGGCAGATTTGGGCGACATGCGTGCCTGTGGTAATGTGCACCGCGTAGTCCTCCGTCTCCGGCGAGAAGGGGTAGCCGCGCGCGAAGTCGAGCAGCGCACCATAGACTTCTTCGAAGTCCCACGGGTCAACAAACTCTATATAGTGGCTGCGCACGGTTGTCTCCGGCGAGACTTGCGCGATGTCGGCGCGAACCTGTGTTGCAATCTTCTCAAAGCGTTGCTGATAAAGTACTTCGAACCGGCTGACGAGCAGTTCCTCGTGCTGGCACAATGCCACGGAGGGGCGCCACATGTTCCACCGATCCGGCCCGGTGGAGCGATCCAGTTGCGGCCCGAGCAGCCCGATGACGACCAGCTTTTTGGTGGAGGCCCGGCGCGTCTCCTTCGGAGCGGGCACGGCTGATCGGTGCGAGGGGGATTTCCAGTGTCGGTTTTGCTTGCCGGTTTTCTCTGCCATGTCGACGTTATACTAGCTATAGAGCGCAGAGGCTAGCATATAAGATAGGTACTCCACTTCGTCAGATTTCTGCCAACGCCCGCTCAATACAGTTCTCCCTCTCCGCGTACTTTTTCAAGCCTCTTATTATGAATGAGTTAGCGATGCAGAAATGCAAGTTCTCAAAAGTTGGCACGCTTTCTGATTACATACAAAACAGAACATCGTCGCATCAATGCAACGACGGGATAAGCGGGAAACCAACCCTAGACGGAAAAGAAAAACATCGCAAACGTGTAAGACAATTTCTTCACCCCGCGATCTCCTCCTTACCCATTAATGCCTGAGGCGAAGTTCGCAAAAACCCACGACAGGTACTCAGTAACTGCAGTAAAGCATGGATCCGCACGGAATGCCCGGAAGCATTCCATATAGCAAAATCAAAAGCAGACAAAAGAAGGAAGGATCCCTCTGCATTTAACGCGGTCATCTGGTCCGAAAGGAATACTCCCATGGCTAACACGTCGCTCTTCAAATCCATCGTCGGCAAGCTTGTCCCCGCCACCAATACGCGGAACGAAGCCGGTGGAAGCGCCTACGCCTTTACCCCCCGGCACGCCCTGGCGCAATACGCCACTACCGGCTGCCTTACCCGCACCTACTACGCCAGCGCCGAGACGCAGCTGGAGAAAGTGCTGGGCTTTGCCAGGCAGGTAGCCCCGGAGTTTCTGGCCAAGACCGCCGTGTACGCTCGTGAGGCCGGCTTTATGAAGGACATGCCCGCGCTGCTGTGCGCCGTGCTGGCCACCCCCGTGGCGCATGCGGACATCGAGCCCGGCACGCCCGCCGCTGCCGAGCTTGCCGCCGCCAACGCGGCCCGTGCGGAGCTTCTGAAGAAGATCTTCCCCCGTGTGATCGACAACGGTCGCATGCTGCGTAACTTCGTGCAGATCATCCGCTCCGGCCAGACGGGCCGCAAGTCCCTGGGCTCGCTGCCCAAGCGCCTGGTGGTGGACTGGCTGAACGCCGCCACCGACAAGACGCTCTTTGAGGCCAGCGTAGGCAACGCCCCCAGCCTGGCCGACGTGATCCGCATGGTGCATCCGCGCCCCGCGGACCCCGCCCGCGCCGCGCTTTACGGCTACCTTATCGATCAACCCCACGACGCCGCGCTGCTGCCCGAGCAGGTGCGCGACTTTGAGGCCTACAAGGCCGGCGCCACCAGGGTGCTGCCCAAAGTGCCCTTCCAGATGCTGACCGCCCTGGAGCTGGGCAAGGCCGAGTGGACCTCCATCGCCGAGACGGCCCCCTGGCACATGACGCGTATGAACCTGAACACCTTTGCCCGCCACGGCGTTTTTGATAACAACGACGCCATTGCGGACACGGTAGCCGCCCGGCTGCGCAATGCGGAGGCGATTGGCAAGGCCCGCGTGTTCCCCTACCAGCTGCTGGCCGCGTACCTCGCCAGCGCCTCCACCAGGGAGGTGCCGCGCAAGGTAACCGAGGCGCTTCAGGACGCGATGGAAATCGCGACCGCGAATGTGCCGGTAGTGCAGGGCAAGGTGTGGGTGCTGCCGGACGTGTCGGGCTCCATGAGCTGCCCGGTGAACGGCTACGGCACGGCCGTAAGATCCAAAGTGCGCTGCATTGATGTGGCCGCGCTGATCGCCGCGACGATTCTGCGTAAGAATCCCGAGGCGCAGGTGCTGCCCTTCGATACCGAGGTGCGCAACGTGACGCTTAATCCCCGCGACAGCGTGATGACCAATGCCCACAAGCTGGCCAGGCTGCAGGGCGGCGGCACCAGTTGCTCCGCGCCCCTAATTGAGCTGAACCGCCGGCGCGCCCAGGGCGACCTGGTCATCTACGTCTCCGACAACGAGAGCTGGATGGACACGCCCCGCGGCCGCGGCACCTGCGTCATGCAGGCCTGGAAGGAGTTCAAGAAGCGCAACCCAAACGCAAAGCTGGTGTGCATTGATTTGCAGCCGTACGGCAGCACGCAGGCGGAGGAGGCGGACGATATCCTCAACGTCGGCGGCTTCTCGGACCACGTGTTTACCATAGTGCGCGATTTTGCTGAGGGCAACCTGAGCCCCGCGCACTGGGTGGGCGAGATCGAGAAGATTGCGCTGTAAGCCATTGCGCCACAGATACAAACGGGTGCCGTGGGTCGGAGATGGAAATCAGACCTGCGGCATCTCAAGGGGGGGGCATAAAGGCTGGGTAGCTCAACAGGCAGAGCGGATCTCTGAAGATGATCAGGTTATACGTTCGAGTCGTATTCCAACCAGGCGTTCCACTCAAGTCACAGAAGGTAGAAACACTACTTGCGATCCATGTTGTAAAAGCAGCATAGACGGCTGTCTACCGTCAGGAGCGGGAGCATTACCCGCTGGATCGGCACTTCTCCTCGAATAGTGACTAATTAACTCTAATACTATAGCTAACGCAGTTCCAACTACATACTTTTGCGGGGAAGTCAAATGGTTAAGACGCCAGTTTCATAAGCTGGAAACAGTGGGTTCGATTCCCACCTCCGCAACCTCTTTCCTTCAGTACTTACATACTCTGTCGCCTGGCTATATCCATGCATAAGGAATGTCTTCACCTGAAAGCAACAGGCACGAGGAAGACAGTAATCCGTGTGGATTGGGACCATGAGACACGGGGTGCGACTCCCCGGTGCCTGACCAATTTATAACGGAAGATTCATATCTTTCCAAACTCACATACTGCTTACGGCGTCATAGTGTAGGGGCTAACATCTCTGATTTTCGCTCAGAAGACGAGGGTTCGACTCCCTCTGGCGCTACTATCCATCCTCCCCAACAAGGGACAACTTCACAACAAAACCCTTTACACATATGCAATCCATGCTAAACTACTCCCGCTGGGCGAATGCCGGTAGGACTCCATCTCCACCACAATCGGGGACGCCCATGAGGTAACACTCGTGGATTAAATCTTACCAACTACTTGTCGCCCAGCCCTTTTCGTTTTGTGCGAGCGGCAGCAGCTCCGATTCTACCGCTCTGGTCAACGTGCTCCGGCCGTTTCCGGAACACGGGCCGAATGCCTTGACGGGATTACATTCCATGCCAGCGCAATCTCGTCTACCACTAGTCGGCTTCAGAGCAACATCATTATCCCCGGTTTACTGGCGGCAAATGCCAGATGGAACTACATAGGGAGCGTAAGGTGCGGGTTCAAATCCTGCCCCGCTGACCAATCGGCGGGTGGCTTAACCTGGCAGAGCGTACGCTTAAAACGTTTCATCGCCCTCTTGTTGCCGTCAGTAACGCGGAGATAAAGTTATTCTTCTACCACCTTCTGATAAATGCCCGACGGACCTACATGGTAAGAGCAGGCTCTCTGAAAAGCGAGCCAGGTCGCGGACTTCGACATCCGCACGTAAAGGCTAAAGCTTTGACGTTAGCTCAGTAACTGTTCGCCAAATCCTTGTTATCAGAATACCCACGTTATTCCACTCCTTCCGCCACTGTCAGCAAATGCCTGCGGAATTACACTGGCACCCTGTGCAGGTTCGAATCCTGCGCTGGCCCCACGGCCGGACAGGGAATTTCGCAACTGTTTGTTGCTGACAGGATTATCGACTCCTCAACTATTCTATATCATCAGTGCACATAAGTCTGCCGGCAAATGCCTGCGGAACTACATAACGCCTCTAAGGTGCGGGACTACTCACCGCTTCCCCACTCCGTAAGGAAGGAAGGCAGGCTTTCGCAATATCTTGTTGCTGTCAGACAATAGTGCATATCAACGCCGCTTTGAAGTCAAATGCAGATGGAACTACATTCCAAACCGAAGATCAGGTTCGATTCCTGACTCGCTTGCAAGAGCGACGGAGTATGGTTACTCGTCGGATATACGTTTCATCAATACCTCGTTGACTTCATCTCTTTACACTCCCCTACACAAAAACAATATGAACATCCAGGCTGAAGAAATGCCCGCCGTTGCGGTGATCCCCGCGCCTCCCACCGCCCCGCGGCGGCCGGAAGATCTCGTTATTCACGTCACCGGCGAGGCCACTGGCTTCATCCCGGCCCCGGGAAGCAACGGCAAACCCATCACCGTCATCGGCACGGAGGCTATCCGTAACGCCTTCGACACCACATGCTTACGACAGGCGCTCAACTCTCGCGGCGCCCCTGGCGTCACCGACCTGGTGTTGAACCCCGACGCGCACGCCGGCTACGGAGCGCCTATCGGCTGCGTTATGGTCTCGCCAACGCACATTTACCCCGGCCCCGTAGGTGTCGACATCAAGTGCTCCATGTCGTTGCTGCAGACGGACTTACCCGAGGAGGCGATTAACGAGAAGCCCATTCGTCGCGCCATTATCAACGCCATCCTGGAACGCATCCCCACCGGCCCCGGCCGTGGCCAGCGCAGCGTAAAGAAGTCCCGCGCAGTGGGTTACGACCTGGGCCGCCGCGTCGTGGCCGAAGGCGCGTGCGAGGCCGTATGTACCGCGCTCGGCATCCCGCCCGAGTGGGCGCACCGCTGCGAGGACGCCTTTCATCGGGGCCACGACGACACCGTCGCCGCCCTGGAGGCGCGCATCGATCGCATCTACAACGGTCAGTTTACGCGCTTTGAAGGCAAGATGCGCCAGCTCGGCTCCTACGGAGGAGGCAATCACTTCGGCGAGTGCGAAGTGGTTCGTGTCCAACAGGATACGCACATGCGTGCGATTGCGGAGACGTTCGGCCTGCTCGATGGACGCATCGCGTTTCTCTCCCACTGCGGCTCCCGCGGTTTCGGCTACGACCTGGCGGAAAACCAGTTCCGTGCCCTACAACGCAAGTTTGCGCAGTGGAACATCCCGCTACCCGGCGGCGACCGCGAGCTCGTCTACGCACCGCTGGGCACACCGGAAGCCAACGACTACATTGACGACATGGCGCTCGGCGCCAACTTTGCCACTGTTAACCACTTGCTTATCAACGCATTAGTGCTGGAAGCCTTTCAGGAGATCATTCCCGGAACCACGGGAACCCTGGTCTACTTCATCAGCCACAATATTGCACGTAAGGAATTGGTGGACAACAAGTTAGCGTGGGTTCACCGCAAAGGCGCCACGCGCGCTTTCCCGGCGGGCCACCACGCCTTGCGTCACACGCCGTTCGCCGAAACCGGCCACCCGATTCTGCTACCCGGCAACCCGCGCGACGGCTCCGCCGTGATGGTGGCTAACCAGGGCGCCGCGCTTAGCTGCTACAGTGTCAACCACGGGGCAGGACGCGCGATGGGCCGCAAAGCCGCGATCCGCACGCTGGATCAGGACGCTATCGAAAAGGAGCTGGCCGATGCCGACATTCTGAGCAACTGCCGCAAGTACCCCACCGACGAAGCGCCCGCCGCGTACAAAGACTTTGCGGAAGTACTTCGCTCCGTGGAGCTTGCGGGCCTTGCCAGCAAGGTGGCCGACCTCCGCGCACGCTTCGTCATTAAAGATGCCGATGAAAGTCTGCGCGGTGCAGCGTGAGTGGTAAAAACAAGCCTAGCATCATACAAATGTGGATTTGTATGATGCTATAGTCTTCCTGTGCCCTACAATAATTACTTTTTCTCTTCAACCTCATAGATATGACGGGCAGAGCCCACAATCTTGGGATCCGAAGGAGCAAGTGAGCCAAGATCTTTGCCAATGTAAGGAATAGAACTGAGCATGTACTTGATGGCGTTAAGCCGTGCTCGCTTCTTATCATCGCTGCGAACTACCGTCCACGGCGCATCGGCTGTATCTGTATAAAACAGCATAGCTTCCTTCGCTTTTGTATACTCGTCCCAACGGCCCAGAGATTCAACATCCATTGGGCTCAGCTTCCACTGCTTGAGAGGATCCTTTGCGCGGCTAAGGAATCTGCGCAGCTGTTCTTCGCGGCTGACAGAGAACCAGAACTTGATAAGTTTAATACCACTACGTACAAGCATACGCTCATACTCAGGTGCCTGTCGCATAAACTCGAGGTATTCGTGGCTTGAGCAAAAACCCATGACATGTTCAACACCGGCACGATTATACCAGCTGCGATCAAAGAAAACAATTTCGCCCTTCGTCGGTAATTGCTGAATATAGCGTTGAAAATACCACTGGCCACGCTCCGTTTCCGAAGGCTTGGTCAACGCGACAACGCGGGCGCCGCGAGGATTTAGATTTTCAGTAAATCGCTTGATCGTTCCCCCTTTGCCGGCAGCATCGCGCCCTTCAAACACGAGTACAACCCGCTCGCCAGTCTCCTTCACCCAGGATTGCATTTTGACGAGCTCAATTTGCAGGAGCTCAATCTCATCTTCGTACTCCTCCCGTAGCATGAGCTCCGGATACGGGTAAGTGCTGCTGATAATCTCCTTCTTCTTGGCAGATTTAATTTTATCCGTAATCGCTTTGGGAACCGAGGTGCGCACTTGCTCTGCCACCAGTTCCACCATGGGAAAGGAGGATGCATTGACCTTCACGTTGCTCAGCAACTTCTTGCGATCTTTATGTTTAGCCGCTTTCTCCCGCTTTGCCGCATTGCGATCAACTTCGACGAGCTCCGGCGCTTCCAGCTCTATCGTCGGCTTCTCGGCAACGGGGGGCTGCGGCGGGGTGGAGGTCTCAGCAGGCGGCACCATGTCCGCCTGCTGAGCATCTGTAACCTGCTCATTAGCATTGACTTCTGAGTTCGTGGTTTCCATAGCAAATTGAGTAGTAGCGAAAAAGATTGACCGGGCCGTGCTTAGTCTCGCATTGCCAACGCCATCTGTTAAGTCTCAACTTTGCAAATTCACGGAGTATCGCCTGATATGATTCACATCGATGGGAGCGCCGGCGAGGGCGGCGGGCAAATCTTGCGTACGGCACTGGCATTGTCCATGTGCACGGGCCAGCCGTTTCGCATGTCCAACATCCGGGCGGGGCGCAAGAAGCCGGGCCTTATGCGGCAACACCTTACAGCGGTTCAGGCCGCTTACGCCATTACAGGATCGCAAGGCGCGCCGGTTGCAACCGGGGCGCTTGAGCTTGAGTTTGTGCCGGGCGTGGTGGCGCCAGGCAACCACACATTTGCTGTGGGGACGGCCGGTAGCGCAACACTGGTGCTGCAAACGGTACTTCCTGCGCTGCTGATGGTTACGCAAGCGGCCGGAGCGGACGAGTCACCCATGGAATCCACATTGGTGTGCCAGGGTGGCACGCACAACCCATTCGCGCCTCCGTTCGATTTCCTTGAGCGCAGTTTTGCGCCAGTGCTCCGCCGGATGGGCGCGAAGATTGGGTTGACTTTGACGCGTCCGGGATTTTATCCCGCGGGAGGTGGGGAGATGCTCGCAAGGATTACGCAAGTGCCTAAGCTAAAGCACCTTAGCTTAGTGGAAAAAGGAGCGCTTGTGCGTCGGCGCGCCTTGGTTCTCCTGGCCTGCTTGTCGCGAAACATTGGCGAGCGGGAAATCCATGCGCTCCAGGCGAAATTGTCGTGGCCAAAGGATACATTTGAGTTGAAGGAGGTTGCAGGAGCTACCGGACCGGGCAACGTGATTATCATCGAGCAGGAGTTCGAGCATGTTACCGAAATAGTTACTGGATTTGGAGAACGAGGTGTTTCGGCCGAGCGTGTGGTTGAGCTTGCGATCGAGAAAGTGCGGCGATACGAGGTGGCGGCGGCCGCCGGGGCCGTAGTGGGGGAACACCTTGCAGATCAACTACTTGTGCCGATGGCGCTTGCGGGTGGCGGGGAGTTTCTGACGATGCGGCCTTCGCGACATTCTGTCACTAATGCGGATACGATCCGTAAGTTCCTGGATATCCCCATTCGTTTTACGCAACGGGCAGAGGATGTCTGGCATTGTGTGGTGGGGTAATAACATTGCTTGCCGGGATTCGTGTGCTATTATTTCGGGCAATGAGCAAAGATTCTTGTGTAGATCCTTACCTTTGGCTTGAGAGTATTTATGATGAAACGGCTCTGGACTGGGTGCGGAAACGGAATGATATTACGCTACGTGAGCTAGGAGGCGATCCGGAATTTGAAGCTCTGCGTTCAGGGCTGCTTTCTATCTATCAGTCCGATGCAAGAATTCCGGGCATTCATAAAGCAGGTGATTATTACTATAACTTTTGGAGGGATAAAAAGCATATACGAGGCGTTTGGAGAAGAACAACGCTGGATGAATATCGCAAGGAACAACCGGAATGGGAAATAGTGCTTGATCTGGATGCACTTGCTGAACTGGAGAATGAGAACTGGGTGTGGAGTGGGACCATTGGATTGCCCCATGACTATGAGTTATACTTAATTGTACTCTCAAAAGGTGGTGGCGATGCCAAAGTGTACAGGGAGTTTTCCGTTATTACAAAATCCTTTGTTGAAGGAGGATTCTATCTTGCGGAAGCAAAAAGCCGCGTCTCGTGGATAGATGATCAGCATGTCTATGTAGGCACCGACTTTGGTCCCGGCTCTATGACTTCGTCGGGTTATCCCAGGCTTGCCAAGCGTTGGAAAAGAGGCACTCCGCTGTCGAGCGCGGAGCTGGTTTTTGAGGGACGCGCCGATGATCTGTCGGTATCCGCGTATCACGATCATACCAAAGGTTATGAGCGTGATTGGGTTACCAGAAATCCGAGCTTCTATACGTCGGAGCTTTATCTGAACACACCTGGCGGCCTGGCGAAGATTGATGCACCTGATAGTGCGGATAAATGGTGTTACCGGGAGTTTATACTTTTGACTCTGCGAGATGACTGGGAAGTGGAAGGCAAACGCTATATTTCCGGATCGCTCCTCATAGGGAAATTGCAAGATTATCTTGCCGGTTCTCGCGCGCTTCATTTGGTTTTTGAGCCAACAGAGACGGCGTCCTTTTCCTGTTTTGCATTTACCAAGGACTATCTTTATATTACTTACCTGGAAGATGTTCAGGATAAAGTAGATGTCATCGATCTTAAAGACGAAGCGATGGTCCGCGTTCCCTATACCAATATGGGGAAATTTCTGTCTGTGGGGTTGTCCCCTGTCGATGATGAGGAGAGTAACGACCTGTTTATCTACAAGCAGAGCTTTCTTGTGCCGGCAACGCTTGAGCTGGGCGGTGTATCAGAAAAGAGCGAGAAGCTGAAGGCTAACCCGGAGTTTTTTGATGTTAAAGGGCTTGCGGTAGAGCAGTTTTTTGCGACAAGCAAGGATGGAAGCAGGATACCCTATTTTGTTGTGGGACCGGAGAACGCCGCTCGCGACGGTAATAATCCTGCTATTATTTATGGGTACGGGGGATTTGAAGTAAGCCTGTTGCCTTATTATAGTGGTAGTATGGGCCACGCCTGGCTATCGAAGGGCGGATTCCAGGTTATTGCGAATATACGTGGCGGAGGCGAGTATGGACCGAAATGGCACAGGTCCGCTCTTCGCGAAAACAGGATGCGTGCTTATGAAGACTTTGCGGCGGTAACGGAAGATCTTTTCGCTCGTAACATCAGTTCGCCGTCAAAGGCAGGTGCTATTGGTGGTTCCAACGGTGGGTTGCTGATAGGGAATATGGCAATGCACTACCCTCATCTCTATAAATGCCTTGTTTGTATGGTGCCTTTGCTAGATATGCAACGGTACAGCAAGTTGCTGGCGGGTGCCTCGTGGATGGAGGAATATGGGGATCCCGATAAGGAGGAAGACTGGAGTTATTTGCAGGATATTTCCCCGTATCATCTTGTAAAGAAGGGGGTTAAGTATCCCAGGATTCTTTTCACCACCTCCACCCGCGATGATCGGGTTCATCCCGGCCATGCCAGGAAGATGGTGGCCCGCATGGAGGAGCTGGGGCATTCCGTCCTCTATTACGAGAATATGGAGGGGGGCCATGGCGGCAGCGCCAATCAGTTGCAGGAGGCTCTGTTGCAATCACTTAGCTTTACTTTCTTTCGTCAGCAGCTTATGGGATAGCCGGGGTACCTGCGGTTGGCGACGCGGCGCAACAGGCGGCGTTTCCAGCTCTCGCTTAGAGATTTCGCACCAAGCATATCATTTTTGCGCGTGAATAGCTTCGATAGACAAAAAGAGCGTGACGTCGCCCCGTAAATCACGTAAGGGGAATTCCGCCACGTGAAACCGACCACTCCTGCCACAAACGACGAGTATCGCGAGATCATCGCGATTCTGAAGAAGAAAAACTTCAAGCCCAACGCTTCGGTGGAGCGACAGGTGGCCGCGCACGTCCGCTCGCTGATTGAGAAGAAGAAGCTGGACGCACATGTGCGCCTTCCCCCCATACGCATGCTGGCGGAGCTGTGGGACACCAACTACTTTACGGTGCAGGCTGCGCTGAGCCGTCTGGTAGGCGAGGGGCTGATTGTGCAGAGCCCCAAGAAGGGCTCCTTTGTGGCGCCGCCCCGGCGGGCGCTGCGGCGCGCCTGTTTGTATCACGACCAGAACCTGAGTGAGGACTGGCAAAAGGAGTTTTACTCGCTGCTGAACATCGCGCTTTATCGGATTCTCTCGATTCGCGGCGTCATTACTGTGCCGTTTTTTGATCATCGCCCAGTGGACAAGCAGCATACCGTGCCGCAGGAGCTGCGGGACATGGCGCGCGATGGTGAAATTGACGCCGTGATTGCGACGAGCATCTCATTCGGGGCCATCCCGTGGCTCACCAAGCTTGAGGTGCCGGCCGCCTCGCTGATGCTGGGCACGCCCGAGACGGCCGTGGTGCTGGACCACAGGCAGATGGCGCGGCATGCTATCGACGAGGCTATCCTGCTCAAGCGCAAGCGCTTAGGCCTGGTGCACATCTCCATGCCGGTAAAGGTGGCCAAGGGGGGCGACATGCTGTTGGCGGAGTTTGAGCGGCTGGGCAAGGAGGCTGGGATCGAAATTATCTGCCCCACGCCACACGAGAAGATTCCGCCGGACCACTGGGAGCACGTGGGGGCCCAGCAATGTGCCAAGCTGCTGGACGGCGTCGTTGCGGCGCCGGCAAGTGCTTCAGGCGCAGAGGTTTCCGCACCCGCAAAATACAAGGCGCCGGATATGATTTTTGTGTACCCGGACACGTACATCCGCGGCGTGGCGACGACGCTGGTGCGGCGCCATGTGCGTGTGCCGGAGGAGATTGCGCTGATTTCGCATCGCAATCGCGAGTCGGCGATCTACCTGCCGTTCCCCGTAACGTGGCTTACGGTAAAGATTGACGACTTTGCGCAAGCGCTTATCGCGCAGGTGGATAGGGCGATTGCCGGGGAGCCTCAGCAGCCGGCGATGCTTCCCCTGGCGGTGGAGCGCACGGCGCCGCACCCTATGGCGTAGCGGGTGGTGCGAGGAGAGGGGGGGGGAAGCAGGCCCCAGGCGATGGGGTCGGGAGCTCTGCGTTGTGCGGAGCGGTGCGATTGCGAGAATCGTACTGTATCTATTGCGTATATCTCGATTTTCGCGCGCCATCTGTCCTAGGATAGGAGATCTGTCGGAGATTCGTGATTGCGTGCCTTACCAGAGTTTCCGCAACCCCTTTGCTATGAAATACTTGCCTCCCTTTCGCTCGCTTGTTGCCTTGCTCGCTTGCAGTGTTGCCGGCTCGTACCTGCACTTTTCCGCGGCAACGACGGCCTTTGCCGCTCCGGGCTCGGCCGGTGGTAAGGATGAGCTCATCGTCGTCTCCAACGTCACCACGCCGCGAGTGGCGTACGATCTGGGCCGGCACGGCAATAACCTCAGGCTGACGCTGGAGGTTGCCGGATTCGATCCGGCCTCCGCCGCGCCGGGCAAGGATATCTCCGTGCAGGTGGGTGTGGCTGCGGATAAGGAAGTGCGCTTAACCGGTAAGGAGGCGAAGGTGGCCGGCGGCTCGTCGCCCGCAAAAGGCGTTGTGCGGTATGAGTTTACAATTCCCGCTGCCTCCATCGTCAACGGCTCCGGCCCCACGGCCGAGGGCTGGAATAAGCTGCGCCTGGCCTTTGCCGTGGAGTGGGCGGGCGCCCCGGGCATGCCGGCGCGTCTCAAGGCGTCGTACCTCCACGCCCGAGCCCGGGCCTCGCACGCCGGGCTGGCTGCGGCGGCGAGCGACTGGCAGCCCGTTGATCTGGCCGAGATGGAGCGCCAGGAGGCCGACCGCGCGCAAGAGATTGCCTTTGATTTTGAGCAGGTGCTGGACGGTAAATCCACCATCGTCATCGAGAACGCCGAGGGTGTGCGTGTGCGCAATCTCGTTACAGCGCAATCGTTTACAAAAGGCAAGCAGCGCATTGCGTGGGATGGACTCGACGAAAAAGGCAATCCGGCCCTGCCTGGCGAGTACAAGTGGCGCGCCATTTCGCACCCCGGCCTGGCTCCGCGCCATCAGATGAGCTTTGTCGACGCGCCCGGTTCTAATCACGGCACGCTTGAGGCTGCGGTCACCAATGGTACGTCGCTCTTTATGGCCGCTACGGTGGCCGAGGGCGGGCACGAGATTGTGGAGTTTGGCATGGACGGCACCTTCCGCCGCGGCTACAACCCGCCGCACGGGCACGGCCTCAAGGCGGTGGCGCTGGCGGCGGATGGCGAGTACCTGTACGCCGCGCACGAGGGCACCGCGTGGGGCGACAAGATTGATCGCAGCAAAAAGAACTGGGTCGGCGCCAACACGCTCAGTCTGCTCCGCGTCAATCTGGCCAACTGGAACCTTGAGGAATTTCCCAACCCGGCCGGCGATAAGGCTCCGAAACTCCGCTATGCCACGCTCGCCAAATATCAGTTTGGCCCGGGCTCCCCTGGCGCGAAGGAGGATCCTAAGGTGCTTGGCGGCCTTGCGTGTGTTGCCGGGCGTCTCTATGTGGGCGATACGGAAGCCGGGCTGGTGCGCGTCGTTGACCCCAAAACCGGCGCGGAGGAGCGCTCCTTCGCCTTGGCCGGCATTAGCGCTCTGGCCGCGCGGGGCGACGCCCTTTACGCGCTGGCGGACGGCAAGCTGCTGAAGGTTGATCCGACCACGGGGAAATCCACGCAAGTTGTTGCGCTGGAGGGGAAACCGTTTGGCCTTACTATTGGTGCCGATGGCCGCTTTTATGTCAGCGACGTTCAGGATCACATCGTGCGCGTGCTCGATGCGCAGGGCAAGCAGGTTGGCACTATCGGCAAGCCTGGCGGCATCGCCAATGGTCCGTACGATCCGCTGCGCCTGCGTAACCCGGCCGGGATGGCCATTACCAACGGCATGTTGTGGATCACGGAGAGGAATCGCTGGACGCCTAAACGCTACGCCGCGTACGACTTAGCCACGGGCAACGTCGTTAAGGAGTTCTACGGCCCCACCAACTACGGAGCCCAGGGCGCGGGCTTTGATCCCCAGGATCACACCAAATGGATTGGCCAGGGCACCACCTTCAGCCTCAACTTTGCCGATAAAACCGCAACGCCAAAGTCCATTACCGGCGGCGAGAGCGGCCGTCGCCACACCTGGTGGCGGCAGGATGGGCGCACCTTTATTATTACCTCTGGCAAAGCCACTTACATTCAGGAGCTGCGCGATGACGGCACGCTTAAGCCGCTCGCCATGGCCTCCTCCAACCACCAGTTTGCGTATAGCGAGAACTGGGTGTTGCCGAAGCCGTTTATTGAGGCGTTTCAGCGCGATTTTCCTGACGAGAAGATTGATTTCGTCGAAGGCAGCGACAGCCGCATCGCCCGCGGCTCCATGCACAAGCGTATCGGCGTTATGTGGGTGGACCGCAGCGGCGACGGCGCTATGCAGGCCGACGAGATCGAGTTTGCGCCCGGCGCCGAGAACATGCTCGGCAGCGGCTGGAGCCACGATTACCACGACCTGACGCTCCGCTTTATCGCCTACGTGGGCGGCAAGCCCATGCTGGTGGCGATGAAGCCCGACGGCTTTTACCCCGGCGGCGCGCCCAAATACCCGCCGCTTAACGAGACGGTGACCAAAACCGGCATCCCCGTCAGTGGTTTCGGCCCGGAGAATGGCGAGTCCGCGGTCGATCGCTTCGGCAACCTTATTGTCAGCGGCTCGGTGCTGTGCGCCATAACGCCGGCTGGCAAGGTGATGTGGACCTACCCCAACAACTACCGTGGCGTGCACGGCAGCCACAAGGCGCCGTTGCCCAGCGTGGGGGAGATCCAGGGCGCCCTGTTCTTTAGCGGCGTGGTGCCGCTGGACGATAAGAGCGACGTGTTTTTGCTCAACGGCAACCACGGCCAGGCGTTTGTGCTGACGAGCGACGGCCTTTACGTCGACGCGATGTTTCCCGACGTGCGCCTGATGACCAACCCGCAGGGCGGTGGCATCGGCGTGCTGGGCGGGGAGTGCTTCGGCGGCTCGTTTGGCAAGAGTGAGAAGGATGGCAATTATTACTTCCAGGGCGGCGGCATCTCCTACCGCATTTACCGCATCGACGGCCTGCGTGAGCTCAGGCGATCCGAGGGGGCGTTGAAGCTTACCGCCGCCCAGGTCTCCGCCGCCGAGCGCACGAAATCGCGTGTGGACGCCGAGAAAGCGCAGCAGCACACCGCCGTGATTGCCGAGCTGCCTGCCGGCGCGAAGATTAGCGTGGACGGGCGCGAAAACGACTGGAAGGGCATTGCGCCTGCCGTCAAGTGGAGCAAGGCGTCCAACAAATTCCCGGTAAGCATTCGCGCGGCGTTTGATGAGGAGAATCTGTATCTCCTTTATAGCGTGCGGGATGAGTCGCCCTGGGTCAACAATGGCAAGGACTGGCAGTCGCTCTTCAAGACTGGCGACGGCGTGGATCTGCAGATCGGCACCGATTCGGCAGCCAGCCCGCGCCGCAACGGTCCCGTGGCGGGTGATCTTCGCCTCTTTGTAGCGCCCAGCGCGGCGGGGGATGTCGCGGTGCTGTACCGCCACCGCGTGCCCGGCGCCAGGGAGGACGAGGGCGTGGTCTTCCAAAGCCCGTGGCGAAGCGAGAAGGTGGACGTGGTGCGTAAGCTGGAGAGCGCAAAGGTGGCCGTGCAACGCCAGGGCGACGCCGAGTATCGCGTCGAGATATCCGTACCGCTGGCCGAGCTTGGCCTGAAGGGCGCGCTGGACAAGCGTCTGCGCGGGGACTTTGGCGTGATTTACGGCGACGGAGAGGGGACGATCAACACGTTCCGCAACTACTGGAACAACCAGAGTACCGGCCTGGTGAATGACGTGCCCGGGGAGATTATGCTGACACCCAACCTGTGGGGCGAAGTCATCCTGCGTACCAGCAAAGCCGCCGGGGAAGCTGCCGACGACGACGCGGCGGCGCCTGGCAAAAGCGCGGAGGGCAAGTGAGTAAGCGGGCAAGGAACTCCAACTGAGACCAATTGCGATATCTCTTACATCCAACGACTTATGCACGTGAAGCTCTCTTCTCTCACCACCTTCGCCTCCCTTGCCACGCGCGCCGCCGCCCTTGTGCTGTTTGCTGCGCCGCTGGCTTTTGCTGAAACGATTACCTGCACGGGCGTCCTCGGTAACTCCGGCGAGCAGGGCGCCACTCTCGTCAGGCAGCTGGACAAGCCCGCGCCCGGTTTTGGGGTGACGTATGACCGGTTTGGGACGCTGTGGGACCGCGGTGGATCGTCCCATATCAACCGCTACTCTCCGGACGGCCGGCTTCTGGCCACCTATCCGTTCCCCACCCAAGGCAAAAAGGGCTCTCGGGGCGGAAACACCGCCGTGGGCACCAGCACGGTGCTGATTGGCGATACGCTGATGATCAAGTACGAAGGCCGCCTCTACACGCTGCCCGTTACCGCCCCCGCCGGCACGGAGCCCTCGCCGATGGAGGTGGAAGCCAGCCTCCTCTCGCCCAGCTCCCACAACGGCTGGGCCGTGGCGGCGCTGGACGGCGAGATTTTTCTCGTCAACACGGCCGGCGAGAAAAAGCCGGTGACTACCGTGAAGACGCGGCTCTTCGATGTGGAAATAACCGAAACCGGCGCCATTTACGCGCGCTATATGGACGAGGCGCCCTCCACCACCCACCGCGTGCATCGCATTGATGCCGCCGCGCCAGCCGATGCGCGCGGGCCGTGGCCCCGCCTGGGCAACCGCATGCAGTGGTTTCCCGGCCGTGATGGACAGGAAGGCAAGTGGTTTGCGCACGAGGGGCACGGCACCATCCGGCGCTTTAACGCGGACTTCAAGCCCGACCCGGGCGTGGTTCTGGGCGGCGCGTCAGGCTCCTTCATCGGTTACGTGCCCGGTGATCACGAGCTGGACAGCGGCATTGGCATGGCCCGCTTGGGCGAGAATCTCTTTGCTGTCTCCGGCCGCACAGGCATGGTGTTTTTGCTGGAGTGGCAGCCGGATAATCGCCGGATGGAGATTGTACGACGCATCGGCGCCATCCCTGATTGCAGTGCCGTGGCGATCAACCGCGAAGGCAAAGTGTACTGCAATGGCGGCTACTGGCTATGGACGGACGGGCCCGATGTGCCGCTTAACCATAGCCGCCCCATTCAGGACGACCTGATCGGCGCCGCCACCACGCCCGACGACACGACCATTCTCATCCACGCCGGCAAGAAGGAGGGGAGCGTCCATCTCACCAAAATGAATGGCCCGGCCGACCGCAACAAGGCGCCCGTCATCCCCAAAGACGCCGTTGCTGGCACGGTGGCGCCGGCTGGAAAGCGCCACATGGTTTTTGCCGTTAACGCCACGGGCCGCGGTGTAGCCTTCGGCGTGACCGGCCGTGGCGAGATGCAGGGGAAGCCGAGCGACGTGGAGCTGCAAACTGTGCCCGGGGCGGCCCCGCTCACGAAGCTTTCGACGCTGACCGCGCTGCCAGACGGCCGCCTGCTGGGCACCGATAACGGTGCCATCATCGAGTTTGCCCTGCCTGCCGGCGCGTTGGACGCGAAAGGAACCGGCCCGGCGGAAGGCGCCGCGCTTATCTACACGGAAGCGCGCCGCTGGAGCACCTGGACGGCCGACGCAGGTGGCGATGCGTCGTTTGGCGCGTCGCTTCGCACGGCGTTCAGCAAAGGCCGCCTCTGGGTCAGCGACACGGAGAAGAACCGCGTCCTTTGTTTTGCGCTGAGCGACAAGGGAGAGCCCACGCTCGTCGCCACCTTCGGTACCGGCAAGCCCGGCGACGACCTGGCGTCGGCCACGCGCCCCGAAGCCATTGCCGCATTTGGCGACCGCGCCGTCGTGCACGACTCCGGTAACCAGCGGCTGCTGAAGCTGGAGATTCGCTGAGGGAGATGGATTTGTGCTTCGGCGTTACCCGGGGGCCTTTTTCTGCGCCCGCGGGTGTGGGATGCCAACGATGCCGCCGCGATCTCGTATCTGCCTCCGCACGCCGGGGAGCTGAAAGCAAAACGCGCAAAGCGCGGCGCAGGACGGGAACGCGTAGCGCTCAGCGCTCAACGCCCCACGCCAAAAGCAAAAAGTCCCTCCACCCGCGAGGGGGTGAAGGGACTTTGCGTTGTTGGCAGACGTCGCGTGCGAGGGAGTGCTTACTCCGTCGCAGCGTGAGCACCATGCGGAAGCTCTTCTTCTTCCTTCGCGGTGATCGGCTCCGTCTTGGCGAAGAGATGACAGGCTACCAGCACACCAGCCACGCCGATGTAGCTGACGACGACGCCGAGCTGTACGGCAAAGCCAATCTTCTCACCGTGCATCAGGCCAAAGAACGTGAGTGCGCCACCTACTCCGGCAAACGCGGCGGCCTGCAGCAGTTTGCGGTCGATGATGAACACCGCAATGGCAGCCAGGATGACGCCGCTGAGGATGGAGCCGCCGCCCATCACCTCCAGGCCCTTGTAGAGGACGCCCGTGTTGCCCATGTTGGCAAGGATTGCCGGGTCCAGCGGATGCACGTTGACGCCTGCGGCACCCAGCGAGTTGTCGATCTGAATTTTGCACCAGTGGGCCAGGTGCGGCACCAGAGAGAGGATGATGGCCGGAGCGTGACGCTTCGGAGTCTCCTGAAACGCCTGGGCGCCGATGAGCATGCCGATGTAGAGGAGAATCGGCGAGATGGCGACAAGCGGGATGAGCGCGGCCATCACGGAGATGATGCCAAACCAGCTGAGCACCAGCACCATAACGCCCGTTGCCGCGGAGTATCCTATTCGCCCGCCCATCGATTTCCACCCCGGGTGGCCGATGTAGACCGCGTTGATGAAGGGGTTGCCCAGCAGGCAGCCGATGAGGGAGATTACGCCGTCCGCAAACAGCACGCGGATCGTGGGGTAGGCATCGCCGGCAACTTCGGCGCTCTCCACGTTGTCGAGCGCTTCCACCAGGTCATAAATACCAAAGGGGATGGCCGTGACGAGGATGACGCTGAGGAACTGGAACCCGCCAAACACCTCCGCAAACGCGGGCTTGGGGAAGTTGAAGGCGAAGGCGCTGAGGGATGCATTGAGGGACGCCAGCGACATGTTGCCGTAGCTCTTGGGATCCAGCCCGGTGACACCCGCCGTAAGCGTAACGCCCCAGGCGATAAGGCAGCCCGCCGCAATGGCAACCAGGCCGGCAGGGATGCCGCCCGGGTACTTGACGCCGCCAAACCAGCTGACCAGGATGATCGCGAAGCAGACGAAGCCGATGGTGGGCGTCATAAACATTTCCAGCGCGGGGCGCATGGAGATGAAGGCGATGGAGACGCCGGCCAGTGTGCCGAGCAGCGCGGCGCGAGGGGTGATTTTGCGGATAATCGGCGCCGCAAATCCGCCAAGCATCAGCACAAAGCTCTGGATAAACACCCAGGTAAGGCCCGCCTGCCACGCCAGGTTGGGGTCATTCGTCGTTAGCTTGATGGGCAGCATGATGACGAAGACGACGACGAACATGTGCGGTACGCTTGTGCCGGATGGCAGCGCGCACACGTCATCGCGTCCCGTCTTGACCGCCAGCTCGTACGCCATGTAAGCGTAGTACATCGTGCTGAGCGCCAGCATGATACCGGTGGCGGGCAGGATGCGGCCGAAGATCAGTTCATCCGGCATTTGCAGCACATACTTCAACAAGCCGGTAAGCACCAGCATGTTGGTAAGGATGTTGGTGCCGAAGCCGAAGAAGGCGTTAAAGTCCCCCGGCGTCCATAATTTGGGTTTAAAGACAGTGGCGGCGTTCATGGCTATGTACAGGTTGTTCTCACGTGGGTGGGTGGGAGTGGTGGTTGTGGTGGTTAAGACTTTCCGCGGCCATCGA
Organism: Verrucomicrobia bacterium LW23; assembly: GCA_003054695.1. GTDB lineage: Bacteria > Verrucomicrobiota > Verrucomicrobiia > Methylacidiphilales > UBA1321 > LW23. The sequence continues at coordinate 239,827 of QAZA01000025.1, forward strand.
CCGGTGGCCCCTGCCTGTGATGACTGACTAACTGACGGACCGAAAAAGACTGCGTGGGCGTGCCCCAGCTAAGCCCGGGTGGTGCCTGATCCACCCGGGCCGCTGTATGCACTTGACTGACTCTGTATTGCTGACCTGCTGACTGACTCTGACACTTGTGGAGGGTGGGAGCGGGAGAGCGCCCCCACCACGCTACGTCACTAGCGGGAGACAAAAGTGGCTGAAGGAGAAAGAGTTAGGGAGGGAGAACGCAGCCGGGCCGGCCTAGCCCAGCGCGGCGAGAATCTTGTCCGAGTCCGAGACCCAGCCAAAAATGCCGCCCTGCGCCTTGATCATCTTGAGGCCCATCTCCTGAAATTCCGGAAAGTACGAGCCGACGCAGTCCGACGGCACCAGGCAGTCGTACCCGCGATCATTGGCTTCGCGTACCGTAGTGTTGACACAAACCTCTGTGGTTACGCCGGTTACGACCAGCTTCTTAATCCCCTTGTTTTGCAGAATCGCCTGCAGGTCGGTGGCGAAGAACGCGCCCTTGCCGGGCTTGTCGATCACCGGCTCGTCGGGCAGCGGGTAAAGCTCCTTAATGATGTCGTGCCCTTCCTCTCCACGCACCAGGATGCGCCCCATCGGGCCAACATCGCCGATCGTCGTGGCGCTTTTGCCGCGGATCTTCTTGGCGGGCGGCAGGTCCGTCAGGTCGGGGCGGTGCCCTTCGCGGGTGTGAATCACCTGCAGGCCCGCCGCGCGCCAGGCGGCCAGAAGCTTTTTGTTGGGCTCGATAGTGCGGCGCAGCTGGCTGACATCATTGCCCAGCATTTCTCCAAAGCCGCCGGGCTCCAGGAAATCGCGCTGCATGTCGATGATGACCAGCGCTGTCTCGGCCGGTATGAATTCAAAAGCGTACGGTTCTGCTTCTACGGATACGAGGGTGCTCGTGCTCATCCAGATGGGTCCTCCTGGTGGTGGCGACGTTGGGGAGTGGGCAAGCCCCTGGCTTCAAACGGGAAGCCAGGGACGCATGTATGCCTACAAAAAGTGCCCTAGCAGCGGCCGTGCCAACCTGCGTTGCGAGAATTTTACCTGGCCGCCACACAAAGCGTAAGCAACTGACTATCAGGGGGAAGAGGATGTTGCCAGGAAATCTTGAGGAGAGCCGGGCAGGGGAGGCACGTTGTTGGCCTGACGAGGAGGAAGGGCGGGGAGGCGGGTTGTCCCATCTTACGCCATTTCGGGCGATGACTTTGTTGCAACTGTTGCGCTTCGCAACAGTTGCAACGCATTCCGATCCGCCTGCTACGCCAAAGTTGCCGCTGCATTTTGCCGCAATCGCAGGTTTTTGTTGTAAACAAAACAACTCAACGCCAGAGGCGGCGTAACTGCGGGCAGTTGGCATGCCGCACGGTCCGATGCCATCCAAAAGGCTCTATTTGCCCGATTGGTCCGCAATTTGCTGATACGTTGTCGCACAGCGCCACACCCTGTGTGCTGGCTGCGCGAACTTCGACAGCTTCGCACCGCCTGAGCACGCGTCAAGCCCGCAATACTTATCTCCTACACTAACTGGCATGGACCTCCATTCACTCCCGTTCACCATCGCGGATTTACGCCGGCTTTATCTGGATAACGCAGTATCCGTGGAGGAGGTGATGGAGGAGGCTTTGCGCCGGGCCGCCCGCTCGGTGGCGCACCCCCATGTGTGGATTCGCCTGCTGACCAGCGGCGAGGTCGCCCGCTACGTGGCGGCGCTGGATCCCGCCAGGAAGGGGGAGCTCCCGCTCTACGGCATCCCCTTTGCCATCAAGGATAACATCGACCTCGCGCACATCCCCACCACGTGCGCGTGCCCGGCCTTTGCGTACACGCCGGAAAAATCCGCCACCGTAGTGGAGCTGCTGATCGCAGCCGGCGCCATCCCCATCGGCAAGACGAACCTGGACCAGTTTGCGACGGGGCTGGTTGGCGTGCGCACCCCGTACGGCGCGTGCCAGTCCGTATTTGATGCGCGATACGTCAGCGGCGGCAGCAGCAGCGGCTCGGGCGTCGCCGTGGCCGCCGGAATGGTGGCGTTTGCGCTGGGTACGGATACGGCGGGCTCCGGGCGCGTGCCGGCCGCCTTTAATAATATAGTGGGGCTTAAGCCGTCGAAGGGCATTTTCAGCACCACCGGCCTGTACCCCGCGTGCCGAGCGCTGGACTGCATCTCCGTCTTCTCCGCCACGTGCGCCGATGCCGAAACGGTGATGCGGGTGGCGGCCAGGTTCGACGAGACCGACGCGTACTCCCGCGAACTGACCGACCTGAAGCTGCCGGAGAAATGCCGCGTAGGCATCCCATGCCCGGAGCACCTGCACTTTTTTGGCGATGAGCAGGCGGCCGAGCTTTACGCGCAGGCGGTGGCCAGGATCGAAGAGCTGGGTTGCCAGCGCGTCGACATCAACTTCGAGCCCTTTGCCAAAGCCGCCGCGCTCCTTTATGCCGGGCCCTGGGTGGCTGAGCGCCGCGCCGCGCTGGGCGACTTCATGACAAAGTCAGCCGCCGAAATGGACCCCACCGTGCGGGGCATTGTGGAAAAAGCCGACGGCATGACGGCCGTGCAGGCCTTTGAAGGCGCCTACGCCCTTCAAGCCCTGGCCGCCGCCGCCGCGCGTGAGTGGAAAAAGATGGATGTGATGCTGTTGCCCACAACGGGAACGACTTACACCATCGAGCAACTGCGCGCCGAGCCCGTAAAGTACAACACCAACCTGGGCTACTACACCAATTTTGTGAACCTGCTGGACCTCTCCGCCGTCGCTGTGCCGGCCGGATTCCGCAGCACCAACGGCCTGCCGTTTGGCGTCACCCTCATGGCCCCGGCCTTTGGCGATGCCTCGCTACTCGCCCTGGGTGACCGCCTCCACCGCGCGCTGGCACCCAAAGTGGGTTCGCCCTCGGTGGGGATTGACCTGGCGAAGCAGCCGAGCCCGGTGGGGCCGATTGCGGAGAGCTCAGCCTCGGCTGCAGCGGGCTCGGGCACAATAAGCGTGGCGGTCGTCGGCGCGCACCTGGAGGGCCAGCCGCTCAATCACCAGCTTACCAGCAAAGGCGGCAAGTTGCTCGGCCTTACCCGCACCTCCCCGCGCTACCGCCTCTACGCGCTGGCCAACACACGCCCCGCCAAACCCGGCCTGCGCCGCATGGACGACCCTGTGGAGCCGGCCGCTCCCGGCGCGGAACCCGGCATTGAGGTGGAGGTCTGGACGCTTCCCCTTGCGGCCTTTGGCGCCTTTATGCTCGAAGTCGGCCCGCCCCTCGGCATCGGCTCGCTCGAGCTGGCGGATGGCACCTGGGTCAAAGGCTTTATCTGCGAGCCGGCGGCGCTGGACGGCGCTGAGGACATCACGGAATTCGGCGGCTGGCGCAACTTCCTGCGTGCTGCGGCGGAGGCAAAGGGGTAGGGGAGGGAGAACGGGTCGACGGCCTGCCGGATGATCTGGCGAAACGCGCCATCCTGTTGCAGTACCAACGCTAAGAATCTCTCTTACGAATGATGCTCTGTAAAATGTTTCCTTTTGCACAACGCAAAGCTACCCAAGCTAAAGAACTTCCGTTATAAACGCTCCCCCTCATTTCCTCCTCCCTTCCTTTTACGACATGCTCTCCGCACCCTCCGCTCCCTCTGACGCCCCGCCCGGCGCCGACGCCCCGTCGACGGCGCCCGCGTGCGCAGGCACCGCGGATGGTGTGCCGCAGCGCCCCCCTTGCGCCGGCCCCCAGCGCCCGCGTGGCACCGGCGCGGCCGTTATGCTCGGCATCGTTGCGCTGGTGCTGTGCCTGGCGGCGACACTCGCCGCGGCGCTGGTCATCAATCACTGGGAGAGGCAGGCGCTGAGCGACAGCCGGGAGCAGGACATGTCTGCCCGCGTGGAGGTGCTGCGTGTGCAACTCATTCGCTCGCTGGAGGTTCTGCAGGATATGGCGTCGCTGGTGGACGCCCACCCGGCCCTCACGCGGGATCAGTTCCGCGTCTTCGTCAGCGGCGCTCTGGTGCGCCAACCGGAGCTGCAGGCGCTCTCGTGGGATCCCCGCGTTCCCGCCGCCGACCGCGCCGCGTGGGAGGCCCGTGGCCGCGCCGAAGGGTTCCCCAACTTCCGCTTTACCGAGGCGGGACCGGACGGCCACTCCCTTATCCCGGCGGGCGATCGCCCCGAGTATTTCCCCGCGTTTTATCTGGAGAGCTACAACAAGAACGTGGCCGCGCTCGGCTTCGACGTCAACTCCGAGTCCCGCCGCAGTCAGGCCCTCCAGTGCGCCCGCGACAGCGGCAAGCCATGTGCCACCTCGCCCATCCGCCTGGCGCAGGAGCACGAGTCGCAGCTCGGCTTCCTCGTTTTCCAGGCCGTGTATAAAGGGGAGGTCTCGACGACGGAAGATCGCCGGCGCGAGCTGGAGGGCTTTGCGGTCGCCGTGTTTCGCATCGGCGATCTGGTGGACGCCTCTCTGCTTGCCGCCGTTGGCAAGGGCTACAATGTATGGATCGAGGACTCCGCAGCGCCCGGCGACATTTACCGTCGCACCGCCGGCGACCCCGGCGACGAGCCTCCCATGGCCATGGACGTAAACGTGGCCGGGCGCGTGTGGAAAGTCTACTTCCAGCCATCGCGCGAACTTGCGGGGGCACGATGGATCTGGCAGCCCTGGGCCGCGCTGGGTGCCGGCCTGTGCATCACCGCACTGCTGGGCGTTTACCTGCGCGGTCAGGCATTGCAAGTGGCTGCTGTTGAAGCACGTGTGGAGGAAGCGACGCGCGAGCTCTCCGCCGAAATCGCCGAGCGCAAACGGGTGGAGTCCGCCCTCATCTCCGCACGCGATTTACTGGAGCAACGCGTGGCCGAACGCACCGCCGAGCTGGCCGCCAGCAACCAGGCGCTGCTGGACGAAGTGCGCACCCGCAAGGAGGCCGAGGCCGAAGCCGATGCCGCGAATAATGCCAAGTCGGAGTTTCTGGCCAACATGAGCCACGAAATCCGCACGCCCATGAACGCCATCCTGGGCTACGCGCAAATCTTGCTGAAAGGCACCGGCCTGCATTCTTTTCAGCGCGATGCGATCTCCACCATTGCCAGCAGCTCGCATCACTTGCTGCGGCTCATCAACGAGATCCTGGACATCAGCAAGATTGACGCGGGCCGCATGGAGGTGGCGACGGACGAGTTTGACCTGCTCGAAATGGCGCACGATCTCGCCGCCATCTTCCTCCCCGCGTGCGAGGAAAAAGGTGTCGGCCTGCGCATTAAGGGACTGGACCGCGTGAAGCACCTGCCCGTGCGTGGCGACGAAGGGAAGCTGCGCCAGGTGCTCATCAACCTGCTGGGCAACGCGGTTAAATTTACCAGCAAAGGCAGCATCACTTTCGCCGTCGCGTCCATCCCCGGCGGCAACGACTGGAATTTTGAGGTGGCCGACACCGGACAAGGTATCCCGCCCGACATCCAGGCCCGCGTCTTTGAGCCCTTTTTGCAAGGCCCCAACGCCAGCGAAAAGGGCGGCACCGGCCTGGGCCTGACAATCGCACGGCGCCAGGTGGAGCTGCTGGGCGGCGTACTCACGCTCAAATCCACCCCAGGCAAAGGCAGCCGCTTTTTCTTTACCATACCGTTGCAGCCGCCCGCCGAACCCGGGGAAAAGGCAGGCGTCAGCGAGGTGGAGATGGAGACAGAAAAACTGGCACCCGGACACACCGTGCGCGCCCTTGTGGTGGACGACATCCGCGAGAACCGCGAGGTGCTGTCGAGCATCCTGAATCTGGTAGGCTGCGAGGTGGCGCTGGCCGAGAGCGGGCGCCAGGCGATCGAAAGCGTGCGTGTGTTCCGCCCCAATATCGTCTTCATGGACATCCGCCTGCCCGAGATGGACGGCCTCACCGCCACACGCCACATTCTCGAGGAGCACGGACCGGACAGTCCCAAAATCGTGGCCATGTCGGCGTCCGTTCTCAAGCACGAGAGCGAGATGTACAACGAGGCGGGGTGCGACGATTTCATCGCCAAGCCATTTCGCCTGCAGCGCATCTGCACAAGCCTGGAAACGCTTCTGCACGTGGAGTTTACGCGCAAGGAAGCCTCCGCTGCCGAGGACGATCCGGGCGCGTCCATCGACCTGAGCAAGATTGCCGTGCCCGAGGACCTCGTCAACCGCCTCGTCGTCGCCGCCGAGTTGCACAGCACCACGGTGCTGAAGAACTGCCTGAAGGAGCTGGAAGCCTGCGGGCCCAACGAGCAACGCCTGGCCGAGCACCTGCGCGGCTTCCTCTCGGCCTACGATCTGGAGACGATCCAGCGCATCGTTGCGCAAATTCCGCTGCCTGCGGCGGCCCCCTCCGGGCCTGAGGCCGTTACCCCTGCCGAGGGCGCACTGGTTACGCCCGAAGTTGAAAAGCCGGACGACAGGCCCGCATGATGTAGCGCATTAACATGGATGCATAGCAACAGCATTAGAAAAGAAACAACCTTGTTTCATAGCAACATCATCCGGGAAATCAAAGGCTTCTATCAAAGCAATCTTTTGTTCGCTCATTCATACCTCTTTTTCTTTTAGCCTAAACCCATTTTTCCCGAAAGCACAGCCCTGTTGTTCTGGCACATCGGCACCCCCCCACCGCCTCCCCGCGCAACCCCTACGCATATGCCGGAAAAAATCCTGATTGTCGACGACACGCCGGTCAACATCCGTGTCCTTACGGAGACGCTGGAACCCCATGGTTATGAGATATTTGCGGCGTCCAATGCCGATCTCTGCCTCAAACTGGCCGGCCGCGTTCAGCCCAACCTCATCCTGCTCGATGTCGTCATGCCGGGGCGCGACGGCTTCGAGATTTGCTCGCAGCTGAAAGGCGAGGAGGAGACGCGCGATATCCCCGTGCTTTTTGTCACCGCCAAGCAGGATACGGAGAGCATCCTGCGCGGCTTCCGCACCGGCGCGGTGGATTATATCTCCAAGCCCTTCCGCGCCGAGGAGGTGCTGATCCGCGTCGAAACACACTTGAAGATCAACAGGTTACAGCGCGAGTTGACCGAGCGCAACCGACAGCTGGAGACGGAGATCACCCGCCGCGAAAGCGCCGAAGCCGCGCGCCGGGCCGCCAGCGAGCGCCTTGCCGCGCTCTCCACGGAGCAGGCGCAGCGCTGGGGCATCTCCGGCATCGTCGGCGAGAGTCCGCGCATGCGCAAGATTCAGTCGGACATCCAGAGGCTGCATCAATTCCCCGGCATTCACGTGCTCATTACCGGCGAGAGCGGCACCGGCAAGGAGCTGGTAGCCCGCGCCATCCACTACGGCAGCCCGCGCTCGCAGGCGCCGTTCGTCGCGGTTAACTGCGCGGCCATCCCGGCGGATCTCGCTGAGTCCACGCTATTTGGGCACATTCGGGGCTCCTTTACCGGCGCCACGGCGGACCGCAAAGGCTGCTTCGAGCAGGCCGACAGTGGCACGCTTTTTCTGGACGAAGTGGGCGATATGGAGCCCGGCCTGCAGGCCAAGCTGCTGCGCGTGCTGGAGGACGGCGAAATCACGCCGATCGGCTCCACCCGTTCACGGCGCGTCGACGTGCGGGTCGTCGCTGCCACAAATGCGGACCTTGCCGGCAGAATCTCCGCCGGCGGCTTCCGCAGCGATCTCTACTACCGCCTGGCACGCTACACCGTGGAGACCTCCCCCCTGCGCGATCACCCGCAGGATATCCCCCTGCTGGCCCAGCACTTTTTGACGCTGTTTGCCAGCGAGATGGGCATGCACAATCCGCCGCGCCTGACGGCCGAGGCGGGGGAGTGCCTGGAGCGCCACCCGTTCCCCGGCAATGTGCGCGAGTTGCGCAACATCATCGAGCGCGCGCTGATTGAGAGCGGCGGCGAGCCCATTCAGGCGCGCCACCTCCACCTGGCCAGCGATGCGCCGCCGGCCCCGGGCCATGCCCTCAGCCAGGGCGGGATCAGCGCGGACCGCCGCCCCGTCTCCGCCTCGCGAGAGCTGCCGCCCCTGCCGCTCAACCTGCGCGCGGCGGAGGAGGAGCTGATTCAACGGGCGCTGCGGGAGGCGGACGGCAATATCTCCGAGGCGGCGCGCCTGCTGGGCGTCAATCGCAGCCGCATTTACCGTCGCGGCGCAGAGATTCAACAGCAGGGCTAAGGGTGTTTGCCGTGCGGATTGTTGCATAGAGCAACAGATACACGTAAAGTTCACTCTGTTGGCATTAGTCTGCCATAAAAAGGTGCAAGATTGAAGAGGTAGGTCGTTCTATGCTTAAAGTAAGGCAGCACAAAATTGATCAGGCTGGCTTTGTTTGAATAGCGCTGTGGTTCTGCGAGGCTCGTAAAAACGGTAAAAAGTTCCGCCGAAACTGTTGCACCTGTCCTGTTGCAGGACAGGTGCAACAGGTATAACTGCCGGGGCAAAGGGATTCCGATCCTATTTACGTGTTTATATGTTATTTTGTGGTTTTGTGTAAAAGGAAGGGTTGATGCTTTAGGTTCAAACGTTTAGCAAAAGCATGAACGTTTGTATAAGCACGACTTTCAACTTTTTTTACTATGCATGTAATCTGGCACATCCGTTGCTTTGGATTTCGGCCATGATCACGCCTCAATCCCTGCACCACACACAAAGACAGGCATTGTCTGCTCTGGCAAAAGGCGCGCGCCGCGCGTTCTGTTTGCTGGCCGCAGCCGCAATGTTCACCTCCGCCGCGATCGCCGGCCCCGAAGTAGCCCCCGATCCCAAAGCGGTGAAGACGGAATCCAAGCCGGCCGGCAGCCGATTCAGCGGCCTGCTTAACGTCGACATCTCCGACCAGTACATCACTCCTCGCGGTCTCAACATCGAGAACGAAGGCGTGGTGATCCAGCCGATGCTGATTCTGTTCCTCAATGCGTACAAAAGCTCGGATCCCAACGCGTTCATCAACGACGTGACCCTGTTTATGGGTAACTGGAACAGCGTGCACACCCACGCGGCCGGCCCCACCCCCGGCAACTGGAACGAGACCGACCCGTTCTGGGGCATCTCCACCACGTTTGCCAAGGACTTCCGCTTCGACATCACCGGCACGATGTTCATCTCCGGCGTCAACGCGTTCGATACGTCCTCCAACCTCAGCCTCAAGCTGAGCTACATGGACAAGTTCCTGCCCGAAGGCTGGTCGCTGAATCCCTCCATCGAGTGCTTCATCGAGTTGACCGAAAAGGCGACGATCGTCCTGAACGAGGCCACCTCCGACCAGGGCTTCTACTTCGCTTTCGCGATCGAGCCCACCTACAAGTTCAAGGATATCCCCCTCATCATCTCGCTGCCCACCTTCTTTAATGTGTGCGACGACAGCTTCTACCAGAAGCTTGATGGCTCCGGCGGCGGCGCTGGTGTGGCCCTTGTCTCCACGGCCTTCCAGGTGCGCGTTCCGCTTACCTGCATCCCCGAGAACTACGGCAAGTGGTCCATCTACGCCAAGTATCAGTACTACCACCTGTTTAATCAGGGCGTGCTGGACGGCAACTTCATGTTCGGCGGCAACTCCGGCGAGTACCATGAAGACATGGGCCAGGTTCGCGGCGGTGTCACCCTCGCGTTCTAACATTAGCCGCGCGGACTAACTAACTTAATGGTGCGGTAACCACTGCCGCCCTTTCCTACACAACGTCAGCCTGCATTCACACATTCGAGATTATGAGCTACATCGAAGCGGATCCCTACAAATGGCCGTACAATGGAGACCTTCGTCCAGACAACACCACGCTCATTATCATCGACATGCAGACCGACTTTTGCGGAAAGGGCGGTTACGTGGATAAGATGGGCTACGATCTCTCGCTGACCCGCGCGCCGATCGAGCCCCTTAAGTTACTGCTCAAGACCTTCCGCGAGAAGGGTTTCCATGTTATCCATACCCGCGAGGGGCACCGTCCCGACCTGTCCGACCTGCCCGCCAACAAGCGTTGGCGAAGCCAGCAGCTGGGCGCAGGCATCGGCGATCCGGGCCCCTGCGGCCGCATTCTGACCCGCGGTGAAGCGGGCTGGGATATTATCGAAGAACTCTATCCCATTGAGGGCGAAGCGATTATCGACAAGCCCGGAAAGGGGAGCTTTTACGCGACAGACCTGGATATGTTGCTGCGCCGCAAAGGCATCCAGAACATCATCCTGACCGGCATTACCACCGACGTGTGCGTGCACACGACGATGCGTGAAGCCAACGACCGCGGCTACGAGTGCCTGTTGCTCTCGGACTGCACCGGCGCTACCGACTACGGCAACCACCTGGCCGCACTCAAAATGATCAAGATGCAGGGCGGCGTCTTCGGCGCCGTTTCCACGTCGGCCGAAGTTATCAAGACGCTGACCGCGTAGCCCTGGCCATTGCTGCCAGGCCACAGGTTACAGTAAAGTGCCGCAGAACAGGACGGGCAGGACAACCCGCCTGTACCGCAACAGGACGGCAGGCCGCCACGTGGCCGCCTGCCCGCCCGCCATCTCAGCCTCACCCGCGACGGCGCCCACAGCGCCGTCAGCCACAGGGGTCTAGCGCCTCGCGCTGGTTGTGCCGCAAGTGCTTCCCAAGGGCACCAAATTCACGTAAGGTGCCTGCACTCATGGAGCTGCCGAACGACGTACACCCCCCTCACGCCCCACAGGCACCGCAAGCATACAACCCCGTAGTGCTGCGGAATCTCTTTTCCATCGCCGACTGGCAGCACGAGATTCCCTGGCAACCCTTTCGGGACGGCGTCTACTTTCACCGCCTTTACGGAGACGGCGTCACCGGCCCCACCGCGGTTCTCATCCGCTACGACAGCGAATCGCGCGTGCCCCTGCACCGGCACAACGGGTACGAGCATATTATCGTGCTTACCGGCGCCCAGAGTGACCAGAACGGAACCGCCACGGCCGGCACTCTCGTCATCAACCAGCCCGGTACGGAGCACGCGATCCAGAGCAACTCCGGCTGCATCGTGCTGGTCATTTACGAGAAGCCCGTGACCTTCCTGTTTGAGGGGGACCACTCCCGCTTTTAATTGCACGGCAGTGCCGGGCGGGAGGTTCCGGCGGCCAACATGGTACGTAACCTGCTACTGCAAAGCCACCCGCTTATGATGAACGCATCCGCTCCTGCGCTCCTTCGCGCGCTTGCCCTGATAGCCTTGCTCCTTCTCTCCCTTCTCTCCGCGCCGTTTGCCGCCCAGGCGCACCCCGGCCACGATCACCCGCTGGATGAACCCGTGGATGAGTTTGCAGCTGCGAACTTTGCGCATGGCGTTACCCATCCCTTCACGGGTATGGATCACCTCGTCGCGGCGCTCGCGGCCGGATGCCTTGCCTTTTCCCTCTCCCTGGCCGGACGCACTGCCGCGGGCCTTATCGCCGCAGGCACCTTCCTTGCCGCCCTCTCGCTCGGCTACTTCCTGGGCCGTGCCGGCGTCGCGATGCCGCTGCGGGAGGCGGGCCTCGCACTTTCCGTTGTCGCTCTCGGCGCTATGCTCCTCTACCAGCATCCGGCGGATCCCCGAGTCGCCCTGGGTCTGATGGCCGGCGTCGCCTTCTGGCACGGCAACGCGCACGGGGTGGAAGGACCGGGCCTGGTGTTTGGCGCCGGGCTGCTGGCCGGCACCGCGCTGGTCGTCGCCCTTGGCGCCGGTGCGGGGTGGATGATCACACGCTGGACGGCTCCGGTTGCCATCCGCTTTGCCGGGGCAACGGTTGCCGTGGCCGGCCTCGTCCTCTGTGGCGCACTTATCCTGGGCTGACGCATGCATCTTTCCCCTCGCGAACAGGAAAAGCTTCTCGTTGTTGTTGCTGCCGATCTCGCACGCCGCCGCCGCGCACGCGGGCTGAAGCTTAACCACCCGGAAACGATTGCGCTCATCACCGCCGAAATATTCGAAGGCGCGCGCGACGGACGCACCGTCGCCGACCTGATGAGCTACGGCACCACGATCCTAACCCGCGACGATGTGATGGAAGGCGTGCCCGAGATGATCCATGACATCCAGATAGAAGCCACTTTTCCCGACGGCACGAAGCTGGTAACCGTGCATAACCCCGTGCGCTAGCAAACCTTACATTGCCCTTCCGCCATCATGATCCCCGGAGAAATCATCGTTGCCGACGCGCCGGACGTGGAGCTGAACCCCGGCCACACCACCATCAAAATCGCCGTCGCCAACACAGGCGACCGCCCCGTGCAGGTGGGCAGCCATTTCCACTTTTACGAATCGAACGCCGAGCTGAAGTTTGACCGCGAAGCCGCACTGGGTTTCCGCCTCTGCATCCCCGCCGGCACCGCGGTGCGCTTTGAGCCCGGCGACACCCGCGAGGTGACACTCGTCACCATGGGCGGCCGGCGCGAAGTGTACGGCTTTAACAACCTCGTCAACGGCCCTTTGCCCCCCTTGCGCTGATGAAAATGAATCGCCGGCAGTATGCCCAGATGTTCGGCCCCACCACAGGCGACAAAGTGCGCCTGGCAGACAGTAATCTACTCATCGAAATTGAGCGCGATCTCATCGCCGAGCAGGGCGGCTACGGCAACGAGGCCAAGTTTGGCGGTGGAAAAGTCATCCGCGACGGTATGGCGCAGTCCCCCAAAGCGCTGGATTCCGAGTGCCTCGATCTGGTCATTACCAACGCCACCATCATCGATGCGGTGCAGGGCGTCATCAAGGCGGATATCGGTATCAAGTACGGGCGCATCGTGGGCATCGGCAACGCCGGCAATCCGCTGCTGGAGGATAATGTACTGATGTGCATAGGCGCGGCAACCGAAGTCATCGCGGCGGAAGGCTGCATCGTCACCGCAGGCGGCATCGATACGCACATCCACTTCATCTGCCCGCAACAGATCGACCACGCGCTGGCAAGCGGCATAACCACCATGTTTGGCGGCGGCACCGGCCCGGCGCACGGAACGTACGCAACTACCGTAACGCCAGGCAAATGGAACATCCAGCGCATGCTGGAGGCCGCCGACGAGTACCCGATGAACGTCGGCTTTATGGGCAAAGGCAATTGCTCCAGCCCGGAGCCGCTGCGCGAACAGATCCACGCGGGCGCCATCGGCCTGAAGCTGCACGAAGACTGGGGCACCACCCCGGCCGCCATCGACACATGCCTGGGCGTGGCCGACGAACTGGACGTACAGGTGGCCATCCACACCGACACACTGAACGAGGCCGGCTTTGTGGAGACGACCATCGCGGCGTTCAAGGGACGCACCATCCACACGTTCCACTCCGAAGGCGCGGGTGGCGGCCATGCGCCTGATATTATGCGGGTGTGCGGCGAGCCCAATGTGCTACCGTCGTCGACAAATCCTACCCGGCCGTTCACTATCAACACGATTGATGAACATTTGGATATGCTGATGGTATGTCATCATCTGGACTCCCGCATCCCGGAAGACGTGGCGTTTGCCGAATCCCGCATTCGTCCGGAAACCATTGCGGCGGAGGATCTTCTGCACGATCTCGGCGCGATTTCCATCATGTCCAGCGATAGCCAGGCCATGGGCCGCATTGGCGAAGTTATCACGCGCACCTGGCAAACCGCGCACAAAATGAAGGAGCAGTTTGGCCCGCTTACTGATCCGTCCCACCCTGCAGCCGACAACTTCCGGGCCCTGCGCTACATCGCCAAGTACACCATTAATCCCGCTATCGCGCAGGGCATTTCGCACGAAGTGGGCTCTATCGAAGTCGGCAAGCTTGCGGACCTTGTGGTGTGGAAACCCGCCTTTTTTGGCGTAAAGCCCGAGGTGGTGCTAAAGGGCGGCATGATTGCCATGGCTAACATGGGAGATCCTAATGCGAGCATCCCGACGCCGCAGCCGATGTTTTACCGGCCCCAGTTTGCCGCCCACGGCCGGGCCAAGTTCAAAACCAGTCTCACGTTTGTAAGTGAGGCCTCACTGACGCATGGCGTGCATGATATCGGGTTGCAGAAGATGCTCGGCATTGTGAAAAAATGTCGCACTATCGGCAAGAAGGATCTTCTCTGGAACAGCTACATGCCCAAAATTGAGATCGACCCGGACACCTATATCGTCAAGGCCGATGGCCGCGAGCTGCGGTGCGAGCCGGTCTCCAAACTCCCCATGACCCAGCGCTTTTTCCTCTTTTAGTCGGCAATGCATATTATCACCCGCATGGTCGCCGAACACTCGCAACGTCCACTATCCCAACAAGTTACACTGGAGGCCGAGCGGACGTTGTTTCTCAAACGCAGATGGCGCGGTACTGCGGCGGACGGTACCGAATTTGGCTTTGACCTCGAAACACGCCTGCGCCACGGCGGCGTCTTTTTCCGAAGCGAGGCGGCGGACTATGTCATCCACCAGAAGCCGGAGCTCGTGTTTCAGATCTCCCTGCACGACAAGGACTTCAGCGCGCTTGTCGGCTGGAAGGTCGGCAACCTCCATTTCCCCGTTGAGATCGCCGACGGCTATCTCCGCACACTGCCGGACTCCGCACTGGCGCAACTGTTTGATCGCGAGGGCTGGAAGTACGAGGAAGCAACCGTCGTCTTTAACCCGCTGCGCGCCGTAGCGCATTCGCATTAACTTGCTGCCTGGCAAGAACTTACCAATTGGGTGCTTACGGCATGGCCGATCCGCTTCATGACTCCGCTGTCTCCCTGGCCTGGCTTCTGCAGGTCAACGACTCGCAGTTTCCCTCCGGCGCCTACGCGCACTCCATGGGGCTGGAGGAGCTGACGCAGCGCGGGCTGATTCGCCATGCCGAAGGCCTGGAAGCTTTTCTCCATCAACAAGTTATCCCTTCGCTGCTGGCGTTCGAGCTGCCCTTCCTGGCTCGCGCCCACGACGCTGCGCGTCGGGAAGATCTGCGGGCACTACACGCGTTGGATGACGAGCTGGAAGCCTGGAAGATCGCGGCGGAGCTACGCCAGGCAAGCCGCCAGCTCGGGTCCAGGCGCCTTGCGTTAGTCCATAAGCTGGAGCATGTTACGCCGGGGGAGGAGTCTTCGCGCACGTCCGGTCCGCCGTCGCCGCCTCCACCGTTCCCGACGCGCTATGCCGCTGCCGGCGCGCCATGCCATCACCTCATCATTTGTGCGCTGGAGCTTCGCCGGCTACCGGCCGTCGCTGCGGCCACCGCCTTTGCGCATCAAACACTTAGCGGCTACTGCATTGCTGCGATGAAACTGATCCGCATGGGCCAGGAGCGTTGCCAGCTGATGATCCGCCGCGCTATGGTGGAGGTTGCCCCGCGCATCGCAGCGGTAGCGGAAGATTCGCCCGCACGCATCGGGTGGTTCAACCCGCTCCTGGAGATCGCCTCCATGCGCCATGCCCGCGCGCACGAGCGGCTCTTTATTTCCTGAAATATTGACCATTTATACCATGAATTCCTTCAACTCTTCCTTCGAAAGCGGAGCTCCTGCAGCCGCCCGCCTGGGCAAAGCGCCCCTGCGCATCGGCGTCGGCGGCCCTGTCGGCTCCGGCAAAACCATGTGCGTTCTGCGCTTGTGCCAGTGGCTTAAGGACGAGTACTCGCTTGCCGTTATCACCAACGATATCTACACCCGCGAGGACGCCGAATTCCTTCTGCGTCAACAAGTTCTGCCCGCGGATCGCGTCATCGGCGTAGAGACCGGCGGCTGTCCGCACACGGCCATTCGCGACGATACCAGTATGAATATGGCCGCCGTCCTGGAGCTGGAGCGCCGCCATCCTGACCTTCAGCTTATCCTTATTGAGAGCGGCGGCGACAACCTCTCCGCCACATTCTCGCCGGAGCTTGTCGACGCCTATATCTATGTCATCGACGTGGCCGAAGGAGACAAGATCCCTCGCAAAGGCGGTCCTGCCATCCGCACCAGCGATTTGCTGCTAATCAACAAAACCGAGCTTGCGCCGCACGTGGGTGCCGACCTGGACGTGATGGCGCGCGACTCCCGCCTGATGCGCGGCGAGCGCCCCTTTCTTTTTGCTGACCTGAAGAGCGAAAAGGGGCGCGACGACCTGATTGGCTGGCTAAAGCGCGAATATCTTTTTGTCTAAAAGACGAAAAGCGGTGTGCACCGGAGCTTCCGCCCCCACTGAGTGAAAGGCCATTTCCACATCACCTGCACGCGCAAGGCTAATGGCAGCAGCTACTTGCGTCGCCAATCCTTTGCCGCGCCGTTGCACCTCAGCAAGCCGCACGAGGATGCCGGCGCGCTTGTGGTAAACATGGTAAGCCCCACGGCCGGCGTGTTTGACGACGACGAAATTGATATCCGCGCGCGTGTGGAGGCTGGCGCACGCCTGGTGCTCACCACGCCCAGCTCCAGCCGTATTTACCGCTCGCGCAATGGTGGCTATGGTGCTGTGCGGCAAGCCTTTACGGTGGAGGCCGGTGGTTTTCTGGAGTTCTACCCGGAGCCTTTTATTCCGCACGCCGGCGCGCGTTATCGGCAGACCAATACCATTGCGGTGGCTTCCGACGCCACGTTGCTCTACTTTGAGTGGCTGACACCCGGCCGAACGGCTTCCGGCGAGGTGTTTGAATACGCTGAGCTTCAATGGGATACAGATATAGCTGTGGGGGAGAAGCTGCTGCTGCGCGAACGCCATAAGCTTACGCCCCACGACACCAGCCTGGCCTCGCTTCGACTGGCATGGCCGCAGGCGCACTATCTCTCGTGTTGCGTGGTGTGCCCGCAGATTTCGGGCGCGACAATGCCGTTTCCGCTGGCGGAGATTGAAGCGCTGGGAGAAGGTGGCGAGAGTGGCGGGCAGGGAGTGCCCGACGGCGCCAGGCCCGGCAGCCGCGTCTACATCGGGTGCGGCCCGCTGGCGCTCCCCGGCAGCTGGAGCATTAAGGCGCTGTGCGCGGATTCCCTTGCGGCGCGCGCCACGATGGGTTCGCTGCGCGGCATCCTTTACGCTGCCATGGGCGGGGCGCCGCCCTTTCTGGGGCGGTTCTGATGTTGGCGCGCGAGCACTCGACACCCCGCGTCACTTTGCATCGCTGTCTTTGTCCGCCGTCTTAGCCTTTGCTTTATCGCGTAGCACAGTCTCCTGCACTTCAATCTGGAGATTGCCCATCATGTTCATGATCGGCATGCCCACGTCGATCATGGGGTTTAGGCTGGTTAGGGCAGTACGGGTGATCGCCATGTGGCCGATATCAAAGCTGCCCAGCGCGGCGTCCATGGGGATCCAGTCGTCGGCCCCAGGCCCCACCCACGCCTCGGCCCACATGTGGAAGCCGAAGGAGCCATTTTTGCTGCTGCCGGTGCCGTCGTAATTGGTGGGCATGTAGCCCAGGCCGGTAACAACGCGTGCCGGCAAGCCTACGGCGCGAGCCATCGCAGCGCACAGTACGCCGTGTTCGGTACAGTCGCCGGTCCTGGAGGTCGCCGTCTCGTCCGCGGAGGCGAAGCCTACACTAAAGTCCTTGTGGCCGATGTACTTGCGTACAAAGCGCTGGATTTTGCGAGCGGCCAGCACCGGGTTCGTTTCGTCCCCTACGGCCTGTTTGGCCAGTTCGCGAATCTGCGGTGTTATCTCGATGAACTGCGTAGGCGCCAGACATTCGCGTAACGTGTTGTCGCTGCCGGAGTAAGGCAGCTTCCATGTCGCCGCTTTCTCGTCGAATTCGGGCACAGTGATCTGCAATATGGTTTCGCCGGGCTTGTGGCTCAGCACCTTCTGGCTGCCGCCGTCGGCCCACTGCATCGTGGTGGGGGCGTCGGACGCCTGATCCTTCGTGGTGATGCGGTAGGTGGCGCTTTTCATCCTTTTGTAGTCTTTCAGCGGCTTATTGGGCTCGATGAAAGAACTGACCATCAGTTCGCTGCCGGTAATCTTCTGCAAGGCTTCCTCGCGGGATACGGCGACAACGCGCATCTCCCCCAGGCCTGGCATACGCATCACGCCGAGCTTCAGGTTCAGGTCGTCATCGCAATACATGTCCATGGGGACGGGGAGGATGCTCAGTGATGTACGCATGTGCCATACGGACTGAGCCGGTTGGCCCTCCCGTACGACTTTGTCCTCCTTGCCAATGATGTCCACGTGGATATCGACGGGCTTGTCAGGAAACTGCGCAGCAAAGGTATTGAACGTGGCCTTGGTACCCGCCTTGATTTCAAGAGCGCGCATGGCCTTGTCCGCCTTGTACGGGCCCATTACGGATTTGGGCATGTCAATCCGCTTCTTCTTGACGGTGTTGGTGCGCACAATAAGTTCGTCGCCCACGCGAATGCCGCTGGTCTCCTTGTTGCTTCCGCTGCCGCTCTCCGAAGACGAAAACGACACGACAATGCCTTCGCTATCCTCCACCACCTGGGATTTGGACACCGTGTGCATGGAAATGCCCATGCGCAGGGCGCGAAACTCCTCGTGCGAGCGCGTGACGTGCTGGGTGCCCCCGCTGGTCTCCCGCGTATAGTAGGCGGTGCGGCTAAAGCCGGAGCGCTGCCCCTGCAGATAAAGCACGGTCCACTCCTCTCGCTGAAGAGTTAGGCCGGCGGCTTTGTCGGCCTCGATCTCCTTGGAAAGCGCGAGGATGGAGGCGGATTCCGCGGGATCGGGCTTTGCGGCCTCGCCAGTGGTGGCGGCGGCGGGCGCTTCGGCCTCCGATTTCGCGCCCGTGGTACTTTGAGCGCGGGCCGTGGGCGCGGCAACTGCAAGGGCCGCGGCAAGAAGCAGGGCCATGCACAACGGGAATGGGCGGATCGAACAACAGTCCGTGTTGCGGAAGAACATGGCTTTAATGCTACGCGATGTGCGAGGATTTATCCAGTAACTTTGCGCAGGTATGCCTGCAACGACCGTGCAGAGCAGCGGAAACGACAAACGAGTGAGCAGGTGATGGTATGAGTAGGTGACGTGAACGAAAAAGCATAAATGATGAGCTTTTTTGATTGCCATCCTCCGCGAGATTCGCCATGCTTTCCCCAGACCGATGCGACGACCGGGACGCCTCACGCCGGGCGCCGGTGACTGCCACGCCGCCATGCAAAGCCATCGCCTTTTCCTCTCCGACTCCTTTCGCGAGAGCTGGAGTGCCATCATTCGCCCATGGCTTCTGGATGTGGGAAGCGTGGCGTGGCGCAACGCACTCCCTACCGTGGTGCTGACTCCCACGCGTGGGCACGCCAAAGCCCTGCGTCACTTGTGGATGCAGGCCGTCGATGCGAATCCGCGCGGCAGGGACTCCGCGGTGGGCCTGCTCGGCGTGCGCTTCTGGACGCCGTCGGACGCGCGCGCTTTTCTCTCGCAACGCTTTGCGCAAAAGCAACTTCCGGCTACGCGCGAGAATATGCATTTGCTGCTAAGCGCGGCAGCCGGGGAGCAGATGCGACGCCGCACGGCGGAGAATCCAGATGCCCGCCCGGGCAGTCTCCTTTCTGTCGCAACGGATTCGTCGGTGCTCGCGCGTGCCCTGGACGACCTGGGCGCCGCCGGCTGGAGCTGGCAGGACCAGGGCCCCGAATGGACGCGCCCGCTTCTGGCCATTTACGCGGAGCAACTGGAGCTGTGCGGCCTCACCTCGCTGCAACTTCACGACCGGCTTTTGTTCGACGCGGCGCTGGCACACGCGCGTCGGGTGGGCCCCTCCATCGGCCCGGTGCTGATCCACGGGTTTGGCGCGGAATACTGGCCGCGTTACCAGACACTGCGCAGTGTTGCGGTCGCCTCCACAAGTACCATCCTTGTGCTGCCCTATCCATCGCACTACGCGGAGGAAGCGGCGCAGACCTGGATCAGCACGTGGGAGACGTGGCTGAATGTGGAGCGGGAATTTATTGAGGCGGAAGCAGATGCGCCGTCGGAGGGCAGTGCGGGCAACGCGGGCAGCTCCGACGGCCGCACGGCCTTTCAGCGCGACCTGCATGCCATTCACGACGCCGTCGAACTTCATTCCGGCGGCACTCCGTCGCAAGCGCCGGCGCCGGTTGCCTCGGAGAGCGTGCGATTCCTGCTCAGCAAAGGGGTGGCGGAAGAGGCGCGCGCGGCCGCCATGCAGGCCATCCAGTGGCTGGAGGCAGGCACGGGCGAAGGCGCGGCCGGGGGAGGTCAGTCAGCCGGGATGCTGCGCATTGGCATTGTAGTGCCGGGCCTGGGTGCCATGGCGCGGGAGATTTCGGCGCTGCTCTCCGCATGGCAAGTGCCTCATTTTGACAGCATTGGCCATCATACGCCCGGCCTGTTTTCCTCCTCGGCATGGGAGGCGTGGCTGGATTTGCAGCTTCGCCCGTGCCGCCGCACGCTGCTGCGATTTTTGCGGGTGTGGAAGGGTACGGAGGACCTTGCGGTGGCCGGCCCCTCCGGCGGGGAAACTACCGTGGGCGCGCTCAGTCTGGGCATGATTGAGGATGTCATCAGCGGCGCGCTTGCGGAGCTGTTTATCGACGACATCCTGCTGATTCGAGAGGCGCTCAAGTCCTCGGCGCGCCCGCGCGATGCCGCTGTGGGCAAGCTTCTCGATCGCATCGCGCTTTTGCCGGAGGCGGGCGGGTTCGATGATTTTCTGAGCACCCTTGAGGCTGCACTTCCCCTGTTGGGCTGGCAGGCGGAGCTTGACGTCATTCGTCGCCAGGCCGCCTTTTTGCGCGGACGTATGTCTCTGAAGTTACACCGGCAGATCTTCCTTAACTGGCTGGGCGAGGTAACTCAAGGCGTAGGACGCACTCGCGACGACCTTGGCCGGCACTTCTATGCGCGCGTGCATCTCGTTACCTACGAGGAAGCTGCGGGGCAGCCGTGGACCCATCTGATTCTCACCAGCCTGGCGGATGGTGTATGGCCGGCGCCGCCGGAGGAAAGCGCGTTTCTGAGCGATGAGGATATACGTGAGCTGAACAAGCGCCTGCGCAACTGGAACCTCGCATCTCTGCGCAGCACGTCGGTAGGTACAGGCGAATACGTGCCGACCCTGGGGCGCGCCTGGTGCCTCTCTCCCGACGAGCGCCGCCAGCTGGCGGAGGCGCGGCTGCTCCATCTTGTCACCGCCGCCACCCACGGGCTGGCGCTCTCGACCCGCCTGGGCGACGAAACAGAGCCGGCGCGAGAGCTGAACGCGGGCGCCTTCTTTACGCGCATTTACGGCGCAGCGCGGGGGCAATGGCTGGACGAGGCCGCGGCGCACCGCCTGGAGGTGGCCACGCGTGAGCTACTGGACCAGGCGCCATCCACGCTGGAGGCACCGGCAAGGCGCGCTTCCGACCCGTCCACGGCCCCCGCTGCCGCCCGCCTGCCCCAGGCCGGCCAAACGCGAGTGGCCCGGCTGGCGCGCTTGAAAGATACAGAAGGCCTTGCTGCGCCGCGCTTTAGCGAGTACGAGTTTGCCCTGCCGCATCGCCCGGCCCGGCCCATCTCCCTGCCGTGCCGCGAGTGGGAGCTGGCACTGAAGGCGCCCGCAATGGTGTGGATGAAACGCTTGCTGGGCGTCGGGCCCGATCGAGCGGAAGATGACGATATTACATCGCGCTCCACCGGCCAGTGGGTGCATCAGTGGCTGGCCCGGGCGCCCATTGCCGCCGGGCGCGCGGCGCGCAGTGGCGGCGCTGGGCGCGGGCTGGGAGGGCCACGCCTGCATCCCATGCCCGGCGTGGACGAGTGGCGCGCGACTATCCGCCAGTGCGCCAATATGTCGCTGCGTAGCGTTGCGATGATTGCGGCGCGCCATGGGCGCGCACTGCCGCCCCTCTGGGTGCCGGTGTGGAACCGTGCCGCCTGGCTGGCAGTGACGCTCTCCGAGATTGTTGCGGACAGCGGCTACCCGGAGCTTGTGTCGGAAATTTCGCTGACACCGCCCGGGGCAGGGCGCGGCGGATTCGTCTCGGTTCCTACCTCGTCGGGTATTGAGCTTTTGCTGGAGGGACGCATGGATGTCCTTCTGCACAAACCCTTTGCAGATGCGGAGCTGCCTAAAGCATCGGTCGAGCCTGGTCCGTGGGATGAGCCCTCGCCCCTGCCTTCCGCCCCTTCTGTGCCTGCTGCCGAGCCGTGGTCGGACGAAGAGTCGCCGTTTCTCAGCGAGGCGGCGGAGGCGCATTCCTCTCAGGCGCAGGAGGTTACGGAGCCCGATGCAGTAACGGAGGGCTCCCCCGCCGAAGCGTCCGGGGTGGAGGCGGAGGACGAAGAAGACGACCTCTTTACCCGCGCCACGGTGCGTGCCCACTCGCGGGAGCCCGATGGCCTGGACTATGGCGATGGGCGCTGGCTGATTCTGGACTACAAGACGGGCCGATCCACGCGCAATCTGACGATGGCTTCACTGGCCAAGGGTACCGGTCTGCAGGTGGCGCTCTACGCCCTGGCGTTGCGGCAGCTGGGCGCTCCGCAGGTCGATTTTGCCTACGCGTACCCCAGTTCCACCCTGGGGGAGGCGGCGCCGCCACCACTTTCCGTGCGCGACCTTGCGGAGATTGGGCCGCTGCTGGACAGCCTGGCCCGCATGCAGAACTCCGGCGTATTTGGCTGGCACGGCCAGTTGCGCACGGAGTTTGGGCCCCGCCTGCCGTATCCCCTTGCCACCCTGCCGGTTCCGGAGGATTTGCTGGAGGAGCGCTGGCTGGCCTCCCATCCCGCGCTGGCCGGGGCACTGGCTTAGCCAAGCGTCCAAAATCGTATCGTTGCGATCCACAAGAGATTGAAATACTGAAGGCGTCCTAGTAATACATGTATTATGTCCTGCGAAAATCTTCGAGAACTCCTTGATCGCATCAGCCGCCGTCTTGGTGTTGACCTTCAGCTTGACGAGGAAAACTTTGCTCTCGTCCAGATTGATTCGGACTTCGATCTCACTTTCGAGTACGAAGACGACCGTGAGACCCTGCTGATGACAGCCGTATGCGGCGAGCTGCCGCCGCGCAACCGGGAGGCTGTGCTCTCCGCGCTTCTGGAGGCCAACTTTTACGGCGCGGGCACTGGCGGTGGTATCCTTTCGCTCAACTCCAAAACCGGCGAGGTTTACTTCCACTATCGGGTGACGACTACCCAGCTTGATGAGGAGCTTCTGGAGGCATCCATGCAGCGCATGGTGGACAACGCGGAGACCTGGATAGCCCGCCTGAAGGCGATCGGCGGCGAGGATGCCGGGCGCGGAGCCGAGCCGGGCGACCATGGCGGCCAGCCTCTTGGCACGGGCTACGATGCTCCGCGGCCCAACTTCATGTTCCAGGTGTAGTCTGGTTTCGCGACAAGCTATCTGGAAAATGCTCTGGGTGACGGCCTAACCGTGAGTCACCAAACGCTTGCGCATTCCACAAAGAAAACGCGCCTTCATCCGCGGGGGATGAAGGCGCGTTTGGGGGAACTCTGATTCCGAATCAGCTGCGCTGTTTAGAAGCGCTTCATGAACTCGGCGATGCGGGCCAGGCCCTTTTCGATGTTGGCCAGGCTGGTGGCGTAGGAGATACGCACGGTCTGGTCATCGCCAAAGGCTTTGCCGGGGACGACGGCGACTTTCTGGTCTTCCAGCAGCTTCTCGGCAAAGGCGGTGGAGTCCAGGCCGGTTTGGCTGATGTTGACCAGCACGTAGAAGGCGCCCTGCGGCGGCACGTAGGTCAGCTTCGGGATCGCGTCCAGCAGTGCCATGATGCGCTTGCGGCGGTTGTCGTACTCGGCCAGCATCTCGCTCACGCAGTCCTGCGGCCCCTTGTAGGCGGCCAGCGCGCCCTTCTGGGCAAAGCTGGTGGGGTTGGAGGTGGTGTGGCTTTGCAGGGAGTCGATCGCCCTGGCAATCTTTTCCGGCGCGGCAATGTAGCCCAGGCGCCAACCGGTCATGGCGTAGGGCTTGGAGAAGCCGTTGACGGTGATGGTGAGGTCGTAGATCTCCTTGCTGATGCTGGCGATGGAGAAGTGGGGCTGTCCGTCGTAAATCAGCTTCTCGTAAATCTCGTCTGAGAGAATGAGAATTTCCTCGTCCAGCGCCACTTCGGCCAGGGCGGTAAGCTCGGCTTCGCTGTAGACGCTGCCGGTGGGGTTGCCCGGGCTGTTGATGATGATCAGCCGGGTTTTGGGCGTCATCGCGTCCTGAAATTCTTCAGGGGTGATCTTGTAGCCGTTTTCGGCCTTGGTCTGCACCACGATGGGCACGCCGCCGATAAGCTTCACCATCTCCGGGTAGCTGAGCCAGTAAGGGGCGGGGATGATGACCTCGTCGCCGGGCTCTATCACGGCCAGCAGAGCGTTGTAGCAGGAGTGCTTGGCGCCGCAGTTGACGATGATCTGGGAGGGCTTGTAGTCCAGCTTGTTGTCGCGCTTCAGCTTCTCGCTGATGGCGGCGCGCAGCTCGGGAATGCCGCTGCTGGGGGTGTACTTGGTGAATCCCGCGTCGAGAGCACCCATGGCGGCTGCCTTTATGTGCTCGGGGGTGTCAAAATCGGGCTCGCCGGCGCCGAAGCCGACCACATCCTGTCCCTCGGCTTTCATCGCCTTGGCGCGACTGTCGATTGCGAGGGTGAGCGACGGGGTAAGCTCCTGCACGCGCGTTGATGGTTCCATAGTGTGCTTGTAAAATGAATGCTGCTGCTTGCTGAAATCGAGACGTAATCGGGCGAAGCTGACTTTCCGCCTCTGTTCCACACGATGTGGAACGGAGGAATCTACATCGACTCTCACCCCGCCGCCATTGAAACCAAACCCCGAAAAATCGGCGCGGCTATGAGCGGGATTCATCCATCCCGCACGCAGCCGCGTCAACCTCGGGGAGTTTCGCCCCAGCCCCGCAAGGGAAATGGAGCTATCGGTTCCGCCTAATGTTGGAGTTGGACAGCTTACTCTTGATAAAAGCCTTCAATCAAGGCTTTAAAGTTATTCTGACCGATTTTCAGGATCCCCATCTCGCGCACGGCGTTCTCCGGGCTGTCGGAGGCGTGCGCGGCGTTGATCATGATCGACTGGCCAAACTCGCGGCGAATGGTGCCGGGAGGCGCGTTCTGCGGGTTGGTCGGCCCAAGCACGTCGCGGATCTTCTTCACGGCGTCGGCGCCTTCGTAGATGATTACGGCGATCTTGGCTTTGCCGGGGGCGGCTTTGGCTTCGTCGGTCGTGGCGTCTTTGGGGGCCACGCCGGTCATGAACTCGATGATGCTGTCGAACTGCTCCTGGCCCTTCTCGGGACCAAACTTGCCCTGCAGGAAGCCGAGCACAGGGCCGTAAAATTCGCCCGCTTCGGCCACGCTCATGCCATGAATTTTGATGGATTTGAGCGTGAGGCCGGCGCGGCTGAACACCTCGATAACATTGCCGGGGCGACCGCTGGGGTGCACCCAGTTGTCCGGCTTGATCATGATGAGGGTGCGCTCCTGGCCTTCGGGCGCGGCGTCATCCGGGTGGATGTTGTTGCCATCCGTGTACTTGGCCAGCACGGCCAGCTGGGCTTCTGCTTCGGCCGCGGTGTCCGGGCAGAAAACTGCCGGCTCCACATAACGCACAAAGCCGTCCGGGCCGACGAGGAAATCGCCGTAGGTATCGCGGATGGTTAGGCCGCGCACGGTGGAGCTGAGGGCACCCACGACGGAGCGCACTTTCTCCACGGCGTCCTCGCCCTTGAGAAGGAGGGCCAGGAACTGCACGGGCTTGCCGGTGATGCGATCCGGAGTGAATTTCTCACGGATGTAGTTTTTGAAGATGCCCTGAAGGTCGCGGCCGTCGGAGTCGGTTTCCGTGCCCAGCGTCGCGCTGTAGGCTTCCACAAAGTCCTGAGTCGGCGCCACCACGCGGGCGGCGACAAGATCGAGCGCCGTACGGCTGAGCAGACGGGCGATGACGTTGCCGGTGCGTGCTTTCGCCAGGGTGTACGGGGTAATGATAACGTAGCTTAGTTCTTCTGCCATAAAAAGGGTCGCAAAAGAGTCGAAGGTAAGTTTCGACACGCGGTGCGTCAACGGCAAAATCGGGTGCTACGTAGCAAATGTGGAAAAACCGGGAATTTGCTGTCTTTAACACATAAGAGTAGTGAAACGTATTGCATGGTGCACAGCGCGATGTTATAAATAAAATTGATCTCCGAAATAAAGAGAGCGGGCCTTGAGGGCAGGGGGCAGGGGAGCGCAGCCCCGCGCGGCAGGCACCCTCCGTGGCACGCATCACGCAATTGTTATGAGCACTCCCCAAAAACACAGCCTGTGGAGCAGCGGTCGAGGCACCGCCCCGCAACAGCCCCCGGCTCATCCCCACGCCAATGGCAACGGGCATGCCCACGGCTATGCCAGTAGCTATGGCTACACGGCGCCGCAGGCGGCGGAACCCGAACCGGCCGACGGGGAATGGCCCGGCGAGTATCCGCAGTATCAGGCGGGGGGCGGTGCGGGTGCTGCCTACGAGGTGGAGGCAGAGCGTGAAACCGACAACGCGTACTGGCAGGCCAATGGAGAGCCTGCCTACGGCTACGCGCCTCAGGCGGCGGATGACGATGGCCTTACCGCCTTCGCGGACGCAGACCCGGAGCCCGGGGAAGCGCCGCCGCAGGACTACCCGCCCGAGGAGCAGTCAACTGCTCTGGAAACCGAATACATGGGGCACGACGCGGACGACGACGGTAGCTGGGACGGGCCCGCCCCCCACGGCCAGGCTCTGGACCCGCGCCACATGTATTACCATGCCTACGTGGAAGCCCAGGCGCGCGTTATTGATGCGCAGATGGACCCCGAGCCCGGCGCGGAAACCGACGCCGAATCTGGCCAGGCCTGGGGAAATGCGTACCTGGGCGCCTATCAGGGCGGCGCCCAGTCATACACCCAGGCCGGCGGGCAGGACTTTACGGCGCAACCCGTACACCAACAGCCGCAGTCCGTGCCGACGGCCCGGCAGGCACAGCAGCCGTGGCCCGGGCAGGCGGGAGGTGGATCGCAACGTCCGCCCCCGGCCGCTGGGCACGGGCTTTTTGCGGCGCCTGTTGCGCCGGCGGCTCCGCGCGCTCAGCAGCAGCAGCAACCGCACCGGCAAGTGCCGCCCATGTTTGCCCGGCAGCGGCAGGAGCAGCCGCCCCACGCGTATGCCGGGCCGCTGCCTCCGGCCACGCCCCAGCTCCAGCCGCGTCCTCAGGCGCAACCGCAGCCTCAGCCGCGGGCGTATGCGCCCGCAGCGGTCGCGTCTCAGGCACCCCCGCTTTTTCGTGCTGCCGCAGCCTCGAGAGCCGCTGCTCCAGTAGTTCCGCAAGTGCCTCCGCCGCAACCTGTTCGGCCGGTGCCTCCTGTTACGATTCCGGCTGCTGCCCCGGTTTCCGCGCCAGCGCCGTCGCCGGCCGCCGTGCCTGCCGCCGCGCGGCACGTTTCGGCAGACTCGCGCCCGCAGCCTCAGGCTCCGCCCCAGCAGGCTGTGCGAGCGGTGGAAACGGCCGCGCCCACAACTCCTCCGCTCTTCCAGAAGCTGAAGGCAGCCGTGCCGCTTCGCCGCCATGGACAACTTCCGCCGGAACCCGTGCCGCCGCCCAAGCCGTCTATCCCGCTGGTGCCCGCAAATCAAAGGCCGGGCGATGCTCCTGCGTCGGCCCAGGCTCCGACCGCCGCGGCATCACATCCCGCCGCGCCTTCTGCGAATGCCGCGCAACAGCCTGCCCGGCCCGTTCAGCCGGCCTCCCGCCCCGCCGCGGTTTCCGCCCAGGCGCAGGCGCCAGCGGCTGCGCCGTCTCCGGCTCCTGTCCAGACGCCACGCCAGGCGCCGGAGCCCGCCTCCGCCGCCATGGACTTCGAGGCCATGCTGGAGGGTTCCGCCACGGAGCAGGGGCCGCTTTCGCCGCGACCCTACAACCGGCCGCAGCCGGCCCGCCCGCGCTCGGTGCACCAGCGCCAGCACCCGTCCTCCGTCTCCTCGCATGGCACGCCGGCCGCGCGGCCTCGCTCGGAGCTCCGCCAGGCGCGTGGCGGCGCCGCGCCGCTTTTCCCCCGGGGAATCTCCAAACCCGCGCTTGAAACGGAGTCCGAGAACACGCAAGATGCCGCCTTGCGTATGAATGAATCTTCCGAAGCGGGTATGAAAGGCGCCTCCGGCCAGCGCTCCCAGCCGTACACAGCCGGCGCGTCCGCCCCGCAGGACGAAACGGCGATAGGACACGCAGCCGAAACCGAAGCGCCCGAGTACGAAACCGAAGGCGACGCGGCCGAGATGTATGCCGAAGAAGTCAAACCCGCCCTCTCCCTGCTGGGCCGCAGCGAAACCCGCCTGCCGGCCTCGCCCGACGAGGCGGTGCTGGAGACCTTCCCCAATCCCTCGCCAGCGCGCGACTATACCATCAGCTTTGCCACCGAGGAGTTTACCTCCGTTTGCCCCGTAACGGGCCAGCCCGACTTTGCGCGCATTACACTGGAGTACGTGCCGGACGTGTTGTGCGTGGAGAGCAAATCGCTCAAGTTTTACCTGGCGTCCTTCCGCAACGAGCGCGCGTTTAACGAGTCGGTTACTAATCGCATTCTCGACGATTTTGTGCGTGTCATCCAGCCGCGCAAGGCCAACATCCGCGGCGCCTTTGCCGCGCGGGGCGGCATCGCCCTTACGGTAACGGCCGAGTACATCAAGCCGCCCGTGGTGCCTGCGCCAGCAACGGTAGCCACCGGCGCATCCACGCCCCGCCGCGCTACCGGCCCCGTGCCGCTGGGCCCCGGCGCCGCGGCCCCTGCGGAGGTGCCAAGCCATCGCCCGCTGATCCGCCGCCCCGCGCAGCCCAGCCGCCCCATTGAGCAGGGCGGCGGCCGCAGCGAGACGGAAACGCGGGTGCTGTAACTGGCGGAAGCGGAAGCGATCCAGGGGAAAACATGCGCGCCTATTTGGCGGGCGCGCCCTTGTTCTCGGGCGGCGCATCCACCGGCACAACGGGAAGCGTGATGGCCGACGGGTGCTCCGCCGAGAAGTGGATGCTGTGTTTGGCGACGGGAGCGTTGTCCAGATTCTGCACGGGCTCGAATGAATTGGGGTGCACCTGATAGGCCTCCTTGCTGCTGCCGGTGATGATGACGCCGAGGCGGTGGCCTTTGGCCAGGACGATCGCGGTGCTCCACAAATCCATCTCCAGCTTGTACACGCGGCCCTTTTCCATGGGCGCGGCGCCTTTCAGTTCCACGGCGTTGCGGCCCATGGCGGCGCTTTCGCGCAGGATCATCTGGTAGCCGTCGGGGTGGATGTCGGTGAACTTGACGATAAAGGTGGTGTCGGGAACGTCGGCGGAGACGTAGAGCGTGGCGAGCACCTTGCCTGTAATCTGCAGTGGCTCCTCCAGAGGGGCGGAGGCGAAGTGGATCACATCCTTGCGCTCCAGCAGCGGGCGCTGATCGGCCGGGCCGGCGACGGCGAGGTACGTGTAGTTGCCGCCCAGGCTGGGCGCCGGATTCTTCGGGTCGTACTCGTAGCTTTGGGCGGTGCCTTCGCCGCCGGCCGCAGCCGCTGGCTTTGACTTTGCCAGGCCACCGCCGGGTTGCAGATACCACTCCGTGGGCGTGCTAGGCACGGGCCATACATCGGTGGTTTTAAAGAAATTACCGGGCCCGGAGGGATCGCGGAAGCTGCCCATCACGTAGTAAATCAGCTGCGACTTCTCCGGAATCTTCCCTTTGCCCTGCAGGTAATCCCACAGGCGAGGCACCGCCGCGGCGCCCGCCACGCGCCCGCCCGAGGGCCACGGGTACGCTGGATTGCCGGCATGCGCGTTGGGGCTGATACGGGCGAAGACTTTGCCTTTGGCGGCCAGCGCCGCAAAAGTGTCCAGCACGGCTTCGGTGGCGATATCGTACCAGCCGCCTGTGCAGGTAAGCACGGTCGGGTTGTCCTCCGCCGCCCCGGCCAGAATCTCGCGCCATTTGGCCTCGTCGTACTTCGGCAGCGTGGGCAGCGGTCCGCCCTTGACGTTGTACGAGGTGTGCCCCAGCCAGGAGTAAAGGCCGCGCCGAACGCCGTTGCTGAAGCCCCAGTAGTAATAAGGGTACGGCGACGAAATGCTGGGCGACGCCATCACCAGGTTGGGGTGCTTTACCAGGGCGGCCACACTAGGGTTGATGCCGTTGCCGCTGGCGCCGACCATGCCGATTTTGCCATTGCACCAGGGCTGCTTAGCAATCCAGTCCAGCGCGTCGCGGCAGTCGTTCATCTCAAAGTCCGGCTCCACCAGATCGGGCCGACCGCGCTGTCCGGCGGAGTCGTACACGGCGCGGCAATCCTGCACAATAAAGATCATGCCGCCCTCCTTCGTGCCCTGAGCGCCCTTGGTGGCGTTCAGCCGACCGTAGTAGCCGCGGGAGAAAAGTACGGGAAACGGGCCGTCGCCCGGCGGGATAAACACGTCGGTTGCCAGCTCCACACCGTCGCGCATCTTTACGCGCACGTTCTCCACGCGCGTGCCGGCGGGGAAGGAGCTGGCGAGCAGCTTCGTGTAGTCGTTCGGCTTGCCGACATTCTCCGTCTCACGCCCCTCGCCGGGAAGCTGGGCGTGGGAGATGGCGGGCGCGGCAGCCATGGCCATGGCAAGCGAAGCCAGCAGGAAGATCGCACTGCGGCATGCATGGGCGGGGAAGAGACGGGAGTGCATAGGGAAAGGCGAGGATGGGGGAGGGGAACGCGCTGCTCGAGCTTGAGCGCTTAATCACAGCTTTGATCAAGGATTGCCGCTCATCAAACGCCTCTCGCCGCCGCCTGTCAAGCGATAAGGGCAATCATGTACCTGCCCTCATGTACCTTGTCTTTATGTACCTGCGCTTACATCCCGTCGTTTGAACCTGGCGGGTGCTTTGGCAGCCGAGGCCGCGGGCACCGGTCCGGTAGTTTCACCTTCGATCATGCAGCCGCCTACCGTAACCTGCAGGGGCGGCACAGTGGGGTTCTTCAGCCGCCACTGGGCCAGTTGAATGGCGGCGCGGCCCATCTCGACAAAGCGGGGGTCGAACGTGGTGAAGGCGAGGCTGCGGCGGCCGGGCTCGCCGATAGCGTCAAAACCGGTGAGGCTGACCTGGCCGGGGATGGAGATGCCCTCGCGCTGCAGCAGTTCGGAGATCTCAAACGCCGCGTGGTCCGAGGCGGTGACGATGGCGGTGACGCCCTGGCGCACGGCGTCCATAATCTTCTCGGGCTGCGTAAGGTGGGTGCCGGTAAAAACGCCCTCCACAAAAATCTGCTCGCCCAGGGAGATGCCTGCGTTCAGGCACCCTTCCGTAAAGCCGGCGCGGCGCGTGTGGCAGTAGGAGCTCTGCTCCTCAAAGCTGACCCACGCCATTTTGCGATGGCCCAGGCCGGCCAGTTTCTTCACCATGAGGCTGACTCCGCGCATGTCGTCGGTGGAGACCACGTCGTGCGACACGTTCTCATACGCGCGCACAAAGCTGACGAGGGGGAAACTTTTGGCCAGGGTGGCCACCCGGGCGGGGTCGTGCCGGCCGCAGATAATCAGCAGGTCGGAGCCCCCGTACGGGGCGAGATCGAGGTGGGCGTGCTTGCCGGCCTTTCCATTGCCGTTGCCGTTCATCGCCGGATCGCCCGAGACGGTGCTGATGTTAAGGAGGATGCCCGCCGGGTTGGCCTCGGAGGTCATCCCCTGCAGGTACGACATGGTGACGGGGCCGCTCTGCACATCCATCAGGGAGTGCGCGGCAAAAATGGCGGCGATGGACCTCGGTCCCGTTGTATGCTGCGGCCCTCGGCGGGAGCGGCCCTGATAGCCCAGCCGGGTGGCGATGGAGTTGGCGCGAGCGCGGGTTTCGGGGTGAATCAGCGGATCGTTACGCAACGCCCGGGAGACGGAACTGGTGGAAATATTCAGTTCCCGGCTAATCATTTCCAGGGTAACGCGCTGAGGTCTCGGCATATCCATTACAAACTAACCGGAATTGCAAAAAAAGGCAAATTTTTCAAAGAGTTCATGAGTTGGAAAAAAGGGTGTGGCTGCCCTTGCTGCCCTTTTCTTCCTGGTAACCGGGGGGCTCGGCACTCGCGGGTCCGTAGCCCAGCTGAGAGGGCCGTCGATTCTCCCGCAGGCACCGCTTGAGTAAAGCCTCCACGTTTGCCGCCGCGGGATCGGCGTACTCGCTCACCGTTTGAATCTCCAGCTCCTGATGGATGGCCTCGATCGCCGCCACATGGGGCATGGCGTGGGTGGTGGTGCAAACGGGCGCGGCGGGGTCCGCGCATTTGCGCAGCACGGCGCGGAACATCCGGCCGACGGCGGCCTCGTGCGAGGGCTCCAGCGGATAGCACTCGTGCCCGCCGGGGAAGGTCAGGTCCGCATGCTGGCCGTGGTGCCAGTTCAGCTCGCCCTCGGTGCCGTGAATGGTGAGGTGAATCGCGTGCTCGCGGGCGCAGAAGTGGCTGACAGCGGCGCGGATATCCACGTCGGTGTCGGTGCGTATCTGCACACAGGCGGTGTCGAAGCTCTCGATATCCCGGTGCCGCAGCAGCTCGCCCGTCACCCGGTTGGGCCAGCCGTAGCGCTCCGGCGCTGCGCCGGCCCACAGCAGGGCAAGGTTAAGAAAGTGCGCCATGGCGTTGTTGAGCGGCGAATCCCGCACGGGCACGCCGCCGATGGCCAGCCGGCCCGCCCAGTTATTGCGTTGGTAGTACTCCGGCGGGCGCGGCCACAGCCCCAGCCACCGGATCTTCCGTATCGCGCCGATGCGGCCCTCCAGCAACTTGCGGGAGATAGTGCGCGTGGACGCCGCGTAGACGTCCTGAAAGCCGACCGCCACCCAGCGGCCCGTGCGGCGCTCGGCCTCCTGAATCAGGCGCGCCTGGGCGACGGACGCAGCGAGGGGCTTCTCCACCAACACGTTGGCGCCGGATTCCAGCGCGGCGACGGCCATGGCCGCATGCAGGTGGATGGGGGCGGGGATCATACACAGGTCCAGCCCGCGGTGCTGATCAAGCATGGACTGCCAGCAGGTATGGATGCGCACGCCCGCTGCCTCCAGCCGAGAGCAGGTTTCGCGCTCCTGCTCCGGGTTAACCACGGTGGCGGCGGCAAATGCGAGTTCGCCTCTCTGGGCGGCGCCCTCCAGCCAGCGGAGGTAGACGTTGCCGTAGCCGGACACGCCAATCAGGGCCACACGTGGGGGAGTTTTCTTCATCGCCATACCATAGTTGCCAGCAAGGGCGCTGGCTGCCCGAGGAGGACGGTTGTTCAAAAGACCGGTTTTTGTGCAATTTTTAATGAGTTTTATGTTCAAAATTTTAAGGATTAAGCAAAAAAAGGCAATAATATTCAGGCAACACGCCGCATTTCCTCTGCTGGCGGGCCGCTCTCAACTTTGGGGAATCTCCACCGCAAACGTCCAGGTGGAGCGGGAGGAGCGTTTGGGGTTTATCTCGTCCACAAACTCAACCGTCATCGCGCGGTCTTTCGTTACATCGACATAGACCTTGCGGGAGGAAAGCGACGTCAGGATCGCCAGATCCATCTTCTCGATCCACTCCGCCGCAACGCCCAGGCCGGGCGCGGCCGTCCCGGCGTCCGGCTTCAGGATCTCCACCGTGGCGGTGATGAGAAAGCGATTTTCGTAAAGCGCTTCCACCTTCTCCTGCTGCGCCGATATCTTTCGCCGGAAGGCGGGCATGGAAGCGATGCGGATGGACTCGCGCCCGCCATCCGCCTCCGCAGGGTTGGCAAAGCGGGCCAGCGTGCCGGGATGGCAGCCGGTATCCAGAACAGTGACGCGCATTTTGGCGATGACCACGGCGGGGTTTGTCCTGGGCTGGGCCTCCAGCACAAAGTCGCGCTGCGCTTTGCTTCGGGGCCATGCGTCGGGCACATCCTGAGCGGTGGAGGTCGTCATGCGCCAGCCCTCTCCCTCCTTTGGCATGCTGCGGAGGATTTCCGTGGGGCGCAGGGGGACGACCGCTGATTCCGCCTCTGCTGCTGCAGGGTGGAGCGTGGCGCCCAGGAAGAGGGCGGCGACGGTAATCGCAGAGAACAGGTTAAGGCAACGCATTCGGGTGGGGGAGGTAAGGGTTAGATCAAGGGGTCCTGGATAGTATCGGCATTCGACATTGTGGAGAAGATTCCCCCTTTTCACCTCCGTGTAGTCCGTGTTTTCCGTGGTTAATGAATCCCCTTACAACAGAAATTGAACCACGGATAACACGGATTGCACGGAGGGGATGGAGGGATTCTTGTGCGCGATTGGAGTTGGAATGCCGACAGCCTCTAGTACCCTATAACACCCCGATTTTCGTATCTGATGCGTCGAAAAAA
Organism: Verrucomicrobia bacterium LW23; assembly: GCA_003054695.1. Lineage (GTDB taxonomy): Bacteria > Verrucomicrobiota > Verrucomicrobiia > Methylacidiphilales > UBA1321 > LW23. The sequence continues at coordinate 273,969 of QAZA01000025.1, forward strand.
GGCTCGGCGCCCGCGTTGCTCCTCAGTCGAATATTGACTTGATATTCTCTTTCGTCGCGCCTTGGCGGCGTGCCTTTTTGAACGCACCAAATACGAAACTTTGGATGTTACAGGGTACTAGTCCAGATAGACAAAGTACACGATCCGGTATTTCATTAGCGCAGCCAGCGGGTTGTTTGCCTGCTCGGCGGGCGTGTTGAGGTAGGTCACCGTTCCATGGGCGGGAAGCAGGGCCGGCGCCTGGGGGCCGTCAATCTGCGGCCAGATAAAGCTGGCCTTGCTGGTTTGTACGCGGCCGCTGTAGATGCCGCCGCTGGACGTGTAGCCATCCAGGGGCGGGAAGGCAGGGCCCGGCGTTGTGTTGACGCCCGTGGCCAGCAGGGAGTAGGTGCCCGCAGCGCCGACTTCGCCGTTGCCGCCAATGCCGTCCTTGCCCTTCCACACGTACCGCTCTACCACGGCGTAGAACCGCTTTTCTCCGGTTACCGTATCGCCCCTTTCGAATTCGCCGTACTGGGTGGAAGTCGACTTTTTGCGGACGGTTTGCGCCACGCCCCATACGCCGAAGACGTTGGATTGCGTCGTCATCGCGCCCGCCAGGTTGCGGATAAGCACCTCTTTGTCGAAGTCGGTGGCGCCGAGCGCATCATCGGCCACGCCCGGCACTTCGGTAATCCGGCCCACGTGGTCAAAAGCCTGCGTGGAGGTTTGCCAGGCCGACAGGGCGGCGGCGGCGTTGTCTCCGTTGGGCATGTGTGCAAACAGGGCCTCCAGCGGTTTGGTGCGCTGCGGCGGGGAGAAGTGCGGGCTGGAATCCGGGAAGATGCGCGAGTTGATATTAAGCTTGCCCTGCGTGGCGTTTCGCGAGGTGATGCGCGTGCCGTAGTTGGGGGCGATCAGGTCCATCACCAGCCAGTCGGGCAGGTCCGATGCCGACCCGGCGTTTTTGTGGAAGCGCATCGTGTCCCACGCCACACCCCGCTGCATGCCGGTGGGGATTAGCGAGAGAAAGCCCGGCCCAAGGCGGCCCGACTTGTACAGATCCCACATCGCAAACTTGCTGAGCTTCGAGTTATCCGCAGTGGTGGTGGTGTTGACGAAGCCAAGCGTGTCCTCCGTGGCCGGCCTCGGCGTCCAGCACGCCTTTTTGCCGGAGGTGCGCGGGTCGTCCACCTCCACCGTCAGCCGCGGGCGCAGGGTGGGGTCGTCGATCATGTCCTGGATCTCCGCCCCGTTAATGACGAAGGAGAACTCGAAGTAGCCGTCCGACTCCGGGGAGGCGATCAACCCCGCCGGTACCGTCTCGCTGGGCGCCTGGGCGGCCGGCACCCCCATGGGCGCAAGCTGGTTGGTGAAGTTGCCGGCATTTGCCCCCAGGCCCACCCGCACCCGTACGTTGACGGTGTAGCTGCCCGTTCGGGAAAAATTGTTGGGCGACCCACCCGTGTTGGTAAACTGCGTGCCGGTGGAGACCACCCGGCCCATGGAGAGCACCGCATAGCCGTCCACGGTCGGCCCGGCGCTTCCCATCGGGTTTCCCTTCCACGCCGCGGGGGAGCCGGCGGTGCTGACATTAGTGGCGGTATTGACTCGCACAGCGCCCGTGGGTCCGATCACCTCCGCCCGCACATAAGGCGCGTAAAACGCCGACTGATAGCCGGAGGTTCCGCTCGGCGCGGTCCACATCCCTGTACCCGCGCCTGTGTTGCGAAAGTAGCCGGGCGGCAGATAGACCTCCTGCATCACGTCCACCTGAAGCCGCCAGTTGGACGCGGAGGTGCCCGGCAGCGGCGTCAGACGCACGCCGACCTCGTTGATCTGCGGGAAGGGGTTGAGCGCGAGGATGCCTTTGCTGCTGATCGGCCCCTTCCAGTGATTACCCCGTGGGCCGGTGTAGCCTGGGTAATCGGCGGTGACGCCCCACTTCCGGTCCATATCATCGCACACGTTGCTGCCCGTGGCGCCCGAGCCCTGGCCGCCGGGCGAGCCGCGCAGGGAGAGGCTGATCATCGAGTTCATGTTCACCGCAATCTGTTCGGACTCCTCGGGACCGGCCGACGCCCAGCGGAAGCGGGAGCCTTCCATCCCCGGCCAGTCGTTGCGCTGCATGTACCGGGCCAGAGTGCTGATAATCGGCTCCTGGATCTGCCGCACCTGGGTGTCCACGCTCATCGCCTCGCCCGTGGCAAGACCCATCGTGTAGGCGTAGAACGTCATCGGTTGCTCCGGGTGGTAGCTGTGCTGGTAGGCGGCGCCTGTCTCGATGTCACCCGCCCATTTGGTGAGAAAGATGCGCGATTTGCCGAAGACGTTGAACTCCGGGCTTTTGCTGAAGATGGTGAGGTTAAACTTCTCCGCCTCGTACGCGGCAGCCTGGGCCGTCGGGTTATCGTCCGCCAGGCCGTTCATGTTGATATCCATGTACTTGCGGATATCCTCGGGCATGCGAAGGTCGCCGTTGGCGGGAATGTCTGTTTCCAGGCTGCGCACGGCCAGGCCCAGCATATCGGCGTTGATCGACGCTGGGTGGCTGAGCCCGTACGTAGTGGCTCCCACCGTGTAGCTGGGCCCCAGATACGGCGCCAGGTCGCGGGGACCGGAGCTCCCCCAGTCCAGCGGCAACTTCAGCGTGCCGGTGATGGAGGCCGGCTTGCCGCGGGCCACATTCACATTTACCTTGGTGGACTCATCGTCCATCCAGAACGCATAGCGGCCCACCAGCTTGTTGCCCGCGCCGGCGGGCGCGGTGTTATCCTGCAGCACAGGAACCCAGGAGACCCACATCGGGTCGTTGGCGCCGGTGATGGGATACTTGTCGCTGACAACCGACCGCGCGTTGAGATTGACCGCCACCACAGAGTCGTCCGCCGTCGCCTCGCCCGTGTGCAGGGCAATGCGGCGAACGCCCGTCGAATCCACCACAGTAAGGCGCCCCGGGTTGGAGTACCAGTGGCCGCCGCCATTCACCGGCGTTTCCATCGTGGGATCGGTGGGATCGGGGATGTTGTCGCGCAGCAGCGAGATGGCGTGAACCAGGGCGGACTGCGCGACCTGCTTGGCCCGCTCGTTCTCCGCCATCGAGCGAGCCGCCAGACGCTCCGTCCGCATGCTGATCATGAACCCCATGCACAGGATGGTGATGATGGCCAGGAAGGCCATGGTGATAACCAGGGCCATGCCTTGCCGACGCTGCTGCCTGCTTCTCAAGATGCTGCTATTCATGGATCACAGTCCGTTTACAAGTTTAACCCTCACGGTAAATGCTCTGGCGTTGGAAACACCCGCCTGCACCAGATCCGCCTGATACTGCCGGATTTGCGCGGCAACCTCCTGCGCGCTGACCGGGGCCGGCATTTCGGGAATCACCACGTTGCGCCGGAGCGTATGGGAATCGAGGACGATAAGCGTGATTTCCACGCTGGACGGAAGCTTGTTGGCCACCGCGGTAGTCGGCGTGGTGGCCGGGTTGTTGGGGCCGCTGGTGTACTGGAAGGTCTTCGCCTCATTGGCGTAGGCCGGTGCCGCGCTGCTGAAAGGCGCGTCGGCCGTCGTCATCTGAAAGCACGCGCCGGAGGAAAACTGGATGGTGCCCGACGCGTAAGGCGCGGGCGCCTGCGAGAGCCAGGGGATCGGGTTACCCGCTGGATCAAGGCAGCGGACCCACATCGCCACCACGCCATCCGCCACCACGGCAACAACGCGCGTGGAGCTGGCGGGATCGAACGCCTGCGGCGGCAGTTTCGTGATCCACAGCGCCTCATTGGCAAAGCTCCAGATTCGCTTGTTTGCCGTGGTTTGCTCGGCGTAGGCATTCAACCCCTTGTAATAGTTGTTCGGGTTATCCCCGCTGACGTAAAAGCGATTGAGCTGGTAACTCCTTTTTGCCGGATTGCGCGTGAGGTAATACCCGATTCCGCACAGGTTGCTCGCCTCGGTCGATTTGCCCGGCGCCATCCAGAACAGGCTGGGAGCGTTGGTGGCCAGGTCCGGTACCTTGCCGGCCAGGTTGGGAGTTTGCACAAACTGGATCTTGTCGCTGGCCACCGCGCCGGAAAGCTCGCGCGAGAAGAGCTCCAGCGCCGCACGGCCGCTCTGGTAGACTTCTACCTTCTGGTCGCCCATCAGCCAGGCCATTTGCGCGCTGGTGATGACCTGGGCCAGAAACACCATCAGGACGGCAAACACAGCCAGAGCCACAAGCAGCTCCACCATGGAGAACGCGTGCGTCTGCGAGGGCTGAGCAGAGCTCCGCTCGGTGCGGCTATGCCGGATCAGGTTCATAAGCCAATTTTGGGGATGGAATTCGTATCCAGCGCCTGCCAGCCTGGGCCGGTGAGGGGAGTCACGTAAAAGCTTGTCTGAAACCGCTGCGCGCCCGCCTCGCCGGCGGCACCCGCCGGCCAGGTAATGACGACGGAGGCCACCATCATCCCGCTGCCGGCAATAGCTGGGTTCGGAGGGGCCAGGGTTACATCGACACGGTAGAAGCTGTCGGAGTCAGCTGTGCCGCCCTGCAGCCGCGCGCCGGCGTCATAGTAAAGGGGATCGAGCGGGCCGGCCACGCAGGGTTTGCCTACCAGCGCCTCGCGCACATTCAGCGCCAGCAGGCTTGTCGAAGTATCCGCCACGGAATCCTTGAGCGACGTCATGCCCACGAGAATCATGCCCAGGATGGCGATGAGCGCAAAGGAAACTACGCCAAGCGCAATCACCACCTCCACCAGGGAGAACGCGCCCCTGCGCGTCCCTGCATGTGCCTGCGTGATCATGGGCGGGCGATTTTAAGGCGACCGGTTAGCGTGTTGGCCGTAATCTTGGCGTAGTTGGCCGGGGCGCCGGCGGTGTTATCCAGGTTCTCCATGGTGAGCGCCATCCAGATGTCCAGGCCCGTCATGTTCGGCATCGAGGCCGCGCCGGTGGGTGCAAACTCCGCGTATTGCAGCTCCACCGTCTTGCCGCCCACCACCACGGAGAACGAGTTGACCCCGGCGCTGGCCAGCAGATGGTTGGCGTCGACCTCACCCGTGTAGCTGCCGGAGGCGGGATCGAACGTTACCCCCTGGGGCACCGCTTCCCACTTTGTCAGCTGTACCCAGGCTTCCTGCTCGATGTCGTACTTCCACACACTCATCCGGCGGTAGCTGGCCTCGGGTTTATCCTGCCAGTTCTTCACCACCACAAAGCGCGTTTTCGTCCGCTGCGTCACCGCTTCGGTACGGGCAACCGTAAGCAGGTTGGACACCAGCCGCGATGCATGGCCGAGATTGTTGGACCTGGACACGCCGGAAAGGGCCGGCAGGGTAAGCCCCACCACAACCGCCATGATGCCCACGACAGCCATAAGCTCGATGAGAGTGAAAGCACGCGATGCAGCTCGGCGAACTTGCATGCATTTACATTTTGTCTGAATCGGCGTCATTGCAAGTATGAATTGGTAGACAAATTCGAAGGTGCGGCCCGGGCGGTTTGCCATGGACACACCCTTGTTCAACGGCGCCGCCTTTGCCATCCCAGGCGCCGTGCTGCCCTTACCGGTTATCTGCTCAATCCGAGCAAAAGCGTGTGTCGCAGGCCTCATGATTTGCATGTTTTTGAATTTATTGAAAAATAAACGTTATTGCAAGCATTAAATCTGAGTTCGCGCCCTCTCCTCTCGGAAAATCAATCCTTCAGCCCGCTTTCCTCCAGATGCTGCGACAGCCCAAGCTTCTGCCTCGCCAAATCCCTCGCAAACAACTGCGCCACACGCCGCGCCCCCGGTACGCCGTCGCCGCCTCCGCATAAAAATGCGGCTTGTCCTTCTTCTGGTCGTTATGGCCAAACTGGATCACCACCCATTCCCCTGGGCGAAGCGCCTTGAGCACGGGATCCCACAGGCCTTCGCCACGGAAACTTTTGGTGCTGCGCCCGTCTTTGGCGCGATTGTCCACCGCGACCGCGCCGGGCTTAAAGAATTCCGGCAACAGCTGTCCCCAGCCGTGCTCCGGATTCCCGTTATCCGGACTTTTGTTGGCCATGGTGGAATCGCCGATCATGTAGAGAGTTGTCATATCCGCGCCATGCAGGGGGGAGAGCGACGTTGCTGCGGCCAGCAGCCACACGGCCGCTACGGACAACGTCCAGGGCCGCACTCCCGTTGTAGAGATTTTGTTGTGCATGAGAGTATGCTTTTCCGAGGTGAATTGCAGTCAGGGCTTCGTCGGCGATCGATATTTATTGCATATTTTTGTTTTTATTGCAATTTAAAGCAATGCTCAAGAGCGTCATTAATCGGATTCCCTTCAAATCCCTGCTTCTCTGCGGGCTTCTCCTTCCCGCCGCCACGGCCCTCCAGGCTGCCGACCTCTACATCCTGCCCTCGGGAGCCGGATCCAAAGACGGCACCAGCTGGGAAAACGCCAAAGCGGGCACCCGCGCCGACTTCCAGGCCGCATGGGACGCCCTTACACCCGGCGATACCCTGTTTGTGGGCAGCGGTACCTACGACGACGCCCCCGGCATTAAAGCCGAAAAGGGCGGGGCCGAAGGCAAGCCCCTGCGCCTGGTCGGTGTCGACCGCGGTACCGGCCTGCCGTTGCTGACCAGCAACTTTGACAAGAACAAACCCGACAAAACCGGCGCTGGCTTCTTCGACGCCCCGCTCGGTGTCTCCAACTTCGAGATTGAAGGCTTCCGACTCAAAAACTACCGCATCGGCGTCTACATGCGCGGCCGCAACTCCAACATCAGGATCTCCAAACTGGACATTCAGGAAGCGCGCGAAGGCATCCGTAGCGAGGGCGGCGGAACCATCCAGAACCCGGCGGCCGCGAGCAACAACGTGCACGTGTCGGACTGCCGCTTCGTTAAATTCACCAAGCGCGGCATTCGGCTGCAGGGTGGCAACTATAACTGGAAGATTGAGCGCTGCCACGCCGACGCGGGCGGCAAGGAGTGGTTTACCGAGCCCTTCCATATGGGCTTTCAGGTCGCCAACAAGTCGCTCAAGGATTCCCCTTTCGAGCACCACATTGAGTTCTACGACTGCGTGGCGCTAAACTCGTACCACGAGCCCGCCGAGGGCAAAGCGTACTGGAACGCCGACGGCTTTTGCGCCGAAGCCAAAGTCACCCACCTGCGGTACGTGCGCTGCGTGGCCATGCACAACACGGACGGCGGCTGGGACGACAAATCCGACGGCCCCGAGTTTATCGACTGCGTCTCTATCGACAACAAGGAAAACTTCCGCCTGTGGGGCCGCAACATCCCCGCCAAAATGAAGAACGTGCTCTCCGCCTACGCCCACAAACGCGGCGGCAGCGGCCCGGAAACCGGCCTGTGGCTGCTGGGCAGCCTGGAAGCGGAAAACTGCACCTTCCTGGGCAACAGCACCCAAATTACGGCCGACGCCGAGAAAGCCTCCCCCGACGCCAAACTCGTCTTCAGGAACTGCCTGTTTGCCGGCGGCAAGCTGGGCGCCGCGGCCAAAGCGCAGATGGAGAACTCCGTCGTCTCCGATCCCGACGGCAAAACGGTAGATGTCGGCATCGCCGCCCCCAAAGGCACGCTGTGGAACAACATCACGCCCGACTTCAACAGCACCACATATCCCGACAAGGGCTTCAGCAGCACCCGATGGAGCAAGTAACTCCACACCGCCATGTTGCCAACAATTCTCCTATGCCTGGACTTCGTCAGGCATAGACATCGTCCAACGACATCGGATCGACAAGCTTTGCCCTTAGTTCATCCAGTAGGGAGGCGCCTTTGGCCTGCTCAGCCATGTATTTGAACTCCTGAAGGAGGCTTCGGAGGTCAGCGGTTACGAAGGGGGCCATTGTGCCGTTCTCGTACAGCGCGGCGGACTTGCGTGCGAGCGCCATTGCGGCCTCGCTGTCGGTTACGAGGCTCAGCAATGCCTTTCTCATGAGGACTCCCGGCAAGGCCTCTTTCGGAACTTGCTGTTGCAGCCGCTCAATTTCGTCAGGGGCGTTCAGTTTCGACAGCTCGTGAAGGACTTCGCCCATTTGCGACGGGATGTTGACCTCGGAGAAGTCGGGATTCTTGGGGAGCAGGCTGAGGGCTGTCTCCATCATGCGGACAGCCTGGGGTACATCGCCGGACTTTGCCGCGCTTGTGGCCAGGGCCTGGTAAAGGCTGGCAACGACGAGCGGATTTTTCTCTTTGAAGCCGGGATCCATTTCCTTCTCGATCGATTGCACGAGGCTAAGCCCAGCCTCTGGGCCAAGGGTTCCGATCCAGTGATCGATCTGGGGGAGGAGTTTGTGGATGGTTGCTATATCCGGCTGACCGTCTCTTGACTGGGAAACGAGCATCGTGCGAAGGGCGGTGCCGAGGCAGTGCTGGGCCTCAGATGGACGCGTTTGCTCCAGGATTCTGCCATTATTGGCTTTGGCTGCGCGAAGCATCAGGGATGCGGCGAGGTCGTTGAGAGGAAATTGCGCGGAAAGAAGCCATACTATGGAGTCACCGGCGACGGTCGGGAATCCGTTTTGCGCGACTTCGGCGCCCGTTTTCTCGACGACGTCGAGCACGGCGCTGAGTAGTTCCACATTTTCATTCGTTACCGGTAGTGTGGTGATGAAGGCGGCCAGTTCGCAGCATTCCCTGTACAGGGCGTCCTTCAGCGGTTTCTCTCCGATGGACGCGGCCCGCTTTTGAAGCTCCTCCAGAGCTGGTCGCCCGATGTCCGTGTTGTTCTCGGCGGCCACGTGCCGGAGTAACGTCCCCAGACTGCCGGCGAGGATAGATGGTTTCGCTTCCAGAAGGCGGGGAGGCAAGTCTCTGACCCATTGATGAAGATCCAAGGACTCGCTCAATCCCAGCTTTCCAACGGCTTTGGTGATGCCTCCGCACAGAGTCGCAATGGTGCCGGCCTCGCCGGGCGGGAACGGAGCAAGTTCGTCCAGCGGTTTAAGGGCGGCAGAAATCTGGCGCTTGACAGCTTCCTGGAGCTCGCCGATCAGTTGCATGCGTGCTTTCGCCGGCAGCTTGTCAGCCGATGCCAGACGGGCCTTTGCGTCGACTAGCTGGGTCATCATTTTCGGCTCACCGCCAAACTGCTTTTCCAGGTAGCTCAGGATCGGCAACGCTTGTTCGGGATTCTCTCCGATGTTTTGGATAAGGCTGGTTCCCGCTCTAAATACTTTGTCCCGCATTTCAATCGGTATCGTGTCGCCGAACCCCTCGACAAGCTCGGTGAAGAACCGCAGGGCGGGCTCCGTCGCAACACCTTTCGACCGGGCAAACTTGTTGACGAATTCCAGTTTCTGCTGGAGCACCTCAGTCTGTACCTCCTCCTTGGCGAAGACACCGGGGACACCCTGTGTACTGAGGATCTTCAGTCTCTCGGCGGCGCTCGCGTGGTCTCCTGCGTCGATCGCGGCCCGGACAATGTGGAGATGTGCTTCGCGTATCATCTTCAGCTGAGGCGCCTCCAGTTGAGGAGCGAGTTTCTCGAACTCGCCAAGAATCGTGAGCGCCGTATCCATCCTGCCCGCTCTCGCCCATGCCGCGGCGTACTCGAGGATGTGCCCGAATTGATTATTGTCCCTGGGAAAATCAAAAGCAGGCAGCCTGAAGTGTCCGTTGTGAACCTCGATGATGTCCTTTCCGGTTGCGATGTAATGGTCACACGCCATCTTGAGGGCTTTATCGGCTCCTTCACTCGTGAAGAAGTCCAGCACATGCCCGTGGTTTCCGCTGCCGACCAGCGCCTGTTTCCCCACGCTGCTTGTGGTGACAATAATGTCGCGGAATATTTTGAGTTGCTTTTCGGACTCGAGGCCGAGAGTGACGCGCAGCTTCTGCTGTCCTACAAGGGTAAAGTTGAGGTGAGGGAATCCAAAGCTGGGGCGGTCGCTTTCTAACAGGCCGTGGTCCTTTGCCAGGGCGCGGATGTGCGTGCTGAGCGGAACATACATCGGGTTCTTGTCCGGGCCCGCCCCCGGCAGACGGGCTCCCAGTGGGGAGCGTATGTCAATGAACACGGCGTTGGGATCTGTGTTGGGGGCCAGCAGCAGCGGCTCGTCGCCTGTGGATACGTTGCTGACAAGCTCTTTGGGCAGGCCGTAGGGCAGGCTGTCCCCGGAGTTGAGCATTTCGAAATTGGCATGCATGATGGCCGTGCGGTACAGGTCGAGCGCCGCGCCGGCATGGCGCTGAAAGTGGATCATGCCTTGCAGGTTCGTGGCGGTTGGCGCTTCCGTTTCCGACGAGTTCACATTGAAGGTGCGCAGCAGCGCGCGCAGGTCTCCTTTGCCCTTGTTGTACACGGTCATAAAGCCGCCGGTCAGGTGATCGTTGCCGGCCATGTCAAACTTCTGCCCGCTGCGGAAAAGCACGAGGTTGACGTCACCGTCTTCAATCTGTTTCTCCAGGCCTTTGATCAAAGCAGCGATGCCGGGATCATCGCCCCGCGATATCGTGGTGTCGATCGCCACGGTCAGCGGTTTGCCGGCGATGGGAGGATCTGCGGCAAGGATAGTCAGGACCTGCTCCAGCACTTTCTCGGCCTGGTATGCTGTCTTCTCCGTGGAAATATTGTGATGAAATTCCGCGACAAAGAGATCCAGGGTCCGCGGTCTGCCGTCGCTGTCCGTACCCAGCTTGCCCCGCATGGCCTCAATGGAGCCGTCCACATTATCGCTCTTCATGGAGCCCGTACGGTAGTTGGAAGAATGCTCCAGGACATGGAGCGACTCCTCGTAGTAGACGCCCTCCAGAACCATGACATTGAGGTCCCGCCTTCCGACGATCGCTTCCACACCGCGGAGTATGGAACTGAAAGCTCCCATCCCGCCTTGCTTGAAGCTGTGCATGGGCTCAACTTCCGGCAGCTCCGGAAAGCCCAGGGAAAGTTGACGCGGATCGTAAGGCTGGACAAGGGCCAGAAGCGTCGCAATCTCCTCCTGTACCAGTCCGGTGTGGTTCATGAACGCCCCCATGTCCTGCCGCTGCGCCGCGGCGGTGGCGTTTGCGATGTGGCTGAGAATGCGGTTGTAGAGATACTGCACCGTCTCCCCCAGCGGAGGCTTATTCCCGACTTCTTTCGGAATGACTTTTGTCAGGCCCAGCAGCATGGACTCCGTCACCCGCCCCAGTACCCAGATGGTGGGAGACTGGCCCCGCGGGTCGGTCTTGGGCTGGGCCTGCATCACCTGCTTGCGGAATGCGCCGACGTTTTTGTGAGTGTACACCTCGTCAACTGACGTAAATTTGGTCAGTTCCTTACCCGAGACGGGGAGCTCCACTTTCGGGGGATCGCGGCGGAAGAGAGCCTTGTAGATATCGAGCGGCTTGGCAAACGCGGTCCAGCTCTGCAATGTCTGCGAGGGGCCGGGAGTGAATCCGGCGTAGCCGACAAAATGATGGACGGTCGGAACGTGACTGGACTTTGCGCCGGGGGGATGCAACAGGACAAGAAGCGGCTGGTCTCCAACGCTGATGTTTCCGGCGCAGGCAAAGCGCTCCGAGACGACGCTCATCATCTGCCGGATCTTCTGCTGCCTGTCGAGCGGATCAAGAAAGCTGTTCTCCGGCTGCTCATCCACGTAGGCGGCAACCTGTTTTTCGAGGGATTTCAGCACCTCCATGTTGATCCTGTGCAGTTCCTGCTCGACCTCCGCCTCCGTCAAGTTGCCGATATTGGCCTCCAGCGGCTCCAGCAAGCTGTTGATATCCACCAGGAGAAAGCCGCTTCCGTCATGAGTCGACGGCGCCTTGAGAATACGCGCAAACGCGTCCGGGGCGGTGGTGGAGTCCACCTTGACTACGCTCTCCAGGCCATGCTCAAGCCCAACCTGCCGTTTGAGTGCGTCCAGGGCGTGAGGACTGGATACCGCAGTGTAGTGAATCTCCCGGCTTCCACCCGGGTACCTCTCCCCAAACTTGATGCCCAGGTTGGATCCGCCGCTGCGATGATAGATCCCTGACTCTTCGCGGACAGGTGTATACTGGAGGCCGAGAACCTCTGGATTGCTGACGCTGGCAAACTTGTAAAGATATCCCAGAGCGCGCTGCTCCAGCACGGAGACCGCGTGCGCCCGCTGCTCCAGAATCTGGAGGCGATTCTTATCCGTCTCGAGAGGAGGCGGAAGGTTCCGGATTTTCTCCGCCTCTTGAGACAGAATCGCATAGTTGATATGCCACTCGCGAAACGTGTCGATGCCCGATTCCACAACGATGGCATTGAAATACTTCTCAGGACATCTGCTCCCGATCCAGCACGTGTTATCCAGACCAGCAACAAGCTCCGAGGAGTGTGTGAGTGTGCTGGGCTGCACCGTGGAAGATACGGGGCGTGGCGGACGACTCAGACCAGGCAGCAGCAGTTTCACACGTCCGCCACCGTCGTCCTCCTCAACCGTCGCCTTTCCCAGGTTGGCGATGTGGCGCTGCACCGCGTGCTCCACGACGGACTTGATGATATAGGACGAAAGCGGAGTGCGAATTGACTTCAGCGCCTTATCGATATCCTTCAGCAACTCGTCGTAATCAAGCTTTTCGGGATTTCCATGCCTCGTGATCACCTCGTCCAGAAAAGTGTTATCCTCACGCTTCGGCGGGCACAATTGTGCGAGGTAGCCGCCGACATTCTGGCGGGGAATCAGAGCGTGAGTCGGCTTGTCTTCCAGCGCCTTACGCACATGGTTGAGGTCGAGCGGAGCGCTGCTGTCCGGCTTAATCAGGGAGGCGATCTCCAGCACATGCAGGGGATCAAATTCTGTCGAGAGCGCCTCGAGAAATTCCCGCTTCAGCGCCTGGTTCGCCGCACTTTCCTTCTCGGAGATGCGCGGCCCCTTATTTCCCAGCTTCAACGTATTCGAGTTCGGATCCTCACGCTCGACAATGCCAGACTCCACCAGCTTTTTGGCGTCGACGATATCTCGAAAGGACTGAAGGGGAATTGGCATGAGCACGGCTCCGGTTGTAGATAATGTCAGGAACAGAGTGGCGAACTGCTGACGCCGGTATCGGCACGGAACGTCTGAACACTTTTACACACGTATAAAAAACGAAGGGAGCTGGCCGTCTCCCGAAGGCTCATTTGTCTCCGGGCCGCGCGGTTCGGGAGGAGGCTGCCCGTCCCCCTCCGAGACGGCGACAGCGTCCCGCCACGGCCCCAGGGCGGAGGCGAATCCCCGCACACGCCGTGAGGACTCATCCACGGAAAGCCCTCCTCGATAGTGTGTGTAGCTAACCACCACCTGACACGTGGCATGCTCATAGGCAAACCACATGCGGCGCGGAATCATCCGGACATTTGCCGACAGCAGCCTCCGAAGCGTCCGAGGCTTCAACGCCTCTCCCAGCCGCGCGTAGCAGATAATCTGCCCGCTCACGTCTCCCTGGCGGCGCAGCGTAATCGGAATATCCTCGTGCAATCCGGTAAGCAGCACGTCATAGGTCGTGGAGCTGCCGTCGTCCACAACGGTACTGTCCGGGTCACCGCCAAGCTCCCTGGTCAGCATGTGAAAGAATGTCGGATCGTCATACATGAACGCGTCTCCTTCCGAAGAGTCAAACTCAGGTCAGATGCGAATACCTCCCTCAACCGGGCCGTCATCCGCGCCGTCCGAATCCCGACTGGCGCCCGCAGCCACCACGGCTTCCTGCAACTGACCGCGCAATGTCGAAGCGTGACGGATAAAGTCGCTGACCCATTCCTCAAAGACTTCCTGTTCAAGCGCTTCCAGGGATCTGAGCGACGATGTGACGGCGTACCCCGTTTCAGGCTCCAGCGCATAGAGAAACTGAGGCTCGGCGGGAAAGTACTGAGCGGCCATGAGCTCAGCGACAAGTGCCTCACCCACGGAATCCTCTGGAACGGGCCCCAGCACCGCGGTAAGTATCACAATAGCACCCTCACTATTCGTGCTATCCTGCAGAGCGAAGATCTGCACCATAAGCGCATCTTCAAACGCCAGCTCGTAGCCCCCCTCTGCCACCGTTACGGTCGCCAAAGCCCGTGGTGCGTAGTGTTCCATCAGGAACACGAGGTGATGGTGTGTAGTCATAACCGAGGCGTACTTGTGTTGTAACCTTTTTTGACGTTCCAGTCGATCAGAAAAACTCTGCTGGACGGGACGGCATTTTCGCGGAGGCCCCTCCGGCAGGCTTGCTCGTCCATGCCGAGCCGCTTTCCACAAGGGCGAGAATGCCAGGCGCGCCGCGCCGGATGAATCGACGGCGAGGGAAAAGCTGGCGAAGCGATGCGTGAGTGGGGTACACTCCCTGCTATGGCAAAGAGTCGTCCCGAACCCGAGGAAGAACGCGAAGAACGGATCGCCATGGAGATAATTGTAGATTGCTACAACGAGTCCGAAGCATGGTCGTCCTGGTGCTGCTACCTGGAGGACAAACTGGCGTTTCCGTTTGAGGCTGTGTGCATTGCCGCGCGTAAACGGTCCCCGCTGAAGGTGGGGGAGAAGGCTACGGTAACTGGAATGCTGGACGACGAAAACAACCGCCCGCGCGAGATGGAAGTGGAAATCCGCTGGGGCGACCGCACCATCGGAGTTCCCCTCGCACAGTTACAGGGCGTTCATGTCGACGAGGCAACGGCCGAAGCCATTGCCGACTGGCATTACTGGGTTGCGCAGGGGCGGGAGTTCTGAGGCTGCCTCCCGGGCAAATCCCCTTGACACATTAAGTAAGTACGAGGTTGACAACACTTTACCGAAGCTGATGAAAAAGTCGACTGGCTGGCGCGAGATCCGCACACATCTTGCCACCTGGGACAAAGCCGCGCTGCTTGCCCTGGCAAAGGACTTGTATGACATTAGCGCAGCCAACCGCGCCTTTATCCAGGCGCGCTGTAGAGCGGAGGATACAGGCGCGGAAGTGCTAGAGGCTTACCGGATGCGAATCATTGAGCGCTTCTTTCCCAAAAAGGGATTCGGCGACGCGAAGCTGGGTGAGGCACGCAAGGCCATCCGTGAGTACCACAAAGCCACAGGCAATCCCGTCGGCACTGCAGAACTCATGCTGTTGTTCGTGGAGAACGGCGTTGCTTACACCACAACGTACGGAGACATTGATGAGCGCTTTTACGATACCAACATATCTGTATTGGCCGAGCTTGCCGGACTGCTCAAGGGCGAGGCGCGCGCTCACTATCCAAAGATCGCGGATCGGCTCACCAACCTCGTCTCCAACTCGGATGGCATCGGCTGGGGTTTCCATGATGATATCACCCTTATCGTCAAGGAGTTGGAAGACGGGATGGAAGCATGACGTCGAACCGCTGCATTAGCCCGGGTCTGCCTCGGTATTCTCAGCAGCACCCCCCTGGTAGAAGCTCCAGGCCCAGCTCTCTCAGAAAACCATTGTGCTTTCGGCGCGCCGCCTGAATCTCCTTCTCCTTCTCAATCTCCATCATGCTCCGGTTGACTTCCCCAGGTCAGTCTCATCCTCCGCCTCGGCGTTGCTGATGTAACGGGAGATGTTGAGGCTGAGGCTGCTTTCTCAATCTCCTCCAAGTCAACCGCGCTGAAGTAGCGGGGCTCTATGGAGCAGGGACTTATGCTACTCGTGGATCACTTCGGCCCGGTTGGCGGCCGTTTCGCGCGATTGAGTCCAGGCGCTCTGCATGCGCATGCAGGAAAGTTAGCATGCATCGCCGTTTAAGCGTCGATATTGTATGAAGAAGCAGACGTCCTGCTCTCGTTTTTGCGAATTTACTTCATCTGCCAGCTTCGCAGGAGCTGGTACTCACCATGAAAACTCCTTTCCATTCGTTTCCAGGCCCTCTTCTTCGCAGGATCTCCCGTAGCAGTACCGGCTCTTTTGCGTGGAGGCAGAACCGGGCGGTAAAGCGCGGTGTGGCTATTGTGGTTGTGCTGCTTTTTGTTGTACTGCTCAGTGGCATTGTAATGGCATTTTTGATACGCTCCGCCAGTCAGAAGAAGATTGCGGAAAACAGCGCGGAGCAGATCAAGGTGGACCTCTTTGGCAGGGGGATGGCTGTCATTACTGTGGGCGACCTCAGGCAGGAAATCGTGGATGGCTCCGCGCCCGCGGCGACTTTTACGGATAACAGTATGCTCTACATGCCGCTGGGGAGCACCAACGCGGTACCGCAACGCGTGGGGACGGATAACGCGCTGCCCAACCTTGTCAAGCGTAGTGCAAGTGGGGTGAAGATGTATGAGTTTGCTGGGAAGGATGGGCCGGATCGTGCGTCTTCGGTTTCCACGGAGACCGTGTCGCTCAACGGCCGGTCCATGACAAAGGAGCGCTGGAACCGCGCCTATCTGTTGCCGAAACAGACGCCGGAGGACGGCACCACGGCGGTCCCGCTGGCTCAATTTGCCTCGCCGGACTGGATTTATGTGGCGCGCGACGGCTCCAATCCCAAAACGTGGGCTCCGGGTATGGAGGTGAAAGGAACAAACCCGATTCTGGGCCGTTATGCATTTACCATCTATGATGAGGGTGGGCTCCTGGATGCCAATGTCGCGGGATACCCGGGGGGACCTAATGGCTCTACCCAGGAACAAATCTGCTCCAAAGCCGGTGTCCCCTATGCGGATCTGACGCAGGTGCTGGGCAACGGCCCTGGCGGGGCAGGCTTCAGCCCGGCCCGAAGTCAGGACCTGGTGAACCAGCTGGTGGGGTGGAGGAACTTTGCCACGTTGAAACCGGTCGGCAGTCTTCCGTCCTTCACCTACACTGCCGGCACGGGTGACGCCTATTTCAATTTCGTGCGATCCAATGGCAAAGGCTATCTTGCCGCGGGCAATACGGCGCTTTACGATAGCCAGAGCGACAGGGCTTTCGCGAGCCGGCAGGAGCTGATCAAATTCCTGCTCCAGTCCATGGCAACCAACGCGGACGAGCGCGCGAAGATGCAGTACGCGCTGCAATTCCTTGGAACCTTTACGCGGGACATTAACCAGCCCTCATATGCGCCGGAAGCAGGCAGGCCGCTGATTAAAGGCAACAGCGCCAACGGCGGCAATTCGGCATACTCCGGGGACAACATCATTAACCCCTCCTTCCTGATGGATGTACGGGTGGCCAGCCCCTTTACGCGGAATGATGGGACGACGGCTGTTGCTGGTGAGCCTCTGGTCAAACAACGCTTTGCCCTGGCTCGTCTGGCGTGGATTACGTACGCAGGGCCGAGCGCGAGCCGCAATATGGCTCCGTCCTCCACTGTAGGCAATCCCGATTATGATATCTGGCTGCTGTTGAACAAGCATGGAGTTACGTCAGACTTCCTCAGACAGGGAACGCCCGAGAATATCTACAAGTATTTTGGACTAAGCTGGGTGCCGGATCCGAACAACCCTGGTTCGTTTGCCTGGATATATAAGCACGAGGGCACAAGCCCCCTTGCTTCCGCCGCCGCGGTGTCCCCCAATCCCATACGTACTCTCAAAGCCGGGACAAGCGTGGTGACGGGCCGCGAGCCGGACTTCTTCGAGTTGCTGAAAGCAACAGTCAATGTGGGGTCCATCGCCAAGGCGTATGGTTCGTCGACGGACACGCTCGCGAATTACAATGGAAACTGGCAAATGCGAATGTACGCAACCACGCGCGACGCTGACGTGGACGCCGCAATCGTACAGCTCGGCGCCAATATCCTTTCCCAGAGTTCTACCTCAGGGTATTCCGTACGGATTTTCTTCCACAATAATCTTTTTGGCAAGATTCAGGAGTATCGTGGAGTTCAGGATATGCCCTACATCAATCGGGTTCGCGAGGGCAAGGTGGTCCAGAAGCATCCTGCTGGTCAGGGCTTTACCACCATCAATGCTCTGCCCATAACAGGGACAGTTGTGACCGATCCCGGTCGAGGCATTGCCCTGCAGGAGCCGGAGATATGGAATCCGCACGCGTGGAACGCATCGCGGGCGGATACCATGCCGCGCCCCACCGCTTTTCGCGTTATTGCCGTGACGGAGGACCCTAATGGCAACGCCCTGGCTGATATTACCGTTGCCAGTGGATGGCGCGGCATGTCGGGCTTTTTCTCATCCAACACATTCGCCGCCCAAATGCCCGTTCCTGTAAAGCTGACGCCGGCTACGACGGAGATGCTTTTTGATATTCGACAAACACCCAGTAGTTGCAACCACCTGTTTCGGGAGCCCACCATGCTAGTGAAGCCCGGTGTACCCACAAACAGCAACCTTAGAGTTGGCCCACAACATCCATTGCTGACAATACTTGGCACCGGCTACGCTAGATCTGTTTTCAATAATTACTTCATGTATGTGGGCAATGGACTCGGCACTACTGCCGCTGACAACCAACAATACATTGGAGTTGTCATAGCTCCGAACATGCCAATGGCGTATACTGCCGATGTTAAGGCGGGCGATTTCTATGGAAGTCCCGCCGCTGACGGCCCGGCCATTTTACCCGCCGGATTTTCCACTCTCGTGTCGGGGAGCGGCATTACGTACCGACTCCAGTACAAGGACCCGGCCGGCAACTGGATTACGTACGACGAAAAGTTCGCTCCTCTCTGTATCGCTTTCAGCTACGACGATCCAAGAAGCGGTGGCAGGGGCAACACCTTCGCGTCGGGCAGACAATGTATTGGCTCCGAATTGGCGGTAACATGCGTCGATCCGCGCACCGCACGCTTCGGTATGCAACACGTGGGGCGCGCGGGGTTACGTGGTTCCCTCTATTTGGATTATCCGCTCCCTGATGCGACCTACCCGGCCTCCTATGACATTGCGGGGCGTACGGGTTGGGCGAGAACTGTTCAGGCCCCCGGCCCCGGCTGGGCAAACATATCACACGTCGCCGCTCAGAACGCAGTCTGGACGAATCGTCCCGATATCAACCCGGGATACCTTTTCTCAACGGGAAATTCCGCGGTAGGTGTCTGGAGCATCAATGCAGGCCCCACTGGGAAAGGATGGTATCCTGGCGGCCTTACTTCCTTCTTCCCCCCGGGCATGTTGACGCAAAACAATCCCGCAGTGGCGGTCACCGCAACTAACCCGGTCCAACTCCGGTTTCTGTGCGACTATACTACGGGCAATCTCCAACCAACCGGGCTGCGGGCATTCGCAGACCCCGACGGCGTTTTCCGGCGCGGCATGTCTGCCTACGTCCGTCCCACGCCTACCAGCGTCGCACAGAATGGTCCCGCGGGTTCCGCGTCCGGACTGCCCCTTAAAGTCGCTTACAACTTTAGCACTACAGGATCAGGAACTATCACCGATGCGGGAGAGAGCAACAGCCGTCCCATCATATTGAACCGCCCGTTTCGTTCCGTAGCCGAGCTGGGGTACGTGTTCAGCGGCACTCCCTGGCGGAATATTGATTTCTTTACTCCCGAAAGCGGCAATGCCGCGATGCTGGACGTCTTCTGTATTAACCCCAGCGATGACCCTGACGGCCTGACGGCAGGCAAAATTAACCTGAACACGCGGCAACCCCTGGTACTCAAAGCCATCCTGGCCAACGGGTATATGGATGAATTCGTACCAGCAAGTGCGTCTACCTGTATTGCCGCCAACGGTACGGTATCCGCGGACACGATCGCCGCCGGCCTTGTCGCGAGAACTACGGATACATCCGCCGGGGCGGGCCCGCTAGCCAACGTGAGCCAGCTTGTAGGCAAATGGAACTCCAGCCAGACGGTT
The DNA here is from genome assembly GCA_003054695.1 of Verrucomicrobia bacterium LW23. GTDB lineage: Bacteria > Verrucomicrobiota > Verrucomicrobiia > Methylacidiphilales > UBA1321 > LW23. The sequence goes on from QAZA01000025.1 coordinate 293,582, forward strand.
GCGTCGGCTACCGCTCCGTTCAACATAGATGGAGGCGCATCCTACACCGGCTTTAGCGGCACTACCGCGACTGCGACCGCCCCGCCCGCCACGCCGGTTACGCTGTCCAAGCTGCTGACGGCGGATACATCCGCGTCCGCCCACACTGCCGCGGTGAATCAGCGTTACCGGGAGTCCACGATCCGCGCCTTGTCAAACGCAGGCCAGACCCGGGTTTGGAATCTGATGATCGACATGGTGGCGCAGGTCGGTGGGTGCCCTGCCGGTACATCCAGCCTTGCCAACTTTAATGTAAAGGGCGAGCGCAGATACTGGATCCACGTTGCCATCGATCGCTATACGGGCGCAGTGCTCGATGAACAAATTGAGGTTGTCCAAGAATGAAACGCATGAACATAACCGCGCTTTCGGCGTCCTGCACCATAGCTTTTCTCTCCCTATTGTGGTTGAGCGGGACAGCTCTCGCCCAGGCAGAGAAACAGCGTGCTCCGTTACCTTCCGGCCCGCTGATTCAAAAGAGGATGCCCGCGATGTCGCAATGGACCGTATCCACCGTGCTTCCCGGTCCCTCAGACAAACCAGACAAGCCTGAGACGAGCTCCGCCGGGACGGCCGCAACACCCGAAAGCGCCAGGAGCGCCAAACCGCAGGTTATTCTGGAGCAAACGTTTACCAAGACGCATGACATCATACGCATGGACTACGTGGATAAAGCGAAAATGCCGTGGACGGTTTGGGCTGCGAACGGCTTTCAGATCCTCATAACACCTGAGGGTAAGGTATGCGGAGAAGTGGCCTTAGCCTACAGCAGGGATAATCCAAATACCTTCAACATCAACTTTGGCTCAACGGACTTTCCGGGTTTCGAATGGATAACAGCGAGCCATTATCAGGATGTAGTCGAATATGAGAAGATTCCCTGCATGCTCTTCCGTGACGAGACAAATGTACTGGCCTACATCAATGTGGAAACGCGTCAGCCCGTTGCCCTTCAGAACGGTGAGCGCACTCTCCTTTATACGTACAAAGCTCCCCCCGCAGCAGTTCTTACCCTTCCTCCCCATGTAGACGCGCTGATTCAAAGCCGCATCAAAGCGTTGAAGCAACTGACCACACTGCCCGTCAGCCCGTTTTGATCTGATCCGTCAGACCTGATGTAAGACCCATTGTCGGAATAAACCGGTACATTGGTGGAGGCGATTTTGAGATGAGGGCAAGGCGAGGCTGAGGGAGTGCATTTGAAGAATGCACGACCGAAGACTCAACGCCGCCCTCGCTCAAAAGCGTCCCGCCAAAGTACCTGTTTATTCCGATAATTGGTCTAGAGGCTGTCGACATTTGGCCTCCTCCCCCTTTATCCCCTGGAAGCATCCCCTTGGCGAAACTTTCCGCCCTTGGCGATGTTATCTAAAGGTCCGTAGATCCAAGGCAGATAGTATCGCCAAGGACGGAAAGTTTCGCCAAGGGGATGCTGCGGAAATGTCGACAGCCTCTAAGAGTACCCGAAAGGGCGGCAGACAGAGGGAAAAGTTGCGAACTCAACTCCTTATGTCTTCCATTCATGGCAATCACGACATAGCCTTCAGTTAAGGAGAACAGGATCCCGATTACACCATTACCTTGCCTCGGCTTACAGGCAAAAGTGTTTCGGTCAGGCAATGACCTATGAAGCCAGCTCCGCCCGATTTCCCTCCCGGTCTGCCCCAAAAGCCTGTCACGATGACCGACATCGCGCGGCATTTGGGCGTTTCTCAGTCGACAGTCTCCAGAGCGCTGCATAACGATCCCCGCGTTACGGACGAAAAGAGGAAGCAGATACTCAACGCGGCCCGGGAGCTTAACTTTCAGCCCAATCCCATGGCCACCGCGCTGTCGATCCAGCGCCATGTCCAGGGCAAACCAACGTTCCACGCCACACTGGCGTGGCTGAACGCCTACCCTGATCCCAAAAAACTGCGTGGATACCGTCATTTCGACCTGTGCTGGAAGGGCGCGACTGAAACAGCCCGAAGGCTGGGTTTCCACCTCGAAGAATTTGTCCTGAATGAAAAGACCTCGCTCCGTCGCCTGGAGCACATTTTGCATGCCCGCGGTATTGCAGGCGTTATGATTGTGCCCCAGGGTCTCAGTGTGATCGACTGGGAGCGGATAGACTGGAGCAAATTCTCTGTCGTTCGGCTGGGCCGCAGCGCGGGGACGCCCCAGTTCCATTGTATCCAGAGTGACCAGTACTACAGCGGCGTACTCGCAACCCATCGCATGCGGGAATCAGGCTACAGGAGGATTGGCCTTGTCAGCCCCCTGGATCCATTTCACTATTTTGTCGGAGGTTACCTCTCGACGGCGGCACGATTGCCGAAATCGCATCGGGTACCCCCGCTTTTCTTTGTGGAACCTTTGCCCGGCGACTGGCAGCGCATTCTGGACCGATGGATCAGGCAGCATAAGCCTGACGCCATTCTTACCGGCTACCCGCAACTGCCGGATACTCTCGCCACTCTGGGATACAGAGTTCCCGCCGATTTAGGGCTGGCCGCCTTGAACATCTACGATTGCCCGATTGATGCCGGCATAGATCAGCTTCCAGAAGAAATCGGCTACGCGGCCATTCAGTTTCTCACTTCGCTGATCAATGTCAATGAGCGAGGAATACCAGGCACTCCCCGGGAAGTGCTCATCAAAGGCAAGTGGCACGATGGGAAGTTGCTTCCCCGCCTTTCTGGCAAGGCTAAATCGGGGGAGCGTTAGTGCATCGGCAAAGATCTATTTGGGCATTAGACGTGTATGGACAGGGAGTTTCCGAGAACCTCGAAGAGGTTGTCAGAGCCTTGCGAACATCTGTTCTTGAACTGCCATAATCCTAAAATAGATCATTGCCTCAATACTAGTCGGCCCCAGCGCTCAGCCTGATGCGTGGGGAAGCCGGGCAGTGCTCTTGCGGCGGTAAGCGGAGGGGGTGGTGCCGAGGGTGCGTTTGAAGGCGACGCTCAGGTACTCCGGGTAGGTAAAGCCGGAGGCTGCGGCGACTTCCTCCAGGCTAAGCTTTGTTTCGCGCAGGAGGCGTTGGGCGCGGGCAAGGCGTGTGTGCAGAATCTCCTCGTGCGGGGTGCGGCCCAGCGCTTTGCTAAAACGTTTTTCCAGCACGCGACGGGACAGAGGAACCACGCGCAGCACGTCGCCCACATTAATCGGCGCATCCGCGTCGCACGCGTGCTTGCGGATGAACCGAAGCGCCCGCGCAATCGCCGGGTCCTCCACCGCCAGCACGTCTGTCGATTGCCGCGCGTGCACGCCCAGCGGCGCGATCAGCCGGCCCCCCGCTGCGTCCGGCGCGCCCGAAGCGCACTCCCCGCGCATCATCGCCTCCAGCAACGACGCCGCCTCGTAGCCCGTGCGGCGAGAGTCCGGAATAATGCTGGAGAGCGGCGGCGTGGAGAGCTCGCACAGCAGCTCGTCGTCGTCCATGCCCAGCACCGCCACGTCCTCCGGCACGGCCAGGCCGGCGGCACGGCACGCCTCCAGCACGGCGCGGCCGAGCACGTCGTACCCGGCAAAGACTCCGGCCGGCTTCTCGAGTGCGCGCAGCCAGTCCACCAGCAAGGCGTGGGAGCGCGCGGGGTCGTCGGCACCGGGCGCCTGCTGCGGCGGCGAAGGTGGGACAAACTCGGCCATGCTAAGCCCGGCCTCCGGCCCCGCCTCCTCCACCAGCGCCCGAAACGCCCGCGCACGGTGCCGCGACCACGCAAACCGGGCGTCCCCACAGTAGGCCAGGCGCCGAAAGCCACGCTCCCGCAAGTGCTGCACCGCCAGCCGGGCGATGGCCGCGTCATCCGTCTCTACCCAGGGGTACTGCGGCGCAAACCGGCCGGCGCTCACGTCTACGGCAGGCAGCCCGGTACGCTGCACGGCAAGGGCAATCTCCGGGCTCTCCATACGCGCGATGATGCCATCCCCGTGCCAGCCGGCAAGCCACGCGGGCGGGGCGGCTCCCCTGCCTTGCTCCACAAAGGAGAACGCCCAGGTCCCCCGCTCCCGCGCAAAGGCGTGCACGCCGTGCAACAGCCCGCGCGCATAGGCGTTGGATGTCTCAATGATAAGCGCCACATGAAAGCCGGGGGGACGTGCCTGCCGGGCCGGTCGTGGGGACCGGGCAGTGGTGGCGCGGGGAGGTTTCACGAAGGGTATCGTGCACCGAAGGCAGGCGTTCGTAAAGATTCAGGCAAGAATTTCGAGCGCTTCCCTCTTTAGTGTGCGCTATGCGGTAAAAAATCTCAAATTTTAGACGCGAAGTCTCATGGAATCCGCAGTCTCAGGCCTGTATCCTGTGTCAACGATCAGAAGCAATTGCACTCCCCTATGCTTACTCCTTCACACTACTCCAGCCCCCTCCACATCCGCGCCGACGCCACCGGGCAGCGCCTGGACGTGCTCCGTCCCGGCCTCTCCGCACCCGTTCTGGTTCAGCACGCCCCCCGAGGTCGTCGCCCCTACATCCACCCCATTACCGCGCCGGATGGCGATGGCACGCTTACCGAGGACGCGCCGGAGCACCACCCGTGGCAACACGGCCTCTACACCGGGCTTAACGATGTCAACGGCGCCGGCTTCTGGAAGGAGGGCCTCGACCCGGGATCCCCGGACGGAACCTTTGCGCCGCGCCCGCTCTGTGTCACCATAGCCAAGGGCCCCCGCGTGGCATGGGAGGTGTGCGCCGACTGGCACGCTCCGGGCGGTACCCGGCTGCTGACCGAAACACAAGCCTGGGCGATGGAAGACCGCACCAGCACCCTGGTGCTGGACGTCACCTGGACGCTGCGCGCGGCCATCCCCCTTACGTTCGGCCAGTACGCCTACGGCGGCCTTTTCCTTCGCATGCCCTGGCGCCCCGAGACGCACGGGCAGGTGCTTAACAGCCAGGGCCATGCCTCGCAGCCCGCCGCCGAGGCGCAGCCGGCCCGCTGGGTGGCGCTGAGCATGCCCATCCCCGACCGCACCGCGGGCCCCGGCGCCCCATGCGGCATCGCCTTCCTGGATCACCCGGACAACCCGGCACAGCCCTGCCCGTGGCGGGTGGACGCCAATCTGGGCATCTCCCCGTCGCGCAGCATTGCCGGTGCCTGGGAGCTGGGAGCTGGCGAAGCCGCCACCTGCCGCTACCGCCTGGTGGCCTTTACCGGGGCGATCGATGCGGCATTTGTTGAGGCGCAATGGACGTCCTTTGCCGCTACGACCGCCGCGATCGCCTCGACCGCGACGCCCGACGCCGTTGCATCCCACACAGCCACAACCCGTTCCGTGGTCTGATCTGAATCCGCCTTCCCTCCTCTCCCCATCCATGCACTCCGTCATCCTCACCAATTACAACTTCGACTCCACATGGCCCCTGGCCGCGGACCACGCGCACGCAGTGTGGCGGGCGCAGGGCGGCACTGTGGAGTTCATCCGCCAGGCCGAGGGAGATGCGCGCCCGGCCGGCGAGCTGATCGCCCACCCCGGCAAGGTAACCCGCCTGATAAGCTTTGACGTGGCGCTGACCGACACATGCCTGGACGCCATGCCCGCCCTGCGCGAGGTGGCCGCAACCGGCAACTACCCGCTGGGCAAGGAAAATGCCGACGCCCTGGCCGCCCGGCTGGCTTCGCGCGGCATCCGCCTGGTGCGCCACACCAGCGAGGGCTACTGGGGCCAGTCCGTCTCCGAGTTCGGCCTGGCGCTGACGCTGGCCGCCCTGCGGCGCATCCCCCAAACGCACCACAGCATCCTGGCAAGCCACGACGAATGGGACTACCATTACCGCGGCGCGGGAACGCAAGCCGTTCGTGGCGCGCAGTTTGGCGATGACGACCGGTTCACCTCCGGCACGCTGGAGGGCAAGCGGGTACGCGTCGTTGGCGCGGGCAACATCGCCAGCCGCTACGCCTCCTTCGCCCACTTTATGGGGGCGGATGTCGCGGCGTGGGATCCCTTTGCGACAGAGCCCTGCTTTCACCGGGCCGGTGTGCGCCGAGAGCATTTTCTGGATCGCCTGGTGCAGGACGCCGAGATTTTTGCGCCCATGGTACCGCTGACACCCGGCACGCGCGGCCTCGTTACCGCCGCGCACATCGACGCCCTGCCCACAGGCGCCCTCGTTGTGCTCGTTACCCGCGCCTGCGTGGTGGACATGCCCGCCCTGCGCCGCCGTGTGCTGGCCGACGAACTGGCCCTGGCGGCCGATGTCTTCGACATCGAACCCGTGCCGCTAGATGACCCGCTGCTGGGCCGCCCCAACGTGGTGCACACTCCCCACAACGCCGGTCGCACCCGGCAATCCAACCACCGCTTTGCGGAGGTATTGCTGGATCAATTTGCACCCGTTGCCGAGGCAGGGGGCGCCCGCTAGATCGGATTAAGTACAGGTGTAATCATTAAGACACAGGGTCCCGAATGAGAGTCCAAAGCTTGCCAAGCCGCCTGCTCTGACAATCTTTCCTTTCCCCCCGTTGCGTACGTTGCGTTTCAGTCCTTTGCGACCGTTGCGTGAAAATCCGTCAGGACTTTGCCCGGCCACAGGGTGAAGCGATCCGTGGAGCAGACTTTCACGCAACGGTCGCAACGGACTGAAACGCAACGTACGCAACGGGGTAAACTTGAGCAGGCCTTTCTCTAACTCACGGGTCAGCTTTGTACAGCGGTCACACAGTATGCATCCGCCCTTAAACCGCTCCAGGCAACGCCGCGCGGCGCCGTCATCCCGACATCCATCACTTCTTCACTACCGCCATGTCCACCACCAGTATTGTCAACATCGCCATCGTCGGCCTCGGTTTCGGGGCGGAGTTCATCCCCATTTACCAGGCCCACCCTAACGCGCGGCTGGTTGCCGTTTGCCAGCGAGATCCGGCCAAACTGGCCGCGCTCCGGCAGGCGTTTGGCATTCCCAAAGGTTACACCAGCTACGCCGAGCTTTTGGCCGACCCGGAAATCGACGCCGTTCACATCAACACGCCCATCCCCGATCACGCGGCGCAAACCCTTGTCGCCCTGGCCGCCGGCAAACACGTGGCGTGCACCGTGCCCATGGCCACCACTGTGGAGGATTGCCGCAAGATCGTGGAACTGAGCGCGGCCACCGGCCTGCGGTACATGATGATGGAAACCGTCGTCTACTCGCGCGAGTTCCTCTACGTCAAAGACTTATACGAGAGCGGCGAGCTGGGCAAACTGCAGTTTATGCAGGCCAGCCACCAGCAGGACATGGACGGCTGGCCCCACTACTGGCCCGGCCTGCCGCCCATGTGGTACGCCACCCACTGCGTCGGGCCCATGCTGGCCCTAACCAACGCGCGCGCCGAGCACGTCTCCTGCTACGGCTCCGGCACCATCCGGCCGGAGCTGGCGGCGGCGTACGGCTCGCCCTTTGCGGTGGAGTCGGCGCACCTCAAGCTGCGCGGCTCCGATCTCTCCGCGCGCATCGTCCGCTCGCTCTTCGACACGGCGCGGCAGTATCGCGAGTCGATCGACGTCTACGGCTCGCGCAAGTCCTTCGAGTGGTCGCTCATCGAGCACGAACCGCACATCCTGCACACCGCCAAACGGCCCGAGCCGGAGATCCCCAGCCGCGTTACCGTCCCGGACTACGCCCACCGCCTCCCCGAGGGCCTGCGCCCCTACACCACCGAAGGCGTCTACGACACCGCCGCCAACATGCACCTGAGCTTTACCCAGGGCTCCGGCCACGGCGGCTCGCATCCCCATCTGGCCCACGAGTTTGTGAGCGCGCTGGTGGAAGGCCGCGACCCCCGCCCCAACGCCCCCGCCAGCGCCAACTGGACCTGCGTCGGCCTCTGCGCCCATCAATCCGCCCTGGCCGGCGGGCAACGCGTTGATCTGCCGGAGTTTACGCTGGGATAAGGAGTCTGACCCGGGACATTAGAGTAATTCGCACAGTTATCTGTCCTTTATGCGGAGCTGATTCTAGGGCTATGGGTGCGCTGAAACGGAGGGAGCAATAGAGGCTGTCGACAGCCTCTCGATCACCAATCATATCTCCTTTAGCGTTCGCTTCGAAGTGGTATTGGTTCAGCGTCAAATGGAAAAATCGTCGAGAGGAGATAATGACGAGCCGGGCGGTGGTTATTGCGTGTGTTGAGGTTGGGGCTGAGATTGGTTTTGCTGCTGATGCTGCTGGCGCTGGCGTTTGCGTTGATCTCGGGCGGCGGCGAGTTTGGTGTTGCGTTGGGAGAAGATGGTAGTATCGCGGCCGTGGAGTTTGTCGTGCGGGGTGACGTATCCGATGGCGCTGTGGAGTCGGACGGAGTTGTAGTGGGTGACGAAGGCGTCGACGGTGCGGCGGCCGTCGTCGTGGGTGAGCGGGGTTTGGGTGCGTATGGCGTTGGTTTTGAGGGTCTTATGCCAACGCTCGAGTTTTCCGTTGGACTGCGGGTAGTAAGGGGAGGTGCGGACGTGGGTCATGCCGGTGACGCGGATGAATTCCTTGAAATCGCGGGCGATGAACCGCGGGCCATTGTCGCTGATGATGCGGGGGGGTGACGCCGGGGTGGCGTTCCAAAGCGGCCTGCAGGATGATCTCGATCTCAGTCTCTGTCATGGACTTACGCAGATCCCCGTGGACGATGGCGCGGGAGTAGCCGTCGAGAACGGAGGCGAGGTAATGGAAGGTGCCAGAGATGTTAATATAAGAGACATCGATATGCCAATGTTAGTGCGGCGCAAGGGGTTGCACAAAGCCGGTCTCCCCATGCACACCTAAAAAATAAATTAAAATAGAGTTTGTTAGTCCTCTATAACAAACGGAAGTGCTTATCGGAGAGAGAGTAGCCGAAAAAGTTCGAAACTCGAAAGATTAGTAAACCCCAGGCACACCTGAAAACGAACCGGGTTTTGGTTCGGAGATGTATAGTGATTTATTTGCTGAAGCATTCCCGGATTCAGAGGGGAATTGGAATGGTGGTTGGTGCCTAGGTTTCGTGGATTCCGGCTGGTCGCTACCAATCCTCCCGCATCCGCGAAATTCCATCTATTTATGGGGATCGAGGCCGGAAATCGATAAAATTCGCATCTGTTTTTGAGCTGCCGGAAGGCCAGATTTCATTCGCCCGACGGACCCCAGAGAAAAGCGCTATGCAAAAATGTCGTGCTTGAGCCAGACTCCTCTGAAAACCGCATTTTCGAAGCATTCCAGTCGGAGCAACCAAACCCTACCCAAAATCCGCCAGTTTGGCCATTCTGATCAGTGCCATTTATGTCATTTTTCGCCCATAATCCATTGCTCGCATTTTTAGTTTATGTCACACATTCCGCACTGCTTCGCCAGATCGCCTATTTGGAAGAAGAGAACAGAATCCTGCGGTCCCGGTTGGAAACTATCTAAACCACACCGGCGGAACGCTCGGTCCTCGTCCGCCTTGGAGCGCCGTTGGGCAGCTCGATCCGAGAAGTCCTCGGCATTGTCCACTACAAGACGTTCCAGCAATGGGTTCGGAGAGAACGAGATGGAACAAATGTGAAATCAATGCCTCGCAAACCTGGCCGGCCTACCATTTCTCCAGATGTCACGGCACTGATTTTGCGCATGGCTAAAGAGAACGCCTGGGGCTATGCCCGTATCGGAGGCGAACTCAAGAAGCTCGGCATTACAGTGGCCAATAATACCATAAAAAAGACCTTGATTATCAACGGTTTCCATCCATCTCCCTGGAGGGTGCGGGGCGACTGGGACCTCTTCATCCGCATGCACATGGAGACATTGTGGGCAACGGACTTTTTCACCAAAGACATCTGGACGGCAAGCGGTAAGGTCACTTTTTACGTGCTTTTCTTTATCCACGTGGGAAGCAGGCGCGTCCATATCGCGGGTGCCTCCTGCAACCCCACCGGGCCCTGGGTCGAGCAACAAGCTCGAAATCTGGTGATGGACTTGCAGGATCGCGGTGAGAAGGTCTCGTATCTCCTGCGCGATGGAGATACCAAATTCACTCAAGCGTTTGACGAAGTTTTCAAGTCAAAAAGCTGCCTCGGGAATCTCCCAACCTCAACGCCTTCGCGGAGCGGTTCGTCCAGACCATCAAGAATGAATGCTTGAGGCATTTTGTGGTCTTTGGGCAGAAGCACTTGGAATACTTGCTGCGGGAATTCGCGTCCTACTACAACACCGTCCGGCCGCACCAGGGAATTGCAAACAGGACGATCGGCAACATCATTCCGTTTCCAACTCAGGCCGCCCCGCCCCGTCCGGGAGACGTTCGGTGTGAGGCTCGCTTAGGCGGACTTTTGCGCCATTATTCGCGAAAAGCAGCATAAAACTAAAACAATTCTGGAGATTTTTTTGTGTTTTGTTAGGCACTCAACATCAACAACTTCCAAGGGATATTATTTTTTGCATAGTACGCATTAGCCGCCAGGGTTCCTGGATTCTTCACATCTTCCCGCATCCGCGAAATTCCATCTATTTATGGGTCAAAAGGCATGAAGTCGATCAGATTCGCATCTATTCTTGAACTGCCGGAAGGCCAGATTTCATCCGCCCCGGCAGACTCCATAGAAAAGCGCTATGCAAAAATGTTGTGCTGGCGCCGCATTCCTCTGAAACTGCATATTTGAAGCAATCCGGTTGGAGCAATTATTTGATACCAAAATCCGCCAGCTTTGGCCATTCTGATCGGTCCCTTTATGTCGTTCTGCTCCCGTAACCCGACCATCAGCAACATCATTACGTTTCCAACTCAGGCAGTGCCACCCCGGCCAGAAGAGGTTCAAAGCACCGCCAAATTGGGTGGTTTGCCGCGCCATTATTCGCGAAAAGCGGCATAAAATTGGAACGATTCCGGCGGTTTTCGGCGTTTTGTTAAGCGCTTATTATCAACAGGTTGCAACGGAACAAGGTTTTTGCACAGGACGGGGCGGCAAGGATGAGCTGGCTGCCGTCGGCGTCAACAGCGGCCTGGGCGTTGTAGCTTTGGGTGACACTGTGGCTGGTGCTTTTGCGCATCACGCGGCTGTCGGGATCGGTGAGGTTGCTTTGGGCGCGGGCGTCGGTCTCCAGCTGGCCGGGCAGGCTCGGGGGCGGCCCGGGAGGGCGACCGCCCCGGCCGCCGCGCTCGCGGCGCCGGCGATGAGCGTCGACTTGGATCTCGTGCTGCGCCTGGGCGGCCTCCAGGCGCTCCTGCGCCCGGGCTTTGAGCCTCTCCTGCGCCTGTTGCATCGAGGCGATGAGGGCTTCGCGCCGGACGATTTCCTTCGGCAGCGCGGGATCGCGAGGGCGGTTGTCCGCATCCGCCGCCTCGGCCTGCGCCAGCAGGTCGCCCACATCCGCGCGCAGCTTCGCCTCCAGCTCCTGCGCCCGCGCCAGGGTGAGGTTGTTGTCTTTGCTGGCATTGGCCCGCAGGTGCGTGCCGTCGATGCTCACGTTGCCTACCGACAGCAGCTTCATCTCCCGCGCCAGCTCCAGCACACGCACAAAACACTCCGCTATCGCTCCCAGGTTGCGACGCCGAAACTCGCAGATCGTCGCGTGATCCGGATGCAGATTGGCGCACAAATACCGCACCCCGATATCCCGATACGTCGCCTGCTCAATGCGCCGAGACCCGAATATCCCACGCGTATAACAATAGATCAGCAACGCCAGCATCATATGCGGCGGATACTGCTCCTTACCCGCCCCTCGCGGATGCCCCATCGCAAACGCCCGCACGTCCATCATCCCCGCCGCCTCGATGATGAAATGCACAGGATCGCTCTCCTCCACCCAGTCCCGCATATCCACCGGCAACAGCAACGCTGTCTCCCGATCCACCACTTTATACCGTGTCATCTCTTCCCTCTTTACCTCCTTTTCACTCCTCCCTCAAACTAAACCCGACAGGCTCCTAGAACCTATCTCAAAACTGTTTGAGATAAATGAGGATCGATGCAAGTTGAACAAAGCCAAGAAAATTGGCGGGATAATACTCAAATCGTGTGATAACTCTTCGTTGCCAGTGTAACCAGGCGAAGAACCGTTCGACCATCCATCGTCTTTTATATCTTCGTAATGCTCTTCCGTCCTGGGTTTTATTTTCTGGTTTACGATTTTTGCGATGAGGAGCTATCATCTCAACGCCTTGATCCTCTAACTCTTTGTCAAGTTGATCACTATCATAAGCTTTATCACCAATTAAGTGCTCTGGCTTGACCTCCAACATATAGAAGTCAAAGGATAACTGAACGCACGTGACTTCATGGTGGTTGGCCGCGCATGTGGCGACAGAAAGCGGAAGTCCGTCTCGATTAACGATTGCCATGATTTTGACTCCCTTTCCGCGCCGAGTTGGTCCAATTTCCTTGCCACCTCCTTTTGCGCTGGAGAAAGTGCCATCAATATAACATTCGTCAGTCTTTATTTTACCATGTTGTCTGAGTTCGTTGGCTAAGGAGCAAAGTACATTGCGCAACACTTCCTTTTTGCACCAATCTTGAAAGCGCCGATGCACTGTTTTGTAGTTAGGAAAGTATTGAGGTAGATGCCTCCATCGTGCTCCTGTATTTAATATCCAGAGAACAGCGTCAAGAACTTCACGCGTCGGCACTGGTTTTCGGCCCGGACGAATGTCTGGCAAATTCTCTTCAGGAAAATGAACTCGAACCCTTTCCCATTGAGCATCAGTAAGTTCCATTGCTTTTATACAGCAATTTCAATGCCATCTTCACCGCACTGGAATCGAGATAGGTTCTAGAGCAAATGGCGTTGGCTGGTCATCCTGTCTCTCAAGAAGCTAAAGAAGCTAGGCCATGCTTTAACCGCCTTTCCTCTCTTGGAATCTACGCAGAGAACCACTGTGTCCCTTATCCCAATATTGTCACAAACAAGTACATACTCCCCACCACCAGCGTAATTTGACAAAACAATGCCATTTTGAGGAAGCTCACTAAGGCCAGCCTTCGCTCGCATTTTTCTACATTTTTCAGTTTTACTAAGAACATTAAAGTACGGATCCTCTGAAATTCCTGTAATATACTCCGTAGTGATACGGACATATCCATACTTTAGCACAAGATTTCTATAGTCTTTCGGAAAATGCACTCCCAGTCTGTTCTCATACTCTTGAACAGTGGCTTCGTCGGTTTGACCACGATACTCAAAATCCTCTTTGTCCTTGAGCTTTTCTTTCGCTCTGATTTCTTCGATGAAGCTAATTGCGTCCATAGGGATTTTTGCCGGGTTCGTAGTTATGAAGTTTCTCTGAGATATTCTTATTCTCATGAAACGAACGTTTCATAAGCCTCAGATTCTCAAACGCATTTGAACCACCTCGGGATAGCGGTACTATATGATGGACTACCCAGTCGTCTGGAACAAGTCCAGATTTCATTTTACTGAGGTCTGCCGGAGAAAATCGCCGCATGAACTCCGGCCTTGCATTTTCTGCAAATGTCTTCAGGTAGATTGCTCGATCACCCACATCTTTCGCATTAAATTCATCCCGGAGCTGTTGGGTCTGATCTGGTGGTCTTGTAGTGTATTCCTTGGTCTTACCGCCACCAAGATTTGTAGTATTGGCAGTCTCGTCCCATTGCGTTGGCTTCGAAGCATCACCACCATACTCGTTGTGTACAAGTATCCGGGAGGTTCCAATATAGTAACATCTTTCTTTGTCTACCTCTATATTATACACAGAACGCAAGCCGCTAATCGGAGAGATTTGCAGAACTTGCGTGTCTCCTACTGCAGTACGGAGCAGCTCATTTTTAAGCAAGTTCCCTGCAGGAACCCAACTATTACGTGTTACTGAGAAAATTCGGTGGCTGCCTGTAACGTGAATAGGCTCACTCTGTCCGCCAACGCGTACTTCGAATAGATTGCCGCAATTCCGCGAAAACGTCCCTGTTATCAGTTGCCCTCGTCCCCGAGTAATGGCTGGAGAAGCTGAAATCCCTTTGATTTCGGCCCAGCCTGTAATCCCTATTTCCCGCAAGTCTAGCCATATCTCAAATGCACTGGCGGAGTGCGTACCAATTCCAGCTACAGGCCTACAGTGGGAATTCACGAGCCACTCAGAGGTACGCAGGAGTACGATTTCAACCGAATCGAATGGGGGTTCGCTAGCGACTAGGCGCAGTGAGACACGGAAAAGGGATTCTTTGGAATCTGCAGAACTGCAGTCCAATAGAACGTCTCCTTGCGGTGTTCTTACTCGTTGTCCGACTTCTAGTGATTCGATCGGTGTAAGGTTATCAGTAGTAGCTACGAGCGTTCCTGCTACAAAGCAGCCACCATTTTTTCCACACGTTCCCTTGGCGGTTTCTCCTCCGGGGATATCCATCTTGCCAGTGTTTGGCACGTCAAGGTCCGGCCCCTTTGTGGTCGCTTTGGCGCCCACGGCCGTCAGGGCTGCATTCTTCATGGAGCCCGTTATATCGCCACTCTCGATGGCCTTCGCCGTATTCACGCCGCCCACAATCACGCTTGCCACGGTATCCGCCTTGTCGATGACTTTGGCGGCTTTGATAGCGAGGTTGGTGGCGCGGACGGCGAGGCCGCCGCCCATGCCTCCGGTGGCTACGTCGGCGACGAGGGCGGCGGTGTTGAGGGCCATCGACTGCGTGTAGTCATCGGCAGACATCTGGCCGGTGCGGTACTGATAGGTATCGTACAGGGCCATGCCTACCGTGAGGGCGGCGCTCCAGAAGAGGCCTTCGGGGTCGAACTTGCTCCAGGGGTTGCAGACGACGTAGGTGTAGACGTTGGGGCCGTTGACGAAGCCGGCGGGGTCGGCGGTGATGAAGGAGCCGGTTTCGAGGTCGCGGTAGCGGAAGCCTTCGTTGAGCAGGCCGGTGGGGTCTTCGTCTTTGGAGTTGCCGCGCTGGCGGTCGGCGCTGGCGCCGTACTCGTGGGGGCGGGTGCCGTAGGCCTCGTACTGGCCCAGGTAGGTGAGGCCGCCGGCGGAGTCGGTGCGGGCGATGATGTCGCCGCGTTTGTTGGCGTGGGCGAAGCTGGGGATGCCGTTGCGCAGGGAGTAGAGGACGCCGCCCACGCCGCCGCCGTAGTCGCTGCCGCGGATGTTTTCCACGGTGACGACGCCGCTCTCTACCTCGAAGGCGCTGGTGCCGCCGCTGAAGACGACTTTGGTGGCCTGGCCGCCGGCCTGGGATTCGTCGCGCACGATGCGGCGGGTGCGGTAGTCGTAGGTGTAGGTGTAGATTTTGGGCGCGCCGCTGGTGGGGGTGGTTTCCAGGCGTACCAGGCGGTTCTCGAAGTCGTACGAGTAGAGGGTGCTGCCGGAGTCGTCCCCGCCGGTGACGGTGCGGGTGGCGCGGTTGCCGGCGGCATCGTAGGTGAGGGTTACGGTGCGGGTGCCGTCGGAGTAGTTGAGGAGCTGGTTGTAGGCGTTGTAGGTGTATTCGGTGGCGCCGGGCGTCTCGCCGCCGGTGACGACTTTGCTGGTGCGGTTGTTGGCTTTGTCAAAGGTGTAAGCCGTGGTGACGTTGGCGGGGGGCGGGGTGACGAGGTTGGAGCCGTCGTAGGTGATGGCTTCGGTAGTGAGGCGGTTGCTGAGATCGTAGCTGTTGGTGACGGTGCGGTTGGGCAGATGCGCGGGATAGAATTCCTCGACGCGGATGACGTTGCCCAGGACATCGTGCGCGTAGTTAATCAGGCACAGCGCGCGGCCGGAGGCGGAGCGGGAGTGCTGGTAAATGGCGCGGTTAAGGGAGTCGAAGCCGGCTGTTTCGGTATCGCCGTTGGGGAGGATTTTGCAGACGACACTGCTGTTGTGGTCGTAGAAATACTGCGTGATATTGGAGCCTTCCGCCATTGTCATCAGGCGGTTCAGTGCATCGTAGGTGGAGACGATGGTGCGGCCGGTCTGCCCGTAGGTGGTCTGGAGGCGGTTGCCGGCCAGATCGTAGACGTAGGTGTGCGTGGCCCCGCCGGAGGTTTCCGTGGAGGCGCGGTTGAGGGCGTCGTAGGTATAGGTTACCGTGGCGGCGGCGCCTTTGGCGGGCTCGGTGACGGTGAGGATGTTGCCCGCACCGTCATAGGTAAAATGGCGGATGCTGTTGATGGCGTCGGCCGAATTGTAGATGACGGCCAGGGAGCGATTGCGCGCGTCGAAGGTGTAGTCGGTGATGTTGCCCAGCGCATCCGTGCGGCGCGTCTTGTTGACGGCGTTATAGGTGTAGGTAACGGTTTGGCTTAAAGGGTTGGTGCTCGTGAGGTTACGCTTGAGGCCGTCGTACGTAAACGTGGTGGCGCGATTGAGGCCGTCCGTCACCTTGGTACGATTGCCCACCTCGTCATACTCGTAGCTTACCGTGATTCCCGAGGCGTCCGTCGTACTGGTCAGGCGGTTGAGCAGGTCATACACGTTGTGGGTAACGCGACCGAGCGGGTCGGTAACGGCAAGCACGTTGCCGGAGGCATCATAGACGTTTTGCGTGTGCGGCTGGCTCACTCCGCCGCCGGGCAGGGGCACGGGCGGCGAGAAGACGTGGATGGCGCGATCCGCGTCGTCGAAGGCGGTCGTGGCGGTGTTGCCTCGCGAATCCGTAACAGAGATGGTGCGGCCGCCCGCGTCATACAGCATGGTTTTGGTGGGCCGGCTTTCCGTGCCGCTCTCCGCGTCATACACCAGCGGGCTGATTTCCTGGATCTTGCGGTTGCGCGAATCAAAGACATTGTCCCACTGCTGCCCCAGCGGATTAATGGTGGAGATCACATTCCCCGCAGGGTCATACACGTTGCTGGAGGTCGGCCGCGCAGTGCCGCCAAGGCCATTGTTGACGGGCGGCGCGTAGGATACCGTTTGCCTGCCGGCGGCATCGTACTCCATATCGGCGGAGTGCCCGCGCTCGTTTGTGGTGCGGTGCTTGAGGCCCGTGGAGGTGTAGGCAATCTGCGTTGTTGTCAGGTCCGCATTGGTTGTGACGAGCGGGCGATTGAGAGCATCGTAGGTTACCGACGTCTGGCGATTGAGCGGGTCCGTGCTCAAAACAACATTGCTTACCTTATCATATTGCGTGGAGGAGACAGCGGTGGCGCCTCTCAGCTCATATTCAACGGAAGTCTGCACGGGTCTGTACAAATCATCATACGTTACCGTAGTTACAAAACCTCGCGGATCCGTTGTACTGGTAGGCTTAAAGCCAGACGTATTGAAGGCGCTTCCGCCCGAGTTGGTGCCATAGACAAGCGTGGTCTCATTGCCCAGCGCATCCGTGATTTTGACAGGGCGTTGCAGCGAGTCGAATTCCGTCTCCGTAACACCGCCCGTGGGGCCTGTTACCAGGGTGTTGGACCCCACTGCATTGTATGCGAAGCTTGTGGTAATATCACCCGCATCCACAACTCCATCGCGGTTCATATCCCGCGTCTTAGAGGTTGTCCGGTTCATGACATCGTACTGATACAACGTTTTGAAGCCGTTCTCGTTCGTTTCGGAAAGCTTGTTTCCTCTCAGGTCATACACCATCGATTGCGATGTACCATCCGCATAAGTAACCCGCACAACGCGATTACGATTATCATAGTAAAACCACGTCGTATTCCCCCGCGGATCGGTCGTCGTCAGCCGGCTACCGTTCGCGTCATACGTATTCGAGTTGGTTATCGCCAGCCCCGCCGGATCCACAACCTCCTGCGCCACCCGCCCGTTGGCGTCCAGCACGTACTCGGTCACCAGGTCCTGCACCCATGCGGGATCGCCGGCCCCCGCCAGGGCTTTGCGCGTCGACTTTGTCATGACGCCTGGGAAGGTCGTGCTCCCATACTCCATCTCCGTCACCTGGATTGGCGCGGAAGCCCCTGGCGCAAACACCGACTCCTTTGTGCGTCGGCCCAGGGCATCCACCTCATACTCGGTGCGCCGCCCCTCCTCATCCGTCACGCTGCTCATAATACGCGACTCGCCGGAATAGGTGAACGTTTTGGTATCGCCCAATGCGTTGGTCTGGCTGGTGGGGTCGCCGTAATAGCCGTTGACGGCTATGTTAGTCATGATGTAGCGGTAGTCTTCGGACGCGGTCCAGGTATCGCCGTGGGTAAACGTGGTAGTGTTGCCGCTGAAATCGGTGACTTCCTTGAGTGCCATTGCGGCTTCTACATTAAACTTGAATGTCTCAGAACCCATGTAGGTGCCTGTCCCACTCAGTCCGTGCTCAAGGACCATAGTTTGGTAGCAGATGATCTTGGAATCACTGCGACCGGTAGAAGGAGAGATTTTTCTGAACTTAGGCAGATCAATGATCTGAGCATCTTCAAAGCGATACGTTCTTACAAAGCCAGTAGCGTCCGTAACGATGGTTTTGCGGTGTCCATCCAGAACCGGATTTCCATTATTGAATAAGATCTTGATCTCCGAATCGCTGGAAAACGTGCTGACGCTTCCGTCAGGCATAGTTATCTTGGTGACCGGGCGTGGCAGTCCGCTCTGAGGATAGTATCCTGTATAGATAACCGGGTTATCCATATAGGTTTGCTTTGTGTGATCAAAGCCGGGGCCTGTGTTATCCAGCTTGTCGTAGCTGAATGTATAAGTACGCAGAAGAGGATCTGTTATCGTTGCCAGGTCCGCGTGCCAGGAGGGATAGCCCGGCTCATTGGGGCGCCGTGGCGTCGTATCTTCTTCGTAATCAAACGCGTAGGTATAAGTTGTAACGGCGCCATCCGCAGTGGTGACGTTGGTGAGAATGGGTGCGGCTCCGGCGTCAGCATCATAGGTATGGGTTGAGTAGGTAAAGCTTGTTTTGTTGCCGTTGGCATCCCACAAAGCGGTAATACGTCCGTCACTATTTTGCTCGATAGACAGTACAATTCCGGGTTGGTCTTGTACCTTGATGGTCATCGGGACAAGGTTGGTAGCATTGGCAAACTCGTAGACAAGTTTGTTGCCGACGCGGTCCGTTGCTTCTACCAGGCGGGCGTACTTGTGCGTAAGCAGGTGGGGGCTTCCGTTCCTGCGATCCGGAGGAATCGAAAGCTCCAGCGGAGTCATTTTATAGATAAGCGTGGATCCGTACTTACGTTTAAATGTAAACGTGACCGGAGTGCTTGATACATCAAGGGTAAGGCTGGTAAGGTTAGGCGTCTGTTGTTCATTCTTTGCTGACGGCATTGGAAAGAATTTTCTCACTCCATTGTCATCGCTCCATTCCATGAATGTATGAACTGCGCCGGTTTCATCGGTTACGTGCACTTGAGGTGGCTCGCCGTTGTCAGCATTGGGGTCTGTCGACACGGTAAAGTGGATGTTGGGCGAGAGATTGCTGCTCCAGCAGGCGCCAAAGGGACGATCAGGATGCTCGTGAACGCGAAGTCCCGCGCGAAGTTTCCAGATTTCGGAGCGGAAATCCCGTCGCGCGGCAACCGCAAAGTCGCTGCCGGATACGGGCATATAAACATCCGTCGTGCTGTGGCGAAGACCAATCGTCAGGGCGTCCACAAAAGTCTCCTCTCGCTCCTGATCACTCTCCTCGGTTTGCTGGGGCTTTTCGTCCGACAAAGGCAGGCCATTGAGTGCTATTTTGCGATACTTGGGCCCCGAGGCCTCATCAAGCGGCATCGAGTAGTCCTTGGGCTCCTCGGTCGGACGATAGGTAAACCGGACGGAGTCTCGCCCCAGTTCAGAATTTATCGCCGTAATGTGGATAGTGTCGCCCGCGTTTGCCTGGGCATTCGGTTTGATAATCAGCGTACCGTTTGCGAAATCCCATGGATCCAAAATGACATTGTTACCGAGAGGAGCAGATTCTTCATCGTAGTTTGTAACGACAAACGAACCTAGATCCCCGGTGATTTGCAACGTTATTTCTCTGGGAAAATCCCAGTTCAACGTCCACGAGCGGAACGAAGCTTCCTTTTTTTGATTCTGTGCTATTTTGACTATTCTGCCTACAGATGGCCACTGACCTTCTACTTCAATAAACTCCTGTGATTTGATATAGTCGAAACCTTCGTAGTTCTGAGAGTCAAGAAAGGGAGCATTGGCGGACACCGGAAACGGCCCGTTACCTCCATAAATTCCATACTGGAAATTGAGTTTGCTAGGAATAAATTCAAACCGATAATGCAGTGCCTCCCAAGGTATTTCAGTCGCTTCTTCCCCTTCGCCTATAATCAGAGGCGGCACCCATAAATTGAAGTCGTGAATAAAATAGATGGAAAAGAATTCATAGAACGGATACTGAAGCTCTCCATGGTAGGTGTACTCGCCTAAAACAGCTGCAATAAAAGGAAGCCGCGCAGAGGCAAATCCGGGCAGCGAATAGGATTTGCCCGATCGGGCGATGACTTGGTACTGGTAGTTGATGAGGGAATAGAGGTTGCTTTGCGAAAGCTCTGTAGCGGGCGTTGTCGCAATCGTCTGCCAGGGACCATTATCCTCGCGACGTTGAACGACATAGGTGACATCATTCACGCCAGAGCTGGTCCACTTAAGCTTGAGCTTTCGAAAATCGCGTCCTTTGAGCGCTCCGTTCAGGTCATAGCCTTCGATCGGCGTGTATGGTTCGCCAGGTGCCGCATACGTAATCGACACCACAGGAGTGGGCAACGTTGGGGGCGGGACGAACGGGTCTATGTTTGGACCATCGCCGCCGCCTCCCGGGGTAGGGCTTTGCCCAGTCGACGTCTCGCCGACAGTAGCGGCGAAGCTGACGTGCCCGGCGCTGGCCACATACGGGGGTGTGGCGCGAACTTCAATTCCGTCACCTGGAGATCCTGCGGGATTGAGATGGGCCTCGGCTATGCCGAGAGAATCTGTACGGGCTGTGGAAGTGGAAAGTGTCCCACTTCCGTTGGCAACTGCAAAAGTCACAGGCGCGTTGGCAAGCGGCTGGCCGGCCTGGTTCATCACGCGCACCTGGAGGGGGAGTGGCAGCGGCTGGCCGGCCGGGCCGATCTGGTTGTTGCCGCTGACGATCTGCAGGCTGGGGAGGATGCCGTGGTAGTAGTCGTTGGGGTTGACACCTTGCTGGTGCGCCTGGCCCAAGGTCAGGCCATCACCGCTTGGTGTATGAGTGGCGGCGGTGCCGGAGAGGTTGCCGAGGTGTTGGATTTCCCAGGCGTCGGGGAGGGTGTCGCCGTCTCTGTCGAAGAGGTTGGCGAGGTCCTGCGGGGTGAGGGCGCGGGTGTAGAGGCGCAGGTCGTCGAGGGTGCCGGCGAAATAGCGGGGGGAGGGGAGGGCGGTGGTGTCGGCGCCGAGGTGGAGCGCGGCGGGGGTGAGGGCGCTGAGGTTTTCGGCGCCGGGGAAGGTGGCGATGGTGCCGGATGGGGCGCCGGGGCCGGACTCGGTGGAGATGGTGCCGAGGGAAGGGGAGGCCAGGCTCAGCGCGCGCGGGGTAGCGTCGACGTAGATGCGGGCCTGGGCCGTTTCGCGATTGATGTGGACGACAACCTGATGCCACTGGTTATCCGTAAACGTGCTTTGCGTGGAAAAGGCGAGTTCGTCGCGAGTGGACACGTTGGCGCCCAGGCGGAACTCGACGGCGCCGGACGGGGTGAGGCCGAGGTAAAAGCCGTGGAAGCCGTCGGCGTCGCTCGAGCACTTCGCAAGTATTGGCGCCGCCACGTTGGTGGCGCCGGCCTTGAACCACGCGCTGAGCGTAAGGCTGGTGCCGCCCAGGCCCAGAGAGCTGGAGTGCGGTACCGTAACGTACTGCCCTACGCCGTTGAGCTGCAACGCTTTAGCAAAAGCGCCCGGCACCCGTTGCGCCGCGCCAGCCAGCGTGCCGTTGTTGTTGGCGGTCGAAGAATCGGCCACCGCGGTGCCTGTGGTTTCGTCCAACTTCCACCAGCCGGCCATGCCGTCCCCACTGAGGGTTTGCGCAATACTTGCGGTGAACGTCACCGGCTCCGCCGTGCCGGCCGCGGCGGTAATGGTGCTGGGCGGGGCGCTTGCCGCGGAGGGCAGGCGGAACCAGACCTCGGCATGGCCGGTCGCGTCCGTGCGCGGGGAAAGCTCCGCAAGTGTTACACCGCCAGAGGTTTCCGCGACGCCTCCGCCGGTTGTCGTGCGGGTGAAGGTGACGGGCGCGTTGACAAGCGGCGTGCCTTCGGCGTTGGTAATCAACACTTTAAGGGGCTCGGCGACAAAGGCGTCCGCCTCGCCGCTCTGGTTGTTGCCGCCGGCAATGGTGACGACAGGCGCTACGCCCTGGTAAAAGTCGGTGGGATCCAGTCCTGACTCATACGCCTGCAACAACGTACGTCCGTCGCCGGAGGGCGTTTGCGCGTTGGGATCCACCGTAATTGTCCCGAAATACTGCATCGCCCACCAGTCCCCAATGCCGTCGCTGTTCACGTCGGCTACGGTAAACGCGCCTTCTGTAAATGTTGCATACGCAAGCCTTTGCGCATTGTGGGCGCACGAGGCAAAGCCCACAAACGCCTCGTAGCCGATGGCCGGCACGGTCCGCGTCGCCAGCAGCGTCCAGGTGGCCCCGCCGTCGAGCGAGCGGTGTGCAAAGATGGAGTTGCCGCTACGCTCCAGCTTCAGCCACTGCGGGCCGGTGGCCGCCGCGTCCAGCATGGTGTTGGTGGTCGTCGCGCCGTTGGAAGTGCGCTGCTGAAGGACGAGGCCCCGGCCAGGCGCCATCAGCAGCGCCACATTGGCTGCGTTGGGATCGAGCGAGGCGCGAATCATCAGGCCGGCTTTGGCCCAGTCGCTGCCGTTCACCGGACCATTAACCTGGGCAACAAGCGAGCCACCCCCATGCAACGGCTGGTACACATAATGAAAATTATCCGCCGCGTTCCAGATATCCGAACCCGCGGCGTGAATGAAAAACGTCCCGGTATCCCCTTGACCCTCAGCCGCCTCCCACTGAGCCAGGCCGGGAAAAACCATCGCGCCCACATCCACGCCCTGCCACGGCACGGGCAGCGACTGGGAGGAGCCCGCCTGTACAATAACGCTCTCAAACGTCGCGCGAGCCAACGTGCCATGTACGTGACTCGTCACCGCAAGGCCTGCCCACAACTGCTGCGGCAGACCCGCTATCCGATCGGAGCCCAGCAGCGCCCACGTCGCGCCGTCGGGCGATGTCCACGCCGAAATCAGATCCCCCGTCCGTCGCAGGCGCACCCACACCGGTCCTGTCAGTGCAGCATTCGAAGTGCTAATCGATGCCCCGCCCTCCGTGCGCCGACGCTGAAAAGCCACGCCATTGCCGGGCGTCAGCGCCACCATCGCGTGTGGGGATCCAGCGCCCTCGGAGGCGCGAAGCATCACGCCCGCCTTTGCCCAGGTATTTGCGGCCGTGAGACTTGCGACGCGCGCAGTAATTTCGCCGTTCCCTACCAGCGGCTGCTTCAGCAGCGCAAAACCGTCCGCCGCGCCCCATATATCCGCGCCGCTGCCGTGCACCGTAAAAGGGCCGCCCGTCGCATGCTCGACAAATCCAGGCGCACCCACGGCGCCCACATCGCCAAACGTCCACGGGCTCGGCAGCGGTGGCGCGCCGGAGGCGTCCAGCAAAATCGAATCCATCGTCGCCGTCGCCAACTGCGCCGGTGCGTGACTCGTCACCGCCAACCCCACATACACCGTCTCGCCCAGATCAATGGATTGCGACGCAAACGCCTCCCACACAACACCATCCACCGAACGCGACGCCACCACCACCGCCCCCGTCTTTACCAGCCGCAGCCACACCGGGTACTCCGTACTCACCGCCTGCGCCAGCGCGCCACCCGACACACTCGCCGACGTCCCGCCCGTCACCACACGTCGCTGAAACACCACACCATTGCCCGGCGTCACAAACAGCGAAGCATGCACCGCATCCTGCTCCAAACCGCTCCGCATCATCACACCAGCCTTAGCCCAGGCATTCATCGCTGACAAACCCGTGACCCGCACCACCACCCGCGCATCCCCCGTCATCGCCACAAACGCAAACCGAAATCCATCCGCCGCACCCCAAATATCTGCCCCACTCCCTTTCAGCGTCACTACTCCCGTTTCCCCCGCCACCGCATACGATCCTGTCACCTGCACAGTCCCCACATCCTGCGAGGTAAACCCCGGATCCGCACACACCGCCCACGGAGCTGGAATAAGTACGACCGCACAAAACCCGAGTACAATACGTAAAAACCGTTTCACGAAGAAGATGGATTGCATAGCACGCAATGAAAATGGGGAGTGTAAAGCGGTCACCTGATCAATCAAACCTATCACACTCCATGCCACCTGATTCCCATGAATCTGACAAGATTAAAATCGAAATTCCATCTCCAGCACTCCGAATTTCGATGAATCTAAGCGGATAAACAACTGTCTCAGACCGTGAGCTATCTTCTGCGGGACGGAGACACCAAATTCACTCAGGCGTTTGATGAGATCTTCCGGAGTGAAGGCATCCAGATCAAAAAGTTGCCTCAGGAGTCTCCCAACCTGAACGCCTTTGCGGAACGGTTCGTTCAGACCAATGAGTGCTTGAGACATTTCGTGGTCTTTGGGCAGAAGCACTTGGACTTTCTGCTACGGGAATTCGCGTCCTATTATAACACCGTCCGGCCGCACCAGGGCATTGCAAACCGGACGATCGGCAACATCATTCCGCTTCCCTCCCACGCTGCTCCGCCCCGGCCGGAAGACGTCCAATGTGAAGTCAGACTGGGCGGATTGCTGCGCCATTATTCGCGAAAAGCGGCATAAAAGTGGAACGACATTGATGGCTTTTGGCGTTTTGTTAGGTTAGGTGCTCAATATCAACGACTTGCAAGAGTTAAAATTTTTTGCATAGGACGAGGGGAAGCGTCGCCGCATCCCGGTAATGCGCCAGAGTGATAACCGCCTCCCGCCGCACCTCGCCGCTGGAGTCGCTCAGCGCGGCGCCTATTGCAGGGAGAGCCGCCGCCGGGCGAAGCTCGCGCAGCGCGATAAGCGCGGCGACCCGCGAGGCGGGCTGCGCGTGGGCCACACCCGCGGTAATGTGCGGCGCGGCGTCCGCGGTGCGGAACTCCCGCAGCGAGGAGGCCGCAGCCAGGGCGACGTCAGCCTCGGGGTCGGAGGCCAGGTCGATGAGGACAGGCAGCGCCTCCACATCGCCCAGCTCCTCGGCGGCGGAGACGGCGAGGCGGCGCACCGCGGTGTCGGCATCGCGAAGCAGCGGCAGAATGGCCGATACGGGGACTTCGTCGAAATACTCGTCGAGCTCCGTAAGTGCCACGCGGCGCACCGCCACGTCGGGATCGCCCAGGCGCTCCACGATGGACGGGGACGCGGATGAAGTGCTGGAATCAGTTCCAGTGCTCATGATTTAAAAGAAAATGTGCGGGTTAGCGGATGAGATAAGGGATCTTGACGGTGATGGCGTTGGTTGGGCAGTCGACCTCGCAGGCGAGGCAGTACCAGCATTCGTCAAACTTCATGTGCGATTTGCCCGTGCCGCCGACATCGATGGCCAGGCAGTCCACGGGACAGGACTCGACGCAGATGTGGCAGCCGGTGATGCACTTTTCAGTATCGACCACTACCGGTACGTCAAAGACGCGTGTGGTCTGCCGGTTGGGGGTCTGGCGGGCGACGAAAGCCGCCTCTTTTTCGGAGGAAAACTTGAGCTGGCCGGCGACTTTGGCCGGGGCTGCGGAAGCCGCACGAGGCACGGAATGACTCATAGGGAGAGGAAAGTGGATGATCGATGTAGCTTATGGACGAAATAGACTTTACTGGCGCGAAGGATCCCGCTGCGCGCGACCGTTCGCCGACGTCAGGGACGCAGCAGAAGTCAGCGAAGCAAGCTCCTCACCCAGCGGCTTTGCGGCGTGCTGCGGAGTTGCCGGAGCGACCGCGGTCAGCACGCGGCGGGAGTCGCCCTCGGCAATGCGCAGCTGCTGGTAACTGCGCTTATCCTCCTCGTCCAGCGGCACCACGTAGGGCTCCACGGGACGGCGGAAGAGCGTCATCTTTCCGGTGGCGGGATCCTTCCTCAGATTGACATGGGCAAACCAGTTCGCGTCGTCCTGGTCGGGGAAATCCTGCCTGTACTGGTACAGGCCCCAGCGGCTTTCCGTGCGGAAGAGCGACGCGCGGGCGGCCATCTCGGCACAATCGCGAATAAACCCGCACTCTGCGGCGCGCATTAGCTCGTGCGGGCTGGTCGCGCCGATCTGCTCCAGGTCCTCGTGCGCGCGCTGAAAAAACTCGAGCCCGCGCTCCATGCGGAAGGCCGCCTTGGGAGGCTGCAGGTAATCGTTCACATGCCGGCGCAGCTTGTACTCCACCAGGTGGGGCTGGATCCCGCCCTCCCGCTGCGCCGTGGCCAGCACACGTCGGCGCTCGGCGTCCACCTGGCAGTCGTCGACGGGCGGCAGGTTCTTCCCCGCGATATACTCCGCGGCGGAGGAGGCGCTGATTTTGCCATACGTGAAGGCACCAAGCATATAGCCATGCGGCACGGAGCCCATGTCGCCCGCGGCATAAAGGCCGTGCACCGTTGTCTCGCCGCGCTCGTTTGTCCAGACACCGGAGGCGCTGTGGCCGCTGCACAAGCCGACTTCGGAGACGGCCATCTCCACCATATGCTCGCCGTAATGCTTGTCGCGTCCGGCGTGAAAGCGGCCGCGGCTGGGGCGCTCGGTGGTGTGCAGAATCTGCTCAATCTCCGTAATGGTCTCCGGCGCCAGATGATTCATCTTGAGATAGACGGGGCCGTTGGGGCCGGTCAGCTCTTTGTAGAACTCCCACATCATCTGGCCGCTCCAGTAATCCGAGCGCATAAAGCGGTTGCCTTGCGCATTGACAGTGTGGCCGCCGAACGGCCCGCTCACGTAAGCGCGGGCCGGGCGGTTGTAGTCCTTGATCAGCGGGTTGATCTGGAAGCACTCGATATTGGTGAGCTCCGCCCCGGCGTGGAACGCCATGGAATAACCGTCGCCTGCGTTGCTGGGATTCTCGTAGGTGCCCATCAGGTAGCCGGAGGCCGGCAGTCCCAGCCGCCCGCACGCGCCGCAGCACAGGATAACCGCCTAGCGCGAATAACCGCAAACTCCCCCGTGCGCACGTTGAAGCCGAGCACTCCCGCCGCGCGCCCCTCATGCGTCAGCACGCGCGTGGCCACGATGCGGTTCTCCACCTTTACGCCCGCGCGCCGCATGGTGCGGGTCAGGATCTTCTTGATGTCGTAACCTTCGGGCATCGGCAGCACGTAACTGCCTTTGTGGTGCACTTTCTTGACGTCGTATTCACCGGTCGTCGTCTTCTGGAACTTCACGCCCCACGATTCCAGCTCCTGGATCATCGCGTAACTTTGCGTGGCGTAGGCAAGGATGGCGCGCTGGATGACAATGCCGTCATTCGCGGTGGTGATTTCCCGCACATATTGCTCCGGCGTAGCGTGCCCGGGAATGACCGCGTTATTGACGCCGTCCATGCCCAGCGCAATGGCGCCGCTGCGCTTGACGTTGGCCTTCTCCAGCACCAGCACACGCCCGTTAGGCAGCGCCTCCTTCGCCTTGATGCCTGCGACGCACCCTGCGGTGCCGCCGCCAACGACCAGGATATCCGTTTCAATAAAGTGGCTCATAATCCAGTAGTTCTATAGGCACACAATACAAGCCGATTCCGCGCAAGCTTTTCGAAGAAACAAATGCAGACAGCGGATTGGTGGGAGACGACCCTTCCCATGCACACCTACACCAGTTTCCCAGCGTAAATTAACCTATCTTGTACCACCACTCGCAGAGTTGGAATCAGCCGTCGTGCATGCAGGCGCTGGCTCAGCAAGGCGGCGGCTCCCGGCAAAGTTGGGGAAGCGGCGCGCTTCGATCTGGTAGCACGCGTGAAGGAGATCCGTCTCCAGCCCGAGTTTGTGGCGGATTTCCCCGAGCGTGAGGTCCATGTCGGGCTCGAAGTCGTAGAGATCCAGCGACTTACAGCCGGAGATATAGCCCGCCGCCACAGCGTCGCGGAAGATGCGCGCGTGGTCCTTGCGAAAGCGGTACGCCTTGGGGTACAGGAAGCGCGCCGCCATGCAGTAAAGCCATGCCTCAAAGGTACTTACGCGGTCGGTCGTGCCCATGGTAAAGCCGATGACGAACGCTTCGTCGGCAATCGTAAAGCCGCGCCCCAGCACAATGTGGATGTAGTCGTGCTGCAGCAACGTCACCGCGCCGTGAAACAGCGGCATGCCGGGAATCTGGTACTTCGGATGCTCCAGCAGCTGCACGATAAACGGGACCTCCCCCTGTCCGTTGCCAAACGCCGCCACCTCCGTATACGCCTCGCGAAGCGTTATGTCGTTGCGACTGAGCGGCATATACCACTCGCGCAGCTCTTTCTCGCGAAATGCCATGGGGGTGTGGCCGTGAGTTTACTGATTTTGCGTATCGCTTTCCAGCCGGTTCATCACATTCTCCGCGATTGAATTCTCGCTCTTCAGCTGGTCGCGCAGCTCGCCCAGGCGGTCGCGCTGCTGAGGGGCGGCCATCTTTTTCAGCAGCCCCACCTGTTTCTCCACGGTGGCGCAGCTTTCGCGGAGCGTCTGCAGGCTTGCCTCCAGCCGCGGCAGGGTGCCTTCGGGCGCGCCGGGTTTGAGCGCGGCGCGGGCGTCGGCCCGCATCTGGTCCAGCACGCGTTGCGCGAGGGCCTCGATGCGCAGCGACTGGTCGTTGGCGTTATTGGCGTTAAGCGCGGCGATTTGCGTCACCAGCTCGTCAGCCATCACCATAATGCTCGCCTCCCGGTGCATGTGGTTCAACCGCAAGGCGTTCTCGAGCTTGCCCATCTCTTGCTGTGCGTTGATGGTGCGCTCGTATTTCGCCTTGGCGCGCAGCACCTGCGTCAGCCTGGGCCAGTAGGCCGCCCAACTGGTGGCCAC
Source organism: Verrucomicrobia bacterium LW23 (assembly GCA_003054695.1). Lineage (GTDB taxonomy): Bacteria > Verrucomicrobiota > Verrucomicrobiia > Methylacidiphilales > UBA1321 > LW23. The sequence continues at coordinate 322,382 of QAZA01000025.1, forward strand.
AATCGCGGCGGGCACGGCGAGCGTGGCTGCCTCCGCCCACCAGGGCATGGGCAGCAGCGCCACGGCCGCCATGGCGGGAATAAACGGCACCCACGTTATGGGCGCCATGAGTACCTGGCCCACGGCGCTTACCGCCACGTCCCGCTTCAACTCGCGCTCGTCCTGCGACTCTCCTTCCGTCTCGTAGCTCATGGCTTTGCTTCTCCGTCCCTGTGCAGGGCGTTGACAGTAATGGAGCTCCCGCCGGACTTCGCCTCGGGCTCCAGCAGATAAATGCGGGCGTGGCGGCAGCGTCGTTTCCAGGCGGCATCGCTCTCGCCAGGCAGGCGCTCGGGCAGGCCGGTACTGCCGCGGCCATCCGCAAACACGCGGCTGGCGTGCACGCCGGTGTTGATCAGAAAGGTGCGCACCGCATCCGCCCGCGCCTGGCTGAGCAGGCGGTCCTGTTCGCCGTCGGAGCCCGGGCTGACCTGCGCGGTAACCATGACGCGCTGGGCGGGGTAATACACCAGCCGCCGCGCCGCCTCGCGCAGGAGAGCCTGCGAGTCTTCGTCGAGATCCGCCTGGCCGGTACTGAAGTTAATCGGGTCGTCGAGCAGCGTGCCCGTAACCGGCAGCGCTTTCCACTCGCTCTCGCTCAGTGTGGCAAAGTGCGCCTGCTGGCGGCTGAGCCGCACCTGCTCCAGGCCGGGCACAGTCACCATACCGGCCAGTACGCGGCTGTTGAGCAGCGAGTACGGGTTGGCGGCGATCGGATCGGCGGGGAAATCGCCCGCGCGCACCAGAATGTCCGCGATGGCCTGCATGCTTTCCGTAATGCGCGCCGCGCCGGTGGAGGCGATGCCGAACCAGTCGCCCCGATTCTCGTCCAGCGATATGAAGCGGACGCCGGCCAGCATGGGATCCACCGTGGCGGCCGGCTGTCCGGAGTAAGCCTCGGCAAGCGCGCGCATCTCATTGGGGTTGTTGAGGTAATAATGCAATGCCGTAAAGTAGGCGCGTGTCACGTGATCGGCCACAACCGGCTCGCGCAACATGACGCTGCGCGACGCCACCGTGACGTCGAGCACCAGGCCGCGGGCGTGCGAGGTATCGAGCAGGCGGCGCGTGCCGGGGATGTCGCGCAGGGCGCGCGAGGCAAACGGCTCCCACAACACGGCAAAGTCGGCCTTGCCGGAGGCGAGGTCCGCGTACGCGTCCTCCGCCTTGTCGCGGCGGAACGACTTGATGCGGGGCTGCAGTTTCTCCAGCCGAAAGTGGGCCATGCTCGATTTAAGCAGGAACTCGCTGGGCGAGTTGCCGACGAGCGCGCCCTTGAGCTTGTCGGAGTTGAGCGCGTCGAGGTTCGGCACACTGTGCCCGCCGATAATCGCGTCGCCGCCAAAGCTTTCGTCGATGAGAAAGAGGATGACGCCCGGGTAATCGAACTCTTTGCCGTTCGCAATGTAGCTGTCGGCCGTAATGGCGATGAAATCGCACTTGCCCTCCGCAATGCCCCGTACGCGCTCGCGGAAATCGGGCACCTGCACGTAGCGGATGCCGATGCGATGCTTGCGCAGGGCCTCCTGCATGGCGCGCGATTTAAAGATCATGTAGCCCAGCCAGTCGTCGCCCCACACCGTTACGGTGCGGTCGACTGCGCCGGCGTCGCTGGTGAGCAGCAGCTGTTTGTCGCGCTCCTGGGCAAGCCGCGCCGGCTCGTAATACTTCCATACACCCAGCGCGACGAGAATCGCAATGGAGAGGAGCGCGATGATGGGGTGGCGGTTGAACATGGCGGCCAGGCGGAAAGGTATGGGGTAAGCGTCCCGAATCAAAAATACACAGCAACAGGTACGAGACTAGATTTCATTTCATTCTTTCCGCCTCCTCCTTTTTCCTCAGTCCCTTCGTGTCTTTGTGCCTTTGTGGTGAATAATCCCCCCTTCTGCTCCCTTCACCTGTTGAGAGGGGGGATATTAAACCACAAAGGCACAAGGACACAAAGGGACTGAGGGGAAAACGGCAAAGGCAAAATGAAGTTTAGTCATTAAACCTTTATGTAAGTATCTCCGGTTTAAGGCACTAGCGTCAGCGCTTGTACTTGCTCTTGCGGAGGGTGAAAACAATAATGATCATGACGATCGGAACAAAGCAAAAGATAAAGCTGGCCGCGCCGGTAAACAGCCCGAGTATCGTGCCGAACCAATTCCAGTCATCCACCGCACGAACCGGAGGATGCGAGTGCGACGGGCGCGGCGGGGCGACGGGCGCGGCAGGCGGGGTTGCGGGTGCGACGGGCGGTGGATTGGCGGCGGGCGGGGCCGGGGGAGCGGGCGGGGCGCTTTTGGGCGCGGGCGCGGGCGTTGAGCCACTGGGCAAGGCTGTATTGTCCTCGGCAGGGGTGGCGGCGAGCTTATCGTGCGACTTTGGGGCGGCGTCGCTCGCGCGCACGACGGGGAGTTTCGCCATTGCCTCCAGCTCCAGGGGCGTCACTTTCACGTCATCATTCATGTCGATCTCCGCGTCGACTTTGCTCAGGCCGGATTGCAGGGCCTCCTCGTTATTGGCCTGGTAAAAGCGGGTTGCGGTGCCGCGCATGTAGTCGCCTTCGCCGTGGTAGCCGATGCCCACGACCTCCACGTTTTCGGCACGCATCTCGCGGATGGTGCGGTTGACCGCGCCGTTGCCACCTTTGTCCTGGTTTTCGGCGCCGTCGGTGAAGAGGAGCACAACGTGGCGCTCATAAGGGCTGGCCTTGGCGCGGCGGTCTTTAATCTGCTTCATGGCCACCTTCAGGGAGCGCACAATCGGTGTGTCCGTATTGGCCAGGAGGGTGCGGACCTGATTGGCAATCTTGGTGCGGTCGCCATCGCTGAAGGGGACGCGGAGCGTGCCGCCTTGCTCAAAGGTGATGAGGCTCCATGCGTAGCTGTCCGGTGCTTTTTCCAGCCACCACGCAAAAGCCTGCTTCGCCTCCTTGAGCTTCTTGCCGTACATGGAGCCGGAGTTATCGAAGATAATGGTGATGGCCGTGCCCGTCTGCGCCTTGTACTCGGCATCCAGGGAGCTGTCCGTCGTGTCGGACAGGGGCGCGGAGGGTGCGGGAGCCGGGGCGGCTTCGGGCTTGAGCGTTGCCTGGCCCGCCAGAGGCGGTGGCGTGGGCATGGGGTCCGCTTCGGGGGAGGACGCTGTCTCGGCCGCTGCCGCCGGAGTGGTGGCTGTTTCCTGGGCGTGCAGCATCGGCGAGGCTGGGCCGGGCGCAAGCAGCAGGCACAGGGCCGCGCACGCGCACAGGAGAGCGCGGGCACGGGCGCTTGTGATCCTCGGCATTGCGATGCTCATTTCAGATCCTCGGAGCCGAATTCCGCGGGCAGCTCGCTTTCAACGCCAATGATGACCAGCTCGCCGCGCATGTTCGCTTCGCGATCGGCCGGTGTGGTGGGGTTGGGCTTGAGCGGGTCGGTAACGCCCATGCCCTTCACGTCGAAGCGCGAGATATCGATCTCCGCCGGGCTCAGGCCCACGTACTCGCGCAGGTACTGGGCGTAAGCGCGCTTGATGGCGAAGGCGCGCGCGTAGGAGAGCTGGTTGGCGGAGTTGCTCACCTCCTCCAGCGACGGCAGGGGAAGCTCCTCGAACTTCTCCGTGTTGCCAATGCGCCGCTGATAGGTCTTGTCGCCTTTCGCCGTCTTCATGCGCACAAAGTTGTAGAGGAAGTTATCCGCGTGGCCGCGCAGCTGCACCACGGCGCCGCCGTAACGCGTTACCTTCTCGTGGATGGTGTCGAAAACGCTGCGGTAATCCTTCCAGTTCAGATCGGACATCTTGGCGGGGAAGTTGAAGGTGTAGGTGAGCAGCACGCGCGCGTCCTGGCCCGCGGCGGCGGTGCGCACGGATTCCACATTGGCAAAGCGCGGCTTGGCGGGCTCCGCCTCGGCCGGCTTGCTGGAGCCATCGAACTTGCCCCAGTCCCACGGCGCCAGGGCGAGAGCACCGGGGCTCTTCACCAGGCCGATCTCCTGGTAGTACTTGCGAATGCGCGCCTGCGTGGCGGCAAAGCCCACGGGATTCTTCGTATCCGTGAAGAAGGAGACGTTGCCGGACGCGAGGGAGAGCTCGCTGTCCACGCCCACCCACAGGATGTAATCGTTCACAGCGCCTTCATCCGCCAAGAAGATGCCGGCCAGCGGTTTGCACAGCTTCTTGAATTCGTCCGTAAGCGCGGCCTTGCCGGCGTTTTTCTTGGCGATGTTGTCCAGGTAGCCCTTAAAGCGCGCCTGCTCCTCCAGCAGGGCTTCCACAAACGCGCGCACTTTGTCGGGGTTGGCGGTCAGGTAGTCGCGGCGCACGGCGTACACGTCGGCGATGACGCGGTTGGCCGTCTTGGTGGTGAGAATGGGTGCAGCGCCTTTCACGCTGTCCTCGGCGCCGGTGCCGACTTTTCCGCCGGCGGTCAGCGCCAGAATATCGGGCGAAATCGCCGCGGCGCCGGTGAGCGACGGATCGTTGCGCAGCGCGTTGGCGGGGTCGTTCGCGGCGTCCTTGCCGTTTGCGGCGTTGAAGGCGATGTCGCGCACGTACTTGATGGTCACATCGCCCGGATTAAGCCCGGCATCCTGCAGAAGCACCTGCACCAGATCGACATGCGGGCCGTTGGCCTGCACCACAATCGTCTTGCCTTTGAGCTCCGCCAGGTTGCCGATGCCCTTCGCCACAAAGCCATCCGCCCCGGTGCTCCAGCTGATTTGCAGGATAACGACCGGCTCCAGCCCGGGATCGAGCTTCTTCAGGCCGTCCGCGGCCAGGTCGATCATGCCCACGGTGCCGCGCAGAAACGGGCTTTTGCCGGAGATATAATCGCGCACCTGCTCCTCAAACTCGTCGCGAAGCTGCAGCTTGACGGGCACGCCGAGCGCCTTCGCCAGTTTGGAGTGGGGCGTCGCCTCCAGCCCGCCGTTTGCGGAAACCGTCACGCCGTCCGCCGCCCAGGTGATAAACGGCACGGTGGTGGGCCCCGGCGCGACGGGCTTCACCGGCGTCTTGAACGCCGGGCTCGACTCAAACGGCTTTGGCGGCTCCACATAGTTCACCGGCTTTGCGCTGGCCGGCGAGGCCGGAGCGAAGCACGCGGCAACGGCAAAGGCGATCGCCGCGAGGACGGGGCGGTGCGGAAGAGAGCGAAGCGGGGTATCCATAGAGCTTGAGCGTGTGAAGTGCGGGTGCAATCAGCCGGCTACAGGTGTGAGCTGCCGGATTCAGGAGCTATCAGCCAGCATCAGAGAACCCCAAAGAGGTTCCCGGAAGCCTGTATGCACATAGTTCCATTGAAGATACTTAGGATTCTAGCAAGAATAACATGAATAACCTGGCGCCGATTTTGAGATAAGAGCATTGCGGGTATCGGGAGTGTTTTCACTTTCCCTTCTTCCTTGGCGAGCTTTCCGTTTCTTGGCGAAATAAATCTGAGAAGATTTTCGCGCCAAGGAACGGAAAGCTCGCCAAGGAAGAAGGGGATAGGGACAGAACGGAGATAGTCCGCCTTAAGGCCTTCCCGCAAGACGTCCAGCCTTGCGTGGAATTTTAATGCCGCTATCGCTCAAAAGCTGTACCTCATGTTGTTCATGTTATTCTCGCCAGCATCCTTAGGTGGTGGGCGGTTTGGGAGAGGAGGGCGGAGGGGACGAAAGAGTCGGCGTGGAAGTGGACCCTGGCGCAGACAGGGGCGGCGTTGCCGGGGACCCGTGCGAGAGCTCGGAAAGCTGCCTCTCGAGCGAGGAGATTTCCGCCGCCTGGGCGGGCTTAAAGCCTTTCTCACGAATGGTTTGCACGGTGGCGGCAAACTCCGGGGTGGTTTTGGCGCGGCGCGAGTCGAAGCGGGCGATGCACTCGCTGTGCACGATGGAAGCGCCTTCCATGCCAGGCGTCGGGGCCAGGACAATGAGGCGCGTGCCGAGGAAGACCGCTTCCTCCAGGTCGTGCGTGACGAAAAAGATGGTGATGCCCGTCTCGCGCTGAATCTCCAGCAACAGCAGCTGCAGGACCTCGCGCGACTGGGGATCCAGGCTGGAGAACGGCTCGTCCATCAGCAAAATCCGTGGCCGCATGGCCAGCGCTTGCGCAATGGCCACGCGTTGCTTTTGCCCGCCGGAGAGCTCCCGGGGGTATTTATGTGCGTGGGCGCTCAGGCCCACCTTTTCCAGCAACTCCAGCGCGGTTTTGCGGTAGCGCGCCTTGCGCTCGGCGGCCCAGAAGGGCAGCCAGTGCTCCAGCAGGCTCAGGCCCTCCAGGCGCATGCCAAGCTCCACATTCTGCTCCGCGGTCAGGAAGTCCGGGATCGTGTAATCCTGAAAAACGCAGCCGCGATGACGGTTGGGCACCGTAATTTCTTCGCCATCCAGCAGCACGCGGCCCTCGGAGAAGGGGCGGAAACCGCCGATGCCATACAGCAGCGTGCTCTTTCCGCAGCCGCTGGGGCCGACGACGCAGACGATGTCCCCCTCCCGCACGTCCAGCGAGACGTCGCGCAGAATGACCTTCTGGCGATCGCCCGCGCCCAGCCGCTGCATAATGTTGCGCAGTTGCAGAACGACCTTGCCCTCGCCCGACGACACAGCGGTGCCGGGCGTGGCCGTGCCGGCATCGGCCACTGCGGAGGGCGTCGGCGATGGCGTGGAAGATGAAGCGGCGGCAGTCATTTTCAGGATTCCGTTCCGATAAAGTACCAGCGGTTTTTCCAGCGGTTAAAGTAGTCGATCGAGCGATCCATGATGAACGCGAGCGTCGCAATCACCGCCAGGTAGACGAGGATCTGCGCCACATCCAGGTTGCGGGAGGCCACGTTAATGCGGTAGCCCAGCCCCGCCTCACTCGCAATCAGCTCCGCCACAATGAGATAAACCCACGCCGTGCCTATTTGCAGGCGCACGTCGTCGAGAAAGCCCGGCTCCACGACGCGGCGGATAAGCACCACGAGCATCTCCAGCGAGGAAGGGCCAAGCACGGTAAAGTTCCATATCAGCTTCTCCGGTATCGACTGCACGCGCAGGATAAGAGAGCGCGTCAGCGGCAGGAATGTGGCGATAAAGATGATGAAGATTTTGGCGGTGTCCTGAAATCCCAGAAAGAGGAAGATCAGCGGAATGAGACTGACCGGCGGCAGATAGCTCGCCACTTTAAGCAGCGGCTCCAGCAACGCGTTCAGCCATGGCCACGAGCCCGCAAGCAGGCCCACCACCAGGCTCCCCACAATCGCGGCGATCAGCCCGCAGTTAAAGAGCCACAGGCTGGCGCGCAGGTCCTTGAAGAAGGGGCGCTCCTCCGTAAACTCATCCGGCGTCAGGCTGAAGGTTACCGCGTCGACAAGCTGCCGCGCCGTCGGGGTCAGCTTGTCGTTGGGGTTGACCGCATGGCGCGCTTCGGCCATCCAGAAGTACCACACCACCACCACGCCCACTCCCAGCAGGCCCAGGAGAATGCGCGTGCTGCGGCGGATCGGCTGGCGAATGCGTAGGAGAGAGAGGAGGAAGCTCACCGCTACTTCACCTGCTTGATGAATGAGGTATCGAACGTGACCTGGTAAGAGTCCGGATTAGCGCCCTTGAACGCGCCCACTTCCTTAAGGAAGGTGCGGATGCGGTCGTGCTGCGCCTTGAGCTCAGGGCTCTCCATGAATTTAATGGTGTCCTCCGGCGTGTAATAGAAGTGCGTGGCGGCAAGCATTTCGGAGAAGAGCGGGGCGTCGGCCGGAGTGAGCTCCGAGGTGGAGGCCATGGCGCGGATGGCGCGCTCTTTCGTCGCGGGGTCGGTCAGATACTTCATCACGTCGTAATGCGCCTTCACGTACGCGGCAATCGCGTTCTCGCGGCCCTTGATGCGGTCCGTGCGCACAACCACCATGTCCACGATTTCGCCGGGAATCTCCTTGGAAGTGAACAGCAGCTCCGCCTTGCCGCTGGCCATAATGCGCAGGATGTGGGGGTTCCACGTGGCCACGGTTACGGGGCTTGCTGTGTTAACGGCGGTGAGAAACACTTTGGAGCACTCGTCGCCGGGCGTGTTGCGAAAGGTTACGAAGTCGGACTTCTGCCCTTTGATCTGCAGCGCGCGCCAGATGAGATACTGGCTTACGGAGTACTGCTCGCACAGGATGCTTTTGCCTTTCAGGTCCTCAAATTTGCTCCCCTTGGGCGCGGCAATGGCGTCGTTGCCGTTACTGTAATCGTTGATGAGAATGCACGTGACCGGCACGCCGCTGTCGAGGGGAATGCCCATGGCGTCACTGAGCGTCAGCGTCACAGCATCCAGCTTGCCGGCCACAAGCGCATCGATGCTCGCTGTGTATTCCTTGAATTTATGGATCTCCACCTGCGCGCCCGCCTCCTTGGTGCGGCGTTCGAGAAAACTCGGCTTGCCAGGCTCCAGCTTCAACCCCATCAGGGCGTTGTCCTGCCAACCCGGGTAAATGCTCCATCCGACGGAAAGTTTCTCCTGGGCATGGGCGCACAGTGACATAAACAGCGCGAGACCAACGGTAAGTAGCGTGGTTTTCATAGGGATATCGAACCCCATTATAGCTGCAATATTTGACGAACACAAATGCACAAATAAGCGACAACTAACGATTTTTGCGAAGCCAACCTGGATGTGGAGGAAGCGTTTCTCTACGCCCGCTATCGCTCCAGCAATCAAGCGCTTATCGCGCTTTCCAACGACTCGTTTTACTCCAGCCGCTCGCAGCCGATTCTCGGCCATCCAAAAACACCCCGCCAAGGTGCCCATCCGCCTGACCCGCGTCGATGGCGTCTACAAGGATCGCACTAACGAGGATGAAGCACGCGCCGCGGCCCGCCTCGTCCGGGAACTTCTCGACACGCCGAATCCTCCGTCAATTGTCAATTAGCATTACTTGCTTCAACATCACGCAGCGCGACACGATTCTGGATGCCCTCGACAAGCTCGCGGCAGAAGATCCCGCGTTCGCCGATCTGCTCCAAACCGCACGCAATTCGCTTCCTACTACAACACCGTCCGGCCGCACCAGGGCATTGCGAACCGGACGATCGGAAACATCATTCCGTTTCCAACTCAGGCAGCGCCACCTCGGCCAGAAGAGGTTCAGTGCACCGCCAGATTGGGCGGATTGCTGCGCCATTATTCGCGAAAAGCAGCATAAAAGTGGAACGATTCTGGAGGCTTTTGGCGTTCTGTTAGGCGCTCAACATCAACAACTTCCAAGGGTTATTATTTTTTGCATAGGACGGCCAGTTTCACCGGCGAATGCTTGGCCTGTGGAGGATCTATACTTGCAAGCTTCGTTCAAACACGAGCCGTTGAAGAAAATTTGGGTAGGATTGGGCGTAATGGCTTGGTTCCGTAAACTCATCTTCTCGGCCGTATACTACAGCACCGCAAGACGATGACGCATAATAGGCGTATCCATCTTCAACATCCATTGCAATCGGAAAATGAAAATCCCAAAACAAACGTGTTTTCCTAGACCATTCTAGATCATTGTCCAATGCAGCCCAATCTAGAGGCTGTCGACATTCACTTGAGCCAGAGCATGGAAGCTGCGATGAGGACGAAGGAGAG
>QAZA01000026.1 GCA_003054695.1 Verrucomicrobia bacterium LW23
CACACTTGACGCTCATACCTAAACCTTATTATAGCTATTTCTGACTCAGGACACTAGAGGCTGACGACATTTCGGCGTTCTGCGGTTCCCCTTGGCGAGCTTTCCGTCCTTGGCGTTAAAAATCTGTTGGATTGTATGGAGAGGGGATTTTTAACGCCAAGGACGGAAAGATCGCCAAGACTGAGAAGCGAAAAACTCGAATGTCGACAGCCTCTATGCCTTCTCATCCACCTGCATGCGGAGCGGAATGCACATCCCGCAGCGCCAGCAGCGCCTGCAAATCTTTGTCGTCCAGATGGATACAGCGCGGATGAAAGAGGAACTCGTGCTGAGGAACAACAGGAGAAACTGGTGCGGACGGCGAAACAGCCGTCGCGGCGCGGATGTTCTGCACGGCAACGCGCACCTCGGCCGCCTGCATGCAAAAGCTTCGGTCGATGCCCCAGAGCGTGCTCGGCGACGCGGCGCCGGTGGGCGGCCGGGACATCGCGCGGACGGCCGCCCAGCCTGCGGAAGCCAGCGCCCCGCGCAAGCCGGATGCCCCAAACCACATCGGCCGGCCCCAGCGCCACCACGCGCGGCGGGATGGTTCCGGGGCGGCGCCCAGCACATCCTTAAGCATCTCCATAACAAAGGGATGCACGTGCAGGTGGTGATGCGCATTCACAAATGCGCAGGGCAGGCCCGTAGCGCAAAATTCCTCCCACTGGCGCGCCACTTCCGCCTCCGCTATGCGTCGCGCCTGGCGGGATGTGCCGATGGCCCAGCCAGCGCGCGCGGGATCATCCCCCCACGGCCAGCCGCCGGGGCCGAGAGTCAGCGGGCGGCTGTCGCACAGATGCAGGTGAAAGCCCACCGCCAGAGTGGGATGCTTACGCGCCAGCGCCACGGCGTGGTCCGTGCCGGGCTGGCCGAGCATCAGCGCCGCGCCGTGCAGGGCGCCGTGCAGGTGCGCATGCAGCATGGCGTTGCTCGCCTCGGCGGTAAGGCCCAGGTCATCGGCTGTGAAAAAGATTTCGCTCATCGCAGGAAGTCAGTATCTTGTAAGGACATGGCGCAGGGACAAGCACTGATCACGGGTGGCACGGGATTTATTGGCCGGCACGTGGTGCGACGCCTGGCGCGTATGGGCACCAGCGTGCGCGTTTTGGCGCGCCGTGCCGACTCCGCACGCCGCCTTTTTGCGCAACACGCTGGCAGCGTAGAAGTTGTGGAGGGCGACCTGCGCAACGCGGCCCACGTGGCGCGCGCCGCAGCCGGTGTGGATTGTATCTACCACATCGGCGGGCTGTACGGATTCGGCCCCGCCGTAGCGCGAGACGCAGACGCCATTAACGTGGAAGGCACGCGGCACGTGCTGGAAGCCGCCCTGCACCACGGCACCCCGCGCGTCCTGCACGTCAGCACCGCCGGCGTGCTGCGGCCCCCGCACCGCCCTAACATCGCGCCCGGATCGGACCCAGGCGACCCATGCCACCACGACAAAGACGGCGCGCGGCTGATGACCGAGCGCGATTTCCCCCCGCAACCCGCCTGGGGCGAGCGCTACAAGCGCAGCAAGTGGACGGCCGAACGCCTGGCCCTGGACTACGCCGCCCGCGGCCTCCCGGTCGTCATCGCCAGCCCCACCTGCCCCATCGGCGCCGAGGACGAGAGCCCCACGCCCACGGGGCGCATCCTTGCGGACTTTCTGGCCGGGCGCTTCCCGATCGTCTCCCGCACCGGGCTCAATTTTCTGGCTGTGGAGGACCTCGCCGCCGGGCTGATCCGCGCCGCAGCGCGCGGCCGGGCGGGGCAACGCTACATCCTCGGCGGCAACAACTTGTGGCTGCGCGAGTTCCTGGAAATCGTCGCGCGCATCACCGGCCGCCCCGCCCCGCGCTTTACCGCGCCATGGCCCCTGGTGCTGGCAGCCGGCCTGGCCGGCGAGGCGCTCGGCTCCGACCGCGTTTGCCTGGAAACCGCCCTTACCGCCCGCCGCTGCCAGTTCTTCGACACCCGCCACACCCAGATGGAGCTGGCCTGGAAGCCCGAGATCCCCCTGGACCGCGCCGTGCAGGAAGCCATCGCGTGGTTCCAGACCGGCACCGTCCCTTCCCCCCTCGCTACACCCGGCAGCCGCCGCCCCGCCACCGCCGCCACCTCCCCTGCCGTCACCCGCTCGCCCTCCGCCGAGTACAAGTGAGGCTGGTTCGCCCAGTTATATGTCCTACCGCTTAGGTGCGGGTCCGGCGTCCGCCGCTGGCGCGTTGGTGCCGTTGTTGTTGACGGCGAAGGGCAGGCGCTCCGGGCGCGGGCCGGAGGCGCGGGCGCGGATGCCGGCGGTTTTCAGGTCGAGCGGGGCCAGCAGGTTGACTTCGACATGCGAGCCGGGGACGAGCTCGTAGGTGGGGTTGGCGATGACTTTGTCGGAAAGGGTGAGGCCTTCGGTGATCTCCACCACCGCGCCGTAGTCGCGCCCCAGCTTCACGTCGCGCTGCTGGATGCGCCCTTCGGCGTCCACCACCAGCACCTGCGGGCCTTCCGGCCGAAAGCGTAACGTGTTGGCGGCCAGCAGCATGGGTGGCTGGGCATCGCGCATGGCAAAGCGTACGTTGGCGTACATGCCGGGGATGAGCGCGCCGTCCGGGTTGGGCACTTCCACTTCTGTCAGCAGAGTGCGGGTGGTGTCGTCGATGGCGTTGGCGCTACGGCTGACTTTGCCGTGGAAGAGGCGGTCGCGATACTCCGGCACCATCAGGTCTGCCTCCAGCCCCACGTTGACGCTGCGCACATTGGCCTGGGGCACGCGCACGCTCACGCGCAGGCGGTTCATTTGCGCGATGGTGAAGAGCGGCAAGCTGTCGCGCGAGGAGCCGCTGTTGATGAGCGCGCCTGTTTGGGCGTTGCGCGCGGTGACAATGCCGTCGAACGGCGCCAGCACTTTCTGGAAGGATTGCAGGTCCATCAGCCGCGAGACGCGCGCTTTGGCCGCGGCCAGGTCGGCGTCGCGCGCGCGCAGGGCGCCGGCTTTCTCGTCGTACTCCTGCGGGGTGCTCACGCGGCCGTCGAGGAGCTCTTTCCAGCGGCGCTCGGTGATGGCGGCCAGGTCGTAGTTGGCCTGCGCCTGGGCCAGGTCGCCCTTGGCGCCTTTGAGTTCCTGGTCGATCTCCGGCGTGTCGATAATGGCGAGCACCTGCCCCTCCTTCACGGAGTCGCCGATATCGACCAGCCACTTCTGGAGGTACCCGTTGGTTCGCGCAAAAATGTCCGTCTGCTGCCAGGGGCGGATGGTGCCGGGCAGGATGATCGTGGTGATGGCCGGCGAAGGCGTGGGCTGCATCACATTGACGCGCCGCGTGCCCTCGTCCAGCGCCCGTTTGGCAATCGCGCTGCGAGCCTCCATGCGCGGCACAATGGCCAGCACCCACACCGCATAACCCAGCCCCAGCACGGCGGCGCCGAGGATCAGCGCATTGACCACATTGCGTGCCGGGGACGCCGTGCGCACCAGGGAACCATGCGGCGTTGTCTCCGGCGCATGGACGTCATCCGCCGCCGCGTCGGCGCCGGGCGAAGGCGATGTGGTGGTGGGGGGAGGATGGGAGGTCATGGGGAGAGGCGGAATGCTGAGGCTTGCTTGCCGCTGAGCGTCAGGCGCCAGGCGCAATGCGCAGAGGAAAGCAGCGGCGAGGGAACCGGAGAGGGCGAACGCTACCACTTTATATTAGCGCAAGCGGCGTTGCGTTCCCAGCCAATGCTGTGCAAACAACGCGGTTTGCCTCTGAAGAGCGGGCAAAAATCGGCGCTTTGCGTTTGTCGCAAACTGTAACGGGGGGCTTAGCGATTGGTGGGATGCGGAACAGTTAACCTAAATGGGCGCGTTGGAATTCTTCTCGATTCTACCCGTGCAAACCCCACTCCCCAGTACATAACCACGTAGTGCTTCAGAAGTTCCTCGCAATACAGGGAATGCTCGCACAGCCAAAAAACGGGGCGATATACGGTAGCCAGCACCGGGAAATCTGCGCTGGAGGAAAGGGGCACTGGCCGAGGCTTGCTTAAAAGGGGTGGCGTGGGTCCGAGCGTGGACCCGAAGGTTAATGGCCTGCGTAAAGAGTAAGCCCTCGGCGGCGCGCCCATGGAAGACGAATAGACGGTCGCGCCATACATCCGCAACACCGGGCCGATGCTGAGCACATAGAGCAGGAGCAGCACGCAAAGGCAGCCAATCGCAATGCCCCAGGTTTGCGGCGAGCGTGATGGCGATATCATAGCGTTGGGCTCGACTTCCGCTGCACCTGCCGAAATTATCTCACGGCATCTCTATCTGCCAGTAAAAGAAGTACCACTGCACCGGGTGGCTATGGGCGATACCGCCGATGGGCAGAAGCAGAAGAACCGGCGCGTAGATGATATTCAGGTCGTCGACACCGGTTTTGCCCAGGGCGACGAGCCGGAAAGAAGGTTTGGCGTTGCCGTCGAGCATCGTTTCGATGACCGCCTCGCGGTACCAGCCCACGGGGCCGATGCTCACGACGTAGAGAATCAGCGCGACGATGACGCCACCCGCGATGACGGAGGGCGAGCGGTAGTCGCGTCGGCGCAGTGGAGCGGATTCGGTGTCGGTTGCTGGGGCGTGGGTGTTCTCGCTCATGGAGATAGTGAGTTAGTACGTGAGTGTAACTACGTAAACGAGCGAAGGGGGAAGTATTGCCCCGAATCAGAGATAGCTCTATCCAAAGCTTTCTCCAGCCTGGCCGTGAACCTTCCCTGGCGGGTCCCCGTATCCCTCCGCCCCTTTGTGTCTTCGTGTCTTTGTGGTTAAACAGTCCCCTCCCGACCATCCGCGGAAAGGGGAATGGGAATCTTTAAACCACAAAGACACGAAGACACAAAGGGGCGGAGGGGAAATATGGAGTGGCTCGGATGCAGCTGATCTCGGAGTAAAGCCACTCTCGCCACACCCCTTCCCCCCCCCGCTACGGCCGCACCACAATCGGGTCGCCCACTTTTACCTTCAGCACCTCCGCCGCGCTGCCGCGGTTGACGCAGATCTCCAGCAGGCCGTTGCTGCCGTAGAGGGCGCCGATGTGGCCCTGCATCAGGTCGTCGTAGGTGCGCACCATTTTGGTGTGGTGCATGGTTTGGGAGGCGGTGCCGGCGACGACGCGCAGGAGCACGCCATCCTGCAGGCTGGGGGAGAAATCGCGCGGGATGTTGGTGATGACGTTGCCGTAGTGGTCCACATGCAGCACCTCCGCCGTAATGCTTTGGCCGGTGGCGCTTGGCATGCGCGTGCCGTCGGAGAGCAGCGCGCTGCGTGGAACGGACGGGCCGAACTGCTCCGGCGATACGCCCGCAGCCAGATGCGCGGCGCAGGGGCCGAAGATGTCGCGGCCGTGAAACGTGGCGGAGAGCGTTTGCTCGCGAAAGTACTTGGTGTTCTGCAACCTCCACGCACCGGCAAAGCCCTCTCGCTGGATCAGGCGCGTAAAAATGCCGTTGTTGGGGCCAAAGTAAAACTTGCCCGCCTCCGTCTTTAGCAGGATTGGCAGGCGGCTGGTGCCCACGCCGGGATCGACCACCACCACAAAAATCGTGCCCGCCGGAAACTCCTGCGCCGCAAGGTTAAGCAGAAAGGAGCCCTCGCGCGTCTGAAACGGCGTGACGCTGTGCGTGAGATCCACCAGGTTAACGTTGGGGTTCACCGTAAGGATGGCGCCCTTGAGCTGGGGCAGGTACGGATCGCTGATGCCATAGTCCGTCAGCAGGCAAATGGGGCGGAGATTCACAGGGCCGGAGGTGGGTTGCGGTGCGGAGGCTTGCGTGCAGGCGCCCAGCCCCAGGCCGATGGCCGCCAGCCATATCGCGGGCAGCATCAGCACCAGGCCGCGCCTGTACCAGTCAAAAGCTTGCATACCGCGCCACCATAACGGCTTGTGGGGATGGGCGTCGAGCGCTATAATACGGATGTTGCAATGGAGAGTTTTCAGGTTGGGTATTCGCCGTCACCATCTGAGAACCTCAATTATGCTTTCAGTGTCTCAATATACATTCGGCGAGGATCCAACCCCTCCAATCAGGTCCTATACACTTTCTGTTCCCCCCCTTCGCGTTCTTTGCGTCCTTCGCGGTCTTTGCGCGAAAATACCCATTCACTATGCCACATGAAAAACGTGGCGCATTACCTGGAGGGGCTTTCGCGCAGAGGACACGAAGGACGCAAAGAACGCGAAGGGGGGAAATTCCTCAAAATTATCGTGCGAAAAAATCGCGCTGCCACGTCAAAAGGGTACCGAACACCGCCCTTATGCGTTCCAACTCCCCGCTTCCCGCCGCGCCTTCTGCAGCCCCAGCCCCCTCCCGCGCTGCACGGCGCGATCGCCGCTCTGCCTCCTCCCTGATCCTGCGCGCCACGGCGTGCGCATTGTTGCCGGCTATGCTGACGGGGTGCGACACGGTGGGTGGCGCGCAACTGGCCTCCGACGCCACGTTTGGCGCTATTGGCACGGGCGCGGGCTATGCGGTAAGCGAGGCGACGGGCGAGCCGTGGGCGGGCGTAGCGGTGGGGCTGGGCATTTTTGCGATATCGCGCCTGGCCAACGCCAAGCGGCTGTTTTACTCGCCGCAGCTTAAGTTTCAGGAGGCGGTGCTGCGCGGCAACACCGTGGGCGTCGAAAAATACGCGTCGTCGTCGTACATCGACAAGCCCATTAACGGCATGCCCCCCGTCTTCTACGCGGCCATCAATAACGACAGCCAGATGCTGCAACTGCTGGTGCGTCGCGGCGCCCGCATGAGCGGCCGGTACAGCGGTCGCAGCCTGGCCTACGTGGTGGCCACCTACGGCCAGCGTAGCACGGCCAACCTGGTGGTGCGCCTGGGCGGCGGCACCCCGCGCGATGTCTCCGACGGCTGGGCCGCCTACGTGGCCTACCAGCGCCAGCAGGACGAATACCGCCGCATGCGCCAGGCGCTTGCCATGCAATATGTGATGACTCAGCTTCGCTGCTCCGATTACTCTGGCCCCGCCCCCGGCGGTTGCGACGAGTATCAGCAGGACGCCCAACGCTACGGCGGCATCAGCGACGCCGAACGCGCCCGCCTGGAAGACGACTACCGCGCCCAGGCCCGCCAGGCCGAGCAATACCGCCAGCAAAACATGCCGTATTACGATAAAGTGTATTAAGAGGCTTAAGCAAAGGAGTTCACCGATTTATCTCTCCTTTTCCCCTCCGAAACTTGGTGTCTTTGTGTCTTGGTGGTTAAATTTCCCCCAATCGCTACTAGTCGCAACCGAGGCGCACTTAATTTAACCACCAAGACACAAAGACACCAAGTTTCGGAGGGGAAAGTGATCTATCGGAGCCGCATTTACCTCTTTTACGCTTGCACGCCCCTTGCGCTTAAGCGCAAGATTTGCGACCGCGCGGGATCGGGGTAAAGTGCGGGGTATAGCGGCGGACGTGTGTGTTACCTTGCGGATTACATCACGTTACTTACTTTACGGTCCGCAGGCCGTAGCGTTGCTTTACCCGGATGGCCCGGTTACCAGGTTTGATCGACCAACACATCATGATTTACGCGAATGAGCAGGAAGTGGCGTGGGCGCGCCAGAAGATTGGCGAATTGCGCACCGTGCTGCAGGAAGTCCTTTATGGGCAAGACGTTCTGATCAACGCTGTGCTGTGCGGTCTGCTCGCGCGCGGCCACATGTTGCTGGAGGGTCTCCCCGGCCTGGGCAAGACGGAACTCGTCAAGGGCCTGAGCAAGGCCATCAAGCTGGAGGCCAAACGCATCCAGTTTACGCCGGACCTTCTTCCCGGCGACATTACGGGCAACCCGATGCTGCAGGAAGTGGACGGCGTGCGCTCCTTCGTTTTTCAGAAAGGCCCGCTGTTCGCCAATCTGGTGCTGGCGGACGAAATCAACCGCGCCTCGCCAAAGACGCAATCCGCCCTGCTGGAGGCGATGCAGGAGCGCCGCGTGACTGTCATGGGCCAGACGCACACGTTGCCCGATCCCTTTTTTGTGCTGGCCACGCAAAACCCGATTGAGCTGGAAGGCACCTACCCCCTGCCCGAGGCGCAGCTGGACCGCTTCCTCTTCAAGCTGGAAGTGCGCAAGAACCCCGTGGAGGTGCTGGAACGCATTGTAACGCAGCGCGAAATGGGCGCGGAAATCTCGGTGCGCCAGGCCATTACGCAGGACGAACTGGTGCAGCTGAGCAACCTCACGCGCCGCATTTTCCTGCCTCCCGTCGTCGGCAATTACATCGCCCGGCTGGTGGACGGCACGCACAATGGCGCCAGCAAGGCCACGCAGGGCATCAAGTTTGGCGCCAGCCCCCGCGCCGCCCTGGCCATGGCCGCCGCGGCCCGCGCCCGCGCGCTTATCGATGGCCGGCTGAATGCCAGCTTTGAGGACGTGCAGGGCATCGCCCGCCACGTGCTGCAGCACCGTATTGTGCTGGATTACACCGCCAAGCTTGACGGTAATACGCCGCAAACGGTTGTCGACGCGCTGCTTAGCGAGGTGCCTACCCAAATGCTGGAGACGCCCAAGACGCTGCTGGCCGCCAAGGTGTAGCGCCAGCGGGCCACCCCTCGCTCCTCACCTCCTTTCCTCCCCATTACCGTCAAGCAGCGCCGCCCCGCACACCATGGTTGCCACCGCCTTCTCCGCCGCCGTCTGGGGCGTGGAGGCATTCCGCATAGAGGTGGAGGTGAACTGCGGGTACGGACAGCCGGGCGTGGTCGTCGTGGGCCTGCCCGACGCCGCGGTGCGGGAAAGCCGCGACCGGGTGAAGACGGCCATTGAGAACAGCGACTTCCGTTTTCCCTACGGCCGCACCACCATTAACCTGGCCCCCGCGCACGTGCGCAAGGAAGGGCCGAGCTTTGACCTGCCCATGGCCGTGGGCCTGCTGGTGGCGTGCGAGCAGGCGCCCTCCGTGGACCTGTCCGACACGTGGATGGTGGGCGAGCTGGCGCTGACCGGCGAGGTGCGCGCGGTGAAAGGCGTGCTGGCCATCGCCCTGGCCGCCGCCCGCGCCGGTGTGCGCCGCCTTATCGTGCCCGCCGCTAACGCGCTGGAGGCCGCCGTGGTGGAGCAGGTGGAGGTGTACGGCGTGGCCAGCCTGCGCGAGGCAGTGGAGCTGCTCTCCGGCGGCCTGCCCATGTCGCGCGTGCGCGTGGATACCGAGGCGCTGCTGGCCGCAGGGGCGGACGCCTCGCTGGATCACCTGGACTTTGCGGACGTGAAAGGCCAGCACTTTGCCAAGCGCGGGCTGGAGATCGCCGTGGCGGGCGGCCATAACATCCTGCTTATCGGCCCGCCCGGCACTGGTAAATCCATGCTGGCCAAGCGTTTGCCCAGCATCTTCCCCCCGCTGACGCTGGATGAGGCGCTGGAAACCACGCGCATCCACAGCGTGGCCGGGCTGGTGCAGGGCGACCTGGGGCTGGTAAAGACGCGGCCCTTTCGATCGCCCCACCACACCGCGTCGGAAGTCGGCCTGGTGGGCGGCGGCACCGTGCCGCAGCCGGGGGAGGTAAGCCTGGCGCACCACGGCGTGCTGTTTCTGGACGAGTTTCCGGAGTTCAAGCGCACGGCCATTGAGGTGCTGCGCCAGCCGATGGAAGACGGCAAAGTCACCATCAGCCGCGCGGCCGGCACCGTAGCCTTCCCCGCCGACTTTATGCTGGTGGCGGCCATGAATCCCAGCCCCACCGGCGGCTTTGCCGACGCGCGCTCGGGGAAAATCACCAGCGCCGAGATGCAGCGCTACCTCAACCGCCTCAGCGGCCCCATTCTGGACCGCATTGACCTGCACGTGGAGGTCCCGCAACTCAAGCGCGAGCTCATACTGCGCGCCCCGCGCGGCGAAAGCTCCGTGGCTATCCGCGCCCGGGTGATCGAGGCGCGCCGCGTTCAGCAGCAACGCTTCGCGTCCGCCGGCGCGGGGGTGGCGGCCCGCTGCCGCTGCAACGCGCAGATGTCCCAGCGCGAGCTCCGTACCTACTGCCGCCTCGGCCCATCCGCCGAGGACATCCTCAGCATGGCCCTGCACGACCAGAACCTCAGCGCCCGCGCCCACGACCGCATCCTCAAAGTCGCGCGGACGATAGCGGACCTGGAGGGGAAGCCGGAGATTGCGGAGGAACACGTGATGGAAGCCGTGCAGTACCGCACGCTGGACCGGCAGCTGTGGGGGTGAGGCAACCCAACTCCCGCTAACCCAGACCGATGATGCCCCAACCCCAGGCAAGGTACCCTTTGAGCCAGCTGTGAGCGATCGGGTAACGCTCCACAAGCAGGAGAATTGGGTAGTAGCCGTGCGCAGCATCTTAGCATGGGCCGGCTCAGTCAACGCGCCAGTTACCGAATCCTTGCAATAAAACTCCAGCGGCCTGCCAGAGCCGGACCCATGGACGAAGCAGATCTCCATCGCCGATGGATAGGACATGGCAATCCTGCGTAGGCATCCTGTGCTTTCTCCAAATATACCGTGGTAGCTCGGACGCTGCCAATATGCGGATAATCCGTATGTGCGAGGCTTGCCTTGGAGGATTTTCGGGGCCGCTTTCCTGCCCGGTTTATGAGGGAAAACCCGCGCACTAAGCGCACATGGACGCACATAAAATTCTGGCATTGTCTGTCATTTGGAGGCATTTCGAGTAAAAATGACTTGCGACATAACATCCTTGTTATAAGCTTTTTATAGCCATTGAATGACTATCAATGACGCCTCGGTTTAGGTTCGACTCCCGCCGCCTCCACCTCTAGAGACTTCCGATTTTGCTGGTTTCGCACATAGAAAGCACATAAAGTCACGCCATGGCATCCACTGGCGTGAAAGGTAAGGCTAAACCGGTCTTATCCGGGAAGGCCCCGTCGCAGTTAAAATTTATAGTGTCGCCCGTGGCAATGGGAGAACTGTTTTCTCCGCCGCCTACACACTGGGTGGCAAGCAAACCGTCAAACAGTTTGCGGAGATGCCGGAAGCCAAAAAGTACGCCTAGGACGCCGCCCGCAAGCTCGCCGCCGGTCATCAGTCTTCTATCGAGCTCCGGGGCGACGACGCCCTTGTCCACGGCCTCGCCGTGCGTGCCGCCGCCCCCACGGGGCTACGCATCGACGTCCTTTGCGAGCAAGCCGCCGCAGCCCTCCGTATCCTCGGCGGCACTGGCACCCTGCTGGATGCCGCCGAGTTGTACCGTAAGCAACGGGGTAACATCACGCCAACGATGGTTACCGACATCGTGGCGGACTACGAGAAGCGCATCGAGGGAAAGTCCGCTGTCTACAAACGCGACGTGCGCTTACGCTTAGGCCGTTTCGCTAAAGCCTTTGCAACCTATATCCACAGCATCACCGCGAAAGACATCGAACGCTGGATCAATGGCTTTCATTTAGGTTCACGCTCTCGCAACAACTTCAGGGCGCTTCTCATCACATTGTTCAAATATGCACAAAAGCAAGGATACATAGCGGCTGGCGTCACAGAAGCAGAGAAGGTCGAAGAACTTAATACAATCGAGGATGAGTGCGAAATAGGTATTTTCACCTCGACTGAACTCCGCAGGCTCCTTACAGCAGGACTAACCTATAAACAGAAGCCTCGCCTTGGGAAGCTGATTCCAGCCTCCAACAAGAGCATTATTGCTTATCTCGCCCTCGGTGCTTTCGCAGGAATTCGCAGTGCGGAGATTGCCCGCCTGCAGTGGAGTAATATCAACCTCCAAACTGGTTACATTACCATCGAAAAGAAGCAGGCGAAGACAAAAAGGATAAGCGTCGTGACGATGCCGCAGCTCATCCCCCCGATGAAGCACCAGAAGGCGACAGTGATGTTATTCGAAAGAATAATAGTGGAGCTGACGGTGCTGGGCACCGCGCTAAAAATGCTGCGCGTCCACATGCGCCCCGCGTACACATCCTCGATAACTGACGTCGGCAGAACAAGATGCGCCACCCGTTCGTCCGCCTGTACGGCCGCCAGCCCCAGCGCA
>QAZA01000027.1 GCA_003054695.1 Verrucomicrobia bacterium LW23
TGGGTCTGTTCTGATTTCCCCTATCCCCAATGCCTCGGAGCTCTGCTCCGAGGTTCTTTACTCCGGCGGCGCCCAGTGCCTTCGCGACCGCGCGGGCGGAGAACCCGAAAATCTGGTTCTTGCGGCCTTTGGGCGAGGTGGCGGGTTTCGGGGTGGCGGGAGCGGTCGAGGCCTGGTCTGCGGGGACCGGCGCGGGCGAGGCATTTACAGCGGCTTCAACCTCGTCAGCCTGCGCGGTTTCCTCGGCTACCGCGGCGGGGATCTGCGTCTGTGCGGGCGGCGTGACCGGCGCGGGCGCGGGTTCTGTGCCCGGTTCCGCATCTTCCGCGACCTCGGCGGCAGGGGCGATCGGGGTGAAATCCACAATCTTGGCGTGGCGTCCTCGTCCTTCGAAGGTGACCTTACCGTATTCCAGATTACCCTGGCATCCGGCCAGGACATCGATCTTTTTGATCGAGTCTATGACCGGCTTGCATTTGCCTTCCGTGTAGCGGAAGTGGGTGGCCGCGCGGGGCGGGGTGCTTGTCGAGGATGGACTTGGCGGTGGCGTTTTCGGGGAAGTTGATTTTCATGGCGGGTGGTTTTGGTGGGGGGTGGGTGGTTGCGTTGGGGGCGGAGGGCGGATTAGCGGCGCGGCGAATTTTCGCCTGGGATTTCGATGCCGAGCAACGTGCAGATCTCCCGGAGTTGGTGGCGGGTGCGCTGGACGTCGCCGACGTGGCCCCAGTTGAGGTTGTCGGGGTCGTATCCGGCGTGGTCGTCCAGGTGGTCGGCGAGCGCTTGGGCCAGGGTTTGGCAAGGCGTGAGTTCGGCCATGAACGCCAGCGTGGCGTCGTTGGCGGGCGTGCGCGGGGCGCGTTTGGCGGGGCGGGATTCGTTTTTCATGATGGCCATCACTTCCCTCAATTCCGCGAAGAGTCCAAGGGCATTCGACCGATTTCCGGCATCTTTATTTGCTCGCTATCTTCCTCTGATTTAAGCACTTGGCACGACTACTGCCTTCGCGCCGACCTCCGCGTTCTTGCTGTGCCACCACCGCAGGATGTGCAGCGCGTCCGCCTCGTTGTCGTCCACCACGACGCGGCCCCACGGGCGCGCCAGGTTGGCCGCAGCTGCGACCATCTGCTCTTTCCCGGCGTTCCCCGCACCCGTCGCAAATTTCTTCAACGTGCCTGTGTGGACGCACTCGACACGGGATACAGATTGCCCCTCAAGCCAAACCGCCGTGCGGAGCGAAGCCCAGAGCTGGCTCTGCGCCTGGGAACTGAGGAAGGCAACATCTTCAAAAACAAGGACTTCGATCCGATGCTGGGCAATCGCCTCGGCAATCCGGTCCCGAAACTGGAAGAACCGAATGTCGCCCCGACGCTCGCCTCCGACCTTACGCTGCTGGCGAAGCTGCTTTTCCGTCGCCAAAAGCCAGGAGCCGGAAAGCACCTGGCCGTTGTCCCAGATCGCCCAACCCGTCGTGGTCCCAATGTCCAAAGCCAATGCATTCATGGCAAAGGGCGGCGTGTCAATGGAACGGGCGGGTCTATGGCGTGGAGGAACTTCACATGTCCCTCCAGTGAAGATACAGAAGGGACGCGGTATGTCCCTGGGAAGTGACTAGTGCTACGTCCAGCTTATACTTCTGCATAACTGGATTGTCAGGGCGAAGGAAACAGGGCA
>QAZA01000028.1 GCA_003054695.1 Verrucomicrobia bacterium LW23
GGATCCAGACAGAACTCGATCTCAACGGATTAATGGTGTGAAGCTGTTTTGGAATAGTCAGTAATACAAACTTCTGACCTTCAAATTGCTTCAATGGGGCCGCGCTCAGATGAGCGCGGAAGTTCTGGAACATGGCGCCCACAAGCAGCAGCTCCAGAGGCCCGCCGATGTTCCAGGGAACAAGCTGCATCCACGCCAGCACCCGCACCACTAAAATGCCGCCGAGAAAGGCGCTCCACCCCACCACCATGCGGGACGCCACACGCGAGCCGAACCGGCCCTCCACGTACGCCAGCTCCGCCCACACGTGGGGCAGGCCAAAGGCGGCCAGCGCGGTGGTAAACGTCAGCAGCGGCGCGGCGGCCGCCAGCACGGTGGCCACCGCAAACACGCGCAGCGCTCCGGGCGGCAGCGCCGCACCTGCCGGCACCGTTTCCATCGCCGTTAACGGCGTGCCCGCAGAGGGCGCGGCAGCGACGGCGGGGCAGGTGGTGTGCATGGGGCGAGCGAGTGGTATCAGGCGGCAGGTTTCTCGTCGCCAGCGTCCTTCACTCTCTTCGCATCACCCTCAGTATCAGCGGGTTCGGACACTGCAGCGGCACTCGCCCCTGCAGCCGCCGGCACAGGCTCGGCGCCCGTCTCGTCGTCCTCGTCGCGCCCCATAAACGCCTGCGCGCCAAGCATTACCAACAGGCCAAGGTTCAGGGCAATAAGCCCCAGGGTGCCGTAGCTGAGCGCCGACGAGATGTAGCTGGTCAACTCGTTCATGTCGTTGGAGGACGATGTGGTGAGCCAGCCGGGATCGTTGCGCTGCTGGCTATAGCCAATCACCTCGGACCTCGCCGCTTTGCCGGTGGCCACACTCAGCGGCTGCGCGGAGCCCATCGCAAAAATAGCGAACAGGCCCAGCACAGGCAGCCACACCACGGGAATCAGCAGCGAGCGCCACAACGGGCGCGGGCGCATGGCAGCGGCAGCGCGACGCCTGGCAGCCGGGGACGCCTCCGCAGGCAAAATCGGCGCGCTCGGACCCCGGAGCAGGATCGTTACCACAAAGGATAACACGCTGGCGCCCAACCAGATCCACAGCATCGTCGCCTGCCCTGTGCCATCCGCCGGAGCCGGGCCGGCCACCCGCGACGGGGGCGGGCCCGGCGGAATATCGGCCATCACGGGCGACGCGCCGGCAAGCAGCACAAGCGTCATCAGTTGCACCAGCGCAACGGCGGCCGGCTGGCAGCGCACAGCGGCAAGCACGGCGCGCGAGGTTCTGCCCGCGAGGAAGCGTAGCGACGAGCGGGGCGATTCAGCGACAAAAGGGGCGTTGACGTTAGGCATGGGGGACATGGAAAAGGCATCAGTGGCGGCGGCCGGCTGGGTGGGCGAGGAAGCAAGCGAGGCGTGGCAGCAGCGCGACACGGTGTCGGCATGCTGCCACAAGGTAATGCGCGATGCAAATTCCATGCCACGTTGCCCGCCCGCCGGGCACGGCCCCGCGACGGACGCGCCGCTACCGGGCGGGAGGCGGCGTGGCGAAGCCGTTGCCGGGGAAAGGGTTGCGCTCCTGCGGGCGATGTTTGGGCGCAAACACGGCAATGCCAATCACCCCCACATTGCGGGTATCTCCGTGGCGCAGGCTGGCGTAGGAATCGGCCACCGCGCTGAAGCGAAACGCAGCGACGGAACCCATGCTTTGGCGAAAGCCGTCCACCTGCAAGGTGCTGCCAGCACGCACAATATAGCCGCGCTTGCGATAAGCGCCGCTTTTGCCATCCATCACGTCCAGGCCGTCCACTGTCAACACCACTTCCACGGGGTACCGGTTGGTATTGCGCACGTGAATGGAATACCGCTCGCCCATACGCCCGGCCACCCAGCGGCGCGATGCACTTTCGCCGGCAACCCACAGCGGCAGGCTGCCGCCTGAACGCACCGCCCACTCCACACCGGACGCGCCCGCACTAGCGTACGACCCGCCGGCCCGCGTCGCCCCCATCTCCCGCAGCGCCTGCTGGGAGGTGTAGTAGATAGCGCCGACACCCGCCGGGGAGCCTGCGCGCTGAAAATTCTCATAAGTAACACGCGATTCCCGGGTCTCCCCCCACGCAGTGCCGAGCGCCGAGCTGTCCGCCTCCGGCATGAGCACACGGCGCTTCGCCGCTCCGCCGCTGGCCGGCTGCGGAGCGGAATCCGCGTAGCCCGAGCCGCCCGAGGATGGAGAAGACGTGACAAAGCAGCCCGTCAGGAGAAACAGGGCAGCGGACATAACAACCACAGCGTAAAGCCTTGTGGCCATAACGTTTATGACGCGCCGCAAGGGCGGTTGACCTGCGCTGACGCAAGGAAGCGGAAGGGAATTGGACATAACGTGGATAGGGACGAAGGGAGAGGGCCAGGCTACTCGCCCGCACTTCGACATTCATCGCATTCCGCCAGCGTTCTATTTCTACCAAGGGCCTGTCAGGAAATAAGTATACCAATATGGCGAAGAGATTTTGGCTGCCGGCAAGGCGCGAGGAAGGCGCATACCCGCAGCGGTCTGTAACTGACGGGCCACGCCGCCGGTAGCCAAAAGAACAAGCCAGATTGGTATGCTTACTTCCTGGCCGACCCTAAATGTATGACATCGCACATTGGCGTGTGCGAGGTATCCACACCACTCCCGGCACGCCCCACGCGCGCGCGCCTTGGCGGCTAGTCCGCCGTCTCAGCCTTTGCCGCAGCGGCATCCTTTAGCGCCACGCGCCACACGGGGCCAAGCATGGAGAAGGACTTGCCGTCCCAGTAAAAGAGGTGGTACTTTTTGCCGCTGGAGGAGCCGGGCGCAAGAAACTCCACTTCGTAAAACATCACGCCGGGGCGCAGCACTTTCTGCTTCGCAAGGTCGCGAGCACCGCCGGGGAACTCGTGGAACGCCACGGAGCCCTTCTTGTACGCGGCAAGCTCCTCGGTCGTGGAGCGGCTGAGCGACACCACGGTTTGCTCCGGCTTGATATCAAACACGCGGGCCAGGCCCTCGTCGTCCTTCGGCGCCTTTGCGTGAAACTCCAGGATCTTGGCGCGCGTCGCGGCGTCCAGCCTGGGGTGCAGCGCCTTCTCCAGGCGCGCAGCGTCGGGCAGCAACTCTTTGGTCAGCCTGACGAGCCCGGCCGTGTCCCCGGCCTTGCGCAGGTCCACAATCTTGTTCGCAAGATCTTGCATGGCAATCTCTTGCTCCTTAAGCGCAGCTTCGGACTGCGCGGCGGCAGTCGAGAGAGCGCCGGGCATCAGCAGGGGCGAGGCGGCAGCCATAAGGGCAACGGCGCCCACGGCAAGGTGGGGAATGATTACTTTACGGAATCGATTCGCGACAGTTAATGTATTCATTGAAGTTAACGATTGTTTCCCGAATAACGAAAATACGCCACGACTTTGCGGCAGAAGCCTCCACAACTTTTCGCTCGCCCAAAATCCCGGTCCAGGGGTTGACAGACGCCCGCCCGTCTCTAGACTTGGACATGGTATTTCTCGTCGCATTCATTCTGGAGGCCCTCTCCACCATGATGGATCGCACCACCAACAGCCCCTTGTTCGAGCCCCACATCCTGCCGCTTTCCGCGGAGCAGTATGTGTGGCACTTCGTCCTTACCATCGCCGCCATCTTTTTCGCCGGCGCCAGCTTCTTTATCACCTACGCGTCGTAAAGCGCATGCACGCGCGCCCAGCACCGGAGGCTGCAGCCCCCCGCCGCTTTCGTTACTGGCTCGATCCCCTGTGCTGGGGCGGCGCCCTGCTTTACCTGGCTAACCGGTTGATCATCAAGCCCTTCCTATTGCCGCACTCCTCCCTTATCCAGGGGCATTTTAACGATTTCCTGCTCGTCCCGGTCGCCCTCCCCGTCTTCCTGTACGTCTACCGCATCCTCGGCCTGCGCCGGCACAACCGCCCGCCGGACGCCAGAGAGATCGCCATTCACGTTGTCGCGTGGTCCATCTTCTTCGAGGTCTACAGCCCCCTGGTCTTCCCCCGCAGCGTTGGAGATCCCTGGGATGCAATAGCTTACGCAGCCGGCGGCCTGCTCGCCTGGTCAATTTGGAATGGCAACTTCCCCCTTCGCATTATAAGATTTTCTACATCTAATGCGCCGTCGGCCCAAACGGCGCGTGCGGCGGATTAAAGAACGGCAACTCCCACCCGCCAAACACAGCAGCAAAACGAAAAAGCAGCGCGACAGCAAAGGCCACCCAAAAGGAAACAGGTTGCCGCACCCCCCTGCCCTGCATCAGCAAATACACGCAAGCCCCTGCTACCAGGGACGTTGCATAGATGTGACTCTTCATCGCCAGCGGCACTTCCTGGCAGCTCAGGTCCCTTGCCAGGCCGCCCACGATGCCCGTAAAGCCGGCCAGAAAGCCGATGGCGAAGGAGGGAACGTGCGCTTTCTCTGCCTCGCGCGTGGTGACCATCGCAATAGCTACCATCGCAAGTGCATCCGCCACAACAGTATAGCTATACGGAATGGGCGGCAGGTTGCGCACTATAATCAGCGTGGCAATAAACGTCACCATTGTGGCGTACTGGTACGATGTATCGCGCACCCACGTTATCGGCGAACGACCTATCAGAAAATCGCGCATCGTAATGCCCGCCAACGCAGAAACATAGCCCACGCACAGGCCGCTTACAATATCCAGCACGCCACGCCCCACCACAAGCGCCGCGCTTGCCGCAGCCAGTGCAACTCCCACTCTGTCAAGCACATACATAGCCGTGGCTTCGCTGTAAAAGCCTGGCTTCGGCCGCTCGCCCCGCAGCGTGGAGGACGACGGCGGCGTAAGCGGGCTAAGCGGTAAAGGCGCACTGTGCGGCCTGCTGTGTTTGGGCCTGGGCTGTGACTCCGACATGCGTCGAATAGTAGTAAGCCTTAACCTTTCCCGCCATAAGTTTTCGCGTGCAAAATGCGCCCCTTGTGCTAGCCTGTATGCTCATCGGATCGTCGAGACGGGCAATGCCCCTCTCCGTGCGGTGAATTCCCGGAGAGTATATGAGCGACAGAACCGACACCCCGACATCCACGCAAACGCCTGACCAGGAAGGCGTTGCGACAACCGCAACCCCTACCCCGAAAGGCCGCGTCCTCCTCGGAATGAGCGGCGGTGTGGACTCCAGCGTTACCGCCTGGCTGCTGAAGGAGCAAGGCTGGGACGTCGTCGGCGTGACCATGAAAGTGTGGCCGCAGGACTGCATCTCCCGCGCCGAGGACAAATGCTGCGGCCCCCAGGCCGTCGCCGACGCGCGCGGCGTCGCCCACTCCCTCGGCATCCCCCACTACGTCATCGACGAAGCCGACCAGTTCGAAAAGCTTGTCATTGACTACTTTACGGCGGAATACCGACAGGGACGCACCCCCAACCCGTGCGTCATGTGCAACGAGAAGCTTAAATTCGGCTCCCTGCAGGAAAAAGCGCTGGCCCTCGGCGCCGAGTACGTCGCCACCGGCCATTATGCCCGCATCATCCACGGCGACAATGGGATAGCCAGGCTGATGAAAGCCGTCGACACACGCAAGGACCAATCGTACTTCCTTTTCAGCCTGCGCCAGGAGCAACTGGGCCGCGCCCTCGCCCCCATCGGCCACCTCACCAAGCCCGAAGTGCGCGAAATCGCCCGCAAACTCGGCCTGCGCGTGAGCGAAAAGGTGGACAGCCAGGAGATCTGCTTTGTGCCCGGCAACGATTACAAGGCCTTCCTGCGCAGCCACTTGGGTGAGAACGACTTCCATCCCGGCGGTATCTACGACAAAAGCGGCGCCTACCTCGGCCCCCACCAGGGCATCGAGTTCTACACCGTAGGCCAGCGTAAGGGCCTCGGCGGCGGCCACGGCCGACCGATCTATGTCATTGATATTGATGCAGTTAACCAGCGAGTCATTGTAGGCGAATACAACGACCTGGAGCGCCGCGACTGCTTCATTAACCACACCAACTGGATCGCCGGCGAGCCCGAAGGCCCCATCGAAGCCACCGCCAAAATCCGCTACAACTGGCCGGAGGTGCCCGTGCGCCTGCACCCCCTCCCCAACCGCCGCGCCCGTATCGAGTTCCTCGAGCCCCAGCGCAGCGTCTCCCCCGGCCAGGCCGCCGTCGTCTACCAGGGCGATACCGTTGTCGGCGGAGGCTGGCTTGAACGCACGGAACCCGTTGTGCCCGTGACAGTTGCCGCGCCAGACATGCAAGCGCTCGCCTCCCCGACAACTACCTCAGCGCCGTCCACTTCCACAGTCCTTTCCGTTTCGTAAGCCCACCTTATCGCCTTCCGCATTAGCTGATCTTACTCTAATATCCCAGCATGCCGCCCACCGTCCTCCTCCCCGGCCTCGTCAGCATAACGTTCCGCCAACTCACCCCGCGCGAAATCGTCGAACTCCTCCTGAAAGCCGGAACCCCGGCCATTGAGTGGGGCGGCGACATCCATGCCCCGCACGGTGATCTCGTTCGAGCACAGGAACTTAGGACGATGTGCGACAGCGAGGGCATCGCCATCCCCGCCTACGGCTCCTACTACCGCATAGGCCAAAGCGAAAAAGCCGGCCTCGCCTTTAACCAGGTGCTCGACAGCGCCGAGATCCTTGGCGCCCCTGTCATCCGCGTGTGGGCCGGCGCCAAAGGCAGCGCCGAAACCTCGGAGTCGGAACGCTTTGATATTGTGGAAGATGCGATGCGAATCGCCGACCTGGCCCAAGCCCGCAACATCAAAATAGGCTACGAGTACCACGGCGGCACCCTCACCGATACCCCCGAGTCCACCGCCCAACTCCTCGCCGATACCGGCCATCCCGCCATCGAAACGCTCTGGCAACCCGCCGTCGGCCGCACCGCCGACCAGGCCGAGCATGAGCTGGCCCAGGTGCTTCACCGCCTTTCGCATATCCATGTGTTCCACTGGTTTCCGCGTGCCGAGCGCCAGCCGCTTGCCGACGGACGCGACCGCTGGATGCGCTACCTCACCATGGCCTCCCGGCACAAGGAGCTCGTCTACTGCCTCATCGAATTTGTGCAAAATGCGGAGCCCAATCAGTTTTTGGCGGACGCGGCTGCGCTGAAGGAGTGGATCGCGGAGGTGGAATCCAAGCTGTTGGAGTAGAATAAGTTACCCCGTTTGCCGCACGCATCCAGCATTTCCCCAGCCCCGGGCCAATCCCACGCATTCGCGTGGCATCGCCCCCAGGTCCCTCGTCGCGAAGCACTTGCAGCAACCTGCACAAAGCAGGCCTTGCAACGGCGATTCAATCTTGCCCATTGCCCAGGGTCGTCTAGACTTTTGCCGACATGTATCTGAAAGCGCTCCACGTCGTCGGGTTCAAGTCGTTTGCCGACAAAACGACGCTCCATTTTCATCGGGGCGTCACGGCAATCGTCGGCCCCAACGGGTGCGGCAAAAGCAACGTGCTCGATTCGATTCGCTGGGTGCTCGGCGAGCAATCCGCCAAAGCGCTGCGTGGCGGCGCCATGCAGGACGTCATCTTTAACGGCACGGATCAACGTAAACCGTTGGGAATGGGCGAGGTATCGCTGACGTTCGGGGACTGCGAAGGCGCGCTGGGCGTCGACTTTAACGAAGTCACCATCACCCGCCGCGTCTTCCGCGACGGCGGCAGCGAGTACGAGGTGAACAAGCAGCCCTGCCGCCTGCGCGACATCCACCAGCTTTTCATGGATACCGGCATCGGCCGCACCGCGTACTCCATTATGGAGCAAGGCAAAATCGACCAGATTTTGTCGTCGCGCCCCGAGGACCGGCGCGCCATTTTTGAGGAAGCGGCCGGCATTACCAAGTATAAGTCTCAGAAAAAAGAAGCTTTACGTAAGCTGGAGACGACTGATGCCAACCTCATTCGCGTTGACGATATCGTCCGCGAAGTCAAGCGACAGATTGGCTCACTGCAACGGCAGGCCGGCAAAGCGCGCCGCTACCAGGAGACGCGCGCAGAGCTGACGTCGCTGGATAATAAGTTGGCGCGCAGGGAGTTCGACAAACTGAGCGCCGAACTTGCCTCACTGGGCGCCGATGCTGAATCGGCCCGCTCCGAGCACATCCGCCTCACCCTCGCAGTGGAGAAAAACGAATCGCTGGTTAACGAAACGCGCGCGCGTCAGAACGAGCTGGACGCGCAGCTGATGGCAGCCCGGCAAGAGGTGAACGACCACAAAAGCGCGCTCGACCGCGCCGCTCAGAAGCGCGAGGTAAGTCGTTCGCGCGTAGAGGAATACGGCGAAACTGCCGAAAAGCGGCGCAGCGAGGCAGCGGCCACCATGGAGAAAGCCGCCGCCCAGCAGGAGCACGTCGCACGCCTTAAAGGGTTGATGGACAAAAGTATAGCCGCGCGCCGCGAGCTGGAACGCGAGGTGGAGGAGGCCGAGGAAGCCGGCCACCTGCTGCGCTCCCGCATCGCCGAAATGGAGCGCGAAAAGGCCGAACTGGAGCGCCGGCGCACGTCGTCGGAGCGACAAATTGGCACAATGCGCTCGCAGATTTCGGCGCTGGAGGTGCAACAGAAAAACTTCTCTTTCCGCATGGAAAGCCTTCAGGCGGAACAACATGCATTACAGGAGCAACGCTCCACACTCCTGAGTGCAGCCCAGTTACTGGGCGAACAACTGAAAGCCGCCCAGGAGCAGATGGCCTCGCGGCAGGCTGCGATGGAGGAGCTGCGCGAGGAGGAATCGAGCCACGCGGCGGCGATGCGCGACGTGGAGCAACGGGTGCAGACGCTGCAACGCACGGCGCAGACGCGGCAGGCGCGGCTGGAAGCGCTGCGTCTTGTCGAGGCAAGCCAGGCCGGAGCGCCGTCCGCGGTGCAAGATGTGGTGCAGGCTGTTATCGCGGGCGCGCTTCCGCAAGATGTTGCGGCCAAGATACTTGGCTCACTCTCCAGTCACATCCGCGTTGCCGCCGGGTTTGAGGCGCCTATTGCACTTTTGCTGGGCGACGCCCTGCAGGCGCTTGTGGTGCAGGACCGCGCGACGCTGGAAGCTGTGCTGGAGCGGGTGGCGTCGAGCAAGTCGCGGCAATGCGTGCTGGCGCAGTTGGATCTTCCTCGGCAGCAATTACTTCCGCTGGATGGCCGAAGTACGGGGGAGGTTGCCGGGATCGTAGCGGCGCGGAGCAAGGCAGAGGCGGATGCGGATGTGGCCCAGCTGATGGATGTACTTCTGGCCGAGGCGTTTGTGGCGCCGGATCTGCAGACAGCATTGCAATTTCGCGAGGCGCGGCCGTCTGCGGCTGTCGCCACATTTACGCGCGAACTTATTGCGCGCGAAGGAGTTGTGCATGTGGGGCGTGTGGACGATAACTCTGTCGCGGTTCTCCACCGGCAATCGGAGCTTCGTCAGCTTGAAGCGGAGATTGGGCCGCTGCAAACGCAACTCGCTGAGGCCCAGGCAGAAAGAGAGACACTGGGCGAGCGCGGGCACACGTTCCGGGCTCGGATGGCGGAGGTGCAGGCTGCGCTGCAGGAGGCACGGATTCTGGCGGCGACGCTTGGGCATTCACACAGTGCGCAACTCACTCAGGCCGAGGATCTTGCGCGCAAGATCGAAACAACGTCGCGCGAGCTGGCGCGCCTTGCGGAGCAGGACAAGAAGGACTACGAGCAGCACGCGGGTATCCTGGAGTCGATCCGCGCGATGGAGCAGGGGCTGGACGAGACGGACCGAGAGCTGGAATCGCTGGCGCAGCAGCGGGCGGAGGTGGCGGACGAGGAAGCGGAGCAGACGCACCAACTGACAACGCTGAGCATTCGCCTGGCCACGCAACAGCAAGAGACGGAAGGACTTAAGCAGCAGGTACTGCCCGTGGAGCAGCGGATGTCCGAGCTGGAGGAGACCGCTGAGCGCCGGCTGGCGGAGGCGGCGGACTACGAGGCGCGGCGCAACATGGCGCAGGAGGACATCATGACTTCGGAGTTTCACCTGACGCAACACACCGCGGCGCATGCGGTTGCGGAGGAACGGGCTATTGCTCTGATCGATAGGCGCACGGAATTGCAGGGGGAGATTGATGCGATTGAGGGGACGCTGCGGGCGGATCGGCGTGCGCTGAACGAAGTGCACGGAAACCGCGCGCAACAGGAGGTGCAACTTGGTGCGAAGCAAAACCTTATGTCCAATTTGCGGGAGCGTATGCGGCGCGATTATCAGACGGAGCTGGAATCGCTGCCCGAGCTAACCGCGGCGGACGACGCAAATGACTGGGCCGCAATGGAATCCGACGCAAAAGAGCTGCGCACCGCCCTGGAGAATATGGGGCCTGTAAACATGGAGGCGATTGCCGAGTACGACGAACTGGAGAAGAGGAGCCAGTTTCTCGACTCGCAGTATAACGACCTGGTGGCGGCAAAGGCGCAGATTCTGGAGGCGCTGGCGGAGATAAACACCACAACATCAAAGCTTTTTGCAGAGACGTTTGACAAGGTAAAGGTAAACTTTCAGGAGATGTTTACCGACCTTTTTGGCGGCGGCAAGGCTGCGCTCAGTTTGGCGGACTCCAATGATCCGCTGGAGTGCGGCATCGAGATTGTGGCGCGGCCGCCGGGCAAACAGCCGCAAAGCATTACGCTGCTTTCGGGCGGCGAAAAGACGATGACGGCGGTAGCGCTGTTGTTTGCTATTTATCTGGTAAAGCCCAGTCCCTTTTGTGTGTTGGATGAGATGGACGCGCCTTTGGATGAATCGAACATTAATCGCTTCATCAAAATTCTGCATCGCTTTGTACATCAGTCGCAGTTTGTTGTTATTACGCACAATAAGCGCACGATCAGCGTGGCGGATGCGATTTATGGTGTTACGATGGAAGAGCATGGCGTTTCGAAACTTGTGTCGGTCAAGCTCAGCCGCCGGGATGGTACGGAGATCGCGGCGGTACCAGTCAAGCCGGGTTCGACGGAGGCACGTAGTGTTATTGATGCCGCTACTACCACACACGTTAATGGCAATGCTCATGGTAATGCCAGCGGGGCTACACATGAAGATGATGCTATAGCTCCGAGCATTGCGGAGTCCTTTGGCAAAAGCGGTGATCTTGGGCGCCGTTAATTGGCATATCCGGCATGCACAACTCCATCCCCTTTATCATCAACGAGATGCGCCCGCTTATCCTGGCCAGCACGTCGCCGCGACGGCGGGAGCTGATTCGGGAGCTCGGCCTGCCCCACGTTGCGCATAGCGTTGATGTGCTTGAGCTTACGCAGGAGACCGCGCCGGCGCTCGCGCCTGGGGAGCTGGCGCTGGTAAACGCGATGCGCAAGGCGGCGGCTGTAGCGGCGCTGCCGGAGCATGCGGAGGGGCGCCAGGTGGTGCTGGGGGCGGACACGATTGTGGTGCTGGAGGGGCGAATTCTCGGCAAACCGCGCGATTTAACGGAAGCTGCGCATTTTTTGCAAATGCTTGGCGGCAAGACACATGCAGTAATGTCGGCCGTTGCGCTGCACGTGCCGGAGCCGCCCAGGCTGCCTCCGGGCGCCGGCCGAGCGCGCTTTCTGACGCTTGTAGAGACAACCGCCGTGACGTTTCGCCCGCTCTCGCAGGAGGTGATTGCCGAGTACCTGCGCGAGGTGCCGGTGCTGGACAAAGCGGGCGCTTACGCGTTGCAGCAGAGGGCGGATCTGATTCTGGATCGCATTGAGGGCTCGGCATCCAACGTCATCGGGTTGCCGATGGAAGGCCTGCGGGGGTTGTTGGTGGATGCGGGCCTGCTATAAGCAGGACTGCTAGTAGCCAGCCTTATAGATACGTTCTTGGGGTAGGTATTCGGAGCGCCTTTGCATTTTTCCGAATCCAATGGTTTGACAGCAGTAATTGTTACGCTTAGCATTTGGGCACGTGCACAATCCCTCCACCCCATCGCCATGAAATCGTTTTGCACTCCCCTATCCTCCCCCACTGCTCTCGCGCTTTTCCTCGTTGCCGCGCTTACCTCTCCGCTCTTTGCCGCGGATAAGGAGCCAGCCCCCACGCCGCCGCCGGCGCCTGTCGTGGCGGATTTGGACGCGGACCGTAACGGGCTGTACGACGACGCGGAGCGCAAGCTGTTGCTTGACGTGTTGGCCAGGGAGTGCCCGGAGATTCTGCCAGAGGGGGCGCCGCCGTTCGATGCGAATGGGGATGGCAAGGTGAGCATTCAGGAGCAGAGCGAGGGACGCGGGCCATTACCTTTTCTTATTCCGCGCCGTTTTCTCGCCGCCGGCATCCACATTCCCTGGTCGCCGGATATCTTTCCGGAGTGGATCGCCACCGCCTACCTGCAGGAGGACGTGGTGCCCGGGCCGGTGGCGGAGCATGTGCCGCGGGGATTTGTGCAAGCACCTGCCACTCAGGTGGATACCTCGCTTCAACCGCAGCGGATGGAGGGGCGTGACGGCATCGCGTTTGCGGCCAACTCGGCGCAGGGCCTTACGATGCCGGGGCAGCGGGATGCGCGTTGGAACTACCGATGGTGCCTCTTCACGTTTCGTGTTGATGCGGCGTCGAGCGCGGCGGAGACGGTGCTGCTGGATCTGAACCGCGCCGCCAGGGGGGAGGGCTCCAACAAGTCGTCGCCCCGCATCACGTTCAGCCGCGACGCCGGGCTGCGGGTGCAGTTTGTGGGCCTCGGCGCCGGCGGGCTGGATAAGCGGGTGATGACGGCGCGCAACGTGGTGGCGGATGGGAAGACGTGGAATGTACTGGTGTGCGGGATTCGCTACGGGCAGATGTTTGCCTCGGTTAACGGTACGGCGCTTGCGACGGAGACGCCGCAGCCGCCGCGCTTTTCCGGCGAGTGGCCGTATGAGATCACCAGCTACCTGGGCGGCGGCGGCACGGAGAGCGCGGCGTGGGCGTATGATGCGCTGATTTTTGGGCAGAGCGAGCCTTCGGAGGCGATGGTGCGCAAGATGACGGGCTGGGCGGCGCATCGGCTGGGCTTTGCGAGTGGACTGCCGGCGGATCACCCGTACCGCGAGGCGCGGCCGGTGCTGGACGCGGAGGATTTTCCGTATCTCTACGTGCATGATAATGAAAAGTGGACGGCCTGGGGCACGGGCCTGACCAAGACGGTGACGCGCGTGAATGCAGGCGGGCCGCGCGTGGAGCCTCAGGGGTGGGAGCGGGTGTTTTACGATGATTTCCGCGCGCCGCGCATCAAAGCCAGCACCAGTGGCGAGGGCGATTTGTGGCAGGCGCCCGGTTTCAATATTGCCGTGGGCGTCGACGCCCCGCTGGTAACGCCCGGCCGCAAGCCGGAGGTGTACGAGCACGACGCAAAGGCGAAAAAGCAGGTGCTCTCCCTGGCCAACCAGGCGCCGGGGCGGTGGCGGGGCAGCGCGTTTTACAGCGTTAACGATTTGGGGCACGGCTATACGTGGAGGGGGCCGAAGGTGTTTCGCATTCGCTGCATGTTCCCCAAAGCCGATCAAAAGCAGCTGGCGGGCGGGTTGTTCCCGGCGTTCTGGTCGTACGATCCGGCCAGCCTGGTGTGGCGCACGGGCAATCGCATTGAGGTGGACTGGTTTGAGTTTGATGGCAAGAACGGCGGCTGGCTCAACGGGCTCTCCACGCATCTGCATTATCCGTACCACAGGACGTTTTTTGCGAAGAATCCCGCCAGCTACAAGCGCTACAAGGTGTACGGCGGGGTGCTGAATGAGGAGAAAAGCAAGATTCCGGGCGGGCTGTTTGTCTGGGACGGGCAGTACCACACGTGGGAGTTTGTGGTGGACAGGGAGACGACCTATGTGAACGTGACGATTACCGATAAGGACGGCCAGGAGAAGTGGGTGGAGATTTGCCGCTGCCCAACGGCGCCGACTTATCTGGAGAACCTGGACCTGCAGCTGGACTACGCGCTGAAAGGCAAAAATGGCCTGCCGAAGGACGGCCAGCGCCAGGACTTTGTGGTGGATTTTGTGGAAGTACTGCAACGGACGGACGCGTTGGATGCAACGCCCGGCGCTCCGTTTACCGCGCGGCCTGTGCTGACGAGCAGCAACTCGGCCTCGACATCCGGCGCAAACCCGGGCGCGGGCGTCACCGCGGCGGGCGCCACGATTACTTGCGAGGCAAATCTGCAGGGCGTGAGCGATGTGCGCTACTTCTGGTTTGCGGACGGCTACCCGCTGACATGGGGCCCGGCCAACACCTATACGCTAACGGCGGCGGATGCGGGCAAGTCGATCCGCTGCATGGTAAAAGCGGTGGGCGCGCTGGATATGCCGGAGGCCTGGACAGCGCCGCTGAAGTAGGCGGCGCAGCGCAGGCGGCCTGGCGCAGGCAGCAACGACTGCGCATCCACCCATGCATTGACTGCGCAATCGCTAACGGGGCCAGGTGGATTCCCGCAGGGGAATGCTTAGCGTACGCACGGTGAGGTGGATGCCGGAGCCGTGGAGGCGGCGGCGCATGTCGGCGATGTCGGCGTCCCGTTCGGCGGGATTGAGGAACTTGCCGGCGAGGGCGCTGGTTACTTCCACCGGCGGGGTTTCCGCGCCTCGGTCCAGGCGCCGGGCGGCGGCTTCGTCGATAGCGACCACGGTAATCTGGAGCATGGGGGGCAGGCGGTGCGCCGTGGGGCTCTGGGGGTCGGCTTCGGCGCCTTCCAGGGAGTCGAAGAGATAGGCGGCGGTTACGTCGCGCGGGGCGGTTTCGGGGGTGCCGCCGGCTTCGACAGGGCGGACGATCAGGGCGATAACGTTGTCGGCCACGGCTGTGGTGTAGCGGGGCATTTCGGAGGCGCTGAGCCATGAGTCGGCGTCGCTCGGCGGGTAGGCGGAGACGAGATCCGGCGGGATGACGACGCGCATAAGCCTGAACCGCAACGGGTTGGCCTCGGCCGATGCGTGCGTGGGTGCGGCGGGCGCCCGGGCAAAGGCAACATAGAAGGCGTACGTGGCGACGGCCGGATCGACGCCGTCCACCACCGGGGGCGCGGAGGCGGCGGAGGCAGGTGAACCATCCGGCACGGCCTGAAACAGCAGCAGGTGGCCCGTGCCGGTCAGCCCGGGTAGTCCGTCGGCGCCGGGAGTTGCGACAAGAAACCGCATGGAGGAGCGCAGGGCGGGAGAGCCGGAGGCGCCGGTGGGGTCCGCCGCGGAGTAGCTCTCCAGCATGGCGCGGGCCAGGTCGCGCTCCAGGCAATCGGCCGCGGCGGCGGTGCCCTGGCGGGTCTCGCTGCGTGCGGTGGCGGAGTTCAGCACATTCATCGATCGCCCTACAAACGTGGCCAGCAATACAAGCACCGCCGCGGAGACGGCCACCGCTGTCAGCACCTCCGGCAGCGTAAAGGCGCACCAGGGGTGGGAAACGTGGGGGGAGCGATGCGCGTTCATCCGCACTTCCTTTCAGGCGGGATCAGCCGCAGTGCGGGGATCGGCCGCAGGGCGGCGGGAGTCAAACTCGGCGGCCAGGTCGGAGAGGGGCCGGGCTTCTGGAGGGCGGTCGGCCATGGGGAGGAACTGGATGACGCCGATGCCGAAGATAACATCGCGCTCGCCCAGGATGCCGTCCAGGTAGATGAACGCGGCGCTGCCGAGGGCATCGGCGGTTTCGGGCGTGTGGCCTTCGCAGTAGATGTCGATGGGGAGCTTGCCGTCTTCCTGCGCGGGGCCAAAGCGGTAGGCAAAGGTTTCGGCGGCAAACTCCTGGCCGTTGTGCATCACCCTGGGCACCAGGCCTTTGCGCGGCTTAAGGGTAATGACGTCCCAGCGTTCCATCGCAGGTGCTTTGGCCGTAAGGGCTTCGGCAAAGGCTACCATGCGCTCCATGCCGCCGGCGCTGATGATAATCTTGCCCTTGTCGCCGGGTGCGCCGGGAAAGCCAAGTTCGAACTCCAGGTCGGGGTGAATGCCGTGCACTTGCTGGCCGAGATCCTGCACCGCGGCGGTGATGGCGGCGGGATCGGCAAAGGCATCGGCTTCCACCGGCCGGAGGTTGTAAAAGCGGCCTTCGTTCTCCACAAACCAGCGCCAAAACTCGTCTTCCTGGTGGTTGCCCCATGCCACAATGTCCGCCATCCATTTGCGTATGAGATACGCGCCCACCAGAGCCGCGGCGGGGGAGAGGGCCAGTACGACGAGCTGAGTAGTGCCCTGCAGCCAGATCAGCCCGGCAACCGCCCACATCAGCGCCAGCCCTATCAGCGTCACCGCCACCACCGGCATCAGGCACGAGGGGCGCGTGGCTTGCCTGGAGACCGCGGCCTGGTCCGATGTAGGGGATGTATTAACAGGCATGGCACTTTGTATTGCGTGCAGTAGCCAACCATATACCATTCCGTATTGTCGAGGAGAAATTGCGTGAAGCGCCGGCGCTCAGGCAGTGCCTTGCCGCCTTGGCCACGATCTGCATGGAGCGGCATGCCGGCAGCTTCTACGCCGCCCGGCGCGGCGCTTTCCACACGGGGATGCCGTCCACCAGATAGTGCAGCTTTTCCGGGGGTGGGGCGGCGGATTCCCGGGGTTCCCCGCCTGGCTCCGCGTTGCCGGCAATGCAGTCGCTCAGCGCGGCGCGGGCGCGGGCGGCGCGGTGCGGCACGTTGTAGTCGCGCACAAATCGGGCGATAATCTCCGGATCGTAATCGGCGTGTGTGACACCATAGTCACGAATCCTGTCCAGCGATACAACCAGCATGTCGAGGAAGCGCAGGGCTTCAATAACGCGCAGCTTTTCGTCGTCGCTCATGGCCTTGGGGCGCTCGGGGCGCCGGGTTTGGATGGTGAGGTTAAGTTGCTCGGAAAGTGGCACTTAGGCTTGCCGGTATTAACGCTTGCCCTTACACTTGCGCCAGCGTCTCGTTGGTGTAGCGCGGGTCGCCGGTCACGTCGTCGCCAATCCAGTCCGGCGTGCGAAAGCGCTGGCAGGCGTCGGCGTTGGCAAAGCGGACGGTGGCGGTGACAAGCCCGCCGAGTTTGCCCTGGTACACGTCCACGTGCAGCGCCTCGCAGCCGGGGGCCTGCAGGGTGTAGCGAAGGCGGGTCAGCCGGCGGCCGGCGCTCAGCAGCCACAGCTTGTCAAACTGCGAGCGGGAGACGGGCATCTCCTCCTCCAGCTTCAGCTGCTGGCCCTGCTTTTTCAGAAACGTCAGCATGCACTCCGCGCCCGACTGCCGGACGCAAATCTCCACGCCGTGCGGATCGAGCGAGAGCCAGCCCTGGTAGGTGACGCTGGGGGTGAGCCGCTCCACCTCGGCCGGCACGCGTTGCACCAGGTAGCGGCGCTCCACGGGCACGGGCTCGTAGTAGGCAATGCCGCCGGGCCGGCGCACCTTGCCGGTAGGCAGGTAGGCGTGCTGGGGCTGTTGCGGACGCGGCGGCATCGCGGCATGTTGCGTGAATTATCGCGCCATATCAAGCGTGACTTCAGGTGGAAGCGAAAATTTTTACTTATTCACGCGTAATAATAACACCCTTCTTCATTTTGCCTCACGGACGCACCAATGCAGATTTTTTGCACCGCTCCGCCGTGCGCAAGTACAGAAAAAACAGGAATCCTTGCAAGCCAGCCCAAACAAAGAGTCTAAGCCTTAGAGAAGCTGTGCCGATATAGGCTTACCTGCCCGTGCAGTCGACCGGGAAAACGGAGGTGCGGGGCGCCGGCAAGGGGGCGCCACGAACAATTTTTCGCTCGATATGACACGAAGCTTACATTATATATAGAGGGCTTCCAGGCCTTCTCCCTTTTTTATGACACATCCCTTTAACATTTTAGCGGAGTTCCTTCAGCGGACCGAGCAGGAGGTGGCCGGTCGCGAAGCCGCCGTACTTACCGCCGAGATGCGTGACCGCCTGGACCGCTTCTCCCGCGGCGAATGCACACCCGCGGAGCGGCAGGAGTTGTGCGAGCAGCTGAAGCACAGCCCGCTGTTTGTGGATCACCTGGCCTCCACGGTGCGCCGCCGCCGTGCGGAGTCGGACGCGCCCGACGTCGCGTAGCCACGTGTAAGCGCACGCGTGGCCACACGCGGCGCGGTGCCCGGGGCGCGATTATGCGTGCGCCCCGTCCCGTCATCTTTTTTTGACATTGCAGGCGTGCCGCGCTCGCTTATCATGAGGTGGATCCTGTCTGGACCTGCCGCCCGCTCTCCCTCAACCGCCGCCCCCTTACCGCAACCGCCCCGCACACGCACTGCCCATGTCCCGGCTCAAGTTCCTGCCCGATGAGCGCCTGGCGCAGCTCAAGCCCACTCTGGACGAGCACATCCAGCAGGTGGCGGAGAGTATTACGCCGGAGAATTTTAATCAGCTGGCCGACGTGCTGATTCGCCACGTGCTGGAGACCGGCGTGCGCCTGGCCCGCGCGCACGACATCCTGGTATGGCTGGTGGACGAAACCAAGGAGCACCTGGTGCCGTGCTATGGCGTGGGCCCTATCGGCCGC
Source organism: Verrucomicrobia bacterium LW23 (assembly GCA_003054695.1). Taxonomy (GTDB): domain Bacteria; phylum Verrucomicrobiota; class Verrucomicrobiia; order Methylacidiphilales; family UBA1321; genus LW23. The sequence continues at coordinate 18,387 of QAZA01000028.1, forward strand.
CGCCTCATCCTCAAGCACAAGCAGCCGCTGCGCGAGGGCATTGTGAGCATGGTGATGATGAGCGAGCAGCCTTTTATCGAGAACGAGGTGTACAAGCACCAAAGCCACAGCAAGATTGTGGACGACATGCTGCGCCAGCGCACGTATGCCATGATTGTGGTGCCCTTTTACTTTGTGCGACAGTGTCGCGGCGTCATCTCCTGCGTGCAGGTTAAAAGCTCCCGCATGACGGAGCCCGATCCCCCCGGCTTTGGGCAGGAGCATCTCATCGCCCTGCAGCGGTCGTCCACGCTCTTAACCGAGCTAATCGATTACCGATTGCTTAAGCAAAGCATTTACTGGTAGGAAGATGGCCCTGGCGCTGGTGATTCCGCCGCCAATGCGCCATTGGCCCCCCTCGCACCCCGGCCCAATCCAATTACGCACCCCGCACGCTCACCCCTCACGATGTCTTACCTGCCGCGCATGGAGGATGCCCGACAGGCCCTTGCCGACGGCCGCGGTAAAGGCGTGCGCATTGCCGTGCTGGACTCCGGCATTGAACTGGGGCACCCCGCCCTGGCCGGCCTGGAGCTGTCCGACGACCTGGCGATTGTGGAGCACAACTTCCGCCTCACCACCAGCGCGGGCGAAGGGCGCGACCTGTATGGCCACGGCACCGCCATCGCCGGGCTGATTCGCGAACTGGCGCCGGAGGCAACGCTGGGCAGCATCCGCGTGCTGGGCGAGAGGCTGTACTCGCGCAGCGCCATTATCCAGGAAGGCGCGCGCCAGGCCATGGAGCGCGGCTACCACATCCTGAACTGCAGCTTTGGCTGCGGCATCGAGGACCACGTCCTGCTCTACAAATCCTGGGTGGACGAAGCCTACCTGCGCGACGTGCACATTGTAGCCGCCTGCAATAACATGGACTTTGAGACGCAGGAGTGGCCCGGCTTCTTCCCCAGCGTGCTTACCGTCAACGCCGTGGCTACGGACGACCCCGCCGCATTCTATTTCCGCCGGCGCCACATGGTGGAGTTTGCCGCGCAAGGCATTGAGGTGGACGTGCCCTGGGCGGGCGCCAGCACCAAAAAAGTAACGGGCAGCAGCTACGCCGCCCCACGCATTACCGCCTTGCTCGCCCGCCTGCTCAGCTGCTTTCCAGAGCTCAGCAGTCAGGAAGCCAAAGCCCTGCTCCACCGCCTGGCCCAACCCCTGCCGCCGGAGTGGGACGAGCCGGTAAACCTGGCGCCGATTTAGATCTTCTCCGTCTTCGGCAGCGCCTCGGGGGCTGCAAGGGAGCGGGTGAGCTCGGCAAGGGTGATGGCGGCGGCGGCGGCTTCGGTGCCGCGGTTAAGCTTTTTGCCCATGGTGCGGGCTTTGGCGTCGGCCTCCGTCTTTACGCACAGTACCTGGTGGATGACGGGGATGTCTTCGTCCAGGCCGATGCGCATGAGGTTGTCGGTAACCGCGCGGGTGATCTCCGAAGCATGCGGGGTTTTGCCCTGCCATACCAGGCCCAGGGCGATCAACGCATCGTAGGGCTTGCCCGCCGCCACGCCGGCGCGGGCCAGGCGCTGCACCTGCAGGGGAATCTCAAACGCGCCCGGCACCCGCACCACCGTGCTGGTATGCCCTCCCGCCACCAGCCCCCGCAGCGTGGATGCCAGCAACGCGTCCGTGTACTCCTGATTAAAAATGCTGCACACAATGCCAAAGTGAAAAGGAGCGCTCATGCACCGGCCAGTATGCGGGGATGGGGACGGGGATGCGATCAGAAAGATGGATTTAACCACGAAGCACACAAAGCACACGAAATGGCCCAGGGGACGAAACGGAAGCAGGGATCCCGGATCCTGGCAAAAAAAGAGGCAAGAACTTCTTGGTCCATACTCCGTACTTCATGCTCCTTACTTATCAGCCTCCCCCCCTTCGCGACCTCTGCGTCCTTCGCGCCCTTTGCGCGAAATCGGGTCCACGTGTCGCCAAACGGGATGGTGCCTCTATGTCGTTAGCGGATTTCGCGCAAAGGGCGCGAAGGACGCAGAGGTCGCGAAGGGGGGGGACAGAGCGGAGAGAATCAGGCTAGTGCTGTGTCATTGTTGTAAGGTAAAATAATTATAGAGATAAATTATCCTAAATTATATCGCTGACACAGCAATAGGCTGTTGCTTTCGTCCTTATCCTTTTTCTCTTACTTTGCCGCCTCCCCTACCCCCGTGTGCTGCCGCGCAGGGCAGTGCGGAAGGCGGCGGCGATGAGCTGGTCGCGCACATTGGGTGGCAGGATGCCGCCGGCGGAGGCTGCGGTGGCGGTCTCCAGCTTGTTGCGCAGGTCGGTGGTGATGGACTGCGGGGTGTGGCCCTTGGGAAAGGTACGGCGGTGGCGGACTTCCAGGCTGTCCAGCCCGGTGCGCACGGCGGCGGCAATCTGCGTGGGGTTGGCGGGGCTTTCCGCTTTGAGTTCGGCATCGTGAATACGCAGGAAGGCGGCCGTGGTGGCGAGCGACTCGATGACTCCGGTGGCGCGCTCATCCATGTCCGGGCCCGGCCTCGTCGCTTTGGCGATGGCGCCCGCGATTCCCTTGTTCGCCGCCGCTACCATCCGGTCCGCCGACGCAATGGCCAGTTCGCACGCTTCAATCGCGTCCACAAAGCGGCCCAGTTTGCGCAGCAGATCGCAGCGCCGCGCGTGCAACGCAGTGTTGTCGGGCATCTGCGCTATCCCCTGGTCCATGTCGGCAAGCGCGCCTTTGAGATCTCCTTCGCTCTCAAGCACTTCGCTACGCGCATTCAGGGCCATTGCGCCGAAGATCCGCCGTGTGCCCGGCTCCGTGCGATCCAGCCGACCGGTCACCTCCACCGCGCGGGTAAAGGCTGCAAGCGCCTCGGCCGGCTTCTTTTGCAGGCGCAAAATCCTGCCCTGAAAGTAGGGGCCGTGAGGCTCTTTCGGAAACTTCTCCGCCAGCTCCGCGGCCGCCTTCTCCGCCTCGGCAAGCTTGCCCGCTTCCACAAGTGCATTCACCCTCTCCGCCGCCTGCTCCGGCGTGGCCCCTTTGCTGTACGTCAGTGCAATGCCCAGGCCGGTGGTGACGGCTGTGACGCAGATGAGGATGGTAAGCGGGTCCATGGCGTTCGGCTTGAGTCGGAGCTTATCGCACGATCGCGAACGGCTTTCGAGAAGAAAGAAGCTGACGTGGTGGTGCGTGTGTGGCGCGATTGTGGCGGAAGAGCAGGTGTTGAGCTGGGGCGGCAGCGGCAAGAGCCTTCGTCCGTTGATGTTACGCACGCAGCTGAGTCCCGGGGCAAGAGCCGGCGCCTGCAGCGGGTGCTGACGGACTTTGGGGTGGAGCATCCGTTTGGCCGATGCAGCGAGCGGTTGCGGGAGCATTACGGCTTTGAGATCGGCAAGAGCACGGTGCGCGAGATCACGCTGCCCCATGCCCGGCGGGTCAGCGAGCAGATGGAGCGCAGCAGTGCGCCCAGGGCTATCGCGCCCTGCCGAGGGAGGGTGCGGAAAGGATCGTGGCCCAGGCCGACGCCGCGAGGATCGCCAATGCGCATCCGGCAAAGGCGCCTCAAACGCGGAGACCTGCGTCGCGTCCTCTCCACACTCTCCCCCTGCCGGGAGCCGGACTCGGTGGCCGACGAGCAGGCACCCGTTCGCGCCGCCTGGCGCTGCATCACCAACCGCCCCAACCACTTCCGCTATGATGAGGCCCCCGCCCACAACCTCACAACCTCCCCATCGGCTCAAGCCCCATCGAAAGCGGACACAAACACATCCTCCACGCCCGACTCCAAATCCAGGGCGCCGCATGGCTCCAGCCCCACGCCCACCATCTCGCCCAGCCCCGCGCACCTTTAATCGCACCCTTCTTTGTGTCAATCGCGCTAATTTACTTGCTATTTATCTGGGTAGGGGCATACTTCCCCTTCCAGATGCGTTTCGAGTTGAAACGTGCTGGTTGTCACGCATTCAGATTCCGTCACTATCGCGCCCGTAGCTCAATTGGATAGAGCGTTGGCCTCCGGAGCCAAAGGCTACTGGTTCAAATCCAGTCGGGCGCACTTTTTTCCGCGGGCGATTGCCGCCGATTATCCGCTCGCCTCGCACCGCACCACATCGTGTAGTATAGCGCGATGGACGAATTGCTTGCCAAACTGGTGCACTCCATGCGCAACCGCCTCAACGCCATGGTGTTGGAGGCCACCGACCTGGGCGAGCGCCTCGCCGAGCGCCTGCCCCACCAGGCCGCCGCCGCCATCCACGCCGAAGTCCAGCCCCTCATTGTCCAGGCCCGCGACGCCGCGCAATGGCTCAAAACCGTGCGCGACCGCGCCACCCCGCCCGAGCCACGCCCCACCCCCGTCCGCGTGCGCCAATGGGCGGAGCCATCCCTGCTGCACAAACTGGCCGCCCCCACCGAAAGCGATACCGCCGCCGGCACGGATGCCCCCGACTCAGCGCCGCGCCGCGCAGGCACCCACTTGCGCATCGCAGACGACATCCCGCAAGATGCTGAAGCACAATGGGATACCGCGTTAGTCACCGCCGCCCTGCGCGAACTGTGGCTCAACGCGTGGGAAAGCATCGAGCTCGATCACCCCTGCGACCAGCCGCCCGCCCCCCCCACGCCAGGCGCCGCCCTCGTCACCATCACCCTCACCTCCCCCGCCCCGGGCACCGCCCTCTGGACAATCACCAGCCCGGCCCCCGCCCGCCCCAGCACCCAGCTCACCCCCGAGTACCTCGCCACCCTCGGCCACCCCGGCCACACCCGCCGCCGCCAACACCTCGGCCTCGGCTGCAGCTTCGCCGTCGCCGTCGCCCGCCAACACCACGGCCAATGCACCTGGCGCCTGGCGGAAAAGCTTGTGATTGCAGAGCTTGCGCTGCCAATGAAATAATCCGCCCCTCCCCCCTTATAACGGGAACCGCCCTGCCAAAAAACCGCGGCTCGAAACGCTCCGCCACAGTTCTACCAACAACCCCCGAAGAAACGCGGATACAGCACGCCCCAACCGCAGAGCATATCCCCATCGCCCCCAAACCGTGGGCCCAGCAGGATTCGAACCTGCAACCAAAGCATTATGAGTGCTCTGCTCTAACCATTGAGCTATGGGCCCTGGGAACCGGAACAAGTGAGTATATTAGACGGGGCGTGGATTGTCCAGCGGGATTTACGGAGGGGAACCCGCGAGGGTGCGATTGGAAGTGGTGCGGGATTGCATTTGAGATGCAGCTTCAGTTCTAGGCCGGAGTTGGCCAGGCGAAGCGGATCATGCCTCCTGCTCGGTGACTTACGGCCGACGTCCCGCAGAGTGTTGCTGGGTTGCTCGGTTTTCCGCAACACGAATGCTATTTCCTGAACACAGGCAATTAATCCGCCAAACGAGGAAATAGCATAGAGTCATCTTGACTCATTTTGGCGGCGAAGCGCGCGAGAGTGCGTGTCATTTTGTCCTGTGCCTCAGCTGTGCTTTCAACGTAAGTTATTCATTTCACGCATAATTCAGCAATGGCATAGAAACTGCAGGTTAAAGTCTTATCCAACGAATCAGCTGCGAAGTTTCAGTTAAGGAGCTTTGGCATGGCTGACCTGCGGCCGGTAAGGCAGGCGCCGGGGCCGCGGAATGTGGACAGGTGGCCTGCAATCCATCCATGCGACTGCGATCCAGCATGTGTGGCAGAGGCAATGCGGCGAAACCGCCGATACAGGGAGATCGTTACCGAGCTTGTATGACGTGCGCGGTGCGAAGGGGCGGAAGTCGCGGGATCTCTGCGATATGCAAGCCGGCAGTCGCTGAATGCATGTTACCGAGACCTAATGATCATGAAAAATACGTCATTCGACAGATTACCTTTCATCAAGCCCTTTTTGGTTATGTTTGTGGCGGCGCTAATGGCCGCCGGCTGCACCGCGGTTTTCCTCGGCACGCCTCTGTTTGCGGAGACGCCCGTCAAGCCCATTGTTGACGCCAGCCCGCTGGCGCAGGCGGCGCAGCCGACATTCAGCTTCAAGTCGGTGGTGAGCAAGGTGGCTCCCTCCGTCGTCAATATCTACACCGACAAGACCTCGCGCGTGAATCGCGGAATGGCGCCGTACCTGGACGATCCGGCACTGCGACACTTCTTCGACCTCCCGTTTGAGAGCGTTCCACGCGAGCGCAAGGAGCAGTCGCTGGGGTCGGGCGTCATCGTCACGCCGGATGGGTATATTCTTACCAACAACCATGTCATCGATGGCGCCGACAAGATCCAGGTGGCGCTGCAAAACAGCTCCGTCACGTACGAGGCCAAGCTGATCGGGTCCGATCCTCAGACCGATATCGCGGTGATTAAAGTGGAGGCGAAGGACCTGCCCTCCATCACACTGGCCGACAGCGACCTCGTCGAAGTGGGCGACGTTGTGCTCGCCATCGGCAATCCGTTCGGCGTGGGCCAGACGGTGACAATGGGCATCGTGAGCGGCAAGGGACGGAGCGGCATGGGCATTGTGGACTATGAGGACTTCATCCAGACCGACGCCTCGATCAACCCCGGCAACTCCGGCGGCGCGCTGGTGGACGCCGCGGGGCGGCTTGTCGGCATCAACCAGTCGATCCTGAGCCGCACCGGCGGAAACCAGGGCGTTGGCTTCTCGGTGCCCGTCAATCTGGCCCGTTACGTGATGGAGCGGCTGGTGGCCGATGGCAAGGTAACGCGCGGCTACCTGGGCGTCGTCATCCAGCCGGTTACGCCGGAGCTGGCCAAGGAATTCAAGCTCTCCGGCACCAGCGGGGCGCTTGTCAGCGAGGTATCGCGTAAATCGCCCGCAGGCGAGGCCGGCGTCAAACCGGGCGATGTCATCGTGGAGTACAACGGGCGGAAAGTCGCCGACAGCCGGCAGCTGCGCCTGATGGTTGCCCAGACGGTGCCCGGCACCCAGGTCAACCTCAAGCTCATGCGGGACGGCCGCGAAGAGGCCGTGACGCTGAAGCTGGAAGAACTGCGCGACGGCAAAACCGCCCGAAGCCGCACCGACATGGACAGCCGGGACCTGCTCGACGGCGCCGCTATCGACGACCTGACGCCGGACGCGCGGCAGCAGTTCCGCATCCCCGACTTTGTCGAGTCCGGCGTGGTGGTTACCCGCGTTGAACCCCGCTCCACCGCGGCGCTTGCCGGGCTCAGTCGCGGCGATGTGATCCTGGAGATCAACCGCCGCCAGGTCAGCTCCACGCGCGAGGCGATGGAGTTCAGCCGGAACCTCGGCCAGGGCGAACGCCTGCTGCTGCACGTGTGGGGCCGCGGAGGCACCCGCTTTGTTGTCATCAGCGGCAAATGATCCCGCCGGACCGCGACTGAGCGACACAGCGGAACGTCAACCCAACGCTCAACTCTAAACCCATCTTTAACCCAAGCCAACATTACAGCCATGAACCTCGAAAAACTCAACCCCTGGAACTGGTTCAAGAAGGAAGAACAACCCGCCAACGGCAGCAACAGCCCCGTGCCGGTGCGGCAGCAGCAACCCGGGGCGGGCGGCGGCGGCCTCAGCTCCTACCCGCTGATGCCGCTGCATCAGGAGATCGACCGCGTGTTCGATAGCTTCCTGCGCGGCTTCGGCCCTCCGTCCCTTCGGCGGGATGACCTCTTCGGGCGCGGCCTTAGCCTCATCAAGCCGCACGTAGACATCTCGGAAAACAGCAAAAACTACACCATCCGCGTCGAAATCCCCGGCGTCGAGAAGGAAGACATCAACCTCTCCGTTGAGGACGATACGCTCATCATCAGCGGCGAAAAGCGCCAGGAAAAGGAGGAGGAAGACGGCGGCGGCTACCACTGGGTCGAGCGCAGCTACGGAAGCTTCCGCCGCCTCATCTCCCTGCCCCAGGACGCCGACCGCGAGCACATCCAGGCCGCGTTCCGCCAGGGCGTCCTCACCGTAACCCTCCAGCGCCTCGCCACAACCGCCCGCAGCACGGCCCGGCAGATCCCCGTCAGCTCATGATCTCGGGCGAGGTCGGGCGAGGCCCATCTGCGGCAATAGCGCCGGAGTCGATCGCCGGAATGCCATCTCCCATGGCATTCCGGCGATTCGCGTCTTACACTGGCTTCTGATCCTCGCGACACGTGCCACAAGCAGGATCACCCGTGCGGTTTCCCTCTGTCGGATTCCGTGAGAACATTCCGACATTGAGCGCGGTCCGACCGATTAAGTAGCGCGCACGGAAAGTTTTCCGTCGACTTCATCTCCTTGCCATTCACCATTTTTCTCATTTTTCTTCGTGGCTGATCATTAGGCATGTACTTGCGGGAGTATCTGATCCATGATTAGCTACGGGCATCATGAATGCGTATATGTCTTACTATAAGTTAGAATACTCATTACAGTAATGTATCCCATTGAAATACAGGTGCACTAAAACTCAATTCCAATCATGGTTGATTTATGCCCGACAACGTTGTTTCTGGTTCGAGCAAGGCATTTCCCAACTCTCAGGACTCGCCGGGTGGAGATGGCGACAGCAGCCTTGTCGTCGAAATCCCTGCCTCTGACGTGCCAACTGAGGAGGAGAGGGCATTGCTGCCGGCCCGCATGTTGAATGAATTTGTCTACTGCCCGCGCCTCTTTTACTATGAGCATGTTGAAGGCATTTTCCTGCACAATGCGGATACAAAGCGGGGAGAGGCCTTGCATAAGCGTGTGGATGCAGGGACAGGGCAGCTTCCCGCGGCGTCGTCCGGTGGGGATGGGGAGGAGGACGCGGCGGAGTCCTCGCAAAGCAAGGCACGGGACGGGGAGGAAACGGTGCACTGCCGGTCCATCTCGCTGGGTTCCGACAGCCTGGGTGTGACTGCCAAGCTGGATCTGGCGGAGGTTACCCTGACAACCGCAGAGGGAACCACCATTGTAAGTGTGTGCCCCGTCGACTACAAAGCAGGGGCCCCGCGCGAAAGCCAGGATGGAAGCCTGGAGCTGTGGGATACCGATCGCATGCAACTTGGCTTGCAATGCCTTCTCCTGCAGGACAATGGCTATGTATGTACAGAAGGTATCATCTATTACCGCGCCACCAAACAACGGGTGCGTCTGCAATTAACGCCGGAACTTAAGAGCTGGATAATGGAGAACATTGACGCGGCTCGCTCCTGTATTAACCAGCCTATTCCTTCTCCGCTTGTCGATTCGCCGAAGTGCAATCGTTGTTCACTGGCCCCGATCTGCCTGCCGGATGAGACAGCGTTTCTCTCCCACATTACAGATTCCGATTCCGAGCCTGCGGAGCCATCCGCCAAACCTGGTTTAATACGCCGCCTTATCGCCTCCAGGGATGAAAGTCGCACACTTTATCTCAATACACCGGGCACTTATGTGGGAAAGAGCGGTGAGGTCCTCAGAGTAAAGGACAAAGATAAGGACAAGCCGTTGGACGAAGTCCGCATATCGGACGTAGCACATGTATGCCTTTTTGGCAATATTCAGATAACGACACAGACAATCCAGGCGTTGTGCGATAACGAGATACCCATTACCTACTTTAGCAGTGGAGGATGGTTTTATGGCATCACGCGTGGTCACGGTCTTACCAACATATACTCGCGTATTCAGCAATTTACTTCCGCGGCTTCACCATCCGCATGCCTGGCTCTGGCTACAGCTATGGTAAGCGGAAAGATCCGGAATCAACGCACAATGCTGATGCGCAACCATGTAGAGCCACCCGCGGCAGCCCTTAACAAACTGAAGTCGGCAATCGATTACGCCCAGGCAGCTCAGAGTTTACCGGAACTCCTTGGTATGGAAGGCGCCGCCGCCAGTCTATACTTCCAATGTTTCTCCGGATTGATAAAGTCAGAATCGCCGCGCGGAGATCTTCATGGAGCATCAGGAGCCACCTCAGGCTTCAGGTTCCATTTTGAAAAGCGCAATCGGCGGCCGCCGCGAGATCCCGTAAACGCACTGCTGTCACTGGCCTACAGCCTTCTGGCAAAAGAGTGCACACTGGCGGCTTTGAGTGTAGGCCTGGATCCTTACCTTGGCTTCTATCATCAGCCCCGGCTCGGTCGCCCGGCACTTGCGCTTGATCTTATGGAGGAATTTCGTCCTATCGTTGCCGATTCATCCGTACTGACCTGTCTTAATAACAACATGATGGGAGAACAGCACTTTATCACCGCAGGTAACGCGGTCAACCTCACTTCCGCCGGTCGCCGCATCTTCTTTCAAACGTTTGAAAAGCGCATGAATTCACTCGTAACGCATCCCGTTTTTGACTATAAGGTTAGTTATAGAAGAGCCATCGAGCTTCAGGCACGATTGCTGTCGCGAGTCCTGACAGGCGAGATTCCTCGCTACATCCCTTTCACCACAAGATGAGATACAGCTACCTTGTATGCTACGATATTTCAAATGATAAACGGCTGCGCCAGGTATTTAAAATCTGCCGCAACCATGGTAACCACCTGCAATATTCCATTTTTGAGTGTGACATGAATGCGACGGAGCGAATCGAACTAGAGCAACAGCTATCCGCAGTCATTCACCATGGAGAAGACCAGGTTCTCTTCGTCTGCCTGGGCCCGGAAGAAGGACGGGGCAACCGCGACATTACCGCGCTGGGAATCCCCTATACACGCTTTGATGAATGCTGTTATGTTGTCTGAGGAGTCGCCAAAGGATAAGGTATGGAACCTTTGATTTTGAGAGGAAAGCAAGGCGGAATGGAGGGAGTGCATGAGAGAATAATGCTCGACCGGAATTGCAACGCAGCTATCACTCAAAAGCAAATGTCTAAGACCAATTGTCGGAATAAACCGGTACATTGGTGGAGGCGATTTTGAGATGAGGGCAAGGCGAGGCTGAGGGAGTGCATTTGAAAAATGCATGACCGAAGACTCAACGCCGCCCTCGCTCAAAAGCGTCCCGACAATGTACCCGTTTATTCCGATAATTGGTCTAAGTTCTATAGCTTATCCTTTGGCGCTACCTAAGCTTGGATTCCGCATGGTCGCAGCAGGCCGACAAAACCACATCCTTTTGTCTGTGCCCACGTTCTTTGACAACCCACTAAATGAAGTAGCGCGTCCGCCCGCAGTGCCCCACGCAAATGGACACCGAACAAGGAGAAACCGGAGAAGAAAGGAGTAGTTGTCGATGCCTGATAATGGTGGAAGTACACCGTGATGGATGGAGGAGGAGGAGGAGTTGAAGGGAAAAAGTTTGGGCGACCGCACAGGAGAGATGAGAAGTCCTTATAGACGGATGAAAGGCAAAGCGGGGCGGGTACGATTGCTAGATGAGCACTGCTCGGGACGGGACGGGTTTGGATTGGAGAAGAAGCACGCGATCAAGGTGGCGGGAGGTCAGCGGCGCCGGGAAGTCAAGGCAGGGAGAGGAAGCTCGCCATCGGGAAAGCACGTACGGCAGGGAGGATACTGTGGTGCCCAAGAGCGTATGGCAGGAGAGCGGAATTTCTCAACGCCCAGTCGATCAGCCACTTAAAAGGGCGCAGGGAAGCATTGAGCCGATCGCGCCCCTCTCGCTAAAGCGACAACGCGCACGAGGAGCAAAACAACCACACGCACGTTCGCCAGCTTCTGGGCGATGACCGTTTTGACCGTCAGGAACTCATCGATCCGCTCAAGGACGTGCAGCAACCCTGGAAGCCCGTGGAACATCCTCTACGCGGCCCAGTGGCCCCCCTGCGACAGCTGCAGGCAGGCCTGTACGGACTCCTTCTACACGATGACTTTCTGACGATGACATTCTGTCTATCTTGTTGCCTCAAAAGTAAATGACACCGAAAGTAAGCCCGGAAAGTGAGAGACGGGGTGACGTTGCCTCAAAAGTCATGACACCGAAGCTAAGGCGGGATTTTTAGCAGAGAGTTCATCGAGATTCAATAAGCCCGTAGGGCGAAATTGCATCTCGATGAACTCTCTGCGGGCGGGCGCGGGGGAGTGGAGAGAATGCGGCGCAGGCCGGCCTCCAGTTCATGATGCAGCGTGATGGGATCGAGGCTGGCCCGAATGGAGCGCAGGCGGCGTTTGGCGGACGCTGAGACGGCGCTGCTGGCCAGCAGTCGTTGGCACGGGGTGAGCGGTTTGTCGTGGCGGCGGCGCACTTTGGCTCCGTGGCGATCTTTGCTGATGAGTTTGCTGTTGGGCATGAAGTAGTTGTGCAGCGGCTCCCAGACGTCGCGGTACAGGGCGTTGATGGCGGGCAAGAGCGCTGGATCTTCCAGACGCTGGTAGCCCAGGAGCTGGCGTACGTGGGTCCAGTTCTTCTGCTCCACGTGGCCGTTGTCGTCCTTGTGGTAGGGGCGCGATCGGGTGAAGCCGACCGCTTTGCCCGAGGGCCGCTCCTGAAAGTAACGCACCAGGTGCCAGTTGAGGAACTCGCTGCCGTTATCACAGTCAAAGCCCAGCAGCGTAAACGGCAGGCCCGCTTCCACCTCGCGCGTAGCCGCAACGATGCCCTCGGCGCCCTTGTTCCAGACCGCGCGGTTGCATGTCCAGCCACTGCAGATGTCCGTGTAGGTGACGCTCCAGATAAAGTCGCCTTCCAGAGACGCGCCGCAGTGCGCCACCGTGTCGGCTTCCAGGTAGCCGGGACACGTAATATCCCAGTTGTCCGTGCGGATGGGGATGTGCGTCTTGAGCAGACCTCCCGGACGGGTCCCGCAC
>QAZA01000029.1 GCA_003054695.1 Verrucomicrobia bacterium LW23
TCCCCGCTCGCCGCCACCCGCATCCGCGACGGCTTCGAACTCGCCCTGCTCGGCGCCGACGGCAGGCCTCTCGTGCCGGTCATCGGCACCGGTCGCGACGCATTCTTCTACACCGGCGAAGGCCTCCCCTCCCCCGTCCGCGCCCAGGGCGTCACGGTACGCACCGACGCCGCCACCGGCGAAGTCGTTGTCTCCCTGAGTGTTGCGGGCCTCCTCCCCGGCACCGCCGCCAAACTCGTCGCCCGCCTCGTCAACAACGACGGCGATACGGCGACGGAAGTCAAGGTGATGGCTCCGGTGTTTACCTCTGACTCCGTCGCGGCACCCTGGGCGCCGCTGGCGGCTGATCCGGGCGCGGCTTCTGGAGCGGCGACGCTCGACTGGACGCAATATGTACCTGTGTCCGCTGGGTATGGAGTGACAACGGTTTATAACACGGCATCCTGGACGGCAAACTCGACCGTGCTGAGTGTTGAGACGGGCGTGAAGAATGAGGCAGCCTCGCCTCGCTATGGGCGCCATGTTGTTGTGGTTAAGGGCATTAGCGATGCCTCCGTACGTGTGTTGAACGCGGACGGGCTGACGCCTGCGGGGGAGCCGTATTTTGATTTTGGGGCGGCGCTCACGGCTGACAAGCTGAACAGCGATGAGATCAGCAAATTCCGTACAATCCAGTTTTCCAATCCCAACGGCGCCGCATTTACCTGGAGCGCGGGGGTGCATGCGGTGCCAAACAAGGCGCCGGTATGGAGCAGCACGCCGGTAACCAGCGGTTACTTTGGGGTTGCTTACCTTTATCTCGGTCAGGCGGTGGACCCGGAGGGTGGTACACTAGCGTACACTCTGGTATCGGGGCCGAGCGGTATGGCGGTGGATGCGGCCTCGGGACGGGTGACCTGGACGCCTCCGGCAGCCGTTACGGCGGATACGAGCTACGGGGTAACGCTCCGGGCGACGGACAATATGCAGGCTGTTGCGGATCAGAGCTTTACGCTGACGGTGCGGGTGGCGCCGCCCAACCGGCCGCCGCAGATTACCGGGGCGCCTCACGTGGCGGCGGTTGTGGGGCAGAGTTATACGACCGTGCTCAGAGCGACGGATCCCGATGGTGATGCACTGAGTTTTGCGCTGGAGACGGCGCCAGACGGACTGGCGATCAACGTGTCGACGGGCGCGTTGTCGTGGACGCCGACGCTGGAGCAGACAGGTAATCATACCGTAACCGCGCGGGTGAGTGATGGACAGGGCGGCGTGACTCGTTACACGTTTATCGCAACGGTACAGGATATACGGAATGGCGTGGCGAACAGGCCGCCTGTGTTTACCAGCATTCCTCCAACACATTATATACTCGAGCGGGACAGTTTCGGCGCTGAAACCGTATCCAATCCATTAGAATATAAAGCGATTGCCGTAGATCCGGATGGAGATGTGGTTACTTACTCTTCGGATGATCCTTACTTAATTGATGAGCAAGGCAATCTGTCCTGGAATTTTGGTTTTTATGCTTACGAGCCTACGGTGCATCGTGCGACGATTACGGCGCGGGATGGTCGTGGAGGTGTAGCTACTCAACAACTTGAGGTTCTTGTTACAGGTGCCGATCCTGATTATCCACCCGAACCGCCCCTGTTGCAGATCATGTCTATACCCAAGACTACAGCAGTAGCGGGTCAGCCCTATGAGTATAGAGTTAAAGTAATTAGCGGTGGAAACAGCGCTGTCCGGTATGCGGTTTCTTCGGATCGCTACAATATCTATATTGACGAAGTGACTGGCGTTCTCAAGTGGAGCCCGCTGACTGAAGATGTCGGACTTCCTGCATTTGTATCCATAACTGTATACAACAGGAATTACTACGGCTCTCCAACAGAGGTAGGCTCCGTCTCGCAGTCCTTTGAGATTGAGGTTTTGCCTGCAGATACTCCTAACCAGGCACCTGCCATTACAAGTACTGTTCCTGATACGGCTCCCGTCGCCGGTACAGTGTGGAAGTATCAGGTGGAAACTGTTGATGTGGACGCGGATCCATTGCGTTACCGGCTCCTGGCTTCCGCTCCTGACATGACGGTGGATGCAGAGTCGGGGCTGATCACATGGCTGCCTGAGACTTCGCTTCCTGGTACATATAAAGTGATCATCCAGGTGTCGGATGATCGGGGTGGAGTGGATAAGCAGGAGTTTACTGTCTCCACAGGGGTGAATACACCTCCGGTGTTTCTGACGCCGTCGCTGCTGGATTATCAGAAGATTGATTTTGGGGGCAGAACAGAAAGTCTGCGTGGTGCGTACTCCGGCTTTACCTATAGTGGGAATACCAATTGTCTGAATGTTCCGTTTGATCTATCTCCTAATCCCGAAATGTGGTGGGCGGCCGGGGATACTTCACCCAATCCTCATGTTCTTGAAATTGATGTGGATAAATGGAATGCTTCGGAGGTTCATACATTAATTACAACGGGCTGGGGCAAAAAGGGGCCTGAGTCGTTGCTTTATCTGGAGTTTCTGGGCGATCAGGGAGCGTATTATCGCAAGGACCTTGTGGGCGATATTGATATACGTGATTACGACTATATTTCGGATTCTCGATCCAATTTCATCAACGGAACGACTACTCGTAATGTATTTCATGGCACGCACTCAACATATACAGACTGGGGATTCCGGCCTACGGATACGTGGTTAGACAAGCAGCAGATCGTGCTTCCGCCGGAGTTCCTGACGCAAAAACTAAAGAGCGTAAGGGTTGTGGATATCGGCGCGGACTTTGTGCAGCGCGCTCAATTCTCGGGCATCACGGTGCTGGCCACGGGTGGCCGCGAGGGCGTGGTGTTGCAGGGCGGCGCGCCGTTTGCGTACCGCTTCTCCGCGCAGGACGCGGAGCAGGAGGGGCAGCTGACCTACAGCCTGGTGGGCGCGCCTGGCGGCATGGCCATCAACGGCCAGTCCGGCGAGGTTACCTGGACGGCGCCGACGGGGACAGACGGGTGGTTCCCGGTTAAAATCGTGGCTGAGGACGGGCGCGGCGGACGGGCGGAACTGCCGTTTGCCTTCCGCGTGCGGCCGGAGGTGGGTAATTTTGCGCCCAAAATTGTAAGTGAGCCGAAGACGAAGGTGCGGTTTGGGTCGGTCTACCGCTCAGTTGTGGCTGTAGAGGATGCCAACGGCGACCCGATTACCTTCGAGCTGCTGGATGCACCGGCGGGCATGGCGATTGCACCGAGCGATGGCAAGACCACCGCGACAGGTTTCCTGACCTGGACGCCGACCTCAGCGCAGCTTGGCACGCATAACGTGACGATCTCCGTGACCGACGGGCGCTCTGCCCCCGTAACGCAAAGCTTTACAGTGGAAGTACTTGGACAGCAGGTAAACAGCATGCCGGTGGTCGTCTCCCATCCTCCGCTCGTCGCCGTGGCCGGGCGCTCCTACACATACGATATCCTTGCGACCGACGCGGACCACGACGCACTTCAATACCGCGCGGCGCTGCCGATTCCCGGCCTTGGCGACGGTAGCGTGGTGCCCCTGCCTTACGGTGTCTCGCTCAGCCCGATCCGCGGCACGCTGCGCTGGGTGCCGTCCACGGAACAGATGGGTGTGCGGCACTTTGCGGTGGACGTGACCGATCAGCAGGGCGGCCTTGTCCGCCACGAGTGGGACGTGCGTGTGCAGGGTGCGAACCAGCCCCCCATGTTTATCTCCACGCCGGTGACGGAAGCGGCCGTGGCTACGGCCTACACCTATCCCGTGCAAGTCACGGATCCTGAAGGAGATAGCGTGCGCTTTAGCCTGACGGGCGTCATTCCCCAGGGCATGGTCATCAGCCCGACAACCGGTATCATCACCTGGAAGCCGGCCACCGCCAGCGCCACGCCGCAAATGATTACCGTGCGCGCCGACGACGGCTTCGGTGGTGTCAGCGAGCAAATCTTTGGCGTTGTGGCACTTGCGGCGCCTCGCAATCAGCCGCCCGTCATCGTTACCTCGCCGCTCAGGACGACTGATCCCGGCGTAACCTACACGCAAACCTTCCAGGGCAGCGATCCCGAAGGCGGCGCACTCACGTGGTCGCTGGCCCAGGCGCCCGCCGGCATGAGCATCGCCCCGACAACCGGCGAGCTTACGTGGACTGCCGGGGCGGTCGTCAACGGCGTGCATCCCGTTACCGTGCTGGCCGCCGATCCGCAGGGCGCCTCCACGGTGCTCGCGTACCAAATCAACGTCAGCCCCAACCTTAGTCCCATCCTCGGCTCCACGCCGCCTGTCACGACGGCCCGCACCAACGTGCCGTACGAGTCGTGGTTCGACGCCGTCGACGCCAACGGCGACGCGCTCACCTACCGCGTCGTCAGCGGCCCGCCCGGTCTCACCATCGACAGCACCGGCCACATTCACTGGACCACGCCCGCCGCGCCTGGCTCCTACACCATTACCGTGGCCGTAAGCGACGGCCGCGGAGGCGAGATCGAGCAGACGTATACCCTTGTTACGGAA
>QAZA01000030.1 GCA_003054695.1 Verrucomicrobia bacterium LW23
TGCGCTGGGGCTGGCGGCCGTACAGGCGGACGAACGGGTGGCGCATCTTGTTCTGCCGACGTCTGTTATCGAGGATGTGTACGCGGGGCGCATGTGGACGCGCAGCATTTTTAGCGCGGTGCCCAGCACCGTCAGCTCCACTATTATTCTTTCGAATAACATCACTGTCGCCTTCTGGTGCTTCATCGGGGGGATGAGCTGCGGCATCGTCACGACGCTTATCCTGGTGCTGAACGGCTTTATCCTGGGCGCCGCCTTTAAGCTGTGCGCGCAGCACGGGCTGCTGGTGGATCTGCTGGAATTCATTGCCAGCCATGCACTTGTGGAGATAAGTACCATTGTGCTGGCGGGCGCCTCCGGCTATGTGCTGGCCAGCGCGCTGCTCAGCCCGGGCAACCTCTCGCGGGTGGATGCCCTGAGCGTTCGCGGCAAGGACGCGCTGTGCCTGGCGCTGGCCTGCGTGCCGCCCCTTTTTGCCATTGGCATTGTGGAGGGCTTTATCTCGCCGTCCAGTCGCATCCCCATGTGGTTCAAGATCTTGCTGGGCGCCTCGCTATTCCTGGCCTTTTGGAGTTACCTGCTGCTGAGCGGCAAGAAGAAGGCCGTCGACACCCCGCGCGAGCGTGTCAAACCGGCGGAGCAAAGTACGGATACGAGCCTGGAAGAAGAGCTGCGCCGCCTGCACGGTGAGGAGAAGACGGAAAAAGCGTAAGACCACTTCCAAACGTTGCTCGGTACAGGTGCGGGCCACTCTTGGAAGTGGTCTAACCTGTTCTCGCGGTTTACTTTACGGTGCATCCATTGCCTGCGAGGCCTTGCCCAGCGCGGTGATATAGCGCATCAGGTGGCGGAAGTTCATTTCGGTAACCCAGATCATGCGCAGTCGCTTGCCGCGCCAGGGTAGCAGGCGGGTGGCCACGGTGAGGGTGACGGGGCGCCGAACGGGGGCGCCTGCGTTGGCGGGTGGATGGGAAACGCGGGCATAGTAACCGCTTATCGTCCAAATGGTTGGGCTGATCTGCGCGCCGGACTCGGGCAGCAGTTCAGCGCGCGGCACCGGTCGGCCAGTCGCCAGGTCCATCGGCATGGGCGGCGAGCTCTGACGGACCTCGGCAAGGCCGGGCACCTGGTCCAGCAGGGCGCGAAATGTTTGCTCCGGGGGGCTTTCGCTCGCATTTTTGCCCGGAGCCTCGTCGCTCAGCCTGCCCAGTTGCAGGATGACCCAGTCGCTGCCATCCGGACCGCACAGCACAAGCTCCTCGCACTTGCCGGCAGGGAAACGCAATGGCGGCACGGTACCCGCCGGCGCCGGCGAAGGGACGCCCTGGCGAAAGGGCTGGAAGCAGAAGATGGCCTGTTGCAGCAGGGCGAGGCGGGGGGAATCGAAGCCACCTGACGTTGGGGGGGAGGGAGGTTTCTCGTCGGCGGCGTGGGAGAGGCTGAGCACAAGGGCGCCCGTCAGGCCCGCCACCAGGGCCAGGGTTGTCGATAAAGCAACAAATGCCAGAAGGGAATGGGGCGCCCTGAGCGCGGAGCCTTCTCCGCCGCGCGCTGCAGCCTCTCGCCAATAAACCCCTGTGGTTGCAACGCCCTGCACGGGCGTGTTGTCCTTGCCTCTCATTATACAATGGACTACCACCTACTGCATTATACGGCCAGACAATTGTGACTAAGAGGTGGTTACTTTCATTCCCTATTGATAAACGACATATAAAGTGCCATCATCCACGTGCCGTTAGTTCTCTTGTTCCCAGACGTACCAACCTGTAACAGAAGGAATACCAATGATGCTGAAATATGCCTTAGTCGTTCTCAGCCAGGCGGATCCTCAGAAGCTCGATAAAGTCGAGGTAGTTGCGAATGAGGCGGAAACTGCGAGTAACGCGTTTTTCTACTTCTCCGGCGCGGCATTCTTCACGATTCTTGCCGCAGTGCTCGTCGCCGCCGCTATATACTTCCACCTCAAGAAGAAGCGCGCGGGGGCCGCACCGACGGAGTAGTTGTCACCTGGCCGATATTGCGCCATCCCCTTCCCGCTTCGTCAGCAATCCCAACCCGTCGCTCCCGGGCACTTCCTCATTCCCGCACCGCAGGACTTGGTGTGAGGAGAGTGCCCGGCGGCGGTTTTTTGTGTGCGCGCCGTTGGCGCTGCGGATCGCGCTGCACGAGGGCGGCGCTATATGCCCTTGAACAGGCGGTCGCCCAGGGGCGGCGGCAGGCCGGCATCGAGAATTTTTTTGCGGGTGGCTTCGATGTCGTAGGTGACGCGGCGGAAATCGATGCTCTCGGAGTCGACGTTGTAGATGGCGTAGCAGGCGCGGCTGTCGCCGTCGCGGGGCTGGCCTACGCTGCCGACGTTGACGACGCAACGGGGCAGTTTGCCAATCTTCATGTGCGATTGCAGGTCCACGTCGACGACCTGCATGTTTTCGTCGATGGCGAAGATGCGCGGCACGTGGGTGTGGCCGACGAAGCAAACTTTGGTGGGCTGGATGTCGAGGTGCAGGCAGGCTTCCTCGTAGCTGTCCAGGTAGTAGAACTCCTCCGGCTGGCAGAGGCTGGCATGGACGACGAGGAAATCGCGCACCTGACCCACGTAGGGGCGGGAGCGCAGGAATGTCTTTTGCTCGCGCGATAACGCGTTGCGGCTGAACTCCATGCCAATGCGCGCCACTTCGCGGTAGTGCGTCAGCGAGTTGTTGCTGGCGGCCTCCTCATCGTGGTTGCCCTTGATGATGTTGATGTTAAGCTCGCGCAGGCGCTCCAGGCACTCCACGGGATTGGCGTTGTAGCCGACGACGTCGCCCAGGCACACGCGGGCGGTCACCTTCTGCTTGTCCATATCGGCAAGCACGGCCTCCAGCGCCTCCAGGTTGCTGTGCACATCGCTAAACAGGGCGATTTTACGCTCCACAGGCGATGTGCCGCGAGCCGACGCTTTGCGGGGCTTGGTGGCACTGCTTGGGGGGCGCGCTTTGGACATGGCGGGAGGGCGGAGGTTGGGAGACGGGAAAGGGATTCGCGCAGGCAGCGCAGGGCCGGGTTGCGCGGCTAACAACCTGCGAATCCGGCATTTAAGTTCGATCTTCGACCGCTGACAACACCAAATAAGGGTTGCCTGCCGAAAAAGCGGATGCCGCGTTTACACGGGGGCAAACGCGGCAACCAGGAAGTCAGGAATGCGCTCCTCGCGCGTGCCGCCGTCCCGATACGGGCGCGGCGGCTGGGGGGGAGCGTAAGCTTTTGCTGTGCTGAGGCTTAGCTCTGCTTGGGCTGCTCGCCTTCGGTGGGGGCGGGCGCGGGCGCCGGCGTTTCGGCAACGGGCGTTTCGGCAACGGGCTCAGCCTTCACTTCGATGGGCTCGGCGGCAGCGGCGGGGGCGGCGGCCTTTGCCTCGGCGACGGGGGCCTTCTCGGCGGAGGCGGGGGTGGATTCCACCCACTCCAGCACGGCCATCAGGGAGGAGTCGCTCTGGCGTGGCCCGAGCTTGGTGATGCGGGTGTAACCGCCGTTACGGCCGGTGTAGCGGGGGGCGATATCCTTGAAGAGGGTCGCCACGGCGTCGATGGAGCGGATCTTGGCGATCGCGAGGCGGCGCTGGTGCAGGCCGCCCTTCTTGCCCAGGGTGACGAGCTTTTCGGCATAAGGAGCCACAACCTTGGCCTTGGCCAGGGTGGTGAGCACGCGGCCGTTGGTGATGAGGCCGATGGCAAGGTTGGCGACGAGCGCGTCGCGGTGGGCGGACATACGCCCGAGTTTACGTCTGGCTTTCTGGTGTCGCATGGGTGCGGGTATGTTGCGAATCAGCGTGACCTTATGACCCCTCGACCGCAGGCCCCGGCTTCATCGGCGAAGGTGGGCTGCGGACAGGCGTTCAGCATCACGCTGTTCAAGGTTCTTATCTACTGCGTTATTCTTTCAGCGGGTCAACGGGCGAGTCGAGCAGGTTGCTGTCGATCTTCATGCCCAGGGAGAGGCCGAGCTGGCTCAGCTTATCCTTAATCTCGTTCAGCGACTTCTTGCCGAAGTTGCGGTACTTCAGCATTTCGCCTTCCGTCTTCATGGCCAGCTGGCCGACGGTGGTGATGTTTGCGTTGTTGAGGCAGTTGGCGGCGCGCACGGAGAGCTCGATCTCGTTGACGCTCATGTTGAGCAGCTTCTTGAGCTTCGTGTTCTCGGGGCTGGTGGACGGCGTCACGGCCTCAAACACCACGGGCTCCTTGTCAAAGTCGACGAAGAGATCGAGGTGGTGACGCAGGATGGCGCTGGACTGCAGGAGCGCTTCGTCCGGGGTCAGGCGGCCGTCGGTCCAGATCTCGAGGTTGAGCTTGTCGTAGTCGGTGCGCTGGCCAACGCGGGTGTTCTCCACGCTGTACTTGACCTTGCGCACGGGCGAGAAGAGGGAGTCGATCGGGATAACACCGATAGACTGCTCGGGGCGCTTGTTGTTGTCCGCGCTAACGTAGCCGCGGCCAACTTTAATCTCAAACTCGGCCTCAAAGCGCTGCTTCTTGTCGAGCGTGGCGATAACCTGGTCGGGGTTCAGTACTTCCACCCCGGCATCCAAGCGGATGTCGCCGGCGGTGACAGCGCCTTCCTTGGTAACGTTGAGGAAAAGGGTGCGGGGCTCGCGGTTAGGCACCTTGAAAAGGATCTTCTTCAGGTTCAGCACGATTTCGGTGACGTCTTCGACGACGCCGGGGAGCGTGCAAAACTCGTGCTGCGCGCCTTCGATCTTGGCGGAGGCAATGGCGGCGCCTTCCAGCGAGGAGAGGAGCACGCGGCGCAGTGAGTTGCCGAGGGTGTGGCCGTAGCCCATTTCAAAGGGCTCCGCGATGAACTTAGCGTAGACGGGGGTTGCCGACTCCTCGATTTTGGCGAGGCGGTTGGGCATTTCGAAGCGACCAAGACGGATTGGCATGGGTGGTGTCCTTGGACTGGGTTTCCCGCCCGGCGTCTATGCCGAGGCGCAGGCGGACCGACAGTCGCGAGTTGTTTCGATCGGGTTTGTGTTGGGTTGGCTGACGAGCAGAGTTACCTGGCGGGCAATCTCTGCATAAGACTGCGAAAGTGGGGTGCGCCGGCATTACTGCCTGGAAACGGCGCAACCCTCCGCGCCTGCGAGAGGCGCGAAGGGTTAAATCCGAACCGCGTAAAGCGTTGGAGCGCTGAGACTTCCCCGGCGACGGCGCCCATAGCGCCGTCAGCAACAGGGGTCCAGCGCCCCGCGCTGGTTAGCGGGAGTAGAACTCGACGATCAGCTGCTCGTTGACGATCGGGGCGATCTCGTCGCGGCTGGGTACGCGCTTGATTTCGCCTTTCAGCGTCTCCTTGTTGATCTGCAGCCAGTCCGGGGTCGGGGTGACCTGCGTGGCTTCCAGGCCCTTGCTGGCGAGCTGGCGGCTCACGGCGTTCTCACGCACGGAGATCACTTCGCCCACGCGGGTAAGGTAGCTGGCGATGGTGACCTTGCGGCCGTTCACCGTCACGTGGCCGTGGCTCACCATCTGGCGGGCGGCGCGGCGGGTGGAGGCGAAGCCGAGGCGATACACCTGGTTGTCCAGGCGGCTCTCCAGGAGCTGGAGCATGGTCTCGCCGGTGATGCCGCGGCGGCTCAGGGCGATCTCATAGTAGCGGCGGAACTGCTTCTCCTGCAGGCCGTACATCAGGCGGAGCTTCTGCTTCTCGGCCAGGCCGAGAGCGAAGTCGGTCTGCTTGCGGCGGCCTTTTTCGCCGTGCACGCCGGGAGGATAATTTTTACGCTCGAACGACTTGCTCGGGCCGTACAGAAGGACGCCATAGCGGCGGCTCTTCTTTGTGCGGGGACCAGTATAACGGGACATGGTAGGTGGTCTTAAGAAAAAAAGGTTAGAACAAAGGGCACCGGGGCACCATTACACGCGGCGCTGCTTGCGGGGGCGGCAGCCGTTGTGGGGTACGGGGGTGACGTCGGTGATCGAGGTGACGTCCAGACCGATGGCCTGGAGGGCGCGGATAGCGGACTCACGGCCGGTGCCGGGACCGCTGACGCGCACGACCACTTCCTTAAGACCATGACCCATGGCCTGACGGCAGGCATCCTGCGCCACAACCTGGGCGACATACGCGGTGCTCTTTTTAGAGCCGCGGTAACCGCACTTACCGGCGGAGGACCAGCCGATCGAGTTGCCGTTGAGGTCGGTGATCGTAACGATCGTGTTGTTGAAAGTCGCCAGAATGTTGGCGATACCGCTGGTGATGTTCTTCGAGCCCTTGGCCTTAATGATCTTGGGCTTTTCGATCTCGTTCGGATCGAGGGAGAGGCTCAGCGAGGTGCTCTCTACGGGAGCGGAAGCTTCGGCCTTTTTGGCGGGAGCTTTGCCGGCGCCCTTGGGGGCCTTGGAGGCGGACGCAGCGGGCTTGGCCGCCGCTTTGGGAGTTTCGGACATACAGATAAATCCAGTAAAGGTAATGTACTAGGGTGACGGAAAGAGAAGGTCGTCGCGTTGTAGCGCGATGCCTTACTTCTTGTCCTTGTTGCGCTGCACACCCACCGTCTTGCGGGGGCCCTTGCGGGTACGTGCGTTGGTACCGGTGCGCTGACCGCGAACGGGGAGGCTGCGACGGTGGCGGATGCCACGGTAGCTGTTGATAGCCTGCAGACGCTTGAGGTTCTGCTGGAGTTCCCGGCGCAGGTCACCTTCGATCACATATTTGCTGTCCTGGATGATCTGGATGATGCGGTTGAGCTGCTGGTCGGAGAGATTCTTGGCGCGGGTATTAGGGTCAATTTCCGCTTGCTCCAGGATGAGCTTGGCGCGGGAGAGGCCGATGCCGTAGATGTACGGCAGGGAGTACTCAATCCGCTTGTCTCCGGGAATGTCGATACCGAGGAGGCGAGGCATAGGAATTTAGATAGGGTAATGCGAGAAGAAGAACTGGGGATGCGGGCTGGATTGAGGAGGATGATCGATAGATGTACTCTTATCGTACTGCACTGCAACGCGTTATCGCAACGCTCAGCAGTTCCCTCACCCGGCCTGATGCTTTAGCCCTGGCGCTGCTTCAGACGGGGGTTCTTCTTGTTGATGATGTAGATACGGCCTTTGCGCCGCACTACCTGACAGTCGGCGGTTCGCCGCTTGACGGATGCTCTTACTTTCATAAGCCTGTGCCTGCCTGGCGTTGGCTTGCCCGAGGTGCCCTCACTTCGCAGAAGCGGGGTTTGGTTTGGTGCGACTGGCGGATGAGTCGTTCTTCCGCCGCGCAATAATCGCAAAGGCAGGGGCAAGTCTGCGTCTTCGCGAAAAGTTTTTTGAGGAAAGTGTGCCGAAACTCGGCGGACCGATGCTGGATTCTAAGCCCGGCGATCTGGATAAAACCGCCGCTGCCGGGAACGCATGGCAACGCTAAGTAAGCCGTTGCGCTATCGCAAGTTACATATAATGCGTCAGGACGACTTGGCGTCTTCGTTACGCACGATAATGCGGCCTCGCGAGAGGTCGTAAGGGGAGAACTCTACCAAAACTTTGTCGCCTGGCAAGATCCGAATGAAATTTAATCGCAATTCACTGGAAACCCGGGCCAAAGCGCGGTGGCCGCTCTTGAGTTCTACCCGAAACACGGTGTTCGGCAGCTCCTCAATTACGGTTCCTTCAACTTCGATTCGGTTGTGGTCAAACATGTCAGAATTTCGGGTTCCCCTTCCGTCACCAGGACGGTGTGCTCAAAATGCGCGGATGGCTTGCCGTCCAGCGTTACCGCCGTCCAGTTATCGGCCAGCAGGCGAACCTCGGGCCGGCCCATATTCACCATGGGCTCGATAGCAAGAGTCATGCCGGGTTTGAGCTCCGGTCCGTCGCTGGGCCGCCCATAATTAGGGATATGCGGCTCCTCATGCAAGCGGCGACCGACGCCGTGACCGACAAAATCTTTGACAATAGCGTACCCATACTTGTGCACGCAGCGCTCGATGGCGTTGGAAATATGGCCGACGCGCTTGCCGGGCCGCGCCTGGGCAATGCCGGCGGCAAGGGCCTCCTGCGTCGCGTCCAGCAGGCGCATGATGTCGGGCCGAACTTCGCCGACGGGGATCGTCGTGGCGCCGTCGCCGACCCAGCCGTTGAGGATGATGCCGCAGTCGACCGTGACGATGTCGCCAAACTGGATACGGCGTGAGCCGCCGATGCCGTGCACCACTTCCTCGTTAACGCTAATGCAGATGTGGCCTGGAAAACCCTTGTAGTTCAAAAACGGGCTTTTGCCCCCGCGCTCAGCTATCAGCCGGCCGGCCAGCAAGTCCACTTCGCGCGTCGTAACCCCGGGTTGCACAAAGGCTTTGAGATGCTCAAGAATCTCGGCAACCGCGCGGCAGCTTTGCCGCATGTGTTCGGCGTCACGAGCACTTTTGATGGGAATCGCCATGGTCAGTCAGTGAGAGGAGAAAAGCTGGAAACGAATGAGAAAGGAGCGGCGCGCAGGCACAGCAACGCCCGGAGCGGATGGCTGCCGGGCGTGCGTGCCTGCGTGAATTCTCTATATAGTACACATCAACCGGCCAGATATGCCACACGAATAATTCCGGCCAAGATGACCAGGACCGCGATGCCGACATAGAGCCAGATCATCAGCGGGTGCTCCTGGTAGGTGGCGGAGGGGTGCATCGCGGCCGCGGAGCGGTTGCGGACGCGGCCCTTCTTCAGGAATCCGTCGTAGTGGCGCTGCAGCAGGTAGGTTTCCATCTGCCGCATGGTATCCAGCATCACACCCACAATAATCAGCAGCGAGGTGCCGCCGAAAAACTGCGCGGTGTTCATGGGGATGTTGAGGAAAGACTGCACGGCGCTGGGCAGCACGGCCAGCACGGTAAGGAAGATGGCGCCAGCCAGCGTGAGGCGGGTCATCACGTAATCCAGATGCTTGGCGGTATCGGGGCCGGGGCGATGGCCGGGGATGAGACCGTTGTGCTTTTTCAGGTCCTCGGCAATCTGCGTGGGGTTAAACTGCGTGGCCACCCAGAAGTAGCTGAAGAACAGGATCATGACCACGAACGCCACGTAATGGCTGACACCGTGCGCCAGGTCCTGCGCAAAGGCGGCGGCCCACGGCACGTTGGGGATCAGGTTGATGATCAGCGTCGGGAAGATAAGGATCGACTGCGCAAAGATGATCGGCATAACGCCGGCGTAATTCACCTTCAGCGGCAGGAACTGGGTCTGGCCCTGGAACATCTTGTTGCCACGCTTTTGCATGGCGTACTGCACGGGTAGCTTGCGTACCGCCTGGGTAATCGCAATGGTGGATGCAATCACCACCAGGAGGAAGAATATCATGACGACCAGCAACAGCGGACTGGCGTAACCGGCGTTGGTCTCCGAGCCGGGCATGAGGATCTGAAACGCCGAGTAGAGCGCGGATGGCAGGCGTGCGACAATACCGACCGTAATGACGACCGAGATACCGTTGCCGATACCTTTATCCGTAATCTGCTCGCCCAGCCACATCAGAAGCATGGTGCCTGAGGTCAGCGCGATCACCGTGGTGATCTCGAAGAGAATGCCTTTATCCGGCACAAGCGCAGTGCCTAGCTTTTTCGTCACGTCCTCCACGCCGGCCAGCAGGCCGATGCTGTGCGGGTTTTGAAACGCCAGCGCCAGCATGTAACCCTGCAGGATGCAAAGCACGATGGTGAAGTAGCGCGTGTACTGGGTAATCTTCTGCCGGCCGCCGTCCTCGCGCGCCATCTTGCTGAGGCTCGGCACCACGGCCGTCATCAGCTGGATCATGATGCTCGCACTGATGTACGGCATGATGGAGAGCGAAAACAGCGCGCAGTTTTCCAGCGCGCCGCCGGTGAAGATGTTCAGAAGGCCGACGAAGCCGTTCTTGGACTCTTCCAGCTTGAAGAACTCCGCGAGAACATTGGTGTTGATGCCCGGGCAGGGAATCGCGGCGCCGAGGCGCACGATGAAAATCATCGCGAGGGTAAACAGGATGCGCTTCCTGAGCTCCTCTATTTTAAAGGCGTTGGTAAAAGCGGAGAGCATGGAGGTGGTGTTTCGACAAACAAAGGCTCTTCAGCGGAGCGGGGGCACATGCGCGAAACCGCCCGCCCGTTTTCGCCCGGTGTCACCCTCGTTCCAAAGCCTGGAAGTAAAGGGGTGACTGTGCGAAATGAGCTGGGCGGCTGTCAAGCAGATCTGACTTATCTTCCCGTGTTAACCGGCAAAAGCCCTTCCGCTGCAAGGCAAGCGGTAAGGGCTTCGCACAGTTACGTTGCCATGTCAGGCAGCAACGGGGGCTTTCTTGGGAGCCTTGGGCACGATCTCTACGGTGCCGCCGGCCTTCTCGATCTTTTCCTTGGCCGCCGCGCTGATGGCGTTGACCTTGACGGTGAGCTTTTTGGTGATGTCACCGGTGGCAAGCACCTTGATGCCATCCCAGTTGCCGTTCACCAGGCCGGAGGCGCGCAGCGAAGCCTCGTCGACGAGGTCGTTGGCGAAGGTGGCCTTCTCCAGGGAGGAGAGGTTGACCGGGGCGTAGTTGATGTGGAAGGACGCGTTGTTGAAACCGCGCTTGGGGATACGGCGGATAAGGGGCATCTGGCCGCCTTCAAAGCCCAGGCGGATGGAACCGCCGGAGCGGGCCTTCTGACCCTTGTGGCCCTTGCCGCTGGTCTTGCCGTGGCCGGAGCTCTCGCCGCAGCCCAGGCGCTTGACGCGATGCCGGGAGCCGGGACGCGGCTTGGAGTTGTGAAGTCGAATACTCATGGGAGTGGGGAAGTCGTTACGTGTTGAAAGGGAAATCAGCCCCGCCCCGTGTTAACCGTGGGCGGGACCGTCATGCAATGCGTGCGTGCGCCTTATTAGCTGGCGGCCGCGGGCTCAGCGGGGGCGGCTGCCACCACCGAGGGCTCCACAGGCGTGCCGACGAGGGGCTTGGCCTTTACCGTCTTGCCGCGCAGGCGGAAGATGGTCTCCTTGGGGCGGAGCTGGCGCAGCGCCTCCAGGGTAGCCTTGACAACGTTGGCGGGGTTGCCGGAGCCCAGGGACTTCGCAAGGACGTCCTTGATGCCGGCCGCCTCTACCACCGCGCGGACACCGCCGCCGGCGATGAGGCCGGTACCGGGGGATGCGGGGCGCAGGAGAACCTTGCCGCCGCCGAACTCGCCAAACACCTGGTGGGGGATGGTCGACTCGCGCAGGGCCACGGGCTCGAGCTGCTTTTTCGCGGAGTCAGTCGCCTTGCGGATCGCCTCGGAGACCTCATTGGCCTTGCCGAAGCCGATACCCACGCGGCCCTTGCGGTCGCCGACGACCAGCAGTGCGGAGAAGGAGAAGCGGCGGCCGCCCTTAACGACCTTGGCGCATCGGTTGATGAACACCACTTTCTCCATCAGCTCGTTCTTGTTGTCGTCGCCGCCGCGATCTTGACGCGGTCCACGACGGCCGCCAGGGCCGCCGCGACGAGGGCCACGCCCGTCGCCGCCGGGGCCGCGACCTTCACGATTGCCGCCACCCTGGGAAGCGTCACCGCCGGGGGTGCCGCCGGATCCAAATCCAGTACGATTTTGTCTATTTTCAGCCACAGATACCGCCAAAGTTGAGTGTTAGGGGGAATTCCGTTGTACGGAGGTTAGAATTGAAGACCACCGGAACGAGCGGCGTCGGCCAGAGCCTTCACCTTGCCGTGGAACGTAAAACCGCCCCGGTCGAACACCACGGAGGTGATGTCTTTGGCCAGAGCCCGCTCGGCCACCAGCTTGCCCACCTGCTCGGCGCCGGCAACGTTGGGGCGAAGTTTGGAATCGGCCAGGGCCTTTTCGGTCGTGGAAACACCAACGAGCGTCTTGCCGACGGTATCGTCGATAACCTGAACGTAGATGTGCTGGCCGGAGAAATTGACAGCGAGACGAGGGCGGGACGTGGTGCCCGAGACCTTTTTGCGAATGCGCGCGTGAAGGCGCTGACGGATCGCTTTGCGAGTTTGGATTGCCATTGTGGTGTGGAGTTTTGCCAGCCCTGCCCGGGAGCCGGCGCCGCGGGGAGCCCCGAAGGGAGCCCCATGCGCCGACCGCGCGGGCCACTGGCGGTTGCGTTACTTGCCTTGAGCGGTCTTGCCTTCCTTGCGGATAATCTTTTCGCCCGCGTAGCGAACGCCCTTGCCCTTGTAGGGCTCCGGCGGGTAGTAGCGGCGGATATCGGCCGCCACGGCGCCTACGCGCTGCTTGTCAAAGCCCTCCACCGACACGTTGACGTTATCCGTCACCGTGATCTTGATGTCGGCGGGAATATCATAAAGAACGGGGTGCGAGAAGCCGAGGGACAGGTTGAGCTGGGAGCCCTGTACGGCGGCCTTAAATCCGACGCCCTGGATCTCGAGCTTCGTCTGGAAGCCTTTGCTCACGCCTTCCACCATGTTGGCCACCAGGCTGCGGCTGAGGCCGTGCAGGGCCTTGCTCTTTTTCTGCCCGGCGGCGTTGTTCTTGACAGTGAGAACGCCCTTGTCGAGAGAGGCGGAGATGACGGACGGCAGCGTGTGCTCCATCTTGCCACGGGGGCCTTCCACCTTCACGACAGAACCGTCTACGGTCACTTTAACTTTTTCCGGGATGGTAATCGGCCGGAGTCCAATACGAGACATATGCGAGTGAAGTGGAGGTTAGTAGATGGTGCAGAGCAGCTCGCCGCCAAGGCGCAGCTTGCGGGCGGTGTGGCCCGCCATCACGCCCTGAGACGTGGAGACAACGGAGACGCCGAGGCCGCCGAGAACGCTGGGGATCTCGTCGGAGCCGACGTACTGGCGCAGGCCGGGCTTGCTCACGCGCTTGATGGCGGTGATGGCGCGGCTTTTGCCGCGGCCGCGAATGGCGACCGTGAGGGTGGGCTTCTTCGTGCTCAGATCCGGCGTCACCTCGGCGAGATAGCCTTCCTTTTTGAGGATGGTGGCTACGTCGGCCTTGAGCCGGGAGTAATTGACCACAACTTCGGCCTTGCCGGCGCGAGATGCATTGCGGATCGAAGAAAGAAAATCACCAAGGGGATCGGTTTGCATGGGAGTCGAAGTCCTGTAAAGAGGGTGGCGTTGTTACGGCAGGCCGGGGTTACCAGCTGGCCTTGGTTACGCCGGGGATCTCCCCACGCAGCGCCATTTCACGGAACTGGATGCGGCTGACGCCGAATTTGCGCATGTAGGCGCGGCGGCGGCCGGAGAGCTTGCAGCGGTTATAGCCACGAACCTTGAACTTCGGTTCCTGCTGTTGTTTCACGATCCAGCATGTTTTAGCCATAGGGATGGTGCGTTAAAGTGGGGGTCGGATGGATTGAGAGGGTTGGATGAAATCAGGCGTTGGCCTGCTTGCGGTCGGAGAAGGGCATACCCAGGAGGCTGAGCAGCTCCTTGGCGTCTTCGTTCTTTTCGGCGGACGTCACGATGGTGATGTCCATACCCAGGTTGCGCTTGATCTTATCCAGCTCAATTTCCGGGAAAATGGTTTGATCCTTGACGCCGAGCGTGTAGTTGCCGCGGCCGTCAAAGGCGCGGGCGTTAACGCCGCGAAAGTCGCGGATACGGGGCAGCGCGGTGCAGATGAGGCGCTCGAGGAACTCGTACATGATGCGCCCGCGCAGGGTGACTTTGCAGCCGATGTCCTGGCCTTCGCGCAGCTTGAAGTTGGAGATGCTCTTGGTCGCCGTGGTCTTCACGGGCTTCTGGCCGGTGATCGTGCGGAGCTCGTTAACCGCGTCTTCGAGCGCCTGCTTGGTGTCCTGCGTGGACCCGATGCAGCAGTTGACGGTCACTTTCTTGATCTTGGGAACCTGATGGGGGTTCTTGTAGCCGCGGTTCTTGATCAGCGCGGGAATCACCTGCTCCAGATACTGGCGGTGCAGGAGGGCCTTCGGGGCCTGTTCAGTGGTGCTCATGGTGGGCTTTCCTGATTAAAAGGGGTGGATGCTTGTAAAGAAGGGGTTAGCTGGCGGAGCTGCCGGCCTTCTGGCTGCGGCGCGCTGCGCGGGCTTCAAACTCGGCAACGGTCATCACATTGCTGATGTGGATGGTGCCTTCGCGCTCGATGAGGCCGCCCTGGGGGTTGGCTTCGCTGCGGCGCGTGGCCTTCTTGATCATGTTCACGCCTTCCACCACCACGCGATTTTTATCGCGCAGCACCTGGAGAATCTTACCGCGCTTGGTGCGGTGCGCGCCCGAGATAACCACCACGAGATCGTTCTTCTTTACGTGGAACGATTTCTGGGGAGCGACAGTTTTGGTCTTCATTGAATTCAGTCGAAAGTCAGAGGTTGGGAAACAGGGAAACTAGAGGTAACTGACAGAGACGGACGAGGTTACGCTTGTTAGATAACCTCGGGGGCGAGCGAAATGATCTTCATGAAGTTTTTCTCACGAAGCTCACGGGCAACCGGCCCGAAGATGCGGGTGCCGCGGGGGTTTTGATCCTTGTCGATGATGACGACCGCGTTGTTGTCAAAGCGGAGGTAGGATCCATCGGTGCGGCGGATCGGGGCGCGGGTGCGCACCACTACGGCGCGGACGACTTCGCTCTTCTTCACCGTGCCGTCCGGAGCGGCTTCCTTCACGTTGGCGGTGATCACGTCACCCACGGAGGCGTAGAGCGTCTTTTTGCCGATGACGCCGATCATTGTGGCACGACGGGCGCCGGTGTTATCGGCGACATCAACCCAGCTGCGAATTTGAATCATATGCGTGTGTGGCCCAGGGTAAACCGGGCGGCGTTATGTGTTGTCGGGTGGTTTCCGGTCCTGAAAGCCTTTACCTGCTCGACATTGCTGCGGCCGCGGGCTTCCTGAAAGCGGAGTTGGGTTGATCAGATCAGTGCTTGAGGATTTCCGCCAGCTCCCACCGCTTGAGCTTGCTCATCGGGCGGGTTTCGCGAATCAGCACGCGATCGCCAGTCTTGGCTTCGCCCTTTTCGTCGTGCGCGTAAAAGCGCTCGCTGACCTTGACAATCTTCTTGTAGCGGGGGTGCGGCACGCGGCGCACAACCTTCACAACGATCGTCTTCTGCATCTTGGTGGACACGACCTCACCGGTGCGCTCTTTGCGCGACGGGGGACGTTGTACCGGCGCGGCGGGGGCGCTGCTCTCCGGCGTGGTTTGCTGTTCGCTCATGGCTGGAATGGGAAAGTAGGGAGTCGGATTCTAGAGGTTTGTGTATAATCCTGCTTGGGAAAAAGGGCCGGCCCGGATGTTGCCGGGCCGGGGCGCCGCCTGATTACTTGGCGGCCTTCTCCTTGCGCACGATGGTGAGGCCCTTGGCCTTCTCGGAAAGGGCGGTCTGGATGCGGGCGCGCTCTTTACGGAGCTCGCGCAGGCGGCTGGGCTTTTCCAGCACACCGGTCGCCTGCTGCAGACGCAGGTTGAACGCTTCTTCCCGCGCTTCGCGGTCCTTGACGTTCAGCTCGTCCACGGTCAAAGCGCGGAATTCTATGATATCGGTAGGCATGTGCAGAGTGAATGGTAGATGTTACGGAGGCGATGCGCCTTGTGTTACCAGGCGGCCCTTTGGTTAGGCCGCCTTGGCCGCTACCGGCACCGCACGCTTGATGAAGCGGACGCGGATGGGGAGCTTGTTCGCCGCCAGGCGCATGGACTCACGGGCAATCGACTCGGGAATGCCATCCAGCTCGAACAAAATGTTACCCGGCTTGACGACGGCTACCCAATACTCGGGGGCGCCCTTACCTTTACCCATTCGGGTTTCCGGCGGGCGGGCAGTGACCGACTTGTCGGGGAAAATGCGGATCCAGGTTTTGCCTTTACGCTTCATGTTATTGGAGATAACACGGCGGCAGGCTTCAATCTGGGTGTTGGTAATCCACGCACGCTCCAGGGCCTGAAGGGCGTAGGCGCCAAACGCAATGTACGTGTTGCGCGTTGCAAAGCCCTTGCGGCTGCCGCGCTGCGTCTTGCGGTATTTGACTCGTTTCGGAAGAAGAGGC
Organism: Verrucomicrobia bacterium LW23; assembly: GCA_003054695.1. Classification (GTDB taxonomy): domain Bacteria; phylum Verrucomicrobiota; class Verrucomicrobiia; order Methylacidiphilales; family UBA1321; genus LW23. The sequence continues at coordinate 15,957 of QAZA01000030.1, forward strand.
ATAAAGTCCTAATCGTTAAAGAATTACGTTGAGTGAGAAGGGATCAGCCGCGCGCTGGTTAGCGCACGTCCTCGGTGGGGCGGCAGACCCAGACTTTAATGCCGATCTTGCCGGCAACCGTCATCGCTTCGGCAAAGCCGTAGTCGATATCCGCACGCAGCGTATGCAGCGGCACCTTGCCCTCACGGTACTCCTCCGAGCGGGCGATTTCCGCACCGCCGAGACGGCCGGAGCACTTGATACGAACACCGAGCGCACCCATGTCCATGGTGGTCTGCAGCGTCTTCTTCATCGCGCGGCGGAAGGAGATACGGCGCTCGATCTGCAGCGCGATGTTCTCGGCAACCAGCTGGGCGTTCAGCTCAGGGTTCTTGACTTCCTTGACGTCGATCAGAACCTCGCGGTCCTTTGTCGTCAGGCCACGAATCTCGTCCTTGAGCTTGTCCAGCTCGGAGGCCTTGCGGCCGATGACGACACCCGGACGGGCGGTGTGGATGTTGACGCGAACGCGGTTGGAGGCGCGCTCAATGACAACCTGGGAAACCGCGGCGCCCTCAAGGCGCTTCTTGATGAAGTTGCGGATCTTGCGATCTTCGCACAGATAAACCGGGAAATCCTTCTTGCTGGCGTACCACATGGAGCGCCAGTTGCGGTTGACCGCAAGACGGAAGCCGATAGGATTAACTTTTTGGCCCATAGCGTTGGAATTAGAGGGGTGAAATCGAGGCGAACAGGGTTGCTGTAGTGCTGCGTCGCTTAGGCCTGCTCAACTTCGGCGAGAGTGATCTTGATGTGGCTGGTGCGCTTGCGGATGGGGCCGGCGCTGCCGCGAGCCTTGGGCTGAAAACGCTTGAGCGTCGGGCCCTCGCCTACCACAGCTTCCTTCACCACTAGGTTCTGGACACGCAGGTTGTTGTTGTTCTCCGCGTTGGCAATCGCGCTCTTGAGAGTGCGACCGACGAGCTCCGCGGCCTTCTTGGGGGAAAACGTCACCACGTCGATAGCCTGGAGAGCAGGAAGCCCCTGGATGGCGCGTGTTACTTCTCTTGCCTTAAAGGCACTGATCCGCGCGAAGCGCGTGAGCGATTGAACTTCCATATACGATGCGGGTGAGTTATCTGGTGCGGGTTAGATGCAGTGTCGGCGGCGCAGTACGGTGTAAGGGCCGCGAACAGAGGTGACAGAGGCCGGGTGATATACCGGCTTGCCGCCGGGTAGCTTTTGCGTGCGATTCGATTTTTTTTGCCGTGGCGATGCATCATCTGCGGCGCCGGAAGCAGTGGAAACGAACGGATTGATCTGAAATAATAGGCTGATGTGAAGGATGAAAATGCTGTAAGTAATTGAGCGACAACGCTATAGTCGAAACGACACCAAGAGAATCGCGAGAGCCAGAAAGGATGCCCAAAATGGAGGCAACCGTCAAGGAGAATTCTTATCCGTCGCCACTGTCGCCGTATCTCCCACCACGATATCCATGCGCTGACCGTCGCTGTCGATAAGCGCGGCGCTGACCTGGTCGTAGCAGAGAAAGACTTTGACCTGCGCAATGCGCAGAGCGTTGCGGAAGATGAGGAACGGCATCCCCTCACGCACGCCAATGCGGCGGCCTGCGTTGATGATGATGACGCCTCTTCCCTTATCGACGTCGACGACCTGAGCACTGGAGAGACCATCCGCGAGCGGAACGTTGGAGCGACCACGGCCGGAAAGGTAATCCTGGGCCTGGCGCACCGCGACTTCGTACTCGGCGCGGACAGAGGCTGCGGCGCCCTCGTTGGACTGGAGGGCGGATTGAGACGTGGAGATCAGCTTCTCGATCAGCACCACACCCTGCTTGCGCTGCTGCTCGGACTGGTACCACCCGGCCACCGCCTTGAGGAGGCGATCGCTGATGGCGCCCATGTCGCCGGTGAGGGCGTCGATGCCGAGGGCGGCGTGGATCGTCTCTTTCTCACGCACTTTCGCGCGGAGGATGGCGATCTGTTCGTTGGCGTAGGCTAAGTCTTTGGTGAGCTGTCGGTTGCGAACTTCCAGCTCGGTGATCTTGACGGCGCGCTCGCGAGGAATTTCGCCTTCGCCCTGGCCTCCGCTGCTGGCGGAGTTGTCGGGCGATGTTGCGGAATCCTTACGGCTACCGGCCTGCGGGGCAAGTTCCGGTCCCACAAAGTTGTCGTCGCCCGAGTCCGGCCCGATGGGTATCGGGCCCTGGCTGCTGCGCATGCTGGAGTTGTTCAGCGGCTGCGGAAGCAGCTCGTCCTCCCCGGGGGAGGCGGGCTGGTAGGGGCGCGTGTTGCCCGTGCTTTTGTCGTCGTTGGCGATCTCGCTGAGCGAGGGGCCGATAGGCTCCTGCTCGGTGCCGGTGCTTGCCGGTTCGAGGTCGGTCGTCGGTTGCTTGCGCGGGGCGGCAGGCTGGGCGGGCTTGCGGGGGCGCTCTTTGGCGATGACGGGGGTCACCGGCCGGGGAGCGGGCTTCGCTGCGGTCGCGCCAGGGGCTGCGGTTTGTGGGGAGTCGGAAGGTGCCGCGGATGCGGGCGCCGGAGGTGTTGGGGAGCGCGTGGCCGTGCTGCCGCCGTGGCTGTGCTTGCTGTAAGTTCCAGCAGGCGCGGCGGGCGATGACGGAGCGTTGTTACCCGGGGCGGTGGTGGTGGTGGGGTTGGCGGAGGAGAGCTCTTCGCTCTTGTCGCTTGTCTCACCCTTGTCCGGCGTCGCGGGCTTATCCTTGTCTTTATCGGGCGTTTTGGCGGCGGCGGATGCTTTCGCATTCGCGGCCGTTGGCAGGTCGGCAGGTTTTTTCCTGTCCTTTTCCTTATCCTTGTCTCTGTCTTTGGTGTCCTTTATTTCAGGGGACGTCGACGATTTTGTCGTCTTTTCCTGGGCCTGTTCCGGTGCTTCGGGCGCGTTGGTGCCCTGGGCCGTCGGTTCGGCTTTATTCAAAGAACGATTCCCACCCGGCAGCTTCTGGTTGGAAGTGCTGGTGGAGGAGGCCTGCGCAAGGCTGGCCCCCGGCTGAAAGTGGAGCGCTAACAGGAGCAGGGCGATGTACTGGAGCATGTGGCGTATGCCGCGGCAATGTTTGTATACATGGTGCCGAAACATTTTTTACATATCCAGTATAAAATCGCCCTTTCTGTGAGATGTGTACCCGGGCGCCATGCGACATCCGGATACACGTGCTGATTACTTGCTGACCTTCTCGGTGTGGTTGCCGTGACGGCGGAAGGTGCGCGTCAGGGAGAACTCACCCAGGCGATGGCCGACCATGTTTTCCGTGACGAACACGGAATTGAAGATCTTGCCATTGTGCACCAGGAAGGTGTGCCCGACGAAGTCGGGGGTAATCAGGGAGCGGCGCGACCAGGTTTTGATCGGACGCTTGACCCGTTCGCCGTTCATCTTGTCGATCTTGTCGAGAAGATGATCATCAACAAAGGGTCCTTTTTTAAGGCTTCTGCCCATGGGATCGTGTAGGTTCGATGGTTAAGAGAGAATGTAGAGAAGAGAGGAAGGTCGGTCTTTGGCGATTACTTCTTCTTCTTGCGGCGCTGCACGATGAACTTGTTCGTCGGCTTGTACTTGGCGCGAGTCTTGAAACCCTTGGCAGGCTGGCCCCACGGGGAGACCGGATGCTGGCGACCGCCACCGCCCTTGCTCTTGCCCTGACCGCCACCCATCGGGTGATCGACCGGGTTCATCACCATACCGCGGACCTTCGGACGGCGTCCGAGCCAGCGGTTGCGACCGGCTTTGCCGAGCGAGATGTTCTCGTGCTCGAGGTTGCCGACCTGGCCGATGGTGGCGTAGCACTTGGCGTGGATCTTGCGGATTTCGCCAGAGGGCAGGCGGATCTGGGCGTAGCCCTGGTCCACCGACATGATGGTGGCGGAGCCGCCGGCGGTGCGGACGAGCTGGCCGCCTTTGCCGGCCTGCAGCTCGATGTTGTGGATCGGCGCGGCGAGCGGGATGCGATCGAGCGGCATGGCGTTGCCGATGTTCGGCTCGATCTCCACGCCGGCCTGCACATACATGCCGACCTTGAGGCCGTTGGGGGCGAGGATATACCGCTTCTCACCGTCGTCGTACTTCAGCAGGGCGATGCGGGCTGTGCGGATCGGATCATACTCGATCGTCTCCACAATGGCGGGCATGTTCAGCTTGTTGCGCTTGAAGTCGATGATGCGATAGCGCTGCTTGTGGCCGCCGCCGATGTGGCGGGAGGTCACGCGACCGTTGGCGTTGCGGCCGCCGGTCTTTTTGATGGGCTCGGTGAGGCTCTTCTCGGGCTTGGACGCAGTGATGTCGTCGAAGCCGGACAGCACGGTGTAGCGCTGGGAGGGCGTCAGCGGGCGGAAGTGTTTAAGGGCCATAAGTTTAGGCTCAGGTGAAGGGCTGGGTGAGGAGGGGCGAAATGGCGGCTTGTTATGCTGTTTTCAGGCCAAGTTAAGACCGCCGGTTGTCGTATATTTCGCTCGGCTGCGGGCTTAGACGAAGTCGATCTTCTCGCCTTCCTTCAGCGTAACGATGGCCTTTTTCCAGTCGGAAGTCTTTCCGGCGTGGATGGTACGGGAGCGGCGTTTTTTGCCGCGCACGTTGAGGGTGTTGACGCCGGCGACGTCTTTCTTGAAGATCGTCTTGACGGCGTACTTGATCTCCTGCTTGGTGGCGTCGGACGCCACGCGGAACACGTACTGGCCCAGGCTGGAGAGCGCGGTGGCCTTCTCGGTGATGCGAGGAGTTTTGATGATAAAGAACGGATCGCGCATGGGAGTTTAGGCCTTCAGGCGGTTGGAGATTTTGGCGAAGGCGGCCTCCACGATGACGATCTTGTCCGAGCGGACGAGGTCTTCGGCATTGAGGAAGTCGGCCGTGGTAACGGCAACGCGCGGGTGATTGCGGGCGGCCTGCAGGATCTGCTGGTTAACGCCTTCAAGCACGAGGAGCACGGTGTTGTCGACCGTAAGGACGGGGGCGAGCGCCGCGACGAAATCCTTCGTCTTGCCGCTGGTGACGTCGAACGCGGGCTCGACAAACACGTCGCCGGCGGCAACGCGGGAGCTGAGCGCCTTCTTCAGGGCCAGCTTCTTCACCTTCTTGTTGGTGTCCTTGGAGTAGTCGCGCGGCTTGGGGCCGAAGACTACGCCGCCGCCACGCCACACGGGCGAGGAGGCGTAACCGGCGCGGGCGTTGCCGGTGCCCTTCTGGCGCCAGGGCTTTTTACCGCTGCGGTTGACTTCCGCTTTCGTTTTGGTGCTGTGCGTGCCGGCGCGGCGATTGGCGCGGTAGGCCACGATGGTCTCGTGGAGCGCCTGGGTGCCGATACCGTTGAGGATGAGCTCAACCTGCAGCTTTTCCTTGGCCGCTTCGACAGTAATAGGGGTGCTGTTCATGTTCAGTTCCTCCTGGTGTTATTTCTTACCGGCTTTACCCGGATTCTTGGCCTTCACCACGGTCTGAACGACAGGAGGCTTCGGCTGACCCTTAATTGCCGTGCGGACAACCACGTACCCGCCCTTGGCGCCAGGCACCGCACCGCTAACCAGCAGGGCGTTGTCGGACTCGCGGACCTGGATGATGCGCAGGTTCTGCACGGTGATGCGTTCATCACCCATGTGGCCCGGCATGCCGTGGTTCTTGTAGATGCGACCCGGAGTGGAGCGCTCACCGATGGCACCGTTACGGCGGTGCGTCTTGGAGCCGTGAGCGGCGCCCTGGCCGGAGAAATTGTGCTTCTTCATAACGCCCGCAAAGCCTTTGCCCTTGCTGACGCCGATGACGTCGACGTACTGGCCAACCTTGAAGTTGGTGACGTTGACGGACTCACCGACCTTGGGGGCCGTCTCGCCCTTGCCGGGGATGAATTCGCGGATGAACTTCTTGGGAGTAACCGCGGCTTTCTTGAAGTGACCCAGCAGGGGCTTGGTCACACGGTGCTCCTTCTGATCGAACACGCCGACCTGGACGGCTTCGTAACCGTCGTTCTCTTTGGTCTTGACCTGCAGGACCGCGTTGGGCTCGGCCAGGATAACGGTAACGGGCGTAATCACCCCGTTCGCGTCGTACACGCGGGTCATTCCGACTTTTTGACCTAAAATTCCGATGCTCATGTTATGCGATGACCTGCGACACTGTCGTTGTAGCGTAACCTGCCGGCCCGTTGCGGGCGGCGGCCAGAGGACAGTTGCCGCGGTTTCCTAAGCTAAATTGTGAAGAGAGAGATTCGAGAGAACTTCCTGCGCGTGCCGGGTGCTGCAGGGCTGTTTTCAGCCTGGCCCCACCCGGCGCGCCTCGTCAGATCTTGATGTTGATATCCACGCCGGCGGGCAGGTTGAGCTTTTTGAGCTCGTCCACCGTTTTGGCGGTAGGATGGATGATGTCGATCAGGCGCTTGTGCGTCCGAATCTCGAACTGGTCCATGCTCTTTTTGTCGACGTGCGGGGAACGGTTTACCGTGTAGCGCTCGATCTTGGTGGGGAGCGGAATGGGACCCGCTACGGAGGAACCGGTACGGGAAGCAGTCTCCGCGATTTCCGTGGCGGCACGGTCCAGGAGACGATAGTCGAAGCCTTTGAGGCGGATGCGAATACGCGTTTCGGCCATAAAATGTTATCCTTTCTTCTGTTCAGTAATCTGGGCCACGATATTCGCGGGCACTTGTTCAAAGTGAGAGGGCTCCATGGAGTACGCGGCACGGCCCTTGGAGACGGTGCGGATCGCGTTCACGTAGCCAAACATCTCAGACAGGGGTACTTCGGCATTCACGACCGAGGAGTTACCCTTGGCGTTGACATTCATGATCTTGCCGCGGCGGCGGTTCAGATCGCCCAGAATGTCGCCCTGGAACTCGTCCGGCGTGGACACTTCGACCTTCATCATCGGCTCGAGCAGGATCGGAGCCGCCTTCTTCATGACTTCCTTGACAGCGAAGATTGCCGCCATCTTGAAGGCCAGTTCGTTGGAGTCGACTTCGTGGTAGGAGCCGTCGGTGATGTTCACCGTAACGTCGATAACCTGGGAGCCGTTGATGATACCGTTTAGGAGAGCTTCTTCCACACCCTTCTTACAGGCGGGGATATACTCCTTGGGGATGTTACCACCGACAACCTTGGACTCGACGACGATACCCTTGCCGCGCTCGTTCGGGATCATCTCCAGAACGACGTGACCGTACTGACCGCGACCACCGGACTGCTTGACCAGCTTGCCTTCGCCGCTGGCCGTCTTCGTGATGGTTTCGCGATACGCGATCTGCGGGGCGCCGGCGTTGGTCTGCACGTTGAACTCGCGGCGCATGCGGTCCATGATGATGTCGAGGTGAAGCTCGCCCATGCCGGCAATGATGGTCTGGCCCGTCTCTTCGTCAGTTTTCACGACGAAGGTCGGATCTTCTTCCATCAGGCGGCCCAGGGCGTCGCCCATCTTCTCACGGTCGCCCTTGCTCTTCGGCTCAATGGCCATGGAGATAACGGGCTCGGGGAAGGACGGCGGCTCGAGGGAAATGTCGTTGCCTTCGATAACCAGCGTGTCACCGGTCTTGACATCCTTGATGCCGACGATGGCGGCGATGTCACCAGCGTACACCACATCAAGCTCGGCCTTTTTGTCGGCCTGCAGCTGGATGAGGCGCGAGATGCGCTCGCGCTTGCCGGTGCGGGTGTTCACGACGGTCTCACCCTTGTTCAGCATGCCGGAGTAGACACGGAAGAACACGAGCTTACCGATGAACGGATCGGCCCAGAGCTTGAACGCCAGCGCGCAGAACTTGGCGCTGTCGTCGGCGGGAGCGTACGCGGGCTCGCCGTTGTCCGGGTTAATACCCTTGGCGGGCGGAATGTCCAGCGGGCCGGGGAGGTAATCGACAACGGCGTCGATGAGGAACTGCACACCCTTGTTGCGGTATGCGGAGCCACCGGCCACAGGCACGAGCTGGTTGCTCACGGTGAGGCGGCGGATAGCGGCTTTGAGCTCCATGGCGGAGGGGGTCTTCTCCTCCAGGAACATTTCGCCGATCACTTCATCCTTGTCGGCCACGGCCTCAATGAGGTCGCGAAGGGCCTGCTCGGCCATCTCTTTCTTGTCGGCCGGGATGTCGGTCACCTCGTAGGTGGAGCCGATGCGATCGTTATCAGAGTAAACGATGGCACGCTGATTGACGACGTCAATCTGACCCTGCAGCTGATCTTCAGCACCCAGGGGGATGAGCACGGGCCAGGCGTTGGCGCCCAGCTTGGTGCGCATGTCGTTAAGCGCGTTGTTAAAGTTGGCGCCGGTACGGTCCATCTTGTTGACGAACGCGATGCGGGGCACGTTGTACTTGTTGGCCTGGCGCCATACAGTCTCGGACTGCGGCTGCACGCCGGCTACGCCGCAGAACACCGCGATGGCACCGTCGAGCACGCGGAGCGAGCGCTCCACCTCGGCCGTAAAGTCGACGTGACCAGGGGTGTCGATGATGTTGACGCGGAACTTCTGGCCGTCGTACACCTTGGTAATACCCTCTTCCGTGCGGACCGGCCAGAAGCAGGTCGTCGCCGCGGAAGTGATGGTGATGCCGCGCTCGCGCTCCTGCTCCATCCAGTCAGTCACGGCGGTGCCTTCATGCACTTCACCGATCTTGTGAATGGCACCCGTGTAGAAGAGGATACGCTCGGTGAGCGTCGTCTTGCCGGCGTCGATGTGCGCGCAAATACCGATGTTGCGCGTGCGCTCCAGCGGATAGGAACGCTTGGGGTTGTTGGGGTTGGCAGCCTTTGTTGAGGCAGCAGGTGCGGCGGTGGACATAATTAGAAGCGGAAGTGCGCGAATGCGCGGTTGGCCTGTGCCATCTTATGAACGTCATCGCGTTTTTTGACGGCGTTTCCCTGACCATTGGAGGCATCGCGAACTTCGCTCGCGAGGGCCTTTACCATGGTAACACCTTTGCGCTTGGATGCATACTGCACCAGCCAGCGCATTGCCAGGGAGATCTGACGCTCCGGCGGCACTTCCATGGGCACCTGGTAGGTGGCGCCACCCACGCGGCGGCTCTTCACTTCCAGGCGGGGCTTTACGTTGTCGATAGCCTTGGTGAGGATATCGAGCGGGTTGCCATCCTTGTTCGCCTGATTGACTTCGTCAATCGCGCCATACACCACGCGCTGGGCGGTGGCCATCTTGCCATCGCGCATCACGGTGCTGATGAGGCGGCCCACTACGGGGGACTCGTACTTGGAGTCCTCGGCCATCTCGCGCTTATCGGCTCTGCGACGTCTTGCCATATGTTCTTCTTCGTTGAGGTAAAATCGGTGGAAGCAATGAAACTAAGCTTTAACTTAAAAGGATCAGCTTATTTCTTCTTGCCCTTGACGGGAGCCGCCGCGGCCTGACCAGGCTTGGGCTTCTTGACGCCGTACTTACTACGGGACACGTTACGGTTGAGCTTGTTGGAGTTGCTCGGCCCAATGGCGCCGAGGGCGTCCAGCGTACCGCGGACGATGTGGTAGCGAACGCCAGGAAGATCCTTCACACGGCCGCCGCGCACCAGCACAATGGAGTGCTCCTGCAGGTTGTGGTTTTCGCCGGGGATGTACGCGATGACTTCGTCACCGTTGGTGAGGCGCACTTTGGCGACCTTGCGCAGAGCCGAGTTCGGCTTCTTGGGCGTACGGGTCATCACCTGGACGCAGACGCCACGGCGCTGCGGCGCACCTTTAAGGGCCGGGGCCTTCGTCTTGACGACCACTTTTTTGCGGCCTTTTCTTACGAGCTGGTTGATCGTGGGCATGACTATCTGGAAATGGATCTTTGCAAATCAGCGGAGCGGGATTTCTTCTCTCCAGCATCGCGCTGGGTCGAACCGACGAACGTCGATGAGAGCTGAAACATGGGGCATCCAACAGCCTCTCGCGGAAAAAGAGAAACACGCCTCCGATCGTTGCAAAGATTTTTGCAGTGTCGCGGAGCGTGCCTTGATCCGTAGAAGCCGCATGGAGGACAGCCAAACTGTCGCATGCTCGCTATCTCGATGTCAGCCGCAGAGGAAGCGATATCGCCTGAAACAACCTCCCTTCACTCTATCCAAACCCTGTTTAGCGGGAGGTGAGAACGGGAGCTGCCCTGACGGAAAGCTCATCTGACGGCGCGCTTACAAAGAAGTCGCGGGACATAGATAATGACAGAAGCGCCAAATCACACAACACTTTTTTCAGAAAATTTTGCACACGGACCGGCGGAGTGGCGCGGGAAATGCGTAAGAGGCTGATTATCAGAGGGAAAGCGTGAAAAAGGGTACGCAATGGAAAAGGCGGCACACGCGGGGTACTTGCCTTAGCGTAGCTTAGAGGCTGTCGACATTTGGCCTCCTCCCCCATTATCCCCTGCGTAGAGGCTTATATCCCCCTTATAGCGAGACATCTGTGAAGCCGTACTGCAATACGGAGGAGAATGTCTCGCGCTAAGGGGGATATAAGCCTCTAAGCAGGGGATAAAGGGGGGAACGTAAAAAAGGTTGAACATCGTGGAAGCATCCCTCTTGGCGAAACTTTACGCCCTTGGCGATGTTATCTGAAGGTCCGTAGCTCCAAGGCAGATAGTATCGCCAAGGGGATGCAGCGGAAATGTCGACAGCCTCTAGCTCATCGCCAGCAGTGCAATTCTGTCCGCCGGCAAATCCGTCAGCGCCTGACGGAGATTCGCGAGCGATTCCTCCACCCAGATCCTGGTATCCTCGACGCTTTTCTGTGTGGTGGGCTCTCCCGTAAACTCCAGGCACAGTTTGGCAAAGGCCTTTGTGTCTGTAATCGTGGCAAGCTTCTCCGCCAGTTCCCTCGCCTCGTCGCCGCCGTTGATGAGGTGAGCACCCATTTCCCAGCAGCGTAGCAGCGGCGTTTCCAGGTCTTGGGGCGATTTGGGAAAATTGATGTCGTAATCCAGCATCAGCACGCCCTGCATCGTGGCAAATCCAAAGCCGCCCAGCTCTATGTCCTCACGTTTCAGCGCAATTTCGTCCAGCCACTCGTGCGTAACCGACTTCTTCGCCTTGATCTTCGCGGGGAAGGTCGCTTTGTCGAACTGGTACCAGAAGGTAATGAGGGACATGGGCTTGTGGGGAATGGGAGCTACGGGGACGATATGAATGTGTGTTACACGCTTGCAGAATGTTTAGTCAGAGAATAAGGTGGACGCAATACAAGAAATAGCTCCGAATAGCTTTTTGGCAGCCCTAACCACGCTCCCGCGATGTTCGTTTTCCGCAATGATCGCTTTCGCCGCTTCGCTCTGGGGCTGTGCTTTGGCACCCTGCTCACAGCACAAAATCTCGAATTTGCGGAGCCCCGTATCCGCATTTTGACGACAGGGGGAGGCCTTCCAGCGGAACTGGATTCACTGATCTGGCTGATAGTGCTGCTTGCGCTGATTCTCTTCGTACTGTCATGCACCGTCTGCGCGGGCGTGCTGTGGATGAGAGCCTCTGCGGAATCGGCACTCGTGGCCCGCCTAAGGTTTGGGAGCAGCCTGCTCTATACAATCGGTTTTTTCGCCGGGATGGCCGGTGGTATTGTCCTTTGCCTTTACGTATTCCCTTCCCTCTTTCGCAGGTTATTCGAAGCTCTGATGCCTTCCATTGCGGCTATCATCTTAGTCATCGATATCGTCAGACGCCACAATGAGGAAGCGGCCAAGACGCCGCCTCCGCTTCCGCCAACACCCCACGCCGCGACATGAGTGCCATGGCTTTCGAGGTTCCCAGCTCGCGGCCCACTTCCTTGCCATTCCTGGCCTGGAAGTTTCTTGTCGGCGCAGGTCTCGGCGCGGCGCAAACGATGCCACATGCCTGCGGAATGCTCGAAACGATCGGCAAAAAAGTGCTGGGTGGAATGCCCTTGCTGACCGCTATTGAGACGACAGCGGGGGGCTACTTTATCTGTTTTCTGGCAGCCCTCGTTCCGTTCCATATCGTTGTACTTCTCTGGCTTGCAGCGAGGGGCGACTACCGGGGCGGGGCCGATATCGAATCGGAGTGGAGGCAGCACCACTTCTTTTCCGTCGCGGCAAGGGCTCCAGGCTTAGTGGCGGGTATGATTTTTGCCTATGCTGCCTATCAGCTCACTATCTTGTCGGGCCTTCCGGAAATTCTGGGGCCTCTCGGAGGATTGTCATTGCTGGGTGTCCCCGCTATGGGTGGCCTTTTCATGATCTATGACTGCCTCCTTGAGCAACAAAGGCACGAGAAGTACCAGAAGCTGATCGCCATTCAGCGGCTTAGCGCAGGTAGCGCCCCTTCCTAATCCGCAATCCCCCCGCCTTCGTTCAGAGTCTGGATGGTGCGGCGCAGTTGCAGGGCGCGGTCGCGGGTGAGTTCCATGACGCGGTTGTCGCCGACTTGCAGCCACATGGTGCCGTCCATGAGGTAGATGCTGTTTTTGATGACTTCGATCTCGGCGTCGCGGAATTTGATCCATTGGAGCTGGGCGGCTTTGAGGGCATCCTTGCCGGCGGGTTTAAGCATGCCACCCAGCTCCTTGTAGGCGGCGTTAAGCTCGGCGTCCCACTTGGCCAGCGCTTGTTGGGTAACGGAGCGGAACTCGTGGGTGGAGCTGGCTTTGTCCATTGCGGCGTCGTACCACTTGTCGATAGCGTGCTTTTCCTTGCTGTCCTGCGCAAGGGCGGGTGCGGCGGGCAGGGCAAGCAGGAGCGCGGCGGTGCAAAGGAGTGCCAGCACCGCCGCGGCAAGGCGGCGTGAGAAGAAGGGGAGAGCGACGGGGTCAGAGGCGATAGCGACTGTGTGCTTCATGAACGCCCACTATGGCGAGGGGCCGCCGCCGATGCAACTGCTATTGCCCTGCGAAAAAGGTGCGGATGCGCTGAGACGGCTACGCGTAGCCAGCCAGGCCGCGCGGTTCCGCGCGCTACAACCCGCTGGGCACGTCCACAAACTCCCACGGCAGGCCGAAGCGCTCGGCCACGTGCTCCGCAAGGGCTTTGACGCCAAAGGTTTCCGTGGCGTAGTGGCCGCCGTACAGGAGGGTGACGCCGAGCTCGACCGCTGTGCCGAAGCTGTCGTGGCGGCCTTCGCCGGTGACGAAGGTGTCGATACCTTCAGCCGCGACTTCGCGCAGGCTGTTGCCGGCGCCGCCGGTGATGATGCCGATGCGGCGCACGCGGGTGGCGGCGATCGATTCCTCCAGGGTGTCGCCGGGGCCGGAGGCGTGGACGATGAGGGGCTCGCCGCCCAGGGCAATGCCGAGGCGGTCCAGGAGTTCGTCCAGCGACCAGTCCACCTCCGCGCGGCGGCCGATTGGCGTGCCCTTCTCCACAAAAAACGGCTGGGGCGAGGGCAGCCCGATGGCGCGGGCCAGCAGGGCGTTGTTGCCCAGCTGGTCGTGGGCGTCCAGCGGCAGGTGGCTGCTAAAGACGGCGAGGTTGGCGTCCAGGCAAGTGCGGGCTTTGCGGAAGGCCGCGCCGGTGCACGGGCCGCCGGCGCTCCACAGCATACCGTGGTGGACGAGGAGCAGATCCGCCCCCGTGGAGGCGGTGCGTTGCAGCACGCGCTCGTGGCTGTCCACGGCGGCGGCAATGCGGGTGACGGTGCCGGTGCGATTCTCCATCTGCAACCCGTTGTGCGCGCCGGGGTAATCGCCAATCTCCCTGTGCTTCAGCAGGTGCGACATGTAGTCGGCGATCTCCTCCAGCGGCACGGTGTGCGGCACGGAGACGCCGGCGGGGGCGGGAGCAAGACTGTCCGAAGCGGCGACGACGGGCGCGTCGGCTGCTGCTGGTGCGTCAGGCGGGGAAAGCAGGGTGGCGTTCATGGACGGCGGAAAAGGGCGGCGTTGAAGGGACAATGCGACTGGAGAGAAACAGGACGGCGGCGCCGGGCCGCGCGGTGCTGAGCTGTGCTGTGCTGTGCGGCGTTCGCTATGCTTGCGGCACTTTAACTACAGCACATAACATACAGCATTGCCGTTGGCGACGCCACACGGGAATTTCATATCTGGAAGCAGGAGCAACGGCTGGGAAAGCGGTCGGTAATGAAGTGATCGCGCAATCGCATGGCCTTGCAACTTTCCACTGGCGGGACGGACAAAAAGCAGTAAACTCACAAGGTGAACCAGTGATCCCTCCCCATCCCCTCCCCCGCCCTTTCCTCCTCTCCATCATGCGCAAAATCATCCACCTGGATATGGATTGCTTCTACGCCGCGGTGGAGATGCGCGAGCGGCCGGAGCTGGCGGGGCTGCCCATCGCGGTGGGCGGCGGCAGCAAGCGCGGCGTCATTTGCACGTGCAATTACAAGGCGCGCCAGTATGGGGTGCGCAGCGCCATGCCCGGCTTTATGGCGCGGCAGCGGTGTCCGGACCTCGTTTTTCTGCCCGTGCGGTTCGATCTCTACCGGGCGACATCGCAGGTTATCCGCGCCATCTTTCACCAGTACACACCGCTGGTGGAGCCGCTTTCCCTGGACGAAGCGTACCTGGATGTGACCGACGCGGGGCGCTACGCGTGGGACATCGCGCGGGAGATCCGCGCGCGCATCCTCAGCGAGACGCAGCTAACCGCCTCGGCCGGTATCGCCCCCAACAAGATGCTGGCCAAAATTGCCAGCGACTGGCGCAAGCCCAACGGGCAATTTGCCGTGCTGCCGGAGCAAGTGCACGCCTTTATGGCGGCGCTGCCCGTGCGCAAAATCTGGGGTGTGGGCCCCAAAAGCGCGGAGCGGTTTGCAGCGCGCGGCATCAACACGTGCGGGGATTTACAGAAGCTGACGCTGCCGGAGATGGCCGCTCAGTTTGGCAAGTGGGGCGAGGAGCTCTATCACCTGTGCCGGGGCGAGGACAACCGCGCCGTGCGCCCGCACCGCATCCGCAAATCGCTCAGCACAGAGAACACGTTCTTCGACAACCTCACCACCCTGGCGGAGTGCCAGGAGGCGATCGACAAGCTGGGCCGGGAGGTGCTGGACGACCTGCGCGCCAAGGTGCCCGAGCGGCGCATCCGCAACGCCTACGTTACCGTCAAGTTCTCCGACTTTACGCGCACCACGCGGCAGTGCGTGTGCACCACGCCTACGCTGGAGATATGGCGCACCCTCCTGGCCGAGGCCTGGCAGCGCAAGCCGCTCCCCGTGCGCCTTCTCGGCACCGGCGTGCAGTTTGCGGATGATGACAGCGATGAAGATGACGACCACGACAGTGCGCAGGAGCGACAGGCAGAGTTATTCGCGGCGGACGAAGCTTAGAGATTGCTGTCGACATGCGGCTATCGTGGCGAAAGCCCCCCTTTGAGCTGAAATGTAACCACGGATTACACGGATTGCACGGAGGGGATATGGAAAGATAGCTGCGCGCACATCCTCCACGGTATCAATGGCATAGGAAGGCACAGCCTTAGCAATCTCGCAATCCGGAACATCAACGCCCGGGCCAGCATCCGCAAGCTTCGCGCGAGTCGCCTGTCCGCTGCGCATCTATACGCCCGCATACTTTCCACAGATTCACCCCTATTTGGGCCTTGAGCTTACCGGGCGGGCGCGGTATCTTCCGCTTTTTATGTGCGGAATCGTTGCTTACATCGGTAAAAAAGAGGCGCAACCCCTTCTCCTGGATGGCCTCAGACGCCTGGAATACCGTGGCTACGACAGCAGCGGTCTGGCCATCCTCAACGGCTCCCTGCACGTCTCCAAAAAGGTCGGCCGCATCTCCAACCTGGAGGAGTGCCTGAGCGGCGCGCCTCTCTCGGGCACCATCGGCATCAGCCACACCCGCTGGGCCACGCATGGCGAGCCCAACGACACCAATGCCCACCCGCACCTGGACAACCGCAAAAAGCTCGCCCTCGTCCACAACGGCGTTGTGGAAAACTACCAGGCGCTCAAGCGCAAGCTCGTCGCCGCCGGCCATACGTTCGAGTCCGAGACAGATACCGAGATCCTCGCGCACCTCGTCGGCAGCATGTACGACAGCCTGCCCGCCTCTACCCCGCACCGGCTGGAGACCGCGCTGAAGCTGGCCCTGAAGCAAGTGCAGGGCACCTACGGCGTGGCCGTGGTGCATGCGGACGAGCCCGACGTGCTGGTAGGCGCCCGCCGCGGCAGCCCACTGGTCCTCGGCATTGGCCAGGACGAACACTTTCTGGCCAGCGACGTCTCCGCCATCGTGGCCCATACGCAGAAGGTGGTGTACCTCAAGGACTTCGACCTCATTACCCTTACCGGCAACTCCTTTACCATCAAGTCCATTACGGACAAGCCGTCGGAGTTCCAGATCTCCGAGGTCGACTACCGCACGGAGGACGCGGAGCTCGGCTCCTTCCCCCACTTCATGCTCAAGGAGATCTTTGAGCAGCCCACGTCCATCCAGAACGCCGTGCGCGGCCGCCTGAACGCCGAGGAAGCCAGCGCCGTGCTCGGCGGCCTCAACATGTCGCCGCAGGAGCTTCGCGAGGTGGAACGCATTGTCATCACCGCGTGCGGCACCGCGCTGCACGCCGGCATTGTGGGCGAGCACATTATCGAGAGCCTCGCGCACATCCCCGTGGAGATCGACTTTGCCAGCGAGTTCCGCTACCGCAACTGCCCGATGGACCGCCGCACCCTGGTCATCGTCGTCAGCCAAAGCGGCGAGACGGCCGACACCCTGGGCGCCCTGCGCGAGGCGCGCCGGCGCGGCTACCGCGTGCTGGGCATCTGCAACAACGTCGGCAGCACCATTGCGCGCGAGACGGACGGCGGTGTGTACATGCACGCCGGCCCGGAGATCGGCGTGGCCGCAACCAAGTCGTTCACCTCGCAGGTCACCATATTTGCGCTGCTGGGTCTGCTGCTCGGACGCATGCGTTTCCTCAGCTTTACCCAGGGCTCGGAGTTCATCAAGGGGCTGGAGGCGCTGCCGGATCAGATCACCAAGCTGCTGAAGCAGGCCGACAAAATCCGCGCCATTGCGGACAAGTACAAGAGTGTGAAGAGCATGCTCTACTTTGGCCGCAACGTGCAGTACGGCGTGGCCATGGAAGGCGCGCTTAAGATGAAGGAGATCAGCTACATCCACGCCGAAGGCTACCCGGCCGCGGAGCTTAAGCACGGCGTCATCGCGATGATCGATCACCATACGCCCAGCATCTTCATCGTCCCCAACGACAGCCTGCGCAACAAAAACATCAGCACCATGCAGGAGGTGAAAGCGCGCAAGGGCCCCATCATCGCCATCGCCACCGAGGGCGATGAAGATGTCGCCGCCATCGCCGACGACACCATCTTCGTCCCCGCCGCCCACGAGTGCCTCCTGCCCATCCTCGCCGTCGTGCCCCTGCAGCTCTTCAGCTACTACACCGCCGTGCTGCTGAATCGCGACGTGGACAAGCCGCGCAACCTGGCCAAAAGCGTTACGGTGGAGTAGGGGCGGGGAAAGGCCCCCGCTCCCACATCCCACCTACCGGCGCAGATCTCCCTCCGAAAATTCCTGCAGGCTTTGCTCCACGGATCTATCCGTGGGCAGCACCACAACCTTGCCCGTGCGGCGCAGGACGAAGATGGGGCCGGCGCTGACCTGGTGCTCGGTGGTGCGGGGGCCGAGGGTGTGGCGGGAGTTGTAGTAGACGACGAAGCCCATGGTGCTCCTCTTCGCCGCCGAGGACAAGCTCGACGAGGCTGTCGCGTTGCCATTCGTCGAGGGGATTGGACGCGATTTGTCTTGCCTCGGTCAGGTCCATCCGTGCCATTGTACATTATGCTGCAAAACCGTCAACGCATCTATTGATGTGTAAGACACTCTGCCGCAGAGAGTAACAATTATAAGGCGCGCTACTTTCCCGCTGGATTTCTCCGGCTGGATGCGCTACACTGCTTCTCCAATGAATGAGGTTGCGCTTTCGCACCTCCCCTTCTCGTTGTGTCCATGGATGGGGTCTGGACACCTGTTGCTTGCCTCAGGGGATAGTGCGGTCGGGCTGACGATCCTGCTGATCTGCATCTCCGCCGCCGCCGGCCTTGCGCTGGGCGAGTTACGGGTGCTGAGCATCCACCTGGGCATTGCCGGCGCGTTGTTTGCGGGCATTCTGGTGGCGCATTTCGGCAAGCAGTGGGCGATGGTGGCAGATCCGGCCATCCTTGGGTTTTTGCGGGAGTTTGGGCTGATTCTTTTCGTTTACACTATCGGCATACAGGTCGGCCCCGGCTTCTTTAACTCGTTGCGCAAGCAAGGGATACAGCTGAATTTGCTGAGTGCGGCGGTTGTTTTGCTGGGCGCCGCGTGCGCGTGGGCGATGAGTGTGCTGCTCTCCATCGACATGGCGGCGATGGCCGGCATTTTCTCCGGTGCCACCACCAACACGCCGTCGCTGGGTGCGGTGCAGGAGGCGATCAAGACGTTGCCGACACTGCGCAGCGGACTGACGCCCGAGGTAGCCGCGCTGGGCTATGCGGTGGCGTATCCCTTTGGCATTGTGGGTATTTTGCTGACGATGGTGCTGATTCGCCAGCTGTTTAAGGTGGACTGCGCCGCAGAGGCCGCCGTGCTGGAGAACGAAAGCAAGGGCAACGCCGATGATCAGGTAGACCGCGTGACGCTGCGCGTGGCAAACGAGAACCTGGCGGGCCTGCCCGTGGAGAAGATCCCCGGCATCCGCGCGCTTGGCGTCGTCGTGTCGCGCATTCGCCGCAACGGGCAGACGGAACAGCACATCGCCACGCCGGAAACCATTCTGCACGAGGGAGATCTGATTGTCGTGGTGGGCAAGAAAGCCGCGCTGCGCGAGATGACCCTGATTGTGGGGGAGGTGAGCTCCGAGGACCTCTTCACCTCGCCCGGGGAGCTCACCATCCGCCGCCTGGTGGTTACCCGCAAGGAGGTGCTGGGCGACACGCTGGGCGAACTGGCTTTGACGCAACGCTTTGGCATTACCGTAACGCGGGTGCTGCGCTCCGAGATTGTGCTGCCCGCCACGCCGGAGCTTGCCGTGCAGTTTGGCGACGTGCTGCATGTGGTCGGACCGGAAAAGGGCATTGCGGAGGCGTCCGCGCAGGTGGGTAACTCGGCAAAGCTGCTTAACTCCACCAACTTTATCGCCGTGTTTGTGGGTATTGCGCTGGGTGTCATTATCGGCTCGGTGCCCATTCACCTGCCGGGAATGCCGGCGGCGGTTAAGCTGGGCCTGGCGGGCGGGCCGCTGCTGGCGGCGATTGTGCTGAGCTGGGTGGGACGCATCGGCCCGCTGGTGTGGTACATGCCCGCCACGGCCAACGCCGCCCTGCGCGAGTTTGGCATTGTGCTCTTTCTCGCCTGTGTGGGGCTGAAGGCCGGCGACAAGTTCTTTGAGCTGCTGGCCGGCGGCAACGGCCTTCTCTGGATGGCCGCGGGCGCCGTGGTGACGCTGGTGCCTCTGCTGCTGGTAGGCTTCTTTGCCCGCCTGGTGCTGAAGATGAACTTTATGAACGTGTGCGGCCTGCTGGCGGGCAGCATGACGGACCCGCCCGCGCTGGCCTTTGCCGGCACGCTCACCGGCTCCAGCACGCCGTCCATCGCCTACGCCACCATCTATCCCCTCACCATGATGCTCCGCATCCTGAGCGCGCAAATGCTGGTGCTGCTGTTTTGCAGGTGAATGGGGGAGCGTATTGCGAACAGATATGCGGCCGCGACTTAGACCCATTATCGGAATAAACCGGTACGTTGGCGGGACGCTTTTGAGCGAGGGCGGCGTTGAGTCTTCGGTCATGCATTTTTCAGATGCACTCCCTCAGCCTCGCCTTGCCCTCATATCAAAATCGCCTCCACCAATGTACCGGTTTATTCCGACAATTGGTCTTACTCAAACTTCTTGCCGCGATCTTCCGGCACGATGCGGCGCAGCGTGTAGATATCGCCGCGCAGGTCCTGGCGGAAGGCGGCGAGGTTTTGCCATGGGTCCCACTGGGCGCTGAGGAGTTTGCCCGTGATGCCGTTGCTCTCCGTAGAGGCGAGCCAGGCGCAGAGGGCGGCGCCTACGGAGGGGTCGGTGGTGCCGCCTTCTTCCATCCAGTGGACGTTTTTGGCGTGGTAGGCTTCGCCGGCTTTCTCGGGGCCGGCGTCGACGACTTCCTGCATCATCCGGGTGCGCATGGCGCCGGGAGCCACGGCGTTCACGTCGATGGCGAACTCGCGCAGCTCCTCAGCCATCGTCTCGGTAATGCGCACAACGGCCGCCTTGCTTGCCGCGTAGGCGCTGCAGCGCGGCATGGGCGCGGTGGCGCCGCCGCCGGAGAGGCTGATGATTTTGCCTCGCGACGGAGGCGGGGGCGGGAGTGACGTGGCAGGGGCCGTGCCGGACGGGGGCACGGCTTCCGCCGCCGCGGCTGTGGTGGGCGTGGTGGAGGGCACGGCTCCCACGGCGCCCAGCACGTCCAGCACATCCCCGGCCGCGGCCTCGGGCGCCGGCTCCAGGGCGTTTTCCTTGAGCAGGGGGATGACTTCGCGGCACATGTTAAGGGTGCCGAACAGGTTGATCTCCACGGCGCGCATCCAGGCGCCCAGGTTCACGTCCTCAATCCGGCCGATGGGGCCGAGCGTGCCGGCGTTGTTGATGAGCACGTCCACGCCGCCCATGGCCAGCGCGGCCTCACTCACAAACTGCCTCACCTCCGCCGGGCTGGAGATATCGCACGGGATGCCAAACAGCACGCTGCCCCATGCCTGCTCCGCATGCAGTTCCTTCAGCGTGGCTGTCAGCTCCTCCCCATTGCGCGAGCAAATGCTGACGGACGCGCCGCCCCGCAGAAATGTCCGCGCGATTTCCTTGCCCAGCCCGTGGCTGGCGCCGGTGATGATGACACGCTTGTTGGTGAGGTTGGTCATGATGCGTCTGGGTTAGTCCCGCTTGTCAAAAATCCACGGGTTGGCCTGCAGCCATTGCAGGGTTTTGCCGATGCCTTGCTGGATGGTGAGCTTCGGCTTCCAGCCGGTGGCCTGCACTTTGGCGGTATCCAGGAAGATGAAGGGGTTGTCGCCCACCCAGCCGCGTTCGCCGCCGGTAAAGTCCAGGCGCGGGGTAAGGCCGAGGGCGCCGCAGATCCAGCCGATGCTGTCTTTAACCTGGCAGTACTCCGGCGTGCCGAGGTTGTAGACCTCGCTGCCGTGTTTGGCGCGGGTGGCGGTGGCCTGGTCCATCACGTGCAGGATGGCGTCCACGCAGTCCTGCACGTAGAGGTAGCTTTTGCGTTGAGAGCCATCGCCGAGGACGCGGAGGTGGTCCGGGTGGGCAAGGAGCTGCTTGTAGAAGTCGAACACATGGCCGTGGGTGTAGCGCTCGCCCAGGATGGAGACGAAGCGGAAGATATAGCCCTCCATCTTGTAGCCCTCGCAGTAGGCCTGAATCATCCCCTCGCCCGCCACTTTGCTGGCGGCGTACAGGCTGGTTTGCACGGGAAAGGGCGCATCCTCGGGCGTGGGGATGGTGGCCGCCTCCCCATACACGCTGCCGGTGCTGCTGAACGCGATGCGTTTGATGCCGTTGGCGCGCATGGCCTCCAGCACGTTGTGAGTGGCGATGGTATTTTGCTGGAGATCTCGCGCCGGATGGTTCAGACCAAAGCGCACATCCGCATTGGCGGCGAGATGGAACACGGTATCGCACCCATGCATCGCCGCCGTAAGGGCCTCGGGCTGAAGGTTATCGCCGGAGACGAGCTGGAAATTGCAGTTGCCCGTGGCGCCTTGCAGGAACTCGTGCTGGCCGGTGGAGAAGTTGTCCCAGCCGACAACGGTATGTCCATCCGCCAGAAGGCGATCCGCAAGCGTGCTGCCGATAAATCCGGCCACACCGGTAATAAATGCTTTCATGCAGGGGAGAGGAAAGAGAGATGGAGGGAGAGAAGAGAAGAGCAGGAATGAAAGGAAGGAAGGGACCGAAGATACGGCGCAAACGGCGCGGATGCGAGGGTTTAAGCCTAAATTCGCCGCAGTTGCAATATCCAACCCGATTTTGCGATGGTGATGGCAAGCCTATGGATACGGATGAAACACCCGCCTCACCGCAGCAAACCGCGCCCCGCCGTAGCGAGGGCGGCATCAACGGCACCCGGCGGGGTGCGGGCGCTGGCGGCACGGTGGCGCTGGTGCTGATCTCCCTGGCGCTGCTGTATGTGCTCAGCATTGGGCCCGTGTGCAGGATGGCGGGGGTGCAGGCCATCCATCTCTCGCGAACAAGCTCCGCGCCAGGCTATTATGTGGAGGGCTTCGATGCCGCCACCACCTTTGTACCGTACATCGATACCGTGTACGAGCCTTTACTCTACGGTGCCTCCTGCACCAACGTTACCCGTCAGTGGGCGGTGGCGTACCTGCGGCTGTTTGGTATCGACGTCTACGATTTCCGCCCCCGGGCTTTCTGAAAGCCCTTGGTGACCGACGGGGTGGCCGGCGCGCTGGTGCCCAAATCCCCGGCCGCGACCACGGCAAGCCCGCCGCCCGACACACCTCCCTGAGCGCACCAACTCCAGCCCCAACCACAGCTCCATCCCCATCCCCCGCAGCCATGCCCTCCTCCTCCCGCGAACTCGCTGAGCACATCGCCGACATCCTGCGCCCGCTGGGCCGCGTGGTGGAGGTGCGCCGCTTCTTCAGCGGCTTCGAGCTGCGCGTGGACGGTGAGCAGTTGCTTATGCTGCACGAGAGCGAGATCTACTTCCGCGTGCCGACCGACGCCCTGCGCGCGGAGTTGCGCGAAGCCGGCGGCGCGCCCTTTACCTACGCCTCCAGCAAACGCAATGTCACCGTCCAACGCTACTTCGGCGCGCCGGCGGACTGGATTGAGGACGCCGAGCGCCTGCTGGATTTTGCCCGCCGCAACCTGTCCGCGCTGCGGGAGGAGAAATAAGGAATGAGCATGCAACCCACACACCCAACCGCTTCGGCGCCGCCGCACGGCAACCGCCTGAGCCCCCCGACAAAGGCGGCCGTGACATTGATTGTGGCCGCTGCACTCTACGTGCTTAGCCTTGTGCCTGTGTGCCAGATGGCCGGCGCCAACTTTCTAATGGTCCGCGGCCCCCGCCTGGAGATCTACCGCAGCCAACCGGGGGTGCTCAGGCCCGAGATTACCGAGATGCCCTGGTTGAGCGCGGCGTACTGGCCGCTGCTGTACCTGGCCGGCAGCACCGACGCTTCGCTGGAATTCACCCGTGCCTGCCTGTAACCTGCCGGTATCTTCGTAACGCCTTTTGAGATTCGCCGTATCCGCATGAACTTGCACGTCCACTGAACCTCTATGAGCAACGACACGAACGACTCATCCCCTGCGCACGCCACCCCGCGCGCACGCGACGGCAGGCCCGGCTATCCCGCCACATCGGTCGCCACGGCCCTGCTCGCGGCGCTGCTTTTCTATGTGCTAAGCGTCGGGCCCGTGTGCCGCTTTTTTGCGACTGGACCGAGCGGAAAGGGGATTATGTGGATCAGCGTCGTCAAGTCGGGGACGGGCAGAACAATGCATATTGCCGACCCTGCCCAGTCCGCTTTAATCACCTTCTACTATCCGCTCTTTCTGGCGGGGGTGCAGAAATCCTCCGCATGGGCGCCTGTGCAGTGGTATCTGCTCCAATGGGGGGTCTTTGTCCTGATTGATGACTGAGACCAATTCGCAAATAACTGTGCGAATTGGTCTGATAGCTCGGGCCAGCTGTACAACACGCGGGGGGCATCTCCCTCCTATACAGCTGCGCGAATATTTGAGATAAGACCAAGTCGCACTGGTATTCTCCCCCGCAGGCATTATCTTTCCCCGCGCGCGCCACGCCATCCTGCTTCCTTTCGCTCCACATCCCCTGCTTTTCTCTCCTGCTTCGCTCTCTCACCTATGTTCGATTCGATTATCAAGTTTGTTGTTGTCGGCGGCGCGTGGATGATTCCGATCGGCATCTGCTCCGTGGTCTCCATCGCCATTATTCTGGAGCGCGCGTGGGCGTTGCGGCGCTCGCGCATTATCAATGCGGAGCTGGCCGAGGCGATCCTCGAGATGCGGCACGGCGGACGCGTGACGGAGATCGAAGAGCTTTCCGCGAATGAGGACTCCACCCTGGCCCGCCTGGTGCGCAGCTGCCTGCGCCACCTGCCGTGGAGCAAGTACGAGAACAGCGAAGCCCTGCAAACGCGCGCCCGCGCCGAGGTGGGCAAGATGGAGCGCGGCCTGGTGATCCTGGAGATCGTCGTCGGCATCGGCCCGCTGCTGGGGCTGCTCGGCACCATCGGCGGCCTCATCCACATCTTTGCCACCGTGGGCGGCGGCGGGGCGGACATGAGCACCAAGGGCGTCGAGATTGCCCAGGGCATTGCCGAGGCGCTGCACACCACCGTGGCCGGCCTCGTCGCCGCCATCCCCTCGCTCATCGCCCACAGCTACTACCTGCGCCGCATCGACGGCTACTCCATCGAGCTCGAGACGCTGTGCGTCGATCTGCTGGGCAAGATTTACACGGAGCCTAACGAGCTGGATTCGTAGGGCGGCCATTCCTCCCCTCAGCCGATCCCTGGTTCCCTCCTGTCGGAAAATGCTCAGGCCCGCTGTTTTGCGTGGCAATCGGCAGCATCGCGGGCAATACTCGCGGCACTTGCCCCCGCTAACCCCCTCACCCCCCCTCCCTCCTCTGCTACCCCACGCAATGAAGTACGCGATTATTGGCTGCGGCCTCATCGGCAAAAAGCGCGCGGCGCTGCTGCCGGCGGGCGCGGTGCTGGCCACCTGCGATACCAACGTGGCGCGTGCCGCCACCCTGGCCGCCCAGTGTACCCAGGGCGACTTTGACGCGCCGGCCGTTTATGGCGACTTTACCGAAGCCGTGCGCCACCCCGGCGTGGATGCCGTTATCGTCTCCACCACCAACGCGCAGCTGGCGCCCATCGCGCTCGCGGCCATCGAGGCCGGGCGCCACGTGCTGGTGGAGAAGCCCGGCGCCATCAACGGGCATCAGCTGCAGGAGATGCACGAGGCGGCGCGGCGCTGCGGCGTAAAGGTGCGCATTGGCTTTAACCACCGCTACCATCCCGCATTTCTCAAAGCGCGCGAGATTTACGAGAGCGGCGCGCTGGGAGACCTGCTGTTTATCCGCGCCCGCTACGGCCACGGCGGCCGTGTGGGCTACGACAGGGAATGGCGCGCCGACGCCTCCCTCTCCGGCGGCGGCGAGCTTATTGACCAGGGCGTGCACCTTATCGACCTGGCCCAATGGTTCCTGGGCAGCTTTGCGGAGATCAGCGGCCACGCCTCCACCCTCTACTGGGACATGCCGGTGGACGACAACGCGTTTGTGAGCCTGCGTACCGTGTCCGGCCAGACGGCGTGGCTGCAGGTCAGCTGCACGGAGTGGAAGAACCTCTTCTCCTTCGAGATCTACGGCCGTCAGGGCAAGCTGCACGTCGAGGGCCTCGGCGGCAGCTACGGCATCGAGCGCCTGTACCACTACCGCATGCTGCCCGAGATGGGCCCGCCCGAAACAACCATCTACGAGTACCCGCGCGGCGATGCCAGCTGGAAGATTGAGATGGAGCAGTTTGCCCAGGACATTCAGCACAACCGCGAACCCAGCCCCGGCCTGTCGGAAGCCATTGCCATCCTGCACGTTGTGGAGACGGTGTACGAACGCAGCGGCTACGTCAAAGGCGCCAACCCGGAGTTTGGAAAGGATAAGGAGCCCCAGAATGGTGAAAAGGAATAGCTCGCAATCAGACCTACTCTCTCATCCCTAAATCCCCTCTCCCCCTCTGCGAACGGCAGGAGAACCAGGGGAATTATTAACCACAAAGTCACGAAGACACAAAGGTGGAGAATGGGGATATGCCGAATGTACGACTCCTCCCCCGCGATTGCCCTGTCTAAGTCCCTCCACTCACTTCTCATGCCATGATTATCGCTCGATCCCCCCTGCGCATCTCCCTCGGCGGAGGCGGCACTGACCTGCCCAGCTACTACCAGAACTACGGCGGCTTCCTCATCGCGGCGGCTATCGACAAGTATGTGTATATCACGCTGTTACGCACGTTTGCGGAGGAGCTGATCATCAAGTACTCGCGCATGGAGCGCGTCAAGTCGATCGACGAGGTCGAGCACCCGATCATCCGCGAGTGTCTGCGCTACGTGGGCATCGACCGCAACGCGCTGGAGCTGGCCTCCATGGCCGACATCCCCGCCGGCACCGGCCTGGGCAGCAGCGGCAGCTTCACCACCGCCCTCCTGAAAGTGCTGCACGCGCATAAGCGCAACCTGCTGCACCCCAGCGATTTAGCCGAGCAGGCCTGCCACATTGAGCTGGACGTGCTGAAGGAGCCCATTGGCAAGCAGGACCAGTACATCGCGGCCTACGGCGGCATCACCTGCTTCGAGTTTCACCCCAACGGCAAAGTCTCCGCCTGCCCGTTGCGCCTGCGCGAGGACACCATGTTTGAGCTGGAAGACAACCTGCTCCTGTTCTTCACCGGCTACTCACGCTCCGCCTCGCACATTCTCAAGGAGCAGGACGTGAAGAGCAAAAGCAACGATTCGTCGATGATCGACAACCTGCACTTTGTGAAGGAGCTGGGCCACAAAAGCAAGGAGGCCCTCGAGAGCGGCAACCTGGCCGAATTCGCCGCGCTGATGGACGTGCACTGGCAAAACAAAAAGAAACGCAGCGGCGGCATGAGCAACGAGAAGATTAACGAGTGGTACGACTACGCCATGGCCAACGGCGCCCTCGGCGGCAAACTCATCGGCGCCGGCGGCGGCGGCTTCCTCATGTTCTACGCCCAGGACCGCGCCCGCCTGCGCACCGCGATGGCCGAGAAAGGGCTGACCGAAGTGCGCTTTCGCTTCGACTTTGAGGGGACGAAGATTGTGGCGCTGGAGTAAAAGGAAGGCAAAAGCACCAATCGCATGCAAACCGTAGCCATCCTTGCCGGCGGCCTGGCCACGCGCCTGCGGCCGATTACGGAGAAAATCCCCAAGGCGCTTGTCGACGTGGCCGGACGGCCGTTCCTGGCGCATCAGATCGAACTGCTTCGCGCCCAGGGCGTTACGCGGCTGGTGCTGTGCGTCGGCTACCTGGGCGGGATGATTCGCGACCAGTTTGGCGACGGCAGCGCCCACGGCGTGGAGCTGCTGTACAGCGAGGACGGCCCCACCCTGCTGGGCACCGGCGGCGCCCTGCGTAAAGCCCTGCCGCTGCTAGGGGATGCATTTTTTGTGCTTTATGGCGACTCCTACCTGCCCATCGACTACCAGGCCGTCGCCGCCGCCTACACCGCCGCCGCGCAGCCCGGCCTGATGACCGTCTACCACAACCAGGGCCGCTGGGATACGAGCAACGTGTGGTTTGAAGGCGGCACGCTGCGCGTCTACGACAAAAAGAACCGCACCCCGCAGATGCGCCACATCGACTACGGCCTGAGCATCCTGCACCGCGACACCCTCGCCCGCCGCCCCGCCGACATCCCCTTCGACCTCGCCGAAGTCCTCACCGATCTCTCCCACCAGGGCCGCCTTGCCGGCTACGAAGTGCACCAGCGCTTCTACGAAGTCGGCTCCCACTCCGGCCTGGCAGAGCTGAATGCACTGCTGGGCGGGGCGCCGGCCTCTTAGCCGGAACGATTCAGATGTGAGCAGTTCAGTGGGGCAAAAGCTCCGAGAACCTCGAAGAGGTTCTATAACCTAGTGCTACGCGACAAGCTATCTGGAAAATCCTCTAGCCCTGCGACAGCTTGAGTGGGCTTTGCTCTAGCGGCGGACGCGGAAGACGGGCTGGTTGATGGGGCCGCCTTCTTCCATCAGGAGGGCATCTTCGCCTTCGCCATCGCCATCGCCATCCTCGCTGGTGGTGGCGCTGGGGATGTTGGCGCCGCCGGCGGGTTCGGGGCCGA
Organism: Verrucomicrobia bacterium LW23; assembly: GCA_003054695.1. Classification (GTDB taxonomy): domain Bacteria; phylum Verrucomicrobiota; class Verrucomicrobiia; order Methylacidiphilales; family UBA1321; genus LW23. Next base: position 43,787 of record QAZA01000030.1, read on the forward strand.
AGCGCAGGAGTTTGACGGCGTGGGGGAGGATGGAGATGTTGCCCATGCTGGGGCCGGTGCCGGTGAGTTTGTCGGCCTCCCACTTGTCCAGCTTGATGGTAATGCGGCCTCGGCCGACGAGGTGCACGCCTACCTCGCCGGGCTGGCGTGTGGCGGGGGCGCCGGTGGAGGTGGCGGAGGGGATGGGTTTGGGGGTGCCGTCTCCTTCGGGCTGGGCGGGGGCGTCGGGTTGCGGGGCTTCGGCGGCTTCGGGTTGCTTCTTTTTGCCTTCGGCGTCGGCGCCCTCCTTTTCTTTTTCCTTTTCTTTCTCTTTGTCCTTGGCTGCGGCCGCGGCTGCTTCGGGCGTTGCAAAGGTCAGCACATCAATGCGTTGCATGGGGATGGAGAGGGTGGCGTAGGGGCTCTCCAGCATGACTTTACCGTCCTTGATGGCGGTGAGTTTGCCGGTGATTTTATCCTGGTTGGCGAGGATAAGCGTGTCCTCGGGCACGCCTTTGGCGGTGGCGGAGGGGGATTCCTCGGTCACGCGGCCGTCCCATTTGCTGACGCGGAGGCGGCGGATGCGGATGAGGCCCTGGCTTTGGTTGTAGAAGGAGATGCCGGTGCCGCCGCCGGCAAAGTTGCCGGTATCCTTAAAGGTGCGGATGAGGGCGTCGTCCACGTACAGGGAGATGGCTTTTTGCTCCTTGTTGGTTTGCAGGCGGATGCGGGCGCTGTTTTTGCGCTGCATGCTTTCCACCTGGGCCTGGCCCAGTTGATTCTGGCCGCCGTTGCGGCTCATGCGGCTGACGTAGATGTAGCCGTTGCCTATCTGCGCCATGTAGGAGTTACCGCCGTAGCCTTTCAGCTCGTCGGTATAGATGCTGACGCCGAGGGAGAACTGGCCGGTCCAGGAGACATCGAACTCGATGGTCGACATGTCGGGCAGTTTGAAGTCGCGCCCGGTAAAGCCGCTGCGGGTGCTGATGAGGGCGCCGTCCTTGTAGCGCCAGGTGTTGCGGGCGCCTTGCTGGGTTTCCCAGCCTTCCATGTCCTTGGGGCCCTCAAACAGCAGGTTGCCGGCGCCGCGGATGGGCACCATGCCGGCCAGGGCGTCGCGGTTGATTTTGAGGGTGCCTGCATAGACGGTGTCCAGCACCAGGGTTTTGTCGTCCAGGGTGACGACGGTGCCAGGGAGTTCGTCGCCGTTTTTCAGGGTGACGACGTAGCTGCCTTCCGCCAGGGCGGGGGCGGTTTTGCCGGGGGATTCACCGAGCAGGACCTCCTTGAGGCCGGGGAGCATAAAGCTGATGTCCTGCTTGGCTTCGGTGGAGTTCCAGCGCAGGGTGTTATCGGCGGCGACGGCTTGCAGCAGTTTGCCGCGCAGTTTGTCGCCGTTGAGGAAGAAGAGGACATCCGGTGTGGCCGCGGTGGCGGCGGCGGGCTGGGCGCCGGAGGTATCGGACGGGCCGCCGGTGGCGCCGGGCACGACAATGGTGTTGGGGCGGCCGGGCGGCGGTGCAACGTCCACGGGCACACGCAGTTCCGCGTACAGGCTTGCTGTGGCGGGGATCAGGGCCATGGCGGCCAGGGCGGCGACGGAGAGGGGGCGGCGGAGCGTGGCGTGGCGGGAGGGCATAGGGAGGAAGGGCGCTGGGCTTGGGGATGTGACGTCAAAGCTTCACGTGGATATCGCAATTGGCGCGGCGTTTCTTAAAGCATCAGCGCTCGTAAATGGGTAAAAAGCCGTAATTGAGGGCCAGGGAGAGCAGGGAGCAGGAGGTGCCGAAGACGGGGCCGAACGAGCCGTCCCAGCTGCCGTCATTGGTTTGGCTTTCGCGTAAAGTCTTGATATTGGCGGCGTTCCATTCCTTCCAGCCCTCGTTGCTGTTTTGGTACAGCGCCTGCGCGGCATAATAGAGGTAGTACTGGAGGTAGGAGGTATCGTTCTCCGGCCGGGTGCGCAGAAACTGCGTGGCGGAGCGGGCCTCGCGGCTTTTTTGCTTTTTGTCCAGGGCAAAGACGAGAGCCGCGATGGCCGTGCGGGGGCCGTTGCCGCCCCCGGCGCTGGTGTAGCCGATGCCGCCGTCCGCGTCCTGGCAGCGTTTGAGGTACTCGATGCCTTTTTGCACGGCCTCCTCCGGCACGGCAAAGCCGGCGTTGCGCGCGGCGTAGAGGGCCACGAGCTGGGCGCCGCTGACGGTGGTGTCGGCGTCGCGGGCCTCCGGCGAGTAGCGCCAGCCGCCCTGCGGATTGACGGACTGGGCGTACAGGATGAGATCGACGGCGCGCTTGAGGGCCTCGCCCAGGCGCGGATCCTCCACAACGCCATAGGCTTCCGCAAGGACAAGCGTGCAGAAGCCGTGGTTGTACATGCTGCTGCCAATGTAGCCGGTGCTGCTGTTTTGCGCGGAAAGAATGTAGTCCAGCCCGCGCTGGATGACCTTGGCGTAGGGGCCGGAATTCGGGTCCTCCCCGTGCGCCAGAAAGGCCAGGATGGCGAAGCCGACGACGGCGGGCTCCTGCCCCATGTTTTGCGGCCAGCTGCCGTTCTCGGACTGCGTACGGGCCAGGTAGGCCAGGCCGCGCGTGTACATCTCCTCCAGCTCAGGGGAGATGGGATCGCCGCGCCGCACAAACAGATCCTGCTGGGCAAGGGCGGGGGCGGCGATGGCGAGCACCAGGGCAATGACGGCCGCCAGGAGGCAAAGACTGCGGACTTGCCCGCCATGGTTACGCGCCGTGCACATGGCGTCAAGGCTGCACGATGCCGCTCAAGGAATCAATGAGGAAAGTCAAAAGTGCAATATAACGAACATATTGTTTGTGTCCGGCTTGTACTTCGCGATCTCACCTTCGCGTACTTTGCATGAGTATGCGTGAATTTGGGCAAGGGTATGGACAGACGAGAGTCGTGTAGCGACGTCCCCGCGCCCTTTTCGCGCAGAGGGCGCGAAGGACGCAAAGAACGCGAAGGGGGGGATTTATGGTAGGGAACTTCTGAGGGCGACTGATTCTGCCTTAAAGCGCAGGTACAATCCCCCTCTGTATCCGACCTTTGTGCCTTCGTGTCTTTGTGGTAAAATATTCTTCTGGTTCCCCTGGTTTGTTCCGATCGACGGGTACAGGGGAATATTTACCACAAAGGCACGAAGGCACAAAGGTCGGATACAGCGCGGGAATCATCCATTTTGCGTCCCCCCTTGGCGATACTGTTTGTCTTGAATCTCCAGATAGCATCGCCAAGGACGGAAGGTTTCGCCAAGGGGGATGCTTCCACGCTAATCAACCTTCCATTCCGGTCCCCCATTTTTCCCGTGCTTAGAGGCTTCTGTTCCCCTTGCGAGACATTCCCCTCGTTAGCCCAGCCTCTGGGGCCGACGGCTACGCCTTCACGGCTGTGATGACGTGACAGACGGCGGGGAGGATCGACTCGGCGAGCACCTCCGGCGTGACGGGGCGGGGCTCGGGGGTTTTGCTCCACTCCAGGGCGGCGCCGGCGATGGCCCAGCTCATCATGGTGGCTTGCAGGTCCGGCTGGGCAACGCCGTGGCGGAGCAGGGCGGGCATGAGGAACTCGCGGATGATGGCTTTGACCTGGGACTCGACAATCGGCTCGAACTGGCGCTGGTTGCGCTTGCAGCCTGCGGCGATTTCCGAGAGGAAATCGCATGCGGCCAGAATGAGGGCGCGCAGGCGCTTGTCGCACGCCACCGGCGGGGGATCGCCCAGGCGGGTGGCGATGTAGTTGCGGAAGCGCTCGGCTATCATGGCCTCCAGAAGCGCGTACTTGTCGGTAAAGTGATCGTAAAAGGTGGCGCGGTTGAGCGTGGAGTGCTCCGTAATATCCTGCACGGTAATGAGATCGAACGCCTTCTCGCCAAGCAGCGCGTGAAAGGACTGGAAGAGCATCTGCCGGGTGCGGCGGATGCGTGGATCGATCCGCTGGGCGGCTGGGATATCGGTGCTCATGGCTGTGGCGAGGAGAAAAATCTCGGAAAAAAAAGTGGCGGGCGGGCAGCCCGCAGAGGGGTGCCGGGCGAAAAAAGCTATCACTTGACAACCGATTCGTCGAATGCTTCATTACAAAACAACGGATGTCGTTTAGTCATCTGGTGATGACTTTGCAGCATCTGTCGGTCATAACCCAACTTAACTCACATTCTCTCATGAGCAACATCATTCAGGCCCGCGACCTCTCCCAGCAGCCTCCCCGCAGTCCCCGCGTTAAAATCGGGGGCTATCCGCTACTTGCCCGCGCTCTAGACAAAGGCCGCGCCGACCTGGCCGGTACCGTTGGCGAGTACCATTTCGATTGCCCGCTGGACAACTACCTGTTCGACTTCAAGCAGGTAAAAGGCGCGGACGTGAAGGATCTGCTGGCCAAAGGCGCCACGGACGAGGAAGTGGCCAAGTGGCTCGACACCCACGGCACCCCGCGCACCGCCGAGGAGATTGCCGGCTTTGCCGCCCAGGTGGAAGCCGCCCGCCCGTACGATATGCCGGAGAAAAAGCAGTGGTTCATCGACAACTGCGCCACGGTGGGCATCGACCCCGCCAAGAGCACCCTGTTCGACTTCCTGGAAGCCGACGACGCCGCCGTCGCCCGCCAGCACGCGGTTGCCTCGTAAGGCAGAGCCGCTACCCCTGTGCACACCCGGCCGCGGCCGCGCCGGGCTTGTGCGGGGGAGGGGGGGAGGCTTAACCACGAAGCTCACGACATTTACGTAGGGGACGAAAGGGGAGTCAGAAACAGGCATCAATGGAATTCAATCTTTCCGTTCCCCTCTTTCTATCCTCGTGCTGAAGGAGATGGAGAGCACGGGCTATATCCTCTCTATCCCCACTTAGCGGCTTTGTACCCCTTCGTGCGAAACTGTCCCCTTCTGCCATCCGATGCGGAGGGGGATAGTTTCGCACGAAGGGGTACAAAGCCGCTAAGTGGGGATAGAGGGGGATGGGGAAACTGTTCGAGTGCATATTCTTGCCCAGACAACCTGCTTCCCACCTGACTTTCTTCGCCCTGTCCTTCTCCCCATTCCTCTCCTCTGCTATATTTGTGCTATTCGTGGTTAATTATTCCCCATCCCATCGCTAAAGCGATTTTTGGGGTGCAGGGGCGCGGGGTTGCGTGTAAAGTGCTGGCCGCACGCCTGCTCCTTTACTCGTGACGACCTACATCCTACGACGCCTGCTTTTGATGATCCCCACCCTGCTGGGGATTTCCCTCATCACCTTTATGGTGATGAAGATGATGCCGGGCGACCCCGCGGTGATAAAGGCGCGCATGGCGGCCGGCGGCAATATGCAGGAGGTGCCGCCCGAGACGCTGGAGCGCATTCGCAAAACGTACGGCCTCGACAAATCCCTGGGCGAGCAATATGTGCTGTGGCTGGGCCGCATGGTAACGCTCGATTTCGGCGAATCGCTGGTCGATCGCGAGCCGGTAACCAAGCGCATTCTGGAGCGGCTGCCGACGTCGCTGCAGCTCTCTGTGGGCTCGCTGCTACTGGCGTACATGATTTCCGTGCCGATCGGGGTGATGTCCGCCGTGAAGAAGGATTCGTTCCTCGATCAGGCCACAACGTTCGGCTTGTTTGTGCTGTACTCGCTGCCTGGCTTTTGGCTGGCCACGCTGGCGCTGGTCTTCCTGTGCGGCGGCGATTACTTTAAGCTGTTCCCCTCCAGCGGGTTATCCAGCATGGGTGCGGAGAATCTGCCGTTTGGCTCGTGGGTGATGGACCGCATCTGGCACCTGGCGCTGCCGCTGGCCGTGCTGACGTACCCGAGTCTGGCCGCTCTGTCGCGCTACTCTCGCTCCGGCATGCTGGAGGTGATTCAGCAGGATTACATCCGCACCGCGCGCGCCAAGGGGCTGCGGGAGAACGCGGTGATTTTTGTGCACGGCCTGCGTAACTCGCTCATCCCCATCATTACGCTGCTGGCCTTTGAGCTGCCGAGCCTGCTGGGCGGCAGCATGATTATCGAGACGATTTTCTCCATCAGCGGCATGGGCGAGCTGACGCTGACCAGCATTACCTCGCGCGATTACACGATGATCATGGGCATCTTCACCATCTCCGCGTTCCTTACGCTGGCGGGCTTTTTGCTGGGCGATATCCTGTACTGCGTGGCCGATCCGCGCATACGCCTGCAGTAACCCCCGGCATCAGCACCATCTCTCCGGCCCTCCTCGCATGACTTCCGAACCGCCCCCCAGCATCAGCTCCGCGCCAACCGCGGCCGCTGCGACAGTGCCGGGCGAGGCCTCGCTGGCGTCGGAATCGTGGACGAGGTTTCGCAGCAACCGCATGGCCATGGCGGGGTTGTGGATTGTGGGACTGATGTTTGCGGTGGCGATTTTTGCCCCGTTTATCGCCAGCAACCGGCCCTATTATATGGTGGCCCTCAAGCGCTCGCTGGCGCCCGCCGCCGCCCCGGCGGAGCCCGGCAAGCCGGAGCCGCCGCGCACCGTCGTCATGACAAAGGTGGCGAGCTTTCCGCTGCTGCACGGGCTGACGAAGGAAGATTTGCGCTGGCTGATGTACCCCGCCGCCGGGCTGGCCGTATGGCTGTTTCGCCGCCGGCTTACGGCGCGTACCGGATTTATTGCCGTAACGGCCGCGGTGGCGATTATCGAGATTACCGTGGCGCAGCACAAAGAGGTGATGGACTGGACGAACTACCGCGCCATCGCCGCGCAAACCAAGTGGATGCCGCCCATCCCCTACGGCCCGCTGGAGCAGGAGAGCCCGCAATACGAGCCACCCGGCAACACCAACTGGATGGGCACCGACGATCTGGGCCGCGACATCCTGAGCCGGCTGATCCACGCCACGCGAATCTCCATGACGGTGGGGTTTGTAGCCACCAGCATCTCCATCACGCTGGGCGTGCTGGTGGGCGCGCTGGCGGGGTACTACCGGGGGTGGGTGGATATTGGCCTCTCGCGGGTGATAGAGGTGATGGAGTGTTTCCCCACCATGTTTCTCATCCTGGCCGTGCTGGCGTTCCTCACCCCCAGCCTGTTTACGCTGATGGCCGTGATGGGCCTGACGAGCTGGACGGGCACGGCCCGGCTGGTGCGCGGCGAGTTCCTGCGCCTTTCGGAGCTACCCTTTGCGCTGGCCGCCCGAGCGCTGGGGGCGGGGGATCGCCGCATCATCCTGGGTCACATCCTGCCCAACGCGATGGGCCCCGTGCTGGTGGCCGCCACGTTCGGCATCGCATCGGCCATCCTGGTGGAGAGCTCGCTAAGCTTTCTGGGCATGGGCGTGCAACCGCCCACCCCCACGTGGGGCGACATGCTCAGCAAAGCGCGCAGCGGCGTCATCAGCACATGGTGGCTGGCCGTCTTCCCCGGCATCATGATCTTCATCAGCATCACCGCCTACAACCTGGTAGGCCAGGGGATACGGGATGCGACTGATCCCCGGTTGCGAGAGTGAGGGGAGTGGGGAGGAGGAGTTTTACCCATTCTGAAACTTGGTGCCTTTGTGCCTTGGTGGTTAATCCCCTTTGCACCCCGCTTTCCTGCGAGTTGATTGATGAAATTCTAACCACCAAGTCACCAAGACACCAAGTTTCAGAGGGGAAACGGGACTCGACGGATCATCAAGAAATCTCCTCCCCTTTCTCCCCCGCCCCCAGTCAACAGTTGTGTCGCAATGAGGCCACGATTTGCGGGGGATTCGGCCATTTATTGCATCGCCACCGTGGTACCGGCCTGCTACTATCGCCAACTTTACTTCCTATGAACCCTTTGAAAGTTACGGTGTGGGGCGAAAACGTCCACGAACGGCAGTCGGAACTTATTCGCGGAATCTATCCGCAGGGCATGCATAACTGCATTGCAGACGGCCTCAACGAGGCGCCGGACATCCAGGCCACCACGGCCACGCTGCAGGAGGAGGAGCACGGCCTTACCGTCGAGAAGCTGGCGGAGACCGACGTGCTGACCTGGTGGGGCCACCGCGCGCACGGCGACGTTTCCGACGAAATTGTCGAGCGCGTGGCCAGGCGCGTCAACGAAGGCATGGGCCTCATCGTCCTGCACAGCGGCCACTACGCCAAAATCTTCAAGCGCCTGCTGGGCACCACCTGCTCCCTCACCTGGCGCGAGGCCGGCGAGAAAGAGCGCCTGTGGGTCTGCAACCCCGGCCACGCCATCGTGCAGGGCCTGGGCCCCTACTTTGAGCTGGAACATGAGGAGATGTACGGCGAGCCCTTCGGCATCCCCACCCCCGACGAGCAGATCTTCATCAGCTGGTTTGCCGGCGGCGAAGTCTTCCGCAGTGGTGCCACTTGGCGTCGCGGCGCCGGCAAGATCTTCTACTTCCGCCCCGGCCACGAGAGCTACCCCACCTACTACGACGCCAACGTCAAACTCGTCATCAAAAACGCCGTCCGCTGGGCCCGCCCCGAAGCCCCCGCCTGGAAGGACGCCGCCCCGAACATCCCCGTCGACAAGGCCCCGGAGAAAATCACCGCCTGGGTCCGCCCGTAGGAAGGCGCCCAGCGGTGTCCACTGCGCAGGGTGCAAGCCCCGCACTCGCTCACGCCCACGATAGAGCATCTCTTCTCGCAGATAGCCTATCGCGTACCCGCCCGCCTCCGGGAACGGTGGAGCCGGGCGCTCGGGCAAAGCGCTTAAAGCGCTTTGCCCGAGCGCAGGACCCTGTAGCTGAGCGAGCCGGAGTCGCTTTCGCAAACGTCCCGCTCCCGCCGTTCCCGGAGCACCTCGCTCGCGCCATACATATTGTGTTGCGAACGGTCTGGCTTACCGCCGTACTTCGGGTGCTGCTGAAACCGATCAGGGGCTTTTGGTGGCAGGTTCCGGCTTTTTCGCTTTCGCCTCGTCTTCGGTTTTCATCTGTTGCAGGGCGGCGGCGGAGAGGAGGCGCTCGACGGCTTTTTGTTGCCTGGTGGCCAGCGCTTTCTGGAAGTAGGTGCGGGCGGAGTCGCGTTTGCCGGCAATCATCTCCCGGGCGCCGATATAAAAGTAGGCTTCGCACAGGGCTCGGGCCAATGTGTCCGCGGGCGCGGCTTCCACCTGGGAGAGGTACTCGTCCTTGCTGATCTCATCGACCAGGTAGCGACCGATGCGCAGGTCTTTTTTGTCGGGCTTGCCTTTGGTCTCGGCCCCTTTGCTTTTGGCGAGAGCATGGGCGCCCGTGTCTACCAGTGCCTTCAGGTTGGGCTTAATCTGCTCGTGGCGGCCGTTGCGGGCGTGCAGGTACCACATGTAGTAGGCGGCATACAGCTTGTCGTCGTCGTCGGGCAGCTGATGAAAAGCCATCATCATCGTGTTGAGCGTACGGGTATCGTCCTTGCCTTCGCGCGCCAGGGCAATGGCGTAGTACAGGATTTCGATGCCGGTTCCACTGTACTGGCCGCCGTGGATGTCGTAGCCTTCGCCCACGGTAATGCCCAGGTACTTCTGGAAGTCGCGCACCGCGTCGCTGTAGTTGCCGGCATCCATGTTAAGCAGGGCGCGGACGCGGAGGCTTCGGGAGCCCTCTTCGTTCAGGGCGCTGCATTTGTTGATGTCGGCGAGGGCGCCCTGGTAGTCGCCCTGCTGGCCTTTGGCCAGGGCGCGGACGTAGTAGGCCAGCTCGAATGCGGGATCCGCCGCCAGAAGCTGATCCATCATGGCGATAGCCTGCTTGTCGTTGCTGTCCAGCAATTTATATGCCTCCTCGATCTTCGCCTTTTGCACCGGCGTGGGCGACGCCGGTGCGACCGGCTGCGGTTGCTGTGCCAGCGCGGACGCTGCCAGCGGGCCGATTAACAGGGCGCCCAGCACACAAATGTAAAGATAGGAGAGCAGATTGCTACGAGGCATGCCGCACAATAACACCGTTGCGAAACACAATCCAGCGACAACGCTGTGTTGTCGCTGGATTGCGCCGATGCATGGCACAAGTAGTTTTATCACAATGGTTTATAACTTTTCTTCCACCCTCGTGGTCGGATACACGCAGTGGGGTGGAGATGTCAAGGGAAGGGGAAAAGCAAGGCGGGGGACGGTGAAGCGTTTCAACCCTTCCTAAGTCCTCAGCCCGGCAACCGCATTTTGTGAAGATCAGCGGCAAATTGGGTCATTTACCGACCGTAATGGTGAATATGCGGCAGGTTGCGCGGATAGCCTCCTGTATAACTCGGGAGAGCTCTCCTCTGGCGGCGAGCGCTTTTCCGCCCGCGGAGGCCCGCGCGAAATGTCGGTAAAAGACACATTCACGGTCAGAGATCCGCTAACCAGCACGGTATTTTTGCCGTTATGCTTAGTATTGACGCAGTTCACATGAATGCACCGGGCAGAGCGTGCGCCGAGGCGCGACTGCCGCCCCTTTCCCCCCACCCCTCCCACCTCACCCGACAGAGACACACCCGACCGAATATCGCCATGAGTTTTCCTAAAAACTTTACCTGGGGCGCAGCCGCTGCGTCGTATCAAATTGAAGGGGCCTGGGACGCCGACGGCAAAGGCCTGAGCGTGTGGGACATGCTGTGCCGCCAGCCCGGCCGCGTGTGGGAGGGCAACTCCGGCCAGGTCGCGTGCGATCACTACAACCGCAGTGCCGAGGACGTGGCGCTGATGAAACAGGTGGGCCTGCAGGCGTACCGCCTCTCCGTCTCCTGGCCGCGCGTGATCCCCACCGGCGCCGGCGCCGTGAACGAGAAGGGCCTGGCCTTTTACGACAAACTCGTCGACCAGCTGCTGGGCGCGGGCATCGAGCCCTGGGTGACGCTGTTCCACTGGGACTTTCCCTACGACCTGTTTGTACGCGGCGGCTGGATGAATCCCGACAGCCCCAGGTGGTTTGCGGACTACACGCAAATCATCGTCGACAAGCTGGGCGACCGCGTGGCGCACTGGATGACGCTCAACGAGCCGCAGTGCTTCATCGGCATGGGCCACCTTACCGGCGAGCACGGCCCCGGCCTCAAGCTCGGCATGACCGAAGTGCTGCTTGCCGGCCATCACTGCCTGCTGGCCCACGGCCTGGGCACCCAGGTTATCCGCGCCCGCGCCAAAAAGAAGCCGATCATCGGCTGGGCGCCCGTCGGCATCGTCTCCTTCCCCGCCGGCGACCGCCCCGAGGACGGCAAGGCCGCCTTTAAGGCGATGGAAGCCGTGTGGGGCGACAACCTCTGGAACAACGCCTGGTGGGGCGACCCCGTTGTGCTTGGTCACTACCCCGAGAACGGCCTGAAGGCCTACGGCAAGCACGCGCCCAGGTTCACGGACGCCGAGATGAAAACCATCTCGCAGCCGCTCGACTTCTACGGCTGTAACATCTACAGCGGCGCGCCCACCCTCATGGGCGACAACGGCGAGCCCATCGGCGCCACCTACGAGCCCGGCCACCCCCACACCCACTTTCTGTGGAAGCGCCACGCGGAAGCGCTGCGCTGGGGCCCGAAGTTCCTGGCCGACCGCTACAAGCTTCCCATCGTCATTACCGAAAACGGCCTGAGCTGCAACGACTGGGTGGCCCTGGACGGCAAGGTGCACGACGCCGGCCGCATCGACTTCCTGCACCGCTACCTGCTGGAGCTGCACCACGCTATTCAGGAAGGCGTCGACGTTCGCGGCTACTTCCAGTGGTCCATTATGGACAACTTTGAGTGGGCGGAAGGCTACAAGCACCGCTTCGGCCTGGTGCACGTGGACTACACCACCCAAAAGCGCACCCTCAAGGACAGCGCCTACTGGTACTCCAGCGTCATCAAAAGCAACGGCGAAACCCTGCTGGAAGGACGCACCTGCCCCGCCCTGGAGATCGCCACCGCAGCCGCCACGGCCGAGAGCGAGCCCGCCACGGCCGGCTCCCCCGCCACCAACGGCGCCCACGCCCCCAGCCCCAACGCGGCCTCCGCGCTGGCCGGTGTGTAAGCGCGGGAGATCTGTCGGAGAACGAAGCTGGCGACGCTCACCGCTTCCCGGGGTAGTCCCCTGGGCAAAGCGAGGGCCCACTGACGCATCAAAACCCTCTCTACTCCGCCCGCGCCTCCCCCGCGGGAGCCGCCGCCGGCTTGCGCGGGCCGCCGGACGTAGCGCCACCCGACGGATTGCGCCGCGGCTTGAAGTAAACCGCGCGCTTGCCGTACGCCACGCGCGCCTGGATGGACTGCCCCACCAGGCGCACCGCCTCATGCATTGTCGATCCGGGCGGAATCGTTACTGTCACGCGCGGTGCGGGCGGGTCGTTTTCGCCCCGATCAAAAATAACGCGCACGCTCCGCATCGGGCCGTCGAATTTGCTCTCCTTCAGCACCCGCGCGCTCGCCTCCTCCAGCGTCACCACAACCTTGGTCATGCCGCTGTTCTCAAACGTCAGCCCGTTTTGCAGCCGCACAAACCTCGCCAGATCCTCCAGGCTGTCCGAAGCGGGGCGATCAGGCACCGCCTCCTCCGCCATCGCAACCGGCTGCGCCACAGGCACCTGCGCAGGGGCGGGCGCCGCAGTCGGAGCATCAACGGCCGGCACCTTTGCGGGAGCAGGCGCAGGCGCGGGTGACGGGCCAGGCGCCGCGGGCGAAGGTGAGGAAAGCGCGGGCGCGTTCGCGTCCAGAGTCGGCGCGCCCGGCAGCGTTTGCAACGCCGGCGCAGCCGTATCCACCGCAAGCGCGCCGGTCGGCACCGTCACGGGCGGGGCGCCGGACGCCATCATGTCGGGCAGCACGCCCGGGTCGGCAGGCGTCTCCAGCGCGAGGCTGTGCTGCGACTCAAACGGCGCCAGCAGCTCGATCGGCGCCGCCAGCACATCCTCCACCGCCTGGTTGCGCGGCACGCCCAGTACCACGGCCTGCGCGTAAAAGGGCCGCGCCTCCAGCATTGCCGGCGGCTGGCGGCGCAGCAATAGCAACGCCAGCTGCATCGACGCCTCCGGATACTGCGGCCGAAGCTCCAGTGCGCGCCGGCACTCGTCAATGCCCCGCTCCAGCTTGCCGCTGCCGGCCAGCGCCAATCCCAGGTACAGCCGCGTCCTCGCGTCCCGCGGCTCCAGGCGCGCCGCGCGAGTCAGCGCCGACGCCGCCTCCGCCATGCAGCCGGCGCGGTGCAAAATCAGGCCCAGCGAAGACATCGCAAAGGCATCGCGCGCAGCAAGTTCCTCCGCTTTCGCGAGCAGCGCGCGGCCCTCGTCCGCACGCCCCATCTGCAGGCGCAACGCGCCCAGGTTGCCCATAGCCAGCAGGCTTGTCGGGTGCTTGCGCAAAATCTCCTCAAAGCGCGCCGCCGCCTCGTCCAGCCGCTTCTCGTCCCACAACCGCCGCGCCTCCGCCGCCAGCGCATGCGAGGCGGCGTCCGGCAACTGCACGCTTGGGGCCGGCTCGCTGTCCAGCGTAGTGCCCACCGGGCCGCCGGCGGAGGGCGCGTTGGTGGCGCCCGGCACGGCCGTACCGCCGCCAATTTGCGTAACTGCCGCCTTCATCGCCAACGTGTCCAGACGCCCCGCTTTCCACGCCAGGTCGCCTCTGGTTACGGAGTTAAAGCGCACGTCCGCCAGCCCCAGGCCGGAACTGACATCTACCGTAAACCGCACAGGCGCAAGGGAATACTCCACGCCACCATCGCGTCCCATCAGCCGCACCGTGCCCCGCGCCGTGCCCTGGCCGGTGACAGGATCGATGTCAAAATAGTCCGCAAAAAGATGCAACCCGCCTCCGCGCACCTCCACGTCGCGCACGCCCAAAATCCTCGGCACCGACCCAGCCGGCTTGCCGGTAAGTAGCTCCATCTTAATATCTTGCGCACGAAACAGCAGGATCGACCCAGGCGTGGGAGCCCCCATCGAAATGGGTGGTGCAGAGGGCGGCCCCTGCGGCTCCACCTCCAAAGTAGAGGCAGCTGCAAGAGATTGCGCATCAGTAACATCCGTAGTGCCCGACAACGGAGCGGAAGGCGCTATCGACGAAGCGCCAGGCTGCACGTAGCCAGTGTAAGCTTCTGCTGCAGAAGGGCTTGCAGACACATTCGGCAACGGCGCAGGCTCCAGCCGCACAGGCGGCGAAGCCGGTTCCACGCGGCCGGACTCCGCAACCGGCAGGCGGATAATGAGTTGCGCACAGCCCAGCTTCTGCTGCCCGCGCGCGTCAAGGATACGGACCGAGCCCTCCGCCTCAAGCAACGTCGAGCGCACAGGTTCCTGCTCTTTTGCGGCGTCAGCAGCGGGAGCCTGACTTTCCAGCGTCGCAAACACCTCCGGCTCAACGGGTACCGCAGGCGCTGAAGCAGCATCGCCTTCCGTGGCAACCGGCGGCGCAACAGGTATTGCGGTCGGATCGACTTCCGACGCCTGTCCGGCAACGGGCTTCGGCGCTTTGGACGGCGCCGAATCGACGCGCTTCTCCCGCTGCCGCTGAGCGGATGGGCGCCCGGCGGGCGACGACGGCGCGACGGCCGAGGTGGGCCTGGGGGCGGACGGATTGAGCGATGGAGGCACCTGGATTACAGTAAACTCCTGCGGTTGAGCTAGTTGCACAGGCGGTACATTATCCGGCGGTTTGGGCACGGGGTCCGGCGTCCACGTCATCGATTCCGCCTCCACAAACTCGCACGTGGCCGAGGGCGTCATGGAGGAGCTGACACGCGCCCGCACAAAAACGAGGCGCCCGAACGCCGCCAACGCCTCCGGCCGCAGCTGCAGGCGGTATCCCGGCACTCGCTCGGGCATGGTGAGTTTGCCTGAGAGACCGCGTTGCCAGACCGAGGTGCGCAGCGCGTCGGCCCCCTCCAACAAGGCGTTGGACGCGGGCTCCACCACCACGCGGTCCTCGGTGTAGCGAAAGCGCAGGTCCAGCTGCGCGGCCAGGGTGCGCAGCGCCGTGTGCAGCGTGCCCGGTGCAATCTCCACCGCGGCGCCCTGCGGAAGGCGGGCCTCGGCCGGGCCGGCCCACACCAGCGGCAAAGGGTCCGCGCCCTGCCCGGCGACGAGCGCGCTGAGCGAGGCGAGGACGTCAGCCATCGACATGCCCGGGGGCGCGGATGGATCGGGCGATCCGCTGGGGCCCGCCAGACGCAACTCGTTGGGAAGCATTAGCTTATCCGCACGTATGCGAGTGGGTGCGGCATCCGCGCCTTCGCCCCCAAGCGTCACGCGAATCTCGCCAGTCGCCACCTCCTGCCCGGCCGGGGACAGCAAATGTCCCTGCCTGGGGGCGTACAGCGTCGCCGTCTCGGGGTCGTACTCCACCTCCGGCGCGGAGAGAATCCACTCCGGCGTACGGATCACCACATCGCCTTCAAAATTGAGCTTCTGGTACTCCACGCCGGCCCCGCCTGTCAGAGCAATGCGTTCGCGACGCAGCAAAGGGGCGGGAGCTGAGCGGGGAGGTTCCGCCGCCGAATCTTCTGTCGCGGAAGTATCTGGAGCCGTGATAGTTGTGGCTGCATTTGTGGATGGCGCAGCAGGGACATGCAATGTCTCTTCCGGAACCTGAGGGACATCATTTGTCCCTGGCACATCCATGGATGGAGCCGGGGCAGGGACATGCGATGTCCCTGAATCCTGAGCGGGCGCTGCCTGCGTGGTATTTTCTACGGCCTCGCCACGAAGAAAACCGGGGAGCAAAGCTGTCGGCATTGCGAGCATAGCCGCACTGAGAGCAGCCAGGGCACTGCGCGTTCCCGGCAAAACCCGGCGCACGCAACTTGCTGATTGCGTGGCGGTTAGAGTTTCGCCTCCCCTGCATTTTTCGCGCCCTTTACTGTAATGTCGCCAGATCATTCCGATACCGCCGGGGGTGCGCGCAGAGATAGCAGCGGGCACCCGGGTTTCTGCTTTTGTATAACGGCCTATAGTGCAGCCTCTTCGCGCAAGCGCCAGCCTCAAATTGGGCGTTTTTGCACGGGAATGTGACAGACGGGCTATATACGCCGCAAACTATCGTAAAAAGTGCGCATTACAGGCTGGATTTTATGCGGCGCGGTGCTTGAATCAGCGGACATCCATATAACTCGATCGCGCAGAACAACCTCGGTGCCTCCCGGAGAGCCCGCCTTGCCCTCTTCCCTCCCCATGACTCGTCCCCCGACCGCCCTTGGCCTGGCCCAGGCGCCCGTGCCCACAGCGTCGCAGCAGATGCTGGAGCAACTGCGCGCCGCCACCTGCGCCCAGTTTGGGTGGGACAACCCGGAAACCCTTGCGCTACAGCAAATTATGCAGGGCGGATCGGACCGATCCTTCTATCGCGTGCTGCACCGCAACGGGGCCTCCGCGGAGGGCGACAAGGCGGCCGGCTTCATCCTGGTGCGCTATACGGACGAGCGCCCGGAGAACGCCTTTTATGCGCCGATGGCCGGCTTTTTGGCCCGCGCCGGCGTGCGCGGCCCCTCCGTGCTGGCGCACGATGCGGCCGCCCGCCTGATCTGGATGGAAGATCTTGGAGCTGCAGATATTTACGCACTTCGCCACCTGCCCTGGGCGGAGCGGGAGCCCTTTTACCGCACCGCCCTGCGCGAGGTGCGCCGCCTGCACGCCGCCCTTCCCGCGCTGGAGGCCGAGGCGATGGCCACGATGGAGCCTTTTTCGCCCTCCCTGTACGCGTGGGAGCACGACTATTTTCTGCAGCGCTTTGTGGGCGAGGTGTGCGGTCTGGAGCCCGATCGTTCGGCGCAATCACCTCTCGGCAAAGAGCTTACGGAGCTGGGTGAGCGGCTGAGCTCGGCCCCCGCAGGGCTTGTGCATCGCGATTTTCAATCGCAAAACGTGATGATTTGTCGTGATCAGGCATGCCTTATCGACTTTCAGGGCATGCGCCGCGGCACACCGGCGTACGATCTGGGATCGCTGCTGTACGATCCCTACGTGGAAATCCCTCATGCAGAACGCGTTAAGCTTGTGGACTATTATCACGGCCTTACGCCGCAGGGCGAGGAAACCAGCGCCTGTGCGCCCGCCTCCGCCTCCGAAGCCGCTTCTGCCCGGCACGAGCTATTTCACGAAGCCGCGTGCCAGCGGCTGATGCAAGCGCTTGGCGCTTATGGCTTTCTGAGCCTGCACAAAGGCAAGCCGCAGTTTCTGCGACACATCGCACCTGCGCTCAACAACATCTCCCTGGCCCTTCGCGGCGCGCCGCGTCTGGCACAGGTGCGTCAGCTGGTGGCGCAGTGCGCGGCCATCCAGGGCGTGGATCTGGAACGGGTGCCTTGATGCAATCACCCCTGCCTGTACCGGAACGTTCGGCGGCCGGTCTCGGAGTAGTTCGCAGGGGGTGAAAATTGGTCGGGAAAATGCTAATAATAGCGTCGATGCAGCGTTGAGAGATAAGGGAGCACGAGCGGTTGCTCTGTTAACGCGCACTATGAACTTCCTAACCTATTCAGCTGCAGTTAATTCCAACGCCTCTACGTCCAGCGCCATTTCCCCCCGGCGCATCCTGGGGCTCACCATCTGCATTATTGTCGCCGTAGCGGCCCTTGTGGCTGTTCCATGGCTGCGGGAGAATTATTTTGGCGGTTACGAGCCGAGTGAAGGCGACATCGTCTTCCACTCCATGCCGCTCAACCCATTAACCGTTGCTATAGAGGGTGTTACGCAATCGCGCATATCGCATTGCGGCGTAGTGTTGCGCGAGGGAGGGCGCTGGATGGTTATCGAGGCGATGGGGCCCGGTGTTATTAAGGTGCCGCTTTGGATGTGGATATGGCGCGGCCGAGAGCGCCACTTGCTGGTCATGCGCCTGGATCCTCTCTGGAGTCCACGCATTCCGCAGTTTGTTTCCGCGCTGCAGAGGCATCTGGGCAAGCCGTACGATTTGCGCTATCGCATGGATGACGAGGCCATCTATTGCTCGGAGCTTGTGTACAAGGGCTTTCGTGAAGTCACAGGGGAAGGGCTGGGTCGACTCGAACGGCTTGGCGATCTGAACTGGAAGCCGCACGAGGACTTTATCGCCCGAGTGGAGAACGGCCCCGTGCCCGTGGATCGTGAGATGATCACCCCGGTCTCGCTGTCGCGGGCGCCCGAGCTTCGCCTGGTGTTTAATCGCGGCTACTGAGCCGGCAGTGCCGGCACGGGGCTGCTTGCCGCTCAGTCGTCCCAGTACACAAAGCGGCCGCAGTTTTCGCAGTTTTGGAGGCTGTCGCGGGTTTTGATGCGTAGCGACGTGTTCATCGTCAGCTTCATGTGGCAGCCGCTGCAAACGCCGTGGGGGGCGGGGACGATGGCGGTGTCCTTTTTGCTGGTGAGGATGCGGCGGTATTTGGTCAGCACTTCCTCCGGGATGGGTTGCTCGGCGGCTGTGCGTTGGGCGCGGGCTTCGGCTAACTCCTTCTCTACGTAGGCTTTGCGGGTGACGAGATCGGCGCGTTGTTTGGCGATTTTGGCTTCGAATTCGGCGAGCCGGCCTTTTTCGGCGGCCAGGGCGGCCTGCCCGGTTTCGATTTTTTCCATCAGCTCCAGCTCCTGATCCTCAATCTCGCTTATCTCCTTCTCGGCGTGAGAGATAGACTGGGTGAGCGCGGCAAACTCCTCGTTCTTGCGGGTTTGCAGTTGCTGCTGTTTGTAGCGGGCGATGAGGCCGCGGCGGCTGGCGGCTTCCAAGTCCAGCTTTTTGCGCTCGGCCTCGGCGGCCATGGTGTCCTGGCGCAGTTTGGCCAGGGCGGCGGAGCGGTCCGCCAGGGATTTTTGCAGGGCGGCATCCTGCGCGGGGATGCGGACAAGTTCGCGCTCCAGCTCGGTTACCCGGGTATCGCGATGCTGGAGGACGAGGAGGGCCTCGTTGAGTTCAAACATGGTAACCCGGAAGGTTACATTGATGTGGCGCGCCCGGCGAGGATTTTTTCCGTGTACTTGGCAATAAGGTCAAACTCCAGATTCACTTCGTCGCCTGTGGAGCGCTCGCGCAGGGCGGTAACCTCGCGGGTGTGGGGGATGATCCACACCGTAAAGGAGTCGGCGGCGACCTCCGCGACGGTGAGGCTGATGCCGTCCACCGCAATGCAGCCTTTGGGCACCAGGTAGCGGGTGCCGGGTAGGCCGCCCACGGGGGGGACGGCAACGCGCAGCTCAACGTCCTGGCCCACGCGGGCAAAGCGGACGACGGAGCCGGTGCAGTCCACGTGCCCGGTGACGAAGTGGCCGCCGAGGCGGGCATCGGCGCGCAGGGAGCGCTCGAGGTTGACGGCGCTGCCCTCGCGCAGGGCCTTGAGGTTGGTGACGGCCTCCGTTTCGGCCAGCAGATCGAAGCTGAGGAGGGTGTGGTGCTGGCCGTGGCCGGATATTTTGACGACGGTGAGGCAGCAGCCGTTGGTGGAGATGCTGTCGCCAATGGCCACGCCCTGAGCAATCGCCCCGGCGTCGATAACCAGCCGCGTGCCGCCGCCGGGGACGCCGTTGGGGGTGCGAGAGATGACGGTGCCTGTGCCTTCAACCAATCCGGTAAACATAGAGGGTAGTATAAGGCAGGAGGAGACGCGAGGAAAGGGAAGGGAGGGAGGCGGGGGATGATTTAGCCACGACTATTGCGGAATGGGGAGAGCGGATAAAGGATGAAGCAGGTCAGGTCTTGCGAAAATCCCCCCCTTTCTCCCCACTTAGCGGCTTTGTCCCCCTTCGTGCGAAACTCCCTTCTGCTGCCATTCCATTCGGAGACGGAGGGGATTATTTCGCACGAAGGGGGACAACTCCGCTAAGTGGGGAGAAAGGGGGGAGCCTGTGGGAGCAAACCAGCGCCGTGCTTAGCGATTCCTTACCCGGAAAACCTGTCTTCTCCCGCCAAATACTCCCCTTCCCCTACGCCCGGCGTTACTCCGGGTACTCGGTCTTCAGGTCTTCGATTTCCTGGCGGCGTTCGCGGCGTTCGGCCTGGGGCATGTGGTCGATGAAGAGTTTGCCGTGGAGGTGATCATGCTCGTGCTGAACGGCGCGGCCGAGGAGACCGGCGGCTTCGAACTCGAAGTCCTTGCCATCCAGCATTTTAGCCTTTACGCGCACGCGCTGGCTGCGGCTGATGTCGGCGGCCAGGCCGGGGAAGCTCAGGCAGCCTTCGGGGCCGATGTCCTTGCTTTTGGTGCCGGAGATTTCCGGGTTGATCAGCACCATCGGCATGTACTCCTCTGGCACAACAACCTTGCCGCCGATCCACATTTTGCTTTCGCGGTCCTTGATGCCCGTGACGTCGATGACGCAGATTTGCAGCGCCTGGCCGATTTGCTGCGCGGCCAGGCCGACGCCGTGCGCATTGCGCATCGTCTCCAGCATGTCCTTGGCCAACTGGTGAATCTCCGGAGTGATGGCGAGAATGGGCGCGCCTTTGCGACGCAGCACCGGGTGTCCGTAGCGGAGAATCGGGTAGATCATATCTGGCTGGGGGGAGGAGGAGGGAGGAAGGAGATCGGCAAGAGCCGCTGGCAGCGGCAAGCCCGCCATCATAGCGCCCGCCACGCAAAAGTGGAGCGAAATGTTGCGGGGAAATGCAAGGAGCATTAATGTACCGCCATGTCTACCACGACTGTGAAACCCAAGCTCTACATCAAACAAGGCTGCCCCTGGTGCATGGAGGCGGAAGACTTTCTGCAGGACCACGGCATCGCCTACGACGTGCTGGAAGTGCGCTCCAACCGCGCCGCTTACGACGAAATGGTCGCTCTCTCCGGCCAGACAAAAGCCCCCGTCATGGATTGGGACGGCGAAGTGCTGGCCGACTTTGGCGCGGAGGAGCTGGGCGCTTTTCTCAAACAGCGCGGGGTGATCAAGTAGGCGCAGGACGCCGTGGGGGTGTCGGCTGGGCTGGCTCGCTTAAAGTCCTGCCTGGGCGATTTTGAAGGGGCGATTAAGGACGTCGAGCACATAATCCGCCTCGGCAAACCGGGGCAAGACAAACTCGCCGTCACCCTGCGGGATGCCAGGCATCAGGCGGGCGGTGTGGAGGACGAGGGCGCCGAGGCCCCGGAGTCCGCACCGGCAGGCGCCGGATTGTACGACGGGTGCGGTGGCGGCGTGCGCGAGGCGGGTGCGGCATCTGCCGCGGGGGCGTTGATGCCCGGGTGCGGATGCGGGTTGCTCTCCGGCTTGTAGACGGGGCGACCGGCAACTGGGGCCAGGGGCTCGAGCGGTTTGCCTTCGCCGGCGATGATTTGGCCGGCAATTTCCTCAGCGCGGCGGATATCGCGGGCGGCCTGGTAGCCGCGGAAGGCAAGCGCAGCCAGGAACATGCCGTTGGCCACCAGTGAGAAGACGATGCAGACAGGGCGGAGGTCGACCGGAATGTTGGACTCAAAGAGCCCCACGCTCAGCATGGTGGGCGGGCAGAAGCAGATAAGCACGGCGCCCACTACCTGGATGTCACTCAGCATCTGAAAAGCCGCAAGCACCAGCGAGAAGAACGGGCTGATGAGGTAGATGATAATAAACCCCGCAAACACCATGCGCAGCCTGGGCATCGCTATCTTCAGCAAAGCCAGGGGAAAGATAAGGCTGCCGTAAAGCGCTGTGAGGAGGAGGGATATAGACGTGATGGAATCGATGCTTTGCAGCTCCTCCAGCGCGCTGGCCTTTACCCAGTCGCCCCCCAGGGCAACATGCGCTACCACTGCCCCGATACACAGCGCGATGGCGGCGACATACGTTACGGTTGTGTACACAAGGCCGGACACCCAGCCCGGAGCAAGAAACCAGGAGGCGAGGCGCCCAAGGATGCCGTAGCGCACAAAGGGGACGTAGACGCTGGGCACGCACGTTTGCTCCTCGCACAGCGCGTCCAGAAAGATGATGCCGAGGAGGATAAACGCGGGCATCAGCGAGGCTGCGGGGGGCACGTGGGTGGTAAAGAGCGCGGCCAGGGTGCCGACGCCCAGGACGGTCCAGCCCAGCAGGCGCTTGCGGGTGGCGTGGTTCTCCGCAATGGGCGCAATTTGTGTGGCGCTAAGCTCCAGCGCCAGTAGCAGCGAGGCGGGGTAGTAGATGGCGATGTACAGAAGCGATGTCCCCAGGTTGTCGTAGCTGCTGCCTCCGCCGCCGGTGCCCCATGCGGAGTAGGCCAGCATGCTGGTGAAGGAGATCAGCATCATGCATAGCCCGATGATGGCGCCGATGAGCAGGATGGGGCGCAGCCACCGGCTCTCGATGGGCGAGAGCGCTACGCCAATGGCGGTAAACAGGCCGCAGCCCAGCACCAGATACATCAGAAAGAGCAGCTCCGCGATGATGTCCGTGCCGGAGGAAAGGAAGTAGCGCAACACCGCATAGGGCAGCACGGAGCACGCAAAGATGGACGCCTGGGCCATCAGCGCCACCCATTTGCCGGCCACAATGCGCAGCGCGCTTAGCCGGGTGAGGAAGACGAGCTCTATCGTACCCGTGCGCAGCTCCGCGTATACGGAGCCAAAGCCGTTGAGCGGGATGATGAGCACCAGCGGCACGGCCAGAATCACCCAGAAGAACGGGTCGGCCTGGGAGCCGGCCGTCATGCTGATAAACACGGTAAACAGCATGGCCGCCTGCACCAGCTGAAAGGCCGAGGCAAACAGCTTGCCGCGCATGCCCTGGCGCAGCTCCTTGACCAGCATGGGGCTGAGCCAGTCGCTCGATTCACGCTCCTTGATGCGGGCGGTCCATTCCTCGCGCATCGTCTCCAGGGTGGAGCGGGGCGGCGGGGCGGCCGCGGCGCCGGTGCCGAGCGGGGCGGGTGCTTGGGGGTCGGTGGACATGTGGTGGGAGAAAGGCGTGGCGAGAGAGTGGGGGGGAAGGAAGGGAGGGGTGCGGGCTTCCGCTTCGGGAACGGGCGGGGGGTCAGGCGCCGCGCTCGCGTTTCAGGATCTGGACGAACGCGTCTTCCAGGCGTTGCTCTTCGCGGTGAAAATCGACGACTTCCACGCCGTCGTTCAGCATTTTGCGCAGTTGGCGGCTCAGTTCGGCCGGGTCGTTCTGCTCAAACCGCAGGCGGGCGCCGCGCTTGAGAGGTTCGCGGAACTCGACGCCCGGGTTGGCGCGCGCCCAGTTTTCCAGTACCACAGGGTCGCCATGCACCAGCACGCTGATGACGCAGTTTTCCGCCGTGGTTTGCTTCAGGTCCTCGCTGGCGCCCTGGTGCACGATGGTGCCGCGGTCGATAAAGAGGAGGCTGTCGCACATTTCCTCCAGCTCGGAGAGGATGTGCGAGGAGATGAAGATCGTCTTGCCGCGCTCGGAGAGCAGGCGCACCACGTTCTTGAACTCCAGGCGCGCTTTGGGATCCAGGCCGGCGGCCGGCTCGTCCAGAATGAGGAACTCCGGATCGTTAAGCAGCGTGCGGCCCAGGCACAGGCGCTGGGCCATGCCTTTGGAGAGGGCGTTCATCAGGCGGTCGGCGATGGGTTTGAGGTCGGCAAACTCCATCACCTCCTCCACGCGGGCGCGGCGCTGGGCTCCGTACAGCCAGTAGGCGCGGGCGTAGAAGTCCAGGTACTCCTCCACGGTCACGTTGTCGTACACGCCAAAGGCGTCGGGCATCCAGCCCAGGATCTCCTGCACCTTGTGCGGGTAGTGGACGACGTCGTAGCCGGCCACGCGGATGGTGCCGCTGCTGGGCAGGTCCAGGCCGGCCATCATGCGCATGGTGGTGGTTTTGCCGGAGCCGTTGGCGCCGATAAAGCCGATGACATGGCCGCGGGTGAGGTCAAAGCTGATGCCCCGCACGGCCTGGATGGCGCCGAAATATTTCCAGAGGTCGCGCACCTCCACAATCGCTTCGCTCATTGGTTGCCCTCCTGGGCTCCGGCGTCGGAGCCGGAGCGTTGACGGATCTGTCGGTCGGCATCCTGTACGGACACCTCGCCCGGGGCCGGCGCGGCGCCGGTCACCTGGCCCATAATGTACTGCGAGTCACTCGTCCAGCGGATGGAGGTGAGCGTGTCGACCATCTGCTGGTGGCCGGGCGCCACGGAGGCAAAAAGCCAGCCGCGGTTGCCGTCCACGGTATCGACCAGATTGCGCAGGCGGCGGCCGAACTTGTCGCGGGCCTCGCCAAGGAAGTTGCTCAGCGCCTTCTCCGTGGAGGGCTTGCACGTTTTGCGGCTGCCGGAGGAGAGGCCGTCGCACTCCCACACCTTGCCGGCGCGATCGCGGAAAAACACTTTATCCAGGGTAGCTTTGGCGGAGCTGAGAAGCACGGGAGCCTCGCCCGCGGCATTCTCGGGCGGGTTCATCAGCGTCACCTGCTCGCGGGTGTCGTCCATAACCTGCAGCCACTGCGCCTGCATGTTGCGGCCGGAGAACCAGGAGCCCGAGAACGCGTTGCCGTTGACGAAGTAGGTGCCACCGCCGGTGTTGTCGGAGTTACGCGAGCGGCGGCCGCCGTAGGGGTCCGCGTCGCTGTCGTCCGATCGCGACAACTTGACCGGTTGCACAGCGCCGGGCGTGGCCAGGTTAAAGTTGGGGGAGAAGAGAACGGCCGTGCGGCTGGCCTGCTCCTGCACCGTCAGGCTTTTGCGGTCCTCGCCCATCAGCAGGGTAACGGCCACGCGGTTGCCGGCGCCGCCAAAGCCTTCGC
The DNA here is from genome assembly GCA_003054695.1 of Verrucomicrobia bacterium LW23. Lineage (GTDB taxonomy): Bacteria > Verrucomicrobiota > Verrucomicrobiia > Methylacidiphilales > UBA1321 > LW23. The sequence goes on from QAZA01000030.1 coordinate 68,243, forward strand.
TCAGCACAATCAGCATCATCAAAAACACGCTGGCGCCCACGGAGATGAGCGGCGTTGTCCAGAACAGGCGGTAGCGTTTGCTTACGGGTGCAAAGTAAAACAGGTTAATGGGCCCGACCAGCACGGAGAAGCCCAGCACAAAAAGCATAATCAGCCCGCGCGGCACGTCCGGCGGCTCCATGCCTTCGCTGGGGCCAAACTTGATGTATTTGGCCACCTCGGCCTGGATGGCGCGGCCGCCCGTGTCGTCGTTGTTGTGGCCGCTATCGAAGAAATTGATGCGTTCCTGGCCCAGGTAGCGGGGGTCGAGCCTTGCGGAGATAACGCGCTCGACATCCTTGGGGGCCAGCGATTCCTCGGGATCCTTGCCGGCCTCGGCCTCCTTCATTCGCGTGGCCATAGCGGCGATACTGCCCGCGCCCCAGCTGCCTGGCGCTGTGCGGTTATTGAGGAGAGGGGCCAGCGCCGCCTCCGAGGCCTGCGGCCAGCAAATGCGCAGGCGCCCGCCCTGCATCACCCATTGCTGCAGGGCCATCCGCTGTTCCGGGCGGATTTTCAGCCACTCATCGCGCGGGATGAACACGGCGCTTACCCCCATGTAGGCGCGGGGATCCGTCGGCCAGTCGGCGGGCACCGAGACCTCGCCGCCGTCCACGTTGGGCATGGCCTGGCCCAGATCACTCCAGCCGCTGGGCAGCAGCTTGTGGCTGATGAGAATGTAAGGGAGCTCCGCGCGGCGGGTGGGGGTGGAGCCGCCCATCTTCGCGTTCCAGCCTGGCCGCCCGCCGTTAACCCAGCTGGCGGTGCCGTTATCCACGCCATAGCCGGTAAGGGTGAGGGAAAGCGTGTTGTGCGCATACAACGCATTACTGTCCGCGCGAGGCATCAGCGGCGCCAGCAGCAGAAACTCGCCCTCGCGGCCGGACTCCACCGTCATGTTAAACGCGCCGCGAATGCCGCGGCCATCCCCGTAATACTGGTACGAATGGCTGGAGGTGAGCTGCCAGGACTGCGTGTAGCCCGTGTTGTTCTTGACAGTAACGCGCAGCGGCGCAAAGCCCATCGGCGGCAGGTCCGTAAACAGCTGCTCCACTTTCAGCGTCGTGCCGGAATCCGTCCGCGTGTTGAGCGGCAGTACAGTACCCGCCTGGGCCGTCGCGCCAACGAAGGCGAGCAGGCCGAGAACACAGGCAAAAACGCGGCGGGCACGTGCAAACGCCGGGGAGGGCCGAAGTAGCGCGGCGGTACAGACTGCGAACAGCGCCCCGAATCGGGCGAGCGTGGGGATGAATGGGGGATACATGGATCGGTAGTCACTCCGGCATGCTTGCATGCGCGAGAGTATTTTGTAACACGCTGCACTGCGTTCCAGCCCAAGGCGTTGCCGATTCGCCCCGGCTCCTCACACATCACAGCACAGGATCGCCCGGATGAAAAGCGCCGGATTGGCGATTTGTTCATTTCCAGGGCGTCACCCGGCCGCAACGCCGCACGCACGCCTGTGCGTGCGGCCGGTGCGTGCGGAATATCTACGCCGGGCGCCGACCTTTTCTTACGAAAATCGCAGCGACCCTCCCGGGCAAGACGAACAGGCCGCCCGGTTTTGCAGGTGCCTCTCGCTCTCTAGTGCGGTTTCAATGCGAGTATAAACATGACACAATCAGAAGCGCTATAGGCGCGAAATCCTCTAGCCCAAGGCGTAAGCCCTGGGAAGAGTCTAAAAGGATTGGCGTCCTGCAGGGACGCAACAGACCATGCCTTGCGATGTTGCGTGCCTTCAGAACGCTTCGGGTGTTCAACCTCACCCAGGGCTTACGCCCTGGGCTTTAGGCTTTCGCGCCTATGGCGCTTCAGAGGCAGCCGTGTCTAATCGCGTACTGATACCGCTGTAGCTCTTTCGCTCTTGCGATACGCGATAGCCAGGAGCGAGAAGCAAAGGGGACTACCGGTCCCGCGTATCGGGATCAGTCCCCGCTGTCCCAGCTGTGGCTGCCCTTCTTCTTCTTGCCTTTGCCGCCATTTTTGCGGGCCAGGTATTCTTCGACGCGGAGCAGGCCGCTTTCTCCGGCGGCTTCGCTGGCGCGTTGCACCATGCGCAGCAGCTCCTCCATGCTGCTCACTTCCTCCAGCTGCTCGCTCACAAACCAGCGCAGGAAGTTGTGGGTGGTGTGGTCGTTGTGGCGGATGCTCATGTCGACGATCTTGTTGATCTCCGCGGTTACCATAAGTTCCGCATCCAGAGAGACTTGCACGGCGGCTTCCGCACTGGCAAAGTTATCACTGTACGAAGCGATGGCGGGGATCGTGACACGGCCGCCGACGTCGATGATGTAGTGGACAAACTTCATCGCATGGTCTTTCTCCTCCTCGGCCTGCGCGTAAAAGTGGGCGGACAGCTCGGGGAGATTCTCCGAGCCAAAGTAAGCGCCAATGGCCACATAGTTGTGCGAGGCGGAAAATTCGCGACCGATCTGCGCGTTGATCGCGTCAACAATCTCGGGGTGCGTTAAAAGGTGCATGGTCGGGAGAGTATACGTCTATTGCGGCAAAAGGGAAACCGGAATGCGCGTTTGGTTGCGATTTTTTTTGCGGCGCCGCGCTGCGTTTCCCTCTGGCATTAGCGATTGGTTGCACTTCGGCACCGGCCCGCGCCACCCCGCGGCCGTCCACCAGCCCCGCCCCGGTATTGCGCATTGCACGGCACGCCGCGGTTTGCTACGTTCCGGCTCGATCCTCCTCATTGCCACGCACGCGGGCTTTCCCCGCCGCGCGATCGCGTCTCCAGCATCTTACCCCATGGCTTCCACGTCTATGTTCCTGACTGCCCAGCGTTCTTTCCGCGCGGCCGCCGCCGCTTTGTCGTTCTCCGCCCTTGCCCTTGCGGTGACCCCTGGGTGGATGCCCGCCACCAGCCACGCGCAGGATGGCGGCGGCCCGGCGCAGGCCCCCTTCTTCAACCTTAACGAGGACGGCTTTGAGACGCCCAACAGCGTGGCCGCCGCCTGGTTCCTGCCCCCCAAAATGATGAACGGCCCGCGCCACAAGGTGCGCGAGTGGGCCATGTGCGACGGCCTTAATGTCACGTTCCAGATCGACTCCGATTTCGGCTTTTACGAGGTGTTTACCGTCGACGCCGTGCAAGAGCGCGTTGCGGAAATCTACGCCATCGCCAAACTCAAGGAGATGGCCCAGGACGACCGCTTCGTCAAGGAATCGGGCGAAAACCTGGGCGACAAAGCCAAGGCGGCGGGCAAAGTCTTTACGGATCCCGAGGACTTTTTCGAGAGCATCCCCAAAGGCGCCAGCCGCTTTATCGGCGGCATTGGCGAGAGCCTTAAGGGCAAAAGGAGCAAGTACGAGGATAAGGCCTATACAAACCTGCTGGGCGCCGCCACGGCCAAGCGCCGCATCGCCTTCAAGCTGGGCGTCAACCCGTACAGCAGCAACAAAACATTTCAGGACGCGCTGAACAAGGTGGCGTGGTCCGAGGCGTCGGCCAATCTGGTGACGAACACCCTGGTCAGCTTCATCCCGTTCGGTGTCGGCACGGCCATTAACTGGAACCAGCGCCTGCAAAACGAGGTGATTGACCACAGCGCGTCGGACCTGCGCATTCGCAACCGCAAAAAGCTGCTGGCGCTGGGCGTGCCCAGGAGCACGGCCGACAAGCTGCTGATGCACCCCTGGTACTCGCCGCTGCACAACACCATCATCACACAGTGCCTGGAGGACGTAGGCGGCAAGACCAACCCCGGTGCGTTTATCGCCACCGCCGCCGGCGCGTGGAACGAGGCGGACGCGCGCTTCTTTACCCATGTGGCGGAGCTGATGAGCAAGTACAGCACCTCCGTGGCGCCCATCGCGCGCATTAACCCCGGGGATCGCCTTGTCTCCTTTGTGGACGCCCGCGGGCGCCTGGTATTCCCCGTGCCGATTGACTACGGCATTTACACCGAGCGCCTGGCCGCCCGCCTGCAAACCCTGCCGCAACTGCGAAAAAAGGGCCAGCAGGTCGTCCTCTACACCACCGGACAGTTCTCCCCTCTGGCCAAGGGGAAGCTGGAGAAGGCCGGCATCAACATCGTCTTCGTCAACCTGGGCGCGCAGCAGATGTAAGGCCCCAGGGTCGCCGCCATGTCCACCACCTCTCCCTGGAAACGCGCCACGGCTGCGGAAAGCGCCTCTGTCCTGCCCATGATGCAGGATTTTTGCGAGCAGCTGCATATTCCGTGGATAGCCCGGGAGCGCGCCGAGCAGGTGGACTGGATGGCGCAACACCCCGAAGCCGGCGGCGTGTGGGTGGCCTGGCTGCCGCCTGCGGAAGCCGGCGAGAGGGAGGCCGTAGCGCCGATGCCCGCGCAGAAGCCTGCGCTTGTGCCAGCCGGCTATTTTGTCGTCACGTTCGGCTTCAGTTTCGAGTTCCGCGGCAAGTACGGCCTGCTGGATGAACTCTACGTCTCCCCGGCCTTCCGCAAGCACGGCCTGGGCCGCGGCGCGCTGGATGAATACAAGGCAATGGCCCCCGGCCTGGGCCTGCGCCGCCTGCTCATCGAGGTCGCCGTCGATTCCCCGCATCTTGCCGAGTACTACACACGCCACGGCTTTGCCCTGCGCGAGTACCGTCTGCACACGCGGGAGGTGGCGCCGGGAAATCCGCCCTATCCGCCCGCGGCCAAGTAACCACGATGGATCAGCCGCGCCCGACACACCCGCCGCCCTCGCCTCACGGCGAGCCGCCCCCCACGCTTACGCGGCGCGACTTTCTGATTGCGGGAGCGGGCGCCGTGGCCGCGGCGGCGGGCATCGGCCTGTACCAGGGCGCGGTTTCGCTTGGCCAGGCGCCGGCGGCGTTTGGCGGCAGCATCCTCGGCGCGGCCGCCTCGGTGGGGCATTTGCTGCGCACTGGGCTGGATAGCTTTCCGCTCGCAACGGCCGGCCCGGGCTCGCCCCCCTCGCCGGAGCGGGTGCGTGTGGCGATTGTCGGCGGCGGCATGACCGCGCTTACCGCCGCGTGGGAGCTTCGACGCAAGGGCATTGCCGGGCCGGACGCGGTACGCGTTCTGGAGCTGGAGGAGGCGATCGGCGGCAACAGCTCCTGGGGCCGCAACGATGTCTCCGCCTACCCGTGGGGCGCCCACTATCTGCCCCTGCTTAACGACGAAACGACCCACCTGGTACCGCTGCTGGAGGAGCTGGGCATCATCGAAGGCCGCGACGATACCGGAGCGCCTATCTATAACGAGCACTACCTGTGCTTCGCCCCCATGGAGCGCCTGTTTCTGCACGGCCGCTGGCGCGAGGGGCTGGAGCCGCGCCTGGGTTGCGTCAGCATCGGCCCGGATGGCGAGGCGATCGGCACCGCGGCCGAGGAGGAGGCGCAGTTTGTGGAGTTTCACAACGCCATGGAGGAGATGCGCCTGGCCGTGGGCACCGACGGCCGCCGCGCCTTCGCCATCCCCGTGGACCTGAGCAGCGCGGATGCCGCGTGGCGCGATCTCGACCAGCTTACCATGGCCGAGTACATGCGGCGCCGCGGCTGGACGTGCACCGCCCTGCGCTGGTACGTTAACTACGGCTGCCGCGATGACTACGGCACCACGGTGGAAGAAACCTCCGCCTGGGCCGGCATCCACTACTATGCGGGCCGCTCCGCGCGCATCGCCAACGGCGATCCCCACCTGGTACTGACCTGGCCGGAAGGCAACGGCTGGCTTGCCGCACGGCTGCGCGCGCTTGCCGAAGGAGCCACGGCTGAGCAGGTGCGCGGCGAGGAACTTCCCCCGCCTCCAGCCGCCTCCATCTTCCGCACCGGCGCCCTGGTGGGCAACGTGGAGCGCGACACAGCAGCCGGCGCCCCCGGCCCTTGGCGCGTGGAGTACCTGGACGTTAAGGAAAAGACCCGCCGCGTGCTGCACGCGGACGCCGTGATTGTGGCCACGCCCCACTTTGTGGCGCGGCGCATTGTGGCCGCACTGCAATCTCCCACGCCCGCCGGCGATGCCCCGGCCCCCGCGCAGGGCCCGCCGTCCGCCCCGTTTACCTACGCGCCGTGGATGGTGGCCAACATTACGATGAAGGGCGCGCCCGAGGGCGGCGGCAGCCGGCTGGCGTGGGACAACGTCATCTACGCTGGCGAATCACTCGGCTATGTCATGGCCACCCACCAGCGGCTGGATCGCCACGTGCCCCGCACCGTCCTTACGTACTACCACCCGCTTACCGCCGGCCCCCCCGCCCAGGAGCGCACACGCGCCCTGGCCCGCACGTGGCAGCAGTGGCGCGACGAGATTCTGGCCGAGCTGAGCCGCCCCCACCCGGAGATTGGCCGCAACATCCAGCACATGGACGTATGGCTGTGGGGCCACGCGATGATCCGCCCCATCCCCGGCTTTATCTGGGGCCCCGCCCGCCACCAGGCAATGCGCAGCCCCGCCCCCGGCCTTGTGTTTGCCCATGCGGATTACAGCGGAATCTCCATTTTTGAGGAAGCCAGCTGGCACGGCCAGCGCGCGGCCGATGCCGTGGCTCAGCACCTGGGTTGACGGGCGCCCCTCGTTTCCCGTTGGCCTTGCGGGCGGCGTGTGCTAACGTCATCCGGGGAGCGCCAATCCCCCACTTTAAAGCATGAGCACCGAGAACGATACGCCACGCGAAGTAAGCGGCGAGCCATTGCCATCGCTTCCGCCAACGTCGCCTGGCTTTGTGGCGCGGGGTACCGGGGCGATTCCGCGGTTGCCGGTGCATCGACCCAGCGCCAGCGCCCGTGCGCGGCCACCGGGCGCTGCATCGCCGGTATCGCCGGTGTCCGTTGCCGAGACAGGCGCGGCTGGCGTGGCAGGGACGGTGGGCGCTGCTGGAGCTGCTGGCTCGACCGGTGCCTCTGCTTCCACGGCAACGCCGGGCCCCGCAAACTCCCTTCCGCCGGCGGGCCGGGCGCCGCTTCCCGTGCGTCGTCTGGGGCCGGCCCCCGCGCTTCCTGCCAAGGCGCCCTTGCCCCCGCCTGCCGGGGTGGAGGCGATGCCGATGTTTGACGATGACGACGCGGGGGAGCTCCTGCCATCCGCGGCGGATTTGCCCGCGATTGCCCTGCAGGGCGGCAGCTACATGCAGCCCAAGCGCATCCTGATTATTGACGACGACGAGAGCCTGACGTTTACCTTCAAGCTTGCGCTGGAGTCCCGCGGCCACGTGGTGGAGAAGGAAAACCGCGGCGTGCGGGCCATCGACGCGATTGACCGCTTTGCGCCGGATGTCATCTTTCTCGACATCATCATGCCCGGCAGCGACGGCGGCGAAGTCTACACCCGCCTGCGCAACCTTCCGCGCATGGCCTCCATCCCGGTAGTCTTCCTCACCGCCATGGTCACCCGCGAGGAAGCCCGCCAGGGCGCCGTCAACGAGCGCGGCCTGCGTTATCTGAGCAAACCCGCCTCCATCGACGACGTGGAGAAGGTGATAGCGATGATTTTCGGGCTGTAGATCGGTTTCAATACACATGTAGACGCGGCTGCCTCTGAAGCGGCACAGGCGCGAAAGCCTAAAGCCCAGGGTACGCCCTGGGAAGAGTCTAATAGGATTCGCGTCCTGCAGGGACGCAACAGCCTATGCCTGGCCATGTTGCGTTCCTTCAGAACGCTACGGATGTTCAACCTCACCCAGGGCTTACGCCTGGGCTTCATGCTTTCGCGCCCATGGCGCTTCCGATTGTGTCATGTCTATACTCGTATTGAAACCGCTCTAGCCCAGGGTTCAGTGCCTCCCGCGGATGGCGAGTTCCGCTTCTGGGGCCTGGGCGACGACATCCTGTGCGTGGCGGTGAACGAGAAGATTGTGCTGGTAAGCAACTGGGCCGGCCTGGCCTTCCCCAACATCCCCTGGCGCCCGCCCGCCGAGTCCCCGCCGGCTAAGCCCTTTGGCGGCGGCGCCCGCATTGTGCCGGGCGACTGGGTGGCGCTGAAAGGCGGCGCCACGGTGGACCTGGATGTGCTGATCGGCGAGCGCCCGGGCAATCTCTTCTCCAGCTTTGTGCTGACAGAAAAGCGAGGTGAAACCTACGATACCCGCGCCGGATACCCGCGCCTGCCCATCCTGCAACTGGCCCCTTATGAGACGCCGACGCCGCCCGCTGGCAAAGCGCCCCTGTTTTTGCCCGGCTGCGCGGTGTGGAAGGGCGTGGAGTAGGGCGACGGAGGGGCCGGCGCGAAGGCTGCGACGGGGCGGAGGCGTTCTGTACCTCATTTTTAAGTAAAGTCCCCCCCGTTGTGTGCCGATCAACTGAAGCAGGTGCGTAACCCGCGTAAATGCTCAGCATTGCTGTAGTAATGGGATTGATCCACGCAAAATCTGGTATCAAGTTACCATCCCGCCGTGTTGCAATTCGCAGCATTCCGGGCGATAATAAAGGCGGAATGGCGCGGATGACGCACCCCTTCACACCCGGGGTTTTTCCCGCACACGCCCCTCACCTTTCCTTCTGCCGCCTCCGCCGTTCCACCCCGCAGGCACGATTTTGTTTCCTCCCCCCACCAGCGGGCCCGGCCCCGCGTCGCTTGCGATGCGGGCAAGGCGCCCTTGAGAGATTATGTCCGCATCCACGCCCAAGCTGCCGCAGTCGATCCATCCCTCTAACGAGGGCGCGCGCATTATGGCCCTGAGGCGGTACGAGATCCTCGACACACCGCCCGACGACGCGTTTGACGCTATTACGCAGGTGGTGGCCTCCGTGCTGGATGTGCCGATCGCCATTGTCAGCCTGGTCGATACCGACCGCATCTGGTTCAAGTCGCATCACGGCATCGACGTGCAGCAGATTGGCCGTGACCCTGGCCTGTGCGCCTCCGTCATTCTTAATGACGCCCCGCTGGTGCTGCCCGACGCCCGGCTTAACCCGTACACCGTGGCCAACCCCCTGGTGGCGGGCGACATGGGCCTGCGCTTCTACGCCGGCGTGCCGCTGGTAACGCACGATGGCTTCCGCATCGGCAGCCTGTGCGCGGTGGATCTGCGACCGCGCGAAATTACCCAGAAGCAACTGGAGATTCTGCGCAATATGGGCGATGTGGTGATGGACCAGATGGAACTGCGCATCGCCTCCCGCAAAGTCCATCAGCTTAACCAGGACCTTGCCCGCGCCAAGGAGCGCATTGAAGTGGCGGTGGAGACCGCCAACGTGGGCATATGGGAGATGGAACCCGAAACCGGCACGTTTATCTGGGACGAGCAGATGCACAAGCTCTACGGCCTGCGCCCCGGCGAATTTGGCGGAAGCTCCGCGCAATGGCTCTCCATGCTGCATCCGGAGGACGCCCGCCTGCAGCGCGAGGCGTGGATACATGCCCTGCAAAAGGGCCAGACTTTTCGCGGCGATTTCCGCATCAGCCACCCCAGCGGCAAATGGCGCTGGGTGCGGTCCCTGGGCCGCGTGGTGCCCAACCCCTGCGGCAACGGGGAGGAGGCGCTGTGGCAAACGCGCGATTTTCTCCAGAAGCTGGACTCCGGCGACCCTGCGCCCCGGCCCGTCCTGGGGATCCACGCCGTGGGCTGCAACTGGGATATAACCGAGGAGCACGAGGCGGCGGAAGCGCTGCGCGAAAGCAAGCGGGCCGCCGAAGCCGCCGAGCGCGCCAAGGCGGAGTTCCTGGCCGTGATGAGCCACGAGATCCGCACGCCCATGAACGCCGTGCTGGGCTTTGCGGAGCTGCTGGGCGCCACCACCCTGCAGCCGCACCAGCGCGAGCTGTTGCAAACAGTCATCAGCAGCGGCCAGGCCCTTCTGCGTATCATCGACGACACGCTGGACTTCAGCCGCATCGAGGCCGGGCAAATGCCGCTGGAGCATAACCCATTTTCCCCCGGCCATGTGGTGCGCGATGTGTGCACGCTGATGACCCCGCGCGCACGGCAAAAGAATATCTCCCTGACGTGGAAGATGGAAGGCGGCGCCATGCCCAACCACCACGCCATGTTTCTGGGCGATGCCGGCCGGCTGCGGCAGGTGCTGCTTAATCTGGTGTCCAACGCGCTGAAGTTTACGGAACATGGCGAAGTTGCCATCCACATGCAGCACCGCGGCACCGTCCCGCCACCCGCTACGGTGGAGGCTGTGCCGGCCGGCGCCCAGGCACCGGCGCAGCCACCCACGGGGGCTGACCTGCTGGAATTTCGCGTCACCGACACCGGCCTGGGGATGACGCCCGCGCAGCTGGAGTGCATTTTCCAGCCCTTTGCCCAGGCGGATGCGAGCATAGCGCGACGCTTTGGCGGCAGCGGCCTGGGCCTCTCCATCTCGCACCGCCTGGTGCGGCTGATGGGCGGCAGCATGACGGCCACCAGCACACCCGGCAAGGGCTCGCAGTTTACCTTTACGCTGCCGCTGGAGCCCATGCTGCATCCGCCCCAGCCCACCGATGCGGAGAAGGCGGGCCGCCCCGGCACGCGCGAGTTTGCCACTCAGCACCCCCAGCGCATTCTCGTGGTGGACGATGATGCGATTAACCGGAAGCTGGCCCGGCTGTTTTTGATGAATCTGGGCTACCACGCCCTCGTTGCCGCCAACGGCGCCGAGGCCCTGGAGATTTACCGCACCGACAGCCCCGATACCCTGCTGGTAGACGAACAGATGCCCGGCATGAGCGGCGCCGAACTGGCCGCCGCCATCCGCCGCCTGGAGGAGGAAGCCGGCACCCCGCGCCGCACCTACATCTCCGCCCTCACGGCATCCACCCAGCCGGAGACTCGCGAGGCGTGCATCGCCGCCGGCATGGACGATTTCCTCACCAAACCCCTCCGCGCCGCCGGCCTGACGGAGACGCTGACCAAAGCCAGCGCGCACCGCCAGAAGCAGACCGGCTCCAGCCCATCCGCCGCCCAGTCCGCGCCGATGTACAGCATTTAGAGTATTTTCCAGGTAGCTTGTCGCGAATTTTCCAAGCTCCGAGAACGGCGGAGCCGTTCTATACCCTAGTGTTGAGGCAAGGATCTATTTTAGGATTATGGCGGTTGACATGTGCATCAGCCAAAGGACTCTGAATGGGCTGCGTCCCTCCGGGACGCTCCAGATTACTGACTAATCCCACGGCTGCGAAGTGCTTAGCGCCTTCGCTATGCACCTCGCTTCCGATAGCCCGGCTAGCCGTTGGCCAGCATCGACTCCACGCAGCGCTTGAGGGCGGCGTCGGGGCTTTCGACTTCGGCTTCGTACTCGATGACGCTCGTGCCGTCAAAGCCGCCTTCCTTCAGCGCGGCGTTAAACGCGGGGAGGTCCAGGTTGCCGGTGCCGACGATGACGTCGTTCCACTGGCCGTTCTTGTCGAACACAAAGTCCTTATAGTGAAGGTGATAGATCTTTCCTGCGTAGCGCTTGGCCCACTCCACGGGGTTGCCGGGGCGGGGGCCAATCTGCATCGCCCATGCGGTGTCGATGCAAATGCCGATCTCGGGGCCGCCGATGCCGACCAGGTAGTCCAGCACGTCCGGCGAGCCGCCGAACATGTAGCCGCCGTGGCAGTGGATGCCGACGCGGATGCCGAACTCACGGGACCAGGCGCGCACTTTGGGCACGGCCTGCATAAAGTTGTTGATGCGGAAGTGCGCCGAGATGTGTTTGGCGCCGAGAATTTTGGCCGACTCGAACCAGGCGCGCTCGCTGTCATTGCCCTCAAACGTCTGCACGCCGATGGAGACGACGCTGACGCCGGCTTTGTCGTACGTATCTCGCACGGGCTGAACCTCTTCCGGCTTGGAAAGGGGCGCATGCACGGCGCAGATTTCGATCTTGTCCAGACCAATGGCGCGCACTTTCTGCGCGATGACTTCGTTATCCTTAAAGTGGCGGAAACACCAGCTTTGTACACCAAATGCGGGGGAGCTCATGTAGGGAATGTTGTCCCGTGTAGGGACGGGTTTGCTGACGGGTTTGACTGAAAGTACTGACGGAGAAGGAATGAGAAACGGCACGGCAAGGCCGCGAAGGAAGCCGCGCCGGGAAATGGAAGCGGACGAGCCAGGGGAACGGGGCGAAAAGGGCAAGCGGGGCAAGCCGGGCAAATGCTGTTGGATTTCATCATCACTCACAATGCGCCCTCCGGCAAACGTCCCCCCTCAGCGGGGAATGGGGAGTTTGACACGCTAAGGGGGACGAAGCCGCTAAGACTGAGGGAGGGATCACCATCGGATCGAGATTTTGGTCCCCCCTCCGCCCCGTCCCCACGCAAGCCAGCCGGCAAGGCGCCGCCACTCCTCAGCGACGGCCCCGAAGGGCCGTCAGCTACAGGGTCCAGCGCCCCGCGCTGGTTACGCAGTAGCGAGCGCTACGCCGGCTTCGTCAAAGCGGACTTCCTTGCCGGTGGCGGCGGAGAGGTTGAGGCCGTCGAGGATGCGTTGCACGGCCAGGGCCTGCTCGATAGGCACGCACAGATCTTCGCCCACCGTCAGGTGGTTGATGAAGTTGTGGAAGCGGCTGCAGTGCGGGAAGCGGATGGGCGCCTGCGGGTCCTGGGTAATCAGGTACTCGCCCGTCTTCTCGTTGGGGCGGAAGAAGCGGGACGCCTTGGCCAGGGCGCCGCCCTTGGTGCCGTACAGCTGCACGTCGGCGCGGTTATGCTCCTCGGCGTGGCAGGCCCAGCTAATGTCCAGGGAGACGGAGACGCCGTTGGAGAAGCGGAGCATGCCGGTGGCAAAATCGTCCACATCAAACGCAATGCCTTCGTTGTCGCTTTTGCCCCAGCCTCCGGCGCCCAGGCCCAGGTGGCCAAACTTGGTGTAGGTGGCGCCGGTTACGGCGGTGGGCTCAAAGTCGCCCAGCAGGTACAGGGCCAGATCCAGGAAATGTACGCCGATGTCGTACAGCGCGCCGGCGCCGGCCAGCTGCTTGTTGCCAAACCAGGTGCCCAGCTTGGGGATGCCCGAGCGGCGGAACCAGTAGGCCTTCACGTGGTAAATCTCGCCCAGGTCGCCGCGATCCACCAGCGCCTTGATGGACTGCGTGCCGCGCTCAAAGCGCTGATTCATGCCCAGCGTCAGGGTCTTGCCCATCGTGGCGGCCACGTCGGCGGCTTCCTGCGCCTCGGCGTAGTTCAGCGCAAAGGGCTTCTCCAGGATGACGTGTTTGCCCGCGCGCAGCGCCTGAATGGTCAGCGGCACGTGGAATTTGTTGGGCACCGCGATGTACACGGCGTCGACGTTCGGATCGTCCAGCAGCTCGTCGGCCGTCGCGTAGGCCCTGGGGATGTTCTGTGCCGCGCACAACTCCTGCAACCGCTGGGGGTGCAGATCCTGCGCCGCCACAACCTTGCCGTTGGCGTGGCGGTTAACGTCACCCGCGCTGCTGTGAGATATGGCGCCGGCCCCAATAAACCCGAACCTGACTTGTTGTGTTTGCATAAGCATGACCTGAGCTGCCAGACCGTCGGCGGCGGCGCGTAGAGGTGGAGAGGGATGCGCCGCCCGTGGTTGTAGATACCGCGAACGGAATAAATTGGTTTAAACTCAGATGCCGCTTATAATGGGCACAGCAGCGGCGAAAGAAAACAGCGGAATATTGTCAAATCCTAGGATTAGTTGTGAAAACATCAGACACAGCCCATGGAGGGACGGATCCCGGCAGCGCCCCGGATCTCTCGATTGACCACACGCCAACCGCCCCCGCAGTGCCCGCCACCACCGCCTGGGAGGTCTCCGCCCGCCACGCCCTGCAAAGCGCCACGGTGGAGCGCCTGTACGAGTACCGGCAGCAGGCCGGCATCCACCCGGTTCCCTCCATCATCCCGCCCCACTACATGCGGCCGGAGCTGATGACCGGCGGCCGCGGCTGGGTCTTTCACCAGGGCACCTGGCGCGAGGTGCTGCCGGGCGACCTGATATGGAGCAAGCCCGGCGAGACGACGATCGGCCGCAGCGACCACGCCAACCCGTACCGCTGCCTTGCCGTTACCGTGGTAACGCCGCTGCCACGCGGGCCGGAGGACATCCCCCGCTTTGCGCACGTGGCGGACCTGGAGGCGGTGCGCCACTTTACGCAGGAGGTGGTGACGTTATTCCGCGACGACACGTTTGACCGCGACAGCCTGCGGGATTACGTGCTCGCGCGCCTGCTCTTCTGGATTCGCGTGAGCCAGCACCAAGAGCAAAAGCCGGCCTTCCCCGCCGCCATTGAGGACGCGCTGCTGTACATGGAGAAGCACTACGCCGAGCCGTGCACCGTGGCCGACCTGGCGCGCCGCGTGGGCTGGAGCGCCGCGCATTTTCACGACACCTTCCGCCGCTCCGTAGGCACCACGCCCCACAAACTGCTGGCGCGCCACCGCCTGCGCGCCGCGCGAGAGATGCTGATTTCCACCAGCCACCCGGTCAAACGCATCGCGGCGGATTGCGGCTTTGCCGACGCCTCCGCCCTCATCCACGCCTTCCGCGCCGATACAAGGCTAACGCCCAGCGCCTACCGCAAACGCTACGGCCGCCTGGAGCTGGGGCGGGAGTGAGGGGGGCATTCTCCTGAAGCCTCAGAAGCGCCACAGGCGCGAAGGCTTATAGCCCATGGCGTGAGCCCTGGGTAAGAGCAAGAAAGGAGACAGCGTCGTGTAGGGACGCAACAGCCCTGCCTGGTGACGTTGCGTTCCTACAGAACGCTGCAGATATTCATCCTTACCAAGGGCTTACGCCCTGGGCTATAGGCTTTCGCGCCTGTGGCGCTTCTGAGGTTGCCGTGTCTACACGCTTATTGAAAATGCTCTAGTGTCCTGAGTCAGAAATAGCTGTAATAAGGAATGGTTTTTTTGAGTTGCTTTT
>QAZA01000031.1 GCA_003054695.1 Verrucomicrobia bacterium LW23
GATGGCATGCTTCCAAGCCCCTTCTTTACAACGGCGCCACTCTTAAACCCGACAGGCTCCTAGGTGTGCATGGGGAGGAAAGGCGCCCTGCCATGTGCCGGCGAAGGGGAGGAAGTCCGCGATCGCCTGGAGCCGGATGTTGATCTCGGCGATGGACGGAACAGCGCCTTTGATGGAACGCAGCAAATCGCGCTCCAGGGGAGAATCGAGCAGCAAAATCTCCTCGCTCATGCCGGCAATCTCATCCACTATCGGTTTCAGATTCTTGACCGAAACCATTGCACTAACAAGTGGTTGATCGGCATCGAGCGCCTCCGCTACGACTTGCCTCACGGCGAAGTTGCGGCTGGCTTTGGGTCTGCATTTGACATCAGTTCTCGTTGTAGCTTAACGATTTTGGGTTCGCCACCGGGGTTTTCGGTTACAACCTCAATTATATCGCTTTTGGCGAGCAGGGCTTTGATTTTGTCGTTGTCCAATTTTTGCAAATCCATGCCGTTGATGGCGATAACTTTAGTGAGCTGCGTAAGGCCGGCTTTGTCGGCAGCTGAGCCTTTTAGCACGTTGACAATCAGCATTTCACCCTCCACCTTTAGCAACTCCATGCCAAATACTTTTGGATCCTTGGCGGCATAATTCTTTTCCAGCGTCTGACGCATGATCACCTGCATTTCCTCCGCCGTCAGTGGGGGCTGTTGCTCCTCAATCCGAGGCGCAAAGCTTGCGTCGAGGACCTCCGCTCGTAACTCGTTAGTAATGTGGCCGATAGGGATGCCGTTGTAGTAATCTTTTATGTCGCTGATGAGGTCGCCCTTGCGGGTGACGAGCATGAAGGAAGTGCCTGAACCAAATTTTGCGGTTCGCTCCTGCGGGGTAGCTGGAGGAACATCGTCTTTCATCCCTTCTAAACCTTCCGCAAGCGACGCAATTTCCGCCACATCTCCCCTCGATGCGGCATCCTGTATCATCTTCTCCTGCGCTTTCTGCATCTCGGGCCAAATGGATTTGGATATAAAAATGGAACGTGCTCCTTCCAGCAGGCCCACCAAATTCGAGGTATCGTTCGCCCTCTCAAAAAGACTATTATTCTGATGCCAGAGCGTGTACCAACTACCCTTCGAATAGAATGCGCTGGTTAGGAGAGGGTGCCTGGCGTAGTCCACCTTTGTATTCAGGTCGTTATTCACCATCCCTACCAGGTATTGGTCAATACGTATCTCACCTTTCGCAAAATTGTAGATAGTGCGGGTGACCATCACTTTATCTTTGTGATTGGACACGATGTATCGATGAGTCTGGACAAGGTAACGCGCGTCCTTGTTGTCCTTCAGAACGGTGACCAGCTTTTCGAATATCTCCAGGATGGGTGCCGGGGGCACACTCATTTCGGGAAGTACTTCCGGTTCTGGAGCCGGATTCTCGCCTCGAGTACTGACGGGGTGGACGTATGGGGCGATTGCCAGAGCCACGGCAAGTGCAATGGCCAAGAAACAGCGGTGCGGGGGCAATGAAGCAGGGAACATGGGGGAGGAAATGTCAGGAAAGAATGTCCACTGTGTGGCAAGTGAAGCAGCATCCGGGCCTCCCGTTGGATGCCCGGATGCTGCTGTACCGAGCCGGTTCTTGCGGCGTGCTGCCGAGCTCTAAAATATGAGTGAGCCTGTGCCGCCGGTAGGAATGCCGCCGCCGCCACCAGGACCGCCAGGCCCCGGAGGCGGCGGATTGCAGGGATTTATGGTTAGAACGGAATTGGAGGTAGTCGTTTGCACTCCAATCCGGCTATGATAAAGCCCGCCCCCTGTGCACGGGATGGTTGGGCAGGAGGGATCCTTTACACAGTTAAGGCGCCTGACGTCAATGATAAGTCGCGTGGCGTACGTGCGCTGATGTACCCTGGTTTCCACCGGATTTGCAGAGCCGGCCGGGCAATTGACTTGCGTCATGGAGCAGTTGACGGTGGTTGTAGCGGTAGCCGGATCAAGAACGTTTTGTATGAGCAGCGTATCCGTCGGTTGGAGGCAACCCTTCGGGGAGCAGGGAACTTTGGGTTTGCTGTTGAAGGTTGGTGGTACGTATGTTGCGCAGGGGGTGATCAGGATTGCATTTGACTGCGTGCTGCTGACCAGCAAACATAACGTGAAGGCCAGGGCTTTGGCGATGTGTGTTGTTTTCATGTGACAATACATGGATTAGGGCTGAGGCTGAGCTGTCCGGATGTAGAGCCGGGGCTGGGTGGGTGTCTCGGGTACGCTGGAAATTTCGAGTCGAGCGGTGGTGAGATCGCCGGGTTTGGACGAGGGCAAAGCCACGTTAAGGTGATAGGAGAGCGGCGATGCGCTGTCCTGCACCGGCTGGAGCTCGCGGCGGGTGCCGTCGGCGTATACGATGGCGACGGAACGGAGCTCAGTTTTCTCGCGGAATGAGAGCGTGACTGCCTTGCCGTCCTTCTCCTTTTCCTTCCAGTCCAGAAAACGCGGTGCCACGCTCAGCGTGTCGACGATAATGATGCTGAGGCGCAGAAGCGTCGTCCCGCGGTCGGTAGTCACCGCAACCTGCTTCTCGTCAGCAGTGCCGAAGGTGCCGGAGTGCGAGAGGGTGACTTCCAGCGCTTTGCCGGGTGCCACGGTGCTTGTGCTGGCATGGGCAGTTACGCACGTACAGCTCGCCTTCAGCTCCTTGACGGAGATCGGGGAGTCCGTCTTGTTCACCGCTTTGTAAATCACGTCAACGCGCTCGCCGGAGCCTAGGGTTTTCCGCATTTCAGTAGCTTCCCAACTCAAACCGGCGGTGGCGGCAGGAGCAGGAGCAACTTTGCTCGGGTCCATGCCTCTGTCACCGGCAATGCAGCAGTCCGACGTAGTTGCGATCAGCAAAAAGCCAGCAGCCAGTGCAATGATGTTGTTGGCGCCCATTTTCATTTGATGCGAAAGATCTCCCGACTACCAGTCTTGATCGCTGAAAGCGCATCCTCCTTGTATTCAAGGGCATAGGCGCGGCCTGCCGTATCGGTAAAGCCGATAAGCCGGTTGGCGTTGTCGTACGCGTAGGCCTTCGTCTGAGTCGTACCGTCGGCCAGCGTCGTCTCGCGAATCAGTTTGCCCGAGGCATTGTAGGCGGCCTTATAGTCGCTCACCAGCACTCCATTGCGCTCCAGGTAGCGGCGCCTTACTTTGCCAATGAGGTTGCCGGAGGTAAACCACGTTAGCACCGCCTTTTCACCATTGGAGTGCAGAATTACCTGCTCTCCACGAGCGATCGACTCACTCCACATTTCCGCCTGGCCCGCGGCGTTTTTGCGCACAATCACCGCGTTATCGTAGAGGCGATCTCCCGGCGTTACTTGATATGTCCAGTTGCCGTCGCGGAGAATGCGCCGTGTTACAGCGTCCCACACAATCACTCGCTCCCCAATCGTTAGCGTCGGATTGCGATGGGCATCTATGGAGAAGGTAAACTCTTTAGGATCGCGCTGGCTCTCGGGCGACCAACTGACGCCGCACAACGTCTGTTGCATGCCGCCCACCACGCGCTGCCCGCCAACATCTTGGATGATCGGTCGATTGCCCTGGCGCAGGTACACCTCACTGCCGCCATTATACCGGAAGCCGGTAAGCTGTCCGCCGGCGCCCCGCAGAACCGTCAGCAAAGTGCGGCTGCCCTGGCGGATCTCCGACGGGTACTCACCCTGGAAAACAATATCCAGTTTCGACACGCCCACCTGCATTGTGGTAAGCTTGCCCCGCGAAAAAACAAAGCTTGTTCCGCACGGTGCTGCAGCGCGGATGGTTGGGCCGTCCAGCTCAGCAATCCAGCCCGACGAGCTGCGTAACACCAGTGGGCTATTGCGATCGCGCCGGAACAGAATAAAGCTGCCATCGGGGCGATCCATGCGGAACGCATGGTCCTCGGTCTGGACCATGCGCCCCTCCAGCAACGGTACGCGCCAACCGTGCCCGGCCGCAGGGGAGATCTCCTCGTAATGCGAGCAAAATTCTACAAACAGGGGCAACGTCATCGCGGGATCATCGGTGGTGATGTCGGCCAGTCGCTCGGTGACCATCACGCGCCCCTGGTAGTTGACGCCCGGGAAATGCCCTGACGGTTCGGTCCATGCAACACCGCAGGCCCACCCAGCGTACCCCGGCAATGCAAAGAACATTACCACCAGCATCATAGCATGTGGAACGTTATGGCAAAAGCTGGCAAACATACGGTCCAACAAAATAGATGATTTATCCGTTCTCGGCATGAGTTGCACCCATGTTAGTAGGCTTATAGGCGATGCTAACTACTCGGGGGTTTCGTCGGGAGGGGTGGTGCACTCGCCGTTTTGCTCAAGACGCGAGAACGAGGAGGGGGAACCCGCGCTGTCCGGGCCCGCCTTCTGATGTCCCTTGTGAAGGTGCTGCTCCGCTGCTGCGATGACGGGGAAAATGCAACCCAGGCAGGTGATTGCCGCTATAGCTACGCGTGTAGAAAGTGTCATTGCAAGTAGATATGTTTAGTATGGTTTGTGATCGGGAATTTCCACGAATGAGGGCAGTATTGTAGCGGAACAAATCGCCTTCAAGAAAAATTTGCACATTGTTAGGTTCCGCTAAGTAAATAATCCTCGCAGCGAGCTGCAAGATAATTGGCAGAATCAGAGTCCCAAATCCAATTGTGCCTTGTGAATGCGACGATAGTCGGAGTCGGTTCCCTGATTTTTGACATAAGCCGCTATCAGCTTTTTACTCCCGTGTTGCCCCACTGTGTTGAGGAAGAATCCCTTACCCCAAAATTCTCCTCCCCATTCCTGAGGCGGAGTTTCAGACTTTGTAAAATAGGGGCTTGCGCGTTGAAGTTGTTGTATTCATGATCTGCGACCATGCAGCAATCGCATCCCATGGAAGTCTCCATGTGGAGTCTGATGAAACGGTCCCAGTCGCCCCGCACCCTCCACGGCGAAGGATGGAACCCGTTGACAATCAACACCTTCTTAATCGTATTATTGGCCACAATGATGCCGAGTTTTTTGAGTTCGCCTGCGATCCTCGCATAGCCCCAGGCGTTCTCTTTAGCCATGCGCAAAATCAGGGCGGTTACACCCGGGGGAATAGTAGGCCGGCCTGGCTTGAGAGGCATTGCCTTCACGTTCGTTCCATCTCGTTCTTTCCGAACCCATTGCAGAAACGTCTTGTCGTGAACAATGCCGAGGACTTCTCGAATCGAGCTGCCCAGCGGCGCACCGAGACGGAGGAGAACCGAACGTTCCGCCGGTGTCGTTTGGATGGCTTTTGGCAACCTGGAGCGCAGGATCTCGTTTTCAGCTTTCAAGTACGCAATCTGGCGAAGCAATGCAGAGTGTGTGACATAAACTAAAAAGGCGAGCAGAGGATTCTTCCGAAAAAATGACATAAAAGGGACTGATCAGAATGGCTAAAAGTGGCGAAATTTGGTAGGATTTAATTGCTCCTACTGGATTGCATCGAAAATGCGGTTTTCAGAGGGGTATCGCGCAAACACGACATTTTTGCATAGGGCTTTTCTATGGTGCCCGCCCAGGTGGGAAAAAACTGGCCTCCAGGCAGCTCAAAAATAGATCCGAAATTGATCGACTTCCGGCCACAGTCTCCATAAATAGATGAAAAATCGCGGATGCCGGAAAACCAGGAACCGCCAGAATCCACAAATCCTGGCCACCAACCACCATTCCAATTCCCCTCTGAAATCCGAATGCTTCAGCGCATAGATCACTATACCCCTCCTAAGAGTAAAGAACCTCGGAGCAGAGCTCCGAGGCATTGGGGATAGGGGAAATCAGAACAGACCCAAATCCATTTGCGCCTTGTGGATCTGACGATACTCTCGCCCCTCTCCCTGTCGCTTTACGTAGGCCGCGATAACCTGCTCGCTGCCATAGCGCCCGACAGTGTTGATGAAATATCCTTTGCCCCAGAACTCCCCACCCCACAGCTTCTTCTTTACCTCCGGAACCTCCAGGAACACCCTTTTGGCTGTCACGCTCTTCACCGTCTGAACAATCTTTGTTGGGCTATAGGTAGGCACCGATTGTATCAGAAAATGGGCATGGTCCCGATCCACACCTATCTCCAGAAAGAAGATTTCCCACCGCTTCTCGATGTCTAAGCACACCTCTCGCAATACCTTATCGACTTCCTCACTCATCACCACTCGACGATATTTCGCGGAGCAAACCAAGTGGTAGAGCAACACCGAAACATTATGCTCTTTGTGGATGTACTGACTTTCCATCCCTTATTTTCCACGGCCTCAGAGTCGAAGCAAGCTTCGAGGCATTGGACCCAGAGCGAGTAAAAGCCGGTTCGTTTTCAGGTGTGCCTGGAGTTTACTAATGTTGCGGATTTCGAACTTTTTCTACTACTCTCTCTCCGATAAGCACTTCCGTCTGTTATAGAGGACTAACAAACTCCATTTTAATTTATTTTCTAGGTGTGCATGGGGAGGTTGAGGTTGGGAGATTCACGAAGCAGCCTTTTAACCTTGATGCCTTCGCTCCTGAAAATCTCATCAAACGCCTGGGTGAATTTGGTGTCTCCGTCGCGCAAAAGGTACGAGACTTTCTCACCAAGATCCTGCAGGTCCATGACAAGGTTGCGCGCCTGTTGCTCGACCCACGGGCCGGTGGGATTGCAGATGGCACCCGCAATATGGACGCGCCTGGTCCCGACGTGGATGAAGAACAGCACGTAGAAAGTAAAGAACCTCGGAGCAGAGCTCCGAGGCATTGGGGATAGGGGAAATCAGAACAGACCCA
>QAZA01000032.1:0-983 GCA_003054695.1 Verrucomicrobia bacterium LW23
CCTACCTCCGAGCTTTCTGGATCCAGACAGAACTCGATCTCAACGGATTAATGGTGTGAAGCTGTTTTGGAATATTCAGTAAACCCGACAGGCTCCTAGTGCTACGTCCATCTTATAATTGAGGATAGATGGATTTGAGTTTGGTTCTGGCATCTGCGGTTTTGAACTGCCAGTTGACGGCGCGTTGTCGGGCGTTGGTGTGGTGGGACCAGGCGGCGGTTTCGCGGCGCAGGTCGTCTGCGGTGGCGATGCGGCGGCTCAGGCACTGGGTGGCCAGGGCGCTGAGTTCGCATTCGGCGATGTTGAGCCAGCTGCCGTGTTTGGGGGTGTGGCGCAAGTCGATCTGCCGCACCAGGTTGCGCGCTTTTTCTGGCGCAAATACCTCGTAGAAGGCGCCTTTGGTGTGGGTGTTGAGGTTGTCGCACACCAGCAGGACTTTTTCGGCGCCCGGGTAGCGGGTGCGCAGCAGGTGCTCGACTTCCTGCGCCCAGTCGGCGCGGGTGCGGCGGTCGCGCACGGTGACCTGGCGCCAGCCGGTGAGCGGCTCGCAGAACATGAAGATGCTGGCCGTTCCCGCCCGTTCATACTCGTAATCAACACGTTGTGGATGCTCCCGGGTGGCGGGGATGGGCTGGCGCGTCTCCCGCAGCAGCTGGATGGGCTGTTCGTCCATGCACACCACCGGGCGGCGCGGGTCGTACGGGCGCTCGTAGAGGTCGAGCACCTCCTCCATGCCGGCGGTAAACTCGGCGTCGGCCTGGGGCGGGATCACCGAGTACTCGAGGTGGCGCGGGGTGAAGTTGTTTTTTTGAGCGTCTGGCGCACCGTCTCGTGGCTGATGGACTCGACGATATCGAGCGCCACCGCCTGGTTGGCCAGCAGCCGCAGCGTCCAGTGCGCAAAGCCCGCCGGCGCCGGCCCCAGCCGCAGGGCGATGAGCTGGGCTTCCTTCTCGCCGTCGAGGGCTTTGGCGCGCACACGGC
>QAZA01000032.1:1041-6332 GCA_003054695.1 Verrucomicrobia bacterium LW23
CCCGGCCCGTTGGGCTCGCCCACATCGGCCTTCAGCAGAATCCGCGCCCGCGTCTTCTTCTGCTCCGCCACGCCCTTTTTGGCAAGGATTCCACCCAACCACTCCCGCTCCGTCTCGCTCAAGCGAACTATGTATTTCTTGTGCATGCTGGTCGTCTCCTGAAACCCAGCATGCCCTGTTTCCTTCGCCCTGACAATCCAGTTATGCAGAAGTATAAGCTGGACGTAGCACTAGGCAATATCACCACCATTGTCTACGACGAAGCCTTGCGTAAGGAGACGCGGACCAATCCGCTCAGCGGGGTTAGCGTCACCACGTTCGACGAGCGGGGCAACATTACGCACAGCGTCAATCCCATTGGTACGGAATGGTTTGCGGAGTATGACGCCAACAACAACATGCTGAGCCAGACAGACGGGCTTGGCCGCAGGACGACCTATGCGTACGACGCCGCCGGAAACTGGACCTCCTCCACCAACGTGCGCGGAGATGTCACCTCGATGACCTACGACGCGGGCAATCTGCCCCTGGCGCGGACCGACGCGCTGGGCCGCCGTCGCACGAGCTCCTACGACGCAAAGGGCAACATTACCGCGCTGAGCGACGCTGCGGGCAACGTCTATCGCGTCACTACCGACGACTACGGCCGGCCGCTCACTGTCGTCGATCCGCTGGGCCATCTCACGCGACTGGAGTACGCCGCGCCGGATCTCGCCACGGGTGTGCTCCCCACCATGCCCTCGCGCGTTATTTATCCGAATAATACGTCGATCTCCTACACCTACGACGCTCTCGGCAACGTAACCTCATTTACCAATGTGTCCGGGCAGACTTCGTACAGCGTTTACGATGACTCCGGCATGCTGCTGGAGAGCATCGACCCGCTCGGCTACAAGACGAAGTACGCGTATAACGAAAGGGGCGAGCTCGCCTCCATCACCAACGCGCTCGGGCAAATCAGCACCTACGAGTACGACCTGGCCGGCCGCCTGCTGCGCCACACCGGTCCCAACGGCGCGGTAACCTCGCGCACCTGGGACAAGCTGGGCCGCCCCGTCGCGGTTACCGATCCGCTCAACCGCACCAGCACAAGCTTTTACCGCGCGGACGGCGCTGTGGAGAAGGTGCGCCAACCGGATGGCGCTGAGATCCGCTTCGAGTACGACATCCTGGGCAACTGCACGGCGGTCATCGATCCCGCAGGCAACCGAACCGCCTACACCTACAACAACCTCTACCAGGTCATCAACCGCATCGATCCCCTCGGCCACAGCACCACCTCCGCATACGATAAGATCGGGAACCTCACCTCCTTCACCGACCGCCTGGGCCGCGTCACCACCTACACGTACGACGTGAAGGACTTCCTCACGCGCGAGCAGTGGCTGGGCGCCGGCACCGGCGAGGTCGTCAAGGAGATCGTGTACCAGTACGACGTACTGGGCAACACCCTGGCGGCCGGCGACGACGTCAGCGCGTTCTCCTACACGTACGACAACCGCAACCGCGTGCTCACCAGCACGGCGCTCTACCCCACGCTGCCCAACGCCCCACCGGCGTTTACACTCACCAACACCTTTAACGATACAGGGCGCATCTACGGCACAGTGGCCAGCGACGGCGCGAGCGTTGAATCGCGCTACGACGAGCGCAACCTGCTCGCCTCCCTGCGCTGGACCGGCGCGGCGGACAACCCCTCCGGCGCGCGCCTGGATTACGTGCGCGACGCGCTGGGGGCCGTCATCACCACCACCCGCTACAACGGAGTGGGCGCGCCCGCCAACGCGCCCGCCGTCACCACAGTCTACGGCTACATCCCCTCCGGCGGCGTCGGCGCCCAGCGCCTCACCCGCATTACCCACACCGGCAGCGGCGGCACCGGCCAGGTGCTGGCCGATTACCTCTACACCCACGACATCGCTGGCCAACTCAAGACCACAACCTCCGCCGCCACCGGCGACACCACCACCCTTACCCACGACCTCACCGGCCAGCTCACCACCGCCGAGTACCGCTTCCAAACCCAACACACCGAGCAGTTTACCTACGACACCGCCGGCAACCGCACCACCAGCGCCACCGGCCCACTCCTCCCCACACCGCCCCCCGCCACCCCCTACACCACCGGCCCCGGCAACCGCCTCCTCTCCGACGGCCAGCACACCTACACCTACGACAACGAAGGCAACACGATCCTTCGCCGCCACACGCTGACCGAAGCCACCACCGCCTACACCTACGACCACCGCAACCGCCTCACCGAACTCACCGACAAAGACGCCGCCGGCACCCCCACCCAAACGGTCGCCTTCACCTACGACCTCTTCGACCGCCGCATCGCCAAAACCGTCACCTCCGACGCCACCGGCAACACCCCCGCCACCACCACCTTCACCTACCGCGGCCACAACATCTGGCGCGAAAATGATCCCTCGGGCACCCCCACCTGGTACCTCACCACCAACGCCGTCGACTCCTGGCAAGCCCGCCAACGCCCCACGGATGCCCCCACCAACCCCGGCCTGGCCTGGTACCTCAAAGACCGCCTCGGCTCCATCACCGACATCGCTACCGCGGATGGCTCCGCATTGCTGAATCACACGGAGTACACCCAGTTCGGCGAAGTCAGATCCCACACCAACCCGACAGCGGCAGACAGGCTCACGTTTACGGGAAGGGAGTTTGATACAGAGACGGGGTTACATTATTACCGCGCGCGGTACTATGACGCGCGGATCGGGAAGTTTACGTCGGAGGATCCCATAGGCTTTGCGGCCTGGGATTATAATATCAGCCGCTATGTGGGCAACGGGCCGGCCAGTGGGACGGATCCGTTTGGACTTTCTAATGCTGGCTTAGCTCCCGCTCTTCCTCCTCCTAAGCCACTCCCACCTCAAACGCCCCCACCACACTCGCCAAAAGGCCGCCCGGGATCAGGGCCAGTACTCGAAACAGCGGCCATACTTGCGGTTGGTACTACGATCATTGCGAGTGTTGCGTATACCTTTAATGAAAACTTTCGAGACGCGGTAAACTCAGTTATTCCATGGATGAATGACGCTGGCCCCGCGCCCACGCCCGCGCCTGCTCCTGCCCCAAGCCCAGCGCCTCCGGCACCAGCGCCCCCGGCGCCAGCGCCCCCGGCACCAGACCCCCCGGCACCAGACCCCCCGGCACCAGCAAACCCACCTATTGCCCCGGAAGATTTACAAAGGATGAAAGGAGACAGTTGGAAGTCCACACATGACGCCTTGCAACAACTGGAGGAAATTGAGAAAGCCCAAAAAAGACTTAAAAAGGCGCAAAGAGATGCCACAATTGAAAGCACAAAGAAGAGCGAACAGCGCGGGAAAAACGCCCTGAAACCCCACAATTGGCAACCTGACGATGACTAATAGTTACAATACGCTCGAAGATGCTTCGTGGGGGCCTGCTAAAACAATTGCCTCGTTCTTTAAACAGAGCGAGGCCATTGCCAGCGTTACTGACTTGTTTGCATACGCAGAAGCTCTACATGAGGTCGGTAGACTTAGAAAAGCATTGGAGATAACAGACTTGTTGACAGGACGGGCACTAAGCAAGGCCTCGCTTTGCTTAGTGCTGATACTGAAAAGTCATATTTTAAGAGAATTGGCACAACCTATAGAGTCTGAAAGAGAATTAAGGACAGCTTGTGATTTGGATGTAAGCGTTTATCCTTATATAAGATTAGCTGAATTCCAAAGAGAGCGGCAGCGCTTTTCAGATTCATTAGAAACGCTAAGTATTGCGGAAAATAAATGCTCTAATAATGATGAAGATACCGCTTGCGCCATATCTTACACTCGTGCAGTAAATTTCATTTCTTTAAGTCGCTTGGATGATGCTAAAACTCTTTTAGAGCAAATATTACACACCAGCTCCAGAAGCGACCAAATTCGAGAGATCCTAATCGACATCAATAACGCCTTAAGCGGACAACTTCAAGGATTAGAGTCTGGACCAATCTCTATAGTTCAAATCCACAATAGTAGCCAGAATAAATTAAGTTTAAGTAACAGGCAATCTTACTGCTATGCCGATGCGCTGCATCAGATCAATCGATTTGATGAAGCGCTGGAAGAGTGCGCAAGATTAAAAGAAAAACTGATTAACAAGATTTCAGGTGTAAATGCTCATGTGCTTGTGCTGGAAGGACGGATATGGACTTCTTTAAGACAATACAAACTTGCTGAAGATGCTTTCCGTAAAGCGCTTATACTTGACGATAGTACTGTATCGTATGTGTATCTTGCTGGAGCTCTGGCCCGTCAAGAATGCTTCGCAGAGGCGATTCAGGTTTTAGAGAAAGCGCTGTTAATTAATGGTGATACAGATGAAGTTCTACTAAATATTGCGCTCAATCGGCGTGCAATGGGGCAGTTACTGGAAGCAAAAGTAAGTCTCGAGCTAGCACTTTTACTGACACCTGATTACACGGAGGCAAAAGAAGTGCTGAACGATATTTCTGCCGCATTGGAATGACTAAAGTGAACGGCGCGCGCCAACCATTAGCATTGGCGATGCCAACCGTCCTATGCAAAAAATAATAACCCTTGGAAGTCGTTGATGTTGAGTGCCTAACAAAATGCCGAAAATCGCCAGAATCGTTCCAACTTTTATGCGGTTTTTCGCGAATAATGGCGCAAAAGTCCGCCCAACTTTGCCTCGCCTTGGACGTCTTCAGACCGGGGCGGGGCGGCCTGAGTTGGAAACGGAATGATGTTGCCGATCGTCCTGTTTGCGATCCCCTGGTGCGGCCGGACTGTATTGTATTAGGACGCAAATTCCCGCAGCAAAAACTCCAAGTGAGACTGGCCAAAGACTACGAAATGCCTCAGGCACTCATTCTTGATAGTCTGGACGAACCGTTCCGCGAAGGAGTTGAGATTGGGAGACTCTCCGGGAAGTTTCTTCACTTTTGTACCTTCACTCTTGAAAACCTCGTCGAATACCTGGGTGAATTTGGTGTCGCCGTCGCGCAGGAGATACGAGACCTTCTCACCGCGATCCTGCAAGTCCATCACCAGATTTCGACGAAACCTAGGCACCAACCACCATTCCAATTCCCCTCTAAATCCGGGAATGCTTCAGCAAATAAATCACTATACATCTCCGAACCAAAACCCGGTTTGTTTTCAGGTGTGCCTGGGGTTTACTAATCTTTCGAATTTCGAACTTTTTCGGCTACTCTCTCTCCAATAAGCACTTCCGTTTGTTATAGAGGACTAACAAACTCTATTTTAATTTATTTTTTAGGTGTGCATGGGGAG
>QAZA01000033.1 GCA_003054695.1 Verrucomicrobia bacterium LW23
TAGTGTCCTGAGTCAGAAATAGCTATAATAAGGTTTAGGTATGAGCGTCAAGTGTGCGCTGGGCAAAACGGGCGATGGAGGAGAGGATTTCGTCGGCGGTTTTGACCCATCGGAAGGGGCGTGGGGATTGGTTGTGGGTGGCGGTGAAGGCTTCGATGGCCTCGGCCAGTTGGGCGGTGCTGCGGTGGCTGCCGCGTTTGATCTGGCGCTGAGTGAGCATGCCGAACCAGCGCTCGACCTGGTTGAGCCACGAGGCATGGGTGGGGGTAAAATGGAGGTGGTAGCGGGGACGCTTGAGGAGCCAGTTGCGGATCAGCGGCGTTTTGTGTGTGGAGTAGTTGTCCAGGATGAGGTGGACGTCGAGATCGGGCGGGACATGGCGGTCGATATGGTTGAGAAAGTCGTGGAACTCCTTAGCACGGTGACGTTTGTGCAACTGCGTGAGGACATGCCCGGTGGCGATGTCCAATGCCGCAAAGAGGGTGAGGGTGCCGTGCCGGGCGTAATCGTGCGGCACGCGCTCGGGCTGGCCGGGGCGCAGCGGTAGCAGTGGCTGGGTGCGTTCGAGCGCCTGGATCTGGCTTTTCTCATCCACGCACAGCACCAGGGCGTTGACCGGAGGGTCCATATAGATGCCTGCGATATCGCGCACTTTCTCCACAAACATCGGGTCGTCCGAGAGGCGAAAATTCTCCTGCAGGTGCGGCTTCAGACCAAAGGCGCGCCAGATGCGCCCAATGGTCGACTGGCTGTAGCCGGCCTTTTGCGCCATCTGCCGCGTGCTCCAGTGCGTGGCGCCCTGCGGTTTGCTCTCCAGCGTGCGCACCACCACCTGCTCGATCGCATCATCGCCGATCTTGCGCGGCGCCCCGGGACGCGGCTCGTCCACCAGCCCATCAAGCCGCTTCTCGAGAAACCGCCGGCGCCACTTGCCCACCGTCTGCCCGGTCGACCGAACCCGCCTGGCCACGGCTGTATTATCCAAGCCCTCCGCGCACGCCAGGATCATCTCCGCCCGTATCGCCAGAGACTGACTCCCCCGCCGCGCTCGCAACCATCGCGTGAGCTGCTCTCTTTCCTCTTGGGTAATCTCCACCGCGGGCGCAGTCCGACCCTTGCGTATCGCTGGATTCTTGCTCATCAAGACATTATACAAAAGCAACTCAAAAAAACCATTCCTTATTACAGCTATTTCTGACTCAGGACA
>QAZA01000034.1 GCA_003054695.1 Verrucomicrobia bacterium LW23
GCACACTTGACGCTCATACCTAAACCTTATTATAGCTATTTCTGACTCAGGACACTAGAGGCTTCTATCCCCGAGGTTAAATGTCGGCAGACTCCCGGCCAATCCTTTTCGTCCCCTCCGAGAATTTCGAGTGCTTCGAGTGCTTTGTGGTAAACGAGGTCCCCTACTGCAGCCCGCGCTTGCGCAGATCTTCCTCGTCCATGCCCAGGTAGTGGCCCAGCTCGTGGTACAGGGTCAGGCGCACTTCGTCGCGAAAAGCGTCCATGTTGTAGCCGGATTGCCACCAGAGATTCTCCACAAACAGGCAGATTTGCGGGGGAATCACCGTGTGGCCCGCGCGCGCATCCTGCCGGGGCAGGCCGAGAAAGACGCCCAGCAGGTTGGGCGCAAAGCCGCGGCCGCGCTCGGGCCGCGTGACGATCTGCAGGCTCACCTCATCCGCCGCGCCCTTCAGCTCGTCGGGAAGCTCCGCCAGCAACTCCTCGCTTACCTCACGCGCCACGGATTCCAGCCGCTCCCAGCGGTCCACCACACGCGCGGGCAGCTCCGTCGGGTCCGGCAGGGAGAAGCCGTCCCAGTCCGTCGCCGGCGCCGCTGAGGCGGGGGCGGGCGATTCGGCCGGGGCTGCCGCTGCGGCGGAGGAGGCGGATGGGTCGCACGACGGCGCTGCATCCTGCGGGACGGGCGGCGGCGGTTCGGATTCGCCAGGGTTGGCCGAATCGCTGTTGAACGGAGTAATCACGAGGGGAAAGGAATTGGCGGCAGGAAAGCGGCAGGGAAGTCAGCGCGACTCCTTTCCCATTATTGCACGCAAATGGCACACTGCAATGCTCACTTACCAGTCGTAAGCGGACGGCGGGAAAGGGACGGGGATAGGTGTGGACGAGCCAGCCGGATAGAGCTGCCCCATCGCCCCATAGTATTTGGTGCCGCTGTGCAAGCCCGCCCATAACAGGTACTCATTGGCCTGCACGGACTTCCAGTTGCCGAACTCATTGACATTCATGCGGATAAGCGGCCAGTACAGCGTCGACAGAATTCTGCTGCGACGCGTCCCGATGGTCAGAGTCGACGCGGATCCCCCGGGCGCCAGGGGGCCTGCAGGTGCCAGTACAACAGCCGAGTAGTCGCTCGTCCCCAGCTCCGGGTGCCTGCCCGTTACGTAAAAGTGAGCCACAACTACCGGTACAACGCTTAGGGGGTACAACACCAGCAACACGGCAAAGACAGCCGCCACGGTGGAAAGCATACGCCACGCGCGGCTGCTTTCCGGCGGGCGGGTTGATTCCGCCGAAGTTACAGTGTGGGATGGAGCGGAATCACGATGATGACGCATGAAAAGAAGCCGGAGAGAGGCGGTTACCAGTGATATCCGGGCGGCGGCGGCGCGGTTGGGGTGGCCGGGCCGCGCGGGTGCGCGCCGTGCTCCCTGTAGTCTGTCGTCAGCCCCCACATGCGGCAGTACGCAAACAGGTAGTTCCAGGCGTCGCCATTTCGCGGCATGCCGGAGGAATCCGCCAGGATACGAAGGATCGGCCAGTACAACGTCGTCAGGACGCGGCTGCGCCTGGACGTGATAGGGAAAGGCATATAACTGCCCGGGGCTACTGGCGCGCCGACAGACACAAGCGCCACCCCCTTGTAATCCGCCGTCCCCAGCTCCGGCCACCTGCCCGTGCACCGCTGGTAGGCAATGGCCACCGGGGCGATGCTCAGCGGGTAGAGCACCAGCAGCACAGCAAAGGCAATCGCCATCGGGTAAAGCCTTCGCCCCGCGCGGTTGTTTCTCGCGGAGGTTTCGGATTGGGATGGCGGGCAAAGATCGCTCATGGAAGGAAGTCGGGGAGAGACGCGGTCACCAGAGATACCCGGGCGGCGGCAAGGGGGCGACCGGGCCGGGGGAACCTGGCTTGTATGCAGCTCTATACTCCATGAGATTCGTCGTCAACCCCCACATGCCGCAGTAGCTGAGCAGGTAGTTCCATCCGCTGCCCCGCAGCTGGCCAGAGGAATCTGTCAACATGTGTAGAATCGGCCAGTACAGCGTCGTGAATACGCGGCTTCGTCTGGGGAAGCTGTAGGTGTACCCAGGATGCGGATGCGCCGAGGAGCTAATTACCAAGGGGACGGCGACAGGTTCAAGCGTCACCCCGTTGTAATCCGCCGTCCCCAGCTCCGGCCACGCGCCCGTGCACCGCTGGTAGGCAATGGCCACCGGGGCGATGCTGAGCGGGTACAGCACCAGCAGCACGGCGACCGCGAGCCCGCAGAGCCCCCAGCCGCCACCTAAGCGACGCCAAGGCCGGTGGCCGACCGATGCGTACGTGGTATCGCGAGCCTCTCGAGAGGGATGCGGTGATTCAGGTACCGATAGCAAAGCCATTAGAATCCTTCCGGCAGTGAATGCCGAATACTGCCGTGGCTGATGTATTCAAGCTCAAATCCCCACAGGCTGCAGTAGGCAGCGACAGGAAAGTTCAGTGGCTCAGGTAGCTGACGCAAAGGTTAATAGACCCATGTCATGACTCGGCTGCGCACCTCATTGTCGGGCATGATGGCATATCGCAGCGCAAAGCTTGACGCAGGGCGAATGGCTATTACGGGATACCGGCCGAAGATCAACGTGTAGGCAAGCGCCGCGGGACCGATACTCAAGGGGTAGAGCACCACGAGCGCTGCGGCAACCACGGCCAGGTGGTGGCCGCGGGGCCATTTTGCACGCGCTTGGGCCCGCGCCGAATCCTCAACTGCATGGGGAATGCTTGTTGTTTGCTTGGACATGGCAGTGTGTTAACGCAGGCAACGCCTGCTTCTTATCCCGATGGCATCGATTTCCTCCTACGCCTCCTCCTCCCCTTCCGCATTCGTCTTAGCAATGCGCACTTGCACGCCGACGGCGCCCAGGCGCTCGCGCAGAGTCTCCTCCAGATCCGAGGCGTTTTGGTGCAGGGTTTGGGCGGAGTCCTCGCTGGGGGTGAGGAACTCGACGTGGACGTCGTTGCCGTCGCGGAAGACGCGGACCTCCGTGTCCTTCAGCACGGAGTCGCGGATTTTAAGGCGCACCTCCTGGCGTTGCGCGTGGGCGGGGTCGGTAACCAGCATGCTTTCCACCACCTGCGTGCCAAGCTTCTCGATCATCTCCGCGGAGGCCGCCGGGCCGGAGGTTCCCTGCGTTTCGTCCACGCCCGGCGTACGACCGGCGCCAGCGGGGCCGTGCAGGCTGCTGAGCAGCGATTGCTGCAGGCTGGCGACATTCAACGCCGCAGCCTCCAGGGCCGCGCGGTCCATGCCATCGCCCGAGCCGGTGCCGGTGCTTGTGCCAAAGGGCGAAGCGCCGCCGCCGCCATGGCCGCCCGCGCCCGCGTCGCCGCCGTGCGAGCGCCCGGGCAAGCCGCCCGCCGGGCCCGCGCCGCCGCTGCCCGCGCCGCTGGTGCCAAAGAGCGACATCATGCCGCCATCTCCCCCGCTGGCGGAGACGGAGCTGTCTTCATCCCCGGAGGCGGAGGACGAGGACGAGGCGCCGTCGCTTTCACCCGTGCCTTCCGCGCTATCTGTGTCGCCCGCCTCGCCAGAGCCTTCGGTGCCGCCGGCTTCGCTTGAGCCGCCCGCGCTGCGCATCTCCGCCAGCCCCTGCTGCGCGCCCCAGCCGGAGAGCGGGTTGGAGAAAGGCGAAAAGGCGGACATCCCGCCGGCATCGCCCGCGCCACCGCCCTGTGTGGAGAGATCGCCCTCCGCACCCGTCCCCTGGCGAGCGGTCGAGCTCTCTGCGGCCTCCGCTCCTTCGCCGCCGTCGGTCTCGCCGGCCGCGCCGTACGTGTTGGGGAGGGACTGCGCGCCTTCCTGCTCCTCGGCGCCGCAGCCTAGCAACTGCGAAAAGATATCGCCCGCCGCCTGCAGTTCCTCCTCCTGGCCCGGGCGGAGATCGAACGGGCTGCCCGCCTTATCGGCCTCCTGCGCGGTGTCGGTGCCGTCGGCCGCGCCGGTAAGGAGGGATGCGAACGCATCGGCATCGCGCTCCACCTCCTGCTGTAAGTCGCTGGCGGCCTGGCCTTTAGCCTCAGCCTCGCGCTTGCGGATGTCCAGCGCGCGGCGGCGGATGTCGTCATCGTCGCGCCGGCGCGCCTCGCTTTGTTGCGAGGCAAAGCTCTGCGTCGACTGTGAGAGCGGAGAGAAATCAGGCATAGGAAAGTAAAGAAAGTAAGCGTTGCCGGAGATGCTCGAGGCACAACAAAACAGGACGAGCCGGGACGAACGACGTCGAAGCGCGCGGCCCCTACGGCTCTTCCCAGTCTCCTCCCAGTAACGAGGCGCATCCCCCACGCTTGCACAGCCTACCCCACTTCCCGATAAATTCCCAGCCGAAGCATGTGTCGCGGGGAACATTTAACCACGAAACACACGAAATGGCGGAGGAGACGAAAGGGATGGGACAGTGGATGAGGACTGCTCAACCGGAGTTCCAACCCAGCTAACGCATATAGGTAATTTCCTCAAAGAGCGAAATCTCGTGACGATACTACCGGATTGCATCCTTTTCATCCCCTCCCCCACTTCGTGTGCTTCGTGGTTAAATATTCCCCCGCTCCCTCCCCTGTCCCCTATTTACACCGTGGCGGCTGGTGCGCTATGGTTGCTGGCCATGGAATCCAGTTCGTCGACGTTCCCGCCCACGCCCGCCCCTGCCGGTGGCGATCTCCTTCTGGACGTCCGCAACCTCAGCATCGGTTTTGCCTCCGGGCGGCAGGTGGTGCCGGCGGTGCACGGCGTCAGCTTCTCCATGGCGCGCAACGAGGTAGTGGCCGTGGTGGGCGAGAGCGGCAGCGGCAAGAGTGTGACGGCGCTGGCGCTGACGCGGCTTCTCCTCTCCCCGCCCGCCACATACATGGGCGGCGAGATTCTCTTTAACGGGCGCGATACCCTGAAAATGCGCGAGGCCGAACTGCGCGCCGTGCGCGGCGGCGAGATCGCCTACATCTTTCAGGAGCCCGGCACCAGCCTCAACCCCGTCTTCACCATCGGCTACCAGATAGCCGAGGCCGTGCGCCTGCACCGCCCCGAGGTGCGCGACGTGAACGCCGCCGTGGTGGAGGCGCTGGAGGCCGTCGGCATCCGCAACGCCGCCTCGCGCGTGAACGACTACCCGCACCAGATGAGCGGCGGCATGCAGCAGCGCGTGATGATCGCCATGGCCCTCTCCTGCGAGCCCGAGCTGCTGGTGGCCGACGAGCCGACCACGGCGCTGGACGTGACGATTCAGAAGCAGATTCTGGACCTGATGGCCGACATCAGCCGCCGCCGCCAGATGTCCACGCTGCTGATTACGCATAATTTTGGCATTGTGGCTGGTTTTGCTCACCGCATTATTGTGATGTTTCGCGGCAAAATTGTGGAGACCGGCCCCACGCAGCAGATTCTTACGAACCCGCGCCACCCCTACACCCGCGCCCTCATCGATTGCGTGCCGCGCCTGGGCGCCCGTCGCCGCCGCCTTAAAGCGATTGACTACGCGGAAGTGGAAAAGGCGATGGGCTAACGGGTTGCGCGGGCGGGCGGCGCGTCCGCGAGGCCCTGCGGAATTAGCCGGCCGGATAGCGTGGCCCTGGCAGCATTAGCTCCGTTACTGTCAAGGGCGCCACAGTCCATCGCGGGCAGCGTGCCTGTTACCGTAAAGTGGGTTTTCCCTCGTGCAGCATGCGGCAAACTGGCATGGCGTAAGCTTCAGAGATGGTACTATGCAACCGCTCGCCATCCACAATGCCCTCAGCGCCCGAGAACAATGCGTCTCCTCCAGCCGGGCCCGTTGGCGATGGCTCCCCGGCGCCGCCGCCCGCACCCGCGCCGGGCGCGCCGTCCGGCCCGGCGCGACGGCCTCGGGGGCCCGGTCCGCGCGGTAAGTTCGGCGAAGGCCGGTGCGTGCATGTATGCAAGCGCTCCGTTTGCACATAAATGCACGCGCCATTGCCCGGCG
Source organism: Verrucomicrobia bacterium LW23 (assembly GCA_003054695.1). Lineage (GTDB taxonomy): Bacteria > Verrucomicrobiota > Verrucomicrobiia > Methylacidiphilales > UBA1321 > LW23. Next base: position 5,969 of record QAZA01000034.1, read on the forward strand.
TGCATCCGCAAAAATATTCCGGGGCCCTGAATCGGGGTGAAAAAGTGCCGATTTTCTCTCGGATATTCGATGCCTGGACCGCACTTTGGTTGCAGGCATCAATCCAATCAATGCTTGACGTAATGTCACCATTTTGTAGTCTCTCCCCCATGTGATTCTTCCTGGCGATGCAAAAGTCGCCGCCCTGCACCGGCGGTCTGTTTTGACGCGGGTGCATGCATGTAGCTGGTAGTCAGACAGATCCGTTTTCTGTCCATTACTTCGGGCGCCCTGCCCATAACCTTCCGTCATAACCCTCCCTTCGCGAATAGGGAAAGTCAGTCTCAGGTCCGTGATCTTTCGCGCACCTCACATGAACAGCCCCCTCGCGCCTGTATCCCAGCCCGCGGCTCACACGCCCGGCACCGGAGCCCACAGCGCACCCCCTCTCCTGGCGCACTTCCGCTCGGATCAACCGTACCGCACCTTACTGCACCTTTACGACGGCCAGTGGCACAACCTTGCCGCCGCCGCCGGCTGCTTCGTCATCAAGCAGTCCCCTCTCTGGGTCATGCCCATTGCCACCGCCTATGTGGTCGATGCCATCACCCACATTACGGTCAGCACGCCCGGCAGGCTGTGGCTTGTCGCCTGCATTATAGGCGTGGTGATTTTGCAGAACATCCCCATGCACACGCTGTATGCGCGCTTTGCCAGCCGCGCTATTCGCGCCGTGCAGCTGCGCATTCGCAGCGCGCTGGTGGAACGTATTCAGGCGCTTTCCATCTCGTATCACAACCGTGTGCAGTCCGGCACCTTACATGCCAAGGTAATGCGCGATGCGGATAACATCGAGATGGTCTCCCGCCAGATGTTTGAGGCGGGACTCGGGAGCATCCTGATGTTCACCGTAGCGCTTTGCGTGACGCTCTGGACGTATCCCCCCATCGCCCTCTACTTCCTGGTTGCGGTGCCGATCTCCGTCTTCATCATGCGGTCCTTCGGCCACAAGATCAAAAAGCGCCATCGCGAGCTCCGTGTCGAGATGGAGGAGATCTCGGCGCGCATCGCCGAGATGGTGCGCATGGTCCCCATCACCCGCGCCCACGGCCTGGAGCGCTGGGAGGTGGAAGACGTGACGCGCAATCTGGAGCGTATTCGCCACAAGGGCGAACAGCTGGACACAACAACGCAGCTTTTCCAATGCAGCTCCTGGGTCGCCTTCCAGGTCCTGCAGCTCAGCTGCCTGATGTTTTGCGCGTGGATGGTGTATTACGGCAAGATTACCGTGGGCCAGGCCGTGATGTACAACGGCTACTTTGGCATGCTTGTCGGCTCCATCGGCCAGTTCCTGAACTTTGTGCCCATGCTGGCCAGCGGAACGGAGTCGATCCGCTCCATCGGCGAAGTGCTGGAGGCGCGCGAGATTGAGGAGAATGAGAGCAAGGAGCCGGTCTCCCACGTCAAGGGCGCCTTCTCGTTCCGCGACGTGACCTTTGCCTATCCGGGCAAGGAGGCCAGCCCGGCGCTGAAGAGCATTAATCTGGATATCGCTGCGAATGAATGCGTTGCGTTTGTCGGCGAGTCCGGCTCGGGCAAGTCGACGCTGATGCAGCTTGTCATCGGCTTTCTGCAGCCCGCCAGCGGCAAGGTGCTGCTGGATGGCCGCGATATGTCGAAGCTGAACCTGCGGCAATATCGCCAGCACATTGCCGTGGTGCCGCAAAGCCCGGTGCTTTTCAGCGGCTCGCTGAGGGAAAACATTGCGTATGGGCTGGAGGACGTGACCGAGCAGGAGATCCTGGACGCTGTGGAAGCCGCTAACCTGGAAGACGTTGTGGAAACCATGCCCAACGGCCTGGACACCGAGGTGGGCGAGAACGGCGTGCAGCTCTCCGGCGGCCAGCGCCAGCGCATCGCCATCGCCCGCGCCGTTATCCGCGACCCGGCGGTGATTGTGCTGGACGAAGCCACCTCCGCCCTGGACGTGGTGACGGAGAAGCAGGTGCAGGAAGCCCTAGATCGCCTGATGCGCGGCCGCACGACGCTGATTGTCGCGCACCGCATGGGCACCATCCGCAACGCCAACCGCATTGTGGTGATGGCAGAAGGCGAGATCGTCGAGATCGGCACCCACAAGGAGCTGAACGACCGCCGCGGCTACTACCACGAGCTGCACAGCCTCCAAACCTAACCCAGCGCGGGGCGCCGGCCCCTGTTGCTGACGGCCCCTTCGGGGGGGGCCGTCGCGGGGGGAGGCGGACAGGGGTGAGGCTCGGGCCTATTTCTCGGCGGCGGCCTCTTCCTTTTTCTTTTTCTTGGCCTCTCTGGCGGCGCGGGCGGCTTCTTCGCGGGCTTTGCGGTACTCGACGTATTTGGCGCGCTGTTCTTCCGTAAAGATCTCATTCACAGCGGTATCCAGCGCCTTGTTGGCTTCCGCGCTTTTCGCTTTCTTCTCTTGCGCGGAGAGGGCGTTGTCGTTTTTGGCAGCGTCCAGGGCAAAGCGATAGTCATCCACGGCTTTTTGCAGTTTGGATTTCTGCTCATCGCTCATCTCCGTGGCTGTCTCGATGGCGGCCATACGGTTGGGGTCATGGCCGGCTATTTCTTTGGTCAGGCCGTCATCCTTGCCTTTCCTTTTGCCTTTGGCTTTCGCTTTCTCCGGGTCCGGCGCCGGTGCAGGGGGGGCGGGGGACTCGGTAGCGGGCGCGGGGGCTGTCGTTTCCTGCCCGTGAGTGGGCATGGCCGGGGCGCAGGTGAGGGCGGCGACGGCCAGCAGGCAGGCCAAGTTGCGGACGGAGGAAAGAAGTTTCATAAAATGTGCGGAAAGGGCGACGACGTATGCGGTACTTGATACGGCAAACCGGCCCGGGTGTCGACCTTAAACCGCGTTCACCGATATCGACATTCAGGCATTCTCTTACCTTTTTCTTACTTCCGTTACATCCTCAAGGCGCCCGCATTCTGCAGTCGCACGCGGGGTTGCGACGGTGTAGCTTCTCCCTCGCATGACGTACTCCCGCACAATGACGTTGCTATGCTACGCGGCCATGATGTCGCTGGCCATTGGCATCAACCTGCTCCCCGTCTTCCTGACCAGCCTGCGCGAGGCCTTTGGGCCCGGCAACACGCTGAGCCAGGAGCAACTGGGGCGGCTGGGCGCGCTTACTTTTGCCGGCCTGGTGATGGGCATTGTGGCAACCGGGCCGATGGCGGACCGCTGGGGCGCCAAGCTCTTCTCCCTGCTGGGCAACGTGCTTATCGCCCTAAGCCTTGTGGGCATGGCGGCCTCCCCCACCTACGGCACGCTGTGCGTTGCCATGTTTTTTATGGGCCTGGGCGCTGGCGTGCTGGATATGGTGCTGAGCCCCGTGGTGGCCGCGCTGAATCCGGAGAACCGGTCGCTGGCGATGAACTGGCTGCACTCCTTTTACTGCGTGGGCGCCGTCGTCACCATCCTGGCGGGCACGCTGGCGCTGGAGTTTGGGCTGAGCTGGCGCATGTGCAGCCTGTTGCTGGTGCCCCTGCCGGTCTACCTCATCATCGCCTTCGCCCCCCTGGCCTTTCCGCCCATGACAGATCACAACGCCGCCCGCACGCCGATGACCACCCTGCTGCGCGACCGCTGGTTCCTGGCCGCCATCGCCGCCATCTTTCTGGGCGGCGCCACGGAGCTTGGCATGGCCCAGTGGCTGCCCGCCTACGCGGAGACATCGCTGGGCTTTAGCAAGTGGATGGGCGGGACGGCGCTGCTGCTCTTCTCGGTGGCCATGGCCGCCGGCCGCATGGCCGCGGGCTCGTGGGACGCCAGGGCGGACCCGTGCGTGGTGATGGCCTGGGGCTGCGCGGCGACGACCGTGCTCTTTCTGTGCGGCTCCTTTCTCCCCTCCCCCTGGCTGGCGCTGGCGGCGTGCATCGCCGCCGGGTTTACGGGCAGCGCCCTCTGGCCCACGATGCTCGCCGTCTCCGCCGACCGCTATCCGCACGGCGGCGCCACCATGTTCGGCGCCCTGGCCGCCATGGGCAACGCAGGCGGCATCTTCATGCCCTGGGTCGTCGGCGCCATTGCGGACCGCAGTAACCTGCACTGGGGCCTGGCCATCTCCGCCCTGGCCCCGCTCCTGATGCTTCCCCTGGTACTGGCCCTGCGCAAACGCCAGGCACCGCAGGCGGAGGCAGCTACGACTGCGGAGGCGTAGAGGCAGAGGGCTGTCGACGTAGTGCAGTTTCTATACGGATGCATACAGTCACCGCGCGACAACCAAGGCTCTCTCACGAGGCCCCGGGACTTCGAGTGAGGCCTGCTATAACAATCTGCCGTCGCGCCCGTTGCGAATCCGCCGTTGCGCCCGTTGCGTGAAAATCTGCTCCACGTATCGCTTCGCCTGTTGGCGTGGCAAAACGACGACGGATTTTCACGCAACGGGCGCAACGGCGGATTCGCAACGGGCGCGACGATGTTAAGGGCATTTCCCAGATAGCTTGTCGCGAGTTCGCCAGCTCCGAGAACGGCGGAGCCATTCCCCACCATAGCCCGGGGTTGCCCAGAGCATTCCGATGCGTGTCAGCAGACGCATACTTGTTCCTCAAACCCGCCACTACCAGCAACAACCCCACAGCACACCTAAAGGGAGGTAACGTACCGGAACACTACCGGATCCCCCACATAACTCGCAATTACGCAAGCGCGGAGCCGGAGGGATTCGAACCCTCGGTACAGATTAATTTCCGTACGCCGGTTTAGCAAACCAGTGCTTTCAGCCACTCAGCCACAGCTCCTTAGTGCTTACGATCGAGGCGACGCGCTTTTTGGGGTGCGCGGGCCGGAAGTGTTGTTTTAGGGGATTTGGGGTGGGGATGCAAGGCGAAAAGAGGTTTTTTTTGTTGGGGGCCGGCGGGCGGAAATGGTTCGCGGGAGGCAAGACGTTTCACATGAAGGATTTTGCAGTATATTTTTGGATGATCTCAGGCTATGTTTAAGGGCTGCAATGGATGTGCCGATAGGAAGTAGGGCTGCTTGCGCCTCGTTCCTGTTTTGGGGCGTGGGTCGGCCCGGCCTGCTTTCGGATGGACCATCTGCGTATGGTTTTACCCTTTTACTCATGACGACATCTTCCGCCATGCCTGCCTCTGGCAAGCCCGACGTAGTGCCGGGCCGCTGGGGTAGTGCGGTTGGGCGGGGCGTGGATGTGGGGATTTATCCTCTGCGGGAGTCCCTGCTGGCGACGTTGTGTATTGCGCTGGTGGCGTGTGCGGGTGGCTTTTTGGTGTATAACCGGGCCTATGCAGCGCAGCTCTCGGAGATGCAGGGGGATTTGCGGCGGATGGCGCAGATGGCAGCCTCGCAGGTGGATGTAGCGGGACATCAGCAGCTTACGTCGCGCGATCAGATGGGGAGCGAGCTGCATCAGCGGGTGCTGAGCCCCCTCGTCAGGATGCATAAGGCGGTGCCGGAAATCGCGTACCTGTACACGGTGGTGCGCCGTGACGGCAAGGTGCATTTTGTGCTGGATACGAGTACAAATGCGGCGGAGATCAAGCCGATTCGCCCGGTTAAACCCTCGGCCATTATGGATGTATATGAGGATGCCGACCCCCAGATGTTGCATGCCCTGGCCACGGGCGAGGCGACTGCCACGGACCGGCTGTACAGTGACGAGTTCGGCGTGTTTATGAGCGGATATGCCCCGCTGCGCACGGCGGACGGCAAGCTGGTGGGCATTGTGGGCATTGATCTGGATCAGGCCCGGTTTTATGGCAGGATGGCGGAGCTGCGGCAGGCGTTGTTTGCCACGGCGGTATCCTTCTCGCTGGTGGCGCTGGTGATTGGCGCGAGTATCTTCCGGTTTCGCCGCTCGGCGCTGCGCAATGAGTTGCAGAAGCGCAACGCGGAGAACCTGCTGCTGACGGCGGAAGGGCAGCTGCGCGATTTTTTTGCGCACTGCCCGGCGGCTGTCGCCATGTTCGATCGCGAGATGCGTTATATCCGCACCAGCCGGCGCTGGATGGAGGATTATAAGCTGGGGGATCGCAACATCATCGGGCTGAGCCACTACGAGGTGTTTCCCAATATTCCGCAGGAGTGGAAGGAGATTCACCAGCGCACGCTGCGGGGCGGTGTGGAGAATTGTGAGCAGGCCCGCTTTGAGCGTGTGGATGGCTCCGTGCAGTGGCTGCGGTGGGATCTGCGGCCGTGGCGCGACAGTAAGGGGGAGATCGGCGGTATCTCCATGTTTACGGAGGACATTACGCGCCGCATTGAGGCGGCACGTGAGCTGTTGCGCGCCAAGGAGGCCGCGGAGTCAGCGGACCGCGCCAAGAGTGAGTTTCTGGCCGTAATGAGCCACGAAATCCGCACGCCGATGAATGGCGTCATTGGCTTTACCAACCTGCTGCTGGATACGGAGCTGACGGCCGAGCAGCGCGAGCACCTCACCACCATTCGCACCTGCGGCGATTCGCTGCTGGGCATCATCAACGACATCCTGGACTTCAGCAAGATTGAGAGCGGAACGCTCGAGTTGCACCCGCAACTCTTCTCGCTGGCCGATCTCGTGCGCGCCGTCAGCAACATTTTCGGGCCGCAGGCCGCCGAAAAGCGGCTGACACTGGAGACGCGCACCGCCGCGGATGCCCCGCAAGTGGTGTTTGGGGACGACCAGCGGCTGCGCCAAATCATCACCAACCTGCTGGGCAACGCCATCAAGTTTACGGAAAAAGGCGGCATTGAGCTCTCGGTGGAGGTTGTCGACCACGTGCGGTTGCCGCTGCCGGATGCCCCCGCCCACACTTCCGCCTCACCGCCCGTTGCGGAGGACGCGATGTGCGCCAGCGCTGTACCGTCGCCGGAATCCGCCGCGGTGTTGACGCAGGCGATGGAGGATGGGTGCGACACGCTTTATACGCTGCGCTTTGCCGTGCGGGATACGGGCGTAGGCGTGGACGATGAGACGGCGGCGCGCCTCTTTCGCCCCTTTGTGCAGGCGGATAGCTCCACCACGCGGCGCTATGGCGGCACCGGCCTGGGCCTGGCCATTTGCAAGCGGCTGGTGGAGGTAATGGGCGGCGACATTACGCTGGAGAGCGAGCGCGGCAAGGGCTCCACCTTCGCCTTTACCGTGCGGCTGCCCGCGCAGGCACCTACTATTGAGGACGCCGAAGTGGCTGCGGTGGTTCATGAGCACGAGCACACCACAGCCGCCGCCTCGGAGTCGTTCCCCGGTCGGATTGCCCAGGAACCGGCGAGCGCCCGGCACGCGGAGCCCGCGAAATGGAGCGACCGCACGGCGGCGGCCGGGGCCCCTGCGCAGCACCCGCATCTGCCAGGCTCCGTGCCCGCGCACCCGGACGACATCGTGCCGATGCCCCCCTACCCCATCAGCATCCTGGTGGCGGAGGACAACAAGATTAACCAGAAGGTTGCCGGCCTGATGCTGCGCGGCATGGGGTATCACCCCGTGTTTGTGGACGACGGGCAGGGCGCTCTCGATACGCAGGAAACCGTGCCGTACGACCTCATCTTTATGGATGTGCAAATGCCCAACGTGGACGGCCTGGAAGCCACGCGCCGCCTGCGCACGCAGTTTGGCGTGGAGGCGCCGCCCTATATTGTAGCGCTTACCGCCGACGCCATGTCGCGCGATCGGGAGCGGTGCTACGAGGCCGGCATGGACGACTACCTCAGCAAGCCTCTGCGCCGCAGCGAGTTGCAAAACGCTATCAAGCGCGCCGCGGTAGCTCTGGGCAAATCCGGCGCGATGCACGCTTAGCGACGGGCGACGGCTGTCGCTTGCTGCGCGGCGGGTGTTGTGCGTGGCCATGCGGGGCGCTCGCACTTTTTCCCCTGGATTCTGCGCGAAAAGGGTTCAGATTTTAAGCAGGCGGACGGCGCAATCCGGGGGTTTTGACGGGGGTTGAGGGTTTTCGGACGTCATTTACGCCGCCTGCGATGGGCAGACATCAACGCATATGGTGCTGATTATGATGGGGATATGCATCCTATGAAACAAAGGAATAACTTTTCAAGCATTTTTCTTTAAAAAGTTGATGTTAGTTGTTTACAGTGAGCACTCTACCTCATATTCTCACGGCATGCGCGATAAATTAAAACTCGTCACAGGACTCGCGGTCGTCGCCGTGGCCCTGTTCTTTACGCTGGCTCCCCGCCTGGCCATGGCGGACCATGGAGATGACTACGGCCACACCAACAACAACTCGCCCCCCATCTCCATTTTGGATGAAGTGCTGGAAAAGCACGTCATTAACGTGGTGAATGACTACCGCAAGGAAAACGGCCTGCCCCCGCTGGTCGAGGACGAGGGCCTGACCAAGATCGCCCGCAAGACGACCAAGCAGATCGCCCAGGGCAGCTACGGCAACATCGTGCAGGTGCACGGTCTGTGGGCCGCCCGCTTCCAGGAGATCACCAAGGAAAACCCCTACATCTACGAGGCCGCCGAAAACCACGCCCACATGTGGCCTGATGTCGACCTCGCCGGCCAGATCGTCCAGAAATGGGCTCAGGGCCAGCGCCAGAATCGCAACCTGCTCTACCGCTGGAACATCACCGGTTGCGGCGTAACGATGGATGTGGAAGGCGACGTGTACGTTCTCCAGATTTACGCCCGCGGCAAACAGTACGATCCCAAGGCCATCGACCCCAAGCGCATGGCCAGCTACTAAGCTGAGCCCCGCCTTGTAACTTTGTCAGGCCCCGGCCGCCGCCCCCCGCCCCCCGCCCTGCCCGTTGGGACAGCGCCGAGCGAAGCTAAGCCGAGGCCCATCTCCTGAGGATACCTTTCGTCGCACATTCCCGCCACCCGCGCTGCCGGCCTGCGTTGCTGAGCTCCCCCTCGCCTTCTCACTTGCGTGAAGGCCGGGAGCCGGCCGCAGCCCCCGGCCGCCGGGTGGTAGTGGAGGCTAAACCGGGCTCCGCGGGAGAGAGAGAGCGAAGCAGCCGAAAGCCGCAGAATCGTAGAAGTAGTTTAAGCAGTTGAAGCAGAAGAAGAAGCATAGGCGCCCCGGCGTTCCCCGCATGTAACGCCGCTCACCATTTGCCCGTGCCCGTACGAATAGCGCCACTGCCCTGGCATTCCGCCAACGGCACTACGGCGCAAAACGTGCTTGCCAAAAGCGTGGCCGCGCCGTACTCTCAAAAACTCAGTCGTAAGAGATGCTGGCGTCCGCCCAGCCAGAACTTACCCGTTAGGTCAGCTGTCATTTTTCGCTTGTCTCCCGGAGTGTAGCTTAGCTTGGTAGAGCGCCTGGTTTGGGACCAGGAGGCCGCAGGTTCAAATCCTGTCACTCCGACCCTTTTTTGCTTTGCTGAAGCTGCGGGCGAAAGCCGGCGATGTGGTCGATGCACTCCGCGATGGCGGGCAGTAGCATCGGAAGGCACTCCACTATGGCGCGCGGGCGGCCGGGCAGGTTGACGATGAGCGAGGCGCCGCGCACGCCGGCCGTGGCGCGGGTCAGGATGGCGGTTTTCACCCCCACCACCGTAAAGGAGTGCATGCGCATCGCCTCGCCAAAGCCGGGCAGCTCGCGGGTGATGACGGCGCGTGTCGCTTCGGGCGTGATATCGCGCGGGGCGGGCCCGGTGCCGCCCGTGGTGATGATAAGGGGGCAGCGCTCGACATCCGCCAGACGGCGCAGCTCGGCCTCCAGGGCGGGCTGTTCGTCGGGCATCAGCACGGGGAGGAACACGAGCTCCTCCGCAAAGTATTGCTGCACAACGCGTTCGATCTCCGGCCCGCTGGCGTCCGCGTACACGCCGGCCGAGGCGCGGTCGCTCAGAGTAATGCGGCCCACCTTCATGATGCGGCCGGGGCGGTTGCGGACGCGGGTGCGGGAGTGCTCTGAGACACGCCCAGCGTTACGACCGAGTCCTTCTCTTTCAACGTCACTGCTATATCGCTGATGCGCATGGACTTATCCACCGCCTTGCACATATCAAACAGCGTAAGCGCGGCGCCGGAGACAGCCGTCAGCGCCTCCATCTCCACGCCCGTTTTGCCCACGGTGGAGGCCGTGGCGGTAATTGCCACCCCGTCGTCGCGCACAGCAAAAGTCACGTCCACGTGATGCAGCGGCAGCGGATGGCACAGCGGAATAATCTGGCTCGTCAGCTTGGCGGCCTGAATCCCCGCAATCTTCGCCACCGTCAGCACATCGCCCTTGGGCAACGCGTGCCGCCGCAGCGCGTCCACGGTAGCGGCGCCCATCGAGACGAATCCGGACGCCTCCGCCCGCCGCGCCACATCCGCCTTGTGCGCCACGGAAACCATGCGCGCCCCGCCCGTCTCATCCAGATGCGAAAAAGGAGTACTCACATCCGCCAGCCTAGCTTGCATTGCATCGGGATGTACATCCCTTTCCCCTGCCGGGCTCCGTCCCCCCTTCGAGTGAGGGGGAGGCGGCGCTCATGGGAATTTCGCGCAAAGGGCGCGGAGGACGCAAAGGGCGCGAAGGGGGGATTCTGAAATAAAATATACCTCTTACACTATCTCCCTTTTTCGTTCCCCATCCCCCTTCGCGCCCCTTGCGTCCTCCGCGCCCTTTGCGCGAAAATTCCCACACGTGTTGCCGGGGAGGCCGATGTTGTGGTGGGGGTGCAGCAGCCGGCCTGCACCCCCACCTGCCCCTACGCGCTGTGGCGGAACTTCTTGCGCTGGCCTTCCACCACGCTTTCGGGGTCCGCCAGGTCGGCCGTAGCCACGCGGGTGCGTACTTCCGCAAAGCTGGGGCCGTCGACTTGGGCGGGGATTTTGGCGGAGAAGCCGGCGCCCGTGGCGACGGGCTCGAACGCGAAGACGCGGGCCAGTTCCTTACCCCACGTTTCCTCGGGCACAAAGCGCAGGGCTTTGGTGCCGGCGACGCTGAGGGGAATCTGCAGCAGGCGGTTGTAGTTGTTCTCCTCGCGGTGAACCGTCGTCCAGCCGTTCCCCTCCGCGGCCTCAATGCGGAACGCCCTGACGAGTGTAGGGGAGAGGTGGCCGCCGCTGTGCGGGTAGGCGCACGGCATGCGCTTTTCGAGATTCAGGTTGCTGTCCAGCACCAGGCGCACCCCGGCGATGGGTTTGCGGTCGGCCCAGGTGTAGGTGATGGCGTCGCCGCAGTTGCCCTCCCAGGCGTGCTGCTCGTCGGGGCGGTCGCGGTCGGTGCCGTCCAGCAGAGCCTGGGCGTAGTTGCCGGGGCTGTCCAGCTTGCCTTCCCTTGCCAGCTCGGAGATGGGGCGGGTGAAGCCGGGCAGCCAGCAGTCGTCATCCTGCAGCGTGGCCTGCAGTTCCTTCAGGCGCTCGCCGCTGCTGAGCGAGCGGGGGGCGAGGCGGTGGCGCACGCACAGCGCGGCAGCCGTGCCGGCAGCCTGCCCGATGATCGCGCACGTGGCCATAACGCGCGTGCTGGAAAGCGCCGCGTGCGTAACGGAGATGTTGCGCCCCGCAAACAGCAGGTTGGCTATGTTGCGCGAGTACAGGCTGCGGTACGGAATGCCGTACGGCGAGGGCGCGGGGTGGAAGATGGTCGGGTGGCCCGGGTAGTAGATGCCGGCCGGGTGGTGGTCGTCCATGCTCCAGCCGCCGTACGCGATGGTGTCGGCAAACTGGCCGCCGGCGCGCACGTCGTTCTGGGTCAGCACGTGGTCGCCGACAAAGCGGCGGTTCTCGCGCTTGCCGGGCAGGCTGCCCACCCACTCCAGGGACCAGTTATCGGCCAGCGCTTTCTCCTTGGCGTGGTTTTTGATGTAATCCCACACGCCGTAGCCGATGCGCATCAGCTCGTCGCGAATAGGCTCCGCGTTGGCGATGGTGTCAGTAAGGCCGCCGACCTCCAGCCACCAGAAGTTGTGCGCGCTGACGCCGTGGATGCGGTGCGGCAGGTCGTCCTTGCTGGTAAACTTGTAGGCCCAGCGCGGGGGGGTGTACTGCACGCTTTCCTTTTGGCGACGCAGCTGAATGAGCAGGGTGTTGCCCATTGTCTTGCCGTCCGCCTCGGTGGGCTGGATGTCCTCGTTAAACTCGGCGCGGGCCTCGCGGCCGGTGCGGAACTCGGCACCGGTTACGGCGGCCAGGATGCTGTCGCCGGAGCAATCGATAAACTGTTTGGCGGCAATGGTATGCCACGTCTGGCTGGTCAGCTGCCAGGCGTTGATGCTGACGATTTTGTCGCCATCCATCTCGGCATCGGTGCAGCTGGCGTTGAGGAAGGCCGTCAAATTGGGCTGATGAAAGATTTTGCCCCACAGCACGCTGTCCCACACGCTGTAGTTGCCCTCGGGGTTGCGGTACTCGTTCTCCAGCTGGATTTCTTCCAGAATGCCCGCCTCCTTGTTGTTTTTGCCGTGCGCGCCGCAGATCCACATACGGATCTCGGAGGAGGCGTTGCCGCCAAACACGGGGCGATCGTGCACAATGGCGGTTTTGGCGCCGTTGCGGGCGGAGGCGATAGCGGCGCACATGCCGGCCATGCCGCCACCAATCACACATACATCAAACTCGTGGGATTTGCGGGTCAGGAAATTCTTCATCTGGTGCAGGGGGATATTCCTGTGGCGGGGGCGCGGGGCGGGAGATGGACTGGGGGGACGGGACGGGGTTGGGGGGCTTTCGGTGGAGGGACAGGAACAGGGCGCACATGGAGGTCAGACAAGGAAACCAGCGTGCAGAGCCCAGCATCGCCGCTCAGGAATTGTCTCTAATATTGAGACAATTAACGCGAAACGCAAGCCCTTTTCTTAACAATTTTTCTCTATGTCGGAGAGGGGAGAGGAGGAGGGATTGTTTAACCACGAAGCACACGAAGCACACGAAATTTGCGGAGGGGACGAAAAGGGAACGGTTAGAGGCTGTCGACATTTCCGCTGCATCCCCTTGGCGAAACTTTCCGTCCTTGGCGATACTATCTGCCTTGGAGTTACGGACCTTCAGATAACATCGCCAAGGGCGGAAAGTTTCGCCAAGGGGATGCTTCCACGATGTTCAACCTTCCTTACGTCCCCCCCTAGAGCGAGACATTCTCATCCGTACTGCAGTACGGGATACAAGCCTCTATGCGAGGAAAAAGGAGGAGGAGGCCAAATGTCGACAGCCTCTAGAGAACGTTTTTTCTTCTCTTTCCGCTTCCTTCCTTTGCGTCCTTTGCGTCCTTTGCGTCCTTTGCGTCCTTTGCGTCCTTTGCGTCCTTTGCGTCCTTTGCGCGAGATCGGGTACACGTATGGCATCGCCCGTTCGTATGGCAAAACGCCTGGGTTTTTCGCGCGGAGGGCGCGAAGGACGCGAAGGTCGCAAAGGGGGGGATGCGGGAGGAGGCGAATTGGGGCTCTGGCGACACTCGCATCCCCCTCGTGGCGATCTTTCCGTGCTTGGCGTCTAAAATTCTCCTCGCAACTATCAAACCGAGTTTATCGCCTGTGGTTAAACAATCCCCTGTCCCCTCCCCTTCCCCCATCACGTCGTCAGGCAGCGGGCAAGGGCGGTGCTGAGGTCGCGGATGCGGATGGGTTTGGCGATGTAGTCGTCCATGCCGCTGCTGAGGCAGAGTTCGCGGTCGCCGACCATGGCGTTGGCGGTGAGGGCCACGATGCGGACATGCTGCTGGGGTGCGGCGGGGCGGGCTTTGTCGTGCGCCAGCTCTTGCTCCACCTCGGCGCCTTCGCGTTCGCGGCGGCGGATCTCCTGAGCGGCCTGGTAGCCGTCCATTCCGGGCATCTGGCAATCCATCAGGATGAGGTCGTAGGGCGTTTTGAACTGGGCGCGCACGGCATCGTAGCCGTTTGCGACGACATCGGCCTTGTAGCCCAGCTTTTGCAGCTGGCAGAGCGCCACGATCTGGTTGGCGGAGTTATCCTCGGCCAGCAGAATGCGCAGATTCGGCGCCGGCAGCGGAAGCGCGTTTTGCGGGTACACGGCCGGCCCGGCGTCGTCGTCGGGTACGGCGGACGGGGGGACGAGTTGCCGGGCGCTGCCGGCGTTGGGGTCCGCAAGGCAGGCCAGCTTGTCGTACAAGGAGGACGAGCGCACGGGTTTGTGGAGCCATGCCGAGATGCCGGCGTCCTGCAGCGCCTCGCTGGATGGCGCCTTGCCGAGGGGCACGAGCAGCACCACAAGCGGGGGATGGCGGGGATGGCCGGTGTTGGCCTGGTAGCCCTCGCGAATGCGGCGCCCCAGGGTAAGTCCGTCGGAGTCGCCCAGGCTAAGCTCCGTAATCACAGCAACATAGGGGTCGCCCGTAACTTCGGCGCGGCGCAGCAGGCACAGGGCGCCGTTGGGCGTGTCGGTGGAATCATGGCGCATGCCGAAGGAGGTGATATTCTCCTGCAGCAGCCCGCTGCAGTCGTCGTTATTGCACACAATAAGGATGCGAGGCTCGGCAACCCCGTGGCGCGAAGCCACTCCGCCGTCCGCCGCGGGTTCGGTGGTGCGCGGCGCCGGCCGTTTCCTATCCGGCGGCAGCTGGGGGGCGGCAACACCGGGTGCGGAGGCCGGGCCGGAGCCGGCGGTTGCGGGTGCGATTGCAGCGGCGGTGGCGCTGCCACCGGTGCCGGCGCTGGGGACAGCCGCCGCCCGCTGCGGTATCATCTCCGGCACCAGCACTGGCCTGGGCGCGGGCATGGCCCCATGGCGTGCGGCGGCCGCGGCGGCGGAGACTGAGGGCGCAATGGCGATACGCCCGCTGGGAGTGGGCGTGCGAGGCGGCGCCACGCGCACCAGCTCGCGGGGGCGGGGCAGCGGCTGCGAGTCGCTGGGCTCAACCCCCATGGCACGTGCATCAAACACATGGCCGGCGGGCTGATGCCGCTGCTGCTGCGCAAATACGGCGGTGAACCAGAACGTGGAACCTACGCCCGGCTCGCTGTTGATATGAATATTGCCGCCCATCTTCTCCACCAGCTGCCGGCTGATGGCCAGGCCAAGCCCCGTGCCGCCAAAGCGCCGCGTCGTGGAGTCATCCGCCTGCACAAACGGCTGGAACAAGCGCGCCTGCTGCTGCGGGGTAATGCCGATGCCCGTATCCCGTATCGCAAAATGCAGCCGCACCTCGCCCGTCTCCGCCTCCTCCATTAGCGAGACGCGCAGGGAGACGCTGCCGGCCTGCGTAAACTTGACGGCGTTGGCCAGCAGATTGGCCAGCACCTGCCGCAGCCGCGCGGGGTCCCCCTCCAGAGAGGCCGGCACCCGCGGCTCCACAAGGCCGCTAAGCTCCAGCCCCTTGTTCTCCGCCGTGCAGGCCAGCATGTGCAGGGTTGTATCGACGACCTCGTGCAGGTTGAAGGGGATCTTTTCGAACACAATTTGCCCCGCCTCCATTTTGGAGAAGTCCAGGATGTCGTTGACGATGGAGAGCAACGCCTCGCCGCTACTGTATATGGTGCGGGCAAACTCGCGTTGCTCCGTGGTCAGGCGCGTGTCGATCAGCAGATCCGTCATGCCGAGCACACCGTTCAGTGGCGTCCGGATCTCATGGCTCATCTTGGCCAGGAAATCGCTGCGCGCTTTAACGGCGGACTCCGCGGCGTCCTTGGCGCGCAGCAGTTCCTCGTCGGTAATCTTACGCTGGGTAATGTCGTAGGTCAGCGCCACGGCGCCCAGGCGCTCGCCGTTGGGGCCGACGATGGGCCGGGCGCCGCACTGCACGCGGCGGTCGGGGCCCTCGGCCGGCTTAACGTACAGCTCCTCGCCGGTCACCATCTCCCCGCGCAGCGCGCGCAGCATCGGCAGCTCCTCCAGCTTTAGCGGCGTTACGCCATCGGGGCGATAAATCTGGGAGAGGAAGCAGGCATCCTGCGCGGTGAGCGCGGTGGTATTGCCCAGACGCCCGTCCATGCCGTGCAGCTCGCGCAGCGCCCGGTTGCGCAGCGTGGTAATGCCCCGCGAGTCGCACGCCACGATGCCCACCTCCAGGGAGTCGAGCAATACCTCCAGAAAGCGCTGCTTCTCGCCGAGCGTCTGCGCGGTGCGCCGGTGCTCGCCGGCCTCGCTTTGCAGCGTCACATTCGTCTCCGCAAGCTTAAGGGAGAGAATACGATAGCGTTCCTCGCTGGCGGTCAGCTCTTCGGTCCGCTCGCGCACCTGCTCCTCGGTAATCTCCGAGGTCATCTCCAGCGCCACCCTGTGCCGGCACGCCTCCTCGCTCTCGCGGCGCACCTGTTGAATGCCCAGGATAAGAAACGTTACCTCAAAGCAGACCCACATGGCGTGCTCCAGGGAGCGCCACACGGAGGCCTGAAACGCGCCATAGATGGACTCCGGATAAAACATCCCGCGCAACACGTGATCCACCACCACCACCAGGGAGGCCAGCACGAGGATCCGCGGCTCCCGATAAAACGCGAGAAGCGCCAGCGAGCCAAAGACATGGAAATGCGTCTCAATGCGCCCGCCGCTGAGGTGGATGAGAAGCGCGGAGGCGAGCATTTGTGCCACCGCAATCACGTACCGCGTCAGCGGCTCCCCCGGGCGGGTGATGGCCAGAAAGATCGGTACGCTATGCACAATCCCCCCAAGTACCAGCGCCACATACACATGCGGATGGAGGTAACTACTGGTGCCGGCCCAGGCCAGGGGCGAGACCACGCACGCCATAATGATACAGCCCAGCCATTGCATCCCCATCAGCCAGGCAAACAGCACATCCACCTGCCGATGGATGTTGTGCAGCCGCTCGTCGTACACCACGCGTGCGCGCTCTTCAAAGTCTGCGGATACCGGCATGCCGGGCAATACCCGCTCCGCCACGGACAAACGTACACGGGAAGGCAGGGAAGTCATAGAGGGAGAACGGTTTGCGGGCACGGGCGGGTGGAACGCCGGGTGGCGGAACCTGCCGCTCGTCGCTACCGGATAATTCGGCGCAAAAGGTGTGGAACTTGAGCACATAGTGCAGCGGCCACGTGAAAAGGAGGGAGAAAAGGCGAAGTCTGTAAACATCGCACAGGACGAATCCTCTTTGGGCTACGAACCTTCCGCACGCGTGCGAAATGGCTTGTATTCCTCGCCCGCAACGTGTGAGATAGCCTGCATGGACGTCCTTGCCGCCGCCGCTGCAGCAGCCCATGAGACTGCCGCGGGCGAAGTCAACATATGGGTTGCGTTTGCAACGCTGGTTATCGCACTTGGCGCGCTTGTCTTTGGCGCGCAAAAGTTTACGGGTGCTGCGGAAAGTGTGGGCCACGCGTTTGGCCTGCCGCAGTTCGTTATCGGCGTCACCATCCTGGCCATGGGTACCTCCCTGCCCGAGCTTGTGGCGTGCATCTTTGCCGTCATAGGCGATAAACCCGCACCGACGATTGTGGCGGGCAGCGTGGTGGGCTCCAACGTAACCAACACGTTCCTCGTTTTGGGCATTGCCTTTTTGTGCAGCTCCAAAAAGAAGCTGAACATTGACCTGATGGACGTCGACATCCCGTTCCTGTTCGGCACGTCGCTGCTGTTCGGCTTCATGATTTACCACAACCACTACTCGTGGACGGACGGCCTGCTTTCCATCTTTATCAGCGGCCTGTACCTGGCCAGCACCGTGATGCGCGGCCACGCCGACGAAGTTGTCGACACCCATGTGGTAGGCGCCTACAAAAAACACCACGGCGAGGCACTGAAACCCCTTACGCCCGAGGAGGTTGCAAAGCAGGAAGCGGAGGCCGCCAACGCCAAGGCAGCCGGCGCAGGCGCACCCGCAGCGGAGACGACGGACGACGCGCACGGGCATGGCGGCCACGGCGCTCCGGCCCCCGTTACCTGGCTCACCTACGTCACCATGGTCGGCGCCGCGGTGCTCATCTACTTTGGCGGCGACTATACGGTGGAGGCCGTGCAGGAGGTGGCCGACTACTATAAGCTGGATAAATCGGTGGTGGCCGGCACGGTCGTCTCGTTCGCGTCGTCCTTCCCCGAGCTGCTTATCTCCATCACCATGGCGCGCGCAGGCAAAATTGAGATGGTGCTGGGCAACGTCATCGGCGCCAGCATCTTCAACACCATGGCCGTGATGGGCATCACCTCCCTGTTTATGCGGGGCGCCACGCTCGATGTCGCCGCCAACACCATCAACCAGGGCCTGCCCCTCATGCTGGCCGGTGTCGCCATCTTCACCTTCATCACCATCGACCGCCGCCCCAGCAAGGTGGAGGGGGCGCTGCTGGTGACATTCTACGTCTACTACATCGGCAGCCTGGTAGGCTGGCTCTGACGCTGCGTGGCGGCGCAAAAGCACGAGGATTTTGCTACAGAAATGCCCTTAACTTTTCGCCGCTTGCGCCGATAAAGGTTTGTGGTCGTATCCAGGGAAGTACCGTTTGCATCTGTCGCCGTCCTGACCTACGTTGTTGATAGCGGAGCCAGGACCGGTTGAAGGCTCTTCTTTACGCGCTCAATCGCGAAAAGAATGCAAAAAGTTGTGCGAATGACGTTTTCCCGACAGGATTATGTGTTGTTGTGGCAACCTGGTGCAGGAATTGCTACTTCCTTAACGATCAAAACTATCAGGCACATTTCCGGGTGAGATTTTACGTTCTTCTTGAAAGAAGCACGCAGATACGCTACGAGTGTCGCCCCCTCCTCCCTTCCCCCCACCACCAGCATGGGATTGAAAGCGCCCCGGCGCCCATCCCATTCCCGGCAGATCCCCCCACAAACCCTTCCTCATAAACAAGATGAGTAATACCACGGTGCGCGTCGAGTTTATGAATGTCTCCACAGGGTCCCTTTTCGGGATTTGCGATCTGCCTACGGAAAATCTCCCCGAAGCCTTTGATGCACCGACAACTCTGAGCATACAGGGCGAAGAATGGAAAGTGGTGGAAGCCGAGCCGCAGGCCAAGGACTCCTTCAAAAAAACCGGCCGCCTGCGCCTGCACCTCACCCGCGTCCCCTCCGCGGACCCGTCGGAAGTCCTTTACAGCCTCCCCACCGTTACCCGGCAGCTCCCCCTGGTGGACCAGAACGCTGCCTCCAACCCGCGCGACCTCGAGATTCACGAGGACGACTGGCGCCAGATGGAGTTCGTCTCCCTGGTCCACGCCGAAGCTATGGAGCGCTGCCTGAACGAGATACGACGCGTGCACATGGAAAACTGGAAACGCGTGGGCTGGACCAAAATGCATATCCGCGAGGAAATCCAGTACCCCCTCAAAGGCGCCGGCCTGTTCCTGGACGAAGTCAAGGGCATGTGCCCTATCAACAAGCGCTTCAACGGGTTACGCTTTGAGAGCTCCCCGGGCCGAGTCACCGACAGCTTTGCCTTTACCACCGGCGGCGGCATGACGTTCTATGGACGCACCGACGACGGTATCCTGCGTGAGCTCTGCCTCATGGCCAAGCGCTTCGAAACCCCGGCGGCGGAAGTTACTGCCGTGCAAAAGCTTCTGCAACGCCACAACCTCGTCCTCGTTAACTGGTGCCGCCTGCAGACCCTCCGCTGGGACATGCCGAACTTCCCCTCCGAGTTCGCCTACACCGTCCTTTAAGCGCTTTTTCGTCCCCCCGATCAGGCCGGGCCTTCGTGCTGCAGGAACTTGATAAGTTCAACGGCCTCAATCGGTTCCGCCAGAATATACGACTTTTTCTTGTCGCTCCAGCTGGCCAGGCCATAGCGCCCCATCTGCTTCAGATCCGGCACGCCCAGGGGCGGCGAATCCTTCAGGCGCGTGCGATCCATCACGTAAAGGTGGACAATACGGCCGCCATCCAGCTTAAAGCAGAGCACCGAGACGGGCATGCCGTTAATCAAAGCAACCTCGCAGTTCAGCTTCCAGAACTTCACAAGTCCTTGCGGCACATCAAATTCCGACGGCGCGCCTTGCGATTTCAGGTAGGCCCTTACTTCCGCAATACTCTTGGCGGGCGCAGGCAGGGCGTGGCGATGGCTCTCCGTCAGCCGCGGGACCTCCTCGGTGATCGTCGCGAAGGGTAGCGGATCTGAGCCTGGCGTGAAAACGACGGGTTGCACAATGAAAAAATAGCCTACTCCCGCGGCAAAAATTACCGAGGCGATCAATACTAGCCACTGCAAATCGATCTTCCGCGAACCATCGCGTCCTCCCCTTCCGTCGCGATTACTCGCCATCGCGATCCCTGCATGACGGTCCTCGGCGTGCTCGGCACTTTTTGCCGGGACATCTTTTACCGGATTCACCCCGGTTCGCTCCGCCGCAATGCGCGCCGTTGCCGCCGCACCGGCCGCCACAATGCGATCCCGCAGACCGGCCGGCGGCTCCACGCTTGCAAGGGCTTCAGCCATGGCGTCGTCAATCGCCAGTTCCTGCTCGTACCACTCCGCCAGCTCCGGGTTGATGTTCGTCATCTCCAGCGCGCGCTCCACGCTTTCCGGGGAGAGATCAACGCCCCCAAGCTCCGCCGTCAGGCCCGCCGCCGCGTCCGCATCCGGGCGCGCATCTCCGGTTACAACTCCTTCGGGCAGAAGGCGATGCAATCGCAGAATCAATTTGGCCTGTTCGATGTCCATCTCGGAGGGAATTAGTGTGTATCGTCAGATATGAGAGAGAATGCAGCGGGTTTATTCACTCCAACTCCGCTTTTCCAGCCGGGACCGCAGCGCCTGTTTGGCGCGCGACAGCCGCGACATCACGGTGCCGATCGGGGTCCTCAAAATTTCCGCTATCTCCTTGTAGGAGTGCTGTTTAAGATAGAACAGCGACAGGATGGACCGGTAGCTCTCGTCCAGGCTGTTGAGGACCTCCAGCAACTCCTGTTGCTCCACAAGCCGCTGGCCGTCGGACGCGGCTGCGGTCGGCGCCTCCACGGGTGCCGCCGCCTCCAGCTCGCTTTCCTCCAGGCTGACGAGCCGTTTTGCACTGGAGGACAAGCGTAAAAACTCGCGGTAAAGCGTTGTAAACAGCCAGCTTTTAATCTTTGCGCGGTCTCGCACATCTCCGCCTTTTTCCGCATAAATCACAAACGTCTGCTGTGTCAGGTCCGCCGCGTCGTCGGCATTGCGACACAGGCTGTAGGCAAAGCGAAACAGGTCCTTGTAGTGGAGATCCACAAGGTTCTGAAAGTCGCCGGGGTCCGCAGACATAGCCTGCTGATGTGTATAGGGCAATTGGGCCGGAATAAAATGTAAATCTCACGGCAACGCAACCCTTTTGTGCACAAGCACTTCAGCGCACCGGTCCGGCGCCGCCGTCGCGAATCACAACCTCGGTAAAGTAGCTGGTAACGACAATTTTGCCATCCGGGCTAAAGAGCGCCGTCCCCACCAGGTGCGCCGATGCCACCCGCATGCCGCGCCCCAGCATGCCGCCCTGCGTACGCCGCATCATGGCAACGCCTTCGGCAACGTCCTCGGCGGCCCGCATGCCACTGCCCTCGGCAACGGCGCCCGGGGAGAGGGTCATAATCACAAGCACGCGATTGCCGCCGGGCGCAAAGGTGGCGTACTGCAACATGGCGCCGGGCGGGTAGTCATGCTCCGCAAGTAGTTCCGGCGCAGGAAGTTCAGTCTCCGTCACGGGCGGCTCGCCTTCCGTCGCCCCGGCCAGGCTCCACGTTTGGCCCTGGGCCAGGCGCGCGCCGATAAAAATGCTGGAGCCATCGGGCGAGATCGCGACGACGCTGACGCCGCCCTCCCGCGGGATACGGCGGGCGATGGCGCGGCCCGATGCGATATCGCACACCTCGGCACCCAGCCGGTCGCCCGCCACCAGCCGCCGCCCGTCCGCGCTCAGCGCCACGGCCACGGATTCCGAAAGCTCGCGCACTTTGCGGCCGGAGGGGATCTCCCATATGGTGGCGGTGCCCAACGTGGTTACCGTCACCAGCCGGGTGCCGTCCGCGTTAAAGGTGGCGGAGCGCAGGTCCTGCCCGTGCGGCATGGCGGGGCCGGCGGGCTCCCCGGTGGCGCAGTCCCACACTCGGGCGACTTTATCGCCGGCAATGCTGGCCATCAGCCGGCCATCGCGGCTGTACGTGGCGCCAATCACCTCCGCCGGGTGTTGGATGGGGACGACGCGAGGATTACCGTTGCCGGTGTTCCACAGCCGCACGGTTTTGTCCTGCGAGGCAGTGAGGATCGTCTGGCCGTCCGGGCTGAAGCACGCGGTGGTGACCGGCCCGCCATGTTGCAGCGGCTTAAGGACTTGCGTGCCGGCGGAGTCCCACACACACACGGAGCTGTCGCGCCCCGCGGTGAGCACCAGTGTGCCGTGCGGATTAAACGCGAGCATGGAGGCGCCGGAGTGAGGCATCGGCCGCGACGCCGCCTCCCCGGAACTGACCGAATAAGTGCGGGCCACCCCCTCCACCGAAAGGACGCCCAGCATCGCTCCATCCCCGCTAAACGCCATGGCCACCGCGGGCCTGGCAAGGGCGATGGGCGCCAGCAGCGGCATGCCGGGGTAGTTGGCCCAGTAGAACCAGGCCGCTGCCATCAGGGCCGCCACGGCCACCACCGCGGCGCCGTACCTGTATCGCACCGTGCGTCTGCGCCGCGCCGCCGTTTCGCTCAGCAAAATGTAATCGCGCAGGCTGCCGGTAACGCTGTCCGGCTCGGTCTTGAGGATAAGCAAGGCGTTATCCAGTGCGGTGCCGGGCGCGAGCAGGAAGTTGGGGCGACGGCCCGATTCCTCCCAGGCACGCTGCGAGATCTGGATAACATTGCGCATAAATGAGAGGAAACCGGGAAGCCGGGCCGGGCTTGCTGCGCGAGCACCCGCTATCTCGATGGGAGCAGAATACGGCATCGCCCTCTTTTTTCGCAACGCCGATTTTCGGGCGATTGCGCTGGGGCGTTTGCATGGAGGCGCTTGCGGAGAGCCAGGGGGGCGGTGCGCAGCGCAGGTGCTGGGGTGCGCTGCGGACTCGCTGAGGCCTCACCGCCGACTCGCTCCCGGCACCGCTCCCGGCGCCACGCCGCAGAAAATCCCACATTTTTCTCTTGCAACCCGCGCCACACTTCCGCATAGTGCTCACTCCAATCGCGCAAGACCCTCAAGGTCCAGCGCGATTTTCAGGAAACGGCACGGGGGTATAGCTCAGTTGGTAGAGCGTCTCGTTCGCAATGAGAAGGCCAGGGGTTCGAATCCCCTTACCTCCACGTGGTTCCAGGTTTTCGCTGTAAGTCACGGTTCTTCAGAGGTAGAAAAGGCTCCGATGTCCCATAAGCCTGCTACAAAACCTCTCGAAATCGTGCCCGGAGTTTCCCATCTCTACCGCAGGGGTGCCCGCTATTATTTCCGCATGGTCGTGCCGGAGCCTCTCCGCCGCATTGTCGGAAAGTGGGAGCTTGTCGAATCCCTGAATACCTCGAATTTCGCGGATGCGAAGCGTCTTTTGCCAGAACGCATCAACAAGGCGCATATCGTCCTCGATACGGCTAAGCTGCGAACTAATGCCGGAATTGGAGGATACGGAGGCCCTGGCAATTTTGCCGCGCCAAGGGAAGCGGTTATCTTTCCGCCTCCGCTACCGCCGAACTCGCCCAGAGACATAAACAGCAGACCGTGGCGTCAACTGCCCGGTGAGCGGCCGGTGCCTCTTATTCTGCATTCTGAGGAACACGCTCAGGAAATCGCGCGAAGGTATTTTGTAGAACTAGAAAAGAAAGCGGCCCGTGAATGGTCGGAAACAGTAGTAGGCCTTACCGCAAGCGAAATCCATGAAATCAGAGTGGACCTTTCAATGGAGCGGCAAAGGTATGAAGGAAATCCAGAATGCGATGACGGATTATTGCTTTATGACGATGGGCGGGAGCTGGTCTGGCTCTATCTCGAAAGAGAAAATCGCATGATGGAAGCCGACAGCCCTGATCTGATCACACTTGCGCGGCTATTTCGAGAGGCCAAGCTTGAGCATATCCATCGTCAGGCAGATCGAGTGGATGGCCGTCCATTTCGGGCATATTCTCCACTTTTCCACGATCTTTCCGCTCGAAGTTTAATTAAGCCTGAAGCGCAGGAAATGACATTGGAGGCGCTTTGCACGCGGTTTATTGCCGAACGGGAGAAGGCCCATAAAGCTCACAAAACACAGTTGCAAACTCAGGTTGGAGCTAATTTGTTAATGGAGCTTTTTGGGCGGCACACCCCGGCAAACAGGATTACACGCGACGATGCGGAGCGGTTTTGCACCATTCTTGAGACAATTCCTCTTAACCTGCGAAAGCGTTATCCTGGACTGACCATTTCTGACGCGATTGAAGCGGCCCGAAAAAATGGGGAGACGCTAGGAGCCTGTCGGGTTTAAGAGTGGCGCCGTTGTAAAGAAGGGGCTTGGAAGCATGCCATC
>QAZA01000035.1 GCA_003054695.1 Verrucomicrobia bacterium LW23
TGCCGACACCCGGCACTTCCTGCGCTAACCGCGACTGGGCGCGCTTTGGCTTAGCTGTCGGCATCAATCTTTTGAGGCAACAAGTGGCCACCGCATTTCTCCCCGCCTCGCCCATCCTGCTGGGGGTGGGAATTGCAGTGGGGACCGTCATGATGGCCGACTTGATTCTGCAAGCCACGCAGGGGTACAACATCTTTGGGTGCAAAGTCAGCCAACAAGAGATCGAAGGAGCACGCGACGACCTTCTCGCCGAACTGCTTTCCGGCCCCGCAGGATGGCTTGCAGGCAAGGCAGGTAAAGCCGCACTGGGAATGGGCAACGCCATCGCCGACTCCGCCACCCGCATGGGCAATGCCATGGCTCGTGCCGGAGATACGGCCATGGCCAAAGCAGGCGCTATGGCAGATAACGCCGCAGCAAAAATGAGCAGGATGTGGAATGAAGGCAGGGGCATCGCCGCTTGCTACACCGGCAACGCCATTCGCACGGGAGCCAACACCCTGGACAATGCTGCCGCCGGAGCTCGAGCCTACGGCTCCAGGGCAGCTAACGCCCTCAGTAACGCCGGCCGAGGCCTCAACAACAACGGATTCCGCTTCGCGAGCGGCATGGCCTCCAAATCAGGCGCAGCCCTCCGCAACATCTCCGCCAAGGCCGCCAACTCCATTGCCGACGCCGCCCAGGGCATGCGCAACGCCGCCAAACACTGGCCCGGCTGCTTCGTCGCCGGCACCCCCGTCGCCACCGCCAACGGCCCCACGGACATCGAAAAACTGCAAGTCGGCGACCGCGTCCTGACCCCCGCCACCTACAGCAAATCCAAATCCTCACCTTCAGAAGCCACCCCCACCAACGTAGACTCCGCCACCTGGCGCAAAATCACCCTGCGCCTCGCCAACGGCAACGACCCCGCCGGCGAGGTCGAGATAATACTCCTTCGCCCCCACGACTGGCTCAAGAACTCTCACTGCAGGGCGCGTGGGGATCTGGGTAGCGAGGGAAATGGGGATGCCCACGAAGTCTGGATCGACCTTGAAGAAATGGGCATTTCCGGCTGGGCGCAGCTTATCAGCGTGGAACGCTGCCCTGAAGTTGTGCGCGGCGTTGGACGGGTTGTCACCGGTACATTTGCCCGAGTTAGCAGCTCCGTTATAGAGATTAAATTCGAAGGTCAGGTTGATCCTCTCTTTGCTACCACTACCCATCCGCTCTTCTCCATAACCCGGAAAGACTGGACACCTGCAGGGCACCTACAAACGGGAGAATTCCTGCGCACTTTCGAGGGAACTATGCAGGTGGGTGCAGTGGGAAAGCTATTGAGCCTCCATAACGTATTTAATATTGAGGTAGAGGCTGATCACACTTACTATGTAGCGGCAGGGCAAATCCTCGCTCATAACACCTGCCCAGTAAAAAATGCCTCAGCGACGCCTACACGTGCTCCGGTTCCGCAGGATGCGGGGCGCTATGATGTTGTACATGGACATCATGTGCACGCCAAAGCCGCGTTTAGAGGGCATCCAACCTATGATCTCCAAGCAGCATTTAGCATTAGCCAGGGCTATATGTCGACACGTGGATGGAATCATCCAGACATGACATCAGCTCAGCGGACGTTATTTGATGCTCTTGCGGCTAGCGGGCAACCAAATACTTTGCGCGAACATTCTCGAATTGCGGTCGAGGCTCTTCAGGCGGGTGGCGCTACCCTGGCAGAAGCGCGAGCTCTAGTGGCTCATTCTCTAAGAGACTTGCGAGCGCAGGGAGTAAGAGCACCAACTCGAATACCTTGGAACTAAATAGAAAACTATATGTCCTTAGACCACTTCGGATCGCTTATTATAAAGCGCATTAGGAATGCAACGATAGAGGACTGGGCGCGAATCCTGGATGGACGAATGAAGGGTGCTACAGCAACCCATGTGCAAAGTTTGCTAACTCAGCATTCACCAGACGTGAAGGATGTGATTGAGCAGTTGCTTCCAAAAATTGTGGATACTGCCATCCATCACATGCTCTGGACAATTGAACAAGAGAACGACTTGAAGGTAATGATTAAGTCGCCAGACGGTATCATAGATGTGAAGGAAGAGAGCGACGGACTGGCAGGGGAGCTTTATGGTGAGAAAGGTTGGATTGCGCGGCATGGCCAAGGGCCTAAAGAGTGAACTCGATACCGTCCTATGCAAAAAATAGGTATGCATGAGAGAACAGAAGCCACGCTGAAGGAGTTAATCAATGTTAATTGGTTTATCGCTGTTGGAGTGCTAGACGCTGAACAAGCACAACACGCGGACGTGCTAAAGTCGTGGGGTGAAGCTATAAAAAGCTGTAGTCGCCTTGAATGGGAGAACTTGCGTCTTGAAGCAGTGAATCAATTTGTTGCTAGAGTACGGGAAGTTTCACTTGATAGATATCGTAAATGGAATGAGGTGGTAGCAGAGATGCGCCCAGTGGTAATTGACCTTGTTCAGGAAAAAACAGCAAGCGTAGTTTCTGAATACCAACTACCCAAAAAATTTGTAGACGTTGTAAATTGGGATATGCTCCATCTCTGCATGGAATGCGAATATGCCGACGTGTTTCCTCCGGGCTTTTATGCTGCCCACGCCTACTGGTATCTCAAAGGACATTTTCCGTGCGGTTGGAAAGGAGCGTTTCCGGAAGGACGACTCATAGTTTTCTGACCCCACCACCCGTCCTATGCAAAAACTCATAACTGTTACGGGCCTAATTCTGATCGTAGGGGATTTCCAAATTGACATCGTAGGATTTTGGAGGAATTGCCGAGATCTCATCGTATTTATTTTCCTGAAGTGTCGTAGGTTTTGAGTGGATGGCGGGAATGGGTATCGCTGGTTTCCCCTACGACGGTATGGGTAAGGGTGTTATGACTGTTGAATGAAGTGGGAGGGACATGGTATGTCCCTCCTTTTCACGGCTACGACGGTTCCGGCGCGGCAGGGCGGGCGGGCTTGGCGTGGTTCACCGTGGTGCGGCGGGGTCGAAGTCGTGTTCGTGGCGCCAGTGGGGTTGAAGCAACACTTTGTTGACTTGCTTGAGGTCGACGTGTTTGGAGCGGTCGCGGACGGCTTCGAGCAGGCAGGAGAGGCAGAGGTTGCGGGTGCGCCGCAGGGCAACTACAACTACACCTCCAACAACCTCAATCAATACACCGGTATAACCGGCGGCCCCCAACGGCGTTCGCCGCACCACCTACCATTACGACGGCCTCGGTCGCCGCACGGAAAAGCGCGAGTTCCTGGACACCTCCCTCGCCAGCCTGCCCCACAACGCCACCCGCTACCTCTACGACGGCAACCTGCCCGTGGCGGAGTACAACGTCACCAGCCTCTACGGCGGAGGCTCCGGCTCCCTCGCCACCCTGGTGCGCACCTACACCCGCGGCCTGGACCTGGCCGACACTCACCAGGGCGCCGGCCGCATCGCCGGCGTGCTCAGCATGACAGACGCCGCCACACGCCTCCCCTACTCCTACACGTACGACGGCCAGGGCAACGCTACCC
>QAZA01000036.1 GCA_003054695.1 Verrucomicrobia bacterium LW23
CCCGCTTCGCTTCGTCCGTACTCCAAGCACATTCTACGAAGAATCAATGACACAGGACACTAGTGCCCTTTCAAATTAAGTGTAGCCACAGGAAGTGAACCATCCGATAACATCCTGTGTAGAGACGCTGGAGAAGGCGGATTGGATGGCGTTGATCAGGGCCGGGAGAGTGCGAGCTTTGGTGGAGCGCAGGCAGGCTTTGATTTTGCTCCCCATTTTTTCGATGGGATTGAGATCGGGGCTGTAGGCGGGCAGGAAGGCGACGCGGGCGCCGGCCCGGGTGATGATCTCGAGCGTTTCCTTATTCTTGTGGGGCGGGAGGTTGTCGAGTACGACGATGTCGCCGCGGCGCAGGGTGGGCGCGAGCACATCGCGCACGTAGGAGCGAAAATTCTCCGTGTTGGTGGCGCCGCTGACGGTAGTGTGGGTGGTGGAGCCGTCGCTGCGCACCGAGGCGATGATGCTGGTGGTGGCCCCATGGCCGTGCGGGGCGCTGTCGTGGCAGCGCCGCCCGCGCCGCGCGCGACCGTAGCGGCGCGTCATGTTGGTTTTCGCCCCGGCCTCGTCGATAAAGACCAGGCGGCTGCGATGCCAGTTGCGCCGTTTGGATTTCCACCGGCGCCGGCCCGCTTTGATGTCAGCGCGCGCGCCAGCTCGTCCGCGCGCAACGTCTTTTTTAAAAGTCAGCCCCATCGCGACAAGCACGTAGTGCAGCGTCGAGAGCGCGCAGGTGAGCCCCAGCGCCTCGCGCAACGCCGCCAGCGTGATATCCGGCCGAGATGCCGCACCAGCTGCGAAATCAAGCGCCGCCGCGCCGGCGTAAACATCGATTTACGCCCCCCGCGATGCCCCACTGGCGCCACCGCCCCCGTCCGCCGGCGCAACGCCAGCAGCTTCTTGACCACCGCAAACGACACCCGATACCGCGCCGCCACCTGCTCCTGCGTCTTGGTACCCTCGTCGTAACTCGACACAATCCGCTCCCGTACATCCATTGATAATGCCCCGCCTTTAAGGGTACTGCAAGAATCCCTGCATTTCCATTAAGCTGCTTTGTTGAATGAATACCTGCACCAGGCGGGAGCCATCGGTGTACTGCGTCAGTTGGTTGAGGTTGTTGTAGGTGTAGGTAGTGCCGGAGGGAGTCGGGCCGCCTGTCACCACCTTTGTCAGGCGGTTATTGTTGTTGTCGTACGTGTAGGCAGTGGGATAGAGCAGCTCGAAGAGTCGATCTTGAATACGCGGATCGGATCGCCGCAAGCAGCGAGGAATATCACCCTCAGCGAATTAAGGATTTTCTTTCTTGTTATAAGTGATAATTCGAATGCATCTACAAACTAACTATCCCGACGGCGACTCCAGACAATATTATCATAAAAATTTACAGCTTCGACAATTAGCAATTCCAAATCATCGCCATCTTTGCGAAAATACTCTTCACCAAGAGAGCCTCCGGAAATGGTGACTGTATAAATCTTTACCGCTCTTTGCCCATCGAGTTTTATTATAACAATACCTCCTTCACTGCGGATTTTGTTGAGCAAAAGCCAACCGTGAAAACTCGGAATCATAACATTCTTACCGATACCAAGCTGATTTTGTAATTGAGAAATAGATTTCACTATGCACCTCTAGTTTGCGGTTTTAAGAGCCTTCGATATCTCTTCAACAGTTTTTAGACCACCTTGGCCTACCTGATCGACTACATTCCTGATCTGTGCAGGTGCTGCAGCTCCACCATTCGATTTCATCATTTGTTCTGCAATGGCTTGCGCCGTCCGTTTGTTGCCATCCTGGAACAGATGTCTTCCAGCTATATCCCGAATAGCGGTAGCAACCTTATCGTACAGCCCATCCCTATATGCCATGTTCGCAAGCACGGTGTCTACTTCGCCGGTCAACGTTTTGCCGCTTGCGAATAATCGATTGGCATTTACGATGTCATCTACCGAGGGTACCAGAATCCCTCCTGTCTCTGAAAGCAATCCTTTTCTTAGAGGCTGTCGACATTCGTTTATTTCCGTGTTATACGGGCGTATGGATTATGAGAAACGGCT
>QAZA01000037.1 GCA_003054695.1 Verrucomicrobia bacterium LW23
GGGCCAACCCCTCGTGCGGGTTTTGGGCCTGCAGAGGGGTTGGTGGGTACTGGCGACGACCTACTCTCGCACAACCTCTAGATGCACTACCATCGGCGAGGGAGTGTTTCACTTCCGTGTTCGGGATGGGAACGGGTGGGGCCACGCCTCTAAGGTCACCAGAGGGGGATCTCGTGGCTTCGCTACATCGTGGGGATGTGGGGCGAAGGTCGGGGGCCTTGCTCTGGTGGGGAGTTGTTTGTCGTTTGGGTTGGTCTGAAGGAGCGGGATCCTTTGCGGCCCTGGTGGGGCTGCAGAGGGGGGGGTTGTTCTCTGAGAACTATAGATAAAGCGGAAAGTTTGTTCTGCGACCTGTGGTTGCTACTTGGGCAACCGTGTGTTAAGGCGAATGAATCTTTTCAGATTGGATGACAAACTGAGTGATTCAAGCCGATCAGATAATTAGTATCGCTTTGCTGAACATGTTGCCATGCGTACACATGCGACCTATCAACGTGGTGGTCTTCCACGGTCTTGATGGGGAAATCTCATCTTGGGATAGGCTTGGCGCTTAGATGCTTTCAGCGCTTATCCTTTCCGAACATAGCTACCCGGCGCTGCGTCTGACGACACAACCGGAACACCAGCGGTTCGTCACACCCGGTCCTCTCGTACTAAGGTGTGAACCCCTCAAATTTCCTGCGCCCACAGCGGATAAGGACCGAACTGTCTCACGACGTTCTGAACCCAGCTCGCGTACCGCTTTAACCGGCGAACAGCCGGACCCTTGGGACCTTCTCCAGCCCCAGGATGCGATGAGCCGACATCGAGGTGCCAAACGAGACCGTCGATATGAACTCTTGGGTCTCATAAGCCTGTTATCCCCGGCGTACCTTTTGTCCGTTGAGCGATGGCAATTCCACATTCTACCACCGGATCATTTTGTCCTACTTTCGTATCTGTTCGACGTGTGTGTCTCACAGTTAAGCTCCCTTCTACCAATATGCTCGACGCTTGATTACCAACCAAGCTGAGGGAACCTTTGAACTCCTCCGTTACGTTTTGGGAGGAAACCGCCCCAGTCAAACTGACCAGCTGCCATTGTTCTCTATCCGGTTTCACGGCTTAGAGTTAGAGTTTCCATTAAGAAAAGGTGGTGTTTCATTGGCGACTCGGCCTGAACCGAAATCCAGGTTTCGACGTCTCCCACTTACGCTAAGTATCCCGAACGAAAACACAGTAACAGCCTACAGTAAAGGTGCACGGGGTCTTTCCGTCCTGCTGCGGGTAGGCGGCATCTTCACCGCCACTACAACTTCGCTGAGCACTCCTTGGAGACAGCAGTCAACTCGTTACACGATTCGTGCAGGTCGGAACTTACCCGACAAGGAATTTCGCTACCTTAGGACCGTTATAGTTACGGCCGACATTCACGGGGACTTAAGTTTGGAGCTTTGCCTTGCGGCTGACCCCTTGCCTTAATCTTTCCGCATTGGTCACGTGTCACTCCCTATACGTCGTCTTAACGACTTAGCAGAGAGCTGTGTTTTTGTTAAACAGTCGGTTGACTCCTTTCACTGAGGCCGCTTGCGCGGCGCCCCTTCTTCCGAAGTTACGGGGCTAACTTGCCGAGTTCCTTCAAGAAGTTTAACTCACGCGCCTTGGTATATTCTACCCACCCACCTGTGTCGGTTTACGGTACGGGCACCTTAGTATGCACCGGAGCTTTTCTCGACAATCATGTTCAACGCTTCAGAGCGTGTTGCCACCCTCCTGGATCTTGCGAAACGGCCACGTTCAATCGGCCGACGTTGTCGATGCTTGTGTCACTCCGGGTTAAATGTCGGTGGTGCAGGAATATTGAACCTGCTGGTCATCGGCTACGCCCTTCGGCCTCACCTTAGATCCCGACTCACCCTGGGGGGACGAACCTTGCCCAGGAACCCTTGGGTTTACGGCGGACAGGGATTTCACCTGTCTTATCGCTACTCATGTCTGCATCCTCACTTCCGGTCACTCCACGGGTGGTTTCCCTCCCGCTTCGCAGTAACAGGAACGCTCTCCTACCATGCCAGAAGACCTAGGTCTTCTGGTATCCGCGGCTTCGGTATACAGCTTATCGCCAATCATTTTCGGCGCCGGGTTTCTCGATGAGTCAGCTATTACGCACTGTTTAAATGATGGCTGCCTCTAAGCCAACATCCTCACTGTTAAAGAAACCTGACATCCTTTCCACTGAGCTGTATTTGGGCACCTTAGCCGGCGATCTGGGTTGTTTCCCTCTCGACAATGAAGCTTATCCCCCACTGTCTGACTCCTGTGTTGCATTGGACGGCATTCAGAGTTTGATTGGATTCAGTATCCCGTTAGGGACCATAGTCCATTCAGTGCTTTACCTCCGTCCATCAGTACACAAGGCTAGCCCTCAAGCTATTTCGGAGAGAACCAGCTATCACGGGGTTTGATTAGTCTTTCGCTCCTACTCACAGTTCATCTGAGAAGTTTTCAACCTTCACCAGTTCGGACCTTCAGTTACGGTTAAGTAACCTTCATCCTGACCATGAGTAGATCACCTCCGCTTCGGGTCTACTGCCTGCGGCTAGGGGCGCCCATTTCGGACTCGCTTTCGCTTCGCCTTCGCATCACAGATGCTTGGACTTGCCACAGACAGTAACTCGCAGACTCATTAAGCAAAAGGCACGCCATCACCCTTGCGGGCTTTGACACCTTGTAAGCGTACGGTTGCAGGTTCTATTTCACTCCCCTTGCGGGGTTCTTTTCGCCTTTCCCTCGCGGTACTTGTTCGCTATCGGTCACCAGCTAGTATTTAGCCTTACGCCGTGGTCGGCGTGGATTCATGCGGGGTTTCACGTGCACCGCATTACTCAGGGTACCACTAGGTGTGTTTTGGTTTTAGGTCACGGGTCTCTCACCCTCTGTGGAAAGATTTTCCATTCTTTTAACCTAACCGCTGCACTACCACATCGTGGCCCTACAACCCCAGGGGGCAAGCCCCCTGGTTTGGGCTGATCCGCTTTCGCTCGCCACTACTGACGGAATCGTTTCACTTTCTTTTCCTCCGCTTACTAAGATGTTTCACTTCAGCGGGTATCGCATCAACCACCTATGGATTCAGTGGAGGATTATACGAGATTAATCGTATAGGGTTACCCCATTCGGAAATGTCCGGATCAAAGCGTGCTACCGCTCCCCGAACCTTATCGCAGTTGGCCGCGTCCTTCATCGCCTGCTGGTGCCAAGGCATTCACCGTACGCTCTTTGTAGCTTGTATCGTAAGTGTTCTCAATTTGTCTCGGAATTCAGTGCTTTCTTCTCACGCGCTTCACAGCGTATGAGCGAAAGCGGCTGCTTCCAATTCGCCTCAACATTAAAGTTGCAGATGTATCATCTCGTTACCGGGGCCGTGCGGGTCCCAGTCCGTTTGACGTACATTCCGCTTTATCTATAGTTTTCAAAGAACAACCAGCGCGGGGCGCTGGACCCCTGTTGCTGACAGCCCTTGGGGGGCCGTCGCTGGCAGAGAAATCCAACTTTCCCTTTGCGGGGCGATGGCGGAACCGGGGGCGCCGCTATCGAAAGTCGTGTTCCTTCGGGTTGAAGAACTTTTTTATTCCCGAGACACATTCACGTTTTGTATGTCACGAACCAGAAAGTAGGCCTGACTGGGCTCGAACCAGTGACCCTGCGCTTATCAAGCGCATGCTCTAACCAACTGAGCTACAGGCCTTTCTGATTTTATCTCCCGCCGTCACGCTGGTGGAGGCAAGGGGATTCGAACCCCTGACCTATAGCTTGCAAAGCTACCGCTCTACCAACTGAGCTATGCCCCCGTTAGGTGACGATTGACTCTGGGTCAGGGTTGGGTGTGAAAGTGTTTGGGGAAAAGTTCCCGATCTGGAATCGTTATCTGATGGAAGAGACTCTTGTGAAGCTCTCAAATTTGAGTTGTACGGAACGTTGATTACCTCTTTTTGGTTTCCCGCAAGAGGGTTTAACGCGTCGTTGACTTGTTTCTGCTTAGCCTAAGCCAAGCGACATCACAAGGACATTAGCGTTCGACCTTCCGCTCAAGGCTCTTGTCTTCGTATTGCGTCCCGAGGGACACGCAGAAGGAGCCGAGCAGATGCTCCTTAGAAAGGAGGTGATCCAGCCGCAGGTTCCCCTACGGCTACCTTGTTACGACTTCATCCCAATCACCGGCCATACCTTAGGGCCAGAGGCACTTCGGGTACAACAGGCTTTCATGATGTGACGGGCGGTGTGTACAAGGCCCGGGAACGTATTCACGGCGCCGTAGCTGATGCGCCATTACTAGCGATTCCGGCTTCATGGAGGCGAGTTGCAGCCTCCAATCCGAACTGGGCTCAGTTTTATGGGATTAGCTCCACCTCGCGGTATCGCAACCCTCTGTACTGAGCATTGTAGTACGTGTGCAGCCCTGGGCGTAAGGGCCATCCTGACTTGACGTCATCCCCACCTTCCTCCCCGTTTCACAGGGCAGTCTGATTAGAGTGCGATAAGCAACTAATCATAGGGGTTGCGCTCGTTGCGGGACTTAACCCAACATCTCACGACACGAGCTGACGACAGCCATGCAGCACCTGTGCTAGCTTCTCTTGCGAGATCGTTCCCCTTTCAGGGTCCTACCACTAGCATGTCAAGCCCAGGTAAGGTTCTTCGCGTTGCATCGAATTAAGCCACATACTCCACCGCTTGTGCGGGCCCCCGTCAATTTCTTTGAGTTTTAATCTTGCGACCGTACTCCCCAGGCGGTGCGCTTAATGGGTTACCTTCGGCACGCACGGGGTCGAATCCGCGCACACCTAGCGCACACCGTTTACAGCCAGGACTACCGGGGTATCTAATCCCGTTTGCTCCCCTGGCTTTCGTGTTTCAGAGTCAGAATCTTTCCAGGAATCCGCCTTCGCCACTGGTGTTCCTCCTGATATCTACGCATTTCACTGCTACACCAAGAATTCCGATTCCCCCTCAAGACCTCTAGCCAGGCAGTATCCAATGCCGTTTCACCGTTAAGCGGTGAGATTTCACATCAGACTTACCCAGCCTCCTACACACCCTTTACGCCCAGTGAATCCGAACAACGCTCGGGACCTCTGTATTACCGCGGCTGCTGGCACAGAGTTAGCCGTCCCTTCCTCTCCGCATACCATCAAGCTCCGGGGGTATTAATCCCAAAGCCCTTGTTCTGCAGTGACAGGAGTTTACAATCCGAAAACCTTCGTCCTCCACGCGGCGTCGCTCCATCAGGGTTTCCCCCATTGTGAAAGATTCTCGACTGCTGCCACCCGTAGGTGTCTGGACCGTGTCTCAGTTCCAGTGTGGCTGGTCGTCCTCTCAGACCAGCTACCCGTCATAGCCTTGGTGAGCCATTACCTCACCAACAAGCTGATAGGCCGCGGGCTCGTCAAAAAGCAGGAGGTCTTACGATCCCCCCCTTTGGTCGCCTTTAACAGCGACAACATCCGGTATTACCTCACCTTTCGGCGAGCTATCCCGAACTTTCCGGTAGATTCCCACGTGTTACTCACCCTTTCGCCACTGACGCATTGCTGCGCCCGTTCGACTTGCATGTCTTATCCACGCCGCCAGCGTTCGTTCTGAGCCAGAATCAAACTCTCCGTAAAAATGCCTCACAGGCAGACTCTCTTGCAAGAGGCTAACCCCCAAGGACTTTTATAAGAATATTGAGCGCCAGTGTCGGCAAAGACACCAGCCTTCTGACCAATTCCGGTCAATCAACTATTCAAAAGATGCCACGTGGTGTGAAACACAATGGCTCTCAAAAAAATCAACGTTCCGCA
>QAZA01000038.1 GCA_003054695.1 Verrucomicrobia bacterium LW23
GCAACTGCCGCGCCACCTCCACATCCGCCTTGCCCTGCGCGCACGCCAACACCACCCGCGCCCCAAACGCCAGGCTGCGCGCACTACGCGCCCGGAGCGTCAAGCGCTCCAAAGCCTGTTTTTCATCTTCACCTAACGCTACCGGCTGAGTTGGACGTGCCATTCCCTCATCATACACAGCTCACCAATATTATGCGAACTATTTATGACACAGGACACTAGGGCGTGTCGTCAATTATTATTCCCATGTATAAGGTGATGGTGTAAGAGGGAAGGATGACGAGAAGAAGGTATGCCTTGCGGGACGATCAGTGGGAGCGTTTGGAGTCGTTGCTTCCGGGCCGGAGGGGACGGTGGGGGTGACGGCGCAGGACAATCGGCTATTTGTGGAAGCGGTGCTCTACCGGTACCGGGCGGGAATCCCGTGGAGGGACCTTCCGGAGCGTTTTGGGGGCTGGAAGAATGTGCATCGGCGGCACAGCCGGTGGTCCAAAGGCGGCGTGTGGGAGCGCGTTTTCCGCGTGCTGGTAGAGGAGATGGGCGCCGATAATGAGTACGTGATGATCGACGCCACCATCGTGCGCGCTCATCAGCACGCCGCCGGGGCCTCAAAAAAAAGATCGACAACGACGGGCTAACGGCAGCCGCTGTTCTCACGCCGCAGGAGTCTCAGCAGCAGCAGGCTCTGGGACGGACAAAAGGCGGTTTATCGTGCAAAATCAGCCTGATTGCCGATGCGCTGGGCTATCCGATCGATATCCACGTCAGCGCCGGGCAAACCTGCGATCTCGAGGGCTCTGATGCTTTTCTGCCCGATATCCTGCAGGATGATTCCATCGGCGCCGTGCTGGCCGACAAAGGCTACGATGCCGACGCCCGGCTCATCACGCCCCTGCGGGCGGCAGGAAAGGACGTGGTGATCCCGCCACGCTCCCACCGCAAAACGCCTCGCCACTATGACGCCCATCTCTATAAAAGCAGACACCTCATCGAGAATGTCTTCGCCTCTCTCAAGCAATATCGCGCCATCGCCACCCGCTATGATAAAACCAAACGCATCTTCTCTGGCGCTCTCTTCCTGGCCTGCTCCATGATCTGGCTCAATTGACGACACGCCCTAGCGTAATCCGCATTGTATGCAATGCATAATTTTTATTTTCTAATTTAGTAACAATCAACAACGTATCTGAAATTTCTCATCTGCACCCAAAATACAGATAATGCGTCTGGCCGGTTTTCTGGCATTGCTTAGCCGGGCTGCCTGGCTGTGACGAGTGACTGTTATGCACTTAAGAGTTGCGCGAGCATAAGAGTGTGGAAAGCGGCGACGGGGGAGGGATCCGCTGGGACGGCCGTTATAGGAGAGACAGATCGCTGAAATAGACACTTAAATTCAAGGTTGATTACAATTTGGCACCTTGTTAAGGATAGAGATAATCTGAGTTTTGTATCGAAGATCACACCTAAAGCACCGGATTCCTCCGCTATGGCTACATTTTCGCTTAGTATCATTGTCTTTTCCAATGGTGTTCAGCATGAGCCCATGAGCAGAGATGAGGTCCTGAGGAAAATTGAGGAGGGGCAGTTTTCGACGGAGGATCTCGCGCAATGGGAGATCAATCCGGCAGGGGCCGAGTGGATCCCTCTCCATATACTCCTGGATGACAAAGCGAACGACAACGTAGTGGTGACTGTGGCCATGGATTCGGTCGCGACGAAGCAGAACAAATTGGCATCGCCATTGGTACTACTTGGAATTCTGGGTGCCCTCGCCGCAGGCTCTCTTACTTGCGTTGTGCTTCTTCGCCCCACGCCCGAGGCGTCATCCACGACTCCAGCAGCGGCGGCAGCGGATGAGAAACCGGCACCGCTTCTCCAGCCGGCCACTCCATCACACCCTTCCATCCCAGCGTCAGTGCATATCCCTGCACCCACACTGGCAAAAGATTCCCTTGCGGTGGCCCAGGAGGAACTCAAGTCCCCTGATCCGACTCCCCAGGGGGCCGAGTTGCTCGCCAAAGCCGTTGCAGCACTCGACGAGGAGAAGAAGGACGATGCCGAAGAGCTCCTGAAACAGGCGAAAACTGCCGGGGTTGATCAGGTCGCGCTCGCGGCACAGTATGAGCGGCTATACCGGCTAAAGAGGGACACGGCCGGGGAAATCCGGATGCTCAGATATCTTGTCGCGCGGCCGGCAACCTCCGAGCCCTCTCTGAAAGCGTACCGCTTTCGCCTTGGCAGACATCTTTCTCGCAAAGCTGCGGCTGAGGAGAATGCCACCCAGGCGCAAAGCACTTATCAAGAAGCCATTAACGCCTTATCCAAGGTGCTTGATGAGAATCCGGATGATCTGGATGCGAACCTCCTGGCGGGTCTCTGCTATCTCTCGGCAAACAATCTGGATCAAGCCAAGAAGCACTTTACAATAGCTTACTCCAAACAAAGTACAAGTGAGGAAGCCTTGTCGGCCATGCTCACGATAGCACTTCGTCAGGAGGATAGTGACTCTATCGATAAATACAGTCGCCTGCTGGAAGAAATGAATCCCACAGCATATAACGCAACATATCAACCTGTTGTGCGATCATGGAAATCCCTGCAATGGGATAAAGGCACGGAGAAAGGAAAGGTGTTTACAGCGGAAGCTCGTACAATCCTGACAGAACGTTTCAATCTGTCCGAGCTGAAGCAGGTAACGGAAATCCCCAGCTCAATGATGGGAACTCTCTATGTCATTAAGGTAGCAAATAAAGACGGACAAGTTGTTCGCTTTCCAACGAAAGTTGAAATGGGAAGGCTAACTTCTGCGAAGGTGTACACATCAGGCAAAGAGGATCCTCCAGATATGATCCATGTAGGAAAAGCAAAGACGGATGACAGCAATATCTTCCTCGTTCTGACGTATCGCCACGGGATCAAGTACTTCAGAAAGTCCAGCGATTATGATGCCTCTCATATCATGCAATTTATGACAATGAGCAATCTCGATGGCGGCAACGAAAAGATTTATTACGTTGATATACGCTAACTTCATAAGACCATGCATGCACGTCTTCTGATCCTGAGTCACCTCCTGGCGGGAATCAGCAGTCTTTCATTGTTGACCAACGCCCTCGCCCAGTCGTCA
Source organism: Verrucomicrobia bacterium LW23 (assembly GCA_003054695.1). Classification (GTDB taxonomy): domain Bacteria; phylum Verrucomicrobiota; class Verrucomicrobiia; order Methylacidiphilales; family UBA1321; genus LW23. The sequence goes on from QAZA01000038.1 coordinate 3,128, forward strand.
TTTAAGTCCGAAAGTGAAATACAAAGGCATCTGCAGAGCGACTCTCCAAAGCCAGCTCCAACGCCAACCCGCCCCTTAAATGCGGATGTTCCCCATCTTCCTCCAAGTAACATTCCTTCTCCGATGGATATTAACCGGAATTTGGGACGCCTGGAGGGAATTCTGATGGTGGATGTATCTGGAAAGGTTTATGTTTATGTGTATAGCGAGCTCGAATTCAACGATAGCAGTAAAGCTGTCTTTGCTATCGTTACACCTTTATCAGGAAAGTCAGTAAGAGTACATATTCCCGAGACCTATACCGCTATCAGTATCGCGCCAAACGCCGATACAAAAGATAACAGCGACAAAGTTTTCATCAGCAAATACAAGATACCGATTCCTGCTCAAATTACGCAAGCATCGCACCTTAATGATCTTAAGAAATCCATCGAAAAGCTAACATCTCTTTCCAGAGATATGCCCGCTGCCGCGCCGGCGTTAACATCCATAAGTAAAGCCTTGGACCTCGCTTCCGTCCTCTATGCAAGCGGCCAGCGTTATGCAGGAGGCAAATGGCTGACGGCAACAGAGTTTAAAGCATTCCGAAGCCAGGAGATTCTGAAACATTTTGACAATCTGGAGATATCCTCCGACATCAAAGAGTTCCTTTCTTACTATAAGGAAACAATAGAATTCTTCAAAGACTCCCCTGCGGTAAAGGAGCAGATCCGGAGCAAGTCCACCATATACGCGCAGGTTCATGTATTCAAGTATCCGTCGAACGGCCTGGAGAACATCACGGAAACCGAAAGCACTCTCAAACTTACGGATACGGAGAAAGCCGATTTTCTCGCAGCCGCTTTAGTATCACCCAGCATGACATTCGAGACAGCCCAACCCCTGGTGGAAAAGCTAAAACCGATGGCGGAGAAGACAGAACGGGCTAAAGACTGTTACACTGCCTGGGAAAAGCATGTCATTATCAGTAAAGGTGTTGAATCAGTGATTAGCATTTTTCTTGATAGCATGGAACGAGCGGCATCTGCTGAAGCAAGTCTGCAAGGTCAACTTAACATACTATTGTCAGCGGAAAAATTTCAGGCCGTGATTACCGCGTCTGAAAAGCCCCTCAAAAGCTGCCTGTTCCCGCCGCCATTACGTCCATACGATCCCAGGATGCCCTCATCGGATATATCAAAGACGCTGCTATACCAGCGCAAGCCTGCGTGGAAGGAAAGCAGTTCACCGCCCGTATACAGAATGCCACCCTTCGTGAGCGCATCGCAACTGAAAAGGACAGCAAACTAAAAACCTCGCTCCTTGCGATCCTCAGAAACATCGAAAGAGAAAATGGAAACTCCGAGTGGTTCACCAAAGCTCTCGTAGCCCAGACCCCGAGCAGCACGAAGTAGGAGGCCTCAATGAACTCGGCCAGTAATCTTCGAATGGAGACGATAACGCTGTTTGCTCCTCTGCTTGTCCGGGATGATCATTTCAATGTGTCCGATATTGAGAGCTGGAAGCAGATGTGTAATCTGACGCTGTTTATGGGAGTCTCGTTACACATTATCAAGTTTGCAAGTCAGGAAGCAGGGGCGTTGCACCCGCTTCATAAAAGTCCGCATTCTACTCAGAGAGCGACAAATCGACCATTACTCTGGCTCTTCCTTGCCAGCCCAGTGATCAACAGCAAGCAGGAGAGCAAAGCAGCATGCGGATGAGGTCAACGTGGCTGGCCAAGTCGATAAGGCGGGCGCGCGTTTGCCAGGGGACGCTGGGCTCCCGGGTGTTGGGGAGTGGAAAGCCTTCGTCGGCAAGGCCCTGGACCAGAAATGGCTCCGCGTCCGGCGGCGGGTGGCGCAGCAGGGGGTGTAGTGATGAAGATGCGTTTCCTGATGATTTCCACAGTGACGAAATCCCCTATGTCCCACTATCCATAGGGCCAGAAACAGGAGAAGACAATCGGGACATATATCGGGCTGGAGAGGAGCCCAAAGCCTTCCGGAACATCGTGACAAAACTGCCGGCGCTTTCGTAGCCGAGGTCGAGGGCGACGGTTTGGACGGACTTTCCCTGGGACAGCCATTGCAGGGAGAGGACAATCTGGAGCTGCTGGCGCCAGCGGCCGAAGCTCATTCCTGTGTCGCGAAGCAGCAGGCGCCCGAGGGTGCGTTCACCGACTCCGATTCGCCTGGCCCATTCCTGCATGGTGGCGCGGTCGGACGGGTTGGTTGTCAGTATTTCCGCTATCTTCCGGAGCCGTGGATCCACGGGCATGGGGAGATGCAGATGCTCCACCGGAGCTATGGCGAGTTCGTCGAGCAACACCATGACGAGGCGCGCCTCGGGACAATCGAGAGGATAGAGCGCGGGCAGAGTGGCGCAGCGGATAATGAGCTCACGCATCAGCGGTGAAACCGAGACTGTGCAGCACGTTTTGGGAAGCGCCGGCGACGCGTCGGGCTCAATGAACAGGCAGTAGCATTCCAAAGGGCCGACGACTCTGAAGTCATGCCGCATGTCTCCAGGAATCCAGATGGCGCATTGGGCGGCACTGTCCACAGGCCTTTTGAAGCCTCACAGGTCACCACACCGCGTGCGGTAAAAAGCAGCTGAGCCTTTCGATGATGGTGAAAATCCGTTTGAATGCGGCCACTGCTCAGTTCCCCTCCCACGGCCACGGGCTGGCATGGAACCTCGTCCGGCAAGATGAATTCGGAATCAAGATCGTATCTGGGCATGGGAGATGGGAATCAGCGGGTGGAGCGGAGGCAATATGCTGGCTGAATTTACGAATATTTTGTCATTTCTGCGCAATGCGGTCAATCGCAAGGCTGTGTATCCTGTTTGAAATCGAGCCACGGCATCCGTGCCATAACAACTGGCTCGAAGCATGAAAGAAAGACCCAGACATGAATTCACTCCTTATTGATCCGATTGCGTGCGTTCTGAAACTCGTATTTGAGCAGGCTGAGACGGCCGATCGGTCGTTCAGGGAAGCGCTCAACAGCGAGGGCGGAGAGACACGCCTGGATGAGCAAATTGGCAAGATTCTTGACGAAAAAGCCAGGGACTATAAAGCGGTCTATCTGGCGCATGCCGGCAATTACCTGAACGTCTCGCCCGAGTTCGGAAAGTTCCTCTACATGTGCGCTCGCACCCGCAGGGCGAGTCGGATCGCCGAATTCGGTACGTCCTTTGGCGTCTCTGCGATTTATCTCGCGTGTGCGCTCCATGACAACGGTGGCGGCAGGCTGATCGGCACCGAACTGGAAGCCTCGAAAGCTGCCGCTGCAAACGGAAACCTTGCCGCCGCAGGTCTCGCTGACATCGTGGACATCCGCATTGGCGACGCGCTCGAAACGCTGAAGGATGGCATCGACGGAGATATCGACATGGTCCACCTCGACGGAGCGTTCAGCCCCTACCTGCCGGTGCTCAGGATACTGGAGCCCCATCTGAAACCGGGCGCTCTGGTCATCGGCGAGAACTCATTCGGGAATTATATCGATTACGTACCCGATCCCCGGAACGGCTATGCCTCCCATGGAATTGCCGTTCGAGCCCGGACGCGGCAATGAGTTTACGGTAAGGCTCTAAGACTCTGAGGTCGACAAAGCTTCCAGCACAAACTCCTCGACTACCTGGTCTGCCGAGGCGCGCATTATCGGTCTTCCGGCCTGCGGATGTAGCCCTTTCGAAGGGCTGCTGTCAGGATATGATAACTCTGGCGAAGCTGCTCCAGCTTCTCTTTCACACGGGCTGCTTCGCTTTTGATTTCCTCGCGGATGCGGGGATTTTCCAGCGTGCACTCAGTATTCATCAGCGCGGGGAGGATGCGGGCTATTGCTTTGAGCGACAGGCCGCTGCAGAGGAGGAAACGGATCGCTTTCACATACTCCACCGTTTCATCCGAGTAGTGGCGATACCCATTTTCCAGGCGGATGGCGCGGATCAGTTTCAGCTGTTCGTAGTGACGCAGCGAACGGGTGCTCGCGCCGGTTGATGGCAAGGACGTTTTCTGCGAGTGGCCGCTGACCACGACGACGCAGCAATCGCTGGAGCTCCTGGCCGCCGCCGAAGCCGTCGGAATACGGCATCTGATTGGCCTGCAGCGTCGCCTCGCGCCCGGCTTCCGGTATCTGCGCGATCTTCTGCTGTCCGGCTACGCGGGGAAGGTGCGCTCGGTGCGACTGAGCGTGACGGAGCCGGCATGTTATCTGCGCAGATCCCGTGAGGTCGCGTTTACCATTCCGTCCGAAAACTTTACGCATGTGGCGGTAACCTTCGGCGGCCACTTTATGGATGCCCTCTTTACCGCCGTGGGATGGCCGCAGGAGTTCTCCGCAATACTCCTCAATCAGTTCACCCACATCACTATAGCGGAAACCGACGAGGTGATCGCAAGCGACGCGCCGAATGAGCTAATCCTGTCCGGCATCCTGCCCGGAAACGTGGCCCTTACGCTGCACGTGGAAGGAGGCAAACGCAACGGCTTCGGCATGCAGCTCGATATCACCGGCACGGAAGGCGATCTGCGCATGTCCAACTCCGCGGCGTTTCACAACCGGGAGGACAACAGAATCGAGGGCGCACAGGGAGAAGGCCGGCCTCTGGAGCCTATGCCGGTTCCCGCGGAGTATCACTGGCTTCCCGCTTCAGGTATGCCGGCCAGCGCTCTCGAGCTCGCAAACGTCTACACCGGCTGGCTGGCGGACCGCAACGACGGCGGAACCCGCACGCCGACGTTTGCGGATGCGGTACGGCTCCATCGCCTGCTGGATCTCATCGCGTCCTCCTCCACCACAGGGCAACGCGTAAAGTGGGAGCCGTAATTCCGAATCTCGCCGATCACCGAGCGCGGCGTGTGCTCTGTCTCGCACGAAGGACTGCTGGATCTCTTGCCCGAGCGGCCCGGCTTCCTTTCGATGGCCGCGCCCTGAAAGAAAGTGTCAGGGGAAATCCGGTACACCGCTGACGCTCGAGGGCTCAGGCAAGATGCTCGCCTCTGAGCTCCAAGGCAATATCACCTCGTTCTATGCGGAAGGTGACGCTGCCTGCGGGTGCACTCGCCATCGCGATCGTGCGATGACCGAAATCTTCCCGAAAGATATGCGTGCGTTCAACGTTATGGGCGCCCTTGCCGATAGCAGCGCCGATTCCGTCACCTGGTTTGAATAGCTCGCGCACTTTTCCCCGACGACTCCGTCGTCGTGCTCAACCTCGCCTGGCAATTCCGCAACGCCGGCGATGGCGTGAGTGATGAAAGGTCAGGAGTCCAGCCCGACGAACGTATCGGAGAGAATCAGCGCCCGAATGCGTTGCCCCGCCTGGCGCATGATCTCCAGCGCGATCTGGCCGCCCATCGACAGACCGCCGAGGACAAAGTTGCGCACGGAAAGGCTGTCCAGCAGCGCAAGAATATCAGCCGCAAAGGTTTCCAGCCGCGTCTCTGTAGCTCCCTCCGGAAGACTGCTTTCGCCATACCCGCGCAGTTCGGGAACGATCACGCGAAAATGTTCCGCCAGAAAGGTCGTCTGCGGTTGCCACATGGTAGCGTCAAACGGATGGCCGTGCACCAGCACAACGGGGCACCTCCGGCCCGAGTCACATCCCCCAGCTGGGTCCAGCGTCACGCTGGCCCAGCCCGCTTCCTGCCAGCAGATCTCGATATCACCGAAAGATTTACGCTGCGTTTTCGCCATGCTTCCCATGGTGCCACGATATCCTGCTCCTCTCAACATTCGCCGCCAGCCCTATGATGGATTTGGGTTGCGCCGCTCGATGGCAAGTCCGGGCAGCACGAAGTGGTCCAGGAGAGCAGCGTAGCTGGCGCGATCAAACTTTTTGAGCTGGGTGCTGGTGCGGAAGGTAGTCAGGGAGATGATGATCTCGCACGCGAGCGGGATGTCAGCGCCGGCGGGAAGCTCGCGGCGCTCGATGGCGCGTTGCATGAGTTCCGTATTGATTCGGATCCACGGCTCGAAAATGCCGGTCAGCGCTTCGTCGTAAAGCTTGCGGTGCTGGGTGGAGAACGAGCCGAGCCCGGCCAGGACCCGTAGCTTTCGCTCGCTGTACTCCAGCGATGGCGGCTTCATGACGGCCAGGAGGTCGTCGCGCAAATTGCCGGTATCGGGGAGGTGATCCACTTCGATGGAGTTTCGGCTCATTCCGATGAGGGCGTCGCGCACCACCTCCCCTTTGGAGGGCCAGCGGCGATAGAGGGTCGCTTTACCCGCCCCGGCGCGCGCGGCGACCAGATCCATTGTCATACTGTCGAAGCCGATTTCGGCCAGGACCTCGAGCGTGGCGTCGAGGATGGCCTTATTGCGGCTGGCGTCGCGCTTCCGTCCCAGCGTCTTCGGCTGCACGGTCGCTGAGTCTGGGATGGCTGCGGTGTTCGCCCCATCCTTCTTACCCGTGCTTGTGCCCGTTGTTGATTTTCTGGTTGTGCCCATGCCAATTGTTCCGGCGCTCATCATGCCGCGACCGACATAAGAGGGAAATTCAAAAGTCGGGTGATTACGTTATTTCGAAACTTATTAGTTTCGAAACTTGACAGTTTCGTTAATCAGTGGTTCTGTACACGCGGGTGATCTACTCAACCCCACCCCAAAATCGACAGAACAGAACTCCACTCCATCATCATGAAAATGATTCTCATCACCGGCTGCTCCTCCGGTTTCGGGCTTGAAACTGCCAAATACTTCCTGGAACGCGGCTGGAAAGTCATCGCCACCATGCGGGTGCCGGATGCGACCGTGCTCCCGCCCTCAGAGCACCTCCGCGTTCTGCCGCTGGACGTGACCAAACTGGAGAGCATCCGCTCCGTCATCGAGGCAGCCGGACCCATCGACGCGCTGGTGAACAACGCGGGCATCGGCACCATGTGCGCACTGGAGGGCGCCCCCATGGAGCGGTTTCGCGAGATCTTCGATACGAATACTTTTGGCACCATCGCCATGTCCCAGGCGGTGATTCCGCAGCTTCGCGAGCGCCGGTCCGGCGTCATCGTGAATGTCACCTCAACGGTGACGCTAAAGTCGATACCTCTGCTTTCCATCTACACTGCTAGCAAAGCGGCGATCAACGCCTTTACCGAGTGCCTGGCGCTGGAACTCCAGCAGTTCAACGTGCGGGCATGTCTGGTTCTCCCGGGCCGAGCCCCCGATACCCGTTTTGCGGAGAACGCCCGCGTCCAGGCGCTCACCTTTCCGGAGCCCTACGTGGGTCTCGCTCAAATGATCTTTGCCGAGTTCGCTAACTCCACCGGCCCCGTAACGCACTCCAAAGACGTGGCCGAAGCTGTGTGGAAAACCGTAACCGACCCGAGCACCCCAGCATTCCTCCCCGCCGGCGCCGACGCCATCGCCTGGGCAGAAGAACGCGACGCGCGTCGGTAACCCGGCCGCCGAGCAGCCTTCCGGGCCTGGAATCTTGCTCCCAGGCTCAACTTACCCGCTTACAGTCCGTTACTTGCATGGGCCGAAAGCATTCAGACACTCAGGATTTGCAAGCGAAAAGCGCTCCAGGCTATTTATAAGAGATAACGATGTACCCCTGAAATCCCATGGCACGCAGTACATTAACGTAAGATATGCCATTACCTTCCAGTCGTTGTTCATCAGAGACAATGGCGTGGAACTGGCCGGAATAAGTTCTATATTGCATGAGGGCATCCAGGCCATGGAAGCTGTTACTACTTCAAATCCATGAGATTCAAATATGAATCGAATGAAATGAAGGAAGTCTGGATTATTATCAATCAAGAGCAGACGGCCGAAGTTGCCGAACGGAGTATGCTGCGAATGGCGAAATGTATAATAGCAACTATTGCACAACACCATTAATTGGTGGCGTTCTTCAGTAAAGTTAACGCCTATGCAGGTATACATCACTGAACCTTGCTTTCGAATATTCATCTCGCTAACTGGAGTGGAGATATTGGGCCTACCGATGGTGCCGAGGAAAAAAGGCGTACGTACCCCGTTTGAGCGCCGCTGCAAATCACCGAGCTCAATACGAATGGTAAGACATGTGCCTACATGTAGAAGATTGGCCGTCCATATCTGGGAATGAGTGTGCATGCCCGGAATCTTGTGGCCTGCCCGCGTTGCGGTTTCATGCAGCACTCTCCTTCTCCTTGCGAGGACCTTTGCGGAAGAAGCGGCGCCAGCTCAGGGCAAGGCCAGTCCAGATGAGGAGAATGATGGCGAGGCTGGAGAGGACGGCGAGGGTTTCGCCAAAAATTCCGCCCCACTGGCCTGTGTGTACGTTGCGGATGAACAGGCGCCATTGCCGTCCCTGGTCCGGCGGAGTTCGGGAGTCAGCTTCCCAGTGCAGCACTTCGCCTGTCCCCCGATCAATAAGGAGACGGGCGAGCTTCTCGTTGCCCTGGTCGACTCGGAACTGAACGGGATCGCGCAGCGGGAGTCGGAAGGTCAGGGATTTCCAGGTTCCCACCGTCTCCTCAGCAATACTAAGGAATTCGTCGACACCTCCGAATGCCGGCTTCTCACCTACTCCGTCGCTGTTCCGTTCCTGGCGTCGGTTGGCACCCGCGCGGTCGCCGGACTTATCCTCGTCTTTCCCTCGGTCGCCTCCTCCAGAGCGATCCTTGTCGCCCTTGTCCTCGCCGGGTTTGGATTCATGCCCGGAATCTGCTCGCCTTTCCTGCGGCGGAATGCCGACGACTGCGGCGAACAGGTTGTCTGCCCAGCCGTAGGCCATGATAATTCCCGTAACAGTGATAACCACAACGGCGGGCGACAGCCAGAAACCGACGGCGTTGTGCCAGTTCCAGTCCCGTGCGCGGCCGCTGAGGTTGATGTTGGGGATGGCAATGGCCTGAAAGGCTTTCCACGACCAGCGTTTTGGGAGCCAGATGACAATGCCCGTAACAAAAAGGCTGAAGCATGCAAGTGTCGCCGCGCCAGTGATGGCTTTACCGATCGGCCGGGAACTGCCCGTCATGGCTAGTGTGCGGTGGAAATCGGTCATCCATTTGAAGAACTGCCGAGTGGATCGAGGCCGCGGACAACTACGCCATAATCCACGCCGACACATCGACGCAGATCCTCCGCCAGACGCTTAGCGAGCTGGAAAGAGAGCTTGCACCGCAACATTTCCTCCGCGTTAGTCGCGGCGCAATCGTCAATCTGGTTCGCGTGGCCGAGCTTACCAGCGATGCCGCAGGGCGGTGCGTTCTCAAAATGCAAAGCGGTCGAACTATCCCAGTCACCCGCACCCGGACCGAAATCGAAAACGGGATCCGGAAGCTCGTTCACTCCCTTTGAACCCGCCTTCGTCCCAGACCGGTTGAGACAGCGGCTGGCCGCACGATCGTCAGGGCCATGTACATTACGTTCAAAAGCCGGTCGTTTCTCTCCGTCATTGTCGTTCTCCTCGTTTCGACGATGCCCGTCGGCTGCGCCCACGACAGCTCAAGCAGCGACACTTCATCCAGTAACTCCCAGGAGCGCGAAGGCAGCAATACGCCCCACGTGGGCAAACCTGGGGAAATGAAGTAACGGCCCCAAATCCAAGCGTTGGACCAGAACCTCCGCCAAACACGCCGCCGGTTCGTACGCAGGGCGGCGCAGAATCCCGCTTACGAGGTGTCATCGCTCCTGTTCTGATTTTCCCGGATGCAACATTCCGGAGCCAGACGCGATTGGACCAACCCGTGAGCTAAGCCTCGAACCGCAACCGAAGTGAAGTACTGCTTCCGATACATCGTGAACCTGTTCCTTACCAACCTGCTGATGACCGCCGCAGGATGCACCACGCTCCGGCGAGAGCCTGGCGTTGCATCGTGCGGTGTAAACAGCGGTATCTGCCTTCCCCCGCTGCCGGCAACCGTCAGAGCTTCCGAAACGTATGGCCCCTATGCGATCGAAGTTCCCGGCACCGGTGGATGGCGCATCAATCCCCGGCAGCGAGCGGAAGGATGCATCAGCGAGGAAGAGTGCTTCTCCCGCCTTCCCTCGATCGCGCCCGAGTCGCTGTGCGAAGGCGATATCCTCCTCAAGAAGGTCTATGCCGGCCATCTCCTGAACGGGATTGTGATCGGCCAGACCCCTTTTCGAGTGTTAAGGGGCGCAGGGTGGGCGCCAGCACATCTCGCACGTAGGAGCGAAAATTCTCCGTGTTGGTGGCGCCGCTGACGGCAGTGTGGGTGGTGGAGCCGTCGCTGCGCACCGAGGCGATGATGCTGGTGGTGGCCCCATGGCCGTGCGGGGCGCTGTCGTGGCAGCGCCGCGAGCGACCGTAGCGGCGCGTCATGTTGGTTTTCGCCCCGGCCTCGTCGATAAAGACCAGGCGGCTGCGATGCCAGTTGCGCCGTTTGGATTTCCACCGGCGCCGGCCCGCTTTGATGTCAGCGCGCGCGCCAGCTCGTCCGCGCGCAACGTCTTTTTTAAAAGTCAGCCCCATCGCGACAAGCACGTGGTGCAGCGTCGAGAGCGCGCAGGTGAGCCCCAGCGCCTCGCGCAACTCCGCCAGCGTGATATCCGGCCGATGCCGCACCAGCTGCGAAATCAAGCGCCGCCGCGCCGGCGTAAACATCGATTTACGCCCCCCGCGATGCCCCACTGGCGCCACCGACCCCGTCCGCCGCCGCAACGCCAGCAGCTTCTTGACCACCGCAAACGACCCGATACCGCGCCGCCACCTGCTCCTGCGTCTCGGTACCCTCGTCGTCACTCGCCACAATCCGCTCCCGTACATCCATTGATAATGCCTTCATCTCCACGAGCTTTTAACACTTCCTATATCAGTATACAAGCGTATTGAAACCGCTCTAGTACTTCAGCACCGAGTACACCTCGTACGGCGCCAGCTTCTCGCGGCCGGGCAGGAAGGTGAGCTCGATGACGACGGCGACTTCGCCGACGGTGGCGCCGGTTTGCTCCACCAGTTTGCAGGCGGCGGCGGCAGTTCCGCCGGTGGCCAGCAGGTCGTCGATGACGATGGCGCGGTCGCCCGGCTTCAGCGCGTCGATGTGCATCTCCACTGTGTTGCTGCCGTACTCCAGCGTGTAGTCCGTCTTGTAGGTTACGTGCGGAAGCTTGCCGGCTTTGCGGACCAGCGCCACGCCACAGCCCAGCGCGTAGGCCAGCGCGGAGCCAAAAATAAAGCCGCGCGCGTCGATGGCCACAATCGCGTCCACTTTTTGCTGCGTGTAGCGCTCCTTAAACACGTCCACGGTCTGGCGGAACAGGTGGCCGCAGCCGATAATCGGGGTGATGTCGAGGAACTGAATCCCCGGTTTGGGAAAGTCGGGTATGACGCGAACGCCCGCTTTGATTTCGGCGACAGCGTCCGTGATATTGAAGCTCATGCGATGCGGAGAGGGGATGGTGCGACTTGCGCGGATATGAGGGAAGGAAAGTTGCCCGGCGCACGCCATGTACCGACACAGACATGCCCGGCCCGAAGCCAGAGTTATGGTCCGCCACGCATGCCGCCGTCAAGCGCTAGTGCAGCAAAAATGAACGGCACCGAAACATTCTGCTCTCCTCGCCTCCACTCCGCTGCCTCGCAATTGCCGAGATCGCTTGCTCTATGTAAACACAAACGCCACGGCCCCGAATAGAGGGGACCGTGGCGTTGCGTTAATAAACGGATCGGAGGCGCACTCAGACCGTGGCGCGCTCAGGCGCTTTTAATCTTGTCCTTTTTATCGAGGGCCTTTTTCAGCTTGCGCAGGGCGATGTTCTGGAGCTGGCGGATGCGTTCGCGCGTGACGCGGAACTTGCGGCCCACTTCCTCCAGGGTCATCTCCTTCTTGCCGTCGAGGCCAAAGCGCAGGTTGATGATGCGCATTTCGCGTTCGTCCAGCATGGGGAGGACCTCTTTAATGCTCTCGCGCATGTTGTCGTCGCGCAGCATCTCGTAGGGGGTGTGCGCCGATTCATCGCCGATCATGTCGCCTAGGCTCGCGCTGTCTTCGTCCTGGCCCACGGCGGCGTCCAGGCTGGCGGGGCGGATGGCGGCTGTGCGCAGCTGGGCGATCTTGCTCGCCGGCATGCCCATCTCCTCGCTCAGCTCTTCGTCGGTGGGTTCGCGGCCGAACTCCTCAGAAAGTTGCACGGAGATGCGGCGCAGGCGGGCAATCTTGTCCACCAGGTGCACGGGCAGGCGGATCGTCTTGCTTTGGTTGGCCAGCGCGCGCTTGATGGATTGCTTGATCCACCACGCCGCGTAGGTGCTGAGCTTGCCGCCCTTTTTCGGGTCAAAGCGCTCCACCGCCTTCATCAGGCCAATGTTGCCCTCAGAGATAAGGTCGAGCAGCGGGAGGCCGAACGTCGCGTAGTCGTGTGCAATCTTGACGACGAGGCGCAGGTTGGCCTTGATCATCTGCTGACGCGCGGCCTGGTCGCCCTTTTTAATGCGCCGGGCGAGACGGACCTCATCCTCACGGGTGAGGAGCGGCGTCTGGCCAATTTCGCGCAGGTAGATTTTGATCCCCGATTCTGTTTCGTCGGTATACATAAGCCTTTGTGGTTGGCCCCGGGTAAGGGGCAGGTTGCGCCTCTAACTCAGATGCTGGTTTAAATAAGACTAAAACGGTTTTCTTAATCCTTTATTTCGATTCTTCCCGATCCCTGAAGTTATGCCCGGCCTTGAGTGCGACATCATGGCTCCCTAATAGACTAAACAAAATTTCGGGCGAGATGTTCATCTTGTTTTTAAGAATTTTTGAACTGAGTCATTTTGTCTCGCGCTGGGGACCCCGTCTGTTTGTGTATTATTGTTACGATGCATGAACCGTGCCAAGTCCGCCGCCTAGAGGGAAGCGTCGCGGATGTCGCATGATGTTTGCCCTTCCCTCTACTATCGGATTGCGTTTTGCATTCTTTAGCGGGGGGTGGCTTAGTGCAGTTTGCAACCGGTCGAATGTGTCGCAAGTTTGGGACATATTGCCCAGTTGAGAAGGTTTGTCGCAGTGTTGATACGAACAGTGTCTGTGGATAAATGGTGTGAGTAAGATTTTAATGCAAATTTCTTTGGGTTGCAAAGCTACAAACCAGTCAACTACCGAAAAGTTTCAGTTTCTTCGTCCCTTCTCCGCCTCAGCAGAAGTCGGCCAGCCAGGCCGCATCGGGGACCGTATGGACCCGTAAAGGGTTAATCGCAAACAGGAGCCCTTTTCTTACAGGAAAATTCCTGAAATTGTGCATCAGGTAGATTTTTGCGATGGCGCCGGACGAAATATCGTACGCCGCGAACGATTTTTCGTTCGGCACGCACGAGATTGGGGCCGGGAGATGCATGGCGGGTAAAAAAGGATCCGTTCTGTATGAGTTCAAACGCCGCGGCGAATGAAAACCGTTTAAGAAAAAGCGAAGATTTTGCTGGAACGCACTTTTTTCCCGGTCACCTGCTGTTTTCGCAAAAATGTTGTCGCGGATTGCATGTCGCATGCGATTTTGAGGTGCGTGCCGCGCCCCGGTTATGTCATTATACAAACGGCCGTGAGCGTGCCCTGTTCCTGATCCAAACCCGCCCGCCCGATTTCCCTCTCCCTCCCGCACATGCCTCCTCCCCCCAAAAGCCCGCTGGCCCAGCAAAAAACGCGCGAGATCCTCAAAAAAGTGCGCCAGATCGAACTGCGGACCAATCGCCTCGTTAACGATTCTGTGGCCGGCGAGTACCACTCCGTCTTTAAAGGGCGCGGCATGGATTTTGACGAGGTGCGCGAGTACACGCCGGGCGATGAAGTCCGACTCATCGACTGGAACGTGACGGCGCGCACGGGCGTCCCGTTCATCAAAAAATTTACGGAGGAGCGCGAGCTGACGCTGATGCTGGTCGTCGATATCAGCGCGTCCGGCACCTTTGGCAGCAACGGGCAAAGCAAGCGCGAGCTGGCGGCCGAGGTGGCCAGCGTGCTGGCGTTCAGCGCCATCCGCAACAAGGATAAAGTGGGGCTCATCCTGTTTACGGACGAGATCGAGGAGTACATCCCGCCCGGTAAAGGCCGCAAGCACGTGCTGCGCGTGGTGCGCGAGATCCTGTACTGCGAGCCCCGCCGCCGCGGCACCGATATCGAAGGCGCGCTCGATTTTTGCAACCGCGTGCTGCGCCGCCGCGCCATCGTCTTCCTGCTCTCCGACTTTATGGTGCGCGAAAACGGCCCCGCCGCCGCTCAGCCCATCCGCCTGGCGGACCGCACCCGCCCCAAAACCGCGCTGGAGTCGCTGCAAACCAGCCTGCGCCTCTCCAACCGCCGGCACGACCTCGTGGCGATGCGCATCCGCGACCGATACGAGTACGAAATGCCCAACCTCGGTCTCCTCTCCCTGGAGGATGCGGAGACCGGCGAGATTTATGAGGTGGACACCGGCAGCGCCAGCGTACGCCGCCGCTTTGCGGAGGCCGCTGCCGCCCGGCACGAGACGATGGCCCGCATGCTGAAGCTGGCCGCCGTGGACAGTCTGCAGTTGGAAACCGGCCAGCCGTATTTGCCGGCACTGATGAATTTCTTTAAGACGCGTGGAAAGAGGAGGGGCTAAGTGGTTGGGGAATCTTACATTACCGTCATGCAGAATCGGAATCCAGAGGCGGCGCCCGTGCCATGGAGCGCCTGCGGAGCGCGTTGCCGCGTGCTTATGATGGCCCTTTACGTCATGCTGTGCGCTGCACTTTACGTCACGCTGACTGCGCAACCCGTTCTGGCGCAAAACAATCCGGCAACCGCGGCGCCCGCGCCCATGCCCAGCCGGGGCACGCCGCAGCCGGCTCCCCCAGCGCCTGCGCCGGGCTCGGCGGATCCCCGCCTTGTCGTGCCGGGAGGATCGGCGGGAGATCCTCGCGCGCAGCTGCCGGCGGGCGCGTCGTTCCCCGGTGCGCCGCAGCCGGGTGGGCCCGATCCGTTGCAGGGGCAGGATATCCGGGACATTACGGGCATTATCTCCATCCCCGCCGGTTGGTGGTGGGCTATCTATACGCTTGCGGCTCTGATACTTATCGCACTGGTTTACGAGGGCTGGCGTCTTGCGGGGTGGATCCGCCACCGCAAGACGCCGCCGCACGAGGCGGCGCTGGCCGCTCTGGAGAAGGCGCGACGCGAGCTGATGCGGCCCGATACCGTCAAGGAGTACTCGGTCGCCGTCTCCGAAGCCGTGCGCACCTATATAGAGGCGCGCTTTTCGCTGCTGGGCCTTAAGGCGCAACGCCTTACCACGCAGGAGTTTCTGCTGAAAGTGCTGAGCCTGCGGAACTCCCCCGTCGCCATGCACGCCAGCGGGCTGGACCACTTTTTGCAGCAGTGCGACATGGTGAAATTCGCCAGGCACACCCTTACCGTGCAGGAGATGGAGCTGCTGTACGACAGCGCGAAACAGTTTGTGCTGGATACCCGCGAAGTCTCCGGCGAGCCCGAGAAGCCCAAGCCCGCGCCGGCTGCGGCCCCCGCGCAACCCGTTGCGATTGAAGCTGATGCGGCACTTCCGCGCTTTGGATCCGTGCCCCACAACACCGCCGGCACGGCGGGCCGCAACGGCACCGGCGGCGGCATGGCGCCCCATCGGCACGTGCCTGCGCCGCGTCCGGACGAAGCGTACATGCCCAAACCCGGCGCATCTGCCACAGGCGCACCGCTTTACACGGCCCCCGCCCCTCAACCGCCGCCCCCGGCACCACTGCGGAGGCAGGCTTAAATCCTTCACCATGAACATCTTCAGCAATTTCCAGTTTGCCAGCCCGGAGTTTCTGCTGCTCCTGCTGCTGGTGCCGCTTATCGCCATCTGGCGCGGCGCCAATGGGCCGGATGCGGCGATTCGTTACTCCAATCTGGACACGCTGCGAGGCCTGGGCAAACCGCGGCGCAACCGGCGCGGCGGATGGCTGACGAGCATGCTGCTGCTCTCCGTGGCACTCTTCGTCATCGCCTGCGCACGGCCGCGGTTTGATAACTCCGTGCAGGAGGTGGAGGCCAGCGGCATCGACATTATGCTGGCCATCGACATTTCCGGCTCTATGGAGACGGAGGACTATTATGAGAACGGCCAGCCGATCAGCCGCCTGGCGCTGGCCCGCAAGGTGGTGGACCGCTTTATCAAGGCGCGCCCGGACGATCGCATTGGCATTGTGGCCTTTGCGGGGCGCCCGTACCTGCTCAGCCCGCTTACGCTGGATCATAACTGGCTGGAGATCAACCTGGGCCGCCTTAAGACGCGCGTGGTGGACGACGGCACTGCCATCGGCTCCGGCCTCGCCAGCTCCGTTAACCGCCTGCGTAAGCAGGAGAGCAGGAGCAAGATTGTGATTTTGCTGACGGACGGCATGAACAACAGCGGCAAAATTTCCCCCCTTACCGCCGCCGAGCTGGCCAAGAGCGAAAATATCAAGGTCTACACCATCGGCGCCGGCAGCGACAGCCAGGGCACCGTGCAGGGGCGCGACGCGTTTGGCCGCATTGTCTCTCAGAAGGTGAGCTCGCCCATCGACGAAGAGCTGATGAAAAAGATTGCCGTGATGACCGGCGGCATGTTTTTCCGCGCCTCGGACACGCAGTCGCTGTACGATATTTACAAGCAAATCGACACGATGGAAAAGACCGTGCGCAAGATGAAGAAGTTTGAGGATTACAACGAAATCTATGCCTGGGCCCTTATCCCCGCGCTTGCGCTGATGCTGCTGGGCGCAATTCTGGAGCAAACGCGCTTTCGCAAGCTGCCCTGATTTACCGGGACGGATCACTCTGTTTATCCCCACGCTATCTCTTTCTCTCTCAGTCATTTCCCCCTTTCTCCATCCTCTTTTAACCCCGCGCTATGTTTGAATTCGAGTCCCCCTACTGGCTGTGGATTGGCGGCGGCACTGTGCTGCTGCTGGCCGTGCTTTTTTACCGCGCGTCGTCCGGCCGCAAGGGCGCGCTGCAAAAGTTCCTGGCGCCGCACCTGGTGGAGGCGCTGACGGCCAGCGTTTCGCCCCAGCGACGCCGCGTGAAGATGGTGCTGCTGATGCTCGGTATCTCCCTGATGTTCGTAGCACTTGCGCGCCCGCGCGTGGCCGGCGTGCTTAAGGATCGTGTGCGGCGCGGCCTGGATATCATTGTCGCGGTGGATACCTCCAAAAGCATGATGGCCGAGGACGTGCGCCCCAATCGCCTCACGCGCGCCAAACTCGCTGTCAATGAGCTGCTTAACACGATCGGCGGCGACCGCGTCGGGCTCATCGCGTTTGCCGGCGCCTCCTTCCTGCAATGCCCGCTTACGCTCGATTTCGACAACTTTCGCGAGTCCCTCAACGTGCTCGATACGTCGATCATCCCGCGCGGCGGCACCGATCTCGGCGGCGCCATCCGCGAGGCCACCGCGGCGTTTGATTCGCTGCCCACCACCTCCAATTTCCGCATCCTCATCATCGTAACCGACGGCGAGGACCTGGAGGGCCACGCGCTGGAGGACGCGCGCGCGGCCGCCGCCAAAAACATGCGCATTTTTACCGTGGGCGTCGGCACAGCCGCCGGCGAGATCATCCCGCAAGTAGATGATCTGGGCCAACTTACGTTGGTCAAGGACCCGGAAACCGGCAAGGTCGTCCGCTCCCGCCTGGACGAAGCTACCCTGCAAAAGATTGCCGAGGCAAGCAACGGCGGCTACATGCCGCTGGGCGCCGCGGGCGACGGGCTCCAGCGCATCTACCACAAGTACCTGGAGCCCCTGCCCAAGCAGGAGCTAAGCAAACGCAAGGAGCGCGTGTACGAGGAGTGGTTCCAAATCCCTCTGCTGCTGGGCCTTGCGTGTTTTGTGGTGGAGTACATGCTAAGCACGCGCCGCATCGGCTCCCGCCTGGAGCCCGAGCCCCCCGCTCAGCGCGGCCGCCATCGCCCCGGCGGCGCGGCGGGGCGCCGCAATACAGGTCAGGGGAGTGGTGGCACAGCGCCGACCGGCTCCGCCTCCGCATCGCCGCGACCGCAGGAAGCCGTGGCAGCCCGTGCCGAGGATGCGCGCCTGGGTGCGCACGCGGCGGCCTCCGCCGTGGCCATGCAGCACGCCGGGCCGCCCTCGGGCAGGCAGGCGCCGGATCCGAAAGGGCGGCTGCGCCCGGCCACCATGGCCGGGACTGGCAATGGCCTTACCAGCGCGTGGATGCTTCCCCTGTTACTGGGCGCGATGATGCTGGCTTTTGCAGTTGCTGCGCAACCTGTTGCCGCGCAGCAGGATAGCTCTGGCGCGGGAGCCGCGCCTCCCGAGCGGCTGCAACCCGTTACCCCGGGCAAGGATGGCAAGATACCCGCCGGCGGAAGCAAAGTTCCCGCCGGCTCGGGCTCACCACAAAAGGCGGAGGAGCTTTACAAGAAGGGCGACTTTAGGAACGCGATGGAGCAGTACAAGGCGTCGCTGGAGTCCGCCCCTTCGCCGGAGCTGGCGTTCAATATCGGCGCATCTGCCTACAAGGCAGGGGATTACGAAACGGCATCCATGGGCTTCGACGGCGCCCTGATGACGAAGGACCTCAATCTGCAACAGCGCGCCTATTATAATATGGGCAACGTGCTCTACCGCATGGGCGAGCCGCTGGAGATGGCCGCGCCGCAGAAAGCGATTGAAGCGTGGGAGAACGCCGTCAAAAAGTACGATGCCTCGCTGAAGCTGAACCCCAAGGACGGCGACGCCAGGTATAATCGCGATTTTGTGCAGCAGAAGATCGATCGCCTGAAGCAGCAGCAACAGCAGCAGAAGAACGATCAGAAGCAGGATAAACAAGATAAGGACGAAAAGAAAGACAAGCAGGACGAGAAGAAAGACGAGAAAGGTGGCGACGGCGGCCAGGGCGCAGACCAGGATCAGGGCGGTGAAGGCCAGGGCGACAAGAAGAATCAGCAGGGCGGCGGCCAGGGCGAAGGCAAGGATAAGAAACAGGACGGCCAGAGCGGACAAGACAAGGACAAGAAGCAGCAGGGCAAGAATGGCAATGAGGAGAAATCCGACAAAAAGGATGACTCCGGCGGCAACCAGAACGAACAGCAGGAGGGCAAAGGCAACGAGCCCAAAGAGAAAGGCCAGGGCAAGAGCGGCCAGCAGAACAATCAGGACGACAAGAACGGCAAGGACGCCAATGAAGGGCAGTCCGGCCAGGACAAGAAGCAGGCGCGCCCCGACCAGAATCAACCCGGCGGCGGCGACACCACAGCCGATGCCGGCGAGCCGAAAGAAGAGCCCGGCGAAGGCAAGGACAACGGAAAAGCCGCAAAGGCCAAGCCGGACGATCGGCAGCCCGAGCCCGGCAGCATGAGCAAGGCCGAAGCCCAGGCGCTGCTCGATTCGCTGAAGGACGAGGAGCAACGCTTTCCCCTCGGCGACAACGCGCCGCAGACCGACGAGCGCATCAAGGACTGGTAAGGCTTGGGCATTACTGCAGAGCGTTGATCCGACAGCACTCGCCGTTATACACATAGCTAAGTAGCGGCGGCCACGGCACTTAGCAATTTTCCGGCCAGAATTGCGGAATACCCGTTTTGCCTCCGCAGTTTCTGAAAAACGCCACTTTTCTGAAATTTAGGGCTGTTATTCTGCCGCAAGAAACGTATGTAAGAGCGTCTGGATTAAGGATTGAGGGCAAGGCGGGTGCCTTTTCCTCGATCCCGGCCGGAATGCTTCTCCCATTCCGGCCACCCCCCTCCTTGCCTGGCGCCCGTCGCCGGCGATCGACGCAACCGCCCCTTACCAGCTCGCTCTCATGGCTTCCGCCGCTGTTCCCGCCGCCTGCATCCTTCTCTACAAAGCCACTGCCGTGATGTCCGCGCTGGGCACCGGTGGCGGCGCGCGCCTGGTGGCAATGCTGGCAATCGTAGCGTCGCTTGCCATGCTCAGTGGCTGCTCCACGTTGCCGATCGACGAAGAGCCCTATGGCGGCTACTCCCGCACCCGCGTTATCCAGACGCCCGACGGCGAATGGCGCCGCGTGCCGATGCGTGAGGATCTCGAGGCGCCCGAGCGCCGCTGGTGGTGGGAGGGCGATGGCGTGGCCGGCTCGCCTCGCATCGTCATTAGCATTAGCGAGCAGCGTGCCCGCTTTTACAAAGGCGGCAAGCTGGTGGGCGAGACGGAAGTCTCCACCGGCCGCGAAGGCTACGGCACCCGGCCCGGCTCCTACTCGGTTATCCAAAAGAGCCCCAACCACCGCTCCTCCATCTACGGCTCGTACGTTGACGGCGCGGGCAACACGGTAGTAGGCGACGTGACGCGCGGCCGCACGCCGCAACCGGCCGGCACCAGCTACCTGGGCGCCTCCATGCCGTTTTTCCTGCGCTTTTACGGCGGCGTAGGCATGCACGCCGGCTACCTGCCCGGCTACCCCGCCAGCCACGGCTGCGTCCGCCTGCCTTACGGCGCCGCCCGCGTCTTCTATGCCAACGCGCCCTACGGCACGCCTGTGCAAGTTGTTTATTGACAGCGTGTAGCGCGAGCCCTGAGCCTCGCGAGCCTTCAGCCCTACCGACTGCGCCTAATGGTGGTGGCCGTGCCCATGCCCATGGGCGTGAACGCCTGAGAACACCTCGATGGAGAATGTCTCCGCAACGCGTTCCGGCGTAAAGACTTCGGACGTTTTTCCGGCGACGACAAGCTCGCCGTTCAGCATCACCACGTGGTCAAAAATGTCGGGCACAGTCTCCAGATGATGGTGCGAGACAATGACCAGCTTGTGATCGGCTGCCAGCCGATGCAGCGCGTCAGTCAGATCTTTCTGCGCCGTCTTGTCCAGCCCATTAAACGGCTCGTCCAGCAAATAAACGTGGGCCTGCTGCGCCCAGCTGCGTGCCAGAAAAGCGCGCTGCTGCTGCCCGCCGCTCAGCGCATTAATATGGCGGTCCGCGTAATCCGAAAGCCGCATCACCCGCAGCGCGTCGTCCACAATACGGTGGTCCTCCTCCGTAAATCGGCCAAAAAGGCCCAGCGCCGGGTAACGGCCCATCTCCACCAGCCCGCGCACCGTCAGGGGAAAATCCCAGTCTACGCCGCCCCGCTGGGGCAAATACGCCACCGTGCGCGCACTGGCCCGCACCTCGTGCCCGTGTAGGCGAATCCGGCCAGTCTCCAGCGGCACCAGCCCCGCAATCGCCTTGATCAGCGTCGTTTTGCCCGCCCCATTAGGCCCCAGCAACCCCACACACGACCCGCACCGCAGCTGCAGCGACACATGATGCAACGCCGGCACGCGGTTGTACGATACCGTAAGATCTTCCAGTTCAAGTAAATGCGCCATGGTTTAAAAAAGAGGGCTCCCGCCCGCAAAAAGTGAGGATGCGGCGCCGCACGGTTGCGCCGCCGCAAGCCGCCGGCTCAGGGTTTAAAGGTGAGCACGTCCGCCAGCCCGGGCACGGAGCTGGTCCAGAACGTCGCCTCCCGCCGCGCGGAGCCCGACTGCAACGCCACACGCACGGCAGACGGCGGCGTGCCCGGCGGCCAGTCCGCCCGCACCACAAAATCCACGCCCTCGGGCGGCACCGCATCCAGCGTAAACACCGCCTCCGCGCTCAGGCGCGAGCCCGCCGGCGGCGCGGCCGGGGCCGGGATGGAGGCCGTATCAAACACCCTGCGATGGAGCACCGTAACCCACACCTGCTTAGGCTGCCCCGTCCACGTCAGCTCCAGCCTAAACTCCCGCGCCGCGCTCCCCGGCTGCGCCGCCGCCGGTTCCCCCTGACCGTTCGCACGCCATGGCGCCGCCTCCTCCGCCCGCGCCACATCGGCCCGAGTGACCCACCATACCGGCAGAGCCGTCGCCACAAACACCGCCAGCACCACGAACAACCGAACGACAGGATTACCTTGCATGCACGCGGAAAATGAAAAATGAGAAGGAAAGGTGAGCGGAAGCCTGAAAAGCAGCAGGAGAGCGAAAAAGAAAGGCACTCGCAGGCAGAGAGCCATCCCGAACCCCGGCACTATCTCATAACGCCATTACATTGCAATAAGATCCCGCACCCGGAGGGAAACCGCCTCCCCCCAACTCCTCTCCACCCCCGCCCCTTGTTGCCTCAAAAGTAAATGACACCGAAAGTAAGCCCGGAAAGTGAGAGACAGGGTGACGTTGCCTCAAAAGTCATGACACCGAAGCTAAGGTGGGACTTTTAGCAGCGAGTTCATCGAGATTCAATGAGCCCGTAGGGCGAAATTGCATCTCGATGAACTCTCTGCGGGCGGGCGCGGGGGAGTGGAGAGAATGCGGCGCAGGCCGGCCTCCAGTTCATGATGCAGCGTGATGGGATCGAGGCTGGCCCGAATGGAGCGCAGGCGGCGTTTGGCGGACGCTGAGACGGCGCTGCTGGCCAGCAGTCGTTGGCACGGGGTGAGCGGTTTGTCGTAGCGGCGGCGCACTTTGGCTCCGTGGCGATCTTTGCTGATGAGTTTGCTGTTGGGCATGAAGTAGTTGTGCAGCGGCTCCCAGACGTCGCGGTACAGGGCGTTGATGGCAGGCAAGAGCGCTGGATCTTCCAGACGCTGGTAGCCCAGGAGCTGGCGTACGTGGGTCCAGTTCTTCTGCTCCACGTGGCCGTTGTCGTCCTTGTGGTAGGGGCGCGATCGGGTGAAGCCGACCGCTTTGCCCGAGGGCCGCTCCTGAAAGTAACGCACCAGGTGCCAGTTGAGGAACTCGCTGCCGTTATCACAGTCAAAGCCCAGCAGCGTAAACGGCAGGCCCGCTTCCACCTCGCGCGTGGCCGCAACGATGCCTTCGGCGCCCTTGTTCCACACCGCGCGGTTGCATGTCCTGCCACTGTGGATGTCGGTGTAAGTGACGCTCCAGATAAAGTCGCCCTCCAGAGACGCGCCGCA
>QAZA01000039.1 GCA_003054695.1 Verrucomicrobia bacterium LW23
CTCTCCTTCGTCCTCATCGCAGCTTCCATGCTCTGGCTCAAGTGAATGTCGACAGCCTCTAGGCCATCCAGAACGCCTGGACCATGCATAAAATGCTAAGCTGCAGGAACCTGGTACTGACGTGGGCGAAAAGCGAGAGGCCCGCGCGCAATTCCCTGGCCAGGACATCGCCTCCTTCGCGATCTCCCTCGCGCCATTGTTGGCGCCAAAGAGAGGGAGAGAGGGAGCAGCACCACCTGAAACATCGCCAGGCCGGAGACCAGCGCGGACGCTTTAAAGGATTCCTTCACGTACAGCAACTGCTCAGCAAGTGTCTGCACCACATCGGCTTGGAGAGAAATTGGCCTCTCGCGCACCAAAGGTGTCGCCCGCGTTGCGCATCGAGTTCGCCTTTTCGCTCGCGGTTTCGGCAACTTTCACCTACTCCAGAGCGGACTTCAGCTGCTCCTGGAGTTTGGCGACAGGCGATGGCATTCCGTCGAGGTTCCCGGAAGGACGGAAGACTCCGTGCTTGCCTGGTTAGCGCTTCTTCTTCGGCGGCGGGCCTAGCTCGGCTTTCAGCTTGGCGATGAGATTATCGCTCCAGCTGTTGTGGCCGGTTTCGGGCTTGGGGAAGGCGGGTTTGGCGCCTTTCTCCTTGGCGACGGCAAGGCATGCCTCGTCCGCCGAGATGGGCACGACGCGTGGCCACAGCTTGTCCGGCACGCACGCAATGTATTCCTCGCGTGTGCCGCGCTCGTTGGGTACGCCGTCCCAAATAATCAACGTCGGCGGATGAGCCTCGCAAATGGTGCGTGCTTTTGCCGCCGAACCCGCTATTTCGACACGCATTGCAGGGAACGCGTGCTCAAAATGAGTGCGCAACAGCCGAGAGATACGACTGTCGTCTTCGATGATGAGGATTGACCGGTTGCTAGAGGACAATGCTAGTCTTCTAACGCATCTCTTCTATCATGTCCAGCCAAAGCGCCGTATCTTGTCAAAGTTCTTCGTCCGCGCCTCTTGCCAGCGCCGGCGGTGATGGCTTTGCCCGCCTGTCGCTTGCCTTTACCCCCGCCGGATATCTGCCGGCAGGCATCCACAGCGCCGCCCCGGCCGATGCCGAGCGCCTGCTGGCCTTTAACCCGGCGCGGCGCCGCCAATGGCAGGGGTTGCAACGCTTTATCCGCTGGGCGGAATCGCATAACACCTTCTCCTGCATCTATTTGGATGGTGGCTACGTCTCCCGCAAACCCGCGCCGGACGACATCGACTGTATCCTCCAGTCCCGCGCCCCCTACGGCCCCGCCGCTCTGGAGAGCATGATGCCGTTTTTCTCCTACGGCCTGGACCGCATTTTGAAGGAGTACGCCGTGC
Source organism: Verrucomicrobia bacterium LW23 (assembly GCA_003054695.1). GTDB lineage: Bacteria > Verrucomicrobiota > Verrucomicrobiia > Methylacidiphilales > UBA1321 > LW23. The sequence continues at coordinate 1,357 of QAZA01000039.1, forward strand.
ACCTGCACTTCTGGGCCGAGGGGTTCCCTGGCGGCGTGCAGGATTTCCGCATGTTCTTCCAGTACATCCGCCCGCGCGATGCCGCCGAAAACTGCCTGGACGCCCGCGCCCGTAAAGGATTGATCCGCATGGAGTTAGCGCCGGATGTTGGCGTTGTCTCCCCAGCCATGCACTCCTCCACCGCGGCCGCGGCGAGTGAGGAAATGGAGGCACTCGCCCTCCGCGAATCCATGGACCCGCCGCCAGCCGCCGACTGCAAGGAGCCCCCCTTCCTGCACGACGAGTCCGCCCGGCGCACCGTCTCCTACAGCGCGTTGATGGCGCAGCCTGCCGGCGGGCCTCTAACCTCTTCTGTTGCAGAGAGTTCAGAGCTCTCCGCCGAGCCCGTATCACCGGCGGGAAACGGTAAGGCGTCCCGCCGCAAAGCCTCACCCCCACCTTCCGCGTCAGGGAGGCGCAAGCGCAATGCCTGACGCCCCTGTCCCGCCGCCGCCCGCCACCTGGCGCGCCGCCCAGGAGGAGCGCGCCCGCTTGCTGCATACGCATATTGCTGGACTTCAACAGCTTATAGGTGCGGCGCCAACGCTGCGGCACGCCTCCTCCGCCGACCCCGCCGCCCTGCTCCGCACCGCCTGCGCCCCCTACTACGCCATGCTGGAGCAGATTTACCGCGACGACATGCCCCTGGCCGATACCCTGGACAGCGCCGCCTTCGTTGCCCGCATGGACGGCCCCGCCGTTGCTACCCCGTCTCTGCCGCTAGCCGTTGTCACCACGCTACTTACGGAGATGCAAGCTCAGCTCGGCGCCATGGTCCGCACCGTCGCCGCCGGTATCTACCCCGCCCTGGAGTGGCCGCGCGACCTCGAATTCCGCCTCTCGTCCTTCGCCCGCGGCAGCCTCTACCTCGGTTTTGAGCTTCCACAACCGCCTGATGGCGCAGTATTTATGCGGGGCGACCCCTTCGAGCAATCCGCCCGCGAATCGCTGACCGCCCTCGGCGCCGCAAGCCGTCTTGTTGCCACGGAAGTCCCTTTCGCCCAGGTGCTTGGGGAGATGCCGGACCCCCGCCTGCGCGACGCCGCCCTGGCCGCCGTGGAGCGCCTCTCGCCCACCGGCCGGCGCGGCATCGCAAGTCTCTCCCTGGCAGGCAGATGCTTTGGCGACCAGGCCTGGCGTCGCCTTACCCCCGAAACCCGCCAGCGCGCCCGCGCCCTTATCGAGTCCACCGCACCGGCCGCCACCTGCCAGCCCATCATTCTGCAAGGCGTTGTGCGCCAGATAGATCTGGATCAGCGCCGATTCGATTTGCGCACACCCGCGCCCACATCCTCCCCCGGCTCCGCCACCGCGTCCCCCCAGGCCGCCCCCCTCATCCGCTGCCGCTACGGCGCCGAGCTGGATCGCACGCTTAAAACGTTGCTGGACAGCACCGTAGAGGTGCAGGGCGACGCCGAGATGTATGACGGCAAGCCCCGCCTTGTCCAAGTCCGGTCGGTTCGTCCCGTCGCCTGAAGTATGCCAAAGTGTATCGACAGGTAGAATACAGATGGGAAAAAGATCTGAAAAGTTTTGGAACCCTTAGTAGCAAGAAGATTTCTTTTTCGAGTACCTTACGAATGATTTTACGTAAAGATCGGTAACACCTTGACTTTTTTGCACTTGCGAACGTGTAAAGCAAGGTTCATCGTGGCGCTCCTAAATAGAATGCACGTTCTACTTGTCAAATAGTTCATCTATATTGACTGATTAGGGTGTGTTGAACATTGAGCCCTCAGTATGCCCGTCCTATGCGTTACCACGCCCCCGCCCATCCCCGCGCCCCCCAAGCACCCGGGCCATGTCTCCGGTCGCGTCAACGCATCCTCCATCAGGGCAATGGCTTGCGTGCCTTCCATATCGCCGCCGCCCTCCTCACCTGCGGCACGCTCATCTCGGCCCCGGCCCTGAACGCCGCTGCCCAGCCGGCCACGCGCGCCACCTCCTCCAAGCAAGGCGCACGCCGTGTGCCGGTCCCCGCTTCCACCTCGACCGCCACCCCCGCGCCCCGCGTCCTGCCGGTGCCTGCGGACCCCGCGCTTCCCGCCTCCCCCGCCGTGCGCCTGCCGGACGCAGGCGCCCCGAACACCTCCGCCACCCCCACTCAGTCCTACGGCCCGCCCGCCGGCAGCGATCTCACATTCCAGATGAAACTGGCCGAAGTAGAGCGCCGCACCGGCCGCCTGGACCGCGAGTGGACCCTGGCCGGGCTCGTCGACGAAGCGCTTCGCCGCCACCCCGCCACGCAATCCGCCTGGCACCAGGCCCGCGCCGCCACCGCCGACGTCAAAGCCGCCAAAAGCGCCTACTACCCCACCGTCACCCTCGACGTTTCCCACAACGGCAGCTACTCCGCGCAGGATACCTTCCCCATCGGCTCCAGCGAGGCCAGCATCGCCAACCTCACCCCCAGCCTCCTCGTCAGCTGGACGCTTATCGACTTTGGCCGCGACGCCAGTGTGGAAGCTGCTCGCTTTACGCAACTTGCGCGCAATTACGACTTTAACACGGCCGTGCAGGGCGTCGTCTCCACCATCCTCATCAACTATTATGAGGTGGAGGGCACGCGCGCCAACGTGGTCAACGCCGAGGCTGCGCTGGCCCTGGCCGAAGGCACGCTCGACTCCACCAACGCCAAGTTTGAGGCCGGCATAGGCAATGCCACCGATGTGGCCCAGGCCAGGCAAAATGTGGCTCAGTCGCAGTTCGATCTCGAGCAGGCGCGCGGCCTGTATGATGTTGCGCAGGTGAGGCTTACGCAAGCCGTGGGCTTTCCCGCCAGTATCCGCCTTAAAGTGCGCCCGCCCAACATGCAGCCCAAACTGGACATCCTGGACCGCAGCGTCGACTCCCTCATCGATCTGGCCCTGAAGCGCCGCCCGGATGTCGCCTCGCGCTACGCCCAGTGGCGCGCCCAAATCGCTCAGGCTAAGTCACTTGAGGGTGATATTCTTCCCCGCGTCACGCTGCAGACGTCCTCCGGGCGCGAGTACTACACCGGGTGGGGCGGCGGCACAACAGGCTCCGGCCCAGGTGTTTACGGCGGCCGTAACGGGTCGATGGACAACGCATCCTACACGCTCAGCTTTAGCGTGGACGTGTTTGACGGCGGCCTGAAAAGGGCGCGCGCCGAGTCCGCCCGCCAGCAGGCCGAATCCCTGCGCGCCCAGGTTGCCGACACCGAAGTCGCCGCCATGGCCGACGTTGCGACCTCCTACGCAAGCTTCAAGGCGTCCGTAAAGAAGTACCGCGCGGCGCAAGCCCTGGAGGACGCCTCGCAGAAAAGCCTGGAAGCGACGCGCGAAAGCTACAAAGCCGGCCTGCGCAACATCATCGATCTCCTTACAGCGGAACGTAATTTAGCGGCCGCACGTACATCCGTAGCCGCCTCACGTACAGAGCTTTTTTCTGAAGCCATACGCCTTGCAAACGCTACGGGAACCTTCCTTCCTATTCAGTCAGGTCATGCCCGGGAAACCCTTATTAAGGTAGGTGTAAAGCCTGAATCAACCCGGCAAAAGGCAAAGCCTTGATTCTTTAGAAAGAATAGAGGTTCCACCTGATTTCCTTCGGCTAATTATATGAAGCACAGTAACTCTATTTTCACCTGTGCCCAGGCCGCCCAGGTTGTGGTAATATCGGTCTCCGTACTTATCCTGAGCGCTGGCCTGGCCGCGTGCCATAAGCCCCCGCAGCAAATGCCGCAACGGCCGGTTCCCTCCGTAACAACATTCACGGCCGTACAAAAGGATGTACCTCATTATCTTGCCGATATAGGCAGATGCGTTTCGCTTGAAATGGTGCAGGTGGTGCCGCAGGTAGGTGGCAAAATCATGGAGATTCATTTTAAGGACGGCGCGTCCGTAAAAAGGGGAGATCCGCTCTTTACAATAGATCCTCGCCCCTACAAGGCGGAGCTGGATCAGGCGGAAGCTACTCTGGCTAAGAACAAAGCCCAGCTTGAGCTAAGCAAAATAAACCTGGCTCGCAGCGAAAAGCTTGTAGCGGGAAACTATGTCTCTTCTGCTGATATCGATACACTCAAAACGAACGTGGCATCCGCGGAGGCCCAGATAATGCAGGATCAGGCGATTGTCGAAAAGGCAAAGATTAACCTCGATTACTGCTACATCAAATCGCCCATCGACGGCCTGCTTGGCGTAAGATCTATTGATCTTGGCAATGTGGTTGTTGCGCAAGGCAATGCTCCGCTTATCACCATACAGCGCCTCGATCCCATATATGCGGAATTTACCTGCACCGAAGGCCAGCTTCCCGCAGTAAGGCAAGCCGCAAAAAAAGCAGGAAAGCCATTGGAAGTGGAAATTGCTTTTGCCGATAACCCCGCGCTTAATCGTAAAGGCGCTCTCACTACTATCGATAACTCGGTTAAGGTGGAAACCGGTACAGTAAAGCTGCGAGCGCTGATTTCTAATGAAGATGCGATGTTCTGGCCTATGCAATTTGTACACACAAAGCTGACCCTGGAAATAATTCCTGGCGCCGTTCTTGTGCCCGCGCAAGCTGTACAACTAGGTCAACAGGGCGCATTCGTCTTTGTTGTAAAGGACGCGCCTGAGAACAAAGGCAAAGTGGCAGAGCTGCGCGTTGTTAAGCAGGGCCAGCTTTATGATAACATGGTGCATATTAAGGAAGGTGTGAAGCCAGGCGAGGATGTAATCGTCGCTGGTCAGTTTGGCCTTGCCCCTGATAATCCCGTCAATCCGCATCCTTATGATCCTTCAAACCCAGCAGGAACTGCACCTTTGCCAAAAGCAACTAACGCGCCCGACGCTCCTGCAAAGGAGTCTGCTAAGGATCACTGATAGTCCTTTTGAAAGCACGCTTTATAAGGTCGTATTATGAATAGTATTTCCGCTCCGTTTATTCGCCGCCCGGTAATGACGGTGCTTTTGACTGCAAGCGCAATCGTGTTCGGCCTCATGTGCTACGAACGCTTGCCTGTCAATGACTTGCCGCAGACAGACTTCCCTGTTATCCAGGTCAATGTCGGCTACCCCGGCGCAAGCCCGGAGACGATGGCAAACAACGTGGCAACGCCACTGGAGAAGCAGTTTATGCAGATTCCGGGCGTGGATATCATCACGTCCAGAAATACACAAGGCAACACGAGTATCAGTATCCAGTTCAAGATCGACAAGAATCTGGATGGAGCGGCAACAGATGTACAGGCTGCTATCAGCAGATCAACAGGAAATCTTCCTGTTGATCTGCCATCGCCTCCTACATTTACCAAGACAAACCCTAACGATCAGCCCGTTATTTACATAGGTATGACTAGTCAGACGCTGACACCCGGCCAGCTTTATGACTATGCAGCTACCGTTGTTGGTCAGCAGATCAGCGTGCTGGAAGGCGTTTCACAGGTGAATGTGTACGGAACCAAATCCGCTATACGTGTACAGGTGGATCCAAGCCGCCTTGCGGCATTAGGTTTGAGTATTGAAGATGTGTCGCGGGCGATCCGTGCGGGAACGTCTTACCAGGGGGCAGGACAGTTCGATGGTCCAAACAGGACCTTTCTTCTTAATCCTGAAGGACAGCTGAACTCCGCTAAGGAATACGAGCAGCTTATCATTGCTAATGTAAACAGGGCGCCTGTATACCTTCGAGATGTCGCAACGTGCTATGATGGCTTGCAGGATAATCGCCTGACCATGCGGTTTTATGTGCGCGGCGGACCGCCGGATGCGGCAGGTATTGTTATGGCGGTGCAGCGTTCGGCGGGTGCAAATACTGTAGCTGTGGCGCAGGCTGTTAAAGAGCTGTTGCCGCGGTTGCAGGCTACACTGCCAAACTCCATTTTCATGAAGCCGATTTATGATCGATCGCTTACGATAATACGGTCTGTACATGAGGTGGAAGAGACGCTTCTAATTGCATTTGGTCTGGTCGTTCTTGTTATATATCTCTTTTTAGGGCGTGCGACCGATACGATTATTCCGGCTGTAACGCTTCCGTTATCGTTGTTGCTTACGTTTATTCCGATGTACTTGCTTAGCTATAGCATCGACAACTTGTCGTTGCTGGCGTTGACGCTTGCAATCGGGTTTCTTGTTGATGATGCTATTGTGTTTTTGGAGAACACGGTGCGTCGTATGGAGCACGGGGAGGATTCGTATACTGCAGCGTTCAGAAGCGCTGAGGAGATCAGCTTTACGATTGTCTCGATGACCCTCTCGCTCGCGGCAGTGTTCATTCCTCTGGTATTTATGCCAGGCTATATCGGCCGGGTGTTTCAGGAGTTTTCTGTGACTATCATCCTGGCAACGTTCGCTTCTGGTATTGTTTCGCTTACGCTGACTCCATTGATGTGCGCGATGATGCTTGCCAGGCGCGATGTGCATCAAAAGTCCTTTATGGAAAAGGTTGTTGCCGCAATCTTTGATCCGATGTTGAAGGTGTACGGTAATTCACTGTGGTTTTTCCTTCGGCATACATGGATTTCGGTTGTGACCTGGATCATTTGTATGGGCGGGACCGTCTATTTTCTGTGGGCGCTTCCCAAGTCCTTTATGCCTGTTGGCGATAGCGGCTTTATTATGGGTGTGCTTATTGCCCAGGAAGGTTCATCCCCGGAGAAGATGCTGCAGATTCAATCCGCGGCCGATGCTGTTTTGCGTGAGAACGAGAATGTAGCGATGGGGCTTACGATTACAGGCCTGAACATGGTGGCAACATCTCAAGGTTTGTTCCTTGCTTTCCTTGGGCCTAAGGATTCCCGCCCCGATATTAATGAAGTAAATGACCAGCTTATGCATGCTCTTATGCGTACTCCCGGCCTCACGCCTGGGCTTCGCCCGAATCCGGTGCTGGAGATTCCGACGGGTGTTGCTTCTCGAAATACCGGCAAGTACTCTCTCGTGGTTTCCGGTATTAATCCGGATGAGGTATATAATGCTTCCGACAAAATGATGAAGGAGATCCAGGCTATACAAGGCATGGGTTTTGTATATAGCGATGTTATGCGCAATACGCCGGAGCTTCGTATTAGTATCCTTCGCGAAAAGGCTTCGGCGTACGGCATTACGGCTACGGATATTGAGGATACGCTGCGAACTGCGTATTCGCAGAATTACATTTACCTGATCAAGCAGCCTCTGGATCAGTACCAGGTGATTCTTGAGGTAAAGGACAAGGAGCGTCGAGAGCCTACGGACCTTTCGCTCTTGTATGTTAAGTCAGCCATTACAGGTCAGCTTGTTCCGCTGAAGGCTGTTGCGGAATGGAGAGAGGGCGTGGGTTTTCAGGCGGTGAATCACTATAACCAGTTTGCCGCGGCCACCATTAACTTTGACCTGGGCCCCAATTTGCCGATCGGCGATGCGACGGCGCAGATTGAAGCCATTGCGCAGAAGATACTTCCGCAAACCATGACAATGCGCTTTCAGGGCGAGGCGTTTGTGTTTCGAGAGACGGTGGCTGGGCTAGGTGTGTTGCTGATTTTTGCCGTCTTTGTGATGTATGTGATTCTTGGCATTCTGTACGAGAGTTATGTGCATCCGTTGACGATTCTGGCATCGCTCCCTGTGGCTATGGTGGGTGGTTTGGCAACTCTTTATGCCTTTGATATGGATATTTCCCTCTATGGTTATGTAGGACTTTTTATGTTGATGGGTATCGTGAAGAAGAATGGAATTATGATTGTTGACTTTGCGCTTCATCATATTGATCACGGTGAGGAGCGTGTGAAGGCTATTCATGATGCCTGTCTGGATCGTTTCCGTCCTATTTTAATGACGACGCTTGCGGCGTTGATGGGCGCTGTGCCTTTGGCGTTTAGTCTGGGTGCAGCGGATTCTACGCGTCAATCGCTTGGCTTTGTTATTATCGGAGGTCTTATTGTATCGCAGATTATTACGTTGTTTGTGAACCCGGCCTACTTTCTTATTTTGGAAGCGTTTCAGGAGAATGTGTTGGATCGCACCAAGTTTTTCCGGTCATCCCGCCACAAGGATTCGCTGGCGATGGCGGCGAGCAGCGTTGGCGCAAAGCGATCCGTGGTTACGGAAGTGCTTGATGATGAGGAGGAAGTGGAGAGCGTGAGTGGCAATTCCAATGCTCGCTCGGGGCTTCCGCACCGCGGTGGTGGGGAGAAGCGCCGCGATATTTGAGCTCGGTGATGTTGCGTGAATGGCAGTTTAAGGTGGACTGCCTTTGCGTGTGTTTGTAGAATAGCCGACAATGAAAATTGCTATCAAGAAGGGTAAGAACGGGCAGTTTTATTTCAACGTTGTGGCGGCTAACCACAAAGTTTTGGCGACGAGCGAGATGTACATTAACAAGGGCGACGCGAAGTCGGCCGCGGAGGCCATCAAGAAGGCCTCGTTTGAGGTGGCCGACGAGACTGAAGAGAAATAGCGCCTGATCGCCCGGTTGGACGGCGTCTTTATTTCAACGGCAAGGCCTTGATGCCGAGGCAGTTGGCGACGGGGCGCTCGGTGCCGGGGATGTTGAGGAGGCCGACTGGCTGGTTGATTACTTTTACCGAAGGGCGCCCGGCCGGGCCGGTGTTTGTGGCCAGGATGCTGGATCCGCCGCCGTCCAGGTTGAGGGCGTCGGTGGCGCCGCGCGCAAGCAGCCACTCGGCCACTTCGCGTTCGGTGGCGCCTTCGCTCTGGCCCTGGCGGCGGCCGTCGACGAGCAGGAACCAGATGCGGCGCTTGCGGTTGTTGACGGCGACGACGGAGCGCGGGTGCAGCGGCGTGGCGTCCGGCGCGGTTATTTTGCCGTCCTTGAGCAGGATGCGGAAGCCGCCGATGGCGTTCCATGCGCCGGGCACGGCCTTGTAGGAGACGCCGCAGGTGCCGTTGCGCAGTTGGTAAAAGATGCCGTATTTGGGCGCGGCGGCCGGGTTGCGAGCGGCGCCGGACCACGTGCGGCCGTGGTGGACGGCGGAGCCGTTGACGTCGATGGGCTCGCCGAGGGAGGGGAGGCGTTTGGGTGCGCCGGGCACGGCAAAGGCGTCGCCGTTAAGGATGACTTGCCAGCCGAGTTTGGCGATCAGATCCGTGGGTTTCAGCGCTAGCATTTCCGCGCGGGAGGCGCCGGCCGCTTTTGCGGCGGGCGAGGCGGAAGCTGTTGCGGGGCTTTTGGTTGCGTTGGGGGTGGTGGCGGGCGGCGCCGGTGTGGATGGCGTCGGCATGGGCATCGGGCCGCCGGGGGAGGGGGCGGGCGTAAACTCGAGGCTGACCCCCGGGGCGCTCAGGTCGGCCTCAATCCAGTAGAGCTCCAGCGGACGGGGGACGGTGCGCACTTCCTTCTCCAGCGTGACGCCCTGGAAGAGGGGCTGCGGAGCAGCCTGGGCCAGGGTGCAGAGGAGGAGAAGGAGCAGGGACTTCATTGCCGCGTTGGCTGCGAGGGCTGCGATGCTGCGCTTGGCGCGATGGAGGGGAGGGGGGACGGGGCGTAGCCACGCCGCGCGGGCGGGGCGCCAGGTGCCAGGGGCAAAGCCAGACGCCGGGCAGCGCAATGCGTTACGAGTGCGAGTGCGCGGGTTCGTGCGCGTGCGTATGGCTGTGGGCTTCGTCGTGGTCGTGCGGGGCGCAGCAGCTGCCGCAGGATGTGCCTTCGCCGCACATGGCTTCTTCGGCATCGGTATACGCGCCGTCCGGCGTGGGATGATCGACATCCGTATAGGGCTGTTGCGGTTGCAGGCCAAGCATTTGCAGCAGGGCCATGTCGGAATCGCGGGCGGGGTTTTGGGCGGTGAGGAGCTTGCTGCCGTAGAAGATGGAGTTGGCGCCGGCGTAGAAGCAGAGCGTCTGGGCTTCGCGGGAGAGGCCGGTGCGGCCGGCGGAGAGGCGCACTTTGCTGCGGGGCAGGGCGATGCGCGCGACGGCGATGATGCGGGCGAGCTCAAAGGCGTCTACCTGCGCGTTGCCTTCCAGCGGGGTGCCGGGCATGGCCATCAGGGAGTTGATGGGTACGCTTTCGGGCTGCGGGTCCAGGGTGGCGAGGACTTGCAGCATGCGCAGGCGGTCGTCCACGGTTTCGCCCAGGCCCAGAATGCCGCCGCAGCACACGGACATGCCGGCGCGCTGCACGTTGGCGATGGTCTCCAGCCGGTCGTCAAACGTGTGAGTGGAGACGATGTTGGGGTAGTGCTCCGGGCTGGTGTCGATGTTGTGGTTATAAGCGGTTACGCCGGCTTCGCGAAGTCGGCGGGCGGCATCGGGGCCCAGGTGGCCCAGGGTTACGCATACTTCCATGCCCAGCTTGCTTACCTCGCGAATGGTCTCCAGTACGGATTCGAAGCGCGGGTCGCCATCGCGCACGCCCTTCCAGGCGGCGCCCATGCAAAAGCGGGTACTGCCGGTCTCGGCGGCGCGGCGGGCGATGGGCATGACTTCGGCGGTGGACATGAGGCGCTCGGCCTTAACGCCTGTATTATAGCGGGCGCTTTGGGCGCAGTAGCTGCAATCCTCGCTACAGCCGCCGGTTTTGATGCTGAGCAGGGTGCACAGTTGCACCTCGGTTTTGGCCCAGTTTTCCTTGTGCACAGCGCGCGCGCGGTCCAGGAGCTCGAAGAACGGGAGGTGATAGAGGCGGTGGAGTTCGGCAAAAGTCATGGTATCGATGCGCTATGCAGCCTGCGGCGGCTGCCGGGTGCAACTTAGCGTAAATACCATGCATTGCCGGGGCTGACAACCGCAAAGCAGAGGCGCCACGCGTGCGCGTGGGGGGAGGGCTGCGGCGTACTGTCGCGACGGGCGCTCTCAGCCCCTCTCAGGCCAGCAGCGCGGTCAGTTGCTCACCGCGCGGGGTGGCGATAGAGGCCGCGCCGGGGCTGGTAGTTGCGGCGGCAACGGCCTCGGCGTGGAACATGGCGCAGAGAATCTCCGCCAGCATTTCCAGCCGGGCTTCCGTTACCTGGTCGGCGGCTTTGAGTTTGGTGGCGCTGGGCTTGCTTTTGAGCGGCTTGGACATGGGGCTGGCAGGGGCGGCGGCGGAAGGCTCGAGGGCGGAGGCTGCCGCTTTGGCAACTTTGGCGGTGGGCGATTTCCGGCGGGCTTTGCCCGGTTGGGAAGTAGCGTGCTGCGGGTCGGCGCCGGGGGCGGCTGGCGCCGCGGCGATGGGGGGCACTGGAAATGGGGCTACGTCGTCGTTAAGGGGGGCACTTGTATGAGGTGAGCCGGACGGCAGCATAAAGGTAAGTTTCGGCAACACTAAAAGATTCTTTAGCGTGGGAGGTCACAAACTTCCACATCCGCGGCAACGATACAAACGGGGTCTCGAAAAGTGAGGCGAAGAGGGGCTGGGCTGGGGCAATCGCGAGGCTTATCTCTTCCAGATAAAACATGATCTCTACGCAACATGAATCGGGCGAGGCGCATGTGCTCCGCGGTTCTCGGAAATATCAGGTCGTCCAGAACGGCCAAGTATAAGTAGGGCACAACGGACAGCATAAGTTTCCTCCTCCCCCTTTATCCCCACTTCGCGGCTTTGTCCCCCTTTGCGCGAAATAATCCCCTCTGCAAACGCGTCGCGGGGAATGGGGATTATTTCGCGCAAAGGGGGACAAAGCCGCGAAGTGGGGATAAAGGGGAGGAGGCTGCTATGGGACAAAAACAGCTCCTAAGAGCTCAGATGCACCTTGTGCTGGATGCGCTCGATGCTGAGCGCCTTGCCGGTCTCTTCGTCGATCTCCACCACAATGCCGTCCGCCTGCAGGCCTTCGCGGGCGATGTAGAACTTGTTGGGCAGCAATGTCTTGTACTTCTGCACAACGCTGGCGATATCACGGCCGATGACCGACTCGTGCGGGCCGGTGAAGCCGGCGTCGGTAAGATACGCGGTGCCGCCGGGCAGGATGCGGTCGTCCGCCGTTTGCACGTGGGTGTGGGTGCCGACGACGACGCTGACTTTGCCGTCCATCAGGCGGCCAAAGGCAATCTTTTCGCTCGTTGTTTCGGCGTGAAAATCGATAAGGATGCAGGGCGTTTCCGCGCGCAGCTTCTCCACTTCGGGCTCCACGAGGAGGAAGGGATTATCCACCTGCGGCCCCATAAACGTGCGGCCCAGCGCGTTAACCACGCCCAGCTTTTTGCCGTTGCCGCCGACAACGACGCTGCCGGCGCCGGGCGTGCCGGCGGGGTAGTTGAGGGGGCGCAGCAGGCGCGGCTCCGTCTCAAAAAACGGGTTGATCTCCTTTTGGTCCCACGTGTGGTCGCCCAGAGTAATGACATCGGCGCCGTAGCGCATCAGCTCGATGGCCAGGCGCGGGGTAATGCCATTGCCGCCGGCGCAGTTTTCGCCGTTAATGATCACAAAGTCGGCGCCGTGCTTCTCCTTGAGAAACGGAACGGCTGCCTTCACCACATCGCGGCCGGGCTCCCCCACCACGTCTCCCAAAAAGATGATCTTCATAGCGTATCAGGCCCCACGGGCATGCATGCGGCGCATCACTCCACGTTATCCCGGCGCCCTGCGTGCTGGATGGACGGCTGATTTGCGAGGGAAGGAACGGCACCAAGGGGCAAAATAACCATGAATGATGGTACTTGTGCGAGCAGGAAATTGCAAAAAGCGGTCATAACGTGGGAAATGTGCCGGGCGACCCGACGGCCCGCGCAAGTCGGCAGAATGTGGCTTCCCCGCACTTTCCCTTTGCGCGCGCGGGCGGATTAGCCGACAATAGAGGGCGTTATGATCGGCATTATCGACTACGGCATGGGCAACCTGCGCAGCGTGGAGAAAGCGTTGCAGAAAGTGGGCGCGCAGACGCGGTTTGTGCGCGGCGTGGGGGATCTGGCGGACCTGAGCGGCATCCTGCTGCCGGGCGTCGGCGCCTTTGGCGATGCGGTGCGCAACCTGCACGCCACCGGTACGTGGGAGCCCCTGCGCCAGTGGGCCGCCGATAACCGCCCTTTTCTGGGCATTTGCCTGGGCTACCAGCTGCTGTTTGACAGCAGCGAAGAGGCCGCCCCCGACGTGCGCGGGCTGGGCATTTTCCCTGGCAAAGTGGTTCGCTTCATGCCGGAGGAAGCTGGCGTGAAAGTACCGCAAATTGGCTGGAACAACGTGCGCGTGGCGCAGCCCGAGAGCGCGCTGTTCCGCGAGACGGCCGATGGCTCCTACTTTTACTTTGTGCACAGCTACTACCCCGTGCCGGCGGACGCCTCCGTAACCGCTCTGGCCACGGAGTACGCTGGCGTGGAATTTGCCAGCGCGGTAGGCCGCGGCAACGTGTTTGGCACGCAGTTTCACCCGGAAAAGAGCCAGGCGGCCGGCCTTACCCTGCTGCGCCGCTTTGCGCAAATCTGCGGCGAGGGCCTTGCGCTGCCGGACGTGGTGCCGACGCAGGGCGAGACGATGCTGGCGTAACGGGGAAACCCAAGCCGGGCGGGGGGGGCGCCGGCCCTGGTCAATCCATTGATCTTTTTGATTGGCCGGCGGCGGAAGTGTGGCTATAGATAGCAATGGTGGCGATCTCTTTTGCTGGGATCGTGCCGCGCTGTTCCGTCTTTTCGGAGCCCGAAAGCTATGGCCACGTTCTTGCATACCCCGGCGCCGGCAGTGCGCATGGTATCGCCGCATCTTGTTGCTGTGGTGATGGTTGCGGTGGCTCTGCTCCTCCCGGCTGCGCCGTCGGCGGCCTCAGCGCAGGCGGCGCCCCCCAGGGGTTACATTCCCCGCTGCTTGCGGCGATCTGTTCTGCGTCTTGCAGAGCGACCCTTTGAGCTGCTCCGTTACAATACCTCGCCCCTTTCGTCACGCCTTGGCATCGAGCCTGTTGGAACGCGCCAGATACGAAACCTGGGATGTCATAGCGTACCAGCGCGGCCCGCCTACTTCACCTCCACCGCGGCATCCTTGCCCACGTAGGTGGCCAGGCCGCCTTTCTCCAGCCAGGCCAGTGCGGCGGTGTCGCCTAGCAGGTTGGCATTCCAGAAGGCCAGGGTGGAGGCGCGGATGATGCGTTGCAGCTCCGGATCGCCGGGGCGGGAGAACAGGCGCTTGCCGTTAAAGATGCCGTGGTCGCCGCCGGTTAACGTGACGAGCATTTTGTGTGTGCCTGCGGCCATGTTGTCGTAGGGGCGGCGACGGTCGGCGGGGTTGTCCTGGCCGGTGATAAACGATTTATCCTCTGTGCCGGTCATCAGCATCATGGGGATGGTGATGGGGCCGTACACTTTGGTGAGGTCGCCGTAGCTGCGCCCGGGCGGTGCGCTCATGGCAATGGCCGCCTTGTACCGAGGGTCCGCCAGGGGCGCGCCTTTCTGCAAGGGGTTAAGCTGCACGCCCGCGGCCATCAGCGTGGTGTTGCCGCCAAACGAGTGCCCGGAGATGCCCGCACGCGACAGATCCACGCGCATGTGGAAGGGCGAGCCGGCCGTCTTGTTCAGCTCCGCCAGCTGGTCCAGCGCAAACTTTGCGTCCTGGGCGCGCAGCTGGGCATTGGCGGGGGTGATGGCGGCCTTGAATTTTTGCACCAGCGCCTGGCCTTTTGCGCTCAGGCGGCCCTCGACTGCGGCGGCCGTGGTGTCCGATGCCGGCGCGTTGGACGTTTCGGCCCCGCCGCTCTGACGCTTCTCCCGCGCCTCCTTCAGGCGCTCCATCAACCGGCTGCCACCGCCGCCGTTGGCGGAGGCACCGCTGCTGCGGTAGTTGCTTTGCGCCTGGCGAAGCTCCAGCAACGTTGCCTTGTCAAACTCGCCGTCGCCCTTCCAGATGCTCTCGTCGCTGCCCGGGTGCTGCAGGTGCACGCTGATGTAGCCGTGACTGGCCCAGTGCCTGCCCCACATCTCCCCCCCATTGCGGTTGCCGCCCAGGCCGTGTGAAAACACGATGACCGGGCGCGCGCCCGGCGCTTTATCCGGCAGGTAAATGCGCACCGGCAACGTGCGCGAGCGCGTCGCGTCGGTCCAGTCCTGCTCCAGCGATGTCACACGATACGGCCCGGCATCCGCCAGCTTGTCGGGGTCGAACGGCGAGGGCGAGGGCGTGGCGGCGGGCACCTGCGGCGCCGTGGTGGCGGAGGCGCCCAGTGCTTTGTCATCGCCGCGCGCGGTGGAGATACCGCGTGGATTAAGAAGCGGGTCAAACGTCAGCGCGATGGCCGCGCCGGCCAGCAGCAGACGCGCAGCCGGGGCCAGAAGAGAGCGTTTCGAGATCATGGGAAGGACCAGGGGTTGAGGACAAAAGATTGCGTTGCAAGAGCGTCGGCGCAGGGGCGGAGCGAGCGGATTTAAGAGCCCTTTTCGCCGTATCTGCAAAAGGAGACGGCGGCGACTGCGCGCCGGTTACAAACGAAATAGCCTGGCTTGCGCGGGCAGATGCGAGGATGCAATTGCGGAGGGAAGGTGTATGTTAACACGCTACCTGAGTGCGCAGGCGGCAGGCAATGGCGTCGAAAATCGAGATCACACGCAAAAATTATGCAAATGTCTCAAAATTGCACTTGTATTCAAGTGATTAAGAAAGTATTTATCGAATACTACGAAAAAACGAATCTCAACGCCTAACACGCTCAATGCCGTGCTGCACTTCGCCTCGGTCGTGACGCTTATTGTCGCGCAACTGGTGCTTCTCGGCACCTACTTTGCTGCCGTCGCTCCGCGCAGCCGCGTCACCCGCGTGTTTTTTCAGGAGATTCACCGCCCCGTTTACCTGCAGGATACCGAGAAGCGCGAAGCCCTTGTGGCCCAATGGGTTAACCAGGTGCGTCGCTACTCCGCCCGCTACGCCGCCGGCCTCACCGCCTACCTGGCCCTGATGGCCGCCTTTGCCGGCACCACCGCTGCTTACTTCTGGACACGCCGCCCCCAGGACCCCTGGTGGGGCTGGCTGAACTGGCTGCAAGCCTGGCGCGACGCACGCACGTGGCTTACGGATCGCCTCCACGGCGGCATCCCCAACGATGTCCCCCGCCGTCCGCCCGGTGTCACGCCGTCGCCGGAGCGCAAAAAGCGCACGTCCTTCGCCACTGCCTCATCCCATGCTGCTGCCCCCCGCGCCGGCGTACATGCCGGGCGTTAGGGACTGCGCTTGCAGTTGATGAGGCAAGGCGCAGGAACTCTTTGCGCGGCGACGCTTGAACTGTCCCCAAGCGCGGTTTAAGCGAAGCCGTCTCCCGCGGAACGAATCCGCTCCGCCGCGCGCAGGTAGTCCCCGACAGCGCGCACGGCAGCCACCTGCGCCGCCACGCGCTGCTCCAGCGGCAGGGGCGAAGGCGTCTCCGTAGTGTAGCCCATATCGGCGTGGTGGTAGCTCAGGTACAGCGCTTCCGGCCAGTCGTCGCGCATCTGGTGCCGGTGCGCTTCGGTGCGAAGAATCACCCCTTGACTGGCGGGAAAATCGTCGATTGTCGCCGCAAGTTCAATGGGCAAATGCCGCGCCATCCCTGCCAGCATAGCCGCCGTCGGCGATGCCCGCTCGTGCAGGTTCAGCTCGAAGATATAGGCGCCTTTGCCCTCATAATCTTCATGCAGGCACAGGTAAGCATCCACCGCCGACAACGTGCGCAGTGCCGCCACATGTCCGCGCGCCTCCGCCGAGACCAGCCGCTTGTAGTCGCGGTTGATGTCGATGCCGTTGATATTCTCCCGCGTTCCACGCGCCTGTCCGTCCGGGTTAAGCATGGGAAAAATCACCGCGTCAAGGCCGTCAAACACGCCCTCAGTGTCGCGCAGCAAATCCAGCACCGCATACGGTCCGGCCGGTTCATCGCCATGAATACCGGCCGAGACGTACAGCAAAGGCGCGCCCTCGCGCCCCCTCCGCAGCCAGACTCTGCGCACCCCGGCCTCCGATGGCCCCAGATCCGCCACTTTCCACCCAGCTGCCGCGGCAAGTGGCAGCAGCTCAGCGAGATACGCGTCCGCAGGAATCGGCACTGGCCGTGTCGCAATGCCACCCCCGTCTCCGTTGCCATCCGCATGCAAATGCTGCGACGACTTCGAATACCCAGAGGACGACAACGGCGACGACATGCGAGAAGTTTGCCCCGCAACGACCCAGCGCGCAACTGCGAAGCTTGCCTTTCCACGATGTGCACGGCGAAGCAGCGGTCAACCCGACACGATTTCCCAAACGGGAAAACGCCAGCCCATACCAACTTTTGATTAGCAGGTAATGTGATGAACAAAATACGTCTTCGGCCGAATTCTGGCAACAATAAAATCTATGCGATCACTATTTTTTGCAGATTTTCCCTTGCATGAAGTCAACCTCCGATCATATAGTAAACGCATGGGTCGTAGTACACCTTCAAGCTATACAAACCCCCATGCGCGGGGCGCGCCCTCCAATCCCGTCAATCGATTCGAGGCCCTGCACTACGATCCGGACGCTATCGACGAACCCGCCCTGCACAGCGACGAATGGATTCCGCCCGACAACGACGCTCCCACCGATAGCACACCGGCGCGGCCTTCCCTCAAAACCCGCTTCTATCGCGACCTAAGCAACACCCTCATCACCTACAACGACAGCCCCGACATCGGCTTCCGCGCCAGCCTCAACGCCTACCGCGGCTGCGAGCACGGCTGCGCCTACTGCTACGCGCGCCCCACTCATGAGTACCTGGGCTGGTCCGCCGGCCTCGATTTCGAGAGCAAAGTTTTGGTGAAGGACCGCGCGCCGGACCTGCTTCGCGATGAACTGAACGCCCCGCGATGGCAACCGCAAGTTATTGCCATGAGCGGAGTTACCGATTGCTACCAACCCGCCGAGCGCCACTTCCGCATCACCCGCCGCTGCCTGGAGGTGCTGGCCGAGTTCCGCAACCCGGTCGGCATCGTCACCAAAAACCACCTGGTCACCCGCGACATTGACCTGCTGCGAGAGCTTGCCTCGCACAGCGCCGCCGTGGTGTATGTCTCTGTCACCACGTTAGATGCATCGCTGGCACGCACCCTGGAGCCGCGCACATCGTCCCCCTCGCATCGCCTTGACGCAATCCGCCTCCTCAGCGCCGCCGGCATCCCCACCGGCGTCATGATGGCGCCGATCATTCCCGGCCTCACCGACCACGAGATCCTGCCCGTTTTGGAAGCTGCGCGCGACGCCGGCGCCACCACCGCCGGCTACACCACACTACGCCTGCCCCACGGCCTTAAGGAGATCTTTACCGGGTGGCTGGACAAGCACATGCCGGAGAAGAAAGAGCGCGTGATTGCGCGCA
The DNA here is from genome assembly GCA_003054695.1 of Verrucomicrobia bacterium LW23. Classification (GTDB taxonomy): domain Bacteria; phylum Verrucomicrobiota; class Verrucomicrobiia; order Methylacidiphilales; family UBA1321; genus LW23. The sequence continues at coordinate 19,544 of QAZA01000039.1, forward strand.
TCCGCGACCTGCGGGGCGGCAAACTCAACAGCAGCGACTGGGCCGATCGGATGACCGGCACCGGCTTCTGGGCCGAGCAGATCCGCTCCGTGTTTAACGCCACCAAAACGCGCCTACAGATCGGCCGACACGCGCCTCTCAGTACGGCGTCCTTTAGGCGTCGCCGCGCCCAGCTCGAGTTGTTTTGAGAACGCATACCTCGTCCATCTCATTGATAATCTGAGACTAAGCATCAGCCACCATCGCTCTGCGTGCGCTCCTCCGCTGCATCGCGGGGGCTGCTGTCGAAGGAAGCTGCGGTACATGCTGGTACGTGGGGTCCTTCTCCTGCTTCTTCAGTATGGCAATGATTTCGGTCCAGACAGCAATAAGACCGTTCGGAGTCGGCGGCAAGTCATGCTTAATGAGATTATGAAGGCGATGGAGGTGGTAGCAAGGCACAGCGGCATACATATGATGTTCGATATGATAGTTCATTTGCCAGTAGAGAAAGCGAGCCAGTGGATTCAGATAAAAGGTCCGGCAGCACATCCTAAAATCCGCCGTGTTGTCCTGCAAGCCCACATGCTGCGTGTTGTTGCAAAAGAAAAAGAGAATAGAACCAAAGATGCCATTGCCGGAAACAAGGATGGGAATGATCCATTGCCCAAAGTATAGGGATACAAGCAAAACCCCGGCATGGCCGATCAGCATCGCACGAGCCCAACGTACCGGTATCCAACGACTTGCAGCATCGCTCTCCGGGTAGAGCGTCAGCTCCCATTCCCCGCGAAAGTCTCCCTTCGCAATGCGCCACGTGTTGCGAATCGCCCAGATGGGATGACGGGGATTGATGATGCCGTCCTTCAATGCATTCCATACAATGAGTCGAATTGGCAATGTTACTTCAAGGTCATCCGGAGGATGAAGCGTATATCGGTGATGCCGAATATGGCTGGAGGCAAAAAGCTCATGATTGATCCATCCCAAAAAGGCAAAGAGATGGCAAAATACATCATTCAGAATCTTCGTCTTAAACACAGTTCCGTGCCCCAGCTCATGCACCGCATTGATAAGAAACGAACTGACAACACCATACATAAAGAGTAAGAGAAGGCAGCCCCACCAGGGGCCGTAGTTGAAGCACCAGATGGCGCCGGCTGCAGGAACCAGCAGAAACATCAGATAGCCAAGGGTTTGCACTGCCGCCTTGACATCTGATTTCGCATGCAGCTCCTTGAGCACGCCGGGCGGAAGTTTGGTGCGGTACCAGCAAATGGAGACGTTGCGGCGGACATCTTCTGTAAAGTCCTTTAGTGGAGGTTCTTGCGTAAGCAGGGAACTATTGCTGTTCATGCAACACAGAGTACGCCATGCGCTAAAATATTGCTTTCGAAGTTGCCGCGCAGTACATTCTCGAACATGAGCGCCCGCTGCCATCGCCCCAGGATGGCCCGCTTTTCAGCCGATCTTCGAGAGCGCGGCATCGAGTCGATAAGTTGCCTGGGCAGGTACGACTACTCGGTGGCGACAACGGGGCTGGCGCCGCATCTGCACGAGCGTACGATGGAGATCTGCTTTTTGATTCGCGGCAGGCAGGCTTACAGCGTAGGCAACAAAATGTTTTATATGCAGGGCGGCGATGTTTTCATTACGCAACCCGATGAAACACACAGCACCGGAGGAGGCCCCCAGGAAAAGGGACTCCTTTACTGGATCAATATCCTCAAACCTTCCGCGACGAGCGGGCGCCTGCTGGGCCTGCCCAGGCACCAGACGCGGGCCGTCTGGGAGCGTCTGAGCGAGGTGTCACCGCGGGTATTCGGGGGGACGCCCGCCATGAAGCTGCATCTGGATGCTATTGCTGCACAATTAGATAGACCACGGAATGCGCTGCTTGAAATTGAAATGGCGGGGCACCTTGTGAGCCTTCTGCTGGAGGTTATCGCGGCCCGAGGCACACACAAGGCGAGGAAGCGCACGGATAACTGGCTGACTCGCGTCATGCAGCACATCCAGTCCCAGTTGGCGACGCCCGAGTCAACACAGGATGCAATCGAAGGCAACACGCTGGTGGTTGAGAAGCTGGCCGAGATCGCCGGATTGTCGCCGTCCCGTTTCAAGGCAAAATTCAAGGATCACACCGGCATCCCGCCCGCGGAATATGTTGTACGCGAACGGGTTGAGCGAGCGGCGGCAATGATTCGCGAAACGCCGGGCGCGAGCATAACGGAGATCGCGTTTGCGCTCGGCTTTTCTTCCTCACAGTACTTTGCGTCCGTTTTCAAGCGCATTCGGGGGATGACGCCGCGGGATTTTGCGATGCGGCGCAACGCGATTGCGCTTGGCTGAGCACGCGGCGCACGCAGGGACACGGAGTGTCCCTGTGCTGTCGTAAACGGCTATTTATTAACGCCTTGTGCAAGATTTAAGTGTGGTGCGAGCTTTCTCATCCACGCACTCAGCGCAGGCTCCAGCGGGGGGAGGTCGCGGTTCCACATCAGCTCCCATTCGAGGGAAAGAGCGGGTGTGATCTCTTCAGCCTCCGGTGGCGTATCTTGCAGCAGGGCAAAGAGTTCCGCAAAGGGGAACTCGCCTTCGCCGGCAAACATGTAGCGGTATCCCTTTTTGTGCTGGGGGTCGACCCGGCTGTCCTTGCCGTGCATGTGGCGGACGAGAGGGGCGATGGCGGTGTAGGTGGAGGTTAGGGATTCGCCGCCGATCTTCCAGGTGTGGTGCGTATCCCACAGTAGTGGAACAGGTTGCGCGGCTTGATCGCACAACTGGAGTACCAGGTCGGCGGTTACGAGGCGTCCATGTGTTTCGACAACGATTTCGGCGTTGATTCCCTCGCTTTCGAAGTAGCGCACGGCTTCGATATAAAGGGACGCCGCATGCGCTATCTCTTTGGGCGACATGCCTTTAGGTTCAGCGCTTCCGCCGCCGAATACACGGACATAGCGGGCGCCGAAGGCATCGGCGACGCGGCCGCATTTGAGCAGGGCGGCGAGGTCGGCGGAGGTGTTTTGGGAGAGGTGCAGTGACGAGCCGACGAGGCGCACTTCAATGCCTGCCGCTTTGGTTTTGGCCACCGCATGTCGCAGGGCCTCAGGGCTTTCTGCAAGCTTACCGGGGTAGTCCGCGGTGCCTTCCAGGGATCGGATTTCGATACACGGCGCGGCGCCGGGGATGCGGTGATCTGGGTTCACCGCAATGGCGCAGAGTTCTTCGATCCCGATATCCGGGCAGCCGAGACTGGAGAAGCAGGGTTGGAATAACATGTTGATGATAAATAGGTTGCCCCTTGTATAGGCGAGGAAGTCCGGGGGGCGCGCGCTGGTTGCTCTACAGTTTGAGCAACATGCCGCTCGGCATCTCGTATGTTTGCACTAAAATGGCGCACATGACAATGACAACGACGATGCCCTTCCTCTTTCCCGGGCGCGGACTAGCCCGGGCGCTTCTGGCCCCGGTGATGGCTTTTGTGTGCGCCGTGATGATGGCCCCCTCCCTGCGCGCGGCGGATACGAACGCGCCGGCATCCGCGCCGCAACCCGCTGGTGCCGAAGCGCTTCCGGATCTATCTGCTCGCAAGAAGCCGCCCGTTATTATCATCAAGATAGACGACTTGCGGCAGATTGATGGCAAGGTGCACGGGCTGTGGACGAAGTGCCAGAGTTATCTGAAGGAGCGCAACATCAAGTGCGGCATTGGTGTGATTTGCCAGACGCTGGCCGAGGCGACGCCGGAGTATGTGAAGTGGATCAAGTCGCGGCACGACTCCGGAGAGGTGGAATTTTGGTTCCACGGCTGGGACCACGCGAGTTATAAGGTGGATGACAAGCCGTTTAATGAGTTTGTGGGCCGCGGTTACGAGGAGCAGAAGAAGCGCTTCGATGATTCGCAAAAGCTTGCGCAGGAGAAACTTGGGTTCGAGTTTGCCACATTTGGCCCCGGCGGCGGCCCGGGCAAGGGCACGTTTGACGCGGACACCGTGAAGGCGATGCAGGACGTGCCGGGGATGAAGGTGTGGCTTTATCCGCAACCCCTTGATAAGCAGGGAGAAGAGCTTGTCGCCAAGGGCAAGGTCAAAATTCTGGACCGGGTGTGGGCGGTGAATCTGGAGTCAAAGGTTGGCGTGCCCGATTTCAAGGCGTTCATCAAGGGCTACGCCAAGTACCCGGATCGCGAATACTTTGTGCTGCAAGGACATCCGATGTCCTGGGGAACGCCGGAGCGGTTCGCGGAGTTTGCCAGGATCATCGACTTTCTGGTGGAACAAAAGGCCGTGTTTATGACGCCTTCGGAGTTCGCGGCGACGTTGAAGTAGTGACAGCAGCTGCCAGAGGATGTGTACAGCCGCGCCAAAAAGCTCTGCGAAGAGCGCGAGATGTCAATGGCAGAGCTGGCGCGGCGGGACATTGAGTATATGCTTTCGGTGTATAATCTGCCTCAGGAGGGTGAGAGGGATTGGCATCCGCCGAAGCCTCGGGCACTGGGATGGAAGGGGTTGAGCGACGAGCAAATCAAAATTGAAGCGCAGCTTACCCGCACGGAACTTGATCTTATGGCGCAGCGACAGGATGCTCTCGATTGATACCAACATTTTGCTGCATGCGTATGATGCAAATTCTCCACTTCACGCTGCTGCTTACCGCTGGATTGACTCTATCGACCTCCACGAAGAGGTGGCAAGTTCGGGTTTGTGTTAGACCAATTATCGGAATAAACCGGTATATTGGCGGGACGCTTTTGAGCGAGGGCGGCGTTGAGTCTTCGGTCATGCACTTTTCAAATGCACTCCCTCAGCCTCCCCTTGCCCTCATCTCAAAATCGCGTCCACCCATGTACCGGTTTATTCCGACAATTGGTCTTAGTTGAGTTTTACCGCTTGCTACGCAACCCAGCGGTTGTCGCCACGCCGCTCAGTGGGGCTGAGGCTGTTGAAGTCATTCAAATCTACCGGAATCATCCTCGTTGGCGCACTGCGCTTAGTCTTACCTCGCAAGGTTTAACTGATTTCGCGACAATCAATCTAAAGGACTTTCAAGGGATGGGATTCAGCCGCGTCTGGAATCCTTTGTAATTCCGCATCGTGCAGACAGGCAAAACCCAGGGACATCTCATGTCCCTGGGACACGTTATGTCCCTCCCCTCCCCGGCACCGCGCCGCGCTACTGCCCCTCGTAGTCCGGCTCAAAGTTGGCGATGAGGCTGAGGCCGATAACGGCGCGCTGGATGGTGCTGGCGTCGAAGAGGTGGCGCATGTCGTCGAAGGAGCCGCGCTTGGTTACCTCCGCAATCTCCTTCTCCAGGCTGGTGGGACGGGCGGGAAGCCGGATGCGCGGGCAGAAGACGGCGTGGTTGTGCAGCATTTCCGTCATGCTGCCGGTGTTGGCGGGGTTGAGGTAGAAGCAGCGGCCCACCAGCTCGCGGTCGTAGTCGTCCAGGGAGTGCCGCAAGTCCAGGCCTATGCCGGTGATGAGGCCGGTGACGTTGGTGAGGCGCGGCGTTTCGTCGTACTCAAACCAGCTGCTGTAGTTGCTTTGGTGGGTGATTTGCAGGCCGTTTTGGGGCTTGTTTTCCAGCACGGGGCTGCGGAGGACGCCGGCGCCGTACACGTCGCCCATCTCCGCGCAGGCGGAGAGGGCAAGGGCGCCGCGAAAATCCGGGCGCGTGGCGCGCAGCCAGTCAAAAAGGGCGCGGTACAGGGCGCTCATCGTGGTACCGCGCGGCTGGTTGCTGTCGAAGATGAGCGTCATGTTGAACTCGCCGGCCATGGTTACGGAGAAGGGGGTGTGGATCAGCACATCTTCGCCGTCGTTGCGCGGGGTCAGGAAGTCGGGCGTGTCGTTGCCGTCGGTGGGCAGCCACACCATGGTGCCGCCCACGGTAATCATCTCGCCCATAATGCCAAAGTAGTCGTCCATATTTCCCCCCAGGCCGCCCAGGCCGAGGGAGTACTCGGTCTCCGAAAAGCGCTTGGATTTGATGTCGGCGCGCGTGATGGTGGAGTCGAGAACGTTGTTGATGCGGCCCAGCACGCGGGCGGAGCAGCGGTCCGCTGTGCCGGGCACCACGCGTATTCTGCCGCAGGGCAGGTCGGCCGTTTGCAGTGTATCCCAGACGTCGGGCGCGGTGTTTTCGGATATCTTTTGCTGGCAAATGGCGACGGCTTCGGCGGCGGTGCTGTAGATGGGCCAGGTTTTGTGGATGCCGGAAATTTTCAGCACCTTCATGCAATAATCCTGCACGCCCACCAGAAAGAGCGGCGACGGGGTGCAGGTGCGGTGCAGGTGCGCGAGAACACGGACGCCGGCGCTGCTGATGTAATTGACGCCGGAGAGGTCCAGCACAACCCCTCCCCAGCCAGGTTTGCCGAGCCGGTCGTTAATCGCGGCCTGCCATTGGCGGGCGCCCTGGCCGTCGGCGCGGCCATCGAGCGTGAAAAGGACGCACTGGCCCCGGTCTTCCGTGGTGATGTTCATGCGGGGCTGACTGTAGCATGGGGCCGCGGAGTGCGCGAGGGGAAGCGCGCGAAAACTTACGGGAGGGTGCAGACTCGCAGATCCCACTTTTTTCATCAAACAGGCGTCCGCATTGCGGGGCGGCACGCGTCGTGCTAGGTAAATTACTGTGAAGATTGATCTTCCAGAGCAGGTACCGATTATGAGCCTGCCGAATGCGATCCTGTTTCCCCAGGCGTTGCTGCCCTTGTTCATCTTCGAGCCCCGCTACCGCCAGATGCTGCGCACCAGCCTGGAGGAGCAGCGCATGTTTGCCATCGCGCTGGGCGACGGGACGCAGGAGCCTCACGCCATCGGCGGGCTCGGGCTGATCCGCGCGTGTGTGGACAAGCCGGACGGCACGTCCAACCTTATTTTGCAAGGCGTTACGCGCGTGCGCTTTACAGGCTTCTCGCAGTCGCAGCCCTACTGGGTGGGGCAGATTAAAGCGCTGGATACCGAGGACAGCGATAACGTGGAGGTGGATGCGCTGGCTACCAAGTTGCGTGAGGTTTTGCTCGATCTGCACAAACTCGGCCACGGCCCGGGGGAGGGGATGATCAAATATCTGACGGAAGTGAGTGATTGCGATGCCCTTGCGGATATTGTGACGTACACTTTTCTGGAGGACATGCGGCTGAAGCAGGACATTCTGGAGACGCTGAACCTGCGCGAACGCTTTCACAAAGTGCTGGTTGGGCTGCGCAAGCAGCTGGCCAACAAGCTGTTGTAGGGGAAGTGAGTGAGACCGGTTGCCCGTACAAATGGGTGCGATGGCGGGCAGCTTTTGCGCGAGAACCGCATCGGACGCCGCGGCTCACGTCGCCGGCGCCGCCTCAATCGCCGCGGCAAGGGCGAGCAGCGAGTTGCGGGGGCGGACCACCTGCCAGGCCTGCCAGCCGCGGGCCATCGGGGCGGCCACGTCGTTGGCGGTTTCATCGCCGGCGCAAAGCAACTCCGCCGGGCGGAGGCCAAGGCCGGCCTCCACAAGCGCGTAGATCTCCCCGCACGGCTTCTGCGCGCCGCGCTCCGCGCTGATAAAGCGGCGCTCGGCGGGGAGGAAACCGGCCAGGCCCAGACCGTCGATCACCGGGTTAAGGCGCCAGTCCCAGTTACTTAGCAGCGCCAGCGTAACCCCCGCGGCCTCAATGCGTTGCAGCGCGGGTAGAACGTCGTCGTACAGTGCCCATATCTCGGGCCGGGCAAAGGTAAGGTAGAGGTCCTCGAAGAACGCCTCGAAGTCGAAGCCCGGCGGCAGTGCGCAGCCCTCCACGGAGACGCGGACAACCTGGCGCCACCAGGCGCGGTCGCAGCCGTCACTGGGGATCGTCCCGGGCTCGCGAGCGCTGAGGGTGCGGAACGCGCGGACAAAGCCGGCCTGCAGCGCGGCGGCATCCAGAGTGGCGCCATGCCTCGCGGCGCCCTCGGCATAAATTTCCCCCACCGGCCGCCGGGGATGCACCAACGTGCCCGAGGCATCCAGCACCACCGCACGGGGCCGCCGCAGCGGCTCGCAAGGCGCTGGATGTAGCTGCGCCTGAACAGGTTGCGGAGCGGACGTAACCGTGTGGCCGTCATCAGGCGTAGCATCATGCATCCCCCCGTTGTGCGCGCCAGGCGCGGTAACTTCAAGTGCCAAGATGGCGACCACCCCTTTATCCCCTTTATCCACTATTCCTCGGCTTTGTTTGCTCTCGTCTGCTGCTTGCCTTACAGGGCGCCGAGTTCGGCTTTGGCTTCTCCGGATGCCGGCACGATGGGCAGGGGGGATTGAAGCCATGGTAACTTGCGCCCGCCGCCATCATCGCGATTGCCATCTTCTCCTTTTTCCCGCTAAATTGGGGCTTGCTTCCGGGTTTGTTTCTCCCTATAGTTTATGGGATTTATGGTCATTGTGACGTTCGGGCGAATTTCACGTGGCCTTCGGTTCGGACGGATGGCGGCCGCGCTGCCCTTCTCCGCATCTCCTTCATCCCCAAGATCATGCCAATCTACAACAGCATCACGGAAACCATCGGCCGCACCCCGCTCATCAAGCTTAACCGAGTTACGGACGGCGCGGAAGCCACCATCGCGCTCAAGGGCGAGTTCTTCAACCCCCTCGGCAGCGTCAAGGATCGTATCGGCCTGGCCATGATCGAATCGGCCGAGAAAGCCGGCAAGATCAACAAGGACACCATTATTATCGAGCCCACCTCCGGCAACACCGGCATTGCGCTCGCGTTTGTCGCCGCGGCCAAAGGCTACAAGCTTATCCTCACCATGCCGGAGAGCATGAGCGTGGAGCGCCGCGTGCTGCTGGCGCTGCTGGGCGCCAAGCTGGTGCTCACCCCCGCCGCCGAAGGCATGAAGGGCGCCATCGCCCGCGCCAACCAGCTGGCGGCGGAGACGCCTAACTCGTTCATCCCGCAGCAGTTCGACAACCCGGCCAACCCGGAGATTCACCGCAAAACGACCGCTGAGGAGATTTGGGCGGATACGGACGGCAAGGTGGACATCCTGGTGGCCGCGGTTGGCACGGGCGGCACCATTACGGGTGTCTCGGAGGTCATCAAGCCGCGCAAGCCGAGCTTTCAGTCGATAGCCGTGGAACCCGCGGCTTCGCCGGTTATCACACAAACTCTTAAGGGCGAGCCGCTTAAGCCGGCCGGCCACAAAATCCAGGGCACGGGCGCGGGCTTTGTTCCCGGCAATCTGCACCTCAAGATTGTGGACGAAGTGGTACAGGTGAGCAACGACGACGCGCTGGCCATGGCCCGCCGCATCGCCAAGGAGGAAGGCATCCTCGTCGGTATCAGCACGGGTGCCAACGTGTGGGCCGCCATTCAGGTTGCCAAGCGCCCCGAGAACAAGGGTAAGCTGATCGTGACCATCGGCTGCTCCACGGGTGAGCGCTATCTCTCCACCGACCTGGCGCTGGAGGCCCGCAAGGAGCTTGGCGCCTAAGTTACAGGTTTACTGAGAGTTACGTCGGCGCTACCCGACCCATTTGCCGCCGCCGGCGTGTGCGACTTTTCGGAGTCGCACACGCCAGTGGCGGCTTTTTTGTGATTTTCTTCGCGGTCGGCACCTATTTTTCTCAAGTAACCATCCGCGGCGGTCGATTATGTTTGTGCAAGATGATTTCATCGCTGTCCTGGCTTCACAAACGCTGCGGAATGAGCTATATTCATGCAGACGAGTCGAACCATCGTGGAGTACCCCCGTGTCGCAAGGGGGGTGATATTTTTTATTGCTTCCACTTTGGTTATGGGTTACACAATAGATCACCTGTATCCCCTCTTCGCCGGCGGGGGGCTGCAGTCGGAAACCCGCCATGGAGGATCCGATGAGGTCACCGCTCCACCGCATACGTAGCGCCTTTGCCATCTTTGCCACTGGCGCTCGGCAACACAAATGTTGCTTGGTGCACGCGCACACATGTGTTTACATGTGGCCTTGCACAGCCTCGTCCACACGTCCCCTCCTGCTGCCCAACCGAGGCCCCGCTCCGGGCGTAACCCGTTGACGCACATGGAATTCGAACGCATTCTCATTGTGGATGACGACGACACGTTTCGCCGCCTCATTGTCATGAAGCTGCAGCCGCGCGGTGTGCCGGTGCTCGGGGTCTCCAACGTTAAGCAGGCGCTGGAGGAACTGCAGAATGATCCGCCCGACCTGCTGGTGACGGACCTGCAGTTGCCCGACGGCGACGGGCTGGAGCTGCTTCACTTTGTGCGGCGCAATAATCTGGCGTGCGACGTGATCATTATGACAGGCTTCGGCTCCATCCAGACGGCGGTGGAGGCGATGAAATCCGGGGCGGCCAATTACCTGGTCAAACCGTTCAGCATGTCGCACTTTGATCTGGCCCTGGCGATGGTGCTGGATCAACGCAAACTCAGGCGGGAGAACTCGTACCTGCGCGAGCGGCTGGACGAGTACCACCACACGGGAATCCTGCACCAGAGCCCCGAGATGCGCCGCGTGCAGGAGCTGATTGCGCGCATCAGCCCCACGGATGCGACGGTGCTGATCCACGGTGAAAGCGGCACGGGCAAGGAGCTGGTGGCGCGGGAGATCCACGAAAACAGCCTGCGGCGCTCCCGCCCCTACGTTAAGCTGAACTGCGCGGCGGTGCCCGACAACCTGCTGGAGAGCGAGTTTTTTGGCCACGAACGCGGCGCCTTTACCGGCGCCAATGCGCGCCGCATCGGCCGCTTTGAGCTGGCCAACGGCGGTACGCTGCTGCTGGACGAGGTGACGGAAATCGGCCTGCCCCTGCAGGCCAAACTGCTCAGGGCCTTGCAGGAGAGGGAGATAGAACGCGTGGGCGGAAACAGGATCATCAAGGTCGACGTCCGCATCATCGCCACCACCAACCGCGACCTCAAGGAGGCCGTGGAAGCACGCATCTTTCGCGAGGATTTATACTACCGCCTGAACGTGGTGCCCGTCCACGTGCCGCCGCTGCGCGATCGCCGGGGCGATACGGAGTATCTGCTGCGCGCCTTCCTCAAAATGTTTGCGGAGAAGCACGGCAAACCGATGCCGCCCATTAATGTACTGACAATGGCGCAACTGTGCGAATACAGCTGGCCCGGCAACGTGCGCGAGCTGCGTAACTTTGCGGAGCGCGCCATCATCCTCTCCGAGCCCGGGCGCGAACTGAACATCAGCGACCACGCCCTCTCGCGCACCGCCGGCGTGGCCGACAGCGCGTTCCTCACCTCGTCCAGCGGGGAGTTTCCCAGCCTGGCGGAGGTGGAGCGCCGCCTTATTATGCTGGCGCTGAAGAAGACAGGCGGCCAGCGTAACGAAGCCGCGCGCCTGCTGGGCATCAACGTCCGCACCCTGCGCAACAAGCTGCACGAGTACGCCGACCAGGGCCTGGATGTCAACGACCCGGGCGCGCCCCAGGCAGCCTCCGCGCTGAACTGAGGAGCAGCCGTCGGCTGGGGGAGGGCCAGCCTTCCGTCAACGCTGTCTCCTCTCCGCTCTCTGCGAAGGTACCCAAGCAGTTAATGCACAGGTGTATGCAGGCGGGGCACTCCGCAGCGCCGCTGGCGCTTCGGGGCGGTTGAGCTGCGCCGCATACAGGCATACTTAAACGGATCCAGAGGCTGGGCAGGGCGGGAGATCTCAGATTAGACCAATTCGCGCAGTTATTTGGCCTTTTGGCGGCGCCGATTTTGGGATGCAGGCAAGGCGGGCTTGAGGGAGTGCATTTGAAAAATGCATGACCGAAAGTCCAACGCAGCTTGCGCCCAAAAGCGGCCCGCCCAAAGGCCAAATAACTGTGCGAATTGGTCTTAGACAGTCTCCATGTGTTTGCGGCGTTTCCCGGCTGCACGGAGGCCGCGCCGGTTGCCCCATTCAGGCAGCCCACGGTGTGGATGCATTGGTTGGCGGCAGCGCTGGCGGGAGGTAACTCAACTGCATCCCTGCCTTTATCCCGGGGTCACCCACATATGTAACGACTGAGTAATGGCAACAGGCGATTCGGCAACTATTGCCCTATTAGTGAAACAGGGTGACAACAAAGGGCAAATGCTAACGTCTAAACGGGAGGGTGGCAGAATATAACTACAACGTAATTGACGATGCCAGGAATAGCAGAGAAACATTGAACCACAAAGTACCACACATGTACTTCCTTAAACTACCTTGCGGACTTGTGCGAGCCTCGGTAGTTTGCGGTGCAGGCGGTCTGCACGCATCCGGTCGCGTTGCCTGTAAGGCAACAGCGTGGCCGGACGCTTTACGACGCTTTGCCTTTGGCCGGGGCCTTGCCGCGCAGGCGCTCCTTGTTGGAGTCGTACTCACGGCGTAGATGTAACTCCATTACTACCAGTGGTTTGCGGTCGGGGCGGTCGAGCAGGTCAAGCACGCCTTGCACGCAGTCTTCCACCACGTGGTCCTTGTCGCGGTTGAGGTCGCGCGACATCTCCATCACCCGCTTGTGCATGGCGGTGGAGAGGTAGCAGGGTACTTTGCTCGTTTCCGGGTGGATCATCCACGCGAGGGCTTCGCGAATGATATCGGAAATCGTTTCATTCTGCCCGCGTTCGATAATGATATTCTCAAGCGCTTCGCGTTCTTGCTTGGTCAGGCGTACACGAAGTTGGTCTGTTTTGTTTACTCGCACGGTGTAAAAGTACTTGAAAGTTGAGTTTAGTCAAAGCAGTTTGATACACTATTTTAGCGTATCTACTACTACGTCGGTGGTAGAGGTTATCGCCTCAGATGAAAGGCAAATATTCAGTTACGGTGACAGCGAAATCCTGGTGAGCGTGAAGGTGGTACACGGGGAGCCACGACAGGGAGCACGCGGATTCTGCGTGGTGCAAACGGTGTCAGTACGGTGGCTTATCGCTATAGATTAATGGTATAGCGGGCTGGCGTTGTGCGGGTTGCGCCTGTGCGGTCGCATCCTTGGATCATCGCCTGTTGTCCCGGTTAGTTTAGAGTAAATCTACGCTGCCGGATGCATTGCCGCGGCGCCGGGAGACTTGGCCCGGGAGGTGCACCGTAGCGGGGATGATGCGAAACGGCACGTAAACCATAAGGAGATATATCGTTGTCCATTTCGCGAAATTTATATCTCATAAAACTTTTTATAGGCGCTTTTGTAGCTCCTGTTCACTTTTAAATTCAACACATTTCGCCCGAAGGCATCCGTTCGAGTGCAAGGGTTTACATTTGCACTCGAACGGATGCCTTCATTACCAGACGCTAGTGTGCCGCGCAACGGATTGCTCCTGAGCCGGCGCTATTACTTGCGCGCGTCAGCCATCCCTGCGGCTTCGACTCTCATTGGCCCTGATAGTTTATTCGGCACAAGAATGCGCATTTATATGAAAATCCGCATCGCGCCCCAAAAAAGGCACATTTGTGCGGCCGCGAGCCTCTACTGAGCCACGGGCGGCTCTCCGGCGCCGGTGCTGTCGCCGTGCACGGCGGGGGCGGGCGCAGTGCTGGCCGTGGTGGAGGCCGCGGAGGTGAAGCCGCTGTCCGGCCCGGCTTCGGCGGCCAAAAAGCGTTTGCCCTCGCGATGCACCAGGATGACGACGCGGGTGCCGCCGGGCAACTCGGGGGCGCCGTCGCGGGGCTCCACCAGCAGGTAATGGTTGCGGCCGAAGCCGTCGCGCACACGGGCCTCGGCTGGCAGGCCGGTTCGGGCGGTGCCGAGCACGATTTCGCCCTCCAGGCCGATCATGTCGTCCCAGCCCAGGGCTTCCGTGTGGTTGCGCGGCAGCACGCGGTCCAGCCCCGGCGCGGCGATGCGCAGGAGGGCCCAGGTGACGCTGGCGCCGCCAAGGCCGGCCAGCCACCACGCGGGCATGGTGGCGCCGTAGCGCCAGGCGATCCACTGCACGGTAAGGGAGGCGGCGCTTGTCAGCAGGGCAAACAGCGCCAGGTTAAGCGCCAGGGGCAGGCGGCCCAGCGCGCCGAGGCCGACGGCGGCCAGCACGGTGCCGGCCACGCCGTGGGGCGCGTCGTGATCCGCGCCGTCCGCGTGGCCGTGGTGCAAGTCACCCGCATGGCCGTCGCCGCCGTGGAGGTCGCCCGCGTCGCCACCCACATCGCCGACATCGCCCACGTCTCCGTGTGCGCCGCCCGCGTCGTGCCCCTCGCCGCTGCCGCCGGAGACGGCGCTGATGAGCGAGGCGAGCGTGGCCAGGATAAGCAGGGCAAACCAGGGGGCCGTTTGCGCGTGGGTAAAGAAGGTCCAGAGTTCGGACATGGCGATGGACAGGTAGGCGCGCCCGCACGGGGACAAGCGTGGGCGTGCGCGAGGTGGCAAGTATAGCGTAACGGCTGCTGCGGCGCCACACAAAGCAGTTGCACGCGCAGCAGTCCCACGCGCGTGGGATTTGGCGCGCCCGTGCAATCCGCTCTGGTCCCTTTCCCTTCTCCAGGCGGCCGGCCCGGCCTACTGCAGCCGCTTCTTCTCGTCCTCCAGGCAAATGTAGAGTGCGGCGATGATGCCGGGCACCCAGCCAAAGCAGGTAAGCACGGTAACCACAATAATCATTCCGCACCCTTTATCCAGCACGGCAAGGGGCGGAAGCAACACACAGATAATAGCGCGCAAGATGCCCATGTGCCTATCTGTCGCGCACAATCTGCCGCATTGCAAATGCAAAGCGCGGGGGCGGAAGCGCTTTTGCATGGGCGCCCCGGCGCGCACGTCCCCCCGGGGAAAAACAGGGCTGGCGCGGCGGCGCGAATTCCCTATAGTCGAGCGGGATCGTCAACATGGCCTCGCGCCCCCCCCCCGGTGCGGGAGAACGGATGCCATGCCTCGCCTCGCCCTACCTCTCCACCGTGCACAACAGCCCCACGCCCCCCACCTCCGACACCACCCGCGCCTCGGCGGCGCCCGGCACGCACCCGGCGCTGATCGGGCGCACGCAGTATTATACCATGGGGCGCGATGGCGAAGGTGGCTTTACGTTTGACTGCGGTCAGACGCTGCCGGAGCTGACGCTGGCTTACCAGACCTACGGCACCCTCTCCCCGGCGCGCGATAACGCTATTTACATCTTCCACGCCCTCAGCGGCGACGCCCATGTGGCCGGCGTGCATGCCGATGACGGGCGCACCGGGTGGTGGGACCTGATGGTGGGCCCCGGCAAAGCTTTTGATACAGATAAATACTTTATCATCTGCGCCAACATCCCCGGCGGCTGCAAAGGCTCCACCGGCCCGTCGTCCATCGATCCGCTGACCGGCAAGCCCTATGCCATGCGCTTTCCCGTGGTTACCGTGCACGATATGGCGCGGGCGCAGCACCGGCTGGTGCGCGATTGCCTGGGCATTACGCAGCTGCTGGCCGTTGTCGGCGCCAGCATGGGCGGCATGCAGGCGCTGGCGTTCGCGGAGCAGTTCCCTGGCGCGGCGCGCGGCGTGATTGCCGTGGCGGTAACGGGCAAGTTCAGCGCCCAGGCCATTGCGTGGGACGAGATCGGCCGCCGCGCCATCATGATGGACCCGCAGTGGCGCAGCGGCGACTATTACGGCCACGAGGCGCCCGTGCAGGGCCTGGCCGTCGCCCGCATGGTGGCGCACGTCACCTACCTCAGCGAGGCGGCGATGGAGCGTAAGTTCTCGCGCCGCAGGCAGTTTCGCGAGGAGATTGCGTACGGCTTCGACATCGAGTTTGCGGTGGAAAGCTACCTGGCCTACCAGGGCCGCGCCTTCCACCAGCGTTTCGACGCCAACTCGTACCTCTACATCACCCGCGCTACGGACTATTTTGTGTTTGGCGGCGAGTGGGGCAGCTACCAGGCCGCCTTTGAGAAGTGCGGCGCCGACGCGAAGTTCCTCTTCCTCTCCTACACCAGCGACTGGCTTTTTCCCCCCGACCAGGTGGCCGAGCTGCCCAAAGCCGCCAGGGAGGCCGGTCGCGACGCCGAGTACTACAACATCGACATCCCCCACGGCCACGACTCCTTCCTGCTGGAAGCTGAGCCCCAGGCTACCTACCTGCGGGCCTTTCTGGCGCGGATATGAGGGAGGGGAGGGGAGAGGAGGTGGGGAAAGGGGATAATTAAACCACGGAGCACACGGAATTTGGGGAAGGGGAGGTAGAGGCTGTCGACATTCGGCCTCCTCCCCCTTTATCCCCCCCCTAGAGCGAGACATCTGCGAAGCCGTGCTGCAATACGGGGGGGGGGATGTCTCGCGCTAAGGAGGATACAAGCCTCTAGGCAGGGGATAAAGGGGGAACGTAAGAAAGGTTGAACATGGTGGAAGCATCCCTCTTGGCGAAACTTTCCTTGCTTGGCGATACTATCTGCATTGGATCTACGTACCTTCAGATAACATCGCCAAGGGCGGAAAGTTTCGCCAAGGGGATGCAGCGGAAATGTTGACAGCCTCTAGTCGGCGGCCGCTCCGGCGGACGGGGCCTGGCCGAACTTTTCCTTTCCGTTATCTGTGTCCGCTCCGCCTCCCCCGTCCGTGTGCTCCGTGTGTTCCGTGGTTAAATTAATCTGCCTCCCCCCTCCGCCCTAAAACAGCTCCTCGCGCACGCGGGCGCGTTCGCGGTCGATTTGCTCGCTGGTGGCGCCGAGGTGGCCCATGATGTGGGCGACCATGCTGAGGGCGACTTCGCCCTCGGCCGCAAACACTTCGTTGGCGCCGGCTTTTTCAAGCGAGGCTTTTTCGCGCAGGTAGGTGCTCCGGGTCAGGATCTGTATCTCCGGGTTGAGCTCGCGGGCGGCTTGCACGATGGCCTGGGCGGGCAGGCCGCTGGCGGAGATGATGAGCGCGATGGACTGCTCCACGCCGGCGTGGTGCAGGATGTCGCGTTGCATGGCATCGCCGTACAGCGCGTTCTCGCCCTCGGCACGCAGGCGCTTGACGGTGTCGATGTTCATCTCGATGATCACCACTTCGATGCCGTTATCCTTAAGGATGCGCGTGAGCGTCTTGCCGACAGGGCCGTAGCCGATGACGATGGCGCGATCCGCCAGGTGGTTTTTGGGGGGCACGCCGCTCAGGTCCTCCTTTTTGGAGGTGGGTGCTAGCTTGTTGCGCTCCATCCACTTGGCGATGGGCTCGATGCACTGGTACAGCGGCGGGTTGAGTGTGATGGAGATGATGGAGGCGACGACCAGGGCGTTGACAGCCTCCGCCGGCAGGATGTTGAGGCGCGCGCCCAGGTCGGCCAGAATGAAGGAGAACTCGCCGATCTGTGCCAGGGCTACGGCGACGGCCAGGGCGGTGCGCAGCGGTTTGCCCAGTACCAGCACCACAACCAGCGCGGCAATCGGCTTGCCGATCATCACAATGGCCAGGGTTACCAGCATCAGCGGCCAGCCGGTGGGGATGGCCGAGGGATCGAAACGCATCCCCACGGCCACAAAGAAGAGAACCGCGAAGGCGTCCTTCATCGGCAGCGCCTCTGCCGCCGCGCGCGCGCTGTAATCGCTGGAGCCCACAATCATGCCCGCGAGAAATGCGCCCAGCTCCACGGACGCGCCGAAGGCGTGCAGGGAGCCTACGGCGATGCCGAGCGCCAGCACCAGGACGGTAAGGGTAAAGAGCTCACGCGATCCGGACCGGGCGATGTACCACAGAATCAACGGGATAAGCCGCTGCCCCACGATAAACGCGACGACCAGGCCACCCAGCCGCAGGATCGCAACGCCAATGGTGATGAAGGCGTTGCCGCCGCCCGCGGGCTCCAGGCTGACAGCCGCGGCGGTGATCGCCTGCCCGGCGGACTGCATGGCGTGCATAAACTCCGTAACGCCTCCCAGCCCCATGCCGCCGCCGCTGCCCTGCACGGCAGGCACCGCCGCGGGCGCGGCGCCAGTGCCCGTGGAGAGCGCGATGGTGGGCAGGAGAATCAGCACCATAATGGTGAAGAGATCCTCCACAATAAGCCAGCCCACGGCGATATGGCCCGTCGGCGTGTGCAGCGCGCGGTTGTCGGCAAGTACGCGGGTCAGCACCACCGTACTGGCTACCGAGATAGCGATGCCGAAGAGGATGCCGGCCCCCCAGCTCCAGTTAAAATAGTGCGTGGAAACAGCGCCCAGCGCGGTGGCAACGGCAATCTGCACAATGGCGCCGGGGATGGCGACATTTTTGACAGCAAGCAGATCCTTGAGATGGAAATGGAGGCCGACGCCGAACATCAGCAGAATAACGCCGATCTCTGCAAACTGTTTAGCCACACCTTCATCCGCCACAAAACCGGGTGAGTGCGGGCCCACCGCGATACCCGCCAGCAAGTAGCCGACAATCGGAGAAAGGCCCAGTCGCTGCGTGATGAACCCCAGGACAAGTGCGGCCAGCAGGCCCCCCGTCAGGGTCGAAATAAGATCGAGATGATGCGGCATGCTAATCGCTTACCTCGTATGCGGGGAGCGAGCAAGTTTCAATGGCTGTATAATGGAATTAAGTTGCGCCAACTTGAAGATTTGGCCCTCGCCCGCGCTGGCCGGGAATGCTAGCCTGGGGTCATGACGCCCGTTCCCCGCCCGTCGATCCTTGCGATTGTGCTGGCGCTTTTCCTCTCCGTCGCCGTCTCGCCCAAGCACTCCCCCGCCGCGGAGGAGAAGCCCTCGCAAGCCTATGTCATCGAGCAACTTGCCAATGACGAGCAGAAGAAGATGGCGCAATCCGCGCTGAACAAGATGGAAGCCGGCGAGCTTGCCGAGGCGGAAAAGATCCTGGACGGCATGATTGCAAAGTACCCAGACGTGAGTCTGGGCTACCACTACCGCAGCATCATGCGCAGCTATCAGGATAACCTGGAAGGCGCGCTTTCGGACATCAACCGCACGCTTTATCTCGGGCCCAAAATCATCGCCAAGTATCGCAGCCGCGGCCTTATCTATCTGCAACTGCAACGCTACGCGGAGGCGGCCGCGGATTTCCGCGTTGTGCTGGACACGCTGGCCGGCGGCGAGGATACCACGGTGGACGAGAACGCGCGGGAAACAGAGGATCTCCTCGCCATTGCCCTGTTTGGCGACGGCGGCCAGGACGATGAAGTCATCCGCCTGCTTCAAAAAGCCCGCAAATCCCGCAACGACGCAGGCTGGAGCTACCAGTACGCCTTCCAGATCTGGACCGTTTACGCGCGCCAGGGCAAGGCGCATGTGTACGTGCCGGAGCTCAAGCAGGCCGTGGAATCCGAAATGGTGCGCGTTGCCGCCAACAAAGTCGAAAAGCCGGCGCAGGAGTGGCACATTATGATGGGCCGCTATCTCCTCGGCCAGGTAAGCGAGGCGGACCTCATGTCCAAAGCCAGCGCCGCCGACAGCGAGTCCGAGAAAAAGAGCCGCCTGCAACTTTACTACTTTTATATGGGCATGAAGGCGCTGGACGCCGGCGACAAAGCCACCGCGCAAAAGCATCTGCAAGCCTCGCTGGATAACAAGCAGGGCCGCCGCAACGAGGTCTTTTTTGCCCAGGGCCAGCTGGCGCGGCTGAAGAAGACGCCCTTGCCCGCCGAGGCGCGTTGATCTACAACCAGATATGGCCATCTTACGGGGGATTCCATCAGCTACCGCGGCGGTAGCCATGGCGGGGCATGGCCCCGGACACGTGGGGGCGGAGAGCAAACGGGGCGGCAACGAGCAGTCTGCCGGCGAGAACAAGAGCCCTCCTCCCGAGGGACAGCCGCAGATCGGAACCGGCGCCGGCAACCTGGCAGGCACGCCCCCGCCCGCACCCAAAGCCGGCGGCTGGGGATGCGCCACAAAGCTCCTCCTCTTCTGGGCGGTTGGCATCATGCTGGCCGTCGCCATCAGCTTCCAGCACCGCCGGGCCAACCCCCAGCAGTACCACACCGCCACCCCACCTACCCAAGGCGAGGCCACGGATTACCCCACATTGGAGGTGCCCCGCACCCCGCCGCCCCGAGACGACCCGGAGGCATGGGCGTCCTGGACGCGAGACGGCTCGCACCTCGTCTTTGCCGCCCGCGCGATGCTGGAATCGCTCAACAAGGGCCACGTACCCGACGCGCGCCGCAAAATCGTGGCCGCGTCTACGCTCACCAGCCTGCGCACCAGCTACGATCAGGATGGCAACGCCAAAGCCGGCTGGATGCTGGCATGGATGTACAAAAACGGCGTCGGTGTGCCCTCCGACGCCAAAAAGGCCGCCGATTACACGGAGGAGCTGGGCAACATGGGTTACCGCGAAGCGCAGTACCAGATGGGCCTTATCTACCTTTATGGCGAAGGCCGCGACGTCGACACGTCCGTGGCCCATGACTACATCAGGGACTCCGCAGACCGCCATTATCTGCAGGCCATGATCTATCTCTTTTTGCAGTACAACGCAACTGGCACGGTGCGGGAGGGCGAGGACTACCGACCCACCCCGACTGAGCTGGCAGACTATGCCAAAGCGCGCGAGTTCTGGCGCCGCAACGCCATCGCCACCGGCGGCGCCGACGCCCTGGCCCGTGCCATGCGCCGCCTCGCCCCCGGCAAGGCGTTGCCCCCCGGCTCCACACCGCCGCAAGGCACCGCCGGCCGGGAGGTGAGCGTGCTGGCTTACATGGCCAGCCTCAACGTCTTTAGCGACGGCGTGCAGCATCCTCCCGCCGTCGCGCCCCACGACGAGTGGGCCCGGATCAACTCCACCGCCCCCCACGCTCTCAGCCCGGAGGACCTGCGCAAAGACGGCATGATGTGGCTGAGCGTGGCCTGTGCCAGGGATTACGCCCCTGCCATACGCCAGTACGCCGTGGAGATGTTTCGCGAAGGCAAGACCGCTGAGGCACGCGAGTCCCTGAAAGCTTGGCGCAATCTGGCCCAGAACGACGCCGCCCGCACAGGAGTATCCAGCGTCAGCACCGGGCCGGAGTTCCTCGGATTCCTCCTCTCCAGCAACATGTTAGCCATGCTGGTGCTGATCATTGTCTTCCCCTTCAGCCTCACCTTCTGCGCCGCGGCGGCGACAGGCTGGCTGCTGGCCCGCGACGTGCGCCGCCTGGCGCCGCCCGGCGCCCACTGGACACAGCGCGCCCGCGTTCTGTGGGGCGCCCGGTCGGACCGGGGCCTGCTGTTACTGCTGGCCTGCATGGCCCCCTGGCGCATCGCCTTGGCGTCGCCGGATTTTCTGCACGTGCCGCCCCTTACCCTGGTGCTGGCGGCGGCTGCCGCGTCCATGCTGGGCCTGGCCGCAGGCGGCTCCCTGTTCCGTCGCCAGGCCGGGTTGCGGCCGCTGTCGCCCCTGGCGTGGGTGGGCGATACCACGGTGATGCTGCTGGTGCTGTGGGTCGTCATCCTCACGCCGCCCGCGCTGATTTTTGTGGCCCCCTGGCTTGCCACACCGGCGTGGCTGCCCTGGACGGCCGCGGGCGTCCTTGCCTTTGCTGCCGCCAACTACTTTGGGCTGGGGCTGGGCATCCTGCGCATACTTGGCCTGGCCTGGCCCGCAAGCGCCGGAGACAGTAACCCCGCCCTGGCGCGCCTGCCGCGGCTGATGGACGAGGCGGCCCGTCGCGTCGGCTCCCGCCCTCGGCCCGTGTGGGTGCTGCGGTGGAGCATGGCCAATGCCTTCGCCTTTACCGGCCCGCAGCTGCTTACCGTTACCACGCGGCTTATGGAAATTGCAGAAGACGAAGAGGTTATCGCCATACTGGCGCACGAGTTCAACCACCTGGACGAGCCGGCCTCCGTGCTGTGGATGCGCGTGTTGCACGGAGCGCTTGTCAGCCTGTGCGTGCTGGGCATGGCGGCGTGCATTGCCAACGCACTGATGATGGGGTCGAACCTCTTCATTCTCACCACCGCCGTCCCCCTTGCGGTGCTTGTGGCGGTGGAGTACTGCTTTGGCAGCTTCTCCCGCCGCCAGGAGCATCTGGCCGACGAGCGCGGCCGCGCCGCCGACGCCACGTCCGGCAACTACGCCACCATCCTGGAGAAGATTCACGAGGACGCCTACATCCCCGCCGCATTTGCCAACAACACGCAGGGCGGCGTCGGCACCCACCCCGATCTCCACAGCCGCCTTACTGCCCTGGGTGCGGAGCCCGCCTGGCCCCGCCCCGAGCCGCCAATCCCGTCGTCCTTCCTGCGCTTCCTCCCCATGGTCGCCGTCCTCATGCTCAACATCATCACCTACGACCTGGCGGCAACCGTGCTGCTGCTGGGGGGCTCTGGTAAAGGATAGCCGAGGAGAGTTTTAACGCCAGGGACGGAACGATCGCCGGGATTGAGGCAAGGAAAATGAGAATACCGTGTCGTGCAATCATGCAGTTGGCGTGGCGGGACTGTTGCATTTTATACGCTTCGGACACGCCGTTGGTTGCAATCCGCGGCGGGACTTACCCTTTTTGCCGGGCGTGGCGTACCCTTCCGTGCTTTGCACGCCGCCCGACGCCTCACATGCACGCAACGTTCCGGTAAAACTTTCCGGCTTTTTGCGTCAAACCTTGCACTTGAATACGTCTTTGATTATTGTAATGCACTAAATGCTTTTCCGCTTTACCTGCGGCACGTCTCCTGCTTTGTTAGTATGAGTTCTCGTGGCCTTGTTGCGATTTTGGCTGATACTGACCCCGGCCAATCCCCTACAAGCGCGCACACGCAGCATTACCCCAACCGAAATTGCCCTTGCCTCGCAAAATAAAAACCTGGAACGCTCCTTCCCATCAGCAGATTCGTGCCAATAACAAGATCCGGGCGCGCGAAGTTCTCGTGATCGATGTGGACGGCAAATCCCTCGGCGTCGTCCCGATCGCCGAAGCTATGACAACCGCGCGTCGCCGCGGCCTGGATCTGGTGGAAGTCTCCCCCAACGCGGTTCCCCCCGTCTGCCGTATCCTCGATTTCGGCAAATACCGCTACGAAATCTCCAAGCGAGATCGCGACGGAAAGAAAAACACGTCCGCGACCAAGGTCAAGGAGCTCAAGTTCCAGCTCAATATCGACGGGCACGACTTTGAAGTGAAGATGCGCCAGGCCGAAAGCTTCCTCATGCGCGGCATGAAGGTGAAGCTCATCGTTGCCTTCCGCGGCCGCGAAATGATGCACCAGGATCGCGGCACCAACCTCATCGCCCGCATCCGTGCCGACCTGGCCGGCGCAGGCCTCGCCGACAGCGAGCCCCGCCTCATCAACAAAAACATCACCATGATGCTGACGCCCAACCCCGTTCACAAACGGGTGAGGAAGTTTACCCATGAGGATGACGAGTACGATGACTCCGACGACAGCGACCTGATCGACGAGCACGACGACCACGACGACGAGGCCCACGACACCGCCCCCGCGGCAGAAGGCACCCCGGCCCCCGCCGAAGGCGCCACCCCCGCCCCGCAGGCCGAAGCGCCGTCGCAGCCCGCCGCCCCCGCGCCCAAGTACAAAAACAAAAAGCCCGCCCCGGTCGTCGAGCGCAACCTCGTCCCCGGCGTGCCGGATCTCTGATTCCGGCCGGTGCCCTCTTGGAATCCAGGCAAGGAGTGCATGTGGCGTGCAATTCGAGTTCTCGAGCTCGAATGTCCACAGCCTCCTGAGCAAAGCCCATCTAAGCTGTCGCGGGTTAGTTCTCCAATAACGGCGGAGCTGTTCCATGCCTTAGCCCGGGGTTGCCCGGAGCATTCTGATGCGAGGACTACCCCAGGTAGGCCGGAATCGGGAAACCCCACGCGAAGCGTTCTTCCGTCGGACCTTTCGCGCTCGTTCCTCGCGCGGGCCATATTCGGAGCAACAGCCACAGAGAGCGCCTCGCACATGCATCAAACGAGCGCGAGTGGATCGACATAAGAACGCTTCGCGTAGGGTTGCTGTGGCGAACTTTCCCGGGGTAGTCCTCGCATCAGAATGCTCCGGGCAACCCCGGGCTACGATATGGAACGGCTCCGCCGTTCTCGGAGCCTGGCGAACTCTCGACAAGCTATCTGGAGAATGCTTAGACCCATTATCGGAATAAGCCGGTACATTGGCGGGACGCTTTTGAGCGAGTGCGGCGTTGAGTCTTTGGTCATGCATTTTTCAAATGCACTCCCTCAGCCTCGCCTTGCCCTCATCTCAAAATCGCCTCCACCAATGTACCGGTTTATTCCGATAATTGGTCGTAGTTATACAACTTCTCCGAGGTTGATTGATCGCAGTGTAAACGCCTGTACTTAAATCGCGCTGGTATTTACGGGCGGAACAGGTCGCCGTGGTCTTCGTAGGGATTCGCATCCTGGGCGAAGGAGCGGTCGAGGCGACGCGTCTGCTTTTCCTGGGGGACGGTCGCTTCGGAATCGGCATCCTCTTCCTCCTCGTCGTCGGTCTCCGCCGGGGATTCAAACTCCGGGTCGTCTTCGTCGTCAAATGAGGAGGAATCCCCCGCGAAGGCGGGCACGTGGATGTCGCCGCCGCCGCGGTCGTCGCCTTCGTGGCGGCGGATGGCGGTGAGGAAGGTCTGGCCGTAGCGGTCGATTTTAACCTGGCCGACGCCGCTAATGGCGCTGAGCGCTTCCACCGTGGTGGGGCGCTCCTCGGCCAGCTCGCGCAGGGTTTTGTCGTGAAAGATGACGTAGGGCGGCACGTTTTGCGCGCGCGCCAGCTCCGCACGCACGGCGCGCAGGGCGTCGAAGAGGCGTTGCGTGTTGGCGTCCATGGTCGCCTGGCGTCCGCCTCCTCCGCCGAAGCCGCCGCCGGGCGCGGGGCCGATGCCGCGCCCTGTGGCGCTGCCCTTGCCCCCAAAGCGCTGGCCGCGCGGCGTGCCCGGGCCGCGGCCGGCTTTGGCGGCTTTTACCTTGCCGGTGTAGGCGCGCAGGCGGATGGTCTCGCGGTTTTTGAGGAACGTGGTGCCGCGCGGGGTCAGCTTCAGGCCGCCGTGCTCGGTCATGTCCACCATCACCAGGTTCTCCGCTACCAGCTGGCGGAAGATGTTCTGCCATTCCAGCTTACCGAACTCCTTGCCGATGCCGTAGGTCGACACTCGGTCGTGGCCAAAGGTGCGGATGCGCGGGTCGTCCTTGCCGGTCAGCACGTCGATGAGATACGCCACGCCAAAGCGCTGGCCGGTGCGGTACACGCACGACATCGCCTTTTGCGCAGCCACCGTGCCATCAAAGGTTTGCGGGGGATTATCGCACGTGTCGCAGTTGCCGCACGGGGCGCAGTCGTCGCCAAAATAATTGAGGACGACCTTGCGCCGGCAGCAGGCTGCCTCGCACAGGCCCAGCAGCGCGTTAAGCTTTTGATGCTCAATGCGTTTCTGCTCCATCGGCGCATTGCCGCCGTCGATGAAGTTGCGGTGCATCGCGGCGTCGCCGATGCCGTAGATCATCAGCGCGCTGCTGGGCTGTCCGTCGCGGCCGGCGCGGCCGGTCTCCTGGTAGTAGGCCTCGATATTGCGAGGGATGGACATGTGGGCCACAAAGCGGACGTCGGGCTTGTCGATGCCCATGCCAAACGCGATGGTGGCCACCATAATAATGTTGTCCTCGCGCAAAAAACGCTCCTGATTGCGCGCGCGCACGGCGGAGTCCAGGCCGGCGTGGTAGGGCAGGGCGGTAAAGCCCTGGCCGGTCATCCAGTCGGCCATATCCTCCACGTTTTGGCGGGAGAGGCAGTAGATGATGCCGCTTTCGCCCTTGTGCTCGCTTTTGATAAAGTTAAGGATTTGCTGTTTTGCGTTATCCTTAACAACAATGGTGTAGTGGATGTTCGGGCGGTCGAAGCCGGAGACAAACTGTTCGCCGTCCTCCAGGTGCAGCTTCTGCACAATATCGCGCCGCGTCGGGGCGTCGGCCGTGGCGGTAAGGGCTACGCGGGGCACGTGGGGAAAGTGCTCCGCCAGCACGCCCAGCTGCACATAGTGGGGGCGGAAGTCGTGGCCCCACTGGCTTACGCAGTGCGCTTCGTCGATGGCGAAGAGCGCTATGGGGCTCTCGCGCAACAGGTTAAGAAAGTCCTCCATCAGCAGGCGCTCGGGCGCCACATACACCATGTCAATCGCGCCCTCGCGGATAAGGTGCTTGGTGTGCGCGATGGCTTTGCCGGCCATATTGGAGTTGATGGCCGCCGCGCGAATGCCCAGCTGCAGCAGCGCGTCCACCTGATCCTGCATCAGGGCAATCAGCGGCGAGACGATGATGCCCACGCCGCGCCGGCACAGCGCGGGAATCTGATAACACAGCGACTTACCCGCGCCCGTGGGCATCAGCACAAACGCATTGCCCCCGCGCGCCACGTGCTCTACCACGGCCGCCTGCTGCCCGCGGAACGCCGGGTACCCATACGTCTTGCGCAATACCTGGAGGGGATCGGCAATAAGGGGCGATGCGGCGGTGGAGTCGGCTGTCGGCATGCGCTGATTATAGCGGCTGATGCAAAAGAATAAAGCGCGGGGACGGGGAAGAATGTGGCGGCCGTGGGAAGTAAGACCAATTCGCAAAGTTATTTGCTCTTTATGCGGAGCTGATTTTGGGCTATGGGTGCGCTAAAACGGAGGGAGTGCATCAGAAAAATACTCGACCGGAGTTTCAGTGCGGCCATAGCCCAAAAGCGGCCCGCAAAAAGATCAATAACATTGCGATTGGTCTAAGGTCGGTAACGGCTCAAACGGAGCCTTTCCGTAATCCTATTGGATAGGAAGTACTACACCAATGTCGTCCAGTGATTGAAGTATGGATCCGTCAGTATCCTCAACCCACTCTGTATGTAGCGTAGATACATGGATTCTCACCAGGACGGGTGCTTCCTTGGGGTCGTCTATCTTCATTTTGTAGGCAACCATAATGTAGTCCGGATTTTTGGGATCACGTTTGAATTTGATGACGTAACCAGGAATCGGGATGGCATCCGGACTATCCAGAAGCACGGTATCGCTCCCCGTGCGGCAGAGCGATAGCCTGGGAGAGATCTTTACGTCTGGCCAGCTTCCGTGCATGTGAGAGATCTGATACATGAACCAGCATACAAACAGCGCTGGAAGAAGCAGAGCGGCACCGAGTATGACAACTCCAATGTATATAGCGCTGGTGACGAATGCTCTCATACGCGGGCTCTATGTCTTCGCCTGAATCAATCGCACAAGCGAGATAAAGTCGTCGTCGCCCCAGCCGCGGGCCTGCGCGTCGTCGTACAGGGCGATGAGGCGCTGGAGCTGCGGGAGCCGGAGAGGGGCGGGGGCGGCGGCGTCCTGCCCGGCGACGACGGCGGCGGCCGCGGCGGCGGGGCCGGGCGGGGGTGCGGGGTGCGCGGCGGCGGTTTCGGCGGCCAGGCGTAAGTCCTTGCCCATGTGCTTGATGGAGAATTGCGGCGCGAAGTCGGCATCGCGCAGCTTGGGCTCCTTCAGCTCCGCCAGGCCGGAGTGGCCGACGTTGATGCGCAGCGCGGCAAAGTAGGTGTCATCGCTGATGCCCTCGGCGCGGGCGAGCGTCAGGGACTCGCTGAGCGCCTGCGCCATTTGCGCCAGGTTCAGGTTCATCGCCAGTTTGAGCGACGACGCGGAGCCGAGCGGGCCGACGTAGAGCGCGGCGCGGCTGATGTGGTCCAGCAACGGCCGGCACGCGGCAAACACGTCCGGGTCGCCGCCGATGTAGAAGACGGTCTGGCGCTTCTCGGCTGCCGGCTTGCTGCCGGTAAAGGGGGCCTCCAGAAAGGCGGCGCCGGCGGCCTGCACCTGGGCGGCAAACGTGCGTGTCCACGCTGCGGAGATGGTGCTGGCCTGCAGGACCGTTTGCCCTGCGCGGAGCACGGGTTGAATCTCATCCAGAACCTGTTGTACCGCAGGGGGATCCGCCACCACGATGACGATGAAGTCCGCGCCCTCCACGGCCTCCGCGGCCGTCGCCTTTTCGCCTGGGAAATCCCGTTTGGTGCGGTTCCACGGGCGCACGTCCACGCCATCGTCCATCAGATTGCGCGCCCACACGGCGCCGATAATTCCGAGCCCAAGGATCGCCACTTTCATGTTGCCCACACTATGCGCGCGCTTGCGGGCGAATGCAAACGTGGCGTGCGGGGGCGCACGGCAGGGGAGAAAGAAGGTTTAGCCACGAACGACACGATGGACAGGAATGAAAGGAATGAGGCGTGACTTCGCACATCGGGATCTGTCCACTTTCTCCTTCCGCGTAATCCGTGAAATCCTTGGTTAAGAAATCAGTCTGAAGGGGATAACATAACCACGGATTACGCGGATTACATGGAAGGGGAGGAAAGGGATATCGCATCTGTTCCATCTCTTTTGAGCCTGCCCTTTTCCCGATGGGGCGTCCCCCCCCTCGCCCATGCGCGTGCTTGGTGTATGTAAAACGTGGTTAAACCTTCCCCGGCCTCCCTGGCGGCCGTGGGGGCCGTGGTCGTTGGGGTTGCCCTGTGCATGATGGGCCGTGTTATGGCGACTACCTTTTCTTTGGATGACGGGCCGGTTCGCGAGCTGCTGGCCGAGGCGGCGCGGGCGGCGGCCGATATGGCGCGAGCCCTGGCGGCGGTCGGAGCGGCGGCAGGCAATGCCTCACCTGGCGCGGGCGGCGGCGGTGGTGGGCCAGACTTCGCATCCGCCTCGACGCAGGGGGAGGGTGCCGTGCGCAGCATCTCCCCCGCCGACACCGGCGAAGCGTCTCGGGACAGCCGCCGCGCCTCGCCTTCAGCGGCGGCCGGCGGTGCGGGTGCGTCCTCCAGCGCGGGCGCTGCGGCTTCGGCGGGGCGCGCCGCGGGGCTGCTCTCCCAGTCGCGCGAGGCGTCCGGCCGAAGCGATCAGGAGCTGGCCGAAACCATGGCCGCGGTCGAAGACTTCGCCCGCACTGCCGTCACCCGCCTGGCCGAAAACGCCGAGGCCCTGCGCTCCCTGCGCGAGGAGCTGCGCCGCGCCACCCAGGCCCTGGCCAACCGCCGCGAGTAACGGCGCCCGTCAAGCCAGGCCAGGGTGTAAGCTCCCGTTCCCCCTTAGCGGCTTTGTCCCCCTTCGCGTGAAAAAATCTGCTTTCCCCGACTACCTGCACGCACAGCATCGGGGATAGTCGGATTTTTCACGCGAAGGGGGACAAAGCCGCTAAGGGGGAACGGGTGCATGCAGCCGAAACCCCTGTGCCAAATACGCTCAAGCTTCCGCCCCGCGCGGTGTCTCCCTTCTCTCCTCAACCCACACTCTCCTCTTTCCATGGCAAACTGGTCCCTCAAATATCTCCCCAGCGGCGAGCATAAGAGCTTTGCGGCGTGGGGGTTGCGTGCATTGCGGCGTAGCCGTGGCAATCTGGAGACCGACATGGTCTCCTTTGTTGCGGACGGCGCGGCGGTGGATGCTCCGCCCCTCTTTGCCTACGGGCAAAGCTGCATCATCTACCGGGACGCCACGCCCTGGTTTTACGGCCGCGTTACCAGCAATCCGCGCGGCGGCAGCGGGCGGGCGGAGAGCGTGGGGTATCGGCTGGCCGGGCCCTGGTGGTATCTGGAGAACAAGGCGTTTCAGCAGCTGTGGGGCATGCGTGCCGTTGCGTCGCCGCACTTGCCGGTGCCGACGCTCAAGGGGCGCGCCATCCTGTGTCAGGGACCGGCCGGCGAGCGCATTACGACGGGCGCGCAGATGGTGGAGGCGATCGAGTACGTCATCGACCGCGGGGCCCCCATCGCGCTTGGCACTATCGAGGGCGACGTCATTCCGCCGTTGCAGGAGGTTAGCAACATCACCTGCGCGGAGGTCATCCGCCACATGTGCCGTTGGACGCCCGACATTACCGCGTGGTTCGACTACGCCACCGAGCCGCACCCCACGCTGCACATCCGCCGCCGCGCCGCCATGCCCACCGTATCCGTGCCGATCGGCGAGGCGTTACCGCCCCGCGTGGCCGCGCTGGAGATTACCCCGCGGCACGACCTGCAGGCCTCCGCCGTCATCATGCGCTACGAGCGCACGCACGATATCGACGGGGTGGACTCCATCACCATCGACACGGACATCTACCCGCCTGGCGCCAATGCCGACGCCTGGGACGCCGTGGAGCTGACCGTGGAGCTGGGCGGCGCAGCGTCCACCTGGCAACGGCAGTGGGTGCGCGCGGAGGTGATTGCCGAGAACGGCCTGGACTGGTGGCGCCGGCAACTGCCCTGGCTGAGGCAGGTCAGCGATCTCAACATCACCAGCGGCGCCGTGGCCCCCGCGGACGGCGCCGGGCCGGCCCTGCCGCGCTACATGATCGAAGGCAGCTGCCCCGCGTGGATGGATGACCAGAGCGAAACGATGCGCGTTACCGCCGTGGCCTCCGGCACATTGCGCGACGAAAACGACGTGGAGATCGAAAGCTTTGTCAACCGCCCGCTGGAGTGCACGGTAATGGGCACCAACCTCTCCACCCGCCTCTACGCGCACGCCACCAGTGTTACGCTGCCGGAGGAGACACCCGTAGGCCTGGCCCAGCAGATGTACGCCGCGCTGAGCGTGCTGCACTGGCAGGGCACCGCCACACTTACCGCCGAGGAGGTTGCCGACGACATCGCGCCCGGGCGCCTGCTCAGCTTTACCGGCGCGCTGCCGGCCTGGGAGACGATGGCCGCGCAGATTCAGGAGGTAACCGACAGCGTGGACGACGGCACGACCACCGTGGCGTTTGGCCCGCCCGTCAACCAGGGCGCTCAGGATCGCGTAGAGCTGATGCGTGTGACCAAACGGCCCGTCACCTGGCGCGCTCCGGAGCGCTCCAGCGGCCAGGCCAGCGACCGCCCGCAAATGGAAGGCGGCACCAAAACGCCCGGCACCATCAGCGCCAGCGCCCCCACCGGCACGCGCCACGTGCTGCTGAACAACGGACTGGACGGCACCGCCCGCCTGGACGTGCTGAACGACGTGCGCGGCGACTTCCCCAAAACCGAGTGGTTGAAGGGCGACGCCGTCAAGGCGTCCATAAATGCAGAGGAGATCCACGCCAACTGCCTCACCCCCGTGCAACTGCGCGAGGTGCGCTGGTGCAAGGACGGCGCCCCCGGCGAGGAGTGGTACGTGATGCTGATGTGCTCCGAGCCCTACCAGCATACAGCCTGAGGCCCGGGCGCCCTCCCTCATGAAATATCCGGGCTCACAACGTTTCCCTTCAACCAACCATGACTGGCTATCTCAAAAACATCGGCCGCGGGCCCGCGGGCTGCGCGGAGTGCGGCGCGAGCGTATGCGCGGTGTGTTGCCCGGAGGCGGGCACGCTCTTCGCGATCGTCTCCGACGTTACGGTATGCGGCGCTTTCCCCGCCACACCCAGCCCCAATGGCGCGTACATCCTTACGCTGGAGGAGCCGCCGGAGCCGCCCGGCGCGGGGCTGCGCATCTGGAGCGGCTCGCACGGGCCGTTTTTGCTGCGCGCCATCTGCGGCGCCGGCGCGTTCACCGTCTCCATACTGGGCTATGCGGAGACGTACGGCGTCTTCTCCGCCACCCGCCCCGGCGGCTCCGCCCTGGAGGATCCCTTTCCCAACGCGTTGGCTGCCGGCGATTGCCTTAACGCAGTGGCGGGAGTCATCACCATGGCCCACGGCGGCACGCTCACTCTGGGCGAAGACGAAGGGGAGGGAGGATAGCCCATGAACCCCGCCCGTCCCCAACCGCAGCCCCGCTTTTGCCGCACGTCCGCGTGCCGGCTGCTTGTCCATTGCCGCGCGTGCCGTTGCGATTCCCACTGGCGCGCCGCCGTTGCCGCCGCCGGGCTTGCTACGGAGGCGGACTGGCCGTGCCCCCGCGGGTACAGCGCCTCCAACCTTCCCGCCTCAACCGCGCGGACGGATGCCGCGCAGGTGGAGGACTGGCGCCGCCGGGCCATGCCGTGCTGTCGGCCGGGCGCTTCCGCAGTGCCGCGATAGAGCCACCCCGCCCCGCCTGGCAACGATACCGCCGGGCTGGGCGTTTTTGGGCTGGCAAGGCGGCGGTGCATCGCCTATCACCGAAGGCGATGCCCGAGCCCACACCATCCCCTCAGGATTCCTCGCCGGTGGACGCCAGCACCCTCTACAGCTTTGAAGAGACTGTGCGCCTGGGCGGCGTAACGGAGGATCTGCTCGTCCTCTACATCAAACTGGGCTTTGTGGTGCCTGTGGAGGAAACCGCCCCGCACCCGCCTACGGACCCCCGCGCCATGCGGTTTGACGACGACGCCCTGTACGTGATGCGGCGCGTGACGGAGCTTCGGCACGAGCACGGCGTTAACCTCAAGGGCATTGGCCTGGTGCTTAGCCTGGTGCGACAGATTCAGCGGCTGGAGGCCGAGCTTCGGTTTTTGCGCGGGCAGTAGGTTCAACCATGCCGCGCGATTTATTTCAGCCCCTTCAGCAATTTGTTGCTGCTTCGTACGTTATACCTGGGCTATAAAAACTAGTACTTCACAACGTAAGCCAAGCACACGTACCAGAGACGCCAACGGCACTATGTCCCGACCGCCACGCACTGATGGCCCCGCCGGCCCGGATCACCCCCTTACGGCGCAGGAGTCGCACGAGCAGCCCCGCCTTTCCACGCCCGCCGAGCGCGGCCGTATCACGGATGTCCCCGCCGAGAGCGTGGCGCCTGCAGCAACAACTGCCGCCGCGACGCCCCCCGCGCCCGACGGCCCGGCGCTTGCGGCGGTGGGGGAGCTGGCCTTGGCGCCGCAGGAGCGCGCGGCCGGCATCCAGGCCATGTTTGGCCGCATTGCCGGCGGCTACGATCTGATGAACCACGTCATGTCCGGCGGCCTGGATTTTTACTGGCGCCGCGTGCTGGCCCAACGCGTGGCCGAGGCGTCGCCCGCCGCGGTGCTGGATCTGGCCACCGGCAGCGGCGACTCCGCCCTGGCGCTGCGCACCTATAAGGCGTACAGCAAAATGTGTGTCGGCGCGGATTTTTGCCTGCCGATGCTGCACGTCGCCCAAAAGAAGGGGCTGGAGCACCTGTGCATGGCGGACGGCCTGCGCCTCCCGTTCCGCTCCGCCAGCTTCGACGCCGTCACCATCTCCTTCGGCTGGCGCAACATTGTGGACCGCACCGCCGGCTACCGCGAGCTGCGCCGCGTGCTGCGCCCCGGCGGCCGCCTTTACATCCTGGAGCTCTCCACGCCGTGGGACCGCCTGGCGCCCGCCTACTTTTGGTGGCTGCGCAACATCATGCCCCTCTACAGCGCCCTCATCACCCGCGAGAAGGACGCCTACCAGTACCTGGCCGTCAGCATCCAGAACTTCCCCAAAGCGCCGGAGCTTGCCCGTGAGATGGAAGCCGGCGGCTTCCGCGACGTGCACTTCTGGCAGCTCAACACCGGCATCGTCGCACTGCACCGGGGCTCGGTGTAGCCGGAGCTCGTCGCGAATTTGCCAGGCTCCGAAAACGGCGGAGCCGTTCCAAACTATAGCCTGGGGTTGCCCACAGCATTCTGATGCGAGGACTACTGTGTCCTGAATCAGAAGTAAATATCATAAGTTCCGTTCCGCCCCTTTGTGTCTTCGTGTCTTTGTGGTTAAACAATCCCCATTCCCATTCCCATTTCCGCAGAGAAGCAGAGTGGAGGGGGAACATTAACCACAAAGACACGAAGACACAAAGGGGCGGAACAGAGGGGTAGCAAGCTAATGATACGTATTTCTGACTTCGGAGACGAGGAATCAGGCATGCGGGGAGCGCGGACTCTGCCTCTACACCCGTGGCGGCGGCGGGGGCGCGGGGCGGCTTGCGCGGGGGGAGCCGGGCAGGGGGGCGTGGAGGATGGCGGAGATGCGGCGGTAGGCGTCGGCCAGGTCGGCGGCGGACATCGGGGAGGCGGCGCGTTGGGCGGCGTCCAGCTCGGCCTTCATGGCGGGGGCGCGATTGGCGGCGGCGGGGGATCGTGAGCACCATTTTGTCCAGCTGGCAAAGGCTTGGGGCAGCACCTGCTCGCGGGGCAGATTGCGGGCCAGCAGGTTAAGGAAGCCGTCGGCGGAGTCCTGCCCCAGCAGCACGGCGCCCCGGTCCTCGCTGGCGGTGGTGTCCAGGCGCGGCGCCAGGCTGGTGGCGTTCTTCCACAAAAACAGGCCGGTCAGCACCAGCAGGCCCAGCATAAAGCCGGTTAAGGAGTGCCGGTGGATGAGCCACATGACGCCTCGCGTATCCTGAAAACCCAGGTGGCGCTCCGAGAAGACGACCTCTCTTTTGCCTTCCGCCAGCATGGCCAGAAGCCGCGGGGCGGGGGTGGTGACCAGCCCTTCGTTGGTCATCCAGTCGCTTTCGGCGGAGACGATGATGCGGCCTTTGCCCCACTCCCGCCAGGCAATGGCGGGCAAGCCTGTGGCGTTGACGTAGAGCACCTCCCAGTCGGGGCTGAGCACCAGGTAGTTGCGCGATTTCCACATAAGCTTGCCGTCCAGCGGCAGCTTCCGGTTCTCCGGCGTGGCCTGGTTAAGGAGGAACTGGCTTGCCGCCGCCTCGCCGCCACGGCGCTGAGGCATAACGCGCAGCTGCATGCCGAGCCGGTGCTCGCCGCTAAGCAGGGGATCGCCGCCGGCGATCAGCATGCGGATGCCCAGGCGCGCATTGCGCACGGCCAGGGGGGTGTCGCTGTCCGTACTGTACCGGTGGTCGTTCATCTCCGTTTCACGCTGCTCGTACAGGCTTTTTTGCCCGCGCAGGTCGCCCGCGACAGGCGCGAAGCCCAGCAGCAGGGTGGCGCCTTTTTTCGGGATGCGCTCGATGGCCAGGATTTCGTCCAGCACCTCACGGTTCATGCGCGTGCTCATCAGCAGCGTGCTGATGTCAAACCCGGCGATGATATAGAGCGTCTCGGGGCCGCCTTTAAACAGGGCGTATTTGCGGTTGTCCTGCTGCACGTTCAGGCCGGCCCCCTGCAGGGAGTCGCGAAGGGCGCGCATGCCGTTGGCCGTGGCGCTGGGTGTGGAGTACCCGGCATAGCCGCCGCTGCGGGCCAGCTGGCTCTGGACAATCGACACGATGCCGACGAGAAAGGCGAGGGTAAACGCCAGGCCCACGGCCAGCGACATCCACGGCCAGCCGCGGGCGGGGGGGAGCGATGCGTCAGCCACGGCCGGGCCCTCCCTGCATGCTTTGCTGGCGCTGCACAAACAGGTCGAAGAGCTGCGTGGTGGAGGCGTGCTGGCCGTACCACACACGCTCAAAGTCGCGCGCCTGCGCCTCAAAGGCGGTCAGTACGGGCGGGCTCTCGCCCTGGGCCTGGCCGGCGCCTGCGCGCATGGCAAGCTCGCGCCGGTAGTTGCGGGTGGATTTGGCGCGGGCAATGGTAATGAGATCGCGCCGCGCCAGGTGGGCCAGCGTGCTCAGGTACAAGGCGCGCAAGGCCAGGCGCAGGTTGCCCTCGCCCCGCAGCTTGTCCGCCAGTGCGCGCCACTCGTCCTCGGGCAGGGCGGAGGCCAGCACGGCTTCGTCCGCCACGTTGGGCGGAGGCGGCGGCATGGGTGCGGTGACGGTGGGCGCGGCGATGGCGCGGCGCGGGCGCCGGCGGCGCATGACGAAGACGCACACGGCGATGATGACGGCCAGCACCACCAGGCCAATCATCAGCACCATGGTAAGGTTCATGCGCCCCAGGCTAAAGAACGACCAGCTGGAGTCCGGGCTGAAGCCGAAATTGGGGGATGATCGGCGGAAGAACCAGTCCAGCATCTCGTTCACCCACTTGTAGAAGGCGCCCAGGTACGAATCCTGCTCAAACGTATGCACCTGCAGGTTGCGCTCGCCGCGCCACGTGTAGTCCGGGTTTTGCAGCACGCGCTTCATGCTGCTTTCGATGTCCCTCGAGCGCTTGTCGAGATCGGGCGAGGCGGGGGTGGAGAGTCTGGTTCGTGCGGCCGGAGCCTGGGGCTGTTTCGCGCCCTGAGCGGCCGGTGCTGGTGTCTGCGCCATGGCCCAAGGGGCCGGGCTGGACGCCAGCAGTACCAGGGCCAGAATCACCGCCGCCGCCGCGCCACCCCGCGCCACGGAGGAGGCCGCGGAGGCCCGTGCGCCCAGGGCGGAGGACGGGCCCGTGGCGATGGGCGAGACGATGCGGTTGCGGGCCTCCCCCGCCGCAATACGGGCGCGTGCGGCGCGCAGGCCGGCCAGCAGGTCATCCCCCGTGTTGCGGGAGACGCCGTAGACGCAGCGCAACAGGCATACGGCGCGCATAATCGGGTTGGCCACCATATACGTCAGCCCCAGCATCCCTACCTGCACGGGCACGGAGAGATAAAGCGCGGGATTCTCGCTCAGCGGCGTCTCGATGCCTGCGAGCCAGTGCAGCAGCAATTGCGACATCAACAGCAGCAGCATCCCGTTCAGATACAGCAGGAAGTAGAGCACGTGGCTGCACAGCAAAATGTGCACGCTTTGCCGCACGTGATCGCACGCCAGGCGAAAAGAGAGAGCGGCCGTGCCCATGGTGTCGCCGGCAGTGCTGCCGCCGGCGCCTCCCTTCGGCGGCTCCCCCGTGGCCAGGATGCCGAGGTTGTGGAAGTAGATGTAGAACATCGGCAGCGGCAGCAGGCACACCGCCGCGATGGGTAGCGCAAACAAGCCCCACGGCAGCCAGCGCGTCTGCGTGGCGGTCAGCATCGCCACGGTGCGGGGCGTCCACTCCGGCGGGCGCTGGCCCAGGCGAAACGCCCAGAGCTCGCGCATAAAGGCGGCATGCCAGGCGATTTTCCACACATACAGCACCGCCAGCACCAGGCTGCCCGCAAAAATCACGCCCCACGGCTGCACGGCCACCCGTACCTCCAGACAAAAGAAAATGAGCGCGGCCAGAAAAGGCAGCAGCCCCACCGTGTAGTACAGCATAATGCGCAGCGGCGCGCGCCGCAGCAGGTGGATGGCCTCCTCCACCAGATCCATCGCCGACTTCTCCGGCACCGTGATGCGCATGGTGGGCGCGGTGGCGGCGGCAGCCCCCGGCACGCCGCCCTTCGCCCCGTGCGGCAAAGGCGCAGGCTGCCCCGAGGGAGGCGGCGGCGGGGGCGGCGGAGGTGCGGGAGGCGGCGGGGGCATGGCCATGCGTCAAAAAAACGCGCGCTCGTTCGGGCGCTGGTATCATGCTACAGCGCCCGGGCTCAAAAGAAAAGCGCGCTTTTGCCGGCCCGCGGCGGGGAGGCGGCACGGCGGTAAATCTCCGCCGCGCAGGCCCAACCCACGCAATGCGCCATGAATTAGCTTGCCTCTCCTTCGCTTCTCCAACAATCTGCAGGGATATATGAAGACTGCGGTTGTAACCGGAGGGGCCGGATTTTTAGGAAGCCATTTGACGGATCGCCTGCTGGGCGAAGGGTATCAGGTTATTGCGATTGACAACCTGCTGACGGGAAACCGCGTCAACATCGAGCACCTGGCCAATGAGCCCCGGTTCAGCCTGATCGAGCAATCCATTGTGGACTACCTTGACGTGCCCGGCGAGGTGGATGTGGTGTACAACATGGCCTCCCCGGCCAGCCCGATCGACTACCTGGAGCTGCCGATCCAGACCATGAAGGTAGGCAGCCACGGCACCCACCGCGCCCTGGGCCTGGCCAAAGCCAAGGGCGCCCGCTTTTTGCAGGCCAGCACCAGCGAGTGCTATGGCGATCCGCTCGTCCACCCCCAGACCGAGGAGTACTGGGGCAACGTCAACCCCATCGGGCCGCGCGGCGTGTACGACGAAGCCAAGCGCTTTGCGGAGGCCATGACGATGGCCTATCACCGTGTGCATAAGGTGGATACGAAGATCGTACGCATCTTCAACACCTACGGCCCGCGCATGCGCCTTAAGGACGGCCGCGTGGTGCCAGCCTTTGTCGGCCAGGCGCTGCGGGGCGATGCCATCACCGTCTTTGGCGACGGCAGCCAGACGCGCAGCTTCTGCTACTGCTCGGACCTGATCGACGGCATCTTCCGCCTCAGCCAAAGCGATTTTCACGAGCCGGTGAACATCGGCAACCCCACCGAGCTCACCATCCGCGAGTTCGCGGACCGCATCGTGCGCCTCACCGGCAGCGCCAGCGGCGTCACCTACCAGCCCCTGCCGGTGGATGACCCCAAGCAGCGCCGCCCGGATATCTCCCGCGCCCGCAAGGTGCTGGGCTGGGAACCCAAAGTGGACCTGGAAACCGGCCTGCGCCTCACCATCGACTGGTTCCGCACCCGCGTCACCCAGCCCGCGCTCAGCTGATCGCAGAGGACGCCGCGATCTACTGCCCACGTAATCCCCGCCGTTTTTCCCATGACGGCGCACGGAAATTGCGGTATGGGTTAGCGCCACATGCACGCCGCCGCCAGTAACGCCGCCTCCGCCCCCGCTGCCGTTGATACGCGGGGCGCCGGGTCGTCCACGGCATTTTTGTGGCGCGATCCCGTGGTGGCGGCCTCCGCAAGCTGGCTGGTGTTTCTGGTGCTTGCCTCCTTTGTGCTGGTGTACTTTACGGGGCACGATGGCACGGCCAACAACCTCTCCCGCACCTACCAGCCGCCCAGCGCGGAGCACTGGATGGGCACCGATCTGCTGGGTCGCGATGTGCTGACGCGGCTGCTCAAAGGCGCGCAAATCTCCATGCTGGTGGGGCTGATTGGCGCCACGGTAAGCCTGGTTATCGGCGTAACGTACGGCGCGGTAGCGGCTTACGTGGGCGGCACTGTGGATAACGTGATGATGCGCGTGGTGGATATCCTCTACTCGCTGCCGCGCCTCATCCTCGTCATCCTGGTCATCACGTTTTTCGACGGCTACGCGCGTGAATGGGTCGGGTCCTTCCGCAAATTCGGGCTGGATCCCTCCGCAGTGCGCCTGTGCCTGCTCTTCATCAGCCTGGGGTGCATCGAGTGGCTGACCATGGCGCGCATTGTACGCGGGCAGGTGCTGGTGCTGAAGGAGGCGCAGTACGTGCAGGCGGCGCGCGCGCTTGGCCAATCGCACGCGGCCATTCTATGGCTGCATATTCTGCCGCAGCTGCGCGGGCTTATCCTCATCTACCTTACGCTCAACGTGCCGGTGATTATCCTGGAGGAGTCGTTCCTGAGCTTTCTGGGCATGGGTGTGCAGGCCCCCATGGCCAGCTGGGGCAGCCTTATTTCGGAGTCGGCCAAGGTCATCAACCCCATTAGCATCAACTGGTGGCTGGTGGTTTTCCCGGCCGTCTTCCTCGCGCTCACACTCATGTCCCTCAACTTTATTGGCGACGCGCTGCGCGATGCGTGGGATCCGCGCTCCCGCAAATAAGGGCGACAACACCGCCGCAAGCCCTGCGGTAACATGTTGGGCCTCAGGCAGCAAGCGCCGCCGGCGAGGTTTTAGCGCCGCGCCAAAGTTGCACGCTAAATTATCGCGCGAAAGTCCGAAGTCATAAGGAACGCAACGCCGGAACTTCCCCCCAGTCGGCGCCACGTTTGCATCCCCCTCGCCCTTCCTCCCCTTGACTGACGACTTTATTCCCTCCCTCCGTGCCATGTCACATACCACGGCCACTTTCCATCTCTACAACAACTTCCTCAACCTGTACGTACGGGGGGAAGACGGTCCGCGCCATGCCTGCGGCCTGCCCAACTTTCAACTGCTCAGCAGCACGGAGCGGCGCAACTTTATGGACCGCGCGCGCCGCGACGCCGCCTGCATCCGCGCCCACGAGCGCGAGCAGGAATTTGCCTTTGGCCGCGATTTCGACCGCGAAGTCCTCAAGGCCGTCAGCTCCGGCAACGCCGATCGCGTGCGCTATCTGCTAAGCGAGGGCGCCTCCCCCGACGCCATGCGCAGCGCCGCCCTGGCGCTGGCCTGCCGCCTGGGCCACTTCAACATCGCCCGCCTGCTGCTGACGCTGGGCGCCGAAGCCCACTACGCGGCGGAGATCCTGCTTCGCCAAAACGTCAGCTACTTCGACAACGACAGCGTGCGCCGCCTGCTGCACGAGCACTGGCTACCCGCCGCCCACCGCGCCTACCTCTACCGCTGGCCCCGCCCCATGCGCGCCTGGCTGCAACGCCTGGTGCTGGGCTGCTGGGACAGCCTCTCCGAGCTGGACAGCCAGTTCAGCCGCGTCGAGCTGGCGGACGGCGTCGGCGTGCTGGGCGACCTGCGCCGTTACGGTGCCGAAGGCGCCCTCTCCAAGTACCACTACCGCCTCTACTGCTTCCACCCCTGGGACGCGCAACCCGTCACCATCCTCCACCTGGAGGAAGCCAGCGGCTGCCTCACCCTGGGCGCCCATACCCGCGAAGCCGTCCACAACCTCACCGAAATCAACACCCTCATGACCCCGGACGCCTTCCGCGACTGGGCCGTGCCCCTGGCCAATGGGATGATGTGAGGAGGGGGGGGCGCCTCCGGCGCTTCGGAGCACCACGCTGTCTACACGCGTACTGAAACTGCTCTAAGATCCAGGAGCAATGCTGCTACGGCTTTAGCCCCACGACCTTCCCTTCCGTGGACAGGACGTTGATCAGAGTCCCATGCTGTTTGGCAACTTCGCGAGCACGCTTGGCGCAAGCTCGCTTTTGGGTTGGAGTGTTGTCTTGATGGATGAGTTCATGGTCCTTGCCCAATACGTAGATAAGTATTGTGGGTATTATCGTACAGGACCCAGCTGTCGGAAAGTCCCTGGTAGGTCCCGCAAAAATTTTCCCAGCCGCGGCGTAAGCGGCGGCGGATGTCGGCTGCGGGGACGCTATGGCCGCCTTGCCGTACGCGGGCGGCAACGCGACGCAGCGCAATCTCCACGGGAGAGCCGTAGAAATACAAGCTCGATGCGATAGCCGGCCTGTTTCCAGGAGCGCAGCCGCGTGGCGTAGGAGAGGCCGCTGAGCGTGCTCTCAAAGGCAAAATCGGCTCGAGCGGCGGCAAGGCGGTCCAGCTCCTGCAGAAAGATACGCCCCGCCGCCAGGGCCGCCAGCTCCGGTTCAAGGGGCGAAAGCCCGGCCGCAATCAGATCCACATTGACGAAGTGCACAATGCCCGCCTCGCGCGGAAGGAACTCCCTCGCAAAGGTTGTTTTGCCCGCGCCGTTGGGCCCGGCAATGACGAGCAGAGCGGCTGGGTGGGGGCGGCGGAGTCGCTCATGCTGTCAAGGGGGCCACGCAGGAGCCGTTTAAGTCAAGGCGGAATCCATCAACTCCCGCCTTCCGTCCCTGGTGTCTTCGTGCCTTGTTGGTGAAATATTCCCCCCTGCAACCGCCCTAACCCTTGTGCAGGGCGTTGCGGTAGGCAAACAGCAAATCCTGGTGCGAGGTCTCCTCCTTTAACAGCGCGGCGGCGCGTTGGAAGATGGCCTGGCGTTCGGGGTTTTGCTCCTGCTTCGTCAGGGTGGTGAAGGTGCCCAGCGTCTCCTGGGAGAGCGCGTGGTAAAGGCCGGGGGAGAGGATCTCCAGCTGGGTGATCTGCGGGCGCATCTCCTTCAGCACCCGTGTGTCGTGCGACGGGGATTCCATCAGCGCCTGCAGCGGCGACTCCATAGGGGCGTCGCTGGGTACAAGCGGTGAGGTATCCGGCAGCCGCGTCTCCGCAATATCCGGCGCGACGGAAAAGCCTTCAAAGCCACTGGGTACGCTGATGGGGCGTGGGGTAATCTCGGGCATCGGGGTGGGTCCTTTCCGTCGCGCGCGCGGGGTTAAGTTATTGCGGAAGAAGCGTATGCATCAGCATCTGCATCTTCAATCCAGTCGAATCAGAACTGCTCGGTTTCGGTCGAGCCGGCCATTGCGGTCGTCGAGCTCTGCCCGGCGGAGAGCGTGGTGGCTACGGCGTCGAAGTACGACGTGCCGACCTCGCGCTGGTGGCGAGTGGCGGTGTAGCCTTCGGCCTCGGCCGCAAACTCGGCCTGCTGAAGGTCGGAGTAGGCGCCCATGCCGCGCGTTTTGTACGCGTGCGCCAGCTTGAACATGCCGTAATTGAGCTGGTGGAAGCCCGCCAGCGTGACGAACTGGTACTTGTAGCCCAGCTTGCCCAGCTGAATCTGGTATTCCTCAATCGACTTCTGGTCCAGCTTCTTCTTCCAGTTAAAGGAGGGCGAGCAGTTGTAGGCCAGCACTTTATCCGGATACGCGCCCTTCAGCGCGTGGGCAAAACGGGTGGCGGCCTCCAGGTTGGGCTCGCTCGTCTCCCACCAGATCAGGTCGGCGTACGGGGCGTACTCCAGGCTGCGCGCAATCGCGTAGTCGGCGCCGATGCCGGGCTTGATCTCAAAGAAGCCCTCCGACGTGCGTTTGCCGGTAAGGAAGGGGCGGTCGCGCGGGTCGATGTCGCTGGTGAGGAACTGCGCGGAGTCGGCGTCCGTGCGGCTACACAGCACGGTGGCGACGCCCTCAATGTCCGACGCCAGGCGCGCGGCGTTGAGGGTGCGGATGAACTGGCTGACGGGCACGAGCACTTTGCCGCCCAGGTGGCCGCATTTTTTCTCGCTGGCCAGCTGGTCCTCAAAGTGCACGCCGGCGGCGCCGGCTTCAATCATGGCCTTCATCAGCTCAAACGCATTGAGCGGGCCGCCAAAGCCGGCTTCGGCGTCGGCAACGATGGGGGCGAAGTAGTTGATGCTGTTATCGCCCTCCATGCGCGCGATCTGGTCCGCACGCTGGAAGGTGCGGTTGATGCGGCGCACCACATCCGGCACGGAGCTGGCCGGATAGAGGCTTTGGTCCGGGTACATCTGCCCTGCGTTGTTGGCGTCGGCGGCTACCTGCCAGCCGCTCAGGTAAATAGCCTTGAGGCCCGCCTTTACCATCTGCAGCGCCTGGCCGCCGCTAAGGGCGCCAAGGCAGGGGATAAAGTCTTCGGTATGAAGGAGTTCCCACAAGCGCGCGGCGCCGAGTTCGGCGATGGTGTGCTTCACGCGCACGTTGCCGGACAGGCGCTCCACCTGATCCTGCGTATAGTTGCGCACGACACCCTTCCACCGGTCCGGAATGGCAGCTTTGGCGGGGGCGGCCGCGGCAGGGGCGGCGACGGCGACGTCATCCGGTGCAACAGGGAGGGTGGCGGCGGCGGGCGTGGAAGTCATAGGGTGGGGGAGGTAGTGGGGTAGGGAAGCGAGGTGTGGTGTGGCCAGGGGCGCCGACTGGTGTGCGGCGCGGGTGCGGGTTACTTCGCAAAGAGATGGCGACCGAGGATTCGCCTGATTATTTCAGCACTCCTTGACGATAAAGCAAAAGTTTTTTTAGTGAGGCAGAGAAGTTGATCGGGATGTCACCGGTTTGTTACTGTGGCGTTACAGTAAAGTTACAAGGCGCACTGCCCGGCTACCTACAGCAATCGGCACGGAGAGGCCGTCTCTTAACCCCCCGTAGTCGGGGGCGGAGATTCGGGCTATGCTGTAGAACGGATGGCAACAGCGCGATTTGCAAGACAGCTTGCATTCTCCCGCAATTTGCAAGCGCCAGGACAGGGGCCGCGGCAGCCATTGCCAGGTTGCAACCACGATGCTGCCGAGGGGGAGATGCGGTTGCCGGGCAAAATGGCAAGGACTGGCATCCCCTGTGCTTAAGCATAGGTAGATTGCACGAGATGCATCGGCCGAAAGTGGCGTTGCGATGTTGCGAAAGCGCGGAAATCGCTACGTAAACCAGGGCCGCAGGCGTCCTCTGCCATTGTTACTCCTATCCCCATGTAAAAACATACAGGTATTGCCATGAAAAAGCGCAGCTCCTTCTTCCATTACAGCGCCTACACCTCCTGCCTACTCGCACCCATGCCTGGGCGCCGGGTGGGCGACAATGACACGTCTGCGCCGGAGTTTTCCTGCCCCGATACGGGCGCCGGTACTCAGGCCACGGTCATC
Source organism: Verrucomicrobia bacterium LW23 (assembly GCA_003054695.1). Lineage (GTDB taxonomy): Bacteria > Verrucomicrobiota > Verrucomicrobiia > Methylacidiphilales > UBA1321 > LW23. The sequence continues at coordinate 63,153 of QAZA01000039.1, forward strand.
GCCCGCGTGCGCCACACATGCGTGGAGCGCCGCACGGCAGGCGAGACGGTGGGCCGTGCCATGCTGAGCTAGCCTGGCTGGCCGGGCTAGATGGGCCACGGCCCGTCGTCCCTCCCGCTCCCGCAGCTTGTGTTCAGGCAGGTCTCAGGTCGGTCCTTTGGTCACATCTTTCTCATCATCAAAGAATTATCTCTAATATTTACATTTGCGTCCCATGAAAACGACATCCCTCGTGAGATGCGCCTTCGCGCTGATCATCGCCGTTTCTATTGCCCCCAACGCGCACGCCGCGTCGGAGTATCTCCTCTGGCCGGGCCAGGTGCACCGCACCGCCATCTGCGCCGCAACCAACGCGCCCGGCGATGGCGGCAGTGTCCCCGGCCGCTCCGACACAGCCCCGGCGCCTCGCCCGGAAACGCCCGGTAATGGAGCGCCTCCGTCTCCGCCCACACCCGCTCCCGCCCCAGCACCTCGCCCCGGCGGTCCCTCCAGCCCTGGCGGTGCGGGTGGCGTTCGCTAGAGCATCATCGCTCTAACGTTCGAGCGAAAATCCGCGCGGCCGGCTACGGCTCCGTCGGCAGCGGCACATTGTCGATCAGCCGCGTGGTGCCGACGCGTACTGCGGCGCAGAGGCGGCCCTGCGCGGCTTCGACATAATCCAGCTGCACGCCGGGGGTGGCGGAGAGTTTGTCGCGCAGCCAGCCGATGGGGTTGGGCTGACGGACGGCGTCGGCCAGGCCGCGGGGCAGCGCGAGTGCGATTTCGCGCTCTTCGTCGCTGAGGTAGACGTTGCGCGAGCTCAGTGCCAGGCCGTCGCGGTCGCGCACCGTCTCCACGGGGTGGATGCGCACCGGCACGTTCAGGTCGCGCACCATGCGGCGGATCACGTCCAGCTGCTGGGCGTCCTTCTGCCCAAACCAGGCGGCATCCGGCTGCGTAATGTTAAAGAGCTTGAGGACCACGGTGGTGACCCCGCGGAAATGGCCCGGGCGCGAGCCTCCGTCGCGGCCCTGGCTCAGTTCCTCCTCCATCACCCACGTGCTGTGGCCGGATTCGTACAGGTCCGGCGGCGTAAACACGGCGTCCACTCCGCACGTCAGGCACAGCGCCATGTCGGTGCGGCGCGGGCGCGGGTATTGCGCCAGGTCCTCCGTGGGGGCAAACTGGGCGGGGTTGACGTATATCGACACGATGACCCGGCCGGCGGCGGCGCGTGCGCGGCGTATAAGCTCCAGGTGCCCGGCGTGCAGCGCGCCCATGGTGGGCACCAGGCCGATGGTGTGCCCGCCGCGGCGCCACTCCTGGGCAAGGGCGTGCATTTCCTGGGGGGACTCAATAACGTGCATGTGGGGACGGGGGAGTAGGAGAGGGGGAAAGGGATGTGGGGTATGCGTGCCGCCTGCGGGGCATGCGCCAGGCCCGGGCCGACCATCATACGGGGCGGGTGGGCGGCCTCAAAGCACGAAGTTTGCGCAGGCGCGGTATTATCGCCACGATCGGACCTTTCGGCGGTGCGGGCTGTGGCGGCGCGTGCGTTAAATTTGTGTGGAGAGGCTCCTGCGGGCTTCTGCAACATGTTTTATGTCAGCAGGTTGCATGATGCGATTTTTCTTGTGAAATATTTCACAATCTCGTTGCCATCGACAGCGGTTTCAGGCTAGCCTTAAGCCCATGATCGTCCAACGACCGGAACTGACCTGGTACGAGAAGACCTATTTTCCCAGCCTTATCGGGGGCATGGTGATTACTTTTGGTCACCTGTGGCGTACCGTCTTTGCCAACGGCAAAGTCACGATGGAGTATCCGGAAGAGAAGTGGGCCGTGCCGAAGGGATATCGCGGAGCGCCTACGCTGGTTAAGGACGAAGAGGGACGCGAGAAGTGCGTCAGTTGCCAGTTGTGCGAGTTTATTTGTCCGCCGCGCGCCATCCGCATCAAGCCGGGTGAGCTGCCTGCGGGCGCGGCAAACGCGCATGTCGAGAAAGGGCCGAAGGAGTTCGACATCGACATGATCCGCTGCATCTACTGCGGCCTGTGCGAGGAAGTTTGCCCGGAGGAGGCGATCTTTCTGCGCCAGGATTACGCGATTACCGGCCTCTCCCGCGAGGAGATGCTGCACAACAAGGCCAAGCTTTATGAACTGGGCGGCGTGATGACGCTGCCCGTCAAAAAGTGGTCCGCACCCCCCGCGGGCGCCGGAGCCGAAGCCACCGCCAGGAACGAGCCCGCCCGCGCGGGTGCCGTCTGAGCGCCGAAGCGAAAAAGCAAAGCGCCCTTCTCCCCTCACGGCGCGTGCAACGGACAGCGGCCGGCGTAACCCGCCGCCAGGCACATCCCGCCTGCCACCACCTCTGTCCGCCGCCCGCGCCGCGAGCTCCTCTCTCTCCTTCCCTCTACATACAAGGCATGGAACCCATCTTATTCTGGATCTTCTCCCTGGGGATGATCGTGGCCGGTGTCTCGGTGATTCTCAACCGAAACCCGGTCGCCGCCGCATTGTCGCTGGCGGTGACGATTGTGTTTCTCGCCCTCATGTTCGGCTTCTGCCTGGGGGCCTGGTTCCTGATGGTCATCCAGGTCGCCGTGTACGCGGGCGCCGTCATGGTGCTGTTCCTCTTCATTATTATGCTGCTGGATGTGAAGGAGGAGGAGACCCGCACGCGCAGCTGGTCCTACGCCGTTATGGGCTCCGCCCTGGCGCTGTTTATGATGTGCATGGTGGTGCTGGTGCTGCGCGCCACGGAGCCCGTGAAAGCCGCCGCGGACGCGGGCGTCCCGGTGGACGACGCGCAGCAGATCGGCACGCTTCTCTTTACCAAGTACCTGCTGCCGTTTGAGATCACCAGTGTGCTGCTGCTGGTGGCGGCCATTGGCGTGGTGCTCTTGAGCCTTACCCACAAGCGGGAGTCCTCGTCATGATGGAGATTACGCTTAACCATTACCTGGCCGTCAGCGCCGTGCTGTTCATGATCGGTCTGGCCGGGGTAATCCTGCGCCGCGACATCCTCATCATCTATATGTCGCTGGAGATGATGCTGAACGCCGCCAACCTCTCGCTGGTCGCCTTCAGCCGCTTCAACAACTTCGTGGATGCCCAGATTCTGGTGTTCTTTGTCATTACCGTTGCCGCGGCCGAAGTCGCCGTGGGCCTCGCCCTCATCGTGGCGCTGTACCGTCTCAAACGCACCTCACGCGTCCAGGACATCACCACCTTGAAGCTCTGACAAACGGAGAACCTGAACCTCACCCATGAACGCTCTCCCCTGGTTTCTCCTGGTCGCGCCGTTGCTCTCGGCGGTCGTGATCTTTGCGACGCTGCTGCGCTCGCCAAAGGTTGCCGCCGGCATCTCCATCGGCGCGTGCGCTATCTCCTTTGCCATCGCGCTGGGCCTCAAGTTCGGCTCCCTGGTCGCGCCTGTCGCCATTCCTTGGATCACGCTCCCCGGCCTCGCCATTGAGATCGGCTTTAACGCCGACGCGCTGGCGCAGATGATGCTGCTCGTCGTCACCGGCGTGGGCCTGCTGGTGCACATCTACTCCTTTGCCTACATGGACGGCGACAAAGGGCAGGCGCGGTTCTTTGCCGAGCTCTCGCTGTTCATGTTCTCGATGCTCGGCATCGTGATCGCGACGAACTTCATCCAGATGTTTATCTTCTGGGAGCTGGTCGGCCTGAGCTCCTACCTGCTCATCGGCTTCTGGTTCGAGAAGAAAAGCGCCGCGGACGCCGCCAAGAAAGCGTTCCTCGTCAACCGCATCGGCGACTTCGGCTTCCTCGTCGGCATCATCACTTTCTGGGGCCTTACCGGCACGCTGTTCTTCGATCCCGCCACCTGGACGGCCGGCGGCGACTCCGCGAAGGGTATCACCTCGCTGGTGGATCTGCAGGCTAACCCCAAGTTTGCCACGCTTATCCACGTCATGGGCTTTGGCCTCTTTATGGGCTGTATGGGTAAGTCCGCCATGGTGCCCCTGCACGTGTGGTTGCCGGACGCCATGGAGGGCCCGACGCCCGTCTCCGCGCTCATCCACGCCGCCACCATGGTGGCCGCGGGCGTCTACATGATCTGCCGCATCTATCCGGTGCTGGCCATTACGCCGTTGCTGATGACCTTTATCGCCGCCATCGGCCTCATCACACTTCTGTTCGCGGCGGTTATTGCGCTGCAGCAGGACGACATCAAGCGCATCCTCGCCTACTCCACGCTCTCCCAGCTGGGCTACATGGTGATGGCCGTCGGTCTCGGCGCTCCCGCGGCGGCGATGTTTCACCTGACGACCCACGCGTTCTTCAAGGCGCTGCTGTTCCTCGGCGCCGGCTCGGTGATCCATGCGATGCACCACGAGCAGGACATCTGGAAGATGGGCGGCCTGTGGAAGAAGATTCCCCTCACGTTCTGGACGTTCGTTGTCGGTACGGCGGCGCTTACCGGCTTTCCCTTCCTGGCCGGCTTCTTCTCCAAGGAGGAGATTCTTATGGCTGCCTGGCACGGGCATCCGTTCCACTTCGGCCTGGCTGCGCTGACAGCCGCGCTTACCTCCTTCTACATGTTCCGCCTCTTCTTCGTCACCTTCTTTGGCGAGTGCCGCAGTGAAGATGCGAAGCATGCGCATGAGTCCCCCGCCGCCATGTGGCTGCCGCTGGTGATCCTCGCGATCCCGTCGGTCATCGCCGGCTTTGGCTTCGTGGGCATCGGCCATGCGTTCCACGACTTCTTCCACCACGCTTTCCCCGCCTTCATCCACGCGGAGCACTCGCATGAAGGCGCCGGCATCGTCATGTCCATCTCGATCGTGGCGTTCCTGGCCGGCCTCGGCGCGGCTGCGGCCTACTACCTCAAGGGCCCGGCCAAGGACCCCATGCCCGCCATGCCTCCGGTGCAGAACAAGTTCTACATCGACTACATTTACGACAACGCCGTGCTGGGCGTGCAGGCGGGCATCGCGCGCATGCTCAACACCATCGACTACTGGCTGCTGGGCACCATCTTTGTCCGCGGCAGCGCCACTTTCGTGAGCATCGGGGGCGAACTGCTCCGCCTGTTCCAGACCGGGAACATGCAGACGTACGCCTTCCTCTTCAGCCTCGGGGCTGCCCTGCTTTTCTACTACATCTTGTTTCTGATCTGACGTAAGCCGCCGCCGCAACATCGGACACAGGACCCTTTCTGGATGAACATCCTCCCTCTTTTCCTCCTCATTATACCCACGCTGGCCCTGGTGGCCATCGTGCTGCGCACGTGCCCCAAAACGGCGGCCACCGTCGCGGCCACGGCCAACTTTTTCCTCAGCGCGGTGCTCTTCTATCTGTACTGCCAGATGGGGCCGGCGCCGTTCGACTTTAACCTGCCCTGGGCCAGCTTCCCCGGCCTGCCCACCATTCACCTGCACTTTGGGCTGGACGGCCTGAACCTGCCGCTGATTGTGCTGGCCACCACGGTCTCCCTCGCCGCCATCCTCGTCTCCCCGGCGGATTGCAAGCGTAAGGAGGAGTTCTTTGCGTACCTGCTGATCATGTCGCTGGGCGGCATCGGCGCGTTCCTCTCATTCGATCTCTTCTTCTTCTACATCTTCCACGAGTTCGCGCTGATCCCCACCTTCCTGCTCATCGGCATCTGGGGCCCGCAAAACCGCGCGTATGCCGCGTTCCAGATCACCCTCTACCTCATGATCGGCAGCCTTGTCCTGCTCGCCGGCCTGATCCTGCTGGTGCTGAGCGTGCCCGAGGCCGCCCGTACCTGGGACATGATTGCCCTGCAGAAAGCGATTGCCGAAAGCCTGTCCAACGCGGCCACCGCCGGCAACACCTCGGCGATGATCGCCCTCTCGTACCCCTTCCTGCTTATCGGCTTCGGTACGCTCGTCTCGCTCTTTCCCTTCCACAGCTGGGCGCCGGCCGGTTACGCCGCGGCGCCTCCCGGGGCGGCGATGCTCCACGCGGGCGTGCTCAAAAAGTTCGGCCTGTACGGCCTGCTGCGCATTGCCCTGCCTCTGGTACACGCGCCCGGCACGCAGATGGAGCCCACCTGGGCCGCCTGGGTGGCTGCGTGGCAGTACCTTCTGCTCCTGCTTCTCCTCGGCAACGTGCTCTACATCGGCTTTGTGACGATGGCGCAAAAGGAGCTGCAAACCATGCTCGGTTTCTCCAGCGTGATGCACATGGGCTATGCCTTCCTGGGCCTGGCCGCCTACTCGGAGATCGGCTTTGCGGGCGTGGTGCTGATGATGGTGGCGCACGGCCTCAGCGCAGCGCTTCTCTTCGGCCTGGCCGGGGAGATCCAGCAGCGCACGGGCGAGAACCGCATGGACAAGCTCGGCGGCCTCGCCTCCAGCGCCCCGATTCTGGCTACCTTCTTCCTCATCGGCTCCATGGCCTCCATCGGCCTGCCCGGCCTGGCCAACTTTGCGGGTGAGCTTCTTATCTTTATGGCCGGCTTCAAGACCTACCCGTCCATCACTTTCTTCGCCATTTGGGGCGTGGTGATCGGCGGCGTCTACCAGCTGCGCGCCGTCGCCAGCATCTTCTACGGCCCCGCGCCGGAGGGGCTGGGCGAAGTGAAGGACCTTACCATGGCGGCCCGCATTCCCTACCTCATCCTTATCGCTGCGCTTTTCCTCTTTGGTCTGGCGCCGCAGCTTCTCCTCCAGATCGTGCAGCCCAGCCTTTCCAAACTTTTCGGTGGAGCCTGATCCATGCCTTATCTCGCACCTGAGATCATCCTGACGGCCCTGGCCATTGTCCTGCTTCTCCTCGAAGCTTACGGCGCTATCTCCGCGCGCAGCGTGGGCATCTGGTCGCTGGTCGGTATTGCCGTCGCCATCGTCGTCACCCTCTTTACCGAAGTGGGCGCCGAGCCCATGTACTTCTGGACCGACCCGAACGCCGCCGAAGGCACCGCCGGCAAGGGCCTCTACATGTGGGACGCCACCGCGCGCTTCTACAAGCTCTTCTTCCTGGGCACCACCGGCCTGGTGATCTGGATGAGCATGGAGAGCGCCGCGCAGCCCGTCGGGCCCAAAACGCAGCCCATCCGTGCCGAATTTTACATCCTGCCTCTGTTCGTAGCCGCCGGCATGTGCCTGCTGGCCTCCGCCGCGGACTTTATGGTGCTGTTCGTCTCGCTGGAGCTGGTCACCATCACCTTCTACATCCTCGTAGCCTACCAGCGTGAAAGCGCCACCGCGCTGGAAGCCGGCGTCAAGTACCTCATCCTGGGCGGCCTTGCCACGGCGTTTCTCGTCATGGGCATTGCCTACGTGGCCGGATTTGCGGGCACGACGAGCTTTGCGGGAATCATCGCCAAGTATAACACGCCGGACCACCTGCCCGTGGCCGTCGCGCTCGGCCTCCTCATGATCCTTGTGGGCTTCGGCTTCAAGATCGCCTCCGTCCCCTTCCACCTGTGGGCGCCGGACGTATACCAGGGCGCGCCGACGCCAATCACCGCGTTTCTCTCCGTGGGCTCCAAAGCGGCAGGATTTATTGTACTGGTGCGCGTGCTGAACGAGGCGTTTGGCCCGACGGCCTACGCCACCTGGGGCCCGGCGCTTACCGCCATCGCTGGCTGCTCGCTCGTGCTGGGCAACTTTGCGGCCATGCATCAGCGCAACATCAAGCGCATGCTCGCCTACTCGGGCGTCGGCCACTCCGGGTTTATCCTCATGGCGGTGCTGAGCGGCGGCGTCCCTGACGGCCCGGGCATTGCGCAGGCGGGCATGACGGCCGTGGCGGTCTACCTTGCCACCTATTTCCTGGCGTCGCTCACCGCGTTCCTGGTCATCACCATTGTTTCCCCCACGCCGGAGGAAGAGTCCATTCGCTCCTACAACGGCCTCTGGCAGCGCTCGCCGCTGCTGGCCGCTGCGCTGGCCGCGTCGCTCATTTCGCTGGCGGGCATCCCGCCCTTCGCGGGCTTTGTCGGCAAGCTTGGCGCATTTGTAGTGGCGCTGCAGTTCCATCACTACGGCCTGTTCTTCATCGCGGCGATCTCCGCAGTGGCCGGCCTCTACTACTACCTCGGCGTCGTCAAGGCAATGTTCTGGTCCGAGCCTCTGGAAGTCACCCCGATCCAGGTCTCCGTACCCACGCAGGTCCTCCTCACCATCCTCATCTTCCTGCTCATCGCCACCGGCTTGTGCATGGAGGTGTTTGCCTGGCTGGTGCGATAACCAAAGCGTGGGCGCAGCCAATGCCTCACGCTGTGCGCGATCAAGATTGAATGGCGTGGCACGTGAAGGATAACGTGGCGACAGGCGTCGAACCGTTATCGCTCATTGAAGAAGCTCTGAAACGCGATGTGCCGATTGCGTGGATTCGCTCCGACGGGATGGCGTTTGTCCGCTGGAACGGGCGCTACCTGGATATTTGCCACACCGACGCGATTGAAACGGAAGTAAAAGCATCGCTTTCCCTCCGCGAGAAGCGGGGCAAATCGCTGGAAGCCTTATAGCGTTCACTCTCCCAACAGAGGCAGGCTGCGCCCAAATAAAAACGCGCCGTCGAGGCGCTGCCCCCCGGATGAGGAGGCGGCGCCTCGACGGCGCGTTGCATTTTCGGACGGGACGGAGAAGTTCCGGACCCCAGGCCTGAACGGCCCGGCGAGCTCATGCGTAGCACCGCCCTTTTAGTTTCGGTGCTGCCAGAGGAGGTCGCCGGGCAAATGGGGGAGCATTAGCCGGGGCTTGCGCGGGGCGCAGGCGGAAGACGGGGCTCATCGCACAGGCAGTTGCGCTGGGCGAGGGGGGCATCGGATTGCGATGCGCGGGGGCGTTCGGGCTGATACGGATCTGCAGATCCGATCTGGGCTCAGGCGCTTAGGCCTTGGGCTTGACGACTACGCCGCGGCGGGTGCCGGGCTTTTCCTTTACCAGCAGGGCTTCCTTGCCCTTGCGGCCGCGCAGGTAGAAGAGTTTGGCGCGACGGACGACGCCCATGCGGTCGACTTCGACCTTCTCGATGCGGGGGGAGTTGACGGGGAAAACGCGCTCGACGCCTTCGCCGAAGCTGATGCGGCGCACGGTAAAGGTCTCGTTAACGCCGCGGCCTTTGTGGGCGATAACGACGCCGGTGAAGATCTGCGTACGCTCTTTTTCGCCTTCTTTAACGCGGGTGTGGACTTTGACGGTGTCGCCAACGTTGAACTGCGGCTGCTCTTTCTTGAGCTGCTCGCCTTCAATCTTTTCGATGAGGTTCATGGGTAATGCTCGGTTGAGGTGAGGGATGTGCTCCTGTCCTCTGAGGACAGGTTTACCCGCCATCAGACAAAGCTCCGCTCGCTGCAAACGCGCCCGCCCGCTTGGGTTAGGACGACGCCTGCCGCCGCGGTAACATGCTGGGCGGGAAGGGCTTAAGCCAAACGCTGCGCAAAGGCAGTATTTGGGGGAAGGGGAAGCCTAGGCTGTCCGTCCACAAAAAGCCAGCACGTAATCACCCCAAGTTGCACTTTTTACGCAACGGGCGGGGCCGGTGGCAGCAAATCGCTGCGGTTGCGGCGGGTGCGCTCCGCCGCCTGGGCGCGGCGCCAGCGGGCGATTTCGGCGTGGTTGCCGTCCAGCAGCACGCGGGGGACGACGCTGCCGCGGAAGTCCTCGGGGCGGGTGTACTGGGGCCACTCGACGATGTGTCCGGAGCTTTCGCCGCCCTCGCCGTCGCTGCCGCCGCCGCCGTCTGCGGGGTCGAAGGAGAACGACTCGCTCTCAGTGCTCTCCGCGTTGCCCACGGCGTTGGGAATGAGGCGCACCACGGCATCGATGACGACCAGCGCGGGCAGGGCGCCGTTGGTCAGTACGTAGTTGCCGATGGAGATTTCCTCGTCTGCGAGCGCCTCGCGCACCCGTTCGTCCACGCCTTCGTAGTGGCCGCAGATAAAGATGAGGCGATCCACCTTGCTCCACTCGCGCGCCATGGCCTGGTTAAACAGCTTGCCGCCGGCGGAGAAGAGGATGGTTCTGGTGACGGGCGTGGGCGTGGGCGTCGGCTCGGACGCCTTCACGGTGCCAGTCGCTGTAACTCCTTCGCCTTCAACGGAATCAACGGGCGTTTCGGCCGCCGCTTCCGCGCTGGTACCCACGTCCACACCCGCGCCCGGTTCGGCGGTGTCGCTCCCCATCGCCTTCACGGCCTCGTAGGCGCGGAAGAGCGGCTCGCATTTGAGCAGCATGCCGGGGCCGCCGCCGAACGGGCGGTCGTCCACGGTGCGGTGTTTGTCCAGGGCGTAATCGCGGAGCTGGTGCAGGTGCACGTGGACAAGCCCTTTCTTTTGCGCGCGCTTCAGGATGCTGCAGTCCAGCCCGCCGCGCAGGATCTCCGGGAACAGAGTGATGACATCAATGCGCATGGCGTGAGTCATGAGAGGGGATGGCGGCTGCCGAACCGCACGGTGCGGCACGGCCTCAGGCCTGTGCAGGCACAACCTCGGGCGAAGGCGCGGGCCCGGTGGACTCGAAAATGGCGACCACCACCCGTGTGTCCGTACGCGCGCCGGCGGCGCTTAGGAGGCTACGGATGGCGCTGATGGTGCGGCCGTGCTTGCCTATCACCTTGCCTACGTCGTCGGCGTGCAGGGCCACGCGGTAGGTTACGGTTTTGCCGTCGGCGGTTTCGGTGATATCAACATCGTCGCGGTGCTCCACCAGGCGTTGAATGGCAAACTCGAGAAAATGGCGCATGATCAGCGGCTACGATACATGCTGCTGCGTGCGATGCCAATGGCTTTTGCATCGCGCCCGGCATTGCGCGTTGCGGAAGCCGCTGTCCGGCAAGCGGATCGGTCGTCACAATTGCTTGCCAATGTTCCAGTGAACATTTCAAAGCGCTTTGCTTTACGTGCTTTCTGCGCGATGCTTGCGACATGAACAACGGTCTTCCAGTGAATTTCTCCGGCGTGGTTCCCAGCCTGGCGCAGGTCGCCGACTTTGGGCCGCCCCGCAGCGAGGTGGGTGTCGGCTGCCTGATGCCCTGGCAGGGCAAACTTTATGTGCTCAATTATGTCTCGCACCGCAAGAAGACGGGCACGGGCACCGGGCTTCGCGTTATCGAGCCCGATTTCTCCATGTCCGTACACCCGGCGGCGGTGGATGGTACCTACGCCAACCGCTACGTGCATGACGGCTCCTCCCAAATGATCATCGGGCCGCACGTGGTGGACGTAAACCACAACGTGCGAACGGTTAAGGAGCTGACGGAGATCCGCCTCTGCGGCACCTCCCGTCACCTCACAGACCCAAAAAACATGGTCTACATGCTGGGCATGGAAGGCGAGTTTTTTGAGCTGAATGTGCATACGCTGGAGGTGAAACTGCTGTTCGACCTCACCAAAACCCTCAATACCCCCGGCGAAGGCAGCTGCCACTTTAAGGATTGCTACACCAACCTCGGCAAGGTCGTCGTGACGAATAACGACTACTCGGAGCCTGACTTCCTCGGCAAAACGCGCGAGGGTACGCTGGCGGAGTACGACGGCGAGAAGTGGACGATTATCGAGAACAAGCCGTTTGTGGGCAGCGGCGGCCTGGGCTGGTTTGGCAAAACGATCTTCGCCATAGGCTGGGATCGCGCCAGCGCCATCCTCAAGGTGTTTACCAAGGACGACGCGAAGTGGACGACCTACCGCCTGCCGAAGGCCTCGCACTGCTGGGATCACAAGTGGCAGGCCGAGTGGCCCCGCATCCGGAGCGTGGAGCACGAGCGCCTGCTGATGGACCACCACGGCATGTTTTACGAGCTCTCCCCGTGGGCCTATGGCAACCGCGTGTGGGGTATCCGCCCCATCTCCACCCACCTGTGGGTGCATGGCGATTTTTGCACATGGAAGGGCATGCTGGTTATCGGCAGCGATAACGCCAGCCACGAAGGCGGCGGCAACGAGCTGTGCGCCGAGCCGCAAAGCGGCATCTGGTTTGGCCGCACCGACGACCTGTGGAAGCTGGGCAAACCCAAAGGCTGGGGCGGCCCCTGGTGGGAGGATGACGTAAAAGCCAACGAGCCGAGCGACCCCTTCCTGATGACCGGCTTTGACAAGAAAGTGGTGCACCTGAGCCACAAGGCCGCCACCCCCGTCAGCTTCGTTATCGAAGTGGACTTCCTCGGCCACGGCATCTTTAAAAAGTACGCCACGGTGGAAGTGCCCGCGGATGGCTACGTGCCGCACGTCTTCCCCGAGGGCTTCAGCGCCCACTGGGTCCGCGTGGTCGCCTCCGCGGATTGCAACGCCACGGCGCAGTTCCACTACACGTAAGGGTGGGAAGACAGGTTGCCTGCGCACAAGTAGTCGCAGGGAATCTGGAATCCAAAGCGCCACAGGCGCCACATCGACCAGGCCAGGGTTCCCCGAGTTTGACGAGGGAACCCTGCCGCCTTCAACTGCCCGGGCTGGGCGGGCCCTTTGTGTCTTGGTGTCTTCGTGGTTAATCCCTCCCCGATTCCCGAATCCGCAACGCGGCGCCAGGAGGACGAGGAGGAGATTTTAAACCACAAAGACACGAAGACTCAAAGGGACGGAGGGGATGGAGGCATTCGCGTGGTGGGATGGAGGAAAGTGACCTACTTTTCCTTGCCAATCCCGGCCGGCGTCCCTGCTGGTACGATCTCCACCGGACCCCAGTGTTGCGGATAGAGCCGTGCTTCGGTCGGCACGTCGTCGGTCATGGTGGTCTCCGCCGTGTTGGGGGTGAAGTAGTAGTTGCGGCTGGTGGCCTGGAGGCCGCGCCCTCCGTCGCCGGAGAGGCGCACTTCGATATCCCCGCGCACAGTGGTGCCGGACTTCAGCTCCAGCTCGCGATCGAGGAACGCGCGTGGCACGGCAAAGGTGGCCGTGTAGCCGGGGCCGACCACGCTTGTGCCGCCGCCCGCCGCGTCGTCGCCGGGCGCCGAGCGCGTGAGCTCAACCCTGGCGCCTGGCACCTCGTCCACAAACACAAACTGCACGCGCCCGGCGCTTGGCGTGTAATACTCAAAAGGCTTTGCTGCCGAGGGAGTTGCGGCGGGCGACGACGCGGTTCCGGGCACAGCTTTCATCGCAATAAGGCGCGGCTTTCCGCCAATCATCGCGGCCATCAGGCGGATGTCCCCGGCCACAGGAGCCTTGTCTTTTGCTTTGGCCTCGTTGCGCACCGGCCCCAGCACGATGCCCGCGGTATCGCCGCCCTTGAAGGCGAGCTGTACCTCGCCAGCGCCATTCTGCAGGGGCGATTCATCCGCCACCTGAATGCGCGCGTAGAGAAACTCCTGATCCAGAGCCAATTGCGCGCGCGCCAGCGGCTTGCCGTTGCGCTTTAGCTCCGCTGTGGGGATTCCCCGCCACATGGCGTTATCTCGCGCCGCATTTTCCTTCAGCTCAACTACTTGCAGCGGTTTAACCGGTGCAGCCCCGGCCATCGGGTGGCCTTCGGGCAGATCGTAAAACTTATCCAGCCTGACCTCGCCCGTCAGTCGCGTCTCCCGCTCCACCACGCCCTGGCTGAAGCCGCGCACCTGGTAGGCCATGCCGGTGGAGTAGGCCCACAGCTCGCCCGTCTCCGCAAAAAAGGCCACGCGCCCGCCGGAGGTTTCGCCGCCAAACGTGTAGGGGCCGGGCTGCGTTACGTCGCCGGGGTTATTCATCAGCGCATCCACAAAAAAGCCGTCGGTGGTGTAAAAGTAGATCTGCCCCCACTCGCTGCCGGCTGCCACGTAGCGGTCGTTCACCAGCCCGGCCAGATTCCAGTGGTGGTACATCTCACCCGGGCGAGCGCCGGCGGTGGCTTTGCGGCCGGCCATCCACACCAGGTTGCCCGCGGCATCGTACCGCGCAAACTTGATGACGTTGAAGCTGGACGTGTGGCCCATGCCCTCCTTCATCCGGGTGGCGATGGCCGGCGTCGGGTAGTCGAACGGCCCGCCGCTGGTGCCGTCCACACGCGTGTTGAACGCCGTGTAGATATGCCCGGCGCTGTCGCGCCGCACGCCCAGAATGCCCTGCCGGTACGTGGTATGCATCTGCTTCGCGCCGGGCAGCACCTCCCGCACCAGCAGCCGCGCGCCCGCCATGTTCCACCGCACCGAGCCGTCCGCTGCGAACGCATCCTTTTCCGCCGCAGGTATGTGCAGAATGCAATTGCTGCTCGTGGAGAAAAGCAGGTCGCCCTTGGGTTCCATATAAACACTTGCAGTTGTGTGCGATACAACGGGAAAGGGTTGCCCGTCCGCCAGGTCCTTCAGCACCGATTCCTCGCTCTCCTGCACACGGCCGTCGCCGTTCTGGTCTACCCACACCTTCAAGTGGTTGATCTTGAGCGGGTTATCCTTGGCCGTTGCGGAAAATGCCGTAAACGTGGCCACCGGGCGCATCGTCTCGTCGTCGTTGAGCACCATCACCGCATGCTCGCGGGCGTCGCGCACCAGATACAGCCGGCCGTTGGCCGCGCGCAGCGTCTGCGGCTGCGGGATGCCCCCCTCCATGTCCGGAATCTGCGGGAAGCCGGCCATCCGGCTCTCCCAGTACGCATCCGGCAGCCCCGGTTGATCCGGCCCGGAGCCCAGCCGTGCGCGGCCGATGGCATGCGAGTTCATGTAAAACACGTGCCGCGGATCCTCCGGCATCGGCCACGTGGAGTTCCAGTACACGCCCGGCCCAAACCACCGCTTCTCCAGCTTCTCCGTAAAGCGCGGCTGCTCGCTGCCCCCTTCGTTCATCTGCAAGCTAAAGCGGGAGAAGACTTTAGGCGGCGCGGCCTCCGGCACCACCAGGCATCCTTTCGCGTCCATCGCCAACCCCGCGGGCATGAGAAGCGCCGCCCCGTTGTACCGCCCCTGCCACGGCCGGCCGCCCTTGGTGCCGATGGCGCCGACCTCCCGGCCGCTTTGAGCGTCAAACACCTTAACCTGTTGCGCAGCACCGAGATTGGAGACAAAAATGTGTTGGGGCCGGGGAGCGGAACCGGAGCTGTGACCGCCCTTTAGCGGCGCCGGAACGTCCAGCGCAATCCCAAACGGCGCATCCAGCACGGCCTTGCCGGAGATGACCGCTTTCCCTTCTCCCTGCCCGCCGGCAAAGCACAGTACTTCCGCAACTCCTTCCCTTCCAGGTACATAGCTTACCGCGTACAGATCCCCTGAGCCCGGCGCCACGGCCAGCCCGCGTGGCCCGCGCACCTTCAGCTCCGCCGCGTTTGCACCGCCCTCACGCGCTTTGCCCGTCGCGGCGTCCAGCACCAGCACTTTGTCCGCGCTGTACACGGAGAGATAGAGCGTGCCGCCATCGCGGGGCGAGTAGGCCAGGCCCACCGGATCGGGCTGCAACACGGGCGGCAGATCGCTCGCCTCGTCTTCCTCAATGCCCACGTAGAGCTTCGGCGCAATGCCGTCGCTGCGACTACGCGTAAACGACGTCGGCGGGTAATCCTTGCCGGCCGAGAACGAGGCCGGCGTGGTCAGGCACGGCACCACCGCGGGGGTATCCGTTCTGGAGACGAGCATTTCCGACGGACCATCCGCGCCCCAGGTCATAAGCGCCCCTGTATCCGCCTTAAGGCGAACGAGATACGCGTCCCTGTTGCCACGCGTCAGGTACAGATACTCGCCATCGGAAGCAATCCCGTAAAACGGTCCGAATCCACCGCCCACAAATGGATTATTGCGCCACAGTACCTTGCCCTCGTAGTCCACCTTCACGATCGCGCGCCCCGCCTCCGACACAGGCCACAGCAGGTAAATGCCACTCGCGTCTGCCGCCGCCGCAATCGGGTTGGAGTGATCGCCGCCCCAGCCGCCCTTGCCGTCCCGCGTGCTCCACGGCGGGATGCCCGACGTGCCGACCGACCCCGCGTACTCCGCGCGAAGCCCCCCGTGCATGTAGGCGCCCCACGTGTAGGTGCCGGGCTCCAGCTGCCGCCCCCAGGCGTCACGGCCGTCCCAGTGGATGGTGTGCCTGCCGCCGGTAAGTGACTCGCCGCCAATAACTTCGCGCAGCACCTCGCCCTTCGGCCCCATAATGTTAAGCGATACC
Source organism: Verrucomicrobia bacterium LW23 (assembly GCA_003054695.1). GTDB lineage: Bacteria > Verrucomicrobiota > Verrucomicrobiia > Methylacidiphilales > UBA1321 > LW23. Next base: position 79,135 of record QAZA01000039.1, read on the forward strand.
TTGCGGCCGCCTTCTGGCACCGTCACCTCGATCGGCACGCCCACCGTCGGCAATCCTGTCTCCGCCGGGCCCATCGCGGCGATCAGCGCCTGCAGTGTCGGCCGACGCCGCTCGCCCAGGCTTTTGGCCGCAAACTCCACCCGGCCCCACGCGTTGGGGCGATTGAACGCAAACGTGCCGGGATTTGTATTGTAGCACAGCGGCACGCGCGACGTATCTCCGCCAATATAAATGGTTTCCGCAATAAGGGCCGTCTTGTCGCCAGGCTTGAAGGGATTGCGACCGCCAGGCACATTCATCGCGCTCCAAGGCACCCGCGCCTCCAGCGTGTACCCAGCCTCGCCGTCGGGCAGCAATATCACCTTCGATCCCGGTGGATTCACGCTCTTGCCCAGGTTAAGCTTCGTGCCCTCCGCCACGTGCAGAAAATTCTCCTGCGTTTGCGTGTTGCGCCAAAAACTCAGGTGCACAATGCGCGTGTTCGCCGCGTCGCGATCGCGATCCAGCGGATACTTCGCCCCCGGGTCCGCGCTCATCCGCACCTGCAAAATGTCGCCGGACCAGAACGCATCCTGCGGATTATTGATATTGGTATAGGGCCGGCCAGGCATCGTCACCCGCGCCGCAATGTAAAACGCCTCGTCGTCGTACATAAACGCCCAGTCGCCATTCATCTTGTGGGCGGATTGCTCGGAGATGTAGACCGGCTCCTGCGCCGAGAGGTCCCAGTCACCCAGGTTGCCGTCCACCGCCGGCGCCTTGCCATCGCGCACGGGGACGGCGGTGACCTGGCCGTTGCAGAAATCCACCGCGCGGGCAGGTGTAATGGCCGGCGCGGCGGCAAAGGCGGCGAAAAGCACGGCTGCAAGGGCGCGCGTGGCGAATGCGCGTATATAACCTGCGCGATGGCAAAAGCTTACGGATTTCATGCGGAAAAGGAGTAAAGGCCGGTTGGAACGTATGAGGGAGCTATTGATAGCAATGATTGCCTGCTACTGACGGAGATCATGCCCCAAGCCAACCATTCTTGCAACCACACTGTACTGCATACACAATCAATACAACAGTGGCGCCAAATCTCCCCGGTTCCACCGCCTATTTACCCGCCGCATCGGCCGGCCTTGAGGGGGCGACCGCTTTCGGTGGGTCCTTTGCCTCGGCATTGAGGGGCAATACTGTTTCGCCCTGCAGATAGCTTACAGGTTGTATACCCATACGTCTTGCAATACCTATATCAATAAAAGTGTAAGCAATATTATCGCGCGCCACATCAGCGCCAAACTCAGACATCATGGTGCGTACACCATTTCGCTGCCCGGCAGCAATAGCTCCCACAAAATTGCGATAGCTTTGTGCATACTTTTTGGGCACCCCGCGCGGCACATTGCCGCCCAGCAGCTTCAGGCCTTCGATAAACGCTTTCTCCTCAGGCTCCTCCCCAATCGCGGTCGTCTCGATAAATATGACGCGCCGCAGCGTATCGCGCGCGGCCACGGTGCCGGGAGGCGCCGGCTGATCCGGCGCAAGTTCCACAGCGATAAGGCAATGCCCCGGCACGAGCATCAGCGAGCCCTCAATGCCAAGCTTGCGCAGCACCGCCAGAATCAGCGCGCTTCCATCCACGCAATTGCTCTGCTGATAATTCAGCGACTCCCCCATAAACCGCACGTACTGGCTCGTCATGCTCTGCGAAAAGCCGGCCGGGATGGGCGTGTTACTGTAACGTATCTTCCTCTCGCGCAGTGCCGCCCATATCGCAAAAACCTCTCGCGCCACGCTGTCGCGCCCCGCCTGGTAACCGACAAACCGGTTGATAATACCTGTTGCAAGTGCTTCTTTCAGAATAAGATCGATCGTCGGATCTCCTTCATTCACATACGCCGCAAACATCCACGGCATCCCCAGCGCCTCGCCGCTTCCCGGCGACATCTCACCGGGCATCAGCCTGCGGCCAAACGGGCAGTCGTTGAGCGACCGTACCGTAATGCGCCGCTTTTGCGAGCCCACCTCGTCGCTATCCACAAGTACCGTAAACGTAACGGTTTCCGGCGTCGTCTCGCGCGTGCTGCGCAGCTCATGATAATTCCATTCCAATGTGGGAAAAAGGCGATAAGTGCCCGGCTTTTCAATCTTGAACTCCTGCGACGACAACTTGACGTAACGCGTGCTGCGAATCTCCACCCCCACCGTCGTGTTCGGCCGCGTCACCTCCACTTCCACACCCAGCTGCCCGTTGCGCTCGCCGCGCTCGTTGGCCGGAATTGCGGGGAGTAACTCGGATGCGGCAGTCTCAGTAAGTGTTGCCGTAGCAAGGACATAGGACGGATAGAGCTGGTTGTCCATCCGCACCAGCGGCTCCCATTTCCCCACAGCCGGGGCCTGTAGCGGCGCATTGGCGGTCGCCGGGGTGTTGGTTGCCGCATTTTCCTGCGCTCCAACATTTTGCGTAGAGGACAGTAATGCAGCGAGTGCCGCCCCCAGACAAAGCGCGCGGTAGCCGGCCCACATTACGGGAATGCTCGTAAGATATTGTCTTTTCATGCTTTACGGTCAGGCATTCAGGTCCATCGCATCGATGCCAGCTTGCGTGCGGACGCAATGGCCTGGGGAATGCGCCTGCTGACATCGCTGGCCCGCACGCCAACCTCGCAACCGTGCACAGCTGCCTCCAGGTCCGCCGCGTGCCCGTGCAGCCAGACGGCGGCGCGCGCGGCGTCACCTAAGTCGTTGCCCTGCGCGATGATAGCTGCGATCAAACCTGTGAGAGTATCGCCCGAGCCGCCCGCGGCAAGTGCAGGGTTGCCGCTGCTGTTCCACGAGGTCTCCACCGCGTCGGCCGGGCCGCTCGGCACAATGTTGTCGTCGGACTCATCCTCTTCCGCATACCAGACGGGGGTTGACACGATCGTGCGCATGCCCTTCAGCACCAGCACTATACCGTGATTGCGCGCAAAGGCCCGCGAGTGCTGGGCGCGCTCGCGCAGCGAGAGCTGGGATACGCCGAGCAGCCGGCGCATCTCCCCCAAATGCGGCGTAAGGACCGCGCGCCCATGGAGATCCGCCATCAGGTCGGGCCGCGTGGCCAGGACGGTGAGGGCGCTGGCGTCCAGCACCAGCGGTTGCGACGTGCTGAGAATCACCAGCTCGAGAATAGCCTCCGCCGCCTCGCCGGCGCCCAGGCCGGGGCCGATGGCGATGACCGATGCGGAGGAACAGATGCGCTGCCACTCCTCGCCGTCCGGGCCGTTCTCTTCGTCGCCCTCCACGGGCCACGCGCTTACCATCGCCTCGGGCGGGGCAAGCGCTGCAACTGACGGCAGCACAACGGGATGCACCGCGAGGTTCACCAGCCCGGCTCCTCCGCTCAGCGCCGCCAGCGCACTCAGAATCGGCGCGCCGGCCATGCCCGGCGAGCCACCGACGATAAGCACGCGGCCAAAGTTGCCTTTGTACGAGGCCGCGGAGCGGCGCGGAAAGGCCAGCGCCGCGTCGGCGGCGGTGAGGAGCGATTCGTGGCGGGCCAGGGAGGCGGCGTCGGCGGGGGTAGGCTGCAGGTCCTCGCTGTCAAAAATCGGGATGACCTCAAGGCGGCCGACCCAATGCCCAACTGCTTCGCGCACAAGGACATCCTTGGGCCAACCCACGGTTAGTGTAAGGCTGGCGACGAACGCGGGCGGCAGGTCTTCTTCGTCCTGGGTGCCGTCGCTCTCCAGGGCGTCGGCGACGGCGAGCAGGCCGGTGGGGATATCCAGCGCAACGGTGTTGAAGTTACGCGTTTGTCGTTGATCCTCAAGCTCTTCCAACAGCTCGGCGAGGTTGTCGCGAGGGGCTCCGCTGCTTCCCAGCCCAAGCAGCGCGTCCACCACAACGCCGTCGGAATCCGGCCAGTCGCTCTCCGCAACTCCTTCGCGCTCAGCGATATCCACGCAAGGTGCCGACGCCCGCAGTGTGCTGAGCTTGACGCGGGGCAGCTCGGCCAGCGCATCGGTAGGGAAGAGCCAGCGAATGCGAATGGCATAGCCGGGGATGGCGCTCAGGTACCTGGCCATGACGAGGCCGTCGCCGGCATTGTTGCCTTTACCGCACAGTATCAACATGTTACGCGGATTCGGGTAGTCGGGGGGATAAGCCGCGGCAAACGCGATTGCCATGCGCTTGCCGGCCAGTTCCATCAGTTCGTCGGCGCTGGTGCCGGGGGCGCCGGAGGCGATGATGCGCTTTTCATAGGCCAGCATTTCGGCCACGCTGAGGATCGTCATGGGAGGAGGTGGTGGGACGAGGATCAGCCGCCGATGGCCGTCATGATGCGGCCCGGGGTGTAGTTATCGCGAAAGAGATGGACGGGCGGTTTCTCCGCAAGGGATTGGCGCAGAAGGAGATCGAGGCGCGGCTCGCTCAACTCGGGGCGCATCGCGGGCTTCAGATCAATCTCGCCGTGGTTGCCCAGGCAGGGGCGGATTTTGCCGTCGGCGGTAAGGCGCACTTTATTGCAGTTATCGCAAAAGTGGAGATCCGTAAGCGCGCCGATGAAGCCGAGGGTGACGCCCAGATTGGGGAGGCGAAAGTACTTCGCCGGGCCTTGGCCAAGCCTATCCTCCACAGGCACAAGGGGTTCCAGTTGCTCCAGAGCACGCTTCACTTCGGCGACGGGGAGAAAATTGGAGTCATCGAGCATCTCGGTAAGGCTCACCGGCATAAGCTCGATAAAGCGCAGAACGAGGTCGTGCTCCGCCGCAAAGCGTACAAGGGGAAGGATTTGCGAATCATTCTTGCCGCGCATCAGCACCGTGTTGAGCTTAATGGAGCGAATGCCGGCGGCGCGGGCGGCGCGAATACCCGCGAGCACGGGCGCCAGCTCGCCCCGGGTAATGTGTCGGTAGATGTCGGGATCGAGCGCATCCAGGCTTATGTTAATACGCGTAAGCCCTGCATCCGCAAGGGGTTGCGCCAGCTGGACAAGGCGGGTGCCGTTGGTGGTGATCTGAACCGTGTCGACGCCGGGAATGGCGTAAAGGCTGCGAACAAACGCGGGAACGCCGGGGCGCAGCAGTGGTTCCCCGCCGGTTATGCGGAAGTGCTTGAAGCCCAACGATGTGGCTGCCCGGACGACGGCAAGGATCTCATCGAAGCTGAGAATGTCGCCACGCGGCATCCAGTCGGAGAAACTCTCCGGCATGCAATATAAACACCTCTCGTTGCAACGGTCTGTAATGCTAAGCCGCATGTAATCCACGCGGCGCGGCGGCGGGGCCGGGCTTTGCGCGGGCATGTTGCGGATGGCGGTGGAGACAGGCACGCCTTTCAGTATAGACGCGGGGCGGCGGTGGAGCAAGCGCGCCGTGAGGCAGAATGCCGGTGTGCTGCCGCGGACGGGGCGGGAGCAGTCGATTTACGTTCGGGACTTCATCTTTTTGATGGCGAGGGCGTATGCAGTTATCCTTTGCTCAAACGTCCATTGTGGTTGTGCTTCCACGCCGGTCATCTTTGTTAAAGCTTCTTCTATAACGATGCGGGCCTGGCTACGGAAGTAGAGTTCATCTTCGCCGCGCCATATAGGTGTATCGTCGCTATTGATATAGCGTTTAAGGAGGGCCTGGGCGGCCTTTTTGCTTTTGAGCTCGCCAACGACGCACGCGATGTCTAACTCGCTGAAGTCAAAGCGGTTACTGAGGAGGCCGAGGACGAGATCGAGGCCGCCGGCTTTGATGAGCGAGCGGGCGGCGTCCTGAATTTTGGCGGAGCCCTCGTTCTTTTCCACGGCCTGCAGTAGGGCGGCGGCCGGCGCCTGAAGCGTGCCTTTGGCCTCGCGCAGCACGTCCGCGGGCGGCAAGGCGTCCTGTCCGCACGCCGGGGCGGCGGGTGCGAGAGCGAGGATCGCGAGGGCTAGCGCGAGGATGAGCTCGTGGGCGGATGAGGCGATGTTGCGCATGGGGAAGTATTCGCGGGGGCGGCGCGGCTTCTTTCAGCGGAGGCATGCCGAACCGCGCTGCCCTGGGCCCATTACTTCGCCAAGTTCTCGCGAAGCGATTTGAAGTAGCGCAGCACCTGGTCGCGGCGGGCGGCGGGGAGGGGCTCGTCGGTGAGCGCTTCTTCCTCTTTTTGCAGCTCCTGGCGCGCGGCTTCGGTCTTGTTGCGGGCGGTGTGGTTGTTGCCGCCGGCGCCCTGAATGCTGCGGCTGTAGCTGGCGCCCTGATCGTTGTGGGCGGCGTTGACAGTGACGGTGCCGCTGGCCTCGGTGGCCTTGGTGGTATCGGTGCCGTAGCCGGCGCTGCCGGTGCCGGGACGGCTGCCGCCGGGGATGGACGACGAGCCGCCGGGCATGCCGCCTTCCATACCGGGGATGGGGGCGCCGCCGTTGCCGCCGGGCATCATAAAAGCGGGGTCGCCGCCCTCGCTGCCGGGCACGGGCGGGGCGATGGCCATGCCTTTCTGCTTGTCGCCGTCGTCCTCGCCCTCGTTGGGATCTTTCTCGCGCATCATGCCGGCGCCGGGGATGGGGTTGGAGTTCTGGTCGTTCTGATCCTGCTGATCCTGATCGCCATTGCGCGGTTGGGGGCGCTTGCCGCTGTTGCTCGGGTTCTGATCGCCCGGGTCGTCCAGGCGGAGGGGGCGCTGGCTGAGGGCGCGAGGGGCGTTGCTGTTGGACTCATCGCCGCTGTTTTGCTGCTGCTGCTTGTCGTTGCCTTGCTGAGAGTCAGAGGGATCAGTCTCGCTGGAGTTGGGCAGGGATTTGAGGTCGCCGGCTTCGCCGCCAAAGATCTCCTGGCCGGCGCTGCGCAGGTCGCGGGCGAGGTCCTGCAGTTGCTGCTCGGCCTGCTTGCGTTCCTCCTGGCGTTGGAGCTTTTTGGCCAGATCGCTGAAGCGTTCGCCGGCATCCTTTGGCTTGTTTTCGTGAAGGTCGCCGGACGCCTTTTCGACGGCCTCGCCGGGGGCTTTCTGTTTGTCCTCGGCTTCGGCGGCTTTCAGCGCTTCGTTCAGGGCGTTTTCGATGCGTTTGCGTTCTTCCAGCTTCAGGGCGTCGTCTTTGAGTTTGTCGGCCAGCTTTTCGCTCTCTTCGGCGGCTTTATTCAGGTCCTGGGCGCGCAGCTGGGCGGAGAGGGGGGCGGTATCCGCGTGGCGATCCATCTCGTCGAGCATTTTGTTGCTCAGTTTGGAGTCATCGCCTTTACCCAGGCTTTTGGCCAGTTCGTCGGCCTGGCGGGCGCGGCGTTCGAGGGCTTCGAGGACTTCGCGAGGGGTTTGCGTGCCTTTCATGGCTTCGGCGGCGTCGCCGAGCACTTTTTTCATTTCCTCAAACTTTTTCATCTCCTCCGGGGTGAGGAAGGGGGGCGCTTTCATGTCGTCGGCGCGCTTTTTGGCTTCCTCGGCCAGGCGGGCGGCGCGGGCGCGTTCTTCGGCGCTCAGGCTCTCCAGGCCGGGAGGGGTGGGGATGCGGCCGAGGCCGGTGGCGGCCAGGACGGTGAGGATGAGCACGGCCAGCACGGAGCGCACCGGCAGGGGCATGGGGAAGACGCCGGAGAGTTTAGGCAGGGCGTCGTACAGGGTGTTGTCGGCGCGGGTAAGGTGCAGGGCGATGGCGGCGGAGTGCTCGCCGCGCGCGGCAAAATCGTAGGCGGAGACGAGAGTCTCCTTGAGGTTGGCGCGGTTGTCCCACGTGGCCAGGGATTGGACGTAGTCGGGGCGGCGCAGCCAGCAAAAGAGGCCGGTGCCGAGGATCCAGCCGAGCGTAAACATCACGGCGGCAATTATTTCTGCCGATGGCGCGTAGCCGCGCAGGGCGGTGCGCCACAGGAGCAGTGCGCCCAGGGCGCCGCCGATGATGGCGGGCGCGGTGGCCTCCAGCGTGGCGATCCATCGGATCGCGACCAGGCGCATCATCACGCTGCGGGCGGCGGCGATGTAGACGGGCCACTGCGGCAACGGCAGAGCGCGGGATTTGCCGGCAAGCGCGCCCTTTGCCCTGCGCCGACCGCTGGTGGTAGTAATGCCGCCCGCCGCGGTAAGCTCCGCGCGACGGGAACGCGGCGTCGGTTCGTTCTGGAGAAGGGAGGGCATGGGGCGGCCTTGCGTTGCGGGTTGTGGAGTTGCCTCGCAGCAAAGCCTAGCGCATATGGGGACGGTTGGCGAGGGGAATCTGGGCCGGGCCGGCGGAATGCGCGGGCAGGCGCCCCGGGGATTTCGGGCTCGCCTGCGTCCAAATCCGCTTAAAGTGCGCCTGCAACGCGCTATCGCCTACGGTTGGCGATGGCGCGCTCAAAGATGTCCTCGTACTGGCCGGCGCTGGTGTCCCAGGTAAAGCGTTTGGACATGGCGTTGCGGCGCAGGCTGGCGATGTGGTGGGGGCGATCCCACCAGGTGCTGCCGGCCCAGCCGATGGTGTCGTACAGCGCGTTGGGTGTGGGGAGGAAGAACTTGAAGCCGGTGCCGCCGCCGTCCCACTCCCGGTAGTTCTCCACGGTGTCCTCCAGGCCGCCGGTGGCGCGCACGATGGGCAGGGTGCCGTAGGCGAGGGAGTAAATCTGGTTGAGGCCGCAGGGCTCGTACAGCGAGGGCATGAGGAAGAAGTCGCTGCCGGCCTCGATAAGGTGCGCTATGTCGTTGTTGTAGCCGATGTAGTCGCCCGCGCGGCCGGGGAAGGCGCTGCTGAGCCAGCGGAAGAACGATTCGGTGTTGGGATCGCCCGAGCCGAGGACGGCGAGCTGGAATTTCATGTCGCTGAGCGCGCGCGGGAGCGCGGCACGCAGCAGGTCAAAGCCCTTTTGCTCCGCAAAGCGGGATACGATGCCGTAGACGGGCATGTGCGGTGTCACCTCCAGGCCAAAGCGGCGCTGAAGTTCCTCCTTGCACACGGCTTTGCCGGACATGTCGTCGGCGGAGAAGCGGGCGGGGATGAGCTTGTCGGTTTCGGGGCTCCAGTGTTCCAGGTCGGTGCCGTTAAGGATGCCGACGAAATCGTGGCTGCGGCGGCGGATGTATTCCGCAAGGCCCTGGCCGCCAATGGGTTCCATCAGCTCGCGGGCGTGTGTGGGGGAGACGGTGGTGATGGCGTCCGCGTAGTGGATGCCGGCTTTGAGGAGATTGAGCCCGCCGTTATCCTCAAACTTGTCGGACGTAAAGTGTTCCATCCCAATGCCATAGTAGCGGAGTACGCCGGGGTGGTACTTGCCCTGGTGGCCGATGTTGTGGATGGTAAGGACGGACGCGGTGCCGGAGAGCGGCGATAGGACGGCATCCCACGTTTTAAGCAGCGCGGCGGCAGGGGCGGCGTGCCAGTCGTGCAGGTGCATGACGTCGGGGATCCACGAGACGTCCTTACAGATTTGCATGGCGGCCTTGCAGAGAAGGCCGAAGCGGTAGGCGTTGTCGGAGTAGTCCGCAAAGGCGTCGTTGTACAGGCCGGGCCGGCCGAAAAAGCGGTGGTGATCCACAAACCACACGGGCACAAGATCATCCAGCAGCGTCTCGTGAATGCCCACCCAGTTTTCCTCGTTCCCGCCCATGTGCACGCAGGCGGTATGGGCGGGCTGGATGTTGTAGCGCCATCGATCCACCAAAGCGTACAGCGGCAGGATGATACGCACATCGTGGCCGCGGCGTTTAAGCGTTTTGGCAAGGCCGGCAACGGCGTCGGCCAGGCCGCCGGTTTTGGCGTAAGGCGCGCACTCGGCCGTTACCAGCAAAATGCGGCGGGCTGCGGGGGTGGTGGGGACGGCGCCGGGCGGGATCGCGGGCGTCTCCAGCTCCGGGGCCACCTGCTCGGCGGAGCCCTGCGCCTCCAGAGTGGCGGCTGTTGCCTCGGGCACCTCTACGGTGGGGCCGGGCGGCGTCGGGGGCTCCTGGGCGGTGCGCTCCTCCTCAATGTCGAAGGACTCGCCCTCCAGCGGGGAGGGGAGGAGCTCTTCGTCTCCGGAGACGACCTCCTCCACGGGGGGGATTGGCTCGTGCACGGGGTCCAGCACGGCCGTCGTCGGGGGGGTGGCGGCCGCGGTCTCCTCCAGGATGTCGAGGCGGCTTTGGCCGACGGCTTCCACTTCCAGGGCAATGTCGTCCGCGGGCGGCGGCGGGATGGCCGGCTGTCTGGCCGGCTTGGGCGCCTTTGATGTCGATTTGGATGCCGCTTTGGCAGAAGTTTTTGTGCTGGAGGAGGTTGCGGCTGCTTTGGACGGGGCGCCCGCAGGCTTTGCAGCGGCGGCGGGCGCGGCCTTTTTGGCGGGCTCCTTGCTCTTGGCGGGGGCAGGGGCTGGGGAGGGAGCGGCGGCGGCTGACGCGGGCTTTGCCCTGGCGGCGGTGGGTTTGGCCTTCGCGCTGGCGCCGGTGCTTGTGGCGGCGGGGGCGGGGGCTGGCGATGAGGTTTCGGCAGGTGCCGGGGCTGGCGCGGACGCTTTGGATTTAGCGCGCGTCTTGCTTGTCGTGTTGGGGGTGCTCTCTTTCGCCATGGTGAGGTCTTTCGTTCAGGGTTTAGCTGTGGAAAGGCCGCAGCTCCTTCAGGTTGTGCAAAACGGCCCCGATATTTCCGCCGGGCCGGCCGGCGGCGGCGACGTGCGGGCGGGCGGGGCGTGAGGAACCCCGGACCGGGGCATATGCTGTTATCTCGTTATTCACTTGTCAACAGATTTGCCCGTCCGCAACGCATTGCGCTGCAAAATCCATATTGCCTGCATAACGATATTGAATGCTCTCGCCGCTGCCCGGCCCTGCTCTTGTGCCGCTCGACAACGTTTTGACGCCCTTCCTTTACATTGCGTACTCATTTGGCGTGGCAATGTAATAACATAAGCCTGCTAATGCTTGTACATCCCATGGGCCATCCACCTCGCAATCGCCGCGCAAAATGCGGAGCGACCAGGTGTGCGTGCCTGCCCTTGCACAGGGTTTGCGGCTCCAGGGTGGCAGCCTTCATTTTTCTTTACGTACGGCTTGCAAGTCACAGCTCAACAAAGTTACGCTATTGCTGTAGAAACTCGATCCACGGCGAATAGAGGGCAAGCCTCGCGGGTGGTTTGCCCAGGCACAGACCAAGGCCGTTTCCCCCCTAACAATACTACTATCGATTCTCCTTAACGGGCAACGTATGAAATTCTCGCGCATGGTTGTTGCAGCTGCGCTCGTTCCGGTCCTGGCGCTTAGTCTTACCGGTTGCGCATCAACGGGTTCCACATCTGCGTCGGGCAACGGAACCGTTGCGATTGCCGGGTCGGACCTTGCGAGTGCCTACGCTTTGTACTTTGACGTGGTGAAGGACCAGAAGCGGATCGACCAGGTCTTTATCACTAAATCCGGCGCGCCCGATATCCGTGGCGTCACCAGGGATATCTCCGCCTTTGCCAAGGGCGAGCTGGAGGTGCTGAAGAGTTACGAAGTGGCCGGCATTCGCCTGGACCGCACCGGGTTGCCCCCGGCGGAAGTGGCTGCGCGCCAAAACATTGAGGGCGTCAAGACCAACCAGCTGCTGGGCTCCAGCGGCGGCAAGTTCCGCGCGCGCCTGATCGCGACCGAGGTGGAAGCCGTCACCTATGCCACCTCCCTGGCCAAAGTCATCGCCGACGCCGAAACGAATGCCGAACGCAAAGCGCACATGACCCAAAGCGCCGCAAAGTGGGAAAGCTTTGCCGGGCGGCTGGACGGGCTGATGCGGTAGGGAGAGTGATGCGGGTGAGCGCTGGGTGGGCGTTGCTCTGGGCGCGTGGTTTGACGCCCATCCCTGTTCCCAGCATCGCCCCTCAGACCAATTCGCACAGTTATTTGCGAATTGGTCTCACTTCGTTTTCATCACATACACGCCGGTCCAGCTCTCGTCGGGCGGTTCGGCGAGGTAGTCGCGGCAGGCTTGGATGTACTGGGTGCAGCAGAAATCCTTTTCCCGGCCGGGCTCCTGGATGCATTCCTCGAAGCCGGCCAGGGCTTTGGCAAAGTTGCGCTGCTGGAAGGCAGCGAAAGCTTCCTCGTAGAGGAGCACCCAGGGGGCCAGGCGGGCGTGCTCGGGGGCGTCGGCCTCGCACAGCACCTCGTACACGGTGATGGCCTCCGTCTTGCCTTTGACCAGGATTTTACCGGCGGTGCGCAGCAGGAAGCCGTCGCCGATAAGCGCTCGCACGCTCTCGCCGATCAGCAGGTCGGTGCGGAACTCCTTCGTCACGCCCTCCAGGCGCGAGGCGAAGTTTACCGCGTCGCCGATCACCGTAAACTCCATGCGCGAGGGCGCCCCGATGTTGCCCACGCGCACGGTGCCGTGGTTGATGCCGATGCCGATGGCCTGCGGCAGCCGCTTGTCGGCGATCCAGAAGTCGTTGAGCTTGACCAGCTCGCGCCGCATATCCAGCGCGCAGCGCACGGCGTTGCGGGCGCCTTCCTCGGGAGTCATCTCCACCACGTCGCCCCACACGGCCATAATGGCATCGCCAATATACTTGTGCAGTGTGCCTTTGGATCGCAGCACGCAGCCCACCATCTTGTCAAAGTACTCGTTGAGCTGCCGCACCAGCTCCGCATCGCCCATCGCCTCGGATATCGTCGTAAACCCGCGGATGTCCGAGAACATAATGCTGACCGCCTTGCTGGCTCCGCCCAGGTTCACCTTCTCCGGCGCCGACATCACCTCTTTCATCACGCCCGGGCTGACGTACTTGGCAAACACATTCTCGATACGCTTGCGCTGCGCCTGCTCCGCCTGCCAGCGCAGGTAGGCGGAGCCCACGCATACGGAGCCAAAGCCCAGTACGGGCCAGACAATGGGAAGGATGATGGAGTGTGTGCCAAAGACAAGGATGCTTGTCGCAATGTAAAAGCCGATGATGAGGAACGGGATAAGCACCGCCGTGCGCAACGCGCAGCGATCCAGCACAAAGAGCACCGCCGTGGAGAGCAACAAAAACGTGGCGACCTGCAGCCAGAGCGGGATAAACGTGACGTAGTCCTGCCGCAGAATGCTGTTAAGCGCGTTGAGGTGAATGAAAGCCAGCGGCTCCTGGTTGCCAAACGGCGTTACGCCCAGATCGCTCGTCGCCACCGCCGTCAGGCCGATAAGGATGATCTTGTCCTTCAGCGGGCGTGGCTTCACGTTGACATTCGCCAGTTCAAACTCGCTGCGGATAATCTTGTCGTCAATAAGCTCTGCCGTCGCCAGAATCTGGCCCATGGACATCACCACAGGTTGATCCAACGTGTTGCGAATGTTCCGATAGTTAATGTAAAACTCGCCTTTGTGGTTGATGGGGATGCGGTGTACCCGCCCGGGGGTTTCGATCGAGTCCGGGCCTTCGGTAATGCGGATCTCTTTGCCCAGCTCCACCTCTATCCGGTCCTCATCCGCATTCCAGTACGCGGCCAGGATGCGCAGCACCAGGCTGGGGAAGAAAAACTCCTCGCCCTTTTCGTTCTTGCCTATCCGCACAATCATGGGCAACAGGCGGCGGGCGGGATCTGCATAGCCGGGCGGCGCGTTAACAAAGCCAAAGGTGCTGGCGTTGCGAAGCTCCTTAAACGGCAGGATGGCGGAAGGCGTCCCCAGGACAACGGAAGTATCCCCGGTAATGCGGGTCAACGGGTGGGTCGAGCCAAAAAAGTACGAGTCCGCATCCGGCACCTTGCTGACAACGTCGCTGGCCGCGCCGGTGATAAAGTTCGGTGTCATCCCGGCGTCGTCCACCAGCTTGGAGTCGCCTATAATGTTGCCGCTGTGCAGGTTAAGGATAATATCCAGCGCAATGACGTTGGGGACACCCACCTTGTTTATCGCATAGATCATCTGCGAGTAGAACTCGCGAGGGATCGGCCAGCTTTTCAGCTTGTTGACGAGCTTCTCATCCAGCGCGCCCAGCACCAGGCGCGAGTCAAACTCCGGATCCTGCGGCGCGCGGAACTGATAGCGCGCATCCAGTGTCTGCGCCTCAAAGCCGATAAAGAGCGGCGTACGGGCCAGGAAAAGGACGATGAACAGGGCAACCACCGGGCTGACCCAGTTGTAAGGCAGCCAACGCTGCGCAAAAAGGCGCACCGTCCCTACAGACTTGAGAATCGCCCTCAGCACACTCCCCTCGGTCTTGTCCGATGGTGGAGGCGGCTGCGCACCCGGCGCACCCTGTGGCGCCGACTGAATCTCTGCGGACGACGCGACTGCCGCCCTACGCGGCGCCGGGTCTGCCGCGGGTGCTGGGCCCGAAGTTTGGGGGTTGGTCGTCATGAGGAGTTGCCGAGAGGCCATTGGGAATGACCTCTGGTCCAAATATGCACCGCCCTTTCACTCTACCCCCAATCCCCCGCGCCGCGCAAGACTCCGCGCTGGCCAAAAGGGCGGGCGCGTGGCACAGTGGGCGGCCTTCTCCCCCCACACTTTTACCCATGATTTACACTGCCATTGCCGCCGCGCAGGCCGCCGGCGAAGTGATTCGCCACAACTTCGGGCTCGACCAGGTGATTAACGAGAACAGCGCGCACGACATCAAAATCCAGGCCGACGTGGACGCCCAGGCGCTCATCAGCGGCATGATCCTGGAGCGCTACCCCGACCACGCGCTGATTGGCGAGGAAGGCAACGCCGGCAACCCGCACGGCGCCGTGGAGTGGATCGTCGACCCGATCGACGGCACCGTCAACTACGTCATGGGCATCCCCCACTTCTGCGTATCCATTGCCGCGCGGGAGAGGGAAAGCGGCCGCTCGTTGCTCGGCGTAATCTACGATCCCATGCGCCGTGAGTTGTTTACCGCCGAGGCCGGCGGCCCCACGCTCCTCAACGGCCGCCCGCAAAAGGTCAGCCCGCGCAAAACGGTGTCGGAAGCCATTATGGCTGTGGGCTTTGCCAAGTCCGACGACAGCATCGAGCACTGCCTCTCCCTCTACGGCCACTACGGCCGCAAAGCCAAAAAGCTGCGCGCCATGGGCAGCGCCGCGCTGGACCTGGCCTACGTCGCCTGCGGCCGCCTCGACGCCTACATCGAGCAAAGCGTCGGCCTCTGGGACGTCGCCGCCGGCGTCGTACTGGTGGAGCAGGCCGGCGGCAAGGCGGAAGTCGCCGTCCTGCCCAACGGCCGCATCAAAATCGCGGCGACCAACGGGATCATTGATTTCCCCCACAAGTAGGACTGAAGGGAGGGGAGTATTTAACCACGAAGCACACGAAGTACACGAAATGTACGGAGGGGACGAAAGGGAGGATTGGGCAGGGTAAATGAATGGATTGGACTTTCTGCTCTATCCCCACTTAGCGGCTTTGTCCCCCTTCGTGCGAAAACATCCCCGTCTGCTCATCACGGAGGGGGGGGAAATTTCGCACGAAGGGGGACAAAGCCGCTAAGTGGGGATAATGGGGTAGCGGAATAAACCTGTCCGATCCTCCCCCTTTTCGTCGCCTCCGTAAATTTGGTGTGCTTCGTGTGCTTCGTGGTCAAATACTCCCCCTCTGTCCCGCTTTCAATGGCCCGCGGCCACAGAGGACGCTTTCCGCTTCCCCTTTGGTCCGGCGTCGTGTAGAATGCTCCCTTCCTATGTCAAACGTCCGCGTCCGCTTTGCTCCCTCGCCCACCGGTATGCTGCATATTGGCAGCGCCCGCACGGCCCTGTTTAACTGGCTTTACGCGCGCCACACCGGCGGCACGTTTATCCTGCGTATTGAGGATACCGATGCTGCGCGCAACACGCCCCAGGCCGTCGCGGCCATCTTTGCCGGACTGCAGTGGCTGGGTATCGACTGGGATGAAGGCCCGATGGCCGACGGTACCACCCGCGGCGACAAAGGCCCGTACTTCCAGAGCCAGCGCCGCGCCATTTACGACAGCTACGTGCAGAAGCTCCTCAGCTCCGGCAAAGCGTATGAGTTCGAAGGCGCCATCAAATTCCGCACGCCCAAGGAGATCATCACCGTCCCGGACGTTATCTGCGGCGACGTGCAGTTTGACCGCACGCAGGAGGCCGATCTCGTCATCGCGCGCAAGGACGGCTCCCCCGTCTTCCACCTTACCAACGTGGTGGACGACCTCGAGATGGGCATCACCCACGTCATCCGCGGCGAGGACCACCTCTCCAACACCAGCAAGCACATCGCCCTGTTCCGCGCCCTCGGCGCCGAGCCGCCCAAATACGCGCACATTCCCCTCATCCTCAACCGCGACGGCAGCAAAATGTCCAAGCGCAACGAGGGCGCCGCAGTGGCCGAGTACCCGGCGCGCGGCTACCTGCCCGAGGCCGTGATGAACTACCTGTGCCTGCTCGGCTGGTCCCCCAAGGATAACCGCGAAATCATTACCATGCAGGAGGTTATCGAGAAATTCGACCTCCCGCAGGTCAACCGCGCCAATGCCCGGTTCGACATGGATAAGCTCTTCTGGATCAACGGCATGTACTTTAGCGAGATGTCGCTGGAAGACACCGTGCCTCTGGCCGAGAAAATCCTGAAGGAGGCCAAGGTTCTGCCCGCCGACTTCGACGTCAACGGCGAGGATCGCAACTACTTCCGCGCCGCCCTGGCCATCGTCAAGGAGAAAATCAAACTGGCCGGCGAGCTGCCCGAGTGGATGAGCTTCTTCTTTACCGACGAGTTCTCCTACGAGGAAAAAGCCGTGGCGAAAGTCTTTACGCCCGAAGGCCTTAAGCTCCTCAAACAACTGCGCGACGACCTGACCGAAGCCCCCTTCGACGTCGTCAACCTGGAGCTCCGCGTCAAGTCCCTGGCCGCCGCGCTGGGGCTAAAAAGCGGCGCCTTTGTCCACCCCGTGCGCCTGGCCGTCTCCGGCCGCAGCGTCGGCCCCAGCCTCTACCATATGCTGGAAGTCATGGGCCGCGACCGCGTCCTGCGCCGCATCGACAAAGCGCTCGAGCGCTTCAGCAAAGCGCAAGCCGCTGCGGTGTAGTGGTTTGCGCAGGCGTTGCAAGCGATGCCGACGATCGCGCCCGCTTGCAGCTTGCAGATGAAGGACCATGTGCAACAATCGCGCATGGTTACACCCGACCTTCAACGCATCCGGTTCGGCGTCAACTACGTGCCGAGCCAGAAGTGGTGGTATTGCTGGAATGACTTTGATCCCTCCGAAATCGCGGCCGACTTCGACGCGATTGCCGAGCTGGGAGCCGACCACATCCGCATCATGCTGGTGTGGCCCTGGTTTCAGCCCAACCGCACCTGGGTAAGCCCGGCGCATCTGGAACGCCTGGACGTCCTGATGCGCCTGGCCGCAACCCGCCGCCTGGATGTATGCGTGGCCATGCTGACCGGCTGGCTCAGCGGCTGGGCCTTCCGCCCCACGTTCGATCGCCCCGACACGTTTTACACGGCACCGGAGATGGCGGAGCCCGTGGAGCTCTATTTCTCCGCCTGCGCCGGCGTCCTCAACGCGCACGCCAACTTCCTGGGGTTTGACCTGGGCAACGAGATGAACTGTTGCTGGCGCGCGGCCACCACGGCCCAGGGCGACGCGTTTATGGAGCGCACCCTGGCCCTGGCCGGGCGCCTCAGCCCTCAGGGCGTGCACGTCAACGGGGTGGATCACTGCCCGTGGTTTTTTGAAGGCAGGACCGGCACGTTCTCGCCCGGTGCGCTCGCCACCCAGCACCGCATCATCCCGCTGCATTGCTGGATCGAGTTTACCGGCGCCCGGCAGCGCGGCGGACCGCGCGACCGTGCCTGCACCCATCTGGCCCCCGCCATGGCCGCGCTGGCGCGCGCCCACGCGGGCGATTCGCGCAAACCCGTGTGGCTGCAGGAGTTCGGCGCCAGCACCAAATGGATGGACGCCGATGAAATCCCCGTCTTCCTGGAGTCCGCCGCCCGCGCCGCGGTAGCCGGCGGGATTGCATGGATAACGTGGTGGTGCAGCCACGACATCCTGCCCCACTACCAGTTCGACCCGCTGGAGTACGATCTCGGCCTCATCACCACCGATAACCGCCTCAAACCCGCCGGCCGCGCCTTCCAGAAACTCGCGGCGGAACTGCGCGGCAAACCCGTCCCCGCCGCGCCGGAAATCCCGCTACCACCTCTGCCACAAACACGCACCCACGAGGCCACATGGGCCTGGCTGGCGGAAGTGCAGAACGCGTTGCCGTAGCGGCGGCCACCTGCCTGCTCATCCCCTCCACCACACGCGTCGCAGCCGCAGACCTGTGGCGATTCCCGCCACCATTGTTGCCGCAAATATCCAGCCGCAGAGGGAGAGCGCAGTCACTCCGCCGCTCAGTCGCCCCACCGTGCATCCCAGGGCGATCATTGCCCCAAAGCCAAGCAAAACGCCGCCGGCCAGGGCCGAGACGATGTGAGCGGCCGGCGGTACCTGCGGTCGAAAATGCCCGCCCGCCGCACTGGCCGTTGCCGCGCCGGCCACCAGCGCCAGCACAAACAGCGCGTTGACCGAGAGCCACGTATCGCGTGGCGAAGTGCCGCAGCCACGGAAGCTGTCGAGCCCCTCAAGGCGCTCCGGCAGCAGGCCCAGGACGGATGCCGCCGCGCGTACCTGCGTGCCCAGTGCGCTCGTCACGCCAATCGGCTCCGCCCGCAAAAGCATAACGGTTGTCACAAGCGCCACCACCAGGGCCGTCCAACCCGCCGGCCAGCGCTCGCGCCAGAGTCGGTGTGCCCACGATCCGCCCGGTCCGGCTTCCTCCCCCGCCCCCGCGGGGCGATGCCAGTAGTGCCACAGCCACCAGGCGCTCAGGGCCAGTATGCCCAGTTGCAAGGCGAGGGCGGGAGCAAACCCCGCAATGGCCGGGAGCCAGATGACAGGAGCCCCGTGGTAGCCGTAAAGATAGACAAAATTCCAGCACGCAAAGCCCGCCATAAAGCCAGGCACCGCGCCCGCCAGGGCCAAGGGGGAGAGCAGGGAGCCCTCCGCCAGCCGATAAAGATGCGCACTGATGCACGACCCCGAAAACGCCATGCCCAGCCCAAACAGCAGCCCGCCCAGCGCCAGCGGCCACCCCACCGGCCCAATGTTGCCGGCCGGCGGCAGATGACCCGCGGTGGCGTCGGGAATCCACGCATCAAACACAACGGCAGCGCCAACGGTCCCGGCGGCCAGCGAGGCGATCAACCCCAGCAGGGCGCGGACATCCCGCTCCTCAATCGCCTCGCGTATTATACAAAAGTAGCAGTAGCGCCCCCGCTGCAGCGCCAGGCCGAGAATAAAGCCGGCAAGCACGGCAATCGAGCTCTCCCGCCCAAAGGCTTCGTGCCCATGCAGGTGCCATGCCGCGGCAACCGTTGCCGCGGCCAGGATGCCCGCCAGGGCAAGGCCACCCGCGCTCCACGCAGGGGGAGGGGGGGCACTGCCCGTGAGAGCGCCCCCGTTCGGGGCGCCGGAAGAATCGTTCATGCCATGTCCGCCTGTACGTCCGTACTGTGCTAAAGCAGGAGAGCGCTGCGCGTTACTTGCCCGTCCAGACGGTGCCGGAGGGATTGTTGATCGGCACGCCGACGGAGTTTCCGTACTCGGTCCACGATCCATCGTACTGCTTCACCTCGTACGCCAGCAGCTGCGACAGCGCGAACCAGGTGTGGGCGGAGCGCTCGCCGATGCGGCAGTAGACAATCACCGGTTTGCTGCCATCCACGCCTTTATCCGCGTAGATTTTGCGGAGCTCGTCCACAGGCTTAAAGGTGCCGTCCGCCGCTACCGCGGTGGCCCACGGCACATTTACCGCACCGGGCACGTGGCCGGCCCGCACCGCAAGCTCCTGAATCCCCGCCGGAGCAATGATCTTGCCGGAGAACTCATCCGGCGAGCGGATGTCGAGCAGCGCCGTATCCGCGGCTTTCGCCTTCGCCGTCTTCACCACGTCGGGCAAGAAGGCGCGCAACTTCTCGTTAACGGCCTTTACGGTGTACTGCGTTGGCTTTACGCTTGGCGTCGTCGTCTCCAGAGGACGCTTTTCGGCCTCCCACTTTTTCCGGCCGCCGTCCAGAAGCTTGACGTTGGTGTGCCCGTACAGGTTAAAGACCCACGCGCCCCAGGCGGCAAACCAGTTGTTGTTGTCGCCGTAGAGAATGACCGTAGTGTCGGGCGTAATGCCCAGGCGGGAGGCCAGCTTCTCAAAGCCTTCCTTGCCCACAACGTCACGGTTGGGATTGTCGACAAGGTCGGTATGCCAGGAGATGTTGAGCGCGCCGGGGATATGGCCCTTTTCGTACAGGCCTGCGTCCACGCTCACCTCAATCAGGCGTATGTCTTTGTCCTTGCTATTGTTCGCCACCCAGTCGGTGGTGACAAGCGGTGATTTATCCGGAGCCGGCGCCGCCTGCAGCAGCAGTATCGAGGCTGCCATCAGCAGCAGAAAAGCCCCCCGCACGCGGAAGTAAGTGTTTGTGGGAATCATAGGATAAGTGTGGTTGTGTCCAGGGATGCGCTCGGCGTGAGCGCAAAACATACTAACTCTATGTAATTAATATGGATTTGTCCGAAAGCAGTCAAATACAAAATTCCAGTGCCTCCACACCGCCTTACGCGCCTTACGCTTACGCCGTCGCCGTCGCAGGTGTGGCGGTGGGCGTTGGCGGGACGTCGATGGTCTCCGCCACCAGCGCGGCTTGCTCGCCACCGTTTTCGGCGTCTTCGTTTTTGCGGTAGGCCTCGTAAAGGCGGGCGTAGTGGCCGCCGGTGTGGATGAGGGTGTTGTGGTTGCCGTCCTCCACCACGCGGCCGTGGCGGATGACGGCGATGCGGTCGGCGTCGCGGATGGTGGCGAGGCGGTGGGCGATGATGATGGCGGTGCGGCCTTCGCACAGGCGGCGCAGGGCGCGCTGGATGCGGCGCTCGGTGTGCACGTCGACGGCGGAGGTCGCTTCGTCCAGCACCAGCACGGCCGGGTTGGCCACGTAGGCGCGCACCAGGCAGACGAGCTGGCGCTGGCCGAGACTCAAGTGCGTGCCGAGCGGGCCTACGTTTGTATCGTATTGCAGGGGAAGCGCTTCCAGCACTTCATCGGCTCCCAGTTCGCGTGCGCAGGCAATCAGCTCCTCGCGCGTGGCTGTGGGGCGCGCCAGGCGCAGGTTGTCGAGGATGGTGCCGTGGAAGAGCACGTTGTCCTGCAGCACAACGCCCACGTGCCGGCGCAGGCTGTGCTGCTGAATGTCGCGCACGTCAACGCCGTCCAGCGTTACGGCGCCGCCCTGCACGTCGTAAAAGCGCGTCAGCAGCTGCACCAGCGTGCTTTTGCCGTGGCCGGTGGGGCCGACAATCGCAAGCACCTGGCCGGCAGGTACTTCCAGGGAGAGGCCGCGGATGACGGGCTCGGCGTTGCGGGCATCGTAGGTAAACCGCACGTCGCGAAAGGCCACCTCGCCGCGCACGTGCTGCAGGTCGCGCGCGCCGGGGCGGTCGGTCACCTCGGGCTGCGTATCCAGCAGCTGAAAGATGCGGTGCGCGCACGCGGCGCCGGTGGCGTAGCGCTCAAAGAGGTTGTTCATTTCGTTCAGCGGCCCCAGGAACATGTTGACGTAAAAGATGCTCTGCGCCACCTGGCCCAGCGTCAGTTGCCCCAGCGCCCAGCCGCGGCCGCCGACAACCAGCGCCACGGTAATCGTCAGCGTGGTGACGATGAGGGTGAAGGGGCCCATCCATGCGGCGCGCCAGGTGCCGTGCATGACGGAGCTGTTGAACTCGCGCAGCAGGCCGGCGTACTTGCGGCGGTTGTCTTCCTCGCGCACGGTTTGTTGCAAAAGTCGCACGCCTGTAACGCTTTCCACCAGGTGCGCGGTAAAGCGGCTGCGGTTCTCGGCCACGACGATCCAGTTGCGGAACGAGATGCGTTTGAAGATCATGCCCGCCCCGATGATGACCGGGATGGCCCACGCGACGCTGAGCAGCAGGATCGGCGCCGTGAGCCCCAGCATGATGAGCGCCATGCCGCACCGCAGCGTGGTGCTGAGCAGTTGCGGCGGGCCCTGGATGAGCAGCGGCTCCAGCGTATCCACATCGCGATCCGCCCGGGAGAGGATGCGGCCCGAGTTGGTGCGGTCAAAGTAGCTGAGGCTGAGCGCCTGCAGGTGCGCAAACACGCGTATCCGCAACGCGCTGAGCAACTTAACGGCGGCCATGCCCGAGCAGTAGCCGGCCACGGCGCCCACCGCAAAGCGCATCACCCACGTGAGGGACAGCCCCAGGCAGCACCAGAACACCACGGTGCGGTTCAGCACCCAGCCTCCGCTGTCGGGGCGATCGACCGTAGCGCCGGCCGTGCCCGCGCGCACCTCGGCGCCGGGGCCTTCGATGCTCATCGGCGCGTCCGCCGCGCGCGTAAAGCCGTGGTCGATGACATAGCCGATAAAGATGGGCCGGGTAAAGGCGGAGGCCACCATAAAGATGTCGATAATGAGCACCGCAAGGATGTACCCGCGCACCGGCCCCATCATGGGCAGCAGCCTGCTCATCATGCTGCCGTCCATGCCTTTACGCTCAAAGCGCTCTTGCAGATCAGCCTGCGACATCGCTTTGTCGCCGCGTTGGGGTCCTTTTGCCATAGCCGTGTGTAGTGGGGGTAGTTTGGGGTTAAGTGCGGGGGGAAAGTGTCGCGGCGGCGGGGGAGGAGGTGGAAGGGACGGCTTCTTTGTCCGCCGCCGCAGCCTCCTCGTCGTCCTCATCGTCCTCGCCAATGCCCATCAACTCGCGGTACGCGGCGCTGGTGGCGCTCAGCTCCTCGTGCGTGCCCTGGGCGGCGATGCGGCCGTCGGCCAGCAGGAGCACGCGATCCGCCATAAGGATGGTGCTGAGCTTGCTGGAGACGATGAGCATGGTGATGGAGCTGGAAGCAGGCGCCCCGCCGCTGGCGGCGGGCGCGCCGGCTACGGTGCGGAAGCTGCGGATATTGCGCAGCACCATGTTTTCCGTCGCGGCGTCCAGCGCGCTGGTCGCGTCGTCCAGGCCCAGGATGGTGGCGCGGGCCAGCAGGGCGCGGGCCAGGCACACGCGCTGGCGCTGGCCGCCGGAGAGTGTGGTGCCGCGATCGCCAATGCGAGTCTCCAGCCCCTGCGCCAGGCTGCTCAGCAGCTCATCCGCGGCGGCCAGGTTAAGGGCGTGGCGCAGGTCGTCGTCCGTGGCGTCGGGCGCGGCGATGCGGAGGTTGGCGGCCAGCGTGTCGCTGTACAGAAAGCTCTCTTGCGGAAGCACATGCACGCGGCGGCGCAGGTCGTCCGTGCGCAGCTCGCGCACGTCGGTCCACGTCAGCCCGGCCGCGGCGGGATCGCCGGAAATCGCCCCTCCTCTGCCGGCGCCTGGCGCGGGGCTGCCGATAAGTACGGCGCCGACGTCGGCTTCGACGAGGCGCGGCAGCAGGCCCATCAGCACGCTTTTGCCTGTGCCGGTGGCGCCGACAAGCGCGACGATCTCGCCCGGGCGCACGGTAAAGGAGACATCGCGCAGCACATGCCGTCCGCCGTCGGGCGCCGCCACGCTCACGCCGTCCAGCCGCAGCGCCAGGGGGCCGGCGGGCAGCGTGGCGGTGCCGGGGAGGATTTCCGGCTCGGCGTCAAAAAGCTCCCAAAGCCTGGCGGCGGAGGATCGTGCATCCGCAAAAATGCGCATCATCTGGCCCACTTGCTCCGTGCGCACCACCATGTTGTTGGCCGCCAGCAGGGCGGCGACGAGTTCGCCGAAGCTCAGCTGCCCCACGCTGATGAGATACGCGCCGTAGCCCAGCACCCAGCCGTGGCTCAACGTAATGGTAAGCTGCGGGATGGGCAGATTGCGCGCGGCAAACAGGAGGGCGTTGCGGCTCTCGCGGATAAACACATCTACCTGCGAGGCAAAGCCTTGCACGCGCGCCTCCTCCAGCGCAAACGCCTTGATCACGCGCACGCCGTGCACCCCCTCGCTCAGGTCCTGGTTCACCGCGTCGTAGGCGCCACCCACGGCCTGATCCAGTGCCACCAGGCGATCCATCTGCGGCATCAGCATGGCCACGCCGGCAGCCACAAACGCCAGCGGCACCAGCCCCAGCCAGGGGGAGAACCAGCAGAGCAGGCCGACGCAGGTGACGATGATGAGGCCGGTATCGAAGAATGCGCTCCAAAACTGCGTGAGCGCGTCGCGCACCTTGTCGGCGTCGCGCGTGCTGCGCGTAATCATCTCGCCCACGCCGTGGCGGGAGTGGTAGGCCAGATCCAGCCGCTGAATCTGCACGAGAATGCGCTCGCGAATGTGGCTGAGCAGCCACTGGCCGACGTGCACAGACATAAGCTGCGCGCCAAACTGCATGGCGGCGCGCGCCAGGGCCAGGCCGCCCAGCAGCGCCAGCCACCACCACGCGTTGGTGAAATCGAGCCCCATGGGGTCGCCCACCTGGGCGCCGGGGCGCACGGTTACCATGTGGCCGGCCTGCACCTCGTTTACGGCGCGGCCGATAAGCCACAGGTGCAGGGCCACGCCCAGGTTGGTGAGAATAAACAGAAGGGCCGTCAACGCAAAGTAGCCGGGAATCTGCCCGTAGACGGCCAGCGCACGAAAGAGTGGGGACTTTTTCATTAGGGAGCGGAGCAACCCTGCCCGGCAAGATGCCAGGCCCGCAATGGGGAGCCAGCGCGGCGCTATCGACGGACTTCCCCATCCGGAGGACTGATGTCTGGAGGTTGGCGCGCGGGCGGGCGAGGGCTCGGCCGCTGCGGCGTGCGTCCAGATTCAATCGTGGGACCAGGCCGCGCCGGCCTTGATTTGCAGGCGGGAAGCGATGCCGGTCCGGTCAGGAAAGAGCGTCTCCGCACGGCATGGGCGCCGAACGGGGATGGTGCCTTGATGGCGGGTTGCGCCGAAGAAAGGGGGCGATACTCAGCGCAAACGGATTGATAATGGCAACAGAACGCAAAAGAATCAAGCGGTTCATCCGGACCGGGGCGGACCGGAAGCCGGCGTTTGTCTCTAAAACAGGGCGGGATTTTTGGGGTGAAAAATTTTAATGAACCGAGTGAAACATCGCGCAGGACAATCCAAATTGTGGGGCACAATCAGGGCGATTTTTCCTCCCCCTTGGCGGCTTCTTTCCCCCTTGGCGTGATAAAATCTGTAATCCGCATTTCGGAGGGCAGATTTTATCACGCCAAGGGGGAAAGAAGCCGCCAAGGGGGAGGGGAAAAGCTGACAAACGGGGCAAGGTGACGTATAGTTTGGCGAGTATTCAGTAGCCTGATCGCCGGTCGATGTTGTCCGGCGATGCGCGTTTTCCATGTCAGCAACCGTGTGCGATGAGTTCCTCTCCGACATCCCCCGCAGCCTTGCCGCCGCCGAGCGAAAGCTCGGCTTCCGCAGAGCGCGCCCCCACGCGCCCCACGGCGCCAAAGGTCATTCTGAGCCTGGCAGCGGCTGTCGCGATGGTGATTGTCGCCTGCACGTGGGCGGTGTGGGTGCTCCTGTTTCAGGCGCCCGTCAGCGCCGTGCAATCCGGTGTGGAGACAGTGCGTGTGCAAACCGGCAAGGCGGTGGGTGACGCGTACGACTTTGCCAGGCGTGTGGCCGGCGACTTCGCAGAGCGCTTTAAGGTGGAGCCCACCGTGCGGGTGAATACCACCACGCTGATTGAAGGCACGCGCGCTATCTCCGAACTGGCTACGGTGGAACGGCAGATTTTTGTGGAGTCTGAGACGACAAACACGTGGATGGGCAGCACCAAGCAGCTGAAATTGCGCGGTACTTTTCTGGTAAAAGCCGGGTTTGACCTTCGCGATAGCACGGCGCAGTTCACCATCGACGAGACGACGGGGCAGATTCAGGTTGCCCTTCCGGAGGCAAAAATCCTCTCCATGGAATGCACCAAGGTGGAGTTTATGGAGGACACCAGCGGCTGGTGGAACTCCATGACCAAAGCCGAGCGCGAGGTCTCCGTCAACAACCTGCGCGAGGAAGCCCACAAGCGGGCCTCCTCAGGCAACATCCTGCAGGAGGCTCGCCGGAACATGGAGGACCAGGTGAAGGAGATTGTCCTGCGCAACTCTCACCCCATGCGCTTCCAGTACACCGTCCCCGGCCCGGCGCTGCCGCCTCCGGAGAGGAAGTAAGCGCGCGCGGGTGAGGAGGCAAATGCTCCCAGGAACCTCGAAGAGGTTCTATAACCTAGTGTTTCGGCAAGGATCTATTTTAGGATTAGGGCGGTTCAAGAAGAGATGTTCGCAAGGCTCTGACAACCTCTTCGAGGTTGTATAACCTAGCCTTGGGTGAAGGCGCGAAATCGAACGACCCCAACGCGGGTCGCATCCCTTTTCGACGCCGAGGGATACAACCCGCATTGGGGTTGATCTGAAACTGCCGCTTACCCAGGGTTCTCTCGCTTCGCTCGGGGAACCCTGGGCTAGGTTATAGAACCTCTTCGAGGTTCTCGGACATTCCCCGTCCATGCACGTCTAATCCTAAAATAGATCATTGCCGATGCACTAGCCCAGGGTTCCCTCTCTTCGTTTGGGGAACCCTGGGCTATATTATACAACCTCTTCGAGGTTATCGGATCGGATTGCGCAAACCCGAGCCTGAACGGCTTTACAAAACTTCTTCGAGGTAATCGTAGCGCGCGCGGGCAAAGGGTAGCTTTCTTCTGCTTACACCAGAACGACGAGATCGACCTTGATGTTACCGCGGGTGGCGTTGCTGTAGGGGCACACGATGTGGGCCTTTTGCACCAGGTCGTCGGCAACGGACTGATCGAGGCCGGGGAGGTGAATCTTGAGTTCGGCCTGGATGGCGAAGCCGGTGGGCACGGGGCCGATGCCGACGCTGCCTTCAATTTTGGCGTCCGCGGGCAGCGTTACCTTTTCCTTGCCCGCCACATACTTGACGGCGCCGAGAAAACAGGCGCTGTAGCCGGCGGCAAAAAGCTGCTCCGGGTTGGTGCCGGCACCGCCGGGGCCGCCGAGGCCCTTGGGTACGGTAAGCTTCACATCAAGGCTGCCGTCGTCGGAGACGGCTTTGCCGTCGCGGCCGCCCGTGGCCGAGGCGTGGGCGGTGTAGAGGACTTGATCCAGTGTGGTCATCGCAAATGTAGGAATGGATAGATGGAACCGAAGCGGGCGAGGGAGATCCGCCGCCCGCCTGGCTACAATCCGGCCAATTCGCGATGCGGTCAAGCCCTACGTCCCGGCTTTGGCCAGGCGTTCCTGCTCGCGCTTCAGCTCCTGCTCGCGCAGGGCTTGTTGTCTGGCCACGCGGGCGGGCACAATGCGGCGGCGGGGCATGGTGGGCTCGAAGGGGTAGTGCTCCTTGCCCAGGGCGCGCAGTACGGCCTGCTCCATGGGGGTGTAGGCGGTGCCGTCGTTGCGGCGATCGTACCGCATGGGTTGGGTGAGGATACCGGAGGGGTTGATCATCAGCCGCGCCTCGGGCCGGTGATTGTAGCTGGAGGTGTGCAGCGTAAAGGGGTGCAGCAGAAAGACATCCCCCGCCTTGCCGGTGGTTTCGCGGAAATCCTTGCACTGGCGGATGATCTCCTCCGTGGGAAACCCGTTAGGCTCAACGCCTTCGGGGTGATCGGCCAGGTAGCGCGCGATGAGCGGAACGGAGTCGCACGCAATAAACGTGCCGCCGCCCCTGGGGTGGATATCGCTGAACAGCGCGACGATGAGCAGGCCTTGTTCGGGGCTGTCGAGGAAGTGCAGGAACCAGTCGCCGTCCACGTGCCAGCCCTTCACGTCCGGGCCGGGCGCCATCCATTCCTTGTCGCGGCCGTAGCCGTAGTTGGCGATGAAGCCGTTGCCCCATTTCTGCTCCGGCTCCACGCTATCTTCGCCGCACAGCTCGCAAATGGCGGCGTAGGCTTTGGGGGCGAACTCGGAGACTTTGTGCAGATCCACCGTGGGCATGTGGATCTTGTCGTTGGGCCACGTCGCGCGGTCATCGGGGTCGATGCCGTTGCGCAGCCAGGACTCCTGCACCCAGCGGTGGGCGACGCTGCCGGGTGCGGTGTCGAAGCAGTTGGTGAGGTGAACGAAGCCGTACGCCAGGAAGTTTTCGATATCCGCGGCGCTAAGCACAGGGGACTGACCAAGGGTATTGGACATGATTGAGGAACTATTGTAGTGCAATGGTGGCAATTACGCAAGCGGCGGACGTGGAAACGGTCTCTTTAGGTGGGATAACGGGAGGGAAGCAGAGGGGAACGGGAGGGGAGTTATTAACCACGAAGCACACGAAGTACACGAAATTTACGGAGGGGACGAAAGGGGGAGGTTGGGTATGGGGGGTATTCTACTTTCCCCATCCGCTTTCCCTATTATCCCCACTTAGCGGCTTCGTCCCCCTTCGCGCGAAACTATCCCCATCTGCTCTGCCTCGGTTCGGAGGGGGGAATATTTCACGCTAAGGGGGACAAAGCCGCTAAGTGGGGATAGTGGGGAATGCTGACTAAATACCCCCATACCTCCGACCTCCCCCTTTCGTCCCCTCCGTAAATTTCGTGTATTTCGTGTGCTTCGTGGTTAAATAATCCCCGCAGTTTCCCGCAAAAGCGGGGTGGATGATTCGTTGAGGAAAAACATCTGCTGCGCCGCGCGTTCTCGCTCGACGTTTGATGGCGGACTCTGTACACTCTGCGTCGCGTATCGACATCTCTTTGAGCCTGAAGATGTTGCGTGCGTTTTGACGTTGCGCGCAAAATTTCCGGCTTTTCCCCACCTCCACCTCCCTCCCCCATGAGAGAGAGCCAAAAAGAATATCTCCTTATCCTGGCCCATCTCTTTCTGGAGCATGAGCACTTTGAGAAGGCGCGCATCCTTCTGGTGGCGTTGCGGGAGCTCTTTCCCGCCGACCCCGGCGTGGCGCGCGCGCTCTCCTACTGCTACTACCGGCTGGGCTTTTACGAGGAAGCGCTGGGCGAGGCCGAGGCGAGCCTGGAGATGGATATGCCGGACGACTCCGCCCGCAGCATGGCCGTGGCCAACATCTCCCACTTTTTGCGCGGCAAGGCGCTGTGGGCGCTGGGGCGCGAGGAGGAGGCGCAGGACGCCCTTTCGCTTTATTTCTCCCGCCAGCAACCGCGCCTGCCCGCGCCTAGGGTGGAGCTGCCCAACGGTGCCGCGAGGGCCGTCAGCCCCTTCTGAGTTACCCCATGACCTATGAGTCTCGACCTCATCAACGCCTGGGCCAATAAGTTTCTGCTGTCCGTAACGCGGTACACGGACATCCTGCTGGCTATTTTTGTCGTGGCGGTCATCGGCCTGATGATCATGCCAATCCCGGCGTGGCTGCTGGATTTGTTGCTGGCGTTTAACCTGGGCATCTCGGGCTTCCTGCTCATCAAGAGCTTGTATATCCCTAACGTGCTGGCGTTCAGTACCTTCCCGTCGCTGCTGCTGTTTACCACGCTGCTGCGTCTGGCGCTTAACATTACCACGACGCGCCTCATTCTGCTGTACGCGCACGCGGGCGATATTATCTACACGTTCGGCAACTTCGCCATCGGCGGCAACTTTGTGGTCGGCACGGTGGTCTTCCTGATCATCACGCTGGTGCAGTTCCTTGTTATTACCAAGGGCGCCGAGCGTGTGGCCGAGGTGGGCGCGCGCTTTACGCTGGACGCCATGCCCGGTAAGCAGATGGCCATCGACGCCGACCTGCGCGCCGGCCAGATTGACATGGATACGGCGAAGAAACGCCGCGGTGACCTGGAGAAGGAAAGCCAGCTTTACGGCGCCATGGACGGCGCCATGAAGTTTGTGAAGGGCGACGCGATCGCGGGCCTGATTATTACGGCCATCAACCTCATCGCCGGCCTGTGTATCGGCATCATGATGAAGGACATGCCGATCGACAAGGCGATCAAGACCTACACCATTCTGACCATCGGCGACGGTCTGGTGTCGCAGATTCCCGCTCTGCTGGTCTCCATCACGGCCGGCATTATCGTCACGCGCGTCGGCTCGGACGAAACGCAAAACCTGGGCCAGGAGATCGGCGGGCAGTTCCTCGGCCAGCCCAAGGCGGTGGTGATTGCCGGCGTGCTGCTGCTGGGCATCGGCCTTATCCCGGGCTTCCCCAAGCTGCAGACATTTTCCCTGGCGGCCATTGTGCTGCTGGTGGGCTACGCGCTCTACAGGGCACAGATGGTGCCCAAGACGGAAGCCAAGCAGGCGATGACCGGCTTTACCCCCACGGTGCCGCAAAAAACGCCGCCGAAGAAAACGCAAGGCGGCGACGAGTTCTCCATCACCGTGCCGCTGATGATCGACGTCTCCCCCAGCGTTCAGGATTCCATCCACGCCGACGTGCTGAACGAGGAGTTGATGAAGATCCGCCGCGCCCTGTACATCGAGCTGGGCGTGCCGTTCCCGGGCATTCACCTGCGCTTTAACGACAGCCTGCCGGCCGGCGTCTACCGCATCCACCTCAACGAGGTGCCGATCTCCCAGGGCATGCTCAAAGGCGGCCACGTGCTGGCGCGCGAGGCCAAGGAGACGCTCAGCATCATGGGCATCCCGTTTGTGGAGGAGAAGCAGTTTCTTCCGCACACGCCCTCGCTGTGGGTGCCGGTGGAGCACATGGAGACGCTGCGCAAAGCCAATATTGCCAGCCTGGAAGTCGCGCAGATCCTCACCTTCCACCTCAGCTTCATCCTCAAAAAATACAGCAACGAGTTTGTGGGCCTGCAGGAGACCAAATACCTGCTGGAGAACATGGAAGGCCAGTTCCCCGAGGTGGTGCGCGAGGTGCAGCGCGTGCTGCCCGTGCAAAAGATTACCGAGGTGATGCAACGCCTGGTACAGGAGGAAATCTCCATCCGCAACCTGCGCACCATTTTGCAAAGCCTTATTGAGTGGGGCCAGAAGGAGAAGGAACCCGTGCTGCTGTGCGAGTACGTGCGGTCCAGCCTGAGGCGCTACATCAGCTACAAATTCAGCGGCGGCCAGAACATCCTCACCGTCTACATCTTTGAGCAGGACGTGGAGGATACCATCCGCAAAGCCGTGCGCCAGACCAGCGCCGGCAGCTACCTGGCGCTGGACCCCAACACCGCCCGCAAACTGGTGGAGGCCGTGAAGAAACAGGTGGGCACCCTGCGCGGCACCCAGGCCCAGCGCCCCGCGCTGCTCATCAGCATGGACGTACGCCGCTACATGCGCAAACTCATCGAGCAAGACCTGTACGAACTACCCGTGCTGAGCCACCAGGAGCTGACGGAGGAGATCACCATCCAGCCCCTGGGGCGCATACGGCTGTAGGGCTGGCGCGCGCTTGCACGAGCCGGTTACACCTCCCCAAACAGCAGCCTGGCGTATCCGGCCGGAGTGTGGTCGTCCAGGCGCTCCACCACGAGGTCGGCTTTGTCCACGAGCTCCGCGCGGGGGTGGGTGGTGGCGACGCCGACGACCTTCATGCCGCCTGCTTTGCCGGCCGTGATGCCCATGAAGCTGTCCTCAAACACCACGGCGCGGGCCGGGTTGTAGCCCAGGCGGGCGGCCGCTGTGAGGAACGGCTCGGGGTCCGGCTTGCCCTTCTTCACGTCTTCGCTGCTGACGATGCCGCAAAAATAGTCGCCCAAACCCAGAACCTCCAGCGTGGTGGTGATGTTCAGCCGCTGTGTGGAGGAGGCAATGATGCACGGCACGGCCGCCTCGCGCAGGGCCTGCAGAAACTCGCGCACGCCGGGCAGCGATTCCATGCCGTCGCGGCGGATAACCTCGCGATACAACTCCTCCTTGCGCAACGAGATACGCTCAATCTCCGGCACGTCGTGCGTCCAGTTCAGCAGGTCGGGGATGATCGACTGATTGCGCATGCCAAAGCCGGCTTTGAAGTGGCCCTCCGGCAGCGGCAGGCCAAGCTCCGCGCCCAGCAGGTCCCAGCTCTCCTCGTGCGCTTTGGCGGATTCGATGATGACGCCGTCCCAGTCAAACAGCACCGACCAGGTGGCGGGCGTGGCGGGAATCGTCGCAAAGGTAACGGCCGGCTCGCGCGCGACGGCGGCCGCGGCGGGGGAGGCAGAGGTGGAAGCGGAAGGCGTGCTTGTGCTCATGACACCGCCTGCATGCCGCAAACGCCGCTCCCGCGCAAGCTTAAGCTTCCGATCCGGGACGATAATCTCCCGTCTGTGTGTTCCGTGTGCTCCGTGGTAAACAATCCCTTTTCCCCTCCAAACTTGCGCTTCCGTCCCGGCAAGGGCTGGTGCTATGCTGCGCGGCCGTGGAAACTTACGAGCGCTCCGTTATCATACGCACAGCGGTGGGTAAGGTATTCGATTTCTTTCGCTACACGCCTAACATTCGCCACCTGGCGCCGTTTCCGTTTCGCGTGCTGGATGTGCGCATGCCGCCGCTGCCCGAGGCGGGCGCCCGCACGGAGATGGATGTGCGCACGTGGGGCCTGTTTCAGCGCTGGACGTTGTTGTGCAAGGAGATGCGCGAACCTTCCCGCGATCCGCTGCCGCCCCACCCGCTGGCGCAGGCACTGCGCATCGCCGCGGATTCCCCTCCCGCGCCGGCCCCCGCCGCTGCCGCATCCCCCTCCGCCGCGCCGGCCCCCGAAGGGCCGTCAGCTACCGGATGCAACGTTCACGTTGCCTTCCGTGCCCGCATTATCATGCAGGCGGAGTTCTCGCCGTTCCGCGTGTGGGTGCATACGCTGACGCTGCGCGAAGCCGCCGAGGGCGGGCCGGTGGAGCTGACCGATCGCGTCGACTACGAGCACCGCAGCGGCGTTACCTCCCTGCTGCTGGGCGCCCTGGTGCGGGGGGAGATGGACCGCCTCTACACGTTTCGCCAGGGCCGCGCCAAGCGCATTCTGGAGGGCGCAAGCAAGCCGCACACTCTCTCCAGCCGCGACGAGGAGAGCCAGCACAAGGCCAACGCGGTGCGGATTCTCTCCGAGAACGAAGTGCGCTTTCGCGAAACCGACGCTTCGCCCGGGGGAGACAAGGCGCGCCGTTGATTCCGCCCGGTCCCATCGCCGCACACACGCATGCAACTCACGCTTAGCGAGGCACTTGGCGCTATCCGCTCGCCCAGCCCGGGTGCGGCGGGCTTTGCGTTACGCACTACCGTCGCCGTGCTGCTCTCCCTTTTTTGGGCGTTTGCGATGAATCTGGAGAGCCCCGGCTGGGCGCCGACGACGGCCATTGTTCTGGCCAGCCCCTACCACGGGCAGGTCATCTCCAAGGGCGTGTACCGGCTCATCGGCACGTGCGCGGGCGCCTCCATGGCGGTGTTTATTGTGGCGGTGTTTGCGCAGACACCCGAGCTGTGTCTGCTGGTGGTGGCGCTGTGGATCGGTGGGTGCATGTTTGCGGCCACCATGCTGCGCAATTTTGTGGCGTACGGCGCCATGCTGGCCGGCTTTTCCGCCTCCGTTGTCGTGCTGGGCGCGCTGCCCGATCACCCCCTGCGCGTGCTCGACATTGCCCTGGCGCGTGTGTGCGCCATTGCCCTGGGCATCCTGGCCACGGCGCTGGTGGCCGGAATCTTTACGCCCGGCGGCGCCACGCGGCAAATGAACGACCACCTGCGCCGCCTGCTTACCGATCTTACCCACGTGCTGCGCACCTACAGCAGCGCGGACTTTGCGCCGCAGGTAGCACCCCGCCGCCGCGCTCTGGCCGGGGAGATCATCGCGCTCGATTCCCACATCGTGTTCGCCTCCGCCGAGACGCACCTGGTGCGCGAGCAGCGCGAGGGCCTGGTCGGCATCGGCGCCGCGCTGATGCACGCGCTTACCGCCGTGGGCGGCACCGGCTTCTCCTGGCGCTGGATGACGCCCGAGCAACGGGCGCACCCCGATTTCGTCGCCGCCATGGGCGAGGCTCTCGATGCCGGCCGGCGTATCGAGGCCTGGCTGGCCGGGCCGGACGACTCGCCGCCGCCGCGCCTGCTGGAGCACGCCGGCCGGGTGCGGCGCCTGGCCAAAGCCAGCATCAGCGGCCCGGCCGGGGCGGAGAAACCCGGGCTGATGAACGTGGCGATTCACCGTGTGCGCGAGACGCTGGAGCACCTGCATGTGGCCCTGGCCGGCTATGCGGAGTGGCGCGCCGGCAAGCCCGTGGTAACGCCGCCGCGCGTGCAGTTCTCCTTCCACACCCACCCGGCGGATGCGCTGCTGAACGGCGCGCGCTGCTGCCTGCTTATCCTGGCCGCCGGCGCGTTCTGGATCCTTACGGCGTGGCCGGCCGGCGGCTTTCTTGTCAGCCTGGTGGCGGCGTACGTGTGCGTGGCGTCGGTGCAGAAGAATCCGGCGGCGTTTGGCCCGCCGTTTGTGGTGGGGACGCTGATTGCGCTGCCGGTGGTGGGGTGGATTTCGCTGGTGCCGATGAGCATGATCGAGGGCTTTGTGCCGCTGGCGGTGGTGCTGGGCGTGCCGGTGTTTATGGGCGCGCTGGCGTGGGGCTGCTCCGCCGACGCGCCGCGTGTCTCCACAGCCGGCTTTGCGTTTTTGCTCATCTTTATCCTGATGCTGGCGCCGACCAACCCCGCGGTGTTTAACGCTGCGGAGTACTTCAACCGCGCCATCGCCACGCTCATCGCGATCCTGCTCTCCGTGGGCAGCTCCGTCTTTCTGCTGCCGCTCGATCCGCACCGTCGTGCCCACCTGCTCATCCGCACCATGTGCTGCGAGGTGGAGGATCTGGTGGCGAGGGCGGGGGCGGCGGCTCACACCCCCAGCCGCGCGCAGTGGGAGAGCCGCATGTACGACCGCCTCTGCGGCTCCATGCCGTTCCTCAGCAGCGAGCAAAAGGAGGCGGATGTGCTGAGCAGCGCTTTTGCCGCACTGCAGATCGGCGCCACCATCATCGACGTACGCGAGGCCGCCGCCGCCGAGCTGGACGATCGCATGCCTCGCGGCCACCTGTTTGCCCGCAGGACAGCCGCCGGCGTGCCCGGTGGCGGCGGCATGGCAGCCATCCGCGGCGTGCTGGATGCCGACGAGGACGACCACTGGCACGCCGTCACCGCCCGCCAGGCCGACGCCGCGTGGCTGAGCGCCACGGTGGACCGCGCGGTGGCCAGCCTGAGCGCCATGGCTATTGAACCGGTCGTCGTCGCCCAGCGCATGCACCGCATTGCCGGGCGCCTGGCCGAACGCGGCGCCGCCGTGGAGAAAGCGCGTGCCGGCGACTTTACGCGCGGCAACTCGTTCCTGCGCATCGCCATCTCCCTGGAGGGCATCGCGCTGCTTCTCGACAGCTACGGCCAGACCTTCAGCGACGTGCGCCACGAAATCATGCCCGACGACGACATCGACCGCACCCAGCGCCCGGACCACCACCCCGGCGAGGCCCCGAGGACCAGCTTTGCGTAGGCGGGAGACAGGGGGAGGGACTACGCCTTACGCCTGAGCGGGCGACGTGGCGGAAAGGGCCGGCAGAGGTACCGCCACGGGCTCGACGGCGGCCACCGCGACGGCGACGGGCGTTGCTGCGGCTGCCATTGCGGGCTTGCTCTGCGGCACCAGGGTGCCGACTTCTCCGTCGGCGTAGACGACGCAGCGGACAATGTCGGCCGGGGACGTTGCGGCGACTTCGGGGGAGGGGATGGCGGTGACGAGCACGTAGGCGTAACCGCACAGGTGGCAGTGCTTTGCGCTAAGGGCGCGGAAGCTCAGGGAGGAGCCCGGTGTCTCCGCGGCGCCGGTGGTGGCGGTGGCGAACATGATGCTGAGATGGCGGACCACGCGATCGGCGGCGGCCTGCGGCTCCATGGGGTGGCCCTGAGCGCGCCCGGCGGCGCGGGCGAGGTCGGCCTCCGTTACGTGGGTCCAGAAGTCGACGCCGTTGAGGCGGGACGCATAGAGTTCCCCGCGGCTGGCGGCATCGGGCAGCGACCGGGCATCGGCGGAACTCCACCAGATCAGGGCGATCATCCCGACAGCCCACACAGCCAGAAAGATTTCGAAAGGATAAGGTATGGACATACGTGTTAGACGCCTTTGCCCCACAACCTTCAAAGAATAAAAGTGCGTGCCCCGCACAAAAAGACTGAAGCAACGCGCCGCCCACGTCGTCGCGCGTCGTCCTACGTCGTCGTCCTGGCAGGCTGGGCGCCGGGGGGGCAACTTTTGGGCCGCATTGTGCAACTTCTGGCGCGACAAGCGTTCAATATGTCGAGATGAGCCACCTTATCGTCCTGGGGTTCGACACGACGGCCGACGCCTTTCGCATGCGCGGCGTGCTTGCCGCCATGCAAACGGAGGAGAATCTGCTGGAGCTGGAGGACGCGGTCGTCGTCTCCAAGAGCGCCAAAGGCGTGGTGCGGCTGCACCAGCCGGTAAACCTGACGCTGGTGGGTGCGCTGGGCGGTGCGTTTTGCGGCGGGGCGCTGGGCGTGTTTTTCTGGAATCCCCTGCTGGGTGCGGCGCTTGGCGCGGCCTCGGGGGCGGCGTCCGGCCTGTTTTCGGACATTGGCGTTAAGGATGAACTAATGCGCGATGTCGGCAAGAATCTCGACCCCGGTACGGCCGCGCTTTTTGTACGCGTACGCACCAGCCCGTCGCCTCAAGTCCACGCCGGCCTGCGCCCCTACGCCGGCCTCGGCCGCCTCCTCCAGACCAGCATGCCCCGCGAGCTGGAAGACGACTTCCGCGCCGCCATAGAAGGCACCCCGCCGCCCCACCATCCCCCCGGCGAAGAATCGCCCGCGCCCACCACGGTGTAGGGGGAGGGGGCAGAGGGGGAGTGTTTAACCACGGACCACACGGAACACACGGACGGAAGCGGAGAGGAGGCAGGTTTTCCCGTCTCAGCGGACGATTCGTTTGATGTCGACTCCTGGGTAGGCGCAAAAATTAACCAGCAGGCCCAGTTTCATCCTGCTCAGGTTAAGGTAATCCAGCACTTGGGCTGTATGTTCAGGTACAAGCTGCTGCACCGCCTTAATCTCAATAATGAGCTTGTCATAGCAGATAAAATCGCAGCGGAATGTCTGCTTGAGAAGTATTCCTTTGTAAGTAAAGCCAAGCTCTTGTTGAACCACAAAAGGCACCCCG
The DNA here is from genome assembly GCA_003054695.1 of Verrucomicrobia bacterium LW23. Classification (GTDB taxonomy): domain Bacteria; phylum Verrucomicrobiota; class Verrucomicrobiia; order Methylacidiphilales; family UBA1321; genus LW23. The sequence goes on from QAZA01000039.1 coordinate 115,992, forward strand.
GCAAGGGCGAGTTCCCGCTCCAGGCATTCCTGGTAGACAGACTCCAGGAAGCCGATTCCAACCGTATGATAAACCTCGAGTATGGCACCGCGAATCTTGTAGCTTTCGCTCGCATAAAGGAGATTGCTTTGCATGCCAATTCATAGCCTGAGTATTCATAGGAATCCAGTCTGATTGTGCGGGGAATTTTAACCACGGAGCACACGGAACACACGGAACGGGGGCACGGAAGTCAGCGGGAACCACCCCTCTGTTTCCCCTCCTGTCCCCTGTCCGTGTGTTCCGTTTGCTCCGTGGTTAAAATTCCCCTGCTCCCTCAAAGGCGGCGGAACTCGAATCTCGGACCGATTGGTTTCCGCTAGATTTTCCTCTCCTCCCTCCGGGTGTTCCGTGGACCCGCATGGTGTGGGGTGGTGGTCGTCCCATGCAGTAATCGCAGTGCGATGCAACTTTTGCGTTGAGATTCTGTCTCTGAGGGGATACGGTAAAAGATCTCTGGTTTGGCTCGGGTGCTGGCCAGTTCGCTTCTTTTTTTCCGCTTTCCTTGCCTGCTTCTCATGAAACTGCCCTCTGCTCCTCTCTCCCGCTCCGCGATGTACGCGGCCTGGCTTCTGGCCGGCGCGATGGTTCCGGTCCTGGCGCCGGTCTGTTCCACTTCCGTCCATGCGCAGCAGCCGGGGCCTAGTCCGGAGGAAATCTTTAAGGCGGGTAACGACAACTTTCGCGCCGGGCGCTTCAAGGAGGCGATCCCGTGGCTGGAGAAGTTTGAGAGGGATCAGAAGCTGCACCCCAACAATGATGTCGCCATCCTCTTCCTGGGCATCTGCTACGCACAGACGGGCGAGTGGGACAAGGGCATCAAGATGCTGGAGAAGCTCAAAACGGTCGACAAGACTGTGGAGAAAAAGCCGCTGCATGAGCAGGCGCTCTTCTATCTCCTCTTCGTCAATTACAACTACGCGATGGGCAAGGACTTCGCGATTACGACCGAGCCCAAGGAGAAGGACCCCAATTTTGCCAAGCGCAAGAAGCAGCTGGAAACAACCCTGGCGTGGTACACGGAGCTGCTGAAGAAGTATCCCGACACCGGCTTTAAGGAGGACGCCACCTTCTACGCCGCGCTCATCAAGACGCAGCTGGACGACTACGCGGGCGCCGAGAAGGACCTGCAGGCGCTCGTCAAGGATTTCCCCAGGAGCGTCTCCGTGCCGGATTACCAGTTTGTGCTGGGCCAGATTTACCAGACGCAGGCCGCCAAGCTCGCGCAGTCCAAAAAAGGCACGCTGCACAACAACGCCAAGGCCAAGGAGGAAGTCGAGGCTGCCGTCACCAAGACGATGGAGCAGTATCGCAAGATCGCCTCCAACAAGGAGGCGCCGAGCACCGCCAACGAGGCGCAGCTGAACATGGCCGAGATGATGTACTACCTGGCCGCGATGCAGGAGAACCCCGACGCCGCCAATACGGCCGACGCCAAGAAGGACTACGTCGTCGCGCTGAAGGAGTACCGCAAGGTCAAGCGCCGCGACGACATCGTCGTCTCTCTGGAGGCCGAGAAAGCGCGTCTGCTCAAGGAGATTCAGGACGCCGCCGCCGCCAACGACCAGAAGCGGGGCGACCTGATCCGCCCGCGCTATCAGCGCGTGTCCGGCCGCGTGGAGGAGACCAAATCCTCGCCCGATCCCCGCATCACCGCGATGATCCGCATGGCCCGCATTTATAATGAGCTGGCCCAGTACGGCGAGGCGCGCGTACTCATCCGCCGCCTGATCGACTCCGGCAGCGTGGACGCGGCCAACAAAAAGGAGATCGAGAACCTGCTCATCCTCTCCTACGCGCTGGACGGCGCGGACGACAAGGCCAACGAGGCGCTCGACAAGTTTTACGCGGACTACGGGAAGACGGACAAGGCGTCTGAAGGCGTCAGCTTCTTCATCGCCAACGCCCTGCGTCGCAAGGATCCGCCCCGCCTGGAGGACGCGATCAAGAACTACGACCGCAGCCTTAAGGATTACCCCAACGGAGCCTTCGCGGCCGAGGCCGCCATGCGTCGCGCCTCCACGCTCGTCTCGCTTAAACGCGCGGACGAGGCGATGGGCGACCTGCAGGCGTTCGTCACCAAAAACGCCACGCACCCCGCGGTGAACGAGGCGCGCTACTCGCTGGCCGACATCTACCTCAACAAAGGCAAGTTTGACGAAGCGCTGAAGGTTTACCAGACCATCAAGGCCGATCCGAAAGCCGGCCCCTACAAGCCCTTTGCCACCTGGTGGGCGGGCATCTGCTACGCCAGCCTGGGCAAACCGGCGGAGGCGATCAAGGAGTTCCAGGAGTACATCCCCCAGGCCAAGCCCGAGGACGTACCCGGCGCGATGAGCAAGCTGGCCGACGCCTACCTGGCCAACAAACAGGTGGATGAAGCGCTCAAAACGCTTAAGGAAATCGCCAACAAGTACCCTAAGGACATCAACGCCCCGTTTGCCATGGAGCGCGTCGCCGCGATTTACGAGGACCAGAAGCAAACGCCGGAAATGCTGGCCGCCAACGACGAGGTGATCCGCGCCTTCCCCAAAACCGGCAGCGCCCTCCGCGTCAACAGCAAGCTCGCCATCTACTTTGCCAAGCTGAAGGATTACGATAAGGCCGCGAAGTACTACAGCGCCGTCGCCAACTTCGACTTCTCCGAAATGGAGAAAGCCGTTGTCGACCAGGGCTCCAAAAAGCCCGACTACTCCGAGGTGAAGGCCGACGCCCTGTGGCGCATTGCCAACATGTACCTCGGCGCCTGCAGAGGCGGCAAAGTCTACTCCATGCTGGAGGGCGAGGAAAAGGCCGCGTGGGACAAAAACATCGACAAGGCCCAGAAGGCGTTTACCGAAGTGCTGCTGGCCTACCCGGAAAAGACTGCCGTCATGGGCCGCACCTCCGAAGGCCTGGCCTCCGTGCTGATGCTGCGCGTGTCCGCCAACCTGCTGCCCGCCGCCGAAGTCTTCAAGGTGCTGGACGGCATCAGCGCGCAGGCCACCGACCCGGCCAAATCCGCCGCCGTGCGCACCCGCGTGGAGCTGACCAAGGCGCTGATTGCCGCCGATACCAAGCACGCTGAAGCCCTGGCGATGTACCAGAAAATCGCCAAGGATAACCCCAACCTGGTGCTGGCCCCCTCCGACGTGCGCCGCTTTGGCGAGCTGCTGCGCCTTGCCGGCAAAGCCGGCGAAGCCGAGGAGCTGTACAAGAAGCTGAAGACCGACTTCCCGCCCGACGACGCCTACGCCGACGCCGAGTACACCTTCGGCATGGGCTCCGTAGCGCTGGCCAAGGGCGATATCCCCACCGCCAAAACGCTCTTCACAGCGCTCACCACCAAGTACGCGTGGCACCCGTCCATCGGCACCATGGAGCCGATTTACGGCCTGGGCCAGGGCGCCGAGCTGGAAGCGGAGAAGGAAACCAACGCCGCCAAAAAGAAAGCGCTTCAGGACGAGGCCATCGCCACCTACAACCGCGTCGTCACCTCGCGCACCAGCGCCCAGGAGCTGAAGGCCAGGAGCCTGTTTGGCATGGGCAAAGTGCTGGAGGCCCAGGGCAACAAGCTGCGCCAGCCCGCCGGCGGCCTCAATGCGGTGGATACGTACTTCAAGATCTACCTCTTCTACCCCAAGCTCTACCCGGACATCATCCCGGAAGCTCTTTGGCGCGCAGGCCAGATCTACCACGCCGCCTTCCCCGGCGAGCCCGATCCCAACAAGTCCAATGAACTCAAGCGCAACGCCGCCAAGTGCTACGAGGGCATCATCAAGGACTACCCCAACAGCCCCTTCACCAAGCGCGCCGAAGACGCCCTGCGCGTCCTGGGTCCGATTGCTCCCCCCGCGCCTGCCAAAAAGTAGGCGTGCGGGTGGCTGCGACCCCATGAGAGCGCACCGCTCCTTCACCGGCCAATGTGCTTCGCGCCTCCAGCGCTTTCGGAAGACAGAAAGCACAACATAGGGCAAATTGTCGACGCCGACCTCGCGCCGTTGGTGCTTCGGACGGCCTCGCCGCGTGTAGCGGTGGGGTGCGGCGCAGCCCCGCGTTAGATCAACGGTGCGCTTTCAGACATTTTGGGCTGGAGCAAGGCCGCTGCCGCTGCTTGTATGGCGTCTGCTTTTTGCCGAACTCCGAATGAAGACTATCGCTCTAGCCAATCAAAAAGGTGGCGTGGGAAAGACCACCACCGCAGTCAACCTGGCCGCCGCGCTTGCCGAAAGCGGCCACGTCACGCTGGTGATCGACCTGGACCCGCAATCCAACGCCAGCAGCGCCCTCGGCGTGCCCGGCGCGCAGGGCGGCAGCATCTACCGCGTGCTCAGCGGCGAGCGCACCCTGCGCGAGCAGATTATCGAGACGGCATGGCCCAACCTCCTCCTCATCCCCAGCGAGCCCGACCTGGCCGCATTCGACACCGAAGTGGCCGCCTACGAGCAGCGCAATACCCTGCTGCGCGCCGCCCTGGAGCCACAACTGCCTGAACTTCAGGCGCTTAACGTCGCGTACATCCTCCTCGACTGCCCCCCGTCGCTCGGCACGCTCATGATCAACGCCCTGGCCGCCGCCGACAGCGTCATCATCCCCCTGCAGTGCGAATACTTTGCGCTGGAAGGGCTTACGCGCATCACCAACGTCATCCAGGACATCCGCACCGAGACGAGTCACCCGGCCCAGGGCATCGAAGGCATTGTGCTGACGATGTTCGACAACCGCCTCAACCTCAGCCAGCAGGTGCACGCGGAAGTAAAGAAGCACTTTCCCGACAAACTTTTCGACAGCATCATCCCCCGCACCATCCGCCTGGGCGAAGCCCCCAGCCACGGCAAACCCATCACCGCATACGACCCCGCCGGCGTCGGCAGCCAAAGCTACCGCCGCCTCGCCAACGAACTCGTTGCGCGCCAAAGCGTAGTGCGCGCAGCCTAAGCAAAGCCCATTCAGGCTGTCGCGGGGTTAGGTCTCCGAGAACGGCTCTCGGCGTGACGCTCGCCGCTTTTGAAACAAATGTTTACCCCGCAGGCAGCGCTGCCTGCTCGGCCTTGGTGCTGAGCTTTTGCAGGCCGTCGTGGCGGATGGTGATGGTTCCGAGGGCGGCGCTGCGGATGATGAGTTCGGTCGACGTCTCGGAGAGGAGCTCGCCCACGATGCGGTCGCCGTCGCGGGTGATGGCTTCCACCACCTTGAGGGGTGCTGCGCGACGCGGGATGGTGAGGACGCCGAGCGCCTCGTTGCGCAGGTAGATGTGCTCGCGCGTTTCCGCGATGATGTCGCCCGAGACGCGGTCGCCGTTAATGAGGATCACCTCCAGCGGGCGCCTGGCGATCATCTCCCTGGGGATGGTGACGACGCCGAGCACGGCGTTTTGCAGGTAGATCCAGTCGTCCTTTTCGTGCAGCACTTTACCGCGCACGCGCTCGCCATTGGTCAGCACAAATTCCTTGAGCGCGTCGGGAGAAACACTGGCCAGCGAGGTGCCGGGCACTGTCGCGGCCGCAACGGCCGGGCTGGGCGCCACGGAGGGCGAAACAGAAACGGTAGTGCTTTTGACGGGCATGCCGGGCTCGGCAATTGCCCCGGCGGAGCCGCCGGCCGGCACTACCTCCTGGTGGATGACTACACCGGGGATGACAGCGTCGGCGTCCAGCAGCGGGTGCGCCGTGTCCTCGTCCGCAATGCCGGGGATAACGTCATCATCCTCCGGCAGGCCGGGGATAACCGCGGTTCCGCCCTCCTCCTCCGGCACGCCCGGGATAACGGCGGTGCCACCCTCCTCCTCCGGCACGCCGGGAATGACCGCGGAGCTTTCGGAGACCATGGCCGAGGTGAGCATGCCGGCGCGGATGGCCGCGGGCTGAAAAGCCGGTTCATCCTCCATACGGGCCGGCAGCGTAATTTTGGCGACCTCCGCCTTGCCGGTTTGTGTGGCGGCCGGGGGAAAACTCGTGGGCACTGTCAGCGGACCGGGGTCAAAGCCCTGCGCCAGCCGCGCCACTACCGCGTCCATCGGCGGCTCGGCCAGCGTAACCGGCAGGCCGGTGGGGACGGTGAGCGTGTTGGTGGGCGCCGCCGGCGCGGGCGGGGATGCAGGAGCAGGCGAGGCCAGGGGGATGGATGTGGGCAGCAGTACGTTGCTGTGCACCACGGGCGCCGGTGCCAGGGCAGGGGCGGATGCCAGCAACGGGGCCGGGGTATATGCCGGTGCAACCGCCCTGGCCGGTGCCGGGGCCGGCGCCGCGGAGCCGCCAAAGAACATCTCCGGCCACTTGCCCGCCTTGGCCGGGGGCGTCGACATCCGGGGTGCGGCCGCCGGAACAGGCGCTGGTGTCGGCGCGGGCGCAGGCGCTGGTCGCGTAAGCGGCGTGGCCGGCATTTGCAGCGGCGCCGACATGGCCCGGGTAAGCACGGGCGCGCCTGCCAGCCCCGCGATGGCCGGGGTGAGCGGCGCTGTTGCGGGCAGGGGCGCGGTTCCGCGGCGCTTCAGCGTCTGCGCGGGCGGAAAGAAGATGTCGGGCCATTTGGAGGACTGCATATGCGGCAAGGGGAGGGAGGGGGACGTGGTATCAGCAGGCCCGCAAAGGGCTGTGCGCAAAGCGGTTAGAGTCGGTGGCGTAGAGAAAGGGGGGCGGTGTTGGGCTTGGCAATGCTGGGGGGCGCAGGAAGCGGGAGCTTACGCAGGCGAAACTTCTGCCAAGCAAATGCCGTGCCGCAAATGTAAATACTTGTAGCGACGGACCCGATTCGGCTGCGCTTCAGCTGCGCTCAGCTCGCCCACTAGGGGAAAAGGGGCGCGCCGCTCCCAGGAAGGGGAGGAATCCGCTGCCCTCGCCCGCGGCATACTCCTGCTACACTCCTTCGCATGGCTTTCCGCTTCTCGTCAGGCCATCAGGCCCTGGCCGCCGAGCCGAATGCTCAGCTCACGTTCAGCCGGGCGCCGGGGCCCAGCTTGGCCTGCTTCCAAAAGTCCGCAAATGGATCGCCGGGCGGCGCCGGTGCGGCGGGGGCTGCAGCAGGGGCGGGCGCAGGCGCCGGGGCGGGCGCATGCGAGGGAGGCGAGGCGGGCAGGGGAGATGGCACGCCGCCAAAGCTTCCCGGCGCGGGCGGCAGCTGCCCCGCGGCCACAAAAATGGCGTTGGGATCGGGCGCCGGTACGGGGGCGTTTTGCTGGGCTTCGTCGGCCATGCGGGCGGCTTCCAGCAGAAGCCACTCCCAGCTGTTGTCAATGGTTTGGGGCACGGGCAGCGCGTAGTCCTCAATACCCAGCTGTGGGTTTTGCATGCGCAGGGCGGCGTAAAAGGCCTTCTCGCCAAGGAGATCGCCGTATTCGCAGTGCAGCACGCGCCCTTTCTGGATGTAAATCTTGGCCATCGGCTGGTTGAAGCTCGACAGGCTGATCAGAACGCCGCGCCCGTTCAGGCAAAAGAGCTGCACCAGCTCCTGCGCGGAAAAATGGCCCAGCGCATTCATGCCCGCTGCGGGCGCGGGCTGCTGCTGCTTGACGGTGGGGCGCATGTGGGCGGGGCGCGTCGCAAAAAAATGCTCCACAGGCTGCAGCAAATTGGACACCGCGAACGGCTTCTCGATAAAGAACGCTACGCCCAGCTGGTCCGCCATCTGCCGCAGGCCGGGGGAGCGGTACGCCGTCATCATCATCAACCCGGTGCCGGGGGAGCGCTCGCGCACCTGCTTGACGAGGTCGAACCCGTTCTCGGTGCCGATACGCACGTCGGTGATGAGCAAGTCGATAGGCCGCTGCTCCACAATGCTCACCGCCTGGGCGATATTGGATGCGGTCAGGATGGTGGCCAGCTTGTTCTTCAGGAACTCGCGCTCCAGAATGCGAAGGATATCGTGCTGGTCATCAATGATGAGAATCTGGTGCGGCATACTTGGAAAGGAAGGGTAGCACGAACCGTGCCTGAAGCCAGGGCAGATAGCTGGCATGCCACGTGCTTAATGTTGCTACATCATCTCGGTGGATGAAGGTTGGGCGCGCGTCAATTGGGGCGGCGATTCCTCATCATACGCCGGATTTCGGCGCTGCGCCCTTTTATTTTAGGTAAATATCAGGCGACGCGAGGGCTGGGGCAGGGTGCAGCAACAGTAAGGCTTACGCAACATGTTGATACAACGCATCTCGCATTCCGCCGTGTATCGGCGCGAAAGTCGCAACCGGATGGGACGACCCACTTTGCTGATATTCCCTCAAACGCTGGCATGCTACGTGCTTGTTAGAACGAGGCGAGCAAACCGGAACACCCCTCGCGGCGAAAGCGGCGAACACAACAACCCGCACTACCGGCCGGCCCTTACGCGAAATGCGCATCCTGATCAGGACGCGCCAGCGCGTCGCCGTCCCCGCTTACCGGCGGCACTTCTCGCCTCCTGCTCCCCCACTTTACCAGCCTACACTCCTCGCCCCGGCGCGAGGCGTACTTCTGCGGCGCAAAGGCATCCCATTGAATTTGAACCCCTTACACACTTGGTGGAACCCCTGCCTCGCGGCCGTGCAGGCCTCGTTGCCCCATCACCATGCACGCGGCTGCGGGCCGCGCACGGCACTACACAGTGCCCGCCGCACCGGCGTTCCGGTTGCGCCATCGTCTTGCAGCAACAACGTCAGCGGCAGGGGCTCGGCACCCTGTCCGGCCGCCGCGCCCGTCGCGGACTGCATTGCCGCCGAAGCCTAACCGTTGCCATTCAATGTCCGACTTTAAGGGTAACTTCTCGGAAATAAACCTGGCCGAAGTGCTGCGCATGCTGGTCAGCACCAAGCAAAACGGCCTGCTCCGCATCTATCACGGCGACGAAGAGGGCCTGCTGGCGGTGGAGCGCGGCGTGGTTGTCAACGCGGCCACGGCCACCCAGCAGGGGCGGCACGCTCTCTACCAGTTTATTGTATGGCGCGACGCCAACTTCCGCTTCGAGGCGCAAAACATTCCGCCCAACGCGGCGCGCGATCTGGCCGCCTACCCGGCCATCCAGCTCATTGACGGCATCGCCCGCAAAATTGACGAGCTGGCCGCGCTGCAACAAGCCGTGCCCACGCTCGACTCGGTGCTGTATTACACGGGCGGCGAGGCCCTCGGCGACGTGGAAGCCACGCCGAGTGAGCTGGGCCTGCTTATCCTGGCCAACGGCCACAATACCGTGGAGCAAATTGCCCGCCGCGCGAATCTGAACCCGCTGGAGGTCGCCAAAAGCCTTGCCAAATTCCGCCTGGCCGGCGTGCTGGAACTCGTCTCCGTACCCAACCGCGACTCCGGCCCCATCGACTCCCCCTTCGCCCATCCGCCTCCCCAACCCGCCGCCCCCGCGCCGGAGCCTCCCCCCGCCGCCCCGCACCACGGCGAAGCGCCTCGTTACTGGCGCGGCAAGCGGATTAATTAGCGGGATTCAAGCACGGCTGCAGAGGCTTTCGATTGATAGCCATTAGACTCGTTAATGAGCGGGAACGTAGACAAGGGCGTATCGTCGATTGATATTCCCGTATATCGTAACCTTCGTTCCCCCCTTTATCCCTCGTCCTTTGTGTCTTTGTGCCTTGGTGGTGAATCCCCTCTTCCCGCCCAGAGCAATTCTGCGGGGAGAAAGCATCACTGGCGTTGTGTGACCACTACGGAATTGCTCGTGCTGTGCAATTTTCCACTCAACCACGTGTAAAGTCGTTGCGCGGCGTTCATTTAGGCGAGGCGTGCAAATGGTTGCTTTGCGTTGCTATTCTATCTTGTTAGGCAGACACTTTCCCGAGCCCATCTGGGCCTTCGCACCATCCGTATGCCCTCTACCTGGCATCGCCTGCGTAAACCTCAGCCCAGCAACACCTTCTGGGCGCGGCGATCCAGCTCCTGGGCGCGCTCGGCGCTTTCGGCCAGGATGGTGTAGTGGCCCATTTTGCGGCCGGGGCGGGGCTCAGATTTTCCGTAGAGGTGCAGCTTCAGCCCCGGCACGGCCAGCAGCGCGGGCCAGTCGGGGTTGCCGCGCGCCCACAAGTCGCCCAGCAGGTTGCGCATAATGACCGGGCTGAGCAGCCTGGAATCGCCCAGCGGCAGGCCGCACACGGCGCGCAACTGCTGGCCAAACTGGGAGGTCACGCATGCGTCGAAGCTGAAGTGGCCGGAGTTGTGCGGGCGCGGCGCGAGCTCGTTGACGAGCAGTTCGCCATCGCTGGTCAGAAAGAACTCCACGGCCAGAAGTCCCACAAGATCAAAGCTTTGCGCAATGGCGCGGGCAATCTCGGCGGCGCGCGCGGTTACCTCCGGAGGCAGCGGCGCGGGCACCAGCGTGGTGGCCAGGATGTGATTCTCGTGCGTGTTGATTCCGATGGGGAAGACGCTCGACTCCCCGCGCCAGGTGCGGGCCACAATGGCGCTCAGCTCCGCCTCAAAGGTAATCCACTTCTCCAGCACGCCGGTGGGCGCGCCGTGTTTGCCCCAGTAAAACGCGGCGGCGGCGGCGTCCGGAATCTCCCGGATCTTCTGCTGCCCGCGCCCGTCGTAGCCAAAGTCGGCCGTTTTGAGGACGCACGGTACGCCCAGTTCCGCCACGGCGGCGGCGAGGGACTCGGCGCTGTCCACCACGCGGAAAGGCGCGACCGGGTAGCCCGCTTTGGAGAGAAATTCCTTCTCCCGCCGGCGGTTTTGGGTGGTGTGCAGCACGTTGCGGCCCGGGCGCAACATCACGCGGTCCTCCAGGGCATCCAGCGCGGTTACGGGGATGTTTTCGAACTCATAGGTCACGACCTCCACGTTTTGCGCAAAGGCGCGCAGCGCATCCAGGTCCGTGTAGGGGCGGTTGATTTCGACGTCCGAAATCTGGCCGCTGGGGCTGTCCGGCGTGGGCTCGTAGGTGTGCACGCGGTAGCCCATTTTGCGCGCCGCGATGGTAAACATGCGCCCCAGCTGGCCGCCGCCAAGGAGGCCGATGGTAGCCCCGGGAAGTACGCGTTTCATTTCGCGGCTCCCTCGGCGGGGGTGGAGACGGCAGGCGCCGGGGAGAGCGAGGCGGTCGGCATCGGCTCCAGCCCCACGCTGTCGTCCAGCACCTTTTGCGTTTGCGCGGCGCGGAAGGCATCCAGCCGCATGGCCAGGGCCGGGTCGTTCAGCGCCAGGATAGCCACCGCCAGCAGCGCCGCGTTCTTCGCCCCCGGTGCGCCGATAGCCAGCGTGCCTACGGGGATCCCCGCCGGCATCTGCGCGATGGAGAGCAGCGAATCCACCCCGCTAAGCGCCTTGCTCAGCACCGGCACGCCCAGCACGGGCAGGGGAGTAAGCGCAGCCGCCATGCCCGGCAAATGCGCCGCGCCGCCCGCGCCGGCGATAATGACGCGAATCCCGCGCTCGCGCGCCGTCTTGGCGTACGTAAACAGCTTGTCCGGAGTACGATGCGCGCTGACAATCTCCGACTCAAACGGCACCCCAAACTCGCGCAGTAGCTGTGCCGCCTCCCCCATCACACTCCAGTCCGACGAGCTCCCCATAATCACGCCGACGAGCGGTGCAGGGGTTGAATCAGAGGCTGAGGGAATTGAGGAAGTAGACATGGAAATGGAAAGCGTTATTGACGTGCAACGGCGCTGCGGTGTCAAGATTTACCAGCAACGAAGGTAGCCGTTCAGTTCCCCCCCTTTTCTGAAACTTGGTGCCTTTGTGCCTTGGGGATTAATCCCCGTTGCTCCCCTCATTCCTGCAAGCTCCTTGCTGAAATTTTGACCACCAAGTCACCAGGACACCAAATTTCACAGGGAAAGGACTCAGCGGTTCTCAGAGCTTCAAGTGCTACGCCGGCTCCTTCAGCAAATCCCGCAGCTGGTCGCCGTCCAGAGACTCATAGTGCATCAAATGGCGTGCGATTCTGTCCAGCTGCAGCCAGTGCGCGCGCAGAAGCTCCGTGCAGCGCGCTTCGCAGGAGGCCACGATTTCGCGCACGCGCGGGAGGGCCTGCTCGGCCAGCATTCCGGCCGCTGCCGCATCGGCGGGGAAGGCGCTCGCGGCGAGGGGACCGAAGCTGTCGTCGAAGCCGTATTGCGTGACGGCGCGCCAGGCCAGGCGGGTGGCTAAGTCTAAATCCGTCGCCGCGCCGGTATTGAGGGCGGTGTCGGCTACGGCAATGCGCAGTTTTTCCGCCTCTCTGCCCGCCAGGCACACCACGATTTCGTCCAGCAGGCGGCGGCGCGTCCAGCCGTGGGGCGGGCGCTCCAGGTTGTTGGTGCCGACGAATCCCAGCGTGCCCCAGGCGTTGGGGGCGATCGTCACGTAGTCAATCTCGTCGTTGGGGAAGAGCAGCACGCGGGCAAGTGTGTGGCCGGCCTCGTGGTAGGCCACGGATTCCGTCGGCGCAAACTCGCCGGGCTGCGCGGGGGCGCCGCCGGGTATCTCCTGCGAGTTGAGGCCGTAGCGCACGGCCAGGCACGATTCCTCGAGATCGGCCAGCAGCACGGTGGAGTCGCCGCGGCGCGCGGAGCGGTAGCAGGCTTCGCGCGCGATGCGGTCCAGTTCGGCAAACGTCAGGCCGCCAGTGCGGGCCACAATTTTGCCGATGCGGCTGAACACCTGCTCCTCGCACGGCAGCAGGCGCAGAATGTCCTCGAGCATCACGCGGCGGTCAGCGGCGCCGGGCAGGCTTAGCGGGATGAGCTCGTCGAAACGGCCGGCGCGCAGCAGGGCGGGGTCCAGCTCGTTGGGCGGCACACTGCTGGTGGCGACGACGAGCGCGGGCGTTTCGGTGTGGGCCAGGTCGTCGATGGCCGCCATGATTTGCTGGAGCAGGCGCCGTGCCATGGGGTCCGGCCGCGAGTCGCCGCGCATTTTGCGGGCAAGCGCGTCGATGTCGTCCACAAACACAAGGGCCGGGCATTGCGCCGCCGCCTGGGCAAACGTGGCCCGCGCGCGCTCCTCCGCCTCGGCGCCGGCACGCGGATCAAGCTCCGCCGCAGAGAGATACAGCAACGGCACGTGCGCGCTGCCGGCCAGTGCGCGGCCCAGGAATGTCTTGCCGGAGCCCGCCGGGCCGTGCAGCAGGTAGCCGCTGGGCGGGCGCACGCCAAAAGGCTGCAGCATTTGGCGGGAGCGCAGGAACTCCAGCGCGCTGCGCAGCTGCTCTCGGGCGGAGGTAAGGCCGTACACGGCGTCAAAGCCGCGCGGTTCGGGCTCCAGCCGGCGTACTGCTACCCGCGAGTCGCCCGCGCCGGAGCCGTTGCCGCCTCCCTTGCCAGGATGCGTCTCGCGAAAATGCACGGGCTCGAGCGTCACGCGCAGGTCCTCGTGCACATAGCGGCAGGAGAAACCGAAGGTAAGCTGCACGCGGTTGCGAATTTGCCGCGTCATAATGCGTTCGTGCAGAAGATCTTCCAGCACGGCGTGGAGCTTTTTGCCTTCGTCCTCTCCCAGCATCGCCTGGTTGCCGTTTGCGGCGTCCTTCTCCACCAGAATGCCCCCTTTTGTCCCCGCGTTGGCGGCAAGCGTAGGCAGCAGGCTGCGCAGCGAGCGGCGCTCCGTGTAGAGGAGAAAGGCTGTCTCAGGAAAGCGGCGCCGCAGCTGCGTCAGAGTCGTCAGAGCGCGCTCGGTGCCGGAGATGCGGTGGCGCGGCTGGCCGTGGTCCAGATCCAGCATGACCAGCGCGGGCTTGTGGAAGGCGACGAGGTCCTCCACCGGATCATCCACCGCGGCGCGCTGGATGGTAAGGCGGAACTTGGGGAAGGCGCGTTGCAGCAGCGACTCCATCCGGTCATGGTCGTCCACCAGCACAATCGGGATCTCCAGCGAGGAGCGGCAGGAGCTGAGGTACGCGGCACCTTCGCTGCCGGCTTCGAGCGTGAGCGAGAAGCTGGGCGGGGCGTAGGCGCGAAGGTCGGCGCTTTGCTTAAGCGCCTCTTCCAGAAGCAGATCCGCCAGGCGCGAGCTTTCCGTGGCCAGGCGGCGCGGGGTGAGATCGGGCAGCAGGGAAAGCAGAATCAGAAACTGCGCGGCCGGGGCAACGGTAATGGGCGGCAGCGGCCGGGTCGTCTCGCCCTCCTCCAGCGGGCCGGAGAAGCTCATGGCCAGCAGGTCCAGGTAATCGCGCGCGTTCAGCTGATTGAAGACAACCGCGCCGCCCTTGCGCAGGCGGGAGACGAACTCCGGCGAAAGCGCGGGGGAGGAGTTGCGAAGCGCGGCGTCCGTGCGGCGGCGCGCGGTGGCCAGTAGGTCAAAGACTTCGTCCGGGCGGAACGAGCTGCCGCGCAGGATGCCGGCGGCCGAGCGCGACGAGTAGATATCGGCGCCCAGGTTGGTGGTAAAGACAAACCAGCATTGCGTCAGGTCAATCTCCGCCTGCGTGTATTCGTCTCGCGCCGTGCCGCTCTCCAGCAGGCTTAGCAGCGACTGGATAACCGTTTCGCCCGCCTTTTCTATTTCGTCGAAGATGAGGACGTGGCGCGGGTTGGCGCGCATCAGCTCACTCAGCCGCCCCTCGTGCGCGCTTTTATAGGATCTCTGTAAGCCGAAGAGGGCGAATTTCAGCGCTTCTTCATCGCTCGTTTCCATCGCAAACGTGTAGGAAGCGAACGGCACCTTTTCCACGCGCGAGAGCGCCCGCGCAAACTCGCCGGCCAGCAACGTTTTGCCGACGCCCGGCGGGCCAAGAAAGGTGAAGATGCCGCGCGGCCCTTTTTTGCGGGCCAGGCGCAGTGTGGCGCGGTAAAAATTGGCCAGCATCTCCACCGCGGCGCGCTGGCCGATCACGCGCCCCTCCAGCTCGCGCATCAGTTCGCCGGCCTTGCGGCTGTCGTCCAGCAGCGCCTCCAGCATGTTGACGGGAGCGGCGGGCTGAGCTTTGGGAGCGGCGGGCGGGGGGGCAGAGGGGGACGGAGAGGCGGCGGAGGAGGCGCCTGGCGCATCCAGCTCGGGCATGGGGGCCGGGGCGCTGAAGCCATCCGTTTGCGGTGAGGGCGGGGCATCCGGCGAGATGAGCGGGGGCAGCGGCGCTTCGTCCAGGGGATCGAGCGGTACGTCGAGGGAAGGCGGCAGCGGGTCGGGGTCCGTAAGCGGTGCGCTGGTTGTGGAGGCGGCCGCTGCCGCCGGGTAGGCCGGCACAAAGGCGGTGGCGTGTGCGCCGGCAACAGCGCTGACACCCGCGCCGGCCAGCGCGGGCTCCACGGTGCAGGGCGCCGCGGGCAGTCGCGCGGCCTCGCGGGTGGGAATGGAGGCGAGCAGCGCGACGTAGAGGGCCTGCAGGGGCGGCATGTCGACGGCCGGGGATGCGCTTTCCGCCAGCGCGCGCGCCAGGGCCGGGGAGTGCACCAGGTTCTCTTTGCGCGCACGGCGCGGGGAGACGACTCCTGCGGCGATGTGCAGGTCGATCAGCTCCCGGGGCGCCTCGATGGAGCACAGCGCGGCTTGCAGGTCGGGATCCGCCCAGCGCCCCGGCGGGTACTCGCGCGCCAGCCCCAGCATTGCCGCCAGCACGTGCGGACAATCCAGCCTGGGGCGGCCCGAAGCGATAGCGCAACGGGCAGCCAGAAGGAGGATTTCGTCAGTCATCGCTTGCATGGCGGCGGCGGGAGAAGGGGAGGGCGTGCGTACGTGCGTACGGCGGGCGGCGAGGGAGAGTGCGCAAGGGCGAAACCGGCATGCAACCGCCCGCCGCGCCACATCATCGTTACAAAAACGGCGATGCGGCGCAAAGGGCAAGATTATTTTTGCAAGTTTCGGCTGGCAATCCGTAATCGATCAGGCGTTTTGCGTAGCGCCCCCGCGTTTTGACGTCCTTCATCCCCTAAACTGTCAGCGAAATAAGCCGTTGAGCAACTGAAGATTGCGCTGCAAGATACAACCGCGATCTAAGCGAAGCCCATTTAAGCTGCCGCGGGGTTTGGTCTCCAAGAACGCCGGAGCCTGACGATTTCGCGACAAGCTATCTGGAAAATGCTCTACACTGGAATTGGTCTAAACAAGGCAAGGCCTTCCGAAGCGCGAACGGCGCTTCGGAAGGCCTTGCCTTGTGTACACCACTACGTTAACCGCCCTTGCGCTAATTGCCGGAGGCGTGGCTCTTTCCGATTCCGCATCCAATCTGGGCGAATGGGCCTTACTTCTTCTCCTCGCCCGCAGGGGCGGGGGAAGGGGCCGGCGCTGGCGCCGGGGCGGGGGCTTTGGGAGCGGGCGGGGCGGGCTTGGGCGCGGTGGCCTGCAGCAGCTTGGGCGGAGCGGGAATGAGCGCGAGGCCGCCGTTGGAGCTTACGGCGACGAGCAGGGGCTTGGCATTGCTGAGGCCGGTGACGGTGAGCTGTTGCTGGGAGTTATCGCCGCAGCCGATGACGCGGTTGGGCATCAGCGCCAGGGAGGAGTCGCCGCCGGCTGCGATGCCGCGTACGTCCTTGGTTTCGGGGGGGAAGGCGCATTGCTTGGCGCCGTTGTCGCCCCAGGCTACCACGACGCCGTTGGAGCGCAGGGCCACGCTGTGGTTGTTGCCGCAGTCCAGCGCAATAATGTCGCGGGCGGTGGCGGGCACGTTGAGCTGGTTGCGGGAGTTATCGCCCCAGCCAACGATTTTGCCTTCGGCGGTGAGCGCCAGGCTGTGGCTGCCGCCGGCGGCGATGGCCACGACAAACTCCAGGCCGTTGGGTACGGTGCATTGCCCCATGTCGTCGGCGCCCCAGGCGTACACTTTACCTTCGGCGGTAAGGGCCAGGGTGTGGCGCCCGCCGGCCGAGACGGCGACGACGTTGGTGAGGTTGTCGGGAGGGGTGCAGCGTCCGTCGCCGCTGTTGCCCCAGCAGTACACGGTGCCGCCTTTGCGCAGTACGATGGAGTGCATGTCGCCCACGGAGACTTCTTGGGCGTCGGTGATGGTTTGCGGCACGGTGGCCATGGATTCGTTGCCCCAGGTCGTCAGGGTGCCGTCCTGGTGCACGGCAACGCCGTGGGCGCGGCCGATGCCGGCCGAAACGACGCGCAGGAGCTCCTCGGGCGACTTGAGGGTGCCCCAGCCCACGACGGTCAGGTTTTCGGTGCGCAGGCGTTCGGCGCCTTCGGCGATGCGGGCGCGCATGTCGCGCATTTTGCGGGCGCGCTCCTTCTGGATGGCAGCGCGGCGGTTCTGTACGTCGACGGGGAAAATGTCGATGTTATCGGGCAGCATCTCCCAACGCACGCGGGAGGCGCCGAACTCGCTGGTGACCACAATGGAGTCTTCGTCGATGCGCGAGACGTAGATGCGCTCGTACTTCTTGCCGTCGCGCGTGGCAAAGTTAAACAGCTTGCGGTCCGCGGGGCCGCTGGAGGCGGGAGCGGAGTCGCCGCCATTGGTCGGCACACTGGGCGGGGCGCCGGCGGATGTGGCGCTGCCGCCACTGACGATGGCCTCGTACTCGGCGGCGGTAAGCCATTTGCCGGATATCTTGCGGTCGCCCGTGTCGTAGCGGTCCATATCGGCCTTAAGGGCGGCCAGGGGCTTGGAGACGTAGGCGCTGAGGGCGGGGTAGACGCGCAGCGTATCCTGCAGGCGCTTGTACTCGGTGCGCGCGCGGGTAATGTCCGCGGGCTTTTGCAGGGTGGGCAGGTTGGTGGACCGATACTCCACCAGCACCAGCACGCTGCCCATGTTCAACACTTCCTGCGTGCCATCAACAAACTGCACGGGCTGGTTCACGCCCACCCGCTGGCCCAGCGCCTTGAATTCGCGCGGCTTGGGCTCCACCCCCACAGCTTTGGAGTACAGCACCACACCTGCGGCGTCGCGGGCGGACTGGGCCATGGCGGTGAGCGGACCGGCGCCCGGTATCACCGGCGTCAGCGCCAGCAGCATGGCGGCAGCCAGGGCGCCACGGTAAAGGAAACCACGGGTGGACGTGCGGACGACAGGGGATACGTACGGATGGAACATAGCGAGTGTGGCGTTGAAAGTCGTGCGTGTGAGCGCGTATGCGCGTGTAGCGTGAGATCGGGTCCGCCGCCGCGCCTTGCGGCGGCCGGGAGGTGGATGTGTCGCAGAGTCATCACACCCGGCTTTTCTTTTTTGGGGCGCTCCCTCCGGCTCTTTCCGCCGGGGCACGCCTGCATTTCTACTTTTACATCATTGATTGTTTCTTCCCAACACAAAAATTGAAAGTCCTACGGGATAAAAGTGTAACCTGAAACAGTGCGGATTGTGAAGGGAGAATAACCGAATAGAGGACGACATGTGCCATCCTTTAACATCCAAGCCCGGCAACACTTCGTTGCCCAATCCGGCAACGAGAGCGGTTAAAGCATAGCTGTCTACACTCACCGCTTCCCCTCCGCCCCTTTATGACTTCATGTCTTTGTGGTTAAAATTCCCCCCATCCGCCATCCTGCGGAGATGGGAACAGGGGGATTGTTTAACCACAAAGGCACGAAGTCACAAAGGGGCGGATTAGTACGAATGAGGGCCCGATAATTGGTCTTATCATGGCATTTGCTAAGAGGAGGATAAGATTCACCCGCTCCCCTTTCGTCCCCTCCGTAAATTGCGTGTGGTTCGTGTGGTTCGTGGTTAAAAATCCCCCATCCCTCGTCTCCCCCCGCACACTCATATCCTTCGACAAACCCTTTTTTGTGTGGCAGCATGGCCTTGTGACTGTTCAAGATTTGCTGCGCCAGACCCTGATGGATGGCGCTACCGCCGCCGTTGTTGTCCTTTGCCAGGTGTCCCGCATCCGCGAGAATTCCACGCGCACCGGCAAGCCGTACCTGGAGCTGGAGATTGCCGACAGTACCGGCAGGGAGCGCTTCCGCCTGTGGGAGGACTCGCAGGCGTATGACTTTGCCGAAGACCTGCAGGACGGGGACTGCGTGCGCCTGGACGGCGTCTTCTCCCGCAACCACTTTGGCCTAAACGTGGAGCGCCTGCACATTCGCATGCTGGAAGGCACGGAGGTTACCGAGCTGTTTGCCGGCCCGCCCGAGCGCCGCGCCGCCCTTCAGCGCGACTGGGACTTTGTGAACGCGCAGGCCGCCGCCCTGGCCGATCCCCGCCTGCGCATGCTGTGCCAGACCTTTCTGACGCAATACCAGGAGAAATTCCGCCGGGCCGCCGCCGCCCGCTCCGTGCATCACGCCCGCCGCGGCGGCCTGCTGGAGCATACCGCCCAAATGATGCGGGCGGCCGCCGCCCTGGAGGGCGCCTACCCCACCGTCAACTGGGACCTGGTGAAGACCGGCGTCCTCTTTCACGACAGCGGCAAAATGTGGGAGCTGGACTACACCGCGCAAGGCTTCACCTGCCCCATCACACCCATGGGCGAGATGCTCGGCCACATCACCCTGGGCATTGAGCTGGTAAACCGGCTGTGGCGCCAGGTGGAGAACGACCCCGTCTTTGGCCCCGGCCGCAAACCGTCGCGGGAAAGCGTGCGCGAGCACCTGATGCACATGATCGGCAGCCACCACGGTACCCGCGAGTTCGGCGCCACCGTAACGCCCCGCACGCCGGAGGCCTGGATGCTGCACTACATCGATAACATCGACGCGAAGTTTGAGATGATGAGCCAGACCTACAAGGAAAAGCCGCTCGTCGCCCCCCAGGTCTACGACTTCCGCCGCCCTTTGGAGGAACGGGCCATCGAACCCCTGGCGAAATGGTCCGAATCCCACGCACCCGCCACCGTCGCCGCCGTAGCAGCAAGCCCCGCCTCGGAGGCGCCCCTGACGACGGAGCCGGAACCAGCGCCGACCCCGGCCCAGGCAGCGCCGGCCCACGCGGCCAAAGGCGCCAGAAACGCAAAGACAACCTCCCGCCCGACCAGCCCGACCTCCCCCTCCTCTGACGCAGCCGCCGCGGCAACATCCGCCACCCCCAACGGCAAAGCCCCCACCCCGTCCTTCAAGGATCTTCTGCTGGAGCACGCCTGGGTGGACAAAGACGCCGACGAGGATGACGAGGACGAGCGGTAAGCGCGCCGGGGAGTAATTCCCGCTCTGCCTCCGACCTTTGTGTCTTCGTGACTTGGCGGTGAATAATTCCCCTGTACCCTGCAATCGGAGTAAAGCCGGGGATTATTTAACCACAAAGGCACGAAGACACAAAGGGGCGGAAAGCAGAGATGGATGGTGCGACTTGGTCTTGCGCCTGCACGTAATTCGCATGACTCGCGGAGGTGAGCGCACCGGGCTAAATCTTACCCTGCCCTCCTCTCTCCAAACTCCGGCCTTGCCTTTCCGCGCCGGTTGCCCTTGTTTGGGAGACTGCATCATGTTTTATCGAAAGGTTGCCATACTGGGGCCGGGCCTGCTCGGCGGATCGCTGGCGCTTGCGCTGAGTGAGCGCGGGCTTGCCGGGGAGATCTGCATGTACGGCCGCTCCGAGCGCTCCCTGGCGCCGGTGCGCGAGCGCGGGCTTCCCTTCACCCTTACCACCGACCCGGCCGCGGCTGTGGAGGAGGCGGAAGTGGTGGTGCTGTGCGTGCCGATCGGCGCCATGGGCGCCCTGGCCCGCGCCATCCTGCCCAGCCTCAGCCCCTTTGCCCTGGTTACCGATGTCGGCAGCGTCAAAAAGCCGGTAGTCGACGAAGTGGGCGCCATCCTGGCCGGCTCCGCCCTGTGGGTAGGCAGCCACCCCATGGCCGGCAGCGAGCAAAGCGGCTTTGCGGCGGCCCACGCCCGGCTGTTTCAGGGCGCCGTCACCATCCTCACGCCCGAGAGCGGCGCGGAGGCGCAGGCGAGCTCGGAACCCGACGCCGGCATAACCAGGCCCGTACGCCCCGCCACCCCGCACGGCACCGTGGAAGCCGCACGCATGCTGTGGGAGGCCGTCGGCTCGCGCACCCTGATGCTCGACCCCGCCACGCACGACCGCCTCGTCGCGGAGATCAGCCACCTGCCCCATCTCATCGCCGCCGCCCTGGCCACCCTGCCGGCGGACGAAAGCCTGCAGCTCGTCGGCAACGGCTTCCGCGACACCACACGCATCGCCAGCGGTCCGGCCGACATGTGGACGGAGATCCTGCAAGTCAACCGCACCGCCATCCTCGCCGCCCTCGACACGTTCATCGCCACCCTCACCCAAACGCGCACCGCCCTGCAAAACAACGACGCCGCAGCGATGAAGTCCCTCCTCGTCGAAGCCAACCACATGCGCGCAAGGCTGGGCCCGCCCACCCCGCGCTCGGGGTAAGGGATTTCCCTCCAAGACTCCAGGGCCGCGCCTCCGGCGCTCAATTCAGCGCAAGGGACGACACGCCCTCCAACGCGATAGTACCCGCGCGGCTTGCTTACAAAAAAAGACCCCCGGAGGGCTGAGGTCCCTCCGGGGGCGAACTGACTACCTGGCTTTGCGTTTTACTGCGGGTTCTGCGCTTGCGTTCGCAGAGGGATTCGGGAAGGCGGGTGGGCGGCGCATCTGATGCAGCCGGCTTCCGTTCCACCTCCCCGGCGACGGCCCCCCGAAGGGGCCGTCAGCAACAGGGGTCCAGCGCCCGCGCTGGCTAGCCGCGCTCCGGGGTTTCCGGGGAGCGCAGGAGGCTGAGCTCGCGGGTGGCGCTGGCGGCGTGGGAGTGGGGGCGGACGCCGGTGGCGACTTGCTCGATGCGCTCCAGGGCAAGCTGGGCGATGGGCATGGCGGCGGCGGCCTGGGCTTCTTCCACGGCGGTGTCGATGCCTTCCTCGATGGCGCGGCGCTCCTGCACTTCGCGCTCGCTCATCACGGCCAGCAGCGGGGCGGTGCCGTAGAGAAGGCCCTGGATCATCATGCCGATGCTCATGAGGATGAGCAGGGTGCCGGAGACGGAGGAGAAGATCAGCAGGCCGGCGGCAATCATCGTCAGGCCCAGGATCAGCTCGCACTGCGCCGCGTTAAGGGCGGCCAGGCCGGAGGGCAGGGCCTTGAACTTGTTGGTGCGCAGCCAGGGGATCTTGTCGGAGATGACGCCGATGACGGACGCCACGGCCATGGTGTGGGCCAGGGCGCTGCTGGCAATCAGGCCGCCAATGGCGTCGCGAAGGCTCACCTTCATCACCGTCAGGTAGGTCACCAGGGTCAGGCCCAGTTTGGCCAGGCCCATCAGCGTGCCTGCCAGGATGATGGCTGAGGGGATGTTCAGCGCCTCGTGGTGGATGACCATGGAGAGCATCACCGCCAGGGTAACGGGCGTCATGATGACGGAGATACCGTTAGTGAAGGACGACATGCCGTGGTTAAGGTGGTGCACCTTCTGCAGGGGCGTCAACTCGGTAGGCGTGCCCCAGCCCTTGGGGAAAAACATGAAGAGGTGGTGCTTGAACTCCTGCACGGGGCCGGCGATCCAGCGGAAGCGTTGCTTTTTGTAGCCGGTAAACGTCTCGGGGATGATGCCGAAGCCGTAGGCCTCCGTGGTGTAGACGCTGCTGTAGCCCTTGGCGTGGATGCGGATGGAGAGCTCGGAGTCTTCCGTCTGGCACCACTCGGCCCAGCCGCCCGCTTCTTCCAGCGCCTTGCGGCGGATCAGGCACATGGTGCCGACCGTCAGGGCCGCGTCGCGCTCGTTAAGGGAGGGCATGATCGTCTCAAAAAACAGCTTGTACTCCCAGTAGCACATGCGCTGGTAGGCGCTGTCCTGCCAGTCGCGGTAATCGTGCGGGGTCTGGACGAAGCCCATCTTCGGGTCGTCAAAGTGGCCCATCAGGTCCTTGAGGAAGTCGGTGCGGGGGTGGTAGTCGGCGTCGATGACGGCCAGCACTTCGACGTCGGGCGTCAGGAAGTTCTTGTTGGCGTAGTTCATCGCACCGGCCTTCGCGCCTTTGATGCCTTCGACGTGGATGAAGATAAACTTCTCGCCCAGCTTTTTGGCGTGAGCCTCCAGGGGGCGCCACAGGGCTTCGTCCTTGGTGTTGTTGTCGATGATCATCACCTGGTAGTTGGGATAATCCATCTGATTGAGCTTATCCATCGTCGCCATCACAATCTCGGGCGGCTCGGAGTAGCAGGGGAGCTGGAACAGCACCTTGGGGAAGTGGCGCTTGGCGTTCAGGTCAATCGGGCAACGGCCACGGGGGCGAAGCCACTGGCGGCGGATGAGCACTTCCCACGTCTCCAGAGCCTGAAAGGCGCTGAGCGGCAGCGTAATGGCCAGCATGGGAAAGCCCAGGAACATAAAGAATTTGGTGGTCAGGCTCACCTTCAGCATCACCACAAACCAGGTACCCCAGATGACGCTCATCATCACCATCATACCATTGGTGATAAGCAGGCACTGGCCGCTGGGCATAAAGCGGCGCATGGGGTAAGCGGTGGCCAGCAGCAGGACGATCTGCGCGGCTACCATAATGGAAATCGACAGCGAGTCACCCGTCACCAGCCAGGTATCGCCCGACATGACCCAGGTGCCGATAACCGCAAAGGCGGTAACACCCAGGTAGGAGGCAACACGGCCCGTAGGCTTGCTGTCGGAGAAAAGCTTGTCGTACATGACAAGCACGGCAGAGGCAACGAAGGCAAGAGCGCTGAACAGCAGCGCATTCGTCGCAAGTTCGTACAAGTAACGCATGGAAGGCAGGTAGGTAGGTAACCCGCAGCGGCTGGAGCCTTCACCCCTCAGTCCCGGTCTCCCGACCGGGATCTGGCGAAGGCACCATTGCAGGTTGCCTAACACAGACGCTGGCCGCCTGGCCATGCTTCAGAAATTCTTGCGGGAGCTCGCAAAAAGGTGCGAAAAAGAAAGAGCTGTTACCAACATTGGCATTGTTGATGCGACAAACCGGGTGGGTAAGCCCCGTTTCCCCTCACCTCCCCCCTTTGTGTCTTGGTGCCTTGGTGGTGAAAAATCCCCTTCTGTGAATCCCAAATCATGGGGCCGGGGATATTCACCACCAAGGCACAAAGACACCAAGAGGAGGTGAGGGGAAACGGGGAATGTACGGGAAGGCAGTCGAGTGTTATAGGGTACTAGTGCATCGGCAAAGATCTATTTTGGGATTAGACATATATGGACAGGGAGTTTCCGAGAACCTCGAAGAGGTTCTATAACCTAGCCCAGGGTTCCCCGAGCGAAGCGAGAGAACCCTGGGTAAGCGGCAGTATCAGATCAACCCCAACGCGGGTTGTATCCATCTGCGTCGCAAAGGGATGCGACCCGCGTTAGGGTCGTTCGATTTCGCGCCTTTACCCAGGGTTCTCTCGCTTCGCTCGGGGAACCCTGGGCTAGGTTATACAACCTCGTTGAGGTTGTCAGAGCCTTGCAAACATCTGTTCTTGAACCGCCATAATCCTCAAATAGATCCTTGCCTCAACACTAGCTCTTCTCGGTCGTCTCTTTCACCCGATCCATCAGGTTCTTCTTGGCTGGCACGCCGAAGAGTTCCGCAACCTTTTTGCTGATGTTTTGGAGGGGGAAAGGCTTGGGGATGAGGGCGTCGAAACCGGCAGTGCGGGCTTCGTGCGTCAGGCGCGTGTCGAACAGGCCGCTTATGAGGATGTACTTGCCTTGCGGGAAGTTCTCCCCAATGCGCTGCTTAAGCTGGATGCCGGTGAGGCCGGGCAGGTTGTAGTCCAGCAAAAAGACGACGCGGTCCTCGCTGGGCTTGAGCTGGCTGATGGCGGATTCGGCGTCAAGAAAGCAGGTGACCTCGTAGTTGACGCTCAACCAGTCCCGCAGGAGGTGGTTGGCCGCTACGTTGTCTTCCACAATCACGATCTTTTTGGGAGCATCCGCCATAGGTGTGGGTGAGAAATTGTGTAGGAGGTCCTCGAAAAAAGGGGGGAGGTGCGGCACGCGGGGGTCGCGCAGGGCGTTACAATCCCTGCCCGAGGCATTACGGTGGCGTCACTTTGCCATAATTTCAACAATATTATATTCGAGGATCGAAAAATCGAAAGGTTTCATCAGCAAGGCATCGAAGCCGACTTCCAGCACTGTTTCGGCAAGCTGGCGGTCGATATTGCCGCTGATGAGCATGAATTTGGCCTGCGGGTACAGGGGGTGAAACTCGCGGAAGAGGTCGATGCCGTTCTGGCCGTCGTGCAGCAGGTAGTCGATAATAAACAAATCCACCTTGCCGAGACAGGAGGCAGCGGCCTGCAGATTGCTGGCGCTGGAAAAGGGCTGGACCTTGTTGCGGGGCGACAACTGGTCCACAAGGGCGGAGAGGGTCAGCTCCTCATCCTCAATGATGACAATGCTGAGGCCTTGGACGGTTGATGGCATTCTGACTGTTATAGGGCCAGGGGCAGCGTGAATCAAGCACGGACGCAATTTTCCGCTGGTAAGGCGCATCGCGGTCGACTAAATGGTATCGGCGCCTCCTGCCATCCCGTTCATGAGTGACTTTATCGATACCGATGTTGTTGAGGCCGAGCTGGCCGAGTCGCGGGATCGAAAGCAAAAGCTGATCGCCGCCGTCCAGGCCGGCATCCTCCTTACCATCGCCAACTTTGCGGCGGCGCTGGGCCACTTTGTCTTTCAGATTTACTGCAAGCCCCGCCTGCACACGGGCGAGTTTGCCCTGTTTAACACCACCCTGGTACTGGTGCAGCTGCTCACCGTACCCCTGGCCGCCGGCAGCCAGGCCTTTACCCACTTTATCTCCCGCCACCACGGCAACGATAACCACGAGGAGCTGGCCAACCTAAAGGAGTGGTGCCACAGGATGTTGCGGCGCTGGACCTTCTGGCTGTGCGTGGCCGCGATCTTTCTCACCCACCCGCTCACCGTCTACTTCCAGTTCTCCCGCGAATCCATGACGGCTATTGCCATGGGCTGCGTGCCACTGACGCTGTGGAGCGTGCTGGGCACCGTGCTGCTGGCCGGGCAAAGCCGCTTTGGCCTGCTGGCGGGGCTGACGTTTGGCACCATGGTGGTGCGGTTTATCGCCGGCGCGGTGCTCATCTACCTGTTCCCCTACGCGGAGGCGGCCGCAAGCGCCTCGCTGGTGGCGGGCGTGGTGCTGGCGCTGCCGGTGCTGCTCTCCCCTAAACCGCGGCCGCACAACATGCTGCAAAACCCGTGGACGCCAGAGTTCTCCCGCTACCTGGCGGCCGCGCTGTGCGTGGGCATCGCCACGTTTATCTTCACGCAGGCCGACCTACTGGTGGCCCAGCGCGCCTCGGTGGGCATCCGCATGCTGCCGGGTTACGAGCCCACGCCGGAAATCATCGCCATTATCGCCAAACGCCGGGCGGAGGAGCTGGACTCCTACACCGCGGCGGGGTTGCTGGGCCGCGCCATCCTGATGGCCGCCACGCCCATCCTTGTCGTCTACTTTACCAAACGGGCGCAAACCGGCGCCGGCGCCCTCAACGCACGCGCGCTGCTGCTGATTTACTTTGCGATGATCATCGTCGGCGCCGTCGCCCTGATGATTCTCAAGCAGCCGCTGGCCCACTTCTTCGGCCGTACCGATCCGATTATGCTGCACCGCGTGCAGGTGTTTGCCGTCGCCATGATCCCCATCGGCATCCTGCAGGGCATCGGCTACTACCTGCTGGCGACCGGCCGCCTCACAATGTGCTACATCTTTGGCGGCCTCGGCGTCGCCTACCTGCTCATCCTCAGCACCTGGGGCACCGACCTCGTCATCCTGCAATCCCTGATGTACGGGGCCGCACTCGGCGCCATCCTCGTCCTCTGCATGGTCTCGCTCATCCGCTTCTCCTGGGCCACGAAGTAGATTGGAGTGGGATGAAACCAGTTCCGGACGTGGGCCACCGTAGTTAAACCACGCAATGGGTGAGGGGAACCTGCTGTGGGAAGGCTTGTTGTCCCATCGCCATCATCATCCATCCTGTGCCCAGTGCCACCTCCCACTGAGCCCGTAAGCGTTATTGCAGGTAGGTGGAGAACAGATCGGTATCCGGCGTTGTCGGCAGCGTCAGCTCCTTGGCGCGCTCGATGCCGCTGAGGACGAGGCGCACGACGCCGTCCTGGTGCTCCAGCTTGCCGGTAAAGGTTACGCGCTTGTCGATAAAGGGGAGCAGATCGCTCGGCACCAGGTTCCAGTCCTTGCTCACCACAATACACAGGGGCGAGGAAAAATTGCTGGCCTCCGGCCGGAACAAGTGGCTGCGGATGAGCATCAGATCGCGCAGCGCCGCCTCGGCGGATTCCGGCCGTAGCGCGGGGTCCTTGTGCAAAAAGCGGTGCACCCAGTGGCAGATGGCCGGGTCCAGGTCCGGCCGCAGGGTGCGCAGTTGCGGGGGGTCCTGGTACAGGTGCGCGACGAGCACCTCCTCCATGGGCAGGGAGGCGAACGCGGGGGCGGCGGTGAGCGCGTGGTAAAAGACGTGGCCGAGCGAGTAGAGGTCGGCGCGGTGGTCGATGCGCTGCATCTGGATGAGCTCCGGCGCACTATAATAGATGGAGCCCATGTTGGCGCTCTCCTGGATCACCTCGCTGACGTCCGTATTGGGCTGGAACTTGCTGAGGCCAAAGTCCAGGATCTTGAGCTGCAGCATGTTAGCAACGCTCCGCGAGACCATGAGGTTGCTTGACTTCAGATCCAGGTGCAGGATGCCGTGGATGTGTGCCGTGGCCATGCCCGCCAGCGCCTGCTGGGCCAGCTGATAAAAGTCCTCCACCGGCAGCGGGCCGCCCACAAGCCACTCCTCCAGCTCCTGGCCCTGCACCAGCTCCATAATAAAGAACACGCCCTCTTCGTCGCGCCCGAAGTCGTACAGCGTGACGATGTTAGGGTGGGTGACCTTGGCCAGGGACTGCGCCTCGTTCCACGCGGCCTCGCCGTGCTTTTTATTGTAGCTTACCTCCGGCAACAGGCGCTTGACGGCGACGGGGCGCTGCAGCTCTTCGTCCCACCCGCTGTAGACGATACCGAGGCCGCCATGGCCGAGCGGCTCGCGGGCCCAGTAACGGCCGCGAATCAACTGGCTGGTATGGCGACGAATTAACTCGGAGTCGAGCATACGAAAACGCCAGCGTAAGCTGGACCCTGGGGGAAAAAGCGATCGCGCGGGAGCGGACCGGGCGGGTTAGGGGAGGAAGGGGGTGGTGGTGAGTGCGAGGGTATTTTGCGATTGCCGGGCCATGTTCTCAAGCCAAAAGGGCGATAAAAATGGGGCTCGAAACCAGGCCCGGGCGAACGGTTTTGCTTGTGCTTTCTTACTCATGGACGCCTCCAAAAGGCCGCCCGTCCTTCGGCTAATATTTGTACTTTGTACCGTCCGGTTGGAACGAAGCCTGCCTTGGGAAGGGTTTGCAGGACAGGCGTTCATTCCCCGTGAATCTGGAACAAATATTCGCGCAAAATGAGCAAAAAGATACAGACGATTATCGCAATCGCTCTCGGAAATCGGGGTTTGTCGTGGTTGAAAGTGTTGGCCGGGAAGCGACGCGCCTCTTTTTTTGCGAATCTGGCACGCGAATTCATATTTCGCAAATGGACATTTATGATGCCGTCTTCGAGCCAAACCGAATCAACATGAACTTTGCTCATAAACCACATGAGAAGAATGCAGCCCCTTAATCGCCGGATCGCCACTTAGTGGCACAGCCTCTGCCTATTTAATGGCACTGGATAAAACGCAACATATTCGCAACCGAACCTTCATCGCGCCGCCTTTTTCCTCTGATTTTCCCACCCCATCATCTCTCCGCCCGTTGCTCCACGTCTCTATCCGCCCCGCAAGCTCACCTTTCCCCCACACATTCCGCTTCCCATGAATAGCACTCATCCCACCCGCACCTCCGCTTCCGCCGCCGCACCCGCCCCTGTCACCCCACCCAGCGCCGCAGTTGCGGCTGCTTCCGCCGGCCCTGGCCTCAGCCGCCGCGGCTTTATGCAGCGCGCCGGCCTCCTTACCGCGGGTGTGCTGCTGGGCGGCCTGCCCAAAGGCTGGGTGGGCGCCGCCTACGCCAGCGACGCGCCCGAGACGGCGGACATGAAGATTGGCATGATCGCGCTGACCGACTGTTCGCCCATCATTATTGCGCACGAGAAGGGCCTGTTCAAAAAGTACGGCATCAACTCCACAGTGGCCAAAGGCGCCAGCTGGGCGGCTATCCGCGACTCTCTGCAAACGGGCGACCTGCAGGCCACGCACATGCTCATTGGCATGCCCATCGCCAGCACCATGGGCCTGCTCGGCTCCCCCAAGCGCCCGATGATTATCCCGTGGCTGCTCAACCGCAACGGCCAGGCCATCTCCCTCAAAGCCGAGCTTATTGGCAAGGTGGACGGCAAGAAGCCTCAGGGCCTGAAGGACATCGCATTGGCCGCCAAGGCCGCCGGCAACCCCATGACCTTCGCCATGACCTTCCCCCCCGGCACGCACGCCATGTGGATGCGTTACTGGCTGGCCACCGCCGGGCTCAATCCCGACGCGGACGTGAATCTCATCACCATCCCGCCCGCGCAGATGGCGGCCAACATGAAGGTGGGCAAGATGGACGGCTTCTGCGTCGGCGAGCCCTGGAACGCCCGCGTCGTCGCCGAAAAGTACGGCTTTACCGCGCTGACCACCCAGGACCTGTGGAAGGATCACCCCGAGAAGGTGCTGGCCTTCAGCGCCGACTTTGCCGAAAAGAACCCGAAGACGGTGAAAGCCGCCCTCAAGGCCATCCACGAAGCCAGCGTGTGGCTTGACGACCTCAAAAACCGCCCCGAACAGGCCGCCATTGTCTCCGCGACGACCTACATCAGCTGTCCCAAGGAGCTGATCGAAGGCCGCCTGCTGGGCAACTACGACTACGGCGACGGACGCACCGGCTTCGACCCGAACTACATGATCTTCCACGACCGCAACTGCAACTACCCGCAGAAGAAGTACTGCACCTGGTGGCTCTCGCAGTTCCGCCGCTGGGGCATGGTAACCGGCGCGCCCGACTACGAAGGCGTGGCCAAACAGGTGATGCGCCCCGACATTTATGAGGAAGCGATGAAGGAAATCGGCTACGCCCACGGCGGCGCCGACGACAAGCCCGAGACGCTCTTTGACGGCAAAACCTTCGACCCCGCCAAGCCCGAGGAGTACGCCGCCAGCTTCGAGATCAAGAACATCAAGGGCTGATCGCGCCAGGCACGCACGCACCCACGCAAGCAACGCGCGTTCCTTCCGTCGCCTGCTTCCTATCGCAACCCAATTCAACCAAACCTCGACACACAACCGTCCAAACACAGGACACAGGCAGACATACCAAACCGCAGCCCAGGGGCGGGTGCCGACCAACGCCCGCCCCTCAATGCGGACACTTTCCGCAGTACGCAATACCCCGTCGTTCCACCCCGCCCCGACCGCCTCCGCCCACTCCCCGCCTCCAACACCTTCGTCCCGCCATGAAAAAACAACCGCTCTTTCCCTACGACTGGATCGTCCTGCCGATACTCGGCACCGCAGTCGTCATCCTCTTCTGGGTTATCCTCTCCTCTACCGTCTCCAAGGATCTGCCCGATCCCGCCAAAACGTGGGAGGAAAGCCGCCTCTACATTTTTGAGCCGTTTGCGGACCGCGGCATGCAGGACAAGGGCATCCTCAGCCTGCTGGGCCTCTCGCTCCTCACCGTTGCCAAGGGCTACTTCCTGGCCCTGCTCATCGGCGTGCC
The DNA here is from genome assembly GCA_003054695.1 of Verrucomicrobia bacterium LW23. Taxonomy (GTDB): domain Bacteria; phylum Verrucomicrobiota; class Verrucomicrobiia; order Methylacidiphilales; family UBA1321; genus LW23. The sequence continues at coordinate 146,479 of QAZA01000039.1, forward strand.
GCTTGGCTTCGCGCTCGGCCTCTCCGACGCCTTTGCCAAAATGTTTGACCCGATTATTCAGGTGCTGCGCCCCGTGTCCCCTCTGGCCTGGCTGCCGCTTGGCGTCATCCTATTCTTCGGCACCGGCAAGGACGCCAACCCCTGGGGCGCCCTCTTTACCATCGCCCTGTGCTCCATGTGGCCCACCGTGCTCAACACCGCCGTGGGTGTGCGCGCCGTGCCGCAGGATTACCTGAACGTAGCCCGCGTGCTGAAGCTGAGCAAGTGGAAGACGCTCTGGAAGATCCTGGTGCCCGCCACCCTGCCCTACATGTTCACCGGCTTCCGCATCAGCCTCGGCATCGCCTGGCTGGCTATCGTGGCCGCGGAGATGCTCACCGGCACGGCCGGCGTCGGCGGCTTCCTGTGGAGCGAATACAACGCGGGCAACAACTCCCGCATCATCCTCTGCATCGCCGCGATCGGACTGGTAGGGTTTGTGCTGGATAAACTCATGGGCCTGGCCGAGGCGCAGTTCAAGACCGCCTGACGCACCAAGCCCGCCCCTCCGCTCGCTTACCCCCGACGCAACCCACAAACCCGCCCCCCTCCATGTCCTTCCTGCAAATTCAGAACGCCACCAAAAGCTTCGGTTCCGGCACCTCCCGGCACACGGTGCTTCGGGATATCAACCTCACCGTGGAAAAAGGCGAGTTTGTGGCCATCGTCGGATACTCCGGCTCCGGCAAAACCACCCTCATCAACATGCTGGCCGGCCTCGGCCGGCCAGACTGCGGCAGCGTCACCATCAACGGCACGGAAATAACCGAGCCCGGCCCGGACCGCGGCATTGTCTTCCAGAACTACTCGCTGCTGCCCTGGATGACCGTGTTTGAGAACATCTATCTCGCTGTCGATCAAATATTTCCCAACTGGACCGCCCAGCGCAAAAAGGAGGAAACCGAGCGCAATATCGCCCTGGTTAACCTCACCCGCGCCCGCGACAAAAAGCCTGGCGAACTCTCCGGCGGCATGCGCCAGCGCGTCTCCGTGGCCCGAGCCCTGGCGATGGACCCGCAGGTGCTGCTCCTCGACGAGCCGCTGGGCGCCCTGGACGCGCTGACCCGCGGCACCCTGCAAACCGAAATCGAAGACATCTGGCGCCGCAGCAAAAAGACAGTCGTGCTTATTACCAACGACGTCGAAGAAGGCATCGTGCTGGCGGACCGCATCATTCCCCTGAGCAAAGGCCCGGACGCCACGCTCGGGCCCGCCGTCAAAGTCGAACTGCCCCGCCCTCGCGACCGCAAGGCGCTGGCACACGACGAAACGTTCAAGTCCATCAAGCTGAAGGTGTTGGACTACCTGCTGGGCGAAGGCGCGCGCACCAAAACCACCGTAACGCGCACTCTTATTCTGCCCGACATCGAGCCCGAAGACATCACCCACCAGCCCATTTCATGGAGCCTCAGCAGCCGCCCCAAACGCAAAAAGGAAATGCACGAAACAAAGATCGAGATCTGATGCCAGCTACCTCTCATCCCAGAGACATTGCATGTCTCTGGGACACGGAATGTCCCTGCCCTGCTCTGCCTCCCGCGTTGCCTTTTCCCTTTTCCCCCCAACACTTTAGCTACCCCCCGCCGCCATGAGTGACTTCCTCATTATCACCGACCTCGCCAAACGCTTCCCCTCGCCCAAAGGGCCGGTTGCGGTGGTTAAGGACTTCAACCTCTCCATTAAAAAGGGCGAGTTTATCACCCTCATCGGCCACTCCGGCTGCGGCAAAAGCACCGTGCTGGCCATGGTGGCCGGCCTCAGCGATGCCTCCGAAGGCAATATCATCATGGCCGGCAAGGAGCTCTCCGGCGCCGGCCCGGACCGCGGCGTCGTCTTCCAGTCGCCCTGCCTGCTGCCGTGGATGACCGCCAAACAAAACGTCATGCTCGGCGTCGACCAGGTGTACTACACCGCCAGCTCCATCGAGCGCAACCAGATCGCCGAGTACTACCTCAGCAAAGTGGGCCTGGGCGACGCCATGCACAAATATCCCGCCGAGCTCTCCCAGGGCATGCGCCAGCGCTGCGGTATCGCACGCGCCTTCGCGTTGAACCCGAAGATGTTACTGCTGGACGAACCCTTCGGCATGCTCGACTCGCTCACCAAATTCGAGCTGCAGGAAGTGCTGCTGGACCTGTGGCGCAAAGACCGCAAAACCGCCCTCATGGTCACCCACGACGTCGACGAAGCCATCTTCCTCTCCGACCGCGTGGTGATGATGACCGACGGCCCCGAAGCAAACGTTGGCGAGATTGTCGAAGTCCACTTCCCCCGCCCCAGAAACCGTAAGCAGATCATGGAAGATCCTGAGTACTATAGACTTAAGGACGAACTCATCGGCTTCCTGGAAGAACGCGCACACAAAAAGCACCACGACTCCATAGCGCCCACCACCCCTGCAGCGCCTGCCGCCGACACCGAAGGCCCGGCTGCCCCGCTGCAGACGACAGTAACCACATAACGGCGCCGCTCCCAAGCCCCGCACGTCTCTTTCGATATCACAAAAACGCCCTGATTGCTCAACATTCCTGGTCACACATCCATGAGCATAGTCATCCCCACTCTCCCGGACTCCGCACCGTTTACCGCCGAGCAACGCGCCTGGCTTAACGGCTACCTTGCGGGGCTCCTTGCCGCGCAAACCCAGCGAAACGGCTCCGCCCCCGCCCTTAACGGCACGTCCGCCCCCGCCGCCGCGCCCAAAAAGCGCCTGCTCTTTCTCTTTGGTACGCAAACCGGTACGGCCGAAGCGCTTGCGCACAAGCTCTCCAAGGTGGCCGCGACCCGTGGCTTCGCGCCGGAGGTCAAAGGCCTCGACGCGTACGAGAAGATCAACTGGTCCGAAGAAAAGCGCATTGCTGTAGTCACAAGTACTTATGGCGATGGCGACATGCCCGACAACGCCCAGGGCTTTTGGAATCACTTCAAAACCGACGCTGCGCCCAAACTGAACGGTGTCACCTACAGCGTCCTCGCCATTGGCGACACCAACTACCCGGACTTTTGCAAAGCCGGCAAGGACATCGACGCCCGCCTGGAGCAGCTCGGCGCCACCCGCGCCCACCCGCGCACAGACTGCGACGTCGACTACGAGGCCCCCGCCCAAACCTGGCTCGACGGCGCCCTCAGCGCCCTCGCCGGCCCCGAGGGCTCTGCCGCGTCGGACTCCATCGCCCCCGCCGTCGTCGCGCCTGCGGAAGCGGCACCCGACACGGCCATCGCCAAGCCCTGGTCCAAAACCAATCCCTTCCCCGCCAGGCTCATCACCAACCGCCTCCTCTCCGGCTCCGGCGCCATCAAGGAGACTCGCCACTTCGAGATCTCCCTTGCCGGCAGCGGTTTAGCGTACGAAGTCGGCGATGCCCTCGGCGTCGTCCCCACCAACTGCCCGGAGCTGGCCGCCGAGATCATCAAGACAATCGGCTGCACGGGCGAGGAGCCCGTCACTGTCCCCGGCGCCGCCGCTCCCATCCCCTTGCTGGACGCCCTGATCAAAAGCCTCGATATCACAAAACCGTCGCCCGACTTCATCAAATACATCGCGACAACCAGCAAGAACGCCGAAATTACCACCCTGCTTGAGCCCGGGAATTCCGACGCCCTGCGCAAGTTCCTCTACGGCAAGGACATCCTCGATCTGCTTCTGCTCTGCCCCGGCATCCCCTGGACAGCCGCGGGTTTTGCGGCGCAGCTCAAAAAGATCGCACCCCGCCTCTACTCCATCAGCAGCAGCATCAAGGCCAACCCGGAGCAAGTGCATCTCACCGTCTCAGTCGTCCGCTACACCACCAACGGCCGCGTGCATAAAGGCATCTGCTCCACGTACCTGGCCGACCGCGCCGCCGAGCCCGCCACGGTCCCCGTCTTCATCCAGACGTCGCACGGCTTCCGCCTGCCCGCCGACCCGAAGACCCCCATCATCATGGTCGGCCCCGGCACCGGCGTGGCGCCGTTCCGCGCCTTTTTGCAGGAGCGCCGTGCGATCCAGGCCCCCGGCAGCAACTGGCTGATTTTTGGCGAGCAAAAGATTGCCAACGATTTCTACTATCGCGAAGAACTCGAGGATCTCGCGCAAACCGGTTACCTGCACAAACTTACAACGGCATTCTCTCGCGATCAGGAAGCCAAGATCTACGTCCAGAATCGCATGATCGAAGAAGGCGCCGAGATCTGGAAGTGGCTGCAGGAAGGCGCCCACTTTTACGTGTGCGGCGACGCAAGCCGTATGGCCAAGGATGTCGACGCTGCGCTTCACGAGATCGCGCGCACCCACGGCGGGATGAGCGAGGATGAATCCAAAGCCTATATCCAAAGCCTTAAGACCGCAAAGCGTTATCAGCGAGACGTTTACTAACACTCAGGGACGCGCCGTGTCCCTCCCGCAACTCTCGGCAAACCTCACCACTCACGCCGCCATGTCCACAGCAACCACCATCGAAGAAATCCAGGGCCAGCCGCTTAACCCGGTGCAGAAGAACTACTTGCAGGGCTTCTTTGCCGGCGTAAGCGCGCGTGGCATCTCCTTCGCCGATTTCATCGACACCTCGGCAGGGACATCGCATGTCCCTGCTACCACCGCAACCCCGGCGCCTGTGGACGACACGCCCCTCATCGCCGAGGAGCGCTACAAGCGCGAGGAGCACCCGCTCGACAGCTACTACCGCATTGTGGAGCACGCGCGGCTGAACAAGGCACCGGACAAGGAGGACACCTTCCGCTTTAAGTGGAACGGGCTGTTCTACTTAACGCCGGTTAAAGACGCCTTTATGGCGCGCCTTCGCATCCCTGGCGGCCAGCTCCGCACCTTCCAGCTGCGCGAGCTCGCCAACATTGCGCGCGAGATTACCAGCGGCTACGTGCAGATCACCACGCGTGCCAATTTCCAGCTCCGCCTCATCCAGTCCAAGGACATGCCGACGTTCCTGCGCCGTGTGCAAAGCGTTGGGCTGCACACACGTGGAGCGGGCGCAGACAACATCCGCAACCTTACCGCCAACCCCACGGCCGGCGTCGATCCCCACGAGCTGATCGACACGCTGCCCTATTGCCACGAGATCGGCCAGTTCATCCTGTCGCACCGCGAGTTTTATGACCTGCCCCGCAAGTTTAACATTGCGCTGGATGGCGGCGGCCTGATCGGCACTGTGGAGGACACCAACGACATCGGCTTGCGCGCTGTGATGGTGGACGAAAGCGACGCCGCCAGGGCGGCCGGCATTGCACCCGGCGTCTACTTCCGCGTGGCCTTGGGCGGCGCCACCGGCCACAAGGCTTTTGCGCGCGATGTTGGCGTGCTGGTGCACCCCGATCAGGTGCTGGCGACGACCATCGCTCTGATCCGCGTCTACATCGCCAACGGCAACCGCGGCGATCGTAAGAAGGCCAGGCTCAAGCACTTACTCGATTCGTGGACGCTCGACCAGTATCTTGCCGAAACCGAGAAGCTGCTGCCCGCGCCTCTGCTGCGCGATCCGCTGGACGCGGAAGGAAAGTCGGCCATCTCGACTCCCTCGACGCTGCCGGAAACCGCGCATTCGCACGTCGGCGTTTTTCCGCAGAAACAGCGTGGCCTCAACTACATGGGCGTGGCCATCCCCGTTGGGCAGATCACCCCCAAACAAATGACGCACCTCGCCGATATTGCCGACAACTACGGCAGCGGCGAGGTGCGCCTGACGGTGTGGCAAAACCTGGTCATCCCCAACATCCCCGACGCGTTTGTGGAGACGGTGAAGAAGCGCCTCGTATCCATAGGGTTACATTGGAAGCAGTCGAACCTGAGCAGCGGTTTTATCGCCTGCACGGGCAACGCCTACTGCAAGTTTTCGTCCAGCAATACCAAGGGGCACGCGCTGGCGGCCATCAAGTACCTGGAGCACCGCATCACGCTGGACCAACCCATCAACATCCACCTTACCGGCTGCCCCAACTCATGCGCGCAGCACTACATGGGCGATATCGGCCTGCTGGGCACCAAGGTGAAGAACTCCGTGAGCGGCGAGGGCTACCATATCTTTATCGGCGGCGGCTTTGGCGGAAACAAGGCGGTGGGGCGGCAAATCTTCCAGGGCATTGCGTCTGAGGAACTTGCGGAGATTCTGGAGAAAATCCTGAAGGGCTACCTGCGGCACCGCAAGGAGGGCGAAACGTTCCAAAGCTTTACCAACCGCCATGAGATCGGCCAGCTGCAGGCGATCGTGACGAACAACGAGTAAAGTGGAGAACACTCGACGCGGCGCAAGTGGTTGACCAGCAGAGACATGACTGATCGCTTGCGCCGTTTAGTTCTGCGCGGATTTGATGATGGAAAGCCGCTGTTCCGTCATGTACGCGCGCTCCTTCTCTTCGTCAATGTACACCCGTAAGTCATTGCCGTTAGGGGAGATGCCGCGATAAAGCTTGAAGCTTCGCCATTTGGAAGGCAACACACCCGAGAACGCCACCCCGCCCTTTTCCAGCGTGGAGTCGGCTGCGCCGGCGTAACTGCAGCCGTTGGCGCTTGCCAGCTCTCGCAGCGCTGCGAGGTCCCCTTTGGCGGCAAACATCAGGTAAAAGTTACCGCAGCTGACGATGCGTAACTGCTGGTAACCCAGCTTTACGCCGCGGGGCGGATATTTGCCAAAGCGCTCGACAAATGTTGTAGTAACAATGGAAGGATCTGCCGACTTCTGGAACGTGGCCAGAATGTTGCCGCCTCTGCCAATATCCTGAAGAAACCAGATGTCGTTGCTATTTGCATGCAAACAGGCATAGCCAATAGTACCAAGCACCAGCGTTACTACAAAAATATAGAGGAGATTGATGAGAGGAGATTTGGACATAGCGTTCTACGTGAAGTTGCGCTTCCGAATCTAATTACTGGCAATACCTGTAACGGGCTGCAACGTAATGTAGCCAACTCCATTAATGATAGAGGACCTTGCCATGGCAATGTGTGGCGGCGCCGAGGACGCTTTCGCAGGCTGCCTGAGAAATGCGCGCTTTGCAACACAATATTGATACATTGCTATACCTTTTGTGGCGTAGCATGATAAGCATGTGCCAATGCGTTAACGCTTTGGATGTTAGCGTTGCTAACTATCCGGCGCTTCCATTATTCACGGCTCAAACACTTGTTCCAACTGTTCGTCGCGGATAATGTCGCCTTGCTGGATGCGGCATAGCTTGGAGTATAAGCCGTTGAGTGCCAACAACTCATCGTGGGTGCCCAGCTCGGCGATCGCCCCGATGCGGATGACGGCGATCTGGTCCGCGTTGCGGATGGTGGAGAGGCGGTGCGCGATGATGAGTGAGGTGCGGCCGGCCAGCAGGTGGTCCAGCGCGTCCTGGATCAGGCGCTCCGTGGCGGTGTCGACGCTCGCGGTCGCTTCGTCCAGGATGAGCACGGGCGGGTTTTTGAGCAGGGCGCGGGCGATGGAGACGCGCTGTTTCTCGCCTATGGAGAGCTTGACGCCGCGCTCGCCGACGCGCGTATCGTAGCCGTCGGGCCAGGTGGCGACAAAATCGTGCGCGTGGGCGGCGCGGGTGGCGGCTTCGATTTCGGCCATCGTGGCATCTCTTTTGCCAAAACGTAAATTATCCAGCAAAGTTCCATTAAAGAGAAAGCTCTCTTGTGTGACGACGCCGATGTGGCTGCGCAGATCCTGCAGCGCCGGCTCGCGTATGTCTCTGCCGTCCAACAGGATGGAGCCGCCCGTCATCTCGTAAAAGCGCGGGAGCAAGGAGGCGATGGTCGTCTTGCCGGCGCCGGACGGGCCTACGAGCGCGAGCGATGTGCCGGCGGGGATGCGGAAGCTGACGCCCTGCAGGATGGGCTGGTCCGGCCGGTAGTGAAAGGAGACCTTGCGGTACTCCACCTCGCCGGTCACGTTGCTGAGAGGGGGTGCGTCCTTCGGCGCAATTTCCTGCGGCGCAGTGATTTGCAACGGGGCGTAGCGCTCGCGGGTGGCGTCCATGATCTCGAACACGCGCCCGCCGGCGGCGCGGCCGGCCTGGAAGAGCTGGTTGAGCTGATGCAGTCGGCGGATGGGCTCATAAAACATGCTGGTGTACAGCAGAAACGTTACCAGGTTGCCCGGGGAGAAACGGCCCGATGCAACATCCTGCCCGCCAATGAGTAACACAAGCAGGAAGCCGAGCGAGCCGATGAACGACATGCCGGGGGAATAGATGGCCCAGGCGCGCATGACGGAAAGGGTGGTGCGGCGGACTTCGTTGGACTGATGCGCAAAGCGTTCGGCCTCAGCGTCTTCGCGCGCGTAGCTTTTGATCTGGCGGATGCCTTGCAGGTTGTCGTGGAGAAGGGAGTTCATCGACGACGCTGCTTCGCGGGAGGCTTTGTAGCGCTTGTGGGCGGTGATGGTGAAGAGCCAGGCTCCCAGGGCCATAAAGACGATGGGGACAAGCATCCAGGCGAAAAGGCCGGGGCTGATCCAGCACAGAACGACGCCAACGCCAACGATTTGCAGCACGGCCACGACGCCCTGCTCAATGCCGTCGATGAGCATACGCTCCAGTGACGTTACGTCGTCTGTTACGCGTGTCATCAGGTCGCCCGTCGCGCGGTTGTCGTACCAGTGCAGGGGCAGGCGCTGGAGGCTCTCGTAGAGGTCCTGGCGGAGGTCGACGATGACGTTCTGCTCAAACGTATTATTGAGCAGGATGCGCAGGCTGTTAAAGAGATCGCTGAGCAGAAAAGATGCTGCAACAACAATGACATACGGCATCAGGTTGCCCGCCGTTTCCGGTTTGCTTGCGGCGTCCACCAACAGGCCGGTGGCCTTGGGGAAGACCATAGCGGCGAGGGTGGTGAGGATGGCGCAGGCGAGGGTGCCCGCGGCAAAAGCCGGGTAGCGACCCGCGTAAACCCATACGCGTAGAAACATCTGCATGATAAGAACTTAGGAGAGAGGGACGGAGTGTATGACGGTGCGCGCAGCACGACCGGGGGTGGGGTTGAGGCGTTGCTGCGAACTCTCAGGCTAAGGCTTGTTGACGCCGGGCGCAAGCGACTTAATGAGGCTAAATATAGACGCCTGCCTACAATAAGCGTGGTTAATGGTGTATTGCGCCCGACTCTCCTCGAAAAATTGGGTCAATCCCACCTTGGATACGGCTTGCCTCCCGGCAGAAAACGGTAATACTGGACACTCTTATGATACTTTCGGTCCAGGAACTGGCGCAATTGCAGGCGCAGGGGGGCAAGCTGCGGCTGATCGATGTACGCGAAGCCGACGAGTGGCAGATCTGCCGTATTCCGGGCGCGGAACTTATTCCGCTGAGCCAGTTTGACAAGGTGGCGCCGGAAAAGCTGGAGGAGGACGAGAAGATCGTGCTCTACTGCCACCACGGCATGCGCTCGGCGCGGGCACAGCGCTTTTTGCAGGCGCGCGGCTACACCCAGGTCATTAACCTGACGGGGGGGATTGACGCGTGGTCGCTGCAGGTGGACCCGAAAACGCCGAGGTACTAGCTTTTATTGGAGATTGCGCCAAACCGCTGATATCAGCCGCTTTACAACTTATCGAATCCCATTTCCGCGCGCTTCGGCGCCATTTTCCTTCACCCCAAGCCTTTTTCTACGCTACGATTCGCCCGGGGACAGGTTGCGGGCGAGGAACGATATTATGAAATTTATTCGCCATCTTTTCGAGAAGCTTCAGCAGTATCCCAAGCGCATTATCTTTCCCGAGGGAACGGAGCCGGCGATTCTGATGGCGGCATCCGAGTACGTGCAGTGCAAGCTGGGTGTGGCGATTGTGCTGGGGGACAAGGCCCAGATTGAGAAGGTGGCCGCGGATAAAGGCATCCCGCTCAACAGGATACACATTATCGACCCGAGCAAGGGCGACGACTTGCAGCTGTTCATGAAGAAGCTGGAGTCGATGCCCCGCTACAAAGGCATTAACGAGGCGGACGCGCTCAAGATCGTCACGCATCCTAACTACTTCGCCAGCATGATGTTGCATGGCGGCCAGGTGGACGGGCTGGTGGGCGGCTACACGTCGGCGTCCGGCAGCATTTTGCGCCCGCTTTTCCAGATCATCAAGCCGCTCCCGGGCGTCAAGACGATCTCCAGCTGCATGATTTTGCAGGTGCCCGCCTGCGAGCTGGGCGACAACGGGCTGTTTTACTTTGCGGACTGCGGCGTTATCCCCAACCCCACCGTCGAGCAGCTGGCCAACATTGCAGTGGAGACCGCGAAGCTGAACCGCCAGCTTACCGGCGAGGCGCCCCGCGTGGCCATGCTCTCCTACTCCACCAAAGGCAGCGCCAAAACGCAGGATACCGAGAAGATTGCCGCAGCCACCTCCCTGGCGCGGCAGTATTTTATCGATCACGACCTGGATGTGGAGATTGACGGCGAGCTGCAGGTGGATGCCGCGCTGGTGAAGGAAGTGGCGGAGATCAAGGCCAAGGAAAGCCCGGTGGCAGGGCGCGCTAACGTGTTGATATTCCCCGACTTGAACAGCGGCAATATTGCGATGAAGCTGGTGCACCGGCTGACCAACGCCAAAGCATTTGGCCAGATTTTGCTGGGGCTGGACCGCCCGGCAGCCGATCTTTCGCGCGGCGCGTCCGTGGACGAGATCGTGGGGATTGCGGCGATTATCGGCATGCGGGCGGTGCACTACCGGCAGCTTTATCCGGAGCAGGGGGCTCGTTACCTTAAGGCATAGCGGCCAATCAGCGCCTAGCTAAACGGCACGCCTGCAAAGCTTTACATCGCCTGGTCCGCTCCCCCCCCCCGCAAACAACCGCACTTTCTCCTGCATGACATGAACGAAACGCCCGCCCCGAACGATCCGATGGCCGCAGCCGCCGCAACCGGCGCACCGGAGGGATTAGCCGAAAGCGCCGCGCACGTGGCCAAACCGGCCGGCCCGACGGAAGTGGGTGTTCACGATCTGCGCAACTTTATTACACCGCGTATTTTTGTCGCCGCCACCCGCATGGATGATGGCAAGACGACAACGTGCGTGGGCCTGTTTGCGGCGCTGCAGCGCTACTTTGCCAACATCGGCTACATCAAGCCGGTGGGGCAGCGTTTTGTGGCGGTGGAGGGCGAGAAGATTGATGAGGATAGCGTGCTTATCAACGAGACCTATCGCGTGCGCTCGCCGCTTAAAGCGATGAGCCCCATTGCTGTAGAGCCCGATTTTACACGAAAGTACATCGCCGGCGGTAACCGCGACGACCTGCACCGGCGCGTGCAGTACGCCTTTGACGAAGCGAGCTGGGAGAAGGATTACATCATTATTGAGGGCACGGGCCACGCGGGCGTGGGCAGTGTGTTCGATCTCTCTAACGCATTGGTGGCCAAGCTTTTGCATAGCAAGGTGGTGATTGTCAGCCAGGGCGGTATCGGCAAGCCTATCGACGAGATCTCGCTGAACCTGGCGCTCTTTGAGAAGCATGGTGTGGAGGTCATCGGCGCCATCCTCAACAAGGTGATCCCCGAAAAGATGGAAGCGCACACCGAGTTTGCCGAGAAAGGCCTGGCGCGCATGGGCCTGCCGCTGCTGGGCGTAGTGCCGCTGCACCAGGAGTTGCGGAAGCCGACACTGAACCAGGTGTGTCATCAGATTCGCGGCGAGTTTCTCGCGGGTTCGGACCTGAAGCGCCGGCGCGTGTCCAAGGTCATCATCGGCGCGATGGCCCCCCCCCGCGTAATCCGGCACCTTCAGCCGGGCGCCGTTGTCATTACGCCGGGCGATCGCGACGACCTGGTGCACACGCTGCTGCAGGTGGAGACGGCCCAGCCCGGCTCGCTCTCCGGCGTCATTTTGACGGGGGAGCTGAGCCTGCCGCCAAGCCTGGTGGACATGCTGCAGACCGCGACGCTGCCGATCATCAACAGCAAGTACGACATTTACGCTATCGCCAGCGCCATCAACCACATGCAGGTGAAGACGGAAGTGGGCGATCGCGACAAGATTCAACTGATCCAGGAGCTGATCTTCAAGAACGTCAAGGTCGAGACGATCATTCGCCAGACAGGCGGCATCGTGCGCGGCGGTCCGCAGGAACCTGCCGCCCAGGCCGATGCGGATGCGGAGATCGGCGGGCTGCCGGAAGTCGTGACGCTTTAGCGCGCTTATGCAGTGCGCGCGGCCCGTCAAACCTCTCTTCCCTCAATCAAAACGGCTGTCACGAGATGAGCTCGATGGGCTCGATGCGTCAGCCGTATACACAAGTACTTGGCCTGCAGGCGCTTAGCTGCTGCCGCCCTCGTAAATGTTCTCGTAGTCGCCGCCGTAGGGGGCATAAACCTTCTGGTTCACCTTGTCGAACACGGCAATACAAGTCTGGTAGAGGCCGGGGACGTAGGTGCCGTCGGGGAGGGTTACGCCGATACAGACGGCGTTGAGGTACATGACCATCAGGACGAGAACCAGAGAGTATTCAACGAGATTCTGCCCCGAGCGCCGCTTTTTGCGACGATGCAGGTGGGAAAGTGGATGGTTCATGGGGTTTTTCCAGTGCTTAAGTAAAAATAGAAGAACGCGACGACGGACGCAAGAAAAAATGTCAATGCCTTCAAAGCGGACATTTCAGTGTCGTCCGCCGGACACAATTGACTTATTCATCCGGTTAAGTATTACAACGCACATTGCGTACCACCTTGCAAAAAAGAGGGAGCATAAGCCTCATCGGAATCGTTCCGGCTTCGGCTTGTAACCGCGGCGTGGGCGGCGGCGTCTGCTACCCTTATGCACACTCGCTCCTTTGCACTTGCTGTTACTGCTATCGTTACTTCCGCTCTGCTTGCCGTGGTGCTAGCGCCCGTGGAGGCTCATGCCCGCAGTCGTTCTCGTGGAGGGAGTTACAGCGGGTCCGGAGGCCGCTCGGGCACCTGGCAGCGTAATGTGGAGGCCGGCGGAGGCACCCGAAGCTCCGGTACCACGTGGCAAAACAGCCGTGGTCAGGGCTCGCGCAACAGTACGTGGACGGCCGACAAGGAGGCGGGCTCGGTAACGCGTAACAGCAACACCACCACGGCGGGTGGCAAAACCAGCAGCAGCTCCACGACATACAGCGCGGACGGCAACGGAAATGTGGGCAGCTCAGGCACTTATACAGGGCCTAACGGCGGCTCCGCCACCACTCAGGGCAGCAGCACTCGCACGGAGAGCGGGCGCACCAGCAGCGGCAGTTATTCTACAAGCACCGGTAAATCAGGTGCTTACACCTCCACCACCCAGCGGACGGAGGGCGGGTACACGCGTAATGCTTCCGCCACGGGTTCCGGCGGAAACTCGGCCAACAAGGATGTGACGGTAACGTCCGAGGGAAACTCCGCCACGCGTACGGTAACGACGACCGGATCGGGTGGCAAAACCAGCACGCGTTCCGGCACGGTTATCGTCAATCCGTAACGACGGGTGAAGGTAAACGCCTGGGCGCGTGCGGGTTGTGACAGCGCGCGCCTCGCTGGATTACCGCAGAGCCGCCAGCGCGATGGAAACGTTGGCCCCGCCGAAGCCGCTGCTGTTGCTGAGGATGACGCCGGGCGCGTAGTCCAGGATGGATGCCTTGATCGGGATGCGCAGCCCTTCGCAGGCCGGGTCGGGATTCTCCAGGTTGGCGGCGCCCGGAATGAACCGCTCATGCAACGCAAGTGAACAGAATGCAGCCTCCATCACCCCCGCCATGGAGAGCGGATGCCCCGTCAACGCCTTGGTGCTGCTGACCCACGGAGTGGCACCGGCCTTCGTAAACACGGCGTTGAGGGCGTGCGCCTCGCTGCGGTCGCCGGGCGGCGTGCTTGTTGCATGCGCGTTAACATAGTCCACATCGCCCGGCTTCAGCCCGGCGGAGGCGAGGGCCTTTTCCATCGCCAGGCGCAGGCCTTCGCCCTGGGGGTGCGAGATGGCGACATTATAGCCGTCGGAGGCCTGGCCCCAGCCGGTCATTTCGCCGTAAATCTTGGCGCCTCTGCGGGTTGCTTCGGCTTCTTCTTCCAAAATCAGCACCGTGGCGCCGCCGCTGCTCACAAAGCCGTCGCGGGAGACGTCGAACGGGCGCGAGGCGGTCATCGGGTCGTCGCGGTGGGTCAGCGCGCGCATGCTGTCGAAGGGAAGCACGCTTTCGGCGTTAAGGTCTTCAGCGCCAACAATAATCATGCGCTTTTGCCGGCCCAGCACAATCTCGTCAAAGCCGTAGCCCATGGCGTGGCTGCTGCTTGCGCAAGCCGTTACAAATCCGCAACTTGCGCCGGAGATACGGAACGAGGTGGTGAGGTTGAAATTCAGCGTGCCGGCGATCGACCGCACGATGCCCATCGGGTCTCCGCGGCCGCCCCGCTTGGCATGCAGCTGGGCGATGTGGTGGCCCATCAGCGAGGCAGAGCCTGCGGAGGCGCAGAACATGCCGGTATCGCCATTGGTGATGTCGTCCGGGCTTAGGCCGGAATCCGCAAGTGCTTGCTGCACAGCGCAATGCGCGTACATGACGTGTGGAGCCATGCCGCGCAGCGTCTCCGGCTTGATCGTGTATCGCGCCGGGTATTTCCAGTCCGCTACGCTGTGCGAGGGGGTGGAGAACTCCTTGACGGTACCGGCGACTTTGACGCGAAGGTCCGGGTTATCAAAAAAAGTCACCCGCTCCAGGCCGGGGCGCAGGTTGCGCAGGCTGTCGCTTACTTCCTCTGACGAATTGCCGATGCTGCAGATGAAACCTAATCCTGTAATAAAAACGCGACGGCGGGACGACATGGGATGATGCGGAAAAGTGCGGAAATCTTCAGCCAAAAGAAGTTGCTGCTAAATCAAGCACCGCGGCTGACGGCGGCGTTACGAAGCACCGCACCGCGCCGCCGGTGTACATCATACACCGTGCGGCGCGGCCCGGATTCAGGGAAAATCAGGCGGCGCCGCTGGCGGAGGCCTTGAGCTTGGGGCCGAGACGGTTATCGGCAAAGTCCATGAGCTGGCCGATGGTTTTGATCTCCTGCATTTCCGTCGCTTCTATTTGCACATCAAACACATCCTCCATAAAGAAGACGAGTTCCATCATGCTGAGCGAGTCCATGCCTACGTCGGCGACAATCTGCATGTCGGGAGTAATCGCCAGGGAGTGGTCGGTTTTATACTGCGAGGTAGAGGGGAGGTAATGCCGGATGGCGTGCACGACAAGCCTGTCCAGCGCTTCGCGTTTGCCGGTTTCCAAGTACTCCTGGAGCGCTTCGCGGCTACCTTCGGGAAAGCCGTTCACTTTGTCCAGTTGGGCTTCGATGCTCATAGGGGATGGTGTCGATAGGTGACCCGGCGCCGTGCCGGTAAGGGGAAAAACGTTCGTGCGTGCAATCTTGCAACGCGCGCCGGCGCCAGGGGCCAGGCACGCGCATCCCGGCCCGCCCGGGGAGTCGGGCACGTCGGGGCGAAGGGACTACGCACAATGCGGCAGGATGCGCCCGCTGTAAATCGAAAATACGCGGGGCGGGCGGCTCTTTCGCACTTTTTCGCCCGTCACAGGCACGCCACGGGCTCGGGGCCGGGGGCCGGAGGGCGCTTTACGGCTGCGCGCGATGCAGGTGGCGTGTGCAGGCGCGCAAACGGGCGGCAATATCCTCCTTGGGCCCGTCGATAATCCGCTTAAGGCACAGGCCTACCGGGAAGATCGTAATGCCTTGCAGGTGAAAGCCATACGAGCTTTCCGCGTGGTGCGGATCCTCGTCGCTCCACACCCCTTTGCCGTAGTTTTTCTCCAGCACGGTTACCACGTACGCGGCGTATTGCAGCGCGGTATCCACCAGGCCGGTTTCGTCGCCGGACGCGGCGTACCTGTCGTGGAGTTTGCCCAGCAGTTGCTCCAGCTTGTCGAAGGACTCGACGCTGTAGTTGAGCGTAACGCCCTGGGTGGCGGCGGCGGAGACGGCCCGGCCGGAGTAGCGCCACTGCATCCACCACATTTTCCAGGAGGTTGCGGATTCGGCGGCCTTTGCCGCTTTTGCGGTTGCCATATGCGCGGTTTGTTGAAGGTTGAGGAGTGCGTGCGTGCGATCGTTACGACCGGATAAACCGGAGAACTCAGCAGGAGTTGCTGGACAACTCTGTAATATAAACAAATTTGTAAGCTGAAAGCGAACAAGATTGTATTAACGCCGCACTTTTTTACGATTCCCGCTTCTGCTTCGCCCCCTGCCTCCACTAGCCTAACTACCCTTGCATGAATACCCTTGTCCTCAGCACCAGTCTGCGACCCGCAAGCAACAGCCGCATCATGGCCCGCTATGCGCAACATCTTCTCAATCAACGCTCTGCGGAAACGGAAGTCGCCTTCCTGGATCTTCGCGATCACCCCGCGCTGCCGATGTGTGACGGGGGCGACTGCTATAGCCATCCGGAGGTCGCGGCCATCCGCCCGCTGTTTGCCAGGGCCGACGCGATCATTGTGGCGGCGCCTGTCTACACCTTCTACCTCAGCGCGGCGGCCAAAAATGTGGTGGAGCTTACCGGGGGCGCCTGGGAGGACAAGACGGTGGCGTTCCTGTGCGCGGCGGGCGGTGCCAGCAGCTACATGTCGGTTATGTCGTTTGCCAACAGCCTGATGCTGGATTTTCGCTGCGTAATTGTACCGCGCTTTGTGTATGCAACGGGCAAAGACTTTGCGCAAGATGCTGTGGCGGATGAGGATGTGAAGGAGCGCATTGAGCAGTTAGTGGGCGCCACACTGCGTCTGGCCCGCGCGGCAAAGGCGGCGTAGCCCAGTCCGGCTTTGCCCCTGCGCGATTTACCGCGCGCGCGGCTTGCGGGGGGCGGGGCAATGCGCGTAAGATATTGCGATGCGGCTGCTTGAGCCAACGATGCTGGCGTGGATGTCCCTGGGCCTTGTGGCGCTGGTGCTTTATCTCTTTCGACGCAAGCCGCGGCGTGTGGCCGTTAGCACGCTTATCTTTTTTAAGGCGCTGGCGCGCGAGCACCAGGAGGCCAGCTGGCTGCGTAAGCTCAAGCGGCTGTTGTCTTTACTGCTGACGCTGCTGATCATCGTCGCGGGCTCGCTGGCGCTGGCGCGCGCCGTGCTGAGTATCGGCTCCGGGCAGGTGGAAGGCGTTGTCATTCTGGTGGACAGATCGGCCTCGATGGCGGCGAAGGACAGCATGGGGCGCTCGCGGCTTGCGGAGGCGCTGGAGCGTATTCGTCAGCGCGTCGCCTCGCTTCCCTCCACGGTGGAGGTCTCGGTGATTGCCTATGATGAGCGGCCGGAGATTATGCTGCCGCTTACGTTCGATCGCCGCCTGCTGCCGCGCACGCTGGACGCGCTGAGTGTGAGGCCGATGGAGGGGCGGCCGGGCCCGGCGCTGGACCTGGCGCGCGAAGTGGCGAACCTGCGACCGCAATGCGCCATTTGGCATTACACGGATCGCTCGGCGGAAGCCGTTGAGGCTGAGGTGAATCCGAAGCTGGCGGGGGGCGCGGGCGCGAAGGCCGCAGCCCCTCCATCGCCCGTGCCTGCCTCGCCTGGCCCTGCCTCGCCTGTGCCCGGCGCGACGGCTGGGCCGACCATCGACACAGGTGCGCCGCCGGAGCTGGCCGCGGGGGGGACGCAAGTCCCTGGAGCTCAGGGCTCTGGAACCAATGCGGCGCCCGCCGCGGCGCCAACCGCGACGGCAGCGCCGGCTGTCTCACCCGCCGCCATAGCGCGCGATCCTCGCTTTTTTGTGCACGAGAACGTGGCGCTGTCCGGCGCGGTAAATGTGGGTATCACGGCCTTCCAGCTTCGCAAGCCGCCGCTGCAACAAGGTCGGTATGAACTGTTTGCGGAGGTTCTCGCCTCCGCGCCTGCCGGCACGTCGCAGGTGGAGGCCAAGCTTGATCTGGTCTCCAACCGTCGCCTTATTTCCACGCGCCGCCTTACCCTCAAACCGGGCGTGCCGGAGAAGTTTGTGATGCCGCTGCCCGTTACCGCCGATGCCGGCACGCTGCTGGAGGCACAGGTAAGCTGCGAGGGCGATGCGCTGGCTCTGGATGGCTATGCCTTTGCCCGCATCCCGCCCTCCAAACCGTTGGAGGTGCTATGGATTACGCCGGATGCCAGCCCGTTTACGTCGCTTGCGCTCAGCTCCCTCTCCACCACGGAGCGCGAGCTGCGCGTTCTGCAAGGCACGCCCGCTACCTGGCCGCCGCGCCGGCCTGTGGATGTGGTGATTTTTGACGGCTGGGTGCCTGAGAAATGGCCCGAGACGCCTGGCCAGGCCGCTATCGTTATCAATCCGCCGGGCTCCAGTGGCCCTGTGCGTGTGCAGCCGCTGGACAAAGGCGCGTTTGTCGACGCCGTGCGTGTGACGCGCGAGAAGCACCCGGTGCTGCACGGTGTGGCGTCGGGCCGTATCTCGCTTACCCAAAGCGCGGTGGTGGACGCCTCGGGATCGCTGGAGCCCTTGTGGCAGGCGCCGGCGGGCCCGTTGCTGGCCGCGGGGGAGTGGAATGGGCAACGCATTGTCATTTTGGGCTTTAACGCGGAGCGTAGCGAGCGCCTTCCATTGATGGCCAGCTGGCCGCTGCTTCTCGGCAATGCCATTTACTGGGCCGCGCAGCCGCGCCTGGACGCGGTGGCGCTGTCGCAGTTCCGCAGCGGCGACGTTGTCCGCGCCAGCGGTACGGAGGTGACCTGGACGCTCCCCGACAACCGTCGCGCCACCGCGCCCATTCGCGGCCAGGTGCTGGAGCTCGATCGCCTGGGCTGGTGGGAGACCTCCACGCCGGAGAACGCGGGGGCACCCTCTTCGGCCACGCCTGGCGCTTCTATATCGGCCGGCACACTCGCGCCTGGCTCCCCGGCGGCCGCCGTCAACTCGGGCTCCTCCTCGCTGCTCAGCCGCCGCGCCACGCTGCTCTCCCAGCCCTTGCCCGGCGAGGTCGCTGCGCCGCCTTCCGTCACGTGGGTTCCCGCGTTGTTGCGGGGCGATCTTGTTCCCGCGATGTTAGCGCTTCTCGTTCTGGTGCTTATCGCCGAGAGCTGGCTGTTTCACCGCCACTCGGTGCATTAGAGAGTGTCGACAGTCCCCTCCGTAACTCCCTTTAAACTGAATTTTAACCACGGATAACACGGATTGCACGGAGGGGATGGGATGTAGCGATCCTGTCGGGAGATTCGAGTTCGAGTGTCGACAGTCTCCGGTGCGGCCCTGGGCTGCACGATGCCTGGCGCCTTGCGCGCTCCGGAACACATCGCGTTGCGTATATCTCAAGGCGAACGCCGCCGACTCCCTCGCGGCCCGGCGCGTTCTTGCATTGACAACGCGGGGCTTTCCTTGAAAGCTCGCACCCATACGCCCATGCATCGCCGCCTGCGGTGGGCTGCGCTGCTTGGCGCACCGCAATGTCCCCCTGCATGCACGGGTACGCGGCGCCTGGCGGCGGCCGACAGGGGTGCGGATTCCGGAAAAAATCCGTGCTCCGCCATTTCCCTAATCTTTTTCCTTCTCCCTCTCCAACCATCCCCTAACCGCCACCCTTTGCCTTAGCCAAGCCTACCCGAGCCCAGCCAAGCCAATACACAAGCGCCTCCCCCCAGCCACGCACCGCGCGTGGCGCCCTGGAGGCCGCCGGCACGCCTCGCGCATGCATGCACGTTCCCAGGAAATCTCGTGGATGAAAACCGTCCTCTTTGTCTGTACCGGTAACATCTGTCGCAGCCCCATGGCCCACGGCCTGTTTCAGGAGCTCGTCAAGGGCGCCGATTTCGAGGTGATCTCGGCCGGTATTGGCGCGATGACCGGGCAGCATCCCAGCCCGCACTCGGTCGACGCCATGGACGAAATCGGCCTGGACATCAGCATGCTGCGCAGCAAGCCCATCACTGCGGAGATGGTGCGCCGCGCGGACTACATTTTTGTTATGACCTACGGGCATCTGGACAGCATGCTGCTTCTCTTCCCCTACGCGGCGGAGAAGACGTTCCTGCTGCGCGAGTTTGAGACGCATCTGCCCGCCATGGAGCGCGAGGTGAGCGACCCAATCGGTCAGTCGCTGGACACCTACCGCTATTGCCGCGACCAGATCCGCGAGGCGCTGCCGGGCATTCTGGAGCACATTATTGGCAGCGGCCAGGCGCTGGAGCAGGCGCGCGGCGGCCAGGGGCGATCCGGCGCGCTGGCTCGTATCTCCATCGCGGCGGACCACTCCGGCGTGGAGCTCAAGCAGGGCCTTATTCAATACCTGGCCGGCGCCGGCTACGCGGGCGACGACTTTGGCACCTACACCACCGTGCCGGTGGACGCCACCGACTACGCCCTGCGCGCCGCCCAAACCGTCAGCCAGGGCGAGGCCGATTACGCCATCCTCATTTGCCGCACCGGCATGGCCATGGCTGTGGCCGCCAATAAACTCCCTGGCGTGCGTGCCGTTACTGTATATAGTACAGACATGGCACGGCAGGCCCGCGAACTGCTCGACGCCAATGTACTGTGCCTGCCCGCGCGCGACATGAAGGTGCGCCGTGCAAAAGAAATCCTCGAAACCTGGCTGCGCACAGCCTATCATGAATCCTCGCCCTACGACGGGCTTTTTGACACCATGGACACGCACACACGCCCCGATACCGACGCCTCCGCCTCTTCCTCCACCCGCCCCAGCCTGCAGGAGTCTGATCCGCAGATCTTCAAGCTCATTCAGGAGGAGAACGACCGTCAGCGCGATAACATCGAACTTATTGCGAGCGAGAACTTTACCAGCCGCGCCGTGATGGAGGCCCAGGGGTCCTGCTTTACCAACAAATACGCCGAGGGCTACCCCGGCAAGCGCTGGTACGGCGGCTGCGAGTATGCTGACGGCGTGGAGCAACTGGCGATCGACCGCGCGAAGGAACTTTTTGGCGCCGAGTACGCCAACGTGCAGCCGCACAGCGGCAGCCAGGCTAACATGGCCGTCTATTTTGCGCTTATCAAGCCCGGCGACACCATCCTGACGATGGACCTGAGCCACGGCGGCCACCTTACCCACGGCCATCAGGCCAACTTCTCCGGCAAGCTTTTTAACGTGGTGCACTACGGCGTAAGCCCCGAGACGGAAGTGCTGGATTACGACGCGATTGCCAAGCAGGCGCTCGAAGTCCGCCCCCGCATGATTACCGCCGGCGCCAGCGCGTACTCCCGCGTCATCGACTGGGCGCGCCTGCGCCAGATTGCGGATTCCGTCGGCGCGTATCTCTTTGTGGATATGGCCCATATCGCCGGCCTCGTGGCCGCGGGCGTGCATCCCACGCCTCTGCCCCACGCGCACGTCGTCACCACCACCACGCACAAAACGCTCCGCGGCCCCCGCGCCGGCCTGATTTTGAGCGCCACGCAGGAGTTCGCCAAGGCCATCGACGCGCAGGTCTTCCCCGGCTGCCAGGGCGGCCCGCTCATGCACGTCATCGCCGCAAAGGCGGTCTGTCTGGCGGAGGCGCTGCGCCCCGAGTTTAAGGCCTACCAGCAACAGGTAGCCAACAACGCCAAGGCGCTTGCCGAAGGCATGAAGCACCACGGCTTCCGCATCGTCTCCGGCGGCACCGAAAACCACCTGATGCTTGTGGACCTGCAGCCCAAGGGCCTGACGGGCAAGGACGTGCAGATCCTCCTCGACTCCGTGGGCATTACCGTCAACAAGAACGCGATTCCCTTCGACAAGCAGTCCCCCTTCAAGGCCGGCGGTATCCGCCTCGGCACCCCTGCGGTAACCACGCGCGGCATGAAGGAAGACGAGATGTTCGACATCGCCTCGCTCATCAACAAGGCCATCATCGGCAAGGACGACCCCGCGACCCTGGACCAGGTCCGCGCCGCCGTCCGCGAGATGACCGCGCGCTTTGGGCTGCCTTACTAGAGCGGTCTCAGTACGCGTGTAGGCACGGCAGCCTCTGAAGCGCCACAGGCGCGAAAGCCTATAGCTCAGGGCGTAAGCCCTGGGTACGGATGAAAATCAGTAGCGTTCTGTAGGAGCGCAACGTGATCAGGTAAAGCTGTTGCGTCCCTACAGGACGCGATCACTTTGCGACTTACCCAGGGCTTACGCCCTGGGCTATAGGCTTTCGCGCCTGTGGCGCTTCGGAGCGCTGCCGTGCCGTACTGAAAAAGCTCTGATTGTAAAGTGTAGCGTACAAGCCGGTTGCCACGTTACGTGGCAACCGGCTTTCTGTTTTCAGTTTGCCTGGCAGCCTACACGGCCTCGCGGCGATGGAGTTCGGCGATCTGCTCGCCGGTCAGCGCGACGTCGTACACGGCCAGGCCGCCGAGGAGGCCGGTGTACCAGTTGCCGATGAGGCCGCTGCGATCGACCGCCGCCACGGTGAAATCTGATCCGCCGGGGCCGCCGTTGTTGATGGCACAGGGCCAGAAGTAGGGGTTAAGGCCGGGCCGTTCGTCCCACCGGCCATCCAGGTAGGCGCGGGCCCAGATGCCGTCGAACGTAAAGGCGGCGTGGTGCCACTGGCCCAGGGCAACGGGGGAGGCGCCGATAGCGGCCTCCATGCAGTATTTGTAGCCGGGGCTGGGCGCGCCGGTGCTGCTGAGGTGGCCGCACACCTGCTGGTTGCTGTCCCAGATTTTAAGGTTGAGGAACAGGCAGTACTGGCGGCTTTTGTGGGTCTCGTTCCACATACCGGCCACTGCCTCGCACTCACCGTTCGATTTTTGCGTGCGCTTAACCCAGGCTACCACAGTAACGCGCGCATTTGGGCCGTGCAGGTTCAGCTCCGGGCAGTCCTCGCGGCGGATGCGCAGCCACTGGCCCTCTTTGATCTCCGCGGCGAAGGGGCCGCACCCTTTGACGCCGCCCTCCACGCGGGCAATCGGCCCGGCCTGCTCGATAAGGGAGTACGCGTAGCGCCCCGATGACTGACGCGGTTCGCCCGCCGGTTCCTGAAACGTCCAGCGGCAAAGTGGCTGTGGGATGTCCATGGCGCATGTGTACATGGTGTAGGTTGCATTCGCAACGATATTTGGGCGGGAGGGGGAGAGTGTTTAACCACGAAGCACACGAAGCACACGAAATTTCGGAGGGGACGAAAGGGGGAGCGAGAGAGATACAGCAGAAATGGCGACAGGATTCCCCCATCCCCCCTTGGCGGCTTTTTCCCCTTTAGCGTGAAATAATCTGTTATTTCCGAGTCTGTGGGGAACGGAGCAGAGTTTATCACGCTAAGGGGGACAAAGCCGCTAAGGGGTATGGGGAGTCCCCTCGTCCTGTCCCCATTGGCGATATCCCTCCCCCGCTCCCCTTTCGTCCCCTCCGTAAATTCCGTGTGCTTCGTGGTTAAATCCTACCCTTTTCCCCTCTGCCTGCAGCCGGGCGGTGCTTTTGCCTTTTCTGTCGCGTTGCGGCGCGATACAACATGTCGACCATGCTGAAGAACTCGCGCTGGGTGCTGCTTTTGTGTTGTGCGCTGACGCTGCTGCTTCAGCTTTACCTGTGCTTCTTTTTTAACGAGGGCGACCTGCTGCCCTCGCGGGGCGACCACAACCCGGCCACTATCTTCAAGTGGCGCTTTGACTTCCCGCCCGAAGGCTTTTTTAGCCGCGACTACTGGCTGGGCAATGGCAACCTGCCCGTGGGGCTGGATCCCCTCTCCCTGATGGCGTGGCTTCCCACGCACTTCTTCTTTAGCTGCAGCTTTGGCGTATGGGCGGTGGCGCTCATTTTGGGCGTGTACCGCCTGTGCCGGGAGGTGGGGCTGCGCCGCGAGGTAGCCGCCCTTGCGGGCCTGTTTCTGGCCTGGCAGGGCGATTACCTGGGCTTTGTGCGTCCGGGCCACTACGGTAATGCGCCGCAGTGGGCGCTGGTGCCGTGGATGTTTTGGCTGGCCCTGCGCGCCATCCGTTCGGAGCCCGATCGGGCGGGCTTCCTGGGCCTCTCCTGGCGCAGCTGGTATGCGGCCGCGCTGTGCGGCGGCGCGGCAGGCGCCATCGTCTCGCTGGCGGTGGATCGCGGCAGCCTTTTTACCGTGCTGCTGGCCGCCATGCTGGGCTGGGAGGCGCTGCGCCGCAATCGCGCGGGCGAAGCCGGGCAATGCTGGCAGCCCCTGAAGGCGCTGGTGGTGATTGTGGTGGTGTCCGTGCTGATTGCCGCGCCGATGATGGCCTCCACCTGGAAGCTCAGCGGCTCCGACTCCATCCTGGGCGACAGCGACGACCCCGCCTCGCGCTATGCCTGGGCCACCACCTACTCGTTCCCGCCGGAGGAGGTGATTACCTACGTGGTGCCGGGCTTTATGGGCTGGGCCACCGCGCACCCCGGCGGGCCGTACTGGGGGCGCATCGGCCGGGTGGATTCGCTTCAATCCGGGCAAGAGATCCCCAACTTCTCGCTGGGCACGGCGGTTATCGGCACCATCCCGTTTGCGTTTGCCATGCTGGGCTTCTTTCTGCTGTGGCTGCGGCGCGATCGCAACGGCAACGCGGCCATGCGACGCGATCTGGATGTCGCCGACCCGCGCGCCGTGCACCTTGCGTGGTTTTTTGCCGTGGCGGCGATTGTGACGCTGCTGCTCTCCATGGGCAAGTACACGCCGCTGCACGGGCTGTACTATCAGCTGCCGTATCAGGAAAACTGGCGCAATCCCATCAAGTTTCTGGCGCCGTTTAACTTTTGCGTCGTGTTTGTGGCGGCGATTGGGCTGCAGTGGGTGGCCGCCCTCATCGCGCGTCGCAATGCGCTGCCGCTGCCGGCGCCGGAGTCCGACCCGGGCGAGATGCTGCGCGAGCACAACCAGCGGATGCACGAGCAGGACGAGGCGAAAGCCGCCCCCGGCACCGCCGCGCCAAAGCGGCGCGAGCTGGAGCCCGATTCGCGGGACTCGGAGGTTATCGCGGCGATCAAGAGCTATTTTCTGGAGGCCCAGCCGGTGATGCGTTTTGCGATGGGCCTGACGGGTGCCCTTGTGGCGCTGTTTGTGGCTTTTTTGCTGCCCGGCTCGGTGGCGCTCTCCGGCCTGCTGGGGGCGGAGGGCTACTCCCCGGAGGCGATTGTGGCCGCACTGGCCAACGTGCGCGCCACGCTGCTGATGGCCGGCGTGCAGGCGGCGGTGATGCTTTCCGCGCTGCATATCGGCCTCTACCCGGAGCGGTGGCGCGGGCTGGAGATCACCAATCCGTCCATCCGGCAGGGGCTGGAGTGGTCCCTGGCGCCGGCCAACCGCGTCGCGGCGTGCCTGATGCTGGCGGGTGTGGCGGGTATGTTTCAAATGGCCTGGGTGCTGCAGCAAAACATTCAGGGCAGCACATGGAAGGAGCTCGTCGACACCAACGGCATGGTGGAGCTCTCGAAGAAAGATCCTGTCGTCCACCGCGTGGCCATTTTGGGCGGCGATAACATGGGCCTGCGTACGGATCTGCTGAACTACATGTTTCCCTCGCACGGCGTGGCGACGGCTGATACCGCGGCCGTTTCCCGCACCCCGCGCGATTACGCGGCGTATAACGAGGCGATCAAGGAGAACCCGGTGCGCCATTACTTCCTGGCCGGCGTCAAGTACGTATTTGGCCAGCGGGAGGCGCTGGACGCGCTGATGGGCTCGGACATGTTTCAGCAGCAGAACAAGATTGTGGGATCGCCCTACACCTTTGGCCTGCCGCAGGGCCCGGGCCTGAATCCCCTGCTGTACCATGCCGTTGCGCTGGAGGACTTTATGGCCAAGGTGACGCTGGTGCCCGGCATCGAAGTGTACGAACAGGAGCCCGTGCTGCTGGCCCGGCTCGTCGACGCGCGGTGGAACCCGCGCAGCACGGCGTTGATGCTGAATCGCGAAGCTGCGCGCCTGCCCCAGGAAATGCTGCAGAGCATGCGCCGCGTCCCCGTGCTAATCCCCGGGCAAACGCCCCCGCCCCCGCCGTCCATCGCCATGCCGCGCGGGACAAAGCCGAAAGCGGCCCCGACAGCGCCCGCCACCGGTGCACCCACGCCCGCGACCGCGCCCGAGATCCCAGGCGCGACAAACCCAGGCGCGACAAACGCGACCGACACAAGCGTGCCACAGGCGGAGAAGCCGGCGGAATCGCCCGCCGCACCCGCGGCGACAAACGAGCCGATAGCCCCGCATGCGGAGACGAACGGCGCGCCGGTGCCGGATCTCTCCTCCACCAACGCGCCCGCCCAGGGGGGCGGCGGGGGACATGGCGAGAGCAATGACTTCTCGCCCACAGTCCCCGCCTCCGCACCCACCACGCTGCCGCGGCCTGCCGCCACTCCGGGCAGCCTCCTGCCCGCGCCGCCTCCGCCGCCTCCGGCCAGTGCGGCGCCGGCCGGCACCAACGCGCCGTCGCCGGGCACTGGCTCCCTTACCGCAACCGGCGCCACCAACGCGCCCGCCCCGCCCGCGGACACGACACCGCGCCTGGGCGACAGGACAGGCGCCGGCAAGGCAAAGCTGCTGCGCTTTGACCAGCACGTTACCGCCTTTGAAGCCGAAACGACCGCGCCCACCCTTGCCGTGGTTAACGACCACTTTGAGGACGAGTGGAAGGCCACCGTCAACGGCCAGCCCGTCACCATCGTGCGCGTCAACGCCATCATGATCGGCATCCCGCTGCCCGCCGGCAAGGCAACCGTGGAGCTGCGGTACGCCCCCAACGCCACGCCCGTGTGGCTTGGCCTCGGCGCCTGGATGGCCCTGCTTGCCGGCGGCGCCGCCGTTCTCCTTGCCGCCGGGCTGCGCCCCTACCGCTCCGCCCCGAGCGGGCCCGGGGCGGCGTCGGAGAGCGTAGCGTCCGGCACGCTGGCCGCGTCCTCCAAAGTCGCAAAGAAGCAGAAGCGGCGCTGAGAGTGCCGGCCTTCCTCCCTCCCCGGAGCGTACGACCCCGACGCGGGGCGTATCCCACTGTTGCGCAAAGGGATACAGCCTGCGTTGGGGCTGTTCGGAGGGCGGGCGACGCTTTGCCCGGATATCTAGTGTACTGAATCAGACGTAGATATCGTAAGTTCCGTTTCGCCCCTTTGTGTCTTCGTGTCTTTGTGGTTAATGTTCCCCCTCCTCTCTGCTTCTCTGCGAAAATGGGAATGGGGATTAATTAACCACAAAGACACGAAGACCGGCAGCGGCCTGCTTTGTCGGGGCGAGCGGGCATTGCTTTTCCGGAAGCCTCTGGTAGCGTGGTGGGGCTTGCGCTGTGTGGTTTGACATCTCGCACCCTCGCGCGTGTCCTTTCCTATGCTTACCTCATCCCCCGCCAGTACCGCTGCCGATTCCGTTGCTGCCGACATCCCCGCCGCCGCCGCCGCGGTGCCCAACGCCGGATCGGGTGGAGCGCTTCGCCATACGGCCCGGCGCCGTTGGCGGCCGCGCACGGCGTGGATTCTGACTCTGCGGCCGTCGCTGTTCTTTGCGGTACTGGGCGCTACGCTGGTGCTTATCGCGTTTCAGCTAGACGACTGGGTGTTTGCCCACCTTTACAAAAACAATCCGCTTTACCCCGACACCACCGCTTCGGACGCCGAAATCGCCGCAAACACGTTGCATCGCGACCACCTGATGGAGCTGGTGAGCCTTTACGGCGACTGGTGGGGCCTGATGGTTGGCTGCGCGCTGGTGCTTGCCGTTACCTGCACGGTGCGCTTCCCCCGCTGGCGCACCGTGGCGCGCGTGGTGGCGGCCATGATGCTGACCTCCACACTGGCCGGGGCTGCGAGCAACGGCGTGCGGCTTATCTCGTGCCGTGCGCGCCCCACCAGCCAGGTGGAGCCCGGATTCTATCCGCTTTACAATGGCAAGGAGCGGGCGATTTTTCGCCACGCATACAGCAGTTTCCCCAGCGGCCATGCGGCGACGGCGGCCGGGCTGTTTACGCTCGCGCTCATCCTCAACTGGCGGCTGGGGCTGCTGATGTTTGCCGTGCCGCTTATCGTGTCGTGGTCGCGCCTGTATTTTGGGGTGCATCATCTTTCAGATGTTGTTGCCTCCCAGGTGGTTGCCTTTTTTGTAGCGGCGTGGGTGTGGACGTATGCGATGCCGTGGCTGCGTGCTCGCTACACGTTGTGGTGGTGCGGTCGCAAACCGCTGCAGGCGCAGCGGCTGCCTTCGGGATGATTTAAGTGTCGCATGGGATGTGCCTTTCTGTATAATACCTGCTACGCCGCGTTATGGTTTTGTTCGCTAAACCATAAGTTTCGCTCATTTGCTGTTGCCAAAGGCGTGGGGACCCCATAAATCTGGTGCCAGATACCCCGCCGCGCCGTGCGGCACAACTCTTCTCACTCTATGTTGTTACGGATTTCCCCCACCATGGCCCTCCGTTTTGCGGCGGTGACGATGGCGCTTGTCCTGGCACTGACGGCCGCGGCGCTGCCACTGCATGCGCAGGATATCGCGACGGTGAACGATACGGCCCGCATCCTCGGTGGTATGCAGCCCACGCAGGGTTCCGCGGCCGCCTCGGTGGCCTCCAGCCCCGGCTTCGCTGCGCACGCGCGCGATATGGAATCGGCCTGGGCCAAGCTGGAGTCCGGCCGCCTCGCGCCCATGCGCGCCTGGTCCTCCGCCAATCTGCCGGGGCGCGGCTCCAGCCGGCCCATCTACTACCCCTTCAG
This sequence comes from Verrucomicrobia bacterium LW23, assembly GCA_003054695.1. Taxonomy (GTDB): domain Bacteria; phylum Verrucomicrobiota; class Verrucomicrobiia; order Methylacidiphilales; family UBA1321; genus LW23. The sequence goes on from QAZA01000039.1 coordinate 175,020, forward strand.
CGGCGCGGATTTCCTGCATCTCTATACCTACTACCCGTCCTCCTCCACCTATGTAATGTGCGGTCTGGAGCCCGTGGGCTCCGTGCCTGCGCTGGCGGGGCTGCCTGCGGACCAACTGGCGGGCGGCCTGGCGCAGGTGCGCGGCTCCCTTAACTCGCTGCTGCGTTACTCCTACTTTATGACCAAGGAGATGCGCTCGGACTTTGGCGGCAACCGCTTTGGCGGCGTCACCCCCGTGCTGCTCCTCATGCTGGCGCGCAACGGCTGCACCATTACGGACCTGAGCTACGTGTACCTGGGCGCCAACGGCGCGGTGGGCCCAAGCGCGCGCGGCAAAGGCAATGGCGTGCGCATCGTGTTTCGCGGCCGCGGCGGCACGCAGGAGCTGCTGTACTTCAGCTACAATCTCTCCGACGGCGGCGCAACGTCGTACATTAACCTGATGCGCGCGCGCGGCCAGGGCCAGACCTACCTGAAGGCGGCCAGCTACCTGATGCACGGCGGCGGCTTCACGCGCATTCGCGACGGCATTTTGGCCAACAGCTACACCATTTTGCAGGACGACTCGGGTATCCCGCTGCGTTACTTTACTGCAAAGCCGGTGTGGAAGCTGCAGTTTTTTGGCAACTACACCAAACCCATCCCGTTGTTTGCCAACTACTACCAGGATGACCTGCGCAGCGTCTACACCTCCGGCACCGCCGGCCCGATCCGCGAACTGACGTTTGGCATCGGCTACTTTTTCTGGGGCAACCAAAGCAACCTGATGCTGGCCACCAAGACGGGCAACGCCCCCTCCTATGTGCCGGCTTCTCCTGCGGCCCCCGCCTCGCAAAAGCCGGCCAAGCCTGGGCAGGCGCCCGCCGCCACCACGCAGCAGCCGCCCGCAAAGCCCGGCTTCCAGCTCTTTCGCCTGCAGCCCGACGAGCCGGAGCCCGCTCCGCCCACCGCCAAGCCCAAGCGCCGCGTGCGGGATATGGACCTGGAGTAGAGGGGAACCGACGGCAACAGGCATGTCGCAGGCTCTCTCCAAGGCTCATTCGACTCGCCGCGTTGGCATTGCCCTCGGCAGCAACCTGGGGGATCGCGGCGCGCTGATTGAACAGGGCTTTGCGTTTTTGCGCGCGCTGGCGGAGGGAAGCAGCGCGCCGCATTTGCATTTCCTCGCTTCACCCGTCTGGCTTACCGAGCCGGTGGACTGCCCGCCGGGCTCGCCCCCTTTTCTCAACGCGGTGGCGGAAATCGCAACCTCCCTCAGCGCCAACGACTTACTGGCTGCCCTGCAGGGCTTTGAGCGCGACCTGGGCCGGCCCGAGGTGCGCCCCGTCAACGCACCCCGCCCGCTCGATCTCGACATCCTCTACTACGGCGGCGAGCGGATTGCCACCGAGCGCCTTACCGTCCCCCACCCGCGCATCGCGCATCGCCTCTTCGTCCTCGTCCCCCTGGCCGCCATCCGGCCGGAGCTTGTGCTTCCCGGGCATACGCAGCCCGTGCAAGCGCTTTGCGATCAGCTGGTTGCGATAACCGCGCCGGAGCATCTGCCGCGTCGCCTCGAGGCCTGGTAACCCCAGGGCCAAATCATCGCCCGGCGGCCATCGGCCTCCTTCGCCGCACTGGATTTCCGCACGCTGCGCGCCACACATAACACCCCCGATCCCTTTCGTCCCCTCTGCAATCTCGTGTGCTTCGTGTGTTTTGTGGTTAAACCTCTCCTCTTGCCCGTTACCTCTCGCCGGGCAAAGATTGCCGGTAATAATATTCGCAGTTTTCGCTATCGTTCGTACTTGCTGCAATCGTGCAGGTTTGATTAGGTAAAAGGTATCAGGTTCTGCGTAAAAACCTGTTCGCTCCCCCTCATCCTGCGGAAAACGCCGCCCGTTTGTTGCCTGTCTGGATTGCTTCTATGAAACTTTCTGTTGCCCAAAGAAGAGAGTTGCACGAAAACGGCTTCATTGTCGTGCCCGGCGTTATCCCGCCCATTATGCTGCGCAATGCGTTGCGCGCCATCAACCAGTCCATTGGCGAGGGCATGAACCGCGAGGATATGCCCAAGTTCCGCGCCAGCACGTACTGTCCGGAGCTTACCGCCACGGCGGTGATTACCGACCTGCTGCACCGCACCCCCGCCTGGTCGCTCTCCGAAAGCGCCATCGGGCCGCTGGAGCTGCACCGGCACGGGCAGGTGAATTTGCGGTTCCCCACCGTCATGGATCCGCCCCCGGCGCCCATCCCGCAGATCGATGGCATTCACAGCCCGCACAACGGCGTGCCCAAGGGGGAGCTGTTTAACTTTACGGCCTCGCTGGGCGTGTTTCTCAGCGATATCCCGGACGTCAACATGGGCAACTACACCGTGTGGCCCGGCTCGCACCACATTTTTGCGGAGTACCTGCGCGAGATGGGCCCGCGGACGCTGCTCAACGGCTTTCCCGTGCTGGAACTGCCTGCGCCGTACCAGGTTACGCTGAAGGCGGGCGACATCGTGCTCTCCCACTACCTGATGGCGCACGGCACCGCGCCGAATATATCGCCCCACATCCGCTACGCGGCGTTCTTCCGCCTTTATCGCGAGGAGCACCACAAGATCAAGTGGGATAGTGTAACCGACACACTGTGCGGCTGGGACGGCGTTAAGGAAGCGCTGGGCATGGGCACCGGCGCGCTCTTTTAATCAGCGCGGGGCGCCGGACCCCTGGTGCTGACGGCCCTTCGGGGGCCGTCGCTGGGGTAGGGGAGGGGATAGAGTAGGATCGCGCCGGACCCGCAAAAAAGACACGGGCGCGAGGCGCGTAATGTGCTATTGTATGCGCGGAAAGCAGGCCGATAGCCCCCATCGGCGGCTTCTCCGCGCCGGCGCCATCTCGCTTCGACCGCCCGCACGCCCCGCCATGCTCTGTGCTATGACGACCCGCTTACGCCTTTCCCCCTGGTTTCTCGCCATTGCGGTGCCGCTGATGCTCGGTGCCGCCGCCCTGCCCACCCCGTGCCATGCCCAGCTTCGCCCGCGTGAGCGCCCGCCACAGCTGCCCGCCTCGCCGGAGATTCCCTCCGCCAACCTGGCCGCCGCCGCCGCGTACAGCAAGGAGAAGAAAGGCAAAGCGTTCCTGGTCATCCAAAACGGTAAGGTGCTCAAAGAGGAGTATGACGCCGCCGGCCCCGACGCGCGCCGCAGCGTGCTCAGCGGCACCAAAGCGATCTGGGTGCTGGCCATGCTGAACATGGTGGACGAGAACCTGATGACCCTGGACGAACGGGCCGCGGAAACCATCACCGAGTGGGCGGATGATCCCGAGAAGTCGCAAATTACGATACGCCAGCTGCTTACGTTTGTCAGCGGTTTGCCGGTAGCCGGCAGCCTGCACCGCATCTCCACCGAGGACCGCTTTAAAGGCGCCCTTGAGCTCAAGCTCATTGGCCCCCCCGGCACCCGCTTTGCCTACGGCCCGGCGCACCTGTGCATTTTGTACGAGGTGATGCGCCGCAAACTGCGCAAACGCCTCACTAGTCCGTGGGACTATATGGTGGCCAAAGTGGCGCGGCCGATGGACTTGCCCGTGACGAACGAGCGCCCGGACAAGTCCGGCCAGCCCCTGCTGGCGTCGGGCTTCAAGTTCAGCCCCAGGGACTGGGCGCGTGTGGGTCAGATGCTGCTGAACCAGGGCTACTACCGCAACAAGCCGATTGTCTCGCGGCAATCCTTCAGCCAGATTTTTATCCCCACCACGCCCAACCCCAGCTTTGGCATGGAGCTGTGGCTTAACCGCAACGCAAGTTCCTCCGCCCGAGAGCTTAATGTGGAGGACGTGCTGGATAAGGATCTGGAAGACCAGCGCTGGGGTAACGCCTGTCTCTCCCGCTATGCCCCGGCCGATATGTTTGTTTCGCTGGGCTCCGGCGGCCAGCGCCTGTACGTGGTACCGAGCCGCAACCTTATTGTCGTGCGCATGGGCGCAGGCGGCAGCTTTTCAGATCCGTACTTCCTTAAACTGTTGTTCAAGAAGTAGTTGCGGGAAGGTGGCGGGCGGCGGTGCATTACTGCTTACGGGCCAGCCGCGTTCCGCCGCTCCAGCAGCTTCCACCAGTAGTTCTCGTCAATCTGCGTATAGTGGGCTTCGATGTGGGCGGCGTAGTGGGTAAGCAGGATTTCGGAGGTGGGATGAGCCGTGCTTACTTTGGGGATCAGGATATAGCGCGCATCCTGAAGGTACCTGGCCGGGGACGGGGCCGCCCAGGTCGAGAAGTTGATGGCATAGTCCATAAACGGGCTGCCGCCAACCGGGCGGGACATGAGCGCAAAGTGCAGCGGCGATGTAAAGTCCATCACCACAAAGCTTTGCTGGGCAATGTTATGTTTGCGCGCTATCTCAAGCCCGGCGTTGACCTGCCCGACAAAGCCACCCGTGTTGAATTTCTGATCCACACGATAGGAGGCAAGCCGCGGGCTGTCGAAGGTGCGCGACAGATCGCATATCCCCGAAAAGTCCCACACGGAACAGATGGTGACCCGGGCGACGTAAAGCGTAACAAACACAACGCCAAGCAGATGCATCAGCCGCCACGTGATCGGACTCGACGCGCCTTCCATCTGCCCCGCCGCCTTGTGCGTTAGGCGCACAACCAGCAGCGCCGCCAGCAGCACCAGCGAGGGGAAATCGGGATAGCTACCCCATACGGCGTTGGAGAAGACGATGACCACCGACACGCCAATCATCAGCAGCGCCACGGCCAGCTCGGCCATCAGATCCCGGCCGTCCGCCACATGCCGCAGCGAGTGAATGCCCAGCCCGGCGATGAACAGGCAGGCCAGCATCCACCAGACCATCTCGTTGTAGAGCGGCGCGATCTTGTCGGAGAGCAACACCCAGTAGCGCGACTTGGCCTCGGCGGTGGTGGCCAGGTCGCTCATCATGGCGGGGATATCAAAGCCAATGGCGGCCAGGAACGGCAGGCTGGCAAGGGCTCCTCCCCCCAGCGTCCAGCCGACCAGCATCCAGCGCCTGCCCTCCAGGGCATAGATAGCGACAAGCAGCGGTACCACCACACCGAAAAAGCTGATTTTGAGGAAGATAAGCGTGGCGGCCAGCATCCCTAGCATGGCGGAGGCGATGCGCCGGCCGGCGAGCGAAAGCATGTCTGCCGGGCAGAGCAGCACGGCGGCAAACAGAGAAAACAGAGCGTAGCCGTGCCGGTTGTAGGCCAGTGCGTACGTCGTATCCTCCACGGGAAGCCGAATGGCAAACGGCGCCACAAAGGTAATGGCTACCAGCAGGCAGATCCAGAAGCACCAGAACGGCGAGACCCGATCCTTAAGCAAGAACCAGCCGGCCCCTGCCAGGGCGGGAAACATCAGCGCATTCATGTACGCATAGGCCTCCAGATTCGGCCCAAAGAGGAGGAACCCCGTACCCACAAACAGGGGCATAACGGGGCCCAGCGACATGTAATAGTCCGCATGCGGCCGCAGCCCGCAGTAGGTGCGCCAGCCGGCGTCTATCTGTATGCAGAAATCATTGGCCGCTATCGTCTGCGGCACTACGCCGGCAAGCACTAGGTGCAGGGGGACGAGGACCGCCAGGGCCGCCAGGGCGCACCCGTAGAAGCGGGCGGGACTCATGCTCGTCAACAACGCCATGGCTCGTGTAGATCCGTCGACGCGGGCCGGGCCGGCCTATTGGCTCAGCTCCTGCACGGTTTGGCGCAGGGCGGCTTCGCGACCGGCGAGGTCGGCGGGGAGGGGGCGGGTCGTCTCGCTGCCGGGGCTAAGCAGCGTAGCGGGGCGGATGATGCGGATGACGTTTTCGGCTTCGTCCAGCCACACGCGGTAGCGCACGTCGGCGTCGGGGCGGGAGGCCAGCCACGCCTCAAATTCCTTGTTGGTTTTGAGGGGTTTGACGCGCACCTCGCGCAAGGCCGGGGCGCGGACATCGGAGCGACTGCCGCGAATCGGCTTTTCGTCAAACAGGCCAATTTCGATGGAGCCGAGCACGGGATCCCCCCCGCCCATGGCCAGGCGCGCCATCACCAGCGCCACGCAGGCAAAGCCGACGGTGAGCCACGGCCAGAGCCAGGAGGGGCTGCGGCTGTACTCATTCTCCAGTTCCTCCTGAGCTCGCAGGTTGGCTGCTGTTTTGCGAAAGCCGATGGCATGCAGCGTGGTCGCCACAGGGCGTCGAATGCGCGCCCACAGCGTCGTGGGCCGGCGCCGACGCCCGCCTCCACCACCGCTGCCACGGGTAAGACCAAAGCTCTCCGCGCCGCCGTAAGTGCCTGCGCTCAAGGCGGATGCCCCCGCGCTAGCGCCTGCCCCCGCCAGCTCCAGCTCGCTTTCGGAATCCGCTCCTGCTCCTCTGGCGCTCGTTTCGCGCCCGGTTAGCTCCACGGAGTTGGCCGCGTCGTAATTCCGGACCGCCGCTTTGACATTGCGGACTTTGTTGACCTGTTGCCTGGGCGCAAAGAGCTCCGCAAAACCGGCGGACTCCGCTGAGTCAGTGCTTTCGGCGACTTCGGACGCCTGCTGGTGCTCTCCATTCTGGAGCGTGGCGTCCTCTCTGTTAACAAGATGTTGATGCTGAGGAACTTGCTGCTGCTGTTGCTGCTGAGCGCCGCGCGCGTCGGCTTCGGACATTCGCTCGCCGCGTCGCCTGGCAAAGGGATTGGGCCGCACGGCGCGCGATCCGGATGCCGCTCCGTACATCGCCGCATCCGCGGCCGGCGCTGTACCCATGGCCGGCATGGCGGCAGCTACGGACGTACCTCGCCGAAAATGCAGGCGCACGGCGGACGAAAGCTCGCCCGCGCGGTGCGAGGGCAGGGTAAAGAGCGCCGCCGCATCCGTGGCGCAGGCCATGTCCGCGGCGTCGGCCTGGCCTGTAACGTCCACGGCAGCGTGCAGCGCGGGGGCGGTGTTGCGCAGGGCGCCGAGCGTCTCGGCAAGCATCGCAAACTCCTCGCGGCGCTCATCGCTGGACGAGACCTCGGTGCGCAAAGCCGCTTCTTCCGCGGGCGCGGCATCGCCGGCCAGGGACTTCATGGCTAGTGCTTGAAATTCTTCGTCCAACATCGCTGCGTATCCTTCCTCTTCTTCTGCTGTCTCAGACGTGGTTGCCCAAGTGCTCGTTCCTTGTCATGCGATCGCCGTGCCGCGGCGCGGAATGTCCTTGCATCCACGTTACGTCGATAGCGAAACCATTGCCACTGAATCTTTTGCGTACAAGCCGGCCGCCCGTTTCCGGGGGTGGTGCGCCGTGCCTTGTGTGCGGGGATTTGTAGCGTTCATCGGTCCCTTGTGCGGAACCTTGATGGTTTTCTTATCGCGTAAGTGCCTGCGGGTCCATCACTTTTTACGGATCACCCATAAAAAGCCTTACTCTATGTTCGCAAATAGGGCAGCAGTTCTTGCAGAAGCCGGGGGTTTTTTTCAATTTTTGCGCGTATTTTCTTCAAACCGCGCGCCAGGTTCACACCAACTGTACCGATGGGGATGCCGTGTCGCTCGGACAGCTCCTTGTAGGGCACGTTGGCCAGAATAAACTCGTGGATCAGCTTGCACGTCGTGGGGTCGATCTCCGCCATCGCCTCGCGCAGCAGGGCGGAAAGCTCGGCAATCTCCAGCGGCGTCAGGCGGGCCAGCACCGGCTCCGCGGGCTCAAAGCCGCCCTGCTCCTCCTCGCGCAGGTGGTCCAGGCTTTCCACGCGGTCCTGCCCGCGCTTGTCGGCCAGCTTGCGCCGGCGCTCCGAAATGGCGCGGCGCGTGGAAATAGTGACGGCCAGCGCGCGCAGGTGATCCCAGCTTTCCACGTCGTGAATGCGCGGCACCAGCTGCGTAAGCGCCGCAATGGCAATATCTTCCGCCTCCGATGGCGTGAGCGCGGCGGAGGGATGGCGCGCCGCGGCGATCGCACATGGGTAAAGGCGCCGAAAGGCCTCATCCCACGCGCGCTCATCGCCCTGCTGAAGGCTGCGCAAAAGCTCCGCGTCACTCGACATACCGTGCAGCATGCAGCAATCCCCGCCACATTCCAAGCAGCCAGCATGCCGCCACACACACTTTTTTACAGCCGCGCGGGCGAAACGCGCGCAAGTCGCTGCAAAGGAGGAGCTTGCCCCCAGGCGCAACCGGTGCGGCATGGCTCGGACAGCCAGGGCTGAGAGAGCGGCCTTACCCCTTGGCCAGGGATCCGTCCTTCTCCATCTCCGTCAGCTGTTCTTCCAGGGCGGAGGTCATCAGCGCTTCGGTCATCTCGTCTATGTCGCCTTCCATGACTTCCGTGAGGTTGTAAAGGGTGAGATTGACGCGGTGGTCCGTGACGCGGTTTTGGGGGAAGTTGTAGGTGCGGATCTTCTCGTTGCGACCGCCGCCGCCGATCTGGTTGCGGCGGTTGGCGGCGTACTGCGCGTTTTCGTCCTCCTGCTTTTTCTCCAGCAGGCGGCTGCGCAGAATGCTGAGGGCGCGCTCCTTGTTCTTGAGCTGGCTGCGGCCGTCCTGGCATCGCACAATCAGGCCGGTGGGGATGTGCAAAATCTGCACGGCGCTGTCCGTGGTGTTGACGCCCTGGCCGCCCGGGCCGCCCGCGCGGCACACTTCAATGCGCAGGTCGTCGTTTTTGATGACCAGGTCCACCTCCTTGGCCTCCGGCAGCACGGCCACGGTGGCGGTGCTGGTGTGGATGCGGCCCTGCGCCTCCGTGGCAGGCACGCGCTGCACGCGGTGCACGCCGCTCTCGTAGCGCATTTTTTTGAAGACGTCCTGGCCCGAGATCAGCAAAATCACTTCCTTGAGCCCGCCCAGTTCGCCCGGGCTGGCGTCCATGGTCTCCACCTTCCAGCCCTCGCGCTCGGCGTAGCGGGTGTACATGCGGCACAGGTCGGCGGCAAACAGGCCGGCCTCGCTGCCGCCGGTGCCGCCGCGGATTTCCAGCATGGTGTTGCGGGAGTCGTTCTCGTCGGGCGGCACGATGGTGAAGCGGGCCTCCTGCGTGGCTTTCTCCAGCAGCGGGGTCAGGCGCGCCAGCTCTTCTTCGGCCATGGCGGACATTTCAGGGTCCTTGGAGGAGAGGAGTTCTTCGGCCTCGGCCTTCTCGGCCGTCAGCTTTTCCCAGTTGGCAAACTTGGCAAGGGCCTCCTTGGTGCGGGCGTGCTCGCGGGTGACTTCCTGGGCGCGTTTCTGGTCGTTAAACAGGTCGGGATTCTCCAGCTCTTTTTCCAGCTCGGCAAACCGACGGCGAAAACGCTCGATGTGGGGTTTCAGGTCCATAACGTTAATTCAGTATCGGGTTGGGGGAATCAGAAGAAGTTGGTGAAGAAAGGGTTACAGAGAAAGTCGAGAGACCGCCGCCGGCGGTAAAGCGCGGCGCGGATGAAAAAACGACAAAAGGGCGACCCGGGCCGCGCGTGGTGGCGGCACAGATCACCCTTAGGCGATAACTGCTCGAAATCTACTTGCCCTTTTTGGCACCGACCAGGCGGGTCGTGCCGAAGCGGCGGGAGAACTTCTCCACGCGGCCCGCGGTGTCGACAAACTTTTGCTGGCCCGTAAAGAACGGGTGGCAGGCGGCGCAAATACCGATGCGCAGGTTTTCCCGGGTAGAACCGGTCTGGTAGACGTGACCGCACGCGCAGGTAATCGTCGTGGGGTTATAGTCGGGATGGGTGTTCGCTTTCATGGTCGTCGTGTCGGTCGAAGTCAAAAAATGGAAGGTACACTATAGGCGCGGCGTTGTATCGGGTGCAAGATGTTTTTTAAGGAAAAATGCATAAAGGGGAGGGAAGGGGGGCAGCGCTTGCCATTCTTTCGCCATTGACCGCCAGCCGGGGACCGGCACAATGAGGGGCAACCTATGAAAGTCGCCGTCTTCGACACGCATAAGTACGAGCGCGCCACGCTTACGGCGCAGAATGAAGGCACAGGGCACGAACTCGTGTTCTTTGAGGAAAAACTCAAGCCCGGAACCGCCGTGCTGGCCACCGGTTGCCAGGCCGTTACGGCGTTTGTGAACGATCGCCTGACGCGGGAAACCATTGCCACGCTGCACGGGCTGGGCGTCAGAATCATCGCCATGCGATGCGCCGGCTACAACAACGTGGACCTGGAGGCGGCGGCCGACCTGGACATGCCCGTGGTGCGCGTGCCGGAGTACTCCCCCTACGCGGTGGCGGAGCACGCGGTAACCCTGCTGATGGCGCTGAACCGCAAGATCACCCGCGCCTGCAGCCGCGTGCACGACAACAACTTCTCCCTGGACGGCCTGGTGGGCTTTGACGTGCACGGCAAAACGGTAGGCGTGCTGGGCACAGGCAAGATCGGCCTGTGTTTTGCCCGCATCATGAAGGGCTTCGGCACGCGCATTCTTGCATACGATGCCTTTCCACGCCAACAGCTTGCGGATGAAATTGGCTTTGAGTACGCGCCGCTGGACAAAGTGCTGGCCCAGTCGGACATCGTCTCCCTCCACGTGCCGCTGCTGCCCGATACTCTGCACCTTATTGATGAAGCGGCCATCGCCAAGATGAAGCATGGCGCCTACCTCATTAACACCAGCCGCGGCCCGCTTGTGGACGCAAAGGCGCTGATAGGCGGCCTGAAAACCGGACAAATCGGCGCCGCCGGCCTGGACGTGTACGAGGAAGAAGAGCACCTCTTCTTCCGCGACCTGAGCGACAAGATTTTGCAGGACGACGTGCTGGCTCGGTTGCTCTCCTTTACCAACGTCATCGTCACCAGCCACCAGGCGTTCCTCACCATCGACGCCCTCAACAACATCGCCTCCACCACCTGGGCCAATCTCGCCGCTTTTGAAAGAGGCGAGCCCCTCAAGAACGAGGTGCTGGACGTAAAGAAGAAGCGGGCATCGGCGTAGGGTGCGCCGGACGCGGAATACGGGGAGGGCACTGACGACGCGAAGCGCCGTGACACGCAGCACACATCATTCGCGTTGCTTATCCCCGAATTTCCGCTACTATGCGGGAAAATGCAGTCTCGGTCCTCCATCCCGTGCGCCCAGGTCGCACCAGCACCGGCACCCGCTCCGGCGGGGGCGCTTGGCCTTGCGCTCGCTCTTGCCCTCGCCCTTGCCGGCCTGCTTGCCCCGGACACTGCCCGCGCGCAGGATCTGGACGACGAGCCGGCGGCGCAGCAACGCGGGGGAGGGATGGACTCCGACGCGCCGCTCGGGCCGCCCACGCCACCGGCCGAGTGGCATCGCAAGGAGAGCGTGGACCGCCAGTTTATGGTGGAGAGCCAGGACACCCGCGCCAATCTGCTGCTGATGGAAGCGGCGGAGGAGTTCCATGGCAAAGCACAGGCTTTTCTGGATCTGCCCAAGCCCTGGCGCCACCGCGTGTACATCCAGGCCAACAAAATCGACGACATCTCCGAGTACCGCCCGGCGGTTATCGCGGCGGGGCTCAGCCGCGGCTTGCTGCAGTTTAAGGTGGCCATGTGGTACCCGGCGCCGCAGGCCAAGGAGGAGCTGCTGCGCGCCCTGGCCACCATCTTTATTTACGAGAAGCTGCTCTCCGCCCGCAGCACCTGGCAGCAGGGCGAGGTGCTGCCGCCCCTGCCCCTGTGGCTGACGGAGGGCGTGCTGCAAAATCTCCTCGATGGCTCTCACCGCCAGTTTTACCAGATCGTCAACCACGGCTACAGCAACAGCCGCGCGCCAAAGCTGGAGACGATCGCCGCCTGGACGAGCCTGAGCGACGACCCCGTTTACCGCATCTGGCAGCAGGCGTTCAGCTACTACCTGGTCAACATGATCCACAAGGGGCACATGCAAGGCACCCTGCCGGACTGGCTGGCGGCCGGCGCCAATCTCTCGCCGGCCGCCGCACCGCCCAGCACGGCGACCACGCCGACGCTGGCCCCAGCCCCGGCAACTCCCCCCGCCGCGCCGGAGGGGGAGGCCGCACCTGCCCCCGCTCTGGCTCCGCCCGCCGCGCCTCCCTCTGGCGCGCCCTACCCGCGCCTGGCCTCCGAGCAGGAGTGGGAGAAGCTGCTCATCAAAGCCGACGACCTGAGCAAGGAGATCGTCTACACGTTTGAGGAGACCGCCTACGCGCTTGCCCTGGCGGAGAATATGGACCTGGAAGACATGGTACCCATCCCCGGCGCCGCGCCCGACCCCGCCCGCCTGGCCGCCGCCGAGCAGGCCCAAAAGGAGGCCGCAAAGGCCGCATCCGCGCCGTCCGTACCCACGGCCGTCATCAACCCCAAAACCGGCAAAGTCTACGCGTTGCCGGAGGGCATGCGCCCCATCACCTCCATGCCCGGCAAAGGCAAGCACAAAAAGGACGACGGCATCCCCAGGGAGAAGAAGACCATCAGCGTGCGCATCGATTCCCTCGCCTCGCGCCGCGGCCACCCGGGCCTGCCCAAAGCGCTCAACGGCAAGATCGCCGAGCTGACCAGCCTGGAACTTCGCGCCCATTTTGCGTGGCGCCCCGTCATCGCCATCTACCGCCAGGCGCTGATTAACCTGGCGCACGAGAACGCCAGGCCCTCGTACGAGAGCCTCATTACCAGCGCCAACAACGCCCGCAAACAGCTCACCGCCTTTCGCGACAAAGTGAGCGATTACATGAACTGGTACATCGTGCGCGGCCCCGTCAGCTCCGCCGAGGTCGCCGGCGAAACGTTCGCCGACTACGTGCACATGCGCCAGCAGCTGGAGAAAGAAGAAAAGACCTCCCCCGAACCAACGCGCCGCATGATCCGCCGCCTGCTGGGGCCGAATGCCAAGTGGTAGGGGACGGCAGAAAGAGACGAAGTTTCCAGCACGGCGCTTATCGCCTTAACGCCTTATCGCTTTACATTACCCAGGCTCATCGTAAAGACGAATAAGAACTACCCATTACCACAATGAGAGAGCCCTCCATGAGGCGGCTGGCGTGGATCTGCATCGGCGCCGTTTTCCTGGGCTGCGTGGCATTGGCCTACGCCATTCCGCATCGCTACCCTGTCCCGACCGATGTCGCGCTGATACTGGCCGGAAAGTGCGACGTGCCGGTAACGCTGCGCGCCATCGAACACATACACGAGACCAACAAGGGAATGCCTGCGCTGCACGGTTACGCGGAGGTCGGCAAGGTGGAGCTCTCCGCCCCGGCAGCCTCCGTCGCACTGAGCAAAGGCGTGTCCGCTGTCAATCCAGAGGAGCGGGGGCTAAGGCTCACTCGCGGCGGCAAACTATGCGCGTTTGACCCACACCACGCCGTCTCCTTTACCCGCAGCGGGCACTCATACGACGTCATCATTTGCTTCAGCTGCGGCGAACTCCTTGTCTATCGCGACGGCTGGCGCCTCAGCGGCGTCTGGGACTTCACCGGCCACCCCCACAACTTGAACCACGCCCTGGCCGAGTCTACACGGGTGTTGAACCCGCTTTAGAGGCTGTCCACATTCGCACTCGAATCGCACCTCAGGATCACTCCATCGCTTCCGTGCAATCCGCGTAATCCTTGGTTCACTATCGGTTCAAGTGGAGGAGTTGTTAACCACGGAAAACACGGAGTACACGGAGGGGAAGAGGGGAATTTTTTCCACAGGAGTCGAATGTCGACACGCTTTAGAGCATTTTCCAGATAGCTTGTCGCGAAATTGCCAAGCTCCGCCGTTCGTACGCAACGGGGTACGAGATACGGAAAGGGCCAGTCAAGGCGTTTACTCAACTGACCACAGATGACGACGGATATGATTGTCGACAGCCTCTGGTCTTACTGCCACATCCAAACGTTTAGTGCCTGGGCGCGATGCCGCGGCCTCTTCACAAAATAATCGCCCCGCGCGCCGGCCCGCGCTATAGTAGGGCTTCGTGAGCAAGAAATCCGCCAAAATAGCCGATCTTATCGCCAACTGCGACACGCTGGGCGGCCGATATGATCCGCACTACCCCGGCTACTTTGCGTGCTTTAACGCCAACCTCTACTACGAGGCGCACGACGTCCTGGAGGAACTGTGGCTGGCCGAGAAGCCTGCGCCGAACTCGGATTACTACAAGGGCCTCATCCAGTTTGCAGGCGCCTTTGTGCACCTGCAAAAGCAGCGGCTCAACCCGTCGTTTCGCCTCTTTAACCTGGCGCTCAACAACTTCGAGAAGTACCCGGAGCAACATCTGGACTTCGATCTGGCCAACGCCAAGCGCCTCTGCCGCAAGTACATGGGGCTGCTGGCAGATTCCGGCTTTACCGTCAACCCTTACACACCGGAGAGCGCGCCCCGGCTGGGGCTTACCGCGTAGCACCGGTACATCAGCCATGGCGTCCGCCCGCGCGGCGGGCCCGGCCGGCATGACAGTAATGGAGCGCTCCGTGTCGCGCAGTGGTTCTCGCCCCAGGTTTGCGCTGCAAACTTTCAATCCGCGCGACGCAAGCAACTCGCGCCGTTTTTTCTGAAAATTCAGCGCATCCCGCCTTGCCACTTCCCCCACAATAGTGGATCGTGTAATCAGCCCAATCCGCCCTCCCCACATGCGCCTCGCTCCACACTCCCCCGCGACGCGCTCCCGCAGGGCCCGTCAGCCACTGGGGTCCAGCGCCCCGCGCTGGTGGGCGATAAGGGCGATTGTGCTAAAAAATTGCCTTATACCTACCATTCCATAGCCGCTTCTACTTGAATCTTTGCGGGACATCCTTTTGAATCCCAAGGACAAGCCCACGCACGCCCGGCCCCCGCGGCGCGCGCTTTGTCCTTGCCGCCACCAAACGCCTCGCCCTCAATACCTTACCCGATCGCCCGGGCCCGCCCGCGCCGCCGCCACAACCCGCACCGCCCCCCTGCATGAACTTACCCCCGAAGATCGGCACCTGGATGCGCGGTGGCACACCCGACAGCGAACTCCTCTCCCCGGCGGCCCTCAGCGCCGCCCTGCGGAGCGTCCGCAAACCCCTCTTTGCCGTGCGCACCGACGGCAAAACTCTCGGCTTTACCACCGAAGGCGCCGCTATTGCCTTCGCCCCCGGCGGCAATATCGCCGCGGACCTCGAAGTCACCGCCGAAGATGGCTCCCCCGCACTGCCGCCCCTTCCCCTCCACGGCCTCGCCATGCCCGTCGCGCCCGAGCTCCTGGGCGACGCCGGTTTCCGCGAAGCCTACGGCCTGCGCTACGCCTACGTGGCCGGCGAGATGGCCAACGGCATCGCCAGCGCCGAGATTGTCGAAGCCATGGGCAACGCCGGCATGATCGGCTTCTTCGGCGCCGCCGGCCTTAGCCTGGAGCGCGTGGAAGCCGCGATCGACCGCATTCAGCGCAACCTCGGCGCCCCCGGCTCGCCCCACGCAAAGCCTTATGGCTTCAACCTTATCCACAGCCCCAGCGAGCCCGACCTGGAGGCCGCCGTGGCCGACTTGTACCTGCGCCGCGGCGTCACCCGCGTCTGCGCCAGCGCCTACCTGGACCTGACGCTCCCCGTCGTCAAATACCGCCTGGCCGGCATCCACCGCGCCGAGGACGGCACCGTCGTCACCCCCAACAAGCTCATCGCCAAGATCTCCCGCGTGGAGGTCGCGCGGCATTTCCTCGCCCCCGCGCCGGAGCGCTTCGTCAGCACCCTGGTCGCCAGCGGATTCCTGACAGCCGAGCAGGCGCAGCTTGCCGCGCTAGTGCCTGTGGCGGAAGATCTTACAGCTGAGGCGGACTCCGGCGGCCACACCGACAACCGCCCCGCTGTCTCGCTCATCCCCACTATTATTGCGCTGCGCGACGAAATGCAGGCGCGCCACCGCTACGCCGTCGCCCCGCGCGTCGGCGCGGCCGGCGGCATCTCCACACCCGCCTCCGCCGCGGCCGCCTTTGCGATGGGCGCCGCCTACATCGTCACCGGCTCCGTAAACCAGGCCTGCGTGGAGGCCGGCATCTCCGCGCCCGTCAAGCAGATGCTGGCCGAAGCCGGCCAGGCCGACATCGTCATGGCCCCCGCCGCCGACATGTTTGAGATGGGCGTGAAAGTGCAGGTCCTTAAGCGAGGTACCATGTTTGCTGTGCGCGGCCGTAAACTTTACGAAATTTACCTGCAATACCCCAGCATCGACGCCATCCCCGCCGCCGTGCGCCAGCCGCTGGAGCGTGACATGTTCCGCTGCACGCTTGAAGAAGCCTGGGCCTCCACCAAATCGTATTTCGCCACCCGCGATCCCCGGCAGATCGCCCGCGCCGAAAAAGATCCTAAACACCTGATGGCGTTGGTCTTCCGCAGCTACCTCGGCCAAACCAGCCGCTGGGCCATCGCCGGCGATTCCAGCCGCAAGGTGGACTACCAGGTGTGGTGCGGCCCCGCCATGGGTGCCTTTAACGAATGGACACGCGGCAGCTTTTTGGAAAAGGCCGAAGCCCGCGATGTCGTCACTGTCGCGCTTAACATCCTCTACGGCACGGCTATACAATTGCGCGCCGCCTCACTGCAAAGCCAGGGCATCCCGGTGCCCAGCGAAGCTGCCTCCTTTCAACCCCTGCCCCGGGCCGAGGTGCAGGCCGCCATCGACGCAGACGCTGTGCAGGACGATCTCGACAACTCTGAATCCCTTGACTGCGAGGCACTTGCGGCTCTGGACAAAACCTTCCCCGAACTCGCCGCCGCAGCCAGCGTGGCCCCATGACCACCCTCCCCATGCCGACCACGCCCGCCACAGCCACCGAGTCCGCCGAGACGCCGACGATGCACCCCGTCGCGATCATCGGCATGGGCGGCCTTTTCCCTAAAGCGCTCAATATCAGAGACTTCTGGCGCAATATCCGCAACGGCACGGATTGCATTACGGACATCCCCGCAAGTCACTGGCGTGCAAGCGATTACTTTGACGGCGATCCCTCCGCGCCCGACAAAACCTACGCCCGCCGCGGCGGCTTCCTATCTCCGTATCCCTTTGATCCACTGGAGTTTGGCATCCCGCCCAACGTCCTGGAAGCCACCGACACGTCACAACTCCTTGGCCTCGTCGCCGCCCGCGCCGCGCTGATGGACGCCGGCTACGCCAGCCAGCCCGGCGCCCCCGGCAAAGCCTTCGATCGCGACAAGTGCTCCGTCATTCTCGGCGTCACCGGCGCCCTCGAACTCGTCATCCCGCTCGGTGCGCGCCTCGGTCATCCGCTTTGGCGTAAATCCTTGCAGGACGAAGGCGTTACGCAGGAGCAAACTGACGCGGTCATGCGCCGCATCGGCGAAGGCATGGTGGCCTGGCAGGAGAATTCCTTCCCCGGCCTCCTCGGCAACGTCGTCGCCGGTCGCATCGCCAATCGCCTCGACCTCGGCGGCACCAACTGCGTCGTCGACGCCGCGTGCGGATCCAGCCTCAGCGCCACCCACCTGGCGTTGCTGGAAATCGCCGCCGGCAAGGCCGAAATGGTGATTACGGGAGGTGTCGATACGTTTAACGACATCTTCATGTTCATGTGCTTCAGCAAAACGCCCGCCCTCTCCCCCAGCGGCGACGCGAAACCTTTCGACATCACCGCCGACGGCACCTCCATCGGCGAGGGCTTGGGCATGGTCGTGCTCAAACGCCTTGATGCGGCCGAACGCGACGGCGACCGTATCTACGCTGTTATCAAAGGCTTAGGCACCGCCAGCGACGGTCGTTTCAAAAGCATCTACGCCCCGCGATCCGACGGCCAGGCCAAGGCCCTGCGCGCCGCCTATCGCCAGGCCGGCATCACGCCCGATACCATCGACCTCCTCGAAGCCCACGGCACCGGCACCAAAGCCGGAGACCTGGCCGAGTTTAACGCGCTGAAGGATGTCTACCGCGAGGCACGCGCCGAAGGTACCTGGTGCGCCATAGGTTCCGTCAAATCGCAAATTGGCCACACCAAAGCCGCCGCCGGTTCCGCTGGCCTTATTAAGGCTGCGTTAGCCCTTTATCATAAGGTACTTCCGCCAACCGCCAAGATTACGGAGCCCAATCCGAAAATGGGGATGGAATCGAGCCCGTTCTATCTCAATACCCAGGCGCGCCCCTGGCCCGCTCCCGCCGGCCACCCCCGCCGCGCTGCCGTCAGCGCGTTCGGCTTTGGCGGAAGTAACTTCCATACCGTGCTGGAGGAGCATGCGCCGGCACAACGTGTTGCCGCACAAAGTGATAGCACCATCGGTGATAGCCCTTTCTCCCGCGAGCCCGCGTGGGATGGCTCCGTCGAAATCGCCGCGTTCAGTGCCCCCAGCGCCTCCGCGCTTGGGGAACTTCTGCGCCCGCTTGCCGAAATTCTGGACGAAACGGAGCCAGATCCCGTCACCCTAAAGCCTTCCACCACAGCAGTTTCGCCAGCTCGCGCCGCAAGGCTCTCCCTGTTTGCGTGGCAATCCCGGCAAACCTTCGACGTCGCCTCCCCGTGGCGATGCATCGTCGTCATCCGTCCCACGGACGGCGAATCACTCGCACGCCAAGCCCGCGCCCTGCAGGGACATTGCATGTCCCTTGCGTCGCAAGCCCCTGATAGCAAAGCATTACCCGCGCTGGAGTCCAGCCTGGGTATATTTACAGGGACATCGCATGTCCCTGGCAAGCTCGCCCTCCTTTTTCCCGGCCAGGGCTCCCAGTGCACGGATATGGGCCGCGAACTCGCGACGCTCTTCCCGGAGTTTCAAAGCTCCCTGGACGCCGCAAACCGCGAAGTCCCCGGAATCACCTCCCAAATCTATCCGCAACCCGCTTATAAGGAAGAGGATAAGAAGACTCGCGCAGCCCTGCTAACCCCCACCCGAGTCGCCCAGCCCGCCCTTGCCGCAGTGTGCCACGGATGGCTCGGCGTCCTGCGCCGCTTCGGAGTCTCCTTCGACGCCGTTGCAGGCCACAGCTTTGGCGAACTACCCGCGCTTGCGGCAGCCGGCGTACTGGACGAAGCCGGCCTGATGACCGCAGCCCGTGCCCGGGGACATGCCATGTCCCTGGCTGCCGCCGCTGCAGGCAACGGCGCGTCCACTGGTGCCATGCTCGCCGTCCGCGCTCCCTTGACAGAGCTCGAACAACTGATTGCAAGTAAAGGACTTGCGGTCGTCCTGGCTAATCGCAACAGCCCTCGCCAGGGTGTTCTCTCCGGCCCCTCCGATGCCATCGCTGCCGCCGAAGCCGCATGCGCTGAGCGCCAATGGACAACACGCCGCCTGGAAGTCTCCGCCGCTTTCCACAGCGCGCAGGTTTCCGATGCCGTCGGCCCATTCGCAGCAGCGCTCGGCAGGCTCTCTTTTGCAAAGCCAACCGTGCCTGTCTACGCAAACACGACCGCCGAGCCCTACCCGGAAGCGGCCGCCAGGCAGACGGAACTCCTTGCCGATCAACTGGCTAAGCCGGTGCGCTTTGCTGAGACACTCGAAGCGCTCCATAAAAGCGGCCATGCTATCTTTGTCGAGGTGGGCCCTAAATCGGTCCTGACAGGACTCGTTCGGGACACCCTGGGCAACGAAGCGGTTGCTATTCCCTTAAATCCCTCAGGAACAAAAGGTTGCGCGCTAACGGAGCTGGCTGCGGCCCTCGCTCGTCTCGCCGCGCTGGGCGTACCTGTGCGCCTTAAGGAAGAGTGGGAGCCGCTGGGCAACAGCTTCGCCATCACCCCAGCAAAGGGCAGGCTCATCGTCCCCATTTGCGGGGCCAACTACCGCAGCCCGCAGCCCGAACGCCCGCCCGCACCCCGCCCTTCGAGCCCTACTCCCACCCAAAAGGTTGCCGCAAACGGGCAGTCCAACACAATTTCCGTCGAGAAGTCCGTTTCGCCCGCCCGCGCCGCAACTCCCTCTGCTACAAGCACCTCCACCCTCCTGACCAGAAGTGCCGCACCCGTCGTCGCCCCTGCCGAAAAGAGCAGGCTTGCGAATGGCAACGGCTCTGCTACTAGCTCAGGACCCCGCGCGACGCCGCCGCCGGCTCGCTATCCCACCTCCGCCATGAACGCCCAGCCCCCCGGTAACGACCTGCCACACCCCCTTACCGCCCAACCGCCTGCCCCAGAAAGCCTTACGCTAGTACGCGACGCCTTCTCCGCTACTCAGGAGAGCCTCCGCGCCCTGCACACGCTTTCCACGCAGACGGCAGCGCTGCACCAAAAGTTTCTGGAGGGCCAGGATAACGCGCAACGCGCTTTCCATCATATTTTTGATCAGCAAAGGCGCATTATCGAGCGTGCGATGGGCATCGCTTCGTCTGGAGACACCGCGCCTCCGCCCTACGTTGCGCCGCCTGCGCCGGTGGTTCCCGTCTACGCCGCTCCCGCAGTCACGCCCATGCCGCATGGCAATGGGATTGCTTCTCCCATAACTCCTGCTTCTGTAAGCACTTATGCACGCAGCAATGGAGCGCATCCGACGTCTCCTTTGCCAAGCTACACGCCGGCCTCGCCCAGCACAAATGGCGTCTATGCCGCATCTGCTGCAGCTGCCCCAGCTGATATGCCTGCACCTTTGCGCCCGCAGGCGCCCGCAACGCCGCCTACGGCAGCTGAGCCTACGACGCCCAAAGCGGCCACCCCCACAGGCGCAAGTATTGACGCCGCTCGTCTGGAAGGCGTTCTTCTGGATGTAGTTGCGGATAAAACCGGCTATCCTCGCGAGACCCTGGGTTTGGAGATGGATTTCGAGTCCGACCTCGGCATCGACTCCATCAAACGCGTGGAGATTCTTGCGGCCCTGCGCGAGAAAATGCCCGAAGCCCCCAGCGTCGAACCCGAGCACCTGGGTACGCTCCGGAACCTGCGTGATATCATTGCGTTCATCACAGAGAAGGCGTCTCCTGCAGCTTCGACGCCGATTTCCACTGGCACTCCCGTGTCTGCCCCAGCCCCCAAACCTGCGGCTTCGGCGTCCTCCAACTTTGCGGAGATCCTGCTGGATGTGGTTGCTGATAAGACAGGTTATCCGCGCGAAACCCTTGGGCTGGAGATGGATCTGGAATCCGATCTCGGTATCGACTCCATTAAGCGCGTCGAAATCCTGGCAGGTATGCGCCAGCGCGCTCCGGAGGCTCCAAGCGTGGAGCCTGAGCATCTCGGCAGCCTGCGGACGCTTCAGGATATCCTGAATTTCCTGGGAGAACGCATGAATACCGGTGACTCGCCGCCAGGTCATTCCTCGCCCCCGGATACAGCCATTGCGGCAACCGCGTCCGGAGCCTCGCGCTCTTTTTTTGAACAAGCCTCCCGCCCCCCTGCGGTCGAGCGCAGGGAACTGATTGCCACCGCAATCGCCCCCGCTCCGACTGCGACGCTTCGTGTCGCGCCCGACCACGAAGTGCTGGTGGCGGGAGGCGGCGGATCTCGCATCGGGCAAGCTCTTGTGGAGGCTCTCCGCTGCTCGCAGATTTCTGCCAGGCTGGTTGATCCCGCTTCTGCAACGCACATTTCGTCGGATTCGTCGAGCCTCCGTACCGGTGGACTCGTTATCGTTGCCGAGCCGGTCGGCACGGCAGGGACAAGCCTTGTCTCTGAAGCGTCAGAACAGCTTATCAAACAAGCCTTTGCGTTGCTTAAGAAGCACAACGCCGATATCCGGTCCGCAGCCCGAAAGGGCGGTGCATTCGTTGCTACGGTAACGTGTCTGAACGGAAAGTTTGGCCTTGGCGGCCCCCTTATCGCAAGCGCAGCTGACGGCGGTCTTGCCGGACTGGCAAAAACCGTGGCGTCCGAGTGGGCTGGCGTTCGGTCCATCGCCTTCGATGTAGCTGCTGAGGACCCAGCAACCGCAGCGCAAATCATTCTCCAAGAACTTGCTGCTGAACGTGTTGTAGAGCTTGGAGTCGCAACCTCGGCGGATTGCGAAGTAGAATTGACGCAGTTGCAACTCGTCGAGCGCCCTTTCCCCAGGCCGGAGGTTGAATCTCGCTGGGGCTCCAACGACGTTATTGTCGTTACAGGCGGAGCCCGTGGCGTAACTGCCGCATCGGCCCTTGGGCTTGCAGAACATTTTGCAGCGCACGGACTTAAGCCAACAGTTGTGTTGATGGGAAGAAGCGCCGCGCCTAAACCGGAGCCCGCCTGGCTGAACAAAATTGAGGGTGAGGCCGCAATCAAGCGCGCCGTGCTGGAGAACGGCAAGGCAGAAGGTAAACCTCTCAGCCCCAAAGCTATAGGTGATGCTTACCGCCTTATTGCTTCAAATCGCGAAGTTTCAGCGACCCTCGAAAGGTTGAACAGCCTTGTGCGCGGCGCCTACGTGCAGGCGGACGTTCGCGACAAGGCGTCCATGCAAGCTGCTCTGCATCAGGTACGTACGCAGTTCGGTCCAATTACGGGTATCGTGCACGGCGCGGGATTGCTGGAGGACAAACGGATTGAGGATAAGACGACCGCGCAGTTTGACACGGTTTTCGACACGAAGGTTCACGGCCTGAGGCACTTGCTTCAAGCTGTGTCGAAGGACCCTCTCAAGGCGATTGCGTACTTTTCCTCCGTTAGTGGTCGCTTTGGCCGGCGCGGACAAATCGACTATTCGATCGCCAACGAAGTGCTCAACAAAGTGGCTCAGGCTCAAGCACTTGCGCTTAGCGCATGCAGAGTCGTCTCCCTGAACTGGGGGCCCTGGGAAGGCGGAATGGTGACGCCCGGC
The DNA here is from genome assembly GCA_003054695.1 of Verrucomicrobia bacterium LW23. GTDB lineage: Bacteria > Verrucomicrobiota > Verrucomicrobiia > Methylacidiphilales > UBA1321 > LW23. The sequence goes on from QAZA01000039.1 coordinate 197,541, forward strand.
CTGCGCCGCGAGTTCGAGAAGGAAGGCGTTGGGCTGATTCCCCTGCAGGAAGGTGCGCGAGCGTTTGTCGCGGAGTTTCTTGCCGTGCCAGGTGTTGGAGCTGTTGAAGTTACGCTGGGGTCCGTACTGGCCGAACCCGAGTCAACTTCACAAGCGACCGCGACCTCGGAGGGGCCCGTGATGGCGGCACCCGCGGTTGTTGCCAGCCACAAGATTTCGGCGGCTGCAATCCCCGTGCTGCGTGCGCACCAGCTGGCCGGCCGCTCAGTGGTGCCCCTGGCCCTTATGATGGAGTGGTTCGCCGAAGCCGCCGCCAGCCGTGGAACGGGTACGCTGAATGGCCTTGAGCGAGTGCAAGTGCTTAAGGGATTGACACTTGAGAAGAACGGTGTGCTGGAGGCACGCATCATCGCAGGATCTCTTGTCGTCGATAAGGATACCTTGTTGCCGCTGGAGCTCGTCTCCTCTCAGGACGGACGAGTTCACGCCCGCGCAACGGCAATCTACACGGCATCAGGCAGTTCCACGGTGACAGGGACGCGAGTTGTCCCTCCCCAGGTTCCCCAGCCCCAGCTTTCGGATCTGCTTCCCTACCGCCTGACAGCTGCGCGCGCATACCGCGACATTCTGTTCCATGGTCCTGAGCTTCAAGCAATTACACATATTGGCGGTTGGAGCAAGGAAGGCATGATCGCGACTGCTAACGTGGCGCCCGCGCCCTCGGAGTGGATTGCCGGACGGACAACGCCCTGGCATACGGACCCGCTGGTCATCGATGCCGCATTTCAGCTGGCTATCCTTTGGTGTCAGGAAGCGCTGGGCTCGCCCTCGCTCCCGTCGCGCCTGGGTAGCTATAGGCAATTCGCACCTTTTCCGCCAAATGGCACCGTGGACATCCTGTTTCATGTGCGTAAGTCTAATGCTCACATGGCTTTGGGCGATTTTTATGTGACTCGGGATGGTCGCGTTATTGCGTCGATTCACGAATTTGAATGCACCGTTAATGCGGCTCTTACGGAGGCCTTCAAGGGCGGAGCCACACGCGATACGGCTGCATCCAAAGCGCACGGCGGCAATCACTTATCAACATCTCCCGTCCTTCGGGCGCCCCTTGCCGGTGAGTAACTCCGACTTTGGGCGTCGTCCGCGCGCCATTGCTGTTATTGCCTGGAGTGGATGTTTTCCAGGCGCCAATTCACCTGAAGAATTCTGGCAGAATCTCGTCAACGCGAGGGACGCTTCCTCCGACACGCCTCCCGCCGGCCGCTGGGTGCTGGATCCTGGAAGCGAACCGCTCTTGGCGTCCTTTCCCGCCGAGGCCGACAAGGTAGCGTCTACCCGGGCCTATTTTCTGCGATCCGACCCCACCGCTGGAGGTGGACCAGACGCCCAACTGCTTGAAGGCGAAGCACTTCTCGATCCGCTATGCCAACTGGCCTTGCACGTGGGGCGCCGGGCCTGGAGCAACGCGGGGTGTCCTCTGCCATCCGACCCCACGCGGGCCGGAGTTATCCTTGCTAACATCGCGCTGCCCACGGATTCCATTTCCGACCTGGCCCGTGAAGCGGCGGCTGGACCTGTGCAACAAGCTGTGGCTGAGCATCTTGGCGTTCCCATCGAGCCCGGCGTCAGCCCGTGCGCGACGCCCGGCGGCCCTGGTGATATTCATCCTACAGCACGCGCCGTTGCTGGTTTGCCTGCGGGGCTCCTCGCGTCCGCGCTGGGGGTGCAAGGCGGTGCGTACACGCTGGATGCCGCGTGCGCTTCGTCTCTGTATGCCATTGAGCTTGCGGCACTTGAGTTGGAGGCGGGCCGTGCGGACGTCATGATCTCCGGCGGGATGTCGCGGCCGGATTCCCTTTACACGCAGATGGGTTTCTCCCAACTGCGCGCCCTCTCCGCAAAGGGGCGTTGCGCTCCGTTCGACGCCTCCGCAGACGGACTGATGGTGGGCGAAGGAGCCGCCTTTTTTGTTCTCAAACGCCTGGATGATGCCATCGCCGCGGGTGATCCGATCCATGCCGTTATTCGCGGCATCGGTCTTTCCAATGACGTTGGGGGTAAACTACTTGCGCCGGATTCCGAGGGTCAGCTGCGGGCAATGAATATTGCCTATCAGCAGGCGGGTTGGCAGGCGCAGGACGTCGACATGATCGAGTGCCATGGCACGGGTACCCCCCGCGGTGATGCAACGGAACTCACGAGCCTTCGCACGCTTTGGGAGGCTTCCGGCTCCAACGTCGCGGCGGCCCCCCGTTGCGCGGTAGGCTCCGTCAAGGCGAATGTGGGGCACCTGCTTACGGGCGCGGGCGCCGCCGCTTTGTCTAAGGTTCTGCTGGCGCTTAAGCACGAGACGATTCCGCCTCAGCCTAATTTTACGCAGGCCGCTTCGGATTCTCCCCTTCAGGGCAGCCCGTTCTTTGTGCCTGTGGCGCCGGTTTCCTGGAAGCGGCGTGAGGCTCTGACGCCGCGCCGTGCGGCGGTCAGTGGGTTCGGGTTTGGCGGTATTAACGCGCATCTTCTTCTGGAAGAATGGCTTCCGCAGAGTGAAAGCAACCTTGCAGGTCCGGCGATTCACGTGACTGAGCCCCCTGAGCCAGTCGCGATTGTGGGGATGGAGGCGTGCTTTGGTCCGTTGGCAACGCTTCGCGATTTTCAGACGGCCCATTTTCATGGCACAAGCGCCATCCGGGAGAATCCGCCAGCATCGCGTGCACGTTCTATCCAACTTGCGAGCGGTGCTGGGAAATCGGGGACATCGCATGTCTCTGGCCAGGCGCAACACTTGCAGCCAAAAGACGTTGCGTTGGCACGTGGTGCCTATTTGCCCGATTTGGCAATTCACGCCGGGGAGTTCCGAATCCCACCGGTGGAGCTTACGGATATCCTTCCACAGCAGTTGCTTATGCTTAGGGTGGCGAAAGCTGCGCTGCAAGACGCTGTTGGTGAGGCGGGTGCGCAGCGTAAATTGCGGACGCGAGCGGGCGTCATTTGTGGAATGAGCCTTGACCTGGGGACCACCAACTTTCATCTGCGGTGGACGGCGGAGAGACTTGTGCGGCGCGCCTTGGCGGAGCTGGGTATCCAACTTGCTGGCAACGAGTTAGCTGCGCTTGTGGCGGCCGTTCGGGAGCGACTTTCGCCTCCTCTTACGGCGACGCGCACGCTTGGAGCGCTTGGAGGCATTATCGCGAGTCGAATCGCCCGGGAGCTGGACCTGGGGGGGGCCAGCTTTACCATCTCCAGTGAGGAAAGCTCCGGGCTTCGCGCCGTTGAGGTAGCGACTAGACTTTTGCAGGCGGAGCGACTGGATCTGGCGATTGCCGGGGCGGTTGATCTGCCGCTGGACTGGCGTTGCATCTTCGCTCGCGAGACTTTAACCGCACAGCAGCAACATGTTGCGCAAAGCGCGTACGGCGATGGCGCAGGCGCCGTTGTGCTCAAGCGCCTTAGCGATGCGCAGCGCAACGGGGATCGCATCTATGCGGTCCTTCGCGGTATTGGCTGCGCAAACGCCTCTGGCCCAATCGCTAATGCCTTCCCTGCGTTTAAGGGTGCTGCAGCATCGCTGAGTCACGCCTGCCGGCGAGCGGGACAGGATGTGCCGGGCGCTATGCCGGGGCTGTGGGAGACAAGCGGGCAGGCCGATTCCTTAGTTACTGAGCTTCAGCAGCTTCCAGAAAGAAGTAATGCCTTCCAACCTTGTGCTCTTTCCACGGCGCATGCAGTTGCTGGCGATTGCGGGGCGGCGCACGGCATGGTATCGCTTCTGCGCGCTGTGCTGGCCCTTCATACCGCCACCTTGCCCGCGCAAACGGTTGTTGACTGTTCACTTGCGCCACAGGGACATGCTATGTCCCTGGCATCCGCGAGCGAAGGACTGAACGAAGAGACCTGGCACATTCCCCGGCAGGCTCTGCCATGGATTCGCGATCGCGTCGACGGCCCGAGGATTGCGGCAGTCAGTTCCCTGGGCAGCGATGGCACTGCGCTGCACGCGCTGTTGGAGGAAGCACCGGCCGTTACGAGCGCTACCCGTGCCCCTGCGTTAAGGCAAAGCGATCGCTTTTACCCTTTGGCGCCGGCACCTCATGCATCGCGGGAAGCGCTGTTTCCTGTTGCAGGCAAAGATGTTAGGGAGATTTCAAGGCAGCTTGACGTTCTGCTGACCTGGGCGAAAGCCAATTGCGAAGCGAAGGGCGCAGCTGTTACTGATGAAGATCGCGGTTCCGACGCTGAGCTTCTGGAAGGTTTTGCACGGCAATGGGTTGGAGAGCATGCCGGCGATTGCCTCGCGGAATCTCCATCCGTACTGCGCCTTGCGATTCTCGCAGGATCGGTTGACGAGTTGCGCCGGCGTGTGGCGGATGCTGCGACCCAGTTCAGGACGGCGTCGGCTCGCCTTCCCCAGGCAATGGATGGAAGGAAAGGGATTTTCTTTTCTCCTGAACCGATGGCGCCGCAAGGGCAAACGGCCTTCTTGTTCCCGGGCTCCTGCAACCACTATCTGGGCATGGGCCAAGGGTATGCCCTGCGCTTTCCTCAGGTGCTTGACTCACTTGACGCTGATAATCAAAGACTTGCATCGCAATCAATGCCTCGTTGGCTCGCGCCGTGGCGCCTTTCCTGGCCGGCGGACTGGGAGGCCCAATCGGCCGCCGCCCTGCTGGATGACCAGCACAGGATGATTTTTGGGCAGGTTACGCATGGTGTTGTGGTGCACGATGTTCTGCGCCTCTTTCTGCCGCAGCCGGACGCCGTGATCGGCTATAGCCTGGGCGAGACAGCATCGCTCTTCTCCACGCGAACGTGGCGTGGCCGCGACGAGCTGCTGCGTCGCATGCAGGCTACCGACCTTTTCCGCACCCAGCTGGGCGGCACTTATGAGGCAGCCCGCCGCCACTTGAGATGGCCACGCGATATGGAGATCGACTGGCAGGCCGCCGTTGTCAATCGCCCGGCGGAAGCTGTTCGCGCCGTACTCGACGATCCCGCCCGACGCGACGAGTTTCGCGCCGTTTTCCTTTTGATTGTGAACGCGCCGGAGGAGTGTGTTCTTGGCGGCCACTGGCCCGATGTTCAGCGCGCCGTCGCAGCCATGGGCGGGCGCGCGTGGCCGCTCTCCGGAATTTCGATTGCGCATTGTGCTGTGGTGCAAGAAGTTGCGGATCAATACCGTGATCTGCACCGCCTTCCCGTGACGCCCCCTCAGGGCATGCGCATTTACAGCGGCAACCTTGCTGCGCCGTACGAGGCAACTACCGAAAACTGCGCAAACTCGGTGCTGCGGCACGCCCTTTATGGCTTCGACTACCCCGCCGTTATCAACCGGGCGTGGGACGACGGGATCCGGATTTTCGTGGAGCCCGGTCCGCAGGGCTCCTGCACGCGCGCCGTTGGTCGGATTCTGCGCGACAAGCCGCATGTGGCCGTAACAGCATGCGTGCGGGGACAAGATGACTGGGCAAGTCTCCTGCGCGTGCTGGGCAGGCTGTTTGCGGAGGGTGTGCCCGTTCGCTTTGATGCATTGTATCCTGTTGTCCATAAAAAGCTTGCATCTCCTGCCAAGGACGGCCGCACCATCCTGGTGCCGATAGAACTTCCGGCGATTCGACTGGAGGCAGGGACATGGCACGTCCCCGGACAAACGCAAGCGCCTGTGCCGGAGTATGATGGGCATGAGCTATTAGCACAGGAGTCAGCTCCTCAGGCGAGTAGTTTCGCAGCCGTTACCATTGTCTCCCCGCTCGTCCAGGATGTTGCAGAAACCTTTGCGGCACAACCTGTTGCCATTTCTACCACCACACAAATGATCCGTCAGGAATCCTCACCACTTGTGTCCACCACCCGCTTTCAGCTACAGGAAGTGTTGGGCGGTGCCGAAAGCGCGACGTTGCAAGTGTCTCAGGCTACGGGGGATGCGCATGCCTCTTTCCTTGCCCTCTCGCAGACAACCAACGGTGCGATGTCGGCAGCTATCGAGTTCCAGCTCAAGTTGATGGAGAGCGCGGGGCTGGCCTCTTTTGTGCCCGGTGGCGTTGAGCAATCGCCGGCCGTCTATAGCCGGCAGGGACATGACATGTCCCTGCATGACGAGCCTCTTTCCACCCATGCACAAGTTTCCTTCAGTCAGGCAGATCTTCCTCATTATCAACAAGATCCAGCAACACCTCCTCGCGCCCTCAACCGGGCGGCGTGCCTGGAGTTCGCCATCGGCTCCATCAGCCGGGTCCTGGGCCCCCTTTATGCCGAAGCCGACAACGTGCCCAACCGCGTTCGTTTGCCCGACGAGCCGCTGATGCTCGTGGACCGCATCACCGACATCCAGGGCGAACCGCTCTCCCTGGGCAGCGGAATGGTGGTTACCGAGCACGATGTTCTGCCCGGCGCCTGGTACCTGGACGCAGGCTGCGCACCCGTATGCATTAGCGTGGAGGCGGGCCAGGCCGACCTTTTCCTCTCCGGGTACCTGGGGATTGACCTGGCGACGCGCGGTGAGCGTCGATACCGGTTGCTCGACGCCAGGATCGCCTTTCACCGGCATTTGCCGCGTCCGGGCGAGACGATTCGATACGAGATTCATATCGACAAGTTTATACAGCAGGGTAACACCTGGCTTTTCTTCTTCCGTTTTGATGGCTTTATCGGAACCGAACCGCTGCTGACGATGCGCGACGGCTGCGCCGGGTTCTTCTCCCAGCAACAGCTGGATAACTCCGCAGGCATCGTCCTTACCCCGGAGGAAGCGAATCCAGGCTCCCGCACCTTGCCCTCCGACTGGCTGCGGCTCGTCTCAACGCCCGTCGCCGCAACTACTTACAGCGCCTCCCAGCTGGAGGCTCTGCGTCACGGCAACCTCGCCGGCGCCTTCGGTCCGGAGTTCGCCAACCTCCCCTTGCGGCAGGCATCCGGACTGCCGGGAGGGCGCATGACGCTGATCCACCGCGTTACGGCTCTCGACCCGCGGGGCGGACGATACGGCCTGGGCTCCATTACCGCCGAGGCGGATGTGAAGCCCGACGACTGGTACCTGACATGCCATTTTATCGACGACATGGTGATGCCCGGCACACTGATGTACGAGTGCTGCCTGCACACCCTGCGGGTTTACCTGATGCGCCTGGGCTGGGTGGGCGAGGAAGGCGCCGTAACCTACGAGCCGGTACCCGGGCGCGCCAGCAAACTGCGATGCCGCGGCCAGGTGCTGCAATCCACCCGCGTGGTGCGCTACGAGATTGAGCTGAAGGAACTGGGCTATGCGCCGGGCACCGGCCAGCCCTACGCCATCGCCGATGCCTTCATGTACTCCGACGGCAGGCGCATCGTGTTTATGAGCGATATGTCGCTGCGCCTGAACGGCTTAACGCGCAACGGCCTGGCAGCCATGTGGGCGGGACAGGCACGTGCCGCAGCTGGTACCTACGGCGTACCTTCGGCCGACGCCTCGCCCGCAGTCTACACGCAGCAGCAGATTTTGCAGTACGCCATTGGCGAGCCCTCGCAGGGATTTGGCGAGCCTTACCGCATCTTTGATCACGGCACAGGCCGCGTGCTGGCTCGCCTGCCGGGGCCGCCCTACCTTTTCGTGGATCGTGTGACCCAGACGCACGGCGCGCGTGCCTGGGAGCTTGCCGCCGGCGCCTGGATTGAGGCACAGTATGATGTCCCCCGCGACGCCTGGTACTTCTGGGCCAATCGCCAGAAGAGTATGGCGCTGAGCGTGTTACTGGAGATTGCGCTACAGCCGTGCGGCTGGCTGGCTGCCTTCCTGGGCTCCGCCTTGCGCTCGCCGGAGATGGATCTGCACTTCCGCAACCTCGGTGGCACCGCCGTGCAGCTCCGGGAGATCCTGCCCGGCAGCGGCGAGTTGACCACGCAGGTAAAGCTGACAAGCTTTAGCGAAGCGGGAGGAATGATCATTCAGAAGTACGACATGTGCGTTTGGCAAGGCGGGGAACCTGTGTACAAGGGGGATACCTCCTTTGGCTTTTTCTCCAAAGCTGCTCTGGCCCAACAAGTTGGCGTGCGCGGCGCCCGCGAGCGGCAATGGAAGCCGACAGCCGAGGCGCTTGCATCCGCGCTTGCACTGGAGATAGCACCCGAAGCCCCGTTGACGCCCGAAGATGCAGAAGTCCTTGCCAGGCAGGATGTTGCTGAGGGACATGCTTTGTCTCCGGGACACGTCATGTCCCTGGGTATGCATCTGCCCGCCCGAGCATACCGGATGGTGGAGTCCGCGCAATTTATCGCGGATGGCGGTCCGCATGGCCTCGGCTATATCCGTGGCGAGGCGGCCGTCGATCCCGGCGCCTGGTTCTTCAAGGCACACTTTTACCAGGATCCTGTGTGGCCAGGCTCGCTTGGCCTGGAGTCCATGTTGCAACTGCTCAAGCTTGCGGCTCGCCAGCTGTGGCCGCAACTTATTGCCACGCAACGGTTTACGCCCATCGGGATTGGGCGGCCTCATACCTGGGCCTATCGCGGCCAAATCATTCCGCGCAACAAAAGGGTGTGTGTGGATGCCGTGATTACGAAGCAGGAATTTGATCCCGCCTCCGGTACTGCTATGCTTACGGCGGACGGATTTCTCGAGGTGGATGGAATTATCATCTACGAGATGACCGGCTTTACCCTTGGTCTCACTACTTAACCCTTTGCCGACGTTGCGTTTATGACGACATCCATGCCATCACAGGATCCCGGCGAAACGCGCCCGGCCGCCTCGCGAGAAGAGGCGCCGGCACCTGAGGCACAGGGGCACGAGGAGGAATCGGTACTGGTGGTGATTGAGGTGGTAAAGCTTTACATCTGCGCGATCATGCCCATCGTCATCCTCTTTTTCTTGCCAATTGGCGAGGTCCAGCCCATTCGCCGTGTCTCAATCGCACTCCCGATGATCGGCCTGATTGTGGCGCTGCTGATGGCCATGAACGCCCGCAGCCGCGGCCCCGCCTGGTGGTGGTGGCTGGGTGGCGCCCTCGCCGCTCAAATGGTCGGCCTCTTTTATATCTTTCTCCATTCCTGGTAAAGCTTGCACGACGGCACCACCAGGGCGAAATTAGGAAAACAAACTGCGGAGGACGGCGCGATGAAATCTGACACGCTATCTCTAACTCCTTGGTTATCAACGCGTTCCACCAACAAGCGGAACCATTCCCCGGCCGTGGCTCGTGCTGCGGCCGCAATACTGGCAACCGGCTTCCTGACGGCCTGCGCCACAACGGATACCGCCGGCAGGTCCTCGCGCACAACCTCTAAGCCTAACGAGGAGAACGTGTTGCGTCCCACCAACACTCCCCCGCCGGACTTCAGCGGCCCCCCCGCCTACGTACCGCCAAAGCGCTCCAACCCAACGCCGGGGATCTATCGCTAGATAGCGCCCACTGGTTGGCCAGGCAAGTTGAATATTACGCAACCACTTCGGCCCCAACAATTTCATACAGGTCCTCGCGAGGAGGCGGCCGACCCGCGATGGTCAGACGGCTCGTCAACCCCGTTTCCTTGCGCCAGGACAGCGCAAGCCAATTATAGCTTGCGCCGTTCTCAAAGTCGTACGACAGCCCGTCATCGCAATAGAGTTTGAAGTCGGCCGGAGCATTACCGTAAACCTGGATTGTAAGCTTAAAGCGGGGCTCTCGCCCAACAAACGGAAGCGCTTCGGCCAAAGGCAGTAACGTGTTTTCGCGCACAAAAACAGGCAAGGCATTCAGCCCGGGCGCTTCGAAGTCGATCCACTGGCCGCCCTCATAGCGCATGGCGCCTTGCGATGTGTTGAAGTCCTTGTTGCTGAACAAGATCCATGCATTGCCGCGGGGCAGATAAACGCGACGCGTCGTCTGGCCGGTCATAATCGGCGCGACCAGGAGGTGCGGCCCAAGCACATACTGGTCGTCGATCATGCCATTGGCCAGATCATCCGGATCGTCCAGCACAAGGGCGCGACAGACGGGAGTACCACAAAAGTGATACTGCGCAAATGAGCTGTATAGGTAGGGCACCAGCTGCATGCGCAGCTCAAGCACAGCACGGGCCTGACCTTCCAGCGCCTCCCAGCCGGGCATCAGCTCCCCGGCGCGATTTTTCTCGCCGTCGAACTGGCGCCAGGGTGGCATGGGCACCATCCACGCGTTGATAAGTGCCTGAGGGGAAAGGACTACCATCTGCAGGCGGCGAATCAGATCTTCCTCGCTGGCACACTGCCTTACTTCCGGTGACCATAGTTGCCCGGAAAAGCCGCTGTTAATGACGCCGCGTAAAAAATCGCGCTGATCGTACAAATCACTGTACAGCACAAACGGAAGCGGAGCGGCAAAGGCGTGACCCGAACGTACTTCGCTGTACGTGCGGAAGTTTCTCTCGCGGAATATGTTCCACATAGTGCGTGCGTAAAGATTTCCGAACAGACTGTGCATCTCCTCGCCATCGAGCCCGCCGGGAAATGCCGAATGCTCGGGAAAGGACCAGGGGCTGGCGATGAAGTCGGAGTGGTCGCATTCATCCAGCTTAAAGCCTGTTATGTCCTTCTCCACAAAGGCTTTACAGTGGTATCCGGCAAAAACATCCCGGGCCACGCTCAGCGTAAAATCCGGTACCAGCCCCTTCCACACTGCAAGGTCGCCGGAGACGGGTCGGAGGGCATCAAAGATGGGCGAGGTGGGGTGTACAAATGCGTGCTCCCACAGGTTAATCTCGAAGTGCTGACGGCGCAGCTCGGCAATCATGGCGTCCGGGTCCGGGAAACTTCCGGAATTCCATAAGTAGCTGCAACTATAAGCCTTTGTCTGCCATCCCGGCTCCAGGCCGAGCACGTCGCAGGGCATGCGTGCGGCCCTTAGCTCACTTGCAAGGCCCAGCACTTCGCGTTGGTTAAACTTGCCAAACGCGCGGTACCATATGCCCAGGCCCCACAAAGGGGGCAGGGCTCCGCCGCCGGAGTACAGGTTGTAGCGGCGAACGGCGTCCAGCATGGTTGGGCCGGCGAAGACAAAAATGTCAACCGCCGACTCGAAAGGAACCTCCACCTGCACAAAGCTGGAGACTCGTTTAGTGCGATACAGATCTTCCGTATTGGTAGCGATATACGCCGGCTTCCAATCGCCGGCTTCTGCAGGTGGTTGCGAGTGTGGAGCTGGAGCTTTGTGTGACGCAAAGTAAAAGGAGGCGTAACGCGTTGTGTCTACAAGCACGCCGTAACCGGCGGTACTTATGTAGAAGGGGACCGGGGCATGGGAGTCGCCGGTGTCGGCGATAGGATCGCTGTTTACACGCAACGTCTTCTTCTTGCCTGTCTGACGTAAGCTCTTGAGTTGCAGGCCCAAACCGTACACTTCCTCCGTGGATCCAAGCGGGATTTCCACCAGAATGCCGCGCTGCGCAAGTCGTCCGGTAATCGCAGCAAGCGGGATGGGCGGCTCGGCCACAGGTACCATCTCTGCAAGTGCTTCGCGCGCAGGCGGTAACGCGCGGTGCGAGGACGAGGTGACAGGCGATCCTGTGGGCTCGCCCCAGGCGGGCTTAAGGCTGACGCGCCAAACGCCAAGGCCGGGGTAAATCTCTATGGCTGTGGAGGTTACCTCATGCGAAGAGGATTCCGCCCGGGGCATGGCTGCCGCCTCGTCAGGCGATCCCGATGGAGTGGCAAGCGGCGGAAGCTGATGATGCGACGACATAACGTCCTAAAATAGAAAAGCTTACGCAAATAAGCACGGGGTACTCAACACGTTCAGGGTTTGAGAATGCCCTGCCCGGTACGCAGCGACGAGAAAAAAAGTGAGGCAACCACGTTTGCCGGTCCAGGCGCTGGCACAATCTATTACAATATTGATCCCTTTCTTTTCTTAATGCAGGGGTTATGCTTGGAAAGCTTTCGGACATCGCCGGCGCCCCCATTTCTTTGCCTCAAACACCGTGACACCAACTATTTACAACACACTTCGGGAGCTCTGCGATGGCGACGGGCCGATGGCCGCCGGCGAGACGGCGGCGTTGGGGATAATCACGGACGTCCGTGGTTCAAGTCCGCAAAAGCGGGGAGCGAAGGCAGTGTTTTTTGCGGACGGGCGTATTATTGGGACGATGGGGGGAGGCTGTCTGGAGGCCGAGATTCAGGAGCGGGCGCGGCGAGCACTCCTTAACGGCCGCGCAGAGACGTTTGACCTGGTGCTGGACCACGATTTTGGCTGGGACGACGGGCTGATTTGCGGTGGACGCGTGAGCGGAGTGATTCTACCCGACATACGCGCCGGGGAGAGTCTATGGCGCGAGCTGGCGCGACGCGATGTAAAGCGCACGTGGGCTGTTACTTCCGACTTTCGCATCTGCGGGTTGGATGGGACACGGCATGTCCCAGGGACACAGAATGTCCCTGGCTCAGATAGCGCCTGCCTGTATACCGAAACCGTCACCCCCCCCTTTGCTCTCTGGATTGCCGGCGCAGGACATATTGCGCAAGCTGTTGCCCCCATGGCACTTGCAGTGGATTTCGAGGTTACGGTGTTTGACGACCGGGCGGCTCTGGCGTCCCGATCCTGCTTTGCGTCGCCGGTTCATCTTCGCTCCGGGGGCTGGGACGAGTTGCTTGCGCAACCTCTGCCTGAGGAGCGCCCGGCGTTCGGGCTGATTGTGACGCGGGGGCATCGCCATGACGCGCTGGTGCTGCGGCAGTGGATTGGCAAGCCGTTTGCATTTTTGGGCATGATTGGCAGCCGTCGGAAGGCGCGCACCATCCTGGACCATTTTCTGGCGGAAGGAATTGCTGGCGAAGAGGCGCTAAAGAGCGTATCTTCCCCGGTGGGGCTTGATATCGGGGCGATTTCGGTGCCGGAAATCGCCGTAAGCATTGTTGCACAACTAATTGAAAAACGAGCCGCTTATGTTGCTGAATCGCAATCGGATTCTGCCGGCCGCGGGGCTGCTGCTTGCAGCCGGCGCGGGAGTCTTTCTTCAAGCCCAGCCAGCCGCGCCGACGCTATCGGCGCAAGCGGTTGATACGCAAGCTGCTGCAAAGGGCGTCATACCTTTTGGGCGCTTTGCGGAGCTGCACAGCTGCGAGCTGTACACAGGGGGGTGCACCGCGTCGTCCGAGGCCACTCTTGAGGGGCGCTATATGTTGCGTGTGTGGAAATTTGAAGGGGGCGCCGGCGCTAACGGGACGAACCTGGCAGGCCTTTCCGTCATGCTGCTGGAGAAGGGCTCCGAGAACATTGCGTCGGCGGAAAACGCTGCGCAGGAGGCCTTTGCGTATTTGCCGGAAGGCCTGGAACCCGCGCAGCGCGAGGCTCTCGTGGGCTGGGTGCGCTCGCAGACTCCCGCTTCGGTGGGCGAGGAAAACATCCGCGTCGTGCCGATGCGCGCCTATCTTTGGGAGGGCAATGCGCAAGTGGCAGCGGGCCAACACATTGCGTTTTCCAGTCGTCGCCCTGCCCCGTGCGGCCCGGCGAGCTGCGGGGAGCGCCTCTGGTACGAGCCCCGCAATGCGGCGGCCAACTTTATGGTGGAGGAAGTTGCCTCGGCTCGGGTTTCTGAGCCTGCGCTTTCGCTCTCGTGGAAGGACCATGGGCGGCGCACTCTATTTATGGGGCAGTTTGGCCCCATGGAAGGCCGTACGCCTGCGTTCTGTGGCAACACGCCCGGGCTTTTTACAAAGCTGTAAGCACCTGCGCTTTAATGCTTTAAGGACTCGCAATGTATGCATAACACTCCCCCTGCTGTCGGGGAGCGGTCGTTCGCAGTGGGCATACCCGCCGCCGGCCTGTCGCGCCGGCTTGGCGTTCCAAAGCTTTGCCTGCCATGGTGTTACGGGGTTTCGAAAGGCGATGTGGACGCTTCCGTTCTATCGCATTTGATCCGGACTTGGTGCCTGCTGGGTGCGCAACGCATTGTTGTTGTGCATGGCGGCGGTGCGCATCCTGTTGCGGAGGAGTTGGATAGAGTTCTGCAACGTTTTCCGGAATGGGGCGATCTCGTTTGCGGAGTTCCCACCCTGTACTCGGATCGAGATATGTATGGTTCCGTGCAAACAGTGGCTCATCAACTACTTGCGGAGTCTGAGACCAATGCGGGAGGGTGTTCGACACACCATTGCAGACTGCCTGTGCGGCTGATCCTGTCGCCGGGAGATCAACCGCATCTGCAATTTGGTGCCCTGCAACGCCTTATGGATGTAGCTTTGCTCCCGGAGCACGCATCCGGCATTGTCCGTGCCAGGTATCAGGGCAGGGGGGGACATCCCGTGTCCCTCCCCAGTGTACTTCTGCCCAGGCTTGCCGAGTCGACGCACCCTACGCTCAAGCATTTTCTGGCGGCGCAAGTGCCGGAGGGTGTGCGCATTAGCGATGTGGAATGCGGCGATCCAGGATTGCTGCTGGACATTGACACGCCGGGGGATCTTGACGCAGCGTTGCGGTTGGCTTGTGCAGACAAGGTGCAATCAGTGTTACGTGATGAAGGCAAGTCTTAATCGTTAATTTCATTCGCATTATTCCTGTCGAGCAACAGGCATCAGCAAAGCTGATAGAGCGACGTGCGGGCAGGCAATAACGCTAATTATTGCATTCGGTATTGCAATCCCGGTTGATGATCCGTTGCAAGGTGCGATAGTCGCAGGGACATGGGTCCCGTCGCACAGGGGCATGCGCATGCGCCACCGCATTGCACCGTGGCGGGACGTTCCGGTTGTCGCCAGCTCACCTCCATTTGAAGTATTTCATGAGCCCTGACTCCTCATCTCAACCGCCCGCGTCGTCGGGCACAGGTTTCAATCGCCGGTCCTTTTTGCGAGGGCTGGGCACAACCGTCGTGGCGGCTGCTTCGGCGCAGGTAAACGCTGTTGCCCAGGAAGTCGGCAAAGCGGCCGGCCCGGGCGTGCAAGGGCCTGGCGCTGTGCCGGTTACGCTTAAGATTAACGGAAAGCCGGTAAAGCTGACGCTGGAACCGCGCGTCACGTTGCTGGAGGCGCTCCGCAACTCCACGGCCAACACGGGCGCCAAGGAGGTATGCGACCGCGCCACGTGCGGTGCGTGCACCGTCCTCCTGGATGGCAAGCCGATCTACGCCTGCAGCGCGCTGGCGATTGATTGCGAGGGCTCGGAAATCATTACGGTGGAGGGCCTTGCGAAGGACGGCAAGCTCACGCCCGTGCAGCAGGCGTTCGTGGAGTGCGATGCGATGATGTGTGGCTTTTGCACACCCGGCTTTGTGCTCTCAGTAACGGCGCTGCTTAAGGAGAAGCCCAGGCCTACTGAGGCCGAAGTGCGCCACGCCTGCGCGGGAAATCTCTGCCGCTGTGGCACTTACCCGCACGTGTTAAAGGCGGCGCTTAAGGCCGGCGGCGTTAAGGTTGCGGAAAACACCACTACCGTCATCAACTATGCCGACATTGCCTGACCACACTCCCATTGCCGCAGCAGCGCTTGGCCAGGGGCGGGGGCCCCAGGCGGCGAAGGCCGAGATTTTGTGGCCCACCCCGGCGCGTGTGCTCAGCACGGACGTGCTGCGAGTCGACGCCCGCGAAAAAGTGACGGGCGAGGCGAAATACGCCAGCGATGTGCAGCCGCCCGGATGGTTGTACGCGATGATTTTGCGGTCCCGCTGGGCTGCTGCAAAAGTCACAGCCATAGATACTTCCGAAGCGCTGAAAGTGCCGGGCGTCAAATCGATTGTGCTGGCCGGCGGGGAGCAGCGGCGTGTGCGGTACTACGGCACCGAGCTGGCCGCCGTTGCCGCCACCTCTAAGCAGGCGTGCCTGGATGCGCTGCGCGCGATCAAGGTAACCGCCGAGCCTCTGCCCTTTGTGGTCGACGAGCGCGATGCGATGAAAGAGGACGCGCCCCGCGTGTTTGACGGCCCGAACCTCAGCGCCCCCGGCGTGAAGCAGGAGGGCGATGTCGCGAATGCGCTCAGTAGTGCCGCGGCCGTTGTCGAGGGCGAGCTTTCCACGCAGGTGCAAATCCACCATCCGCTGGAAAGCCATGGCAATACGATAGTTGTGAAGGACGACGGCGCCACCGTATGGGCCAGCACCCAGGGCATTTTCTCCGTGCGCGATGGTATTGCGGGTAACCTCAAGCTGCCGCAAAGCAACGTGCAGGTCATTTGCGACTACATGGGCGGCGGCTTTGGCGCCAAGTTTGGCCCGGGCGTGGAGGGCGGCCTTGCGGCGCGCCTTAGCAAGGAGACGGGCCTGCCCGTGAAGCTGATGCTGACGCGCCTGGAGGAAGGGCTTGCGGTGGGCAATCGCCCGTCGTCCATCCAGAAGATTAAAATGGGCGCCTCTGCCGACGGTAAGCTGACGGCGTTTGAGGCGGAAACCGTCGGCACTCCCGGCACAGGCGGCGGCGGCGAGACAGCGGGCGGCAGCGGCGGTGCCAACGTGGCAACGCCCTATATTTACAAGGTGCCCAACTTTAAGGTGCAGCAGCGGGCCGTGGCAACTAACGCTGGGGCCTCGCGCGCGTTCCGGGCACCGGCGCATCCGCAGGGATCGTTTGGCACGGAGTGCATGCTGGACGATCTGGCCGTCAAGCTCGGAATCGATCCGGTGGAGATTCGCATCCTGAACGACCCGGGCGAGAATCGGCGCAAGGAGTACGCGCTGGGGCGCGACAAGTTTGGGTGGAAGGAGAAGTACAAGAAGCCGGGCAGCTCGCCGGGGCCGATCAAGACCGGCGTGGGCTGCGCGGGCGCCACGTGGGGCGGCGGCGGCCGCGGCACACGCGCGGAGGCGCAGATTAACAGCGACGGCACGGTAGAAGTGCGCGTGGGCACGCAGGATCTCGGCACGGGCTCGCGCACGCTGGTGGCCATGGTGGCTGCGGAGGCGTTTGGCATCCGCCCGGACCAAGTGGTGGCGCGCATTGGCGACACGCGGTTTCCGCCCAGCGGCGCCAGCGGCGGAAGTACCACAACGGCAAGCCTTTGCCCCGGTGTTTGGGATGCGTGCCAGAACGCGCTGGCGGAGCTGAAGACGCGCTCCGGCATGGCGGACGTGGCGGGGCCGAACTGGGCGGTGGCGTGCCGCAAGATCGGAATCAACCCCATAAGTGCGCAGGGCGAGTGGAAGCAGGGGCTTTCCAGTAGTGGCTCCGGTGGAGTGCAATTTGTTGAGGTGGAGGTAGATACGGATACCGGCTACATCCGCGTCAAGAAGGTGCTGGCGCTGATGGATTGCGGTCTCATTGTCAACACGCTGACGACGACGAGCCAGATCAACAGTGGCATTATTATGGGGATGAGCTATGCGCTGCATGAGGAGCGGGTGATGGACAAGGCGACGGGCGTCGTGCTGAATCACAGCTTTGATACGTACAAGATCACGAATCTGGCGGATACGCCGGAAATCGAGTGCATTTTGCTGAACATGCCGGAGCGCGGTGTCATCGGCATCGCGGAAGTCTCCAACGTGCCGACGGCCTCGGCCATAGCCAACGCGGTGGCCAATGCCATAGGCGTGCGCGTTCCCTCGCTGCCTATAACGCCGGCCAAAGTGCTGGCGGCGCTGGGAAAAGTGCCGAAAATGAGCGCTTAGCGCATAGAAGCGCGTTACTTTGCGGTAACGTGCGCGAGCGAGAAGCGAAATAGTCGTACAACAATTTTCTAGCTAACACATTGGTATGCATTCATTTACGTATAGCACTGCGCGCTCGGTGGACGAGGCGATTGCCCTGGTGGGCGATAAGGGCCGATACCTGGCCGGCGGCATCGATCTGCTGGCGGAGCTGAAGGATTACCTCGTAACGCCCGCGCCTGACATTCTGGTGAATGTGAAACGGGTGGGCCAGCCCGGCGGCCCTGCCGGAGGCGCGGGTGACGCAAAGATGGGCCTCCTAAACGGCATTGTGCACGTGGCCCCGGCGGGTAAGGAAGGGGAGGCGTACAAGCTTGGCGCGAATGTAACGATCGCGGAAGTGGCTGCCAATGCAGCACTTAAGAAGGCTTTCCCGGGCCTGACGCACGCGGCCGGCGAGGTGGGGAGCACGCAGATTCGCAACGTGGCGACGCTGGCGGGCAACCTGCTGCAGCACAGCCGCTGCTGGTACTACCGGCATCCGGACGTAACGTGCCAGAAGAAGGGTGGCGACAAGTGCCTGGCGCGGGATGGAGAGAACCGGTATCACGCGCTTTTTACGGGGGGCTCGTGCGTCACGGTGGCGGCGTCCAACATGGCGATGGTGCTTACCGCGCTGGATGCAAAAGCTACCGTGCGTCGCGGTAAGGAGACGGTAACTCTCTCCATGCCAGATCTTTACGCCAAGGCGTGGACGGACGCGGCAGCGCATCACTCGCTGGCGCCACAAGACTTTTTGACCAGCGTAACCGTGCCGACGCTTCGCAAGCGCTCTGCCTATCGGCAGCAGAGCGAGAGGAAGGAGTTTGACTGGGCGCTGGTGAGCTGCGCGGCGGCCGGCAACGTGAACGGCGGTGTGTTAACCGACGCGCGCGTGGTGCTGGGCTGTGTGGCGCCGATTCCTTATATGTCGTTGGAGGTCAACAACTTCCTGCAAGGAAAGCCGCTGAATGAGGCGACGGCCACTGCCGCGGCGGATATGCTTCTTAAGGGCGCCAGGCCGTTGAGCCAGAACGGGTACAAGGTGCCGCTGGCGCAAGCGCTGGTAAAGCGCGCGTTGCTGGCGCTGAACGAGACGGCCGGGTAAAGCCTTGGCGCGGGATCGGGTCCGGCCGCCGCGCATCGTGCAATCGTACGTTCCGCGACAAGAGCCCGGCCCGTGAGGAGATTTGCTTGATCTAACGCGCTTAACATCAACACTTAATGCAGTCCAAGTTCAACTCCAACACTGCCGTTACGTACGTACTGCCATGAAAGCCGAAACCTCCCCTCCTTCCCTGCTCGCGCAAGATCCTGCCGCGGCGCCCCGCCCGGCAGTCCAGACCGGCGCCGCCACCACCGACGGGGGCCTCACGGCCGCCATGCCCGGCGCGTGCGGCACCGCCTGCGCGCCTGCGGATGGCTGCGGCCCGGGCCAGGCCTGCCGTCACCTTCGCACCAAACGGATGTTTATACCCGCGCAGGCGGATGGCGCGCTGGATGTGGAGTCCGAGCGCAACGACCGCGCGTTTTACTGGTGCAACATTACGCTCTCGGAGATGGGCTGCGACGACGACCGCGTCCACACGCGGCTGTGCCTTAGCCATCGCTCGTGCTATCAGGAGGCGTAGCGCATTTTCAGCCTGCGTTGTGCGGCTCCATCCCAAGCCTGTTTTCGCACTATGGGTGAGAGTGCGAACGAGATCACGTCGTGCAGCGACGCAACAGCTTCTGCCTGTAGATGTTGCGTTCCTGCAGAACGCTGCGGATTTTCATCCCCACCCAGGGCTTACGCCTGGGGAAGCGCGGTGCCTCTCCCGCACTTCCCTCCTCCTCTGGGGCAAAGCCCACTTTATTCTCGCGTAGGGTATCATCGAGTATGGCGGAGCCGTTCCGTAACTTGGCGTGGGAGGGCTACCGCTCGCGTCGTGATGCGAGAGAACCCCTGGGTTAGCCGCTGTGCTTCAGATAGCTCGGGCATCCCCATTAGCAGGAATCTCCGAACGAGACTTCCTCCCATTCTACCCTTTTCGTGGTAAAACTTCCTCCTCCTTCCTCTTCTCCTTCTCCCCCCATTGCGCCGCGCGCCGCCAATGCTATCTTTGTAACCCGATGATTTACACCAAACTCGGTAGCACCGGCCTGGATATCTCACGCATATGCCTGGGCTGCATGACCTTCGGTGACCCCAACCGGGGCAACCATACCTGGACGCTCCCGCTTGAGCAAACCCGCCCCATCGTCCACAAGGCCCTCGATCTAGGCATCAACTTCCTCGATACCGCCAACGTCTACTCCGACGGCTCCAGCGAGGAAATCATCGGCCAGATCCTCCGCGACCTCGGCACCCACCGCGACGCCCTCGTCATCGCCAGCAAAGTGCACGGCCGCATGCGCGGCGGCCCCAACGGCGCCGGCCTCTCCCGCAAAGCCATTTTTGCCGAGCTCGATAACTCCCTGCGCCGGCTCGGCACCGACTACCTCGACCTCTACCAGATCCACCGCTGGGACTCCACCACCCCCATCGAGGAGACCCTGGAAGCGCTGCACGACTCCGTTAAATCCGGCAAAGTGCGCTACATCGGCGCCAGCAGCATGTACGCCTGGCAGTTTGCCAAAGCGCTCTACCTGGCGCAAATGCATGGCTGGACGCGCTTTGTAACCATGCAAAATCACTACAACCTCATCTACCGCGAGGAAGAACGCGAGATGAACCCGCTGTGCCTGGCGGAGAAAGTAGGCCTGCTGCCCTGGAGCCCCTACGCCCGGGGCCGCCTTACCCGCCCGCCCGGCTCCGCCACCGCCCGCCAGAATACCGACGCCTTTGCGGGCATTTTATACGACAAGAAATCCGCCGCGGTGGAGGCGGCGGACCAGTCCGTCATCGCCGCCGTGGCCGCCCTGGCCGAGAAGCGCGGCGTGCCCCGCGCCCAGGTGGCCCTGGCCTGGATGCTGACCAAACCGGCCGTCTCCGCCCCCATTATCGGCGCCTCCAAAGTGGAGCAACTGGACGACGCTGTGGCCGCGCTGGATCTGGCGCCGACGCTCACCGCTGAGGAAATCGCCACCCTGGAGGCCCCCTACGTGCCGCACCCCATCGCCGGCTTTGCCTGATGCACGCGCGCCTTACGCCCCGGCCCCGCCCCGGCCGCGGTGCCGGTACGTCCAAAAACGCTGGAGTGCCCGCCCGGCGCGCGTATTGTATAGCATGACGCCCTTGACGCCGCCCGCCACGCCCGATCCGGAGCCCGCCGCCGCCGCCCGCGCCCGCCCGCTCTCCAGCGTAGACGCGGCCGTACCGCCGGCTCACGAGAACGGCCACGTGCACGGCCCGCGCCCGCCCAGGGAGGTACTGCTGCGGTACTGCCGCACCTTTGCCCTGATGTTTGCCGCCACCCTGGTGCCCACCGGCGTCCTGTGCTGGCTCAGCGCCCCACAGTTCGGCCCCCTCCACCCGTGGTTTGTGCTGGGCAACGTGGCCGCGCAGGCCGCCATGGTGGTGGCCTGCATGCGCCACCTGCACGCCCTGCAATGGCTGGGCCTGGGCGCCTGCATTTTGACAGCCGAGTGGATTGCCAACCTGGGCCAGCTGGACGCCACGCTGTCGATGGAATCCGCCCGCTCCCTGTTCCTCACCCTCACCATCGTAAGCGCCGTGCCCGCCATGCTTTACGTGGCTCTTGCGCTGGGGATGCGCGAGCGCGGGGCAGCCCCGGCCGCGTAATGTGAGTGCGGCATCATGCCCTTGGTGGTGAAATCGTCCCGCTTGGCCAAAAGTCGTGCTTGCACGTTGTCGCGGAACGTCGTAAAGTTATAGAACTTTCAGAAAATTCTGAAAATAGAGGCACTCTCAAACAACCCGTTTGTCAGTGCCGCATCCTCCCCCTTTTCACGCAACTCCTTCCCCCCCAGCACCATGAACATCGTCGTCGCCGTCACGGGAGCCAGCGGGGCCATCTACGCCCAGCGCCTGCTGGAAGCGCTGGCACTCATGCCCGAGCACCGCGTGCACCTGCTCGTCAGCACCTACGCCAAACAGGTCATCGCGGAGGAAATTGGCGAGCTCCGCCTGTCGCAAGACGTTGTGGTGCATGGCGATAAGTCGATGAATGTCCCCTTCGCCAGCGGCTCCACGCGCTGGGATTGCATGGTCATCATCCCCTGCACCATGGGCACCGTCGGCCGCATCGCCCACGGCGTCTCGGACAGCACCATTACCCGCACCGCCGACGTCTTTCTGAAGGAGCGCCGCAAACTCGTCATCGTCCCCCGCGAAACCCCCTGGAACCTTATCCACGCCCGCAATGTCGTAACGCTGCTGGAGGCCGGCGCCGATGTCATTCCCGCGGCGCCAAGCTTTTACAACCGCCCGCAAACCATTATGGATGTGATAGATACGGTGATTGCGCGCGTTCTGGATCACATGGGGGTGGAGCACAACCTCAGCCGCCGCTGGATGGAGGGTAACCCACCGCGCAACCACCACCCCACAGCCACCCGCCGGGAGCCCGCGCATCCGCCGCAACACACGTACCCGCAACATGTTGCGCCGGCCAAAGGCGGCGCCGACGCCGGCCAGGGGCAACGCTTCGGCGGCTACGTATCCGCCGGCCCCACGGCAACGCAAGCTGCTCCGGCTGAAGATGTTGACATCGACAACCGCAAGGCCGGCCAGTACTCCGCAATGATGCAAATCCTGCACGAGGACGAAAACCCCGCACCGCCGCCCATGGCGCCGCCCACGGCCGACACTCTGCCGCCGGAGCCCCCGTTTTGGGAAGTGAGCGGCGACGAAGGCGACGACCGCCGCAGCCGTAACCATGGCGAGTAACCCTCCCTTTAGCAAAACGTTTAACTTACCCCCAACCGGACACTCCCTTTCTCCCAGTCACCCATGAACACCGCCGCCCCGCTTCACCCGCCCGCCGGTGCGGACGCGCCCCTGCCACCGCGCAGCGTGGCCGGGCGAATTCACGACACGCTGGAGTTCGTCAAGTTCTCGCACACCATCTTTGCCCTGCCGTTTGCGCTGATTGCCATGCTTTTGGCCGCCAACGGTTTACCTCACTGGACAGTCATCGCGCTCATTCTCGCCTGCATGGTGTCGGCGCGCACCGCCGCCATGGCGTTCAACCGCTGGGCAGACTGGCAATTCGATATCGCCAACCCGCGCACCGCGGGCCGCAGCCGCCTGGCCACCAGAGGCACGGCCCTGGCCCTGTGGGTGGGGTGCGCGGCCCTGTTCGTTGCGGCGTCATTCGCGCTTAATCCACTGTGCGGATGGCTTAGCCCGGTGGCCCTGGCACTGGTACTGGGCTACTCGCTGACAAAACGTTTTACCGCCTACTGCCACGCCTTCCTCGGCTTCGCCTTGGCCGCCGCACCCATGGGCGCCTGGGCCGCCGTCCGCGGCGATCTGCTCGATCTCGTCCCCTGGACGCTCGCCCTCGCCGTCCTTGTCTGGGTCTTCGGCTTCGACATCATCTACGCCACCCAGGATGTCGACTACGACCGCGGCGCCGGCCTCTTTTCCTTCCCCGCGCGTTACGGAATTGCCAACGCGCTGATCCTTGCTCGCACTCTGCATGTGCTTGCACTGCTTGCACTTGCAATGTTTGGCTGGGTCGCCGGCCTCGGCCCCGCCTGGTGGGCCGCCCTTCTCGTCGTCCTCGGCGCACTCTGGTACGAGCACCGCCTGACCCACGAGGCCGTCGCCGGGGATTCGTCATCGACGCGCGGCACCAAAAATGCTACCACCATCCCGCCCGAGGGGGCCGCTCCGGCCGCCGCGGTAGATATAGGCAAGATCAATCTCGCCTTCTTCAACATCAACGCCTTTGTCAGCACAACATTGCTTGTCGGCGTCATCCTCCATCTCTTCGCCTGGCTTCCCCTATGGACAAACTAATACACAAAGCAGGAATCGCCGACATCGCCGAACGTGTCTACGCGGGCGAGCGGATCGACGACGCTATGGGGGTGCGCCTGTACGAATGCAAAGACGTGCACGCACTGGGCCTGCTTGCTAATTATGTACGCGAACGCAAGAACGGCAATCGCGCCACGTATGTCTACAATCTCTACATCAACTACAGCAACGTCTGCATCCTCAGCTGCCAGTTCTGTGCCTTCGCCCGGCGCCCCAAACAGGAAGGCGGGTTTCAGTACGATGTAGACGAAATGATCCATCTGGCTCGCGAAGCCTATGAACAAGGAGCGTCGGAAGTACATATCGTCGGCGGCCTGAACCCGAAGCTTCCCTTCCAGTATTATCTGGACTTTATCTCAGGAATCAAGAAAGCGTGCCCGGAGATGATGGTGAAAGCCTTCACCGCAATTGAGATTCGCCACCTTGCCGAACGCATCAACAAAAAGTCCATCCGCGAAACGCTCGAAGAGCTTCGCTCCGTGGGACTTGCGGCGTTAACCGGCGGCGGCGCCGAGATCTTCGATCCCGAAGTTCGCGACAAGATTTGCCGTGGCAAAGAGACTGCGGACGAGTGGATTGAAGTGCACAAGATCTGGCACCAGATGGGCCAGCGCAGCACATGCACGATGTTGTACGGACATATCGAGACTTTACAACAACGCGTCGACCATTTAAGGCGCCTTCGCGAGTTGCAGGATGAAACGAAAGGCTTCACAGCATTTGTCCCTTTCGCATTCGAGCCCGAGAACAACAAACTATCCTATCTTAAACGCGTCACGGCGATGGAAGACCTGCGCAACCTCGCGGTCAGCCGCATTTACCTTGATAATTTCGACCACATTACCGCCTACTGGATCAGCATGGGCCTCCCCCTCGCGCAAATTGCGCTGAGCTACGGGGTGGACGACCTGCACGGCACCATCCAGAAGGAGCGCATCTTTCACATGGCTGGCTCGCAAACGCCTCAGGAACAACGCGTTGCAACGCTGGAGCGCGCCATCCGCGAGGCCGGCCGCGAACCGGCGCGCCGCAATACGGTGTACGATATCATCCCCGACGCCGTGACGCGTCGCGCCACCGAGCCCGCCTCCACGGAGGTGCCTGCATAACAACGCTTTGCGGGCCGCGCCGCGGATTTCTTTTCCTCACCGACACCATGCTGTGGAAGTCGTATCCCCCACAGCCACAACCATATACCACCATGCACACTCCCGCCCCCTCCAGCCGATTCCCTTCCGCCTCCCCCGGCGGCGCGGGCGCGGGGGATTCGTGCCAGGCGCCCCGCCCCTTCGGCCCCGCCCCGTCGGAGCCGCTTCCGCCTCCCGTCCAGGTGCCCGCCGTCGCCAGTTCCATCACCGCATCGTCGCGCTGCCGGTGGCGCATCGGGTCGGTGCCCTACCTCAACGCCAAGCCGCTCGTCTCGGGTCTGGAGACGGGCATTTCCCTCGCCCACCCCACCACCCTTGCCGCGCAACTACGTGCGGGAGAACTGGATGCAGCGCTGGCGCCGATCATGGAATGCATCGAGCACCCGGAGTACGAGGTGGCCGACGGCTTTGGCATCTGCTGCGAGGGCGAGGTGCGCAGCGTTTTTCTGCATCTGCAACGCCCGCTTGAGCACGTGCAGTCGGTGGCGCTGGATGCCGCGTCCAAAACCAGCGCCATGCTCACGCGCGTTGTCCTTCATGATTATGGACTTAGAGACGTAACGTACCTGCCCCAGGGCTCCCGCGCCGACGCCCATTTGTGGATCGGCGACCAGGCGCTCGCCTTTCGCGACGACCATCCCACCGCCCGCGTGCTGGACCTGGGCGAGGCGTGGCTGGAGCTGACGGACCTGCCCTTCGTCTTTGCCGTGTGGGCCCTCCGCACCGATACAAAACCCTTGCCGGCAACTACTTCGGACTTCGAATCCGAAGTCGTAACGTCCTGTAGCCGCGCCCGTGCGGAGCTGGCGGCTACGCTACGCGCCACCGCGGTGGAGGGCCTGCGCCGCCGCCGCGCAATTGCGCGTAACATGCTTGAACTTACGTACCTGACCCGGCACATTCAGTACGACATCGGCCCGCGGGAAAAGCGCGCCGCCGCCCTATTTGCCGAAAAACTGGCCGCGCTCGGCCTCATCCCCTCGCCACCCCCCACCCTTCGCTGGATATGATCCAATCCCTGCTTTACTCGGATATTCGCGCCAAAGTGTTTGATGGCGAGCGCATTACGCCTGCCGAGGCGATGGAGCTTTACCACGCCCCGCTGCCGGAGCTGGGGGCTATGGCCAACGCTCGCCGCGAGCAGCTGAAGGGCCCTGCCTATAATGGGCGCGGTAATGATATTGTCACATATATTATCGATCGCAATATCAACTACACGAATGTATGTAACGTGTACTGCAAATTCTGCGCGTTTTATCGTACAGAATCTCAGCCGGACAGTTATGTACTTTCGCCCCAGGCTATAGGCGAAAAGATTAAAGAGCTGGAAAGCATTGGCGGTACGCAGATTCTGATGCAGGGTGGGCATCATCCCAAGCTTAAGATTGATTATTATCTGGAGCTGTTGCAGTACATCCGCCAGCACCATCCCACTATTAATATCCACGGCTTTTCGCCGCCGGAGTTTAATCATTTTGCGGAAGTCTTTAACATGCCGCTTAAAGAGGTTATCCGCCGCTTTAAAGAGGCCGGCCTGGGCAGCATCCCAGGCGGCGGCGGCGAGATTCTCATTAACAGCGTGCGCAAGCGCATATCGCCCCTTAAGTGCGACGCGGACCAGTGGCTGCAGGTGATGCGCGACGCGCACGAGCTGGGGCTCAACTCCTCGGCCACGATGATGTTCGGCCACGTGGAGACGGTGGAGGATCGCATCCAACATCTTCTGCGCCTGCGGGATACGCAGGACGAAACGGGCGGCTTCACGGCGTTTATCTGCTGGACGTTCCAGCCCGACAACACAAAGCTGCGCGCGGAGCCGGTCGGCTCCCACGAGTACCTGCGCATGCAGGCGCTCAGCCGCATCTTCCTCGACAACTTTGAGAACGTGCAGAGCAGCTGGGTAACGCAGGGCCCGCGTATTGGCCAGATTGCGCTGAAGTTTGGCGCCAACGACTTTGGCAGCGTGATGATGGAGGAAAACGTGGTGTCCTCCGCCGGCACGTCGTTCCGCCTTACCGTTGCGGAGATTCAGCGGCTGATTACGGAGGCCGGGTACGAGGCGCACTGCCGCAACAACTGGTACGACCTGCTGGACTACGATCCCGAAGCGTATTTTGGGGCGGAACGCGACCGCGACGCGGAGCCTCCCGTACGTGCAATCGCGCCGGTTGCGCTGGCGGATATTGTTGAACCTTAGCATGTTAGCAAGCCTGACGACGGGATGGACGACAAAGCGATGACGCGAGACGACTGGCAACAGCAGCTTAACGAATGGGTCGCGACGTATGACTTCAAGCCCCGGCCGCCTGTCGTGCCCGCGCCGGAGGACGCTGCGCTGTTTGAGGCGTTGCCACCCGTCTTTCAGGCCTTTTACCAGGCGGCCAACGGGTTCCGATCCGACTGGTTCAACATGCTCCCTTTTCACTCGGCGGCCGACCCCCATCGCACACGCGATAACCTGGGTCGCGCCAACGACTTACGCACAACCCGCTTTCTCTGGCAGGACGCCGAGCTGATGCAGCGCTTTGTTGTGTTTGCCCACAAGGACGGCGGCGCCGCGTGCTCCTGCGTCGACCGGCGCGAAGGCGCCATATGGGTGCAGGACGAGTCGGGCATCCACCAGACAAATCTTGCCCTGCGGAATTACCTGGAATCGTGCCTGCGCAAGGTGGCGGAGCTGCCGTAACTCACTGGCAGCGCGGCGCTTGCGCTACACCGACACCAGGCCAACAGGCTTGAAGGTGTGGCCGGGCAGCACGGTTTTCAGGTTGTCGTTGCCCAGGTGCACGCTCACGACTTCGCCGAGGACATCGCGAAAGTCGGTAGTGTGGGCCAGGTCGCGCTTTTCGTACAGCTTTTCGCGGGCAAGGCCGGGCCAGGTGCCGAGGACGGGCTTGAGGGAGCCGCCGGTGGCTTTGCGGGCGGGGCCGCCGATGGCCAGCATGCAGTTGGCCCAGCCGTGGTCGGTGCCGCCGGTGCCGTTCTCGGCGGCGGTACGGCCAAAGTCGGAGAGCGTGAGCACGAGGACGTCGTCCAGGCGGTCCTCCAGGTCCTTGCAAAAGGCGGCGATGCCGTCGGCCAGGCCTTGCACCAGGTTGCCGTAGCTGTTGAGCTGATTCTGGTGCGTGTCCCAGCCACCGTAGTCGATCTCCGCCACCTCCAGGCCGATGTCGGCCTTGATGAGGCGCGCGACGTCCTCCAGTTGCTTGCCAAACTTGCCTTTCGGGTACACGGCCTTGGGCTTGTAGGGGGTGGCGGTGACCTTCTTGATCTGCTCGATGCCTTCCATCGTAGTCATCGCGCTATCCGCAAGTAGCTGGCGCGCATGGGGTTGCGCGGCTTTGGGGTCGACCTTGTAGGCGTGTTCCAGCGCGGCGCCCATCACGGCCTGCGCCTCGGGGGGCAGGGCGCCGCCGGGCATCGCCAGGTCCGTAATGCCGCGCACGGCAAACGCGCTGGCCTGGCCGCGGAGGATGCGCGGGAGGGTGTCGCCCAGGGCCACGGCGCGGATGACGCCGTTGCCTTTGCTTGTCACCAGGTGGCGGTTCAGCCAGCCGTCGGAGGCGATGGTGTTGCCGATCATGCCGGTCTCCCAGGTATCCTGCTCCTCAAAGTGACTGCGCGTGTTGCGGCTGTAACCCACGGCCTGCAGCGCGGCAGCCTGGCCGGATTTGAACAGCGGCATCAGCGGGGCGGCATTGGGGTGGAGGCCAAAAAAGCCATCCAGGTCTAACGCGTTGCCTGTCCTGAGGTTAGCACTGCCCATGCCGGGCGCGGGCACGGCGATGGAGCCGCGCATGGCGTAGTACTGGGGATCGCCAAACGGCACCACAAAATTCAGGCCGTCCATGCCGCCGCGGAGAAAGATCGTGACCAGCGTCTTTTTGCGCGTTACCTGCTTCAACTTGTCGTCCGGCAGCGCGGCGTTGCCGAGGGAGAGGCTGGGCGCCAGGCCGCAGTAGGCAGCGGCCAGACCGGAGGCTTGCAGGAAGTAGCGGCGGGTCATCTTCATGGCGATGGGAAGGGGGTGTGGAGGGTTTTGGGTGAAGCTAACCTGCTGACACACAATGCTTTAAGCAGGCGAATGGGCGCGACTGGTGATCCCCTCCCATTGATAACCCGCGGGGATGCCGAAGGCGCCGGCGCAACGCGCTGTCTCTCTAGCAGTAGCCTAGTACATGGGCGGGCCCGCTGTCAGCGAAAAACCGTCGCTTAGCGCAAGAAAAGTCGCGTGCGCCATCTTTCTCGCCAAAGCATCAAAGCCGGTTGCGGTAGGTATGATTTCTGCTTGAGGCGGTCGACACTCGATCTCGAACCCAATCGCACTCTGGAATCTCTCCGTCCCCTCCGTGCAATCCGTGTAATCCGTGGTTCAATTTCAGCTGAAAGGGGCGTTATTTAACCACGGACTGCACGGATTGTACGGAGGGGAGGAAAAAAGGAATGTTCTCCACGGCGGGCGAAGGTTGACACGCTACGAAGCGTCGCCCCCTGTTTCCCCCCATCTGGCAGAAATCTCGCAAAAGCGTACAAAACGGGGGCGCGCTTACGTCATATGGCGAAGGCGTGCGCTTTTTCCGCATGCATTGAGCATCGGGGGACGCGGTGTCTGATCAAAATGCACCAATGGGGGAAGATCGATAAAAAACTAGGCAAAAAGAGCCTATACGTTCTTGCCTAAGCGACGATAATCCTCTTTCACACATCGCTCCTGTTATTTAACCTTGCTTACGCTTGCATTTTCAACCGGACAAACGCGCCTTTTTTTGACAATCTTTCGATGCTTTGTAGTGTACAGAGTGCTTAATCACCGCCGGGTTGGATTCGCCCCGGCCTGCACACCACAGCCTCAACAGGTTACCTCGCAACGCCCGCCTTCTGATACGAGTAGTGAAGTGAATGGCACATCTCATGCTTCCCCCACATCTGCCAGCCCCACCTGAAGCTCCGCCCATGGATTACAACCCTATTGCACCTGCGTTGCGCGATGTCCTGACGGCCATCCGTCATCGCAAGCGTGTGGATGAGGTTGTGGAACTCATTCTGGATCGATCGTGTCAAATTGCCAACGCGTTGCACGGCAGCTTTATTACAGTGGATCACCAGACGCGCCGCCTCATCATTACCAGCACGCACGGGCCGGACTGGACGCTGGAGAAGCAGGCGTGCCAGCTGAAGCTGGGCCAGGGCATCACCGGTCGCGTGGCGCTTACCGGCATCGCACACTTGTGCGGCGACGTGACGCGCGATCCCGAATACTACCCGCTCTTCGACTACGTCCGCTCCGAACTCGCCGTGCCCGTCATCGTCAACGACCAGGTGTGGGGCATCATCAATATGGACGGCCTTTCCGTCCACGCGTTTAACGAGAACACCCTGGCCACGCTCAGCGTCTTTGCGGAGCTGGCGTCGTTCGCCATCACGCTGCGGCTGGAAGTGAATGAGCAGGAACGACTTCAGCGGCACCTGGTGCAGAGCGAGAAGCTGGCCTCGCTGGGCGAAATCATCGCGGGCATCGCGCATGAGATCAACAACCCACTCACCTCCGTGCTGGCCCACGCCTCGCTGCTGACGCTGAAGCGGGGGCGCGAGACGGACGAGCAAAGCGTGCAGGCCATCCTTAACGAGTCGCGCCGCGCGGCGGACCTGGTCAAATCGCTGCTCTCCTTTAGCCGCAAGGAGGCGGGGGGCAAGGAGATAATCGGCATTAACGAGCTGATTAACCGCGCGTGCAGCATCAAGCGTTACCAGTTGAAGGTCAACAACATCAATCTGATGGCGGACCTCGATCCGGTGTCGTTTCCCGTGTATGTTTCCGCGCAGCAGGTACAGCAGGTGTTTCTTAACCTGATTAACAATGCCGAGCAGGCCATCCCGCCCAGCCGCAAGGACGGCACCATCCGGGTGACGACCAAGCGGTACGGGGAGAAGGTGCGTATCTCCGTTACCGACAACGGGTCCGGCATCCCCAGCGAGGTGCAGAAGTTCATTTTTGATCCCTTCTTTACCACCAAACCGCTGGGCGAGGGCACCGGCCTGGGCCTCTCCATCGCGCACTCGATCATCGAGACGCACGGCGGCGACATTACGGTGGAAAGCAGCACCAACCGCGGCAGCTGCTTTACGGTGGAGCTTCCCCTGGCCCTTAGCCCGGAGACGCCGCGGCAGACGGCCGTGAGTGATCCCGACCCGACCGCGCCGCTGGAGCTGCCGCCCGCCGTGGCCGCCGCTTCCACCCCCACTGCCGCAGCCGGCACCGCCACACCCGCGGAAGGCGCCACGCAGCCCGCCACGCGCCGCACGGGCCGGGTGCTGCTGGTGGACGACGAGCCGCAGATCCTGGAATCGCTAAGCGACTACCTGGAGCTGATGGACGTGAAGGCAACGAGCGCCGGCGAAGTGACGACCGCGCTGGAAATCCTTCGCAAGGAACGCTTTGACGTGATTGTGAGCGACATCCGCATGCCGGGCATCGACGGCCTGCGCTTTTACGAGATGGCGCGCGCGATCGACAAACGCTACTCCCGCAACTTTGTGTTTATGAGCGGCGACCTTGTGCGCGAATCCACCAAATCGTTCGTCAACAGCAGCGGCTGCGTGTGCCTGGAGAAGCCCTTTAACCTCGGCACCCTCTACAAAACCCTGGTGCCCCACTTTGGGGGGGCCGACGCCGCCGGCGAGAAGCCGACCGCCGCGCAGGAAACGGAATCGGCGGGGGCGTCGGGGAAGTAAGACGTTGCGTAGCGGGCGCATTTACATATAGTTAGCCTTGTCTGATTTCCTTTGCCGACAGGCGTTTCAAAGCGTAATCTTCCGGGTATTCTTCTGTATCAACCCGCACCTGAAATACCGTGGCCCGACGTAATCCTTTTGTTCCGCACCCCGAAGACGATGATGATGACAACCCGATGGGCCCGGGCAACGGGCGGCCGTGGGCGGGCGGGATTGATCCGGACGCGCCGCATCGCGCGCTAAGGCGGCGCGGGCCGGGAACGCAGGGGCCGGCGGTGGTGATCGGGAGCGGCTTTGGCGGGCTGGCGGCGGCGATCCGCCTGCAGGCGCGCGGCTACACCGTAACGCTGGCGGAGATGCGCGACAAACCGGGCGGACGCGCGTATGTGTATAAGCAGGACGGCTTTACGTTTGACGCCGGGCCTACGATTATCACAGCGCCTTTCCTTATTGATGAGCTGTTTGACCTGGCAGACAAGAATTCCGAAGACTACGTCAAGATGGTGCCGTGCACGCCCTACTACCGCATTATTGATGCGCAGGGGCGTACCTTTGACTACACGGGCAACGAGGAGGAAATCATTGCGGAGATCCGCAAATTCAATCCGGCGGATGTGCCTGGCTATCTGGAGTTTGTAAAGCAATCGCGCGCTATTTTTGAGCGTGCCTTTATCGACCTGGCGGACAAGCCCTTCTCCAGCTTTATGGACATGGTGAAGGTGGCGCCCGATCTCGTCCGCCTGCGCTCGCACGAGAGTGTGTTTGCGCTCACCTCGCGCTACATCAAGGACCCGTTTTTGCAGATTGTCTTCTCGTTCCATCCGCTGCTTGTGGGCGGTAACCCGTTCCAGTCCAGCAGCATATACAGCATGATCCACTATCTGGAGCGCCACTGGGGCGTACACTTTGCGATGGGTGGCACGGGAGCGCTGGTGGACGCGCTGGTGCGGCTGTTTACGGATATGGGCGGCACGCTGCGCCTCAACACGCGGGTGGAGGAGATTCTACTACGCGACGGCGCGGTATCAGGCGTGCGGGTGGCGACGGAGCGCGGATCGGAAGTCATTGATGCGCCCGTAGTTGTGGCCAACAGCGATGTGGCAAACACCTACCGCAAACTCATCCCCGCCGCCGCCCGCCGCACGTGGACAGACGCGAAGCTGGCCAAAATGAAGTACAGCATGAGCCTGTTCCTCATCTACTTTGGCACCGACCGCACCTACCCGGACCTGGCGCACCACAGCATTATCCTCTCCCCGCGCTACAAGCCGCTGTTGGACGACATCTTTCATAACAAGGTGCTGGCCAAGGACTTCTCTCTATACCTGCACGCGCCCACCCGCACGGATCCCTCCCTCGCCCCCCCGGGCTGCGAGTGCTTTTATGTGCTCAGCCCCGTGCCGCACCTGGGCGGCAAGATCGACTGGGAGGCCGAAAAGGAGCGGTACGCGGAGGCGATCCTGGAATCGCTGGAGACCCATGTGCCGGATCTGCGTAAGCACATCATTACCAAGAAGATATTTACGCCGCGCGACTTTGAGAAGGACCTCGACGCCTACCTGGGCTCCGCCTTTCAGTTCGAGCCGATCCTGACGCAAAGCGCCTGGTTCCGCCCGCACAACCTGGCGGAAGACATCCCCGGCCTCTACCTGGTGGGCGCGGGCACGCACCCCGGCGCCGGCCTGCCCGGCGTGCTCTGCAGCGCCAAGGTGCTGGAGAACGTGCTGCCGCGGTAGCAACGGGGGGCGGCGGGCAAAGACGAAGGGGCAAGGCGCCGCGCTAGAGCAAAGCCCATTTAAGCTGTCGCGGGGGTTAGGTCTCCGAGAACGGTGGAGCCGTTCTATACCCTACCCGGGGTTGCCCGCAGCATTCTGATGCGAGGACTACCCCGGGTAGGCTGGAATCAGAACCCCCACGCGAAGGGTTCTTCCGTTGGACCCTTCGCGCTCGTTCCTCGCGCGTGCCATGTTCAGAGCCACAGAGAAGGCCTCGCGGTAAACGAGCGCGAGTGGATCGACATAAGAACGCTTCGCGTAGGGTTGCTGAGGCGAACTTTCCCGGGGTAGTCCTCGCATCAGAATGCTCCGGGCAACCCCGGGCTAGGGTATGGAATGGCTCCGCCGTTCTCGGAGCCTTGTGCTCGGTCGCCTGTATTTGCAAACGCTCGGCTCCGCCGTTCTCAGAGCGCTATGCCTGGGGCTACGCCCTTTTGCGAACGTCACGGCTCCGCCGTTCTTGGAGATCGGCAAATTCGCGACAGGCTGTCTGGAAAATGCTCTAATCCTCGGCCTTCTCTCCGGCCGGGCACATCTTTACGATTCGCGGGTGGAACTCGCCAAGCACTTCGACCAGGTCCGTCTGTGCGGCCATTACCTGGTGGATGTCCTTGTAGACGCCGGGCACTTCGTCCAGGCCGCTGGAGAGGAGCTCCACGCCGGCGGCGGCAAGCTGCTTGCGTACGGCGCTCCATGTAAAGCTTTCCATTGCTTTGGTGCGACTCATCACGCGGCCGGCCCCGTGGCTGGCACTGTGCAGGCTCTCCGCGTTGCCCTTGCCGCGCACCACATACCCGGGCGTGGCCATGCTGCCGGGTATAACGCCGAGCACGCCGCGGCCGGCCGGGGTAGCGCCTTTGCGATGCACAATCACCTCCTGCTCCCGGCCGTGGATGAGGTGCGTCTCCTTCCACGCAAAGTTGTGGTGGTTCTCGATATCCACCACCACGTCCTCGCCCAGCTTTTTGGCAATGTGCTTGTGAATACAAGCGTGGTTGGCCGCCGCATAGCGCCCCATCAGGTTCATCGCCGCCCAGTATTCCTGCCCCTCCGCCTCGTCCAGCCCCAGCCATGCCAGGTGCTTCAGCTCCTTCGGCAAACGGCTGTGGCGTTCCATGGCAATGCGGCTGTAGGTCTCGCAGATTTTGGCGCCGGAGCCCCGCGAGCCGCTGTGCGACAGCAGCGCCACGTACTCGCCCGGCTTCAGCCCCAGCTCGGACTCCTCGCTTACCTTAAATGCGCCAAACTCCACAAAGTGATTGCCGCTGCCGCTGGTACCCAGCTGCCCCCACGCCTTGTCGCGCAGGTGCGCGATCATGGGCGTCGTGTCCCAGGCCGGGTCGTCCATCACGGGGTGATCGCGCCGCTGCTTAAAGCTGGCGCCCACACCAAACCGCGTCTCGCTCTCCAGAATGTTGGCGAGGCGATCGCGCATGCCCGACATGCGTGACGCCTTGCAGTCAAACACCGACATCCGCATCCGGCACGCGATATCCACGCCCACCGCGTAGGGGATCACCACACCGGCCGTCGCCAGCACGCCGCCGATGGGCAGGCCGTACCCCACATGCGCGTCGGGCATCAGCGCGCCCGCCACGGTGACGGGGAGCGTGCACGCATTCACAAGTTGTTGCACGGCAGAGGCTTCCAGGCCCGTGCCCCACTGCTTCCACGGCGCGGGCTCGCCACGGCGTACGGAGGAGGCGGATGCCTCGACTTCGCCCGCCGCCTCCGCCTTCGCACGCGTAAGTTCCCCCGCCAGCGCACCGCGCAGGAGATCCTTCACAAAGCGTTGAGGCTCGGCCACTATCGCCGCAATCTCCTCCTCCAGCCGCGCTCCGTCGGCGTCCGGCGTCGCCATGTACCCGCGGATAAAGTCATGCGCCAGCCCCAGCGCCACGCCCTCCGGCACGCCCAGGCGGATCAAGTCATTGGATTTCATACAGTTGGACCGGAAATATGCCACAGGCGCCGCGCATTGACGAGGCCGAATACTCGATTGTCGGCACATGCTCTTGGTACATCACCCACACAACGGAGCAAAAGCGGCGCACAACCTTGTTGACACGCCGCTCCACCCCGCACCATCCTCTCCCCATGGGCGCGTCGCTGCATAGCTTACTGCACGAAGATCCCGACGGGCTCGTGCTCGTCATGCTTGGCCTGACCTTTGTGGTGCTCGCAGGCTTCTTTCTCTACCCGCTTCTGTTTCCCCGGCACTCCGGCTGGACGGCGCCGCGAGGAGCGGCCGACAAGGCCAGGCACAAGGATAACGACGCGCGCCCCTCCCCACCCAGGCCAGGGGAGCCCGGCAGCGAAATCAGCATCGCCGACACCTTCAACGCCGATCTGGAACGCCTGAACCTGCGTATTGACCGCGAGCCCAAAGACGCCGAGGCGTTTGCCGAGCGCGGCCGCGTGCACCTTGTCGCCCGGGACTACCCCGCCGCCCAGTACGACCTGACCCGCGCGCTGGAGCTGGGCCCAAATGGCACCCTTGCCGCGCTTTCCGGCCCGGAGGCGCAGGCGCAATGGCTCTTTGCCACGCGCTACCACCTGGCGGCCACCCTCATAGGTCTGCGTCAACCGCGCGAGGCGCTGGAGCAGCTGGACGCCGCCGTTGCGGTGGGCGTGGACATCAGGACCCTGCACAATTCCGATCTCACCGAGCTGTATCTTTACGGCTTCGCGGGCCTCCCCATCAGCTACGTTGCCGTGCTGCAGTACCGCGCCATGGTGCGGTGGTATCAGGACGACAACGCCGGATCCCTGGACGACATGCGCCAGGCCTGCAACATCATGCTTGAGGAATCCCGGAACCGGCTGGGGGCCCACGCCCCTTTTCCGGACCTGCCCGACAGCGAAACCCTGGTGTACCTGCGCGCCGCCGTTGCGCTGGATGAAGGGAACTTCGAGGCCGCCGCGCGCGACTTCTTCTACGTGGCGCACCATAACAGGGGCTCCGCCGAGTACTGGCACCACCTCATCGCCATGGCCCTGCTTGCGGGTAAGCCCCAGCACGCCGTGGATGTGGCGAACGGAGCCGTCAAACTGCTCGGCCATAAAGGGGACCTCCAATCGATGGGCGTCCATATGCTCCGCGCCGTCGTCCACCGGGCGGTGGGGAAGACGGAACGCGCCATTGAGGAGCTGGACTACCTCTCCACATACGCCCTGCCCGAGTTGCCGCACCTGCGCGGCGATACGTGGCTGCAATCCGCCGGCAGTCCCAGGTCAGTCCGCGAGGGCCAGGACAAGGCAGGCGCAATGCCCCACCCCTGGCGAGAGGCCCTGGCAGACTACGCCGCCGCCGCCCAGCGCGACCCGAACGACGCCGACGCCCGCCTCAAATCCGCCCTCATCCACCGCGCCGCGGGGGACCTGACCCAGGCCCTGGCCGAGCTGGACGCGACACTCAGCATCGCCCCGTGCGACTACGTCGCCATGATGTTCCGCGCAAGCACCCGCACCGCGCTGGGCGATACCCCCGGCGCCGCCGCGGACATAGCCGAGCTTAAGCTGATGTGCCCGCGCCTGGCGCGGATGTTGGAGGGTGGACAAGCGCCGGACATCGCGAAGATGTAGGGCGCTCGCGTCGAGCGGAGTTCTGGACTATGGGCTCTCTCCTTCGCCCCTGGCACCGGACTTCTTGCGGGGCGCGCGTTTGGACGGGCGCTTCGGTACGGCTTGCTGCTCACCGGCTTTCAGCAGGTTGCGCACGATCTGGTCTGCAAGCGCGGCGCACTGGTCCTCAGGGATGCGGGGGAAGCGTTTGGCTATCGAGGCGTTGGCCTTATCGCGGAACGTTGCGACGATGGCGCCGGCCTCCTGGGCTGTTGGCAGGTCGTCCTGGAGGCTCGGCAAAATCTCGTCCTCCACAAGCCTCTCGAAGCCAAAGGGCGGCTCATCCTGAATCCACGAGCGCAGCCAGGCGGCAAAGTCGGGCGTTGTGGGGAGGGCCCTCGTGGAGTCGCGCATGTTTTCCAGCGCGGCAATTTCGTAGGTGATTTCCCGCACGATGGAGGCGTCGTGACGGAACAAGCGTAGCAGCGGGCGGAGGCGCCGAACGGCCAGGGCCTGGGTCTTTTCCAGGTTGTCGATGTCGGGCTACATAAAAACGTGGCCGAGCATGATAACAAGCGTGGCGGCGGCGCGCACTTCCTCCGCACTTGTGCTGTTGTCTGAGAGGGTTGCGACGATCTTCTGATGTAGGGGATACTCTTCGAACAAAGCGCCGTACCAGTCGGCGGCCTTGTCGTTTCTCCAGGGCTTCGATCCAAAGTATCCCATGGCTATGTCATCCTGATGCGGCGCCGTCAGACGCATTGCGCGCCTGCGCAACACGCTCTAAATCAGCAGGATAGCGGGCTTCTCGATGAGCGAGCGCAGGGCGGCCATGTAGTCGGCGGCTACGGCGCCGTCGACGACACGGTGGTCGCAGCTGAGGGTGAGGCACATGCGCTGGCCGACGACGATCTCGTCGCGCTCGTTGACGACCGGCTTTTTGGTGGTGGTGCCGATGGCGAGGATGGCGCTTTGCGGGGGGTTGATGATGGCGCTAAAGCTGTCGATGCCTTTCATGCCCAGGTTGGAGAGGCAGAAGGTGCCGCCCTGGAACTCCTCGGGCTTCAGCTTGCCTTCGCGCGCCTTGCCGGCCAGGGATTTGGTTTCCTCGCTAATCTGGCGGATGTTCTTGTCCTGCGCCTTTTTGATGATGGGCGTGATGAGGCCGTCCGGGATGGTGACGGCAAAGCTCAGGTCTACGTCGGCGTGCTGGATGATGGAGTCGCCGTTCCACGAGGCGTTGACGGCGGGCACCTTGCGGATGGCCTCGGCGGCGGCTTTGGTGATGAAGTCGTTGACAGTGAGCTTGATAGGCTTGGGCAGCTTGCCCAGGGATTCGTTCAGCTCCACGCGCAGCGCGCTGATCGGGCCGGCGTCCACCTCAATGGTGAGGTAGAAGTGCGGGATGGTCGTCTTGCTCTCCAGCAGGCGCTTGGCAATAACCTTGCGCATGGCGCTGAGCGGCAGCTTGGCGGCGTTGGAGACCGGGCCGGTGGGCAGCACGCCCCAGCCGCTGCCGCCGCCGGTGCCGGAGACGCCCGGGGGCAGGCCTTTTTCCACGTCGCGCTTGACGATGCGCCCGCCGGGGCCGGAGCCGTGCAGCAGGCTGATATCAATGCCCTTGGTGATGGCCAGCTTGCGGGCAAGCGGCGACGCCTTGACGCGGCCGCCGGCGTGGGCGGGCGGCACGGGGGTGGAGACGGGCGCCATGGGCGCAACGGCTTCGGGCTTAGGCCCTTCCAGCGGTACTTTGCCGGCGGCGGCTTCGGGCGCGCCGTTGGATCCCCCGGAGGCTTTGGCAGCGGCGGCGGGCTCGGCCTTGGGCGCGGTCTTCAGCATCTCCTCGGTCACCTTTTCGTCCTTGGCGCCGATGATGGCGATGCGGGCGTTCACTTCCACCCGCTCGCCTTCGGGGACCAGGATTTTGAGGATGTAGCCGTTATCGTACGACGTCATCTCCATCGTGGTCTTGTCGGTCTCCACGTCCGCGATCGGCTCGCCGATCTTGATGGGATCACCTTCCTTTTTAAGCCATTTGGCAAGAGAGCCTTCCGTCATCGACGGGCTAAGCGCGGGCATCAACAAATCTTTGGCCATAAGGGGGATAGAGCGGTGTGGAGTGAGGGAAAAGTGTGAGGGAATCGGTGTCGGGAGGCGGGAATCGCTGTCGCTGTCCAATGCGCCCGCATGCCGCGCTGCCCGTGCCCTGTTGGATTGGGGCCAGGCAACGCGCTGGGGCGCATGCACTTACGCAAGCACGGCCTTGGCGGCTTTTACCACGCGGTCGGCGCTGGGCATCAGGTAATCTTCCAACTTGGCGTTGTAGGGTTGCGGGGCGTCGAGGGAGGCCACGCGGATGACCGGGGCGTCGAGCTCGTCGAAGAGGTGGCGCTGGATCATGTAGGCGACCTGGGCGCCCCAGCCGGCGAAGGGCTTGTTTTCCTCCACAATAACGGCGCGGTTGGTGCGGCGGATGCTCTCGGCAATCAGGTCGAAATCGAGCGGCTTGATGGTGCGCAGGTCAATCACTTCCGCCTCAACGCCCTGCGACGCAAGGGTTTGCGCGGCTTCCAGCGCGCGGTGGGTGCTGGCGCTGTTGGCGATGAAGGTGATGTCGGAGCCTTCGCGGCGGATCCTGGCCTTGCCAATCGGCGTAAGGTGCTCACCTTCAGGCACTTCGTCCTTGTAGTTATACAGGATCTCGTTCTCGATGAAGATGATCGGGTTGTTGGAGCGGATGGCGCTCTTCAGCAAGCCCTTGGCGTCGTCGGGGAAGGCTGGGGTGATGACCGTGAGCGCGGGGACGTTGGCGTACCAGTTCTCCGGGGTGTGGGAGTGGGTGGCGCCGACGCGCAGGCCGCCGCCGGAGTTGCCGCGGATGACCATCGGCACCTCAAACTGGCCGCCCGCCATGTAGCGCACCTGGCCGGCGTTGTTGATGATCTGGTCGAACGCGACGAGGGAGAAGCTCCACGTCATGTACTCCACAATGGGGCGCAGGCCGTACGTGGCGGCGGCGACGGCCAGGCCGGTGAAGCCGCCTTCGCTGATGGGCGTGTCGATAACGCGCCTGGGGCCGAACTTGTCGAGGAGGCCCTCGCTGACCTTGTAGGCGCCGTTGTATTCCGCGACTTCCTCACCGAGAATGAAGACGTTGTCGTCGCGCTCCATTTCCTCGGCAATCGCCTGATTGAGAGCCTGTCGATACGTGATGATGGGCATGTGGGTGATGTCCTGTGCGTGCGTGCGGCGGTAAGTTAAAGTGTTGCGGGGGAAAATCTTGCGCCTGGTGCCTGGTGTGGCGTGGTGTGCCCGGCCTTTTTCTCCGGTCGCGAATCTCTGCGATGTGCTGGTGCGGGCTGCGGAAAGAACGAGCCCCGGGAACGAAAAAATCCCCGAGGGGACCAAACGCCCGGGGGTGGGGCGAGGTTCGGACCTGGGGAAGCTTAGTGAGACTGCGTGCTATTTCCGAGAAAAATCAGAGAATCCGAGGAAATATCGAGCATGTCCACTGAGCCGCCCCCGGTGCGGTGCGCATGCCGGCCCGGCGTGGTTTCCCAAGGCCGGGTGGCTTGCGTAAGATGCTTAGCGGCAACGGTTAGTCACCGTAGGACCACTTGGGGCGGCGCTCAATTTCGTCGATCTGCGTCTCCGGTGCAAAGATGTCGTCGAACACTTCTTCCAGCTCCGGATCGGGGGAGTTGAGGGCGAACTCGTAGGCTTCCTTCACCTCGGCGCCCACGCTGGCTTCGATGTCGTCGTAATCCTTCTCGGTAATGCTGCCGTCGTCGATAAGGCGCTGCTTGTAAATCTCGATCGGGTCGCGCTTGCGCTGCTGCTCTTCCTCGTCCTTGCTGCGGTATTTGCGCGGGTCCGTCATGGAGTGGCCGCGGTAGCGGTACGCTCGGATTTCCATGATGCTGGGGAGGCTTTCGGTGCGGGCCAGGTTAACGGCCTCGGCCGTCTTGGCGCGCACGTCGTCCACGTCCATGCCGTTGGCCACAATGCCGGCCATGTCGTAGCCGCTGGCACGCTTCACGAGCGGATCGCCGGCGGAGGAACGGGCGACGCTGGTGCCCATGGCGTACAGGTTATTCTCGATGATGTAGATGACCGGCACCTTCCACAGCGCGGCGATGTTCAGGGACTCATGGAACACGCCCTGGTTAATCGCGCCGTCGCCCAGGTAACAGAGGGTGACGCGGTTGGTGTTGGTGTACTTTTGGGCAAAAGCGAGGCCCAGGCCCAGGGGCGTCTGGCCGCCGACGATGCCGTGGCCGCCGTAAAAGTGCTTCGACTTATCAAAGAAATGCATGGACCCGCCCTTGCCTTTGGAGCAGCCGGTGGCTTTGCCCAAAAGTTCGGCCATGCAAGCCTTGGGACACATTCCCCGGGCTAACGCATGGCCGTGGTCACGGTACGCCGTAATGACGGCGTCGTCGCGGTTGATGACGGATTCGGTACCTACCGCAATGGCCTCCTGGCCACTGTATACGTGGCAAAAGCCGCGAATCTGCTGGCGCAGGTAGGCCTGCTCAGCCTGCTCTTCAAAACGACGGATCAACACCATCATGCGCAGCATCCCATGCTTCTGATCGCGCGTGAGTGCGGGAAGCGCGGCGGGCTGAGGTGCCGAGGAAGAGGAGTCTTTGAGCCGTCCAGGTTTGTCTACCGTATGCATACGAGATAAAAATATGCACGCGCCCTGTGGCGGAATCAAGCGGGAAGCGACGAAGCAAAGCCGATTCTTTGCCCCGGAGCTTCACCCCCGCATTCGAGGTTATTTCAATCACTTCCCCATCTCGGGGAACGTGGGAGCGTTACCTCCTTTATCCCCACTTAGTGGGGATAAAGGAGGAGGGGAGCCAAATGACGACAGCGCTTTGCCTGGGGGTGGCCTTGCTTCAGAAAGCTTGGCGTGGGCAACCCCAGGCTTATGTGGGGGAACGAACTCGACTGCTCCCGCGGGCGGAACGGTGCGTTAGCGCTCCGCGATCGGCACGACCGTCTTGCCGACGGGGAAGCCGACGTAGTCGCTTTGGGGGCGGAAGAGGCGGTTGTCTTTGAGCTGCTCGAGGATGTGGCCTGTCCAGCCGGCGGTGCGGGCGATGGCGAAGATGGGGGTGAAGAGGTCCTTGGGAATCTCCAGGGAGTGGTAGACCGTTGCGCTGTAGAAGTCGACGTTGGCGTTGAGGTTCTTCTCCTTCAGCATAATGGCGGCGATGCGCTCGCTCATTTCGATCCACTTGGGCTCGCCCAGCTCCTGCGTAAGCTTGATGGCCATGGCTTTGAGGTGCGGGGCGCGGGGGTCCAGTACTTTGTAGACGCGGTGGCCGATGCCCATGATCTTTTCCTTTTTGGCCAGCTTGTCGTACACCCAGGCGTCGACTTTATCGAGGGAGCCGATCTCCTCCAGCATGTCAATAACGGCCTCGTTGGCGCCGCCGTGCAGCGGGCCTTTGAGGGTGCCGATGGCGGAGGTGATGGCGCTGTAGATATCCGTGAGTGTGGAAATGGTGACGCGGGCGGAGAAGGTGGAGGCGTTGAAGCCGTGGTCCGCGTGCAACACGTAGGCGATGTCGAGGGTCTTCACCGTCTCAATGCCGGGCTCCTTGCCGGTGAAGAGGTAGAGGAAGCTGGCCGCTTCGTCCAGGTCGGTGCGGATGGGGGTGAGCTCCAGCCCCTGGCGCGCGCGGTGGAAGTAGGCGGTGATGATGGGGATTTTGGCCAGGATGGAGATGGAGCGCTTGAGGTTGGCGGCGCCGTCGTTGGCGGGGTCCTCGTCGTACAGGCCCAGCATGCTTACGCCGGTGCGGATGACGTCCATGGGCGCGGCGGTTTTGGGCGCGGCTTTGAGGAAGTCGATAACGCCCTGGGGCAGGCTGCGGGCGGCGCGCAGGTCGGCTTTCAGGCCGTCCAGCTCGGCCTTGCTGGGCAGCTTGTCGTGCCACAGCAGGTAGGTGATTTCTTCGAAAGTGACTTTGCCTGCAAGCTCGTTGATATCGTAGCCCGCGTAGACCAGCTGGCCTTCTTTGCCACGCACGTCGCTCAGGCGGGTTTCCGCCGCGACAATTCCTTCCAGACCTCTCGAGATTAACGCCATATTATGTTCTCTTCGTGTGAGTTACGCTGGTGCGGCGAAAAAAATCTCGCCTCGTGTTGTGATAAGTTGTTAAAGCCAAAAGCTTTATGCTTGCTGCATGGGGGTGGTGCCGGGCATTGCCGGCAACCGGATGGGATCTTTTTGCGGAGCGCAGTTAAACCACTTCTTAGCGAAAAAAATCGGGAGCAGGAATGGGAATGCAGCTTTTTCCGTGCCATGCTCGGGAAGGAACCCGGTGCTCCGGCATTTTCCGGCGTGGAGAGACGATCGCGGAAAACGCCTGAGAGCACGGGGCTCTCATCAAAACTGCCACAAAGGCCGTTTTGGTGCAAAGGAAAGGCTCCTTGTACCGTTGTTATGAGTAAAAGGAGCCTTTGTCATGCACGTTGCTAATAGTAGGCGGGGCCTAGAGGAGCGCCGCCAGGGTTTTGCCCATCTCGGCCGGGGTCGGGGAGACCGCGATGCCGGCGTCTTTCAGCGCCTCGATCTTGGCCGCCGCGGTGCCTTTGCCGCCGGAGACGATAGCGCCGGCGTGGCCCATGCGGCGCCCGGGAGGCGCGGTGGCGCCGGCGATGAACGCGGCAACGGGCTTTTTCACGTTCTCCTTGATGTAGGCGGCGGCTTCTTCCTCGGCGGTGCCGCCGATTTCGCCGATCATAATGATGGCGTGCGTGTCCGGGTCCTCGTTAAACAGCTTGATGGCGTCGATCTGGCTGGTGCCGTTGATCGGGTCGCCGCCGATGCCGATGCAGGTGCTCTGGCCCAGGCCGAGCGAGGTGAGCTGCCACACGGCTTCGTACGTGAGGGTGCCGGAGCGGCTGACGACGCCGATGTTGCCAGGCTTGTGGATGTAGCCGGGCATAATGCCGATTTTGCAGGCGCCGGGGGTGATGATGCCGGGGCAGTTGGGCCCGATGAGGCGGGAGCTCTTGCCCTTCATGTACGCCTTCACGCGCATCATGTCGACAACCGGGATGCCTTCGGTGATGCAGATGACCAGCTCGATGCCGGCGTCCACCGCTTCCATAATGCCGTCCGCGGCGCCGGGGGCGGGGACGAAGATGACGCTGACGTTGGCGCCAGTGGCTTCGCGCGCTTCGGCCACGGTGTCGTACACG
Organism: Verrucomicrobia bacterium LW23; assembly: GCA_003054695.1. Lineage (GTDB taxonomy): Bacteria > Verrucomicrobiota > Verrucomicrobiia > Methylacidiphilales > UBA1321 > LW23. Next base: position 241,452 of record QAZA01000039.1, read on the forward strand.
GGCACCTTGCCTTCAAAGGTCTCGCCCTTGCGGCCGGGGGTAACGCCCGCGACGAGGTTGGTGCCGTATTCCATACACTGCTTGGCGTGGAAACCGCCGGACTTGCCGGTGATGCCCTGCACCAGCAGGCGTGTGTTTTTATCTACCAGGACTGCCATAAGTTATTGGGAAAAAGAGTGTTAGTTTAGGAATCAGGATCAAAGGCGCGGCGGGATCACAATCGAACCCGCCCTGCCGCCCACTCCCCAGCGACGGCTCCCGAAGGGCCGTCAGCTAAAGGGTGCAGCGTTACGCTGCTTCAGAGTGCTTCCTGGCGGCAGCCACCACCTTTTTGGCGGCGTCCGTGATGTCGTCGGCGGCCTCGAGCGGGAGATTGCTCTCCTGCAGGAGCTTTTTGCCGGCGGCCACGTTGGTGCCTTCCAGGCGCACCACGAGCGGCACGGGCAGGTTCGTCACCTTGACGGCGTTGATGATGCCCTGGGCAATGATGTCGCACTTCATAATGCCGCCAAAGATGTTGACCAGGATGGCCTCCACCTTGGGGTCGGCTATGAGGATCTTGAACGCCTCGGTTACCTGCTGCTCGCTGGCGCCGCCGCCCACGTCCAGAAAGTTGGCGGGCTTGCCGCCGTAGTACTGGATAATGTCCATGGTGGACATGGCCAGGCCCGCGCCGTTGACGAGGCAGGCGATGTTGCCGTCCAGGCCAATGTAGTTGAGGTTGAACTTGCTGGCTTCCACCTCGCGGGGGTCTTCCTCCGCCACGTCGCGAAATGCCACGATGTCGGGGTGGCGATAGAGCGCGTTGTCGTCAAAGTTAAACTTGGCGTCCAGCGCGTAAACCTTGCCGTCGGTGGTGACGACCAGCGGGTTGATCTCCAGCAGAGAGCAGTCGCACTCGATAAAAAGCTTGTACAGGGCCAGGAAAAGCTTGCTGGCGGGGGCGATGTACTTGCCGCCCAGGTTAAGCTGGCTGGCGATGTTTCGCGCCTCGTAGCCCTGCAGGCCCAGCAGCGGGTCCACGCTCAGGCGGATCATCAGCTCCGGGTTGTGCTCGGCCACTTCCTCAATGTTTACGCCGCCCCTGGTGCTGGCGATGATGACGGGGCCGTGGGTGGCGCGGTCCATCACAATGGCAAAGTAGAGCTCGCGCTCGATGTCCTTGGCCTCGGCGACGAGCACCTTGTTTACCAGGCGGCCTTCCTCGCCGGTCTGCGCGGTTACCAGGGTCTGGCCCAGCATTTTCTCCGCCAGTTCGCGGACCTGCCCCGGCGTTTTGGCCAGGTGGACACCGCCCATGAATCCGTTTTTGAACGTGCCTTTGCCGCGTCCGCCGGCGTGAATCTGCGACTTGACGACCAGAGTGGTCGCGCCCAGCGCGCGTGCTGCTTCCTCGGCTTCGTCGGGGGTGCTTGCCACCCGGCCAGGAGGAGTGGCCACGCCGAATTTTTCCATCAACTGCTTGGCCTGGTATTCGTGAATATTCATGGGGGAGTGTGAATCTGCTGCTGTCAGCGCACGTCTTTTGGCCGAGAGATGTCGCGCGGATGGGGAGCCAGTGGCGGGTCACTGCCGGCGGGCCCGCATTCTCCATGCGTCCCGCGTCGAATTCAGAGGCGCACCGGGGAGACTGATGAGGGAAATGTTGCGCGATGGATGAGGAACGGACCCGGCCGACGCACCGCAGCACGCAGCCAGCCCGCATCTCCAATCCGGCGCAACCTCAACAGCCCCAGCACGTTCCGATCCCGCATCGCCCATACGCGCCGACTCTTCGGCCAGACTTGCACTCACCAACCTGTCAGAAGGGCTGGAAAGCGTCAAGCCTTGCAGCCGCAGCATTAGCGGATTTGATATTTGTACCGCAAAGGTATCCCCGGCCATCGGAGGCAGATTTTATCACGCGAAGGGGGACAAAGCCGCTAAGGGGGGACTTTGCTGGGGGGCTGTCGCTAAACATGTTCTATCCCCTTCCCCTCTATCCCCACTTAGCGGCTTCGTCCCCCTTAGCGTGATAAATCTGTCTCCGATCTGTCAGAGCAGAGTGGGATGGGGATTGTTTCGCGCTAAGGGGGACAAAGCCGCTAAGTGGGGATCGAGGGGGGAGGGGTGCAAAAGGATTGCCTCTTTCGCCATCCATGCCATCATCGCCGCTTTCCTTATCCACACTCCCTCCCTTTGCATGAAAATCCTGTTCCTCAAGACTCTCTGGGGCATGGACGGCCCGCTGCCGGTCCAGCTCGATCGCATTGCCGCCGCCGGGTATGACGGCGTGGAAGCGCGCACCCCCTCGTCGCCCGCCGCCGCGCAGGAGTTGCGGCGCGAGACGGAGGCGCGCGGGCTGCGGCTGGTGTGCCAGGCGTTTCACCAGGACTCCACGGCCGGTATTGAGGCTGATTGCCGGCTGGCCCTGGAGGCCGGCGCCATGCGGGTGGCCATGCAAGGAGGCGTGGACCGGATGTCGTGGGACGAGGGCTGCCGGTTCCTCGAAGGCACGCTTGCCGCCCGCGAGGCCTCCGGCGCGCGGCTGACGGTGGAGACGCATCGCGGCTACCTCCTGTTTACGCCGTGGACGACCGCCGCCTACCTGCGGAAGTTTCCCGAGCTGGAAATCACCGCCGACTTCAGCCACTTTGCGTGCGTGTGCGAGGGCTCGATCCACCGCTGCGCCGATGACATCGCCCTGGCGGCCACCCGCGCCGCGCATGTGCATGCCCGCGTGGGCTTTGCGGAAGGCCCGCAGGTCGCAGACCCCTCCGCGCCCGAGTACGCCGGCGCCGTGGCCATGCACACCGCCTGGTGGCAGGCCATCGCCGCCGCCCACCGCGCCCGCGGCGAGGAGTTCCTCACCATCGACCCCGAGTACGGCCCCGCCGGCTACCTTTGGACACTCCCCCACACCCGCATGCCCGTAGCCGACCAGTGGACCGTGACGCTAAACGCCACCGAAGCGCTGCGCAAAGCGTTGGCATAGAAGGGGATGGCCAGGGCCGCTAAAGCGCTGCAGCAACGCGCTCCGCCGCGGCAAAGCGCGTGCAGGCCTGGTGGGCGATGGCACGCAGGCTGGCGCATTGCACGGGCGTTAGCTCGGGCGGGACGTAGGTGATGGTTTCCGCGCTGGCGCCGAACAGAGTCTCGAAGAAGACGGCGCCGGCAAGGTATTTGCCGGCGGGGTTGGCGTGCTTGTAGTCCAGGGCAAGCTGGCGGAAAGGGGCAGGGGAGGCGGGTTCTGAGGCGGCAGGGGGTATTACTTCCGCCACAAACCAGCCGATGTTGAGGCTGCCGGGCTGCCGGGGCGCGGCGGTGGGGTTTTCCGCCGCGTAGTCGAACGCCGGGTCGGGGAAGGAGAAGACCCAGGGTGGCGTGGCGCGCGCAATCTGGAAGGCGAGGCCGGCCGGCACGGTGTCCATGCCGTGCGTGGTGGCGATGCCGGCGCAGGCGTCGCGGATGCCCTCGTACATGCTCTGCTGCGTCATGCCGGGTGCGTAGTTGGCGAAGGGGCAGTCCTCGCGGTAGGGCCAGATCTGGTAGGCCAGCAGGCGGGTGGCGGGGGTGTGGCGCCGCACGGCGTCGACCAGTTGCGTGGTCCAGGGCTCGTAGGTCTCGCTGCGGAAGCTCATCCCGGTGACTTGCTGAAAGCTCACCACATCCCAACGCTCCGCGCGAAGTGCCTGCAGCAAAGAGATTTGGGTTGGCGACGCGCCCGCCGCGCCGCCCGTGCCAAAGCCGGCGCGAGGCGGGGAGAACTCCGTACCGTAGCCGCAGGCGGACGGAGGCGCGGGCTGCCCGGCGGCCTCGGCCTCCTCGCAGGCGATCAGCCCCGCGGCGTGCTGCTCCAGGCTCCAGCCGCCGATGTTGGCGCCGTAGTGCACCAGCTCGTGTCCCGCCGCGCGCGCCATGGCGGGGAAGTAGGTCATTGCGTCGTTGGAGAGGGAGTTGCCGATGGTAAGGAACTTCATGGGGGTGGGGCGAGTGTACATGAATGCGGCGCCGTGGCGAGCGGGCGGGGACGGGCGCTGACCCGCGCGGGGCGGGACTTTTATCGGCAAAGTGTAATTTTACCGCAATCGAAATTTAGGCTTGTTTTGATCTCACGATTGAATCACAATTGTCATCCAGTATCAGTCCCTTTACCAGAATAATTACTCTGGCAACGGGCTCTCTCGTTTGCTTCTTCCCTCCCTCTTCTCTCTCACAAGCTACATGAAACCAGCTTTTCGCTTCAATTTTGCCGCCGTACGGCGCTTGTGTTGCGCGGCCGCGGTCGCGCTCTCCATATCACTCGGGGCTCACACGTCCCTGGCTCAGGGCGTTGTGCCGGAAACGGACCCCGCGCCGGAGGGCAAAGTGCCCGAGATGGTGCCGGCCCTGCGCGGCAAGCACCCGCGCCTGCTGCTCAACGCCGCCACGCTGCCCAAACTGCGCGCGTTCTACAACAGCCCCGACGGGGAGCCGTGGCGCAAAAAGATAGAAGCCTACAACGCCGCCAGTCAGCCTCCCAAAGCGGGCGAAGTCAAGTTCCTGACGGACGCCACCGACGCCCAGCGCCAGGGTCTGTGGAAGCTGCCGACCACCGCCCTGCACTACCTGATGACCGGCGACGAGAAGTCCCTGGCCAACGCCAAGGGCTTTCTGGAGCTGTTCCTCTCCCTGCCCAACTGGGAGACCGGCGGCGAGCGGGACAGCGGTATGGGCGCGGCCAACATCATGATCGGCGCCGCGCTGGCTTACGACTGGATCTACGACAAGCTCGACCCCGATTTTCGCTCCAAATTCCGGGACAAGCTGCTCTACCACGCCCGCGCCATGTACCACGGCGGCCACCTCAAAAAGAACACCGAAGCCAAGCACTACTGGCAAAACGATCCGGCCAACAACCACCGCTGGCACCGCAACGCCGGCCTCACCCTGTCCATCCTGGCCATTTACGAGAACAAGCCGGAGGAGCAGTGGATTTTGCAGCAAGCCATTAAGGATCTGGAGTTTGTGAAGGAATGGCTGCCGCATGACGGCACCTGCCACGAAGGCCCGCTTTACCTTACCTTTGGCGGCAATCACCTCACGCTGGCGTTCGACGCCGCCGACCAGTGCCTGGGCACGGACCTGATGCAGGCGCCTTACTTTAAAGCCACCGGCGTGCACCGCACCCACGTGCTGCGCCCCGGGTTGAAGGACGTGCTTCCGTTTGGAGACTGCGGCAGCGGCTCCGTGGGGGGCTATAACAACTTCTTCCTCAAGGCGGCCAGCCTTAACCAGCAGGCGGACGTGAAGGACGCGCTGATGCGCATGCTGGAGAAGGACCCGAAGTCCTTTGAGTTCGGCTGGTTCTCCCTGCTGTGGGATGACCCGGCGCTCAAGCGTGGCAACATCGAGAAGCTGCCCACCTCCTCGTTCTCGCCCGACATCGGCTTTGCCACCATGCGCGAGAGCTGGGGCGACGACGCCGTGGCCGCGGCCTTTAAGTGCGGCCCCTTTGGCGGGTACGATCTGAACCGCTACGCCGCCGGCAAAAACTACATTAACGTGGCGCACGACGATCCCGACGCCAACATGTTCCTTATTGCGATGGGCGACGAACTGGTGGCCGCCAACGACGGCTACAGCAAGCGCAAGTCCTCCAGAAACCACAACACCATCCTCATTAACGGCACGGGCCAGATGAGCAAGGGCCGCCCCGACGGCGGCGAGTGGAGCCAGCCCGCCGTGGGGGGCGCCGACATGACCAAAATGGGCGTGGTGACCTCCTACCGCGATAACGGCGCCGTGGTGGCCGTGGAGGGCGAGGCCTCCGGCTCCTACCTGCCGCTCAAAGGCAAGCGCCCCGGTCTCGATCGCTTCCGCCGCACGATGGTGTGGGTCAAAGGCGGCTACATCCTGCTTATTGACGACATCCGCGCCCCGTCTGAGGTGGATGTGGACTGGCTGGTGCAGGGCAAAGCGCTGGATGCCGCCGACGAGAAGGAAGGCCGCTTTGTGCTGAAAAGCGGCGCCAAAGAGTGCTCCTTCCAGATTGTAGCCGACAAGCCGCTCACCTTCGCCATCCAGGACTCCCCCGCCGACCACCGCGCCAAACCCATGGGCCTGAAGCAGTTGAAGGCCAACTCCAAGACACAGACCCTGCGCGTGGCCAGCGTGTTTAACCCCTGGACGAAAAAGAACCTGAGCGTGAGCCTGGCCCCCGGAGCCTCCCCCGACGAAGCCACCATCCGCGTCGACGGCGAAGGCATCGCGGACACCTGGCAGTGGAAAGCCGGCCCCGGCCAGTTCGGCGCCGGCACCATCAGCGGCACCCGCACCTCCGGCGACAAAGCCGGCTTCCCCTTCAGGATGGACGCCAGCAACATCCCGCCGAAGTAGTCGGCGGGAGGCAGGGCCGCGTTGCCGGTCGGAATGCTGAACCAAGGGCTCGGGGCCGGTACCCGGGCCCTTCTGCTCATTAATCGCAAGTTGTTCATGGAAAATGAGTTGGGTGTTCATCATTTTCCCTCCCTTCATCTCCTCTCTTAAACTTGGTGACTTGGTGGTTAGAATTTTCTTCGCACAGGACCAGCGAATGGAGCGGAACGAGGGAGATTAACCACCAAGGCACAAAGGCACCAAGTTTCGGATTGTGAGCGGCCACCGGAATTCATTGTTTTGTATAGGCATTCGCGGCGCGGGGGCTTAGATTAGAGGGGTATGGCCGAGTCGACTCCGCAGACCACTTCCCCCGCCCCCGCCGCCCCCTCCGAAACCGCCGCGCCCGCCCCGGCGCCGCGCCAGTTTGTGCACCTGCACGTGCACACGGAGTACAGCCTGCTGGACGGCGCCTGCCGCACGGCGGATCTGGCAGCGAAGGCGAAGGCGCTTGGCATGCCGGCCGTGACGATCAGCGACCATGGCAACATGTACGGGGCGATCGAATTCTTCAAGGAGTGCAAGTCCGCCGGGGTCAAGGCGATCATCGGATGCGAGGTGTACCTGGCGCCGGGCAGCCGGCACGACAAGAAAAGCACCTCCGCGCGCGATGCCTCCACGCACCTGCTCCTTCTCTGCAAGGACAAGGAGGGCTACCACAACCTCATCAAGATCGTCAGCGATGCGCACATGTACGGCTTTCACTATAAGCCGCGCACGGACAAGGAGATGCTGCGCAAGCACAGCAAGGGCCTCATCTGCACCAGCGCGTGTTTGAAGGGCGAGGTGGCGCAGGCGATCATAGCGGGGGATATCGCCGCCGCCGAGAAATCCGCCCTGGAGTTCGCGGAGATTTTCGGCAAGGACGACTTCTACATTGAGGTAGCCAACCACGGCGTTGAGCTGCAACGCACTGTCAACAAGGAGCTTATAGCGCTGGCTAAACGCCTGGATCTCAAGCTCGTGGCCACCAACGACGTGCACTACGTGGAAAAGGAGCACGCCGCCGCCCACGACGTGCTGCTGTGCATCGGCACGGGCAGCATGCTTGCCGACGAAAAGCGGATGCGCTACCCCTCGCAGGAGTTCTACTTCAAGTCAGCTGACGAGATGTACGAGCTGTTTCCCGATTGCCCCGAGGCCGTGGCCAACACGATGGAGATTTGCGACAAGTGCAATCTCAAGATTGACCTGGGCATCAACAAATACCCCGCGTACGATCCGCCCGAAGGCTTCACCCGCATGGGCTACCTGCGCCACCTGTGCTACGAGGGCATGAAGGAGCGCTACGGCGCGCGCGCCGGCGACAAGGAGCTGACCGACCGCCTGGACTACGAGCTGACGATTCTGGAGAAGACCGGCTTTATCAGCTACTTCCTCATCGTGTGGGATTTCATTAACGCCGCGCGTGAGAGGGGCATCCCCGTCGGCCCCGGCCGTGGCAGCGCGGCGGGCGCGATGATTGCCTACGTGCTGAAGATCACGGATCTCGACCCCATCCGCTACGGCTTGTTCTTCGAGCGCTTTCTGAACCCGGAGCGCGTGTCGCCGCCCGATATCGACGTCGACTTCTGCTACAACCGCCGCCCGGAGGTCATCGACTACGTGCGCCGCAAGTACGGCGAGAGCTCCGTGGCGCAGATCATCACCTTCGGCACGCTCGGCGCCAAGATGGTCGTCCGCGACGTGGGTCGCACGCTGGGCCTGAGCTACGGCGAGACGGATCGCCTGGCCAAGATGATCCCCTTCGACCCGAAGATGACCCTCGAGAAGGCGCTGAAGGAGAACCCGGAGTTTCAACGCGCCTACGAGGAGGAGGAGAATCCCAGGCAGGTCATCGACTTTGCCCTTACGCTGGAAGGACTTACGCGCCAGACCGGCGTGCACGCGGCCGGCGTGGTTATCGCGGATGGCGACCTTACCGACCAGGTGCCGCTCGCGCGGGACGACTCGGGCGGTGTGGTAACGCAGTACGCCATGGATCCGCTGGGCGAAGTGGGCGCGCTGAAGATGGATTTCCTTGGGCTCAAGACACTTACGGTCATCCAGGACTGCCTGGACATGATCGAGAAGACGACGGGGAAGAAGATCGTCCTGCACGAGATTCCCCTGGACGACGAGGCGAGTTACGAGATGCTGTGCAAGGCGCAAAACGTCGGCCTGTTTCAGGTGGAATCGCCCGGCATGTGCGACCTGTGCCGGCGCCTCAAGCCCAGCAACATTGAGGACATCATCGCGCTCGTGGCGCTCTACCGCCCCGGCCCGATGGAAAACATCCCCGCGTACGGCGACCGCAAGATGGGCAAAGTGCCCATTGAGTACGACCACCCGCTGCTGGAGCCGATCCTCAAGGATACCTACGGCGTCATGATCTACCAGGAGCAGGTGATGCAGGCCGCCTCCGTGCTGGCCGGCTACACGCTGGGCCAGGCGGATTTGCTGCGCCGCGCCATGGGCAAGAAGAAGCTGGAGGAGATGATCAAGCAGCGCGAGATGTTTGTGAAAGGCTGCGGCGAGAAGCACGGCATCACCCCCGAGCGCGCGTCGGAGATTTTTGACGTGCTGGAAAAATTCGCCGGCTACGGCTTTAACAAAGCGCACAGCGCCTGCTATGGCTACCTGGCGTACATCACCACGTACCTCAAGGCCAACTACCCGGTCCAGTTCATCGCGGCGTTGCTGTCCAACGAGTTGGATAACACCGACAAGATCTCCCTGTTTATTGCGGAGGCGAAGAACATGGGCATCAGCGTGCTGCCGCCCTGCATCAACAACAGCGAGGCGGCGTTTTCCGTAAACGCCGAGCACCGCAGCATCCGCTTCGGCCTCGCCGCCATCAAAAACGTGGGCGGCGCGGTGGTGGAGCAGATTGTGGCCGCGCGCAAGAAGGACGGGGGAGGGGATGGCCTGGGCAATCCGTTCAAGTCGCTCACCGATTTGTGCGTGCGCGTGGAGTCGCGCTCCATCAACCGCAAAACGCTGGAGAGCCTCATCAAGGCCGGCGCCACCGACGTGCTGGACACCAACCGCGCGCGCCTGTGCGAGGAGATCGACGCCGCCCTCAGCGAAGCCAGCGCCGTCTCCCGCGACCGCGAATCCGGCCAGGTCTCCATGTTCGACATGTTCGGCCCCCCGCCCGAGGCCCCCGCCAACGGCAACGGCGCTCGCAAAAAGGCGCCCCGGCAAACGCCGGACTGGCCGCTGACCGAGCGCTTGCAAAACGAGAAGGAACTGCTCGGCTTCTACGTCACCGGCCACCCGCTGGATAACTACCTCAAGGAAGTCACCACCCTGCAGATGTGCCGCATCGCCGACATGGCCGGCTGGGAGGGCGAGGACGACACCCGCTTTGCCGGCCTGCTCACCAAGGTGGAGCAACGCCTGACCAAGGACAAACGCCCCTGGATGCGCCTCACCTTCGAAGACACCACCGGCGGCACGGAAGTCCTCGTCTTCCCCGACGCCTACAACGCGCTGAAAGCTCCGCTCAAAGCCGGCGATGTCGTGGTAGTTCATGGCCAGATTGACCGCCGCGAAGATCCGCCCAAAATCAAGGCGAGCGAGATCCTCACCCTGGACGAAGCAAGAGAGCGCCTCTACACCCAGGTCACCCTGGAGATCCCCCTGCAAAGCTGGACCGCGGACAAATGGGTGGAGCTGCAGGACCTCCTCCTCAACTACCCCGGCGGCACAAGACTCTGCCTGCGCTGCACCAGAGGCCGCGGCCGCTCCGTAGAGCTGGAAGCCAACGAAACCTACAACGTCGGCATCTCCCACGACATGCTCACCACCCTCCGCACCTTCCTCGGCGGCGACAACTACGAGCTGCTGGCCGGGCGCTACGTACCGGCGAAGAAGAAGCGCTTTTGGGCGAAGAATTAGAGTTACAGCGCCAGGGGCTGAAAGATCGCCAGGGGTTATGGATCATTGTCTCCCTCCCATTTCCCCATTCCGTGGTGGTTACGCACCCCCCCTGCCTTCGCCTTTCCCCGTAAAAAGATGAAGCGGCGCGCAGTTTGTGGCGTCTAGCGTTGTGGCGGGGGCGCGTGTGGGTGTAGACTGGGCGGAGCGAGTTCGTATCCGCTGCCAGTTAGTCCTTTTGTATCAACGCTTTACTTCGTCCATTCCATCCCCCAGCGCCATGCTTCTTTCGATCGTCGTCCCCGTGTACAAAGAGGAGAAAAATGTGCCGGAATTTCTGCGGCGCATGCGGCCGATTCTCGAGGCGATAACGCAGGACTACGAGATTATCTTTGCGCTCGATCCCTCGCCGGATCGCACCAAAGAGGTGGTGCTGGAGCATCGGGCGGCGGACGCGCGCGTCAAACTGCTCACCTTTTCCCGCCGCTTTGGGCAGCCGATGGCCACGCTGGCCGGGTTGCAGTACTCGCGCGGGCAGGCCGTTATTGTAATGGATGTGGATCTGCAGGATCCGCCCGAGCTGGTGAGCGAGATGTACGCCAAATGGCGCGAGGGCTTTGACGTGGTGTACGCGCAGCGGCGCGATCGCAAGGGCGAGACGTGGCTGAAGATTCTGGTGGCGGCCGTGGGCTACCGCGTCATCAATCGGCTGGCGGACGTCACCATCCCGCCCAACACGGGCGACTTTCGCCTGATGAGCCGGCGCGTGGTGGACGAGCTGAACCGGCTGAAGGAGTGCCACGGCTTTTTGCGCGGCATGGTGGCGCTGGTCGGCTTTCGGCAAACGTCGGTGATGTTTGACCGGCCCGCGCGGTTTGCGGGGCAGGGCAACTACAACCGGTTTGTGGGCTCGCTGCGCATTGGGTTTAACGGTATTTTCTGTTTCTCCAACGCGGCCCTTACGCTCAGCACTTTGATGGGTTTTGCCATTGCGGGCTTCTCGTTTTTGCTGATGCTGGTGTACCTGACGATGAAGGTGCTGCAGTTTTTCGATATCATCCACCCCACCTTTTACTGGGGCACTCCGGCCATCATGGTTCTCGTCTCGTTCCTTGGCGGCGTGCAGCTGATCTGCATCGGCATACTGGGCGAGTACATTGGCCGCATTTACGAGGAAGTGAAGCAGCGGCCCAAGTTTATTGTGGATCACGGCTTTGGCTTTGAGGCCGCGCCCGCCCCGGTGGCACCGCAGCGCGCGGATCTGGCCGACCCCGTGCAGCCCGCGCCCGCGCCAGGCGCGCCGCACCAGGCGGCCGGGCCGAACCAGCCCCCGGCGCCCGCGCCCGGCACCGTGGCGATTCCGCCAGGCCCGGAGGTCGCTTCGAGCCCCGCGGTGCTTCCCGTGCGTCTTGCAGACACGTAGTCTACCGATTTTCCTCTCCTCAGTCTTGGCGATCTTTCCGTACCTGGCGTCAAAAATCTGCTCGATGCATCGCACGGGGAGTTTTTAACGCCAGGCGGAATTCGTCGCGATTAGTGTAATTTATGCTTAGATTTTCATGCCGGGGGATTGTATACTGGAGGGTAGGAGGTCATGGAGGCGAGATGAACGATTTGCCCGGCTTTTTTTCCAGGATGCTTTCCCGCGTGCGCCACGGCGGTGTGTCCGTGGCCGGGCAGGCGAGGGAGCGGGTTTGCGCCGTGGAGCCGGTTCGCAGCGTAGGGCCGGTGCCAGGGCTGGTGCTGGAGCCGCCCATGGCGGTGCCGGGCCTGAAAGGTGAGGGAGCCGGTGTATCCGCCCCCGCCTCTGCGGGGCAGGCGCTGCTGCCGGATTGTCACGACGAGGCGCCGCTGGCTTCTGCTCATACTACTGCTTCTTCATCACCATCATCATCATCGTCTTCTTCGAAGGCGGTGGCCGGAGGCGCCGCATGGATCGCGCCACGACTGGAGCGCAAGGTCCTCGCCTTCCCCGGCTGCGAGCGCTTTGCAGCGGCCGTGCAGTCCGCCATCTCCGAGGAGGCGCTCTCCCGCGCCCAGGCTCTGGAGGCTGCCGCCCGGCTGGGCGATGCCGGGTTTTGCGCGGGCAGGGACGCCCTTGCGCAGCGGATTGCCGCGCCCGCCCGCAGGTCGCTGCCGGAGCGCCCTCGTGGCGCGCCGGCCGATCTGCGCCCGCTGCCCCCATACGAGGCGGCGACTGCGGAGGACCGCGCTGGGACGACGACGCTTCCCTGCACGCAGGAGCAGATTGTGGATTACATCCAGCGCCGCTGGCGGGGGGATCGCTGCATCGTCCTGCCGCCCGGCTGCGAGGGTGCGATGATGCCCGACTTTTCCGCCTCCGGGCGCCGCGGGCGGGATTCCTCCACGGACGGCGGCTGAAGCTCGCGCTTCACTCAGGGTGCCGGCGCCGGCGCGTTGGTGGGGCTGGGGAGCACGACGGGTTTGTTGGTGACGCGGCGGTCCAGCTCGTTGAGCCAGCTTTGAACGTGGCGGTCCCCCGGCTCGGACTTGAGCAGGAAGATGAGAAAAAGGTAGCCGCCCAGAAACAGGACGATCAGGATGACGGCGATCTTCCCCTCGATCCCGCGGCTGAAGCCCTGCTCCTTATCGTCCTGATCGCCATTGGGCGGGGGCTGGGGAGTGGACTCCGGAGTATTGCCGTTGGATGTCATGTTGAAAGCGAAGAGTACGATGGAAACGGTGAAGATAGCGGGGCAGCCCGGCCCGTCAAATCATCGCGTTCTTGATCGACACCAGCTCCCGGGCCATTTTCATCCAGCCGCTGGGGGGCAGGCCCTCCACGTACACGCCTTTATTGTCAAACTGCAGGGCCACGCGCTTCCAGCGGGGCAGGTGGGGGAAGGCGTCGCTCATCAGGCGGCTGATTTCGTCGTGGCTGGTGGTGGGGGGGAGGTTGAGTTTCTTCAGCACGCGCTGGTGCGTGTCGTCGTACAGGGCGCGCATCACTTCGTCGCGCAGATCCGCCCGGCGGTAGAGCTTGGCCATGCTGGAGACAAACTCCATCGTGGCGCGCATCTGCTCGCGCGGCAGCGGCATAATCAGGCCAAAGCGCACCATCTGGGACGTAATGAAGATAAGGATGCCGACGAGGATCTGCAGGCCCGCCATGCGCAGGCCGGGCAGGTTCAGCACTTCCGTGGCCTTGTAGGTAATGCGGTAGCCGTGGTGACCTTCCTCAAACCATATGTTGGGGGGCATGGGCCCAACGGCGGCGGTGCCGGTGACGGCGGGGAGCTCGTTGGCGGAGGTGGGCGCCACGGGGCGCAGGAGATCCAGGAAAAGCCGGAGGTTGTCCGCCGCGCCCACCAGGCCGTTATCAATCAGCGAGGGCGAGGAGACAAACGTAATAGTGCCCAGGCCCACGGCCAGACGCACCGCCACCACCTCGCCGGAGCTGGAGGTGAGCAGCAACGTCCCCTTGGGTGCCGCGGGCGGGCCGTGAAACAGCTCGCCAACCTCCAGCAACACGGGCTGGATGACCCCCGAGTAGGTGCTGCCGGGCGGGGCAAACGCCTCCATGGTGTTGCGTTTGTCGGGCTGAAGCAGCAGGGCGCCGCGCTCAAAAATGCCCTCCTGCCGGGGCTTGTAGCCCGGGGGCACGCCGTAGCCGCTGCGGCGCAGGATGGATCGGCCGTCGTCATAGCGTGTCAGCGGGCCCAGGGCGACGAAGTGGTTGCCGGCCTTGATCCACTGGAACAGATAGTCCAGCTCGCTGGCCACAAACGGCTCGCGCTGGCCGTAGCCGCTGCGGCTAAACACCATAACGTTGCCTGTGCCGGTGTTGGGAAGCTCGCTATAAGTGGTGCGCCACCGTTCCACGGGCCAGCCCATCTCCTGCAGAGTAGTGTAGACGGCCTTGGTGCCGCGCTGCTCCGGGTTAAACGTGGAGGGCAGCCACAGGTCGCGGTCCGGGTTGCCGGGGCGGCCAAACAGAAAGCCCAGCACAGCGGCCACGCCTACCACGGCCAGCAGAGCGCGAATATAGAGGGAATCGGACTTCATGAGGCGGAAGCGGAAGAGGGAGAGGACGCGGTGGCGGCGGTTGCGGAGGGCGCGGCGGAGCCGGCGTCGGCCAGGCGCATCAGCTGGGTCTCGGCTTCGTCCACGCGGTCGCGAAAGGTGGTCCAGGCGGGCTCATCCAGCCGCGCCTCGCCGTAAATATAGAGATCGTAGGTGCGCACCAGGCTCAGCAGCAGCTCGCGCGTCGCCTCGGCGGGGTGCAGGCGCAGAATCTGGTTGGCATACTCCCAGTTCGTCTGCGTGCGGTCCGCCTTTACAATCTCTTTGGTCTCCAGCCCGGAGAGGAATTTGCGCCAGCGGAACAACATGGCGTCGCTCCACGCCCCCGAGCTGACGGCCTGGGCGATGCGCGGGTCGTAGCTCTCCGGCACCGCAAAGAATTTGGTGCCCACCTTGGCGCTGGTCATATCCAGCAACGGCATGCGCGAGCCCTTGAAGACACGCCACACCCAGTACCCGGTGGCGACAAATACACCGACCAGAATGGCCCACATGACAAAATACGTAAAGCGGTGCAGCTGATCCGCATACGGAAAGCCGGCCAGCGTCTCCGGCAGGGATTGCAGCCAGTTGAAGAACAGGTCCTGCAGCTTCGTAAAGGTATCCTGCTCCCGTTTGCGCATAAACTCCGGGCGCGCCAGCACCGCCTCCAGGCGGGACTCCACCGCGTCCAGGTTTGTCACCAGCGGCGGGCGTGGGGCGGCCTGGGGTTTGTCCGGCTGGGGCGCGCCGGGGGTGGTCAGCGGTGTGTCCTCGGCGGTAACTGCGGATTGGCGCGCGGCGGAGTTCTCCTGCGCGGCGGCGGATGGCATGGCGACGGGGGCGGCCATCAGCAGCGCGGCGGCCAGAGCGGCCAGGGCGCGCGTCGGCATCAGGGCTGTGGAGCGGCGGCACATCAGTAGCCTCCTCCATTCTGGCCGTGGCGAGCGGCGTCTGCGGCTTCCAGGTGCATGGCCATCACTTCCATATCGTAGCCCTCGCGGCGCACGCGGATATCGTAATAAAACACCGTGGCGCCCAGCACGCTCAGCAGCGGCGACACGAGATTAATGCCCAGAAAATACAGAACCTGTTGCAGCGCAATAATGGCGGAGGAATCCGCAATGCCGAGCCCCAGGCCCAGACGCTCCTGCGTCAGTGCCGTGGGCGCGCTGCTTACCATCATGACAAGCAGCGTGGTTACCAGCACTACAAGCAGCAGCATGCTCAGCCGCGTCTCGCCCCAGTACCAGGGGCCCAGACGCGGATCGTACCGGGTGATGGTGGAGGAGCGGATCAGCGCGTTAAAGCCAAAGCGGTTTTCCAGCATCACCGTCTGGGGCACCAGCTGAGTATGTACGGTGTAGAGAAGCATCGGCACTACCAGGGCCAGGGTCAGCAGCCCCATCAGGATGCCCGTCCAGATGTTGAGGTAGCCATACGTGTGGAGCATCACCACCGCGCCCAGCGAGACAAACGGCAGGCACGCCAGAAAGAGAAAGAGCACCGAGCGCAGCGCATTGGTTACCAGCAGGCGCAGCACCTTGCCGCGCAGCGACCAGAACGCGCGACCCACCGTCACGCGGCGCTCAAGATAAAGATCCGCCACGTAGGTCGTCAGCACACTCACGCCCAGCCACTCCATGCACAGCGCGGCCAGCATGGCGCCCAGGGTCATCACCAGCAGCTGCGTCTCCGGCAGGCGGGAGATGAGATTGCCGTCCAGGCTAAGCAGGGAGACGCCGAACTTGTCCAGACCGGCGTAGCGCGTCAGCGTGTGCAGCAAAAACACGGGGCCGTTAATCATGCACGCCATAATAAACAGCTGCAAAAAGTGGTGGCGATAGACCTGAAACGCCCGGTCCAGCATCTCGCTGTTGGTCAGCGGTCGCAGGCCGGCGCCCGCGGGTCTATCCTCCACACGGGCCGCCGCGGGCGCGGGCGCTTTGCCGGGCTCGGACCTGGCGCCGGAGCCGGTGGCGGCCGTGGAGCCCAGCACATCGCGCGCCAGCACGGAATCGCCCGCGGGCGCGGAGTTGGTGGATTCCGCACCGGCCCGGATCAGGCGCGTATCTTCCGCCAGCAGGCCCTCCGAGAGCCATGCCCGCAGCGTCGCCACGTCGGCGGGACCCCGGGTCACGCCGCGCGCATCAGTAAAAACAAAGAGATCTGCCATAGAAGAAAGGCGTCACGACACGAGAAAAGCCGCCGCCACCTATTACATGAACCATTCTGCGTCCGCTGACAAGCCTGCATCCCGCACGAATGCGCGAGTCCCTTTGCAACGCCTTGCTGCATCGAGGGATTGGCCGGATTTGGCATGGAGCACCACAAGGTGCCCGGCCAGAAAGACGGCCTCGCCGAGGATATGCGTCACCCGCCTCCCATGCGGGCCGGGGCGTTCTGCTCCATAATCGGGGCGACGGGGTAGATGAAGACGGGGGTATCGGGCGTGGTGGTGGAGGGCTTTCTCGCGCCGCTTTTGCCTTTCTCCTTCTCGGCTTTGGCGGTGGGCACGTCCACAGTGCGGGGCGGAGGCGAGCCGGCGGCGCCTTTCTCCTTGTCGGTGGCAGAGGGGGGAGGAGGGGTGGCGCTGACGGGCGTGCCGGGACCGGGCGGCGGCGGAGTGGCGGGGGCTGGCGTCGGCGTGGCGGGGCGGTTGCCGCCGTTGGTAAAGGCCGGGATGTCGCGGGCGCTGGGGCTGACCTTATGCGTCGTCGTCTCCGGGCTCAGGCCGCCGGGCGGTACGGGATCGTCCGGATTGCGCACGGTGGGGGTGCGCACCTCGCCAAAGCGCAGGTTGGGTTGCTGATCCATCTGCATGCTGGGGATGCGCCGCGTGGGGCCGCCCGAGCGCGCCATGTAGGCAAAGATGCCCGCCGCCACGCGCTCCGCCAGCCGCTGCCGGTGCACGGGCGAGTCGACCAGCGAGGCATCCATGCGGTTGCTGAGAAACCCGAGCTCCACCAGGACGCTGGGCAGGTGGTTAAGGCGCAGCACGGCAAAGCGGGCGCGCTTCACGCCGCGGTCCGCGTCCGGATTGTTGGGGTAGAGCTGAATGATCTGGCGATGGATCTCGTGCGCCAGCAGGATGTTAAGCCCGTCATTCATGTTACCGTACTGCTTCATAAAGTCCTTGTACTGCGGCTCCCCGCGCTCCTGCGTGCTGGTGGCGCCGCGGGGCGAGCAGCAGTACGTCTCCAGCCCGTACGCGGCGGTGGAGGCGCTGTTATAGTGCAGCGATACGAAGATGTAGTCCTTGTACTGGCTGGCCATTTCGGCGCGCTCATGCAGCTCAATAAACACGTCGGAGCGCCGGGTCATCACCACTTTTACGCCGGCCTTTTTCAGCACCTGCTCCAGCCGCAGGGCGGTGTCGAACGCGTAGGCTTTTTCCGTGCCGCCCCCGCGTGTGGTGGCGCCTTTGTCGCCGCCGCCGTGGCCAGGGTCGATCACCACGCCCTGCACGGGGCGGAAGCCCTGGATATTTTGCGGGCGGATGACGGGCTCGAAAAGCTTGATGATATCGATGCGCGAGATGAGCCAGTCTTCCTCGTTGGAGGTGATGTCGTAGCTGAGGGTGTACTTTACCCCGTTAATCACCGCAATGCCGCTGCCGTGCTTAAGGCTGACGGAGATGACGCCGTTGCGCGCGCTAAAGGTCTCCTCCTTCGTCAGCCGCCGGTAGGGCAGGCGGTAAAACTCGCAGAAGGATTGCAGCGTCACGTACTCATGCTGCCCCACGCGGGCAGTGCGCCACGTAAAGCGGGCCTCCGCGGGTACGGGGGCCAGGATCAACACCAGCGCGGCCAGGGCCAGGGCGACGGCCACCCCCGCGCGGCATGCGCGCATAACGGCGGCGGCGCGGGTAAGGCGCCCTGCCTGCGCACGTAAGGTGTACATCCGCGACATGCCGTTGGTCGATTGCGTGATAAGAGTGGACGGGGCCGGCGCACCCGAGTAAACGCCGTGTCTCTCCCCCCTGCCGGGTCGGAACGCCCCTCTATAGAGCGCCCTGCGGCCGTGCTGTCAAGCCGGAACGAGCAGGGGCGTCGCGATTTGAACTCGCAGGGATAGCGGCACTTGCCGCCCTTTTTACGCCGTTGGCCAGAGGAAGGGCCGGCCAGGGCGCCTCCATCCTTCAGCCACGTTGCCTGTTGCCAGGGCTGTCACAGCGGCGAAACGTTAGCACAACAGGTGCCGCCACGCCAGTGCACTTTGCGGGAAAAAGCCGGGGGTGCGCGCCACCCCCTTTTCCCACCGCCATACAGGCATTAGCGCCCGTACAAATCGGCCAGGCCGTCCGCCACGGAGTTGGCGTACTCGCGGTAAATGCTGATGCGCGCCTTGCCGCCGATCACTTTGGTGCCGTCGTAATCGCCGGCCAGCAGGCGGGGGAGCGTCACCGTCTCGTTCATAAAGTAGGGCTCGCACGTAATGTTGGGGCCGTCGTGCTCGCGGTTGGCGTAGATGTTGCGGGCCACCACGTACTTGTTGCCGGGGATGACCATGCGCGTCGTTGCGGAATCCCCGTACAGCACGGGCGGGTAGCCGGTCTCCCCGGCCAGGCGTTTGGCAATGGCTGCGCCCACGCGGGCCTCCACGGATGTGGCGTTGTCCAGCACTTTCTTCAGCATCAGGTAACGCTGGCGCGGATCTTCCAGCTCCTTCTTGCCAAAGGCGCCGGGCGTAAAATAGACGATGCGGTTGCCGGTGACGAGGCCGCCGGTAACGCTTTGGCCGGTGGCGTTGTGCTGGAGAATAATCACGACGTCCGGCTTGAACTTGCGCGCCTTTTCGGCGCGGATCCAGCTCTCGTACGCTTTGGTAAAGAAGACGCCCATCGCCATCTTCTTGTACGCCTCGCTGCCCTTGGACATGCGACGCACGCGCGGGTAAAAGGCGCGCGGCATGGCGTACTCGCGGTTGGCCAGGCAGTCCTGAGCTGCGGCATAGACGTCCTGCGGGCGCAGGTCGCCGGCGGGCACGGAGCCGGTGCGTGTTATCATTACCTCGGCGCCCATGCTCTGCAGCTTCTTCATGAGGATGAGACCGACTTTGACGTTCAGGTCGCCCTCATTAATGTGGCCGTAGCCTTTGTAGGTGGACGAGCGGTCCTCCATCTCGGCGTAGTCGCCGCCGATGTCGGCCGGATCGATGGCCACGCGCAGGCCGCCCAGTTTGCCGCCGCGTGGCGTAAACTGCTCCGGCGAGCGCCATGGTGTCGGCCGGCGCGCCGCCTCGGGAGAGGACGCGAACGTTACCTCCGCCACCTTTTGGGAGCGCCCGGCGTTGGCGTAGATGATGAGGGATCTGTCGGTAATCTGGATATAAGAATCGATGCCGCGATCGAAGCTGAACGTGGAGTAGAGGCGGCTCTCGAACTGCTGCCGCGTCAGCGCCCCGTTAAACATCTGCAGGTGCTTCCACACCTGGGGGGTGGGGTCCTTGAACACCGTGTCGCCGCCTTCATCCGCACGGAGCGACGCCGGGGCCAGCGCGGCGGATGCAAGGGTGCCGAGCGCAAGGCCGGAGAGCAACGCGGCGGCGCAGGAGTGACGCAGGAGCGAGAGGAGTTTCAACGCGCGCATAGGAGAGAGAGGGGAGGGGAGAGGGAGAGTAGGCGACCCGTGATTGGATCATATGAATAACGCGCCCCATAATGGGAGGATTCGCCCGCACCGCAAGCCGGAAAGTGGGAAATTCCGCGTTTTGGTGTAAAATGGGTGAGGATTCCCTTCCGCAAAGCGGTAATTTACTCCCAGGCACCTTTCCGTTTGTACGAAGGCCCTCTGTATGTCAGGTATTATCCTGTATGAAAACGCTGGCTGAAATCAAGGAGGCCCTTGCCCAACTGAGCGGCGATGAACTTGAGGAGCTGGAGAAGATCGTACAGGAGCAGCGCCTTCTCAAGCGCCAGCCCCAGTGGCCTGACTTTGCGGCCCGCCTTGCCCGGAATTTTCCTGATGGCCCTGTGCCAGGTAAGCCACTCTCCGAGATAGTAAGCGAGGGCCGGGGGAGCACTAAACTCGGGCTCCGCCCATTTCCACGTGGGCACACTGAGCCCCGTGGAGGGAACAAGAAAAGGGGTCGGGCTGCAGGGATTTGAACCCTGGACCTCATCGACCCGAACGATGCGCGCTACCAAACTGCGCTACAGCCCGGAAATGAATCTGCTTTTTTGAGGGAAAAGCCGCTGCCGCCACGAGGGCGTAGTCAGCGATGGAGAGGCAACGCTATCAAAGGCGCGGCGGCGACTCAAGCAGAATTTTGCGAAAAAGCGGCGCGCTGGGGGCTCTGAAGGGGCGATGGAGGGCGGGGGGCCGATGGGGGCGATGGAGGGCGGGGGGCCGATGGAGATGCTGCTGACCTTGCGCGCAGCGGGGCGCGCGTTACTGTGTCCAGCTGGAGCAGCGGGTGACGACGAGGCGGCCGTCGCCGGCTTCTAACTCGTTCCAGGTTAAGGCGTAGCGCTTTTGGCGGTTGGAGCCTTCGCCACTCCACTCTACCTGAAATCCGTTCTCCATGGGCTGCACTTTGGCGCGGTTAATGCCGCGCAGGATGCGGGGGCTGCTGAGGTAGGTCATCACCTCTCGCGCTGTGCCCAGCTTTTTGTCGCCGGCTTCCAGCGGCATTTGCACAAAGGGCTTGAGCGCCTCCGGCTTGCCGGATTTGAGGGCGGCGAGAAAGGCGTCCCAGCGGGTTTCGCGGAAGCGATCGATGCGGCCCTGCTCCACGCGGGCGCGGGCGGCAGTTTCCTGGGCGGTTTCGGCCCGCGTGGCGGCGGGGGCAAGCAGCGTTGCGGCAAGTGCTGCCGCGGCCAGGAGTGAGGTGCCTGCGCGAGGGAGGCCGGGGCAGCGCGCGGGCGGGGTACGAAGGGATGTCATGAGATTTTGTGGATGTAGAGACCGGAATCCATGCTTTTTGGTCTGCGTCTGCGTACGAAGCTTTGCTTTATCCTCAGCGCACGCACGCCGGAGACATCGGGCCCGGGACTCAACAAACCACGACCGGGCCCGCCGAGGCGTGCGTGTCTCATGATTGATACGCACCGCGGACGGTTTCTCTTACACATTTTGGCGGGGCGAGCGGAGTTGCCCGTTGCCTGCGACCGGAATCGGTGCGAAAGATATACTTAGCCGATATGATTCAGACTGGAGCGGTCCATTGCCGCAAGATCTTGACCTTCAAGCCATCGCGCACTCCTCAATGTATGACATGACGATACGCCTCGGCATGCGCAAGGGCTTGCAGGTTCAAGCTTTTGCGCCACTGGGCTTCTCTCATCGGAATCGATCCGGCTGGCAAATGAATGACTGGATGACATTCAATAGCGATGGACGCAATCTCGCTTTTTGTATGTCTTTGCGGCGCAAACGGGTGAAACATTTGGCCCGGCCGTCGTCTAATCCTCAGGCGTTTGCGTCTGCCGGCACGCTTCCGGGCCTTTGCCCGGGGGGGAGTGCCGCCAGGTAACAACATATAACGCGCCATCCGGTGCCTGCGCCGGCCGCAAGGCTGCAGGGCGTCGGGGTGGCAGATTCCCTAAAATTCATCTCAATACAATCAAATGACATTAAAACTGACGGTGGCCGTGCTGGCAGGCACAGCGGCCTTGTTTCTGAGCGGCTGCACGATGGAGGTAGCCGAATATGGCGGTGGCGGCCATCACGGGTCCAGCTCGACGTACTATCGTAAGCGGGACAAGTCGCACCGCGATCACGACCACGATCATCACGGGCATAACAAAAACCGCCGCTACGACGACGGGCATCGCCACGACGGCGAACGCAAGAGCCGCTATGGCAATGACGACCGCCATCGTCATGACCACGGCCACGACGGCGACCGCAATCGCGACCACGATCACGACCATAACTATCGGTAGAGCGGATTAGGCCGGGGTGGATGCGTGTATGCAGCACTACCGCTCCAAAGCGACGAAGGTGCTGAGTGTTGCGCACCCGCGCGCCGGATTGCCGTGTCCTTTCAGGCGGCTCCCTCCCCTCGTGCTTCTTACCCAGGGTTACGGCAGACCTTAACCCTGGGCCGCGCGATGCGCAGCGCGCTTTCCGTCGCAACGCGCGCGATCCCTGCTTGCCTTTCCATCAATTAGATAACAAACTTTAACAACCTGTGCGTTCTCCCCTCCACGGATTGCGCCGGCAAATCCCCCCCCCTTCTCGCCCCCTGCCGGGTGCGCAGCGGATGAAGTACGTCAGGCAATGAGTCAGGCATGTCCCCGTATCCATACATAAACCACTGATCAGGAAAATGTTATGATAAAGGCAATTTACCTTAGCTGCGCCCTGGTGCTTACCCTTTTCTGGGTTACCGGCTGCACCATCATTACGGAGGACGGCGATATCATCGCTGTTGACTCCGCCTACTACGGGCCGGGCCCCGGCTACTACGGCCGCTACGCGTACGACGATCCCTACTATTATGGGGGCCGCTATTTCTACGGCGGGCGCTATTATTATGGTGGCCGTTATTATGCGGATGGCCGTTACTGGAACAACGGTCGCTACTACCGGGGTGGCCGCTATTATTACGGCGGTCGCGGCGGGCGTTACTATTCCTCGCCCAACCGCACCTACTATCGCGGGCCGCGCGGCAGCACCTACTATCGGGGCCCGGGCGGTACGTACACGCGTGGTCCGCGCGGCAATGTACACCGCTGGTAGCCGCCGGCGTATGCCGTCGCAGCAACGATTGACATTGATGTGCGACGGCAGGTGAGTATAGTCACCACGGATGCACGGCCTGCCCACTAATGGGCAGGCTGCGTGCGTGTACGCAGGGCTGTGCTGTTGCGGGCGGGCCGCCTTCTCTCCGCCCGGCAGTGCCTGCCCTTGTACGCGCCCGCCGCAACTGCCGACAAACGCGATCTCTCCCCTCTGACATGACCGGGCCTTCGGGCTCTGTGCGTGTTGCTCAGCAGCCGAGGCCTCGCCGCCTTTCGCCCCGCCCCTGCGCCTGCCGCCGGGCCGCGGTGGATGCGTGTGTGGGTTACCTCGCCTGAGATGTCCCCTACCTCCCCCACAACGGGTCCAGCATCCCGCTGGCGTAACCTCCTCATCATGAAGAAACTGAAGTCGCTTGTTCCCTCCCTGGTGGCCGCCGTATTGCTGGCGGTGCCGGGCCTGATCTCCTGCCCAGCCCAGGATACCACCACTGCGGACGCCGCACCCAAGGTCGCGGAGTACCTGCCCGATTCCACCATCCTGTTCCTGCACCTGTCGGACGTGTCGGCAACAGCGAAGGCTTACGAGGGATCCAACCTCAAGAAGATCATCGACGCGCCCGAAACGGCGGCCCTGTGGGACGCCTCGTGGGCGGCTCTCAAGCGCGCTGCCGGCGAGAAGGCAGGCGGCGAAGCCAGCTTTAATAAAGGCCTGGCGGAGTTTCTGGACATCACCAAGCCCCTGCTGCCCGTGCTGGACGGCGAGGCGTTTATCTCCTGGAGCGGCATTAACATGGGCCCCACCAAGACGGTTCTCCCCGTCTCCGGCTTCCTGATCGCCGGCGTTAAGCCCAAGGATATTGCCAGCTATGACAAGTACGTGGAGGAAGTGAAGGGCAAGCTCAAGGCCAAGGGCATGGATCTCACGGCCTTTAGCGGCACCGGCACAGCTGAGGGCGTCGCCTACGACTTCCTGACCGGTCCCCGCTATGGCAAGGATAACAAAGAGGCCCGCGTCATCTTTGCCAAGTACAACGGCTGGGTGCTTATCGCCGTGGGCGAGAGCGCGCTTACCGACTTTGTGCAGCGCGCCAGCGGCAAAAAAGCCGGTGGTAACCTGGCTGGCGATCCCCTGGCCAAAAAGGCCTGGACCAAGCTGCATGCCAATGCGGACACGCACATCCTCTTTAACGTGCCGCCGCTGATGAAGACTCTGGCGCAGATTCCCGCGCCGGAGATCAAGTCCGCCCTCAACAACCCCGGCCTTAAGATGATGGGCGCCGTGGGCGCCAGCGCCAAGTTCGTCGGCCCGCTGATTGAAGATCGCTACGCTGCCGTAACGCTGCCGTACGAGAAGTTTGACGTGGCCAAGATCGCCAAGCCCTGCCCCTTCAGCACCCTCAAGTATACCTCCCCCGCCACGCTCATCTACGCGGCGCAGACGTTTAACCTGCCCGCCATTGTGGAGATGTATAACACGATGGAGTTTGAAGAGAACGGCCAGACGATCAAGATCAGCGACTACATCACCCAGGCGCGCGACGCGCTGAAGCAGATGAACCTCGATTTCGACGCCATCCTTGCCGCCTTTGGCGAGGAAAACGCCTTTCTGCTGGACTGGGACGGCAAGGGCCTGCCCGAGCTCGGCATTTTCTTCCCGCTGAGCAAGCCCGAGAACCTCGTGCCGCTCTACACCCTGGCGCTGGCCCAGCTGGGCGACAAGCCCAAGGAGATTGAGAAGGTGACCATTACGGTGGACGAAATCGGCGGCAACAAGGTCGCTTACATCTCCTACCAGGAGGCCCAGATGATTCCCCCCACCGTCGTTACCCTGGGCGGCCCCGTCCTCGGCATCTTTAGCAGCAAGGAGGCCGCCGAGCGTTATCTGACAAAGCCCGCCGCAGCCACCAGCGTGGCCGATCAACCCGCTCTTAAGCAGGTACTGCCCGGCGGCATTACCGGCAAGGGCTACACCGGCGCCACCTACGTCAACACCCCGGCCATCATCAACCAATCCGCCCCCATGCTGCGCAGTGCCTACGGGAGCTTTGCGGCCCCCATGCTGGAGAATGATGCGCCGGAGTTTGCCAAGCTGACCCTGCCGGAGACCCTGACGGTGCCGGACCTCATTACCGCCTGGGCCATGACGCAGACGTTTGAAGGCGACACTGCCGTCACCTTCTCCACCTCGGGCATCGGCAACCAGCTTATCCCCGTCTACGGCCTGGCCGTAGGCATTGGCGTTGGCGTGCAGCAGTTTATGAACGCGATGTCGCCCCCCGCGGCCACGTCGTTTGAGCCCAAGGACGAAAAGAGCGCCGACGCCATCAAGGAAGAACTCGACACCCTGCGCACCGCCGTAGAGAGCTACGAAGAGAAAGCCAGCCCCAAAAAGGGCGCCGCCATCAAGTGGGATGACCTGACCCCCTACCTGATCCCCGGCAGCCGCCTCGCCTCCTCCGGCGGCAAGGACGCCCTGGGCAACGCATTCGTCCTCGGCACCATCGGCGGCACAGTCGACGTCTCCAAGGCCACCAAAAGCAAGTTCCCCGATAAGGACGCCGCCTTCTGGGCCGACGAAGATGACGACGACGGCAACGGCGCGGACGAAGTCCCGAGCATGGAAAAAGACATCAAGCCGAAAGCCCCCGCCAAAGGCAAGGGCGGCATGAAGCTGGAAGACTAAAGCCGGCGCGTTAGGCTGAGCTGGCCTGATCCGGCATAAGCCAGGACTTTCCCCTCACGACAAGGGCGCCCGCCAACGCAGGCGCCCTTGTTGTTTGCATAGTAGGAGTCGTGGCGATGTTTCCGCCGACGGCCACCAGTTGCAGTTGTCATCGGCGGTGTGCGCTGCTATAGTCTGTAGCACAATGACAACATCGGCGCCACCCTCCCCCTGGCTCTCGCGCGTCAGGATTGCGGCCGCTGTCGCCCTTGTTGCCTTCTTCCTCGCGGCGCTTTCCTGTGCCAACCTGCTCGCTATCGGCAAGGCGAAAGCGGGGCTGTCTGCCGCGATTGAATCGGGCGACATCTTTCACCATGTCTCTCCCGTCTTCGCCTTTGTGGGCGGCTCCACCCGGGCCGAGCTTTCTGCCTTTCAGGGGTGCGACTACACGATCAGGATATTGCCCTTTGACTGGGTGGGCGACGGTCGGGCGTCACATACGGCCTTTGTGAGATCGGGGGACCGCGAGCTTCGCGTTCGCCTGCTGCTGAGTGTTGCCGGCCGCTGCCACATCGTCGGTTTTACCGTGGCAAAGGCAGGCTCTCCGCAATCGAAAACGGCCGCAAGGGCCGGCGCCCCATGATCCTCGCCTTGTTCGATATCCGACCCCTGATCGGCCTGGCGCTGCTGCCAGTTGCGGCGGGGCTGGGTTTTCTCCTGTGGCGCGTGGCGTTTCGCTCGTCGTCGTGGCTGCTGTGCCAGATGGCGGCGTTCGCGGTCTCCCTCGCCGCGTTTCAGTTCATCTACTACGGGCCGTTTATCGACCAGGATGAAATTCAATGGGTGAAAACGACAGTGAAATGGAGACCGGACATCGGTCCCAACGCCATCGAGTTTGCTTTTCCCGAGAAGTTCGGCTTTAACAACTTGCTGTCCAACGACATCGACGTTGCCAACCACGTCCGCGAACGCAATCTGAAAGAGGTGGAACTGCGCGTGGAGCTGGGCCGCACCTTCGGTTCCATCAAGTCGATGAACACGATGTATGCTTTTGCCGACGGCATTCTGTTTGCCCCCGTCGACAGGCCTCCGGAACCTGTACCCCCGCCGCCCCCCCCTGAAGCCCGCGCAACTGAGTCCCGCTGAGCCCTCCCCCAACGCGCTGCTTGACCATCATCCCCGGGAGGCGCATTCTAGTGGCGTGTCCCAGGCTTCCTCCCCGTCCTCGCCCTCTCCCACCCCGTTGTCCGCTGCATCCGCCACCTCCCCGGCTTCTGCAGGATCTCACCTGCCGCCGCCGGTAAACATGCAGGTGATTGGCGAGGAGTTTGCCGTGGCGTGGCCCGATGGCGGCGAGTCCTACCTGCGCCTCGAGTTCCTCCGAAAGCATTGCCCCTGTGCGGGTTGCGGCGGCGAGCCCATTGATCTGATGGGCAACTACTCCCGCCCGACCGTGCTGCACGGCCCCAAAAGTTTTCTCCTGCGTACCTGGCGCGTTGTCGGCAGCTACGCCCTGCAGCCGGTGTGGGAGGACGGCCACGACAGCGGCCTTTACACGTGGCGCTACCTCCGCAAGCTGGGCGAGAAGGCCGAGGCCGAAGCCGCGGCGCCTCCCCCCCAGGCCGGCGGCTGCTGCGGCGGGCCGGGCCAGGCGCACGATCACGAGCACGGCCACCATCATCAGCCTCCTCATCACCACGATGATGAAGAGTCTGGCGATAATGGATCTTGCTGCGGCGGAGGCGGTTGCTCATCGCATCTTCAACAACAACATCACCTCCACACCGCGGACGAAGCGCACGAGCATGCATCGCCCGCGCCCTCTGCCACGACGCCCCGCGCCACCCCGCCGCCACTCCCCCGGCAGGAGGTCGGATCGTGAGGAGCGACGACGCGCAGATGCCGCCCGGCGTGCCTGCCCCTGGCTCGACGCCCAGCGCGCCCACCGCACATCCCCCGCCCGGCAGCTTCCCGCCCGTGACGCGGAAGGAAATCTTTGCGTGGTGCTGCTTCGATTTCGCCAACTCCAGCTTCACCACCGTCCTCGTCTCGGTCGTTTTTGTGGCGACCTTCACCAATGTCCTTGCGCCCGCCGAGTCCGCCGACTCCCTCTGGGGCCTCGCCATTTTTATCGCGCAGCTCGTCGTCGTCGTCCTCTCGCCCTTCCTCGGCGCGTGGGCGGACATCTTTGCGGCGAAGAAAAAGCTTCTCTTCTGCAGCTACATCACCTGCGTTGTCTTTACCGCCTCGCTCTGGTTCTTCGGCCCCGGGGCGTGGCAGATGGCCATGGCCTGCTTTATCATCGCGTACATCGCCTTCTCGCTGGGTGAGAATTTTACCGCCAGCTTCCTGCCCGAGCTCGCCACCCCGGCCAACATCGGCCGCATCAGCGGCTACGGCTGGAGCTTCGGCTACCTGGGCGGCCTGGCCAGCCTGGGCCTCTGCTTCCCGCTCATCGGCGGAGGCTTTACGGCGGGCAACCTGGCCAGCCTGCAGCTCACCAATCTGGTGGTCGCCGTCTTTTTCGCCATCACCGCCATCCCCACCTTCGTCTTTTTGCACGAGCGCGCTTTGCCGCGCCCCGATCGCCCGGCGGCCGGCGCTCTGTTTGTCGGCATATGGGCGCAGGTCTTTGGAACGCTGCGCAAGATGGCGCTTAACAACGGCTTACGCACGGCGTTTGGCAGCTTCTTCCTCTACATGTGCGGCGTATGCGTCATCATTACCTACTCCACGCCCTTCGCCATCAAGGCGCTGGGGATGCAGGGGAAGGAGCTGATATTGCTCTTCCTGATTATCCAGGTTACCAGCGCTATCGGTGCGTTCCTGTTTGGCTTTGTGCAGGATAAGGTTGGCTCCATCCGCACGCTGCAAATCACACTCGTCATCTGGACGCTCGTCGTCATCGCGGCCTCCATGGTGTGCACGGGCACACAGTTCATGATTCTTGGCAACCTGGCCGGCCTCGTTATCGGTGCCACGCAGGCGGCCAGCCGCGCCTTGGTGGCCCAGCTGGCGCCGGAGAGCCAGCACGCCGAGTACTTTGGCCTGTGGGCGCTGTTTGGCAAACTGGCCGGCGGCTGCGGCCCGCTCCTGTTCGGCCTGCTTATCGGCGGGCCGGAGGACTACCCGTTTGCCCTGTGCGTCACCACCGTCTTCTTTCTCGCCGGCCTGGTGTGGCTTTCCATTGGCGCGGAGGATCTGGCCGCCCAGACAAAACGCGTTGCCGAGACGGGCCGGGCCTGATATCCAAGTCGCCGGCGCCTGCCGTTCCCCGCCCCAGCGCGCTCGCCCTCCCGCCGCCATGCCCGATCCCGCCCGCATCCTCATCGTCAAGCCCAGCGCCCTTGGCGACGTTGTGCAAGCGCTGCCCGTATTGACGGGGCTGAAGCGCCGCTGGCCGGCCGCCCGCATCGACTGGGTCGTCAACGACAACCTCGCCGGAATCCTGGAGGGCCACCCGTGCCTGGACGACGTGCTGCTCTACCGCCGCAAGCGCTGGACCCGCCTGAGCGCCGCCGGGGAGATGCGCGACTTTGCCCGGCGCATTGCCGCCGCGCGCTACGATATCGTCCTTGATTTGCAAGGACTTGCGCGCAGCGGACTGATGACGTGGCTGACCGGCAGCCCCCGGCGCATCGGCCTGCGCAGCGCAAGAGAAGGCTCGCGCCTGGCCTACACGGAGATCATCGACGACACGAAGGAAGCCAACGCCTCGCGTCGCTATCTCCTTGCGCTGCAGCATCTTGGTATTGCGGATTGCCAGCCGCACGATTTCGGCCTCACCGCTACCGTCGCGCTTTCGCCCCCCGTGCAACGCGCGCTGGATGCCGCCGCCGCTGCCGCGGCGCAGAGACAGGGCCCTTGCAGCAGCCTTATCGTCATCCACCCCTACAGCCAGTGGCGCACCAAGCTCTGGCCGTGGCGGCACGTGCAGCAGCTGGTGGATCTGGCGCCGGCGCAACCCTTTGCGATTGTGGGGGAAGGGCCGTGGTTTCCCATCCACGGCCCCCATGTGGCGGATGTGCGCGGCTGCCTCTCCCTGCGCGAGCTCATTGCCGTGCTGGCGCGGGCCGACGCCGTTCTCAGCACAGACAGCGGCCCGGCGCACCTGGCTGCGGCGCTCGGGCGGCCCACCCTTGCCCTGTTTGGCGCGACGGACTGGCGCAAGACCCGGCCGGCCGGTGCCAAAGTGGCGGTAATGACGCATGACGTTTTTTGCTCACCTTGCCTAAAACGCCATTGTCGCAACAGCGTTCCCATGGCGTGCATGGCGGGTATGGAGCCCATACATGTTTTCGGGCGCTTGCAAGAAATGATTTCCGGCATGACTGTTTATCATTCGTAATGCTGGGTGGTGGTTGGATAAGTATTTGTGCATGAGTGTGTTGTGAGTGACTGCATTGCTAAAGCAATGGCAAAGTGCAAGGCTTTGGGCGGGGCTGGAAAAAGTGTTTACATTTATGCACGCGTGGTAAAATCGAGACAGGCTGGCAAGGGAAAAGTGCACTTTTTTCGTAGTCGATGCGTTTTTCAGCCGGGTCGAAGGATGAGAAAATCTGATTTTCGAAAAATTTTTTGCAGCCCATTTGGATACAAAACAGCGTCGAAAAATCGGGGTCACATTAGAATAACTGATGTTATAAACTCTTGTGGTTTTAACACGTTACATTATTACGCAAACGGATGCTAAAAAACGTCATAAGAATCACTAAAACGCTTCTCTACCACTTTGCCGCATTTTCGTCACTTGACTTGGCCCGCAAATCGCTTATTTCATACGGCATAACCCAAGGAGTAACACCATTATGGTCGCTAAAAGCAATCGCAGTTGGACAAGTCAGAATGTGATCGAAGAGATCCAGGCCTGGCACAAAGCAGAAAAACCCCTTTACTCGCACTTCATGCGCCAGAACTATCAGGAGCTTCTGGCGGCGGGTATCCGCTACTTCGGCGCCTGGCGCAATGCCGTGGAAGCCGCCGGCATTGGCTACGACGCGGTGCGCAAGTACCGTGACTGGTCCAAGAGCCGCATCATCAGCACCGTGCGCGAGCTTCAGAATCAGGGCGTGGACCTCTCGTTCCGCTCCATGATGCTCTCCAAGTACGCCCCCATGGTGTACGCTGCTATTCGCCCCAACCACTTTGGCAGCTGGAAGGCCGCCCTGGCCGCCGCCGGCCTGGCCCCTGAGGAAATCTACCGCTACCGCAGCTGGGACGACGACCTCATCCTGGCCGAGATCCGCCGCCTCAAGGACTCCGGCGCTGACCTGAGCTCCAAAAAGATGGACGAGACCTCCAACCCGCTGATCGCCACCGCCCGCCGCCGCTTTGGCAACTGGGGCGCCGCGATCGAGCGCGCCGGCCTGGATTATGACGCCATCCGCCGCCGCCGCCGCTGGACAAAGGACCTCATCCTCGAGGAGATCACCCGCCTGAAGGACGAAGGCGCCGACCTGCGCAGCGGCGAGATCCGCCAGCATCACCCCGCCCTCTTCGCCGCCGCCTGCAAGCCTCGCTTCTTCGGCAGCTGGGGCAAGGCGCTGTCCGCCGCCAACGCGGTGGTTGCCGAGGAAGAAGCCGCCCTCTAATCCGGGCGCGCAACTTCCCCGTATCCGCACGATCACACGGAAGCGTAACTCCCAGGGACTCGTCCCGAGCCTCCCTCCCCGAAAATGGGCGGGGGCTCGGGCCGGGCAAACCGGGGGGTAACCTTCCCCTTGGTGCTGAACATCCTGGTTATACGCCTGGCTCCGTGCCCAACCAGCACGGGGCCGTGGTGGATTCTCCGGAAGTTCACGGATGGGATGACGCAGGGCGAAAGCTTTGAAAAACCCTTCCGTAACCCGCACCCGCTCAGCGTTTTGCACGAATGAAGTCCCGCCCATGAACTGCGGGATCCCCGGACCCTTTCCTGCCTCCCAGGAAGCCTGGCCGGGCTGCTGCACACCACGCATCCCGAATCCCGACGGATGCGACCGGGGGTGCGCCTGATTGAGCTCCGCGCCGCAAACCCATGCGGCTGACGTAGAGCTAACTGCTTCGTAGACAAGGCGTTAAGCCTATCGCCGCTGTGCCGCTTACCTGCGTGCGCGCGGCCTGCCTGCTCCCGGCGCGGCGCATTGTTCCCGCCGTCGAAGGAGCGATCTCTGGGATCGGAAACCATCCGCAGGCGCTGTACGCGCGACAGCACCACCTTCGCCGCCGCTGACTGCGCCTCCCCGTCCATCAACCCCGTTGCGGGCCGCAACCCCCTTGCATAACATGGGAGTGCGGCCGGCGCCGGGGTTGTTTTTTTGTGCGAGCGGGCCGCCCTCATGGCGGGGCGAGCGTTCCGCGCAACCGCTCAGACCCGTTGCCACACGCGACGCGGGCGCAGCTGCGCGACAACAGCTCCGCTACTCCCCCTTTTTGGTGCCGGGGGCGGAGGTCGCCTCCGTGGGGCGCACGGCGTCGGATTCGCCAAGCACCTGCACGGCGGTTTGGACGTACACGATGGTGGCGGCAACAGCCAGGGCGGCGCCGGCGGCGCACAGGGCAAAGGTGGTGGGCAGTTGCAACAGGCCGGAGCACACGGCGGTGAAGGTGAAGAGTGTGGAGAGCTTGCCTGTCCAGTGCGGCTTTACATCCACCTTGACGTTGAGCATGTGAAACACGCTGAAGCCGAGGATAAGCAGGGCATCGCGCGTGATGAGAATGATGGGGAACCAGAGCGGGAACGGGTAGTCGCTGCCAATGCGCGCGATGGCCAGCACCATCAGCGCGGAGAAGAGGAGCAGCTTGTCCGCCAGGGGATCGAGGATGGCACCCAGCCGGGTGGCCTGCCCGCAGTGGCGCGCCAGGTAGCCGTCCACCGCGTCGGAAAGCGAGGCGAGCGTAAAGATGGCAAAGGCTGTGTAGCGCCAGAATTCCTCTGGAACGCCCGCGCGCCGGCTGGCCTCGTAGTACAGCATCGCCGCGATAAAGAGCGGGATCATCAGCAGCCGGCCAATGGTGATTTTGTTGGCGGTCGTCATGAGGGGCAGGGAAGGGGGCGGTGGCGCGGCTACGGTAGGGGAGGGAAGGGCGGGAGGTCGGGATCCGTTGACGCCCTGTACCAACACATAACACAAGGCAATGCCGTCTGCAAAGGTGCCTTGGAGGGGAAGCTTGAGGATCTATTCGCGCAGAGGGGATATTAACCACAAAGGCACGAAGTCACAAGGGGGGAGGGGGGACGTAAAGGTGGTTGGTCTTGCTGACCTTGCAGCCTATCCGGCGGCGCGGATGATGCGCTCCGCCACGGCGGCGCCGCTCTCCAGGGCGCCTTCCATCATCCCGCTGAAGGGATAGCTGGTGTGCTCGCCGGCAAACTGAAGGCGCCCGGCGCCCAGTTCCAGGGCATCGCCCACACGCATAATCTGGCCCGGGGCGGGGAAGCTGTAGCCGCCGAGTGTCCGGGGTTCCGACGGCCACGATATGTATTTGGCGGGCAAGGTGTTACCGATGAACTCGCGGTCGTACACAGCAGCCATGGCGCCGCTGAGAAACCATTGCCGCTCCTCCTCACTTAGCTCCGCGCCGTCCCGCGCTGCCGCGGGGGTGGGGAAGCCGACCATGCACGCGGGGCCGTCGCCGATATCCTGGCTGTCGGTGGCCTCCCAGGTCAGGCCGACGCCGGAGTCCGCAAGGCTTTCCGGGCCATCGCCGCGCTCGCGCCAGGTTCGCCCGGACACGGCTTTCAGGTACTTGGCGCTCACGCCCATTTGCAGGCGGGCCACGCGCTCGGGCAGGGCGGGCGTAAACTGCACGTGCTTCCATACAGTGGGCGGCAGCGTCAGCACGGCAAAGTCGGCCTCGTACAGCCTGGCGGGGGCGGGCTTGGGGGAGGTTGTGCCGAGGCCTTTCTGGGTTGCGGCGGCCGGCGCCGTCCGCACGGCGACGCCGTTGGGGTGAGTATCCACATGAGTAACCGCTTCGCCCAGGCGGATGCGCTCCGGGCCAAGGGCGCGTGCAAAGGCCTCGGCCAGTTGATCGTTGCCGCCTTCGCAGCGCAGGCTTTCGGAGTCGGTCCAGTAGTTCTCCATGCCGCCGCCTTTTATCTGCGCCAGCAGGCCCAGGTAGCTCATGTTGTGCGGGCCGACGCCGTACTCCACATCAATGCCGGCCCACATGGCACGGCGGGTGTAGTCGTCCGCGTCCAGGCTGCGCACCCAGTCGGCCACGGTGCGGCGGTCCAGCTCCGCCGCGCGCGGGGAGAGCCAGGGGCGGAGCGCGTCGATGGGCCGGGCGTCGTCGTTAAGGCTGCTGTAGAGGTCGTCCATCGTACGCCACAGCCGGTCTTCTTTGGAGGGGGGCAGGCGGCGTCCTGCGATGCGGATGGGGGCATTGGCCTCTTTCTCCTCCACCACGCGCCGCAGGGTGAGGCCAAAGCGCCTGGCGTAAGCGCCCCAGGCGGGCTGGTTTCCGCCGATAAGCTCGCCGCCGCCCTCCACCACCAGGCCGGGGATAAAGTCTCGAAACGTGAGCACCCGGCCGCCGATGCGCTCGCGCGCCTCCAGCACGGTCACGTCGAATCCGGACTGCCGCAGTTCAAACGCCGCCGCCAGCCCCGCAAACCCGGCGCCGATGACGACGACGCGCCCTCGCGAGGCCGCCCGCGCCGCCGTCGCCAACCCGGCCGCCACAGCAGAGGGCGCCGCCTCGCTCAGCAAAAACCCCGCCGCCCCCGCAGCCGCGCCCGCCAGTAACGTGCGCCGCGAGATGCCATGGCTGGAGCCGCCGCTGCTATTGCCGGACGCGAAGGTGTTATCTCGAACATCGGAAGGCATACGCATAGTACGATTCAAGTGTATCGTTTTGTCACCAAAACCGGCCACTTCAGCTTCA
This sequence comes from Verrucomicrobia bacterium LW23, assembly GCA_003054695.1. Lineage (GTDB taxonomy): Bacteria > Verrucomicrobiota > Verrucomicrobiia > Methylacidiphilales > UBA1321 > LW23. The sequence continues at coordinate 275,951 of QAZA01000039.1, forward strand.
TTCCCCCCTTGGCAAAGGGCGCAAAGAACGCACGGGACGCGAGGGAGAGATTACCAGAAGCAGAATACATCTCTCAACGGTCTGGAGCGGTTAAAGTAAGGATGTATTCAGCGCGTTTGGGAATGATTTCTGTTCCCCTCCCGACCTTTGTGTCTCCGTGCCTTTGTGGTAATTGACCGGGACAGGGGGAGTATGATTGCTCGTGACGACGCTACCTAATACATCCTCCACACGCCCAGCCATCCGGCCAGGGAGGAATCGCGGGAGCGGAGCTCCAGGCGGCGGCGCTGGCGCCAGGCCGTGCGGTAGTGGCGGATCCAGAGGCCGTGCGCGGCGTCCCAGCCGATATCGCCGCCGTTGTGGAAGCTTTCGGCGGCGCGCAGACGTTCGATTTCTTCGTACTCGCGCTCAAATTCCTGGTACAGGGGCGTGAGTTTCAGGTCGATGGCCAGCACGCTGTTCTCCCTCTCTTCAGCATCCGCAAGGCGCTGGCGTTCAGCGGGATCCAACGCGCGGATGCCGTCCGGGGAGGCGCGGCGCTCGGCCAGCAGAGTGTTGAGCCAGTCCGCCAGGTGGCGAAGGCGGGTGGAGTCGAGGCCGCAATTGTCGAAGATGTAGCTGTTACTCCGCAGCAGAGGCAGAAGCTCCTGGCGAATGCCCGGCCTGTCGCCGGGGCGGCCTGTCAGGCAAACGCACAGCAAGGATTGCATCCGAGGATCGCCCGGCCAGGTGGTATCATCGCCGGGCTGTACCGGGGCAAAACTGCGAACATCCTGCAGCGCAAAGACTTGGGGAACGCGGCGTTTGTCGCCAACGAAGGGCAGCTCCCGCGTAATGGACGGCAGAGTCAGGGTGCCGCGGGCAAAGTCGAGCGTGATGTCCCGATCCCCGCGCGCAATGCTCCACGCCTTGGCCAGTTGCACAAAGGCAAAGAGCCATGCCATACACAGCAGACCCACCGTAATGATATCGAGCTCGTACCAGCGAAAAGCCGCAACGCTCGGAACAAGCAGGAAGAGCCCGGCCGGCGCGAGGGTGAGCAACGCCGCCGCTGTATGCGCGGCGACGGGCAGCGGCGCCAGGCGAATCGTCAAGGCGTCGCCCTGGCCGGGCACGGCAGGGGCTGTCCACACGTTGGCCGGGCGGCGCCACCAGTGGCGGAAGCCCGCCGCGGCCGGTCGTCGCGCCCCCTCGCGCCAGAGGATGAGCGCGCCCGTTGTCATCAGCGCGCCGAAGCCACCGACACCGCCACCTAAATGGTAGGTAAGGATCACAAGGTTCCGATCCTCAAGCTGCAGGTTGGGCCAGGCGCGCAGCAACTCCTCTGCATCCACCGCGAGTAACCCGAGGCTGCACAGCAGCCCCAGCCCCAGCCAGCCCGCCAAGGCAATGCCACCTCCCTTCGCGCGTTCCCAGGGGTCCGGCGCAATAATGGATTGCGCCTGCGTATCGCCGTCCACGGTGGTCGCAGTGGCGGTGTCGTCCTGCGCCGACCTTGTGTTGCGCTGTGACATGCGTGTAGAATGACAGATAGGCGGGCGGAAATCCAGCAGGGAATGCCCCGCCCCATGGGCTGGGGCGGTGGCGAACTCTATGTCTGTCGCCCGGCCGTCAACCGCACTTGCTCGCCCATTGCAATGCCACAACATACGAAACCATCGGGCCCGCCTTTGACGCTTTGCCAGCTGGAAGGCATCGATTTCCGCCCGCCGACCGGTGTGTTGGTAAGCGGCCTGATGCTTCGCATTCACTACCTCTAACGCAAGTGCCTGTGGCGCAGTTTACTGCGGCGGATTTTCGGCTGCTGCTTGATCAGACGTGCAGCCTTCCCCACGTTGTGCCGCCGGCGCTTGCTCTGCTGTCGCACGAGCCCTGGATCGGGGCGGATGCCTACGCCGGCGATTTGCTCAACGCTGTGCTCGGCGTGCGGGGCGAGGGCCAAACCTAGAGCTTGTCGACATTCGACTAACGTGGAGAACACTCCCTTTTCCCCTGCGTGTAATCCGTGTTTTGCGTTGTTAATAACTCCCCTTTGAACCGAAAGCTAAACACGGATCACACGGATTGCACGGAGGGGGATGGAGAGATCCTGGAGAGACCGGAGGGGCGGTAATAAAAACGTGCAAAAGCAAAAAGCAGTGCCTCCCTGGAGCGGGAGGGCACTGCTTTGCGGTACGTTACCTTTTGAGGAGTGGGCAAAGTGGGCACGGCTCGCAGGCCTGCCGCCGTACAGGGAGCGAAGCCTTTAGAACGCCACGTACGTGTCCGTCGGCGTGGCGGCGGTGAGCATGTAGTGGGGCTGCTGGGGGCTGGCGGCGGTTACTTCCGTGGTGGGGAGGACGTCGAAGTTGTCATCCACGGGGGCGGCGGAGGTGATGTACGCGGTGGCTGGAGGCAGCGGGGCGGTGGAGGCGAGGGTGCCCTGGCTGCCCGTTTGCACCGGCAGGGAGACGCCCCATGCACCGAGGCCGAGTGCGCACGCGGCGACGGCGGCGGTGGCGTAGCGGTAGCCGGGGGAGAGGTTGAGCGCGAAATCGAAGTTGAAGGTTTCGACAAGGGAGTTCCACGCCTGGCGCCAGCGGTTGGGGGCGGCGGGAATCATCGCGGCGCGCTGGCGACGATGAAGCTCGCCCAGAATGCCGTCAAAATAGGCATCATGGGGCATGTTATCCGCCTTCTGGGAAAGGAGTTGACGCAGTTTGTCGAAGTTTTCTTCAGCCATAGTTGTAAATGTAAGCCAGCGTAATGCTGAACTCTTCTAGAGGTAAATCAGCGGCAGTCAAGCATTTGCGCGCAATCGTTGCCATCATTGCTGGTGTTGGCCACGCTTGCCGCAACGCCTTCCTGTCGCCGACACGTTCAGCACGTTGCCGTGCCATGCGCTGTGGTTAAAGGAAGTTTTTCAGCAGCTTTTGAAGCTGTTTGTGGGCGTAGTGCAACCGCGATCGAACCGTCCCCTCGGACACCCCGACGATCCTGGCAATCTCGGCGTGGCTGAAGTTCTCGATATCGAAGAGCGTTACTACTGCCCTATGTTCTTCTGACAGCTTCATCAGGCTTTCGTTCAATTTTTTTTGCAGCAGCTTCAGTCGCTCCTGCTCCGTTACCGATTTCTGGCTGGGATCGATAAACTCATGGCGCTCATGGAGATTCGTTTCCTCGTCGTCCATGGAGACGTTGTGAAAGTCGTGCTTTCGCTTCTGCAAAAAGTTGAGCGTGCGGTTGACGGCAATGCGGTAGAGCCACGTGTAGAACGCCGCCTGCTCCTTGTAACTGTGGATGCCCTGGTACGCGCGCGTAAAGGTCTCCATGAGTAAGTCGTTGGTATCCTCATGGTTATGAGTCATGTTGAAAATGACCTTGTAGACGCGGCGCTGGTGACGCACCACCAGCTCGTCGAACGCCGACGGATCCCCGGCCTGGGTACGCGACACCAGTTCGTCGTCCGGCGGGCCTGTCTGGCCGGCGCCGGGCTCCGCTTCATTGCTGCCGGGCGGCAGCCGTGGAGGGGGCGAGCTCATGATGGGCGGGAGGCGATCTCTGCCCGGCCGGCCAAGGGGGGAGGCGGGAAATCCGGGGACGCTGCGCCCGCGCGCGCCGGGGAGGGCGCTGCCAGTCGGGCGATGTCCGTCGGAGACTTCCAGGTGCCAGGAGGAGATACGCCACAACCATGGGCCGGAATGCCCGCAAATTCAAGCCCGCATGGCACGGAATTTGCGTTCTACGCCAGCCCGGGCACGTGGGCCAGAGCAGCTTGGATACATGTGCTTGCAGAAATGTCGGATTGCAAAGCAGATACGGGAGTTAGAGCAAGGCCTGCTCAGGGCGTACTCAGTTTTCCCCCGTTGCGTACGTTGCGTATCTGCTTCCGCACGTTGCGACCGTTGCGTGAAAGTCCGTTAAGGAGTTCGCCCAACTATAAAGTGCTGCAATCCGTGGAGCGGAATTTCACGCAACGGTCGCAACGGGCAGAATCAGAATCGCAACGTACGCAACGGGGGAAAGAAGACTTGTCCGAGAAGGCCAGTTCGCCAGCTTTAGTCTCTAATCCTGGTCCTAAATACGACAGGATTTAACCGTGATTAAATGGCTCAACATCCTACATCCCCAGCATGCGCTTCACCTGGTCCACGTCCTTATCGCCTCTGCCCGAGAGGTTTACGACGAGCACGGCGTCCTTCGGCATGGTGGGTGCGATTTTGATGGCGTGCGCGACGGCATGCGAGCTCTCCAGCGCGGGGATGATCCCCTCCAGGCGCGCGAGCGTCTGGAACGCGTTGAGCGCTTCGGTGTCGGTCGCGTACTCGTACTCGGCGCGGCGCAGCTCGCGCAGGTAGGAGTGCTCCGGGCCCACCGCCGCGTAGTCCAGCCCGGCCGAGACGGAGTGGGTGAGCTGGATGTTGCCGTTTTCGTCCTGCAGCAGGTAGGTGCGGGCGCCTTGCAGCACGCCCAGTACGCCGCCCTGAAAACGCGCCGCGTGGCGCCCGGGCAGGATGCCGTCGCCGCCGGCCTCGACGCCAATGCAGCGCACCTTTTCGTCCGCCAGAAACGCGTGGAACAGGCCGATGGCGTTGCTGCCGCCGCCTACGCAGGCAATCAGAGCGTCGGGCAGGCGCCCTTCCTGCTCCAGAATCTGCCGGCGCGCTTCCTCGCCGATGCAGCGGTGGAAGTCCCTCACCATCATGGGGTAAGGATGCGAGCCGAGCGCGGAGCCGAGGATGTAGTGGGTCGTGCGCACGTTCGTCACCCAGTCGCGCATTGCCTCGTTCACGGCTTCTTTCAGCGTCTGCTGGCCGGCCGTCACCGCGACGACCTCGGCGCCCAGCAGGCGCATGCGCGTCACGTTCAGCGCCTGGCGCTCCATATCCACGGCGCCCATGTAGACGACGCATTTGAGGCCAAAACGCGCCGCCACGGTGGCCGTGGCCACGCCGTGCTGGCCGGCGCCCGTCTCGGCAATCACCCGCGGCTTGCCCATGCGGACGGCGAGGAGCACCTGCCCCAGCGCGTTGTTGATTTTATGGGCGCCGGTGTGCAGCAGATCCTCGCGCTTGAGATAAATTTTGGCGCCGCCCAGGTGGTCCGTAAGGCGCTTTGCAAAGTAAAGCGGCGTGGCCCGGCCGGCGTACTGCTCCAGCAGATCCTTAAGCTCTGCACGAAAAGCCGGGTCCTGCCGAGCGCGGTCGTACTCCGCCGTAAGCTCCTGCAGCGGAGCCATTAATGTCTCCGGCACAAACATGCCGCCATACTTGCCGAAATGTCCGGTGGCATCGGGAATGTGCGGCGAAACAAAGGGAGACGAAGGCGCGGCGGAGGCTGCGACGACCGGCGCGGGGGCAGTGGCTACGGGACTCATGGAGATAGAATAAGGCAAAGGAGTAGAAAAAGCGAAGCGAAACCGCGGAGCGAGGCGCCGACAATAAGCGCAAGCAGTTGCATGCGAGGCACTAATGTGGCGCTTTAATCGCGTGGAGAAGATCACGAACCGTGCGCGTGCAACCCGTCCGCCACTCCGCCCTTACGTCGCGCCGTCTTCCACAAACTTGCCAATCTCGCAACTGTCGTTGTTGTAATCGTAACTCGTTGTCGCTATGTGGCTTAACAGCTTACAGTCCCGACCGCGCTTTCTCAAGCGCACCCTTGCACGCCGCCACAAAGTCACGCACCTTCGCGTGGTCCTTGCGCCCTGGCACTTCCTCCACGCCGCTGCTCACATCCACGGCGTAGGGCTGCACGGTGCGGATGGCCTCCGCCGCGTTGTGGGGGCCGAGGCCGCCGGAGAGGATGACGGGGCGGGGGGAAGTGGCGCGGAAATCGGCGGCGCTTTGCCAGTCAAACGTGCGGCCGGTGCCGCCGTAGCCGGGGCCGGGCGTGTCGAGCAGGAAGGCGCTGCTGTTGCCCTGCCACTCGGCCACATCAGGCGCGTCGCCCTCGCCCAGGCGGAAGACTTTGATGATGCGGCGCGGCAGGAGGGCCTGGGCCACATCGGGCTCTTCGTCGCCGTGCAGCTGCCAGGCGTCAAACGGCGCAACCCGTTCAATGCGAATGATATCGCAAATGGAAAGATTGACGCATACCGCCACGCGTGTCACAAACGGCGGCAGCTCGCGCGCAATGGCCCAGGCGCGTTGCGGGTCCACGTAGCGCGGGCTGCGCGGGTAGAGGATGAACCCCACCGCGTCGGCGCCGGATTCCACCGCTACGGCGGCATCCTCCGGCCGGGTAATGCCGCAGATTTTAACCTTCATGTGGCCAGCAGTTTAATCGATGGGCGCTCACAATCAATGCCGCTTTAAGGGGAAAACACCAAAGCGCGGTCGGCCCGGCGCTGATGCCCCGGGGGGCACCCGCCGAACCGCCGCGTTTTGAGTGGATGAAAGAAAAGCTGTGTCCCGGGCAAAAGCGCAGGTTTAAGCCAGGCCCCGCCCGGGGCAAAACTTACTTGGCCTTGACGGAACGGACAATCTTGACGACGTCGTCCGAGTACTTTTCGGCGACACCCTTGACGCCGTAGTACAGCAGCGCGCAAATCGTCTTGCCGTCCGGGGAGAAGAAAGCAACCTGCACCTGCAGGGGCTTCTTGGACTCCTTATCGATGCCGGAGCCTTCCACCAGAATCATGTCCATGCCGTTAACCTTGATGATCTCGGCGTCCTTTTCGGATACCTTGAACTCCTTGACGTAGGCGGCGATTTCTTCGCCGGCGGCGTTGGCGGCTTCCTTGATATCCTTGTAGTCCTTCAGGATCCAGGCACCAATGGAGATTTCGTCCTTGACGCCATACTCAACGTACTCTTCGTCCTTGTAAACTTCGGTCCAGGAATCCGGGTAGCTGATGGTGAAGATCGCCTTTTCCTTCGGGAACTCATGAGTTTTGTCTGCAAGCGCAGGCGAAAGGGCAACGCCCAGGGCCAGAGCTGAGGTGAGAAGCAGAATACGAACAGTGGAGGTAATGCGTGAGAGCATAGCTTGGATACGAATTTATAGAATGTACTTGCGAAAAAGTCAAAGAATTCCCCACCAGCTGTTGATGTACAACCTGCAAGGTTTAAATCAGTATGGTATCATGAAACACCCCCGCCTCCACAAAGGCGCTTTCACACCAGGCATGGAATCACCCTAAATTCCTGATCATGAGTACTTAACAGTTCGCGAGCACGTTTCGCTAAGGACAACTCCTGAAACAACGCTTGCGCACTCGACTACGATAAATGCCCGGCATGCTTTCCCCTGGCACTGTTTGTGGATAATCAGTGATACAACACGTGATTATATGCAAACACTGGCAAGGGCAGTGCACTTTCTATCTATTCACTTAGCTACAAGAAAAAGAAGGTACCAGACCAACCATTCAACTATATTCTCCCGCCTGAAAACACATCCCTGACCACGATTCCGCAATGCGCTCGGCGTATTACAGATGACGCGCTCGCCTGGTTCAGAGGCCGGAAGCCCTATCGCTGGCGTAAATCACTACCCCGCAGGTACTTCCATCTTGAAGGCCGGGATGCGGATCAGCACGCGCTGGCCGTTTTCCATCAGGCCCAGGTAGCTGCCTTCCGCCAGGCTGTCGCTATCCACAATATGGTAGCTTTTGTACGGAAACTTCTGGCCTGGAAGCAGATGCGGAAATTTGCTCAGCACGCCCTCGGCCTCGTACACCATGCGGTGGCCCGTGGAGAGCGATGTTACCACCCACTTGCGACCTTTGATGGTGACAGCAAACTCGCTGTCATTGTGTATGGTGATATGATACTCAAAGGCATAAGGTCGCTCGTCCGTGGCCGGAATGTTTGGGTTGAAATCCACTCGGTCCACGGCAGCGCGCAATCCGGAAATTTCCTCCAAGTGAGCAGCCACGATTGCGTAACCTTACTGTGAAAGTGATATAACAGCAATGGAAAACAACTCTTTCATTCCGGTCGTATTGACGGTGGCCGGATCGGACAGCAGCGGCGGGGCCGGCGCGCAGGCGGACCTGAAAACCTTTACATCCCTCGGCGTCTACGGCACCAGCGCCATCACCTGCACCGTGGCGGAGCACCCCGGCCGCGTCGCCTCCATCGTGCCCCTGCCGGCGGACCACGTGGGGGAGCAAATCCGCCTGGTGGCCGAAGCTTTTCCCATCGCCGCCGCCAAAACCGGCATGCTGTTTACTCGCGAAATTGTGGAAGTTGTTGTGGCGGAGAAGGTTGGCGACCGAGGCGGGCTGCGCGACGTCCCCCTGGTTGTCGACCCCGTCATGGTGGCCAGCAGCGGTGCGCAACTCCTTAAGGATGATGCGGTTGCGGCAATTCGCGATCGCCTCATCCCGCTCGCCGCACTCGTCACCCCAAACCGCGACGAAGCCGCGCTGCTCGTCGGCCGCCCCATCACCACGCTCGCCGAGCTGCGTGCCGCGGCAATGGAACTCGTTAAGCGCCATGGTGTTGCGTTTCTTGTAAAGGGCGGGCATCTTCGCGGCCCGCGCGCGGTGGATTTGCTGTGCGTTCCCTCGCAACCCGATGCGCCGCTGGAGCTTACGCACGACTTTATCCCCAACGTCGACCCGCACGGCACCGGCTGCACGTTCAGCGCCAGCATCGCCGCCGGCCTGGGCCAGGGCATGAGCCTGGAAGCGGCCGTGGAGCGGGGCAAAAGGTTTATCACCGCCGCCATTGCAAAGCATTACAGGATAGGGGGTTACACCCTGCTCAACCAGATGCCCGAAGCCGCCGAGGCGGCGCGCGAGGTGGCGCTGATATGAGCGAGCGTTCCCACGAACTTGATCCGGCCTTCCCCTTTCCGCCCCCCAGCGCCCCGCGCGGCCGGGAGGACGGAACCTCCAGCTTTACGGAGCCCGCCGACACGGACGAGGAAGCCCCGCTTGACGACGCCGCTGCCAATACTCCCCCTTCTCCACAACCCCTTGCGGCGCACAAGCTTACCGTCAGCTATCTGGGCACGGACTACGCGGGATGGCAGATTCAGCCGGGCAAGGAAACGGTTCAGGGCCATCTGGAGGATGCCGTTGCAAAGATCTATGGCTTAGCGACTTCCGTCCAGGGCTCTGGTCGTACGGATGCGGGCGTGCATGCACTCGCGCAGGTCGCCTCCTTCCTGGCGCCCCGGCGCCATACGGGGGAGGTGCTGGTACGCGCGTTTAACAACAACATGCCGGAGACTATTCGCGTATTGGATGCGCAAGTGCTTGATAGCGAGTTTCATGCGCGGTTCGATTCCGTAGGCAAAACGTACCACTACCACATCCTCAACGCCCCGGTAGCCGATCCCTTCCGCCGCCACCTCAGCTTTTTTGTGCCGCGCCCGCTGGATGTGCCGGCGATGCGCGCCGCCGCCGCGCATCTCCTTGGTATGCAAGACTTTTCGTCGTTTGCCAGCAACCCCGGCTACGAGCGCACGACGATGGTCCGCACGATGCACTGTGTGGAGCTGGATGTTGTGTCCGAAGTGGCACAGCCGCAAGGAGTTGGGCGCGAGATTGTGCTGCGCGTTACCGCCGACGGCTTCCTCTATCGCATGGTGCGCAATATCGTCGGAGCGCTCATCAAGGTCGGCCACGGCCGTCTCTCGCCGGATGGTTTCCGGGACGTGCTGCGCGCCGCCCGCCGCACCGCCGCGCCCAACACGGCACCGCCGCACGGCCTGTACATGGCGCGCGCTTACTATGGGGACGAGCTGCGCGAGGCGCTGGAAGCCGGGGCCCGGGCGGCGACGGACGCCACGATGCTCTGGCGGGGCTCCGCCGCGCACTTTGCCGCCGGGGTTGCCGCCGCCGCCCCTGCCAAGTACGGCCGCACGCGCCGGCCGCGTCGCGGGGATGTGCAAGCCTCGCAAGATGCTGATGGAGAAAGTGTTGCGGCTTCTGATATCGCCGATAACGACAAGCCCGCGCAGGACGACGCCCCGCATGAGGACTGATCGCTGGAAGCCCCTGTACAGCCAGTACCTGCGCTTGCGTAACGCTGTGCGGCTGTTGCCTTTCCGCATTTTTGGCAGCGCGGAGCGTTTTGCGCGTGGGTACGCGGGGCGCTTCGTCGTGCACCGCTATCAGGTCACCTACCCGCACCTGCCGCCGGCGTGGGATGGCGTGACGATCACCCACCTCTCGGACCTGCACCTGGGCCCCTGTTTCCGGCCGGAGCTGCACCTGCCGCCGGTGCTGGAGGCGTGCGAGCGGCTCAACAGCGACATCATTGCCATCACGGGCGATTTTGTGGACTTCGACACCACGTGGCTGGCCGCCGCGCTGCCCGCACTGCGCACCATGCGCGCTCCGCTGGGCGTGTTTGGCTGCCTGGGCAACCACGACGCCTACGAGGAGATTCGCACGGTGCGCGCCGGGTTGCGCAGCTGGCTGGGGCCGCGCCTGCTCGTCAACAGCGGCATGGTGCTGCGGCGCGACGGCCAGGCGCTGGGCATTGTGGGCGAGGCGATGGGCACGGTGCGCTCGCATGAGGCCCATTTTAGGGCCATGCGCCGACGCTGGCCAAGTGATTGCCTGTTCATTATTGGCCTGGCGCATAACCCCTCCGCCTTCCCTTGGATGCAACAAAATGATGTGGCGCTTACGCTGGCGGGGCACACACATGGCGGGCAGGTCTCGCTCACGCGCGCGCCGGAGCCGGTGATCGGGTGGGCGTCGTTCAAGTTCCGTTTCAGCCGCGGCTGGTACACGCGGGGCGACAGCCGCATGTACGTTAGCTGCGGCATCGGGCAATCGGTCCCGATCCGCATCAACTGCCCGCCGGAGATCGCGCATATTCGCCTGCTGCGCGGCCCCGCCGCCGGCCCGCCCGGCGCGGGGGACGAGCCGTGCGGGAACGGTGTGTGCTGATGGATATGGGGTGTGTAGCGTAGGTGTGGCGTTGTCGCTTGATTTTGTGCGCATGGCGCGCCGTATTCGCTTTTCGGCGGCGGCCGAGGCGGGTATGGTGGCCTTCTTCGCGCGCACGCCTTCCCTCCCATGGTCCAGACGCTATTCATCCTCTACGTCACGGCGCTGTATGCCAGCGTGCTTTGGGCGGGCTACGCACTTGGGTCGCTGCTTATCCCTCGGATATTTGGTATGTCTGTGCTGCGCATGTACTTGCGCGGGCGGCAGATTGTGGCGATGGTGAAGCCGCGGCGGGCCACGGCGTTCCGCAACGTAGCGTATTACCTGGGCGGCAAGCCGTGCGTGGAGGGGCCGCAGGCCAACTCGCGCCGCGTCGCCATCTGGCTGTGCGTGCTTTCGGGGCTGATCGGGTTGGCGGTGGCGGGCTTTCTCTTTACCCTGGTGTGGATGATCGGCGCCGTTGTGCTCAATACTTCCGCGGCGGCGCTTTCCGGCCTGCCCTGGCCCACGCGCGAGATCGCTCGCGTGATGCGGGAGGTGCAGCCGATCGGCTTTGCCATTGGCGTCTTTGTTTTCGCCATGTTCTATTACATGCAGCTGGTCGGCAGTATGAAGAAGGTCCTTTACGACAAGATCGGTGGGAACGAATATGAATTGATAGATCCCGAGCCTGGCGATGTCGAAATGTATTTGCTTCAGCTCGTCATGAGGCGCCGGCAGCTCAAGCGCAAGCGTCCTAAAATAGAGCTCTATTATCACATGCGCCTGGCGGACTTCTATGTAAGCCATGAGTCGATCGATTTATGTACAAGCACGGCTCGCTACATGGCCGCTATGGGTAAACCCTATGATGCGATCTATCTGTGGCGCGAGCTTACTTTCAAGCGCATCGATTTACATGCGCAGATGATGGTGGAAGGTATTCACGATGTGCTCTACAGCCGGACGCCGCCGGCGCCGTGGCAATGGGACTATGCGCTGGAGCTGGCCGACATGGCGCGGCAGTACGACCTGAGCAACTCCGCCGTGCTGGGCGCTCGCGGCGCGTTGCTGGTGGCGATGGATCGCGACCCCGACGAGGCGCGGCGCCAGCTGAACGATTGCCTGGCTTACACCACGTCGGATCTCGAAAAGTGGAGCGCAACCGCCTGGCTTGCAAAGCTTTCCGCCAGGCAGGGGGATGCCGCTTACGCGCGCAAACTGCTGGACGGCATGCCTGGGGAGAAGCGTCTGCGAGAGGCGCTGGGCACGCTGGAGACGGATCGCATTCTCTTGGTGCGCCGTGGGGCGGAGGAGCAAATGGCCGCCACCCCCGCCACTGCGCCATCCGGCCCGTGACGGCGACTGCAGCGCGAGGCAGCTCTCCAGCCTGCCCAGTCGATCCGCCCTCGCACCACCGAGGCAGGGGCGCCGGCCGGCTGTTGGATGCGCCGCAAAAAATGCAAGCACCTGATGTTTAATGTGATGCATCTTTCGCCTACAACCGCGTTGCTTCCCGCCTCTGGCGTGGCCTTCGGGCCCTGGCTGGATCTGGGCGTGGATCTTTCGCTCGTAGCGGGTTGCTGCGTGTTGTGGGTGCTTTGGGTACCGTTTGCCAACCTGTTTTATGTGGCGGGCTCCGCAGCGGGGGCGCGATTGGCCGGACTTCGTGTGGCCAATGTGGATCTAGGAGTGGGTGCCGTTTATGCAAAGGCCGGGCCGTGGCTGGGTGTACTTGTACTTGTTCACTATAATCCCTTTTTCAGGCAACCTGTTGGGGTGACGGCGACATCGCTGCGATGTTATCAGGCGCGGCATTTGTTTGCTGTATTCAGCGGGGTTATGCTGAAGCTTGCCGCCGGGCTTTGTATGATGACTGTTGTGCAACAGGGCATCCATAAAAAGGGCGTTGCGGAGTTGTTTTTCAGCCCGGCGCACGCTTCGCCAACGTGGATACAAGTCTCCGCACTAATGATCCTTTTTGACGCCGTTATGGAGGTATTACCCTTGCCCTTTTTGCAAAAGCGCTACGGCAATCTCGCCGGGGCGGACGTCTTTCGCTACCTGACGATGGGCCCCGAGGCGGTGCGTGGGGAGTGGCACTGCGGGCGCGCCGCCGAGCACCGGGCGGAGGGGCGCTACCGCATGGCGGGGTACCATTGTATGCGGGCTTGGCGCTTTATCGCGGATAACCTTTCCGTTACAGCCGGGGCCATTGCGGCGGGCGATATTTTCGAGGCGGGCAAGACCGAGCGCGCGTGCGAGTTGCTGCTGCGCCTGGCCCGCCGCCGAGACGTCATTACGGTGGAGCGTTGCGACCTTCTCGACGACGCGGCGCGCTATGTGCTGTGCGATGATGCGGCACGCGCTGTGCGTCTTGACGAGGCGCTGGCCTGGAGCCGCGAGTCGCTGGAGTTTGATAACCAGCGGCGCGACCTGCGGGGGACCCATGGCGCCATTTGCCTGGCCAAACGCTACCTGCAGGATGCCGGCGACAACCTTTCCTTCGCTTTGGCCGACAAGCTCGATCGCCACCTTTCGGAGGAGAAGATTTACCTCCTCGCCGCGTGCCGGGCGCGCGTGGACGTGGAGCTGGGCTTTTGGGAGAATGCCGAGCGCCGCCTGTCGGAGTCGACCGCCCCCTGGCGCACGTCCCGCGTCACCCGCTACGCCGATGCCATCCGCGCCGAGACCCTCCCCCTCATTGAGGCCGCGCGCACCCGCTCCGCCATCGCGAAAGCCGCCGCGGCCCGGGCCGGAGATCCGCCGCGCGGAGGAGGCGGTGGGAAGAAGCGGAAGCGGTAGGGGCACGCCGGAGGGGGCGCTGGGAAAACCGCCCGCCGCGGGAAAGAATTGCGGGTATCGCCGCGTTTGTAAGGTGACATTTGTGCGGCGGAATGTAAGCTGGATTTCAACCCGGCGTCCTGTTGCATGCGGTTTCGCGGCGGCATTGCTTTGCCAGCGCAAGGGCCTGTGTTGCAACACTTAACTGCCGTTTCCGGGCGTGCCGTCTTCCCGGCCTTCGCTTCTTTTCGCCGTGCCTTCTCCTTCCGAAACCAACCTGCCGCCGGAGCTGTCGACACCCGTGCTTTTTGCTCACGAGTGTCCTGACCCGTTTCGCGGCATGGCGGCGGTTCCCAAGGCGGCGGCGCCTCCTTCGCTGGCGCAGGCGCAGGTTCCCACACGGGGCCGCGCCGCCGCGCCGGGCAAGGTGGCGGTGCCGCGCCTTGCGGCGGAGACGCCCCGCAAGCGTTGGGACGCCCCGCCGGCCTGTACGGATCAGGTGCTGCGTCTGGCGCGGGAGCTGACGATTACGCCTTTGGTGGCCGGGTTGCTGTGCCGGCGCGGCTACAGCAAGGTGGAGGAGGCGCGCACGTTTCTTAAGCCCAGCCTCAGCGATATCTTCGATCCGTTTGAGCTGACCGACCTGCGGCGCGGGGCGGAGCTCATCCTTGGCGCGGCGCACGACGGTCGGCGCATCGTCATTTTTGGCGATTACGATGTGGACGGCATTACCAGCTGCGCCATGTTGTGGCGTTTCCTGCAACGCCTGGGCGCGCGAAACGCGACGACTTTTCTGCCCAACCGCATGGAGGAAGGCTACGGCCTGAGCCAGAAGGCCGTGGAGCGATGCCACGCGGAGATGGCGCCCGAGCTGCTTGTGGCGGTGGACTGCGGCACGACAAGCGTGGGCCAGATTGCCTGGCTTAGCGCGCAGGGCGTCCCCACCGTGGTCATCGATCACCACGCGCTGCCGCCCGAGCTGCCGGCCGCCGCCGCGCTGGTAAACCCGCAGCGCGACGGTCGCCACACCTACCTGGCCAGCGTCGGCCTCGTGTTTAAGGTGTGCCACGGCCTGCTGAAGCTGCTGCCGCCGGAGCAGCGGAACGTCGATCTTAAGGACTTTCTGGATCTGGTGGCCGTGGGCACGGTGGCGGATATTGTGCCGCTGCGCGAGGACAATCGCGTGGTGGTGCGCAGCGGGCTGCGGCAAATCCAGCGCACCCGCCTGGCGGGGCTGCGCGCGCTTTGCGAGGTGGCGGGTATCAAGGCGGAGCCCACGACGGCGGATGTGGGCTTTCGCATCGGCCCGCGCCTTAACGCCAGCGGCCGCATTGGCGATGCCTCGCGCTCGCTGCAGTTGCTGAAGACGGACGACGACGCCGAGGCGCTGCGAATCGCCCACGAGCTGGACCTGAGCAATCGCGAGCGCCAGCGCCTGGAGCAAACCACGCTGAACGAGGCGCAGCGCATGCTGGAGGAGGAGTACGATCCCGACCGCGACTACGTGATTGTGCTGGGCAAACCGGGCTGGCACGTGGGGGTCATCGGCATCGTGGCCAGCCGCGTGCAAAAGCAGCACAACCGCCCCGCCATCATTATTGGCTTTGACGAAACCGGCACCGGCAAGGGCAGCGGCCGCAGCATTGATGGCTATAGCATTGTGCAGGGGCTGAGCGCCTGCGCCGAGCACCTGGTGCTGTTTGGCGGGCACGATATGGCGGCGGGCCTCACCATCCGCCAGGAGAATCTCGACGCCTTTCGCGAAGCGCTGCTGGCGCATGCGCGCGAGCGGCTGAGCGCGGAATTGCTGTGCCCAACCCTGGCGCTCAGCGGTGTGGTGCCGGCTTCGGAGATCAGCGAGAGCCTTTACCGCGACGTTCAACGCATGGCGCCCTTCGGCCGCGACAACCCGGAGCCGGTGTTTCTGTTTGAAGGCGCGCGCCACCGCCGGCCCCCGCGCCCCTTCGGTCGCAACCACGTCAAACTCTTCCTGCGCACCGCGGCCGGGGAGGTGGAGGCGCTGGCCTGGGGCATGGACGGCATCCCCATCCCGCAGGACAACTTCAACCTTGCGGCCTCCCTGGATTGGGATGAAGAGCGCCAGCGCGTGCAGCTGCGCGTGGTGGACTGGCGGCAGTAGACGCGGACTCTCCAGCCAGCTTCAGAACATGTGCAATCATTATGACGCTCGGCTTATAGATCTTCTGCCGGGACGCCCCACAGGGTGGTGTAGGCGCGGAGAGCGTAACTTATTGCAGGGCTTTGCTTTGCGGCGAGAAAGATGGGGCGGTAGACGCGAAACAGGGTCTTTGCGTTCGGGGTGTCTCTGATGCCGTAGAAAGTGTTGTGGTGGTAAAAGACCAGTGCTCCCTCCCACCGCAGCGCGGGGCCGATGCTCAGGGGATAAAGCAGGGCTACGGCAATAGCGGCCGCAATCAGGTTACTGTAGGCAAAGGGCCGGAGCTGCCGTTTGCGGTCGGCCACGGGGGGCGGCGTTGCGGGTGGCGGCCCGCCGGGTTTGTCTGTTGGGGATGGGGATGATCCGCCATTCATGTGATCCGGAGTGGTTGGCGCATGGTAGGACAGGGCCGGGGCGAATTCCATCGATATCGTCGAAGCACTCTGCTCCTCCATCCCCTTTCCCTCCAGACTCTCTCCACCGTATCGTCCCCTCCCTCTCCTCCCAACAGCATAACAGCCCAGAGTTTTCGCTCTGGGCTGTTGTGGATGGGTGGGATGGCCGACGAAGCCGGCCTGGCTCCGCTCCTTACGCGGGTGCGCCTTGCAGGCCGGGCAGGAGGCCGTCGCTGTCTTCCTTTTTGTCGGGGACAGGGTTGGCGGGCAGGGGCTCGCTGGGGGTGGGCATGACGGGGGCGCTCAGGCCGCGGGGCGGGGGGAACTGCATCTTACCGGTTTTGATCAGCTCGATGACGTGCTTGCCGTCCAGCGTTTCGTACTCCAGCAGCGCGTTGGTCAGCAGCTCCATCGTCTCGCGGTGGGTGGTGATGAGGTGTTTGGCGCGATCGTAAGCGCCGGTCAGCAGCGAGTGCACTTCCACGTCAATCTCCTGGGCCGTCTTCTCGCTGTAGCTGCGGCTGCCGCCGATGTCGCGGCCGAAGAAGCTGCCGCTGTTGTCGTCGTTGTAGAGGACCATGCCGAGCTTCTCGCTCATGCCCCACTCGCACACCATTTTCTTGGCGTAGTAGGTGGCCTGGCGGATGTCGCCGGATGCGCCGCTGGAGACGTCGTCAAGGAATACTTCTTCCGCAACGCGGCCGCCCATAATCACGCACAGGTTGTCGATAAGCTGGCGTTTCCAGGCGGAGTGCTTGTCCTTCTCCGGCAGCATCATCGTCACGCCCAGGGCGGGGCCGCGGGGGATGATCGACACTTTGTGGATGGGGTCGGTGTGATCCAGCAAGACGTTGAGGAGGGCGTGGCCGGCTTCGTGCACGGCGGTGGTGCGCTTTTCTTCCTCACTCATGGCCATGCTGCGGCGTTCGCGGCCCCAGCGCACCTTGTCGCGGGCTTCTTCCAGTTCGCCCTGGCCTACGTCGTCCTTATTACGCTTGGCGGCGAGAAGGGCGGCCTCGTTCATCACGTTGGCCAGCTCCGCGCCGGAGTAGCCGGGCGTGCCGCGGGCGATGACCTGGAGGTCGACTTCCTTGGCAAGCTTCACACTCTTGGCGTGCACTTTCAGGATTTGTTCGCGGCCGCGCACGTCGGGGAGATCCACGCGCACTTCGCGGTCAAAACGGCCGGGGCGCAGCAGGGCGGGGTCGAGCACGTCCTTGCGGTTGGTGGCGGCGATGATGATGACACCTTCGGCGGTCTCGATGCCGTCCATCTCCACGAGCAGGGCGTTGAGCGTCTGCTCGCGTTCGTCGTGGCCGCCACCCATGCCGGTGCCGCGGCTGCGACCGACCGCATCGATTTCGTCGATGAAGATAAGGCACGGGGCGTTCTTTTTGCCCTGCTCAAACATGTCGCGCACGCGGCTGGCGCCGACGCCGACAAACATTTCGACAAAGTCCGAGCCGGAGATGCTGAAGAACGGCACGTCCGCCTCGCCCGCGATGGCCTTGGCCAGCAGGGTTTTGCCGGTGCCGGGGGGCCCGATCATCAGCACGCCCTTGGGGATGCGACCGCCCAGGCGCTGGAACTTTTTGGGATCCTTGAGGAACTCCACAATTTCCGACAGCTCCTCCTTGGCCTCGTCGATGCCGGCCACGTCCTTAAAGGTGATCTTGTTGCGGTCGCGCGGAAGCATGCGGGCCTTGCTGCGCCCAAAGCTGAACGCGCTTTTGCCGGCCATGCGGATCTGCTGGCGAAAGAGGAAATAGCCAACGACGAGCAGCAGCAGGATGGGCAGGATGCTGACCAGGATGTTCTGGATCAGGAACGTGTCGACGACCTTGGTATCGACATTGGGGTAGCCCATTTTGGCCAGGTCTTCCTTCAGCGTGCGATCGAAGGCGGTGACGATGGGTGTGCGGAACGCGGTTTCGACCTCACCGCCGCCTTTGCCGTCCTTGGGCTTTTTGTATTTGCCCTCCAGCCAGCTGCGGCCGGAGTTGGAGTCGGCGACAAACGCGAGGCTGTCGGGCACAATCTGTTCCTTCTTTTGCAGCAGGGCCATGACCTTGGCGTAGGACATGTCTTCGGAATTACCCTTCATGTTGGTGTTGAGGCTGTAGATCAACACCACAAATACGGCAAAGCCCATCAGCAGAAGGAGCCCGCGCATATTGCCGCCGCCGCCCTCGCCGTTGGAGCCGGAGTCATTCCCCTGCGAATCGCCGCCATCTCCGCTGCCGTTATTGCGCACGGGCGGTTTACGGGTCTTCTTGGGTTTGGGAAACTTCACAGGAGCATCAGACATAACACGGAAGCGTAGCACGGTCCCGATAATATGGCAACCGGCCAGATGACGATGCGACAACATTGCGATAACCGGCGCCGGGGCGACTCAGGGCGAGGGGGCCTGCGAGGCCGAGGCGGGCTTTGGCGCCGGGGTGGCCACGGCTTTCAGCTCGTGCCTCGTCATCCAATCGGGCCGGGCGACTTCCTTGCGATACACGACCAGGCAGGCCCTGGCCCTTACTCCGCCAGCGTTTTGTGGAAGAACGGCACGAGCGTGTCCTCCAGCTGGCCGGCGGGGATGCTGTGGCCGGCGCCTTCGATAACCTCCAGCGTAACGTTGCAGCCCGCCTCGCGCAGGGCGGCGGCCAGGGCCTGGCTGTGGGCGACGGGCACCAGGTCATCCTGACTGCCGTGGATGAGCAGGAACGGCGGGTCGTCGCGCGTAACGTAGGTGAGGGGACTGGCCGCCTCGATGGTGCCGGGGCAATCCTGAATGCGCGCGCCGAGAAATTTGGTGAACGGATCGCCCGGCTTGGAGTAGCCGAAAAGCCCCAGATTCGTCGGCCCCCCAATGCTGCACACCGCCTGAACGCGGCTGCTGTAGCCCAGGTGGTCGCCCTTGTCAAAGTCCAGCACGCCGCCGCTGGTGCCGATAAGCGAGACAAGATAGCCGCCCGCCGCGTCACCGGCCATGCCGATGCGCAGGGCGTAGAGGCCAAACTGATCCGCGCTGGCCCGCAGAAAGCGGATGGCCGCCTTGCAATCCTGCACCGGGGCGGGGAAGACGCAGGTGTCCGAGAGCCGGTAATCCAGGCTGGCGACGGAGAAGCCGTGGCCGAGGAGAAAGCGAATGGGCAGCCACTCCTTGCTGCCGCTGTGCCAGCCGCCGCCGTGCACCCACACAACAAGGGGCGCCCTGGGCACCGGGTTAACGTAAAGGTCCAGCCGCTGCAGATCGGTGCCGCCGCGTACGTAGGGGACGTCGCGGTACACGCGCACGCCGTCGGGCAGATTGCGACACCTGGTTGCCGCGGCGGGCTCGCCAATGGCCCCGAAGCCGCGGTTGCGAGCGGCCGTGGCCGTGGTAGCTGTAGAGTCAACGCCCTTGCCGTTGGCGCCGGCGGCATCCCCGCCCTCGCTGCGACCAAAGGGCAGCCGGGGGCGGATAATCCAGGCCATGGCGGTAATGCCAAGGGCCACGGCTCCGGCTGCCATCGTTACGGCATGGCGCGCCAGGCCGTCGGGCGGGGCGCCGTTGGCGCGGCGCAGAGCCGGCGACGAAGGCGCGGCGGTGTGCGTGGAACCGGAACCTTGTGCGGGATCGCGAGGGGCGGGCATACTCATGGGGCGGCGGTGATGCGCTGGTAGCGCGCTGGGCAGTCCCGGCGCGCCGCGGCGTGTTGCGCGGCGGGCGGAGCGGCCGGGCCAGACAAGACAAGCTTAGTATTTCACATCATCCCGCCCGGCACAAGTGACATGGTGACGACGGCCCGTTTTGCGAGGGCGCACTAACGCTACTTGCCCGGAGTGCGGGGCTTGTCCTTAAGGACGTGCCGGCTGTGCTCAAAACCAAAGCGCAGCAGGATGGCGGGTGCGTGCTTTTGCCAGCGCGCGGGGGACTTTTTGCTTTTCATACTGTCGCTACCAGTAATAACAGCGCTCGATGGGATATTCATGAAAAAGATTGCTTGGGTGCCAACGACAAACCCGGTGTGCTTGGGACGGGTGGGGTTATCGCTGCAAAGGCGTTACGCAACGTCTGTGTCGGGCCGCGTGCGGAGAAGGATCGTCCGCTTGACGCGTGGGCTAAAAAGTTTACTGACAACAGGTTGCGACGCAGCTAACTGCGCCTCAAGGGCAGCAAGCTCAGGGTCGTCGACACTCAGGAACATATCAGCAGGCGCCGTTTGTGCAAGCTTTTGCGTAGAAACCGCGCGGGCGGCCGGCCCGCAAACAGGGGCCGAAGCGGCATCGCCAACCGGCGTTGCGGCGGCGGAATCGGCGGCGGGGGCGGAGGTGGTAACCTCCTGGATATAAGGCGTTTGCGTATCCGCAAGAAGGCGGGAGGCGGCCTTGGTGCGGCGATCCGTACTTCGTAAAAACCAGGGCGTGCGGCGACGCGACATTAATTTGTATCGGGTAGTCATGCATAGAAGACGGGGCGACCGGAATTTCTTGCCGTGTTTCATTTATCGGGCGATCCGGGATTTCCATTGCGCAATTTCGGGGACTCCGCTACGTCTAAGGGTACCTGTTAATAAAGGTGTGGTGGGGAATATGTTGCCTGCGTTTTTCCATATTGTACTTTCCGCAATTCAATACGCGGACACCCTGACGCGATGCAAGTTGGCCGCTGCCAACATCATGCGCGCCTGCGGGGCTGTCGCCCTGGCCGTCGTCCTGGCTGGCTGCGGCACCAAGGAGCTCTACTCCGGCATCAGCGAACTGGAGGCCAACGAGATGATTGCGGTGCTGAGCCGCAGCAATATCTCCGCCACCAAACTGGCCGGTACGGAGGGCACCTTCAACCTCACCGTCGATGCCGATAAATTCTCGGAAGCGGTGGAACTGCTTCGCAAGCAGGGGCTTCCGCGCGACAAGTTTACCGGCATCGGCCAGGTCTTCACCAAAACCGGCCTCGTCTCCTCTCCTACGGAGGAGCGCATCCGCTTTATGTTCGCTCTCTCGCAGGGCATAGCGGAGACGCTCACGCACATCGACGGCGTGATTACCGCGCGCGTGCACCTGGTACTGCCGGACAACAATCCGCTGGCGGACAAAGTCAGCCCCAGCTCGGCGGCTGTATTCATCAAGTACCGGCGCTCCTCGCAGGTGGAGAACCAGATTCCGGAGATTAAAAAGATGGTGATGAACAGCATCGAGGGCCTCACCTACGAGAAAGTGAGCGTTGCGCTCTTTCCCGCCGACAACTGATCCATGAGCACCGCCGTCGCCCCCACCGCAAAGACAGGCGCCGCGCCCCTGCCAGGCACGCTAACCCCCGCGCAGGCACGCACTTACATGGCGCGCCAGGACGCGCTGCTGGCGCGCATGCACGATTTTCACGCCGCGCCGACGGACTACGCGGACCCGAGCCAGATTGCCGCGCTGCTGCCCGTGGCGCCCGCGGTTGCCGGGGTTATCGCCGCCACTCCGCGCGGACGCAAAGCGCTTAGCGTGTGGATATTGCGCAAGCTGCAGCTGGCGGATCGCCCTTGGGCGTCGTTCGAGGTCTCCACCTCCCGCCTGGCCCTGCTGCCCGCACCGGTGCTGCGCCGGGCGGCCCTCCTGGCAGGGGCGTGCGTGTGCAGTAAGGAAATTGCCCGCATCATCTCCCGCGATGAGCTGAACGAGCTGAAGGCCGCCATCGGCGACGAAACGCGAACATTTGCGCTCAAAACCGCCCCCATCATGCTGGGCGCCCCGCCGCCCGTGGAGGGAGTGCAGCCCGCAAAGCCCGGCACCGCCGCCCTGGTGCTGGCCACCGCGCGCCGCATGCTGGAGCTTGCATTCAGCGGGGAATCGCCCATCGTTCTGCAACGGCTGCGCCTGAAGTTTCCTGTGGGCGAGACGCCCGACTTTGCCCCGGTGGCCCTTGCCGAGAAGGCCAGGGCCGCCGCTTACCTCACCCGCATCGTCACCCGCCACCTTGCACCGGACTGGGCCCCATGCTTCGCATAACCGAGAAATCCCTTCGCGCACTCCCCCCGCGCGGCGTCATCAAGCCCGCCGACTACACGGCGCTGCTGACGGCCGAAACCCTTCTGGCCGAAGCCCACGCGGAGAGCGAAAAGCTGCGCGCCGACGCCAAGGTGGTCTACGAGACCGAGAAGAAGCGCGGCTACGAAGCCGGCCTGGACGAAGGGCGCGAGCAAATCGCCACGCAGCTGATGGAAAACGCCATGTCGTCCGTCAACAGCATGGCCGCGATGGAGGAGCGCATCGTCGATGTCGTCATCCGCTCCCTGCGCAAAATCCTGGGCGAGATGGACGACCGCGAAGTCGTCACCAAGGTGGTGCAACGCGCGCTGGAAATGGTGCGCAACCAGAAGCAAGTGCTCCTGCGCGTCAGCCCCGGCGATTTCGATGCGATCCAGAGCCGCCTGGACGACTTCATGCGTCAGTTCCCCGCCATCGACGTCATCGACGTGAAGCAGGACAGCCGCCTGAAGGCCGGCGGCTGCATCCTGGAGACCGACATGGGCATGGTGGAAGCCAGCGTAGACGTACAGATCGAAGCGATCAAGACAGCACTGATCAACTCCATCCGCACGCAGGCGGGGGAGTAGGTGGGCGATTGAGCTGGCGAGCACACAGCGAATGAGAGACTCAGTCCGCGAGAACGGCTTCCGCCGTTCTCGGAACGTAACTCGAGCGACAAATGAAGAGGCTTTGCTTAGTGTCCAGTAGCATAAACCCTTCGCATAGTGCTTTCTGAAGAACGCCTCTTGAAAGCTTCGCTCTTTATTACGAAGAATCACTGATATCGGCGCGAAAGCCTAAAGCCCAGGTCGTAAGGGAAGTCCAATAGGAATCGCGTTCTGAAGGGACGCAACAGCCTCTGCCTGGCGATGTTGCGTTCCTTCAGAACGCTACGGATTTTGAACCTCACCCAGGGACGCCCTGGGCTTTCGGCTTTCGCGCCTGTGGCGCCTTCAGAGGCAGCCGTTTCTAGACTCGTATTGAAACCGCTCTGAGTGTGATTTTTCGTGTGGCAACGCATCGCGCTGTGGCCTAGGATCTGGGCACGGGTATGCAAAACGCGGATGATCGCGAGGAGTTGCAGACGCTGCTGAGGGAGCAACGCGCTCTCGCCGGGCAGATGGCTGCGCTTTCGGCGCGGGTGGAGGCGTTGGCGGCGCGGGTGGCTGCAGCGGAGCCCGGCGGCTCGCGTCCGCACGTGGCGCCGCCGGTGGGGACCGCGCCTGCCGTATCCCCGACGCCCGCGGTCACTCCTGTCGCAGGGCCGCCGCCGGTTCCTGTGCATCTGGCGGATGCGATGCATTCCGCGCGGCCCGGCGGGGTGGTGCCGGCGTCCTCGGCGCTTTCGGTGCCCTTGGCGCATCCGCCGCATATGGCGCATGGGAAGCTGTCCGGGCATATTCCCGTTAGCGCGGAGCAGGGGCTTCCGCTCAAGGACAAGGAGGCGCAGGCGCCGCCGCGCGAGGTGCCTGGAGGGCATCCCAACCCGGCGACGCGTCCTCTCGCTACGACTTCCTCCACCTTTTCTGGCACCGCGGAGAAGGTGGCGCCTGCTCCCGGCTCTCAAGGGCGGAGCGCAACTGCGGAATCAGCCGCGCTTCCCCCGGCCGGCATCCGTCCCGCCGCCGCGGCCCCACCTCCTTTGCGGCCCGCTTCGGCCTCTCTCCCCGTCACCCCTTCCCCCGCGACGGCCCCCGAAGGGCCGTCAGCTACCGGGGTCCAGCGCCCCGCGCTGGCGCTGGAGCAGGGGTGGGAGGAGAAGTTTGGGGCGTACTGGCTGCCGCGGATTGGCGCTTTGCTCTTTATCATCGCGCTGGGGTCGCTCGGCACGTACCTCTATTACAACTATATTGAGTATATCGGGCCGGATCTGAAGTTCGCCGCGCTCCTGGCCATCAGCGCGGGCCTGGCCGGGTTTGGCGCGTGGATCGAGCGGCGCAAAGACTTTGCGGATTATGGCGGCGTGGTGCTGGCGGCGGGCCTGGCCGGCGTCTACTTTACTCTTTACGCGGGCTACCACGTGGAGCAAGTGCGGGTAATCCCCAGCCTGACGGCGGATGTTTTGCTGCTGATGGCGTGGGCGGGCGTGATTATTGCCCTGGCCCAGTGGCGCGCCAGCGAGGGGCTGGCGATGATGGCCGTCCTGCTGGGCTTTTTGCCGCTGACGATGAGCCCCGTGAACGCGGCCAGCCTCAGCGCCAACTTCATCCTGGCCGTGGCGGCCGTGGGGCTGATGTTGCGCAACCGGTGGACGTGGCTCTCCTACGCGTCCATCGTCTGCACCTACGCGGCCTTTTTCTTTTGGCGCCTGCCGTGGATGGACGTGTGGCGGCTGGAGCAAAGCGCGGAGCTGGGCCAGGCGCCGTTTGAGGTGGAGGCAGGCTTTTTGCTGGCCTACTGGTTGGTGTACACCGCGGTGGTTTTCCTCTCCACATCGGCCGCGTTTACGCCCTGGGGGCGGGTGGCCTATGCCACGCTTAACAACGCGGCTATTGTCGTGCTGTTTGCGCTGCGGTTTTCCGGGGATATCGAGCAGCTTTGCCTTATCATCATAGTGATGGGCGCCGTGCTGGCCGCCGTGTATCTGCCGGCGCGGTACGTGTTCCGCCTGCCGGAGGTGGTGGGCAACGCGTATCTCGCGCACGCGCTGATATTGCTGACGGCGGGCGTCTCCGGCTATTACTCCGGCCTGGTGCGCGCTTCCATTCTCCTGGCCGGCAGCACCATGCTGCTGGTGCGCGGCACGCAGGCGGCCAATATGGTGGCGCGCGTGTTTGCACGGCTGATTGCCGCAGTGGCGTTCTGCGCGGTCTTCTATCACGTGGCCGCCAGTGACCCCGGTGCGACGACGCTGGGGCTGATCGCCATCGCCCTGTGGCTGTACGGCGCCTGGTGGTCGCGAAACGTCCCGCATGGCGACCCTTACGTCTCCGCCGCCGCGTCCTCCTTTGAGGAAGCGCCGCCGCCCCCGCCTGCTGCGGCGGCAGAGGAAGCTGAGGGCTCGCCGGCCGGTCCGTGCAGCGCGCCACAGGGCGTCTCCACCATGGCGTGGATGCACAGCTTCTTTTACTGCTGCCTGGCCGTGCTGGTGGCGTGGGCGATGACTGTGGCTGCCCTCAAGCCGGCGTTCTCCGGCTACGTCATGGCCGCCGTGGCGTTGCTGTGCGTGCTTGCCGCGCCGGGCGTGCGCATTCGCGAGCTGGCGGTGAGCGCGCAGGGGCTGCTTTTCTTCGCGCAGGTGTCCGCCATGCTGTCCTACACGTGGCTTAAGGCAGATGCGGCGGCCGAGCTGGGGGTACAGCGCGAATGGTGGCAGGTAAGCCCGAATGTGGAGCGCTTCATCACCGGGCAGTCCCTGTTTGTGATTGCTGTTACCCTGGCGGTAAGCGCCTGGTGGGCCTGGGCCAATCGCACGCGCATCCTGGGATTCTGGTTTACAGCATCCGGCCGTGCGGCGGCAGCAGGAGTGCGTGCCGGCGTGGGAGGAGAGGCCGCATTGCCCCCGGAGCAAGCGGAGGGAGCGGCGGAGATGTCGGCGGAAGCAAAGGCTGGCACCGCCGGCGCTGGCGGAGGCATTTTCGGGTACCTCAGCCCGGCCGGCCTCTACATCGCACCGTTTCCGCTGCTTATCCAAATAGCGTGTGCCATCGGCCTTTGGGGTATGGTAGAGGCGATGCTGGGCAACCATCCCCTTCACCCGCATCACGTGATGGCCTTGCTGGCGCTTATTGCCGTGGTGCTGTTTGCGTTTGGCATTGGCACGGGGGATTATGTGGTGGCGGGGTTCAGCCAGTACTTTCTGCTGCGCTCGCTTTACTACGCGCTTTTGCCGGCGTCCGGCTGGGGCGATCCCTACCCGCTGCACTTCGCCATCACGCCATTCATCGCCATTGCCGCTACTGTCTCGCTGCTGGAGTGGCGATGCCGGACGCTGGGCCTTGCCGAAGCCGGCGGCGCCTCCCGCGCCTACACAGCCCTGAGCGGGCTGATGTGGATGTACATCGTGGGCGGGCTGGTACTCTGGGCGCTGTTTATCCCCGTGTATGCTGCGGAAACGATGTTGCTGCTGAGCTACGCGTTAACCGCATTGGCCATCACCGTCGCCGCGCTCGTTTCCTCCGGCGGCTCGCGCCCGTGGCTGGCCGTGCCGGTGGCGGCGGTTGGGCTGCTGGTATGGATGGCCCACGAAGGCGGCGCGGCCACGGATTACGCTGCGCTGGGGGTGCTGGCACTTGTGGATGCACTTGCGCGCGTGCGAGATCCGCACTACGCCACCGCGCAGCGCCCTTGGTTTGTGGGGCTGATGATCGCCATACAGGTGGGCCTGGTCATCGCGATCGGCAACACGGCTAGCGCCCTCAGCCTGGAGAGCCGCGTGACCCTGATGTGGGCCGGCGCCAGCATTGCCGTGTTTGCCCTTGGCCTTGCCCTCCGCGAGCGCGTGTACCGCCTGGGCGGCCTGGCCATCCTGCTGCTGGCCATGGCCCGCGTCGGCGTTTACGACATCTGGCAGTTCGCCACCATCTTCAAGATCCTCACCATCTTCGCCCTCGCCGCCGTCTGCCTCGCCGTCTCCATGGCCTACGTCTGGTGGGGCAAAAAGATGCGCGACTGGCTGTAGGGGGAGGGGATTGCTTGATTTAGTGCCGGTTGGCGCGCCAGAGGAGGAGGAAGCCGAGGCTTTGGAAGAGGACGTTGGGCATCCAGATGAGGAGATCCGGGTAGGCGTGCACCTGGTTCTTCAGCGCTTCGGCTACGGACATGATGGCCCAGTAGCTGAAGAAAATAGTGACGGCCAGGGCGACGCCGACCGATGTCTCGCGGCGCTGCGCCTGGATGGCCAGGGGGATGCCGACCAGCACGCACGTAAAGCAGGAGAAGGAGAACGCGAGGCGTTTTTGGAACTCCGTAAGATACGGCGTGGCGTTGCCCACTTTGCTTATCTCCTTGTCGTCCATTAACATATCGCGAATCTCAAATAGCGTAAGCCTGCTGGCGCTGCGGCTCCGCGCCGCCTCCAGAAAGTTGGAAAGCGAGAGCGGCAGCGTGTATTGAGTGGCCTTGGCAGCCGGCTTCATGGCCCACACGTCGTTGGGGTTCTTTTCCTCGCGGTCCTCCTGCCGGGCGTTGTTCAGGACGATTTGCAGCTGCTGGTTCTTTTTGTCCGGGCGGATAAACCCGGTCTCCGCACGCACGTAGCGCACCGCCTGGCCGTTGTTGTTCAGCTGCCAGATGTGCACGTCGTTAAGCATGGTGCCGGACTTTTTGCCCACCCAGATGCGCATGCCGGGAAAGCGATCAATGGTGCTCTCCGACGCAAAGAACGCCATGGGCGTGGTGGTGGCCAGCTGGTAGCCGATTTCGCGGAACTCATTGCGGCACACGGGCGCAAGGTACGCGTTGATGACGAGGCTTATGACGCTGAATGACAACGAGATAAGGATGGCGGGCGCGGAGATCCAGAAGATGCCGATGCCGCTCGCCTTTAGCGCCAGGATCTCCCTGTCCTGCGACATGCGGCCGTATACCAGCAGCACGCTCAGCAGGATACCCGACGGTAGTGTGAAGATCAGCGCAAAGGGGATAAGCAGGACGACGAGCTTGACGATGATCCAGACGGAAACCTCGCTGTACAGAAGCAGGTCGAAGACGTCCTTGAAGACGTTGACGAGCACCAGCAAAAAGGTCAGCACCGAGACGGTCGCGAAGGCGACGCTGAAAATCTCGCGGAACAGATAGGCGTAGATGGTGCGCATTAGGAGGGAGAGAGCGATCCGCGAAGATGCCGGCATCGGCCGGGCTGCGAGCAAAATGCTGCGTCGGGATGCTGCAGTCTAGACAACCCGCGCCGGATTTCAACCTTCTTGAAGCAATGCGCCGCGCGGGAGGGCAGAGGGGGATTATTTAACCACGAATAACACGAATGACACGAATATACGGAGGGGAGGAATGGGGGAAATGTTGGATATGATGAACCTGAGTGGCTAAATACCTTTGATAGTGGGTCTTGCCTCCCTGTTTAACGGGTTCAGTATCTCCCCCTTCGCGAACTTTGCGCGAAACATCCATTCGGTTTAGCCTCACGAAAGGGGGTTCGCTATCCTGTGCGGTTTTCGCGCAAAGGACGCAAAGTTCGCGAAGGGCGAAAGGCATTTTAGATTCCTCCCTCACAATCCCCCATTTCTCCCCTCCGTAACATTCGTGTTATTCGTGGCTAAATAATCCCCCTCCCCTAACCGGCCGGCGGCGCGCCCGTACCTACGGGCGACGAGGCGATGATGGGGCTGAACTCCGACTCCGACAGCTTGAGCTCCACGGCCGTGATGTCGTGCCGGCGCAGGAAGTACCAGGCCAGGTAATAGCCGTGGGCCCCGGCCCAGCTGAAGAGCAGCACCGCATAAGTGATGCGCTGCGACTCCGCCAGCGCGGACCACCCGTAAAGCGCGCCGTTGCAAAAAAAGAACATCCAGATGCAGCACCAGTGAAGCGCGTAGGCGGAAAAAAAGCGCTCCGGCCGGCCCATGGCCACGCCACCGAGCTTCGGCTCGTCCAGCGGATAGGAGTACACCTCCTCCAGCCGCGCGGCCACCAGCAGCTGGGCGTCCAGCAGGCGATTGATGCGGGCCTCCATGGCGCGGGCGCTGACGCGGGCAAAATCCATGCCGTGCAGGTAAAAGGCGGCCTGCATGGCAATGGTAACCACGAGAAAAGGAAGCACCGCGTGGAGCCGGGGATCCACCACGGCCAGCAGGTACACGGTAATCAGCACGCCTATGGTTATCGTCACCCACGTAAAAAAGCGCGCGGCGGAGCGCTCCTGTACGGCGCGCATGCCTTCCAGCTGGCGCATCAGGACGTCGTAGCGCAGGCGCAGCAACATCTCCGCGCTTACTGTGACAGGGCCGCGCACGCCTTCCAGCCCGGGCAGTGCCACGGTGCTGGGGGGAGGCGCGCCGCCGATGTGCGCGTTAGCCGCTGGGGCTGAGGCGCTTGCGATGATCGTGGGGTTATCCATGGCAGGGGTATGCATGCAAGGATGGTTGAGCAGAGCAAAGCATAGCTGGCCTGTCTAAAGCAAAGCAAAGCAAAGCGCCGGCGCCGGGTCCCCCCGCTCAGTTGCCTTGCGGCGGCGCGGCGGCGGCCGGCTGGGGCGGAGGCGTCTCCGCGGGCAGCTGGGGCTCCGGCGCGGAAGCGGAGGCTTTGGGTGCGGCCGGGGGCTTATCCGCCACCGGCACGTAGTAGACGATTTTGGCGTCGGTAATCACCTGCTTCACAAAGGTCAGCGCCTGGTTCTGCTGATGCAAGTCCGTAAGCCGCTTGATGATATAACTGCGCGCCGCAGACCGGTTGGCGATCCCCTGCGGCACCTTCTCCGTTACCTTGATGATGTGGAAGCCGTAGGGCGTCTCAAAAACTTCGCTCACCTCGTTAATCGGCAGCGTCGCAATCTTCTCAAAAAGCTCGGGCACTTCGCCATTCTCGACCACATAGCCGCAGTCGCCGCCCTTGTCTTTGCTGGACTGGTCGTCGCTGTGCTGGCGGGCCAGCGTGGCAAAGTCGTGATCGCCGCGCAAAATCAGCTCGCGCACGCCGTTCAGGCTGGCGCGAATGTCCGCTTTTTCCTTCTCAAACGCCGCCAGCTTGTCCGGCTGGGCGCCCGGCGCCGGCGGGTACACCTTAATGAGGATCTGACTCCACCGGTACATGGCGGGCGAGATGATATCCTTGCCGTGCGTGTTATAATACTCGTCAATCTCTTCTTCAGTCGGCTTGTAAGGCTTCAGGTGCTTTTTGATGACCGACTGGCGCAGGATGTCCACCCGCTTCGCCTCCCGCAGGCGCTCCACCGTCAGCCCGCGGCCTTTCAGCACATTCTCCATGTCTGCATCGCTGGAGAACTGGGCGCGGTAACGCTCCATAAACTCCTGCACCTGCAGGTCCAGATCCGGCACCACCTCGTTAGCCATCATGCGGCCCAGACGGAACTTGAAGACGGAATCCTGCACCACCAGCTTCGTCAGCCACGGCTTCTCCTCCGGGCGCAGCGAGGCGGGGCTGCGGTGCATGGAGTTCAGGCGCTCCGTAATACTGCCGGTAAGCATGGCCTGGGTGATGATAAACTTGCCGCCGGCGCCGTCACTGGCCTCGGCGACCACAAAACGCAGGTCGTTGGGATCAGTAATGCGGGAGCTCCAGCCCACGCCGGAGAACACCGCCACCACCACAATAAGGGCAACGCCCAGCACCCCGCAAAAAACGTAGAGCGCGATCGAGTCCTGCCGCGGTTTGGCGGCGGAGATCTGATCCGCCACCAGCTTCGGCGCATCGCCTTCGGGGGCGGGCGTCGTCGTTTTGCCCGGAGACTTACTTGTGGCGGAGGGCTTCTCCTCGGTTTTCGGCGCCTTGCTGCTGCTCATGGAGCAAAAAGATAGCGACGGGAGTTGCGATATGCAAGTATTATATAGCCGTATATGCCGATGCCGCAGCCTCTTCGACAAGATATTATCGCTTGATCCATCGCAACTTACTCCGCCCGAACAACCTGCCTGTTCCGGCCACGTAAAAATCAGCAAACCGCGTGCGGGACGGCTTGCGTGCGGGCGGAGAATGGGGTATGCGTTGCCCTTCGCGTCGTCGCGTCGCGCGCTATCGTCCCCACGATGTCGCGCCGCCCGACGCCTCCCCTTCACTACTCCCCCTCTCCTTTTCTCATGCAACAGCAGCTTCGTATTGGCATAGCGGGTCTTGGCACAGTCGGCGGCGGCGTGTGGAAACACCTCCACACCAACGCGGAGCTCCTGCTCCAGCGCACCCGCACCCGCATCGCCATCACCCGCGTGGCCGTGCGCCGCGCCGAACGTGCCGAGGCGCTTGGCGTCGCCCCGGAGCTCGTCACCCCGCGCTGGCAGGACTTGCCCGAGGACCCGAACGTCGATGTCGTCGTCGAGCTTATCGGCGGCACCACCGACGCGTACGAGCTCATCTCCCGCAGCCTCAAGGCCGGCAAACACGTCGTCACCGCCAACAAGGCGCTGCTGGCGGAGTGCGGCGAGGAGCTCTTTGCCCTGGCCTCCAGGCACCGCCGCCAGCTGCTGTTCGAGGCCAGCGTGGCCGGCGGCATCCCCATAATTAAAGCGCTGCGCGAAGGCCTGGTAGCCAACCGCATCATCTCCCTGCACGGCATTGTTAACGGCACCTGCAACTACATCCTCTCTCAAATGAGCACGACCGGCCGCACCTTTGAGGATGTGCTGGCCGACGCCAAGGCCCTGGGCTACGCCGAAGCCGACGAAAGCCTGGACGTGGAAGGCCACGACGCCGCCCACAAAACGGCCATTCTGGCCGCCCTGGCCTACGGCTTCTGGGTGCCCATGCACCAGGTGTATACCGAGGGCATCCGCCACATCGAGCAGGAGGACGTCAAATACGCCCACCAGCTGGGCTACGAGCTTAAACTGCTCGGCATCATCCAGGCCGACTCCGCCGGCGCCGTGGAAGTGCGCGTGCACCCCACCCTCGTCCCGCGCGAGCACGTGCTGGCCAGCGTCAACGGCGTCTTCAATGCCGTCTACGTGCGCGGCGATATCGTCGGCGACACCCTCTTTTACGGGCGCGGCGCCGGCGCCGACGCCACCGCCAGCGCCGTCATCGGCGACATCGCCGAAATCGCCTGCATGGGCCCCGACGCCGCCCGCTGCCGCGGCGTCGGCTTCGACGCCCTGTACGCCCGCGTGCGCGGCATCGAGGACATCCACAGCCGCTACTACCTGCGCCTGGAGGTCTCCGACCGCCCCGGCGTCCTCGCTGCCGTCGCCAGCGTCCTCGGCGAGCACCAGATCGGCATCCTCAGCGTCATCCAGCCCGAGCGCGACAGCGGCAAAACCTCCGTCCCCCTCGTCATCATGCTGCACGACGCCGTCGAACGCGACGTCAACGCCGCCCTCGCCAAAATTTCCCGGCTGGAAGTCGTGAAAGAAGACGTCGTGCGCATCCGCGTCGAGACGTTTGCCAAGAAATAGCGCCCTTTTGGCAGCTGCCGACATCTCGGCAGTCTGCGGGTCCCCCCGGCGATCTTTCCGTCCTTGGCGTTAAAGTCTCTTCGATGACTCCCCAGGGGAGTTCAACGCCAGGGACGGAAAGATCGCCAAGACTGAGGCGGAAAAACTCAATGTCGACGGCCTCAACCTAACCATCCCCCTGTAACCCAGTCGAGCTTTGCTGATGCCCGGTTACCCGGGCATACCCGCCGGCACGCTCTCGGCGCCCGGCGTTGACGACGTAGCCGGGCCGGGAGAGAGTCCCCGCTCGGGGCGATCCGAAGACGCTTCGGGAGCGTCGAGTTGGGGATTCGCGTCGCGATGCTCAGGGAACTCGCCCGGGCCGGACGAGGCGGGCACGCCGGGCGCCAGCGGCGAGGCGGCCGGTGCGGACGCGGGAGAGGAATCCCCCTCCAGGGGCGCGCCCAGGCCGCGGTAGCCGCTGGCGCCTGGACCGGACATCACTTCGCCACGCGCCGCTGCAGGTTCCTCGCCGCCCAGGCGCGGCTCGGCCGCTTCAGCCGCGACCGGCATAGCGTGTGGCGCGGCCGCATAAATGTGCGCAATTTCAGCCACCCGCGTGGCGCGGAAGGACGCATCCGGCGACGCCAGCGCGTTGGCGGGGGGCGGGACAAAGCCGGCAATGCGGCCGGGCGACATCGAAGCGATCAGCAGGTTGGATTGCACGCTGGAAATCATTGGCACCAGGTACGCGTACTGGCCGGTCGTGTTGGGAATCTGCATGCCGGTAAGGGTAAGGAACGGCCTGGGCTGATACCCCTCGCTGGGTGAGGTAACGGTGGACGCCATGCCAAACGAGTTGCCGCCCGCGGGCACCGCCGCCAGTGACTCCGGCCATGGCTGCACCCGCAGCACATGCGCCGTGCGCGCGTTGACACACGCAATACCCCAGGGGCCGGTGGCGTAAACAAGAACGCCGTCCACGCAAGCCTGCGGCCACACGGCGGCGGTTTTGGCGTTCGGGACCGCCTTGCCGGTAGCCGCGGCAGCCGCAACAAATTGTTGATAAGGCAGTTGCGTAACCTCGCCGGATACCACGTCGATCAGCACCAGCGCGTTCTGCTGGGTAAACACGGCGCTGCGTCCCGCCACGCCCGCAAACGTGCCGCCGTTGAGAATGCGCCGGGCGCCTACAGGGATCTCCAGATTGATGCTCAGCACCTCCCCCGGCAGCATCAGCAGCAACCGGCCCGCCGCGATGGCCGCCAGCCGCTCGTTGGCCCGCGCCGTGCGCGACGCCCAGCCCACGGCCGGCGCCAGGATCGAGAGCTGGAAGCCGGGCATGCGCTCGATGTACGACGTACCTGGCGGATTGGCGTCCATGTACAGCACGTTCTGACCCTGGCTGTCCGTCGTAAAGTTGAAGCCTGGCCGGCTGCCCAGCGCCATGCCCCCGCTGTACTGCGCGCTTATATTGTTGTAGCGATTGAGCTGCGCCCGCGTGGAGTTATAGGAGTACGCGTGCGGCGCTGCCGCCGAGGCATCCTGGCCGCCGCCCGGCCGCCCGCTCGGCTCCTTCATGTCCACGGGAAAACGCCGCACGCGCTCCGGCTCCAGCGTCCAGAGGGTGGCGCCGGTCTGGCGATCCATCAGCCCTGTGGCGGATCCATACACCATCAGGTGCTTAGGGCCAAGCGCGGAGCCGGTGCTGCCGCCGGGGATGGCCACTTCGCGGCCGCCATCCAACTTGGCGGACCACAACAACTTGCCATTGCCAGCGGAGAACATCCCCACATCGTTGCGCCACGGCGCGGCCACCCACACGCGGTCGTCCTGGCAAAAGATTTGCGTCAGCGGTATGGGCGGTACCTCCTGGCCGTTGGCGGAGGGACCCACCGTTACCGGCTCCGCAAACAGGTCGGCCTCCCACATCACCTGGCCCGAGCGCGCGTTGATGCACAGCGCACCGGAACTGGTAGGCAGGTAAACGCGCCCGCGTCCGTCCGTGGCGGGGGTGACGTAGCTGAGCCTGTCCTGCCTTTGGCCGGCGCGGACCTGCGTGCGGAAAGTAAAGCGCTGCCCACCTTGATAACGCGTTACTACCTGCAAATTCGACCGCGGGTCGCCCGTCGTCGCCGCCGCCGTGGGGTAGTCGGCAACCAACGCAGGCTGATCCCACAGCAGCTTGCCGGTACGCGAGTGCACGCCGTAGCCGTTGCCCTGGGAGTCCAGCACAAACAGCACATCTTCGTCCGCCTGCACCGAAGCCTGGATGGGCAGGCCGCTGGGCGTATCAAAGCACCATGCCAGGTTGAGGGCGGAGTCCGAGGGGAGCCGAAGCGCTGCGGAAGCTGTTGCGGGAGAGGGGGCAGGGAATGCGGACGCGGCCGGTGCCGGATCGCGCAGCAACGCCATCGCGGCGTCGGCGGAAAGCGTCAGTCCGTCGGGGAAGGCGATGCCGGTGAGGCGATCGACGTTTCCTGCGCCGGAAGCTGAGCTTTTCGCGTCGCGACTCCCGGCCAGCAGATCGTCCAGGCTGTTTGCCCGAACCCCGCCCATTGCTCCGGGGTAGGTGTCGGTAGTTCCCGAGGTTTTAGGCGCCCCCGCAAACGCCTCGGCAGCAGTATGTTGCGATGTCGCGACAGAGCCGTCCTCTCCGTCAATCAGCTTCTGCAGCTCCGCAATGGCCTCGTCGCGCGCGGCGTTCTGATCCAGCTTTTTCAGTAGCCAGGCGCGCATCCACAGAGCCCACGCGCGTTGCGTGCGATCGGCGCTGCCCTGGTAGATAAAGTCCAGCAGCGGAAGGGCTTCCGTCCAGGCGGACGGCGTATTATCCGCGGCCAGTTTGCCGGCGGAGCGGCCGTACGAGTCGCGAAGGTGGCCCTCCAGCTCCTGACGCGTTTCGTCGCTCAGGGGCATGCGCTCCACGCCGGCCAGCACGCGTTGCAGGCCCGCGCGCAGCTTGAATTCCTCGCCCGCGGAGGCCAGCTGCAGCAGCCATTGCCTCCAATGCGCGCGGTTGGAGGGATCCATGTTGATAAGCCTTTCCAGTGCAAGGGTATAGCCAACGGCGCCGGTGGCGCCGGGGCCTTGCGGTGCCTGGCTTGTATCCTGTGTATACAAGGGCAGAAGTGCCTCAATGAGACTGCTTTGCGAGACCTGCAGCACATCAATTTGCGGCAGCAGTTTCACCGCCAGGTCCATGCGCTGATTGCGCACGTGCAGGCCGGCCAGCCGGGCCAGATAATCCATCTGCCGCGCGGGATCTTCCTTCTGCAGCAAAGTAAGTTGCTCTTCCGCAGCGGCATAGCTACCCGTTTGCGATGTCAGGATTTCAACAAGGCGTTCGCGCAGGCGCACTTTGAGGGCCGGGTCATCGGCAGCAGCCAGCCTGGAGCGCAGCGCCTCTTCAATCTGCTCCTTGCCAATGCCGCTGCGGCCATAAACGTCCAGGAAGGACTGCATGCGTTCCGATTTCGCCTGAGCATCCGCAATCTTATCACCTTCCAGCGCAACACGTTCCGACTCCAGGAAGGCCGGCGATGTTTCAAAGACATCGTGGAACTTGGCGGCGGCCTCCAGCCACATGCGGTAGCGGGCGCCGCTGTCCGCAATGGCGCGGGTTTCGGCAAGAACGCGCAGCCCTTCCTCCTGTTGCCCCAGCTGCGCAAGTACTTGCAGGAGAAGGACTCGCACCTCGATGCTTACCGGATCCTGCCGGGCGCGCGCGGTGAGGGCATCGCGGGCTTGCGTCCAGAGCTCCTGCCGCACCATAAACTGCAGAACCTCAAGGAATTGCTCGATAGGCAGCGTGGGCGGGACGGACTGGGAGAAGAGGGCGCGCACCTGTTCTTTTTGCTCACCGGCCAGGTAAAGCTCGGCCAGCTCGCGCCGCAGCTCAAAGCGGTTGGGCTCCAGGCGCACTAGCTCCTCAAAAAGGGCCATGGAATCCTGCCGCATGCTGCTTTTGCGCAGAAATCGGGCCATCTCCAGCGTGGTAGCCGCGCGCGAGCGGGCGTCGGCGTTAGCCAGCGTGGCGTCGAGCAGGCGTCGCGCCTCCGTGCGGCGGCTGAGGAGGTAGAGTGATTTGACGTGGCGCAGCGCCAGATCCGAGCGCCCGGGGTTTGCCGCAAGTCGTTTGGCCAGAAAGGCTTCGCGACCCGCCTCGTTTTGCAGGCGGTCGAACACGCCCATCAGCGCGTTCTCGATCGCGGCCGACTTTGGCATCCGCTCGGAGGCGTCGAGCAGGACGCGCTCGGCTTCGCGGCGGCGGTCAAAGCCTTCCAGAAGCTGGGCCAGGCTCAGGACGGCGGCCTCGTCGCCGGGGGTGCGGGCCACGGCCTCGCGGGCGGCTTTCAGCAGGTCCTCGCGGCCTTTTTCGGTGCGGACGAGGAGCATGCGCTGCTTGAGAATCTCCGGGCGGCGCCAGTAGTCGGCCGTCACGCGGGCCAGCACGGCGTCGAGGCGCTGCGCGGCGTCGGCGGGGCGGTCCAGGCCCGCCTCGGCGGTGGCGGCCAGGATTTCCAGCTCGATGCCGTTTTCGGCGGAAGGCTGGTTGCGGGAGGCGGCGGCGAGGAGGTCGAGCGCGTGCTCGTAAAAGCGCAGGGAGAGGGCGAGGCGCGCGGCGTCGATCTGGGCGTCGACGTTATCCTTCACTAGGTCATTCAGCATCAACAGGTTACGCTCGGCCATCGTGCGGTCTTCGCGCTTGGCGGCCGCGGGCACAATCTCCTCCAGCCAGGCGCGCCTTTTGCTGGGGCGCTTCGTCTCCAGGGCAATGGCGGCCTCCAGTTCCTCCAGGGCGCGGGGATCTCCGCCGGAGCGCAGCAGGGCGTAGAGCGTGTAGCGGACGTCGGCGTTACGCGGAAACTGCAGGGTGGCCTGGCGGGCCAGTTGCAGCGCCTCCGTACCGTTGGTGATTTGCAGGATGCGGATGAGGACGAGCGTGGCGCCGGCGTCGTTGGGGTAGCCGGCGATGTGGGTGCGGTAGAGGGCGACGAGGTCGCCAAGCCGGTTTTGCTCGCGAAACATGGCGAGCAGGCGCTCCAGCGGGGCCTGCAGCGTTGGGTCGTGGTACAGGGCGGTGCGCAGGGGGAGCGATTGCGAGAGCAAGTCGCTTTTGGGCGGGGCGGTTGCGGCTGTTGCCGGGGCGGGACGCGGCTTTGTTGCGGCAGCCGCGGAAGGCGCGTTAGTGGGCTCGGTCGCAGTGGCGTCGGCCGGATTGGCCTGCGCGGGAGACGGAACGGCAAGTGTTACGCTGCAAAAAATGCCCACAGCGACGGCCACGGTGAGCAAAAATGCTCCGGCCGGCACGGCGTGAAGGTGCCTCGCATGGGGGTGGAAAGGCGCGCCGCCCTCGCGGTCCCTGGCGCGTCCTCCTGCAGAAAGTGGGGGATGATGTTGCGTAGGTCGTCCTTTCTTCAGTTCGCACCAACAACTAAGCACAAATCGAGCCGCCCGCTTCTCATTTCACGAAAAAGCCGCGAAAAAAGCATAAAAACGCCATGGCGAACCGTTGAGATGGCCGGCCTCCGCGCGAGAGGTGGCATTCCATCTCATAGCAAACGGGCGGAAATACTCAAGACGGGAATGCGGCGGGTTGCATGTTGCGACGCGCCGATGTGGATGGAAATGAAAAATGTCTTGCACAAGCGGTAATTGTCGATAATGTGAGACTAGCTTTTCAGCGACTAATTTAACCCACATAAGGCTGATGCATCTCCACAGGGGAGATGACGCGGCCTTTTGCGACTGAAAAGCGGCATTGCAAACGCCCAGCCCGCCCCTGGCGTTGCGCCGCGCCGGTGCCTGAATGCACCGCAACGCGCCGCCACCCACCAGGCAAAAGCCGGAGTTTGCGCCATCACCCGAAGAGGGTGATATTGCACGGGCCCGCACAGCGGCCGCGCTACAGGCGGCAACCGCCGCCCGCAGCCAGGCCAAAGCCACCGCACAGGCGCTGTAAAGCGCACACGCACGCCGCCGCGCACCACACGCGCAAAGCATTGTCGCGGTGGAGGTTACACTGCATCGCAGTCCCCGCCCATCCGGCATGTTCCGGAGCCGGCGCGGTGGCTGCAAATACCAGGGACGCCACACATAAGTTCCACAGCATCACCCTCTTCCATCAGATACGATCATGAGCAACGCGACTGTCAGCACCCAATCCGCCCTCCAGGACCTCGCCAATCGGCATGGATTCTCCCTGGACGCCGTTCAGACCCTTTTCCGCGCCATACAAAGCGGCGGCGGAAGCATGGCGCAGTTTAGCCACTACGAGCTGGGTGGATCCGGCCAGTGGATGGGCGGCGGCATGTTGATGATTGGGGATATGTTTAACAACAACCTCAAGTCCCGCGTGGGCTCGCTGGCGCAGGATCTCTCGAACCTGTACTATAACCAGCCTGCGGAGCCGGCGCCGAGCGTTCAGAATCCGCAATCCGGCGGCATGCAGTTCAACAGCTTTTCCAACAGCAACGCCAACTGGTGGCCAAGTGAGCTGGGGCATCCGGCCAGCTCCGGCGGGCAAAACAACCTCAGCTACGCGCATTTTCCGGACAGCGACCGCCTGGCGATTCGCCTGGATGGCGAGGTTGTGGTGTTTAACACGCAGGGCCTGAGCATCGGCGGCTTTAGCCAGCAGCAGAGCAACGGCCTGCAGGGTCTCTACGTCAGCACCAACCGCGGTCAGATTGCGGTGAGCAGCCTGCCGCGCGTGTAAGCGCAAGCGTAGGCATAAGCTCAAGCACCTGAAGTTTAGCCCTCTACGCGCCTGGGGAATCCCCCCGGCGCGTTCAGGCTTCCCTGGCGGGACGCGTCCATGCGACGTGTGTCCCGCCTTTTTTGTTGCGCGTAGAATCCCTGATGCAGGGTACTTTAATTTAGCTACCGAAATCACGTAGAAAGTGTCGTCACGAGTTGACTTTGGTTATTATTCGTTAGTATAATGCAGGCATGCCATTACCATCCCATCGCCGCCACGATATATCCGACTCGATCTGGGCTTTACTGGAGCCTCGCCTCCCAGGGCGTAAAGGCGCGTGGGGAGGCCAGGCGCGCGATAATCGGTTGTTTATCAACGCAGTCTTCTGGATCCTGCGCACGGGTGCGCCATGGAGGGATCTCCCGCCGGATTATGGTGATTGGAAGAATACGCATCGACGCTTCTGCCGGTGGCGCGATAAAGGCATTTGGGAGGGGCTCCTCGAAGAGCTGATTCTCGAAGCCGGGCCTGATTTCGAGTGGCTGATGATCGATGCCAGTCACGTCAAGGTTCATCCTCACGCGGCAGGAGCGCGCGGCGGTAACCAGGCCATGGATGGCACAAAAGGGGGCTCAACACCAAAATACATCTGGCCGTGGATGCGCATGGTATGCCGGTCCGAGCTGTTGTTACAAAGGGTACCACGGCAGATTGCACTCAGGCTGAGCCCCTTATCGATGGCCTGACCGCCGAGGCGCTCATTGCCGACCGCGGCTACGACACCAACGCCATTCTGGACCAGGCCGCCCGCCAAGGAATGGCTGCCGTTATACCTCCCAAGAAAAATCGCAAAGAGCAGCGCTCTTATGATCGCTACCTCTACAAGCTTCGCCACCTCGTCGAAAACGCCATCCTTCACCTCAAACGCTGGCGCGCCATTGGCACACGCTATGCCAAAAATGAGGCTTCTTTCCTCGCCGCTGTGCACATCCGCAGCCTTTCCCTCTGGCTTTCTATCTCGTGACGACACCATCTAGTACACGGAGGGTAACAGGAAGTATTTCTATGGAATACTCTGAGATTATGCCTGCAGTATGGAACAATGATATTGAGCTGGTGAAGCATCTCCTTGATGAAGGGCTCCATCCAACTGATGAATTGTTGCATATCGCTTCACAACACGGGTATTTGGAGTTAACCAGGCTATTGATTCAAGTATTGGGCCCTGGGTCTCTGAACTCCTTCGACGAGATTCATCGAACACCACTTACTCTGGCTGCATTAGGAGGACATCTGGATGTCATGAAAGTGCTTTTAGATGCAGGAGCTAATATAAACGCGCATGACACTGAACATACTGGGGAGACTGCACTTGCAGAGGTTATTCAATGCGTTCCAGAGGGAAACCTCCATGTCGTGGCATTTCTTCTTGAGGCAGGAGCAGATCCTACAATTTTGGGTTGGATGCAGCTTACCGCGTGTTACAGAGCGGAAGTTCGTGCAATGAATAACCCAGATACAGAATCAAAAGAAATCCTGGAGCTTGTTCGAAAATACGCAGGTCGATTCGAGCCGAAATGAGGCGAGTGACGCAGGCGTGAAGTACACTCAGAAACGGGTGAAACGTCTGCGAGCCAAAGCCGGCAAGTCGCGTTAGCACGCAAAAGCCCGTAGCCGCAAGGATTTGCGACTACGGGCCTGAGGAATGCGCCGCGCGCCAGGCGTGGGGCGCGCGGGGTTTGGGTTCCTGCTTACTGGCGCTCGCTTTTGGCGCCGCTGATGCGGATGTTGCGGCCCATGAAGGAGGTCTGGTCGATCTCGGCGGCGGCGGCCTTGGCGGATTCGAGGTGTTCCATCTCGACGAACGCGAAGCCCTTGGACTTGTTGTTGCGGTCCTTGACGACTTCGACGTTCTTCACCTTGCCGACCTTGCTGAAGAGGTCGTAGATGTCGCTTTCGGCGGCGTCGTAGGAGAGGTTGCCGACGAAGAGCTTGGGGTTGGTTATCTCCAGGCGCTGCTGCTTGCTGGGGCTGGGCGCGGGTTCGCGGGAGTCGCTCTCGGCGGCGGAGCTGGCGGTGGTGGTAGCGGACTCGGCAGCGACCTCGCCTGGCGCTTCGGCCTCGGCCGTCTCGTAGGAGGACGGGCTGTACGTGTCGCTGCTGCTGCCGCTGCGGCGGGAGCTGTCGGGCGTAAAGTCGCTTTCCTCGGGCGGGCGCTGCTGGTTGCGGCCGCCGCGGCGGGGGCCGCGTTCGGAGCGCTGCTGTTGCTGCTCGTCGCTGGAGCCGCCATGGTCGCCACCACGGCTACGGCCTTCGCGTTCCACGCGGTCGGCGCGGACTTTTTCTTTGGTAAAGGTGTTGCCGTTGCTGAAGGCTTTGGTCTCCTTGTTACCTTTGGCGGTAACGTTGGCGGCGGCGGGGGCTTTGAATCCGGCGAGGCTTTTGATCCAGCCAAAGAAGCGGGAGAAAAGGCTGGTGTTCTTTTTCTTGGACTTGGCGTAGTCGCGGTCGTCCACGTAGTGGCTGTTGCTGCCTTGGCTGCCGCTGTGGCGCTGGGCCTGGCTGTCCTGGGGGTTGTAATCCCCTCCGTG
Source organism: Verrucomicrobia bacterium LW23 (assembly GCA_003054695.1). Lineage (GTDB taxonomy): Bacteria > Verrucomicrobiota > Verrucomicrobiia > Methylacidiphilales > UBA1321 > LW23. The sequence continues at coordinate 317,408 of QAZA01000039.1, forward strand.
GCCTTGACCTTGACGGCGGTGGCGGCGGCCACCTCGGCGGCTGCCACCCTGGCGGGGGCGGTATTCGGTGTTCATTGTGGTGTGCTGAACGGGAAGGTCCTGGGTGCCTTGCCGTGCCGGTCCTGGCGCCGGGCTGGCTGCGTAGCGCTGCGTGGGCTGAGGGTGCGGCTGGCTGCTGCTGCGGTATCCGGCTATGGCGCGCGCTGTCTGCCCTGTGCGGTGTGGCTGCGCCCTGGGCGGGCCGGCGCCGGCGGCGTTTTGGCTCCATCCCTGGCAGGCGATGGAGGGGGGACGCGGGGCGTGGCTTGCGTGGGGCTGCCGGGCGCGCGCGTCCGCGATGCGATGCGGAGGCGTGCCTGCGGCTGTTGCCTGGGGGCGTGTGCGGCGACGGTACGGAGGTGCGTGGCGGAGGTTGTCGGGCGGGAAGGGCCGCTCTGCGTCTTTTGCTGAGCAGAGGGACCGTACGGCGGGCGACGTGCTGTTGAGCTGCTGCTGCTGCGGCCTGCCATGCGCGGGACTGTGCAGTACCCGAAGGGGCGGGCCGACCTCCGGGCCGGGACGTTGTTGCAAGGGCAATGGGTGTGAGTAGAAGCTGCGGGACGTGTGATCGAGTACGGCGAGCCTGTCGCTGAGGGGCGCGCTCCGCTCGACAGCGGCGGACCTCCCGGCCCCTGTGCGCCATACATAACTGCGGAACTCCCCGGAGAATCCTGCGGCGGCGGCTGGCGCGGACGGCAGCAACAGCAGCAGGCACGGGGTTATCCTTCCTGCGGTCCGGGGCTGCATCCCTGCCGGTTGTGATGCGGGATGCGTGGCGGAATGCTCGCACCCACGCCGGCTACGGCAGGGCGGCCTCGGGGAGCACAGGAGTGAGTGCCGGGCGGCAACAGGAGAGGCAGATGCACGTGCGAGTGCGCGGCGCGACGCTTTGCATTCGACGATACGTACGCCGATGCCGGCCAGCCTGGATCTCGAACCACGGGATTGGCTTCCCGTTCTGTTCCTTTCCTTAACCTAAGTGATAAGGGAAACAAGGGGATAAACGCAATGTTAAAGGTGATCTCTTTTGAAGAATCTTTTGCGGCCCGTCACTTTTACTTTAACCACCTACCGCACTGCCGCCGCAACCGAGGGCCCGGCCGGCCAGTTGTCGATGTACGGATCGCGCGCCAGCCATACGGCGTAGCGACGTATCACGTTGTCGCCAAAGTGGATGTCGATGTCCGCCACCCGCTCGATGGTGCCGAATTCCTTGGCCAGGCCGTCGGCGTGGTGATGCATCATCTCGTCCGTGAGAAAGAGTGCGCGCTCCCCGCGGCGAACGGAATAGGTGGGCCAGAAGCTGAACTGATTCTCCGGCTGCCGCGGGGCGGCGGCGTTCTCCGCCACCATGCCGGGTAGCTGCTCGCGGTAGCGGAGAAGCTTCTCCGGCAGGTCCGCTTCCTCCGCCCTGGGCGGGCGCAGGTTATGGGGAATCTCCCCCGCGTTTTTGGCCATGTAGGTGCGCGGCCGGCCCTGCATGTACCAGGACATAACGCTGGCGTTCTGGTAGCGGTTGGAGAGCAGCAGCGTGGCGTTGTGTTGCGCGCGCAACTCGTCCATGGCCTTGCCGAGGGCAGCCCAGCCGCGCGCGCGATTCATCACGTCGTACTTCATGGGCAGGTGTAGCGCGGCCGTGCCGTGCAGCGCTACCGTCATGGCAATGCCGATGAGGATAGCCGTGACGCCGATCCAGCCCGGCCGCAGCAGGCCCCAGCCGGGGATGACAGACCGCTCCGCCTGCGCGGAGGCGGGGATAAAGCCGGTGCGCCACCAGGCCGCCACCAGGATGACGCCCGCGATGTAGCATGGCGCCGTCCAGTTCGCCTCCCCCTGCTCGCGCAGGGAGAGGAGCGTGTAGAAGAGCATCAGGGGGAGGAAAAGCGTCAGCAAAAAGCGCTCCCGCTCCGGCCAGCCCAGGGCGATGCCGGAGGTTGCGGCAGGGGCGGATGCCGAAACCGGGGCGGTGCTCTCCTCCGCATCCCGCGCCATTGCGGGGCTGCCGCCTCGGCCGCCACAGCGCACGCACGCCATCGCCGCCGCCGCGATAATGCAGGCGAAGAGCACGGGGCTGATGGCCTGGGCCTGCTCCTGCAGAAATTTTGCGACATCCAGCGGCTTGAGCGACGGATCTTTGCGCCCGCCCGCGCGCTCCTTTAAGTGCGTGACAGTGATCCACTTATGCTGAGCGTTCCAATAATAAATGGGCGTGGTGCATATGGCGAAAACCGAGAGCATCGCCCCAAAGCCGGCCAGCCACCAGGTGCGGCCCGGCAACCCCGCCGCCAAAGCAGCGCGCACGCGGGGAGACCACAGCATAAACAGCAGAAAGCCAATCAGTTGCACGCCGTTCACATACTTGGCGAGAAAGCCGCTGCCCACCGCAAAGCCCACCACCGCCCAGCGCCACAGGCTCCCGCGCTCCAGCGCATCCAGAAAGAGATTGGCCGACCACACCCAGAAGAAGACGCTGAGCGCATCAATCGTCATGAGGATGGCGCCGATGGCGTACAGCGGAATGACGCCTACCAGCAGAAGCGCCGCGAAAGCCGTCTCCTCATCGTACAGCCGCCGCGCCAGGATAAACAGCTGCCACCCGGTGCCCACGCCCAGCAGCACGGCCAGCCAGCGCACGCCCAGGGTCGTATCGCCCACCAGCCACGTGCCAAACGCGATCGTCCACCCCACGCCGGGGCCCTTGCTGTAGTAGCTGGCATCCAGGTGCTGGCTCCACAGAAAATAGTAGGTTTCGTCGGGAATCAGCTCCAGCGTGGTGCACAGGTACAGGCGAAACAGGCCGGCCAGCGCCAGCAGCACAATGGCCGCGTTGGTGGGCTTCGCGAGCCATCCGCGCACAAACCATGCGCCCTCGGCCCAGTCGCGCTCCGGGGCGGCGGGGGATGGCGGGGTGGCCGGGGCTGTGACGCTGCCGCCCGCGCCTCCGCCCGTGCCTTCCGCGCGGCCCTGTTGGGACGGGGAATCGGGCTGGGCGGCGGAGGTCAGGGAAGCGGCAATATTCACAGCGGATGAAAGGGGGAAGGGAAAGGAGGGCGGGCAAAAGGGAGGATAGGCCCGGCGCCTGCCGAGCGAACTTGGTCGCACAAAGCTAAGGCGGGAGCGTTACCGTAGCCGCTCCCGCCACGCCACGCCAGCGCAAATTTTACGGCCAGCCTAATGCCATCCGAACACCGGCTAAATGTCATCGTCAAGATCTCGGCTTTCGGCAATGTCTTCCCACGGAATGAGATCGAACAATTTTCGATTAGAGCGGGAAACCAGCGGACTAATGCCGTTCTGAAACCACGTCAGCCGCATGATCGAATATTCCTTCCTTTGAATCACTGGCGCCGACAATGCTGTCACCTCGAACTGTAGAGCGGGCAGTGGCTTGCCGGGATCCTTCTGAATGCCAGGTGGCACAACGCAGTACGACGGCCAGCCGCCGCCGGGCGGAACCTTGGATGCCGATCCAATAATATGTCTGTTTGCTGTACCGTACCCGCCCTCCATAATGCCACTGTAGGTGCCCCACACACGCAGAGACCGAAAGGTGAGTTTCCAGCCCGATGAGAGTTGAACTGTATATATAGTGCTTGAGGCTAAGGACATAGACACGCTTTGTCGTATACTCTTCGTCGATGAACTATCTCGATTGGCTGTCGCGATCCACGCGTACAGTCAAAGCATACAAGTTATCCGCAGAATGTCGAACTGTGTCAAAATCCGCCCGAATAGCGCGTAAATCGGCAAAAATTTCCGGCTCAGAGAATGCCATGCGGAGCGGTTGCAACACGTGCACAATGGCTCCGCACCGCTCGCGGGCGCAAGATTTCATCGAAAAATGTGATGACTTTACTCGGGCGGCGCCCCAAAATGAATATTCGCCTTTGGCTGCCTATTCGGCTACACTGCAGGACGTTTCTTCTCCAGCGCTTTTCTCCCGACAGTCGGATTTCCCCATCCATGCGTTCCAAAATTCCCATTCCGGAGGTGACGGTCGGCCAGTTCTACACGAACCACGCTAACGTCATGCACCTGAAGCTTTTAGCGGGGGCGTCGGGGCTGCGCAGGCGCATTGGGGAGGGCGCGGTGAATCGCCCGGGCCTGGCGCTGGCCGGCTTCTACCACAGCTTCGCGTTTCAGCGCGTGCAGGTGATTGGCAGCGGCGAGACGGCCTACCTCAAGAGCCTGCCGGAGGATACCAACCGGCAGCGGCTGCGGGAGCTTTTTCGCCACAACATCCCGTGCCTTATTTTTGCGCGCAACATCAATCCGCCCAAGGTTGTGCTGGAAGAGGCTGAGGCTGAAGGCATTGCGGTGTTCAAGTCGCCACTGACGACGATGCGCCTTATCAACACGGCCACCATCTGTCTGGAGCTCGATTTCGCCCCGACGGTGACGGAGCACGGCAGCATGGTGGACATCCAGGGCATCGGCGTAATGGTGCGCGGCGCCAGCGGCATCGGCAAAAGCGAGTGCGTGCTCTCCCTTATCGAGCGCGGCCACAGCCTCGTCTCCGACGACGTCACGCGCATCCGCTCGCTGGAGGGGCGCGAACTTATCGGCACCGCGTCGGAACTCTCTCGCTTTCATATGGAAGTACGCGGGCTGGGAATCATTAATATCGCCAGTATTTTTGGTGTGCGCAGTATTCGGCTGGAAAAGCGGCTCGATCTCGTGGTAACACTTAAGGACTGGCACGATGTGTCGGAAGTCGACCGCATCGGACTTGATCCGCAGCACTATGAAATCTTGCAAATCATGATTCCTCATGTCACCATTCCCGTACGTCAGGGCAGGAATCTTGCGAGCCTGATTGAGGTCGCCGCGCTGGACCAGAAGCTCAAGAGCATGGGCCAGAACTCCGCGGTGGAATTCAACGAGCGGCTGATCCAGTCGATTCGCAACCAGGAAAAATAGAAATCGAAGCACCAACATTCCGGGCTGATCGAAAAGATCCAGGATCCGGAACAAAAATCATTTTCATACTTAACCTCAGCTATTAAGCTTACCATCGATGGGCATGGGCATTTTGAACTCCAAGACTAATTCGAACTCCGATCCGGAAGATCCGAATTCCAACAAGGTTGTGCGCGAATTTGTTGTCGGCAACAAACTCGGCCTGCATGCCCGTCCCGCCGCCATGTTCGTAAGGATCGCCAACCGCTATAACTCGGAAATCTGGGTGGAGAAGGATGGCGAGGAGATCAACGGCAAAAGCATCATGGGCCTCATGCTTCTGGCCGCCGGCTGCGGCTCCCGCCTCAAAGTCACCGCCATCGGCCCCGACGCCCGCGACGCCGTGGGTGATCTGCAGGAGCTGATCTCCCGCAAGTTTGACGAGGAGTAGGCGCGGGGCGAGGGCGAGGCAGGAGGCGGACGTCCGCGGGTGCCGGCGGGCTCGAGCGCCCGACCGCCAGTGCGCCTGAGAGCCTGCGTTATGGCCGCCATGCCGCGCCGCCATACGCTAGATCTGCGTGCCGGTTGCCAGCGCATTCGCTTGCAGCATCGACCGGGGCTGCACTCCTTCCGCATGCGTCGCATTTCTTCTGGCGCTCTCGTGCCGCCTCGTGTTTCAATCAAACTCGCGCAATTTCAGTGCGGGTGTACACAGGGTATCATGATTTGAAGCGCCGGAGGCGCGCAACATCTTGCGTACACCTGTGTTTAAACCGCTCCCGCGCGGAGGCAGGCGGCCATGGAACGTCTTCGGCATCGCGAACTCAAACTCTTTTCTAAGTCGCTGGTCAGGCTCTATGATATGTCGGAGCCAGAGCGCATTCACGAGCAGCTTGTGGACTGCGTGGCGTCGCTGACCAGCGGCGATTTCATCTGCTGCGAAGTTGTGGACCCCACTAATGACGTTCATCAGATTACGTCCAACGTTCAGGTGCCCAATCACGAAGCATGGGTCCGGCGCCTCGGCGAGCTGGTGCATCAGAACCCGATTATACCCTTTGTGATGAATGGGGGAGGTACGGAAGTATTAAGCCCGTACGACCTGATGCCGAAAAAGGAGTTTGAGCGAACAGAGCTCTTTAACGAGGCGTTTCGCGTTGTGGGCGAGCAGCAGCTTGCGGCGATGATTCCCAAAGCGGGCGCGGCAATGGCGACGGTGATCCACCGCAACACCACGTTCAGCGAGGAGGACCGCACTCTGCTTAAGTTGCTGCGGCCGCACCTGATGCAGGCCTACAGCACGGCGCAGCTTACCATGCGGCTCAGGCAACGGGACATTTCCGTCAAGAGTCCCGCCGATCTCCTGAAGTGCGGGCTTTCATCGCGGGAGATTGAGGTGCTGCACTGGATGCGGGAAGGGAAGGCGGACAAGGAGATCGGGATCATTCTGGGCATCAGCCACCGGACGGTTAACAACCATGTCGCGGCGATTCTGAGGAAACTCGGTGTCGATAGCCGGATGGCTGCGGTTGTGATGACTTTTGGGTGCAGCTGAGGTTACCGCTCTCCCCCTGTCCCAGCGACGAAATCTACCGACTAATTTCTCGCAAATTCGACGAATTCCAGCCAAAGTAGTGCGGTAATGCCGGAGCCTCAATCACCGACACCACCACCCCAGGAAGTTCGCCTGCGCGCCACCGCCGTTTCCCCCGGTGTGGCTACGGGAGTGTTTGTCGCGTATCGCCCGCACGAGCACTCGGTCAAGCGCCGCCGTATCCGCGAGGAGGACGTGCCGGCCGAGGTGGCGCGGCTGGAGGCGGCGCTGCTGGAGACGCGGCATCAGCTGCACGACATGCGCGAGCGCCTGGCGGCCACGCTGGGCGAGAAGGACGCCTCCGTGTTTGATGCGCATATCCTTGTGGTGGAGGATGCTACGTTGCTGGAGGCGGTGAACAAGCAGCTGAATGAGCGCTTGCTTAATGTCGACTTCCTCTATTATCAACTCACCAAATCGTACGTCAAAAAGATGCGCGAGGTGGACGACGAATATCTGGCCGAGCGCGCGCAGGATATCGTCGACGTCTCCCGCCGCGTGCTGCGCAACCTGCAGGGGCTCAAAAACGACATGGCCCTCGATCTCGACGGCCCCACCATCATCCATGCGCACGACCTGACGCCGAGCGATACGGCCACGTTCGATCGCTCCAAGGTCATCGGGTTTGTCACGGAGATCGGCAGCAAAACGTCGCACAGCGCCATCATGGCGCGCTCGCTCAACATCCCCGCGCTCGTGGGCCTGCGCGATCTGGCCATGCAGGTGGACCCGGGCACCGAGGCGCTTATCGACGGCTACGAGGGCCTTCTCATCCTCAACCCCACTCCGCAAACCAAGTACGAGTACGGGCAGGTGACCAGCCGGCGCCATGCCGAGGAGGAAAAGCTGGCGCGCCTGCGCGATACCCTGGCCATCACCACCGACCAGCGCCGCATCACCGTCTCCGCCAACGTGGAGCTGCCCGAGGACCTGCCGCTGGTACGCGACAACGGCGCGGAAGGCATCGGCCTGTACCGCACGGAGTTCCTCTACCTCAACCGCGACGACATCCCCACCGAGGACGAGCAGGTGGAGATGTACCGGCAGGTGGCCGAGGCCGCGAAGCCGCACAGCGTCATCATCCGCACGCTGGATATCGGCGGCGACAAAGCGCTGGGCCACCTGGGCATTGAGCAGGAGCTCAACCCCTTTCTCGGCTGGCGCGGCATCCGCCTGTGCCTGGGCCGGCCGGAGCTGTTTAAGGTGCAACTGCGCGCCCTGTGCCGCGCCAGCACGGAGGGCAACATCCGCATCATGTTCCCCATGATTACGGAGATTGGCGAGCTGCGCGCCGCCAAAAAGCTGCTTGCGGAGGTTCAGGACGACCTGCGCCGCGAAGGCGTGCCCATTGCGGACAAGATTGAAGTGGGCATGATGATTGAGGTGCCCAGCGCTGCCCTGCTGGCCGACGTGCTGGCGCGCGAGGTCGATTTCTTCTCCGTCGGCACCAACGATTTGATCCAGTACACTCTGGCCGTCGATCGCGCCAACGAGCGTGTGGCGGATCTCTACCAGCCCACGCACCCCAGCATCATCCGCCTGCTGCGCATGGTGGTGCAGGGCGCCCACAACGCCAACATATGGGTGGGCGTGTGCGGCGAGGTGGGCGGCGATATCGCGCTCACCCCCTTGCTTGTGGGCCTGGGCATCGACGAACTGAGCCTCGGCTCCGTCAACGTGCCGCGCGTCAAAAAAGCCATTCAGGCGCTCAACTACCACGAGTGCCGCGACGTCGTCGACAGCATGCTCGCCCAGTCCCTCACGCCCTACGAGAACCTCAAATGGCTCGAGGAAATCGCCCGCAAACATTACGGGGAGCTGTTTTAGAGGCAAAGCGGTATGCAACTCGCCAATGTCAAACCCTGGGGACTGTCGGCGATCCGCGCATCTCGACCCCTTGCGGCGAGCCCTGAAGCAACGAGGCGTTGCCTCTGAACTCCAGGCAATCACCGCGAACCCTCACCACCGCCATGATGCGACTCCCTGTCATTGAAGGACTTATACGCCGGCGCCTGCTCGTCAACTTCCGGGCTGACCCCGATGTGGTGGCGCGCCTGCTGCCCGCGGGGTTTCGACCCAAACAACACAAAGGCTTTGCGATTGTCGGCATCTGCCTGATCCGGTTGGAAGAAGTTCGGCCCAAAGGACTTCCGCGCGCAATGGGGATCAGCAGCGAGAATGCGGCGCACCGCATTGCGGTGGAGTGGGAGGCGCCAGATGCCGGCGCAACCGGTTGGCGCGAAGGCGTTTACATACCGCGGCGCGACACGGGCTCCGTGCTCAACGCTCTGGCAGGCGGTCGCGTCTTTCCGGGGGAGCATCATTTCTCCCGCTTTGCCGTGGAGGAGATCGGCGGGGCGGACGGCAGCGGCCCCACCATCCGTTTCTCCATGCAGTCCGTTTCGGACGCGTGCTGCGAGACGGCCCCGCACGCCGACAATGACGACTCGGCCGTCGCCATCCACCTGGAGGGGCGCAACGCAGACGCCCTCCCGCCGGGCTCTGTGTTCCACGATCTGTCCGAGGCTTCCGCGTACTTTGAGGGCGGCTGCACGGGTTACTCAGCCACGTGCGATGCTGCGCGCCTGGACGGGATTGAGCTGCGCACCGCCCGCTGGGAGGTGCGGCCCCTCGACGTCACGCGCGTGTACAGCAGCTACTTTGCCAATGCGACCCGCTTTCCTGCCGGCACGGTTGAGTTCGACCACGCCCTCATCATGCGCGGTATCCCGCACGAATGGCACTCCGTTCCCGACTTTGCTGTGGCAGCACCGGCGCGCGCGTAGATCCGCTCTCCGGGGCATCCCCTTGGCGAATCCCCTGCGTTTGCTCCACAAAGTTATCAGGGATTCGGAGGGATGAGGGAAAGGTGTCCGCCGATTCTCCCTTGCGTTGCCACTGGGCGGCCGATATTAGCCTTTCCGTAAGCCTCTTTTTCCGCTAGAAACACCTTACCGCGAACCAACGCCCCGGCGGGAGCGGGCGCGCCTTTTTTGACGGCGCCGCATGCCTGCCCTCCCTGCCAGGTCATGTTCCCTCAACACACGCTCCCTCATGGCCACTCTCCAGCGCATTGACGGACCGAGCTTTGGGCAAACGCCCCAGGCCGCACAGTCCATGGCCCAGGAGGCCAGGGGCGAATACCGCGGGCAGCAGGTTAACGTCAAGGACGCCACCTCTCTGGTGAACGACGCCAAGGAGGAACTCTCCTTTGTCGCGGCCGAGAAGGTGGAGAAAAAGCTGAGCCAGCGCAAGGCCGATCCCAAATCGCGCATGGACGCGCGCGTGGAGAAGATCCTGCGCATGTACGTGCAACACATGGAGGATAAAGAGCAGGCCGGCGCCTTTACCAAGTTTGCCGACCGCCTGCGCCGCATGGCACAGAACCACGGCCGCCTGCAGCAGGAGCAGGTGCGGCAGGAGGCCGCCGGCGCCTTCAAGGACGTGACCGACCAGCACCTGGCCCTTACCGTTGCGGAGGAGATTCTGGCGCTGGACGATAACATGGAGGAGCTGCTTACCTCCATCCGCGAGGCCAAGGATGGCCTGATGGCTGAGAAGGGCGCAGAAGTTCGCGCAGGGCACAATGTTACGGAAGAAGCGCTAAAGTTTGCCGACCAGGGCCTGGGCGACAAAGACGAGCTGCGCGAATTCTACCGGCAATCCGTGCTGGGCCACGAAAACATCGCCTCCACCTTCGAGGCCATTATGAAGGAGTACGGCGCTGACCGCTTTGAGGAGGCGCTGGAGTTCCTGATGAAGGGCGCCGGCAACGACATGCAGTCCCAGGGCCCCAGTGTGGCGCCGGAGCAGCTGCGCTCCGTCGTCGACGACCTGTACCACGTGCAGGTGCTGGGCAACATTCAACGCAACGTGATGACGCTGCTGGAGAAGCTGGCCAAGCTCTTTAACGTGCCGCTCGGCAGCCCCACGGAGATGATGGAGAAGATCCTGATGATGACCAACCAGAGCTACCTGCGCACCGACCAGATGCTGGAACTGGCCATCATCGCCCACGCCAACAGCGCGGAGGAGCGCATCTATTTCCTCACCCAGCTTAAGGAGCAGCTGCGCCTGCTGCCGCTGAAAATCTACAAAGCCAGGGAAAACCGCGACAAACTCCTCGAAACCAACCAGCTTGCCCTGGACCAGGTGATTGAGCAGGAGACCGCGGAGCTGGAGCAGATGGAGGAAGAGGAGTAGCGCATCTGATACCAGAGTCCTGGAGCAAAGCCCATTCAAGCTGTCGCGCGGTTAGGTACTCCGAGAATGGCGGAGCCGGACGGTTGCTATCTGGAAAATGCTCTAAACGCTGCCCAGTAGAGCTCCGGGGGCTCTTCCCTCCCGGCCTGCCAGCCCCGTTTCATCCAGGCGGGGACCAGAAGCGGGTGCCGGGGCTTACGTGCTGCTCCCACCCCTCCAGGGCATACGGCAGGACGCTACGTAAATTAGGCGGTAGGAGGGAACGAAGCAGCGCTCGTGCCCTATCTCGAAGACTTCCAGATTTTGGGCCACCTTCAGCCAGATCCCCTACCGCAGCGTGGTACCAAACTCCACCCTGCCGAATCTGCTGCTGTCCGGCCGCATGATCGACGCCGATGCTGTGGCTCGCGGGGCGATTCAGGTCATGGTCAGCCTCAACCAGACCGGGGAAGCCGCCAGCACTGCCGCGGTCCTCGCCCTGCGCCGCAACGGCACTGCCGCCGAGGTCGATACGACGGTGCTACGCCACTCACTGGCGGATGGAGGGTCCGTGATGATCTGATTCGCACGAGATTGATTTCTCAAATGTCCTGCACCAGCCCACTCGGTTGGCGGACCTGACCCACAACACCCTTTTTGATGGCCGTGGTAAGCGACTGATGCCATGCGATATCCCGCCCGAGCCCGAGGAACTGGGGGTGCGTGACGTTGGAGGTGCAGGTAAACTTCTGGCCGTGCTTGAGGGCAAGCTCGACACAGATTTCCCCGGCTTCTTTTGTGAAGTCCCAGGAGAGGACCGGGTGTTCAGTCCAGTCGATTGGACCCCAGCCCTCCGTATTGCCGCAGGGGATATTGTGCCTGCGGCCTGCTTCAGCTACGAGAGAGAGTTGGTGATCCTTCCACGCGATGACTTCCTTGCGCTCTGTCCTCCACCAGCGACGCATGCCTTCCTGACACTCCATAAAGCGGATGTCGGATTTCAGAGGATGCATATCCTCCAGGTAGCCCGTAGCGGGAAAACACCCCGGGTGGTGAGAGGTATCCTGCACGTTGGCGTTCCACCTTCGGAACGGATGCCGGGATCCAACACCCCCACCTTCTGCCCGGCGGCCAGAGTGGGCGGGGCCATGACCTGCGCCCAGGTTTTGCCGCCGTCCAGGGCGACCATCGCGGCCGTTGCCGCAGCGCGGGCTATGGCGGCGAAAAACAATGGGTTCGAGCTGAGTAAATCGCACAATCGAGTGGATTAAGTATGGTGAACAGAATGCACCAAACGAACGGCAAGGCACAGAGCAGCATCGCTTAAATTATTAAACTGCACGCTTAACAGTATCAGCAAATCCAGTCTTTTTGCCCTTACGCCCAGACCGATATGGTATGTAACGGCAGCATCAAAAACTATAATTTCATGAGTATCAAGAATAAGGGCATCCCCGCGCCGCTGCCCCGCATCGCCCGCTTTGAGGAACTGGGCTACGGCATGTTTATCCACTGGGGCCTCTACTCTCAACTGGGATCGGGAGAGTGGGTGATGGTGCAGCGGGGTATACCTTCGGCTGAGTACAACCGGCTTCTGCAATCCTTTACCGCCGATGACTTTGACGCTCGGGCATGGGCGCGGCTGGCGAAGGCGGCGGGTATGCGGTACATCACCCTTACGACGCGGCATCACGAGGGCTTCTCGCTGTACGATACGCACGGGCTCTCTTGCTTCGACGCGCCGCACTCGCCCGCAGGCAGGGATCTCGTGGCGGAGTTTGTCCAGGCTTGCAACGAGGAGGAAATCGTCCCCTTCTTTTACCACACCACCATTGACTGGCAGTGGTTTACAGACATGACGTGGCCTCCGGCACCGGATGGCGGGCCGAACTTTGCCGAGTACCTGGATTATCTCCACGCCTCCGTAGAGGTGCTGTGCACGCAGTACGGCCCCATCGGCGGGCTGTGGTTTGACGGTAACTGGGCGCACCCCGATGCGGACTGGCGGGAAGATCGCCTCTACGCGCTTATCCGCAGACATCAGCCCGAGGCGATGATCATCAACAACACCGGCCTCGATTTCCGCGGCGCCAAAGGTCATCCCGAGATTGACAGCACCACCTTTGAGCAGGGACTGCCGACCATGCCGGACCGTCGCGGCTGGCCCAAATACCTGGCCGGGGAAATGTGCCAGACGATGAACGCGCACTGGGGCCTCGGCGACAAAGACCTGAACTACCTCTCGCCGGCGCAGATCATCGAGAACCTCTGCCTCTCCCGCAAAGCCGGTGCCAACTACCTCCTCAACGTCGGCCCCACGGCGCAGGGTGGTATTCCCGCGTACGAAGCAGCGGCACTGCGCCGCGTGGGCGATTGGGTGCGCATCTTCGGCGGCGCCATTTACACCGCAAAGCCGGTGCCGGAAATCCGCTGCGCCGGCCAGGACTTTGTGCTGAAGGCAGGATCGAAGCACTACTACTTCGCGTTCAACCTCCCCATCAAGGGAAACGAGCACGTGACGGTAGGCGGCAGCAGCCGGCCCGGTTTGCGCGCTTTTAGCGGATTGAAGGCGGAGCTACGCTCGGCCCGCTGGCTGGATGTGGAGGAAAAGCTGGCCTGGACGCAAGACGCCACGCGAGGCATCGCCGCGCTGGATTGCACACCATACCCGTACGGCACGCAGCTCGTGGTTCGGGTAGCAGAGCTGGAGACGGTATGATTGAGTTATTGGCCGAGATTACGCTGGGCAGCCTCGTCGCCCGCTACGTCCAGCCCGCAGGCACAGCGCGCTGCGAGCTGCACCTGCTCCCCATCTCGATGGTGGACGAGACTGTTGCGCCGCGCCGCACCCTGGAGGATCGCCCGGAGATCCTGGGCCTGCCACAGAAGTTCAAGCCGATCGACGCCATTTCCCCCGGCAGCCTCGTGCATCTCAAGCTTCAGCAGGATGACACTGGCTATGGCTTCGCCTCGGGCGTCACCATGGCGGAAAGCGCTACCATGTTTACGCTGGCCTACGAGGGCATACAGGTGAAGCGCCCCGCACCCACGCCGATCTCTCCCGCCGGCAAGGGCAGCGCCACGGTGGTAGAAACTACGCTGCGCGACACCGCCAGCCGCTTCCGCTGCATCCATCGCCTGCACTACACCCCGGGGGAGCCCGGAGTGCGCAGCAGCACGGAGTTCGTCAACGAGAGCAAAGACGCCCTCTCGCTGGAGCTGCTGACATCGTTTGCGCTCAATGGGTTAACGCCCTTTGAGGCAGGCAGCGCCACACCGCACCTTACTTTCCATCGCTTCCGCTCATGGTGGAGCCTGGAGGGGCGGCAGGATTCCGCCGGCCTGGAAGTGCTGCACATGGAGCGCTCCTGGGGCGGTTTCGGACTCTTTAGCGAGCGCTTTGGGCAGGTGGGCACCATGCCGGTGCGTCGCTGGTTTCCCTTTGCGGCTGTGGAGGATACGACGCATGGAGTCGTCTGGGCCGCGCAGTTGGCCTGGGCGGGCTCCTGGCAAATGGAGCTGATGCGCAAAGGAGACCGCGTCACCCTGTGCGGCGGGCTGGCGGATCGCGAGTTCGGCCATTGGGTCAAACACATCCAGCCCGGAGAGTCGTTCCACACGCCGGAAGCGCTGCTGACGGTAGTGGCCGGCACACTGGACGATGCATGCCAGGCACTTACCACCATGCAGCGAGGCGCGCTGGAAATCTCCGCACCTCCCGTGGAGGCCGGGCTGCCCATCTGCTTCAACGAGTGGTGCACCTCCTGGGGCAACCCGACGCACGACAACGTCCTGGCCATCGCCAGGCGCCTGCAAGGCTGCGGCGTGCGCTACATCGTTATAGACGACGGTTGGGCCGTGCGTCCGCCGGATGCCCTGCTGCAAAGCAATGGCGACTGGATTGTCGATGAATCGAAATTTCCCGGCGGCCTCAAGCACACGTGCGATGCCTTGCGCAGCATGGGGTACATCCCCGGCATCTGGTTTGAGTTTGAGGTGATCAACCCCGGCGCCACAGTGTGGAACGAGACCACCCACATGGTGCAGCGCGATGGACGACCTCTCCAGGTAGGCTCCCGCCGCTTCTGGGACTTTACCGACCCGTGGGTGCACAACTACCTCTTGGAGAAAGTGATACGCCTGCTGAAAGAGAACGGCATCGGCTACCTTAAAGTGGATTACAACGACAACCTCGGCATCGGCTGCGACTGCGCCGACTCGCTGGGCGAGGGCCTGCGGCGGCACGTGGAGGGCGTGCAGCGCTTCTTCCACCTGCTGCGTCGGGAAATCCCGGACCTGGTCATCGAGAACTGCTCCTCGGGCGGCCATCGGCTGGAGCCCTCCATGCAGGCGCTCGCTTCCATGGGATCGTTCTCCGACGCGCACGAGCCCATCATCATCCCCATCGTTGCGCGCAATCTCCAGCGCCTCATCCTACCGCAGCAATCGCTGATCTGGGCCGTGCTGCACCCCTCTGACGACGAACCGCGCCTCATCTTCTCCCTCGCCGCCACCTTCCTGGGCCGCATGTGCCTCTCCGGCGAAATCCACGACCTGCACCCGTGGCAGCTGGACGCTCTGCGCCAGGCAACGGCCCTGTACACCAAAGCCGGGCCCATCGTCAGCCGCGGCACATCGCAGTTCTACGGCACGCCGGACAACAGCTACGTCGATCCTCTCGGCTGGCAGGCCATCGTCCGCACGTGGGAGAACAAGGCCCTTGTCGTCGCGCACAGCTTCAACCAGAAGAGTGAGTCGGCCGGTGACGATGACGGCAAGCTCACCACTCTCAGCATCCCGCTGCCTTTTTCAGATGCCAGGATTACGGATTCCCTGGCACCGCAATTCGCCTCCGCGTCCGTGCAGAAAGGGCAGTTCACGTTCCGCCTGCCGCCCGGTTGCCAGGGCGGCGTCTGGCTTATGCAGACGGGCTAGCGTTGCAGCAAGGATCTATTTTGGGAAGGTTGAACATCGTGGAAGCAACCCTCTTGGCGAAACTTTCTGCCCTTGGCGATGTTATCTGAAGGTCCGTAGATCCAAGGCAGATAGTATCGCCAAGGACGGAAAGTTTCGCCAAGGGAATCCAGCGGAAATGTCGACTGCCTCTAGTGCATCGGCAAAGATCTATATTGGGATTAGACGTGCATGGACCTCGGCGTCGAAAAGGGATGCGACCCGCGTTGGCGTCGTTCGATTTCGCGCCTTTACCCAGGGTTCTTTCGCTTCGCTCGGGGAACCCTGGGCTAGCTTATACAACCTCGTTGAGGTTGTCAGAGCCTTGCGAACAGCTTTTCTTGAACCGCCATAATCCTAAAATAGATCCTTGCCGCAGCACTAGCCCGGCTTACTCGCGACGCGAAGCCGGATCATTCGGTTGGGCTGCTGACGGGCTGTGATATCACCAGCTCCACGGCCCAGGCCGTAGCGCGCGACGCAGTGCTCGGTAAAGCGACGCACCAGCTCCTCCCACTTGTCCCAGTCCTTGGGCGGCAAGCCGTTGCCCTTCCACCAGAACACCGTGGCGCGGCGCCGTGCGAGGTCGCCGGGGCAGAACGCAAGCTCGACGAAAGGCTTCACGCCCATGTCGAGCATGCGGTCAAAGACGTCATCGACATACTGCCAGTTCCAGATTTCCACTCCCTTCTGGACGCGGTAGACAAACATGTCGTCGTGAAAGATCCCGTGGAATCGCACGTAGCGGAAGCCGGCGTGCAGCCGGGCGCTTGCCAAATGCTCCAGCCAGCCGGCGCGCAAAGCTTCATTCGCACGGCCCGCGCCGACGCAGAGGCTCCAGGTATGGCGCAGCGGAGTTCCGGGCGACTGCACGTTTGCAGAAAGGGTCGGTGTCATCGGAACAGGCGGAGTAGACAGGTTAGCGGGTAAAGTGTGGACAGGGGAAAGGGCAGCATAGAAGTCCGATTGCGAAGTTGGGATTAATCGGCATTGCCATCATGATTTGTCATGAAAGCCAGAGCAAACGGCAGCTTGCTTAACTTATTAAGCGTAATTGAAGAGAGAGATGCAATGTTGCGCCACGAGAAGTCAGAGAGTCTCCGCATCATCCTTGCTTAATCTATTGAATTAAGCTAGGTTGTAGCCGTCTCCATGATCAAATCCGTCCCACCGCGTATTACCCTCAAAGAGCTGGCCGTGGAGGCGAAACTGAGTGTCGCCGCCGTCTCAATGGCGATGCGCAACCACCCGCGCATCGCCAAGACAACCTGCGAGCGGGTTCAGGCGCTGGCCAAAGAGCGGGGATACAGGCCCGATCCAACGCTCTCCGCTCTCGTGGCCTACAGGCAGAATCAGCAGGTGCGGCCCACCGGATGCAAGATTGCCATCGTCCACTTTGCCCCGGCAGGCTTGGTGGTGCCGGATCGCGAAAAGCGCGACGAATTCAGCGGGATAACGGAATGCGCGGAGAAGCTGGGCTACGGCTACGATCTCTTTTCCGCCAGCCCGGACGAGGCGGAGCAGGCCCGAGTGCTGCGAATCATCCGCAACCGCGGCATACGCGGCATCATCTTCCAGTTTATGGATGCGGAGCCGGCGCAGCTTAAGGCCAACTGGGGCTTTGTGGCCGCCATCGGCATCGGAATCATCGCCCGCCATTCCACGCTGCCGCTGCCCACGGTCTCCGCCGATCACATGCAATGCGCGTACGATTGCATGCGGCAACTCGGCAAGCTGGGCTATCGGCGGCCTTCTCTGGTCATGCCGGCCTCCTTCCCCATGCCTTTGCGAACGGAGATTTTAGGCGGATATCTGGCCGGACTGCGGGAGTGCCCCGGTAAACCGAAAGCAGCCGACATCACGGTGAATTTTCTGGACGAGGCGTGGAAGCCCCAGCTCTCGGCGCATTTGCTGCAAAAAAAGCCCGATGTCCTCATCAGTGCCGGCCGCGCCACCACACTGCCACATTGGTTGGCATTAGCTCACCCGGATCTGGTCGAAACGCTTAGCCTGTGCACTCTGGACGGCGGAGCCGGTGACACCCGCACGAGTGGAATGGTTCAGGACCGGCGAGGTGTGGGCATTGTGGCGATGGAGACGCTGTACAAGATGATTCTGGCCAACATTACCGGCCCCTTCGAGCGGCCGCAGTCGATCCACATCCCCGGTTTTTGGCAGGAGGGAAAAACCCTCCTTCTTGCACGGAAACAGTGCCGATAATCTTTTTGTAACGTTTAGCACTGGCAGCAATTGCTTCGGCATGACCGGGGTGGGCCAAGGGCGGTTGATCTCGGAGAGAAGCGACTGCTGAATAGTTTCAGCAACGCATCGCTTGTATGGAAGTTGTGGTGCTTATATTGTAACTACATGAAACAAATCCGCCGCCACAAGCCTCGCAGCGCTTTTACACTTATCGAGATCCTCGCCGTAGTGACGATCATGGGCGTGCTGGCGGCGGTTGCTGTCCCGGCCTTTCGTGGTGTCTCCACGTCCACCAACCTGGTTAACGCCGCCACAATGGCAACGGGGATGATTAATCAGGCCAGAATTTACGCGATTGCACAGAATACGCAAACCGCGGTCTACTTCTGCGAAACCTGGGCGGACAGCCAGGATAAGCCGCTGCGTGTTGCCTCCACCTGGCACTGGGACGCGGATAGCGCGGCCTGGAAGCAAACGAGCAAATGGGAAACACTCCCTGCAGGCGTTGTATTTGAAAAAGAGAGGCCGGCCGAAGTTGTGGAAGCCGGACACTACTACGCCATGGATAAGGCCGAACTGAACAACGGAAAATCTATAGTGGTAAACGGGCATAACGTGGATGTTGTCGAAATACGCTTTAACTCTCTTGGCACGGTAATTGTACCTTCTACGACGAAGAACATTCAGAAGCTGAGCCTGCGCCTGAGCACCGGTTTTATTGCCAATGGAGTACACCAGAAGACTCAGAAGGATAATTGGGTAGATGTCTCCATCAATGGTCTCACGGGCCGCGTTAACTTCGCCCAGCGCTAATAGTTATCTCCTCCTATAAGCGATCTATTGTATGAAGACTTCCTGCTCGGACGACGTGCTGACTGGGCCGGCGGGGTGGCAGTTTCCAGGGAGGGGAGATCGCCGGAAGCCGCAAAGTGGAATCCGAGGCCTCTCGCTGGTGGAAGTTGTTCTTGCCATGGGGGTTCTGGCTTTTGTCCTTGTTTCCCTGATGGGGATGATGGCTCTGGGGCTGAAGACGTATAGGGATTCTGCGGATGAAAGCTTGTGTGCGTTGATTTCGCGGGATGTAAAGGACAGGTTGAACAGTTACTCCTTTACCGCCGAAGATGTTTCCGCCACCCAGCCTTCACCCTTTAATCCTGCAAATCCTTTACCCCTGCGGCTTGCCTTTTATTACAATGAGGAAGGCCTCTTCCTCGGCACCACATACACGCCGGCCGGGGGTGATGCGCAGTACCGGGCAGAGGCGGTGATAGATCAGGTGGATGCGCAATTATCAGATAACGTATCTTCAATGATGTTGCGCGGTGTTGTTCTTACCGTCCAGTGGCCCATTAATCCAGCTACAGGCTTACCCCCGGCGGGATCAGTAAACGCGAGGCGTTACTCCTTCCTGCTTAGCAAAGGCATACATATCAACTCTCTGGAAGGGATAAAATGAACGTGCGTTATCGTGCAGGCCGAGCGGGGTTCAGCATTGTGGAGCTGTTGATGGTAACAGCTATATTGAGTGTCCTTACTTTGGTTCTTGTACAGATGGTAACGGGTGTAAGCAAGCTATGGAAGTCCGGACATGAGCGAGCGGATATGTACCAGACAGGAAGAGCTGTACTGGAGATGATAGGCCGTGAAGTGCAACAGGCAGAGGCCCGCCCGCCTAACATCATGAACAGCGTTAAGGAAAGGTTTGCCAGCACGCCGCTGGTGATTAATCCTCCGCTTCCTGCGTCCGCGCAGCCGCTCAAGGATTCCAGTAATGTACCGATGGATTCACTTTTCTTCTATGCTCCGCTCCAGGTAACAGGCAAAGGTGCACTGGTATCGATAGGCTTCTTTGTCAATACAAACCACGAGCTATGCAGGCTCTCCGTTGACTCAGCCAACACTACGTACCCCAAGATGGCTGCGGGAAACTTTAATGATCCGTCGAATGTAAACAATTACCTCTACAATACTTACGAAACTGCGCAGCGTACTCTGAAGGAAAGCGCTTTTATGAAGCCCGTGGCGTGGCTTCTGGACGCGAGCTCCCAGCCTGCATTTACGGATCCCGCCGCGGTATCTGTTGTTGCGAATCGCATCATCGGCTTCATCGTCAGAGGTATAGATCGTAACGGAAATCCTTTGCCCTCCAGCCTTTTGCCCAGCACAGCCCCTGTGTATTCCGCCGGCTCCGTTAATGTAAACCGCTCCTTTCTTAGCGCATGGTGGCCTGTATCGGATGAATTGCCAAGCGCGATTGAAGTGACGCTGATTATTGCAGAGCCGTCCGGCTATTTAAGATTAAAGCAGAGCGGTCAGCTCCCTGTCCTTAAAGTGCCGGCTAGCAACTCTGATGCTGATATCCAGGCAGCGCTTACTGACATAAAGGCGCGCTTGCTTAACAAGATGGACAATTACGTTATTGTCACCAAAAAATTTCCACTGGCCCGAGGAACCCGATGAAAATGCTGTCGCACAGCAATCACCACCAAAAGCGTGCGGGCTTCGCGCTTGTCCTGACGCTATGTGTACTGACTCTGATTACTATCATGGTAATCGGCTTCATCATCACTTCGCGTTTTGACCGCGTTATAGCGCAGGGTTATGCCAATGCTGACCGCGTCACTCTCGTGGCGGAATCCGCCGTGGACCACGCCAGGGCGCTGCTCGCTACCAGCATCCCGGAGGTGGGTCCCAATGCTCCCGCGGTCCCTGTCAACTGGTGGTGCGCGCCCGGCAGGCTCTGGACGCAGACCGGCAACGATGCACCTCAAATCTACAACCTCTACAGCGGCGACGCGACCACAGCCGCCGACGGTCCGGATCTGAACCGCAGGAAGATTGACGGGACCTACCCCATCGAGCCCACCGGCAAGCCGATGCGCGTGAAGTGGATCAACGTGGGCGAAGACCCCGGCAAGCCGGTCTCCCTCACCAATCCCGTCGTTGCCCGCTTTGCCTACTGGATCGACGTGGAAAACACACGCGTCAACCTGCGCTATGGCAAGATGAGCCAGGGAGGCAAAATCAGCCTTACGCCGACCAGGCTCCCCTTCATCAACGCGCTGCCCGTCTCTTCCTTTAAAGGCGGTAGCGGCTTCGACGGCATTGCGCCGGGCCATCCGTCTTGCAGCGACCTCGCCGTCTTGGCGAATGCCAACGACATATTGGGCACTGCGTTTGGCGGGGGAGGACCGCTTCGACTTTCCGAAGTGAGCGAATTCAGCGAGTATTTTTCCAACCAAACCGCGTGGAAGAATTTTTACACCGCCAATCAGTTCCAGATCTCCGCCTCGGGCCAGTCACCGGAGTTTAGCCCCTTCGGCGTCAGCCGGATGACGGCGGGGCTGGAGGGGCGCAACAAGATGTTTGCCGGCTACCAATACTATTGGGATCTGGAGAATCCCAGCATACTGCCGCTCGGAAACTTTACCCTCAGGAACGTTCCCGGAGATAACACCACAACATTCTACGAGCTCGATTATGTACGAGCGTCCGTGCGCCAGCTTGCGAACGCTTTCCTCAGCACGGAGTGGCCCGGGTATGCGGGCACCAGCCTGGTAGCAAAGTGGAAGGCGCGCGCGAACATGCCTGCGGCCGATTCAAACAAATTTGCCGAGCAGGTGGCCTGGAATCTTCAGGGTCTCAACACTTACCAGTACCGCGAGTTTGCAGACATGATAAGCCTGGGAAATGTGGGAAGAGCTGCGGCAGGAACGAATGCGCAAGGCCTCTTCGTGCGCAACCTCATGCCCAGCGTACTGAAGACTCCTACCAATGGGAGATATTATCCCCAGAACGGCGTTCCCTACGTCACCGAGCTCGGCATATGTGTGGAACGCGCCGCAACACCAAACGCACCTATGTACATAAGCCTCGTGGGCGAGCTCTATGTGCCGCCCGGCATCCGGTCGGTAGATCAGGCTGATGTCAGAGATAAAGGTATAACTGTAGGAGATCCAGGGATCAATACCGGCATGTATATTATCCCCACCACCGTAGACCTGTTGGTGAATGGAGTCAGGCCGTCAGGAATCCCGCTGAATCCTGCGAATCCAATTGATACCTCATATAAAACAGCCGGCCGCCTGACCACAAGCCCCGGCACGGGCAAAATGGGAGGTCTGGACTCCACCCCCACGGTCAACTACCTGGTGCTGGAAAGCTCAAGCGGTCCCACCCCGGCGACTCCTGATACGCGTATTACTGTTCCTGTTCCTGGTTCACCTGCGGGCATCAACTTCAGCGACATCAGGCTTAAAGCAATTGCTATACGTTCGGCTACCAACAACAACACGATAGATGCGAATCAGCTTATCGTACAGTACTGCCCGCTTTATACCAGCGATCCTAACGCAGCCGGAATTCTTTACCCATCGCCTCAAAGCGACACCATATCGCTCGATAACTTTACCTACACCCCAGGGAGTGGTAAGCAATATTACACAGTGGAAGTATCCGATCCACGCCGCTCTGCGCTGAGCGACGCGTGGACCACCGCCACAACCAATGGAACTGCACCCAGGCCCGGCAAAAACACCCTGGGAGCCGCAAATGCAAACTGGAGCAGCGGCATGCCGGATATCCGTACCCCGGCCAGGCATTCCCTCGCCGGTGCGGCCACCCCAGCCGGTGGCGCAGGTTATTACCCTGCCAACCCGGACGCCAAAAACACTTCGTTCTATACTCCAGGATTCTGTGCCGCTTTATGGACAGCGCCGCCCTACGTTGTTCCAGCTACCGGGGATTGTTATCTCAATCTCACCAAAACCGATACTGCACTCCCGCCGGACTACCTTGTGTTGGAGCTGCTGAATACAACTTGCGGTCTCTCCTCCGGCAACATGCAGGGCACTGTCAATATCAACTCCGGCATCTTCCCCGGCTACTTTGGTATCCCGCCACGCACTAAGGCTATAGAAGCGCTGCTCAACCGCTGGTCTGTGGGCGGAACCAACGTTCCCGCTGCCACTATAGCTTCTACTATTGCGGGTAGATTCAATGATCCCACGTTCACAGGTTATCCCTATCGTGGTGCTATTATTGCGGATCTGGACTTTAGTGAAACGCTCCCCCAGCTCCAAAGGCAAAGCCTTATCGTCACCCTGGCCGGCCGCCTCGCCACTCAAGGCACCGACTTTGGCGTCTGGGGTGTGGCGCAGACGGTGAAACAGACGGAGACCGGCGAGATCATCGTGCAGGGGGAGCGCCGCTTTTACAGCATGGTGCAGGCTGGGCCGTTTACGGGCGTGGACGGCAATCTGGGCAATGCGCGGGTCAATGCAACCGGCAGCTTTATTGAGAGCATCCCGTATACGGATGGAAAACTCTACGGCAGCATGCGGGACAGCATTGATGGACCCGACGCGGTTCCCCTCCCATCGCACGGCAATTATGTGACGCCTGTCGATAAAAGCAGTCCCGGATCCAAGCTTCGCGAGGCGTTCAATCCGTTGAAGCCGTACATGCAATACAAGACGGCTTACTTCAAGTTTCTGGAGCCTTAGAACTGTCGTCCAGCTCTCACAGTCTCCTCAATCCTGCAAACTTTCTTTGGGATTCCGCTAGCTCGGATCCTCTCTCCTTGCTTATGTCTGGAAACCCGGAACCAACTACGCCTGTCGCTACACAACAGGCGGCTACCTATAAAGCAAGCGACCGCGAGATTTACATCTGGGGCACCAGCCAGATTACGAACGGATTGATAGGTACGCTAGGGACAAATATCACGGTTTTCTTCAACACAACTCTGGGGCTGGATGCAGCCCTTATCGGCATCGCCACGCTTATCCCCCGCATTCTGGATGCGATTACGGATCCGCTGATGGGGCACATATCGGACAACACGCACACGCGCTGGGGGAGGCGTCGTCCCTACATCCTCATCGGGTCCATCCTTACGGCAATAACCATGGCGGGGATGTGGTGGGCGTCGCCGGGGTGGTCGCAGCCTGCGCTTTTTGCC
Organism: Verrucomicrobia bacterium LW23; assembly: GCA_003054695.1. Taxonomy (GTDB): domain Bacteria; phylum Verrucomicrobiota; class Verrucomicrobiia; order Methylacidiphilales; family UBA1321; genus LW23. Next base: position 341,239 of record QAZA01000039.1, read on the forward strand.
TGGCTGGCGATCGGTCTGCTGACGTTTGGCGTGGCCAACACGATTATCCAGGTACCGCTGGAGGCACTTGGGCTGGAGCTTACCGATGACTACCACCAGCGTACCAAGATCCAGAGCGTCAAATTCTTCTTCGGCGCGGTTCTGGGGCTGGGAATCCCCTGGATTTACTGGCTGACGCTTCGGCCAGAGTGGGGTGGGGAGGTCTATGGTTTCCGAGGCGTCTATTTTGTTATCGCCATCCTTATTGTTGTTTTCGGCCTGCTGCCGGCGATTTTCTGTCAGGAACGATTCCAGCGCTCCAACGAGAAGCCGGAGAGTATCTATGAAGGTATCAAAACGGCATGGCAGAATAAATACTTTCGCCAGATAGTCTACTTGCGCCTTACTAATGCTATTGCCGCCACCATTACAGCCGGCATGTATGTCTACATCAATATCTACTACATCTGCCAGGGAGACAAAGTACTGGCGATGGAGTTGGCCGGCATCGGCGGCACCATGTACAGCGTCATGACGTTTGCCTTTCTCTTCTGCATCCCCTGGCTGGGACGAACATTGGGCAAGCGCACCTCCATGCTTATCGGTTTCGGGCTTCAGGTGGCGGGGATGATGCTGAACCCGTGGCTCCAGACTCCCGAGAACCCGTATCTGCAACTGGTGGGCACGGCGCTGGCGGTGCCTGCGGGTTTGATGGCCAACATTTTTGTCTCCTCCTTTATGGCCGATGTGTGCGATCTGGGCGAGGTGCAGTCCGGCCGCCGAATGGAGGGCACGTACGGTGCGGTGTTTGGCTTTCTCTCCAAGATCGAGTATTCGTTGCTGGCGGTGGTTGTTGGTTTTCTCGTCAGTTTTTCCGGCTTTAATCCTGCCCTGCCGCAGCAGCCTGTGGACATACAGAACAACATTCGCTGGCTTACGTATATACCTGGCTTCTTCTTTATCTGCCTTACGTTCTGGTTTGCATGGCGCTTTGAGGTAGACCACAAGCTTATGCAGGAAGCCAGAGCAACACTGGATGCACGCCATCGCGCGAAGGCGGATAAAGCATCAGAGGCAGATTGAGTAAACACACACACACGCACCAGCCTTCTCTGCGTCTCATCCGTATAGCTCAATAGTTTAAGCATCGCTAAGGATGCCTTTGCGCCTTCTTCTGGAATACTAACCTACAGCATTTCTCTCTCATGATTACCTCGCACCTTCCCCCACTCGACGCACCGCAGCACTTTGCCCGGGCCCTGTCCTCCGCGCCTGCCTCCCCTGAGACCACTGGGCAGGCAGCGGAAAGCCCCGTCTACCGCGTCACGGTCAACGGAGTTGCTGCAGAAGTAATCCATACCGCAGCGGCCGCGATCGTAAGGCCCTTGGTTGCCGGTCCCGCACACGTCGTGGTCACGCACCATCGCCGCGTGGCAACGGCCATCGTCCGGCCGCTTCGGCACAAAATCGCGGTAGATATCGCCGGCTGCACGCTCAGCTTCCGCATCCCGGGCGCGTGCCATCTCAGCGTGGAGATAGACGGGGATCTCGCCTATCCGCTGCTCATCCTCGCGGAGCAGGAGACAGAAACGCCGGAGCCAGCTAACACGGCGGGTGTCATCCTTCTGCTGGAGGGGACTCATGACGCGGGCGGCCTGGAGCTGAAGAGTGGAAACGTGCTCTACCTCGGCCACGGCGCGCGCCTGCAAGGCTATATCCACCTTCGGGGGCTTAAGGATGTGTCGATCCTAGGAAGCGGCATCCTCGACGCCGTGGCTGCGGATGAATCAGGCCCCAACAATACGGCCATCCTTCTCGACAACTGCGAGAACATACTGATAGACGGGCCGCTGGCCTTCATGCGCGGCGCCTGGGGATGCATCGTGCGTCGCAGCCGAAACGTCGTTATCCGCAATCTGAAGCTGGTAGGCCACGAAAAATGCAGCGACGGCATTGATGTTGATGGAAGTCATCGCGTCAAAGTTTCGCGCTGTTTCATCAAGAATAACGACGATTGCCTGTGCATCAAGTCGGCACCGCCCGCAAAGGGTGCCTCAGTGGCCGATATCGAGTTCTCGCATTGCACCCTGTGGAATGGACAAGCCGGCAATGGCATCGAGTTCGGCTACGAATCGCAAACCGACTCTTTCCGCAATATCACTTTCCGCGACATCGACATTATCCACGTGGAATCCGAAGCGAGTGGTGGCTGGATTGACCGTCTCGCCGGCCTCTCCATGCACATTACCCACGATGCCCACGTCGAGAACATCCTCTTCGAAAATATAACGCTGGAAGACGTGCAGGTGCCCAAGATTATCCAGTTTACTACGTTCCATTACTATCGCGAGCACGGCTGGTTCAGCCCCGCAGACAGGCTGGCCCGTGGCAAGATAAGCAATGTACGCCTTCGCAACATCCACTTCCTCAAAGTAGCCGAGCCCCGTATTCACATTGAAGGCTTCAACGGACCGGATGATATTGAGAATATCAGTTTTGAAAATGTAACGGTGGAGGGCATCAATATTCTCCATCGCACTGATCTTGTGCTTGAAGTGATAAATACAAAGAACCTGCACATTGAATAGCAGCTTCATCCTTTAACCGCTGAGCTTCTATTCCTGGTTCAACTACCTACAATCTTGCGATTCCGACCATGAGCTTAATCGATTGCGATATACATTTTGCGCCGGCACACAAAGAGGAGTGGCTGCCTTATCTGGACGAGCCCTACCGTAGCGAAGTCAACCAGTTTGGGCCGCGCGTCATCTCCTCCGGAGTCCGCTGGGAGGATGGCGGAAATCGCTGGGACACGGTGCTGGAAGATGGCCGCAACGGAGCCCTTGATGTCACTGCGATGCGCGACCAGCTCCTCGACGTCTACGGGCATCGCCTCGGCCTCCTCACGGGCATTAACACGTGGCACGCCGGGCAGCCGGATGGGGACTACGCCGCCGCCATCTGCCGCGCGTTTAACGACTACACCCTGGCGCACTGGACCTCCGCCGATGAGCGCCTCTACACAGGCATCCACGTCCCCAATCTCGATCCCGAGCTGGCTTCCCGCGAGGTGGAGCGGCTGGCGGGGCATCCCAAAATCAAGTGCGTCTTCCTGCCCGCCACCGCCGGCCGAACGCCGCTGGGGAATCCCGCCATGGCGGCGCTCTTTAAAGCATGCGCCAAGCATGGGCTGCCGCTGCATCTGCATCCCTCGACTACGGTGATGATTGCCAACGGCAGCACCATCCCCACCGGCATGGCGCGCAACTTCCTGCAGATCCACGTCTGCATCCCCCAGTTCTACATGTCGGATCTCGTCAGCCTCGTGCTTGAGGGCACCTTTGAGAAATATCCCGGGCTCAAGGTTATGTTTATCGAGGGCGGCATCTGCTGGCTGCCGCACGTGCTCTGGCGCATGGACAAAGAGTACAAGGCTCTGCGCCAGCAGGCCCCGCGGCTGAAACGGCTGCCCAGCGAGTACGTCTACGATCACGTCCGCTTCGGCACCCAGCCACTGGAGGAGCCCGACAAGCCGGAGCACCTCGCCCAAATCTTCAACATGATTCAGGCGGACCGCATCGTCGTCTACTCCAGCGATTACCCGCACTTCGATTTCGACGAGCCCTCCTTTTTGCCAAAGACACTGGGAGAAACCACGCGCCGCCGCATTCTGCACGATAATGCAGCCGAGCTCTTCGGTCTGCCTGTGCCGGCTGTTTCGGAGGAGAAAACAATGGAGCCTGCATCCCGATGAGCAACACAGCCTCACCCTCAGCTACAGCTACCCCGACACCCGCCGCTGCCTCAGCGGAAGCGGCGGCAGTGGAGAAGAACTGGACTGAAGTAGCACGCCTGGACTCTTTGCAGCCCGGCGTGCCGAAGATCATCCTGGTCGCCGGCAAAAGCATCGGGCTCATCCGCGACAAGAACCAGGTCCATGCACTGCTGAACTACTGCCCCCATGCCGGTGCCCCCGTGTGCACCAAAGCCCGCGTCTCCGGCTTTGTAGGTACCGACAGCGACGGCAACCTGACCTACAACGAGGAGACCAAAGTCCTCCGCTGTCCCTGGCACCACTGGGAGTTCTACCTCGCCACCGGCCTCCCCGTTGTCAAAACGCGCGGCCGCCTCAAGCGTTTTGATGTGCGGGTGCGAGAGGGCGTTGTAGAGCTGGTGATGTGAGATTAACTGGACAGATGGGAAGAGACGCATCTCCCCCGGTGGATACCAGAGTCATTCGCGTCCGCTGGGGTTAATCGCAGGGAGGTTAATTTGGCTCTGAGTTCAGGCACAACAGCAACGGCCACATGCGCGTTGGTGAATGGAGTCAGGCATTGTTCCCGGGCGTTACTGCAGTATGCAGAGCTTATAGCCATTACTATAAGCCGGTTGGTCAACGGCATGAAGCTCCAGACGAAAAACACCCGTAAAGTCTGTTGGCAACGTCGCAGCTATCATGACGCCCCGGATATTCGTCTGCGCCGCTGACTCCACCGTTTGCCAGGTTTCCAGTGCCAGCGAGGTTTCCCCAAAATACAGCACGGGCTGAATCAGCAGCGGCGGTGCGATTTCAAAGCTGTCATTCAAGATCCAAAGCTCCGCCGTAAACTTCTCCCCCGCCCTCCAGCCAAACTTCACAATCTTCGCGCTCGCCAGGATCGGACGACACGCCTCGGCAACTGCCGTGTAAGCCCTTTTTGGCATGAATGCCCAGCCCAGCAGGCTGCAATTGGCCGCGCAGGGCCACGGCTCATTGAAGCACCAACTCAGCGCCATGCTCGCAAAGGGCGATTGCCTTCGGATCTCCTCATACACACCGCGCAGCCCCTCTGCCTGCAGAAGTTGCCCATGCTCTACCACCTCCTCCAGCGAGGCCGTATGCGGAAAATAGCGCTTGATCGCCGGCAATTGCAGCCAGGTCGAAGGGTCCATATCCCACGCGCCGAAACCATGATGCGTCTCCCAGGCCGTTCCGGGTCGGGGCGGATACAGATCCTCCGCCGGAATGATCTCCCGCAACCGCTCCGCGTCGAGGGGCCCCGGACATCCAAACTCCGTATAGGCCGTATGCGCCGCGTGTTGATACCTATACTATATCTCGTTTCCACTGGCAGGATCGATAAACGTGTAGGCGCCATGCCCCACCCTCGGGAGCGTTGCCCTTATCTTAAAAGATGAAAAGCAACGCTCGGTGTTATGCCGTTTGTTGTCCGGAGCCCTTTATTACGGAGCCTTGGGTACTTTGGCCTTGTCCGTTGCTTCGCCCATGACAAAGCCGACGCCGGACAGGTAGAGGCGGCCGTAAGTCTGGCGGTCGGCGGCGAAGATGTGGCTGTCGAAGCAATCGAAGGGCCAGTCGCTGAGCTTTTGCCACTGAATCTGCTCCGCCTTTTCTTTGGCGATGTCGTGCGTGATGAAGATGGCGGTCTTTTTGTCTCCATTGGCGCGTCCCATGAGGTAGACCGTGGGTTCGTCTGCTTCTTTGCCGGGAGCCGGCTTGCCGAAGGCAAACAGCATGGGACGAGGGTCGGACTTGCCTTTGGCGCGTTCGCCGAATTCGAGGAAGTTTATTTCCTGCCAGGTCTGGCCATAGTCGCGGGTGCGCCAGATGCCGCCGCTGGACAGCGCGGCCCAGACTTCGCCGGCGCGACCGGGAGCAGCTTCGATCCAGACGGGTGATTTGTCATCCCCAGTGCCGGCTCCGCCAAAGGGAAGAGTGCGGGCGGTGAAGGTTTTGCCGCCGTCGCGGGAGACGAGGAATTCTTTGCGGGCAAAGCGGTACAGGTAAAACGTGTCGGCGTCCACGCGGTCGGCACAGATGGAGCGGTAATAGGTGTAAGCATCGACGTCATAGGCTACGGGACCAACCGGCTCGTTGCTTTTGGCATCCAGTGCGTCATTCCACCTTTGGCCGCCATCGTGCGTGTAGCGCACATTTTGGCCGTTGCCGGGGGCGAAAACAGCTTTGAGATCGGCGGGCGACGTGCATTTGGCGGAAAGGGCGATTTTACCGCCGCCGTAATTAGCATGGAGAGCTTTGGGAAGTTCCTTCCATTTCAGCCCGCCATCGGTGGTCAGCATGATGGTGGCCGGACCCTGGGCGAGATCCTTCTTGTTGTAGGGATTGATCTGGCGCACGACCATGAGGATGTCGGGGTTGCTTTCGCAGTAGTCGAATCCGGTGTTGTACTCCGCGTTATCCCATCGGGCAGGCTTCATCTGATTCTTAGGCGCGACGTGGGGATCGGCGTGGCGGAAGCCGTTGCAGTCCGAGACCCCGGTGTACAGAGGAGCGGCATTGCCCGAAGCGGAGGCAGGCGGGCACAGGGCGGAGAGCGGAATGATGTTCTCAATGCCGTCATTCATCAGGGTCCACGTAATGACGGGTGCCCAAACATCTTCCGTCTGCCAGACCGCATAGGCATCGGTGGCGTAAGCACGCCTGGGATCGTGAGGATCAATCGTGAGGCTGGAGGGAGCCAGGATGTCCTTATGGTTCCAGTTGGTGAGACCGAGCAGCGTCATCTGATCTTTGTCATCATTGTTGCGAAAGGTCCAAGTCTTGCCGCCGTCCTGGGAGCGGAAAAGGGCGGAGTGGAACCATTTGCCTTCGCCCTTGCCCTTCGACTTGCCCCAGGCGATGACGTTATTGGAGTTTTTTGGATCCACAGCAATGCCGGTTCCCATTTGCTTTGCCTCAGTGGGCGTTACCTTGCTCCATCCGGTCCTGGGATCATGCCGAAAAACACCGGTAAGGTTTTGCGCGTAAATAACGCCATCGGCACTGGCACCCATCCACCGGACAGGCTCATTCCCGGTCATTTCGGAAAAAGCTGTGTCGCGAGTGAAGGTGTCGCCGCCATCTTTGCTGACATAGAGGCCGCGTTCGGCATCCGGCAGGTCTTTGCTGCCGTGGAGGTAGAAATGGACATGCTCCGAACGCTTTTCTGATCCCTGACCGATGGAGGAAGAGCCGTCAATGACGAGGCTGCGGATGCCGGGGTCAAGGTACGCGCGGCTGTCTTTACCGGCGGGAACGGAAGGAGCCTTGAAGACTTGCTTCCAGGTGGCTCCACCATCGAAGGAGCGCCAGACGCCGTCGGTGCGGGTGCCCCAGTAGATGATGTCCGGGTTCTGCGGGTCCAACGCGACGGGGTTACCCCATTTGCGGGCCTCATGACGGTTTCCGTCCGCAAACTTCTCAAGAACTCGTGTCCAGTTTGCACCGCCGTCCGTCGTTTTAAAGAGACCGACACCGATTTGCCAGCCATCGCCCCGCTCGGCGTAAGCAATATCGGCATTGGTGGGATGAAGGATCAAACTCCCAACACCGCCGTAACTGCGAGGGGTGTAGGCTTGAGTCAAAGCCATCGGCTGCCAGGCCTTGTCCGAAGCGGTGCGCTTCCATGGGCCACCCACATCGGATCGCATCCACAGCAGGCCGGGAACCTGGGGATGAGGTGTGACCTCCAGGCACCAGCCACCGCCGCCGATGGCCACATTCCCCCACTTCATCGCAAGATCGGAAGGAATAACAGGGAGCGGTTTCCCGGCCGGGGAGATCGTCACAGGCTCCGAAGGCCGGGGCGTTGTGCGCACCAGATTAATCCCGCCGATTTCGATCGTCTGCGCCTGATGTCCAAAGAAGAAAACCAGCAGCATCTTGCCGGTGTCGGCTTTGGTGCGGGCAGTAAAGGAGTAGCGAAACTCTTGCCAGTCCGCTGTCAGCTCCAGCTTGCTGACCTCGAGCGAGCTGATGTCGTTGAGGCTGTTGGAGGATTGCACCTTGACCGCCATTTGGCCCGCGGGCTCAGGAGAACGGGCGAAAAAGCTGAGCACAAGGCTGTCCCCCGCTGCGATGGGCTCTGCATTGCGGGCGCTCAGCTGGACTTCCCAGAAGTTGGCGGGAGGAGCCGTGACACGGATCCGGTTCACTTCCCGAAAAGGTTGCCCGGAGACGGCAGAAGTCTCACGCGTGGCCTTGCCATAAGGCATGGACTCCTTAAGGGCAGCGTGTATCGCTGCATCGTCAGCTCCAAGCAGCGCTGTGTCAGCAGCCGAAAGTTGCATGGCGCCTGCCAGAATAAAGAAACAGAAAGCAGGAATGCGGAGTAGGCTATTGTTCATAGAAAGGGGAGTGTTGGAAGCGAGGCACAGGTCATGTCTCCAATAGACCTGAATCCTGGGTTATAGCGGTGATTCAGTGCTGCCTGTATACCTGAACTAAAACGAGCGCTTTGACGACTTGTTTGGAACTGAAACTATTAAGCATGACCAGCCTCTCTTCACGGCTCCACAGCAGAGTTGATTCTAATGTGCAATCAAGATGAGCTTCGCGAAGCGCTGGGGCTGAGTTGTGCGCTGTCCACCCTGCACGACGTGCTCAAGGAGATGAAGCTGACCTTTAGAAGAAACGCTGCGCGCCGATGAGCAGACGCGACCCGATGTGAAAGCCAAACGCCGGCGCTGGTAGGCCAAACACCGCAACTGGCACCGCAGTCGCCTGGTCTTTGTCGACGAAGCCGGCGCGAAAACCAGCATGACGCGCCTGTACGGGCGCTCGCGTCGTGGCAAACGCTGCCACGACACCACGCCGCACGGCCGCTGGTGCTCCACCAGCATGATCGCCTCCATGCGCAGCGACGGTTTCACCACCCAAACCGCCCTGTCTAGAGCCACCAACACGGAGATCTTCCGCACCTCTGTGCTCACCGGGCGCCCAAGAAATACCACACTTCCGAAAGGGAATGGGTTGCTCCCGCCAATTGAGGCTGTAGTAAATTCTATTCAGGCAATTGAAGAGTGTGCTGGCAAGTTTGGCTCGCCCTTGCCAAGTATAATCGGAGAAGATTATTGTGGCTTAAAACGTTTAAGCAAGTTTTTGTTAATAGCGTATATCGAACAGAGGCTGACACTTTAAATCGTCGCAGCTTTAAGTTCTCCGTTATCGAAGGTATAACCGGACAAAAATTGGATGCAATTGACGCATCTTAAGATGAAACCTGGTTTCGTTAAAGAGCGTGCCGTATCTTGGTGTGCTGCAAGTAGAGTGATTAAAACTGAAAATCTCTCAGGCAAAATAGGAGGCCAGGATGGATACTATTGTGCGGGATACATTCAATCGCCGTATTTCGATAAGATGTTGCGTCCTGAAAGATTTGGATTCGATATTGAAGAAGCGGAGAACGATTTATTGCCGTGCGACGAACCCCTCTTTTCTGAGATACGGGAGGCGGAGATTTCGTCTGCACAACAGCTACTTTCACCAGCTCATTATGCCTATGGGGAAAACTTCTGATGACGTCAGACAGGACAGCTGCCATCTTTGGCTTATCGATGAACGGCTAGCTTTCCACAATTACCTCGCACCCGATAAGCCTCTAAGCAGTTATGCCGGTGGAAGCGACTGACCAGAGGTCATCCGCAACGTACAGCAGGCAACAGGGACAGCGGGCGCGGCGCGGCGCAAGGCGCTCCGATCTCCGGGGAGATGACCTTAGACTCGGTCGCAACTGCGGAGCGGATGGGCGGGCACATGGCGTTCAACTCAATGCGCGAATGGTCTGCCCAGTTCAAGGATTAGATCGAGCGCGACGGGCCCTGGCCGACGACAAGTAGCTCCGCCTTCATCGAGGCGGTGCGTGTCGCGCAAGGAGTGAATCCTATCTGTATATATGGGCGGGGCGGGGCGTTGTCCCGCACAGTGTTGTCGGCGATTCACGTCACCCCTCTGGCCCTGCGTCGCCATTTATAACACTCCATACGCATCATGTCCAAGCGGACCAACATTCTGCTTATCACGAGCGACCAACAGCACTGGAATACGCTTGGGAAGCATCAGCCGGAAATCAAGACGCCCAACCTCGACCGCCTGGCTGCCGAGGGCATGTTGTTCAAGCGCGCCTATTGCCCGAATCCGACCTGCACGCCGACGAGGGCATCCCTCATCACCGGACAGTATCCCAGCATGCACGGCGCCTGGGCGCTGGGCACCAAGCTGCCCGAGTCGGCCGTGACGATCGGAGAAGCGCTTGGCAGGGAGGGCTACGGGACGGCCCTCATAGGCAAGGCCCACTTTCAGCCGCTGCGAAACACCGAGCAGTGGCCGTCTATGGAGTCGTATCCGTTGCTCAAGGACGATGCATACTGGGCTGGTTTCCATGGGCCGTTTTATGGCTTCGAACACGTCGAGTTGACCCGCAATCATGGCGACGAATCCCATGTCGGCCAGCACTATGGCCTTTGGATGCGCGAACGGGGCCTGACCGACTGGGAAAAGCATTTCCAGACCTCCTGGCAGGAGTTCGATTATTCGGAGGGCGAAAGCAATCCGCCGCAATTCGGGCCTTGGACGCTGCCGGAGGACTACCACATGAATGCATGGATAACGGAGCGCACGGCCGCTTGGTTCGACCGGTGCAAAGAGGAGGGGCGTCCCTGCTTCGCGTGGGCCAGCTATTTCGATCCGCATCCGCCCTACCTGGTCCCGGAGCCCTGGGCCTCGATGTATGATCCCAGCAAGCTTACCGTCCCCGCGGCGACCCCGGGCGAGCATGACGACAGCCCGCCCTACATCCGGATGACCCAGCAGGAGAATCCCGATTTTGCCGGGTTCGACGAGACCGGGCACCGGCCCCACGGATTGGGGTGCCACCTGCAGTGCAGGGAAAAGACCGCCCGCGAGCTGGCGCTCTATTACGGCATGGTCAGCATGATGGACCGCTACATCGGCCGCCTGATCGACCATCTTGAAAAGATCGGCGAGAAGGAAAACACGCTGATCGTCTTCACTAGCGACCACGGGCACTACATCGGCCACCACGGGTTGATCGCCAAGGGCCCGTTCCATTACGAGGACGGTGTCAGGGTGCCGATGATCGCCAGCTGGCCGGGCCGCATCCCCGCCGGCGTGGAAAGCGACGCCATCCAGTCGCTCGTGGATCTGCCGGTTTCCTTCCTCAAGGCCGGCGGGGCCCAGGTGCCGCCCGTCATGCAGGGGGTCGACCAGCTGCCGGTGTGGACCGGCGGCGGGACGCCCGCCCGGGACCATGCGCTCATCGAGTTCCGCGACCAGCCGACCGCGCTGCACATGCGGACGTATGTGAATGACAGATACAAACTGACGGTCCATTGCCGCCGGGACTACGGCGAGCTCTACGACCTGCGGGAGGACCCCGGGGAGATCCGCAACCTCTGGGACCGGCCGGAACATCGCGCGCTCAAGGCGGAGCTGATACGGAAAATGGTGGACGCCGAGATGGCCCGTGAGCCGATGTGGATGCCCCGCGTTTCCTTCGCATGACGCCGGCCGAAACGCGGTTATCGCCGCGTTCCATGCGGATATCGGACGGCGAATCGCTTTCACCCTCAAACACGTCAACGCATAGCCCAGCCCTGTCTGTCACCGCCATGAGCACGCAGTCTTTTTCCAGCGAATCGTTCTACACCCCCGCCGAGGACATCAGCGGGTTGAAGGCCGGGACCGAAAAGCGTCCCGATCTGCCGAACGTGCTGCTGATCGGAGACTCGATCTCCGTGGGCTACACGCTGCCGGTCATCGAGCGCCTGAGGGACACGGCGAACACCGAGCGCGCTAAGGCCAATTGCGGCGACACCCTCGCGGGCCTAAGGAATCTGGAAGCCTGGCTGGGCGACACCCGCTGGGAGGTGATCCATTTCAACTGGGGCCTGCACGACCTCTGCTATCGCCATCCCGATGCCAGGGCCTACGGGCACCGGGACAAGATCAATGGCACTGTCTCGGTGCCGTTGGACGAGTATGTCCGGAATCTGGAAAGGCTGGTCGGCCGGTTGCGGCAGACCGGCGCGAAGCTCATCTGGGCCAGCAGCACCTGCGTGCCCGAGGGCGAGGCGGGCCGTTACGCGGGTGATGAAATCGTCTACAACGAGGCGGCCGCGAAAGTGATGCGGGCGCACGGCGTGCCGGTTAACGATCTCCATGCGGTCAGCCAGCGATTTGGCGCGGCGCACTGGTCGTTGCCCGGAGACGTGCATTTCAGCAAGAGCGGCTCCAATTTGCTGGCCGACCAGGTCGTCGCGGCCATCCGCGAAGTCCTGGCGGGTCTGCCGAAGAAATTCTAGCGTTCGCGCAAGGCGCCGCCCGTCCGGTGCGCGTTCTTTCTCAATCTCCCGCGTGTCCGGTCAGTCCGTCCACTCGTTCCAGTCGTAGCGGGTCTCGACGCCCTGGAGCATCCAGCGCGAGGGGATGGCGCTGTCGAACCAATCAAGCGGCTCGGCGGGGGCGCAGGTGCGCACCGCCGCCTCCAGGGCCCGGCGGATGTCGTCCTGCATGCGCGCATCGCAGGCCGCCGGATCCATGGAGAGGAACAGGGGGGTGCCGCTACGCGCGACCAGATCGAGCCACTGCCGGGTGAGCTTCGGGGAGACGTGAGGGCTGACGGGGACGCAGTCCGCGTCGGCCGCAAACAGGGTTCCCTGCTGCGGGGCGCGAAAGGCGAGCGTGTTCACCCCCATGCGGCGGGTGCGATCCCAGTCGGTGGCCGAGGTGTCGTCGCCGATGCGCTGGATCTCGGCCAGTCCGGCGATGAGGTGGCCGACCGTGTTGCAGCCGATGAGCAACACGTCCGGGCCGGCGGCGTCGCGGATGTTTTGATACAGGTTGACCAGGACCTCGGCGGTCGTTTTGCGGTTGTCGGCCAGGGTCCAGCCGTCCGGCGCGAAGCCCATGGGGTGGCCGATCGCAACGCCCCACAGCCCCGTGACGTCGAACGTGGTGAAGTCATACTTGATCATCTCAAAACCCCACTCGCGCAGGCGTGCGATGTCCCGGCGGACGAGGTCGAGCACCTCGGGCAAGCTCGGGTCGAGGCAGGTGCCGCCCTTCGAGGGCCGCCTGGGTTTGCGCGACTCCCATGAGGCGGGCACGACCCCCTTGGTGTTCAACGGCCGCACCCAAATGCCGGGACGTGCGCCGAGCTCCTTGATCCTGCAGGCGAGTCCGGGCATGTCAGGGAATCCGGGGTTGCGGTTGATCCACGGCCCGCCGTTGACATGCAAGTCGTGTCCCGCGGGGGTTTGCCAGCCGTCGTCGATCACGGACCACGGAACGACGTCGGTATTTTTTGGATACAGACTCATGAACCGCCGGGTGGCCTCGAGGATAAGCTCCTCGGAGTTTTTGCCGTAGAGCCAATACCAGTCGTTGTGGCCGACGATCGGACGGGGAGGCGTTGACTGTCCCGGACAAAGGCCGGCGCAAAGGCCGCGGGTGGCGGCAAAGGCGGATTCTCCCTCGACGGGTGGACGCTGGACGACCGTCGCGGCGCGCAGCACGCGCGATTCGAGAACGACGCCGGCGCCGCCGGAACGCAGGTCGAGGCTGAGGGTCAGTCCGCCGCCATCCGCCTGCCAGCAGGCGATGGATGCGGCGCCGGTCTGCACGCCGTAGCCGGCGGAGGAGCTTCCATCGTTGGCGACTAAATACCAGGGCAGCGTCCGGTGCGGGGTGAAGCCTCGCCACTCGAGCTCGCCGTAGGAGCGCTCCCAGGCGTCGCCCATCATCCGGGTGCCCGGGGCCCAGGCATGGCTCCAGCGCAGGATGGCCTGGCGCACGGGTTTCGTCGCAGTGATGTCGATGGAGAAGCGGTCGCTGTTCTCGTGGCGGACAATGGTCAGGCTGGCGTCGTCGGTGTGCCAGCAGTCACCGCACCCTTTTTCGGGCCGGGCGATGACGGGGCGGGGATCTCCCTCGGTCCAGAGAAAAACGTGCATGAGCGGAGTGGCCAGATCGGGAAACGTACGGTGCATATCCGCTAATGCTAACAATGCATTGCAGACTGAAAAGCGAGTTGGTTCCGACTCTTATCTGAATACCCGCCCAGACTCAAGGGGGGACCTGGTCGCGTCGTTCAAATCGCCGGAAACCCGACTTCAGGTTGCCAGATAGACGCGTCCCTTGCGCAGCATCGTGCCGGCCGCCGCGTTGCTCTCCGCGTCGACCAATCCGTCCGCCGGAATCTCGACGTCAGCAAACGCCCAGACGACGGACTCCTTGCCGTCCGCATCCAGCCAGACGACATGCGTGCCGCCCCGCTGCAAACGGGGTCGCACCATGCGGGCCATGAAACCGTTGTAGAGATGGTTCACGCGGGCGTAGCCCTCCGCGAGATCCCCGCCCGGCAACTGGACCCCGGCCGGCGGAAGCCCCCACGGATCCGCCTTGATGAGCGGCACGCGGCGGTGGGCGACCATCCAGAAATAGCGGTCCGGACACAACATGCCGGGGGCGAGGTAGTTTTTGCCTCCCGCGAAAAACCCCGACCAGCGGGTCACCACCACCACCGCCGACCTGGCGGACACCAACTCGGACCACACCTACCGTCCCGGAGACTCGACTCCGGTCTTCACTCCGGTCTCCACGTCCGAGCCGAATCTTCTGCGCTGCCGGAGGAGGCCGCTCAATAAACCTGCAGGCCGCGGGCCTCGCGGCGCCCGTCGCGCCAAGCCTCCGACGCGCTGCCGTGGGCTGGCAGATCCTTCACCCGCAGGCCCGACTTGGCGGGGTCCTCGTGCGACCGATACCAGGCCGCAAGTCGGTCGGACAGCCCGGCCTGAAGGGTTTTATACTCGGCCCAACCGGCGAAGTTGAACGTCTCCCCCGGGTCGCGGACCAGGTCGAACAGCTCGTGCGGTCCGGCGGGGTGGCGCAGCACGAGCTTGTGGGTGGCCGTGCGGATCATGCGCAGGTCGCCGTATTCGCCGTAGACCGCGTCGCTCCGGCCGGGATCGTCGCGCCCGGCGGCCAGCGGCGCCAGGCTGCGGCCGGGGTTGCCCCCGCCCGGACGGTCGGCGCCGTCGTTCCAGGCCGCGCCAGACCATTCCATGACCGCGCGGAACAAGTCATAGTGGTCCACCAGATACGGAATCCGCAGTCCTGCCGCGATCCCCGGACCGCGCACGATCAGCGGCACCCGCGTGGAGATGTCGCACATGTTGAGCGGACGGGTGGCGTTGCCCTTGCCGGCGAAGCCGTTGTGTCCGATCGCGCAGCCATGGTCCGAGACGTAGACGACGATGGTGTTGTCCAGCAGGCCGCGGTGCTCGAGCCCGGCGAGCACCCGCCCGATCTCGCGATCCAGTTCGTGGACGGCCGCGTAGTAGCCGCGTGCGCGCTTGAGCAGATCGGCACGGGTCGCGCCGGGCGCGCAGAAAGCGCCCTCGCCCCCGTCGGTCAGCCAGGGGTGGGGCCGCAGATCGGGGATGTCCGCGAAGGTCATCCCCTCGGTCTTGGCGAGCACCTCCGGTTCGTGGTGCTCGGGCAGCCAGGGTGAGTGCGTCGCGATGTAGCCGATGTTGAGAAAGAAGGGCCGGTCGTCCGGCGCGGCGTCGAGGAACTCCAGCGCCCGGTCGGTGACGATCCGGCTCTTGTTGCCCTCCACCGGCAGCGGCACGCCGTCCAGGTGGTAGGTGTAGGAGCCGTTGTGCGTTCCCTGCCGGCCGATGAAGCCGAAGGCCCTGTCGAAGCCGCGCGGCGCGCGCCCGCGCGATCCCATGTGCCACTTGCCGGAGAGCATGGTGTGGTAGCCCGAGGCCCGCAGCAGGGCCGGCATGGTCTCCTCGTCGGCCAGCCAGTCCCGCGCGCCGACCTCATCGACAAACTCCTGCAGGAAGTCGTGCAGGCCGACCTGCGACGGCGTGCGTCCGGTCATCACGCAGGCGCGCGCCGGCGAGCACACCGGGGACGGCGTGAACGCGTTTTCAAACACGGCCCCCTCGCGGGCAAGCCGGGAAAACACCGGCGTCCCCATCTCCGAGTTGCCGTAAACGGGCAGCGACCAGGGACCGTGGTCGTCGGTCAGGAACAGCAGGATGTTGGGCCTGCGTTTTCCGAGTGAGGTGGACGGTGTGTTCATCGGCGCGCGGCGTCGAAGCGCCACTCGCCCCACATCTGCGGGACCAGGGTGGCCTCGCCGGGCACGTCGTTCACAAGCCCGGTGGCCTTGTTGTGCCAGTAGACGCGCTGCAACGTGGTGCCGCGTTCGCCCAAAAGGACGCCGATGTCGCCCTTGCAAACAAGACCGGGCGTCGGCTTCAGCCCGAGTTCCCGGAGCGGGACGAGCACCTCGTAGTCGATGGCCGAGAGCTGGGCGGACTTGCCCGTGGGCAGCGGGACCTGCAGGGTTTTCCTTTTCGTGGCCATGCTCACGAGCGACGACACGTCGCGAACCTCGTCGAAGGTGATCGTCCGGCTGGGCGAACTGAAGGGCACCTTGCGCGCGTCGGGCGTGCCGGGCACGACCTGCTTGTATAGCATGGCCAGGTGGGCGTCATCGCTCAGCGGCGCGACAATCAGGCGGGTGTCGCCGGGAGCCGCGGCCTTGCGGCCGGCGCTGGCCGCCGGATCGACGCCCAGCATCAGGTCGAGGCCGAAGCCCGTCTTGAACAGGGCGACGGGAGTCTCGCCCGTGTTGTGACCGGGCCGCCTTTGCTGGAGGAAGCGGTAGGCCAGGGCCAGGTTGTCCCCGTCCACGCGCACGGACGCCTTGATGTAGGCGGCGCGGATGCCCGGCTTAGCCGGAGTCTGGATGTCGACCCAATCCATCTCACCCCAGTCGTCCAGGTCGCCGTCGGCGACGATCCCGGCGGTCTGGGAGATGCGCACGTTCAGCGGTCCGTCCGTCGCGGCGGCGGCATCCGCCTTGGCCTTTTGAAGCTGCACCGCGACCGCCTGCTGGATTTGCTCGGGACCGACCTGCAGGGTTGAGACCGGCAGCGCCCGGATGCTGTCGATGCCGTTGACGCGGATGATGCCGGCGCAGTGCTTGCCGGTGATGGCGTAGACTTGCCCGTCGTCGAGACGTTGCACGCGGGGGAAGAAATTCTCCCCGGCAATCTGCATGTTGTTCCAGTCCATGCCCGGCCCCTTGGCCGTCAGCATGCCCTTGAGGTATCGGTTCGGATCGCGGGAGCTCGGCCCTGAACCGCCGGTGCCGAACAGGCGGGTGACGAAATAGCCCTGGGTCGTCATCGCGTAGATGCAGCCGCGGTCGCTGTTGTAGAACCAAAGTTCGCCGAGCGACTCATCCGCGAGGGGAATGGGCCAGCTCACGGGCTTGGTGGTGGCGCGGAGCTGGCCGGGGTATTGCTCCTCCGGGGCGGCGTGTCCAGAGTGCAAGGACGGCCATTGGTTGGGATAGGTCCACTTGAGGCGGCCCTTTTCATAGCCCGATAGCGGACCGTTGATCGAGACCGCCCGCTCACGCGAGTCGACCATCATCCCGAAAGGCTCGCCGCTGACGGCATTGTCGCCCGCCACCACCGAACGGCGCCCGTCGAGATCGTAGACCGGGGTGCCGTCGGGCAGGTAGGATTTCACGCGAATGGCTTCACCGATCTCGCTGACCACCTCGAGATCCCGGCCAATGTAGAACCGGCGTCCGCCCTTGGCGGGCTGCACCACGATCTCGTCGGGCTGGATGAGGCCGTCGGCGTTGGCATCGCTCCAGGCGGCGAGCACCGGATGTTTCTGGATGTAGCTCAAGACCGTTTTCTGGTCGTCCCACTGACCGACGGGAGCGCCCTCGGGCCACTTGCGATCAAACTCGGGACGGAAGAGATCGGGGAAGCGCTCCGCCGCGCCGACCGCCGCGACCGGGCGGCAGCGTTCGCCGTCGTCAAGCCAGATGCCCACCACCGAGGGAAGCGAGACCGGCATCTCGGAAAAGAGGTTCGTCAGGTAGCGGTGTTCGCCGTGATAGACGGTCGATTGCGGGCTCATATACCGGGACATCCCCCGGCGTATGGCCAGCGGGATGGCATCCACGGGCCCGCCCTGCTCATCGTTCAGTAGCGCGTTGCGAGAGACAGGAAACCGGCTGAGGATGCGGCTCACGCGGCTCTGGCCGGTTTTCCAGTCGACGGCGAACTCCATGGAGCCCTGGTTCTGGTCCGCGAGATAGAACCTGGTCTTGTCACGGGGATCGAACTCGCCACCGGCGCCATACTGGGGCGGGCCGATAAAGTCCTCGATCAACCGGCCGTCGAGCGACCAGACGCTGACTCGCTTGGGCAGATAGCTCAGCTCGGTCACCCAGATGCGATCATCGACCACGGTCAGTCCGTAGGGGTTTTGCATGCGGAGCGGATCATACTTTCCGATCTGCGGTCCGCCGGGATGACCGATGACGCGCAAGGGCCGGCCATCCTCCGAGAAGACCTTGATCTGATGACTGGTTCCCCAGTCGGCGACGTAGATCGAGCCGCCGTCCGTCGTGATTTGGCGCGCGGACTCCAGACCCGAATCGACCAGCACCTCGGGATTGGGCAGCTCCTTGACGCCGCGCCAGTCGGCCACGCGGTAGCGCAGGATGCGCTTGGACTGCAGCACGAGGAGGTTGCCCTGTCCGTCGAAGGACAACCCGCGCGCATCCTCGATCCGCCACTCGCCCGCGAGGGGAGCGTTGTTGGCGGGATCCCAGTCCCAGTGTTTGAGGAGAGACGGCTTGATGGTCATTTTCGATACATCCCAGGCCATGAGCTTTCCGCTGAAGGGAAACGAGGCCAGCACGACGCCGTTCCTGGCCGCCATGCCGCCGATCTCGGCCGCGGTTTCGGACTCGAAGCCTTGGACCAGAGCGACCGGGATGGCTGTCTTTTCGTTGTCGCCGAAGCCCACCAGTCGCACTTCGCCCGGCGGATTCGCCCGGCGCGACGAGCCGGTCGGTATCCAGTTGGCGGCGGCGTAGAATGCGATGTCGGCAATGGCCTTGGGCCCGCCGACGTCACGGGCGAGCGACTTGGCGCCCGTCCAGATGCCGCCGAAGTAGCGGATGCCCCGCAGCTTTTTGCCCTTCGTGTCGATCCAGACCACGCCGTCGCCGCCCTCGGCCACGGCGCTGCCGATCACGATCTGCCCGCGCCCGGGCAGATATAGCGCCGACTGGGGGGCGGTGTGGTCGGCCAGCCAGCCGCCCTTGTTGTCTTCCGTCGGCCAGGGCGGCGACCCGCGGCCGTCATAAACGCTGAACTGGTAGCGCAGGTCGATCGGATCATGCACGATGCCGCGCACCGTGTAGGTGCCAGGCTTCACCAGCTGCCGGGCCAAACTGTAAAATCCGCCCGCATGGGCGCCCTTGCCCGGGTTATCGTCAAGACCGTCCCAATAGACGGTGTGCTCGCCCGCAGCGAAGGGCGTATCCTGAATAAGATTACGCACGCGCACGTCGTTCCCGTCGTTGATGACCAGCGTCACGTTGCCCGGCTTGTCCAGGGTAAAGCGAACCGGGATGCCCCGCTCTCCCCCGTCAGGCTCGGCCCGGAGAACGGCGGCGGCGGCCAAAAGCGAAAGGGTGGCGGCGACCAGCGCCGGCAAGTGCCGCCTGATTAGTCCGGGATAATGATGTAGCGTCATGATGGGGATGCCTGAGATTGACTGTGTTATGTGGATCCGTACGTCGCGCGCACGCGAGAGGTCGGTTTTGGCCGGGAAGGAAGGACGTTGGGTGCGGATGTTCGGTATTATCACGTGCGCGTCCCGGAGGGATCGGACCGTCCGTGCGACGCGTGCCTGAAGGAAACGGTCTCGACGAACGGACGCAGGTGAGCACGGGGGATGACGAGGGGTATGCGCCACCGTAGCCGATCCCCGCTCCCGCCACCAAGGGATTCAGATGAAACACACATTGGGGGGCGTCAGTGCCGGTCAAACGCGGGACCGCGGGATGAGACACATATAGGATACATGAACCTTCCGCTCGCTACCGGTCCCATTTCTTGGTGGATTAGCGCAGCCCCCTGCCACCCCGACGACACCGCATGTCCCCGCTACCAAACATACTGCTCATCATCGACGACCAGCACCGCCATGACTGGATCGGCGGAACCGGCGCCTCGCCCGTGCGCACGCCCAACCTCGACCGGCTGCGCTCCGAAGGCGTGTGGCACCGCCACATGTATTCCAACAACCCGCTCTGCATGCCCGCGCGCTGCAGCCTGATCAGCGGACTGTTCAGCCATCAATCGGGCCAGATGAACAACAACACCGACTGGCCGCCGCAGATGCCCACGATGCCGCAGGCGCTGCAGCGCGCGGGCTACCACACCGCGCTGATCGGCAAGCTCCACGCCTTCGAGGGCGTCCCGATCAATCTCGACCTGACCACGGTGCGCGAGCGCATCCGCGCCTTCGGCTTCGACCACGTGAACGAGGTCTCCGGCAAGATGATCGCGCGCAACGTCGAGTGCGACTGGACCTACTACCTGCGCGAGCGCGGCCTGCTCGACCTGTATCGCGCCGACCAGAAGCTGCGCAATCCCGCCACCGACGGCGCCCCCTTCCCCCTCGACGAGGAGCACTACGTCGACCACTACATCGGCGACAATTGCGTGAAGTGGCTGGATGAGTACAACCGTCCGGATCCGTTCTTTCTGTGGGCGGGATTCTGTTCCCCCCACCCCACCTACGACGCCCCCGCGCGCTGGCTGGAGCCCTACCCGCAGGACCGCATGCCGCCGCCCGCCGACCTGCAGCCCGGCGACACGCGCTGGCGGATCCGCCGGTCGCAATACGCCGCCATGATCGAACTCGTCGACCACGAGGTCGGACGCCTCCTGGAGGTGCTCGACCGCCGCGGCATGGCCTCGAACACGCTCGTGATCTTCGTCTCCGACCACGGCGAGATGCTCGACGAGCACGGCCTGCGCGGCAAATGCCTGCCGCACGACCCGTCCATCCGCGTTCCCTGCGTAGCCCGCTGGCCCGGGCACATTTCCCCCGGAACGATCTCCGACGAGCTCGCAAACATCGTCGATCTGACCGGCGCCTGCGTGCGCGTCGGCGGTTACCGCGCCATCGAGGAGGCGCTGCCCGACGCCCGCCTGGCCGACATCGTCGGACACTGGCGCGATCAACGGACCGCGTTGCGCCCCCACGTCTTCAGCGAGAACGGCGGCCAGTTCAACCCGCCGTGGCGAGTTGTCCGCACTCAAAAGCTCAAGTGGATCCAGTGGGCTCGCGACGGACGCGAGACGCTCCATGACATGGAGAACGATCCCCACGAATGCCACGACCTCGCCACACTGCCCGCCTACCGTTCCGAGTTGGCCGCGATGCGCGACCGGCTCGACCGATTCCTCGGCGAAACCTCCACGGCGTGCACCGCCCGACCGCGATGACCCGCCCTTTGAACATCTTCTACAACGCGCAGCATTCGCCCAACGGGGCCTTCGCCTCCTTCACGCTCGGCCACAAGGACGCCAAGGGCGGCCTCGGCCTGGAAATCGGCGGCTCCGCCAACCAAAGCCTGTTCATCGGGCTCGAGTCGGTCCTCAACTCGACCGCCCCGGCCCGCCTCGCCGGCCACCAAGCCGCGCTTTGCGCGGAGCCTCCTCCTGGCTGTGGCTTTCCCGCCGCGCCTGCCCTGCCTTTCTGTCCCCACCCGCGCCCGCGCCCTGAAACGCCCGCCACCCCGACAACCCGATCTCATGACATCCAACCTCGCCCGCCTCTCCGCCCCGCTTTTCGCCGCCTACCTGCTGCTCATGTCAACCGCACTCGCCACCGACGGCACCGTGACCATCGCGCCCCTTGATCGCGTCGATCAATCGGGCGAAGGCCGCGAAAACATGATTGAAAACCAGACCCGCAACCGCGGTCTGCTCGCGCTCCCAGCCCCCGGGAAAGTCGTCGTCGACGGCGATCTCTCCGACTGGGATTTGACCGGCCGCATGTCGAGCTTCGCCGATTTCAACCTCCGCAACACCTACTCCGTGGACACCGCGATGATGTGGGATCAGGACCGCCTTTACGTGGCGTTCCTCTGGACGGACCGGACCCCGCTCGTCAACATGGTCGACCCCGTCGCCGACACCGGGAAAGGCTGGCAAGGCGACTCGGTCCAGATGCGCATGCTCACCGACAAGGTCATGTGGATTACCGGCTGGTTTTACACCAAGGAGCAACGCCCCGCCATCGTGATCGACACGTGGAAGGACGCCAAGAACTACCGCGCCGGCCTGGACCACCAACTGCTCGTCGGCGAGGCCGGCTCGACGGAAGTCGGCAACGGCATCCGCATGGCCTTCAAAAAAACGGACGTCGGCTACACCCAGGAAATCAGCTTGCCCTGGGAAGTCCTTTACAAGGCGAAACCCCAAGTCGGCCCCGGCCTGACGCTGCGCACCGGATTTGAGTACTTCTGGGCCGGCCCCTCCGGCAAAGACTGGCCCGAGCATCGTTACGCCGACAACCTCCAGCCCGGCCAAAACAAAATCCAGTTCTTCTGGACCGGCACCGACCTGTGGGGCGACGTCACGCTGGCCCCCGCCGGCCGCGTCGCGATGCGCCAATACCGCGCGCAGGGCGATTCCCTGAACGGCCCCGTGCAACTCTCCATCAACGTCCCCGCGGCGGCCAAACGCTTCACCGTCGTCATCGACGACGAACACGGCCGCCGCGTGCGCAACCTCGCCGCCGACCTCGCGCCCGAGGACTACGCCGTGGCCAACACGGACGGCCGGCACGTCATCCACCTCCGCTGGGACGGCCGCGACGACCGCGGCCAGCCCGTGGCCAAGGGCCGCTACCGCGTTCGCGGCCTCTATCACGAAGGCCTGGTTCCCGTCTTCGACTCCGTGTTTTACAACCCCGGCACCCCCCCGTGGAAAACCGCCGGCGGCAGCGGCGCCTGGGGCGCGGACCACACTCCGCCCTACCTCGTCTCCCGCGCAGGCGACCGCATGATTCTCGGCTGGCAGACCGCCGAAGGCGGCGACGGCATCATCGGCCTGTCCCCCGATGGACGGAAAGCCTGGGGCGACAAGCGCGGCAGCGTCGCGCTGGCCTCCGACGACGAGTATGCCTACTCCATCATGAACGCCCACCGCCTGAGCAACCGCCTCGTGCGATACGCGGTGAAAGACGGCGACTATCGCCCGTTCGTGAAGGATGGCAAGGAATTGCCCTTTGAGGTCCGCCTCGATTCCATCATTCCCGGCATCTCTGCAGAAGCCGTGGACAAGCAGGTCCGCCCCCCGGAAGGCTTCCTCGTCCAAAGCCTCTCCTGCGATGCGAACCACCTTTACCTGAGCCTCACCGACCAACGGCTCGCCATCGTCCGCAAGTCCGACCTTACCTTCATCGCCGCCCACCCCATCGACGGTCTGGGCGCCCTGGCCAGCGCCCCCGACGGCACTCTCTACGCCCTGGTCAACGGCACCCTGAACCGGGTCGACGCCACCAACGGCACCACCACTCCGATTCCCGCGCCAGGACTCGGCCGCGCCGGCTCCATCGCCTGTGACGTTGACGGCAACGTGCTCGTCATGGATGTCGGCCCCGACCAGCAAATTAAGGTCTACAGCCCCGCCGGCAAGGCCCTTCCGACCCTCGCCCAAAAAGGCGGCCGCCCCATCCGCGGCAATTTCCAGCCCCAGGCGCTCTCTCACGTCTCCTCCATCGCCGCCGACAACCGTGGCAACGCCTGGGCCGTGGAAAACTGGAACTATCCGCGCCGCGTCAGCGTGTGGGGCAAGGACGGCCAGCTCGTGCGCGACTACATCGGCGGCACCGGCTACGCCGGCGTCGGCGGCTACCTCCATGATCAGGACGCCACCCTCGGCTACGTCGGCCCCATCGAGATGAAGATCGACCGCGCCAACCACGGCTACCACGTCACCCGCGTGCTCTGGGTGGCCGATCCCTCCAAGGACGGCGAACCCGCCAGCTTTAACGTCAATGTCGGCGACAACGTCATCCCCAAGCGCTTCCGCAGCAACGCCGGCGGCGTTGAACGCGAGTTCATGTTCCGGCCGTCCGATACCGTGCGCCAGACCCCCACCGTGCTCTTCATGGAAGACGACAACGGCTGGCGCCCCGTCTCCGCCATGGGCCACATCCACCATCTCTCCGGCGAAATTCAGCGCCGCAGCGGCGGCAAGGTCACCAAGGCGCCCAGCGGCGAATACGCCGGCCTCAACGCCAAGGACGCCTTCTATTGGAACGATCTGAACGAAGACGGCTGCGTGCAGCGCGTAGAATGCGTCATCATCCCCCAGGTCAGCGACAAACCCAACGGCTGGGCGCCACTGCCCCTCGAAGGACGCTGGAACAACACCATCAACACCGCGGACCTCTCCTTTGTCTCCGGAGACATTTACCGCACCGCGCCGGATCACTTCACCACGAAAGGCGCCCCCGTCTACCTGCCCTCAAGCACCAGGCGTGTCGCCGACGCGTCGGCCATTCCCAGCCCCGCGCCCTTCTCCCTTGATCACGACCACGTCCTCGTCGCCCTGGGCAAGCTCGCCACCGGCAAGGGCGAAGGGGGCGGCCTCGCCGGCTTCGACGCATCCAGCGGACGTCAACTCTGGCGCTATCCCAACCCCTACCCCGGCGTGCACAGCTCCCACGCCGCCCCCATGGCCTCGCCCGGCACCATCATCGGCCCACTGAGAATCCTCGGTCAGTTCAACGTCAAGGGACTCGGCGACGTCTTCGGCATCCGCGGCAACCTCGGCGAAGACTACTACCTGACCGGCGACGGCCTCTACGTTGGCGCCGTGTTCCGCGATGGCCGCTTCCCCTCCGCGCAACTTCCTTCGACCGTAGCGGAACTCGAAGGCCGGTCCATGGCCGACCACTCCGAAGGCGGCGAACCCTTCAGCGGCTCCCTGAACCGCCAGTCGGATGGCAAGATCCGCCTCACTACCAGCATCGGCCAGCAGTCGGTCCTGGTCGTCGAACTCAAAGGCTTCGACTCCGTGCGCCGCTTCGACGGCCCCGCCTTTACCGTGGATGACGCGGCGGAGGCCGCCATAGCCGCCTACCAACCCGCGTCGACCACCGACAATCAACCCAAGGAATACACCGTCACCCGCGCCAAGCGCAGTCTGTCCGTCGACAACCCGCGCGACTGGAGCGGCCTCCCGCAGCTCTCGCTGAGCCGCTCGGGCAGCCCGGAGAACGCGCTCATCCGCCTTGCCTACGACGACGCCAACCTCTACGTCGCCTGCACCGTCACCGACGACTCGCCCCTCAAGAACGAAGGCAAGGACTTCCGCCAGCTCTTCAAGACCGGCGACGCCGTCGACCTCCAGATAGGCCCCAAGGTTGACTCGCCCCAAAAGGACGCCGGCAAGGACGACTCCCGCGTGCTCTTCTCCATGCTCAACGGCCGGCCCGTCGCCGTGCTCATGGACCCCGTGGCCCCCGGCATCCCGGTCGACCTCGGCTACACCTACAACTCGCCGGTCGGCAGCAGCCGCTTCGACCGCGTGCAGGTCAGGGACGACATCGCGGTTTCCGCGTCGACCCAGGGCAACACCTACACCGTGCGCGCCGTGATCCCCTGGAAAGTGCTTGGCATAACCCCCGCCTCCGGCCTGCGGCTCTCTGGCGACTTCGGCTTTATCTCCTCGGACTCCGCCGGCCGCATCAACGTCGCGCGCACCTACTGGTCCAACCGGCAGACGGGCTTGGTCAACGACCTGCCCGAGGAAGCCAGGCTGACTCCCGCCCAGTGGGGCACGCTCAAGCTGGAATAACGGTCCGGACCGCGGCCCCGGGATCGCCGGCATCCTTCATAGTGCTGGCCTTTCGGGTCCGTTGACCTCTAGAATCCGGCCATGAGTCGCAAACAAGTCGAGCGCTCGCTACCTCCGCTGGAAAAACAGTTTGCAGATTTCAAAGGATTTGGCCCCGACGTAGTCCTTCGCTCCGCCCTTTACGATCTCCTGCTCCGCGCCGCCAGCCAGCTACGCGGAAAACGGTCCCGCCCCTTCTATGCGATGCGCGAGGTCGCCATCCATTTCGGGCTGGCCCTGCGCACCGTCGCCATCGTCTACTACCGCCTCGAGCAAAAGGGGCTGATCTACCGTATCCGAAGTTCCAAGACCATGCTGGCCGGCAGTGAGCTTTCGCCCCGCAACCCCGTCCGGGCGCTGATCGGCATACCCGCCTTCATGCCCGCAATGACATTCTCCATTTCATACCGCTATATGCTGATGGAGCTGGGCGATCGCCTGAGGCACCACGGATTCGTCGCGGACTTCATTTTTTTCCGACATCAGGAAAACAAGGACAACCAGTTCATCAACCGGCTGCTTCAGCACAAGCTCGACTACATGATCTGGCACACGCTCGACGCCTACGAGTCGGAGCTGCTGCTTTCGCTCAAGGACAGCGGCGTCCGCCAGATCCTGATCCAGCAGACCGATCAGGCCGGCAGCCTGGACATCCCCTCCTACATGATTGATTGGAACGCGGCCTATCGGGACATGGCCGACGAATGGTTCGCCAAAGGCATCCGTACCGTGCTTGTGCCCGAGCTGGACAGCTCGTTCGCGATGCGGGCGGCCAAAAGCTTCTCAACCATCCTTGGCCAGTCCGGCATACAGGTTCACATCGCCGGCAAGGACCTGCCCGAGCTAAGCAACCAACTGGCCGACCGGTCGCCGAAATCCTGCGCGGTCGCCTTTCTCGACCAGGGCCGCACCAGCGTCATTTGCAGCCAGCAGCCCGCCCTTCTCGAATCGATCGTCAAAAAGTATCGCACCGCCCTCTGCCGCGGCCCCATCCCCGCGCGTTACTTTGATTTACGCCCCGCGCTCATCGACATCGTGAGGATATCCCCCGCCGAGATCGCCAAGCGCATCGCCAACGACATTCACACCAATAACATTCCGGCCAACGGCACCATCCACACCTTTCGCGCCGGCTACCAGAAGCGGGTGAACTTCATCGACGCGCATGGCATGACCTGGGGTCAATGCCGTTAAGGCATCTTTTGCTGAGTTGCCAGGTGGGATATCTTCCTCCCGCTGAGTCCTGCACCTTTCCACGGCGCACCAAGCTGTATCTCAAGCTGTGGATCCTTGGCGGTAAGAACACGCTGGCGGGCTGCTGAGTCTTGCGTCGAGGAAGAAAGCTGTGCAAATAATTGACAAATTGAGCTGTACCCGTCCGGCTCCGCCGTTCTCGGAGTGCTATGCCTCGGCAAAGCCCTTTCTCAAACGTCCCTCTCCGCCGTTCTTGGCGACCTACCCCTGCGACAGCTTAAATGGGCTTTGCTCTAACCTTTTGTATCATCAATCCTTCGTATAATAATTGATGAAGACTACTGAAAGCCGTACATTTTATTCTACGAAGATTTACTGATACAGGACAGCAGTACGGTCTCAATACCGGCGTATACACGATATACTCTGAAGTGCCCAAGGCGCGAAAGCCTGGCGTAAGCCTGGACTTACGCCACGTAAGCCCAGGGTGAGGTGAAAATCCGCAGCGTTCTGCAGGAACGCAACATTGTCAGGCAGGCGCATTGGCGTCCACCGTCCCTTCATCGCGCTACGCCAGCTCCGTCTCCAGGATGTGGCGGATTTCCGCCTCCGGGTCCAGGTGCTTTTGCACGATGGCGAAGTGGAGGGCGCGCTCGTAGAGCTGGCGGGCGGCGGGTTTGTCGTTCCGGCGCAGGGCGCACTGGGCCAGCAGCATAATCACCACCATCCAGTCCTCGCGGGTGGAGAGGGCCACGCGCAGATGCTCTTCGGCCTCGGCGTAGCGGCCGGCGTCGTACAGCAGCTTGCCCAGGCTGAAGCGGTGCAGGCCGTTGCCAGGTTTGTCCGCCACCCGCTGCGCGGCGGCGGCGATGGCAGGGTTGGAGTCCGTCGTCGTCATGATGCCGCTAACATGCGCCATGCGCGCCGGGATTTCCAGTGCGGATTTGCGCCGGGCGGTGTAGTGGTGAAGGCCGGCGGACGGAAGCTCAGCAGGGACGCGGCGCTGCTCGGGGGGCATCACGTATCCCACATGGAGCGCTTGCCGTCGAACTCCACTTCCTTAAACTCGATAACGCTGCGGTTGTTGAGCAGAAAGCGCGTTCTCTCGTGCTTGTAGACGGGCTCGGCGTCGGTAAGGTCCAGGTTCATCTCGTCCACCACCAGCCACGGGTCCCGGAACTCGAACGGCAGGAACGGGCCGGTATTGATCTTCACCCGCATGGGGTTGGTGTTCTCAAACACGCGCAATATGGGGCTGTCGATGGGCAGCGGCGGCAGGTTCGCGCGCTCGCCCGGCGCCAGCTTGCGGGTGCTCTTTGGCTTGGCCTTGCCTTCGCGGAACATCATGATGGTGATGAACACGGCGGCGATGCCCAGGCCGGTGAAGACATAACCGATGTTGTTGCGGATGGGCGCGGGGAGATTCTGCACCCATTTGGGCTGGTCGTGCTTCTTTAAAACGCTGGAGTCCTGCGGCTCTTCGTCGGAGGGCGGGCCCAGCGTGTAGCTGGTGGCGGCGGCAAAGGAGGGGGAGCCCTCGGGCTGGGGCATGGGCGTCCAGGCGTTGCCGTCGGCGCTGGAGGCCAGCAGGCCGGGGCCCATCAGCACAAACTTGTCGTCGGCGTAGAGGATGCCCTCCGCCTTGCCCCGCGCGGCCATCGCGCGGTCCCAGCTCTTGGTAAAGTCCCGGGATACCGCCACGTTGCCGGAGGCGTCCGCCGCCATAAACAGGCCGTTGCCGGAGACCATGCCGATGGGTGCCAGGCCGATGCCGGATTCCCGCCTGGAGAAGGAAGCGTCCTCGTCGGAGGCGTACACAACACCCTTGTCGCTGGCCACGTAGGCATTGCCCTTGGCCACTACGGCAACAAACGTGTCGGTGCCCTCAATGGGTTGCTTAAACCACTCCTTGCCGTTGCGGGAGGTGAGCACGGTTCCGCCGGCGCCCACGGCTGTAAAGAAGCGGACGTTGCTTCGCACGCTGCTGACAAAGGCGATGGCGTTGAGGTTGGCGGTGGTGCCGGAAGTCGTTTTAGCCCAGGTCTTTCCGCCATCCGCGGAGCTGATGATGACGCCGTCGTCGCCCACGGCGACAAACTTCTGCCGGCCGTAGGTGATGCCGCGCAGGGTCACGTCCACGTCGCTCTTCTGCGGCGCCCAGTCCACCCCGTTAGGGGAGAGCAGCACCGTGCCGGCATCGCCCACCGCGACAAAATGGCGTACGGCGTAGGTGACCGCACGCAGCCGCGGCGTGCCGGCGGGTACCTCCGCCTTCTGGAACTCCTTCTGATCCACCGAGTAATAGATGGCGCCGTCTGTCGTCAGCACCACCCACTCCGCCCGGCGGCTGGAGGTGGGCGCGGGAGTGGGCTCGGCGGCAGGAGCAGCCGGCTCGACTGCTGCCGCCGGTGCAGGCGCGGGCGCGGGGGTAGGTGGGGGCGCGGCGTTTGTCTCCGCGGCCGGGGCGGGGGCGGAAGCCGGCGTCGCTTCCGCAGGCACGGCCGTCTCCTGGGCCATGACGGCCAGTGGGGCCATCAGCAACACAGCCAGCACAACACAGGTAAGCAGGCGCCCGGCAACCGTCGCCGGCCGCGGTGCAAAGCAGGAAAGTCGTTGTCCTCGAAGCAGCTCCGTGGAAATCATGCCAGCGATTGTAGTGACTTTCGGGCAGCTTTACAATTCGGAACGTAAAGGAGCGGAGGAAATCGCGCTGCGAGTCTGCGAGCAGGCTGGGTAATAGGCGAGGAGTCGTCTCGCGCCATTCCCCGGGCCGCTCGCAGGATCGCCTGCGGTGGCCCGGAGGCACGCGCCTTACAGCGCGCGGGTGCGGATCTCCTCGGCCAGGCGGGCGAGGAAATCGGTGCGGGGCAGGGTGCCTTCGTCGCCGGCTTTGCGGCTGCGCAGGGCGACCTTGTCGGCCTCCGCCTCCTTGGCGCCGATGACGACCATGTAGGGGACTTTGTCGAGCTGCGCGTCGCGGATTTTGGCGCCGATCTTGTCGCGGCCGCTCTCCAGTTTGGCGCGCACGCGCAGCTTTTTCAGCTCCGCCATAAGCGCTTCGGCGTAAGGGATTTGCTCCTCCGTAATGGTCATCACGCGCACCTGCTCCGGCGCCAGCCATACGGGGAAGGAGCCGGCAAAGTGCTCAATCACCAGGCCCATAAAGCGCTCGATGGAGCCGAACACGGCGCGGTGGATCATCACCGGCGTGTGCTTGGCGCCGTCGCTGCCGGTGTACTCCAGCTCAAAGCGTTGCGGCAGGCCAAAGTCCACCTGGATGGTGGCGATCTGCCAGCTGCGGTTGAGGCAGTCGTAGGCCATAAAGTCGAGCTTGGGGCCATAGAAAGCCGCCTCGCCCAGGCCGACGGTGTGCTCCAGCTTCAGGTCCTCCACCACCTTGCGGATGACGCTTTCGGCGCGCGCCCAGTCTTCGTCGCTGCCCACGTATTTGCCTTCCTTCACCTTGTCGCGCAGGGAGATACGGCATTTGGTGTTGAAGCCGAACAGGTTCATCACCTCCTGGATCATCCGCAAACAGCCGCGGAACTCGTCCTCCAGCTGCTCCGGCGTACAGAAGATGTGGCCGTCGTCCTGCGTAAAGCCGCGCACGCGCACCAGGCCGTTCAGCTCGCCGCTCTGCTCCTTGCGGTACACCGTGCCAAACTCCGCATAGCGTTGCGGCAGATCACGATACGACCGGAGCTCCGAGGCGTAGGCCTGGATGTGCATCGGGCAGTTCATCGGCTTGAGCAGAAACTCGCGCTCTTCGATCTTGAGCGTGTCGTACATGCTCTCCGCGTAAAACGGGTAGTGCCCGCTGGTGCGGTAGAGATCGACCGAGCCGATGTGGGGCGAGTAGACGGGATGGTAGCCAAAGTCAAACAGCTTCTCCTCAATCATACGCTCCAGCTCGCGGCGGATGATGGCGCCCTTGGGCAGCAGCACGGGCAGGCCGGAGCCCACGCGCGCATCTACCTGAAAGAGATGGAGTTCCGCGCCCAGCTTGCGGTGGTCGCGGCGTTTGGCTTCCTCCAGCGCGGCAAAGTGCTCGTCCAGCTGCTTTTTGGAGGCAAAGGCCGTGCCATAAACGCGTTGCAGCTGCGGGTTCTTTTCGTCGCCCAGGTAGTAGCTGGAGGACAGGTGCGTGAGCTTGAACGCGCCGATTTTGGAGGTGTCGGAGACGTGCACGCCTTCGCACAGGTCGATAAACTCGCCGTTTTGGTAGAGCGAAATCACCGCGTCGGGCGCGATGCGGTTGAGGATATCGAGCTTGAACTTGCTCGCCTCGGCGCGGTCCGTCTGCGAGCCCAGGCGGCCGGCGTTGCCCAGCGCCATGGCTTCATCGCGCGAGACGACTTTGCGTACGAAAGGCTGCTTGGCGGCGATGACTTTGGCCATCTCGGCCTCGATCTTCGGAAAGTCCTCCGGCGTAATGCGATGCGCCAGCTGCATGTCGTAGTAAAAGCCCTGCTCCACGGGGGGGCCCGCAGCCAGCTGAGCGTCCGGCCACAGGGTAGTCACGGCGGTCGCGAGCACGTGGGCAGTCGAGTGCCGCAGACGTTCGAGACTCGTCATGACAACTTTCGGCGCCTCGCCCGAGGGGGGAGCCGGATCCGGATTGCTGTTGGGCTGTGACATAAGAACCGCATAGCATAGAGGAAGCCCGGGTCTTTCGTCAAGGCGCGCGGTGGAGTGGGGCGGCGGAACGGATGGAGGGTTTAGGTCGGAGCGGAGGTGCAACCATCCCCGCAGGGGACGAGTACGAGCGTGCGCGTTCGCTCACGAAAAACGGACTTCCGCGATCTCCATTATGCAGTGCATTACCCCATTGTGCAAAGGCGCAAAGAGTTCAGGACGGACCCAGGATCGGTACTGGACCAGGGCTGGACGAGGACTGGGGTGGCCAAATCAGAAGGTGCCATACTGGCAACGTCCCCCGTAGCGTCCGTTGCGTGAATTCCCCCCCCCGAGGTTCGCCGCACCACAGCGCGGGGCAAAGTCTATTGCTGATTTTCACGCAACGGGCGCAAGGGGCGGAAGCGCAACGGACCCTGAGGGGGGAACGATGGCAGGCACGGTTTGCGAGTCTCGATACCGTGATGAGAACTGGGGTTGGATAGGGAAGGCTCCATCTTTCGCTTGACATTTTTAAGCAAATAACTTTACTTCGCAAAGTTTCTCACGCTTTATGCGCCAGCTCGTATTCTCCGCAGAAAGATGACAGAAATGGATTGCGAGTGCCTTATCGCTCGCTCCCCGATGACGTTCCGGCGTCCGTCGATCCCTACCCAGCCCCCCTTCGCATGAATCCCTCCGCACCGAGCCCCACGGCACCGGCAGTCGCCCAGCCCGACGCACCGGCGCCCGTCCGCCCGTCAACCGCCCAAAGCTTCCGCACGCTGACGCGCCGCACCTTCCTGTACGGCATGGCGGCCTCGGCCGCGGCGGCCGGATACTCCGTGCTGGGCGAGGCGCAATGGCTGGAGGTCACGCGCACGGCGGTGAAGGTGACGCGGGTGCCCATGCGGCGGCCGTTGCGCATCGTGCATCTGTCGGATCTCCATGCCTCGGAGCCCGTGCCGATGTCGCACATTCGCCGCGCCGTGGCCATGGCGCTGGAGCAAAAGCCCGATTTTATCGCGCTGACGGGCGACTACATTACCTGGAAGTTTACCGACTGGGACGACTACGCCGACGCGCTGGCACCCCTGGCCCGCTTTGCACCCACCTTCGCCGTCAAAGGCAACCACGATGGCGGGCGCTGGACCGTCCCGCCCGACGGCGACAACGGTTACGGCGACTCGATGATCAACCGCTTTCTGGCCAAAGCGGGCGTGGAGCTGCTCTCCAACGACGCGCGCGTGTTCCGCCTGGGCGAGCAGGAGGTGAACATCATGGGCATTGGCGACTACTGGACGCGCAACTCCCGCCCCGCCGACGCCTTCCGTAAGATGGCCGCGCAGAGCCCCGCCAGCGCCAGCCTCCCCACCGTGGTGCTGGCGCATAACCCGGATACCAAAAGCGTGTGCAAGCCCTATACGTGGGATTTGATGCTGAGCGGCCACACGCACGGCGGCCAGGTCCGCATCCCCTTTCTCCCGCCGCTGCGCCTGCCCATCAAGGATTGGACGTGCTACGAGGGCCTCAACGGCTACGACGGCCGCCACGTCTACGTCACCCGCGGCGTCGGCAGCATCTGGGGTGTGCGCTTCAACTGCCGGCCCGAGGTGAGCGTGATCGAGTTGTCGTAAGAGCTCGGGGCGGGCGGATCGACTCCTAATCCCCCCGCAGAATGCGGAACTTGCGGGAGAAGGTGTTGATGGAATCGATGCCCGGGTTGGCGGCTTTGACTTGCTGCATGTAGCTGGCGATGGGCGCATCGAAGTTGGTGGGGTTGCTGGCGGGGGCGGCGGGCAGGGACTTGATGCGGACGACCTGGCGCGGGGCGACGCAGACCATGGAGACCTCCACAAAGCTGGGCAGTACGCTGTAGTTGGTGGGGTAGATGAGCTGGTTGGTGGACGTTTTGTCCAGGAAGGTGGTGGAGGCTTTGCGGCTGTCGAACGCGACGGCGGTGAGGGGCGTGCCGGTGCGGTCCAGCAGGCGCACCCAGATGCCCAGCACGCCGTCGGCCACCCAGCCTTTTTGGGCGGCGATGTTGTCGTCGGCGGCGGTGGCGGGGGCAAAGTTGTTAAAGAGCGCGGGGCTGATCCAGTTGCTGGGGTTGCTGTAGATAGTGTACTCCGGATTGGCGGTGCCCGTGCTGGTTTGCGCCTCAATGTAGACGCGGCGCAACTGGAGGCGGCTGTTGGCCGGGTTGGCCGTCTGTAAATCGCGCAGCACAAAGTAGCCGATGATGGCCATGTTGCCGCGCCCGTCGTTGCGCGCCACGGGAGCCTGCCAAAAGAAGCTGTCCGGGTTGGCCGTGTTGGCCGGCGCGCCGGTGGGGTTCAGCAGAAACTGCAGGGAGGCGGTGCTGGTGCGGCTCCACGGCAGAGCGGCTTTGGAGATGTCGCGGCCGATCAGATCAAGGCTTTCGCGCGCGACGCGGGTGACGTCGATCTGCTCCGTGGCGCGGGAGATGACGCTGGTGGTATTGGAGATGACGCTGAAGAGAATCCCGAGCAGGATAATCATCATGAGGCTGACGACCATCAGCTCAATCAGCGTAAAGGCGCGGGTGTGGCGCAGGGCGCGGGGGGTGCGGCTGCGGCGCAGCGGGCGGGCCGCCGGGGATGTTGCGTGGGCTGCGGATGTCACGGCGCGCCTTATTCGTAAAGATTGGTGGAGAGGCCGGAGCCGTACAGCGTACGGCCGACAGTACGCGTGTTGGTGGAGTTATAGAGCGGTGCCGGGTAGGAGAAGCTCACCGTCCACAAATACGCAAAGCTGCCGTCGTTGGCGCCCGTAATGGTGGCGGCGATGCCGACCGGCACGCGTGTCACCTTGGCGCGGTACATAACCATGCCCGGCACGGCGTTGGTGAGGCGGTTGCCGGCGATGTCGAAGTAGTAGACGTTGGTGGAGTTCCACGCAGCGCCGGCCAGGGTGGCGGCGGGCAGCATGCGCAGTTCGGTATCGACGCTGCGCAGGGCGGCGGCCAGGGCGCTGTCGCGCTGGCTCTCGCGGCTGGAGCCCAGGCCGACGCCCAGGAGGTAAATGACGCTGACCAGGCAGAAGCTGAAGACGCCCAGCGCCAGCACCACCTCCACCAGCGAGAAGGCGCGGCGGTGCGAGCGGTGCACGGCGGCCGCCGCCGTTGCCGGGCAGCCGGCTCTATGGAGGGCGAAGGTACGCATGGGGAGAGAGACTCTGCTACAGCGGCATTCTAGCGCGAATGCCAGCGGTTGAAAAGAGGTAATGGTGACTTGGATCCGACCGGGAGGCTGGGAATTCTGCTCTATATCAGATGAACGGGACTGGGCTCGCGCCCGGGCGTTTCATGACATCACCATCTTTGCTTCACTGTGAGGTTTAGGCCCATGACCGGTCGATACCCCTCCGGCCCATTCCCCAGGCGGGAGGCCCTTTAGTTGGAGATCACCTTCGCGCGGCCCGAGTCGGACTGCACAACAAGCGTAAACTCAGGCGTCGCATTGGTGCGGCCGCGCTGGCGCAGCGTCACCGCCGGGCCGGAGGTGGGGGCGCTGACGCTTCCGTCCGGGTAAAACACGATGTAGACGTACTCATTCACCGGCTTCGTGTCCATCTGCACGGGCAGGGTGCCGGTAAGGGGCGCTCCGGCGGTGGTGGAGTTATTGCTGAAAAAGCTGGAGCCGTCGGGGCGCTCAAACGCCTCCACCAGCACGTTGCGCGGCAGGCGGTTCCACACGCTCTTGGGCTTCCACTGCATGGTGCCGGTGCTATCCTGACCGACGGCGGCCAGCAGAATCAGCGCCTGCGTGCTGCCGGGGTCCGCGGCGTCGGCGGTGGAGATGACGAGGGCG
This sequence comes from Verrucomicrobia bacterium LW23, assembly GCA_003054695.1. Lineage (GTDB taxonomy): Bacteria > Verrucomicrobiota > Verrucomicrobiia > Methylacidiphilales > UBA1321 > LW23. The sequence continues at coordinate 376,419 of QAZA01000039.1, forward strand.
ACGGGCTGGCCGCCGGACATGGCCATCTGGCGGGCCTGAGCCGTCATGCCGGCCACCGCGTTCAGGCCCAGCGAGACGGAGCGACCGGACATAATGGATACCAGCGCCGGGGCGGAGACGGAAAGCATGAGCGAAACCACCGCGATGACCGACATCAGCTCGATAAGGCTGAAGGCGCGACGACGCGCACGGCTACCCCGTGTCGCCGCAGTGCCGCGACGCGCCGAGATGCTTGCCATACAGGCGGCCGCCCTGCTGGTCCAGTGGAGAAGGTGGAGTGCTTTCATGGGGTGGAGTGAATACCTAAACAGTAAGTTCCAATTCCCAGCTTTTCAATTTATACAGTAACTATACAGGGAAGATTGCAAAGCATTGAAAACAAAGCTCTTACATCGAGCTTTTGGATATGTGTTTCACATCCCCCATCCTTAACCCCGGCAAAATCACCGCTTTTTCCCGCAAAATCGCGCGTAAACCGGCTGCGAGGACTGCCGGCGCAAGGCGTGAGGGCGTATTGCTTAAGCGTTGATGATCAACAGATTACAGCGAAAAGCAAGGACGGGCTGCGCACTGACGTAGCGTGAGCTGCGGGATGCTGCGTCAGGCAACGGGCTTCATTGCCAGCTCCAGGCTGGGGGCGAAACGGAGCATGTTGCCCAGGCCTGCCACTTCAAAAAACTTCATCAGCGTAGGGCGTACGTTGGTGATGGTGAGGAGGTTAGGCTTGCCGGCCTCCGCCACCTGCTTGGCCAGCAGCACAAACACGCGCAGGCCGGCGCTGCTGACGAAATTAAGCGCGGAGCAGTCCAGAATAAGGCCGTTGCCCGGGTCGCGAAGGCGGTTGATGGCGCGCTCGCGAAAATCAGCGGCGGTGTAGTTGTCGATCGATCCTGTGAGAGTCAGGATGATCCAACCGTCGGCTTCGCGTTCGGCAATTTCAAGGCGCATCCCGTCTTTGTATCGAAAACCCCGCACAAGGCCAACAGAAATGAAGCGGGCGTTAACGATTTGGTGAAGGCGGCCTGGCAACGGGCCTGCTATTCATCCGCATCTTCCTCCTCCAGAAGGACATAAATGTATCCGGCGTCCACCTCAATCGGGTAAACCTCCACCTCCGGCCCCTCAAACAGCGTGCACTTGCCGGTGGTGAGGCTGAAGCTCCACAGATGCAGCGGGCACACCACGTCGCCTCCCACAATCGGCCCGTTGTGCAGGGGGGCGCCGGCGTGGGGGCACGCGTTGTCGATGGCATGCAGCGCGCCCTCGCGGGTGCGGAACACCCCGATCTCCCACCCCGGCTGGACGAGGACACGGCGGCCGGTTCCGGCGGCAAGTTCGGATTCGGCGCAGACACGAAGCCTGGTGGTGGGCATGGCGGGGGGAAGGATGGCGGAGCTAAAGCGTTGGTGCAACACCATTTGTAACGCAGGTGCCTGGCGCATGTCGTACAGAAGGCCGCACCATATTCTGCTCTCAATATTTCTTTACTAACAACGGTATGCGACTCAAACTGTTGTCAGCATACGCGGCTTCGAGGCGAGACCTTCATGTTTTACATGCGAGTTGCATCGGCGGCGTTGCGTGCACGGGAGATTTTTGCCATACTTCGCCCCTCGCTCCGCTCGGCCCATCCGCCGGCGGCTGGTACTCGTCGCCCGCAAGGCGCACGGGTAGAATTACTAGCACTCATTTTTGCTGATTGTGAACGAACAACTGCGCATTGGTGTCACCGGTCTTGGCCGTGCAGGCTGGGATTTTCACTGCAAAACGCTGGCGCGCCACCCGGATTTTAAGCTGGTGGCCGTGGCGGACAGCGAGGAGAGCCGGCGCTGGGAGGCAAGCAAGGCGCTGGACTGCGAGGCCTTCCCCAGCCACGAGATTATGCTGGATGAGGCGAAGCTGGATGCCGTCGTCATCGCCACCCCCACGCACCTGCACCGGCCCATGGCCGTGGCCGCGCTGGAGGCCGGGCTGCACGTGCTGGTGGAGAAGCCGATGGCGCCGGACGCGACCGAGGCGCGCGCGATTGTAGCGGCGGCGGAGGCGAGCGACCGCCTGGTTACGGTGCATCAGGCGCACCGCCTGGCGCCTTATTTTCAGCACGCGCGCCATATCGTCAGCAGCGGGCAGCTGGGCGTGATTTACCACGCGCGCCGCGGCTGGTACGACTTTGCGCGGCGCGATGACTGGCAGGCGCTGCTCGCCTACGGCGGCGGCGTGCTGCTCAACTACGGCTCCCACTTTCTCGATCAGCTGCTGGCCATTACCGGCGGCCCCGTCAAACGCGTCTACTGCCAGCTGCGTCGCGTGGCCAGCCTGGGCGACGCCGAGGACATGGTGAAAATTGTGTACGAGACGGAAAGCGGCAGCACGGGCGAGCTGGATCTGAACTTTGCCAGCGCCCTGTGCCCGTACGAGCTGGAGCTTTTTGGCACGCACGGCACGCTGAGCATGCGCGACGGCGTCTTCACCATCCGCCGCTACTCGCCCGACGATTTGCCGGAGAAGCAGTTAAACGCCGCGCTGGCCAGCCCCGGCCGCCAGTATCCCAGCGAGGCCATCCCCTTCCACACCGAGCAGATTGCCGTGGATCCCAGCCTGGGCAAGGATGTGTTTGAGGATTTCGCCAGCGCCATCCATTCCGGCGGCTTTGCCTATGTTACTGCCGCGCAGACACTTCGCGTGATGGATCTCATCGACCGCTGTCGGTTTGACGCGGGGCGGATTATCACCTTGTAGGGCAGTCGTCGAAGGATTACGCGGGTTCGCGTTCTCCTTTTTCGCATTTTGCATGGCGGGCTGTGGCGTGTTGGGGCATACAGGGTTAGATTAGCGGCGATACTAACGGGACGTGGGAGGAAGCGGCGCCAGGCCGACGATCGGGAAAGGACATCTTGCTCAAAATGTGTGGTCTGGGGTTGATTTTTTCTAACGTACGGTTTTATCTTAAGGTGTTAACTTTTTATCTTATTTATCGCTTAAAATTATAGTCTCATGCGCATACTGATTATTGATGACGAGGTGAATATCCGCCAAACCTCCATGCTGGCCCTCGAGGCCCTGGGCCACGACTGCATGGAAGCTGACAGCAGCGCGGCGGCCATTAAGCTGATTCAGCGGGATGCCTTCGACGCCGTGTTTCTGGACCTTCGCCTGGGCGAGGAAAGCGGGCTGGATGTCATCCCCAAACTGCTGGCGCTGGAGCCCAAGCTGCAGATCGTGCTGTTTACCGCGTACAGCTCCATCGATACCGCGGTAGAGGCCATGCGTGTTGGCGCGTTCGATTACCTGGCCAAGCCGTTTACGCCGGACCAGCTGCGCGCCGTGCTCCAGCGTATGTCCGCCAGCCGCAAGCTGGAGAATAAGGTGGCCGAGCTGGAATCGCGCCTCTCCTCGGCCGAGCCGCTGGCCGATTTCTCCACCAGGGAGGCCTCGCTGCAAAAGGTGTTTGAGACGGCGACCAAGGCCGCGACGTCGTCCGCCACCATCCTCATCCTGGGCGAGAGCGGCACGGGCAAAAGCATCCTCGCGCGCGCCATCCACAGCCGCAGCCAGCAGCGCGACGGCGCGTGCATAACGGTGGCCTGCCCCAGCCTCTCGCGCGAGTTGCTGGAGAGCGAGCTCTTCGGCCACGTCAAAGGCGCGTTTACCGGCGCCGTGGGCGAGACGTGGGGCAAGGTTAAAGCGGCGGAGGGCGGCACGCTGTTTCTGGATGAAATCGGCGAGCTGCCGCTGGAAATTCAACCCAAGCTGCTGCGGCTGTTGCAGGAGCGCGAGTACGAGCGGGTGGGCGATCCCAAAGTGCGCAAGGCCAACGTACGCGTCATTGCGGCCACCAACCAGAATCTCGAGGAGCTGGTGAAGGCTGGGAAATTCCGCGAGGACCTGTACTACCGCATCAACGTCATCACCGTATCCATGCCCGCCCTGCGCCAGCGCCTGCAGGATCTGCCAATGCTGGCCGAGCGCCACCTGGAGTTTTTTGTGAAGCAGCAGGGCCGCGGCATCCGAGGCTACACGCCGGCGGCCATGGCGGCCATGCAGCGCTACTCCTGGCCGGGCAACCTGCGCGAGCTGCGCAATGTGGTGGAGCGCGCGGTTATTCTCGCGCATGGCTCGTATGTGGATGTGGGCGATCTGCCCGACGTGTTCTCCAATGCGGAGCGCCCGGCCGGCTCCTCCGCTGTCGCCATCGGCTCCCGCGTCACGCTGGAGGAGCTGGAGCGCGACCACATCAAGGCCGTGCTGGCCATGGGTGTGAGCATGGAGGAGGCCGCGACGATCCTGGGTATCGACCCGGCAACGCTGTACCGCAAACGCAAACGCCTGGCAGAGGAGGAGGCAGCTGCGGCAACGCGGTAGTTGCCTGAAGATCCAGGCAAATCGCTCTCCCCCATCCCTCCCTTCCCCCCCGCCCCCACCACCCACCCATGCTACGCTTCCGCCTTACGATGGGCCTAATGTGCCTGGTGGTGGTGATGCTGGCGATGGGCCTGTTTGCGATCGACCGGTGCAGCCAGCTGGGCAAGCAGTTCCAGATCTTTCTGGTGGAGAGCGATGCGGCTGGGCATACGGCGCTGGCCATCAAGCGCAGCACCGGCCGGTTGCTCGGCGCGGCGCTCTCACGCCTCTCCGGCAACTGGGAGCCCAGCCGCTACGATTTTGCAGCCGAAAGCCGCGAGCTGGAAGAGCGCCTGAAGGACCTGGCGCGCGGCGTTACCGACAAGACCCGCCCGGGTGAGGAAGGGACCGAAGGCGAGCGCAGCGCGGCCGAGCGCCTGCTCACCAGCTACGGGGCGTTCGCGGCCAAGGCCCGGCTCTTTCTGGAGGGTGAGGAGAAGCCCTTTGCCCAGTGGCGCGTCGTCGCCTCAGGCCTGGGCGATGAGGCCGCCAATGTGCTGGAGATTGCGGATCAGCTTACCGCCGCCCACCACGAGGCGGTGCGCGAAAGCCGCAACGCCGTGGCGGCCGGCGTTAACCAGACGATCCGCGCGCTTATCCTCGCCATGATCATCGCCGTTGTGGCGGCCATCTACACGTGCTCGCGCCTTACCCGCGGCCTGCTGGAGCCGCTCACCTCCCTCAACGCGTCGATTAACCGCGTGGCCGACGGCAACCTGGATCAGGAGATCCCCGTGCTGAGTCAGGACGAGCTGGGGTTGCTGGCCCGCGCGTTTAACCGCATGGCCACGCACCTCAAGTTTTACCGCAACAGCACGTCGGAGGAGCTGATGCGGCTCAACCAGATTATCCGGTCCACGCTGGCCAGTTTTCCGGATCCCATCTTTGTGCTTAACGCCGGCGGCGCGGTGGAGTTCCGCAACCCGGCGGCGGACCAGCTGGCGCTGCGCCTGCTGTTCTCGGGCATGCGCCGCCTGCCGGAGGAGGTGGAGCGCAAGGTGGAGGAGGTGCGCGCCAGCGGCCGGGATTATCTGCCCACCGGGTACAGGGATTGCCTGCGCTTTAAGATAGATGGCAGCGACAAGTACGTGCTGCCGCGCATTGTGTTGCTGCGCGACAGCGCGGCGCTGATCTTTGGAGTGGCGGTGATTCTGGAGGACGTAACGCGCATGCGGCTGGTGGATGACATGAAGAGCAACCTGGTGGCCACCGTCAGCCACGAGCTCAAGACGCCGCTGACGAGCATCCGCCTGGCGCTCTACCTGATTCTGGAGCAGACCGTGGGCGGGCTCAACCCCAAGCAGCAGAAGCTGATGACGACAGCGCGCGACGAAACGGACCGCGTGCTGCGCACGCTCAACGACCTGCTCGATCTCTCCCGGCTGGATCACGGCACGCACGTGATGGAGCGCACGCTCGCGCTCCCCGGCGACATTGTGGAGAGCGCCGTGCGCGAGGCCCGTGTGGCCGCCGAGGAGGCCGGCATCACGCTGGAGAGCATCGTCGGCGACGGCCTGGGCGACGCACCGCTGCCGGCGGTGTCGGTGGATCTGCAGCGCATCTCCTACGTCTTTGCCAACTTGCTCACCAACGCCATCAAGTATTCCCCCTCCGGCAGCACCGTCACCTTCCGCTGTGTGCGCGACGGCGACGACGGGCAAATGCTGCGCTTTGAAGTGCGTGACCGCGGCCCCGGCATTGCGGAGGAGCACCACGCCCGCCTCTTCGAGCGCTTCTATCGCGTCAAAGGCACCGCAAAAACGGGGGCAGGCCTTGGCCTGTCCATCGCGCACGATATTGTGCTGGCCCACGACGGCCGTATCGGCGTAAAGAGTCGTCCCGGCGAGGGCAGTACGTTCTACGTTCTGCTGCCCGCCGCCCCCGCTCCTGCGCCGGCGGAAGGGCCGGCCGCATCCAACCCGGCCCCCACACCATGACGTCCCGCTCCATCACAGATCCCGCACGCTTTGCGAAGGTACTGCGCGAGACCGTTGTGCTTCCTATCGGCCTTATTGTGCTGGCGGCGCTGGTGCAGACGGCGATTATTGTGGAGCTGTTTGCCGTGGTGGGCTGGTACAATCACTCCGGCACCATCATTGCCCGCATGCACGAGTGCGAGAAGCGCTTTGTCTCCATGGAGATCGGCTGGCGCAAGAATCTGCTGAGACGCGACGCCGCCTACCCGGAGACGCTGGCGCAGGAGCGCGCGGAACTGACCGCCGCCCTCCGCAACCTGCAGCAGCAGGTGAGCGATAACCCGGAGCAGGTGCGCATGGTGCAGGAGGTGATGCGCGCCTGCGACGCCTGGGGGGACTTCGTCGTCGGCACGTTCGAGCCTTCGGGCCTGCCTGTTGCGCAGTCGCTGCCCGTATCGGTGCGCGAGCGCAATTTTGTGGTGCAACGCGGCGTGCACGCTGCCGTTGAGCAGTTTGTCGATCGCGAGGAACGGGTGCGCGCCGCCCGCTACGCGCAGGTCCATCACATGGAGTGGGCGGCCCTCGCAGGCGGCGTGGCCATATGCCTGACGCTGGCCTTTGGCGTGGGCTGGCACGTGTGGCGCCAGCTCGCGGCGCTCTCCCACGTCTACGAGACATCGCTGGAAATCATCGCCGCCAAAAACGCGGAACTCGAAATCTCCCGCAACCGGCTGGGCGACCAGAAGGAGTGGTTCCGCGTCATCCTCGCGTCCATCGGCGATGGCGTGATTGTGACGGACCGGCGCATGGTCGTGCAGTTCCTCAACGGCACCGCGGAGAAGATGGCCGGGCGCGATCGGCGCGAGATCCTGCAAAAGGATTTTCACGCCACCTACCGCCTCACGCACCTGGGCACCGGCAGCCCCGCACGCCAGGGCATTGAGAATGCGCTGGTGCGCAACGAGGTGGTGCCGCTCTCCAACCTGACGCTGGCACGCCAGGGCCGCGAGCCCCTGGCTGTCGATGCCACCGCCGCGCCGATTACCGACGTGGGCGGCCTGGTGCAGGGCCTGGTGCTGGTCTTTCGCGACGCCACCGCCCGGCACGAGGCCGAGCGTGCGCAGCGCAACTACGCGGCGGACCTGGAAAAGCAGGTGGAGGAGCGCACCTACAGCCTGCAGCGCGCGCTGGTGGAGATGCAGTCCTTCTCTTACACTATCTCGCACGATTTGCGCTCCCCCCTGCGGGCCATGCAGGGCTACGCCGTCGCTATTCTGGAGGACGACCCGAACCTCTCCGACGACACGCGCCGTTACCTGGAGCGCATCCGGCTGGCCGCCGAGCGCCTGGACAAGCTCATCCGCGACTTGCTGGATTACAGCCGCATCTCGTTCCTGGACCCCGCCACCGAGGCCATCGACCTGGAGGCGCTGATTGATGAGATACTGGAGCAGTACGGCAACCTTCGCGCGCCCGGCATCCACATTACGGTGGAGAAGCCGCTGCTGCCCGTGCAGGGCCGGCAGATTACGCTGGTGCAGGTGCTCTCCAACCTGCTGAGCAACGCGGCCAAGTTTGTGCGGCCCGGCGAGGAGGCCCGCATCCGCGTCTACACGCGCGAGGTCAAGCAATCTCCCCGGCCCTCCACCCCGCTGCCCGCGCTGGCGCCCGGCGGCTCGCCCAACCCGGCCGATACCAGCGTCGTTGCCCGCGTGCTGAAGCCGGACGGCCAGACATCTGAGGAGATACGCGACGAGCCGCAGGCCGCGCCGCCCACGCACGTGCGTATCTGCGTGCAGGACAACGGTATCGGCATTGCGCCGGACGACCTGGCCAAGATCTTTGGCATGTTTGTGCAGGCCGGGCCCGGGCAGAAATACGGCGGCACGGGCGTCGGCCTGGCCATAGTAAAGAAGGCGGCCGAGGGCATGGGCGGCACGGTGGGGGTGGAGAGCCTGCAGGGCAGCGGCAGCACCTTCTGGGTGGAGCTTCCGCGCGCCGCAAGCAAACCCGCCGCGCCCGCGGCAACGGGTAAGGCATAGCAGCACTCAAGTGTGTCAATTATGCGCCTTTTGACATACCTGCTTACAAAATAGCGCGCCCTGTGGCATACATTGTCATGCGGGATGGTGTAAGGTGAAAAGGGTAGCGGAGACTCCTCCGCACGCCTGACCCGCGAAAAAGCGCAAGGTTTTGGGAAGAAACCGCACCGCGCAGCGCTCTCCTTGAACAGGGAAGCCCGGCGCGGCCGAGACGTTAGGCCGCGCGGTTGTCCCCCTTTCCACGCCCCACTTCTCTCTTATCCGCGTCATGCAGATCTTCACTTCCTTTCCCATTGCCCGTGCGGCGCGCGCCGCTTTCGGGGCTATGTGTGTTGCCGTTATGGCCGTTGCCCTGCTGGCGGTGGCTACCGGCCGTGTGTTTGCAGCCGAGGCCCCCGCTGCGGCAACGCCCGCCGGCCCCGGCGTGGATGTGGAGCAGCCGCACCTGAAGGCGCGCATTACCGTGCAGAGCGACAAGATCGAGCCCGGCAAGCCGTTTGAGGTGGCGCTGACACTGACGCCCGAGGCGCACTGGCACACCTACTGGATCAACCCCGGCGACTCCGGCCTGGCGCCGTCAATCGAATGGAAGCTGCCGGAGGGCGTTAAGGCCGGGCCGCTGCGGTTCCCCACCCCGCACTACTTTACGGCGGCGGATGCCATCAACTACGGCTACGAGGCCGCGGCGACTTTTCTGGTGACTCTCACCGCCGACCCCGCGAAGGTGAAGGCGGGCGACGCGCTGAAGTTCGAAGCCACTGCCAACTGGCTGGTATGCAAGGATATATGCCTGCCCGGCGACGCCGCTTTCGCGTTCTCCCTTACCGCCGCCGGCCCCGGCGAGGCCGCGCCCACCGCCGAAACCAAAGCGCAGTTTGCCGGCTGGAACGACCTGGTGCCCGCCCCGCTGCCCGGCTGGGAGGCTCGCGCCGAGAAGCCGACGCCGACCACGCTGCGCCTCATCTTCCGCCCCGAAAGCGGCGCGGCGCTGCCGGATCTCGGCAACGTGTACTTCTATGCGCAGACGGAACTGGCCGTGCAATCCTCTGCAAAGCAAGCGCTTACCAGGGAGGGCGGTGCTTATGTCCTTACCCTGGAGCGCCCTGCCAGCGCGCCCGATCTCTCCCAGGTTACCGGCCTGCTGAAAGCCGAGAAACCCTTCGCCCCGGGATGGAACCCTGCCCGCGCGTGGGAGATGACCGACGTCCCCGTCACCCCGCCCAAGCCCGGCTTTGCGATTGGCGAGGCGCTGATTTATGCGGGCGCCGCTTTTCTGGTGGGCCTGCTGCTGAACGTGATGCCCTGCGTGCTCCCGGTCATCTCGCTCAAAATCTTCAGCTTTATGGATCACGGCGGGCGCGGCGCCGCGCATGCGTGGCGGCACGGCCTGGCCTACACGCTGGGCGTGCTCGTCTCCTTTTGGGCGCTGGGCCTGGCGCTGGCGTTGCTGCGCGCGGTATCGCCCAGCTACAAGTGGGGCTTTTTGATGCAGGAGACGTGGTTTGTGTATCTCCTTACCGTTGTGTTTCTTGTCATGGGCATCTCCATGTTCGGCGTATTTGAGTTCGGCACCGGCCTGGGCGCGGCGGCCTCGCAGGCGTCGCACAGCAGCGGCGGCGGGCTCATTGGCTCCTTTGGCGGCGGCGTGCTGGCCACGGCGGCGGCCACACCCTGCACGGCGCCTGCGCTTACGGGGCCCATCCTCTACTCGCTTACGCAGCCCATGCCTGTAACGCTGGCTATCTTTACTGCGCTGGGGCTGGGCCTGGCGGCGCCGTATCTGGTGCTCTCCACCTTTCCGCCGCTGCTCAAATACGTGCCCAGGCCGGGGGAGTGGATGGAATCCTTCAAGCAGTTTCTGGGCTTTCTGCTGATGGGCTCGGTCGCTTTCACCATCTTTACGCTATCCGTGCTGGTCTCGGAGCCCACGTCGATGCTGCTCGTGCTCTTTAGCCTGGTGGGCGTGGCGATGGCCTGCTGGGTCTATGGCCGGTGGACCTCCTACGAGCGCACCGAAAACGTGCGCATTCGCGGCGCTGTGGTGGCCGCGCTCATCATGATCGTGTCCCTGGGCAGCGGCTTTACGATGATCCGCACCGCCCCCGAGGAAGATCCCGCGTCCATCGCGCGAGTCGCCACCCCCGGCGTACGCGCCCCGCACGAGGCCTGGTACCCTTACACGCCCGAGGCGGTAAAGGAGCTGACCGCCGCGGGCAAGCCGGTGTTTATCGACTTCACCGCCGACTGGTGCATCAACTGCAAGTTTTACGAGAAAACCGTGCTGGAAACCGCAGCAATGAAAGCCGAGTTTGCGCGGCGCGGCATTACCACCTTCAAGGCCGACTTCACCCGGCGCAACGCCGTAATAGCCAAGGCGTTAGATCGCTACGGCGCCATCGGCGTCCCCGTCTACGTCCTCTATGGCGCGGACTCAACCAAACCACCCACGATCTGGACGGACGGCATCACCACCGCCAGCCTGACGGCGGCACTGGAAAAAACACCGGAAGCGGTTACCTTGAAGAAGTAACGATCGCACAACGTCAGAACATAGGCGCGATGCCGGGGCTTGTCTGGCCCGGCGGCGCGGCAATACCCATCCAACAAGCCATGATTCGTATGCATAACTCTGTTACCCGTCTCCTTGGCGGCGCCTTCCTCGCGCTCGCCCTCACCGTATCCGCCGCGTTTGCCGCGCCGGAGATCGGCAAGCCGGCCCCCGCGTTCACGCTCAAATCCGCGGAAGGCAAGGAAGTCTCCCTCTCCGACTACAAAGGCAAGACCGTGGTGCTGGAATGGACCAACAAGGATTGCCCCTTCGTCGTCAAGCACTACAAGAACGGCGACATGCAGAAGCTGCAGGCCGACGCCGCCGCTGATGGCGTGATCTGGCTCAAGATCATCTCCTCCGCCCCCGGCACCCAGGGCCACCTTACCCCCGAGCAGGCTGTGGCGCACGAGCAGGAAGCGAAAGGCGCCGCGGTTGCTGTGCTGATCGACGAACCCGGCACCGTGGGCAAGGAGTACGGCGCCACCCGCACGCCCGAGATGTTCATCATCGATAAAGAAGGCACCCTCCTCTACAAGGGCGCCATCGACAGCATCAAATCCGCCAAACCCGAAGACGTGGCCAAAGCCGACAACTACATCAAGGCCGCCCTCGCCGCCATCAAGGAAGGCAAGCCGATCAAAGACACCGTGACCCCCGCCTATGGCTGCGGCGTGAAGTACAAGAAGGGCTAAGCGTTTTCGGCTCTGCCCCGTCTTTACCCGCGCCTGCGCGCATCAGGGCTCCCCTTCGGGAGCCCTGATTTGCATACAAGATGGCCGCAAGGAACTCCGGAGCGCCAAAGGCGCGAAATCTTATGGCGCAGGGGCGCAAGCGCTGGGAAGGCGGATCCCCGCCGCTACGTGTTCCGTAGGACCGCAACAGCTCTGAGCGAGTTGTCCCGTAGCGCTATCGCGTCCCTCAACGACGCGCCCGGCATCAGAGGCTGTCGACATTTCCACGTTTTGCTGCCATACAATCAAACAGATTTTTAACGCCAAGGGCGGAAAGATCGCCAAGGGGAACCGCGGAATGCGGAACTGTCGACAGCTTCTGGATTCCTCGGACTCTCACGCAGGGCTCACCCAAGGCTCACGCCCTGGGCTATTGGCTTTAGCGCCTGCGGTGCTTTAGATGATGTAATGTCTACACTCGTATTGAAACCGCTCGTCGTGCAACTCAATGCCTGCATGTTTAGATTCATTACGGCATCAATAGTTGCACGAACTATTTGTGACGCAGGACATTAGCTGTGCGCGGGTGCCAGTTCGCGATCGCCTTTTGTGCTGGGTTCGGGCCTGGGCGTGGGTTCGTCGGAGGCTTCGGGGGCGTTCTTGTCGGTGAGGCTGGTTTCGGGGTGACGCTTGTCGTTACGATGGTCGCCTCCGTCTCCATCGCCGTCATCGCCGTGGCCGTGTTTGCCGGGGCCTGAGGAGCCGCCTTCGTCTTTGCTGCGGCCCCAGCCGAGCCTCATTACCGTTACGTAAAAGACGGGGGTGAGGAACAGGCCGAAGAGGGTGACGCCGATCATGCCGGAGAAGACGGCGATGCCCATGGCCTGGCGCATTTCCGCACCGGCGCCGGAGGCGATGACCAGTGGGTAGACGCCGGCGATGAACGCGATGGAGGTCATCAGAATGGGGCGCAGGCGAATGCGGCACGCCTCGATGGTGGCTTGCACCAGCGGCAGTTTCTCCTCCTGCACTTTGTGTTGCGCAAACTCCACGATGAGGATCGCGTTTTTGCACGCCAGGCCGACGAGCACGATCAGGCCGATTTGCGTGAAGATGTTGTTATCGCCACCCGTGTACCACACGCCTCCAATCGCAAACAGCAGGCACATGGGCACGATAAGGATGATGCTCAGCGGTACGCGGAAGCTCTCGTACTGCGCGGCCAGCACAAGAAACACCAGCAGGATGCACAGCGGGTAGACATACACCGCCGTGTTGCCGGCCAAAATGCGCTGATAGGTCAGGTCCGTCCACTCCATGCCCATGCCGCGTGGCAGCACCGTGGCGGCAATCTTCTCCATGTCCGCCTCCGCCTGGCCGCTGCTGAAGCCCGGCGCGGGGCCGCCGCTGATCTCCGCCGCCGGGTAGCCGTTGTAGCGCATGGCGCGCTCCGGGCCGTAACCGGGGGTGACTTGCACCAGCGTGCCCAGGGGAACCATCTGGCCTTCGGCGTTGCGGGTTTTCAGCCGCGCAATCTGCTCGGGCTGCTCGCGGAACTTTGCGTCGGCCTGCGCCAGCACCTGGAAGGTGCGGCCAAAGCGGTTAAAGTCGTTAACGTACATGGAGCCCAGGTAAATCTGCAGCGTCTCAAACAGATTGCGCAGCGGCACGCCCATGGTCTTTGCCTTTTCGCGATCGATCTTCGCGTCCAGCTGCGGCACGTTTACCGTGTAGGTGGTAAAGGGCCAGCTTTGGCCGGGGGTGGCCGCGGCTTTGGCAATCATCTCGTTGGTGGACGTAAACATCTGGTCCTGGCCCAGTTCCGCGCGATCCTGCACGTAGAGCTTGAATCCGCCCGTGGTGCCCAGGCCGTTGACGGGCGGGGGCGGGACGACGAGCACAAAACCTTCCTGAATCTCCGCGTAGCGCTTGTTCAGCTCGGCGGTGATTTCATTACCGCTCTGCCCCTTCTTGCCTTTGCGGTGCTCAAAGCTGTCCAGGTTAAAGAACACGATGCCGGAGTTGGGCGACACGGTGAAGCCGTTGACGCTGAGGCCGGGGAAGGCGATGGCCTTGGTAACGCCGGGCACGCCAAGGCCAATCTCGCTCATCTTCTTGATGACCTCGCGCGTGCGGTCCAGCGAGGCGCCGTCGGGAAGCTGCGTAAAGGCAATGAGATACTGCTTATCCTGCGGCGGCACAAAGCCCGTGGGCACCTGCTGAAAGCTCCAGCCGGTCAGCACCAGCAGGCCGCCGTACAGCACCAGCGAGGCCGCGCTGTAGCGCACCACGGTGGAGACGCCGGCCGCGTATTTGTCGCCGCTCCACTCAAAAAAGCGGTTGAAGGGGCGGAAGAACCAGCCCAGGCACAGGTCGATAATGCGCGCGAACCAGTCCTTGGGCGCGTGGTGGCTTTGCAGCAGCAGGGCGCTCAGCGCGGGGCTCAGCGTCAGCGAGTTAAACGCGGAGATAACCGTGCTGATGGCGATGGTTACCGCAAACTGTTTGTAGAACTGCCCGGTAAGGCCGCTGATGAACGCCGTGGGGATAAACACCGCGCACAGCACCAGGGCGGTGGCGATAATCGGGCCGGTCACCTCGTTCATCGCGCGCCGCGTGGCCTCGTAGGGCTCGTAGCCCAGGCCAATGTTGCGCTCCACGTTCTCCACGACGACGATCGCGTCATCCACAACAATACCGATGGCCAGCACCAGGCCAAAGAGTGACAGTGCGTTAATGCTGAAGCCGAGCAGGTACATGAAAGCAAATGTGCCGACCAGCGAGACGGGCACCGCCGCCAGCGGGATGATCGACGCGCGCCACGTTTGCAGGAAGATCACCACCACGATAACGACCAGCACCACCGCCTCCACAAGCGTGTGCACCACCGCCTCGATGGATGCCTCGACGAACACCGTCGGGTCGTAGTCGATGCTGTAGACGAGGTCCTCGGGGAAGTTCTTGGCCAGCTCGTCCATCTTGGCGCGGATATCGTGCGACAGCTGCAGCGCGTTGGCGCCGGGCAGCTGGAAGACGGGGATGGCAACCGACGGCTTGTTGTCCAGCAGCGATTGCAGCGCGTAGGTGCTGGCGCCCAGCTGCAGGCGGGCCACGTCCTTAAGCAGCACCTTCTGGCCGGTCTCGCCGGTTTTGACAACGATATTGCCGAATTCCTCCTCCGTAACCAGGCGGCCTTTGGTGTTGATAAGCAGGTCCAGCGCCACCGGCTTGCTCACCGGCTGCTGCCCCACGCCGCCGGCGGCGATCTGCACATTTTGCTCGCGCACGGCGGCCACGATGTCGCTGGCGGTAAGGCCGCGCGCGGCAATCTTGTCAGGGTCCAGCCAGATGCGCATGGCGTAGTCGCCGGAGCCGAAGATCTGCACCGCGCCGGCGCCGGGGATGCGCGCGAGCACGTCTTTAATCTGCAGCGTGGCATAGTTGCGCAGGTACACTTCGTCGTACCGGCCGTTGGGGGAGGTCAGCTGCACCAGCAGGGTAATGTCGGGCGACTGCTTGTTGGTGACGACGCCGAGCGTGCGCACCTCCTCCGGCAGCTTGGGCAGCGCCTGCGACACGCGGTTTTGCACCTGCACCTGCGCCTTGTCGATGTCGGTGCCCAGCTTGAAGGTGACGGTCAGTGTCATCACCCCGTCGCTGGTGGCCTGGGAGAACATGTAGATCGAGTTCTCCACACCATTGATGACCTGCTCCAGCGGTGCCGACACCGTCTCCGCAATGGTTTTAGGGCTGGCCCCCGGGTAGTTGGCCGTAACGACAACAGTAGGCGGCACCACCTCCGGATACTCCGCAATCGGCAGCTGAAACATGGAGATCAGCCCGATCATGAAGATCACAATCGAAAGCACGGCGGCAAAAACCGGCCGGCTGATGAAGAAGTGGGAGAAGTTCATAGGAGGTTGGTGGCGGGGGGACGGGGAGGCGAGAGGAGACGGAAGGAGATGGGCTATGGAAGGAAAGGGGAGGTGGGGGCTGCCCTCCGTCCTCCGCCCCTTGGTGCCCTGGTGTCTTGGTGGTGAAAATTCCCCCTCTGGAAAACTCCAGGCCCGGGGATTCCTCACCACCAAGACACCAGGGCGCCATGGGGGCGGCGGATACGAGTTTGCGATATAAACCGGTCGGTCGGTACGGAAAGTTGCCAAAGCGCGGGTATGCCCTCTCAGGCATTGCCCCGGCTATCCCGCCCCTGCTACTTCTCGCCCGGATTCTTCGGCATGACCTCCACGCCTTTCGCTCGCGCGGGCTCGGGGAGCTCGGGCAGCAGGGCGGGGACTTTGCCGTGGATCTGCGCGGCGGCCGCTTTGGGGTCGGCGCCGGGGGCGAGGGCGAGGGTTGTGATAACTTCGCCCTGTCCCCATTTGTCCGTGCGGCCTTTGTAGTCCACGCCGGCGTAGAGGGCGTTGAGCTTACCCTTCAGCTCCACAAGCTGGGCAAAGGAGGCGTCCGGATATTTGGCGATGATGCGCACGCGCGGCAGTTCCAGATTCGGCTCCGCCGCCTGCTGGGCTTTGCCGGCTTGCGGCCCGCCCCACAGGCTGGAGAGCTGCGGCCCGGCGTTGCCGGTGGTGTAGAGGTAGGCGCCCCAGCCCAGTGCAATCACCGCCAGAATCGCCACGCGCGACTGCCACGTGCGCCGCGTCCGCCGGCCCACATCCCCAATCACCTGCACGGGCCGGGAGGACGAGGAAGAGGACGAAGACTGCGAGCCACGGTTGTTCTTGCGCTTCATGATGCGTTGGCGATGGGAAATGCGGAGGAGCGGGGAAGTGTGCTAAGCCTCAGGTTTAAGGTTAACTGTCGCAGTTTAGGGGGAGGACGCCCGCCCTGCAAGGAGCGAGCATCCCGTTATTGCGCCGGCGCGGCCCGGCTCAGTTCTTCGACGGAACGTGCGCAGGCGCAGTGTTTTGCGCCGTTTGTACGGCGGGCGCCTGCGGGTTCACTTCCATCTTGGGACGGGCGCGCTGAATGCCGTTGACCACCACGCGCTC
Source organism: Verrucomicrobia bacterium LW23 (assembly GCA_003054695.1). Lineage (GTDB taxonomy): Bacteria > Verrucomicrobiota > Verrucomicrobiia > Methylacidiphilales > UBA1321 > LW23. The sequence continues at coordinate 393,009 of QAZA01000039.1, forward strand.
GCCCGCCTTAAGGCCGGTGCGGATCACCCGCTTGCCGTCCACAACAGGGCCTAGCGTTACGCCGCGGTACTCCACAATATTGCCGTCGCCCACGGTGTAGACGAACTTTTGCGCCTGGTCGGTGCCCACGGCGGTGTCGGCCACCAGCACCGTCTCGCGGCTGTCGGTGGTCGGCACACGCACCCGGGTAAACAGGCCGGGCACCAGCTTGCCGTCCGAGTTGGGGATGACGACGCGCAGCAGGATGGTGCTCGTGTTCGCGTCCAGGCGGTTGTCGATCGACTCCACCCAGCCCTTGTAGGGAAAGCCCTCCTGGCTGGTCAGCGCCATCTCCACGGGGATTTTCTCCTCCATCGCAGTGCCATCGGAGAGCGTCGTGGTGCGCTTGCTGTCGTTGCCGGGCGCGGCTTCGGAGCGGCTTGCGGCCTCCAGCGCCTTCAGTTTAATCAGCGTCTGCTCGTCAATGTCGACATGGACGTAGATTGGATCCACAGATACAATGGTGGTGAGCAGAGAGGGCTCGCCGGCCTTGGCCGTGGTGCTGACGTAGTTGCCTACCGTCAGCAAAGCTCGGCTCACGCGGCCGTCGATCGGCGAGCGGATGGAGGTGAACTCCAGGTCCAGCTTCGCGGCATCCAGCAGCGCCTCAGCGGAGGCCAGTGCACTGCGCGCCTCGGAGAACGCCGTCACCAGCGTGTCCTCGGCCTCGACGCTGATAACGCGACCGTTGGCCAGCTTGTTGGCGCGCTGGGCCATGCGCTCGGCATTGGCCTGGCGGATTTTGGCGCGCTCCACGTCGGCCTGGCGCTGATCCACGATAACCTGGTAGGGGCGCGGATCGATGACAAAGAGCACATCGCCCTTCTTCACCATCTGGCCGGCGCGGAATTTCACCTCCGTAATGTGGCCGGAGATGCGCGGCTTAACCTCCACGGCCTCAACCGCTTCGGTGCGCCCCGTAAACTCGTCCCACTCCGTCACCGGCTTGCTTTCCGCCTTGGCGACGGTGACGACCGGCGGCGCGGGTGGCGCCGTGGCGTGGCTCTCGTTGCAACCCGTAAGGCCCAGCGACGCGCCCGCAAGGACGATGGCCATCGCAAACGAGCCCAGCGGCAGCGGTACGGCCGCAAAGATAGGGGAGAGCATCCGCTGCACCGCGCCAGGGGTGGCTGAAGCAGGGGCGAGGTGCGGCCGGCCCCTGCGGGCGCGGGCGTCGGAGGGCGCCAGGCGGGCATCCAGCTCCACGGTCTCCATGTAGGCTACCACGTCCGCGTGCGAGGCGGTGCGCTCCGCTTCGGCGGCCTGCACGCGGGCGGCGGCGCGGCGCTGGGCGGCATTGGGGCGAGCGGCGGGGGCGTCTTCAATCGCGGCGACGCGGCCCGACGTGCGTGCCGGCTTGGGGGTAACGCGGCGGCCCCGGCGAACGGGGTGCGCGGCCGCGGTTGCGTCGCGATCATCATCAGCCGGCTGCGGGGAGGGGAGGTACGTCATAGTGTTGCGAGGTTAGGTGTGAGGGGGCGGGGAGGAAGGGAACGCGCTTAGTGATCGAAAGCTCTCAATCAATTAGCGTATTTGTAATGATAAAAGTAACAGAAACAGCCATGCAAGTGTATGATGTTGAGCGCGTTATACAGCCCTTCGGCTGGAGCCGGCGCCGGCTGTTGCGGTTGCTGCTGCCCTGCGGCGAAGCCCGGCGCGCGGCGGCGCCACCTTCGCGGGTTGCTTTGATGTTGCTGCTGCGTGATGGGTTGCTGTGGCAGCTGCCTTCGGCTTCCTGGCGCGGGCTGCCGCAACCGCGCTGCTTTGCTTGAGCGAGGCAATCGGCACCAGAGCATCGCACGAGGCGAGTTCCTCTTCGTCCGCTTCCTCGATTCCTGCCAGGATGTCCGCTACAGAGAACGAGGCAAGTCGTTCCTCCATAGTGGCTTGCGTTTTCTCCAGGATGCCCTCCATCGCCACCTTGATGTTGCAGCTTATCGGGCACAGCGGCTGCTCCGGGTAGTTGTGGATGGCAAACGCCCTGGGCGCATCCACCGCCCTGTAGATCTCCAGCAGCGACACTCCCGCGGGCTCGCGCGTCATCCAGCACGCACCCTTCTTACCCGTCGCCGTCTCGATCAACCCCGCCTTGCTCAGGCGGGCCAAAATGCGGCGCACAAAAGCCGGGCTCGTATTCACGCTCTCCGCCAGCACGCTGGAGACGCAGGCGTGGCCAGGATGGTAGGCGAGGCCCGCCATAATGTGCACGGCAATGGAGAACTGATGGTTGATCGACACAACTGTTACTTTAAAAGTTTCAGTTCGCCGCGCAAGTCCTATTTTACGAAAAATTTCCGCCCGCGCCGCCGCCCCCGCAAAATCGGCCGCCGCGCGAAGTCTGCGCCGCGCGGAAACAGCAGGAACCCTGCCCAGGCCGCGCGCCGCAACCGCAGGTAAGTGTATCGGTCTCATAGCTCCATTCCCTGGGGGTATAGTGAGAGTCAATCGTGGCGCCAATCGCGTCATCCGCTCATTCCACCACACGCCACTGACAACTGTATGTCAGCAGCCTTTTGCCATGAACGAACGGCCCCGACCATGCAGGACATCCACCCCATTTTTTCCACAGAATGTGCTCCGCCCACCGCATACCCGCCACGACCACCTGCTGAAAGGCAAACCGCCTTGTCCGAACGGCCAAAACGCTCCGTGAACGGCGGAGCGGATTCCGCAACTGCACTTACGGCTTCTCGGGCGCGACGCTGCCCAGGCAGTACAGCAGCTCGGCCAGCGTCCAGTTGCCGCCCTTGCCCAGCATGGGGATGGCTTCCGGGCCCAGGTCCACGACGAGGTGGCCGAGGGTGCGGCGGACGCGGGTGATGTGAAGTTGCGGCTGAGGTATGCGGCGGGCGCGGCGCTGCCATTGCGTGCAGGCCTCGATGGCCCACGGGTACCAGTGAAAGTTGATGCCCTCCGTAAACTTCATCGGCCGCACGCCGGTGCCGGCGTCCATCTCCACCACGTAGCTGAACTCGCCGGACGTGAGCGGATAGCTGAGCGTGCGGACGGCGCAGCGCGTGAGGTGCGCGGTGATGTCCGCCACCATCGACTCCGGCAGCGGGGGGATGGCGCCGTCGTTTTCCGCGCTCAGCAGCAGCGCATAGATTTGCAGCGTCAGCCCGTCCAGCGAGCGCGCTTCCATCTCGCGGTCGTCGCTTTGCCAGCCGGGAAAATCCAGGTCGCGCTCGTAGCCGGCGATGAGGCGGGCGGCCGTCTCGCGCAGTAACTCGTCGCGGCGCTCCGTGCTGCCCTGCCAGGACAAACCGGCCTGGCGCGCCTCCAGCAGCGCCATCAGCATCAACGTGCTGGTGTAGTGGCTGTAGCGGTCCTTCTCCGCCTGGCGCGGATACATGGCCCAGCCGCCCCGCGCCTGCGGATGGTAATGGTGCCCAAGCACTTGCGTTACAGTCGCCCAGTCCTTCGCCAGCTCCGCATCGGAGGTGGGATCGCCCTTCAGCACCTCCAGCCGGCGCATGGCGTCCGTGCAGGTGGCCAGGGCGGTGCAGATCCACGCCGCCACCTCCCCCTGCGTGGGGTTGCCTATCTTGTCCTTCTCGTTCCAGCCCATGGGCACGGGCGGCTGGCCGGGGGCGGGTGGTTCCGTGCGGATAATGTCCGGCGTAAACAGGCGGCGCAGGCCGCGCATGGCAATCGCGGCGTCGGCCGGCGTCAGGTCCGGGTTGCGGCCAATGGCGCTGATGATTTGCCCTGTGTTCCAGTAGGTGGGGTCAATAATGCGGCCGTCGGACGACTTGCGGCTGGCGGGCTCCGCGTTGGTGTACAGGTCGTTGGGCAGGCGATACTCGGCAAACTTGGCCATCAGGTCGGCGCGCAGCTTGCGGGCGTCGGCCAGCACGCGGGCGGACTCGGCCGGGGGGCGCAGCACGCTCATCTGCTCCTGGTCCAGCCAGGCGCGTATCGATTCGCCGCCCGGCAGGCCCAGGCCGGCGTCGGCGCCCAGCACAAACAGGGGGGCCAGGGCCAGCACGGCGGCCGCCTGCAGGGCGGTGCGGAGCATGGCGCGGCGGGCGCGCAGCTTCTCGCGTTGCAGCAGCGTATCCAGCCCCACCTCCAGCATGCCGGCCAGCACTTTCAGGGAAGCGTTGTGCGGGCCGTCCTTGTCGGGGCGTGCGTCGGCCGCGATGGGATCCAGCGCCACGGTGGTGTCGATGGAGCCGTCGTCGCGCAGCGGGTGGCGCAGCGCCTGGGGAAAGCAGTCCGCTGGGCCGCCCACATCCTTGGGCTCACCCTCGATGATGATGGCCAGGATCCGTTCGCGCCGGCCCATCAACTTAAAGCGGCGGATCTCCTCGTTCACGTACAGGCTGCGCGCGGAGCGGGGGCTGCACAGCACCACCAGGTAGCGGCTGCCCTCCAGAGCGCGCTGGATCTTCTCGTTGAGATCATGCCCGCTGGCCAGCTCGTCGCGATCGCGAAACACGGGGAACAGGCGGCGCGGCAGGGGGCCGTCGCGATGCGCCTTGCCCACCAGGTTGCCCGGCACGCGGTACGTCTCCAGCGTACGGTGCAGCCAGGCGGCGGACTTTTCATCGCTATGGCTGTAGCTGATAAACGCCCAGTACGCAAACTCCGACGATCCGCCCCCGCCACTGTTGCCGGCAGAAGTGTTTGGCTGCGAGGGAAATGTTGGACCTGTCATGGAAAGCGTAGCGTGTGCAGGCTTAAGCTGGGCGGGGGGAAGAGAGGGTACACCAAAGCGCAACGCACCCGCGTTGTCAAAGGAGAAGACGAGCGCGGGCGCGGAACTTTGCGCGGCCGGATTTGCGCGTTGTATGACGGTAATGTGGTGGCAAAACGTCACAATACATGCATACTCGCTATATATGGTAAACCACACGTGTCGCTGTACTCTTGCGGCATTCCTGCTGCTGGTTGCCGGCATTTGCGAGGCCCGCGCGCGGCTGGGGGAGACGCTGGAGCAATGCGTAGCGCGTTACGGCACGCCTGTTGCCTTTGACCACGGCCGTAAAGAGGAGGTGAAGGCTCTCGCGTCCGTCACATTCAAAAAGGGCAACGTGCTCATCATGACCATTATTTTGCAGGGGAAATGCGTGTGCATCCTCTACTCCAAACGGGGCGAGGGCGACAAAATCGAGGCGTGGGACGACGATGACCTTACCCTGCTGCGGGAGTTTAACAACAACGGCAAAGAGACCTGGGCACCGATCGACAAGCTGCAAGATGCGGTTGCGAAAGAGTACCGTGGCTTATGTGAGGATTTTGGCCTGAAGCTGAGCGAACCTGCATCGGTGCGAAGCGACAAACAGGCCTTTGGCCAGAATTACCATGACAAGCAGTATTGCCTGTTTTCCCAGGAGCTGCTCCAGTTCATCCATAAGGAGAGACAAGGCGCCTCCGGCAAAGAGATGGACAAGAAACGGAAGGAGCTGGAGGGGCTTTAGAGAGTGTCTGAGTTTGCCTGCTATGGAAATCATTTTCCTTTTTCCCCTCCGTTTGCTCCGTGGCTAATAACTTCCTTTCGAACTGAAATTTAACCACGGATATCACGGATTGCACGGAGGGGACGGACAGATCCATGCGAGCGATTCGAGTTCGACTTTCGACAGCTTCTGATATCTGAATGCTTCTAATCCCTGGCTTACCCCGACGTCCCTGGCTATCCTTAACGCGTGCATCCACACACACCCTATGCATTGGATTATCCCTCATACCCGGCGATACGCCCGAAGCTCGCTGCTGATCCCCGCTCTGGGTTTGGCGCTATCCCTTTCCCTCGTCGTCGCCATCACGCCAGCACGCGCACGGCTGGGGGAGACGCTGGAGCAGTGCAAGGCGCGCTATGGGGAGCCGCTTGGCTCGAGCGAAACGGGAACAAAGTTCGAGCCCCTGGAGAGCTGCGTGACGTTTGGCTTCAAGAAAGGCGACGTGGAGATTGCGGCCATCTTTCTCAGGGATAAGTGCGTGGCGATCTCCTACCAAAAGCGCGTGGCCGGCGGCGACGGCTACGAGACGCTGGATAAAGATCAGCTGGAACTTCTGCGCGCCGCCAACACGCCCCCCAAAACAACGTGGGAATCCATTGACCAGATAGCCCGAGTGCTTGGGCAGGACTACTTTCGTGGCCTGACAAGCCTGGGCTTTCAGCTAACAGCATGGCCCACGGATATGCGAAGCGATCGCCTGGCCTTTGCGCAGGTGCGCGGCAAGGCCTACACTTTCGTCTCGCGCGAGCTGATTGAAGCCATTCGTAAGCAGGAGCTGGAGCAAAAGCTGAAGGACTTTGAGGGGCTGTAAAGCGCCGCCACCAAAAATCCTCGCCTCAAGGAGCGGGGTATTTTGCGCGCCGCGATTAGCGCCGGGCTGATCGAGCAACGCCCGCACCAGCCCCCTCACGATGCCCCCACGATCAGTTCGGTACCGCTTCGGCGGGCTTCTCTGCGTTGGCTTCCGCCCGCTCCTGCGCTACGGATTCCGCCGTCACCATTTGCGGGCCCTGCTCCGGCTGGGGGCCGCGGCTGGCGGTGAATTTGACGTAGAGCCAGGCGCCGGCGACGTAGACGAGGCTGAGCAGCGGGATGATGATGCCCTCCCACGAGGGGTAGAGGCCCAGCCACAGGCCCATCCAGTTGGGGATGGTGAGGCCTTCGATAGGGTGGATGGGCAGCCAGCCGATAGTTTGCAGAATGCGCACCGTGCTGCCGGTAAAGGTCATCAGAATCGACACGACCAGAAAGCCGGTCACCACAAGCATCTTGCGGTACGGCAACTTGTTGCCCAGCACAAAGATAAGCCAGCCCAGCACCAGAATCGACACCACGCCGATGCCAAAGCCCAGCGCCACGGAATCCGTGCCGCCGTCAAACATCAGCGACTGCATAAACAGCGTCGTCTCAAAGCCTTCGCGGAAAATCGTGAGGAAGCCGACGCCCATCATGGCGATCGAATCCCACAGCGTGTCGGTCTTCTTGTTTACCGCGCCGGCCAGCTCGCGAAGCGTGGAGTTCCAGCCCACCCAGTAGTATTTATGGAAGACCCAGTTCGTCACCATCAGCAGGATGCCGACCGCCGCGATGGAGATGACCGCCTCCAGGTGCTCGCCGTATTTCATTAGAGAGGCGATGAGCGTTTGCGATAGCCAGAAGATCAGCACCGACGCCACCACGGCCAGCAGGGAGCCCACTGCGATAAGCTTGCGCTGCCGGGCGTAGGCCGCGCCGCGCATACCGGCCAGCAGGGCGGCCAGGATAACGACGGCCTCCAGGCCTTCGCGCGCCACAATTGTAAACGCCTGAAACACAACGGCCGCGGGGGAGATGACGACCTTGAGCAAGGCGCCGCATTCGTCCAGCAGGCCCAGCGTGCGCTGGTAGGCGGCTTCGATCTCGGCAATCGGCGCGCGGCGGTCCAGCAGCGCCTTGATGCCCAGCTTGCCGGGGTCGCCTTCCAGGAAGCTCTTCTCGGTACGGATGGCCAGCGCGGCGTCGCGCGTCATGGCGCGGATTTCGATTTCCGTGTCGAATGTGGAGTAGGCGTCCAGGCGCAGCGACTCCGCCTCCTGCCAGCGGCCGGCGCGGGCGGCTTTCAGGGAGTCCATGAGGCTGCTGCGCACTTCCAGCAGCATCTCGCTGATCACGTCCGTGCGGGCGCCGGCGCGGAAGAGGGTGAGCTCGTACGGCCCCTCCAGGATGCCGAGAGCTGCGTTGGCGTGCCTGTGCACATCGGCGGAGGGCGCTTTGGAGGTGATGGCCTCTTCCAGCGCGTCCATCTCCTTCTCCAGCAGCGGCGCGTTTTTGGCGTGGATCTCGGCCTTGCTGGTGCGCCAGGCGGGCGCCAGCTCGTTGATGATTTCGTCGACGTTGGACGTAAACACCACGGCCTCACGGTATTCGATCGGCACCACAATCCTGCCTTCGCGCACGCCCGCGTCAAACTCCTTGGGGATAAGGCGCAGCAGCTTCAGCATCAGGCGCTGGCGGCGGTTGATCTCGTTGTCGGTAAGCAGGTTAGGCAGCCCGAGCTCGATCGACTCGCGCCATTGCACAAAACCTTCCGGCAGGGTGATCTTCTCCGCCGACGCACCGGGGGCGGGCACGGGCTTGTCCGAGTTGGCGGCGGTGATGACCTGGCCGGAGTTGGATTCCGCCTCCGCGCCGGGCGCGGCTTTAAAGCGTGCAAGCCATGCCTCCGCCAACTGCTCGTAACTTCCGTTGCCCGAGGGTTTTGCACCGGCGGCAGCGGCCGGCACGTTGGCGGCGGCAACCAGCCACCCGGGCGTGTCGGCCAGGGTGTCGATCTCCGCCACGCGGCCGGCCAGGAGCGGCAGAGTGGGGTGGCCGGAGAGGATCAGGCGGCGCGCAGCCTCCAGCTTCTCGCGGATGCGGCTGGACTGGCAGGTAATCGCTTCGCGCGCAAGCAGTTGCGTCACGCCGTCCTGGGCGCTGCCGCTGGCGATGAGGCGCTGGATGGCCATGGCGCCCTCAATCAGGTTGGCGTGTTTGGGCAGGAGAATCATCGCGCGCCACATCTGGGTCGCGGCCACATCGCCACGCTTCTGGGCGGCCAGCATTTCGGCGGCGGCGATGTGCTCCAGGCGGGCGCGCGCCACGCCGGCCCACTCAGCGGCCTTGCGGTTGTCGGCAAACGACGGCGCGGCGCCGACAGACGGGCTGAGCGAATCGAACAGCCCCTTGACGAGCGCGGAGCCCTCGGGCGAGCGGACGTGGCCGGCCAGCACTTCCACCAGGCGGCGCGCCTCGGCGGCTTTCTCGCTCCACTCGGCGGCCGGCATTTCCGGGCCGGCGGCGTCCACCGTCATGCCCCAGCACAGCTTGCGCAGGTTCTCAAAGTCGAGCATCAGCATCGCGTCGGCGGGGATTTGCCCGGCGGGCGAGGAGGCGGGGGCAGCGGCCGGGGAATCCGCGCGGAGCGTGGCGGGGGAGGCCGCAAATGCCATAGCCATCGCCGTCGCAAATAGCACAGCCACAAGCACCTTAGCTACACCCCGCACCGCGCGAACAGGCGCCCCCGGCACCACGGCCGTGCCATGGCGAAGCCAGTCGGCCAGGCGACAGGGGGTTGCGAGTGCCCCGGCAGGCGCGAATCTCGGCCGGAACGTGGTGGGGTGGTGCGTCATGGTGGTGTGCGAGGGCTGGGGGACGCGCGCCGGGCAAAGTGCCAGCGTGCCGCGCGTCGAGTGTGTTTCGGAGCAAATCGGGAGGATTAGTGTAGTGGATGCGCGCCTGTCGGTAAAGCCGCGCTTCGGGAGAAGCTTTCAGTTATCCTGTTATCCCTTCCTATCCCCCCTTCGTGTCTTCGTGACTTTGCGGTTAACATTCCCCACGGATTGTTCACCACAAAGGCACGAAGTCACAAAGGGGGGAGAGGAGGATGCCTTATTTGGCCGCCTCGCTCGCCTTCTCCCCGGTTACGATGGCCGAGGCCTGGTCAATCTGCGGGACGAGTTTGTCCGCCATCTCCTTGGCCTGGGCGGCCAGCTCATCGATCTGCGCGGGGGTGATGGCTTTGCCGGCTTTCTTCTCCTTTTCGGCCACCTGGTCGATGAAGCTGAGCATGTTTTTGAAGCCGGTGTCGATAGATGTGGCGAGAGCCTTGTCCCTGGCCTCCACGTTGGGCTTAACCGCTGCGTACGTGGTGCTTACGCTGGTCATAATGCCCTTCATATCGGAGACGCGGCTGACGGCGGCGAAGAGGCCGGACGTCTCGGGCGCGTAGCGGCTATCCTTCCAGTCGTCAAAATAGCCGCTCAGCGTGGGCGTCATCGTAACCAGGATGCCGAAGCAATCCGGCAGCGTGGGCGCCCAGGCGTTGCCGGCCGCCACCAGCTCGGCCGTTTTGGACTCCGCAACTTTGGCGGTGGCGACAACAAACGCGGGGTCGGGCAGCAGCTCGTCCTTGCCGTGGATCTTGACCTTCTGGCAAAACTCCTCGCTTTTGCCCCACAGCGCGGGCGCCATCAGGTAGGTAAAGAGGCTGCCTTTGCCCTCAATGGTTTTACCGCCGGCAAGCTCCAGCTTGACGGGGGCGGCCGGCAGGTCGGAGGTGGCCTTGTCGGCGGGCTGGCCGCTGTCCAGAAACACGTCAAAGTCGACCATCGTGTGCACGCCGGCCACGATGCCTTCCACCGTCTCGTAGCCAAAGCTGTCCAGCGCGTTGTAGTCGTCCTGCAGCAGGCTTACGAGTTTGCGCACCTCGTCAGGGGCCGCGGCGGCCGCCTTGTCCAGGCCGCCATGTTTCTCCGCCAGCGCCTGGTAGGCCGCGGCGTTTTTGACATACACCTTCGAGGCCTCGGCCATTTTGGCCAGGCGCACGGTAAGGTACTCCTTAAGCGTGGCAAACCGTTTGGCTGTTTCGGCATCCACGGCAGGGGCGGAAGCCGGGGCGTCCGCCGCCAGCGCTGAGGAAAGAGGAGCAGCCATGATGCCGCCAAGCGCCGCCATCAGGCCAACGCCCGCCGCCACCGCGGCCGTGCGACACGACAAGGAAAAGCGCGCGCGGGCAGGCGCGGTGCAGCTGTTGCTGCTGCTGAGACTCGGAGTCCGACCGTTGTATTTCATCGTTACCACCCTACCGCAGGTATCCAGCGCGTGCTGCCGCAGAGTTGTCATACTTTAGCGCGAAGTTGCGCCTTATTGGCGGTAAGTTGCGCATCAGATGCATTAGCCGCGCTAATGCGCCCAGATTCCAGCCCGGTATGCCTGCCCGCGAGCCCCCTTTCCAGAGACCCGGCACGCCTTCCAACGCATCGGCCTTGCCATCCCCGCCGGCAGTACGCTAAGCCATACACGGAGCGTCGTCGCTCCGCCCCCTTATGCCCAGCGCTGATCTCCATCTCCATTCCCGTTACTCGGACCGCCCGTCGGAGTGGCTTCTGCGAAAGGTGGGTGTGCCGCAGAGTTACAGCGATCCCGCCGCGCTGTACCAGAAGCTGCATGCCGCCGGCATGACGTACAAGACGATTACCGACCACAATCGCATTGAGGGCTGCCTGGAGATTGCGCACTTTCCGGATGTGTTTATCAGCGAGGAAGTTACGACCTATTTCCCCGATGGCTGCAAAATCCACCTCCTCGTCTGGAATATCACCGAGGAGCAGCATCGCGACATCCAGGCACTGCGGCCCAACATCTACGAGCTGGCCGGGTACCTGCGCGACAACAACATAGCGCACGCTGTGGCGCACGCACTTGTCAGCCTCAATCAGCTGCTCACCATCGAGCATTTTGAGAAGCTGATCCTCCTCTTTAAAATCTTTGAGGGCCGCAACAGCAACCGCGAGCCGCTGGCGCAGACAACCGCCATGCTGTGTCTGCAAGCCCTTACGTCGCAGCATGTTGAGGAGATGGCCAACCGCCACGATCTGGCGCCGACCCACGCGGAGCCCCACAACAAGATCCTGACCGGCGGCTCCGACGACCATGGAGGCCTGTACGTGGCCCGCACCTACACGGAGGTAGCGCGCACCGCCTCCTCGCAGGGCGTGCACCACGGCAGCGCGGTGGCCATCCGCGAGTTTTTTGAGGCGCTGCAGCGCGGCGAGGCCGGCGCCATCGGGCCGATGGGCGATCCCCTATCACTCAGCAGCAGCATTTACGTCACCGCGTTTACCTACGCGGAGGACAAACTCAAACGCACCGCGCCCACCAGCGGCGGGCTTATGGCCAAGATGGCCGAGCGCTTTATCGCCGGGCAAAACCCCACGGCGTTTTCCCTCACGGAGCGCATTGGCCACATTGCGGAGGCGCTGCGCACCGGCAAGGCCTTCGACTTCGTCAAGCCGGGCGAGTCGACACTGGCGCGCGAGATTGGCAGCTACTTCTCCAACCCGGAGGTAAAGGCCGCGCTGGACAAGCTTATTGCCGCAGAGCCCAACGCGCAGCGCCGCTCCTTCCGCATGGCCTCGCACCTGACCAACGAGCTGAGCTACAAGCTCTGGTCGCAGTTCCTCACGCGCCTGCACAAAGGCAATCTGCTGGATGCGCTGCAGTCCATCAGCGGGCTGCTGCCCGTTGGCTGCGCAGTGCTGCCGTACGTCATGGCCTTTCACCAGCACGCGCCGGACCGCAAGCTGCTGGCCGCCGCCGCGCGCCGCATGACAGGCCGCCTGCCCAGCGTGCTGCAAAACGAAAAACGCGCCTGGTTTACCGACACGCTGGAGGACGTAAACGGCGTAGCCCGCACCATCCGCGCCATGACGCTGGCCGCCAAGAAGGCCGGCGCGGACCTCACGGTCGTCACCTCCCGCTCGGAGATTTCCATCCACGACATCCCGATCCGCAACTTCCCGCCCGTGGGCGAGTTCGAGATCCCCGAGTACGAGCTGCAAAAGCTCAGCTTCCCGCCCTTTCTGGAGATGCTGGACTACCTGGAGCGCGGCAAGTTTACGGAGATCATCATCTCCACTCCCGGCCCCATTGGCATGTGCGCCTTTGCCAGCGCCAAGCTGCTGGGGCTGAAGGTGACCGGCATTTACCACACCGACTTTCCCCAGTACGCCCGCTTTCTCAGCGACGACGCGTTTGTGGAGACCATTACGTGGGGCTACATGCACTGGTTCTACGGGCAGTGCGACTCGGTCTTCGTCAACTCCGAGTTCTACCGCCGCTGCTGGATCGACCGCGGCATTGCGCCGGAGAAGCTCCGCATCTTCCCCCGCGGGCTGGATACCAGCAACTTCAGCCCGCGCCACTACGACGCCGCCTTTTGGACCCGCCGCAACGCCGCCGCCCGCGCGGCCGCCGGCGGCAGCCCGCCCGCACCGACGCTGCCCCAGCCGCCCGTGCTGCTGTACGTCGGGCGCGTCTCCAAGGAGAAGGACCTGGCGTTTCTGGCGGAAGTGCTTATAGCGCTGAAGGATAAAGGCCGCCGCTTTACCATGGCCGTCGTCGGCGACGGCCCCTACCGGCAAGAGTTGCAAACGCTGCTTCCCGACGCCATCTTTACCGGCGTGCTCACCGGCAAGGAGCTCGGCGCCGCCTACGCCTCGGCCGACCTGTTCGTCTTCCCCAGCACCACGGACACCTTCGGCAACGTGGTTGTCGAAGCGATGGCCTCCGGCCTGCCCGTAGCCGTCAGCAACATCGGCGGCCCCCGCGAGCTGGTCACGACCGAACGCGAAGGCCGCGTCCTGCCCGCCCGCAACGTAGAGGCCTGGGTGCGCGGCCTGGAAGAAATGCTCGCCACCCTCCCCACCCGCGCCGCCCGCGAAGTCCTCGCCCAGAAAGTCCACGACGAACGCAGCTGGGACCGCGCCTTCACGACGTTTTGGGAGGGTTAAGAGCAAATAACTTTGCGAATCATGTCGCAATGATCAACTCCGCCGTCATCGGAGAGGCTTTGCTCGAACACGGGGTGTCGACATTCTACCATTGTTGTGGAGAACATTCCCCTTTTGAAGGGAAAAGTTAGCCACCGATAACACCGATCGCACGGAGGGTATGGAGAGATCCTGGCGCCCACTTGGACTTGAGGCTCTAACTCAGCTCGTCATCCTCGTCAAAATCGTCGCGGAGGTAGGGGTTGCCGCGGGCCTCGTGGCCGGTGGTGGTGGCGGGCCCGTGGCCGGGGTAGACGACGGTATCTTGCGGCAGGGGAAGCAGATGCGTGTAGATGCCGCGTCGCAGCACGGCCAGGGAGCCGCCGGGGAAATCCCAGCGGCCCAGCCCGCCGTTAAAGAGCACGTCGCCGCCGATGACGTAGCCCGGCCTGGCACCGGGGGCGCCGCCCGCCTCCGGCCGCATGTAAAACGCCACGCTGCCGGCGGAGTGCCCGGGGATGTGGAACGCCCGGAATGCCGCCCCTGCCACGGACCAGTCGGCCGCGCCGCGGTCCGGCAACGCAATCGGCTGCCACTGCGGCACAGGGCGAATGCCCGCGGCGGGCGGGAAGAAGCGGGAGAACAGAGCCGGCTGGCGCATCATGGGGGCGTCGGCATCGTGGGCGTGCACGGGGCAGTCGTGGTCGTCGGCAAGGCGCGCGGCGTCCCAAATGTGGTCGAAGTGGCCGTGCGTCAGCACCAGGGCGGCCAGGCGGATGCCGAGGCCGCGGATCATTTCGGCGGAGCCGTCCGGCGCGTCAAACATCACCCAGCCGCCGGGCGCGCGCACCAGCAAAAAGTTGGTGTGGAGCATGCCTGCCGTGCGCATCTCCGGGTGGGGCGCGGTGGTGGCGGGGGCGGGGGAAGGGGCGGACTGCTGCGTCTGCGGATCGGGGGTGGACATAGCGTGCTCAGAGTACGTGGAGTCGCGGCCTAAAAAAATCTAAAACTTTTCCTTGCGCCTTTCCCCCATATCCCGTACAACAAGCTTTCCACTCGCACGCAAGGTTGTTCAACATTGCGAGGCGTTTATGGTCCACGAAGAGGGGTCATAGCTCAGTTGGTAGAGCGCCTCAATGGCATTGAGGAGGTCTGGGGTTCGAATCCCCATGGCTCCACTCTTCTTGGTTGTATTTCGGGCTTGGGTTGAAGTCGATGGCCTTCTTTTGGAAGGAGCACACTTTCAGTAAAAGTGTATCCATTTTGCTGCTACTCAGTCTTCATCCGGGAGGTGGAGCGGATTTTGTCCTTGGCGATATCATCACCCATCTGATAGTGAAGAGGTATTTATCGCCAAGTACGGAAAGTTTCGCCAAGGGGGAACGGGATTCAGAGGAAGAAATGCGAAACCAACCGAATTGACGATTCGCCTTATGTCAAAGCAGGCAGGTTCGCGTGATCTTGTCTATGATCCTGCTCCTCAATGCGTCAGGGCTCCCTGCGTCCGCCCTAAAGCCCCAGCAGCGACGCGGGGAGCATGCCTTGCTCCCTGGCAAAGCGCATAAGGAGGACCTGGGCAGAGTTGACGACGTTGAAGGTGATGTGCAGGGCGATGGCCGCGTTGAGGGACCCTGTGTACTCGTAGGTAAGGCTAAGCACCAGCGCCAACACAAACAGGGGGAGGAATGACATGAGGTTGAAGTGAATGGCGGCAAAAACCAGCGAGGTGAGCAGGGTGGCGCCCCATGCGCCCAGGGCCGCGCGGCGGGGCCCTTCCCGCAGGCCGCTGCGGTCGCCCAGTGTCAGCAGGGTTTGCTTGATGGCCGGGTGCAGCAGGCCGCGAAAGACAATTTCCTCGTACACCGGCGCCACAAAAATCACTTTGGGCACAAAGAGCAGCAGCACCACATCCCACGGAAGCTCGCGAATGGCCTGGACGGGTGCCTGATCGGGCGTTGGCAGGTTAAGATGCTGATAAACAGCAAGTTGCGCCAGCACCACCAGGTTGAGGATAGGAATGATGGCCAGAAAGAGCCAGATGCCGATCATCGCCGCCGTGCCGATGCTCATCCGGCGAAGGCCCAGGCGCTCGTTGCCCCTGGCCAGGGCGGCAAACAGCAAGAGAGCCGCGGCTGCCGGCACGCTGAGCGATACCGTGAGGGCGCACGCCGCCGCGAGGATGAGCATCCAGCCGAAGTTGTCATCCAGCTTAAAATGCGGCGGCGCGTTGTTGAAGGCCTGCGGCCCGTCGCGAAGCAATGCCAGCACGGCTAGGCGCAGCATGGCCAGCAGAGAGAGCAGGCACAAGCCGCCGTACACCGCAAAGGCCGTCACCGCCCAGGGCGGCAAATCCTGCGGGTTGAGACTGTGGGCGGAGGTGCCAGTGCCCCGGGAGGCCGTGGCCGCATTGGTTGGCGATGCCGGTACGGGGGCCTTCGGAGCAGGCGGGGCGACGGAGGCCTCGCCGACAATCGGCGGGGCGGAAGCGGCGGTAGCGGCGGAGGCGGTAAGGGGAGCGGCAACTGCAATCAGCACAGTCGCAAGCACTAACGCAGCGGCATGCGCGTACGCTTTCGGGGCGGGGGCGTGGCGGCAGTCGCTGCGGAAAATCACGGCGTGCCCAGGAGGAGATGGCTGCTGAGGTAGTAAAGTTTGCCCGCCTCCAGCGGCAGGGAGTCCGGCCCAATTTGCAGGCGGATGGTTGTTGAGGCGCCGGGCCCTCTGTTCGGGCCTTCAGCGCTCAGGCCCAGCACCTGCGCCAGGTTGCTGAGGCGGTTGACCTGCACAATGGCGTAGTCGTCGCCGGTGATTTTAGCCAGCGACTTCGCTTCGAGAACCGCGTCATCCACGTAGCCCAGCTTGTCGATCAGCTTGTTCTCCAGCGCCACCTTGCCGGTTAGCACGCGGCCGTCGGCCACGCCGTCGCGCAGCGTTTTCTCGTCGATCTTGCGCTCGCGGGCCACGATGCCCACAAATTTGCCGTAGGTTTCATCGATCAGGTCCTGCACGTATTTGCGCTCGTCCTCGGTCATCTCGCGGAACATGTTGCCCAGGTCCTTCATCTTGCCGGATTTAAAGATCATCGGCCGCACTCTGGCCATCTCCATAAGTCCCTGCGCATTAAAGGATTGCATGATGACGCCGATGCTGCCGGTCAGCGTCACGTCGTTGGCCAGAATTTTGGTGCCGCCCATGGCCATGTAGTAGCCGCCACTGGTGGCCATGGTTTCCATGTAAATGACGACGGGCTTTTTGTACTGGTCGCGCAGCCTCTTGGTCTCGTTATAGAGCACGTCGCTGGCGTACACCTCGCCGCCGGGGGAGTTGATGCGGATGACGACGGCCTTGACCTCATCTTTGGCCGCCACGGCGTGGATTTTTTTGACGTAGTTCTCCACCATGTCGCCCGAGGAGGTAATCATGCCGGAGATATCGATAACGGCGATCCATTTGCTGGCCCAGATGTTGCCGCGGACCGCCTTGTACTCAATATTATCCGCCGCCTTGCCCGCCGTATTGAGCGCAGCAAACAGGCCAACGTTGAACAGCATGCTGATGCCCAGCGCGATAAAAAGGAAAATGCCGAGGATCCAGAAGATCCACGACGTGCCCGATGACTTGGCCGGTGCGGCGACGACAACCGGCACGGAGGGCGCCGGCGGCGCAGGATAGAACACGCCCCCCGGCGGTGTCGGCGGGACGGGCGAAGGAGAAGACGGCGGTGTCTGCGGCGGAAGATCCGAGCTCATGGATGCGCAAAGGTACACGACCTGCTTGGCTCGATCAAGTGGCAAAGCGTGCGGGGGAGGGGAAGGGGAGGGAATTATTCAACCACGAAGCACACGAAGTACACGAAATTACTGAGGGGACGAAAGGGGGAAGGGAGGTAACTGGGATGCTAGAGGCTGTCGACATTTCCGCTGCATCCCCTTGGCGAAACTTTCCGTCCTTGGCGATACTATCTGCCTTGGAGCTACGGACCTTCAGATAACATCGCCAAGGGCGGAAAGTTTCGCCAAGAGGGTTGCTTCCACGATGTTCAACCTTCCTTACGTCCCCCTGGAGCGAGACATTCTCCTCCGTACTGCAGTACGGAGGAGAATGTCTCGCTCCGCATAAAGAGCAAATAACTGTGCGAATTGGTCTTACAGGGTTTTCCTTTAATTCCTTTAAGTCCCCTCCCCCTTAGCGGCTTTGTCCCCCTTAGCGTGATAATCTCTGTTTCAGTGTCCCGGAGAACAGAAATTTTATCACGCTAAGGGGGACAAAGCCGCTAAGGGGGAAGGAGAAGGAGTCTCAAGTCTATTAAATCACCCTTGATCCTGTTCCCCTTTCGTCCCCTCCGTAATTTCGTGTGCTTCGTGTGTTTCGTGGTTAAATCAATCCCCTCTCGCGGTCTCTTACGCCGCCGGCTTTTCGAAGCTGGCGATGTAGGCGTAGCGGCCGTAGAGGTACTCGATTTCGAGTTTGCCTTTGCCGTCGCGGTGCATTTGCTGGATGTACTCGAGCATCTCCGGGCGGTAGAAGACGTGGAATTTGCTGAGCCAGAATTTGAGGAAGCGGCTGAACCAGCGGGGCAGGTCGGCCTGGTCGCAAAAATCCACAATGTAGAACTTTCGGCCGGGCTTGAGGTTGGCCAGCGCCACCTCTAGCGCCTGCGACCACGTGGGGATCATGCTGAGCGAGTAGCTGAAGAAGATGACGTCGAACGGTTCGTCCAGGCCAAAGGTGCCCTTCGCGGTCAGGTCCTCCGCCAGGCAGGGGCGCAGGGTAATGGTGCTGGCGAGGCCGACTTTATCCACGCTTTTGGCGGCAGTTTCCAGCATGGCCTCGCTGGCATCCAGCCCGTACAGGGGGAAGCCCGGGCGCTTTTGCGCCAGCACAATCAGGTTGCGCGCGGTGCCGCAGCCGATTTCCAGCACGCGGTCGGCCTGCGCCGTCTGGCTGCCGTCGGGGAGGGTGTGGCCGGCTTTGCGTAACTCCATGCGGTCGATGAGTTTATCGCGGCCCAGCAGGTAGTATTTGCGGCTCAGATCGTAGACATGCCGCGTAAAGCGGTACATGCGATCCATGGCTTCGGCTTGTCCCATAACGGAGTGCGGCAGAGGGTGAAAGGGTGAGGAGAAAAGGGGAATTATCTGTATAAGCAAATGCCCCGCGAAAGCAGCGCCGCGCAAGGCGCAAAAGCTTATCCGCGAGGCATTTGCAAAGGGAGATAGCGACCGCGCTCGGCAATCGCCATCCCCCGCGACGGCCCCCGAAGGGCCGTCAGCAACAGGGGTCCAGCGCCCCGCGCTGGCGCTGGTTAGGGCTTAACGTAGAGGTGGAAGCCGCCGTAGATGGCGGAGCGGTCCTTCTTAAAGAGCTCGAGCGAGATATCCTTTTCGTACACGTAGCGCTTCTTCAGGTCGGCGTCCAGGGCCAGCGCCGCTTCCACGGGGCTGTCGCTGGCGGCGGTGCGGAAGATGACGCGGGTGCCGGGTTCGCCCACGCGGGCCACTTCGCGCCACTGGTCGGCAATCTGCTGCGGCTTCATCCAGTCCTGGCTGTCCAGCATAATGAAGCTGTTGAGCGAGCCTTCGGGCTGCTTTTTCAGGAACTCGATGTACGAGACGACGTGGGTGCTGACGCGGCTGACGTTGCGGCGTAGCTTGGCCCAGTTCTCTTCCTTCAGGTAGTCTGGCGTGGCGGCGCGGTTGACTTTGTCGTAGGTGCGGCCAAAGGCCTGCCACATAAAGTAGTTGTCCTCCACGGGGAAGTCGACGGCCAGGCGTTTGATGCGTTCGCGGTACACTTCGATCATGCCGCCGCCGCCCACTTCGTCTTCCATGGCCTGAAACTGCTGCGGGGGGATGCCGAGGCTGTAGAGCGCCCAGGGGAGCTTGCCGCCGGTCTTCACAATCCAGTTGTTGAAGAAGGGCTCTATCTCCTCGCGCCACACTTTCTCCTGCTCCTCCTTGCTACTGGCTTTAAACAGCTGGGTGGGGTCCTTGCGGGTGATCTTGGCGATCAAATGCAGGAAGCGGATGAAGTAGCCGAGCTTGGCGTAATCGTAAAAATTGCGGGAGAAGTATTTGATGCGCGGCCCGAGGAAGAGCTTGCGCATCGGCCCGCCACCTTCCCAAAAGCGGCGCGTTTCCTCGTCCAGATGGGCGCGGATATACTTGTTGTAGTTCTCCACATTGCGCTTGTCGTCGGCGTGGCCGAACATGAGGAAGAATTCCTCAAAACCCGGCAAGTGCTTGATGGCGGCCAGCTTAAGGCGCAGCAGGCAAATGTGGTTTTTGTTGAGATCGATAGCGGTGACCGACTCGGGATCGTACACCAGGTAATTCAGCACATTACAGCCGCCGGAGCTGATCGTCATGATCTTGCTGGACGGCCCCAGCTTCAGCGCCTCCGCGTCTACGCGCGGATCTTCCCATATCTGGTTGTAGACGAAGGAGTTAAACCAGAACGTAAACATACGCTCCAGAATGCCCTGCTTCGACAGTGCGGAGTTGTGGTGAACGGCGCCGCGCAGGTACTCCGCTGTCGACGTGGCTTTGTCCGTGGGGCTGCTGATGGTTTGCTGGCTCATGGAGGAAAGTCTGGGGATAGGGAAAGGATCGGTATCGACCCGTACTGCGCCTTTACGCCATTGCGTGGGGTAAGCGCCGGGCGGCGTGTCTGCCGTCAATCCCGAGGGTGGCGCTTGCCGGCGCAGTTACTGGTACGCCGGCTGTTGTTGTGTGGCTGGTGGCGAAGGGAATGTACAGGGGGTGGTTGATACGTGCGGTGCGATGCGGTGTGGGCTTGTGGCTATGCGATTGCGGGGGAATGGGGTCCGTGCGTCCAGCCGACGACGAAGCGAGCATGTCCCTTGTCGTGGAAGAGCGATCCGGCGGCGCGCCGGATGGTTTCCGCGCCCCTCTTCATGGTTAAAGTCGTGCGGCACGAATTCGCATGACTATGAGTGCCCGGCCCTTTCGCGTCAATAGGACATTTTCAGCCGGGCGCGTTGGCGGCGCAAAGTCGTGGATTTGTGACATGGCCGCCACGCGGGGGGAGGGGTTGGGAGGGGAGCTATTAACCACGAAGCACACGAAGTACACGAAATTTACGGAGGGGACGAAAGGGGAGCGAGAGAATCAGGTTTTGAGAGGTGCTCTGTAAGCTCCCTTCTTCTAGAGGATGTCGACATTTCTGCCGCATCCCCTTGGCGAAACTTTCCGTCCATGGCGATACTATCTGCCTTGGATCTACGGACCTTCAGATAACATCGCCAAGGGCGGAAAGTTTCGCCAAGGGGATGCTTCCAGGGGATAAAGGGGGAGGAGGCCGAATGTCGACAGCCTCTAGTGTCCCTTCCCCCTCCTTCGCGTTCTTTGCGTCCTTCGCGCCCTTTGCGCGAAATCGGGGAGCGGTACTGACGTACGAATTCGTACGGCTATGTCTCAGGGCCATTTTTCGCGCAAAGGGCGCTAAGGACGCAAAGAACGCAAAGAACGCGAAGGGGGGGAGGGGAAGGAGACGGAGAACGAGATTCAAATAACTCATTATTCCTCATTCCCCTTTCGTCCGCTCCTCGTGTGCTTCGTGTGTTTCGTGGCTAAAAACTCCCGTGATTTTCATCGCCTGTATAAAACCGTAAATGCTGCGTCAAGAGGCTGAAATTAAACCTGTTATACAAGTATTTAACTTTTTCTTGACTTATTACCGCTTTTTACGTCATATACGCCGCATGCCATGCAAAACAATTCGCTTACTCACGGTTTTACTCCTTTTGCTAGCGCCGACGGCCCCGGCGCTTGCCGCAGGGGATTCGCTTCAGGATCAATACCTGAAGATCTATCTCAATATCCAGGAAGCCGATAAGCTGGAGGCCCAGGGCCAGAAGGCTTCCGCCCTGCGCAAATATCAGGACTCCTACGCCCAGCTGGACTCCCTGGCCAAAGCCAACCCGCAGTGGGAGAAGGCCATCGTCCAGTACCGCCTCAAGTACGTGCGCGGCAAAATGTCCGGCCTGCGGGGCGCCCGCGATGCAAGCCCGGCCGCCGAGCGCACCGCCTCCACCACCCCCGCCCGCACTGGCACGGCGCGCACGGCGGCCGCAGCGCCCTCGCGCCCGGCCCCAGCGCCGGAGCCCGAGGAGCAGACGGAGGTGTACAGCTATAAGCAAAGCGGCGGCATGAGCGCCGGCAGCTACTCCCGCAAGCACAGCGGCTTTATCGTCAGCCGCAACACCGGCACGCCTTACACCAAGGGGGGCGGGGCCGCCGCCGGCTCGTCCTCGCTGCGCCAGCAGATCAATGACTTGCAGGCGACGGTGGCCGATCTGCGCGCCAAACTGGGCAGCGCGGTTACGGAGAGCCAGGATCTGCGCCGCAAACTCGCCTTCACCACCAGGCAGCTGGCCGAGGCCAAGGCCAAACGCACCGACGCGAACATGTCCGCCCTGCTGGCCGAGAACGCCAGCCTGAAGGAAAAGCTCGCCACCGCCGAAGGCCAGATCCGCGATCTGACCAGCGGCAACGGCGATCCCAACAGCAGCAATGTGGCCCAGCTGCAGGCGCAGCTGAAAACCATGCAGGCCCAGCTGAAGGCCAGCGAGGAAAGCAATGAGGAGTTCCGCAAGCAGAACGCCGAACTGCAAACCCAGCTTGCCGACGCCCGCCAGCGCCTGGCCGAGAGCGAGCAGCGCGTCGCCACCAGCGGCGCCGGCGCCAGCCCCGACATGGTGCGCGAGAACGAAACGCTCCGCGGCATCGTTCAACGCCAGCTGCAGGAGCAAGCCCGCCGCGACTTGGCCGCCCGCCTGGCCCGCGACGAAATGAAGCGCCTGAAGGTGGACAGCGATGTGCTGAAGCAGCAGGTGGACATCCTCGCCTCTCCCCTGGTTGCCCTGAGCGACGAGGAGCTCTCGCTCTTCCGCAAGCCCGGTACGCCTGTCGCCCCGGTTAACAGCGGCAACCAGCTCTCGCATCAAATCTCCCCGACCAAAACGGCGCCCGGCAAGACGACCTCCGCCCCCGCCGGCACGCCGATGATCGACACGGCCCCCGCGCCGCTCTCGGACAAGCCCGTGCTGGCCAACAGCGGCACGCCCAAATCCACCGCCACGCAGCCCTCGCCCGCCACCGATCCCACCAAGATTGAGTACGTGCAGGCCACGCCCGGCGACGCCGCGCCCACCACGGCCGGCGCCCCCGGCAAGCCCGCCGGCACCGCCGACGGCGCCGGCGCGGATGGCGACCTGAGCAAGACGGCCCGCGTGCCCGAAGGCGCCCGCGGCCTGGCGCAGGAGGCAACCGATCTGTTTAACCGCAAACGGTTTGACGAAGCGTCCGCCAAGTACCAGCAGATCATCGACGCCTACCCGGACAGCCTGTACGCGTGGAGCAACCTGGGCGTGGTGCGCTTTCAGCAGCAAAACTTTCCGGAGGCGCAACGCGCTCTGCAGCAAGCGGTTAAGCTTAACCCTAACGACGACTTCTCGCACAGCGTGCTGGGTATCGTCTACTACCAGAGCGGCCGCTTTGATGACGCCGTAGCCAGCCTTACCCGCGCCGCCGCGCTCAATCCCAACAACGCGCAAACCCGCAACTACCTAGGCATTGCCTGCAGCCAAAAGGGCTGGCAGGAGGCCGCGGAAAGCGAGTGCAAAAAGGCGATTGCCCTGGACCCGAACTACGGCGACGCCCACTTTAACCTCGCGGTCATCTACGCCAGCCAAAAGCCCGCCAACAAGGACGCGGCCCGCAAGCACTACCAGATCGCCGTCGGCCTGGGCGTGCCCAAGGACGTGAAGCTGGAAAAGATGCTGCAATAAGGGCGCGCGGGGCGGATCGGGAGAAGTCCCGCCGCCGCAAAGAGATGATAAAGCGCGGAATTGCGCGGCCGCTGGACGGCTCCGCTCCTCCGCTCGGATTACGCAAGCCCGGCCGACGGCCCCGCCCGGCGCCGCGCCTCGCTTGCCCTTCGGCTTACGCAAAAATTGTTCTCCAGCAGGCTGCCCCGCGGACTCTCCACCGCGTGGGCAGCACAGGCCGGGTCGCTCTCTCCATCGGCCCGGCCTCCCACCCTTTGCCCCCGGACTTCGCGAGTTGTTGTCGCTCGCATGGCATAAAGTCCGGGGGCAATCTTTTTTTGCGGGGGCGGGTGCGGGAGAGAGGACGTGACGTGACGGGGGAAGGGGAGAACGAGCGCCTTCGCTACTCCAGCACTTCAACCAGCACCTCCCGCACATCGGCCCGGCTGTACAAGAGGTTGCACAGGCCTTCGGTGAGGTAATACATCGATTCCAGTGCGGCGAGAAGCATCAGAAGGATAGCGAATGTAAGCGGGTCCATGGCGGTTTCCGTATTGAGATGTTCGAGACGAGGATATGAATTGAATGTATAAGGAATGGTATGAACAGATTATTTCACGCAAGCATGCTGTTCCTGCGCTGAATATCTGTGGAGCAAGAACAATGCCAAACCTCTCCATCTCATTCTAAGGCGCAGCCACAGAACGATTTGCGCGCAAACCAATCAATAGTCGCGCCAACAAATGCCATGCTCCGTGCGGCAGCTGTCGTGCATTTTGCAAGCGTACGAGCGCGAGGAGGAATGCTACGGCATCTCCACGTAGCGCATTTTCCAGATAGCTTGCCGCAAATTCGCCAGGCCGCGGGCACGGCGTAGCCAGACGTTCGCAAAGATGAGACGGCGCGAGCGAGGTGCTCCAAGAACAGCGTAGCCGTTCCCTACCTTAGCCCGGCGTTGCCCGGAGCATTCTGATGCGAGGACTACCCCGGGAGAGTTCTTCCCCCACCCCCCACACGATTGGGATGCGGAGACCAGGCCTGCAAACGATGCAGCCCAGCGCCCCCCCCCAACGAGGAGGGGAACACTGGGCTGTCCGGGCTGACACCCGTCAACCTCGTCAACCGCATCACCCGCGCCCGTGGGCGCGGTTGAGCGTGCTGCGGGCGCAGGGGGTGGCGGCGCGCTTAGCGCGGCTTGGGGGCGCTGTTGGTGCCGGCGGGAGCGGGGGGGCGGGGCGCGGCGTTGGTGGCGCCGGGCGCGGCGGGGGCGCCGGCGTTGGGCGTCTCGCGGATCTGCATGTCCAGCACGATCTTGCGGGCGTCGGCGTTGTCCTGGCTCATCAGCAGCAGGTCACGCGCCATGCCTTCCAGGGCGGTGCCCACTTCGCGCTCCTGGTCGCGGATGCGCTGGAGTTCGGCAATCGCGCCTGGCTTGAGCTTGCCCAGCTCAGTCAGGTCCTTGGACATCTTGTCGGTGCTGTCCGTCAGCACAAGGTACTCGATGGTGTAGAAGATGCTCAGCATCAACAGGAAAGCGATGACGGGCGGAATCACCAGCGCAAGCGGGTCGTAGGAAGCGGGGGGCTGGGGAATATCAGGATACGTGTCGTCGTTCATGGCCGGGAATGGGGAGATGGGAAAGGGAAGGGAAAAGAGTGGTCGTTCAGCGTAAGGCCGGGGCTGCGTGCGCGCATGCGCGCTTGCGCCTGTGCCTGCGTTTGCGCGCATTGGCAGCGCAACAGCTTGCCCCGCAGCGGGTTAGCGGGAGGCGGGCTCCTGCGCGGCGGGCTGGGTGCCGGCGCGGATTTGAACGCCGTATTTGCCCAGCAGATGGCGCAGCGAGGGCGACGCCGCAATCTGCGCGGAGAGCGTCTGCAGCACGCTGACTTTGGCCTGACGGTTTTGCTGGCTCACAATCGCCTCGCGCTGCATCGCCTCCAGTTCCCGGCGCTCCTTGTTAAGGCTGGCCGCGACGCCGCGGGCGTTGGAGGAAGCTAGCATCATCATAAAGATGATGGCGATCAGATAGGTGCTGACCAGATAGAGGAGAATGGTGAGAATGCGGGACATATTGCGGTTAAAGTGCGATACGGCTGGACGCGGAGTCGAAGGCGGGCGCGGCATGAACGAGGGCGGTTGCCCGGTCACTCAATCAAGGCGAGATGATGAGTCTATCAAACGCTATCGGCAAGGGACACGTCAAAAGTGAAGAGATCCTCATCTTTTTCCATTCATGTGCATGCCTGACGACGATGCGCGAAATAGCGTGCGTGGGGAACATCGTGGCCCCCATGCGCGCATGGCATGATGCAACTTACGCAGAATACTGCCCGTTGCGGTGCAACTATTTTCGGAGGGTGTACACTACAAGATGTAGTAGTAAATAAGCGTGTATAATCTACCCGTCGCCCCCGGGGACAGCCGATGTCCCTGCTTTGTTTGTAAATCAAAAAGCGTAAAAATAAAAGTGCTTGCCCGATCACCACCTTCCGCCCTACATTTCCCCTATCAACCGCGCAATCGGCGGCCCGGCTCCCCCAGAGCCGGGTGGAGCCAGGTCCCGGCCCGTTCTAAGGGAAGTGGACCTGCCTGAGCAACGTGCCCCACCCCGCAAGGGGCGGCAGTGTCTCAGACCGGCGCCTGCCTTTGGAGACTTGTATGGCCCACGCAAGTGGCTGGCGGTCGCGCATGCAGCGCGCCCGGTGTGGTAGCACGGATGGTCGTTGCAGCGCGCCCCGCAGTGGCGGCGGCGTCGGATGTAGTGATGGCATGAGCACAGGGCGGCCGTCGCCTCGGGCCGGCTTAGCTGGAGGAGCCGGGACGCGGTGCCCCCACTTGCTGCTGCAGGGCGGCCAGCGCGGCCTCCAGTTTGGCCACGCGGGCGGCAAGGTCGGCGCCGTCGACGGGCACAGGTTTACTGCCCTTTTTCAGCTTGCCCTTGCGCGCCAGGTCCTGGGCGATAAGCAAGTCGATGTACGAGCTGAGGTTCTCCGCGCCGCCGTCGCGCAGCAGCTGGTTGGCGGCGTCCAGGTAGTCGGAGTCGACCGTGACGGAGATTTTCTTCTTCGGCATGGTCGGATTGTATCCTACCAACGGTAGCATAATCAAGTGGAACCTGGGAATCTTGTTGAATTGTCGGATAAAGTAGGAGAAAGTATGACAATGCGGAACGCGTCAGCCCCCTCTCATCACCACCAGCCTCCCGCAGGCAAACCGCCCCGGCTCGTCAAGGTGTCGCTCTCCCTGGCGCCCGGCCCCCTGGATGCCGCCCGCAAGCTGGCCATGGCCCAGGACGTCGGTTTCTCCCACTACGTGCGGGCGCTGATGAAACGCGACCTGACGCGCCGCGGCTACCTGCCGGCGCATCGCCCGGGCACTCCCACCCCATAGCGTTTCCCTGGCGCCGCCGCTCCTCTCGCTTCGCTATCTCCCACCCCCATGCCCTAACTACCACCATGCCCACCACAACCTTGTTGCCCGATACCCGCTGCGCGCCTGGCCGCCGCTACACCGGCGCGCCCTGCCGCCCCGGTCCGGCGCGCGGGGAGCACGCCCCGCTTTTGCCCGGCCTGCTGCACACCCCCGCCGCGCCGCCTTCCCCGACGCTCGCTGCATCGCCATCGCCGGCTCCGGTGCCCGGGCATCGCCCCGGCGCACGGGCCGCGGTGGATGCCAAGGAGCCGGTCGCCCCCGCCTGTCGCAGCGCCGCTCACCCGGGCAACCCGCCCGCCGCGCCGCCACGCCCGCGGGTGGCGCACCTTATTCCGGAGGCGGCGGACGAAGCCGTGATCCTCGCATGGGCCTCCGTGCGCGTGCCCGTGCAGGCGCTGGTGGATGTGAACGAAGGCCGCATCCTGGCCGTGCGATTCTTCTGGAACCGCAACTACACGGGCGAATGCGCCGACATCCCGCCCGGCACATCCGTTTTTGCGGAGGCGCAGTGGAGCGACGAGGTGCAGGAGGAAGTGGCCCGCATCGTGCCGGAGGCCGCGGAATGAGCGCGCCCGCCTTTCCGCCCGGCACATGCAATCCGGCGGCCAGCGCCGGAGCTCCGCTGCCCGCCCGTCCAGACGAAACGCCGCGCCACGGCTGGCCGCGTCTGGCGCCCGCGGTCGCGCCGTCACCGCCGATGGCGGCAACCGCTCCGCCGACCGGCTTCCCGCTGGTCGTCATTCCGCGCCGGTCGATTCGCGTGGAGCAGCTGCCGCCCCGGGTTTGCGTGGAGGACGAGGGCCGTGCGGCAGATCGCCTTGCCGCGCAGCAACTTATGGAATACATGCGCGACTTGTGCCGACCCATCCCGCTGGAGCGCCGCCTGGCGTGCCGCCCCTGCGAGGGCGCCGGAGGCTGGCTGTGCCTGTACGAGCTGGAGATGGAGGGCGACTGGATGTACGGCTCGCTCCTGGTCTACTTTGCGCGCCCCGAGGTTGCCGTGCTGCGCGATCGCCTGGAGGCGCGCCGCCTTGCCGCCCAGGGCAGCCGATCGCAGCGCCCGCCGGCGCCCCGGCAGCCGCAGCTCCATAAAGAGCTCCACAAAGGCAGCATCACCGCCTCCGGGCGCTGGCGTCCGTCCGTTGCCGAGCTGGTGGCGCACGCCTGCACCCTCCCCACCGCCGCCTGGCCCACCCGCACGCGCGATCTCCTCAAAAGCGCTAACCTCTGGATGCGCCACCCCGGCGCCCCGGCCGCCTCCGCCCCACGTGCGCCGGACGCCGATACCGACACGCCCACACCCCTGAATGTAGCTCTGTGGACAGCCGCGCCGCCCGAAGGATGCTCGCACCATTAGAGCTTTTTCCAGACAGCTTGTCGCGTACTCGCCAGGCTCCGGGAACGACGAAAGCCGTTCCCTCCCGTCACCGTAGGTTTGCCCGAGCTTTCTGAAGCGAGGCTAACCCCAGAGCGTTGCGCTCCAAAGCGCGGTTGGCGCGCTTCGCGGCGGTTGAGCTTAATGCACGCTCCTAATCCGATCCAGAGGCTGTCCACAGTCTGCATTTCCTCTCTTCAATCTTGGCGATCTTTCCGTCCTTGGCGTTAAAAACTCCCCTCGGCATTCATCGAGCGAAAGCTTCTCAAGAAAACCCATCCATATAACCTTATGTTCAAGCAAATCGCCTCCAACACGTGCGTCACGTCTCCTGCCTCCCGCCCTTGTTCCGACTCAACCCCGGGTCCCGGTGCCGACAAAACGCCGGGACGCGCATCCCCCGGCGCGGGTTTGCCGTGTACGTTTGGGCCGCCAGTGGTGGTGCCGCAGGGGGATGGCTCTGTGCTGCTGAGGCCGGGGCGTGTGCAGACGGAGATGACACCCGGGCAGGCGGCGGCGGCGCTTCGCGTGCACCGCAACACGGTATACGCCTATATTGAGATGGGGCTGCTGACCGAACGGCGGCCATCGCCCCAGCGCATAATGCTGGATGCCGCCGAGGTGGCCGCCCTTCATGCCTCCATGCGCGATCCGGAGTACTGGACCCCCGGGCGCGTGACGGAACTGGCCGCAGCGCGCGCCCGGCCCCGCGGCACGGGCACCGGGCCGCGCATCTCGGCCCACACCGTCCGCAGCTCCCGGGCCCGCACGGCGGGCAGGGGACGGGAGTGAGCGCGGTGGGCGTAACCGTGCATGGGGCCGCCCCGCCTGTGCGTGATAACCTGTAACGGCTCTCCAGTGCCCCAACTGATGCGCCATTATTCATGACGCTCAGTTGAGAATCAGGCGGCGGTGGTCTTGTGCTTCTCGTGGCGGATATCCACGGCCTGGTAGAGATAAAAGATCTCTTCGGCAATATTCTTGGCGTGATCCGCAATGCGCTCCAGAGAGCGGGCGACCAGCGTGAGGTTGATCGCGCGGGTGATGGTGGAGGGGCTCTCCAGCATGTAGGTGGTCAGCTCGCGCGCCAGCTGGCGGTTGATCTCGTCCACGGATTTGTCGCGGCGGATGATCTGCTGGGCCAGCTCAGCGTTGCCATCCACAAACGCGGTCATGGAGTCGCGGATCATGCCCAGCGCGATGTCGGCCATACGGGGGATGTCGATCATCGGCTTAAGCTCGGGCTCGTTATTGAGATCCCTGGCGCGGCGTGCGATGGAGACGGCCTGATCGGCCAGACGCTCCAGGTTGCTGGAGATTTTGGAGGAGACGAGCATCAGGCGGCAGTCAAACGCCACCGGCGCCTGAAGCGCAATGTAAGTGATGACCATTTCGTCCAGCGCCACCTCCAGCTCGTCCAGCTGTGTGTCTTCGGCTTCCACCGTGTCGATAAGCGCGCTGTCGCGCTCCACCAGGGCCTTCATAGCCAGGCGCAGATTGCGCTCCGCCAGGCTGGACATCATCAGAACCGTCTCGCGAATTTTGGAAAGTTGATTCTCGCCTGTCATCCCCACAACATCGTTGCCAGAGCCCTCCGTTGCAAGCCCGCACTTGTGCCATTTGTGCGGCAAACGGGTGTGGGAGCTGTGACGATCCCCTCCCTCGCCTCGCCAAGGCTTACGGCGTGTTCCTGGCCTGGCGCGCGCGGTAGTCCGGCCCGTTCTGCCGCTGCGTGTGGATGCGCACGCCTTTAAGGGAGGCGACGGCGCGGTCCAGCTGGGTGTCGCGCAGGGTGCGGATTTGAGTTTGTTCCTCGGATGTGAGCAGGCGCGGGTTGCGGGCGGCGACAAGCTGGCGCTCTTCCTTCTCGGTAACCGGCGCGTAAATGTCGGGCGCGATGCCGACCTCGTGGATGGTTTTGCGACTGGGCGTGTAGTAGCGGGCGGTGGTGAGACGCAGGCCGACGCCGTTGCCCAGGTCCTGCACACTTTGCACGCTGCCTTTGCCAAACGACGTCTCGCCGAGGATGAGGGCGCGCCGCATATCCTTAAGGGCGCCGGCCACAATCTCCGCCGCGCTGGCGCTGTAGCCGTTAATCAGCACGGTAATGGGGTAATTGGGGTGCCGCCGGCCGTTGCGGCTGCGGTACTCATAACTTTGCTGCGGCGTGCGGCCCTGGGTGGAGACAACCACGGTGTTGGGAGGCAAAAAGGCGCCGGCTATCTCCACCGCGGAATCGAGCAGGCCGCCGGGGTTGTTGCGCAGATCCAGCACCAGCGCCTCCATGCCCTGGGACTCCAGCCGGGCAAGGGCGCGCTCCATCTCCATCGGGCTGTTCTCACCAAACTGCTCCAGGCGGATGTAACCGATCTTGTCGGTGCCGGTCATCTCGGCGGGCAGCAGGCGCACCTCCTTAACGGTGGCCACCTTGATAATCTCGCGCGTCAGTTCCACGTCAAACACGTCGTCCGGCTTGCCTTCGGCGGAGCGCATCAGCGTCATCTTCACCTTCTCGCCGCGCGAGCCGCGCAGGCGCTTGATGGCGCGGTTAAGGCCCATCTTCTCCGTGGTTTTGCCGTCGATTTTGAGGATGCGATCGCCGGGGAGAATGCCCGCGCGCGAGCTGGGCGTGTCCTCCATCGGCGCAATAATAATCACGTTGCCATCGCGCATGCCAACCACGATACCGAGGCCGGAGAACTCGCCGCGCGTGTCCTTCTGCATCTCCGCAAAGCTCTCTTCATCAAGGAATTGGCTGTGTGGATCCAGTGACGACAGGATGCCTTTCAGGGCCGAGTATGTCAGGTCCTTGTAGCTCGTCTTGGTTGGGTCCACATACTCCTGGCGCACCAGCTCAATCACGCGCTGGAGAAGCAGCGTATTCTTGTAACTCTCATCCACCTTCGCTTCGGCGGTGTCCGAGTACCATGCGTGAAAACCCAATAGACAATTCACGGCAATAGCCGTGAAGAGAAGTCCGAGTGGTCCACACCATCTACGCATCTTGACATACTAACATGCCGTGACCATCTGGCCAGCATAAAAACCTGAAAAAACTTCTCAGGGGCTGTCGATATTCGACTATAGTGGGGAAGGGAGTGTTTAACCCTCGTTAGAGCTATCTTCTTGTGGTTGAGGTGGTTGCGGTGCTTCGCCCTGGCGCAGGCGGCGGCGGTGGGCGCGCTCTTCTTCGCGGGTCATCGGGGCGATGACCAGGCAGATTTCGCCGCGGGGCTCGTTGCGGCTGAAATGGTTGTGCAGATCGGTCGCGGCGCCGCGTCGCCATTCTTCGAATTTTTTGGTCAGCTCGCGGGCCACGCAAATGCGGCGGTCGCCCAGCTCCGTCGCAGCGTCCGCCAGGCTGCGCACGAGGCGGTGCGGGGACTCGTAAAAGACTGTGGCGCAGGTTCTTAGCGCGGCCTCGGCAAATTCGCGGCGGCGCGCGCCGCTTTTGGGCGGGAGAAAGCCGCCAAAGTGAAACGCATCAGGCTCAAACCCGCTGCCCACCAGCGCGGCGACAAGCGCCGACGGCCCCGGCACCACCTCCACGCGCAGCCCCGCGTCGACGCAGGCGCGGATGAGGCGCGCGCCGGGGTCCGACACGCCGGGGGTGCCGGCGTCGCTGATGAGCGCCACTTTTTCGCCGCGCTGGACGCGCTCGACCAGGTCGTCGCTGCGGCGCGCCTCGTTAAAGCTGTGGCAGCTGATCAGTGGGACGCGTAACGCCAGGTGGCGCAACAGGTTAGCGCTGTGGCGCGTGTCCTCGGCGGCAATCACATCGGCCTCGCTCAGCACACGCACGGCGCGCAGCGTTATGTCCTCCAGGTTGCCGATAGGCGTGGCCACAACGTACAGGACGCCAACGGCTTGTGTGGGGGCGGATGGGGATGTCACGAGGCGGTGGGAATGAAAGTGTGATGCGAAAAGTAGCGTCTACTCCGAAGCTGCGTCCTGAACGGGCAAGCCATAAAAGCCCAGCGCCGGAATATTGGCTTCCGCATCGCGAAGATGGGCCGGCGGATTGGCGCCCCATGCGCCGTGTACTACGGTGGCTCCTGAAGGTGTGCGACCCAGTTCAATGCGCACTGTATCCGGCACTTTGGCGACGACGTTTTTGATGGGCACAACTCCTTCGCTATCCTCTACGCGGAAATCCGCCTCTCCGGAGCCGATGAGGACAAGGTGCGTGGGTACGTTGTTGTAGGTGAGGAAGATATGGCGACGGTCCTTGTCGAAAACGGCCTCGCGTACATCGGGCACCGGCATGCTGACGGGCAGCCCGTACACCCGCTCCAGCGCCAGCCGCGCCTTGCGGGTGCCGAGGGTGAGGTTGCCGTCCGGGCTGGTGTGGATGAGGTCCGAGAGCGGCAAATCCAGAGTGGGCACGACACCCGCCGGGCCGGCCAGCTGGGCCACGCGTCGCTGAGCTTCACGCATCATCGTCCAGGCGCGGTGCACGCCCTCGGTCTGCGGGGTAAGGACGCGGTTGAGCTGGGCGATGAGGATGGGGAGCTCCAGGTGGCCCAGCGCGCGCCGGGTGGCGATAGCGAAGGCGGCAAAGCGCTGCTCGTAAGTAGATGCCGCCGTTTCATTTGCGTCGGACTCACCCTGGTACCACAGCAGGCCGCGGATCTTTCCGCCGGCCAGTGTAATGCAATGGAGCATATTGTGGTAAAGTGGCGCGTCTGGATTCTGCTCCGGATTCCATTTGTCCATGCCGGACCCACCCAGCGCCGTGGCGATGAGACCGATGGGGAAACGCAGCGCGTCGTGTAACTCCTTGCCAAAGCGCAGGTAAGGGGAATGGCCGGGATTGGAGCCTTCGATATTGGGGTGGGTGCTTCCTGTTGTCTCGTTAAGGGTATGTGTGGCAATGTCCCACGTTTCGTCATTACGCAAAACGTGCACACCGAGTCGGGGCGGATCGTACACCGGGCCCCGGCCAAAGCCGGCGGCGTTGGATTGCCCGGCAATCACCCACAGGTCGCCCACCCCGATGTGGTGGACGACGTCGCCGTGCGGGCTCCACTCCACATTGCCGCGCAGGTCCAGCACCAGGCGCGATTCGATGCGGTAAAGGCCGCCGGCGGGGACGCTGGGGATGACGTGGCGCCAGGCGGGCGCGGGCACGTCCTCGCTTACGGCGTCCTGCTCCAGCGCGGTTTGCCAGGGCACGACGACTTGCGCTGTATCCTCATGCATCACACGCACTTGCACCAGCGGCTGGCGCGTGGTGGGCGGGTGGTGCCAACGACCGTGCAGGGGGATGGACGCAAAGCCTGGCTCGCCGCCCTCGCCCTCGGCCACGGAGGCGCCCTGCCAGTGCTGCTGGTAAATGCGAAACGGCACGGGGCCGCCGTCGATGCGGACGCCGATGAAGCCGGGCTTGGAAGCGGTGCTGGTGCTCATAGGGAAAATGCCGTACCAGCATGCCACCGTCCGCGGGGGGAATCAAGGCGCGGGCGCGGCGTCGGTCTGCTTTACGGAACGCTTCGCTGCGATCAAACCTTTTCAGCGCGTGCTCAAAGGCGGCGGGGCGAAGTCCCATGTCGCCGGATGGCGTTGAGTTTGGCGCCGGCCACCTCGTTGTTTCGGTGCAGCTTTTCGTGCGCAAAAACGCGGCGCACCAGCAGGCGCCTCCACAAAAAGCCCGACCTCCCCAAAAGGAAGCCGGGCATTTTTGTAAGTCTTCCACGCGATGCCCCCCCTCGCGACGGCCCCCTGGAAGGGGCCGTCAGCAACAGGGGTCCAGCGCCCCGCGCTGGTTAGCTGGCGGCGGCGGGTTCGGCCGGGGCGGCGGGCGTTGTCGGGGTGAAGACGAGCTTGTCGCCGTCCAGCGTCACTTCGATGGTCGCGCCGTTTTTGATGTTGCCGCGGAGGATGTCCTCGGCTATCGGGTCTTCCAGGTGGCGCTCCACGGCGCGGCGCAGGGGGCGGGCGCCCCAGGCGGGCTCGTAGCCTTTGTCGATGAGGAAGAGCGTGGCCTGCGGGGAGAGCGTGATGGAGATCTCGCGCTTCTTCAGGCGGGCGGTCACCTTCGCCACTTCGATCTCCACGATCTTGCCCAGGTCCTCGCGGGTGAGCGAGTGGAACACGATCAGGTCGTCAAAGCGGTTCAGGAACTCCGGCTTGAAGACGCGCTTGGCTTCTTCCAGCATCTTCTCCTTCATGGCGTCGTAGGTCGCGCCGTCCTGGCGCAGGCCAAAGCCCATGACGTTTTGCTTGCGCACCAGGTCGGCGCCCACATTCGACGTCATGATGAGGATGGTGTTGCGGAAGTCCACCTTACGGCCCAGCGAGTCGGTCACCACGCCGTCTTCCAGAATCTGCAGCAGCACGTTCCACACCTCGGGGTGAGCTTTTTCGAGCTCGTCGAAGAGGACGACGCTGTAGGGGCGACGGCGCACCTTCTCGGTAAGCTGGCCGCCTTCTTCGTAGCCCACGTAGCCGGGAGGCGATCCCAGCAGGCGGGTCACGTTGATCTTCTCCATGTACTCGGACATGTCGATCTGGATAAGCGCGGACGCATCGCCAAACATGTACTCCGCCAGCGTCTTGGCCAGGTGCGTCTTACCCACGCCGGTCGGGCCGAGGAAGATGAAGGAGCCGATGGGGCGTTTGGGATCCTTGAGATCCGCGCGGCTGCGACGGAGCGCTTTGCCGAGGGCGTAGACCGCTTCGTCCTGGCCGATGACCTTGCCTTTGAGCTGGTCGGAGACGTTGAGGAGGCGATCCATGTCCTTCTGCTCCATGCGGGTAAGGGGCACGCCCGTCCACTTGGAGACAACGTGCATGATGTCGTCGTCGGTAACGATGACTTCCTGCTCGTCGCGGCGGGTGCGCCACGTGGTCAGTACGCGTTCCAGGCGTTCCTTTGCTTCTTTTTCGCTGTCGCGCAGGGCGGCGGCTTTTTCGAAGTCCTGGGCCTTGATGGCGGCTTCCTTGCGGGTCTTGATCTCTTCGATCTCCGCCTCCAGTGTCTTTACATCCGGCGGGCGCATGGTGGCGGCGATGCGGGCGCGGGAGCCCGCCTCGTCCATCACGTCAATGGCCTTGTCCGGCAGGAAGCGGCTGGGGATGTAGCGGTCCGACAGGCGGGCGGCGCTCTCCAGGGCGGCCTCGGTAAACTTGGCCTTGTGGTGCGACTCGTACTTGCCGCGCAGACCGCGCAGGATCTCGATGCTCTCCTCGACGCTGGGGGCCTCCACCATCACGTTCTGAAAGCGGCGGTCGAGCGCCGTGTCCTTCTCGATGAACTTGCGGTACTCGTTCAGCGTGGTGGCGCCGATGCACTGCAGCTCACCGCGGGAGAGGGACGGTTTGATGATGTTGGACGCGTCCATGGCGCCCTCGGCCGATCCGGCGCCCACGATGGTGTGCAGCTCGTCGATAAACAGGATGATGTTGCGCGCCTTGCGGATTTCCTCCATCACGGCTTTGATGCGCTCCTCAAACTGGCCGCGGTACTTGGTGCCGGCCACCATCAGGGCAAGGTCCAGGGTGATGACTTTCTTCTCGCGCAGCAGCTCGGGCACGTTGCCCTGCACGATTTCCTGCGCCAGGCCCTCCGCAATGGCGGTTTTGCCGACGCCGGCCTCGCCGATAAGCACCGGGTTGTTTTTGGTGCGGCGGCACAGGATCTGGATGACGCGCTCGATTTCGCTCTTGCGGCCGATAACGGGGTCCAGCTCGTGCTTGCGGGCCAGCTCGGTCAGGTCGCGGCCAAAGGCCTTGAGGGCGGGCGTCTTGACGTCCTTTTTGCCGGCCTCGCCGGGGCCGCCGGGGCCGCCCGAGCCGGTGCTGCTCTCTTCGTCCTCGCTCTCGCTGCCGGCCGCGTAGTTGGGGTCGAGTTCTTTCAGCACTTCGTTACGGGTGCGCTCGATGTCGACGTCCAGGCTCTTGAGAACGCGCGCGGCCACGCCGTCGCCTTCGCGCAGCAGGCCCAGCAGAATGTGCTCGGTGCCCACGTAGCTGTGGTTCAGCGCTTTAGCCTCCTTGTTGGCAAGGGCCAGCACCTTTTTAACGCGCGGGGTGTAGGGGATGTTGCCGGACATCTTGGTATCCGGGCCGGAGCCGACCTGCTTTTCGACTTCCTGGCGGACAGTCTCGAGGTCGAGGCTCATTTTTTGCAGCACAGTCACTGCGACACCTTGTCCCAGCTTGATTAAACCAAGCAGAAGGTGTTCAGTCCCAACGTAATTGTGGTTGAAGCGGTCCGCCTCTTTACGTGCGAGGGCGAGGACCTGCTGAGCGCGTGGCGTGAAGTTATTCATGTGTGGTGGGACTTATAGGGTACGGAGTACGGGGAAAGAAAGTGGGTGGAATCGACCAGCTCGATAAGAATGAGCAAAAGTGGAAAGAAACATCATCGGCCGAGGCTCCTGATGGAGAGCAGGTTACTGCGGTTGCAACCGCATACCTTGCGTCGACACCTTCGTACCTGGGCACGCGGTGCGTAGAGCTCGGGTGATGTGAATAAGAGGAAAATAGCACTCATTTTATTCGCCGCCACAAGGGTTATGCCTGGGCGTCTCCCTGTTGTTTCAGGTGCAGGCGATACAGGTGCTCAATATAATCATCAAGAATCATGCCAAGTTTCACCGCGCCGTGCAAAATCTCTTCGGAAATAGTAACCGTCGCCTGGACCTTGCCGGGCGCGAGCGCAACATCCGCCGGGTAAGCCGCGCCGTGCTCCTGGGGAGGCGTTGCCCCGCGGTTGAAATCGAACGCGCGCTCAAGCTCCAGCCGCATCGCATGCAGCTGGATACCATAGCCTTGCAACACCTTGCACGCAACGCCGCTTCCTTCGCGCAGCAGGGCAATCGCGACGTGGCCCACGCCTGTCTCGGGGTGGGACATGCGCCGCGCCTCCGCCACCGCAAGGGCCAGCACCTGGGTCAGCCGCGGCGTCAGCTCGTGCGGGCTGGATGGCTCATCCGCGCCGGTGCCGGCGGCGAGCTCCAGGGTGTGACGTAGTGACTCAGCAGCCACGCCACATTTGCGCAGCACCGCCTCGGGTATGGCGTGCATCTCCAGCAGAGCCAGAAGCAAGTGCTCCGTGGAGATGTAGCGGCTGCCCAGGCGCGCGGCCACCTTGCGGGTAAGGGCCAGCGCTTGCGCGGCGCGCGGGGTGTGGGTAAGGCCCACGGCCCAGTCGGGGGTGTGCTGCCCAGTTGCCGCGGATTCGGCGACAGGCGGGCCTGCGATGCCCGAGCCAGGGGTCTCGGCCGGATTGTCCCCCTTTGCAACGGAGCACTGATCCTCGCAGGCAAAGGCCTCGGCAGCTGCTGCATCAAGCTCAGCGCCAAGTACTTCGGAGACTTCGGGCGCCTCGGCTTCGCCGCGCAGCTCTTTCAGAATCACCACAAACGGGTTGTAGGAGAGGCGGGCCATTGCCACGAGGATGTGCTGCGTGCCTGCGCCGGCGACCCCGGTTTCGGCGGCCAGGCTCTGCGCCATCGCCAGCGCTTTCTTCATCAGCGGCGTGTAGGGAATCTCCGCACGGGGCTGCGTGGGAGCGGGGAGCTCGCCCGCGATGCTGGCGGCCACGGCGGCGCGCAGCTTGTCGGTATCCAGCCCGGCGCGAGCCAGCAGCACCCGGGCGCCGGATTCTTTCGCGTCCAGCATCGCCATCAGCATGTGCTCCAGGCACACAAACGGCTGATTCAGCCGCATCGCCTCAAACAGCGCCTTGGCGAGGCACTGCTGAGCAAGTGGCGTGAAGCTTCTCATGACGGCAAGGTGATGGCGAACGGGCGGTGAAGTGGGAGGGATTGAGGTGAGTAACACCCTGATGCGGAAGGATTTACCCGAATGCAGCAAAGAAGTCACGGCGAATCCCGCGACTGTAGTAATATGGCATGCTTTGGCCGGATTTTCCAGAGTTAAGCCTGGCTATCTCCTTGTTGTCCCTGTTGTTTCTGGTACAGGCGGTAGAGGTGCTCAAGGTAAGCGTCCAGCGTCATCCCGGCCTTTTGCGCCGCAGTGTGTATCTCTATGGGGATAAACACGTTGCATCGCATTTTGGCACCGGGCGGCGGGGTGGGGCCAATATTTGCGGGCGGCCATGTAGAGGTGACGGACGAGATCGACGGCTTTTGTGTGTTATCGGACGATGTTGCGTAATTTGGATCCAGTTCTTTGAGAACTTGCTGGTGGATGCTCTCCGGCGTCAGCCCCAGGCTTCGGAAGAGCCGCGCCACCATGCCGTCGTTCTCGCGCACCAGCCCCAGCAGCAGGTGCTCCGATCCTAAGTACGTGTGGTCCAACTCCTTAGCCGCCTGGCATGCGTATGCCAGCACCTTTTTAAAGCGCGGTGTGTAAGGGATGTCCCCCTCTTGCGCGGGCCCGACGACCGGGCCTGCCTGCTTCTCCACCTCGCTGCGAAGCGTCGCCGCGTCCGCACCCAGCCTGGCCAGGGCATCCACCGCGACACCTTGTCCCACTTTAAGGATCCCGAGCAGAAGATGCTCCGTGCCCAAAAAGTTGTGGCCAAGGCGATCCGCTTCGGCCCGCGCATGCCCCATCGTCTGCTGGGCGCGGGGCGTTAATCTACTCAAGAAGTCATCCATATGTGCGTGGCGTTGGGTTGTTCTGACGGACTGAGAAGGCACCGTGCGGGTAAAGGAGCGCTCTGCGGCGGCAACTGCCGCGCAGTGAGCCAAAGTGTCACTACACGGCGATACAAATATTCTCTGCCAAAGAACAAGTGACCGAGGCGGCAGCGCCCGGTGTCCGCTTCCTCTCACTCACCCGCTTGCGTAACTCTCCAAAGCCCAGGTACTTCGGAGTATCCACCTGCAGCGGCGCCCCCGGAAAAGGCCGGGAGCGCTAGCGCGCGCGCTTAATCTTCGTCGTCTTCGATTTCTTCGTCCTCGTCGTCGTCGCGCATCGCCGGCTTCGGCGGCTCCTTGCCTGCGCGGTCGGCCACTTCGTCGTCGGAGGCAAAGCCTTCCACCA
Organism: Verrucomicrobia bacterium LW23; assembly: GCA_003054695.1. Taxonomy (GTDB): domain Bacteria; phylum Verrucomicrobiota; class Verrucomicrobiia; order Methylacidiphilales; family UBA1321; genus LW23. The sequence continues at coordinate 431,859 of QAZA01000039.1, forward strand.
GGCCCTTGGTGTTGGGCACGGGGATAAACTTGAGCTTTTGGCGCAGGAGATCGGAGCGCAGGCCGTCGCGTTCTTCCGTCGTCAGCTTGCGGTCAAAATCCTTTTGCAGGTGCGCGGGCTGGGTGCGGATAAAGAGCTCGTCGATGATGACGCGGTAGTCCTCCGGCAGCATGCCAAGGTCCACACCCAAACGCAACAGGGAGAGCAGGTTAAGTACCTCCTTGCTGGTTATGGAGTAGGAGTGCATCATAACGCCGTAGGCCCGCCCCACCTGGTCCGCCACCATTCGCGCTTTGTCCTGCAGCATGCGCTGGCGGGCGTTTTCCTCGTGCTCGATGATCTGGTTGATGACTTTGGTGAGGCGCTCGAGGATCTGCGCCTCGCTCTCGCCCAGGGTAATCTGGTTGGAGACCTGGAAGAGATTGCCCAGCGCCTCCGTGCCCTCGCCATACAGGCCGCGCACGGCCAGGCCGATGCGGTTGACGGCCTTGATGATCTGCGTAATCTGGTCACTGAGAACCAGGCCGGGCAGGTGCATCATCACGCTGGCGCGCATGCCGGTGCCCACGTTGGTGGGGCAGGCCGTCAGGTAGCCGATTTGCGGGGAGAAGGCGAAGTCCAGCTTTGTCTCCAGCTCCTCGTCAATCTTCTCCACCATGCGCCACAGTTTGCTAAGCTGCTGGCCGCTCTTGATGGCCTGGATGCGCAGGTGATCCTCTTCGTTAATCATGACGCTGAGCGTGCGGGGCTTGTTGACGACAAGGCCGCTGCCGGCGTTCTTCGCCGCATGCTCCCGCGAGATAAGATGCTGCTCCACAAGCACTTGCTTCTCCAGCGGACTGAAGTGCTCCATGGAATCGTTGATAATAGCGTGAGACATCTCCGTCATCGACGCCACGGCGGGCTGTACAATGCCCAGGATACGCTCGCGCTCGGCTTTTTTGGCCCAGCCGGGGAACGGCGTCTTGGCAATGTTACGGGCGAGACGAATGCGCGTAGAGATGACGATGCGATTGCAGCCACCGTCGCCTTTAAGCCATTCGCTGCTGGAATTGAGCAAATTGGTTATTTTCACGCTAAAGGAAGGTTACATCCTGTAAAGGATATGTGCAAGGTGAGGAGGCCAGCTTTGCGGAAGAAAGTGCCACGACGAGAAATGCCCCGTCAAGGCGCTCTCCCCCAGGCTGCCCAAACTATACAGGCGCCCTCATGGCGGAGTCAAGGGAACCACGTGAAAAGGGCACAAAAAGCACGGATTTATCAGCGATAACCTCCACAAAGCCAACAGGATGGGGAGGGGAAGGTACGGAGAGGAGAGCAGAGTACAGGATTTAACCACGAACCGCACGAAGCACACGGAATTTGCGGAGCGGACGACAGGGGGAAGCGGGGAAGGGGCTTACCGACAACGTGGCTAAAGGCGCCCTTCCGCATTTGCCGGCTCCCTTTCGGGTTTCCTTTTCTCACCTTTTTGTGGTTAAGCTCCCCTTCCCCCGCCCCTCTGTGGCAACACCCCTTGGGCAAGTGACAATTGCAAGAAAAATGCATTGCAATTATTTGTGTCGATTTCGCTTTTTCCCCCACTTTTATCGTTCCATAATCCAAAGGTCGGGTTTATCCTAACCTCTCTCTCCTATTTCCCCTATGAGCAAAGAGAACGAAATCTACGGCTTTTTTGGTCTTCTGTATTATGATGAACTCCCCGACTCGGAACTGGAGTCGCTGGAGGAGATCTTTAACGATGCCGGCATCGACGCCTCCGTCTCCAGCACGGAGCTCGACTTCGATACCGAAGGGCTGGAGCACGACGAGTACACCGCGGTCATCAGCGTGCTGAAAAAGGTGGCCAAAGTCGTCAAGGAAGGCGAAGCGGAAATCAAATGCGAGATCGGCAACGACGAAGAAGGCGACCCGCGCTTTGAGTTTTACACCATCAAGGAAGGCAAACTCTGGCGCCAACCCGCCAAAATTGTGCGCGAAGTAGCCAAGCCGGTGAAGTAGGGCACGGCAAGCTTCGGCCGGAGAGTAACATAACTCGCAGGCCTGGAGCAGGTTAACACCGGGTATCCTTTATCAGGCATCCTATGCACTCAGGCGTTCTGACAACCTCTTCGAGGTTGTCAGAACTGCTGATGCACGCGCCTGTAATCCGAAAGCATCTGCGGCTCCAACCGCTTTTGCCGCTTACGGCGCCCGTCCAGCCGCACACACAACTACACAACCGCCTACCCCGACGCCGCGCCGGCCATGGCCGTCTCCAGCGCTTTGCGCAACTCCTCCAGCTTGTAGGGTTTGGGGATGGCGGCGACGAAGCCGAAGGAGCGGTAGTCGCGCATGGCGGGGTGATCCAGGTAGCCGCTGCTGGCGATGCAGCGCACGCCGGGCGCCATCTTGCGCAGCGTGTGCACGGCGTCCTGGCCGCCCACGCCGTTGGGGATGATCAAGTCCAGCACCACGGCGTCGAACGGAGTTCCGGCCGTGCGCGCTTTGGTAAACAGCGCAATGGCCTGGGCGCCGCCCTTCGCCTTTTTAACCTGGTAGCCCAGCATCTCCAACATCTGGCCGACAACGTCCAGGATCAGCGGATCGTCATCCATCAGCAGCACGCGCGGCTTATCGCCCAGGCTGAGCGGTTGCGAGCCGGACTTGCCGTCCACGGCGCTTACGCTGTTGCTCAGCACACTGCCGCCCGCGCGTATGTCCTTCTGCAGCAGGCGTATGTAGATGGAAACCGTGGTGCCGACGCCCTCGTTGCTATCCAGCAAAATGGTGCCCTGGTGGTTCTGCACCACGGAGAGCGCGGTCGTCAGCCCCAGGCCGTGGCCGCCGGGGCGCGAGGTAAAGTAGGGCTCAAAAGCGCGGTGCAGCGTCTCGGGATCCATGCCGTGTCCCTGATCGCGCACGCGAATGCGCAGGTAGTTGCCCTGCTCCAGGGGAAGCCGGTTATCGGGCGTTACACCGCACACGTCGGCCGTAATGCGCACCACCCCTTCGTTCATGGACTGCACGGCGTTGGTGATGATGCTGCCGATGGCGTGGCGCATGGAGAGCGGCTCCACGTCGGCCATCGGCAAGCCCTCGGCAATCATAAACTCCGGGCGCGCGCGGGAGCCTCGGCACGTGTCGTTGGCCACATCGCGCAGCATGTTGGCCATGTTGACGGGGCGGCGCGGCGCGTCCTCCCGCTGGGAGATGGCCACCAGGCGCTCCACAACCTCGCGCCCGTGGTTGGCGGCACGCTCCATATCAAAAATGCGGGGATTGGCGGGATGGTTGGGCCCTACGATCGACTTGATGACCGTGCTGTAGCCTAAAATTTTGGTGATGACTTCCGCCACTTCCTTCGCCACGCCGTCGGCCAGCACGCTGATCGACTCGATCTTCTTGGCCTTGATCAGCTCCGCCTCCATCATCTTGCGCTTGGTGATATCGCGCGCGATAAGCACCATGCACTCAAAGGCGCCGCTTTCGTCCAGCACGGCGGTGGACTGGCTTTCCAGGTACACCCAGCTGCCGTTTTTGTGCTGCATGCGGTACTCCACGCGCTGCCCCTGGCCGGTCTCCACCAGCGTGTTAAACGCCTCGATAACGCGCGCCTGATCGTCCGGGTGTACATCGCCCAGGGAGTACGTGCCCTCCATCTCGTCGGGCGTCAGGCCCAGGATGCTGAAATAGGCGGGATTGTTCCAGACACGGTGGCCATGCCGGTCGATAATCGCGATCAGGTCCGTAACATTGCCGGCGATAATGCGGAAAAAGAGCTTGTTGCGCGCCCATTCCGCTTCCTCCTGCCGGTAACGCTCCAGTTCGTCCTGAAGCTGAGCAATCATCGACGCCTGCTCCTGAACGATACGCGTCGCAGGAGACGAGAGGCGGCTGGTATTGCTGGTGACCTCTTGCATGTGCATAAGATATTACCCAATCTTCACCTCATGACAAGGGGAAGATGCATGTTTTTAGACAAAACACGTGAAAATCTCTCTTTCAGGGATCCACGTGAGCCATTCGGTTCATGTAAATTTCGCGCTATGATCGAGTTTAGTGGCTGTACTGTGTATCGCCTTGATTTATTAGGCAAGCGTAATTTTGAGATACGAAACAACCACCCCAAAATGCAGATAACATCTTCCGCCCCACACCATTACGCGCCCCAAACACTCCCCAACGCGCATGTGATTTACGCCTTGCATGAGCTGCCGCGCCATCAACATCGACACGGCCCGACCCCTTGAACGCCGTCTCATAAGGTGCGTTAAAAAGAGGTAACAGATTCTCCTGTACAGATAAGCCCGACAAGTCATGGTGAGCACATTCCACGCCAGTTAATCGCAATTGAACCTGCGGCTGTTACACGCCATTGCATCTACGGCGCAGAGCAGCTCTCGATCATGCATTTTCCCGATCGCATCAAAAGAAATGCCCGAGCGACTCGTCGTCGCCCGGGCCAATCCGGCATTTTTTGCGATTGATATACTCGGCGGATTACAAGCTCGGCTTATAGCCGCTTTCGTCGTCCTCAAACTTAACGAAGTACGCCTTCGCCGCGTCGTCGAGCATCTCCACCGTAATGGTGAGGTCGATCTGTTTGAAGCGGCAGACGTCGACGATATTGTCCAGGATGTCGCGGGGGATACAGCCGCGGAGGGGGCGGCCCTGGCTGCGCATGAATTTGTAGACGAAATAGTCCACCAACTCGTCCGCGTAGGGGACGCCTTTGGCTTCGCTGACGATCTTCCAGATGGCGCGGAAGGCTTCGTGGCTGGGGTCGTTGATGGGGATCTTGTAGCGGATACGTCGCAGGAACGCGTCGTCGACCAGGGCCTTCGGGTTCAGGTTCGTCGAGAAGACGATCAGTTCGTCGAAGGGCACCTCCATCTTGGTGCCGGTGTGCAGCGTTAAGAAGTCGATCTTCTTTTCCAGCGGCACGATCCAGCGGTTGAGGAGCGTTTTGGGCTCGATGCGCTGGCGGCCAAAGTCGTCGATCATGAACGCGCCGCCGTTGGCTTTCATCTGGAAGGGCGCTTCGTAAAAGCGGGACTCGTTGTTCCAGACGAGGTCGAGCGACTCCATGGTGAGCTCGCCGCCGACGATGATGATGGGGCGGCGGATGAGCTTGTAGCGTTTGTCGTAGCGGCCCTGGAGGCGGATGTCTTCGTCGGCGCCTACTTCCTGGTGGTTGTACTCATCAAAAATGCGGATGAGCTGGCCGGAGACGGAGATGATGCTGGGGATGAAGATGGAGCCGCCGAACGACGCCACGATGCGCTCGCAAATGGAGGTTTTGCCGTTGCCGGGGGGGCCGTAGAGGAAGATGGAGCGGCCGGAGTTGACGGCCGGGCCGATGGCCTCGAGGATAGCTTCCTCAAACACCAGCCCGTCGAAGGCGTCGCGCAGGCGCTCGGAGTTAACGGTGATGTTTTTGAGGCTTTGCGCCTTGATGGCCTTGACGTAGCTCTCCAGCGACACGGGCGCGGGTCCGACGTAGGTCGTCTGCTCAAAGTACTGCAGCGCGCGCTCGCGGCCCGCGTTGGTGATGGTGTAGACGTAGGACATCGCGCGGTCGCCGCGCAAAATCTCCAGCAGGTGCATCTCGCGCAGCTGGTTCAGCACGGGCTCCACCACGTTAAAGAAGGGGAGGCAGAGGGCGGTGGCGATCTCGTGCGCCACCATAGTGCTGTTGACGTGCAGCATCCGAAGGACGATGCCTTCAATAACATTATAGGAGACGTCGAGCGTTTCGATCGACTCGGGCTCCGCGGGTGTGTACAGCGATGCGTTGGCGAATAACTCCAGGGCCATTGGTCGATAGCATGCGTTTACGTCAGGGAGATTGCGAGTTTTTTATGCAACAGGCATGCGTTTTTTGGTGCACAATCGTTGGCTTGTAGGAGGGCCGAAACGATAGGCGGCGTGAAGGGCAAGGAAGGGGGAAAGGGGGATGTTTAACCTCGGAGCACACGAAGCATACGGAATGTGCGGGGAGGGGACGAAAGGGGGAGGAGCGGAAAAGGGTGGTTGATGGTTTCGCTGTCACCTGGTTTGACTTCTCTCCCCCTTCGCGTTCTTTGCGTCCTTAGCGTCCTTAGCGCGAAAATCCGGGAATGGTTCTGACGCAAAGAACGCGAAGGGGGATTTTCGGTATGGAACTTCTGACGGCGACTGATTCTACCCTTAATGCGCGGGTACAATCCTCCTCTGTATCCGACCTTTGTGCCTTCGTGCCTTTGTGGTGAATCATCCCCTGTACCCGTCAATTGCCACAAACCAGGGTATCGGGGAATATTTACCACAAAGGCACAAAGGCACAAAGGTCGGATACAGAGCGGGAATCATCCGTTTTGCATCCCCTGGCGATACTGTTTGTCTTGAATCTTCAGATCACATCGCCAAGGACGGAAAGTTTCGCCAAGGGGGGTGCTTCCACGTTAATCAACCTTCCCTTCCGTTCCCCCCTCCCCCTAGCTTACCAGCAGGGCCGGCTCCAGCAGCTCGCGGACGGCACGGACGCTGGTGCCGAAGGTGGCGAGGTATTTCTCTACCGCGGGGTCGTCTACGCTCAGCACGCCAAAAAGCAGGCATTCCACGCTTACATAGGTGAGGTTGCGCAGGCGTGTCTCCAGCTCGGCCTGGTAGATGGCTTTGGTGGCGGGGCGGGTGAGGCCCAGGCGGGGGCGGGGATCCTGCGAGGACGCGTTGAGGTCCGCCAGGATCAGCTCGCCCTGCTCCAGGTGCACGCCCTGTTTGCTTAGCACATACCAGGCCACGCCGCTGCCAATGCCCATCGTCGCCTTCAGCAAATCGAGCGGCTCGATACCCACCCGCTGCTCGGCGCCGGCCAGGCGCGAGGCGATGGTGAGGGCAAGATCCGCCCGGCGAGAGAGCGGCTGTACACGCATGGGGTTATGCGAGCTCATGAGGTAATAGGCCAAAAATGCCGCGTGGGGAGCACTGTCACGAAGCTCCCCGGCCGTCCAGATAGCGACCGATTCGGAGCCTGCGGGAACTCGCCGAAACATACCGATTTTTTGCAGGGATGCGAGCAAAAAGGGCGGCGCAAGGAGCAAAAACTGGGTCAGCTGGATAAGAAGCACAAACAACCTCATGTTTTTTACTGATCGTTCGGCCCTGTTCGGAACTTAAGTCCTATCTTTAGCTATAGCTTCTTTTTTGGATCTATCGATCGTTCAGATTCTGAACTTCATCGCTATATTCAATGTTGGTAAATAGCCCGCGTACATGCAGAGCTTTGTGTTTGACTCCACCATTTTCCCCCGCTATAAGCCCTACATGGCTGGATCTCTTTCGCCCGACTTCACGGTCGCCGTAGTACCGGTACTCGTACCCGTAGCGCGCTAAGCGCTCTGGGAGAGTGCCGCCGCCGCCATGCACCATGGGGCGGGGAGAGACGCCACCAACGATTCAATTCGCCCGTTTCGCCCCGCACAATGCTTCCCGCGATTTCCTTCGCAGGACCATTCGGGGGCCGGCTCCCACCCTGAGCGCCTGGCATCCAAGCACGGCTCGCTCGGGGTTTTTTATGTGCGCCCCGCGCCGCCGCTTCCCTCTTACCACTTTCTCCTTTCTTTCCCTGATTTCCCTTCTCCTCAGTACATCGCCATGCGTCACACTATCTCCGTCCTTGTCGAAAACAAATTCGGCGCCCTCACCCGCATCGCCGGCCTGTTCAGCGGCCGCGGTTATAATATCGATACCCTCAACGTCGGCCCCACCCAGGACGAAAAAATCTCCCGCATGACGATCGTCGTCAAGGGCGACGACCGGGTGCTGGACCAGGTTATCCGCCAGCTCAACAAGCTTGTGGATGTGATTGAGGTGCAGGACTTTAGCGACAGTCAGTACGTGGATCGCGAGCTTGTGCTCATTAAGGTAAAGGCCGACAGCTCCAACCGCAGCGAGGCGATGCAGATCTGCGACATCTTCCGCGCCAAGATTGTGGACGTGCAGCTCACCACCCTCTCCATCGAGGTGACCGGCAACGAGCAAAAGATCGACAAGTTCATCAACATGATGTCGCTCTTTGGCATTGTGGACCTGTGCCGCAGCGGCAAGGTGGCCATGCCCCGCCGCGGCGAGTAACCGCAAGCACCTGAAAGGAAGTGGCGGGCGCGCAGGCGCGGAGCCCATTCGAAACCCTGGATGGTGCTTTATTCCCGTTGAGTTTCGAGCCGTCTGCAACAACACTCGGCCATGCACTTTACGCTCAAGTCGTATCCAGCTATGGCCAGAGCCCTCGCTCTGAGCATCGGGCTGGGCACGTTCGCGCTTTCCGGAATGGGCTCCGTCACAACAGCCGGCGCCTCCGAGGCCGCTGTGCCCTCCGCCCTCCGCGTCCCCACGGACATCGTCATCGCCGCCCCTGGCGACGAAGCGGCCGTTATCGCCGCCGGCAACAACTGGGCCAAGGCAATCGCCACGCGCAATCCCAAAAAGATTGCCGCCCTGTACGATCCAGGCGCCGTTCTCTGGGCCACCTTCTCCACCACGCGCTTCGACACCCCGGGCGAAATCCACGCCTACTTTGTGGACCTGACCAAGCGCGAGAACCTGAAGGCTGTCTTTACCAGCCACATGGTGCGCATGCACGGCGACGTGGCCATCGACACCGGCTACTACTACTTCAGCTTTACCGAAAACGGCAAGACCGTGAAGCTGCCCGCCCGCTACACCTTTGCCTACAAGCGCACGCCCAAAGGCTGGGTGATCATCGAGCACCACTCCTCCGTAGTGCCGCCGAAGTCCTGAAGCACGCCACGGATTCCGTTTCGCAAAGCCAGCCTCGTTCGCGCGCGTAACAGCGTCGCAAACGGGGCTGTTTTTTTCCCAGTACACAGGTGAATATTGGGAACCTGCAGCTTTTGCGTCTGCTTGAGGTCGTAGAACGTGCCGATGAGCCCACCCTGCTCGCGCTCCGTGCTGCCAAAGACGCTGCGCTCCACCTTGGCCGCGGGGGCCGGCTTTGGGGTCTCAGGCGGGGCGGCAGGCTCCTGCGTCAGGCCGCAAGGCGTTGATACGCAAAGCAATGCCATCACAGGCGCCAGGCGGCGAAAGCCTCGATTTTCGGGCATAGCTTTTTGTATAAGAAAGTGGGATATTCAGGCGGCGGCGGATTGCAAAGCCATACCGCCATGGCATGCAATCCTAGCAAAAGCGCCGCTTTATCACAACCTATGTGTTTCCGTAAGAGTGCAACAGGCGCCACCATGCGCGCCGCCCCTCTCGTTCTCCAGCTGCTGCTGGGGCTGCTTGCCCTGGCGCTGCCCGCCGGCGCGCGGGCCGGGGATCGCGTGGCGGGATCGGTAAGCGAGTTGGTGTGGCGCCACCAGGGGGAGAAGCACCGCCTCTCCATCACGCTGAGCGCCAACGCGTTGCGGGTGGACCAGCCCGACATGAAGTTTGCGCTCATCTACACGCCTGCCACGCAAACCTACCTGGGGCTGGAGATTCGCGACGCACGTGTGTGGACCTTTACCTCGCAGGAGGTCCGTAAAATCACCGCGCGCGCAGGCGCCGGTAAATCGCGCATGGCGCAGTACGATCTCTACTCCGTCGAGCCCGGCTCCCCCATGGCCCCGCGCACGCCCACCACGCTGACAATGGAGCCCGGCGCGTACGAGACGGGCGGCGGCGGCCCTTACCACGGCAAGCCGCAACCGGTGCGCCCCGCGGCGCCCAAGCACTCCGAAGGCACGCCGGACACCACCGGCAGCACGCAGGGCAACGCGGCGCTGGCCGCCGTGCCGGAGGTGCACGTGAGCTGGCAGGCCACCGGCAAAAAGCGCAAGATCGGCAAGTACGAGTGCGAGGAGTGGAAAGGGGAAAGCACCGAGGGCGACTCCGTGACGGCGTGGGTGGCCAGCGGCCAGGCCTACCCCGAGCTGGCGGCCTCGTTTGCGGCCATGCGGCGTGACATGACGCAAGCTGTTCCTGTCCATAAAGTTGTGGAGATCGTCGCCATTCGTCCCCTCATCCCCCTGCCCGCGCTGTCCATCTACAACGCCCTGGAGCGCAGCGGCCAGATCCCCGTGGAGCTGACCTGGGGCCCGCCCAAGATGCGCGAGAAGGAGCGCCAGCAAGTCACCTTCGTCACCCACACCCGCCGCGACCTGAAAGACAGCCTCTTCCGCCCGCCCCCCGGCTACCTCCCCATCAGCCTGATGACCATCAAGGACCTGCAGGACGACAAGAGCACGGAAAAGCCGAAACTGCCGCCCGGCGTCGGAGTTTCGGATTGAACACCTGTACTTAAGCCGCGCTAGCCCGCCGGGGGTACGGGATCGGGCGCGGGCGCTTTCAGCATCTCAGCCACTTCGTCCTGCACGGGGCCGAGCTGGTGGAGGGACAGGGCGGGGTCTTCGATGATGAAGTTGTCGCCGGTGGCGGCGTGGAGGTAGAGGAGGATGGTGCGGCCGTCCTCCGTGCGGGTGCCCAGCGGTTTGAGGATTCGCTTGCGCTCCAGCATCAGGGCCAGGATGTAGCGGACGTTGACGTGGGCGGGGTTTTCCTCCTCAAGCAGGCGCCGAAGCAGGGCCTCGGCGTCGCCCTTGCGCAGGGGTTCGGAGTCGCCGGCGGAGGGAGCGCGCTCGTAGGTGGATTGCCAGTGGCTGACGGGGCGCAGCATCCTGGGCTTTGCCGCGCGGCGCTGGGGAGCGGGGGCGGTAGTTGCCTGCGCCTCGGGGGCCGCTGCCGCGGCCGCGGAGGATTCAGCCGGCATTGCGGGGGAATCCGGGTGCGGCGCCGCGTCCGCAGTGCCTGCCTCGCGTTCAGGCTTTGGCTCGGGCTGCGGCGCCCCATGCGTTTGCGCCGGCTCCTCCGTCTTCTTCGCGGGAATAACCCGGTTGGCGGAGTCCGCCCAGGCTTCCAGGCACATGTCGATGCGCTCGTACTGCCCGGCGCGCCAGTAGAGGGCGGAGGCGATGCGTTCGCCCTCCACAAAAGGGCGTTGCGTGATGGCGCAGGCGTGGGCGCGGGCGTGGATGTGCCATTCTTGCAGCGGAGGCATAGTCCCGCTCATCGTCGGCTACTCGCCGCGCGATGAAAAGCCAAAAGCGCGCGGGGCCGCCGCCTGCGCCCTCCCTTCTGCCTGCTCCTCCCCCCATTTTTGCTGAGCGCCCACGCAATTCCCTCATTGCCTGCCGCGTGCCGTTGGCTATGCTGCGTTGCGTTCATGACCACCACCTTTTCGCGCAGGGCCGAGCCGGTGCCGGGGAACTTTCCCCAAAAGCCGCGCCGCGTGCCTGCCGTTATGCAGATGGAGGCCGCCGAGTGCGGCGCGGCGTGCCTGGGCATGATCATGGGCTACTACGGCAAGTACCTGCCGCTGGAGGAGTTGCGCTCCGCGTGCGGCGTCTCCCGCGATGGCAGCAAGGCCGCCAACATCTTGCGCGCCGCCCGCATGTTTGGCATGGTGGCCCAGGGCGAGCGCCTGGAGGCCGCCAACCTGCACAAGGCCAGGCTGCCCGCCATCATTTACTGGCAAAGCCGCCACTTTATGGTGCTGGAGGGCGCGGACCGTAACCGCATGGTGCTGACCGATCCCGCCTCCGGCCCGCGCGTGCTTACCCCGGAGGAGCTGGCCGACGGCTTCTCCGGCATTGTGCTGACGTTTGAGCCCGGGCCGGAGTTCGAGAAATCGGGCCGGCCGCCCAACATGTGGGCGGAGTGCTGGGAGATGCTGCGCGGCTCGGAGTCGGCGCTATGGTTTCTGGTGCTGACGAGCATGCTGTTGCTGCTGCCCACCGTAATTGTGCCGACGTTCCTGCGCATCTTTGTGGATCGCGTGCTCGACAGCGGCTTTTACGACTGGATCTGGTCGGCCGCATTCGCCCTGGCGGCGTGGGGCATTTTTCGCGGCTTGGTGATGTGGCTGCACGAGTACGCGGTCAACTCGCTGCGCCACAAGCTGGCGCTGGTGGGCGCCTCGCGCTTTGTGTGGCACGTGCTGCGGCTGCCTATCGACTTTTTCGCGGCGCGCTTTCGGGGCGACCTCACCTCGCGCGTGCTGCTTAACGACGCCATTGCCGACAAGCTGGCCATCAAGCTGGCCGGCCGCATTCGCGATCTGGTGGCTGTGGTGGGTTTGCTGATGGTGATGCTGGCTTACGACGTGTTTCTCACACTGATCGGCGTGGTGTTTATCGGCATCTCCTACGTGCTGATCCACTGGTGCCAGTCCCTGCTGGAGCCCGAGGAGCATCGCCTCTACCAGGCGCAGTCGCGCGTGCTGGGTACCCTTACCAACGGCCTGTCGTCCATCGGCACCGTCAAGGCCAGCGGGCAGGAGTCGTTCTTCTTTGACCTGTACGCCGGGCATCGCGCGCGCGAGGTTAACCTGCAGCAGCGGGTGGATCTGTACCACGAGATGCTGACGATTATCCCGGAGCTGACCGGCTTTCTCTCGCAGTGCATCATCCTCATTGTCGGCGGCTACCGCTACCTGGACGGCCATTTGACCATGGGCATGCTGCTGGCCCAGCTTTACCTGATGTACACGATCATCCGCCCCGTGCACCGGCTGATGGAGTCGGCCACCATGGGCCCGGCCATCAAGCTGGATGTGCAGCGCGTGAACGACGTGATGGGCCATCGGCTGGACAACCAGGTGGTGCCGCGCCAGGCGCAGTTGCATGGCGGTGGCGCCGGAGCGGCGACGGACTCCGGCACCGGGGCCTCCGGCGACAGCTCGGCAAATCCGGCCCTGCGCCTCAGCCCGCCGCGCTCGATCCAGGGCCGGGTGGAGTTCCGCAACGTCACCTTCGGTTACTCGCGGCTGGAGCCGCCCATGCTTCAGGATCTCTCCTTTGTGGTGGAGCCCGGGCAACGCATGGCGATTGTCGGCCCCTCCGGCTGCGGCAAGTCCACCATCGCGCGGCTTATCAGCGGGCTTTACGAGCCGTGGTCGGGCGAGATCCTCATCGACGGCTTCCCCCGCACCGCGTACCCGCGCGACTACATCTCCGGCGCCGTGGCGTCGGTCGATCAAACCCCCGTGTTTATGACAGGCACCATTCGCGAGAACCTGACGATGTGGGACCCGACCGTGCCGCACGTGGACATGGTGCGCGCTTGCAAAGACGCCTCGATTCACGACGCGCTCTCCGTCCGCGCCGGCGGCTATGACGGCGACGTGGTGGAGAATGGCCAGAACTTTAGCGGCGGCGAGCGCCAACGCATGGAGATTGCCCGCGCCCTGGTGCGCCACCCGCGCGTGCTGGTGCTGGACGAAGCCACCAGTGCCGTGGATGCGGTGATTGAAACGGAGATAGACGACCGCCTGCGCGTGCGCGGCTGCACCTGCATCATCATCGCCCACCGCCTCTCCACTATCCGCGACGCGGAGAACATCCTGGTGCTGAAGGAAGGCAAGCTGGTGCAACAGGGCGTGCACGATACGCTGAAGGACGAGCCGGGCTTTTACGCGGAGATCCTGGAATCCTGACCATGGCCGACGACGCAAACCGCACACCCACACCCAGGGCCGCCCCCTCCGAAGGGAGCCGCGCCCCGGTGCTTCTGGATAATCCGGACGTTGCCTGGATCGTCACCCAGGGCAGCGTGGACATGTTTGCCGTCAAGGTACGCAACGGCAAACCCTACGGCGCGCGTCGCCACTTGTTCCGCGCGGAGGTTGGCAACGCCATGATCGGCATTAACCTCCTCTCCGCCGGCCACAATCTTGCACTGCTGGCCGTGCCGCAGGAAGGCACCGTGCTGAAGAATCGCGACCTGGCGGCAATGCGGGAGAACGCACGGGACAACCCGGTGTACCTGGAGGCCGCCGCCTGGCTTATCGACAGCCACATTGCCCAGCTGTGCGAAGCCATTACGCCGTGGCGCAAGGTCAAGATCCACAGGCAGTTACGCGCCGGGGAGTCCGCCGTGCTCAGCCCGCGGCAAAACATCACCGCCCCTCAAAAGGATGTGTGCTGGATGCAGATAACCCAGGGCCGCGCCGCACTGGCCGGCGTGCCCTCCCTGCCGCTCTCCCAGCACGAGGTTGTGCCACTGTGCCAGGACCTGTGGATGGAAACCACCTCCCGCTGCCACGTGGAGATGAAGGCGACGCCGGACTACCTGGAGACTGATCCGGACTGGCACGGCCTGGAGGAATTTCACCGCCGTTACCTGGGCCTGATCGACTACTTTTTGGCGCAGGAGGAGGCGTTGCAGCATAAGCAGCGCGAGCGCAGCCTGGCGCTGGATACCTTTGCCTTTACCCTCGTGCTGGGCCGCCTCGCCTCCGTCCACGCCGGGTCGGAGGAGTCGATCAGCACCCGCTTCCCCGTCTTTACCGCCATGAGCACCGTGGGGCGGCACGAAGGGATCACGTTCCTCCCGCCCCTTACCTGGAGCGACGAGCTGACGCAGACGGAAAAGCTGGCCGCGATTTGCCACGCCACACGCGTGCGCTACCGCCGGGTGGACCTGCCGCCCGAGTGGTGGACCAAAGATTGCGGCGGCATGGTCATGTTCTTCCGCAAATCGGGCCGCGTGGCCGCCGTAATCCCCCGCAACCGGGGCTATGATGTGCATTACGTCGACGGCCAGTCCGTAGAGCCCGTTACGCGGGAACTGGCGCTGACGATGGAGAACTACGCGTACATATTCTCGCGTTCCTTTCCGGAGACAAAGCTGACGCTGCGCGAGCTGCTCGCTTTCTGTCTGCGCGGCTCATGGCTGGATCTGATCCGCGCCCTGGTGCTGGGCCTGATGGTGGGCCTGCTCTCGCTTCTGGCGCCGGCCTTTAGCGCGCGCTTTACCAACAACCTGGTGGAGATGGCCTCGCCGCCCCAGCTCATCTCCTTCTCCCTGGCCATACTGGCGGTGGCGGTGGCCACAGCCCTGCTGCAAATCGCCCGCGCGCACGCCATCATCCGCTTCTCCACGCGCTCATTCCATCAGTTCCAGACAGCCCTGATGGACCGCCTGCTGAACCTGCCGATGTCGGTGATGAAGACGTTCCCGGTGCACGATCTGGTGAACCGCGCGCAGACCATGCGTCAGTACACCGGGCTGTTCCACTCCGCCATCGCCGCTGTGTCGCTGCACATCTCCGCCGTGGTGGCGTGCGTGTCGCTGATGCTGATGCTGGATTATCACCTCTCCAAATGGGCCATTTTGATGGTGATGGGCATGGAACTGCTGCTGCTGCTGCGCCTGTGGTACACCATGCCGGCCCGCCGCGACGCCGCCGAAAAGGCGCGCGAAGTGCAGTTCTTCCTCTTCCAGATGCTGACCATGCTGCCCAAGTTCCGCGCGGCGGCGGCCGAGCGGCGCGCCTTCTCCATCTGGGCGGAGAAATGCCGCGTGGCCAAGCTGGCCGAGTACGAGGAAGGGCAATTCCTCTCCACCATCTCCATCTACGAGGCGATCGTCCCCGCGCTGACTCTGTCCGTGCTGTTCATCACCTTCGACAACCTGCGCACTGCGTCCATCGGCCACTTCATCGCCATTGTGCTGGCCATGATTGCCGTGCAGGAGTCGTTCAACTCCTTCAACCGGCTGATGCTGCGCTTTGCGCAGGCGGGACCCCAGCTGCGGCGGCTGGCGCCGTTTCTGGAGGCGCGCCCGGAAATCGGCCTCAGCAATCCGCACCCGGGCATCCTTACGGGCGACATCGAGTTCAACCAGGTTGCCTTTCGCTACCACCCCAACTCGCCGCTTATCCTCGATCGCGTCAACTTCCGCGTCCATCCGGGCGAGTTCGTCGCATTTGTCGGCCCCAGCGGCAGCGGCAAGTCCACGCTCTTCAGCCTGCTGCTCGGCTTCCTGCGGCCGGAGACAGGCGCCGTGTACTACGACGGGCAAAACCTCCAAACCGTCGATTCCTCCTCCGTACGCCAGCAGATCGGCAGCGTCCTGGATTCCTCCAACATCTTTACCGGCACCATTATGAGCAACATCGCCTGCGCCCTGCCGGTAACGCCGCTGGAAGTATGGGAAGCGCTCGCCGTCTCCGGCCTGGACGAGCAGGTGCGCGCCATGCCCATGGGCCTGCAAACCTTTGTGACGGAAGGCGGCGCCATCATCTCCGGCGGCCAGCGCCAGCGCCTGCTTCTGGCCCGCGCCCTGGTCAACAAACCACGTATCCTGATGCTGGACGACGCCACCAGCGCCGTGGATAACGCGATGCAAAAGCACGTGATGGACCGCATCGCCAAAATCGACGCCACCCGCCTCG
The DNA here is from genome assembly GCA_003054695.1 of Verrucomicrobia bacterium LW23. Lineage (GTDB taxonomy): Bacteria > Verrucomicrobiota > Verrucomicrobiia > Methylacidiphilales > UBA1321 > LW23. The sequence goes on from QAZA01000039.1 coordinate 448,057, forward strand.
TCATCGCCCACCGCCTCAACACCGTCCGCGCCGCCGACCGCATCATCGTCCTCGACAAAGGCCGCATCGTCCAAACCGGCACCTACGACGAACTCATTGCCCAGGACGGCCTGTTTGCCACGATGGCCAGGCGTCAGCTGCTGTAAAGGGGGTGCCGCTTAACGATCCATTGATGTGGGGGCACCATTTCACCGCGGCTTCCGACCTCCTGGCCGGGCAAATGGAGCTGGCCCGCCAGACGGCAGTGCCCCTTTGACAGACGAAACCGAGCGCCTGTCCGAACGTCGCCGCCTGGAGGAAGCTCTCCAGAGATCGCTTGAGCGTAAGCCCATCGCCTGGAGCGGCTTAATTACGGATGTATACAGTCGCCGCTGCGAGAGCCAAGGCTCTCGCAGGACGCACGGGAGTTCGAGTGAGGCCGGCTCAAACATCCTGCCGTTGCGTAGCCGCCGTTGCGACCGTTGCGTGAAAATCCGTCATCGTATTGCCACGCGAACAGGTGCGATTGTAAACATGATCAGTCCATCGCCTTTTGCGCTGATTGCCTGGAAGTTGACAATGGCGATAACGGAATTGTATACGACTTCACCCGGTCTCACTCTATTGCGACAATACGGCTTATCAACAATTCCATGCATTACTTACTCTCTCATACGTTATTCTTCATCTGGAGTCTCTTGCTATATCACTGCGCGACGGTGTACGCGCAGGAGAATTCACAACACGGTACGATGATTCTCACCGTTGATACAGGCAATGTTGTTCGTAAGGGTGCCGACAGCTTTATTGGAATTAACCTGAATTACATTCGGGATGAAGATGCCAATCGCCCGAAAGCTCGTCCCCTGGTCGATGCACTCAAGCAGTTAAACGGGAGATGGCTTCGCTATCCCGGCGGCGAAAAGTCGGACTTTTACAGCTGGGCGCAGCCTCCCTACGACAAGCCCTCTGCGCAATCGATTGGAGAGTACGCGGACTATCCAGGCGCGAGGATGGATTTTGATGCGTACATGAAGGTGGTGCAATCTACCGCCGCCGAGCCGTATGTCGTCGTGGGTTACGATTCGCTCAAAAGGACGGGCGTTACGAAGGAGGACTGGATAAAGAGCGCCGCAGGGCTTGTTCGCTACGCCAATATCGTTAGGAAGTATAATGTCCGCTACTGGGAGGTTGGAAACGAAAACTGGCACAACGGGACTGCTACGCCGACGGAGATGGCGGGCATCGTGCGCGAGTTCTCGGAGGCTATGAAGGCCGTGGACCCTTCCATAATGGTGGGATCCAGCGGTAGCGACAAAAAGTGGTGGTCGGCGTTTTTGCCTGCAGCCGCGCCGCATCTGGATTTTGTCTCGCTCAGCCTCTACAACTGCTATAATTGGAAATCCTACACATACTTTCCCCAAAACCTGCGCAGCGACACGATAGCGCAGGTGCACGAAGCGCTGGAATCGATCGAGCGTTTTGCCCCTCCTGCCGATCGCGCCCGGCTAAAGGTAGTAGTTGCGGAGACGAACTCCAAGGACTACACCGATAACTGGAAGGACAAAAACAACCTGGGCCATGCTTTGGTTGTTTTTGATACATTCGGCCGTCTGATGAAAGAAGGTAAGGTGCAGGCGGCCATGTTATGGACTACCCGGTGGATAAACGACGCGGAAGCAACTCAGTGCCAATGGTATGCGTTGGACAAAGACAATGGAGTGTTGCCGGTAGGTATGGGCATTGAGCTGTGGGGGCGCTTTATACTTCCCGAAATGATACAGGTACGCGGTGAGAAAGAATCTATTGTGGCCTACGCGTGCCGTTCCTCTGATGAAAAGCGGGTAACGCTTTGGCTTTTGAATGCATCTACATCAGCAACCTCAACAGTGGAAGTAAGGCTGAACTCATCGACAACATTCACCGGAATCAAAGCCTTCCGCTTTGGAGGCAATAGCCCCGATGATGAAGCACCTGCACTGCAAGCCGTTTCCGCCCCGCTCCTTAAGGATCAAACAATCCCTTCCGTAGTTTGCGGTCCAATTTCCATCACTATACTTCAAATAGAGTAGCGCATATGGCCGTATGACTTTAGGCACCGATCCGGAACGGCGCCCGCCGTTCTTGAGCCTTACTGAAGGCGAGACGTGAAGCGGGCGGGTTTTGATCCAGGCAAATCAAAACTCTAATAGCTTACCACCAGCCCGAAATGCCCGCGGCCATCCGGGTGGCGGGTTTGCAGGTGGGTGTCGATCATCTGCCAGCCGTAGTCGAAGCGGAAGCTGAGGTACGGGTTGATGGTGTAGCGCACGCCCACACCGGCGGAGCGCTCGTCGATGTGCGGGTCCTCACCCGGCAGCAGGGCTACGTTGGAGACGCCGCCCATGTCCATAAAGGCCAGGAACTGCAACTGATCCTTCACGCTCGTCACCCCCGCCAGGCGCAGCGGGCTGATGGGGGGCGTGCGCAGCTCCAGGTTCAGGATCCAGCCTTCGTCGCCGTTGGCTTCGCGCTCGTCGTAGCCGCGGACGGTGTTGTAGCCGCCCAGGCCCAGCTGCTCAATTTGCACCAGGTTGCCGCTGGCCACCTGCCAGGTGGCGTTGGCGATGAAGGAGAAGTTCCACGGCAGTCGCTGGTTGCGCGCCAGGTTAAACTTGGCGTAGGCAAACTCCGCCTCGGCACCGGCGCGCGTCTCGTTATACTGCACGTTGTTGCTGTTATCCGTAAGGTTGCCGGGGCTCACTAACACGTTGGCGCTGAGGGACGTAGCGCCCCAGGGATCGGTGTAGACGCCGTTGTAAGTAAACACAAACTCGGTGACGTCAATCGTGGTGTCAAAAACGTCGTTGCCGCCAAAATCCAGGTCGTTGTTCGTCTGCTTGAAGTCGAAGCCAAGCTGAACCTCGTGCTGCAGGTTGCGCACGGCCGGCAGCGGGATGATGTAGCGCCCGCCCACCTGCCAGGTTACGCCGCGGATATCCAGTGTCGGGTCAACCGGATCAGCCCCGCTCTCCGCATAGGTGCCAAACAGCAACACCTTGTGCCGCCAGGGCAGCGGCGCCAGGTAGCTGGCAGAGTGCGCGTTGAGCAGGGTAAAGTCGCCGCTTGTGGTAAACTGGTAGTTCAGCTGGTGATCCAGGCAAAACGCGTTGCCCCAGTTAAAGCCGGTAATGTACCGCTCGTCACCCGTCATGTCGGTGCCGGTATCCTCAAAGCCGGCGTAAAAGCGCACGGGAAAGCGGTCCTTGGTCTTGAGAATCAGGTCCGTCTCGCCAAACTCGGTGCCGCGCGAAATCGTCGGCTCCACCTCGCGGAAAGGGTTGGAGTTGAGCCAGTTAAGATCCTGCTCCAGCGTATCGCCGCGGATGTAATTGCCCTTTTGCAGGCGCACCTGATTCTCCAGCGATTTGCTGTTGAACCACTTGTTGCCCTCGGCCTTGACGGTGCCCAGCCGGCCCTCCAGCACCAGAATCTGCACGGCGTTGCCCTTGACCTCCTGCGGCGGCAGACTCGCATCCGTCACCGGCAGGTTTTGTGAGCGAAAGAAGCGGATAATCGTGTTGGTAACCACACGTAAGCGCGGCACATTCAACGGTTTGCCGAGAAAAGGCTCCAGCTCCCTGCGCAGCTTCTCCTGCTGCGCCGCGTCAATGGAGCCCAGGCCGGAGATCTGCACGCCCTTCGCTTTGGGCACGCCGCCGGCTTTTACGGCCTTGGGGCTGCCGACCAGTACGAGGCCTGCGATGGGCGGGCCGGTGTCGGGCTCGTCGCTGCTTTCCGGCTTGTCGTCCAGCGATTCCAGAGGAAGGCGCGGCGTCATGCTGTCCCCGGGGCGTTGCGGTGTTTTGGGCTTATAGCGCTCGTAAACCTGTGCGTCCGAGTTGCTTACGCCAACCGCCATAAGCAGGGCGGCGACGAATACCGCCGCTATCGCCGGCGCAATAGCCCTGCTAACGCCGCGAAAGGCGTTGCGTGCGAAAGCGTGTGTCTCGAAGACTCGCATAGTGCGTGTGTGCGGAGGTACTTGTGCTGCGATTACGTTGTCCAGACAATGAAGCGTTTTCTCACGAACGTAAAGGGAGAAACGACGTCAAATAAGCATTTATGCAAATGTCTGTAAAAACAAAAATGTGCTATCAGGCATCCTGCTGATACACAAGCACAAAGATTCACTTTTTACCAAAAAACACGCACCTGCCCGCCCCGGGCTACCCCACGCCCGCCTCCGCCGGTACGGCGGCCGCGCGAGCAATCACATCGGCCACCATCACCGGCGCGCCGGTGCGGATGCTTTCGATCGCCGCAATTAACGTGCTGAGGCTGTGCAGGTTATCCGCGCCGCTCGTCTCCGCCGGCACCCCGGTGCGGATCGCCTCGGCAAAGCGATGCAGCGTCTCCCCCTGCGGATCTCTCGCCGTCGTGTCGTTGGCAAACTCCTGGCGGGTCGGCTCCTTGCTCCAGCGCTGGCAGGTTTCCAGGCTTACCACATCGTTCTCCGCGTGCAGCGAGCCCTCGGGGCCCTGCAGGCGCCAGCTGCCGTTCCAGCTCGTCACCCGCCCGCGCGCGCTCCAGTCCCCACTGTAGGAGAAGGTGACGCCGCCCTCCAAGTCCAGCAGCATTTTCAGCCCCGGATCGTGCCTGTACCACGACCACGCAGGGCGGAAGGATTGTGCCATGACGCGCGTGATGTTGCGCCCGGTAACGGAGCGGATGAGATCGACGTGATGCACCGCCATGTCCAGCAGCAGCGGGTACTCCATCGTCTCGCGGAATGTGCCGGTGAAATCGGCCGGTATGTAGAAGTCGATATGGCCGTGCCCCAGCTCGCCTATGGCCCCGGCGCGCAGCCTGTTGCGCAGCGTCACCATAGCCGGCCGGTATCTATACTGCTGGCTGACAACGAGTTGCCGCCCGGCCGAGCGGGACAGCGCCAGCATCTCCAGGGCGTCCGCCAGCGTGCCGGCAATGGGCTTCTCCGTCATAAAATGCAGCCCCCGCGCAAAGGCCAGGCGCGCATGCTTAACATGCACGGCGGGAGGCGTTACAGTAAGGACAGCGTCAGCCTCCACTGCCTCCAGCGCGGCCTCCAGGGAGGTAAAGTGCCGCGCTGCGTCCACACCGATGGCGCCGCCCACGTCGTCGAGCGCCGCCTGGGAGATATCGACAATCGCCGCCACTTCAAAATCCGGCGACGTAGACGTGTGCTGCAACGCCCACCCGCGCCCAAACCCGCCCACGCCGCACTGAATCAGCTTAAGTTTTTTCATGGAGAATTGCGCGGATTGTATGCCAACGCAGCGCGTCCCGCAATGAAGACAGATAGGAAACGGTTAGCCAGGGGGGGATGGGGGAAGGCATAACCACGAAACACACGAAGTACACGAAATTTACGGAGGGGACGAAAAAGGGAGGAGATTTAATTGGGCGGAGGAGGGATATGGGGGTTATGTCATCAAGTCTGGCTCGGTTCCCTCCCCCTTTCGTCCCCTCCTAAATTTCGTGTGGTTCGTGTGCTTCGTGGTTAAACAATCCCCTCCTTCCCCCGTTCCCGGATTTCACGTAAATCACGAAAAAAGTTAAACTTGATTATCGCCATCTTGCAGACATCATGCCATCTTTGCGGCGATTGAGTGCCATACCCGGGCCGGAACTGCCCCGTCGCCAGTCCGCCCCTCCACACTTTCCCTCCTCTTTCCCTTCCCTCCCCGCAACGCAATGAAATGGGCGATTTTTAGCGATATCCACGGCAATCTCGAGGCGCTGGAAGCTGTGATGCGGGACATGGAAATCACCAAGCCCGACAAGCTCTACTGCATGGGCGATATCGTCGGCTACGGCACCAACTCTCCCGAGTGCCTGGAGGCCGTCCGCGCCCTGGGCTGCCCCGTGCTGCGCGGCAACCACGACGAAGAAGCGGCGCTGGACCGCCCCGTGGATAACTACAGCCTGCCCGCCCGCGCCGGTATGTTGCTGGCCCGCAAGCAGTTAAGCCACGAGCAGAAAGCGTGGCTCAGCTCCCTGCCCTACACGCTGGAGCTCCCGGGCGTGACGCTGGTGCACGCCTCGCTGCACGATCCCACCGAGTTCATCTACATCCTGGACGCGCTGCTGGCCACCAGCCATTTTGAATGGCAAAGCAAAGCCTACTGCTTCCACGGCCACACCCACGTCCCCGTCATCTGGCGGCACGAGGACAACGAGCTGGCCCAGGGCCTGGCCGCCCGCGGCGTGATTGAACTGGAAGCCAACCGCCACTACAACATCAACGTCGGCAGCGTTGGCCAGCCCCGCGACTTCGACCCGCGCGCCAGCTACGTCATCTTCGAGCCCGAAGAGCACCGCATCGAATACCGCCGCGTCGAGTACCCGGTGGAGATCACCCAGCGCAAGATCCTCCTTGCCGGCCTGCCCACCGCCACCGCCGCGCGCCTGGCCGTGGGGCGGTAACGCAGCCGGTTTGTGCTTTAGCGCGCCGTCAGCCGCCAGATGCCCTCCTCGCGGCATGAGGTCAGCTCCTCCAGCTGCGGCTCCAGGCCGAAGGCTCGCGCCGCCGCCTCAAAGCGCCCGGGCGTGTAGCGGAGGCTGAAAAAGACTTGCAGGGGCTCGCCCTCGCGCACGGCGATGTCCTCGCCCTGCCACCCAATGGTGCGAGTGCGCTGCCATTGCGCGGTGACGCGGAAGCGGAGGAGATGCTCCACGGCGCCCACGGTACACGGGACGCGCTCTGTCCTGCCCGTGGGGCCAAGCGGCTCCGTGGCGTAATGCAGTGGGGAGAGATCCGGCGCCCAGCCCCAGTCGGCCAGCACGGCGCCCAGCCAGGCGCGGGTGGCGGCATTGTCGTACTGCGGGAGGACGGCGCGGCAGCCCTCGGCGTAGGCTGCGGCGCTTTCGTCGCCAGGCGCGGTGGGGGCCAGGTGCGCGCTGGCCAGCAGAATGTCATCGCCGCGCACCAGCCCGCACAGCCAGGGAAAGATGTCGCGCGGATCAAAGTTGGGAAAGAGCCCGAAGAAAGTGAATATGCGCAGGGGGGCCGAGCCTTCGGACGAGGACGCGCCGGTCGCCGCCCCGTCAAGCCAGGCGGAGAGATCGGCCGGCGCGCAGGAGAGTAAATCGCACACCAGAGCTGTGTAGGGCGATGGCGAAGTGGCACCGAGCACGGCTGCCCTGTCTCCCGGCAAGTGCGCGCATGCTTTGCGGCACGCTGTCAGCGCCAGCTCCGCGCTTACATCCACAGCTGTAAAGCGCGCCGCAACACCCTGCGCCGCAAGCGCCTCCAGCAGCCATGCCTCCTTGGTGCCATCGCCCGCGCCCAGGCCAATGACATGCACGGAGCGCCGCGTCCCCACCGAGGCGGCCAGCTCCCCTGCCAGTCGCGCAAAGCTCGCCCGGTAAATGCGGCCGAACTCGGGATTGCCCACCACGGGCGAGTGCTTCCGAAACACATCCAGCCACAAATCCGTCTGCCGCACCGTGTTGTAATGAAACGCATGGTGCACCCGCCCCGAGCGAAGCGACTGTACCCGGGCAACCCGCAACGCCTCCGCCTGCTGCGAGCTGTGGATATAGACAGGCGAGGGATCGGCAAACGCGACGGGCATACAAGGAGAAATGTGGTGCGAGGAAGAATAAAGAATGCCATGAAGGCTGTCGACAACCACATGCCTCCCCCTTTCGTCCCCTCCGAAATTTCGTGTGCTTCGTGGTTAAACAATCCCCATCGCCCCCGGTCCCCAAGCCCTAAATCGGCAGCTCAAAGTCGTCCAGATCCACCAGAATCTCGCGGGGCTTTGCGCCTTCGCCGGGGGCGAGGACGAGGATGCGCTCGAGGAAGTCCACCACCCAGGCGGCTTTGTTGTAGCCCAGGCGCAGGCGGCGTTGCAGCATGCTGGTGCTGGCGCGCTTTTCCTGGCGGATCACCTCCCAGCACTTGTGGATCAGCTCGATGTCTTCCTCGCTAAAGTCCTCGTGCTCGGCGCCCTTGTTGCTGAGCTTGTTGTGGATGTCGTCCTCAAAGCAGTTGGGGGCCTGCGCGGCGCACCAGGCCACCACATTGTTCACCTCGTCGTCGGAGACAAAGGCGCCCTGGCCGCGGGTGAGCTTGCTGGTGCCGGGCGGCAGGTAGAGAAGATCGCCCTTGCCGACCAGGTTCTCCGCGCCGCTTTCGTCCAGGATAATGCGCGAGTCCAGCGCATTGGCCACCTGAAACGCCACGCGGGAGGGGATGTTGGCCTTGATGATACCCGTAACCACATCCTTACGAGGCGTTTGCGTGGCCACAATAAGGTGGATACCCGCCGCGCGCGCCTTCGCCGTAATGCGGGCGATGGCCGATTCCACGTCGGCCGGCGCCGTCAGCATCAGGTCGGCCAGCTCGTCAATCACCACCACAATAAAGGGGAGCTTCTCGGGGATAAAGATCTCCTCGTCGTCCCCGCCCGAGTCATCATCGTCGTCGTCGCCGGGCGCGGTAAAGGAGAGGCGTTGCTGGGCCATCTGCACGGCCGTGCTGCCTTCAAACGCAGTGCCGCCCTCACCGCCGGCGGAGGCCGGGCGCTTAGGCCGGTTGTTGAACGCGTGGATGTTACGCACGCCGCACTTGGCCAGAATCTTGTAGCGCTTCTCCATCTCGTTAATCACCCAGCGCAACGCCAGCAGCACCTTTTTGGGATCGGTAACGACCGGCACAACGAGGTGGGGGATGGTGTTATACACCGCCATCTCCACCTGCTTGGGGTCGACCAGGATGAGGCGCAGCTCATCCGGACGGAACTTGTACAAAAAGCTCAGCAATATGCTGTTGATGCACACCGACTTACCGGATCCCGTGGTGCCCGCCACCAGCATGTGGGGCATGGCGGCAAGGTCGGCCACCAGCACCTGGCCGTACACATCCTTGCCCAGCACGATGGGGATTTTCGCGTCGCTGCGGGTCCACTCGTCGGATTCAAACAGATCGCGCAAAACGATCGGCACCTTGTTCTTGTTCGCAATCTCCACACCCACGGTGTTTTTGCCGGGGATGGGCGCGAGAATCTGGATGCGCTCCGCCTTAAGGGTGCGGGCGATGTCGCGCTTGAGCGCCACAATCTTGTCCACGCGCACGCCCTGGGCGGGAAAGAGCTCGTAGCGGGTAATCGTCGCGCCGCGGGTGATGTCGCCGGCCGTGGTTTGCACACCAAACTGGCGCAGCGTATCCACAATTAGGCGCGCGTTGTTTTGCAGCTCCGTCTCGTTGACGAGGGTGACTTTGCTGGGGTCCAGCTTCGTCAGCTTGTCCATGGGCGGGATCGCGTAGTCGCCAAAGGTCAGCGTCTCGGCGCTGTCGCCGGAGTGCGCGGTGGCGAGCATGCGGCGGCTGGTGCCTCCCTGGGCGGCGGCTGGCGCGTGGGCCTCGGGCTGCGCCACAGGCTGGCCGGGGCGGGTCGGGGCCGCGGAGTGCTGCGCGTGTGGGGAAGCGGGGGGCATCGCCACGGCGGATTGCGCGGCGACAAAGGCCGGCTTGGGCGGCTGCTCAAACTCGGGCACCACGTCAAAGGGATCGAACGTGCGGCGCTGCACCGGCTGGAGAGGGGAGGTGCCGGGCAGGCGCACGGAAGGAACAGCGGCCGGCAGGCTGCGCGCGCTCTGCTCGCGCTCGCGGCGCGCCGTTACCTCCGGCGACTGCGGCAGCGGAGCCGGCCGAACCGGCGCGGCTGGGGCGTGAGTCGGAGCAGGCGCTGGCGCTGGCGCGAACGAAGCGGGTTGGGGAGCCTGCTGCTGAGTAGGCACGGGCGGGCGGCCGGCGGGGCCGAAGATCTGCGCGGCGGCGAGGGGGCGCGGCTGCTGCTGCGGCGGTTGCCGCTGCTCGAAGGCAGGCGTGGCGCTGTCGGAAACACGCCCGGCCGGCTCGTCGAACTCGGTGGCGCCGGACTCGTCGGCAGCGGCGGCGGAGTCGTCTTCCACAGACGCTGTTTCGGAGGCGTAATCGGCGGCGTGCCTGGCAGCGGGCTCCACCGGGCTGGGCGAGAAGGCGGCGGTGTTGCGGATGGGCGCGGCGGGGCGCTGCTCCATGCCGCGGAAGAGGGCCGGCAGGGGAGTTGTGGGGCGCGCGTGGTCGAAGGAGGACGGGTCGGACTCGGGCGCGCGTGTTTCTGGCGCGTGCGTCGCCTCACCCCGGGCCGGGGCGGGAGCGGAGGGGGTTGCGCCGGGGCCGCCAAAGGGGCGCGGCGTTTGCACGCCTATGGTGCCAAGGCGGCGCACCGGACGCTCGGGCAGTTGCGCGGCGGAGTGGCTATCCGCAGCGGGGCGCGGCGTTGCGGCCGCGCCAAAGGGGCGCGCGGCGGTGGCAGGCTCGGACGCGGACGGCGAGGCAAAGCCAAACGAGGCGGGGGCGGGTGGCGCAAAGCCGGGGGCGCGGCGATCGTCATGGCGGGGCTGCTCCATCTGCTGCGGCTCGTCTTCGTCCAGTTCGGACTCATCCCAGATGGCCTGCGAAGGCTGGTCGGCCCAGGAGTCATCTTCGTCGTCGCCGGCTGCGGCGCAGGAGTCGCCGCCCGCTTCGGCATCCTCGCTCTCCTCCTGCCAGGCGGAGGCGGGGGGCATGTAGCGGGAGTCGTCGTGCGCGTTGCTGTTATCCTCAGCGGTCTCCGTCTCTTCCTCGCCTTCATCGTTGGGGAAGAAATAGCCGGCGTGGCCGTCGTGGCCGCGGACTTCCGCGCGTTGCGAGGCCGCCGTGCCGGGCGTGTAGTGAGGCCGGTCGTCCTCTTCCCTATCATCGCCAAAAAAGAAGCCGTTGTCGGGCGAAACCTCCTGCGCGCTGAGAGGCGCGTTGTGCGCGGAATGAAGCGCGGAGTTGTGCGCGCGCTCCTCCTCACGGGCCGCCGGGGCAAAGCCGAAACCGGTCGTGCTCGCGCCGGCGCCCGCCGGTTCCGCCTGGGCGGCCTTTGGCATGTAGCGCTCGTCGTTGTCGGGGATGGAGAACATCGGCTCGTCGGCGGACGGTGCGGGTGCGGCGGGTTTGGACTCGCCCTTCCACGGCGCGGCAAAGCCGGTGCCGGAGGCGAACGGCATGTCCGCGTCGGCAAAGAAGGAATCGGTGGGCCACGCGGCGTCCGAGGCGGGGGCCGGGGCAGCGGAAGCAGAAGCGGCAGGGGCCGACGGAGGGCGCATTGCGGCACCGTCAATCACACGGGGCAACGGCGCGGGCGCCTCGGCGGGAGCAGGCACGGAGACTGCGGTGGTGGCATTGGCGATGCTGCGCACTTTGCCCAGGCGCGGGCCGGATTGCTCGGGCGCTGAAGCCGGGGCGGCGGGCTTTGCGGCGACATCCGCGGCGGCGGGCGCGTTGCCGGCCTTTTTCGGCGCGGGTGCGGGCTGGGGAGCAAAGTACGAGGAGGCTCCGGAGCCAGAGCCAAATGCGGAGGCGTCGCGGTTCAGCGCGGAGTCATCGGCGCTGCTCTCGTCCGCCAGGCTGGTGGGGCGGGAGGCGGCGGGGCGGCGGCGGGCTTCGCGGGCGGTGGCGGTGTTGCCAAACCAGGCGTCGGTGCCGGGCGCGGTATCAAAGCCATTGCTGCCAAAGGAGTTAGCTCCGGCGCCCACGCCGACGCCGGCCAGCTCGGGCACGGGAGCGGGCTTGGGGTCGCGACGACCCTTGCGGGTGTCGCCGCCGCCGCTTTTGCCTTTTCCACGCGCGTCAGCGCCACCATCAAAACTATCGCCGTCGCCATCTGCATCGGAGCCCGGGGCGCCGAGGAGAATCGGCGCGGACGACCTGGCGGCCTCGGCCATCTTGCGGCGGGCCAGAGGGCCGCCGGCGTCGCTGGAGCCTAGTTGCTTCTCCAGGCGGCGCATTTGCTCGGCAATTTCCTTCTGTTTCATCTCGAGCAGGTCCTTGGGCGAGGCTTTGCGCAGGCGCTCCTCGGCCTTGCGGCGGTAGTAGTTGGCGATGGCCAGGTTAAACTCCTGGAACACGCGGCGGGGCTGCAGGTCAAAAAACAGGGAGAACGCAGCGGCGTACAGCACACCCAGCGCCACGCCGGCGCCCATGCGGCCAAACAGCAGGGTCAGCACGTAGGAGTTCACCGTATCGCCGAGGAAACCGCCCGGGCTGATGGTGTTGACCGTGGCCGCCCAGTCCTGCCCCAGATAGGGCTGCAGGTGCAATATGCCCGCGATACTGACCAACAGCAGCAGCCCGGAGATCAGCTTCCAGCGCCAGACCGGCGACTCGCGAAAGATGAGGCTAAGGCCCAGATAAAACGCCAGCGCGGGGAAGACGTACGCGCCCATGCCCAGGGAGAAAATGAGAAGCGCCGCCCAGTGCGCCCCCACCGGCCCAAAGAAATTGGTGCTGGTAGGATGCGTGGTGTAGAGCGGTAAATCCGTATGCGAGAAGGAGATAAGGCACAGCAGCGTGAAAAGACCGCATCCAAGCCAGGCAATGCCAAAGACTTCCCGATAGCCCCGTGGTTCGATAGTCATGCGCACGTCGAAAGAGATTAATTTGCTTAAGGAAAAGTTTCAATACAAAATCTTGGATGAACTCACGCAAGAGACGTATTGATATGCTTATAAGTCAGTTTTGAAACATTTGTTGAGGGAACATGTGAATAGCGAAACAGCCCCCCGTGGCAAGCCCGAATCGCACCTTCTCTCGCAAAAAAGTGTGAAAAGAAGGACGCGGGCTCCACAAACCGGCGCAACACACCCATCGGCCCGCCTCCCCATGCGCAAAGCGCCGGGAATGAAAAGGCAAAAAGCGGAGTTTTTTTCGCGGGCAATCGGGTAGAGTGAAGGGAACGGATGGAGCGGACTGCTGCGATTCTACTCGCCCGCTGGGGCATTCCCCGCTCCCTCTGCCTCCGCCTTAACGGCTTCGTCCCCCTTAGCGTGGTAATATCTTCCTCCGAACCGGAGGGGAGTCTACTCACGCTAAGGGGAACAAAGCCGCTAAGGCGGAGGGGAATTCACCCCTCGTAAGCGCTTTTTCATGAAATCCATAGCACCTCCTCGCCCCGCCCTGGCGCCCGTCGATCGCTGGCAAACCGTGCTGGCCATGCGCCAGGTCCCTGTCGCGCCCGGCACTGACGACGCCGGCGCCACGCGCTTTTTCTATGCGGTGCGGACGACCGGCATTTTCTGCCGCCCGGGCTGCGCCTCGCGCCTGCCGCGGCGGGAGAACGTGGCGTTTTTCGGCTCGGCGGCCGAGGCCAGCGCCGCGGGATTTCGGCCATGCAAGCGGTGCGCGCCGGAGGTGGAGTTCCCGGCCGGGACGCCGGACGCGGGCGCAGGCGGAGGTGGTGGTGCGGGAGTCGCCATGGCCGGCGAGCACGCGGCCGCCGTGGCAAAAGCGTGCCGTTTGCTGGAGAGCGCCGTGGGTGCATCCGAAGCCGCGCCCGTGCTGCCGGAGCTGGCGAGAGCCGTGGGCATAAGCCCGTCGCACTTTCGCCGCGTCTTCCTCACCGCAACGGGGCTGACGCCGCGTGGCTACGCCGAGGCGGTGCGAGCCCGGCGCATGCGCGAGGGCCTGGCCCGGGGCGCGGCCTCGCTCGGCAAATCCCGCACCGCCGCCGCCACCCCCACCACTGTCACCGAGGCCATGTACAACGCCGGCTTCAGCTCCCCCGGCCGGCTGTACGGCAACGGCAAGGCGTGGGCCATGCTGGGCATGGCGCCCGGCGCGGCAAAGCGGGGCGGCGATGGCGAGGCGATCCGCTTTGCGATCGGCACCAGCGCGCTGGGCAAGGTGCTGGCCGCCAGCACAGAGCATGGCGTGTGCGCCGTGTTTATCGGCGACGACCCCGCGGCGATGGAAGCCGACCTGCGCCGCCGCTTCCCCCGCGCTGCCGTCTCGCCCGGCGATGCCCGCTACGCCGACGTGGTGCGCCGCGTGGTGGCCCTGGTGGAGCACCCCCGCGGCGCGGGGACGGGCGCCGGCGCCGCGGCGGCAAACGCGTTGCCGCTGGATATCCGCGGCACGGCATTTCAGCAACGCGTGTGGAAGGCGCTGACGGAAATCGAGCCCGGCACCACCTCCACCTACGCGCGCATTGCGGCGGATATCGGCATGCCCACCGCCACGCGCGCCGTGGCCCAGGCATGCGGCGCCAACAAGATCGCCGTAGCCATCCCCTGCCACCGCGTGGTGCGCAGCGATGGGGGCATCTCCGGCTACCGCTGGGGCGTTGCCCGCAAACGCGAGCTGCTAAGGCGCGAGAGCGAGGGCGGGTAGTGCTGCGATCAACGCTGCAACCGATTCCTCCACGTAGCCACTATCGAGAGGTCATTTAAGGAGATGGAATGGATGAATTCCCCCCTTTGGCGCTTGAGGGCATTTCGCACAGCGTACACCTGTAACTTAACCGCTCCACGCCGAGATTCGCGCCGATATGGGTTGGACGTACGGGCGCATTTGATGTAGTTGCATACAGCCCCGGGTCGCCCCCTCGCGCGCGGGTTTCGTCCGGACGGGCGCACGCTATGCCATCATGCATGTGATATTTCCTCTCCCTGTGGATCGACGCGCCGTGTTCGCGGGGGGGATTGGCGTGCTTGCCCTGCTCATTGTCGCCGCGCTGTGCGGGCCCGGGGCTATGGCCCAGCAGGCGCAGCAGAACCAGCACACCGACCGACCCGAGCCGCAACAGCAGCCGCAGCCGTTGCCTGCCGCGCCCTCGCACATCAATCCTCCAACGTCCGCAGCGCCCGCTCCGACGCTTGAGGAAGAGATCGCCATTATCGACGACCTGGAGAAGCGGGGCGTGATGGGGTCGGAAATCGCCAACGAGCAGCGCGCGTACTATCGGCGCAAGGCGGCCGGCGTGCAAAGCGGCGCGTTGCCGGAGCGCCAGCCCGGCGCCGCGGAGATTCCGCCCGGGGCGGTTGCGGATGAGCACCGCCGCGCCACCAACGCTCCCCAAACGCAGAGCGTCCCCCCTTCGCCACAGGACTCGCAACCGCAACCGCCCCTGCCGGCGGCGACCAATCCCGCAGCCGCCCCGGCGCCTTCCCTGCCCCCGGAGCTTCCGCCGGAGTACGGCCCGGCCACGGTGGAGGAGATGGGCTTTTGGTCCACAGTGTTTGCCTTTTTCACCTTCTCCAACCTGGTGTGGATAGCCGCCTCCGCCCTGCTGGTGGTGGCCATCTTCTGGCTGGCCGGCGTATACCTGGTGGCGCTGCTGCTGCTGGTGCCTGTGCCGGTATACGAGGCGGTGCTGTATGGCACCTGCCTGACGCTGATGATGTACGCTGCCAACTGGCCGCACGAATGGGCGGGGCTTGTGGCGTTGCCGGGGTGCATGGGGCTGCTGCCCACCGCCATGTTCTCGCACTGGCGGCACAAGAGAGAGCTCTCCGTTTACTTTCAGCAGCACGATATCGACCGTGTGGCCTTTACCAGCGGGTGGCTGGGGGCCATCTGGGGGGCGGCGGCCGCGGTGCATCAAAGCGCCATGCTGGGCAGCATGTGCGCGGTGGCGGCCATTGTGGCGTTTTTCGCCTCCAACCGCGTGCGCGCTATGTGCCGAGCGCTGGCCCCGCTGGGCGGGTGGATTCGCCGCCCTGTGCTTGTGGAGACCGCGCTGGGAGGCGCCACTCCCGTCACCGTAACCGTGGATGACGGCGGCGCGAGCACTATGGCGCTGGGGGTACTGATCACCAAGATTCTCACCGCCGGGCTGGGCTGCTTTTTACTGCTGCCGCTGCTGTTTGTGCTGGAGACAACGAACCTGGTGTTTCTGCCCGCGGCCTATATGGGGGCGATGCTGGGCTGGATCATCCCCGTGCTGCAGCTCAGCTCCCCGCGCGTAGCCCCGCTGGTACGCGCCAAATCGGGGCGCTGGCGCGTGATTGCGGCGGTATCCGGCCTGGCCGCGCTGCTGTTTGGGCTGCTGGCCGGGTACGATCTGGCCACGCGCACCGGCGCCACCATGCTGCTGATATTTGCCTTTTTGCAGATGGCCGACGCGCTGGCCCGCCGTGAGGAATCGGATGCATGGACGGCATTGGCGTACGGCGTCTCCTTTTTGGTGGCGGCGCTGTTGCTGGGGTTTTTTCCAGAGGCGTGGCTGACGTACTGGCTGACGCCGGGCGTGCAGGTGCAGCTGAAGTATCTGGGCTACCTGCTGGTGGGCGGGGCGCTCGTCTACCAGTCCACGCGCGATCCCGGCAACGAGAAGGACGTGCGCCGCTTTCTGCACAGCCAGCTGTTGGTGGTGGCATGCGTGGCGCTGCTGGCCTTTTCCCCGTCCATCCTGGGCCCGTGGCTGGAGGCGATCTTTCCCATCGACACCACCGTACCGCCGGGCGACGAGCCCTGGTACCTGCACGACACGCGCAAGTTCTCGGGTTCCCTGCTGGCCCTCTACCTGGTGGTGCAGTTTATCGACCTGCGCCGCAGCGGCCGCTCCTGGCCCTGGGTAGCCCTCGGCCTGGCCGGCATGCTCTACGGCATCAGCCTCCTGGCCCGCGCCTACCCCGCCTACTTCTGGCTCTCCACAGCCGGCACGTAGGGGGCGGAGCCTACCACGAATCACACGAAGTCGCAGGAAGGGGAAGATTGGAAAGCATCCCTGAGACCAATTCGCGAATTGGTCTGAATCCTCATCCCCATCCGTGTGTTCCGTGTGCTCCGTGGTAAACCATCCCCTCCGCATGCTGGTTATTACCCACGGAGTACACGGAACACACGGACGGGGATGCGAAATAACACTAATTCGCTCTCAAAATGAGCCCAAAGCGCGCCATACGCTTTCAAGATGAGCCCGAATCGCTTGTTCTATCTGTCTAAACCATAAGTCGCCGCCGCGTTGTTCCGGCTATTCGTGGTTAATCCAGACTCTCCTCCCCAGCGCCCTCGCCTCGCAAGGCGTTTTTTACTGGCGAGAGGGCTTCGCTGCGTGTAACCTGCTCCGTGCGGGCAATTGCTCTGCACACCTGTACGCAGGCAAGGTCAACCACCCGATTCTGGAAGCACGCCGCATGAAGCTACTCTCCACTACACGATTCCCCTTGTCCCCCGCCCTTGCGCCGGCCATTGCCTGCGCCATTACCGCCGCCGGCCTGATGCCCGGCGCCGCTTTCGCCCAGGAAAAGCCTGCCGCCACCAACGAGGCGCCGCTGACCCTGAGCACCAATCAGCCCGGCCCCCCCAGCGCCTCCGTCAACCGCCTGGACTCGCTAAGCGGCTTTCGCGGCCTCAAATTCGGCACCGCCATCGGCGATGTCAAAGACCTCACCGTCGTCGACGACCGCGGCATCATCAAAACCTACAGCAAAAAGGACGACACCCTTGTGGTCGGCCCCATCAAGCTGGAGGGCATCGTCTACTACTTCCTGGAAGGCAAGTTCTACGGCGTCTCGCTCTTTACCAACAACACGCCGGACAGCATCAAGCTGCTGGACTACGCCACCATCGCGTTTGGCAACTACATCAAGCCCGACAAGGATGTGGAAGACTACTTCTGGGAAGGCAAAGTCTCCAACGCCCGCTACAGCGGCAAGCGGGACTCCGGCCACGCCGAAGTGTTTATCGGAGACAACTCCCTGCTGCGCAAGGCGGAGGAAGCGGAGATTAAAGGCCTGATTAACGCCGGCAAGGACCTGTAAGCGCGCCATGATGGCGCCAAGAGTCCAACTATCACGATAAGAGCACGATGAGTGCGCCATAAACGCAGCCATGAGCCAGCCAGCCCCGGCAGCCGACACGGCACCCCGCAACGCCACACGCCAAGCGCAACGCCTTGCGATAGACTCCAAACTTTAGCACCTTAAACGTTACTCTCCTATCATGAGCGATTCACCTCAACAAACTCCCAGGCCGGCACGCACCATGCGGCAGGCGCTGGCCATCCTGCTGACCGTCACCGGCGGTTTGCTGCTGGGCACCGGCGCCACGCGGAGCGAGGCGGCCGTTAACGACAAAACCAATCTCCCCCCCGTCACCCCCCTGGCCGGCGCCGACACCCTCCCCACCAGCACCGCCCCCCTGACCTTTGAGGAACGCGTGGCCAACGCCCGCAAACACCTCATGGTGGCCACACCCGAGGACCAGCAATCCGTGGAAGGCGCCCAGATCTACTGGCGCAACTGGGCCAACTGGCGCTGGGGCAACGGCGGCTGGCGTAACTGGAACAACTGGAATAACTGGCGCAACTGGAGTAACTGGAGCAACTGGAACAACTGGTAAGCCCTCTCTCTCTCTCTCCAGCCTCCCCCGCCCGCCAACCACATCACGCCGCCCCTCCGCCCCCCCCCGCAGAGCGGCGGCGTTTTCCATACCGGCCACACACCCCCGCACGCCCAGCATGGAGCTCCGAAAACGGCAGCGCCGTGCCTTTCCCAAGGCGCCCGCAGCGCCTCAGCAATGGTGTACAGCGTCGCGCTTGTTCGAGAACGGCTCCGCAGTTCTCGGAGCTTGGAAAATTCGCGACAAGCTATCTGGAAAACGCTCTAAGCATGCCTCGCCGGATCACCATGCGGTTCAGGCGGCATTGGTTAGTCCCTGATGAGTTGCTCCCCGTCTTGCTACTACCTGTCCAGCCTGCCGACGTGCTCGGCCAGGGCGCCGGCGATGGCTTCCAACGCGCGGCGGTGGTCGGTTTGCGGCAGAAAATCCAGGGCGGCCTGGGCTTCGGCCAGGTAGCGGCGGATGTGGGCGACACTTTCACGCAGGCCGCCGCGTTCCACGGCCAGGGCCAGCAGGCCCACGCGGTCGTCCTCGGTGCCGTGCACGATGGTCTCGGAGATGGCGGCTCGCTCTGTATCTGCCGCATGGTGAAGGAGATGCAGAATGGGCAGGGTGAGTTTGCCGCGCTCCAGGTCGGTGCCCACCGTTTTGCCGGCGGCGTCCTCGGTGCCCACGAGATCCAGGCAGTCATCGTAAATCTGGTACGCAATGCCCAGGCAATCGCCGTAATGGCGACAGCGGGCCACTTGCTCGGGCGGCAGGCCGTTGAGATACGCGGCCAGCTCGGTGGCCACGTAAAAGAACGGCGCCGTCTTCATCTGGATGATGCGCAGGTACTCCGGCAGCTTCATCTGCAGGTCAAACCGGCGCTGCGTTTGCAGGATCTCCCCGCAGCATACCTCCTTGGTGGCGGCGGCCACGCGGCGGCTGATCTCCATCGTGTCGAAGCGCGTGCACAGCATCAGAGCCTGCGCGAAGAGGCTGTCGCCCAGCAGTACGGCCGTGTCGGCGCCCCAGCGCGCGTTGCTGGTGGCGGCGCCGCGGCGCTTGGTGGCGTTGTCCATAATGTCGTCGTGGACAAGCGTGGCCAGGTGGATGAGCTCGATAACGACGGCGAGATCGACGTGGCCGGACGAGATGCCGCCGGTGGCGTGGGCGGTCAGCAGCGTCAGCGCGGGGCGGATGCGTTTGCCCTGGCTCTCCACGGCGTGGGCCACGTAGCCGTGCATGGCGGGGTCGAACTCTGCGACCTGCTCGCGGATGCGTTCCTCCACCTGAGCCATGCCGGGGGCAATGAGTTTAAAATGTCGGCGCAGGTCCAGTTTCTGGGGCAGGGTGGGAAAGATCCTGTGCAGGTTCTCCGCAGTCAGTTTTTGGACTTTTTCGAGCAGGCTCACAGATATAAAGCTACCGGGGGGAAGGGCGGTGTCAAACCGGATTTCATCATTTTTCGAAAAAATCAGAAAAAATGAAAAACCCGCCTGTCGCCCGGAGCATCGTTGTCTCTAGCAAATCGCCTGCCAGAATGCACGGACTTATCACACCCTTCTTGCGCTTCCTCCATTCCGCCTTCGCCCCCCGCATGCCCCGCCTATTTGCGACGGCTCAGCACCACCCGATCGTTCTCGTACCAGGTGGCCATGATAAACCGCTTGTGCCGCGCCTTAAACGCCAGCCCCTCCGCCTTGGTGGGGAAGTAGATATCCACAACAATGGCTGCTTTTTCCTCCGCCGTCTTGCCGGCCCTGCGGGCGGCGCGCCGGTTGACAACATCGCCGCCGGTATCCACCGCGATGAACTCGCCCATGCCTTCCAGGCGCACGCGCGTGCCGTACCGGATGATTTTGGGATCGATGGAAATGTGCCCGCGCTTGAGCGTAACCCCCGTGGAGGCAAGATTTTTGGACGTGTAGTAGCCGCCGCTGGGGTCGCCCGGCCAGTACACGGTAATGCACGCCAGCCGCTGGTGCAGCCTGCCCAGTTGCGGATTCTCCACCGACTCCGCCACGCTGAGCGACGGTGCGTTGCCCTTTTTGGCCGGCGTGGAGCCCTTGCCCGCAGGCACCGGGATGGTGCGCGCCGTGCCCTTGCTGTTGGTGGAGGTGGCCGTGCGTCCCACGCCACTGCGCGAGGCCGTGCCCTGCTCGCTCTTCTCGCCGGATTCGCCCGCCTCCGCGCTGCTGCCGGGTGCTTCCGCGCCGCCAGGCGAAGTCGTTGTATCTGCAACAGGTGGCGCAACAGGGATGTTATCGTGCGGCACCTCCGCGGCTGCAGCCGTGCGCTCCTGGGTTGAGGCGCTGCTCTCCTTCGCGGAGTCTCGCTTTTTGGCTGCGGAGGTGGATGGCGAGGCGGGGGAAGCGGACGCGGTTCCGGCGGACGGCTTGGGCGTTGACTTGCCCAGGGTGCTTTTCTCCGGCTTCCCGGCCTTGTCGTTCCGCTCGGCGGAGCCCGCGCTGGAGTGTGGCGAGCCTTCCGGGCCGGGGGCGATCGGCTCGGGCGTTGTCTCCACAATCGGCTGCGAGCCACCCGACGACGGCACGGGCTCGGGGGACGCAGGGACACCATCCGGCGACGAGGAGCGGGGCGTTTGCCGCGGCGTAAGGGGAAGCCCGCCGGGCGCGCCTGGCTCGGGCATCGGCGCCGGGGAGATGTCCCGCGCGTTCTGGATATCCTCCGCGCTGGGCGCGCGCACGCGGGACGACGCGGCCGGCTTGTCCGCCTTTCTTGCCGAGGTCGAGGTCGATTTCTCGCTGTCTGCCGCTTTGGACCCGGATGTGAGGGCAGGGGCCTTGCCTTTGCCCTTGCCATTGCCTTTGCTTGCGGCGGTGGATTTTTCATCCTTTGCCGTCGTGCTCAGCGCCACGTCGCTCAGTTTGTCGGTCGCGGAGCTGTCGGCGGGGGCGGTCGCTGCCGGCTTCTCCCCCGCCGTGCCTGCACCGGCAGGACGCACTTTGGGTCGTGACGCCGAGGCGGGCTTTGCCGACGAAGCGCCTGGCGCTGGAGCCGCCCCTTCCACCTTGCGTTCCTCCGACTGCGCCGCGGCCCGCGATGGCGCGACGACCAGGGCCAATGCCAGGGTCGAAGCCGCAGGTGCTGTCACCGCCAGCACCTGCAGAAGCATCGCCACCACAAAGCGCGGCATCAAAAAGGGAAGGGTGGCGAGGCATGACATGAGGGGAAAGCTTACCTTTCTCGCGCAAAGGTTCAAGCATCAAGTATTTGTTACCAACGCACAGCCCGCCACCGCCCCCCTCCCTCCCAGGGCCGGGGACTTTAACCACGGAAAGCAGCCGAAATGGAGGACCGGGAAACATAAGCGCCCTCAGAGGATGTCGACATTTCCGCTGCATCCCCTTGGCGAAACTTTCCGTCCTTGGCGATACTATCTACCTTGGATCTACGGACCTTCAGATAAGATCGCCAAGGGCGGAAAGTTTCGCCAAGAGGGTTGCTTCCACGATGTTCAATCTTCCCTACGTTTCCCCTTTTATCTCCTGCTTAGACCAATTCGCAAAGTTATTTGCTCTTTTTGCGGGCCGCTTTTGGGCTATGGCCGCACTGAAACTCCTGTCGAGCATTATCCTACTGCACTCCCTCCGTTTCAGCGCACCCATAGCCCAAAATCAGCTCCGCATAAAGATCAAATAACTTTGCGAATTGGACTTAGTGTCCTGAGTCAGAAATAGCTATAATAAGGTTTAGGTATGAGCGTCAAGTGTGCGCTGGG
>QAZA01000040.1 GCA_003054695.1 Verrucomicrobia bacterium LW23
CCGGCGCACCCGCGGCACCGTCCACAACGCGTTGGAGTACCCATGCGCCAGCGGGCCGCGCTGGAGCTCGCCCGCCAGCCACGCCGCGTCCGAGTCGGTAAACTTCGGCGCCGGCCCCGGCTTTTTCTGGCTGACAAGCCCGGCAGCCCCCGCCGCCTTCCACGCCTTATGCCAGTCGTGAACCGCCCGCCGGCTCACCCCCATCTCCCGCGCCACCTCCGTTTGATTTTTGCCCTGCGCAAACAACTCGGCAGCTTCCAGCCGACGCTTCTCCTGCCGCAAACGACGACCGCTTATCCCTTCACGTTTCCTGGTTCTCGACATCCAACCACCATAAATCTTCTAACTTCCTATGGGAAGCTATTTTGGAATGATCAGTAAGCGGTTGGAATGGAAACTTGATCTCAGGTGTAGATTTTCGAATTGAATGTGGTAGATTCCACCCAGAGATTCCTAATAGTGTTTTCATTCGATTTCCTCAAGCCTATAGAATAGATGATAAACTTATGAATACATTTGAGGAGATTTTCAGGATCCTTTTAGATGTCTGGTCTCCTGAAGTAGCGCTTGTAACATCTTCACAAAGGCAGGAACGAGGAGAAGCAGCATTGCTTAAGTTCGAAAAAAGTAAATGCAGTTGAGGCTCTTCAAGCGGGTGGAGCTACCATGGCCGAGGCGCGAGAACAACTGACTTGTCATCATCACGAAGATGGTGTCACTATGCAAGAATACTTTAGAAGCTTTAACCGGTACAGCTATGGGCTTTAGTTACACCGAATCCTGGTGCAATCTGGGAAGTATACACATTGCACGCAGATTAAGCATTGCTGACGTCTGCTATTTTTATGACAATCCTGTAGTCGTGGAGATACCTGAAGGTGAATATGTAGTATTAGTCAAAGTAATTACAATGGGAGAGGTTGCTTACATATCTGAAGTAGTGGTTATCGATGTAGATCACGAGCATTACTCTATTGGAGAAACGCAAGGCATCCTAGCTGTTGATTTTGCGCAGGCGGGTATTTGCGATAGAGACAAGATGGAAGAGCTGTTTAGACACGAAGGGACTAAGAAATTTTTCGAAAAACTAAAATCTGCACATTTAACGGGTCCATATCGCTTAACTGAAACTAATACCATGATGCTTACCTCTACAGGATTTGGGGATGGCGAATATGAAGTGAAAGAAATCCTTTCCGAAAATAGGAAGCGTATAGGTATTACTGTAACATTCGTAAGTAATGATGAGTTAAATGATCCACACAATAAATTTCTCAATGCTAATATCGGTGATATCTCTTGATTCGGTTCTGAAGCCCCGTGAAGTGGGCATGCGTTACAAAATTAAGACACAGATAGGACCATGAATCACGAACTCAATGCAATTTTGCAAGAATTTGACAAAAGAGGATGGTCTGTTGAGAAGTCAATTGAAAATGTCGCTTTGGACAGCAACATCCAAGAGAGGTACCCCTGGATTCCCAAAGATATCAAAGATTTTATTTCGGAAATTAAAATAGTAATGAGAAGTGATAAAAGATTGTGGGTACTTTCAAGTCAAATTTATTCAGGAGCCTCAGGATTGGCGTTCGCTTGGGATCACTGGGAAAGGATGGAACTAGTGCTACGTCCATCTTATAATTGAGGATAGATGGATTTGAGTTTGGTTCTGGCATCTGCG
>QAZA01000041.1 GCA_003054695.1 Verrucomicrobia bacterium LW23
CCCTTATTTTCCACGGCCTCAAAGTCGAAGCAAGCTTCGAGGCATTGAACCCAGAGCGAGTAATCCATAGAGGTCCATGGCTCGAGCCTATTAGAGCTAGGGTTTTCACACAAAACCAAATCGTATTTCCTGTTGGAGTGAAAACACAAAACATCATCCTTCACTGTTTCGATGGAAATTTTGTTGGAATAAGGAGCAAGAGATTCAATTAATTCTAGCGGTGAGTCATTCATGAAACGAGAGAGGAAATAGCGAGAGATTCTGGTTGAAATGAGTGAATAACTTGATAGGGCAACCTCGCCCAATTGTCAAGCAACTTAGAGTTCAAGAAGCTCGGCCCCCGTTGCCTCAAAAGTTTTGCCACTGAAGGTAGTCGAGGGACGTTGGATAAAAAACGGTTAAACCATCATAGGAACTATGGCGCTGGGCTCAGGATCGAGAGAAATTCTGTTGCTGCGGATGGGGGCAGCCCGTACCATACAAAAAACATTACACTTTGGAACTCGTTGATGATGTTGGTGCCTAAAAAAACGCCGGATGACCTCGAACGCGACGCTCGATTTGGCGGTCTCCTGAAGCCCAGCATGCCCTATTCCCTTCGCCCTGACAATCCAGTTATGCAGAAGTATAAGCTGGACGTAGCACTAGCAGAGAGCTCCACATCGTCGTTGACAACAAGGTCGCCGCTCGCCCGAACTTCCAGCTCGGCCATCTGGTGACTGAAACCTCCGTCCCCGATCACGCCGTCAAACATTCGAATGCCACGACGCATGGCAGGACTCACGAGCGCATGATCCCCTACATCTCCGCCACGCACTCACCTGTAACAACCGAAGACCTCGAAGTGCCGCAATCCCATAGCGACCTGGCCCTTTCTCACTACCTTCGCGAAAACGGTGCGAATGCACTGCTGCCATGGCGAAAACAAGGCGAGCTTCTGGGCTGGGTACTCCTCACCCGGCAAAGCGAGTTTCCCGAATATCTCGACGAAGCCGCCGCGGCATTGTCACTGCTAACCCCGGAAGCACTCTCCTCGGATGTGGCGCACCCGCACCCACGAGTCCAGCAGGCGGAGAAAGTTGTCGCGTGGCTTGAGGTCGATCGCTTTGGGCTCATCACAGGCCGCTCCGAGTACGGACGCAATTTTACGCGGGGCAGCCGACTAGGTAGCTCCTACAACTCACTAAGATCATCAGTAGCCAAAGATTGCCTGTCGCGTGCTCTCCAGGGATTCACGGGAGAACCATCCCGGCTAGCAGCAGACTACAAGACAAGCCGGAACAAAGTCCAATACCATGTCTCGATCTCCCCTTGCAACAACAGCGTCCGGCTCAGCATCGGCCAGGAGAAATCCGTAAAGTCAGTCCGGAAACAAACTGATTCCTGCAATTTGAAAGAGCTGTGGAACGCTGCCAGCGAACTCTGCGACTCCGCTGATCTGATGCCATTGCCAAGACTTGAATACCTGGGCGAAGCTCCCGAATCCCGAATCCGAGGTGGCATTCACACTTGCGCCGAATTTATCTCAAAAGTTTGGCGACACATTGTATCCGACACATCCGCTCCTCTCGTTGCCACAAGGTTTCGGATCTCCAAGCAATCGCCGAAGTACATTTCCCTCGATATCGACGTGGAGTTACTCAAACTCGATGCAGCAATAGCCTGCATCCCGAGCCTTGCATGCCCGTGGAAGTATCTTGAATTCCCTGATCCTGTCCAAGATTTCTCCATCCTACTCTCTCGCCTGGGTTACCGCCTCAAGATCGACTTCTGTCACGCTCGCATATAGCCTCGAAGCCAAAATACGCCTCCCTCAAATTCGACATCTAGAGGCTGTCGACATTTGTCGACATTTACTTAAGCCAGAGCATAGAAGCGGCGATGTGGATGAAGGAGAGGAAGAAAGAGGCGAGCTTGTCGTAGCGTGTGGCGACGCGGCGGAAGTTTTTGAGGTGGAGGAAGATACGCTCGATGAGATGGTGCTCTTTGTAGAGATGCTCATCGTAGGAACGTTGGATTTTGCGGTTCTTTTGGGGCGGGATGAAGGGGGTGGGGATGGCGCGCAGCACAGCGTCGCCGTCGTAGCCGCGGTCGGCGATGACGGTGTGGATGTCGAGGCCCTGGATAAGGGGCAGGGCCTGGGGATAGTCACTCGAGTTGCCCGTGGTTAGCCGAATGCGCAGTGGGTTGCCCAGAGCGTCGCACAGAACGTGGATCTTGGTGCTGTTCGTCCTGTGCAAAAACCTTCTTCCGTTGTAACTCGTTGATGTTGAGTGTCTAACAAAACGCTAAAAACCTCCGATATCGTTCCACTTTTATGCGGCTTTTCGCGAATAATGCCGCAAAAGTCCGCCCAGCTTTGCCTCGCATTGGACGTCTTCCAGCCGGGGCGGAGCGGTCTGAGTCGGAAACGGAATGATGTTTCCAATTGTGCGGTTCGCGATCCCCTGATGCGGCCGAACGGTGTTGTAAAAATCCTGAAACTCCCTCAAAAGAAACTCCAGGTGCCGCTGACCAAACCCCACAAAATGCCGCAAGCACTCATCCTTGATGGTCTGCACGAACCGCTCCGCAAAGGCGTTCAGGTTCGGAGACTCGCGAGGAAGCTTTTTCACCTTGATACCTTCTCCTTTGAAGATCTCGTCAAACGCCTGGGTGAATTTGGTATCTCCATCTCGCAGGAGATACGAGACTTTCTCGCCCCGATCCTGCAAATCCATCACGAGATTGCGCGCCTGTTGCTCAACCCACGGCCCGGTGGGGTTGCAGGTGGCTCCTGCAATGTGCACGCGCCTAGTCCCGACATGGATGAAGAAAAGCACGTAGAAAGTAACTTTACCGCGTGCCGTCCAGATATCTTTGCAAAAGAAGTCGGTCGCCCACAGAGTCTCCATATAAAGGCGAATGAACCTGTCCCAGTCGCCCCGCACCCTCCACGGAGAAGGATGGAAGCCATTGACAATCAACACTTTCTTGATCGTGTTGTTGGCCACAATGATGCCGAGTTTTTTGAGTTCGCCTGCGATCCGGGCATAGCCCCACGCGTTTTCCTTTGCCATGCGCAAAATCAGGGCGGTAACGTCCGGACAGATGGAAGGGCGTCCGGGCTTACGAGGGGCAGTTTTGATATTTGTTCCATCTCGTTCTTTCCGAACCCATTGCAGAAACGTCTTGTAGTGGACAATGCCGAGCCGCCGATTCTTCTGACCGAGGTGGTTTATCTACTGCCTTGGACACGTTTGTCGGCCTGGGTCGCCGCTTTATCTGCGTCTTCACAAAGCTAAAAATGCTGGACTGCGATGCAGAGATCCCGTGTTGCTGTAGAAGCCACTTCTGGATCTCCGCGTAAGTACACCGCTGCCGTCTCCTGCTCAGGAAGCAGGGGCAGGGTGGCGCCAGCGCCGGTTGCTTGCGCCATCACGTCAGTTCGGCATCAGGTCTTTGATGCTCAGGGCGACTTCCAGCTCTTTCAGGTTCAAGACCAACAGCTTGCGTGTTTCGAGGTGCTGCTCCCATCTCAGAACGAGCTTGTCGGGAATCTGTTTCTTCCCCAGGTCAAAGATGTCCGTGGGAGTAAAGGTGTGTTCCCGGCTCTTGCCGGGCTCCAGCTCGATGGTGACGTTCTTGGTTGCAGAGGCCTCGTAGTCGAAGAGACTCCGACCGAGTTTAGTGTATGGGATTACCTCCCCCGTGGAGGAAACCAGTCCCAGCGTCAAGCCTTCGGCCGTAACGTTAGGGCAGCGGTAATAGACAGACCTGGTGGGGGACAGGTTTGTTACCTTACACAACACCTTAAGCTGCATATCCTTGTCTTTACCCGGCACGGGCAGAATCAGGGACATCTCCAGCCGGAGCTCCTCCACCGTCTTGGATGCGCTCAGCACAGGCTCGCCCGCATGCAAAACAGCGGTAGACGCACCCGCGAACATCGCCAGCAGTAAAAGAAAAAGCTTTATCATGGCAGGAATTATCGTTCCACTTCTGTGTTGAGGTAGGGTGCCGAGTTGAAATCCCAGACGGGATGTTCCGAAGTCTCCACAATGTCGCCATCACCCGGAGATTCCATTTGCTCGGGAATGCCAACAACCGCCCATGGATCTGTCTCCGAAGGCCTGGCTACTTCAATCTTGAAACTCCACCCCATCTTAAGAAGGGGAACATAACGTGAGTCGTGACCAGGGGGCAAGAACATCATGTAGGTGACAAAGGACTCGTTGGTAATGGCCACTCTGGAATATGCGGTTCCAAATGGGGAATTCTGTGGAGGATTAAAGCCGTTCTTTGGCGAGTCAAGAATCCTTCTCATCGTAGTGGAGGTTAACCAGGAGCCGGCGCCTCCAGGATAGCTCGCGTAAGGGCTTGGTTCGAAGGGGTAAGTACCGTCGAGGCCTGTCAACCCTGTCTTTACGGCCTTTGTTTGCTTGCCTACGGTGGCTGGCGGTACGGGGAAGTAGTCGTACTGCCGGCTGGTTGTTACGAGCTGAACCCAGTTCCATTCTCCAAAGTCCTCGCCATCAGGCATTTGTACCTTACCATGGATGTCCATTCCCTCGATCGACGTATTGTCTGCTTCAATATCATAGAAACCGATGGACGACCCTTTCATGCGTGCCTCGCCCACCTTCTTGGTAAATTCAGTGATGGGTCTCTCGATATCCAGTTTTACCTTAATATTGTGCCAGGCGTTGTTGATCTTGACTTTGCAGATGACCTCAGTCTCCATGCCGGTACTTGCCCAGTAGAAGCGGACAACCTTTTCGGTGAGCTCGGCCGGGGGTACCTGGGTGAGGGATGCGCTCGTCTGGCCGGCAGTCCAGTGTTTGAATATAGTACCGGGAATCTCCCACTTGTACTCTTGCACTGTAAAGAACGGCACATTGCATTCCAGAATCATCTTCTGCCCGGGGTAAACCTTCCTGTTGGTTTCCGTAACCGGCTCGAAATTCTCTTCGTCCTCGGGGTGGGACACCGCCCGGCGGATGGACGCGACAGCGACTTTGCACGTGATCTTGTCCGTGGTAACGCAGGGGTTGCCGGTGCTATTCTGCCGGTGCGAGGTGAACGTCACGTTCTCGAGTTGGTCAGAGCCGTCCAGAGGCGGCACCGTGTACTGTACAACGTGAGGGCCGTTACCCGTTCCCGAACCGGGCTCGCCGTTGGTAAAGCTCCAGCTCAGGCTGTCGAGCTGATGCTCGGGGGCGGCGCTGAAGCTGACGCTGTCGTCGAGACTCACAATGACATAGCGTTGACCATCCACCGTAAAGTGGGCGGGGTTCGTAGTCAGCGACAGCTTTCCAGCCTCTGCGGAAGTCATGGCGCAGAAGCCGGCGAAAAGCAACATCAGCAAGTAGGAGATTTTGTGTTTCATAGCCCTGCCTCGATCATCTGTTGAGATTGTGTGATTAACCACTGCAGCTTGTCCTTGTGTTCGGGAAACTCCCCAAGCAGTTTCTTGTAGCCTTCCACCTTTGCTATATAACTGAGGTTGTGATCATGA
Organism: Verrucomicrobia bacterium LW23; assembly: GCA_003054695.1. GTDB lineage: Bacteria > Verrucomicrobiota > Verrucomicrobiia > Methylacidiphilales > UBA1321 > LW23. The sequence goes on from QAZA01000041.1 coordinate 5,498, forward strand.
TTGACGGCGAAAAGCTTGATATCAAAGAGCAGACTCTTGTTCTTGATCTGGGATACCAGGCTCAGAGTCTTATCGGGCAGCCGCATCTTCATAATGTAAAAGAAGCAGAGCGCCTTGACTGCCGCCTGCCTGCCGTAATCAGTCTTGGCGGCCGTAACGGCCTGCGTCAGTTCCCGTTCCTTTGCTTCAAATGCCTTGAGTACCTTTTCATTGGTGGTAGGCAGCATTCGCCTTGAGAGAATTTTTCCTTCTTTATCTCTCTCATAAACAAACGTGAATCCTTCAGCATCTGTTTCCCTGAGCTTACGGCCCAGTTCATCATAAACAATGCCCAGTCTCTGCACTCTCGTACCATCCTTCATTAGGTACTCCTGTTTGCGCATTTTACCATAAAGAGGGCCGGGCGAGGTAAAAGAGGATGTAATGGTATGGCCGGTATCCAGCGTACTCAGCTCCACGGTACCCTTGGTATTGTTAACGCTGATAAACTCGGTAGCGCCCGCAGCATTTTTACGGGTGACGCGGGGGAGGCCAAACTCCGCCGTAACCGCGCCGATGTCGTAGGTCCACTTTCCATCCGAAATGATCGATTGTGTTGCGGCATTCCACGTGTACTGCTCGGTGGCCCCGTTTTTATCAGTAATCTTAATGGCCGGCGTGAGCGTGAGGGGTGGCGTTGTCTGCACCTCAAAGCTGTAGAGCTCTTTGCCGCCATCCGGCCAGGTGAGCGAGGAGAGCGCGGCCTCGAACCCTGAAATGAGGTTCTTTCCGTTAATACTCTCGACAAGGGGCCGCTTCTCGTAGCCCATCACAAACACTTTATCGTTAATCACACATTCGCGGCTGCCGTTGTTGGGAGGCTGCAAACGCAACACGACGTTGCCTGCCTCGCGAATATCCGCCAGTTGCGCCCCGCTTCGATTCCACGTTATGATGCGGCCCGTATCCGTTCTGAGCTGAGAGATAAGCCCGTTTTTGTACTGCACCTCCCACCCATCCTCGCGGGAGATCGTAATCGTGTCCCCGTTTACGGCGCCGGTCCACTCCTTGTTCAGGCTGATGTATGTGCCGGGCTGCGGGCGGCTGCGCGCCAGGAACATGGTTTTGCCACACACCAGCGTGGCCTGTAGCATCTTCTCCCGCTTGAGGAAGGCTCTGGCCTCGAACAATGGAATATGCCAGTTGCGGCCGGCGTATTGGGACTCACTCTGGAAGGCGCTGGAGAACTCGAGGCGAAGCGGAATGCGCAGGTCTTTCCCAAAATCCACCTCCGCAATCTCCCGCCACAACCGAAGGCGGCCGTATGGATCCGCCGCGCCAAGAGAGTTGTTGGGCGTATCGAGGCTGACGGGGCTAGCAGGCGCGATCCCCCCCATACTAACAACGAGCACAACCAATGTCAGCAACAAGCGGTAGCGCATGGCTACATGCCTTTTCAATTATAATGAAGGTATCATCCAACATTATTAGGTTTGTCAGAAGTTGGCGACCAATCGGTGCACGCAAAGTAGCGTAATACCACAATCTAACATCTACTCGTAAGCGTCCTGATCACCTGAATCAACACCATCGCAACTAATAATTATGATGCCTGAAAAATTGCGCGCAACGGATGAGTAAGTACTCACAAAAGATATCCCTATCATGTTAACACATGTTTGAAACATGAGCAAAATCATGGCAAAAATTATAGATAGCATAGAAAAGTTGTCGGATAATTGTTCTGCAATGGATCACGTTTAGCTCAACTCCTGGCGCAATGCAAACACTTTTTAATGCTGCATGCAACTATATATGACTGCACTGCCTACCACATATCGGGCCCGCGCGGGTGAGTGATGGACAGGGCGGCGTGACTCGTTACACGTTTATCGCAACGGTACAGGATATACGGAATGGCGTGGCGAACAGGCCGCCTGTGTTTACCAGCATTCCTCCAACACATTATATACTCGAGCGGGACAGTTTCGGCGCTGAAACCCTCCCCATGCACACCTAGAAAATAAATTAAAATAAAGTTTGTTAGTCCTCTATAACAAACGGAAGTACTTATCGGAGAGAGAGAAACAGAAAAAGTTCGAAATTCGCAATATTAGAGGTTGTCGACATTCACTTGAGCCAGAGCATGGAAGCTGCGATGAGGACGAAGGAGAGGAAGGAGGAGGCGAGCTTGTCGTAGCGGGTGGCGACCCTGCGGAAATTTTTGAGGTAGAGGAAGATACGCTCGATGAGATGGCGTTCTTTGTAGAGGTGCTC
>QAZA01000042.1 GCA_003054695.1 Verrucomicrobia bacterium LW23
GCCGTCGGCGCCGAGCAGGGCGAGTTCGAAGCCGTCGCGGATGCGGGTGGCGGCGAGCGGGGAGGTCTGCGTCGTGTCGTCGAAAGCTAACTCCTTGTAGCGGAAGGAGATGGTCGTCTTGGCGGGGGATCCCTGCACGGGGGCGGGGATGGTTAGGCTGTACTCCTTCTTCTTCGCAAAATCCTGCTCTTCCTTCAGCGTAAACCATTCCACCGCAGGCTCCTGCACAGTAAACGGCACAGCTTCGGATGTCGCGGTGGCGCCATGGTTATCCGTAGCCATTGCGGTGAGCGCGTAGCTTCCTGCTTCGGGCTGGGCCCACGTGTGGCTGTACGGGGCGTCCGTCGCTTCGCCAAGTTTTACGGGAGAGGAGCTGGAGACACCGGTGTTCAGCGCAAAAAATTCTACCTTGGCGATGGTGCCGTCGCTGTCCGAGGCGCTCGCGGTAAGTGCCACGCTGGCAGGAAGTTGGATGGTGGCATTCGCGGTCGGAGCCGTCAGGGCAACGGTGGGTGGAGCATTTACCGTCACCAGCGTTTCCGAGGAGGTGGTGACCGCTCCGCGATCATCCGTAACCCGCACGGTAAGAACATGTTGCCCAGGCTCCGTCCCCGTCCAGTCAAATGTCCACGGCGCTCCGGTGGATTCGCCCACTTTCACGCCGTCGACAAAAAATTCCACCTTCGTGATGATGCCGTCGGTATCGGCAGGGCTGGCCGTAATGCGCAGCGAACCGCCCGCCGTGATGACACCCGTCTCCGAAGAGGTTGTCACTTCAACGCTCGGTTGCCCGTTGACGGTGATGTAGACCGGCACGGACGTCGCCTGCGCCGCGTTGTTGGCGGTGGCGACGGCGGTGAGGGAGTAGGCGCCTGCACCCACGTTGCTCCATGCGTAAGTGTATGGCGCTGAGGTATCTTCGCCGAGGTGAACGGGAGTGCCCGGGCCGTTGCCGGTGAGCGGGGTGGCGTAGAAATCGACTTTGGTGACGGCGGCGCCGGCGGGGCCGGTGGCGGTGGCGTCCGCCGCAAGTTGCACCAGGGCAGGGGCTTGCAGCAGGGCGTTGGGCTCGGGGGCGGTAAGGGAGACGGTGAGTACCAGCGGAACGGGCGGGGCGCTTGTGCTGGTGTAGCGGAGTTCGCCGCCGCTGTTGATGGTGAGCTGATCGGCGCGGACGGTGCCGGTCAACAATGTGTTGTCATTGATGTTGACTGTGCCGCTCGGCGCGATCACCTGCCCGTATATCTTGCTGCCGCTGTTGAGGTTAACTCCACCGTTGTTGATCTTGAGCACCAGCCAGTCCGGATGCTCCGCGTTGCCCAGAATGCCGTTGTTATTGAAGCTGTATTTGAGCCGGATTTCCACCGGCCCCACGATCTCCAGCTGGGCCTGGCTGTTGAGATTGAGCCCCTGGAACTCATACAGGGCCGGGGCCGAACCGGCCGGCGCATCCGCCACGCCCAGCTTGAGAACCCAGTTGCCGCCCGCGTTAATATTGCCGTAACTGCCGGCGGGGACAGTCAATGTCCCCGTGTTGCCGTTGCAGTTGATCTCGCGCACGGTAGCCCAGTCGCCGACCGGATCGTTCGGCCCGTTGAGGTTCACCGAGCGGTTGCCCGTCGGGTTCGCCGGCGCCTCGGCCACCGGCAGCGTTACCGCGTCGGTGCGCGTGGCCAGGTAACGTAATGTTGAATTGCTGTTGAGTGTGAGCCGGTGGTTCGTCGGTGTCGCCGTGCCCGTCCCCGTCTTCACCCCGCCAAAGGTGATCTGGCCAGGCGATCCATTTTGCGTGATTTGCGGCACGCCGGGGATGAGCAAATCACCGGTGATGATGGCCCCGATGTTGAGCGTAACATCCTCCGCCAGAAGCTGTTGAACCGACCCGTCGAGCTTCCCATTGATCTGCGGCCTGTGTTTGACGATCGCCGCCAGCCGGTCGCCCACCGGCGCCTCCGTCGGGGTGGAAGTTGTTGTGGTTGTTGTCGTTTGAGTGCCCGCGGTGGTCGAATCCGATGCGGACGTTCCGGAAGTTCCCGTCGTCGCCGTCGTTCCGCTGGAAGTCGTTGTACCCGTGCCCGTTCCACTTCCGCTACCCGCCACCTGTGGGGCGTACAGCGTTCCGATCTCCCCAGGCGAAAGCACCACGTCCCACATTCGAACCTCATCAATTGAGCCTTTCCAGGCCGGACCGCCGCTGGCGAGTGCACTGGAGCCGATCCGCAACTCCTGCCCCGCGCCCACGGTGCCCACGATAGACCGCAGTGATTCCAGCGAGGCGTCCGCAAAAAGATAGATCGTGCGGCTCGACGCAACATACGTCATCGCAATGTGATGCCACTGTCCGTCTGCAAGCGCACGGGCGTTGCCGGAAAGATTTTGTACCGCCTGATCCGCCAGCACATCGGTGCTTACACGGGCCTTTACAATGCCGTTGGAGAGCCCCAGCTCCCAGCCCTTCCCGTTCGAGTCAACAAAAGAGAACAGCGTCCCGTTCGCCTCGCTCGTCTTCACCCACGCGCCCACGGTAAAGTCTCCGGAGAGCAATGGCGTCGGGGTTGCCGGAGCAGGTGCGCCGGAAGCAAACGCCGAAGCCGTCACCGGTGCTACCTCCACAAATACGCCGTTTCCGCTCAGCACCAAAGCGTTACCCACCTTGCCCGGTCCGAACGCTGCCGCTCGCTCCGTCGCATTCGCCCGCAGGCGCCCCGGAAGCGCGCTCGCGCTATGCTCAAACACAAAGTTGGGATTGCCCAGTGCAGCAACCGCGTTCGTCGCGTTAAGCTCAAACGGCCAGTATCCTATCAGATGCGCCGGCGCTATGGCGCCACCTTTTTGTGCATTCGCGGCATCCAGCCCAAGGCGGTAAAGTTCCAGCTGAGTCACCCCATAACTTGTTAGGGTGGAAGCACTCGCAGCGTTTGTGGGATTCAGCCCCATCGCCAGGCTGGCGCCATCCGGCAGCCCATTGCCATCGCTATCACGCTTCGTTGGCTCGGTGTGGCTAAGGTACTCCTGCCAGGTGGACAAACCATCGCCTTCCAGATCGGAAAGCGTTATCGGCAACTGGGCCACTTCCGTAGCGTTCAGCGCTTTTCTGTAGAGTCGCGCCTCGTCCGCTTGCCCGTGGAAAGACTCCAGACTCCAGCCCTTGCCGCCGATCCTGAACTCCGCAACGCCGCTCCCCAGGCTGCCATTCACTAGGGATGACGCCAGCTTCAGCCTGTTCAGATAAAGCGTGGCCCGGCCCGTCGCCGCCTCGTACACCAGCGAAACTTGGTGCCACTCATTCTCAGTCAGCCGCTCCAGCCCATCTGCACCCTGCACAATTTGATCCGCCCCCGCCGCTGTCGAAAACCGCGCGCGAAGTCTGGCTCCGTCAACGACTTCCAGCTGCACACCATGCCCGGCGCTGTCCACCCAGCGTAAAATCACCTTGTCCGTGGCGGCGCTCGGCGTTCCCGCCGTGCCCGCGGCATCCGGCTTTACCCATACGCTAAACGTAAAGTCGCCGCCCAGCGCATAAGCCGCTGCCCCAGCGCCAGTTACCTGCCCTGCCAAAAAATGTGTACCCAGCGCAAATCCGTTATCATATAATGCTGGCCGCCACACCGCCCCGCCTTCCGCCACCGCGCCCGGCATTACCGGAGAACCATCCACCGTTGCCACGGAAAGCGGCAGGCCGTTTGCGCTCCGGTCCGAAGCACTTGCACCATTGCTGGCATTCAGCTGCCACCAGCCAGTTAAATTGTCGATGGAAACGGGGTTGGTGGACAGGCCATAGCTAGTCTTAAAACCGTCATCGATCGCGTCGCCTTCGAAGCTACCCGCAAAGGCCATTCCCAGTACGGAAGCCACGCTCAGCGCCGCGAGCAAAAACACGTGGCGCAACTGCGCCTGCGAGCTCTTTTTCTGTTTGCGCTTTTCCGCGCATCCCGTGGCCAAAGTTTGATATCCCATAATTCCTGGAGCTTTGTCGAAGCCTTGCTGGTAGCATTGATATCCCATGCGCCGCAACGGTGCACGCCTCTATGCCAATGCTTCCATAACGTGCTACAGGATTAAGGGAGGGGATCAAACTTTTTATTTCAATTGGCTGCATTTTATTACATGCATTACTTGATTACATATTGCCTCTCATTCAAGCTAAACATCGCAATAAACCGTGAAATATCCGCTTAGCCGTTGTGGCGCAGAAAGTACTCTCGATTCACGAACATTCGATAAATTGTCTCCTAAACGCCCATTCTATCTATTTCCTCTCAGCCAAAGCAGCAGCACAGATTGAAACGAACTTCGGTTGCTCGTCACCATCTTCGATGTCTCGCTCCTCACCGACTATCGCCTCCACTACCCGCAGCGGTCCCGGCCTCAAGTCGCCGTGGATTACTCTCCTTCGAGATGGGTTCTGTTTCGCCGCCGCGATCTTCTCCTCTGGACGAAGCCGTTTGCCAGACCCGCAACCTTACGTTGACGGAGTCAGGTCGAGGGGCTTGCGCTTGAGATAGTTATAGAGCTTCGCAAAGGTTCCGAAATATTTCCGAATCGCTCGCTCCAGCCTTCCATTGTGCTTATTGATTTCCTCGTACGTCACGGGAAGGCCGGCTCGAGCGTAGTCGGCCAGGTCGGCGAGCACGTCTTCGCGGCGGGTCTCCCCATGCACACCTAGAAAATAAATTAAAATAGAGTTTGTTAGTCCTCTATAACAGACGGAAGTGCTTATCGGAGAAAGAGAAACAGAAAAAGTTCGAAATCCGTAAGATTAGTAGACCCCAGACACACCTGAAAACTAACCGAGTTTACTTAGGAGATGTATAGTGAGCGCCTCGATGAAGCATTCCCGTTTTTAGAGGGAAGATGGGATGGAAGTTGGTCGCCAGGATTTGTGGATTCTTCGGGCCCTTCGGCATCCGCGATTTTTCATCTATTTATGGAGAGAGAGTGCCGAAGTCGATCAGATTCGCATCTATTTTTCAGCTGCCTGGAGGCCAGGTTTTACTCGCCCGGGCAGACCTAATAGAAAAGCGCTATGCAAATATTCCATTCCTCTGTCGCGCTCCTCTGAAAGCCGCATTTTGAAGCAACCCAGTCGGAGCATTTAAATCCTACCAATATCCGCCAGTTTTGGCCATTCTGATCAGTCCAGTTTATGTCGTTTTTCGCCCACAATCCAATCCTTGCCTTTTTAGTTTATGTCACACATTCTGCTCTCCTTCGCCAGATCGCCTACTTGAAAGCTGAGAATGAGATCCTGCGCTCCCGGTTGCCGAAAATCATTCAGACCACACCGGCTGAACGCTCCGTTCTGGTCCGCCTCGGGGCGCCGCTGGGCAGTTCGATCCAAGAAATCCTGGGGATTGTGCATTATAAAACGTTCCTGCAATGGATTCGGAAAGAACGAGATGGAACGAATGTCAAAGCAATGCCCCGCAAACCAGGCCGCCCCACCATTTCTCCGGATGTCACCGCTCTGATCTTGCGCATGGCAAAAGAGAACGCCTGGGGATATGCGAGGATCGGCGGCGAGCTTAAGAAGCTCGGGATCCAGGTCGCCAACAATACAATCAAGAAGGTGTTGATTGTCAATGGCTTCCATCCCTCGCCCTGGAGAACGAAGGGGGACTGGGACCGCTTCATCCGACTCCACATGGAGACTTTGTGGTCCTGCGATTTCTTCACCAAAGACATCTGGACCGCAAGCGGTAAGGTCACTTTCTACGTGCTGTTCTTCATCCACGTAGGTTCCAGGCGAGTCCACATCTCGGGAACGACCTGCAATCCGACCGGCCCGTGGGTCGAGCAACAAGCACGAAACCTCGTGATGGATTTGCAGGATCGCGGTGAAAAAGTCTCTCATCTCCTGCGGGATGGCGATACCAAATTCACCCAGGCGTTTGACGAGGTTTTCAAGAGCGAGGGTATCAAGGTCAAAAAGCTTCCGAGGGAGTCTCCCAACCTCAACGCCTTCGCGGAGCGGTTCGTCCAGACCATCAAAAATGAGTGCTTGAGACATTTCGTAGTGTTTGGTCAGCGGCACCTGGAGTTTTTGCTGCGGGAATTCGCGTCGTATTATAACACCGTCCGGCCGCACCAGGGGATTGCAAACCGGACCATCAGCACCATCATTCCGTTTCCAACTCAGGCAGTGCCACCCCGGCCAGAAGAGGTTCAATGCACCGCCAAATTGGGTGGTTTGCTGCGCCATTATTCGCGAAAAGCGGCATAAAAGTGGAACGATTCCGGAGGTTTTCGGCGTTTTGCTAGGCGCTCAACATCAACGACTTCCAAGGGTTATTATTTTTTGCATAGGACGACCTGGAATTTTTGCTCCGAGAATTTGGCGAGTATTACAATTCTGTTCGGCCGCACCAGGGCATCGCGAACCGGACGATCGGAAATATTATTCCGTTTCCAATGCAGGCGTTGCCACCCCGGCCAGAAGAGATCCAATGCACCTCCACATTAGGCGGACTCTTGCGACATTATTGGCGCGAAGCGGCTTAAAAATGGAACGATTGCGCGAGATTTTGGCTCCTTCTTAGAAGCTCATTATCAACAAGTTACACTGGAAGAAGGTTTTTGCATAGGACGTTGGCCTGTCGAGTTCACTAATTTGTCCTTTCTATTCAGGATAGGTTCTATCGGATCATAACGATTTATTATTCCATGTAACGTACCATCCATCGTGACTAACACCAATCCATTCTTTTGAATCACAGTAAATAGCTATACCCCATCCAAAGTTAACGCAAAGTCTTATTAAAGGTGGAAGGAATTGAAGTTCATCGCGGCCGAATACAAGTGCAGGGGCTTCAGATAGAGCTCTTTTCTCCTCACCAACATTGCTTCTTAAAAAATTCACTACATTCCAATCTTCTTCTGATGGCCAAATGCCCCATTCTACAACCCAGAGCACTATCTGTTCACTTTTGGCAAAGTGCTGAAACGCATCTCTGGCGAGGAATGCTATTTCCCTTGTACTTTGATCAAAGCTATATCTTTTGCGTTTGGGATGCCTTTTTAAGCATGCATCCCCAATGCTTTGCTCAGGGATCTCCCAATTATGGCATAAGGTAATTGCTTCAGTTTTGGTTATAAATTTCATGTGTTTCCAAGTATAAATGCAATTATTATTATAATAATTTTTCCGCAATTCTTAATTGCTTTCCAATTAGTGATGGGTTTCTGTTTCGGTTTTTTCTTTTTCTGTCTATAGTCATGTGCTTGGTCTTTATCAATAGGGTTTCCCCATCGATCATAACGTTGACGTTCCGACCCCTTCTTCCCAGGATCAACATCCCAATGGCTGTCCTTATCATCCCAACTTGCTCTCGCCCCGCTTGGAGAAGTATAGTCTCCCCCACGAGAGTTACCAGGCATAGGAGCGTTCGGATTGTTCGGCGTCCAAGTCCATGGGCCACCAGGAATGTTGGGTGGAGGGGTGGCTCCGTGGGCCTGCAAGCCTAATGGGTCATACAATGAGAGAGGGTTGTTTGCAACATAACTATAAAGGTTCAATCCTCCAGACAATCCAATCGGATCGGAGGAGATCCATCTCGATATGCTGTTGTCTAAGAATCGATATTTAGTAAGAATCAGCCCGCTTCGAGAATGAAGCTCATGCCCGGTGTAGGCCATACTTGTCTCCACATCTCCGGAAATTTGCTCTCTCTCCCCGAAAGGTGAGTAAGCATAGTTTGCTCGAACGTCACCATTGATGTCAACTAAAGTTCGAACTGAATCAAGGTGATCATGCAGGTAGTATACTTTACTCTCTTCAGAAATGCTGTTTACTATGAATTCTCCTTGTTGAAAGTATGATGTAGCAGTGTTTGCATCATTATTTCGTTCTTTAATAGGGCGCGCAGATCTAAACCAGATATACCGTTTAGTGCTTGTGATTGCGCCTAAATTATCTTTTTCAATGATTGCCACTCTCTCCTGGTGACCATTATATACAAACTCTGTTCTCATTCCAGAATGGGGTCCTGTAGTATAATCAATGGCTACCAACTGCCCGAGTGCATCCCAAGTATAGCTCTGCTTCCCGTCGAATAGCGTATTTCCTTTCGCGTCATAGGCGAAAGCCTTGGGGGTACCGGAGTCAATAAAGGGAATAGTATAGGATTTAGTAGTGGCTTGGCTTGTAGAATCCGTTGCGGTAACGTTAAGCGTTGCATTGGTAGCAGGGGTAGCCGGAGCAGGGATGGTGGCGGCAAAGCGTTTTCCGGAGGACGCGGGGTCAATCTGGGCAGGCTGGCCGTTTATGGTGACGGTGGCGGTTTTATTGGTGACGCCGTCAATGGTGATTTTGCCGACGCCGGGGGTCAGAGTCAAAATCTGGTTGAGGTTATTGAAAGTGGCGGCCGAAGGTGAAACGGTATTGGCGACGGCATCAGTGAACGTGTGAGTGAGGCGGTTGCCGGCGGGATCGTAGCCATAGTCCCAGCGTTTCTGAAGGGCCTTGGTAGTGGCGTCTACCTGATCAACGGCAACAAGCTGGTCGGCAGCGTCGTAGGCAGGATGCCATGTATAGGCGGAGTGGCTGCCCAGCTGCTGCCTCCAGGTTTTGATCATGCCCTGGGCGTTATAGGTATAGTCAAACTGGGCCAGTATGGTGCTAGTGGACGAAGTGTACTTAATCTGTTTGAGGCGCATGTCCTCGACATTGTTCTCGTAGTCGTAGGCCAGCGTCATTCCATTGGGGTACGCAACCGTGGCGATACGGCTGGTATTGCCGATATAGCTGTAGGTAAACGTGCCGAGGGCGTTGTTTTCCGTGGCGACACGGCTCATCGTGTCATAGGTAACAGATGACGTAACGCCATCCAACGTGGTTGACACAGTACGCCCCAATTCGTCGTACTGTGCTGTCATAGTATAAGTGCCAGTACCAACGGGACCGGATACGGATGCCATGCGGCCCGCGCCGAGCAGACCATTGTACGGATTATATGTATATGAAGTTGTTCCTGTATGATCCGTCATTGTTGCAAGACGACTATAAATAGCATCGTACGTGTAATTGACGGGCGGGGTGGCAGCAGTGCCTGGCGCAAGATTACTCCAGGCCCTGCCTGCAACGGAATTATCGTTATTGTAGCTATGCGTAGCGACCTGTCCCATGACATCGATCGTCGTTGCGAGACGCCCCACTGAATCATAGGTTGTAGTCTCAAACGAATTGTCAGGATAAATTTGTTTGATGGTGCGACTTTGTACGTCGTACTCCCATTTCGTTACCTGCCCTTTGGCATCTGTCAGGCTAAGGAGGACTCCGCATGCGCAATAGCCGTACTTGATGGCCTGCCCAGCAGGATCTTCGATCGCGATGAGTTTCCGCTCAGTATCATAGAATAGATGGGTTGAACGCCCTAAGCGATCTCTTATCCATTCGACGTCAAGATATTTGTAGGTCGCTTCCGCAAAGGTTGAGTCAGGAAAGATAGTTTTAGTTTTACGATTTAAAGTATCATATTCATATGTAGTCGCATATCCCTCTGTATCGGTTATTGTTTGAATATTGCCATTTGGATAATATGATACCGTGATACCAAATCCACCTGGTCGCGTTGATGTTATCATCTGTCCACTACTGTTATACGAGCATGTGGAAACCTCGCTTTTTGCATTCCTAGATGTTAACATCTGGCCATAGCTATTGAGTGTTAATGTCGTGGACTGACTCGCGGCGTCGGTAATTACCGTGGGAATGTTATTAACATAATTTGAGAACGAGACTAGTGTTTCTAGATTAGAGCCATTGAGCCGCTGAATGGTCAAGAGATCTCGGCCATTGCTATGGTATGTATATACGGTTGTCCGTCCCAGAGGATCGGAGCTTTGTACGGTTTTTCCAAGGTCATTGAATGAAGATGTTGAAACTTGATCCTGGCCATTTGGAAGCTTCCTTGCCGCTGTTGATGGTGCCTTTACTCCCGAGGGCAATCGGTTGGGCTCAGCCTGATCGGCAAAGAGATACCACACTCGGCTCTCCAGTGGCTTTTTGAAGCTGCCGACTACACGTGTAACACCGCCCGAACCCATAAGTAGGTGACTCGCGATAGCCTTCTGATAGAACGCAGGCGTTCCCGGCTGGATATTCTCCGCCGCGGCGTGCATCATCGCTTCGCGGGTCCAATAGTAGGCATTATATGTATCAAGACCAGTGTTGTGGGTCTGGGCGACAGCGGGAACATCGCCAACAGGCTCTGCAGAGGGAAAGTGCGGATTCTTGAGCAAGAACTCAACTCGTTCCTTAATTCCCTTGGTATTGGTGACTTCCAGGATTTGATGGCCCGGCGTGCTCTGCACTTCAAAGCTGGTTGTGCCGTAAGGAGTCACCAGGCGATTGAGATAGGCATGCTGTTCATCGTAGGCAAAGCTCGAGACAATACCTATTGGATCTATCACGGAAACCAGGCGACCTTGGCCATCGTAGGTTATTGATGCAAAGCGTCCGAAAGGATCGGTTACTTTGGTAATCTGCAACGGGAAGGAGGAATTCTCGTACGCCAGAGTCGTTATTTGACCTGCTGCGTCAGCTACGCCAGTTAGCCTGAATCCGCCATTGCTGGGAAGCGTTTCGTACGTATAGGAAAGCTTGTTTCCAAACGGGTCCGCTGCTTCGGTTAAGAAGTAGCGGCATTCAGGATCTCCAGGCTTGTCCGGCGAAGCGAAGCGCATGACGCTGCCGCCGACTGTTCTCAGAACGTAGTGGCTGTTCGCGCCGTCGTTTACCCATTCTAGCTGCGATTTGCTGTAAGGACCACGTTCAAAGAAGCCTCCGGAACCAGGGCCTGGATGAGTTTTATCCAGGCCCACAAATTCCTCCTGCCCACCACCTGCGAGGTAGTGCCATGCGTTTTCGGAAGCCGCCGGTGGACCGCCCTTGATATAGGATATGAATGAATTGCTCCAGTGCTTGCCCAGATTCGTGAAAGACAAGGAGCTTTCCTGGCTTTCATCGAAAAGCCTGTAGTTTAAGGTAAATGCCACGGACGGGCCGCGGGGCACCGCATAGGTAAGAGGGGTATCAGTAACCTGAAAGCCGGCGCGGGCGATGTCTAGTGTATACGTAGCCATTCCCACTCCCCCTCCTGAACAATCGTCAAATATCGGTTGTGGCGGGGGAGCCGAGCCTCCGGGCTCGGGATCGCTTCCACCCTGAGGTATAGGAGTACCTCCCTCATCGGGCTGATAATAGTCATCACCACCGATGATAAAAAATGCTTTTGTTTCTGCTATATGAATATAGAAGCTTGACATCCAAAATGATGTCCAGAATTCGTTGTGATCTCCTCGCCATTCATATTTTACATTCCAGTGGCGTTCGTACTTTACCGGTGCGTCGTTAATATCGGCAGGTGTACGCTCAACGTAAAGATCGATAGGCTCTGATCCATTGGTTTGGTTTGCGTATCGAACCAATAATTCTACGGAGTGCGTATAGCCCAAGCTACCCCCTGGAGAGGCAAACATCTGACCGTCTCCCATCACGTCAAATGACCACAGCATTTCAATAGTGTTATCAGGCTTTTTCCGATAGACAGTATAGTGACCGGGAAGCATTTTCTTCGAGTTCCTGACAATAAGCACAAATGAAACCTTATCGATGCTTACCGGATACCAATTATTATAAGCGCCCGTATTTACAGGGCCCACTCCATTGAATTGACTCCAACGCAAGGTCACGTCATCCGCCTTTGCAACACAGGCTAACCCTAATAATGCTATGGTGAGCACCCAAAATAGGGCGGACTTCAGCTTCAAGACTCGAGCATTAAAGTTCATATACAAAGATTTAAATCGATTGAAAATGATGCAATTTCTAAAAGATCAATTGACTATGGCACCTCGACAGCATTGGGCGGGCGCAGGATGATGATTTGGGGAGGGTCCTCGGGGTCGGAGGGGGCAAATGCGGTGTTGGGGTCAAAGTCGATCTCGACAAGGGGCTGCTGGGGAGTGACTCGGCCGGTGCCTACTCTTGTGTCGGTATTGATTGAGCCGTAGAGCTGCTCATGATTGGGGTCGTTGATGTAGTAGGTGGCGCTCACTACGGGGCTGGGTGGGGTGTTGGGGAGGAAGGAGCGGGCTCTGAGGACGCGGGATTGGGAGATCGTGAGCGGGGCGGTGTAGGTGGGGGAAGCGGCGGTGGGTTCGGAGCCGTCGAGAGTGTAGCGGATCACTGCGCCGGGGCAGCTGATAGTGGCTGTCACCGCGCTGGGGTAGTCGCCGCTGGCGGGGGAGATAGCGGGAGGGGCAATGAGGGTGATGGCGTATTTGGTGGCGAGGTAGGAGCTTACGTCGGCGAGCTCGCTGGGGGAGAGGGCGTGGTCGTAGATGAGGAGTTCGGCGAGGTCGCCGTTGAAGTGCTCGGCGAGGGAGGTGGGGCTTCGGGTGCCGATGGCGAGGTTGCTGGGGATGGGGGCGGGGGCGGTGCTGGGGGCGTAGGCGATGGGGCCGAGGGACGGGCTCGTGGAGGTGATGCCGCCGTTGTGGTAGAGGGTTTGCGTCACGCCGTCGTAGGTGGCGACCAGAAGTTGGGCGGCGCCGGGGGCGGGCGGGGCGGCGGTGAGGGTGGCGGTGGTTTGCTGGTAGCTGTAGAGGGTGGAGAGCGCGAGCTGGGGCTGGCCGATGGGGGTGGCGCTGAGCTGGTAGTTGACGTAGGGGGCGTTCCAGGGGGCGCCGGGGGTGTAGGGCTTGGAGAGGATGCGGCCGGGGGCGGTGGCGAGCGGGGTAGTGACGACGGGGGCCGTTACAGCAATGATGGTGAGATTCTCCGGGTGCAGAGAGTGCTGGTCGATGGCTTCCAGGAAGCGGGCGGCGGTGCCGTTGAAGCGCAGGAGGGGCTTGTTGTTAAAGATGCCACTTGCGGCGGGAACGTAGACGGGTTGGTTGGCTGCGGTGGGCTGGGTGGCGGTGTTGCCGTGGAAGGTTTGGTCGGCCCAGGTGGTGACGGTCTGGTTGGGGGCGGTGCCGGCGAGGGTGAGGCCGGCGTCGGAGCGCAGCCAGAGGCGGATGCCTTCGGTGGGGATGGGGGGAGCGGTGGCGATCCACGAAAGGTAGGCGGCGGCGGTGTCTTTGTTCCACTTGCCGGCGTGGATGCGCGCCTGCATTGCCGCGTCATAGCCGCTGGTGGTGATCCACGTGGCGGTGGGGCGGTAGAGGCCGTATTTTTCCGTCAGATAGCTATCGAGGTCGGCGCGTTCCTGGGTGGTGAGGGCGCGGCGGAAGACGAGGATCTCGGCGATGGCACCGCGGAGGTTGCGGGTGCCGTCGCCGCCGATGCGCAGGGGCTCGGTCACCGGGCCAAGGGTGCCGGTGATGGTCACCGGGCTTCCGGTGGAGATGTTGTTGATAAACGTAGCCAGGGACTGACCGCCGCTTGTCGTGTAGGTGGCGCTGACGGTGCCCCAGGTGCGGGAAAATTGATAGGTGCCGGACTTTTGTGCGGGTCCCACAACCCAGGCGCCGAGGGAGTTGGCTGCCGTTTGCACCACGGCCCAGCCGGCGTTGCGCGCGTCATTGGCTTTGGCGACGAAGGGGGCCTGGTCGACGCCGGGTGCGTCGAATTTGCCCACGGCGACGACCGTCAGAGTGGTGGGGTTAAGCTCGGGCTGGTTGAGGATTTCCACGCGGCGATCGCCGGGGAACTGGATGGCAGGCTTGCCGTTGATGGCGTTGGGCACGAGCGTGGGCTGGCCGGCACCGGCGGGCACGGCGGTGTAGAGGCCGGTGGCGCTGTCGGTCCAGCCGGTGACGTTGCCGGAGGTGGAGGCGACGCCGGCGTCGGCTTTGAGCCACACGGCAAGGTCGTCCGCGGCGGGCACGGTGGTCGGGGGCGCGGCCTGGTAGGCCGCATATGTGTCGGCTTCGGCCTTGTTCCAGCCGAATTCGGCGATTTTGGCCTGCACCTCGCTGCTGTAGCCGCTGGATGCGGGCCAGGTGGCCTGCGGATGATAGATCGTGTATTTGTCGGCCAGATAAACTTCGGCCTGCTGGCGCTCGCTCAGCGTGAGCGCGCGGCTGTAGATGAGGATTTCCGAGATGTCGCCGTTGAGCCAGCCCGCGTAGGAGGTGCCGTAGTTGACTCCGATGAGGACATCGCGCCGATTGGCGTCGTCGTAGGTCAGGGTGCCGGTGGCGGCGAGGGTGGATTCCTGTGTGCCATTCTTGAAGTACGAAAGGGCTGTTCCGTCGTAGGTCATCACCTGTGTGTTCCAGCGTTGGTTAATCCCGGTGCTACCGTACACTTCCCGGCCGGTGCCGCCCGCGGTGATATAAGGGCGAGGGAAGTTACCGGTGAGGTACGCCATGTTGTAAGTGTGCCATGGGGCAGTCCACCGCCCCAGGTAGTCCAGACGCTGCAGGCTGCGACTGATAATGTGCCCGCCACCATTGGGCATGTTGCTGCGCGATACCGCAAGTATGGTCATTGCCGAGGGGGGGCGCAGGCTGGAGCTGTCCGGCAAGCCCAGTACGCTGCTGGTGCCGTTAAAGCGGATCACACTCTTGCCGTTGAGCGCATTACTTACCAGCAGCGGCTGATTGGCGGCCGTAGTCTGGACCGCGTCGTTTTTAAGGAAGCCCTGGTCGGCCCACTTGCTTACTTTGTTGGTGCCATCCATCGTTACGCCGGCGTCGGCCTTCAGCCACACGGAGAGATCTTTTACGGGCACGGCGGGATTGGTGCCGCGGAACGCGACATAGGCGTCCGCCTGATCCTTGCTCCACTTGTACTGCGCGATAAGCCCCTGCGTTTCAGCATCATACGAGGCCGGCCATGTGACGCCGGGTGTTGGTAGCCCGTACTTTTCGGCCAGGTACAGCCCAATCTGCTCCCGCTCCGTCGTCGTCAGCGCCCGGCGATACATCAGCACTTCGGAGATGTCGCCCGTGAGAAAATGGCCGTACCCCAGGCTGCTGTTGCCGCCGATACAGAGTTCCCGCTCCAACGTGTCATCATAGTTCAAGGTACTCGCGGCAAAGGTTGCGGAAGCCTCCTGCACGCCGTCCGCCTTTATGGACATGTTTGTACCATCAAAGACGGCCTCCATCACCCGCGGACGCAGGTCCTGCCCCTGGGTGCCGATGACCGCGCGCGCCGTCCCGCCCGGATTCGTGGTAACATAGTTATAGGCCTGATTGTTATTGCCCGCATACGTCAGGCAGTAGGTGTAATACGGAGCGACCCAGGAGCCATAAAGCCAGTGCGCCCGCGACAAACCGCGCCCCGCCACATTCATGGTGTTGCCCGTAACAATGCCTGGCTTGGAGACGGCGATAAGCGTTACCGCCCCGCTCGGCCGGATGCTCGACGTCTCTCGCACCCGCAGCAGGTTCGATCCGTTGAACCGGATCGTATCCTGCCCATTCATCCCGCCCACCACCCGGGTCGGCTGATAGGTCGCCGTCGGCTGAATCGCATTGTTGGCCAGCGGCCCGCTGTCCGCCCACGCGCTCACCTTGCCCGCGCCGTCCGCGGTAATTCCGGAATCCGCCTTCAGCCACACCGCAAGATCCTGCGCCGGCACCACCGGGGACGTCGCTTTGAAATTGACGTAGGACTGCGCCTGGTCCTTCGTCCACTTGTGGGCGGCGGCCTGCGCCTGGGTGTCGGAGTCAAACGTTGCCGGCCAGGTCGCATTGGGGTGAGGCAAACCGTATTTATCAGCAAGTACACTTCCAGTTCACCCCGCTCCGTTGCAGACAACGCGCGATGGTAGACAAGCACCTCGGCAATATCGCCGTTAAAGTATCCGACCACCCCGTTGCTGTTATTGGCACCAATGCAGATGTCGCGGGCGGCGGTCGTTTCGTACGCAATATCCCCCGTAACCGCAACACTGCCTACCTCCGTTCCATCATTAAACTGCTTTAGCGTACTGCCATTGTAGACGGAACAATGCACGCGAGGGCGGCAATCCGCCTGTTGTGTTGCCGAGGTTGAGTACGCCGCTCTCGTGACTACGTAGCTACATGGAAGGCTGTTGGTTGTATAGTACTGGATAAAGCTATAACTATTGGCACCGCCCCGTCCACGACACAACACAAAGCCATTTGTGTTGTAGGGCACCGGTACGGCCGGCTTTGAAACTGCCACGATCGTCATGGCGCTCTTGGGTCGGGTCGTCGTTCCGTTTTCCGGAATGCGCAAATAGTGACTGCCCGCAAGCCGGACCACACTCTTGCCGTTAAACTGGGAAGCTACGAGGCTGGGTTGATTCGCCGTAAGTACCTGCACCGCATTATTGCCCAGCAGCGTGCGATCCGCCCATGTGCTGATCTTGCCCGCGCCGTCCGTGGTTACCCCTTCATCCGCCCGCAGCCACACGGCAAGCCCATACTCCGGCACTGCCGCTTCGGTGTTTATGGATTTGAAAAGAACATAAGCATCCGCCTGCTGCTTGTTCAACTGCAGAAGCGCGATATGCTGTTGCGTATCCGTATCATACGCCTGCGGCCATGCAGCAGACGCATGGTACACACCATAACGATCCGCAAGATAACCTTCCACCTGCGCGCGCTCCGCGGGAGAAAGCGCGCGATTGTAAATAATCACTTCCCCAATATCGCCAATCAGCGGATCGGTGATCCCACCGGAATAAAGCAATGCGCCTATGCTTACGTCTTTAGATGTAGCATTGCCATAGTAAAGATCCCCGGTCGCATTTGCTGTAGCGGACAAGACCCCGTTTGTATACACCGCATTTGTCGTCTTGTTATATACCAGCGAGGAAACATAGGGAATAGCAGGACGTGCACCGCCATAGGCTTCAGAATACGTCCCCGCAGGCAAAATCCCTAACAGACTTCCCGCCAGGTTTCCGTCCCGCGATCGCAGCAAGTAGGAAACCCACGGAGCCGAGAACGTCGTCATGCTTACCGGCTTCCCTACATGCGTCCGAGTCCCCGTCGCCGTCCCCTGAGCCAACACAAAAATGCTTACCCCCGCGGTTGGCCGTAGCCCCGAATTATCCGCAATGCGCAAAAACTGACTGCCCGCAAAGCGAACCGTGTACTTGCCATTCCACGCATTGTCAATGAGTTGCGGCTGATTCACCGCCGTCGCCTGAAGCGCGTGATTGCCCCACGGGCTCAAATCCGCCCACGAACTGATTTTTCCGTTTCCGTCCGCCGTCACCCCGGATTCTGCGTTGAGCCACACGGTAAGACCCTGCGTCGGAATCCCCGGATTGGTCGCCTTAAACGCCACATACGCATCCGCCAGGTCCTTATTCCACTTCTGCGCCGCAATCTCCGCCTGCGTATCGCTGTCGTACGCCTGCGGCCAGGTTGCCGACGCATGGTACAGCCCATACTTATCCGCCAGGTAAACCTCCACCTGAGCGCGCTCCGTCCCACTCAGCGCGCGCCCATAGGCAATCACCTCCGCCACATCGCCTTTGAAAAACCGCGTCACCCCCGACGTCCCATGAGCCGCGCCAATGAACAAATCCCGCGCCGTCGCATCATCATAATTGATGTCGCCCGTCGCCACCGTGCTCGCCTGCTCCGTGCCATTGCTAAACACCTTCAGCGCCGCCCCATCATACACCAGCGCAGAGACATACGCATACTTTTCCCGCCGCGCCGTCCCCGCCGCAATCACCGTCGTCGCCGCGCTGGGATTCGTGCTCACATATCCGTACCCCACATTGTCCGCCTCGTGCGAGAGCGCATAACTATACTGCGGCGCCGCCCAACTCGCCCGCGTCAGCGCCTTCGCCACCACATCCCCCCGCGCCGCTCCCGAAGGCCGCGCCACCGCAAAAACCGTAATACCCGCCGCAGGTCGCACCGTCCCATTGTCCGCAATCCGCACATAGGAGGTAGTCCCATCAAAACGTATCACATCGTAACCATTCAGCGCATCCGCAATCACCGCCGGCTGATTCCCTCCCGTCGCCTGCGCCGCATGATTCCCCACCGCCGTCTGATCCGCCCACCCCGACACCTTCCCACTCCCATCCGCCGTCACCCCCGCCTCCCCATGCAACCACACAAAACAGTCCGAAAGCGACGTCGGATCAAACACCGGCCCCAGCGCATTCTCCACCACCGCCCGCGCCGCCACGGATACACCACCCGGCGCCACAAGCGCCATCTTCCCCGCCGCGCCACTCTGTGCCCCCCACGGACCGTTAAGCCCAACCATGGCCGCCAGCCCCATCACCAGGCTGCAAGCCAACGCCGCAGGACTCGTCCACGCAGCACGAGAAGTAAGCCAGTTCATGAAAAAAAGAGGAACTTGTGGGAGAAGCGTACTACACGATACCGACAGTTAACTTGGGCTAAGCACGCCATAGCACATCGCATCACTTCATCTCACAGCATGACTAGCCTTAGGAATCTGAAGGGAAACCGTCAAAGAAAATTTTTACTCGCTCTGGGTTCAATGCCTCGAAGCTTGCTTCGACTTTGAGGCCGTGGAAAATAAG
>QAZA01000043.1 GCA_003054695.1 Verrucomicrobia bacterium LW23
CATTTCTCCCCGCCTCGCCCATCCTGCTGGGGGTGGGAATTGCAGTGGGGACCGTCATGATGGCCGACTTGATTCTGCAAGCCACGCAGGGGTACAACATCTTTGGGTGCAAAGTCAGCCAACAAGAGATCGAAGGAGCACGCGACGACCTTCTCGCCGAACTGCTTTCCGGCCCCGCAGGATGGCTTGCAGGCAAGGCAGGTAAAGCCGCACTGGGAATGGGCAACGCCATCGCCGACTCCGCCACCCGCATGGGCAACGCCATGGCTCGTGCCGGAGATACGGCCATGGCCAAAGCAGGCGCTATGGCAGATAACGCCGCAGCAAAAATGAGCAGGATGTGGAATGAAGGCAGGGGCATCGCCGCTTGCTACACCGGCAACGCCATTCGCAGTGGAGCAAACACCCTGGACAATGTTGCCGCCGGAGCTCGAGCCTACGGCTCCAGGGCAGCTAACGCCCTCAGTAACGCCGGCCGAGGCCTCAACAACAACGGATTCCGTTTTGCGGGTGGCATGGCCTCCAAATCAGGTGCAGCCGTCCGCAACATCTCCGCCAAGGCCGCCAACTCCATTACCGACGCCGCCCAGGGCATGCGCAACGCCGCCAAACACTGGCCCGGCTGCTTCGTCGCCGGAACTCCCGTCGCCACCGCCAACGGCCCCACGGACATCGAAAAACTGCAAGTCGGCGACCGCGTCCTGACCCCGGAAACCAAATCCGCCTCACCCGGCGAGACTACCGCCACTGCAGTAGACCCCGCCACCTGGCGCAAATTCACTCTCCGCCTTGCCAACGGCAACGACCCCGTCGGCGAAGTCCACATCACCCTCCTGCGCCCCCACGACTGGCTCAAAAATTCCCATTGCCGGCCCCGTGGCGACCTCGCTGGCGAGGCCGATGGCAATCCTGGCACGGATGCGAGGACTTACGAAGTCTGGATCGACCTCGAAGAAATGGGCATCTCGGCTGGGCCCGGATTGTCAGCGTAGAAAGCTGCCCTGAACTCAAATCGGGCACTGGACGTGTCGTCACAGGCACGTTTACGAGGCTGAGCAATGGCATATTCAAGATAACCGTCGACGGCCAGTCTGACCCGCTGCACGCCACCGGCTCCCATCCTCTCTTCTCGGCTACCCGAAATACGTGGGTGCCTGTACAACAAATCGTTCCCGGCGAGGAGCTACTAACCGACGCAGGTAAGACACGGGTTGTTTCAGCAACCCAAATGGTTGGAAGCCAGAGGGTATATAATCTCGAAGTCGACCTGGACCGTTGCTACTATGTTGGACGTGTAGCGATACTGGCGCACAATAACTACGTTACGCGACCAAATGCATCTACTACCCCGGGTAGAGTGATTAATGCCGGAAAAATGTTGCCACATGAACAGGCACAAGCGGCCAGAATTGCTCACTTTACAGGGGGAGAATTTAATGGTCTAAATCAACGCAATATGGCTGGATATGATGGGACACTATTATTACCCGGAGCAACTTCGCCCATAAAAGTTTCATTGAAAGAAAGTGGACAGATAGGAAAAGGGGATCCAAGAGCTATTTTCAAGAATGCCGAGGCCGCTAGAAACAGAGCAGACGCTGCGGGAGTCTCTGATGTAACAGCATTCCTTTCAGCTCCCAAGACAACCGTTCAAGCGATAGAAGCTTATATCGCAAATGCGCGACCTGGTGGAGGGTTTGTGAGTATTCCGAAGCCAGCTGGAACAATAAAGGAGATTTATATTAAAACATCTAACGGATGGATTAGAATTGGGCCTTAGTACCGTAAGGCAGATTTTTGAACCGCTATTGCTTACGATTTATGAGCCATGATTTAGTAGTTGATTTGCGGGTGGAGGTAGATATTGCTGAATTGCTTCACGAAACTGAAGTCACGCTTTTGCGAGCTTTAAATTTAGATAAGCGTGAGGAAGTCGTCTTTTGTCCTGATCAAGAAGCTCCATTAACGCCTTGTAGATTAAGTATTAGTAATAGGGCCGTTCTTAAATTTTGTCTATTACGGGATTCAAGTGTAGCGGTGCGTCTCAATATATTTCCCCCTGATCCTGATGATGCATGTTCTGACGAATGTTCAATGATGTTTTTTCCATTAGATAATAAATATGTTGAGAGTTTTGCATTAGCGACTTGCTTAACCATCGCTCTAGCAACTGTTAGTGGTACGCATGTAGTCAATGCATCAGGAACTTTCTTTGCCGATGATTTTCCAGATCCCAAAGATGTACTTGACTCTATTAGGGTTTCCACAAAAGGCGATTTCGCAGAACAAGCAATGTTGATGTATCGCAATACATATCAAGGCAGAGATGATCCATCAGTATGAGCCATGCGTCCTGTGCAAAAACCTTATTCCGTTGTAACTGTTACGGGCCGAATTCTCATCGTCGCGGATTTCCAAATTCTGATCGGAGGAATTTGGATGTTTTTCCACGTTCTCATCGTATTTATTTTCCTAAAGTGTCGTAGGAATTGAGGGGATAAGTGGGATGAGTATCACCCGTTTTTGCTACGACGGTAGTGGTAATAGGCCGGTATGACTTTTGAATGAAGCAGGGAGGGACATGACATGTCCCTCCCTGCATGTGAAACTACGACGGTTTCTGCTCTTGTGGGGTTACACGTGATCAATGGGGTGCTGCGGGATCGAAGTCATTTTCGTTTCTCCAGTGGGGTTGAAGCAACACTTTATTGACTTGCCGCAGCTCGACGTGTTTAGTGCGGTCGCGGACGGCTTCGAGCAGGCAGGAGAGGCAGAGGTTGCGGGTGCGCCGCATGGCAACTACAACTACACCTCCAACAACCTCAATCAATACACCGGTATAACCGGCGGCCCCCAACGGCGTTCGCCGCACCACCTACCATTACGACGGCCTCGGCCGCCGCACGGAAAAGCGCGAGTTCCTGGACACCTCCCTCGCCAGCCTGCCCCACAACGCCACCCGCTACCTCTACGACGGCAACCTGCCCGTGGCGGAGTACAACGTCACCAGCCTCTACGGCGGAGGCTCCGGCTCCCTCGCCACCCTGGTGCGCACCTACACCCGCGGCCTGGACCTGGCCGACACCCACCAGGGCGCCGGCGGCATCGGCGGCGTGCTCAGCATGACAGACGCCGCCACAGGCCTCTCCTACTCCTACACGTACGACGGCCAGGGCAACGTTACCCACC
>QAZA01000044.1 GCA_003054695.1 Verrucomicrobia bacterium LW23
CGTTTCTCATAATCCATACGCCCGTATAACACGGAAATAAACGAATGTCGACAGCCTCTAGTAAACCCCAGGCATTGCGGAAAACAAACCGGCTTTTACTTAGGAGGGGTATAGTGATCTATTCGCTGAAGCATTCCCGTTCTCAGAGGGAAGATGGGATGCTTGTTTGGTGCCATGAATCGTGGATTCTGCGAGCCCTTCTAAATTCCTCTGAATCAGCGAAATTTCATCTATTTATGGGGACCAAGGACGAAAGTCGATCAGATTCGCATCAATTTTTCAGCTGCCTGGAGACCAGATTTTATCCGCTCCGGCAGGCACCGTAGAAAAGCGCTATGCAAAAATGCCCTTCCTCCTCGGACTCCTCTGAAACTGCATTTTTCAAGCAATCCGGTTGGAGCAATTAAATCCTACCAAAATCCGCCAGTTTTAGCCATCCTGATCAGTCCCTTTTATGTCGTTTTTCGCCCGCAACCCATTGCTCGCATTTTTAGTTTATGTCACACATTCCGCACTGCTTCGGCAGATCGCCTATTTGAAAGAGGAGAACCGAATTCTGCGCTCCCGGTCGAAAACCATCCAAACCACACCTGCTGAACGTTCGGTCCTCGTCCGCCTCGGGGCGCCGCTTGGAAGCTCGATCCGGAAAATCCTCGGGATTGTGCACTATAAGACGTTCCTGCAATGGGTTCGGAGAGAACGAGATGGAACGAATGTGAAAGCTGCTCCCCGCAAACCCGGACGCCCTTCCATCTCTCCGGACGTTACCGCCCTGATTTTGCGCATGGCTAAAGAGAATGCCTGGGGCTATGCCCGCATCGGAGGCGAGCTTAAGAAACTTGGCATTATCGTGGCCAACAATACCATAAAGAAAACGCTCATTATCAACGGGTTCCATCCATCTCCCTGGAGAATCAAAGGGGATTGGGACCGCTTCATCGGACTCC
Source organism: Verrucomicrobia bacterium LW23 (assembly GCA_003054695.1). GTDB lineage: Bacteria > Verrucomicrobiota > Verrucomicrobiia > Methylacidiphilales > UBA1321 > LW23. Next base: position 948 of record QAZA01000044.1, read on the forward strand.
ATATGGAGACATTGTGGTCCTGCGATTTCTTTTGCAAAGATATCTGGACTGCAAGCGGTAAGGTTACTTTCTACGTGCTGTTCTTCATCCACGTCGGGACCAGGCGCGTCCATATTGCGGGTGCCATCTGCAATCCCACCGGCCCGTGGGTCGAGCAACAGGCGCGCAACCTTGTCATGGACCTGCAGGATCTTGGTGAGAAAGTCTCGTACCTTTTGCGCGACGGAGACACCAAATTCACCCAGGCGTTTGATGAGATTTTCAGGAGCGAAGGCATCAAGGTTAAAAGGCTGCTTCGTGAATCTCCCAACCTCAACGCCTTCGCGGAGCGGTTCGTGCAGACCATCAAAAATGAGTGTTTGAGACATTTCGTGGTGTTTGGGGAGCGCCATCTGGAGTTTTTGCTGCGGGAATTTACGTCCCATTACAATACCGTCCGCCCGCACCAGGGCATTGCAAACCGGACGATCGGCAACATCATTCCCCTTCCCACCCAGGCTGCTCCGCCCCGGCCAGAAGAGGTCCAATGCTCGTCCAAATTGGGCGGATTGCTGCGCCACTATTCGCGGAAAGCGGCATAAAAGTGGAACGATATCGGAGGTTTTGGGCGTTTTGTTAAGAGCTTAGTATCAATGACTTCCAAGGGCTATTATTTTTTGCATAGGACGAGCCAACACCGCCCCGGCCGGAAGAGGTGCAATGCGACGCTTGATTGGGTGCTTTGCTGCGCCATTATTCGCGAAAAGCAGCATAAAAGTGGAACGATTCTGGAGGTTTTGGGCGTTTTGTTAGGCGCTCAATATCAACGACTTCCAAGGGTTATGACTTTTTGCATAGGACGGGTTGGCCTATGGAGTTTAAGTTGAAAGCCCCATTGCAAGAAGGTCTTCCGCGACAGACTCCGAAAATATATAGATATTTTCACCCGGAAATACATAAACCTCAGTAGGATAGCATTCCAACCGAACACCAAATTTTTCTCCTATATCGTTAAATATACTATCGACAGCATCTATGCACGCACGAAGCAAAGAAGGACTCAATACTTCTCTTGTTTCAATTACAACATCGATGCATCTTGAAGGATCTACCCAGCTAGACATTGCAATATATGCTCCTGTACTTGCATTATCATCCAAGTCTGCAATCCCCCGTATTCCATCCGCTACCTTTCGATAGGCGTATAAATACTTGCTTTCGAATTCCGAAAATCCACTTGCAGATCCAATGTCATAGGATGGACCTAACATTGCAACAGTTTCTTCATCGCTTGCGCTTGTTATGTAAACATTCATAATTTATTTTAAATCCGGAAGCTCCGGACTGTCTGGATCCCAATTAAGTATTTTCTGAAGGTTATTGGTGTTACGATATACCCCGCAATCATTGTTCAATTCCCCTCGTTCAGCTTGTTCATAAAGTGCGTTTACTCGGTCTCCCGCTGGTTGAACTATATAGTTATATCCGGAAGCATCTTTGATTAGGTTGTGGGTTGCCGTTGTTGCTCCATGTGCATTCGCGTCCATGTGGAAAAACACACATCCCACAGGAAGGGCCCCTTTTGCCACGATCGACGACACTGAGGTCACGATAGTTCCTGCACCTCGCAAAAATTTTGTAGCTATTCCAGGAGAATTCCGTAGTAGAGCACCAGATTCAGCAAGGTAGGCATTTAGCTCTCTTGTAGTTTTCCCCATACCAACCCGTTCATTAAAACCTTTGCAATATGGATCTGCGTTGATCTGATCAACCAGTTTCTCAGCAAACTCAGTAGCTTCTTTACCTGATAAGCCAGATGGATCATGACCAGCCTGTCGAACTAAAACGGAAAATCCATTTACTCGCTCTGGGTTCAATGCCTCGAAGCTTGCTTCGACTTTGAGGCCGTGGAAAATAAGG
>QAZA01000045.1 GCA_003054695.1 Verrucomicrobia bacterium LW23
CGCCGCCAGCGTTCGTTCTGAGCCAGAATCAAACTCTCCGTAAAAATGCCTCACAGGCAGACTATCGCTTACGCAACAGGCTAACCCCCAAGGACTTTTATAAGAATATTGAGCACTGCGACCGGCTTAAGGGCCGCAGCCTTCTGACCATTCCGGTCAATCAACTATTCCAAAGATGCTCCCGTGGTGTGAAACACAAAGAGCTCTCAAAAAAATCAACGTTCCGCACAACTCAAACTTGCTGACTTCACTATCTATTCTTCCATCACCGTTGCAATCCATCCAGCTTCCACAAGCACCGCCCCATGTAGAGGTCAAGCACCCACTTCCACCAGAATCCATGCATCGCATGATTCCATCTCGTTGCCAAAGAACAAATATTTTTCGAAAGATGCGCGATTGTGTTGCCAGAAGACGCAAATCCTCGATTTTAGTCGATGATTTTACCGAGTTTTTCTTGATTTTGCCGTTTGAGACGACGAAATCACCGCCGTTGTCATCTTTCGATGAACACCGGCATTCGGTGTCTTGCTTGAGCTCAATTGAGACTGCTTAATGTGAGCCTTGCAAGCTCTGTCACTAAACTATCACCAGTCGATCGCTTTCGCTTTTCTCTCGCTTCGTTCGGTTAGTGCCGTTCGAAGTGTTTGGACTATATGAAATCGGTAGCGAAGGGTCAATGGGTTTTTTTGACAAATTTGTCGAGAGAGGCCGAGATGGGAATGCAAGTGCCTGATAGGCAATAACCTCGGGGTTGGGAAGAAATTTCCGATTTTCTGGTTCCACCGCCGATTTCCTCGTTTTTGATGCCTGAAAAAGGCCAATTTTCGCGGTTGAAAGCATTGTTTGAGGGAATGGAGATGCCTGAGGGTTGCCCGCAGACGTCCCTCCCCGCCCGCGCGCGCCTTTCCAGTCAGCGGAGATATGCCTGTCCCACTGCTCCGGAATTGCCCTCCGCAGAGGATCATTGCGTTGCGCTGCCCCCTCTGTATTTGGTGTGGGTCGAGTCGTCTGCCGCCCGGGACGTGCATCCGGTCCACGCCACGTTTTGCTCGCCTCCCTGCAGGCTGGTGGCTTAGACTGCGCGTCGTCGTCTGGCCACATCCCGGCCTCTGCGTCTCGCCTTCCCCTGCCATGCCTACACTTCCCTCTTTGCCCGCCGCCGTTCTTGCGGCGATGGATCCGCACTGGACGCCGACGGGGTGTCTGTTGTGGAGTGCGCTGACCATTGGCGCGTTTTTTCTGTGCCGCCACATCTTTCTTACCTCTGGCAAGAACTCGCTGCTGCATCCTGTTTTGTGGGCGACGGTTGCGGTTGTCCTTACGATGGAGCTGACGCGGCACGGGTACGAGGCGTACCGGGCCGACACGGAGTGGCTGAAGTGGCTGCTGGGCCCCTGCGTGGTGGCGCTGGCGGTGCCGATTTACCACTTGCGCAGTACAATCTGGGCGCAGGCGGGGCCGCTGGCCGCGGTGGTGGTAACGGCCGTGCTCTTCAGCATGCTGAGCGTTTACGGGCTGCTGATGGCGTTTTCGGTGGATATCGGTATAATCAAGGCGCTTAGCCTTAAATCCATTACCGCGCCGGTAGCTTACCGCATTGCGCTGGATACCCCTGATGTGCAGGCGTTTGCGGATATTACGGGCATTGGCGTAATGTTCGCCGGCATTATGGGCGCGGTGCTGGGGCCGATGGTGCTGAGCTGGGCGGGCGTGCGCGATTCGCGCGCCGTAGGCCTGGCCCTGGGCTGCACCAGCCACGGTGTCGGCACCGCCCGTGCGCTGGAGCTGGGCGGCACCTGTGGTGCTTTTGCCAGCATGGGGATGAGCTGCAGCGCGGTTGCCGCCGCCATTGTGTGCCCGCTGATGTTGCGCTATGTGTTGTAGCTGGGGTTCCGGGTGTGTAGGAGGTGGCGGCGGGCGCCCTCTCTCCGGAGTCGTCAGCCCGGTGCTTACAATTGGGGCGCCGGGGCCGATAACCATTGCTTTCTGCACGCTTGCTGCTTTCTTGATCCAACCTGCCGCGCACGCACTCCCGGTGCGTCTGATGGCTCTGCCGCCGTCGTAACTTACCGCCATGCATCACCTCCCTGGAGGATCCTTCCCTGTGTTGGAGACTGCCTCTCTTACCCTCTCGAACGCGCCCGTTGCCTCGGCCGCGCGGCCCCTGCGTATCCTCGCCTTTTGGGCGGCTTCGGACTACGAGGAATTTTTTGTGCCGGCCTTTCTGGGGCGCCCCGAGTACCAGGTGGAGATCGTCTCCGGCGACCGCACCAGCGGACCCTCGCCGCACGTGGCGGACAGCCGCCGCATTGCGGAGCTGAAGGAGCGGGTGCGGGAGCGCGACTTTGATCTGGTGCTGGCTGGCAATGTGTGGAACACGCCCTACCCGGGCAACAAGGGCTTCTGGACGTCGCTGAGCGTGTCCCTTCGCTTTACGTTGTGGAAGCGCCGGATGCTCGACACGTATCTGGCCCCCGGCATCGCCCGGCCCGCGCCGGACCGCTCCACGCGCCGCGGCCGCGAACTTGCCGCGCTTCCGCCCGTGCCCTTTGCGGCGGTGGATATGCGCGACAGCCCGTTTGTGCTGCCCGCCGACTGGCCGCTGCTGGAGGCATGCGACCTCTACTTCAAGCGCGAACTCTTTTTCTGGGAGGCCAAAAGCCTGCTGCCCATGCGTCACGCGCGGGGTGGGGCGGAGACCGATCCGCTGGCGCAGCGATTGCGCCCGCTGAGCTACGGCGTGCGCCCCAAGTACCAGGGCCGCCCCCACCGTCCGGTGGCGGAGCGCGATGTGGATATCTACATTAGCGGGCACGGCAACCCGATTCGCGACGAAGCACGCGCCCGGCTGCGGCGGTTTGCCGAGAAGCATGCCGGCCGTTACCGTGTGGAGATTGTCGATTTTCTTCAGGACGCCGAGTACGACGAGATGCTGCAGCGCGCTAAACTGATCGTCTGCACGGAGAGCTTTGGCTGCGAAACGTGGCGTCAACTGGAGGCCGCGGCCTGCGGGGCGGTGCCGGTCATCAACTGGCCGTACGCCCAGCACCATCTGGCGCTGGAGCCCGACAAGCACGCCGTCTACTACTCCCCCCTGGGCGACGACTTTGAGCGCCAGCTCGAACGCGCCCTGGCCGACCTGCCCCGGCTGGAGGCGATGAGCATCGCGACCGCCCAGCATACGCAGGCCCACAAAACCCGGGCCGCTATTGGCGACTATATTGTGCGCACCACGCTGGCGCAGGCGCCCGCGTAGGTTGACAAAGGGCTTTCGGTAGAGTGAATGCGCGTGTGATTTCTTGTTGACGCTCGTGTCGCATCGGATCAACAGTAAGCAATGGATCGATCTCCTCTACGTCGTTCTCTTTGGCGTCGCTCTTGCAGGGCTGGGGATCTTCAGCATCATGCGCAAGCAGAGGGCCCAGCTGCTGGTAGCGTACCCAGCGGCCATCGGCCTGGGCTTTACTCTGGTGTGCTGGGCCATCGCGTTCCACTGGTGGCGCTGCCTGGCAACGTGGCCAGCGCCAACCCCGGCCCCTTCCCAACCTGCGGCGCCTGTCGTTTCGGCTCAGGGCTAACAGGACATGAGATTTGTTGCAGCACTTCAATGGATCAAGACGGACTTTGGCGGACGATCTGCGTTGCCTGTTAACGGCTTGCGTCCAGGTTTCCGCATACAACGGCATGTCGATTTGTGGCTGAAGGGGACCACATCAATCACTGTTTCGGACTTACTTTTGGATTCGACTACATGGTCCGGAACGGCAACTCTGGAAATTCACCCTCACTCATCGTCTCAACTGGCAGGACTGGTTAAAATGGAGAGAGTATCGAACTTCTCGATGGGTACCGAGTGATAGCTGTGGGCAAAATACAAGAGTGCCTTACATGAGCCGTTCCTGGGGTTCTCTCGCATCAGAATGCGAGCGGAACCCCGGGCTAAGTGAGGGAACAGCTTCCGCCGTTCTCGGAGCACTATGCCCGGGCAAAGCCCCTTTCGCAAACGCCCGCCGTTGTCCAGAATCTAACCGCGCGACAGATTGATTGGGCTTTGCTCCGGCTACGGCCGCAGCGCGCCGACACACACGAAGAGCTCCGAGCGGTTGAGGGCGTCCTCCAGGTAGATGGGCGCTGTCGCTTCGGCGTCGATGGGGAGGCTGGGCCGGGGGGTGGCCTGGTAGCAGTACGTCACAAATTCCGAGCACATCATGGAAGCGCTGGGAGCCTGCAGCTGGGCCGCCATGCCAGCGCGGCGGCGGGCGTCGGCATCAAACCATGTTGTGGCAGGAAAGGTGAGCAGAGCGTGATCCAGCGCATAGGTGATGACGGGCCGGCGCGCGGCCATGCGGGCCTGGGCGCGGGTGTTGCCGGAGGCGGCTGCGGAGGCCAGCTTTTCGTCCCACGCATAGGGGGAGCACGCGCGGGCAAACTCGACGGCGCGGCGGCGTGCCTCGTCGGCGCCGGGCCCGACGCGGCGGTAGACAAGGAGCGTCTGTCCTTTGCGGGAGCTGAGTTTGTCCTGCCACAGGCCGCCGCGGGTCATGCTGGCCTCCGCCACATGGCCGGCGCCCAGGTAAATGAGAGCGTGGCCGGTGCGGCGGGTGCCGTGGGTGGAGTGGAAGGGAGTCTGGCCCTGCACCACCTCGTTGGTGGCGTGGCCGTCGTACACCTTTTTCAGGAGGATATCGCCGGGCAGCAGGCGGCCGGGCGTGGTGGCGGGCAGCCGGTCAAACCATTCGCGCTCGCTCACGCGATCTTTCTCGCGCCGGTTGGGATTGATGCGCCACCCGCCTGTGCCGGGGACGGGGATGGCGTAGACCGGGGCGGGGCGGTGGGTGTGCGTTGCCTCCCGGGCTTTGCGCGCAGCGGGAAGCGGCGGCACCGGCTCCGGCCGTGCCACGGCGTTGGGAGGCGCCATGCCGGGGATCAGGGCGACGATGCTGAAGACGGAGGCGAAGGCGAGGCAAAGCGAGAAGGAAGTGGATTTCACGAAACGAAGAGGAGAGAAAGCGCGCGCAGGCGACTCGGCGGCGATCGGCTTCTCTTCAACAATCGAAATCAGCTTACCTCCCCTTACATAAAAATCCGCCCTCTTTATCCCCACCTTAAAGGCTTCTATCGCCCTTAGAGCGAGATACTCTGTGATGCAGTGTCGCTTTACGGAGGGGAATATCTCGCTCTAAGGGGGACGCAAGCCTCTAAGCAGGGGATAAAGGGGGAACGTAAGGAAGGTTGAACATCGTGGAAGCAACCCTCTTGGCGAAACTTTCCGCCCCTGGCGATGTTATCTGAAGGTCCGTAGATCCAAGGCAGATAGTATCGCCAAGGACGGAAAGTTTCGCCAAGGGGATCCAGCGGAAATGTCGACAGCCTCTAAGGTGGGGACAAAGGGGGACCGGGAAGGAATGTTAATGAGCGTAGAGGAGTCTCGCCTGGCGAAACATTCCGTCCTCGGCTTTCGCCCTACTTTCCTGTCAGCGTTACCGCGCCGCGATCGGGCACGGCTTGCACCAGGGCATAGCGTTTGCCTTCGTGCTCCACCATCTGCACGCCGGCGGGTTTGCCGGCCTGGGTGGCGGCGGCTTCCTTCCATGCGGCGGGCACGCACACTTTGATGGTGAGGGGGAAGTCGAACGCGGCGTCGTCCATGCGGTCGGTCAGGTCGAACACGATCTTCGCGTCGCTCTTTTCCGTTACCTTCAGCGTCGCGGTGTCGCGCTCCTGCCCGTAGAGGGAGGTGTCGCCGAATTTCGAGATCCAGAGGTTGTCGCGGTTTTGCTCAAAAAAGACGAAGATGGGGCGCGGTTCCGTCGACTTGGTGGCGTCCTTCATAAAGTGGTAGAGGAGGATGCACCAGCCGCGGTAGGCTTTGTGCTGGGGGTTGAGGATGTTGGCCGGGTCGGCCCAGTCGCCCTTTTCGCCGGCGGGCGTATTGAGGACGCTTTCGCTGCCGCAGCGGGTGCCCATGTAATCCACCACATGGGGCCCGGGAATGACGCCGCTGACGCCGCGCGCGCCGTTGTAGTATTTGGCGGCGACGCTCCGGTCGTTCTTGCCCGAGTTTTTGCCGCCGGGGTACGCGAGGAAGCGGATACGGTGCCCCGGCAAGTTCTTCTCCAGCAGGGTTTTGGATTCAGCGTACTCCCACTCGATGTCCTTCCAGTCGGGCAGCTCCACATGCAGGTGGGTGTGGGTGTGCGACTGCACGTCGTGGCCTTTTTCCAGCACGCCGCGCCACAGGTCCCACGTGCCGCCAAACGCGCGGGCATCGGTGCCGATGCGGTCGGTAATGATAAACCAGGTGACGGGAAACTTGTATTTCTCGCCCATCTCCACCCACCACGGCACGTCGGGCGCGCAGTTGTCGTCCACCGTAACGCTGATGGCGGCCAGCTTGTCGTCCTTCCAGAGGCAGATCTCGGCGTCGCCGGGCTCCGCGGGCCACGTGCGATCGGTAACCTTGAAGCGCGGCTCCACCTTCTCCCCGCCCGGCGCAACAAGGTTCGGCAGCTGTTCGCCCACGGCAACGGCGGGGATGGCGGAGCATGCGGCAAGGAGGGCCGCCGCAAGAGCCGCAGCGGCGAGAGATCGGGCCGGAAAGAGGTAGGGAATCATGGCGATTGTGCTGAGGAAGGGGAATCCCCCGCAGGTTATCACAGCTTTGATAAAGCCTGCAAGTAAATCCTTAGCAATCGCAACGAGCTCGCGCTGTGCGTCCGAGGGCGCCTGCGGACGCCCTAATCCTGCGCTTCGCGGCCGGATTCCAGCTTCTCCGTCAGGAAAAGCACGGTCTGGCGCAGCTTGTCGTCGGCTTTCATCTTTTCCTCAATGCTGCGGTTGGCGTGCAGCACGGTGCCGTGGTCGCGGCCGCCGAAGGCGTCGCCGATGTCGCTGAGGCTGCTGGTTGTCAGCTTGCGGCTGAGGTACATGGCCACCATGCGGGGGAGGGCGATGTTGGCGGGGCGGCGCTTGCTGGTCATGTCGGCCAGGCGGATGTCGTAGGTTTCGGCCACGCGCTTCTGGATGACATCAATAGAGATGGAGGTGTGTACCTCCTTGTGCAGCAGGTCCTTAAGCAGAATCTCCAGGCTGGCGGTGCTGAGTTTGCGGCCATCGTCCAGCACGGTTTGCGCGGCCACGCGGGTCAGCGCGCCTTCCAGCCGGCGCACGTTGCTTTTCACGCGGCGGGCGATGAAGGCGAGCACATCCTCGTCCAGCTTGACGGACATCGTGCTCAGCTTATGGCTCAGGATGGCCATGCGCGTCTCCAGGTCGGGCGGCGACAATTCGGCTGTCATGCCCCACTCAAAGCGGGAGGAGAGGCGCTTTTCCAGGTTGGCGATGTCGTTGGGCGGGGAGTCGCTGGTCAGGACGATCTGTTTGCTGCCATCAAACAGCGTGTTGAAGGTGTGGAAGAATTCGTCCTGGCTGCGCTCCTTGCCGGCCAGGAACTGCACGTCGTCGATAAGCAGCACATCCACAAGGCGATACGCTTTGCGGAAATCCACCAACTCGCCGCGCTGGATGGCGGCGATAAACTCGTTGGTGAACTGCTCCGACGTGACGTACTTGACGCGTAAGTGCTTTTTGGTGCGGATGATATGATGGCCGACGGCCTGCATCAGGTGCGTCTTGCCCAGCCCCACGCTGCCGTGCAGAAAGAGCGGGTTGTACGAGCGCGAGGGCGCCCCTGCGACCGCGAGGGCGGCCGCGTGCGCAAACTGATTGTTGGCGCCCACCACAAAGGTGTCGAACGTGCTGCGCGGGTTGAAGACCGAAGCGGCCTGCTGCGCGGAGGCGGCAGAGGTGCGACGGGTGGTGACCCGGGCGTGGGTGGCGGGCGTCTCCTCCTCGGCCGCTGCGGCGGCCCCCGCGGTTTCCCCGGCCCTGGCGGGGTCGGCGGCGGCGGCCTGGCTTTCGGGGGTGATAAAGACGATGCGGACCCGGGTGTCCAGGGCCAGCACGCGCGTCACAACATTCTCCAGCTGAGGCAGATAGTTCTCCTCAATCCAAAACTGGTAAATGCTGTTTTCGACACGCAGCGTCAGCGCGGCGCCGTCATAGCTCTCGATACTCAGGGGGGTAAACCAGCGCTTCACGGCGTCGGCCGAGATCACGCACTGCAACTCGGTGCAGATGGAGTTCCAGAGTTCGGGGAGGTTCTGCTGAGGGGTATTCACGGATCAGTTAAAAAAGGGGGGGGGAGATTGGCGGTAGAGAGCGATTTATCGGACTTTGTTCACAGGTTATTCACAGCCTGCGCGGGCGTTGCGAAGAACAGACAGGGCGCGGACAGGCAGCGGGATTGTGGGATGCATGGATGCGTAAATCTTTGTGAAGAAGCCATTTAAGAGGATGCGGCGCTGGTCGGCATGTAGGCTGCGTGGCCGATAAAGGGGAGCTGGCGGCATTCAATGGCGGTAAATGTTTCAGGAGATCTGTGATACAACAAAAGTTGTTCACACATGCCCCCGCGGGCTCCCTGCGGCCGCCCAGGCAAATGCAACAAGGCTGGAGCAGCGTGGCCGGACCCGGGTTGCGACGGGGTGGCGCCAGCCGAAGCCCCGGGGGGGCGGGCGACCGGGCGGCACATAGCAATCGGGAATTAGGTTCTAGGTTTTGGAAGGCCGATCGACAAGCGTTTTGAACGCGAAGGGAAGGAATATACTTTGGAAAAACGATTGACTTGCTCCGCTCAATTCTATCACGGAGTGGGCTGGTTATTCGTCTGTGTAATGCATTGATTGGCAACGTTTTACGCAAAGCGAAAAATCCATTCTCGTGGAAATTCTTTTTGTAAACTTTCCCGCTTTTTCCCACAAGATCACAGAAATCCGGCCCGTTGTTGCCGCAATTGGAAGAGGTTGCGCAGCCTGGGCAAAAGCCCGGCGTTCCGAATAGATGGCACTCCTGTTGCACTTGTGTGACGTGCTGTGCATGTCGATGATCTGCGACCTGTTCGCATGCGTTCAGCATTTCAACGCCGCGCTTTGCGGGGCAGAGTCGCGGGGCTTTGCGCGGGTGCCCCTCACGGAAGGCTGGCGCGCGCTGTCCCATTTGTGTATTACTGGAAAGGGACCGGGGACTAAGGTAGCGTTTGCGTTACACGGCGGTTTGGATTCAGGTTCGCGCGTTCCGCCGTCAACCATCTGCCTGTGGGGTGGCTCCATTTCCTGGCGAGTTCTCCGCAAGTCCTTCTCTCCCTGTCCTTTGCCTCTCAATAGCTATGAAGATTCGTGAGTCCGTCCCGCGTTGCTGTTCCGTGCTTCCTCCTGCGGCAGGCCCGTGCCACCGCCGCCGCCGCTGTCGTCAGGGCAGCGCGCTTCTCATCTGTCTGGCGTTTGTGTCGCTGATGACGCTGCTGGTGGTGAGCTTTCTGATTATGGCGCGCACGGAACGCACCACCTCCAACCTGGCGATGGACCGGGTGCAGGGCGAGATACTGGCCGATATGGCCGCGGATACGGCCGTACAACGGCTGCGCGAGGCCATTGACGCGGGGCGCACGTTCAATGCGTCGCAGTTTACCACCTGGGCCTCGGAGCCGGGGCGCATCCACATATTTACGGTGCAGCAGGGCAACGGCGCCATCTCCCGCACGTCGCGCGATATGTTCTCCGCCCTGCCGGGTCCCGATACGCCGGCCACGCCCAACCTCAATAATATAGATCTGAATGAGCCGTCCCTCTCCGGCACCTACCCCATCACCGGCACGGTGCCCGGCACAATGAAAGTGGGCTGGCGCAATGTGCGCATGGACCCTACCCGCCCGGCCGCGGCGGATAACCGGGTGGTGGGCCGCATTGCCTACTGGGTGGATGACGAGAGCTGTAAGGTCAACATCAACACGGCGGATGGCAGCCACAAGAATGATACCCCCTCCGCCCAGGCCGCCTCCGGCAAGTACACGTTCGGCTTCGGCACACCGTCGGAGATCAGCCTGGAAGCCTTTGCCGGCATGACGCCCGCGCTGGCCGAGGCGACGGCAACCTATGCGGCGGACAAAAACTTTAACTCCCTGGGCGAGCTGGGCCAGGTGGGCGGCCTGCCGGCCGATTTTGTGACGCAGCACAAGTTCTCCATGACCTACACGAGCCGCAGCCCGGATCTGAACATGTGGGGCGAGCCGCGGATTCATCTGTTTGCTGTTAACCGGCTAAGCACAGGGCGTGTGGTGAATTTTATGACGGGGCCGTACGGCGGCAATTATGAGATTAACAGCGGCCCCGCGCATCCCAGCAATGAGTCCGGCGGCGGGTCGGATCCCATCAAAACCAATGTCTCGGGCGGGCCGGTTGACCACATTTACCCGACCAGTGTGCAGCTGCCGTTGACTACGCTGCGTGTGGCGGCGGGCGAAGCGCTGCCGCAACACCTGGCGGGCTCCGAGGGGCTTACCAACACGGCGTCCAACAACTACCTGGTGGCGTTGCGCATTGCCAAGTATTTACAGGGCTATAACTCGCTGGGCCAGGCGATTACGTGGCCGCGGTTTCCTGGCGCTACCGTCAGCAACTTTGCGGGCAAATACAGCCTGCGGCAGATCGACAGCATTGTCGTGCAGATGATCGACCTGGTGGGCAGGACGATCATGTGCGATCAGTTTCGCGTCTACAGCATGCCGTCGGTGGTGCAAAAGGGCATTCTTGGCGGCGAGCTGGTGAGCGGCGTGGCGAGGGCGGTGAAGCTTACGGAGCTGAGCGTGATTATCACCACCCTCTCGGGCAGCCCCCCTCAGGTGCAGTTTCAGAATCGCTACGAGTGGTATCTCCCCCGCTATTATGAAGGAGCGCCCATGGATTACTTCGCCAGCGCTATCGGCCAGTGGCGCACGGGGCATAATACGGTGGGCCGGCTCCTTAATCGTACCGACATCTCCCCCAGCCCGCTGGGACAGCCCGGCAAGGAGTTGCCGCACTGGATGTGCAATCTCCTCCGCTTTGAGGATGACGCTGGCAACCCGGTGGGGATGGACTTGAATGGAAGCCCCAGCACGGAACCCGATCCCGATCAGGCCGCCGCGGCCGCCCTGCATCCCTACATGCTCAACACCACGCCGGGGCCGAATCTGAACAAGTACATGGGCATCAATATCTCCACCAGCAACGACCGCCCGCTGGTAAGTGGCGGCAGCCCGTGGAGCTCCTCGACCAACCTGCGCGGTCCCGCGGGCCTTTATCAAATTACGCGCATGTTGAATGACCACATGACGCGGATGATCCGCCCCGACGCCACGACGGTAAACGTGCGCGGCGGCATCAGCGTTACCACACACAACGAGTCGGGCGCGGCCCCGTACGAGTTTGCACCGCTGGAGGCGATGCGCGGGCCCAATTACTCCGGCGAGGCTGTAGCGGACATCAAGGATCTCGTGCTCAACAATGTCATCCCGGTGCGGGCGAATCTGACGATCCCCGGCAGGGTGGCGCTTTCCATCCGCGTGGCCGATCCGCTCGTCAACAAATGGCCGGGCGACTGGATTATCGAGGAGGACCCCAGCTACGTCACCTTCCGCGCACCCAACACGGGCAACGCCAACTCGCGCCCCTATATGCGTGGGGCCAGCTCCACCATCACCCAGCTTAACGCCGACTGGCCCGCAAAGGCGCCTTCGATTGAGGACCCGGTTGAGCTGGACGGCGACAATCCCGAGTTCCGCGCGGCGGGCGGCGGCGATCCGCTCTCGCTGTGGCTGCCGCGGCAGGACATCCGGCTGCCCAAGCAGGCACGTTTGCCCAGCGTAGGCGCGCTTAACACGCTGCGCACCGGCATGATCCCGGACGTCATCGTGCCCAACAGCATGGCTAACAAGGGCGTGCCGTTCCGCTGCATCTGCTTTGACGCCGCGACGGGGCCGGGGCAGACGACGGCCATGGGCTCCTACCCGGACTGGGCAATGCTCGATCTCTTTACCGTGCCCTTTTTGCCGCAAAAGCCGGTGACCTTCGAGACAACCGACGCTTCCTCGCCCTACCCCAACCCGCCGGCCGTGCGTCAGCTTACCAGTGGTGGCAGTACGGAGGGGCGCATCAACATCAACAACCCGCGCGTGCCCTACCCGTTCGCGGAGTCGATACCAGGCGTGGACCAGACGGGGCCCGAGCGGCTGACGCCCCTGCGCGCGTTGTTCCGCAATGTCCGTGCGTCGAACGCGTATGATCCCTCCGGCGAGCCCGTGTACACCACCGCCAACGAGGTGGCGCTGGCCGCCGGCGTGCAGGAATACATGTCCAACAACGGCCCGTTTATGCTGGCCGGGCAGCTGGCCAACGTGCCGGAGGTGGCGGCCTACACGTACCGCGGCGTTGCGGCAGCCTCGCAAAGTCGCAACGACCTGTTTGCCAAAGTGGTGGGCGCCTGCACCACGCAAAGCAACACCTACTCGGTGTGGGTCGTCACCCAAACCATCCGCAAAGCCGCCCATAACACCAACTACGACGCGGTGGAGCCCGGCGATCAGGTTACCAGCGAGGTGCGCCGCCGCTACCTGGTGGAGCGCCTGATCGAGCCCGGCAAAGACGGCGTCCCCGGCAACGTCAAGCACACCAGCAGCACCACCGGCACCAACAACGACGGCACCCTTAACAGCGCCGACGACCGGCTGCTGACGGATTTCCATCCGCCAATGACGTATCCCCTGCCGTACCGCTGGCGCATCCTCTCCGTGGAGGATGTGAACCGGTAGGGCGGCGGCCGGAAACCGGACTCCGCAGGCAGCTCGAAGTGCTGCGATGCGCCAAACGCGCACAGCTTATCGCCCGCGGCATGAGCCGTGAGAAAACATCTTTCTGACTGAGCTTTCCTCGTTGCCTCACAAGTAAATGACACCGAAAAGAAGCCCAGGCGAGTGAATCCCCCGCAAAAAGAATCTCGCGCACGGGCGCCTGCCGGAGTATGCTGGCCCCTCCTATGGGTAAAGATTCGATTTTCGATTTTAGTGAGATAGAGGCCCGCCTGCAGCAGCTCCGGAGGTTTCTTTGACAAGGCCGAGCTTGCTCCGCGCCTGGCTGTACTAGAGGAAAAGATGGCCGCCGGCGACTTCTGGAACGACCAGGCCGCCGCGCAAAAAGTCATTACGGAGGCCAACCAGATTCGCGGGCGCCTCGAGCCCCTCGCCTCGCTCATCACCCGCATGGACGACCTGAACGTGCTGGCCGAGCTGGCGCTGGAGGACGAAAGCGGCGATACCGACAAAGAGGTCGCCGCCGAGCAAAAGAAGCTGGAGAAAGACCTGAGCGACCTGGAGCTGAAAGTGCTCCTCGGCGGCCCGCAGGATCCCAACAACGCCATCATCTCCCTGCACGCCGGCGCCGGCGGCACGGAGGCGTGCGACTGGGCGAGCATGCTGCTGCGCATGTACCAGCGCTTTGCGGAGCGCGCCGGCTATAAAGTCGATATTCTCGACATTCAGCAGGGCGACGAAGCGGGCATCAAAACCGCCACGCTGCACATCAAGGGCGAGTACGCCTTCGGCCGCCTTAAGGCGGAGCGCGGCGTGCATCGCCTGGTGCGCATCTCGCCGTTCAACTCCGCCGGCAAACGGCAAACCTCCTTTGCCTCGCTGGACGTGGTGGCGGAGATTGAGGACGATATCGATATCGTAGTGGAGGACAAGGACATACGCGTAGACGTGTACCGCGCCGGCGGCCCCGGCGGCCAGGGCGTCAACACCACGGACTCCGCCGTGCGTATCACCCACATCCCCTCCGGCATCATCGTTACCTGCCAAAACGAGCGCAGCCAGATCAAGAACCGCGCCACCGCCATGAGCGTGCTCAAAGCCCGCCTTTACCAGGTGGAGATGGACAAGAAAAAAGCCGACGCCGAAAAGATGTACGGCGAAAAAGGCGAAATCGGCTGGGGCCGCCAAATCCGCAGCTACGTCCTGCAACCCTACCAGAGCGTCAAGGACCTGCGCACCGGCCAAGCCACCGGCGACGTCCAGGCCGTCCTCGACGGCGAAATCAACGACTTCATCGACGCCTTCCTGCGCGGCAAAAAGCGCACCGATGTCGACGACGATGAGGAGTAGGCGGGAGGCGGAAAGAACAACAGCACAGCGTGTTGCCTGCGGGCGCAATGCGCGGCATCGCAACGAATTAGGCTGGACGACGAGGATTCCCGCCGTTAAGTTGGTCAACCGCCGCGCCTGCGCTCCCGTCGCGGCGCGGCGCCCTCCGCTTTCGCCCGCTCTTTTCCCCCCCCCATGCAACCCCTGCCCATCCGTCGCCACCGCTCCGCACGCCCTGCATCTGGCTGTACCGAAACGGCTTTGGCGGGCGTATGCACGGGGGCGGCGCGGATCAAACCCTGCCGGCCGTCGCCGACCGTCGGCACGGCGGCATCCACCGGTGGCACCGGCACGGGCAGCACTCCGCGGCTGGTGCGTCGTGTTACGCCCGCCGCCTGCCTTCTGGCCGCCGCCGCCACGTGGCTGACGTGGCCCCTGGTTCCCGCCGCGCATGCGGAGGCCCAGGCTCAGCCCCCCGCCGGCGCCGAGCAGACGCCGGCCACCCCGGCCGAAAAGCCCGCCCGGCCCGCGCTCCCGCCACAGCCGCACGCGTCGCTCGCCGTCACCAGGGCGGACTACAGCGCGGACGGCAGGCTGGTGCTGTGCGTGCGCATCGGCGCCCCCACCCGGGAGGTTAGCCTGGGGATCTCCACCGACACGGAGAAGGCGGAGGCTTCGCCCTTTACCATGGACGGCAGCTACCTGGAGGGCACTACCTCCAAAACCAAAATCCCCGCGCTGGCGGACCTGCCCAAAAAGCCCTATTTCGGCCCCAACAACGCCGTCACCCGCATCCCCAAAGGCGGCTGGCTGGAGCTCTCCGTCGCCTTCCCTGCCCTGCCCGCGCCTGCCGAAGGCGCCCCGGCCGAGACCTACTCGCTTCACATCCCGCAACTGCGCCAGGAGCCGGTTGTGCTCAAGAATCTCCCCGCGCCGCCGTCCCCCAAATAGGGCGATTGCTGACGCCCCCGCCTTCTCCGCGATAGACCGCCGCCCCAAAATGTGCTTGGATGGGGCCAACCCCAAGGGAAGGAGACGGATCGCCATGGCCCGACGCCCGCTCATAAACCTGCAGGATTTTCTCGAGCATGTTCAGCTGATGCGCAGCGACGACTTTTATGAAAAAGTCGCGCACACCTCGCCTCAGCTCGCGCGATTTTTCGAAGAACGCAATCCTCGTTTGCTGCGGCGCATTGAATCTATTATTCTCTCCATGACTATTTTTGAGCGGCGCAACCCGCGCGTGCTCAAGCTTTCCCTCAGCCGGCGCGCGCGCGTGGCGGTGGGCAGTGGCGTCCCGATGTCACACATCGACGACCTGCTCCAGCATTTCTTTCACATGCAACATTACATCGACGGCCTTCAGTCATGATCAACCAGCTTTCAGACAAACTCCAGGGCATCTTCAAAAAGCTGCGCGGTTACGGCAAACTTTCGGAAAGCAATGTGGCCGAGGCGGTTAAAGAAGTGCGCATGGCACTCCTGGCCGCCGACGTCAACTACGCCGTCGTCAAGGACTTTACCGAAGAAGTAAAGAAGCGCGCCCTGGGCAAGGAAGTGCTCGATGCCGTCCAGCCCGGCCAGCAGTTCATCAAAATCGTTCACGACGAACTGATCGCCCGCTTTAGCGACGCCGAGCCCGGCCTGTCCAAAAACCGGCCCCTGCGCGTCCTCATGGTCGGCCTCAACGGCGCGGGTAAAACCACCACTTCCGCCAAAATCGCCCTCTTTTATAAGCAGCGTAAGCAGAACGTGTTGCTCGTCGCCGGCGACTTGATGCGCCCCGCCGCCATCAAGCAGCTGCAAACTCTCGGCCGCCAGATCGGCGTGAACGTGCTGGCGTACCCGGACGAGACCGACGTGGTGAAGCTGGCCCGCGAGGCCCGCGCCGAAGCGGAACGCCTTCGCGCCGAAGTGGTTATCTTTGACAGCGCCGGCCGCCTGGAGCTGGACGAATCGCTGCTGGCCGAGCTCAAGGCGATCAACGGCGTGTGGGATCCGCAGGAGACCCTGCTCGTCGCCGACGCCGCGACCGGCCAGAACGCGGTGAACGTGGCGCGGCACTTTGCCAGCACCGTCAGCCTCACCGGCCTGGTGCTCAGCAAGTTCGACGCCGACGTGCGCGGCGGCGCGGCCCTTTCCTTTCAGCATGAGGCCAAAGTGCCGATCAAGTTCCTGGGCACCGGCGAAGCCGCCAACATGCTGGAGGAGTTCCATCCGGATCGCCTTGTCGGCCGCATGCTGGGCATGGGCGACATTGTAAGCTTTGTCGAGAAGGCGCAGCTGCAGTTTGACGAGAAGAGCGCCGAGGCGATGGGCAAGAAGATGATGGCGGGCAAGTTTGACCTGCAGGACTTTCTGAGTCAGATGAAAATGATGAAGAATATGGGTCCCATACAAAATTTGCTTGCGATGATACCTGGAATGTCTAATATCAACATTTCCTCCAATGATCTGAAGCAGCTGGGACGCATTGAGGCCATGATTCACTCCATGACCCCGGATGAACGCAAAAATCCGGATATCCTCAACGCCCGCAGGCGCTTGCGCATTGCGAACGGGAGCGGGACAAGCGTCTCGGACCTGAACGACATGCTTCGGAAATTTGGTACGATGAAGGAAATGATGTCCGCCTTTACCAAGGGCGGCAACCCCCAGGATATGCTTCAAAGGCTGATGGGCGGGGGAGGACCTGGCAAGGGACCTGGCGGTCCCGGCGGGTTCCCTGGATTTCCCCCGGGTCGCCCCGGCAAGAAACCCAAAAGGCGATAAGCGGCGCTGCGAAGCGCTGAGCAAAGCACATCATTCGAGAAGAAGAAGAGCAGCAGAACAAGGAAAGCACTACTATGGCCGTTTCGATTCGTCTGCGCCGCGAGGGCGCAAAGAACAACCCTTACTACAAGATCGTCGTTGCCTCCAAGCAGGGCAAGCGCGACGGCAAATTCATTGAGCAGGTCGGCACGTACGACCCGAAGAAGAAGGACAACAACTTCAACCTCAAGCTCGATCGCGTGAACTACTGGCTCGGATGCGGCGCACAGCCCAGCGACACCGTCGCCAGCTTTGTGAAGACCGCCCGCAAGACCGCCGAAGCCGCCGCGGCCGCCGCTGTCTCCAGCTAAAGCCAGGCCAGGCGATTGCCGCCGGCGCAATCCGCACGGTGGCAGGACGTTCCCTCCATCGCTCAGCCGCTTCCGAATATTCGCGCTCTTCCAGCCCCCACCCCGCACGGGCGGGGCCAGGCGCGAGAGAAGTACGGAATTGCCCGAGCCTCGTACACCTGTATTCAGGCGCCCAAGCTTGCCTTCTCGTTTAACGAGGGTGGAAGCGAAAGGCGCCCACATGCATTTCTTTCGTCCTGGCGTCGTTTTCTGGAGCACGGCAAGAAGCCAGTGCGCCTTTTGGTCAGTGCCTTCCACAATCGACCCTGGTGACTTTGCGCCTTGGTGGCTAATCCCCTTTCCCTTGCCATATTAGCCCGCGCAAAAATCGGACTAAATCGGATCGGTTCCAGTTGTCAAACGCGCGTGATGGGTTAAGCTGCGTTGTCTCACTAATTCACACGGCAAAATCTTGTCGGCCGTGCGTCTTATCGTCTCCCTGGCCCGCTGTCGTTTTCGGCGGGGCGGGGCGGATCAGCCTGGCTTGCCTCCCAGACGGAAACGCTCTGCGCGTTGCTGTTGAGGGGCGAGTCTGGCGTTGCGTCACAAAGCAGTGCCATCGTCACATAACACCCAACTAACTTCACGTCCATGCCCGAAAACCTACCTGATATCGTCTTCTACCTCGCCATCGGCGGCGCCGTTCTCTTCGGCATTGTGTGCCTTCTGGGCATCCTCACGCGGCTTTACGTTCAGGCAACCAAGGATCGAGCGTACGTGCGAACGGGTATCGGCGGGCAAATGGTGGTGATGGACGGCGGCTCGATTGTGCTGCCCGGTTTCCACCAGATTTTGCCCGTCAACATGCTGACCACGCGCCTTACCGTAACCCGCCGCAACGAGCAGGCGCTGATTACGCAGGACCGCATGCGCGTGGACGTGGACGCCGAGTTTTACGTGCGCGTGCAGCCCAACAAGGATTCCATTGCGATGGCCGCCAGCTCGCTGGGCAACAAAACGCTCAATCCCATTGAGGTCAAAAGCCTTATGGAAGGCAAGTTCGTCGACGCACTGCGCTCCGTAGCCGCCGAAATGACGCTGGAGCAGCTGCACGAGCGCCGCGCCGAGTTTGTGCAAAAGGTGCAAAGCGCCGTGGCGTCCGATCTCTCCAAAAACGGCCTGGAGCTTGAGACTGTGTCGCTTACGTCCCTGGACCAGACGCACAAGAGCTTTTTTCAGGAGCAAAACGCCTTCGACGCGCAGGGCCTGGCAAAGCTGACGCAACAAATCGAGCAGCGCCGCAAGGAGCGCCTGGCGATCGAAGCCAGCACGCAAGTGGAAATCAAGCGTAAGCAGGTGGAGGCCGAGCGCGAGACGCTGGAGCTGAACCTGCAGGGCGAGACGCTGCGCCTGAACCAGGAGCGCGAAGTGGAAACGCTGCGCGCCCAGCAGGGTGCCGACCTGAAAATCATTGCCGCGCAACGAGATCAGGAAGCCCGCATGGCGGCGATTGAGGCCGAGCGCAAGGTTACCGAGGTCAGCATCTCCACGGAGCAAATGCTGAACGCGCGCCGCATTGAGGCGGACCGCCAGCAAAAAGAGGCCCAGCTTGTCGCCAACCGCGAAGTTGAGATCGCGTTGAAGGACAAGGAGATACGCGTGGCGCAAAAGAGCCAGGAAGAGAATCAGGCCAAAGCCGCCGCCGCCGAAGCCCGCGCCCTGGCCGTCAAGGCCGAGGAACAGGTTGTGACCGCCAAGGCCGTGGCCGAGGCCGAGCGTAATCGCCAGATCTCCCTGGTTCAGGCCGAGGAAGTGGCGCAGCGCGACGCGGTGAAAGTAACCGTGCAGGCCGAAGCCGAGCGCAAAGCGGCCGAAAACCGGGCCGAAGCCGTGCTGACGGAAGCCCGCGCCCGCGCCGCCGCTGAGATGGAGATGGCCAAGGCCACGTCCACAGGCACCCGCATGCAGGCCGGCGCGCTGAAGGAGCAAAACGAGGCGGAAAACATGCTGAGCGAGGAACTTATCGCGCTGCGCATCAAGCTGGCGACGATTGAGCGCCTGCCGGAAATCATTGCCGCGGCCACCAAGCCGATGGAGAGCGTAAGCAACGTCAAGATTGTGCACTTTAGCGGCCAGGGCAACCCCATGGCTCAGGGCGCGGGCGTGCCCGGCGGCGGTGCCGGCAGTGGCGCGGCGGGCGGGCCGGTGGACAGCCTGGCCCAGGCGTTGCTGTCCTACCGCGCGCAGGCCCCCGTCATCGACTTCCTGCTGAAGGAGTCCGGCGTAACCAGCCAGGGCCTGGAGTCGCTCGTCAGCAATGTGCCGGTCGACGCCAAGGCGGCCAACGGCTCGGCCGCGTCGCACGGCTCCACCCGCGTGGATTCCGCCAAGCCGACGCCTCCTGCCCCACCGACGCTGCCGCCCGCGCCCTCGCGGCTGGGCTAAGCGGAGCTGACCGGAGCGGAGCGCCCGGCTCCGCCTCCCCTCTCTCGCGACATCCGGCCCTTCCAGGCCGGATGTTCTGCGACCAGACGTAACGCTTTGCCCAGCAGAGACTTGCCGGGCTCCATGCGGTGCCAGGGGGAGGCGCCGCTGGGGTGGGGCAGCGGCACGAGGTCGAAGGTGACGCCGGCGCGGCTGAGGCGGTGTATGCCGCCGATGAGCGTATCGAGCTTTCCCATGGTGGGGAGAAACTGGGCGATCGCGAGCTTACCGACGGGCACAACCAGCTCAGGCTCAAGGAGTAGCAGCTCGCGATCCAGCCAGCGGGCGCAGTTGGTTATTTCGTCCGGCGCGGGCACGCGGTCGCCACCCGTGGGCGCCTTGCCGGGGAAGCAGCGGCAAACGGCTGCCATGTAGACACTTGTGCGAAATCCTTCCTCATCCACGCCACAAGCTTCACCAAACCAGCGGAACAGGGTTTTGCCGGCCGTCCAGGCAAACGGGCGCCCCAGCACGGGCTCCTTGGCGCCGGGCGCCTGGCCTACCAGCAGCACGCGGCTGCGCACGGGGCGGCCGTTAACGGGGGGCGGCACCATGCGCGGGCATTGCCGGCACGCGGCTATATCAGCCTGATGCGCAACAAGTTGCGTGTTGGGCGGTTGCGAGCTTTCAGGGGCGGGGGCTTCGGTCATCTGTCGTTACCCGTGCGCCGGGTATTCGGCGGGGCGGGGGCTCCACAAACAAGGCGCGGGGTGATCGGCGGCGGCGGCTGGGGAAAACCGTGGCGATCGGGCGCTGGTGCTGCTTCAGTTAGCCTTATCCTTGCATTCTTTAATTTCGGTCTCGTCGGGGCGCGCGTGGCCGGTCAGGCGTACCATGCGGTTCTTTTCGTCCAGCAACAGGACGACGGGGTGATGGTCGGCGCCATCTTCCTCGGGAATTTGCGTGTAGCACATGATGGTGAGACGATCGCCGATTTTGCCCAGGTGGGCGGTGGCGCCGTTTAGCTCAATGATGCCTTTGCCGGCCTCTCCAAAAATGACGTAAGTCTCAAAGCGCTCGCCATTGTTGATGTTGCCGACGAGAATACGCTCGTACTGATGAAATCGGGCGCGTCGCGCGAGATCCTCCGAGATGGTAAGGCTGCCCTCATAGTGCAGGCTCGCGCCTGTCACCGTAGCCCGGTGCAGCTTGGACTTTAGCATGTTTATCAACCGCATAGCCTTCAACGTAAGCCTTCCGTGCCGCAAGGTTAAGGAAAAAAATGGGGCCGTACCCATTTAGCCACGAAGCGACTGGCAGTGCGATACCGCGGGAACTCCGCGGCTCGCTTGACCGCCCGGCCTGTCGCGGTTAGATATAGGCGCCCATGATTGATACGCACGCACACCTTGATTTCCCCGACTTTGACGCCGACCGCGAGGGTGTGCTGACCCGCGCCGCTCAGGCGGGCGTGCGCGAGATCATCTCCATCGGCACGCGACTCGATACCAGTGCCAATGCGGTGGAGCTGGCCACCCGCTACGCCGCGCCGGCCGCCTCCGCCAGCGCCAGTGCCGCCGATCCTGCCTCCCCTGAGACGCCGATCGTCTGGGCCACCGTCGGCATCCACCCGGGCGAGGCGGACACGATTATCCCCGACGGCGGCGGGCCTGCCGTGGAGGGGTGGATTGACGAGCTGCGCCGCATGGCCGCCAACCCGCGCGTGGTGGCGATTGGCGAGATTGGCTTTGACTACCACCACCTGCCCAGCGAAAAGCTCTCCTCCGGCATCGTGGCCGCCGAAGCGCCGGCCGATGGCCACAGCGCCGCGTTCAGCAACCCGCAGGCCGAGGCGGAGGCCGTGGACCGCCCCTACAAGGCGCGGCAGGAGGAGATATTTCGCCGCCAGCTGGACCTTGCCGTGGAGCTGGGCCTCAACGTCGTCATTCACCAGCGCGACAGCTGGTACGACACGCTGGAGGTGCTGCGCGACTATCGCGGCCGTGTGCGTGGCGTGTTTCACTGCTTTGGCGGCACGGAGGAGCAGGCGCGCACGTTGCTGGACGACGGCCACCTCATTTCCTTCACCGGCATCGTCACTTTCAAGAACGCGCGCCAGGTGTATGCCACCGCGCAAGCCGTTCCGCTGGACTCCTTTATGCTGGAGACCGATTGTCCCTACCTGGCGCCAGCGCCCCATCGCGGCAAGCGTTGCGAGCCCGCGCATACCGCCCGCACGGCCGAGTTCATTGCCCTGGCGCGCGGCATGGAGCTGGAGGAGCTTGTAGCCGCCACTAACGCAACGGCCCGCGGCTTTTTTGCGTTTAACCGCAGCTGAATCAGCAAGCAAGCAAGGCGGCACGTAAGCTGTTGCCACACAACCTCGTTTCACATCTCCATCGCCATCTCCATGACATCTCGCCCTTCCGACCCGGCCGCCCGCGCCGGGGCTATGCTCCACATTTCCGCCACCGCCCTCACGCTGGCGGCCCTTGCGCTGGCGGGCTGCGCCTCACCTGGCTCGTCGGAGAGGGAGGGGCGCGCGGGCGTCACGACGTCGATGCGGCAGGACATCTATGTCTCTCAGATAGAAGGGTTTGAGTATCGCGTCATTGTCGACGAAATCACGCTGGCCAACGCGGCGCTGGAAGCCGGGCCCAACCCCATCAACAGCGCGGACGCGGAGCGCCGCTGCCGCAACTACATGCGCGCCGCCTTTCCCCTGCGGCAAAGCCTTGTGGTGCAAAACGTTATCGAGATGCCGCTGCTCGGCACGGAGCGCCCGGCGGTGGGCGACCCCAAAAAGGACGGCAGGCCCTACACTTACTTCCTCGTCAGCATGCGCTCCACCCACACCCCGCGCTTCCGCGAGGACGTCGACATGGTCAAACTTGTGGTGCTGCCCAACGGCAAAATCGTGCCCTTTACGGCCAAGCGGCAGTGGATCTCCTGAGCCATGCAGCGCCGCCCCGCCCCGCGCGCAATTGACAGCGCGGCGGCGGGGGAGTAAGTCTGGCTTATGTCGAATAAACTCACCTGGAAGGACTCCGAGGAGATCGCGTTTGCGCTCGTCGACAAGTTCCCCGACCAGAACCCCCTCAAGCTCAGCTTCCCCAAGCTGCACAAGCTCATTATCGAGCTGGAAGATTTTGGCGATAATCCCGAGGCCTCCAACGAAAAGATATTGGAGACCATCCAGATGGCATGGTACGAGGAAGTGAAATGACACAGACAATCGCACCCGCGCCGCTTGCCGGTCGCACCGTAATCGCCTCCTCGGACGCCCCGCCCGCCATCGGGCCGTACAGCCAGGGCATCCGCGAAGGCCGTATGGTTTTCCTGGCCGGCCAGATCCCGCTCGTGGGCACCACCGGCAACCTGGTGGAAGGCGGCATTACGGAGCAGACCGAGCAAGTCATCCACAACATCAAGTCGCTGCTGGCCACTCAAGCGCTGGACCTTCGCGCCATCGTCAAAGCCACGGTCTTTCTGGCCGACATGAACGAGTTTGCCGCGATGAACGCCGTTTACACGCGCCACTTCGTCACGGAGTCCCCCGACCCGACGTGCCCCCCGCCCGCCCGCAGCACCGTGCAAGTCGCCCGCCTGCCCAAGGACGCGCGCGTGGAGATTGAAGTGATTGCCATCGCGCCTGAGGCGCCGGTGGTGTAAGGTAGCGACTGTTTGCAGCAGGAAGGCGGCGCGTCGTTATCCGCCGCTTTCCGATTCGTTCCACGTTTTTACACAGACATCTCCTTCTCCCTCAATCACTTCCATGGATATCGCATCCGCCTTCCGTAAAACGGGCGCCTTGTTGGACGGGCATTTTTTGCTGCGGTCCGGGCTGCATAGCCGGCAGTATTTTCAGTGCGCGCTGTTGTTGCAGCATGCCAGGCTGGCGGCGGAGGTGATTGGATTGCTGGCGGAGAAGGTGGCGGCCTCCGGCGTGGCCTACGATGCGGTGGTATCGCCGGCCATGGGCGGCATACTTGTGGGGCAAGAGCTTGCGCGGCAACTGGATACGCGCCATGTCTTTACGGAGAAGGAGGACGGCAGGCTGAAGATGCGTCGCTTTAAAATCAAGCCGGGCGAGCGCTTTCTGGTGGCCGAGGACGTGGTGACAACCGGCAGCGCCGTGCGCGAGACGATTGACGTTGTGCGCGCGGCCGGTGGCATCCCCGTGGCGGTGGCGGTGATTGTGAACCGCAGTGGCACGGGCGGTGTCGACTTTGGCGTGCCGCTTCACGAGCTGCTGCGCCTGCAGGTGGAGACGTTCCACGCCGATGCGATCCCGGCCGACCTGGCGGGGATTCCGGCCGTAAAGCCGGGCAGCAAATAAGTCGTGGCGCTCTTTACTCGCACATCTCGCACTCCTTCCTTCCCCTCCCCCATGCACGGCACCCCGCTCGCAACCGGCACGGCTGGCGGCGTCCTCTGGCGCGCCGGCGTGATGGCGTTGCTGTGCGCGGCGCTGAGCCTCGTGTGCCTCGCACTGGCCGGCTGCGCAACCTCCAGGGAGGAGAAGGAAAAGGAGGCCGCCAGGGAGCAGGCGGAGAAGCAGGGCAATGTGGCGCAGATCCCCATTGTGCTGCCACAGGATGTGCCGAAGCTGGGCAAACCGCTGGAGATCAGCGAGTTCCGCAACAGCCAGGTGCGCTGGATTATTGGCGAAGCGGGCGGCGTGCAGCCCAACATGGCCAAACGCCTGCGGGCCGCCACCTTTCACTACCGCTCGGAGTCGCAGTGGCGCAAGATTCTGCCGCTGCTGCGCGATGAAGACAAATGTGTCGCCGCCCACGTGGTGCTGACCCTCGCCACCGCCTCGCCCCTGCGCTCCTCCGCCGCGGACTGGAATGGGCTGCGCGTAGGGCCGGACCAGTACAAGAAGGGCAAGCCCGTCAATCTGGAGCCCGAAGAGCGTATGGCGCTGTACAAAAGGTGGCGCAATTTTCTGGACGGCCTGGAGATCGCCCGCCTGCGCGAGGGCGTGGTATCGCCGCTTAACGTTGAGCCCACAACGCCGGCCTCACCCGCCTCGCGAGGCGGCGCGGCGCCAAAGCTGGACCTTGGTCCGCCGGGCGCCCCCAAACTTTAGGTCGAACAAATCGACCGCTCCACCGCACCGCCGCACTCCACGCACCGCATGAACTCTCCCCAGCCCCCCACGCCGCCGCCGCTCCGCACGCCTCCACCGCCTCCCGGTGCGCCCGGGCCATCCCCGCTGGCCAACGCGTGGGAGGCGGAAATGATGGAGAAGGCAAAGCGGGACCCCGGTGCGGTGCTGGAGTCGCTCCCCGCCCGCGTGGCGGCCATCAAGCAGGCGCTGGAGCCGGTGGTGGTAGGGCAGCACGAGACGATCGACGCCATCCTGTTTGCGCTGCTAAGCCGCGGCCACTGCCTGCTGGTGGGTGTGCCGGGCCTAGGCAAGACGTTGCTGGTCAACGCGTTAGGGCGCGTGCTGGGGCTTCCGTTCTCGCGCATCCAGTTTACGCCGGACCTGATGCCGTCGGACATCACCGGCACGGAAATCCTGGAGGAGGACGTGACGACCGGGCACCGCAAGTTTGTGTTTGTGCCGGGGCCGGTGTTTACCAACATCCTGCTGGCGGATGAAATCAATCGCACGCCGCCCAAAACGCAGGCCGCGCTGCTGGAGGCCATGCAGGAGAAAGTCGTCACCATCGCCGGCAAGCGCTACAAGCTTAAGGAGCCGTTTATTGTGCTGGCCACGCAAAACCCCATTGAACAGGAAGGCACCTACCCGCTGCCGGAGGCGCAGCTGGACCGCTTTCTGTTTGAGCTGCCGCTGACGTATCCCTCTCTGGAAGAGGAGCTCAAAATTGTCTCGCAGCACCAGTTCCACCCCACGGATCAGCTGCCCGACGTACTGACGCAGGGCGAAATCCTGGCCTGCCGCGAGGCCGTGGCGCAGGTACCCGCCGCGCCCAATGTCATCGACTATGCGGTGCGCCTGGTGCGCGCCACGCGACCGGAGGCGCCCGACGCGCCGGACTACGTGAAGCGCTGGCTGAAATGGGGCGCCAGCCCGCGCGCCAGCCAGAATCTCATCCTGGCCGGCAAAGCGCGCGCCGCATGCCTGGGCCGCTTCAACGTCTCTCGCGAGGACGTGGCCGCTCTGGCCCCCCTGGTGCTGCGCCACCGCCTCATCCGCAACTTCCAGGCGGATGCGGACGGGAAGTCCACGTACGATATTATTGGGCAACTGCTGGACGGCGTGAAGGCGTAGGGCCCGGGCATAGGTCCTGGGGTTAGCACGGAACGACAGAGAGCGTCCGGAGGGGACGCAATAGCCCGCGGCAATCATGGCAATCTCCACAACCGCAACAACTTCCGAGGCAGCGCAGGAGCGCGGGCAGCGCTTCAGCGCGGGGAATTTTACGGCGCTGGGGAGCTTGTCGCTCAAATCGCGGTACGTGATGGAAGGGCTGCTGCACGGGTTGCACAAAAGTCCGTTTCACGGGCTTAGCGTGGAGTTTAACGAGTATCGCGACTACCAGCCGGGCGACGATCTCCGACACCTGGACTGGCGGCTGTACGCACGCAGCGACCGGCTCGCGATCAAAAAGTTTGAGCAGGAAACCAACGCCAACGCCTACCTGCTGTGCGACACCAGCGCCAGCATGACGTACAAGGGCAGCCGCGCGTGGGGCAGCAAGCTGGAGGCCGCCGCCATCTGCGCCGCCGCGCTGGGCTGGATGCTGCTGCACCAGCACGACGCCGTGGGCTGGATGGCCGCCGCGGCCGCCAACCTGCCCGGCCCGGCGGGTGGAGCGGGAACGGGGGAAGGCGCCGCGCAGTTCGACTACCTGGCGCCCGGCCAGCGGCGTTCCCAGTTTGGCGCGTTGCTGGGGCGGCTGGAGCGCATGCAGGGCGGCAGCGGCGAGGGGCGGTTTGATGCGCTGCTGGAGACGGCGGCGCGCCTCATTCGCCGTCGCAGCATCGTGTTTATTATCAGCGACTTACTGGAGGATGCCGCCACCATGCGCGACGCGTGCCGGCGCTTGCGTTACTCCGGCCACGATTGCGTGGTGATCCAGATCCTCGATCCCGACGAGATCGACTTCCCTTTTGAGGGCGACGTGACGTTTGAGGATCTGGAGACAAGCGCCCGCCGGCAGGTCCGCACCTCCGAGGCCCGCACCCTCTACCTGCGCCGCCTGCAAGCCCACATGGACGCCCATCACGCGCTCTATCGCGAGCTGGAGTTTACCCACGCCCTCCTGCGCACCGACGCCGATCCAGCCGCCGCCCTGCTCCCCTGCCTGCTGCGCCACACCGCCAGCCGCGCAGGTACGGGACGGTAGATGCAGAGCCCGGGGGACACGCTCCGGGAATGGCGAAGCGGATCGTTTGCAAATGGCCTTTGCCTGAGCCGGAACGATTCAGATGGGAGCAGCCCATTGGCGCAAGATCTTGCCCTACAAGCCATTGCGCACTCCTCAACGTATGACCACGAGGATACGCCTCGTCGTGCGCAAAGTCTTGTAAGCGCAAGCTTTTGCGCCACTGCGCCACTCCCATCTGAATCGTTCCGGCTAAGCACGGGGCTGCGAGATCGGCGGAGCCGGACGTTCCAGAGGTTGACGACATTTCCACGTTCTGCCGTCCCCCTCGGCGGCACCATTAATGCCCGGCTTTTTTCGGGGCGAGGCCGGCGGCTTCGCGGTAGTCGGCGGGGAGGAGGGACTCGACGGTGATGCCGCGGAACTCAAAGAGGCGCTGGATGGTCTCTTCTATCAGGTTATTGGGACAGCTGGCGCCGGCTGTGATGCCGACGTTGACGACGCCTTCGGGCAGCCAGTTTTCGGTGGTGACCTCGCGGTGGCTGTGCTGGTTCCAGTGCTCGATCTTGTTGGGGGAGATGAGCTTGTCGCTGTTTTTGATGAAGTAGGTGGGCAGCTGGGCCTCGCCCATCTCGGCCAGGTGGCTCGTGTTGCTGCTGTTGTAGCCGCCAACGACGATGAGGAGGTCCATCGGGTCGCTGTCGAGCATCACGCGCAGGGCGTCCTGGCGCTCCTGGGTGGCGCCGCAGATGGTGTCGAAGAAGCGGAAGTGCTGGTTGAGGTTTTCCTCACCGTAGCGGTCGATGATGGACTGCTTGATGCGGCGCTGCACCTCTTCGGTCTCGCCGCGCATCATGGTCGTCTGGTTGGCTACGCCTACGGCGCGCAGGTGCAGGTCGGGATCGAAGCCGGGGGAGGTGGCGCCCTCAAATTTCTTCAGGAACTCTGCGCGGTCGCCGCCGTTGCGGATGTAATTGCAGACGTAGTCGGTCTCGGCCAGGGTAAAGACGACCAGATAGTGGCTGCCCTGGTTGTCGGACATGGCGCGGGAGGCGGTGGCTTTGGTTTCCTCGTGCCAGGCTTTGCCGTGGATGATGGAGGTGATGCCGCCGCGCACGTACTCGCGGATGCGGCGCCACACCATCATTACGTCGCCGCAGGTGGTGTCGACGAGGTCGCAACCGATCTGCTTGAGGCGGTTCATCACCTTTACCTCAGCGCCGAAGGCGGGGACGATGACGACGTCGTTGGCGGTGAGGCCGTCGAGATCGTACATGCCGTTTTTCTCCTGCAGCGTGCGGATGCCCATGTCGCGCAGCTGGTCGTTGACCTCCGGGTTATGGATTATTTCACCCAGCAGGTAGATGGGGCGGCCTTTAAAGTGTTTGGCGGCGGCGTAGGCCAGGTCAATGGCGCGCTCAACGCCGTAGCAGAAGCCGAAGGCCTTGGCCAGCTTGACAGTAATGCCGGCGGCGCTGACGGGCGCTTTGGTAAAGCGGATGTACTCGACGATAGGGCTGCGGTAGTGGCTCTCCACCTCGGCCTGGACGAGCTTCATCAGCTCCGGCGTACGCAGGTTGGCCTTGCCGGCGGCGTTGACGGGCGCGGCGGTGGGCGGCACAAAGGGGATTTTTTTGGCCTGCTGCCCGGGGGCGCCTGCTTCGGCGGCCAGTTCCGACGCGGCAGCGGCGGCGGCAGTCACGGCTGCCTCCCCGGCGACGGCGGCGGGTGCCGGAGATGGGGCTGCGGGCGTGGGGAGGGCGGCAGTTTCCGGTGTGGCTTCGCTGGTGGAGGATGGCGTGAACATACAGCGGCCAGTCTCGCCCGTCCGCATCGCGGCGTCAATAGTTAGGTGATGTGCAGCGCGTGAAAATTCGGCGCGGTGGCGACAATCGCGACGCTGTGGTGAGATTCACGCGTATCGGCCATCGCGACGGCTGGACTTTTGCCGCAGTGCTGGTACAGATGCATGTCTTGCGCGACGCCTTTTTCCCCAGCGTCGCGGCAGCAGCAGCCCGGGCGCGTCTGCTTGACCACTACGCATCAGCCCTTTTCCTATTTTCAATGCACTATGTCTGATCTGAGCAAGTTTTTTAAGGAGTTCTGGAGACTGGCGTGGCCCTTCTGGCGCGGTGTGGACCGCAAGTTCGCATGGATCATGATTGTGATCCTGACCGTGCTGGCATTTGCCGATGTAGGCATCGACTACTGGTACAACCTGTGGGGTGGCCGGTTCATGCGCTCCCTGCAGCAGTACAACTTGCCGGGCTTTGTCTCCGCCATGTGGGAGTTTGCGGCGCTTGCCTTTCTGGCCATAGGCTTGGCGGTCGTTACCTTCTACCTTCAGAACTGGCTGCAGAACCGATGGCGCAAATGGATGTTTGAGCGCTACACGGGCGAGTGGATGAAGGATAACAGCTATTATTACTGGCACCTTACCGGCAAGGCCACCGATAACCCGGACCAGCGCCTTACGGAGGATATCCGGGACTTTACCGACAAGACTCTGACGCTCTTCTTTGGCTTCCTCGGCAATCTGGGCAAGCTCATCGTGTTTACCCAGGTGTTGTGGGAGGTTTCCGGCCCACTCAACATCGGCGGCAAGCGGTACGATATTGAGTTTACGGCGCCCTTTACGGGCGATCAGTTCACATCGCCGCTGGTGGTGGATGGCTTTGATATCCCCGCCTACATGTTCTGGGTCTGCCTGCTGTACGCCACGCTGGGTACGTGGCTGGGCCACGTCATCGGCAAAGCGCTCATCCCTCTCTTCTTCAATCAGCAAAAGTACGAGGCGGATCTGCGCTTTGGCCTGGCTCGCCTGCGCGAGACAAGCGAGCAGGTGGCGCTGAGCCGGGGCGAAGCCTCCGAAGAGAAGCGCCTGAACGGCTACTTCGGGTTTGTCTACACCAACTTTTATGCGCTGACGAATCGGCTAAAGTGGATGGTGCTGTACCGCTACAGCTATAACCAGGTCGCCATCATCTTCCCCTATATCGTGTCGGCGCCGCGCTACTTCAGCAAGCTGATCGACCTGGGCGACCTGCGGCGGATCTCCCACTCGTTTGACTCCGTGCGCGTGTCGATGTCGTGGTTCCTGCTCTCCTACTCGGAACTGGCCAACCTGCGCTCCATCATCATCCGTCTCAACGGGTTCCTAGACGTGGTGGAAGCGACCAAGAAGATGGAAAGCGGCATTACGATCAGCCCGTCCGACACGAACGCGCCGCTGACGGTGAAGGGGATGTCCCTTACCGTCCCCAATGGCGCCAAACTCTTCGGCCCCATTGATCTGGAGGTGAAGAAGGGGATGTCGGTCCTCGTCTCCGGCCCCTCCGGCTGCGGTAAAAGCACGATGTTCCGCGCGTTGACCGGGCTGTGGCCGTTTGGCTCCGGCGCCATCCGCGTGCCGCAGGGCGCGCGGATGATGGTGGTGCCGCAGAAGCCCTACATGCCGATGGACTCGCTGCTGAAAGCCGCGACGTATCCCTCCGAGCCCGAAGCATTTACGCGCGAGCAGATAGTGGAGGCCATGCGCCTCTCCAGGCTGGAGCATTTGATCGCGAAGCTGGACGAAACGGAAAACTGGGCCATGGTCCTCTCCCCCGGCGAGCAGCAGCGCGTGGCGTTTGTCCGCGTCTTTCTGCACAAGCCGGACTGGCTGTTCCTGGACGAGGCGACCTCCGCGCTGGACGAGGAGACGCAGAAGGCGATGTACGACCAGATCCGTACCATCGTCCCCGGCGTCACGATTGTCAGCATCGCGCACCGCGCGTCGTTACGCAATTATCACGATTTCATTATTGATGTTGTGGCGCCGGCGCCGAAACTGGAACCCCTTGCCCACTAGCGGGCGGGGGATGGGGAGGGGATTTATTTAACCACGAAGCACACGAAAAACACGAAATTTACGGAGGGGACGAAAGGGGTATCGGAAGGTTGTAAGTCTGAGGTATTTTTTCGCGACTGTTATAATCCCGCCATCTGGGGCTGCGCCTTTCTCCATAGGCCGTCCAACCCTTTTCCTTCTCCGCTTATCTCCCTTTCGTCCCCTCCCTAAATTTCGTGTTTTTCGTGTGCTTCGTGGTTGAATAGTCCCCCTCCCCGGTTCCCATTCGCGGACTCCCCCTTCCTATCCCCCCTTTTATGAAAATAGTAGTCGCCTATTCCGGCGGGCTGGATACTTCCATTATCCTGACCTGGCTGAAGGAAAAGTATAATGCCGAAATCATCGCCTTCTGCGCCGACATTGGCCAGGAGGAGGAGCTGGACGGTCTGGAAGAAAAAGCGCTAAAAACCGGCGCCTCCAAGGCTTACATCGACGACCTGACCGAAGAGTTTGCGCGCGACTTCATCTACCCGATGATCCGCGCCAACGCCCTGTACGAGAACCAGTATTTCCTCGGCACCAGCATCGCCCGCCCGCTCATCGCCAAGCGCCAGGCGGACATCGCCCGCATCGAAGGCGCCGACGCCATCGCCCACGGCGCCACCGGCAAGGGCAACGACCAGGTGCGCTTTGAGCTCACATTTGCCGCCCTGGCCCCGCACGTGCAAATCATCGCCCCCTGGCGCACGTGGGAGTTCAAAGGCCGCTCGGACCTTATTGCCTACGCGGAAAAGCACGGCATCCCCGTGCCCGTTACCGCCGCCAAACCCTACAGCATGGACCGCAACCTCCTGCACATCAGCTTTGAGAGCGGCATCCTGGAAGACCCGTGGGTGGAGCCCCCGGCCGACATGTTCAAGCTCAGCGTCAGCCCCGAGGCCGCGCCCGACGAGCCCGAATATGTGGAGCTGGAGTTTGAAGCCGGCGACTGCGTGGCCGTGAACGGCGAGCGCCTCTCCCCCGCCAACGTGCTGCGCAAGCTCAACAAGCTGGGCGGCAAACACGGCGTCGGCCGCGTGGACCTCGTCGAAAACCGCTTTGTGGGCATGAAAAGCCGCGGCGTGTACGAGACCCCCGGCGGCACCATCCTGCACTTTGCCCACCGCCAGGTGGAGACGCTGACGCTGGACCGCGAAGTGATGCACCTGCGCGACTCGCTCATCCCCAAGTACAGCGAGCTGATCTACAACGGCTTCTGGTTCGCCCCGGAGCGCGAGTTCCTGCAGGCCGCCATTGAGGAGAGCCAGAAGAACGTAACCGGCACCGTCCGCCTCAAGCTCTACAAAGGCAACATCATCACCGCCGGCCGCAAGAGCCCCGTCAGCCTCTACAACCCGCACGTCGCCACCATGGAAGCCGACGCCGGCGCCTACAACCAGGGCGACGCGACCGGCTTCATCCGCCTCAACGCCCTGCGCCTGCGTACGCGGGCCGCGGTGATGGCGGAGGTGGAGAAGAAGAGCTGAAATTAACGGTTTGAGCCAGGGCTGCTTCGCATCGCCACGCTGCTTGGCAGCGCGAAGCAGCTGGATACCGATCCATGCGCATTATCGCCCGTGCAACGCTGAGGAAGTTTTGGGAGAAACATGCCGACGCCGAGGATGTACTTATCAACTGGCACAAGCGCGTGCAGGAAGCGGACTGGACCTGCTTTCAGGATGTGAAACGGATGTTTGCAAGCGCGGATGTCTTGCCTGGCAACCGGGTCGTGTTTAATATTAAGGGAACTCGTACCGGTTGATCGTGAAAGTTCATTACGATCAGAAGCACGTTTACATTCGGTTTATCGGAACACACGCTGAGTACGACAAAATCGATGCGGAGACCATCCGAATGAAACTCAAGCTCATCAAGAGCGACGAGGAGCATGCAGCCGCACTTGCCCGGCTCGACGAAATCTTTGATGCCCCATCAGGCACCGAGGATGGCGACGAAGCGGAAGTGCTTGGAGTGCTTATAGATGAGTACGAGAAGCACGCGCACGCTATTCCGGACCCTACGCCGCTCTCCGCCATCCGCTACGCGATGGAAGAGCAATCGCTTGCAGAGCAGGATCTCGTCCCCATGATCGGCTCGCTCGATGCCGTACGCGAGATCCTGGCCGGCAAGCGCGAGCTGACGCTGCCGATGATCCGCAAGCTCTCCCCCCGCGCTGCACATCAGCGAGAAGATTCTGGTGCAGGAGATGCGGGTGGACGGGGCTGGGGACTTGTCCAGGGCGGCGTAAGCGCAGGGTTATTGCCCGCCCCCCTCCACCCAGCGCCCGTCAATCAGCGTTAGCCGCGGGTGCCGGGGGATGCCGAGCTCGTTGCGGGCGATTTGGGAGGCGACCAGCTCTACGGCGGCGGCGCCGATGATCTCGTTGCGCTCGTCCACGCCGGGAAGGGGGGAGTTGCGCTGGCGGACGAGGCAGGCGTGGAGGATGTCGTCGGGGGTGCGGAGGCCTGCGTTGTCCAGGATAACCTGCTCGCGGCCGGTGAGGCTGAGGATCGCATCCGGCCGGTGCGTGTTGCGCCAGGCGCTGAACGCCGCCAGGCGCGCCGCCTGGCCGCGCGACGACGTGGCGGGCAAGAAGGGGATGCGTCGCGAGCGGGGCAGGCGGTATTGCGCCTCCAGAAATCCGGCCAGCCATTTGAGGCCGCGGCGCGTGGCGTTGTCGGGATCCAGCACCATGCCGATGCGGCGGCGGCCCAGGCGCGCCAGCTCGTCAAAGGCCAGCAACACGTTCTGCGCGTGGTCGTTAGCCACACGGTCCAGCTGCTGGGGCTCCCACCCGTGGCCGATGCCCACGCACGCGTAGCGCTCCCACCGCAGCGGCAGCGACGTGTTGCCCCGGTACGGCGGCGCCAGCACCACGCCCTGGATTCCCCGCGCCTGCAGCACGCGGTCCAGATCCCGGGCACGCACACGCGTGTAGGGCGCCCCGGTGGCGCTATCCGCTGCCCTCCGCCCCGGCGCCGGCCGGGCACCCACCGCACCCGCCACGCCTGCCGGCCCCGGTGAGGCAGCCGTTCCGCTAGCCGGCTCCCCTTCGTCCACAAAAAAGACCTCCGCCCGGTAGCCCAGCTCCGCCGCGCGCTCCTCTATGCCCGCGCGGCAAATGCGGTAGCTCTCCATGCCGTGCCACTCCGCGGGCGTGCGCTCGCGCACCACCACGGCTATGCCGCCCATCTCCGGCGGCTTCTTCCCGGCGCGGATCCGGGCCATAAGCGCATTCACATACGCGCTGGGCCGATAGCCGAGCCGCTCCGCCGTCTCCCGCACCTTCGCCGTCATCTCGGCGGAGACAGAGCGATCCCCGCGCAGCGCCAGCGACACGGTTGTCTGATGCACGCCGAGGATCCGGGCAATCTCGCGCTGGTTGGGCATGGTGGGAGGGGAGAGGGTCCAGGCAGATTATTTCACGCCAAGGGGGACTAAGCCGCTAAGGGGGAAACAGATGCGTCGACATTCGTGATCATCTCCGTTATCAGCAATCCCCCCCTTGGCGAAACTTTCCGTCCTTGGCGATGTAATCTGCCCTGAATTCAGGGAGCTT
Organism: Verrucomicrobia bacterium LW23; assembly: GCA_003054695.1. Classification (GTDB taxonomy): domain Bacteria; phylum Verrucomicrobiota; class Verrucomicrobiia; order Methylacidiphilales; family UBA1321; genus LW23. Next base: position 34,271 of record QAZA01000045.1, read on the forward strand.
CAGATAATATCGCCAAGGACGGAAAGTTTCGCCAAAGGGGGCGCAGATAGAGGAAATGTCCACAGCCCCCTACGCCCCGCCCGCCGGCGCCACCCCTTCCCTCTCGCGCACTTTTTCGGGATCATAGAAGATGCGTACGGGCGCGGATTTCTGCCCGAGGAGGGCCTGGGCGCGCAGCAGGGCGTTGCGGGTGGAGATATTGGGGTTGCCGGGGCTGGCCATAAAGATGTTCTCCTTGCCCAGCAGTTTGAGCAGGCCGCTGGCTTTGATGACCGCGTACACGTCCTCCGTGGCACCGCTGATGACCAGGTGGCGGTCCGTTTCCCTTAAAAACTGGATGAGTTCGGCCATGGCCATGACGCTTGTCGCGTCGAGGTGGCGCGCGCGTTTCATGCGCAGGATAACGACGCGCAGGTTCGGGTCGGCGCACACGCGGCGGATTTCATCGCGAAAGAGGTCGGCGGCGGCGAAGAAGAGTTCGCCTTCCACGTGGATGATGGAGATTTGCGGGTCGTCGCGGCGCTTGTCCTCCAGCAGTTCCATCAGCTGGCCTTGCTCGTTAAAGGTAAACTCCACCAGGTGGGGGCGAGAGACTTTGCGCAGGAAAAGCATGATGGAGAGGCCGACGCCCATAAAGATGGCTGTATCCAGCGGGGCCAGCAGCGCGGCCACAAAGGTGGTGATAAACACCGCCGCATCGCTTTTGGTGGAGAAGAGGCTGAAGGTGATGTCCCGCTTGTTGATCAGCCCAAACGCCGTAAGGATAACCACCACGGCCAGCGAGGCGCGCGGGATGTAGCCGATAAGCTGCGCCAGCAGCGGCGCGGCCAGCCCGCAGAGCAGGCCGCACGTGATTGCCGACACGGGGGTTATGGCCCCGCTCGCCCAGTTTAGCCCGGACCGGCTGAGCGAGCCGCTGGCGGGCATGCCGCTCAGCATACCGCTGGCCATGTTGGCGGCGCCCAGCGCAAACATCTCCTGGTTCACGTCCACCCGCTCGCCCGTGCGGGCGGCCAGGGTTTTGGCCATAAAGGTGTTCTCCAGCGAGGCAAGAAAGGCAACCGCCAGCGCGCCGCTCATCAGCAGGCTGAACCACTGCGGGTTAAGCTCCGGCGGCGTAAAGCCAAAGCTGTCGACCGGCAGCGGGGAGAGCATTTGGAGCGGGTAGCCGTGGTACTGAAGCGCCGCGCCTACCAGCGCGGAGAACAGAAGTGTGGCCGCCACGTTGGGCACTGCGGCAAAGCGCTTCGAGATCCAGAACCAGAAGCCGGCCGTTACGGCGGAGAGGAGCATCGTGGCGGGGTCGGCGTGGTCGATGGTGAAGGCGGTTTGCCGGACGATATCGATAAACGTGGAGGCGTGCTGCAGCGGAATGTTGAGCACATCCTTGGTTTGATGCGCCACAATCAGCAACGCCGCGCCGGTAACGTAGCCGATAACGACACTGCGAGAGACGTACTGGGCCAGCCCCGCAATGCCCATCAGGCTGCCCGCGAGGAGAAGCGCACCCACCATGCAGGTAAACAGCGCCATGCTGGCCAGCGGGGGGATGTCGCGCTGCAACACCAGGTAGGTGCTCAGCACCATGACCGCCGTGGCGTTAGTCGGCCCCACCATGGTAAGGCGCGATGTGGAGAAAAGCGCGGCCACCACGGGCGCAATGGCTGCGCAAAAGATGCCGTACTGCACGGGAAGCCCCGCAATCAGCGCGTAGGCCATGGCCTGGGGAAAAGCCAGCAGCGCCACGTTCAGCCCCGCTTTGGTATCCCGCCCCAGGGTGGCGGCGGAGTAGCCGCGCAGGGAGTGGCGCAGCGGAAAGGGATCGAGCTTGATGTTCCGCCACGCGGCGGCCAGCGCCGTCTTTATCTGCAGGCGCCAGCTCACGTCTTCATCCTCGTCGTCCGCGGCGGCGGCGGATGGCGAAGAGGCAGCGGATGCCGGGGAGACGGACGCGGAAGAGGGAGCGGCCGAGGACGGCGGCGATGCTGCAGGGGCCGGAGCAGAAGCAGGCGCAGGCGCGGAAGCATGCGCAGGGGAACTCTGCGACTCCGGTGCAGATACGGCCGGCTTCGTCGCCAGACCCGGCTTAGGATGTGCCGCCTCGGCCGCTGGCAAAGCGCCCGCCTTCTCCTGCGCAGGCAACGACTGCCCCTTTGCCCCGGCGCCCTCCGCCCTTGCGGGCTTGCCTGATCCGGTGGTTGAAGCAGATTTCTTGGCCTTCAAAGCGCTTGCCAGCATACCTTGCCTTGCGCCGGGGACAAGGCTGGATTCCGCGCAGCACCCAACACGCCGCCCCAGCGCCCGGCAAAGCTTGCCCGGCATGGCCAATTATGGCCACCACGGACGGTATGGGACACGGGGCCGGCTGAACCTGACCGCACGAGCTTTCCTCTTCGGAAACTTGGTGTCTTGGTGACTTGGTGGCTAAATTCCTTGCAAGAGACATTAACCACCAAGTCACCAGGACACCAAGTTTCGGAGGGGATCAGGCGCCCCGCTCTTGCTCTACACAATCGCCGATACCTCTGCCCGGCGCGGCTTGACGGGGGAGATGCGGACGACGTTTTCGGGGTCGTAGTCCACGAGCTTGAGCCAGTCTTCCGTGATATCGCTGGGGGGGAAGATGTCGTTTTCCTGGTACTCGTGGTCCAGGGCGTAGAAGAGGTCGTCGAGGGTGAGTCCGTTGGACGCGGGGTCGCCGGGGTGGGCGATGGCGCGCTTGATGGCGCGCTCCTTGGCGCGCTCCACAATGCTGCTGATGATGGCGCCGCTGATGAGGTCGCCGCGGTAGAGGTACTCTCTGCGGCCGCTGCGGGTAAAGACCTCCAGGAACCGGTTGGAATCGCGGCGGCTGAACTGCGCTTCCATCAGCTCGCGCACCAGATAGTCCACCACGGCGGCGTTGCTGGTTGCGGCGGCATCCTTTCCTGCCGCGGCGGCGGCGCCGTGCTCGCGGCGCAAGGCCTGGGCGTAGGGGAGGTCGGGCGTCAGGTAGATGCGGTAGATTTTCTCCGCTTCCTCGCGCGTGGGGCGGTTCACCTTCACTTTGCGGTCGATGCGCCCCGGGCGCAGGATGGCGGGGTCAATCAGGTCCGCGCGGTTGGAAGCGAGGATGATGACCATCTCGTGCAGCGACTCGATGCCGTCCATCTCGGCGCAGAACATCGGCACCAGCGTGCTGAGGATGTTGCTGGCGCGGCCGGCGCGGCGGGTGCCCAGGATGGACTCCGCTTCGTCGATGAAGATGAAGGGCAGGTAGCCTTCGCGCGCTTTCTCGCGGGCACGGGCAAAGATTTCCCGCACCTGGCGCTCGCTTTCGCCCACCCACATGTTGAGGACTTCCGGCCCCTTCACGTGCATAAAGTACTCCTGCCGATCCTCACCAAGCTTATCGCGCAGCTGTTTGGTAAGGTTGTAGGCGGTAGCCTTGCCGATAAGCGTTTTGCCGCAGCCGGGCGGGCCGTAGAGAAGAATGCCCTTGGGCGTGCTGTGGCGGTAGGCTTTAAACAGCTCCGGATGCAGCAGTGGCAGCTCGATTGCGTCGCGAACGGCGTTGCGCGCCTCTTCCTGGCCGCCGACCTTCTCCCAGGGGATCTCCGGCACGGTTTCGAGCAGGTGATCGCGGCTGGTGGGGCTTGCCACCACCTCCAGCGCCACGCGGCCGGTGGAATCCAGGCGCACTTCCAGCCCGGCCTTCAGCTTCTCTTTGAGGAGCGGCGTGCTGCGCAGGACGACCGAGTTCTGCAGGCCCGTCTCGCTGCCCAGGCGCAGGCGGCCGTCGGGCAACACGTCCTGCACCTTTGCGACGGGTCCGCCGGCTTCGAAGCCGAGATCGCCGACGACGGCGTACGCTTCGTTCAACAGCAAACGTGTGCCGATCAACAGCTTGGATTGCTGGAGTCGCGGATCCACGGAGCAATAGAACTCCCCGCCGCACATCACCAGCGCGATGTCCGTTTTGGGCATGGCGAGGAGGGTGCCGACGCGGTTGGCGGGGCTCGAGAGTTTGGTGACGATGGCGTCGAGCTTTTCCACGGCGTCGCGCGCCTGCTCCTGCAGCACTTCCATCTCCTCAATGCGCGTGCGCAGGTAGTAGAAGTCGCGCCGCGCGCCCGACTCGTAGGGGACGTGGTGGGAGATCAGGTCGAGGATCTGCAGCGTGGAGAGATTCTCCAGATGCGACGAAGGCGGCGCGCCCCAGGGCGGGATGGCTTGGGACTCGTGCGGGCGAGAGTGCCCGTGCGTCTCGCCCTGGTCCTCAAAGAAAGCCCGCCCGCCCGTGCGCGGGAAAACAGGCGGTGCCGGCGGCCTGGGCAGTGACGAGGCGGCCGCGGGCGAGGGCGGGGGCGCAGCCGGGGCGGCCGATGGCGAAGGAGCACCGCCTGGCAGCGGATCCAGCCCAGGCACCCCGGGCGGCGCTGCGGGTGAGGAGGGCGAGGCCGCAGCGCTTACCTCAGGCCCGACATCCGCGTGGGCGGATTCCTCGGGCGGAACGGCTTCGCCTGCAAGCTCCACGTTATCCTTGCGCTTCGCTTGTTTCCTGGGACGGGCATCTCCAAACTCATCCCCCACAGTGGGTTTTGGTCTCTTGGGCACACAGGAATCTAAGCTTGCGGCGTGCCATCGCAAAAAATATTTTTGAGGGAAAGCGGGGCGGACCCGAGGCGCCGCTTGCAGATGGGGTCGCGCACCCGTATGCTATTATGCGGGATGAAACGTTATCTTGATCCTAAAAACGATCTGGTATTCAAGCGCATCTTCGGCCAGCACCCGAATGTGCTGCGCGCGTTTCTTAACGCCCTGCTACCGTTGGAGCAGCATGAGCGTATCGATTCCCTGGAATATCTCACTCCCGAGCAGACGCCGGAAATCCCGGTCATTAAGCATACCATCGTGGATGTGCGCTGCCGCGACGTCTCCGGCCGCCAGTTTATTGTGGAGATGCAGATGCAGTGGACCACCGCGTTTTTGCAGCGAGTCCTCTTTAACGCGAGCCGCGCCTACGTGCACCAGCTGGACAGAGGCGAAGAGTATGAGCTGCTGCAGCCCGTGTACGGCCTTAGTCTGCTGAACGATGTGTACGCGCCGGACCACAAAGGCTTTTACCATCATTATAAGATTGTGGCCGTGGAGGAGCCGGATCTGGAAATCAAGGGCTTGCAGTTGGTGTTTGTAGAGCTCCCCAAATTTGAAGCACGGGGCACCGATCAGGCGCGAGAACTCTGGCTGCGCTTTCTCAGTGAAACAGGCAAAAATGAGAAAGCCCCCGTGGAGATCGGCGAGCAGGGCGAGGAATTTCGTCAGGCCCTGTCGCTTGCGGAAGAGGCCGCGTACACGCGCGAGGAACTCCACGCCTACGATCGCTACTGGGACGCGGTAAGCACGGAGAAAACTCTTATTGCCGGCAAGTTTCGCGAAGGTCTCGCAGAAGGCCAGGCACTTGGACTGCGCAAAGGCCGCGCAGAGGGGAGGGCGCTGGGCCGAGCTGAGGGCCGGGCAGAAGCGCTGGCACAGGCTCTCGCAAGCATGGTTGCCTCCGGTGTGCCGGAAGCGGAAGCGCGGCGCATGCTGGGGATTTGATTCCCATCGCCCCCAAAACCGCCTTTGGCGATGCTGCGCTTGTTGATACACCCGGCCCATCTCCCTCCGCGTTTTCCCTCTTTTCCCGTTGACGGTACGTTGCCGCCCCCTAAGATAAAGCACGGGTTTTGCCACAGTACTTTTGTAAACCCGTGTCAGGCCCTTACCTTCTCTCACACACACTATGATCAAAATTGGCATCAATGGTTTCGGCCGCATCGGCCGCCTCGTCTTCCGCGCGATTGAGGAGCAGGGTCTCCTGGGCAAAAGCGTGGACGTCGTCGCAGTGAACGACCTGGTACCGGCGGACAACCTCGCCTACCTGCTCAAGTACGACTCCACTCAGGGCAAGCTCAAGGGCGAAGTGTATAGCGAAAAGTCGGATCCCTCTGTCGCTGAGGATGATGTGCTGGTCGTTAACGGCCACAAGATCAAGTGCCTGGCCGTGAAAGAAGGCCCCGCCGCGCTGCCGTGGAAGGCGCTGGGCGTGGACCTCGTCATCGAAGCCACAGGCCTGTTTACCGAGGCCGAAAAAGCCAAAGGCCACATCACCGCCGGCGCCAAAAAAGTCCTCATCTCCGCCCCTGCCAAGGGTGAGGACGTCACCATTGTAATGGGCGTGAACGAGGACAAGTACGACGCCGCCAAGCACAACATCATCTCCAACGCCAGCTGCACCACCAACTGTCTGGCCCCCATCGTGCACGTCCTCCTCAAAGAGGGTTATGGCGTGGACGAAGGCCTGATGACCACCGTGCACAGCTACACCGCCACCCAAAAAACCGTGGACGGCCCCAGCAAGAAGGACTGGAAGGGTGGACGCTCCGCCGCCATCAACATCATCCCCAGCACCACCGGCGCCGCCAAAGCCGTGGCGCTTGTGTGCCCCGAGGTTAAGGGCAAGCTCACCGGCATGTCCTTCCGCGTGCCCACCCCCACCGTCTCGGTCGTCGACCTGACCGTGAAGACGACCAAGGAGACCAGCTACGCCGAGCTCAAGGCCGCCTTCAAGAAGGCCAGCGAGACCTACCTCAAGGGCATCCTGGCCTACACCGAGGACGAAGTCTGCTCCTCTGACTTTATCCACGACACCCACTCCAGCATCTTCGACGCCGGCTCCGGCATCGAGCTCAACAGCAAATTCTTCAAGCTCGTCAGCTGGTACGACAACGAATGGGGCTACTCCAACCGCTGCGTCGACCTCATCAAGTTCATCGTGGAGAAGGGCATCTAAGCTCAGGCTTAACCACTCATCTCTGCAGATAGCCTCATCCAGACTCCGCCGGTTCAGCTTTGCGGCGACCGGCGGAGTTTTTGTGGACGGAACAAGCTTCACACCGCCCCCGATTTCCCTACGGTCTTTAAGTTAGAACGCTAACGCTTTCCCCATGCCCAAGCTCACCATCAAAGATATCCCGCTGAAGGATCAGCGCGTACTCGTCCGCGTCGACTACAATGTGCCGCTGGACGAAAAGGACGGGAAATTCGTCATTACCGACGAAACCCGTATCAAAGAGACGCTGCCCACGCTGGATTACCTGCTGGAGCAGGGCGCCAAAACCATCCTGTGCGCCCACATGGGCCGCCCCAAAGGCAAGCGCGAGCCATCCACGAGCCTGCGCCCCGTGGCCGAGCGCCTGGCCGAGATCCTCAAGCGCCCCGTCGCGTTTGTGGATGACTGTATTGGCGAGAAGGTGGAAGCCACCGTCGCCGCGATGAAGGCCGGCGATATCGTCCTCCTCGAGAACCTCCGCTACTACAACGAGGAGGAGAAGAACAACCCCGAGTTTGCCGCCAAACTCGCCAGGGTGGCCGACGTCTACGTCAACGACGCGTTCGGCGCCGCCCACCGCGCGCACGCCAGCACCGAAGGCGTGGCGCACATCGTGCCCACCAAGGCCATCGGCTTCCTCATGGAGAAGGAGCTTCAATTTTTGGGCGAAGAACTGAAGGCCCCCGCCAAACCGTTCGTCGTCGTGCTGGGAGGCGCCAAGGTCTCCGACAAAATCGGCGTTATCGACGCCCTGCTGGACAAGGCCGACACGATCCTCATCGGCGGCGCCATGGCCTACACCTTCGGCCTCGCCCTGGGCAAAAAGATCGGCAAGTCCCTCTCCGAGCCCGATAAAGTGGACGTAGCGAAGGAAGCGCTGGAAAAAGCCAAGGCCAAGGGTGTACGCATCGTGCTTCCTGTCGATACCCTTATTACGGAGCACCTCGACTTTAAGGCAAAGACCATCTCCGAGCCCAAAACCACCGCGCCCGGCGAGGACATCCCCGACGGCTGGGAAGGCGTCGACATCGGGCCCGAGACGATCGAGCTTTACAAGAAGGAAGTTGCCGCCGCGAAGACCATCCTCTGGAACGGCCCCATGGGCGTCTTTGAGGTAAAGGCCTCCGCCACAGGCACTTTTGCCATTGCCGAAGCGGTGGCCGCCAACACCGGCGCGGTCAGCATCATCGGCGGAGGCGACTCCGTCAAGGCCATCAAACGCGCGGGCTACGCGGATAAAGTCAGCTTCATCTCCACAGGCGGCGGCGCCTCCCTGGAGTTTCTGGAAGGCAAAGTCCTCCCCGGCGTTGCCGCCATTCCCGAAAAGTAACGCATTGCACCCCAACGCTTAGCGCGGCGCGCGCCGCTTCCGGCCCACGGGCCCGGCCGCGCGCCGCAGCCAGGCGACCCTCCCCTCAGGATCCCCAGGTAATGACTAGCTATCTTAAAGACAACACCGGCACGATCATCGCGCACATCAAGGACTTGCGCTATAACGACCGCGCTAAAGCCTACGTTGGCCACCTGGAATACGCCAAGGACCAACCCAAACTCCAATCCCTGCTGGCCAAGCTGGAGACCCTGGTGGACGGCCTGAGCCTCTCCGACATCGACGACGTGCAGGAGGAGATTGACCGCCTGAACATCAAGGTGCGCCTGGAGAACAACGAGGAGCGCGTCATCAAAGACCTCTTTGTGAACAAGGAGAACGGCGTCTCCTTCCGCGTCGAATAAAACAGCTATTGTCCGCGTACAAACAGGTGACTTCAACTCTCATTCCGCCTTTGGTGTCTTGGTGACTTGGTGGTCATCTGCCTTCGCCGGTACCTGGCCTTACGGAAGCAGATGAACCACCAAGGCACCAAGGCACCGAGGGCGGAATGAGAGTTGTAACCCATCTCAGGAGTTTCTCCTTCTCATCCGCAAGTATCCCCCACACGCACAGCACCTTACAACGCACCGAGCACCCCCATGGCCCACCGTAAAAAGATTATCGCCGGCAACTGGAAGATGAACAAGACGGCGACCGAAGCCAAGCCGATCGTCCAGGACATCCTGTTGGAGCTGAAGGACTACGATAACTGCGACATCGTGCTTTGCCCGCCCTTTACCGCGCTGACGGCCGTGAGCGAGGCGCTCTCCAGCGTGCAAAACATCCGCCTGGGCGCACAGAATGTGCACCAGGCCGCCAGCGGCGCCTACACGGGCGAGATCAGCGCCGCCATGCTGCGCGACCTCTACGTGCGCTACGTCATCATCGGCCACTCCGAACGCCGCCAGTACTGTGGCGAAACCAACGAGATCATCCGCCAGAAGACCAAGACGGCCATCGGCGGCTCTCTCAAGCCCATCGTGTGCATCGGCGAGACGCTGACTGAGCGCGAGGAAGACCGCTGGAAAGCCGTCCTTACCACCCAGCTGGAGGAAGGCCTGGCCGGCTTTACCGAGGAAGACCTGGCCGAAATCGTCCTGGCCTACGAGCCCGTCTGGGCCATCGGCACCGGCAAAACCGCCACCCCCGCCCAGGCGCAGGAGACGCACGCCTACATCCGCACCGAGCTGGCCCGCCTTTTCGGCCAGTCCACGGCGGACCACATGCGCATTCAATACGGCGGCAGCGTCAAGGCCGACAACGCCAAAGAGCTTCTCAACCAGCCCGATATCGACGGCGCGCTGGTCGGCGGCGCCTCCCTGGAGGCCCGCAGCTTCGTCGGCATCATCAAGAACGCCTGCGGCGCCTGATAAGCGCAGCTTTGGACGGGATATAAGTGAGGACCGGACGTTCAGTCTTCTCCCTCTTCAACCTGGTGCCTTGGTGACGTGGTGGTTAATATTTCTTCACAAACAGCCTGGAGCTAATCGAAGGGAGATTAACCACCAGGACACGAAGACAACCAAGTTTCGGATAGTGGGGACGCTCTGCACGTGCAATAACCCCGTTGCGAACGATCCGCAATTGCAGAGCATGAGCCGGCACCAAAAACTTTTCACACTTCTTTGTTGACGTTGCGGCACTGCTTTGGCACCCTAACCGCTTCGCTACATTGAGCACTCAGCTCAGCAACACCATCACTCAGAAGGATTGTTATGCCACGACCCATCGCGCGCCGCAAAACCAAGAAGGCGGTCGCCAAGCGCTTTAAAGTGACTGCTACCGGTAAGGTAATTACCCAGCAGGCAGGCCGCCGCCACCTGGCCGGCAGCAAAAACCGCAAGCGCAAGCGCCACCTCGCCAAAGCCAAAGTGCTCGACGTGTCCGATATGGACCGCGTCATCCTCAATCTGCCCTTCCGCTAAGCCGCCCGGCGCCCGCATGCGCCTCAAAGCAAAGCCACACGGCAGATTTTACCCCGACTCCCTTTTCCGACACCGACACACTCTCTCCCTCAGCCATCGTTGCACTCCGGCGCTCCGCGCGCCGGCAGGATGCGAAACGATACCAACAAGGGCACCCCTAGCCTCCCTGCCGCGGTAGAAGCTCGCGCGCGAAATGCCAGGATCAACAACGTCAGTCGTCTCCCCACTCTAGGGCCGCGCCTCGTTTTAAGGCGCGGCACACGGTGGGCGCGTGCGATATATCGTGTTGCTCCCCAAGCATTTGGCGCGAGAGCGATAGCCGCGCCGCAAGTCCCCGGGCCAGGTCCAGACGCCCGGGCTTTCCAAGTAAAGCCTCCACGGTATCCGCCCCGCTCCCCTGCATCGTGCAGCATCGGCCGGCGACGAAGCCACCACAACGGCGCCCCCCCCTTAAACCGGGAGCCCCGTAGCGCCAGGCGGACGAAAAGCAGGCGGGCCCTCCGATACCGACATCCCCGTCCCCACCTTACACTTCAGGATAACACCATGCCCCGTGCAACAAACGCCCCCGCCTCGCGCGAACGCCGCCGTCGCGTCATAGAAAAAGCCAAAGGCTACCGCGGCCGCCGCAGCAAGCTGTTCCGCTACGCCAAGGATGCCACCATGAAGGGCCAGTACTGGTCCTACCGCGACCGCAAGGTACGCAAGCGCGACTTCCGCGCGCTGTGGATTACCCGCATCAACGCCGCCGCCCGCGCCCTCAACATCACCTACAGCCGCCTGATCGAAGCGCTGGCCAAGGCCAAGATCGACATCGATCGCAAGGTTCTGGCCGACCTGGCCGTGCACGAGCCCGCCACCTTCAAGGCAATCGTCGAGAAAGTGCGCCCCGCCTGAGCCCGTTCCAGAGCCCCAAACCGGGGATCTGCTCGCCCTGGCTAAAGTCTTAAAAGCCAAGATTTTAGCTGAGCAAAGCGTGCGCCCGAGTGAGAGCCGGCCCGTTCGGCCCCGGCGGGCGATTGCCGGGGGCAGCGGTTTTCCCTTTCTGCCTGGCCGGCGAGTCCTCCTTTGTGGAGGCCGCCGGCCCTTTTTTTGCGAGGCCATGCTCTGGACGCCAGGCAGAGACAAGGAACAATGCGCCCGCACCGCGTTGCATTGTGTGTAACCGCTGTTTGCAGGATATTACACTTGCGAAACAGTGCGCCAAGGTGTAAATATTACGCTTTCGCACATTCCACCACGCCCCGTCCACCCTCGGTTCGCCCGCCGTGCCCGGCGGCAACCCGCACAGCAGAAGAAGCAGCCCCGGTCCCCATGACAGCCCCGTTTTCGCAACCTAACCAGAGTGTGCTGGCCGCCATCGAATGCCTGCAGTGGCTCGCGGGCTCCCAGGTCCCCATCAGCAACATCGAGATGGCGCGGCAAATGGGTGTGGACCGCAACCGGGCCAACCGTCTGCTCAAAAGCCTCGTCATGGCCGGCATGGCGCAACAAACGCCGGACCGTAAGTTTGTGGTAGGCAACGGCTTCCACGCCCTGGCCGCCCAAAGTCTCCGGGGCTCCGGCCTGCTGGTAGCCGCCCTGCCGGTGCTGGAGCCGCTGCGCCGCTTCAAGGCCATCGCGGCGCTGGGCGTGCTGTGGCACCGCGAGGTAGTGTACCTTTACCACAACTGGTCCACAGCGCCCGCGTGGCAAAACGTCGCCACCATCCCCGCGCACCCCGCCATGTCGTCCAGCATTGGCATGATTTTGATGTCGCACCAGAGCGAGGAGGTCATCGACCGCCTCTACGAGGACGGCAGCGTCCAGCCCTTCCCCAGCCTGGCCGCGATGAAGGCCGAACTGGCCCGTTTCCGCACCCGCGGCTACAGCCGCATGATGCACCAGCACGACGAATTCTTCTCCGAAGCCGTCCCCATCCACCAAAACGGCAGCCCCGTCGCCGGCATCGCCCTCAGCAACGTCCCCGCCACGTTTCCCGAAGCCGAGCGCCTGGAAGCCCTCCGCAACGCCGCGTCGGAAATTGAATGCGCCATGAACAAGCTGCGCAAGCCGGCGCGGGGGTGAGGGCCCGTTAAGGCCTTCCCTTCCCCGGCTTGCTACCGTTTCCCCCGCGGCGCCGTTTGCATAACGATGGCGTAGACAGTGACGGCCACCTGCAGACCGATGGCCGCGGCGCGGGCCAGCGTCCCGGGGCTAATAGCCAGCGCCAGCGGGCGGTAGGGGCCGCTGGGCACGAGGCCGCTGTCGATGCCAATATCGGCACTGCGCCGGGTGGCAGTGTCCCATTCGCGTCGGGGGTCGGGTGGCAGGCGCTCCACGGCATTGCAGCAGCGCAGGATGAGGGCGTCTGCGGTTTCGTCGCTGAGGGAGGCTTCCGACTCCGGGCTCGGATTGGGGAGGGAGCCGATTGTCAGAAGGTAGCCGCCTTCCCCTGTTGAGCCGGCGCCATAATACTGCAGAGACCACTCCCAGGCGGAGGCCAGAGCTGGCATGGGCGCTGTGGCGAAAACCTCCACATCCACAGTACAATACCTTGGAGGCTCAATCGCGTCTGCACGAATCCACACGCACCGGCGCGGGCTTTTGCGGCGGTGAATGGGGCGTGCACCAATCGCGCCTCCGCCAGGTGCGGCGCCGGTTTCGGGGGATTCAGGTGGGGCGCCGGCCATGTCAACGTTGGTGGGAAGAGCCAGTGCCGTTTAAGTGCAGGAGCGCACACTCCACTGGGGCAAACTCAAGGAGGTTGTTTCAACCCGGGCCGACTCCAGGCGTTAATCGGTACAATGGCGGAGCCGGACGGGTGCAGATCTGCTAATTCTAACTCGCTTTCAAAATGAGCCTGAGCGCGCCGGACCTTTTGTCGCAGGCCAGGCGTGAGGAGGAGCCTGTTAGTACCATAGGTGACCGACGATCAACGGGGCGTGCGACACAAAGAGCAAGCGATTTGGGCTCATCTTGAAAGCGTATTGGAATTAGAGGGCGTCGACATTTCCACATTCTGCGGTCCCCCCCTTGGCGTTAAAAATCTGGGGAGTTTTAACGCCAAAGTCGGAAAGATCGCCAAGATTGAGGTGAGGCAAAAAGAGACTGTCGACAGCTTCTAGGCCAATCCGCACAGTTATCTGGCCTTTTGTCGGGCGCCCCGTTGGCCGCATAATGCGTTGTCTTAACCATTATTTACACAGCTTTGTTCTTCCAGGCAAGGGTCAGATCACTTCCAGACGTTAATTGTTCTAGGCAGTCCGTCGCCGTCGTCAGAGCCAGGAGTGGATCTGGGAGGATGGCGGAGATTTCGGTGTAGGGCAGGAGGAGACAGGGGAGGCGACGGCGGCTCGAATGGGCTTCGGCGCTTTCTTGCTGCGCGAGCATCTCGGGGGCGGCGATCTGGAAACGCAACACGGAGAATTCCCCCCCCACCGCAAATTCTTACAAAATCATTTGACCTTGTAGTAAGGTACAGGGTGTAGATTGTTGGCGTGGATACTGACTCGATTCCCCACCTTCATCGTCGTCGCCGCGCTGCGTATGCCCCGGCGGCGGAGGCCGGCTTTACGCGAAAGCAGCTGGCTGTTGCCGCGGGCATTGGCGTGGAAACGGTGCGCTTTTATGAGGCGCGAGGACTTTTGCCCGAGCCACCGCGCTCGCCGGCGGGGTACCGGCTTTATTCGCAGGCGGATGTGGAGCGCGTGCGACTGGTGCGGCGCTCGCAGCAGCTTGGCTTTACGCTGGGCGAGATTGAGGAGCTTATCGCGATTACGGAGCTTCCGGGGGCTCACCGCGCGGAGCTCAAGGAGCGCGCAGAAAGCAAGTTGCGCCAGATCCACGGCAAAATCGCCGATCTGCGCGCCATCGAGGCGTCGCTCACAGAGCTTGTAAGATCCTGCGATGGAGCGGGTTCCGTTAGCGCGTGCCCGATTTATCAGTTTATGAGCGGCGCGGACAACGGCGACCACCACAACCACAACAATGTCACCGAAGAGGGAGATTCCTGCCATGTCTGAATGCTGCAAACACCACCATCCGAAGCCCAGCCCGGAGACCGAAAATCACAAGCATGCCGATGATCCCGCGCAATCCATGCCGGATGCGCCAACGCCAAACAACGGCCACCATGGCCACGGCTCGTGCTGTGATTCCGCCCACTCGACGCACCATGCGAAGCATGGCGATGCCGCGGCTGATGCGTCCCGCGAAGCCGGCGCATCCGCCGCGCCTCCCCAAAAATACTACTGCCCCATGTGCCCGGGGGTGGAATCCGACACGCCGGGCGATTGCCCGAAGTGCGGCATGCGTCTGGAAGTTAACCCGGCATGGAAAGCGACGGCCGGCTCGCGCGCGGCGGCTAAGCCCTCGCGACAGAGCAAGCGCCACTACACCTGCCCAATGCATCCGGAAGTCCGCCGCGATTCGCCGGGCGACTGCCCGATCTGCGGGATGTCGCTGGAGCCGGTAGACGGGGCCGGGGCCGCCGCGGACGCAGGCCATGGGCAGGCGCACCACGGGCACCATTCGGGGGAGCATGATGCGGATTCCCGCCAGGGCGACGGAGATGGAGACGGTGACGGGGATAGCGGTCAGGACGAAATCCGGGCGCTGTCGTTGCGCTTCTGGATCGGTCTTGCGCTGACGCTCCCGGTCTTTTTTCTCAGCATGGGCGGCATGATTCCCGGGTTGCATCTGGATCACGTCATCCCCCCGCGCGTTTCGGCGTGGATCGAGTTTGCGCTGACGACGCCCGTGGTCTTTTGGTGCGGCTGGATTTTCCTGGTGCGCGGCTGGCGCTCCATCCTTTACCGCAGCCCCAACATGTTCACGCTGATTATGATAGGCGTGGGAGCAGCCTACGTTTACAGCGCCGTCGCCGTGCTGGCGCCGGGCCTGTTTCCGGCATCGTTCCACGGCCACGGCGAGGGCCAACCCGCCCTTTACTTTGAGGCCGCGGCGGTCATCACCGTGCTGGTGCTGCTGGGTCAGCTGCTGGAGGCGAAGGCCCGCAGGCAGACGGGGCGCGCCATCGAGGCGCTGCTGAGCCTCGCGGCCACGGTGGCGCATCGCGTAACCGGCCACCGCCGCGAGCATGAAGAGGACGTGGATCTCAACGACGTGCAGCCCGGCGACCTGCTGCGCGTGCGGCCCGGCGAAAAAATCCCGCTGGACGGCACGGTGGAAGAAGGAGGTAGCACGGTCGACGAATCGATGCTGACCGGCGAGCCGATGCCCGTGCGCAAGGAGTTGGGCGACAAGGTGATCGGCGCCACGCTCAATCAGTCCGGCACGCTGCTGGTGCGCGCCGAAAAAGTCGGCGGCGATTCCGTTCTTTCCCGAATTGTTGCCATGGTGGCCGATGCGCAGCGCAGCCGTGCGCCCGTGCAGAAGCTGGCGGACAGCGTGGCGGCCTGGTTCGTGCCGGCCGTCATCCTGATCGCCGTGATTACCTTTGCGGTGTGGGCGGCGTTTGGGCCACAGCCGGCCTACCTTTATGCGATAGCCAACGCCGTGGCGGTGCTGATCATCGCCTGCCCGTGTGCGCTGGGGCTGGCGACGCCTATGTCCATTATGGTGGGCATCGGCCAGGGCGCGCGGCGCGGTATCCTTATACGCAACGCGGAGGCCATTGAGCGGGCCGAAGGCGTCACGCACCTTATCACCGACAAAACGGGCACGCTGACAGAAGGGAAGCCGCGCGTCACGGATCTCCTTACCGCCGAAGGCATTAGCGAAGACGACCTGCTGCGCGCCGCCGCCTCCGCCGAATCCGCGAGCGAGCACCCTCTGGCCCGCGCTATCGTGAATGCCGCCCGCGAGCGCGGGCTTGCGCTCGTGGAATCGGTGCGTGATTTCAAATCCATCACCGGCCTGGGGGTTGTCGCCATGGTCGACGGAAGGCGCGTTGCGATCGGCCGGCCCTCGCTGGCGCTTGCCGCCAACGGAGCAGATGGAGACGAAGGAGCGCAGCCGCCCGTCGCGCTGGCGCACAAAGCCGAGGAGCTGCAAAACCACGCCCGCACGGTGGTGTGGGTGGGGCGTGGGGAGTGCGAGCACTCCATGCAACTGCTGGGAGCCATCGGCATCGCCGATCCCATCAAGCCTACCTCACGCGAGGCGCTGCAAAGCCTGCGAGACATGGGGATACGCATTCTCATCTGCACTGGCGACAACCCGCGCACCGCCGCCGCCGTTGCCCGCGAGCTGGGAATCGACGAAAAGGAGATCCACGCAGGCGCCACGCCCGCCGATAAGCAGCGCCTCGTCAAAGAGTTGCAGCAGAGCACCGGAGGAGGACACGGCAGCAGCGAGGGCAAACGCGGCGGCGCCGGCGACCGCAAAGCCGTAGTGGCCATGGCCGGCGACGGCATCAACGACGCACCGGCCCTCGCCGCCGCCGATATCGGCATTGCCATGGGCCACGGCACCGACGCCGCCATTCAGAGCGCCGGCATTACCCTGGTAAAAGGCGACCTGCGGGGCATTGCCGAGTCGCTGCACCTCAGCCGCGCCATCATGACCAACATCCGCCAAAACCTCGCCTTCGCGTTCATCTACAACGCCGCGGGCATCCCCATCGCCGCCGGCGTGCTCTACCCGCTCACCGGCCTGCTGCTCAACCCGATGATCGCAGGCGCCGCCATGGCGCTGAGCAGCGTCTCCGTTATCGCAAACAGCCTGCGGCTAAGCCGCCAAGCACGCCGCCAAAGCCAGGTATCGCGCGCGCCGTGATGGTGAATGCCACAGGCGCGGGCTTCAAGCCTTCTCCTCCTCGATGCTGCAGGCGTTGAGGCCGCCCTGAATGGAAACCACATTGGAGTAGCCCATTTTCTGCAATGTGTCAGCGGCAAGGGCACCGCGGTTGCCGCCTGCGCAGTAGCAGACAACAGGGGCGGTTTTGTCGGGAGCCACTTCATGGATCTTCATTTCGAGAAGCCCGCGGCTCACGTGTTGGGCATCGGGAAGATGGGATTTATCAAATTCCTCTTTCTCGCGAACATCCACAAGTATAGCACCTTCTGAAACAAGCTTTGCAGCCTCCTGGGGAGATACTTCTTTTATACGGGCTTTCGCTTCGTTGGCTAAACGGAGGAACTCTTCGGAATGAGATGGCATACAGATTACAGGGATGGAGGATCAGACTTTCGCAGATTTATTCAGCGTCATGCGACGGTTAAAATGCCACGCAAGGCCGACAGCGAGAACAGCAAGTCCGGCAGTACACATTTGCCTCCGGACGACGTTTGTCAAGGCCCCTTTCTCGCTCCGGCCTCCGTCGACAACCGTATCCCTTAATCCAGCTTAGACCAATTCGCACAGTTATTTGGCCTTACTTCCCGCGGATAAAGTTGCCGATCAGCGGCACTACCTGGTCGCGGGCGTCCTCCAGCACGTAGTGTCCGGCGTCCGGGTATACGTGCATGGGCGCGGCGGGGAGGTGGCGCTGCCACTCGCGGAGAAAGTGGTTGTCGAAGACAAAATCCTGCTCGCCCCAGGCTACCATCACCTGCTTTTGCGCAATTTTGGGCAGGGCAGCCTCCACCTCCAGCACGGTATTCCACGCCGGGTGGCCGGGCGCGAGGGGGATGTCCTGCACAAAGCGCAGGGTGGCGATGCGGTTCTCCCATGTGTCGTACGGGGCGATGAGCCCGGCCGCCACGCGTTCGTCCAGCGGCTTCACCACGGCCATCGTAAGCGCTTGCCCCGCAAAGGCATTGAAGCCGCGCACGGCAATGTTTCCAAACGGCGCCACGTTGCGGATGCACCACAGCGAGGTGGGCAGCGGCTTGCTTTTGGGCAGGCGAAAACCGCCGGTGTTGAGGATGACAATGCGCCCGACAAGATCCAGACGCCGCGCCGCCCAGGCCAGGCCGATCATGCCGCCCCAGTCGTGCACTACCAGATTCACACGCTTGCCCTGCGCCGCGGCGTTCGCCCCGTAGCCCAGGGAGTCCATCAGCGCGGTGAGATCCGCCACGCGGCTGTCGAGCGTGTAGGTGTACCGGTCGTCGCCGGGCTTCTCGGAGAGTCCGCAGCCAATGTGATCCGGCACAATGCAGCGGAAGTCGCTTTGCAACTCCTTGATTACGTTGCGGTAATAGAAGGACCAGGTAGGGTTGCCATGCACCATCAGCACCGCCTCCGCGCCCTCGCGCGGCCCTTCGTCCACGTAATTGAGGGCCAGCCCGCTGCCGGGGAGCTTGAACGTATGCTCCGCGAACGGGTAGAGATCCTGGAAGTCTTTGCGGGAGAAGGCCATGGGGAGGTGATGAGAAGCGGAAAAGTTGATTGGGGCGAGAAGCGAAGCAGCTGGGGGGATGTTTACGGCAACGCTACCACTCCACCCCCAGCATCATGCAGTTGAGGCCGCTGCCGATGCCCAGGAGGCCGACGCGGTCGCCGGGTTTAAGGACGCCTTGCTCCTCGGCAATGGCCAGGGCGCTGGGCAGGGCGGCGGTGCCCATGTTGCCCAGGTACTCCACCGTGCTAAAATCGCTGCCGGGCGGCATGCCGATCGCCTTGAGTATCGCGGCGCGGTGGCCGGATGTAACCTGATGGCACACAACGCGATCGATACGCGACGGCTCCCAACCGGTCTCGCGCAGAAAGTCGGCCCACGTCTCCTTGCCCAGCGCCACGCCATGGGTCAGCACGGCCACGGCGTCGGTCTCCATGGTCATCGGGCCGCTCGGGGGGACGCCGGTATCCGGGCCCCAGCGGCAAATCTCGTGCCACCTGGGCGCGGCGCGCACGGCGCCGGCCACCAGGCGGTGTTGCGAGAGCGAGTAGTCGGAATCCGTCAGCAGCACGGCCACGCCGCCGCTGCCGCCGGTAAGGGTGGCCAGCGTTACGCGGAAAAGCTCCATGTCCATGTTGGACAGCAACTTCTGCACCATGATATCCGTAATCTCCCGCGCGGATTCGCACGAGACCACCAGGCCGGCGCGCATCTGTCCCAGCTCAATACGGTTCGCCACGTCGAGGATGCCGGAGAGCACGCCCAGGCACGCGTTGGAGATATCCTGGACGATCACCTCGCCGCCCAGCCCCAGGCCGTTGGCCACGGCGCACGCGGTGGCCGGCTCCAGGTTGTCGCGGCACACGCCGCAGTACAGCAGCGCGCCGATGTCCTCCCTGGCAATGGACGACGACACAAGTGCTTTGCGCGCAGCGGCAAGCGCGCCGGACCACATCGGTGTGCCGGGCGGCCAGAAACGGCGCTCGCGGATACCGGTGAGCGCGGCCAACTGGCCGCGGGAGAAGTGGAGGCGCTGGTACAGCGGGGCCAGCCGCCCCTCAAGATCATCCGAGGTAACGATTTCCGGCCCGAGCTCATACCCGAGGGCTTCCAGGCAGACACGGGAGTAACGCATGGTCGATCAAAGTGCTCAATCCGGCGACGGAATGCAACTACGGGTTGCGGGAATTTGGGGGATGCGGGGGGATCGGGGGAAAGGAGGGGAGCGAACCACGAATCTCACGGATTGCACGGAGGGGGAGGAACCTGATGTCTCCGTGTCCCCTTTGGATCTTGAATGGCTGATCCGGCCCGATTGCGCCATCCGGGCACGACAAACCCGCCGCGGAGGCCGGGGCGGGCAAGCGGACTAACGTATAATGTAGCGCCAGCAAAGTGGCGCTTGGATGCAAACACTGACGGACTGAGTGAGTACGTGGTACGTCGGCGTAATGTGTTGCAGGCGT
Organism: Verrucomicrobia bacterium LW23; assembly: GCA_003054695.1. Taxonomy (GTDB): domain Bacteria; phylum Verrucomicrobiota; class Verrucomicrobiia; order Methylacidiphilales; family UBA1321; genus LW23. The sequence goes on from QAZA01000045.1 coordinate 54,114, forward strand.
GAAACCCGACGCAAATCATCATGCAGACGCTACCCGTGCACAACCATGCGCTCCGCCTCGACGTGCAAGGACGGGTGGCGCAGGCGTAGCTCAGGCGGCGGCAGGAGCAGTCGACTTACCCAGAAGCTGGGCAACGCGGCTCTTGTGACGATCAGCGGTGTTTTTGTGGATAACGCCCTTTTTGGCGGCCTTATCCATCTGGGCCTGGAACTCCGGAAACGCCTTGACGGCGTCCTCAGGCTTGCCCGACTTCACAAGCGCGCGGATAGATTTTTCGGAAGCACGAATGACCTTCTTGACGGCTACGTTGATAACGCGACGACGCTTGGACACCCGCGCCTGTTTAGCAGCGGAACGAGTATTTGCCATAAGAGGGACAGACTAGATGCGCGCTTTACAAACGTCAATGGAAAAGATGGAAAAATTTTGGCAGCACCACAAACAGCCACCGACGCCGCAGTACAAATCCCGGTCGGCCCGGATTCCCGACACCTCCACCCCCCCCCCCCCCCCCCCCGCTTCCCCACACCCCCCCCCCCCCCCCCCCCCCGCCGTCGCTCCGTTTCCCCCGCTACTACGCCAGGCCGCCGCCGCTCAGCAAAATATCCAACTCGGCCCGCAGGGGAGCCAGATCCGGATCGGTTTGGGCCAGGCGATAGTGCGAGGCGTTCATCTCAAACGCGGTGCGCAGCAGAGTGCGCGCCTCGTCCAGGCGATCCTGCTGGCAGGCGTAGCAGGCCAGGTTGTAGACGATGGTCGACTCGCGCGGAAAGCGCTCGCGGGCGTCGCGCAAAATGCGTTCGGCCTCCTCAATGGAGGAGGCGCGGCGCGTGGCGTAGGCCAGTTGAATGGGCCAGTCCCCATTGTTGGGCTCCATATCGCACAGGCGGCGGGCAACCTCGGCGGCTTCCGGCCAGCGGCGCGTAACGCACCAGAGGCTTTGCCACACGCTGAGCACGTCCAGATCGCCGGCGCGCTCGGGCTCCACCTGGCGCAACTCCTCCTCGGCTTCTGCCGCCATGCCCAGTTCAAGATACCCGCAGGCGGATTCAAGGTGGTGGTCTCGTCGGGGCATGGCGTCCGGTGGGGGTGGGCGGTTGTAAATCGGGGGGGGAGGCGTCGCGCGCTGTCTCTGTATATATGGTGTGCGCGAGAGTCGGAAGTTCAGCATAGCAAAGTTATGTTGCGCAGGCAACTCCCGGAAAGATGCAGGCCGCGTGGGATTGCTGCCGCCTCTTGCATTTCCCGGGGGGGATCTTTAGGATGCCGGGTCAGGATGGAGCTTTTTCAACAACGGCTGGGCCTTTTCATTCACTGGGGTCTCTACGCAATCCCCGGTTATTCCGAGCAATTGCAGCAGCGGATGAATATTCCGCGTGACGAATACGTCTCTGCATATGCGCCCCACTTTACTGCGCCGGGCTTTAATGCAGACGCGTGGGCGGCTTTAGCCAAAAGCTGGGGGATGACCTACATTATCCTCACTGCAAAGCATCACGATGGCTATTGCCTTTGGGCGACGGAGCAAACATCCTATAACTCCCTGCAAAGCCCTGTTGCGCGAGATATTGTGAAACAGGTGGCTACTGCATGCGAGCGCCACGGCCTGCTCTTTGGCATCTACTATAGCTGTGTGGACTGGCACCACAAAAACTACCCCAACCAGGGGCGCCATCACGAGCTTCCCGGCCCCCTCCCCGGCGATAAGCCCGACATCGAAGCCTACCTCAGCTACGTGCGCGCCCAGGTGCGGGAGCTGTGCGATGGCCGCTACGGCAACATCGCCGCGTTCTGGTGGGACATGAATGTGCCGGAGCATCGCGATCCCTCACTCAACGCCATTATCCGCGAGCTGCAACCCCAATGCTCCATCAATAACCGTGGCTATAGCGAAGGCGATTTTACTACGCCGGAGCGCGAATGGGACAAGGATAACAGCTGGAAGCCCTTCACCACCAAGGTAGAGGCTTGTAACAGCATAGATGCATTGAGCTGGGGCTGGCGTAAAGATCCGCAGTTCTATACGCCGCGCCATATTCAGGCCGCCATTGCAAGATACATTGCGCGCGGCGGCAACTACCTGCTTAACGTGGGGCCGGATGCAAACGGGGATATCGACGAGCGCTATACACAAAGGATGCTGCGCATCGGCACCTGGTTCAAGCGCGTGGCGGAGGCGTTTGGCGGCACGACGGCAATCGCCCCGTTTGCGCTGGCGCCCGGCCAGGTGGCGACGCGCAGCGCCAGCGGAAACATCCTGTATCTCTTTATCACCGAGCCGCTTGCGAGCGAGGGCCTTTCGCTCAGGCCGATTCTTGCGCTGCCTCTTTCCGCACGCCTCCTTAACTACGCGCGCCCCAACGATGTGCACGCACCCGTCGACGCCTCGCTCCAGGTTCTTCCCTACGACGCCGACCGGCAGCACGCCTACCTGTGGCTCAGCCTCCCCCTGGAGCGCCTGAACCTGGAGGTCCCGGTCATCCGCCTGGAATTTGAGCCGGGCGCGCTGGATGTACTTGATGCCGAAGTGCTTACACCCGGCGACGAGCGATTGTAGCGGGGTGTATACAAAGCAACGTGTTCTGAAGCGCCGGTCGCACCTCCGGTGCTTCGGAGCGATTCGCTTTGTCTACCCTCTTACCTTATCCTCTCCACCTGGATCTTTCGCACGACTACGGGGCCGGTGCCGGCGCGCTTTCGGCTGCAGGGGCGGGACTTGCCGGAGCGGGCGCCGCCTCGGCAGGCGCTGGTGAAGGCGTAGGCGCAGCTGCAGCCGGCGTCTCCTGCGGTGTCGGCGCTGCGGCGGCCGGCGCGCTTCCGCTTGCGGGAGCGGGTGCGGCGGCGGGCTGTTGGCCGGGCGCGGAGATGTTGTACGCGTTGTAGCGGCGGGCGCGCCAGCGGCGGTAGGCGGCCTGGCGGGCCTGCTTTTGTTGTTGAAGCTGTTCCTGCGCAAGAGCTTCCGCCTTTGCTTTGGCTTCGGCCGCGGCCTGCAGGCTGGTGGCGGTTTTGCCCTGGAGACTGCGACCGGTCCCACCGGCGGGGGCCGGCACGCTAAAGGCGATAACGTCGGCCTTGTCGGCGGAGGCATCCGCGGCGGCCGAGCGGCCCGGCTTGCGGGCGGGCGGCGTCGCAGTCGTCGGCGCGGCCGGGGCGGTCTCCCGCGCGGTGGTTACCACGGGCGTTACCGCGGGCCGGGGCGCAGGAGGGGCAGGCTTTTGAGCGGGCGCGGGCGGCGGCGTTTGCGGGGCGGCGGCCGTCTTTGTGGCGGCGGCGTCGTCCTCGCCGGAGAGCGCGGCGACAAAGCGGCGCTCGTTTTCGCGCTCGGCGGAGCTGGGGGCAAAGCGCGCGTAGCCGTAAATGCGGCCTACGCCCCGGTACCAGGCCAGCGGTTTGGCGGGGTCGCCCTTGGGATCGTACGCGCCCTGCGGAAAGTAGGCCACGCCGCCGCCGGAGCGGCCGTCCAGCCGCGGGCCGGAGTGCTGCGCGCCGGCCACCACATCGCCGCCGCACCATATCATCACGTGCGTAACGGGGTGGCTGCGGCCGTTGTCGATGGTGCCGGAGTAAAACACGAGGTCGCCCGGCTGCAGCATGCCCGGCGTCCAGTTGCTGGTGGCGTCCCACACGCGGCCTCGGGTCTTCATCCACTCCCACTGCTTGTTGGATTCGTCGGGCAGGTCCACGCCATACACCTTCTTATAGATGGCCATGACAAAGCCCGAGCAATCCAGCCCGCCGCGCGCCGGGTTGGCGGAGCCCCACTGGTAGCGCAGCCCCATCCGCGCCAGCCGGTCCGCCTCGTACAGCACCGCATAGTTGTTGGCGCCGCGACCAGGCAGCGACACGCGGTACTTCGAGCCCCCCGGGGACCGCGTGGAGAAGCTGGCCGGCGACTCCGCGCTCTCACGCCACGCCCCAAACGTCAGCGCCGCCGCGGTCACAAGCACAATCGCCGCGCACGTGGATGCGGCGCGTGTGATGTTGCGAAGGATCGGGCGGCGGGTACTCGCAGCGGCGGAAGGCAGGGATTTCACGGCGATTCTTGGGAAGGAAAGGGAGGGGAAAGAAGAGCGGCACGGGATTGCCGCAGGGGACGGTGGGCGCAGAATACCAGCGCAAAGGCGGCTTTCCATGCTTTTTTCACCCAAATGAAGCGATTGAGCGCGGGCCCGAAAAATGCTTCTCAAACAGCGCACACTTTGCTCTTCTCACCGCATTACCCGAAGCGATTATGCCCACCATCACCATCCCCGCAGGCAAGTACGACGCCTTTCTCTTTGACTGCGACGGCACCCTGGCCGACTCCATGCCCGTGCACTTTAAGGCGTGGACCAGCGCGCTGGAGCAACTTTCCGGGGCCCCCAGCAAGTTCGAGGAAAGCTTCTTCTACACCCTCGGCGGCATCCCCACCCGCAAAATTGTGGAGATCCTGAACGGCAAGTACGGCTACAGCCTGGACCCGGAGGAGACCGCTCACATCAAGGAGCTGGAGTTTTTGCAGTGGCTGGGGGACATCAAGCCGATTGCCGCCACGGTGGAGCTGGTAAAGAGCATGGGCAAAGACGTGCCGAAGGGCGTTGTCTCCGGCGGCCTGAGCCACATTGTGGGGCATACACTGGATGTGCTGGGCATCCACGACTACTTTCAGACGGTGGTGACGGCCGATATGGTGGAGCACGGCAAGCCTTTTCCGGACATGTATCTGCTTGCGGCGGAGCACCTTAAAGCTAAGCCCGAGCGCTGCCTGGTGTTTGAGGACGCGCCCCCCGGGTTTGACGCGGCCAAAGCGGCGGGCATGGATTTTATTGACGTGATACCGTATTACGAGAAGGCGGCTTGATCGGAGGGCGGACAAATGCTTAATTCACCGGGTGAAATGTCGAAATTGTATGACAAATCACCCTGGCAATGATGCAAGACGACACGCGTTCGGAGGCGATACGGTCCCAGCGCTCCATTGCCTCTTCCGTGAATTTCACGTAACATGATGTCCGCTTACCCCACTCCATTCCGGAGGTTCGCATGAAGCCACCTCGCTTTTCCTCATCATCACCCTCGCCCAACGGTCGGTCCTCGCGCAAAAACGGCCGCGCCCGCCTGTCCGCCGCCGCACCGCAAAAGGGTGCGCCGGAGGCCAACGGCCAGGCGGAGTCGCCCAACCCGGCGGGGAGCGCGCCGCCGTCCGCGCCGGTTGCCGCAGCCGCATCCACCTCCGGTGCAGAGACTTCCGCGTACGCCTCCGCCTCCACCTCCGCCAGCGTGCCGATGACCGAGGACGGCATTCCGCTGCTGCCTCCGCGTCCGCGGCGGGTGGGGCGTATCCGGGCGGAGACCTCGGCGGCGGCGGTACAGGCCATCTCGTCGTTCTCCTCCTTCGCGGCCATCGCGCCGTTCTTTACGTTTTTGCTGGCGGCCCTGCTGATGCTCTCGCCGACGGACGGGCGCGCGCAGACGAGCTCGGAGTACCCCTTCCGCAGCAAGTACCCGGACGAAAAGATCTACTGGTCCGAGGACATGCGCAAAAACTGGGACACGATCATCCCCGTGGATGTACGCGGCAAGATGGAGTACGACGTGCTGCACATTGAGCACGCGCGCCACGTGCCGCTGGCCTCGCTGGATGAGAAGCTGCCAAAGCTGCGCGCCAAGGCCAGCACAAGGCCTCTCGTCTTTTACGGCACCGGCCCGTACGAGGAGGCCCCGTACATCGCCGCCCAGCGCGCCCGCCTGGCGGGGTACGAGAACGTGTATGTGTACGACAACGGCGTGAACCGCTGGGTGGACAGCTGGCCGGATCGCACCCGCTTTTTTGGGCAGCTCATCAACGCCAAGGAGGCCAAGGAGAAGCTCATCCCGGCCGGCGAATACCGCCGCATTAACCTGGAGCCGTCCGTATTTCTCCACGCCAGCAAAACGGGGGAGTACCACATTGTGGATATCCGCACGCTGGAGCAGCGCGAGCAGATCCGCTTCTACTTTACCGGCCAGCAAACAGCGTCGATCGACCTGTTTTTGCAGATCATGAAGAATCCCGCGATCATGCCGAAGGAAAAAGTGCTGATTTACGACATGGACGGCACCCGCACGGAGGCACTGCAATACTACCTGCGCAACCAGGGTATCACGTCCTACTACTTCCTCAAAGGCGGCCTCATCGCCCTGGTCAACTCCGGCCTCATCCCCAAGTCGACGGAGGCGCCGCAGACGTAGGTTTCCCCAGCCGGCCGGTGGTATCCGGCGTACCTCTGTCCCAACATGGCCAGTGCCATGTTTTTTTTGTGCTCACGGGCAGTGTCCGTGCGGCAGTGCTGCCGTCCCAAACATGGTGGTCTGCCCCTATTGAAACGGCTATAGCGCTCCCCTTCCGACCTTTGTGCCTTCGTGTCTTTGTGGTTAAACAATCCGCTGTCCCCCTCTCCGCAGATGGGCGGAGGGGAATTTTCACCACAAAGACACAAAGGTCGGAAGCAGAGTGGGAATCAGACCAATGAGCGGAGCTATTTGGTCTGATTCCCCGATCGTTGTCTACATCCGCTCTTAACTCCCCTCCCGCGCCGGCAGGCCGTCGGCGGCGCGGATTTCGCCGTGCACCAGGTCGTGCAGGGTGATGACGCCGGCGAAGCGGGTGCTGGTGCCGTAGTCCAGCATCACCAGCATGCCGCTGGGGGATTTGAGCAGGAGGATGCCGGCCTCGCGGATGGTGGCGTCGGCATGGATGGTGACAGCGGGGAGCAGCGCGGGCTCTGGAGGAGGGCTTGCCGTTTCGCCCAGCGCGGGGGCGGCGTCGGCCAGGCGCCTTGCCTCGGCGCGGGGCAGGATGCCGATGCATGTGCCCTCGCGCATCAGCGGGTAGTACTGGTGGTGGGAGCGCTCCAGCACGGCGCGCAGGGCATCCGGCGCCAGGCTGGTGACGAGTTCGGGGCGCAGGTTGGCGACAGTGGCGGCGTGGCGCATGTGCCAGTCCGCCAGCGAGCGCGGCGGGATCATCTTGTCGACGTGGATGCCGTCGCGCGCCAGGACGTCGGTGTAAAAGTTCTCCTTGACCAGGCGGCGGGCGACGGCCTGGCTGACCATAGTGCCGAGCATCAGAACCGGCACAATCGCAAAGTGATGCGTCATCTCAAACACGATTAGCATGCTGGTAATCGGCGCGCGCACCACGGCGCCCAGGCAGGTGCTCATGCCCACCACCACCAGCACAATCGTGTCGCTTTTGGAGAGCGGAATCCACATGTCCAGCAGGCCCGCGCAGGTCATCCCCGCGCTGGCTCCCAGAAAAAGCACGGGCGCAAAGATGCCACCGCATCCCCCCCACGAGTACGCCGCCGCCGTGGCCAGCAGCTTGGCGCCCAGCAACAGCAGGGCGATTTGCCAGGGCATATTGCCGTGCAGGGTCTCCTCCAGGTCGCCGTAGCCCAGGCTGAAGACGCCCAGGTGGCCTACGCTGAGCAGCACGGAGACGCCCAGCGTCCACGTAAAGAACCCGCCCACCGCAGGGCGCAGCCACGCGGGCACCTTGGACTTTTTGCGAATCCAGTCGCGCCACTCCAGTGTCAGCACCTGAAACAGCACGCCCACCGCCGCCGCCACCGCGCCCACCAGCGGCGCAGCCAGGTACACCCGGGGCGAAAAGTCGTCCACCGCCGGGATGATAAAGGCCGGCGCGGCGCCCACCACCATGTGCGTGACAAGCGTGGCCACCACCGCCGCCAGCAGCGCCTGGCTGAGGTACGCGGCGTTGTTGAGATCCTCAATCACCTCCTCCAGCACAAACGTAATGGCCGAGATAGGCGTGTTGAACGCCGCCGCCAGCCCCGAGGCCGCGCCTGCCGCCAGCGCCGCGCGACGGTCGTCGGGCGCCGCCCCGGCTGCTCCCGCCAGGTTGGTGGCCGCAGCGCCGGCCAGCTGCACGCTCGGGCCCTCCCGCCCCAGGCTGGCGCCGCCGCCGATGCTGAGCGCGCCGGCGCAAAACTTAACCACAAGCAGCCGCAGCGGCACAAACCCGCCCTTCTGCCAAAACGCCGCCTTTACCTGCGGAATGCCGCTGCCCGCCGCCTCCGGGCAGTACCGGGTCACGAGAATGCCCGAGATCAGCGAGGTGGACATCACCACCGCAAAGCTGACCAGCAGCATGTGCAGAGGCTGCATCGCGGCCAGGGGCGCAATGCCGTTATCGTACACGGCGGAGACCGCAAAGCGAAATCCCAGGGCCGCCGCCGCGCCGGCCAGGCCGTACAGCACGGCCATCACCAGGGGCCGGGCGTGGCCGGAGAAACTGCCGGCAAACCTGCCCAGCCAGCCGGCCCCGGCCTCGCCGTTGGCGCTGACCACGTCCTTGCTGTAAGCTGTTGTGGGCGAGGATCTTAAATCGTAACGGCGGTGGGTGGGATCATCGGACATCGCGCCACACTATACGCCCGGCCTTTACCGCTGGCCAGCGCCGAGACGGCGGCGTCGCCCGTGATGGCCGGCGGCGAAACTGACGGCGTTGTCGCAATTTTCTGGCTATCGGTCGTAAGATTCACTAATACCGCAGCGATGTGTTGGCGGCTCCGTCGCCTTTTCTCACGGCAGGCGTTTTTTATCGCATAAACCTTAACTTCACCTGACTAATCCATGCCACCACCCATGAAGAACGTGACCCCCGGCCGCTCCGGTACCGACTGGACACTCACCTATGGCCTTATCGCCGTCGTCGTTATCGGCGTTATCGCGCTCTACAGCTCGTCGGCTGTGGTGCCGCCCGGCTATCGCGGCGTCAGCATCACGCTCGGCAGCGTCAGCCCGGATATGCGGCCGGAGGGCTTTTCACTGAAAAAGCCGTTTATCGAGGACATCCGCTTTATGGAGATCCGCCAGCAGACGCAGTCCGGCAAAGCCACCTGCTTCTCCTCGGACATGCAGACGGTGGACATCGCCTTCAACATCATGTACCGCGTGCCGGAGAACAAAGTCGTCACGCTCTTTAAGGACTACTCCGGCGACCCCTACTACTCGCTGATTGAGCCGCGCGTGCAGGAGACCCTGAAGCAGGTGACCGCCGAGCGCCGCGCCGAGGACCTGGTACGTAATCGCGAAGCGGTGAAGACCGAAGTGCTGCGCAAACTCAAGATCAACATCGGCGAGCTGTTGTTTGTGGAGGACCTTGTTGTGGCCAACATCGATCTCTCCGACGAACTGGAGAAGGCGATTGAGATGAAAGTGGTGCGCGAGCAGGAAGCGCTGGCCAAAAAGTTTGAGCTGGAGAAAGCCCAAAAGGAAGGCGAAATCACCCTCGTCACCGCCAAAGCCGAGTCCGAAGCCATGCAGCTGCGCGGCAACGCCATCAAGGCCTCGCCCGAGGTTGTGCAGCTGGAGATCATCAAGAAGTGGGACGGTCGCAGCCCGCAGGTCGTCTCCCTCGGCGCCGGCGCGGCACCCGGCGCCACCATCCTGCTGCCAGCCACGAAGTAGGGGGGGCGGTGGGGACACCACCAAAGCGAATCGGCGACGCCTCCGTGAGGGAGGTGTCGCCGATTAGTTTTATCTTAACACTGTCGGCATTGCCGCCTCCCCAAGCCCTTACGCCACAGGCGCGGCGGCCGGCTCTTCGAGCGCGGCTTTCAGCTCGTCCTTGTTGACGCGGCGGGTGAAGTCGGCGAAGGCTTCGTCGGCCAGGCGGTTGTCCTGGTAGTAGTGCAGGAGGCGGCCGACGGTCTTGTGCACGTCGCGGGCCAGCACTTTGCCTTTGATGAGCTCGTTAAAGCGGGCGTCGTGGCCGAGTTTGCCGCCAATCATCATGTCAAACGCTTCGGTCGGCACGCCGTTGACGCGGGTAACCGCGCCGCGGAAGCCGATGTCGGCGACCTGATGCTGGCCGCAGGAGCTGGGGCAGCCACTGAAGTGGATGCGGATCTTGTCCTGGTAGAAGGAGCACTCGCGCTCGAGCTCGCCCACGAGCTGGATCATGCGGTTTTTGGTCTCCGCAATGGCCAGGTTGCAGAACTCGATGCCCGTGCACGACACGCAGCCGCGGCGGAAGTTGGACGCCTCGTAAATGAAGCCGCGGTCCGTCAGCTCCTTCTTCAGCGCGTCGACATTCTTCTCTGGAATGTTGAGGAGGATGAGGTTTTGCTTGTTGGTAAAGTTGATCTCGTCCTTGCCCGGCGCCGCATAGCGCGCGGAGAGCTCGGCCATGGCCGCCAGCTGGTGACCGCGGGTGCGGCCGCCGGCAAAAGAGACGCCCACGTAGTACAGGCCGGGCTGCTTCTGCTCCTGCACGCCCAGATGGTCGCTCTCCGGGTCGACGGGGAACTGGAACTCGCTGTGGCGCTGCCACTTGCGGTTGGAGATCTCCTCCATCTTGGCGATGTACTTGTCGGGGCCCCAGTCGGCCATCAGGAACTTGAGACGGGCGCGGGTGCGCTTGTCGCGGAAGCCGTGGTCGCGGTAGACAACCGACGCGTAGTGGACGGCGGGCAGCACGTCCTCGGGCGTCATAAAGATGGGCAGGGTTTTGGCCAGGTGCGGGCTGCTGGAGAGGCCGCCGCCCACCTTCATGCCGTAGCCTTTTTCCAGCTTGCCGTTCACGGTGCGCTCCAGGCCGAAGACGCCGACGCAGTTGATGTCGGGCTGGGTGCAGTGGATGCGGCAGCCGGAGATGGAAATCTTGTACTTGCGGGGCAGGTTGGAGAACTCGCGATTGTCCGTGAGGTGCTCGTTCACCTGGGCCAGCACGCCGGTGGCGTCGATGATCTCGTTTTTGTCGATGCCGGCGACAGGGCAGCCGCACACGTTGCGTGTGTCGTCGCCGCAGGCGCCGCTCGTGGTCATCCCCACCGCGGCCAGGCGGGCAAAGATGTCGGGGAACTGATCAATCGTAAGCCAGTGGTACTGAACGGTTTGGCGCGTGGTAATATCGCCAAAGCCATGGCCGTAGTCATCCGCAATGCCGGCCAGCACCTTCATCTGTGCGGAGGTCACGCGGCCGCCGGGGATTTTGGTGCGCAGCATAAAGTAGCCGCTGTTTTTGGGCCGCTGACGGTAGACGCCGTACCACTTGAACCGGTCGAAATCGTCCTCGGCAATCGAGGCGAAGCCGGTCTCGGCGTAGCGGTAAATGTCGTGGATGACGTCGAGGCCATCCTTAACCATCTTGAGCTTCTCGGCGGGGGTGTCGCCAGGGGTAAAGTTACGGGGCGTGGAGAGTTTCGGCGCGCTCATGGGAGACGGGGGAACAGAGTACGGTCCTGTACGGAAACGTGTTGGGTGGGAACGAGTTGTGTCGTGTTTTCAGAAGTGCGGCAGGCACCGCCTTTCCGCGGAAAATCCCGGGGTTGTGGTGGGATTCCCCTTTTCCAGATAGACTTTAATGAATAGCAGAAAGCACGGAGAAATAAAGCAAAATATTGATGCTCCGTTGCCTACCCTGCGCGGACGCTTGCCCTTTGCGCGGGCAAGGCGGTTCTGTGCCGGGGTGATTAAGACCAATTAACTTTGCGAATTGGTCTAACATGCGCGTTTACACATGCCCATCCGAGAACCTCGAAGAGGTTCTATATCCTAGCCCAGGGTTCCCCGAACGAAGAGAGGGAACCCTGGGAACTCACGTGCATTCAAACAACCCCAACGTGGTTGTATCCCTCTGCGCAATAGCGGGATACGACCCGCGTTGGGGTCGTTCTTTCGTCACGAATTTCCCAGGGTTCCCTCGCTTTACTCGGGAACCCTGGGCTAGGATATACAACCCCGTTGAGGTTGTCGGAAAATCATGTCTACTCCTGTACTTACATCGCCCTAAAACACCGCGTCTGAAACCTGCGACATGCCTTTCACAAAGCGCTTGATGACAGGATCATCCGACGTCTCGATCTCCTTGGCCGTGGCGATAGCGTAAATCTTACCCTCGTGCAACATGGCGATGCGGTCCGCCATCTCGTAAGCGCTTACCATGTCGTGGGTTACGACAATGTTGGTCATGTTCAGCTCCTTGCCCAGGCGCGCGATGAGCTTGGTGATGGAGTCGGCCATGATCGGGTCCAGGCCCGCTGTCGGTTCGTCGTACATCATCAGGGCGGGCCGGGTAATGGCGGCGCGCGCCAGGGCCACGCGTTTGCGCATGCCGCCGCTGATTTCGGCAGGCATCTTGTACTCCTGCCCGGGCAGGTCGACAATTTTGAGGGCGCGGGCGACTTCGGTGCGGATCTCGGCGGGCTTCATCTTGCCCTGCTCCACCAGGCTAAAGCCGACGTTGTCGCCCACCGTCATGCTGTCAAACAGGGCGCCGTTCTGGAACAGCATGCCCATCTCGCGGCGCAGGGGGGTGATCGCTTCCTCGGACATCTGCACCAGATTCTGGTCGCGAAACCACACTTCGCCCTTGTCGGGCTTGAGCAGGCCCATGATGTGGCGCAGCAGAACGCTTTTGCCGCCGCCGCTTCGTCCGATAATCACCATGTTTTCGCCGTCGGCAATGTCCAGATCCACCCCGCGCAGCACGTGCTGGCCCCGCAGGGACTTATGCACGCCACGCAGGCGAAGGATGGGCGGTTTTTGCATGGCGGCGTACAGCGTGCGGCGTTCGACGGGAGCGCGCCCTAGCTGGTGGCGGGCATAATGAGGTTGAGGAAGTAGCTGATAAAGAAGTTGGAGACCAGCACCACCATGGAGGAGTTTACCACCGCCTCGGTCGTCGCCCGGCCCACGCCTTCGGCGCCGGCGCTGGTGCTGAGGCCCTTGTAGCAGCTGATGACCGCGATGATAAAGCCAAAGATAATGCCTTTGATCAAGCCCGTTAGCACATCCCGGTAGTTGGTAAACTTGTACATGTTGTCCAGGTAGTAGGTGCCGTCCACCTGCAGCAGCGGCACCGCCACATAGTAACCGGCCAGGATGCCGCAGGTGATGGTGAGGGCCACCAGCACGGGCATGGAGATGAGCAGGGCCAGCACGCGGGGCACAATCAGGTACTCGGTGGGGTAGACGGCCAGGGCGCGCAGGGCGTCCAGCTGCTCGGTTATCTTCATTGTGGCAAGCTCCGCCGCCAGGCTGCTGCCCACGCGGCCGGCTACCATCAGCGCGGCCAGCACGGGCCCCAGCTCGCGAAACATGGAGACGGCGACGACCGGGCCGACGGCCGTGGCCATGCCCAGCGGTTTAAGCTGGTAGTGCATTTGCGTGGCAAACACCGCGCCGGTAAACGCGCCGGTCGTCATCACCACAAATACGGAGGTGGCCCCGACGCGGTGCACCTGAAAGATGACGTGGGTGAAGCGCCACGGGTAGCGCACCATGCAACGCAGGGTGTCCAGCAGCAAAAACACGATCTCCCCCGCAGACTCGAGGAAGCCGATAAATCCTGCACCAATGGAGCGAACCAGGCCGAACATGCCGAAGACGCTAGCTCACCCCGCGCCGCTGCACAAGCCGGGTTGCGACTTTAATTTGCGGGGGAGAGGGCAGTTGCGAAGCGTCGCAGAAAACAGTGCAGCGTTCCGATGCGCCACAGGCGCAAAACATCTCGCAGCCCAGGGTAATGTCCGCCGCAGCCCTGGGTTCGATTGCATCTGCGGCGCGGCCTGAAGGGACGCTCTAATCCTGTCGCGCCGGATTTTTAGGGCGTCCCTTCAGGCCGCGATCCCTTCTTTTGCCTAACCCAGGGCTGCGGCGGACCTTACCCTGGGCTACGAGATGTTTCGCGCCTGTGGCGCGCCGGACCTGAAAATGCCTGCCCCCACCTGCGTTTCGACTCTACTCACCGGGCTGCTGAAAGGTGCGCACCTCTCCGGGGGGGGTAAGGACGCGATCCTGGAAATTCTGGATCCAGTCCGTGGTGGCGTCCTTGCCGCCGAAAAACCAGGCGACGGCCGCAATAGCCAGAAAGGGGCCGTACGGAATGCGCGTGCCCCAGCTGCCCTGCTTGCCAAAAATGATGGCGAGGCCGAAAAAGGAGCCGACAATCGACGAGACGACGATGATCCAGCCGATTGACGCCACGCCAAGGAACGCGCCCATGCCGCCCAGGAACTTGAAGTCGCCGGCGCCCATGGCCTCCTTGCGGAAGACAAAGCTTCCTATTTGCGACACGCCCCACAGCAGGAAGAAGCCGACCGCCGCACCCCAGAAGGAGGCGGTGAAGCCCGCCGCCATGGTGGTTTTCTCGTGCATGGAGGGGATGAGCGTGCTGAAGATGAGCCCCAGGGCGATGGCGCCCAGCGTAAAGCGGTCGGGGATCATAAAGTGGTCGATATCGATACACGTGGCCGCGATAAGCATGCTGCACAGCACCGCGTAGGGCAGCCACAACTGCGGCTGGGGGTTCTCGCCATGCACATAGTGGTGCCACAGGGCCAGGTAAAGGCAGCCGGTCAGCGCCTCCACCACCCAGTAGCGCCAGTCGATCTTAACGCCGCAGCAGGCCGCGCGGCCGCGCAGCAGCCACCAGGAGAGGACCGGGATGTTGTTTTGCCACGCGATGGGCGAGCCGCACACGGCGCAGTGGCTGCCGGGGTACGTCACCGGGCGATCCAGCGGGATGCGGTAAATGCACACGTTAAGGAAAGAACCGATGCACAGGCCCACACAAAAGATGAAGGCGCTGAACAACGGTGTCTGGAGCAAAACAATCCAATCGATATCCTGAAGACCTGCAAGCATGTGGCCTGTATTAAGTCAGAAATACGGTAAAAAGGAAGACCAGAGATCAGAATTTGTTGGACGGCGCGGCGGTGTTCGGCAACGAGCATGGCGGGACTTGTGTCATGGGTTGCTACTTCGCATTACAAAGCGCTTTGTTCAGAGGCAACATTGTCGACGTCCTCACATTATTTTCTGCTGCGGGCACTTACCCCTCAACTTCGCCGCAACCCGTCCGATATGAGCAAGCAGACAGGGCACGGAAGCCTCCCCATTTCCCTCTGGTGGGGCAGGCAAAAGGGCCTTCGCCTGGAACTGCAATTCAATGCACATGATCAGCGATCGAATTCCGCGCCTGCCAGTTGCGGAAGTATCAGAACGGGTGTTGTATTATCCTGGCCGCGCCTAAAGGCGCGGGCGATGTTTCAAGTGTCGAATCGTATTGGGGCCGCACCCGGACGGGTGGCCGGCATGGCAAGGGCGGAGCTTTGCCCGCAACCTGTCGAAACGAAGAGAATACCTTTTGAAACGAAATCGCTTTTATGCCATATCGCATTCCGCTGAATTGCAACGGTAATACGTTGCACTCACACGGCATGTTCAGCGGAAGGAAACGGCCGCTTCTGCCCGCACGCTGCGCTGCCTGCTGCAGCACCTCAACCCAAAATCGCCCAGGTTCTTCGCCCGATCCCAACCCCTCCTTCGCCCATCCCCCCCGGCTCATCTCCTGCTCATCGACCGATGCAATCCAAAGTGCCTACCACCCCCGCCGTATCCATTCCGCCCCCGCTGCCGCCTGCCGCCGCCACCATCGCGCCCGCCCAACTGGAGGCGCTTGTGGAGGCCCAGGAAATGGAGCTGCGGGCCCTGCGTGCGGCCACTGAGGACCTTCAGGAAACCGCCCAGTACCTGCGCACGCTGGCGCATCAGGTGCGCACGCCGCTCGGCACCATCCTTGCCGCTTTGGGGCTGATGGAATCGAGCCTGCCCCGGGGGGTAGACGTGGCGGAGTTTACGGAGTACTGCAGCTTTATTACCGAGGCCGTGCGCCGGCTGGACCGCGTGGCGGAGTCCGCCTGCGTGCTGGGGCACCTGGGCGACGGTAGCGCACCCTCCCCTCGTGCACGAACATCGGCCGCTATTGCGCCGGCTGCCGAGGAGCGCCAGGCCCGCGCGGTCGATCCGCTGGCCACCACGGCCGGCACGCTGGAGAGCGTACTGCGCAACGTGGCCACGCAGCCCAACAGCGACAAGCAACCCAGGGGCCACGCCGTGGAGTTTGTCGGCGCCATCCCGGATATCCCCCTCACCCCGCGCGCGGCGTCCATCCTGGAGACGGCCCTGGGCCAGGTGCTGTCCAACGCCACGCGCTATTCCCCGGCAAGCGCGCCGGCCATTCGGGTTAGCGCAACCTCCTCCGGCTCTGAGTGTTGCGTGCGCGTGCGCGACTTCGGCCCAGGGCTTGGCGATGACATCGCGGGCAGCGTGTTTGCGGCGTTTCGCCGCGGCGCCAATGCGCGCGGCATCCCTGGCGAAGGCGTGGGGCTGTTCATCGCGCGCCGGTGCGTGCGGCTGTTGCGCGGCCGTATCGGCGTGGCCAACGCGGCCGCCGCCGGGGAGTCCGGCCCTCCTGGGGAGTCGCCGCTGGATGCCACCGGGCCGGGCGTCCTGGCGTGGATCTCCTTTCCACTGGCGGAAGTGGCGCCGACGCCGGCGGTGGAGTAAGCTGCGGGGTAAGCGGAGGGCGGCGAAAAATCGGCGCGGCGGACAACTGCACTGTTGCTTTACGCCCGGCGCGCCGTATTCTGTCAGCTTCGCGCCTCTGTCATCGTGCCCGCACGACGGCCCGGCCCGCATCCGCATCCCCAAGCATGTTCTCCACATCCGAAGATAGCAAGACACTGGCCGCGGCCGAGGAAATGCGCCACGCCATCTACCGCCGCCGCCGGCACGATCAGGACCTGCTCAGTCCCAGGGATTTAGAGGAAGTGCTGAGCCTGGAGAAAGGCTACGACGATGCCATCCGCACCCGCGACGCCGCGGCCGTGCGCGCGCTGGACGAAAAGGCGCTTCCCCTCACCCGCCGCGTGTTCCCCACCCACCCGTTGGACTGGCTGCGCGAGAACGTGGAGGTGTTTGTGGTGGCGATGGTGCTGGCACTGGCCGTGCGCACCTACTTTGCCCAGCCGTTCAAGATCCCCACGGGCTCCATGCAGCCCACCCTGTTTGGCGTTACCGTGCAGGCGCGCAGCCCCGGCGAGGAGCTGCCGGGCATTGTCTCCCGCACGTGGGACAGCGTCATCAAAGGCCGCACCTACGGCCGCATTGTGGCGCAGGAAGACGGCGAAGTGCTGGAGCTGATCCCCGGCTACTGGATGATATGGTTTGAGTATACGGATGTCGTCATCGGTAACGGCATGACCAGCAACACCTACCGTATATGGCTCAACCACAACCACGTACGTGGGGAAGTGCTGCGCCTGAACCCGCGCCAGGCCCCCTTCATCAACGGCCGCCACTTCCGCAAGGGCGATGAGATCTGCAACTACGTGGCCGACACGGGCGATCAACTGCTGGTTAACAAGTTCATCTATCACTTTCGCAAGCCGCAGCGCGGGGAGATTTTTGTCTTCAGCACCGCGCTCATCCCCGGCCTTACGACGGCCACGGGCGACGGCACCCAGTACTACATCAAACGCTGCGCGGGCGTTCCGGGCGATACGATCAGCATCGAGCGCCCCTACCTTATCGTCAACGGCAAAACGCTGCGCCACCCGTATGCGTTCGAGCGCATGTACTCGGGCATCGAGAAGCCCGACCCGGGCAACCCCACCCCCTACAACGGCTACTTTAACAAAGCCACCTTCGGCGCGCCCGGCTACGTCAACAAAATCGGCGCGCACCAGTACTGGGCCCTGGGCGACAACAGCGACAGCAGCAAGGACAGCCGCTACTGGGGCACCGTGCCGGAGGAGTCGGTCGTCGGCACCCCGCTCTTCGTCTACTGGCCCTTTAGCGCGCGCTGGGGCCCGGTGCAGTAGGGCGGAGCCAGCAAGCACACGCACGCAGGGCGCAAGGCGAATCGCTCCAGGGCTCCGATGCACCAAAGGCGCAGAACATCTCGTAGCCCAGGGTAAGGTCTGCCGCAGCCCTGGGTAGGATCGTCAAATCGGCCGCGTCCTGAAGGGACGCCCCAATCGTACCGGGCTTGTTGATTCCCCGGCAATTCCATCGTAATATGGGGGTATGGCTACTGCCGATCTCCTCTCCGCGCACCTCGATCATCGCCGCTCGTGGGACGAGTTCTTTTACGTCTACCCGGTTATCTCGCGCCGCTCGCAGGGAGTCTCCATCGGCGTTAACCTTAACCCCGACAAAGCCTGCAATTTCGACTGCGTGTACTGCGAGGTGGACCGCAAGACGCCCTACCGCGTCAAGCTGGTGGATCTGCCCGTGCTGGCCGGCGAGCTGGAGGAGATGATCCGCATCCGCGCCGACGGCCGCCTTTTCGAGCGCGAGCCGTTCGCCTCCGCCCCCGCCGCCTGGCGCCGCCTGAACGACATCGCCTTCTCCGGCGACGGCGAGCCGACCACGTGCGGCGTGTTTGAGCAGGCGGTGGACCTCACCTTCAGGCTGCGCAACCAGCACGAGCCCGCCGCCAAGCTGGTGCTCATCTCGGACAGCACGATGTTTCACCGCCCCGGCGTGCAAGCCGGCCTCCGCCGCATGATGGAAGGCCCGTACGAGGTGTGGGCCAAGCTCGACGCCGGCACCGAGGAGTACTACCGCATCGTCAACCGCTCCCGCGTGCCTTTTGACCGCGTGCTGGCCAACATCGAGGCCACGGCCAAGTGGTGCCCGCTCTACATCCAGTCGCTCTTCCTGCGCATTCACGGCGCCCCGCCCTCCGAGGCGGAAATCGCCGCGTACGCCGAGCGCGTCAACCGAATTACCAACGCCGGCGGACGCATCCGCGGCCTGCAGCTCTACACTGTAGCCCGCCCTACCCCGGAGGCCTGGGCCACCGCCCTCTCCAACCCGGAGCTGGATGCCATTGCCGCGCAGCTCAAAGATCTCACCGGCCTGCCCCAGCAGCTCTCGTACGGTAACGGAGCGGCCTGAGGCTGCCTGGCCCCACGGGTCGGCATGCGCACTCCCCCCAGGCTACCCGCTACGCCGCCTCGCCAAACCGGGCGGCGGTCTCCAGGTTGGACGGGGCAACCGGCACGGAGCCGGGGCGCTGCTCGGCCAGCCAGCGGGCCATACTGCGGGTGCTGACCTCGCACCCGGCGTTGCGGATGGCGCGCAGCACGCGGTCCTGGTCCATAATGTAGCGGTCGCGCTGGTACAGCACGTAGTTGCGTCGCGCGTCCGGGGGGGTGAGGTTGATGGTGGTAAGGTTGGCGCCGGCGCGGATAGCCCCGCTGTACGCATCGCGCCCTACCAGGTTCATCGCGCTGACCGCCGGGATGATGCGCCGCGGGTTGGCCAGGCGCATCAGTGCCACGGCATTGAGCGACAGATCCGGCGTGCTGGCCGGGTAGGTGCCGAACGGCGTATCGCCGCCCGGGATAAACGGGCTGACGCTGTTGCCGGCCAGCGGAAGCTCCCCGAGGACCTGCAGCGTCTCCAGCATATGCTCCGTGGTCTGCCCGGGCAGACCGGCGATAAAGCCGGAGGAGACCGACCAGCCTGTCTGCGCCAGATAACGGATGGCGGCAATGCGTTTCTCGAAGGTTCCGGGCGCTTGTACCTCCTTGTAGTGCAAGGGGTTACCCGTCTCCAGCTTAATGATGTAGAACGAGGCGCCGGCCTCGCGCAGCATGTCGTACTCGCGCGACGAGAGGGTGCCGAGGCACACGCTGATGCCCAGGCTGGTGCGCTCGCGAATCTCCCTCAGCAGCGGCACAATGTCCCGCACGGCCACCACATCCTCGCCGGCCTGGATGTTGATGTCCGTAATGGCGGGCGGCAGGTGGTTAAAGATGATCTCGCGGGCGATATCCAGCGGCAGGCGAAAGCGGTCGATCGCCTTGTTGTCGCGCCGCATACCGCAGTAGTTGCAGTTTTGCCGGCAGTAATTGCTGATCTCTAGTACGCCGCGCACAAACACCTTATTGCCAAACACTTGCTGACGCACCCGCCCACCGTGCTCGCGCACGGCATCCGCCGTCCTGCCGCTGGCATGCAGCAACTCGGCATGATACAGGCTGTGGCGGCGTGTGGCGTGCATGGGGCGTTTTGAGTACGGCGTAGAAAACGGCTGCCGTGCTGGAGGAGGATAAACCTCGGTGGCCACGGCGTGCTCCGCTCTACGCTTGTATGTATTTAACGCTCGAAGTGCAAGCCTTGCAGGAGAATTGTTACGACTTTGCGAAGAAAAGCTTTTTCGAGACAAATGCATGACTACCAACACGATAAAAGCATCAAAAGCCGCAACCTTAGCGTCCCCGGCGGCAAATCCGGCCCTGTAAATGGGGGCGGCTTGTGCTTTATTGTGCGCGTGCTTTTCTGTAACTCGCTATTTATGGGCCGGCCTCGCGGCGCTGGCGTGGAGACTTTGGTGTTGAGCTGCATTCAGGGCCTTGCGCTGGCGATGATGCTGATGGGCGTGCTGGTTCTTGCACAGGGGCAGACTCAGGGGCAGGGGGACGCACCTTTGCCATCGGCTCCCGCGGCCTCGCCGCCTGCGGAGGCCAAAGCGGGGGGGCCGGTGGTACTCATCATCGGCGACAGCCTGGCGGCGGGGCACGGGCTGGATCCCTCCGAGGCATTCCCCGCGCTGGTGCAGGAGAAGATTCGCGAAGCGGGCTGGCCGTTCCGCGTCGTCAACGCCGGCCTCAGCGGCGACACCTCGGCGGGCGGCCTGCGGCGTATCGACTGGCTGCTGCGCGGCGGCGTGGATGTGCTGATTGTGGAGCTGGGCGGCAACGACGGCCTGCGCGGCATCTCCCCCAAAGAGACGCGCGCCAACCTGCAAGGCATCATCGACCGTGCCCGCCGCAAAAACCCCGCCGTGGAGGTTGTAGTGGCCGGCATGCAAATGCCCCCCAACATGGGCGAGGAATACACCACAGCTTACAGGGAAATCTTCCCCGACATCGCCAAAGCCAACAACGCGGCGCTCATCCCTTTTCTGCTCGAAGGAGTCGGCGGCCGCCCCGAACTGAACCTGCCCGACCGCATCCACCCCACCGCCGAGGGCCACAAAATCGTGGCCGAAACCGTGTGGGGCGTGCTCAAACCCGTGTTGCAGAAGCGCCAGAACCGTCAGTCGCCCAACCAGGCCGCCCTTCCTGACGCCCTCCCCGAGAGCGCGCCGCAGCCGCCGAGCGCGGGTGATTGAGCGCGCCCGAGCGCCCAGGCGCTTAATGTGCTCGAGCGCCCGGGTCAGGCCCGCCTGGCGGCCTGCTCGGGATCGCAGGAGGGCAGGCGCAAGTGGACGCGGAGGCCGGGGCCGGCGCCTTGCGGGCGAGGGGCGGGGGGCTGGGTTAGGTAGATATCGCCGCCGTGGCCGCGCAGGATGGAGCGGGCGATGCTGAGGCCGAGGCCGACGCCGCCGGTGCTGCGGTTGCGGCTGGTCTCCAGGCGCACAAAGGGGGCGAAGATGTTGGCGCGGTCCGCCTCGGGAACGCCCGGGCCGTCGTCCTCCACCACAATCTCCACGCCGTCGGGTGAGGAGGCCATGGTGGCGGACGTGCCGTTGCGGGTGGCGCCGGCGGTGCATGGCGTGCTGAGGGCGGGGCCGGTGTGCAGGAAGACGCGGGCGCGGTCGCCATAGCGCACGGCGTTCTCGATAACATTGCGCACGGCGCGGCGGATGGCGTCCGGCCGGCAGGCGCAGGGCAGGCGCACGGGCACGATTTCCGCCTCGGCGTCGCGCACCGGTTCGCCATCGGTCTCGCCGGGTGCGGCCTCGCGGGCGTGGGTCAGGGCCGCGGCGTTCACTGCGTTGGCGGGGCCGGCGCCGAGGAAGCGGACGTCCCAGCCCATGTCGGCCAGGTCATCGCAGAGGCTCTCCAGCAGGGCGGTAAGGTCGACGACGCGGGTGGGCTCGCCGCTGGCCTCGCTGCGGGCAAAGTTGAGCGCCGCTTCGGTCATGGTCTGCATCTCGGCCAGGGTGGCCAGGAATTTATCGCGCGTGTCCTGATCCGGGATGAACTCGGCGCGCAGGCGCAGAC
Source organism: Verrucomicrobia bacterium LW23 (assembly GCA_003054695.1). Taxonomy (GTDB): domain Bacteria; phylum Verrucomicrobiota; class Verrucomicrobiia; order Methylacidiphilales; family UBA1321; genus LW23. Next base: position 75,908 of record QAZA01000045.1, read on the forward strand.
TGGTGATGGGCGTGCGCAGATCGTGCCCCACGGCGGCCAGCATGCGCACGCGGTCCTCCACAAAGCGGCGCAGCCGTATTTGCATGCGGTTAAACGCGGCAACACAGCAGCGGATGTCGTCCGGGCCTTCTTCCTTCAGCAACTCCAGCTGCTCGCCGCGGCCCAGGCGTTCCGCGCTTTGCGTAAGGTGTTGCAGCGGCTGGGAGATACGATTGGCCACGAACAACGCCGTGCCGGCAAAAATCAGCACGCTTAGCGCCACGGCGGCCCAGTAACCGGGGGTTACGGAGGTGGAGCCCATGAGGTAGTTGGGCTTGGCGAAGACGGTGTTGAGCCACGTGCCGTCGTTCAGCTTGACAGCAAAGCCGTAGCCGTTCCACTGCTGCAGCGGCAGCACATGCACGGGTACGTGGAGGATCCACGCGTCGGGCGAAAGGATCTCCCACGGATCGGACGAAATGGCCTTGAGCATCTCGGTATCCTGAAAACTGCGGACCATCGGCGTGCTGTCGCCGGCGGTGTAGACGGGGCGCCTGAGGGCGTCGCGCGCCTGCTCCTGCCACTCGTCCGGCGAGCCGGGCGGGTTGGGGGAGATCCAGTAGCGGGTCATCGGCGTGCCGAGATTGTTGAGGATCTCCGGGCGCTGCGCGGCGGGGGTGGCCTGCGCCAGCTGTACGGAGCTGGAGACGCGGCCCAGGCATTCCTCCTTAAGTACCACGCGCATAACGTAGTAGCGCTCCGTGCGGGCGATGAGCATGAACACGGCCTGCGAGAGGGCCACCGCCAGCAGCATAACGGCGATAAGCCGGCCGCTGAGCGTGCTTGTCCAATACCGCACGATGCGCGCCCGGGAGAGGCGGTTGCGCAGGTAGCGGGTAACGCGGGCAAGGCGGGACGGCCTGTCCTCCGGCGCGGAGGCGGGCGGCGGCGTGGACGGCCCGGGCTGCGGGGATGAAGGGGATGGGGCGGGCGCCCGGCCTTCGCGGCGTGCTTCGGCGGCGGCGGCGCGGGCCTGCATCGCTTCGCGCTCCTCGCGCGGCACGTGGAAGACGCCGGAGAACGAGGTGGGGCCGTCGCCGCGGCGACGCGGCGGCGTGGATTCCGGCCCGGCCTGGGTTACGCCGCTGGTCTCCCCGCTGGTGTCGGTTGTGTTGCGGGATGCGTCGACGCGATCCTCCCCCGCGACGGCGCCCGAAGCGCCGTCGGCATCAGGGGTCCAGCGCCCCGCGCTGTTCACTGGCGCTCCACGGTTGCGGTAAACTGATAGCCGTCGCCCCAGCACGTTTTGATGAGCGCGGGCTGGCCCGGGTCATCCTCAATTTTGCGGCGAAGGCGGCTTACCTGGTTGTCGATGCTGCGGTCCCACACGTCGGCGGTGCGGCCGGCGGTCATGTCGAGAAGCTGATCGCGCGAGAGGACCATGCCGGGGCGGTCGAGAAAAACGCACAGCAGGCGGAACTCCGCGGTGGAGAGGGGTACGGCGACGCCGTCGGCGCCCTGCACCTCGCGGCGGCTTACATCCAACACCTTGCCGTCAAAGGAGATGCGTTTGGACTGCGCGGAGTTGCCGCCCTTGCCGGCAGCGGGGGCGCTTTGCACGCGGCGCAGCACGGCCTTAATGCGTGCCAGCAGCTCGCGCGGGTTAAACGGCTTGGTCAGATAGTCGTCGCCGCCCAGCTCCAGGCCCACAATGCGGTCGGTATCCTCGGCCATGGCGGTGAGGAAAATCACGGGCAGCTGAGAGTGGGCGCGAAGCTCGCGGCACAGCACCAGGCCGTCATCGCCGGGCATCATAATGTCCAGCACAACGAGATCCGGCGAGCTGGACTGCATGAGTTTGCGGAACGCCGCCGCGCTGTCCGCCGCGCTTACACGGTAGCCGTGCTCGCCCAGGTAACGGGAGAGAAGCTCGCGGATTTCGCGATTGTCGTCGACGACAATGACATGCGGTTGCGGGTTGGATACCATGGCAGGGATGTAACGAAGTGGCGGCGGCAAATTGTTGCGATGGTGGAGAAAAGCGCGCGTATGCGCAGGGGGCAGCAGGAATGGTGCGGGCCTAGATGCCGGTGATAGGCGCCAGGGTAAGGGCGGCGCCTTGCGAGGCACGGAGCTTTGCCTGGACGGGAAAGGGGACGACGTTTTTGCCGACCTTGCCGGCGGGCCGCAGGCGATTCTTGACCGCCTGGACAACTACATCAGACGAATCGTTTTTAAGATAATGCAGGATGTCCAGCGGTACGTTTTTATTATACGCAACACGTGCACGCACGGCTTCATCCGCATCGTTGGCCAGCAGGTAAAACAAATCGTCGGGAAGGTTCGGCTTTTCGGCAATATCACAACGCACAAGAGGGTCGTTGTCGCGGGCCAGTACACGCATCACGGGGATCTCCAGCAGCTTATTGGAGGCCACTGCGCGTTTGAACTCAGGGTGTTGCGACAGAACATCCAGCCACACGTCCAGCGGCGCAGCCTCCCAGCGCAGGCGGTGGCGGCTGGGCTGATCGTCCGTTTCAACCAGCTGGAGATATTCGGTGGTGGAGAAGATCATGGAGGTTATGGAGTTAAATAGTGGAGATGGAATAGTGAAGTAATGAAGGTATACGCCGTCTTTTAATGCTAACGCTATAGATGAATCTGAAGAGATGATCGGGAGCGGTACGTCACAACTGCAAGAGGAGCTATCTCAAGCCCAGGAACGAGCCGGACCGGCGGTGATGGCGAGCCGTTGGTACAACGCACCATAACCACCCTGCCTGACTCTCCGGAAAATGCAAGGCCGGGATACCAGAAACGGCGGCCCTGAAACCCCTTGCTGCGCCCTGCCCCAGGGCTTGCCGGGGCGCCTGGAGCAAACAGGCGCGTCCATCCTTATAGATACCACAAATACGGGCGAAAGTGGTGAAGAAAGGTGTATCAAATTGTAACGATTCCACGCCATTTGCTACGGTCCGATACAATATTCTCACTTTACGGGCATACATTTTAGCCGAACATAGTGTAGCGTAAGCAAACGTTGGTGGCGCAACGTTGCGGATCAGCGGTTACTTGACTAGATGACTAGTCAAGTATAACCTGGTCCTGCCGAAAGCTTCTCTACGGCGTGCCTGCTCGCGGCGCCGCAGCCAGGCCCAGGCAGCCCGCCCGCCGCCACCCTGCCCGCCCGTATGCGGGGCAGGATGGCGGCGGAACGGGTGCTCTCCTTCACCCCAGCGCTTCCGTCCCCGCGCCACTTGCACCGTATTTACCCGGCAGTGTCGCACTCTTACCCATCGCCCTTATGTGGATCGTCCTCTACGCCCTGCGCTACAAGTACACCATTGGTGTGCTCGCCATCCTCATCCTGCTGTTCGGACTCATGTCCGCACGGCGTATGTCCACGGACATTCTCCCCCGCGTAGACGCTCCGCAGATCACTCTCATCTGGACCTACACCGGCCTCAACGCGTCCGAGATGTCGACGAAGCTCACGTCGTTCTCGGAGATCGCGAACATGAACAACGTGGATAACCTGGCCGAAGTCCGCTCCGAAACCGCGAACGGCTTTGCCCTGGTGAAGCTGACGTTTCAGCCCACGGTCAACATGCCCACCGCCCTGGCGCAGACGACGTCCGTCGCCCAGACGATCCTGCGCCGCATGCCCGCGGGCACCACGCCGCCGCTGATTGTGCAGACGAGCCCGTCGAGCGTGCCGATCATCCAGCTGGTGATGTCGTCCGACTCCCTGAGCTCGTCGCAACTGTTTGACTACGCGCGCCTTACGCTGCGCGGCCAGCTGCAGAGCGTGCCCGGTATGCTCATTACGCTGCCCTACGGCGGCGCCTCGCGCAGCATCATGGTGGATATCAACCCCGACGCGCTGCACGCGCTGGGCATTACCACCGCGGAGGTGAACCAGGCCGTGGCCCGCCAGAACCTGACGCTGCCCAGCGGCTACCTGCGCGAAGGCACCCGCGAGATGCCCATCGAAATCAACGCCGCGCCCGAGACGATCCAGGGCTTCCTGGACCTGCCCATCCGCAACGTGGACGGCCGCATGATTTTGCTGCGCGACGTGGCCAACGTCCGCGATGGCGAGGCCGTGCAAACCAACATTGCCCGCCTTAACGGCCAGAACGCGGTGATGATCTCCATCCTGAAGCTGGGCAACGCCAGCACGGTGGACATCATCGACGGCATCATGGCGCGCCTGCCGGAGATTCGCGCCTCGGCCCCCAAGGGCATGAATATCGAGCCGATCTTCGACCAGTCCGTCTTCGTCCGCGCGGCTGTCGCCGGCGTGGAGCACGAGATTGTGCTGGTGGGCGGCCTGGTGGCGGCGGTGGTGCTGCTGTTCCTGGGTTCCTGGCGCTCCACGTGCATTGTGCTCACTTCCATCCCCCTGGCGCTGCTGTGCTCGGTGATCGGCCTTAACCTGGTGGGCGCCACGTTTAACCTGATGACGCTGGGCGGTTTGTCGCTGGCCATCGGTATTCTGGTCGATAACGCGCTGGTGGAGATCGAGAACATCAAGCGTCTCGTTGCGCAGGGGCTCACTGTCCGCGCCGCCATTATTGAGGGCGCGCGCCAGGTGGCCTTCCCCGAGTTTGTGTCGACGACCTCCATCTGTATCGTCTTCCTGCCTATCTTTCTGCTCACCGGCACGGCGAGTGACGTGTTTCGCCCGCTGGCGCTGGCGGTGGTGTTTGCGATGATCGCGAGCTACCTGCTGGCCCGCACCCTCGTGCCCACGCTGGCCAGCATCTTTCTGCCGGCGGAGATCAAGAAGGACAAGGCGAATGCCGACCGCGGCCCGCGCGGCCTGGCCTGGGTTCACCACCAGATCGAGCACGGCGTGGACAAGATGGCCGAGGGCCACGGCTCCATCCTGCGCTTCCTGCTGCGGTGGAAGTTTGTGATCCTCATCCCGGTGGTCGCCGCCATCTCCATCGGCGCGTGGTCGGCCGTCAACAACGGCAAGGAGTTCTTCCCGACCACGGACGCGGGCCTGATCCGCCTGTTCGTGCGCGTGCCCAGCGGTATTCGCGTGGAGGACACGGCGGCGGTTGTGGCCGAGGTGCAGCGCGAGATCCGCAAGATCATCCCCGCGCAGGAGCTGCAGTTTATTGTGGAGAACATCGGCTCGCCCAACCCCATTAACCAGGCGTGGGTGGAGACGACCTCGCTCACCGCCGCCGATGCGGAGATTCAGGTGCAGCTGAAGAACACGCCGGAGCATCATCACGGCCCCAGCGCGGGCTACATGGCGCAGATTCGCGTGATGCTGAAGGAGAAGTTCCCCAACATCATCGCCTTCTTCCGCCCGGCGGATGCGACGAGCCAGACGCTCTCCAACAACGCGCCCACGGTGTTTGAAGTGCGCGTGATCGGCCGCGACCGCCCCGGTAACCTGGCCGCTGTTAACGAGTTGCGTGAGCGCCTGGCCAAGGTGCCCGGCGCCGTGGACGTGGCCCAGCGCGAGGTGTTGGACCAGCCCGGCTACGCCATCCGCGTGGACCGCGCCCGCGCCGCCACCTTTGGCATCAACGCGCAGGACGCCAGCAACACCCTGCTGGCCATGCTGGGCAGCGCCGGCACGGTCACGCCCAACCTGTGGGGCGATCCGGTCTCGGGCTCCAGCTACGACGTGCAGGTGATTGCGCCGCCGGCGAATTTGAACAACATCGAGACGCTGCTCAATATGCCCATCCGCGGCACCACCGGCCAGAGCGTTCCCCTGCGCGCCTTTGCCACCGTGGTGGAGAAGAAGTCGCCTGCCAGCGTCTCCCGCACGCAAATGGCGCCTACCTTTACGGTGGTGGCCAACGTGCAGGGGCGCGACCTGGGCGGCGTGACCACCGATCTGCAACGCATCATCGACCACGTGCGCACCAAGCTTAAGCCGGGCAACAAGATAGAGCTGGCCGGCCAGGCCAGGCTGATGGCGACCGCGTACTCGGAGCTGATTGGCGGCCTGGGGCTGGCGGCGGTGCTCGTCTTTTTGGTGATGGTGATTAACTTCCAGAGCTGGTCGCTGCCCTTTGTGGCCATCAGCGGCCTGCCCATTGCGGTCAGCGGCGCCTTGTTCGGCCTGTACTCCACGGGCACGCCGATCAGTGTGCCGGCGCTGATGGGTATTATTATGGTGGTGGGTGTGTCCACGGCCAACTCGGTGCTCGTCAGCAGCTTTGCCCGCGACCTGTTTGACGAAGGCGCGAGCGCCGCCGATGCCGCCGTGGAAGCCGCCACCACACGCCTGCGCCCCGTCATGATGACGGCGCTGGCGATGATTCTGGGCGTTATCCCCATGGCAATCGGCCACGCCGAGGGCGGCGAGCAGAATGCGCCGCTGGGTCGCGCCGTTATCGGCGGCCTGCTCTTCGGCACGCTCGCCTCGCTCTTTCTGGTGCCGATCGCCTTTGCGGTCGTCCGCGCCATCTGGCACCCGCCCGGCACCGGCCCGGACGGCGACACGCACGAGATCGCGGACGAAGACAACTACAGCGAGGAAGCCCTGGCCAAAGCGGCGGAGGACGCGAAGAACAGCTCCTCCTCCAGCAACGGCAAGAAGAACGGCGGCAACCATGGCGGCCACGGCGACAAAAAGCCGGCCCACCAGGGCGCCGTAGCCCGCGAAACAGACGCCCCGCCCGCCGACGCCGCACCCCAACCCTCCGCCTAGCACGCGGGGGGCGGGTGCCCGCTGCCAGAATAAAACACCCCTCCATTTACCTTTCTTTTACTACCCCTGTTTCCTGAATCCTGCTTTCCCCCCCTTCGCGTCCTTTGCGTCCTTAGCGCCCTTTGCGCGAAACCGCCCCACGGTATAGCCTTACCTTTAAGCCTGGGCCAGGCAACCGGCAGGTTTCGCGCGGAGGCCGCAAAGGACGCGAAGATCGCGAAGGGGAGAGTAGAAGGAAAGGAAGATCGAAGAAAGAGGGAGGGGCAGACTAAGCAAAAAGCTTTCACCCACTTTAACTCCCCCCACCACCCATCCAATCCAAGGCCCGTTATGAACACTCCCAGGGTTTCCCCCACCTACTTCCGATTCAATGCACGCAACCTGGCCGGCGCCCTTGCCGCGGCGGCACTGGCGGCGGCGATTGTACCGGGCTCCGGATTCCTGAGCGGCCATAACGCCATGGCTGAGAGCAAACCCGCCACGGCCGGCACCAACGCGCCCGCCCCGTCGTCGCCCGTTGGCGGCGGCGCGCAGGCGCCCGGCGCGGATATCATGAAGGTGCGCACCGTCTCCCCCGCCACGGAGGGCATCAGCAGCCGCCCCTACGAGACGCCCGGCCGCACGGAGCCCATCGAGTCCGCCACCGTGTTTACCCGCGCCACCGGCATCATCAAGGAGCGCAACGTCGATATCGGCGACCAGGTGAAGGCCGGCGACGTGCTGGCCGTCGTCGACGCGCCCGACGTCGACCGCGCCGTCGACTCCGCCCGCGCCCTGGTGGACGCCTCCATTGCCCGCGCCCAAAACGCCCGCGACCTCTCCGACCGCAGCAAAAAGCTGCTGGAAAGCCGCACCGTAGCTGTGGAGGAAGCCGTGCAACGCGCCGGCGCCGCCACCGAGGCCGATGCCACCGTGCGCCAGGCGCAGGCCGCCCTGGAGCGCGCCCTGGAGCAGCAACGCTTTAGCGTCGTCAAGGCCCCGTTCGACGGCATCATCTCCGCCCGCAACTTTGATCGCGGCGACCGCGTCCGCGGCGACTCCGCTACGCAGGAAGGCTGGCTCTACCGCATCGTCAAGCTCGACACGCTCCGCTTTACCATCAGCGCCGCGCCCGACCTCGCGCTGCGCCTGGCCCGGGAGCAGACCGTCAAGGTGCGCTTTAACGAGTTCCCCGGCAAGTCGTTCCTGGCCAAAGTCTCCCGCAGCAGCCGGGCGTTCGATGTCGCCAGCGGCACCATGCGCGTGGAGTTGCAGCTGGAGAACAAGGACCTGGCCATCCCCTCCGGCCTCACCGGCACCGCCACCTTTGAGCTGGCGCCGCTGCCCGGCACCTTCCTGCTGCCCACCAACACGCTCATCATCAAGGAGAGCAAAGTGACCGTCGCCACCGTGGCCGACGGCAAGGTCAAATTCGTCGAAGTCGCCCCCGGCCGCAACTTTGGCCTGACGGTGGAGGTGACCAGCGAAGCGCTGACCAAAGACGCGCAGGTCATCATCAACCCCAACGCCCTGCTGCGCGCCGGCGATCCGGTGGAAGCCTCGCCAATGATGAAGGTGGCGAAGTAAGCGACACGCCATCCGCCTTGCATGGAAAGCCGGGATTTCTCTCGATAACGCGAACCGTATGCGCTATGGTGCGGGGAGTAAGTAGGCAGATCGACACGGATCGACATGGTTATGTCGACGCAACCCTGCTCCTCTTTCCCACGCCAATGCCGGCCCATCAACATCGCGTTAACGAGCTGCTGAACCTGCTAGCCGGCCGCGCCGGGCTGGGCGAGCTGCACCTCAACGACCTGGGGATCTGCACCTTCCAATTTGGCAGCGACATGCAGTTTGTCATCGAGCTGCCGCCCGCCACGGACGAGCTGTACCTGATGGCGCCGCTCGCGCTCATCCCGCCCGATACCGACGAGGCGCACGCCCTGTTCCGCCGCTCGCTCAAAGCCAACTACCGCGGCATCGAGACGGGAGGCGCCACGCTGACGCTGCACGAGTCTCTCAACCACATCGTCCTGTGGCGCTCCGCCCACGTCCCCTCCCTCGACGGGCCCAGCTTTATCCAGATGGTTGAGCGGTTCCTTGCCGCCGCGCTGCGCCTAGCCCCCCTGCTGGACAAAGCCGGCGGCGAGCCCGCCGAGGTTACCACGTGCGACATCCACGCCAACGCCCTGCGCGACGCCGAAGCCCTCTCCGCCCCCGTCGCCACCGGCATTGACGCCGACGGCGACGGCAAGGATGACGGCAACGGAGAATGCATGCGCCAGTTTATGGCTTAGCCGGAACGATTCAGATGTGAGCAGCCCACGTTCTGCTCTCCCCGCTTGGCGATCTTTCCGTCCTTGGCGCTAAGTTCCCTTAGCCTCCTCCCTTACGCCTCGCGGCGCTTGAGGAAGGCGGCGCGCATGCGGCTGAGGGCCAGGCTGTGGATCTGCGAGATGCGGCTTTCGGAGACGCTGAAGCGTTCGGCGATTTCGTTGGTGCGCAGGCCTTCGATGTAGAACAGCGTCATCACTTCCAGGTGGCGGGCGGGCAGGTTCTTCAGCTCGCTGCGGATGATGGCGATGTCTTCGTGGCGCAGCATCTCCTGAGAGGCGGTGCGGCTGCGGGGGTCGGCCAGCACTTCCTCGTGGGTCAGCAGGTCGTCTTCGCTGCTCACGCTCACGCTCTCCTGCAGGGAGAAGACGTTGGCCGGGCGCAGGCGCTCGGTGAGTTCGGCATATTCCTGCTGGCTCAAGCCCATGCGCTCGCACACTTCGCTGTCCTGCGGTTCGCGGCCCAGTTCCTGGGTCATAGCGTCGCGCATTTGGGTGAGTTTGCGGCTGGCGCGGCGGGCGGAGCGGGGCATCCAGTCCTGGCGGCGCAGTTCGTCGAACATGGCGCCGCGGATGCGCAGGGAGCAATAGGTGCGCAGGGAGCAGCCTTTGTCGGGCGAGAAGTTGTCGACGGCCTCGACCAGGCCGACCATGCCGGCGCCCTGCAGGTCCTCCTGCGCAACACCGGGGTACCAGTAGGCGGGCAGGCGCGCGGCGATGGTTTTGATCAGCGGCATCATGCTGATGATGGCGGCTTCGCGTTCGGCGGCGTTCTTCCAGCAGCTGCGGGCGGGGGCGGGGATGTCGGCGGCTTCGCGCTCGATCTCGCTCTCGTCGTCAAACGAGGCCTCGGCGTCAGAATCGTCGCTGTCGCCGTCGGCATCGGCGTCGATATCAAAGTCCAGCTCCGCTTCGTCGTCCAGCCCGGCAAGCGTCATCGATTCATCCTCGCCTGACACCTCCAGCACGGGGGCGGTGGCGGTAAAGCGGCGCATATCGCGGGCAACAAAGGGAACGGCGGTAGATTTCATGGAAGTGGGGAGGGGGGAAGGCGTGGGGTTAACGGTTGCGTCGGCGTCGGAGCCGGTGTCGGCCCCGATGAGGGCGGAGCCGATGACCTTGGCTGCTGGGGCGGTGGACGTTGCGGGGGTCGACCCGCATGCAGGTAGGCCGGGTGACCGATGGCTCTCGACGCCGGCGCTCGCTTTGGCCGCCTTCCGGCGGTCTCCGGAAGCCTTGGCTGCGGCTGCCTTGCGGGCGGCGGTGCGGGGGCTTCGGGAGACGGCCGGAACGACGGCGCAATCCGGACGAGCAGCGGAGGACGTGGAGGAAATGGTGTCGATCACGGAAACTTCTATCGCAGGGGGAATGCCAAGCGATCTGCGATTCCACCGATGAATCATTGCAACATGCTGATAGCAAGATGCTTACAGATTGCCGATTTACGCAGTAGCACTGTTGAACTGCTTTGACACCCGCTGGAAACCCTGAAAATTTTGCAAACCGCCCCTAAAGTCCTGAATTCCTTGCCGTAGGGTTTCTGCTCTGGGATGCGAGCCATCCGGATGCGGTCCCGCAATATTTACCGGAGGTTTCCGGCCGTCTCCGCCCTCGGGAAAGGCGTCTGGCGTCCTTTTGCTTTGCACATCCATGCACACCTTCCGCCCTGTCCTGTAATTTTTGCAGGGTGGTGTTGCCCCGCAAAAGGCAGCCGTCACACCCCGGCTTTGGGCAGGGACGTCCAGATCAGGTGAATGGCGGCCAGCGCCGCGCAGGCCAGCAGAAAAGGATCAAACCACTTTTGCGGAATGCGCACCACCGTCCACTTGCCCAGATAGACGCCGCCGATGACCACCGGCGCCATTACCAGGGCGAGCGACAGGGAGCCGGAATGCAGCAAACCCATCCCTGCACTAAACGGCACTTTAAAGAGATTAAGCAGGCAGAAAAACCAGGCGCTGGTGCCGATCAGTTCCATCTTGGGCAGCTTGACGGCCAGGAAAAACACGCTCATTACCGGCCCCGCGGCATTCGCCAGCATAGTGGTGGTACCGCCCAGCAAACCCATGCCCCAGGCAAAGCGCCTGCGCTGAAAAAACGCGTTCAGCCAGTCCCCCTGCATGCTGCGCCACACCTGAAAGGCCACCATGGCCAGCACCACCCAGCCGATAACGGCGCCAAAAAGCGGTTTGCTGACAGCGCCCATAAGCAGCCAGCCTAGCACTACGCCTAAAGCGCTGGGGATCATGAGGTTGCGGATGTAGGCCCACTGTGCGTGCCTGTGATAGGCGTTTACCGCAAACAGGTCCCCCACTATAAGCAGGGGCAGCACCACGCCGGTGCTCGCCATCGGCTCCAGCACCTGCGCCATCAGCACCACCGTCACCAGGCCCAGGCCCGCGAGCCCGCCCTTGGCCAGCCCCACGCACAGGGCGCCCACCAGCACCATAACCCATTGCAGCACAGAGAGATCGCCAAGGGAAAAGTGGCTGGACAGGACGTGGGGCATGGCGTCAAAAAGCAGGGAGCGGGAGGGTGGCTCAGCCGCCGGCGGCGATGCGGAGGAATTCGACACGGTCGTTCTCGCGCAATACCTTATGGGGCCATTCGTCGCGGGTCAGCGCCTCTTCGTTAAGCTCGGCAATGAGGGCGCGGGGATCCAGTGACAGGCGCCTGGCGGCGTCGCCCATCGTGGCGCCCTCGGGGAGCTCCAGGGGAGTGCCGTTGGTGATGATAATCATGGCGATGGGAGGTGAAGGGGAAGGGAAGCGGGTATGCGTTAACCATGCTGAGGCAGCAGCGCGGCAAGTCAAGCATCGAGAGAGCGAGAGGCGGACCACCGGTGCCTGGACGAAAATTGCACACAGGTGTGCCATAAAGTTTACCGCAATTATTCCGATACCGTCCCTTAACGGACATTTCCATACGCCGAAACAGCAGTCATGTTTTTGTATCGCGCCCCTTAAAGGCTTAAGGCTGCGCAAGAAAATAAATTCTTTGCGTCACATCTCCGTATTTTCGGATAACTCCCACCCTTTTTTACCTCCGAAAAATACGGAGTTATTACGTGAAAGTTTTCCAGAAAACACCAGAGATGTATTGACCCGGATTGATAAAAAGTATTTAAATCACGTGAGCTTCTACGCTTACTTCAGCATGTTAATGCAACTTAGGCCCTCCTCCATCGATTCTGTACCTGCCCGTAGTAAACACATAACCCGCCGTACACAAAGCACCCGCCACAAAGTGACCATTACCTGATTTTCCCTGCTGTACTAAGATTTCGTGCTTCGATGTTGCCTGGCTCGAGAGGAGATCTTACAGACCCGGAAGGCCCACGACTATGAGTACCGACCTGTCCAGAGAAGATATCCTTGAGTTGATCGAAGATCAGCCTTTGAACCCGGCTCCCTGGCGGCAGATGCTGGCCCTGAGCCACGGTCGCAAAGATTTTTTTCGGTCTAAAGCCATTTCGATTCTCATTGAGGGCCTGATGCGCCTGAGCAACTCCGGGCGTCCGGCGGACTCGCTGCTGAAGACGAGCGACGCCGCCATGCTGCTGCGCCTGCCCGTCGCGCGCGACATTATGCCCCTGCTGCGCGAGCTGGCCCGCTTCTTCCTTGTGGAAGTGGGCGACCCCCGCAGCGCCCAGCGCTTTTGCGAGCAGGTACTGGAAACGGGCATGCCCGACGAGGACTGCGAAGCCATGCTGCGCGAGTGCGAGCGCGAGCTGAATGGCGGGGGCGGCAGCACCGCCGCGCCTGCAACGGCTGCCAAGGCAGCCCCCGCACCCGGCCCCGGCAGGAGCCAGGGCCAGGGCCCGGGCGATAACGCGATGCAGCCCCGCACCCGCTCCTTCATCGCCCCCGCCGCCAAACCGCCGGCCGCCAGCCGCAGCCTGGCTCAGAACGCAGCCGACGCCCTGGCGCGCATGAAGCAGGCCGAGATGGAGCGCGATCCCGACTATGACCCGGTGGTGGCAGACAGCGCCTCCTCCTCCCCCTCCGCCACACCCGCCAAAGCGGCCGGCGCCCCGCTCTTCCCCCCCCTGCCCGGCAGCAGCCGCGGCGCCACGCCCGGCGACGTGCAGCGCCTGCCCAAAACCGGCGCTCCCTCGCCCACACCGCCCCCCCAGCGCAGGGCGGAGCACGCGGAAACGCCCGGACTCTCTGTCCTCCCCCGCAAGCCGGAGGCTGCCGGCACCGCCCCGGCGCGCCCCCGGGCGGAGGGCGACAAGTCGCCCACGCCCCCCACACCGCTTAAGCCGCCGAGCAAAACGCCCCGCGGCTCCGGCCCTCTGCCGCGCCGGCCCCAGTCGTCCAGGGACGCCGGCGGCGCCAGACCCGCCCCGCCCTCCATCAATTCCATCTGGAAGGCCAAGACGCAGTCCATGAGCGGGGATCTCCCCCCCGGCGAGATGCAGGAACCCGTGGCCCAGCCCGCGCTGGAGAGCCAGCCGACCGGCCGTGGCGAAAGCGATGCGGCCAGCCAGGGCATCGAGCAGCCCATCCATGTAACGGAGACCAGGCACTACAAGCCCAAAGTCTCCAAGCTTATCGTCAAAACCGGTAAGGTAAGCCTCATTGCCGCCATGGCCGCGGCGATGGAAGCCGAAGCGCAGGAAAAGGCCAGTCGCGACGACGATGATGAAGAGGAGGACGCCCCGCCCATCGGGCCCGGCTCCGCCGGCAGCGCCGACCGCCTGCGCACCCCCTCCACCCTGCCCGCACCCACCGAGGGCGGCAACAGCGCCCTGCAGGCCCACCAGGCCGCCTGGCGCGCCGCCAAGGAGGCCAACCACCGCTCCGGCCACACCCGCCCCATTGAGGCGCCCCGCCGCAAGCCCGTCGCCGGCGGCCTCGTGCCCCCCGGCAACGCCGCGGAGTCCCCAAAAGCCGCCGGCAACCCCGCCGAACTGCTGGAACGCGCCATGACGGCCCTGGCCGACGGCAACAGCGACGCCGCCGAAAAGCTGGGCCGCGAAGCCGGCGAGCTTAAGCCCGACGGCGCCCAGGCGTTCGAGTTCTGGACCAACCTCGGCCACCTCCACTTTCAGGCCGGCCGCCCCTTCAAAGCCGCCGTTGCCTACCGCGAAGCCATGCGCTACGGCGGCGACACCATGCCCGCCTGGTTCAACATGGCCCTGGCCCTGCAGCAAACCGGCAAGCTGGAGGAGGCGCTGCACCACTACCTGCGCGCCGACGCCCTGGAAAAAGATCACCCCAAAGTGTGGTGCAACCTCGGCGCCCTCTACTTCCAGCTCGATCGCTTCGACGACTCCGAAATGGCCCTGCGCAAGGTCGTCGCCATCCAGCCCAACTACGCCCGCGCCTGGGACAACCTCGGCGCCGCCCTGGCCGCCCAGGACAAACTGGTGGAAGCCGCCTACGCATGCGAAAAAGCAGTCGAGTTCCAGCGCGAATTCCCCGAAGCCTGGTTCCGCCTCGGCGTCATCTACTTCCAGCACGACGACCTCACCGCCGCGGAAGGCGCCTTCCTGCACGCCCGCAACCTCCTCGGCTTCGCCTCCTACACCAACAGCTACCTCGCCATGATCCACGCCCGCCAGGGCAAAGTGGAGCAGGCCGAGGCCGACATCAACGCCGCGCTGGAGACCGATACCGAGTGCGACCTGCTGTGGATGGCCTGGAGCGAACTGGCCCAGATGTACCTCAACATCAGCGAGTTCGAACGCGCCGCCGCCGCCTACGAGCGCGTCGTGCACATCCGCCCGGAGGAGTTCGACATCTGGTTCAACCTCGGCCTGGCCCATGAGCACCGCGGCGCCTGGATGGAATCGCTGATTGCCTACCAGACGGCCTCTCAAATTCGCGACAACTCCACCATCGTCTGGCAAAAGCTCGCGCAAATCTCCACCATGATGGACGACCACGCCGGCTCCGTCTCCGCCCTGCACAAAGTGCTGGAGCTGCAACCCGAGGACAGCGACCGCTGGCACGACCTGGGCCTGGCCTACGCCCGGTGCGATATGCTCGAAGACAGCGAACAAGCCTTCATCCACGCCGACCAACTGCGGCGCCAGCAGGACCTGCAAATCGCCAACCTGCCCCGCGCCCTCGAAGTAGCCCGCCGCCTGGCCAACAACCCCGCCGACGACGAATCCGCCACCTCCCTCCCCCGCGGCGCCGCCGCGTAAGGGGGAGCGAGGAGCGGGCCGAGGTGCGCAAGGGAGTAACGGGAATGACGACAGGCACACGCAGCACCAGCACATCCTCTTCTCCTGAGCCGCCATCCGGGGAAGCCTTCCCGGAGCACGCAGCCCGCACTCCCGCACGGCGAGCGTCCCCGATCGCCACCACCGCGGCGATCCTCGGCGCCCTGCTGCTGCTTTACCCGCTGAGCCTCCCCCTGGCCGTCCATCTGTTCGGGTCCATATCTCCGGAGCAATACAACCACGCGAGCGGAGGCTCGGGCTATTTGTGTGTGGTAAGCCGTACTTACCAACGCATGCCAGGATTCCAAATCCGAATCGACACAGCGCCACACTGGGTAAGAACCGCCTACACCCCTTTGCTCACACTATGCGAACTTAACCCGCGTTGCCGCGACATCTTGCACAGTTGGAACCAACTCTGGCACGTCGATATTTACCACGTCCCGGCCCGCGGATAAACGAGGCGCTTAAAATTTTGCGCAAAAAAACGCGCCCCACGCGTTTTTTCCCTAGACAATGCTAGCGGATTCCGCTTAGCTAACTGGTCCTGATGGCGGCCGTAGCTCAATGGTAGAGCTCCAGATTGTGATTCTGGCTGTTGCGGGTTCGAGCCCCGTCGGTCGCCCCATCTTCTTTCAGAGGGAGATCCGGCCCCTCATCAGTCGCAGGAAGTGTTTGCATTACGCCTGCAATTGCACGCAGCATAAACGCGCGCCTGACCGGACTTAGGCTCCGGATCGGGCGCGCGTTTTGCTTTATCGTTGCAGATGTTTTATTTCATCTTCGCGCGGTAACGCGATGTTGTTTGGGGATAGAGGGTTAAGGATGGAATGGGAGTTGAGGTTACGTTTGATGATGGGGTTGGATGGGTGCGGACAAAGGGTGCGGGCCTGCCGGGCTTATTTGTTCTCGGCGGGCTTGTCCACTTCGCGGGTCGTCGTTATTTCGGAGGACTTCATGTACTCCTTGGCTTCGACGGCTGCTTTATCCAGCGTATTGCTCAGGCGCCGAGTCCCTTCGGTGGAAATCTGGCCGTTGCCGACGTAGTAGCCGCCGAGGAAACCCATCATCAGACACAATAGTGAAGCAAGTAAGGTTCTCATGCCACTAATATAGCACAGGATTAAGAATTGCAACCGGGGCCGGGAAAGGACGGGGCGGGAGAACGGCACGAAGGCGAAGGGCGTGGGCGAGTGAGCTGAGATGAAGCCGTTGCCCTGCCTTAGCAAAAGAGCAAGAACAACTTCCGCGTCAATCACAGCGCTCTCCCGTTGCACACCGATTGTACGCGTGTAGTGCACGCGGAATCCCATCTTTTTGAGCAGCGGCCCCAGGCGCAGCGCCACGTCCAGCGTGCAATCCTTCTCGGCAATGCGCTGCCCGGAGATGCCTCCGCGGTTAACTCAATCCCCGGTCCCTGGGACTGGGAAGGGAAGGGGAGTTTAACCACGGATTGCACCGATTACACGGATGGGGAAGGAGCGGGGATGCGCGATACAAGTGCCAGTGCCCCCGGCTGCAACCTCTCGTTTACCCGGTTTCCCTCCTGCCCTGCATTTTGCGATTGCCATTGGCCGTGGTTTCCGGCAAAATGGCAAAGACCATCTATTCTCTGCGCCCGATACACGGGCACGTGTGGTCCTTTGTTATCAGCAAATCAGTCCCTGTTTATGAGCTCTACACCTTCCTCCACGGATGCTGGCCTCGGCACGTCCGCTTCGGCTCCCGCCCCTGCAATTGCAGCGGCGACGGTAGCCGCAGCCTCGACGACTGCGCGCGGACAACTCGGCCCCAAAATGCGCGGCTCCGATATCCTCGTAGCCGCTTTGGAGCGCGAGGGTGTAGACACGATTTTTGCTTACCCGGGCGGCGCCAGCCAGTACCTGCACCAGTCGCTGACGCACAGCAAGGTCATTCGCACCATCCTGCCCCGGCATGAGCAGGGCGGCGTGTTTATGGCGGCGGGCTATGCGCGCGCGTCGGGCAAAGTGGGCGTGTGTATGGCTACCTCCGGCCCCGGCGCTACGAACCTTGTCACCGGCATTGCGGACGCGTTTATGGACAGCATCCCGCTGGTGGCCATTACCGGCCAGGTGCCGCAGGCGATGATTGGCAAGGGCGCGTTTCAGGAGACCGACTTTTTCGGCCTTACGCTGCCCATCGTCAAGCACAGCTACCTGGTGCTGGACGTGAACGACCTGCCGCGCATCGTTAAAGAGGCGTTCCACATCGCCAGCACCGGCCGCCCTGGCCCCGTGCTTATCGACATCCCCAAGGATGTGCAGATGGCCGAGACGCAGCCCCGCTGGGGCGAGGAGATCAGCCTGCGCGGCTACAATCCGTACAAAAAGGCGGACGACGTTGCCCTGCACGAGATCCTGGGCCTTATTGAGAAGAGCGAGAAGCCCGTGCTGTACGTGGGCGGCGGCATCATCTCCTCCGGCGCGGCTGCCGAGCTGAAGGAGTTTGCGGAGCTGACGAATATTTTCGTCTGCACCACGCTGATGGGTATCGGCTGCTTCCCGGAGAACCACGATCTCTCGCTGAAGTGGCTGGGCATGCACGGCAGCGCCTATGCGAACTTTGCGGTGAGCCAGGCCGACCTGCTGCTGGCCTTTGGCGTGCGCTTTGACGACCGCGTGACCGGTAAGGTGAGCGAGTTTGCGAAGCGTGGCACCATTGTGCACATCGACATCGACTTTTCCGAGTTCAACAAGAACAAGGACGTGCACCTGCCGATTGAGAGCGACATCAAGTACGCCCTCGGCCGCCTTAATGAGATCATCAAGAGCCAGCGCCGCAGCGCCAAGGCTTTTGCCCCGTGGCGCAAGCAGGTGGAGGAGTGGCGCACAGCGCATCCGTTCAAGTACATCGACTACCCGGACGCGATCGCGCCGCAAAAGGTGATTCAAAAGCTGTGCGAGCTGAGCAAGGGCGAGTGCATTGTGACGACCGGCGTGGGCCAGCACCAGATGTGGGCCGGACAGTTCTACACCTACAGCAAGCCGCGCACCTTCCTTACCAGCGCCGGCCTGGGGGCCATGGGCTTTGGCTACCCCACCGCGCTGGGCGCGCAGGTGGCCAAGCCGAGCGTGAAGGTGGTGGATATCGACGGCGACGGCTCGTTTTTGATGAACGTGCAGGAACTGGCGACCGCGCGCGTGGAGAACATCCCCGCCAAGGTCATCATCCTCAACAACCAGCACCTGGGCATGGTAGTGCAGTGGGAGGATCGCTTCTTCCAGAGCAACCGCGGCCATACCTACCTGGGTATCCCCGGCGAGCGCGAGAAGATCTACCCGGACTACGTGCAGATCTGCAAAGGCTTCGACATCCCCGCCGAGCGTGTGCTGCGTAACGAGGACCTGATCCCCGCGCTGGAGCGCCTGCTGAACAGCGAGGGCCCCTACGTCCTGGACGTGGCCGTGCCCTACACCGAGCACGTGCTGCCGATGATCCCCGCCGGCAAGACGGTGGATGATATCATTCTGGAGTAGGCGTACCGGGCGGCGCTGGCGTTCCGGGCGCAGGGGCCGCGGGCGCCCTGGGAGGTACGGTAACCTGCCGCAACGCAACGCGCACTTCCCATGCCATACTCTGCGCCGCCACCTCCTGCTGCCGGGCCTGCGCCGCCCGGCCTGTTTGCGGGAGGGCCTGCGCAGCGGTATGCGCCCTGGTTCCTCACGCCGTGCGTATGGCTGGAGATGCGGCGTTGCGGGCGGTCCGGCCTGTTTGTGCTGGCCTTTGTGGCGGCGCTTGCTGTGGGGTTGTGGGCGGCGGAATCCGGACTGTACTCCAGAAAGCTGGCGGTTTCGGGCGCCCTGGGCCACAACATTACGCTGGACCACCTGATGAAGCATTACCTGCTGGCGCGCTTTACCATGTGGCATGCCCTGGCCATGGTAATGGCGCTGGTGCCCCTGCAGGCTTTCTGGGACATCTGCGACGAAATGCGGCAGAATCGGCAGGAACTCCTGTCCATGACGTACGTTACGCCGCTGGAAACCGTAAAGGGCAAGTGGATGGTGTACGTGATGGAGTTGATGATCATCGCCTCCATCTTGTTTCCCCTGTGCATCTGCCAGTACTTTGTGGCGGGCAATTTGCTGGGGTGCGCCAGCCTGCTTGTGCTCACCTTAACGGCGATCAACACCACCGCCATTGCCATGGTGCTGCCGACGGTGCGGGAGAGGGAGGGCGTTGCACGCACCATTTTTCTTTTCGGCGCTATCGCAGGCATTGCCATCATCAGCATCAACTCGTTTATTGTGGCGGGAAGGGAAGCGCTGGTCTCGGTTCTCATCACCAACCTGGTGCTGGCCATCATCGTTAACGCGGCGTGTATGTATGCAGTCGCCCACACCCTTGGCAGGGACGGCCTCCTCGACCATAACGGCAAGCGTCGCATGGCAGCGCCGCCAACCGCTTCGCAAACAGCCTCGCCCGAGCCACCATCTGGAGCCGGGAAGCAACCTGTGCCTGCGCCATGAACGCGAACTCCAACTCCCACGACGGGGCCGCCGCCAGGCGCCGCATCGCCGCGAGAGACACCGCCATGTCCACAGCACTGCGCATGGCAACGGCGGGCGACGCGGAGCTGGAGCGCCCGCCTTACCGCGTCAACCCGTGCGTGGGGCTGGAGATGTGTCGGTGCGTGCGGTCCGGCTTTTTTGTGGCGGCCATGTTGGCCATGCTGGCGGTGGGGGTGGGCGCGGTTTATGTCGCGCTTTATCCCGCGGCGCGGCTGACAATCGCGCTGGGCGGCCCTGCGATGCACTGGTTCTGGCCGGCTACCCTGGCTATCCTGATGGTGCTGCCTGTTCAGGCTTTTATGGATATCCGCGAAGAAATGGTGGGCGGGCGCATGGAGCTGCTGGGGATGACGAAGCTGGACACGCACGACGCAGCCATCGGCAAGTGGACGGCCCTTGCCCTGGAGGTGGCCATGCTCTGCGGCGTGCTGATGCCCTGCCTCTGCATGTTCTACTACCTGACCGGCGTGGTGACAACGCCGCTGGGCCTCCTGGTCGCCATGTTTCTGTGGACCATCACCGCCAACGCAGGCGCCATGGTGCTGGCCACGTGCCGCCATGTGGAGGAATATGTGGCCACAGTCGGCCCGTCCGTCATTCTGCTGTTTTTTGCCTTTGCGGTTACAACGTCGCCCGCGTTCTCGCTGGGGCAGGTGATTGTGGCCAGCGGGGTCCTGGGCTTTCTCTATGTGTGTTATGCCCTTAACGCAGCCGCCGCCGGCCTTGCCGGCAAGTCCGTGCTGGCGGAGACACCCGTCCCGGATGCCTCCCGCGCCCCGGCACACAACGCCGCTCTTGCGAAGGAGATCGGTTCCCGCTAAGGTTTTGGCCCTCGCATGAATATTCTTGTTACCGGCGCGGCCGGGTTTATTGGCTCGCACCTGGCGGAGCGGCTGGCCGGGCTGGGTCATCAGGTCACCGGCATCGACTGCTTTACGGACTACTACTCGCGCCCGCTAAAGGAGGCCAACACCGAGCGCTTTGCGGAGCTGGGCGTGCGGCTGATCGAGGGCGACCTGGCCGAGATGGATCTGCAGCCCCTGGCGGCGGAGACGGAAGCGGTGTTTCATCTGGCCGCGCAGCCGGGCATCTCGGCCACCACCACGTTCGAGACCTACCTGCGCAACAATATCATCTCCACGCAGCGGCTGCTGGACGCGGCGCGCAAGGCGGGCGGCGGCAAGGCGCAAGGCGGTCCGCTGGATCTGTTTGTGAATATAGCCACCTCCAGCGTGTACGGCTTTGATGCCTCCGCGCCGGAGACGGCGGAGCCCCGGCCGGCCAGTCACTACGGCGTTACCAAGCTGGCGGCGGAGCAGCTGGCCATGGCGCAGCATCGCGATGGCGGGCTGCCGGTGTGCTCGGCGCGCCTGTTCAGCGTCTACGGCCCGCGGGAGAGGCCGGAGAAGCTGTACCCACGCCTCATCCACAGCATCCTTACCGGTGGCGAGTTCCCCATGTTTGAGGGCAGCGAGGCGCACGAGCGCAGCTTTACGTTTGTGGAGGACATCGTCGACGGCCTCGTTTCCATCCTGCAGCACATCCCCCAGGCCAACGGGCAGATCTTCAACATCGGCACCGAAGCCACCATGACGACCGGCCAGGGCATTGCGGTTGTGGAGGAAATCATGGGCAAAAAAGCGCGCCTGAAACGCGTGCCCCGCCGCCCGGGCGACCAGCTCAAAACCCACGCGCAAATCGCCAAAGCCCGCAGCCTCCTCGGCTACAACCCCACCACCACGGTGCGCGTCGGCATGGAGAAGGAAGTGGCCTGGTACGAGAAGAGCATCTTTGCCAAAGGCATCGGCTAGTACGCAATGAGGGATGTTGCCAGCGAGGCTGTTTTACCGGTTTATATTTTGATACACCTGAACTAAAGCTGCTCTGAGACCACTGCGCCAGACCCAGTCACACAGTGCGAATCGCGCTTACTCCTCCCCGTACATAATTGTCGGCACGTCGTCCGCGTTCTCCGCGGCGCGCTGGCGCCAGGTTTTCTCCTTCGGCGCGGGCGTGTCGGCAGAGGCGGGCTTTGCTTCCTCAGCAGCGGCGCGGCCGCCAAACCAGGCTGATTTGCGCTCGCCAAACAGATCGGTGCCCACGCGCACTTCGGTGGCGCCCTCCTCAATGGCTACTTCCAGGTCGTGGCTCATGCCCATGCTCAGGACGGGGAGGCTCAGTCCGCTCTCCTTCTCCATGGCGTCGCGCAGCTCGCGCAGTTTGGCAAAGATGGGGCGCACC
Source organism: Verrucomicrobia bacterium LW23 (assembly GCA_003054695.1). Classification (GTDB taxonomy): domain Bacteria; phylum Verrucomicrobiota; class Verrucomicrobiia; order Methylacidiphilales; family UBA1321; genus LW23. The sequence continues at coordinate 97,835 of QAZA01000045.1, forward strand.
TTCTCTGGCTGCGTGGCGTAGGGGGCGATGAGCATCAGGCCCTCCAGGCGCAGGCGGCGCAGGTTATTCAGCTCCAGCGCTGCAGCCAGCGCCTCGTCGGGGCGGAGGCCGAATTTTGCGCTCTCGCCGGCCACGTTTACCTGCAGCAGCACGGCCAGCTCGCGGCCCAGGGTGCCGGCGCGTTTATCCAGCTCGCGCGCCAGCTCGAGGGTGTCCACGCTGTCGATGCGGCTGAACAGCGCGGCGGCGTCCTTTGCCTTGTTGGTTTGCAGGTGGCCGATGAAATGCCACGTGCCGGGCAGGCCGCCGGCGCTGCCCATCTTCAGCCGCGCCTCCTGCGTTTTGCTCTCGCCAAAGTGGCGCACTCCGGCTTTCCACGCCTCGTCAATCGCTTCGCGCGGGTGATTTTTGCTCACCCCCACCAGCGTAATCTCCTCCGCGCGGCGCCCCGCGTTGGCGGCGGCCCGCTCCATCCGCGCGCGCACGGCGGCCAGGCGCTCCGCAAAGGTGGCCGGCAGCGGCGCGGGCCGAGTCGAATCGTCGGGAGCAGTAGAAGAAGTGTTTATGTTGCGCGGCATGCGGTGGTGAGGAAGGGTTAGCGATCAGTTGCGAAAGGGGTTTTCCGATTTGAGGCGAACTACTAAACCAGTGTGAAGCAAAGATATTGCTTCCATCCCGGCAAGCTCGCCCTCCTGTGAGAGGAATCAGAGCCTCTAATCACGAAAAAAAGTTACGCGATAGCGGAGAATTGCGCAAATTGGAATTGACGCCTCCATTAGTCGGGCTTATTCTTCCACTGTGCAAGTCGAGTCGTTTAAAATTTTTCGCGATCTGGTCGAGTCGCAGAGCTTTAGCAAAGCGGCGACCATGAACTTCATCACCCAATCCGCGGTGAGTCAACAAATCCGTGCCATGGAGGAGCGCTTCCGCGTCCCCCTTATTGAGCGCACCAACAAGCGGTTTGGACTGACGCGTGAAGGCCAGGCGCTTTACGAGACCTCCAAGCAGGTAACCTACCACTACGAGGGGCTGCAGCACCAGCTTGAGGAGATGCGCAACGTCGTGTCCGGCACCATCCGTGTCAGCACCGTCACGTCCATCGGCCTGCACGAGCTGCCGCCTTACCTCAAAAAATTCCTGCGCGAGTTTCCCAACGTAAAAGTGCAGGTGGACTACCGCCGCAGCAACCAGGTGTACGAGGAGATTCTGGAAGGCACCAGCGACCTGGGCCTGGTGGCATTCCCCTCGCAAAAGAAGAGCATCAAGGTGGAGCCCTTCCGCCGCGACCGCCTGGTGGTGATATGTCACCCCGAGCACGAGCTGGCCAAACACCCCGAGGCCTCGCTGCCCGACCTGGCCAATGAGAAGTTTATCGCCTTTGAGAGCGACATCCCCACCCGCAAGGCGGTGGACCGCATCTTCCGCGACGCCAGCCTGGAAGTGCGCACCGTCGCCGAGTTCGACAACATCGAGACGGTAAAGCGCGCCGTGGAAATCAACGCCGGCCTGAGCATTGTGCCGCGCGCCACGGTGGAGCAGGAAGTCAAAAACGGCTCCCTGGCCGCGGTGGAGTTTAAAGACAAGCCCTTTTACCGCCCGCTCGGCATCATCTACAAGAGCGGCCGCGTGCTTTCGCCCGCGATGAAGCGGTTTTTGAAAACGCTGCGCGAAGGCGTGGAAGAAGAGTCGACCTCTTATGAAAAGCCGGCCCGGTGATTCCCGCCGGCGCGCCGTAGCCGCTCCCGCCGCCCGCCCGCCGCACCCCGCGGCGGCCGGCGGAGTTTCGTCGTCCAAAGCGCCCTCCGAGCCCGGTGGTGCTGGCAACGTGGGTAGCACAGCCCCGGCCAAAGCCGCGCCCCCGCCGTTTCAGGAGTCCGGCCACGTCCCCTTCTCCTCCCCGCCCGCGCCACCCGCGGCGCGCGAGATGGGCGATGCCCCGCTGGCCCCCTGCACGCCCGACCTGGACGAGGTGCGCCGCAAAATCTACGCGCACCTGGAGCAACGCGGCCTGCGCCTCACCACCCAGCGTACCGCCATCATCGACGCCGCGTTCAGCACCACCGAGCACTATACCGCCGAGGACCTGCTGGCCAACGCGCAGCGGCTGGACCCGTCCGTCTCCCGCGCCACCGTCTACCGCACCCTGCCCCTGCTGGTGGAAACCGGCATGCTGCACGAGCTGGACCTGGGCCGCGAGTTCAAGTATTACGACCCGAACTACGCCAGCCACCCTACGCACAACCACATCATCTGTATCAACTGCAAACGCATCCTGGAGTTTGAGGACGAAGCCCTGGAGCAGCGCGAAAACAGCATCATCCAAAGCCTCGGCTTCCGCCCCACCAGCAAACACCTGCGCGTGGAAGCCGCCTGCGAGTCCCTGCGCGTCAGCGGCACGTGCCAGTTTGCCGCGAGCGGGAAGAAGTAAGCGAAGCAGCGCTCAGCAGCCCAGCCTTGCCGTTAGTGTCCTGTATCAGTAGTTCTTCCTAGAAGCTGTCGACATTTCCGCTGGATCCCCTTGGCGAAACTTTCCGTCCTTGGCGATACTATCTGCCTTGGATCTACGGACCTTCAGATAACATCGCCAAGGGCGGAAAGTTTCGCCAAGAGGTTGCTTCCACGATGTTCAACCTTCCTTACGTCCCCTTAGACCAAATATCGGAATAAACAGGTACCTTGGCGGGACGCTTTTGAGCGAGGGCGGCGTTGAGTCTTCGGTCATGCATTTTTCAAATGCACTCCCTCAGCCTCGCCTTGCCCTCATCTCAAAATCGCCTCCACCCATGTACCGGTTTATTCCGATAATTGGTCTTACACCCCGGCGGGTACGGGCTCCGTCGCGGCCATGGCGGCAAGCGCGGCGGCGCGACCGGCCCTTTGGGTGAGGCCGGCACCGGCTTGCTTGCCGGGGGCGAGGCCCATCGCCTCGGCCAGATAGGGGGCGACGAGGTAGTTCTCCAGCACCACGTGGGTAACTCCATCGCGGTGCAAGCGCACCTGGGGCACGTTAATTTCGGGCGTTTTGATGGGCGCGAACAGAATGTCATCGTGCGTGGCGTTTTTCTTGTTCGCAAACAGCTCGGGCGTCAGGTGTCCGCCAAGGTGGTCGCTGCGGCCGGTGGCCACGTGCAGGGTGCCCAGAATCTTCTCGTCCTGAATGTCCTTGCCGCTGGGGGGGAGGTCCTGCGTGCCAAATCCCAGCTCGCCCAGCTCGCCCGTTACAGGGTCGGTGACGAGCTTGGTGTTGTGGTCCTCCACCGTTTTGGGGTTACCGCGCAGCAGCTCGGCCCTGGCGATGCGCCCGCCGGTGACGTGCATCAGGCCCAGGGTGCCGTCCTCGTACCGCATGGGAAACTGGCCTTCGGCGCCTTCCGGCACAAAATAGACTTCGCCCGCGGGCAGGTTTGCCACGTCGGGGGTTTTGCCGCGGCACATGCCATGGCTCTTTTGCGCCTCCTGCCCGTTTAGCAGGAGACGCAGGGTACATGTCGCCAGAGGCTCCTCTTCCGCCGGCACGGCTACTTCGTAGTCAATCTCCACCCAGTCGGCGCGGGTCATCGCCAGGCGCAGCTTTTCGGCTTCGCGGCTTACCTCGTTATAGTCCACGGCCAGGCCTGTCTCCAGGATGATGGGGTTAAGTCCGTGCAGGGTGGCGCCGCGGAAGCCGTGCTTTTTGGCCATGGCCGTAAGGGGCGCCGTGGCGCTGAAGGTGCTGATGCACAGGATGATATCGTAGTTGGGGTAGATATCTTTCTCCAGGCTGAGCGTGTCGCCGTTGGGCTCAATCACCGTCTCGGGCAGGTCCAGATTGCTGCCGCCGGTAACCTGGTAGGCAAAGAAGTCGCCGCCCTTCAGCCCCAGCTCCTGCATGCCGCCCTCGTTCAGGCCCAGGTGAAAGACCTCGAACGCGTGGCGCTGCACGGAGAGCGCGGGGTCCTGGCGGAACGTCCACGCCTGCACCATCCGGGGGTCGGGCAGGTCGATAAGGATTGCGATGCGCTCACCGGGTTGTGGATCAAATACCGTACGCAAAAGCCTGACCAGGTTGAACTTAGGGAAGGTGCGATGATACGGGGAGTTCATGTGAGAGAGTGAGTGGGTGATGTGGGAAGGAAGCGGCGCGATTCGCAAGGTGCGCGGGGCTGGGCAACTGCACGTCAGACCGCAAAGGTAGAGCGAGAAAGTGCATTCTGCAACCGGGGATGCCGATAACTTGCACACTCTACCGCAAAGTGAAAGGGCGCGGCCGCAGGTACGAGGGCCGGCGGGTGAAATCTATTCCCCCAAAAGTGGGCGCCAATTATTGTAATTGTACGGAGGGGATGAAGAGCTCCCCCTAGTCGCAGCCAGCACTACCGGTGCGCGCTTGCGGCCTCCGAGGGCCCACTGGCGGTGCCGCCGGGGCGGGGCCGCGGCATGGGGGCGGGAGCCGGGGTGGTATCCATGGGCGGCGTATCGAACGGGCTGGGGCCGGGGGCGGGCTGCATGGGGGGCTGGGGCCGGGTAGGGGGCTCCACGCCGGTGGCTTTGGCCAGGGAGGCGAGGGCGTCCGCCTCATCCCACGTGCCGTCGCTGGGCAGGGCGGCCAGCACGGCGTCCATCTTGCGCGTGTAGGCGGGCCACTCCCTGATGGCGGGGGGCGGCTGGGCCATGCCGGCGGCGGCGTCAAAGATACGGGCTTCCTCGCCGCGCTCGTCGGCGATGCCGGTGCGGGCGGAGAGGCGCTCGCCACCGGCGGGGGTTGCGGACATCCATTGCGCAAGAGCCACGGCCTGAAAGGGTTGCGTACTACGCGTCCAGGCGCTCCAGCCGCGGACCTCCAGCATGGTGGTGGCGTTGGTAAAGCGCGGCAATATACTGATGCCCCAGCGGATGGTTCGCTGGTTGCGCAGGGCCGGAAGCATCTCCGCACCGGCCACCAGCGTGGCGGCCTGGCCGGCCAGAAAGCGCGTGCCCGGTGTGTGCCCGCTGCCGCTGCGGATAGCCGCAAAGCGCTCATCCACAAGCACCTGCAGCATGCCCAGGGCGCGGAGCTGCCCGGTGCGGCCGGCAGACTGGCCCAGCAGCCACTGCTGCCCCATGTACAGCGGGCCCTCCGCCTGCGCGGCCAGTGCGCTGAAAAATTCAGTCTGCATGGGGAACTCCACCCCAACCACCTGGCCGGTGCCGCCCAGCCGCTTTTGCAGCACGGCGCACAGGGAGACCCACGTCTGCCAGTCCCAGTGCGTGTCGGGCGGGGCCTGGCCGGCGCGGTCGAACAGGCCGCGATTGTAGAAGAGCACCAGCGCGGAGAAATCGCACGGGTAGGCCAGCATGGCCGTGCCGCGTGTCAAAGGCGCGAGCGTCCAGGGGAGCCAGTTGCCCTCCGCGGGATCAGCGGGGACGGGCAGGGAGGCGAGGCGGCCGCGTTGCGCAAAGGCTTCCACATAAGCGGCTTCCAGCAAAAAGACGTCGGGCGCATGGCCGGGGCCGGCGGCCATGGCGGCGTCCAGGCGTGTGGGGTAGTCGGCGGCGGCCGGCACGTAGGTGGCCTCGATTCCCAGCCTATTGGCCAGGGCAAACTCCGTCAGGCGGCGCTCCAGCGTGGCGCGGTTGATGTAGAGGCCGCCGTACCACACGCGCAGGCGGGTCATCCCCTCAGGCAGGGGGTCCCGCTGGGTGCCTGGGCCGCCCAGGTACAGCACATGCACACCGGCGGCGCGGGCTTCGGCGGGGTCGGGCGCGGGGCCAGGCGGCTCGGGCTCCATGGCGGCCTGCGCTTCGGGGGCGAGGTCGATCTGCGGGCCGGAGGCGGTGGGGGCAACGTCGCCGGCGTCGGCCGCATGCAGGGGATCGCGCTCCCCGCGGGAGGAAGGGAACACGAGCAGCACGAGCACCACGCCCAGGTACACCAGGGCCGCGCCGACACCCAGCGCGGTGATGATGGGGTGGCGCCGCAGCCACTGGGAGGAGATCTCCAGGGCGCGTTGCGGAGTCAGCGGCGTGGGTTCGGGCTCGTGCATGCGGGGGCGGGAAAGGAGGGGGTGAAGGTAGGAGTGTGCTACGGTTTGCGTCGCAAATCAAGCCCGGCACGGCGAGGATGGGTTCGCCAGGGGCGGAGAGGCGGTTAAGGTTGCCGGATTTGGTTACGGTATATCTCCTATTAACCCCGTATAACCAATATTTGGAAGCTGTTTCGAATTCAAGTCGTTGATTTTCATGCGATTGCCTGTTAACCGCGTTAACTTTCAGCCGAAGGAAAAGGAGACACAATCGGCATGCAAAAACATCGCTTGTCTTCGTTTTCACGACCAGACTGCTGCAAAACGTAACGCTTGAACAGATGTGCGACTACATATTAACCGCGCGAATTGGTTAAGCCGTGACTTTCGTTGTTTATTTTTTTCTCTCAATATAATTAAATTAAGGAGGGTATTAGCGTTGACACTTCCGGGGGACCGGGTTAGTTTTGCCGCATCGTTTCTACCCATAAGTCCCCTTCGTTTGGTTCGCCCTCCGGCGGAGAGACAACAACTTCAACCGCACACCTAACCGCATGAAGACTTCTCCTGAACACCCAATGACGTCCGGGTCCATAATGGAGTCTCCGGCTGCTGCCACCGCCTCGGCCCCTGCCACCCGGCCTCAGCAGACGCCCCGCCTTTATCGCACGGGCAAGGGGTCCTACCCCAAGCGCTCGGCGTCGCATCCCTCGGCGCCCAATCTCGGCCTGCTGGCGCTAGGCACTGTGGTGCCCCCGCTGATGCCCGGCGGCTTCTAGTCTCCTCTGGTTCCTTGACCGGCAGCAGCTTCCGGGGCCCGTTCCGGAAGTCCTGCCGGATTGCTTAGTTCGTCTTTATTATGATCTGTTTCCTGGTTCGTGAAACGGAGTCCGCAGATTGCAAGGTTGCGCGTACTAGTGTGCGTGCTTAGTAAGGCAAAGATCGTACGTATATTGCGCCGACCGGGTGCGCTACGCATGCAGGGTTGCAATAAATGCAAACCCGCTACATACAAAAGGCGGTCTACCGCTATGGATGCTAAAATGGCATCGCCGTCCAGCCGTAATTTGTTTATATTGATGTGCACAATATAAAGAGATGTATAGCCAGCGGCTGAATTCCGGCGCGTTTTCTCGCGGCTATAGTGTGACGTAGCATATAGCATTGCATCACGCCGTTCACACCTGCCCTCCGTCAGAAATCCGAGCCGGGTAATTTCGCCGCATTCCAGTGGCCTCTGTTACCGATTTGTGACATAATCGCCTGTTGTTTCCGCCGCCGACTGCCTTTAGCATCAGGGCGGCACGCGCTGGATTGCCGCTTGCCGGCACGCGCGCCGGCAGTAGCTGTGCCCCGCACAGCGCGCGCCCACAGGCCCCCCCTTTCATGCACCTTCCGCAAACTTATATGGACGAAGTCGATTTCAGCAATCCGGACTACTACATTAACCGCGAGCTGAGCTGGCTGGAATTCAACAACCGCGTGCTGGAGGAGGCGTGCGACCCCCATCAGCCCCTGCTGGAGCGCCTGAAGTTTGCGTGCATCTTTACGTCTAATCTTGACGAGTTTTTTGAGATTCGCCTGGCCGGTATCAAGCAGCAGATCGAGAATGAGCTGAGCGATGTGGCTCCCGACGGTCTGACGGCGCAGGAGATTTTTGCGGCCGTGCGCAAGCGCGTGCTGGAGCTCCTGAAGATTCAGTATGACTTGTGGCGCAACGAGTTAGCGCCGCAACTGGCCGAGGCCGGCATCCGCGTCCTCACGGCTGAGGACCTCAGTGAAGAGGATAAAACGTGGGCCACGCAGTACTACACGGAGGAAGTCTTCCCCGTGCTGACGCCGCTGGCGATCGACCCGAGCCACCCGTTCCCGCAGCTGCTTAACAAAAGCCATAACCTTATTGTCCTGCTGCGCCGCCCGGACATCCCCGGCGAGCTGGTGTATGCCATTGTGCAGATGCCCCGCGTGCTGCCCCGTCTGGTGCGCCTGCCCCGCCCGGAGGTGGACGACCAGCCCCGGCAGCACCACTTTTTGCCGCTGCGCTCCCTGGTCTCGATGAATGTCGAGACGCTCTTTCCCGGCCTGGTGGTGGATTCCAGCCACAGCTTCCGCATCACCCGCAATTCGGATCTCTACATTGACGACGAAGAGGCCGAGAACCTGCTGCGCAGCATTATGGACGAGCTGCGTAAACGCAACCGCGGCAACGCTGTACGCCTGGAGCTGGACCCCGGCACGCCGCCGGAGATTCAGCACTTGCTGATGGAGCATTTTCACCTGGCGCCGCACGATTTGTACATCAACGACGGCCCGCTGACCTTTATGCACCTGATGCCGATCACCGGCATCGACGCCCCGCACCTCAAGGACAAGCCGTTCGTCCCCGCCCGCCCGCGCAATCTGCCGCCGGATGCGGACATCTTCGAGATCACGCGCCGGCAGGACGTGCTGCTGCACCACCCCTATGAGAGCTTCAACCCCGTGGTGGAGTTCCTGACCCGCGCGGCGATTGACCCGAACGTGCTGGCCATCAAGATGACGCTGTACCGCACAAGCGGCGACAGCCCCATCGTGCGCGCGCTGATGACCGCGAGCGAGAACGGCAAGCAGGTTACCGCGCTGGTGGAGGTAAAAGCGCGGTTTGACGAAGCCAACAACATTGCCTGGGCGCGCAAGATGGAGGAGGCCGGCGTGCACGTCGTCTACGGCATCGTGGGCCTTAAAACGCACTGCAAAATGATGCTTGTTGTCCGTCGCGACGACGGCAAGCTGCGCCACTACGCCCACCTGGGCACCGGCAACTATCACCCCAGCACCGCGCGCATTTACACGGATCTGGGCCTGCTGACGAGCAACCGCGAAATCACCGCCGAGGTGGCCGCGCTCTTCAACACCCTTACCGGCCTGGCGGAGTACCAGGGCGGCGAAGGGCTCCTGCTCGTCGCCCCGTTTAACCTGGCCGAGCGCATGCGCGAGCTGATTGCCCGCGAAACCGAGCTGGCCCGCAGCGGCCGCCCCGCGCGCATCTTCGTCAAGGTCAACAGCCTGGTGGACGAGGAGATGATTCAGGCCCTGTACGAGGCCAGCCGCGCCGGGGTTAAGGTGGACCTGGTGGTGCGCGGCATCTGCTGCCTGCGCCCCGGCATCCCCGGCGTCAGCGACAACATCCGTGTCATCAGCATTGTCGGCCGGTTCCTGGAGCACAGCCGCATCTTCTTCTTCAACAACGACGGCGGCGAACCGCAGCTGTACCTGGGCAGCGCGGACTGGATGCCGCGCAATCTCTACCGCCGCGTGGAAGTCGTTTTCCCCGTGCTGGATGCGAAGATCCGCACCCGCATTACGGAGGAAATCATCCCCGCCTTCCTCAGCGACTGCGTGAAAGCGCGCCAGCTGCAACCCGACGGCCACTATAAACGCCTGCACCCCGCCGAGGGCCAGAAGCCCCGGCAAGCCCAGCTTTTCTTCCGCGAGATTGCCCGCAAACAAGCCGGCCAGATCATTACCCAGCAAGCCGAGCACGGTACCCAGCCCAACAGCTTCAAGCTCACCCCCATGACGACGCCGGCCAAAGCGCGGGATTAGGGCGGCTCCCACCTTTGTGTCTCTGTGGTGAATATTCCCCGGGCTGTGGGGACAATTTAACCACAAAGGCACGAAGACACTAAGGTCGGAGGGGGGAGGCGCGAGTACACATGTGCTAAAGCCTCTCCAGAGGTACCCAAACGATCTTTGGGCCAGGAATTGATACGGCAACTGACGCGTGAGCCTGCCACAGCAATCTCCATCCCCCGTAGCGTACGTTGCGTTTCCGCCCGTTGCGACCGTTGCGTGAAAATCTGCTCCACGTATGGCTCCACTCCTCAGCGGTGCCAAGCCTTTGACGGATTTTCACGCAACGGTCGCAACGGGCGGAAACGCAACGTACGCTACGGGGGATGGAGATTGCTGTAGCAGGCTTCAGGGGCCGGCGCCGGCGCATGCGACCGGGGCGTGGACGCATTCCCACCGCGTTGTGATTTCGCACTCGCAACGCGGCGGCGGGTTGTATACGATGAGCAGCAGGGCAGCGCGCGCCGCGAGAGGTCGCACGCTTCCTTGCAGATCCACGATCTACGAGCTCATGTTCATCATCCATAGCTTCGCCCTGGCCGGCATTCTCTACTTTGTGCTTGCGCGCAAGGATCTCTTCTTTGAGCGGCTGCTGTTTCTCTGCGTGGGCATTTGCCTGGTGCAAAGCCTGCTGATCTGGCTCGTGCCCGTTATTGCCATACCCAACGTTGCCAGCGAGCCCAACGAAACCCGCTTCTGGCTCGACCCCGCAGCGCCGGGTGTGGAAGCGGCGCGCATAACGCTCTCCTTCTGGCTTAACATGGCCTTCCATGCGTTGCTGGTGGGCTTTATCATCTTTTGGTTTAAGGTGGATCCGCTCAAAGCGTGCGCGATCGTGGGGGCGTATATGGCGTATCAGCTCGTCCTCGGGTTTATCCTCAACCAGTTTGTCCTGCTGCTGTCTACCACGCGGTCCAAGCCTATCGGGTTCTGACGACGCGGCGCTGCTTCCCATTTGCCAGAGCGCGGGATTGAGTCCATCTTTCCAACGTTATGTCCGCCCCCCAGCTCTGGCCCGTCCTGTTTGGTCTGGAAACCGAAATCGGCATCAGCGTCGTGGAGAACCCCGGCGCCGACGTGGTGGAGGAGTCCATCGCGCTGGTGCGCTCCGCCACCCAGTACGGGCTGCCGCACTTGTGGGATTACACCTTTGAGGACCCGCACATGGACGCGCGGGGCTTCCGCGCCAAGGAGCTGCTGCAGGATACGGACGAAGCCAACTACTTCTCCCAGGATTGCCGGCGCGAGCTGACGTTTGCGGAAATCAAGAGCGACCTGGTGCTGCGCAACGGCGCGCGCTTTTACAACGACCACGCGCACCCGGAGTTCAGCACGCCGGAGTGCGCCACGCTGCGCGACCTCATTGCCCAGGACAAGGCCGGCGAGCGGATTCTGGAAGATTGCGCGCTGAATGTAACGACGCATGGCGGCCGCACCGTAAAGCTTTACAAAAACAATACGGATTTCCTCGGCCACAGCTACGGCTGCCACGATAACTACCTCATCGCCAGGGACATCCCGTGGGACCGCGTCGTCCGCGCCATGACACCGTTCCTCGTCACGCGGCAAATTTACGCCGGCGCCGGCAAGGTGGGCTACGAGAGCGAAGACGCGGCGTCGCTGGGCGCGGGCTTTCAAATCTCCCAGCGCGCGGACTTTTTTACGGAGCTGGTGAGCATCGACACGATGAACCGCCGCCCGCTCATCAACACGCGCGACGAGCCGCATGCCGACAACCGCCGCTACCGGCGCTTTCACGTTATTGTTGGCGACGCCAACATGGCGCAGTTTGCCACGTGGCTTAAGGTGGGCACCACCGCGCTTGTGCTGGAGGCGCTGGTGCAAGGCGAACCACCGCAAGGGGTTACGCTGGCCGATCCCCTTCTGGCCAACCGCGCCATCTCTCACGATGCCACCTACCGCTGGGCCGTAACGCTGAGCGACGGCCGCCAAAGCACCGCCATTGCCGTGCAACGCGCTTACCTGCAATGGGTTAAGGAACGCGCCGACCTCTCCGCGCCGGAGAAGCTGCAATTGTGGAACGACTGGGCCGAAACCCTGGACCTGCTGGAGAGCGACCCGCTAAGCCTTCGCGACCGCCTGGACTGGCCCGCCAAACGCTACCTGCTGGATACCCTGCGCGAAGCCGAAGGCCTGGAGTGGAGCGACCCGTGGCTGCAAAGCATCGACCTGGAGTACCACCTGCTCGACCGCGAGCAAGGCCTCTTCTACGCCCTGGAAAACGCCGGGCACATGCGCACCCTGGTGGCGGACAGCGAAGTGCTTCACGCCGTGCAGCAGCCCCCATCCACTTCGCGCGCCTACATCCGCGGCCGCTGCGTGCAGCGCTTTGCCAAGGACCTGAACAGCGCGCAGTGGGATAACCTCGTCTTTAATCACGATGGCCGCAAGTACCGCCTGGATCTGCGCAACGCCTTCACCCTGTGCGAGATCGACGACATCGCCGCCGCCGTGGAGAGCGTCAGAGACGTCGCCCAGCTCATCACCGCCCTGCAGTTGACGGAAGTGCGATAGGCCCCACCCGCCTACTGCTACTGCCGCTCCAGTCTGCCATTAAAGCGCACTTCCTTGCCCGGTTCCAGTGCCAGATCGATTACCTGGTTTCCGTAACGGAGTTTACCGCCGCGGCCGTTGATGCTGCGGATGGTGGTGGACTTTAATTGGCGCGCCTCCCATTCCGCGTCGATCTCGAAACCGCCGCGGGCGCGTAAGCCTTTAAAGCTTCCCGACGGCCAGTCCTTTGGAAGGGCGGGCAGCAGATGGATCTCGCCGGTATGGCTTTGCAGGATCATTTCCGCGATAGCGGCGGTGGCACCAAAGTTTCCGTCTATCTGAAAGGGTGGGTGAGCGCTCAGCAGGTTGGGGTAGGTACCGCCGCCATTGTCGAAGTGCTGCTTGGGATCCACAGGGATCCCCTGGGCTTCGCGCGCTTTCTTCAGCTGGTTACCCCGCGTACCTTGTTTGCTGAGAAGTCCCCGCACCATATCGTAGGCATTTTCGCCATCGCCCAGGCGCGCCCAGAAGGCGATCTTCCAGGCCATGGACCAGCCGGTGCCGGAATTGCCGCGGGCTTTGAGGCTGACTTTCGCTGCCTCGGCCAGTTCGGGCGTCCGGGTTGCGGAGATCTGGCGGCCGGGGTAGACGCCGAAGAGGTGGGATACATGCCGGTGGATATTCTTGGGGTCGTCCTTGTCGTCCATCCACTCCTGCAACTGGCCCCACTTTCCGATTTTGGGGCCGACCAGGCGATCCCGCATGCCGGCAATCTTGTCGCGAAACTCCTTGTCCTCCCCCAGCGCGTCGGCGGCGTCCACGGTGTTTTGAAAGAGATCCCAGATGATCTGCTGATCGTAGCTGACGCCATCTTCGGTAGGCCCGTGCTCCGGCGACCAGCCTTTGGGGGCAACCAGTCTCCCATCGGGCAGCTCTTTCAGGGAGTCGATCCAGAATTCGCAGATTTCCTTCATGATGGGATAGGCGCGCTTGCGGAGGAATTCCTTGTCCTGCGTAAAGGCGTAGTGCTCCCAAAACGTCTGCAACATCCAGGCGTTGCCGGTCTTGTTGTCCTGAGCGGCGCCCAGGCCATAAATATTGTGGGCTGTGTAGACGGACCAGCCGCGCACGGGTACGCCGGCCGCAGTCTTGAATTTGCGCGCCGTGTTCCGGCGCCAGGCGGGTGCCTGTTGCTCAACAAAGTCAAAGAAGGGTGCGGTGCATTCGGTAAGATTGGCGGTTTCCAGAGGCCAGTAGTTCATCTGGATGTTGATGTTGGTATGGTAATCGCAGTCCCACACTGGCGCCATCCTCTCATTCCACAAGCCCTGAAGGTTGGAAGGAAGCGGGCCGCGGGAGGACGCCAGGGCCAGGTAGCGGCCATACTGGTAGAGAAGCATCTCCAGCTCAGGGTCCTGGCCCACATCCGTGTAGCGCAGGATGCGTTTGTCGGTGGTGAGGGACGTGGCGGCCTCCTCCGACTTTCCGAGATTAAGGGCAACTCGGTCCATGTGGTGACGATAGTCCTTGCGATGTTCATCACGTAACTCGGTAAAGGAGCGCTTTGCCGCCGTGTCCACGTGCTTTGTCAGCCTCTGGCGCGGATGCGGGCCGCGCCATTGCTTCGTGGCATCTCCCAGGTAGCTGGTATCAGCGCCAAGGATCAGCGTTACCGAGTCACAGCCGGTGAAGGCGATTTTTCCATCCCGGATCTCGGTGGCGCCGCCTTCCGTCAGCACGACCAGCTGGCTTTCGTAATCGGAGCCCGTGGTTGAGGGCTGCGCGGTCTTGTCCTTAACCCATGCGGGCAAGGGGTGCACCCAGCCCAGCATCGTGCCGGTGGCCGTCAGCTTGTTGCCCTCCGCGGTGATCTTCGCCTCATGGCGGTCCGTCAACTCCACTTCTCCTGTGTACGATCCCGGCTTATCTGCGCTGAAGCGAAGCACCATCACCTGGGCGGGATAGCTCGCAAATGCTTCCCGACGGTAGGTCACGCCGTCCCTGACGTAGCTGACCATGTGCTCTCCGTTTTGCAGATCCAGCGTACGCCGGTACTGGGTGTAGCCCGCTTCGTGGCCGGGCAGCGAGATCCATACGTCACCGAAAGGCTGGTACGCGCCTTTCTGCGTCTCATCCCCCGCCCACAGGGTTATCTCGTTGAAGGCCATGCGCTCCTTCTCGGGCAAGCCCCACAGTACCGCCCCGATGCGGCCGTTACCGATCGGCAGCCCATGCGACAGATATTGCCTGGGCTCGACAGGCTTGTCGTAAGTGAGCTCCAGGCTGGAAGCATGCAAGCACGCTTCCGCGGCAAAAAGGGACAATAGGACGGGCAAAAGTATGTTCAGCATCTTCGCCACAAATGATACACTTCCGGCCGCCCCGTGTATGTGCACGTGGTGGGCAATGATGTGTATAATCCCGCGATGGCGCGGCGCGCTGCGTCCTCTCAGGAGGACCTCGATGGCATTCTTGCCCAGGGTCGCGGTAGACCTTAACCCTGGGCTGCACGATGCTTAGCGCCACTGGCGCCGTAAGCGCCGTTGGCGCTTCGAAACGCCTTCTACTTCGCCACTTCCACTAGCGTAAGCCACTGGATGTTCCCTGCGGGGAATTGAAACTCCAGCAATCCGTCCTTAACTGCAATGACTTGAGGCTCTGTCGTAGGTGTGGTGCCCCCCTTGTTTGCGGAGGGCAGCGCGATGACGGCCTCCCCCTCCGTCGTTCCCGCGACCCGAAGCTCCGAGGCTTCGCGGAAGTTTTCGCCTTTGAACTCCACGCGATACAGTCCCGGCTTTACCTGTACCTTGAAGGTCGCCGGCCGGTAGAGCTGCACGGCGTCTTTCTCCAGAGGAGACTTTACCCAGTGCGCGGAGACATTCTTGCCGCTGACCGGCTGTACAAAGCCGTAGGGAGTGCCCTTGCTGCCATCTTTGGTGCCATCAAACGCGTCCTCCATGAGCACGGCGGTAAACGGGCGGGTTTTGCCCACCTTGCGGGTGCCTGCGCTTTCGCGGCTGCCAAAGTCAAAGAGATAGGCTTCGGCCGTGGCGTCGAAGGCCATCTGCCTCCTGCGGGCGGCCTCGCGTGTCGCGGCAACGTCGCGGAGTGCATCCAGGCCCTTCGTGTTGCTTATCCTGGTGATGTACACGGGGAAGCAGCTGACCGGAAAGTCCTTCGTTACATCCATATCACTCGTCGCCCCAAACGCCGTGGTAACGCGGCAGCGGCCGAGATCCACGCCCAGCGTCGCCGTGGTGTCGTTATCGGGAATCCACGCGGTAAGCACGTCGCCCCCGGCGCTGGCGGGGCGCGGCCAGTAATACATCCACACGCGGGCATCCGCCGTCTCCAGCCGGGGCACCCGCGTGGCGGTTACGCCGTCCAGCTGGCGGATAAGGGTGGCCATGGTAAAGTAGCTGGGCCGCACGGAGCCGTCGTTTCTCAGGATACCGGCGCCGGCGTGTTTGTCGGGCGTGGAGCCGGTCTCGCGGTAGATGAAGACTTTCTCCACACCGTTGGCAAAGGAGAGCATGTGCCCGCGGGGCAGCTTGGCGGCCTGGTGACGCTCGGTGCGGCCTATGGGTCCGCCCACGTCGTGGCCGGTTTCCGTCACCCAGATGGGCATGCCGGGCTTCAGCTCGTCGCGCCAGTCTGCCAGGTCCATAAGATCTTTCTCCAGCGTCTGTATGTCGCTCGGTTTTGCTCCCTCGCGAAAGGCGTTGGGATCCTGCGTGGAGTACTCCGGTTCACTTTTGCCGGCATAGAAGTGGACGTTAAGTACGTCGGTAAAATCCAGCGGCGTTTTGCCATCGGGGTATCGGAAGGTTCGCATTGTATCCACCCACTCCATGGAGAGCCCGGCCCAGCCGCCATTGGTGACGCGCGCCGCGGGATCTGCCTGCTTAACGCCTTCGGCACCGGCGCGGAACACTTTGTAATACTCGCTCAGCGGGCCCACAAAGAAGCCCCAGCCGGGATTGTTGAGATTGGGCTCGTTCCATATCTCGTACGTATTCACCATGTTAAGGCCGCTGACCTTGTCGCTGGTATGGAGCTTGTCGGGCTCCACCTTTGCGGAGCCATACCGTGCCACAGCTTCAAAGATGGCCTGGGTGTAATCCTTAAGATCCCGAGGAGCGTAGGCCTGGCGGCGCTTGGTGTCCGCCGGTGCGGAGGAGGCCCAGGCGGGAGACTCGAAGATAAAGGGCAGGATCGACATACCGGCCGCCCGATACTGGGTGTAATACTGATCGAACGGCACCTTCCAGGGAGAGACCGTGCCGTCGAAGCGGAAGACTCCGGGGCCGGGATTGTAGAACTGCCATTTCATGTTCTCAAACCGCACCCAGCCGTAACCGGCGCGCGCCAGCATGGGGATATGTCCGGGCGTGCTGACATTCATGCCAAAGCGGGACGCCGGGCTAAGCGTTACGGCGTCGCCGGGCATCACAAAATAGTCCGCGCAGGTGATCTTCTTCCGGCCGCCTTCCTCCACTACCATGCCGCAATAGTACGCATCCGGTCCCAGGGCCGGCGTAGGCTTGAGCGCGGCGATTGCAAAATTCCGCGCAGGCACGGTAACGGTGAGCGTCTCCCTGGCCAGCTCCTTGCCCGTCGCTGGCACGCCTACGATTTCGTCCGCAGCGCCATCGTACAGACGGAGCGCGGAGAGAGTGCGGAAGTGGGGCGGTAACGTGTCGCCGTCGTTGTGGTAGCGCAGGCGGACATAACGCGCGGCGCTCGGCTGCGTTGCGGTGAGGGTCTGCGGCGACCACTTGCCTTTCATCTCAATGCCCTGCAACCCGGCGATCGGCGTATATGTCTTTCCGTCGGCCGAGGCGGCGATATCCACTTTGCGTATCCAGTTGGCGTCTCCCGCCTTAAGAGTCGCGCCGGTGATATCGTGGGATTTGCCGAGATCGACAGTCTGGAAGATCTCCGTAAGCCCTTCTTTGGGCATATCCGGCATGAGACACGTGTCCGCGTCGTTATCCGTAAGGCTATTGTTCTCAACGCGTTGCCCGGCTATCTCCAGCCAGCTTGGCTTTGCCTGGGCTATGTCGCTGCCAAGGATGGCGTCGGGGATTTCCGGAGTAAGATAGGCCGGATTGGACTGCACATTGACGCTGATGCTCAACGTTCGCGCTTTGTCCGAATAGTTGTGGATGAGGATGTTACCCGCAAGTGGCTGGCCGGCCTCCCCCCAGGCGGGAAGCATGGCTTCGGCGGTGTGGGCCTGTGCCGGTGCCTCGATTTTGCTGACCGCCGCCAGGGCGTCCACGCCTAGCGAGGTGCGCCCGGCTTCCTTCGCAAACCATATGATGTTAACGTTCTTGAGAGGAAACTCCGCTTTCCCCGTTTTGCCTTGCTGCGGATAGGCTTGCACGAAGGCCGCATCCTTCACGTCCGCTTCCACCCACTTCCAGCCCGTCCAGTCCGCATCCTGCACAGCCATAAGGCTTTCGCCCTCGGCATCGGTGATCTGAAAGCCGGCTTTGCTCACGTTTGAGTCCGGGCGAATAAAGACCCACATTCCCAGCGTCTGCACCTCGCCCTGCGGGTTGAGGCTGACCACGAAATCTCCCTTGGCTCCCCCGCCATCCGCCATACCGGCAAACTCCAGCGCGTGCCGCCCCGTCTTTGCGTCCTGCCCCGCAAGGGCTTTAACCTGCGTGCCGGCGATACGGAACGCGCCCATCTGCTTCACGTCGCCCTCATCAAGGGGCGAGAGGAGCAGGCGCTGGAGCTCCGTGGGTGAGGATGCGATGCGGCTGTCACTGGGAAAGACGCCGGGTTGAGCGGACTGCGCAAATGCGTACATCTGCACTGCGGCGAGGCCTGCTGCGACAAGGGCCGATGTAGCGAATATCTGGGGAGTAAAGAGCTTACGAAGAGATACGATCATAAGATAAGGGCCCGGCTTGCGCTGGACCAGGGTAACTGTGAGGGAGGAGGTGAAGGCTGCGTATCAACAGAAAGGGAGCCTGTCTGCTGAGGGATCGGTCAGACCTCAGCGAATGGGCGACGGCTGGAAAGCGGGCTGGGGATGCGTCGGAGACATGACAATAATGGTGTTAGCGTTGTTTGGGGAAAGCGTCAACAAAATTGTGAACGTTCACGATCCTCTTCCCGAACCCGGATTTAAAAGCGCTTTCCCCCTACAGCGGCCTTGATGTCAAGCGAGATAAAGCCTACAATATCGTGAATCTTCACATTCGCCTGCGCGAGCTCCGCAAAGTCCCGCCAAAATGCTCACCGCTTCGTGATTGCCTGAAGCTTCCCACTACCGCCATGATACGCCCTCGACCGACCGAAACACGAAACATGCCGACGTTTAAACGACCAAAGAGGGCAACGATTCTCGACCTGGCTGCCTTTACCGGCGTCTCGCGCGGAACCATCTCGCGCGCTTTCAATAATCAGGCGGGAATCAATCCTCAGACTCGCGACAAGATCCTGAAAGCAGCGCGCAAGATTGGTTACCAGCCGCATAACGGCGCCCGCATGATGAAGCTGAGCCGCAAAGGCCGCTGGGGCCTGCTGCTGCCCCACCTTCGCAACCCCTATTACTCGGAGCTGGTGGAAGCGCTTAACCGGGTGGCGCGAAGCCGGCACACCACGCTGCTGCTCGGTCTCTCCCTGGAGGAGAATGAGTCCCTGGCCATGATTGAGCAATGGACCGCAGGGGAGACCGACGGGCTCATTATGGATCAATCCTACTACCGGCAAAACCCGGCCTTCTTCGACCAGTTGCGCGAGCAGGGCCAGCCCATGGTTTTTCTGCACGGCAAGCCCATCCCCGGCTTCGATTTTGTAGGCTACGAGCTGTACGGCAGCTTTTTCCGCAACATGAAGACGCTGGCGGCGCTGGGACACCGGCGCATTGCGTATGTCGGCCAGGCTTTTGAGGGATGCCGGAGCACGGGACGCTACACGGCCTATTCTGCTTTTCACGTGCAAAACAAATGGCCGCTGCAGGAAGAACTGGTGTTTTTTGGCGAAGACGGACACGTTGGCGGGCTTAAAGCATGGGGCCACTTTGTTACCCTGCCGGAGCCGCCGACCGCCGTCGTGTGCGGCGACGACATCATCGCGTGCGGCCTCATTCAGGGCATCCGCTCCCACGGCATGGAGATCCCCGGCCACGTCTCCGTAAGCGGCGTGGATGACATTGCGGAAGCCGAGCGCCTCGGCCTCACCACCATCCACACCGACCGCGATGAAACAAGCCGGGCCATCATGGACATCCTGGAGCGCCGCATCGCCGATCCCACCCTGCCGCCGCAAGTCTCCATCATCACCTCCAGCCTCATCCTCCGCGACAGCGAGGGCGCCCCGCGGACAGAAGCGCTTATCCGAGGCGCACGGGATTGAGGCCAAGGCACTTTCAGTCCTGACTCGATCCCTGTCTCTCGGCGGAGCTACTTTGCGGCCACCGGCTTATCGGCGGCACCGACTACCCATACGTCCATTCGCTTGAGCTCTCGGGCGCTGCTTACCTCTATCTTCTTTACCGAGAGCGGGGCGCGATGGGGAAGAACCGGAAAGAGCAGGTTTCCATTGCCCCAGGCTGCCTTAAGGATTTTGGGCCCAAGTGTTTGCGTAGTTCCATCCGCCAGGGTCAGCAGGATACGCACTTCGGTCTCGGCCTCCGGCTTGCCGATGTGATAAAGCTGCACGCCCGCCATCTGCACGGGGCTGGCAAACTCGTGAGTGCCGGCCGGCCCTGTGAAGTCGCGGCGAATACGGGGCTCCGGCGCGGCAGTGCCGGGCTTGCCGAGAAATGGCGTCGTAATCCATACCGTCGTGCCTTTGCGGTAGAGAAGCGCTCCGCCCTGCGGGGCGGGCATTTGCGTCGCTTCCGGTATTCCTTCCAGCCGGATGGTGAGCGGCGAACCGGGCGCGTCGTCCGGAAGCGTTACCTTAAGCACGCCATCCTTCACGGCGACGCTGGCCTTTCGCCTTGCAAGTGTGTAATGGATAACGCTTTGCACCGGAGCGCTCCACATTGTGTCGTCGCCGTCTTTGCCGTAGCGGGCGCTGATATGGTCCATGCGCGCCTTCCAGCGTTTCTGGTTGGCGGACTCAGGATCGGGATTGTTCCCATGGGTAAAATCGATCTGCAGATGCCCGGGTTGCGGGCCGTCTTTGGGGAACTGATGCAGAGGCGTGTCGTTGTTTTTGCCGGACCACGGCCCTTCGTCCAGATAGGCGCGTGGCATGGAGGTGAGCACCGTCTTCTCGTCCAGCATATTGCAGCCGCCCGGCCCACCGACATGGCTGGCGGAGAGGAGCCCGAACTCTCCAAACAGCTGGGCGTAGCCCGTATAGCCGTTGGGATAGACAAAGTGGGTCGGCGCCCGGCCCTCGCCGTAGTCATGGGCAAAGATCGACTGGCTCCAGTAAAGCTCTTCGCGAATCTGCTCACTGGTGAGGATCTCCGGTGGATTCCCCCATGAACGTCCGATGTGGGAGTAGCTGTGATTGGTGATGCCCCAGCCCTTTGCAAGGAGCTCTCGTATCGTTTGGGGAGAGAGATACGAGTGGTTGGCCGCAATAACGTACGCAAAGAGGGCGGCGCCCCCGACAACGGGCATCGATTTTCCCCCAGGCACTCCGGGCGGCGCATCTGTAAAGCGATACTGAGCAAAGAAATCGGCCGAAAACGTTGCCGTGCTTGCTGGTCCGTCATCAATTTCCACGCTGTAGGCCCACGTTTTGTCGTACAGCAGTGGACAGATGGAAACTTCAGGCGCAAGGGACTTATCCGGAAGCGGATAGCTCCAGTCCGCGGCATTTGCGGACACAGACAGCAAGGCAAGTGCGCATGCGGAAAGGCAGGCCTGGCGCAGAAAAAGGGGAACGTTCACGATGCAATGGGTGAATGGGGGCAGACGTTATTGTTGGGTTGCGCGCCCTGCGTGGGCTGCGGCAGGATACCGCGAGGGGGGGGAGATTTCACTCCGCCACAACGGCCTTGCTATCTCCCTACCACACGGGTGGAGGCTACGACCGGATCGATGAGCACGGCAAAGAGACCAGGCGCATCCTTCGCTCCGTTGGCGGAAGCGTTGATCTCCTGCACGGAGCCTACGGCGAGGCAGAGGGACAGCTCCCGGCGGGGCAGATTTGTTTCGCCATCCGAGGCGACTTCGAAGGAGCGATACGTCCACGCGCCGGTGGTACCTGCGCCAAGGCCGGGCTCCTGAAGCAGGGAGCTGCGGGTGTCGTTGGCAATCGCAGTCCCCTCGGGCAGGCGAATGAACGGAGTGTGGGCGACCATGCCGGCATCCCGCAGAATAAAGAGCTGCATGCCGGTGTAGTGGCCGCCGTTTGCCTCACGGTAGAAGCGGAGTTCGATCGGCCGATTGTGGGTGCCGGCTTCGAGGCGTGCCCGCTCTATCAGGCTGGCGATCTGCCCGGAAGCCTGCCTTACTTTAACGGAGAGCAGCATGCTGGAGAAGGAAGGGGTTATGAGCGTGCTCACCACAGCCATGACTGTTATAACCGCAAGCAGCTCGATCAGAGAAAATCCCCGGCTGTTGCGACGGCTGACTGGAATGCGATTCATGGCTTGAACTCCTTGGTGTGTAACACGCGGAACTGGTAATAAGGGTCGATACTGCCCCCGGTTGTCGCGAAGTCCGGCAAGGCGGGGTTGTTGGGATCGATAAAGCGCTCGAAAGTGGCGGAGCCCCGGTACTCGCCATTCACGGCGTCCTTGCCCTCGCGCCAGATGTTCTGGTCGGAGTCCGTCCGCATTTTGGTGAGCGTCTGCACCCGCATGTGCACGGTAAAGGTGTTGGACCGGGTGGTAAGGCGCGGGTAGAGCACCCCGTAGGGCTGCTCGCGCAGGTTGTCGCCGGTAAGGTCTTTATCCGCCCACCATAGCTTGATGGCGGCGTTGCCGGCGCTAAACGGCACCAGCGGATTCCTTACCGCGGCAGGGTCGCACGGGTAGAGAAACATATCACAGATTTCCGATGCGGAGCGGAAGACTTCGGGCCTTCCCGCGGCCGCTCCGTCAAAGCGCGCGTCAAAGGCTTTCAGCGTCTCATCGGCATGGATAAAATAGCGGTAATCCGCGGTGGTAACGGGCGCCATGCCGTTGCTGCCCTGTCCCTTGTAGCGCGCGACTTCCGAGCCCGGCACAGCCGTCAGCTTTACCGCCTTGAGCACGCCGCGCAGCGCCGTGGAGCGGGTGATGTGGCGGAAGGGCACGATCCGGTAATTCATGTTCACTTTGCCCGCGGTGGAGAACGGCTCGCTGATGGCATAGGGCTCCACCACGGGCATGTGAAAGAGATCCAGCACCAGATGATCCGGCGGCCCGGAGGCGAGGGCAAAGTGGCTGTCGCCGGCGCGCGGGTTGGGGCAGAACAGCAGCGTCTGCCACGGCCGCCCGGCGTTAACCCCGGTGGGCAGGGAGCCGAACATGACCGGCGAAGGCATGATGCGGTTGGGCGAGACGCGGTTAGCGCCGACAACGGAGAAGAAGCTCATGTTGTCCAGCTCCGCAAAGTACGGCACGTTTCCGGTGGCGGCGCCATACCCGGTTCCCTCGTCCGGCTTGTTGATAAACGGGCCGTCGGGCATGCGGGACCATCCGCTGTCCCAGTCGCCACCCTGGGCCCAGGTAGCGGGCCAGTTGCCGGGGCGGCACAGGCTGCCGACAACGGGATCGTACGCCGCGTTGCCAAGCACGCTGGCACCCGGTTGCTCGTAGAGCAGGTTGCGATAGTACCCGCCCGCGGAGAGGAATCCGCCCGGCTGGCCGCCGTAATACAGACTGCCCAGGTTGCCGCGCCGAAAGCTGTGGGCGGAGCGCTTGTCGCCATAGCTGGCGTGCTTCGCAAAGTCTGTTTTCGGCACGCTGGCCTTCCCCGCGATCAGCCGCACATCCCCGTGGGCAACCTCCACGGCCTGAACCACATCCGCGGTACCATCCGCCGTGGCAAGGATCGAATTGTTCATCATGGACGCAGGCATGATAAAGCGGTCCGACCAGATACCGCTGGACCAGCCCTGTGCATCGTTCTGACGAAAGCGCCCAAAGTAGGCCGCAGCCCGTCCCGTGCCGGGGGAATCGCCGAAGTGCCTGACAGCAAAGGAGTTCTTCCTCACTTTTTCGCGATCCGCGGCATTATTCACACGCCAGTCGGGGTCGAACGGATTGAAGAGTTTGGGCAACGTTGGCGTGGGGAAAGTTGCGCTGGGGAAATTCATCTCCAGCGTCTGGACCGTGTCCACCGGGCTGCCATACTTGCCGTTGGTCTGGATCTGCACTTTAAGATCCCCGCCCGTAAAGGAGAAACCGGACGGCCTGACGATCAAATCATTCTGGGCAAAGAAGGGGTAGAAGCTGCGGCTCGGTGTCGGGGGATTACCCAGATTTTTGCCGAGACAGGTGGTCATCAGGCCGGGTGTCGCCGCGAAGGTACTGTAGCGCTTGGTCTGTTTATCGCCGGTAGGGCCCAGGAAGTTGCCGCTCATGATCAGCGTGCCGCTGGAAGCAAAGCCCATTGAGCCACCATCAACCCCGAAGCTGTTAAGTCCCTCCACCACAATGCGATAATCCGGATTAGCGCCCGGGAAGCCAGGGCTGACAAGAAACGGGCTGATGAGGAGAATCGACTGCATCCGCACATGCCCGTTTGGCAGCGTGGTATCAAAGGGCGAGCGAGGGTCGCCGGCCCCGCCTTTGTAATCGCCGTTGGTATCCAGCGTTTCGTCCACAGCGCCTTCCATAACGTAGGCCTTGTAGTAAATGTCCGGGCACTCCGGTATGCCGTTGCCGATGACAGGCACGCTATAGGTGGCCTTGTTTGCAGCGGTAAGTTTGACCCACACCTTTGCTGTGGTGTCCCACACGTAGTTGGGCTTGCCGGTCTCGTCAAGCGGCGATACGTGTCGGGCAATAAACATCATGCCCATGGAGGAAACCGTGGGGAAGTTGCCGAATCCCTTGGTATTGCCCGGACCACGTATCGGTACCACCTGGCCGGAGGCCGCGTAAGTGGCAGTCGCGTTCAAGGACGCAGGAGGGCCGCCCGCATCTCCATCCGCATAGGCGAGAATGTGGCGCTGGTACTGAGGTGTGCCGCCGCCCGCCTCCGCCGGCGGGGTGCAGAAGGAATAGAGGAAATCCGCCTTCATGGAATTGGAGGGCAGATTGGCCGAAGGGCCACTGGCATCCATCAGATTAGTGATGCGGACGTAGTCAAAGATCTGCGTCAGAATCTGTGCGCAATCGCTGGGGTACTTCGTCTGAAAGCTTCCGCCAAAGCCCGGCACGGGCTCCGTCATAAAGCCCCTGAGATATGCAAGAAGCTGGAGATTGCGCGAGCCGGTGGCGAGATCCGCCGAAGCGCTGGTGGGATCGGAGCGGGTAAAGTAGTACGCCTGTGCATTCGCACCGCTGCCAATGGTGGAGCAAAACGCCAGCAACTTATCCAGCGGGGAGCGCTGATCCCTTACACCACGCGCGGGATCGCTGCCGGCCTGACGCACCGGATTCGTTCGCGTGGTATCATCAACCGGCCATACGGAAACGCGCGGCTGATTGAAGAGATTGACTTCCGGAGCGCGGCTGTTGGCGGTAAGGAAGAAGCGGAGCTCCTCCAGGGTCTTCTGGCTTAAAGGCGAAGCCGATTCCTGGCCCTCCAGGATTGTACGGCTCTTACCCGTGCCGGCGGGGGTTTTGAACGCAAGCTCGTCCACAGTGGCGTAGAAGCGGTCCTTGTCCAGAGTTACTGCCGGTGTATTAAACGCGAAGGGAACAGTGCCGCCCTGAGACCCACCCCACGCCACGCGGGGGCTCACCTCATATATCTTCTCCAGGTAGCGCTTCTCCCGTACGCGCGCCGTGTAGTTGCCCAGAAAGGGCGAAGCCGCGGCGATCTCCGGCTCAAGAAAGGTACCGGCCGTGAGATCGTCCGTATAGCCGGAGAAGACGGGGCTGAGGCACGTGGTAAAGGGATGCCCCGGGTAACGCTGATATTCACTCTTGGCAGGTTGCGCCGTGCCCATGTGCATCTCGCGGGGCGTCATGGCCCGGGGCGAGTCCCAGAACTGTCCCTCGGACGCGGTGTTGATGTTGAGCTTGGCGGACTCGTCGTCGGTCCAGAATGCGGCGCGGGCCACGATGGGATTCTCCGCCGTCGCGCCAGGTACCTGCGCCTCACTGCCATTAGGGCCGGCCTCCGGCGTCACCCACGATCCATCCTGCAATTTGTAGAGCCAGTAGACCGGCATGACCGGCGCGGTAGCGTTATCGCCGGGCGCGCCCGCAATGCTGAAGCCCTCCACCTTGCCCACCGCGGCCGGGTTCATGATGGGGTATGCGTTGCGCACAGGCGCGTTAAGATCCACAAAAAGCGCGGGCTGATCGGCCCAGTTGGCAGGCGCCAGTTCCGCTGCGTCATTTGCGGAGAAGAGCTCGCTGGACATACTGTGCCACGAATAGAGCTTATAGGCCCGGTATAAGCCGCCCCCGGTGTCAAAAGTGCGAATCATCCCCGGCTGAGATGCCCAGGCCAGAGTATTGCCAGAGGAATCTTTGCCCTGTGTCGCCTGCTTTACCTGGGCCATCGCAAGATTCAGTACCGAATCCGCCGTAAGCCTCACACTTGAGGACTGGACATAGACGCTGGACGATTTGCGATCCGTCGTCACCGTCAGCATAAAGCAGACCAGCAGCACTGTCATAAAAACAAGCGACACGAGTGTAAGGAGCAACGCCGCGCCCCTGCTATAGGGATGGAAACGCAGACACCGGCGGTGACGCACAGGGCCGCACAAGACTGCATGCCACCGCATCCGTTTGAGGTAAGTTTTCAATCTCGGCTCCATTTTGCGCCGCGCAGGGCGATTGTGCTGTCAAAGATCCGGTAGGAAATCTTCATGGGATGCTCGCGAAGCACCTTGTCCAGCGCCAGCAGATCACCGTCCAGCGCGGCGGAGGTTGCAAAGAGCGTTGGAGGGATGAGGCTCACCGGCGTCGGGGAGTTGGGGGGATTCAGCCGAACGGAACTCTTCTCGTCGATAACCACCATCACCACCCGTACAAGCGGCGGTAACTGATGCAGGGTAGTGCCGGAGTATCCCGAGCCCGCCGGCGGGCGCGTGGTAAAGGCCCGGCTCTGGCGCGAATCATACGCATAGTCCGGGGCCAGTGCCGTGCCGTCGTCCTCTCCCTTTGGCAGCACCGGCACCAGCAGCAGGAGGATAACGTTGTCCGCCACGTCATGTGTCACCGGGGCGCTTGCGGCGGAGCTGGCAAAGTACGTGCGAAACCAGTCGCAGCGCGTGGAATCCGTCCAGCCCGGCGCCTGCACCAGGGAAGCTTCCGCCGGCTCCGTAAACTGCCGCAGACGCCAGCGCCATTTTCTCTGATAACTGTTGCCGAGAAAGGACGGCATCACCGGCTCCTGGCTGTACTCCACAAAGTAGCCGCAGCCGTTTATGAGGTTGGAGAGACGCCCTAAATCGGTCTTGTCCTCCGAGTATCCCAGCGGCGCTGTAAAAAACACGGCGCTGCCACTGTACTGGGGCGAGTTGGATAGAAGATTCTTCGCCGGACCACAAACAAAATGCAGGCTGGACTGGCGCACATAACGGGTTGGCGCGTTAGGGTTGTCATAATCCCAGTACGTGTTTAAGGAAGCCTGGCGAAGCCGCTGTGTGATGGAGAAAAACGCGCCCCTCGCGTTGCCAAACATCTCCACCTTGGTAACCGACGCGCGCCATACCTGATCCAGCTGCTTCGTCAATTGCACCACCGCTACCATCAGAACCAGCAGCACGGCAATCGCCACCATAAGCTCCACCAGAGTAAATGCCCTGCGCCTGACGCGCGCGGACGTGCGCCAACGGGCTGCTCCCATCGGAATCGTTACGGCCAGGGAAGTGAGGCTGGGCGCGTTCATTTGAGTAACACCGCGGAGTATACCCGCACTTGTGGAGGCAGATCGCTCACCGGCACGGCCATCGACCAGTTGGCATCCGTGGCGGGGTTATTCCGAGACTCGATGGCCACAACCAGCGTTTGCCCGCCGGACATCCCGCTGCCCGTGCCGCCATGCGACACCGTCAGCCCATCCAGCCGCATCTTCACCTTGTAGCGCCACTCGTCTGTCTGGCTTGCCAGCGCCATCCCATACTCGTCAAAGTACCGGGTGTTTGCCGCCATAGCTCCGGGGTCGCCGGAGTAGCCTTCGTTCAGCAGCGTCTGCGTAATGTGCAGCCGCGCCGTGGCGTCCATGGATTCACGCAAGGTCGCCAACCCAAGAGGCACCAGCCCAAGAATCGCCACAAGCACAAAGCTCATAATCCCCAGACTGAGAACAACCTCCACCAGACTAAAGCCGCTGCGGCCGGGCAAACCCGCCATCGGGAACCACGCAGGTTGAGGGGAGAGTTGGGGATCAGCTGCGTCCATGTGCTTCCTGTTTCGTGAATGTTCCCAAACTGTGCGTAAAACGTCAATACAATTATTTAGGAGACTGCTCTCACGCAAAGTCCCGTCAGAGACCTGTTTCCGCGTGCCAACCCTGCCGTCGCCGCTGGAGAGCAGAAAGAAATGTGCCGTGAACGTTCACGTCAATTGTGAGCATCATGATCCTCTTCCGTCGGACCATCGCTGAGGCAAACGCCTGTGGAGGATCAAGCGCTATATCGACATCAGCGCAACGCCCGCTACAGTATAGCTTCACGTGCGCCCATTTCCGCAACCGGACGCCCCGACGAGCAAATCCAGGCAGCAGGCCATATACCACATGAACATACGCATCTCCGCCACGCCGCGCATTATCTTACGCCTCACCGCCTGGCTGGCGCTCGCTGCAGCCGCCACACTCGGCATGAGCCTTAGCCTGGGCCACGCCGCCGACAAGGTTGCTCCAGCGGGAAGCTGGAGCCGCGTGGATTTGCAAGGTCTTCCAATGTGGGTCTCGGAATCCGGCGACTGGCGCGCCGAGGTCGATCCATCGCGTGGACGCCTCACCTACCTCGGCCCCCGCAGGGGCCCCAACTTCCTCAACGCTCCTGCGCAGCCTGCGGATACGCTTCAATTCGGCGGTCATCGCGTGTGGCTTGGCCCTCAAAGCGAATGGAAGCCGTTCTGGCCTCCGCCCCGCCAATGGGAGATGGCCCCCGCGGAGTCAATCCAGGCCCGCGACGGAAACATCCTGGAACTGGAATCCCCACCCGGCCCGGGCGATGCCGTTGCCATCCGCCGAACTTACCGCTGGTGCGAGGCAGGTAAGTTGGAATGCGCGGTATCGTGGAAGGAAACCACGCCACGTGGCCGCCAGGCTATTCAGATTTTCCAGATAGCGGAAGGCGCCGTGATCGAAGCCACGCCTGCATCCAGGCTGGTTGACTCCGCGCCACGCGGGTTTATCCGTCTGCCCCTCAGCACAAGGGCCACTACGGAGCGCGTTTTCGACTGGCCCGCTCAGGCAACAAAATCCGCGACCGGCGACACCATCCTGCTGCGCCGCAAACCAGCGGAAGAAAAACTCGGTTTCCCTCTCCAGACTCTTACCGCCCGCTGGCCGCAGGGCGAGCTCCACCTGCACCCGGGCACAAGCACAGGCAATCCCCAGGGCGCTACGGACGCCGACACCGAATTCCCATCACAAGTCTACCTCGGCGCCGACGCCGCGCCTTTTGTGGAGATCGAGCAGCTTTCCCAACGTCTGCTACCCTCTCAATCGGATGGTCGCGTATCCCACACCGTGATCGTGGAACTCAGGCACCCGTAAACGAAAAAGCGCACCGACGGCAGGCAGCGCCCCCTCAAAACTCCACAAGTTCCAGCCGCACGTTGCGGGCGCGACCTTCGGGAGTGCGGTTGCTGGCCGCGGGGGCGGTGAGGCCGGCGCCGACAGCGCGCAGGCGGCCGGCTTCCACGCCGTAGGTGCGCTCCAGCTCGGCCACCGCCGCCTGGGCGCGCTTTTCGGTGAGGATGCGCTGGTGCTCGGGATCCAGCGAGCTGTCGGTATGGGCCACAAGCAGCAGGCGCAGCTTGGGCTGAGCCTTGAGGAATTTGGCGATCTCCTCCAGCGTGCCTTTGCTTTCTGGCTTGATGTCGGCCTTGTCGTCCTCAAACGCCACGCCGTAGAGGACAACGCGGCCGTCGGCGGCGAGGGCCGTCTGCATGTCGGCCATCTCCAGCGGCTTCACGCGCACCATCTTTTCGTCCATCATTTTGCTCTCGATGACGTCCACCTGCACAATCACCTGGTCCTTCTTCACCTGCACGCTGGTGGCGCCCATCTCGTACGGCGTCACCATCACGGCCACGTGAATCACCGAAGTGCCTTTCTGGCCGCGCGCCGCGATGTAGCGGGGCCCCCCGCGGCTGTACTCCAGCAACTGCGTGCCTATGCCGGCGTAGGAGGACATAAAGGCGTCGTTGTTACCCAGCTCATCGGGCTTGGCCTCAAAGAGAATCTCCATGCCGGCGGCCTCCAGCGCTGTTTTGTAATTGCGAAACACCTCCAGCCCGGAGCGGCCCATCGGCACCAGGTAGCTGATGCGAGTCACCTTGCCTTCCAGCGCTTCGCTTTTCTCAAACCGCGTGCGCTTTTTGTTAAAGTCGTACTCCAGCGCCTTGCCCAGCGGCAATGTATACTCGTTATAGTCGTACTGCGTATAGATGGCGATGGTAGAGCCTTCGTATCGCTTGACGGAGGGGTGATCCTTGCCGCCTTCCACATCGGGCTCTGCCACAACGTGCAGGCCCCCCGCTACAAGCACGGCGGCGACTGCTGCCAGCATGACCCGGAACGCCGCCCGGCGCGGCAATGTACAAACGGCACTCAGGAGGAAGGATCTCATAGGTGTGAGACGAACAAGCGCTAATGTCTTCCGCAGTTTCCCGCGGCATTTTCGGCGTCGCGATCCTGCAAAAACAGCCAGGCCTTGCGATAGCTCTTCTGGTGCATGTAGTGGCGCAATTGCGGGTGCGTGCCCGCGGGCAGTGTGCGCTCCGCCTCGTCCAGCTGCCGAAACAGCGCGCGCAGGTCGGGCGGATTCGGATCCTTCTGCCGCGGCACGGCATCCAGATACGCGGTCAGCGTGTCGTACAGGGCGCGAAGCACGGCGCCGGCATCGGCTGCTGCTGCCGCGGCGGCGGAGGTATCGGGGCTGGGGCTGGTGGCCATGCCTCAACATAATGCCGCGCGCCGCGCCGGGCAATCGCTAATCGCGAACTGCCTAAACCCTTATTGGACTAGAGGCTGTCGACATTTGGCCTCCTCCCCCTTTATCCCCTGGAAGCATCCCCTTGGCGAAACTTTCCGCCCTTGGCGATGTTATCTGAAGGTCCGTAGATCCAAGGCAGATAGTATCGCCAAGGACGGAAAGTTTCGCCAAGGGGATGCTGCGGAAATGTCGACAGCCTCTAAGACCAATTCGCACAGTCATTTGCTCTTTGTGCGGAGCTGATTTTGGGCTATGGGTGAGCTGAAACGGAGGGAGTGCATTAGGATTATGCTCGACCGGAGTTTCAGTGCGGCCATAGCCCAAAAGCGGCCCGCAAAAAGAGCAAATAACTGTGCGAATTGGTCTAAAGGCTTTCGCGCCTCTGGCGCTTTCGAGGATACCGTCGACAGTCTCTACATCCCCAGCGTGCGCAACACGGCATCCAGCGTGGGCTCCACGGGGGAGAAGGCCGGGGCTTGCTTGAGGGCGTTGTCCGGGTCCTTGAGGCCGTGGCCGGTAAGGGTGGCGGTGATGACGCTGCCTTCCGGGATTTTGCCGGCGCCGTGCGCTTTAATCAGGCCGGCGACACCGGCGGCGCTGGCGGGCTCGACGAACACGCCTTCCATGCGGGCGATCAGGCGATAGGCCTCCAGGATCTCCTCGTCCGTCACGCTGTCGATCCAGCCTTCGCTCTCTTGCGCGGCGGCGACGGCCTGCTTCCAGCTGGCGGGGTTGCCGATGCGAATGGCGCTGGCGACGGTTTGCGGTTTAAGCACCGGCTCGCCCAGCACGATGGGCGCGCTGCCGGCGGCCTGGTAGCCGCACATTTTGGGTGTGGCGCTGGTAATGCCGTCGCGCTTGTACTCCGTAAAGCCGCGCCAGTAGGCGGTGATGTTGCCGGCGTTGCCGACGGGAAGGAAGTGGAAGTCGGGCGCGCGGCCCAGCACGTCGCAAATCTCGAACGCGGCGGTTTTCTGGCCTTCGATGCGCACCGGGTTGATGCTGTTGACAATCTCCACCTCGGGCCGCGATGCAAGCTCGCGCACCAGGCGCAGCGCGTCGTCAAAGTTGCCGGAGATGGGCACGATGGACGCGCCG
Organism: Verrucomicrobia bacterium LW23; assembly: GCA_003054695.1. Taxonomy (GTDB): domain Bacteria; phylum Verrucomicrobiota; class Verrucomicrobiia; order Methylacidiphilales; family UBA1321; genus LW23. The sequence continues at coordinate 129,253 of QAZA01000045.1, forward strand.
TACATGATGGCCTGGGCCAGCTTGCCCATGGCAATGTTGCCGTGCGGCAGAATCACCGCGCACTTGAGGCCCGCGCTGGCCGCATACGCGCTGGCGCTGGCGCTGGTGTTGCCCGTGCTGGCGCACACCACGACTTCGGCCCCGCGCTCCCTGGCTTTGCTTACGGCCATGGTCATGCCGCGGTCCTTAAAGGAGCAGGTGGGGTTGAGACCTTCGTACTTGAGATAGAGTGTGATGTTGCCGCCGATCAACCCGGCGATGCGGGGTGCGGGGATGAGCGGCGTGCTGCCCTCCAGCAGGGTCACGACGGGGGTGGCGTCGCTGACGGGGAGGCGCGAGCGGTAGTGGCGGATAAGTCCGGGCCAGTTCATGGGGCGGTAAGCTTGCTTGCCGGGGAAGGGATGGGACGAGGCAAGAGGGTAATCAAACGCTTTTTCCGCAGGAATGAAAAGCAGGAAATGAGGAGATCCGTAAAAACAGGGCGGCCGCGCACCAGAGTGAGCGCCCCGTGGCACGGCTGTGGCCGGGCTGTCACAAGCGCGTGACAGGGGGGCGACGGCAATCTTTTCTCTCCACCCGAGCTTGCATCCCGCTCAGACACCGCTACCGTTCCGTGCAACCGCGGGCTGCCGTGGTGCCTGTCTGTGTGTTGATCTGATCCACCTGCCCTGCCCCCCGCTTTTGACTGCGCGCACGCCAAACCCTATGACCGACCCGCACGACCCGAAGGGAACCCCCTGCGAGAAGACTGATGCCTCCGCGCCGGCCGCGGAAGCCGCTTCGGCGGCCCACCTCAACACCGCCTCCGCCAAGCTGTCGGCGGAGCTGAAACTGCTGTTGCCGGAGGATCCCGACAAGAAGATGACGATCCGTGACATCATGCACACGCTGCAGGATCGCAGCGTGGCCGTGCTGCTCATTCTCTTTTGCGTGCCGTTTTTGCAGCCGATTCCCATGCTCGGCCTCTCCACGCCGTTCGGCTTTGTTATCGGCCTGCTGGGCATGGCGCTGGCGCTGGAGCGCGAGCCGTGGCTGCCCGCGTTTATTCTCAACCGCGAGGTACCCCGCACCTTGCTTAAGTTGTTGGTGGAGAAGGGCGGCTGGATAGTCGCCAGGGTGGAGCACCTGCTTAAGCCCCGCCTGCTGGCCCTGGCCGCGCCGGGCCTGCCGATGCGCTTTCACGGCATCAACCTGGCCATCATGGCGTTCCTGCTCTCGCTGCCCATCCCCTTTCCCTGGACAAACACCGCCCCGGCCGCCGCCATTATGCTGCTAAGCCTGGCGCTGCTGGAAAAGGACGGCATCTTTGTCATCCTCTCCTACCTGGCCCAGCTGGGCACCTACATCTTTTTTGGTGTGCTGGGCTATAGCGCCTACATGGCGGGCACCCTGGGCCTCAGTTTCCTTACACGCGCCGCCGTTTTGCGCACCTATTACATTGGCTGGGAAGCGGGGCATTTACCCATGTGACGGAGTGCGTGGAAGCAAAAAGTTGCATGCTACGCCACATTGCCATTGTCAACTTGCTCTACTTCGCGTGAAATACGCCCCTTATGGCAGGTCATAGTCACTGGGCTAAAGTCAAACGCACCAAAGGCGTTCTCGATCAACGCAGGGGAAAGCTGTTTAGCCGGCTTTCCAAGGAAATTACCGTAGCCGCGCGCATGGGCGGCGGGGACCCCAACTTTAACCCGCGCCTGCGCCAGGCCATCGCCACCGCCCGCGGCGAGAGCATGCCGGTGGATAACATCGAGCGCGCCGTCAAAAAAGGCACCGGCGAGCTGGAAGGCGAGGCCTACGAAGAGCTGAACTACGAGGGCTACATGCCCGGCGGCGTCGCCGTGCTGGTGGAGACAACCACCGACAACAAAAACCGCACCGCCGCGGAAATCCGCGCCATCTTTACCAAAGGCCACGGCAACATGGGTGGTGTGGGCAGCGTCTCCTGGATGTTCCATCGCAAGGGGCTCCTCTCCATCGAGAAGGACAAAAGCAACGAGGACTCCGTGCTGGAAGCCACGCTGGACGCCGGCGCGGAAGACGTCAAGGTGGGCGAAGAAGGCGGCATCGAAGTGCTGACCCCGCCCGATAAACTTTATGCGGTGGGCGACGCGCTTAAAACCGCCGGCATCCCCGTCGCGTCCTCCAAATTTACCTACATCGCCGAGAACCCGACGCCCATCACCGAAGTCGCCACCGCGGAGCAGGTGCTGAAGCTGTACGAAATGCTCGACGACCACGACGACGTGCAGAATGTTTATGCGAATTTTGACATTCCGCAGGAAATTCTCGCCAAACTTTCGTAGCTCATTCGTCATGGTTTCTCGAGCCCACGCACACGAATGAACAGGCGGAACCCGCGCTTTGGCATTGCAGTGTTAAGAGGATACATCTAATACAGTCCCAGGACAAAGAACCACAACACGGCAGTTCATCCCCCCCAAACCCACCCCCGGTATGAGCGAATGGTATTACGCCCAGAATAGTGAGCAGAAAGGTCCCGTCAACGAGGCGGAGATCAAGGAACTCCTTGCCGCCAAGGCCATTGCGCCGGACGCGCTCGTCTGGAAGGAAGGCATGGGCGAATGGACGCCCGCCAACAAGGTGCCCGAATTCGTGATGCGCACCCCTCCAAAGCCCGCCGCCTCCGCGGCCCCGGCCCCGGTCGCATCCGCCCCCGCGCCCAGCCCGTCAGCTTCCCCGCTGTCGGAGCGCGAGATCGCATCGTCCTTTGCCGGCGCGTCGTCCTCCGGCGGCGCGGCGAGCGGAGAGCCTCTCTTCGGCTTTCTCTATGCGCCGCAACAGTTTACGCCGGATCCCCAGGACGTGGAGAAGAACAAGATCATCGCGGTGCTCGCCCTCTTCCCCATGCTGTTCTGGCTCCCCATGGTAGCCGCCAAGGATTCGCCCTTTGCCAAGTACTACGGCAACCAGGGGCTTACCCTGCTGCTGCTGTGCTTCGCCATCGGCCTGGTGATGACTGTTTTCCAGCTGATCATCATGTTCGGAAGCGCAGTTGTGGCGCCCCTCGCGCTCCTCGGCTGCCCGCTCACCATCCTCAGCTGCATCATCAACATCGGCATCCTGGCCGTTATGATCATGGGAATGATCAAAGCCTCCAGCGGCAAGGTCGAGCCCCTGCCCGTCATCGGCAACTACGTGGTAATGAAGTAATTACACAGATTCTCCGAATCCCCCCGCCCGCGACGCCCAGCCCGCAAAAGCTGTGCCTCGCGGGCTTTTTTTGTCCGCTGGTGTCCTGTGTCACTGATATAATTTAGGATTATTACTCGTGCATTTTCCAGATAGCTTGTCGCGAATTCGCCAAGCGCCGAGAACGGCGGAAGCCGTTCCATACCGTAGCCGGGAGTTGCCCGGAGCAGTCTGATGCCAGGGCTACCCCGGGTAGGCTGGAATCAGGAAGCCCACGCGAAGCGTTCTTCCATCGGACCCTTCGCACTCGTTCGTCGCGTGGGCCATGTTCAGAGCACAGAGAATACCTCGTACTTGCAAGAAGCAAGCGCGAGTCGATCGACCTTAGACCAATTCGCACCCCAATAGCCGTGCGAATTGGTCTAAGGGACCGCGCGCTACGGCAGTACAAAAATCCGGTTGGTGTACGGGCAGCGCAAAAGGGTGCCGCGCTTGTGGCCGCGCGCGTCAATCTTGCCGGAGTAGCGGGCGTAGGGGCTGATGACGTAGCCGGGCTCGCCGGTGGGGATGCCGACTTCGTAGAGCGCCCACCATTCGACGTAGTCCACCAGCGCCTGGCGGGTAAACTCGGTTGTGCGGGAGAGGCTGACGAGCGGTGCGTACACCTGCTCCACAAACTCGCGGCCTTTTTCGGAGGTGAGGGCGCCTTCAATCGCGTCCTCCCGCGCGTCCATAAAACTGGGGCCCGACACGATTTGCAGGGAGGCCGACCGCATGGCAGGGCCGATACCCGCCACGTACAGGGCCAGCAGCGTGGGCAGCGCCACCAGGGAGAACCACGAGAACAGGGGCCGGCGCTTGCGGGGGCCGGCAGGTTTTGCCTTGCGGGCGGCCTCCTCGGCTGCGGCCTGCGCACGCTCAGCCGCAGCCTCCTCCTCCACGCGCATGGCGGCGCCTTCGGGCGCGTAGGTATCCAGGTAGGCGGGCTGATGGCGGCGAAGCGCCACGGTGCGATTGGCAAAGCGGCGCCGCTTCCACGCGGCTGATCCGCCCGGGCCTGTGTGGGGCTCGGCGCCGTGCGCAACGCCGGTGGGCGGGCGCGCCGGGGCGTCCGTCTCGGGGGCGGAAGTTTCGGCGTAGACACCGGGCGGCGGCGGCGGCCAGGCGCTTCCAGGCTCGCCCGCCACGGTAAAGGGAAAGTCCGGGTGGTGTGCGCCGGCAAGCGGATCTGCCGCGCCAGCGTCCCCCCCATACACGCCCGGCGGCGGAAACGCGGGCGGGGGCGGCATGTCCTCGCCCAGCAAGGCGTCCAGCACATTCTTGTCCGCCTGACGCTGTGCCTCGCTATCGTCCGCCGCAGGCAAAGGCGGGGGCGGCGGCAGCTGGTCGTCAGCCGGCGGCGGGGCGGGAGGCTGAGGGAGATTAGTGAGATCAGGCAGGTCCGGCAGCTCAGGAAGCTCTGGCTCGGGAAAATCCGGCGCCGGGGGAGGAAGCGGTGGGAGGGGAGGGAGGGGAAGCTCGTCGCCCGGGAGATCCTCCGCCGCGCGCTCCTCCATCCCCGCAGCCGCAACTGGAGCTGGAGCCGCGGGTGCTTCAGCCGCCGCCGGGCCCTGCGCCGGCGCACTGGATGAGATGGGCAGGTCGGATGCGGAGGCCGAATCCTCCGCGGCCACAGGTGGCGGTGGGGGCAGCGGCACAAAGTCGGGCGCCGGCTCCTCGGTCTCCTCCAGCTCGGGCGGAGCGGGAAAGTCGGGGAATTCCGGAGCCTCCGGCGGCGGCGGTGGCGGCAAGTCGTCGGCAGCGCCCTGCTCTTGCTCCGGCAGAGCCGGAATCTCCTGCGCCCTGGCAGCCTCATCGTCTGCCAGCCCTTGCTGCTTGACCGCGTCGAGAAGTGGCTCGTCCGCACCCGTAGGCGCGGGCACGGGAGGAAGCGCCCCCTCGCCCTGCGCATCATCCTCCGCAGGGGGCTGTGGAGGCGGCGGAAACTCCACCGCAATCTCCCCGGCTGCGTCAGCCTCAGGCAACGGGGGCAGCGCCTCCGCCTCCAAGACATCATGCTCGGGCATCGGCGGCAAGGGCGGCAGCTCCGGCGGGGTGGACTCTCCCGTGCCAGGCTGGGGCATTTCCGCAAGCTCGGCGGCGGCGGCGTCCGGCTGTGCTTCCTCCAGGGGCGGAAGGGTGAGGGAAAGCTGCTCAGCTTCTGCGGCCAGCGGCGGCGGTTCAGGCCAGGCGGGCGGCTCAGGGACCTCCGTTGCGGCGGGGAGAGGGTACGAGGGCACGGCGAGCGCTTCGGGCAGAAGGGGCTCATCCTCGGCCTTGTCCTCGGCTTCGACTGGAAGGGGAGGCAGCGGCGGCGGAGCGGCGAAGGACGCGGGGAGATACCTCAGGTGATCGGCGGGGATCCCCGTGGCAGGCTCCTCAGCGCGGCCCGCATCGACAGCGGCGGAAGCCGCCTGATGGCCGGTTGCGTCCCCCTCATCGAGAGCATCACAGGCGTGCGAAGCATCCGACACCACCTCAGCATCCGGCGGCGGGGGCGGAAAGGCGAACGCCTCGGCGCCATCCGGTTCGGGAAAATCAGGGATCGCAAGATCAATGCTGTCTTGGGAGGAGGCCGCATCTGCTGCACCAATCTCCGTCGGTTCCCTCTCTACGGGCGGCGGCGGCGGTGGTGGTGGAAGGAACTCGTCCACCGCGTCCGGCGGGAGCAGTTCCGGCCACGGCGTCTCCCCCGCGGCGACCGCCGGGGCAGGCGGGAGCGGCGGCGGCTTCGGAGACGAATGTTCGCCGGTGGGGGAGTTCATGCGTGGAGCTGGTCGAAGCAAAAGGCGGCCGCCACCCATTATGAAGAGGAGCGCCCCTGCAACCTAGAAGGAATGAATTCCAGAGCGCCATATGTCGAGAAGAATGCGCACAGGTTGAGGTGGGTACGCCCAGCCGCCTTACGGAGGGGAATATCTCGCTCTAAGACCAATTCGCAAAGTGATTTGCTCCGCATAAAGAGCAAATCACTTTGCGAATTGGTCTAAGCCGGCAGCGCCCTTTGGCGCGCACCGCTATCCGCGATTGTACGGCAACGCCGATCTCGGAGCAGATCGCCCGTACAGGGCTTTTACCCAGCTACTTGCGCAGCAGGCGCAGGGAGTTGGCGACGACGCATACATCCGAAAGGCCCATGGCCAGGGCACACAGGATGGGCGACATCAGGCCGAAGGCCGCCAGGGGGATGGCTAAGGCGTTGTAGATGAACGCCCAGAAGAGATTCTGACGGATGACCGCCAACGTGTCGCCGGCGATTTTCAGCGCCTCAGGCACCTTGGCCACGCTGGCGTTGACCAGCACGATGTCGGCCGACTCCCTCGCCACGTCCGACGCGCCGGTGACGGCGATGCCGAGGTTGGCCTGGGCCAGCGCGGGTCCGTCGTTAATGCCATCGCCGATAAACGCGACGCGGTGGCCCTGGGATTGCAGGAGCGTTACAAACCGCGCTTTGCCATCCGGCCTGGTCTCGGCGAAGACGCGTTCGGCGCTGAGGCCGGCTTCCTCGGCTAGGCGCAGGCAGTTCTCTTTAGTGTCGCCGGAGATGAGCCAGAGCGCTTTGCCGCGCGCCTCCAGCTCGTGCACCACCTCGCGCACGGCGGTGGCGGCGCGGGTGCGGTAGGGGAAGGACATGACCAGCTGGTCCTCGTCGGCCACGCCCAGCTCGCTGGCGGTGGCGGGGCCCTCGCCTTCGCCTTCGCGGGGTGCAAGGTCCACCCCGCAGCTGCGCAGCCAGGGCAGGCTGCCCAGGCGCACCACGCGGCCGTCCCACGTGGCGCTTACACCGGCGCCGGGTTGCTCCTGCCAGTTCTCCAGGTCCACGGGCGCGGGGGACTGGGCGTGAAGCAGACGGCACACGGCCTCGCTCATGGGGTGGTGGCTGGGCGCGGCGAGGCCGTAGGCCAGCGAGACGGCTTCCAGCTGCTCCTCCACGTAGTAGGTGGGGGGCTCCAGCTGCGGTTCCCGGTCGGTAAGCGTGCCGGTTTTGTCGAAGAGAACCGTGTTGATGGCGCCGGCTTTTTCGATCGCCTGGCCATCGCGAATGAGGATGCCGCGTGCGGCGGCGGCGTTGATGCCGGCCATCAGGGCCATCGGCGTGGCCAGGCCCATGGCGCACGGGCAGGCGACAATCAGCACGGCAATGGCGTTGATGATAGCGGGCTCCCAGCCGCGCAGCAGGCCCCAGCTCACCAGCGTCACCAGCGCAATGGCAATCACCACCGGCACAAACCAGCTGCTCACCTGGTCGGCCAGGCGCTCGATGCGGGCGCGGCTTTGCTGGGCACGGCGCACCATTTTGGTGATGCGCGCAATGGCCGTTGCCTCGCCCACGGCGCCCACGCGCACACGGAGGGCGCCAAACTGGTTGAGGGTGCCGCCGTACACGCGCGAGCCTACCTTTTTGGCAACGGCCACGCTCTCGCCGGTCAGCATCTGCTCGTCCACGGTGCTTTCGCCGTGCGTCACGTCGCCGTCCACGGGTACGGCGTCGCCGGCTTTTACGAGCACCAGATCGCCCACCTGCAGGGTGGCGACGGGCACCACGTCTTCGCCGGAGCCGTCCGGGCGGGTGCGGCGGGCGGTTTGCGGCGTCAGCTTCATCAGGGCGTCCAGCGAGCGGGTGGCGCGCGCGCTCATGATTTCCTCCACCCAGTGGCCCAGGCTAACCAGGGCCAAGATGGCCACCGTCTCCATAAAGTAGAGGTGGTGCAGGCGGTCGGGGTAGATCATGCCGTACAGGCTAAGGCCGTACGCGGCGGTGGCGCCGATGGAGACGAGCGTGTCCATGGTGGCGCGGCCTACCATCAGCTGCCGCCAGGCGCCGACGTAAAATTTGGTGCCGCCGATAATCAGCATCTCCAGCGCCAGAATCAGCGAGACCCACTTGAACCACGTAACGCCGTGCCAGCCCATCACCCACTCGCCCAGCATGAGAAAGAGCATGGCCGGCACGCCAAACGCCACGCTGTACAACCAGTTGGAGCCCAGCCACGAGCGCTGACCGTGCGCGCCGCCCGCCGGCGGAGCCCCGGCCGATTGCACGCCCGCGCCGGCAACCAGCGCGCCCGCGTTGGGTTCGCCATGGCCGTGGTCGTCGCAGCCACCGCAGCAGGGGGGGCGCCCGCCGCCGGTGGGCTGGCGCCCGGCATCGGAATCACGCGGTGCGGCGCGATCATCGCGCGGGGGAATGCGCGTGGGTGGGGGTGTGGCCCCGCGTGCGGCGGCGGGGTGCGCGGAAGGGGGGGCGGCGCTTGCGGGCTCCGAGGGAGGGAAGATCGGCATCGGCATCTCCGCCGTGGGGATGCGCTCGCGTTCGCGATCCGCGCGCGGGGGCGCCGAGGCGCTGCCGGTGACGCCGGAGCCGTTGGTCTGGTCGCGAAACATCTTGGGCAGCCTGCCGCTGGCCGTGGGATTGCTCGCAAACGAGGCGGTTGCGGGCCCGATGGCGGGTCCGAACGAGCGCGGCGTTTCAACGGGGCCGGCCGCCGCCTTTAGGGGGGAGGCCGGCGCTTCGTGTGAATCCGGCGCGTGATAGAAAGCGGCTGTCGCATGGCCCGGGGCAGGCGTTTTTGCCGCCGCCGCGGACGCTGGGGCCGGCGCCACGGACGCGGGGCGTGTAACCGGGGGGCGGGCCGCAGGGCGGCGCTGAGCATCGCGGGGGGAGGGCACAAGATCCATGCGCGCCATCTCGGGCTCCGCCGGGCGGCGAGCCGCGGGCGTGGTGGGGGGCGCTGCCGAGAAAGCCGATGCCGTGGCGGCGGTGACAGCGGGCGCGGCCTGGGCCTCGGCGGCGGAGGTGGCGGCGGCGTCAGCGTCCGCCTCGTCAAACATGGGGGGCAGCGGGCCGGTGGAGCCCCCCACACGCACGGGGCCCACGCTGCTGGGGCGGCTGCCGCCGGTTCCCGGCCAGCGCTGCGGCCCCTGCGGGGGCGCGGGGCGCGGCACGCGGATGCCGTGGCTGGGGAGCACGGAGACAGCGTAGCCCGCGGAGCGGACGGCTTCCTCCAGCGCGGCGGTGTTGGGGCGCAGTCCATCGCCCCAGCCCACCAGGGCGCGGCCGGCGGTCACGTCCACCTGAACTTCCTCCACGCCGGCCACGTCGAGCAGGGCGCCCTGCACCGATCGGGCGCAGCCCTGGCAGGTCATACCGTCGATTCGCAGGGTTGTTCGCAAGGCCATGGGAGTGGGGGGAGGTAGTGAGGGTGAGAGGGGGCGTCGGTCGGATGTTGGGTCGGAAGCAAAGCCTGGCGGCGCGCGGCTTTGGTACAGGAGTGTAATCGCAGCGACTTATCCTGAAGCCGGGGAGTAATCCTTTACCCGTGGGCGAGGACCTCCGCCGTCCACCGCCGCATGTTCCCGACATATCCGATAAGTATGCGCGAGAAATGTCCTTCCACAACACTCCTCGCGCCCTCTGCTGGAAAGAGCCCCGACAGAACGCGTTATACTCATTCGTCCGTATAATGACAACACGATCGTTGCGGTGGCGCCACTTTTGCAGGGGCGCCGCACTGCCGCACAAAGCTGCCCACAAAAGATGACAACATCGCACACGCCCGACGTCTTATGTACGGCCCGGCGCACCCTGATGGAGGAGGTGCAAAGCGATTGGTGGTTGCCCCAGCGCGTTCGGGCGCCGGTACTTCTCCCCAATCTCCCCAAAAACCATGCGCACTGGTCTTACACACACACAACACCCGCGCCCCATGAAAATCCAGCCCCGCACCTGCCAGACATTCCGCCTTGTCGCCACGATTGCCCTCCCCTGCGTCACGGTTCTGCTCGCCGTCGCCGTGCCGGCGCAAAGCGTTTGCGCGCAGCAACCTGCGGCTGGTTCGCCCACCGCTGCAGCAGCCGCCGCGCCTGCCGCAACCGCCCGGCCCGACGTGCTGCGCGAGCTGAAGCTGACAGACGGTCGCGTTTTGCGCAATGTTGTTGTGCGCGAAGTGCTTGCCGATGGACTGAAAGTCTCTCACCCCGATGGCGGCGGGCGCATTGACGCCGGGCTGCTGCCGCCGGATATTCGCTCTCGCTACCGGCTGGATACCCCCGAAGCGGCCGCCGCCGCGCAGGATCGCCGCCGCCAGGAGGACGCCGAAGCCCAGCGCGTGCTGGACAGCCAGCGCGGCTACCCGGAAATCGTGCTGATGCTGCGCCGCGACATCCTGGAACAGGCCGCCGTGCGCCGCACCGAAATGGCGCAATGCGGCGCCTCCGCCTGCGAGCGCGACCGCTTTGAGCGCTCCCGAATCGCCTTTTTCGACAGCATGCTGACGGCCGTGCAGGACGCCGAATCCGCCGGAGTGCGCCCGGAAACCTGCCTTGCCTGGACGCGCGCCGCCCTGGAGCGCCGCCTGGCCATCGGCATGCCCGCCGCCTTCGCCCGCCTGGCCTGGGGCGAGCCCTCCCACATCGTCGCCGAGTCCACCTCCTCCCGCCAGGAGTGGAAGTACGACAGGGGCGTCGTCTCTCTGGAGAACGGCGCGGTTGTCACGTATTAGGCCGGGGCTCTCCCTCATGAGATATCCGGGTTAGAGGCGCCGACGGTCTCGTTCTCCTCGCCTCAGTCTTGGCGATCCTTCCCCTCCGGTCCCCCCCATCACTTTGTGTCTTCGTGACTTTGTGCTGAATAGTCTCCATCCCCCCCGTGAACGGAGGGTGAGAGGAGATTTTTCACCACAAAGTCACGAAGCCACAAACGGATGGGGATAGAGGGGGAGCGGAATGGAAGATATGATATGACTCCGGACGCTGTTTATCGCGGCTTACCGGACAGCTCCGAAATGTTTGCTTGCATGGATAGTCGGCCTGCGTGGGTGGCGCGCGGGTTGTTGCAGGTTGTTGGTTGTGCAACATTTTGTCGTGTGAAATTTACCATAATGTATGCATTGTCATTCAGGATTCCAAATGTTTTACAGTAAGAATTGACAGAAAGAAGTAGGACCAATAAGGTGCTGTTTATCCGCTTGTACTGTTCGGAATAGCAAAAATTGCCGATTTCGCTTCATCTTATCGACGATTCCGGAAATATTTTCCTCAGTTAAACCCAAAATTCTGCATCCGTTTCGCCGAAGTCAGGATCAAGCTCTTTTTTAGAGCGTCTACTCACCGACCATCGACCACTATCCCACCCCAGCGGTCCGAGCTTCCCCCCGTACCGCCGCGCCACAGCCCCTACGCCCGCCCCACAGCGCCCGCCCTATGACAACGATGCCCTCAAACGTTCTGGATCGAGCTCCAGCCATCTCCACGGCTGATCCGATCTCCATCCCGGAAGAAAAGGTGGAGGCGTTGTTTAACCAGCGCTTCGTGGAAAACGCGGCCAATATCGACAAGCAGTTCGCTTACCTGATGATCGGCCAGTGGCTGTTCGGCATCGTTCTGGCACTCACCGTGTCGCCGCTGGCGTGGGACGGGGCCCGCGCTTCGGTGCACAACCACGTGCTGGCGGCGGTGGCCCTGGGCGGCGTTATTGCGGCGGGGCCGATTATGCTGGCCGTGTTTCAGCCCGGCGCGGTGATTACCCGGCACGTGGTGGCTGTGGCGCAAATGCTTTTTGGCGCGCTGCTGATTCACCTGACCGGCGGGCGTATCGAAACGCACTTCCACGTCTTCGGCAGCCTGGCGTTCCTCGCGTTCTATCGCGACTGGCGCGTGCTGATTACCGGCACCGTCATCGTCGTTCTCGACCACGGCCTGCGCAATTTCTTTTGGCCGGAGTCCATTTTCGGCATCGCCAACACCGCACCCTGGCGCTTTCTGGAGCACGGCGCGTGGGTCGTGTTCGAGATCTCGTTTCTTACCATGGCGTGCCTGCGCTCCGTCAAGGAGATGCGCGCGCTGGCCAAAAACGATTTGCAGATGACCCACTACAGCACGGGCCTGGAAGATCTCGTGGCACTGCGTACCGACCAGTCCAACAAGATTCTCTCGCTGGTGAAGGAAGGTCTCTTTCTCATGAACCGCAATTTCGAGATCGAAACGCCCTACTCGCACTCGCTGGAGGAAATCTTCTCCCAAAAGAAGCTGGGCGGCGCGCGGTTCCCCGACGTTCTCTCCAAGATCCTGCCGCCCAAGACTTTCTCCACGGCCAAGGACTACTTTGCGCTGCTGTTCGACAAGTCCGTGCCCGATAAGCTGATCACCAAGATCAACCCGCTAAAGGAGGTTGAGGTGAGCTTCGACACCGGCACCGGTGTCCTCAAGAGCAAGTACTTCGAGATCCGCTTTGCCCGAGTGTTGGCCAATAACGAGCCCAACCAGGTGCTGGTAACCGTTAACGACGTGACCGCCCGCGTGACGCTGGCGCGGGAGCTGCAGGAGAGCAACAAGAAGAGCGCCTCCCAGTTCGAGATGCTCTTTGGCATCCTGCACATCGAGCCCCGCCTGCTGCGCGAGTTTATGGATACGACCGAGCGCGACCTCAAGCAGGTGCTCGGCATCCTTAAGGAAGAGGCCGATGACCACACCTCCGACGCTGCCCGGCAGAACCGCTATCGCGACCAGCTGGGCCGTATTTACCGGCTGATGCACAGCATTAAGGGCAACGCCAACCTGATGAAGATTTACCTCTTCAGCAACAGCGCCCACGCCTGTGAGGCGAAGATCTCCGCCCTGCAGCGCAAGTCGGAAATCCTGGGCAGCGAGTTCCTCGGCATCACGGTGGATCTCAAGGAGATGCTGAAGAACGTGGAGGAAGTGCGCGCGCTGCTGGCCCGCTTTGGCGATCTGAGCCAGTCGTTCCGCACCGCCACGCCCTCCGGCGCCAACTCCGCCGCGCCGCAGGACGCCGACTCGCTGATGTACAGCTACATGAACAGCATGCTGAGCGAGCTGTGCGAACGCCTGGGCAAGAAGGCCAAGTTCGAGATCGTCAACAGCCAGCTGCCGCTGCTGAAGGCCGACGACCAGCAGCTGCTGCGCAAGGTGCTGCTGCAGGTGGGCCGCAACGCCCTGGTGCACGGCATCGAGGCCCCCGAAGAGCGCGCCGCCATCGGCAAGCCGGATATCGGCACCATTACGCTGCTGTTTAACGAGGCCTCCGAGCCCGATCAGATCTCCTTCATGATCTACGACGACGGCCGCGGGCTGGACCTGGAGAAGCTGCGCGAAAAAGCCGGCCGCACCATCGGCGATGTGCGCAGAGTGGCCGGCATGGACGAGGAAACTCTTGCCGACCTGATCTTCACGCCCGGCGTCTCCACCTCCGACACAGTGACGGTGGATGCCGGCCGCGGTGTGGGCCTGGACGTGGTGCGAAGCTCCATCCGCGACCGCGGCGGCGAAATTGTGGTGGGCACCGAGCCCGGCCGCTACACGGCGTTTAGCGTAGCGCTGCCCATTTAGCCGCGCGGCCCGCGCGCGGCCCTCCGCGCAGCATGAGGGCGGCGATCCCCACAGGTTGCCGCCCCAGCCCCCTCTTTTTAGTTTCGCTCGTTGGTGCCGGTGCCGGATGTGGCGCACAGCCGCGAACGCGCCGGGCCGGCCCCCCCGTTATCTCCTGTGGACTATGCCGTGCGGAACCTCTCTGCTGTTTTCGCACAGGACGGTGCTAAACCGGGAGCGCTTGATGCCGATCAAATGCATCAGCAACGCCGTCCTCCACAACATCCGTCTGGGCAAGGACTAAGCTTTCCAAATCCCTACCACTCCTGCCCCCTGATCTGACTTCGCTCTGCATTGTCGATCAATCATTCCTGCCATTCCATACATTCAAGGATCTCATGAGGTTGCTTATCGTCGACGACTCCAGCATTGTGCGCCGCATTATCGAGCGGCAGTTTCGCACGCACAACATTACGGAAATTTACGAGGCGTCCAACGGCCAGATGGCTCTGGACGTGTATCGGGATAAAAAGCCGGACCTGGTGACCATGGACATTACGATGCCCGAGATGGACGGCCTGCAGGCGGTGCGCAGCATTATTGCGATCAACCCCAAAGCCCGCATCCTGGTCATCTCCGCGCTGGCCGACGCCGCCACGGCGGTGGAAGCCGTCAAGCTGGGTGCCCGCGGTTTTGTCTGCAAACCCTTTACTGCCGAAGAACTGGACGAAGCCTTTGCCGACATTCTGGAAATTGGCGAGGAATAACCAGGCGGCGCCGCGTCTCATCTCCAAAGCTGTGCTGCAACACGATTTACAAAAAGACGATTCATGACTGAAGCCGAGCTGCAAGTCTTCATCGAGGGTACGACGCGCTATTTTGAGCGCACGACCAAGCGCCCCGCCATCGTCGACCCGCCTTTCCTCAAGGGCGACGAGACGTTTCTGCTCGACTACACGGGTGTCATCGGCATCTCGGGCCGGCAACGTGGTACGATATATTACACCGCCAGCTCGGACATGCTTAGCGAGCTCATCATCGCCATGGGCGTGCCCCTGCCGTTTATGGAGGAGAACAGCCTGCGCGATATGGTGGGCGAGGTGACCAACACCATCAGCGGCAACGCCCGCAAGGAGTTTGGCGGCATGTTCATGATCAGCGTGCCCATCGTCATCACCGGCGACAAGATGTCCTCCGGCCTCTACCTGCCCAGCAACCTCAGCTCCTTCGTCATCCCCGTCATCTGGGGCCAGCACAAAAGCTACCTGGTGGTGTGCCTGGAGGACATGAAGTAGCCGGGCGGCCCCGGCCGGCGCACCCTTAGTTCGCCGCCGCCTTCGTCTCCGTGGCAGAGGCCTTTGGCTTTATCTTTTTAACGCGCGAGAGCATTTTGCCCGTGCGGTCGCGGCACGTTACCTTGGTGCCGTCGCTGGACATAATGTCCATGTACCAGGTTTGCCCCATCAGCCACTCCTTTTTGGAGATAACGTGGCGCTGGATTTCGACCTCGATGCGCTCGCGCTCCTGCTCAATCACGCCGGTGCCCACCTGGTTGGCCACGTCGGGGGCGTCGAGCGTGACGCTGTA
The DNA here is from genome assembly GCA_003054695.1 of Verrucomicrobia bacterium LW23. Classification (GTDB taxonomy): domain Bacteria; phylum Verrucomicrobiota; class Verrucomicrobiia; order Methylacidiphilales; family UBA1321; genus LW23. The sequence continues at coordinate 144,358 of QAZA01000045.1, forward strand.
GACGTGCAGCACGGGTATCGACTTCATCTTGAGGATGATACGGTCGTTGGTGCAGTACCAGTCGCCGCGGGCCAGAATCTTCAGCTTTACCGTCAACTGGCCGCGCGTGCCCCTCAGGGGCTCGTACTCGGTGTGCATAAACTCGCAGCGGAAGGTCTTGTCGTCGTAGTAGTTCTCTTCAAGCACTGTCTTGAAGTCGTCCTTCTTCATGTACGTCGAGTCCCAGTCGCCAATCGTCTCCAGCTCCCGCTTGGTGTAGCCGTACGTCTTGTCCTTCGGCCCGGGCTTTTTCTCCATCATGGAGGCCGCTATGCCTTTGCCGAGGCCTTTGTTGCCGCTGACATAAATGGCCAGCCCGCCAATGGCGAAAAGGACAAACAGACCCAGCCCCGCGGCCAGGATGATCATGTTCTTCATGAGAGGTAAGCCAGTGGAGGGAGGGATGGGTGCGAGGCGCTGCGGCACGACGACGCAAACCAATGCGCCGAGTTACGCGTGGTAAAGTCTGGCGATACATGGGCGACAAGTCAATGCGATAGCGTGCAGGATATTGTCCAAGGCGCTTAAGTGTTTGATGTATTGCTGTATCATCTGTCACACCAATAACTTGCGCTTATTGTTTACAGCTGGATAGAGGGAAGAGGCTTAAACCTGGGCAGAGTCGACAGCCTCGGCAACCCCGCATCGCCCACTGACCGTGCATCCACGCTTGACATCCCCCGCCCGATTCCCTACCTTTCTTTTCTCACCCCGGTATAAGCTTTCCGCGCCGGCCGTGTTCTGTCATGTCCTTACCCGCACGCCATCAGCTACTTCGACTTACCGTGCTTCCCTGCCTTTTCGGCCCGGGACAGCTCAGGTAGTCTTGCGCGGTGGTCAGGCTACGTTGGGTGTCCGGGTTTCAGCGGGTTCGAAAAGGCGCTCCTTTCCTTCTGGAGGAACTGTTTTCTTCCGGATGATCGCCGCAAATTCCCGTCCTTCCCGTTTTCGTTTTCCTGCGATAGTATCCCTGTCGCACCGACACCCCGCCCGACATGCAACGACACCCCATCACGAAGTATAAGCCCTTCCCGCAGATAGACTTGCCTAACCGCCAGTGGCCCTCGCGCACCATCGATAAGGCGCCCATCTGGTGCAGCGTCGATCTGCGCGACGGCAATCAGGCCCTGGCCACGCCCATGAGCGTGGAGGAAAAGGTCGAGTTCTTTAAGCTGCTGGTTCAGGTCGGCTTCAAGCAGATTGAAGTCGGCTTTCCGTCCGCCTCGCAAATCGAGTTTGATTTTATGCGCCGCCTGGTGGCGGACAATCTCATCCCGGACGACGTGACGGTGCAGGTGCTGGTGCAATCGCGCGAGGACCTGATCCGCCGGACGTTTGAGAGTCTGGAGGGCGTGAAGCGCGCCATTGTGCACCTGTATAACAGCACCAGCCCCGCCCAGCGCAAAATCGTCTTTAACCTGGATAAACAGGGCGTTATCGATCTGGCCGTCTCCGGCACCAGACTGGTCAAGCGCCTGACCGAGGAACTGGTCGCCTCCGGCTCCACCACCGACATCACCTTCCAGTACTCGCCGGAGAGCTTCTCGCTGACGGAAGTCGACTTCTCCCTGCAAGTGTGTGAGGCCGTGATGGAGGCGTGGGGCCCGACGGCCGAGAAGAAGATGATCCTGAACCTGCCGGTAACGGTGGAGATTGCCACGCCCAACGTGCACGCGGACCAGATCGAGTGGTTCTGCACGCATATGAAGCACCGCGACCGCGCGTGGATCTCCCTGCACACGCATAACGACCGCGGCACCGGCGTGGCCGCCACCGAGCTGGCCCTGATGGCCGGCGCCGACCGCGTGGAAGGCACGCTGTTTGGCAACGGCGAGCGCACCGGCAACGTCGATATCGTGATTGTGGCGCTGAACATGTACTGCCAGGGCGTCGACCCCGGCCTGGATTTCTCCAACCTGAACGCCGTGCGCGAGGTGTACGAGCGTTGCACGCGCATGGACATCCACGAGCGCCACCCGTACAGCGGCGACCTCGTCTTCACCGCCTTCAGCGGCTCGCACCAAGATGCAATCAACAAGGGGCTGAAGTATCAGTCGCAGAGGGAGAAGCACGACCTGTGGGAGGTGCCCTACCTGCCGATTGACCCGCGCGACATGGGCCGCAGCTACCGCGCCATTATCCGGATTAACAGCCAGAGCGGCAAAGGCGGCGTTGCGTATGTTATGGAGAACGAGTTCGGCTTCCAGCTGCCCAAACTGATGCACAAGGAGCTGGGCCGCCTGATTAACCAGATTGCCGACCAGCGCGGCGCCGAGCTGGATCCCGAAGACATCTACAAGGCCTTTGCCGCCGAGTACCTAGAGCGCGACAAGCCGCTGAAGCTGAAGATGTTCCGCACCTGGACGCTGGACAATCCGTCCGCCTCGGCGTCCGTCGACGAAGCCGGCGGAAGCGGCGGCCCGGCCCCCGTGCTGGCCAACAAGGTATGCTGCGAGGTACTGCTGGAGAACCACGGCAAGGACGTGCGCCTGCAAGGCTGCGGCAACGGCCCCATCAACGCCCTGGTGGAGGCGCTGCTGAAGGACGGCATCGGGCCGTTCGAGATCCTGGATTTCCGCGAGCACTCCATGGGACGCGGCGCCGAAGCCAAAGCCGTGGCGTACATCGAGTTGCGCGACGAGCGCGTGAAAGCCAAAGGCCGCAGCGACCGCTCCTGGTTCGGCGCCGCCATCGACACGAACATCGAGCTGGCCAGCATCCGCGCCGTCATCAGCGCCCTCAACCGCGCCAGCCAGACCGGCGAGTAAGGCGGCGGCATGCCACTTGGCGATACTATCTGACGATCAGCAGATCCAGGGCAGATAATATCGCCAAGGACGGAAAGTTTCGCCAAGGGGCGGGATGCTTCAGGATATTCTACCTTCCATTCCGATCCCCCTTTATCCCCTGCTTAGAGGCTTACATCCCCCTTAGAGCGAGACATCTCTGTGAAGCCGTACTGCTTTACGGAGGGGAATATCTCGCTCTAAGGGGGATATAAGCCTCTAAGTAGGGGATAAAGGGGGAACAGGTTGGATGGATCTCTGCAAGTTTGTTTCTGACTCTGGGCAACGGAGGCTGCTTCCCTTTCCAGCAGAGGCAGATTTTATCACGCTAAGGGAGACAAAGCCGCTAAGGGCAGATGGAGGGGATGAGGAACATCCTGAGTCTACACCCCAATGCTGCGCTTCAGCGGATCGAGGATGCGGGAGGCGAACGTCTCGAGCAGGGCGCCTTCTTTGGCTTCCAGCAGGAGGCGGATCTTGGGCTCCGTGCCGCTGTAGCGCAGGAAGACGCGGCCGCGGCCGGCCATGTCTGTCTCCACGCTGCGCAGGGCGGCGGAGACTTCGTCAAGGCTTTCGATCGGCACGCGCATGCGTACCGGCATGTTGACGAGCAGCTGCGGATACTTGCGGAGGCGCGTGCGCAACTCGCTGAGGCGCTTGCCGGTGCGGCGCATGATGTCGAGCAGGGCCAGTACGGTAACGAGGCCGTCGCCCGTGGTGTTGTGGTCGTGCAGGATGATGTGGCCGCTTTGCTCGCCGCCGAGGTTAAGGTGCTGGGCCAGCATGGCCTCCAGCACATAGCGATCGCCCACCGCCGTGCGTAACACTTTGCCGCCCAGCGCGTTAATCGCTTCGTCCAGGCCCAGATTGCTCATCACGGTGGCGACGACGGTATTGTTGGTCAGCCTGCCCTGCTGCAGCGCGTCGGTGGCCAGGATGGCAAGCAGCTCGTCGCCGTCCAGGGCGCAACCTGTTTCGTCGCAAACGGTTACGCGGTCGGCATCACCGTCGTGCGAGACACCGACCATGGCGCTGCATTCGCGCACAAAGCTCTCGATTGTCGACGGATGCGTGCTGCCGCAGCCCTCGTTGATGTTGGTACCGTCCGGCTCGATATGGATGGGCAATACCTCTGCGCCCAGGTCCTGCAATACAAGGGGGGTGGTGCGGCAGGCGGCGCCGTTCGCGGCGTCCACGGCAATGCGCATCCCGGTCAGGTCCAGCGCCTTCCAGTCATTGCTGATGCTGTCGGCGTACCGGCTTTCGGCGTACTCCATCCGGGCCACATTGCCCACGCCGGCACCGACGGGGCGGCCTTCGCGAAGGTCCGGCCCCAGCATAAAGGCGGTAATGCGGTCCTCTGTAGCGTCGTCGCACTTGTAGCCGCTGCCCTGAAACAGCTTTAACCCGTTGTCGCCATACGGGTTGTGCGATGCGCTGATAACCACGCCCGCGGCGGCGGGCAGGCGTCGCAGAAAGTAGGCCACGGCCGGGGTGGGCAACACGCCGGCCAGCAGCGCGTTACAGCCCATGCTGCAGATGCCGGCCGCCACGGCGTGCTCCAGCATGCTGCCGCTGCGCCGCGTGTCCCTGGCGATAAGCACGGGCGGACCCTCGGGCTGCAGACGAAACTCCCGCACCATGGCCTGCCCCAGCTTCAGCGCCATTTCGGGCGTAACCGGGTAGGCGTTAGCCAGGCCGCGGATGCCATCGGTGCCGAAGAGGCGGGGCTGGTAGGCGGAGGGCGTGGAGCTCATAGCATGCAAAGGGGCCGGGGAAAAAAATCAGGAACGGGGGACGGTGCCAGTGATGAGTTGGTCGATAAATCCTGCGTGCACAAGTTCCTTCCACACAAGCCACCACATCAGCGCCAAAATCACGCAAATGACCTTGGCACGCCAGTTGTGGATCAAAAGCTTGTACATGGGGGCCTCCGCGGCGCACGCGGGTTGTGGATCAGCCACTGCGCTCGCCCTGAATGAGCAGCGCTGTCAGGCGGGCGCGCAACTGGTCGAGGGTAAGCGCGCGTTCCAGGTGCTCGCCGTGTGCAAGGGCGATCATACCGGTTTCCTCGCTCAAGACAACCACAACCGCATCGGTCTCGTCGCAAAGGCCCATGGCGGCGCGGTGGCGCAGGCCAAGGGTGCGCTCAATGTTCTCGCGCTGCGTTACGGGGAAGACGGCGGCGGCGGTGACGATCATGTCGTTGACGATCACCACGCCGCCATCGTGCAGCGGGGTGCGGGGAAAAAAGATGGTTGTGAGAAGATCCTGCGTCACAACGGCTTGCAGCTCCGTCCCCGTCTCGCGCGCCGGCTGGTACACGTCGTCGCGCTCAAAGGCGATCAGCGCGCCGTACCGCTGGGATTGCAGCGCCTCGATCGCCCCCACCACCTCCTCGATCACCTGCGAGCGCTGCTGCGACATACCCAGCACGTGCCGGCTGCCCAGGTTGGCGAGAAAGCGGCGCAGCTCCGGCTGAAACAGGACAACCAGGGCCACCAGAAAAAACGCCGTGCCCGAGCGCAGCATGTCGGTCACCACCTCCAGCTTCAGCAGTGTGGCGACCAGGGTGATGGTCACCATCACGATGACCAGCCCGGCCAGCACCCGCGCGCCGGGCGTGCCGCGAATCAGCTGCCAGCCCAGGTAAAAGCACGCGGCAATAATCCCCACCTCCGCCAGCCAGCGCGCGTCAAAGAGAGGGAATGTCATAGGGCGCCGCCGGGGGGATTTCCCGTGGCACCACCATCTCTGCCAGCCCGCCAACGCCACGTAAAGCGCGAAGACGGGGGACAGGGAGACAAGGGGAATGATTTAACCACGAAATACACGAAGCACACGAAATGGGGAGGGGACGAAAAGGGGGAAGGACTCGATACTCGGTCTGAAGTCTCCCCTTCCCCCTTAGCGGCTTTGTTCCCCTTAGCGTGATAATATATCTGCTGCCCCTGTCTCCTTAATCGAGCGGATGCGCAGAAGCAGAGAGAGGCAGATTTTATCACGCTAAGGGGGGAAAGGATGTCTGCCCCCACTTTGACTTCATCCGCACTGTAGACATCCGTACTTAAACCGCGCTTTCGGCGGGCGGGGTTGCCGGGGTCATCTTGCCGCCGCTAAACACTTCGCGGATAATATCTTCGATCGGCACTTCCTCGATGTCCAGGTCGTCGGCGTCCAGCGTTTCCAGCACTTCGCGGCACACGTGCACCACCTGCGGGCGCAGCACCTTCAGCTTCACGGCTTCCAGGCTGCGCTCCACTACCTCGCCCAGCGGTGTGTAGTCGTAATCCTGGCGCAGGCCTTTGCTGCGTTTGACGGTGACGATTTTGTGGGAGGAGAACTTCTCGGTAATCTCGCGCAGGGGGCCGTCGAAGCGCACGGTCCCCTCATCAATAATAATCACGCGCTCGCACAGCTGCTCGATGTCCTGCATGTAGTGGCTCGTCAGCAGCGTGGTGATTTTGCGCCGGCACGAGTACACCGCCAGAAATTCGCGCACTTTCTTTTGCGAGACAACGTCCAGGCCGATGGTCGGTTCGTCCAGAAACAGCACGCGCGGGCCGTGCTGCAGGGCGGCGATAAGCTCGAATTTCATGCGCTCGCCCAGGGAGAGCTCGCGCACCATAATGTGCAGCTTGTCGCGCACGTCCAGCATCTCGGTCAGTTCGTCGCGCACCTTCTCGCCCTGCTTGCGGTCCAGGCCGTAGATCACGCGGTTAAGCTCCAGCGACTCGGCGGCGGGCAAGTCCCACCACAGTTGATTTTTCTGCCCCAGCACCAGGGCAAACTGCCGTTTGAAGTCGTTGTGGCGCTCCCACGGCGTGTAGCCCAGCACTTTCGCCTCGCCGCGGCTGGGGTGAAGCAGGCCGCTGAGCATCTTGAGCGTCGTCGTCTTGCCCGCGCCGTTGGGGCCGAGAAAGCCGACCAGTTCACCCTCCTCCACGCTAAACGTCACATCCCGCGCCGCGGCCGTCTCCTTGTACGTGCGCGATCCCAGCCCCTTGAGCGCCCCGAGAAAGCCCGGCTCCTTGACATAGGTGCGGTAAATCTTGGTGAGATTGCGGACATCAATAGATAGCATAGCCGTGGCCCCGCGCCCCATGCGCAATGCCAGGGCGAATCAATCCCCACCTTAAGCGCCCCGCACAAATGCGCAAGCCCGGAACGGGGAAGCGTTTCGTAGTGGGGGGGAGCGTGCGCGTGTGCCGTATCAGGTGCGGCGTGGATGGGCGGCTTTCGCTCAAAGGCTGTCAAGGGCGCAAAGGACGCAAAGGGGGGAGGGAAATGAAGTGCAGCCCCCACGCTTCCCCTGAGTATTGCGCGACGTCGTGAACAGGTTGGAAATGACCTTATTCTCATCCAGTCTGCTCCCCCCTCTATCCCCACTTAGCGGCTTTGTCCCCCTTAGCGCGAAAAAATCCCCCTTCCGAATCTGAGAGAGAGAGAGAGTTTCGCACGAAGGGGGACAAAGCCGCCAAGTGGGGATAAATCGGAGATTTTCGGAGGACACCTTTCCTCTTCCCATTCCTACCCTCCGCAGTATTCGTGTCATTCGTGCTTAAACATTCCCCCTCCCCCCAGCCCCCGGATTCACGGCATTCGCGGTTAAAAACTCCGCGCATTTATTTGGTGTTGTTTGCGACAATCGCGGCTATAACACCGTTTCCCCTCTCACATACGGGCGTATGCATTTTTATTGTCGAAACGATAAAAAGTAGTTGAAACGCATGCAGTTTCAGCCTTTTATATTGCCCAAGTTTCACCCATAACAGCCCGCCGGTCGATGACTGGCGTTCATCCATCCCCACGCTCCACTTCCATGGATCTGACCCACTACCACCAGCTTGTTCGAGAGGGGCGCGCCGGTACGGTGCGCAGCCCACGCGCGCTGTGGCGTCTGGGCGGGCCGGACCGCGTGCGCTACCTTAACGGGCAGGTGACCAACGACGTCGCCAGGCTTGCCGTCGGCACCGCCATCTACGCGGCGGTTACCTCCGCCAAAGGGCGCATGGTGGGCGATATCTTTATCGGCGCCGCCGCGGACGCCTTGTATGTGGACGCCGACATCTCCCTGCGCGACAGCCTCTCCGCCCGCCTGGAGAGATACCTGATTGCCGACGATGCCGTTTGGGAGGATCTGACGGACTCCTGGACGCTCACCCACGTCTTTGGCGCGGACGCCCCGCCGCTGCCCGAGCCCCCCGGCCCCAGGGAGGCCGACCGCGCGGAAGCCGCGTCGCATGAGCCCCTTACGTGGGCCGACGCGCAAGCCCGCGACATCATGGTGGCGAAGATGAGCGACCGCTCCCCCGACCTGGGCGGCACGCCGGAGCGCCTCCCCTCCGCCATTGTGGATGACAAGGCGATGGCCGCCGCCCGCGCCGCCGACGAAGCCGCCGCGGCCGCCCAGGAGTGGGATCCCAACGGCCCCGCCGACGATCTCGACAGCGCCGGCCCCGGCCCCGTTGCCGCCAACCTGCCCGTCGCCATCCGCAACCCCCGCTACGGCCTGGCGGGGTGGGACCTGTGGGTGCCGCCCGGCTCCGGCCCGCTCACAGGCTCCGCCGCCGCCGCGCAGGTGGCGGACGAGATGATAGAGCTGATCCGCACGGAGCACGGCCTGGCACGCTGGGGCGTGGACATGGACGACTCCAACCTGCCGCCGGAGGCGCTGATGCCCGAGGAGCGCGCCATCAGCTACACCAAAGGCTGCTACGTGGGCCAGGAGATTATTGCGCGCCTCAAAAGCGTAGGCCAGGTCAACAAGCGCCTGTGCGTGCTGAAGGTGACCGCATCCCCGGCGGGTGCCGGCACGGACGACGTCGCAGCGCTGCGCGGCGCCGCCCTGGCGGTGGGTGATCGCGACGTGGGGCGCATTACCGGCGCTGTGCACTCGCCCGCGGCCGGCGGCCTGCTGTGCCTGGGCTACGTCAACCGCCACTTTGGGGCGGAGGCGACACTGACGGCCTCCACTGGCCATACTCTCGCAATCGTATCACCACCATTAACACCGTTGCTTATCTAGGTTGCCAACACCTGCATATTCAACTATCCGGGTTAACCTTTTCGCTTCTTTTTTTATCTGCGGCCCCTATAACACCATACGGCCCGCGGAATCTCCCCTCTATCACACTCCCATCGCCTCTCCGGGCGCACAACAGCGCGCGGAGGGTGCCGCCGCCCCATGAATCGCCCCGCCGCCACACGCTCCACAGCTCTCGCCCTTGCCGCCGCATTTGCGGGCGGTGACCGGATGGCGCGTGCCGCACTGCGGCTGGCCCTGGCGGCGTGGCTGTGCGTGGCACTGACGGGCTGCCTGGGTATGGGCGGCGGCGGCTCCTCCGCCTCCGTGGATGGCGAGTTGCCGACCAACCCCGGCCATATGGGCGGCGGGTCCGCCTCCAACTCTCCCTACGTTACCGCCACAGCGGCGGACGCGGCGCCCGAGCCCGCCGGCAAGCCGCGCGCCCGCGGGTCCACCGCCTCGTCCAACTCGCGCCTGGCCTCCGGGCCCTCCGCCCCGCCTTCGGACGGCGCGCCGCAAATCCCCACCGCAAAGCCCAGGAAGGAAGAGGTGAAGCGCGCCACGCCCATTGTGGATACCGAAGCGCCCAGCCTGGCTTCCGCCGGAAGCACCAGCCGTGGCCGCTCGTCGTCCATCCCCACGCGCGGCGCCGTAACGGCGCGCGCCACGGGCAACTCGCCATCCTCGGCGCCCGCCACAACCGCCGGCACGCCGCGGGAGCCGGAGTTTGATTACACCTCGCCCGCCATTCAGCAGCGCACTATGCCGAATATGCCGCGAGAGGGGCTGAGCAAAGCCAATCCCTCCATGTTTGTGCGTCGCAACGAGTCGCAGCAGCCGCCGCCCCCCGGTTACACACCCCCCTCATACGCGCAAAGCGCTCAGCGCCAGCCCCTTGCCCGTGGCGAGGGCAATAACCGCGCCTACGGCGATGGCGCGAGCAATATGCCGCACTACGAGGCGACCGAGCCGCCGTCCGGCGATCGCAGCCGCAACGCGCCGCCGCCTCCGCCCTCGCGCGACGAGTCCTACCGCGAAAGCATTGCGGGCGGCGATGCCTACGCCCAGAGCGGCGACGGCGCCGCGCCCCGGCCCCAGGTGCAAAACCGCAGCGCCGTGCCGCCGCCCTCCCTGCCGCGCGGGCCGGAGTTCCCCGGTCGCGCCCGCGTGGGTAACGACGACGTGGCGGTGATTACCACCCCCTTTGGCGACGTGGTGATTGCGCTGGATCCGCTGGCAGCGCCGCAAACTGTGGCCAATTTTGTGCAGCTGATCTCCGAGGGCTTCTACAACGGCACCACCTTCCACCGCACCGTGCCCAACTTTGTCATTCAGGGTGGCGACCCCAACAGCAAGCAGGCGGATCGCTCCCGCCACGGCCTGGGCGGCCCCGGCTACACCGTGCCGGCGGAGATCGGCCTCAAGCACGTGCGCGGCGCCGTTGCCATGGCCCGCGGCCGCGATGCCGTCAACCCCACCCGCGCCTCCAACGGCAGCCAGTTCTACATCTGCCTTAACAACACGCCGGAGCTTAACAACAAGTACACCGTCTTCGGCCGGGTGATCAAAGGCATGGACATTGTCGACACTATCTCCAACCAGCCCCGCGACAACCGCGATAACCCGCTCGACAACATCCCTATGCAAGTAGTGATGAAGAAACGGAGTGAGATCCAGGGCCTGCAGTAAAGCCTACAGACTCGGCACGGCGGCCAGCAGCCTCTTCGTGTAGTCGTCCTTGGGGTTGGCGTAGATTTCCTCGGCCGAGGCGGACTCGACGAGTTTGCCCTGGGACATGACGAGGACGTGGTCGCTGATGTGCTCCACCACCGCAAGGTCGTGCGCGATAAAGAGATAGGTGAGGCCGAGCTCCTCCTGCAGGTCCTGCAGCAGGTTGACGATCTGCGCCTGCACACTTACGTCCAGCGCGCTTACCGGCTCATCGCAAATGATAAACTGCGGCTCCACAGCCAGGGCGCGGGCGATGCCGATGCGCTGCCGCTGGCCGCCGCTGAACTCGTGCGGGTAGCGCCACATGTGGTCGGCCTTAAGTCCCACTTTGACAAGGAGATCCGCCACGCGTTGCGTGCGGTCGGCGCGGCTCATGCGGGCAAAATGGATGTCCAGCGCCTCGCCCACAATCTCGGCCACGCGCATGCGCGGGTTGAGCGAGTTGTAGGGATCCTGAAAAATAATCTGAATCTGTTTGCGATACGGCCGGAACTGGCTGTTGCTGAGCGAGTTAAGCAGTGTGCCATTAAACCGAATCGTCCCGGACGTCGGCTGCACCAGCCGTATGATCGAGCGCCCGATGGTCGTCTTGCCACTGCCGCTCTCCCCCACCAGCCCGGTGGTTTTGCCGCGCTGGACAGTAAAGCTGACGTTATCCACCGCGCGAACTTCCCCCACCCTGCGGCGGAAGATACCGCCCAGGATAGGGAAGTATACGCACAAGTTGTTGACTTCGAGCAGGATATCGCCGCTGCCGGCGGCGCCTGGGGGGATGGCTGCCCCCGGTGTGCCTTCGGGGCGAAGTGGATAGGGGGAAATACTCATCCTGCCACCCTGCTACTTCACCTTGGGCACGGGCATGATCTTCGCAAGCTTGGTAGTCATGCGTTTACCGACGTTATCGTCGCGATTGATCTTCACTTCCTCGTGCGGAATCGCCTTGGGAAGGGCGGCGGGGACTGCGGAGTCGGTGAGCGAGGTTGCTGGCGCGGCGGTCGCATCTCCTTCGTCGGCAGCGGCTTCGCCCTCGGCGGGCTCGGCGGCCGCGGCGGCTTCCTGCTCGGCAATGTAGGCGTCGAGTTCCGCCTTGGCTTCGGCGCGAAGAGTGCCCAGGTGATCGCCGGTGAGATAGCCTTCGCTGCCGCAAATCGTCTGCAGCAGTTCCCAGTCCACGGGGATGGTTTCCGCCAGCGCAAACATCAGCAGCGTTTTGGCTTCGCCGCGGGCGCGCTCGCTCTCAAAGGGGTAGAAGGAGGCGACGACTCGCTCCGCGATCAGGTCCTCAATGGGCAGCATGCGAAAGCTGCCGAACTCCGACTTGTACTCGCGCAATTGCTCGCGGTGCGTGGTCGGCACGTCGTGGCCCAGGCGCACGCGGATGTCGGCGATCGCCCACTCCCACAGCTGGCCTTCGGCGCCCAGTTGCTCGGCAAAAATCTCCTGCAGCAGCCGGGGGGTGAGTTTGCCGGAGTAGGGGGCCATCTCCAGGTCGTTTTCCGTGCCTTCGGCGTCGACATAGCGCTCGTAGACGAAGTTGCCGGTCACCGCCAGCTTCACGCCTTTGATCTTCATGAGCGTGGAGATGAGCCCCGCCAGAAGCGTCAGGCGGGCTGTGCGATCTTCCGTAGCCGTGATCCTTTCGAGTGACTCTTGGATTTTACTCACGCGAGGTAGCGTAGCTCGCAAAAGTCTTTTCGACAATAAACAATCGCACGTTGCGTTACTTTTCCGCTTCGCCGCGTGATACCGCCTCCGTACGGGCGCCCGCCTCGGGCTCCGCCGGCCCGCTGTGCAGCGGCAGCGCGACGCCAAAGGTGGTGCCGATGCCCGGCCGCGTGCGGTATTGCAGGGCGCCGCCGTGTTTCTCGACAATGCGCGCGGCGATGGAGAGGCCCAGGCCGGTGCCCTGGTCTTTTGTCGTGTAAAACGGGTCAAACAGCCGCTTCTCCACCTCCGGCGGCATGCCGCTGCCGTTGTCCTCCACCTCCAGCAGCACGCAGGGGGTGCGGGTGCCGCGCAGGGTGTGGTGGGTGGGTATGGCGCGCAGCGTAACCAGGCCTTTTTCCTCGGCGCCGCCGCGGGCTTCGCGCGGGTACTCGCGCGCGGGGCCGTCGGTGATGCTGTCCGCGGCGTTTTGGATGAGGTTGAGCAATACCTGTTTGATCTGCCGCGAATCGGCGCGCAGTATCAGCCCGGGCTCCGCCTGCACGTGCAGCCATACCTCTTTGCGGGCCAGCGTGGGCTCCATCAGGTCGTGCACTTCCAGCAAAAGCGCGGCGGCATCCACGGGGCGCAGCGCTGGCTCCTCCGGCCGCGCAAAGTCCAGCACATTGCGCACAAGTTGTTCCAGCCGAGTGATTTCCCCCGCAATGACGCGGAAGTCCTCCTCCGCCGCGCTGCCCGGCGCGGCGCGGCGCTGCTGGCGAAAGAGGCGGCCTTTAATCGCCGTGAGCGGGTTACGGATCTCATGCGCCACGCCGGCGGCCAGCATGCCCAGGCTGGCCAGTTTCTCCTGGCGGGAGATGATGGCCTCGCTCTGCACCAGACGGGTGCGCAGCGGCGCAATCATATCGCGATACACAATAAGCCCCAGCCACGAGACGGCCCCCATCAGCAGCAGCATGCCGGTAATGCTATACACCTGTAGCGACGCAATGCTGCTGCGCGACGCGCTGAACAGCTCCGTAAGCGAGGAATTGTGCGCCAGGGCCAGTTCGTAGCCCAGGTTCAGCAGCTGCGTGGAGCGCGCCTCGATTTTGCCCAGCGCCGCGCGGTCGCTGCCGCGGGAAAGCTCGAACGGCTGCTCCGAAACGCGGCGCGCCTCCTGCAGGTACAGGTCGAACGCTTCGTCGATGCGCTCCAGCACTTCGCTCTCCGGCGAAGTGGTGAGGTTGCCCTTTTGCTGGTCAATCCACCGATTCATCTGGCTGCTGGTCTCGCGAAATTCCTCCAGCTTTTGCGGGGATTTGGTGATGGCGTACTCCAGCAAGGCGTTGTCCAGGCCCTGAAGCTCCGCGCGAAAGTGCTCCGCAATGCCAAAGCTTTTCAGCTGCCCGTCGTCCAGCACCAGGTTAATGGCGCGCAGCGTTTGCCAGGTGGACCACGACGCGGCGAGGATCAGCCCGCCGAGAGACAGGATGGTGACGGCGAAGACGAGGAGGCGGAAGCGCAGCGTGGAGAAGAACTTCATCATGGTGCCGGGCTCTCTTGCGCGTCCGAGGGGCGAGCGGCGGAGGTCGGAGCGCTCTCCGCCTCCCGCACGTACCCGGCCTGCTCCAAGATGCTTTTTTGCAGCGGCGCCACGTTAAAGCCGCCGGCGACGATGAGGTTGTTGCCCGTCATGTACGCGGCGGCGGCGGAGAGGAAAAAGTCAATGGCGGCGGCAATATCGGCGGGGGTGGCGAAGCGGCCGGCCGGCATCTCGCGCAGCGGCTGCAGGCCCAGGCTGTCCCCCAGCATGCCGGGCGAGACGATGTTGATGGTGACGCCGTGCGGCGCCTCCAGGGGCGCGAGCGTTTTGGTCATCATCCAGACGCCCGTTTTGCCCACGTAATAGCTAAACGCCGGCTCCGCAAAGCCCGGCTGATCGCACAGGGAATCCCCCACGCTGACAATGCGCCCGCGGCCGGAAGCGCGCAGGTGCGGCAGCGCGGCGCGGATGGCGAAGAACGCGGCGCCGACGGTGCTGTGCAGGCCCTCCCAGAAGTCGTCGGCGGTGAGGTCGTGAAAGCGCTTTTCGCAATACACGCCTGCATTGTTGATGAGGGTATCGGGCGGACCGAGCAAGTCCGCCACTTCGCGCATCAGGCGCTCGGCGTCCGCTTCGCGGGAGAGATCGGCCTGGAAGGCGCGGGCCCTGCCGCCCGGTGGGGACATTGCGTTGATCCGCTCCACCACCGCCTCCGCCGCCGCCCGGCTTCCCTCGCTGCGATAATGCACGGCCACCGCATGCCCCTGCGCCGCAAGATGTTGAGCGAGCGCGGCACCGAGTCGACCGGAAGCGCCCGTTACCACCACGGTGCGGCCCGCGGCCGGAGAAGCGGGGCTGCTGAGGCTCGTGGAGGCCGTGGAGGACATACCTGTAGCCTACGCGATGGCACTACCCCGCCGCAAGGTCATGCTTAAAGTGCAGGCCGCCGGAAGTGCCTGCGCGACAGAGTTGGCAAAGTTTGTATCGCAACAAAAATCCAGCTCTCCTTTCCGTATTCCCCTCTATCCCCACTTAGCGGCTTTGTCCCCCTTCGTGCGAAAAATCCCCCCTGAAAAAACGGGCGCACAGCAGGTGGGGAGAGTTTCGCACGAAGGGGGGCGAAGCCGATAAGTGGGGATAGAGTTGGGATGTCGAACAGATCTGCACTCACCTCGGATGCGTTACGCTTGCCATCGCCCCGCCGCCCTGCTACGGTAGCGAAGGAGCGGATAGCCGCTTCGCGCGGCATTGACGGGCCGGCGCGGAGAGGAAAGTCCGAACACCACAAGGCAGCGTGCCGCAAAAAGCTTGCGGAGCGGTGCGGGGTAACCTGCGCCGGATGGAAAGTGTCACAGAAAACAAACCGCCGCCGTCGGAGCGCCCCCGCAAGGGAGCGGGCCGTGGCGGTAAGGGTGAAAAGGCGGGGTAAAAGCCCACCGCCCGTGGAGGTAACTCCCGGGGCACGATAAACCCCACGCGGTGCAAGACCAAACAGGGGCCCACGGCCGCCTGCCAGCACGCGCGCCTACCGCCCCGGCGGAGAGCACGCGTCGGCCCCGGGTATCGGTCGCACCAGCTCGCTCTCGCCTTCGGGCAGGGCGCGCGGCGTCTCCCCCCATCGGGGAGGCGAGATGAATGGCTATCCAGCGCCATGCGACTGGCCGCAGCCCCTCCAGGCGGCGGTCAGCCTCCTGCCGCGGACAAAATTCGGCTTACAGCTCCACCAACGGCGGCCCCCGGCGACACTCGTCGGCGGGCCGCCGTCCTTTTCTCGGGATACCGCTTTCCAGAAAGCTTGTCGCGAATTCGCCAAGCTCCGAGAACGGCGGAGCCGAGGATGAGGCCGAGGCTGATGGTGGTGTGGCCGAGGCGGCGCAGGCGCAGAGTCAGGGTGCTGAAGGTGAAGCACAGCGTCAGCAGGACCAGGCCGATGGATCCGGCTGTGAGGACGCCGGCGCCGGCGGCGATGTATCGGGCTGCCGTGCCGGGGGAGAAGGGCAGGGTTTTGGTGCAGGTGATGCGGTAGGGCAGGGTGATGCTTTCGCCGGGGCCGATGATTTCGGGGACGGTGGCCAGGAGCTCGAAGCGCATGTATTCGTCGCTGGAGGGCATGTTGAATTTCACCCCCTGAGCTTCGATGAGACCGTGGTTGGTGAAGCGGATCTGGCCGTTGTAGACGTCGCCGGCCTGCATGGCGGGCAGGTTGGTGAAGGACGGCTCTGCGATGATGACGGGGGCGGGGACGTTGGTTTCGAAGGTGGCGTTGAGCACGACGTCGTAGCGGTCCTGGATGGTGGTAGGCACGACTTCCCATTCGACGCTGACGAGCTGGTTTTGCAGGCCGACTTCCTTGGTGGTGGTGGCGCCCGGCTGGATCCATATGGTTCCTTCGGACGACATGTGGCCGGGGGCCTGGGCGGTGTAGCGGTAGTTGCCGACGGGCAGGTCCTGGAAGAGGGCTTCGCCCAGTTCGTCGGTGGTGACTTTCACCGCCGGCTGGCTGGGGATGAGGATGTTGTTGAGGGTGATGACGGCGCCGGCAAGGCCCTGGACGACCTGCCCCTGAGCGTTGGTGCTACCGGTGTAGATGTCCGAGGCGTGGAACAGGGCGTGGCCGGTGCCGCTGGAGCTGACGATGACGGTGATGAGCGTGTCCTGCGGCGGCAGGTTATCGCTGGTGGCGCGCAGGCGGAACTGGTGCTGGCCCTGGCCCATGCCGGTAGCGGGGGCGAAGGTGAGCGAGACGGGGATACCCTGGCCGACGGGGATGGACTCCACCGTGTCGTTGACGTTAAGCGTAGCCCAGCCGGGCGCGGCGGTGTTGTCGGCGGCGTTGAGCAGGCGCAGGGTCGTCTGGGTGGCGGGCATGAAGCCGATGTTCCGCAGCGTCAGGTTCAGGGGCGCGTCCTCGCCCGGATGCACGCCGACGGTGTTGGAGAGCGTCGACCAGCGCAGGGCGGGGATGGCGTCGGAGAAGAGGTAGCTGATGTTGATCTTCTGCCACTCGCGCGCGGGGGCGCCGGGCTCGGTCGCCTCGGTGTTGTCGCTTGAGATGCGCAGCACCAGCGAGCCGGCGGTGGTCACCGTGTTATCGGCGGTGATGGTGAGCGGGAGGCCGGCGGTGGTGTTCTCCTCAAGGGCAAGCACGGCCGCGCCGGGGGTGACGGTGAGGCCGGGGCGCAACGTGCCGTTGGGCTGGTCGGCGGCCAGGTATTCCACGCGCAGGTTGGTGGCGGTGGTGCCGGGGCCGGAGCGGGCGCTCAGCGTAATGGGCTGCGGGTAGTTGCGCGGCGCGCTGAGCTGGATGTGTGCTCCGATAGCTGTTCTTCAGAACTGCCAGAGCAGGAAAGAGATACGATTGCTTTCCAGCCATACGCTTTTCAATAATGGCCCGCAGACTCGGTCCCATAACGGCGCAGGTCCAGCCCCGGCCGCGATGTCTTATCTTCGTCCGCTTGAACAGGATCTGGTTGGCCGCCAGATTCACACGCTCAGCCGTCAGCCTCGCCAGATCCGTCTGGGCCGCGCCCAGCCACCACAGCGCCTGGAAATAGTCGTACCAGTCGTCCTCGCCATGAACTGACTCCAGCAGCTTCCCGTGCTCCTCGCACGTAATCGCCCGCCGCTCTGCGCTGCGAATCTTCGGCCAGTGCCTGCGAGGCAGCAGATTCATCGGAATCCACCCGAAATCGATCGCCAGATTGTACCACCGCCGAGCATATGAAAGCCCCGAATGACTAAACGTCCGCAACAGGGAGAGCAATATCTCCCCCGTCGTCTCCGACAACTTGAGCCGCAGCAAAGGCTGCAATGCAGGTTGCCGCATTGCAAACTGATTGCGCAACTGCGTGCTGGCCGTACTATACGGGTTGGTATGCAGCACCGTCACATCCCGCCAGGTGCGCGTGAGAAACTGCGGATCCGACGCATGGAGATAGGCAGCGCCAATCTGGCGGCTGACAGCTGGTTGGTGGGCCGCCTCATTGCGGGAGGTTGTCCCCTGGCTAGGCTATCCGCTATCCCGAATTCCAGATCACCGGCCGTTTTCTTCCTTTTACCCGGCAACCTGGCGCGCTATAAGTCTGGCGCGCCATGCTTGCCTTTATTGCTCGACGTATTCTCATCGCCATACCGGTGATGTTTATCGTCATCTCCCTCACCTTCCTGCTGGTGCGGATGATGCCGGGCAGTCCGTTTGATCTGGAGCGCGCGCAGGACCCGGAAGTGGTGCGGCAGCTGGAGATGAAGTACGAACTGGATGGCCCCCTTTGGTCGCAGTACGTCCGCTACATCAGCGCCGTGTGCAGGGGGGATTTGCGGGAGAGTGTAAAGCAGTACAAGGACCGCCCCGTTACGGAGATCCTGGCCCAGACGCTGCCGGTCAGCATGACGCTTGGCTCCCTGGCGTTTGCCCTGGCGGTAACGATGGGCGTGGGCCTGGGGGCCGTCGCGGCCGTGCATCACAACCGGTGGCAGGACCGCGGTGCGATGCTGATTGCCATGGCCGGCATCTCCCTGCCGGCGTTTTTGCTGGCGCCGCTCCTTATCCTGGGCGCGCTGATGTCCAACCTTCTCCCCGTTGCCGGCTGGGGCGATCTGGACCAGATGGTGCTGCCGGTGATATGTCTGGCCGTGCCGTACGCGGCCTCAGTGGCCCGTTTGACGCGCGCAAGCTTTCTGGAGGTACTGGGGCAGGACTACATCCGCACGGCGCGCGCCAAGGGGCTTCCCGAGGTCGCGGTTGTGTATCAGCACGCGCTAAAGGTGGCGGTGCTCCCGGTCATCAGCTACTGCGGCCCGCTGGCGGCGTCCATCCTTACGGGCAGCATGGTGGTGGAGACGATCTTTAAAATCCCCGGCATGGGCCCGTTTTTTATCACCAGCATTACCAGCCTGGATGTGTTTATGGTGGGCGGCACGGTTATCGTGTATGCCGCCTTCCTCATCCTGTTCAACCTGGTGGTGGATGTGCTCTACTTTGTGGTGGACCGCCGTATTCGCCTGGAGTAGGGCGGGTTAGACCAATTCGCACAGTTATTTGCTCTTTATGCGGAGCTGATTTTGGGCTATGGGTGCGCTGAAACGGAGGGAGTGCATGAGGATAATGCTCGACCGGAGTTTCAGTGCGGCCATAGCCCAAAAGCGGCCCGCATAAAGAGCAAACAACTGTGCGAATTGGTCTTAGGCACATCAGGAAAGCCGGCAGCCGGACAACAAGCCTTCTCGGGCAATCTCTCCCCCTTGGCGAAACTTTCTGTCCTTGGCGATATTATCTGCATCTCCACAAAGCCTTGGCGGATCATATCGCCATGGGGCGGAAAGTTTCGCCAAGGGGGACCGCAGAAAGCGGAATGTCGACTCCTCTCCCTCGCCTACGGCTTCGGCTGGTCCATATACGTTGGCAGATTGCGGATGCCCGCCTGGCTGGCCGCATCATTGACTTTGGTGATGGCCCAGAACGGCGTGTCCTTATCGGCGCGCAGCGCAAAGCGCACCTGCGGGCCCTGCGCCTTGCGGGCGCGCAGCGCGTCGGCCAGGCGGCTGCTGTCTACAGGCTCGGCCTCCAGAAAAATCTTGCCGTCCTTGGCGAGAAAGATTGTGACGGGCGGCACCTCTGCCGGCGGCACGTTGGTGGCCTGCGACGAATCCGGCACGTCGATCTTCACCATCGGCTCCGGCTTGCGAAACACCGTGGTGACGATGAAGAAGATGAGCAGGATGCACAGAATGTCGATCAACGAAATGATGTTGATGATCGGCGGCGGCCGGCGTTGTTTCTGCGAAAAGCGCATGGGTGTACGTACCGCCCTCCGCTAGCTCTTCAGCTTCGCCAGCTGCGACTGCATCTTGCCCGCCAGCGCGCTGTTGGGGGCGAGCGCCACGCCCTTTTGCCAGATGATCTTGGCGTCATCCTTCTGCTTCGTCTGCAAATAGGCCAGGCCCGCGTAGTAGTGGATGGCCTGCACGGTTTGCGTGTTCAGCTTCGGCGCGCCCTCGCCCACCACCTGGGTCAGCAAAATCTTGAAGTCGCTGCGTGCCGAGTCGCGGCGATTGCAGAACGCCGGCAGCTCGTAATTATTAACGCCGCGTATAAAGCGCACCGCCACATCCCTGGGCGCCGCGGCCACCGCCGCGTCCATCGTCTTCACCCCGTTCTTCAGAAAATCCAGCTTGCTGGGGCCGGGAAAAACGTCGCGGCTGCGCATGGTGTAGGCGCTGCCCAGGTAGGCCAGCAGCAGGTAATTGTTCGGCTTCTCCTTCGTCCACTTCTCGAGGTCTTTCACCAGCGAGATCACCGCCTCCTTGTCGCCCTGCACGCCCTTGTCGTGCCGCTGCTGCACCTGTTGAATCAGCGGATCGTCGAACGGATCGGCCGCGGCCGCGCCTTTGCCCTCCCCTCCCTCGCCCCCGCCTGACGCCGGCTCCGCCGCCAGGGCCACGCCTGCGGGCAGCACCGCCGCGGAGGCAATGGCGCCCAGCAGCAGTGCGGAGAGGATACGGGTAGCCGGGCGGCAACAGTCGCCGGGGATAAGAGAGCGGAAGCAGGGAAATTTCATGCGCGAAAGAGTTGGCCGGAGGTTTTGCCCAGCAGTCGGGAGGCCAGCCAGAGACTGCCGGCCAGGAGCAGCATCGCCAGCACCCCCAGCGCACTCGCCAGCACGGGCGCGTCCGGCGCGGGGCGGCCCATCAGGTTGTAGATACCCTTGGTGATGGGCGCGAAGTTGTCATCCATGGCCAACAACAGGCTATCACTCACTTCCAGCATCGCAAAGGAAAAGGTGAGGATGGTGCCCGCCACCAGATTCGCCGCGATCAACGGCAGCGTAATCCTCCACAACGTGTACAGCCGGCTGGCGCCCAGGTTGGCCGACGCCTCCTCCAGCGTCACGCTCGTCTGCTGATAACCCGCGTAAGCCGCGCGCACGATGTAGGGCAGCCGCCGCACCGCATAGCTCACTATCAGCAGCAACGTGGGGTCCTGCCGCGGATTGATGTACGGATTAAGCCACGCCAGCCCGCTCTCCTTGCTGAAGGTAAAGCTGACCAGGTAGCCAAACGCCAGCACCAGGCCCGGCAGCGCCAGGGGAAGCATCACCACCACATCCAGCGCCCACTTGCCCGCAAAGTTCTCGCGCGCCAGCAAATGCGCAATGGCCACGCCCAGAACGAGATCCAGAAACGCGCTGCCGATGGAGTAGTAGAGCGAGTTGCGGATGATGCGCGTCGTCGTGTCGTCCGTAAACACCTGCGCGTAGTACTTCGCGCTCCACTCACTCGGCAGCACCGTCAGCGCCCAGTGCCCGGCAAAAGAGTTGACGATAACGCCAATATGGGGCATCAGCGCCGCCATCAGCAGCAGGGAAGACGCCACGGTAACACCCCAGCCGGCGGCGGGGGAGAGCGCAATCTCGCTGGTGTGCGTGGCGCTGCGGCTCATCATCGCATAGCTGCCGCTGTCGCCAAAGTACTTGCCCACGATAAACAGCACGCTGACAACGACAAGCGTCGTCACCACCAGCGCGTTGCCAATCGGGTTATCCCCCGCCTCCGTAGAGGCGTTGAATATTTGCGTGGGCACCGTGGCCTGAAAATCAAAAATCAGCGGCGTGCCCAGATCCGTAAACGCGCTGACAAACACGATGCTGGCCCCCGCAAAAATGCCGGGCATCGCCAGCGGAAGTGTAACGGTGCGAAAGAGATAGAACGGCTTTGCGCCCATGTTGGCCGCCGCGTCGCGCAGCGAGGGATCGATATTGGCCAGCGAGGCCGCCAGGCTCAGGAACATGATCGGGAACAGATGCAGCACCTCCATGATGATGACACCCGTCAACCCGCTGTTGCCAAAAAAGTCGATCGGCTGATCCCACGGAATGACTCCCCAGTGCATCAGGATGAGGTTGAGCGACCCGTACCGCGCAAAAAAGTGCTTGATGCCGATCGCCCCCACAAAAGGCGGCAGAATGATGGGGATAAGCATCGCCCCCTGCAGCAACTGCTTGCCGGGGAAGGAGTAACGCGCAAACGCCAGCGCCAGCGGCACGCTGATGATCAGGCAAAGCACCGTGGCCGCCGTGGCGATGAAAAACGAGTTGGCAAACGCGCGCAGATACAGCTCGTTCTCCATCAGCAGCCTAAAATACTGCGTGGAAAACATCAGCTCCTTCGACCCACCCCCGCGCGGTATAAAAAACGCGCCATGAACGACATACGCAAGCGGATAAAACAAAAACAGCGCAAGAAAGCCCCATATGCAGGCAAGGAGAAGATGCTTCTTTTGCATGGGCGTAGTCCGTCCCCGATGGTCATAGCCGGGAACGGGCGTGCGGGCGAGCGGAATTTTGCGGAGAACCGGCGAAAGGCGGGATCGCTTGTATAACATATTGCCTTGCAAATACAAACGTATTGAGGCGCAAGCGGCGCCGATTGACGGAACCGGCGCTCCACCCTCTCCCCTTTCTCCCGAATGAGCCCCGTGCAAGCCACAGTTTTAGAACTTTTCAACGTCATTTTCGCCCCCTTTTCGCGACCCCCAACCGCTCAGTTTGTGCCAGCAAGCCCTTCGCGAAGGGCGCTTTTTGGCCAGAGTGGCGAAAAAAAATACATCCGTCAAAAAAGGGGGCACCGGAGTAAACATCGCACTACCATTAACCACTTTAACTAAACGCAACCAACTGATTCAAAGATAGTTATGAAATTGCGATTCTTTCGCATTACGAGCGGCTTAACCTCTGAATCCTCGGCTGTGATACGAGTCAACGCAACCGCCAATAAAATTGAGTTGCCATTTGCCAGAGAAGCGCTACTGAAAATCGGCTCATGCCTACAGCGAAGAAAAAAACCACCGCCAAGACCGAAGCAGCCAAACCCGCCGCCAAAGCCGCTCCCGCCGCCAAGCCGGCCGCCCGTGCGACTAACAAGGCGTTTCTCGCCCCGGTCACCCCGGACGCGATCCTCGCCCCGATCGTGGGCTCCAAGCCGCTTCCTCGCACCGACCTCACCGTTGCCGTGTGGGACTACGTGAAGAAGCACGGCCTGCAGGACAAGGCCAACAAGCGCATGATCAACGCCGACGCCAAGCTCAAGGCGGTGTTTGATGGCAAGGACCAGGTGACGATGTTCGAGATGACCAAGCTGGTCAACAAGCACGTCTCCGCCCCCAAGAAATAACGTAACCCCTTTCGCGGCATCGCCGTCGCGGCGTCACAAGCGGCTCCTCCCACTGTGGGGAGCTAAACGCCCGCGTCGCCATGCCACGCAACGGTTTGCCTGGTGGTGTGAAGCCGGTCCAGTCCGGTCGGCTTCACCCAGGGGACTTTACGTCCCTGCGCATCGCTGCCCCGGCGTTTCCTAAACGCACGCACGCCTGCTCGCACGCACGCGCTCTCGACAGCTTCGTTCCGCAGCTTCCTTCCTTTTTGTCACGAAGGGATAGCGAAGAGCCGGGCAATGTCCCGCCCCATCCATGCGCGCCAGATTGCCTCGCAGCGCATCGCCAGATCGGCTGAAGCACAGGTTCCCTCAGCCCCCCGCGCTGACTTCCGCGGCGCGGTTGCGCAGCAGCTTCACGGCGGCGGTCACGTCCTTCTGGCCGAAGACGGAAGTGCCGGCGACGATGACGTTGGCGCCGGCGGCGACGCTGGGCCCGATCGTTTCGGAGGTGAGGCCGCCGTCGACCTGGATGTCGTAGGGGAGGCCGTGCTGCTCGGCGTAGGCGCGTGCAAGTCGCACTTTCTCAAGTACTTCGATGATGAAGGGCTGGCCGCCAAAGCCGGGGTTCACCGTCATGCACAGCAGCAGGTCCACCCGCTTGAGCAGGCTGGTGGCGTTTTGGAAAAGCGTGAGCGGGTTGATGGCCAGGCCGCATTTGCAGCCCATATCGCGGATGAGGCCGAGCGTGCGTTTAACGTCGTGGTAGGCCTCCAGGTGCACCGTCAGCGTGTCGGCGCCGGCCTCGATAAAAGTGCGCGCGTAACGGTCCGGCTGCTGGATCATAAGATGCACATCCAGAGGCAGTTGCGTAATGCGCTTGAGCGTGGCGACGATTTCCGGGCCAAAGCTCAGGTTGGGCACAAAATGGCCGTCCATAATGTCGACATGCAGGCAGTCGACACCGGCGGCTTCGGCCTTGCGAACGTCTGCTTCCAGGTTCGCAAAGTTGGCCGCCAGCACGGACGGGGCAATTTGCAGTTTACGGCCGCTACTTTTTCCGCTCGATAAGTTCAATTTCGTAACCCTCCGGGGCGTCGATAAAAGCGATGAGGCTGCCCGAGCTGGTGCGGGTGGGCCCGTCGCTCAGGGGATAACCCTTGGATTCCGCGTGCTTTGCAAACTCTTCCAGATTTTCCACCTCAAAGGCCAGGTGGGTCAGATCCGGCTGCACCACAACTTCGCCGCTCCTGGGGTAGTGGCAGATCTCAATCTGCTCGTCGCTTTTAGGCGCTTTAAAGAAGGCGAGCGTGGAGCCGCGGGGCGACGTGTGGCGGGAAAGTTCTTCCAGCCCAAGCACTTCCTTGTAAAAGTGCGCGGTTTTGTCCAGATCATTCACGCGATAGCGCGTATGCAGAAGTTTGGTGATCATCACGAAAATGGGTAATGCGTAGAGTCATCCCGTTACGCGGATGTGTCAAGAAAAGCGTGCGGGGGGACGGGGGATTATTTAGCCACGAAGCACACGAATGACACGAATCGGGAAAGGATGATGAACAAGGTTCTTGATCCTTATCCCAAAACTCCCCATCCCCCCTTAGCGGCTTTGTCCCCCTTAGCGGGACAAACTCTCTGGTCCCCAAGATTCGGAAATTACAGATAGATTTCACGCGAAGGGGGACGAAGCCGCTAAGGGGGATGGGAAAACCTCCAAGTTAAACCCCTTCTCGATCCCACTACCCATTCGCGGTTCAATCCTCCTCTCTCCCCTATCCCCTTTCGTCCCCTCCGAAATTTCGTGCGCTTCGTGGCTAAAAATTCCCCCTCCCCTCCCCAACGCACTTTCTTCTTGCGAAGTCTCGTTTGACTGGCGAGGTTGGATTTTCGATTCCCCAACAGCTCCCCCTCCCCCCTTCCCCTATGCAACCGCCTGCCGACTGGTCCCAGGCCGCGCCGTATTTTGCGGTGTTGGTGCCGCTATTGTTTTTGTGCGGGTCGATTCCCTTTGGCTACCTGGCCGGGTGGATGAAGGGGATGGATATTCGTAAGCATGGCAGCGGCAATATTGGCGCCACCAACGTATGGCGGGTGATGGGGCGCAAGTGGGGCGCTTCAGTCTTTTTGCTGGATTTCCTCAAAGGCTGCCTGCCTGTGCTGGCGCTGGTTAGCCTTACGCGCTCGTGGACCGCGCCGGACGCCCTCTCCGCGGGGCAGTGGCTGGAGGTGGCGGGGGCGCTGGCCGCCATTCTGGGGCATAATTATACGCCGTGGCTGGGCTTTAGCGGGGGTAAGGGCATCTCTACCTCCGCGGGGGTGTTGCTGCCGCTGATACCCGCCGGGCTTGGCGTGGTGCTTCTGCTGTGGGTGGGCTCGGTTGCGGCAACTCGATACGTCTCGGTGGCCAGCATGGCGGCGAGCGTGGCGTTGCCGGTGGCGTGCTACTTTTTGTACCCGGGCAATGTGGCACTGCTTGTGTTTTGCACGCTGGCGGCGTTTTTTGGCGTATGGCGTCATCGCTCCAATATCGCCCGCCTGCGCGCGGGCACGGAGAAGCGGCTGGGCGACAAAAGCAAAAGCGATAAGGCCGACACCACCGGGCCGGGCGCCGGCGCCTCCGCCGACGAAAACGACGCGGACGACGAGACCGGAGCGCTGCGGCCCTCATGAACATCTCCATACTGGGCGCAGGCGTGTGGGGGCGCGCTGTCGGAAAACTTGTCGCGGATCGCGGCCACACCGTCTCTCTGCTGCACCACACGGCGCGGGACTGGAATGATGTGGCGGAGCAGATTCTGCCGACCCCGGGCTCCGAATGCCCGCCGCCCTCCGAAGCCTGCACCTCCCCAGCCGGCCCTATGGATTTCCTTATGCTGGGCCTTCCCGTCCAGCATATCCGCGAGACGATCCGTCGCCTGGCGCCGCCCGGCGTGCCCGTGCTCGGCCTCAGCAAAGGGCTGGAGATCCGCTCCGGCAAGCGCGTAAGCGAGCTGGTGACGGAGCTGTGGGGCGAGGCCCGCGTCGGCGCTCTCTCCGGGCCCACGTTTGCGACGGAAATCCAGCGCGGCCAGCCCGCCGCGTGCGTGGTGGCGGCGGAGAATGAGGCGCTGGCCGAGGCGTTTCAGGACCTGCTGCACCAGCCCTCCTTCCGCACCTACCGCAGCACGGATCTCACCGGCGTGGAGCTGGGCGGCGCGCTTAAAAACGTGTACGCCATTGCCTGCGGCGCCTGCGCCGGGCTGGACCTGGGCGAGAACTGCCAGGCCGCCCTCTTTACGCGATGTCTGGCCGAGATGACCCGCCTGGGCGTGCACAGCGGCGGCCGGGCGGAGACGTTTGCCGGCCTCAGCGGCGTGGGCGATTTGCACCTGACGGGGATGAGCCAGCAAAGCCGCAACCACCGCGTCGGCCGCCTGCTCGCCGCCGGCCACACGCTGAACGAAGCGCTGGCCCGCCTGGGCGGCGTGGCCGAGGGCGTCCCCACCACGCGCAGCGCCTACGAAAACGAGCTGATTCCCGCCGACGCCAAGCCGATCGTCACGGAGGTGTATCGCATCCTCTACGAGGGCAAGAATCTGGCCGACGCGGTACGCGATCTGCTGGGGCGCTCCATGAAGAAGGAAGTGTATTGACGCGCGGCGGGGGAAAGGCTGACAATGCCGGGTGGCTTCTCCATGAAAACCGAGCCTGAATCGAAGACTTCCGACGAAGCGCACAGCATCCGATCCGAGATGGTGGGAACTGTCGCGCGGGCACTGCTCGCGCTCGTGCCTCTGCTTGCCGCCATTGTGTGCTTTGTGCTGTTTGGCCTGCCGCATATACCCGGGTTCCGTATCAATAATGACATTGTGTTTTATGGTGTTGTTGTGGACGAAGAGGGAAAGCCGTTAAGCCATGCGGAGGTGACAGGCATTGTTACGTTAACCTCGGGTGTGTTTAACGATAAGCAAACCAGCACATCCCACTTTGTAAGAACGGATAAAGAGGGCAAGTTTACCCTCAGCGGCCTGTACGGGGATCGCCTGCGCGTCCTGATTGAGAAGGACGGCTACGATGGCGCCCCGGCCGCCACGCTGGTCAGCTACTCGGAGATGGACAGCAACCGGCACGTCCCCGACGCGTCCAAACCGGTGGTGATTCGGCTGAAGAAGGCGCCGGAGCCGCCTCCGCTGAGCCTGCCCGACGAGGTGCAGAACCCGCAGGAATTCGAAAGCATGTAAGTGCGCGGGCGGCGCTACACCGTCTCATGCGACGGAATGAAAATTTCCCGCGAAGCGCATTTGACATGCTTGTTTTTCCGGGAAATACTGAAAAGCATGAAAGAGGCGCTGGCTATCCTTCCCGCTCCTGATGACGACAAGAATCAGGAGGCGCTTCGTAACGCCCGTGACAAATTTGTGACGGAGTGGGGCGCCATGGGCAGCATGTGGGGCATCAGCCGCACCATGGCGCAGGTGCATGCGCTGCTCCTCGTCAGTCCGCAGGCGCTGACGACCGACGAGATTATGGAGGAGCTGAAAATCAGCCGCGGCAACGCGCACGCCAATTTGCGCGAGCTGGTAGGCTGGGGCCTCATCCGCGGCGTCATTCGCAAGGGCGAGCGTAAGGAGTATTTTGAGGCGGAAAAAGACGTGTGGCGCATGTTTTGCATGATTGCCCGCGAACGCAAGCGCCGCGAAATCGAGCCCGTGGTGAAAGTGCTGCGCGAGTGCGGCGAAACCACCAAATCCCTGGAAGGCCCCGAAGCCCGCGAGTTCAACCAGCAAATCGCCGCCCTGCGCCAGCTCGTCGAGATCGCCGACACCGCAATGGATCGCCTCTCCAAAGCACAGGAAAGCGCTATTGTGCCCTGGCTGATGCGGTTTTAGGGCGAAGGCAAGCCGTGGAGAAAGCATCGCGACGTCCACGCCCTATGCACGCGCCTGAAGCAACAAAGCTGATGGCAGCAGCGGAGACGCTGGCGCGGTCACTCGGCCACCCTTACCTGGGCGTGGAGCATCTGGTCCTGTGCATGTGCGAGCAGCCGGAAGGAAGCGAGGTGCGGGCCGTGCTTGATCTGCTGATACCCAATCTGCCGGGCTTCATTCATCAGCTGCGCGAGGCCTCCCGACTGGCTTCGTTCAGCAAGCTCCCGGCGCAATTGGCCGTAACGCCTCGCCTGCACAAGATCCTGGCATCCGCACAAAAGCTTGCACATCACAAGCGACGCAAAAAGATGCGCACAATGGACCTGCTTGATGCTATCATCGTCGAAGGCGACAGCCTCCCCGCAACCCTGCTGCAGCAGTACCTGTTTGAGAACCAACCGAACCCGCACCTGCTCCAGGCGCACTATTTCAGAGGGCTGCTTGCAAACAGCTGGAAGAATCGCACTTAGAGGGAGCGGAAATCAGCGGTCGTACAGATAATCATGCAGCACTTTGTTGACGCGTTCGGGCGTGGCTTCCAGGCAGGTGGCGCGGTAGATGCCGGGGCCGAAGCGGCCGATGAAGTAGACTTTGCGGCCGCGGAGGGTAGTGCGCTCGATGATGGCGATGCCGGAGGGGTCGCTCATCGACTCCTTCATCAGATAGTCGCCGTTGAGATCCAGCTTGCGGGAGAGGCAGGGGGCGCCGAGAGCGCTGACGATGTTGCGGCTGGGGCAAGCCTTGCCGCATGCGCACGGCGTGCTGCTGCATTTGCTACAGCAGCCGGACGAGCTGGCAAACGCCTTAACGGATTTCCGAAGCTTGCCGCTGTCAAACCACAGGTGCACAGTTTCAGCGTCGCGGAAGGTTTCCGTGCCGTAGTAGTCGCGATCCACGGCATAAACACGGACGACCGGCCGGGTGTACCAGCCAAAACTCTCCGGCTCCGCATGCACAAACGACACCGCAGTGACGAGAAAGGCGAGGGCGAGGAGGATCGGCCGCATATTCATAATGCACTAGCGTCTATTATCACGAAGCAAATGTAAAGAAGGATTTTGCGTTATTGTAACAATCGGCTGAATTCTATTATATAATTGTGTTACCACGCAACGTGCACATCCGCGCCCCCTTTTTGTATAACACATTAACAAGAATGCGACCCTTACCGTAACGCCCCTCTCTGCGCGCTGGACTTGGCGCCGCGCCTGCGCTAGCATTCCCCTCTTCCTCTATGTCCAAAACTTACGTGATTACGGGTGGCGCCGGCTTTATCGGCTCCAATCTGGCCCACACCCTGGCCGCGCGCGAGCCCGATGCCGACATTACGATTATCGACGATTTCCGCTCCGGCGACTTCAGGAATCTCGAAGGCTTTAAGGGCGATCTCATCACGGCGGATCTCTCCCGCGTGGACCTGACGCCCTGGTTTGACGACGTGAAGGTGGACGTGGTGTTTCACCTCGCCTCCATTACGGATACCACCGACCACGACCAGTATCGCCAGTGCCACGACAACATCGAAGGCTGGCGCAACCTCCTGGGCACGTTCACCTCCAAAAAGACGCGCATTGTGTATGCCAGCTCCGCGGCCACGTACGGCATCGCGGCGGGCATCAATCGTGTGGATCAGCCGCAAAAGCCGGCCAATGTGTATGCCTTCAGCAAGGTGCAGCTGGAGAATCTGGCGCGCCAGTGGAGCCGCAGCAACCCCAAACAGGCCATCATCGGCCTGCGCTTTTTTAACGTCTATGGCCCGCGGGAGACGCATAAGCTCAAGGCCAGCAGCATGATCCTGCAGCTTGCCCAGCAGATGCTGGCCGGCAAACAGCCGCGCATCTTTACCGCCGGCGAGCAAAAGCGGGACTTTGTGTATGTTAATGACATCGTAGACTTTATGCTCGCCGCCGCCCGTGCGGATATCACCAGCGGCGTCTACAACGCCGGCAGCGGCGTAGCGCGGTCGTTCAACGACATCGTCACCAACCTCAACCGCGTGCTGAACCTTAACCTGCCGCCGGAGTACATCGATAACCCCTACTCCTTCTACCAGCCCCACACCGAGGCGGACCTGGCCGAGACCGAGCGCGCGCTGCTGACCCAGCCCGCCTTTACGCTGGAGACAGGCATCGACGACTACTTTGCCAGCGGCTGGCTGAAGTAAGTGCTTTGCGGGCGCCTTTGTGCGATTGCATCGCCGCGACGGGGCTTCCCCGGCCCTGTCGCGGAGTTTGATTTACGCGGGATTAGCGCATCTTATACCGGCATTACAATAGTCGATTTGCAGGAGTCAACATTTGGGGCGATATTTTACGAGAAAGTTCTCCTTCACCCCACTTACCTGAGGATGCGATTATGAGTTTACCTAGTCTCGATCCCTGCAAGGCCTACCTGGAGGCTCAGGCCAGGAACAGCGACGACCAGTCGCTGAGGGCAATGCGCCGGCCGTTTGTCACCATCTCCCGGCAAGCCGGCACCCATGGCACAGAGCTGGCCCGCGCGGTGGCCGCCTGGCTGCAGCAACATGCGCAGTTCGGCGACCCGCCGTGGACGGTGTTTGACAGCAACCTTATTGAGAAGGTGCTGGAAGACATGCACTTACCTGCCCGCCTGGCCACCTACCTGCCGGAGGACGCCACCATCTCCGTGCGCAACATTATTGAGGAAAGCCTGGGCCTGCACCCCAGCGGCCACGAGGTCGCCGCACGCACCACCGAGACGATGGTGCGTCTGGCCAGCCTGGGCTTCTGCGTGCTGGTGGGCCGCGGCGGCAACCTCGTACTGCAAAAATTCCCGCAGGGCGTGCATGTACGGCTCGTCGGCGAGTTTGCCTGGCGTGTGCGTGTGGTGGCGGAGGAGCGTGGGATGACGACCGAGCGGGCCCGCGAGGTGGTAACCGAGGAGGACGGCGCCCGCAAGCGCTACACCCGCACTCACTTTAACCGCGATAACGACGATCCCCTGGGCTACGACATGGTTCTTAATATGGACCGCATCAACGTGCCCGACGCCGCCGAGCTGATCGGCCGCCGCCTGCTCGACGTTACCACCGCCGCCATGTCCGTAGGCCGCGTGCAGGTAAGCAACTTTGCCCTGGATGACTTTGGCATGCGCAAAGCGCCCCCGCCCGAGCTGGAGCCGGCGGAAATGTCGTCATACACAGTGACAGATCCGCACCCTGTGGCATAATGCAGGGGAGCGCGCCGGCGCTCGGCGCCTGGATGCAGGGCAACGCGGCACATCGTGTCTCCGTTGCCCTGTCCCATTGCGCCCACCCGGGCGCCCCGCCCTGCCCCTGCCGTGGAATATAACATTTACTTCTGGATTCTCCTCGCCACTGTCGTCGGGCTGTGGCTGCTCGATCTCGTGGCGGATGTCCTTAACCTGCGCCACATGAACGCCGCCCTGCCCGACGGCGAGCTGGCGGATCTCTACGACGCGGAGCGCTACGCCCGATCGCAGGAGTACACGCGCGAGCGCACCCGGTTCGCCATCGCCAGCGGCGCGTTCGACGTGGCGGTGTTCCTCGCCTTCTGGCTGTGCGGCGGCTTTGGCATGCTGGACGGCTTTGTGCGCACGTGGCTGCAACACCCTGTGCTGCAGGGCCTTGCGTTTGCGGGAATACTGAGCGCGGGCCTCGGCGCCCTCTCCCTGCCGTGGAGCATTTACGCCACTTTTGTGCTGGAGGAAAAGTACGGCTTTAACCGCACCACCCCCGCCACGTTTGTGCTCGATCTGATCAAAGGCGCCGCCCTCGGCGCCGTGCTGGGCGGCGCGGCCTTTGCGGCGGTCATGGCCTTCTTTATGTACGCCGGCCCCTGGGCCTGGCTGTACGCCTGGGCCGCGATGGTGGCCGCCGGCGCGCTGTTTGCGTTTGTGGCGCCGCGCTTTATCATGCCGCTGTTCTTCAAGTTTACGCCGCTGCCGGCGGGCGAGCTCTCGGATCGCCTGCACGCGTTGTGCGAGAGGCTTCGCTTTCCCGTGCGCGAGATGTACGTCGTCGACGGCTCGCGCCGCAGCAGCAAGGCCAACGCCTTCTTTACCGGCTTTGGCAGCAACCGGCGCATCGCCCTGTTCGATACGCTCATCGAAGAGCACCCGCCCGAGGAGCTCGAAGGCATCCTCGCGCACGAGATAGGCCACGATAAGTGCCTGCATATGTGGAAGATGGCGGCCGTGAGCGTGGCGCAATCGTTCGTCATGTTCTGGATTCTCTCCCTCTTCATCACCTCGCCCCAGCTGCAGGCGGCGCTCGGCATCGCCACGCCGTCCGTGTACGCCGGCCTCTTTGCCTTTGCGCTGATGTACGAGCCTGTCGGCCGCCTGCTGGCCATTGGCGTTACGGCGCTTAGTCGCAGGCACGAGTATGAGGCCGACGCCTACGCCGCGCGTGGCATCGGCGGCCCTCGCCCGCTGATGGACGCGCTCAAGCGCCTCAGCCGCAAGCACCTGGCGAACCTGACGCCGCATCCACTGGCCGTGCTGCTCCGCGCCAGCCACCCGCCGCTGGCGCAGCGCCTGGCCGCGCTGGGGCGGCTAAAGGCGCAGTGAAGCTCGGGGGCGGAAGCGCGGAGTTTCACGGATAAAGTGTAAAAACCCATCCTTCCCGCTTGCGTACCGGCCAGTCTCAGGGCATGATAGAACCATTATGCACCGGTATATCGGCCTCTTTTTCGCCGCGGCGTGTGCCATGCTGCTGGCAGGCTGCCTGGGCAAGGATCCCAACCTGGATTTTGAGGACGCCCGCAACCCGCACGTCAAACAGGCCCAGCAATATGCGGCCGACAAGAACTTTCCCGAAGCCGTCAAAAGCTACCAGGCCGCCCTGGGCCATAACCCCGACCTCGCCGTCGTTCACTACGACATCGGTAAACTGTACGCGGAGAAAATCAACAACCCGCTCTACGCGCTCTACCACCTGCAGCGCGCCATGGACCTGACCGCCAGTGCGCCCAACAACCCGCTGCGCGAGCAAGCCAAGCAACTCTTCGACAACCAGAAGATGGCCTACGCGGCCACCATGCCCGACAGCCCGATCGATAACGCCCAGGCCTTTGAGAAAGTGCAGCACGACCTGGAACTGGCCCGCGGCCAGATCTCCGCACTGAAGGAGGAGCTGCGCCTGGAGCAGGCCAAGGTGGCCAAGCTGGAGGCCATGAAGGATCAGCAACCGAGCCTGGCAGGCGGCGGCCCCTCCAGCGCGGCGGACCCCAATGCTCCCCCCGGCACCACCCCCGCAGGCGGCGGCATCCCCCTGCCCCCCGCAGGCGGCGGCGCGCCCGTGCTCCCCGCAGGCGGCGGCGCGCCCGTGCTCCCCCCCGCCGATGGCTCCGGCACACCCGCCCTGCCCCCCGGCGGCGGCCTCCCCCCCGCGGCCGGCGCCAGTAACATCCCCGACGGCGCCAAGACCTATACCATACAAAAGGGCGACACGCTCTGGAAGATCGCCCAGAAAAACTACAAGGACCGCGATAAGGAAAGAGGCGGCGACATCATGGGCCTGATCGCCAAGATCAAGGAAGCCAACAAAGATGTCCTCGTCAACGAGCGCTCCCTCAAGCCCGGCGTGGTGATTGTGCTGCCGTAGGACTGGTTTACGCACAGTGGGTGCTGCACAGCAAAGACTTCTGCTGGGCCGAAGGAACAGCCTGAAGCCATTTTATCGCGAGCCTACACGATTTTCCGACAACCTCGAAGAGGTTGTATAACCTAGCCCAGGGTTCCCCGAACGTAGAGAGGGAACCCTGGGAAAGCAGTCATCTCAGCACAACCCCAACGCGGGTTGTATCCCTTTGCGCAAGAGCAGGATACGACCCACGTTGGGGTCGTGTTTTCTCTCGCCTCTTCCCAGGGTTCCCTCGCTTTACTCGGGGTACTCGGGGAACCCTGGGCTAGGTTATACAACCTCTACGAGGTTGTCGGATCGTCTTGCGCACATCTCTCCTAATACCATGCCGCCCGATCCCCTCCCCGCCACCGCGCGGCCTGTGCTGTTTATCCTGGGGCCCACCGCCGTCGGTAAATCGGCTCTTGCGCTGGAGATGGCCGAGCGTTTTGGCGCCGCTCTGCTCTCCCTCGACGCCATGCAGGTGTACCGCGGCGCAGATATCGGCACCGGCAAGCCCACGGCCGAGGAGCAGGCGCGCGTGCCGCACGGCGGCATCAACCTCGTGGAGCCCGGCGAGCGCTTTACCACGGCAGACTTCCTCCGCCACGCGGCCGCCTTCCTGGCGCAATGCCGCCGCGAAGGCCGCCCCGTCATCGCCGCGGGCGGCACCGGCCTCTACTTCCGCGCCCTTACACGCGGCCTGTGCGAGGCGCCCGCGACGCCGCCCGCCCTGCAGGCCGAGCTGGACGCGCTGCCCCTGGAGGCCCTGCGCGAGCGCCTGCGCCGCGTTGACCCATCGATGGCCGAGCCGGCCGCCTCCCCGCTCGATCTGGCCAATCCGCGCCGCATAGCACGGGCCATCGCGGTGGCGGAGATCAGCGGCAAGTCGCTGCTGCAGTGGCAGTTGGAGACGCCGGAGCCGCTCATTCCCGTCCAGGATTTCACCTCCGTGCTGCTCCTGCGCGATCTGCCCGACCTGCGCGAACGCATTGCGGCGCGCGTCCGATCCATGGTCTCCGCCGGCTGGGCGGACGAGGTGGCGCGGCTTGTTACACAACACGGGCTACCTGCGATAAGGGATTTTCCTGCAATAGGTTACGGGTCGCTCGCCATCGATCGGAAGGAAGCCGCCCGCAAGCTCGATATTTCTTTTCCGGACAAAGCACTTTCCGAGAAAGCCCTTCACCGTATTTCCACACAACCCGTTGCGCCTGATATTGTTGAGCAGATTATTATCGACACCCGGCATTATGCAAAGAGGCAGTTGACATGGTTTCGAAAGGAATCTATAGTTCGTCAAATTAACCTCTCACGCAGCGCGACCCTTAATTTCCTGGAGTGGTGGACATGATCCTGTTTGGAGCCACAGCTACATGGTGAAGTTGCCACCGCAACTTCCCGACCTAGTCACCGTGCGAAGCGTTTCGCGCTTCCAGCCAATCCGGCGTCTCACAAAACGACGTCGGCCGACCGACCGCCTGTGCGGCCCGGCACCGGCCCTCGCGTTCCCTTGCCCCACTCGCGGCGCACCAGCTGTATCCTCAGCGCGCCCCGGCAAGGCACCGTTGACTTCCCGCATCGGCAACGCTCTGCACACCAGCGGCTTGGTTACGTGCGTCCCCACGCTGGACGCGCGCCCGGCCAGCCGCAACGGCGCAACTGATCCGCGGCCCCGCACCCAACCTACCCGCGGCACGCACGGCACTTCCATCAGCGCCCCATTTACACCCTGCCTTACCCTGTGAAACAACTCCTTCACTCCACCATCACCAAACTTCCCGAAGAACGCGCGCTGCTCATTGGCCTGGAGCGCACCAGCCGCGATAACCCCGTCAGCATCTGGGAGTTCCGCGAATCCCTGCTGGAACTCGGCGAGCTCGTCAAGTCCGCCGGCGGCACGGTTATCGAGACCCAGACCCAGAGGCTGGAGCACCCCAACGCCGCCTGCTACATCGGCCGCGGCAAGGCCGAAGAACTGGCCGCGCTTTGCGGCGAAAAGGGCATCAACTCCATCGTTTTTGACGACGACCTGACCCCCGCGCAAAGCCGCAACCTGGAGAAAATCTTCAACCGCAAGGTGATCGACCGCACCCAGCTCATCCTCGACATCTTTGCCCAGCGCGCCAAAACGCGCGAGGGCAAGCTGCAAATCGAGCTGGCGCAGCTGCGCTACCTCTTCCCGCGCCTCACCGGTATGTGGACCCACCTGAGCCGCCAGAGCGGCGGTATCGGCACCCGAGGCCCCGGTGAAACACAGCTGGAAGTGGACCGCCGCCGTGTGGAAGAACGCATTGCCCGCCTGGGCCGCGACCTGCAGGAGGTGCGCCAGCACCGCGCCATTCAGCGGGAGGGCCGGCAGCGCCACCAGTGGCCCATCGCCTCGCTCGTCGGCTACACCAATGCCGGTAAGTCCACGCTGCTGAACGCTTTAACGCAGGCTGGCACCCTTGCGGAGGACAAACTTTTTGCCACGCTGGACCCCACCACCCGCTCCGTGATGCTGCCCAACCGCCAGCGCATGCTGCTGACCGATACGGTCGGTTTCCTCAAGAAACTGCCGCACGGCCTCATCGAGTCGTTCAAGGCCACGCTGGAGGAAGTCGTTGAGTCCGACCTGCTTATCCACGTTGTCGACCTGAGCCATCCGCACTACATGGCGCAGATGGACGCCGTCGAAGCCGTGCTTAAGGAGCTGAAGGCCGACGAAAAGCAGACGATCATCCTCTTCAACAAAATCGACAAGGTGGAGACCCCCGGGCTGGTGGCGTCGGCGCTCGCGCGCTTCCCCAACAGCGTGGCGCTCTCCGCCCGCGAAGGCACTGGCGTTGAAGATGTTCTGCACGAAATCGAGAATCGCGTGGCCAGCTGGCGCCAGCGGGTGGACCTGCTGCTGCCGCACACCGAGGCGTCGCTGATTTCCGAAGTGCACAGCCTGGGCCGCGTGCTGGAGATTCGCTACGAGGGAGACGGTGTGTACATCACAGCACACATTCCTCCCTCCTTGCAGTACCGCCTGCGGCCGTTTATCATCGCGCCAGATGTCACAGCTCATTCGCGAAATGGCGGCCGAGGAGAGGCCGCGGGAGCGCTTGCTCAGACAGGGGGCCTCCGCGCTTAAAAACAGCGAGCTGATTGCCATACTGCTGCGCACCGGCACCAAAGGCGTCTCCGTCATCCAGGTGGCGGAGCTGATGTTGCAACGCTTTGGTACGCTGGAACTTCTGGCGCGCGCGGAGGTGGGCGACCTGGCGAAGATCAAAGGCATCGGCCAGGCCAAAGCCATCGAGCTGAAGGCCGCGTTCACTCTGGGCGCGCGCCTCAGCCGCAGCCTTGCCGAGGCGCGGGCGATCGACAACCCCGAGGATGTGCACGCGCTCATGGGCGAGGAAATGCGCCTGCTCGGCTACGAAAGCCTGCGCGTTATTCTGCTCAACACCAAGCAGAAAATCCTTGGCATAGAAGAAGTTACGCGCGGCACGGTAAACGAGAGCATTTTCCACCCGCGCGAGGTGTTGCGCCCGGCCATCGCCCGCCAGGCCTACGCCTTTGTGCTCGTGCACAATCACCCCAGCGGGGATCCCACGCCCTCCAACGCGGACCGCAAAGTCACGCACATGCTCAAGCAGGCCAGCGACATCATGAGCATCAAGTTTATGGACCACATCATCATCGGCGCCCCGCGCGGCGCCGACACGCGTCCGTACTTCAGCTTCCGCGAGTTTGGGCTGCTGACGGGGTAGGCCAGAGCAGGGGAGTGGGGGATTCGATGCGCTCCTTACGGGCGCGCTCGACATTTTTGCGGTGGTTTTTGGGGCGAAACCGGCCTTCGAAAAATATTGCGGTAAAATATTTCGTTGCGCTGCAACGACTTGCGATTGTTTAGGTGGTTTACTTCTAATTTAATTCGGCAAACAGCTGCGCCTACCCGTCTTAACTACATGAAATACATACTCGCTGCTCTTCTCGCTGTTGGCGCTTTTACTATGGTGCCTACCTCCCAGGCTAAAGCGGATCTTGTGATTGTTCTTGGCGATGGCCATCATCATCACCACAAACCGCACTGGAAGAAAAAGTACTATGGTTGCTATGGCTACGGTGGTTACTACGGCCACCATCACCACCACCACAAGCCCTGGTGGAAGAAGAAGAAGCACCACCACCATCACTAAAGAGCAAACCCCTGTTGGATGTATGTGCGAAGTTTCCGCCGGCAAGATATCTGATTGAACAGAACTAACCAACATATCTTAGACCGCACCGCAGATTCTCTCCTCAAACTCCACAAGGACAACATAACCCCAGCCGTCCGCCGCAAGGCGGGCGGCTGTTTTGTTGTCCACAAGCGTCGCCCGCTGAACTCTCCCCCTTCTGCTGCAATAACTTGCATCAGTCTGCGACACACACTGCGACAATTCCGTACAATTCTTCCCGACAAGATTTGCAGGGAGCCCGTCTATACCATATGAAATACTTTCTTGCTGTTCTCCTCGCTGTTTGTGCTTTCTCTTTTGTTCCTGCTACTGAATCCAAAGCAGGCATCGTTATCACCATCGGTGGCGGCTATAATAACTGCGGCCCTCATTACAAGAAGCCGTACAAAAATTGCTGGACGCCTTACTACAATCAGCCTTGTTATAAGAAGCCGTACTGGAAGAAGAAGAAGCACAACCATTGCTGGTAATTTAAAACACGCCACGGCTACATCATGAGCCGCCGACTGGTCGGGCCTGAAGCAACGTCACTTAAGTTTACATGCCTTCACTACAAGCAGGGCCCAGGAACAAGGTCGGCAACATGCATAGCCAGTACGCATAACCCTACAACCCATCCTCTGATTATCTATACCGCGGCCGCTCGCCCTCCCCAGGGCGGGCGGCCGCTTTTGTTATGCGTGCGATTGTCTGAGTGACAGCCATGTCAAATGAAGTTTGTCTACTGGACACGCCCCGATTCTGCGCCATGGTTACAGGGTCGGCAAAGTCGAACCTAACAACCGACTCTCCTACTACCCCCATGTCTACACAAGCTCGTCTGGACTACATGAAGCACGGCCCTGCGGCGGTTAAGGCGCTGTACGCAGTTGAAATGTTTATTATGAAATGCGGGCTGGAGCGCAGCCTGCTCCACCTTATCAAGTTGCGCGCCTCGCAAATCAACGGCTGCGCATTTTGCATCGACATGCACTCGCACGAGGCGATCGTCGACGGCGAAGACGCCACGCGTCTGTTTATGCTGAGCGTGTGGGAGGAGACCGACATTTTTACCGAGCGCGAAAGGGTGGCACTGGCGTGGACGGAAGCCGTGACGCGAATCGCCGACGGCGCGCCCTCGGACGACTTGTTTGCCCGTGCGCGCCAGGCGTTTACGGAGGAAGAGCTGGTGAACCTCAACCTGGCCGTGGCCACGATTAATGCGTGGAACCGTTTTGGCAAAACCTTCCAGTCGCCCCCGTTGCTGAAGGGCCTCAGGAAGGCGGAAGCGCACGCCTGACGTTCATGTGCATAGCCCGTTGCGCCTGGCGGAGGGGCGCGACGGGCGCGGTGTTATACCATGGAGAAGTCGAGGTCGTCCGCCTCGCCCGCGTCATCGTCGGCTTCGGCGTCGAAGAAGTCGTAGATCACCGTCTCGCCGACAAATGTGGTGCGGCGGGAGTGGCCGGCCAGCAGCCAGGTTTCGCCGTTGTCCTTAACGAGAACCAGGGCGTCCTGCGGTTGTAAGGCCTTGCGGTAGTTAAAGATAGTGCTGTAGAGGCCGGGCGCCAGCGTGCCCTCCGGCGCGGTGAGCGGGTAAAGGTCGCGCGTGTCGAAG
This sequence comes from Verrucomicrobia bacterium LW23, assembly GCA_003054695.1. Taxonomy (GTDB): domain Bacteria; phylum Verrucomicrobiota; class Verrucomicrobiia; order Methylacidiphilales; family UBA1321; genus LW23. The sequence goes on from QAZA01000045.1 coordinate 183,599, forward strand.
CCCGCCAATGTGTGCAGCGGCACGGGCTCGAGGGCGTTGGTGGCGTCGAAAGAGCTGGGCACGAACTCCGCGGGAGCGCCGTCTACTTCTGTAACCACCTCGTCCACAGGGGTTCCCAGCGGATCTAGCCTGACGAGCGACAAGGCGTCGCGTCGCAGCAGGGAGCCGTCCGGGCACAGGTAGCCGCGGTCGAGGATCACTCCGTTTTTCTCCGCCACGTGGCGGGCGTAGCCGTACAGGTCCTTCTTATTGACTTTCGCCCCAAGTTCCAGGGACACAACGGTTTCGCCAAGCTTCAGTTGAATTGGCTTTGCCATGGGGGAGATGGTACGCGGCCCGGTTTCGTCCGTCAAGTCAGGGAGTTCTGATACAAATCTTGCGCTTTTTGTCTAAGCCGTGTAGAATCGGGTTCCAGCCGATAACCATTCACAACAATATGAGCGACAAGGAGATGTGGGAGGCCGATGAGCGCGAGCGCGAAGAAATGCGTGCCCGGCGCGAGGGCAGGTACGTTGAGTCAGTCGGTCAACTGACTGCCCTGGAAGAAGAAGGGGGATCGCAGTTTGGCGCTTTTCTGCTGTATTGTTTCCTCTCAGTCCTTTTCTTTTTCCTCAAGCTGGCCTTTGCCGCGTGCATCGTCGGCGGCTTTTTGTGGGCGATAGCCTGGCAGTACAAGCCGACTCCGGAGCAATGGTACACGGCGTTTACCATTCTTCTCTTTGTGTTCATGCTTGCGCTCAGGGTGTTCCGCATTGTGGGTTTCAGAGGTGGCGGCGGCGATGACGATGGCGGCGGCGACTGCGGCGGCGATTAGACCTTTGGAGATCGATACTATGAGCAACCAAAACATGTGGGACCGCGACCCTGAGTACGCCCGCCAGAAGGCGCTTGAGGAAGAGGAAGAAGCGTCTCGGCAAATCCGCACGCCGGACGATGACAGCTGGAGCGGCGGCGGTGGCGGCTGGGGCGTGCCAGACTGGGTGCAGTATTATGGCTTTCACACGCTGATCATCCTCTTGCAGTTTGCGCTGTGGGTTCTCGTGGTCGAAGGCATCTTTTACCTGGCGCTGGGGGCAATGAAGAACAAACCTTCCGCCGAGAAAATTACGGATGGTTACGCTGGTTGGGTTGGCCTCGGCTGGGGCGTTATTCTTTACCGCTATTGGACCTACGTCAAAAAGACGGACGACCCGTCGTAGCCTTCTGCAGAAGGCAGTGGCCCGGCGCTCTTTGCGGCGCGCGTTGCGGCGCTCTTCGCAGCGCGCGTTGCGCAAGCCTGTGTGCACATACGTAGCCTTCGCCCCATCTTTCCCATTGCAGTATTGCCCGGGCGGTGCTTTGCTTGTGCCTTCCGCCGCCCGGCGCTTATCCGGGGGTTCACCTTCAACCTTTATTCTTTAGAATAACCGGTCGCTTCCTCCCGATGCCGCCGGCTCCGCCCCCTCCCCCCGCCCCGCCATGCGCCTGCTCGACGTCATGGAGAATACGACCCGCTACTTCGCCAAGCACTCGGTGGAATCGCCGCGGCTGACGATTGATTTGCTGCTGGCGGAGGTGCTGAAGAAGACGCGGCTGCAGTTGTATCTCGACTTTGAGATGGACATCCCGGACGCCACGCTGGACAAGCTGCGCCCGATGGTAAAGGCGCGCGCGGGGGGCGAGCCGCTGGAGTACATCCTGGGCTACAAGCAGTTTGACGGCCATCGCTTTACGGTAACGCCGGACGTTCTGGTGCCGCGCTACGAGACGGAGCTGCTGTTGCAAGCCGCTGTGCCGCTGGTAGATAAGTCTGCGCCCGCAGGCGCCGCCGGGCCACGGCCGGTGCTGGATGTGGGCACGGGCAGCGGCATCATGGGCGTCTCCCTGGCGCGGCGTTTTCCGGAGGTGCCGGTGGTGGCGTTTGACATCAGTGAGAAAGCACTGGCCGTAGCGCGCGGCAATGGCGCGGGGGTGGGCAATATCTCCTTTTACCACAGTAACTTACTGGGTGCGTGGCTTGACGGTAATGTGGCGCCGGAGCATGGCTTTGGCCGGGCGCCGCAGGTCATCGTGGCCAACCTGCCTTACATCCCTACGGAGCAGATTTCCACCCTCTCGCGCGAGGTGCAGCGCGAGCCTAAGCTGGCGCTGGACGGCGGGCCTGACGGCCTGGACCTGATCCGCACGCTGGCGCAACAGGCCGCGCAGGTGGGGGCGGAGCATCTTGTGCTGGAGCACGGCGACGGGCAGAGCGCCGACATTGCTTCTATTCTTACACAAAACGGATTTTCCATTAGCCAAATCATGAAGGATCTATCTTACAAAGAACGCGTTATCGCAGGGAGCCGCCGTGGATAAACTGATTGTACGGGGCGGTAAACGGCTTACAGGCAGTATCCGCATCAGCGGATCGAAAAACTCCGCGCTGCCCATCCTGGCGGCCACGCTGCTGACGCCCGAGACGTGCGTCATCCACGGCGTGCCGGACCTGAGCGATGTGCGCTACATGCTCGACATCCTCACACATCTGGGAGCCGAGGTTACCTACGAGGGCGGCACTGTAACGGTGCGCGCCGAGAAGGTGCACGCCGACGCGCCGTACGACCTGGTGCGTCGCATGCGCGCCAGCATTTGCGTGATGGGCCCGCTGATGGCCCGCTGTGGCGAGATCAAGATCTCCCAGCCCGGCGGCTGCGTTATTGGCGATCGCCCCATCGACCTGCACATCCGCGGCATGGAGGCGCTGGGCGCGCAGGTGGAGATGGCCGGCGGCAACCTTCTGGCCCGCGCCGACAAACTCACCGGCACGGAGATCTTCCTCGGCGGCAAGAACGGCAGCACGGTGCTGGGCACGGACAACGTAATGATGGCCGCCACGCGCGCCGACGGCGCCACCGTGATTGAAAGCGCGGCGTGCGAGCCGGAGGTGAGGGACCTGGCGGAAATGCTCATCAAGATGGGCGCCAAAATTACCGGCCACGGCACGCGCCGCATCGAGGTGGAGGGTGTCGCCGCCCTGCACGGCTGCGAGCACACGGTTATTCCGGACCGCATTGAGGCGGGCACCTACGTGGTGGCCGGGCTTATTACCGAGGGCCAGGTTACGCTGGAGAACGTGGTGCCGGAGCACATGACGAATCTGCTGGACCGCATGAAGGCGTGCGGCGCCATCATCAAGGCGCACGGCACCACGCTGGAGGTCGGGGCCATTCGCAAGCTTACCAGCATGGAGGCCGTGACGGAGACCTTCCCCGGCCTGCCTACGGACATGCAGGCGCAACTTGTTGCGCTGATGAGTGTTACGGGCGGTATCAGCGTGATTACGGACAAGATTTTCCCCGCGCGCTTTATGCATGTGCCGGAGCTGAAGCGCATGGGCGCCAAGATCGCCATGGAAGGCCCCACGGCGATCATCACCGGCGTGCCCAACCTCAGCGGTGCCCCCGTTATGGCCAGCGATCTTCGCGCCAGCGCCGCGCTGGTCCTCGCCGGCCTTGTGGCGCACGGCAGCACGGAGGTCAACCGCGTCTACCACATCGACCGCGGCTACGAGCACATCGACGACAAGCTGCGCGCCCTGGGCGCGGATATCGAGCGCGTGAAATCGGGTAAGGAGTAGGAGGAGGACGGCGCCGCCGCAGGCCAGCCAGAATGCAACGCCTCTTCCACGTCAGCGACAACGGCGGGATCGCCCGGTTTGAGCCGCGCCCGCCTCCGGCTTCCGGCGCGGCTGCGCTGGGGGTTGCGGAGCCTTGCGTGTGGGCGGTGGATGCCATGCATCTGCCGCACTACCTGCTGCCTCGCGATTGCCCGCGCGTGGCGTTTTACCCGCTGCCCACCAGCACCCAGGCGGACGTGCGCGCGTTCTTTGGCCCGGCTTCCGCCCTGGACACCGCCGACGTCCGGCAACATGTCGTGGCTATAGAATCCGCGTGGCTGGAGCGAGCGCTTGGGGACGAGATCTGGATCTACGAGCTGCCCTCCGACACCTTTTCGGTTATCGATGCAGGCGCCGGCTACCATACATCGCGCGTTGCCGTGGATCCGCTTGGCGTGCGTCGGGTGGCAAGTCCGTTTCGCGAGCTTGCAGCCGGCGGCGTGGAGATTCGGGTGGTGCCCTCACTCTGGCCGCTACGCGATGCGGTTGTGTTGTCCACCCTCCAGTTCTCGTGCATTCGCATGCGCAACGCGTTGCCACGGAGGGTTTAGCGCCACCCCACGCCACGCCACGCCATGTGGCGCTCGCGCTGCGAAAGGGCCGGCCTTGCCAGCGGCGGGCTATCCGGTTAGAGTATTGCTTATGGCTATGCGCGCGTTACCGGCTGTAATCGCGACACTCATAGTGCTGGGGCTAACGCAGCTGGCAACGCCGGAACATCTTGCTGCAGAAAGGGATACGAATGCCACACCAAAGTCAGACGCGCCTGCCTCCCGCTTGCCGGTAAAACGCACAGCCACAAAAGAGGAGTTGCGGGCTAGGCAGCAGCAGTTTCGTGAGTTGCTGGAGCATGTTCCCCAGCATATCGAGGCCGGCGATAAGAAGCGCGCGCTTGAAGTCCTGAATGCCGCACTGCGCGCCTGGGTAACTCCGGAGCTCCTCGTCATGCGCAGCGTGGTGCGCGAGGCGACAGGCGACACGGCCGGCTACATCGAAGATGTGGATCGCGCCCTGGAGCTGAACAAAGTACGCCGCACACCAGCCGATTTCATGTGGCGGGGCTCCGTAATGGCACAGATGGGAGCCTACGCAAAGGCGGAGTACCTGTTCGGCCGTGTGGTGGCGGACGACCCCGACAACCTGGCGCCCTACGCCATGATGGGCCAGGGTGTGATGATTCTGTGCCGCATGGACGGATTGCCTGCAGCCATCGCCCACTTTAACCGCATGCAACGCAGCAACTTACCGCGCGAACTCCGCCTCACCTCGCTCAACCTGGCCTGGGTGGCCCGTGTACGGCTGAAGGCCCTTGCGCAGCAGGTTATCCGCTCCGCCGCGGTAGCCGGCGCCGACCCGTGGGCGGACCCGATCGCCGCCCTCCGCCAGGCGATGGCCGACGAGCGCAAGGAACTGCAGCGCGAGTTTGCGAAGGAGGTGCTGGCAGATCCCTCCCGCAAAGGGCGGCTGAGGCCCTGGTATCTGCTCGTCAGCATGTACATTACCGGCGAGCTGTCGGAAGCCGAGTTCGCCGCCGAGTCGTCCACCTACCCCAAAACGCGCTCCCCGGAGGGCGAGGCCGGCACCACCGACTTCGACGGCGTCCCGCTCCCCTCCGCCACGGACCGCCTCGCCGAGTTCCGCTTCTACACCGCTATCCGCTACCTGGAGGAAGGCGACCCCGCCACCTCCCGCAATCTCCTCCGCAAATGCGCCGAGTTTACCGCGCAAACGACGGGCTCCATGGAGCCCATGGTGGCCCGCGCCATGCTTGGCCCGGAGGAGAAGCCGCCGGCAACCACGAAATAGTTTTGCACGAAGGGGGCTTAAAGCCGCTAAGCGGCGTCCAGCGCGGAGGTCGCCTCGTCCAGAAAAAGCCAGTCCGGCTTGTGCAGAAAGACGCGGACAAACGCCACGCGCTGCTGCTCGCCGGGGGTGTGGAAGTTGTCCGTTTCCCCATTAGCGGCTTTGTAATCCTTCGCGTGAATGTATTCGCCTCGGCAGTCTTGTGCGCAATTCTACTGCCTGGGCCCCGTCAGGCTCCTCCTTTCGTCGCTTTCCAACGCAAGAAAAATCTCCTTCGCGGGGCCTCACGTTTCATTCGCAGAAATTGCGGGGGCGTGCTAGGGTTAGAGGATTACCCCGGACAACGGGGCGGCGCCACGCCATCCTGCCACCTAACATGCACAGCCGCAACAGCATCATTCCCCACCCCGTAGTCATCGAACGCGACCCGCGCGGCGTCGAGATCCAATACGGCATCTACAGCCGCCTGCTCAAGGACCGCATTGTCATGCTGGGCACGCCCATCAACGACGACGTGGCCAACATGGTTATTGCGCAACTGCTGTTTTTGCAGATGGACGATCCCAAAAAGGACATCCAGCTCTACATCAACAGCCCCGGCGGCTACATCTCCGCCGGCATGGCCATTTACGACACCATGCAGTTTATGACGTGCGACGTGTGCACCTACTGCATGGGCCAGGCGGCCAGCATGGGCGCCGTGCTTCTGGCGGCCGGCACCAAAGGCAAACGCTTTGCCCTGCCAAACGCCCGCATCATGATCCACCAGCCCTTGGGCGGCGGACGGGGCACCGCGGCCGATATTGCCGTGGTGGCCAAGGAGATCCTGCGCGCCAAAAGGCGGATGACGGAGATCTTTGTCGAAACCACCGGCCAGCCCGAAGAACGCGTGATTGCCGACCTGGAGCGCGACAATTTCATGAGCTCGCTGGACGCCAAGACGTATGGTATTGTTGATGAAGTTATCGCCCCCCGGCGAGGAGGCCCGCCCGTAGCGTAATCGCGCATTGGTTGCCGCACGGCGCCACCCTGATTAAATTCCTTGCGGGGCTTGCCCGATATACATTAACACCATGCCTATGGGGCAGCCCGCCGCTCTTCCCTTCCCCCCCACTTGCCCGCGCCGCAATCCACCTCATCCCCATTTATGTCCATGAACCTCTCTCTCTCCGCTACGTCTGAATCTGCGGCCCCCCTGGCACCTTCCGCCGGTATCGATCCGCTTGGCTTTCTCATCCCCCAACCCAGTGTTATCGAGCGCGATCCCCGCGGCAACTCCACGTCGTACGACGTTTACAGCCGCCTGCTCAAGGACCGCATCGTGTTCATCGGCACGCCCATTAACGACGACGTGGCCAACATCGTCATCGCCCAGCTGCTGTTTCTGCAAATGGATGATCCCAAAAAGGACATCCACATTTACCTGCACAGCCCGGGCGGCTACGTTACCGCGGGCATGGCCATTTACGACACCATGCAGTTTATGACGTGCGATGTGTGCACCTACTGCATCGGCCAGGCCGCCAGCATGGGCGCCGTTTTGCTGGCCGCAGGCAGCAAAGGCAAACGCTACGCCCTGCCCAACGCGCGCATCATGATCCACCAGCCCATGGGCGGCGCGCGCGGTATGGCCGCCGACATCGCCATCCAGGCCAAGGAAATCCTCCGCACCAAGCGCCGCCTCAACGAGATCCTCGCCTACCACTCCGGCCAGGAAGTCGCCAAGCTGGAAGTGGACACCGACCGCGATAACTTTATGAGCGCCGACGAAGCCAAGGACTACGGCCTCATCGACGAAGTCGTGAAGTCGCGCAAGGAAATCAAGGCGGTGTAGCGAGTACACCCGGCGGTGGCGCCCTACCCGGGCGCGCCGCATGCCCTGGTGCATGCCAGGCGGGATCCGGGCTGGCAGAGGGTAATGGCAAACCGTCACATTTTGCGGGTGCACGATGGCGGACGTGCGGTACATTATGGGGGCTTGGGGGGCGCGGCGCTTCCGTCGCGCCTCAATGGCTTGCCTGAATAATCGCAAACACGTAACGCTGAATATCTTACGCTATGAGTGTCCTGCCTGTGCCGGTATCGCCGTATTTTCCTTTCTCGCCGACGGGCAAGCTGTTTGCCTCGCTGCCCGTGTTTGCTGGGCTGGACGACGTGGCGCTGGATTTGCTGGCCACCTACTCGGAGGAACGACGCTTTGAGCAGGGCGCCGTTATCGTGAACGAGGGGGACCCGGGCAGCGAAATGTTTATTATCGGCGACGGCAGCGTGGAAATCGTCAAGCGCCTGGGCACGGAGAACGAAGTGGTGCTGGCCACCCTGACCAAGCGCAATTTTTTTGGCGAGATGTGCCTGATCGAATGCGTCGCACGCTCCGCCTCCGTACGCGCGGCGGAGCCCACGGTGCTTTTTGCTCTCAGCGCCCGCTCGCTGCTGGCCTTTTACAAAAAGTGGCCGGAGCAGCACGCCATCATCATCCTCAACATCGCCCGCGACGTCTCCCGCCGCCTGCGCGCGCTGGACGAAGCGTTTTGCGCGCGCGCGGATTGAGGCAACCGAACGATATTCCCTCCATAAGCAGCACGGCTTCACGGATTTATCTCGCTCTAAGTGAGATGTAAGCCTCTAAGTAGGGGATAAAGGGCGAAGGGAATAAAATAGAAGGACCACAGGGCCTTTGTTTTCCATCGCCCCTTAGCGGCTTTGTCTCCCTTAGCGTGATAAAATCTGCCTCCTTTTCTTCGGAATCAGATTTTATCACGCTAAGGGAGAGAGAAGCCCCACTCAATATCCTCCCCCCTTCGCGTCCTTTGCGCCCTTCGCGCCCTTTGCGCGAAATCTACCCCGCGTACCGGAGCACCGATCTACGCGGGGCAGACCTTTGCGCTTTGCGTCGGGGCGCGGGTGCGCTATACAGGGGGCATTGCAGGAGCCACGCTGCTGGAGGCAAGGACGTCGATGTCGATAAAGGCCGCACTCAACCGCATGCATTATCCGGTAACTACCCTGGGGTACGGCCGGAGGGTGGGCCTTTGGCTGCAGGGGTGCTCCATCCGTTGCCCGGGGTGCGTGAGCCAGGATACCTGGGAGGCCGGCAACGCCTTGCAACACATTGATGTGGAAGAGATTGCGCGCGTGTGGCAACGGTGGCTGCCCGCCGCGGACGGCCTCACGATCTCCGGCGGCGAGCCCTTTGACCAGCCCGAAGCCCTGCTGGCCCTGATGCGCGCCTGGCGCCGCGACGACACGCGCGGCGGCGATATCCTTGTCTTCTCCGGCTACCCGCTGGAGACGCTGCGCGCCCGCCACCGCACCCACTTGCGCGCGCTCGATGTGCTCATCTCCGACCCCTACGAGGCCGGCGCCGGCGATACCCGCATGCTGCGCGGCAGCGATAATCAGCGCGTTACCCTGGCCACAGCGCTGGCCCGGCGCCGTTACCCGCGTGATATCAACACTTTACCGTGGTCCGACGGGCGCCGCCGCCTGGATATGGTGGTGGCGGGCGATGACGTGTGGATGGCTGGCATCCCCCGCCGCGGCGAGCTTGCCCGCCTGCAGGCCGCCTTGCGCGAGCGCGGCCTGACGTGCGCCACCAGCCAGCAACCGCGGCAGTCATCGCAGCCGCAGCAGCCGCAAAAGCTGCAAGAGCAACCCCAGCTTCTCCCCGTGCGCGCATGAGCCTTACCCCCTCCCAACTGGCCGCCCAGGCCCCGCCGCCCACGCCCGCTCCGCTTCAACCCGCGGCGGCGGCGAGGACCAAGCGTTGCCCCTCGTGCGGCCTCTCGTGCCCCGGCGACGCGTTTTTCTGCAGCCAATGCGGCGCGGATGTATCGCTGGAGCGCTCCGAGCTGCGCCAGGACGTTGCGCACGCCGCCCCCACTCCTGCGGCCGCCGCCGCCCCAGTGCCGGCCCCCGCCGCGGTTGCGTTCCCGCAACCTGTTGCGGGGCAGGGATCTGCGCGCAACACGGCCTCTCTGCCCAAGCTGGCGCCGCCTCTGTCCCCCACGCCGCAGCCTCCGCCCGCCCCTTCGCAGCCGCCGCGCAAGTTGCCGCCGCCGGTACCGCCGCATCTCTCCGGCGCGGTGCCTGCCGCCGCCGCCGCACCGTCGCCCGGGCCCGGACCCGCCGCGGCGCCGGCCCCCGCGCAGGGGGGGGTGGGCACGCTGGTGTGTCCGCAATGCGCGTTTGCCAACCCTGGGTTTGCTATATTGTGCATGTCGTGCGGGGCGGATCTGGCCAAGGCGGCGCCGGCCGGATCCCTTAGCGGCGTCATCGCGCACTCCGCCTCAGCTGCCACCGGCGCGCCGCCCGCCCCGCCGGTGCGCGATCGCACCACGCCCGCGCCGCCGCCCGTCCCCGGCTCCTCGGCGCGGATCAAAAGCGCCGCCGCCGCCTTGCACGCGCCCGCGCCGCGCCTGGAGCTGGTGATTGGCAACAAAAGCTTTGAGTGCCACGACGGCGACGTGCTCGGCCGCGCCGGCACGCTGGCCAGTGATCTGTTTGCGCCCTTCGGCACCGTCTCGCGCCAGCATGCCAGCATTGTGCTGCAGGGCAACCGCTGGTTCGTCGTCCCCAGCCCCAGCGTGCACAACGCCACACGCCTGGACGGCGTGGAGCTGCGCCGCGGCGAGCCCACCGCGCTGACGGGGGAGCATGTCCTCGGCATGTCCAGCAAGTGCGAGGTAAAGCTGCGCGTGGTGCATGCGCCCATCGAGGCGTAGCGCGGTTGGTGCAAGCGGCGTTTGGGCGATGACGCCCGGCCCGCGCAACCCGTTGGGCCGCAGCTCCTTTGTCGCGGCAAGCATAAATATTGTGGCTGGGTGCTTGACGGGGAGGCTTGCTGGCTTTACCTAATTCCCTTTCGTATTTCGGGCGGCGACCGGGCTTTGGGCTGCGGGCGGCGTGCGTGATTCGGAAAAGGCCGGCTCAACTTTTTCCAGGACATCGCTATTTCCTCTTCCACACCTAAACCCCACAGTATGAAGTACATATTCATCACCGGCGGCGTCGTCAGCTCGCTGGGCAAGGGCCTGACGGCAGCGGCCCTGGGCACGCTGCTGGAGCGCCGTGGGCTCAAGGTCGCGCTGCAAAAGTTCGATCCGTACCTCAATGTTGATCCGGGCACCATGAGCCCCTACCAGCACGGCGAAGTGTATGTGCTGGAGGACGGCGCAGAGACGGATCTGGACCTGGGCCACTACGAGCGCTTTACAAGCTGCAAGCTCACCCGCAAGAACAACCTGACGACCGGCCAGATTTACGAGGCTGTCATCGCCAAGGAGCGCCGCGGCGATTACCTGGGCAAAACGGTGCAGGTCATCCCGCACGTTACAGACGAGATCAAGAACCGCATCCGCCAGGTGGGCCAGTACCACGACTGCGACGTCGTCATTACCGAAATCGGCGGCACCACGGGCGATATCGAAGGGCTGCCGTTCCTCGAGGCGATCCGGCAATTCGCTCTGGAAGTTGGCTACGACAACGCGCTGTTTATCCACGTAACACTCATCCCGTACATCAAGGCGGCGGGCGAGCTGAAGAGCAAGCCCACGCAGCAAAGCGTGGCCAAGCTGCGCGAGATCGGCATCCAGCCGCAGATCCTCGTGTGTCGCACGGAGTACCCGATCGACCGCGACCTGCGCGGCAAGCTTTCCATGTTCTGCAACGTATCGCCCGAGGCGGTGATTGAGGAGCAGGACGTTACCCACACCATCTACGAGCTGCCGCTGATGCTGCAGCGCGAGCGCCTGGACGAGCTGGTGTGCAAGCACTTGCGGCTGGACCTGCCGCCGGCCGACATGACGACCTGGCGCCGCTTTATCGACCGCGTGGTGAATCCCGAGCATAAGGTGATTCTCGCCGTCGTCGGCAAGTACATGGAGCACCAGGACGCGTATAAGTCTATCTACGAGAGCCTTACGCACGCCGGCGCGGAAGCCGATACGGAGATCGACATCATGCGGCTGGACGCCGAGGACATCGAGGCGGAAGGCCCCGACAAGTTCCTGGCGGGCGTGGACGGCCTGCTCGTCCCCGGCGGCTTTGGCGTGCGTGGTATCGAAGGCAAGATCCAGGCGGCCGGCTATGCGCGCCGCCATAACATCCCCTACCTGGGCCTGTGCCTGGGCATGCAGATTGCCGTGGTGGAGTTTGCCCGCAATGTGCTGGGCCTTGCCCGCGCGCACAGCACGGAGTTTGATGCCGATACGCCCGATCCCGTCATCTCGCTGATGGACGACCAGCAGCACGCCGTCAAGCTGGGCGGCACCATGCGGCTGGGCGCCTACAACTGCGCGCTGTTGCCCGGCAGCAAGGCGCACGCCGCTTACGGCCGCGACACGATTCAGGAGCGCCATCGCCACCGCTACGAGTTTAATGCGGACTACAAGGAGCGCATGGAGGCCGCCGGCCTGATCCTCTCCGGCAGCTCGCCCGAGACGGGCCTTGCGGAAGTGATTGAGCTGCGGGATCACCCGTGGTTTGCGGGCTGCCAGTACCACCCGGAGTTCCTCTCCAAGCCCAACAAGCCGCATCCGCTGTTCAAGGGCTTTGTGCACGCGGCGCTGGATTACCGTAAAGCACGGCGCTAAGACGAATAAGACGAATGAGTCGAAATAGCACCTCTCGCCAAGCTCCTCTCTCCCAACATATTGCCGCATGTACTTCCCCGCCGCCTCCGCCAACGCGCCCTTCTTTCTCATTGCCGGCCCGTGTGTGCTGGAGACGGAGGAGCTGACGATGCGCATTGCGGGGGAGCTGCGGAAGATGACCGACGCGCTGGGCATCCCGCTTATCTTCAAGGCGTCGTTTGACAAAGCCAACCGCAGCAGCATCTCGTCCTTCCGCGGGCCGGGTATGGAGGAGGGGCTGGCGTTGCTGGCCAGGGTAAAGGCGGAGCTGGGTTGCCCCGTGCTGACCGATGTGCACGAGACGATTCAAATCCCCGCCGCTGCGCAAGTGATTGATGTGCTGCAGATTCCGGCCTTTTTGTGCCGGCAGACGGACCTTCTTCTGGCCGCCGCCGCCAGCGGGCGCGCGGTTAATGTGAAGAAGGGGCAGTTCCTCTCCCCGGCCGAGGTGAATAACATCGCCGTCAAGCTGAAGGAGGCCGGCTGCGAGGATTACTACATTACGGAGCGCGGCACCACGTTCGGCTACAACAACCTGGTGGTGGATATGCGCGGCCTGGCCCAGATGCGCGCCGAAGGCCATCGCGTTGTTTTCGATGCCACCCACTCCGTGCAACGCCCCGGCGGCCAGGGCACCAGCACGGGCGGCGATCGCACCATGGTGCCCGTGCTGGCCCGCGCCGCCGTGGCAGTTGGCGTGGACGGCCTCTTTCTGGAGACACATCCCACCCCCGAAAAGAGCCCCAGCGACGGCCCCAACATGATCCCCCTCCACGAGATGCGCACCCTGCTGGAGCGCCTTGTGGCGATCCATCGCGCCTCGCAGGAGTAGGTGCGGGGAAGGAGAGGGGGAGTTAGACCACTTGTCGGAATAAATCGGTACATTGGTGGAGGCGATTTTGAGATGAGGGCAAGGCGAGGCTGAGGGAGTGCATTTGAAAAATGCATGACCGAAGACTCAACGCCGCCCTTGCTCAAAAGCGTCCCGCCAATGTACCCGTTTATTCCGATAATTAGTCTTAGGAATTGGGGTTTGTACTTGAGATAAGCCTCCCCCTTAGCGGCTTTGTCCCCCTTCGCGTGAAACAATCTGTTCAGCTCAGCCAACCAGAGGGGATTATTTCACGCGAACGGGGACAAAGCCGCTAAGGGGGAGGCTTATCCTCTCAGAAAGCCTGCTCCCGTTCCCCCTCTCCCCCCAAAAAAACATCCAGGACCAGCTACGCAGGGCTGATCCTGGATGGGGGGACGGGCGGGGCGGCGGATATTACTTCATGACCAGTAGGTCCGCTGCCGCGAGTGGTGCGCTGCTCTCACGCAGGCGCCGTTTTTCTCTCCGCACCGTCCGCTGCCTGTTACTGCTCTCTGGCTTCTATCGGGGCGACACACACCGCACCACCGGCACGTGCCGCCCCTCTCTCTGTCCTTTCGGTTATACTGACATTGTACTGCGCCGCGCCTACTTGGCCTGGGACTGCCGGTATTGCTCGGACATCGTCGCCTTGCGCTGGCTGCTGCTCATGGGGGCGGCGGTTGTGCCGCGGGCGGCCTTGTTGAGGTTTTGCTCTTCGCGCTCCAGCTCCACAATCTGCAAAGGCTTCACGGCGCCGCCGGAGGCGCGGGACTTGTCGATAAGGATCTGCACCTTCTTCTCGTTCTCGCGCAGGATCTTGTTAGCCTGCTGATAGTCGCCGGCGTCGCTGTAGCGCACGGCTTCCTGCTTGGCAACGGCGGTGTCCTGCAGCTCGCGGCCCATCTGCACGTTCAGGTCGATCGACTTGTCGGCTTCGGCCACGTCTTTAGTGTAGGCAATGCTCACCACCTTCTCGGTCTCCACGCGCTTGCCGGAGTTCAGTTCGTCATCATAGCTTACCTGCACCTTGGCGACCTCGCGGGTGGCGTCGCTGTCGTTGGCGGGCATGCGGCAGCGCAGGTAAATGTAGCGCTGCTGGCCGCTGTAAAAGGGGGCAAACTCGACGTCGCTGCTGTTCTTGTCGGTGTCAAACTTCTCCTCGCGGCCGATCAGGCTGATGGGTTCCACGCCTTTGGGCAAGACGATGCGGATGCGGATATTGCGCGCCGTAATGGAGAGCAGCTGGCCCAGCTCCTTCTCAAAGATGGACTGCAGCTTCTCTACGTCCTTCACGTAGTAATAGTTGGCGTCGCTGGCCACGGCCAGCGCGGTCATCAGGTCCTCGTTATAGTCGTCGCCCAGGCCTATGGTGCTGACGGACATGCTTTTGCGCGAGAGGCGGCGGCCCAGGTCGCGCACGTCCTCCGTGCTGCTGGGGCCCACGTTGGCCAGGCCGTCGGAGAGCAGGATGACGCGGTTGATGTTCTTCGACTCGAAGTAGCGCTGCAGCTGGCGGCCGCCTTCCTCCACGCCGGCGTAGAGCGCCGTGCTGCCGCCGGGCTGAATGCGCATGATCTTGGCGCGGATGTCGGCCTTGCTTTCCAACTTTTGCGCGGGGATCAGCACTTCCACACTGCTGTCGTACGCCACCAGCGAGAAGGTGTCCTCCGACCCAAGCTGGTCCAGCAGCGCCGCGGCGGCCTGGCGCGCCTTTTCAATCTTGGCACCCGACATGGAGCTGGAGCGATCCAGCACCACGGCCAGGTTCAGCGGCAACCGCTTGCCGCCCTTCACTTTGTCGGCGTCCAGGTCAATCTTGATGACGACCTCTTGCGGCCTGCCGTAAATGAGTTTGGATTGCTCCGGCGAGAGGCGCAGGTTCAGCGTCTCCGCCCGGGCCGTAGCCGGCGCACCCAACAGCACAGCGCCGGCGATGCAAACCGCGGCCAGCCCAAAGGCGGCGGCGGTAAGTTTGAGAAACAGGTTGGATTTCATGCAACCAACCTACGCCAAAAGCCAAACCCGGTTGTCAGAGGGCCGTCAAACAATTGTAAAAGAATTGTATGAGGGGAAACCGGGGGAAATGGAGAGGAGACGAGGGATTTTTTACCGCGGAAAGGATAGAAGCGGGGAGCGAGAAAGAGGGCCCTTGGCAATCTTTCCGTCCTTGGCGTTAAAAATCTGTTGGATTGTACGGCGAGGGAATTTTTAACGCCAAGGACGGAAAGATCGCCAAGGCTGAGAAGGGGATAATTCGAATGTCGACAGCCTCTAGCCCTGCTTTTTGCGCAGCCAGCCGGCGACGGGCTGGCCGTACATCTCCAGGTGGTAGTTGCCGTCTGCATCTTTTTGCAGCTGCAACGTAACGCGGGTGTTGTCGGCGCCACAGTTCTGTTGAACTACGTCCACCACATTGCCCTGCACTTTGGTGATGATGGCCACGTGGCCGTAGCCGCCGGCGATGAGCTGGGAGACGAGCAGGTCGTCCGCCTGCGGGGGGACGTTGCCGCCGTTGCGGTATTGCAGCAGGTCTCGCTTGGCGTTTACCTCGCCCTGGGGCGTTTCGTTGTCGAAGAAGTCGCGCGCGTGGCCAAAGACTTCGGGCATGGCGTGGCCCAGGGCATCAAAGTAAAAGCGTTTGATGTACTCCACGCACTGCCAGCGCTGGCCGTAGTAGTAGCCGGTGAGGCTGAAGTGGCGGCCGTGGCTCTTCACGAAATCGGGGCCGTTATCGTACACTTTAACGCCGCGGTAGCTGTCGATAACCGGCTGGGGCCGCTCGTCCACGTGATCCGCCGCAATGGCGCCCAGCAGCACGCAGCGATCGCTAAATTTTTGCGGCTGTGCGGGTTGCATGGCCTGCCATATCAGGTAGCCTGCCGTGCCCAGGCCGAGAAGGAGGAGGATGCGTTGCGTTAGGGATAAAGTCTTCGGTTTCATGTGCTGTGTGAAGAAGCTGAGGCAAACTTCGCCGGGCAGTCGCGCCATCTTACACCAAATGCGGGCGCGGCGCTCGGTCTCTTTCTCTTACTCCTTCTCCTTCAGGGGTTTCCCGCTCTTCGCGGTGTCCGGCACAGCGGCGCCTTCCTCCACGGTAACCGAGCAGGTGAGGCCCGAGGCGATGTGGACGGAGCCAGGCACGGCGTCCAGCGCAACGCGCACGGGGATGCGCTGGGCCAGGCGCACCCAGGTAAACACCGGGTTGACGCTGGCCAGGCCCTCGCGGTCGGGCGTGGCGTTGGTGTCGCTGATGCCGCGGCTGATGCCCTGCACGCGGCCGGTGAGGGGGGTGCCGCCCTGCATCAGGTGCACGCGTACGCGGGCGCCGATGGCGATGCGGGGCAGTTTGGTCTCCTCAAAGTAGCCGACAACGTAGAACGAGTCGGCATCCACCACCGAGATTTGCGGGGTGCCAGCGCTGACAAAGTCGCCGGCGCGCAGGGTGAGGTTGGTGATGTATCCGTTCACGGGCGCGCGCACCACGCAGCGCTCCACGTTCAGCCTGGCGATGTCGCGCTCAGCCTCGGCCTGGCGAAGGAGAGCCTTGCGGGTTTCGATTGCCATAGAGTCCGGAACTCTTTGCTCGGCCCGGCGTTGCTCCACGGCCGCCTCGGCCAGGGCAAGGGCCAGGAGAAAGCGCTCCTTGTCGATGGTGAAAAGCGGGTCGCCCTTTTTGACGTACTGGTTATCCGCCACGCGCAGCTCGGCCACAGTGCCGGAGACCTCGGGCGCGATGCGCACTACCTCGGCGCGCACGCGGCCGTCGCGCGTCCAGGGGGCCACCACATAGTAGTTCCAGAGCAGCCAGAGGGCGACGACGCCGCCCGTTACCATAATCGCGGTGTAGAATCGCGCCCTGAATTCCTTTGCCGAGATCGTCCACGCCATAGAAGGTGTTGTCGTTGTTAAGCTTAGCCCATCCGGGCGTACCACTCGTGGGCCACCACCACCAGGGCCAGCAGCACCACATACAGGGCTGTCTTGAAGAGCGGCGGATGCCACACGTGCACATCCACCCGCGGCAACGCCAGCCGCAGGGCCAGGTACAGCGCGGCGGCCTGCAGCGCGCAGATCATCAGTGGCGGCAGGTACAGGCCCATGATGTTGTACTCGTGCATGTGGGAGAAGTCGAGGTCCGCCCTTAAAACGTCACCTTAAGCCCGCCGGCAAAACCGCGGCCGGGGGCCGGGGTGACGAGGCCGCCGGCGGCGGAGGAGCGGCTTTGGGCGAAGTAGCTCTCGTCGAACACGTTAGTGATGTTGAAGAAAGCCGTAACGCGATCGCCCGCGAAGGTGTGCTCCAGCTCCAGGTCAAACACCGTGTAGGCGGGGATCTCCGAGAAGGAGAGGCGCTGCGTGGAGCGCCAGTTATCGCCCAGGTGATCCGAAACGTGTGTGCCGGAGAAGGCGGCCTTCCAGCGATTTTGATAGTTGTACTCCAGCCCAAACTTGGCGATAAAGCCGGGCGTGTAAGGTGTGTCGAGGCCAGCCGGCAGGGGGGCGCCGGCGGCGTTGAGTTGCAGCGCTTCCTCCACCGTGCCGTGCTGCAAGGTAATGGCGCTGAAGAGGTTGAGCTGGCCGAAGCGCGCCAGGCCGTCGGGCGTTACCTCCATCGCCTTCGCGTCCTTCGGATCGGGCACCGCGTCGTAGCGGCGCGCGCGTCTGCCACCAAACGCGTCGGCCAGGCCAAAGAGATCGGCCTGCATAAAGAACTCGCCACCATAGGTTTGCGTGGTGGCGGCGTTGCTTGCCTCCAGTCTGGGGGAGATCGCCACGTTGTCGTTGGAGGGCGCGCTGATGAGATCCTCCGAGCGGCGCCAGAAGCCCGAGACATCGTACGTGAACCACGACGCCGGGTTGCCGCGCACGCCGAGCTCGCCGTTCCAGCTGGTGGGCTGGGTCAAATCGTTGGGCACGCGCACATCGCCGCGGCGCTGCATCGCCTCCACGTAGGTGAGCGGCTGAAGCGAGCGCGAGGCGTTGGCGTAAAGCACCGCGGGGCGCTGGAAGCTGCTGGCGCCCAGCGCCAGGTCAAACTCGGTGCCGAGTGAGAAAAGCGGGACGACATCCTCCTGCATGCGGCGGACGGGATCGGCGCTGATGGCCGGACTGTTCGTCGTAAAGTCTTCGCCCTCAGCTTGTTGTCGCAGGTACTCCAGGCGAATGCCGGGCGTTACCATCCAGCGCTCCGTAACGCGGAACATGTTCTCCGCAAAGAGCGCGGCGCTGAACTCGCTGGCCGTCAGGTCGCGCAGCGGGGAGCCGGGGAAGAAGCCGGCGGCGTTCTGGAAAAGCGACGAGTTGTCCAGCCCGGCGTGGATGGTGGTGACGGAGCCCTGCAGCTTTGCCCCCGCAGTCAGCACATGCCCGGTGGACTCCCCGCCGCACAGATCGTAGCCGCGCATCCACCGTAACTCCGTGCCGGGGAAGATGATGCGTGTGTCCGACGTTTGCTGCGTAAAGGCGGATTGCCCGGGCGGCGGCGCCACGGTGCCGCGCGTGTTGATGGCGATATGCTGGTCGGTGTCGCTGTACCAGGTGCGCCACTCGATGCGGCTGTCCGGCGCAAAGTCGCGCGCGTAAAGGGCTGTAACCAGATGCTTTTCCACCTCCTGCCAGCCGGGCACGCCGCCGGTAAGGCCGCCGGTTTGCGTCGGGTCGTTCGCAAACTCGGCGCGGGTGAGGCCCATGCCGGGCACGCCAATCTGGTAGTCGCTGGCAAAGCCAAAGAGGTCGTAATCCGCAAATATATACTGCATTGTGAGCGTGGCGCCCTCCCCCGTGGGGATGATGAGCTTGACTCCGGCCGACGCGCGGTCGAAGTCCGACCCGTTGTTGTAGCCCGTGCCGGTGGCGTACTTGCCAAACACGGAGTAGCCCATGCCCTCCACCGTGCCGCCCGCGCGGGTGAGGCTCTCGAAGTAGTCGTCGGAGCCATACGTAAAGGTGGTGCTGGCGCGCAGCAACTGGTCGCCGGGCGCATCGTAGCCGACAAAATTGACCGCGCCGCCGGGGGGCGCGCCGTAGAGCACGCTGCTGCCGCCCTGCACAAACTGGATCTGCGACACTGCGTTGATGTCCGGCACGTAGAAGACCTGGCGCAGCCCGCTGAAATCCGCGTTGAGCGGGAAGCCGTCGAGCATGACGGCGACCTGATCCGAGTAGGCGGGCGAGGTGCCGCGGAAGCTGAGATTCATGCGTGCGCCCTGGCTGCCTTCTTCTTCAATCAGCAGGCCGGTTTTTTTGCGCAGCGCGGTGCGGTAATTCTGGTTGATGTTGATGGGTTGCGCGGCGGGATCGATAAAGAAAGTCTTTTTGCCGGCGTAGATGTTGGCCGCTTCCACATCCGCCAAAAAGCCCGCGCCCTTGAGTTTGGTAAGATTACGCAGCTCCACCTCGCTCATGCGGCGTTCCTGGGGATCCCCATACTGCGAGCGCGTGGGGCCGTAGGCGGAGGACGGCGTGGCGCCCACCGGCGTGGCGCGCGGGGCGGGGCTGGGGGCCGCCTCCTGGGCGCGCGCGTGCGTGGCGGGCGCTGCCGGCAGCATAAGCAGCACCAGCATCGTCGTCGTCACGGCAACGGCTGTCGCGATATCCCGTAACGCATCACGCAACGCAAAACGCCCCGCGGCGCGGGGCTTTTCGCTCCAACCTTTTGGCTTGGAGGCGTTTGCGTTGTGCGTTTGTGGGATCATGTGCCCTGGGCGGCCCTGCTTTTAGGTGGTGGCGATGGCTTTTTGGTGCTTGCCGCATCCTGGGCGGCGGCTTCCTGCTCAATCAGCTTGGCGCCCGGCAGGCGGCTGCGAAAGCGTGTCATCAGCCCGTTGGTGCGGGCAAAATCGCGGATGTTGAAGGTGCGCAGCGGCGCCGCGTAGTCGCGCCGGGTGCCGGTAAGGCGCAGAATTTGCCCGGGCATCATCATGTGCGGGCCCACTTTGCAGCGGCCCTCCAGGCACGCGTAGGTAACGCTGCCCGGGCGCACGCTTACATAAATGGTGGTGCCCATCACGGCCGCCGACAACGCCGGCGTGGTGATGGTGGTGTTGCCCTGCCCCTTGGGCACGCTCAGCAAGCCTTCGCCTTCGTCGACCTTAAGGGCGCGGCTGCCGCCTTCAAAGCTAAAAATCGTGCGCTCGCCAATGCGAAACAGCGAGCGGTCCGCAAACTCAAACTCCGCGCGGGAGGCCGCGCCCGTGCGCGCGTACTCGCCCGTACTCATCGTCACCCCTTTGGTGAGCGGCGACGACGCCGTTTTGCCCAGCGGGCCCTTGTTCACCGTGCCCTCGGACATGGTGACTTTGGCGGTCTTCAGCGTCGTTTGCGCGCGCGCGGAATTCCCCGGCACGCCGCCCATCAGCACAGCCGCCGCCAGTGCAAGGGCCGGCAAAATCGGCGCCAGCGAGCGCCACGCCGCGCGGATAGCCGTACGCGCCGACCCGGCCGCCCCTGCCGTGCGAGGGGAAAGCGGTGTGCGCGCCTGCGCGGGCATGGCGGCGGAAGCGGAGGACGCCGCGGCCGCCGTGCGAGGCAGGAGATGTTGCCCCTGGGAGAAGATCATGGCAGCCTGAGAGTTAGCACGCATTTTCATTGTTGTATACGTAATAATGTGAAAGCTGTCACTCGGTTACTGACGCCCCCGCATGCCGTGCAATCCCCGGAGGCTCGAGCGTTAGACGAGCGGCGTCGCCTTTCATGCATCCAATGATGCACCCAAAGATCCTGCGCCTGGGGCAGCCGGCTTGCGCCGGCAATCGTTCGCGCCGAGTTTGAGCTTGTAGCCCCCGCGTTTATTCCCGAGAAACGACAGCACCCGCTATGCCTCCCACCAGTCCTATCGATCCTTTTAGCAAAGTGCGGCTGCTGCGGACGTACAGCACCGAGCAGCTTGCCCGCGAGTGGCGCGACTACTTCCAGATTGACGTAACGGAGGAGTTCCGGGATTGCCCCGAGATCCGCAAGTACCTGTGCGAGAACTCCGGCCTGGCCTTCTTTACGCCGCCGCAGGCCGAGGGCTCCCGCGCCCTCTACAACGCGCTCTCCGCCTTCGACTGGTATTACATGACCGACAAGTGGGAGTACGACGTGGCGGCCCGCCTCCTCAGCCCCGGCCGGCGCGTGCTGGAGGTGGGCTGCGGCGCCGGCGCGTTTGTACGCCAGGCAGCGCGGCGCACGGGATCCGCCACCGGCCTGGAGATTAACCCGCGCACGGAGGAAGTGGCTGGCGTGGAGGGCGTTACGATTCGCCGGCAGATGCTGGCCGACTTTCTGGCGCAAGCCCCGGAGCGGGCGCGAGATGATGCGGCGGCCGGCCCCTTCGATGTCGTCTGCTCCTTCCAGGTGCTGGAGCACATTGCGCAGCCCATGGATTTTCTGCGCGACTGCGTGCGCGCCGTCAAGCCAGGCGGCAGGCTCCTGCTGGGCACGCCCAACGCAAGCGGCTTCCTGCGCCGCTCCCACAACCTGCTGGATCTGCCCCCGCACCACATGGGGCACTGGAACGCCCGCGCCTTCCGCTACCTCCAGCACATCCTGCCCGTGCGGCTGGACGCCCTGCACTACGAGCCCCTGGCGCCCTACCACGTCGATTATTACCTCGACACCATGGCCGCCCACTACACAGCGCGCAAAAGCAGTCGCGCCCTGCTGTACAAGGGGCCGGCCCGCACCGCCTTCAGGTTCCTGCTGGCCAACGGCATGCGCCGCCTCTTCCGCGGCCAGAGCATGCTGGCGTGCTACACACGCACCGGGTAGGGAGGAAAAAGCACTGCTGCAATCAGTCCCATTGAGGACCAGGATGAAAGGCCAATACTCGCGAGTGAGCCTTCCTTGCCTCCGGTCTCCTTTCCCCCGTTGCGTACGTTGCGTTTCTGCTCCGCCCGTTGCGACCGTTGCGTGAAAATCCGCTCCACGGTTTGCTACACCTTGTAGCTGGGCGAACTCCCTAACGGATTTCACGCAACGGTCGCAACGGGCAGAACAGAAACGCAACGTACGCAACGGGGGCTTGAGCAGGCCTTGTTCAAACTCCTGAATGAACTTTGAGTAGCAGAAGAATTGTATACACCTTTACCAGAATCCTGTACCACTTCCAGGTTCTCAGAAATCCCAGGTCCGCATCCTTGCTTTCACAACATTCGCCCGCCCCTCTGGGCCCAGCGCGCCCCCTTTTTGGTGTTGGCCGCGAGGTCGGAGTGGCGTAAGCTATCCTTTTATGGACGATCTGGATCAACTCCGTCAGGCAGTCAACGCGTCTCCCAACAACGTCCCGCTGCTCCTTATATTTGCCGCCAATTGCGTCAACTCCCTCGCCTTCGACGAGGCGCGCGACACGTTCCAGAAGATCCTGGCCCTCGAGCCCACGCACGTCTCCGCCCGCATCGGCCTCTTTCACGTGCTGCACCTTACCGGCAAAACCAGCGAGGCCATCCTGCGCACAGAAGCCTTTTTGCAGGAGAACCCCCGCGTGGCCCAGGCCTGGCTGCTCCTCTCCCGCCTGGTGCTGACCGAAGGCCAGCTGGACCAGGCGCGCCAGCACTTCCTCAAAGCGCGCTCGCTGGACCGCACCGTCACCAACCCCGGCCTGGAGAAAGAACTCTTTCCCAACGGCAACACCCCCCCGCCCCTGCCCACCGACGCCCAGATGGCCGCCGCCCTGGCCGAAGCCGATGACGACGAGGACGATGACGAAGAAGGCGATGACGACGACGCCATGTTTGACGACATCGACGACGACGCCATGGAAACCCCCAGCCTGGCCTTTGCCGACGTGGGCGGCATGGATAATGTGAAGGAAGAGCTGCGGATGAAAATCCTTTACCCGCTGCAAAACCCGGATCTCTTCCGCGCCTACGGCAAAAAAATCGGCGGCGGCGTTCTGCTGTACGGCCCCCCCGGCTGCGGCAAAACCATGCTCTCCCGCGCCGTGGCGGGCGAAATGCAGCGCAGCTTTATCTCCATCGGCCTGCACCAGATCCTCGATCTGCACCTGGGCGACAGCGAGAAAAACCTGCACCAGCTGTTTGAACTGGCCCGCGATAATAAACCCGCCGTCCTCTTTTTTGACGAAGTGGACGCCCTGGCCGCGGACCGCAACGACCTGCGCAAAAGCGCCGGCCGCACCCTCATCAACCAGTTCCTTGCCGAGATGGACGGCAGCGTGCGCGACAACGACGGCCTCCTCATCCTCGGCGCCACCAACGCCCCCTGGCACATCGACCCCGCCTTCCGCCGCCCCGGCCGCTTCGACCGCATGATCTTCGTCCCCCCGCCCGACGAACCCGCCCGCGCCGCCATCATCACCGTCATGGCCAAGGACAAACCGGTCACCGACCTCGACGCCCTGGCCGTCGCCCGCAAAACCAAGGACTTCTCCGGCGCGGATTTGAAGCACGTCTTCGACGTCACCATCGAACGCTGCCTGGCCACCGCCATGAAAAAAGGCATGGTCGTGCCCATCACCACGGCGGATCTCATCCAGAGCGCCAAAGACATCAAACCCAGCAGCAAAGCGTGGTTCGAAAGCGCCCGCAACTATGCGTTGTATGCGAACCAAAGCGGCTTCTACGACGACGTCCTGCAGTTTCTCGGGCTGAAGAAGTAGTGAGCGCAAAGGAAGCGGGGCCAGTGGCGAGGTGAAAGCACGTTGGGCACCCCGCAGGCTGGCTAACTCCCACTCACTCCGCCCGGTACAGCGATTCCCCAGCGTACGTCAGCACGTCTACGCCGCGCACAAAGCATTGATGGCACGGGGGTTCCGCGGGCTCGGGCAGGCCGCAGGCTACCAGCGGGTGGGTGGAGTATTTCTCCACCACGGCTTCCGAATACCGATACGGCGTGTGCGCCACTTGTGCGCGTAAGATGTTGCCTTTGTGCAGGCTGTGCAGGTAGTAGCGCTCCACAAAAAAGAATTCCAGCGAGCCGGGCTCCGCCACGCGCTCCGGGCCGGTGCCGCGGTAGATGTAGGCGGACGTGGGGCGATCGCGGCCGTGCAGGGCGTCGGGGGAGAGCTCGTGGCGGGTGCTGGCGTAGGCGATTTCGGGCGGGGCGTCTGTGGGGGCGGAGCCGCCGCTCGGCATTACAGTAAAGCTGGCGGACATTGTGGCGTGTAAGTACGGCAGGCCGAACATGTTACGCGCTATCCACACCGTCAGCGGGCGCTCGCACTCCAGCGCGTAAAACCACACGCCGGGCACGCCTTCGCGGTCGTGCACGTAGGTGCGCACGTTCAGCTCCAGAAAGTGCGAAATCCAGGGCACGGCAGGCAGCCCGCGCGGCCGTATGTTGCGCATAAACAAGGGAACGACAGCGACATACGCATGGCCCTCATACGTATCCACATACAGGCCGGCCGGCAGCGATCGCTGCACCACATCGGCCGGGCAGCGCCAGTGGAGAAAGAGCAGCGACTCCCAGCGCTGGTGAATCACCATCGGCCGGCGCTTGTCCCAGACGCGCGCCGCCAGCCGCGCCTCCGGGGTCGGCGTCGGGATCAGCGATGGCGCGGCGGCGAGCATGGTGGGCGCCATCCTGAGCGTTTTGGCAATCGGAGTCAATCGCGCCGCCCGGTCTTGCCTGTGCGCAAAAATCTGCAATCTTTGTAGGCGAGATGCGCACCCACCGCCACCCCCGCGCGACGCTGCTTTCCCTTACCGTCGCGGCATTGTATCTCCTTGCGCCCATTGCCTTTGCGCAGATGGACCCCACCGACGCCGGCATTGAGCCCGGCGGCAAACGCAACATCACGCCACCGTCTGTCTCCCCGTCGCAAACCCCGGTGGCCGAAACGCCCGCGTCCGCCGGCTGGAAACGCGCCATCGCGCCATGGAAATGGAGCTTCCCCGCCGACCACGGCGCGCACCCCGATTTCCGCACCGAATGGTGGTACTTCACCGGCCACTTGCAGGAAGCTAACTCCATCAACGACAAAGACATCCCCACCTCCACCCCCATCCCGAAGCCCGACCCGCTGGCCACCGGCACGCAACCCAGCTACGACCCCGACGTGCCGGCCGATGGTACGCCGGGCGGCGCCGAGTACCTGCGCGTGGACAAAGTGGTGGGCGACAAAAAGCCCGACGGCCGCCGCTTCGGCTTCCAGTTCACCCTGTTTCGCTACGGCCTGCAGTTTACGCCCGTGCAGGTGACCAGCAAGTGGGCCGTGCGCGACGTGATGTTTGGCCACATGGCGCTGACGGATCTCAACGCGAAGCGCTTTTATTTTGGGGAGATCCTTGATCGCGGCGCGCTGAACCAGGCCGGCGCCTCGACAAAGGAGATGAAGGCGTGGATTCGCAACTGGCGGATCGAAACTGTTGGGCCTGAGGAATATAGAGTGCGTGGCGAGACACCGGAGTTTGGCATGGACATGGTTATTACGCCGCGCAAAAAGCTGGTGCTGCAGGGCGCCGCCGGTTTGAGCCAGAAGGCGGAGGGCGCCGGCAACGCGTCGTACTATTACAGCTACACGCGCATGACGGCGGCCGGCTGGGTGCGGATCAACGCGACGCAATACCTGGTGCGCGGGGAGAGCTGGTTTGACCACGAGTTCAGCACGGGCTCGCTGGGGAAGGATCAGATTGGCTGGGACTGGTTTAGCATACAACTGGATAACGACGAAGAGCTGATGCTCTACGAAATGCGCCGCGCCGACGGCAAGCGCGACCCGCGTAGCAAAGGCATCCTCGTCCGCGCCGACGGCACCACACTAACCCTTGGCGTGGAAGACTTTAAGATCGAAACTCTGGCCCGCTGGCGCAGCCCTGGGACGGGCGGCGATTACCCCAGCAAATGGAAAATCAGCGTGCCTAAAGCCGGCCTGGAACTCGAATCCACCGCCGCTGTGGCCGACCAGGAGCTGCGCCTGCGCCAGCTCAGCCGCCTCAATTACTGGGAGGGCGTCTGCAACCTAACCGGCACCCGCGAAGGCAAGCCGGTGACCGGCCGCGGCTACACGGAGCTTACCGGCTACGCCTCCCCGCTGGGGGAGGGAATGCGGTAGAGACGCCTGGCGCCGGATGGCTCGTATGCAAACAGGCCAGATGCTTGAGAGAAGCCGTGAGTAGCAAGAAGCTTTTCTTCATGTATTACGCAAGCTTCGGCTAGTATCTTCTTGTTTGTCGCAACCTACTTTTATCACAACACTTCTGCAACAATGACTTCCCCTCTCCTGCGGCTGCTGCCCCCGCCCGCGCTTCTCGTGCTCGGCTGCTGCTTTTGCCTTGCTGTGCCCGTTACGCCCGGCCTTGCGGCGGACGCTGCTGCCGAGGCTGATCCCTTCGCGACGTACGGCGCGGCGGTGCCGGACGGTAAGCTGCGCGAGTACCAGAAGTTGTTTCGCCAGAAGCAGATAGGCACTAAAACGCTCACGGCCGGGCTGTCGCAGCGGCTTTTCATCAAGGGCGTTCGCAAGCCGGTGGGCAGCCAGGCACGGGTGGCTTACCAGGCGCCGGCGTCGTTCGCCGTGCGCTACACGCATCCGGAGGGGGAGTGGCTGCTGTTGCACAAGGGCCAACTGGAGGTTCAGCGACGCGGCAAGCCGCTGATGGTGAAGCAGATAGGACGCGGCGACACGGGCATGTCCAACGCGGGCCCGCTGATGCTGCTGGAGTTGCTGCGCGACGGCGGCACCGCGTTTGAGGGGAGCTACGATGTCGCCATGCGCGAGGCGGACTCGCGCCTTACCGTCATTTTGCAGGCGCGCGGCAACGGAGGGAAACCGTCGCTTATCCGCACTACACTTTCCCTGCCGGCGCTGGAGCTTATCGAAATTGATGTTACCTTTAATGGGGATCAGGGACGCATTGTGTATGGGTTCAGCAGCATCCAGCGCAATACCAAGATTGATTCCAATCTGTTTGTCAGTGGCGAGACCAAGAACTGATACATCTTACATTCAATCTATACAATAAGGTTCATGCATGACTATTTTTCCTAACGGTATTGACAGCGAGTTTACTAAACTTATCGATACAGCTATAGTAGAAGCTTTAAAGAAGCGCGGCCGCGTCAACATTCTTGTTGCGGGGAAAACGGGCGTGGGCAAAAGCACGCTGGTCAATTCTGTCTTTCAGAGTGACCTTGCGACCACGGGCTTCGGCAAGCCAGTAACCACTTGTACACGAGAAATTCGCAAAGACGGCCTTCCCGTCTCCATCTTCGACACCCGCGGGCTTGAGCTGCAGGAATTTGAGCAGACGCTGCGCGAGCTGACCCGACTGATCCACGAGCGCGCGCGGCGCGATGACCCCAACGAGCACATCCACTTTGCGTGGCTGTGCATCAGCGAGGACAGCCGCCGGGTGGAGGAGGCGGAGATTCGCCTGTGCAACCTGTTGGTGGAGACCGGCTTGCCCGTCATCGCCGTGATCACCAAGGCGCGCGCCGACAACGGCTTTCGCGCGGCCGTACAGCAGCTGTTGCCCAGGGCGGGCAACGTGGTGCGCGTGCGGGCGATTGCGGAGGAGCTGGAAGACGGCCATCGTCTTGAGCCTAAGGGACTTCGCGAGCTTGTGGACCTGACGATGGAGATTGTGCCGCAGGCGCAGAAAAACGCGTTTGTCGCCGCGCAAAAAGTCACGCTGTGGCACAAGCAGGAGCAGGCGCACAAGGTCGTCGCCCTGGCCGGCGCGGCGGCGGGCGGTGCGGCGGCGGCGCCCATTCCATTCTCGGACTTTCTGGCGCTGGTGCCGATTCAGGTGGGCATGCTTTCGTCAGTGTCGGCGGTGTTTGGGTTGCCGCTTAGCACGTTGTCGCTCACCACGTTAGCGGGGTCCATCCTGGTAGGTTCGGCAGGCACGCTGGGCGGGCGGGCGCTGGTCAGCAACATTTTGCTCCTCATTCCGGGCGCGGGGTGGGCGACTCGGGCGGGGATTAACGCGGCAACTGCCAGCACGTTCACTATTGCATTTGGGGAGGCGTACATCCGAGCGCTTTCCTTCCTTATCGAGAAGGATCCTCACAACCCGCCGACGGCGGAGGAAATCGGGCGCCAGCTCAAGACGGAGTTGGGCCGGATGAATCCTTTTGCCGAGCAGAAATCCTGAATACCCTTTGAATTGGGCACGCTGTTGCCAAACGTGGCGCGGTCCTCCGGGTCCACAAACACGCCCCTCCTTCCCATTCCCCGCGACGGCGCCCGAAGCGCCGTCAGCCACACAGGGGTCCGGCGCCCCGCGCTGGCTGGCTGGCTACTCGGCGCCCAGGCGCAGCATGTCGTTGCGCAGTTTGGTCCAGGCGGCGGCATCCATTGTGGTGCCGTCGTAGTAGCCGCGGATGTTGCCCTGCTTGTCCACCAGGGCCACTTTCACGCTGTGCAGGAATTTCTCCTCCATGGGCAGGTTGGCCTCGGAGCTGTTGTCCTCGGCCACCACCTTAAAGCCGTTCCAGATGAACGCGTAGAGGGGATCCTTCGGGCCGGTAAGGAAGGTCCACCTCTCGAAGTTGGCGCCCATGTTCTCGCCAAACTCCTTCAGCACGGCGGGCGTGTCGTTGACGGGATCGACCGTGATGGTGAGCAGGCGATACTCGGGCTCTTGCGGCATGATTTTCTGGAACGCCGAGAAATTGCGCGTGATGATGGGGCAGGGGCCCGGGCACCGCGTAAAGATGAAATCGACCGCCCACACCTTGCCCAGCATGGAGTTACGCGTAAAGGTGGTGCCATCCTGCGCGGTAAAGGAGAACTCCGGCAGCGGAAACTTGTCGAACGTGTCCGACTCCGCCCCAAACCCCGCCGTGCGCGTTCCATAGGGGCCCGAGGACCCCGGCCCCTGTTGCTGCGGCTGTCGAAACGTTAGGAACGCCGCCATATACGCGGCCAGAAACGTAAACAGCATCATCCCGATAACCGGGAGGATAAGCGACGGCTGCTTGGAGGGGGTAGACATGGGCGGAAAGGCGGGGCGGGGCAAGGCAGCAAAGCAGTGGCGCAACGCGAAGCGTGCGCAGGCGAGAGCGTGTAAAGATAAGAGCATGCGCTATCCCACCCGCGCTGGCAAGCCCGGAGCCATCCCGAAACGGCGGAGAGCCAGTCGGGTGGGCGCACGTGTATCCCGCGCAACCGCCTTGGCACCTAAAAAAGTGCATAGAGCGATGGAGGCTGGAACTAAACTTGCTTTCCGCATAATCCTGTGATGACGCCGCGCCTCCTTAATGCTACAGTAAGGTCGATGGTTTCTCCCGACGTCTTCCCGTCGAAGCCACGCATTGCGCGCGGCGGTGGTGCATTATTGTCTTGCGCGGGGGGCTTATGCGGCGGATTCCTCAGCAAAGCCCACCTCTTGTTTCTTGCGCTCGCGGCACTTTTGGTCACGGCGCCCTTTGCCGCCTATGGGCAGGATGTGCCGGGCGGCGGCGGGCCCGGCCTGTTTGGCGAGGCGGTGGACGAAGGGCTGGTGCCGGCCACCCCGCAAACGCGCGAGGACAGTTTTGGCTTTGCCTGGGACATCACAAACGCGGGCACTGTTACCAACAGCTCGCGCGAGTGCTTCGAATCCGCGGCGCAGCTCTCCATCAACGGCGCCCCGTTTACCTTCCACAGCATGCTGGCCACCTCGGACGGCAAGGAGTACGTGGTGATGGGTAACGCGGGTAACTTCCGCATCATGCGGCGCATTCGCCTGGACGAGGATCTGGGGCTGGTGCGGTACTATGACGTTATTGAGAGCAAGGATCGCAACGACTTCAAGGTCAACGTAACGCTGCAAACGCGCTTTACCCAGCGCTGGGATAAAATCGTAACCAGCAACGGTACGGAGCTTACCGGCAAAACGCTCGATCGCGGCGAAACCGGCTTTGCCGTGCTCTCCCGCACCAACCGTTCCGCCGCGCTATGGCTCATCAGCGGCCCGCGCCGGCGCTCGCGGCCGGAGATTGCGCTGACCAACGGCAACCAGGTGGAGGTGAAGTTCTCCGTGCCCCTGCGCGCCGGCGGCCGTGCGGCCATACTGCACTATGTCGGTCAGCGCAAACGACTTAAGCAGGAGGATGTGAAGGCGCAGTTTGCCACCTGGCAGCCGCGCGGCTCGCTGCCGGGCATTGATGTGCTGGCTATGGGCCTGCGCCGCGTCGTAACAAACTTTCCCCCCAGCGCCTTGGGCGCCACCGCTATGGCGCCCGTCGGCCCGCTCCTCACCAGGCTGGAGGCGCTGTTTAACGAGAACTGGCAGCTGGAGCGCGGCCCGGAGGATACCGTGGTGCTGAACGCCGAAACGCGCCTGACCGGCAAGCTGACCGGCACCGCCCGCGGCGAGCTTACCACCAACTGGGGCAAAGTCTCCTTTGGCCTGGACGACGTGGCCGGCATTGTGGGCGGGGGCGGCGTGGGCAAAATGCAGACGGTGTTCTTTCGCGACGGCGAAGTGTTGACCGGGCGCATGACGCTGCGCGATCTCAAGCTTACCCTGGCCGGCGGCGGCGCAGGCACCGGCGGCGCAACCCCCGCCGCCCCCTGGACGCTTGACGTGAACCCCGACCAGGTGCTCGCCATCCTGTGCCGCAAAGACGCCGCGCTGGAGGGCAAACCCATGCAGGGCGTCGCCGCCTTTGCGGAGCTGGCCACGCAGGATTGCCTGGGCATTGTCGACCCCGCAGCCGCGCTGGAATTGAACTGCGCCTGGGGCCCGCTGAAGGTGCAACTTGCTGATATTGAAACGCTTGGCGCGGTGCGCGAGCCCCAGTTCGGCTTCCGCCTGGTGCTGCGCGACAAAACCAGCCTCCTCGTCTTCCCCACCAGCGGCGACGTGGAGCTGAAAACCGCGCGCCTGGGCGCCCTTAAGATCGCCCCGCAGATGTTGCTGAAGCTCAGCAGCTTCCAGCAGTCCGCCGCGGCCGATCCCAACGAGGGTGACGAGGGCTCCGCGGAGGCCGGCCAGCCCGGCGCCCCTGGCGGCGATGCGCCGCGCCCGACCATCCAGCTGATTGGCGAGAATGTGATTGTCGGCAATCTGGCGGCGGAGAATCTGGAGCTAGGCACGATTAGCGGCCCACGCGTGCTGCCCACGGCGCAAATTGTGCTGATGGAGCGGCCCGGCGAGGATTCCGGCCTGGCGGCGGCCGGCGCGCAAGTCTTTGCGGTGCAGATGAAGGATGGCTCAAAATGGACAGGCAGGCTCAAGGAGTCCGTCATTGCCTTGCGCTTTGGCTCGCGCG
Source organism: Verrucomicrobia bacterium LW23 (assembly GCA_003054695.1). GTDB lineage: Bacteria > Verrucomicrobiota > Verrucomicrobiia > Methylacidiphilales > UBA1321 > LW23. Next base: position 214,670 of record QAZA01000045.1, read on the forward strand.
ACGCCGCCACCGGCCAGGGCGGCAGCGTGCTGAGCGTTCCGGTCGAGCACTTTCTCTCCTTCCAGGTTCCCGAGCCACCCAGCGCATCCGGCGGTGGGGACTCGGCGGAGCCGTTGCCGCCCGGCGTCGGCGCCAGCCTGCGCGCCCCTTCCGATATCCGCCCGGGCCCCGGCCGCGGCGATCACCCCGGCATGGATGAACTGCCCACCAACCCTGGTCCGTCGGATACAGGGCCCTGACTTTGGCTCCTCTTCCCTCTTCATCTCCCGCTCCATCTCCCCCTCCCCTCCGCCCCCGCAGCAGCAGCAGCACGCGCCGCCCTGGCTCCCCGCAACCCCATGCATTTGCACGCCTTTACGCCATGAATCCCGCGAGACCCCGCCCCGTTACCAGCGCCGCGCACCTGCTTGTCGTCGCGATACTTCTGGCAGCCGCCACGGCCGCCGGCATCCTCGCTCCGGCCCCGGCCTTCGCGCGGCAGCCGCCCTCGTACATTCCCGCCACGTTTAATGCGCAGAGCGACTCGCTCGGCTTCCCCTGGAACATGAACCAGCAAGGCCACATGGACCAGGGCCAGAACAGCTGCTTTACGGTGGCGATGAGCCTGCAGGTCAACTCCGCCAACTTTACCCCCTCGCCCAACACGCCGGGCATTATGTCGCCCGACGGCCTGGAATATATCATTACCGGCAACGCCGGCGGCCAGGTGGAGGTTACCCGGCGCATCCGGTTCGACCTCAAGGCCAGCTGCGTGCGGTATATTGATACCATCAGCAACCCCACCTCCACGGCGGTGCCCGCCACCATTACGCTGATGAACCAGTTTGGCAACCGGTTTGACATGCTGTACACCGACCGCGGCACCTCAGGCTCCTCCCTTACCGGGCGGGAGAGCGGTGTGGTTGCGGTGCACAAGGCCAACAGCGGCAAGCCGAGCGTGCTGTTTGTCGTCAGCTCCCCCAACGCGCGGTTGCGGCCCACCATCGTCAGCCACCAGAACTACCAGCTGCGGATGGACTACAACGTGACGATCGAGCCCGGCAAGCGCGTCTCCATCGCCAGCATTATTGCGCAGCGCAACCTCAGCAGCACCAACATTACGCCGCAACTGCTGGCACCGCTATTTAAGCCGCTTACCCTGGCACGCGCCAACCGGGATCTGCCCATCGACCTGCGCGGCACTCTGCAAAACGCCGGCCCCGGCCCGGGCGAAGGCCGCAGCGTTAACCAGCTGGAGGCGCTCAACATCGCCCCCGCCAACACCGACACCCTGGCGCTGGGAGAGGACACACGACTGACCGGCTCCCTCACGTGGGGCTCGCTGGCCATCACCACCGCGTACGGCAAGCGCAACCTAAATGCGGACGAAGTGGCGGCGATCACCGGCCCGCAGTCCACCGGGCACACCACGCAGGTCTTCCTACGCGACGGCCAGGTGCTGACCGGCTCCCTGGAGGCCACCGACATGCGCTTTACCCTCAGCAGCGGCTCCGTGGTGGAGCTCGCCGTCGGTTCTCTCGACCGCATTATGATGCGGCAGCGCAAGGGAAGCGACGCCGCCTCCACCGCCACCCAGCTGGAGACAACCTCCGGCGATCGCCTCAGCATAGCCGCCGGGCCCGCCGCCTCCGGGCTGCGACTGCTGCTGCGCTCCCCGTGGGGCGAACGCACCGCCACGCTGGACGAGATCATCTCCCTGCGCCCAATGGATGACGGCAACGTGGGTTACCGCGTGGCGCTCTCCGACGGCTCCGTCTTCACGGCCTTCCTGGACGGCACCAGCCTGGAGCTGCAAACCGCCCTGTTTGGCCCGCGCAAAATCCCCATTGTGCACGTGCGCGGCATCTACAACCCCTCCGCCCGCCAGCCCCTGCAGGACGCCGACAAGGACGACCTCGCCGCGCCCCACACCGTGCTGGCCGGCGGCCAGGTGCTGGCCGGCCGCGTGGAGCTGCCCGAGCTGCACATGACCAGCAACGGCCAGACCATCCCTGTAGCGCCCGGGCAAATTCGCGAGCTGCACAACACCTCCGACGGCGCGGACCTGCCCATCGACCGCCCCATCGTGTTTAAAGCCGACCTGTGGGGCGGCGGCAGCATCTCCGGCGAGATTCGGCAATCGCTCCTGCCCTTCCGCGTCGGCGACAAGATCTGGCAGATCCCCACCCGCGACATTGTGGATGTTGTTGTGCCCGTGCCGATTATCAGCGAAGGCATGCGCGACAACATCGCCCGACTGATCCGCGACCTCGGCGTGGACGAATGGGAAAAGCGCGAAACCGCCACCCAGGAGCTCACCAACCTGGGCTACCTCGCCAAAGCCCAGCTGGCCGAAGCCGCCCAACAAGCCCAGGACGCCGAAGTCCGCACCCGCGCCCAGAAGATCCTCGACGCGCTAAACAACGCGAACCCATAGGCGATCCCTGGCCCAGGGCCGCCCGCAGCATTCTGATGCGAGGACTACGGCGGGAAAGTTCGCCTCAGGAACCCGACGCGAGGCGTTCTACGTCGATCCACTCGCGATCGCTTCTTGCAGGTGCGAGGCATTCTCCATGGCTCTGAAAATGGCCCGCGCAAGGAGCGAGAGCGAAGGGTTCGACGCAAGAACGCTTCGCGTGGGCTTCAGCTTTCGAGCACTTCGCCGGCTTTTAGCACTTTGATGGCCGCTTTGGCGCCGGCGCTTTTCAGCTCTGCCTCAAACGCGGCGGGGGTGCCGGTGAGGAGGGGGAAGGTGCTGTGGTGGATGGGCACAACTGTTTGAGGCGCAACAAGTTTTGTGGCCAGGGCGGCGGCTTTGGGGCCCATGGTAAAGTGGTCGCCGATGCACACCAGCATAATGTCCGGCTTATGCAGCTGGCCGATGAGCGCCATGTCGGAGAACACCTCCGTATCGCCCGTGTGATAAATGGTGGGGCCGCCTTTGATGGCAATGACCAGGCCGGTTGGGGAGCCCGCTGTCACGGTTTGCGTCTTGTCGCTGCCCGCCGGCTCGCCCGCCTCCGGCACGGTAAGGCTGCTGGAATGCAGTGCGGGCACGAGGGTGATGGTGACTTCACCGTCCAGTATGGTGGTGGCGCCGCCGAGATTGCCCAGCGTTACCATCGTCGCTTTGTCCCTGGGGTAGCCCAGGTGGCCTGCCAGGGCCAGGCCCAGCTCCAGCATGCCGCACAGCACCGCGCCGGAGGCTTTGGCAATCTCGACCGCCTCGCCGACGTGGTCGAAGTGGCCGTGGGAGATGGCGATGGCGTCGCACTTGGCTTTGGCGGCGGTGAGATCGGCCTCCGCGCTTGCGGCGTTGAGGGGATTCTTCAGCCACGGATCGATGTAAATCACTTTGCCGGAGGGCGTTGTGATGGAGAACGAGGAGTGCCCGAAGAACTTGATCGCCGTTTTGCCGGCCGCCGGAGCCGACGCGCCCAGCGAGGCCCGCAACGGCCCTGTCACCACACCCGCAGCCTGCGCATTGGCCACTGTGCCTGCGCCCAGCGCCATGGCGGCCGCCCCTGCGCCCAGGCCGGCGAGGAAGGAACGGCGCGTTGTGATGGCGCTGCCGTTGGAGCCGCTATCCTGCAAGGTGTTGCAGCTGTTATCGTTGCCGTAGCTTTCCATAGTGCTCATTTTTTCAACGTGGATTCAGGATTCGGTGGAAGGATGGTGTAGGACAGGAACATAGCCGAGAATCGCCGCGCTGTCTCTCGCGTTGTATCTGTCTTCCGGTTTCCGGTAGTTGCGACGCGACAAGGAGCTGGGGAATTTTCACCACAACGGCACGAAGACACCAAGGGTGGGAAGGGAAGGAGGCATGGCAGGGGGGGCGGGCATGCAAAAGCCTTACCCGAGTCGTATCCCGCTACAGGGCAAAGGGATACACCCCGCGTAAAGCTCCGTGTGCCCTGCCCCGGCCTACTTTCCAAACTCCACGGTTAGCAGCTCCAGGCCCTTGGGGCCGGGCTCCAGTTCGTAGGGTTCGCTGTCGGCGGTGGCGAAGAAGGCCTGGCCGTAGCGGAACTTTTTGCCTTCCACGGTAACCTCGCCGCGCGCCACGTAGTGGTACTGGAAGCTGCGGCCGTCGGGGATGTAGCTTCGGAACTCACCGGGGAAGATGAGGGCGCGGTAGAGCGAGAAGTAGGGGCACTCGACGATGCGCTCGCTGTGCGGCTGGGTGAAGATCGGCTCGAAGTCGTGGAAGTTGATGGACTCGAGCGACTCCTTGATGTGCAGGTCGCGCGCTTGGCCTTTGTCGTCCACCCGGTTCCAGTCGTCTACCCGGTAGGTGGTGTCGGAGTTTTGCTGCACCTCCAGGATGAGGTTGCCGCCGCCGATGGCGTGCACGCGGCCGCTGGGCAGGAACATCGCCTCCATGCGCGTGGGTTTAAGCACGTGCAGCAGGCTGGCCAGCTCCGGCGTGCCTATTGCCTTCTCAAACTGCGCTTTGGTCACGCCCTTTTTCAGCCCGGCGTAAATGCTGGCCTTTTTGGTGGTGTGGAGGAAGTACCAGATTTCCGTCTTGGGCTCGCCCTTAAGCGCGGCGGCTTTGGCGGCGGGGGGGTGCACCTGCACGCTCAGCTTGTCCACGCAGTCCAGCAGCTTAATGAGGATGGGGAAACGCTCCGTTTTGGGGGCGCCTTTGCCAAAGATTTTCGCCTTCTTGGGGCTGGTCCACAAGTCGTGCAGCGTGGTCAGATCGCCGTCGGGCGTGGTGAGGAGGCTGTTGGCTTCGGGCCGGTCGACCAGTTCCCAGCTCTCGCCGATTTTCTTGTCCGCGGGCGTGTCGCGCTTGTAGAGGCGCCGCAGCCGGTTGCCGCCCCAGATGCGTTCCTGGTAGATCGGCTGGAAAGTGTAGATGCTCATGCGAAGCATTAGTCTAGCGGATGGCCGGCGCGTTGGGGATGAGAAAAGCGTGGGCGCGAGGCGATTTATCTCTTGTCGCACCCGGGAAAAAAGATGTTGTCGGACGCGTGGATTTATTGCATTGTTTCACCTTGCCCTTATTCCCGACCGGGTTTGGGGTATTTAATCGGGCTGATTCCAGACTCAGCCGATAGACATTTCAGCAAAGCAAGCAGCACGCAACGCAGCATCACCATGACGCATCTCGACCGCCTCGAGTCCCAGGCCATCTACATCTTCCGGGAAGCCTTTCACGCCTTTAAAAAGCCTGCCATGCCGTGGAGCATGGGTAAGGATTCGAATGTCCTCATCTGGCTGGCCAGCAAGGCTTTCGGCGGGCGTGTGCCTTTTCCCGTACTCCACGTGGATACGACGTATGAGTTCCCGGAAATGCTGGAGTTTCGCGACTGGGCGACAAAGCGCTATAACCTTAATCTGGTCGTCAAGATTAACGAGGAAGCGCGCGGCCGCGGCGTGGGCTATGAGACGCACGACCCGGTTACCGTTACGCACGAGCTGAAGACGGCCGCCCTGCAGCAGGCGATGGCCGAGCATGGCTGGGACGCGCTGATCACGGGCATTCGCCGCGACGAAGACAGCACCCGGGCCAAGGAGCGCTATTTCTCCCCGCGCAATGCGGAGTTTGAGTGGGATTATAAGGATCAGCCGCCGGAGTTCTGGAATCAGTTCACGACGACGATCAAGCCCGGCGAGCACGTGCGCGTGCAGCCGCTGCTGGACTGGACGGAAGTGGACATCTGGATGTACATCAAGCGCGAGGGCATCCCCATCCCCCGCTTGTACTTTAGCCGCAACGGTTTCCGCTATCGCAGCATGGGCTGCTGGCCCATTACCAAGGCGGTGGAGAGCGATGCGGTGACGATCGATGAGATTATTCACGAGCTGCGCCACACCAAAACCAGCGAGCGCGCCGGCCGCGCCCAGGATCACCACGAACGCAACGCCATGCAAAAGCTCCGCGCCAAAGGCTTCATGTAACCACCAACGCGGGGCGTTGGATCCCTGTAGCTGACGGGCCCTTCGGGGGCCCGTCGCGGGGGATTGCGGGGCGGCGGCGGTCTCGGAGATAAGAGACGTCCTCCAAGAATCCTTCCCGACTCCCTGGCCTCCCAGCGCTCCCCTCCGCTCCGTGTGTTCCGTGTGATCCGTGGTTAAATAATCCCCATCCTTCCCTTTCTCCAATCCCCTTTCCCCTCCCCTTCCGATGGACTCCGCACCTGCCTCCGTTGCCGACGAACGCGACATCGCGACCGCCGCGCCCACCTCCACTTCCACCCCTCCCGCCGTGTCCTCCGCGTCCTCCGTGTCCTCCCCCAGGCAGCCCCCCGCCTGGTCCTACAGCAATCCTCCGACCAGCGGCGTTGCCCCCGGCGAGATCCCTGCGTTTATGCACGCCCCCTCGCCCGAGGCGCCCGGGCAGGAGGAAGAGCAGAGGCTCAAGATCGTCATTGTGGGCCACGTGGACCACGGCAAAAGCACGCTGATCGGCCGCCTTTTCTTCGATACGAACTCGCTTCCGGAAGGCAAGGTCGAGTCGATACAGAAAGCGTGCGACGCGGAAGGCATGGAGTTTGAGTACGCGTTTCTTCTCGACGCCCTGCTGGAGGAGCAGGCGCAGAATATCACGATCGACACCACGCAGATCCAGTTCCGCACGGAGCGCCGCAACTACGTCATTATCGACGCGCCCGGCCACAAGGAGTTCCTCAAGAACATGATTACCGGCGCCGCCAGTGCGGACGCCGCCATCCTGCTTATCGACGCCAACGAGGGCGTGCAGGAGCAGTCGCGCCGCCACGGGTACCTGCTCAGCCTCCTCGGCATCAAACAGGTGCTCGTCGCGGTCAACAAGATGGATCTGGTGAACTTCTCGCAGGAGGTCTTCAACAACCTCGTTAGCGAGTACACGGCATTCCTCAAGCCGCTGGGCGTGGAGCCGATTCACTTTATCCCCATCAGCGCCAAGCACGGCCACAACATCATCCGCCCCAGCGCCAGCCAGGCGTGGTACCAGGGCCCGAGCATCCTGGGCGCGCTGGACAGCATTAACCAGCCCCCGTCGCGCGAAGGTCTGCCGCTGCGCTTTATTCTGCAGGACGTGTACCGCTTTGACGAGCGCCGCCTGCTGGCAGGTCGCATTGAGACGGGCAAACTGCGCGTGGGCGATGAAATTGTGCTGTGGCCCAACCGCAAGCGCAGCCGCGTTAAAAGCATCGAAGCCTGGGGCGCCGACGTGCCGCCGACCGAAGCGACCGCCGGCCAGTCCGTGGCCATCCAGATGACCGAACAGATTTTTGCCGAGCGCGGGCAAATCGCCACCCACGGCGGCGAGCCGATGGTCGAGTCCCGCGAGTTCGAAGCCAACATCTTTTGGCTGCACGACGAGCCCCTGCGCCAGGGCCAGCCCTACGAGCTGCGCCTCTCCACCCAGCAGGTGGAGGCCCGCATCACCCGCATCTCCCGCGTCATCGACAGCGCCAGCCTGGAATCCACCGCCGCCGAGCGCACCCAGGTGGCCAAGAACGAGGCCGCCACGGTGACCGTCCGCACCCGCCGCCCGCTCGCTTTCGACAACGCCGACGTCATTACCGAGACCGGCCGCTTTGTGCTGCTGCAAAACAACCGCATTGGCGGCGGCGGCATCATCCACGGCGAAACCTACGCGGCCGTTAATGCGCCGGAAACCGCCAGCGATAACATCAGCTGGACGGAAGGCGAAGTAACCGCCGAGGCGCGCTGGGAGCACTTTGGCCATCGCGGCGCCGTGCTGTGGCTTACCGGCCTCTCCGGCAGCGGCAAGTCGACCCTGAGCGTGGCGCTGGAGTCGGCGCTGTTCCGCAAGGGCATCAGCGCGTTTATCCTGGACGGCGACAACCTGCGCCACGGCCTGTGCAACAACCTGGGCTTCAGCCGCGAGGACCGCACGGAGAACATCCGCCGCGCCGCCGAAGCCGCCCGCCTGCTGGCCGAAGCCGGCACGGTCGTCATCGTCGCCCTCATCTCCCCCTACCGCGCGGAGCGCGCCAAGGCCGCCGGCATTGCGGATAACGCGGGCATTCCGTTCGCGGAAGTCTTTATCAACGCGCCACTTGCCGCGTGCGAGGAGCGCGACCCCAAGTCCCTCTACAAACGCGCCCGCAGCGGCGAGATCAAAGGCTTCACCGGCATCGACAGCCCCTACGAAGCCCCCGAAAAGCCCGTGCTGGAGCTGCGCACCGACCTCCACACCAAGGAGGAGTGCCTGGGCCAGCTCCTCGAACTTGCCCTCAAACTCAGCAACCCCGCCACCCGCTTCCGCCAGGAAGACAGCGACCCCGGCGCGAATATCTGAGCAGAGTAGAGCGGTTTAAGTCCATGCGTAAGCACTCCAATCTGAGAACCTCTTCGAGGCCCTCGGATTGGACTGATTACACCTGTACTTTAGCCGCCCTGGCCCGGCCCGTTCGCCGCTCCGAAATCCCATTTCGGAGCGTGACGGCGGCCCGGCGCGTTGCGTAGCATCATCGGGCATGAGTTCCCTTTTCGGACGGGCCCTGTGGGTCCTATGCGTTTTGCGCGCGATTGCTGCGGCAGTGGCGCTTGCCTGCTCGTTTGCCATCGTCTCGCATCCCACCTCCGCGCCCGCGCAGGAGGAGGGAACCAAACCGCAGAGCTTTGGCACTTTTAGCCCGGACGGCAGGAAGCTGCTGTTGGGCACGGAGGGCAAGGCGGAGCTGTTTGACTCCGCAACAGGCGCCTCCCTGGGCGTACTGCCGCGCACGGGCGTGCTGCCGACGGCGCGCTTTAGCCCGGACGGGACGCGGCTGGTGGTCGACTCCCTGGACGACAAGGGCGCCTCCATCACCGTCTACCTCTTCGACATCTCCGCCGCCGGCGCGCCCAGAGAGCTGGCCACGGTATGCAAGGCCAACCGCTCCACTGCCGGCATCTCCGCGTACTCGCGCGACGGCAAGCAGGTGCTGGTCACCTCCAGCCACTTTGTGCACCTGTGCGACACGGCCACCGGCAAGCTGCTGTGGGAGACCGGCCTGTACACGCCTAAGCCCGTCACTGGCGAGAACTCGGAAACCCTTGTGCCACCCGAGATTACGGATATCGCCTTTTGCGAAGGCACCGACCGGATTGTCGCCGTAAAGGGCAGCATCCTGGAGGAATCGCGGGAGATTATCCTGCTGGAGGCGGCCACCGGCAAGGAGGTTGAGCCCCGCGAGACGGTAACCACCACGTCGATGGATACCGATCTCTCCCCCACCGGCCGAACGTACGCGCTGCTTAAGGATGGCAAGGTGCGGTTTCACGACGCTCTGACCTTTGCCCCGCTGGGCGAGCCGGTTGCGGTGGGCGAAGGCAGCGGCGCGGTCGACTTCAGCGCGGACGGCAAGATCGCTTCGGTTACGATCAGCGACTCTGAGGCACAGATCCACAACGCCGCCGACGGCAAGCTGCTGGGCACCGTCAAAGCGCCCAAAGACAAGGCGCTTGTGCTGGTGTTTATGCAGCAGAAGCATGTGCTCGCCTACGCCCTGGACTACACCTTCGGCCTGTGGGACCGCGAGACGCTCAAGCCGCTGGTGGAAACCGTGCAGTTGCCGGCCGGCACCACCGAGTTCCACTCCACCGCCGACGGCACGTCGCTCATCTGCATCGGCGCCGAGGGCCGCAAGCTGTTCTTTTTTGATCTGCTGAAAGGCAAGGCCACGCGCGAGTTTGCGCTGCCGGAGACCTTCACCGTTATCAACTCCAACAAGGACGAATCGCGCCTGCTGCTTACCCGCTTTGTGGGGGACTCCACCGTGGAAGCCATCCGCCTGTTTGACGCCGCCACCGGCAAGGAAGTGCCGCTGAAGTCGTCCGCCGCGAAGAAGTAGGACCGCCGCCCGTATCTGCTGAGGATAACCCTATGCTTCCGCTCCCCCGCCGTCTCCTGGTTCTTCTTCCGCTGGTGCTGCTGGCGGCGCTTGCCCCAGCCACGCCTGCCGTCCGCGCCGATGCCCCGCCGCAGCCGCCGGAGCGCCGCAAGCCGCAACCCAGTCCGAAGCCGGCCCCTGAGCCCACCCCCGCGCCAGCGCCGGCGCCCTCCTCCACCAACAGCCCGGCTCCCCCCACGGCAGCCGCCATGCTGCATCGTGTAACGGAGGTTGTCCCTCCCGGCCAGACGCCCGTGCATAGCCTGGAGGCCACCCTGGGGCTGGTGACGTACGCTGTGCTTTCGCCGGACGGCAAACGCGTGGTGGTTGTCAACCAGGGCGCCGCGCGGCTGCTGGATGCAACCGACGGGCGCGACCTGGGGCCGCTGACCGAGCACAAAGTGCTGGACGTCTCCTTTAGCCCGGACGGCACGCGCGCCGTGGTAAGCACCTACGATCGGGAGTCGTGGCTGGTGGCGGTGGACGCCGCGCCGTTTCGCGCGCTGGCCAGGGTGGTGGCGGCGCCGGAGGTTAACCCGACAACGCCCGTCGGCGGCTACTCCGCACGCCCCAACCCGGTCGCCTTCTCCGCTGACAGCAAGCGCCTCTTTGCGGAAGGCACGACCGAGGCCTGGCAGGAGTGGGACGCGGCCACCGGCGCAAAGGGCTCCGCCACGGCGGAGATCCCCGCCGACATCCCGCTGGCCCCGCGCACGGAGCAGATGCTGCCTCTGGTGGACGGCAATACCATCTCCCCCGACGGCCGCCGCTCCGTACAGCTGGGCGGCGGCATGCTGAGCATCCACGACCTGGCCACCAGCGCGCAGATCGCCGCCAACATCCCCTGCGCGGGCGATGTCTCCTTCAGCTGCTTCTCCCACGACAGCGCGCTGCTGGCCGTGCCGGCGCCGCGCGGCAAGGTAACCGTGCTGGCGATGGCGACCGGCAAGGTGCTGAGCACTCTGACGTTGGCCACGACCAAAGGAGCCTCGTCGCCCATCCCGCCTCACATCTTCTTCACACGCAACAACAAACAGATTGTGACGGTGAACCGCGGCGGCCTGGCCCTGGAGATGTGGCCCGCTCCCGACCCCGCCGACACCACCGCCGCGCCCCCCGCCACTCCCCGGCCCGCGCCGATGTTCCCCGGTAGCGGCGCAGTTATCACCGCTGCGGATGCCAACGCCGACGGCGGCGTAGCGGCGATCGTCGTGGCCAGAGGCAAAGCCACGGAGATCCAGCTGTGGAACACGTCCACCCGCGCCAGGTCCGGCGACCCCATCCCCGCCGCCGCGCCCAGGGAGAGTTTCGGCGAGATCGCCCTCTCCCCCGACGGCACGCGCCTCCTGGCCCAATGCCTCACCCCCAACGCCCCCACACGCTGGCGCCTCTACGACATCGCCAACCGCAAGGAAATCCCCCTGCCTGTAGAGTGGAAAGCCCCAACCCCCGGCAAGCTGCAGGACGAGTTGCTGAAGGGAAACACGTAGCGCTACGTAATGCCCCGCATAGCGCCTGACGCACCCCGCAAGTCTCCCCTGCATTCACGCCATGCTCCGAGACAAACCGGAGCCGGATTTCCGCAAAGAGAGAAGGCATGAGCAACGCACTCCAGAAGCGGCGGGAGCCGGGCGTTTGCAAAAGGGCTTTGCTATGGCGACCTTGGTTGGTTGCGCCGTTGCGTTCTGCAGGTACGCAACTGATTTCGCCCCGACCGAAGGCTTACCGCACAGGGCGCTCCCCCGTCGCGTCTGCGGCGCTTCAGGCCAAATCGCACGGTTAGTTGGTCTAGACCAATTATCGGAATAAACCGGCAATTGGTCTTAGAGGTTGTTGTGGCGCTACTTCAGCCGGCCTTCTTCCAGGTCGATGAGATCGAAGTACGTCTCGATCTTCTTGCGGCACGGCGGCAGGGCGGCGCGGTCTTTTTCGAACTTGGCGATGCGGTCCGGCTGATCGGGGCGGCGGCGGCTCAGTTTCTCGTTAAACTCGGTAATGGCGTGCTCGCCGGGCCAGCTGGGGCCGAGGCGGTTTTTGAGCCACTGCAGCACGCTTTCGTCGTCCGGCAGCTGCTTGATGGCGTCCGCAAACACACGGCCTTCCACGCACAGGAAATCGAGCAGGTTGCGATCGAAACCGGTGTTGAGAAACTGGTAGCCGGGCAGCTTGCCTTTGGGAAAGAGGCGGGCTTTGTCAATAAGGCGCGGCAGGTGCACAATGCCGCCAAGTTTCTCGTACGGGCTGCGCGGCACAACCTCGGGGCGCGTGGTGGTCGGCTTGCCTGCGCTCTTCCACGCACGCCAGCCACCGGCTACGGAGAAGACGTTGCGGTAGCCCATCTTTTGAAGGTTGTCGCCCGCCAGGGCGGAGCGGTAGCCGCCGCCGCAATAGAGCATAATCGTGGCGTCCCGGTCGGGGATGCGCACTTCGATATCGCGCTCGATAACGCCTTTGCCCAGGTGGATGGCGCCGTCGGCGTGCTCCTCGTTCCACTCGCTCTCCTCGCGCACGTCCACAAGGTAGGTGTCCGGCTTGCCGACTTTGGGTGCGGTTTCGTCGACAGTAAGCTCGCGCACGCGGGCAAGCGCGTCTTCCACAAGACGCTGGAATCCAGGAGAATGCTTCATAATCAGGTGGTTGGAGAGAGGGGAAAGGAATGCGGGGCCAGGGCAATGGCACGGGCCTGGAGGCACACATGCAACATCGCACAGACACCGCAGGGTAACTACTCTAGGCGCGGGCAGCCCCAGGTGCAAGCCCGCGCGGGAAGAAATGCGGGCCCGCCCCGCAGAACTGCTTGCGCCGGGGGCGTGTGGCCGAACCGCTCACTGGAAAGCTTTGCCTTTTTGAGTTGAACCGCAGCGGCCCCTTCCTATAGCCTGAAGGACGCGTCGTACAGGGCGCATCCGGGCCCGCGGGAAGAGCCAAGCTCACCTGTTCTCTCCATCTGCACTCGATTGCCGCATAAACCCCTTTGTGCTGCCTGCCGAGCGGGCCACAGGCGTATTGCACACGGAGAGAAAGGTTTATGTCATGAGCAAAGAGAGCCCCACGTTGCACCGGCAGTTGCCCTCCGGCGCCAGTCTGGAGAACCTCAAAAATCAGGCCCGCACCCTGCACAGGCAGCACGCGAAGCAATCGCCGGATGCCGCCGCCCGGCTGCGCGCCTTCGCGCCGGGCTGGGGGGATCTGACCGACGCCCAGATCTTTGCCCGACGGCTGGGCCTGCAGCAGGCACAGGCCGCCTTGGCCCGCGAGTACGGTTTCGCCTCGTGGACGCGCCTGAAGCTGCGCGTGGAGCCGCCCGGGCCGCCCGTCCCCCTCTGGAAACAGCTGCGCGCCGCCATTGACGGCGACAACGTGGCAAAGATACGTAAAGTACTGGCTGCGGCTGCGTCCACCCCGCTTGCAAGCGCGGCTGGTACATCCGTGCCCGCGCTTCTTCTGCAGCCCCTGCACGAGGGCGAAGATGGCTACTTTAACCAAAAGCATACGGCCCTTCCCTACGCCGCGCAGGGAGGGCGCGTGCGGGCGGTGCGCTATCTGGCGGAGACTTACCCGGCGCTGATCGACCTGCCCGACCACGAGGGCCGCACGCCCGTCAACACACTGGTACACACGTTAGCTACAGCGTGTGAGGGACTTACGCCGTCGCGCCTGGAGATTTACGAACTGCTGAAAGCGCTCGGCTCGCGGCCGGACCTCAACAGCGCGGCCAAAGCGGGGGATGCCGCGCTGGTATCCGATTATCTGCGCGCCGGCGCAGACCCATGCGCGGATCCCGGCAAGCGGCTTGGCCACGGCCCCGCCCTCGTTATCGCGGCGGATGCCGGACACGCGCACATTGTGCGGCTGATGCTGGAACATCTGGCGGCGCGGGCAGGCACTGCGCCTGCGATGAATTCGGATTGCCCCGCGCTGCCCCCCAGCGTGGCCTTTAATGCGTTCGATCGCGCTATCCTCGTCAACCACCGTGCCGTGATGGAGCTGCTCGCGCCATTCATCGCGCCGGAGCGCCTCTCCGACTGCCTGTGCGGCTGCTGCGAGTTCCTCAACCTGGAGGGCGTGCAATATCTGCTGGCCCGCGGCGCTAACCCCAATCATCACATCCGGCCCGACGACCCGGAGAGCTATCCACTGCTCATCGCGCTGGGCACCTACTCGCGCAAACCACAGCGCAGCAAGGTGATAGAAGCGCTCATCCACGCCGGGGCCACGCAGTGGCAGGCCTCGCCGCAGATGGCCATCCACCGCGGCCGGCCGGATTTGCTCGCGCCGTATCTCGACGCCGACCCGACGCTGTTGCATCGCGAGTGGGGCGACGAGCAGCGCTGGGGCGCTCGCGACCTGAAAGGCGGAACGCTCCTGCACATGGCGGCTGAATACTACGAGCAGGAATGCGCTGCCCTGCTGGTGCATCGCGGCGCCGATATCAATGCGCGCGCCGCAGTGGACGCCGACGGCATCGGCGGCCACACCGCCATCTACCACGTCGCCGCGTCCTTTCACCACCGCGGGCTGGACATGCTGCGCTGGTTCGTCGCCACGGGCGCGGACCTTACTGTGGAGGCGAACCTCCCCTGCTCCCGCCTGCGCTGCGTCCCGCAGGAGCCCCCGCGCGTCGTCACCCCGCTGCGCTGGGCCCGCCGTCACGACTACGACTGGCCCCTGGGCACCATGGAACAGGAGATTGCCATTCTGCGCGAAGCGGGCGCGCCGGAGTAAGGCCAATTCGCACAGTTATTTGCTCTTTATGCGGAGCTGATTTTGGGATATGGGTGCGCTGAAACGGAGGGAGTGCATTTGCATAATGCTCGACCGGAGTTTCAGTGCGGCCATATCCCAAAAGCGCCCCGCAAAAAGCGCAAATAACTTTGCGAATTGGTCTGAGGCCGATGGACCGGGCGACGCCGGCGGGCCATGCGCCCCGCCGGCGGAACTATGTGGAATCCACGCCGACTGACAGTTACCGGCGATTTGCTTGCGTGCCTTACGACTTTGCTTCCGCCGTCTCCGCCTCTGCCGCCAGCGTTTCGGCTTCGTCCTTGTAGGGGCGTTTCTTTTTGCTCAGCCAGTCGATACAGCCGCCTTCGCCGCTGGCGCGGACGTGGGCTTTGCTTATATCCTTGTAGCCTTTGTAGGCGTACGGGTCGGTGCCGGTAATCATCACCACGTCGCGGTAATCCCATTTCGCAAAGCCGACGTTTTCTTCGGCCTGCCAGGGCAGGAAGGACTGGGCGCTCATGTAGTGGTTCACCAGCGCGCGGCGGTAGAAGCCCTGGGGGGCGCGGTTGGGCAGGCTGCGGTGCAGGGTGTAGCCGTTAAAGATGACGATGGAACCCTTCTTGACCTCCACCGGCACGGCGTCCTCGTCCTTGTAGGGGAAGCCCACGCTCTCGTGCGCGCAGTCAAAGCGGCGGTCGCCGTGCCACTCCTGCTCCCACAGCACGCCGTGTTTGTGGGAGCCGGGCAGGACCCAGAGGCAGCCGTTCTCCAGCGTCGCATCGTCCAGCGCAATCCACGCACCGGTCAGGGAGCGGTCGCGGGTGGGGATGTAGTCTTCGTCCTGGTGCCACGCCTGGCCGGGTTTGCCGCTGGCCTTGATGAACAGCATGGACTGCATGCACTTGACATCCGGCCCAATGAGCACGCTAAGCGATTGCGCGATAGCGGGATGCGCCAGCGCGTCGAACATAAGGCGGCTGATTTTGTGCGGAAAGTGGATGCACAGGATGGAGCGCAGAAGCTCGTCGTCCGGCATACCCGCGGGCGCCTGCGGGGTGCCGGGCAGGGCGCCTTCGCGGTTGGCGCAGATGCGCGTGGTGTCGGCGTTAAGGGCGTCGACTTCGGCGTCGGTCAGCGCGCGGTCCAGCACGATAAAGCCGTTTTCGTCGTAAAAGCGCTTTTGCTCCGCGCCGACGGGACCGCGGTGCCAGCCGGCGGGCGGGTTGCCGGCCGGCCACGAGGTAAAGCCGGGGATGCGCTCCTGCGGCGCCGGGGCGTCGGCGGGGGGGACGGGGCAGGAGCTGGCGGTCGTATCGGTGGAAGCGGCCAGGGTATCCGAGAGTTTGGTGCGTTCGAGTAAGGTATCCAACATAGTGTGGACAATGTGGCTTAAATCGCGCAAAAGGTGAATGCCTGCCATGCGCAAAAACATATCCCAGATTCATCATTTGCACGCCACCGGCCCTTTAGGGTTTGGCATCGTCACCTATCGCCCCGGCGGCAACCTGGGTATGCGTACGCAGGAGAATGTGCAGCTTGTCGTGATTCACCGCGGCGAGCTGCACCTGCGCATTGACGCCGCCGAGGTGCACGTGCCCGCCGGCCACGGCATATTGCTGGAGCCCGGCCACCGCGAGACGTTTCAGTTCTCCACCCGCCAGGAGACGACCCACACGTGGTGCCAGTACCCGCGCGAGATGTCGCCCGGCCCCCTGGTGGCGCCGCCCGTGGCCGCCATGGGCGTGCCGGCGCCGTGCTCCCCGTGGCTGCTGGGCACCATGCGCGCCGGGTGGCGCCTGCCCGCGCCGGGCGGATCGGCGGAAGATGTGCGCATACGCCTGGCCGCCGTGCTGACGGCGATGGCTGAGTTCGTCCGGCCCATCCTCCACGCGCAGGCGGAGGTGCGCGCGAGGCACGGCCCCAGGGAGAGGGCGACAGCCGGAGCCCCGGGAAGCGTCGCCGCCCGCCCGCCCGGCATCACCCCGCCGCCGCTGGCGCGCCTCTCCGCGGCGCTGATGGAGAAGCTGGACCACCCGTGGACGCTGGACGAGCTGGCCCGCGCGGCTGGCGTCAGCCGCGGCCATCTCATCAAGCTCAGCCGCGAGTACTGGGCCGCCACCCCCATGGAGAAGCTGTGGCGCACCCGCGTGGACCACGCCGCGCTGCTGCTGCGCGACACCGGCCTGAGCATCGGCGAGGTGGCGTACAGAACCGGCTTCGCCAACCCCTTCCACTTCTCGCGCCGCTTTTCCCAGGCCTATGGCCGCAACCCGCGCGCCTGGCGCGCCGCGGCGTGGGGGAATTAGCGGCTTAACCACCAAGTCACCAAGACACCAGGGTCGGAGGTTACACCTTTACGGCTACCGGCGAGCGTCTCCCTGGCCTAACTCGTAAACTTCAGCCCAATCACCCCGGCGAGGATGAGGCCGACGCAGATGAGGCGCGGGGCGGTGGCGGGATCGCCCAGCAGGACGATGCCGAGGATAACGGTGCCGGCGGCGCCGATGCCTGTCCACACCGCGTAGGCGGTGCCAATCGGCAGCGAGTTGGCGGCGACGCCGAGGAGGCCGACACTGGCGGCAAGGGCACCGAGCGTGGCGACGGTGGGCCAAAAGCGCGCAAAGCCTTCGGTGTACTTCAGGCCAATAGCCCAGCCGCACTCAAAAAGCGCGGCAACAAACAGAATAATCCAGGACATAAGCAGGGAAACGACATAGTGGACAGGGTCGTCCCTGCAGGGTGAATGGTTGTGGAGCAGCGGAGTCGTCCCCGCGTCCTTATGCAACCCGGGCGGGGGAACCGCGTGGATCCCGCCGAGTCTTTTCTCATTATCGGCGCGCGGAGCGGGAAGTCAAGGGGTGCGGGGGCGTAATATGCTGCTCATCCAGCTGGTGAGGCTGGAGATACCGGAGTTGACCGAACGCGGACGCGATGGCCCCGCCGTTTGCTCTACGTGTCAACCATCTGAGGGGCGGTTCCCCGCATTTCCTGCTTGCCAACGGGGCGCGTCCGGCCCTCTTATGTGTCCTTTTCCCTTTATCCTTTTTCCTTCCGCACATGAAAGGCGCGTTTCTTCTCCCCACCCATTGCTACAACCTCATTTACGGGGAGAAGGAGCGTGCGGACATTGCCCGGCTGCTGGACATGAGCGCGGGGCATATCCCTACCGAGGAGCTTGAGACGAGGCAGGGAGAGCTGCGCGATGTGGAGGTGATCTTCTCCGGCTGGGGCTCGCCCAGGCTGACGCCGCATGTGCTGGGGATGATGCCCAACCTCAAGGCCTACCTGTACGGCGCCGGCACGCTGCGCCATGTGGTAACGGACGAGTTTTGGGAGCGCAGCATCCCTGTATGCAGCGCATACGCGGCCAACGCGGTGCCGGTGACGGAGTTCTCGCTCTCGCAAATCCTGTACTGCCTCAAGCAGGGCTGGCAGCATGCATTGCGGACGAAGGCGGATCGCTCCTACCACAGAAGCAGCACCGTGGCGGGCGCGTTTGGCAGCACGGTGGGGCTTATCTCCATGGGTATGATTGGCCGCATGGTAACGGCGCGACTCAAGTCGTTCGACCTCAACGTGATCGCCTACGATCCATTCCTTACCACCGACGCCGCGCAGGAGCTGGGCGTCGAGTCCGTATCGCTAATGGAAGTGTTTGAGCGCGCAGACGTTGTATCCGTCCACGCCCCGTGGCTGCCGGAGACGGAGAAGATGATCCGCGCCGAGCACATTCGCGCCATGCGCCCCGGCGCCTCGCTCCTTAACACCGCCCGCGGCGCGGTTATCGACGAAGCCGGCCTGGTGGAAGCCCTGCGCGAACGCACCGACCTTGTCGCCGTGCTGGACGTGGTGTGGCCCGAGCCCCCGCCCAGCGACTCCCCCCTCTTCGACCTACCCAACATCATCATCACCCCCCACATTGCCGGCAGCATGAACGCCGAGTGCCAGCGCATGGGCCGCCTGATGTACGAAGAAGCCGTGCGGTTCGTCAACGGCGAGCCGCTACGCTGGAGCATATCCCGGGCGCGGGCCGCAACGATGGCGTAAGGGGGCGCGCGCGAGGGACCGTGGGATCTTAACCACGGTATGGGGGAATCCCTACGCGATTCTGGTATACTTATTTCCTTACAGGCCCTTAGTGCGGGGTGTGCTCGGCCACGGTCTTGTCGATGATGCGGTGCGCTTCGTCGGTCATCATCCAGGTTTCCTTTTCATCATCCCACTCCAGGGGAATCTGCACCTTGTAGCGATGCACCACGTTCGGGTGGGTGGCGTCGTCGTGTACAATCACTTCAAAGTCGTCGGTCTTGGTCTTCATAAGGCAGGATCGGGTTGAATCGTTCTTGCGGCGGCGGCAGTTTACATAGGAGTCCATCCGGTATGGCGGTTCTGTAAACCTAACCCGGGTGAGAGATGGCGCAACCAGTTTCTGGCGCCAACGTGGTAAAAACATGGATTACGACTTGCGCTGCCGCGTCGGGGGGCAGTTAAAAAATCCCCGTTGGTCTGCTCTGTAGATTTCACGCAGTTCGTATTTTTTTGGATAATTTCCCTTATCTAAAGAGGGAAGGAACTGAAAAATCTACAGAGCGGACGAACGGGGAGGAGCAGGACGGGCGGCGTTGCTGGCGCGCTCTCCCTCTCGTCAAGGCATGGATGGCGTCTGGTTGGCAGGTGCGGCGGCCTGCTCAGCCGTTACGACTGGAGGGCGGCGGGCTCTTCGCTTCTTTTGGCGAAGTAGCGGGCGCGGGTGGCCTCGATGATGCGGTGGGCTTCTTCGCCCAGCATCCAGGTTTGGCGCTCACTGTCCCATTCCAGGGGGATTTGGACCCGTACACGCTCGACGAGACCGTGGGTGATGGTTGAAGGGACGAGCACTTCGAATTCATCAGTTTTACTTCTCATGTATGTCTCCTTGTATTTGTTCTTCTAATATACGGCCTCGTCGCACAGATGCAAGCATTAAATGGCAAGAATTTCATTCGTTTTCAGAAAGTTCTGAAAACAGGAGAGTCTCACCATTCGACTCCGTGTCCTCCGTGTTTTCCGTGGTTGATAACTCCCCCTTTTTGAACTGAAATTGAACCGCGGATTACACGGAGCACACGGCGAGGATAAAATGGAGTGATCCTGGCGTTCGATTCGAATTCGAATGTCGGCAGCCTCAAGAGCAAAACGGTCCGTATCACCCCATCTGACCGCCCCCTCATGCGACGCCGGACTTGCCGCGCAAGCCGTCACTCGCGTATTGTGTCCGCGCGGCCCTTCCCTTCCCGCCCCACTCCTCTATGGAACAACCCTCGCTCGATTACCTTAAAGACGTCCTGACACGCACCCGGCGGGAGGTGGGCAAAGTCGTCATCGGCCAGGCCGCGGTGGTGGATGCGTGCCTGATCGCCATTTTTACCGGCCAGCACGCGCTGCTGGAGGGGGTGCCCGGGGTGGCCAAAACGCTGCTCGTCCGCACCCTGGCGCATGTGCTGGGCTGCGAGTTCTCGCGCATTCAGTTTACGCCCGACCTGATGCCCGCGGACATCACCGGCACCTCCGTCTTTAACCTGCAACGCAACGAGTTTACGCTGGTGCCCGGCCCCGTCTTCACCACTTTTTTGCTGGCGGACGAGATTAACCGCGCCCCGGCCAAAACGCAAAGCTCCCTGCTGCAGGCCATGCAGGAGCGCTCCGTCACCATCGACCGCACCACCTACCCGCTGGACGCCGGCTTTACCGTGTTTGCCACGCAAAATCCGGTGGAGTACGAAGGCACGTACCCGCTGCCCGAGGCGCAGAAGGACCGCTTTATGCTCAAAATCGCCGTCGGCTACCCCGGCCGCGACGAGGAACTGCAGCTGGCCACCCGCATGCTCTCCCACGAGTCCTTGCCCGAGACGATGCTGACCGGCGGCGCCGTGGAGGCCGTGCTGCAGCCCGAGGAGCTGGCCCGCCTGCGCACCGTACTGGACAAAGTAACCGTACGGCCCGAACTGCTCTCCTACCTGGTGGATCTGATCCGCGAAACGCGCCGCAGCGAAAGCATCCTTGTGGGCGCCGGCCCGCGCGCCACCCAGGCCCTGCTGCTGGCCGCCCGCGCCACCGCCGCCATGGAGGGCCGCGATTTCGTCGCGCCCGACGACATCAAAGACATGGCCCCGGGCGTGCTGGAGCACCGCCTGGTGCTGCGCCCCGAGTACGAGATTGAAGGGCTGACGCTGAAGGAAACAATCGCCAAGATTCTCGCCACCGTGCCCGTGCCAGTCTAGCGCCGCAGGGAGACCGAAGACCGGAACAACGCGGCGATGAGCGTGTGGCTGATTTCAGGATAAATCACAGTAGCAAAAATTGCCGCATTTGGTATACGATGCTTCACAGATCCCCAATCCGAGGTCACAATGCGTCGCCCTTTCCATCCCGACTTCCGTGCAGCAAGCTTCTGCGCCGCCGCCCGCGCCGCAGGCTGCGCCCTCGCGCTCAGCTTCCTGGCCACCGCCGCGCCCGCCCAGGAGGCGCCGAATCCTGCCGCGCCTGCGCCTGCGCCAGCCCCCGCTCCGGGGTCGCCCGCCACCGACACAGCCCCAGCCGCGACGCAGCCGCCCGCAGCACCCAAGCCGCAGAACGCCGAGGTGAAGCGGGCGAGCGACCAGTTTGTGCGCCACGCCACCGATCCCATCCTGGTAGTGACGCCCGACAACAGAGACATGGTCAACCGCTACATGATCATGACGTCAATGCAGGGCCTGCGCGGATCTGACCCCGCGGAGCTGCCGCCGGGAGAGGAAACGCGACAGTTCAAGCTCGCCACCGAGCCCCGCGTCCCCATCTCGCTAGACGAAATACTCACCAAATCCATCGGCTCCGCCATCACCATCGACGCCGTCAGCTTCGTGGAGCTGGAGCATGAGAAAGACAAGGACCTGCGCCTGCTCTTCTTTGCGGCACAGCCGAGCGCGGCGTCCCTAAAGATGGTCGAGAGTTATATTGTGGAGGCCCGCGAAAAGCTGCTGGCCAGCCGGTCCCCCGGAATGCGCGAACAGCTGGAGCACACGATTGGCGAGGGCTACTCCCACTACATCCGCTGGACGGACCGCAACGGAGACACACGCACCGGCCGCATTCGCCTGATTAAAGGTACCGTGCTTCTCCTGCTCTCCGACTACCCACCGCAGCTTACCATGGGCGGCCAAAGCCTCTACGATCGGCCCCCCACACCCACGACCCCGCCGACACCGACCCAGCCCTCGCAGCCAGGCACTCCCGGCTACCGCGGTCCCTCCTCCCCCTCCAGCCCGGGCACACCGTCCGGCCCCGGCAATCCCGGCACCACCCGGCGGGTTGTTACCCCCGGCTCCAGCAGTTACGTCATGGAGGCCCCCGCCTCCGGTGAGCCCCTGCCTCAAGGCTACGACACCCTGAAGCAATACATTCAGGACCTGCGAACCGCGGAGGGAAAGGAGGCAGAGAAAGTGCGCACAAATAGCGAAGAAATCCGCAAGGTAAGCCAGGAGAAACGACTTGTCGCAGAGCAACTACGCTTCGCAGTAGCCATCCTCTACCGCCGCTTTAAGGATATGATACCGTAACCCGCCGCACCCAAAGGCCGGGCCCAGAAGCCGGGCCAGGCAACGTGAGTCCGCAGCCATAAGCCACAGGCCCTATGCCGGGTGAAAGACGACGCCCGCCAGGCGCGATTACATCGCATGCAACGCCTCCCCTGCTCCTGCATTCTCGCCATCCTCATCAGCGCATCTGCCTCCCACGCGGCACCGCCGCCGGAGCAGCCCGCCCGCACCACCCCGCGCCCCGTCCGCGTCGAGACCACAAAGTTCTCCGCCCCCGCCTCCAGCCTGCAAAAAGCACTCGACGACAATGCCATCCAACGCAGGCGAGACAACGGAACCAGCATCCGCATCAGCGGCTACCTGGAAGCAAGCGCAGTAGCCCGTCCCCGCTAAACAGAGCGACCTAGCGCATTGGCAAAGATCTATATTGGGATTAGACGTGCATGGACGGGGAATGTCCGAGAACCTCGAAGAGGTTCAATAACCTAGCCCAGGGTTCCCCGAGCGAAGCGAGAGAACCCTGGGTAAGCGGCAGTTTCAGATCAACCCCAACGCGGGTTGTATCCATCTGCGTAGCAAAGGGATGCGACCCGCGTTGGGGTCGTTCGATTTCGCGCCTTTACCCAGGGTTCTCTCGCTTCGCTCGGGGAACCCTGGGCTAGGTTATACAACCTCGTTGAGGTTGTCAGAGCCTTGCGAACAGCTTTTCTTGAACCGCCATAATCCTAAAATAGATCCTTGCCGCAGCACTCGAGGCTGTCGACATTTCCGCTGCATCCCCTTGGCGAAACTTTCCGTCCTTGGCGATACTATCTGCCTTGGATCTACGGACCTTCAGATAACATCGCCAAGGGCGGAAAGTTTCGCCAAGAGGGGTTGCTTCAGGTTGTCGACTCTTTGCCGCCTGGTTGGCCTTCACCGGGGGATTTGGAGGGGGTGCTGCCTTTGCGCCATTCGCGTTGCTTCTGCAAGTCTTCGAAGCGGGCGCGGGCGGCCAGCTTTTGTTGTTCGTCGTCGTAGTCGTCGCGCCGCACTTTGGCTTCGGCTTCGCGCAGGGCGGCTTCGGCCTGGTGCAGGGCGCGGGCGGCGGTAACGGCGCTGTTGGCCAGCTGGCCCAGGGAGAGAAGGCTGTGCGCATTCGCCAGATCGTGCGAACCACTTGTGGTGGAGACGCTTGCGCTGCCCGGGGCGGTGGGAATCCTTACGCCGCGCGGGCCGACGTACGTGACGGCGCGCAGCACCGCTTTGCCGGCCGACTCCACTGCCACCAGCACGTGCGACGCCGTCTCCGTGTTGCCTCGCAGTACGGCCATGTGGCGCGCGGTCTCGATGCTCACCGCATTCAGCTCTTCGACGATTGCGGCCCAGTCGGCGTGGTCGTCGCGCGAGGACTGGCGCGCCGCGTTAAAGCGACGTTGCGCCGCCTCAATGCCCGCGATCGCAGCGCGCGCCTCGTCGGGATAGGTGGCCTGCTCTACCTTAAAGGCGCTGGCCGTATCGCGCGCCGGCACCAGGTGGGCCTCGGCGGAGCGCAGCGCCTGCAGCATCTCGTCGTGAGTCTCCTGGTCGGCCAGAAGGCGCGCCTCCAGCACGGTGGCCTGCACCTCCAGCTCCGCAATGGTTTTGGCGATGGCCGTGGGGTTGCGAGGCAGCGCCGCCGCCTCCTCCGCTACGCGGCCCAGCGCGGCGCGAATCTCCTCGCCCAGCGTCCGCGTGGCCGGCGTGGCGATGCGCTGGCCCAAGCCGCTCTCCAGCGCCGCAAACCGTTGCTGCAGAAGCGATAGCGACTCCGCGTTGCGCCCGTCCGCCGCGCGCAATTCTCCGGCGGTTGTGGTGATCTCGCTCAGGCGAACGCGCCCGGCCTGGATGGCGGTGGCCGCCTGGTCCAGCTGCGCGGACGCCTTGAAGGGCGCGGCTTTGGCCAGGTTGGCTTCCGCGGCGGCGAGCAGCTCGGCGGTGCGGCGCATGGCGGCCTCAAACTCGCCGATGTTATCCGTGATGGTGGCGTTGGCGTCGTCGGGGGCCTCCGGCAGCACCAGGGCGCCGGGGTGAAAATTCTTCTGCAAGTAGTCCAGGATGGCCGTGGCGCGAGGGGCTTCGGCCAGCAGCAGCCTGGCCTCGCCGCGCAGCGCGGCCTTGCGCTCCATAAATGTCGCGGCCGCCTCGGTGCTTTGCGTAATGCTGTCGTCAAAGGATGCGAGCGCTTCGTCGCCGATCTCCACGGCGTGAAGGGCGGCCGGCGTATCGCCGTTCATCAGCGCGCCGCGGGCAATATCCAGCTGCGCCTCGGCCACGCGCAGAAAGCGTTCGGCCTCGCGGCCCGGCTCCTTGAGTGTCGCCTCGGCGTCGGGCGCGGTGCGGCCTTTGCTCTCCGCCAGTGCGGCGCCGATTTTCTCCGCCAGAGCCGTGCGGGCCTGGGGCAGTGAAGCGGCGCGCTGCTCGCGGTCGCCATGCAGCTTGTTGAGGGCGGCGAGGGACGCCACGGCGCCATCCGCACGGGCGAGCAGATCCGCGCCGGTCTCCTCCACCGTCTTCAGGTCGTCGGCGATATCGCGTGTAACCGCTTCCTGCGCAAGCTGTTCAATGCGTGCGTCTAGATCGGAGAGGCCAGTGCGCACCCAGCTGTCGCGAATCTTGTGTTGCTTCAGAAACTCCGCAATCTTGAGCAGGCGCGGCGCTTTTTTCTCGCGCAGGTCCTCGGTAATCTCCACCAGGCGGCGCGCCTGCGCCGCCATGCGCGAGGCGTCGGGCACCATTTCCTCCATGGCGGTTATCGGGTCGCGCACCGCTTTCTCCTC
The DNA here is from genome assembly GCA_003054695.1 of Verrucomicrobia bacterium LW23. Classification (GTDB taxonomy): domain Bacteria; phylum Verrucomicrobiota; class Verrucomicrobiia; order Methylacidiphilales; family UBA1321; genus LW23. The sequence continues at coordinate 239,567 of QAZA01000045.1, forward strand.
GGCGGCCAGGCACGCGGCGCGGGCGGCGGGGATCAGCGTGTCAAACACATGGGCGGCGCGAAGCACCGGCACCGGGGCCTCCGGGCGGGCGGCGGCCACCGCGTCCAGCTCGGTGCGGATGCGCGCGATCTCCACGGCGGGGGCCTGCAGGCTTTGGGAGAGGGCCATGAGCCGCGCATCGGTTTTGGCCGCGCGCTCGTCCAGCTGCTCCGTAAAGTGTTGCCAGGCAAAGGTATGCGGATGCTGATCCCTCGCGTTGCCGAGCAGGTGGCCGGAGATGAGCGCACTGTGATCGCCACCGGGCGCGCGCGTGCTTGCTTTCTCCTTGCGCGTCAACAACTTGGGCGGCGCGTCCGGACGCACCGTTACGTCGTTGTGCAACAGGCCTTCGGCCTCCCAGTGCGGGGCGGAGGAAAACATGGCAAGCGCGCCCGTAACGCTGTCGCCGCCCAGCAGCGCCTTCGCTCGGGCCACTTGCTGCGCGGCGGCGCTGGCGTCCAGGTAAATGCCGTCGACTTCTCGCAGAATATCGCGCGCTTCGTCCAGTGTTTTGCCTTGAAAGCGCATCTCGGTATCGGCATCGGCGCCGATTGTAAAGCGCGCGCTGTCAACAAGATCCAGCGCCCGGGCCGGCACGTGGGTCAGCTCCGTTTCGCGCTGGCGCAGCAACTGCTGGGCGCGCTGCTGAATGGGCTGGTTAGCGCTTATCAACACAAACGCTACGGCACCCAGCGCGGCAAACAGCACGACAATGCCTCCGATGACGAGATACGCGCCGGGCAGCGCAGGCCTGGCCCCTGCGATGGTGAGGGCCGTTTGCGTTTCGTCCAGCTTCTTCTTGGTCAGCGTCAACGCGTTGCGGTAGGAGCGGTCGCCACGATCATAGGCCTCCTGGGCCTGCTTCAGGCTTTCCTCGGTTTCGCGCAGCTTCTCGGCCGCGGCGGGCACGCGTTTGATGTCCTCGGCCTTGCTTTGGGCAAAGTTCTTCACCTCCAGCGTCGTTTCGTCCATCAGACGCACGTCCCTGTCGTAATTTTCGATGTCCACGAGCGCGTCGACAATGCGGGAGGCAAGCATGCTGGCGTTGCGGCCTGTCTCGTACGGCGCCTCGTCCAGCCTGGCCTCCAGTGCCTTAAAGGAGTTGCGGAACGTCTCGATGGGCGGGCGCAGGATATCGCCGCCGCGCAGGCGGGGGTTTTGCTGGATCATCGTCTGCACCTTGTGATCCAGCTCCTCCAGGGACCACTCCGCGTGGTTGAGGTGAATGGTGGCGTCGTCGCGCAGCTTTTGCCACGTGGCCTGCTCGGCCCTGCCCTTCACTTCCACCGCCTCGTTGATGGCGCCGATGGTGTTGCGCACGGCGTCCTGGTAGCGAGCGCCGTCGGCCAGGGCGTTCAGCGCGGGGGCGTCGAGGTTGCCGGTCCAGGCGTTCTCGCCCACGCCGGCGGCCCGCTGCGCTTCGTTATCGTAGTACACGACATCGCTTTTGCCCTCCGCATTGCGCTGCAAAAAGAACAGGATGGCGCCGTTGCTTTTGCGCATGCGGGTGTCCTCCAACTGCGCAAAATTGGCGTTGCCACGCAGCCCGTAGCCCAGGGCGGCGTTGGCGGCGTCGCGGCCCCTGAGCTCACGGCCGGAGGCGTCGGTATAGACTTCGCTGTCGACATTGTCGGCGATCACAACCGTCCAGTTTGGCGCTTTGTCGCGCAGGAACGTGGCTATTTCGCGCAGGCGGGCCGGGTTGATGTTGACGCGGCCCTTGATGTATAACTGCCTGTCGTTACGCCACTTGGTGGGCATCTCGCTGACTTTCTCCACCATAACCGGCGCCTGTGCAAAGGCAGTGCAGGGGGGCATCAGGATGAGGGCACCCAGCGCCCACAACATCGCCAGGCAGGCGCGCGCCGCCACCGCCACAGTGGCCGGGACTGCGGTTAAAGAGAAGGCGGGGGAAGCGGTGAGCATGGAAGCGTGGTGATTTTGAAGAAAAGTGGGGCGTTTCGCAAGCCAGGCGTGCCTTCGAGAAGTGGCCCGGGGAGCCGAACGTCTGTGCTCTACCCTGAGGCGAGCGGAGGGGGCGCGCGATGCGGATTGCGACGCGCAATGCCTATACGACGAGTTTTTACGTAAAAGACAAGCGTTTTGATCAAAAGTTGGCAAATACGTTGTCTTTTTGCGGATTGCGAGTTCTGTTCCTGTGGTGGGCAGGATTCGCCTTCCGAGGGAAACGCGGGGCAAACGGCTCTGAATCAGTAATTTACGTGTTTAGCGTAAAAAATATTGGCCGGATGGCGAGATCGTTCTGGACACCAACCGTAAAGCATTGCATACTGCGCACCATATCACCTTGCGTAATCGGCGGCTCTGGCCCAGAAGCCAGAGTGGAGCGAACCCCGAGCGTGTGAAAACACGCCGGCGTTGCCTCGGAATCTACTCCGAGTCCGGCGCGACATCAATGGGAGTACCCTGTTCGTGTACGCTGAAATTTCCATCCTGAGCGAAGCCCAACGACCGCGCCCCGGCACCGCCGGAGAGGCCGAGCATGGCCGCACCGGGGCCGCGCGCCCAGGCAGCAGCGGCGCCTGGTCCTGGGCCGAAACGGACGGCACCGTGGGCGCCGGGCCGACCGAGGTGAAGCTTTTTGCGGAGATTCTGGGCCCCGCGGTGGATCACCGCAGCGCGCATCCCCGCCACCGCCCCGCCGATACCAGTGCGCAAACGGTTGTTGTGGAGGCGGATGCGTATCGCGGAACGCCGCCCGACGCCTCTCGGACCGCGGAGCCCGCTGCGATCGCCTCGCGCTCCCCGGCCGCGACGGAGCCCGCGCGCGATCCGAGCCGCGGCGGCGAGCCCATGCTTTTTGCGGACGCGGAGCTGGGCCCGATCCGTCCTGCGGCCGCCGCCCCGGAACCGGGCGCGAAGGACTGCGAAGGCGCGGCGCCTGTGATCCGCGGGTTTTCGCCCGGGCAAACGGAGTTTGCCTTTTTTGAGGAGACTACGCCGTCTAAGAAGAGCGGGAAAAAGAAATCCGCCGCCACAGCCAAAAGCAAGAGCGGCGGCAGCAGCGGCAAAGGCTCCCGGCGCTCCAAAGCAAAGGCATCCGCGGAGGCCGCGCAATCGATGGAGCAAGCGCAGCCGGTCCATCCGCTCCCGCAACCGCAGCCGCCGCATCCGGCGCCGCCGGCAGATTCTTCCCCCGCCACCGCTCCGGCTCCCGCAGCAGCGGCTCAGCGGCCGGCCACGCCGCAGGAGGAAGTTGCGCGCGAGGCGGCGGGCCCCGGGCATAACCGCGCCGCCGCCCGGCCTGCGCGGCCAACACGCCCGGTTCGCACGCCACGCAGTGACTTTACGCCTCGCGAGAACCTGGATGCGCCCCCGCCCATCGCCGGCGGCCTTCGGGGTGATCGCCCGCCGCAACCCGCCGCCGCAGCGCCGGCTGCCGGGCACGCGGCGCCCAGCGACTCCGCACCGCACACCGCCCAGGCCGGCATCCGCAGAAGCGCGCGGTTCACCCCACGCCGCCGCGCCGTGTGGGAGCGCCCGCCCGGCATCGAGGACATCTTCACGCCCATGGACGCGCTTAACATCGCCGAGCACGTCCGCCGCATCTCCGCCGTGCCGGAGGGGGAGTAGGGGGGATTTCTCCACCAGGGCACAAAGCCACCACCAGGGGATGCGGGAAACAGAGGGGGACAGCCGGCAGTCTACGCCACTGTCGTGTCCAGCGTGTCCGCCGTCAGCGAGGGCTCGGCGTAGTAGGTGTAGCCGGTAGTTTCGCGGATGCGCACGGGGAGGAGCTGGCCGCGCCAGCGCTCGTTGGCCTCCAGAATGACGATTTTGTTGCAGCGCGTGCGACCGCTGTAGCGGAAGGGGTTGGTTTTGCTTTCGCCTTCGACGAGGACCTCGACCTCCTGGCCTACCAGGCGCAGGTTGCGTTCTTTGGCTATCTCGTCCTGCACGGCCAGCAGGCGCTGATTGCGGTCCATCTTCACGTCTTCGGGCAGCTGCTCGTCCATGGTGGCGGCGGGCGTGTCTTTACGCGGGGAGTACCTGAAGATGAAGGAGTTATCGAACTGCGCCTCGCGCATCACGTGCACGGTGGCGGCAAAATCTTCCTCCGTCTCGCCGGGGAAGCCGACGATAATGTCGGTGGTAAGGGCGATGTCCGGATTGGCCTCGCGCAGTTGCGCCACGAGTTTGAGGTACGCCTCGGCCGTGTAGCCCCGGTGCATCTGGCGCAGCAGCCGGTTGCTGCCGGATTGCAGCGGCAGGTGCACGTGCCCGCACAGCTTGGGCAGGCGGCCAAACGCGGCAACAAGATCCTTGCGGAAGCCGATGGGGTGCGGGGACGTAAAACGTACGCGCTCAATGCCTTGCACATCGCACACGGCTTCCAGAAGTTGCACGAAGGGGCTTTTGCCATCCACGGCGGGGAACTCGTGCCGGCCGTACAGGTTGACGATCTGGCCGAGCAGGGTTACCTCCTTAACGCCGCTGGCAGCCAGCCACTGCACCTCGCGCACGATGTCGTCGATGGGCCGCGAGCGCTCCTCGCCGCGGGTGCTGGGCACGATACAGAAGGTGCAGCGCATGTTGCAGCCCTGCATAATGGAGACAAACGCTGTAACCTGCTTAGGTGCAAGCACATGCTCGCGAATGGTGTTTTGCGATCCCTTCTCCGACGCGATGTCCACCAGGGGCGCGCGCCGGTCGGCGGGGGCTGCGGGCAGCGGAAGCGACGCGAGGTCGGGCGCCACGACCTCCGCACCTGTGGCGGCCGGAGCGGAACCGACACCGCGCAGGCGGTCCACCATGTTGGCCACTTCGTGAAACTTTTGCGTGCCGGCGATGAGATCGACATCGGGCAGGCGGTCCAGGATGTCGGCGCCGCGGCTTTGGGCCATGCAACCCATAAAGCCGAGCACGAGGTCGGGCTTCGCCTTCTTCAGCTGGGCCAGGGCGCCCATTTTGTTCATCGCCTTTTGCTCGGCCTGGTCGCGCACGCTGCAGGTGTTGATGAGGATAACGTCCGCATCGCGCTCGCCCTCCGCCAGCGTATAGCCGCGTGCCTGCAGCTGCCGCGACACCTGCTCGGAGTCGCGCACATTCATCTGGCAGCCATAAGTTTTGATATAGACCGAGGGCATAGAACCCGAAATGATGGCCCGCCTTGCGCCGCAAAGCAAGCACAATCCGCCACCTGCGATGTTAACCCTGGCCAGGACGGAAGCAAAGCAGCATCGCGGGTTGCACGCAGGATCTCTCCATCCCCTCTGTGCAATCCGTGCTATCCGTGGTTAAATTTCCGTTAAAACGGGAGTTTTTAACCACGGAAAACACGGATTACACGGAGGGGAAAAGGGGAATGTTCTCAACGGCAATGGTAGAATATCGAAACTCTGTAGATTCCTCATCGAAATGGATGGCCTCTGCAAACTCATTGGTCTGGAGGCGGAGATCATCGGCGCCTTGCACCGCTTTGCCGCCGTTGCTTATGCCGGCAAAGGTGACGTTTTTGACGAGGCACAGGTCGTTCATGCCCTTGATGATGCTGCGGCGTTTGACAGGGGTGTGGAAAGTGATATTACGGAAGGTGATCTTTTCCATCAGCGCTCCGGTCTTTCGGCGCTGGCCCGGGATACCGTAGACGACGTCCAGGTAGAAGATGGCGAACGGGTTGCCGGTACAGTATTCCACTTCAATGTCTTCAAACACGATATTGTGGATATGCGTATCCGCCAGGGCTTGCACGGCAAAGGCGGCGGCCCAGTCACCACATGTACCGGTGACTCGAATGAAGTCGATGCGATGCAGATAGATATGGCTGATCTCTGAAGCCCATGTCTCCGTGCCGACGACAAGGCCGTTATTGTTGTCGCTCCAGAAAACGCAGTCGCGCACCTCAATGTCGTGGATGGGTTTGAGTGCCTCCAGCGGCACGTTGCGCTGCATCCCCTTTATGGAGATGCAGTCGTCCTTGCAGCGGATAAAGCAGTGCTCCACAAGGACTTCGCGCGAGTCGCACGGGTTGATGCCGTCCGTGGAGTAAGGGCGCTCTGACAGGACGGTAATGTGGCGTACATGAACGCGGTCGCAATCGCGGAACACGACGTTCCACGTGCAGCCTTCAATAACCATGATGCCTTCAATGAGGACATCCCGGCAGCCGATCAGTTCGATAGGATGGCGTTCGTCGCCCCGGCCTCCAAAGCGCAGATGCGACTGGCGCAGGGTGCCGCGGCCCGTGATGCGGATATTGGTTGCGTCCTTGGCATAAATGGCTCCATAGACCTCGGCGCCGGAGGCCAGATGCAACTCGTCGCCGGAATTCAGTACAATGCGTCCCACGCAATGCTCGCCCGGTTCGAAGGAGATCCGTTTGCCGGTTGCGGTCCCGTCTGTGGATGACTCGGATGCTGAAGCGGGCGCCGCCAACAGCCCGGACGTCGCGCTCTCTGGCGGACGCGCAAAGATGAAAAAGGGCAGCTCCAGATTCTGGTCCCACTCCAGTTGATAGCTGCCGGGCTTTTCAATGCGAAGAGTGACGCCGTTGTTATGAATTGTAGCAGCTATCTGGCAACGCCGGGGAAGCACGCGGACCTCGTCCACCATGCGATGAGGCTGCACGTGGATGGTGACAGGCTGGTGGAGATCCAGGTAAATCCAGGACATGGTGCCACCGGCAAATCCGGTCTGGTTGAAGACATAGGCCTCCTCCCCATCCACCCAGGCACGGTATTCTGCGGAGGGTTTGCGATGCTCAAGCCGGTGAAGTACCGAAAGCTGAACAACCGGCATGGCCGACGTTGGTGGTGTGGAGAGAGAGTTGATGCTCATGACAAGTGTTATCGGGGTAAAAGGCCGCGTCGTTTAGCTGCTGAGGGGAACCGTAGTGGTTAGGACCAATTCGTTGATTTCCGGGTCTGGAAGGGCGTTCGTTCGGATATGATCGTCGAAGAGGGGCCGGTGCTTTTGCCACTCTATGCCTGTGGCGCACCGCGGAAACGATGCGTTATCCATGCAAATCCTTGCATCGGCAGGCAACTATCCGCGGCTGTATCCCCCTTTCCTGGAAATCCGCTCACGATTATGCAAGGATTTGCATTGCGTGTGGATTGAGTTGTTGTCGCAACAATCCAGCATCTGAGCATGACCTTGCATCGAGTTTACCTTCTTCCACTACTCCGTCTGATCCTTGTCTTTGCGGCGCTTACCGTCCTCACACGCGCTGCTTCGGCTGCCGAGCCGATCCGCATCATGCCGATGGGAGACTCCCTTACCGATACGTCGCCCGGTTATAAGGAGTCCCTTTATTTGAGCCTTAAACACAGCGGGTATGTTGTTGAGTTCGTCGGGCCCAAAAAAGGCAAGGCTTCCGACGGCGGGAAGCTGGACCACGCCGGCTATGGCGGATACACAGTGGGGCCCGGCCCGTCCAAGGCGGATGCGTGGTCAGGAGGCAAAGGCAACTTGTATGTGATTGCGGAAAACTGCCTTAAGTCCAAACCGGATGTGATCCTCCTCATGATCGGCACCAACGAGTACTTCATGATCGACAAGCTCCAGCCCGATCACAACCCGGAGCGGGACGGCCCCAGGCGCGTGGCTGCCCTCGTGGACCATATCCGCGAACTGGCGCCGAAAGTGAAGATACTCGTGGCCTCAGTGCCGCCGGTGGAGTGGAGCAAGGACTTTGCCAAAGGCTTCAACGCCACGTTGCCGGATCTGCTGAAGGGCAAGGAAAATGTGGTGTTGGTGGATATGGCCAGGCTGTGCGGCTTTGTGAAGGGCGACTGGTCCTCGGATCATCTCCATCCATCCGCCGCCGGGTATAAAAAGATAGCGGGTGTGTGGTACGACGCCCTTGTTGCCAACCTGCCAAAGCCCGATCCCGCCCAGGTAGCAGCGGCGGCCAAAGCCAGGGCGGACGCGGAAGCTGCCGCCGCGGAAGCCGCCAGGAAAAAGCAGGAACGCGCCGCCGAATCGAAGACAAACCCGTCCCATCGCGAAAGGGGAACTATCACCCCCATCTGGGACTTTGCGAGGCAGAAGCCCACCTACGCGTATGTGAGCTGGAATCCTCTTGATAAAAGCGGCTCCACGACTCCAGACGGCTGGAAGATGGATGCGCTGCCCGACGGCGGAATAGGCATGGTACTGCAGGACCCGATGGATATGAGCAGCTTTAAGCAGCTGAACCTGCATGTGCGCAAGGAGGAGGGTGGGTCGTCAGACATCTTTGTCAAACTGCTTTGCGAGAAGGGCGAACGTACCTTTAACGTGCTGTGCGCGGATGTGGGTGCCGGCCCGGATTTTACGGAGATAGCGCTGGATCTCCAAAATCCGAACTCAGGAAAAGGCGACCTGAGCGTCGTAAAGCAGATCCAGATACAGGGTAACTTCAATAAGACGCAGAAGTTTGCCTACACACTCCGTAGTCTCGAAGGCGAGAATGCTCCCGCAGCCGGGGCTCCGGCAAAAGCGTCGGCCTCCGGCCTGGACTCGGAGCAGGCCAAACAGGCGGATCTACGCGTCTTTTTTCTGGGCAACAGCTACACGTACTACTGGGAGCTTCCGGCCATCGTCAAAACGCTGGCAGCGGATAGTTCGCCCTCGCGCAAGGTATTTGTCAACAAACACGCGGAGGGAGGCAAAACGTTTGAATATTATTGGAAGAAGCTCAATAACGCGGACGTCGCAGCGCGCGGCGAGCTGGATCAGAAATTGCTGGACCCGCGGTGGGACGTCATCGTGCTGCAACCCTGGAGGGACGTAGATAACGACATGCACAACTACGCGGAAAAGCTCATCGCCAAGATAAAGGAGGTTAACCCAAAAGTAACCATCCTGCTTTACATGTGGGGTGACGCCAAAAGCGACATAGCCGAGAAGCATCAGGCGCTTTTCGAGCCGATTGCACAAAAGACCGGGGCCATTCTCATCCCGGTAGCGTGGGCATGGGCCCAGGGACAGGCGGAGAGGCCGAAAGCCGAGCCCAACGACCAGGCCTGGGTAGCCCACGATGGCTGGCACCCCGGCTACCGTCGCTCCTACCTGGCGGCCTGCCAGATTTACGGCGCCCTATTCCGGCAAAGTCCCGTCGGCGTGAAGACTCGCACGTGGAAATTCGGCTACATCCCCCCGGCCAGCGAGTTCCGGGGACCTTTGATGCTTACCGACGAGGAAGCTACCTGGCTGCAAACCCTGGCATGGGACACCCTGCGGAAGCATACGAATGATGCGGCCATCAGGGCGTTGCCATAGCCTGAAGCATTTTCTAGATAGCCTGGCGAATTCGCGACACGCTACCTGGAAAATGCTCCAAGGTGCTGTCTCCGTGAGCCTGTTGCGGGATATGGACTACAGGCTCAACCTCCTTGTGTACCGGGGTAACGGCAGCTCCGAGTCAGACCGCATTTCGAATGCGGTCTCATACATTTTCTCGTGTGATACCTGCGCAGCTTCGCAGATGAGGGGTTGCTCTTGATGACATACATCAAGGAAGCCGCAGTTATATGGCTCCCCGTCGTAGCGCCCAATAGCGCTTTGATCGTAGAGAGTAAACCAATGGACGCCCACGCACCAGGGTTGCGCCGCGTGGCTCTCAAGGAAGTGGCGGTAGGCCAGAGCGCGGTCTTGCTGGGTGGCCACAGTTTCCAGCCCGGCAGCGGGCATGCCGGTGTCGGTCGCGCCAAAGTGCCACTCGCCTATGAGGACGGGTTTGTGCAGACGGCAAGAAATGTCGCCGCCGGCGGGCCGGGGCTTCTTGCTGTAGGAATTGAACGTAAAGACGTCGAATGAGCTGAAGGAATCCATCAGCCAGTCTGCCGGTGGCGCTGCAAAACGGGCACCGAGATTGAGGTGATGCGGATCCACAACTTTGCAGGCGGCTCCCAGCCTGTCAAAAAGGCGACGTGTCATTAGCGCGGAGAACTCCATGGTGTCCTGCAGAAATGCAGCGCTCTGCGGCAATCTCTCCCATCGCCCGCTGACGACATGGGCCGGTGTGGCGTCTTCCGTTTCCCAGGCCTGCGTAAGCGTGGTGTTATTGCAGGCGTACCGTTTGCCAAGCCAGGCGGCGAATTCATTGCGGGCGTAACAGCCCTCCGTGTTGGCAAGCATTCCGGCGGCTGGCGTTTGTCTGGCGACGGACCAGGTGGGCTCGTTGCAGATGTAGTAGCCTATGAAGGCTGGGTCATCGCGCGTGGGAAGAAGCTGCTGCGCCCACTCAGCACAGCCGCTTTCAAAGTCCGGGTGGAAGACATCGGGGAAGTCGCGGAAGATGACAGGCACTGCAATCGTGTCGATATCTCGCAATGGACGTGTGTAGGGGTAGGAATAATTCTGTCCTAGTTGATAGTCGGACCAGTTGCCAAGCGTGTTAAACCGCCGCCGGCGAAGGAATCGGATCGTCAGCTTGCGCCACTCTTCACGCCAGGTTTTTGCCCCAAAAGCGCGTATCATGTTGGCAGCCAGGAAGTTGATGGCTCGCCCAGCGTTGGCTCCGCGGGGACGATTCAGGCTTGCATCGGCCCACTGGGGAGCTTCGTCGGGCTGCCATTCCAGAAGATGCTCCAATCCGGCTGCAGCAGCTTCTACCAATGGAGAGACGCAGCACAGTCCGGCGGACCAGAATGCTCCGCCATCCGGATCGACCAGCCACCAACGCCGGCCGTCGTGATGCGTACGAAACCAGCCGGTGGCGGCATAACGGATGTGAGCCGATCCTCCCCAGCGAGTCCAGCCTGCCGGGAATTCGGAGTCTGCGTTGGAGGCGTCTGCCCGGAGACGCGTTACCATTTGCGATTCATTCGAAATCTTCTCCGGCCAGTGGCGTGATGCGGCCTGGCCGAGACTGTCCAGCAGGTAAAGGTGAGGAGATTCCGCATTCACCAGCAGCCTGGGCGGGTGGGGGGAGACGCGCCAGTCTGTCTGCCACCACCCCGCATTGACTTCCGGACCGGCCAGGAGGGTTACGCGAAGGGTGGCTACTTCATCCGGGCGCACGATATCGCCGCCGCACATAGGCTTAAGTAGCGCACCTTCCCGGGGCAGCAGCCAGGCGTTAAGCGCGAGGGCCGTGCCGGGTATGCGCAAACGCGCGCGCACCTGCGGGTAGAGTCCAAAGATAATCTCTCCCCGACGATTTCCTTCAGCCGGCAGAAACTGCAGTTTTATCTGAAGCAGTACAGGATGAGGGTTGTAAAAATCAGCCGTAAGCCAGGTGCCCTCGCGAAATTCCCCAGGCGTTAGCGGAATCGCGACTGTGTCGGCCCCGATAGCAACGGAGGCGAAATGCCAGAAGTCGGACGAGTCCTCAAATGGCAGGAGGCCGGCGACGCTTTCGTTACGATGATGCACAAGTAGTAGAAGATAGAGAATGGATGCCAGGAAGTGTATGAATGCAACTCGCTATCTGGCTATAGGAAGCGCTGTTGCGGGATGTGCACAAGTGATGCATCCCCACATTACTTTGGTGGCGCTATTTTCCAGATTCCGAAGCAGCTTGTACCAAACCAGGCCTCGCGGGTGCGGGGATGAACGCGGACCCAGAGGGATTCGCGGGCTCCGTCGGGGCCGGAGGTGACGGCAGAGTTGCGGGTATTGCGCGTCAAGGTTTGCCAGGTAGCGCCGCCATCTGTGGAGCGGTAGCAGGAGCTGTCGCCCAGGTAGGTGTTGCTAGGCCAGCAGGCGTAGACGATCCTGGGGTTCACCGGGTCCACGGCGACACTGTGGGCGGCTCGCTGGTTATTCCAGTCCAGCGGCAGGCGGGCAGTAATGTCTGTCGTTGTGTTGTCCTTAAAACTGTAGACAAGGAGGGAGCCCTGCGTGGCGATGTAGAGGATGTCCTGTGCGGGGTCAACAGCGATGTCATGCACAGATCCTTTCCCCAGCGTGGTGACTACCTTCCACGTAAGCCCTTTATCCGTAGAGCTAACGACGCTTTTGTCTTTGGCGCCGTAGAGGGTTCCGGGCTTAGAGGGGACGTGTGTAAACACGCCTTTGCAATCGGCCATGGGCTTCCACGTTACACCCATGTCGTCGCTGCGCAGGTTGCCGAAGAAAAGCACACGGGGATCTGTCGGATCACCGTATCCAATGGATTCACCCTGGAGTTTGAGGCCGGTCTTCTCGTAGGTTTTGCCGCCGTCGCGGGTGATGCGGAGTTCCGTGGGGCCGCCCCAGCCTTCGCGATTGCCGGCAAACGCCAGCTCGGGTGTTGCGGCGTAGGCTCCATAGATAAAGCCACCCCAGCTTTGGCCGGAGAAGCCCATGCGTTTCCACGTGTCGCCGCCGTTGGTCGTCAGCGCGGCGTCGTAGTCCTGGGAGGGGAAGAGAAGCAGGTCGGGATTCGCTGCGTTAAAGACGTAGGAGCGGCCGGTCATGATGCCGGTGTAGCCGTGATTGGCCCATGTCCAGGTATCGCCCGCGTCGGTGCTGCGCGTGAGGTAGTCGCCTCCAAAAGACCAGACAACGGCGGGGTCTCTGGGATCCCAGACAAAGGCGCCTTTGCGGTTGTTGTAGGGGATGAAGGAGAGCTTGTTATCATAGGTGCCCACCTGCCACGACTGACCTCCATCGGTGGTAACGTAGCGCATGATTTTCCACGGCCCTTCGTCCAGATTAACAGCCATGCGTTTGGGGTCCGAAGGGCTCACTTTAAGAAAGCTGAAGCCGCCGCCGCTCACTTTGGACTGAGCAGCGGCCGGCAGCGAGGGAACTGGCGTAAAGGTTGCACCGCTATCCGTGGAGATAAGGATCTGACCGCGGGTGCTGACGTAGACATTGTCTGGCGCGGTGGCGATGACGTCCAGCCCCTGGATGGGCTCCGCGAGAGCTGTTGTAAACGTTTTACCCTCATCCTTGCTGACGAGAAGGCCTTCCCTGCCACCTGCGTAAAGCCAGCCTTTCCTGGGGTGAACCTTCAGAATGCAGTCACCCGCGGCGGCCGAGTCAGGAACTTCGCTCCATGTCTCGCCGCCGTCGATGCTTTTAAAGAGCGCGCCGGGTTTCTCCGGGTCGTCTTTCTTCTTGCCTTTAGTGATCTCCCTGGACCAGTACGCGACCCTGCATTTGCGGGTGGCGCTGTCGTAGCTGGCGGGATCAAAAGCAAGCTGCTCGCGTACGTCGCGATAGCCGAAGTTGTTGTCGGGCTTGACGTGTTTCCATGTCTGGCCGCGATCAGTGGAAAGATAAATCCCATGCTCCGGGCGGACCAGAGAGTTGCAGGCAACCAGGAGCACGCGGTCAGCGTTCATGGGATCCACCGCGAAGGAACACGCGCCGCGGGCCTTGAGCCCGATATTGGCCGGCGCCCAATTCTTGCCGCCGTCCACGCTTCGGTAGATACCGCCGACGTCCGTGCCCATGTACATCGTCTGCCCCGTCTGCATGTCTGCTGCCAGAGAAAGGGGCCACTGGCACCCCTCGCCGCCAATCCCAACCGACTTTACCTCGGCCGTGCGCAGAGGAATGGGCTGCCATACCTGGGCAAATGTGTTAGTGGCGCTCAGCGTGAAGCCAAGGGATAGAGAAAAAGCTACTGCAAGATGTTGTAATGTCATGATGGTGAAAAGGATGCTTAAAATCAAAACGGCCCTCCCCCGGGCGACAATGCCCGAGGTGCCCAGGCGCTGCGCCGTCCAAAAAGTCCACGCCTCCCCTGCTTCCCTACATCCGGCTGCTGCCGGCGTATCGAAACCGGGTGCCGCCGCTACGGATCAAATCGCTTCACCCCGAGCGTGCGGAACTTGTAGCCGGTCAGTGGCTGTGTCTCGTCGTATGTGGTAAGGGCGGGGTTGAGGTAACGCTCTATTTGTATGGACCCGCGCCACTCGCCTTCTACCACGTCGCGGCCCTCCACCCATTCGTCCGGGTTGGTGCCCGGCACTTTCTTCAGGCTCTGGGCCCGGATGTGGACGCGGAAGCTGTTGGATTTCGTCGTAAGCCTGGGGTAGATATCCGCATAAGGCTTCTCCCTCGAATTGTCGCCAGTCAGCGCGAAGCTGTCCCACCAGGTACGCATGTTGTTAATTGTGGGTACGCTCCCGGTTACCACCGTCTCGGGTACAAGGAACATGTCGCAGATTTCGGACGCCGTTTTGAAGGGCTGGTTGTTGTCGTAGCGCTCCTTAAACGCCTTGAGCGTCTCCTCCGTATTGATGCGGGCGCGATAATTGGTGGCGCCTGCTCCGCTTTTATAGCGGTTTGCCTCGGTGGTAGGCACTGCGGCCAGGCGGGTGGAGCGAAGCACCGCGTGCAGGCCGGTGGTGCGCTCGATGTAAGTGAAGGGGACGATCTGCGCGTTCAGGTTAATCTTGCCCATCGTTGAGAACGGCTCGCTGATGGCAAAGGGCTCGACCACCGGCATGGTAAAGAGATCCAGAATGAGGTGATCGGGCGGGTCCGCTTTGCCGGGGTGCTTGTCTTTGGCGGGCGGGTTAGGGCAGAACAAAAGCGTCTGCCAGGGGCGAACACCGGCGGTATTGCTGGCATTAAACGCTGTCTCGCTCCTCTTCACTCCCGTCGAGAGTGAACCGAACATGACGGGCGATGGAACCTGGCGATTGGGCGAAAAGAGTGTGGTTTGCACCGGCGTGCCCTGCGTGCTGTAATAGGCGTCAGTGGAGATTTCCCCTTCGTCCGGACGGTTGATGTAGGGGCCGTCGACGACACCTCCCATACCGTTATCCCAGTCTCCGGGGTAGGGCTGCCCGTCGAGGCCGATAAGGTTCGCACCATTCAAGAAACTGGGCACCGCAGGGAAGAAGGTCGAAGGATTCACGTAATTGTACCCGGCATCTTTCACCAGCCGTCCCCACCTGCCACGGTATGCCAGCCCATTGCCGCAGCGCATGTCGCTGGCGTAAAGGAGCTTCTTGTCGTAGTCCGCATCCTTTTGAAAGGCCGCTGCCGGCACGTTTTTCATCGCTGCGATAAGACGCGCGTCGCCTGTTGCCGGCTCAACCGAACGCACGGGGTCATTTTCCGAGAGCGACACGGAGTTGCCCCCTGCCGGGTTCTGGTAATTGTCCTGGATCAGCTGGTTCGTACTGAAGGCCCGGTTCGACATCTTCTCCTGTGGGTTGTACTCCACAGGCGCGGTTGCAGCAGACACGCTGCCGCCGACACCTGTCACGACGCGGGGGGTAGGCAGGTTGGCGGTTGGGGGAAACTGGAACCTGATCGTCTGAATGGGCGTAGCGCGCACCGCATTGGCTTTGTCCCGGCTGTAGACCCGTATGGTGATGTCGCCGCCACTGCTGCCCAGACTCATGTAGGAGCCGAACGCGTTCTCGTTGGTGAAGGGCGGGTACTCCGCAAACACAGTCTTGTCCATCGCAATCTTGTTGCTGAAGAGTGTGTACTGAGAGTTCTCATCGGAACCGAGTTGCCTTACTGTGCCGGCATTCCAGAACAGATTAGCCGCGCCCTCAAAGCTGCCCCAGCCGTAGTCGTGAAACGGGGATACACCAGAATAGCTGACACGCGCTTTAGCCGGAAAGCCAAGGGGCTGGCCCTCCAGCGTGAGGTTGTTGAGGCCCTCCACCTCGTACACGTAGTTGGGCATCAGCCGCATGACGCCATGCGCCACGGAGAAGGATTGAATCAGAAACAGCGCGCGTACCTCCTTGGTTTTGCCGTTGTTCTGCGGGGTGACCTTGTTGTTGGGTACATACCGGGTTGGATAAAACAGCAGCGTGGGGCTGTGCACGGTGGAGATGCGGCCAAAGCCACGTGTAGCAGTGCCTGTTGTTGGCGCCGTAATCTCGATGGGAACAACCTGGCCGCTGCCCGCGGGAGCGGAAGTAATCGGCGTGGGCGGGTTAGGCCCCAGAGTAAATCTTTTGCCCACGGGAAGGTTGGAGTCGGAGAGATTGGTGCAGCGCACGTAGTCAAAAATCTCCGTCAGGATCTGGTCGCGATCCTCCCCGTATTTGGCAAGGAAGGTGCTGGTATAGCCGGGCGGAATTAGCGCCGTAAGGCCCTGCAGGTACTGGTAGATTTCGCGATTGCGGGGAAACTTTGTGAAGTCGTCGGTGGGGTGCGTGCTGTCGTTGCGCACGAAATAGTACTTTTTATCTCCCACTGTACTTGCAAAGGCGATGGCTTTGTCAAAAGCCGTTCTCTCTCCGTAAAGGGTAGCGCTGCCATTTGAATCCGCCTGAAGGCCGGCTATGGGCCAGATGGTAACACGCGGTCGATTAAAGACATTCACCTCCGGTGCGCGGCTCTGCGCCGTAAGAAAGAACTGGGCGTTGCTGATCTGCGTATCTGTCAGCACCGTGGTTGGCCGCACGGTAGCAGTAGGGGTGGGCTGGCCGTAGAAGAGCTCATCCACTGTGGCGTAGAGGCGATCGGACTTGGCGTTGAGCTTGACCAGTGTTGTGTTATTTACCGTGCCGCCCTTGGATCCACCTCCATTAATGCGCGGGTTAATCGCCGCCAGTTGATCGCGCGTGAGGGTTGGAAACACCGCACTGAGAAAAGTGGTGGCGGGGTGGCCCGGGTAACGCTGAAACTCGCCCTGTCGCGGTTGACTTTGTCCCAGTGAGTTTTTCTCAAAGCTGTTGTTGAACCGCGGCATGTCCATAAAGGAGCCGGGGATGTCCGCGGCAGGTGCCCACTCGTCGCCCGCCGCAGTGTTGATATTAACCTTGGTACTCTCATCGTCGGCCCAGAATGCGACACGACCGATGATGGGATTGGCCGGACTGGCAGCGGAGGGCTCACCCAGAGTTCCGTCCTGCAACACATAAATCCACCGCACGGGCATGCTGATCCCGAGATCTCCTGTTGCGGGGAAGGAGAATCCCTTGGTGCCCAGCGTCGTATCCGGTGCGGCAATGGGGTAGATGGCCGTGCCGCTGCTGCGCACGGGCGAGTTCAGATCCACAAACTCCGCCGGCCGGGTCTTCCAGTCGCCGGGGACGTCCGTGGGGAAGTTGGATGTGCCCGGGTTAAAGTTGGGCAGCCGCATGTTGTCCGACGAATAGAGCTTGTAGCCCGTATAATCATCGCCAACTCCGGAGTAGACGCGGATAAGACCGGGCTGCGATATCCAGTTAGCATCTGGCAGCTGCGTGGCATCCGCAATCTGCGACATCACCACATTGAGCGCTGAATCCGCAAAGCGCCGCGCGGAGGCCCCCTGAGCAAAGCCATGGGCCGCGCGGCTCTCCATCTGTGCACTGCTCAGCATCGCCAGGACCATGATGGACATGAGCACCAGCACCCCCAGCACGATGACCAGCGCAAAACCCCGGCGTTGCCCGCGGCGAAGGCGGCTGTAGAAGTGACGGCCAGGGGACCTCAAGTGACAGGGATACGGATTGCGTTTCATGACTCACTCCATTTGGATTCCTGGATAAGGACACTGGTCCGGAAGACTCGATAGTTGGCACCCTGAGCCTGCAAGGTGGTCTCCAGCGTCTGCAGGTCCTGATCCAGTTTTTGAAAAGTTGTCGAATCGGACGAGGCCTGGGTAAAGAGCGTCTCCAGACCCAGCGGCGGCGCCGTCGTCCCATATCTTTTGCTCCATCGCTCCGCCGTTGGCTCATCTACCGCCACCAAAATAATGTCAACCTGCGGCGGAAGCTGGTTCGACCTGGGGTCCGTGCTCGGTGCCGAGCGGGTATCGTAGCTGTACGTGGGGCAGAGCACGGTGCCCGCGCCCGTGCCATCCGTAGACCGCCTGGGCAGGACGATAAGAGCCACCACATTATCGGCCAGCGGCTGCACGGGCGGTTTGGCCAACGCCAGGGGTTTCAGGAACCAGTCGTTGGCAATACCCGGCTTAAAGACGTCCAGCTTATCCGTAGGCTGCAAAAACTGGTACAACCGATAGCGGTACTTGTTGGGGCTCAGCAGAAAACTCGGACGAAAGGCAGCGTCGGATCCAAACGCAACGTAGTACCCGCACGCATTGAGCAGGCTGCGCAGCCTGGTGGATCCGCCCGCGGAGTTATCCACGCCCAGCGGGGTCTGAAAGAAAAAAGCGTGCGTCCTGGCGTTCAGCGCCGAGGGGAGATTCAGCCCCGCGGCGGTGCCCGAGATAAAGTGAAGCTCCGACTTTCGCAGATACTGCGTCGGCGTTGTGGGATTATCGTAGCCCCAGTACGTGTTCAGCGTCGCCTGCCCAAGACTGCGCGTCATTGTCTCAAAGGCGTGCCGCGCGCTCTGGAAGGACTGAAGCCTGGCGTTGGACTGTGACCACACCTTACTCGTCATCTGCACCATGCCCAGCACCATCGTCATGATAGCCAGCAGGATTGCGGTCGCCACCATCATCTCCGTCAGCGTGTACGCGCAGCTGCTGCGACGGCGGCGAATAAGCCGGCTCCGGCGCCAGATATGCCCAGCCGCAAAATTAATGGCCTGCATTGGCAACATGTAGGTTAAAGGTGCGGGTGGAGCCAGGCTTGCCTATGGTGCTTAGTTCAACCTTAAGGGTGACAAGATTCGAGGAGACCACAGGCGGCGAGGACGGAATAGCAGTCCCGTCCATCGAAAGCTTTACGGAGAAAAACGCCTCTGGAGATGCCGGGGCCACTTCATCCCCCGCGCGATCGTAAACCAGGTTCTGGCTGGTAAGTGTGGAGAGCTGGCTGAATGGAGTCTTTTGAGCCCGGGCCGAAATCTGATCGACAATCGCTACCTGAATCGTTCGCTCGGATGCCTCCTGGTAAGTCTTTAAACTCAGAGGGACAATCGCCAGGAGCGCCAGCAATGCGAAGCTGATCACTCCAAGAGCAATGACCACTTCAACTAATGAGAAACCACGAGCTGAGGCGGCGCCTGCGATTCTCCCGCGCCAGCTGAGAGAGGCGGCAGAAGCGTATGAGTTGGCGGAACTGGGCGATCGGGCAGCCATACAGGAATGAGAAGTACATTGTACTGAAAAGCTAATATCGGCCGGAATATCCCGAAGTTACAATTATGTAACAAATAGCGTGTCTTCAGCCAATGGCATCTCTGATAGAGAGAGCAATGCTCCCGGGTTGAGGAATCAGGGCCGGTAGAGAGTCGCCGCACCTGTGGCGGGATTCACCTGCACGGTAAAGTAGTTGGAGGCGAGCGCCGTACCTGACGTCTGGGTGGGCTGCACCGTCAGGTACCACTGCTCATCGGGCTTCAGATCCGTAAGACCATTCGGCTTGAAGCGGAAACCCACGTACGCCAGGCTCGAACCCTCCGAAACTGTCTCCGTACCGCTGCGTGGGGCTGTGCTGGCGTCCAGGAGCGTCGAGTAAGTGCTGCTTTCCGCCATCTCCAGCTCGGCGGGCAGGCGCTGCAGCATATTCAGCGGCTTCTCGTTGCCCTGGTCGTCGATGGCTACCATGCGAATCGCCTTAAAGCGGTCACCCTCGGCGCCTGTCATCTTATAAAAGCGCACTTCCACGGCCTTGTTGGACGAGACGGCCGCCTGTCGCGCCAACACAAAGGTATCGATGACAACCGAAGAGCCCGCGCTTACCTTGAGGCTCCGCATCATATTGCCGATACCCATGCTGCTCAGCGTTATGATGATGCTGGCGACGGCCATGACGGTAAGCAACTCCACAAGGGTAAAGCCGGTTTTAGTCTGTCGGCCACAAACGAACAGGGCGGCTCTCGGGGAAAAGCGAAGAAATGTGGGGTGGATCACGGTGGTGGTTGGTTAATAAATCCACCATACGATGCGATTACAATCTAGCGATGCAGAAGCTTTGCAAATCCTTGCATTCTGAGCCTGAAAGTCGGGATTTCTCTCCCGGCTAGAGCGGTTTGAATACGAGTATAGACATGACACCATCGGAAGCGCCCTGGGCGCGAAAGAGGCAGCCGTGTCTACACGCGTATTGAATTAAAACCGCTCTAGCTGTTTGCGGCAGGCTTCTTTACAGGTAACGAGGCACCGTCTACCCACACACCCTCTGTAATCACCCCCGACGAATGCCTGGGCGACCCTGTCTGGCTGCTTTGCAGCAGCTGCACCAGCAGGTTCATCGCCGTCTCCGCTACATGGGTGTGGTTCTGATCAACGCCCGCCCATCCATGTGTGTTAGGCTCCCAGTCCAGGGTAAGGAAGCCGAGATTCTCAGGTATCTTCAGGCCAAGCTCCACCAGCCACCTATAGGTCTCCGGCAAGACGGAGCAGACAGCGTCCAGCTTCTTGTTCCTGAGCCACTCGCTGAGATCCCGCCGGGGCTGGCTCTTTCCATAGCGCAGTATGGAGACGCTCCGGTGCGAATACGAACCTGCGGGATGCAGGAAGCCGGCCAGAAAGCGCTCTTCCACAATCTTGTCCACGTACTCCGGCGTAAGAAAGGCTACCTGTGTGTACCCCATCTCCTCCAGCCGCTGCCGCGCCAGCTGCCCCGTGGCAAACTGGTCGTTGGAGGCGAAGTAGAGGTGGGGATCTGCCGTTTTGCACCCCAGCGTTACCATGGAGAACGAATTGAGATCCAGCGGTATCTCCCTTCCGCGAAAATTCCTGTCCCCCAGAGGCAGCAGAATAACGCCGTGGATTCCCCGGCTGCGCAGCAATCGCGTCAGGTGTTGCGAGGTAAGGCCCGGCTCCCCGATCCAGATGCGGTCCACATGGTACCCCAGCTCCACGGCACGCTTGCGGGCGCCCTCGTCGAAGCAGCGGTGCACCGACCATTCCTTCCACTTATGGGGGTTCTCCATGGAGTCCAGCAACGCAATGCTGGCCTGAAAGGGGATCGGCTTCGACATGCGCAAGTGCGACATGAGCGTGCTGACAAACGGATTGGTGCGATACCCGGCCTCGGCTGCAATGCGCTGGATCCGTTCCGCCGTCCTGGCCGGCACCAGCGGATGATTCCGCAACGCTCGCGATACGGTGCTGATCGACACTCCTGCCAACTCCGCCACTGTGGCAATAGTTGGAGCACCGCTTTTTTCCATACAATCGGGTACCCTGAGAAACCGCAAGGGTCAAGCGATTATCGGTTCGGATCGCAAGAATGGCGCAGTGTGGAATATGCAGTGCGGGAGCGTCCTGAAAACGACGCGGCGTTCACTTCTCGTTGCAGTCGATGGCGACCTCGACCTGCGCGCCGACGGGCATGCGGAACTCGGGGCTCATGTTGATGACGACTTCGAGGATATCGACATCCTTGCGTTCGTCGGAGCGGCGGGAGAAGACGGTTTTGTTGCCCATGACGAGTTTGATCTCCTGCACGGTGCCCTTGCTGACGACCTCCGGCTGGGCGTAGCGCCAGACGGTGGCGGGTTGGCCTACGGCGATGCGATGGATCAGGTTTTCGTTCACCTCCGCCCGCACTTGCAGGCGGCGCGTGTCGCCAAACACAAGCACGGCTTCGGGCATCAGTTGGGAGAAGGGCTCGCCGACGTCCTTGAGGATATCCAGCACGATGCCGTCAAATGGCGAGCGGACGAGTGTGTTGTCCAGGACCTGTCGGGCCACCTCGGTACGGGCGCGCGCCGCTTTTAATTCCGCGTCCGTTTGCGCCACTGCCGTCTGGCTGGCATCGTACTGCTGGGCGGAGATTGTGCGGCGCTCAAACAGGTCTTTGTCGCGCGCCTCGTTGCGGCGGGAGAACGCCAGCCGCTCCTCAAGAACGGCCTCCTGCGCCTCTGCCAGCACCACGCTGGCGTGTTGCTCCTCATTCTTGAGCCGCCCCAGCACGGTGCCCTTTGTGGCAAAGTCGCCCTTTTTGACGAACCATTCCCCCACTACGCCGGAGCCCGGAAACGCGAGGCGCCTGACTTCGGATACCGGCTCCACGTAGCCAATGGTGGCCACCGTGGCAACGGGGGCCGGCGGCTTTGCGCTGGGCCGGGGCGCGTTGTTGGTTCTCGCCGCAAGGAGTGTGGCGGCCAGCAGGAGGAGCAGAAGCAGGAGCAGGCGCATGGTCGTCATGAGGTGTGTTGCCCGGTTATTTGCCCGCCTTCCAGGTGCACAACGCGGTCAAAGTAAGGGATGAGCCGGGTATCATGCGCTACCATCAGGAGGGTTGTGCCCTCTTCGCGCACGCGGCTGATGAGCATCTCCATGACGCGCGTGGCATTCTCCCAGTCCAGCGCGGCGGTCGGCTCATCCGCAAAAATCACGTGCGGGGATCCAAACACCGCCCGGGCGATGGATGCCCGCTGCCGCTGGCCACCGCTGAGCTGCCCCGGATAGAGATGGCCTACCTGGTCGATACCGAGGCTCTCCATCAGATCCTGCGCGCGCTGCCGGCGGGCCGCTGCCGATTGCCGCGCCGGCACGGAGTAGAAGAGGTTGTCGCGGACCGTGAGAAAAGGCAGCAGTTGCGACTGCTGAAAGATAAAGCCGAGCGCCTCGCGCCGGATCTCTGTCAGCTCCTGCTTGTTGGCAAAGTCGACCTCGCGATCGCCGAGGATCACCTTGCCGCTGCTGGGTGAGAGCAGGCAACCCAGGATCGAGAGAAACGTCGTCTTGCCCGACCCGGACGGCCCCAGCAGCAGCGTGGCCTCGGCGGCGTAGAACTGCGCCGAGATACCCTGGAGAACTGTGTGCTCATTCGGCGCCGTGCCAAACTTTTTTACCAGGTTTTGTGTCTCGACAAACGTCGTCTTCATCAGGTTTAGCGGGAGAAGACCGTAGCGGGATCGACGCTAAGCACGGCTCGTATGGCTATTGTCGCCGCCAGGGCACCAGTTATAAAGTAGATGACGACCAGGGAGATGTACACCTCCGGATTCATCTGGATGGAAATTTGCGTGCGCGACATCGCCCACGCGCAGACTGAGTACAGGCCGGTGCCCAGGATAATGCCGCCGATGGTAAAGAACAGACTTTGCACGGCCACCACGCAGATCAGCGTCTCCCGGCCAAAACCAATTGCGCTCAGCGTCGCGTAGTTGCCCAGGTTCTCGGCCGTAATGGTATAGAGCGTCTGGCTGCAGATAATGGTGCCGACGACGAGGCCCAGTATGCCCGTGAGGACGACCGAGAAACCGGCGCCCGTCTCCAGCATCCAGTAGGCAATCGTCCGGTTCGCAAACTCCGCGGAGGTAATCACTTCCAGCTCCGGCAACGCCTGGCTCACAATGGCTTTTAGCTCCTCGGGGGTTTGCCCGTCGGTCCCGCGGGCCATCACGTAGGTGATTTCGTCGGGCCGGTAGCGGCGGTCGGCGGCGATGACCGTTTTGATGGAGGTAAACACGAAGGGGCTGGCGGTGAAGGTGCGCACCCCCTCCGAGATGCCTCGCACCACGGCGCGCCGGCCCGTCAGTTCGGCCCTGTCGAGCAGTTGCCGTACGCCGAGAATGTCGGCGTAGAGTTCATCGACGATCACGCTATCGGGCTGCTGCACGTCCTCCAGCACGCCGCGTTGCATCTGCCACGGGCCGCCCACATTACTGTCATCCAGGCCGATAAGCAGGATGTTCGTCCGCCGGCCGTCGGCGCGCTGCCATGTGTTCCAGGCAACCAGCATCGCCTCCGCCCACCTCACCTCCGGTATGCTGCGCACCCGATACATGGACTGACGGGGAATGGCCGTGCCGAAGTCGAACGATGCCGTCTGGCGGGCCATTACCCATACGTCGACATTGGCGTTGAGGATGATTGCGGAGTTGATTCGACACCACCCCACCACCAGCCCGGCCTGCGTTGCGCCCAGAAAAAAAGCCGCCGCCACCCCGGCCACCGCCACCAGACAGCGCACCCTGTTAAAGAAGAGCATGCCCATGGCAACCGCCCACATGCGCCCCCATTCTTCGCGCAGCCACAGCCTGAAGAATGTGATGTTCATGGGTATAGCGCTGTTTCGTTGCAAACAACAGTGCGGGCTTGCCCGTAGCCCCTTTGCCCGGAAGTTTGCGAATAAAATAGTCCGCGCTGCGTTCAAAACAACGCTTAAATTGGGGAGATTTTACGGCCGGACAATGGGTCCGATGGCCGCGTGCAACGGTATCGATCCAGACCCGTCAGCGGGGGCGCAGGAGCTGCAAGTGGCTCATTATGAATGAAGTAACCCGGCAACTGAGGTTAGGTTGGGCGGAATGCGTTTGACTCGCCACCTGATCGGAAGTATAAGAATAATTCATCACAGCTGTATCCGTCTCCAACGGCGACCCGCATTTCTATGGTGCTGTATGACCTCCTCTCCGATTGCAATCCTGGGCCTGGCGTGCGAGTTTCCCGGCTCGAGTACACCGGAGGCGTTGTGGCAAACGGCTCTGCGCAAACACCGCTGGTTTCGCAAGATTCCCACCGAGCGCCTGCCCGACGAGTACATGGACTTACCCGGCAACGGCCCGGATACCACGCTGGTCCGGCGCGCCGCGGTTCTTGAAGGGTATCGCATCCCGTACGATCGCCTGCTCATTGGCGAGAAAGATATCCACACTGCGGACCTGGCGCACTGGCTGGCCCTGGACTGCGCCATGCGGGCCATCGAGGACGCCGGCCTTGGCCCGCACCTCCCCAGGGATAGCACGTGCGTCATTGTCGGCAATTGCCTCACCGGCGAAACATCCCGCGCCGAATCGCTGAGACTGCGCTGGCCCTACGTACGCAAAGCGTTGAAGGAAAGCGGCCTGTCGGGAACGGATGACGAATGGCGTCACCGGGAGCAGCACTACAAAGCCCGCTTCGCCAAAGTCGAATCCCGCACTCTGGCGGGCGCGCTTGCCAACGTTATTGCCGGGCGCATTACCCATCGCCACGACTTGAAGGGCGGCTGCTACAGCGTGGACGCCGCCTGCGCGTCGTCGCTGGTGGCCGTTGCGCAAGGCGCCTCCATGCTCGCCTCCGGCGAGGTCGATTGCGCCGTCGTCGGCGGCGTTGACGTAAGCCTGGATCCGCTGGAACTCGTCGGCTTCTCCAAAGCGGGCGCGCTGAGTGGCGGCGAGATGAAGATCTTCGACGTCGACCGAAGCGGCTTTCTCCCCGGCGAAGGATGCGGCTTCGCCGTCCTGATGCGCGCGGACCACCCGGCGGTAAGGCATGCGCCCCGCATTCGGGGGTACATCCGCGGATGGGCCGCAAGCTCCGACGGCCAGCACGACCTCACCGCGCCGCGCCCCGTGGGCCAGCGCCTTGTGCTGGAGCGCGCCTACCGCCGCGCCGGCTTTGGCATCGAAACCGTACCGCTTTTTGAAGCGCACGGCACGGGCACGGACGTTGGCGACCGCGTGGAGGCGGAGACGCTTCTCGGGCTGCTTGCCGGCTCAACCCACGCCGCGGCGATTGGCTCGATCAAGGCCAACATTGGCCACACCAAAGCCGCCGCAGGCATAGCCGGCATGATAAAGGCCACGCTAGCCCTTGAAGCACAGATACTTCCCCCGACAACCGGGTGCGACACCCCGATGGATACGCTCCGCAATGCCAAAGCGCTGCGCATCCTTAATGAGGCGGAGGAGTGGCCGGAGGGCCAGCCCGCACGCGCCGGCGTAAGCGCGTTCGGATTCGGCGGCGTTAACGCACACCTCGTGCTGGAGGGGGCGCCATCGGCAAGCGCGCGCTCCAGGCGGAATATCCCCGTTGCCACCCGGCACGGTGCGGAAATCTTCTTCTTTGAGGGCGCCACGGTGGAAGCGCTTGAGGCCGGTCTGAGCAGGGTGCGTGCCTTCGCCCCCATGCTGGCCCAGGCGCAGCTGGCTCCCCTGGCCTGCGCCACGGCACAGGCTATTGCCGGCACGGAGGGCTGGCGCACCGCGATACTTGCGCGCAGCGCCGATGAGCTTTCCGCACGGATCGACCGAGCCATCCAGCACTTGCGCACCGGCCCGGATGTAGAACTGCTGGCAGACCCGATCTTCGTTGGCCGGGTGATGCGCGCGGATGAGGCATCCGAGGCGGAGGATTCCAGCACCTGCTCCTCACCCGCGGAGGCATTTGTTAAGGGCGCTCTGCGAGAGCCGGCCACGGTAGGTGCGGGCCGGGATTTACCGCCGTTCGACCTTAACTGGAAGCCCAGGTACTTCGTCAACCCGTGCGAGCGCCCGTTGCCGGAGAAGGAGTCGCCGAAGCGCCAGCAGCCTCCCGCGCAGAAGCCCGCAACCGCGCTTGAGGCGGTCAACCGCGTGTTGCGCGAGCGTAAGGGCGAAGGCTTTGCCCTGGACGAGGTTCACGACAAGGACCCGTCGCTCTCGTCCCTGGGCGTTGACTCCCTGAGCATTTTCGATCTGGTCGCCGCCGTGGAGGGCTACGGCTACAAGGAGCGGGAACTGGCCCATAACCTGATGACTGTCAGCCAGTTCGCGGCCATCTTTGACGAAATTGAGGCCGCCGGGACATCGCCCGCACCGGCAGCGCTATCGTTCAGCGACAGGCTTGCCTCATGGGTTCGCGCCTTCGACGTGGCCTGGGAAGCGGCTCCCGCGCTGAGAGCCGGCGCCGATGTCGCGAGCGCACAGGCGCTGGTCGTGCGGTGCAACGCCGCTATCGAGCCCTCCGAGCTCAACGCCCTGCTCACGGCCCTCCGTGCAGGCCCGCCAAAGCAACCGGTTGCCTTCCTGGACTCCACGGGCCAGTGGTGCGGCTTTGCCAAGACTCTGGCCATCGAGCAGCCCCACCGGCGCGTGCTGTATCTGCACCACCATGCCGGGTCCCCACCCTCCGCCACGCAGATAGAAGCCGAGCTGCGGGAGCCGTTTACGTTTCGCGAGGTGCAATACACGGCGGACGGAGAGCGGCTTCTGCCGCGCGTCGTGCTTACGGACCCACTGCATGCCATCGGCAGCATTCCGCTCGGCCCGGAGGATGTCGTGCTGGTAACCGGTGGCGCTAAAGGCATTACGGCAGAATGTGTACACGCACTGGCATCTGTAACAGGAGTTCGCCTGGCCCTGACAGGGCGATCTTTGCAAAGCGAAAGCGTCGATGTCCAACACACGTTAGAGCGACTTCGACAACACAACATTGTTCATCAATACTGGGCAGCCGACATAGCGGATGAACGCAGCACCGCCCAACTGATAGAAGACGTCGAGAACAAGCTTGGCGTTATAACGGCAATCATACACGGAGCGGGCGTTAACGAGCCCTGCGATATAGCTTCGCTTACGGAGCGCGTGGTTCGCACACATACTCTTGCCAAAGTCGACGGGTTTCGCCAGATCCTGAACGCGGTGCGCCCCGGCCGGCTGAAGCTGGTTATTGCATTTGGTTCTGTCATTGCGCGCAGCGGCTATCCCTACGAAGCCGCTTACGCGCTTGCCAACGACTGCCTTGCCTATCAGCTTTCTGTCTACCAGCGTCAGCATCCCCAAATCCGGTGTCAGGTGCTGGACTGGACGGTGTGGTCCGAGACGGGTATGGGATCTGCGATGCACGCCATCGAAAGCCTCAAAAGGAACGGCGTAGACCCCTTGAGCAACGAGGCCGGGCGGCATGCCTTTCTCTCCGTCCTCGGCAACAGCGATGCCGACTTCCGCCCCATCGTCGCCGGCCGGTTGCCCCAGTCCGAAGCGTTCCTGTTTGCCAGGCAAACGCCGCGAATCGATGGCTGGCCGGATGCCGAAGTCACAACGTTCATCCCTGGGGTGGAGATCGTCGCCAAAGTCGCCCTCTCCCTGGAGAAGCTACCCTGGCTGGAGGGGCACACGTCCCGCGACGGAGTCCTGATCCTGCCTGGTATTTTAGCGATGGAGCTGATGGAGTCCGTAGCTCTGGCATTAAGCCCCGGCACGCCATTCCCTTGCTTAAAGGACGTCCAGTTTGAGCGCCTTGTGCGGGTGTCAACAGTTACAGCGTTTGACGTCTGCATCCAGGCCATTATGCAAGCGGATGGAGCGATTCTGTGCCGCCTTGCAGAGGATAACAGCGCCCATGCCGATCTGATTGCATCCATGCTCTGTGTCCGTTCAGCGGAACGCACACCCCCTGTTGCCGCAGCCAAGCCGGCAACCAGACTTATGGAGCCGGCCGGCCGATTACTGGCGGAGGAAGTGTATGAACACCTGCTCTTTCATCGCAAGGCCTTTCAGATTATCAACAACTATAGTTTTGCAGATGCAACGCGGGCCGTCTTTCATGTTTCATCGGACAGCGAAGGCAGCAGCACGTTGCAAAAGACAACTACCCTGCACGACGCCTTTCTCCATGGTGTCCAGGTATGCGTGCCCAGGGAACTCCTGCTGCCTGTCCGTATCGGAACTCTCCTGCGAAGGCGCCCCACGGGATTTACCTCATGCACCGTAGATGCCAGAGAAATCAGCTTTACCCCGGAGGCCTACTACTACCACATTGCCGCTTATGATGAAACCGGAGCCATGCTGGAAGAATGGAAGGACGTCGAATTTCGATGCTATGGCGCCAATACAAACACCGCAAGCCTGCCGGACTCTTTAGCATCCATCATGCGCGAAAGGGAGCGCGCTGCGGAAGTTCGTTCTTCAGGCTATTTTGAGTATCGCCATACGGTTGGTTTTAAAGAAACAAATGTGGCAGGCAACGTCTACTACACCAATCATATCGAGTGGCAGGGCCGCTGCCGCGAAATGTTTTTAAAAGCACACGCGCCCGATGTCCTTCATGAGCTTGAATCCGGACAGCTGGCACTGGTAACCGTATCCTGCTCCTGCGAGTACGAAGCCGAGCTGCGCGCATTCGACGAAGTCTCCGTGCGTATGCGTATGGATGCGCTGGGAAATGACTGGGTCACGATGAGCTTTGAGTATTGGTGCGCGCAGTCCCTTACGGAGGTACGCATTGCCAAAGGTCTTCAGAAAATAGCAGCACGCCGCCGCACCCCCCATGGGCTAAAGCCTACGCATTTACCAGAGAGCATGGTTATCGCATTTAAAGCTTACGGAAATGATGTAGGATAAGACGGAGAGCTGGAAATGCTATGCCTTGGCAAAGCCCCTTTCCCAAACGTCCGTCTCCGATGTTTTTCGAGACCTAAGGCTGTCGACATTCGCTTTTTTCGCTTCGACAGCCTCTAATCCCGCAACAGCTTAGAGCGTTTTCCAGATAGCTTGTCGCGGATTTTCCAAGCTCCGAGAACGGCTCCGCCGTTCTCGGAGCCTTGTGCTCGGTCGACTGTATTTGCAAACGCTCGGCTCCGCCGTTCTTGGAGCTTGGCACATTCGCGACAAGCTATCTGGAAAATGCTCTGGATGGGCTTTGCTCTTTGCTCTACAGGTATCGGATTGCTCTCAATTGAGAACAGGTCGCCCAGGGTTCCATCGCCATTGAAGTGACGACACCGGACATCATCGCCCCGGCGATGCCGTTCATCAACGTGTCCTGCCCGGTCAGGTAGAAGCCGCGGATGGATGTCCGCGGAGCGATCCAGTCGTCCTGGAATCTCTCACTGGAGTATTCGAGCCCGTACTGCTCGCCAGACCGCGTGTTCAGGTAACTATCGACCGTGAGCGGTGACGACGTTTCCTGAAACGCGGCCTGGCCTTCCAGCTGCGGAAACATACGGTACAGCGTCGCCCGGTAAGGTCGCGTCAGGGCCTCCTTTGCCTCCATGTAGTCGTCTCCGCGCTCGCCGGCTTTTGTCCCGATCCATGGCTTAAACCAGGCATAGTCGGCAACCCCCATCACATGGATCACCGTCGTCTCCCCCATGCGGTCCTTCCAGGTGGGATCCTTGAGCGAGGGAAAGCCGATGTAGCATAGCGGGGGCGGGTTCCCTCTGGGGTCGCGCAGGTACCGCGCCAGGTTCTCATCGTGGTTATACCCGGGGTGGACCCAGAGATTGCCGCCCGGGTGGCTGCTCAGGCAGCTCGCGTCGCGTCTGATCCCCAGCGTCAGGGTAAGGAAACTCAGCGACGGCCTGAGGCGACTGATTTTGTCCGCCACACGGGGCGGCACCCATTCCCTGTCCACAAGCCTGTGGTAGGTGTTGAGTATGCCGGCGGAGCTCACCACCTTTTTGCCAAGGATGGTCTCCCCGCTTTCCAGCTCCACGCCCACGGCAACGCCTTTCCGCACGAGAACCCTGGCGACACCCTTGTTGACGACGACTTTGCCCCCATTCGCCTCAATACTCGCCACAATCGTCCGCGCCACTTCCGACGACCCACCCCGCGGAAAGCTGCCTCCCGACAAGTAATGATGCGCCACAGCCGCGTGAGCTCCAAAGCTGCTGCGTTTGGGTGGAAGCCCGTAGTCGCCCCACTGGCCGGCCAGCACGCTGATGAGTCTTTCGTCGCTGGTAAGGCTTCTCAGCACGCTAAAGGTCGAGGCCGCAAAGTACCTCTTTTTCTCAAAAAGCCCCGCGAAAAAGCCGAGAGCGGGCGGGAGCCCCTTCCTCATCGCGCGGTATTCCAGAGCCTTCGAGACGGACGGCAGGAGCTTCAGGTATGCGGCGATCGCCCTCCTCTCGGCCGGAAAATGTCGTTCAAGCTCCTCGCGAAAGTTCTCCGGCCCGGCGCGTAGCGAGTAGCTCTTATCGGGGTAGACCAGCCGATCG
Source organism: Verrucomicrobia bacterium LW23 (assembly GCA_003054695.1). Classification (GTDB taxonomy): domain Bacteria; phylum Verrucomicrobiota; class Verrucomicrobiia; order Methylacidiphilales; family UBA1321; genus LW23. The sequence goes on from QAZA01000045.1 coordinate 269,944, forward strand.
TACTCGTCCGCCATCGGGGCAAAGCTCAGTTGCTCGCCGGAGATAAAGTCGAAAATCTTCCGCAGCCCGTTCCCCTTGTCGTGCACCTGCCCGAGGTAGTGCAGGCCGCTGTCCCCCTCAAATCCCCTTCGGCGATACGTGTGAGTCGCCCCCCCGGCGGTGTAGTGCTTCTCCAGAACCAGCACGGAACGCCCTTGCCTGGCCTGAAAGCTTGCAACCGTAAGCCCGCTGATTCCCGACCCGATGACGATGACGTCATATCTCTTCTCAACAATATCTGGCTGAAACCGGGATCCAATCGTCATGGTGATACTCTACCACGCGCGGCCCGGCAAAGAACACTCCAATGGGGGGGGACGCAGGCACCAAGCGGGCAGCATTTCAGACAGCGGAGGGAATTTGATTCCGGCGGCGGTACGATGCCGGGGGGGTGCCTGTGGTAAGGCGGAATACGCGGCTGAAGTGATGGCGATCGACAAAACCAGTCCGCTCCGCAATTTCTTCCATGCTTGCGGTCTCAAAAATCAAAAGCCTGGCCGCTTCCTTGACACGAAGCAGCGTGACATAGGCTGCGGGTGTCATGCCAAAAACGGGCTGAAAGAGGCGTCGAAAGTGGTCCGGGGAGTAGCCGCAGCGAGCGGCAAGCACTCCAATGGATAAATCCTGGTCCAGGTGGGTGTTTATCCAGGCATTAAGGGATGCGAGGCGGAAGAAGCCTTTACGCCATGCTATCCAGGCCGGATGCTTTTCCGCCTGGGCGATCTCCCAGCACAGCGCCATGGCCTGGCTGGCCATGGATTCCACGCGAAGATATGCGGAAAGGGAATGAATCTCCTCCCGACTTTGCTGCGCCAGGCTCGCCAGCCACGAGTCGCAAAGCGCCTGGAGTGGCGGAGAAAAAGGCAGCTCGATCGGCAAGGGGATCAACTGCGAAATCAGCCCAAGCGGGAAGCCTGTAACGTCAAAATGCATAAACGCGTGGTCGACACTTCCCTGCACCAACCCCACACCGTGAAAGCGGGGCGGAACAAGGACAAGCCGTCTGGCGGGAACGTGCATATCCCCTTGCAAGGAGCGAAACACGACGCCGGGCTGCTCGTTGTAATAGAGGCGCCAGAACTCGTTATGCATCGGCGTACCATTCCACCACGTGGAGATAACGGTTTTGCCGTGATAATAGGCGTGAACTTCCAGCCGCAGGAACTCATTGTTGGAAAGAAGCCGCGCCATCGCGGGATTATACACATCACTGCCCACCACGTCCACGTGCACTGCAGCCCGGGCAATCGCTCCCTGGAGTTCTGAAGCTTAGCGCTCCGTCTGAAGGATGGAGACGTCGTCGAGCCAGACGCTGCCAGTGCCTTTGGCGTGGATGACGAGGCTGGCATGGGCGCATTCGGGGGAGAGTTTCAGGGTTTTGTCGAAGCTTTGCCAGTCGGAGGAGGCGGTGGGGGTGGCGGGTTTGGACGCGTCGAGAATGTTGATCCAGGAGATTTGTTTCTCGGCTTCGTCGAAGCTTTGGATGGCGACGAATACTTCGGTGAAGGCGCCTTCGACCCTGAGCTTGCCGGTTACTTTGATTCGCTTTTCCGCAAGCTGCTCTGGCAGCGCGTATGCCGCAACCCCGGTGGCCTCGCTCGGAAGCTTCAGCTCAAGGGCGGCAGGCTTGCTTGCGTATGTTGATGTGTCTGGCTGAAGCGTTGCGTCGGGCGAGGTGGACCAGCGGAGGGTCCAGCCTTCCAGAGGATCGCCTGCTGGAGAATCGAAGTTGCCGTTTTTGAGGAGCTGTTTGTCCGGCGCGATGACGGGCTCCTTGAAGTGCGTGGCACTGACGAGTGCGGCGGCTTTTTCGTTGAGCGGAATCCACAAGGTGCCGCATCCGCCGGTACCTACAACGATGCGGTCGCCCGCAAAGGCGACGCTGTTGGCAATTCGGTTGGGCAGCGCTTTGTCCAGCGTTCGCCATGTCTTGCCCGAGTCGGTGGATAGCGCGACGCCGTCCGATGTTCCAACGGCGATGCGGCCTGCAGCGGCTTTGTCGAAGGTGACGTGGTGAGCCAGAGCTTCCAGGCTGAGCCGCGTCCAGGTGACGCCGCCGTCGCGAGACTCGTGCACGCCGGAAGTGGGGGAGGCGATGATGTAGCGGCCCGGCACAAAGGGGTCGGCCTCCACGCTGTTGATTTTTCCGATGGGAGCCGACGGTCTGGCCGCTTCGGTCCACGTTTCGGAGCCGGGGGCGCGGCGGAATATGCGGGATTTGTAGCTGGAGATGGCGACGAGGCTGCCGTCCTTGGACGCAGCCAGTTCGCGGCCCACGTGCCATATCTCCGCCTGAAAGAGCCCTATGTCCGGCATGCCTGTGGAGATAGACTTCCAGGTCTCTCCCGCGTCGTCGGACTGGTAGATGCCGCCGCCTGTGCCCGGCTGTCCGGCCAGGGCAATGTAGACGCGGTCTTTGTTGGCAGGGTCCGAAGCAAGGGAGTTCATGCGGCGCGATTCCACGGAGCGCAGCCCTTGCATGGCGGGTTTGCGCCACGTGGCTCCGCGGTCATCGCTGACGAAAAGCTGGTTGCTGTGCCATGGGCCGTTTTCGGCGGGGCCAATGGCGAAAGTGCGCGCGGGATCGGCGGCAGATACCGCTATGTCCTTGATGTTGTTGGTGATGACACGCCAGTTCTGCTTGTAGGTGGAGCCGCCGTCCTGGGAGTAGAAGTAGCCGTTATCCGCCATGCCCAGGTGCACGTGGCCGGGATCATCCGGCACCTGCGTGACGTTGTGCACCACCGTTACCTCGATGCCGTTTCCGGCATAGTTCCACTCTTTGCCCGCGCTGGTGGATTGCCAGAGCATGTACCAGTCGCCCAGCCACCAGCGCGTGGGGTCGTGCGGATCTACCATCAGAGTGGATATGGCCTTGCCAAAGTGCACCCAGCCGGAGCGGTTGCCGGGATTTCCGTACCAGAAGTCGGGCGCCGTTGCAGAAGGGCTAATGCGAGTCCACGCGGCGTCCGAGGGATTGCGACGGTAAAGCTTGCCATCGCCGGCGCCCAGCAGCAGGAAGTCGGGCCCGGCTGCCATGGCGGTAAACGTTGTGGACGCGGTCGGTTTCAGCGAGGGAGTGCCGCCCGCTGACGTTGTCGCTGAATGGTCGCCGCCAGATTGGGCCGTTGCGGGTGTGGATGACGCTGCGGGCAGACCTTCGCCGAAGTCCTGCCATGTGCGACCACCGTCCTTGCTCTGCCGGATGCTGGACGTGTTGAATACGCCGAGCCAGACAGATCCGAAGGCTGGCGGGGCCTGGAGCAACTCGCAGGGAGGCGTTGTCATGGTGGGGGTATCCGAGTCTTTATCCTTTTCCGCTCTGTCTGTCATCTCTCGCCAGGTAACTCCGCCGTCCTCGCTGAAGAACAGGCCGCCGCGCAGTTCCGCTTTCGCTTTGCCCTGAAGGAAGGAATTGTAGGGCTGCGCACAAAGCAGCACCCGGCCGGGCTGCGTTTTGTCGAAGTCGATGTCGGTGGGGCTTAGCCCCTCCAGACCGACATTCTGCCAGGTGCGCCCAAAGTCCGCAGAGCGAAACACGCCATCCTTCATGCTGGCGGCAAGAACGATGTCCGGTTCTGAGGGATCCACGGAGAGGATGCTGCCCCACATGCGGGTATTGCCGTTTCCCGCAAACGTTGCTTTCAGCGTGCGCTCGAACGTCTTGCCGCCGTCGCTGCTGCGGTAAATGCCGTCCGGCTGAGCCTCCCAGTGCGAGCCGGTGGCTACGAGAATGCAGTTGGGATCGCGCGGATCCACCACCAGTCCGCGCGGCTGCTGATTCCCCACCGTGGCGGGGAGGCTGCCATGAAGCATGTGCCAGTTGGCTCCGCCGTCGTCGCTGCGGTAAAAGCCGCCCACGTCAGTATGCAGGTAGTAGATCTGCGGATTGCCCGTAGGAATGATAGCGATAATATATCCCCCGCCGCCAATGTGCCCGGATCTCCACGGGCCGTAGCTTTGCGGACTCGCGACTGGTGCAGCCGGGGCGGCGGTGGTACCGGCTGTTTGCGCGCAGGCGCGGGTCATATCCATAGCCATTACGGCCAGCAGGATTGTCAGAGTCAGATTGAGTGGTGCGATACGCATAGGAAATTAAGCGAGGACTTCCTCCAGTGTCGGCGTAGCAATGGGCTTCTCCACCTTGTCCATCTCGTCCGCTGGCGCCAGACTTGCGCCGTTGCTTTCGATGACCTGGCGGTACCAGTAGGCGGAGTCCTTAAGCGTGCGCTTTTGAGTGCGGAAATCGACGTGCACGAGGCCGAAACGCGCGTGATACCCCTCAGCCCATTCAAAGTTGTCCATCAGCGTCCAGTGAAAATAGGCGGCGACAGGGTGACCTTCGCGATTCGCCCGGGCGATCTCCATGAGGTAGCGCGCGGTGTAATCGATGCGCTGCGGATCGCGCACCCGTCCAGTCAGGTCGACCCAGTCTGTTGAGGGGAAGCCGTTCTCGGTGATGGCCATCGGCAATTTGCCGTATCGCTCCTGTAGAAATCGTGTCATCCAGTAGATCGCCGCCGGCTCCATGCGCACCCAGCCCAGCAGGCCTCGCGCGTGACCGTGGTCGTGCGGGATCTCGAGCGGACCTTCCGGCGTCGACTCTACGCGGTCGCCGGTGTAGCCGTTGTAGCCGATGAAATCGAGCGGCTGATGAATCAGATCCATGTCGGCGCGAGTCACTTCCGGCATGTCATCCGCAAAGAGCGCCAGGCCATCGGCGGGATATTTGCCCAGGAAGACGGGATCCATCCACCACGTCATGTTCCACTGGGATTTGCGGCGGACGCTGAAGAGCAGCGTCTTGGCGGCATGGATATCCGCCGCTGTGTCTTTATGAGGAATCCGCGCGTTGCCCGTGATCGCGAAGCCGATCTGCACCGGGCGCGGGCACACCTCGCGAAGCACCTGCACAGATCGCCCATGCGCCATAAGCACGTGGTGCGCAATGCGCAGGAAGCTGGCGAACGACAAGCGATCTCCCGGCGCGTGGACACCGTCCAGTTGCCCGATGCCCGTGAAACACGGCGGCTCGTTAAGGGTGATCCAGTGCCTGACGCGATCGCCCAGGCGCTCGGCGACGACGCGGGTGTACTCGCCAAACCATTCTACGCAATCGCGGTTTAGCCAGCCGCCTTTGTTGTACAGCGCCGTGGGCAGATCCCAGTGAAACAGCGTTATCCACGGAGTGATTCCCGCCTCCAGCAGCGCGTCGACGAGCTGCTCGTAAAACCGCAGGCCGGCCTCGTTCACGCGACCCGTTCCGTCGGGCAGGATGCGCGACCAACTGAGCGAGAAGCGGTACGCGCGCAGGCCCATGGTTCGCATCATCTCCACATCCTCCCGCCACAGCCGGTAGTGGTCGCAGGCGACATCCCCGGTGGAGCGATCCGCAATCTTGCCGCCACGGTGGCAAAAGTCGTCCCAAACAGAGGGGCCGCGCCCGTCGACATTCCACGCGCCCTCCACCTGGTATGCGGCTGTGGCGGCTCCCCAGGCAAAATCGAGAGGGAAGGAGGCGGCGGGGGTGCAGGGCGGTCTGGTCATATCACCTATCTTCCTCCAGAAGGGTACTCCGCTTACATGCTGTTTGCGTTCTTAAATTGTGATTCTGTGCTATGCCGCCTCGACACAATAGGTTCCATAGGCTAAGATATTGCAATGACTAAGCTTTCTTCAAAAAAGGCGGCGGCGATGAAGGAAGCTACGCTGGTTCCCGAAGCTCCCGACTGGCGCGGACCCGTCTGCCGCATCTTGTGCTGCTCCGACGATATTGAGGAGACAATGCGACCTCCCAATCCCTTTTTTCTGCAGGCACTGGCGCCGCAGGGAATGTGGATCTACACCATCGCAGGCTATGTGGAGTACGAGCAGGGAGACAGCCGCGTGCGCGTAGGCCCGGGCCAGGCCCTGGCCGTGCGGCAGCCAGCGCCGGGCACCCTTGTGTATCATCGGCATGGGCTTCCGTGGCGTCGCATTTACATCGGCTTTACGGGCGAGCCCGCGCTGGGTTTGTTTGACTACATTGTCCAGCAGTTCGGCTCCATCCACTCGCTGTCTCCCGACAGCCGCGTGGTTAGGAATGCTCATCGCATTTGCGCCATGGTACAGCAGCAGCCGCTCCGCTCCGCTCAGTTCTGGTCCGGACTGGCTTATCGCTGGCTCAATCTGTGGTGGGACGCGTGTAAGGAGGGAACTTCGGCAACGCCTCAACTGGTGAATCTGAGCACGAAATTCCCCGGCCTCATTCCCATGAGTCATGGCTCCGTAAAGGAATTTGCCGATCGCATGGGATATTCCCGCTCCTATCTCTCTCGCCGCCTCAAAACGATCTGGCGCCGTAATCCCAGCGATGTGCTGCGTCAGGCGCGTTTGGAGGAAGCCATGCGCCTGCTCCGCGAGACGCGGCTGCCCATCTCCGAGGTCGCCAAAAAGTCCGGTTTCAGCAGCAGTTCGGTCTTCTGCGCGTCGTTCAAGGTACACCTGGGAAAGACGCCGCTGAACTACCGGCACGAGCACATTGAGATTCGATAAACGGACGCTCCTTCACTATGCACGTATCCTAAAAAAGCGAACGTTTCATCAATTTCAATCACAGCCCTTATCCGGTAAGGTTGTAGCCATGAAGCAAGAAAAGTACAATAACGACGAAGATGATCTCATTCACCGAACGCGGCGTGCCGCCGCCACGGTTACGCGGAGGTTGTCGGAGCGGAACGGGAGCAAGGCGTTCAGCCTCGTTGAGATACTGGTGGTCTTGTCGCTGATAGGAGTTGTGATGGGCGTCATGGTGCCGGCGCTCGGTGGATTCGGTCTGGGCCGTGGCGCGCAGCTGAATTACTCCGGCAATCAGGTCGCCAATCTCATCAATCTTGCCCGGCAGAATTCGATGTCGAAGAACGTCATGACTGCGCTTGTGGTGATAACCGATCCTTCCGTGCTTCAGGGCGGTCAGGGCATTATCCTGATGGAGCTGAAGCCCAGGACCGACGGCGCCACCGCAACTCCAGCAGACTGGAAGCCTGTTACCAAGTGGGAGACTCTTGGTGCCGGATCCATTGTGGACAGATTTGTGTCGTTCGAGACCGAGCAACCGCAGCCCGCTTTCCCCGCGTTCCGGTACGGCACTGCCAGCATTGCGGCGTCTTATAACTACATTGTTTTTCTTCCCGGCGGTAATCTGCTGGGCAGCGCCGGTACATCTCAAATTCGTCTCACGGAAGGTTTCTTCCCTAAAGGGGATTCGGCACCAGTGCTTACCCGGCGTGGAGCAAACGGGCAACCGGTAAACACGTACAACATCACCATTCTGGGAGCAACAGGCAGAACCAAGATTGACCGGCTGTAGTAGTTGAACAGGAGGTTGTGACGAGGCAGGCAGCAGGCTCTCAACGGCTCAACATTCAACCGGTACATCCCATCAAAACTTCAAAAGCGGCGGTTCCCCGGACCGGATTCTTCAGGATTGTTTCGTCGCCAGACGCCCGGGCGTTTACTCTGGTGGAGGTGGTGCTGGCACTCGGCCTTGCGGCATTTGCGCTGACGTTTATCCTGGCGCTGATGTCGGTCAGTCTCAACAGCAGCAAGGCATCGTCGGAGGACACAGTACTGGCCACGATGTCCATGGCCGCCATCAACGACTTACGGCGACGCCCGTTCTCCGATGTCCCAGGGACAGCGGATGTCTCTTCCACCGCAATACCCGTCGAAGTAACCTACCCCATCTTTTTCGACGTATCCGGTGTTCGCATCAAAGACGCTGCGGGGGAAGATATTGTTGAAAGTGATCTTCCCAACTATCCGGGCGCGGTTTATCGCTGCAACATTACTTTGCTGGGAGATCCGGACACGATGAGTCCAGTAGCAGGAAGTCCATCCCTGCGCGCGGTCAATCTCCTGCGCGTTACCTTGACTTTTGAGTGGCCTCTCCAGGCAGCAGCACCAAATACGAGGGTTATCCATGCCACCATTGCCCGTTATTGATTGCATCCGCAGGCGCGATTCTGTCAGCCGCCCGTCGCAACACGCCTTTACGCTCATCGAGCTTCTGGTCGGTGTCACGGTCCTGGCTGTCATGGTAGTGCTGCTTAGCCAGCTGGTGATCTATAGCGAGAACGTCTGGCATATGACGGAGGCGAAAAAAGAGCAGTTGCAGACGGCGCGCGCCCTGAGCGATTTCATGGGTCGCGAACTCCAGTCGGCGCTCCTCCCCATCAATCGCCCCAGCCAGACCGACCTTCAGTTCGTCGTGAACCCCACTGCGGTGACGTCGACTTACCGCAACCGCGATGCGTTCTTCTGGCAAACACCTCTCGCGTCGGATCCAAGCCTGGGGGACGTGGCGGAGGTTGGCTATTTTGTGCGGTGGGACACCTCCGTGCCTTCCAATCCCCGGGCACTGTTGTGCCGCTTTTACCTCAACCCCACCAGTCCGGACTATAAAATCCATACTGAGCCTGCCGCCTGGATCTCCGATGCTCTGCTGAATACCGCGGCACCCGCGGTCCAGACCGGAGGCGATAACTCCTACCTGGGGCTTTTCGCGGAGAACGTCATTGGGCTGTGGGTGGAGTGCCTGGATTCCTCAGGGAAAGTCATTGCGAAGAATGATGCCGGCCAGCCCTTTGCCGGCGCGTCCTTCGACTCGCGACAGGGCTACACGGACTCCAATGGCGTCGTCAAGACACGCGGCGCGTTGCCTGTGGCTGTGGATCTCAGTCTCGTGCTCATGGATTCGCGCACCGCACGCCGTCTTGGCCCCCAGGAGCAAGCGGCGATTCTTGCACTCGCCGGAGATCCTGGTGTGACCAATGGAAACACCTTTGTGACCAGAGCGATCTCCATGCCTGCCTTCTCAAAAATACGGGCCGGAATCCGAGCGTACCAGACACGCATTTACCTGCAGGGATCCAAATGAAGACAACATTCCCACGATTCTCCAGAAGCGGCTCCGCTCTTATCATCACGCTGGCCTTCATCGTCATGCTGACGCTGCTTGTGGCGGCAATGGCCATGAGCATGCGTATCGATCGCCCTGCGGCAGCCTCCTACTTTGAGAAGAATCGCGCTTCGCTCTACGCGCAGGAGGGCGTTGATCGCGTCGTGGCCTCCCTGCGGCACTATTCAGCCGATCCCGAGCGATTCTGGGTAACACGACCCGGAGAACTGGTTGTGGGATCGGAAACGGACAATCCCTCAACCCCGGTGGACGAGCGCAAAGTGCTGGGCACCGTCGTCTCGCTATCCTCCGGATTACCTTCCGCGACACCGCCTTCGGATCCGATTCTACAGGCTCCGAATCTGAACGTAACAACGCTCCGCGATCCCTCCACCGGCCTGATAACCGATCTGCCCGACGCCGCAAACCCGGCGCAGCGCGCGGTGATGGCGATACGCTGGATTTATGTGCGCAAGAGCGGCGCGCTGGACACCGCCGAGCAGCCTGAGCTCAACAACGCGGACGATCCACTGGTGGGCCGCTTTGCCTACTGGACGGACGATGAGAGCAGCAAGATCAACTACAACATCGCCTGGGGTCGCAGCGCGGACAATACCAATCCGGCCGGGCATCCCTCCCGGATCGAGCTAACCACGCTAAGCCAGTTCAACCAGACCACGGCGGATGCTGTGCGCTCCTTCATCATGAGCGGCAACGCCACTCAGACCGGCGCCGCACTGATGAAGCTGCCGGTCCCGCCGCTGGACTACTCCTTCTTCAACACGCCCGAAGATGCACGCCGGGTAAGCCCGGACGTTGCGACGGCCCTGAAGCGCAGCAAGTTTGAGGTAACCCATTTCAATCACGATCCCGACACCACCTTCTTTAACGAGCCCCGCATTGTGCTGACGACCCGGCCGGACCGGGCGGGCTGGACCTATAACACCAATCCGGCCTATCCCAACAAGTGGGTGGGCGTCAACAAGCTGCCCTGGCCGCAGGGGCGCCCTTTCTACATCCGCATTCTGGCAAACGAGGGAACGGTGGTGCAGCCGAATTACGTTCCCAAGCTGCTCACGCCGCCCGCCGTGGATCCACTCGACCCGGGTGTGCTGAAAAACATTGATGCTCCAAATCTGGACGGCTCCGGAACCGGAACCAACGCGCGCTGCAAGCTGACGGATACCATCCTGATGCTGGCACTTGCGCCGCCTTCGTGGCCGGGAATGCCCGCCGGTTTCCAGGCGGGATACATGCAGCGCAACGACTGGCCGATGATCACCGGCAGCTCCAGCATCCAGGATAAATACTTTGGAGCGACCGGCGCCAATTACCCAAACGTCACGATGCCCAACGGCGCCAACGTGCGGACAGATCGCCTGGCCCAGATGGCAATCGACATCATCGAATATGTGCGCGCCAAGGAATCTCCGCAGCCGATTGTGCCCCCGATCCGCGCGTCGTTCAGCCCCACGGTTACCGATCCCCAGGCATGGTTTAGGTACGGCATTACGGCCGACGATAACGCCTTTATGGGCACAAGCCGATCCCCGCGCATTACAGAACTCGGCATGTGGCTTGGCGCCGCCCCGACCACCGTGCCGCAGACAACACTCCCGGGCACGCGCTCCACGCTCCCTGGCTACACGGCCCCCATCGTGGCGGGAACGCCCGTCAAGCGGGTGAAGGTGGAGCTTTATCTCCCGGTCAATTACGGCATCAGTCAGGTAGATCTGACAACCCTGGATATGCTGGACACAGTGGTCGCAACACCGATGCGGATTGATCCGACCGAGATCGTTAATCCCGCAGCACCTGCGCTTTCCGATCCCGAGCATTCCATCCTTAAGGCGGGCAACTACGTCACGATCGTAAGGAACTACGTCACCGTATCGCCCATCACCGGGCCGGGGCGTGTGAAGCAGATTGGCTACCGGGTGGCCCTGGCGGGTTCCAGCCAGCTTCCTGTCGGCAACGCCATACGCGGCATTCGTCTGGATGTAGCGCCCATCAGCTCCACGGGCAGCTACATGGTGCAGCTGCCCCTGGACCCGGAAGCAGTGCCTGATTCCAATATGTCATCAGTGGAGGTGGACGACCCCAGAGTCAACCGCCACTACAAGGACTGGAAACCGTTTTCCACACTTACCACCCCGGTCTACAGCAACCAGAACACCTTTGGCGCCGCCAACTCCATCTCATCGCTCAAAACGCCAAACAGCCCCACCGTATCCGCCTCTCAGCCGCAGCAGGATACCGACAGCTCCGGCAAAATCAGCACAATAAGCCTCTACATGCCGCCACCCGCCGGAACAAGCTTTACCCGCGCCGATGGCACCAAAGACGATAATACGAAGGGAATGGTCGTCTCCCCCGGCGAGTTGGGATACATCTCCACTGGTGTAGAAAGCTGCCCGCGCGTAACCGACACCGGCGGCACTACCTACGCCGTGCCTGCCGGAGTACCCTGGCGCACTCTCCGTTTTCAGCCCAGCAAGGCTGCCACCACTGTTGTGCCAGACTGGGCGTTCATGGACCTTTTCTCGCCCCCGGTGCTGGCCCCGGACCAGAACGCGCGCTATGTCTACTCGCCGCGCAACAACTCCGTGGGAGGGCGCGTTAACATCAATGCCAAAGTAGAGCCGTTCAATCTTGTTCGCACCTCTCCGCTCACAGCAGTGCTTCTCAACGCGACCTACGATGCATCACAGCCCTCGGGCAAGCTCAGCGCGTCCAACGCGCAGTCGATTTCCGCCAACATCTTTAACCGCACGCTGGCCACCTCCGGAAAGCAGTACGGCTACTCCACCGGCTACGACTCGCCCGGGGAAATCGTGGAGATCAAAGGCGTTGCGGACGGCGGCGAGCAGAGCGAGGAACTCGTCCGCTCGATATCCAACCTGATCACCACGCGCGGCGACGTCTTCAGCGTCTACACCGTCGGCCAATCGCTGAAACAGACACCCGACGGCAAGCTGCTCGTCACCGGCGAACAACGCCTGCAATCGATGATTGAGCGCTATACGGAAGCAGGCTCCGCCTCGGGAGCAGCCCCCGCCACGGTAAACTTCGTCCCGGTCTATTTCCGGAATCTGACACCATGAACTCTGCGGTTGTCCCTACTCCGCGAATGGCGGGTTGGGCTGCTATCAGACTCGGAACTCTTCATCCGTTTCCGTTGAAACGAGCTGGGCGTGTTGCTCCGGAGTCACCGCAACGGCCTTCTTTGTGTTGAGCTGAGTCCGGGCGTACGGATCGTTGTCAGTTTTGGTGTCAATTGACACCAAAAAATCGCACCCCGTCTATATAACTCGTTGCCATTGCAACAAAATAGAGATGGCGGACGGGGAGAGATTCGAACTCTCGGTGGTGTTACCCACATTCGCTTTCCAGGCGAACGCACTAGACCACTATGCGACCCGTCCTTGGGAAGGACTGATGGAAACTGCTCGGCGTGATGCTGTGGTAGCATCGCGCAGAATGGGCAGATTAGGAGATATGGTCTGTGCGTGGCAAGGAGAATTTTGCGCGACTTGCGGAAAAAGCGGAAAATGCGGGCACCAGCGGCGGCGCGGGGCAATCTCCTGGCCGCCCTGGCACCCCCGGCCCGCATTGCCCGTACGGGACTCCCAGCCCTTCCCAGCCGTCCCGGCCTTGGCGCATCCCGCTACGCCGGCCTGCCTTGCGCAGGCGGCGGTGCGGCGGCGACGGTAGAGGGGGCGGCGCGGCGCAGCTCGTCCTCGTAACTGCGCCAGGCCTCGAAGGGGAAGAGGCCGATGAACATGATGGCGAGTTGGCTGGCGTCGAAGGCGAGGAGCCAGAACAATGCGCTGTCCATAAAGCCGTAGCTGTGCAGGCCAATGCCCAGCATGTTGGTGCCAAACCAGGAGAACGCCGTGATGATGTTGCCGCCCACGGCCAGCACGGCCAGGCCGCGCTCGCGCACCATGCCGCCCCAGCGGGCGTGGAGGATCATCGCGTTCCACAGCACAATCATCAGCGCGCCGTTTTCCTTCGGGTCCCAGCCCCAGAAGCGGCCCCACGACTGGTCCGCCCAAATGCCGCCCAGCACGGTGCCGACGAAGCTGAAGAGTGTGGCGAAGCAGATGGTCCCGTAGATCATGCCGGCCATGCGTTTGCGCGCCGGTTCGTTAAGCGTGCGCGTAAACACGCCGCGAATGATGTAGAACACCGCCAGCAACCCCGCCAGGAAGGTGGCGCTGTAGCCGATGGTGACGGTGACGACGTGCGTGGCGAGCCAGAAATTGGTATCCAGCACCGCCTGCAGCATAATCATCGTATCGCCGTCCAGGCTAAGGAAATGCGCGACGGAAAGGGTGAAGAAGCCGATCATGGCCGAGGCCGCCGCGCCGATGCCATCGCGCGAGGTCATCTCGATAAACAGGCCGATGATAATCGTAAACCAGCCGATAAAGATGGCCGATGAGTACAGATTGGTAACCGGCGGCCGCCCCTGCAGGTACATGCGCGCCACCAGCCCCAGCGTGTGCACGGCAAAGGTGATACCCAGCAGCCACACGGCCGAGCGCCGCAGCGGCTCACTCCAGCCCAGCCAGGAGAAGGCCGCGAGGAGGAACGCCGCGGTGTACAAAATCATGCACAGGTAGAACGGTGCCAGCTGGTTAAAGCGCTGCTCCCAGCGGGCCTTGGCCATCACGTCGGGAAATTTCTTCTCCACCGTGGCGCTTAGCGTGGCCACGCCGGCGTTGAACGCGGCGGAGTCCTGCCGCTTCCAGGCGTCCAGCACGTCGGCCCAGCCCTGCGCGGCGGGGTGGATGGCGCTGAGCAGCGGTGTGTCCTCGGTAAGGCTGGTGCCGATGGTGCGCCAGTGGTCGGCGGGGATGGTGGCGCCCTCCGCCACGGGCCAGGCGATGCCGAGCTTGCTGGTTTGCGCCATGCTGTCAAAGCGCGCGATAAACTGCATGAGGGCGTTGAACGCGGCTTCGTCGTACGGTTTGCCCTCCTTTTTGGCGGCGGCGGCCGCAAGGCCCATGGGCAGGACCTGCACGTAGGCGTCGAGCTCGCGCTTGAAGCCGGGGCTGTCCTCGGGCACGATGCCGTTCTTGAGCTGCTGGTAGAGAAAGACGACTTTGTATAGCATCTCAATGTCGCGCTCCAGCGGGCTCAGCTGGATCTCGCTGGACTGCTTGCCGCGGTCCGTCTCTTTTTTGCGAAACTCCGCCACCTTGGCGTTCTCGTTGTCGATTGTCTTGAGGAACGGCTTTAAGTCGTTGAAGGAGAAATGCTTGACGCCCGTCTGCTGCGTCCAGCCAAACAGGCCGAGGATGTCCGGATTGTTGATGCGGAAGAGTTTGAAGTCGTTCGCCGTTTCCTGGCGCGCCATCACGTCAAACAGCCACTCGGCGGGGTGCAGCGTGCGGGCTTTGGCACCGGTGGTGTCGCCGGCCGGCGGCTTGTGAGTGTAAAGCTGGCGGCCGGACATGGCCACCAGGGCAAAGCGCGAGACGCTGTCGACAGGCTTGAACCGTCCATCCACCAGAATAGGCAGTGCGCCCGCCGCGTTGAGGTGAAAGGCCTCGCCGCCCGCCGCCGGCGCCGTCTCGCGCGCGAGGGGGATGCACGACACGATGTAGGCCAGCGCCAACGCGGCTACCACAATCGGCAGCCAGGTTGCGAAGGAGGCGCTTTCGGAGTGATTCCGCATGGGCGAATCCTGCGCGCCAGGCGGCGTGGTTTCGGGCGGATGGGTTTCAGAGGAGGACATGGGCAGATATCGGAAAGATGAGAGCGGGGAAAGGCCGGCTGGAGCCGTGAGTCAAAAACAAGCAATATTAGTTATGCTCAGTTCCGCCCCTTTGTGTCTTCGTGTCTTTGTGGTTAAATTATCCCCCTCCGCCACTCTGCAGAAATGGGATAGGGGATAATTTAACCACAAAGACACGAAGACACAAAGGGGCGGAGGGGAGGTGGTGGGTTGTAGGTTAATGATGTTTACTTTTGACTCAGGAGACTAAAGCCGTGTGAAAGCGGGTGGCGCCTGGGTGCGACGTTCTTAGAAGCTTGTCGAGGTTCCATGAGTTTGACGGTGCACACATGGGAAACCTGCTAGCGCGCTACGAGCGACGAAGCCTGTGTGGAAGGCTTTGCGGTGGAAAAGGTTGCCGACGTCGCTGAGGTTGTCGCCGGGCCGGCATCTGCGGTCGTCGCCCCCCGGCCGCCGCGCCCCGCGAGAAAGCGCGAGAGGTGGGTGCCGAATTGCAGGAGCATGCCCACGGTCATCATCGCGCAGGAGATGTAGGGGAGCAGCCAGTTGGGATTGCGCACCACTTGCAGGATGGAGGTGGTTTCCTGGTTGCTGACGCTGTTTTGATAAAACGTTTCGCCCATGTAGCGGAGCGGGTTGTTCATGTATATCAGCACGCTGCGGTCCTCCGCGTGGTGCTCCGGATTCACAATCCGCACTGTGCTGGCAAAGTTTTTGGGAATGTCGGTGCCTGGATAGCGGTCGTAGGTAAATTTCGTCAGCGTCATGGAGTACGGCTTGTAATAGCGCCGCGCGCGCATGGAGAGCTTAAACGTTTTGTCGCCTATCTTCACGTCCTGGCTCAGCAGGCCATCCGCCACAAACCAGGCGCCCAGGCGCGGCGCGGGGGCGTCGGCGTGCTGGCCGGCTGCCGCGGGGGGCAGCAGCTCAATCACGGCGGCGGCACGGTTCGGGCGCTCGATGCGGTTGCTTTCGGGGATGGCGATCCAGCTCACGCGCTCGCCGATGCCATCCAGGCGCGGCACGCCGGGGGGCGAGGGCATGCCGGCCTCACGCATAGTCAGGCCCACATTTGTGTAGCTTTCCAGCACCCGCACGCGCACCGGCAGGCGCGGGTCGCTGATCATGGCTCCGCGCTGCAGCCGGCTTTGGGGGATGACGTAGGCGGTATCGGTGGAGGCGGTGGCGTCGGGGTTGGAGACATCGGTGAGCGCAAGTTCCGCCTGGCGATGGCTTTCCGTGTAATTCTTGCTCTGGTTCAGGTCCAGGGAAAGAAAGCTTTCCACCGAGAAGAGATCGGTCAGCAATCCCCCGGCCAGCATAACAATCAGGCCAAAGTGGGTCAGCCAGATGCCCAGCTTGCTTATGGAGAACCTGAAGCGGTAGAAGTGCGACGCGACCAGATTCGCAAGCAGCACAGTGCCAATGAGATAGCCACCCGGAAAGACAGGCAGCGAGAAGTCCGCGGGCTCCGGCTGCGGCGGCGTGGTGCGGCGCACAAGGCTGTCGATGATGGCGAGGAACGAGTCGACCGTGGGCGGCGTCCACATCACAAAAAAGCTTTGGAAGTAGTGGCGCAACGCCCCGTAGAGCCCCATGTCCACCTGCGCAATGGTGCCGACAAACACGAGCACGGTAGCCAGGGCCAGGCACGCCACGGTAAGCTCCAGCGAGACAAGGAGACGAAACGCGCCGGCAGCCAGCGCGCGCACCCGCTGTGCCGGGCTCAGCGCCGGCCGCGACCGCGGGCGATCAGGGGATTGAGGGGAAGGAGAAGAGTCTGACACAAGCGAAAGGGGGCAGGGGTAGGCTAAATATGGGGAGGAAGGGCGTGGCGCGCCCTGTTAGGGCATGCGTCGGGGCACACTCCCTCCCTTTGCCGCAGAGAGTATGCACAGACAAGGGCACGCTACAGCCCGCCACTACGTTAGCCACCTTATCGGATACCCCAAACTTTATTTTCGCCTTTGCGGTGGAAATAAGCACCGCAACTGCCCCTGCATGGCCCGCTACTGACACTGCCCGTCCCGCCGCCCCGCCGGCAAAACAACCCCATCGCGGGCAGCATCCCCCTGCGTTGCAGGGAGATACAACCCGCGCTGGGGCTGATAATCTGTTCCGGCTTTAGCCCGGCTGCCACCGTTTAGTAGCGGCAGCGGCGACCACCGTAACTGCCACGGTAACCGTAACCACCGCGGTATCCATAGCCGCCGCGATAGCAGTTATTGTAGCGGTAGGAGGCGCGGTACCCATAGTACGGGCGGGCGTATCCGCCATAGTAGCGAGATCCATAGCCGTAGTTGCGATAGCGAGGCGCGCACGCGTAGTCGTTATAATACCGGGGGCCGGAGTAATAGCGAGGGCCACCGCAGTAGCCGCCGCCGCCTCCAAAGGAGATAACAATAGCGCCGGCCTGGGCCTGGGAAGGGGCAAAGGTGGCGAATGCGAGAACAGCCAGGATGACAGACAGAAACGTTTTCATAGGGTGGCGGTAGCAAAAAGTTAACTGGAGTTAACAGACGCGCAAGGGGGGACATTCGCAGGGGACAGACGGGAGGCTCAGGAGAATCAGCTCTTCTTCAGGGAATTAGCGGCGTGGTATAGTTCAGACGATCGCCTGCGATTTACTTGCAGGATGCCGCTGACCAGCCCGGCGGCACCGCGAACGAGGACCAGTCGTCCGCTGCACCACTACCGTATTCATGCGATTAAGACGCCGCGCCGCGCGCCCTCCTTCAACAGATTTTTGGCTCGGCGTGCTGGCGAGATCAAAGATTGCGCCTAATTCTTTTATTATAAGGATGTTGCGATGCAGAATATTTTCATGCCGCAACACGCCCTTCCAGTTTTGCCCATGCGCTTACCTGAGCAACCAGCGGCTGCCAACTGGATAACCCAAGTTTAACCTAAACTCGGGCACATATGTTCCGAAAGGAACTGCCAAGAGAGGAGATGCCGGGCACCGTATGTATCGCTATCGTGATACTTTAAGATACACAATCTTGCCAAGGCTGAGTTTTTCTGTGCTGACAACAGAAAAAAGGCTTGAAGTTTCTCGCCGCTAATCACAAGGTTTCCGGCTCTTTTCCACAAAATTGGCAGTGCGGTTCGTATCTTAGCGGTATTGCCGCCCGGAGCTGTTCCGCCAGGCGCCATTTTACCTCCTCCCCCTCCCTTTCCTTACATGAAAAAGCGTGCCCTCCTTTTGCCCGGCCAGTGCGCGGCACATCCCGGCATGGGGCATGATTTTTACCGCGAAAGCGCAGGCGCCCGCGCGGTGTTTGACAAGGCGGAGACCGCCCTCGACATCCCCCTGCGCAAGCTGTGCTTTGAGGGCCCGGCGGAGCGCCTGATAGCGCCGTCCGTAGGCCAGGCGGCCGCCTACACCACAAGCTGGGCTATACTCGAGGCGATTCGCGACATCGCCCCCGGCTTTGAGTTTGCGGCAGCGGCAGGCATTTCCTCCGGCGAGATTACCGCGTTTGCCCTGGCGGGCGGACTCTCCTTTCATGCCGGCCTCAGGCTCGCCCAGGCGCGCGGGGCGTTTATGCAGGATTGCGCGTACGCCCAGCCCGGGCAAGTCGCCTTTCTCCGCGTAGAGAACCACCAGCACGGCCGCGAGCTGGCCATCCAGATGGGCCTGCAGGTGGCCGCCGTGCTCTCCCCCACCCGCATGGCGTTGGGCGGCAGTGTGCCGCGCATTGCCACCCTGCAGCGCGTGGCGGTCGATCGCGGTATGGAGATGCACGTGTACGACGCCCGCTTTGGCGCCGCCCACACCCCCATGATGCTGCCCGCCCAGGAGCACCTGCACCATCTCCTTGCCGGCATGGAGCTGTCCATGCCCAGCGTTCCCGTCATCAGCACCATCGCCGCCCGCCCCGCCCTGCGCCTGCAGGAAGTCCGCGAGGCGCTTATCTCCCAACTGTGCAACACGTTGCGCTGGGAGGAAACGGTGCGTTACCTGCTCTCCTGCGGCGTGGAGCAGTTCATCGAGCTCGGCGCCGGCCGCGAACTCACCGATCTCTGCGCCGAGATCTGCCCCGGGGTGGAGTGCATCTCCATCGCCACTTGGTCGGATTTGCAGCAAGCCCTCGCCGCAGGCAAAATCACCGCGGAACCCAGCCTGGTTTAGGATTTCGGACGGTCACCATTCCGCGCTCCGCGGCCCCACGGATCGGCTGAACTTAGAGTATCCTTCAGCCAGCTTGTCGCGAGTCTGCCTAGCTCCGAGAACGGCTTGGCCGTTCTCGGAGCGCTCTGCCTCGGCAACGGCTTCGGGCTTAAGCCCTTCCAGAAACCCTTTCGCAAACGTCCCGCTCCGCCGTTCTCGGAGCATGGTCTTACTTGCGCTTGCGCTTGAGGGCGAGCTGGGCGCTGGCCTGGGCCAGGAGGGCCTGCTCGGCTTCGAGGTCTTCGCCTTCCAGCTTGCCCTGGGCGATGGCGTCTTCGGCGCGCTTGCGGGCGGCTTCGGCGGCGGCTTCGTCGATGTGGTCCGCCTCGGTGGCGAGGTCGGTCAGCACCTTGACATACGTGTTGGTGATTTCCACAAAGCCGGCGCCTACGGCCAGCGCCTTTTCGGAGCCGCCGGTGGTGTAGCGCAGCTCGCCCGCGACAATCTGGGTGACGAGGGCGGTGTGCTGCGGCAGCACTTCCATCTCGCCATCATGGGCGGGCAGGACGACGGCGTCGACCTGATCATCAAAGATAGGCTTGTCCGGTGTTACGATGCTGAGATGAAGCGTGGCCATGGGAGTGCTTGCGTGCGAGCGGGTTAAGAAAGCTGGGCTGCTGGGCTGTCAGAAAGAATACTGCGAAAAGCAACGCGCGGCAACGGGCAGGCAGCGTAAGCCGGGCCACGTTGCCGCGCAGAGGAAACGGAAGTCGATGTTCGAAGTCCGAGGAGAAGCCGGAAGCAAAGCGTTGCGCTGCACTCCCTTACAGAGCGCGCGTCCCGCTGCCTGGCTGGCTTACTCCTTGGAGTGAATCTCTTCGATCTTGCCCTTCATGTAGAAGGCGGACTCGCCGATGTCGTCGTGCTTGCCTTCCAGGATCTCCTTGAAGCCTTTGATCGTGTCCTTGAGCGGCACCAGGGCGCCCTTGACGCCGGTGAAGATTTCCGCCACGTGGAACGGCTGGGAGAGGAAGCGCTGGATCTTGCGGGCGCGGAACACCGTCAGTTTATCTTCAGGCGAGAGCTCGTCCATGCCCAGGATCGCGATGATGTCCTGCAGATCCTTGTAGCGCTGCAGCACTTTCTGCACGCCGCGGGCGACGTTGTAGTGCTCCTCACCCACGATTTCCGGCGCGAGAGCCTTGGAGGTAGAGGCGAGGGGATCCACCGCCGGGTAGATGCCGAGCTCGGCAATGGAGCGCTCGAGCACGATCGTCGAATCCAGGTGGGCGAAGGTGTTGGCGGGGGCCGGATCGGTCAAATCGTCCGCCGGCACGTACACGGCCTGGAAGCTGGTGATGGAGCCGTTTTTGGTGGAGGTGATGCGCTCCTGCAGGGCGCCCATCTCGGAGGCCAGCGTGGGCTGGTAACCCACCGCCGACGGGGTGCGGCCCAGCAGCGCGGACACTTCGGAGCCGGCCTGGGAGAAACGGAAGACGTTGTCGACGAACAGCAGCACGTCCTGGTTCTTTTCGTCGCGGAAGTACTCGGCCATGGCCAGGCCGGAGAGGGCGACGCGCAGACGGGCGCCGGGGGGCTCGCTCATCTGGCCGTACACAAGGGCCACCTTGGATTTGGAGATGTCGTCCAGGTTGATAACCTTGGACTCGCTCATTTCCTCGTACAGATCCTTGCCTTCGCGGGTACGCTCACCCACGCCGGCGAATACGGAGTAACCACCGTGCGCCTTGGCGATGTTGTTGATGAGCTCCATGATAACGACCGTCTTGCCGACGCCCGCACCACCGAACGCGCCGACCTTACCACCCTTGATGAAGGGACAGATCAGATCGATAACCTTGATGCCGGTTTCCAGCAGGGTGGCCTTCGTGTCCTGGTCCACCAGCTTGGGGGCGGCGCGGTGAATGGGGTAGCGCTTGGTGAAGGTGATCGGCCCACGCTCGTCGACGGGCTCGCCCAGCACGTTAAATACGCGGCCCAGGATGCCTTCGCCCACGGGTACGGAGATTGGCGCGCCGGTGTTCTTCACCGTCATGCCGCGCTGCAGACCTTCGGAAGTGGACATTGCGATGGTGCGCGCCCAGCCTTCGCCGAGGTGCTGCTGCACTTCCAGGGTGAGCGTGGTGGCCACGCCGTTAAGGGTGTAATCCACGGTAAGGGCCGTGTAGATGGGCGGAAGCGCATCGGTAAATTCCACGTCTACGACGGGGCCGATGACCTGAACGATGGTACCTGTGCTCATGGTGAGGAAGTGTGGTTTGCGGGGGACGAGTTGTCGGGGGAAGAAAGGGCGGGGTTGCGGGGGGTACGTCGCGCGCGGTGGCGCCGGCCGGCTCAGGTTTAGGCGTCCTGCGCGGCGGCGCTCGCGATTTCGAGAATTTCCGTGGTGATGGCGGCCTGGCGGGCCTTGTTGTACTGCAGGGTCAGGTCCTTCACCAGCTGCTTGGCGTTGTCGGTAGCGTTCTTCATCGCCACCATGCGCGCGCTGTGCTCGGATGCGCGGGCGTCGAGCACATACTGGTAAATCTCAAAATGAACGTAGAAAGGCAGCAGGTGGCCGAGAAGCTCGGGCGCCGGGGGCTCGAACTGGTACTCCGTCGGCCCTTCAGCATGGGCGGCCTCCGCAGCGGCCTTGGACGAAACGAGGCTGGCCGAGCCGATGGGCGCAATGCGCACGCGGGTGGGCACCTGGCTGATGGTGTTGACGAACTTGGAGTAAAACACCTCAATCTCGTCCACGTCGCCGTTCTCAAACTGCTGCAGGCAGTAGCGGGAGACGATCTTGCTGTCGCGGAACGTAAAGCCGTCCTTCAGCTCAAAGTCGGCCAGCAGCGGGCGGCCGGCGCGGGCCAGGGACTGGCGGCCTTTGCGGCCGATGGTGACATACACCTTGTTGGGGTTGTCGGCGCGGAGAACCTCGCGCAGGAGGTTACCGTTAAGGCCGCCGCACAGACCTTTGTCCGTGGTGATGACGAGGGAAAGCGTCTTTTTGACAGGGCGCTCCTGCAGCAGCGGGTGCTGCACGTCGCCGCTGTGGCCAAACAGGCTGTGCGCCATCTGATCCAGCAGATCCGAATAGCTGCGGCCGGCGAGGGCCTGCTGCTGGGCTTTGCGCATGCGGCTGGCCGCCACCATCTGCATGGCTTTGGTGATTTGCGCCGTATTTTTGACGGACTTGATCCGTCGGCGAATGTCGCGTTGACTGGCCATAGGAAGTGAGGTGGCGGTCGGTCGGGCTGTCGGTTGCGGAAAGGAAAAGGGGAAAGTGCTTCGCTAAACCCCGGAGGTCAGTGCGATGGGATCCGGAGAGGTTCTCGCGGATCCCATCCCCCCACAGGGTGCAGCGTCACGCTGCTAGCGGTAGCTTTCGGCGAAGGAGGTGACGGCGGCCTTGAGCTTGTCGCCGATCTCCGGGGTGATGTCCGCCTTGGCGCGCAGATCTTCCAGAATACCCGCGTGGCGGTTGGAGATGAAGTCGGTCAGCTTGGCCTGGAAGTCCTTCACCTTGTCGACGGGGATTTTGTCGAAGAAGTTGTTCTGCACGGCCCACAGCACCACCACCTGAACTTCCACCGGCATCGGGTTGTATTGCACCTGCTTAAAAAGCTCCACGATGCGCGCACCGCGGTCCAGCTTGGCGCGGGTACCGGCGTCCACGTCGGAACCGAACTGGGCGAACGCCGCGAGTTCGCGGAACTGCGCCAGCTCCAGCTTGATCTTGCCGGCCACCTTCTTGATCGCCTTGATCTGCGCGGCGGAACCGACGCGCGAGACCGAGATACCGACCGAGATGGCGGGGCGGATGCCCTGGTAGAACAGATCGGTTTCCAGGTAGATCTGACCGTCGGTGATGGAAATAACGTTCGTCGGGATGTAGGCCGAGACGTCGCCGGCCTGCGTCTCAATGATCGGCAGCGCGGTCAGCGAGCCGCCGCCGGCCTTCTCGGTCAGACGGGCGGAACGCTCCAGCAGGCGGCTGTGCAGATAGAACACGTCGCCCGGGTACGCCTCGCGGCCGGAGGGGCGCTTGAGGATCAGCGATACCTGGCGGTACGCCACGGCGTGCTTGGAGAGATCGTCAAACACAATCAGCGCGTCCATGCCGTTCTCCGCGTAGTACTCGCCCATCGCGGCGCCGGCAAACGGGGCCAGGTACTGGTCGGTGGCGGAGTCGGAGGCGGTGGCGGAGAGAACCGTGGTGTAAGCCAGCGCGCCGGTTTCTTCCAGAACGCCCAGCGTACGGGCCACGTTCGCGTTCTTCTGGCCGACAGCGACGTAGATGCTGTAAATCGGGCGGAAGCCTTCCTTGCCCTCGTTGGCCTTGTTGATGCGGGCCTGGTTGATGATCGTGTCGATCGCAACCGTGGTCTTGCCAGTTGCGCGGTCGCCGATGATCAGCTCGCGCTGTCCGCGGCCGATCGGGATCATCGCGTCGACGGCCATGATGCCGGTCTGCACCGGCTGGCTGACGGGCTTACGATCGATGATGCCGTGCGCGATGCGCTCCACGGGGTAGAACTTGTCGGTAACAATCGGGCCCTTGCCGTCGATCGGCTGGCCGAGAACGTTGACCACGCGGCCCAGAAGCTCCTTGCCAACAGGAACCTGCAGCAGCTTGCCGGTCCCCTTGGCTTCCATGCCTTCCTTGATTTCGGTCGCGTCGCCGATGATAACGGCGCCGACTTCGGTCTCTTCCAGGTTAAGCGCCAGGCCCACGGCGCCGCCGGGGAACTCGATCATTTCGTTCAGCGCCACGCCGGAGAGGCCTTCGAGCTTGGCTACGCCGTCCGCCACCTGGCGCACGACTCCAACGTTGGCTTTGGTTACGGACGTCTTTAAACCAGAGATCTGGCTTTCAATATCTTGGAGGAGCGTGCTCATGGGTGTGGGTATCGGAGAAGGGTGGGAGACGTGTGGGAAAAGGGAGAGGAAAGGAGTCGAGTAAAGGGATGAAAATCAGGAACTACGCGGAGATGGCCTGCGCCAGGCGGTCCAGCCGGGCCCGCAGGGAGCCGTCCCATACATCGCTGCCACGCTGGATGCGCAGGCCGCCGAGGAGGGCGGGATTGACTTTGTAGGCGGTGGCCAGGGAGTGGCCGAACTTCTTCTCCACCTCCGCAAAGATGGAGGCGCCCTTGTCCGGGAGCTCGACGGCGGACTCTACCGTGGTGGTGCGCTTGTGCACTTCAATCTCCACCAGCTTGCGGAAGCGCTCCAGAATCTGGATGTAGTTACGCGGCTTTTGGGCGGAGAGAATGTTGACGGTGGCGCGCACCTTGTCCTCGTCCAGCTTGCCCCCGGGGGTGCAGAGGAGGAAACACTTCTTGGCGGCCTGCCGGGCTTCGCGGTTGATTTTCATGCGGTCGTCGTGGGAGAGGGGGAGAGGATCGGAATCGATGCCGGAGAGAAGAAGGAGGAGGAGAAGAAGCCTCAGGCTTCGCTTATCGCTTAGGAGGCGAGGCCTTCGAGGGTGGCCTGGTTGAGGCGGGTCTGATCCTCGGGGGTCAGCACGCGGCCGATGCCCTTTTCCGCAGTCTGGATCACCAGGCGGGAGATTTCCTTCTTCACGTCTTCAATCATCTTGGCGCGCTCCAGCTTGATGGACTCGTGGCCCTTGGTCACGATGCCTTCCGCGGTGGCGATGGCTTCCTGCGTGCGCTTTTCGGTCTGCGCGGCGGCGGCCTTCTGGGCTTCGGCAATGATTTCATTGGCCTGGTCGTTGGCCTTCTTGATGATGGCCAGGCGGGTGGCTTCGGCGTTCGCGAGCTCGGACTTGGCCTTCTCGGCGTTGGCCAGGCCTTCTTCAATCTTCTTTTTGCGCTCGTCCAGGATGGCGAGGATCGGCTGATAGGCAAACGCGCGGAGCACGCCGGCGACGATGAGGAACGCGATGAGCTGGGAGCCAAAGTGGGCCCAGTTGACGCCGAACTCGCGGAGAAGGGCGCCTACCTGGCCTTCACCAGCGGGTGCGGGTGCGGGGGCGGCGGCGGCAGCGGCTGCAAGGATGTTGAGCAGGTCGAACATAACGTAAGGTGTTGTGTTGGAGAGGGAAAGTAAGCAGCCGCGTCAGAGGCCGGGTGAGAAAATGGTGTGGCAGTAAAGGGGGAGGCTATCGTGCAGTGGCACCCGGCCCAGGGGCTTAGGGTGCCGCCGTGCGGCGCGCGGTGGTGGGGACGGGTACTGCCAGGTGTCCCCGCCAGGCGCGCAGCCCGGCGGTTATACTGATAAAGTGAGCGAAAGTCTTCGCGTCGCTGCTTATTTGGCAACGAGGAAGATCGCGAAGAAGATCAGACCTTCGGCGAACGCCATGGAGAGAACGGACTGAACCAGGATGGGGGTAGCGGCACCGGGGTTGCGACCAACGGCTTCGCAAGCCTTGGCGCCCACCAGGGCGACACCAAAACCGGCGCCAATGGCGGCGGCGGCGACATGAACGTTACCGTAAACTTCGGCGAGCATTTCGAGGGGCATGTTAGTTACTTTCTTTTTGTGTGTGTTGTTGGAGCACGGTCTCCGCAGCTCTGGGCCAAACGGTCCGGCCGTGCAAAGTGTGTGTGACAGAATTCTTTAGCTTAGTGCGCGTGGGCGTCCTTGGCACCGTGGCCGTGGGCTTCGTCATGGCCATGGCCGTGGTCGTCGCCATGCCCGTGATCGTCGTGAGAGCACATCGTGGAGGTGAACGCGGCCGTCAGCAGGCAGAACACCAGGGCCTGAACGAAGGCAACAATCAGCTCGAAGAAGTAGAAGGGCACCAGAACAAACGGGGCCAGGAAGGTCACACCCATCTTGGTGCAGACGATGTACATGGCCTCCAGCAGGTTCTCACCGCCGAAGATGTTGCCATAGAGACGGAAGCTGAGGGACACAGGGCGGAACATGATCGAGACACACTCGATAAGACCGACGCAGATGAAAATGGGGAAGAGCAGCCAGCCGATAACGCCGGGCTGGCGGGAGCCGAACAGGTGGGTGAAGAAACCAACCGGGCCGAGCGAGGAGAACGCCCAGTAAAACCACATGAAGAAGAAGACAACCGACATGGCGGCCGTCATATTCAGGTCCGCGTTAACGCCGCGGAAAAGTGGGTATGAGATATGCTCAAAACCATGGCCGGCGTCCACCCAGCCGATCGAACCAACGCCGGGGATGAGGGCAAAAAGGTTAACCGACATGATAAAGAGAAACACGGTACCGAAGTACCAGAAGGTCTTCTTCATCATCTCCCAGCCCAGAATGCTGGCCAGGAGGTTGGCGAGACCTTCCACAATCCACTCCGCAAAATTCTGCGCGCCGCTGGGGATGAGCCTGGGCTCGCGCATGGCCACCAGGGCAAACACCATAATCGCCGCCGCACCCACCCAGGTAGCCACCATGGAGTTGGTGAAAACGACCGTACCGTTATCGAAAATGGGGGGCGGGTTTTTGGGGAGGCCCGCGGCGAGTATGTTTAGCGCCAGATTGGTCATAAAGATGCACTTATAGGGTTTGATGAAGAGAAGGCGCAAGCAAAAGTTTGTGAAAAATTTCACAACTTGCCTGTTCCCCCGCGCAAATCAGCCCCTTTTCAAGGTAAAAATGTGTGACTGGAAGGAAAGCCACCTCAATTTCTAGTGTTTGCCCGTGGCAGTGGAAAGCCCTTTTTTTTGTGCTCCGCCCGGCTGTTGCCGGGTGTCGCAAGCGTCGCGTTACGGTGCTGCGAAATCAGCAATCCACAAACGCATCACCAGACTCTCTGACAACTAGCAGAGAAACTTATACGATGCGGCGCGGGATAAAAGAAAGGCTTTTCCGCTAAAGATGGCTGAACTTTATCGTTCACAAGCGGTGTGCGTGCGTATAATCGCCCCGCGTCGCCTCCGCGCTTAGTCGCGTGATGACAGCCTTTTAAGCCGGGCCGCGCCTGTCCGTTTTTGACCACAACGCAGGAAAATCCGCACGGGCAGGTTTTTTTTTCTTCAGCACGTTTGACAATCGCCATCAAGCTAGGCAAAAAATGCCCGATTTGCGGTTTCCACCCGGCTTCCTCAACAGTTGCGCCTTCTCTATTTCGTTGGCGTAGAAACACTTGCAGCAGGTTCTGAAGGCACCGGCACGGAGAACTCGCGCCACCATGCCAGCAAACCGCCGCACACGGTACACACGTAGAGGACAAAGATGAGATTGGCCTTCATTCCAGAAAACATGATGTGCCCGAGGAGAAACGGGATCAAGCCGTAAAGCCGGCATCATGAGCGGAATTAGCCGCGCTAATAGCCAGAGCCCGGCCCGGCACTCCTATTCCCCTACCTCCCCCCACCCACCCCCGCGTCAGGCTTCGGGTGAAATAAGCCCGCCGCACCCCCCAGGGAGCGGATGCGGCGCGCGTTCATCAAACCGGATAGCGCATCGTCGCACGGTTACAGGCTTATTCCACGCGAAGCCCGGCTGCGGTTTCCGGGCTCGGAGAGCCACCATCGGGGGGCTAAGGACTGCTATCGTCCGCAAGCCCGCAAAGCTTGAGCGCCCTCTGCACCCGCGGGCTACGGCACCTGCAGCACCAGTGCGTCGTGAATGCGCACGGCGAGGAAATCCCACTTATAAGCCCGGTTGTCGTTCGGCTCGCGCACATACAGGCGGCTGATCTCCTGCAGTTTGCGGTTCATGCGCACCGATTCCAGAAAGTGCCACTCGTGCTTCAGCTCCTGCACGTCGACGTGAAAGCGAAACCGCAGGCTCAGCATCACCGCGCGCTTGCTGCCCAGGCCCGCCCGCCGCGCCGTGCGCACCCACGCCGCCATGCCGCTGCGCCACGCCTCGGCGCGCTCGTGCGGGGCGCCCGAGATGGAGGCGCAGCCATCCAGGTGCGCCTCAAAATCGGCCGGCAGGCGGGTGGCCTGCACGCCGTAGCGGGAGGCCATGCGGATGAAGCATTCCTCGGAGGTCTCGCCAAAGTGGCTCAGCCCCTTCATGTGCGAGCGCATGTCGAAGGTGAGGAGGTTGAGGTTCTCCCGCAGCATGGCCTCCAGGCTCACGTGTCGCCCCTGGCGGGCGAGAAAGGCGGTGAGACAATGCATGGCCGAGAGGTCGGAATCGGCAGCGATAGCCAGGGGAGGAGGTGGCGCAACTGGCGGACGGTACAAGCTCATGCCGGATATATCGTCGTGCAGGGGTTGTTAAATGAGCAGAATTTATGATGAGGAGTGTTTTACTAATGATGAGGACAAGTGATGCCGCACGTGAAGCATTCCACCCGATTACACCTGCATCACACCCCCGGCGCGCGCCGCCGGCGCAAAAAATGTGCGCAACTTCCTGCCCGGCGCCCGGTTGAAGTAATACAGAACGCAGGAAGACAAGAAAGAGAGTGATCCGCAAAGAGTAATGCGCAACTCCTCACGATTCGTTCTCCCCTTTTTCCGCAGGCCCAAGCGCCTTGCCCGTACTGGTTCGTTCGTCCTCAACCCATTCAACATAAATCTCTACGTCTACAAGACTCATGAAGAATCTGAAACTCAGCATGCTGGCCCTCGCGGCCGCCGTTGCCATCTCGGGCGGTTTTGCCCTTACCACCACCCACGCGGAGCCCCCGGCGGATAAGCCGAAGGGTGATGGCCCCCCTCACCACCACCATCACTTTGGCCACCTGAAGAAGCTGGCCGAGGAGCTGAACCTGACGGATGACCAGAAGGAGAAGATCAAGGAGATCCTGAAGGAAAAGGCCAAGGAGACCCGCGACGAGATTAACGCCGTGCTCACCCCCGAGCAGCGCGCCAAGCTGGAAGCCAAGAAGCAAGAAATGAAGGCCAAACACAAGGACGGCCACCGCAAGGGCCCCAAAGGTGACAAGGGCGGTGACAAGCCCGAGGCGTCCTCCTAAGCCCTCTCCCAACCGCGGCTAAGCCCGAGACCAGGGCTTAGCCCGGCCCAGCGCAACAACATTTCCCGACTGTCCGGCCTTCTTTTCGCAGGGGAGGCCGGCTAACCCCAACCGATTTGCTGCTGCGAGACGGAGTGCTGTGGCGGTGCTCCCCTCGCCAGCTCCATCGGGGCGGCGGATCTTCCCTCGCGGAAGGTCCGCCGCTTTTTTTGGGGGGATCGCTCGGCTTATACGGGAAGGGTCGGGAAATCGTCGGGAGATCGTCTTCTCGAACTCCCCGTCGGCCTCCATGTAATCCGTCCAATCCGTGGTTAAATCTCCCCCTCCCCCAGCCGCGCTACGCGGAGCGCGGGTTGAAGCGGGACAAGGTGCCGATCTTTTTCCACAGCCCCCGCTCTTCTTCGCTGAGGTCCTGCGGGATTTGCAGGGCTACGACGGCGTACAGGTCGCCCCGCTCGCCATTGCGATCGCGAAGGCCTTGCTGGCGCAGGCGCAGCTTTTGGCCGTTGCCGGTGCCGGGCGGGATCTTGAGGCTGACGGTGCCCTCCAGCGTGGGCACGGGCACGGAGCAGCCGAGCACGGCCTCCCAGGGGGCCAGGTTCAGGTCGTAGTACAGGTCCAGCTCCTGCACGCGAAAGAGCGGGTGGCGCTCCAGCCGTACGCGCAGGTACAGGTCGCCGGCTTTCACGCGGCCGGTGCCCGTCTCGCCCTGGCCGGCCATGCGAATCAGCTGGTCCTCCCGCACGCCGGGGGGGATGGTAACCTGATAGCGCTCCACGCGCTCCGGCTTTTTGTTGGCTGCGGGGCGACGCACGGTAACCTCGCGCACGCTTCCTTTCAGCGCCTCCTCCAGGGAGACGAGGATATCGGCCGTAATGTCGCGGCCGCGCCGCACGGTGCCGGGGCTGCCGGCGCCGCCGCCAAAGCCGGAGACACCGCCGCGGCCGTTGCTGCCGCCGCCACCAAAGTCGTTGTCATTCATCTGGCCAAACACCGATTCAAAAAAATCGCTGAAACCCGTGCCGCTGAACTGATATTCCCCCTCCGCGCCGGGCATGCCGAACCCTCCGCCGGATCGCGCCGTGCGGTAGCGAAAAGGCTTGCCGCCGGAGGTAGCATGCGCGCCGCCCGCGCCGTAGCCCGCAGCCTGGGCCGCGGCAATGCGCTCCCAGTCCGGGCCCAGCGTGTCGTATTTGCTCCGCTTTTCGGGGTCGCCAAGCACCTCATAGGCTTCGTTGACTTCCTTGAATTTTTCCTCGGCCGATTTGATATCCTTGGCCACATCGGGGTGGTACTTGCGTGCCAGCTTGCGAAAGGCCTTCTTGATGTCATCCGCAGAGGCGTCTTTGGGGACGCCGAGCGCTTTGTAATAATCTTTGTATTCCACGGTGCGAGGGACTCCGGTCGAAACATTTATATAAGGCAATGGAGGCCAAATGTCCAGTTGGACGAGGGGCGGCGAAGGGGATTGTTTAACCACGGAGCACACGAAATATTCGGAGGGGACGAAAGACGGGATGAGGATAGACCAAACAGGCTGCCGACAATCCGTTTTCCTCACTCCCTCGGCGAAACCTTCCGTGAGCAGGGACGGATCACGGCTCCTCGCCGCCTTCCGCCTCTTCCCGCGATTTGAGCTACCCGCGTTTCTCCCCGCTTTTCCCCCGTTCGTCCCCTCCGAAATTTCGTGTGCTTTGTGTGCTTCGTGGTTAAAAATCCCCCCTCCCCTGCCCTGTTGCCAGACTGCCCAAAATCAGGCATAATGGGGGTAATGGCTACTTACTGCACTATCTTTACGGACGAGTCCGTTTTGACCACCGAAGCCGAATCTGTCGTCCTGCAGGACGGCATGCTGGTTTTCAAGGACGCCGCCGGTAATCCGGTGGCTTTTGCCAATCGCGACGTCGTCAAGGTCTCCTACGTGGAGGGCCTTAACAGCACGTATGAGGAAGCCGGGTACGACGACGAAGATGATGACGAGCTGGATGATCTCGACGACCTCGACGAAGAAGAGGAAGACGAGGAGGAGGACGACAAGAAGGGAAGCCGCCGCTAGCTGGCCCTGGCCCGCGCAGACGGGTCCTGCATCCTACTTCCTACTTCCTGATTATCAATAACTTACCTCGCTAATCAGCTTCCAGTCCCCTCCCCCCTTTGCGTTAAAAAACGTACCGTACGGCCACGAGCGAAACGCGCAAAAGGGGGGGATGCGGATGGAACCTTACAGGATAGTCATTTACACATTTCCTCCTTTCCTCCCGTCCCCTCGTTCGATTCGCATAATTTGTGGTTCCATCGACCACCCCCAGTCCTGACCTGTTTATGTCCGAAGCTATTGCATTTGTTGGAGTTGGCCGCATGGGCGCCAACATGGCGCGCCGTCTTAACGAGAAAGGCTTCACCATCGCCGCCGTGTACGACGTCTACACCGAATCGGCCGAAAAACTGGCGCGCGAGCTGCGCTGCAAAGCGGCCGCCTCCCTGGCGGAAGTCACCGCATCGGCCGGCATCATCATTACGGTGGTGACCGACGACGCCGCCATGCGCGGCATTTTTGGCATCACGCAGCCCGGCAAAACGGACGACCCGACAGCGCCCACCACGGTGGATTCGCTGCTGATTGGCGCCGCCGGCAAACTCTTCATCAACTGCGCCACGGTTACCCCCGTTGTGCATGTGGAGGTAGAGACGGCAGCCGCAGGGGCCGGCGCCGCCACGCTGGAGGCCTGCATGGCCAGCAGCATTACCCAGGCGCGCCAGGGCACGCTGTACCTGATGTGCGCCGGCCAGAAGGCCGCCTACGACCGCGCGCTGCCCGTGCTGGAGATCATGGCCGGCAACCTGCGCTACATCGGCCCCACGGGCTCCGCCGCCAGGGTCAAGGCGCTGGTCAACATGGTCATGAACATCAACACCGCCGGCCTGGCCGAGGGCCTGGGCCTGGGCGCCGCGCTTGGGCTGGACCTGACGATGCTGCGCGAAGTCTTCAGCCAGACGGGCGCCGCCAGCCAGGTGCTGAAAACCGATGGCGAAGACATGCAAAACCGCGACCACGCCTGCTTCTTCAGCGCCTCGCACGCCGCCAAGGACAGCGGCATTGCCCTGGAGCTGGCCCGCGACGCCGGCCTGGACCTGCCCCTGGCCCTCGCCACCAAAGCGCAGTACGATAAGCTGACCGACCTGGGCCTGGGCGAGCTGGACAAATCGGGCATCGCCGAGCTCACCTTCCCCGGCCGCGGCCCCATCAGGCTGGCGTAGAGCGCTCGGGGGGATGGTGAGTAAAATCTCGTGCAATTGGGCCAGGGTCCGTACGTTGAGGAGAAAAGGCGCGTGAGACGGAGCGGATGTATGCTTTCCCTCTTTACAGCCCTTTACCTTTGCCCGGGATGCGCTAAACTGCTATCGTTTGAGCACATGCCGGGCTAAGCGGGCCAGCCGAGCCCCGGCGCCGCCCGCTCGCTCCACAACGCACGCCCCGCCTGCCTGCCATGCCGCGCCTTCCATCGCCGCCAAAGCCGACGCCCTCCAGGGGTGGCGCCCCGGCCGCTTTGTCACCGTCCTTGCCGGCACCCGCGCCCCGGGGCACCGCGCGGCTGGAGATCTGGGCGCTGCCCGGCGCCCGCCGCGAAGGCGCAGCCGGCATGCATGGCGAGCGCCTGCGCGTCCGCGTGCGCGCCCAGGCCATGGAGGGCCGTGCCAACGAGGCGCTGCTGGACTGGCTGGCCGCCGAGCTTGACGTGCCGCGCCGCAATCTCACCCTCACCGCCGGGGCCGCCAGCCGCGCCAAAAGCATCGCCATTGCCGGCATGGATGCCGCCACGCTTGCCGCATGGGTGCAACGTGTCAGCACAAGCACGGAGGCCGCCGCCCCATGAAGCGTAGCCGCCCCGACCGCACCTCCGCCCGCGACAGAAGCCAGCTGGAGTTTGCTTTTGAAGACGCTTTTGCAGAGGCGGGCGCCCTCAGCGCCAAATCCCGTGGCGCCGGCGCCCCGGCAGCGCCTCCCCAGGGGCTGACCGACTGGATGAACCGCCTTCTGGGTCGCGGCCCGGCGTCCCCTCCTTCTCCTCCTCGGGCGCCGAGCCCGACGCCTGGGCAACCGACTTTAGCACCGGGCACGGCCGATGGCGCGGGCGTTGCCGGCGGCCTTGTCGTCGTGCCGGCGCACTCCACGTCCGCACCCCCTGCCGCGTCGACGCCGCCATTGCCACCGCCACCGCCGTTGCCGACTTCGGTCGCCGCGCGATCGCAGGAGGTGATCTACCGCCGCAACGACCGCGCGCGGCGTTACATTCTGCGCGTGGACAGGCGCGGCGTCGTCACCGTCACCATTCCGCGACGGGGATCACTGGAGGCGGCGCAAAAATTTGTGGCCAGCCGGGCGGACTGGATCCAGCGCCAGCAGGCCCGCCGCGCTCACCTTCGCAAAGCCGAGGACGACCGCAAATCCAGCCGCATGGTGCTGCTGCGCGGCCAGGACACCGCCTGGGCCGTGGAGCCCGCTCCGCGCGGCTTTTGCGTCGTCCTGACGGGCGGCGGCGCTGTCCCGCGCCCAGCTTCGGCGGCGGCAGGCAAGGCCGCGGCCCCCGCCACCACCACCCTGGATGCGGCTGTGGAGCGCATGGAGGTGCGCTGTGCCGGCACGCGCCGAGCGTCGGCGCCGGGGCCTGCAACGGCATCCCCTTCTGCCACTGCCGCAAGCACATCCCCCGCTCCCGCCCAGCCGGCGCCGCGCCAGGTGCTGATGGCCGCCCTGCGCGCCCTGGCGGAGCACGAGCTGCCGCCGCGCACCCACGCGCTGGCGCACGAACACGGCATCCGTATCAGCCGCGTAACGGTGCGCGCGCAGCGCTCCCGCTGGGGCTCCTGCTCGGCGGACGGCGCCATCTCGCTCAACTGGCGGCTCATCCACGCCCCGCCCGCCGTGCGCGACTACCTCATCATCCACGAGCTGATGCACCGCCGCCAGATGAACCACAGCGCCCGCTACTGGCGCGAAGTCGCCGCCGCCTGCCCGGACTACGAGGAAGCCGAAAAGTGGCTGGACCAGCACAGCTACCTGCTGGACAACTCCGAGCCGGCCGGGGAGTAAGACCAATACGCACAGTTATTTGCTCTTTATGCGGAGCAAATAACTTTGCGAATTGGTCTAACGCCGCCGGCCTTCCCCCCCCGGCGCTGTTCGTTCAACTTTCTGTTACCACCGCCACCCCGGCCGGCGCAATCACGCGCATCTCCACATGGCCGGTGGCGGCGTTGCGGCGGGCCTGCACGTGGATGGGGCCGTGGATGGTGGGAACTGTGCCGGTGGCCCACTCCAGCGGGCCCAGCTGCGGGCGCACGGACACGCGTGTGTAGCCGGGGGCCAGGGGGCGCACGCCCAGCACGTATCGCGGCAAAATGTTGCCGGGCGCGGCACCCCAGGCGTGGTTCCAGTCCTGATTAGGCTTGTAGCGCTGGTCCCAGGCCTCCCAGGTAATCGTGGTGCCGCTTTCCACCATGTGGCGCCAGTTGCGGTCGCCGGGCGTGCCGGCGGGCGGGCAGATGAGCTGCAGCGCGTAGTCGGCCTCTCCGGCCTCAAACAGGGCCTCCAGCAAATACTGCGCGGGGTAGACGGAGCACGCCATGCCGCGCGTTTTGAGGTACGCCACCACCGCCGCGCGCCGCTCCGCCGGAACCAGCCCGAACGCCAGCGCAAACATGTTGCCGTGCAGGGAGATATGCGAGGAGCTCTCGCCATCCGCATACAGCCCGCCTCCCGCGGCATCCGGGCGGAAAAACGCGCGCTGAAACGCCGCGTGCAACGTGGCCGCGCGCTCGCGGTACAGCGTGGCGTCGGCGGCAATGCCCAGGGCCTCGGCCAGCGCGGCCATCTCCCCAAGCGCGCGGTACTGGAACGCGTTGATCACCGCGTTCACCTCCGTAAAGTCGAAGCTGTCGCGCTCGCCCGGCGGCCAGTCCACCAGATCGCCACGCTTTACCTGACCGGGGCTGCTCGCAATCAGCCCGTCTGCGCGCTCCCGGCCCGGCAGCAGCTTGGATTTAAGCGCCTCGTACCGGCTGGTGCCTGCGCGCAGCGCCACGGCGGCGCCCAGGGGGGAGTTCTCGGCAGAGCGGTTTTGCGGTTGCACGCTGGGCAGCGCTGCGCGAAGCCACGCGGTATCGCCTGTAAACATCCAGTCGGCGTGGGCGATAAAAATCATATGGCTGGCCCATTCCGTGGGCCAGGTGGGCGCGCGCATCAGCCAGTCAAACGTCTCGCGCGCCATGGCCGGGTCGGGATCGGCCGCGTAGTGGCACAGCTGGTTAATGTAGGCATCCGCCTCGTACGGGATGCGTTCGCGGTCGCCGTCCACATACACGCCCGCAAAGGTCGTCGCCTTGATGGAGTAGCGGCAAAGCTCCCATATGGCGGCCAGCATGGCGTCCGGGCACGCAAATGCGGCCGCGTCGTCGCGCCACGTGGTGGCAAAGGCGGCGGCGCGCTGAATCGGCGGTGTGGCGTCGGGCTGAGGGGACGGCACGTCGGCGCCCTCGGGCCAGCCCTCTATCTCCACCCAGCGGAAGGGCAGCATCACACCCCACTCCGGCGGCAGCGCCACGGCCTCCGGGCCGGTATTGCGCTTGTCCGCAGGCGGGGCAATAATGGCGTGGGCGGCGTGGGGGTGGGCGGCCAGCCACTCGCGCCACTTCCACGTCGCGCGCGCATAGCGCACGGAGCCCGGCGGCGTGCGATTGATCCGTCCCGTCGCCGCGTCCAGTGCCTCACCCAGGTGAAAAACGACCTCTCCGCCCGAGACATCCCCTGCCTTAGCCAGCGCCGCTGCCGCCAGGCGCAGGTTGCCAAACGCCACACGGCCAAAATCCAGCATCAGCACCCCCGCCCCCGGCTTCGAGACGCCGACGGGCGACTGCAAGGTAACCGACGTAAGCGCGACAGGCGGCAGCGTGGCCGCGACAGACACATCAGCAATAACATCAACCGCCGCCGCAATGGGCGCGACAGCCTGGGTGGGGGAGGACATAAAGTGCGAATGAGGAGGGAGAAGGAGAAAGCGAAGGGGAGCCGCAACCAGGTCGAGAGGCGTGTAATCCGGCGGCCCCGGCGCCAGTTCACGCAGATGTCGCCATCATGAACACCCACGCCGTAAAGCACAAAGCAAAAGCGCCAGCCAGATTCAGCAACGCTGTAGAGCAATTTCCCCCATTCCCCCCTTAGCGTGAGGAAATCTGCCCCATCCGCCTGTACGCCGGGGCTGGAGATTCCTTACCCACACGCCCGACCACCCCTCAATCCGCCCGCTGTTGCCGCCCCGTTTACCGAGGAAAACTCACATCGTTTCACTTTTTCACATCATTTTCATTGCCAAGGAATAGGCGCCAACCCTATAGGTTTGGCTTCGCTATCGGTTTCGCCCGGCGCAAGGACGCTGTGCCCTCTCTCTGGAGACGGGGCGTATCCAGCGTTTCCTCTCGGAGACGGACCATCAAGAAGCACTCCGGAATTATTTACTCAAATCCGGAACATTTTTGTTGCCAAAGATTTGGCGGAGCATTAACAACGCACCAACACTGAGAGGAGTTCCTTTTATGGCGGAAACCAGCATTGAAGATAAAGTCAAAGACATCATCGTAGAACAGCTTGGCGTAAACCCCGAGCAGGTAACCCTTCCCGCAAAGTTCATCGAGGACCTCGGCGCCGACTCGCTCGACACCGTGGAGCTTGTGATGGCTTTTGAGGAAGAGTTTGGCGTTGAAGTACCCGACGACGAGGCCGAAAAGCTTCAGACCGTCGCGGACGTCGTCAAGTACATCGAAGATAAGACTGCGGACAAATAAGCCGCCCTCTTCTCGTCCGACTTTTTCAGACACACACCTACCAGAAGCCTGGAAGTGGCGAAGGGCACCCCGCTTGAGGGTGCCCTTTTGCTTCCGGCCCAGCGCGCACACGGCCGCCGCGCACCGTGTGCAGCATTTCCCTAAGTCCGGCTCCCCGCCGGCCCCGGCCGCAAATTGGCCAGTTGCATTTGTAGCGCACCGCAATACTATCTACCCATGAGCCTGAGTCAGCGTCGCATTGTTATCACCGGAATGGGAGCCCTAAGCCCGCTTGGTCTGGATGTCAAGACCTCATGGGAAGGCCTTGCCGCGGGCAAAAGCGGCGTCGGGCGCATTGCGGCTTTCGACACCACCAACTACAAGTGCAAAATCGCGGGCGAGGTACGCGGCTTTGAGCCCAAAAGCGCGTTCAAGAATCCCAAGGACGCCAGCCGCGCGGACCGCTATACCCAGCTGGCCATGGCCGCCAGCAAGGAGGCGTTCGCCAACTCCTGCCTCTCGCAGTGTAAGGATCTGGACCTGGACCGCTGCGGCGTGATCGTCGGCTCCGGCATCGGCGGCCTCAAGTCCCTGGCGGACCAGGACGCGCGCCTGATTGCCAGCGGCCCGGACCGCATCTCGCCGTTCATGATCCCCATGATGATCAGCAACATGGCCAGCGGCACCATCTCCATCGAGTTCGGCTTCCGCGGACCCAATTTTGCGGTCGTAACCGCGTGCGCCACCGCCGCACAGTGCATTGGTGAGGCCGCGCGCCTGATTCGCGATGACGACGCGGATGTGTGCCTGGCCGGCGGCAGCGAGGCCGCATGCGTGGAACTGGGTATCGGCGGTTTTGCCGCCATGCGCGCCCTCTCCACCCGCAACGACGAGCCCGAAAAGGCCAGCCGCCCCTTCGACATGGGCCGCGATGGCTTTGTGCTGGGCGAAGGCGCCGCCATTGTGGTGGTGGAGGAGCTGGAACACGCCAGGCGCCGCGGCGCCACGATTTACGCGGAGCTTACCGGCTACGGCATTACCGCCGATGCCTTCCACATGACCAGCCCGAGCGGCGAGGGCGCCGAACGGGCGATGCGTTACGCGATGCGCCGTGCCGGGATTGGACCGGATGACATTGATTATATCAATGCGCACGGCACCTCCACTGCCCAGGGCGATGCCTGCGAAGCGAAGGCAATTCGCACGGTCTTCGGGGAGGCGGCGAAGAAGGTGGCGGTCAGCTCCACCAAATCCATGACCGGGCATCTGTTAGGCGCGGCCGGCTCTTTCGAGCTGATCGCGTGCGTCAAAGCCATCGAGACGGGGGTCATACCTCCGACCATCAATCTGGACAATCCCGATCCGGATTGCGAGCTAAACCATGTTGCAAATATCGCCCTGCAAAGGCCCGTGCGCCGCGCGCTGAGCAACAGTTTCGGCTTCGGCGGGCACAATGCGTGCATTATTGTGGAATCGCTGCGGGATTAGGGGGCGGACGCGGACCCCTGCGGAGATCACCGGGATCTGTGTAGCGATTGCCGCCGCCCTTCTTGCGCTGTACGTGCTGAGCGTGCCGGTGGTGGTGCGCGTACTGCATCATGTGGATATTCCCACGCGACCGGGGGCCGTGCTGTTGTGCAGAGCGGGAGGCAACCCGCTGGCCACGGTGCTTCATTTCGATTATCTCAGCAGGGTCCGCTTCTTCTTCGCCTGGGTGTACTCTCCACTTTTTGTCGCGTGCGACAGCCTGCCATGGGTCAACGCAGCCTTTAACTCGTACCTGGCCCTATGGGGCGTGACGACACCTGGCCCGTAATTGCCATGGATCCCCAGCACGTCCCGCAATCCGGAAATGGCTCCGCCCGCTCGGATGCTTCCTGCAACCGCAGCCGCGGCAGAGGGTTCGGCCGTCGCACCACCACTGAGACGGCCGGGATTGTTGGCCCAGCCGTAGTCGCACTCCTGCTCCTTTACGTGCTGAGCATTGCCCCGGTGGTGCGGATGCTGCATCACCTGGACGTCCCCGTCCCCGGCGGCGAGGTGCTGATCTCCAACGGCGGGCACCCGGTGCAGGCTCTGCTGGGCTGGCAGGTGGCAAAGCAGTTGCAGGGCGTGTGCTCGTGGCTGTACACTCCGCTATTCTACGCGTGCCACAAAGTGCCGCAGCTCAAAATCTGCCTGCAGATCTACCTGGCCCTGTGGGGCATTACGGTGGGTGTGCCTTAAGGAGCACGCAGCCGCTGCAGCAACCCGGATCGCCTTGCCATCGCCATGGAAACTCCCCCGGAAGCCGCCCCTGTCGATCTGCCCGCGTGGCCGGTCGCCGCGCATCGCCGACAACGCAGCGCGTGGGAGACGGCCCTCATCTGCATGGCGGCACTTGGTTTTGCGCTTCTCCTGTATGTCGCCAGCGTCGGGCCTGTGGGTATGGTCGTTGATATGATCGGCTGGGATTTTGGCGATGGCGGTACCATAGTGCTTGTGAGCACTCTGAACCCAACGTTCGGCGAGATTGTCGGCATACAAAATGCCATATACGCAGAGGAGGCATGCACCCGTTTGTACTACCCGCTTATGCAGCTGTGCAACTTGTACCCCTCGCTTGCCGAAGCTTACAATATGTACCTGAATCTGTGGGGTGTTTACCTCCTCTTCCGCCCGGCTTCGCAAAGTCCGGACCAAGGACCTCCCCGCAGTCCGTAAACTGCAACCCGCGTTATCCCATAGAACGTCTGGCTCCGATGCCGCTTTCGCGCGGACTCCGGCTTGATTCCTCCCCCCTGCGTGGCGTAAGGTGCTCCCTCGCCCTGCCCCCATGCCCATCCCCTCTGCCGCCGACGCCGCCACGACACCGCCGCCTATCGATCCCTCGCGAGTCCGTTCGATCGGCGTCTTCAAGTTCCGCAACATTGGGGATGTGCTGATTACCACGCCCGCGCTGCGGGTGCTGCGCGAGACGTATCCCCGCGCCCGCATTACCGTGCTGGTCAATGACTACACGGCCGACATGGTGCTGGGCAACCCGCATGTGGACGAAGTGCTATGCTACCAACGCTTTGCGGAAGCGCGCGAGCGCGGCCCGCTGGGCAAACTGTGCCGTGCCGCGCACGAGCTGCGCTTCCTGTGGAGCATGCTGCGCAAGTTCGATCTGACCATCGACTTCACCTCCGGCGACCGCGCCGTGTGGTACAGTCTGCTGGGCGGGCGCCGTTATCGCCTGGGCCAGCGCTATTACAAGTGGGCGCCGGATAACTGGCGTCCGCGCGTGTTTACGCACCTGTACCAGATGAAAGACAGCGGCCACGCCGGCGGCTTTGGCGCGGATATGCACGAGGTTGAGAAACATCTGTGGCTCCTGCACCAGGCCGGCATCCGCGGTACAAGCGGCGATATCAGCCTCTGCCTGCCCAGCACCGCCGCGGAGCTGGCCTGGGCCGACGCCCTGCTGAGCGGCCAAAGCAGCGATGCCGAGTACCCCGACGGGGACATCGCCCCCGCAGGCAACGGCAGCCCGGAAGGCATGGCCCATACCGGCACGGAGGCCGGCGGCGGCGACGCGGATGCCAACGCGCTCGATCCCATGCGCGAAGCCATCGTCCGCTTTGTGGACAGGCTGCGACGCAGCGCCCGGGCCGCGCAGGGCAAAACCGCCCTGGCGCGCGGCGAGTCCCCGCAGGCTGACTCCCTCGCTGACGCCAAGCCCGCGCCCGCAACTGCACAAGCGCACGGTGTGAGCCCGGACGCGAATGCCTCCCCGCCCTTGCAGAGGGAGGAAGAGAGCGCCTCGCAGGAGGCCGCGCCCGCTCAGCAGCAACTGACGCCCGCCGAGCCACCCGCCACGCAGGCGCAACCTCAGACGCCGCCTTCAGTCCGACCCTCACTCTCCCTCGTCGCGGCCGAGCCCCAGAATCCGCCGCCCGTGCCGGAGGCCGCCGCCCCCATGCCGCCCCGCCGCCCGGTCGCGCCCGCGCCGCGCCCGCAGCCTGTAGTGGTCGTGCACGCCGTCTCCCGCTGGCTGTGGAAGTGCTGGGACGACGCGGCGATGGCCGACGTGGTGGACTGGCTGCAGACCGAGCGCGGCGCCCGGGTCGTCTTCACCACCAGCCAGGATCCGCGCGAGCTGGAGAAATCGCGCGACATCCTGGCCCTGTGCCGCACGCGCCCCATCTTTGTGCCCGGCACCGCATCCCTGCGCCAGTTTGCCGCCCTGTGCCGCCGGGCCGACGCTTTCTTTGGCGTCGATACCGCGCCGATGCACATCGCCGCCGCCGCCGGCATCCCTGTCGTCGCGCTGTTCGGCCCCACCAACAGCCGCCACTGGGGCCCGTGGACGCCGCGCCGCACGATCCTCAGCGCCGGGTGCATCTGCAACGCCAACCAGCGCGAAGTTACCGAACTGTGCGACTGGAAAGCCACCCGCACCTGCATGGCCGCCATCACCCCCGCCCAGGCCAAAGCCGCCCTGGCCCACTGGCTCCAGCGTGGCGCTGGACCCTGTAGCTGAAGGCGCCGCGGGCGCCTTCGCGGGGGGGGGGGGAGGCACGCTCGTGCAAAAAACGAGCGCGAGTGGATCGACGGAAGAACGCTTCGCGTCGGGTTGCTGAGGCGAACTTTCCTGGGGTAGTCCTCGCATCAGAATGCTGCGGGCAACCCGGGCTAGATTAGGGAGATAAAGGGGGAGCGTAAGGAAGGTTGAACATCGTGGAAGCAACCCTCTTGGCGAAACTTTCCGCCCTTGGCGATGTTATCTGAAGGTCCGTAGATCCAAGGCAGATAGTATCGCCAAGGGGATCCAGCGGAAATGTCGACTGCCTCTAGATTCCTCAGGATGGTATCCGTAAGCCGGTCG
The DNA here is from genome assembly GCA_003054695.1 of Verrucomicrobia bacterium LW23. Taxonomy (GTDB): domain Bacteria; phylum Verrucomicrobiota; class Verrucomicrobiia; order Methylacidiphilales; family UBA1321; genus LW23. The sequence continues at coordinate 311,325 of QAZA01000045.1, forward strand.
CTGTGGCTCTTCCGGCCGGTTTGCGATTGCCCCTGCGCTCGCCCGCGCTTTACACTGGCGCTATGCCATCCGCCCCTCGCCCTACGCTGCGCGATGTGGCGCGGGCGGCGGGGGTGAGCCACATTACGGTGTCGCGCGTGGTGCGGGGCTCCCCGCAGGTGGCGGAGGCTACGGCGGCGCGGGTGCGGCGGGTCATCCGTCGGATGGGGTACAGGCCCGATCCTGTCCTTTCCGCGCTGGCAGCCTACCGCATGGCGCGGGGGGAGGGCGACAGCGCCAACACCACGGCCTCCCCGGCCGCTACGGCGGGCGATGCGGAGGCAAAGCCGGCCCGGCGGCGCTCGGCGCAAACGCGTTCGCGCGGCAGCGTGCTGGCTTTTCTGGATTGCGATTTGCATCGCAACAGCCGGCAGTTTAACCGCGATACCCTGCAGGGCATCCGCCGCGAGGCCGCGCTGCTGGGCTACGGCGTGGAATCCTTTCGCATGGAGCCCGACGAGGCGATACAGAAGCGCCTGGGCCGCATGCTGTTCCACCGCGGCGTGCGCGGGCTGCTCTTTAGCCCTACGGATGTGCTGTGGACCTTTACGGGGTGGGACTGGGCGGAGTTTGCGCCTGTGTCGCTGGGCGCGCTGGATCACGAGCCGGCCATGCACTCGGTGGCGATGGACTACTTTCAGGGCGCCGCGCAGGGTTTCGACAAGCTGGCGCGGATGGGCTGCCGCCGCATTGGCCTGGTGGTGGATTCGCGGCTGGAGGCGCGCACGGGCCACCGCTGGCTGGGCGGCTTTCTTGCCCAGGGCGGGGCGCGCTCGCGCTATTATGGCGAGGGCGGCCTCCACGCGCCGGCGCTTTTTCTCGCCTGGGCCGCGCGGGAGAAGCTGGACGGCGTGCTGACGATCGACCCGGTGATGGCGAAGCTTCTGCCGGGCATGCCGCTCGTCTACCTCAACAACCTAGGCGCCCCGGAGGGCTTCCTGCGCCCCGTGCTTAATCCGGAAACCGTTGGCGCCGAAGGCGTTCGCCTTCTCCACAATATGCTCCTGCGCCACGAGCTGGGCATCCCCGCCGAGCGCCGCCGCATTGAGCTGCAGGGCCGCTGGACGACAGCGGAGCGAATCGTGGCTGCGCGGTAGCGGCCGGGATCAGCTCGCGTCGTCGCGCGGGGTTTTGTCGGCGGCGGGCTTATCGTCGCTTTTCTCGCCGGCGGCACCGGCGCCGCCCCCTCCGGAGATTTTGTCGAGGCGGGCCTGCGTGGCGGCGGCTTTTTCTTTGTCGCCCATCTTTTTGTACAGGAAGACGAGGTTGCGCAGCGGGCGGGCGTAGGAGGGGTGCTGGGGCGGCTGGGTTTTCTCTTTAAGCTGAATGCTTCTCAGCAGGCAGGCCTCCGCGGTGGCGTGCTGCCCCATGTCGGTGTAAAGCTGCCCCTGGTTGTTGAGGTAGCTGGAGAGCTTGAGCTCATCCTTGCCCGATTTCTCGGCCAGGTTTACGGCCCGGCGCAGCATGCGGTCGGAGCGGTCGTAATTCTTTTTGGTGTAGTAGAGCATGCCGAGGTTGTTAAACACGCCGGCCAGCTTCGGGTCCTCCAGCCCGTACAGCTTTTCGTTGAGATCCAGGCTGTCCAGAAAGCAGTCTTCCGCCTTGTCGTATTGCTTCATGTCCAGGTAGAGCCCGCCCATATTGGCGGTGGCTTTGGCAATTTCGCCTTCCGCCTTCAGGTCGCGGAAGATTTCGATGGCCCGCTCGTAGTTGAGCTCGGCCTTGTCGTACTCATCCAGGTAGGTGTAAAGGATGCCGAGGTTGGACAGCACCTGGCCGGTACGTAAAGCCTTGGCGCCGTGCTCTTTCTCGCAAATCTCCAGCCATTTTCTGGCAAGGGGCAGCGCCTGTCGGTATTGCCCCTTGCGCATAGCGGCGCGGTATTCGTCGTAGGCTGCTTTCTCGCCGGGCGCCCATCTGGCAATTTCTTCGCCGTCGGCATCGGCGGCGTTGGCGGCGGGAAGGGCGGCGATCGTAAGGCAGGCAACCGCGGCCAGGGCCAGGAATGCCGGCAGGCAGGCGTTGGGCAGCATGCGCCTCAGCATCAATGCAGCGGAAAGGGACATTCTGAACATGTATGCACGAAATGCCCCGTGCGCAACTTCATTTCGACCAGCCGGCGCCGGGTTCCTCTTACCACACCACGCGGTAGAAAATCAGCGCCACCACCAGCAGCACGCAGGCGATGACCAGAAAGCGGTTGCGCTCAATCTGCCGTTGAATGGCCAGACGGCCTCGGCTGGGCGTCTCCGGCACCGGCCTGGTAAAGCTTTCCTCCTCGTTCTCGCGCCAGATGGTGGGGCGGGCGGGATCGCCGGGGGCGGCCGGCGGACGCGTGCCAGGCGGGGCTTCCAGCCGGGCGCTGATCTCCTCGATCTCGCGGCGAAGGCGCGCCTGTTCTTCTTCCAGATCCTTTTGCAGCTGGCTGCTGACGGACGCCGTTGGCGCGGAGGCTTTACCGCGGCGCATCCACGCGGGCAGACGCAGTGCGGTTATCCAGGCCGACCACGGCTTGCGGGGCGACGGCGGCGGAGGTGTGGATGGGGAGGTAGCCAAAGCGGGAAGCGCACTCCGGGGTTGGCGCGGAGCGCGGATGCTGGTGAGACGCGGCGCACACCGGGGTGTCGATGCGTGGCGCGGATGAGCGTGGCGTGCGGCAGGCTAGGGGGTGGCGGCCGCGCTGAGTTTCTGGATAAGGATGAAGATGAAAAGCGCCGCAGTCGCAAACAGCATCAGCGGCAGCGTAAAGGCAAAGCCCTCTTTCATCAGCGTTACAAACGATTTCTCGGACGCCCCATCCAGGTACTCGTCGCCCTCGGTCGCCTCCACCTCCCCAAACTTGGCCAGCCGGCTGCGCGCCTGCGTGTAGATGGCGTGGGCCTGATCGACCCGCGCCAGCGCCCGGGTTACCTCGGCCTGCACGCTTTGGGTATCGCGGCCGCCCTTCCACTCATTCGGGTCCACCTCGCGGATTTGCTGCAGCTGCTCGTTAAAGGCCTCGCGGATTTGCCGCAGCTGTTCGGCCTCGCGCTTGGCTTCAAACTCCTGGTTCTCCAGAATAACGAGGCCGCGCTCCAGCTTCTCCAGCACCGTGCGGCGTCCTTCTTCAAACTCCTTTTCCTTGCTTTTCAGTTCGTCAATGGCCCGTTTGCGGTGCTCGATCTCGTCCGTCTGGCGGCGCAGCTCGTTCAACCGCTCCTGCAACGCTTTCTGGTCGCTCTCGTCCATATTGGGGTCCATATGCGGCATGGGCGGGTAACCGGGCTCGGACCAGCCTTGCTGTTGAGGAGGAGGCATAGCGTGGTGGTGGGGTGGGGGGAGGAGTTGGGGAAGGAGCCCTGCTTGCGGCGGCAGTTGCTCTTATTCAATTGTCTTATAGTAAAATGCGGAGAAACGCAAGTGCCTCCGCGCATTTTTACGGTGGGGCTGAGCCCCGGCCCGCCCGGCGCGGTTGACTTACCCTGCCTCTCTGCTTACTTTTTGGCATGATGTTGACTCGCTGTTTCCTAGTGTTGTGCGCTCTTCTGCTCGCCCCTCTCAGCCTTGCCCAGGCCGACACCAAGGCGCAGCTCGCCGAGCTGCGGGCCGAGAACAATAAGCTGGACGCCGAACTCAATGCCCTGAAGGACGCTGTGCCTGAACTGGTTGCGGCCGAGCAAAAGTCCATCAAGGCCACTACCGAGCTGCACAAAGCCATGGACACAAGCCCCGCCCTGGCTGAGGAAACCGCCCAGCAGGCCGCCGCATTCAAAAAGATGACCGAGGCCGTCATGAGCAAGGACGACGCCGCCCGCAACGCCGCGCGGGAGGCACACAGCAAAGCCTCCGCCGCCAGGCTGGAAAAGGCCACGAAGCTGCCCGAGCTGGCCGAACTGTTCAAGGCGTCCACCGACGCTCAGACGGAGTACCAGCGCCTGAACAAGACGTTCCGCGAACGCCCGGACGTTAAGGCTATTGAGGACAAGCAGAAGGAGCTGCGCGAGAAGATCAAGGCCCTGCGCAAGAGTTAGACCCATTGTCGGAATAAACCGGTACATTGGCGGGACGCTTTTGAGCGAGGGCGGCGTTGAGTCTTCGGTCATGCATTTTTCAAATGCACTCCCTCAGCCTCGCCTTGCCCTCATCTCAAAATCGCCTCCACCCATGTACGGACGGCGGAAGCCCGCGGCGTGGCGCGATTTTCATTCGCCCGGCGGACGTTATGGGTTATGCTCACCACCTATGACTTTTCATGCGGATAGCATTCCTCGGCAGCCCCGGCACGGCGCGTTGCGCGGCGGGGCGGCGGCGTTGCTGATGGCGGTGGCTGCGGCAGGGCTGGCGGGCTGCGGGCCCTCGGACGACATTGAGGTTCGGCACAACCTGCCTCGCGAGAAGGAGCGGGACATCCCCGGCGCCAACACGGCCACCGCGCCGGGCCAGACGCCGGGCGCCGCGCCGGGCATGCCGGGGCGCGAGAACATCCCTATCGCCTACACGGCCCCTGCCGGCTGGCGTGAGGAGGCCGCATCGGGATTTCGCAATGCCAGCTTTCTCATCAGCGGCGGCACCGCCGAGGGCGCACCGGCCAACGCCACCGCCGCGGAGCTGAACGGCACCACGGCCGACTGCTCCATCTCCACGCTCAGCATCCAGGGCTCCAACCTGCTGGAGAACGTGAACCGCTGGCGCGCCCAGGTAAAGCTGGGCCCGCTGACGAGCGAGGCCCTGGGCCAGAACTGCCGCGAGGAACACATCGACGGCCAGCGCTGGATATGGGTGGAAATAACCGGCGCCGCGCCTGCACCTTCACCTGCGCAAGAGCTGGCCGGGGCATCCGCCGCACCCTCCCCCTCACCTGCCGCGGAGCCGGCCGCCGCCCCCGTGGCACCGATGATGCAGCCGAAATCCGGCAACCCTGCCAGGTTTGCGCAACGTATTGTGGCGGGCATCTTTGTGGCGCCGCCGCGCGTGTGGTTTATCAAGCTTAGCGGCGACGAGCCGCTGGTAACCACGCAGGTGGAAGCCTTCCGGGGGTTGCTCAAGTCCTTCCGCTTTGCCTCGGAGCCCGGCGGCACGCCTATGCCCCCCGGCAAGGCCCAGACCCTTACCGGCCAGCCGGCCGCCGCGCCTCAGCCCGTCCCGACGGCCCCCGCACCCTCGTCCACGCCAGGCGCGGATCCCCACGCCGGCGCCACGCCGGAGCAAATGGAACAGATGCGCGCCCGCATGCGCGCCACCGGCGAGCTGGCCGAACGGCAGTCCGGCGCGACCACCACCCCCGCACCAGGGAGTAGCGCGGTCCCGGCGCCCGCGCCGGCCCCCGCAACTTCTACCGCGCCTTCTCCGGCCCCCGCAACGATCGCCACCAACATTATGGGCGGCCCCGTGCCCGCTGGCGCGGCCGTCAGCAAGCCGGCCTGGAAGCTGCCCGCCGGGTGGGAGGAGAAGGAGGCGCGCCCGCCGCGCATTGCCACTATCAGCATCCCGGCCCCGGCCGGCGCGCCGCAGGGCACCGGCCCCGCGGAGGTCAGCATCACCGCCTTCCCCGGGGACGTAGGCGGCGTGCTGGCCAACGTTAACCGCTGGCGCGGGCAGATTGGCCTGCAACCCATCACCGGCGACGAGCTGGCAAAGCAGGCGCAGCCCTTCCCCCTGCGCGCTGGCGATCCCGTCCCCGCCACTCCCGCGGCCACACTCTTCTATTACGAGGGGCCCAGCGCCACCCTCCTGGCCGCCATCGTCAGCAAGGATGGCTCCAGCTGGTTCTTTAAAGCCACCGGCCCTGCGGCCACCCTTGCCCCACAAAAGCAGGCGATGATCGACTTCGTGCAATCCTGCGGATTTTAGAGCCTGTCGACACTCGAACCCGAACGCGAGTCTGAACTCGAATCGCACGGCGGGGGGTGGGGAACGTTTTGCGAGGCTATTCCCCTTTGACTACAGTAGCGCCACGGGAGCGAATATCCTTAAAGCACCGGCTCGGCGGGTTCGGCGGGCTCCGTGCGGCGGCGGCGGCGCAGGCGGAAGACATTGTTCCAGGTTTTTTTCAGCGCGTCGCGGGGGGTAAGGTAGCGTTGCATCAGCGGGTTGCCGGCGCGGACGACGGCTTGCAGAACGCCTTTGACATCAAAGGTTTCCACATCAAGCGTGGTGTAGGCAGTGCCGATGGCCACGGCGTCGTGGGCATCGCTGCTGGCCGTCATCGGCAAGCCGCGGCGCACAGCGTAGTCGTAGGCCTGCTGGTTATAGCGCTTAAGCGTGGTGGCCGCGTTAAACACCTCCACGCCGTCGATGGGAAGCGTCTCCAGCACGTGCTCGCGAATACCGGCGCGGAAAAAATCGTAGGGATGGGGCGGGATGGCGATGCCGCCCGCACGGTGGATAAGATTGACCGCGTTGGCCGCCGAGATGCCGCGCACGCTGGGCAGGCGCACACCCAGGCCCAGCAGGTGGCCGTCGCTGGTGCTGATTTCCTGGCCGGGCACGATAAGAATGCCATCGACCGGCGTGCCTTCGGCATTCATCAGGCCGTGGCGCATAAAATAGTCGACGCAATCACACGTATCGTGATCCGTAATGGCAAAGCCGTGAAGACCTTTGCGGCGCGCTTCGGCGATCAGATCCTCCGGTTCCGCCACACCATCCGCGGAGTAGCGCGAGTGGCAGTGGAGATCGAAGTTAAGGAGCATAGGAGAGAGGGCGGTAGTCGTCGGGAGGCCGAAGCGGGAGGCGGAAGATCAGGCTGTCGCAAGGCGCTGGCGTCGAGTGCGTGAAATGTCGTGTTATATGAAGTAGCTGAGGAAGGCGCGCAGGTAAAGCAACGATTTTATGGCAACCGGCGGGATTACCGATGGCGGCAATATCGCACCCTTGTTTCCCTCCCCAAGATACGCCGTAGTTCCACGCATTTCATCCAAAAAGCATCGCGTCGTTAACGGGCGGGCACAAAGGCCTGGCACACTTTCCGGCGCTATTCCCGCCCGGTCGCTCCCAACCGCGGCAATGTCACCACCATTTTGCGGGGAGCGGCGCGCAGCGCTCTTGACATTCCCGGCTGCTTCGCTGACTGTGTGACATATATTAGATACGGAGAAGCACAGCGTACGGCCGCTTTTGCACGGGGCAGGGCGGCGAACGGCATGGGCTACCTCTTCTTGATGGAGTATATTGTTATGAAGAATTTTATGGCTGCCGTGCTCGAGGGTCTCGCCTTCGGCTTCACTTTTGCCGTGGGCTACTTTACCGCGCTTATCCTGATGTTTGGGATTACCGGCGCGGTAGTGGTTTAGGCCCCTGGTCCCGCCGCGGGGGCGTGGATGCCCTCCGCTTTCCCCGCCGCCTTCCACCCCACATCCATGCGTCGAGCCGTTTATCCCGGCACTTTCGATCCCATCACCAACGGGCATCTTGACGTCGCGGGTCGCGCCCTCAAGATTTTCGACGAGTTGATTATCGCCATCGCCGTCGATAACAACAAGGTCACCCTCTTCGGCATTGAGGAGCGCCTGCGCCTGGTACAGGAAGCCGCTGCGCACGAAGGACTTAGGGTCCGCGCCATCACGTTCAGCGGCCTGCTGGTCGATTTTGCCCGCAAGCACGAGGCCTGCGCCGTCATCCGCGGCCTGCGCGCCGTGTCGGATTTTGAGTTCGAATTTCAGCTGGCGCTGATGAACCGCAAGCTCGATCCCGACATCGAGACGCTGTTCCTGATGCCGCGCGATACCTACACCTACCTCAGCTCCTCTATCATCAAGGGCATCAGCAGGTTAGGCGGGCCCGTCTCCCACTTTGTGCCGCCGCCTGTGGAGGCCGCGTTGTGGGCGCGCCATCACCCGCACAGCGCCGACAAGCCGCCCCGCTACCGCGAGGAAGTGCTGCTGGAACCGAACGGGCCGGCCACCACGCCGCGCACAACCGAGCCGCACGCCTCCCTCTCCCCCGCCCCCCTCTCCGATACGCCGGCCACGCCCGTGCCCTCCCCCTTTGCCCCGCCCTCCGCGCTCCCGGCCGAGGCCGCCTCGCCCGAAGGCGTGCCCGGCTCCTCCCGCGTTGTTACCGCCGACACCGTCCCCTACGCCTGACCGACTGCAAGCATGAACCCTCAACCCCTCCACGCAACGACTATGATGACCTTTCATCCCGAGGAACTGCACGACGACATCCTGCTCGTGCGCGAGACCCTGCCGCCGTCGGTGCTCGATCTCGACGACAAGTTTGCGCGCGCCCACGAGCCCGTGGAGGTGGACCTGCAGGTGCGCCGCGAGGCCGACACTTTTTTTGCCGCGGGTCGCGTCAGCACCGTGGTGCAGGTGCAGTGCGGGCGCTGCGCGGAGTGGATTCCGTACTCCGTTACGGTGCCGCGCTTTCATGTGGAATATAAAGCGCCACATCCTGAAATTATTGACTTGACGCCCGCGGTGCGCGAAGACATACTTCTCAAATTGCCACATATTGCGACCTGTCGGATCGAAGATCCGGACAGCAGCTGCGCTATTCTCGGCGTGGGGCTACAACCAGATAGCACCACGCCTTCGCCGTCTCTTGACACAGACGTGTGGCAATCGCTCGACCAACTTAAAATTAACGACTAGCAAGCACTATGGGTGTCCCAAAACGTAAAACCTCCAAGATGCGCCTTCGCACCCGCAAGGCCACCTGGCGCTGGAAAGCTCCTCATCTCTTTGTCGATCCCAAGACCGGCAACCGCCACTTCGGCCACTGCGTCGATCCCGAAACCGGCATGTACCGCGGCCGCCAGGTCCTGACGGTAACCGCCGGCGAGGAGTAATCCGCACGCCGGACAGGCCTACCGCCCGCCCGGCAGCCCGCCGACAGTCAGACAAAGACATCCGCAAGGCACACGGCTCCCTCCCTCGCGAAAGCCGCGCACCACATCGCTAGCACACACCCATAGTGGCCGGGCACTTACGCCCCACGCCGTGATGGCGCCCAGGCAGAAAGGCCGGTTAGCTACGATGCCGCGCGACTTAAAGGAGAAGGAAAGCCTTCTGCGCAATTAGCAAAGAGGCCATCGCCTAGCGGCGATGGCCTCTTTGCATGATTTCGTCAGCCCGCGATTGCTCGTTGCAGTCATACGTCTGGATCCATCAATTTGGATTCGCTGTGCCTGTGTGAATCCCCGAACTCTCCAAACTCGTGGTATGAATTATTCGGCTTTTTTTTGATAAGTTTTTCGAGGAATTCTCGAAGCGGATTGGAATTATCGCTTTCTATTGGCTCACTTCTTAATTCAGCACTTTTGATTTGTTTCTTTACTTCACGGGTCATCGATTCTCCTTTCGTTAGGTTCGATTGCCATAGCAATGTGTGGGGTTGCAGGTTTGGGAGATAGCATGTCTCTCATAAGGTTGATATATTGCCGGTTAATATTATTAAAGTCAAGTGCAAAGTTCTACTATTCAATTTAACAAGGCCTTTCCGTCCTACTTCCCTATCCCCTTCTCCTCAAACACTTTGGCCATGGCGGCGGTCATCTTCTCGTAGCCGGCGGCGCTGAGGTGGATGAGGTCCTTGGCGAAGTATTGGGGATCGGGCATGCCGTCGGGCAGGGCGAAGAGGCTGAAGCTGTCGAAGAGCGTGACGTTGTTGCGGGTGGCGGCCAGATCGGCCAGCTGGCCGTTAAGCTTCGTCAGCTCGCTCTGCTTGATCGGCGCGGCGGGCGCGTTGCGGGGCGGGAGGTTGCAGAGGATAACGGGGATGCCCGGGACGGCTTTTTCCGTGGCGTCGAGGATGGCGGTGATGTTGCCGATGGTGAGGTCGGTCGGGCCGTGCGCGCTGAGGTCATTGCCGCCTACCAGCAGCACCAGGGCGGTGGGTTGCAGATCCAGCACGTCCTCCTGCAGGCGCCAGAGAACGCCGCGGCTGGTATCGCCGCCGATGCCGCGGTTGACGACGAGCCTGGTGCTGGGAAAGGACGTGGTGGCGGGGTTGACCTGCTTCCAGCCGCCGATCTGCGAATCCCCCACAAACACGACCGCGTTTTTGGAGGCGGCGCGCTTGGCCCAGAACGCGATGCGGTTGTCCGTCATGTACGGGTAGACTTTGAGCGGGCCCTTGCCGGGCCAGGCAGCCTGGTCCTTCACGTCGGGGAAAGGCGTGGGGCCGGTTTGCTCCGCAGCTGCCGGCATTACGGGCGCGGCCAGGGCTGAGAGCAGGGCGATGAGAGGGAGAAGCAGGAGGCGTTTCATAGAAGGTAATGGGCGGAATGCCGACGCCTTGTTTGTAGGATATTGCGAGAGAATGCACCATGGTGCTGTGCGGTTAACCCTTAACCCGCTTCAGGCTGTCGCCAGCGCCTCGCACGATGTCCGCCACAAAGCTTTGACACGGCGCCGACGATTTTTCCCTTGATAGGCCCGGCCTTTATTCGTTATGCCTCAGTCTGCAATTCGCCGCTTTGCACAGCTGGTGCCGCGACGACATTTTTCCCACCCCATGGCCTTCGTAACCCCTTGTAACCAGGCGCCCTCCGCAGCCGCACAGCACGGCGCCCCCCGCACATGAAAGTAGCGCTCGACGCCATGGGAGGCGATATTTACCCCGCGCCGCAGGTGGATGGCGCCGTATCCGCTTTGGCCGAGTACCCGGACCTCGAAGTTGTACTTGTGGGCGACCGCGAGCGGATTGAGGCCGAGCTGAAGCGCCACCCCGCCCACCCGAAGGACCGCCTTACCGTCCACCACGCCTCGGAGATCATTACCATGACCGACGGCGCCGTGGAGGGCGTGCGCAAAAAGAAGGACTCCTCCCTGAACCGTGCCGTGGAGCTGGTGAAGGATGGCAAGGCCGACGCTGTGGTTTCCGCCGGGCACACCGGCGCGCTGGTGGCGTGCAGCCAGCTGCGCCTGCGCACGCTGCCGGGCATTGATCGCCCCGGCATCGCCACCGTCATGCCCACCGAGAAAGCGCATTTTCTGCTTATCGATGCGGGCGCCAACCCCGATCCGGAGCCCTCGCACCTGGTCGGCTACGCGGTCATGGGGTCCATCTACAGCCGGGAGGTGCTGGGCTGCCCCCGGCCGCGCGTCGGCCTCATCAGCATTGGCAGCGAGGCTGGTAAAGGCAACGAGTTTACGCGCGAGACGTACAAGCTGCTGGAGGAGGCGAACATCGACTTTGCCGGCAACATCGAAGGCCACGCGCTTTTCCGCGATCCCGTGGAAGTAGTTGTGTGCGATGGGTTTGTGGGGAATATCGTGCTCAAGACTTCAGAAAGTCTCGCCAAGGCCATTTTTAGCTGGCTGAAAGCCGAGCTTCAGAGCACCATATGGCGGTCCCTCGGCGCGTGGCTGGCCAAAGGGGCCTTCCTGGCAATTCGCAAAAAGACGAACACCGACGAGTACGGCGGCATGCCGCTTCTCGGTGTTAACGGCATTGTCATCAAGGCCCACGGCAACAGCAACGCCAAGGCCATCAAAAACGCCCTGCGTGTCGCCCGCGAGTCCGTACGCCAGCAGGTTAACCGACGCATTATTGCAGAAATGTCCCGCCACCATGAGAGCCACCAGGCAGCACCCTCGCCCGCCCCTTCCTCGCCGTAACGTCAGCATCATAGGCACGGGTGCCTACCTGCCGGAGCGCGTTCTCACCAATGCCGACCTCGAAAAGATGGTCGACACGTCGGATGAGTGGATCTTTACACGCACGGGCATCAAGGAGCGCCGAATCGCGGCCGAAGGCGAGCTGACGTCCGACCTGGGCGCGGCGGCAGCCCGCGTGGCCCTGCAAAACGCCGGGGTGGACGCTCGCGAGATCGATCTGATCATCGTCGCCACCTGCACGGGCGACACCGTTTTCCCCAGCACGGCGTGCCACATCCAGCATAAAATCGGCGCCACCCGCGCGGCCGCGTTCGATATCCAGGCGGCGTGCTCCGGCTTCCTTTACAGCCTGATTACGGCCGAGCAGTTTGTAGCCAGCGGCGTGTACGATACGGTGCTGGTCATTGGCGCGGAAAAACTCTCCTCCGTTGTTAACTGGAAGGACCGCAACACCTGCGTCCTGTTCGGCGACGGCGCCGGTGCCGTGATTGTACGCAGCAAGGAGGGATGCAACGGTATCCTGGCCAGCGACCTGGGCAGCGACGGCGCGCAAACCGACATCCTGAGCCTGCCCGCCGGCGGCTGCCGCATGCCCATTACCGCGCAGGTGCTGGCGGAGGGCAAGAATTACATCCAGATGTCCGGCAAGGAAGTTTACCGCTTTGCGGTTAACGCGATGATCCGCAGCAGCGAGCGCACCATGGAGCTCGCCGGGTTAAAGACCGAGGACATCGCCTGGGTCATCCCGCACCAGGCCAATATCCGCATCATCAACACCGTGGCTGAGCGCCTGGAAGTGCCCGGCGAGCGCGTGTACGTCAACGTGCACCGCTACGGCAACACCAGCGCCGCCTGCATCCCCATCGCCATGCACGAGGCCAGCAGCGCCGGCCAGCTCAAACCCGGCGACGCCATCCTGATGGTCGCCTTCGGCGGCGGCCTCACCTGGGCCAGCGCCGCGCTGGAGTGGTGCTAAGAGTCTTTCCGCGTTTGCTAGTGTCCTGAATCAGAAGTAAATATCATAAGTTCCGCCCCTTTGTGTCTTCGTGCCTTTGTGGTTAATATTCTCCCTCCTCTCTGCTTCTCTACGAAAATGGGAATGGGGATTATTTAGCCACAAAGACACGAAGACACAAAGGGGGGACCTGAACGATTTAGACCAATTCGCACAGCTATTTGGCCTTTTGGCGGAGCCGATTTTGGGATGCAGGCAAGGCGGGCTTGAGGGAGTGCATTTGAAAAATGCATGACCGAAAGACTAACGCTGCTTGCGCGCAAAAGCGGCCCGCCAAAAGGACAAATAACTGTGCGAATTGGTTTTAGAGCGTTTCGAGGCAAGTTGACGCCGAGCGCGCGCCTATGGCGCTTCGGAAGCAGTACTGAATGCGACAACCTAACCGGAAAACGCTCTGGCGAGGCTAAATGCTGACTTAGTCCTTTAGCGCGCGAACTGCTTGAGCTTGTTGTAGATGCTCTTTTCGCTGATGCCCAGGACGCGGGCGGCTTCGGCCTTGTTGTTGTTGCAGGCGGCCAGGGTTTGCTGGATGGCGAAGCGTTCGAGGTCCTCGATTTTCCAGCCGCTGAGGTTGAAGGGCGGGCCGTCCGGCGCGGTGGCGTGGCCGGCGATTTCGGCGGGGAGGTCGGCGGGGGTGATAAGGCTGTCCGTGCAGAAGGCGGAGGCGCGCTCGAGCGTGTTCTCCAGCTCGCGCACATTGCCGGGCCACGCGTAGAAGGTGAGGGCGCGCATGGCGTCCTTGTCGATGCGACACGCCGCCATATCCCGCTGGCGGGCAATGCGTTGCAGGATGTGCTGGCTGAGCTCCGGGATGTCGTCGGCGCGCTCGTTAAGGCTGGGGATCTCGATCGGCAGCACGTTGAGCCGGAAGTATAGGTCTTCGCGGAAGGACTTTTGCGCCACCATATCCTTCAGGTTCTGGTTGGTGGCGGCGATGACGCGGACGTCGGCCGGGATGTCCTTGCCGCCGCCTATGCGCTGAAACTTCTTCTCCTGCAAAAAGTTAAGCAGTTTGGGCTGGAGATCGATCGGGAGATCCCCCACTTCGTCCAGAAACAGCGTGCCGCCGTTGGCCAGCTCCGCGCGGCCGATGCGTTTCTCGTGCGCGCCGGTAAAGGCGCCCTTTTCGTGGCCAAACATCTCGCTCTCCAGCAGCTCGCGCGGCAGGCTGGGGCAGTTGACGGTGATGAACGGGCCGCTGGAGCGCGGGCTGGCGGCGTGGATGGCACGGGCCAGGACGCCTTTGCCCGTGCCGCTCTCGCCGGTGATGAGCACCGTGGCGTTGAGCGGCGCAATGCGCGCCACCTTATCGCGGATGTTTTGCGAGGCCACGCTGCTGCCGACAAAACCGCTGTGGGTGCGCTCGGTGCCGATCGTCTGCTTCAGCACGGCGTTCTCGCGCTTGGTTTGGCTCAGCTCCGCCGCCTTGCGCACGGCCATCAGTATTTCGTCCGGGCTAAACGGCTTGGTGATGTAGTCGAACGCGCCTTCGCGCAGGGCCTGCACGGCTTCACGCGCCTGGTTCACGCTGGTCAGGAAGATCACCTCCGTGCACGGCCAGCCTTTACGGATGGCGCGCAGGCACTCCAGGCCGTCCACATGCGGCATGTTCAGGTCCACCACAGCCACCTGCACGTCCTCGTGCATTGCGGCCAGCAGCTGGCGGCCGTCCTCAAACAGCTCCAGGGGCATGCCCTGATGGCGCAGGTGATACTCCAGCAGACGCCGGATCGTCGAGTCGTCGTCCGCAATCAGCAGGGGCGCGGAGGATTTGACGTTGCGGTTGGAGGTGGCGGCCATAGGGCGGAGCGGGGCGGGGCGAGCGAAGCGCGGGGGCGAGAATCAATCAGGGCAGGAAGAGATGAATTTGATCGGGCCGCATCATCGCACATTGCTCCACTTTGCCGGCAATGCGGTACCGGTTGGCGGCGATATTGGCATACACCCACTCGCGAATCCCTTTGGGCACAAAGCGGAAGGCGGCGAGATGGCGAGCGGCGCTTTGGGTCTCGCCCAGCGCCGTCAGAGCGGCGTCCGTGGCGCTCAGCACGCGCTCGCCAGGTTCGCGAAAATGCTGCACCAGGCGCAGGCCGCCGCCCAGCAGTTGCTCGCGCGGAATATGGTGGCGCTCAAACACTTCCGCCGCGGTAAAGCCCTGCAGCGGGGCGTAGCGCATCACCTGGGTGGGGTCAGCCTTGATAAAGCGCTGCACAAAGCCGTTGCACATGCCGCATTCGCCGTCAAACAGCAGCACGCTGCCGCCTCGCGCCTGGTTCAGGTTAAGCATGTCCTGCTCGGAGAGATCGGCTTCGGCGGGAGGCGCGGGCAGCGGTCCGTCGGCGTCCATACCGGCGGTTGGGGGGGTGGGGGCGGCATTCATCGCAGGCGTCGGAAATCAATCCACAGAGAAGGTGGGGCCAAGGTGCATCATCTCCACCACAGAGCGCACAGACGGCTTGAGGTGGATGAGGCGAATGCGGATGTTGGGCGGCAAGATACGCGGCAGGCTGAGCAAGGAGCCCAGCCCGCTGCTGTCGATAGCCTGCACGTTGCGCATATCCACAATCAGCGATTTTGTCTCCGGCGGTACGACATTGCGAATATCGTCCTTAAATGTGGTATCGGCAGCCACCAGATGGGTGAGCTGAAACATTACGCGCACCACATTGTCGGGCTCCTGGCGATGGATGATGGTACTGGCCATGGTCATTCCTCAAGCTGCTACACTGCCCGTCAGGGCTGGGGTTTTGGGGGACAAAGCGGGAGGGGACACCCGGAGATGCATTGCCCCGCTGCGTTGCCTGGCGAAGCGACTTGCACGTGCAACGGCGGTTAGCATGCATTGAACCACATTCTGCACGATTTGTCGCATTCTTTCTGGCAAAGTGCTGCATTTCAGAGAGATAGCATGAATCGCGGCCTGGCCGGCGCGACAAAATCGTGCACTTTTTGCCCTATTTTACAGAAGATGGCGTAATAGTAAAGAGAGATAACGCACATTCCGCGCCCACCCTCACCCCCCTGACGCCACTCAGAAAAGGCGGCGTGACGCTTGTATCACGGGTTGACTTACCCGACACCGGCGGCCACCTTTACCCTATGAGCAAACCTTTCATCCGCAAAGGCTACACCGCGGTCTCCCCGTACCTCATCGTCAACGGCGCCGCGGCACTGCTGGACTTTATGCGCAACGTCTTCGGCGCCAAAGAGATGATCCGCATGCCCACACCTTCCGGCTCCATCGCCCACGCCTCCGTGGAGATTCACGGCGCCGTTATCGAGCTGGCCGACGCCACCGAACGCTGGAAACCCATGCCCACCTCCCTGCACATCTACGTGCCCGATACCGACGCCACCTTCAAAGCCGCCCTCAACGCCGGCGCCACTATATTAATGGAGCCCGCCGACCAGTTTTACGGCGAACGCAGCGCCAGCGTGGAGGACGCCTGGGGCAACCAATGGCACATCGCCACCATGCTTATCGAGCTGACCAACGAGGAGATTGCCGAGCGCGCGCCCAAGGAAAAGGCGGCGGTGTAATCGGACAGGTCAGAAACAGTCAGAAGGTCGCTTTTCAGCAGGTGCTCCCTCCTCCCCCTCAACTCCCCCCTCTATCCCCACTTCGCGGCTTTGTACCCCTTCGTGCGAAATATCCCCTCCCTCCTGATCGGATTACAGAGGGGAGAGGTTCGCACGAAGGGGTACAAAGCCGCGAAGTGGGGATAGAGGGGGCGGCAGAAAAGCGGGGGCGTCCCCGTTATATACACCGGGACGCCAGGCTAAGTCAGAAACACGTATCATTAGCTTGCTACCCCTTCCGTTCCGCCCCTTTGTGTCTTCGTGTCTTTGTGGTTAAATAATCCCCATTCCCATTTTCGCAGAGAAGCAGAGAGGAGGGGGAACATTAACCACAAAGACACGAAGACACAAAGGGGCGGAACGGAACTTATGATATTTACTTCTGATTCAGGACACTAGAGGCTGTCGACATTTCGGCGGTCTGCGGTTCCCCTTGGCGATCTTTCCGTCCTTGGCGTTAAAAATCTGTTGGATTGTATGGCGAGGGCATTTTTAACGCCAAGGACGGAAAGATCGCCACGACTGAGAAGGGAATAATTCGAATGTCGACAGCCTCTAGTACCCCATAACAATTAAAATTTCGGATAGAGGCTACGTAGTTTGACTCGTGCGGTGGTGGTGTCGAAGCGCCATTGGACGGGTTTGGCCTTCGTGTTACGGTGCTGGAGCCAGTGGTGGACTTCGGTGCGCATGGAGTCGAGGGAGGCGATGCGGCGGCTCAGGCACTGGCTCATCGTCCGTTCCTAAACCTGCTGCTACGGCATAATAATCCGTGGCCGCGTCTGCCCTACCACCTTGGGGATCATCCCGGGGGCCGGGCCCGGGGGCGGGGCTGCGGGTGGCGCGGCGGGCATGGGGGTGGCGTTGGCCGACTGCTCCGGGTGCTGCAGCCTGGCGGGGATGATTGACTCCCGCACGCGGCTGGTGGAGGGCGGCGGCGGCAGCTGCGACGTGCTGGTGCCCAGAGTGCCGCCCGGCGCGGCAGGCGGCTTGCCGAGGCTTCCGCTGGGCGGCAGCAGCCGCATGGTGATGCTGCGGTTGGCCTTGGTGTTGACGATCTTCTTGCGCAAGGTCTCCAGGCTAAAGGGCTTCTGCAGTACGCCCAGGTTAATGGTGCTGTACTGATTCACAAAATCCTGGAACTTGCTCGGCGGGTGGCCGCTGACGAGCAGAATCTGCGTCTCCGCCTCCTTATAGGTCTCCGGCAGCTGATTCCACTGGCGGATAAACTCGGAGCCGTCCATGCCCGGCATATGGAAGTCCACCAGAATCAGCCGCGGCAGCGCCTTCAGCGAAAGCGCCTCCAGCGCCTCCTCCGCCTGCGAGTAGGACTGCACGCGATAGCCCAGGTGCTCCAGCAGCCCCGCTACGCCGCCGCGCACCAGGTCGTCGTCGTCGATGACAAACGCCAGGTGGGCTTCGGCCGGCTTGGGCGCGGTGTTGGCCTGCGCCATAATCATATCGGTGCTGCGGCGTGGGTCGGAGCGCTTGACGCCGACAGCCGCGGGCATTTTGCGGGGCCAGACGAGCGACACCGTCGTGCCGCTGCCCACCTTGCTCTCAATCTCCACCGTGCCATCGTGCTGGCTAAGGATGCCCTGCACCATGGCCAGGCCCAGGCCCGTGCCCTGCTTTTTGGTGCTGAAAAACGGCTGGCCGATGTTGGCCATGTCCTCCGGCGTAATGCCCACGCCGGTATCCTTGACGCTAAGCCGCGCGTGGGTGGCGGTGGGCTCCCACAAAATATGGATAATGCCGCCATCCGGCATCGCCTCGCGCGCGTTTTTGATGAGGTTGAGCAGACAGTGGCTGAGGCTGCTGTAGCAACCCGTTACACGCACGGGACTTGCGTCCGCCGCGATGATGGGCGCCACGGCCACGCGGTGCTGGCTGCCAAAGCTTAGCCCCGCAATCCGCGCCACGTCGCTGATCAGCTCCACCAGGTTAAACTCCGTCATCGTCAGCGGCTGCCGCTTGGCATAACCCAGCAGGCTGCGCGTGAGCGACGACCCCGAGGAGCACGCGCGAATGATATTCACCAGACACGAGCGGTCCGTCTGCCGCAGGCCGCTGCTGCTCAGCATCGCCTCCGCATTGGCCTGGATGCCCATGATGAGGTTGTTGAAATCGTGCGCAACGCCGCTGGCCAGCTCACCGATGCTCTCCAGCTTGCGGCTCTCCAGCGCGGCGCGATCACTCTCGTCCACCACGGCGCTGTCCGTAAACGTAAACCAGAACCACTTTTGCGGCGGCTCATCGCCCTCTTTGCGCTCCTCAAAATAAAGGGTGGAGCGGTAAATCTTGCCCGGCTGGGACTGCGGGCGGAACGCGGGCATCACCTGCTGGCCGCTGCCGTCCGCCTGGCGGATGGCCTCCGAGAGATAGCTGGCCATCTCCACCGGCAGGTAGTTCAGGCCCAGGGCGGGCAGCGCGCTGGTATGCTCGCGCATCTGAAAAAGCGTGGCCGCCACCAGGTTACAGCTGACAAGCCGAAAGCCTGTCGCCTCCGAAAAATGAAGCAGCAAGTCCGCCCGCGCGTGCGAACGTGCCATCAGCGACTGCATTGCGTGAAGAGTCCCCGTCATGTGTACCTCAGTGCGCCGAACTTCCGCGGCATAGCGTGACAAAGCCGGACGCGGCCGACGAAACCGCTGCCCCGATGGATATACTTTGCCACAATTGCGAGATCAATGCCATGAGAAAATTTATAGCGGATAGAAATTTAAAGTCCTGAAAAATCCGCGCCCCCCGTCGAGAGCACGCCGGGCGCTTCGGTCAGATCAGATGCGAGGGGGATTCGTAATGCTTCGACCTTTCCGAGCCACACTTTACTGTACTCTTCCGCCCAAAAGCACCTTATGACACACCGGCCTTACAATGGCGATGGAAAGTCCATTTTTTCTCACAAAATCTCCAATGCCCATCGTCTCCATCCTGGCGTTTTTATTTGGTGAAAAAGCTCACCAAACTATTTACGTAAGCCGACAACAAGGTTATGCTGGGTAAGATGCACGACCTCGCGCCGCGCATCGCTTTGCCGCCCAGCCCGTCCTGCCCCGGCAACTCACCCGCCTCCTCCCCGGTTCCCCTCCCTTCCCCCAACCCCCTGCTCGCCAGCTATGAAATCCGCACGCCGCTTTCTGTCGCTCCTCGCCGTCGCCGCAGTCGGCCTCGTCGCCATCGCCACCTCCGCCCTGGCGGAGGAGTTCAAGGTTAATGTCGAGAAGAAGACCGAGATCTCCCGCACTACCACGGAAGAAGCACCGGGCGCGGGCGACCCCTGGGCGCCCAAGTATACGCTTAAGCGTATGGAGCGCAACAACTTCGACGCCGCCATCAGCTACTCCGGCCTGGAGGCCGCCAAGGACATTTCCCTCAAGTTCTACATCATCGGCACCTGCAGCATCTCCGGCGAGCGCGACAAAAAGCTGCTGCTGGCCGGCAAGTACGAGCACCCCGCCCAGGCCTTTAACGCCGGCGAGAAAAAGAACTTCACCATCGGGCCCATCGGCTTCCCCGACTGGGAGGTGAAGAAAGACGGCGGCCACGTGTACCGCTGCGGCCTGAAGTACGAAGGCTGGGTCGTCGAGTTCTACCGCGATGGCAAACTCCTCAGCCGCACCGCCCGCACGCCCGACCTGGAGAAGAAGCTGGCCAAAGGCGAGATCCTGGAAAACTACCCCGGCTTTGAGAAGCCCAAGAGCAAGGAAGAAGTCAAGTGCGTGGAAACCACCACGGCCTCGAAGTAAAGCGGCAGGCGGCACAAGCAAGTCTACAGAGAGCGGTTTCAGTACGTGTGTGGACAAGCTTTTCCGACAACCTCAAAGAGGTTGTATATCCTAGCCCAGGGTTCCCCGAACGAAGAGAGGGAACCCTGGGAAAGCAGCGCCCTCCTAACAACCCCAACGAGGGTTGTATCCCTTTGCACAAGAGCGGGATACGACCCACGTTCGGGTCGTTCTCCCCTCACGCATTCCCCAGGGTTCCCTCGCTTGACTCGGGGAACCCTGGGCAAGGATATACAACCTCGTTGAGGTTGTCTGAGAATCGTGTTGGCATCCCCACAGATGCAGAGTCGGTTGGTGGCTGCACGCAATACGCTCAGTTCCCCACCGGCATCCCGCCCGGCCCATCGCCGCCGGGCAGGCCGGGCGGCTGGTTGCTGATGGGCGCGACGGGGCCGGCCGTCGGCTTGTCGTCGGGGTGGTGGACCATGAGGTGAAGCAGCGGCACGATTTCGGAGCGCACGCTTACATTCACCCGCTCAAGCGGATGATCCACACTTGCTCCCTGATCCGGCTGCTCCGGCACCCAGATGATCTGCGCGATAAAGCGCCGCCCTTCCGCATCCGCAAAGTAATGCAGGCGCTCGCCCTCCACGGGGATAAGCCGCGCCTCAATCTCCGACGTCATAAAGTCGCTCAGAAGTTCCGGCAGGCGGCCTCCGTTCTGCAGACGCCAGAGCCCAAAGGCCAGGGCCGCCATGCGCACGTTGTGGCCGCGGGCCGTGCGGATGCCCTCCATGATCTCGCTCGCCAACTCGCGCTGCATTTCCTTGTCAGGCGCCGGGATGGGACTGCCTTTCTCGCGCGAGGCCTCCAGGCGGACGTAGTAGGTGCGAAGTTTCCGCACCATCTGCAACATCGCGGGAATCTTCCTCTGCCGCGGCAGAACATCTTCTGCCCCAATCTTTTGCAGGCGCTTCAGCGGGTCGGCGCGAATCTGTGCAAACAGCGAGTAGTCGGGATCGCGATAGTACATCGCCTCGTGCAAGTGGTAAGCCGCTGTGTGGCGAACCATCTCCCGCATCCACGTGCGGCAGTCGCTATCGCGCACACCTGTGCTGTCAAGCAAACGCTGGTAATGGGTTACGTCAAGCTGCCCGGAGCGGATCGCCAGGCCTGTAAGGAGGAGCAGCGTCGGGCTGATCTGCTGCGGGTCAAACTCCTGCCGGGGCGAGCGCCTGAAAAGCTGGACCCACGCCCCGACCGCGTCGTCCGTCCTGCCCATCACCAGATACGTCATGGCAACCCGATTGAGGGCCTGGTCAAAGGTGTCAAAGAAATAGAAAAAATCGTCCAGCCCATACAGCCAGAAGTCCATGCACGACAACACGTAAGGCTCATTAGGCGGAAGCACCGTCTCCAGATTCAGCACTCCGCCGCTCCATTGCCAGTGCTGTACGTAGTAGCGCAACCGCCCCAGCGCCTCCTGCACGCTGTGCTTCTCCCCCAGGTACGCATGGGCTGACTGCATGTTGCCGTAGTGGTCGGCCACGTGGTACATCAGCCCGTCCATCATCTCCTCCTGCCCCAGCGCGCGAGAGGCAATGCCCGCCCCCAGCCGGCTATGGCGCACCGCGTAGTACTGCAGGCTGGAGGCCGCCAGCTGCGCCCTGCGCCCGCCAAAATCGTATTCCTCGGGCCGCTGCAGCAGCATCCCCTCGCGCTCGATAGCGGCCTTTTCGCGATCGAGCTGCGCCACACAAATCTGCACGGTGGCCACCCAGGCGACAGCCGGAGCCAGCAGCGCGAGCGTAATGGCACCCAGCACCCAAAACTCCCAGCACTCGTACCAGCGGCGGATGCGCGGGGCGTCCCGTACCTCATCCACCGGCGTCTGCGCGGCACCGATGGGGCCCAGCGACCCAAAACCGCGCGGGTGCTCCGGAGGCGGCGTCATCGGGGAGAGAGGCGGGGGCGTTGTCATGGAGAGGGGCCGGAAGGCAGGCGGGGTATCCGCCACAAGGCGAAGCTTTACCGACTTTACGACTACCGGGCGTAACACAAGCCCCCCTAAATCAGGCGGAGCCCTTGCCGATAGTACATCTTATCTACAGAATTTCGCAAGCACCCAGCGCAATGCACCCCATTACGGCAACGCTACCGCCGTGTCTACCTTTCTCCCGTTCCGCACCAGTCGCGACTGTCGCAACAGCTTTGCTATCAACGCCATAAGGCCATTCACCCAGCCGTTTGCGCCCTGCTGCCTTTGTGGCGATTTTCTCCCCTCCGAATCGTTGTATAAGGTCAGGGCACGGGGAAGCTTCGCCCCAAAGCCACCAGAGCACAACACCAGGCACGCGCAGAACCCGGGTATGCGGGTACATCAATGGGCCAAAATAGCCATCCCCCTGAAGGACATTTTTGCCGCAAGGCAGAAAAAGCTACCATTTGCCCGCAAATGCGTTAACTTATCAGCAGCGGGTAACCCCCGCAGATTCCCCCGATGAGCAGCGATTCCTTCTACGACAGCGCGCTTGCGCGCGGCCTGC
Organism: Verrucomicrobia bacterium LW23; assembly: GCA_003054695.1. Classification (GTDB taxonomy): domain Bacteria; phylum Verrucomicrobiota; class Verrucomicrobiia; order Methylacidiphilales; family UBA1321; genus LW23. The sequence goes on from QAZA01000045.1 coordinate 333,775, forward strand.
TTCTGAAAGAGCAGGGACGTTATGCCGAAGCCGAAAACTACTTTCGCCGGGCGCTTTCGGTGGACCCGGAGAATGGCGAGGCGCTTAACCTGTTGGCCGGCTGTCAGTTACAACAAGGCCAATCCGGCGACGCCCTCGTCACAATTACCGACGCCATCGCGCGCGAGCCCAACGAGAGCGATTACCACGCTCTCCAGGCCGTCATCCTGTCCGTCCTCGATCGCCCCCGCGACGCCACTGCTGCCGCCATGCGCGGCCTGGCCCTGCAGCCCACCAGTCTGTACGCCCTTAACGCGTTGACACAGACCTACTTAAGCCAAAAGCAATGGGCCCGGGCGGAGGAGTCCAGCCGCCGCGCCCTTGCCCTGGACGCCGACGACGCGCTCGCCGCCAATTTCCTCGCGCTCTCCCTGCGCATGCAAAACAAGTGGGACGAGAACGAGGAGCAAATCCGCGGCCTCCTCTCCCGCAACCCCGAGGACGCCTTTACCCACAGCAACGCCGGCTGGGCCGCCCTGACGCGCGGTGACAGCAAGGCTGCCGAGGCCCACTTCCGCGAGTCCCTGCGCCTCGACCCCGACAACGACTCCGCCCGCGATGGTCTGCTCCAGTCCTTCAAGGGCCGCTCCTGGCTATACCGCCGCTATCTGGACTACTGCTTTTTTATGGAGAAGTTCAGCGGCCGCGCGCAAATAGCTATGGTTGTTGGGCTTATGATAGCCGTCAACCTGCTCAGCTCCGTCCTCACCGGCCCCTACAAGGTGCTGGGCGCGCTGGTGCTGCTGGCCTACCTGGCGTACGTTTTCTTCTCCCACGTGGCGCACGTGGTCGGCAATATTTTCCTGCTGACCGACCGCTTTGCCCGCTACGTCCTTACCGCCGCCGAAAAGCGCGAAGCGGCCGCCGTAGGCCTTGCCCTGGCCCTGGGCACCGCGCTGACGATCAGCGCCTTTGTGCTGCCCGGCTCCGTCCTCACCGTTACCACCGCCACGGCCACCCCCGCGCTGGAGGAGCTGGCCCCCACCCTCGGCAGCACCATCCGCGGCTACCTGGCCAGCGAGGCCGTCAAGTCGGAAGCTGGCACCGGCGGCCTTGTGCTCCTGGCCGGCGTGCTGTTGGCCGGCTGCGCCATTCCCCTCTGCCACGTCTTCACCAACAACTCGCGCATCGGCACGGGGGCGTTCACGGCCATCGCCGGCGCCGCAGTGCTCAGCGCCGTGCTCTGTCTCAGCGCCGCACTGCTCCACGCGCCCGCCATCAGCTTCGTACTGCCGCTGGCCATCACCTCGCTCATCATCCTCGTCCTCAGCACCTGGCTGACGAATGTGTCCGCATTGCGGCGCTAGCTCAGTTGTCGCCGGGCACAACTAACTCCAGCGCAACACCTTATCTGGTGGGATGCTGAACGTGACGCGCGTGCCAGCCTCGATAAACTCCGGGTGCCACGCCTTGATCTCCTGCGGTCGCGCCGCCGAGTCGCCCCCGGCGGGGTCCGTTACCAGGCGCAGGGCCACTTTGCTGCCGAGGTAGACGCTGTGTTCCACGGTGGCCGGGATAACGCGCTGGCCATCAACCGTTTGCGTGGCATGGGCAGGCGCGGCGGCTACCGCAGGCGCTTTCTCCACGCGCACGTTTTCGGGGCGGAAGCCGAACGTCTCGCGAGGGGAAATCCCCAACGCCTCGGCCAGCGGAGTCGCGGAGTCCGGCGCGAAAAGGTTCACCTCGCCGATAAAGCCGGCGACGAAGGGGTTGGCCGGCTTCTCGTACACCTCGCGCGCGGTGCCCACCTGCTGCAGGCGGCCTCTGTCCATAACGCCGATACGGTCGGCCAGGCTCAGCGCCTCCTCCTGATCGTGGGTGACGTAAAGGCTTGTCTGCTTGATGGTTGCGTGGATGCGACGGATCTCCTCGCGCATCTCCATGCGCAGCTTGGCGTCCAGGTTACTCAGCGGTTCATCAAAAAGCAGCAGGTTGGGGCACACTACCATCGCGCGGGCCAGGGCCACACGTTGCTGCTGGCCGCCGCTTAGCGTTGTTGGTTTGCGATCGCCCAGCTCGTCCATACGCACCTGGTGCAGCGCTTCCTTCACGCGCGTATCAAGCTCCGCCGCAGGCACTTGCCGCACGCGGAGGCCGTACGCCACGTTCTCGTACACCGACATGTGCGGCCAAATCGCGTAGTTCTGGAACACGAGAGCGGTGTTGCGATCCTGCGGCGGCACGCCGTTCATCTTCTTGCCGCCAAACCGCACTTCGCCCTCATCGGGATCGAAAAAGCCCGCGAGGATGCGCAGCACGGTGGTTTTACCGCAGCCGGAGGGGCCGAGGAGGAAGAACATTTCGCCTTCCTGGATGTCGAGGGAAACGCGGTCGAGCACCACGTTGCTGCCGAAGCGTTTGACCAGATCCTTGAGCACAATGCGCATGGCACCCGCGAGCGTGCCGCGCCGGCGCCGCTGTGGCAAGTGGTAAAATGCGGCAACGCGCCCCATCCGCCAGGGTGAGACACGCCATGTCCCCGGGACATCGCGTGTCCCAGGGACATGAGTTGTCCCCGCCAGCGCGGGGATCCTTCCTACAACAATCCGCCTGTCCCGCCTAGCTTGTCGCCCGGGGAATCAGCGCCGACATGCTGTAGAGCAGGTTGTTGTGCAGATTCGGGAACGGAGCGATAAGCACGCGGCCCGTGCCTTCAATTACGTTCACCAGCCCCTCGCCGCTGGCCGCGCTGCTGAGCCAGCCTTTGGTGGCCTTTTGCACGGAAAAGTTGAGGTGCGCCTGGCGGGCCACGGCAAAGCTGCCGTCCACCACCAGCCGGTCGTTGACCAGATCGATCGCCTCGATCGGGCCCTGAGCCTGAATCACAACCCGCCCGGTGCCAGATACTTGCGTCTGGAACCAGCCCTCGCTGCTAAACAGCGCCGTTACGGCCTTGTTGCGCCACGCGCCTACTTCCACGGAGATGTCCGAGCACACATAAGCGCCGCGATCGACCACCCACGCCTCGTTGTTCAGCTCCAGAATTGTGTACTCGCCAAAGATGGGGGGCCCGAAGAAGATAGTGCCGCTGCCCGTGTAGGTGGGCTTAAACACCGTCTCGCTCGTCGCCAGAGACTTGAGGAAGCCTGTCGCGCTGGGCATCTGCGTCTGGATCTCGATTTGCCCCTGCAGGTAGTGCAGGGCGCCGGCCTCGGCACGGACAGTCTGATTATAAATGGTGGCCTTGATCATCTTAAGGCCCTGGCTTTGCACAACCTCAAAGGTCGGCGCGGAAGGCACCCGCGCGGGCGGCGGGGGCGGAGGCAGATTGGGAGGAGGGATAGTCGTTTCCGGTAAAGGTTAAGGACATACAACGGGCTTACGCATCAACAACATGCGCACCCGCCGCCTGACTTGATTGCTGACGTACTGACGAACGAACAACAACTTCTCGCAAATCAGATTACATCACGAGCGTACATCTTGCACCGAATAAAAGCGCCGGCCCCGGAGTTCCCTGCGGATCTCCAGAACCGGCGCTAACGGACATGCAAGGCCGGGCAACGGTGCGGCGCGTTACTCCTCGCTTTGGCTGCGACCGCCCATCAGCAGCGGCAGCAGGTAGTACAGCATGTATGCCAGGGAGGTAACGAAGGCGGCCACGTAGGTCATCGCGGCGGCGGTAAGCACCTTGCTTACGCCGGCGGCTTCGGCGCCGGGCTGGATAAAGCCCATCTGGCCGAGAATAACCTTGGCGCGGCTGCTGGCGTCAAATTCCACCGGCAGCGTAATCAGGTTAAACAGCATGATGATGCCCCAGCCGCCAGCCATCAGCAAACCGCCCACGGTGGGCGTGATGGTATTGGTGACGATACCGATAATCGGCAGCCACGTTACCAGCTGGTTGGCAAAGGTGGTGACGTGCACCGCCGCCATGCGCAGGTTAAGCGGCGCATAGGCCACCTTGTGCTGCACCGCGTGGCCGCACTCGTGCGCGGCAACGCCCAGGGCGGAGATGCTGGTGCCGTTGTAGTTATCCGGCGAGAGCACCAGCTGCTTGTTCATCGGGTCGTAATGGTCGCCCAGGTAGCTGTCGCCCTGCAGCACGCGTACATCGTGGATGTTTGCCGCCTGCAAAATGCGCTCTGCCACCTCCGCGCCGGTAAGCCCGCTGCGGGTGCCGACGGTAAGGTAATGCGCATAGGTGCTTTTAAGCCACCACATGGCGGCCAGCGAAATAAGCATGGTGCCGCCGAAGACAATCACTGCAAGTAAGATGCCAAACATAGTGTGTTTCTCCTGGTTCTAAGGTGTTGTTTATCTGAAGGTTATGAAAGTGGAAGGGAAGAGCTTGTCGCGAGGATTTTCCTTTATCTCAGCGAAATTAATGAAATAAGCGGATCATTTTTGCGGCAGGATGGAAATACGCAAGCTGTCCCGCGAGAGTGGCCGTTGAGTGGCGCATCCCTCTGTTAGACTAAGCTAATCCAATGCCACAATCTTCACGGATAAGGGCAAAGCATCAAGTGAGAAAGAATCTCATGAAAGCTATCTTCCTTACTATCAGCCACTTAAAAATTTGTATCAATGCTTGCACATTTCTTGACCGTTTGAAATGGGGGTACCGACGCGAGTGCAAAACGCCACCCGCCATCCACCTGCACATGCGCCATTTTGGCACAAGCCGATCCACTCCTTCCTCTCTGCGACGCAAAGTATTGACCGGGCGCTGTGCGTCACTATGTCCCATCCGATGCCAACTGCGCCACGCGTCACAGGCACGCACCCAGGCCCGGCAGCTGGCCTCAACGCCCTCTAGCCGCTAAAGCATACCTTTCGTGCTCGGGATCCCTTTCACCCGCGCATCGCGCGTCACAGCGGCATCCAGCGCCTTGGCAAGGCCCTTGAACACGGCCTCCACCAGGTGGTGCGGCTCACTGGAGTAGAGCACCTCCACATGCAGCGTCAGACCGGCCTGTTGCGCCAGGCCGCGCAGAAACTCCTCCGTAAGCTGAGCGGGAAAGTTGCCGGCGCGCAGCGAGATCATCGGAATGCCCGGCGGCACGCGAAACACGACAAAGGGACGGCCGGAGAAATCCAGCGCCACACGCACAAGCGTCTCATCCATAGGCAGATACGCAAAGCCATAGCGACGCAGGCCGGCTTTGTCGCCCAGCGCCTTGTGCAGCGCCTGGCCCAGCGCAATGCCGGTATCCTCCACCGTGTGGTGGTAATCCACTTCGATATCGCCCTTGACAGTCACATCCAGGTCAAACAACGCGTGCTTGGCCAGCAGCGTCAGCATGTGGTCGAAGAACGGGACGCCCGTGGCAATGCGCGACGCTCCGGAGCCATCCACGTTTACGCGCAGGCGGATATCCGTTTCCGCAGTGGTGCGCGCAACCTCCCCCACGCGCAGCGCGGGCGTGGAAGTACCTGTGGATGTGGCAGATGCAGAAGTGGCGGCAGAGTCGGACATGGCAAAGCGATTACATTACCGTAACGCAACCGCGCAGGCAACAGGATAGTCTCTTGACGTAAAGTGGGCGCCTTGCGATTGTTATACGGTTGTGTTGCAGGAAGGTCGCGCAAGCGCAACAGCAATGGATGCGTCAAGCCTTTTTGTTATTCATTTGCGCCGCGCTCTGAAGTTATCCCCACCGCTCTTTCAAGAAGATTTCTTGTTTAAAGAAAGAAATTTAGTCTTCTTCTAGGTGTGAATAATTTCAACAGAGTTTGCAACATGCTGAATCGCAATTGCTTACGCGGCATTTTCAATGTGTCGAATTTGTGGAGATTTCAAGCGCAACCGTAACAATAGGGCCTTTTCCGGCGGATTCCGGCATTTTTCACAAGTTATTCACAGGGGTTGTTCGCATCTTCGCTCTTTGCGAGGGACGGCCGACCGGTAACTTCAGCCCCGGCATTGCCGCGCGCAGCGGGCTTGCCTTGCTGCGCCACGTTTGCTAAGCTTCCCCCCTTACCCAACCTCCGCCCCATGAGCACCCCCCCCGCAATGGCCGATCGCCTGGCCGAGATCCTGCGCACCAAGCAGGATGAAGTGGCGCGCCTGCAGCCCCACGCCGCCGAACTGCGCCGGCAGGCCCTGCTGCGTAACGACTTCCGCGGCATGCAGATAGCGCTGGCGCGTGGCGATGAAATCGGGCTGATTGCGGAGATCAAAAAGGCAAGCCCCTCCGCCGGCATTATTGCCGCGGATTTTAACCCCATCAACCAGGCGCGCGAGTACGCCCGCGGCGGCGCCCATGCGCTGAGCGTGCTGACGGACGAGACGTTTTTTCAGGGCAAACTGCACTACCTGCGCGATGTGCGCCAGCAGGTGGAGCTTCCGCTTCTCCGCAAAGACTTCATCATCAACGATTTGCAGGTGTACGAAAGCGTAGTGGCCGGCGCCGATGCCATCCTCCTCATCGTGGCCGCGCTGAGCGACGACGACCTGCTGCGCCTGCACGATCTGGCCCGCACCCTGCAGCTGGAAGTGCTTGTGGAAGTGCACAATATGGAGGAAATGGATCGCGCGCTGGAGATCGGCCCGACCATGGTCGGCATCAACAACCGCAACCTGCGCACGTTTGAGGTGGATCTTGCTGTAACAGAAGAACTTGTGGACGAGATACCCGCCGAATGCGTGGCGGTAAGCGAGAGCGGCATCCGCACCGGCGAGGACGTGCGGCGCCTGCGCCGTGCGGGCGCCAACGCCATCCTGGTGGGCGAGACGCTGATGCGTGCGCAAAACCTTCAGGCCAAGATGGTTGAGTTGCTGCTCAAGGACGAGGAGTAGGCCGCCGCGGCACTCGAAATCGTGCGAAAAGCGACGCCCCGGCAACATTGCGCTGGCGCCGCGCTGGGCGCGCCGCGTATGGTGGCGGGGCATGAATTACCGCGCGTTCGTCATCTATGGCTCCCCGGGCTCCGGCAAAGGCACGCAGGGGCGCGTGCTGGGGTCCATTCCGGGCTTCTACCACCTCTCGACGGGGGATGTGTTCCGAAGCCTGGATTTCCGCACCGAAATTGCGCGCACTTTCATGGAGTACAGCAGCAAGGGCCATCTTGTGCCGGATGAGCTTACGTTCCAGGTATTTACACAGCATATTGAGAAGATGATTGCGCTGGGCTCCTACAAGCCCGAGGTCGATCACCTGATTCTGGACGGCATTCCGCGCACTGCCACGCAGGCCATTTTGCTGCGCAACTACGTGGTGGTGCAACGCTTCTTTTTGCTGGATGTGGTTGATAAGGAGAAGCTTGTGGCGCGCCTGGTAAAGCGTGCGCTTAAGGAAAACCGCGCGGATGACGCCAACGAACACATCATCCGCGAGCGCTTCGCCGTCTTTGACAAGGAGACCGAGGAGATCCTGAAGCATTACCCGAAGGAGATCATGTTCCGCATCGACGCGCTGCAGTATCCCTACGAGGTGCTGCGGGATATCCTGATGAAGATCAATACGCGCGAGGAGTAGCTGCGAGAGCCATGGGCGGCGCTCATCGGTGGGGGCGCGGATGGCTGACACGCGAGGATTGAGTTTGGGAAGTGTGGGAATTTAAGGGCTGTCCTTACCGATGTCGTTGCCGGGTAAGCAGAACGCTGAATCATGCGCGCGCGCGAAGTAATCGTTGCGCGTTTGGCACACATCCGCCACGCGCTTGCCATGCAAGTGCGCGAATATTTTTGTACCTCAAAGCTCTGGCTTACTATCAGCGGCGCCACCCGGCATCGCGCAGGGCTTTTCCGAAATGGATTGAGCGAGGATCTTTATGTTGCTGTTCAGTAATTGCATAGCCAGGGGCCTTTCGTAGCTCCACCGCGTCCCTCTGGTTGCGCGACGGATGGTTATCCGCCCGCGCCGCCGCAGTTGTCCGTACGCTGACTTCCGCAGCCGCAATCCGGGTATTGCAAGCCGTTGTGCTTCAGAATCTTATGGTTCCGCGGCAGCACGCGTTGTTGCGTCGTTGCTGTGCTCTTCTGCCCGCCTGCGTGCGCAAAGTCATCTGTGCCCGTCGGCCTTCGCATGCGCACATCGTTACAAATCAGGCATTTACGTGCCTGATCCGCTTGTCACGATTGGCTCTGGCGACTGGCCTTGTCTTCCCCAAAACCCAAACGAAGCGCGCCTCTCCTCCCCTGTTTGAGGAGCCGGCGCGTGGAAAGGATTCCATGTTTCTCACTACCTATGCGGCGCTTCTCGGCGCCATCGTCCTGGAGATCGTCGCCACGTCGTGCCTCCAGGCCTCCCAGCAGTTTACGCGGCCGGTGCACACGGCCATTATGTGTGCCTGTTATTGTGCGTCGTTCTACTGCCTCTCGGTTGTACTGAAAACGATGCCGCTTGGCATTGCTTACGCAACCTGGTGCGGCGTAGGCATTTCGCTTATTGCGATTGTCGGGTACGTTGTCTTCAGGCAGGCGCTGGATGCACCCGCGCTTTTGGGCATAGCGCTGATTACCGCGGGGGTTGTCATCATCAACGCGTTCTCCAAAACCGCCTCACACTAAAGGGTTTACGACGAGCAGACGCTTGGCGGTTGTGTTTTGGACTTCATGCAGGTTTGCACCTGCTCAATACGCATGGGTTCAAAACAGATACAGTGTGCAACACTTCAAATGGCCTTAGTAGTGCGCATATAAATAGTACTTTCCTTTTTTGGTACAAGCAGTAAAATATCCCGCATGACCCTCACGGACCTGATGGATCGCGCGATTACGGATCTCTCTGTCAAAACGCAAGTCCATGCGACTACCTGGGACTACGGCCAGGAGGACGAGTGGTCGCTGAATCAGGAGGAGGGCAAGCTTATCTGGACATTTGCCAATCGCATCGTTACGGCGCCGGCGCAGATTATCGGCACGTACGATGCGTCGATCGACGAGTCCAACGGTAGCTGGATGTGGAGCTGGGCCAACCCCAGTATCGAACCGCAAATGGCAGAGGATGCTGAGCATGTGCGCACCTTTGGCGAGCATAACCGCCACCGGGTGCTGCAGCGCCCCAGCTACGACTGCACTCTGGACGACGGCTGGACGTTCGCCGCGCTGGCGATGCACCTGAACGGGCGGCAGGGCGTGTATAAAGGCACGGATGGCGATACGCACATCTTTATTGCGTTCGGCACCGTCTCAGTCGGCGGGCTGGCCCTGAGCGGGCGGCGCTGAACGCGGCCCGGCCACAGGCGCGGTCGTGGATTTGCGCGCCATCAGCGCGGCTCAATCTCGCCGTGGATTTCCTCCTTGCGGGGGAAGAGCTGGCGGATGATGCGCTGGATTTGCTGGCTGACTTTGTGGCACTTTTCGCCGGCGACCTGGATGTTGGCGGCGAACTTTTTGCCGCGGCTTTCGGCGGGGAACTCGTTCTCCACCAAAAAGCTGTAGCCCAGCAGCGGTGTCAGGTGGTTGTTAAAGTCGTGCACCAGGCGGCGAAGTTCCTGCCCGGTGGGGCTGTCGGGCTCGCTCATCAGGCACGTGCCGGCCATGTTCCAGTCGGCGGGCGTGGTGATTTTGAAGTTGATGCCGTCGTAGCGGACGATGCGCACCGGTTTGCCCAGGTGTTCCACGGCGGCGGTGTCGTCCGTAACGGTAAGCCCGGCGGCGGCCACGGCGGCGTAGGCTTCGGTGAGGAGGCTTTTGCGAAAGATTTGGGGCGTTTGCACGGCCCAGATCTCGGAGCGATCGATCGTTTTGTCGACGACCTGCTCGGCATTCACCTTTTTCAGCGTATCCACGCTGGGGTAGCCGCACACCGCGGCGCCGTCGGCCTGCGCTGCAAGAAACACGGCTTCAATCACTTCCGGCGTAATGAAGGGGCGCGCGGCGTCCTGAATCAGCACGTAGTCGTATCCCGCGCCGGCGGTGGCCAGGCCGTTGCTTACGCTGTCCTGGCGCTGGGCGCCGCCGTAGGCCAGCAGCAGGGGCGGGCCGTTGCGCAGGGGCTCGATGACGGCGCGCACGGCTTCCTCGTTCTCCTGGCGTATGACCAGGACGATCTCGCCGACAAGAGGGGATTGCTGAATGCGCTCAAGGGTATGGAGCAGCAGCGGCTTGCCGGCCAGCGGCGTCAGGAGCTTGTCAAAGCCCATGCGGGTGCTGCGGCCGGCGGCAACGACGACGGCGGAAAGGCGCTGGTGGCTCATACGGTGGCGGGCAAAGTCCTCATCATCGGGTGGTGTTGGTACGCCGGCTGTCGGTAGCGGAGGATTTGCCGCGACCAGTTGCGGGGGCCGGCGGTGTGCCCGGGGCTCCCGGCTTGGAGTAGCTGGCGGCGGGGGAATCCTGCGCGGCGTTTTGCAGCGGCTTTTTTACCTTTTGATCTGAATACCAGAGAACCCCCCGTTTGCGCAACTGAGCAATGAACACGGCTAAATTATCCGCCACTTCGGGGTCGTTAATCAGGCGGGCCACGCCGCCTTTACCGTAACGCAGGCCGTCTACCAGGCCGCCCACTTTCTTAACGGTCTCGTTGGTGCTTAGCACGGTGCGGTTGGTGTTTTCCATTGTCTCCTGCGATTTGACGATGAGGACTTTGGTTTCCGCAATCGCTTCGCGCAGATCGGCGACGACCTCGGGCGTCAGCACCTCGGTGTTTACTTTATCCAGCGTCTTCTTGATCTCGCCGATGGCGCCTTTGGCATCGACGACGAAGGTATTCATGTTGTTGACGAGCGGGTCGATCTTGTCCTTGAGCTCGCGCAGCGCCTTGTCGGCGGAGCTTACGGCGTTTTCCGCCTTGGCCAGCACGTTGTTGGCGCGGCTGGCCATACCGCGCAGGTCGGTCACGGTATCGGGCGTCAGCACGTCCTGATTGAGTTTGTTGAGCGTTTTGCGCGCCTCCATGGCAATGGCGGTGGCGTTGTCGATAAGCGGTTCCGTGCGCTTCATCATGTCGTCCATGCCGGGCACGCGTTCGCCCTGCACCGTTTGCTCGTCATCCAGAAACTTGGCGGTGGCGCTCAGTGGTGTCACCTCCACAAAGCGATCGCCCAGCAGGCCGCTGGAGCCGATGGTGAATTTGGCGTCCTCGCGAATGCGGGCGTTTCTGCGAATGCGCAGCTTGACGCGCACCGCGCGGCCCTCGTCGATAAACTCCGGGCTGGTAACCACGCGCCCGATGGCGGCTCCTGCAAAGTTAACGTTGGAGCCTTTGAGCAACCCGTTGGCGTTGGGAAAGGTAACGTACAGGGTGTAGTCGTCGGAGAACTCGTCCTGCAGCTTACCGAAAACGAGGACCAGCCCCGCCACCAGCACCATGCCGAAGATGAGGAAGAAGCCGACAATGAGTTCGCGGGATTTCGTTTCCATAAGGCTAACCAACGCAGGCAGTGTGCCGTTTCTTACGCTTTATGTCCACCCCAAGCCGTTCATTCAGGCACATTTCCAACATGGGGACGCACGGGATCGGCCGGCTTGCACGCCGATTGATTCGCGCACAACACTACGCCGCCTTTACGCGGCGGGCCAGGGGCGCGGTGTTGCCGGGGGCGCCGAGGGAGGCGCTGTGGATGATGTGGATGCCGCCGTGGGTGAGCGCTCCGCAACAATACGCCACAATGCGCATGCTGCAAACATCCCCAGCACCATGCCGGCCGCCATGGCAAAAAAGGCGAAGAAAAACTCCACCTGCGCGTTGGGCAGCCGCAGCAGGGCAATGAGATAGCCGCTGCCCACCATCCCGACCAGCATGCCCGCCGTTACGGTAATGGAGTGCGCCACGCGCCGCAGAAGGGAGCCGCTGAGCGCGTGCCGGCCGTCGCTGACCAGCGCCATGGCGGGCAGGGAGCCGGCGATCATCAGCAGATGCATGAGATGCGGATGCCAGAGGCCTTTGCCCAGCGGGCTGCCAGCGCATCCGCACAGGCACACGCCTTCGCGGATAATCGGCCCCAGCCCGGCGTCGCCCCACCAGCCAATAAGCATCGCCAGGTTGCCGGCGCTGAGCATCGCCACCGCCATTTGCCAGGAGAGCTGGTAGCGCAGCCACGGCCAGTAGTGCAGCACCAGCACCCCGCACGTGAGGCTGGTGAGGCCGGCGTTGATGAATGCGGCCATGTCCGTCTGCCCCAGATGCGCGACAATCGGCCCCTGGATGGCAAAGCATACCGCAAATATCCACGGCGCCAGGCCCGGCCGGCACGCCGCATCCGCCCGATGCCACGCCGCGCGCAGGACATCGGTAAAGCGCGCCGTGCGTGCAAACACGGGGTAAAGAAAGGGCCCGGGAAAGCCGATGGGCAGCGGTGCGTGCTCCCGAGCCAGGCGCGGGGCGGCCACGGGAACGGCGGTTGTGTGTGAGGGCGAGCGGGATGCGGATGTTTCGGAAGACAATGAGGAAGGGGAACCGGGGGCGGCGTGGATAGCGCCGGCGGCCACAGCAAAGCGCGCAAACCATGCGTTAAGATCCGCCTCGCTCAGCACGCGCAGTTTCTCCGCAAAGTAGAGAGCGCGCACGGTAACGGTAAGGCTGGATGCCAGCATAACCAGCGCAGCGGCAACGGGATGCAGCCAGCCAGTCGCCGCCAGACCCATGGCCAGCACGTTGTAGGCAATTGCAAAAATCATGTTGCGGCGCAGCCCATCCCGCACCTGCCGCGCAATCGCAATACCGGTGGGGATGGCGCTGAGGTCGCCCCGGAAAAGCTGGGCGGATGCCGACTCGCGCGCCAGCTCCGCCCCGTTGGAGAGCGCCACACTGATGTGCGCCCGCGCCATCGCCGCCGCATCGTTAATGCCGTCGCCGACAAACAGGACGCGGCGGGGGGCGGCGGGAGAGTCTGTTGCGCAAAGCGCCTCGCCGGATTGGATGGCTCGCACCATCTCCTCCTTTTGCTCAGGCGTAAGGCCGCTGAAGAATGCGACGTTGCTCCCCGACGCCAGCCCGCGCAACGGGGCGAGGCTCGGCTCGGTATCGCCGGTCATCACCACGGTGGGGATTCCCAGATCGCGAAGCCGCGCCAGGGCCAGCGCGGCACCCGGGCGCAGCGTCTCGCGCAGGATTCCCAGCGCGACGAGCCGGCCGTTAAGCGTAACGTAAAGCTCGCGCGAATCCGAAGCCGCCACACTGTCGCCGGCCGGCGCCCGGGTTTTGCCGCGAAGCGCCTGCAACATCGGCGCGGCACCCGCGTCGGATGCCAGCAGCTTGGCGTTGCCGATGGCCAGCACCGTCGGCGCGGCATCGCCCTGCCCGCCGGGCGCTGTCCCTGCCGCGCCTGCCGCAGCCGCGCGCACTTTGGCGCTAACTCCCGCGCCGGCAATCACTTCCGTTTCGCCGACTAGGAGGGACGGGGCCTCCGCCGCCCCTGCCGCTCCAGCACCCGCGTTCCCCTCCGCTGCCACCGCCCCGGCCGTCCATGCATGGAAGGCGCGCGCCACGGGGTGGGTGCTGCGGGCTTCCACGGCGGAGATCCACGCGTAAAGTTCGCGCCGATCCACGCCGTCAGCGCACACAAAATCGACAACGCGCACTTCGTCCTCGCTCAGCGTGCCGGTTTTGTCGAAGACGACGCAATCCACTGCAGCCAGCCGCTCCACCACGTCGCCGCCGCGCGCCACGATGCCGCGCGAGCCCAGCGCGTTCAGCGCGCTCCATATGGCGATAGGCGTGGCCAGCCCCAGCGCGCAGGGGCACGCCACCAGCACCACGGCCAGCGCGTTAAACAGCCCGGCCGCCCAGCCCGCCAGGGGGATCCACACGGCCGCGGTAACCACAGCCACGGCCAGCACCATGGGCAAAAACCACCCGGTCAGGCGGTCGGCCTCCAGCGTCCAGGGGGAGGGGCGCTCGCGGGCATCGCGCAGCGTTTGAAGCAGCGCGTCGATACGCCGCTGCGTGCCGTCCGTGGCGGCCTCGACGACAAGCGCGTCGTCCACCGTTACGGACCCGCCCAACACCAGATCGCCCGGGCGCTTGACGACAGGAAAAAGCTCGCCCGTTACCGCGGACTGCCGCACATAGGCCGTGCCGCGCACCACGCGGCCGTCCAGCGCAATCCCTTCGCCCACAGGCACCAGGAACAGATCGCCGGCGCGCATCTCCCGCACTGGCACGGATTCCGCGCGCGCCTCGGCTCCGCCATCATCAGCTCCCGGTCCGGAGAGCCTGCGGCAAAAGCGAAAGGCCTCTTCCATAGCCGCCGCGGCGCGGAAGGCGGCGCGCTTCTGGCCCTCCACCAATAGCTGGCCCAGCGAGTAAACCGCCAGTAAAATCGCCACCACCTCGTAATACACCGAGCCGACGCCCGTGACCGAGCTGAGCACCGACGCGCCAAACGCGCCCGCCACGCCGGCCAGAAAAAGCTGCTCCACACTCACACGCCGCGCGCGCACACCGCGCCACGCCTCGCGCAGCATCGGCCCGCTTACCAGGGCAAACGCGATGACCGCGGCCACCGCCAGCGCGCTGTGGATAATCAGGCGCGTCTGCGCGTCCACATCATCGCCCGCCATGTTAATGCCCAGGCCAAACATCATGGACTGGAAGGCGATCATCGCCGCCAGGCCCGCCCGAAACCACGCCCGCACCACCTCCGGCGACGGCTTTCCCCCGCGCCCGGGCGCTCCGCCTTCCCCCACGGCGCACGCGTCCCCGGTTTGCGATGGAGAGCAGCAGACGGACATAATGCCCCATGCTACTCGCATCCGCCCCAGGCGCCAAGGCCAAACCACCCGCGCGCCGCGGTTATGAGGCCGGCCGCGCCCCTGAATTAGCCCGGTTAACGCGAGCCGGCCGAGCCTCGAGTCTCACCCCGACTACGCCGTAATAAAGCCACCGCCCAGCATGGCCTTGCGTAACTCCTCGGTGCCCGCCGCCTCGGGCCGCCGGGCGGCGGCGTCGGCGGCGATTTTGGCACGCCACTCCTCGGCGGCGTCTACAAACGCGGCAAAGGCGCCGACAAAGAACTCCGCGTCCGTGCAATAACGGTCAAAACTGCGGTGCAGAAATATCTCGCCCGATTCAAGATCAACCGCAATGGTAGCGCCGCCCGTGGCGTGACCGAACACGTTGGCCTCCAGCAACTTGCCAAACAGCGCCTCTCGCCCCTCCCGCGGCGCCAGCCCCAGCAGGGTAACCAGGTGAAAGACCGGAGCATGCAGCGGCGCCTCAATATCCACCTCCACCGTTTTATCAAAGACAATGCGCACCATGCCATGCGCGTTAAGGCGCAGCGTGGGCAACCCCATCTTGCGTGCAAGCTCTTCCAGCAGTTTCTCGAGAGTCATGGGCAAGGCCGATGCGGTCAGTGAAAAAGGAGCACTGGCGGGCAACGCGCGACGCCGCGCCTGGCAATCCATTGCTACAGCTACCGCCTTAACGTATGGCCCGCCCCCATTTGCGGCAAGCTCTTACTTATGGCGCAGCGCGCCTTTGCTATCCACCACAGCCGCAAAGCATTACGCGGGCACCTCGCCGGGAAGAAACAGCTTTTTGGCAGCACGGCCCGCCACCCGCGTGCTTACCGCGTCAAACGTCGCGCCAATCAGCCCGCCGGCAATCGGCAACACCCGGCTCATGCGAAAAAGACCCGTCGGCGCAAAGTGTGCCAGAATGCGAAGCGTGGCCGCCTGGTTGGCGCTGCGAATCAGCTCGTACGACAGGCGATCCGCCAGCGAAACAGCGATTTTGTGACCTACCTGCATGCCTACCTCCCGATACACATGCCCGGTGGCATTGCCCAGCAGCGCCAGAAAAATCTCGGACTTGACCCGCGAATCGTTCACGTCGCGCCCGCACAAAATAGCAATGGCCGCCAGCATGCGCATCTGCACAAAAAGAACCACCAACATGTTGGTAGGCAACAGGATAGGCAGCGTTGCAATGCCGCCGAGCCCCGTCACAAAACCGCTGGTGGCCGCCTTGGCCGATTGCCAGCGAATCAGCGCGTCAATCTTCTCGTCCAGCGTGCCGGGCTTCTGCGCGTACTCCATCGCCAGATCGTGCGCCGACGCCAGCCGCGCTGAGGGCTGCCCGGCCAGCACGTGATCGTAGGTCCATTCCATGACCTTGCCCAGCGAACTGGTAAGAGCCAGCGCTTCGGAGCCGTCCTCGCGTTGCGGTGGCACCATAGGTGTATGTGGTTCCGCATCAGGCCTTTGCGAATGCGGCTTGTGACCAGGAAAGGGCGGCGGGGTGGAGGGCGGTTTCATGGATCGATGGACGGAGACAGGCTGAAAAAGGGGAGGCGATTCGCCCACATGCAACAAACCGGGCGACACCTCACACTCTACTGCGGAACAGCCGAAAAGATAGTGACTTTTCTGCGGTTACCGTGCGGTATGGAGCAAAATTCCGCACCGCGCTCATGATCGCCACCCTCCACGACGCCCACGCCATACCGCCCGAAGTAGCCATCCGGCACGCCCAGGCATCGGCGTTTATCCGCACGTTTGCGGGCGGGCCAGAGGCGACCAGCAGACTCGTCAGCAACGTGCGTACTAAGTTGCACGCGTTGCACTTAGCCTTGCCGCGAGGCCAGGGACAATCCGTGTCCCTGCCGCAGAATGACTGGCTCCTGCCCGTTACCGTCAACTCCCACGCGGGCAGGGACATGCCATGTCCCTCCGATCCCAACGGATATGTTGTCTCCCCCATAACAACCTACGTGCATTATGGTTACGACGAAGCGCGCCTGCTTACCTCTCCCTGGGTGAGGGGTGCCTGCCGGGCGTTGCTGGGCGGCATCCACGGCGCGCTTGCTGTCGCGAAGGCGGATAACGTGGTTATTCTCAATAACTGGTTGCTTTCCACCAACATACACCCGCCCGGCTGGCTGGAAGCCGATTGCGACGATGCCCTGCGCGCCACCCTGGCAGCCGTAACGGCCCGCTGGCCGAAGCACGCCATTCTCATTCGTTCCCTCAATTACCCTTGCAACCACAACCTGTTACAAGCCCTGGGAGATACCGGTTTCATCCTCTGCCCCAGCCGCCAGGTTTACCTGTTTGATGCCCGGCCGGACGCTGCAGCCTCCTTCACGCGAACCCGCAACTACTTGTGGGACAAGCGCTTGCTGGACAAAGCGATTGCGCCGGAGTCCGGCGAGTATGGTGCGGAAACGCTACGCGCAAACTCAGAAGCCTCTATCTTCGAACGCGTTGCGTACTTGTACGGCAAGCTTTACCTCGACAAGTACTCGCGACTCAATCCGCAGTACCAGCCCGCATGGTTCCGGCGCGGTATCGAAGGAGGCTGGCTCGACGTCACCCTGTTGCGCCGTAGGCTGGACGGCCGGGTGGACGCAGCAGTGGGCTGGTTTGGGCGCGAGGACCTGTTTACCACGCCCGTGGTTGGCTACGAAACCGCTCTGCCCCAACAACTTGGGCTCTATCGCATGCTGATGGCCATCACCCTCGCCCGCGCGGCCGCCTCGCAAGCCGTGCTCAACCTCAGCTCCGGGGCGGCCGGTTTCAAGCGCCTGCGGGGCGGTGTGCCGGCAATAGAATACACCGCCGTGTATGCCCGGCACCTGCCCATCCACCGTCGGGCCGTGTGGCAGACTCTGGCGGCCATGCTGCAACACGTGGCGGTACCGCTACTGAAGCGGCACGAGCTTTAGCGGCTGAAAGTACCAACGGCGTTTGAGATGGAAAAGTACTGTGGCGGCAAGATATTACTTGTTTCTAGATAAAAACAGTTCTAGCTTTCTAGAAATTATGCGGTTGTATTTGGCATAAAGCAACGCAGTCGCAGCAGCATCCACGTACCTTCCATCCTGGCCCCTCTCGCGCCCGCATACACCCCCCAGGGAGCATCCCGATGACGCCGCCGTCCCAGCTCCAGCATCGCGTTTTGCGCCGCACACGCGCCCTGGCGGTGCTGTGCTGTGGGGCAATGCTGCTGTGCGGCGCCGCCCAAGCCCGCTCCGAGGACGTTGTCTCCAGGCCCCCAAAAGCCGAGCCGGCAGCGCGGAGAAAGGCGGAAGCCACGGAAGCCGCAGCGCTCCCCCCCTCCAAAAAGGGCACAGCCAAAGCCAAGCCAAAGGAAGGCAAAGCCGACAAAGCCAAAGTCGACAAAACAAAAGCATCCGCCAAGGATGGCAAGACGCCGGGCCCCTCTCAAACCGCTGCCCGCGCCCGGCTCATGCCCGTTTATGGCCCCGTCTACAACCCGCCCGTGCAGGAGAAGCGCGACGTAGTGGTGCACGCCCCGGGCCCGCCGGGCGCGACAGAGCCGCCGGCAAGCGCGCCTTCCATCGCGGCCGTGGTACCTCCGTCCGTGCCGACGCAAGTTGTTGTGCCTACGGTGGATACTATAGCGGATACGATTCCCACGGCGCCCCCGGCTTCGCCCCCGGCGCTAACCGTGGCTGTGCCCGTTGTGGCCCTGCCGGCGCAAAGCGCATCCCCTTACGCTGGTGAAGCGCGCAGCGGCACAATTCATCGCACCCGCTACGAGACGCGGTCGGACCGCAAGTTTGGCCCGCCTCAACCGCACATGACAATTGCGGCAAGCACCCCCATCGTCCCGCAGGGCGATGGGCTGGGCGGCTTCAGCGCCGACGACCTGAGCAATCGGGCCGCGTCCCTCCCCGTGGCCAGCCGCAAGATGGAGGCCCTTCCCGCGCCGGCTCCCACCTCCGTGCCCCTGGCCTCGGCCATGGGCGATGAGCCCCGGCCGTGGCGTCGCGGCGCCTACTCGCCGCCCCCCAGCCGGCCGCTTCACACGGCCCTGCCGCCCTCTTCGGACCCCGAGCCCGACCTGCCGTCGCCGTCGCATTCGACTTCACCTGCGCCGCCTGTGTACAGCCGGGCGGATGCGTTGCCCAGCCGCGGCGGAGGCCCCACATCCAGGCGGCCTTCGTCTGCGGAGGATGTATCCTATTCGCCGCCAACAAGATACGAGAACTTTTCTTCATCTTCTCCTCCTCCGCGGCACTCCCTTCCGGCCCCCTCCGCTCCCGCCCCGGCCCCTGCCCCCGCATGCAATGAGCCTGTGCCCTACGGTTACATCCTCCCGGCCGAGTCGTCGACGAGCACGCCGGCCCCCGCGCCGGCGCGGCGCCCCGCAGCCCCCGTGTGCGTCGACCCAGTGCCGGCGGCGGCGACGGCCCGACGTGAGCCCATGCGCGAGGCGGCAGTGCACGCTCCGGAGGTGCCCGCGGTGCAAATCTATTCCACAGAAGCACTTGGGACGACCGAGCATGCTTCCTCCGCGTGGCGCCGCGAGGCCCCGACAGAGCCTGTGCGCCCCGCTCCGGCCCCACCCGCGCCTCCCGCCTCCACTCGGGTGCTCCCCGCGACGCCAGTCTCGCACGCGCGCAGCGGCACGGCGCGGCAGCAGCCGCCTCCCCTGCCGGCCCCGGCGGGCTCGCGCAGTACATTCGGCCCCGCCATGCCCGTCCCGTCGTTGCCCGAGGAGCCGGACCAGCCGGTGCCCGCGCACACGGTAACGCCCGACACGCCCATGCCGCCCGGCAGTGTGGATCTGGCCAAATTTACGGGGAGCGACGAGCTGTGGACGCACATTGCCTCGCTTCCTAAAGCCCCCAAGGGCAACAACATAGAAGTGCTGAGCCAGATAGTTGAGCCAGGCCTGGAGGCCGCCGCCGAGTTTATCCGCCGCTACCCGGACGACGTGCGCGTATGGGACTGCCGGCTGGTACAAATCCAGCTGCGCGGCCTGCGGGAACTGACGGTTAGCGACATGTCGGAGGAGTACTGGGTCATTTCCCTTAACCGTAACGCGCAGGAATCGACACGTGCAAGGGCTCGCGTCCTCTCCGTGGCCACCGGCCTGCAGGCTGCGCTGGCCGACAGCCCGGGCGCCATCCTTGGTGTGGACGACAAGATTGCCACGATGGAAGCCTCGCACCCCGCTGTGACCAAGGAGGAAACGCAACGTCTGCGGGCCATGCAAGTGGCTGCCATGCAACGGCTTGAGCCCACGCGCTACGCCAATATTTTTCGCACCCTGGCGGCCAGCCGCAACCCTCAGATTGCTGCCGCCGCCAAGGGGCGCCTGAGCGTGGCGGAGCTGCGGACCAAACCGCTGGACGGCAGCTTTATGTTGCTGGATGGCAAAGAGTTACATCTCTCCGAGCTGCGCGGAAAAGTTGTGCTTTTGGACTTCTGGACAACGGCAAACGCCAAGTGTCGCGACAACGCGCTGGACAGGATCGGGCTTTATAACCGATTGCGGGCAAGTGGTTTGGAGATCGTCGGCATCTCCGTGGACGAGAGCCGGACGAAGCTGGAGAACGAGGTCTCCGAGCTCGGTATCGTCTACCCGCAGGTGTGGGATGCGAAAGGGTGGAACAGCCCGTTTCTGCTCAAGCACAGCATTGCGGAGGTCCCGACGATCTGGCTGCTGAATCGCGCCGGCATCGTGGCATTCACTCACACGGGCGATATGCGGCCGGAGGCGCTGGAGCTGCGAATCAAGAAGCTGCTGATGGAGTAAGGGGCAGGGACATGGCGTGTCTCTCCGCAGGGGAGAGACATGGATTGTCCCTCCCTTGCCGGGCCCGATGTTTTACAGCCAGTTACAACCGGCCAGGCAGCGCGTAAGGGCGGTCTGTTTCTCTAACAGCGCGGCGTAAATGGCGTGATTGGAGGCATTTGGCTCGGCTCGCTCGGCTTCGTTTACGGTGACGAGCATCCCGGTCCACTCGGCAATGGTGCGCTCGGACAACGCGGTGGCGAGGGCCTGGAGGGCGGCGCCGAGAGCGGCGCCTTCGCTATTGGACATTGTAACTACCTGGCAGTTAAAGACATCGGCACACAGCTGGCGCCAGGCGGGGCTTTTGCTGCCGCCGCCGGTCAGGCGGATCTCGCTGGGCGTAAGTCCCAGCGCGCGAAGGCGTTGCAGGCCGTAGGCGAGGCCGAGCGTTGCGCCCTCCATAGCGGCGCGGGCCAGGTGGGCGGGGGTGGTGTTGCCGGGGCGCATGCCGTGCAGCACGCCGGTGGCGTTGGGCAGGTTGGGGGTGCGCTCGCCCTGCAGGTAGGGGAGAAAGAGGAGTCCGTTGGCGCCGGCGGGCACGGAGGTGACGGCGGCTTCGAGCTCCTCCAGCGGCCATGCAAAGAGATCGCGGAACGTCTCTGTGGCGACGGTGACGTTCATCGTGCACAGCAGGGGCATCCAGGCATCGGTGCTGTCGCAAAAGGCGGCGATTTCGCCGTCCGGGTCGATGATCGGCTCCGAGGCGCAGGCAAAAATGGTGCCGCTGGTGCCGAGGCTGCCGGTGACGACGCCCGGGCTGGTGTTGCCGGTGCCGATGGCGCCCATCATGTTGTCGCCGCCGCCAGCGCTGATGATGACGCCCTCCGGCAAGTTCCATTGCTTTGCGAGAGAGGACTTTAGCACGCCTGCCGCGCGTTTGCTGGAGCCCGGGACGGGGAGCTTGTCGGCCAGGCCGGGGGCAATGGCGTCGAGCACCGGCTCGCTCCACTCGCGGGTGCGCACGTCGAGGAGGGCGGTGCCGGAGGCGTCGCCATACTCCATGGTAAAGGCGCCGGTAAGGTGGTAGTTAAGGTAGTCGTGCGGGAGGAGGATGTGGGCCAGGCGGGCGAAGTTGTGCGGCTCTTTGTTCTTCAGCCACAGGATTTTAGGTGCGGTCCAGCCGGGCAGCATGTCGTTGCCGATGAGCTTGAGCAGCGCCTCCTTGCCGCCCAGTTTGGCGCGGAATTCGTCGCACTCCGCGGCGGTGGAGGTATCGCACCAGAGTTTCGCGGGGCGGATGACGGCGCCCTCTTTGTCCAGGGGGACGAAGCCGTGCTGCTGGCCGGAGATGCCGATGCCGGCGACCTCGCGGCGACGGTTTCCAAGCTTGGCAAGTACTTGCGCCACAGTGGCATCCATCGCGTCGACCCACAGTTTGGGGTGCTGTTCCATGTGGCCGGCGGGGAGGCCCTCTATTACGTCGTAAGGGGAGCTTGCGTGTGCGAGAACGCGCCCGTCGGCGGCGTCCACGGCGACCGTTTTGGTGCTTTGAGTGCCACAATCGATGCCCAGGAAGATCATTCCTGATTTGAGCGGGGCAACGTGCGCTGCGCAACGAAAAAGCGATGATTTAAGGTGTTTCTTCTGTAAAACAGAATACATACGGAGGAAGAAGGAGGGGAGGCGAGCGGGGGGGGGGGGGGCGGAGCAGCGCCTTTTTTTTTTCATTGGGGGGGGGGGGGGGGGCGGAGCAGCGCATTCTTTTTTTCATTTTTCTCTTGTGTTATTTCCGCGCTCTTATTAGCCTGATCACTCCATCGTTTCGCCCGGCTTTTCCTGTCGCGGCGTGCGTTGGGTAGAATCCTCCTATTGTCGGGAAACGGGCCGTAGCGCAGTTTGGTAGCGCGCTTCCTTGGGGTGGAAGAGGTCGCGAGTTCAAATCTCGCCGGTCCGACCCCCGTTTCTTGTTGGTGCAAAGTTTTTCTGCGAGGCATTGGCCTTGCGTCTGTGGATTTGTTGCGCAAGTTTAGGTGCTGAAGTTTGTCGCGTTGCGTTCTGGTTGTATGACGGTGCGCCTCTGCATTCTGCATCAGCCAATCCACTCCATGAGCACTACAACATCCTACATACCAAAAGGTTACGCGTCGGTTACCCCCGCCATTACTATCCGTGGCGCGGCAAAGGCCATTGAGTTTTACAAGGCGGTGTTGGGGGCGAAGGAGCGCGAGCGGATGACATCCGACGACGGCACGGTAATGCACGCCGAGCTGGAAATCGGCGACTCCGTGGTGATGCTGAGCGACGAGTTTCCGCAGTGGGGCTACGTCAGCCCGCAGGCGCTGGGCGGCACGGGCAGCGGGCTGCGTGTGTATGTGCCTGATGCTGATGCGGTTTTGGAGAAGGCGAAGGCGAATGGCGCGCGCGTGGACCGGCCGATGACGAACGAGTTTTGGGGCGATCGCACGGGCTGCTTTACAGATCCGTTTGGCCATCGCTGGAGCGTTTCCACCCACGTGGAGGACGTGAGCCCCGAGGAGATGGGGCGGCGCGCCCGCGCGTTTAAGGAGGAGTTTGCGGCGAAGGAGGCTGCGATGGCGGCAAACGCCTGACGTGTGGGGGGAGAATTACCGATGTCCGAAAGTGCGGGCGACGAGGCGCGCAGGCCGGGTGTGCGGGCGGCCGGGTCGTGGGCGGGATTGACCGCCGCCGTGGTGGTTGCAGCGCTTGTGGTGTATGGGCTTAGCGTTGGGCCATACCTTTCCTGGTGCCGGGTGTCCAGCCTGGAGACAACGTGGATGGGTGCCGGGTATGAGTTTAGCACGCTGAACGTGGGGCCGCGCGGGCGGTTTGTAATCGGCGCGCGGTCGGGGAGCGCGTTTCATCAGTGGAGTAAAGCGCTCTATAGTCCGCTGATCTTGACGTGCCACTCTGTGCCCGGGGGCTTTGCGGCGCTCAACGGGTACCTGAGCTTTTGGGAGCTGGAGGTGCATCGGGAGGCGCTGGACCACTTTTAGCGGGCGCCGCATCGGCCTTGATCTTTCCTCGCGGTTAGGGTGCAATACCGTGTTGCGAGACTTGCCTTATGCCTACTTCCCCTGCCTCTGAATCCGTTACCGCCACGGCGCCGAGCGTGCCGCCCCGCGTGCGGGTGGCTTTTCCTCGCAAGGGGCGCCTTCAGGTGTGGAGCAGCGAGGTGTTTCGCGATCCGGATTCGATCCATGCGCGGCGGTTTGTCGTCAGCGCGTTTCGGATTCAGGAGGTGTTGCGCATCGATATCGACCCGAAGCAGGGGCTGGGCACCATCCGGTTTTTGCCGGAGATTCCGGCGGAGTCGGTGCTGCAGCGGCTGGGCAAGTTGCTGCAAAATACGTCGGGGTCCGGGGCGCCGGCGGATTCGTCGCACCTGCATTTGTGCATGGCGGCGAACGGGGTGCCGCAGCCGGTAAGCGTGTTTCGGCACGGGCGCACGCTCAGCACGTGGGAGATTTTGCATGAGTCGCCGGGGCGGCTGCGGTTGCGGCACGCGGCGGTGCGGCGGTACCGGCATTTGCCGCCGGTGTTGCGGGAGGAGCTGGACTCGACGCTGGGGATTACCAGCTTCAAAATCAACACGCTGACTTCGACGGTGCTGGTGAGCTATAAGGAGCGCCGTATTTCGCGCAAGCAGGTGCTGCTGGTGCTGGAGCGCGCGCTGCATACCAGCGACAAGGACCGGCCCGCGCCGCGCCACGATGTCGAGTTTGCGCTGGCGCATGTGTTTGTGGGCGTGGCTACGGTGTCCACGTTTGTTTACCCGCCGCTTTCGCCGGCGGCGGCGGCCATTATGCTGGGCACCAACGTGCACACGGCCACCAACGCGTGGAAGCAACTGCTTCGCGGGCAGGCAGATACGTCGACCGTGTACACGGTGATGATGGGCTACTCGCTCCTCGCCAACTCCTACTTTGCGGCGGCGCTGATGGGCTGGTGGATCAAGTACTGGCCGCGCCTTACGGCCAGCACGGTGCGCGCGGCGCAGGAGCAGCTGTGGGCGCGCTATCGCAAGCGCCCGCGCTTTGTGTGGAAGGAAGAGGGCAATGTGCAGATGGAGGTGGCGGTGGAAGATCTGCGCCCCGGCGATCGCATTGTGGTGACGATGGGCGGCGTGGTACCCGTTGATGGCGAGGTGGTTGCGGGGCACGCCAGTGTGGAGGAAAGCCTGGTTACGGGCGACACGGGCATCCGCGAGCTGCGCACCACGGACGAAGCGTTTGCCGGCAGCCGCGTGCTGTGGGGCGAGGTGACGATTCGCATGGCGCGCGCGCATGGGGCCACGTCCACGGCGCACATCAATCGCATGCTGCATCATGCTGCGTCGCAAATGCTTCTGAGCGAGGAGACGGGGCGCGCGATGGCGGCCAACGCGGCGCTGCCCAACCTGCTCACTTCCGCGGCCGGCTTTGCTGTGGGCGGCGTGGTGATGGCCCACGCGGTGGTGCGGCCGGATTACGTGAGCGGGGTGCATATGTCCTCGCGCCTCAGTCTTATTCAGTCGCTGCGGCAGAGTGTGCGGCACGGCGTGGTGGTGCAGGACGGCGGTGCGCTGGAGCGGCTGCTTAAGGCCGACATGGTGGTGCTGGAGAAGGATTCGCCCCTGCTGGACGCGTGCGCGCTGGAGGTGAGCCATGTGGTGCTGCATGTGGCGCCGCGTGAGGATATTGTGCTGCGCTATGCCGCCGCAGCGCTGTTTGCGCTGCAGGAGCCGCTGGCGCATGCCATTGAGAATGCGTGTGTTGCGAAGAATTTGCGGGTGGCCCCGGCGCAGGATTTCCGCATCAGCGCGGGCACCACGTTTACCAGCGGCCAGCGCACCATCCGCGTCGGCAGCCGTGAGTTCCTCCAGGCCGAAGGCATCGCCGTGCCGGAGCCGGGCGCCGCGGTGCGCCCCGCGCCGGGAAGCGGCCCCAAGCATGTGGACCTGGCCGCCGAGCACGGGGATGCGGATGCCAACGTGCTGGAGAGGGACGCGGACGGCGGGCACAGTGAGGATGACGTGACGGAACCCGTTACGCCGGAGAGCTTTATGGTTCCGGACCCCGTCTACGTGGCGGTGGAGAACGTGGTGGCCGGCGTTATTCACTTTAAGTACGGCGCGCAGCCGCTGCTGCAGAGCGTGTTGCCGGAGCTGAAGAAGCGGGGCATTCGCGACGCGACGATCTTTACGGAGGGCTCGCAGGAAAGCGCGCGCGCCGTGGCTAATGCGTTGGGGGCCAACGCGTTCCTGGGTGGCGTCAAGGGCGGGGATCTGGCGAATTTGCTGGAGATGCTGCGTGGGCAGGGGCGCCGCGTTGTTTACATTGGCGATGGCGCGCGCAATCCGGAGGCCGCCGCGCAGGCGTGGGTGTCCATCTCCAGCGCGGGGCCGGATACGCTGGGGCGCGACGCCGCGCACATCATCCTGCTTCAACCCACGGCGGACCGCCTGACGGCGCTGTGGGATATCGCCGCCGGGCACCGCGGCCGCCTGCGGCAGGCGTACCCGATGTTCATCATCCCCAACATCTTGTGCATTCCCGGCGCGTTTTTCTTTGGCTTTAACAGCCTGCTCAGCACGCTCGTCAGCACCATGGGCAACCTGTCGGTGTTTACGACAAGCCTGCTCCCCCTCAAGCAGTCGGAGAAACTCTGGCGCCGCCACCGCCGCTGGCCGACGAACCTGTCGGACCCGGAGAGGGAAGACGAGATGGGGTAGCGGAAGGAGCGGGAGCGGGGAGTTTTTTGACCACGAAACACACGAAAGTGGGGAGGGGACGAAAGGGGGAAGCGCGGAAGGCAGACGATAGCCAGCCTCTTCCTCTGTTAACCTGGTGTCTTGGTGGTTTGCGGCTTTTCAAGGAGCTTAACGAAGGGGGAGCTTAACCACCAAGGCACGAAGACTCCAAGTTTGGGAAGGCAAGGCTAAAGTCCGGCGTGTCATCCGACTTCGGACGATCCCCTCCGAAATTTCGTGTGCTTTGTGTGCTTCGTGGTTAAAAACTCCCCGTTCCATTCGCTTACCGGCGTGCGGTGGCGACTTCTTGACGGGGCGCGGGGGAGGCGGGTTGCTCCGCCCGGCGGCGTAGGGCGTAGGGGTCGGGCTTGCCGCGCAGGCGCAGCCACCAGAGGCGGATGTTGTCGAAGCAGAGGTAGACGACGGGGGTGGTGTAGAGGGTGAGGATCTGGCTGACGATGAGGCCGCCGATGATGGTGACGCCCAGGGGGTAGCGGAGCTCCGAGCCGGTGCCGGTGCCCAGCGCCAGGGGCAGGGCGCCCAGTAGCGCGGCCATGGTGGTCATCAGGATGGGGCGGAAGCGGAGCATGCAGGCTTCGTGTATGGCCTCGCGCGGCGTTTTGCCCTCTTTGCGCTCGGCCTCCAGGGCAAAGTCGATCATCAGGATGGCATTCTTCTTCACAATGCCGATGAGCAGGATGATGCCGATCATGGCGATGACGCTCAGTTCCGTGCCGGTAATCAGCAGCGCTAGCACGGCGCCCACGCCCGCGCTGGGCAGGGTGGTGAGGATGGTGATGGGGTGGATGTAGCTCTCATAAAGCATGCCCAGCACCAGGTACACGGTAATGATGGCCGCCAAAATCAGCAGCGGCTGCGAGTCCAGGCTGGCCTGAAACGCCTTGGCGGTGCCCTGAAACGTGCCGGTGATGGAGCCCGGCATGTGGATATCCAGCGCGGCCTGCTCCACCAGCGCCACGGCATCGCCCAGCGCCAGACCGGGCCGCAGGTTAAAGCTCAGCGTAATGGCGGGGAAGACGCCCTGGTGATTCACACTAAGCGGCGCCGTGGTTACGCTGTTTTTGCTGATGGAATGCAGCGGCACCTGCTCCCCGCCCGGTGTGGTAACGTGGATGTGCCGCAGTGTGGAGGGATCCTCCAGAAACTGCGGAGCGCCGCCCATGACGACGCGGTACTGGTTGAGCAGAGCGTAAATGGTGCTGACTTGGCGCTGGCCGTAGATGTCGTAGAGCGTTTCGTCCAGCAGTTGCGCGTTAATGCCCAGGCGCGAACTGGTGGTGCGGTCGTACTCCACCATGACCTCCAGGCCCTTGTTTTCCTGGTCGCTGTCCAGGTCCGCCAGCTGCGGAATGGTGCGGAGCTTGGCCAGCAGTTTGGGCGCCCAGTCCTGCAGCTCCTTCAGGTTCTCGCTTTGCAAGGTGTACTGGTACTGGGAGTTGGACTGGCGGCCGCCGATGCGCAGATCCTGCGCGGCAGAAAGAAAGAGCTGCGCGCCGGGGATGATGACCTTTTGGCGCAGGCGTTGGATAATCTGGTCCGCCGTCACCTTGCGCTCGCTAAGCGGCTTAAGGGAGGCGAACAGGCGCGTGCCGCCGCTGCGGCCGGTAAAGGCCACCACGTTTTCAATCGCCGGGTCCTCGTTAAGGATGGCGACGAGCTTGGAGAGGCGCGCTCGGGTGGAATCGAACGACGCGGACTGATCCACGCGGATGCCGCCGTTGAGCCGCCCCGTATCCTGCTGCGGAAAGAAGCCGCGCGGCACAATGAGAAAGAGGTGGACGTTAAGCGCGATGGTAATGGCCAGCACCGTCAGCGTGATGAGCGGTGCCTGCAGCACGCGAGTCAGGCTCCAGTTATAGAAGCGGATGGCGCGGCTGAAGAAGAAGTCGACAATGGCCAGGCCACTGTCGGGGATCGGGTGGCTGCCGCCTTCGCCGGTAAGCTCGCGGTCGTCGGGAGCATCCTTGTGCTTGTGCCGGTGCGGGCGCAGCAGCATGGCGCACATCATCGGCGTGGTGGTGAGGGAGATAACCATGCTGACAAGGATGGCGACGGAGAGCGTGACGGCGAACTCGCGGAACAACCGGCCAATAATGCCGCCCATCAGCAGCAGCGGGATAAACACGGCCACCAGCGAGATGCTGATGGAGATGACCGTAAAGCCGATCTCCCGCGCCCCGCGCAGGGCGGCGTCAAACGGGCGCATCCCCTTCTCCACATAGCGGGAGATGTTCTCCACCACCACAATGGCGTCGTCCACCACAAAGCCGGTGGAGATGGTAAGGGCCATAAGGGAGAGATTATCCAGGCTGTAATCCAGCAGATACATCACGCTAAAGGTGCCCAGCAGCGAGATAGGCACGGCGACGGCCGGGATAAGCGTGCCGCGTAAATCGCCCAAAAACGCGTAGACGACCAGGATGACCAGCGCGACAGAGAGCACCAGCGTCAGCTCCACGTCGTGGATGGAGGCGCGGATGGTGACGGTCTGATCGACCATCACATCCAGGTTAATGGCCTGGGGAATGCTGGCGCGCAGGTAAGGGATGAGCTCGTGCACCTTGTCCACCACCTCGATGATGTTCGCCCCGGGCTCGCGCGAGATGAACAGGAGCACGGCCGGCTTGCCGTTGGCGTAGCCCGCGTTACGCAGATCCTCCACGCTGTCGGTAACCGTGGCGATGTCGGAGAGCCGCACCGGCGCGCCGTCGCGGTAGGCGATGAGCAGCGGCCGGTACTCATCGGCCTTGAACAGCTGGTCCGTTGCGGCGATAACCCACGTATGCTTGTCGTCGGAGAGCTGGCCTTTGGGCAGGTTGGCGTTGGCTGTGGAGAGGGCCGTGCGCACCTGGGCGCCGCTGATGCCGTACTTGCTCATTAGCGTCGGGTTGAGGTCCACCCGCACCGCGGGCAGCGAGGACCCGCCGATGTTGACCTGGCCCACGCCGTCCACCTGGCTGATTTTTTGCTGCAGGATGGTGGCCGCCGCGTCGTACATGGCGCCGCGGTCCAGGGAATCCGAGGTAAGCGCCAGCACCAGAATCGGCGCGTCGCCCGGGTTAACTTTGCGATAACGCGGGTTGCTGGGCAGGCTGGCGGGCAGAAACCCGCTGGCCGCATTGATCGCGCTCTGCACATCGCGCGCCGCCGCATCAATATCGCGCGTCAGCTCAAACTGCAGCGTAAT
Organism: Verrucomicrobia bacterium LW23; assembly: GCA_003054695.1. Lineage (GTDB taxonomy): Bacteria > Verrucomicrobiota > Verrucomicrobiia > Methylacidiphilales > UBA1321 > LW23. The sequence continues at coordinate 363,092 of QAZA01000045.1, forward strand.
GTTGCAGGAGCCGAGCTGGCTGCCGGAGGTCATCTCCGTCACCCCCGCAATGCGCCCAAACTGCCGCTCCAGCGGCGTTGCCACGGAGGACGCCATAATCTCCGGACTGGCCCCCGGCAAGCTGGCCGAGACCTGGATCGTCGGATACTCCACCCGCGGCAACGGCGCCACGGGGAGAAGCTGGAACGCGAGAATCCCCGAGAGCGCAATAGCCAACGTCAGCAACGTCGTCGCGACAGGCTTGCGGATAAAGGGCTCGGAGATATTCATGGGGCGGGGTGGGAGGGGGGGCGGATGTCAGGTAAGGATAGTGCGGAGAATCTGGGAGGATTGAGGAAGTGTGCGAGAGAGGGAGTCAAGGTACTGCGTGACTGTCTGGGGCGGATTTCGAAGCCGGGCCACGATTTCGCTGACGGCACCTGCTACCTGATCCGCGTGCATGCCTATCATTTCGAGCACGAAGGCATCCGTGCTAAGAGCCCTGATACCAAACGGTTGCAAGGCATCAGCGGGGAAATCCTTCAGGTTGTTCGTCACAATAATCCTGGCATTGCACGTGATTGCCGCGGCGAGGACGTGCCTGTCATCGGCATCGGGAAGCGAAACCTGGTCAATCAGATGCTCGAAGCCCGTCACCAGAAATTCTCGTGTGCTTTGATTCATCATGTGTCGAGTGCGCTCCAGCTTGTCCTTAAGCTCCGGCCGGCTTTGGGTCAGGTTGCCGATCCATTCGTCGTGAATCATGTCTGTGCATCTGGGGTAAAACAGATCCAGGGCCCCTAACTCCATCAGCAGATCCCGCACCCTTGCAGAGTAGAGTACGCAGGCGTCCAGTACGACTGTGGGGGGCAGGTTCATCGGGCGGGGCTAATCCTGATCATCCGCGTAAAGTCCCATGTCCTCCGAAAGCGCGGTAACCTCCTCGCGAACCTTTTTCCGCCGTTTGCGGTCCTCCCGATCGTATGCAATCAGGTCCTCGTACTTGATTCTCCGATGGGTTCCCACCATTTCGTGGGGAATCTCCCCGTCTTCCAGCAGCTTGACAACATAGGGTCGGGAAACGCCGAGGTAATCGGCAGCCTCCTGGGTGGTAAGGCGGGCTTGCTGGGGGATGATCTGCACGCTGCGACCTTCCGCCATGGCGCGGAGGATTTCGCACAATAGCTCGCATGCTTCGCGGGGGATGAACAGAGCTTCGGGTTCCTCGGATCGCGGGCTTTGTACGTGCAGGGACACGACTCTGGGGAGGTTGGGCGCAATCTTGGAAAGCTTTGCCAGAGACGACCGCGCGAGCTGCGTGTTGAGCGCTGCAAGTTCGTCCGCGGAAATGTCTGTGCTTGGGGGGGGCGGTGTCATGGGTGGACTCCGGTAGAGAATGGATACCTGGCCGGCTGCAATCAGTATAACCTCTTATTCGAAATAAACGAAACGAATCTTTCACCCCGGCGCCGGCCTTTCCCTGCGGTGGGCCAGCGCGGGCTCCTCGGCAGGCGTGTGCTCCCCGTGGCGGCGGCGGGGGCCGGAGGGCGGGGTGGGGTTATCGCCGTCATCGTCCCCGTCCCCGCCGCCGAAGTCGTTGTCGTCGGGGCCGGCGTTTCCGCGGCCGGGGCGGCGGTTGGCGGCTTCCAGCTCGCCATAGCTGCTGCTGGCGCTGCCCATGCCGAAGAATCTGCGGCCCAGGCGGTCGAACCAGAGGTAGATGACGGGCGTGGTGTAGAGGGTCAGCAGCTGGCTGAAGATCAGGCCGCCGACGATGGTGATGCCCAGGGGCTGGCGCAGCTCGCTGCCGGTGCCGGAGCCCAGGGCCAGGGGCACGCCGCCCAGCAGCGCGGCCATGGTGGTCATCATAATGGGGCGGAAGCGCAGCAGGCACGCCTGGTAGATGGCATCCAGCGGCGGCTTGCCGTTCTGCCGCTCCTCCTCCAGCGCAAAGTCGATCATCATGATGGCATTCTTCTTCACAATGCCGATGAGAAGGATGATGCCGATGAGAGCAATGACCCCCAGCTCCTTATCCATCAGCTCCAGCGCCACAATGGCGCCGATGCCCGCCGACGGAAGCGTGGAGAGGATCGTGACGGGGTGGATGTAGCTCTCGTACAGCACGCCCAGCACAATGTAGACGGTGACGAGCGCCGCGACGATCAGCAGCGCCTGGTTGGAGAGCGAGCTTTGGAACGCCCGCGCCGTGCCCAGGAAGCCCGCCTGGATGCTCGCCGGCAAGCCCATCTCCGCGTTGGCCGCCTGAATCTGCTCCACCGCCGCTCCCAGGGAGTACCCCGGCGCCAGGTTAAACGAGAGCGTCACCACCGGAAACTGCCCCTGGTGCGAGATGACGAGCGGCCCCGGCACCGTCTCCCACTTGGCCAGGGCGCTTAGCGGCACCTGCGTGCCGTTGCTGCTGGGCAAAAAAACGTGGTTGAGCGACTCCGGCGTGCGCTGGAACTCCGGCTTTACCTCCAGCACCACGCGGTACTGGTTAAGCTGGGTAAACATCGTGGATATCTGCCTCTGGCCAAACGCGTTATATAGCGTCTGGTCGATCAGCTGCGTGGTTATGCCCAGGCGCGAGGCCATGTCGCGGTCGATCGTTATCATGGTGCGCCGGCCGCCGTTCTGCTGGTCGCTGGCCACGTCAATCAGAGCGGGCAGGGTGCGCCATTTGTCCAGCACGCGCGGCGCCCAGGTGGCAAGGTCGCCCACGTTGGGGCTTTCCATGGAGTACTGGTACTGCGTGCGGCTCAGGCGGTCGTCCACCGTGATATCCTGCACGGGCTGCAGAAACAGGGTGATGCCGTTCACCTTCTCCAGGGCCGGCTGCAGCTCGCGGATAATCTCCGAAGCGGTAAGCTTGCGTTGATCGCGCGGCTTGAGGTTGATGAGGATGCGGCCGCTGTTGAGCGTGGTGTTGGTTCCATCGATGCCGATAAAGCTCGAGAGGCTCTTCACGTTCGGGTTCTGCAAAATCACCGCCGCCAGCGCCTGCTGCCGCTCGGCCATTGCGGGGAAGGAGATCGACTGCCCGGCCTCGGTAACGCCCTGGATAATGCCCGTATCCTGCACGGGAAAGAAGCCCTTCGGCACGATCATGAACAGCCATACCGTGGCGCCCAGCGTGGCGGCGGCCACCAGCAGGGTCAGCGTCTGAAAGCGCAGGACAATGCGCAGTGTCCACGCGTAGAAGTTGTTGATCGCGTCAAACATCTTCTCCGTCACGTCGTAGAACCACCCCTGCTCGCCCGGCTTCACGTGCTTGAGCATCACCGCGCACATCATTGGCGTCAGCGTCAGCGAGACGACGCCGGAGATGAGAATGGTGACGCTGAGTGTTACTGCAAACTCGCGGAACAGGCGCCCCACGATATCGCCCATAAACAGCAGCGGGATGAGCACCGCGATGAGCGAAATGGTGAGCGACAGGATCGTAAAGCCGATCTGCGCCGAGCCCTTGAGCGCCGCCTCCAGCGGGTCGTAGCCCTCCTCCAGATAGCGCACGATGTTCTCGATCATCACAATCGCGTCGTCCACCACAAAGCCGGTGGAGATGGTCAGCGCCATCAGCGAGAGATTGTTGAGGCTGTAGCCCAGCATGTACATCACGCCAAAGCTGCCCACAATGCTGAGCGGCACCGCCACACTGGGGATGATGGTGGCCGCCATGTTGCGCAGGAACAGGTACATGACGATAACGACCAGCACCATCGTCAGAACCAGCTCGTGTTGAACGGAATGCACCGAGGCGCGAATGGTTTCCGTGCGGTCCGTCAGCACGTGTATCTCCACCGCCGAGGGCATGCTGGCCCGCAGGCGCGGCAGCATGGCGTGGATGCTATCCACCACCGAGATAATGTTGGCGCCCGGCTGCCGCTGGATGTTGACGATAACCGCCGGCTCCGTGTTCATCCACGCCGCCTGCCGCGTATTCTCCACATCCTCCTTAACCGTAGCCACATCGGAGAGCCGCACCGGCGCGTTGGTGCGGTAGGCGATGATCAGCTCTGCGTACTCCTTCGGCGAGAATAGCTGGTCGTTGGATCCGATCTGATACGTCTGCTTGGGCCCGTCGAACGTGCCCTTGGCCTGGTTGACGTTGGCGCCGCCGATAACCGTGCGGATATCCTCCATGCTCAGCCCAAAATTGCTCAGCACGGTGGGGTTGACCTGGATGCGCACGGCCGGCTTCTGCCCGCCGCTGATGCTGACCAGGCCCACGCCGGAGAGTTGGGAAATCTTCTGCGCCATGCGGCTGTCGGCAAGATCCTGGATCTCCCTCAGCGGCAACGTCTTGGAGGTCAGCGCAAGCGTCATGATCGGCGCGTCGGCCGGGTTGCTTTTGCTGTAGATGGGCGGGTTGGGCAAATCGCGCGGCAAAAACGTGCCCGCCGCGTTGATCGACTGCTGGATCTGCTGCGCCGCCACATCAATGTTCAGCGACAAGTTGAACTGCAGCGTGATAACCGAACTGCCGTCCGAGCTCGTGCTCGTCATCTGCGAGAGGCCGGGCACCTGCCCAAACTGGCGCTCTAGCGGCGCGGTAACGGACGACGCCATCACCTCCGGGCTGGCGCCCGGGTAAAAGGTGATGACCTGCATGGTGGGGTAATCCACCTCCGGCAACGCCGAGACAGGCAGCTGGAAAAAGCCCACGATGCCGGAGATCAGGATCGCCGCCATGAACAGCGACGTCGCGACCGGGCGCAGGATGAACGTTTCGGAGATGTTCATCGCCAGGGCGTTACGGGGCCGGGGTGAGCGGACGGGTGGCCGCCGGCGGTGGAGTATTCGGCGATTCGCCCGTGGGAGCCGGCGCGTTCGTCGCGCCCTCACCCGCCGGGCGGTTGCGGCGGCCCTGGCCTTGCCCCTGTCCCTGGCGCCTGCCCTCGCCGCGTGCCGGTGTGGGTGCTCCGTCGCCGCCGCTGCGCGCGTTGCCGGGCTCGGCGCCCGCGTTGTCTACCGCCTGCGGATCGCCCAGCGTCACCTTCGTGCCGTCCTGTAGCTTGTCGACGCCCGCCGTCACCACCGTCTCGCCCGGCTTCAGCCCTCTCAGGACTTCCACGGTCATCGCGGTGGCGATGCCCGTCTGGATCTCGCGCAGCTCCACCGTGTTATCCGGCTTAAGCACAAACACATACGGCGAGGCCGCCCCGCGCTGGATGGCCGCGGGCGCTACCAGCGTGACGTTGCGCTTTGTCTCGATAATGAGGTTGGCGTTGACCGGCTGGTTGGGATACAACGCCAGGTCCTTGTTCGCGTACAGCGCCTTGCTTTGCAGCGTGCCGCTGGTGGCGTTTACCGCGTTGTCCACCGTCAGCAGCGTGCCATCGGCCAGCTTTGTCGTCAGGTTGGAGTCCCACGCCTCCACGCGGAGCGTTTGCCCCGCATGCACGCGGGCCAGCACGGTTTGCACCATATCCAGCGGCACGTGAAAAACGAGGGTGATAGGCTGCAGCTGGGTAATGACGACCAGGCCGTTTGCGTCGCCCGCGCGCACCATGTTGCCCTGGTCCACCAGCCGCAGGCCGGCCCGGCCGGAGATGGGGGCGGTGATGTTGCAATACGTCAGGTTAAGCTTGGCGTTGTCCACCACCGCCTGGTCCGTGCGCACAATGCCCTCGTACTGCGCTACGGTGGATTCCTGCGCCGTAAGGGTTTGCTGCGGAATGGCATCCTTCTTGTACAGCCCCTGGTAGCGCTCCAGGTCCAGCTTCGCGTTCTTCAGCAGCGCCTGGTCGCGCATCAGCTGGCCTTCGGCCTGGGCCAGCGCCACCTCGTAGGGGCGGGAGTCGATCTTTACCAGCAGGTCGCCCTTGTTCACCATCTGGCCTTCCTGGTACAGCACATCCGTCAGCTCGCCATCCACGCGGCTTCTCAGGGTAACGGTATTGATCGGCGTAACGCTGGCGATACACGAGACGGCGTTGTCGATATCGCCCGCGCGCACCTGCTCCACCACCACGGGGATGATCTGCGGCCCGCGCCTTCCGCCGCCCGGCCCGCCACGGCCGCTGCCACGCTGATGCGTCGCCTCCTCCCCATGGCTGCCGCTGTGCGAGCCCCCGCCCCACAGATAGTAGGCCGCAGCGCCGAGCATGACCAGCACCAACACCCACTGCCACCAGCCGCCGCCGGAGCTCTGGTGCGCGTCCAGCTCGCGCTGAAGCTCCGAAGGCTGCGGCGCGCTCTTGCCATGCCTGGGGGCAGAGGCCGGGGCGGGCTGCTGCTGCTGCGGTTGCGACGCGGCCGCCGTCGGCACCGCAGAGGAGGCGTCCGGAGAAAGCCGCTGCGCGGAGGCCGGGGCCTCCGACGATGCACTGCTGCTGTGGGGAGGTCGTGTCATGTCGAAAGGGGTTTACAGAAGGCGGGGCGCTGGACTCTGGCCGAGAAGCACCGCGGCTTCCTGCAGAATGGCCGCCCGCACCTGTCTCGGGACAGCCATCACTACATTACCCGTGAAAAGTAAATGCACTGAAGCAAAAGATTGTAAAAGAGTGTATCAGCACGCACCCGAAAAGGATGCGGCCACCCCAGAATAGAACGATTGGCCGCGAATGCATGCACAATCTCCCGGGTGTTACAGGATGAACCAACCGCCACGGAAGCCATAAGTTGCGCCAATTGTGCATCGCCATCGCTATAAAGCTAGCTTATGCCGACCGCCCCCCACCGCGCGCAAGGTGCAACCCAGCGTTGCCCCACAACCCGCCCGCCGCCTCTCCACCCCCGCGCCTGAGGGCGGCAGGCGAGATTGCAAGGGCGGAGTGACGGCCCGTATATTGGCTACTACACATTACGTCCATGAAACATCTCCTTCTCACCGGCATCGCCTGCTGCCTCCTTACCGCCGCCACCACCGACGCGCTTGCCGCGCCGGCGGACGACGCGCTGCGCACCGCGGCCACGAAGGGCGACATGGCCCAGGCGAAGCAGGCGATCCGTGACGGCGCGGACATCAACGCGTTCCACGAAGGCCGCACCCCGCTGATGCACGCACTGGAGCGTAACGATGGCGCCATGGTGGAGGCGCTTATCGCCGCCGGCGCCAAATCGCAGGGCGTTACGCCGCTGCTGATTGCCGTGCTGAAGCAGGACGCCGCCCGGGTGAAGGAACTTCTCGCCGCCTCCGCAAAGGCCCGCACGTTGAACGCGAAGACGGACTGGCAGGAGAACGCGCTGCACTATGCCGTGCGCATCAAAAACGCGGAGATCGCCCGCCTCCTCATCCGCGCCGGTGTCTACATCGAGCAGCGCGACGAAAACGGCTGCACTCCGCTGATGTGGGCCATCCGCGCCGACTCCGACGAGATGGTGACGCTGCTGCTGGACAACAAGGCCAACGTCAACATGCGCAACTCCTACACGGGTGAAACCCCCATCTTCATCGCCGCCTGCGAGGCCCGCCTCTCCTGCTTCAACATCCTCCTCAGCCGCGGCGGCAAGTACAACATCCTGGATTTTGGCAAGAACTCCGCCCTCACCTCCGCCATGATGGCCCGCGACAGCTACGGCGAACGCGACGACGCCGAGAGCAAAGCGATGACCGAGCGCTTTGACAAGATCATCGCCACCCTGAAAAAACTCGGCGCGGTGGAATCCGAGCCCGGCGAAGGCTGCTGAGCGAGAAGACACGACCCCGCATGGCTGGTACACTCCTTACGCGCAGAAGGAGGCATACATCCCCGTGTTTTCCGTGGCTGATTCGCTCCCATTCGAACTGAAATGAACCAGCGAAGCCACGGAATGCACAGAGGGAATGGAGAGAGCCTGGCGTGCGATTCGGGCGAGAATGCGTCTATACGCGAATTGCACATGCTCTATACCCTATATCAGTTACATTTTCGTATAATAAATGAGAGGAATGGGTTAAACATGAGGCATGACACCGATGCGCGTGAGGGAAAGGAATGGAAGGTGGCGGATGTCGCGGAGGCGCTGGGGGTGAGTTCGCGCACGATCGAGCATCTCAAGGAGCGGTTTGTCGAGGGTGGGCTGGAGGACGCGCTGGAGCGCAAGGCTCCGGCAAGACCGCCGCGGCTGATCTTTGATGGTGCGTTTGATGCGCGCCTGACCGCTTTGGCGTGCTCGCCGGTGCCGCCCGGCTTTGCGCGGTGGACGATGCAGTTGCTGGCCGACAAGGTGGTGGAGCTGCAGATCGCCCCGTCGGTATCGCCCATGACCGTGCAGCGCTCTCTCAAAAAAACGAAGTGCAGCCTCACCTGAGCAAGTACTGGAAGATTCCGCCCAAACACAGCGCGGCTTTCGCGGCCGGCATGGAGGAGGTGCTCGACGTCTACCATTTGCCTTATGACCCAGCGTACCCCGTGGTCTGTATGGACGAGTCGAGCAAACAACTTGTGGGCGAAGTACATCCGCCTCTGCCGCCCGTGCCGGGTCACCCCGCCATCGTCGACCACGAGTACGTGCACCCACTTCATCCGCGCCATGCTGGAGGAGCGCTACCCGCACGCCGAAAAAGTACGTCTGGTGTGCGACAACCTCAACACCCACACCATCGGCTCCCTCTACGAAGCCTTCCCACCGCAGGAGGCCCACCGCCTGGCCTCCCGCCTCGACATCCACTACACCCCCAAACACGGCAGCTGGCTCAACATCGCCGAAATCGAACTCAGCGCCCTGGCCAGCAAGAGGGAAAAGCTGATCGCGAGAATAAAAGACCGGCGGCAGGATAAATCCTGGACGTATAAGGAGATTTGCACGTTACTTAGCCATTGCGAATGGGAGCTGTCGAGAAGTAAGGGAAGCCATTGCACTTTCAAGAAATCCGGGCAATCCAATAGGTTGACGCTTGTCGCATGCAACGGCATTGTAAAGCCGTACCTTGTGGAAGATGTGCGAGATGCACTTACACTGGACGGTACTATAACGAAGGATAGTAAATGAATCGATACAGTGTAACCATATACTGGAGTGACGTTGACGAGGCGTGGCTGGCTTTTTCCCCCGACATCCCAGGCTGCAGAGTCCATGGAGATTCGAGAGAAGAGGTCCTTCGAATTTTTGAATCGGCATTGCATGATCATCTCGAATCGATGAAAGAGGATGGTTATCCCATGCCTCCGGTTTCGACAGGCGATCCTTACCATTCCCCAAAAAGAGGGAAAGCGAGCGGTGGACGCACGTTCCATGTTCGCTACGTAGCAGGAAGCGGAGTGGGAGTGGCAAAGCTACGGAAGTCCGCGCGTCACCTGTCCAAGGCTCCCGGTCAATTCGAAAGCTCGCTGGCAGTACGCGCTCCAAAGCGCAAGTGACAAGCCAGTGCCGGAAGTCGGTTCCTCCGCCCCAGACGCGGCCGCGGATTATTATGCCGTAGGGTAACGCCTACATCATTCCCTGTGGGTATTGATTCTTTATCAGGGAATCTACATGCATGCTGCCTGTGCCGCCCAGGCTTTTCCACTCAGGTTGAGTTCGAAGGATGCATTTCTTTATGGCGGTAAGCAGCGTATGGGCGGAGTAGGGCTTATTGAGAAAATGTTCTACATTATCCAACGAGGCCGTGAACCCGTTCTCTTTATCTTTGATTCCGCTTGCGGCGATTATTTTAACGTGAGGATCCATGTGTCGCATGGCGGTAATGGCGGCCGGCCCTGGTAAAACGGGCATCATCATGTCCATAACCACAACGTCTATCTCGCGGCGGCGTTGTGCAAACAGGGCTAGGGCCTGGGCACCGTTTTCCGCCGTAAGTACGTGATAGCCAAAAGACTGCAGTGTATGTTTGGTGATGTCGAGGATGGGCCTTTCGTCATCGACAAGCAGTACGCATTCGCCGTTTCCATACAGATCTTCGCTGTGCGAGCTGAGACTTGCGTCGTTGATTCTGTTTTCGGCAGGAGTGGGCATATACAGGATAAACGTGGTGCCCTTGCCCACCTCGCTCTCTACGGTTATCATTCCACCATTGCTGCGTATAATGCCCAGCGTGGTGGAGAGTCCCAGCCCGGTGCCTTTGCCGATCTCCTTAGTGGTGAAGAACGGCTCAAAGATCTTGTCCAGATGGTCTTTGGCAATGCCGGTACCTGTGTCCGAGATACGGATGCGGACGTAGTGCCCCTCTGAAATAGTGGGCTGCTGCGCGGCATATTGTGCGTCGATGGTGACGTTATCCGCAGTAACGGACAGGGCGCCGCCGTTGGGCATGGCATCGCGGGCGTTAACGCACAGGTTCAGAAACACCTGGTGGATCTGGGTAGGATCGCTCTCGATGATCCAGATATCATCGCTTACGCTTGAGGTAAAATTGATATGCTTGGGAAAGGTGCTGCGGATGATCCCGGCCACCTCGTTGATAACATCGCCGATGTGGACTGCCACCCGCGCCCCCTCCACGCCGCGGGCGAAGGAGAGCACCTGCTTGACCAGCTCGGCTCCGCGGCGAACGCTGCTCTCGATGAGGTTCAGGACATCCGCGGACGTTTTGTTGTCGCTTTGGATCTTGAGCAGGGTGGCCCCCATCAGGATGGGGGCGAGCACGTTGTTGAGATCGTGCGCGATACCGCCTGCCAGCGTGCCGATGCTCTCCAGCCGCTGGGCGCGCAAAAACTGCAACTCCACCTTTTTGCGCTCGGTAACGTCGGTATTGATGGCGAGCACGGACTTGGGTTTACCCGTGTCGTCGCGCAAAAGTGTCCAGCGGCTTTCCACCGTCAGCAGGGCGCCGGTTTTGGTGTGCTGCTGAAGTTCTCCATACCACTCTCCCTTCTCAATGGTGATTTGTGTGGCCTCCAGAAAGGCGACCTGTTTGCGGTAGAGGAGCTCGTTCACATGCTTGCCGACAGCTTCCGCGGAGCTCCAGCCGTAGAGCCGCTCGGCGCCTTTGCTCCAGAACAGGATGCGGTGATCAAGGGTGCGGACCAGGATGGCATCGCGGGCTTCGTCAATAAGGGCGGCCTGCTCCTTCAGCTTTTGCTCATCCAGTTTGCGGCGGGTGATGTCGCGGAACGTCCAGATGCGGCCGTAGTAGGTGCCGTCATTGCCGCGGACGGGGGCAGAGTACCGGTCGATGGTGCGGCCGTCGAGCAGCTCAATTTCATCGTGGGCGCTGATGTCCGGGTGCGAATAGAGATAGGTCACCCGGCTCAGGAAGCCCTCTGGATTGGTTGTCTGTTGGGACGCCCACCGCGTGGCCGCGCTGTCGTCTTGCACGCCCTCGATCGTTTGCGGGAATTTCCAGACTTCGTTTACTTTCTGATTCTGAAGGATCGGCTTGCCATTCTCGTCGATGACGAGGACGCCGTCGCTCGATGAGTTGACCTGTGCTTCCAGAAAAGCCGTTTTCCACAGTAGCTCCTGCTCGGCGTTTTTGCGTTCCGTTACGTCGCGTTGAACGGCGACATAGTGGGTCGTCACGCCCGAGGCATCGCGAACCGGCGCCACTCGCCACTCCAGGTAAAACGGCGTGCCATCCTTGCGGTAGTTTACGGTCTCGCCAAAGAAGACGCCTCCCTCTTCCAGCTGGCTTTTGAGGCGCTTTAATACGTTGCGATCCGTGTGCGGGCCCTGGAGAATGCGGGGCGATTTCCCTATTACCTCGCTTGCCTCGTAACCGGTCATCTTGGTAAAGCCGGCGTTTACGTAAACGATCCGGGGCCCCGGGCTGTTGAGATCCGCGTCCGTAATCACCATCGCCTCACGCGACTGCTCCAGGGCGGAGCTCAGCAACAGCAGGGACTCTTCGGCCGCCTTGCGCTCCGTGATGTCCCTTGCAACGCCGGCAATGCGGCGGACGTCCTTGGTGTCCCCGTGCACGGCAAACGCGCGGTCGTGGATCCAGCGCACGGTGTTGTCGGGGCGGACAATGCGGAACTCCGTGTCGAAGTTGCCCCCTTCGTTCAGCGCGATCCGGCTGACGCGTTCGCGATCGTCCGGATGTATGGTCGTGAGCCATTCGCTTCTGTCCAGGCCAGCCTCCGGTCGCGGGCGGCCCCATATCGATTCGTAGGCGGGGCTAATGTAAAGAGTCCGGTTGCTCTCAAGATCGAGAAGCCAGAAGACCTCGCCGATGTGCTCCGCAAGCTGCCGAAAGCGCTCTTCACTTTCACGCAGTGCCTTGTCCGCGGCTACTTTTTCCAGCTGATGGCGGCTCTGATCCATGGCATGCCGGACGGCCGAGCCCAGGCGTGCCAGACGATCCTTCAGGAGATAGTCGGCGGCGCCATGCCTGATGGCGGAGACTGCCGCGTCCTCGCCTATCGTTCCGGAAATGATGATGAAGGGGATTTCCTGGTTCCGGGCGTGCATTATCTCCAGAGCGCGCAGGCCGTTAAACTGCGGCATGTAGAAGTCGGAGAGGATGACATCCCAGCTTCGGTCCAGCATTGCGGCGTAGGCTTCTTCGGAGTCAACCCGCTCCCACACGGGGTCATACCCGGCCCGGCGCAGTTCCTTAAGGATCAGCGCTGCGTCGGCGGGCTGGTCTTCCAGCAGCAGGACCTGGAGGGGCGTTGCCATGTTAGGTGTCCGGTTGCAGCGGTTGATTCAGAAGCAGCCAGTACATCCCGATCTGAGAGATGGCGGAGGCGAAACTTTCGAAATTGACAGGCTTGACGATATAGCTGTTCACGCCCAGCCGGTAACTCTCCACCAGGTCGATCTGCTCTTTGGATGAGGTGAGAATGACCACCGGTATGGCCTGTGTGGCACTGTTGGTTTTGACGCGGCGAAGGACTTCAAGTCCGTCGATTTTGGGCAGTTTAAGGTCGAGCAGGATGACTTTGGGGGAGACGCAATTTTGCCGCCCCGCGTATTCGCCCTGGGCAAAGATGAAGTTGAGCGCTTCCTCTCCGTCCCTGGTTACATGGATGGCATTGGTCAAGCCGGCTTTTTTAAAAGCGCGCAGGGCGAGACGAAGATCCTGGGGATTGTCTTCCACGAGTAGTATTTCGACGGCATCCATGCGTATCCTTAATTAAATTCCGAGGGTAAAAAAGAAAGTGGCACCGCGATTGACCTCCGACTCCGCCCACACCATGCCCCCATGCCTGTGGATGATCCGCTGTACGATCGCCAGCCCTACACCCGTGCCGTCGTACTCCTCCTGGCGGTGCAGACGCTGGAATACGCCAAAGAGCTTGTCCGCATAATCCATGTTAAACCCGGCGCCATTATCCTGGACAAAGTAGGCATCCCCTTTAGGTGTCGGGCGGAATCCGATCTGGACGCGGGCGGCCGCCGCCTTTTTTGTGTACTTGATGGCGTTGGAGATCAGATTAATCCACACCTGATGCAACAGCGCGGAATCGCCCGAGCAAGGGGGCAGCTCATCCACGATAATGTCAATCACGCGGCACTCGTGATCCCTCTTCAGGTCGGCCAGAACGCCGCGCACCATCTTTTCCATATCCACCGTTCCTTTGTTTAACGGGGTGCGGCTAAGGCGAGAGAACTTCAGCAGATCGTCAATCAGCACGCCCATTTTCTGGGCCGCCTGCCTTACGGTCAGCAGGTCCTCCATGCTTTCAGCGGGGATCAGTTTGGCGCAATCCTCCAGTATGGCCTGGCTAAAGCCGTCAATGGCGCGAAGGGGTGACCGAAGATCGTGGGAGACCGAGTACGAGAACGCCTCCAGCTCCTTGTTGGCCATCTCCAGCTCCTGAGTGCGCTGGGCCACCCGCTGCTCCAGACGCTCCTCCGCCTGCTTGATGTCGGTGATATCCGTATTGGTACCAAACCAGCGCACAATGCGGCCCTCCGCATCCTTCATGGGCTGCACGCGGGTAAGGAAAGGAAAGAACCTGCCATCATGGCGGCGTAAAGGAAACTCCATCACAAATAGCTCTCCCTCCTCAAGAGCCGCCTTCCACCGCTCCTTAACAGCGGGGAGCGTGTCGGGACGATGAACGCTTTCCCAGCCCCAGCCTTCCATCTCCTGCGGAGTCGTTCCTGTGTACTGATACCAGCGCTCGTTGTACCAGACAATGTAGCCATCCGCTTCGGCCATCCACGCAAGTTGTGGAATCGAATCGGCCATCGTGCGGAAGCGCGATTCACTTTCCCTTAACGCATTTTCCACTTCCTTGCTTTTGGTAATATCCGCGCGGATCGCCACATACTGGGTCGGCCTGCCCTGCGCGTCCAGAAAGGGGACGATCGTGGTATCCACCCAGTAATAGGTGCCATCCTTGGCCCGGTTCTTGATCTCGCCATGCCAGACTTTGCCGTGGACCAGGGTTCGCCACAAATCGTTGAAAAACTCCCGCGGATGGTAGCCGGAATTGATGATGCGGTGATCCTGCCCCAGCAATTCCTCGCGCGAATACTTGGAGATGGAGCAGAACTTGTCGTTGACGAAAGTGATCCGCCCCCGGGGATCGGTAATGGCCACGATGGCATGCTGATCCAGCGCATCGCGCAGATCATTGACCTCCTTGTGCGAGGCGAGGAGCCGCTCTTCCGCCATCTTGCGCTCCGTAATGTCGGCGCGAATGGCGTAATACTGGTAAGGCTTACCCTGGGAATCCAGAAAAGGGACAATGGTGGTATCCACCCAGTAAAGTTTGCCGTGCTTGCCGCGATTCAGGATCTCCCCCTTCCAGACGTGACCCTGGGATATCGTCGTCCACAAGTCGCGAAAGAACTCTTTGCTATGATGGCCGGAATTGATGATCCGATGATCTTTCCCGATAAGCTCCTCCCGCGAGTACTGCGAGATGGTGCAAAACTTGTCGTTGGCAAAGGTGATCCGCCCGCGGTTGTCCGTAATGGCGACGATGGCGTGCTCGTTAAGCGCAGCGCGCAGATCATACAACTCCTGACGCGTGGCCGCCAGAATGTCCTCTGCGTCGGCATGAACGACCGCATCTCCCGGTCCCACGGAAGCACCGACCTCAGGCAGGGGGTCTGCATTCATTGACATAACGGCAGCCGCAGGTGTAGTAGGGGGGAGTTAACAACCTTCAAAAGACAGGTATGTGAATAGGATAAAGAAGTTTGGTTGTATAAGGCGAGCGGAAAATGTAGATTCTGTGAAACGCAACGTATCTCCCCTCACGGGAAAGGCGGTCACGTGCCGCTATGGCACGCCCTCACTGGGCGTGAACTCTCCCCATCCCGTTTGCATCAATCCTGCGACACCTTGCGACAATGCTCCGCTTGCTGCCTGGGGGGAATCGTGAGACGATAGCAGCTTATGTGGATCGTCCGCCTGGCCCTGCGTATGCCGTACACGTTTACGGTCATGGCCATTGCGCTGCTGATGATGGGCACGCTCAGCTTTATCCGCATGCCCAAGGATATCTTCCCGCCCATTGATATCCCGGTCGTCTCGGTCATCTGGAGCTACGGCGGCCTCTCGCCCAAGGAGATCGAAAGCCGCATCGTTACCGTCTCCGAGCGCGCGATGACCACGACGGTCAACGACTTTGAGCGCATGGAGACGCAGATCTTCAACGGCATTGCCGTGGTGCGCGTCTACTTCTATCCATCGGCCCGTATCGAGGCGGCCGTCGCCCAGGTTACCGCCATTAACCAGACGTTGCTGCGTACCATGCCGCCCGGCACGCAGCCGCCGCTTATCCTGCGCTACTCGGCCTCCAACGTGCCCATCCTGCAAATGGCGCTGGGCAGCCAGACGATGTCGGAGAGCGAGCTTTTTGACAACGCGCAGAATTTTGTCCGCACCCCGCTCGCCGCCACGGAGGGCGCGCAGGTGCCGCTGCCTTACGGCGGCAAGTCGCGCGCCATTCAAATCGACCTCGATCTGGAGGCATGCCGCGTCTACGGCGTCTCGCCCAGCGACGTCTCGGGCGCCATCAGCGCGCAGAACCTCATTCTGCCCAGCGGCACGGCCAAGATCGGCGAGCGTGAGTACAACGTGCAGATGAACAGCAGCGTCGACATTGTGGAACAGATTGGCGACATGCCCATCCGCGCCGCCGACGGCACCGTCATCTTTATCCGCGACGTGGCGCAGGTGCGCGACGGTAACTCGCCGCAAACCAACATCGTGCGCGTTAACGGCCGCAAGTCGTCCATGCTAAGCGTGCTCAAAAACGGCAACGCCAGCACGCTGGACGTTGTGGATCGCGTGATGAAGCGCCTGCCGCAAATCCGCGCCGGCGTGCCGGAGGCGCTGGAGATTACGCCGCTGTTCGATCAGTCGATCTTCGTCCGCGCGGCACTGGCCGGCGTGGAGCACGAGGCGCTGATCGCCGCGGGCCTTACCGCGCTGATGATCCTGCTCTTTCTCGGAAGCTGGCGCAGCACCCTGGTTGTCGCCGCGTCCATTCCGCTTAGCATATCCGTGGCGCTCATCGGCCTCATCGCGCTGGGCCACACGCTTAACATCATGACACTCGGCGGCCTGGCCCTGGCGGTGGGCATTCTGGTGGACGACACGACGGTGGAGATCGAGAACATCCACCGCAATATGGCCATGGGCAAAACGCTGGTGCAGGCTATTCTGGAGGGCGCGCACCAGGTGGCCGGGCCGGCGTTTGTGGCCACGCTGTGCATCTGCATTGTCTTTGTGCCCATCTTCTTCCTCGGCGGCGTGGCCTACTTCCTCTTTGCGCCGATGGCCACGGCGGTCATCTTTGCGGTGATGGCCTCCTATTTCCTCTCGCGGACGGTGGTGCCGACGATGGTCTACTACTTTTACCACGGCCGCGAGGAGATGATGCACCACGACGACACGGGCTCCAGCCCGGCGCCGCGCGGTTACTTTGCGTGGATCCACTGGCGCTTTAATCAGGCGTTTGAGGGCGGCCGCCGCCGCTATGTGGGCGCCCTGGCCTGGTGCCTGCGCCACCGCATGTTTGTGCTGGGCGCCGCAATGGCCATCATCGCGGGCTCCCTTGTCATGGTCATCCCGCAGCTGGGGCAGGATTTCTTTCCCCGCGTGGATGCCGGGCAATTTCGCCTGCACGTGCGCGCACCCTCCGGCACGCGGCTGGAGGAGACGGAAAAGATCTTTAGCCAGGTGGCCGAGGTGATCCGCGAGGTCATCCCCGCGGACGAAATCAACCTCATCATCGACAACATCGGCCTGCCCCTGGGCGGCATCAACCTGGCGCTCAGCGACTCCGCGACGATCGGCCCGGCCGACGGCGAAATGCTCATCTCCCTGAAGGAGCACCACGGCGATACCTGGGCCTACGTGCAAACCGTGCGCAAGCGCCTGCGCGAGAAGTTTCCGGACTGCGTCTTCTTTACGCAACCCTCGGACATCGTGGGCCAGACGCTGAATTTCGGCCTGCCCTCTCCCATCGACGTTACGGTGGTGGGCCGCAGCCCCAGGAACTGGGACCTCACCAAAAAGCTGGAGGCCGAAATCGCGAAGATCCCCGGCGCGGTGGACGTGCACGTGCACCAGGTGGTGGACGCCCCGCAGATTGACATCGACGTGGACCGCGTACGCGCCGCCGGCGTCAACCTTACGCAGCGCGACGTGGCCGGCGACGTTCTGGTGGCGCTCAGCGGCACCTCGCAGACGGAAAACAGCTTCTGGATCAGCCCGCAGGGCGTGCAATACCGCGTTTCCGTCCAAACGCCCCAGCCGGAGATCAACAGCATGGACGTGCTGCGCAACCTGCCCGTGGGCGACATGAACAGGCAGCAGCTGCTCGGCAACCTGGCCACCTTCAAGCGCGATACCACACCCGCCGTCGTCAGCCACCTTACCGTGCAGCCCGTGTATAACATCTACGCCAACGTGGAAGGCCGCGACCTGGGCGGCGTGGCCGGGGAGATCCAGAAAATCATCGACAAGTACGAGCTGCAAAGCAAAGGCGAGAAGGACGAAGCGAAGAAACTCATCCCGCGCGGCACCCAAATCCGCATGCGCGGCCAGGTGGACAGCATGAAGAGCGCCTTTACCGGGCTGGCCTACGGGCTGATCGGCGCCATGGTGCTGGTGTATCTCCTTCTCGTGGTTAACTTTCAAAGCTGGATGGATCCGCTGATTATCATCACCGCCCTGCCCGGCGCCCTGTGCGGCATTGTGTGGATGCTCTTTGTCACCAGCACCACCATCTCCGTACCGGCCATGATGGGCGCCATTATGGCCGTAGGCGTGGCCACCGCCAACTCCATCCTGGTCGTCAGCTTTGCCAACGAGCAACGCTGGGCCGGCAAGGACGCGCTCACCGCCGCCCTCAGCAGCGGCTACATCCGCCTGCGCCCTGTGTGCATGACGGCCCTGGCCATGATCATCGGCATGCTCCCCATGTCCTTCGGCATCGGCGAGGGCGGCGAGCAGAACGCCCCCCTGGCCCGCGCCGTCATCGGCGGCCTCATCCTCGCGACGCTAAGCACCCTCTTCATCGTCCCCCTCACCTACAGCCTCCTGCGCAAAAAGAGTCCCCGCTACAAACGCGACCCCCTCCTGCGCGACCCCGACGACGAGCCCCTCATCGAGGACGTCGACCTCTCCAACATCCTCGCCGACACCACGCCCCCCGACGGCAACGGCGCCCCCGCCAGCCCCGGCAGCCGAGGCCTGCAACCCACCGCCCCAGGGCCCGGCACCAACGGCAAAACCCACGGCGGCACGCCTCACGTGGGGAGCTAAAGCGGCTCCAGCGGTGAACGCCAGGGTCGGAAAGATCGCCAGGAGGAACCGCAGACCGCCGAAATGTCGACAGCCTCTAGTGCGTTGGCAAAGATCTATATTGGGATTAGTCGTGCATGGACCGGGAATGTCCGAGAACCTCGAAGAGGTTCTATAACCTAGCCCAGGGTTCCCCGAGCGAAGCGAGAGAACCATGGGTAAGCGGCAGTTTCAGATCAACCCCAACGCGGGTTGTATCCCTCGGCGTCGAAAAGGGATGCGACCCGCGTTGGGGTCGTTCGATTTCGCGCCTTTACCCGGGGTTCTCTCGCTTCGCTCGGGGAACCCTGGGCTAGGTTATACAACCTCGTCGAGGTTGTCAGAGCCTTGCGAACAGCTTTTCTTGAACCGCCATAATCCTAAAATAGATCCTTGCCGCAGCACTGGTCTCCTGAATCAGAAGTAAATATCATAAGTTCCGTTCCGCCCCTTTGTGTCTTCGTGTCTTTGTGGTTAATGTTCCCCCTCCTCTCTGCTTCTCTGCGAAAATGGGAATGGGGATGATTTAGCCACGAAGCCACGAAGCCACGAAGCCACGAAGCCACGAAGCCACGAAGCCACGAAGCCACGAAGCCACGAAGCCACGAAGCCACGAAGCCACGAAGACACGAAGACACGAAGACACGAAGACACGAAGACACGAAGACACGAAGACACGAAGACACGAAGACACGAAGACACAAAGACACAAAGGGGCGGAACGGAGTGGATAGCAAGCTAATGATACGTATTTCTGACTTAGGAGAATAGAGGTTGTCGACATTCATTTCCCTAGGCATAGCGCGCTGAGAACGGCTCCCGCCGTTCTCGGAGCCTTGTGCTCGGTCGACTGTATTTGCAAACGCTCCGCTCCGCCGTTCTTGGAGCCTGGCAGATTCGCGACAAACTATCTGGAAAATGCTCTGAATATGTTGGCAATTGGTCTAACGCCTACACTCAATCGGCGCTACTGTTTGCGCGAGTGCGACGACGACGTGGCACCGCGCGTCCTGGCGCTGCCTTTGCCTTGGGGCGCGCTGACGGGCTTTGCTGTGGGGATAGCGCCGGCGCGCGGAGGATCCAGCGGACGGGCGACCGGGACATCCGCGTTGAGGGGCGGGACGGGCGCCTCGTCCCTGGCGGCAACGCCGCGGCGGATGGGCGGGGCGTTGTCGATAAACAGGTTGTTGCGCTGCAGGATAACGCCTTGTGCGCGAACGAGATCCACCACGGCAATTTGCATGTCCGCAATCGCGCGCAGTTCCCGCAGGCGCGCCGCGGTAAGGTCCTGCTGCAATTGCAGGACGACAAAGCTGGTGCTGGCGCCTTCGTTCAGCTTCAGCTGCTCGTCGCGCAGCGTCTCCTCCGCCAGTTTGCGGGCCACGGCGGCGCTTACGATGCGCTGCTGGTTGCTGGCCGCGCGGCCGGCCGCATTATCTACCTCCACAATAATGTTTTGCTCCAGCCGCTTCAGTTCCATCAGCGTTTGCTGGCGGCTGGCGTTGCTGGCCATCAGGCGCCCGCGCGCCTCGCGGTTGCCCAGCGGTATCTCCACCGTCACGCCCACCTGCCACTGCGGGTTGTCCGTCTGCGCAATGTTGCCTACGGAGGGGCCGTAGTGCCGCGAAAGCCCGCCGTACCCGTAGTCGGCGCGAAAATCAACCTGCGGGAGCATCCCGTTCTCGTCCTGCCGCACCTGAATGTTCGCGATCTCCGCCTGCTCCAGCCCGCGCTTCAGGTCCATGCGATTGCGCATGGCCAAGGTAATGCTGCGCTGCAACGGCACCGGCGTAAACGCGTCGGGCGGTATGTCCGTGGGGATGATGCGGAACTTGAGCCACGGCATGATGTCGTTGGTAATCAAGCGCTTCAGCACGTTCTCCTGGTCGCGGATGGAGCGTTGCACCCGGTAGAGTTCCTCGCGCCGCGCGGCCGCTTCGGCGCTGGCCTGGCTGATATCAATCGGCGACATCGTGCCGATCTCCACGCGGGCGGCGTTGTCGCGCAGCAGCTGCTCCGCCAGCTCCAGCGATTCGAGGCGGGTTTGCAAGTCGCGGCGGATGTAGATCAGCTCAAAATAGGCGGCGCACACGTCGCGCACCACCTGCTGCACCTGGTCGTAAAACGTGGCGTCGGCCACGCGCTGGTTGCGGCGCGCAATGCGCAGCGAGCCCAGGTTCACGTCCGTACCAAAGCCGCGCAGCAAAGGTTGCACCAGCGACAGGCCCGCATAGGAGTTAAAGGTATCATCGCGCTCGCTCGGCGCGGACTCTCCGCGGCCCGTGGTGGTGTTGGCGGTGACGGTGGCGCCGGTGGCGGTGCGCTGGGTCATCGCCACCTCATAGTTGTCGCGGCGCGAGGTGCTTTGGCGCTGTTCCTCGCCCGTTACGGTGGGCGCGAAAAAGGCGCTGGTGTCCTCGCCGTGCGTGTAGCTGGCGCTCAGGCGCGGGTCAAATGCGCCGCGCTCGGTCATCACATTGGCGCGCGCCACTTCGGGGTTCAGGCGCTCGATCCCGATGTCCAGGTTGCTGCGCAGCGCCAGCAAAATGCACTGGCGCAGCGACAGCGGCAGGGGCGTCCCCTCGTCGTCGCGCGGCGTGGGCGGGATGTTGATTTGCTCCGCGCTGGCACCCGGCGGCACGGCTACGGGACCCACGTTGCGCCCGGGCACGGAGCTGGGCGTAATGCCCGGCGAGGCGGGCGCGTTGGTGTCGGTAACCGCGGGTACGCTGGGCCGCCCCGGTTCGGGACGCATCTGAAGGTCCGCCGGGTTGGCGCCCGGCGTGTTGGTAGTACCAGGGTTAAGTAGCGCGGGCAGATTGGTGCCCGGCACGGTGTTGTAACCGGGCAATGGCGGCTGCGCGGAAGTGTTTGTGGCGCCGCGGTTTGTGGCGGGCGGTAACGGCGGCAATCCCACAGGCGGCGCCCCGGGAAGCATGCGGCGCGAGGCCTCCGAAGGCGGGCGCCGGCGGCGCGCGGACGGATCATGCGGTGCGACCGGGGTGCTCGCGGGGGCGGCGGTGGGGGATTCCTTCGCTGTTTCGCGCAGGGTGTCGGAGACATTGGGCGGCGCCTGCGGGCGGCCGGGGCGCGGGCGCTGGGTCTCGTCCGTAGCGCTCTCCCCGGCAGGTGCGGCCGGCGCGTTGGTGGCGGCTGTGTTGGTGGGCGAGACGGCGCGGACATCGGGCTCCGGGGCGGCCGGGCCGTTGGTGGAGGTCGGCGCGGCGTCCTCGGAGGCGCCGTCGGCCTGCATCTCCTCGGCGGCTTCCAGGCTCGCCGCTTCGGCGCGCGCTTCCGTTGGGTAAACGGCGGGGTGGGGCCCGTAGGCGGGTGCCGGGGTTTCGGCCCCCAGGGGGAGAATGGCGGCGCCGGCGATGGCCAGCACGGTAATCATGGAAATGCCGCCGCGCGCGCGAGTGGCTGTGTGCGACGTCCCGCTGCCTGCAGCCGTGCAGCGCGCAACGAGGCGCCTGGCACGGCCGCGGCCTTCTCGGCTTCCATGTAAATGGGCAAAAATCATCGTCTGTAAATGCACGGCTGATACGTCCCGCCGCCGGCCTGTCCAGCCTGAAACTGGTTTAACCCCTGTTTAGCCAAAAGTTGCGGCAAAGGCCAACAATCGATGCATTTAATATTCCGCCCCATTCAAGCGCTGCAGTGACAGAGCGTAACGCGGGGTTTTACTCGGCTGCCTTTCCCCCGTTGCGATAGGCGGTGGGGCGCTGATTATACAGCTTGTAAAAGCGGTTGGAGAAATAGAAAGGATCGTCGTAACCCACATCCGCCGCAATTTCGGCAATGCTTAGCGAGGTGAGCCGCAGCAACTGCGCCGCCTGGTTCAGCCGCTGCTGCTCGTGAAACTGCTGCGGGGTGGTGCCGGTATGTTGGCGAAAGAGCAGGGACAGGCGGGAGACGGAAAGTCCGCATTGCTTCGCAAGTGCCTGCATATGAAAGGGAAGTGTGGCGTTAGCCGCCAGATACTCCACGGCCTCCTGCACCCGCGAGTCCATACCGCGGCGGGAAACATCGGCGATGACCCAGAGGAGGGCGCGCTCCAGCGCATTTGCCGCAAACTCCTGGGCGGCGGGCAGGGGCCGGCGCGAGAAATGGACCATGCGCGTCATCGCGCGCGCGAATTCCTGGCGGGCCTCTCCCTCTTCTAGGCGCTGCAACCGTAAGCCCTTGTCGCTCAGGGGCCAGCGTAGCCACGGGGACCAGTGCGGGCGCGGCATAAAGTGGGCCCACTGCAGCTGCCATGTGGGGACGGCCTCGGGTTGCGACGGTGGGGCCGGGGCGGTGCTGTAGTCCTGGAAATCGCGCGGCGCATACAGGAGGGCGTCGCCGGAGGCGGTGTGCATGTGCGAGCCGTCGGCGGCCACAATCCGGCCCGCGCCGGCCACTGTGTAGATCAGCAGCCAGTCGCCGGATCCCTCCGCCCGGCGCGTGCCGTACCCCGCCTTGCGCACAAAGCTGCCGCACCGCAAAATGCCGCTGCGCAGCGAGGGGGAATCGGGGTTGCGCCAAAAGATGTCTTCAGCCATGGCGGGATGCGTGAGGCGCCACGTGGCGGTTGCAACGCCGCCGGGCCCGGGCTACGGCGCGGACGCCGGCGGAGCGGTGGGGATGGAGGCGGAGGCGGCCGGGCTGAGGGGGGCGGCCTGCGTGGTGGTGGTTGGCGGCAGGGGCGCCGAGAGGGGCGGGGCGTCGATGGGGCGGCCCACAATTATGCCGGCGTGGGATTTGAAGGTGGCGAGGTAGTCACTCAGGCGCACATCTACCAGCACGCGCTTGTGATTTTTGCTGGCGTGCATAAAGCGCAGCACGCCGCGTTCGTCGCGGTAGGCCAGGCCTACGTGCGAGCAGCAGCTGCCGTCGTATTTGGTGGTGATGCCGATAACGTCGCCGGTGCGGATCTGCTTCTCAATCTTCGCAACGTTCTCTTTGGGAATATGATACGTGGGAATCTGGCTCACCATCGCCTCCAGCTCGCCCATGGGGCCGACGAGCTGCGGGTTGGCGCGCAGGTAGCGGTAGCTTTTCCACAGCACCGTCATCTCCTTGGCTTTGCGGTAGATACGCACGCCGCCGAGCTTTTGGGTGGGGTTGGTGATGAGGCCGCGGCGCTCGTTCTCGTAGTACCATTCCTCCAGGTAGTGGAGGCGGCTGAGGTAGCTGCCGTTGCATACGCCGTTGCGGTAGCGGTCGCGCTCCACCTCGCGCAGAAGATCCTGCGGCGTAATGACCTGGCCATCCTTGTCCTTGATCAGCCGGGCAATGCCGAGCGTGATCTCGAAGAACGTCCAGCAATCCATCGCGTTCATGTTGACGGACGGCGCTTCGATATGGTCGTCGATCTCCAGGGTGTAATTGACGTAGGGCGTGCCGCAAATCTCGTAGCCCACCTTGGCAATGCGCTCGTGCAGCGGCAGCGAGGCCCAGCGGCCGGCGCGTGCCTTGGCAATCACCTCGTTAAAGCGGTCGATGCCGACAAAAACGGTGTTGAAGGGAAGGGACGACGCGCGCTTTTTGGCGCTGGAGTTCCCGCCTCCCGCCTTCGCCACCGTATCCTCCGGCTTCTTCGCCTTGCGCTCGGACTTTTTGGATGTGGTTGTGCCGGAATCGGTTGTGGCGGGAGCCTTCTTTTTCTTCGGCGCGTCGCTATCCGCCGCGCGTGCGGCGCTGATGAGAACGGGCGATGCGGCAGCAAGTCCGAGGCCAAGGGCCGCGGCCACCGCTACGGAATAGAGATGATGCCTTGCCCAGGCCAAAGCATTGGTAGAGAAAACGTTGCGCATGAAGCAGAGGGATGGGGGTAAGAGAAAGGCATGGCGACAATCCGCCGGCGCGCCAACCCTTGCCAAAGCACGCCGCGCAGGAATCTACGCGATTCCCCCGAAAAAGCGAGCGAAGGAATATGGGTTTATGCTTCTTCTCATCCCGCCCCTCCCCCCCCCGGAGCTTGCGCCCCGGGGGGTGTATGTGTATGTCGCACCGTCTGTGCTTTGGAGAGCGCACGCCTCCACGGCACAGGCCTCGCGGCCTGCAAAGCGCTTAGCTTTCCTTGCGCAGCAGGGCTACCATAACGCCTTGCACAATAAGCTCTTGCGCGGGCAAAATGTTACGGTGGCGGGGGTTTTCTGCTTTGAGGTAGGGTTTGTTGTTCTGGACGACGTAGCGTTTGAGGGTGGTTTCGCCGTCGACGAGGGCGGCGACGATGGCGCCGTCGAAGGGGGCTTTGAACTCGAGGATGACGATGTCCTTGTCGAGTATGCCCGCGTTGATCATGCTGTCGCCGCGGACACGGAGCGCAAACGTGCGGATGCCTTTGGGCAGGCCGAGCGACTCGAGGTCGACGCGCACGCAGCCCTCATCGCTTTGCGTTTGCGGGGAGGAGGGGCCGGCGGGGATGGCACCGTAGATAGGGATGGAGCCAAGCTCGGTGTTGATGTCGTTGGTCAGCCGCAGGCCGCGGGCGATGCCGGACGTGCGGGTGAGCGCGCCTTTTTGCTCGATAAGGCGCAGGTGCCCGGCGACGGCGGCCACGCTTTTGAAGCCGAAGTGCTTCTGGATCTCGCGCCGGCTGGGAGGGATGCCCTGCTGCTGGCGATAGTGGGTGATGAAGTCGATGATTTCCTGCTGGCGGGCGGTTAATGCCATGGTGCTCATGGGATTATGGTGATTTAAAAAGGCTAGATGCGCAAGTCGGAAATGATCTAAAGATCATTTGAAATGGATGGAGAAACGCCTTGGCCAATGTGTAAGCTATTGAGGAACAGCGGGATGCGTGGATCGAAGTGCTCAGTAAAATAGCGCAGATATTTTTACACGCGGGCCTCGTGATCATCTGCTCGAAACAGGGCGCTCAGCCGCTGAACTTCATTTTCCGCATTTCGCCCCATCGACATGCGGGGGCACTGAGGTTATAATTGCGGCAATGTCCACAAGCCACGCAACCAATGTCCTGGGCGGTGATCTCCAGTGCTGCTGCAAGCAGCCGATGACCGGGTTTTACCGTGATGGCTTTTGTCACACCGGGCCCCAGGACCGCGGATTGCATGTGGTGTGCGCGGAGATGACGGAGGCGTTTTTGGAGTATACGCGCTTGCAGGGCAATGACTTATCGACGCCGATTCCGGAGTATCGCTTCCCCGGCCTGCGGCCCGGCAACCGCTGGTGCGTGTGCGTAACCCGCTGGCAGGAGGCCGCGCGCGCCGGCTGCGCCCCGCCGGTTGTGCTCGAGTCCACACACGTCTCCGCCCTGGAGTTTGTGACGCTGGAGGAGTTGCAGCGGTACGCGGTTAAGTAGCGGCGCGCCCTTGGTGGGTGCGCCTTCGCCGGGATTTCTCCCAAAAAGCTCAGATCATTGGTCTGACTCACTGACGCTTCCCCGTGCAGGGTCCAGGGGGCCATGCATCAGCACGGCCCCCGGCAGAGGCAGGGAGGGGCGGTTTTACTCGGCCCAGGTGGTCAGGCGCAGCTCGTGCTTCTGGATCAGGTCCATGTGTTTGGGCAACACGCGTACGTTGAACTGGAAGCTGCCGCTGTCGATGGCGCGGACGGTGCCGCTGAAGGTGGTCCAGCCCTCGCCGGTAGCGGTGCCGGGCTCCAGCTCAAAGGTGTAGAACTGGTCGCGGCCGCCGGCGGAGCGCACGTAGGCTTCCACGCGCACGTCGTCGGGGGTAAGCTGGCCGAGGAAGACTTTGGTATCGACCTTGAACTGCTCGCCCACGCTTACCTTGGTGGTATTGGCCACCTTCCAGGTCACGTCCTTGGCACGTACGCTGGGCCACAGGCTGCGGATCTTTTCCTTCCAGGCGGCGATGCCGCGGCTGCGGGCAAAGCCATTGGCCTGGAAATCCCGGCCGTGGGCCGCGGCGCCGCGGTAGAACTTGGTGGTGTAATCCTGCACCATGCGGAAGGTGTTGTACACGGGGCTGACCGTCTCGATGGAGTGGCGGCACCATTTCAGCCACTCGCGCGGGATGCCGTCGGCATCGCGGTTGTAGTAGAGCGGGGCCACGCGTTCCTCCAGCAGGCTGTAGATGGACACGGCGTCGAACTCGTCCTGGATGTGGGGGTCGGGCGAGGTGACTTCCTCGCCGATGGCCCAGCCGTTGGCGCCGTCATACGCTTCGTCCCACCAGCCGTCGCGCACGGAGAAGTTCAGGCCGCCGTTCGGCGGGACTTTCTCGCCGGAGGTGCCGGAGGCTTCGAGTGGGCGCGTGGGGTTGTTCATCCACACGTCCACGCCGTGGTACAGGTGGCGGGCCACGTTAATGTCGTAGTTCTCGACAAACAGGATGCGATCGCGGAACTGCGGCATTTGCGCCACCTGGTAGATGCGCTGGATGAGCTTTTTGCCGGGCTCGTCGGCGGGGTGCGCCTTGCCGGCAAAGAGGAACTGGATGGGGCGGTCCGGGTTGTTGACGATGGCGTCCAGGCGGTGCAGATCGCGGAACAGCAGCGTGGCGCGCTTGTAGGTGGCAAAGCGGCGGGCAAAGCCGATGGTGAGGATGTTGGGCTCCAGCACCTCGCTGGCCTGGCGGATCTCCTCCGCGCTAAAGCCGCTGCGCAGCTTTTGGTGGCGGGAGTTGTTGCGGGCAAAGGCGATGAGCTTGCTTTTGAGCGCCTGGTGCGTGGTCCAGAATTCTTCGTCGGAGAACTTGCTGTGCACCTTCCAGCTCTCGCGGCTGGAGACGCTGTCCTCCCAGAACGGCTTGCCGTCGCACGCTTTCTCAAACATCGCGCGGATTTCCGGGGCCATCCACGTGAGCGTGTGGATGCCGTTGGTGATGTGGTCGATGGGAATCTCCGGGTGCGGAACGCCGGGCCACACCACCTGCCACATTTTGCGGGAGACATCGCCGTGGATGGCGCTGACGCCGTTGGCCTGGCGGCTGGTGCGCAGGGCCAGGATGGTCATGGAGAAGGGCTCGTCGTGGCGCGCCTCCCAGCTGCGGCCCAGGCGCAGAAATTCGTCCTGCGTAATCTTCAGCTCATGCACCATCGCGCCAAAGTACCGGTTGATGAGGTCGGGATGGAACGCATCGTTGCCGGCGGGCACGGGGGTGTGCGTGGTAAACAGGGAGCTGGCGGCGACATACTGCAGCGCCTCGCTGAACTTCAGCCCGTGGTCCACAACGCCAACGCGCACGCGCTCCAGGGAGAGGAACGCGGCGTGGCCTTCGTTCATGTGGTACACGGCCGGCTTCAGGCCCATGGCCGCGATAGCGCGGGCGCCGCCGATGCCCAGCACAATCTCCTGCTTCACGCGCATCTCGTGGTCGCCGCCGTAAAGCTGAAAGGTGATGCGGCGGTCGTCCTCGGAGTTCTCCGGCACGTCGGTATCCATGAGGAAGAGGCGGATCAGGCCGATTTTCACCTCCCACACCTTGACGTACACGTTGCGGCCGGGCAACGCCACGGTCACCGTCAGCGGCAGCTGGGCCTCGCCCGTGCGGACTTCGGACAGGGGGAGTTCCTCAAACTTCCAGTGAATCTGCTCGCTCTCCTGCCAGCCATCCTTGTTGATGCGCTGCTTGAAGTAGCCCATGCGGTACAGCAGGCCCACGGCGATGAAAGGGATGCCGAGATCCGACGCTGCCTTGCAGTGGTCGCCGGCGAGGATGCCGAGGCCGCCGGAGTAGATGGGCAGGGACTCGTGGAAGCCGAACTCCGCCGAGAAGTAGGCGACGAGGTTGTTGGTCTCCTTGTCCGCATAGGTTTTGCGGTACCAGCGGTCCGGCTTGTTGAGGTAGGCGTGCAGCTCGTCGACAACCTCGTTAAGGTGGGCGACAAAGCTGGGGTCATCGGCCGCGGCCCGCAGGGCCACCTGGCGCACGTCGCGCAACAGGCGGGCGGGGTTGTGGCCAACGTCTTCCCATAGCTGAGGATCGAGCCGGCGAAAGAGGGCGATGGCCTTGTCAGTCCAGGACCACCAGAGGTTGTAAGCGAGCTCCCGCAGGGGCTCCAGGCGAGTAGGCAATTGGGGGATTACGGAGAAGCTGTGGGGCCAGTGTGCCATAGGTAAGTGAGATGGTGTTAGCGCGGGGGGAACCGCAGTCCCGACCCCGCATGGGGTCAATCTGTCCTTTCCTGTCTGCTGTCCTGTCAAAAGCGCCCCCTATAAAACTCCCTTTACCCGCCAAGGGAAATACAAAAAGCATGTGCAATGATGGCAGGAATGAAAAAAGTGGCGGGCGTGTGGACGAGGAGTGTCGGCACCCGGGGATTTGGGGTGGCAAGCGCGCCGCGGTTGGCTAAGCTGGCCATTACCGCGCAGACGCAATGGCTATGCTACACGTCGTCGAAATTA
Organism: Verrucomicrobia bacterium LW23; assembly: GCA_003054695.1. Classification (GTDB taxonomy): domain Bacteria; phylum Verrucomicrobiota; class Verrucomicrobiia; order Methylacidiphilales; family UBA1321; genus LW23. Next base: position 391,951 of record QAZA01000045.1, read on the forward strand.
TCGATAAGCTTATGCAGGGAGCGACCGAGCCGCTGCTGTGCAGAGCGGAAGACGGCAAGCTTTACGTGGTTAAAGGCAAACACGCTGGGAACCGGGCGCTTATCTGCGAGTGGCTGGGCGGGCATCTGGCGCGTGAGCTTGGATTGCCGGTGCCGCCCTTCGCGTTGCTTCGCCTCAGCCCTGGATTGCTCGCCGGTTCGGCAGACGTGGCTAAGGCAGGACTGCTTGGCGACGGCACGCTCTTTGGATCAGAGTTTCAGCCGCTGCACGAGGAAATTGGGCAGGACATCGTGGAGTCTGTAGACGAGAGGCTTCGTGCCACAATCCTGCTGTTTGACTGGTGGACAGGGAACGCCGATCGAACCCTTGTGGACGGCGAGGGAAATCCCAATCTGCTATGGTCCGAACTCACGGAGGAGATTCAGGTTATCGACCACAATCTCACCTTCGATTTTTCGTGTAAGCCAGGTATTTTTCGCAGCTATCACATATTCAGAGATAGTGCTGTATGGCTGCGTAATGAAGCGTTTCGTGCAGACGTAGCCCGGAAGATGGAAGCTGCGATTGATACGATTCCCCCATTGTGGCGCAGCTTGCCGGAGGAATGGACAGAGTCGGAAAATCACCTTACACTTCCTTACCTGCATGCCTATCTGTCCCGCTTTCGTGGGGATACGTTCTGGAGCGAACTTCTATGACAACTTCGTATGTATGTAACTATGCGCCGTTACGATTGTTGCCGTACCGGGACACAGGAGAGTTCATCAATGTTGGAGTGCTGTTGCACTGCGCGGAAGCCGACAACTTTTTTGGCTGGCGCGGGTACACCGACGAGTATGACAGAATCGCGCGCTTTTTCCCTGAGCTGGACGGCGACCTGGTAAGGAAGCGTCTCGCGCACTTTGTGGAGGATATTCTCAGTAACGGCTCAAACCGGGTGCGCGCCGGCGAGCCAACCCAGCGCTTTCGGGAATTGGTCCGTCCGCGCGAAGGGTTCCTTCACTTTGGCCCTATTGGTACTGTAATGGCCGCAGATCCCCGGCAGGCGCTTGACGAGCTGTACCACCGCTTTGTGGGGCGCAACCTGCGTCGCGAAGAGTCGGCGGCGTCCTGAACGGGAATGCGGTGCCCCAAGCGCCTGGAGTTCCGTCCGTGCCGGCTCGCATCCGCGTCAGCCCTTCATCGTGGCCAGCATCCAGAAGACGACGACCAGGAAGATGAAGAGCAGGAGGAAATCCAGACCGCTGAGCGACTTGACGCAGCACTGGACGAGTTTGCCCTTGGCGGGCATGGCGGCGAGGATCTCATCGCTCAGCCCAAGCGTGGTAATCGGCTTCCAGCTGGAGCGCACGTGGCGTTCGCCATCGCCTTCCGCGTACACCACAGCGGCTTTGGAGAGCGTGCCGCATCGGCACATGTCCAGCAGTTCCTCGTACGTAACGGGGCCGCCTTTGGTGGCGCGATCGGCGTAATAGTAGTGCTTTATCGCTGCTTCCATAGTGTGTGTATGAGGCTAACCTGCCACGGAGTGGGGACTCCGCAAGCGGCAAGGCGACATTTTTTCACTCGCGCGATGTCGCCACCATCACGTCCCTCACGGGTCGGGAAAATCGCTCAGCGCAGCGTTCATTGTGTGTATTATGTGTACATCGATTCTGCGATTGTACTAGATCAGCGCGCAAGGTAGCGTTTACTTGCGATGGCATCCTTGCAGCGCATGCCGGCCGCGGTCTATCGCCTCGCTCGCTCGCTCCCCCCGCCCGGCCGATTTCTCCTCTCCTCTCTCCTCTCAGCTCCGTATCCGTACTTCCCCCGCATGAAAAAGCTCTTCCCTTCTCTCTCCCGCGCCGCACGCGCCGCCCTGGTGCTTGGCGTGGCCTGGACGTGCGTTGCCCTCTGCCCTCTCCCTGCCGCTGCGCAGGATGTGGAGAACCCCACCAGTAATAACCGCGAGATCTCCGTCGTCCCCACCCCGGGCGCGGTGGTGATTGACGGCAAGGACACAGACTGGGACCTCTCCGCCGGTATCTGGAGCTATAACGACCCGACGCTGGTAAAGAAATACGGCGTGTGGACGCATATGATGTGGGATGACAAAGGCGTCTACCTGCTGATGCGCTACACGGACAACACGCCGCTGAAGAACGCCACGCGCGGCGAGGATTTCCACAAGAGCTGGCAGGCTGACGCCTTCCAGGGCCGCGTCGTCTTTGACGAAAAGACGCCCGAGGAGCACCAGATGCACATCAACATCTTCCACAGCAGCACGGAGGATCGCGATTACATGATCGTCAAGCACGGCGGCTTTAAAGCCAAGCCCCCCTACGATGGCACCGGGCCGGATCGCCCCGATCAGCTGGAAAAATTTGGCGGCACCATGGATAAAGCCGGTGGCAAGGTGGCGCTTGCGCCCTGGGCGGATGGCAAGGGCTACAACCTGGAGGCCTTCTGGCCGTGGAGCTTTGTGCGCACCAACGGGCAGGCGCTCAAGCCGGGCGAGAGCTTTATCTTTGGCCTGGAAGCCATGTGGGGCGACGCCAAAGGCGAGCGCGTGGAGCACCGCCTCGTCGATAACATGCGCGATGACAAGGTCAACCGTATCTTCTTCTTCCGCGCCCGCGACGGCTGGGGCAAGGCGGTTATCAGCGACAAAGGCAAGCTGGACATCACCGCCGCGCAAAAGGCGCTGCAGGAGGCGCGCCTCAAGCAGTTCGTCAATTACGATACGGAAGGGCCCGTGCCCATCACCTACTCCCTGCCGGAGGATCGCGACGTCACCATCGCCATCGATAACGAAAAGGGCGAGCGCGTGCGCAATCTCATCGGCCAGTTCCCCCGCAACAAGGGCAATGTTACGGACTACTGGGACGGCCTCGACGATAAAGGCAACGCGGTGCCGCCCGGCACCTACAAAGTCACCATCGTGGACCACGCGCCCTTGACGGTAAAGTTCGTCAACAGCCTCTACAACGCAGGCACGCCCCCGTGGGCCACCGCCGACGGCAAAAAGAGCTGGGGCAGCAACCACGGCGAGCCTACCACCGTGGCTACCCGCGGCGACGTAACACTATGCGGCTTTACCGGCACCGAAGGCGCCCCCGGCCTGCTGCGCGCCACGCCCGAGGGCATTGTGATGTGGAGCGATGTGACGGAGCTGCAGGACATTACGCTGGACGACAAGTACGTCTATATCGTCAGCCGCGAGAGCTGGACCAAGCGCACCATGGTGCGCAAGTTTGACGTGAAAACCGGCGCGCTGATGCTCTTCGAGAACGCCGAGCGCAGCACGGAATCCGTTCTGCCCGTGCCGGTTGCGGAGGTGAAGGACGCCACCATCGCCATGGCCGGCGGCAAGCTCTTCCCCATGGTGCTGGGCAAAGGCCTCTGGCGGCTGGATCCGGCCACCGGCGCGATCGAAGCCACGCTGACCATGCCCGAGGGCCTCGTCGCCGTAAAGGAGCACGGCAACAAGCTGTACGGCATGTTCCGCGACGGCGCTATTGCCGAGCTGGACGCCGATGCGAAACGCGGCGCCACGGTCATCGCCCCCAACCTGCTGAAGGTAGCCAGCGAGAATGCGCCGGAGAGCGCCCCCGCCCGCTTCAACTTTAGCCAGGACGGCCAGCTCATCGCCATCAGCGACCACCGCACCAATCAGGTCTTCATCTACAACACCAAAGGCGAGCTGCACCAGACGCTGGGCAAAGCCTACAAGGCCGAGGACGGCGTGCGCCCGGCCGGCAAATTTATCGAAACCAACTTTATCGATCCCCACGGCCTGGCCTTTGACAGTAAAGGACGCCTCTGGGTCGCCGAGGCCGAAAGCACGTGCCGCCGCGTCACCGTGTGGACGCCGGAAGGCAAACTGGACAAGCAGTTTTGGGGCGGGGCGGATTACGGCGCGATGGCCGGTTTTCCCCTCACCTACGACAGCACCCGCTTTGTCGCCCGCGGCATCGAGTTTCAGCTCGATCCCAACCCGGACATCATGAACCGCCCCACGGCGGAGAAAGCGCTCTACTTCCACCCCCTGCTGGGCAAGGATCGCGGCTACATCTACAAGGTCAACGGGCACGAGTACGCGATGAACATGCCCGGCAGCAAGCAACCCAACTTCTGGCTGGCCAAGCGCAACAAGGAGGGCGTGTTCGTCCCCGTCGTCGAGGTGCAGTACGGTAATGCCCGCGCCAAGGACCCCGCCCTGAAGGAAGGCACCGCGTGGATCGACAAGAACGAGGACGGCAAGCGCGACGCGGACGAGCTGTTCAAGGGCGTCAAGGGCACCAGCCATTACTGGACGTCCGGCTGGATGCGGCCCGACCTGACGGTTATCACCGCCGACCAGTGGGTCTACCCCGTCAAGTCCTTCACCCCCGGCGGCGTGCCGATCTACGACTTTGCCAACGCGCAGGAGCCCGCGCACAAGATTACGCGCGATGGCTTCCACGCCCAGGGCAGCACGGGCACCATCGTCATGGACGACGCCGGTAATGTCAGCAACGGCATCGCCTACGCCACGGCCGACGGCCGCACTGGCGCGTACCCGAATCCCTACGGCCGGCACGACGCGCCCGCCGCCCGCCGCGGCCTCCTCATCGCGCCCTTCCGCACCAACGGTGTGGTGGAGAAGGTGCCGGGCGTAGGCAGCATTACCGTATTGGGCGGCGACCGCGGCGAGTGGTTCGTGATGTCGATGGACGGCCTCTACATCTCCAGCCTCTTTCAGGACAGTAAAGGCGAGGTGACGCTGGACGACAACTTTCTGGGCCAGGAGTCCTTCGGCGGCTTTATCTGGCGCGACGAAAAAGGCCGCGTGATGATGCAGGTGGGCGGCCCGTCCTTCCGCATCATGGAGCTCCACGGCCTGGAAACGACGCGCAAGGAGATGAAAACGGTACAGGTCAGCGCCGAGCAAATAGCCGCGGGGCTGAAGCTGGCCGAGAAGAAAGCCGCGCAACGCCCGAGCGAACCCGAGTCGCTGGTCATCGAGCGGCTGAAGAACGCCCCGCCCACCGCCGCTATCCCGGCCGATATCAGCAGCAAAGTCTCGCTGATTGAAGGAGCGGAGACCGTGCGGGTGCAGGAGAGCGGCGATCCGAACCGCTGGTTCCGCACCGCCCTGGCCCACGATGGCAAGAACCTCATTGTTGCCTGGCTCGTCAACGACGCCAACCCGTGGAAGAACGGCGAAGGCCGCTTCAGCCACAGCTTCATTGGCGGTGACTGCGTGGACCTGAAGCTGGACGTGCCCGGCCGCGGCCCCATCCGCGTCCTGGTCTCCCCCATAGGCGGCAAGGCGGAGGTCACCTACTGGCAAAGCAAGAGCGACAAGCCCGAGAACCCCACCACGTACGTCGTGGCCAATAACGAGGGCAACGCCCAGAAGTTTGACGTCGTCAAACGCCTGGAGAAGGCGAAGGTGGAAGTCGCCAAAGGCGAGAACAAATACACCGTCCTCCTCACCATCCCCCTGGCCGAGCTGGGCATCGACCTCAAAACCACCTCAGAGCTCAAAGGCCTCGTCGGCGTCATCTTCAGCGACCCAAGCGGTACCAACCGCGCCAGCCGCCTCTATTGGAAGGACAAAACCACCGGCATGGTCTCCGACGTCCCCAGCGAAGCCAAGCTGGACGCCAGGAACTGGGGGCAGATCAAGATCGGCAAGTAAGCGCCGCCCGCAGCCCGATTCCCCCTCCCTCGCGCCCGCCCTGCGACACAAACGCAGCGCGGGCGCTTTTGTTTTGGAGAGCGGCGATATCTGAATCTGCCTCGCCTTTGTCCTGGCGATCTTTTCGTCCCTGGTGTCAAAAGCTCCCCTGGTCGTTCATCACACAGATTCAAACGTCCGGCTCCGCCGTTCTCGGTATAGCGGCTTTGCCGGCTGCCGGTAACGTTTATTCCTTTACGGGCGCCGCTTCTACTGGTGCCGAGGCGGCGTGGGCGCTGAGGATGCTCTGCAGGAGGCCGGGGAAGCGCTCGTTGAGCTCGCGGCAGCGCAGGCGGCTGAAGAGTTCGACGCCGCGGCGCTCGCTGCGGATGAGGCCGGCTTCGCGAAGGATGAGGAAGTGCTGGCTGCAGGTGGATTTGGGGAGGCTTTGCTTCACCCGCTCCATCGTTTCGACACAGTTGATCCCGTCCCCGCCGTCGGGTGGCACGCAGCGTTCCTGCTCCTTAAGCGCGGCCACGATGGCCAGGCGCGTGGGGTCTGCCAGGGCGTGCAGGATGCCGTGGAGGGTGATTTCGTCGGGGGATGGATGGCGGAGCGGTCTCACGAAGGGCGGGGGGGATCGTATCGTATAGAGAATAAGATACGAAAAAAAGTTGCGCGGGCAATAGTTCTGTTGTTCCTTTTTCCTGAACTTAGGCCGTTGTGCTTAGTTCGGGCAGTCTTGCAGTCACACCTCTATTCTACATCCTATGTCCACTTCCGCTACCTCTCTGCTTCTGCAGCCGGTTCTCATCGGCGAGTTTAACCTGCGCAACCGCCTGGTGATGGCGCCGCTTACCCGTTGCCGCTCGGCGGCCGGGCGCGTGCCGACGCCGCTGATGGCCGAGTACTACGCCCAGCGCGCCGGCGCGGGCATGATTATCTCCGAGGCAACCAGTGTAACTCCTCAGGGCGTGGGCTATCCCAACACCCCGGGCATCTGGAGCGAGGAGCAGGTGGAAGGCTGGAAGCAGGTAACCGAGGCGGTGCATGCGCGCGGAGGCACCATTTTGCTGCAGCTGTGGCACGTGGGGCGCATGTCCGCCCCGCTGTACCTTAACGGCGAGCTGCCCGTGGCGCCCAGCGCCTTGCGTCCGGATGGCAATGTGAGCCTGGTGCGGCCGAAGCAGGAGTTTGTGACGCCGCGCGCCCTGCGTCTGGATGAAATCCCCGGCGTGGTGGAGGCCTTCCGCAAGGGTGCGGAGAACGCGAAGCGGGCCGGCTTTGACGGCGTGGAGATTCACGGCGCCAACGGCTACCTGCTGGATCAGTTTCTGCAGGACAGCACCAACCTGCGCGACGACGAGTACGGCGGGCCGATCGAAAACCGCGCGCGCCTGATGCTGGAGGTTACCGATGCGGTGATTTCCGTGTGGGGCCCCGGCCGCGTGGGCATGCACCTGGCGCCGCAGGCCGATGTGCACGGCATGGGCGACTCCAACCTGGCGGCCACGTTTGGCTATGTGGCCAGGGAGCTGGGCAAGCGCGGCATCGCGTTTATCTGCGCGCGCGAGAGCGTGGATAATCCGAAGCGCCTGGGTCCGCAACTGAAGGCGGCGTTTGGTGGCGCGTACATTGTCAATCAGGGGCTTACAAAAGCCAGCGCCGAGCACGCGATTGCTGAGGGCGAAGCCGAGGCCGCCGCGTTTGGCGTCCTCTACATCGCCAACCCCGATCTGGAACGCCGCTTTGCCCTGGGCGCTCCCCTCAACACGCCCACGCCGGAGACCTTCTACGAAGGTAATGGCGAGGACTATACGGTGGGCTATACGGACCAGCCTGCGCTGGAAACCGCTGCAGCGTAACGTGTTGCCCCCCGGGCGGCGGCCGCAGCTTCCTCCCTCCTCCTCCCTACGCGTGCTCCGCCCGCGCCAGGCGCTCGTTAATGGCCAGGCCAAGGCCGTGGGTGGGGAGGGCGGTGGCGATGATGCGGTCAATCGCCGGATCTTCGTCCAGCTGGCGCAGGGCGGAGAAGAAGCGCGTGGCGGCCTCGGCGAGGTTGCCGGAGGGGGAGAGATCAAGGACTCGGGCGAAGCTGCCAGCCCGGGCCTGTCCGCCGGGGATTAGCCCCGCAAAGGTCAGCAGCCCAACGCGTTCGGTGCTTTCATGGCTTTCCGGCGCCGTGGTGGCCGTTGTAGCTCCCATCTCACACACGCGCAGTGGTTTACGCGGGGCGTAGTGGCTTTTCAGCTGGCCGGGGGCGAGGGGCGAGCTCTCGACGGCTTCGGGGCGGCGCAGGGGGCCGGTGATGGCCTCAATGGCCTCGCGCGGCAGGCCGCCGGCGCGCAGGAGAAGCGGCTCGCCTTCGTGCCAGCCTATAATGGTGCTTTCCAGCCCCACCTCGCACGGCCCGGCATCCAGCACCAGGGGCACGGCGCCGCCAAGCTCGGCGGCCACGGCGGCGGCGGTGGTGGGGCTGATGCGCCCGAAACGGTTGGCGCTGGGCGCGGCAATCGGCCCGCCAAAGCGCGCAATCACCTCGCGCATAACGGGATGCGCCGGGCAGCGCAGCGCGGCGGAAGGCAGCCCGCTTGTGGCCAGATGCGGCACCGCGTCCCGCTTGGGCAGCACCAGGGTGAGCGGGCCGGGCCAGAAGGCGGCCGCCAGCCGGCGCGCATCGGCCGGCCAGTCGAGCGTCAGCGCTTCGGCCTCCGTAAGCCCCGTGACGTGCAGGATAAGCGGATCGAACCGCGGCCGCCCTTTTATCTCGAAGATTTGCGCCAGGGCGCTTTCGCGAAGGCCGTCGGCGCCCAGCCCGTACACCGTCTCGGTGGGCAGCGCCACGGCTTCCCCGGCGCGCAGCAACTCCACCGCAAGCGCCATGCCCCGGGCATCCGCGGGCTGGATGTTGGCGGGGCGATCGGGGCGCGAGACGGCGGCGGTTGGCGGCGTGGCTGTCATGGAGGCGTTGGGGGGTGCGGGATGCAGGGGCAAGGTTGAAGTCGGGGAAAAAGCGCACGCAGCATAGCCGGGGCATGCGGAGAGCGCGAGCGAAACACGCGGCACAGGGGCAGGCGGGGCGGAGCCTCTGCGCCGGTGCGCCTTTATCTGTACCAGAAGTTTCACGGGCTAAAGATTATTCAATTGCGTACAGCCTAAAGTATGGCAACAAAGGAGGGCAGCTACCCGCGGGCCGACCATCGACTGTGCGCCCGCGCCCGCCCTTTGTATACCGCCGCCATGCACTTCCCCGCTCTTGCCTTTCTTCCTTCCCTCGCCGCCCGGCCGTATGCCGGGTTGCGGTGCGCGGCCGTGGTGCCGGCATGGCTGTGGCTGCTGGGGCTGCACGTGGCGTTGATGGCGTGCGTGGCGGTGACCGCAAAGGCGGAGATTCCATGCCTGCGCGCCCTGGCCGGCCCCGCGGCTGCCGGTTTGGCGCCGTTTACGGATGGCGCGCCCGTTCCGTCGCACTCTCCCGCCGCCACCAACAGTACTCCGGCGGTGCGGGCTATCGTCACCAACCTGGGCGGGCCATCGTCCGTACCGGCCGCCACTAACGCGCCCGCGGTCCAGAGCTCGCCGGGCCTGCTCTCCAGCCCTGCCGCGCCGGGCATTACGGCGCCGGCGCCGCGCAGCACCCGGCCGGTGTACCCGCCCGCGGACGACATGCAGAACGGCGGCGGGCTCCTCGGCACCACGTCCGACTCCAGCACCGCGGACGCCGGCGCGGGCCCCGACGGCCATCACACGGGCAAAGGTTCCAGCATCCGGCTGCTCGATTCCTCGCCGCTCTCCAGCAAGGACGCCGCGCCGGGCATTGCCGACGCCTCCGACCACGAGACCGGCCACGAGAAGCCGGTCGTCGTCAGCATAAGCCTGCGCGTGCTGAATTTTGAGCGCGTGGATACCAAAAACGGCACCTTCCGCTTTGCCGGCCAGCTGATTGCGGAGTGGGATCCCAGCAGCGTCCCGCCCAAACTGCGCGGTATCAGCCCCAGCGTGCAGCCGCCCTCGCGTGGCGCGCGGCTAATCCCGGGGCCGTGGAAGGGCTGGGAGCCATCGTTGATCATGATGAACATCCTCGCGGATGTGAACATGGGGCATCCCGTGTACTTTTTGCTGAGTAACGGGCGTGTACGAGCGGAAGTCCGTTTTTCAGCGCCCAGTGTGGCATCGCGAATGGATTTTTGCCATTTCCCCTTCGACACGCAATTTCTGGTGCTGGAGATGGCGCCGGGCGGCGACAATCTGCTGCCGGTGCGGCTGGAGCCGTTGGAGAAGGAGTTTCGCGTGGACAAGGACGTGCGGCTTTCCGAGTGGCGCATCCAGGGCGCCAGCGCTTACTCCACCATGAGCAACCGCGTGCACTTTTGCGTGGAGGTGCGCCGCTACTGGGGCCACTACGTCGGCAACATCTTCCTGCCCATGTTTATTATTGTGGCGGTAAGCTACGCCACCATGTGGGTGCCGCGCAATAACCTGCCCGGCGCGTGCAGCCTGGTTGGCATCACCATCGCCAGCCTGTTTTTGCTGAAGCTGACCGTGAGCCAGGAGCTGGCGCGCACCGATGGCCTTACGTTTCTGGACGCCATTGCCATCTTCCACGTGGCGGCCGCGGCTACGGCGGCCACGCTTAACGTCGTCATTGCCCGCCTGTGGAGGGAGTTGCCGGATCCCCTGGACGAAGGCCCGGCGCGTATGCCGCGCATTGCTTTCCCCATCGCCTACTTTGCGGGCTGGGTGCTGATTGCCATTTACTACTTTATGTGGCTGGACCACGTGCACGGGTAGCCGGGTGCGGGCGCGCGCTGCCTGGGTGCTGGGCCCTCAAAAATCCATAATGCTCTTCTTGAGCGTCGCGGGGGCTTTGGTCTCCCCGGTTGTCTCGGCGCCGGTGCCGCCGGGGCGGTAGCTGATGGCCATGGTGGCTTTGCCGCTGGTTTCCAGCGATCTTTTCAGCCCGCTGTACGCTTTGATGAACCCCTCCAGCGTGCCGCCCACGGGGTTGCCGCCCAGCTTCGTGATCACGTCCCCCGCCTTGATGCCCAGCCCGGCGGCGCGGCTCTGCTTCTCCACGGAGATGACCCGCACGGCGCCGTCGATCTCCCCGAGAAACATCCCTTCGGGGAAGTCGAAGTGCACGTCCATCAGGTCCACCGGGTCCGTCTTGAGGTACACCAGCCGTAAATCTGACGCGCGTAGGTTGGCAAACGCCAGCTGAAAGCGGCGGTAATCCGCCCATTTGGTCTCCTGCACCATCTTTTTGGTGGCCGCCTGCTGCGGCGTAAGCTTGGGGCCGGAGTCGGGGCGCATGTTGCGCGTCAACACGGCATCCTTGTTGCCCGTGTGGCGCGCGCGGTTCACCTCCGCGTCGTCGGCCCGCAGCGGCACATAGGCCAGGCGCAGCTGGTCGCCCGGGCGGATGATATAGCGCTGGGTGACAAGTACGGGAAACTTCACCGTTACGGTGTCGCCCCGCGTCTCAAAGGGGAAACTGAGCGCGATGTGCGGCTCCATATCGTACGTTTGCGCCCGCGCCGCCGAGGCCGATGCGCCAAGGATGGCAAGCACCACCCCAAGGACAAGCGCGACGGCGAGGGTCCGGACGCCGGCTGCCCCGGGATGCGGGCGAGGGAGTGTGGTGAGGCGACGGAGCGGAAAGAGGTGTTGCATAAGCAAATGGCGTAAAGGGAAGGGGGGAGGGTGTCTCGGCGGCGGCTTTGCGTTGCAGTGCGACCTGAGAGAACGCGAGCGGGGCAAGGGAATTGTCCCACATCAGGGCGAGCTTTCCAGCAAATCTTTGCGCACCGGCGGGGGGGTGTTTGGGGGAGTGCGCGTTATTCACGTGAATTAGTGTAAAATGTCGCTTTACACCCTCTGGGTTTTTACGCTACAGATTGTGGAAAGTTATCTTTCTAACATAAGATCATGTTGTTCAGCAGGTTTTTGTTATTCAAATGCGGAAAAACAATCCCCCATTCCAGGGGATCGGCCTTCCGTTGCCTGCTCGTCGGTATCCTCGCCGCCGCCTTTGTCGCCAGCGACGCCGCCGCACGGCTCCCTTCCGCAGAGCCCGCCCCGCCGCCCTCCGGCAACGGCAAGCCCTCACGGCAGAGCTCACGCCTCGAATCCGACAACGACTGGAACGCCGAGACGGAGCAAAAGCCCTCCCCCCTGCCCAGCCGTGGCGCCCGCCCCGCGCCCGCGCCCGCCGCGGCGCCAACCGCCCCGGCCTCCGCTGAGGCCGCCAAGAGGCCGGAGACGGAATCCAGGCCCGCCGCAAACACAAGCACTTCTACCAAAACCGCTTCCGCAGAGCCTTCGGCAAAGCCCGCCGCCGAGAAGCCGGCCGCTGAGGAGGCACCGAAACTCTCCGCTACCGCCGCCACCCCTCCCGCAAAGCCCCTCGCCGAGAAGCCGACCGAGAAGCGCACGGCCTCAGCAACTCGCTCGGGCAACGCATCTCGCCGCAACGCCTCGGCTTCCGGCCCGCAAAACCGCACAGCCGGCCGCAATAAGGAGGAAGTCCGCCCCGCGGAGATCCCACGCCCAATTGAGAATCCGCGCCCGCTCGACTCCGACACTCGCATCATCCCGCTGAGCGAGGAGCCGCGCCAGCCGGCGGCGCCACACTTTGCCGCGCTGGGCACCTCCAAAGTCGGCAAGCTGCCGCACAAACACGTGGCTCCGCCGGCCGATCCCTCGCGCAAGGAGCCTGGCAAAACCACGATTGCCGAGGCGATTCTGCCGACCGGCGCGGGCATGCCCAAAGGCATCGGCGAGACGCAACGCCCCGGCCCTCTTCCGCCCCTGCGCGGCCACTCGGCGGAAGCGCCCACGGGTTCCCACTCCCGCACCGAGACGGCCACCGCAAGCGCCACGCCCAGCCGCAAGGCCACGGCCGCCACCCCCGCGCCCGCGCCTACCGTCGACAACTCCGCGCCCATCCCGATGCCGCCGCTGACCGGCAACCCGGCCACGCGCGTGCTGGCGCCCCTGCCCCTGGTGCCGGTTCCCGAGCCCGCGTACAACGTGGAAATGCCTGAGCTTGTGGATGATGTGCCGCCGCCAACCGACCGGGACCCCACCATGGAGCCTCGGCAAAAGCACGTGCTGGCCCGCAACCTGCAGGCGCTGCGCACCATGCGCATGGTCGATCCCGCGAAGATGAAGCAGGTCTGCCGCGCCAAAATCGCCTCCGCCGCCACCCCCGCGTCGCTCAAGCTGCTCTATGCGTCCATGCTCACCCTCACGGGCGATCCCTCCGGCCGCGACTTCCTGCGCGTCTCTCTCACCAACGTCAACGGCCCGCAGCTGGCGGATACCATGTGGATGCTGCAGTACCTGGCGCTGGAGAGCGACACGCTGAAAGGCGGCCAGCGCCCCGATCTTGCCTGGGCGGAAGACCTTCTCATTGCAGCACTTAAGGACAAACGCAACGTCCAGACTTCCCGCATCTTCCCCCAGCCCGCCGGCCCGCGCTCCGCCGGTCCGCCCCTCGTCGCGCCCATGCCGGCCACCGTACAGGTGCGCGAGCTTGCCGTGATGACCGGCCGCTTTCAGGAGATTCTCTCCGCCGCCCGCTCGCGCCGCCTGCCCGGAGTGCTTGTGGACTGGGCGAAGGAAAGCCCGCCGCCTTCGGATCTCTCCCCCTTCCTGCTCACCCTGGGCCGCTACGATTATGACACCAAGGCGGAAGCCCTTGTGCTGGAACGCGTTGCCGCGTACGGCAAAGATTTTGGCGCCGCCGCCGCAGCCGCCGTCAGCATGGAGCTGAAGGACGCCGTGCCGCACCTGATGAAGCACGCTGCCGACCCGCGTGCGCAGGCGGCGCTGGCACGCCTTGGCGATCTGCGTATCGTCAAGGACCTGAAGCACTTGCTACCCAAACTGCCGCGCGGGCAGCAGCCCGCCATGGAGATGCTCATCATTCGCCTGAGCACGCACGATCCCCTGCCCGCCATGCTGGACTACGTGGAGGACACAAAAAATCCCGCGCGCGCCCAGGCGCTGGATTACCTCGACACCGTCAGCGATCCGCGCGCCATCGAACTCGCGAAGTTCCTGATGGAGCACGATCCCCTGCCCGACGCGCGGCTGGCCGGCATCCGCTGCCTGGTGCGCATTGCCCGCACCGGCAATCGCGACGCGCTGCAAGCGCTGATGGCCGGCCTTTCCGTGCCGTTCGATCGCTTGGCGCAAACGCCGACCGAGAAGGCGCTGGCCAACGCCAGCTTCCGTGGAGAGATTCTGGAGAGCCTGCGCGGACTGACGCGGCAGGGCTTTGGGATGGATCAGCAGGCCTGGTACGCGTGGTTCCGCGAAGGCGATGCCGCGATTGCCGCGGGCACGTCAACGGCTACGGAGATTGCCCAGAGCAGCACGCCTGGAACGCCCGGCCAGTTTGGCCCGCCCGCGCCTGGCGCCGGTCACCCGGAGTCCGACCCGCTGCCGCAGGGTGAAACGCTGCCTATGGCCGGCGATGAAGCCGTGGCCACTTACGTGGCGCCCGATGGCACGCCTGGCGACGACGAGAATTTGCCCACCCACGACGCACCCGGTCCCGTGGAGCCGCCGACTCCGGCCAGCCTGGTGCCCACGCGCAAGGATCGCTTTGCGCCCGCCTGGCCCCTGGCCTTCAGCCCCTCCGGCGGCGAAGGCGGCGTGGATGCGTTTGGCCTTAACGAGAGCGGCACCGGCCCCGGCGGCAGCGGCAACGCGCCCCACGCGGGCGCCGGCCGCGACATGCCCGCCTGGACCATGCGCCTGAGCGTTGACGGCAAGGATGGCGAGAGCGGAACCGGTAAGGTTCAGGGCCCGCCCGTGCCGGAGGAGCTTACCCGGCCGACCACGTTTATGGTAGCCAGCGCGCAGGACATGGTGTCCGGCCCGCCCACGCCCGGCAGCTTTTACGCGCGCGTGTTTGCAAAGGATAACCCCTACACGCAGGGCGGCCTCGCCTCTCTGGTTAACGGCCAGGGCCCGGCGGGGGGCAACGCCACCGCGGACGGCAATGGTGGCGCAGACCGCCCGCTGGTGCCCTCCGGCTCGGTGCCGGATATCCGCATCGTTGCGTCGTACACGCCGGCGGAGGATCCCGATGCCTGGAAGGGTCATGCCTCCCGCAACGCCCGGCGATCGCTGGACGCCGTCTTGCGTCCACCCCGGCAGCTGGCTGCGGCTTTCCGCGATGACGAGGACTCGCAGAAGCAGGGCCCGCCGCTGCCCATACCCCGCCCCGTGCCGCTGCCTGGCCAGCCTGGCTTTGCACCGCTGTCCGTTGCCTCCGCCGAGACGAAGGCGGCGGAAACGCCGGGCATGGAACCCGGGCCGGTGCCCAGCCTTGCCACACTGCCCAAAGCGCCGCCCCCTCCCGCGGGAGGCATGGATGAGGCGCACCCGGAAGCGGAGAACGCTTCGCACGGTCCTGTGCCGTCCCTCGGCCACCTGAGCAAGGCGACGACGCCGTATGAGCCCGCCACGGACGCCCCCTTGCCCGCGAGCCGTCCCACCGACGTGGCGCACGTGGAGGTCGCGGTGGATCCGCTGGCCCAGATTATGGAGGCCCCGCCCGAGCCAAAGCCGGCGGCCGTCGACAAGGCACCCGAAGCGCCCCATCCCCCCGCCGTTGCGCCCGCGCCCGCGATCGCCTCGCAATCGCCCGTGCCTGCACCCGCGCCTGGCACTGTGCCGACGCCCGAAGCCGTGCCGGATCGCCAGAAGATGCTCGACGCCCTGGCTGAGGCAAAGGCCGAAGCGGAGAAGGAGCGGATTGCCTCCACCACCCCTGCGCAGCCCTCCGGCCCCGACGGCAAGCCGCTGCAACCCAACAGCATCGAGGCGATGCTTGCCGCCGATTACTCCAAAGCGCCGGAGCCCAATACGCAGCTTGCGGACATGCTTGCCGAAGCCGGCACGCCGATTCTTGCCGCGCCCAATCGCGCCCTTCTTCAGCGCAAGGCGGCGGAGACGTTGGCGCTGCAACAGGGCCCCGGCGGCGTGCGCCTTCCGATCGGCTCGGGCGGCACGTTGCTGAACATCCGCGACGAGTACGCGGTGACGGAGACGCACACGCCCGAGGCAGCCGCCCCGTCGCCGAGCCGCGGCGAGCTTCCTCGCACAGACGCTGTGTCGCTGATCCTCGCGGCGTTTAATCTGAAGCAGGCACCCGGCCCGGAGACGGCGTCCGTTCCTGCCAACGCGCCCTCGGCCACCATGCTGGCGGACGCCGGCACGCCGATGATTTCGCCCAGCCTGCGCAATCTGCCTCGCGGCGATGGCAACGGCGGTGCGCCTGTCGTCGCCGGATTGCCGTCCCGCGCCGGCTCCTCGCCGTCCTCCCGCGCCGCTACGGCGGAGCCTGCAGCCGCGCCCGGCGGGCTGTGGAAGGCGGGAGAAGGGACGACGCTGACGCGTATGTTTACGGAGCTGGTTCTGAAACCGCACTCCGACCGCCCGTCCGCATCGACTCCCGCCATGCCGTCTGCAGCGCCCGGATCGCCCGGCCCGGCGGTTTCCGCGCAGACATCCCCTGCCTCCGCGCCTGCGCCGGCACCCGTGGCTGTGCCAACCGCGGCACCGCTGATGCAGCTGCTGAACGATGTGGGCACGCCCGCGCCGGCAGCGGGCTAGGGCGACGTGGAGCTCTCAACTATAGGCTTGCCCTGGGGGCGAAGGCGTGCGACTCTTGGGACGTCATCTATTCTCCTCTCGGCCCACTTGCGTAATGACAACTCCTGCCGCAGCTCCCACTCCCCAGCGCCGTCGCAGCGCGCACGATCGCACAGGAGTTACGGAAAGCGCCGAAGATTATCTGGAGCGGATCTACGAGTTGATTGAGAGCAAGGGCTACGCCCGCGTGTCGGACATTGCCGAGGCACTGAGCCTGTCGCGGCCAAGCGTCTCCATTATGGTGCAGCGCCTCGACAAGCTGGGCTACCTCCTTTACGAGAAGTACCGGGGGCTGACGCTGACGCCGGAGGGTGTTCGGGTTGCGCAGGCGATTCGGCGGCGCCACGCCATTCTTACCGAGTTTTTTGAGCTGCTGGGGCTTCCCGGCGAGATTGTGGAGCGCGACGTGGAGGGTGTGGAACATCACGTGAGCCAGGAGCTGTTGCAGCGCCTGGAATCGCTTGTCACCCACTGCCGCGTCAATCCGGAGCCGCTTCGCGCCATGCTGGGCCAGGTGTCGGACGCGGCGCCCGAGCGTGGGAGCGCGGGCAGCGACGCGTGATTGGTGCGTGCAAGGCGTGGCTACGATTCCCCGCTGATTGCAACCTACCTTCGATTGCCGCGAATTGTTCCACGTGGAACATTTGCAGGGATTGCTGTTCCTCCGGGCTCGACAGAGGCGGCACTCTCCTCTTGTATAACAGCCATGCTCTCGCGTCTCTTCTTTCCCCGCATTCGTCGTACTGCCGCCTCCCTTCTCGCCGCAATCGCCGTCGCGTTTGCCGTTGCCGCTCCTGTCGCCGCCGCTCCTGCCTCCGGCTCCGCTCCCATCAAGCTTACCGATGAGCAGGCGCAAACAATCGGCCGGCAGATCTGGAAGAATGAGTGCGCGGGCACGGTGGAAGGGCTGACCTCGTGGAACAAGGGCGAGTTCTTTCCGTCGCTCGGCATCGGGCACTTTATCTGGTACCCCAGGGGCGTCACCGGGCCGTTTCAGGAGAGCTTTCCCGGCCTGATTGCCTTTCTCCGCGCGGATGGCGTGAAGATCCCCGGCTGGCTCGCCAACCCGGAGCAAGGTTGCCCGTGGCCGGACCGCGCCGCCTTTATGGCGGATATCGACGGGCCGAAACTTTCGGAGTTGCGCAAGCTTCTCGCGGGCACCATTGCCCAGCAGGCTCGCTATGCCGCCCAGCGCAGCCAGCAATCCCTGCCCAAAATGGTGGCGGGTCTGAGCGCGAGCGACAAGGCTCACGTCGAAAAGCAGTTTGCCTACGTCGCCGCCCACCCCAAAGGCGTTTACGCGCTGGTGGATTATGTGAACTTTAAGGGCGAAGGCGTGAAGGACACGGAGCGTTACAACGGCCAGGGCTGGGGCCTGCTGCAGATTCTGCAGGAGATGAATGCCAAAGGCCCAGGCGCCGGCGCGGTATCCGCCTTTGCTGATGGCGCCGCGTTTGTGCTCAAGCGCCGCGTGGAGAACAAGCCCGCCGAGAAGAAGTGGCTGCCCGGCTGGCTTAACCGCGTCAACACCTACCGGCCGTGAGCCCCCGCCTCCATCTCAAACGCCGACGCGACCATGCCCGACCCGACTGACGAAACCTTCCGGTCGTCCAGATCCGGCCGCTCCCTGCGGGATGGCTTTGCGGCACTGGCGGTTTGCGCGGCCGTTGCTGCTGCGCTTTACCTCGTTTCCTTTCCGCTGGCGGTTCGGCAATTCGGATACGTCGTCCTTGAGGGAAACTCTCTCGATGGCCTCTCGAATTACCGCGTTATCGTCGGGCCCGGCGACCGCCAGGAGATGGCCGGTGCGCTTGTCGAAACCACATACATGCCGCTGATGTATGCCATTGCGTGGGTGCCGCCCGTGCGCGAGGCGTACAGGTTTGTCTTTGAGGCGATGGGCCTGGTGTTTGGCGCTTACTATAAGGAGTTGTCGCAGGGGGGCTCGTTCCCGGCTGCCCCCGGCGGGCTGCAGGGACGGCATGCTTTTTCCTGCGGCAAGCGCCCGAAACAGGCTATATTGAGGTCATGAATGCGATGCACCCGGCGGCCCATGACAGGCCTGAGACCCATGCCGCCTCTGTCGCACTGGTGGCGTGGCCGTGGCTATGCGAGGCCTGGTTCTCCCTGAACCGTGCGGCGGGAATTGCGGAAGCTCGCGCCCGTTGCCAGGCGGAGCTGCTGGCCTGTGCTTATCAAAAGCCGGATCGCCACTACCACAACCTCGCCCACATTGAGGCGTGTCTGCGGCTTGCGGACGCGGTGCGCCATCGCGGCCACTATGGCCTGGATGAGGACGGGTTTGCCGCGTTGCGCTGGGCCATCTGGTTTCACGATCTGGTGGACGAGCGGTACGATAAGGATGGCGTTGTGCGAAGCGGCGAGGCTGGGCGTGCGTATCTGCAGGATGCCGACGCGTGCGATTGCGGCGGCGTTGCGTTGGGCGATCGCGTGCTGCGCATCGTGCTGGCTACCGATTATTCTGCGGCGGCGCGGGTCGGGGGTATGCCGCCGGGCGGGGGCATTGAGGACGATCCCCTTCTCTCGGTCATGCGCGACATTGATCTCAGCATTCTCGGCGCTGAGCAAGCGCATTATGGGCAGTATGCGGAGCAGATTCGCCAGGAGTACGCCCATGTGGAGGAAGGGGCGTACCGTGCGGGACGCAGCAAGGTCCTTCTTCGCTTTCTTGCCATGCCGCACATTTACGCCAACGGTTGGGCCCGGCATATGTTTGAGGATGCGGCGCGCACGAATCTTCAACGGGAGCTTGAGGAGCTGCAAAACGGAGAGCCTTAGATTGCGGGAGCATGCGCGTCGCATTGTTCCACGTGGAACAATGCGGTCGGCGGCTGAGACGGGAAAGTCAGCTCCTTTTGCCGTATCAACACCGCGCAAAGGCATCATCGTCGCTTTAAGGGCCGTTTCCGGCCGTTTATGAGGGCCCTTCCCAAAATCAAGGAAAAAGCACGCAGTTGAGCGATAATGTTGCCTCGGGGTTCGGTTTCAGGCCGATAGGTTGTTCCACGTGGAACAAAACTTTAGCGGCGATAGCGCATTCCCCACGGGCGCTTCCGTCATCCCGCTATCAAGCACCTTGCCTTGCCCCCTCCCCTGCCCTAAGATAGTGCTGTGTTCTGGTATCCTAAAACTTACGATGTCATTGTCATCGGCGCCGGCCATGCCGGTGTTGAGGCCAGCCTTGCCGCAGCACGCATGGGGCGCGAGACGTTGCTGCTGACGATGAACCTCGACTCGATCGGACAAATGTCCTGCAACCCCGCCATCGGCGGCCTGGCCAAGGGACATCTTGTGCGGGAGATCGACGCCCTGGGCGGGGAGATGGGACTGAACACCGACGCGACCGGCATCCAGTTTCGCATGCTTAACGCCAGCAAAGGCCCCAGCGTGCGCGGGCCGCGGGCGCAGGCGGACAAAAAGGCCTATCAGTTTCGGCTGAAAGCCACGATCGAGCGGCAGCCGTGCCTGGATCTGAAGCAGGGCAGCATTGCGGAGATCATCGCGCCGGACGGCGTGGTGGAAGGCGTTGTCACCAATCTGGGCGTGGGCTACCGCGGCCGCACGGTGGTGGTGACGACCGGCACATTTCTGCAGGGCCTGATGCATGTGGGCCTGCGCAACACGCCGGGCGGTCGCATGGGCGATTCCGCCAGCGGCATGTCCGCCTCGCTCCGCTCCCTGGGCATTGAGCTTCAGCGTTTAAAGACCGGCACGCCGCCGCGTCTGGTGCGCCGCAGCATCGATTTCAGCCAGTGCCAGATTCAGCCCGGCGACGAGCCGCCGTCCTTGTTCTCCTACATGGCGGATACGATTACGCGCGGGCCGGACGAGATCTTTACGCTCAACGAGTGGAAAGGTGGCCCGGGCGGAATGTTCCACGTGGAACAAATCCCGTGCTGGATCACCTTTACCAGCCAGGCCACGCACGAGATTATTCGCGCCAACCTCGATAAGTCGCCCATGTATTGTGGCGTTATCGAAGGTGTCGGCCCGCGCTACTGCCCGTCCATCGAAGACAAAGTGGTGCGTTTTGCGGACAAGGAGCGGCACCAGATTTTTCTGGAGCCGGAAGGCCGCCACACGGACGAGTTTTACATCAACGGCTGCTCCACTTCCCTGCCCTTCGAGGTGCAGTATGCGTTCATCCGCAGCATCCCCGGCCTGGAGAACGCCGAGATTATCCGCCCCGGCTACGCCGTGGAGTACGACTTTGCGCCGCCTACGCAGCTGCAGCCGTGGCTGGAAACCAAGGCGATCTCCGGCCTCTTCTTTGCGGGGCAGATTAACGGCACCAGCGGTTACGAGGAGGCCGCCGCGCAGGGGTTGATGGCCGGCATCAACGCCGCCCTTAAAACCGCCGGGCGCGAGCCCTTTGTGCTGGGCCGCGACGAAGCGTACATTGGCGTGCTTATCGACGATCTGGTAACCAAAGGCACGCAGGAACCCTATCGTATGTTCACCTCGCGCGCCGAGTACCGCCTCATCCTTCGCCAGGACAACGCCGACCTGCGCCTGACGGAGCGCGGCCATGCCATCGGCCTGGCGTCGGATCTTCGCGTGGCCCGCCTGCGCGAGAAGAAGGCAGGCATTGAGGAGACGCTGCGGCGGCTGAAGGCCGAGCGTATCGGCACCGAGGCGCTGGCCCACATCCTTAAGCGCCCTACCGTGGCGTGGAAGGATTTGCCAGAAAGCTACCAGTCCGTGCCGCCCGACGTGGCCGCGCAGGTGGAGACGGAGATTAAATATAGCGGCTACCTCGGCCGCGAGCTCGCGCAAATCGAAAAAGTGCGCGAAGCCGAGAACCAGCCCATCCCCCTGTGGCTGAACTACGACGACGTGCAGGGCCTGAAGAAAGAAGCGCGGCTGAAGCTCAAAAGCGTCCAGCCCAAAACCTTCGGCCAGGCCGGCCGCATTTCGGGGATCAATCCAACGGATGTGGCGCTGCTGCGCATCTGGTCCAAACGCGGGCCCTCGGGCGGGGGCGGCGCCGGAAGTGGCGCGGGCACGTCGCAGCCCAAGCCTGATCCGGAGCCAGAAGCCGTGCGCTAGAGCGGGTTCAGGATGGCCCTCGTCCCCTTCTCAAACTTGGTGTCTTGGTGACTTGCTGGTAGGAAGCCCAGTTCATCCACCCTGGCACGGGCGATAGACAAAGGGAGATAAACCACCAAGACACGAAGACACCAAGTTTCGGATCGGGGGAGCTCCAGCTTGTTCTCCTTGCCGCGCTATCCCTAGACACAGGAAAGACTAGGCCCTGTCTGCGAAACGAAAGTACCTTATGCCGACTCTGGATTCCATTATCATTTTTGATTGGGACGGGGATCTGCGCTACTACGAGGATTTGCGGGCGTTAGCGGCAAATATCGAATCGAACGACCTTTACGACGATGGAGCAGGCGTCCGAAATCGTATCGCATACGATAGCAGCGGTTGTAAGTATATGGTCTCGTTGTCGGAGAAGCCGGATCTTGAGTACGTGCAGATGTACGACTTCAAGTATCCGGCCAAAATCTTTAAGTTGCCTCCGGAATCCCGCGATGCTGAGGGGTTGAACCGGATACTGACCGAATTTGAGGGTGCAGAATTTCGGAATGCGTCTACCGAAGACATTCTGAGGTACAATATTTCCCAGGGCAATGTTACCACCCTGTCAGCGGAGGCGCGTAACTGGAAGCCATCTGCCATCTCGGAATGGTTGCACCGATGGTTTGGCTGAGGCTTCCCGACATGCGCACACGCGACATCCTGATTCCACCGCGGCGTTTATTCCCCTCGCAATATTGTGAATAAGCTCTGAAAAACTTCCGTGATTCCGCATTCATCCACATGGTTGTCGCAACGCTTATACGGTTGACGTTCTCCGCCACGCCAGGGTTCCCATCTTAAACCGAGGCGATCCAGACGTTTACGCTTGGCATTATATGTACGTATAGAACAACCAGCCTCTCGCAACCTGTTCGTCACGATGCCCGCCCTGTGCGAATAACTAGGCCCTTGCGCCCCCAAAAACTTTTCGCGCTTTCCCCTCCCCCAGCCTTGCAGTCGCGGGGTGTCGTCGTTATGAATAGGGGCCGCTCTACAGAAAGCGCGGCGCCATCGCGTTGCTTTGCACTTTGTGCGCATCACGCAGGCGCACGCGCATCACTCGCGCCGCGCCGACGCCGCAGTTCCGATTCCGATATCCCTCATACTCTCATCTATGCCTATCCATCCCGAGGAAAAAATCGCCGGCATCCTCGCGCCGGTCTTTGCCTTGCGTCACAATCAGGACCTGGGAATCGGCGACACCGAAGCGGTGCGCGAGTCGATCGAATTTTGCGCCGATCACGGCATCGGCGTGCTGCAGATTCTGCCCATTAACGAGACGGGCGGCGACCACAGCCCGTACAACGCCATCAGCTCCGTGGCGCTGGAGCCCGTGCTGCTGAGCATGACGCCCGAGGAAGTACCCGGCCTGACCCCGGAGATCCTGGCCGAGCATATCGACGAAGTGCTGCTCACCACCCTGCGCTCCGGCCCCGTGCTGTACGAGGAGGTGAAGCCGCTGAAGGATAAGTTGCTGGCCGCCGCGTTTGTGGAGTTTGAGGACGTGCACCTGGAGCACGCGACGCCGCTGGCCACCGAGTTTGCCGGCTTTTTGCAGAGCGAATCCGCGTGGCTCTCCAGCTACACGCTTTTCCGCACGCTGATGAACGAGTACGAGGGCAACCCGGCGTGGACCAGCTGGAAGCCGGAGCACCTGACCGTGCCGGCGGCCGAGGCGTGGATCACGGCATCCGAGAACTCCGACGAGCTGAACCGCTTTCGCACCTATGCGGCTTATGTGCAGTGGGTTGCGTTTCGTCAGTGGAAGGCCGTGCACGATTTTGCCTCGCAGCACAAGGTCAGGATTATTGGCGACATCCCCTTCGGCATCAGCCGTTACTCCGCCGACGTGTGGGCCGAGCCGGAGCTGTTTGACCTGACCTGGTCGGGCGGTGCCCCTCCCGAGGGCTTTTTCCAGACGGACGAGTTTACGCGCAAGTGGGGGCAGAACTGGGGCGTGCCGCTCTACCCGTGGGATGTGCATCGCGAGACCAACTTTGCGTGGTGGAAGCAGCGCATCACCAAAACGCTGGAGACGTGCCACGGCTTCCGCATCGACCACGTGCTTGGCTTCTTCCGCATCTACTCCTTCCCGTGGACGCCCGACCGCAACTGGGAGTTTACGGATCTTACGCAGGAGGAAGCGCTTCTGCTGACCAACGGGCGTGAGCCGCAGTTTCTGCCCCGCCCGGACGAGCCCGAGGAGCTGGGCGAGCGCAACGCGGCGGAAGGCTCGGCCATCCTGCGCGTGTTTATCGAGGCCGCCAAGGGCGACGCGATTATTGCCGAGGACCTGGGCTGCGTGCCGCCCTACATGCCGCGCGTGCTTACGGAGCTCGGCATCCCCGGCTTTGTGCTGCCGCAGTTTGAGAAGGACGAAAAGACCTGGGAGATCCGCAACATTGCGGACTTCCCCGTCAACCGCCTGGCCACCTATGCCACGCACGATCACGATCCGCTCGCCAAGTACTACGAGAACCTGGTGGCCAAGTGGCTGGGCCCCAACGGCCACGACGGCTGGCTGGAGGTGCAGCGCGTGATGCGCTATCTGGGCCTGGACGACAAGAAGCCGCCGACTGAGTTTACGCATGAGCTGCACGAGGCGTTTATCGAGAAGCTGGTGGAGCTGCCCTGCGCCTGGGTTATCTACATGATTACCGACGTGCTGGGCACCACCCAACGCTTCAACATGCCCGGCACCAGCACCAGCAGCAACTGGAGCGAGCGCCTGGAAGCCAGCCTGGACGACCTGGCCCTGGACGGCCGCTATGCCAGCAAATTTGCGCTGCTAAAGAAAGTGATTGAGAAGCACGGGCGCCTGCCCAAGTAGCGCGCTGCTTTCCTCGCGTTCCTCTCGACGCCGGCGCTCCCTTACCCCTCCCCCGCGCAACGCATCATCGCCTCATCGGCCGTGATGAACGCGTCGGGCGGAGGTGGCGTCCAGGGTTGCCGCAGCACGGCATCCACGGCGGCGACGCACTGGCGGATGCGGTCCTCGTAGTCCGGGCCGGAGATGAGCGTGTAGGCAAGGCCGCGTCGGTCCAGTTCTTCGCGGAACTTGACGTAAAGGCGGTCGCGGCCTTCGGGGCTGTCGCGCTGGCCGTCCTGAATCCACGGGACCTCCGGGGTAAAAAGCAGGCGCGCGTGGTAGTGGCGCAAATCGCCCAGCAGGGGGATGTGCGGCGGGCAATGGCCGTCGAAGTAGTGGCGCGCATAAATGCTTGTGGTTATAGGGTCGGAGTCCACAAACATCACGCCCGCCGTCGCCTCGCGGGCAAGGGCGTCCTCCAGCTTCAGGTGCTCGCGCGCAATAACGGGGATGTCGTCAATGCGCACCACCTGCGGGTCGCGCGTCTCCAGCAAAAGGCGGGCCCATTCGGGCGCCCACACCGTACCGTAGTGCCGTGCCAGCAGTTGCGCGGCGGTGGTTTTTCCGGTGGACTCCGGGCCGTAGAGAAGGACGCGTTTCACCAGCCACGGGCGCACCGGCACGGGCACAAACGCCCAGTGCTTGGCGGGTTGCGTGCGGATTTTTGTGGCGGAGACGGGCACGCCAATCCGGCCCACATCCACCGGCCGGTGCTCGCACCCCAGCGCGCGGGAGAGCGGCCAGCCGTACTCCTCGCTGGAGAAGAGCGCATCGATGGGCGGGACGGGTTCGTCCGAGCGCAGCGGCGGGGACTGCGAAGGCTCCCCGGCCGCGGCGTACGGCGCGTGCAGGGCGGTATCCGCTGTCCGCGGCCCGGACAATCCGGCCTGGCCGCCGTGCGCGGCGCTTGCGGCTCCCGCGCCCAGAAAGATTTTGTCGCGCCATATGGCGTAGAAGTCCGGGTGCTCGTGCGGCTCCTGCGGCACCTCGCTGGTGGAGTGCACCACGTGCACGTGGGGGCCGAGCGCTTCGCACATCTCGCGCATCCAGGCATAGCGCAGCCGGCCGGGGATGCACTCGCTGCGCAGCGTGCACACCAGCACGGTAAGCCGCCGCGCGCGCCGCGCCGCGCTGGCCACCAGGTGAAAGTGCCCCAGGTGCGGCGGCAAAAACTTGCCGATAATCACGCCGTGCCGCGCCAACGGTTCCGCTCGCTCCATGGACTCCATGGCGCGCATTAAACCGCATCCCGCGCGGCGGGTCCAGCGCGGCGAGGGAGGCGGGGGACGGCGGGGCGCCGCAGCTACAGATCCAGCGTCTTCCACATGGAGATCAGCTCGTGCCGGCGGGAGATCTCGAGCTTCTCATAGGTGCTGCTGATCTGGTTGCGCACGGTAATGGGGCTGGTGCCGAGCTTTTTGGCGATCTCCGCGTTGGTGCTGCCTGCGGCGACGAGGTCGGCGCACTGGCGCTCGCGGCGGGTAAGGGAGCGCACCTTCTCGCGCATCGCGTGCTCGTTGGGCAGGGCGGGTGCGGAGGAGAAGGTGATGAGGAACGACCCGCGCGAGAGGCTCAGCGACTTGGCCGGGACAAAATCGACCCGCGCCTCCAGGTGCGGCCGCTGCGTGCATTTGAGCGTAAACAGGTGGAGGGCGTTGCGGGCAAACGGGGGCTGGCTGGTGCGGATCTGCGGGATGCTGGGGCGGCTTTTCTCCACGGCGGCCACCACTTCGCCGGGCACCACCAGGCGGCGCTGCCGTTTCAGGTGGGGTACGGCGTCGCCAAAGCGCCACTTTTCGCACGTCTCCACGGCGGCGGCGTTGTGGTGAATCACGCGCAGCTCCCAGTCCAGGATGATGACGGCGGTGGGCAGGGCCCACACAAAAGTTTCCAGCGATTCACTGGCCAGGCGCGTCTCGTGCCACTTGGCCAGGCGCTTGATGCACGAGGCAAAGTGCGGCTGCCAAGAGGCGAGCAGCTCCATCTCGGCGTCGGTGACGTCGGTTTGCTCCTCGTTGCGAAACACCGTGAGGGTGGCCAGCCACGTGTTGCCGCGCCAGGCGGTGATGCTGGTGCCGTAGCACGCGCCGATCGGCTCCATAATCAGCTTGTAGAACTTGCTGGCCTTAAGCATCTCCAGCGGCGTGTACTCGGAGTGCCGAACAAGGGTGACGTTGGGGCCGATGGGGCTGCGTTCCAGCCAGATGTCGTACTTGTGGCCGTTCTCGATGTACTCGTCGCATTGCGCTCTGAGGTCGGGCCGGGTGGTTTGGCACGGCAGGTCAAACTCGCCCGGCCGGCAAAACAGATACAGCATGACGTTGGGGATGCGTCCGCCGATGAGGGCAAATAAACCCTGCGCGAGCTGCGGAATGTCCATCGCCTCGTACAGGCGAAGGACCTGGGCGTCTTCGGTGCGGGGGGGCGGGCTCATACGCGGGGGGCAGAACTCCCTGCGTATAAGGTGGTGAAGGTGATGGCGGCGGCGCCGGGATGGCGGCGAGATGTGGGTGCTGCTGCGGAGGAGATCGCGATCATAGTACGGCTTTTGCGTGACCGCGCGGATGTGTGGCGCGGGAAAGGTGACGGTACTCAGAGGTAAGCAGACGAGGTTGGATTTCGGCAAGCCCAAGCTACAATTTAGGGGGGTAACCCAAAAAAGTTGGGTTACTTTCTGAAACTTATGCGTTACACTGCATCCCAGCGCAACACTGCACGAAGGCGCATCCATTCACTGCTGCCATACCCCCTTATGCGGCATAGCAATGCCAGGTATAACCTCGGAGAGTTTTGATCCTGATGAGACATGGCGGTGTATACACGTGCCTTTAAGAAGCGCCAACGCCGTTGATCAGCGCCAGGGCACTTGCAGTGCAAGGGCTGGGTGCCAAAGCGAGTGCTTTTCCATCACTAAGATGCGGCGTCACGCTCCGCTGAACCCCTCACCTTTGCCCAAAGGTAGCGCAGCGCCGGGGCAAAATCCCCGGGCCTTGCGGCCAGCCAGGCGTCTACCTCGGCGGGGGGGAAGAACGCGCCGTCCACAATCTCGCGCGGGCAGAGGGCAAACGGCCCCTCGCATTGCCAGCGGTACACCCACACGAACTCATTGCCTGTCTCCGGGCACGCGGTGAGATAAAAGAGGCGGTGCAGCTCGGCGGCGGGAGCGCGGACACCAAGCTCCTCGGCGATCTCCCGTACGGCGGAGGTATCGTAGTCCTCACCGCTGTCGACATGGCCGCTGCTGCTGCTGTCCCAGGTAAGCGGGTGCAAATCCTTGCTGGCGGAGCGCTTTTGCAGAAAAACGTGGCCCGAAGCGTTAAACACCAGGATGTGCACCGCGCGATGCCGCAGCCCGCACGCATGCACCACGCTGCGCCGCTCCTGTCCCACCACCCGGTCCTGCTCATCCACCACATCAAAGATGTCCTCGGCCATCCCTGCAGTGCACCACAGGAACGGGGAGGCGTCGAGGCAGAAGGAAACCGGGAGGGGATTTTAACCACGGATTGCACGGAGGCTGACGGTGGAGAACGACAAGCCGCGTCCCTTTCCCCTCTCCTTCCGTGAAGTCCGTAGTTGAAAAAATCCCCTCCCCCATCCGTGTCACCGGTGAGATTCGTGGTTTAATCCCCCACCCCGCTGGCGGCGGCGCCATTGAGTGCTATGGTGTGCTGGCAATATCGCCCTACATCGGTGCTGGCCAAACGGGATGTGATCTGCTAAATTGCACCCTTTCCTCCTTTCCTTTCATTTATGCTGAGCTGGGTTTTAAAGAAAATTCTCGGGACCAAGAACGAGCGCGAGCTGGCGCGTATTCGGCCCATTGTTGCCAAAATCAACGCCATTGAGCAGGACCTCCAACAGGTTTCCGACGCCACGCTCATCGCCAAAACGGCGGAGATGAAGGAGCGCTACCAAAAAGGCGAGACGCTCGATCAGCTTCTGCCCGAAGCGTTTGCGGTTGTGAAAAACTGCGCCCGCCGCTTTGCCGCCGCCAAGCGGCAGGTGGAGGTTCGCGGCCAGATGATGACCTGGGAAATGGTGCACTTTGATGTACAGCTGATCGGCGGCATGGTGCTGCACGGCGGCCGTATTGCGGAAATGGGCACCGGCGAAGGCAAAACGCTCGTCGCCACCCTGCCCGTGTACCTCAACGCGCTTACCGGCAAGGGCGTTCACGTCATCACCGTTAACGACTACCTTGCCTCGCGCGACGCCGAGTGGATGGGGGAGATCTACCGCTTCCTCGGCCTCACTGTCGGCTGCATCCAGCGCGACCAGTCCCCCGACGTGCGCCGCCAGATGTACCAGTGCGACATCACCTACGGCACCAACTCGGAGTTCGGCTTTGACTACCTGCGCGACAACGGCATGGCCACCACGCGCGAGGACCAGGTGCAGCGCGGCCACGCCTACGCCATCGTCGACGAAGTCGACTCCATCCTCATCGACGAAGCGCGCGTGCCCCTCATCATCGCGGGCCCCGTCTCCGTCTCCTCCCACCAGTACGACAAATTCAAGCCCGTTATCGAGCGCCTGGTACAGGCGCAAACCGTGGAGTGCAACCGCTGGGCCAACGAAGCCAAGCGCCTGATCGACAGCAAGGGCGACATGGAAGAAGCCGGCCGCCTGCTCTACAAGGTCAAGCTCTCCATGCCCCAGCACCGCATCCTGGCTCGCATCATTGAGGACGGCGTAGCCCGCCGCGCGATGGACGACGCCGAGCTGGTGCTCTATCAGGACCCGCGCCGCATCGACTACTTTAAGCTGCGCGAGGAAGCCTACTTCTCCATCGACGTCAAAAGCCACGACGCCGACCTGACCGAGCGGGGCCGCGAGTACCTGAACCCCAACGACCCCAAGATGTTCCTCATCCCGGACATCGCCACCGAGTTCCATGAGATCGAGGCCAAGGGCGGAACGGCGGAGGAAAAGGCCCGCCGCAAACAGGAGGCCCAGGTTAACTACGACGACGCCAGCGAGCGCATCCACAATATCTCCCAACTCCTTAAGGCGTACTGCATTATGGAGAAGGACCGGCAGTATGTGGTGCAGGACAACAAGGTCGTCATCGTCGACGAATTTACCGGTCGCCCCATGCCCGGCCGCCGCTGGAGCGACGGCCTGCACCAGGCCGTTGAAGCCAAGGAAGGCGTTCAGATCGATCGCGAAACGCAAACCATGGCGACGATCACCATCCAGAACTACTTCCGCCTGTACGAGAAGCTGGCCGGCATGACCGGCACGGCCGAGACGGAGGCGAACGAGTTCAAAGACATCTACAAGCTGGAAGTCATCGTCATCCCGCCCAACCGCAAAATCTCGCGCGTGGATCACAACGACAGCATCTACAAAACGCGCCGCGCCAAATACAACGCCATCATCCAGGAGATCAAAGCCGCACACGAGCACGGCCAGCCCGTCCTCGTCGGCACCGTGGCGGTGGACAGCTCCGAGGTCCTCAGTCGCATGCTCAAGCGCGAGGGCATCCCCCACACCGTGCTGAATGCCCGCTACCACCAGCAGGAAGCGGAAATTGTGGCCCGCGCCGGCCAAAAAGGCGCCGTCACCATCGCCACCAACATGGCCGGCCGCGGTACGGATATCAAACTGGGCCCCGGCGTGCACGAGCTGGGCGGCCTGTATGTTATTGGCACAGAACGCCATGAGGCGCGCCGTATCGACCGCCAGCTGCGCGGCCGCTGCGCCCGCCAGGGCGACCCGGGCGTCTCCAAATTCTACGTCTCCTTTGAGGACGACCTGATGACCAACTTCGGCGACTCCCGCCGCATCTCGGGCATCATGACCGCCCTGGGCATGACCGACGACGAAGAGCTGGAGCACCCCTGGCTCAACAAGTCGGTGGAATCCGCCCAAAAACGCGTGGAGCAGCGCAACTACTCCGTACGCCGCTACACGCTGCAGTACGACGACGTGATGAACCAGCAGCGTATGGTCATCTACGAGTGGCGCAACGCCATTCTGGATACGGAAACGCCTCGCACGGAAGTATTTGAGGCGATCGAGAAGGTCGTCGGCGACGAATGCAGCGCCCTGCTCACCGGCGCCTCGGCCGATCCGGAGGAGTTTCTGCAATGGGTCAACACCACCTTCCCCCTCGGCCTGGAGAAGGGCGACCTGCCGTTTGACCAGGGCAGCGACGCGGTGGAAAAGGCTGTGCTGCAAAAGATTACGGAGGCGTACGAACTAAAGATCAAGTTCGAGCAGGCGGAAGCCATCAAGCACATCGAGCGCTCCATCGTCCTCACCGCCATCGACAAACTGTGGCAGGAGCACCTGTACGCCATGGACCAGCTGCGCACGGGCATCTCCCTGTACCAGCACGCGCAAAAGGACCCGCTTATTGAGTACAAGAAGGAAGCGTTCAAGATGTTTGAGCAGCTGATGGGCACCATCAACGCCGAAATCGTCAACAACTCCTTCCGCAGCGCCTCCAGCCTCGAAGCCATCGAGAACTTCCTGCACAGCCTGCCCACCAAAATGGTGCACGACCTCAGCGGCAGCGGCCTGGAGTTCACCCTCCCCCTCCCCGGCGACTTCCCCGGCCAGGAGCTGCCCCCGCAGAGCACCCCGCCCGCCGAAGAGCCGAAGCCCAGCCAGGGCGGCGGCCAGCACCACGGCGGCGGCCAGCACAAGAAGAAAAAGCGCCGGTAAGGCGCGTCGCCAGGGTGCGCCGGGAAGGAACGCGCCTCCCTCCGAGAACGGCCGCCGCCGTTCTCGGAGCTTGCCGATTGAGCGAAGATCTCTCTCTGCCAAAACGCTACTAATCAATCCCATCTGCTGGACGCGCCAGTACCACAGCCCGCGATACCACTGGCTGCGCCAGTAGATCTGGTACTTCTCAGGAAGCAGCGGAAACCCGTACCAGTGCAGCGGCCCGTAAATCGCCATCAACTACCAGCAAATAACTGGCCGATTTGCATCAGAATGTGCTACTAAAGCCGCACCATGAGTCCCGCCAAGAGCAAACCGGCAGCACCTACCGCCACCAAGCCCAGCCGGAAAGCTCCCGCCATCTCTGCCGCCTCGATGAACCCCGCAGGCAAGGCGCCCAGGAAGGGCTCCGCAAAGAGCCAGCCGGCCAAGCCCGCGCCTGCCGCAAAATCCAGGGAAAAGGCTAAGGCAACACCTCAGGCCGGGGCAACTCCCTCCCGTAAGCCAACGGCAAAGCCTGCCTCAGAGTCATCAGCAGCCGCCGCCCCTGCACCCACGCCCCAATCCAAGGCAAGCAAGCCCGCTCGCAAGCTCTCCGCAGCGGCCATCGCGGCCGCGCTTGTCCCCACATCCGCTGCCCCCGCCCCCACTACGCCGCCTCCGGCAGAGTCCATGCTCTGGATCCCGTCCCCTTCCCTCGGCGCGGAGCGCGGCTACTGCCTTTCCGCCGTCCTTCACGCGCCGGTCGTCGCCGGTGTGGCAACGAATGCGAAGAAGACTGCCCGCCCCCTCGTCATCCTCTCCCACGGCTACACGGGCAGCAAGCAGGAGTCCGGCCGCCTCTTCGTCACCACCGCGCGTGCCCTGGCACGCAAGGGCTTAAGCGCGTTGCGCTTCGACTTTATGGGCTCCGGCGACAGCCACGGCGAGTTCTATGAGATGTCGCCCAACACGGAGATCGCCGACCTGAAGGCGGTCATCGCCTGGGCGCAGGAGCAGGGCTACGGCCCCATCGGCCTGCTCGGGCTCAGTTTCGGCGGCGCCGTCAGCATCTGCACCACCGCGCAGGTGGAGGCCGCCCGCCCCGGCACCATCCGCGCGCTGGCCACCTGGTCCAGCGTCCCCAGCTTCAACTTCTGGCGCAAGCAGCCCGACGCCGGCCAGCCGCTCCCCGCCCCCCACACCAACGGCCTGCAGGTTGGCCCGCAGTTCTTTATGGACCGTCCCGCGATGGACGTACCCGCCAGCTACAAAAGCCTGCGCCTGCCGCGCCTGCAGATCCAGGGGGACAAGGATATCCCCGGCTTTCTCGAAGGCTTTACCGCCTACTTCAAGCAGGCCAAAGGCCCCAAAAAGCACACAGTCATCCCCGGTGCCGACCACGTCTTCACCACCTGGCCGCACCGCGTCAAAGTCATCGAAGACACGGCGGCGTGGCTGGCCGAGCAGCTTGCCTAACTTTGCCGCTTGGCAGAAACAGCTGCAACCCTCTCCGGCACAACAAGATCCATTATCTCGTTCGTCCGCAGCGCAGTATATCCCGTGCTGCGGCTCGGTATTGTGCAGGTGGGATAGCGCTCGTCAGCCATCTGCAGCGCATGCATAACCGTCTGGAGCAGAGGTTGTTGGATATGCTCCGGCGCCTCAAACGTGTACTCCTGCCGCTTCCCGTATGCCGTCTCATACACAACCGGGCCGTGGCTGAAAAGCCCCGTTCGCAGCGTTCCGCGCCGCCCAAAAATCTCGATGAGATCGGACTTCTCCGTACATGCAAAGTTCCACGTGGCGGAGCACGCCAGACTCTGCCCCTCGGCCCCCAGTTCCTCCGCCATATCCGCGCCAGGCCTGTCCACTTCAAACAGCATGCCAACCTGTTGCGCAACAACGGGTTGGCCAGGCTGGGAAGGCGCCGGGCGGTTCCATGCCCGCACATGGCGCAGCGGACCAAACCAAAAATCAAATAAATCCAGCGCGTGGCTGCCTAAATCCACAAACAGCCCGCCGCCGGAAGTCGCCGCATCCCCGCGCCAGCCCAGATCCTTGCCCGGAGCCGCATAGTGCGTACCCGAAAAACGGTAGCGCAGCTCCGTCACCTCACCTATCAGCCCGGAGGTCATCGCCTCGTGCATCCACACAAACCACGGCAGCGCGCGCCGGTAATACGCCACAAAAAGAGGCTGCCGCGCTGCCTCAAACGCCGCCACCATGGCCCGCGCCTGAGCCGCGCTCGCGCCCATCGGCTTCTCCACGTAGCACGGTTTACCCGCGGCGGCCACCTTCAGCGCAAGCTCCGCGTGGCTACCCGGCGGCGTCGCTACATACACGGCGTCAACCTCGGGGTGATGGATCAACGCATCGGCGTCATCCAGCCAGATCGGCACGCCATGCCGCTCCGCATAGTCGCGAGCCTTCGCACCGTCGCGGCGCATAACGGCAACAAGCCGGCTTCCCTCTATTTTGGAGAGAGCCGGCCCGCTTTTCTTCTCGGTAACATCGCCGCAGCCCACGATGCCCCAACGTATGATTTTCTTCCGACTCATCCTGTTGCGCCGCAATAGTTTACGGCACAACCATGATCTTCTGCGTGTACGGGCACCGCACTTCCGTGCCTGTGTTGAAGCCTCGCACGTCCACAAGGCCCGCGTCCGGGGCATACGGGCTGCGCACATAACCCTTCTTCTCGGGGATGGGAATGCCAGCCGGGTACTTGGGCGCATTGGCCGCCGGGGACTGCGACGGTGGTGGCGGGGGCGTCGTAGGACTGCCCGGAGCGCCCTGAGGGGGCGCAAAGGACGCGTTCGGGTCCGCCGTGCCAGGCGCATTCTTCTTGGGCGGAAGACGGCCCGTGTCCGTTCCCGGAGGCGCGTACGGGGAGGTAGGTTGCTGGTCCTCCTCCTGCTTCTTGCCGCCGCCAAAAAGGCCGCAGCCTGTAAGACCCAGGCAGGTGACCGCAATCACGAGAAATCGAATGGCTTTCACGGCGCATTACTTTGCACAAATCTGCTCTGCGGGCAACAAAAACGTGCGCAAGTGCCAATCATTCGTGCGATCCAGGCGACAAATCAACACGCAGGGCAACAACCTTCCGCCGCGCCCTACAGCGTCTGCAAAAACCGAACCAGCTGCTCGCGATTCGCGCTCGTGGCGTGACGCACGTAAAACCCGCTGCTAGCCACTGCCAGTTGCAGTGAGTGCGGCAGACCGAGCCCAAGGAGGCGCCCGATAACAAAGCCGGCGTTGAAATGATCGCCCGCACCCGTGCTGATCTTCGGCTTCGCCGTAAACGGCCCGTTCACCGTCGCTTCGCCCTGCGCATCCGCGCCCACAGCGTACTGGATGGGGTGGATAACCACCGTATGCAGCCCCAGTTTCTCGCGAATCGCCGCCGAAAGCGCAGTAAGACCCTTGGGCGTCTGCGGTGTCTTCTTCAATCGCAACACTTTAGCCACGTGCTGGCTTTCCGGCTCATTCAGCCCCAGAATCACGTCGTTATGGGCCTGAAACTCGCCAATAATCTTCAGCGCGGCCAGCAGATCCGCATCCAGCCGCTGCGTAGCGTCGGCCAGGTCAAAAAACATCAGCCTGCGCGGCAACGGCTTAGCTGGGGTAAAATCGCTCAGCAGGCGCTTCCAGATGGCGGAGAGATGCGGCAGGTTCGTCCAGTTCACCATACCGATAAAGTGGGCGGAGTTCCACAACTTGCGGAACGGCTCCTCCCCCAGCCGCTTCTTGATGTTCTCCCAGCTAACATCGTGCACACCAGAGATTTGCGAGAGCTTTACTTTGCCATCCGGGAAGTCAAAAGTCTGCACCAGGCCCGGCTCCGCAATCGGGTACGTTTTTGTGCGCTTGGCGAACTCGGAGAACACCGGGTGAACCTCCTTGTTGCCCAGCATGCCCACGTAATGCACCGGCGCACCTAACGTGCTGAGCGCGAACGCCATAACCGGGCCGCAACCGCCGGGGCGCACCGCCGTTTGCACAATCTCAAACTCGGCGGCTTTGCCGGAAGCGCCGCTGATGCGCGTGCCGAAAGTTTTGATGTTGCCAAACGAGGTGAACTTGGTGGCCGACTGCCGCTGATCTACCACCTCAAAGAGCTGGTCGACATACCCATCGAATCCCAGAAGACACTGGAACTTAAGAAGTTGCGCGCGAGAACCGATAAGCCTCTCAGCGGTTTGCCGGGCGAGACGGGAGTCAGTCATATATTCGGGCGCACTCTAGCAAAACAGTCGCGTCTTGACAAGCGGCATCGAGAAGCTGAAATGGAAGCCCGCTTTTTCATTTCGCCCCTGGCGACGATTGGCGCAATTGCGGCGGGTTCCGGGCATGGGGGCGCAAGCCGAGAGCCTGCCTGTCTGTATAACACACAGCCCATCAAGCACCTGCATGCATTCGGCCCCTACCCGCGCCCCGCTTCCCCTGCCCTTTCGCCTTCTGCGCGTGGGCTCCTGTACGCACCGCGAAGCTGTAGCTATGCAGGGGGCTCCCTGGCGGATCATTCGCTTTCCCACGCTGGTGGGCGTCATCCGGCACCCGACACAAGGGGTGATCCTCTACGACACCGGCTACAGCGGCCACTTTAGGGACGCGACGAAGCGCTTGCCGGAGCGCATCTACCGCTGGATGACACCTGTCCATCTTCCTGCCCACGAGGTGCTTACAACACAACTTGGGAATCTTGGCATTGCCCCGTCCGACGTTCGGCGCGTCATCATTTCCCACTTCCACGCGGACCACATCGCAGGTCTGCGCGATTTCCCACAGGCACGCTTTCTTTGCATGCGCGCGGACTGGGACTCCTTCCGCCGTATGGGCCGCCTGCAGGGCCTGGGCAAGGGCTTCCTTCCCGCACTTCTCCCGCGTGACTTTGAGGAGCGGCTTGAATTTGCTGAAGATAGTGCCGAAATATCTCTGCCCGTGGCACTTGCATCGCTGCAGCAATGCGGCCCCGCACGCGACATCCTGGGCGACGGCTCCCTAACCGCAATACCTCTGCCGGGACACAGTTGTTGCCAGATGGGCCTGTTGTTGCACGCCAGTCGATGGGATGGCATGTCAGGGACATCTGATGTCCCCGAAAATGCGCAACCCGTTAGCAGAACCGAAGTAGTGTTATCGTCAAAGTCAGCAGAGACACGCGATGTCCCTGCCTGGACGTTCCTGATCTCCGACGCCGCATGGTCGATTCAGGCGCTGCGAGAAAATCGCCCGCCGCACTGGCTGGCAGACAGCATTGTGCACAGCCGTTCTGCTTACCTCGAAGTCTTTGAGCGGCTGAGCACCATGGTTCGGACCAGCGAACCGAAACTATTACCGCGCCTTGTCCCATCCCACTGCAGCGCAACCTTTAACGCATGGAGCCAGGGTGACGGGCCGGCCCTCTGATCTATGCGATTCCTCTTTACCGGCGCCCGCTCGCCCGCATGCCTGGAATGGGTCCGCCTTGTGCAACAGGCTGGCGCAGAATGGGTTGTTGCGGCAGATTCTCTCGCATTTGCACTGGCCGGCTGGAGCAATACGGTCGATGCCTACGAGCGCCTCCCCTCCCCTCGTGCTAATCTAAGGGCTTATGAACAAGCTCTTTACACACTCATACGGCGCCACCGAATCTCATGCCTCATCCCCACATGCGAGGAGGCTTTTTATATCAGCCAGATTGCCGAGAAGTTACGCGAAACGGGATGTCAGGTAGCCGTCCCCGATTTTTCGCTGATGGCCACGCTGCATCATAAGTACTACTTCCAACAATGGGCTGCGAAGCGACTAGGCTCCAGCGATCAATGGAGCCAGACAAACGTTACGTTTCCGGAAAGCCATCTCCTTGTTGACAAGCGAGATCTGTACGCGCACGCGGCGCGTCCGGGACAATCAGACAGTCTCTGGGTCCTGAAGCCAGCCTGGTCCCGGTTTGCAACACAAGTACGGGTGGGCATCCGCTTATCCGAGTTACCAGACGCCGCCTTGCATTCGGGTATCGCCCCTACCGATCGGATGCCGTGGGTGCTGCAACGTTGTGTTGCCGGCACGGAATATTGTAGCTACAGCATCTTACATCGCGGCCAGGTGGTGGCGCACACCTGCTATCAGCCGACGTGGCGCGCCGGTGCGGGTGCAAGTGGCTCCGGGATCTGCTTTCTGCCTCATTCGGCCCAGGCGATTCGGCGATTTGTGGAACGCTTTGGCGCCGAGACAGGGGCCAGCGGTCAGTTCGCTTTCGACTACATCTACGGAACCACCAGCGAGGCTGGCGCCAGAGCCTACCATGTCCTCGAGTGCAATCCCCGCGCCACCAGCGGCATTCATTTGGTGTCAGCATCACTGAACGACCGCGAGAAGCGGCAGATGGTGGGACATGGGATGTCCCTGCCAAGGCCTGAACTGAATGATTTGCCTGGCAAAACGGACTCGCAGGGACATGGGATGTCCCTGGAGGATAATCCCCTCATGGTTGCGTTGGCGATGCTGGTTTTCGGCGCGCCCTCGGCGCTATGTACTTCTGCTGCATGGCGCAAATTCGCGGGCGACTTTGCCCGAGGCCGTGACGTAATCTACGCGTCCGAGGATCCGCTACCCGTTGTCGGCCAAATGTTTGCGTTTGCGGAGATTGTCTTGCTGGCACTGCGGCAAGGGCTTCCCCTCACCAGCGCAACCACTGCGGATATCGAGTGGAATGGGCCGGAGAGCGATTAACCTTCGCTTACTTCGACAGCTTGTCCGCCTCGCCGGGAAAGGGCGGAATAACAATTGGCGCGCGTCCTGGGGTGACATGCGCAGCCCGAAGGCGGTAGGATGACGCAGTTACCTACCGCGATGCCCTCGCGCTAACTCTCTCTATGCGAATACTTTACCTTTACCCGGAAGAATGGACCGGCCGCCGTGCACGGGAGGTGCATACGCTTCGCACCTGCGTGGCGCTGGCAGGGGCGGGGGCGTCGGTGCATTTGCTTACAGCCGGCGGCATGGATCTTCCGCAAGAGCTTCTTCGGCTGGGACTTACATTAGCGGAGACAGCAGCGGCAAGCGAGCGCCTCAGCTCCACGGCCATCTCCCGCCGCTTCGGGCCGCTGAAAAGTGCCTGGTTTTTTCGTCGCCGCTTTGCCCCCTGGCTGGCGCAGCAGCAGCGCGGGGCGCAGCCTTTTGACGCGGCGTTCATTATCCACCTGAAGGCCGCCGCGATGCTGAACGGAAGCCTAACGACGCTGCCGTATGTCTTTGAGGCGCACGAGGTTTTTGCGGAGACGCCGGCTCCGGGAAGCGCCTCGCTGAGGGAAGTGGAAATGCTGGAGCGCCGCGTCCTGTCGGAGGCGGCGGGGGTGATCGCGACCAGCCAGGCACTGGCTCGGGCGTTATCGTCCCGCTACTTTGCCGCGACGAAGGCGCCCCGGTTCCACATTATTGCGCACGGGGGTGCTGAGCCAGTGGAGCTGGGGTCAGGGAACGCGGGCACCGGGTCGGCGGAAGGGCCCTTTGTTTATGCGGGGTCGCTGGGTGACTGGAAGGGGCTGGATATTGCGATGGAGGCGCTGCTGTTGCTTGATGCTCAAAGTCTTACGCGCGCAACCAGGCTGCCGGAGCTCCGCATTATCGGCGGCAACCGGGACGAGTGGGAGCGATTGCGCGATACTGTGCTTTCCCGACTGCCGGGCACCGTTCGGGCGGGCGCCGGGGAGCGCCTGCACTGGCACCCGCGGGTGGCCGGCGCGGACCTGCCGCAACATCTTGCCGGGACGCGCGCCGGGCTCATCCCCACGCTTCCGGAGACGGGCAGTGGCCGGTACTCCTGCCCCATGAAGTTGTACGACTACGCGCGCATGGGACTGCCGGTAGTGGCTACGGATCTGCCTTCACTGCAATCACTTGCGCTGGATCGCGGGGACGCGGCGTCCGGCGGCGCACCGGTCTGGTGCATTCGCGTTACCGAACCTTCGGTGGCGGCGTGGAAAGCAGCGCTCCTGGCCGTGCCTGCGGGGGAGGAGGCGGCCCGCTGCCGGCCGGCCATCCTGGCATGGGCACGGCGCAACACGTGGGCGCAGAGGGGCCTGCGCCTTCTCGCGGCCATGGAAGGGATGGGAGTGGGACGGCGATCCGCAGCACCCAGCTAGCCCGAGGCATGCGCCTGGCCGGTGCGGTACCAGTGAAAGAGAATTTGCTGCGCCACGCCGG
Organism: Verrucomicrobia bacterium LW23; assembly: GCA_003054695.1. Classification (GTDB taxonomy): domain Bacteria; phylum Verrucomicrobiota; class Verrucomicrobiia; order Methylacidiphilales; family UBA1321; genus LW23. Next base: position 431,088 of record QAZA01000045.1, read on the forward strand.
CGTGCGGGCCAAAATGGCGCGTGGCAAAGGCCCGGATGTATTCAGGCGACGCGGCGTCGGCCTTGCGGCGGATGTAGAGGTTGCTGAGAATGCGCTGTATCCACACGTCGACGGGGAACGCGTCGGTGCGCTGGTAGGCGAAGAGGAGGATGCATGATGCCACTTTCTCCCCTACGCCGTGAAAGCGCGTGAGGCTTTCGACGGCGGCGGGGAGGGGAAGCTCCATGATGGCGTCCGGGGAGGGCAGAGCGGGATCGCCCGCGGCAATTTGCCCGGCGGTGCGGAACAGATGCCGGGCGCGGAAGCCGAGCTTGCAGAGGCGCAGGGCTTCCTCGCCCTGGGCGGCAAGCGCGTCGGGGTGGGGGAAGGGCCAGAGGTGGTCGAGGCGGGCTGAGTCCGATTCTCGGTCAGCATAACTTCTTCGCAGAGCGGCATTTATCTGCATAATCTGCAGGATCTGCTTTTGCGCGGAGCAGATGAAGCTGGCGGTTGCCTCCCAGGCGGGCTGCCGCAGGATACGCATGCCGCCGCAGGTGCGCATGGCGCGGGCCAGGTGGGGATCCTTCGCGGCGGAGGGGAAGGTGCGCAGGAGCGGCGTGTAGGCGGTATCCGTCTGGAAGTAGGTGCGAAGGGCGGCGACGGAGCTTTCGATCGGCGCAGCGCCGGACGGGAAAATGACGCGAAGCTGCTCGCCGGGGGCAGTCTGGCTGACGACGCACGGGATGTCGCCGGCCCAGCCGATCCAGGCCTGGGGCAGGCCGGGTTGGGCCGCGGCGGGAAAGCGGCGCCAGCAGAAGCTTTGGCCGCTCTCCAGGGTGATCGCCAGGTCATAGGCGAAGGGCGCGAGGTCGGCGGGCATCACCTCGACGGGGAGCTCCGCGCATGCAACGGGACCGAAGGGACTGAGGGTCTCGGCGGCGGTCCGGGCGATGGGATCGCCGGCGGTTGAAGGGTGGAGCGGGGGCGCGGCGGACACGGAGCGTTGGATAGTTACAGGGGCGTGTGGCCGGCCGGCGTTTGCATGGCGATGTGGGTAACGATGCATGTGGTCTGCGACCTCCGCCTCAATCCTCCACCATACACCGGCGCCCTAAAAAGAGAAAGCCCGGCATGGTGTGCCGGGCTGTATCTCGTGGGGCAGCGTGCGCTGTTGGGGCGCGCAACCTGCTCCGGGCTGTCGGCCGGGGTGGGTGGCGGACAGCGGTGCGATTGGGTTTCGCACCAAGGAGGTGGAACGGGAGGGGCAGGCGGGCTTAAGTCCGGGCTTACGTCAGGCACGTAAACGTGCACTTGTAGAGGCCGGAGATGCGCTCCGCGTTGCGGGAGACGGGGACGGACAGCACGCTCTCGAACATGTTCTGCTCCAGGCGGTGCATAATCTTGTAGCGGTCCGCGATGGCGAGTACGGGGCTGTTGTACTCGATGATCTGGTGCTGCTGGGTGTCCGGGTTAAAGTAGTACTCGCTCATGTAGCCTTCGCTTTCGCGCAGGGCGGCCAGGGAGCGGGCCTTTTCTTCCAGGTTGGTGCCGGTTACCTTCAGGCGCACCTCGGCGTTCTGGTTCTGATAGATCTGGTAGAGGATCTTTTCAGGGGCGGCCTCGCCGTAAACCTGGGTGATGGAGTTCAGGATCTCCAGCGTAAAGTTGGTGTACTCGGTAGGAAAGAATTCCTGCGCGAGCTCAGTGAGCCGGTAGGCTTTTTCCGGGCGACCCATCCCTTTGGGGCGGCGCCAGGTGTCCAGATAGCCATCTTTTTCCAGCGCAACACAGTGCTGCTTGACCCCCATGTAACTGAGGTTCATGCGGTCACACAGTTCCGAAACGGACAAGCCCTGGCTGCGCTTGATTTCCGTAAGGATCTGGTATTTTTGGCTTTTGGTAATTTTTCGCAGTAAGCGGCTCTTCATAACCTACTGTGTGGGGGCAGAGTGTTTCAGCGCTTCGATGAGCGCGACATTAAGTAACTCGGTGCAGGGGGGCAAGACATTTATGTGGAAAATGTCTTTTTTCCTGAAGTCCAATCGTTTGCGGGAATTAACACGCACCCGGCTGGTATTCGCCGTGTCGTTAAAAGGCTATAGCGTAGAAGTTCGACTGTGTGCAAATGGAAAAAGTATCCGAACATTGTCAACCCCAAAAAGAAAGCAGACTTTATACATTTGCGCAACAGTTATCTCGGAAAACTTTTTGATACATCTGGGGAACCGTAACATTTTTTACTTAACTTCGAAAATCGTAACGCCGACAAAGCCGGATTCCGACCATTCGGACACGCACAAAAACCGGACAAAAACGATCCTCAAACGGTGATACATCTGCTGATCAGGCGTACGGTACAAATGTTGAAGGTGCGTTGCACGTTGTTGTCCATACGCCGTTTACAACGCATACATTTACACTGAAAATCGCCGCGAATCCCCCCGATGCGCCTCGAATCAGGGTTCGCGCAGACCGCTTCGGTTCTTCGCCACTTTTTGCGCGCGTTCAAAAAAATTTCGCGTTTTCGTAAACATTTTTTGCACGCGTTGATTAGCAACGATTTACAAAGCAAAAATCGACCACCATGAGGCTGGCCAAGGCAATCCGCGGGGCTTTGGGCCGATTCTGGCGGCCGGGATGCCGCCGCCGGGCCGTTTCGCGCACATGTTTGAAGTGCGAATCGGCGGGTGAGAGCCTAGGTAGTGTTCATGAATCCTATTTTCACCTGCGTATAACAGGTGAAATGAGATATCGATGAAGCAGCACGCGCGAGTTGGGGTAAGGAAGTTGCTGAGTGATGCGATGTGGGCGGAGTTTGAAAAGGCTCTGGCGGTGTCGAAGCATTCGCGGGCGGGGGCACCGCCGGCGATGAGCGACCGGGATTTCATCGAAGCGATCCTCTACCTGTATCGCGCCGGGTGCCCGTGGCGAGACTTGCCCCAGGAGCTCGGTTACTGGCACGCCGTGTACATGCGGTACCGGCGCTGGCTTCCACCTCGTCTGCGCTTTTATCGCGGTCAAGGGATTCGTGAACGCTACCTAACGCTTGAGCTTTAACCCGCCATCGCCACCGCTGTCGTCGTCGGTGCCGGAGCTGGTGCTGCTGCCTTTGTCGGACTTGAGTTTGAACCCGCCGCTCCCGCTGTTGTTATTGTAGCCGCCTCCCCCGCCGCCGCCCTGCAGGTCGATGGACTTGCCGTTAACGCGCAGGATGAGTTTGGTGTACGTGTAGTTCTCGCCATCTGCCTGATGCTGAACGACATCGATAGTGCCCGAGCCTTTGGAGCCCTTGATGTCGAACGTGGCCGTAAAGGTGTCATTATCGAGATTGCTTTTGCTGGGGAACGAGTAGGTGATGTCGGAGCCCAGCTCGCGTTGCGCATCGGGCAGCGTCCTCACGTGATCCACCACCGACTTGGTGCGGCCGTCCAGCAATGCGTAGCCCGCGTAGAAGAGTCCGCCGCAACTCGCCATCATTACCGCCATGCCGGCGCCGATAACCGCCAGGCAGCCCAGGCCCAGAAGCCAGGGCCACCAGCCGCAGCCGCCACCGCCGCTGCGGTGGGGGATGGGGCCGCCGGGCTGTGCGTCGTAGGCGCCAACCGTGCCGCCGGGGAAGAGGTGGGCGCGGTAGGGCTTCCAATCCTGCGTTCCCTCTTCCAGCACGTTGATGTCGCTGTGGATAAGGCCGCGCTTGTGCATGTCCACCAGCGCCTCGTAGGGCACGGGTCCTGCGGCCTGTCCCTGGCTGTCCTGATAGTAGTACTTTTTCATGGCGTTACGCACTACTGTACGTGTGATTGTTAACGGTGGAAAGCAGGAAGCAACGTGAAGTACACGTTCAAGTGCAATCGCCCGGCCTGGAAGCCATGGAATCCCGGCCGCTGCGCAATGTGATTGACTTTTGCTGCCGCCAACGCGATAAATGCTACCATAGCATGAATAGTGCGCCTGGCTCTGTGTCAGCGAGCGAGGCCTGTCCGCAGCGGCGCATCGCCCCTTCTCCTCTCCCTTCTCTCCCCATCCCCCCAAGGAGTTTGCCTTATGGACCAGCTCTCCGGCATGTTTGACGGCGTGCTGCAGCCCGTGCTGCGGCTGGGCATGATCGCCATTGCCCTGATCCTGGGCTTCTGGGTCGGTATCCAGCTGGTAGGGCTGGACGGCGTCGCCGACCTTAAGCTGGATAAAACGCTGGGCGAGGCCCTGGGCCGCCACGATCCGGCCGAGCTGGGCAAGGACGTGCAGATTATCGTGGCCTCCTTCCCACAGTTTTGGCTGGCGTGGATCACCTCCGTCTGGCGCTTTCCGTTTGCGATCGTCATCATCTGGCTGGTTTTTCGCGTTGTGGTGGCGGAGAGCGGCGCGCTGCAGCTGGCCTCCGTTATGCTGGCTGTGCAGGCGGCCGGCACGTACGCTGTGGTGGGCGTTGGCACCGGCAAGTCGGTCGCCGTCCTGATGGTGCTGTTTGTCGGCACGCTGACCTGGCAGCTATGGAGCTGGTGGCGTGAAACGCACTGGGTGGAAGCGCTGGACGGCCCCGCCTACGTAGCCAGGGAGCAACGCGAAGCCGCCGAGGAGGGCGCAACGCGGCGCTCCGCACGGGCGGGCGCCAGGCACCCCACCGCCGCGGACGCCTCGCTGGAAGACGCTTATCAGCAAGCCCTTGCAGGGCAGACCGGCGATGATGCCGCGGAAGCCGACCCGTACGCGGCAGAAACCGCGCGCGAGCTGGAAGGGTATCACGAAGCCCCGCAGGACGAAACCGCCGCCGCCATCGCCGCGCTCTATGCCGACGACTCCGCGGGAAGGGCCGATGCCCGGCAGGAAATCCCCGGCGAAACCGAGGAAGAACGCTACGACCGCCTGCGCATGGCCCGCGAAGCCCAGGAGGCCGAAACCCGCGCCCGCCTGCTGGCCCAGCGCAAAGGTCACGGCCATGGCCCGGCGGCGGGCAAAGGGAAGGGGCGCCGGTAGGGGGGCTGCCGGTCCAGCGCGGGGCATGGCGCAGTGTCACGCACCGGCGCCGGCCAGGCGCCGGGCACGGAGCTTGTCGCGCACGGAGCGCTGGTGCAGGGCGACGCGGGCGGTGCGGCGGGCGATGTCGCGGATGGCTTCCTCCGTCAGGTCGCTGCCAAGGCTGAAGCGGACGGTGGCGGAATCCTCCGTGGCGGGCACGCCCATGGCCTCCAGCACGTGCGAGTGCCGGACGGAGCCGACAAGGCAGGCGGACCCGCTGGAGACGGCCAGGCCGGCCAGGTCCATACCAATAAGCAGCTCCTCGCTGTTTAGCCCTAAGAAGCTGATGTTGAGCGTGTTGGAGATGCGCTCCGTGGGATGCCCGTTGCGGCGCAACGCCGTCGGGGCCGCGCCGGAGGCAGGGGCTGCGGAAAGCAGCGTGGAGAGCTCCTTCCAGAGGAGCTCCACCAGGGCAAAGCGGTGCCCCTCGCGCTCGCGCCAGGCGTTGGGCGTGGCGCCCAGGCTGCGGACGGCGGCCTCGGCGAGGCCGACGATGGCGGCGGTATTCTCGGTGCCGGGGCGGCGTTCGTTTTCGTGGCTGCCGCCTTCCATCAGGCGCCGCACGGGCAGTCCGGCCTTTACCCACAGGAGGCCAGCGCCGGTGGGGCCGCCAAACTTGTGGGCGGTGAGGCTGAGGGCGGAGAGGTTCCAGTCCCGCCACGCAAGTGGCTCCTTGCCAGCGGTTTGCACAACGTCGCTGTGAAACGGCACGCCGCGTTCAGCGCACAGGCGGCCCAGCTCCGCCATCGGCTGGCGCACGCCCGTCTCGTTATTGGCGGACATGATGGAGACCAGTGCGGTATCGGGCCTCAGCACGGCGGCGAGGCGTTCGGGGTCGATGCGGCCTTGCGTATCTGTTTGCAGCGCATCGACATGGAAGCCGTGCTGGGTGGCCAGGGCCATGCAGCTTTCGCGCACGGCGGCGTGCTCCGTGGTGCAGGTAACCACGTGGCGGGCGCGGCCGGCCTCGGCGGCGGCGCGGGCCAGGCCGGCGATGGCGAGGTTGCAGCTTTCGGTTCCACCGCTTGTAAATACAAGCTGCGATGCGCCCACACCCAGCCACTGGGCCAGTTTGTCGCGCGCCTCATCTATCGCGCCGCGCGAGCGGCGGCCCTCCGTGTGGAGGCTGCTGGGGTTGCCCAGCACCGGCCCGCGCAGCCACGGCTCCATCGCCGCAAACACCGCGGGTTCCAGCGGCGTCGTGGCGTTGTGGTCGAGGTAGTAGCGGGCAGGTTTGTCCATGGCGAGGGGATGCGCCGAGAGCGCAGTCTCACGTTATAACCCAGGGTTGCTGTCCGCCGCAACCCCGGGTTCCGTCGACTGCGCTTAGTGTCCGCTTAATGTAGGCTCATCCGGAGCAGGCGGCGCCTTCCTTAACAGCGAAGCGATAATGGAGACGGCCAGCACCACTATGATGAATGTGAGTGAGTATACCGGCTTGATATGAAAGTAGCCGTGCGACAACATCTTTAAGCCCACAAACATCAGGATAACGCCAAGGCCAACCTTCAGATAATGGAAGCTGACCATAGCGCCGGCCAGCAGGAAGTAGAGCGAACGCAAACCAAGAATGGCGCCAACGTTGGACGTATAGATAATAAAGGCGTCCTGCGTAAAGCCAAAGATGGCCGGGATCGAATCGACCGCAAAGATAAGGTCAGTAAACTCCACCACAATAAGCACAAGCGCCAGCGGCGTAAACACGCGCCTTGCGGGCATGGCCGGGATCGTCCTGAAGGCCGGTTTTGCCACGGTGGCGGTGGAGCCGGAGGCCGCCGCGGGCTCGGCATCCTCAATCGGCACCTGGCGCTCGGGTGTGGCGGGCAGCATGACGGTAAAGCGCTCGCCATGGTACTTGTCCGTAAAGGGAAGGAGTTTGCGGGAGATGCGAACAATCCACGTGTTTTGCATGTCGGGATGTGCATCCTTTGCGAAGATCATCTTGAAGCCAACGTAGAGAAGGAAGGCGCCGAAGACATAAAGGATCCAGCCGTACTGCTTGATGGCAGCCGCGCCGATACAGATCATGATGCCGCGCAGAACAAGCGCGCCTAAAATACCCCAGAAGAGGACGCGATGCTGTTGCTCTCGCGGCACCTGAAACGCGGTGAAGATAAGGACAAAGATAAAGATGTTATCGATACTCAGTGAGTACTCAACAAGATAACATGTAAAGAACTCGATACCTTTATCGTGCCCGTAGATGTACCAGATACCGGCGCCGAAAATAACCGAGAGTGAGACCCAGAAGATAGTCCAGCCCAGGGCTTCGCCGGATTTAACGATGTGCCCTTTTTTGTGGGCGAGCAGGTCAAAGCCGAGCAGGGCAAGTACTACGGCATTGAAGATGATCCAGAACCAGATATTCGTTTCAATAGCGGGGGTCGCAGGCATAGACGTTTGGAGGCCAACAACTTAGAATATATTACGCAATCCATCGCACAGGGTTGACCGCAATTTTCCATAAAGATGATGGGCCGCGTGGACTATACGCGTAATTTCCCGCTTTGCAATGGAAAGTGCGCAATTATTGCGCACCTGCTGCTAACTGGTTGCGCTGCAATGCTATAGAGACGCGTTGTCGCAAAGAAATCGACGCATTTCGCCCGCTCATTTGTGCGTGGAATGCCCGCGATCTCGTGCCTGCGTCGCTACTTCATATCTACTTTGTACCTGCTTTGGCACGCGCCTCCGCGGCCGCTCTGGCTTTGGCCTCTTCCGCAGCGGCTTCGGGGAAGACGGGGGTAAGGACCACAGTCATGGTGGTATCGCGCGGCAGGCCCAGGTCCTCCGCAAAGGGGTACTCGCACTTAAAGCGCAGGCCCTGGCCGTCCACGGGGGTGAAGTGCAGGGTGCTGTAGTTATGCAAGTTGATGATAAAGAACGCGGTAAGGGCCCCTGGGTCGATGTTGTACGCGCGCATCAGCAGCGGCATGTAAAGCTTTTCAGGTTCGCCGGCCGATGTGGTGAACGACGCCACGTAGTAGAGCCTGCCGCAAACTTTGGCCGGCAGCGCCTGCTTCAGCTCCTTTTCCAGGGCCTCGCGCTTGGTTGCATCCGCTTGTATATCAGCGTATTGCGTAAAGTGGCTTTTGAAGCCGAACGCGTGCCCGGGCGCGTTGTCGATCTTCGTCTGATCCGGCCCGTAAAATGCGCTGCGCTCCACCAGGTGGGTGGCGGTGGAGATGGCGTAATAGAGGACGGAGAAGAAAAGCAGCGGAAACAGAACGACGATGGCGATGACCGGAAAGTAGCGCGTCGGGGCCGCACTCGCCGACGCCCCGGCCGCGGGCTCCGGTGCCGGCGTTGCAGGCGGGGGCGCTGCTGATTTCACCGCCACGCTCATGTACGGATAAACCCGTCCACCGCAGGGTTTTGCCGCAGGCGCGCCTCCACGGCTTCGGTCGGGCGCGTGGGCCGGTCGCGGTCGTGGTTTACCATGCACAGGAAGCCGAGGTGCTCGCCCTGGTTCGCGCGGAACTGGTGCCAGGTGGCGGTGGGTATGTAGATAACATCGTGCAACGCAAGGTCATACACCGTCTCGCCCACCAGGCACTGGCCGCGGCCGCGCAGGATGATGACGCTGTGGATGTGCTGGTGCACCTCCAGCGTGGAGTGGCCGCCGGGCTCGATCTCGAAGTAGCGCAGCTCGCAGCCCAGCCCCTGGCCGGGGCACAGCAGCTGGCGCGTGATGCTTTTAAAGTGGGTGCCGCCGTCCTCCTTGTAGACGAGCACGGGCAACTCGTCCCAGCGGTAGCCATCCTGCGCGCGGATGTGGATGCGCGGCGGCTGCTGCTCCCCAGCGGCGTGGCCGTGGCCATGCGCGGCTGTGGGTGCCGGGGTGGCTGCAGGGGCTTGGGCGGCGGGTGCGGTAGCGGCGGCGGCTGAGGACATGGTGGCATTAGCTTTCCCCATCTTGCGCCGCGTTTCAACTACGGAATTTGTGGGGTGGTTGGAAACGAAGGAGGGGGGATTGAACCACCGATTGCACGGATTCGAATTGGTCTTACACGGAGGGAGTCCCGATTTCAGAGAGAAGGAGCAGCCGCACCGCCCCGATCCGTCTCCCCTTCCGTGTGATCTGTGAAATCCGTGGTTCAATCCTTCCCCCCGTCGCACCGCGGTAAAGATGGTATTGCCATAATCGTCGCGAGGTCTGCATTTCTGCTTGCTATCGGGGCGCTATCGATTAGTGTGGCGTTTGTCGGCTGATTCAATCGTGTGCATCTCGGTGCGCGCGGCTTCCCTTTCCTTCGACTTGCCCCTTCTCCGCAAGCTTGCTATTGCGCTTAATGCCGTATTTGCTGTTCGCTCTATCACAGCTGTGATGGAGCGACGTGCACGTACCGCCCCTCCACAGCCCTCCCTTAACCGATTCGCTTATGTTCTTCTCCCGTAAGTTGTTGCCCTTGCTGGCCTGCCTTATCTCCAGCGTGTTGCTGACACAGCCGCCCGCTGCTCGCGCAGAGGATCCTCTTTTCGACGCCGCCCAGAGCAACCTGGGCGCTACGGCCCGCGGCTCCGTGGCCAAGTTCAACCGCGACTGGCCGGCCTCCAGGGCGCTTGTCCCCGGCAAAAAGGGCGGCACCATCTTCAGCCCGTTTGAGGGCGGCACCATTGATGTGCGGCTGGTGATGCCGGTGGAGATTCGCGCGGTGGAGATTACCGGCCTGGACTACGGCAACACGCGCCAGGTCAACGGCGTGGATATCTTTATCGACGGCAAGAAGATCAAGCATGTGGAACTGCCCGATACCCCCGGCAAGCCCGCGCGCTTTGATGTCCCCGCCACCACCGGTCAGTACGTGCGCCTCGTCGCCACCGGCGGCCACCCCAACCGGGTGGACAAGAACGGCAAGCAGGGGCCGGACTGGGGCGGTTTTCGTAAGATTTCCGTGCTGTCGCCCACCAACCTGGAGGAAAAGCTGAAGCCGGTGGACAACTACGTCATCAACACGTCGCCGGACTTTATCGCGCCCAGCACGCAGTCCAAAGTAGCCCCGCAAATCCAGGTCAACGGCCAGCCCCGCACCGCCACGGGCCACCCCCGCACCATGTGGGATAAGGAGGACATTGCGCACTTTAAGGCGATGCTGAAGACCAGCCCCGAGCTGGCCAAACAGTACGAGGCGCTCAAGAAATCCATGGACGAGCTCTTGCTCCGGCCGATCGAAGTCCCGCAGCCCGTCAAGGGCGACGACGGCGAGTGGACGCACCTGCCGGAGAAGCAGGTGGGCCGCGTGCATAACGAGATGTCGCTGCACATCAGCAACCTGGGCACCATCTACGCGCTTAGCGGCGAGGAAAAGTATGCGGACTACGCCAAGCGCATCCTCATCGCCTACGCGGACGTGTTTGACAAGTACGCGCCCGGCAACCGCCCCGGCTTCAAGCACGATGCGGGCAAGCTGTTCGACCAGCGCCTGAGCGACTCCACGTGGCTCATCCCCGTGGCGCGCGGCTACGATCTGATCTACAACTCGCCCGGCATTACGGAGTCCGAGCGCGCGCATATTCAGGACGGCCTGCTGAAGGCATCCGCCAAGTTCATTATGGCCAACGGCTCCGTCATGCGCGCGCCGACCAACTGGTCGGCCATCTGCACCACGGCGGTGCTGATCACCGGCTACGCCACGGACGACATGGAGATGGTCAACACGGCGCTCTACGGCATCAAGGGCACCAAGGAGAAGCCGACCGGCGGCGTCATGCTCCATTTTTCGGAGAAGGCGATCAACCCGGACGGCCTGTGGGCGGAGGGCGCCATCGGCTACCAGTTTATGGCCATGCAGGCCGTGGTGGCGGACGCGGAAATCCTGTGGCGCAACGGTATGGATATGTACCGCTACCGCGACGGCGCGCTGAAAAAGCTGTTCGATTCCCCCATCGCCTATTCGTTCCCCGACCTCAAGACGCCCTCCGTGCATGACTCCGGCAGCACCGACATCGTCGGCCGCGAGAGCTACCTGTACGAATATGGCTACCTGCGCTATCGCGATCCCCGCTACCTGCTTATCCTCAACAACCCCAGCGTAACCACGCGGCTGGACACGCGCTTTCAGCAGTTTCCCATCTCCGTACTGTACGACCGCAAGCGCGACGAGGAAGTGCCGCCTATCGAGTGGCTGAGCGAGAACTTTAACGATGTAGGCTTTGGAATTATCCGCAACACCTCCCCGCTGGGCACCACCAGTGTGCTGCTGGATTACGGGCCCGATCGCTCCCACGGGCACCCGGACAAGATGAACATTGACGTGTGGACCAGCAAAACGGGCCGGCTGATTCCCGACCCCGGCATGGTGTGGTACGAGCTGCCGCTGTACAAGGGCTGGTACTATAACTCCGTAGCGCACAACACCTTAACGGTGGATGAGCAAAACCAGCTGGACAGCGACGGGCAGCTGCTGGTCTACGGTTTCTCCGACACCATGGCCATGCAGCGCGCCCACGCGCTGAAGGCGGCGCCTGGCGTTACGATGGATCGCGCCGTGTTCCTCACGCCGGAGTACATTGCGGATATCTTTGGCGGCTTTGCCCGCCTGCCACGCAAGATGGATCTCTCCTGGCACGTGCGCGGCACCTTCTCCAGCGATTTGCCGCTGAAGGAGATGACCCTTCCCGAGCCGCGCGAGCCCGGCTACTCCGAGCTGGCCAACGTTACCGGCGCCACCACGCGCACGGGGTACACCGCCTCGTTTGAGATCAACAAGGTGCCCGTGCGCCTGGTCGCCGCGCCCAGCGGCACGCAGGAGACGGAGGTGATCACCGGCGACGGCTGGTACAGCCGCGAGCGCCCGCGCACCGTGCTGCAGCGCCGCCAGGTGAATCAGACCGTTTATGGCAACGCGGTGGATCTTTCCTTCGCGCCGGAGGGCTTCGTCAAATCCACCGCGTTGGAGGGCTCGCTGGACGCCGGCTTTGCCGCGCTGACGGTGGTGACAGCCCGCGGCACCGACGTCTGCCTGGCCTCCTACCGCCCCGGCACCTACAAGGCCGGCGGCATGGAAACCGATGCGCTGCAAGCCTTTGCGCGCCGCGATGGCAAGGACGTGACGGCGCTCTTTCTGGGCGGCGGTAAATCGCTGCGCGTGGATGACTCCGCCATCGAGCTCGCTACGCCGGGCCTTGTCTCGCTGGAAAAGGTGGACACCGGCGCGTACATCCTCACCAATCAATCCCCGGCCAGGAACGAAGTGACGCTGACCTTTGCGCCCCTCAAAGGCATGCAGCTGTTTCATGTGGACAGCACCGGCAAGCGCCTCGGCGCGCCCGTCAAGGCCAGCGCCACCATCGCCATGGATCCCGGGCAGAAGTTCGAGTTTGCCCCCGCCGGCGTGGAGAGCGTGTACGAGACCCGCAGCGCCATGCTTCGCAAGCGCCAGGCCGAGCAGGAGGCCGCCATGAAGGCCGAGCGCGACGCCGCCGCCGCCCGCTCCAAAGCGCGCGACGCGGACGCCGCGACGAAGGCCGTGCCGACTGGCACCTTTATCCTGGTACAGGCGGAGGCATTTACGAGCGAAGGCGAAGGCAAGATCAACGTGACGGAAGGCAAAACCGGCCACCTCGGCAAGTCGCTCTCCGGCTGGAACGCCGAGGGCCACTTTATGGAGTGGGAGGTAACCGCCCCGAAGGAGGGCTACTACAACATCTCCATTACCTACTGCACGGAGCCCAACAACGCTGAGCGGGAGATCCGCGTGAACGGCGAGGTGCAGGAGCCCTACGCCCCGTTCCTGCTGCCCGCCACCGGCGGCTACAGCAACGGCAACGACGACTGGAAGCTCTTCACCGCCCTCGACCCGATCACCAAAAAGCCGCTGCTGGTCAAGCTGAAGGAAGGCAAAAACACCCTGCGCCTCACCAACGGCAACGGCCTCTCCGCCAACCTCGACTACATCGTCATCACCAGCCCCGACAAAACCCCCACGCGCGAGGAAGCCGCCAAAGCCGCCGCCGCGCAGCCGGCCGCGCCCTAGCAGTCGGCACGGGCAAAAGGGAAAGTTAAGAGCCCGGCTCCGCGATCCGCGGGGCCGGGCTTTTCCACTTTAGACACCCAGGTCTGACACGGCGCTGTGGCTCAAGGTCATCGCGTACAAAGTCTGGATATTCCAGGCTGTACTTTTATCGCATTTGCGCAAAAGTAAGCTGAGCGCTCCACTTGCGCCCGCTGCACACTTCTCCTTTCCTGCTTCGAATGAGCACTGATCCCGACGACGACATGCATGTGGCTGGCGCTGTGCTCATCTTTGTGTTGCTGGTGCTGATTGGCGCGCTTGTGGGGGCCACGCTGTATCGCATGGCTAACCATGGGCGCGTGCGTCGGCCTGCGCATCTAGTGCCCCAGGCGGAGATGCAGCAGAAGGAAGAGCTGATGCGACAGCAGGAAACGCGCGCCGCCCGCAACTAGCATCGTAGCGTCGACCCCACGACCCCACCCCCACTACCCGCCGAGCATGAGCACCTCCCCCAACGCCGTGGTACAGGGCACCTCGCTCCTGGAGCCGGACGTTGTGGCGCGGCTGATGCGGGCCGGATTTCAGGCGCGGCAGCCCATGTCCGGCAATATGTCCGGCAGCCACCGCAGCCCCCACAAAGGCAGCAGCGTGGAGTTTGCCGAATATCGCAAGTACGTGCAGGGCGACGACATACGCATGCTGGATTGGCGCGTGTATGCCCGCACGGACCGCTTTTACATGAAGGAGTTTGAGGCCGATACCAACCTGCGCGCCTTCTTCGTCCTCGATGCCTCCGCCTCCATGAACTACGCGGGCGCGGCTGTCTCCGCTTCCGGCGCCGCCCCTTTTGGCGGGGCGGGGGAGCATGCGCCCGGCGGCCCGCGCAGCAAGGTGGCGCTGGCCCGGCGCCTTGTTGCCACCATGGCGTATCTTCTTGTCAAGCAAGGAGATGCAGCGGGGCTTTCGTGCGCGAGCGACAAGATGGTGGTGGAGATCCCCGCGCGCCGCAATCCCTCGCACCTCAGCACGCTCTTTCAGCAGCTGGAGGGCCTGCGCGCCGCCGGCACCACGGAGCTCCCGGCCGTCCTGCACACGCTGGCGGAGAAAATGCCGCGCCGCTCCCTGGTCGTCATCACGTCCGACCTGTTTTGCGATGCCGAAGCCTTTGCCGACGCGCTGCGCCACCTGCGCCATCGCAACAACGACGTCATCGTCTTCCACACGCTCGATCGCACGGAAATAGATTTTCCCTTCACCGGGCCCATCCGCTTCCTGGACCTGGAGAGCCCCTTTACCCTTCTTGCCGAGCCAGAAATCATTCGCGATCAATACCTTACCGCCTGCCGCGAGCACCTGGCCGCGATCCGCCACGCCTGCGACACCACCCGCACCGAGTACCGCCAGGTTCTCACCGACGAGCCGTACGAGAACGCCCTGGCCTCCACCTTTCTCGATCGCATTCGCGGCAAGCGCTAAAGCGCGGCGGGTGTGCCCGGCGGCAGGGCGCGCAGCGTCAGGCACGCGCGGGCGCCCTTGCCGGGGAGGTTGCGGATGCGCAGGACGGCGCCGTGCAAGTCCGCGATGGTGCGGGCGACAGAGAGGCCAAGGCCGGTGCCGTGCGAGGTGGGTTTGGTGGTGTAAAACGGGTCGAAGATGCGCCCCAGCACTTCCGGCGCAATGCCTGGGCCGGAGTCGTCGATCTCCACCACAATAAGGTGGTCGCCCACGCGGAAGCAGCCCGTCTCCGCCGCGCCCACGTTGTCGCCCAGGCTGTTCAGCACCGTCTCCCGCACCGTCACCGTCAGCAAATGCTTGCCGGGAATTTTCGCGCCCGGGGAGGGGAGCGGCACGGCCGGGGACGCCTGCCCGAGGGCGGAGGAGGGCGCTGGATCCAAAGGCACCAGTCCGGCGCTTTCCCCCTGCCTGCTTGCGGCGGGGTCCGCCTCCGGGAGCCCGGGCGTGCGGGCCACGGGCATTGCCCCGGCGGCGGTGGCGGCGCGCATGCGGTCCGCGTCGGTAAGGGTGGATCTGCCTGGAGGCGGCGGGGCAAAAGAGGCCCGCCTGGGCTGGGGCGCGGGCGAAGCAGAAGTAACGGGAGCAGAGGGGGTTGCAGCTGGCGGGATGGCCGCGGGCGAGCCGACCGGGTCCATCGCGTCCGCCGCGTTCATCAGCAGGTTCAGGAGCAACTGGCTGAGCTTCTGAGCATCGCCCAGCACGGGTGGCAGCGCCAGGCCGATGTTTTCCTGCACGCGAATCTGCCGGGTGGCGAAGGTGTGCCGCATCAGCCGCAGCGCGTCGCGCACCACGCCGTCCATCTCCACGCGGTCCATCGGGTGCCCTCCTGTGCCGGGCCGGCTGAAGTCGAGCAGCTCGTGCACGACTTGCTGCGCGCGGTCCACCGCCTTCTGCATCTGGTCGATAACCGCGACAATGGTGGCCGGCGGACACGGTCGCCCGGAGCCGGGCGACCACCCCACCGACGAATGATGCCGCGCCGGCCCCGCCGGCTGAATCCCGCCACCGCCACCCGCCGCCCCCGGCGCGCGGCCAATGCCCGCCTGCCCCTGCCCCGCGGCGGAGATGCTGGCGCTGGCGGAGCGCAGGTAGCCCAGCCCCATGCTCAGCACGCCCAGGGGATTCTTCACCTCGTGCGCCACGCCGGCCGCCAGGCGGCCCACGGTCTGCATCTTCTCGGCCTCGCCCAGATGTTGCTGGGCGGCAAGCAGTTGCGAGTGCGTCTCCTCCAGCCGCGCCAGTGCGGATTCCAGCTCGCGCTCGTGCCGCGCCAGCTCCTCGTTGGCCCGCCGCAGGTCGGCCTCCACGTTTTTGATGTGCGTGATATCGCGCGAGATACCGAATGTGCCGACGATGGCGCCGGTGCGATCGCGCAGCGGCATTTTGGTGGTGGAGACCCACATCACGCGTCCGCCATGCGTCGTCTCCTTCTCCACCACGCCCACCAGTGGCTCGCCGGTTTCCACAATGCGCTTTTCGTCCTCCAGCGCGGTGGCGGCGTGCTCCTGCGTAAACAGGTCGGCGTCGGTTTTGCCCAGCAGTTCCTCCGCCGCGGATACTTGCGCCAGCCGGGCCATCGCGGCATTGACGCGCAAAAAGCGGCTCTCGCGGTCCTTAAAGTAGATGCGATCGGGCATCGAAAGGAGCAGGCTGTGCAGGTAATAGTTCTCCATCGCGGCATCGGGCCCACTGGAGGGGGAGGCGGCAGGTGTGGTGGAGGCGGGGGCGGGATCGGGCGTGGCCGGGGCCGGCGAGGCGGGCGGCGCATCCTGGCCGGGCAACGGGCGGTTGAGCAGGATCATCCGGTCGATCTGCCGGGCCAGGTCGGTGCGTTGCTCGCGCACGTGCCGCAGCAGGGAGTGGCGCTCCAGCGACATCCGCACGGAGCGGCGCAGGGTCTCCTGGTTAATGCGGCCTTTTTTGAGGTAATCCTGCACGCCGGCGCGCAGGGCCTGGATGGCGCTTTCCTCGCTGCTTTCGCCCGTAAGTATCACTACCGCAAAGGGAAAGAGCCCCATGTCATCGCGGTGCATCTGCAAAAAATCAAAGCCCGTGCCGTCGGGCAGGCCGATGTCGAGCAGCACCACATCGGGCGCGTGGATGCGACACTGCGCACTAGCCTCCGCCACGCTTGCGGCCTCGAGAAACCGGTATTGCTGCATCACGTCGCGCTCCAGAAAAGCGCGCAGCAGGGCGCGTATCGGCGCCATGTCGTCCACAATCAGGATATCCGCCACGGAGAGCTCGCGCGGCCCGCCCGACTCTCCAGCCGGCGCGCCGGCCAGGGGCGCCGCCATGGCGTGAGCATCGGTACAACCCTGTGGAGTGGAAGGAGTTGCTGTCATAAACAAGAACCGGCGCAGGCAGCGGGTCGCACGACGGGCCGCGAGCGCCCGACGAATCGACATGCACAACGTTAAGCTTTACATTATGCGCATAAGCAGCTTGCCGAGAAGAAATATTTCGTCACTAACATGAGTCTGTCAAGTGGCAGCACGCCGGTGCCGGATGCGGTTGAGGTGCGGCCCCATCCCTCAACAAGCATCCGGGTTAACTGATGTGCAAAGTTTTGCATTGGCGTTGCCGTCATTGAATTTTTCCGCGAAAGGTCGTATGAATAACCAAGTCGTCGCGCCATCAGCGACGCGCCCCGCCTCCATGCCCCGCAAATCCGCCTCCCCCGCCGCAACGGCCCCACGCGCCCGGCCCGGGGATCTGCCACCTCCTCCGCCTCCGCCCACTGCCAAAACCGCACCTGCCGCCAGGGCGCCCGCCACCCATGGCCACGGGGCCGATCGCCGGGGCCGCAAACATGCCGCGCGGGGCGGGCTTCCCGTCGCTGCGGGCGGCGGCTCGCCCCTGGTGCTGGACGCCCTGTCGCCCCACCCCGCCGCGCCGTTTTTGCGCAACCTTGCGGCGGAGCGCCGGGAAGATCGCGCGGGGTCCCCCATCTTTGAGCGCCGCGGCAAGCTGCCGGGGCCGGAGCGCGGGCCGGGCGTCCTTTTCCCCGGCCTCTCGATGCCGGAGCTGCGCTGGCTGCTGGATCCGCAGCGCGCCATCCGCCACATTCTGCGCACGGCGGTGCGCATTACCGGGGCGCGCAGCGGCTCGTTTGTGGTGGTCAACCCCAACACGGGGTTGCTGGAGATTGAGGACTCCTATGGCCTTAACCGCCGTGTACGCAAGGTGTTACTGCGCATGGGCGAGGGCGTGACCGGCTGGGTGGCGCTGACGGCGCGCCCGCAGCGCATCGGCGACGTGAGGAAGGAGCCCCGGTACGTCTCCGTAAGCCCGCGCGTGCTGTCCGAAATGGCGGTGCCGATTGAAATCCATGGCCAGGTGGCCGCGGTCATCAATGTGGATCACACCACCGTGGACGCGTTCAGCGCCGAGCACGAGGCGTTGCTGGTCTCCCTGGCCGACGAGGCGAGCGAGTGGCTGCGGCAGGCGTGGGAGATTGAGCATTTGAAGGCGCAATCCCTTCTCTCGCAGTCCCTTGTCAATACGGGCAAGATGATTTCCTCGCAGCAAAGCCTTACCGCCACGCTGGAGGCCGTAACGCTGCAGGCCAACAAGCTGATGAAAACGCGCGTGTGCAGCGTTATGCTCCTCAGCCCCGACGACAAGGAGCTGATTTTGCGCGCATCTAACGGAGCCAGTGTCAGTTACGTCAACAAGCCCAACCTCAAGCTGTCGGAGTCCGTGCTCGGCGTGGTCGTCACCCACTGCAAGCCGCTGGCGGTGCTGGACGTGCAGAGCCACGAAGGCTATCAGCACCTGGAAGTCGCTAAGGCCGAAGGACTTCGCTCGCTGCTGGCCGTGCCGATTATCTTTAACGAGACCGTCCTGGGCGTTCTCTCCGTTTACACCACCAAGGAGGTACACCGCTTCTCCAACGGCGAGATCAAAGCGCTGGAGACGCTGGCGGACCTCACGGCCATCGCCATCGAGCGCGGGACGGACCTGACCTACGTGGTGGAGACGGAAGAAAAACTGCGCGCCAGCGAGCGCCTCTCCGCCCTGGGCCTGCTGGCGGCGGAAATCGCGCACGAGATCCGCAACCCGTTGTGCGTCATGCAGATGCTCTTTCACGCGCTGGCCGAGGCCGTGCCGATGGACCCCGTCTCCCGCCGCGATGCGGACATCATTGCACAAAAGATGAAGCACCTGAACCGCATTGTGGACCAGGTGCTCAACTTCGCGCGCTCGTCGGAGCCCGCCAAGGAGCTGATCTCCGCGCCCGACCTGCTGGAGGATATCGGCCTGCTCATCCGCCACAAGCTGGCCCAGGAGCAGATTGAGATGCGCGTGCAGGTGGCGCCAGAGACGCCGGCCTTCCGCGCCGACCGCTCGCAGGTGGAGCAAGTGCTTCTGAATCTGATACTTAACGGCATGGAGGCTATGCCCGGAGGCGGCATCCTGCGACTGAGCGCCACCCCGGAGTTCCTGGACGACGTGCCCTGCGTCATGCTCAGCATCCGCGACAACGGCCACGGCATGACCGAGCGCCAGGTGGAGCACCTCTTCGCCCCGTTCCTCACCACCAAGCAAAAAGGCACCGGCATCGGCCTGGCCATGGTCCTCAAAATTGTGGAGAACCACCAGGGCAAAGTCCTCGTCGACTCCAGGCCCGGCCGCGGCACCGTCTTTCGCGTCTACTTCCCCGCCGAGACGCAGCCCCTCTCGCTGGTGCCGCCGGCTGCAAAGGGGTAGATCCCGACCGGATCCGGAGCCGCAATTGAGGTGGGACGCTAACTGCGGCAGCAGCTGTCGTTGCTTTCCCCAGCCGCGACGGGTTCGGGCGTGGCGGTTTCGGCCTTGGGGGCTGCGGCGGCTGAGGAGCAGCATTTGCGTTCGGCGGCTTCGGCTTCGTACTGGTCGTGGCGGCGCACCCAGCTCATGATGGTGCGCTCGTTGCGGCCTTTGGGGGTCATGTCCAGGATGTTGTTGGCGCCGAGCAGGATATCGCCGCCGCGGGCGTAGGTGCTGTAGGTGTGGAAGATGGCGCCGGTGCCGTCCTTGTAAAAGACGCTCATGCCGGGCAGTTCCGTCATGCCGCCAAACTCGGCTTCGCTCAGCGGCTCGAAGTTGTAGACGGCTTTGCCGGCGGCTACCTGGTCGGCGGTGAAGGAGGCGTTGTAGTCGTAGTTAAAATCGCTGTCGGCGGAGGAGTACCAGGGAAAGTGCCAGCCCATGCGCTTTTTGTAGGCGCTCAGCTTGGCCAGCGGGGCGCGGGAGACGGCGACGACGCTGACGTCGTGGTGTTTGAGGTGGAGGTTGGGGCCGTCGAAGTGGTCGGCGATGAAGGAGCAGCCGTCGCAGCCTTCGCTCCAGTCCGGGGCAAACATAAAGTGGTAGACAAAGAGCTGGCTGTTGCCGGCAAACAGGTCCGAGAGGGTAAGCGCAGCGTTCTCCGGCCCGGCAAAGCGGTAAGGCTTGGTAACGCGCACCCAGGGCAGCGCGCGGCGGGCTTCGGCGATGGCGTCCATGCGGTCGGTCAGCTCTTTTTCCTGTTTCAGCAGGGCGCGGCGGGCCGTCAGCCATTCGTCGCGGGAGACGACGGGGTGCTGGGTCAGGCGCTCGGTTTGTTCCTGCAGGGTTTCCATTTTCATGCGGGTGATGGAGGTAAATGTTATGTTGAGATAGGGGCGCCGGCCGGTCGCCGCCGCTTACGAGGGTTGATTTATCGAGCAGTGAAGGACAGGGATGTGCCCCGCCCTCTAATATACGACGAACGGCGCCGCTCGCACGGGACAGCCGCGTTCAAGAAATTTGACGGGGGCCTTCGACGCCACCCATGTTGACTCTGGAGTCAGGGCAATGCCTGCTCCTCTTTTCCTCCCGTTGCGTACGTTGCGTTATCTGCCCGTTGCGACCGTTGCGTGAAAATCCGCTCCACGGATCGCTACGCCCCGTGGCAAGGCAAAGTCCCTGACAGATTTTCACGCAACGGTCGCAACGGGCAGATAACGCAACGTACGCAACGGGGGAAGGGGACATGGCCGGGAAGGCCTGTTCGCAAGGTTTAATCTCTCATCCTGGTCCTCAACAGGGACGGAAGGATCGCCAGGGATGGCATGTCGACATTTCCGCCGCATCCCCTTGGCGAAACTTTCCGTCCTTGGCGATATTATCTGCCTTGGATTTACGGACCTCCAGATAACATCGCCAAGGGCGGAAAGTTTCGCCGAGAGCCTCTAAGCAGAGGATAAAGGGGGAGGAGGCCAAATGTCGACGGCCTCCAAGAATCTCAGACTGTGCCTTTGTTCCCACCTTTCAATTTTTGGCGATGGAGTCGGTGCGGGTTGCGGGTGGGGCGCAATCCTGCTACAAACGCAGGCACGTTATGTCCGACGCGCTTCGTCCGCTACTTCTTGGCCTGGGCCTTATTGCCCTGGTATCCGGGCTTCTGCTGTATGGAGATTTGCCCAATCGCAATCGCCACCTGGCGCGGCCCAAGGCCGTGGCCACGTCGCCCACGCCCACGGCCACGCAAACGCAAGCGCCCACCGTGTCCCCGCAGACGGAGCCTATACCCGTGGCGCTGATGCAGGCCGTCGCCACGCCCCTGATGGACGACGCGCTGCGCGGCCTGGTGCGGGCGCTGGATGAGCGGGGCTACCGCGATGGCGGGCGCATCCGTTTCTCCCGCTTTAATGCGGATGGCAGTGCGGACACGGCCAACAGCATCGGCACCATGATGGTCGGCGGCTCCTACAAGCTGCTGCTGACGTTTACCACCACCAGCATGCAGGTGCTTTACCGCACCAACCGGCAAACGCAATTGCCGCATGTGTTTGGCGTGGTGTCCGATCCCTCCGCCAGCAATGTGGGGGTAAAGAAGCTGCCGGCCAGCGGGGCGGACAAGCCCGCGTGGATGGCCGGCCTGGGCAGCATGCAGCCGGTGGAGGCTATCTTTCGCGCAGCCAAAAAGCTGAATCCCGATCTGAAGTCGGTAGGGGTGGTGTGGAACAACGCGGAGATTAACTCCGAGCTTACCGTGCTGGTGGCCCGCAAAATCTGCGCGGAGCTGGGCATTACGCTGGTGGAGGCCACCGTGCAGGGCACCTCCGAGGTCGGCCAGGCGGCGGACTCCCTGGCGGCGCGGTCCGTCCAGGCCATTTGGACGGGCGGCGACGCCCTGGTGGCCAGCGCCATGCCGGCGCTGACGTCCAGCGCGGCGCGCAACGGCATCCCCGTTTTCTCCAACGTCTCCGGCAACGCGTTCCAGGGCAGCATGTTTGATTTGGGCGCCGACTTTGAGGAGGTAGGCTACGCCATGGGCCAGGTGGCGGCCGACGTGCTGGACGGCAAAAGCACGGCGGACATGACCATCAAAAACTACATGCCGGAGCGCATCATCATCAATTACAAGGCATGGGCGGCCATCCGCGACCGGGACGCCTGGAAATTCCCCGACGACTTCGTCAAGAGCGCCTCCATCGTCATCCGCGAGGACGGCACGCGCGAGGACCGCAAGGTGGCCGCCAAGGGGCCCGCCCTGCCCGCTATCCAGAAGCCCGCGCCCTCCGCCGCCACCACCGCCCCCGTGCAGCCGCGCGAGACGGAAGCGGCGCGCGTTGCCCGGCTGCGCCCCGCCAAACCGCCCGGCGCGCCCCTTGCGCAAAAGTGGAAGCTGAAAGTGGTGACGCTGGTGGAGGCCCCGTCGATCGACCAGACCTACCAGGGCATGCTGCAAGGCCTGAAGGACGCAGGCCTGGTGGAAGGGCGCGATTACGAGGTGAGCCTGGCCAGCGCGCAGGGCGATATGTCCACGCTCAGCAATCTTATCGATGTAGCGCAGCAGCAAGGGGATATGGTGATGACCATCACCACCCCGGCCTTGCAGACAGCGCTGCAGCGCGTTACCACCAAGCCGGTCATTTTTGCGCTGGCGCTGGACCCCCTGCTTGTGGGCGACAAAGGCACGCACACGCAGCATCGGGAAAACGTGGCGGGCATCTACGACCGCAGCCCGTTTGAGGCAATGGTGAAGCTGCTGAAAGAGCTGAAGCCCGGCCTGAAGAAGGTGGGCACCCTGTTTGCGCCAGGCGAGGTTAACTCCCTCAACTTCCGCGAGGAGTTTGGCAAGGCCGCGCAGAGCGGCGGGCTGGAGCTTGTCGTCGAGCCCTCCACCGCGCCGAACGAGGTGCCGCTTGCCGCCACCACACTGCTGGGCAAAGGCCCGGAGTTTGTGGTGCAGATTAACGACAACCTGCACGACGCCACCTTTGCGGCCATTGCCAATGCCGCCAGGCGGGAGAGCAAGCCGCTGATGTCCTTTGCGACGGGCTTTATCAAAGCCGGCGCTGTGCTGTCGCTGGCCAACGACCACTTTCAGGCCGGCTGGGACGCCTCGCAACTGGCCGCCCGTGTGATGCGCGGCGAAAGCCCGGCGTCGATGCCCTACGTCGGTGTCTCCAACACGCTGCTGGCCATCAATCTCAACACCGCAAAGGAGGTGGGGCTGTCCATCCCGGCGGAGATCCTGGCGCGCGCCGATGAGGTGGTGGGGGATGTGCCGGCCGCGGCCACAACCGCTCCCGCTCCCGCGCCTGCCCCGGCAACAACGTCCGCACCGCCTGCCGCCGATTCGGCGCCCCTCAAAACCGGGCCGCCCACTCTCGGCCCCGGCGGTCGGCCCTGGCGCATTTTCATCATGAATTACAACGACACCCTCCCGGCCGAGGAGACCACCCACGGCTTTGTGGAAGGCATGAAGAAGGCCGGCTGGGAGGAAGGCAAGCACTTTACCTGGCGCATGGCCAGCGGCCACGGCGATCTCGCCACAGTAGCCGCGCTGGTGGACCAGGCCATCAAGGAGGACTCGGACCTCATCGTCCCCATCTCCACACCTTCACTGCAAACCGCCCTCAAAAAGTGGCCGGAGAACCTCCCCATCGTCTTCGGCTATATCGGCAACCCGATGTACGCCGGCGCCGGCAAAAGCTATACGGACCACAAGCCCAACGTCACCGGCCTCTCCTCCGTCTCCGCGTTTAAGGAGATGTGCGCCGTGCTGAACGAGCATTTCCCCCACATCAAACGCATCGGCACCCTCTTTACGCCGGGCGAGATCAACAGCGTCTACTACGCCGACGAGCTGGAGGCCGCCGGCAAACAGTACGGCATTCACGTGGAGCGCGTGGGCGTGAACGCGGCGCAGGAGATTGTGGACGGCACCAACATCCTGTGCTCGCGCGGGATCGACGCCATTGTGCAGATTTCGGACAACCTCATCAGCGCCGGCTTCAAGGGCGTGGCCAAAGCGGCCAAAGTCAACAAGATGCCGATCTTCAGCTTCCAGAGCGGCCAGGTGAAGGACGGCGCCGTGCTGGCCTACTCGCGCGATTTCCACGACGGCGGCGTTGAGATGGCGGCCATCGCCACCCGCATCCTCTCCGGCACCTCCCCGGCCGATATCCCCTTCGCCAACATCCGCCGCACCCGCGTTATCATCGACCTCAAAAACGCCGCCGAAGAAGGCATCACCATCCCCGAAGCCCTGCTGCGTAAAGCCGACGAAGTACGCAACAAGCCCTGAGAACAGCCGCTGCCGTTCTCAGGGCCGGGCGCGGATGGAGCCTCCCTTTACTTCTTCCCCAGCGCGGCCTGGGCGGCGGCCAGCCTTGCTATGGGGACGCGGAAGGGGGAGCAGCTGACGTAGTCCAGCCCCAGGGCGTGGCAGAATTTCACGGACTTTGGCTCGCCGCCGTGCTCGCCGCAGATGCCGATCTTCATGCCGTGGCGCACGCGGCGGCCTTTTTCCACGGCCATGCGCATCAGCTCGCCCACGCCTTCCTGGTCGATGGTGGCGAATGGGTTGTTGCCGGTAATCTCCTGCTCCTGGTACTCGGGCAGGAAGCTTCCCGAGTCGTCGCGGCTCATGCCCAGCGCGGTTTGCGTCAGGTCGTTGGTGCCGAAGCTGAAGAACTCGGCGGTGGCGGCGATCTTGTCGGCTGTCAGGCAGGCGCGGGGGATCTCGATCATCGTGCCTACCGTGTAGTCCAGCGTCTCCTTGCCTTCGTGCTCGTTCCAATCCTGCATCACCTGGTCGGCCGTTTCGCGCACCAGGCGGGCCTGCATCTCCAGCTCTTTGGGGAAGCCGACCAGGGGGATCATGATCTCCGGCCGCACGGTAACGCCCTCGGCCTGCACCTCCAGCGCCGCCTCAAAGATGGCGCGCGCCTGCATGGCGGAAATCTCCGGGAAGGTGATGCCCAGGCGGCACCCTCGGTGGCCCAGCATGGGGTTAAACTCGTGCAGCGCGGCCACCCGCCTGGCGACGGCCTTCTTCGTCATACCCAGCTTGTGGGCCAGCTCGGCCTGCTGCTCGGCGGTCTGGGGCAGAAACTCGTGCAGGGGCGGATCGAGCAGGCGGATGGTGGCGGGCAGGCCGTCCAGCGCGCGGAAAATGCCCGCAAAGTCCTGCCGCTGAACGGGTAGGAGCTTGGCCAGCGCGGCCTCGCGGGCCTCCCGCGTCTCGGCCAGAATCATCTCGCGCATGGCGTCGATACGGTTCTCGCTAAAGAACATGTGCTCCGTGCGACACAGCCCCACGCCTTCGGCGCCGAACGCCACGGCGTTCTCCACCTGGCCGGGCTGGTCCGCGTTGGTGCGGATGCCCAGGGTGCGGACGCGGTCGGCCCACTCCATCAGCCGCGCGTAGTTGCGGTACACGGGGCTGTCGCCGGGAAGCAGCGTTTTCTCCAGCAGCACCTGGATGATCTCCGAGGGGGCGGTCTTCAGCTCGCCGTCAAACACCTCGCCGCTGGTGCCGTCGATGCTGAGGTAGTCGCCCTTGTGCCATGTTTTTTTACCGACGGTAAGGGTGCCGTGCTCGTAGTCCACGTGCAGGGCGGATGCGCCGCAGACGCACACTTTGCCCATCTGCCGGGCCACCAGTGCCGCGTGGCTGGAGACACCGCCGCGCGCCGTCAGAATGCCCTCCGCCGCCAGCATGCCGCGGATATCCTCCGGGCTGGTTTCCACCCGCACCAGCAGGACTTTTTCGCCGTGTCCGGCCACTTTGGCGGCCTCGTTGGCGTTAAAGTAGATGCGGCCGGTCGCAGCGCCTGGACCTGCAGGCAAGCCGGTGGCGAGAACCTTTGCGTTCTTGCGGGCGGCGCGATCAAACACGGGGGTGAGGAGCTGATCAAGCTGTTCTGCGGGAACACGTTGCACGGCCTCCTGCCAGGTTATAAGCTTTTCGTCCACCATCTCCACCGCAATGCGCACGGCGGCCACGCCGGTGCGTTTTCCGTTGCGCGTTTGCAGCATGTAAAGCTTTCCATTCTCGATGGTAAACTCAAAGTCCTGCATCTCGCGAAAATGCCCTTCCAGCTTCTTGCGCACCTCTTCCAGCTCGCGATGCACGGCGGGCATCGCCTCGGCCATCTTCTCGACAGACACCGGGGTGCGCACGCCGGCCACCACGTCCTCGCCCTGCGCGTTGATGAGGTACTCCCCGTAAAAGCGCTTCTCGCCCGTGGCGGGGTCGCGCGTAAAGGCGACGCCGGAGCCGCTGTCGTCGCCGGTGTTGCCGAACACCATCGCCTGCACGTTAACGGCCGTGCCCCACTCGGCGGGGATGCCGTATTTGTGGCGGTAAACGATGGCGCGCTCGTTGTTCCAGCTGCCAAACACGGCGCCGATAGCGCCCCACAACTGCTCCATAGCGTTGGTGGGGAAGGACTTGCCCGTGCGCTCCTTAACCAGCGCCTTAAAGCGGAGGACCAGCTCCTTCAGCGCCGCGGCGTCCAGCTCGGTGTCGGAGACGTCGGCTTCGGGATCGTTGGCGTAGCGATCGCGGAAAAGCTCCCTCTTCAGGCCGTGGATGACGGCTTCGAAGGGCTCGTCGTCCTCGCCGGGGCGCTTTTGCACACCCATGACGACGTCGCCGTACATCTGGATAAAGCGCCGGTAGCAATCCCACGCAAACCGCTCGTTGTGCGAGAGGCGGGCGAGGGCAAGCACAGTGTCGTCGTTAAGGCCGAGGTTCAGGATCGTGTCCATCATGCCCGGCATGCTGTCGCGCGCGCCGGAGCGTACGGCGACGAGAAGCGGGGCGGAGTTGCGCATGGCGGCCTTGCCGGCGGTGGCCTGGGCCGAGCCCGCGTCGCCGACGCTCTCTTCGTCGCCAAACCTTTTGCCCAGGAGCTTCTCCAACCGCGCCATGGCGGCAAGGATTTGCGGCTTGAGCTGCGGCGGGTACTGCTGCCCGTGCTCGTAAAACCAGGTGCATACCTCGGTGGTGATGGTGAAACCGGGGGGCACGGGCAGGCCGATACGTGTCATCTCCGCCAGGCCAGCGCCTTTGCCGCCCAGCAACGGCTTCATGTCGCCGCGGCCGTCGGCTTTGCCCTCGCCAAAAAAGTAGACGTAGCGATCCTTGTCGGGCGTGCCGGAATCGGCATCCAGCGCGGCATCGGCGGGCACCGTTGTGTGCGCGGTGCCGGGCGGAACCACCCGGCCCGCGCGCGAGCCGCGCGCCTTGCGGGGCGTGGCCGGGGGGCGTGTGCCGCGCGCCGTGCTGCCCGGGCTGGGGAGGGCGGGCGCTGCGGTATCGCCCGTGCCCGCGCTGCCGCCGCCCAGCGGCTTGATGGAGCGCCCGGAGCCAAGCCCAAGCCCGCTGCCGGCGCCCAGCGTGCCGCCGGAATCCGTGCCTAGCCCGGAGTCGGTGCCCATGCCGGGATGCTTCTTGTTGCTTCTGCCGCCGCCGCCACTGCTGCCGGAGCTGCCTCCTCCTCCACGGGTACCTCCCGGCGTGCGCCCGGGCACTTTCCCCCCTCCGCCAATGGCCGCGGGCTGCGCGCCGGCCGTTGGGGATCCCATGCCGCCGCCTCCAGGGCTTGCGCCTTTGCCGCCTCCCTTACGCGGGGCGTGCGCCGGGGCGGGCTGCCGCTGCGGCGAATGTTGTGCCGGCTTATCATCGCTCTTGGTCGGGGCGGCCGAGGGCTTGGCGGATGAGGTGTGAGCTTTTTTGGCCATAACAATGCAAGGGCTGGGGGTTAGGTGGGTGGATGTCGGGTCGTTACATAAGCGTAGGCAAGGTGGGATATGTAAGGGCTCGGGTTAAGGAGTAAGGGTAGCGTGAACCGAGGGGACAGGGTGGGGGAAAGGGAAGACGGAGAACGCCACGCGGGGATGCGCGGCGTATAATACGGGCGCCGCAACCCTGCGCGGCGTTATGCGGTGTTATGCGGCGTTTAGCGCGACAACAACAACGCCAAAGTGGGAAGCGGCGAGCGGGGAGGTTGCGCCCTTCCCGCATCGCAGGCTGTTTAATAACATAGACCCAATTCCCACCTTCGCCACCGGAAGATTCAGCTTCCCTGCCGCCGGGCGGGATGAAATAAAGGGGGCCGCCCTGCCTCCGGCCATCCACTCGCGCGGAGGCGAGGCGAGATTCCGTACCCACACGCTCGCCCTGCGCTCTGCGCCTTACGCCTTCCACCCCACCCCCATGCCCAGCCCCGTCCCTGCCCCTTCGGAAACCCTGCTGCATTCGCCCGGCATCTGGCCTGTCGCCGCGGCGGGCTGCGTGCTTGTGGGGGCGGGGATAGTGGCGCTGCTCATCAGCCGGCGCGGGCAGATGCTCACCGCGTATGTGATCCTGGCGCTCACCCCGGCCATCCTGGGCCTGCGCGCCGCTCTCATCGGCATGATCCACGAGCAAATGACGCGCCCCGGCCTCCCCGGCGGCGCCCTGCCCGGCCGCGGCGCCGCCCTGCCGGATGACTTCGGCGCCCGCCTGCTGCACAGCCCAGCCGTGTGGGTCGGCGTCGCCTTTACCGTAACGTGCTGGGCCATCGCCTTCCGCTGGCGCCGGCTCCTCGCCGCCCGCCGCCCCACCCCCGCCGAAATCGCCGCCGCCAACGCCCCGGTGGATCGCGCTTCGTAGCGCGGCGTTGTAAGAAATCCCCGGCCGGCTGCGAATCTCCCCGCATGGCTTTTTCTGACATCTCCCGCCGACGGACAATCCCTGCTACCGGCAATGTGCCGGTTGCAAGCGGGGCGGGATTGAGGCATTATCCAGGTGACTCCCTCTGAATCTCCCTTTGGGGCGATGGCGATAGTGGCGACGGCGGCGACGGAGCAGGCATTTTGTCCTTTGCATCCGGCTGGCAGCCTCTACAAACAAACGCTTTCGGCCCGATACCTGCACCTGCACCCGACGCCTCTCACCAGCTCCATGCAACCACCCTGCCGCATTGATTTGCCGGAAATGCTCCGGCGTGCGTCGCCGGCGGACATGCTGCGTGTTGTGATTGCAGGCATTGCCACTGTGGCGATGCTTGTCGCCCTGCTCCTCCTGATGGCAGCCGTGGCATTCCCCGCCCGTGCCCAGCAGGAGATCCCCACCGCCCCTGTCGCAGCACCGGCCGCACCCGCCGCTGAGGAGCCCACGCCTTCCCCGTCCGGCACCCCCGCCTCGGCCGGTGCGCCGGGCGAGACGATCCAGGTGACCGGCGCGGCCAAGGTCAGCGTGGGCATCACCCCCATTACCGGGCCGGATGGCGCCGGCGCCACAAGCGTGTTGCAGGCGGATCTACGGCGCTCGCAGCTGATTGAGCCGGTGCCGGCGCCCGCCAAGTATGTGGCCACCGCGCAGGTCTCCGGCTCCGGCCTCAGCGGCAAGCTGGTGGATACAGCCACGCAGCGCGTGCTTGTCAACAAAAGCTACGCGGGCACGTGGCGCGAGGCGGTGCACCAATTTGCGGACGACATCACCTTTGCCACCACCGGCGTGCCCGGCTTTGCCAGCAGCAAAATCGCGTTTGTCTCCAACAGCACCGGCAGCAAGGAGCTGTATATCATGGACATCGACGGACAGAACGTGCGGCAGCTTACGTCGGACAACACCATCAGCAGCGGCCCGGCATGGAGCCGCGATAACTCGATGCTGGCCTACACGTCGTACAAAAGTGGTTACCCGGATGTCTACATCATCCGCCTGGCCAGCGGCCAGCGCAGCCGCGTGGCGTATTTCCCCGGTATCAACTCCGGTGCCGCTTTCTCGCCGGATGGCACGAGGCTGGCCCTTACGCTCTCCAAGGACGGCAACCCGGAGCTCTACATCATGTCCGCCGCCGGCGGCGGCAACCCCGTGCGGCTTACCCGCACGCGCGGCGCGGAGACGAGCCCGAGCTGGTCCCCCACGGGCGACCGCATTGTGTACTGCAGCGACGACCGCGGCAGTCCGCAACTGTTTATCACGACCACCACGGCCGGCGGCACACCGGAGAAACTGACGCTCAACTCCACCTTTACCACGGAGCCCGACTGGTCGCCGGACGGCAGGAAAATCACCTACACGCTGCGTTCCGGCGGCGTATTCCAGATCGGCGTGTACGACGTGGCGTCGCGCACCTCCGCGCAGGCCACCACCGGCGGCGGGCAGGACAGCACCTGGGCGCGCGACTCGCGCCACGTCGTGTACACCAACAACGGCCAGGTGTTCCTGCTGGACACAGTGACGCGCCAATCCACCCTTATCCGCGGCGACCTGAAAGGCTGCGGGGAGGTTGCCATCTCCAAATAGGACTGCCATGCAAGCGCCCACCCATCACCCCAGGCTCCCCGCCCCGCCGCCGCAGCATCACGCCGCGCCCGGTCAGGCGTTGCCGTCGCGCCCGCCGGTACCGATGGCGGCCGCGCCGTCCCGCTGCGGCGGCAGCAGCGCGGGACTTCTGGCCCTGGTGGCGCTGCTCAGCCTCGTCTTTCTGGCCGCCTGCGCAACGCCCCAAAAGAAGGGCAACCTGCAGGACGACATGCTGGTACCCATGCCCGCGCGGCTGGACATCAACCCCGATACCGACATCGACTACGGCATCCTGCGCGGCGAGACCGTCTACTTTGCCTTCGACAGCTCCATCATCCAGGCCTCCGAACGCGGCAAACTGGCGCGCGTGCTGGAGTGGATGCAGGCCAACCCACGCCGCCCCCTCTTCCTGGCCGGCCACGCCGACAAACGCGGCACGCCCGAGTACAACCGCGGCCTGGCCGAACGCCGCGCCCAGGCCGTGCGCATGTACCTCATCGGCCTCGGCGCCGAGGGCGAGCTGCTCCACACCATCTCCTACGGCGAAGAACGCCCCGCCGCCCAGGGCGACAGCGAGCAGGACTTCGCCCTCAACCGCCGCGTAGAAGTAGGCGTGGTGCGCGAAGGCGCCGTGCAGCGCCAGGGCCAGCCGCGCAGCTAGTGTTGAGGCCCAAAAGATGCGCCATTATTGTTGACGCTCAGCTTAAGCGGCGCCCATCAACAGTTTGACTCCCCTGCGGATTGTCATGGCGCGCTGTTAATGCGAGGATCGGCCCCATGGCTTTTCCCACGATTTACCGCCGGGCGTGCCGTGCCGCCGCCCTGGCCATGGCCGCTGTCCTTTACACGGCCGGCATCCCCGCCCCGGCGCGCGCGGCGGAGAAATTCCCCAGGGTGGAGCGCGACGCGGTGCTGGCGGAGCAGAAGGCCCGCGACGCGGAGTGGCGCGAGAAGATCGGGGCGGCAGGCAAAACGCACATCCTGTTTACCGAGGCGGAGTGGCCGCAGGTGATTGCCGAGGTGGCGCAGGTGGAGCCGGAGCACCCGTTCCGCCGCTACGTGGACGAAGCGCTGGGCAAGCTGCTGGAGAAGCCGGTGCCCGTTTACGCGACGCCGGAGGAGATCTCCGAGCGCACCAAACTCTCCCTGTACAGCGCGAAGGAGGAGCTGTGGCAACGTGCTGTGGGCGAGGATCTTGTGACGTTGAGCCTGGTGCTGAAGCTGGGCATTGCCGGCAGCGACGAGCGCACCGCGCAGTGCCGCGCGCGCCTGCACGATCTTGTGATGGCGGCGTGCTCCTGGCCCACGTGGGGGCGCGGCAATTCGTCCATCCCCGACAACGCGGATCTGGCGTGCGGGCATCTTTCCATTGGCATAAGCTATGCGTATAACCTTCATCCGCAGGCGTTTAGCGATGCGGAGCGTGAGAAGATCCGCAACGCGATGCGCGAGAAGGTAAAGGGCACGCTCTCCGGCCTGTATGGCGCTGCCTACTGGGCTACCGGCTACCAGGATAACCACCTGCAGGTGGACGTGGCCGGGCTGGGGCTGGCCGGCGCGGCGTTCTACACCGAGATTCCCGAGGCGCCGGAGTGGCTGGCGGCGGCCAAACTGGCGCACGCCAATATTGCCCGCTTTTCGCAAACGGACGGCAGCTCGGACGAGGGCATCCCCTACTGGAGCTACGCGCGCTGGGCCACGGTGCACTACATCGAAGGCACGCGCCCCGTCACCGGCGCCGACGCGATGTACAAGGAGGCGTTTATGCGCAACGCCATCAGCTGGCGCCTGTACAGCAGCACGTGCGGTTTCGGCGGCACCCTGCCCTGGGGCGATGCGCCGGCCAAGGACTACTACGGCCCCCACTTTATCCTGCAACGCGTGGGCACCGTTTGCGAGGACCCCACCGGGCTGTGGCTGACCCTGGCGCTGCCGTTCCGTCCGCAGGGTGGAAGCGATGTGCCGACGCTGTCGCTTGTATTTGGGCGCCAGGACTTTATGGGCAAGGGCAAAGCCGCCCTGGCGCGCTATGCGCCGACGGCCGGCGATAAGGCGAAAGCCCGGGACGCGGACAAGGCCTCCGACAAGCCGGGCGCAACCGCGCAGGCCGGCGGGGCCTTCACCCCCGGGCTGGACGCGCACTTTGCGGTGAACGACAGCGTAACGACGCGCAGCGGCTGGGCGGCGGACGACTACATCCTGGCGATGAAATCCGGCTTTACCAACCGCAATCACTCCCACCTGGACGCCGGGGCGCTGGCCTTTGCGTACGGCTCGCGGTGGTCGCTGCGGGCGCCCGGCTACGGCAAGGGCGCCGGGCAGCACGAGTACTGGGACAGCTCGCGCATGCGGTGGGTCTACTTCTCCAACGCCACGGAGTCCCACACCGCCCTGCTCATCAACGGCAAGAATCAGCGGCACGACGGCAAGGCGCGGGGTACGGTGGATCAGTTTTTGACAGCGCCCGCATGGGCCTGGGCGTCGGCGGATCTCACCAGCGCATATTACGACGCCAAGTCTGTGCGCCGCAGCCTGTTGCATCGCCGTGGGGACTACGCGCTGGTCTTCGACACCGTGACGGCGACCTCGCCCGGCAAGTATGGCTACCCCAGGGCGGCGGCGCTGATCAAAGCCGGCAGGCCGCTGCCGGCGGACGACCGGCCGGCCTCCGGGGAAGGCGCTGCCCCGCAAGAAGATGTTACAGTGGAGTGGCTGGCGCAGACAGGCGAAAACATGGAGGTGGTGGGCGGGCCGGGACTGATTGCGGACGAGAAGTTGCTGATCCCGCAAGCGCAGTCAAAGGATGAGGCCCGCCCGTGGCAGAAGAACCTCACCTCCGCGCGCATCCCCGGCGGCGGCGACGCACGCAACCGCGAGTTGCTGGTGACGCCGCTCCTGCCCTCCAGCGCTACGTTCGTCAAGCGGGAGCCCACGGCGGAGCGTATCGACCTGCCCAGGGAGGCGATCCGAACCTACGGGTTCCTCACCGCCGGCAAACCCGGCGAGGCCATCCACACGATAGTGATGCTGGAGCCCCGCCCCGCGCCTGCCCCTGCGCCGGCAACCGCTGCCCCCGCGCCGCGCCTGCAGGCCAGCTGCATCCCCACCTCCACGAAGGAGAAGGGCGACAATCTGCAGCTCGTCACCGTGGCCGGGGATGGCTGGATCGATCGCATTGTCGTGCCGACGACCGCCATGGATACGCTGAGCCTGCCGATCCGGAAGGGCGACGGCACCGCGCTGCCCGGCTATCGCACCACAACCTTTCTGGCCAAAGCGCAACTTATTGCCGTGCGGGACGTTGCGGTGCCTGACACTGGCCAGCCCGCGGAGGTCTTCAGCTCCGAGTCCACCCTGGCCGTGCAGGCCACGGAGTTCACGCTGGGCGACCTCCGATACAAGGGCCCGGCCGTCTGCGTGGCGATCGACCGCATCGGCAAGCGCACCTGGCTCCTCCACGCCGACACCGACCTGCGCGCCGGCTTCACCCCGCCTGAGGGCACCGCGTTGCATGAGATCCCCAACCCCACGCCCGCCCCCGGCGCCGGCCCCCGCTACATCATCTCCGCCTCCCCCCGCGATGCCGCGCTGGCCGAGGCAAGAAAGTGGGAACAAGCCCAGCGCTTGCGGCGGTAGAAGGCTCTAAGACCAATTCGCACAGTTATTTGCGAATTGGTCTAACCTGCCGTGCCGGAGTCGAAGCGGGGGTCGTTGGCGGGCAGGCGCAGTTCGCGGGCGTGGCAGATGTCGCGCCAGCCGGTAAAGTTCCACGTGTTGGGGAAGCCGGCGCACTGGCGGGGTTTGACGGCCTGGATGGCGCAGTCGTTGCCTTCCAGAAAAATGCACTCGTGGTTAGGGCGGGAGATGATGCCCAGGGCCTGGCGGCTGGGGAGCAGCTCCATGTAGCGCTGGATGAAGTCGTGCACCGACATTCCCAGGTAAGCCGCAATGCGCTCGGCCTCGCCATCGCCCAGGCGCACAAAGCCAGGCCAGCGGCAGCACGCGGTGCAGCGCTCGCACTGGTAGTAGGTGCGCTCGGGCGGGGCGGGGGTGGATGTCATGTCTTGGGGCGGGGAGAGGGCTTACCTGGTTACTTGCCCGATTGCTTCTGGCGGCGGTCCCTCTCCTCTTTCTCCAGGCGAATGCTCACTTCCTCGTGTTCTTCGTCCAGGGGGTTGCAGACCACGACGTAAGTTACAGGCGCGTGCATCAGGCTGTCATCGTCCTCGGCGGAGGGGTTATCGGTGCCTACTTCCAGGCCATGGCAGGGGGATAAGAAGACATCGTCCTCCAGGTAAGTTTCGGGGTCAAGGCGCTCAAGCAGGTCTCCGGCATCCCCCATGCGGAGGTTGAGCAGGCGGCTGCCGAAAATAGCCGGGCTGGCGGGGGCGCGCAGGGTGATGGACATGAGGGTGGCTTTTTCCTCGTCTCCATCGTCGTCTTCCATGTACTCGAGGCGGATGCCGTCCTTCTCGCTGATGTCGGCCGGTATGATCATCATGCCAAGCTTGGTGCTGCAATCGGTTAGCGATGGCAGGATGGCGCGGCATTCCGCGCGGGACATCCCAAGCATGAATCCGGCAACGCCGATGTGTGGGGTGATTTCGTGTTGCATGGGATGGTAGCCTAGCGCCACGGGGCCGCAAATGCACGCGGGATTTGACCGGTCCCGGCGAAAGGGGGCCGTGAGGAGGGAGTGTTTTGCAGATGCAATTATCTTGCATGTGGCGGGCCGCGACGCTAGAGTTGATTCATGCACGCTCCTCGTCCCGCCTCCCCGTTGCTCCTGCTTTCGCGCGCCGCTCTCGTCTCCGCGCTGGTTGTTGCGCTTGCCACATTCGTCTCCCCCCTGCTGGCTCAGGAGTCGGCGCCGGCCACCCCTGCAGGGGCGCCCGGCAAGCTGCGGGTCGTCTCGCTCTCGCCCGTGCTTACCGATTTTGCGAAGGAGATTGGCGGCGACAAGGTCGATGTTGTCGGGCTGGTAAAGCCGGGTGTGGATCCGCACACGTACGACCCGACGCCGGCCGATGCGCAGCAGGTCAGTAGCACGCAGGTGGTGCTCATCAGCGGCAAGGGGCTGGAGGGCTACCTCACCAAGTTTCGGCAGGCTGCAGGCGGCAAGGCCACGTGGGTGGATGTCGGCGCGGCGCTCCCCTCTCTTGAGGCGCCGGAGCACGACCATGATCACGACGACGATCACGATCACCACCATCACCACCACGGGGCTGATCCGCACTGGTGGCACAGCGTGGCCAACGCCAAACTCGCGGTGGGGGTTATACGCGAGGCGTTTGCCGCGGCGGCGCCGGCCGACAAGGAGTACTTTGCCGGGCGCGCGGCGGAGTACCTGGAGAAGCTGGACGCGATGGACAAGGAGATTAAGGTGGCGCTGGCTGACCTGCCGCGCGACGCCCGCAAGCTGGTGACGAGCCACGACGCTTTTCAGTACTTTGCCAAGGAGCGTGGCTTTACGATCATTGCCATTTCCGGCATCAGCACGCGCGATCAGCCGTCGTCCAAAAAGATCGTGAAGATCATTAACCAGATTCGCGCCGACAAGGTAAAGGCGGTGTTTTACGAAAGTGTGGAGAACCCGAAGGTGATCGCTGAGATCACCAAGGAAACGGGCGCAAAAGTCGGCGGCAGCCTGGTGGCCGACGGCCTGGGCGAAGGCGCCGCCTCCACCTACATCGGCATGATGAAAGCGAACGCTACGACGATTGTGCAGGGGCTGAAGTAACAGCGCTGCTGCGGGAATGCGTCGCGGCGATACGGCGATTCGGAGACAGAGCGACAAAGCGCGCCGCCACAAAAAAATGCGCGCCATGGGGGGCGGGGAGGATGTAGAGTGGACGCAGCCGCAGCGTGCCGCAGCCTGCCACCCGCGCCGCGCCTGCCGCGCGTGCTTCGCGTCATCCCTTCGCCATGACAGCCCCGGACCCGGACTCCGCTCCCGCCCCAGTTCCTTTATCGCCGCCGCCCCCGCCGCCGCCGCGCCGCGTGGTGTTGCCGGCGGGGCGCGATCTGAATCTACTGCAGCGGCTGGTGATGCTGGTGGTGCGGGCGTACCGCCTTGTGTTTACGCCCATCAAGGCCATGCTGGGGATGGGCCAGGGCGTGTGCCGCTACACGCCCACCTGCTCGCGCTACATGGAGGAGGCCGTCTGCCTTCACGGCTTCTTTCGCGGCAGCTGGCTGGGCGTCAAGCGCATCTGCCGCTGCGCACCCTGGGGCGGCTACGGGTACGATCCCGTCCCTCTGCCTCCGCGCGGCCGGGCCGGCAGCAAGAGTGACGCCTCGTGAAGCCTGGTTACGCCTGGTCACCTGGTCACCAGGACGGCAGGTTTGAGAGGGG
The DNA here is from genome assembly GCA_003054695.1 of Verrucomicrobia bacterium LW23. Classification (GTDB taxonomy): domain Bacteria; phylum Verrucomicrobiota; class Verrucomicrobiia; order Methylacidiphilales; family UBA1321; genus LW23. The sequence goes on from QAZA01000045.1 coordinate 467,452, forward strand.
ATTGGGAGTGTCAGCGCCTGTGCGCCATTGCCTTTTTTGCGTTACAGGCTTTCCTTTGACAGAAATTGGATGCAAACTGCGAGGGTTGGTGTATCCCTGAAGTTGGGTTGCCGATGCGATGCGGCACATTGTAGCACCAGGGGCTATCGACGGTAGTACCTTTACCAGCATTCCACGGGGGAATATGATCCACTCACCAATTCGGGCCGCCTTTACCTCCTTTGCCGCTCTGGCAGGCTTTGCGCTAGTCTTTGGCTCGCAGCGCGTTGCGCTTCGCTTTCTTCAGGCATTTGCCACCGTTGCCGTGGTTTCCGCGCAGGTGTCCGCCAGTGCGTCCGGCCCTGCCAAGGCTCCCACGTCGAAGTCGGACTCCGGCTCGGCGGAGTCGCAGCGGGCCGTGGAGGCGCTGGCCGACAGGTTGCGCGGCGAGCTGGTGCCGCGCACCGGGATGGAGGAGCTTATTGCCACCAGGGGCGTGGATTTCACCATCGCCGTGGTGGACGAAAACGGCAAGCCGGTGCGCTATGCGGATGTTACCCTCGCCTCCACCTCCGGCCGCAGCACGGACGGGCTGGAGACGGACGAAGAGGGCAAGCTGACCGGCCGCGTGTGGCCCGGCGCCGTTAAGGTAACGGCAACCGGCACCGGCCGGCCCGCCGTGCAGGCGGCGTTTCCCGACGGGTTTCCCGCGGGCAAGGCGACCATTGTGCTTCCCAAGGGCAAGCCGTATGGCATCCGCGTGGTGGACGAGGCGGGCAATCCGGTGCCGGGCGCGGAGCTGACCGTCCGAGCCGCGGACTACAGCTATAGCGTCGCCCTGCGCAGCGGCGACGACGGCTGGGCCACCATCTCCCACGCCCCGCGCGGCGACGGCTTTAAGGTGGAGATCGCCTCCAACGGACACTTGCCGCGCACCCTGGGCCTGTCGCTCGAGGGCGACAAGCTGCCGCTGCCCGTGGTGCTGAAATCCGCCCCGCCGCTGCTGTTGCGTGTGGTGGAGAAGGGCACCGGCACACCGCTGCCGGGCATCGCCGTTACGTTCAACGAGGCCGAGCCCAGCAACGGTTTTGTGAAACCGCCGTGGACGGAAGCCGCGCTGCGCACCAACGATAAGGGCGAGGCGACCCTCGGCGGGCTGGAGCCGGGCCGTACCTACTCGCTAAAGCTGCGCGGCGAGCGCTTTGCCGGCAAGGTCGATCTGGTGCTGACCCCGGCGATGACAACTGTGGCGGAGATCAGCCCGCGCCTGCCCCTCACGCTGGTCATCACCAACCTGCCGCCGCAAAAGGAGAACACGCTGGTGGTGCGGATTGAGGTGGACAGCGACATCCGCACGGTACGCCTGCCCGTGGCGGACGGGCGCGTGGAGGCGGAGATTCCGAACGGGTATGTGAAGGACGACGACGTCCAGCTGCGCTTTGCCGGGGTTTCGCATACCGAGTCCTCCCTGACCCCCGAAAAGGCCCGGATTGTGCTCAACTACCTGCCGCTGCGCCAGGAGGCCGCCACCCGCGAGAAAGACGCTTCCTCGCGCACTTCGCCATCCGGCGAAAGCAAGGACCTGGTGCCCGTAACCTACCACATCAAAACGAAAGGCGGCGAAGCCCCGCCCGAAGGCACGCTGACGCTCCTGTGGTTTCGAAAGAGCGAGGCCGGCGGCAGGCTTTCCGGCTATGGGCAATACTCCAGTGCGGAGCTGAAAAACGGCGTGGCGGTATTTCACCTGCCCGCCGGTGCCATGGCCCAACTTTACGATAACGATACCCGCCTCATCGGCGCAAAGCTGGATGCCAGCCACGGCAGCGACAGCAACCATTATTTCCCTGTCCAGGAGCCCGTAGAGAAGTACCTTGTGGCAAACCCCACCGGCAACCTGCGCGTGCGTGTGGTGGAAGCCGACGGAACGCCCGTGCAGGGCGCACACGTCATCGCACAAGGGCGGCCCATGGCAAAGAAGCCACCCACCGGTAGCGGCGGCGGAGAGCAGCAGCAAGAGGACGAAGATGACGACGGGACCGGCGTCGAAAGCCTGAAGGAAAGTATCGGCTCCCACCTCTCCGACGGCATTGCGGTGGATACCCGCATCATCCGGGTCCTTGCCGGCAAAGGCCTGCGCTTCGCGATGGTGGAGACCTCCCTGGACATTACGCGCACCAACCGCCTGCAGGAGATTACCGTCAAGCTGCCGCCGGCGCGCAAGGGCGTTATCCGCGTGGTGGACGAGGCGGGGAAGCCGCTGGCGGGCATAGGGGTCTCCTTTACGGTAAGGGCCGGCAACGTGCATGTCGACATGAACAGCCTGGTCGATCAGCACACCAATCTTAACGGCGAGATCCCCGTGGAGCTCAGCGCCGACCCGAAGGCAAGCGCCGCCGTGCACGTTACGGCCATCGCCCAAAGCCACCTCCATGTGACGAATGTCACAGAGCTTGGGTTTGATGACAAAGGCGTGGCGCTCATCAGGCTCACAAAGGGGCGCCGTTTCTTCGGCCGCATCATCAACTACACCGGGCCCCAGGATCTGGAGAACTACGTCGGCATTACCGTCATGCCGCTGGCTGCGGATACGGATCACGAAGATGGCATGGACACCTTTGGCGGCTCGGTGCAGATCTCCGATACCGGCCGGTTCGAGATCAACAACGCGCCACCCAAATCGCGCCTGCTGGTGCAGGCAGGGGGCCGGGAAGTGCGCTTTATTGAAGGCAACGCCGAGGGCACGCCCGAGGACAAGGAGATAGTGATTGAGCTTGTCGACAAGAAAGCATCCCGCTCCACCGACAGCGACGAGCCCAACCTGAACAAGCTGCGCGCGCGCTGATAGTCTCGCCCCCCCTCTTATCTCTCTCCACCGTAATGATATACACCCGCTTTCCCGTCCTGACGCTGCTTCTGCTCCTTGCCGGCGCCTCCGCCTGCCTGGCGGCGGATACCAACGCGCCGGCTGTCGCCGCCCCCGCCTCCACCGGCACGCCCGACCCGGCCGCGCGCGTGGAGTACATTACGGCGATGACGGCGCCCTACCTGCAGGAGAGCAAGTACAAGCTTACCGACGAGGAGCTGACCAAATACTGCAAGCCCTTTACCCTTAACGTGATAAACGAGGCCGGCAAGCCCGTGGCCGGCGCCGAGGTGCGGATGTTCGACGCCATACGCCCCACGTGGAGCCAGGACTACCAGACAGGCGACGACGGCGTCCTCTCCCACCGCGTCTGGCCCGGCCCGGTGCGCTTTATCATATGGGGCAGCGGCTACCCCGCACAGGTGGTCATGTACGACACCGGCGTGCCCGACGGCAAAGCCACCATCACCCTCTCCCGCGGCCGCGCCTACCGCGTGCGGTGCGTGGACGCCGCCACCCAGGCGCCCGTGCCCGACGCCACCGTGGAGCTTCGCATGGACGACGTCTCCAGCTACGCCCTCATCTCCATTACCAACAAGGAGGGCTGGGCCACCTTCTCCCACATCAGCGACTCCGCCCCGATGGAGATGACCGTGTGGGAGCGCGACAGCGTTACCGTCAGGCAATCCCACCTGCGGCTTGACGGCCCGGAACTGGCCCAGCCCGTGCAACTGCGCCGCGTCAAGCCCCTGCGCGTTACAGTAACGGAAGCCGGCACGGGCAAACCGGTGCCCGGCCTGGAGCTTAGCCTCTACAACACCACCCCGTCCTTCGGCTTTCACAGGCCAGACTGGACGGCCTCGCCCGTGGTAACCAACGCGCAGGGCGAAGCCGATGCGCGAGGGCTGGAGCCGGGCCGCGTGTACAAGATCCAGGCCAGGGGCAAGTCCTTCGACGGCGAAGTGCGCGTGCTGCTGGATGAATCCCGCCCGACGGCGCGCCTGGAGGTCCGGCGCAAAATCCCCGTTACCCTGCGCGTCATTAACATCCCCCCTCAGCCGGAGAACCAGCTCAAAGTCTCCTACATGGAGTACGCGGGCAGCAGCGGCAGCGGCAACACCCACACGTTTGCGGTGAAGGACGGCAAGGTGGAGTTCAAGAAAATGTGCGACCACGGCGCGCGAGTTACCCTTACCTGCGGCGAATATGTTGTGGAGCTTGCCAGTGCGGTAACGGAAAGCGTCCTGGAGATGGACTACAAGGGGCTCGCTGACAGCGTCCCGAAGCCCGTCAGGCTCACCGTCCGCCTACAGCCGCCGGCCGGCGAGGCCCCGCCGCAAGGGGAGCTTACCGTGGGCTGGAGCCGGCAAAGCAAGGCAGATAAGAAAGAGAAATCGAAGCTCAAGCAATCGGGCTCGGAGAAGGTGGAGATTCGCGACGGCGTAGCTGTGGCGGAGGTTCCGGCCAACACGTCCGCCTATGTGCGCGGCGAAAAAATGTACGGCGGCTACCTCAAGGACCCGAACAGCCGCAACATCAGCCTGGAGGGCGAGGCCAAAACGATAACGCTGCCGGTTCTGCCCGGCGGCGCCATCCGCGCGCAGGTGCTGACCCACGAAGGCCGGCTCGCGGTGGGCGCCCGGGCGTACGCGCGCAATATCAACATGGGCTCCGGCGAGGGGGACGTGCCGCTCAACTCGACGGGCGGCAACTCTAGCAAGCCCGTCCTGCCGTCCACCTGGCACGCCTCCCCCACAGTCCCCTTTGACGCGGAGGACACCTACACCCTGCGCGCGCGCCAGGGCTTCCTTTACGTGGTGGATAAGCAGCGCTTTGCCATTACGGAGGCCAACTACCTGCACCAGGCGCGCCTTACCCTGCCCCAGCCGCGCATGCGCACCATCCGCGTGGTGGATACCGACGGCAAGCCGGTGCCGGAGCTGACGATGACGTCCCAGGTCAAGTGCTCGCTGTTCCCGTCCGTCTCCATGTACGACTGGGTGACGGACGGCAAAGGCGAGATCCACCTGCCGATGAACCCCAGCGACGAAGAGGCCGACGCCTTCCAGATCACCCTGGCCCCTCGCGAATCCCTGATATGGCAGCCGCTGAAGCAGCCGGTCAGGTTCAACAAGGCGGGCGTCGCCACGGTTACCGTCCGGCCGGGCGTCCGCATCTTTGGCCGCGTTGTCGATACCACGCGCGGCAAACTCGCTGCCTCACAGGACCTGAGCCTTCAATGGGGAGCCAAACTCCCGGCCCCCGGTGCCCCCGCCCGCAAAGCCGCCGGCGGCGAGGACGACGACGAGGACGACGATAACGATGCCGGCACCGTCAGCGTCAACGGCTACGCCCCTGTGGACAGCGAAGGCCACTTTGCGATCTCCTGCGTCCCCAACGCCAAACTCACCCTCTCGTTCAGCAACCTGCCGGACAAGACCGAAACGGTCTTCCTTACCGGCAGCAGCGAGCAGTACACGCCCAACGGCAAAGAGCTTATCATCGAGATCCGCGACCGAAAGCCCGCCAAAGGCGCAGCCGACCAGGACGCCCGCGCCACGCCCCGCCCTGCGCCCTCCCTGGCCGTGCATCCGTAGACGCCCTGGCCCGGCAGCGGGCGCAGCCGGCCCGCCTTACCACTCCGGCAGCTTCTTGTCCCACCAGGGTGGATCCTGGGAGAGGAGGAACGCGTCGGGATCGTCTGGAAGGGAGCGGTGCGGGTACTGGCGCCACTGGTCGCCGTCCAGCGCGGCGGCGGCCTGGCCCTGCGCGGCCGCCCATTGCAGGCACGCGGTGCGCATGGGGGCCAGGGCGGGGTGGCCGGGGTGGCGCGAAGCGAGGTTGATGTGCTCGCGGGGATCTTCGGCCAGGTCGAAGAGGAACTCCTTGCCGTCCGGCGCGCTGTAGCCGTACTTCCAGCGCTTATCCACCGCCATGTATAAACCGTTGGGGCCGTGGTTGTACTGCGAGTAGACGCGATCACCGCCGGCTTCGCCGTTGCCGCGCCCCGTCTCCAGCAGCGTGCGCAGGCTTACGCCGTCAAACGCGTCCGCCTCGCATTCGATTCCCGCGGCGTGCATAAAGGTGGGCGCCAGGTCCACCAGGCTGGCCGGGCGGCTGCAGCGGGTGCCGGCGTGCGCGCCGCCGGGCCAGCGCGCCAGCAGGGGCACGCGCGAGGATACCTCGTGGATGCCGCGCTTGCCAAAGCAGCCGTAGTCGCCCAGGTACTCGCCGTGGTCCGCGGCGAGGAGAACGAGCGTGTTGTCCAGCTGCCCGGTTAGCTCCAGCTTGTGGAGGATACGGCCCACCTGCGCATCAATAAAACTGATGCACGCATAGTAATAGGCGCGGATGCAGCGGATGAGATTGAGATCCAGCCCGCGGTCGCGGTACTTATAGCGGTTTTGAAAGCGGTTGATGTAGGCCAGCGCGTCGTCGTAGCCGGCGGGCAGATCGGGCAGCGGCATCTGCGGCGCGCGGTACAGCTTGTGCCAGGGGATGGGAGGCGCAAACGGCGGGTGCGGGTGCACAAAGCTGGCGTACAGGTACCAGGGCTCCGCGTCGCCGGGGCGCCCCGCCGCTTCGTCCAGAAAGGCCACGGATTCATCGCCCACCCAGCGCGTGGGGTGGTACGCCTCGGGCATCGCGCTGGGCTGAGGCACGTAGTACATGTCGCCTCGCACGCCGTGGGGCTCCAGCACGGCGCCCCAGCCTTTTTCCATCAGCCAGCGCGCGTAGTCGTCGCTTTCGCGGCTTTCGGGGATTTCCTCCTGCGATCGGCGGCTGTGGAAGCCTCTCAACGCCAGGCAGTTGGGCGTAAAGTGGCACTTGCCGACGCCGTGTGTGCGATAGCCGGCGGCGGCGAGCCGGCTCATCAGCGTGGGCATATTGTCCGGGCCCATCCCCTGGCCGTTGGAGTGGCAGCCGGTGCGGCCGGGATAGCGCCCGGTAATCATGGCGCAGCGCGCCGGCACGCACTCGGGCGAGGGCGAGTAGGCGCGCTCGAACGCCGTGCCCTCGCGCACCAGACGGTCCATATGCGGTGTGCGGATGATGGGGTTGCCGAGGGCGGCGATGGTGTCGAAGCGCTGTTGATCGGTAAAGAGATGCAGGATGTTGGGGCGGGGACAGGGACGGGAGGGGTCTGCGGCGTTCATCCTGCCATTCAAAATGGCGGCAATGGCGATAGCGATTCAAGCAATTTATTCGTGAAACCCAGTTTATTAGCAGATTTCCCCCAGGCGCAGCCCCTTTGTTGGGCGGACGTATTGACGCGCAGCGTGAGGCGGGCTTAAGTTGAGGGGATAGCGCGCGCGTCCCCAGGCACGCGGCGCGCCCTGCCTCCGGCTCCTGCACGCCTGTATCTTTCCCTCCCCCCGCTTTTTCGCCTCCGCTTCCGCAGCGCGCGCCTTACCGTCGTGTTCGATAAAATCCTGCATCTTTCCAGTCCCAAGGCCAAGCCGACCCGCCGGGCTGTGCCGCCGCCCATCCCCGCCATCCACCCCTCGGCCGCCGCCCGGGCCGAGCCCGCGCCGGACGAGGTGAAGGAGAAAGCGCCGGAAAGCATCGCGGCCGAGCCGGTTGTTGCAGAAACGGCCGCCGGGGAAACCGCCCGGCGCCATGTGGAAATGGAGCGCGCAAGCCAGGCACCCGCGGAGCCCGCAGCGCGAGAGGAGATGCAGCCCGGGGAAGCCGACGCGAGCAGCCCTTCCGCCGAAATGGGAGCCGAAGCCGAGTCGGGCCCCGCCCCAGGCGAGAACGAGTTCGAGATCAAGAGCAAGGGCGAGGACGAGAGCGAGCCCGCCACCGCCCACTCCGAACCCACCGCCGCGCCGCCCGAGGAGCAGGAACCCATGGCAACAGATGAGCCCAGGCCCGCGCCACGGGACGACAACGACCACAGCGACGAGAGCGACGCCCTGCCGGAGCCCGGCGCCGAGCACGCCGCTGCGGCCTCCGCAACTGCCGTGGAGGATGAGCCGGAACCCGAGCACCAGGCCGATCCCGAGCTTCAGTCCGCGCTTAACGAGCTGGACGAGGCGCCCGCGGAGCACCAGGCGCCGCATCCACCCGCGTCGGCCAATCCGCTGCATGCCGCGCCTGTGCCGCACGCCTCCGCAGGGCCGCATGCCGCGCCGCACGCGCCTTCCCGACGTGGCGCCCGGCCGCATCCCCCGCAGCCTCAGCCGCACAGCGGCGCCGATCCCACTTTTCGCCCCGAAGAATCCAGCAGCAGCAGCGACGACGACGACACCACCGCCACCCCTTCCATGAACGACAAGCGCATTACCCTGCAGCCCTCCGAGACTTATCGCCCTGCGGCGCCCGGCGCGCGGGCCGCATCCAGCCCCGCCGACGCCTTTGGCAACAGCGCGGAGCACGCCATCCTTAGCGCCGATACGGAGTTTCGCGGCGCCCTCGCCTTCTCCGGCAGCCTGGAGATGAACGGCCGCATCGAAGGCACCATTGACAGCGAGGACGGCACGCTTACCGTGGGCGAAGAAGCCCTGGTGAAGGGCGAGATCCGCGTGCACAACGCCATCGTCTACGGCAAGGTGCAGGGCAACATCACCGCCGGCGGCCGCATTGAGCTGCGTGGCCCCGCCCAGGTGTACGGCGATTTGCGCGCGCTGCGCATCGTGATTGAAGACGGCGTCGTGTTCGTCGGCCGCTCCGACGTGCTGCGCGAAGCCGAAAACCGCGCCGACTTTACCCAGATTTTCCAACGCCTGGCCGCCCCGCGCGAGTAAACCGCGCGCCGGGGAGCGGCGGCGGCGCGGACATTGCGGCATTGCTGTCCCGGTGCGCGCCGCTATAGGCAGTAGCCAAAGCGTGCCACCGAGGGTATCAATTTGATTGCAGTTGCGTAGCGACAGGAGAAGGAGAAGCGGGTATTAGAGGCTGTCGACATTCTCATTATTCCTCTCCTCAATCTTGGCGATCTTTCCGTCCTTGGCGTTAAAACTCCCCTCGCCTTGGCTGGGGTACAGGAGCGGGGTTTTCCCCGCTACTGGGGTGAGGGAAGAGAATGGCTGCCTCCAGGGGCTGATGTGAAGTGAAGCGTTAGTGTCGTGCTGCGTTGCGGAAAATCGGGTTGTAAAAGTTTTTACCCGTAAAAAGGTAGAAATTTTTGCGAGGAGTATTGCATTTTTATGGAACATCCATATAAATATGGCGGGGCGGGGAATCCGACGGGAATCGCAGCATAACACTTTTGAGGTGACACGCGCGAAAGCGCGTTGCCTGGCCGCGCACCTTAACGTGTTGAAAGCCAAAATCTTAGCGCCAGGCGCCGGCGCCACGGATCGCCCCCAATCACCGCCCTCGCCTCCCCCATACCTTCGCATCGCTCCCTTGCCCGCCGCCCCACTCCTCGCGTCGCCTGGCGCCCATGCTCGCCCCACTTCCTTAACGCCCAACCCTTTTCCCTCCATGGCCGGCCTCCCTCCCATCGCACCCTCTCGCTACGAGTGGGCGGACCTTCCTCTGGGCGTCAGCATTACGGGCGCCGTGCACCCGGGGCGGGAGATTGGCAAGAGCGACACCACGCGGGCCGTCAAGGTGCTCAAAGCCGGCGCCTGGCAGCGCGATTTGCTGCACCAGACGCTGGCCCGCATGGCCGACGCCCCGGCGCACGCCGGCATCTCCCGCGTGCTGGACATGCAGCTGGACCGCGAACCGAGCTTTCTTGTCGGCGAGTGGTGGGGCACCGCGGAGGCCGGCCGCCATCGCCCGCGCAGCCTGGCCGCCATGCGCAAGTCCCTGCGCCGCAGGGAGATTCCGCGCCTGTTGCTGGAGCTTGCCGACGCGCTTGCCCACCTTCATCGGCACGGCATTTTCCACGGCGCCGTCAAGCCCACCAACATTTTGCTGACGCCGGATCACCACGTCAAACTGACCGACGTAGGCGTGCTGCCCACCGGCGCCGTGCGTAGCGTGCCGCTGGCCACGGAGCCCTTTTTCTCCCCGCCCGAGCAGTGGCGCAACCCCACCGCGTGGGACGACGGCCGCGGTCAGCTGTGGGATGTGTATAGCTTTGGCGCCGTGGCGTTTATGCTCCTGGCGGATCGCCTGCCGCGCCTGCACAACCTGGCCGCCACCCTGGTGCGCGGCGGCAGCGCGATGGACGACTCGAGCCGGCCGGCCGCCACCGATCGCCGCATCTTTACGCCCGAGCGCGTTGCGGAGCTGCTGGAGCAGGTCACCACGATCGCCTGGCCCGCCCGCACCAGCGTGGACCCCGCATGGCGCAGCGCCATCACCGCCTGCCTGCAAATTGACCCGGACGCCCGCCCGCGCGACATGAGCGAGGTGTGCCGCATGATCGCCAGCGGCCATCGCGAGCAGCGCCGGACGACCGTGCGCGGCTTTTCCACCGCGCTGATGACCCTCTCCGCCGCCGCCGCCGTGGCCGCGCTGGGCGGCTGGGGCACGTGGATGTGGTACAACAGCCTGCAGGAAATGGCGCAGCTGCAGAAGGAAGTTGCCGCGCCTTTGGCGGAGTCCGCCCCCGCGCAGGAGCAGCAGGCGCGGCAGGACAAGATCAAGAAGTATCTTGCCTCGCGCTCCACGGATCTCCCTGCCATTCAAGCCCTTGCACGCACGCAACTGATTCTGGATCAGGAGGCCGACCTGGCCGAAACGCTGAAGCTGTGGACGGCGCTGGAACCCAATCGCTCCGTTGCGTGGTACGATATTACCGGCGACGCCGCCCGCAAGCGCCGCGATATGCGCCCCGCCCTGGAGGCCTACGAGCGCGGCTATGCCATCGCCGGCAACACGCCGCGCGGGCAGGAGCTGCTGGAGGAGATTGAACGCCTGCACATTGCCGGCGGCGAGTACCGCAGCGCCGCCGAAGCCGTCACCCGCATGCTGGCCGCCGAGGACACCACCGCGCTGCGCATCCGCCGAGCCCGCCTGTACCTGCTGGCCAACAGCTGGCGCGAGGGCTATGCCGACCTGGAGACGGTGCGCAAGCGCGATCCCAACGCGGCGCTGCTCCGGCCCATGGCGCCGTACCTGACCACATTTGGCACGCTGATCAAAGCCCTGGAAGAGGCGGACCGCGCCGTGCTTCAGCACCCCAACGAGGCCGCGCCCCACGCCCAGCGCGCCGCGCTGCTGATGCTGTGCGGGCAAATGCCGGCCGCGCGCGCCAGCGCCGGTCGCGCCCTGGAGATTATCCCCGCCTCGCTGGGCGCCCGGCCGGCGTACGCGGCGCCGGAAGCCGCTCTGCCGCAAGTGGTTATCGGCCTTACGCACATGGCCATGCAGCAGCATCCGGAGCTGGTGAGCTTTTCGCATCCACTAAGCACCAACGGCTCGCTGGGCATGGCGGGCCCCGCCCCCGTCGCGGCGCCCGCCGGCAGTCCGCCCCCGGAAATCCTTGCGGTGGAGCAACTTCCCTCTTCCGAGGCGTTGACGGAGCTGGGCGTGCTGGACGAAGCCGTGCGCACCCGGCCGGGCGCCGAGTCGCTGGCCAAACGCGCCGCGGCCCTCAACCGCATCGGCCAGTACAATCTGGCCCTGGCGGACGCCAAAGCTGCCGTGGCCAGCGACAAACGGCATATCGCCGCCCAGCTGCAACTCGTCATTGCGCTGGACCAGCTGGACCGCGCCAAGGAGGCGCTGAGCACCATTGTGGCGCTGAGCGAGCGCAGCCCCAAAGACGCCCAGATTTGGGAGTGGCGCGCCCGCACGGAAAAGCTGCTGGGCCGCATTACGCTGGGCCTGGAAAGTGTCCGCAAAGCGCTGGACCTGGCGCCCGGCGACGAACCGCCGGCCGCGCTTGTGCAGCTCCAGCAGGAGCTCAAAGCCATGGCGCCCTCCACGTCCGCACCGGCAGGGGACGCCCCGCAAACGCGCAGCTCCGCCCCCATCCGCGCCGACCGTCAGCGCGCCGCCGATCGCGGCCCGGAGCGCAACAGCACCGGCGCGGGCGATCGCCAGGACCGCACGGAACGCCCGACGGAGCGCATCCGCACCCGCCCTGCACCCGCTCCGTCTGCGCCCACAAGCACAGCCGCCCGGCGCGAGTCCGCCCCACGTTCCGTGCCGCAGCCGTAAGACTTTGGTTTAGTGCGATTTACAGCAGAGGATGGGAACTGGACGCCGCCATGCCGGCGCCGTAGATTTCTTCGGGGATCTCCAGCTCCATGCTTTTGAAGACGGCGTGGAGGCGGGGGACGACGCCGCGCGCGTGCAGGACGGCGGGGGCGCCGGCTTCCACCTGCTCGCAGCGGAAAATGTCGCGCAGAATAACGGCGCCGGTGTCGTCAATGCCTTGCACTTCGGCAATGCGCGTGAGGCGGTGCGTGCCGTCGCGCAGGCGGCTGACGTGAAGCACAAGTTGCACAGCCTCAGCAATTTGCCGCCGCACCACGTGGGCGGGCATCGCGGCTTCGGTGCCGGCGCTCAGCAGCATCGTCTCCAGGCGCGCCACGGCGGCGACGGGGCTGGCGGCGTTGAGCGCCGTGATGATGCCCGGGCCGCCGCTGGCCATGGCGCGGATGATCTCGGCCGCCTCGACTCCGCGGCATTCGCCGACGACGATGCGGTCCGGGCACATGCCGCCAATGCTGTTGAGCAGCTCGCGCGCGGCGGTGAGGCGGCCCTGGGTTTCCAGACGCACCACGTGGGGCTGCGGCAGGTTAAGCTCCGCAATATCCTCAATGGCCACAATGCGCTGGCTGCGGCTGATAAATCCGCATAACGCGTTGAGCATGACCGTTTTGCCGCTGCCGGGGCCGCCGCAGATGACGATGTTGGCGCCGACATCCATGGCGCCTTGCAAAAACAGGGCGCCTTCCATGCTAAGTGTCTGGGATCCAACAAGATCCTGCATCGACATACCCGTTGCCCCCGCCTTGCGGATGGTAACGCAAGGGCCGGGACCGGCAGGCGCGCCGCCAAGCCCGGCAATGCCCGAGCGGGAGGCGCTGTGGAGTGGCGGCGGCGGGGCGGAGGCGGACGTCGCCGCGCCTGCTGCCCCCGGCCCGGGGGCGCCGGTAAAGAGCGGTGTATCGACCACGTGAATGCGGGTGCCGTCGGGCAGGCGCACATCCACCACCGGCGCGGCGCCATTGTTGGCAAAGCTTTCGCGCAGGCGGCGGCCGGCTTTCAGCAGCATGCGGTCCAGGATCTGGCGCAGGCTGTCGGCGTTGACGAACCGGTTGGCGATGGGCGAGACGGAGCCGTCGCGGCGGCGCACAAAAATGTGGTCGCAGCCGTTGATCATGATTTCCGTCACGTCCGCGTCGTGCATCACGCTCTCCAGGGGGCCATAGCCCACCATGTCGTTGATGATCTCGATGAGCAGCGAGCGGCGAAGGTCGCGATCGGGCAGGGCCTCGCTTACTTTTTCGTCGATGGCGATCTCAATAGCGGCGCGCAGCTTTTCCTCGTTGCCGGGCAGAAGAAAGGCCGGATCGAGAATTTGGAGCAGGTAGGGGATGACCTGCCGTTTGAACTTCAGGATAAACTCCACCGCTTCGTCGCGGGCGGCCTCGCCCTCCGCCGCCATGGGCAGGCTGACGCGGCCGGCGCCCGGGGAGGAGAACCGCTGGGTTGGCGGCGCGGGTACGGACGCGGGGGGCGGAGGGACGGTGGCGGAGCGGGACATAGGGGGTGTTCTCGGTGGAGATTTCTGCGACAGCGACGCGATGTTGTCCTGCATAAGCATCAGGTGCCTAACGGGATGCGCATACTTTAGCCGCGCGGCCTCATGCGGGGTGTCGAAGATTAATGTCACTTTACATCTTATGGCGCTTGGACGCAATATTTTCCCCAACGTAAATTGCGGGAAAACTGCCTCGGCACCGCGGATGCTGCGCGTTCTCGCCCTCTCATCTACTTCCGTCGCGATATCACGCCGCGCACAACCATCCACACCAAAAAACCCACCAGGAAGATGTTGACGCCGAAGAAGATAAAGGCGATGAGCGGCGTTACGGTGGACTGGTACAGCCACGCCCCCCATCCCAGCCTAGCCAGCGACTCCCGAAACCACAGCTGCCACCCCAGCACAAACGCGATAAACGCCGTAAGCACAGCGTTTTCCGGAGATTTCAACAGATGCAGCAACTTCCTCATCGCAGATGCATCGTAGGTGAGGCCGGGCGTTCTGTCATTCTCCGAAACTATCCCCTTCTGTACTTGCATCCTGTGGGTTTGGGGGCGGGGCGGTGTGGCTGAATCTTTCCCTACCGCGCAGCCCCGGCCTTTTCTGCGGGCGGCAAGGCGGGGCCGGCGGCGCTCAGTTGGGCCAGCTCGCGGCGCAGCCAGGTGAGGAATTGCGGGGAATTCATCTGCGCGCCGTGGGGGACTTTGTCGAGCCACACAATCTGCGGCGAGTCGGCGGGCAGGTCTTCGATGGCGCTTTCCACCGTGACGGTTTCGTCGCCGTCGGCGCCTTCTTCGTAGGTGTAGCGGGCGGTGGTGAGGGGGCCCAGGCCCTCGCTGGTAACGCCGGTGGGGGTGCGCAGGCCGCGCGTTACCACAACGCTGAGCCGCGGCGCCTGGCCGGGGCGGGTGAGGAGCTGGCTGCTGTAGGCCAGGGTACCCAGTTGCAGGCGCCACTCGCGCACTTTGGCCAGGATGTCCTGCAGGTTGGGCATCATTGGGTCCTGGCAAAACTCCCAGGCGGCGGGCTCGGTCGGCTCGTCGCCGGTGCGGAACCGGGCGCGGTAGGGGGTAAGGTACTCGCGGCGTTCCTCGTCGGCCGTGGGCCAGAAGGGTGCCCAGGTGCCTAGCGTGAGCAGGTCGTCGGCGGAGACGCGGGTGGTGGCGCCCTGGTCGTCGATGCGGATCCACCGCGGGTCGCGCAGCGGCAACAGCTCGTACAGGCTGGGGCGGGTGATGGCGACCAGCTTGCTGACGGCCGGGGTTATCTCGTTGGGCAGCAGTTTTAGCAGATTGCTGGGCCATGTCAGCTCGCTCTCGCGCAGGCCTCCGGGGCCGACAAGCAGGGTTTTGAGCGCCTTGACGCTGCCGAGGTTGGGCGTGCCCACCAGCACGGCGCGCTCAATGCGATCCCCAAAGCGCGGCTGCTGGCCCAGCATGGTGCGCACCACCAGCCCGCCCATGCTGTGCGCCACAAGCACAAAGCGCACCGTGTCGGGGTCCGCCCCCGTGGCGCGCGCGTAGGTGGCGGCGTAGGATTGCAGCGCGATGTAGAGGTGCGGGGCGGTGCCGGTGGCGATGTCCTGCCGCCAGTCGTAGGAGAAGATAAAGAAGTCCTTACCCAGGGTGTAGGGGGTAAAGGCAGGGGCGGCGCTGCGCTCGGCCCTGTCGCCCCGCGCTGCGCGTGGGACGGGCGCCGGGGAGGAAGTGGTGGTGGCGGACGCGCCGGCGCCGATCCGCTGCGACGGCCGGGAGGTGCCGGGGCGACGCGGTGCCTCGCCTGCATCCGCACCTGCGGCGCCCTGGCCGTCGCCTTGCGGCGCCGGGTGGCGATGCTCCGCGGCACTGCCTTTACCCTCGCGCGCGCCTTTCCTTTTGCTTGTACCGCCGCGGGCGGGGGATGCCTCGCGCGGCGCGGCGGGCTCCGCCGGGGCAGGGCTTGTCAGTGCGGCGACAAACGTGTCGTAGATATCCAGCGGGCCGGCCTTGAGCATGGGGCGTGCCACCAGCTGGTTGGGCATACGCAGCGCGTAGTAGTACTCCTTTTTGCGGATGGCATCCAGCGTGCCCCACACGCACGGGCCGTCCGGGCCGTCCTTGCCGTCGGGGCGTGCCAGCGCGGGGTCGTGCAGCTTGCTGCCTTCGTACGCGGGGATAAAGACGACGACGTGCGGGTGCGCCGGGTAATCCTGCGCCCGCACTTTACTTTTGTTCCAGAGAAGGAGGGAAAGGACCACGGCAGGGAGGAAGATCAGGTAAGGGATGTGCGCGCGCCCTCGCCATCCCCGCGCCCGGGCGATGTGGCGCGCCGGGACGGTTCCGGAGGCTGAAAGTAAAGAAAAGCGAGGCGCAGGCATGGGCAACGGCCAGGCATTATAGCCCGCCGGCCGGCAAATGCACTCACACAATGCTGCGTGCAGGCCTGCGTTCGTGGCGGAGCTGTCCATACACCCGCGCCGGCTTTATCCGTAGCCAGCGGGAGCGGCTTTCACCAGCACGTAACCGCGCGCGAGAGGCCACCTCTTGCCATGGCGCCGTTGGCGCCTCGGAGCGGTTGAGCTGTGTACACCCGCGCTCATTCCGTCTCGCCTTCAGGCTGTGCCTGAATCGCGTGTTCTTTTCGCCGCGGGCTTCGTTGCCATTCGGTCACGGATGGCTGTCGACATTCGCACTCGAATCGCACGCGATCTCTTCATCCGCTCCATCCCCTCCGTGCTATCCGTGTTATCCGTGGTTAAATCTCAGTTTAAAAGGGGAGTTGTTAACCACGGAACACACGGAGGGGAGAAGGGGATGTTTTCCACCGTGGACGAACGTCGACTCTTAGTCCAGCTCCACGGAGTTCATCACAATGTGGTTGACGAGCCCGTAGTCGCGGGCTTCGACGGCGCTCATCCAGAAGTTGCGGTCCGTGTCCTTCTCAATGCGGCTGAGGGGCTGGCCGGTTTCGCGGGCAAACAGCTCGTTCAGGCGCTGGCGCATTTTGAGGATTTCCTGCGCTTCGATACTGATATCGGTGGCCTGGCCGCCGACGCCGCCGCTGGGCTGGTGCAACATAAAGCGGGTGTTGGGCAGGCAGTAGCGAAGGTCGCGCGGGGTGGCGACGAAAATGAGGGCGCCGGCGCTGGCTACCCAGCCGGTCCCGATCACTTTGACCCGCGGCTTCACAAAGCGAATCATGTCGTGGATGGTATCGCCCGATTCCACGTGGCCGCCGGGGCTGTTGATGTAAAGCTTGATGTCGTCGTCCGACTCCTGCGCCAGAAGCAGCAGCTTGGCGGTAACCTCTTGCGCCACTTTCTGGTTAATCTCACCGAAAAGGAGGATGGTGCGCCCTTTGAGCAGCAGCTTTTCGCCGAGCGGGCCGGGGCCCTTGTCCTGCTCCTTCTCGCGCTTTTCCTCCTGCTCTTCCTTTTCGTCTTCGTCTTCGTCCTCGTTTTTGTAGCGGAAGCTGGTCATAGAGAAGGTCACAATAAGCTCTGCGGCCGGTTAAGCAAGCCCGCACCATGGGGTTAGATAAAGATTGTGCACTTGCGGGCCTAAGGGCGGCGATGCCGGGCCGAACTGTCCGGCAGGCGCACCCGGATTGGGGAAGGGCCCTTCATTATTGTTGACTCTAACGTTGCATACGCAACGCGGCGTTACAGGACAGGGCGGGCGACGGCGGTGACGGTGGCCTTGACCGGGGGCTTGATCGCGCTGCCGCGGCTAAGGGTGTAGATGTCGCGCAGGTAGGCGGCGAGCATCAGGGTAAAAAGCATGGCAACGCCCCCCACGCAGAGTGAGAAGAGCATACGCTGGATTCCGGGTTTCATGGAGGTACAACAAAGGCAAAGGGTTGGGATTGGACCAGGGGGTGGGAACCCGTACGGCTGGGACTCTTTATTAGAGATCGACATCAACCGCTCAAAATGAATAGCACGATATCTTTATTCTTTTCAATGAATAAAACCCACAATCAATAATATCCCTGCTATCAACGTGTTGCGCAACCCGATATTGTGCCGCAATTGATGCTCTTGGCGCAGACGCTGCAACGTTGCCGCTTTAAGCGTAGCGGTATTCCCGCGCATCCATTTTGGCGGGGGAGACGAAACGGCCCAGGCCCTCATACGCCAGACCCAGGGCCAGCAGGGAGATGGGCCAGCCCAGGTACCACGGCATAAAGTGGTAGAAGCCGGCCACGATGATGTTGCATAAGGACAACGGCAGCAAGAACTTCCAGCAGAACGACATGAGCTGATCCGACCGCAGGCGCGGCATGGAGCCGCGGATCCAGATCATCAGCGCAATCATCAGCAGCAGCTTGAGGAAGAACCACACAAAGCCGGGGATGAGCAGCGCCTCCGCCGCGCCGGGGGCGTCGGCCGCCATCCACCACGGGCGGATGTTGGGGCCGCTCCACCCGCCGAGGAATAGCGTGATGGCTAAGCCGCTGAGGGCGAACGCGTTAATGTACTCCGCCATAAAGAACAGCGCGTACTTGAAGCCGCTGTACTCGGTTAGGTGCCCGGCGACGATCTCCGAGTCGGCCTCGGGCAGGTCGAACGGTGCGCGGTTGCACTCCGCCAGGCTGGCGATAAACAGCAGGAAAAAGCCGCAAAAGCCCCAGGGCGTCCACACATTCCAGCCCAGCACGCCGCCCAGCGCCTGGCGCCACACGCTGTCGCTGTGCATCCACTCGGCAATCTGCTGGGACTCCACAATGCGGGTGGTGGCGAGGGACCCGGCCAGCATGACGGCGGGCACGGCGGCGAGGACCAGGGGAAGCTCGTAGCTCACCATTTGCGCCAGGGAGCGCATGCCACCCAGCAACGCGAACTTGTTGCGCGTGGACCACCCGGCCAGGAAGACGCCGAGCGTGCCGAGCCCGCCAATGGCGAAGAAGAGGACCACGGCGGTATCCACCGGCGCCACTATCATGTTGCGGCCAAAGGGGATAAGCGCCAGCACCACCAGCGCGGGCAGCAGCACCAGCACGGGCGCCAGGCGCATGAGAAAGGGATCGGCCGCCCGCGGCAGGATGGCCTCCTTGGTCAGCATTTTCAGGCCGTCCGCCAGTGGCTGAAGCAGGCCCAGCGGGCCGGCGCGGTTGGGGCCGATGCGCCCCTGCAGACGCGCCAGCCCCTTGCGCTCCAGCCAGGTGGTGAGTGCAAAGATGGCCGGGAAGACGACGACCAGCGGCACGATGGCGATCAGCATCCCCGCCGGCACGGCCGCCCAGCCGGGCAGGTACGTCTCCGCCCCATGCGCCAGGTAGCGGCCGAGGGTGACGAGCGCCTGATCGGGATTCATGGCGGGGTGTGGAGCGGTGGAGGTGGCGCCGCTGCGCCGGATGGGTGAGCTGGTTAGCTGGCGGGCGCGGGCTCGGCGGCGGGGGCCGTGGCGCCTAGCAGGCCGGGCATGCCTTCGGGCACGGGCGCGTTTTGCAGCGTCTCGTTCTCGTTAATCAGCCGGTTGAGTTCCGGCCAGTGGGTCTCGTCGATCTCGTTAAAGGTAACGAGGTAGAGTTTGACGAGCCACGGGTCGTATTTCTCCAGCAGTTTGGCAATGCCTTCGCTGAGTTTGGCGGCGTCGGGCACGAAGGGGAAGTTGTCGGCGCAGCCTTTGCCGTTGTGCGGGATGCCCAGGGTATCGAGCCACAGCACCAGCATGTCCACCTGCTTCTCCACCAGCCAGTTGCTGAGGAGGTTGAAGGTAAGGGCCTCCATCTGCGGGTAGGCAAAGATTTTGGCGAAAAAGGCGTGGCGCTGGATCTTGGGCATCTCCATCACCTTGCCGCGGCGCATGGCCATGCGGGGCACGGCCACCTCCAGCGCGGTGTTGTACAGGCGCTTGTTGGTGGTCTGCGCGGTGATGCAGATATCGTTGGCGAGGGCGGCGGGCATTTCGCCCCAGAAGGTATACGTTGGCATAGAAGTCAGTCTGTCGTCGTCGAGTCGGTCAATCCATGGAGAGTCGGGCGGAAGTGACGGGACCTCCATTTCCCATCTTTAGCGTACAACCGCGTGACATGCGAGTCAAAATGCGGGCTGGGGACACGAGAAGGGGAAAAGGGGGAGTATTTAACCACGAATAACACGAATGACACGCATAGTGCGGAGGGGAGGAATGGGGGAATTTGAACAAAATCCCGTCTTTCCCCCCTTCGCGCCCTTTGCGTCCTTCGCGCCCCTTGCGCGAAACCGGGAAACGTAGTTACAAACTCTCAGGTGAAGCAGGACGGATGGGGCGTTTCGCGCAAAGTGCGCTAAGGACGCAAAGATCGCGAAGGGGGGAGGGGTTCTACAGAATGTAATTTGCGCTTGGGGAAAACAATTAAAACAAACCTTCTCTTCCTCCCCCCTTCGCGAACTTTGCGTCCTTGCGTCCTTTGCGCGAAAAACCCAATCGCGCTGGCTCACTTTTCAACCCAGGATTTCCCAACCTGTTGCCTCCTCCCCATTCTTCCCCTCCGCACTATTCGTGTTATTCGTGGTTAAACACTCCCCATCCCCTATCCCCGCTGGGTGGCGAGGATGACGCCGAGTTCGTGGGCGATGGCGGCGTTGCTGATTTTCATCACCAGATCCCACGGCACGGATTTATCCGCGCGTACGACGATGCTGGTGGAGCCGCGTTGCTGTTTGGGCAGTTTGGCGAAGGCGGCGTCCAGCTCCTCCAGGGTCATCAGGTGGTCGTTGAAGAATATCGCCTCGCGCAGCGCCGGGGCGGCGGTGGCGACCGGGCCGGCGCTTGCGTTGGCGCCCGCGGCCGGGCTGGCGCCAGAGCCCGGGCTCGCCCCCGTGCTGCGGGCCGCTCCCGCGTCCGGAATCATCTGCACCGTCACGATATAGCGATTGGACTGCGCGCCGGTGCCGAAAATACTGCGCGGCGGATCGATGGAGATGCCGGGCTGCAGGGTAAAGGCGCTGCTGAGTACAAAAAACAGCAGCAGCAGCAGCACCACATTCACCAGCGACGTGGCCAGAATCATGCCGCCCAGGTTGTACGAGGGGCGAAACGGCTCCAGCCCGCGCCTCAGCACCATGGTGCCGGCGGCGGCAGCGGGGGTGCCGGCGGCCGGGGTTTCGTGCGCTTGCGGAGTCGTCATGACGGGCAAACCAGGTGGGTGAGTGCGTGCGGGCCGACGGGCGCGCTCCAGGCGCACTTTAAGGCGCGGGTTAAGGCGCGGGCGCGATTCAGGCGGGCTTGTTGCGGGCGATGCGCGTGGACTCCTGCGGCGGCATCTGGATGATGTCGCGCGCGGGCGGCTCCAGCAACGCGTGGATGGTTTCGATACCGGCGCGCTCCATGTCCTGGATCATGGAGTTGGCGCGGCTGACCAGGTAGTTGTACGCCACAAAGCTGGGGATGGAGAGCGCGAGCGCGGCGCCCGTCGTTACCAGCGCCATCCATACGCCGGAGGCAATCTCCGCCACCGGCAGCGCGCCGGCCGTGCTGGTGCTGATGTGGATAAACGTCTCCACCATGCCGTACACAGTGCCCAGCAGGCCCAGCAGCGGGGTGATGGACGCGATGGTAGCCAGGATGGACAGGTTCGCCTCCAGGCGCGGCACCTGCAGCTGGCCAATCTCGCGCACAATCTCGCGCAGCTGATCGGGCGGCAGGTGGCGGTGGGCAATGGCGGTTTGCACCACCAGGGCCACGGGCAGGCCGTTGCCGTCGTCGCAGCGCTCCAGCGCCTCGCGGTACTGCTCGCGCTTGAGCAGATTCTTGATGCCGGCCAGGAACTCGCCGACCGACAGGTAGGTGCGGTGAAAGTAAACGATGCGCTCAAAAAACACCGCCATGGCGATAAAACTGCACATGTAGATGGGCCACATCAGCAGCCCGCCCTTTTGCATGATGTCGAACAGACCGACCGTTTCGGGCAGCGTGGGCGCAGGCGCCTGCGCCAGTAAGTTCCAGGCATCGGGAGTCATAAGCATCACCACACAAAGGATTTCTGTTCGCCCACCACAACGCCGTTGCGGATGATGCTGAGCCTGTAGGAGGTCACCGGTCCATACGTTCGGTACGTGGCGCCCACCACGGCAAAGATGCTGCGCGTGGTGCCCTGCACGTCGGGCTGGTCGATGGTGATGGTGCGGACCTGGGCCTTGCTTTTGACCTGGCGGTACTCAAAGCGGCAGGTAAAGTCGGCGCGCTCGCCCTTGTTGCTCCAGCTAAAGACGAAGATGTTGCCGTTGCGCTGGTCCTGCTGCTCGCCGGTAACGGCGCCAAAGTTCCAGTACTGGCGCTCAAAGTTCATCGATTCGCTTTTGCCCAAGCGCACATTGGGGTCGTTATTTACCATGTGCACTTTGCTCACCTTGATGCGGGGATCGAGGCGGGTGGGGGCGGAAAAATCGTTAAGGCGCTTGCGGCCGGGGTCCGGCTGCGGGACGTTGCTGAGATCCACCGGGCTGGCCTTGCGCACCTCCTGAGCGGATGCGGTGATGGCCAGGCCGTGGGGCAGCGTCCAGCACAGGACAAAAAGGAGTGCCGCCAGGAAGTAGTGATGCATTACGACTCCGTTATTACACTTTAGTGGAGCAAGCTGTCAACCCGCCTGCGAGGCAATGAGGCCCCATATACACCCTTATACATCAGTTTTTATCCCGGCGAAAGTAAAAAGCGCCGGCCAGGACTCAGGAATCAGCCCAAAATCAGCTCCGCATAAAGAGCAAATAACTGTGCGAATTGGTCTTACTCGTACTGCGCAGCCCAGCCCTACTGTCTCCGGCGGAAGCCTTGGGCGTAAACATTCCTTTCTGAGAATCTCGAAGAGTTCCATCGCCCAGTGCAGTTACACTAATATGGTATGGACAAGGTTTTCAGACAACCTCAACGAGGTTGTATAACCTAGTCCAGGGTTCCCCGAACAAAGTGAGGGAACCCTGGGAATGCACAGGCATCCGAACAACCCCAACGCGGGTTGTATCCCTTTGCGCAAGAGCGGGATACGACCCACGTTGGGGTCGTGGTTCTCTCGCCACTTTTCCCAGGGTTCCCTCGCATTACTCGGGGAACCCTGGGCTAGGATATACAACCTCTTTGAGGTTGCCTGAACGCCCGAAACCTCTTTGCATATACCATACCTGCAATCAAACCGCACTACCGCGTGGCCCAGCCCTCAAACTCGCGCGTAAAGCTGAACTTGAACTGCTCGTAGTCCAGGTACTCGCCCACATAGGCGCGCGCCCCTTCGTCGGTGTACTCCAGCGAGGCGAAGGCGCGGCCGGTGTTGCCCTGGGTGGCGGTGGTGCCTACCAGGTCGATGGAGAGCTTTTCCTCGTTGTACGGTGGCTTGAAGGGCAGCTCTCCCTCCACCGCCGTGCATGTGCTGGTTTTAATGTCGTCCACGTGAAACGATTGTCCATAGAGGTGCAGCACCACGCCGGGCCTGAGCGCGGAGGGATGCGGCGGCGCCTCCTTGAGCTCCAGGGGAAAGCTGATCATGTAAAAGCCTTGCGCCTCCGCCAGCCAGCCGTGCCGGCCGTCGGCCATCAGCGCAAACCACTCGCTCCAGTGGCCGGCGGACCACGTCTGCGTCATGCGCCCGGCCAGGGTAAACGGGGTGCCTCGGTAATCGCCCTGCGTGCCCAGTTGCAGCGGGCTCATATCCTCGGGCAGGAAGGCCTTTGTGCCGATGAGCTCCAGATTCAAGTCGTTGCGCACCACCATGCTGCGGCAGTAGGGACACACCCCGAACACACTTACCGCGCTTTGAAACGGCACCGGCGCGCCGCAGGATGGGCAGGGTATTTCTTTCATGGCAGACCTACAAGTTACGCACACCGCCGTGCCAATGCGAGCAAAACCGGGATGCGTGTTGCATCGCGGCGCGCCCCTTTCTAAGCTGGCGATATGGCCGACGCGTCCGCTCCCCCTACGCCGCTGCTCTCACCTGCCCTGGCCGCCTCGGCGGCGCGGATAGCGGCGCTGCGGGCCAGGCGCCGCGTGTGGTTCTGGGCGGTAATCCTCTCCGGCGTGGCCTCCCTGGTGCTGCTGATCGGTACTTTTGCGCTCTCGCTCCACCATTTCCGCGCCGCCATGGCGGTGTTGCCGGACGACGGCGCCGTGGATGCGGCCCTGCCCTCGCAGCCGCCCCGGTTCTCCGCGGACGTGCTGCGCTCCCACACCGGCGCGGCGGTGGGCACACTGGGCACAGGGCTCTCGCTCTTTGTCGTGGGCACGATCGTCTTTCTGTGTGCCGTCTCCTGCTACATCAGCACCCGCGCGCAGATCATCGAGGCCGAAAAGAACGCGCTGAACGCTGAAAACCTTGCAGCCGAGCTGGTTACCGAAGCCGACATTGCGCGCGAGGCCGCTGCCGACGAAGCCATCGCCCGCCAGCTCGGCCTCGGCCCCTACGCCGCGCAGATCCCCGTAAACCCGCCGCCCGCCGCCGATGCCGCGCGCTTCCAGGCCATCCTGGAGGGGAAGTCCGACAGCGCCGCCGAGGGTGCTACGCCTCCCGCGCCGCCGCCGGCAGACGCGCCGTAGCGGCGGGGGATGCGGTGTCCGGCGTTGCAGCCGGGGCGGAAGCGGCAGCGCCGGCGCGGGCGGAGGTGATCTTTTTGAGCAGGTAGTACAGCATCTCCAGCCGCGGCACGGGCACGCCCATGTTGCGGCCAATGCGGCAGGGCTCGCCCCAAATCGCCTCCACTTCCACGGGGCGGCCGGCGTCGAAATCGATGAGGCTGCTGGGGCGGTAGGGGCCCATCACGCGCGTTTTCTCCAGCATTTCTTCCTGAAAGGAGGTATCGATGCGGTAGCCCAGGCCGGCGGCGACCATGCGCACCTCTTCCATCAGCGTGGCGGCCAGGGAGCGCAGGCCGGGGTCGAGCAAAATCTGATGCACGTCCACGGAGCCGGCCACGATGCTGAGGCCGTTGAACGGCACGTTCCACACCTGCTTGCGCCAGCGGGCCTCGCGCAGGCTGTTGACGACCACGATGTGCAGCCCGGCAGCCGTGGCGGCCTGGGCAAACGTGTGGGTGCGCGGCTGCGGCAGGCGCCCGTACTCGCCCAGGTGAATGCTGCCGTGGCCAAAGTTCTCCACCACAGCCGGCCCGGTGCGGTTAAGGCACACAAAGCACAGGCCGCCCATCACGCGCTCCTGGCCAAACAAGCCGGCCAGGTGCTCCTCGTTGCCCAGGCCGTTTTGCAGGGTAAGCAGCGAGGTGTTGCGTTGAAGCAGCGGCGGCACAATATCGCGCAACGCCGCGTTGCTGGTGGATTTAACCGCGACGATAACCCAGTCCACCGGCCCTATGTCCTTGGCGTAGCGGTAGATGCGCGGCGAGGCCAGGTGCTGGACATCCCTCCCGTTAACGACGCGGATGCCATTGGTCTGCGCCGCCTCGTAGTCGGACCGCAGCAAAAAATGCACGTCCTCGCCCGCCAGCGCCAGCCGGGCTCCGTAATACAAACCGATAGCTCCACTGCCGACAACGGCGATGCGTCCGATACCCATGTGGCCAGTGTAGCCGAAAGCGCGGCAAAGCGCTACTGCGTGAGGAAAACTTTGTTGCTGCGGCTCGCGCTTATCCGCGCGCTCATCCGGCCGTGGGGCGCGCCGGCAGCGCTAACGATTTGCACCGGAGCTCTTTGCATTGACCGCGGCGGGCTGATAGTTCACCAGCACCACTCGCGATCCGGCGGTGCCCAGCACGTGCGGCGCCTTGCGAGTCACGCTCAGCGTTTTGCGCCAAAAGTCCTGCCGGCTTTGCTCCACAATCAAAAACACGCGCTTATTCGAGACCCAGTGGGGCAGCAGCGTACCGGTGTTGAGGTACAGCTCCGCGCCCTGACCCAGCACGCGCGTGGCAAAGTCGTTATGCGGCAAGGCGTTCACCCAGTGCACGCGGTGGTTGAGGTAGAAGAGCAGGCTGCTGCCGACATTCTGCTCGCTCTCGCACGCCACGAGGGCGTCGGCCGGCACCGGCGCGGCCTGGTTGATCATGCGGGACTGCTCGGCCAGCGAGAAGTTGGGGCTCATGATGGCAAAGCCGCATGTGGCGAGGGAAAGCATCACGCCCATCACCAGCGTAATGGCCGTAAAGGCCGGCGTAAGGTGTTGGCGCCACGCAAAATACATCGCCGCGCCGCCGCCCAGCAGCATGGCGGCGCCCGCGCCGATCATCAGCGGGATAAAGCTCTCCCAGGCGCCCGTGGGCAGGCCGGCCAGCGCGTTGGCAAACGTGTCGCGATTGGCTGTATCCGCCACCGCGGCGCCCTCCGGCGAGGGCGCGAAGGAGTGGCCGAAGCCCAGCGCCAGCACCAGCAAGGCCACGCCCGCGATGCCGAGAATGGCGCCCGGCGTAAACGTAAACCACCTGGACACACGCACTTCGCCCGTCCACGGCCAGGCCAGAAACAGTGCGACGGCGCCCCAGCAGCTCATCGCATAATAATCCTGCACCTTGGAGAAGCTGAGCGAGATAAACGTCAGGGCCACCCACACCGTAAGTGTCCGCGCCACAAAGAGATCCAGCGGCCACGGGGCATTCGCGGCGGCGGCGCGGGCGGAGGCGGGCGCGTCAGTAAGCGCTTTCCGGGCCTCGGTGCGGCGGCGCCACCAGATCAGAAGCGCCGCCGGAGCGGCCAGCACCCAGGGGCTCCAGAAGATGAGGTGCTGCAGATAAAAGGCGAGGAAGCTGACGCCGCGGGTGGTGCTGGGGTAGCGGCTGTTGGTGGCGTGTCCAAACTGTTCATTCAGAAAGTGATCGCGCACAAATCCGGGCAGTTTGGCCTCCAGCGCCACGTACCAGGGCACCACAATCAGCAGAAAGATGCCGACACCGGCCAGCGTAAAGAAGGGCCGGTAAAAGCGCCGCGCCTGCGGCCATAACACCATGGATATCAGCACGATACCCATCGGATAAAGCGCGCCGTGCAAGCCTTTGGACATCGAACCCAGCGCCATGCACGCCCAGGCGCCCAGGAACCAGCGGCCCGCGGTCGGCGCCAGGTCGGGATCGGCGTTGGCCTGCCAGGCGCGGATAAAACAGTAGACGGCGAGACTCAGGAACGTCGCCAGAAAAGGCTCGGGCTGAACGAGATGCGTAAAGACAAAAGTGCCGAGCATGGAGGCCAGCACGGCCGCGGACATCACCCCGTGCCGCACCCCGCGCAACGCGGTGCCAATGAGAAAAGTGGCCCAGATCCAGGCCGCCGTGGCCAGCGCGTTGGGCATGCGCACGGCAAACTCGTTAACGCCAAATACCGACGTGGAGACGAGCATGGCCCAGTAGGTCAGGATCGGCTTCTGGATGCGGGGCAGGCCGTTGTTGGTGGGCACCAGCCACTCGCCCTGCTGCTGCATCTCGCGCACAGCGCCGGCGTAGAGGCCCTCGTTGTCATCGTAAATAACAGGGGCTACGCCGTTTGCGACGTAAAAAATCGCCGCCAGCGCGAACACAAGCGCGCCCACCGCCGGGACGCTCCAGCCCTGAAACCACGCCGGTCCGCACCGTTCCGCCGTGGCGGCTCCGGTGGGGGCTAAGCTGGTGCCGTCGTTGGGTTTGCGGCGGCTGATCGCCGATTTCCCGGCCCGTTGGGGCAAGGCGGCGTCTTCAAAGGCGGGCGAGGCGGAAGCTGACATCACCCGTGCACTTTGGGGAGATCGCCACAGGAATCAAGTTCCAAGGTGAGATTGGCAAGGAAATCTGGCAACGAGCCGCCGGCACACATGTGTGCCCCAAAGCTTCCCATCCGTCAGCTGGCCGGCGGCGGCTGCTGCCCATTGGTCGCTTCCTCGCCGGGATTGAGCGCGGCAACGACCATGAGGTTGGCGCCCACGACAATCATGGAGATGCGGATACCCCAGCCCACTTCGGGGCCCCAGTTATCCACCCACATCATGATAATAAACTCGCGCTCAAGAAAATTGAGCAGGATGGAGCCAATGCCGAATATAAGGAGTGCGGAGCCCAGAGAAGACATAGTGAGGAGCAGGTTGAAGTTGCCGGAAAGCAAAGGGTGCCGTCAAACGTCGGCAATTCGCGACGGGCGAATCGCGCGTGTGACATCGTATAGTGGATCTCCCGACTGTAAAGAAGATACGGCTTCAATTTTAAAGCAAGTTATTTGCCAGACAAAGGGACTGCTCCATGGTTTTAACACATGCGTGATGCATGCGAGTGACGCCTGCTTCCGATTTCCGTCAACGCCTGGATTCGTCGGCAATACACACATTTGCAGTCTGACTTTGACTTAACCCCCGTGCGTCGCGGGGTATATTCTTATCCCTATACCCAATCATGAGTGAGATCCAATCGACGGGGCTGAGCGTGGCGCCCAAGGTCTGGCACGGCGTTAACCTGGGCAACTGGCTTATTCTGGAGAAATGGATGGCGCCCGGCGTCTTTGCCGGTGCGCCGGAGGCGGGCGACGAATACTCGCTGAGCCTGGCCCTGGGGTCCGCCGCGGAGGCTCACCTGCGCCGGCACCGCGACACCTACATCACGGAGGCCGACTTTCGCTGGCTGCGCGACTACGGGGTTGACGCGGTGCGCATCCCCTTTGGCTACTGGATGGCCGCCGAGCCGGGCGAGGTGGAGGCGCCGTACGTGGGCGGTATCGAGTACCTGGACCGCGCGCTGGACTGGTGCCGCGCGTATGGCATCGCCGGTGTGCTGGACCTGCACGGCGCGCCCGGCCACCAGAGCGGCGAGCACCACTCCGGCCGCAGCCGCTTTTTCCAGTGGCACCGGGACGCCGCGTACCGCGCCCGCACGGTGGACCTGCTGGAGCGCCTGGCCGAGCGCTATCGCGACCACGCCGGCATGGCCGCCATCTCGTGCCTGAACGAGCCGCACGCGGAGGTGCCCTCCTCCATGCTGCTGGAGTTTTACCACGAGGCCGCACAGCGCATCCGCAAGCACCTGGCCCCCTCGCGCGCCGCGGTGATTATCGAGGCGCACCCGCACTTTCGCATGGCGGAGATTCACGGCAGGCTGCAGGCGTGGGGCTGCGAGAATGTGATGACGGATGTGCATCCGTATCAATCGTACTACGAGGTATTTAACCGCCTGGACGTGCACGAGCACCTGGCCTACCCAATGACGGGCAGCTACCCGCGCTTTCGGGAGTTCTCCATGGCCGGCCCGCTGGTTGTCGGCGAGTGGTCGCTGACGATGGGCAACGGCCGCCTGCGCGGGCTGCCGGAGCACGAGCGCGACCTGGCCCTGCGCGCGTTTGCCGCCAGCCAGCTCGCTCTCTTCGAGTTCACCACCGCCGGCTGGTTTTACTGGAGCTACAAGAACGAGACGCAACCGATCTGGTCCTTCCGCCATTGCGTGGAGCGCGGGTGGTTCCCCGCCCGCCTGGCCAGCCGGGCGCTGAGCGTGAGCGCAGGGTAGACGGAGTTTCCGTCAGGGTGCAGACAGATCAAACTGTTCTGAATCACCAACGGCGCGACAGTTTAAGACCAATGAGCAGAGTTAAATCCCGGGTGCTTTTGAGTTCGTGCTGCGTTGGACCTACGGTCGAGCATCCATGCGGATGCACTCCCTCCGGCCCGCCTTGCTCGCATCTCAAAATCCCCCCCCCCGGGATTTGCACGCCAGGATCTCTCCATCCCCTCCGTGCAATCCGTGCTTCCAGGTCGCCTCCCTCAGAAGACCGGCGCGGCGTCCACCGCCGCCGCGGCGCGGTTGCCGCTGACGACGGCGCCCTCGATGGTGGCGGGGAGGCCGGTGTTGGTCCAGTCTCCGGCCAGCCACAGGTTGGGCCACGGCGTGGCGGGGTTGGGGCGCAGCTTCTCCGCGGCGGGGGTGGCGGAGAACGTGGCGCTTTTGGCTTTGTAGAGGAGGCGGTGCAGCACCTGGGCCTGGGCGGCTGCGGGGAGAAAGCGGCGCAGCTCGCGGATGGCGATCTCCTCAATCTCGGCCGACGACGTTTGGGCCAGCACGTCCGCGCCGCTGACAACCAGGGTGTAGACGTGGTGCGGCTTATCTGCAAAGCCGCTGCGGCCGCCGCCGGTGCCCGCGGGTGCGGCCGGTGTGGGGCCCTGGATGTGGTCGCGCGAGAAGACCCAGTGCAGCGGTGAGTCCAGGAAGCCCATAAAGGGGCGATCCAGCACGGGGCGGTCCAGCCACAGGTGCACGCTGACGATCGGCGATTCACCCAGCGCCAGGCAGGCGTCGGCCAGCGGCTGGGCCTCGGGGGCAAAGGCGGAGCGGTCCAGCACCTGGGCGCCGGCGGGTGCGGCAAAGCCGGGGGCGCCTTCGGCGGCGGGGTCGGGGATGAGTTCGGGTTGTGCAGGGGCGCTTTCTGCCGTGCCGGCCGCCTTGGGCAGGATTTGCCGCAGGGCGTTCCACGGCAGGGCGCTGACGATGTGGTCCGCTGTCAGGCGCCGGCCGTCCATCAGCGCCACGGCGGCGATGCGTCCGCGGCCCGCCACCAGGCCGGTAACCCGTTGCTGGCGAAGGATTTGCGCGCCGCCGCACATGCGCAGCAGGCGCTCGGCTTCCACCTCCAACAGGGAGCTGAGGCCGACTTTGCTGATCAGAATCCTGGCATCGCGCCCGCTGCCCAACAGGGCCTGCTTAATCACCACGGCCAGCAGCTTGGCCGAGGCGACGGCGGCCGTCTCGTTGATGGCGGAGATACAAAGCGGCTCCCACAGGGCGCGTATGGCGTTGTCCGTTTGGCCGCAGCGCTTGAGCCATTGCAGGGCGGTCTCGTCGTCGCCGGGCATTTCGCCGGCGCGCAGGCGCAGGGTCAGGCGGCCGGCAGCCAGGCGATCGGCCCAGTTCAGCTCGCCAAAGCCGATCATCGCGCCCAGCAGGCCCAGGGAGCCGGGGAGCAGGCGCGGCGCGGTAAGGCTGGTGGTGCCCTTGTCGCTGGCGTACGGCACGTCGAGCGTCGGCGGCTCCAGCAGTTTGTGCTCTACGGAAAGCGCCTCCAGGAGCGCAAGCGTCTCGTGGTAGCAGCCCATCAGGATGTGCTGGCCGTTGTCAACCTCCAGACCGGTTTTGGCGTCCGTAAAGCTTTGCGCGCGGCCACCCAGCAGGGAGCGGCTCTCCAGCACGGTTACGTTGTGGCCGCGGCGCGCCAGCTCTACCGCGGTGGCGATGCCCGCGAAGCCGGCGCCCAGCACCAGCACCTTTTTGGGCGGCGGCGGGGGGCTGGGCTTCAGGGATTTCTCGCGGCGTTGCGCGGCCATGTAGTGCCACGCTTTCTCCAGCTTGTTAAGGCGCGTGGGCTGGGCAAACACGTTAAAGTCGTGCCGTTTAATTTTCTCCAGCACGGCAAAGTAGACTTCGCGCATGATCTCCGCGGCGCCCATGTTGGGGCGATCGGTGGCGCTCAGCAGGCGCCAGCTACGCTCAAAGTAGTGGCGGGCGCGGTGGTACTGAAACTTGAGCAGGCGCCGCATGTTGGGGCTCCAGCGGCCGTGGATGATGTCGTCGTCCGTCACGCCCCACTCGCGCATCTCCTCCTGCGGCAGGTAGATGCGGCCGAAGCCGGCGTCCTTCTTCACATCGCGCAAAATGTTGGTGAGCTGGAAAGCCATGCCCAGGTCCACCGCGTACCGGCGCGTCATCAGGTCGCGATAGCCAAAGATCTCGATGCTGACCAGGCCGACGGCGCTGGCGACGTGGTAGCAGTACTTGTAGAGGTCGGCAAACGTCTCGTAGCGCGTGGCGGTCAGGTCCATCATCACACCGTCCACAATTTCCTCAAGATGTTGCGGGGGAACGAGATACTGCTTGCCAATCTGCCCCAGCTCGCGGCCGATGGCCGTGCGGGCGCCGCCCAGGTAGGCGCGGTGAATCTCGCTGCGCCACTCCTCCAGCTGCGCGCGCTTGTCCTCCACGCTCAGCGTCGTGCTGTCGGCCACGTCGTCCACCAGGCGGCAAAAGGCGTAGAAGCTGGACATGGCGCACTGCTTCTCCGGCGACAGCGAGGTAAAGCTGAGCGCGAGGTTGCTGCCGCTTTGCGCGGTGATGGCGGTACTACTGTCATTGGCGGCGGCGGCAATCGCAATGTCGGCGTTGCGCAGGGAAACACTTTCCGTGGTCATGGGCGCCCAACATATAAGGGCCACGCGCGCCGCGGCGCAAGTGCGGATGTGCGTGGCGCGCGCCAGATATTCGAGAAGACGAGTCGGGCAAGCCTCAGGACCAGGCGGGGAGGTGGGTCCTGGCGATGGGGCCTTCCTTGCTATTCTGTTTCCCCCCGTTGCGGCCGTTGCGTGAAAATCCGTTACGGCTTTGCTTACGGACAGGGTGTGGCGCGCCGTGTGCAGATTCTTACGCAACGGCCGCAACGGGGGGGGGAAACAGCCGGCTTGCTGTTTGGGGGAAATCCGGGTAGTTTGGAGGTGGGGGACGCGGGCGACGCCTGACGCGCGCCTCCGCAGTGTGTTGCCAGGGACCTACCGACCTATGAGTGCTACGTCACCGCAATCGCCGCAGCCGCAATCGCACATGCACCGCCGCAGCTTTTTGCGACGCGCGGCGGCCGGGGTGGCGGGGCTTGCCGGCCTCAGCGGCCTGGGCGGGGCCGTAGCCGCAAGCGCCGCGCTGGCATCGGGCTCCTCGCGCACCCGCACGCTGCGCATTGCCTACCTTACCGACGTGCATATGCAGCCCGAGCGCCGCGCGCCGGAGGGCCTGGCCGCATGCCTGCGCCACATGCAGGCACTGCCCGACAAACCGGCGCTGGTGCTGGGCGGCGGCGATTTTATCCACGGCGCCATGGCCGCCACGCGCGAGCGCGCCAAATTGGAGTGGGACATCTGGACCCGCGTGCTTCGCGACGAGCTGAACCTGCCCATGCGCACCTGCCTGGGCAACCACGACATCTGGGGCTGGAATCAGGAGAAAAGCGGCGCCACCGGGGCCGAGCCCGACTACGGTAAGAAGTGGGCGATGGACGTGCTGGGGCAGAAATCCCGCTACTACGCCTTTAGCCAGGCCGGCTGGCGGTTTATCGCGCTGGACAGCATCCAGCCCGGCGAGAAGCCCGGCACCTACGTCGCCTACCTGGACGCAGAACAAAAAGCCTGGCTGAAGGAGGAGCTGCTGCACACGCCGCCCACCACACCCATCCTTATCTGGTCCCACGTCCCGCTCATCTCCGCCCTGCTGCAGCTGACGGAAAAGCGCGCCACACCCTTTACCCCAGGCACCGTAGGCTGCAACCTGGTGCACAGCGACGGCGGCGAACTGAGCCTCCTTTTTACCCAGCACCCCAACGTGCGCCTGTGCTTGAGCGGCCACCTGCATATGGTGGAAGCCCTCGAGCTGCGCAACGTGATGTACCGCTGCGCTGGCAGCGTATGTGGCCAGTGGTGGAAGGGCCTGCGCGACGGCTTCGCCGAAGGCTACTCCATCGTCGACCTGTACGACGACGGCACCCACGACTACCAGTACCTCACCTACGGGTGGAAGGCCGAGCCCGATCCCGCCCCCTACCCCGCAGCCCCCGCACCGGCGCCCGCCCCCGCATCCCCCCCTGCAGGCGAGGCCTCCGCGCCCCCTCCCGCACCCGGCCCTAAGCCGGCCAGCCCGGCCAGGGGGGCGCCAGCGCCAGGCGTGTAAGGCGGAAGTTTCTGAGAGCCTCTTTACGTATCGCGAAGCCGAACGTTGCGGCAGACCTTTACCCCGGACTGCGAGATGCTTGCCGCATCGGCGGTTTGGAACGCCTCGCATTGCAGCCTGCGCCCAAAAGGGCTCGTGACAGGCGGGTGATGACGCTCACATTTTTCTCTGTGCGTCGAGGGTGTCATGTGTATAAATGGCCTGCCTTAGCATGGTTGCCGGGGCTTGCCTCTCGCCTCCGCGGTCCCTTCGCCACGGTCACCACCTCATCCCTCTCTATCTCCTCCCCCTCCTCTCCCTCCCATCCCCCTATGAAAGTTGCGGTACTTGTCGGCGGTAACAGCATGGAACGCGATGTCTCCCTGGCCAGCGGCGCACAGGTGGTTAAGGCTCTGCGAGCCGGCGGGCACCAGGTGCTGGTGGTGGATACATCGCGCGGGTTGCTGGGGCCGGGCGAGGAAACTGCGCTTCTCGGCGCCGGCGTCTCCGAGGCGCCGCCCGACGACAAAGCCCTGGCCGCCACCGGCCAAAGCACCGCGCTCGTCGTCGCCCAAACCACCACCGAGCTGCGCAACTGCGACGTGCTGATGCTGGCCCTGCACGGCGGCGCCGGCGAGGACGGCACCCTCCAGGCCATCCTGGACGCCAGCGGCGTAACCTACACCGGCAGCGGCCAGATCGGCAGCGCCAATGCCATGGATAAAGACATGAGCAAGAGGCTCTTCTGCGCCGGCGGCATCCCCACCGCCCCGTGGCTGATGGCCCCCGTTACCGTGGAGCAGGCGCGCGAGCACGTCGGCTTCCCCTGCGTCGTTAAACCCAACAAACAGGGCAGCACCATCGGCCTTACCGTGGTGAAGAAAGAAGCCGACCTGCAGCCCGCTATCGACCTTGCCCTGCAGTACGACGACGAGGTGATGATCGAGAAATTTGTGCCTGGCCGCGAGCTGACCGTCGGCGTGGTAGACGGCGAGGCCTACGCCGTGGGCGAAATTGTCCCCAAACTCAGCGAGATTTTCGACTACAAGAGCAAATACCAGGCCGGCGGCGCCGAGGAGATTTTCCCCGCCGACATCACCCCGGAACAAACCCGCCGCGTGCAGGAGCTCGGCCTCAAAGTCTTCCACGCCCTAAAGCTGCGCGACTACTGCCGCGTCGACTTCCGCATGGACCCGGACGGCGCCCTGTGGTGCCTGGAAGCCAACACCCTGCCCGGCATGACCGCCACCAGCCTGCTGCCGCAATCCGCCAAAGCCGTCGGCATCAGCTTTGCCCAGCTAGTGGAGAAGATCTGCACCCTTGCCATCAAGCGCTCCGGCAAAGCCAAAAAAGTCTAGAGGCTGTCGAATTCTCTAGAGGCTTATATCTCCCCCTTAGAGCGAGACATCTGTGAAGCCGTACTGCAATACGGAGGAGAATGTCTCGCTCTAAGGGGGATACAAGCCTCTAAGCAGGGGATAAAGGTGGAACGTAAGGAAGGTTGAACATCGTGGAAGCAACCCTCTTGGCGAAACTTTCCGCCCTTGGCGATGCTATCTGAAGGTCCGTAGATCCAAGGCAGATAGTACCGCCAAGGACGGAAAGTTTCGCCAAGGGGATGCAGCGGAAATGTCGACAGCCTCTAAGCCCAATTATCGGAATAAACCGGTACATTGGCGGGACGCTTTTGAGCGAGGGCGGCGTTGAGTCTTCGGTCATGCATTTTTCAAATGCACTCCCTTAGCCTCGCCTTGCCCTCATCTCAAAATCGCCTCCACCCATGTACCGGTTTATTCCGACAATTGGTCTAAGTGGCGTTCATCACAAATTTCAATTCAGGTATAGACAGGCCGATGAGGGAACGTCCAGTTCAAGATATCAACTGGTAACAAGCCTGTCTGCAACATCCCTCGTTGTGTACGTTGCGAATCCGCCCGTTGCGACCGATGCGTGAGAATCTGCTCCACACATCGCTTCGCTTGTTCGCGTGGCAATACGATGACGGATTTTCACGCAACGTGCCCAACGACAGACTGTTAGAGCAGGCCTCACTCGAACTCCCGAGCCTCATAAGGCAATTGCGGTGCGATCTGGCCTAACGCCGCCCCGGACGCCCTGTGGGGCAAGGCGGGGGCAGGGCGTCACACTGCCCCGGCCAGCGCGTCCTGGCGCTCCAGAAGCGTGCGTTCCTTCTCGGCCAGCACGGGCTCCAGGGCGCGCCATTCGGCGACTTTGTCGGCGGGGGCGCGGGCGATCATGTTGGGGTCGCCCAGCTTTTTGCGTGTGGACTCGAGGTCCTTGCGCACTTTGGCCAGGTCCTTCTCAATGCGCTTGCGCTCCTCCTCCGGGTCGATTTTCGGCAGTGTCACATAGAGTTTGCCCAGCGGCACGAAGGCGAAGGGGCCTGACGGAACGGGGTCGCTCGGAAGCGCCAGTGTCACCTCGCTCGCGTTAAGCAGTGCCGTCAGCACCGGCATCTCGTAGTCGTAAGGCGCGGAGGCGCCCTCCGCGAGATGGAGATGGAACGGCACCTTCTGGTTCACCGCGCCGCGCAGGTTGCGGCCGGCATCCACCATGGCGTACACCGCCTCGGCGCTGTTGGTCGTCCACAGATCCTTCACCCAGGCAGGCACCGGCTCGGCGCAGGGCCACGGGGCAAACTGGATCGTCCGCGCGTTGGCGTTGGGGGTGCCGTCGGCGGCCGTTTCCGGGCCTCCAAAGCCCAGGTTCACCCACAGCTCGTCTGTAATAAACGGCGCAAAGGGGTGCAGCAGGCGCAGAATGCGGCTCAGCGTGTAGTCCAGCGTGGCCAGTGTGCCCGCGCGCGAGGGGCTTTCGGGGTTCTGGAAGTCCGCTTTCGCGGCCTCGATAAAGCGGCTGCAGAAGTCGTTCCACACAAAGTCGTAAAGCGCGCTCGCCACCTCGCTGAATTCAAAGCGATCGAACGACGCCTGAATCTGCGGAAGCAGCTTATGCAGCTTGTGCAGCAGAAGTTGCGAGAAGCTCGTCAGCTCGTGCGTCTCCGGATCGTACTGAGACGGATCAGCCGCCGGGTCGATCGGCCCCTGCATGGTGCGGAAGCGCACCGCATTCCACAGCTTGTTGCAGAAGTTGCGGCCCTCTTCCACCTGCTTCTCGTCAAAGCGAATGTCCTCGCCCTGCGGCGCAATGCGGATGAGACCGAAGCGCAGGCCGTCGGCGCCATACTTGGCAATGAGGTCGAGCGGGTCCGGCGAGTTACCGAACTGCTTGCTCATCTTTTTGCCGTATTTGTCGCGGATAATCCCGGTAAACACCACGTTCTCAAACGCAATGTTATCCTCCACGGCCTTCGTCTTGCCGGGAGTAAACTCCAGGCCGGCGATGATCATGCGCGCCACCCACAAAAAGATGATGTCCGGCCCCGTCACCAGCACGCTTGTGGGGTAAAATTTGCTGCGCGTCGCGTCATCCATCGTGGCGTAGGCCCACAGCCAGCTGCTCGCCCACGTGTCCAGCGAGTCCAGGTCCTGCACCCAGCCCTCGCCGGGCGAGGCAATCTGGCACTTCGGCGATGCCGGATCGCCATCCTTGTACCACACGGGGATGCGGTGGCCCCACCACACCTGGCGGCTCACGCACCAGTCCTGAATGTTCGTGAGCCAGTGGTCGTACGTCTTCGTCCAGTGCCGGGGAAAGAATTTGATTTGCTCCCTGGCCACCACGTCCAGCGCGTCCTGCGTTTTGGGGTAGCGCAGGAACCATTGCTCGCTCAGGCGAGGCTCGATCGGCACCTGCCCGCGCTCGGAGAAGCCCACGGTGTTATCGTAGGGCTCCTCCTTGGCCAGCAGGCCGCGTTCGGCCAGCATCTCGGCGCTGCGTTTGCGCGCTTCAAAGCGGTCAAGTCCGTGCAGCTCAGGCACTTCCGGGCAGTTGATTTTGCCGTCCGGCGTCAGCACGTCCAGGAACGGCAGGTTGTGACGCTGGCCGATCTCGAAGTCGGCCTTGTCGTGCGCGGGCGTCACCTTCAGCACGCCCGTGCCAAACTTCACGTCCACGTGCGCGTCCGCCACAATGGGAATCGCCGCCTCCGGGAACGGGCGGCGCGCGTGCAGGCCGGCCAGCCCGGCATAGCGCGGGTCCTCGGGATTCACCGCCACACCGGTGTCGCCCATCAGCGTCTCCGGGCGGGTCGTCGCGATCTCCAGAAAACGGCCAGGCTGCTCAACCACCTCGTAGCGAATAGTATACAGCTTGCCCTTTTGCGGCGTGGGAATCACCTCTTCGTCCGAAATCGCCGTCTGCGACGCCGGGCACCAGTTCACCATGCGCTTGCCGCGATAAATGTGGCCCTTGTTATACAGATCCACAAACGCCTGCAGCACGGCGCGGCTGTACTCAGCGTCCAGCGTAAAGGTCTGGCGCGTCCAGTCGCAGCTGCAGCCCAGCTTTTTAAGCTGCTGGATGATAATGCCGCCGTACTTGTCGGTCCATTCCCACACGCGCTTCTCAAAGGCTTCGCGCCCAAGCATTTGGCGCGTCAGGCCCTTCTCCTCCTTGCGCATGGTGCTTTCCACTTTGGTCTGCGTGGCCAGGCCGGCGTGATCGGTGCCGGGCAGCCACAGCACCTCCTTGCCCTCCATGCGCGCCTTACGGCACAGAATATCCTGCAACGTGTTGTTGAGCACGTGCCCCATGGTCAGGATACCCGTCACGTTCGGCGGCGGAATGACAATCGAAAACGCGGGCTTCACGGACTTCTCGTCCGCATGGTAGCTGTCGGTCAGTTCGAGCCAGCGCGCATAAAGGCGCTCCTCCACCGCGGAGGGCTCATAAGCTTTGGCGAGATCGTGCATGGGAGTGCTGAGGAAGTGCGCCGCATGGCAACAGGTGCACGCGGTGCGGGGGGAATCAGAAAAACGAAAGGGTGAAGACTACAAGGAAATTTTCCGGTTGAACAGCCGGAAAATGGGGGCGCCATAGAGGCGCGACTCCTCGCCTTCGGCAAACGGGTAAGTCTGTCGAAGGCGGATACCGAGTCGCTTAGCTGCTGTCCAGCCGAACAGCTGCGCTTAGCGCCTCATACTACAGCCACTTCCGTCGCAACAGGGACATCCAATGTCTCTGCTCCGCCCTGCCCGGTCAGCTCCTGAAAGCGGCCGTAGGCGCGGAATTTCGCGTAGCGGCCGTCCATCAGCGCGTCGGGGCTCAGTGCGCCGAGCTCGTCGAGGTTGCGGATGAGGGCCGCCTTCAGCGCTTCGGCGGAGGTAACCCAGTCGTGGTGCGCGCCGCCGGCGGGCTCGGGAATCACTTCGTCCACCAGGCCTAGCTTGATGAGGTCGGGCGACGTCATTTTCAGCGCCTCCGCGGCGCGCGGGGCGTGGGCTCGGTCTTTCCAGAGAATCGCGGCGCAACCCTCGGGGGAGATGACCGAGTAGTACGCGTTCTCCATAATGAGCACGCGGTCGGCCACGCCGATGCCCAGAGCGCCGCCGCTGCCGCCTTCGCCCAAAATCGCGGCAATCACCGGCACTTCCAGGCCAAACATCTCGCGGATGTTCACCGCGATCGCCTCCGCCACGTGCCGCTCCTCGCTGGCAACGCCGGGAAAGGCGCCTGGCGTATCGATAAGCGCCACCACAGGCAGATTGAATTTGCTGGCCAAACGCATCAGGCGCAACGCTTTACGGTAGCCTTCGGGATTGGGGCAGCCGAAGTTGCGCATCAGCTTTTCCTTCGTATCGCGGCCTTTCTGGTGGGCCACCACCATCACGCGGCGGCCGTCGATTGTGGCGAAACCACCGATCAGCGCCTTGTCGTTGGCGTGCAGGCGGTCGCCGCTCAGCTCCGTGTAGTCGCTGGCGATAAGCTTGAGGAAATCGAGCGAAAAGGGGCGGTTGGTGTGCCGCACAATTTGCACGCGCTGCCACGGCGTCAGGCTGGAGTAGATACGCGAGCGCTCCTCCGCAATGCGGCCTTGCAGGCTGCTGATGTCGGCCGACAGATCGATATCGTTGTCGCTGGCGCGTTTATGTAAATCCGTGAGCATGTTCTCAAGCTCGACGATCGGCTTTTCGAACTCCAGCGGCAGTAGGCGATTTTTTTGGGCTGACATGGCGGTAAAAGAATCCTACCTTAGCAGGCTTGTCCATCAACATCAATCCATTTAGCGAAGCCTCGACAGGAGGCCCCGCCGACAGCCCCCGCCTCGCCCTGGCGGAGCTGCTCGCGGCGCTTGCAGCGTTTGTGCTGCTGGCCGGCGCGTTGCCGCCCGTGATGTACTGGATTGCCGCCGACTGGTTTCCCGCCATGCCGTTCTCCCGCTTTTGCAGCCGCGCGCTGCTGGTGGCCGCGGTGCTCAGCTTCGGCCCGGTGCTGTGGCGGCAATGGCGCCTCTCGCAAGCGGAGGCCGAAGCGGCAGGCGAGGCGAAAAGCGGCGGCTGGAAGGGGCCGGCGCTCGCCCTTGCCGCCGGCTTTCTCTTTGGTATTGCGTCACTTGTGTTGCTATGCGCCGGGCATATCTGGACGGGCGAACGGGTGTGGAGCGGCGGCCTTTTGGTGCGCACCACGCTCAGCGCGCTGGCGACCGGCTGGGCTGTCTCCGTCGCGGAGGAGCTCGTCTTCCGCGGCGGGCTGCAGCTGCTGATGATGCGTGTGTGCGGCAACGTTGCGGGTGTTATTCTCACCGCTTTTATTTTTGCAACCGCGCATTTCCTTAAGCCCGAAGGCTTTGCGCCTGACGGACTGAGCGTGCCCTGGCACGCGGGCTTTCAGGCGCTGGGCTGGGCCTTTGCCCCCGTGCTGGATCCCGAGACCTATGGCACCGCGTATATCGCCTATCTCCTTGTGGGGCTTATACTTGGCGGCGTTGCCTGGGGCACGGGCAATCTTTGGGCGGCCATCGGCCTGCACGCCGGCTGGGTGTTTGCCCTCAAAGTCGGGTCGATCGTCACTCAGCCCCCCACCGGGCCCCATACGGCCATGGGAGACCTCCTGACGGGGGCGCCGTCCATCGTCGTGCTGGGAGGCACGTGCGTGGCGGTGATAATGTGGCTTTGGACGAAGCAAATGTTTGTCGGAAAACAGTTTGCGGAAGGGGTGAGACAATGAATGTCCCTGGATTGGATGCGTCGTGGATTCTCGCCCATCGCGCCCTCCATACGCTCGGCGCAATCCGCCCCTGGACACTCGAGCAGTGCCAAAATGCACTCGGCGAAGGCGCTCCGGTCCTGGTTGTCGCCACCACTGCGCTGGGCGACACCATCCTGTGCACGCCGCTGATCGAAACGCTCAGCACAAGGCTGGGGCGGGAGCGCACCTTCTTTTGGGTGCGCCAGCCCTATCGCTCCCTCTACGTGGATGATCCGCGCCTCGGCAGCGTCTTTGGCGCGCAGGGCAAATATCGCGGCCTCGGGAAGGCGCGGCGGGAGATGCGTCTGGCCATGAGACTAGACGGCGCCAGGGACATGGCATGTCCCACCTCCGGTGCGCCCGGGCGCCCGCCGGGATTTATCGCGCTTATCGCCAATTGCTCGGAGCCCGACGTCGTCCCCTGGCTGTGGTGGTGCGGCGCGCGAGGGTTCCTGCGCTATCGCAGCCGCTGGAGCACCTGGGCGCCCTGGTTTGCCAATCGCGCGGACATGCGCATGCCGCACGAGAAGGGCTATGCGACAGGCCACGCCATCGCCAACAACCTGGCCATGGCAACCTCGCTGGGGCTGGAGCCGACAACAGAGCGGATGCGGATTGATGTCTGGCCCCGGGGAACTTCCCCGCGGTCAGGGACATCGCATGTCCCAGGGACACCCAATGTCCCTGCCTCCCCGCATCATCCATCGCCGCTCGTGCTTATCCATCCGGGCGCCTCGCGGGCGGAGAAATGCTGGCCGGTCGAGCGCTGGGCCGAAGTAGCGCAAGGTATTGTGCAGCGTGCGCTTGCGTCTGGTGCGCCGGCGCCGCGCTTTATCGTCACCGGCAGCGGCGCCGAGCGCGAAACGGCGGAAAAACTCCGCGCCATGCTGCCCGGCAACGCGGTCAGTCGCGCCGGCGAGCTGGGGCTTCGGGATCTGGCGGTGCTGCAGCAAGGCGCGGCGCTTTTCCTCTCGGGCGATACGGGGCCTTACCACCTGGCTGTGGCGGTGGGTTGCCCCACGGTCTCCCTTTTTGCGCCGCGCGATCGCGGATCCTCCACGGAGGCATGCGGGTTGCACAAGGCGGACCGCGCGCGCCATGCGGAGATTGAGACGCGTGAATTCGGGAGGCCCATCTCGGAGATTTCGGCCGAAGTAGTTCTGGCGGAAGCGCTTCGCGTGATGGCGGCGCTGCGCATTACTGCCTGAGCAGCCTATCGGAATCGTTCCGGCTTAGGCTTTGCCAAAGCCAGGCGATTTCCCCATAATCGCCGCACTTTCACGGCCCCCACCTCAATTTCCAGCGCTACAAACCCATGTCCGGCAACAGCTTACCCGATAACTCCGCGACACCCACGCCGCCCGAAGGGCTGGACGAGCT
Source organism: Verrucomicrobia bacterium LW23 (assembly GCA_003054695.1). GTDB lineage: Bacteria > Verrucomicrobiota > Verrucomicrobiia > Methylacidiphilales > UBA1321 > LW23. Next base: position 508,927 of record QAZA01000045.1, read on the forward strand.
TGCCCTGGGCGCGCGCAACGCCAACGCGGATCTGGAGGCGGCGGGCAGCGGCCGGGCGGAGACACCGGAGTTGCGTGGCATTGCGTTCCCGTTCCGCTTTATCTTTACGGTGCAGGAGTTTGGGTTGGCAAGCGCCTATCATTTCTCGTGGAAGTTCCGCTATCTGTTCTGGCCGGCGCGCATTGTGGGTTTGTTTCTTATTTTTGGCGTGGCGGTGGCATGGGGTCACACGCCGCCGGCGCTCTCGTGGTGGGCGGGGTTGCTGCAGTTGTTTTCGGGCATGGTTATGCTGACGTACGTGCAGATTCTGGTGTGGATGGCACTGCGGAGTTTCCGCACCAGCCGTCTGCACGGGCTGCAGATGTCCGTTATTGTGCGCGGCGACGGCCTGCATATCCGCACCGGCCCGCCCGGCACGGGCGCGGGGCAACCGGGGGCGGCGGGCACGCGCCACGTGGCGTGGGACAACTTTACGGAGGCGGTCATCTTTCCCGGCGGCGTTATTTTGTACCAGACGAAAGGGACGTTTCACTGGCTGCCCTACACGGGCATGCTGTCGCCGCAAAAGTCGGTGGAGGGGATGACGCGGGAGCAGGCGGAGGCGATGGTGGCGGCCGAGAAGGAGCGCGCGAAGGGCGCGGCCGATTCGTCGATCGACCCGATAGCGGCGGCCGTGGAGAGCATCGCGGCGGGGTCGCCCACGGTGAATCCTACGCAACTTCTGGAAGATTTTCTTCGCCTGCACGTACCGCGTGTGGATAAGATGTAGCACAGCGCGTCTGAAATGCGATAACACGACGCGGCACGACGCTGGTCTCACCCGAATGCGCTGGCGCCGGCGTTGCCGGAATCCCCCACTTTACCTATGCAAAAGCTTCTTCCTCAGCAACTTCGCTCATTCTCGCGCGCCGTGCTTCTGACCGCCGCCATGCTTGCCTTTGTCGCGCCGCATGGGGCTTATGCCAAGCTGGGCGATACGCCCGAGGCTGTGGCCAGGGCCTATGGGCAGCCGGTGGATGCGGGCAAGCCTGCCAAGGGGCTTACGACCAACATTTATCAGCGTGGGCGCATCCATATTCTGGTGCAGTTTTCCGGCGGAAAGTCGGTGGCCGAGGCCTACAGCCGCGTGGATGGCAAGCCGCTGAGCGACGCGCAGATGGTGCGCTTTCTCAAAGCCAACAACGGCGGCCAGTTCTGGGATCCGCAGGGCGGGCCGGAGAACGTGGTGCTGCGCCGCGACAAAAAGGCGGAGGCGCGCTACAGTATTCTGGGCGGGCGCTACACGTTCTGGGTGCGGTCGCTATAGGTTCGCGCGCTCCCTCCAATGGCGCCGCGCGGCCTGCGGCGGTTCACCTGCACAGCCTCACTTTCTACCCGTATGTTATTGAGGTTTACATGCTTATGCACGGTCATCGCGCTTGTGCTGTGCGGTCGGGCGTCGGCGTTTGCCGGCTCGCACGATCCCGTGCAATTAAGCGGCGCACGCAGCTTTTCGCTCTCCACAACCCCGCGCGACATCGTGGTGGCGGATGTGAACAAGGACGGCGTGGACGACCTTGTAGTGCGGATGACCGACGGCGCGGTGGCTGTGCTGCTAAGCCTGGGCGACGGCAATTTTAAGCGCGCCGATACGCTGCGTGTGAATCGCGGCGACTCGTGCTCGCTGCCCGTGGTGGCGGACTTTAACGGGGATGGCTCGCCCGATATTGTGCTGGCCGTGCGGGACGACCGGAACAAGCCGCAGGGCCAGCTTGTGCTGTTTCGCGGCCGGGGCAATGGCTCTTTTGACGACGCGAAGATGGTGGCCGAGCTGGCGCAATGTCCCATCGGCACGCAGGCCGTTTCGGGCGGCGATCTGGATCCGAACGATTGGGGCGCGACGACGAACGCGCCTTCGGCTCCGGCCTGCCAGGAGTCCCTGTTTGCCGCCGATTTTAATGGCGATGGCTCGACGGACCTACTCCTTATCTTCCGCGACGTGCACCCGCTGAAGCGCGATGCGACCGAGTTTGCCGTGTTGCTGGGCGAGGGCGATGGATCGTTTGGCAAGCTGGTGCGATCGCCACAGCCGTTTCGCATCCAGGGCGTGGCGCCGGTGGCGGTGGGCGATATCGACGGCAACAAGTGGCCCGATATTGCGTTTGGCGAGGATGCGACCCAGCCGCAGCGCGTATTTCTGAACAACGGCGACGCAACGTTTACGGTGGCGACAAGCGGGCGGCCCGATGCCGGCGGAAAAGTGCCGGAGCTTTTGAGTGAGGGCAAGGCCGGGCCAATCGCCACAGGGAAGCCGTCGCCGGATTTTGCGCCCATCTATACCATTGCCATTGCGGACTTTAACAAAGATGGCAAGCAGGACCTGGTGCTTGGCGGGCAGCTGGACGGCTGGACGCTGCTGGGCAGGGGCGATGGCACGTATGCGGAGAGGCCGTATCGCTTCGAGATGTTTGGGGTAAACGCGCTGATGGCGCCGGATCTGGACCGTGATGGAAAAGCGGACGTGGTTGCCAGTGCCGTTCCCGTGGCGTCGCGCAGTCCCTATAGTTCGGCTGTGCAAATATTCCGCGGCAAGGGCGACGGCACTCTGGAGGCGGCGTGGAAGTTCGATCTTGCCGGGGTGCAGCGCTATGCGACGGGCGGTCCCCACGGCAGGGGCGTGCCCCCTACAATCGTGCCCGGCCGGGGCACCGGCCTGGGGCCGGGAGCGCTGCTGCACGGATTTAACGCAGGCGCGTTTAGCAAAGGCGTGTATTATCTTGAGTACACCTACTACCTGCCGCAGCCTGCGGCGGTGGGCGACTTTAACGGCGACGGGCATCCCGACCTGGCCAGCCTCAGCCAGCAGGATCCTCCCCAAAAGGCAAGCATCTCGGTCTACCTCAACTTTACGGCGGTGCCCTTTTACCGGCGGGTGCCAGTGGCGTTGTACGTAACGGCCGCGGTGGTGATTGTCGTCCTGGGGGGAGTGATTGGCCTGTGCCTGTGGCTGCAGCGGCCGGGCACCAGCGTGGGGCTGCGCGGAGGCAGTGGCAAGGGCCGGGTCTCCTTTCCGCCGCCGGTACGCCCGCCGCAGGATTCGCACGTCTAGCTTCCAGGCAACATGACATCCCTCCCCTCTACCGAAGGCACCGCAACGACCGCAACCCCGGCCGCAACCGCCGCAAGCGCAGATCCCTCCACGGGTAACCCCCAGGCGCCGCAACCGCCCATTCTGGAGGTGCGCAACCTTACCAAAAGCTACCCGGCGCGCGGAGGAGGTGGCAGCGCCGGGTCAGGCGGGGCAGGCGTGGCCAAGGAGGAGGATTTGACAGTGGTGCGGGACATTTCTTTCGCCGTACCGCGCGGCTCCACATGCGCCATCCTGGGGCCCAGCGGCAGCGGCAAAACCACGCTGCTGGGGCTGTGCGCGGGGCTCGATCTGCCCACCGCGGGCGAGGTTGTGCTGGATGGCGTCAGCCTCTCCGGCCTGGGCGAGGACGGCCGCGCCAAACTGCGCAACGACATCGTGGGCTTTGTGTTCCAGAACTTTCAGCTGCTGCCCACCCTCACCGCGCTGGAGAACGTGATGGTGCCCATGGAGCTGCGCGGCGCCGTGGAGCGCGACACGCGCGCCCTGGCGGCCGAGCTGCTGGAGCGCGTGAACCTGGGCGGACGCCTCAACCACTACCCGGCGCAGCTCTCTGGCGGCGAGCAGCAACGCGTGGCCCTGGCCCGCGCCTTCATCAACCGCCCGCGCATTTTGTTTGCCGACGAGCCGACCGGCAACCTGGACAACGACACCGGCCACCTCGTCATCGAGCGCCTCTTCGCCCTCAACGCCGAAGCCGGCACCACCCTCGTCCTCGTCACCCACGACCGCGAACTGGCCGCCCGCACGCAACGCATCTACCGGCTAAAGGCCGGGGCGATGGTGGAGTGAGGGTGGGGCTGGTGGGGGGGAGTAACCGGCAGGTAAATCCCTACCCCTTTATCGCTTCTTCTTCTTCATCGCGGTTGCGAAAGGAATCGTGCTTTAAGCACGACAGCAGAGTCTCCACCTCCCGGTACGTGAGCTTCGAGCCTTCGATGCGCGTGGATGAACCCACGCTCTCGATGGTGGCAAAACTTCGAAGCTGAGCAAGGGTCTCCGGGGAAAGGGCCCTTACCATTTCCAAATCCATTCTCACCCCTTCGCTTCAGCAACCCCGGCCGCCCCTTTAGGGCATCGTAACCTGCGGCCGCGTTTGGCCTACCACAACTCGTTGGGGCCGCTGGGCACGGGGATGGAGGTGCGGCGCGCGACGGCGGGGGCGTCGGCCTCGGCGTTGTCGGGGGATGTGGGCGGGGAGGTCTGGCCGGTGCCGCGAGTGGCGCGTTTCTGCTCGATCTCCCGGGCGTCGCCCGGGCTGTCGGCGCCGCAAAAGCCGTGGGCCTCGGCCGGGCCGCCCTCGCGGAAGTTGAGCGCGAGGGGGGCGGGGGCGAAGCGGGGGAGAAGGGCTCCTTCGTCGTCCAGAAACTGCCGGCGCCACTGGCGGTAGTGCGCGAGGATCTCGTCGAGCTGCGCGCGGGTGCGCAGTTGCACGATCTTGCGGTTGAACTCCGACGCGGGGCCGAAGCGTTTGGCGTACCAGGGGCCGACTTTGCGGAACATGCGGCAGCCCATTTCTTCGCCGAAGACTTGTATCATCAAGTCCAGGTGGCGCGAGAGAATCGACACGCGCTCCTCAAAGCCGGGCTCCGGCAACAGCTCGCCCGTGCGCAGGTAGTGCCACGTCTGCTTAAAGATCCACGGGTTGTAAAACGCTCCGCGGCCGATACTTACGCCGGCGCAACCGGTGCTGCGCAGCATCACGGCGGCGGCCTCGGGCGTGGTTACGTCGCCGTTGCCGATGACGGGGATGGTGCGCACGGCCTCCACTACTTTGCGGATGCCGGCCAGGTTGACGCTGCCCTCAAACCCCTGGCAGCGGGTGCGGCCGTGGATGAAAATGGCGGCGACGCCGGCGTCCTCCAGCGCGCGGGCCAGGTCGGGCGCGGTCAGGTTGTCGTCGTCCCAGCCCAGCCGCATTTTGGCGGTAACGGGTATGCGCACGGCCGCCACCATGGCGGCGACGAGCTCGGCGGTGCGCGCCAGCTGGGTCATCATGGCGCTGCCGCCGCCCACGCTGACGACTTTACGTACGGGGCAGCCCATGTTGATGTCGATGGATGCGGCGCCCTGCTGCTCCACGTATTTTGCGGCCTCCACCATCTCGCCCGGTACGCTGCCAAACAGCTGCACGGCCATGGGCGAATCGCCCTGCGCCGTCTCTATCAGCTTAAGCGCCTTGTGGTTACGCTCGATAAGCGAGCGCGCGTTGACGAGGTCCGTGGTGCACAGGCCCACGGAGCCGATCTCCCGCACGACAAGGCGAAAGGGCAGGTTGGTGTAACCGGCCAGCGGCGAGAGAAACAGATTGGACTCCAGCCGCAGGCCGCCAAGGGAGAGCGGAGCGGTGTGCATGGGCACTGCGTCCGGCCTAAGCCCGGTCGTCCTCCGGGGCGTGGGGAGGGGGTGTCTGGTCGTCGGGCTTGTTGGGCTTGCCATCCGGCTTTTTGCGTTTGCGGGGCTTGTCGTCCGGGGGGGCGGCGTTGCCGTTGGAGAAGGGGAGATGGTCGTCGTCGGGGGTGGAGGTGGCTTCTTCCTCGTCCGCCACTGCGGTAAACTCCTCGCCGGCGTCGGCGGGGATGTCTAGCTCGTCATCCGCGTCGTCTTCGTCATCGTCCTCCTCGTGCGCGGGGGCTTTGGCTTTGCTTTTGCCGGTGGCGGCGCCTTGTTTGGCGGAGGTTTTGGCGGCTCCGGCTCCCGTCTCGCACCCCGCGCTTTCATCGCACTCGTAGTCCTGGCAGTCGCAATCGGCGTCCATGGCCATCAGGCAGCGTTCCATAAAGATGCCGAGGATGTGCATCTCGTGGATGGCGAGGATGAGGCGATGGTCTTTGAGGCGCATCAGGTCTTCTTCGAAGTAGATGTCGTTGAGTTTTTCGTCGATGTTGTACTCGCAGGCCAGGGTGAGGCGGCGGGTGTTGAGGATGGTGAGGAAGTGGTCCAGATCCTCGGGAGTAAAGTGGAGGATGAGTTTGCGGTCCAACTCGTGGCTGGAGAGCAGGGCCACCCAGGTTTGCACGATGATGAGGCGCTGATCGCGCCAGCCCAGGCGCTCTTCGGTCAGCGTTTCGGCGGCTTCGCGCATGCTTTCGTCGTTGCGGGCGGCTTCGGCGCTGTCGCCGGAGAAGAGCGTGCCTTTCCACCACGCCTGCAGGGAGGCGGGCTGGTCCTCCAGCGGGCCGCGCAGGCTTTCCAGGGTGCGTTCCAGGGAGAAGAAGAGCATGCGTGCTTCCTCCTGGCGGAATTCAAGGCGCCACTGGTCGTGGCAGAGTTTCAGGCACTTCACATGGCCTCCATGGTGGCGTGCAGGCCGTAGCTTTGCAGGCGGTGGACGAGGAATTCGGCCTGCTCCCGCGTTTCAATCCCGACGACGCTTTTGCCGCGGTTATGGACTTCGAGCATATGGCGGTTGGCGTCCTCTTTGCTCATTTTCAGTACAATCTGGAACACGTGGGCCACGTAGCTCATCAGGTTAGTCGGGTCGTTCCATACTATTATAGCCCACCCTTTGCCAAACGCCTCCTTTATCTTCTCTTCCACCTCCGTTTCCGTCTCCACGGCGGCGCGCCAGGGTGATACCTGGCCCTGCACGATGATGTCCGTAGCGACGGTGATGACGGCAATGACGGAGGAGACCGAGCCCGTGGTGGCGGGCTGGGCGGCGGGGCGGAGAGGGGCGAGCATACTCATCGGGATCCCGGCTGTAGTCAACGGGTTGGAGATGATGGAGGGGGGCGGAGGTGCGGCGGGCGGTAGCGTGGCGGTTAGTAGCTGGGCACGTTGGGGTCGATGTCTTCGCTCCAGGCGTCCAGACCGCCCGCGACGTGGCGGATTTTGCGAAACCCGGCGTTATGCAGCATTTTCCACGCCTTTGCGCTGCGTTCTCCGTTTTTGCAGACAAGATAGATGTTGCGCGCGCTGTCGAGCTCGTGAATGCGCTCGCTGAGCTGGCGGTAGGGGATGAGGAGGGAGCCGTCGATCCTGGCGATCTCGAACTCGTGCGGCTCGCGCACGTCCACCAGGTCAAAGTCCTTGCCCTCAGCGGCGGCCTTGCCGTTGGCTTGCTCGCGGGCTTCCAGCGCCTCGTGCAGTTCGTCCACTTCGATCTCGTCCACGTCGGTATGCTTTTTGTGGGTGGAGGAGACGCCGCAGAACTGGTCGTAGTCGATCAGTTCTTTGATCGTGGCGTTGGGGCCGCAGATTTCGCATGCGGGGTCCTTGCGGATTTTGATCTCGCGGTACTTCATCTTCAGCGCGTCAAAGTGCACCATGCGGCCGAAGAGCGGCTCGCCGATGCCGGTGATGAGTTTGACGGTCTCGATGGCCTGGATGGTGCCGATGATGCCGGGGAGGACGCCCAGCACGCCGCCCTCGGCGCAACTCGGCACGGAGTCCGGCGGCGGGGGCTCCGGGCTGAGGCAGCGGTAGCACGGGCCTTTGCTGGCCCAGAAGACGGTGCTCATGCCGTCGAAGCGGAAGATGGAGCCGTAGACGTTGGGCTTGTCCAGCAGCACGCAGGCGTCGTTAACGAGGTAGCGCGTGGCAAAATTGTCGGTGCCGTCCACCACCACGTCGTAGTCCTTGATGATGTCCATGGCGTTGTCGGAGCGCAGGGCCAGCTCGTACGGCGTAACTTTGACGTACGGGTTGATCTCGCGCATCGTCTCGATGGCGCTTTCGATCTTGGGCTTACCCACGCTGTTGGTTTTGTGGATGATTTGCCGGTGCAGGTTGGAGTAGTCCACCGTGTCAAAATCCACCAGGCCGATGTGGCCCACGCCCGCCGCGGCCAGGTAGGCCAGCACGGGGCTGCCCAGCCCGCCCGTGCCGACGGTAAGCACGCGCGCGGCCTTCAGCTTCTGCTGCCCGGTCATCGTCAGCTCCGGCATGATGAGATGGCGGCCATAGCGGCGGATCTCGTCATTGGAGAATGCGATTTTGGAATAGACCTCGTTAATGCGCGGCAGGAAACTCATCTCGCTAATCTATACGCGTTTTGTCGCGGATAAACAAAAATTTGCTGAAAGCTGGCACACTTCCGTACAAAGTGGGCGCGCGGGGGAGGGAGGGGGAAGGGGAGGTTTTTAACCACGGAGCACACGGAATTGGCGTAGGGGATAAGTACGTCTGTCTGATTCTACAGGCGTGGATGGAACGAGGGATCGTCGACCCGCCTGGCGCTCTCATCCTCTCCCCTCATTTCGTCCCTTGCGCAAATTCCGTGTGCTCCATGTGCTCCGTGGTTAAAAACTCCCCTCTCTCCCCCGGGCCGCGCCGCTAGATCCACCGCAGCGTAGGCGTGCCGTCGATGCGTTTGCTCATGTCGATGGGGTCCCCCACATTGACGGTGCCGGGGGCAACCTGGTAGGCCCATACCTCAAAATTGGCCAGCTTTGCGGCGCCGTAGAGGGTGCTGAAGGCGCCGTCGACCGCATCCAGGCCGTGCGCCACTTTAATACGGCTGATGCGCGGCGTGTTAAAGCGGGCGTCCACCGTGTACCAGCGGCTGCCCAGGTACACCTCCGCGTAGGCGTGGAAATCCATGGGCGAGCCCGGATCGTGCACGCCGATATCCGGCAGGTGGCCGGTAACATACCGGGCCGGGATGTTAAAGCAGCGGCACAGCGCAATCACCGCGTGCGCAAAATCCCGGCACACGCCAAAGCGCCGGCCGATGACGTCCGACGCAGAGAGCTCCGGGCTGCCGCTGCCAAAGCGGTACTCCACGTTCTTGTGCACCCAGTCCGAGATAGCGCGCACGCGGGCGGGGCTGTGGGTAATGGTGCCAAAGTGCTCCCACGCAAAGTTGAGGAGCTTGTCGCTGTCGCAATAGCGGCTGGGCAGCGTGTAGCGCAGGATCTCCGCCGGGTAGCTTTGCACAGGCACGGTAGGCTCGTGGTCGCCCTGCAGGTCGTAGGCGCTGCTTACGGCGACGAGAGCGTCATGGCGGACCTCGTTGCGGCCCGGGGTCAGGGAAAAGCGGATGGTATTGTTGCCATAGCCGTCCGTAAACTCCTCCCAGGGCATGGGCTGGGGCGTGCAGTTGACCTGCTCCGCGATGACGCGAAAATTCTCGTCCAGACGCGGCCGCAGTACCATCAGGGCCGGCGTGGGCACCTCCGTCTCGTACACAAGGTGACAGCCCACGCGCACAATCATATCGTGAGGGGGAGTAGGCATGCTGGCGGAGCGCTTGTGTCGGGACGCATGTTTTTTAGGGATCAGGTGCATGGATGTCTCTCGGTAAATGATAAATGTAAGGCGCTCGACGCGTGTGTGGGGGGATGAACGACAGCAATGAAGCAGATGCGCCGCGGCCTTGGATATTTAAAACCTACCTGAAGCAGGATTTGTGCCGCAGCCCACCCATCGCACCGCATAGCGCCCCCCCCTGCCGGGCAAATGGGCCGAGCGCGCGAGAGAAACTTGTGGGGAGCAGGCAGGAAGACAAGGGAAGGTTAGCACAGAAACGGACGGATGTGTAGAAAAAGGCAAGATGCGTCTTGCAACTTGAGATGGTGAGGTCGTGGTTAAGCCGATATTTGCAAGAACCGGTAAAAAAAAATCGATCTCCAAAACGGATGGGAAAAGGGGCGGAACGGCATGCTTAACGCGCGTTAACTTTTCCGCATTTCTCCTCTGAAAATACGTAAAAACACACGTTAAGTCGTTGATATCAGGTTATGCGTTTGTATCTTTTGCGGAAACGAATGCAAAAACGATACTCACTTTCGACCTTGACGCATCCGCTGGCTGATCTTAGATAAGCGCAGGTTCGCACGCTTTTTTCTAGAAGTTGTACCCCCTCGAAAAAGCCGCCGCGATTTTGCACGAGCAAGCAAGCACCCGCGCACACCCGTACGTACGCTCGCTCGCTCAGCCTCGCAACGCCCCTCCTCCCCCCACCCCTTCTCCCCCACGACGAAGCGAAGCCTGCGGCTGACACGCGCCGCGCGAACCCACCCCGGCCATGTTCAAGTATTTCTCCAACCTCTTCAGCAACGACATCGGCATCGACCTCGGTACCGCCAACACCCTCGTCTACGTGCGCGATCAGGGCATCGTCCTGCGCGAGCCCTCCGTCGTCGCCGTCAAAAAAGGGACCAAGAATACCGTGCTGGCCGTGGGCGATGAAGCCAAACGCATGCTGGGCCGCACCCCGGGGCATATCGAAGCCAAGCGCCCGATGAAGGACGGAGTTATCGCCGACTTCGAGATTACGGAGCAAATGCTCAAAGCCTTCATCCAGAAGGTGCAGACGCGCGCCAAAATCCGCCGCCCCCGCGTGGTGATTGCAGTGCCCACCGGCATTACCGAGGTGGAACGCCGTGCCGTCCGCGAAAGCGCCCGCAACGCCGGCGCGCGCGAGGTCTTTTTGGTGGAGGAACCTATGGCGGCCGCCATCGGCGTTGGCCTGCCGGTGCAGGAGGCCGCGGGCAATATGATTGTCGACATCGGCGGCGGCACCACGGAGGTCGCCATTATTTCGCTGGCCGGCATCGTTTTCAGCCGCAGCGTCCGCGTGGCGGGCGATGAACTGGACGAGTCGATCATGAACTACATGCGTCGCGCCTACAATCTGATGATCGGCGAGCGCTCCGCCGAAGAAATCAAAATCAAGCTCGGCAGCTCCTTCCCCATGGAGAAGGAAATGAGCATGGAAGTGCGCGGCCGCGACCTCGTGGCCGGCCTGCCCAAGACGCTCACCATCACCAGCCAGGAGGTGCGCGAAGCGATGATGGAGCCCATCCAGGTCATCGTCGAATCGGTCCGCATTACCCTGGAGCGCTGCCCCCCGGAACTCAGCGCGGACCTCGTGGAGCGTGGCATCGTCCTCGCCGGCGGCGGCGCCCTCCTGCGCGGCCTGGACCGCCTGCTGGCGGAAGAAACCGGCCTCCCCGTCCACATAGCCGAGGATCCCCTCAGCGCCGTGGCCGAAGGCACCGGCAAAGTCCTGGAGCAAATGTCCTACCACAGCAAACTGGCCGACGCCGACAGCATGCGCTAACCACCAGCGCGGGGCGCTGGACCCCTGTAGCTGACGGCCCCTGCGGGGGGCCGTCGCTGGGGATGCGGTGCGGGGTGGCTACCGCGGACGTGTGAACGCAGGTGCGTACAGGAGATTTTGGGGACCTTGAGGTGGTTTGCTGTCCTGGCCGGGGGGAGGCTTGCTTGTTTGCGTTCCTGCCTTAAGTGACACTGGGGTTGGCAATCTTTTTCGCATTCGGTGCTTCAGCAGGAAGATATTACATGTAAAAAGGAAGTGATGCCATGTCCCTGCGCCGCGAAATCGCGTAGCGTAGCACCATGCACACCACCTTATCATCCGTGCTGACGCAGGAGCAGGTTGACCAGTATCACGAGCTGGGTTACTGCGTGGCACAGGATTTGTTTGCGGCAGAGGAGATTGACGAGATTGAAGTGTTTTTTGACAACTACTGGAGCCATGGCGGCGCCCTGGGCGAGGGCCACCGCGGCCTTTCCGATCTCGACAAGACGAAAGTACAGGTTCGCGCCATGCATCCGCACCGATTTCACCCGCGCGCTGCGGAGTGGTTGATGCATCCGCGCGTGTGCGACGCGCTGGAGGTGCTGCTGGGCAACCCGCCGCTGGGCGCGCAAACCATGTATTACTACAAGCCGCCCGGCGCCAAGGGCCAGGGCATGCATCAGGACAACTTTTACCTGCTGGCCCGGCCGGCAACGTGCATCGCCGCGTGGACGGCCATTGACGCCGCCGACAACGACAATGGCTGCCTCTGGGTCGTCCCCGGCTCCCACAAGGGCGACATCCTGTGCCCGGAGAGCAAGACGGAGCGATGGATGAATTACGGCGACTCCCACATCAGCAAATTCCCCCGCGAGACGAAGCCCGTGTGCGTTACGGTGCCCCGCGGCGGCACGGTATTTTTCGGCGGCAATCTCATCCACGGCTCCGGCCCCAACCGCACGGCGGACCGCTATCGCCGCACGTTTATCGGCCACTATGTGGACGCCGCGTCGGAGGAGCTGTCGCAATTTTATCACCCGGTGCTTAACCGGCAACTGGAGGAGGTGACGACCGTTGGCAAGGCGGCCAAAGGCGGGCCGTGCGGGGATGACTGGCAGGGCGCCGTGCACTAACCTTCGTGGAGCCTTGTATTAGGCCCGCTTATTTTTGTTATCCGTAACTGTTTGAAACGCAGCGCTCTGCTCCGGCGGAGACGCTGCGTTTTTGCTGAGCCCGGAAGCTCCCCTACTGATGGTGGATTGTCATCTTTTAGCGATAAAACTGTTTGGCTCGAAATCTGCTAAATGCTAAGTTTCAAGACTGAAGGGCTCCGAATATCCGCGTTGCCTGTACCAGATCGTCCATTGGTCGGCGCACATGACGCGGAAAGGCGGAGCCGCCTTTGTCCTTTCGTTTTACCGGCGCAAAAAAAGACATCGCCTGAAGCGGGCCAGCCCCAGGCCGCTCGCTCCAGACGTGGATCCACACACACTACATGTCCACAGACCTCCACAACCTCTATGACACCCTGAAGTCGGCCACCACCCCGGACGGCCAGACTTTCTCCTACTACAGCCTGCCCGCCCTGGAAAAGGCTGGTATCGGCCCGGTGAGCAAGCTCCCGGTCAGCATCAGGATTGTTCTGGAGGCCGTGCTTCGCCACTTTGACGGCAAGCGCGTGTCGGAGAAGGACATCCATAACCTGGCCAACTGGAACGCCACGGCGCCGCTGCCCGAGGAAATCCCCTTTATCGTCGCCCGTATCGTCCTGCAGGACTTTACCGGCGTGCCGCTGCTAGTCGACCTGGCCGCCATGCGCGCGGCCGTCAGCCGCCTGGGCAAGAACCCCAAGCTGATCGAACCGCTTGTGCCTGTGGATCTTGTGGTCGATCACTCCGTGCAGGTGGACGTGGCCGGCGTGCCCAACGCGCTGGAGCGCAACCTGGAGTTTGAGTTTACCCGCAACCGCGAGCGCTACGAGTTCCTGAAGTGGGGCCAGCAGGCCTTCGAGACCTTCAAGGTCGTGCCCCCCGGCATCGGCATTGTGCACCAGGTTAACCTGGAGTACCTGGCCAAAGGCGTGCTGACGAAAACCGAAGGGGAGACAACCGTAGCCTACCCGGATACGCTCGTCGGCACCGACTCGCACACCACGATGATTAACGGCCTCGGCATCGTCGGCTGGGGCGTGGGCGGCATTGAGGCGGAGGCCGGCATGCTGGGCCAGCCCGTCTATTTCCTTACGCCTGAAGTAGTTGGCGTGCACATGACCGGCGCGCTGCGCGAAGGCGTAACCGCTACCGACCTGGCGCTGCACGTTACCGAGATGCTCCGCAAGTTCAAGGTCGTCGGCAAATTTGTGGAGTTCTACGGCCCTGGCGCCGCATCGCTGCCGCTGCCGGATCGCGCCACCATCGCCAACATGGCCCCGGAGTACGGCGCCACCATGGGCTTCTTCCCCGTCGACGACGAGAGCGTCAACTACCTGGCCGGCACCGGCCGCACCGAGGCGCAGGTCAATCTCTTCCGCGAGTATTACAAGGCGCAGGGCCTCTACGGCATCCCCACCAAGGAGGACGGCATCCTCTACAGCTCCAACCTGGAGCTGGACCTGGGCGACGTAACCCCGAGCGTGGCCGGCCCCAAGCGCCCGCAGGACCGCGTGCCGCTGCGCAAACTCAAGGACACGTTTGTCGGCTCTCTTTCCAAGTCTGTGAAGGAGAACGGCTTCGGCCTGGCGGAAACCGCGCTGGCCACCCACGCCGAGGTGACCACCAATGGCTACCGCCCGCCGGCGAAGGCCGAACTTACTCACGGCTCCGTGCTCATCGCGGCCATCACCAGCTGCACGAATACCAGCAACCCGTCTGTCATGCTGGCCGCCGGCCTGCTGGCCAAACGTGCTGTGGAAAAGGGACTTACGGTGAACCCGGCCGTCAAGGCGTCGCTCGCGCCTGGCTCCCGCGTGGTGTCCGACTACCTGGAGAAGACCGGGCTGCAGCCGTATCTCGATTCGCTCGGCTTTAATATTGTGGGCTTTGGCTGCACCACGTGTATCGGCAACTCCGGCCCGCTGGAGGCGACCATTGAGGAAGCGGTCGTCAACAACAAGCTGGTGGCCGCCAGCGTGCTCTCCGGCAACCGCAATTTCGAGGCGCGCGTGCACCCCAGCATCAAGGCCAACTTCCTGATGTCGCCCCCGCTCGTCGTCGCATTTGCGCTGGCCGGCAAGGTCGACATCGACTTTGAAGTCGAGCCAATCGGCAAGGACAAGGAAGGCAACGACGTGTTCCTCAAGGATATCTGGCCCACCCTGCAAGAGGTGCGCGACGAACTGAAGCGCGCCCTTGCGCCCGAAGTCTTCCGCCGCCTCTACACGGATTTCGACTCGCAAAACCCCGCGTGGAACAAAATCCCCGGCAGCACCGGCGAGACCTACACCTGGGACACCAAGTCCACGTACATACAGGAGCCCCCGTTCTTCGTGAACTTTGGCCCCGAGCCCGGCACCATCGTCGACATCGTCGGCGCGCGCCCGCTCGGCATCTTTGGCGACTCGGTGACGACCGACCACATCTCGCCTGCCGGCAGCTTCAAGCCCACCTCCGCCGCAGGCAAGTATCTCATTGCGCAAGGTGTTGCCAAGGAAGACTTTAACAGCTACGGCGCCCGCCGCGGCAACGACCGCGTGATGACGCGCGGCACCTTTGCCAACGTGCGCATCAAGAACCTGATGGTGCCCCCCGTGGATGGCGCGGTGCCGGAAGGCAGCCTCACCATCCTGCAGCCCTCCGGCGAGCAGGTCAGCATCTACGACGCGGCCATCCGCTACGCTGAGCAGGGCGTCCCGCTTGTCATCCTGGCCGGTCAGGAGTACGGCACGGGCTCCAGCCGCGACTGGGCCGCGAAAGGCACGCGTCTTCTCGGCGTCAAAGCCGTTGTGGCGCAAAGCTTTGAGCGCATTCACCGCAGCAACCTCGTCGGCATGGGCGTGTTGCCCCTGTGCTTTGAGGACGGCACCAGCGCCGCCAGCCTCGGCCTCGACGGCACGGAAATCTACTCCATCCGCGGCCTCAGCAACGACGTCAAGCCCCGCCAAAAGGTGATGATGGAAGTGCTCCGCACCGACGGCACCACGCTGCAAGTCCCCCTGATCCTGCGCATCGATACCCCCATCGAAGTCGACTACTACCAGCACGGCGGCATCCTGCCCTACGTGCTGCGCCAGATCGTCAAGCGCGGCTAAGCTCTGCCGCTGGGCCCAGTGCGTCATTGCCCGGGCCCAGGCAAGCAGGTACGAGAAAGCCCGAATTCGGAGCGATACTTCGCCCCGGATTCGGGCTTTATTCTTCCACAGGACGCGAGTCTGGCCAGGCGGCAGCCAACACCCTGGGTGCCGCAACGCTTTCGCGTTCAACAAGTTCCACGGGCAGGCGAATCTTCGCGACCGGGCTCTTCGGCACCGAGGTGCGCTCGAGAATCAGCTCCGCCCCGGCGCGGCCCAGCTCGGGCCTGTTGACGCGCATGGTGGTGAGCGGGGGGGTGGATGTTTGCGCAATCTTCTCGTCGTCGTAGCCGACGACGCTGATGTCGCCGGGGATGTCATAGCCGTCCGCCTGCAGCATGCTCATCAGTGCGACGGCAAGCGTGTCGTTGACGGCGACGATGGCTGTGGGCGGGTTCTCCCCGTCCAGCCGCGCTTTCAGGTCGCGATATAAATCGCTGTGCGACAACGAGGTGCGGATAACGGAGTGCGCGCCTTCGTCCAGGCCAAACTCCCGCAGCCCGGTGCGGAAGCCCTGGATGCGCAGGTCGATGTTGTAGTCCTCCCACGCATAGGCCAGCATAACGGCGCGCTTGTGGCCCTTCTCCGCCAGGTGCCGCACCAGCTGCACGCCGCCGCTAAAGCCGTCGGAGACAACGCTGTCCAGCGGCCACTCGGCATTACTGTCCAGCAGCAGCAGCGGCGTTTTCAGCCTGGAGAAGCTGCGGATGATTTCCGTGGGAAAGCGGCCCAGCAGAATAATCCCGTCCACCTTGCCCGTGCGCAAAAAATCGGGGATGGGCGAGGTAGATGTGGCGGCCTCGTACCCGGC
Organism: Verrucomicrobia bacterium LW23; assembly: GCA_003054695.1. Taxonomy (GTDB): domain Bacteria; phylum Verrucomicrobiota; class Verrucomicrobiia; order Methylacidiphilales; family UBA1321; genus LW23. Next base: position 525,140 of record QAZA01000045.1, read on the forward strand.
CAGCAGCAGGTGATAGCCGGCCTGCGTCAGGCGCCGCTCCAGCCCGCCCATCACCTCGGCGTAGAAGGGGTTGCCGAAGATTTCCGCGCACGACGGGTAGAAAAGGAGGCCAAAGATTTCCGTCCGCTTCATCCGCAGGTTGCGCCCGGCGGAGTTGACGCGGTAACCCACCGCCGTCACAATCTTCATGATGTCCTTGCGCTTTTGCGCCGAGACACGCCCCTTGTTGTTAAGCACGTTGGAAACCGTTGCGATAGAGCAGTTTGCCTGCTTCGCGACCTCGAAGATGGAGAGCCTGTCGGGCATAAGTGTGCGGGGGATGGGCAACGCGCAGCCTGGCCTGTCCCGCCACTGCGGCGATCTCCCGTTTGCCCGCGCGATGCGATGGCCTGAGGGTATTGCAAATCGCAACAGATTGCGATAACGTTTTACGTCACGGGGATAAAATATAGCACCTTTTAACCAGATTCCTTGAACTGGTGCTCTCCGGCAAAGAAGATCCGGTCTGCTAAAATCGGGCACGTTGCACGGGCAATGTGGTAAAGCGTTTACTCAACGGTACAAAGCCGGGGAGAGCTTAACCACGAGTGCGCGGACAGAGTTGGTGCGCCACTTCAGGATGCTGCCGAGTCCATCTTTCCCCTACGCCGCCGCCACGGCCACCGCGCGCCCGGCGCCGATGAGCTCCAGAGCACCGTGCTCCATCTCGCGCACGACGCTCAGGTCGTTGTGGATGCGCGCCTGCGTCAGCACACCTTCAAAGTAGGCCAGCAGAGATTTCGCCTTCAGATCCGTATCGGTCTTCGGCATCAGCCCCTCGTCCGCTGCGTCGCGGATGGCCGACGCGAGGTATTTGGCGCGAATCTCCAGGCACTCCTGCACCTTGGCGCGGATTTGCGGGTCCTGCCGGCACATCTCCGTGCCCAGGCTAAAGAGCGGGCAGCCGGGAACGTGCCCGGTGCGGGAGAAGCCTTCCTTCTGCTTCTCATAAAACAGCGCGCAGTAGTTACGAATGCGCTGCAGCGGCGGCACGGTGGGGGAGAAAATGGAATCCAGCCGGGCGCGGCGCTCCTGCGTGTCGGCCTCCAGCGCGCTTACCGCCAGGTCGCTCTTCGACGAAAAAAAGTGATAAAAGCTCCCTTTTTTTACCCCGGCGTGCTCGCAAATCGCGTCCACGGTAACCGTGGCGTAGCTGGTTTCGGTCATCAATTCAATCGCCGCATCGAGAAGGCGCTTGCGCGCTGTGCTGGTACGTCCCATGGCATTAAAACGGGTAAAAGGCTGGTGTGGAGTGGCTTGGAGCAACGAAGCTGACGACAAGACGACGCGGCTGCGGGGAATTCCAAACTCGCAAAGAACACTGCGGTATTTGACCGCCTAGTCAAAACAACTGTGCGTTAACTGCACATAACCACGCTACCCGTGCCAACGCAAGTCACAAGTGGCGAAAAAAGTGCAGCGCCGCACGTTTACATCAGGAGTGCGGCGCCTCACGGCAATTACCCTTCACCGCATCACTTTTTTGTGAGGTGAAGCTGGCATCCGCCCGCCACACGATGTAACTTCGCTTATCTTAACCGCCATGTCCGGGAAACCGTGAAGCAATGGCTGCGAAAGGCGGCGTTCTTTCAATGCTATCATGACCAGCCGGTCCAATCAGGCGCCTGAATCATTATTGGTGCTGCCCGGCGCCCCCCCCCCTCTTCGCACACTTTGCTTCGCCTCCTTCCCAGCCCGCAGACCGCGCGCGTCCTACCATGCATACCTCCCCCGCCACCGCACTCGATCAGGACCTGCGCCACGTCGCCACCACGCTGTTCAGCTGCCCCACCGCCCCGTACCACGAGACTCAGACGCGCGCCGCCATGCGCTCCCTGGTGGAGGGCCTCCCCCACACCAGCATCCATGAGGACGTCTACGGCAACACCCTCGTCCACTACAAACGCAATCCGGAGCCCGGCCGCGCCTTCACCCTCGTCGCCCACCTGGACCACCCCGGCTTTGTGGTCTGCACCATCCAGGGCAAACGCAACGCGCACTTTCTGGGCGGCATGCATCTGCGCTATTTTGAGGGCAAGCAAGTCGCCTTTTACAACGCCGACGGCCCGCAACCCCTTGGTACGGCGCGCATTGCACGCGCGGAGACCGCCAAGGGCCACACCAAGGTCTACTTCGAAACCGAACCGCCCCGCGCCGCCAGGTTTGGCATGTGGGACTTGCCCGCCATCCAGTACACGCGCGACCGCTGCCGTGGCCGTGCCCTCGACGACCTGGCCGGAAGCGCCTCCCTCATCGCCCTGCTGCGCCGCCTGGCACGCAACCGCGCCGAGGCCGAGGTGTGCTGCCTCTTTACGCGCGCCGAGGAAGTCGGCTTCCACGGCGCCCTGGCTTTTCTCAAGGGCGAGCTCCTTGGCAGACTCCCCGTCGGCGGGCCCGTGCTTTCTATCGAAACATCAAACGCGCAAGGCTTTGCAAAGCTGGGCGCCGGCCCCATCCTTCGCGTGGGCGATCGCGCTACCATCTTCACCCCCGCCGTCACCTCCTGGCTGGAGCTTGCGCTGGCCGACCTGGGCCGCCTGCACACGCGCTTTCCCTACCAGCGCCTGCTGATGGGCGGCGGCACGTGCGAGGGCACCGTTTTTCAGCAAGCCGGCTACCCCACCGGCGCCCTGTGCCTGGCCCTGCGCAACTTCCACAACATGGGCCCCGGCAACACCGTGGCGGCCGAGGCCGTTGCCACCAGCGACTGGCAGATGCTGCACGAGTACCTCTTTTACCTCGCCACCGTAGCCAGCCCCTGCCACACCGCGCACAGCACGGAGCTTTGCCAGCGCCTGCGCGATCTGCAGGAGGATGCGCTTAAGAAGTTATTGTAGCCCAAAGTGTTGCGAATATGGATGAGGTGCTCGCAGTCATCCCGGTTGAGCGGCCGGAGGTTGCCTCTGCGCCGCAAATCGTTGGCACACAAGCTGCTTTGTTATTCAAAAAGACAACACTTGACAGCAGGCCCCTCCCGATCGATCCTTTCCTACCGTGGGCAGCCCAAGCCAACCCGCTGCCGTCCGTGCCATGAAGCGCAGCCAATGTCCAGACACCGTTGAGTTTAACCTCAACACCGCCAATCACCTAGCGGCAGTTGTGGGCTGGATCGTCGCTGCCCTTATCCTCTACGTCCTGAGCTTCGGCCCCGTCATCGCCCTGGTGGAGCATTACCAGGTGGGCCGCGAGCAAGCCGAGTATTTCTACGCCCCCATCATCTGGGCCGCCCACAACACCTCCATGCACTACCCCATTGTGTGGTACGCGGGCATGTGGGGCATCCGCTAACGCCTGCCAATGCCTGCTAAAGGCTCCCAGGCGTGCGCACCGTGGTCTCCGCTCACGGCGCAGGCGCGGACGGGGGCGGCGTACTCTCGTCCCGGCCCCGCTCCGCAATCAGCTCCCCTGCGGAATGCTCCTGCAGCGGCCCGTGCAAATCCTCTACCGTGCGCATAATCATCGTCGAGAGCGCCGCGGTCGACAGCCCAAACGCCAGCACCCCCGCCGTCGCCTCCAATGGCCCCAGTATATGCCATGGCGTCTGCATAATCGTATCCCCATAACCCAGCGTTGTGTAGTTAACCGCCGAATGATAAAAGGCTTCCTCAAAATTCCTGAACTGGCCAATAAGCAAAAAGCATAACGCCCATACCACCATCTCCAGCATATGTGCTAAAAAGAAAACAAGCGTAACAACGCAGCAAATATACAAACCCATAACATTCCTGCTGGTCGAGAAGGGGTGCGCCGCCCGATGCCTCGCAAACCGCACAACCAGCACCGTAGCCCAGCAATGTATAACAATCGTAATAAGGCACGTAACCGCGCCGATAAAGATAAGCGGCCGATAATGAAAAAAGCCCTCAAATGCAGCCAAAAAAGGATACGAAACTCCCGCCATTTTGTCGCCCCAATATAAAGACATAAGCAAAGTACCTTACTCACCACCAGCATCTCCACCCCGCCCCGCGCACACGCATGCGCAACGCGCTACAACCTTCACAACATCCATCCGCTCCAGATCTACCCCCGCCCCTCCCTTAACGCAACGCAATACCGTACGCACCGCCGCACCCTCTTCGCCGCATTGCACTACCCGCAGCGCAGTGCTAGAATGCTGAGCTTTGCCTTGCACCAACGCGCCCTGTCGCCCGCCCCATCTCCACTGCTAACTCCTTCGCGTCCATGAACTTCCATTACCCGCCTGACCTCCCGGTATGTGCCAGGCGCGAGGAAATTCTGCTCGCACTGCGTCGCTCTCAAGTCCTTGTGGTTGCAGGCGAAACGGGCTCCGGCAAAACCACGCAGCTGCCCAAAATGTGCCTGGAGGCCGGGCTGGACAAGCGCGGCATGATCGGCTGCACCCAGCCCCGCCGCGTTGCCGCCATGAGCGTCTCCCGCCGCGTGGCCGAAGAACTGCGCGTGCCGTGGGGCCGCGAAGTCGGCTGCAAAATGCGCTTTGCCGACGACACCACCCGCGATACCCGCGTCAAGTTCATGACGGACGGCATCCTGCTCGCCGAGATTCAGTCCGACCCCATGCTGCAAACCTATGCGGCCCTGATCGTGGACGAAGCCCACGAGCGCTCCCTTAACATCGACTTCCTGCTGGGCTACCTGCAAAGCCTCCTGCGCAAGCGCGCCGATATCAAGCTCGTCATCACCTCCGCCACCATCGACACGGCCGCCTTCTCCCGCGCCTTTAACAACGCGCCCATCATCGAGGTCTCCGGCCGCCTCTACCCCGTCGATATCGTCTACCGCCCCATCGGCGGCGAACACCCCGCAGAACCCGAAGACGAGCTGGAACGCGCTGCGCGAGAACAGGATGCACAGACAGACAGCGCAGCGGCCGAATCCACCGACACCTCCGAGACAGCATCGCTGGAAGCCTCCTCCATCGCCCGCGACCTCGCCGCACTCGGCACCATCCGCACCACCCGCCCCCCAGCAGGGACATCGAATGTCCCAGGGACACGTAAAGTCCCTGCCAGGACCACTCCCGCCCCCACTTTCCGCGAGGTCGGCGACGACATCTCCTTCGTCGAAGCCGCCGCCCAGGCCGCCGAAGACTCGCTCATCGAGACCGACGACGGCGACGTCCTCGTCTTCCTGCCCACCGAGCGCGACATCCGCGAGGCGCGCGACATCCTCGAAGGCAGCCTCGGCGCGGGCATCGAAGTGCTCGGCCTCTACGGTCGCATGGCCAATGCCGAGCAACAGCGCATCTTCTCCCCGTCCGATCGCCGCCGCGTCATCCTGGCCACCAACATTGCGGAGACGTCCATCACCCTCCCCCGCATCCGCACCGTCGTCGACACCGGCCTGGCACGCATCAGCCGCTACAACCCGCGCACTCGCACCAAGCGCCTCCCTGTCGAGGAAATCAGCCAGAGCAGCGCCAACCAGCGCGCTGGCCGAGCGGGCCGCGTGCAGGCCGGCACCTGCATTCGCCTGTACGACGAGGAGGACTACCTCAAGCGCCCCCAGTACTCGCAGCCGGAGATCCAGCGCGCCAACCTCGCGGAGGTCATCCTGCGCATGAAGGCCTTTTGCCTCGGCCACATCGAAGACTTTCCCTTCATCGACGCGCCCCGACCCCAGTCCATCCGCGCCGGCTACCAGCTGTTGCATGAGCTTGGCGCCCTGGATGATACGCACGAACTCACCCCCATGGGCCGCGAGCTTGCCCGCCTGCCGCTGGACCCCTCCCTGGGCCGCATGCTCATCCAGGCCCGCACCGAAGGCGCCTTGCCAGAGATGCTCGTCATCGCCGCCGCCCTCAGCATACCGGACCCCCGCGAGCGCCCCGAGCAGGAGCGCGAGCAAGCCGCCGCTGCGCATAAGGCCTTCAGCGACAACGACTCCGACTTCATGTCGCTCCTCCGCATCTGGCGCGCGGCCCCCGAGGAACGCGGCAGCCGCAACGCCTTGCGTAAGTTCTGCAAAAGCAACTACTTATCCCTAACCCGCATGCGCGAGTGGCGCGACTTGCATAAGCAACTCGCCGACGCCATGGAAGACATTGCCCCGCAGCGCCGCAAGGAACTAGCGAGTACCACCGAAAAGCAACCGGTGGCGCCATCCGCAAAACCCGCGCCGTTCAACCTCTACAACGCGTTGCACCGCAGCATCTTATCCGGCCTGCTGGGGCAAATTGCGATGAAGAAGGAGCGCAACGACTATCAGGCCTCCGCCAACCGCGTGGCCACTATCTTCCCCGGCTCTAACCTCTTCGAACGCAAAGAGAAACAACGCCGGGGACGCAATGTGGAGGCTACGCCGGATAAGACGCCCACCGCTAAAGCAAGTCCCTCAGAATCAAATACTTCCGCCGCGCCGGCCGATTCCGGCTGGATCATGGCCGCGGAAATTGTGCAAACCTCCCAGCTCTTTGCTCGCACCGTCGCCCGCATCGACCCCGTCTGGGTCGTCGACATCGGCGAGCACCTCTGCAAATTCAGCTACCTCGACCCACACTGGAGCGCCCGTGCCGGCCGCGTCCTCGTCACCGAGCGCGCCCTCATCTACGGCATGGAAGTACGCAAAAGGCAGGTCGACTACGGCCGCGTCAACCGAGCCGAAGCCACGGAACTCTTTATCCGCGGGGCACTTATCAACGATCCCGCATCCCGCGGCGATAGCGGCGCAGCCAGCTTCGCGCCCGGCGAGCGCCAGGCCGCGCGCAACGCGGGAGCTGGCGCAGCACCTCTGCGTATTCAGCATAAGTTCTTTACCCACAACAGGAAGCTTCGCGAAAGCATCGACAGCGTTTTGACACGCGTCCGCAGCAATCGCATGCACGATGTGGACGAAGCACTCTATCGCTTTTACTCGGAACGCATCGAAGGAGTCTCGTCCATCCACGATCTTAACACGCTGATGCGCAGCAAGTTAACAGAGAATCCCGACTTTCTCTGCGCCGCCGAAGAAGACCTTCTGGATAAGACCGACGCCGCATACGATCAGCAGCTGTTCCCCGACTCTATCTCCCTGGGCCACACGGTTTTACCACTGCGCTACGCGTACACCCCCGGCAACGAGGAGGACGGAGTGACATTGCGTGTCCCTCTCCCGGTCGCAGACAAGCTGAGCGCCGGGCAAATTCAGTGGATCGTGCCCGGCCTTCGCGAAGAACAGATCAGCACTCTGCTTCGCGCCCTGCCCAAATCCAAGCGCGTCGCCCTGATGCCCATCGAGCCCAAGGTGGCCGAAACAGCGGCACGGTTTCAGCCCGGCCATGGCGATTTTCTCCGCGAGCTGGCAACGTATCTCACACGCACTTACAGGGTTGCGATCGAAGCCTCCGACTGGACCCCCGACAGCCTCCCGCCCCACCTGCGCCCCCGCGTTGAGGTTATCGACCAACGCAACCGCACCGTCGCCTCCGGCCGCGACATTGAAACGATCCGCGAAAGGGCATCCAAAGTGGAAGTCAAATCGAGTGCCTGGGATCGAGCCGTCAGCAAATGGGAGCGGTACGCGCTTACATCCTGGAGCTTCGGAGATCTCCCCGAAAGCATTGTGGTGGAGCACATTGCGGGATCACCACTGCTCGCCTGGCCCGGCCTCTCCGCCCGTGCGGGGGAAGGCGAGAACCAGCCGATGGAGGTGGATCTGCGCCTCTATCGCTCCCGGGACGAGGCTGAGCGCGAAAGCCGTGCAGGGATCCGGCGCCTTGCGGAAGTAGTTCTGGCCAGGGATCTTGCGTGGCTCGCCAAATCACTGGAAACCTGGGCCAAGAAGCAGGTTGCCACAGCAGGGACAAGGCATGTCCCTGGCAATAAGCAACATGCTGGACTGCAGGGACTTCAGGGCCTAGGCGCACTTCAGGCATCCTGGAGCAAAGCAGGCACCGTTGTCACCGGCACCGCGACAAAGGGTGCGAGTTCCGCGACTCTCGTACGCTCAGACAACGCAAAGCTTTCCGCCGCAACGACATCTGCCACCGCGCCTGCAGATATTTTGTCTCGCTCCGCCCTGCAACACATCTGCGCGTCTTCACTTGTGCTTTCCCCAACGCATCCCCTTACAGCGCAACGCTTTGAGGCTATGCTGACTGCTGCGAAGCAAAATTTCCCCGTGTGGGTATCCAGTATTACCGCAGCAACGGAAAAGCTTCTGGCGCAACGGGATGCGATTCTCTCTTTTCCGAAACGGTATTCGGGGATGGAGGAAGATATTGAACGCCTGGCCGGGCTCGATTTTCTTTCCCGCACACCTCATTCGCAACTCCCTCACCTGCAACGCTATCTGAAAGCGGTGCAAGTGCGGGCCGAGCGCGCTTCGCTCAATCCCGCCAAGGATGCCGACAAGGCGCGCCCGCTGGAGCCTTTTGCCAACAAGGAGGCGCAGGTGCCCGAGGCGCGGCGCCAGGCCTTCCGCTGGATGCTGGAGGAGTTTCGCGTCTCCCTCTTTGCACCGGAGCTTGGAACTGCGTATCCTGTTTCCCCACAACGGCTTAAGGCGTTGATGGACGGGACCTCCGGCTAGCCGGGAAGAGTTCAGCGCCGCTTTTTGCCCATGAGGGACCCCATAAGGCCGCGCACAACGGAGCTACCCAGCTGTGTGCCGACGCTTCGAGCGACGGACTTGAAGAAGGAATCAGCAGCCGAGTCGGTGCGCCGTGCCGTTCCACCCGTGCTGCGCCGTGAGCGCGGCGCTTCTTCTTCGCCGCGTTCGAGCGCTGGGTTGTAGTCGTACTGCGCTACAGGCGCCTTGCGGCGTATGGTGGCGCGCGGCGGTGCGGGGGGAGGCGGAGGAGGGTAGTGCGACGTAGCCGGAGCGGGCGCGCTGCTTCCCCCGGTGTAGGCGGACCAGGTCGGTAGCGGCGGTGGCATCGCCACCGGTCTTGAGGAGTTTGTAACAGGTTGAGGCGGTAGCTCTTGCGCGGGCGCGTAGGCCTCGTAGTGAGCGGCAGGCGGTTCAGGTTCTGGCTCAGGTTCTCCTGTGCCGCGGCGCTTCAGGATCTCATACGCGCTGTCGCGGTCGAAGGTGTTGTCGTACAAGCCTTTAACAATGGAACCAGAGATCTGCGCGTTGCGTGCCTCGGCGGAAATCGGGCCAATTTTGGATCCGGGCGGCGCGCAGAGGATGCGCTCGACCATCCCCGGGCGGCCCTCGGGGTCGAGCACAGATACAAGTGCTTCGCCCACACCGAGTTCCATGATTACTTCCGCCGCTTTAATCTTCGGATTCTGGCGAAAAGTTTCCGCCGCCGTTCTGACTGCCTTCTGGTCGCGGGGCGTAAAGGCGCGCAGCGCGTGCTGGACGCGGTTGCCAAGCTGGCCGAGGATCGACTCAGGGATATCCAGCGGGTTTTGCGTTACAAAATAGACGCCGACGCCTTTGGAGCGGATGAGTCGCACCACCTGTTCAATCTTGTCTACCAACGACTTAGGTGCATCCTTAAAGAGCAGATGCGCTTCGTCGAAGAAAAAGACGAGGCGAGGGCGATCGGCGTCGCCGACTTCGGGCAGTTGCTCAAAGAGGTCGGAGAGAAGCCAGAGGAGGAACGTGGTGTAGAGGCGGGCGTCCTCCATCAGTTTGGTAGCGTCCAGCACGCTGATGATGCCGCGGCCGTTGGCATCGCGCTGCATCAGGTGGGCAAAGGCCAGGGCGGGCTCGGCAAAAAACGTGTCGCCGCCGGCACCTTCGAGGCTGAGCAGCGAGCGCTGGATGGCACCCAGCGTGGCTTTGGTGACGTTGCCGTACCGGGTGACAAGGTCCGACGCGTTCTCGCCCATCCAGGCTAGCAAGGCGCGTAAGTCCTTCATATCCAACAACAAAAGGCCTTGGTCATCTGCGATGCGGAAGGCCATTTCCAACACACCCTGCTGCGTGGGGTTGAGGCTGAAGAGGCGGCCGAGCAGGAGGGGGCCCATCTCGGAGATAGTAGTGCGGACGGGATGCCCCGTTTTGCCGTAGAAGTCCCAGAACAGCAACGTGTTCTGTACGGGCTGGAAGGTGCCGGCCAGGCCCATTTTCGCCAGGCGCTCCTGCAATTTCGGCGAGACGGTGCCCGCCTGTCCGAGCCCGGAAAGGTCGCCTTTGATGTCGGCGGTAAATACGGGAACTCCCATGCGCGCAAAGCCTTCCGCAAGATTTTGCAGCGTAACGGTTTTGCCCGTGCCGGTAGCGCCGGCGATGAGCCCGTGCCGGTTGGCCATGCTGGGGCTGATGCAGACGCGGCGCCCGTCGGAGGTGGTGCCGACGAGCAGGCCAGTGGCGGGGGGGAGAGGAGCAGCGGGCGCGGAACTTGTTGCGCCGGAAGGACCTGAGGAGGGTGAAGCCGGGGTCATTGCACGCAAGTGTAACCGCTGCGGCGCCAGAAAGCGAGTGATTTAGCGCAGCGGATAGCTGGGGCACAGCGCCCGGAGCTCGCAGCCGGCGCAGTCCGGCCGCTGGGCTTTGCAGCGGCGGCGGCCATGGAAGATGAGCCAGTGAGAGAGCATCGTCCAATGCTTTTGCGGGACGAGCGCCATGAGGGCCTTCTCGATTTTGTCCGGCGCGGTTTGGGTGGTGAGGCCGAGGCGCTGAGAGAGGCGGGCAACGTGCGTATCGACAACCACACCGACGTTGACGTTGAAAGCGTTGCCCAGCACCACGTTAGCGGTCTTTCGGCCGACGCCCGCGAGGGCATGGAGCGCCTCCATGGTATTGGGCACCTCGCCGCCGTGCTGGGCGATGAGGGCGGCGCAGCAGGCCCGGATGTTCCTGGCTTTGTTGCGGAAGAGGCCGATTCGGCGGATATCGTGCTGCAGTTCCTCAAGCGGCACGGCGACGTAATCCTTTGCGGTGCGGTACTTTAGAAAGAGATCGCGCGTGACGATATTGACCTGGACGTCGGTGCACTGGGCGGAGAGTATCGTGGCGATAAGCAGCTCCAGCGGGTTGGTGTGCACCAGCTCGCAGTGGGCATCCGGGTAGGTTTTGGGGAGGAGCTCGAGGAGGGCGGGGAGGCGCGTGGCGAGAGGGGCCATGGTTGGCGCGGGGGGGGAGGCGGTGGCGGTTTGGGCGAGCTCGGTCTGCAGGGGGCGGGCGGCGGCCTTCCTGGGCGTGGGCTTTGCGGAAGCTTTTGGCGGGGAAGCCTTTACGCGGGCGGGGGAAGCCTTGGCGCGTGTGCGTGGCTTTGGCGTTGGGGAGGCGGGCATTGGGGCTGGATTGTAGCGCGGGGTGGGGCGGGTGTCACTCCTCAAAGCCGCTGGGGCCGGAGGGGATGGGGCCGGTGGCGCCGGTGCGCCGCTCGAGAATGATGCCGGCGAAGGAGAAGTCTTGCAGAACGCGAAGTCGTTTAAGGCGAACGAGTTCCAGCAGGGCAAGGAAAGTGACGACCATTTCGGTGCGGCTGGCGTCTTCCTCAAAAAGCTCTTCGAAACGCATGCGCAGGCGGTCCTGAATAAGGGCGTCGATGTGGCGGATCTTGTCGCCCACAGTCCATTTATCCTCAACGATTTCCGCAAGCTTATTGCGGCTTTGCGCGCGCTCCAGCACCTTCTGGAAGGCGCTGACAAGGTCGAAGATGCCCACTTCGCCAACCAGCATGGTCATGGCTGGGGTGGGCGCGCGGGAGTCTTCTGAGTCGGGCGTGGCGAGGCGTTCGAAGGCTTTTTCGTTGGCGGTGTGGCGCAGCTGGAGCTGGAAGGCGGCGTCCTTAAACTTTTTGTACTCAACAAGTTGTCGCACAAGCTCCCAGCGCGGGTCATCTTCTTCCGCCTCATCTTCCGGGGGCTGCACGTCTTTGGGCAGGAGGTTGCGGCTTTTGATGTAGACGAGGGTGCTGGCGACGACGAGGAACTCACCGGCGACTTCGAGGTCCATCTCTTTCATCGCGCGGATGAAGTCGAGGTACTGCGTCGTAACTTTCTCTATGGCAACATCATAGATGTCGAGCTCCTCCTTGCGGATGAGGTAAAGGAGGAGGTCCAGGGGGCCTTCGAAAACGGGAAGGCGGACTCGCATGGGCTCGCCCTCGGGGAGGGGGGCGAGGTCGGGCGCAGTATCCGGGGTTGCGGAATCAGCTAAACGCGAAGGTTTATCGACGGATTGGCTGGGGGGTTCGGGGTCGGGGACATGGGATGTCCCTGGGACCTCGGTCGATGGGATTTCTTGCGCGGGAGTCTCTTGTGGTGCGGGTGGCACGGCCGGCTCCGTTGGGTCTGCGGGGTAATCGGGGCCGGCTTCGGGCATGGGGGCACCTGTTGTTGCTTCGTTCAGGGCAGGGACTTTCTATGTCCCAGGGACATGGCCTGTCCCTGGGACATGGCGTGTCTCTGGCAGCTAGGCCAGCAGGGTTTGCTTTTCCAGGCCTAGTTTGACGAAGGTGTCGTGGACGTACTGGAAGTGGCGGTCGGGGCTGCAGAGTTCGTCGATTTGCTCGGGGGTGAAGACGCTTGTAACCTTCTCATTCTGTTTGAGATAGACGGGAAGCTGCTCGGTGCCTCGCCAGCAGGCCATGGCGCAGGATTGGACGGCTTCGTAGGCGTCGCGGCGGGCGAGGCCGGCGTCGGTGAGGGCCAGGAGGAGTGTCTGGGAGAAGATGAGGCCTTTGGAGCGGTCCAGGTTGGCCTTCATGTTCTCGGGGTAGACGATCTGATGGGCTACCATGTCGGTGAGTTTCACCAGCATGTAGTCCAGGAGCGTGGTGCTGTCGGGGAAGATGATGCGTTCGACGGAGCTGTGGGAGATGTCGCGCTCGTGCCACAGGGGGACGTTTTCGAGGGCGGCGACGGCGTTGCCGCGGATGACGCGGGCCAGGCCCGAGAGGCGCTCGCCGAGGATGGGGTTGCGCTTGTGGGGCATGGCGCTGCTGCCTTTTTGGCCGGCGGCGAAGTATTCTTCGACTTCAAGGACTTCGGTGCGCTGGAGGTGGCGGAACTCGGTGGCCCAGCGGTCAATGCTGGTGGCGATGAGCGCGAGGGTGGTCATGAAGTGCGCATGTCTGTCGCGCTGAATGATTTGCGTGCTGAGGGCGGCGGGCTCAAGGCCGAGCTTGCGGCAGACAAAGTCTTCCACGCGCGGGTCCAGGTGGGCGTGGGTGCCGACGGCGCCGCTGAGTTTGCCGACGGCGATGTGGCGGCGGGCTTCGACGAGGCGTTCTTCGGCACGGCGAAACTCGTCGTACATGAGGGCGAGTTTGAGGCCGTAGGTGATGGGCTCGGCGTGGATGCCGTGGCTGCGGCCCATCATGGGGGTGAACTTGTGCTCGCGGGCGCGTACGGCGACAGCTTCGCGCAGCGCGGCCAGGTCCTTCAGCAGAAGGTCCGCACTGGCAACGAGTTGCAGGGCGATGGTGGTGTCGAGCAGATCGCTGGAGGTGAGGCCGCGGTGGATGTGGCGACCGGCGGGGCCGACGTGGACCGCGACTTCTTCGAGAAACGCGAGTACGTCGTGCTGCGTACGTTTCTCATTCTCATGCACTTCCGCGATGCGATACGTGGCTTTGGCGCGGATTTCCCTGGCGTCTTCGGCGGGGATCTGGCCGAGTTGGGCCATGCCTTCGCAGGCCAGAATTTCGATTTCGAGCCAGTGGTTGAGCTTGGCTTCTTCCGTCCAGAGTGCCCGCATAGCGGCGCGCGAGTAGCGTTCGATCATGAGGCGCGCATGTTAGCAAACGCACCCGACCGACGCAACGCGCAACGTGGCAACGCGACGGCAACGTGACGTTGCATCCCTTTGCTGACGGCCTTGTGGGGGCCGTCGCTGGGGAGGGGGCGACTCCAGTCTTTACTTCCGGAGCCGCCTTACAACCGCCTTGTGCGGAATGACTTAGACCGGGAAGTCGCTGAGCTTGTCGCTGCCGCCGGCTACGGCTTCCAGCTCTTTGTCGGAGAGCTTGCCTTCGGTGGAGGCGGCGGGGAGTACCATGCAAAGGCTGGTGGGGGACTCCTGGACGACGTTGAGGCTGACGGAAGCGGGGATGCGCAGGCCGAACTGGCGCTCAATGACGGCGCGGGGGTTGGCGATAAAGGCTTCGCGAAATTCGGGGTTGCTGGCGGCAAGCTCAACGATTTCGGCTTCGATTTCTTTGCGTGTTTTCATCGTGGTGAGGGGGGAGGGTGTGGTGAGAGAGAGCGGGTGGACTGAGAATTCCCCGCAGCCTGGCGGCGCAGGTAAGTTGCTGTTGCGGAAGCGTTTGCTGGTGTTGACCGGCGGAGGGTGCGTGTTGCGGTGCGGAGCTGGCGTTGGCGCTGCTGCGGGCTAACCGTCCCCTACCCGTACATTAAGCATGGATGGGGCGTGGTGCAAGTTCCGTTCGCGTTGCTAATAGTTCAGACGCATCAAAGAGGGTGGCGGAGGGGGCGGTGCCTTTCTCCATTGGATAGTTTATTGTGCACGTATCGCGCAGGCAAGTAACGCAAAAACGTATCTCTTTCAGGGACAATTGCCGGTGGCGGGCCGTCAGGCTGCATTGGGTTTTCGAATCAGCCCGGCCCGCTGCCGGCGTTGGCCTGTTGTACCATGTGTGACGCATGGGTTTGGCGCGATTTGCTAAAAATCGGCCGCGGCTTCTGGTTTTTGTTGGCGGCATCATTTCGGCACAATCGAATGCTTTGCTGTTGTCAGGCGGCGCCCCTGGTCTACACTTGCCTCTACTAACTCCATGAAAAAAGCCCGGATGATGTACGGCGCCAGCGACGCTGACGCGGATCTGCTCTACTCCATGCGTTTTTTTGTTCCGGACCCGGTGTTGTGGTGGCAGAAAGGGGGGAAAACCAACGCGGTGTTTAGCCAGCTGGAGATCGACCGCGCGCGCAAGACGGCGCGGGTGGACCGGGTGTGGAGCTTTGAGGAATTTTTGCCCAAGGGCACCAAGGATCGCAGTGCCGAGGCGCTGGCGGCCACGGTGGCGCGCTCCCGCAAGCTGAAGAAGATTGAGGTGCCGCGCCACTTCCCCATCAGCCTGGTGCGCGCGCTGGAGAAGGCGGGCGCGGAGGTGAAGGTGGCGAAGGCGGGGTTCTTTCCCGAGCGGGAGCTGAAGAGCGAGGAGGAGATCGCGTATATCCAACAGGCGCAGGAGCTTGCGCAGGCGGGTATGCGTCGCGCGTGGCAGGTGCTGCGTGAGTCCGAGCCCGGCGCCGCGGTGGACGGCAATGGCGGCCCGCGCGTGCTGCAGTGGGGCGGGGCGGATCTGACCTCGCAGCGTTTGCGCGGGGAGATCGACGCGGAGATTATCCGTCAGGGCGGCCTGCCCGCCGGCACTATTGTGGCGTGCGCGGATCAGGCGTGTGATCCGCACGAGCGCGGCAGCGGCCCGCTTTTTGCGGATAGCGCGATTATTCTGGATATCTTCCCCCGCGTGCAGGCCACGGGTTATTTTGGCGATCTCACCCGTACCGTCGTGCGCGGCAAGGCCAGTGACGAGCTGCACAGGCTTTACAATACTGTCAAGGAGGGTAAGGCATGGGTGATGGGCCAGGTAAAAGCCGGCGTCCACGGCAATGAGCTGCATGTGCAACTGACGCAACGATTTACGGACGCGGGCTGGCCGACGGAGCAGCGCGATGGCCGCTGGGTCGGCTTCTTCCACGGCACCGGGCACTCGCTAGGGCTCGAGATCCACGAGGCGCCCCGGTTTTCGGCCGGCAAGTTCAAGGCGGGCCAGATCATGACGATCGAGCCCGGCCTCTACTTTCCGGGCATAGGCGGCGTGCGCATTGAGGACCTGGTGGTGATTACCGAGTCCGGCGTGCGCAACCTGACGGACTTGCCAGAGGTGTTGGAGCTGTAAGCGGGGTTACCGGCAATCAACTGCGCCAGTGTGCCGATTTATGCTGGGCAGCGGCTTTACATGTGCCTGTGCGCAAAGGGTTTGAAGCTGTGCGCGGGTTCGGGCCGCTGGGCGCGGGCGGGGCGGCAGATGGGGGCCTCGCCTTCCAGGCGCATCCGTTCGGTTTCCTCAAAGTGCGCTTCGGCCTTAAGGTTCTCCAAGTCGCGCTTGATGCGGTGTAACTCGTGGTGCCAGAGGTTGTTAACCTTGGTGGCAAAGATGGAGAAGAGGGTGCGGGGGTTGAGAATCATATTCATTGTCGTACTTCCTGTATGTGTTATTGGACGTTGGACCGATGGATGTTTGCCACCGGGGGATAACGGGGCCCGGGGGGTTCTGCGTGGATGTGTGCTGCTGCCAGGCGCCGGTATTAGACCAATTGTCGGAATAAACCGGTACATTGGCGGGACGCTTTTGAGCGGGGGCGGCGTTGAGTCTTCGGTCATGCATTTTTCAAATGCACTCCCTCAGCCTCGCCTTGCCCTCATCTCAAAATCGCCTCCACCAATGTACCGGTTTATTCCGACAATTGGTCTTAGGCGGCGATCGGCGATTGTGTACCAGTTAATATAGCACACTTCGGCAAATCACAAAAAACCGCGGAGGCAGGGGGCGCCTGGCACGTTGTCGTGCAGGTTTGCCCCCCACCTCCGCGGGGAGAGTTGCGGGGATGCGCTCCGTCTATCGCGGGAGTTGCGCATCCCTTAGTGTATCAGCAACTTACGCCTGGGCCTGGCCGGCGTAGCCGCTGGTGCGGCCGCCGCGTCCGCCAAAGCGGAAGGGACGGGGACCGCCCTGGCCGCGGCCGCGAAAACCACCGCCGCCGCCCTGGCGGTGACCGCCGTGGCCGCTGTCCGCGTAGTCGCGGTTGTCGCCCTCGTTGCCGCCGGCGCGGGAGCCGTCGTCGTTGCGGATGTAGCCGCCCTCGTTGCGACGCGCGTGGCCGCCGGGGCGGCGCTGCGGGTTGCTGGTGCGGCTAAACTCGCGCTGCATGCTGCGTGACGCTTCGCGATCGCCGCGGTTGTTGCCGCCGGCCAGATCCAGCGAGGGCCCCTTGTGGAAGGGGTGATCCTTGACCACGGGGATCGGCTGGCGAATGAGGCGCTCGATGGTGCGGACGAGGTTGCGCTCGCTGCGGTCGCAGAACGAGATGGCCAGGCCTTCCGCTCCGGCGCGCGCTGTGCGGCCAATGCGGTGCACGTAGCTCTCCGGCTCTTCGGGCAGGTCAAAGTTGATGACCAGCGCCACGCCTTTGACGTCGATGCCGCGGGCGGCGATGTCGGTGGCGACCAGCACGCGGGTGCGGCCGGTGCGGAACGACTGCAGGGCGCGCTCGCGGGCGGCCTGGCTTTTGTTGCCGTGGATGGCGTCGGCGCGGATGCCGTCGCTGTCGAGGTTGTCGACCAGGCGGTTGGCGCTGTGCTTCATGCGCACAAACACCAGAACGAGGCCCTGCGGGTGCTGCTGCAGCGTGTGGACGAGAAGCTTGTGCTTGTCGTCGCGGTCCACAAAGCACAGACGCTGCTCAATGCGCTCGGCCGTGGAGGCGACGGGGGTTACCTCCACCTGCACGGGGCTGTTGAGGAAGCCGTTGGCCAGCTGCTGGATGGCCGGGGGCATGGTGGCGGAGAACAGGAGCGACTGGCGACGCGGGGGCAGCATGGCCAGCACCTTGCGCACGTCGACGACAAAGCCGAGGTCCAGCATGCGGTCCGCTTCGTCCAGAACGAAGATTTCGACGGCGTCCAGGCGCAGGTGGCCCTGCTGCTTCAGGTCGAGCAGGCGGCCGGGGGTGGCTACCAGGATGTCGACGCCGCGCTGCAGCTTGCGCACCTGCCAGTGCTGGCTTACGCCGCCGAAAACGACGGTGTGGGTCAGGCGCAGGTACTTGCCGTAGTTGTTGATGTTCTCCACGATCTGCGAGGCGAGCTCGCGCGTGGGGGTAAGGATGAGGCAGCGCACCTGGCGAGGCCCGGGAGGCTTCGGGTTGGTGGCCAGCATGTGCAGGATGGGCAGGGAGAACGCGGCGGTTTTGCCGGTACCCGTCTGCGCGCAGCCAATCAGATCCTTGCCTTGCAGCAGGTGCGGGATGGCCTGGGCCTGGATGGGCGAGGGCGAGGTATAGCCTTTGTCGCGCAGCGCACGCTGCACGGGCTCGCACAGCGCCAGCTGGGAGAACTGGACGCCGGAGCTGGGCATGGCGGATTCGCCTGCCGGGGCCGACTCCTCGTCGCTGTCGCTGTCGGAGATGTAGTCGGGCTCGGCGGTCTCGGCGGCGGCGGCTTCGACTGAAGCGCGGGCGGCCGAGGAGCCCTTGCGGAAGAACTCGCGGGGCGCGGCCTGCGAGGCGGGCGCGGGGGTGACCGAGGCGGTGGGGATCACACCCATCTCCATGTCGGAGCCGGTGATAAAGCCGTCATCTTCGTCGATAAACGTGTCATCGCTCTCAGCCGTAGCGGCCGCGTTGACGGCGGCGGCGGAGACGTTGTTGCCCTGGCCCTGATGACCAAAGCCGCCCTTGCCGCCTTTGAAGCCGGGCTTGCCTTTTCCGTTATTGAAAAAGGACTTTTTGCGGGGCGCGCTTGTGGCGGCGGAGGTGGTGCCGCCCTTGGAAAAGGAGCGGAAGAAAGAAGACATCATATGCGTGATTTCGGATGCATTCCCCAATAAGCAGGCGATAGGTGTTTGCCTGCCCCGGGCTGCGGTCTCCGGAAAACGCGTGACGCACTGGCAAATGGCACTGCTGGCAAAACCTTGTTGCGCTGAGATGTAGCAGGGGGACAATGCAATCCGCGTCGCAGCTGATGGTTTGATTCATCAGCGGGAAGCTAAACCGCACCGTCGCCGCGATCTGATTCAGGCGTCAGGCTTGCCGCATTCCATCCACCAGCGGGCGCGCCGTGGAGAAAAAGAGATCGGCCCCGTGGGAAATAGTCGATGAATGTATTTCCCTGAAAGATCTCTCATCGAGAAGACAACTTAAGGGGGCGGCATCCGCTGCTGACTCTTCTATCTAACAGATGGGGCCGGTGAATTGGAGCTCACTAAAACCGGCGGTACAATGCCTGCATCGCAATGGGGATGCAAGCCTTATTTTCAGATTTTTTTGCGGAAGGGAGAGGCGCAAGGTCTTACACCGCGCCCTTCTTCTTCTGCCAGATCTGCGAGCCGTAGTACACCACCAGGCCGCTGAGGAGCGTGGCGAAGCCGGCCATGGATTCGACGGGCTTGTTTTGCAGCATCACCACCATCATGTACACGCTGGTAATGATGAAGAAGAGCGGGGTGATGGGGTAGCCCCAGGCGCGGTAGGGGCGAGGCAGGTCGGGCTCGCGAAGGCGCAGGACGAAGAGACCGGCAACGGTGAGTGTGGCGGAGACGGTCAGCGTAAACTGGATGTAGTTGAGAATCGTCTCCATGTTGCCCTCGCCCAGCCGCAGCATGGCCAGGGTAATAAACATCTGCACCAGCACCGCCACCCAGGGGATGCCGCCCTTGCTCGTCTTGGCAAAGAAGGAGAGGGCAGCCACCTGCTCGCCCATGGCCTTGGAGACGCGCGGGCCCACCCACGTGGTGGCGCTGATGGTGGCGATGAGCCCGAAGCAGATGATGGCCGAGACGATCTGCGCGCCGCTGGCGCCAAAAATGTGCAGCGCCGCCGGCGAGGCCACGTTTTTGACGCCCTTGAGCGCGGCCACCGGCGCCGCGTACAGGAAGATCATGTTGAGCAGCACGTACAGCGCCATCACAAACACCGTGCCCCACAGCAGCGCGCGCGGCAGGTTGCGCACGGGATCTTTCACCTCGTCAATAATATACGTAGCCGCGTTCCAGCCGGAGTACGAGTACATGACCCAGTAGAGGCTGGAAGCAAAGCCGGCGCTGAAGATGAGCCAGACATCGCCCGCTTTGGGCGCGAAGGAGATGGGCTGGGGAGCGGGCGTTATCGTCAGGCCCGCCACAATCAGCGCCACAATAATCAGCAGCTTGGCCACCGTAAACACCGCCTGAAATATGCTGGTGGCCCGCAGCGACCACAGCTGCGCCACGGCAATGCCCACTACCGCGGTAACGCCGATACGGAAATCCATGGCGTGAAAGGTGGCGGAGTCCAGTACCACATAGCCCGCCGCCTCGGTGCCTTTGCCTGCCTCGACATAGCCCATGGCGCTCATGGCATAGCCGCTCAGCGCCATGGCGCTAAGGGCAATCGGCACCGCAAAGCCAACCGTTACGGATAGCCAGCCGGCGACGAATCCCACCGCCGGGTGGTAGATGCGCGAGAGAAAGTGGAACTCGCCGCCGGACCGGGGCAGCGCCGCGGCCAGCTCCGCGTAGGCAAAAGCGCCGCACAGGGCAATGCATCCGCCGACGATCCAGAGCATCATGATGACAAACGGCGCCTCCGTAAAGAAGAGCTGAAAGCCCAGGCTGGTAAACACGCCCGTGCCGATCATGTTGGCCACCACAATCCATATGGCCGTGCTCAGCGGCACCTTGTAGGCCTCCACCGCGGGGTCGTGATGCGCCATCGCCGCCTCCTCGGTACCGGAGTGGCCGGTTGCGCCAATAACAGTCGTCGCCTCATCGGGCGGAACGGGAGTGCGGGACGTGGACATTGGCGTGGAAAGGGAAGGTGCGTACGTAGGTTAGGGAAAATGAAACTGTGGACAGGGCAAACGGCGCCTGGACACGCACTTGTACTTGCCCCCTCCCCAAGCGGCAACAGATTTCTGATCACGATTATCTCCAAAGCCCCCAACGCCGTGCCATCAGGTTCTCCTCCATCTGTCTCTAGCCCCACTTAGCGGCTTCGTCCCCCTTAGCGCGAAATATTCCCCCCATCCGATTCTCCAAGGGGAGAGTTTCGCACGAAGGGGGACGAAGCCGCTAAGTGGGGATAGAGGGGGAGGGGAAAGGAGTAAGGCCTAATCGACTATTTACCCGTTACGTACGTTGCGTTCTGCCCGTTGCGACCTTTGCGTGAAAATCCGCTCCACGCGTTGCTTCACCCTGTGGCCGGGTGAAGTCCTTAACGGATTTTCACGCAACGGCCGCAACGGGCAGAAACGCAACGTACGCAACGGGGGGGGAAGGGAGGATTGTCATGGAAGGCCGGTCCGCAAGTAGTTGAGTGGACTATGACCTGTTCTACACCGCGCTGTCCCCGTCCCCTTTCTCCGCCCCCCCCTTTCTGGCTCCCTGTTTCTCCCCTTTCCGTGGTAAAACTCCCTATCCTCCCCCATCCTCCCCCGTTCCATGCTGGCGCGGCCGGGCAAACTTGTGTACAGTAACGCTACATGACTGCCCAACCGCCTCCCTCGCTGGCCGCCGCCTGTATGCCCTGGACGATTGCCGGCCGCACGTTCCGCTCCCGTCTGCTGGTGGGCACCGGCAAGTTTGCGTCCAACCAGCTGATGGCCGACGCGCTGGCGGCCAGCGGGGCCGAGATCGTTACCGTGGCACTGCGCCGTGCCGATCTCTCCGGCCAGGATGATCCGTATGCCGACATCCTCAAGTTTATCGATCCCGACAAGTACCTCCTCCTGGCCAACACCAGCGGCGCCATGAACGCCGCCGAAGCCGTGCGCCTGGCCCAGCTGGCCGCCGCCGCCGGCCTGCCCAAGTGGATCAAGCTGGAGATCCACCCCGACCCGCGCTACCTGCTGCCCGATCCGGTCGAAACCCTCAAGGCTGCGGAAATCCTTGTGAACAAAGGCTTTGTGGTACTGCCCTACATCAATGCGGACCCGGTGCTGGCCAAGCGACTCCAGGAGGTCGGCACCGCCACCGTCATGCCGCTCGGCTCCCCCATCGGCTCCAACCGCGGTATCGAGACGCGCGGGCAGATCGAGATTATCCTGGAGCAGGCCACCGTCCCGGTCATTGTGGATGCCGGCATCGGCGCGCCATCGCACGCCGCCGAGGCGCTGGAGATGGGCGCCTCCGCCGTGCTCGTCAACACCGCCATCGCCGTCGCCTCGGATCCCGCGCGCATGGCGCACGCCTTCCAGATGGCCGTGGAAGGCGGGCGCGCCGCGTTTGAGATGGGCCTCGCCGCCCCCTCCCGCACCGCCAACGCCACCAGCCCGCTAACCGGGTTCCTCGCCTGAGCCCGGATCTCCCCCTCTCTCCCTCCCCCCCGCATTGTGAAGACTAAAGCCGAAGACCGTTTTGAGTGGGCCGTGGAGGCCTGTCGCGCCCGAAAGTTCCGCTTTACCGTGGCGCTTACCGAGGTGCTGCGCTGCCTCTCCGCCGAGCGCCTGCCGATTAACTGGAGCGATCTGGCCAAACGGCCCGCCGTGGCGCGCCTGTGCGATCCCACCACCGTCTTCCGCATCATCAGCCGCCTGGAGAGTATGGGCATTGTGCGCCGCGTAGGCCTGCACAGCCGCCACACCCACTACGTCCTCTCCGCCCCCGGCGACTGCGCCGACTACCTGATTTGCAAAGCCTGCGGCGACATCCGCGACCTGCCGGTGGACTGCCCGCTGAGCGGCGTGGAAGCCGGTATCGAAGCCAAAACCGGCTACCGCACCCTCTTCCACGAGCTCGAAGTCTACGGCATTTGCCCCGAGTGCCAGAATCCCCCCGCCGCCACCGGCGGCACCAAGGCGCGCAGCAGCAAATCCGCCGCCCGCAAACGCGCCGCCGCTGCGGAACCCGGCCGGTGCCTCAGCTGCAACCCCATAGCGCTAAGCGAGATAAAGTAGCGGCAAGGCAGGCAGCGATGCAACCCGCTCCGCAAGTTGGCCGGAGGGGAAGCATACCTGGAGTCAGAGCAAGGCCTGCTTATGATTTCCCCCATTGCGTACGGCGCTAAGCGGCGGCCTCGGCCGCTTCCGCCTCGCAGAGGATGCCGGCGTCCCAGTCTTTCCACACGGGCTCCAGGCCCAGGGTGCGGAGTTTGCGGGCGATTTCGGCGGGGGTGCGGTCGTCGGAGATGTGGAACTGCTCGGTGGCGCTCAGCTCGGGGGCGCCGTCGCGGGTTTCCTCTTCGGTAAGGGCGATGTGCCGGCCTTTTTGGGTGCGGTGCAGGGCGTCCTTGCCGGCGCCTGTGTAGCCTCCCGGCTCGGTGTGGCTGCCGGCGCTCATCAGGGTAATGCCCAGGGGCATCAGGCCGTCGCGCAGCGGCGCGGGCTCGCGCGTGGAGAGGACGAGGCCGGCCTGGGGAAAGCAGATGCGCAGGGCGGCAATGAGCTGCACCATCTCCTTGTCAGGCAACAGGTAACGGGGCTCAAACTCCCCCGCGGCGGGGCGCATGCGGGGCAGGGAGATGGTGACCTGCGCCTTCCAACAGTGCTTCAGCAGCCACTCCGTGTGCGCCGCCACGGCCATCGCTTCGTCGCGCCACGGGGCCAGGCCAAACAGCGCGCCGATGCCCAGGCGGCGGAACCCGGCGGCGTACGCGCGCTCCGGGCAGGCCATGCGCCACAGAAAATCCCGCTTGGGCCCGGCGACGTGCAGCTCCGCGTAGGGCTCGGGCTGGTAGGTCTCCTGATACACGACGAGGCCTTCCGCGCCGGCCTCCACCATGGGGAGGTAGTCCTCGGTCTCCATCGGCGCCACCTCCAGGGAGATGCCTGGGATGAACGGACGCAGTCGCGCCACACAGTCCGCCAGGTAGTTGCGAGAGACAAATTTGGGGTGCTCCCCGGCGACGAGCAGGATGTTGCGGAAGCCCTGCGCCGCCAGGTGCCGCGCCTCGGCCTCCACCTGATCGAGCGCGAGCGTGACGCGCAGGATCGGATTGTCGCGCGAGAAGCCGCAGTACTTGCACACGTTAATGCACTCGTTGGAGAGATAGAGCGGTGCAAACAGCCGCATCGTACGCCCAAAGTGCTGCCGCGTTACGACTTGCGCCTCCCGCGCCATCGCCTCCAGCTCGCGCGGGGATTTCGGCTCCAGCATCCGGGCAAAACGCTGCATCAGCGGGCTGCGATACAGCCCGCCCGCGCTATAGTGCCCGCTGTGGAGAGATGCCGAGAATGCGTCCGCGAATGTCATGGTGCCGAAGGTGCCGAGGTGAGCGTTGGGGATGGAGACGGGAAAGGCGAAGCGTAACGCGAAATCCGTACGTTAGCAAGCCGCGCGTCCTTTCCGCGGCCTACCGGGACAATCTGTAATGGCTCTCCTCGGCGCCCCAAAGCTCGCCGTAGCGGACGAGCAGGCGCGCGGTGCCCAGCGGCTTTCCCAACATGGCGGCCTCCTCCAGGGGCTGGTAGATCTTGTAGACGGCCACCTGAAAGCGCTCCCATGGGGTCAGCCCCGGGGCGAGAGCGCTGAAGGATCCGAGACTGGGTTTGCCCGCGTGTATCATCGGCAGCCCCGCCACGCGCATCATCGGGCCGTAGCTTAGCGGATACATCAGTAGCAGCGCGATGACGACGGCCACCAGGTTGCCGGCATAGCCGCGAGTGCCGGCGCGACCGGATGCCGGCGCGGCAGGCGTGCTGGTGTCGGGATGGGGATCTGGTTTGGGCGGGTGAGCCATTGGTGATCCGCGTGTTGTGTTTGCTATCATAGACATCTTCAGCCCGCGCTCCACGCATTTTCTTGAAGTTTATTTCTAATGTAGAAATTTCCACTACACATGATGTAGTGGCACCGCGACGACATATGAACGTTGTCGCCGCTTTGCAATTGATTTCGGCTTAACGCGGCTGTGCGGATGCAACAACGTGTGCTGAGATTCCGAGCGTTCATTGCAGTCCTCAGCCCGACGCACGGATGGGGCAGGCCCAGGCGAGAAGGCGTTTCACTCAGGTCAACATCGCCTGTGATGTGCTCGCACGCTATGGAATGCGTGCATGCCTGCGCAATTAATCATGAATTCTATTCATATGGCGCGGCCAAAAGATTTCATGCTTCGCGCATCCACTGCCTTGCCTCAGCTCGCAGCGCCTCAGCCGCAATAAGTTACATGTATTAGCATAAATGCCATGCTCTTGCGCTTCTCACAAATGCCTTTACATCTAGCTCTTATAAGCAATACTGGCCTCCCGTTCCTTCCCTTTAAGGTGTCAACACTGGCGTGACAAGACATACACGGCGCGCCATGGTTGAGGCAATCGCGCTGGACACACCCGGCGCTTTCACACTATAAACCGTCTTTTCCTCACACCCGATCCCCCGTTTATGAGCGAACCCGCTTCCTTTGCCACCGAATCTATCGACCGCCTCGTCGTCAACACCATCAAGACACTCACCATTGATGCGGTCGAGAAAGCCAAATCCGGGCACTGCGGCCTTCCCATGGGCTGCGCCGATTTTTCCTTTGTCCTCTGGACGAAGTTCCTCGACATCAACCCGGCCAACCCCAAGTGGCACGCTCGCGATCGCTTTGTGCTGAGCGCTGGGCACGGCTCCATGCTCATCTACTCCTGGCTGCACCTGGCCGGCTTTGAGTCGGTGACGCTGGACAAGATCAAAAATTTCCGCCAGGCGCACAGCGGCACCCCCGGCCACCCGGAGAGCCACGAGACGCTGGGTGTGGAAGTGACCACCGGCCCGCTGGGTCAGGGCACCGGTAACTCCGTCGGCCTGGCCATTGCCAGCAAGTACTACGCGGCCACCTTTAACACGCCGGACTTCACGCTCGTCGACAACAAGGTGTACGCCATCGTCTCCGACGGCGACCTGCAGGAGGGCATCAGCCACGAGGCCGCCTCCCTGGCCGGCCACCTGGGCCTGGACAACCTGGTGTGGTTCTACGACGACAACGAAGTTTCCATCGAAGGCAAGACGTCCCTCTCCTACAGCGACAATGTGCCCGCCCGCTTTCAGGGCTACAACTGGCACGTTATCGACCTGCCGGACGGCCACGACCACAAGGCGATTGAAACCGCGCTGACCGAGGCGAAGTCCATTAAGGGCAAGCCCACCATCATCATCGGCCGCACCGTCATCGGCCAGGGCAGCCCCAAGCTGCAGGGCCAACCCAAAGCGCACTCCGACGCCTTTGGCCCCGCCGAAGTGGCCGCCACCAAAAAGAACCTCGGCTGGCCGGAAGACGCCGACTTTCTCATCCCCGCCCGCGTCACCGAATTCTTTGCCGAGAAGCGCAAGGAGTGGGCCGCGAAGGAAGCCGCCTGGAACGCCACGTTTGCCGAATACAGCGCCAAGTACCCCGAGAAGGCCGCGCTGTGGGACAAGTTCCTGAAGCTCGAGATCCCCGCCGACCTGGCCCGCAAGCTCCCCACCTTCCCCGCCGGCAAGGCAGCCGCCACCCGCAACAGCGGCGGCGACGTGCTGAAGGCCGTGTTTGCGGAAGTGCCCTTCCTGATCGGCGGCAGCGCCGACCTGGCGCCCAGCACCAAAACGTGGATCAAGGAGTACGGCTCCTTCCTCAAGGGCGAGTACGCCGGCCGCAACCTGCACTTCGGTATCCGCGAGCACGCGATGGGCACCGTCGTCGCGGGCATCGGCTACTACGGCGGCCTCATCGGCTTCGGCAGCACGTTCTTTGTGTTTACGGACTACATGCGCCCCCCGATCCGCCTCGGCGCGCTCAGCTCCATCCCCGGCATCTACGTCTTTACGCACGATTCCATCTTCGTCGGCGAAGACGGCCCGACGCACGAGCCCGTAGAGCACCTGGCGACGCTGCGCGCCATCCCCAACGTCATGGTCATCCGCCCCAGCGACGCCAATGAGAGCGCCTACGCCTGGGTGGCCGCGCTTAACCACAAGACGGGCCCGACCGTCCTGGCCCTTACCCGCCAGAACATCCCCACCTTTGACCGCACCAAGGTGGCCGGCGCCGAAAACCTCCTGAAGGGCGGCTACGTCCTGTGGGACAGCAAGCCCGGCACCACGCCGGAGTTGATCCTCATCGGCACGGGCTCCGAAGTGCACCTGGCCCTCGGCGCCGCCGAGAAGCTGGCCGAAGAAGGCAAAGCCGTCCGCGTCGTGGCCCTGCCCAGCTGGGACATTTACGAGGCACAAACCGCCGAGTACAAGGAGAGCGTCCTGCCCGCCGCCGTCACCAAGCGCGTGGCCGTGGAAGCCGGCATCACCTTCGGCTGGGAGCGCTACACCGGCTTTGCCGGCAAGACGGTGACCATGAGCACCTTCGGCATGTCCGCCCCGTACGAGAAGGTGGCCGAAGAGTTCGGCTTCACCGTCGACAACGTGCTGGCGACTGCCAAGTCCCTGCTGTAAGTCGATCCGCCCAAGCTGCTTGCAGCAGCTGGTGACAGCCTGCAACTGCAACGCTCAGCCACGCCTCGCGCGGGCTGAGCGGCGCCGGATTTGTCAGCAGGTTATCAAGCCGCCGCCGGCCGCTGTGCACAAGCGCAGCGCCGGCGGTTTTGCGTTGCCGGGCTGTGCGTGCGGGCAGTGATTCCTGCCTACCCGGGGTAGTCTTCGCACAAGAATGCTCCGGCCAAGCCAGGGCTATGGTATGGAACGGCTCCGCCGTTCTCGGAGCGCGACGCCGGGGGCAACGCCCTTTTGCGAACGTCACGGCTCCGCCGTTCTCGGAGACCTAACCGCGTGACATGGGGAGGACGGGCCGAAAAGTCAGTTCCTCCCGCAAGGGTTGGCTGGCTTACTTCTTTTCCGCAGCCTTGTCGGGGGGCGCTTGCGAACGGGCCGCATGCTTGCCGTAGCGTACCTCGTACATCTCGCCGTGGATCTGCCGCGCGGCGGCGATGAGCTCCGTGTAGGGGGTATCCGTAATGCTCAGGAAGCCGACGTTGCCGTTCTCGCCGTCCATGCCGCGGCCGGTGATGGACTGATCCCACAGCTGAAACCAGTGCGCGCCTACAAAGTTGCGCAGGGCCAGCACGCTGCGCAGGTAATCCTGATAGGCGCGGCCGCGGCCCGCCTGGTCGGCCACGCCCACCAGGCCGGTGTCGAACACGCCGCGGTCGGTGGCGGCAAAGTGGAACTCGCCGATGACGACGGGTTTGTCGTACTTGTCCAGAAAATCAAGGTCCTTGGCGTTAACGCGCAGGCGGTAGATGTTGAACGAGAACGCATCGCTGTGCTTCGCCGCGCCGTCCAGAATCTCCGGCGAGAAGCCCGCAAAGCGGCAGCCCAGGTACAGGTGCTTCGGATTGGCCGCGCGGATGGCCGCCGCGACGGTGCCGAAGTACTTGTCCGCAAAGTCGGTCAGCAGCATGGAGAGATCCGCCTTCAGGCCGTCGGAGTAGGGCTCCTGCGGGTTGACGGGCGCGTTCATCGCGTTCCAGTCGGCAAAGGTGGTGCCCCAGGCGGTGTTGAGCTTGGCAATGTCGCCGTGCTTCTTCTTCAGCAGCTCAATAAAGGCGCGCTTGGCGGGGGATTTGTCGGCGGGGCTTTTCAGCGCCGTCAGCACCAGTGTGTAGTGCGATTTGGGGCCGCCGCGCCAGTAGCCCAGGTGCTCCTCGTTACCCACAAAATAGCCCAGAAAGTACGGGTCATCCTTAATGCGCGAGGCCTGCGCGTTGATGGCGTTGGCCGTGTCGGTTGCAAACACCGGGTCGTAGGGATCGTGCATGGCGCGGACCTGCTCGGCGCCGGTGGAGATGCGGGCGTGCTTGCCGGTTACCCACACGGTGGCGGTGTAAGGCACCTTGCCGTTGTTAAACGTCTCCCAGCTGGAGAAGCCGCCCACGGTGTTGAAGCCCCATGAGATCATGCGCGTATAAGCCCTTGAGTACCACAGGTTTTTGAAATCCGCCCCGTACTTGCGCTCCAGATTGGGCAGCTGAAAGGAGATCGTTTTGCCATCCTTGCCGGCGTATTTGGCGAGGGTCGGATCGGTGGCCGGCGTGGCGGAGAACATGTACTCGCGGCCCTTGAGGATGGTCGACTCGCCCATGCCGACGCACGTGGGGCCAAAGGAGAGGAACAGCCGGCCTTCGGGGTCGACAAAGCTCCACTTGTCCTGGTACTTGGCCAGGCGGAAGTAGCCGGTGGCCTCCAGCTGCGGGCCGTTGGCCCAGCCGCCAAACTTATTGCGTTGCGGCACAGCGGGATGCGCCGCCAGGTCCGCGTCTTCCTTCTTTAACTGCGCGGCAAAGTCGGCGTCGCTGGTGATTTTGCCGGGCCAGTCCTCGCGGGAGTACTGCCCGTACTTGTCGACGATGTTGGAGAAATCCTGCGAGCGGCCGGGAATGAGGCGCACGTTATCGACGATAAGCACCTGGTCGGCGTGCTGGCGGCCCATGAAGATCTGCCACTTGACGATGTGGCCCCAGTCAAACGGCCCGGTGCCGGTGGAGCCGAGGTTGCGGTACTCGCCAAAGCCGGGCAGGCCCTTCATGCCCAGGGAGGCGGGGTCGACGCCGAACGGCATAACAAAGGTGACGCGCTGCCTGCCGTCGATGGAGCCTTTGCCGGAGCGCGAGTGGTTGCCGTTGCCGTCCGCCTTCTCGGAGCTGTCGATGCGCACGCCGAACGCGACGGTATCGACGTTGGGGTTGTAGACATCAAAAATAAGGCCGCCATAGCCACGGAAATCGGCCGCCGGCACCTGGTTAAAGAAGACGGAGGGCCAGGCCTCGCCGGGTTTGAGGGTGATACGCAGCGCCTTGGAGCCCTCGCTGGCGCCTTCGGTAACGGGCTCGGCGGTCGCGCCGTTGGGCTTGAGGTTCGCCAGATCGGCCTCCGCCTCAAAGCCGGTAAGGAATCTGGTATCCTTGCGGAGTTCCGCGGGAGCGGCGGGGGAAGAGGCCGCAGGCGCAGGAGCAGGCTCAGCGCCCGCGATGGAAATGCCTGAGAGCAAAGCGATTGCGGCAAAACCCGCAAGGCGCCCGGCGTTGGCAGAGGAGGAAGGAAGACGGCAAGGGCGACGGAAACTCATACGCACAATTTATGGCAAAAGCAGCCATCCGCAAAGTGCATATGCTGACCGCAGGTGTGTCAGAATCTGACCGGGGAGGGGGACTGGAGGGGATTATTTATCCACGGATTGCACGGATTACACGGACAGGGAGATGGAAACGGGGAGTATGCAGGACCTCCCGCAATCCGAACCTTGGTGCCTTTGTGTCTTGGTGGTTAATCTCCCTTTGTGCAGCTCCTGCTTCAGGATGTATGGGAAGGAATTCTAACCACCCCTTAAGACCAATTCGCAAAGGAGAAGAAGTCAATATTCGACTGAGGAGCAACGCGGGCGCCGGGCTTTTTTCAACGCGTCAGGTGCGAAGATTGGGGTGTTATAGGGTACCAGAAGGGTATAGAGAGTGTTTATCCCTTGCTCCAGGCATGGCAAAGGGACGGTACCGCAATCGGCTCCCGTCCCCTTCCGTGTAATCTGTGTAATCCGTGGTTAAAACTCCCCGGACTCCTCCCGGCGTTACGCCTCGTCGGGCATCAGCGTTACGGTCACGCGGTCGATGCCTTCTTTGGCGAACTCGCTGGTGGGGCAGAGGCGTTTGGCGCGGAGGTACCAGGTGAGGCTGCTGCCCAGCTGTTTCTTTTTCTCCAGGTCCTTGGCGCGGCGGATGCAGTTGACGAACTCGGCGGCGCGGGTGGTGTAGTCGGCGCGCACCTGGGCCAGCTTCAGGTCGTCGGGGTACTTTTCGGCGGCCAGTTCCACGCTTTCCCAGGCGCCGGCGTACTCGTTGCGCTTGGCAAGCTCCTCGGCGCGCACCAGGCTCATCTCGATGATGGTCATGTCTTCCAGCACTTTCTTCAGCTCCTTGGCTTTGTCCGGGTAGGCGGCCATGGCGGCGATGAAGCGCATGCGGTCTTCGTAGATCTGCCGGTAGTTCTTCTGCGCCAGCAGGCGTTCAAAGTCGATGGTAGCCTGGTTGACGACGTCGCCCTTCTTGAAGATGCCGCTGGCCACTTCCTCCAGCTGCGGGTTGCGCGGCCAGATTTCCGTGGCGGCTTTCAGCTCGGCTTCCATCGTCACGCCGTCGCCGGTCATCGCCGCGTTTTTGGCTTTGGCCAGGTGCATGGCGCTGACTTTCTTGGCGGTCTCGATAACCGTCATCGCCTTGGAGCTGTCGAAGTCCTTGGCAATGGCCTCGATTTCCTTCAGCAGCGTCTCGGCGCGGCCATAGTCCTTCACGTCCAGCGCGGAGAGCAGCTGGTTGCCTTTTTGCGAGTACTCCAGCGCGCGGCGCTTGGCATCGCGGGGCAGTTTGCGGATGTAGGAGACGTACTCGCCCAGCACAAAGGTCTCCTGCAGGCGCTCGGTGGCGCTGGCAAGCTCGCCCTTGCTTAGCAGGAACTGGTAGGCTTCCACACCTTCGCGCACGTCGGAGATAGCCTGGGAGGCCATCGTCTCCAGCAGCACCATGGTTACCGGCAGGCCGGAGTTCATGGTCAGGATCTTCTGCGCGTCGCGGTTGACGTTCATGCGGCTGTTGCCATCGTCAAACAGCACGCGGTAAAACCGGCCGGCCATCAGCACGTGCTGAAAGCGGCGTTGCATAAAGAATTGCAGCACAAGGGCCTGGTACTGAATTTTGGCCTGCAGCTCGGTAATATCCGTCTTGCTCTGGTTAATCTTGATACGCGCTTCGGTCTCGGCCAGGCGCTTGGCGTAGGGCGTCATTTTGGTGTAGCGCGCTTCCTCGTTATTCTTTTGCTGCTGCATTTGCCGCGTGTTGGCGCCGCCCTGTCCGCCGCCGCCGCTGTTGCGGCTGGAGTTATTGTTACCGGTGGTAATGTTGGGCGTGACGGAAGGCGCGGTAACCGAGTTGCCGCCCTGGCCGGTCTGCAGGGGGTTGTCATCCATGGTGAGCTGCAGGCCCCATTCGAGGCTTTCGCGCTCCTTTTGCAGCTCCTTAATGGCGTTGTCCACGCGGTCCTGCTCCTTTTTGGCAAGCAGGGCGGAGTAGATGGCATCGGCCAGGTTCTCGCTCAGGCGCGAGTCCTGCTGGTAGGTGGCGGCGCGGATGAGCAGTGCGGACGCGCGGTCCACACTGGCGCCGTTGACGTTGCTGGGGTGCAGAATCTGCATGATCTGCTCGATGAGCTTCTGGTACGCGGCGTCGTCGGCCATGCTTTCTTCGCTGGCGTTGAGGTACTTCTCAAAGCGGGCGCGAAAGAGGCGGTTGTCCGATACATTCCAGGTGGTGCCGTTCCAGGAGACGATGCCCTTGGCGGGATCGATCTGGGGCATCATGGTGCTGCCGGCGCCGATGAGGTTTTCCATCGGCAGGCCGCCCAGGGTGCCGGGGGTGACGGTGGCGCCGGGCGTGGTTGCCGCGCCGGGTGCGGCCGCGCCTCCACCGGCGGGGGTGGTGCCGCCGCCCGGGGTTTGTCCGCCGCCGTTGTTGCTGGAGCTACCGCCGCCGTTATCGGAGTTATCCCCACCCCCGTTGTTGTTATTATTATTGTTTTGATCTCCGCCGCCGCGACGCCCGCGGCCGCCGCCGCTCGGATCAAAGCTGCCGCCGCCGCCACGATCCCAGCTGCCGCCACCGCCGCGGGAGCGCCGCCCACCGCCCCCTTCATCCTGCGCGTGCAGCAGGGGAATCATAGGCTGGGCGACCACGGCGCCGACGGCCAGCGCGGCAATAAGCCGGAACGTTGCGGTGGGGATAAAGCGCCGGCAGGGCAATAGCAGGGTGGGGCGTCTCATGTGGCAAGGGGAGGGTAAGGGGCGGCGGAGGATGTTGCGGCGCAAGCCGCGACGATGGGGAGGCGTTGGGGCGTAGGGGCGTTTAGGCGTGGCGGAGAGTGTCGGGAGAGCGAAGCGGCGGGCAAGGCGCGGGCGTGCGCCCGGGTGCAAGGAGGAGCGGACAGGGCAGGCCAGAGAGCCTTACGCCTTGGTCATCTCCAACACACGCAGCACGCCGCCTTCTTCCACCTTGATTTTGAAGAGGTACTTCTGGCCCTTGAAGATCTGCACGCGGCTGAGGGAGGAGGGGACGAGCACGGGGATCAGCTCCACGTTGCTTCCGTCGCGCGATTCGATGGAGAAGAGGCGGCCGTGGCCGGGCTCGTTGCGCAGCTGCGTGTCGATAGTGCCTTCAATCTTGTAGATATTGCCGGTAAGGCTTGTCGGGCTGTCGTACAGCGCCTTGATCTCCAGCACGGGCAGTGTGCGGAAGGGATCTGAGCCAAAGTTATAAATATAGTAGGCGCCCGCAACGCTGCCGCTGATGAGCAGGAAAAGCAGCGCTATGGTAATGGTACGGGAGCCGGATTGACCGCGTCGTTTCATGGAGTGGCGTTTCGCAGGTAGGGGACCAGGCGACGAAGGCGTGGTGGCGGGGGTAGGCGGGCTGGCGGGTTGGACAGGCATGGCGGTGGTTCTCGCGCAAGGCGTTCTGGTTAAGCGATTTGCGGTGGCGGTGGAGAGCTTTGTCCAGGGCGGGCCAGTGGCGTGGGGCCTTGCGTTTCGGTGCGGTTGCGAGAAATACCCACATAACCTTACCACACTGATGTCGCGTTGTCCCTTGCAGAGTTGCCGTCAGGGCGAAGCAGTTAAATATCTTTTATAGTTTACCTGTTAATTGCGGCCAACCAAGGTGGCGGCGTGGCGGTTGGCGGATGAAGTCCCCAATACCACTTCAACACCTAATCGGCCCATTGGTTGCGGTTGCATCCTAAAAAAGCGATGACGAGCGAAATAAGGACGTGGGAAACCAGCACCCATCCGCAGATAAACAGCGTGAGGCTGGAGAGATCGGTCGTCGTCACCTGCTTCACGGCATCGTAATAGCGGGTGTCTTTCATGGTAACGAGCATGCCCGCCCAGCTCCAGAAGCTGGCGATAAACGGCTGCGTAAAGATGCGGAAGCCCTCCGGCAACGCCAGTACGGCGCCGGAGAGCGGCAGCTGGAAGCCGACCAGGTAGACGGAAAGGAGCGAGGCCTGCTCGGTCGTCCGCGACCACGCGGAGATGGCCAGGCACACGGCGGTCATCGCGCCGTTGACGAGCAGCAGCATGGTGAGCTGGTCGAGCAGGTCGCCGGGAAATCGACATATAAACTTCACAAAGATGGTCATCACCGCCGACTGCACCCACACCAGCACCACCAGAAAGAACACCTTACTGGCCAGGTAGGACGACGTGCGCAGGCCAGCCAGCTTTTCCTTCTCCAGAATAAGCCGCTCGGACACCACCTCGCGTGCAGAATTATTGCTGCCCATCAACGTCAGCAGGATGACCTGAAACATCACCAGGCCCGAGACGAGGCTGCCAACCTTGATGGTGTGCGCCGCGTACTCGCTGTTCTCCTTGATTTGCTGCAGCAGGTTAATCTCGCTCTGCATGGAGATGTTTTTCATGTTCGTCAGGCCGTCCAGCGCAAACAGCGCCACCAGGCAGGGGAACAGGATCAGCAGCACGCCCTGCAGACTCATTTGCTCGGAGTCGCGCAAAAACAGCAGCCAGCGGCGGCGCGTAAGCGTGATAAACTGCGAGATCGCGCCCGGCAGCGGGCTGGGGCGGGATTGACGCTCCTGCTGCTGGGAAGCAATCTCCTCCTCCACGGCGGCGCGCTCCTCGGGCGTCTCCTGGGCGGCCAGCGCGGCCTCCATCTCCTCGGCGGGCTCCGCCACAGCGGCTGCGTAGGCCGAGGCGGGCGCCGGGCGCGTGGGCGGGGCGCTGGAGGTGAGCATGGGCGGCGTGCTGCGGCCGGCCAGTTTGCGGGAGAGCGCGGTGGAGAGGGGGCTGTCGCCGTTGCCACTGCTCGCGGCAAAACGGCCGCCAGGCGACATCCCGGTGGAGAAGGGCGGCTCGGGCTCGGGCGGCATGTCCTGCACCTCGCCGACAAAGGGGGTGGAGTTGCTCTCCCACAACGTGTTCCAGCCCTCCGGCGTGGCGATGTCGGGCGCGGTGGCAAAGCGGCTTTCCAGCCACTGCGCCTCCCAGGCTTCGGCTTCCTGCTCCTCCAGGCGGTCGTACGCGGCTTCGGGATGCTCGATGTTGAAGTAGCCGAGCATGTGGTCCGGCGCGCCGTGAAAGACCAGGCGGCCGCGTTTGAGCACCGTAATGGTGTCGTACTGATCGATGTGCTTGAGGCTGTGGGTAATATTAAGCACCAGGCGGTCGCCGTCGCGGGAGATATCGCGCATCAGGCGCGTAATGTCGGTCTCGCTCTTGGGGTCCAGACCGCTCGTCACCTCGTCGCACAGCAGCAGGGCGGGGTTGCTCGTCATCTCCAGGGCCAGGGCCAGGCGGCGGCGCTCACCGCCGCTGAGCACTTTGCTGGGGCGATCGACCAGGTGGGCCAGGCCGGTGCGCTGAATAATATGGCCCAGGCGTTCGTCGCGCTCCGCCCGGCGGCGCAGGCGGCTGCGCAGGCTGAGCATGAATTCCAGGCTCTCGCGCACCGTAAGTGTCTCATGCGCAATGTTAAACTGCGGCACGTAGCCCAGCTCGCTCGGCTCGATATCGCCCTCGGTCATCACATTGCGGCCGTCCCAGATAATCTCGCCTTCGCTGGGGTGATGCAGGCCGGCAATCAGCTTAAGCAGCGTGCTTTTGCCGCAGCCGGACGGCCCGATAACCGCGCCGAGCGTGCCCCGCTGAAAGTTGAGCGAAACCTGGTTGAGCAGGCGTTGCGGCTCGTCGCCCGTGTGGAGCTCAACGCTCACTTTTTCAAGCTGAAGCATATGGCGGAAGGAAAGGGGAAGGGATGCGAGAGAGGAGAGGAAGGAAGGTGCTGCTGAAAGAGGCGCGCAAGCGTGCGTGCGTGCGCGACGCGCGAGAGCGAGCGCTCGCGACGTTGCCACCCCGCGCGATCGAGGCCCGATGCAGTACTAACCCACATGTAAGCCGACAGTTGCGCGGAAACGTAAGCAAAAGCATTCTACCCGCCGCCAATGCCGCAGGATGTGGAGATGCTGTTGCCCGGCCTAAGCTTCAGGGTTATCCCATATCTTACCGAATAGCGACAATCGCATTCGCATCGCCCTAAAATGATAGTTATGAAAGGCAAAAGACGCAAGCGCGATATCCGAAGATTGCTGCGCAGCGCCCGCAACCGCAACCAGGTTGGCGACCTGCGCAACGCCACGCGTGACTAACAGGAACGCCAGGCAAAATACCGCGCCGGCCAGCCGCCGGCGGGCGGGCAGGGCGGTGGCGGAGGAGAATACTTAAACACCGATTACACGGAAGGGGAGGGAGCGAAGGGAAACTTGCTGCGTCCCCATCCGCGTAACCTGTGTGATTCGCGGTTAACTACTCCCCCTCCACCGCGCAAACTGCGCTTAATCGTCCCCGGGCACGCCGAGGTCTTCTTTGAGGTAGGCCACCACGTCCTTGAACTTGGGCAGGTTGCGTGGGTCGAGGTTGATGAGATTGTTGTGGGCTTCCAGCATGTTCAGGCCGCTCTCCCGCTTGGTGGGGGCGCCGGCGGGCAGTTCTTCCATCTTCACGGGCTCCTCCGGGGCGGGGGCGTTGATGGAGAGGATGCGGTCCAGGCCGAGGTTCTGGAAGAGCTCCATGTTGCGGGGCGTTACCTTCACAATTTTGACTTTGCCCTGGTGCTCGCGCACTTTGGTGCCAAGGCCGGCCAGGGTGCCGAGAAAGGTGCTGTCGAGGTAGGTGCACTCCTCCATGTCGACGGTCCACTGGTACACGCCGTCGGCGACGAGCTTCTGGCAGAATGTTTTGACAGAGCTTGCGTTCTGGAAGGATCCGCGCCCGATGACGTGGATGAAAGCCTGGGCGCCTTCCCTGGATACAAGTATTTTCGAATTATCCACAGTACCCTCTACTATAACGCGCGGCAGGGGGGCGAGTCAACGCGGGAGAACGATCCCCGAGCGGGAACGTTCCGCCGCGCGCGTCGCCGGCCAGGCGTCCACCCACCCCTTCAGCCACCCAAACCGCAGCGCCGCAAGCAGTAGCAGCACGGGCGCGGCCGCCCCGGCCAGCGCGCCGGCGGCATACAATGTGAGCGTCCGCACGCCGTAGGAAGCGACGGGCATGGGGCCGATAGCCAGGCTGCGCACTTTGTTGCGGTACTGGTTGGGCCAAAGACTGAGGCGGCCGTAGTGGGGGTGAAGACAGGTATAGGTCTTGTCGAAATTCTCGGGAACCACGAAGTAGCGTTGACCTGTGGTAAAGCAGTAGACGACATAGCGCTGGCCTTCCTTCGGCGCCCGGTTGCTCCTTTTGGCGAGCCACATGACGTGGGGCTCCTCCACAAACCCGGAGGCAAACAGGGGCGCGCCGGGCGATGCGCTGTTTTTCCACGTCTCCAGCACGCGCAGCCGCGGCTCCTTCCTCCCGTCCACCTCCGCCACGCACAGCACAATACCCGTGCTTTCGCTGACAAGTTCGGGCAGGCTGTAGTCTACCTTGCTGCCAAGCTCCGCCCGGGCGGGGCTGGCTGTGGCAAGCAGCATCAGCATCCACAGCAAGGCTGCAACGCGACGGATTGTCATCCCACAAGCCTACCAGCGGCGCGCGCGCATGCGATGAAAATCGGTGCGGAAGGGGGATGGGGATTGTTTAACCACGGAGCACACGAAGCACACGGAATTTACGGAGGGGACGAAAGGGAAGTGGTTTGGATACTGCGAGCGCTTCCCTTTCTTAAACTTGGTGTCCTGGTGACTTGGTGGTTAAAATTTTTTAGGACATAGAGTGAGTCGCGAAGCAAATTAACCACCAAGTCACCAGGACACCAAGTTTCGGAGGAAGCAGCTGCCCCACCTTCTATTGTCGTCCCCTCCGTAGATTCCGTGTGCTTCGTGTGCTCCGTGGTTCAACCATCCCCTCCCCTCCTTACTCCGGCGCCACGTAGCCCTTCGGCCCGCCCAGCGCCATAAAGCGGCGGTGGACGAAGAATCCCATGCCGAGCGCCATGACGCACATGAAGGCGCCGACGGCGAAGGTGTACTCAAAGTGCCGGCCGGGGAAGTCGTGCAGCATGCCGCTCATGCCGCCTTTGCCGGCGGTGCTGCTGAGGATGGGATAGCCCCAGCCCGACATGTCCACCATCGCCCCCAGCATCAGCGGAAACACAATGCCCACCAGGGAGCCGAGGATGCCCGCCGCCGACGCAAACTGCGCATAGCTGCTGCGCGGAAACAGCCGCTGCCCCAGGCTGGCCGCGCTGGTAAAGATGC
The DNA here is from genome assembly GCA_003054695.1 of Verrucomicrobia bacterium LW23. Lineage (GTDB taxonomy): Bacteria > Verrucomicrobiota > Verrucomicrobiia > Methylacidiphilales > UBA1321 > LW23. The sequence goes on from QAZA01000045.1 coordinate 562,929, forward strand.
ACCCGCTGATGACGTTGTGTACAAAGATGGCCACCCAAAAGGTATCGTGCGTGGTGGCGTACATGGCGCCCCATATGCAGGAGAGGCCGTACAGCGCCACCGTAATCATCGTAAGGCGCAGCGGGTGAATGAGATCCGCCAGCCAGCCCAGCGGCAGGCCCAGGCAGAAGGAGATGGCGTAGCACATCGTCTGGATCTTGCCGAAATCCTCCATGCTCATGCCCACGCTTTGGCGGTAGTTGTTGGCCAGCAGGTTAACGGGCCCGGCCGTCAGCCCGTTAAACAGCAGCATAAAGAAGATGGTGAGGTAGTAACGGTTGCTGAAGCACAGCTTCCCGTACTCCTGCGCCTGCGCCCAAAAGCCCTTGCGGTTGGGATCGATGGGCGGCGGCTCCGGGTAGGTGCCCTCCTTAATGTTAAGGCACGTGAGGAAAAACGCCGAGCCGTAAAAAGTGCCTATGGAGATGAACAGCAGGGCGTAGTGGGTGGGGATAAGCCCCATAATCCACCAGCCCACAATCATCCCGTCAATAAGGCTGACCATGCGGAACATGCCGTGAAAGCGGCCGAGCAACTCCGGCGGCACCACGTCGTTCAGCAGCCCGCCAAACACCGCTCCGCTGGCAATGGCCGCAAACTCAAACACCGCCCAGGCCACGGCAAAGCAAAAGATGGAGATGCCCACCTCGCTCAGCCCCGGCACCGCGGCATGCACCGTGCTGGAGATCCACGGCGTCAGGCCCAGGAAAATCATGCCCAGCGCGGAGAGGGGCGTGGTGATGAGCAGAAACGGAATGCGCCGGCCGCGCGGCCCCCGGTGGCGGTCGGACATGACGCTGATGATGGGCACCAGGATGAGCCCCAGCGCGGCGGGAAAACTGCTCATGAGGAGCAGAAACACCAGGTTGGCACTGGGCAATCCGCTCAGCAGCGTACCCAGGTACCACTGCGCCATGGGGGTAACCGAGCGCTCGCGCATGGCCCACGCAAAGTCCCCCAGCAACAGCCACACAAACAGCGCCGCCAGCCCGCCCGCCGTGTAAGTCAGCGTGCCCACATGCCACAGGCGCGGCGTTGCGGAGGGAGGCGGGGAAGTGGAATGCATGGGCAGGGGGAGGAGAAGGGAAGGAGGAAGCCGGCCAAAGGGCGGTGAAGCGGCGGGCGCCGATGCCGTTGCAGGAATACGTCGGCAAGAGGCGGAATGGTACACGTAGCCAGAGTAGAAAACAACGAATTCACAATTCAATCTGTTGAATATTGAGATTGATTCTCATAAGTGCGCGCGTGAATGTAAGGCCAAATAACTGTGCGAACGGGCCCAAGAGTGGGCTCAATACAGGTGATATCCGTCAGGTTGAGGACCAGGTAGAGTGTCTAAAACCGGCGAGTACGCCTTCCTGGATCATCATGTCTTTTCCCCCGTTGCGTACGTTGCGCTTCTGCTTCTGCCCGTTGCGACCGTTGCGTGAAAATCCGTTAAGGACCTCGCCCCAGTAATAGAGTGAAGCGATCCGTGGAGCAGATTTTCACGCAACGGTCGCAACGGGCAGAAGCAAAAGCGCAACGAACGCAACGGGGGAACTTACGCGGGCCCTGCTCTAAACTGCGCCTGGATTCACAAACTTTCCCCGCTCGTTCGTTCCATCGCAGGCACAGCGTGTGGCCTGCCGCAACAGGTATGCCGTCTCCCCTCTCTCTCTCCATTCGTGAGATTCGTGGTTAAGCTGCCTTTTGTCGCCAACTCCTTCACCCCTCCACCTTCCCCCGGCGAAATCCAGTTTACATCCCCGCAAATTGAGGGAAGCTACCCTGTATATATGAAGCGCGAGATCCGGCATTCCTTCGTTGCGATGGCCCTGGCCATCATTCTGGTGCCCGTACTGGGCGCCGCCCCCGCCGCAGCCCAGGACAAGAAAGGACCGCCGCCCCCCGGCGCCGCCATGGCCACGCCGCTGGACGGTAAAGGCAAGCAAAAGGCGCCCAAGCCGCCGCCCGGGCCGGAGATCCACACCACCATCTTTATCGGCAAACCCGCGCCGGATGTGTGGAAAGCCCTGGTTACCAAGGACATTGTTGACCAGTATTACATGATGCCCCTGCTGACGCTTGACGGTAAAGTGGGCGGCAAAATTGCCTACGGCATGAGCGGCGTGGAGGCTATCACGGGCAAAGTCGTCAAGTGGCAGGAGCCCGACGCGGCCGGCACGGCGGACGCCATCCTGGTCCACACCTTCAAGTTCGACGGCACTACCGACCCCGAGACGACCGTCAGCTACACAGTCAAGCCGATCGGCAAAGACATGTGCGCCCTGTCCATCTCCCACACCGGCTACAAAGCCGAGAATGAGACCTTTGCCGAAGCGGCCGGCGGCTGGCCCGTCATCCTCTCCTCCCTCAAAACGCTGATGGAAACCGGCAAACGCCTCCCCTGGCCCACCGGCCCCTCCGGCGGCGGCGCCCCCGCCCCCAGCACCGACGTGCCCACCAGCGAGGACAAGGATAAACCGTCCGGCAAGTAAGTTTCCCGCCCCGGGGTACCTGGACCGGTTCACATCTGGAATTGGTCTTGCTGTAAGTTACTCGCTTTTGCCGTACGAACAGGCAGGGCGACGCGCCTGGCGATTTTCGCGCAAAGGGCGCTAAGGACGCAAAGTTCGCGAAGGGGGGGGAAGATGGCAGGACAACTACATCTCACGTGTCTGCAGAGAATGGATAAACTGGAATAGCAAATTTCCTGTCCCTTGCCATCCCCCTTCCCCCCTTCGCGAACTTTGCGTCCTTAGCGCCCTTTGCGCGAAAAACGCCAGGCGTGTTGCTATCCCAATTCGTACGGCACTACGTAAAGACTTTTGCGGAGAGGGTCCGAAGGACGCAAAGGACGCAAAGGACGCAAAGCGGGGAAGGGGAGCGAAGGAGGCCGGAACCCTTTGGTGGCCAGGATCTTACCCTCGTCGCCGCCGCCTCCTCCTCATCATCCCCCCGGCTCGACGCCTTACGGCGTCATCGCCTTCTCATATACCCGCTCGTACCCGGCGGCGGCGCCGTCCCAGCTAAAGCGCTTGCTCATCGCGGCCAGGCGAAGGGCTTCCAGCTTCGGCTTGTCGGCGTACACGGCCAGCGCGCGCTGCACGGCTTTGCGCAGGGCGTTGGTCTCGTACGGGGCAAACTTGAAGCCGGTGCCTTGCCCGGTGTGCTCGTTGTAGTTCTCCACGCTGTCCGCCAGGCCGCCTGTCTCGTGTACGATGGGCGGGGTGCCGTTAGCCATGGCGTAGAGCTGCGTCAGGCCGCACGGCTCAAACACGCTGGGCATCAGCAGGAAGTCGCTGCCCGCCACAATCTCGTGCGCCAGCGTCTCGGAGAACGCGATCTTGATGCCGACCTTGCCGGGATGCTTGCGCGCAAACTCGCGGAAGTAGTCCTCGTAGAACGAGTCGCCGCTGCCAAGGATGATGACGCGCACATCCTGCGCAATCAGCTCGTCCATCAGGCTGGTGACAAGATCAAAACCCTTCTGGTTGGCCAGGCGCGATACCATGCCCAGCACCGGGCCGTCGCCCGCCGGCAGCTTAAAGGCCGAGAGCAGCGCCTTCTTGCACGCCTCCTTGCCCGCCAGCGCGCGGGTGGAGAAATTCTGCGCCAGGTACTCGTCCGTTGCGGGATTCCACTTCGTGTAGTCCGCGCCGTTCATAATGCCGCTAAGCTTGTGCGCGTTCTCCCGCAGCACGCCGTCCAGCCCGCAGCCAAACTCCAGCGTCTGGATCTCCCGCGAGTAGCGCGGGCTGACGGTGGTGACCTGATGCGCCAGGTTAATGCCCGCCTTCATCAGGTTAAGCCGCCCATAAAACTCCACGCCGGGGGGGGAGAAATACTCGCCCGGCAGGTTGGTCAAATCAAAGTCGAACGCCCAAAAGCTGCCCTGAAAGGCCAGGTTATGGATGGTAAATACCGTGCGATACGGCAGCCGCTGCGCCCGCACAATGGCCGGCACCAGGCCCGTCTGCCAGTCGTTCAAATGCAAAATCTGCGGCACGGGGCGGATGTATTTGCCCAGCTCCACCACCACTTTGCTAAAAAAGATAAAGCGGCTGGCGTTGTCCGAGTAATCGCCCGTGGCCGTGCCGTACAGGTTGGATCGATCGTAATACTCCTCCTTCTCCACCAGGTACAGCCGCACGCCGCGGTCCGTAACGGCGGTGTGGATGCGCGCCGTATGCGGCACCGCGCCCATCGGCACGGTAATGCTCAGGTCGGTCGCCGTCACATTCTCCAGCAGTTGCCGCGCGGAGCGATAGTACGGCAGCACCACGCTGACACTGTGGCCGCGCGCCCGCAACGCGGCGGGGAGCGCGGCGGATACGTCGCCCAACCCGCCCGTTTTGGCATAGGGCGAGAGCTCGCTGGCAGCAAAAAGGATGTTCATGAGTGAATGTGTGAGGGAGGAGGCGCGGAAAAGGGCTGGTAAGGTTGTGCGGGCGAGCGTGAGTGCGGGCCAATGGCGGGGCGAGCCGGCCGAAGCCCACGCGACGTTGCTTCCGCCAGAGTGGTTGAGTTGGCGGGCAAGAATCAAGGGAAAAGCGGCGCAATGCCCCATTGAGGCGCGATTTTCAGCGCGGCCCGCCCCGTAAGCGCCGCGGCATGGCGCCGCAGCGCACTCCCGCGCATTGTCTCCGAAATAGCCGAGCATTGCAATGGCAACGGCGTTGCCCACAGCGGAAAAGGGCAGGAAAACGGGCCATTGACAGCGATGCTTTAGGAGATTCATTATTAGTATGAAAACATATCCTATCACCAAAATAATACCCGTTCCTCTCATCGCAACAACACTCGCCGCCGCCTTTGCCCTGGCCACGCCCGCCATGGCCGGCCCCTCGCTCTCCCCCGTGCAGGAGGTCAAGGGAAACCGCACCACCCTGGAGGAGGCGCTGCACTACGCCCAGGTCTCCGAAGGATGGAACCAGGTGGCCATGATACCCGAAAGCGACGAAAGCCTGTGGGCATGGGTTGTGGGCGGGCAGATCATCAAATGGGAGGTGCGCAATACCGCCGGGCGGCCGCTGCCCACCGAGATCGCGCTGTCGGAAAATCCCTCCAACCTGCGCATTGTGTGGCGCGCGACCAATCAGTCGCCCCTCAAGTTTATTGAGGAGCCCGCATGGGTCATCCGCCCCGAAACGGCACCGGATTTCTAAAGACCAATCCAAGCAAAGCCCGGTTAAGAAAAGCCTCTAAGCCGCGCCGTCGCCCTGGCCCCGGCTCCAGAAATCGCGCAGGATGGCGCCGACATCCCGGGCCGAGCGCGCCCGTGCGATGTTCCACCACGGCGGAAAAAGCTCGCTGTATCGGCTTTCGCGAAAGCGCGAGTCGATCAGCACCACCACGCCCCGGTCCGTATCGGACCGGATGACGCGCCCGGCGGCCTGCTGCACCTTCGTCATGCCCGGGAACAGGTAGGCGCAGGCAAAGCCCACGTCGCGCGAGGCGGCCGGGAATGGCGGTGCGTCTGCGCCGACGGCGCTGCCCTGGTGCTGTCGCGGCACGGCCTGGCTTTGGAAGTAGTTGCGTATCAACTCTCTCTCCAGGCTAAGCTGCGGCAGGCCGGGGCCGACAATGACGGCGCCGTGCAGACGGTCGCCGATAAGATCGATGCCCTCGCCAAAGATACCGCCCATGACCGCAAAGCCGACGAGCGGACGGGTGTGATCGTGCCGGAACGACGCCAGGAATGATTCGCGGCTCGCCTCGCTCATCTGGTTCTCCTGCAACAGGATATCGATGACGGGGACATGGGATGTCCCTGCGGTTGCAGATGTTGCGGCTATCTCGCGAAATGCCGCGGCTACATCGCGCAAATACAGGTAGCTGGGGAAGAAGACCAGGTAGTTGCCTGGGCGCGCAAGTATCGTGGCATAAATCATTTGCGCAACGTCGGGGATGGTTGCCGCGCGGTGCTTGAACGTTGTCGCCACCCGGTCCGCCACCACCACCTCCAGGTGCTCCGGAGGGAACGGGGAGGGGAGCCGCAGCGTGGTGTGCGCGGCGCCGCCACCCAGCAGTTTGTGATAGAACGGCAGCGGCGTAAGCGTGGCCGAAAAGAAGATGGCCGAGGTGCCGCGCGCGAGTGCCTCGCCGAGAAGTTTGGAGGGATCCAGGCAGAAGAGCTTGAGGTACGCTTCGTCAGGCGCCTCCCTATCCTGTTGCAGGATAGCCACATAGCGCTCATCAAAGCCCTCGGCCGTGCGCAGGAATGTGGTGATCTCGAAGTAGTGCTGCATCAGCAACTCGCGAAAGGGTGCGGGTGTGTTGGCGGCCAGCCACGGCTCGGCTACCTCCAGCACGCGCTGCAGCGAAGTGCGCACCGTCTCCGGCAGCTCGGAGACAATGCGGGAGGGCGGGTCGTCGCGGGTGGGCGCGAGGTCGTGCGTCAGCGGGGCGGCTGGGTCGGTAATGAGCTCGCGCAGGCGGCGCGACGCGCTGTCAATCGCGCGGGCCACCTGGGGCAGATCCTTGCGCACAGCGCGGGAGAGATCCCGCAACTGCGAGCCTCGGATCTCGGCAGAAAACATTTCCCGCGCGCGGTCGGGGAGATTGTGCGCTTCGTCCACCAGAAAGACAAAACGTCGCCCTGGCGCGCTGGGGCCGGTTTCCTCCTGAAAATAGCGGCGCAGATAAGCACTCGGGTCGAACGCGTAGTTGTAATCGCAGATGATCAGGTCCGCAAAGAGCGAGGCGTCGAGCGAGAACTCGAACGGGCAGATGCCATGGCGGCGCGCGATCTCCTCCGTTGCTGAGCGCGTAAGCTCCTCCACAGTAAGGACTTCGCGCAGCGCGGGCTTGAGGCGGTCGTAGTAGCCCAGCGCCAGGGGGCAGGTGCGCGGGTCGCACCGGTTGCCTTGCGGGTCCACGCACAGCTTCTCCTTGGCGGTAAGGGTGACGGCGCGCATGCGCAGCCCGGCGCGTCGCAAATCCGCGGCGGCTTTCTCGGCCACCGTGCGGCCGATGGTACGCGCGGTGAGGTAGAAGAGGCGGTCCGCGAGGCCGGACGGGCAAGGGGGAGGGACATTGCGTGTCCCCGGCGTCTCGCCGGTTGCGGAAACTGTTGATGATGCGGGGGTTGTCGCATGCCCGGCCAGCGCTTTTATGGCGGGAAACATCACAGATATCGTCTTGCCGATCCCCGTCGGCGCCTCCGCAAAAAGCCGGCCGCCGGAGGCGATGGCCCGGTAGGCGGCGACAGCCAGCGCGCGCTGGCCGGGGCGGTAGGCGAAGGGGAATTGCAGCGCGCGGATCGAGTCGTCGCGCGTGCGGCGCCATTCCACTTCCGCGCGCGCCCACTCCATGTACTCGCCTGCCACGCGCTCAAAATTGTCCGCAAGTTCCTGCGCCGTACATACTTTTCGAAATTCCACGGGGATGTCGAGATCGAGCTGCAGGTAGGTCAGGCGCAGCTCAATACGGTCGATCCGCACCGCATCCGCACTGGCAGGGACATTCTGTGTCTCTGGGACACGCAATGTCCCACTCGCTTTCCCTGCGGATTGCACGCAGATAATGTGCCCGTAGATTTCTGCCTGCGCCCAGTGCAGCGGGTCGGGCTCGCCGTCCCAGCCGGCCGTCACGGTCTTGATTTCCTCCAGCACGGCGGGTGCGGGCGTGCGGCGCAGGCAGTCGATGCGGCCGCGGATGAGGAGGCTGAATGTCTCGCCGGGCACGCGGATGCTTACAGCCACCTCGGTCTCAAAGTCGGTGCGCAGCTTTTGCAGGCGCTGATGGCCGCGCGTGCCTTCCAGCGCGCGGTTGGAGCCCTGGAACAGGCCGGAGCCCGCCAGGTCGCCGCTACGCAACACAAAATGCACCAGATCTCTCACGGAGAGAGCGACTTCCGGCAACGCGGGCGTTGCGGCTGCGGCCTCTCCCGGCTCCGCCTTTCGCGCGGCCATTAGGTCTCGATGGCTGGGGCTGCGGGCGGGCCGGGCTCCGGGTAAAAGGAGGTGCGGGAGGCCAGGGCGCGTTCCAGGCGGCGCAGGTACTCGGAGCGGCGCACCTCGATGGCGCCGAGGCGAGCGGTTAGTGGCGAAAGCACTTGCGTATCAAAGAGTTCGAAGTTGCGGCTGCGCAGGTAATCGAACAGAAAAACTAGGGCGACCTTGGAGGCATCCGTCACGCGGTAAAACATCGATTCCCCCGCGAAAAAGCCGTTGATGGCGATGCCGTAGACCCCGGCCACCAGTTCGTCATTTTGCCAGGCCTCCACGCTGTGGGCGTAGCCGGCTTTGTACAGCTCGGTGTAGGCCTGGATGAACTGCGGGCTGATCCACGTTGTCTCCCGCCCCGGCGCGCGGCGGGCGCAGTTGCGGATGACGCCTTCAAAATCTTTGTCGATGGTGAGGATGAACTCCTTCTTTTTGATCTTGTCGGCCAGGCGGCGGTGGGGACGGAAGGTGGCGAGTTCGAAGATGGCGCGGGGGTCAGGCGACCACCATGTAAGCGGCTCATCGGTCCACGGAAATATGCCGGACCGATAAGCGAGAAGAAGGCGCCGAACGGAGAGGTCCCCACCGATGGCGAGGAGACCTTCCTTGTTGGTACAGCTGACGTCGGGGAACTGGAGGTGATCGGATCGCAGGATAGTCATGCGGTCACCGTAATGTGTGAGCGCGGGAGGCGGAAGACACCCCCGCCCGGGCGCGTCTCCTTAGATGAGGCCTGTGAGCAGTATAACAAGCAGATGCAAAACTGCAACGATGGCGCTGAAGATCGTGATAAAGCCCGCGGGCATGAACTTGCCGGTGCTTTGGTAGCGCTTGCCCATCACCATGGCCAGCACGCCGGCCAGCAAAATCACGCCAATGCGCACGCCCGCCAGGTGGTAAAAGCCGTACAAAAACAGGGCGATTGCACCGCTTACCACGCCGGCCACAAGTGAGGGTGTGCTTTTGGCTTTAAGGTAGCCGACAAGCCCCCCGAGCGGGAGCGAAATTCCGTACAGCAGCAGGCTGACCTTGGCGATTGTACCTATAGTGGCGAGCATATGGCCTGCAATCTACGCGGCATACGCCCGGCCTCCAAGCAGGAAAATCCGCGAGTGCGTGGCCGCGGCGTGTTCAGAGAGAACTGGGGGAGCAGGGCGCTGGTGCGGATCGGCCATGTCACCCAAAGCGCCACCCCGCATTTGGTGCGCCGCAGCCGTTTGTGCACATGAAGTAAAAAATTCGCAAGATCTGCCCTTTCCTGCGGGCGCGCTATCCCGTAGCTTTAGCGTGTCATGCCCAAGATTCAGCTTAAGCTTCGGCACAAGATTCTTCTTCTGGCCCTGTTCTCGGCGTTATTGCCGACGATGAGCGTCCTGTGGTGGGTGTGGATGCAGGAGGACGTGGCGCAAAAGGCCGTCCAGGTGGGCATCGACAAGCTCGGCTCGGAGCTGGTGGAGCGCTCCGCGCGCGATCTTTACAACCAGGTAAGCGTGGCCGAGCGCATGATGGCGCAGCAGCAACGGCGCTATATCGACGTGGCGCAGCGCCTGTTGCGCGAGGCCGGCGGCATTAGCGAGGGGCGCGAGGAGATGACCGTGCGCGGCGTTAACCAGGCGACGGGCGAGGCGCGTAACGTGACGGTAAAGCAACTGCTGCTGGGCGGCAAACCGCTGATCATTAACGACGACCCGGGGGTTGAGACACCTTTTGTTGACGACGCCGCCAGGTTGCTGCAGGCCGATGTGGGCATCGCCGTGCGCATCAAGGGCTCCGACGACATGTTGCGCATCGCCACCACCCTTAAGGACAAAGGCCGCATGGTGCGCACCATCATCCCCGCGGAGCTGTATGGCCGGGATTACGTGCCTGTAACGACGGTGGTGCGGCAGCGGCGCCTGTATGTCGGTCCGTCCGCCTCGCATATTCCCGGCTCCTGGTACCAGGGCGCTTATCAGCCGCTGGAGGATTCGCTGGGCGACATCCTTGGCATGCTAATGGTGGGCAACCGGCTGATTGAGGAAGTGGTGGACCTGAAAAAGGTGACGGCCGGCCGCATTGGCAAAGAGGGCTTCAGCCTCATCCTCAACGGCAAGGATCCGTCGCGGCGTGGCAAACTGGTGGTGCGCCCGCCCGACCGCGGGTTAGAGTTTGACCCGGGAATTGAGGCTGTCGACGCCAGCAAGTTCCGGTTTGTGGAGGAGATTATCAACAAGGCCATTACGTCAAGCAGCTCCGTGGCCGGCACCGTGCACTACCAGATGGCGGGGCCCGGCGGCGAGCTGCTGGACCGGACGGCCCGGTATCTCTACTTTGCCCCGTGGGACTGGGTGATTGTGGCGGTGGGCTGCGAGGAGGACTTTAGCCAGACGCGTACCAAGGTGCACTCGCACATGACGGCCCTGTGGTGGAACACGTTCTGGGGCGGGCTTGCCTGCGTCCTTATCGCGGGTGTCGCAGCTTCGGTCCTCTCCCGCGTTATCGCCGGCCCCATAGCGCTGATCACCCGCATTACGGCCGAGGTGGCGGGTGGCAACCTGGTGCGTGCGCATCAGCTGGCCGGCATGCAGCAGGCGGATGAACTCGCGCCGTCTGCCCACGCGCGCCCGCCGGGCGAACCGTTGCCCGATGGCACCGCGGCCCTGCCCCCGCCGCCGGGCGTGGAGGATGAATCGGCCGCCACCGTGCTGAGCGCCTGCACGATGGGCCGCCACTGGTACGACGACGAGAGCGCCGAGCTGATGGTTGCCACGCACCACATGTTGCGGCACCTCAGCAACCTGCTGGGCCAGGTGCAGCGCCTTAGCGTGGGCCTGCGCTCCACCAGCACGCAGATTGCCTCCGCCGCACGGCAGCAGGCGACATCCTTTGCGGGCTTTACCACCAGCACCAAACAAATCTCCGCGTCGGCGGAGGAGATCAGCACCAACGCCGACCAGCTCGTCGAGACGATGCGCACGGTAAAGGAGGTTTCCTCCCAGACAGCCGCCACGCTGGAGGACGGCAAATCCAACCTTACCGGCGTGGGCGAAGCCATGCGCGACATCGAGCGGGCGACGGACTCCATTTCGTCGCGCCTCAACGTCATCAGCCAAAAGGCGGGCAGCATCGGCAGCGTGGTCATGGTCATCAACAAAGTGGCGGACCAGACCAACCTGCTCGCGCTCAACGCCAGCATCGAGGCCGCCAAGGCGGGAGACGCGGGCCTGGGCTTTGGCGTGGTGGCGCGGGAGATCCGCACCCTGGCCAACCAGGTCGCCGTGTCCGTGCGCGATATCGAGCACATGGTCAGCGAGATGCAAAGCGCGGTAACCAACGGCGTGCAGGAGGTACAAACCTTTACCCGCAAAGTCGGCGACTCCGTCGAGAAGTCCGCCCAGGTCTCCGGCGCGTTCAGCAGCTCCATCGAGGAAGTGCAAAAGCTCTCCCCGCGCTTTAAGGAGGTGCACCAGGGCATGCGCAATCAGGCCGACAGCGCCCGGCAAATCAGCACCGCCATGGCGCAGCTTAAGGAAGGCGCCGCGCAATCCGCAGCCAGCCTCCAGGAATTCAGCCACGCCGCCACCAACCTGAAGATCTCCCTCGACACACTGCAGCGCGAAGTCTCCCGCTTTAAGGCGCGGGAGTGAGGGAAGGCATGGCGCTGAAAATCTGTTCGATGGATGGCTGGTGCATCGGCAAAGATCTATTTTAGGATTATGGCGGTTCAAGAAAAGCTGTTCGCAAGCTCTGACAACCTCAGCGAGGTTGTGTAACCTAGCCCAGGGTTCCCCGAGCGAAGCGAGAGAACCCTGGGTGAAGGCGCGAAATCGAACGACCCCAACGCGGGTCGCATCCCTTTGCGACGCAGATGGATACTACCCGCGTTGGGGTTGATCTGAAACTGCCGCTTACCCAGGGTTCTCTCGCTTCGCTCGGGGAACCCTGGGCTAGGTTATAGAACCTCTTCGAGGTACTCGGGAAATTACGCGTCCATGCACGTCTAATCCTAAAATAGATCTTTGCCAACGCACTAGCCCAGGGACGGAAAGATCCCGCCACAAGGCCAAATGACTGTACGAATTGGTGGGAATCGGTACAATTATCTCCCCCCGCTGCGGGAGGGAAAAGGCAGGGGAATGAGCCCGGGAACGCGACTTTTGGGAAAAGTGCGTTAAATTGCAACCGGGCTTGTGCCGATCGTTCCTGATTATGCCGGGGGAGCGATTGCGCATCAAAGCAACAAGCTTTTCTCAAGGCGCATTGATTTCACATTCAGATTCATTACATTCCGATTGTCTAACTCGCTTGAATCTATACCATCTTCGCTTCGCACGGTACAAATTACCCTGCCGCCACCTCTAGTGTAAGCAATATGGCCCCTCCTCCCCCATCCAAGTATCGCGTTGTCATCTGCGAGGACATGCGCCTGTTTCGGCACCTGCTGGGCCACTATCTGCTGCACCACCCCAATTTTATCATTATTGCCGAGGCGGCGGACGGTCGCGACGCGCTGGAAAAGTGCCTGCGCCTGACGCCGGACCTGGTATTGCTGGATCTGCAACTGCCTGATATGCATGGCTTTGAGATCCTGAAGGAGCTCAAGCAGAAAATCCCGCAGTCCCGCGTCATCATCATCACCACCGCGGCGGACGAAAAGACGTTTAACGAGGCCATGCGCCTGGACGCGGACGGCTTTATCGAGAAGGACATGCCGATCGAGACGATTGCCCACGCCCTGCACGAGGTGATGGAAGGTCGCACTTTCGTCAGCCCCACCTTTGCCCCGCAACCCATTGAGCGCGAGCTACGTAGCGAACGCGCGCTCACCTCGCGCGAGCGCGAGGTGATGGTGCTGCTGGCCGCCAACAAAACGCGCGCCCAGGTAAGCGAGGAGCTTAAAATCTCCCTCAACACGCTGCTCAAGCACATCACCCGCATCAAGTCCAAGACGGGCCTGGCCCAGCCCGAGCAGTTTCAAGTCTACCTGGAAGAGAATCCGGAGTAGGCGTGGCGGATGTTGCGCATAAGCAGGGCTGCGCGAGCGCCGGTGGCTTTTCGCGCGAGCTGACGTTTAAGCTGGAGTGCCGGCGCGCCGTGGCCGCGGGTATCCTCGAGACGGCCTTCACCACGTTTCTCTTGCTCATTGCCGTGCGCCATTTTGGTGCGGGCAGCATCGCCAAGGGCCTGCTGGCCACGGGCGGCGCGGGCGGACAGCTGCTGGCGCCGGTGGCGGTATACGTCGCGTCTCAGCAGGGGTGGACGGCCAGCCGCGCGGCCTCGATGCTGCTCTCCGTGGCGGCCGGGTGCTTCTTTTTCAGCGCCATGACGCCCGGCGTGGAAGTATTTGTGGCGCTGTGTGTTATCGGCATGATCAGCGCCTCCATGGCGGTGCCGTTTTTTACCCAGATTGTGCAGGACAACTACCCGGAGCACGAGCGCGGGCGCCTTTTCTCCGCCACCAGCATGATCCGCATTGCCAGCACGGCCATCTTTAGCCTGGCGGCCGGCGCGGCGCTGTGGGGGCGGCTTTCGTGGTTCCCCGTGTTGCTGCTGATTTACGCCGCGGCGTTTGGGCTGTCCGCGTGGTACATCTCCCGCTGCCCCAGCCGCGTGATTGGCGACGACATTGAGCACCGCGAAGACGACGCCGCGCCCGTCCCCCCCGATTTCGAGCGCGATCGTGAATCCGCCCAGGCGCTGCGCATGGCCGACGAGGCCGTGCATGCCGGCGACACCGACGAGGCGCGCGAGGCCGGGCAGGCCGCCGGCGTGGTGGCCGTGTCGCCCATGCATACCGACCGCAAGGAGGAGGAGGCCGCCGCCGCCGCGTCGCCGCAACGGAAGCAGCGCGGCTTCTGGTCGGCGTGGTCCGTCGTGGCGGAGGACCCCGTGTTCCGGCTCACGCTTATCTCCTGGATGTTTATGGGCATCAGCAACTTAATGATGCTGAGCCTGCGTGTAGAGTACCTGGCGGCCGAGCGCTACGGGCTGCACCTGGACGAAGTGTCGATCGCCCTGCTGAACAGCGTGTTGCCCAGCATTGCCCGCTTTTCGCTCAGCTCGGTGTGGGGGCGGCTGTTTGATACGATGAACTTCTTCCTCATGCGCATCATCCTCAACGGGTGCTTTGCGCTGTCGATTCTCACCTTCTTTACCGGCACCAGCACTCTGGGGCTCGTCGTCGGCTCGCTCATCTTCGGCGTGGCCACGGCAGGCGGGGATGTAACGTGGTCGCTTTGGGTCACCAAGTTTGCACCCGCGCACCGCGTGGCGGACTACATGGCGGTGCACACCTCGCTCACAGGCCTGCGCGGCATCCTGGCACCGCTCATCGCCTTTACCAGCGTGGAGTTCTTCAGCGTGCAAACCATGGCCCTCGTCGCCGGCGGCCTCATCCTGGTCGCCTCCATCCTGCTAGTGCCCGAGATGCTGAGCGAACGCAAAGCGCGCGCGGCCGGCAAGGGGCGGTGGTAGGGACGCTGCAGGGGCAGCCTCGGCCCTTTTCCCTTTCGTCCCCTCCGTCAGTTCGTGTGCTTTGTGTGCTCCGTGGTTAAACAATCCCGTTGCGCATTGTGCCGCGTTTTATGGCTTGGATGGCGGCGCCTTTCCGCGCTAGAGTTCTTCCCCTCTTCTCTACTCTTACACCCGCTCTTCGCCATGAATTCCGCACCCCACGCCGCCCCCACCCTCTCCGGTTCCGCCATCCTGGACGACCTGGAGTACCGCGGCCTGCTGTTTGACTGCACGCACCGCGAGGAGCTGGCCAAACGCCTCGACGCCGGCCCCATTACCTTGTACTGCGGGTTTGATCCGACGGCCGACAGCCTGCACGTGGGTAACATGGTGCCACTGTTGGCGTTGCGTCGCTTTCAGCTGGCCGGCCACAGGCCCCTGGCCCTGGCAGGCGGCGCCACGGGTCGCATCGGCGATCCCTCCGGCCGTGCCACGGAGCGTCAACTGCTTACGCCGGAGATACTTGCGCACAATGTGGCGTGCGTTAAGGAGCAGCTCAAGCGTCTGCTCGACTTCTCCGACGGCATCGCCAACCCCGCCCAGCTGGTGGATAATGCCGACTGGATCGCGCCGATCAGCTTCCTGGACTTTTTGCGCGACTTTGGCAAGCACTTCACCGTCAACCACATGATGGCCAAGGAGAGCGTGCGCGCCCGCATGGAGGACCGCGACACCGGCCTGAGCTTTACGGAGTTCAGCTACATGCTCATTCAGGCCGCCGACTTTCTGCACCTGCACCGCACCCACGGCTGCGAGCTGCAACTGGGCGGCAGCGACCAGTGGGGCAACATCACCGCCGGGCTGGACCTGTGCCGCAAGAAGGCCGAGGCCCAGGTGTTTGGCCTTACCCTGCCGCTGATTACCAACGCGGACGGCAGCAAGTTTGGCAAAAGCGTGGCCGGCGCGGTGTGGATGGACCCCGCCAAAACCAGCGTCTACCGCTTCTACCAGTTCTGGATCCGCACGGACGACCGGGACGTGATCCGCTTTCTCAAGTACTTTACCTTTATGGGGCGCGCGGAGATCGAAGCCCTTGAGGCGCAACACGCTGCGCATCCCGACCGCCGCGACGCGCACAAGGCGCTGGCCTTTGCCGTTACGGAGCTGGTCCACGGCCGCGACGAGGCGAGCATGGCCAGCCTGGCCAGCGTCGTTCTGTTTGGCGGCGAGATGGATCGCCTGCCGGAGAACGCGCTGCAAAAGCTCTCGCAGGAGATCCCGTGCACGGATATCGAAGCCGCGCGCCTTACCGCCCCCTCCGCCGCCGCGGAAGGCGCCGCGCCCGGCGTCGGGCTTATCGACGCGCTGGTGGAGACGGGCCTGTGCCCCAGCAAAGGCCAGGCGCGCAAGGACATCCAGGGCAACGGCATCTACGTCAACAACGTGCGGGAGAACAACCCCGCCCGCGTCCTCGCCGCAGACGCCTTCGCCTACGGCAAATTCCTGCTGCTACGCAAGGGCAAGGCCAACTACGCCATGCTGCGCGCCGGTTAAAGGCCGCCCCCTTTTACGACCTTTGCGAAGACCTTACCCGATTTCACGCAAAGGGGGGGGAGAGGGGGGAGATGGAAATGGGAATGTAAAAGGGGAGTGGAATGACACAGAACGGGCGGCCGGCATTTGTGTGCTTTGCCGCGCAGACTGAGGCCCGATCGACGGCAATCGCCTCATTTTCTGCCGCGATGTGCCGATGTGCATAAATGTACCCACCTTTTGCGTCAGGAATTGACCCGTGCCATATCAGCTATGGACATAGCGGGCCGGCGCTTTGTCGTCTATGTTGCTACAAATGAACTCAAAGCATGCCCTTTTGGCTGCTGCAATCTCCCTGTGGATGGGGCTGGGCCTCGGGCCCGCCGTCGTCCGTGCGGAAGATGCCGCGCCGCCCATGACTGTCGTGGACTTTACGTCCAAGCCGTCGGGCCTCACCTCTTCGTCCGCGCAAGTGACGACCGAGGCCAAGCCCGATCCTTCCTCCGCAGCCACCCCCTGCCTGTGGATTACGATCGCCTCCGGTAACGAGGGCTATCCCGGCGTCAAGTTTGCGCCCCCCGGCGGCAACTGGGATCTCTCCAAGTACGGCCACATCCAGATGCGCGTGACCAACACCAGCGAGAAGAAGTCGGTCATCTCCCTGCGCGTCGACAACCCCGACGACTGGAAACTCAATCCGTGGAACGCCGAGAATCTCTACCTGGAGCCAGGCGCCAGCGGCGACCTGAAGGTTTACTTTGGCTACAGCTTTGGCAAGCCAGGCTGGAAGCTCCGCCCCGAAAACATCAGCTCCATCCAGGTATTTACCGGCAAGGTGGCAGAGGGCGAACGCTCTTTCCGTATCGAGAAGATCGAAGCGGCCGGCCTGCCCAACGAGGGCCCGCCCATTAACCCCGCCAACATCCGCATTGTGCCCAAGGACGGCTTTATGGTCGGCGGCGCGGCGGAAGCGCTGAAGCCCGATCAACTGGAAGGCAAAGGCGGCGCTACCCTCAACGCCGATGTCAACAAGGTGAAGGTGGAGCTGACCAGCAGCAAGGATTCCGCCGGCGTCATCAAGCCGCCGAAGGGCCGCTGGGATCTGCGCCAGGGCAACGAGGTTGTGCTGAAAGTGCGCAACAACGGCTCCGTGCCGGTCACCCCCAAAGTCGCGCTCTCCAGCAACGGCGGGCCGACGAGCGCCGTCACCAGCGCCGCGCCCATCGCCCCCGGCGCCACGGCCGACGTCGCCGTAACATTCCTGCCCAGGAATCCGACCGCACTCGGGCCCAGCAACGCCGGCGCCGGCAAGAAGGTGGAGGCACTGCCCGATACCGGCACCAAGTTCACCAGCGACACGATCTCCGGCATCCGCATCACCTCCGTGGACAACGTGGCGGCCAACCTCACGATCGAAAGCGCCAGGCTGGAGACAAAGATTGCGCAGCTGCCCGACTGGCTGGGCAAGCGCCCGCCCGTCCCCGGCGACTGGGTGCCGACCTTTACGGAGGAGTTTGACGGCAAGGAGCTGGACGCCTCCCTCTGGCACGTCAAAGGCCCCAACTACTACGACAAACGCAGCGCCTACAGCCCCAACAACCTGGTGCTGAAGGACGGCACCGCCAGCCTGCGCTACGAGAAGAAAAAGTCCTTCCACAACGACGACCCCAAAAACAAGGAGTTTGAGTACACCACCGGCTACCTCTCCAGCTACGGCAAGTGGGTGCAGCGCTACGGCTACTTTGAGTGCCGCCTGAAGCCCCCGACAGCCCCCGGCCTCTGGCCCGCCTTTTGGCTAATGCCCGATCGCGGCCTGAAGCACGCCCCCGAGCAGTGGAAACGCGCCGCCACCGAGAACGGCGGCATGGAGTTCGACATCTACGAAGCGCTCACCCGCTGGGGCCCGCACCGCTACAATGTGGCCATGCACTGGGACGGCTACGGCAAAAACCACAAGGCGGCCGGCAGCACCGCCATCTACGTCCAGCCGGATAAAGATGGCTTTCTGACCTGCGGCCTGCTGTGGCTGCCGGGCGAGGCCGTGTTTTACTGCAATGGCATAGAAGTGCTGCGCTGGAAAGACGAGCGCGTCTCCAACGTGGAGAGCAACCTCCTCTTCACCCTGCCCAGCGGCGGCTGGGACAACAACGCCCTGGACGACAAGCAGCTCCCCGCCGACTTCGTCCTGGACTACGTCCGCGTGTGGCAACGCAAGGACCTGGCCTCCCCCGTGGATGGCAAACAGGTCGCGCCCGAAGGTTCCATCGCCCAGTAAGCAAGGCGGATGTCGGATCACACATCCCCTTCCGGATTCCGCCGGAAGGGGATTTTTTTGCGCCAGATTGAGACAAAACTGCGCCGACAATTCGGGATGCCATCCTGAACGGGTGCCCGCGCTAAGCCTAATCCCGTAAAATCGCACGCACGCTTCTGTTGCCACGTGGCTTGCGTCGCGCCAAAAAACAAGGAAATTAGTGCGGAAAAGGTTCATCTTGCTCCGCCGCTGCGCGGAAAATCAAGCGGAATGTGCATTTTTAGATTGTTTCTTTGTCGATGTCTTCTATCAATGATGGGATGATCGTGACCATTGAAGACGTGGCCGCGTGCAGGAAGCGGCTCAAGATTGAAGTGCCCGCAGACCGTGTCACGGCGGCTTTGGATAAGACTACAGACGAATTTCAGCGCCAGGCGCGCATCCCGGGGTTTCGCCCCGGCAATGCCCCGCGCAATATCGTGCGTAAGCGTTTTGCCAAGGACATTGAGTCCGAAATGCAGCGCACCCTCGTGCAGGAGGCCTACAAGGAAGCCGTGCGCGAGCAGAAGCTCAAAGTCGTCAGCGACCCGGTGATTGAGGAAGTCAAGTTCCAGAGCGGCGACAACGTTTCCCTCTCCTTCTCCAGCGTCGTGGACCTGGCCCCGGAGTTTGCGCTGCCCGACTACAAGAACATTGCCCTGGACAAGCAGGACGACACCGTCTCCGACGAAGAGCTGGAGAAGGCCGTGGAGCAGATGCGTGAGTCGCGCGCCGACTTCCAGGACGTGGTGGAGCCCCGCCCCCTGGCGATGGGCGATTTCGCCATCATCGGCTTTACCGCCACCCACTTTGGCCAGCCGCTCCATGATATCGAGCCGAGCGCCCGCCACCTCTCCGAGAACCCCAATCACTGGCTGCTGATGAAAGAGGGCCAGGCAACCATCCCCGGCCTGGCCGAGGCGATTGTGGGCATGAACATCGGCGACAAGTGGAGCAAGCTGATCACCTTCCCCGACGATTACGCGCGCAAGACGCTGGCCGGCAAGGAGTTCCAATACAATGTGGAGCTCAAGCAGATCAAAACCCGCGTGCTGCCGGAGCTGAATGACGAGCTGGCCAAGACCATCTCCGAAGGCCAGCTCAACACCCTGGACGAGCTGAAGGCCCGCCTGCGCACCAACATGGTGCAGCAAAAGCGCACCGCCAACCGCCGCAAACTGCGCGATCAGCTGTACAACGCCCTCCTCTCCCAGGTGCAGTGCGACCTGCCCGAGAGCCTGGTGGAGCAGGAGCGCGAGGATATCGTCTCCAACATCATGCAGCAAAATCAACAGCGCGGCATGCCCGCCTCCCTGCTGGAGCAGAAGAAGGCCGAGCTGATGGAAAGCGCCGGCAAGAACGCCGCCGACAGCGTGAAGATCAACTTCATCCTGGGCCGCATTGCCGACCAGGAGAAAGTGGAGCCCGATCGGAGCGACCTGATCAACGCCGCCATCGCCATGGCCCCGCAGTACGGCATGGAGCCCGCAAAGTTCCTGGAGCAGCTGCAGAAGAACAACGCCATCGGCGGCCTCTACCGCGTGGTTGCCCGCGAAAAGACGGTGGACTTTCTCCTGCGCGCCAACGGCGTCGTGCCCGAGCCGGACGCCCCCGTCCTCTCTGAGGAAACGCTGGCCGAAGCCGCGCCGGTCGCCTGAGTTCACCCCGGCCAGGCCGCGCGCCTGGCCAGGAAACACTAAGCGCCTGCAACACGTTGTTGCGGGCGCTTTTGTTTTGGTCTTATAGGGTACCAGGGCGATTTACGCCCAGCTGCATCAAGTGTGACTAATGTACAAAGCTGACCCGGTAAGTTAGAGCAAGGCCTGCTCAAGTTTCCCCCGTTGCGTACGTTGCGTTTCAGTTCGTTGCGACCGTTGCGTGAAATTCTGCCCCGCGGATCGCTTCACCCTGTAGCCGGGCAAAGTGCTGCCGGATTTCCACGCAACGGTCGCAACGAACTGAAACGCAACGTACGCAACGGGGGAATGGATCGATTGTCAGAGCAGGCCTATTGGCAAGCTTTGGATTCTCATTCGGATCCTCTATCTTACTGATTGCAACTGTGCTTAAACCGCTCTGGAGCAGAGAGATCATTTGCGGATGCAGACGATACAGAGGGCTCTGAACCCAGTCCGAAGCGCCATAGGCGCGATAGCCTATAGCCCAGGGCGTAAGCCCTGGGTAAGGACGAAAATCCGCAGCGTTCTGTAGGAACGCAACCTCGCCAGGCTGAGCGGTTGCGTCCCGACAGGATGCGATACTTTTATGATGCTCACCCGGGGCTTACGCCCTGGGTTACAGGCTTTTGCGCGTTTGGCGCTTCAGAGTATGTTTGTGTCTACACTCGCTTTGAAACCGCCCTATGCCCCCCTCACGCCCCACTTGCGGGGCACACGCTTTTCGATGTCCGCCAGCAGATCAGCCGGGAAGGACACCTCGTCCGGCCAACCCCGGGTGTAGCCTTCGCCGGGGATTTTGGTGGTGGCGTCGAAGCCGATGTGGGTGCCGATGTTGGGGACGGTGGGCGCGTGATCCAGGGCGTCGCAGGGGCCCTTCGTAATAATGCTGTCGCGGCCCGGATCGATGTTGGCGCAGAGGTGAAAGAGCACGTCGCTGGTATTGTGCACGTTTACGTGCGCGTCGACGACGATGATGATCTTGGTGAACATCATCTGCCCCATGCCCCATAGCCCGTGCATAATCTTGTAAGCCTGGTAGGGGTACTGCTTTTTGATGCTGACAAACACCAGGTTGTGGAAAACGCCCTCCGCGGGCAGCGCAATGTCCACAATCTCGGGGAAGTTCATGCGGAAAATCGGCATGAAAATGCGCACACTGGCGTGGCCGATGTAGAAGTCCTCCATCGGCGGCTTGCCCACAATGGTGGCCGGGTAAATGGCGTCCTCGCGGTGCGTGATGGCGGTGATGTGGAACGTCGGGTAGGCGTCGATGGGCGTGTAGAAGCCGGTGTGATCGCCAAAGGGCCCCTCGGGGCGCAGCGCTTCGGTGGGGTCCACGTAGCCTTCCAGCACAAAGTCCGAGTTGGCAGGCACTTCCAGATCAATTGTCTCGCACTTGACGAGGCCGACGCTGCGCTTGCGCAAAAAGCCGGCCAGCAGCAGCTCGTCCAGGCCGTCCGGCAGCGGCGCGGTGGCGCAAAACGGCATCACGGGGTCGCCGCCCAGGCACACGGCCACGGGCATGCGCTGCCCGGTCTCGAAGTACCGCTTGCCATGGCGAGCGGCCACTTTGTGGATCTGCCAGTGCATGCCGGTGCTGGTGCCGGTGTAGACCTGCATGCGGTACATGCCAATGTTGCGCTCGCCCGTGTCGGGATCGCGTGTAAACACCTGGGGCAGCGTGATAAACGGCCCGCCGTCCTGCGGCCAGCACTTGAGGATGGGCAGGTTGGCCAGACTAAACGCAGTGTCCGCGCTGACGCCCGTGCCCGATCCGCCAGGGCCGCCATCAAAGCGATGGATAACCTCCTTGCACGGGCCGGTGGGGATGCGCCATGGCTTGGCGTGGATCACGTCCACGCCGTTGACGAGCAGGTCCCACGCCTCGCCGAGCGTTTTCGGCGGCTTGGCTTTCATCAGCGCGCCCAGCTGTTTGGCCACCTCCTCCACACTCTCCACGTTCAGGGAAATCGCCATGCGCCGGTAGGAGCCCAGCGCGTTAATCAGGACGGGGAACCGCGACGTTTTGCCATTGGGCAGCACCGGCCGCTCGATAAGCAGCGCCTTGCCCCCATGCGGCGCCTTCATTTCGCGATCCGCCACGACTGAGATTTCAAGGTCCGTACGCAGCGGCTCCGTAATGCGAATCAGTTCGCCCTCGGCATCGAGGCGCTCGACAAAGTCGCGTTGAGAGGAATAAGCCATGCGGCACAATGCCAAAACGCTGGGGAAAAGCAATGCCTGCCGTTACATATTTTTCGGAAATTTCTGAAACAGATACAGGCGTTGCCGAGATAAGCGATTTCCCCCTTCAACTTAGCGTCCATTGTGTGACAGGAATTGAATGAGGGGAATTTAACCACCAAGGCACGAAGGCACCAAGTTTCGGAGGCTTCCCTCCCCATTAGCCCTGCTCATATCCTCTGCTCCCCTCGCACCGCTGCTTGCATGGCGCCTGGTTTTGCGGCATAATGCCCGTTTTCCGCAATCCCTGTTATGAGCACCCTCACCACAACCGTTGATTCCACCGTTTCCACCGACAGCGCCCCCGCGGCGCCGGTAGCGACGGGCGTTCCTGCGACCCCGTCTGCGGGCGGCACTTCGCTGCACCGCGTGTTTTCGTCGCAGATGGTAGACGGGATTGAGCGGGCGCCGAGCCGGGCGATGTTGTATGCGGTGGGCTTTAAGCCGGATGACTTCAAGAAGTCGCAGATCGGCATTGCCTCCACGTGGAGCATGGTGACGCCGTGCAACATGCACATCGACGAACTGGCGCGCGAGGCGGCGGCGGCGACGGACGCGGCGGGCGGCAAGGCCGTCATCTTCAACACCATCACCATTTCGGACGGCATCAGCATGGGCACCGAGGGGATGAAGTATTCCCTGGTCTCGCGCGATGTTATCGCGGATTCCATCGAGACGGTGGTTGGCTGCGAGGGCTTTGACGGCTTTGTGGCCATCGGCGGCTGCGACAAGAACATGCCGGGCTGCGCGATTGCCATGGCGCGCCTTAACCGCCCCAGCGTGTTTGTGTACGGCGGCACGATTCTCCCCGGCTGCCTCAACAAGCGCAACCTGGATGTGGTCTCCGTGTTCGAGGCGGTGGGCCAGCGCGCCAACAACAAGATTGACGACGAGCAGCTGACGGCTATCGAGCGCTGCGCCATACCGGGCGCCGGCAGCTGCGGCGGCATGTACACGGCCAACACCATGGCCTCGGCCATTGAGGCGCTCGGCCTCAGCCTGCCCAACAGCTCCGCGCAAAACGCGGTGAGCGAGGAGAAAAAGGACGACTGCCGCCGCGCCGGCGAGGCCGTGCTGAACCTCCTCACGCTCGGCATCCGCCCCAGCGACATCCTCAGCATGAAGTCGTTTGAGAACGCCATTACCGTGGTGACGGCCCTGGGCGGCAGCACCAACGCCGTGCTGCACCTGCTGGCCCTGGCCAGCGCGGCCGGCATCCCCCTCACCATCGACGACTTTACCCGCGTGGGCAAACGCGTGCCCGTACTGGCGGACCTGAAACCCAGCGGCCGCTTTGTGATGGCCGAACTGGTGCGCATCGGCGGCGTTACCCCGCTGATGAAAACGCTGCTGGACGCCGGCCTGCTGCACGGCGACTGTCTCACCGTCACCGGCAAAACGCTGGCCGAAAACCTGGCCAACATCCAGCCCTACCCGCTGGACCAGGAGATCGTGCGCCCGCTCACCAACCCCATCAAGAAGGACAGCCATCTGGTGGTGCTGTACGGCAACCTGGCGCTCAACGGCGGCGTGGCCAAAATCTCCGGCAAGGAGGGGCTGAAGTTTACCGGTCGCGCCCGCGTGTTTGACAGCGAACCGCTGGCCATGCACGCCATCCTGGACGGCAAAATCGTCAAGGGCGACGTCATCGTCATCCGCTACGAAGGGCCGAAGGGCGGCCCCGGCATGCGCGAAATGCTCTCCCCCACCAGCGCCATCATGGGCGCCGGCCTGGGCAAGGATGTCGCGCTCATCACCGACGGCCGTTTCTCCGGCGGCACGCACGGCTTCGTCGTGGGCCACATCTCGCCCGAGGCCTACGTGGGCGGCAACATCGCGCTGATTGAAGAAGGCGACACCATCACCATCGACGCCGAAACCTCCCGCCTGGACGTCGCCGTAAGCGACGAAGTACTGGCCCAACGCCGCGCAGGCTGGAAGCAGCCCACCCCCCGCTACACCCGCGGCGTCCTCGCCAAGTACGCCCACCTCGTCACCTCCGCCCACCTCGGCGCAGTTACGGATTTGAATCTGAAGCTGACGGCGGAGTAGAAAGGCTGCAGCGCCCTGCTCCCCATCGGGAGTGGGGCGCCTGCCTCAATAAAGCGTGTTTTCGTAGCTGCGCTGGGAGTAGTGAATAATGTGGGGTAGCAACGACTTTTTGGTGGCTTTAGGACTGTGCTTGATACCAACGGCCCTGGCCAGCATTCGGGCCTGCTCGTCTGTATAATTAAGCTCAATCTCAAGCCGGATCTCATCCTCGGACTTTGCCCCGAGATTGCGGAAGGTGGTGCGCAGCCTTTCTATTGAGCTGGTGTCCGGTTTCGGCGATTTGCACGTCCGCACAAATATCTCGACAATCTCCACCGCTTTCGCGGCCACTCCACGGGCGACTGCAACTTCTACAAATTTGATGCGGGACGTGACCGGAGTGGCTTTTGCGCCGCCGGGCAGGGCCATTTCCAACTTCTTCGCGATATCCTTAAGCGCTTTTGGCGGAAGCACATCCGCGTTCGCTTCCAGCAGCGCTGTAAGCCGTGCTCCATCCGGAGAAGACTTCTTGAGGGCGGTGTCCAGGATGGCCTCCATCTTCTCCACTTGCGCCATCAAAGCATGCAGCACTTTCGCGGGAGCATCCCCTGAAAGCAACGTATAGTTTTCCTGCAACAGAGTTCCCAGCTTTACAACACGTGTAGCCGCGTCCTGGTATTTCATAAAAGTGGCGAATGTAGCGTAACTTCAAAATGCTTGATGAAAGCCGACGTAAGCATCGAATAGTCGACGGCCCCTATCGAATCAGGACGATGTAGAATAACAGGCTTATGCTCGGACACCGTTTCATTCATCCTGACGTCGGTGCGAATGGGTGGATCCAATACAATACATTGAGGGTGAACCACCTGTTGATCAATTAAATCATATAGCTTGGTATACAGTTCGCTGATAGCCGTATCGAAGGCTATGCCAATACGGTTGTATCGATTAATCGTTACTGCAGCGATCGGGCACCCCTGGAAACGCGAACGTACGATCGTTGTCGCGTCAGTCTTGTCTTTAACGAGTTCGCAAAATGCGTTGAACGCCGAGATAGAGAGGTAATCCGGATTCGTCGGGACAACGAGATAGTCCGCTGCATAGATGCCCGCCTGCGCAATGTAATAGATGTTTGGCGGGCAATCAATCAGTATATAATCGTACCTGTTAAGCAGTGGCTCCAGGGCTTTTCTGAGGCTGGGCTTTATGTTGTATTGAAATACGTGTGGAGCAATCCCTCCTTCAAGTCGCATAAGGTCAATCGAGGCCGGGAGCAAGTCCAACAATGGGATCAACTCAGCACGGGATTTATCGTAAGGAACACCTCGCTTGATTGCGCTTTCCATCTCAAACGATTTCGTTCCTCTAAAGCTGTCATGAAAGATCTGATACGTTGTTACGTGAGGTCGATACGGAAATTCGGGATCTCGCTTCTTATCGATCGCGTTGAACTCGGTAGGCCGTAAGAGGCTGTAAGTCGTGCTGCATTGGGCGTCCAGATCCACCAGGAGGACGCGTCTTCGGTGCAGGTGTGCCAGACATGCTCCGATATTGACGACATTCGACGATTTGCCTACGCCTCCCTTAAAGTTAATAAAGGCAATTACTTTGGCGCTCATGCAGTGCGATTATGGTAGCCAACGGAACCCAGGAGATCAAGGTTGAAAAGCTTGTAATGTACGGTGGGGTTAGATGTATAAGCAAAGAGAGCATCAACCGGGAATTCCATTCAGCCACGCAACAACAAATCCGCGCGCATGGCGCTTTGCAAGTGGCGTTCGTTTCGCTATACATCCGTCCTTAATCCGCGCATACTGCTATGCGACGGGCTCTGGCTCTGGCGCAACGGGTTGCGTGCGTGGGGCCGGCCCCGAGCTTCCTTGAGCTTCCCCACTTCCACGCCACTGCATGACTGCTCCTCAACGCCGCACCGCTTCCGGCCAGGGCCCGGCCGGACCTGCCGGAGCGCTCTCGCCTGCGGTTGGCGGTGGGGGGGCGGCGGCACCGGCCGGTGCGGAGAAGGCGGGGCGGCGGCGCAATGCGGCTATTGTGGGCATTGCGGTTATTGGCTCGCGCATGATGGGGCTGGTGCGCGAGGCGATTGTGTCGCGCCTGTTTGGCAGCAGCATGTTTGCGGATGCCTACTACGCGGCGTTTCAGCTGCCCAATCTGCTGCGCGATCTTTTTGCGGAAGGCGCTCTCAGCACGGCGTTTACGACGACCTTCTCTAAGATTCAGGAGAAAGACGGCGCGGCCAGTGCGTGGGATCTGGCGCGGCTGGTGCTTACCTTTATTATTGTGGTGGTGGGCGGCCTGTGCGTGCTGGGCATGATCTTTGCCCCCCAGCTGGTCTACATCACCAACCCCGGCTTTGCGGAGACGCCCGGCAAGCTGGAGGCGGCAGCGCTGTACACGCGGGTCATGTTCCCGTTCATCCTGTTTGCCTCCATGGGCGCGGTGGTGATGGGCATCCTGAATGCGCGGCATATTTTCGGCATCCCGGCCTCCGCGTCCACGGTGTTTAACATTGTGTCGGTGGTGCTCGGGGTAACCCTTGCTTATACTTTCGAGCCGCAGGAGAACTTCTGGCGTCCTCACTTTGGCGAGGTGGGGATGCTGTGGTTCTCAGTGGGCGTACTTATCGGCGGCCTGGCGCAGCTGGGCATTCAGTTGCCCTGGCTGTTTATGCAGGGTTTCCGCTACCGCTGGCAGCTGGATTTTAGGGACAGCCGGCTGATTGCCGTGCTGAAGCTGGCCGTGCCGGCGGCCATTGCGGGCGCGGCGGTGCAGGTTAACGTGCTGGTTAACGGCGTGTTTGCGTCGTCCATACCCGGCGGGCGTGTGTGGCTGAACTGCGCGTTTCGGCTGATGCAGTTTCCCATCGGCGTCTTCGGCGTGGCCATTGCGACAGTGACGCTGCCCGCCGTGGCCAAGCAGCAGGCCAGGCAGGACTTACGGGGCTTTGGCACCACGGTGCAGGAGTCGCTGCGGTTAGCGTTCTTCCTGACGCTGCCCGCGGCCGTGGGGTTGGCGGTGCTGGCGCGGCCGCTGATCCACATCATTTACGGCGGCCTCAATTTCCATAGCTACGATGTGATGTACGCGGCGCACGCTCTGCAGGCTTACACGGTGGGGCTGAGCGCTTATGCGGCGATCAAGGTGCTGGTGCCGTGTTTTTATGCGCTGGATCAGCCCAGCACACCGTTCAACGTCAGCATGTTAGGTATTCTGTTCAATCTCATCTTCAACCTCATCTTTACGTTTTACCTGAACATGGGCGTGGTGGGGCTGGCGCTGAGCACCGCGCTTATCGCGCAGATCAATTTCCTGCAGCTGCTGTGGGCGCTGAACAAGCGGGTGGATTGCGGCAGAGGGGAGATGTGGCTGCCCTACTTCATGAAGGTGAGCTGCGCCACGGTGGCATGCGGAGCCATGGCGGCCGGCGTGGAGCTGGTGACGCGCCCCACCTCGCAGCCCATCGTCGGCTGCATCGCCGCGCTAATCCTGTGCATTATGCTGGGCGCCGGCGCCTACTTTGTGGTGAGCGTGTGGATGGGCCTGCCGGAGGCGACCGATATGGCCAACATGGTCGGCCGCAAGCTCGGCTTTCAGATGAAAAATCGCACCCGCCCGCGTGTGGCCGCGGGCATCGCCGCCTCGCCCGAGCCCGCCCACGTGCCGGCACCCGCCCCGGCCTACCCCGGGCCCAACGCGCCGACATCCGCTGCCGCGGGCGCTCCGCCCCGGCCGTTTGGGCAGCAGAGCGCCGCCGTCCAGCACGGCCAGGCCGGTGCCCCCGCGGGCGGCACGGCTCCGCAAGATGGCGGGCATGGCGCCGCGTATGGCAGCCATGCCAGTCAGCCGTACAATCCTGCATTGCGCCCGTCGCCGCATCCGCGCCGGCCGCCGGAGCATCGCCGCCGCCGCCGCCCGGGTCCGCCGGGGCGACGCAGGTAGCCGTGGCGAGAATCTGATTCCTCCGAGGGGATTTTCACCACCAAGGCACAAAGACACAAAGGAGGAACAGAAAGGGGCGTTGCCCCGCGCCGGGTCGGCGTATCGGTTCTCGACCAAAGCCGTTTGCTCTGCCAGAGTTGCGGATGCCTACCCCATAAGAAATCCATGAACGAGAAGTATGTGCTCTGGATCGACAACGCAGCGTGCGAGCCGCTGACAAAGGCGGAGATTGTCGTGTTGCTGTACGAGCAAAAAGTAACGCCCGATACGCTGTGCAGCGGCAACGCGGGCGAGTCGTGGATTCCCGTGCACCAGATGCTGGCGGCGAAAGCCGAAAGGCCGAGCGCTGCATCCGCCGCCGCGCAGATGCCGACCCCGGCCGCCCCCCCAGCGCAGGCCCAGGCCCCGGCCCAGTCGCCAGCCGCAATCCCGCCTCGCCCGCAGCCGGCCGCTCCGCTTCGCGATACGTCCGCGGCAGCCTGGCGGTTGGACGGGAACGCGGCGTCGTACTGGGGAATCGGTCGCACCACGTGGATCGCCGGGCTTTGCGCGCTTGCAGCCCTTGCGTTGCTGATCCTCGCCTTCGCCTCCGGCGCTTTTACCTCGGCCCAGTCGCTGCGCCTTCAGGAGGAAGAGAAGAAGCGCGACGCCGTCCACTCCCTGGTGGTGCGCCACGTCACCGCCCAGCTTCGCCCGCCCGTCGGCTCCCAGGTCGTCTTTCCCAACAAAAACGAGATGGGGATCCGCAGCGATTCCAGTATCCAGTACGTGCGCGGCTGGGTGCTCTCGCCCGGCCCGTCGGGCGCCATGCAGCGGGCGGAGTTTACGTGCGTGGTGGAGAATGGCGTGGTGTCCGAGCTGATTATGAAGCAGCGGTAGCGTCCCCGGGCCAGGCCGCTGCGGTGCTTTGGGATTGCCAAAGCGGGCTTCACTATTCATGCTTTTAACGCGGAGTCCGAGACCAGATAACTCTGCGAGTTGGTCGGGGCACTCGCGCGGCAGGAAAATCGGCAGGCCGCGCCAGGGTCGCGTGCAAGTCGGGCGGTTGTCGCACGTCCGTGAAGAAGAGCGCAAGTGGCCCCTTGCCATTTCTCTGGCCTGCCGGCACCGCTCTCATCCCTCCTTCCCTTCTTTCTACCGGACCTCCACCTATGCCACTCATCGACGGCACCATACCGCGCCCCGTCGGCGCGCAGTTTGATTCTCCGGACAAAGATTACGGCAATCACCCGCTGGGCCGCTTTGGCACGCTGGGCAACCGCCAGGTGCAGGTGGTGGACTCCGACAATCTCGTACCGCGCAGCTCCAACCACGGGCGGTGGGATGGCTTTTGCCGCTCCGTCTCCAACTTCTTCTCGCGTGTGGCGGAGGTGTTTATGTCCGCGCCCGCCGCCTCGGCCAGCAAGTTTAACCGCACGCAAAAGGAGTTTTGCCGCCAGTTTGATAACGTGATGGGCGAGCTCTTCTCCACCAACCCGCAGCAGGGGCGCCTGAGCAACGAGAGCCGCCTTTTCGAGCGCCTGAACAAGATGCGCGATCTGGCCGCCGAGATGCGCCGGCAGAATCCCGACTTCGACTTCCGCGGCCTGGTGCAGTCCCGCGCCGCGGCCAACCTGGCCAAACTCGCCCCGGGCGAGCATGGCGACCGCCAGGAGCTGCAGGACAAACTGCGCATGCTCGACCTCGATCAGTTGCAGCTGGACCTTGCCGAGGATCACGCCGCGCGCGTCAACCGCATCTTTGTGGAGCTTGGCGGGGACGGCGACGAAGTGCGCCCGCAGGAGGTGTTTGACGAGCTCGCCCCCGTCTTTGCCATGCTGCACGAGATCAAAGGCCAGGTGCTTGTGGGCGTGATGGCCGATCCCTCCAAAGCCACCGACGAGCAGCTCCTGCAGTTCATCCGCCACGGCAGCGTGCAGGTGCAGCAGGAGAACGAGGACGTGGGCGTGGGGATGGAAGTCGGCTTCCGCGTGGTGGAGCTTCGGCGCGATGCCAAAGAGGAACTGGCCCGCCGCGCCGGCAACTACCGCACGGAGAACATCGACCGCCGCCTGGAGATGGCCGTGGAGAAGCTGCGCGCCGGCAACCCCCGCTGGATGGACGACTTTGACGTGGCCCGCAACAACACCGGCGCCGCCATGGGCAAGCTGGAGAACTTTGGCCTGCTGCAAGGCCCCCGCACCGCCGGCAAAACCCAGGCGCTGCTGGTCGATTCCCTCTCCCGCCTGCCCGAGGCGGACCAGCGCCTGCTGCTGCGCAACCTCTCCGGCACCGAGCTGGCCCGCATCGTCGGCGCCTCCGACTACCAGCCGCCGGAGGGCGCCACGCCCGAGGCCCACGCGGGCGTCCGCAACCTGGCCCGCCTGGAGCAGGAGTTCCGCCTCTCGGAGTTCAAAGGCAAAGTCGCCGGCATCATGATCTCCCCCCGCGAGCAACCGGTGAGCCGCGACACAATTATCGAGCTGGCCGGCAAACTCCGCGACCTCGAAGCGCTGGGCCTGGAGAACCAGCCCGGCGTGCAGGAGGCCCGCACCAGCCTCGCCGGCCGCCTGCGCACGCAGTCGCTGGAGAGCCTCAACGTCGGCGGGCTCTCCCTCCGGGACGCCGAAGCCCTCGCGCTGGCCCTCCAGACGCTAGGCGCCGGTGCCGGCACGGAGAACGGAGCCATCGCCCGCGCCCTGGCCGAGCGGGTGCTGACCCCGCACCGCGGCGCGCAGATGGACGGCGGCATCCGCGAGATGGTGGGCATGGTGCGTGAGGAAGCCCCCGAGTTCCGCATCATCGACAAGTTCATCAACATCCAGAACAGCGCCTCCGTGCACGTCAAGAAAATGGTGGAGCTCGGCGTCATCGCCGGCCCCGCCACGGAGGCCATGGCCAACGCCGTCATCCGCGACGGCCTCGCCCGCCTCTCGCCCGACGAGCGGCTTGTCGCCCTGCGCGGCATCTCCTCCAAGGACCTGCAGAGCCTGATCAGCGCGCCCGACTTTGCCGTAACTGGCGGCGTGCCCGGCGAGCAGCTGGAAAGCATGAAGCTGGCGCTGACCACTGAACGCGCCCGCCGCATGGAGGCCGCCGAAGGCGTGCTCGAGTCCGTCCGCCTGGACTGGGCCCAGGGCAACGTCTCCCCCCTGCAGATTATCTCCGCCCAAAACGCGCTCAAGGAGCTGGCCGCACTGGACGTGGACATGGTCATCGCCGAGCGCCGCCAGGTGCTGGTGGGCCTGCTCAACAACTCCGACCTCACCCGCCTGAACCTGGGCGATATCCCCGACACCTCCCTCAAACCGCTCATCTCCGCCCTGCGCTCCTTTGAGACGCCCGACGTGGAGACCCCCGCCAGCGAGCTGCGCGCCCGCGTTCAGGAGGAGCAGCGCCGCCGCGTGGCGGAAAGCGAAAACGTCTACCGCACACCCGTCGGCCCCGCCATTACCGGCGGCCGCACCGGCAACGTGCAGCAGCTGCTTGCCGGCCTTAACCAGCTGTTTGTCGCCGAAGGCGTGCTGGAAGTGACCCGCGCGCGCCTGGACCAGTCCAACGACGCCGGCGCCCTGCAGGACCTTCGGGAACGCGCCATCTCCAGCCAGGTGGACCAGCTGGGCACGGAGGAGCTGACCGAGCTGCACCGCCAGCTCTCCGCGCCCGGCACGCGCGAGCTGAGCGGGGCCATGCGGGAGATCGCGAACCAGGTGGCCGAGCTGCCGCTGGACGGCGGTGTATCCACCACCATGCAGCGCCGCCTGACGGCCCTGGGCAGCTACCTGCACACGCTCAACCAAAAGGTGGAGGCCCGCCTGCGCGAGCGCGCCGTCCCCTTCACCCCCACCCCGCCCGTCGGCGACGGCGCGCTGGGTCGCCTCGACGGCACCTCCCTCGGCGCCATCCACAACGTCCTCGGCCTCACTATCGACACCAGCAGCGGCGCGCCCGTGGTCCGGCTGGCCTAAGACCAATGAGCAGGTGCAATCAGCAGATCTGAGAACCTCGAAGAGGTTGACCGATCGTAGTGTATGCACCTGCTCGTGAATCGCTCTAGCTCACCTTCTCCCACGTGCCGCTCCTGGCGCTGGCATAGGCGGCGGACATGATGGCGACGGCGTCGAGCGAGGCGGCGAGGTCGGCTTGCAGCTCCTCGGGCGTCAGCTTGCCTTGCAGCACGGCCGCCAGGCGGTCCACGCGCGTGGGTTCGCCGGCGGGGGCGGGCTCAATCGGCTCGGCGGGCTTGCCGGGGCGGCCGAGGACGTAGCCGGTGGGGGTGTTCCAGATGGCGCCTGTCTCGCCGACGACCTCAAGGCCGCCGATGCCGCCCGTCTGCGTCCAGGCGGCCTCCACCGTGCCGAGCGTGCCGTTGGCAAAGCGAAGCTGGGCAATGCCGAAGTCGTCCACCGCCGGGTAAATGCCGGCGTGGTTGCCGATCTCCGCCCACACCTGGCTGACGGGGCCAAAGAACGTGCGCACCAGGTGAATGGCGTGCGTGCCCATATCCATAAATGCGCCGCCGCCAGAGAGCTCTCCATTCGTAAACCATTGCAGGTCAGGGTTATCGAACCAGCGCCCGTAGGCGGCGTGGTGGGCGTTGCGGTAGCGGATACGTGTGATTTTGCCCAGCGGCTCCGTCGCCAGCAATTGGCGCACGGCCAGCAGCCCGGGCATCCGGGGCTGAAAGTAGCCGGAGAAAAGCACGGCGTTGGGGTGGGCGGCCAGAAGCTCGCGCACGCGCGCCAGGTCGGCCTCGTTGGTTACGATCGGCTTCTCGCAAAACACCGGCTTGCCCACGGGCAATGCGCGCTCCAGCAGCGGCAGGTGGCGCGTGTTCTCGGCGCAAATGATAAAGCCGTCCACGTCGGGCCGGGCCAGCAGATCGTCCAGCGAGGGCACGAAAGGCGCCCTGGCGGACTCCGCATAGCGCTGGCCGCGGTCGGCAATGTCGTCCCACACGGCGGCAACTTTGCGGCCGTCGGTGGCTTCCGTTATGTTTTTGATGAAGTCGCGCGTGTGAATGTGCGCGGTGGAGATGAAGGCGATGTTCATTGGGGTAGGTAGCCCTCCGGAGCCAGCCTGCCTGGCGGCGCGCGCCCTGCAAACGCAAGGTGCACGCGGTGAGGCCGTTACGGCAAATCCGGAAAAGCGCTGGAGCGCGAGCGCCGATTGTCGCGATCACGCGTCCATCCCGCATAACTAACAGGATGCGCGCGGGAGGAAAGACAGAAGTGCGGCGGTGCAGGGCGCCAGGCACTCGCACAATGGAATGGCCGGCACATGCCCTTTTCCCAAATCCGTTGCGGAAAAAAGGGGCGTAGCGCCGGCCTTTCCGCTCTTTTCCATTGACCAAATGGCGGCGCGCCGTTTTGCTTTCTCCTTTCCAATTGCGTGCACTTTGCGGTTAACTAGGGCCTCTCTTTTTACCGCGCTGCCTTGCAGACACTCGCACGCACCCGCAGCAGCCTCCCTTCTCTCTTCTCCTTTTCCCATGCCACATCCCGTTATTGAGCGCTACGAAGCCGTACGCAACGAAATCAAGAAAGTCATCATCGGCCAGGGGCCGCTTATCGACCTCGCGCTCATCGGTTTTCTCTCCGGCGGCCACATCATTCTCGAGGGCGTGCCCGGCCTGGCCAAGACGCTCTTTGCCAAGTCGCTGGCCGCCAGCCTGGACCTGAACTTCCGCCGCATCCAGTTTACGCCCGACCTGATGCCGTCGGATCTCATCGGCACCAACGTTTTCCTTCCGGACAAGCAGCAGTTCCGCTTTATCCAGGGCCCGGTGTTTACGGATATTCTGCTGGGCGATGAAATCAACCGCACGCCGCCCAAAACGCAATCCGCCCTGCTGGAGGCGATGGAAGAACGCCAGGCCACGGTGGACGGCCAGCTGTACAAGCTGCCGGATCACTTCTTCGTTATCGCCACGCAAAACCCGATTGAGTATGAAGGCACCTTTCCGCTGCCCGAGGCGCAGGTGGATCGCTTCCTGTTCAAGATCAAGCTGGGCTATCCCTCTGCGGATGAGGAGCTTGCGTTGCTAAAGCACGGCGGCAGCAGCAGTGCGGAGCTCTCGCAGGTCATCAAAGCCACCTCCACCGCCGAGGATCTGGCGACCGTGCGCAAGGCCGTGGACGCCGTAACGGTGCGCGACAACATCTACGACTACCTCCTGCGCCTCGTCAACACCACCCGCCAGAGCCCCCAGGTTGCCCTGGGCGCAAGCCCCCGCGCCGCCCTTGGCTGGCTGCGCGCCGCCAAGGTGCGCGCCTGCCTCCAGCAACGCGACTTCGTCACCCCCGACGACCTCAAATTCCTCGCCGCTCCCGTCCTGCGCCACCGCCTGGTGCTCAAGGCCGAGGCGGAAATCGAAGGCGTCAACGTGGAGCAGGTCATCACGCAAATCATGGCCACGGTGGACGTGCCGCGCTAAAGCGGCCGTCCTGCCCAACTGCCCCTACCGCGCCGGGCCTTTGCCTGTGCTTGCGGCCGACGCCGCCGGCAGCGGGCGGGGCTGGCGCACGGGCGGGGGAAGCGGGCTTGTCCTGGCGAGAGCATCGTTGCTGGCGGAGGCGTTGGCATCCACTTGCGCTTTGGTGGGTTTGGCGGCAACTTCGGCCGAGGCGGGCAGGTACTTGGTGTCCCAGCCGCCTCCAAGGGCCTGGATGAGTTGCACGGTGGCGTTGAGGCGGCGCGTGCGGATGAGGACGGCGTTGAGCCTGTTGTTGAGCACAACTGTCTGCGCAACAAGCACTTGCAGGTAGCCCTGGACGCCGGCCTTGTACTGGTCCGTCGCCACCTCAAGCGAGCGCTGCGAGGACTCCACCGCTTTGTCCTGCGCCGCCGCCGCCTCGCGCAAAATGCGGATCTGCGACAGCGCGTCTTCCACCTGCTGAAAGGCGGTCAGCACCGTCTGGCGGTAGAGCGCCACGGTGCTCTGGTACTCGGCCTTGGCCGCGTCGCGCGTTGCCTCGCGCGCGCCGCCGTCAAACAGGGTTTGGGCGAGGGTGGCGCCGACACTCCAGGCAAAGCTCTCCCAGTTCACAAGCTGCTCCAGCTTAAAGCTTTGCGGGCCGCCGGTGGCGCCCAGGGTAAGCGAGGGAAAGTAAGCCGCTATCGCCACGCCGATGTTTGCGTTGGCAGCCGCCACACGCCGCTCCGCCGCCGCAATGTCGGGGCGCCGCTCCAGCAAGTCCGACGGCACGCCGGCCGGGATGGTGGGCAGGCGCGGCGCGGGCGCGGTGCGCTTGAGCGAGAACATGGCGGGCGGCTTGCCGATGAGCACCGCGACGGCGTGCTCGTATTGCGCGCGCTCCACGCCCAGGTCGATGAGCCGCACCCGGGTGGTGTCCAGCTGCGTCTCGGCCTCCGCCACGTCGGATTTACTGGCGATGCCGCCCTCCTGGCGGTCCCTGGTCAGCTTCAGGTAATACTCGTAGCTGGCCACCGTCTCCTCCAGCACGGAGCGCTGGGCGTCCAGCCCGCGGATGGCGAAATAGTACTGCGCGAGGGTGGAGTGGTAGCTGAGGCGCAGGCTCTCCATATCCGCGTACAGCGCCTGGGCGCTGGCCGTGTTGCTTTCAATATCGCGCCGCACGACTCCCCACAGGTCAACCAGATACGTGGCCTGGATCGGCAAGCCGTAGGCGCCGTGCTCGCCATTGCTGGAGGCGTGCTGGCCGAGCGTGTTGGTGCGGCTGCCGCGCGCGTGGCTGGCCTCGGCGCCCACGCCTACGGTCGGGAAAAGCGACGACTTGCTGAAACGCACGGACGCCGTGGCGGCGCGGTACTGGGCCTCCGCGGCCATCAGGTTCTGGTTGTTGAGGTTAACCTGGACCATCAGCGCGTTGAGCTGCGGATCGCCATACACCTCCCACCACGGCCCGCGCGGGCAATCGTTGCACGGACGCGCGCCGCGCCACCCAAAGGCGCGACTCTTCTCGTCCAGCGGACCCTCCTTGTACCGCGCCGTGGTGTGCGCGTCGGGCTTCACGTAATCGGGCCCCACGGAGGTGCACCCCGCCGGCACCAGCAGCGCGCCCGCAAGAAGGAGCGCAGCTGCTGCGGCACGGGCGCGAAGGCGGACGGATGGGGACATCATGGCTGGTGTTTAAACGCGCGCGGCGGTGAAAAGGTTGCGGAGCCCTTTCTTTATAAGTGAATGCGAAAGCTTCACAACAATTTTAGTTATTATGTTAGAACGAGTGTAAGAATAGCCAAGCAATTGCATTAAAGAAGTTTACGGTCTAATTATATAGATATACAAATGCACATTGATACACTTTTACATACTTTCGACACACACGCCAAATGGTATCACTGAAAGCAAAAAGTGGATGAATCAAGGACACGCAAGGTCCCCGCCCCTCCCGGTCCGACTATCTCCACTTAGCGGCTTTGTCCCCCTTCGTGCGAAACTGAATTCCTCCCCTCCCTCTGCTGATTCCGGCTTCGGCGACCGAGCAACACAGTTTAAGGATTGTTTCGCACGAAGGGGGACAAAGCCGCTAAGCCGGAACGATTCAGATGGGAGTGGCGCAGTGGCGCAAAAGCTTGCGCTTACAAGACTTTGCGCACGACGAGGCGTATCCTCATGGTCATACGTTGAAGAGTGCGCAATGGCTTGTAGGGCAAGATCTTGCGCCAATGGGCTACTCCCATCTGAATCGTTCCGGCTAAGTAAGTGGAGATAGTCGGATGGGGATGGAGGCAGGACGCCTTACGCCTTGCACATCGCCCCGGCCGGCGGCATGCTGCCGTGCAGTGACTTACCTTCAGTTCCACTGCCTCTTTAACCTGCCGCTGCTGGCCGTGCTGGCGTGGCTTAACCCGGCGTGGACGTGGCACGAGGCGACAATGCTGGGGGCGGTGCTGGGCATCGTGATGGTGTTTACCACCCCGTGGGACAACGCCGCCGCCGCGTGGGGAATCTGGGGCTTTCCGCGCGAGAAGTACACGCTGCGCATCGGCTGGCTGCCGGTGGAGGAATACGCGTTCTTTCTCCTGCAGACACTCGCCGTCATCCTTTCCCTGCGCGCCTGGCTGGCTGCCGCCCCGGCCTGGCGCACCGGCCTGCAGCTGGCGTGGGCGGACTTTCCCGCCTGCCCGGCGTGCGCCGGCGCGGCCGTGGCGGTGTGGATTGCCTCCGGCCTGTGGCTGTGGCGGCGGCACGCGGCGGGGGGCATTGCGCGGCGGTGGAACTACGCGTTGCACCTGCTGTACTGGTTTGCGCCCGTGTTGGCCCTGCAGTGGATAGCCGCCCCGCAAGTGCTTGCGCCGCATACGCTTTTGCTGGCCCTTGTCACCCTCGTCTTCGGTACCTACTACACGGCGGCCGATCTGGCGGCCGTGCGCGGCGGCACCTGGCATTTTGACGAAGCGCAAATTACCGGCTGGAAGCTCCGCGGGATCCTGCCCTGGGAGGAGATCGCCTTCTTCTTCTTGACGTCCCTGCTTATCGCCCAAAGCTGGCTGCTGCTGGCCCCGCCCTGGGCCAGGTAGCGGCGAATCCCCAAATCTTTTTCCATCCGTAGCGCGATGGCCAAAGCGGTGCTAGATTTCCGGCGGCGGGCCTTCGCCGAGGCACATTACAGTCAAGTCAGTCATGCGTTAGTTTGCTTCACATCCGGCCCGCCGCAGGACAGTAAAGTATAGATTTATCCATGCATCAACATCCTCATATTCAAGGAGATACATCCTATGTCCCAATCCTTTCAGTCAGATCTTTCGGAGCCCCTTGGCCGCGTTACCAGTGCGCGCCGTAAAGTGCTGGTGACGGGCGCCGCAGGCAACATCGGTCGCTACTTTGCGCGGCATGCCGGGCATAAGTACGACATGCGCCTGATGGTGCGCGAGCTGGACGCCGACGCCGAGCAGCTGCGCGAGTTCGGCGAGGTCGTCGTCGCCAACCTGGGGGACCTCGACTCCATGCGCAAAGTGTGCGAAGGCGTCGATACCGTGCTGCATATGGCCGGCGTGCCGGACCCGAGCGCCACGTGGGGCGAGCTGTTGCAGGGCAACATCGTGGGCACCTACCACCTGATGGTGGCCGCCAAAGCCGCCGGCTGCCGCCGCGTGGTGCTGGCCTCGTCCATCCACGCTGTCTCCGGCTACCCGGCCGACGTTCAGGTAAAGACGAGCGATCCCGTGCACCCGGGCGACCTGTATGGCGTTACCAAGTGCTTTGCCGAGGCGCTGGGCCGCTACATGGCCACGCAGGAGGGCATGAGCGTGCTTACCATCCGCATCGGCGCCTTTCAGCCGCTGGAGGCCGCGCAGCATCACGAGTACTCGCTGCCGATGCTGGACGCGTTTATCTCCGAGCGCGACATGCAGCAACTGCTGGAGAAAGCCATTGATGTGGAAGGGCTTACGTTCGGCATCTTTCACGGCCTCAGCGACAACCGCTTCAAGCGCCTCGATATCTCCGACACCCGCGAACTCCTCGGCTACCAGCCCCAGGACGACTCCGTGCGCGAAAGCCCGCATCTGCGCCCCCTGCAGCTGCACGAGCAAATCGCCTCGCACAACGTCAAAGACCGCCGCCAGGAAAGCGGTCTGCGCGAGGAGCTGAGCAAGGCGTCCGCGGCCGCGGCGGGGTAACGGGATGCGCCGAAACCTGGAGGCTGGTGCATGCACTGGTATTGAAACCGTGCCAGAGCTGTTTAAGCACAGGTGTAGCCAGGAGGTCCGAGAACCCGGCGAGGTTGATAGATCGCCGTGAAAACACATGTCCTTGATCCATCCTAGCGGAAAAAGCATGCGTACACCGCCAGGGCAAAAATCAGGGCCACCGCTGCAAAGCGACGCGGCGCAAGGGCTTGCGCACCGTGTTGGAGGTAATCCAGCCGCATCATGCACGCAAAAAGGCCCAGGCCGGCGGCGAACTTGATGGCCCAGGTATCGCTCATCGCATCACGAGTAGGTATCTGCGGCTGGCTGCGGATTCGCTGCAAGGCGACGCGTTTTCGCCTTGCCAGCGCGGGCGAGATGGGGTTATGTCCGCAACGTCCCGCGCTGTCGCATGCGCCCACATGGGCTGGCCGGCGTGGGCGCCCGTACGGCAATCCCTACATGGTAGATACCCGCATATTGCTTTGGCGATCGCTTTCGTCGCTGATTCTGTGGACCCTGGTGCTGACCATGGTTATCCTGGATTGGCGCACGGGCTGCTGGCTTGTCATCGCCAGCTTTGGCCTGCTGGCGCAGCGCGAGTTTTACCGCGCGGAGCAAACCAAGGGGCATATCGTCTACTCCAAGTTTGGCCTGTTTTGCGGCTTCCTCCTCTTTCTCAACAGCTGGTACTTTTTGGTATGGAAGGGGTTAGGCGAGGGCGACCCGCATTCCCTGCGCGTGGTGGAGACGGTGTGGTGGGTGGAGGGCGTCATCGTGGTGTTTTGCATCATCGGCTCGCTAATCCGCCTGGTGGTAAGCGGCGAGCCCAAGCCGCAACCTATTGTCAGCCTGGCGCTTACGATTTTCGGGTTCCTCTACGTTCCGTACCTCTTCAATTTCGTCGCCAAAATCGCCTTCTGGCCGGATCCGGTGAACGAAACGCGCATTGTGCTTGTCTACCTGCTGGCCGTCACAAAATTCTCGGACTTAGGGGCTTACGTCACGGGCATTCTGCTCGGCCGCCACAAAATGATTCCGCGCGTCAGCCCTGGTAAAACGTGGGAGGGCTTTGCGGGCGGCATCGCCATCTCTCTCGGCGTCAGCCTCGCGCTCGTTTGGTACTTCCCCGTGCAACTGCAGGGCATTGGCATGTGGGGCGCCCTGCTTCTGGGCATTGTCCTGCCCCTCATCAGCGTCGTGGGCGACCTGGCCGAGTCGGTCATCAAACGCGACGCCGCCATTAAGGACAGCGGCCGCAGCATCCCCGGCATCGGCGGCGCCCTCGATCTCGTCGACAGCATCCTCTTCACCGCGCCGGTTCTTTTCTTCTACCTCTACAGCAAAGCGCATTTGTAGGGGAGTGGACGAAAGGGGGAGGAGGATAGGAGAGTGGCTGCAGTTCAGGTTAAGCAGGGATGTGATAAACAATGGAGTTCCACTCCGTTC
Organism: Verrucomicrobia bacterium LW23; assembly: GCA_003054695.1. Taxonomy (GTDB): domain Bacteria; phylum Verrucomicrobiota; class Verrucomicrobiia; order Methylacidiphilales; family UBA1321; genus LW23. The sequence continues at coordinate 603,113 of QAZA01000045.1, forward strand.
CCCCTTAGCGGCTTTGTCCCTCTTAGCGTGATAAAATCCGACTATCTCCTTTGCCGCTTTGCCGCTCGTGCAAGGAGATCGGGGAAGCAGATTTTATCACGCTAAGGGGGACAAAGCCGCTAAGGGGGGGAAAGGGGAGCTTCGGTTACGTCCACCTGTCCGTAAACTGTCCTGTCCAAGATCATACTACTATCCCCCGCCCCCTTTCGTCCCCTCCTCAATTTCGTGTGCTTTGTGTGCTTCGTGGTTAAATCCTCCCCTCCATCCCCTCTCCCCCCGCTTTTGCGCTTGGCAAACGGGGGCGAACCGGGTTGAAGTCTAGGGCTGTATGAATTCGCCGTCCCCGCGCCGCAAGCGACTTGTTATTCTTGGCTCCACCGGTTCCATCGGCTTGAGCGCCCTGAAGGTGGCGCGGGATTTGCCGGAGCGCGTGGAGGTTATCGCACTGGCCGCCAACAAGCAGGGCTCCGTGCTGGCCGAGCAGGCGCGCGAGTTCTCCCCGCAGGCCGTCGCTCTTTTCGATGAATCCGGCCTGGACGACGTGCGCGGCGCGCTTCCCGAGGGCACAAAGCTGGCCCCTGCCGGCGTGCAGGGCCTTATCGACCTGGCCACGCTGCCCGAGGCCGACATGGTGCTCGTCGCGATCGTCGGCACCGCCGGCCTCGCCCCCGCCCTGGCTGCCATCCGCGCCGGCAAGGACCTCGCCATCGCCAGCAAGGAAATCCTGGTAATGGCCGGCGAGGAAGTGACGCGCGAAGCCGCCAAACACGGCGTCAAACTGCTGCCCGTGGACAGCGAGCACAACGCCATCTTTCAGTGCCTGGCCGCCGAGCCCGCGCGCCACATCCGCCGCCTCATCCTCACCGCCAGCGGCGGCCCCTTCCGCCGCACCCCCGCCGAGGAGCTGCCCAACGTGCGCCTGGAGCAGGCGCTGAAGCACCCCACGTGGAAGATGGGCCGCAAAATCACCATCGACAGCGCCACGCTCTTCAACAAAGGCCTGGAGATGATTGAAGCGCGCTGGCTGTTTGGCGTGGAGATGGATCGCGTTGATGTTGTGGTACATCCGCAAAGCATCATCCACTCCCTGGTGGAGTTTGTGGACGGCAGCCAGCTGGCCCAGCTGAGCCACAGCGACATGTGCTTCCCCATCCAGTACGCCGTAACCTGGCCGGACCGCCTGCCCAACTGCCTGCGCCCGTTAAACTTGGCCGAACTGGGCAGCCTCACCTTCGAGGCGCCGGACCCCGTCCGCTTCCCCGCCCTGCGCCTGGCGCGCGAAGCCGGCGAACGCGGCGGCACCCTCCCCGCCGTCCTCAACGCCGCCAACGAGGTCGCCGTCCCCGCCTTTTGCGAAGGCCGCATCAGCTTCCCGCGCATCTGGGGCCTGGTGGAGGACGTGATGCGCGCGCACGAGAACATCGAGGCGCCCACCCTGGAGCAGATCATCCGCGCCGACGCCTGGGCGCGCACAACGGCGGAGGCACTGCTGCCCGAAGGCGCCGGCGTGGCGTAAGTTGTTGCAAAAAAAGATGTTGAGGGGATTTTACCCGGCACTCTCCTCCGCCCCCTTGCCCACGCGGGTAAAGTAGAAGGTCACGGCCGTCAGCTGCACGATGCCAAAGAGAATCTTGACGGCGTAGGGTAGCACGGGCTCGTGGAACTGCGAGAAGAACGCCTCCACGATGCCGGCCCAGATGAGCAGGATGGCCATGCCGCCGAGCAGCGTCAGCATGTCCGGCAGCACGGCGCGCATGCGCTGGGAGAAGACGGCGCGCTGGCCCCAGCCGACGATGGCGCTGCCGAGCAGCAGGCCCACCTGGCCGGCCACGATGATCGCCGGGATTTCCACGCTGCCGTGCGGCAGCAGCCAGCCGATGAGAAAGACGCCCTGGCCGTCCCAGATAAAGTCCGCCGCCACCAGGCCGAGGATGACGCCGTTAAAAAACAGCGCGATGAGGGTGCCGACGCCCCAGAGCATGCCGGTCGCCGCCGTTACCAGGCCCACGCGGATGTTGTTCGTCCAGTAAAACGCGGTGGCGCGTGTCATGCTGCCGGCGGTGCGGCCGTGGCCGGGGCTGGCTTCCTCCTCGCGCACGCGCTCGGTCGGCGTTTGCTCCAGGTGGCCAAACTGGCCGGGGATGAGGATGTGCTTGGCTTCGGGCTCCATCCACAGCATCAGCGCGCCAAACAGGCTGCCCAGCAAAAACATGCCGCAGCTGATATAGAACGCCATGATACGCCGCCGGAAGGTGATCGGCAGCGTCTCCGTAAGGTAGCGGACGAGCGCGTGCACTATGCCGCGGATGGACCGGATGTCGCGGGAGGTGCTCTCGCGGTTATCGTGAATCTCCGCATAGGCTGCAGCCACAAGGCCTTCCAGATAATCGCGCAGCTGACCACTATGCACGCTGTTGCTCACACGTGCAAGGCCGTCGCACGTGCGCTCGTACAGGGCATGGAGCTCACGCACTTCGTCCAGAGTCAGTTTGCGACCTGGGCTTACCCGCGCGCGAATGAGAAGTTCATCCAGCCGCGCCCAGGTTGGGCGCTCATTGCGGACAAAGCGGTCTAGGTCGATGAGCATCGCGAGAGAGAATTAAGCACGGACGTGAGGAGAAAGCCAGCGCGGCGGAGGGTGATCACTATCTGTTTCAGAGGGGATGCCCGTGCAATGAAAATAATTTCACTAAATTTCTTGCCATTCCGCAAGCAAAAAGTAGTGTGTGGATGTGTTCGGACGAGTAGCGGTGACCTGATCACCTGTGTGAGCGATCGCTATAGGTTCTGACCACCACGAGCGGCACCCTTATCACCCCGCGCGTTCTCCGTTCGCCCGGCCTACTCCCCCCCCATTTGCTCAACCGCAAACGCACTTAACGTCGCCCCATTGCCATGCAAACGCTAATCGATCCCACCGAAGTCGTTGATGATGTGCAAAGTACGGACATTTCCCAACCCGCCGCTGTTTTGCCTTTAGCTCCACACGCACACACGCTACCTTCATCCCCACTTATGGCCGCCAAAGCTGATACCAAAGAATCCAGGACTGAGACTCGCGCCGAGGGCAAGGCGCCCGCCGCCCCCGCAGTGAACAACGTCGCCCGCGACCGCAACCTCGAAGCGGCCATCCAGTCGATCGCCAAAGAATACGGCGACGGCGCCATTATGCGCCTGGGCGACGACGGCGCCAAGCTGCGCGTCGAGTCGATCCCCACCGGCTGTATCAGCATCGACAACGCCCTGGGTTGCGGCGGCTTTCCCAAAGGGCGCATCATCGAGATTTTCGGCCCGGAATCATCCGGCAAAACCACGCTGACCCTGACGGTGCTGGCCCGCGCACAGCAAATGGGCGGCGTCGGCGCCTTTGTGGACGTGGAGCACGCGCTTGACCCCGCCTACGCTAAACGCCTGGGCGTCAACATGAACGAGCTGCTCGTCTCCCAGCCGGACAGCGGTGAAGAAGCGCTCACCATTGTGGAGATGCTCATCAAATCCAACGCCGTCGACGTCGTCGTACTCGACTCCGTCGCCGCGCTCGTCACCAAGGCGGAGCTGGAGGGTAACATGGGCGACGCCACCGTCGGCAGCCAGGCGCGCCTGATGAGCCAGGCCATGCGCAAACTTACCAGCGCCATCAGCAAAGCCAAAACGGTCTGCATCTTCACCAACCAGATTCGTGAGAAAATTGGTGTGATGTTTGGCAACCCCGAGACGACGCCGGGCGGCAAAGCGCTCAAGTTCTACGCGTCGGTCCGCATCGATATCCGCCGCACCGCCGCCATCAAGCAGCCGGACGGCGCTGTGCTGGGCAACCGCACCAAGGTTAAAGTGGTGAAGAACAAGGTCGCCGCGCCCTTCCGCGAGGCCGAGTTCGACATCATGTACAACGAGGGCATCAGCAGCGAAAGCAGCCTGCTCGAGCTGGCCACCGAACACGGCGTGCTGGACAAGAAAGGCGCGTGGCTCTACTTCGAAGGCGCCCAGGTAGCCAACGGCCGCGATGCCGCCAAGGAAGAGCTCAAAAAGAATCGGGAACTCTTCAACCGCATCCTGGAAGCCACCAAAGCCAAGCTGGCCGCCCTGGGCTATTGAGAGTGACGGATGGGGCGGCATCGGCTCATCTCGCACAACTCAGACTAATCCAGACTAGACGGCGGGCGCAAGCACGGGTACTTTCGACGGTTTCGTCTCGTTACACACCGTCCCAATCCCCAAGCTTTCGCCCGCCATGCCCCTCCTTCAGCTCAAAAACATCACGCTCCGCTACAGTGCCGCGCCGCTTCTGGATGGCGCGGACTTTCAGGTGGATGCGGGGGAACGCGTCTGTTTGCTCGGGCGCAACGGCGCGGGCAAAACGTCGCTCATGCGCATCATCAGCGGGGAGGAAACGCCGAACGATGGCGAGATTATCCGGCAGCCGGGGACGATCATCACCCGGCTGACGCAGGAAATTCCCGCCGACGTGGACGCGCCTGCCGCCGCGGCCAACGGGTCGTCGCCGACCGTGCTGGACGTGGTGCGCGGCGGGCTGAGCCCCGAACGCCATGAGGAAGAGTGGGAGTCCGACATCCGCATCGACGAGCTTCTTGCCGAGATGAAACTGCCTGCGGAGCAACGCTTTGCGGCGCTTTCCGGCGGCATGAAGCGCCGCGTGCTGCTGGCGCGTGCGCTGGCAGGTCTGCCCGACGTTCTGCTGCTGGACGAGCCGACCAACCACCTCGATCTCGAGTCGATCCTGTGGCTGGAAAACGTGCTCCTCACCCGCAACATCACCCTCTTCTTCGTCACGCACGATCGCACCTTCCTGCGCCGCCTGGCCACCCGCATTGTGGAGCTGGACCGCGGCCGCCTCACCAGCTGGGCGTGCGACTACGACACGTTTCTGGACCGTAAAGCCGCCGCGCTGGAGGCCGAGGAGAAGCAGTGGGCCGCCTTTGACAAGAAGCTGGCCCAGGAGGAAGCATGGCTTCGTCAGGGCATCAAGGCGCGACGCACCCGCAACGAGGGGCGCGTACGCGCGCTGATGGCCATGCGCAACGAGCGCAGCCAGCGCCGCACCCGCGAGGGCACCGCGCGCATCGAGATGCAATCTGGGCAGCTCTCCGGCCAGAAAGTCATTGAGGTTAAAGATGTTACGTTCTCTTACCCCGCAAGCGCGGAGGCCGCGGGCGCTGCTGTCGCCTCCCCCGCAGGCGCGGTGCAAAGCGGGCCGGTGATTCGCGACCTGACCACCACCATCTGGCGCGGCGATAAAGTTGGCATTATCGGGCCCAACGGCGGTGGCAAGACTACTCTGCTCAAGCTGCTGCTGGGCGAGATGCAGCCCGACGAAGGCGAGATCAAACGCGGCACCAATCTGCAAGTTGTTTATCTGGACCAGCTTAGAGGGCAGATTGACGACAGCAAAACCGTGGCCGAGAACGTGGCGGGCGACGCCGAGACGGTCACGTTCCAGGGTCGCGCGCGGCATATCCACAGCTATTTGCAGGACTTCCTCTTCCGCAGCGATCGCGTGCGCATGCAGGCCCGCATGCTCAGCGGCGGCGAGCGCAACCGCCTGCTTCTGGCCCGCCTGTTCCTCCAACCCGCCAACGTGCTGGTGCTGGACGAACCGACGAACGACCTGGACGCCGAGACGCTGGAGCTCCTGGAGGAACTGCTCGTCGACTTCAACGGCACTCTCCTGCTCGTTTCCCACGATCGCGCTTTCCTGGACAACGTCGTCACCAGCACGCTCGTCTTCGAGGGCGACGGCTACGTGATGGAGTACTCCGGCGGCTACGAGGACTGGCTTCGCCAGCGTGCCGTCCTCCCCCGGGCCATGCTTCCGCCCTCCCCCCAGGCGCTCAGCGCCGTGGCCGGCCTGCCCAACCTGGCGGCCGCGGAACGCATTGAGGCGGCAACGTCTCCCGCCGGCACTGCCGTTGCCGCGCCGGCCGGTGGCAAATCCGCAAAAGGGCGCAAGTTCCTCAACCGCGAGCGCCGCGAGCTGGAGGAGCTGCCCGGCACTATTGAGAAGCTTGAAGCCGAACACGTAGCCCTGGGCGCAAAGCTTTGGGATCCAGAAGTTTATCAAAAGCAGCCCGACAAGGTGCCGCAGATGAAGGCCGAACTCGAAACGCTCTCCGGCAAAATCGAAACCGCCTATGCGCGCTGGGAGGAGCTGGAGGAGCTCCGCAAACAGTGCGATGGCGAAAGCGCGGCGTAAGCAACGTGCTCCTGCCATTCCATTCCGAGTGGCACATTTTTCCCCATTGCGGAAATTTGTGCAAGGCAGCGGCTTTGGATCGTCTGAGCCAAAGCTGAAGAGCAGAGGCGGGCAGCTTTTGCCTGAATTTTTGGCCCACGACGCCGAAAGTTAAGAGTGGTGCAGTTTGTGCTTGTGTTGAAACTACCCCACCGCTTTGATGCTCCGAACCATTGCTTCCATCCAAAGATCGCGTTGCCTGCATCATCCCATACTCTTCCCCTCGCATTTTCACTTTTTGCTTGAGAAATACCTGATTCCTCTCGAAATAGGAGGCCCGCTATTCGCGTGCCATCCCCTTATTCCCAGAGAGAGAGCTATCCTATGAGCGCCGGCGCACAACCCAGCCCCAAGACTATTGCCGTACCGAAACAGGCCTTCCGCGTGGCCCTTGCCCCTGCGGAAGTAACTGCGCCGGAGCTGGATGCCGCTATTTCGCGCACGCACGACTACCTGCTGGGCCTGCAGAAGCCCGACGGCCACTGGGTGGGCGAACTGATTGTGGACTCCACCCTGTGCGCGGATTACATCCTGTTTATGCACTGGTGGGGCGCGGTCAACTTCACCAAACAGGCCAAGTGCGTCAAACATCTGCTGGATCGCCAGCTGGCCGACGGCGGCTGGAACATTTACGTGGGTGGGCCGAGCGAGCTGAATGCCACGGTAAAGGCCTACTTTGCCCTCAAGCTGGCCGGGTTTCATGCGGACGACACGCTGATGCGCAAGGCGCACAGCACCATCCTGCGCCTGGGGGGCATCCCGCGCACGATGACCTACACGCGCCTGCTGCTCTCGCTCTTTGGGCAGTTTCCGTGGAGGCACCTGCCGATCATCCCCAGCGAGATGATTTTGCTGCCTAACTGGTTGTACATCAACATCTACGACTTCTCCGCATGGAGCCGCACAATGCTGATTCCGCTGGCCGTCATCAACCACTGCCGCCCCGTGCGCCACGTGCCGGCGGAGGCGCAACTGCACGAGCTGTACCCCTACGGTACGGAGCACGACAACTTCTCCCCGCGCTGGGACAAGAAAGTGCTGACATGGCGCAACTTCTTCCTGCGCTGGGACGCCGCGCTCAAGTTCGTCGACACCTTGCCGTGGAAGCCGTTCCGCAGCCTGGCCCTGCAGAAATGCGAGGAGTGGCTGGTGGAGCGCATCGACAGCCGCAGCGACGGCCTGGGCGCTATTTTCCCGGCCATGATGTACACGTGCATTGCGCTGAAGGCGCTGGGTTATAGCGACGACCATCCTGTTCTGCGCAAAACACTTAAGGATTTTGACGACCTGCATGTGGACGACGTCGCCAACGACGATTTCCGCATTCAGCCCTGCTTCTCGCCCATCTGGGACACGGCCATTACCAGCGTGGTGCTGACCGAAAGCGGCATGAGCGGCGACCACCCGGCGCTGAAGAAAGCGGCGGATTACATCCTGAGCAAGGAAGTGCGCAAGACCCGCGGAGACTGGGCGATCAATAATCCGTATCCCATCAACTCCGGCTGGGCGTTTGAGTACAACAACGAGTTTTATCCCGACGTCGACGACACCTTCAAGGTGCTGCTCGCGCTGGGCAACATCAAGACGGACGACGAGGAGAACAAGAAGATTGTGATGGAGCGCGCCCTCAAGTGGGCCATCTCCTTCCAGTGCCAAAACGGCGGCTTTGCGGCGTTTGACAAGGACGTGACCAAGAAGTGGCTGGACGAAGTGCCCTTTGCGGACCACAACGCGATTCTCGATCCCCCCTGCTCGGATATCACCAGCCGCGGCCTGGAGGTGTTTGGCCGCATGGGCATGAAGCGCACGGACCCCGTGGTGCAGCGGGCCATCAAGTTTATCAGGGACACGCAGCTCAGCGACGGCTCCTGGCTCGGCCGCTGGGGCATCAACTACATTTACGGCACCTTCCTGGTACTGCGCGGCCTGCAGGCCATTGGCGAGGACATGAACCAGGACTGGATTCTGCGCGGCCGCGACTGGCTGGAAAGCTGCCAGAACGAGGACGGCGGCTGGGGCGAAAGCGCCGCCAGCTACGACGACCCGCGCCTTAAGGGCCAGGGCCCCACCACACCCAGCCAAACGGGCTGGAGCCTCATCGGCATCCTGGCGTGCGGCAACATCCACCGCCCCAGCGTGCAGCGCGGCATCCACAATCTGCTCAGCACCCAGCTGCCGGATGGCAGCTGGAAGGAAGACTACATTACCGGCACGGGCTTCCCCAAAGTCTTCTATCTCAAGTACGATATGTACCGCATTAACTGGCCTCTGCTGGCGCTCGGGGAGTACCGACGGCAGGCCGACCAGCTCGCACTATCCCAATGATCTGCTTTGCGTTTGCGGTACCCCACGAGGCGGAGGACTTCCTCTCAAGCATTGAGGGCAAGGAGTCCTTCACAATCGGCATTACCCGCTTTACGGTGGGTAAGCTGGGGCATCGCAACGTCGTCGTCGCGATCATCGGCATGGGCGGGCAGAATGCCCACGACAGCATCCGGCGCGTCTTCCAGTATTTTCGCATCAAATGCGTGGTTCTGGCCGGCTACGGCGGCGCGCTGACGCCCCAGCTGAAGAAGGGGCAAGTCATTATCAGCACCAACTTTACGAACAGCGAGATTCTGAGCCACGTGCGCCTGCTCAGCGGGTTCGACTTCGCCAAAGTCTGCACGGCCGAAGAGGTCGTCGCCACGCCCGAACGCAAGGCCCAGTACCTGCAAGCCACGGATTGCCAGGTGGTAGACACGGAAAGCGTTGTGGTTGCAGAGATTATGCACGAGCGTGAGCTCCCGCTCGTCGTCGTCCGCGGCATCAGCGACGAAGCGCAGGAAATCATGCCCAACGGCGCCCTGCAAGCCGCCTGGGACCCGGCGACCAACCGCGCCACACCGTGGAAGCTGATGAAATATTTCGCCGGCCACCCGGGGGAAATCAAACCATTCCGCGAGTTCATCAACGCCCTCCCCCCCGTCCGCAAAAACATGACCGACTTTGTGCTGACGCTGACCGAGGAGCTGCCCAAGAACTGGTAGCCCCACGCGTTCAGTCCACAGAGCACGACCCTCCCAACAGATCTCCACCCGATCCACCTGATCCCCGCCATGAACCTGCTCACCGATATCCTCTCCAGCCGCGTCGGCAACGCCATTGTCGTAGGCCTGATCATCGCCATCATCGTCCTCCTGGCGCGCCACTACATGACCAACAGCAAAAAGTACGACGATGACAGCGCAAACGGGAAGAAGTAGCGCCTGAAGCTTCTCGATCTGCTCCGGGAACGGCGAAACCCGGATGCTCGCATAAGGAGATAGCCCGAGCAGGGTGCTCCGACAACAGCGGAGCCGCGCGTTTGCGAAAGAGCTTTGCGCGGGGCATAGTCCACCGAGAAGGCAGAGCCGCGCATTTGCAGCAGTGTTTACACGGGGCGTAGTGCTCCGAGAACGGCGGAGCCGTTCCACAACCTGGCCCCGGGGTTGCCGGCAGCATTCTGATGCGAGGATTATTCCCGGGACGGTCGGAATCGGAAACTTGACGCGAAGCGTTCTTCCGTCGATCCACTCGCACTCGCACTCGCTTTTGGCATGAGCGAGGCTCCCTCTGTGGCGCTCAACATGGCGCTGCCAGGGCGAATCCCGGGGGGGATGCTAGCCGGTGGTTCCCGCTCGCAGGCTTACTCCATCACCGCGCCTCCGACGCTTTCGGAGGAGAGACAGTTCTCCATCCATCGGGCGAGTTAACGACGCGGCCAAACGCCGTTGGTGCTGCGGAATGTCTCGCCTTGTATACATGTGCACCTTAGCGCTCTCGTGCTTTTATCGATATATTTGCATTGACGACGAGTCTGTATGCTGGCACACTCTCTCTGATCAATCGTGTGACCATTCGCCTCCCGGCGCTTTGCCAATTTCCCTTTGCTTCCTCTCCTCGCGCTATGTCTATCTCTCTCTCCTTGATACGGCGGCCGTTGCCGTGTGCGGTTGCTCTGGCTGCGCTGGCGTTGTTTGCCGCGTGGGCGGGGCCGGCGGTGGTTGGCACGGCGCATGCCTTTCGCGTGGTTAAAGACGTAAACAGCGGCAAACCGTGGCAGCAGGAGGTTGTCATCTTTGAGAAAGGCAAGCCGCACGACCACCTGGAGCTGGTGGACGCCAACGAAAGCGCCCAGTTCTCCTACGCGGAGGATGGCGCCCTGGTCATCCGCATTACGGGCAGCAAGGCGATCAAGCCGACCATCCGCTGGAAACCCGGCGGCCCCGGTAATTTGCCGGAAAGCTTTGACGCCAAAGCGTTTACCGCCGTCGTCATTACCGGCAAGCTTACCGGCGCCGCCAAGGTGACCCATCCCAACGGCAAAGTAATGGACAACCGGCCGGACAACCTCTGGTTCGGCCCCTCGCTCGTCAACCACAAGGGAGAGCGCGTCGGTTACTCTAACCTGGCGGATGCCACCGAGGACGAGAAGACGCCGACGGAGACGACGACCATGGTGCTGCCCACCATGCTCTTTCATGCCCTCTCCACCAACGATGCGAGCGCCATCAAGGGCATCCTCTGGCCCTGGGACGCAACCCGCGCGAATACCAGCCGGGACTTCACGCTGGTTATCGACAAGATCGCCTTCGTCAAATAGCCCGCCCCTGCCGTCGAGCCGCGCTCTCGCGGCGCTCCTGCCTGCTCCCTCCCTTTCATCCGCCTTACTGCCATGCGCCTTTCCCTGTCCCGCTCCGCAGCCATTGCCTGCTTTTCCGCGATTTCCCTCGCGGCCGGTCTCTCCTCAGTCTCCACGGCAACGCTCTGCGCGGCCGATGCCAAGGCGCCGGCCAAGGTGGATTACGCGGGCAACCTCGCCAGAGTCCCCGCTACCGACCCAGCCGTGAAGGACGCGCCGGCGCTCAGCCCGGCTGTTGTCGGCAAGCACCCGCGCCTGCTGTTTACGGACGCCGAGATCGAGAAGCTCAAGACGGCCATCGCGAGCGATCCGCTGCTGAAGGAAGCCTCGGACGCCTCCATCGCCGTGGCCAAACGCGCCAAACCCGGCAAGGAGCGCCCGCTGGGCATCTTCCTCAACGACACCCCGGCGCTTGCCGGCAGCAATGGCTCCACCGTACAGTTGGCGTATGCCTACGCGCTGACGAAAGACGCCGCCATCCTCGCCAACATCAAGGAGTGGCTGACGGTACTGCTGGAGCAGGAGCACTGGGCCGACACCGCCGAGCTGGACAGCAACATGGGCGCCGCATGTAACATGCTGATGGCCGGAGCTTTGTACGATGCAGCGTACAACGAGCTGGAGCCCGAGTTCCGCGCCAGATTCGCCGCCAAGCTGCTGCTGCATGCGCGCCGCATGCATTACTTGGGCCACAAGCAGCTTTCGCTCATGCCCATCAAGTACTGGCAGCAGGATCCACAGCCCAATCACCGCTGGTACCGCGCGCGCGGCCTGGCCGCGTGCGTGCTGCCCATTGCGGACGAAGCCGGGCTGGATACCGCCTACCTGCGCGCGGAGCTGAAGAAGGAGATGGACTTCCTCATCAAGTGGTATCCGCACGACGGCGATTGCCACGAAGGCGCGGGCTACCAGGTCTTCGGCTTCCGCTCGCTGGTCGACGCCTCCGGCATGATGGACCGGTGCATGGGCACCAGCTACCTCAAGGCGCCAGGCTTTGCCAACGCGTGGGCGCAGCAGATGTACTACTGGCTGCCCGGCCGCGGCAGTAACATCGGCTTTGGTGACGACATGAACGGCTCCGCCCCGTTTGGCTACGACGAGGCCGCGTTTTTCATCAGTCCGGCCATCAGCCGCGACAAGAACGTGCAGGCCGGCCTGATGCGCCGCTACAAAATGAAGGCAGTGCGCAAGGACGGCCGTCCGTACGTCCCCACCTGGGCGCTGATGGCCTACTACGACCCAACCGTCGGCGAAGGCGACTACAAGGCGCTGCCCCTGCACCGCCTGTTTGCCGACCTGAGCGCCGCAACCATGCGCGACAGCTGGGAGACGGACAGCGTCGTCTTTACCTTCAAGTGCGGACCCTACGGCGGCTTCGGCCTCAATCACTACCGGCAGACGGTGAACCCGGATGGCAAGCAGCAGTACATTAACGTGGCGCACGATGACCCCGACGCGAACTCCTTTGCACTGGGCAAGGGGGAGCACTTTATCTTCCACCCCGGCTTCTACTCCTTCCGCAAGCTTACGTCGCTCAACAATACGGTGATTGTGGATGGCAAGGGCCAGAAGAACGAAGGCAGCGACTACACGCAGCCGATCCCCGGCATCGACATGCGCACCATCTCGTACCTTACCGGCTGGAAGCCCGCCGCCGACAAGAGCGGCCGCGTCATCATCGAGGGAGAGACTGGCGCCGCCTACATCAACGGCCTCACCCGCTTCCGCCGCACCGCCGCATGGATGCCCAGCGAATACGTGCTGCTGCTCGACGACATCCGCGCGCCCGAGCCCCGGGAGATTACCTGGCTGGCGGCAGCCGAGCGCGCCAAATTCGAGAAGCCCGAGGAAGGCCTGTGCTACGCCTATACCAAAAAGGGCGGCCGCGTGGACTTCCAGATGCTGGCGACCAGGCCGCTCGACGGCGCTATCGACTACTGCTTCATGGACGGCCGCTTTGGCAGCGCGCTCATCCACCAGTTCCAGTTCACCGCCAGGTCGGACGCCGTCAAATACGCCTGCCTCATCGATGCCTGGGGCAAAAAGCCCCGCATGACGCTGACGGAGGCCGGCGACGTGGTTACCCTGGTCGTCAAGTCCGAGGCCTTTACGGATACCTGGACGTGGACCCCCGCCAAAGACAACACCACCCCCAGCACCCTGGAGTGCAAACGCGCCGGCGCCACCCTCATCAGCCTGACAGAGAAGGATAAAGCGCCGCTGGGGGATTGACCAGCGTGACGGCTCAGCTCCCCGTCGGGACGGCCGGCTGCTTCTTCTCTGCCGGGGCAGATTGCTGGGGCGCGGGGGGCAGGGGATCGGGCTTTTGCGGGATGGCGGGCTCGCCGGCGGCGGGGGGGCCCAGCTGCTCGTAGAAGCGCTGGATGGCCTGGTCGCGCGTGCCGTCTTTGGCGGTGACGAGGACGGTGATGACGCGCGTGGGCGCGCCTTCCTTTACGGCCATGCCGGTAAACCAGAAGATCTTATCGAACGAGCCCGACTTGGCGTAGACTTTGTAGCCGGCGCGGCCGGGCCACTCCATGGTTTTCAGCGTCTCCTCCATGGTGTGCGGTTTGAGGGGCAGGCGAGCGGCGGCAAATTCCCGCATAAAGGTGTGCTGTTGCGCGGGGGAGATGTAGATGATGCGACCGCCGTGGCCCCAGTCTTTGGCGTTGGCTTTCATCGGCGCGGCGTCGTCGCCCACGGCGTTGCCAAAGCCGCAGCGTTTGGCCATGTCCACCACGGTTTGCGGGGAGAGGCGCTCCATCAGGTGCAGGTAGTACTCGTTGCTGCTGAAGAACATCGCCTCGCGTCCGTTGAGGTCGGTCTTGCCGGCCAGCTTTTCGCGGTCGGGAGCTTTAAGTACGGTGTAGGCGTTGGCCACCTCGTTCTCAACCGCGGCGAAGGTGATGATGATTTTGAAGGTGGAGGCCGGCGAGTAGGTTTTTGCTATTTCCTTAAGATCGCCCTGTATTTTTGGTTCGCTGGAGCCGGGAACCTCCGATGTCAGAATGAGATCCGCAAAAGCGGATGACGCGCCCGCGCCGTGGAGCGCGAGCATAGACGACGCGATGGCCGCCATGCCCAGCCGTCGCCATCGCGCGGTGCGGAAGCTGAAGTGTTGAGGAGAGAAGCGTTTCATCCCCAAAACCTACCACACCGCGGCGGTGCGACAAGGCGTCGCACCACCGCCATAAGGTACGTTCCCCTCCGCCCCTTAGTGTCTTCGTGCCTCTGTGGTGAACAATCCCCTGACCCCATTTCCGCAGATTGGCGGAGGGGGAAATTTTAACCACAAAGACACGAAGGCACTAAGGGGCGGAGGGAGACCGAGGTAGACAGCTCGTGCTCGTGATACGTATTTCTGACTCGGAACCCTGGGTTAGCGCGAGTAGAAGCACGACCCCAACGTGAGTCGTATCCCTCTCCGGTTCAAAGGGATACAACCCGCGTTGGGGTTGTTCGGATTGCCTGCCTTTCCCAGGGTTCCCTCTCTTCGTTCGGGGAACCCTGGGCTAGGATATACAACCTCTTTGAGGTTGTCTGAATAACCTGCCTGCACCCGTACTGAATCCCCCCTACCGCCCGCGCTGGGCGTTCAGCTCGGCCGCTTTGCTCACGAGCATGAGGAACTCGATGCGGTAGGGGGAGCTTCCCACGGTGTTGCTGGTGAGGGTGCGCACCATATCGAAGCTGGCTTCCCCCTTGTAGGCGCTGTCGCGCAGAAGCATGCCGAACGTGGCGACGCCGGTGGCGAAGCGGAACTCGGAGCTCGCTTCCTCGATGGCTATGCCGGTGTCCACCACGCCTACTTCCATCTTGTCGCTTACGCTGCCTTCCGGCGTTTTCCAGCGCATCTTTAGCGTCAGCAACTCCGGGTTGGCCTGGGCGGCGGGGGAGATGGCGGGGACGACGGGCTTGAGCGGCGCGGCGTTGGTGGCGGGGGCGGCGCCGTACTTCAGCGGGTCGACGGGCGGCGCGGGGATGTCGGCGCCGGGCACCTGGCCGCCGGTGGGTACGATCTCGTACAGGGCGGTGATGGTGTGGCCGCTGCCGATCTCGCCGGCGTCCTTGCGGTCGTCGTTAAAGTCCTGAGCGGCCAGCATGCGCTTCTCATAGCCCACCAGGCGGTAGGCCAGCACGCGGGCGGGGTTGAACTCCACCTGGATTTTGACGTCCTTGGCAATGGTGATGAGCGTGCCGTCGGCCTGCTCCACCAGGGCCTTTTGCGCTTCGGCCAGCGTATCCACGTAGGCGTAGTTGCCGTTGCCGGCGTTGGCCAGCTGCTGCATCATGCTGTCGCGCAGGTTGCCCATGCCGAAGCCCAGTACGGTGAGGAAGACGCCGGTTTTGGCTTTGGCGGTAATCAGCTCCACCAGCGCCTGCGTGCTTACGGTGCCGACGTTGAAGTCGCCGTCCGTGGCCAGGATAACGCGGTTGATGCCGCCGGGGATGAAGTTGTCCTGCGCCAGCTTGTACGCCAGCTCGATGCCCTGCGCGCCGTTGGTGCTGCCACCGGCCTTGAGGTTGCGCAGCGCGGCCAGGATCGTCTCCTTCTTCTCGCACGAGGTGCTGGGGAGCACCACGCCCGAGCTGCCGGCATACACTACCAGGGCAATGCGGTCCTTCTCCAGCAGGCGCTCCACCAGCATGTGCAGGGAGTCCACCACCAGCGGCAGTTTGCGCGGGTCGTTCATGGAGCCGGAGACATCGATGAGGAAGACCAGGTTGGCGGCGGGCCGTTCGGCGTCGCTGACGACCTTGCCTTTGATGCCGATGCGCACCAGGCGGCGATCTTTGTTCCACGGGCAGGAGGCGACCTCCACGTGGGTGGCAAAGGGCGGCGCGGCGGGCGTGTTGACGACGCCGGCTACCTCGTTAACGCGGCGCACCAGGTGGGGGAAGTCGGTGCCGTCCCACTCGCGCTTTTCCCCCGCGGCCAGCGGGGCGGGCACGGCCAGCATGTGGTTCACGAGCGCGACGATGCTCAGCGGCGCGGGCTGCTGCATCCCGGCCACGGCGCTGGCCAGCTCCGGCGAAACCTCGCGCTTCATCACACGGCGCGGCTCGGGGGCGGCCACGGCGGCGGGCGGGGCGTAGGCGTAGGGGAAGTAGTTGATCATCTCCTCAATGCGCACCGCGTCCACCGGCGGCAGCTGGCCGGAGGTAAGGAAGCGCCGGATGTTGGCGTACGAGGCCGTGTCGACATCGATGGAGAATGTCGAGAGCGGGTCCGTGCCGGCCAGCATGAATTTGTTCTCCTCGCGGTGGTCGTAGCTCTCGCCGCCGGTGCGATCGGGGGATACCCCGCCCATCGCCCTGCGATCGCTGCCATTCTTGAACTTCTCCCGCCCGCCGGAGGTTTGGGTGTAGAAGGCCGCTTCGTCCCGGGCGGGAGCCAGGCCCCGCGCAGCTGCCTGCGAGTCGCTGCGGAACGTGGGTGAGGGAGTGCCGGCAGGGATAAGGGCACCGCCGGTAACGTAGTTTTGCGGAGGAACCACCTGGCCGGTGTTGCCCTTCAGCAGATCGTCCAGGTTGTTAGGTGTTACGCCCCCCACCGGAGAGGAACCGGCCGCGTTGAGCGAGCTGCCCGGTGTAAACTGGTAGGTGTACGAGGTATCGACATACCCGCTAAGCACCACGCCTTTCTGCGCCGTCTCCACATACACTCCGTTGTCTTCCGCAACCTTCTTGAGGTCGAGGCCTGGCTGGGACGGGCTGGGACCAGTGCGGGCAATCGACTCATTAGGGCGCGGCCGGTAGTTCTGGATGTTGCCATCGGCCGGAACCGTGAAGGAGGGGCCGGTGGTTGTAGTCACGCTATCCGCACGCGTGGTCGACTCGGAGTTGATGATATCGCCCGTGCTTGCGAGAGTGCTGCTGCGCACATTGAAGACCGGCTGATCCACCACGCCATTGGCTACCACGGGTGCCTGCTGCCTGCGACCCGAGGCGGTGAGCTGCACAACATCCTCGCCGAAATGGAGGGTCGCCACGGCGCTTTCGTCATCTGTCCACGCCACAATCCGCTGCAACCGTCCGTCGGCCAGGTACTCGTAAGTCGTTACGCCGCCCTGGCTGTTGGGGTACGGAAGCAGCGGCGGCATGCGGGTTGTGCCGGTGAGATTTCCGTTCGCGTCGTACGTGTAGACGGACCACGCATCTACGGGCAGCGCACCCGGCTGCATGACGCCTGCCAGCAGCGTCGTCGCATCCCGCATCGCGGGCAGCGTCAGCTCGTCCAGCCTGGCGGCGGGGAGCATCAGCGGCGTGGCGTTGGCAGAGGTTGCGGCCAGGCGATCAGCGCCGCCACGCGACGGATCGATCGGCGCGCCATAGAGGGTGCGCAGCTGCGGCATCTGCAGAGTTGCTTCGAGATCCATCGCCAGCGCCTTCTCCTCGTCGCCCGGGAAGAACGGCACCGCGGGGCGCGGGCCGCCGGCGGGGGCGGCGTAGGGCGAGAGCGCCAGGAAGGTGCCAGTGCCGGGCAGGGCAGGCTGCAGCCAGGCGAATGCGGCGGGATCGCCGGCGCTGAAGTGCCATGCAGTATCCACCATGGCGGCCAGCCCGGGCGTCCGCAGCGGCTCGGCGGGGTAGGTGACGAGCAGCGTCTCCTCCGTCGCGGCCGCGCCGCCCTCGGCATGGCCTTGCGCATCGCCCTGGGGGGCCGCCGGCACAGTGCCGGTCTCCGCACGCAGCGCGGGCAGGGACACCGGGCCGGGCGGGGCCGTCTCGGTAACCGGCGCGCTGTCGGGCAGACTTTCCGGCGCGGTGGCGGCGATCGGGCCGACCTCCAGCTCCCCGGCGCCGGGCGCGGTGCGGGCGCCGGCCAGGGCTGTGGGGCGCGGCTTGGAGCGCTCGTGGACCGTCTGGATGGTGGCGTAGTGCCGGGCCACACGGCGGCTCAGTTCTTCCGAGACAAGCGACCAGATTCCCACGGCCAACGCTACGGCTACACCCATCAGCGCCACGTCGGACCACACCGAAGTGCGGCGGCGGTTGCCGGGGACGCTGCCGCCGTCGCCGAGAGGCTGGGCGTTCTCCACCGGGCCGCACTGGCCGCCATGGCCCGGCGCTTTTGCTGTTGCCTGCGCGGGCGCGAGGGAGCGCACAGGCGCAGCAGCCCCGCCAGGCGACGTTGATGCCTGGCCGTGGGAAGGCCCATGCGCAACAGGCGCACTGCCAGCGCCTGGCAACGCGCTCTCCCCGGCCTTACCGGGCGATATCGACGCCGCAGCCAAAACGCCGGGCTCCGCCGCAGCGGCCGCCGCCTCGGTAGCGCCTGGCGCTTTGGCCCTGGCGGCCTCCATCTCCTCGCGGCGCGCTTCCTCCAGCGCCTTGTTGAACTCGCCCGCCCAATCCGGACCGGGCGTCGCGTTCCCGGCCGCGGCGGGCGGCTTGGCGGCCCCGTTGAGGTAGTGCGGGGCGGTTCCATTACGGTAATGCGCGGGGGCGGCGCCGTTCAGCGCATCGGGCTTTGCCCCCGGCTTGACAGTAAAGGCGGTGGCGGCCTCGCGCAGGGCGTCAAGCTGGGCCTCGGTAAGGCAAAGGCTATCCGTGCCGATTCCGCCAGCGGACGCGGCGGATGCCGGGGTGGCGGCGGGATTGAGCTCCTGCTCCAGCAGGGCGGCGGTGGCGGCAAGCGTTTCAAACTCGGCGCGGGCGGCGGGATCGTCGGCCAGCAGCGCCTCCAGCTCGCGGCGGTCCTCATCGCAATGCAACTCGTGCAAGGCGCGGGCGGTAAAGCGGGGATCGTTGTGTGAGAAATTCATGGTAGTCTCCCTTTCCGGTAAAGTGACGGCTCAGACGAGCGTCAGCGGTTTCCTCCGGCTCGGGTTAGGTGCGGGCGATGTCGAGGGCGGCGTTGGGCTGGGCGGGCGGGCTCCCGGGGCAGAGGCGGATGCGCGACTCTCTCCAAGGGCAAGATCCTCGCGCAGCTCCTCTCGGAGCCGCTGCAGCGCGGTGTGAAGCAGCACGCCCACGTGGTTCACTGTCAGCTCCATAATCGCGGCGATTTCCTTGTAGCTAAGCCCCGCCTGAAACTTCAGCGTCACCGCCTCGCGCTGCCGGGGCGGGAGCGTGGCCATGGCGCGGGCCACGTGGCGATTGCTGTCCACCGCCTCCGCCGCCGCTGCGGGCGAGGGGCTGGACGGGCAGGCCAACACGGCCGCGTGGGCGTCGTCCAGCGGCACGGTGCGGTTATGGCGCCGCAGCATGTCGTACGCGCGGTTGCGGCACACGGTGTAGAGCCACTGCGCCTCGCGGCCGGCCAGGGTCTGCGGACCCTCGCGGAAAAAGCGCATAAATACATCCTGCACAATATCCCGCGCCACATCGCCATCGCCCGTAAGGTGCGCGGCGTAGCGCACCAGCGCGGCCTGATGCAGCTGCACCATCTCCCAGCCGGGCGGATCGCCGCCGCCGCCGCGCCGCGATTCACCGAGCCCTGCCGCCTCCCCATCTCCGCGCGACGACGAAGCGCCCGCTGCGAGGGGAACCGGATCGGGCACCCGGCCGCCTGGGCCGGCCTTGCCGTGCGATCCACTATGCGTTTGCGACATGCTGCAGCCTCCTGGAAAAGTACGCCCGGCCGTGGTGCGGAGTCCCGTAGCAGCGGCGATACCGTCGCATTTCCCCAGGAAATGCCGCCCGCCGCCGGATTCACACCCGGCCATCTTACCTGTTCAACGCCCGCAACGCCGCTTTATTAAAGCCCAACGCAACAATTTTTTCGGGAGATGCGGCGGTGGATTGGTCAATCACGAGAGGCTGTCGACATTTATCTTGCCGCTTTGAACGCTGTGGACCTCCAAGAATCGCGGAGCGGTTCCAGTACATAGCCCGGGGGGGAGCCTACCGGAGAGCCTCCAGAACTCGAACCGCACCACAGGGACGCAACAACCTCACCCATAGCTTACGCCCTGGGCTTCAGGCTTTCGTGCCTATGGCGCTTCCGATTGTGGCATGTCTATACTCGTATCGAAACCGCCCTAATCCCTTTCCCCTTCCAAGACCATTTGCGCCGCGGCGTGCAGCCTGTTAGGATGCGCGATTCTCCCCGCCGCCATGGTTTCCACTTCCACTGATACGCCCTCGCCGGACCACGTCAACATCGCCTCGCACCTTAGCCGCATGGCGCGGCTGTTGCCGGATAAGGCGGCGCTTATTGTCTGCACGGGCCGCGACCGCCGCACCGCCGCCGAGCCGATGGGGCGCTGCCGTTACAAACGCATCACGTTTGCCCAGCTGGACGCAGCGAGCGACCGCTACGCGCATGGCTTTGCCGCGGCCGGACTGGGACGCGGCGTCAAGGTGGCGGTGCTGCTCAAGCCGGGCGAGGACTTCTTTGCCGTTGTGTTCGCCCTCTTTAAAGTGGGCGCCGTGCAGGTGATGATCGACCCGGGCATGGGCCTGCGCAACATGCTCAGGTGCCTGGAAGAGATTCAGCCGCATGGACTTATCGGCATCCCGGCGGCCATCGCGCTCAAAAAGCTCACCTTCTCCCTGCGCAGCGTGCGCACCATCATTACCGCCGGGCGCCGCTGGTTTTGGGGCGGACCCCGCTTGCGCGATATGCATGACGCGGCACCGGCCGCCCCCTTTACGCCGGCCGATACGCGCCGCGATGAAGACGCGGCCATCCTGTTTACCAGCGGCAGCACCGGCCTTGCAAAAGGCGTTGTGTATCAACACGGCATGTTCGATGCCCAGGTGGCGGCGCTGCGCGATCAATACGGCATTGCGCCCGACGAAGTGGATCTCGCCACCTTCCCGCCCTTCGCTCTGTTCGATCCCGCCATGGGCATGACGGCGGTGATTCCGCACATGGACTTCCGCAAGCCCGGCTCGGTCTTTCCGCCCAATATTATCGAACCCATTCTGGAGCATGGGGTTACGCACATGTTTGGCTCCCCTGCGCTGCTCAACCGCGTGGGCCAGTTTGGCGCAAAGGCCGGCGTCAAGCTGCCCAGCCTGCGCCGCGTTATCTCCGCCGGAGCGCCGGTGCCGCCGCCGGTACTGTCACACGTGCGGCAAATGCTGGCGCCCGACGTGCACGTGCACACTCCCTACGGCGCCACCGAGTCCCTCCCCGTCGCCACCATCAG
This sequence comes from Verrucomicrobia bacterium LW23, assembly GCA_003054695.1. GTDB lineage: Bacteria > Verrucomicrobiota > Verrucomicrobiia > Methylacidiphilales > UBA1321 > LW23. The sequence goes on from QAZA01000045.1 coordinate 624,132, forward strand.
CAGCGCGGAGATCCTGGGCGAAACCGCCGCCCTTACCGCGCTTGGCCACGGCACATGCGTCGGCCGCCCCGTCGGCAACATCACGGTGCGCACGATCCGCATCACCGACACGCCCATCGAGACGTGGAGCGACGACCTGCTGGTACCGCCCGGCACCCCCGGTGAGATCGTCGTGCGCGGCCCGGTCGTCACCCACGAATACGCCGCGCGCCCGGAGGCCACCCGCCTGGCGAAAATCGCCTGCACCCCGGATCCCACGCACGCCTCCCCCGCCCCCGCGACGGCCCCCGAAGGGCCGTCAGCAACCGGGGTCCAGCGCCCCGCGCTGGTCTGGCACAGGATGGGGGATATAGGGTGCTTTGACGGGCAGGGGCGGTTGTGGTTTTACGGACGCAAAGCGCACCGCGTTAACGGCTTACGCGATGGCGTGCCGCACACCTGGTTTACCGATCCGTGCGAGGGCATCTTTAACGCGCTGCTGCCCGGCTTGCGCACCGCCCTGGTGGGGCTCAGGTACTCCGTTACCACGCCCGCCACCGCGTCCCTGCGCATACCTGTTATGGTGGTGGAGGGCAACAGCCTGATTCGCGGCGTCTCCACGGCCAGGGAACGCGTACTGGCGGCGCGCCGATGGCCCGCGCTGCGCAAAAAGCTGCGCGAGGTTCTGGACCAGCACGAGCCGACGCGCGGCATTAAACGCGTGGCGCTGTACTCCGGCTCCTTTCCTGTCGATATCCGCCACAACAGCAAGATCTTCCGCGAGAAACTGGCGGACTGGATGGAAGGCCAGCCGGCCAGCAATCGCGGCGAGATCGCGGGGAAGGAGTGAGAGCGGGGATCGGAGCGCGCCCCCTCAAAATGTCACACCAACGTCATTTGCCAATATACGCGGCGCGGCGCAGACTGCGTTTGGCGGAGGCGCCGTCGTTTTAGCGCACAAACCCATCAAAAGCGGGCAGGCTCGCTCGTTAACGACGTAGCGCGCTCATCCTCGAGCTGCCGCGCTGCTCCCCGCGCCCCGCCCCTTCCCCATCGACGCTGAAATGAACACCGCAAGCCCTGTTTCAGAGCCGGCTCACCTTCCCCCCGCCACACCCTCTGCCCACGCGGAGACAACCGCACGCCAGGGTGCTGCCGAGCTGCCCGATGTGGCGGCGGCGATGGTCGCGGCGGCGGACCCCGGCCCCGAGGCATCCGGCGGCGCCTCGCCGGACTCGAAGAACGCCATGCGCAGGCGCCGGCGGATTCCGCTGAGCCATGGCGCCGGCCTGGCGCTCATTGCAGGCGGCGTTGCGGGCGTCATTCTTCCCGGCATCCCCGGCTTTCCGCTGCTGATCCTTGGCGCCGCCGTGCTGGCCCCCAGCGTGCCGGCCCTCGCCCGCGCCAACGAGTGGGTGCAGGACAGCTTTCCCGAAGTGTATGACGAAGCGCTGAACTTTGCCGACCGCTTTGCCGCCGACTTCGAAAAGCGCTTTCCCTCGGAGAAGCCGCCGGAGCCGCCGGCAGGCTGAGCGTTCCGCGCGGTATCCAAAGCGTTACATCTTTGAGGCGGGGTGTAGCTCTTTTGGCTGAAGTGCAAAATATTTCGTTGTGGCGATAGCTTTTTCTGTAAGATTTGTGTAAGAAAAGGCATCCATTCCAGTAATTGCACTTATGCCTATCTCCTTCTTATCACCGTCAGTGTTCTTCCTGGGCCATCGAGTGGCTCGCGCTGCGGCAGCGCTTTGTGTTGCGACAGTGCTTTTCGCGCTGCCGCAGGTATCCTTGGCGGCAACGTTTGAAATAACACCGAAGGACAAGCCGATCGAGACGGCCGACTTTCGCTGCGTGCTGCCTGACAGCGTCACTAAGGTGCGCGGCGTCCTCGTCCTGGTGCCCGGTGCCTTTGGCGACGGCCGCAACATGGCGACGGAGCGCGACTGGCAGGCCCTGGCGGAGAAACATCAGCTGGCCATTGTGGCGTGCAGCATGAAGAACAAGGAGAAGGACTGGAGCTACCAGACGGCCGCCAACGCAGGCAAGGCGATCCTCTCGGCCATTAAGGAGTTTGCCGTGCTGAGCAAACACCCGGAGATTGAGAACGCGCCGCTGGCCTTCTGGGGGCACTCCGCGGGCGGACAGGTGGCCTATAACTTTACGCTGGCCCATCCCCGGCGCGTCGCGGCCTTTACTGTCAACAAGGGCGCCACTTACGAGGGCGGCTCCCCCTCCAACGACATGCTGAAGGTGCCGGGCATCTTCTTCCTGGGCAGCAAGGACTCGAAGGAGCGCGTCGATAACATTACCAACATTTACGAGGGCGGCCGCCGGCGCGGCGCCGTGTGGTGCCTGGTGGTGGAGAAGGACGAGGGCCATGGCGTCGGCGTCTCCAAACGCATGGGCTACCAGTTTCTGGACAACGCCCTGGCCGCCCGCCTGCCCGGCGGCACACCCGGCGGCGGCAGCAGCACTCCTGCGGCCGGCAGCAGCCCGCTGAGCGACTTTCCCGACCTGAACACGGGCGGCCGAGGCCCTGTGTCCGGCGGCGGCCCGGAGGTTAAGCTGAACGATCTGCCCGAAAAGGATGGCTTTATCGGCAACCTTAAAACCGGCGAGGTGACGCCCGGGGCCAATGGCGGCTCCCGCACCGGCACGTCGTGGCTCCTGAACAAGGATTTTGCGACCGCCTGGAGCGATTTTGTGAAGAAATAGCGCGCACGCACGCGGGGGGGAAGGAGTGGGGGAAAGGCGGAGTCTTCAACCCCGGATTGTACGGATTACACGGAAGGGGAGGCGGATTGGGACGGACACCCCCTGTGCCAGTGTGCCAGTGTGCCTGGCCACTGGCTCCCCCCACGTTCCCATTGCGCGGCGGCCGGGGTGTGCTACACTTGGGCAAGGGTGTGCGACTGTCGCCCTCCTCCTCCCTGCTCCTCCTTTGTCCCCACACCTGGCGCCTCCCTGCCGCCACGCCATTCCCCGCCATGATCTGCCGCCGCCTCCCTCCCCCGCCGGGCTTCTTGCGCTTGCGCGCCGCCGCCCTGGCTTTGGCCGCGGGTGCGACATGGGTGGCGGTGGCTGTGGCGACTGGCGGGGCCGTGCAGGCTCGCGCCCAGCAGATGGGCGATCCCGGCATGCAGCAGTCGCCGACGGAGGGGACATCGGACACCAATCCTTACGGCCCGGGCTCCGCGCCGATGTACCCCAGCACGCCGCTGATGCCCTCCGACAGCGGGAGCGGCATGGCGCCGGCCGATCCCGGGGCGTATCCCCAGCCCAGCAGTCCGGATATCCTGGATCCCGGCGCGCACTCCGCGCCGCAGCACTCCGGCGGCGGCCCGTTCACCTTCAGCAACCGCCCGCCGGCGGAGGCCTCCCGCTCGTCCGACGACAAGCCGGCGGCCGAGTCCTCGACGAAAATTACCAGCCGGCGTTTCTTTCAGGATCCCGCCCGGGGCGTGGGCGTTTTTGAGGGCGATGTGGTGATGCAATCCCCGCAATTTCAGGTGCGGGCGCAGCGGGTGGAGATCAGCTTTAACAAGGCGCAGCAGGACAAAGTCTCCAGGCTGATTGCCGTAGGCAAAGTGGTGGTGGTGCAGCCCGATCGCCGCGGCACGGCCGACAAGCTTGTCTACGACATCGACACCAAGCGCGTGGAGCTGACCGGCAACGCAGTGGTGCACGAGGTCAACCGCGTCATCACCGGCCCGCTCATCGTCATCGATCGCAACACCGACAGCTCGCAGGTGCTGGGCGCCGGGCGCAAGAAAATTATCCTCAACCCTGGCAACGGCAAAGCCTCCACCGGCCGCAAAGGCGCCGGCGGATCCGATTCGTCCCTGCCGTAGGGCCATTCTGCATGGCTGCGGCGTTTTAAGGCGCGGGCGGCGCGGGCGCCTCTGCGGCGGCTTTTTTGGGCATGGAGACGATGACGGCGAACTTCTGGTAGTCCAGCTCCACGCCGCCCAGGAGTGCCAGCGTTTCCAGGGCCCGCTCGGCCGTCACGTCGCGCAGTTCCAGGTGGATTTTGGTTTCGGCGGTCTCCTTCGTCACCTGGGGCATGACGACGAGATTGAAGCCTTTCTTCTCCGGGTCCGCCGCCGTTGCCGCCACGGTAACGGCTCGCAGCGCGTCGGCCAGTGGTGAGCCCTCGAACTTGATGTGGGCGATGCGAAGGGAGCCGACGCGGCGCACCATCTCGCGATCCGGCAATTTGGGCTGTGCAGGCGGCGGGGCCAACTGCGCCAGCGCTGCCGGCAGCGGCGCGGCGATGGGGAAGATGAGGGCGGCAGCCGTGAGGGCAGCGATGGCAATCGCCGCCGCGGTGGAGGTGGAGCGGAGGGACATCATGTGGCGGGACCAGGACAAGGGTGAGTGGTGGCGCAGGACGCGTTGGCTGGGGCGGATTGCAAGGGGATTGAGCTCTCCACCCTTCTGCCGAAGTGGGGGCTGTAGAAAGCGGGATGGTCGGCAGTCTCCAGGCCAGCTCACGGCAGGATAGCCGGGGGAACGGCAGGGTGAGCGCGGTGCTATCGCCCATATTAACGTGTATGCGCTATGTTTGCAAGGGCGCCCTCCCGGCCCGTCATTTCCGCAGCAAGCAAACCCATCAAGCTCATCTTTTCAACCACTACGCGCACTACTCGCGACGCGGCAGCACCTTGCCACCACACCCGGTTGTCGCTGCCCGCGAAAACAATACTTCCATTGCCATGAAATCCATTTCCTCCCTCCTCTCCATCGCCGCCATTGTCGCCCTCTCCGCCGGCGCGGCCCCCATCACCAGTCAGGCCGCGCCGTCGTGCTGCGCCTCGCAAATGCCGGTGGCCACGCAGCAGATCGGTAACTTCAGCAAGAGCGAGTACACAGGCTACGTGGGCCGCATGTACGCCGAGTTCGAGCTCACCTGGTCCGCCAACGGCGAGGTTGCCGGCACCTACACCTACCCCGGAAAGCGCCGCACCATCTACCTGCTTAAAGGCGAAAACGTGCGCGAAGGCGTGCTGCGCCTGGAGGAATACACCGGCAACGAGCTCACCGCCACCATCCACCTGCGCAAGTCCATCGACGGCACCCAGGTCGTCTGGTCCGGCGTTATGAAGAACACCGACGGCCGCGAATTTCCCGTGGAGATCCGCCGCACCGGCACCCGGTAAAGCGGCGCCGTCCAAAAAACCCCAACGTGGGTCGTATCCCTTTGCGCAACAGCGGGATATGACCCTGGGCCATGTCATGGAGTGGCTCCGCCGTTCTCGGAGACCTAACCCCCTTTTGTTGGCAACGCGAAGGATATGATTTCAGCCAATTGTATGGTATAGTGGATGAAGGAAGCCGTCGGCGAGGAATTACTGGATGGCGGCGCATTGTCTTGTCTGCTTATCGACAATGCATGGAGCCCTGGCCGCCCCCGGCGCGCCATTGCGGCTGTTCCTGCCGTGCGTGCTCATTCAAGCGCCATTGTGGCGAAAGGGAAATGCAGTGTCCGCATCGCTGTTGTTATCAAGCAGTTAGCTTCTGACCGAGAGACATCTCGGGGTGTTGCGGTTTCGTCGCGTTAAAAAAACCTACAGAAATTGTTGACATTAGCCCGGCATTTCATTATCCATAAAACCTATAGACATTAAGTTGAATGGTTGCGAGCGCTTCCACGCCTCCCCGGCCGGTCGCACGACACCCCTTACTGATCTCTCCTGTCTCCTCCCTGCCCCTGCTCTCCAGGGGGCGAGGGGGGAGCGACGAGCGGTACATTAATCAACTTTCCACCATCATCCTGTAACCGGCACACACCCATGAAGATGACATCCACCACCTGGCTCTCCCGCCTTAAACACGCCACCGCCGCCGCCGCGGTTGCCGCCACCATGCTGGCCGGCTCCCTCGCCCAGGCCGCCAATATCGAGATCCTGAACGTCTCGTACGATCCCACCCGCGAGTTCTACGCCGAGTTTAACGCCGCCTTTGCCAAGGAGTACAAGGCCAAGACGGGTGACGACGTGACCATCCGCCAGTCCCACGGCGGCAGCGGCAAGCAGGCCCGCTCGGTTATCGACGGACTCTCCGCCGACGTGGTGACCCTGGCGCTGGCCAGCGACATCGACCTTATTGCCGAGAAAAGCAAGCTGCTGCCTGCCGACTGGCAGAAGAAGCTGGCCGACAACAGCTCGCCCTACACTTCCACCATCGTTTTCCTCGTCCGCAAAGGCAACCCCAAGGCGCTGAAGGACTGGGACGATATCGTCAAGCCCGGCATCTCCGTCATCACCCCCAACCCCAAAACCTCCGGCGGCGCCCGCTGGAACTACCTGGCCGCCTGGGCCTTTGCCCGCGAAAAGTTTGGCAAGGACGACGCCAAGGTGTTTGACTTTGTAAAGGCGCTGTTCAAGAACGTGGAGGTGCTGGACACCGGCGCCCGCGGCTCCACCATTACCTTCACCAAAAAAGGTGTGGGCGACGTGCTGCTGGCCTGGGAGAATGAGGCCCACCTGGCCCTCAAGGAGTTCCCCGGCGAGTACGAGATTGTGACGCCCACCCTCAGCATCCTGGCCGAGCCCCCCGTGGCCGTGGTGGATGGCGTGGTGGACCAGCGCGGCACCCGCAAGGTGGCCCAGGCCTACCTGGACTTCCTCTACACCCCCGCCGGCCAGGAGCTTGCCGCCAAGCACTACTACCGCCCCCGCAACAAGGAAGTCGCCGCCAAGTACCCCATCTTTAAGGAAGTGCGCCTCATCACCGTAGACGAAGCGTTTGGCGGATGGGTCAAGGCTCAGCCCGAGCACTTCGGCGACGGCGCCTTCTTCGACAAGATCCAGGCCGCGATTCAGAAGTAATCTCGCTTGCCCACGGGCCTTGCTCCAATCCGGACGACGATACCGGAGCCGCCGGATCAACCGCGCAGCCCGTCAGCTCCCGCCGATAATCGAGGCAGATCGGCGGGAGTGCGCGAGCCGGCGCGGTTCGGCGGCGGGGTGCGGAGGGGGGTATTCCAGCCTCGCCGCACCCTCAGCAGCGCCTGGCCTTGCCAGGCCTGACAACGGAGCGGGTGGATGCTATCGCGGCGCTTTCCATCCTGCGCCATCTCTATTACATTTATCACTTTAACCCGGGCAATGCCCGACTTCCTCCATCGCGCTGCAGACAGCCGCATCCACAAGCCCGCCTCCCCAGCCCCCTATGCCACGGCCACGATCCCGCACGACATCCCGCAGGTCCGGCGCCGTTGACGGCCATGGAGCCGCCGCGGGGGGATCGCGCAGGGCGGCAGGTGGTGGCGGTGGAAGGCCGGGCGCGAGCGGCGCCGCGGCGGCAAAAGCGGGCGCACGCCCCGCGCGCGACCCCGGGATGCAGTGGAAGAGCCGCAAGCTGGCGCGCCTGCTGGAGCCGCTCAACACGCTGTGCGCAGTCTCCGATAAGCTCTACGAGTCGCCGTTGAGCCCCTTTCTTGTCGCCGGCCAGGTGCACCGGCTGCCCCGCTACGTGTTTATCAGCCCCGGATGGGACGGCCCCTACCTGCGCGTCGGGCTGTTCGCAGCCATCCACGGCGACGAAATTGCCGGCAGCCACGCTCTGGTGCGGCTGCTGCAGCGCTGGCAGGAGAATCCCGACGAGGTGCGCGGGTACGAGCTGTTTGTCTACCCCGTGTGCAACCCCAGCGGCTTTGATACCGGCACGCGCCACAATGCGCAGGATCTGGACCTGAACCGCGAGTTCTGGCACGACCCGCCCAGCGGCCAGCCCGAGGTGCGCGCGCTGGAGCAGGAGCTCTCCGCCCTGCAGTTTGACGGCATCATCTCCCTGCACGCCGACGACACCAGCGAGGGCCTCTACGGCCTCGTCAACGGCGCCAGCCTCACCCGCTACGTGCTGGAGCCCGCGCTGAATGCCGCCGAGCGCTACCTGCCGCGGAATCACGACGCGTCCATCGACGGCTTTGCCGCGCACAACGGCATTGTGATGGAGCCCTGCCCCCAGTGCTACCGCGGCGTCCTCTCCGCCCCGGAGGAAAGCGCGCCCCGCCCCTTTGAGATTGTGTTTGAGACGCCGCAGGGTGCCCCGCTGGAGGCGCAGATCCACGCGCACATGGCGGCCGTCCACACGATGCTGGAGACGTACCGCGTGATGCGCTCCGAGGCGCAAAATATTTAGCCGCAAGCGGTTGCGCTGAGCGTGCGCCAGCGTTGGGCGCCGTGCGAGCTGTGCGGATTGGTCTCAGGTCTTACAGCTCGTTCAGCACAGGTGCCGGCGCCTGGCCGGTGCTTTGGCGGACGATAAGCTCCACGGGCATCATGCGCGGCTCGGCCTTGTTGCCCTGCATCATCGCAGCGAGCATGTGCACGGCGTTGGCGCCGATATCGGCGGCCGGCGTGCGCACGGTGGTGAGCGGAACGGGGCCGTAAGCGGCCAGCGGCATATCCCCAAAGCCGGCCACGGAGATGCTGCCGGGCGTCATAAAGCCCTGACTTCGAAGGATTTCCATGGCGCCCATCGCCACGAAGTCGTTAAACGCCACCACGCCGGTAAACGGCACGGACTCGCCCAGCGCCTGCATCATCGCCTTCTTGCCGCTCTCGATGTCCTTGCCTGCCAGGTAGATAAGCCGGTCGTCGAAGGCAATGCCGGCCGCATCCAGCGCCCGCTTGTAGCCCGTAAAGCGCGCCGCGCTGGCGCTGCCGCCATTGGGGCCGCTGAGGTACACGATCGACTTGTGGCCGAGCGACGCCAGGTGCGCCGTCACCATCTCCGCGCCGCGCTGGTCCTCGCTCATGATCCAGCTTACGTTCCTAAGCTGCTCCACACCAGCGGGATAGGACTCCAAAAGCACCGCGGGAATGCGCGCGTCGCGCAGCAGCTCCAGCGTCGCCAGGCGGCTTTGCCAGCGCGTGGCGGGGGCCATCAGCACGCCTTGCACCTGCAGGGCAATCAGCCGCCGCACTTCCGCAACCTCGTTGCTGCCCTGATCCAGGCTTTGCGCCAGAACTACCTGCCAGCCAAAGCCTTGCGCCTGCCGTTCAATCGCCGCCACGTACTCCGCATAATGCAGCGTGTTGACGGCCGGCACCACCACGCCCAGCAACGCATTGCGTTTGGCACGAAGGCTTTGCGCCGCGCGGTTGGGCACGTACTGCAGGCGCCGCGCCTCCGCGTGCACGCGCTCCTTCGTCTTGCCGCTGATATCCGGCGCATCGCGCAGCGCCTTGCTCACGGCCATAACGCTGAGATTGAGCGATCGGGCGAGATCTTTGAGAGTGGCCATCCGGCAGGAAAAAAGAAAAATGCGGGCGTTCCCCATCAATGCGCCGCAAAGCCAGGGGTGATTCGGCGCGCCGCCCTGTCCGAAGAGCATCCCACAAAAAGGCACGCTTCGTCAAAGGCTTCCTTCGCGTCCGTGGCGACGCGCCCTCGGCGGGGTTGTGCAGGCAGGCAAAATAGGGCATGTTGAGCTGCGTACCGGCGGAACCCGATCCTCCGCTTCGCATTCAACACTATGTCCGCAACATCTTATCCCCCAGAGACTTCCGCTGCCGCAGCCTGGCCGGCGCAGCTGTGGAAAAACGGCGATCAGGGCACGCACCGCGCCTGGCGCCGGCCCGACGGCGCGGCGGCCACGTACACAGCCTGGGAGAGCGACGGCGGCGCACCGGTCGAGCGGGTGATCGTGGCCGTGCATGGCATCAGCGGCGCCCCGCGCGACTTTGTGCCGCTCGGGCACGCGTTCCGCCGCCGCCGCACCCACATTTTTGCGCCGCAAATGCGCGGCCAGGGGCACGAGACCGACGACTCACACCGTGGCGACATCACCTCTTCGCGCCTGTGGCTTAACGACATACGTCATTTTCTGCGCGAAACGCGCCAGCGGCATCCCGGCGTGCCGATTTACCTGTACGGCGAAAGCATGGGCGCCATCCTCTCTGTCAACACGCTGGATGTCCTTCCGCCAGAGGAACTTCCGACGGGCGCAATCCTGGCCTCCCCCGTGTTTGCCATCGATAACCCGCCCAACTGGTGGCGCACCATTTTGTACAACACGGCGATGTATCTGCTGCCCCGCCGCCGCCTCCGCTTTGGTGAGTTTAAAACCAAGCGCGACAAAGACTTACGCATCACTAACGACGACGAGTACCAGGCCGCGCTCCACGCCGCGCCGCACTACGTCAGCAGCTACACGTTCCGTTTCTTTCGCGAGCTCCGCAAACTCATCCTCAACTGTCCCCGCGCAGCGGCCCGGCTTAGCGTGCCCACGTTCGTCCCCTACGCGGTGCGCGATATTTTCATCCGCCCCGCCACGCTGGAGGCCTTTTGGAAGCTGGCTGATAACCCGAACGTGACGCTGAGCCGCTATGAAGAAAGCCATCACCTTCTCCTGCACGACGTTGCGATGGAACGCGTGCTGGAGGACCTGACACGCTGGCTGGCGTCCGTGGAGAAGCGATAGCCGGGGGACGTTCATGTGTGGCTGCCTCAGGGCGCGCGCGCAAGTAGCTTGGCCGCATAAGGTTGCATAAACTTTGCGCGCCATGCATTTTTCGTTGGACAGGAACGGCCCGTTCTCGTATAAAAACACTTCCTGCACTCGTGGCGAAATGGCAGACGCGCACGCTTGAGGTGCGTGTGGGTAACCCCATGGGAGTTCGAGTCTCCCCGAGTGCACCACCCTTTTTACCTCACCTCACTCCGCACTGATGCGGAGCGTTGACCCCGCGGAAGAATCCAACGTCGGATATCCGCCTTTTGTTTCTCATCATCACAAAACAACCCCAACGGGGTTGTATCCTGCTCTGTTGCACAGGGTTACTACTCCGTTCGGGTTGCGCTGCTTTCGGGCCCTGGCGCGCAGGATGCTCCGCTTGCGCGTAACGTCCTGCGGCCGTGAAGCCTGGCGTTGCTTGCGGCCTAGCCCGCAACCTGAGCAAACGCCTCGTTCGTCACGTGCGAGTCGCGCTTGCCGCCCAGGCGGGTGACACCGCCGCTGTGCGCCTCGCCAAGGGCGCTGAGGTTGGCGTACATGTCGAACAGGAACTTGTCGGACGCCGCGTCCAGACCCAGAAGCTCCTTGGGCGCAACCACTTGCAGGGTGTAGCCCAGCGGCTCCCACGCCTGCGTCAGCTCGATGCCCGGGATCTCCTCCAACGTGCCGGCGCGCAGGGCAACGGGCTTGCCGCCCTTCGGCGCGGGCAGCAGGAAGATCTGGGTGATCTCGCCCTTGCTTTTGCGGCTGAAGAAGAGCTCCAGGCTGGAGCGCGTCCACGGCTGCTTCGCGTCCGTCACAATGTTGCTGTCCTGCACGCGGAAGGTGAAGCTCAGACGGCCTCCGTCCAGCTTCGTAATCTCGCCCCCCACGGCGGGGAAGCCGTGCAGGTTGAGTGCGAATTTGGCGGGGGCGTCCTTGACGCTGAGCACTTTACGCGGGCGGATGACGAGATCCAGGCCCAGGATGTCGCGGGTGCCCGGCTCCAGCGCCACGCGGAAGCCCTCCTTAAGCTCGGCAGGCGCGCTCACGCGCAGCGTTTTTGTGATGGTCTCGCCGGCGGGCACGGGCACCGTAACTGGCACAACGCCATTTACTTGCCGTCCGTCGTGCGTGCGGGAGATGACCTTGAAGCTCGCGTCGTAGGCTTCCTTGCGCGGGTTGGTGATGCTTACGTTCACCTCCACGTTCTCCACCGCCGCGATGCCTTCGGCGCCGTTCTGCACAAGTTCCTCTTTCAGTTCGGCTTGCGCAATTACGCGGTCCGACGTGCCGGCGGCCGTGCGGCCGGTGCTGGCGATCGTCGGGGCGAACTCGCCGAGGAAGCCGTTGCGCTGATGTTCTTCGATAAGCTCGTCGCACATCGCCCAGATCTTATCCAGCGTAAGTTGCGTGGCGGTATGGGGATCCATCATCACCGCGTGGTAAATGTGCTCGCGCTTTTTGGTCAGCGCGGCCTCTACCGTCAGCGCCTGCACGTTAATGTTGGTGGCGCAGATAGCGGCCAACTGCGGGGGCAGGTTGCCGATGTAGGTGGGCTGGATGCCGGCCGCGTCGATAAGGCAGGGCACCTCCACGCAGCAGCCCTGCTGCAAGTTGGTGATGAGGCCGCGGTTGGGCACGTTGCCGTAAATCACACAGGGATCGTTAGTTACGTGCGAGCGGATGATGCTGCTGCCGTACTCCATGCTGCGCGCATTGATGGTGATGTCGCCGCCCTGGTCCTCGCCCAGCAGGGCAGCTTCTTCCTTCTTCCACGTCTTGATGATCGACTCGCAGCGGCGGATGTACTCGTCCAACGGGATGTCGAACTGATTGATGATTTCCTCGCCGTGGTGGATGAAATACGGCACATACTCGCTCTGGTGCTCGCTCGATTCCGTGACGAAATAGCCGGTGCGACGCATCATCTCAAAGCGCACTTTGTCCTGCGGGAAGTTCTTTTCCAGCAGCTGGAAGAGAAGCGGGTAGGCGTCCTGCTTCTTGTACTCAAACTTGAGAAAGAACGCCATGTGGTTGATGCCGGCCACTTTATACGTAATGTCCTCGTACGGCAGGCCGATGTAGCGGGAGAGCTGGTGCGAGGTGCCCTGCACGCTGTGGCACAGGCCCACGTGGGGGATGCCGACGGCGCGGTCCACCGCCCAGCAGAGCATGGCCATGGGGTTGGTGTAGTTCAGCAGCATGCAGTCCCGCGCGCCCACCTGGGCGATGTCAGCGGCTATGCTGGTCAGAACCGGGATGGTGCGCAGCGCGCGGAACACGCCGCCGACGCCGAGCGTGTCGGCAATCGTCTGGCGCAGGCCGTATTTCTTGGGGATCTCGAAGTCGCTGACAGTAGCGGGTTTATAGCCGCCAACCTGGATGGTGCAGATGACGTAGTTGGCGCCGGTGATCGCCTCGCGCTGGCTCAGCGTGGCCTGCACTTTGGCTTTGACCTGCAGCTTGGCGATGATGCGGTTGGTCATCACCTCGGCCACTTTCAGGCGCGAGGCGTCGATGTCCATCAGGCAGATGGTAGCTTCGGAAAGTTCAGGATACTGCAGGATGTCGCACAGCAAATTTTTGGCAAATGTGACCGATCCCGCACCTATCAAAGTGATCTTCATGGGGCCCTATTTTTGCTCAACCCATAAAAATCACGAGAAAATTGATGTGATAAATACAGCGCTTTTGTGATATCACATTTACGTCATGGCCAAGAGCTATTTTCCCCGCTCCAACCCGTCTTTACTCTCTGTTCCATACGCGCAGATTAACGAAGCGCGGACAAGCAGCCGCTATTATTGGGACAGCATGAAACGCGGAAGCGACCCTTTCGTGATTGTTCAGCGATCCGTGGCCGGCGCCGGCGCGGTAACGCTGGGAAAACGCCGCTGGGAGGTGCCGAGCGGGCACGCGCTGGTAACGGTGGTGCCGGAGCGCCTGTGCTACTTCTACCCGCCGGAGGCGCGCATGGCCTGGACCTTCTCCTGGCTGAACTTTTACGGCCCGCTGGCGACGGAAATTGGCAAGCGCTTTCGTGATCAGTTCGGCCCTGTCTGCCCGATGCAGGAGGGATCGCCGGCGGAAGTAGCGATGCAGGAACTACTTGTGACCGTAACGCAGCGCGTCATTGTCGATCCGCACGAGGCGAGCGAGGCGGCCTACGGCTTCTGGATGAAATGGTGGCGCCAGCTGGAAGGCGCGCGCGAAACGGAAGGCGGTGCGGTGCAAGGAGTTATCGACTACTGCCGCGACCACTTCCGCGAGCCGATCCGCATCAAGGACCTGGCCGCCCGCACCGGCCTGAGCCGCGAGCACCTTACTCGCGTCTTCACCGAAAAAGCCGGCCAGTCCCCCGCCGCCTACCTGCGCCAGCGCCGCAGCCGCGCCGCCGCGGAGCTGCTGCGCCGTACATCCATGCCGCTGAAGGAGATAGCGATGCGCTGCGGCTTCCAGACCGAACGCCAGTGCCGCGAGTCCTTCCAACACCACTACGGCCAGGCGCCGCTGGCGTACCGCAAGGGGAGGGGGTAGGAGATTATTTTAACCACCAAGACACGAAGGCACCAAGTTTCAGAGGCAGGGAAAGAAACTCCTTAGCTCTCCTTCTCCTCGTACGCCTCCAGCGGGGCGCAGGAGCAGATGAGGTTGCGGTCGCCGTACACGTTGTCGATGCGGCCGACTGCCGGCCAGAACTTGCGGTCGCGGGTGGCTGCCGTGGGGAAGGCGGCGCGCTGGCGGGTGTAGGGGCGGTCCCACTCGTCGCCGGTGACGACCATGGCGGTGTGCGGGGCGTGCTTAAGGGGGTTGTTGTCCTTGGGCAGCTTGCCGGTGGCCACGTCTTCAATCTCGGCGCGGATGGAGATCATCGCCTCGATAAAGCGGTCCAGCTCCTCTTTGCTTTCGCTTTCGGTGGGCTCCACCATCACGGTGCCGGGCACGGGCCAGCTTACAGTCGGCGCGTGGAAACCGTAGTCCATCAGGCGCTTGGCCACGTCTTCCACCTCAATGCCGGCTTTTTTGAAGCCGCGCAGGTCAAGGATGCACTCGTGCGCCACAAAACCTTTGCTGCCCTTGTAGAGGATGGGGTAGCTGGCCTCCAGCTTTTTGGCCATGTAGTTGGCGCTAAGGATAGCCACCTTGGTCGCCGTTGTCAGGCCGCGGGCGCCCAGCATGGCAATGTACATCCAGCTGATGACCAGGATGCTGGCGCTTCCCCACGGGGCCGCCGTGGTGGAGCCGCCGCGCTGCGCCGCGCCGTTATCCACCAGCGCGTGGCCGGGCAGATAGGGAACGAGGTGCGCCGCCACGGCAATCGGGCCAACGCCGGGGCCGCCGCCGCCGTGCGGGATGCAGAAGGTTTTGTGCAGGTTAAGGTGAATGACGTCGATGCCGAAGTCGCCCGGGCGGCAGAGGCCGACCTGCGCGGTGAGGTTGGCGCCGTCCATGTACACCTGGCCGCCCGCGTCGTGCACAATGCGGGTGATCTCCGTAATCCCCTCCTCAAACACGCCATGCGTGCTGGGGTAGGTAACCATGATGCAGCTGAGCGAGTCCTTGTATTTGTCCGCCTTGGCGGCCAGGTCGGTCAGGTCCACATTGCCGTTGCTGTCGCAGGCCACGGTTACGACGGTAAAGCCGGCCATGACGGCGCTGGCGGGGTTCGTCCCGTGCGCGCTGGTGGGGATGAGGCAGATGTTGCGGCTGCCCTGCCCGCGCGACTCATGATAGGCGCGCACGGCCAGCAGGCCGGCAAACTCGCCCTGGGAGCCCGCGTTGGGTTGCAGCGAGATGCCGGGCATGCCGGTGATCTCGGCCAGCCACGCCTCCAGCTCTTTGAAGATCTCGCGATAGCCGCTGATCTGGCTCTCCGGCGCAAAGGGGTGGATGCCGCCGATCTCCGGCCAGGAGACAGGGTACATCTCGCTGCTGGCGTTCAGCTTCATCGTGCAGCTGCCCAGCGGGATCATCGAGGTGGTGAGGGAGAGGTCCTTGCCCTCCAGCTTGCGCATGTAGCGCAGCATCTCGTGCTCCGTGTGGTGGCGGTTGAAGACGGCGGCGGTGAGGTACGGCGTTGTGCGCGTGCACCACTCGGGGATGGACGGCAGCGCGGCGGAGAGCTTTTGCAGGTTGATGGTGTCGGCCTTGTCGCCGGCAAACACGCGCAGGATGTCGCGCACGTCCTCCACGGTCGTCTTCTCGTTGAGGGAGATACCGACGGCCGAGTTGTCGATGTGGCGCACGTTGATGCCGGCGGCCTCGGCGCGCTTCTGCAGGTCGTCCGCGGAGTGCTCGCCGGGGATAAGTACGTGGATCGTATCGAAGAACGGGGCGGAGGTGACGATAAAGCCGGCCTCCTTAAGGGCCCCGGCCAGCACGCCGGCGAGGCGGTGAATGCGCGCGGCGATCTCCTTTAGCCCCTTCGGTCCATGATATACCGCGTACATGCCGGCCATCACCGCCAACAGCACCTGCGCGGTACAGATGTTGGAAGTGGCCTTCTCGCGACGGATATGCTGCTCACGCGTTTGCAGCGAGAGGCGCAGCGCGGGGCGGCCGGAGGAATCGTGGCTGACGCCGACCAGGCGGCCGGGCATCTGGCGCTTGTAGGCGTCCTTCGTCGCAAAGTAACCGGCGTGAGGCCCGCCAAAGCCAAGCGGCACACCAAAGCGCTGGGCGGAGCCGACGCAAATATCCGCGCCCCACTCGCCGGGGGGCGTCAGCAGCGTCAGGCTCAGCAGATCGGCCGCCACAATAACGCGGGCGCCCTTGCTGCGCGCGTACTTGACGACTTCACGGTAATCGAGAATGGCGCCGTCGGCCGTGGGGTACTGCAGCAGGATCGCAAAGACGGAATCGCAAACGCCGTGCGTAACTACTTCCACCACAGGATCATCCGGATTGGCGACCTGTGCGGCGGCCGCGGCGGAGCTGGCGGCGAAATCGACCGGCTTTACCGTAATGCCCAGCGGCTTGCAGCGCGTCTCCACCACGTCCAGCGTCTGCGGCAGCAGGCCGTTGCAGACGAGCAGGGTTTTGGCGTGCGGGTTGTCGCGATGGTGGAAGCACATCGTCGCGGCCTCGGCGGCGGCGGTCGCTTCGTCCAGCAGGGACGCATTGGCGATGTCCATGCCGGTCAGCTCGGTCACCATCGTCTGGAAGTTCAACATCGCCTCCAGGCGCCCCTGCGCAACCTCCGCCTGATAGGGGGTGTACGCGGTGTACCAGCCGGGATTCTCCAGAATATTGCGCTGAATAACGGGGGGCGTGATCGTGTCGTGGTAGCCCAGGCCTATGTAGCTGCGCAGCACACGGTTACGCCCGGCAATCTCACGCAGGTCGGCAATCGCTTTGGATTCGCCGCGCGCCTCCGGCAGCTCCAGCGCGCGGTGAAAGCGGATCTGCTCCGGCACCGTCGCGTCGGCCAGCGCGTCCAGCGACTCCACACCCAGCTCGGCCAGCATCACGGGGACGTCGGCAGGCTCGATGCCCAGGTGGCGCCGCAGGAAGGAATCGAGCGGAGCGAGGGAATCGGCCGGGACGTCCTCCCAGCGCGTGGCAGCGGAGTTGGCGGTCGGGGATGTCTGACCAAGCGTCGTGTGCATCGTTGAGAATTACTCATCTGTCGCACCATCTGGCAAGCAGAACCTTTGCGAAAGCGCGGTGCGATAGCGCTCCCGCAGAAGCGATACGGCGCACGGCGACATTGACCTGATAGGAGGAGTTTGGCCACGGAAAGCATGCGAAATGGCGAACCCGTAGCGACCGTTGCGTGAAAATCCGCTCCACGCGCGCATTACCCATCGCAGGGCAAAGTGCTCGACGGATTTTCACGCAACGGTCGCTACGGGGCAGACGCAACGTACGCTACAGGGGAAACCGGAGTTGGCGCATCACTAACTCTTAGAGAGTGAATGTCGACGTCCCCTCAACGGATAAAGGGGGGAGGGGAAGGATTAATGATGATGATTGTTGGTGGCATCGTATTCCTGCGTACTCCTCTTTCCGATACCCTGCTTCGACTGCTTTCCGTGCCTGATCTCCCCGATGCCGTGCCGCCCGCAATTTCCTTGCGCGGGCCACCGATCCGCATTGATCCGCAGGGCGGTGGCGCGATACAAAAGGGGGATGTCTCGGTATACCGTCGCATCTGTCCGTGTTCCCGCCACCACCGCCAACCTTGGGCCGGGGTTTGATACCCTTGGCATCGCGCTTAACCTGTACAACACCGTCTCCGTAGCCCGCGCCGCCGCGCCGGGGCGCGAGGAGGCGAAGGCTGCGTCCATGGCCGGCGACCAGGCACGCGCCGAGGCCGCAAAGGCGGAGTCCCGGGCCGGCACCAAACGCTCCGCCGCCCGGCTTCGCAGCCAGGCCACCACCAAATCGCCCAGCCGCCCGGCGGAGGAGTGCCAGGCCACAGGCACAGGCCATATCGACGTGCCCAGCCCGGCCGCGTGCGGCAAACTGCCCGCCGGCGCCGGCGCGGAGCTGAGCGGCGCCATGGTGCGTGCCACGGCCGATGCGTTCTTTCGCTTTGCAGGGGCGGAGCCCTTTCCCTTCCACGCCGCTATTAAAGGCAACGTACCGCGCAGCCGCGGCCTCGGCAGCTCCGTAACCGTGCGCCTTGGCCTGGCCGCCGGCCTCAACCTCCTTGCCGGCGAGCCCCTGGACCGCGACGGCCTGCTGGACCTGACCACCGAGCTTGAGGGCCACCCCGACAACGCCGCGCCCGCCGTGTGCGGCGGTTTTGCCGCCTGTGCGGGGGAGGCCATCGTCTCCATGCCCGTCAAACCGCGCCTGCGCTTTGTGGTGCTTATCCCCGACCTGGTGCTGGAGACCCGCGATGCCCGGCGCGTGCTCCCCGCCCGCGTCCCCATGGCCGACGCCGTGCTGAACATCCAGAACACCGCGGTGATTACCGCCGCCTTTTGTTGCGAGCAATATGAGATTCTGCGGGGCCTCTTTCGCGACAAACTGCACGAACCCTACCGCTCCGTCCTCATCCCCGGCTTCTACGACATCATTGCCGCGGCGGAGGAAGCCGGAGCGCTCGGCGCGTTCCTCAGCGGCGCCGGCAGCAGCATCATGGCGCTGGTTCTGGAAGACGGCGCCGTCTCCAGTGAGCCCGGCACCGGTCTGGCCACCTCCCACGCGGTGGCCGAGGCAATGCAGCAGGCCGCCGCCCGGCACGGCCTGAAATCCGAACCGATGCTGCTGAAAGCCGATAACTCCGGCGTGCGCGTTACGGGCAAATAGATCCTGACACAGACCCGTGTGGCTGAGGGATGGAGTGGGTCAGATCGCTTTTGCGTCACTGAACCCTCCCCATCGGAATCGTCCCGGCAAAGGCTGGATTGGGTAAGATTGTGTTCTTCCTTGCTGAAGCCGCCCTGGTAAAATGTATGGATTGCGCTTTTCAAGCCACACGCGCGCGCAGTAGTATTTGCCATGCGTGCGATTGCAAAAACGTTTTATCTAAGCCTGTGCGCAATCGTCGTTACTCTCGGCCTGCCCTCCCGGGGCGCCGCGGATAACCCCAATATGCCAGGCAATAACTCCGACCCGAAACTTACCGCAGATGGCAAGTGGAAGGTCAACGACTCCGCCCGCCCCCGCCCTCCCAAAGCAGAGCCAAAGCCTGAAGCGGAGCTGGCCGCCGCTTCCCGCCCGCCACAGGGCGCCATCATCCTGTTCGACGGCTCAAACCTGGACGCCTGGAAAGCCCCCGCTCCGGGCAAAGCACCCTGGACCCTGCAACGAGCGCTCCGCCCGGACGACGCAGGAGGCTGGGTGGAATCCGTCCCCGGCGCCGGCGGCCTCGTCAGCGCGCAGGCGTTTGGCTCCTGCCGCCTTCACGTGGAGTGGTGGGTGCCCGATCCCCCGCCAGGTACGCGACAAAACGCCAGCAACAGCGGCATTTTCCTGATGGGGCAGTACGAGGTGCAGGTGCTGGATAACACCCGTAACGATACCTACGCGGACGGCATCGCCGGCGCCGTCTACGGCCAGAACCCGCCCTCGGCCGATGCCTCGCGCCCCAGCGGCCAGTGGCAATACTACGACATCGAATTTCAGCGCCCCCACTTTAACAGTGAAGGCAAACTAACCCGCCCGGCCACGCTGAGTGTCACCTTTAACGGCGTGCGCGTGCAGGATAACTTTCGCCTGGAAGGCGCCACCGGCACCAGGCGCAACGGGTACAAGCCGCATGCGGACGCGCTGCCGCTGATGCTTCAGGATCACAAATGCAAGGTGCGCTTTCGCAATATCTGGGTGGTTCCCGTGCCGGACCAGCCGCTTTAACTGCGCGATTCAAGGCCAGATGAGGCTTGGTTAATCGATTAAGCATGTGAGACCCCTTAATCGCGCTTAACCTCACCTAAGCTCACTTAACCGCCCTGCCGCCATCTCGCTTCAGGCACCCCACGGCTCGCCATTACGCTCGCCCACTACCGAGTTCCCCCTCACAATCCCCGGCAAAGCGTCGGATATCGGCAGAAACTTCCCTCGCTTCACCTCAGCGGATGAAATACATGCCGTACCTATGCGCGCTCGGAATGCGACCCAATGCAGGAGAAAATTTCCGCCGCACGCAGAGAAACCCTAGGCGACAACCGATTGGTACATCGCTAACCTGCTTTAGACGTGCGTTTTACATAAAGTGCGATCTCTTTATTTCCGACATCGCTAAAGAGCCCTTGCCTGAGAACAAAACCGCCATTATCTTTGTTTAAGCAGATATTTCGACTTGCAGTTAAACGATTCATCAGCAAATGTTTAACCCCAAAAGACTGCCACCGTTCCATCTCCCGCCGCACCGTCCGCGGCCTTTTCGTCTCCCCTTTCCTTCGTCGTCGATGCCTTATCCAGGCCTGCTTACTGGTTTTACCGTTGTCCACAACCCCTTTGCCGACAACCTCTTATGAATCGTCGTTCCTTCATCCAGATGCTTTCCGCCACCGCCGGCGCCTGTGCGTTCCCGTCCATCGCGTCCGCGCAAACGCTTGGCCTCAACGGCAAAACAGCACCCAGCAATCGCATCACCCTCGGGTTCATCGGCGTAGGCGGCATGGGCAGCGGAACCATGCGCGCCGCGGCGGGTAACTCCCGGGTGGAAATTCTGAGCGTCTGCGATGTCGACCGCGGCCGGGCAACCATCGCCCAGGAGCACGTGGAGCGCGCCTACGCCCCGCGCAAGCAATCGGGCGAGTACAAGGGCTGCGATACTACGGGCGACTTCCGCAAACTACTGGAGCGCAAAGACATCGACGCCGTCGTGATCAGCACGCCCGACCATTGGCACGCTCTCCCGGTCATCCTGGCCGCCCGCGCCGGCAAGGACATCTATGCCGAAAAACCCCTCGCGCTCACCATCGCCGAAGGCCGCGCGATGGTAACCGCCGTGCAAAGCGCCGGCGTGGTGTGCCAGATCGGCAGCCAGCAGCGCTCCAGCAGCACCTTCCAGCGCGCCATCGAGGCCGTGCGTAACGGCTTGCTGGGCAACGTGAAGCGCGTGCGCGTCGGCATGCCCGGCATCGGCCCCAGCGGCAATCGCGCCCGCCTGACCGCCCCCATGCCCCCGCAGACGCCGCCCGCCGACCTGGACTACGACATGTGGCTGGGCCCCGCCCCCTGGGCACCCTACTTTGCGGAGCGCTGCCACTGGGATTTTCGCTGGCAGTTTGACTACAGCGGCGGCCAGCTCAGCGACTGGATCGGCCATCACTTTGACTGCGCCACACTGATGTGCGGCGTCAGCCACACCGGCCCGGTCGCCATTCGCGAGGCCCAGGCCAAATTCCTCACCGGCCCCCTCTACAACACGGCCACCACCTACTCCTTTACGGTCAACTACGCCAGCGGCATCGCTATCGAAGTCGGCACCAACCACCGCCAGGGTGTGGAGCTGGAAGGCACCGAGGGTTCCGTCTACGTCAACCGCTCCGTGGTGGAGTTCAGCACCCCGCAACTGCAGGGCGCCCTCACCCCCAGCCACGGCTACCGCATGGAGCGCACGAGCCACTTTAATAACTGGCTGGATTGCATGCGCAAGCGCTCCACACCCGTGTGCCCCGTCGACGACGCGCATCGCACCGCCAGCGTGGCGCATCTGGCCAACGCCGCCTTCCGCTCCGGCCGCACCGAGCTGAGGTGGGACCCTGACGCCGAGCGCGTCATCGATGCGCCCGACGCCGAACGCATGCTCGTTCGCACGTACCGATCACCCTGGCAACTGCCTGTGTAAGTGATGTTTAGCGCGAAGCAGAGACATGATATGTCCCTGATGCCCGTAACACGAGGGACACGCATTGTCCCTGACCCCCATTTCCAAACATTCATGTGCAATGCAACGTTCTCTCTCCCAACCTTTTAGCCCTCTAGCCGCACAGGTACGCCCATGAAACTCTCCCTGCCTCGGCTGCTGCTTGCCGTGTCGCTCGCAGCGGCCTTCAGCGTCACACCCCTTACGATGCTGCGCGCCGAGCCCGGCCACGTCTTCGCGCCGCTTAAAGGCGAGGAGCTGGCAAAGATCGCCGCGGCGCTGCCCGAATCGGCGCGCGCCAAACCGGCAAAGCCACGTAAGATCCTGCTGTTTTATCGCACGGAGGGCTTTGTGCACAGCTCCATCGCCCACGCTAACGAAACGTTTAAGCAGCTAGGAGAGAAAACAGGCGCCTTTACCGTCTCCCTAAGCGAAGACATGGCCGCGTTCGAGCCCGACAACCTCAAACAGTTCGACGCCGTCCTCCTCAACAACACCACCGGCCTCAGGTTCGACAACCCCGCACACCGCCAGGCTCTCCTCGATTTTGTCGTCAAAGAGGGCAAAGGCCTCATCGGAATCCACGCCGCCACCGACAATTTTGGCAAGTGGCCCGAGGGCCAGGCATTGATGGGCGGCACCTTTAAAGGCCACCCATGGAACGCCGGCGATGTCTCCGCCATTAAGCTGGACGAACCCGATCACCCCGTCGTCAAGTCCTTCGGCGGCAAAGGCTTCTGGCTGCGCGAGGAGATCTACCAGATCGCCGGACCCTACGGCCGCGACAAACAACGCGTGCTCCTCAGCCTCGACATGAGCAAGGCGCAAAACCGCCGTGACCCCGCCAAAATCCACCGAACGGACAACGATTTCCCCATCGCCTGGATCAAGAAAACCGAGGCAGGCCGCGTCTTCTACTCCTCTTTGGGCCACAACCCGGACGTCTTCTGGCAGCCCGAGATAGTGCAGCATTTTCTGGACGGCATCCAGTTTGCCCTTGGCGACCTCCCAGCCGACGCCATCCCCAGCGCCCACCTCATCACCCAGCCTGTGCCAGCTCTGGCCCCCGACACGCCCCTGCCCCTTCAGGACGTACCCCGCAAGCCAACCGCCGACCAATGTAACGCCTGGCTTAAGGCCTTGATGGCGTATGACATAGGTGGCGATCGCCACGCCGTTGCCGCCTATCAGGAGTACCTCCGCTTCGCCTCCCCAGACGAGCGCGCCGCTGCGGAGGCCGAGCTCCTGCCCGTCCTGCAAAGCAACGCAACCCCCTTCGGCGCGCGCGACATGACCTGCCGCTGGCTCACCCTCATCGGCAGCGCCAAAGCCGTGCCCGTGCTGGAGAACCTGCTAAGCGACGAGAAAATGGCCGGTCCCGCTGTCTACGCACTAACGGAAATCCCTGGAGCAGAGGCAGATGCAGCCATCCTTACCGGCCTGGAAAAAGCCCCGGCAGCCATCCGCCCCGCCCTTATCGACGCCGCTGCGCGCCGCAAGACTGCCGCCGCCGTGCCCATCCTTGCACGTCTTGCCGATGGCTCCGAGGCCGCCATCAACGCTCTCGGCGCCATCGGCACACTCCCAGCGCTCGAGGCCCTGGTTGCCCTGAAACCCGCCCCGGAACTGGAAAGCGCCCGCGACTGGGCGCTGATTGCCGCCGCGGGAAGCAACGCCGCATCCACCTCTCCCGACGCGGCAAAGCGCGCGCGTGATATGCTTAAAGCGTTGGCGCACAACGCTAAAGCCGAGCCGACCATGCGTATCTCCGCCGCCAGCCGATCGGTTCTGGCGGCCGGCGAGCAGGCGCTCGGCGTGCTTCTGCCCATGCTGCACGACTCCGATGCCCGCGTTGCTGCAGGCGCCGCCCGTTTGCTGCCGCACGCCACCGGCAGCGAGGTGGCCGATGCGATTCCCGCGGTGCTGCCAAAGCTTCCCCCCTCGTTGCAGGTGCTTGTCATCCAAAGCTTTGCAGCCAAAGGTGGAGCGGACGCGCTGGCGGTGGCGCGGGTCGGACTCGCGTCAGATCAAGAGAGCGTGCGGGTGCCCGCCATCCAGGCGCTCGCAAGCGTCGGCAACGCTACATTTGTCGAGCACCTTGTAGGCTTGCTTGAGCAGCGAAACGCGGAGGAAAAGGCGGCGGGCGAAGCACTTCGCCGCATGACTGATCCCGCTGTTGCCGAACAACTTAGGGCTGCGTTGGCCCAATCGCAGGGGCCCACTCGCGCCGCACTTCTCCTCATCGTAGCGGATCGCCTGGACCTGGCCTCCGGAAACATCGCGATAACGGCCTGCACCGATGATAGCGCTGACGTCCGCACCGCGGCTTGCGCCGCTATGGAGAAACTGGCCCGTGAGCACGATCTCCCGCGCCTTATCGAGTTGCTCAATACATCTCTTAAGCCTAACGAGCGCAAGAGCTTGGAAAAAGCGCTGATGACATCTTCCCGTGCCTTTCGCGACGCTGATCAACCTGCGGAAACGTTTCAGCTCGCGCTCTCCAGCGCCGCACCGGAGGTACGCCGAATCCTCATCATCGGACTCGCGTCCCTCGGGTCACCCAAGGCGTCCGCCGCCCTGGGCTCCATGCTCCAGGATCCGGAAGTCGATGCGCGCAAAGAAGTTATACGCGCGCTCTCCAGCTCCCGGGCTCCCTTCGCCGTCAGCCTGCTCATCGGTGCGGCAAAGGCCGGCAAAGAGCCGTCGGAACGTATCCTGGCCCTGCGAGGCTACCTTGATACCGTGCAGGATTTGCCGAGCAGCGGAGACGCCAAGGTCGATCTGTACAAGGCCGCCTGGCCTCTGGCTGAGCGGGACGAAGAGAGGGAAGTGATCCTTGCCGCCCTCAAAAAGATGAACAATACCAAGTCCAGGAAGCTGCTGGAAACCCTTGAACCCAAACAGGATCCGACCTCCCCACAGCCGAAGGCATAGTACCGGAATGCCAGAGACATGGCGTGTCTCTGGGACATCGCATGTCTCTGCCTCGGCTGTTGCGCATCAGGTTCGTATCTCCCTCATCCTCAGTATCTTCCACGCTGGCGCCATGAACTCCACTGACCCCGCCGCGGCCACTACGCCGCCTTCTCCTCTCGATCCCACAGGCGCGATGCTTGCGTTCCTGGTGCTGCGCGGGTGGCTTGGCATCCGCGCCTTACTTGCGGGCATCGAAAAGTTCAGCGCAAAAGTGATGGTTCAAACGCCATTGCTGAACGCCGACGGTACGCCGGATGCCTCCGGCGCGATCGTCGAAATCCAGTCTAAAGTGTACGGCATCAGCCACTACCAAGCATTGCCGGCCTCGCTTCAGCAGAAGCTGGCGGATGAGCCGCTGCTTCTCTCCTTCCTGGCTACGCCGTTTTATTCCGTGCTGGGCTATCTTCTTGTCATTATGGGGGTCGCGCTTCTTGCGGGCTTGTTTACGCGGGCCACGCTCTTCGGCATGGGTGTGCTCTATATCCTTCTTACTGTGGGGCTTATACTACTTGGGCAGGATGCCGGAGTTGCATGGCTGGGGATACATACAGGACTGATCGCCATGGCCCTTGCTCTTGTGCAGCATAATCGTTTCACCATCACCCGTTCATGAGCGATTCCGCACATCCTCTTACCACGCGGCGGCGCTTTCTCCAAAGCACGGCGGCGGCCGGCGCGGCCCTCGTCATGGCAAGGCCGGGGCGCGCCATTGCTAACACTTTGGGGGATAAAGAGATACGGATTGCGCTTGTGGGTGTTGGCATACAAGGCCGGGTGTTGATGGATTCTGTACTGAAGATCCCCGGGATTCGCTTCGCCGCTCTATGTGATATATGGCCGTATAACCTCACCGCCGGCGAAAGGTACGTGCGAAAGAGCGGGCAGCCGGTCAACACGTACGCGGACGTTGACGAGATGTTGCTTAAGGAGAAGGACTTACACGCCGTCCTGATTGCGACGCCCGACTTTTGGCATGCCCCGCACACCAACGCCTGCCTGCGAGCAGGGTTGCACGTCTACTGCGAAAAAATGATGTCGAACACCGTGGAAGGCGCGAGGAGCATGGTGCAGACGATGCGCGAGACTGGCAAACTGCTGCAGATCGGCCATCAGCGGCGCAGTAATCCCCGCTATATTGTTGCGCTGCAACGGCTTATTCGCGAGGCGAAGCTCCTGGGTCGCATCACCGCGGCCAACGGGCAGTGGAATCGCGCCGTGGGTAACGATTTGAGCTGGCCACCGCGGCATGCGCTGTCGGGCGACGTGCTGGCCAGGTACGGGTACGAAAGTATGAATCATTTCCGTAACTGGCGCTGGTACAAGAAGTTAGGTGGCGGCCCGTTGTCCGATCTCGGGGCGCATCAGATCGACATTTTCACCTGGTTTTTTGGTGCCCCACCTCGCTCCATCCTCGCGGCGGGCGGCGTTGATTACTACAAGAACCACGAATGGATTGATAACGCCATGGTTATCTACGAGTATGAGACGGTGGACGGCATCGCGCGCGCGTTCTACCAGGTGCAGACGACGACAAGCGCCGGCGGCGGTTATTACGAGCAGTTTATGGGCACCGAGGGCACGCTGAAAATTTCCGAAAACCCCTCGTACACAGCCATTTACCGCGAGGCGGGTGCTCCGGATTGGGACCAGTGGGTGGCGAAACGGTACCTTACTCTGGCCAGGGGCGGCCCGGCGGAGGGAGAGGATGGCGAGACAACGGTGGACGCCAGGGAAACGGCGGAGCTTGCTACATTCAAACTACCAGTTGTTTTAAACAAAGCGATTCATCAACCTCATCTGGAGAACTTTTTTCAGGCGATACGTGGTAAGGCTAAATTGAACTGCCCCGGCGATGAAGCATTTGCCAGCGAGTACGCCATATACCGAACGAACGACGCTATTGATGCCAGGCAAATGTTGCATATTCGACCAGAGGAGTATAAGGTGTAACGTAAAGCTTCCCCTTTTTATGAAATGCTTTCTCTATATGCTGTTAGCCGGCGCTTGCATGAGCGTGTACCTTTATGCTGATGAAAAGGTGCCGCTTAAGACCGACTTGCCCAAGCCCCTTTTTGTGGGGACTCCTGTGCCGGTCAAAATTCCCAATCTGGAGCCTCCGCGCGCGGGTAAGCGGCCGGAATTTCTTGTCCCTAAAGGGGTTACCAATGTTGCGAGGGACAAGCCGGTGACGAGTAGCGACAATGAGCCAACTGTCGGTGATATTTCCCAGGTTACCGATGGAGTGAAGGATGGAGATGAAGGAAATTATGTAGAACTTGGCAAGGGAAAGCAGTATGTACAGATTGATTTAGGCAAGCCGCATGACATTTATGCTGTGCTTGTATGGCACTATCATTCGCAGGCTCGTGTCTATCGGGATGTTGTTGTGCAGGTTTCGGATGATCCGGATTTTATCGATAAAGTAACAACTATATTTAATAATGTTTATGATGCCAGCACCGGTATGGGTGTTGGCGTTGGCAAGGATCCCTCGTACATAGATACTTATGAGGGGCGGTTGATCGATGCAAAGGGTATCAAGGGACGCTATGTTCGGCTATACAGCCGTGGCAATTCTGCGAACGAGGCCAATCATTACATTGAGGTAGAAGTTTGGGGGAAGCCTGGCAGTTGACAAAGGGGGCGATGTGGGGCGTGCTGGGGATTATAGCGGGCATGGCCCTGGTTATACGTTTACTCGATCCGGAGGCGCGCCCGGTTCACACGGACGAAGCCGTCCACGCCGTCATTTTGGGGGCAATGCTGGAGGGCGGCATCTACCGGTACAACCCGTGGGATTGCCACGGGCCAACGCTTTACTTCCTCGCTGCGCCGATTCTAACTGCTTGTGGGGCAAGCTCTTTGGCGGAAATGCAGGCATGGCAACTGCGGCTTCTGCCGGCGCTTGCAGGCACGGCCAATGTGCTGATTGCCGGGATGTTCGCGCCCTATCTGGGGAGGGTCGCGGCGATTGGTGCGGCGCTATTTCTGGCGCTGGCGGCGCCCGTCGTTTACTACGACCGCTATTTTATACACGAGACGCTCTTTCTCACATTTACGCTGCTCTTCTTTGCTGCCTGCCTTCGCCTTTACGACTCGGGAGCGAGCTTTGTAAATGTTGTGCTTATAGCAGGTTACGCATCGTTATTGATATGCACCAAGGAGACTGCCGTCATCACATTTGCGGCGGTTGGGCTGGCAGCTTTCGCTGCGCTCGGCGGGCGGGATGAGTTGGTCAGGCTTTACAAGTCGTTGTATTGCAGGGAGGTGTGGTGGCATCTCCTGATTATGGGAGGTGCGGCTCTCGTTGTGTTTTCGTTCGTGTTTGTCCTGCTTTACACCTCGTTTGGTTACCACTGGGGAGGGCTTGCGGATACCCCTGGAGCTGTGCCGCGCTTTGTGCAACGTGCTGGTGGCGAAGGACATGAGAAGCCATCGTTTACTTATGCCGTTTGGCTTTTGGCGCCGGGCCGGTTCTCGGCGGGCTGGGCGGGATGGAGCCTGCTTGTGCTAGGCGTTGGGGCCGTCCTCATGGAGTGGGAGCGGCCAGCGGTGCGATTTCTTGCTGGGGTGGTGCTGGCAACGCTGGTGATCTACTCGGCTATACCGTATAAAACGCCGTGGCTGGTGCTCACGTTCGTGGGGCCGGCTTGCCTGGTGGCGGGAGCCGGAGCGGTGGCGCTTTTCGCCGCGGCGCGTAAGCGATTGCACAACAGGGTTTTATGTATCGCTGCGATGGTGCTTGGCGGCGGACTGATCTGGCAGTTGGGCGGGGAAACGCGGCGGCTCTGCTTTGATGATCCGGCCGACGATCGTAATCCTCTGGCGTATTCGCCGACTGTGGCCGATGTGGCGCGGGTGGAGCCATGGCTGTTGGAAAGGGTCCGATCGTTTGACGCAAGGGCTGCAACGACAGAGGGTTATGGTGCGGTACTATATGTGATTGGTGCGGACTACTGGCCGTTGCCGTGGTATCTTCGCCGCTTCAAATATGTGGGGTACTGGACGCATGTGCCTGAGGGTAAGGCGATTCCGCAGGCGGTGATTTGTTCCTCCGACGCGCTGGAGGTTGTGCAGACGTGGCTGGGGCCGGGGTGGCAGGTGTTTCCCGTGGGGTTACGCCCGGGGGTGCTTGTGTATGTGTTGACGCGGGAGGGTGGGAGCCGATGAGCATCGTTCACAGGTTTCGCGATGAGGCGATGGCGACGGTGTTTGAGGTTCGCGTGGGACATGCGGACGCTCTCCTTGCGCGGCACGCGGCGGATGCGGCGTTTGCCGCCGCGCACCTGGTGGAGGGGTTGCTGAGCCGATTTCTGGAGACGAGCGAGGTGGCGCGGCTGGGGCGCATGCGCGCGGGTGAGGCGTTGCGGATGCATCCGCTGACGGCCGAGTGCCTGGCGGTGGCGCTGGAGTGCGCAGAGCTGACGGGCGGCGCGTTTGATCCCGCGCCGGGGCGGATGCGGGCGGCGGGCGCCGAGGAGAGGGCCACGCTGGCGCTCGACGCCGCCGGGCTGGTGGTGTTTTGCGACGGCCCGGCAGGCAGCCGGCCGGCGGGGCTGGACCTGGGGGCCATCGGCAAGGGGTTTGCGCTGGATGTGATGGCGCGCGAGTTGCGGGAGTGGGACGTGGAGGCGGCGCTGCTTCGGGCGGGAGGTGGCAGCAGTATTTTGGCGATGGGCGCGCCGCAGAGTGAGCCGGACGGATGGCGTATCTCGTTGTCGTGCAAGCAGTTCGTCTTGCTGCAGGGGGCGGCGATCAGTACGTCGGGCAAGGCGGTAAAGGGCGATCATATCCTCGATCCGCGCACGGGCCGGCCGGCGGCGGGCTCGCCTGCGCGAGCCTGGGCGCTTGCGGAGTCGGCCGCGGTAAGTGACGCTCTTTCCACGGCATGGATGTTGTTGGACATCAGCGAGATAGAGGAGGTGTGCGAGCGTCGGCCGGGCATTGCCGCGGCGTTGGAGTGGGATGACTCGCCGGGGAGCGAGGCGCCTTTGCAGGTGGTGTGCGGCAGGGGCGGCGGCAGCGGCGATATCGGAGCGGCCTTTCGCGTTGGGACTCTGAAGGGCGAGTGTGATGAAACGTTATAGCAATGCGCCCCGTTCCGCAGTCGCCGTCGCTTACGCCGCGGGGGCGGAAACCTGCTGTGGCGCTTCGGCGGGCGCATCGGCGGGCGTCGCTGCGGGCGCAGAGATTGGCGTGGGCGTTTCCGCCGTGCTCGCGCTTGGGGTGGGAGGTTGCTCGCGCGCCTCTACGGCCACCGCGACTGCGACAGCGATGGAGGTGGCGGGCGCGGCTGCCCTGGCGGGCTCCTGGCCGGGCTCGCGAAGGATTTGGGCGACGACGCGGTGGAGTTCGCCCGCTTCGTAGGGTTTGGTCACGACTCCGACAAAGCCGTACTCGGTGTAGCGGGCCATGACGGGATCTGTAGCGTAGCCGCTGCTGACAATGGCGCGGATGCCGGGGTGGATCTGGCGCAGGTGGGCGATGACCTCGCGGCCGCCGATGCCGCCGGGGATGGTGAGGTCCATAATGACGATGTCGAACGGCTTGCCTGCGCGTAAGGCGTTCTCGTACAGCTGGATGGCGGTTGCGCCATCGCCAGCGCAGGTGACGTTGTGGCCGGCGTCGTGCAGCATGCGGGGCACCAGTTCGCGGATCATCTCTTCGTCGTCCAGCACAAGAATGCGCGCGGGGCGGGCGGCGGTGGCTTTTGCCGCGCGGCTCTCCTCGCCCGGTTTGGGCGCGGGCATGCCGGAGGAGGGGAGGAGGAGCGTGAAGATGCTGCCTTTGCCCGCGGTCGACTCGACGCTGAGGAGGCCGCCGTGGTTTTTGGCAATGGCGTAGGCGGTGGCCAGGCCCAGGCCGCTGCCTTTGGCTTTGGTGGTAAAGTAGGGATCGAAAATTTTGGTGAGGTACTGGCGCGGGATGCCAATGCCTTCGTCCGCCACGGTGATGCGCAGGAAGTGGCGGTGCCCGGGGGGCAGCGGCGCCGGCACGGGTTTGCCGCTAGCGGCCGCGCCGTTGGGCAGAGTGGATGCAACCTCTTCGACGGCAGGAGCTTCCGGAGCCTGGTTGCGGATGGTCGGCAAAGGTGCAGTTGCCGGGATTGCTGCGGTGGCGGCAATGTCCGCGTCCAGGGGCGATGCTTTGGCCCCGGCGGATTCGGCGTCTGGCTGGACTGCGGCGGCCTCTTCGCCGGGGCACTCGGCCAGGGGCAGGGTTACGTTTTCGCAGCTGACGGTGATGGTGCCGCCTTCGGGCATGGCCTGGTCGGCGTTGACGATGAGGTTCTGAATGACCTGGCTGATCTGGATCGTGTCGATCTCTGCCGCCCACAAGTCTTTGGCAATGTTGAGCTTGCAGCGGGCGCGGGAGCCGCGCAAAAAGAACGTGGTTGTCGTCGCCACAAGCTCCGAGATGCACGCGGTGCGGCGGATGGGGGCGCCGCCTTTGGAGAAGGTGAGGAGCTGTTGGGCCAGGTCGCGCGCGCGCAGCGTGGCTTTCTCGGCATCCTGCACGCGCTCGGCGGCGATGGCATCCACGCCGGGGGCGGAGGCCATGGAGCTGCGCGCCAGGGAGAGGTTGCCGAGGATGGCGGTGAGGATGTTGTTGAAGTCGTGCGCAATGCCGCCGGCGAGCAGGCCGATCGACTCGAGCTTGTCGGCCTTTTGCTGCTCCTGCTCCTGCCGCTTCTTTTCGGTAACGTCGCGGAACACGAGGACGACGCCAATGGTTTTGCTGTCTTTATCCTTGATGGGCGCGGCGCTGTCGGCCACGGCGCGGCGTTTGCCGTCGCGGGCTACAAGCTCGGTGTGATTAGTCATGTCGACGATGCGCCCGGTGCGGATCACCGTCTCCACCGGGTTGCGGGTGGCGGCGCCGGTCGCTTCGTCCACCACGTGAAAGACCGTGGAGAGGGGCTGGCCGGCGGCTTCCTGCTGGCTCCAGCCGGTCAGGTTTTCGGCCACACGGTTGATCATGCGCACGCGGCCGTCGATGTCGGTGGTGATGACGCCGTCGCCGATGGAGCGCAGCGTTACGGCCAGGCGCTCCCGCTCGGCGGCAAGGGCTTCCTCGGCTTTCAGGCGCTCGGTCATGTCGACGGAGACGCCGCCGACGAACTTGGCGCCGGAGGCATCGCGGAACAGGAACTTGAAGGAGAGCCAGTCGCGGATGGAGCCGTCCGAGGCGGGCTCCTTCTCGATGATCTCCAGGGGCCTTCCGGTTTCCATTACCAGCAAGTCGTTGTCGCGGTTTTGTTTGGCAATGAACTCGGGGAAGACTTCCTTATCGGTAAAGCCGACGATGCGCGAGCGGGGGATGCCGACCTGTTCCTCGTGGGGATCGCTGATATAAACGTAGCGGCCCTCCTCGTTCTTCATAAACGCCACGGTGGGGCTGTTGTTCATAAAGCCCAGGAAGCGGCCTTCGCTCTCCTGCACCAGGGCGTGGGCGGCCAGCAGGTTGCGTACGTATTTACGCTGCGCGTTAAAGCCCACCCAGCTGGCCAGGCACAGCAGGCACACGGCGGCGGCGCTGAGGGAGAGCAGCACGCCCAGGCGGGAGAAGCGGTACTGATCGGCCTGGCGGCGGCTGGCCTCGTACTCCCTAAAGGCTTCGGCCTGAAAGTCCTGCATATCTCGCGCAATGCTTTCCATCAGCACGCGGCCATTGCCGCGCTGCACCAGGGTGCGCACGTCCTCGCCTGCGCGCCGCGCTTCAATCTCCGGGATGGCCGCCTCGGCCTGCCAGCGGGCCACGCCCTCGCGGATGCGGCTGAGACGCTCCACCTGGCGCGGGTTGTGCGCGGTGAGGACCAGCAGGTGGCCGGTTACCACATCCAGCCGGGAGACGCCCTGGCGGTAGGGCTCCAGAAACTCCTCCTGCCCGCTGACGAGGAAGCCGCGGGAGCCGCCTTCCAGGTCCATCAGCAGGCGCTCCAGCTGCGGGGCAAAGGCCAGGATTTGCAGGGATTGCCGCGCGTTCTGGGCATCGCTGTTGCGCTTGGCGAGAAAAGCCTGCTCCTCGTGCAGCACTTCGTCCAGAAGCAGGCGGGCCTTGTCGGTCAGCAATTTGCCGCGGCGCGCCAGCTTCATTTCGGCCTCCTTCATCGTGGGGGCCGGGGTGAAGGCGGCGGTGCCGCTGGTGCCGGGTGCTGGCGCGGGGTCGTCGTCACCCATAGCGGCGTCGGCCATGCCGCGGGAGGGGGGCACGGCATTGGGGGGTGGTCGCAGCACAGCGCCGGAGGTCAGGCCGTTGGTGGCGTCCGCAAGGGAGCGCGCGAGCGGGGACGAGGGGGCAGGGGCCGCGGGATCATTCGTTGAGGGCACTGCGGGCGAATGGGCGGCGGGCACTGGTGGTGGTGCTAGCGGCGGCGGCGGCGGCGTGGGGTGCTCGCGAAGCCACTCGGCCAGCACATCGCGCAGGGCAAGCACGCGCTCGTACTGCTCGCGGTTACCGCGGGTAAGTCGGGAGAGGTCGTCCAGCCGCTGGGTCAGGGTGTCCACATCGCGGCTGGACGTTACGAGATAGTCGGGATCGCCCGTGAGGAGGTAGCCGCGCTTGCCGCTTTCCAGCCGGACAATGCCGCTTGCGGCTTCGCCGGCGGCATTGATAACGGCGATGGCATGGTCATGCATCGCGGCTTCGTGCTGCATTTTGCTGTCGTCCAGCATCAGCACAATCGCCAGGGTTACAATGCAAAGCACCCCGACCACGGGGCCGGCAAGCGTCTTGAGAAAGTACGACGAATCCGCCTGAGCACTATGCTCCGCGATCGACTGGTCGACCTTCCCGGCTGTCATATCCCGCGCCCTCCCCCGGCGGCAATCGGCGCGACGACGACGACCACCCTCGCCCCAGTGGTAGCTGGGCGCCAGGCGAAGGCGACGGAGGTGATGGCCATGGCCGGTTTCATCTGGACGATATATATAGGCACGTGCACGCGCCGGGTTAGGGAGAAAATAGTACCGCCGGGATGGAGGTGTTGGGGATTCGCCAGCAAGGATGAAAAACAACAGACAAATACTCAGATCTGCAAGAAGACGCCCCCTTTAATGCAGTGTGGCTGGTTTGCGTCAGCCCGTCGCGTTACTCCTCCGCCGCGCCCTCGGCGCCCCATGTTGCTGCCACACCCAGCGTGACACGAAGCCGCAGCGGCGGGACGGGAAAACGCCTTCCGGCACGGGCGCGCGCAGGCGGACGCAGGACGGAGCGTGGCCGGCGGGATGTCTGGCAACCTGTCACCGAGGGTACAATCGTCATGGTAGTGGTGAGGAGGGTGAATCCGGAGGTGGGTGCGGCGACCTCTCGCCTGGCGCCGCACGGGGCGGCCGCCGTGGGTGAGAGCTGTATGAACCGGTGCGTTTGTGGTACATAGCAGAAACCTTGCCATATGCTCAAGCGGCACATGATTACGAATGCGCTTTTGTTGCGTTTTGAACAGTTAGCCGTTCCGATGGCACAGGCCCGCGCAAGGCACGGTCGGAATAAATCACCGCTTGGCGACATGTTTCCGACATCTGAAGGATTGACCGCACCCTCCTCCCTGTGCTAGGCTATCACGATGGCCGTTAAGCTCGAAAAAGATCTCCAACCCAATAATCGCGACTTGTGGCGGCGCGCCCGCGAGGCGTTTGATGCCAAAAACTATGGCTACGTCCTTAACCTCGGGCAAACGATTCTGAAATCGGAGCCGGAGTTTCTGGAAGCGCGCCAGCGCAACCGTGCAGCCTCCATCCAGCAGTTCAAAACGCTCTCCACGTTTGCCAAGCCCATTGAGCAGATGAAGGCCAGCCGCACGGCCTCCAAAGCCAGCAGCGCCGTCAAAAAGGCCCCGGCGGAAGCCCTGGTATATGCGGAGGAAGCCCTCGCTATCGACCCGTTTTGCAGCTCCGCCAACACCGCCCAGGCGGAGGCGGCCATCGCCCTCTCCATGCCGGAAATCGCCGCCCTGGCGTATGAGACGATGCGGGAGAACAAGCCCAAGGACACCAAGCTGATGCATCAGCTGGCGCAAACGTACATGCTGATGGATGACGGCCAGCGCGCGTCCAAAGTGTACGAGGCCATCCTGCAAATTGACCCGCGCGACGGCGAAGCCCTCAGCGGCATGAAGAACGCCACCGCCCTGGCCGCCTCCACCGCCGGCGGCTGGCGCAACGCCAGCGACTACCGCGACCTTATCCAGGACAAAAAGCAGGCCGCCGCCCTGGAGCAACAGGGCAAAGTCGTCAAGAGCGAGAAGGCCATCGACGAGCAGATTGCCGAGCTGTTTACCCTGGTGCAGCGCGAGCCCGCCAACCTCAAGCACCCCCTGCGCATCGCCGAGCTCTTTCTGAAAAAGCCGGACCTGGACCAGGCGCTGGAGTGGTATCAATACACCTTCGAGCAGGGCGGCCGCTCCGATACCTCCATCGAGAAAACCCTCTCGGACCTGCGCATCAAAAAGCTGGACAAGCAGATTGCCGAGTACGAAGCCGCCGCCGCGACCGACCCCGCGCAGTACCAAAGCTCCGTGGACCTGCTGAAGCAACGGCGCGCTGAAGCCATGCTGGAAATCGCCCGCGAACGCGTACGCAAGTACCCCAACGACGGCCAGTACCGCTACGACCTGGGCGCTGCCCTCTTCCACGCCGGCAACTACAAGGAGGCCCTGCCCGAGCTGCAGCAAAGCCTCAAGCAGCCCGCCGTACGCATCAAGGCCTTCAATATGATGGGCCTGTGCTTTGCCCGCCGTAACATGAACGACATGGCGGAAAAGACGCTCCGCGACGCCATCGCCGAAGTCCCCATCATGGACGACCTGAAGAAGGAAATGTGCTACAACCTGGCCATGGTTTACAAAGCCGTGGACAAGAAAGAAGCCATGATCGAATACGTCAAAAAGATCTACGAAGTCGACATGGGCTACAAGGACGTGGGCAAGATTATCGAAGACTACTACGACAGCGGCAGCGGCTCGTGATTTCCCGGCCAAAGCTACAAGCTTAACAGACCCCAATGCCATACACGCACAAAGCCCGGAGCAGGCATCGCCGCTCGGGGCTTTGTTGTGTCCTGCGCTGGTGCGACCCTCCTTCCCCTTTATCCCCCTTAGAGCGAGACATTCTCCTCCGTAATGCAATACGGCTTCACAGATGTCTCGCTCTAAGGGCGATATAAGCCTCTAGTGTCCTGAATCAGAAGTAAATATCATAAGTTCCGTTACTCCGTTCCGCCCCTTTGTGTCTTCGTGTCTTTGTGGTTAAATAATCCCCATCCACATTTTCGCAGAGTAGCAGAGAGGAGGGGAATATTTAACCACAAAGACACGAAGACACAAAGGGGCGGAACGGAGGGGGCAGGCTCCCTTTCGTGGTTCTACCACTCTGACGAAATCTCGATCAGGTAAAAGCCAATATACAAGGCTACGATAGGGAACGGCTACCGCCGTTCTCGGAGTTCACTTGTTGTGCGCTACCCCCTAAAACCGGCTGGGGATGGAGCCGGAGCGCCGGGGTGGCATGACAGGTCGCGGGGGCGGGGGTGGGGCGACGGGGGCGGCGGCGGGGCGTTCGTCTTCCTCCACGGCGGCCGGTTCGTCGGCGGCGGCGGCGCGGGGGGCGGGGGTGTTGGCGGCGCTGGCGGTGGAGGCGCCGGGGCCGGAGACCTCCTCCACGCCCTTGAAGTGGCCGACGGCGGGGGTGAGGTAGGTGATGTCCACCTTTTCGCCCTTCTCCAGCGCAAAAACCTGCTTCATGATGTCGTGGAACAGCGGGGCGCATGTGCTGCCGCCGGAGACGCCGCCTTCCACCATCACGCACAGCACGTAGCGCGGGTTCTCCACCGGGCCGTAGCCCAGAAACCACGTGCGGTTGTCCTTCACCCAGCGGTCGTTGATTTTGCTCCAGCTTTGGGCCGTGCCGGTTTTGCCGGCCATGCGGTGCTCCGGCAGGCGCGCGTTTTTGCCCGTGCCGCCTTCCACCACGGCAATCAGGCCCTCGCGCACGGCGTCAATGTCGCTCTTTTTCATGTCCAGCGTGGAGCGGGCCACGACGGGCGGTACTTCCGTGCGATTGAGGTTCTGGTCGTAGTACGCGTTGACGAGGCGCGGCTGGTAAACCACGCCCCCGTTGGCTACGGACGCCATCATGACGCACATTTGCAGCGGCGTGGTGGTGACGTAGCCCTGGCCGATGGAAAAGTTGGCCGTAAACGCCTCTGTCCAGCGTTCGTCCTTGCGGCCGCTTTCCTTCAGCCACTCCGGGCTGGGGAGAATGCCGCCGCTCTCCGGCACGCCAAGGCCGGTAGGCTCGCCAAAGCCCATGATTTTGCCCATGTCCACCAGCGCCTTCATGCCGGCCTGAATGCCCACCTGGTAGAAGAACGGATTGTTGGACATCCGGATGGCTTCCCTCAGCTTCGATGGGCCCAGCGGTATTTTTGTCCAGTTGCGGAAGGGCCGGCCGCCGATGTAAAGCTCTGCGGGGCAGGGAAATACCGTG
Source organism: Verrucomicrobia bacterium LW23 (assembly GCA_003054695.1). Classification (GTDB taxonomy): domain Bacteria; phylum Verrucomicrobiota; class Verrucomicrobiia; order Methylacidiphilales; family UBA1321; genus LW23. The sequence goes on from QAZA01000045.1 coordinate 661,282, forward strand.
TTGGGTGTAATCTTGCCGGCCTTCAGCGCCGCCAGCGCAATCATGATCTTGTAGATGGAGCCGGGCGGGAAGGAGCTGGTGGCGCGGTTGACCATCGGCGCGGTGGCATCGCCGTTCAGGCGCGCCCAGTCGTCGCCTTTAATGCGCGGGATAAAGTCGTTGGGATCGTAGCTGGGCACGGAAACCATCGCCAGCACGTCGCCGTTGCGCGGGTCCAGCAGCACGGCGGCGCCGCGGCCCACGGAGCGCATGGCTTGCTCCGTAATGTATTGCATGCGCGCGTCCAGCGTCAGCGCCACGTTGTCGCCCATGGTAGCGTACTTGATTTCCGCCTCCTGCTGCATCACGTCGCCGCGGGCGTTGACGCGCGTGAGTTTGGCGCCCGGGCGGCCCTGCATGCGCAGGTCCAGAAGCTTCTCCACGCCCTGGCGGCCCACCGTTTCGTAGGCCACCATGTCCTCGGCAAGCTGCTCCTTCTCGCTCTCTGGCTTGCCTACGTAGCCCATCAGGTGGGCGGCCATGGCGCCGTACTTGTAATAGCGCACGGGGCGGGCGACGATCTCGATGCCGGGCATGCCCAGGTTGCGCTCGGAGAACTGGCTGAGCAGCGCCCAGTCGACGTCCGTCTTGAACTGGTAGGGGAGATCGCCGCGGCTGCGATAGTGGTTCTCGATGTCCTTGTCTTCGGGCAGCTCGGTAATGCCCAGGCTGGTGGAGATGGGCACCAGGCAGTCGCGCACAATCTTGGCGACATCCAGCACTTCCACGCGGTCGTTGCGGTTCTTCTTGCGGTCGCGCACCATTACCGTTTTGGTCGGTACCACGCCCTTGTTCTCGCCCTTGTAGTGGCGGACGAGGGTCTCCATGTAAAAGTCGATATCGTAGCTGACGCGGTTCTCGGCCAGGGCAATCGGCTCGCGCAGGGAGTGGTCCCACGGGTTGTCGCCGCGGTCCATAATCATGCCGCGGGCGGGGGGCAGGCGCGCTTTGACAATCTGCTGGTTCTCGACACGCTGCACCCATTTGGCGCGCTCGACAATCTGCAGCTTGTACAGCGTAATGGCCAGGTACGTCAGGCCGCCCATCATCATCGCCGCCACGGCAATAATGCGCAGGATGGCCCAGGAACTGAGCGGATTGGGCGTGTATTCCCTAAACTGCATAGCTGGAGGAGGATGAAGGATCGGCACCCGCCTGCTCACCGTGCGCATTCCGCACCCAGCCCAGGGTGCGCGGGATAATGTGGAACAGGAAGAAAGCCAGAGGGCAGATGGCGGCGTTGATGAGCGAGCACAGGATCATGCTTGTCCACACCTTGGCCGGCCAGTCGAACCGGCTGATCTGCACGAGATAGAAAAAATACTCCAAAAATGTGTAAAAGAAAGTGCCAACCAGCACGAGCATCATCCGCACATACCAGGTACGTACCAGCCGGTTGTCCTGCTGCGTTACGATAATCGTGGCAATGATGGCAAGATTGATGACCGTAAGCCCCAGGCGCCCCTCCGACGGTAAATCCGCCACAAACCCCAGCACACCAACCACAAGGATAAGCGAAACGCCCCGCGTATACAGCGCCGCGTACACAATCACCAACGGCAGCAGCACCAGCCGAAACTGATCCACATGGGGATCCTGCACGGGAAAACCCTCCATGTTTGGATTCACTGGACCGCCCGGCAGCAGGTACACCAGCGTAATGCTGGGCAGCACCATCTGCACAAGCAGGGTGCCAAGGCCGAGAAGCATAACGTAGATGAACATGGGCGGGGAAGGGGGAGGGCGAAGTAGTATCGCGGGAAGGTATTTGGCCTGGTTAGCCGAAAGCGCAATAAAGGATAGAGACGCCGCCCCCGCAATGCAAATGTATATGAGCGATCCGTCGTGAAGCCTTATCGTCGCGCTCCGCCCCAAATCAAGGGCGCTCCCAAACCAGTAATACGCATCATTTGCCCATCATCTTTCTGCCTCCCCCTTTTCCCCCCATCCCCCCTTGGCGAAACTTTCCGTCCTTGGCGATATTAATCCGCATGCCGCGTATCTTGTGCAGATTCTATCGCCAAGGACGGAAGGTTTCGCCAAGGGGGGATGGGGGGAAAAGGGGGGAGGCAGATTCGGAAGGAGGATTATCCGTACACCGCATAGCCCATGCACATCGTCTCGCCAAGCACCCCAGGTTCCCCCGCCCGCCTTCCATGCCCAGCACCCGCATTGCGCCCCCCTGTCGCCTTGTGGTATAGTAGTACAACATGGCTTTTGAGGATACTTTGCGTCAGTTTCTGACCGAGCTGGAGCGCCTGGACGATACACATGCCGGCATGCGCGACAGCGATGTGCAGGAATACGTGTGGGAGACCCTCGCGTACTACCTCATCCACATGCAGGACACCCCCCAGCGCCCCACCATGTACGGCCTCACCACCCGCGAGGCCGACGAGGCGCTGGCCGCCGCCGTCAACCGCTTCATCACCAACGCCCGGCGCGACCCCGCCCTGCGCAACCTCGCGCCCGACGCCCGGCTGGAGCGCCTGCAGGACGCCTCCGTAGAGACGGAAAGCGGCAGCGTCTACTCGGATTTCCTCGGGCACCACTCCGTGCCCGGCCCTGTCATCGAGATGGTCGAGGCCCGCTTTCAGGACTCCCCCTATTACCGGGAGGGCGCGGCGGCGGCGCCGGCGCAGGCCAAAAAGGTGCGCGTCAACCCTGTCGTTATGGCAGTGTCGCTGGGCATTACACTTCTCATCGGCATCGGCATCCTCGTCATGATTTACTACAAAATGTCCGGCGACACCAAAGGCAGCGGCGCAGGCACCGGGCCCCGCACCCACCACAGCACAGGCAACACGTCGCCCGCATGACACCGCCCCTGGAGGCCCTGCGTCCCCTGAGCCCCGGCGCCGCGGCGCCCTACGCCGCGATGACCTTCGGCCCCTCGCGCGCGCTGCTGCACCAGTGCGGTACGGCCCCCGGCGCTAGCGCGCAAGCTGTTGGGGCGGAGGTGTTTGGCGCGCCTGTTGGTCTCGCGCTCGCGGAGATCCACCCCGCCCGCCCCAGCGCCGTGCTGCGCTCTATATATGTGGAGGAACCGTGGCGCCGCCGAGGCATCGCCCGCCGCATGCTGGCCCTGCTGGAGGCGCACCTGCGCGAACGCGGCGTCACCGTCGTCGGCGCCACGTATGTCAGCGACTCCCCCGGCTACACCGCAACCGAGGCCCTGCTGCGCACCTCCGGCTGGTCCACCGGCACGCCCCGCATGCGGCTGGGGCGCTTCCATATCGAGAAGATTATGGCCATGCCCTGGCTGCGGCTGGAGCCGGGCGATCGCTGCGAAATCATTCCCTGGCAACACGTTACGGGGGAGGAGCGCGACCGCGTCCGCGCCTGGCCCGACTTCCCCGCCCAGCTCTCCCCCTTCACCAACCCCGCGCAGGAGGAACCGCTCGTTTCCACTGCCCTGCGCCTGCGCGACATCCGCCCCGCACCCGACGGCACCACCATCGCCGCCGACCTGGCCGCCCGCTACGGCCGCATTATGGGCTGGATGATTACCCACCGCGTACTGCCCGACACGGTGCGCTACAGCGCCCTGTATGTGCGGCCGGAGCTCCCCATCCCCGGCCGCGGCCTCTCGCTTATCGCGCATTCCATTCGGCGCCAGGGACTTGTGCGCGATGAGCTGCGCCACGCCCTGGCCGGCGTTGCCGTGGCGAACGAGGCGATGAGCGCCACCCTGCTGCGTCGCCTGGGCCCGTACGCGGAGGGGATTGCCACTAGCTACGAGGCGCGTAAGTCTCTGCAGCTGTAATGGATAGCAAAGTTATAGTGCATTGTTGTGCAGATGTGTTCCGCGAGATTTGTTTGTGTTGGCAAAGATGAGTCACAAGCCGGCCGTAAAAAAATCACAAATTTCATGAAAGATTTCACCCATGCGTGCCGATGACAGGATTGATTGGAAAGTGCTGGCGAAATTCGGCCATCCTGATACGAATACCGTTTGGCGCTGTTCAACTTCAAGCGGCAGAAATGCTGTGGAGCACTTTTTTTTCGGGTTAAAATTCCGTGTTTGTCCTATTGCAGGCAGCATGGAAAACAGCTTGTATGAATGAGAAGCTCTGGATCCATTTCGCCGCGAACATTCTGCCTGCCATGCACATACGCAAATATTGCCGGGCAGAAAGAGGGTGATCTCACGCCGTTTCCCCACATCGGTAACTCCGATTGATGGGAAACTGGCCCAAAAATTGCCTGTCCAACACGGATTTGACACATGCCTGTGCAAAAACGACCGGGCATCACAAGGGGCGGGACACAGGGGCGGAGAGCGGGTTGCCAACGATGTGACAGCAGCATCGGCGACACTCTCCGGCATCGACAAATCGCAATCATTCTACTATTCTTCTAACACTGCAATGATGGCCACGGTGAAGCCCGGCCGGACACGCACTGATCGCCCCCAGGCAGCAGCGCCGACCCGCCTCCCGCGAGCAACCCGACATCACGCCACGGATCCCACCTTTCACCGGCCGCCAGTGCCCACTTCCATGCCCAACAAGCAGAATTCCGAGACAACCGTCTTCGTCGCCATGCCCGGCGCGGAGCCCTACGCCACGCTCACCAAGAACGAGGTCCGCGAGCGCGTCGCCAAAGGTTCCATCACCCAGTCCCAGCTCATCTGGAGCGCGCAGGATAACGACTGGCGCCCCGTGCGCGACTTTAGCCAGCTGCAGCCCGGCGCCGTGGAGAAAGCCCCCGCCGCCCGAGCCGCCAGCACCGCCGGAATCGAAAAAGCACAGCCCGCCCGGGCCGCCAGCGCCGGCCGCTCCCGCGATGGCAAGCCCGACGACGGGCTCGTCACCCCGTTCCCCGGCGTCAAAGCCGCCCGCCCGGATTCCTCCAGCGGCGCCGCCCGCATGCCCTCGCCGGAGAAGGTGACGGCCATGCTCAAGGCCAAAATGGAGTCCGGCCGCGTGCCCAGCCCCGTGCAGGTGCCCCGCCCCGTGGCCACCAGCGGGCCCGTCCCCGCCACCGCCTCGGCCCCCTCTCCGGTAAAGCCCAAAGTGGTTGCGGTTAAGAGCGCCAAGCCGGTCGTCGCGGCGGTCTCCCCCGTCGCCCAGGCCAGCGCCGGCCAGTTCTCCGGCAAAAGCGCCACTGTCGACGAAGGGCCGCAGGGCATGAGCAAGATGAAGCTGTTTTGCATCGGCCTCGGAGGCCTTATCCTGCTCGTCATTGCCGCCAACTGGCTGCTGGTCGATCGCCCGCTCAAGTCCATCGCCGCCCAGGCCGGCGTCCCCTCCGGCATCACCTTTGCGCACCTGGGCGGCTTTGTGCAGCCCGGCCACATCATCATTCGCGTCAACCCCACAGCCATCAAGGAAGGCGGCGACGGCAACCTTCTCTCTCTGCTCATCGCCCTGGCCAAATTTCACACCCAGCCCGTCTTCGGCGGCCAGCTGGAGAGCGTCTCCCTCTACGTCGGCACCACGCCCCGCTTTATCATCCGCGGCGGCGTATGGCACGAGCTTGGCGAGCGCCGCGACAACCGCGAAACCGCCCACTGGCTCGCCGGCGAAACCTTTTACGCCGGCACTCAAAACAAAGTGCTCACCGACCTCAAATCCGACAACGAGGCCTGGCAGGAAATCTATCGCCGCCTGAGCGGAAATTAAGGACTCCTTAGTTCCTGAAGCAGCCTCAGGTCAAATGCCCGGAGCCGGCAGGACCGCGGGTGCGCAGATGGTGCACGTGCTCAGGCTGGGGGCCGAAGGCGATGGTGCGGGCAGGCATGTCGCGCAGGAGGGGGATGTGCGGTAGCAGACGGGCAAACCACGGCAGGGGCAGACGGTGCCGGCTGTGAAGGGCGCTGGCGACAATGTTATCGTGGATGACGGACTGGAACTTCTGGATAAAGCGAGTCGCCTTTTCCCGGCGTTGCTGCACGGCCAGCAGCGCAATCTCGTTGACGTTGCGGTCGCGCAGCGGCTCCGTCAGGATGTTGGCGGCCGCCACGGCATCCTGCACAGCATAGCTGATGCCGATGCCGCCGGCGGGCGACATGATGTGCGCGGCATCGCCAATGCACAGCACGCCGGGTTTGTGCCAGGTGGTCAGCCGGCCGCACTCTACGGAAAGCAGGGCCACGTCTTTCCATCCCGTCACGTTGTCGATGACCGGGGCAAGCGCGGGGCACACCTCCACGCACGATCGCCTGAACGCATCGAAGCCTTTTTGCCGCAGCGCACCATAGGCTTTCCTGGCCAAGATGTAGCCGACCTGCAGCTGGTCGCCGCGATCCAGCAGCACCAGGGCGGAGCCGGGCCCGAAGCGAAAAGCGGCCTGCTCGTCCACCGCGCCCGGGGGCTGCGGCACGCGGAACCAGAGGACATCCATGGGCGCGGCGGTTTTCACCATCTCCAGCTCCGCCAGCCTGCGCACGCGGCTGGCGCGGCCATCAGCGCCAATCACCAGCTGGGCGCGCATTTCGTAGTCGGTGCCGTTGCGGCGCCAGGTGACACCGTTGACGATACCGTTGTGGTACAGCAACCTGTTAACGCTGGCGTGAAACAGCAGGTGAAAGCCCTCAAACCGCGTCGCCTCCCGCGCCAGCACGTTAAGCAGCTGCACCTGGGGCATCATGGCAATGTAGGGAAACCGCGTTTTGAGGCGGCTGAAGTCGGCTATGCGAATGGACTCGGTGCCCGAGACAAGCATCAGCGAGCGCACTTTGCCGGGGTCGAGCGCCAGCACGGCGTCGGCCAGGTCCAGCTCGTCCAGCACCTCCATGGTGGAGGGGTGGATCGTATCGCCGCGGAAATCGCGGTCGAAATCGCCGTGCGCCTCCATCAGCGCCACACTGATGCCCTGACGCACCAGGAGCAAAGCCAGGAACAACCCCGCCGGTCCGCCGCCCGCAATAATGCAGTCCACGGAGGCGGGGGCCGAGGGGGCGGCGGTGGAAGAGGAAGAAGCGGGCGTGTGTGCCGAAACCGGAGCCGTAGCGCCCGGTGCATGGGTGCTGCCTGTCGACGTCGCGGCGGATGCGGTGGTCATGCGTAGAGGGGGATGAAACGCTCAACGGTGCTGACTGGTGTTGCCAATGTTACGGCAACCCTGCCTTGTTGACGAACAGGAAGAGACGAACTTGCCCCAAAATCCTGCCCTTTGCAGCGCGCGGCCAGGCAGGCAACCACGGCGCGCCCGCCGCCGCACAACAAACCGTGCCGCACCGCGCTGCCATGCCATTGCATCCCCGCCCGGCCCGTGGCATGCTGTGGATTATGCTCGAAGACCTGGACATCCAGTGCCCTCACTGCGGCGCCCTCTTCACCACCACGGCGGACCCCAGCGCAGGCGATTACGAAACGATAGAAGACTGCGAAGTCTGCTGCCGCCCCATGACAATCCGCGTCACCTTTGACGAAGACGGCGAGCCCTGGGCGGATGTGGAGGCCGCGTAGAGCGGCTCAACTGCTCCGTGTAATCACGCGCTACTCCCGCCCGTGCCCATGCACAAGGCCGTCGCTTTGCTCGTCGGCGTGGTAGCTGCTGCGCACCAGGGGGCCGCTCTCCACCACCTTGTAGCCGATGGAGAGGCCAAATTCCTTCCAGCGCTCAAACTCGGCGGGCTCCACCCAGCGGTGGATGGGCAGGTGCTGGGCGCTGGGGCGCAGGTACTGGCCCAGCGTCAAAATCTCCACGCCGACGGAAACGATGTCGCGCAGCGTTTGCTCGATTTCTTGCTGGTCCTCGCCAATGCCCAGCATCAGGCCGGTTTTTGTGACGAACCCGCGTTCACCGGCGCGGCTCAGCAGCTCCAGCGTGCGGTCGTAGCGGGCCTGCGGGCGCACAATCTTGTGCAGGCGCGGGACAGTCTCCATGTTGTGGTTAAGGATGTCCGGGCCGGCGTCCAGCACCGTGTCCAGGTCGTGCCAGCGGCCGCGAAAGTCGGGGATGAGCACTTCGATGCTCGTCTGCGGGCACTCCTTGCGCACGGCGCGAATGGTTGCGGCCCAGACACTTGCGCCGCCGTCCTTCAGTTCGTCGCGGGCCACGCTGGTAATAACGGCGTGGCGCAGGTTCATGACCTTGAGGGCCTCGGCCACGCGGCGCGGCTCGTCGAGATCCAGCTCCGTGGGGCGGCCGGTAAGCACGGCGCAGAAGCCGCAGCCGCGGGTGCACACGTTGCCCAAAATCATGATGGTGGCCGTCTTGCGGCTCCAGCACTCGCCCAGGTTGGGGCACTGCGCGCTCTCGCACACAGTGTGCAGGCGGCTCACTTTAATCAGGTCGCGCGTTTGCTGGTAGGCCTCGCCGCCAGGAATTTTGGCGCGCAGCCACGCCGGTTTGCGGGCGTTGAGCGGCAACGGCTCCCCCCTGCCGGGCAATATGGCGGCGGCCGCTGCGGAGTGATCCACAAAGGCCGGTACGGCGGAGAGGCTGCCTGCGTCAAATGAGTCGGATCCTGCTGCGTTTTCCATGGCGATCGAACATCATACGCCAACCCCGCAAAATGTCCATGCCCGCCTGCGGATGCCGGGAAATCTTTCCTCGGTGGCCAGGGCGGGCATGGGGGGAGACGCGTGAGCGATGGCAGCAAGACCGGGCTACAGCGATTTAAGTACAGGCGCGATCAGCAGATCCGAGAACCGTGAAGAGGTGCTCTCTCGCAGCCCAGGCTTTCCCGAGTCAAGCGAGGTTACCCCGGGAAGAGGCGCCTACCAAACAACCCCAGCGTGGATTGTATCCTTTGGATGGGGATCGCGACAAGAACAAGGAACTTTCAGACAGGCCTGCCCAGCAAGCTCCCTCCCCCGTTGCGACCGTTGCGTGAAAATCCGCCAGGTACTTGGCTCCGCGAGTAGACGTAGCCCGACGAGGAACAGATTTTCACGCAACGGCCGCAACGGGGGAAGAAAGCTTGCTTGAGCGGGCTGCCTGTCAAAGCGCATCCTTCCCCTTTTGGTCCAGGGAAGCGCCTGTTTAGACCAATTCGGTTCAGAGCAAATCACATGGTTAGTTGGTCTTACGCATGGGTTTAAACTGCTCCAAACGTCATTTCGAACGTCCCCGCGCGAGCTTTTGCAATAGCCTTTAATCCACCGCGGCTATTGCATCCGCGTTGATGGTTTTGGCGATACGGGTGAGCTCGTGGTCGGTGGCGCCTTCCTCGTCCAGGGTGCGTTGCAGGAGCTTGGCTATCTCCTTGTGGCCCAACAGTTCGGCAAAGATGCGGGCGGTGCCGTAGCCGGCGATCTCGTAGTGCTCCACGCGCTGGGCGGCGGCGATGAGCGCGGCGTCCTTCACGGCGACTTCGGCGTCCTCGTGGATGACGTCGGCGCCTTCTTCCACGAGGCCCTTCATCGCGGCGCAGGATTTGCCGCGCGGGGAGGCGCCCAGCTGCTCCATAATTTGCTCGATGCGGGCGGCGTGCTCTTCGGTCTGCTTCAGATGCTTCTCAAAGCCGGCGCGCAGTTTGGGCGATGAGGCCGCCGCCGCCATTTTGGGCAGCGCCTTGATGAGCTGCGTTTCCGCACTGTAAAGATCTTTAAGTTCGTGCACCAGAAGCTGTTCTAGAGTGGATAGTTTGGACATGAGAGAAACGTGTTTTGAAGTAATGAGAATGTGACTTGACGATGATTTTAGGAGAGGCAAGAGCCGTGCCATGTCACTCGCGATATCTGCATCCTTCTGCCTGCCAACATGTTGCGCTTCCCGCAAGCGAGTGCGTCGCGCTGCCTCCATGCAAAATGTCGGGCGATACGATCCCGCAGCCTGCGGAATGCATGGAAGGAAGGAGTGCCCCCGCGGATCCACTCCCCTTCATGGTCCCCACCTTCGCGCTTTTCCGTGGTGAATGCTCCCCCGCTTCCCCTGTCCCCATGGAAGGCGGACCATTTTCTTGCGAAAACGGCGTCAAATGTGTGATAATGCGGGGATGCATGCGGAAGCGAAAAACCTGCAGGCGGCGCTGTCCCCGTCGCCGGCAGAATCGGCGGATCGGGCAGGCTCCACAACCAGCACAACACCAGCTCCTTCGGGTAGCGGCGCCAACGAGCGCGTGGTGCGGCTGCTGACGGTGGGCAACAGCTTTGCGGACGACGCCACGTTTTTCCTGGCAAAACTTGCCCGCAGCGCCGGCGGCCGGCTCGTAATGCTGGGCTGCAACCTGGGCGGCCACAGCTTTGAGCAGCACGCGGGCTATATGGCTGCGTATGAGAAAGATGCGGAGGATCCCGCCGGCACGCCGTACCGGGATCGCATCCACCCCGTTACGGGTGCGACAACCCATTTCTCCCTGCGCGCGGGCCTGGAGGCGGACGCGTGGGACTACGTTACCGTCCAGCAAAACAGCATCCAGAGCTTCCGTCCGGAGACCTACGAGCCGTGGGCGACCGAGGTGCTTGCCTACATTCGCAAGCACGCGCCGCAGGCGGAAATCCTTGTGCATGAGACCATTGCGTATCGCGAGGACTCGCCGCTCTTTGCGGCGTCCGATACGTTTACGCAGGCCGCCATGTACAACCGGCTGCGCGCCGGCTACGCGGCCCTGGCAGCGCGCAACGGGCTGCGCGTCATCCCCGTGGCCACCAGTTACCAGACGGCGCGTGCCACGCCGGAGTGGACGTTTACGCGCGACCCGGCGTTTGATTACGACAAGCCCGTCTACCCCGCGCTGCCCGATCAGTCCAAGAGCCTTAACATTGGCTACAAGTGGGACGCCCCGGCCCCGCTGAGCGGCGGCAAACCCACCTTCGGCCACGATCCCAACCACAGCAACGACTTTGGTAAGTACCTGGGCGCGTGCACCTTTTACGAAGTGCTGTGGCGCGATGACGTGCGCAGATGCACCTTCCATCCCCCCACTATCACCGCCGGGCAAGCCGACCACCTGCGCGAGATCGCCCACCAGGCCGTCGCCTCCCGCGCAGACGTGGCGCTAAGCCCGGCAACACCGGCCGGCGTTGCCACGGCGTAACGCCGCGCGTAAACGTTTTGTCAGCCGCGGGACCGTGCCTGCCCGGGGGGGAGACCAGGATCCCGCTGGCGTCAACCAGCCTCGCCGTCCGACGCCTCCTGCCCGGGGAAAATGACGGCGATGACGGCGCCCAGGACAATCATACCGATACGGATCATCCAGCCTGTTTCCGGTCCCCAGTGGTCGACCCACATCAGTATCTTGAGCTCCATGTTGATCAGGTTGAGGACAAGCGACACGATGCCGCAGATCATGAGACCGTAGCCGATGGAAGCCATAGTGATAAGCCGGTGGGGATTGCCCGAAGCAAGCAAGTTTAGACGGCGAACGACGGTAAAACGCGACAGGCGCTTCACGCGTGTGACATCGTATCAGCGGCTTTATTTACGTAAAGAATATATCTCCTCGCCTTACTCTATACGCAACCCTCTGGCAGAGAGCTCCTTAGTTGGAGGGACTGGTGGCATCTTGTGTGACATGGAGAGATTTTTCCCGCAGAAGCCATGTGATGGGCCTATGACGGGCCTAAGTTGACCTCCATTTGCAGGCGGCGCTTTGCCTTGCAAAATATGGTGCGCTACAAAGTCATATTGCGAGTTACACACCCTCACGCACGCTTCCAGGCCTCCTCCCCGTCAGTAATGCACACATACTCCGGCTCAGTCCGCCTTTGCCCCACCTTGCCAGGCGCAACGGAGGTTGAGGAGGCGGCGCCCGGCGGCGTCGAGGGTCTCCAGGCGCTTGGCGAAGTGGAAACGAATGTAGGTGTGCACGCCGGCCCCGGGGTCCGCCGTGTTGCGGAAGAAGCTGGAGCCAGGGACGCCGGCGACGCCGACTTCCTTGGCAAGCCACAGCGCAAAGTCTGTATCCCGCTCGTAGCCAAAGCTTTGGATGTTGACCAGGACGTAGTAGGCGCCCTCGGGCGTCTCGAATTCCAGGCCCGCGTCGCGCAGGTAGCCGAGGAAGAGCTCGCGCCTGGTGGCGTAGTCGCGCGCCAGCCCGGCGTAGTAGTCATCGCCCAGCTGCAGCGCGGTAACGGCGGCCTCCTGCAGCGGTGCGGCGGCGCCCACGGTCAGGAAGTCGTGCACCTTGCGGGCGCCGGCGATAACCCGCTCGTGCGCAAGCACATAGCCCAGGCGCCAGCCGGTAATGCTGTACGTTTTGCTGAGGGATCCGCACGTGATGGTGCGCTCCCACATGCCGGGCAGTGTGGCAAAGTAGATGTGCCGGTGGGGCGCGTAGACGATGTGCTCGTACACTTCGTCCACAATAACAAACGCGTCGTGCTCCACCGCCAGCCGGGCGATGACCTCCAGTTCGTCCGCGCGGAAGACGCGGCCGCTGGGATTGGCCGGGTTGCACAGGATAATCGCCTTGGGCCTGTGCTGGCGGAACGCGTGCGCAAGTTCCTCCGCATCAAACTCAAACGTGGGCGGGCGCAGCGGGATAAAGACAGGCACGGCGCCGCTCAGGATCGCATCGGCCGCGTAATTCTCGTAAAACGGGGTAAAGACGATGACTCGATCGCCCGGGTTGCACGCCGTCATCACCGCCACCATCATCGCCTCCGTGCTGCCGCAGGTGGTAACGAGGTGCTTGTCGGGATCGATTCCGGCCAGCCCGGTAAAACGCCGCAGCTTCTCGGCCAGCGCCGCGCGAAAGTTGGGAGCGCCCCAGGTGATGGAGTACTGGTGCACGGGGCGCCGCACCGCGCGTTCCAGCGCCTCCAGCACAACCTCCGGCGGTTCAAAGTCGGGGAACCCCTGCGCCAGGTTAATGGCGCCATGCGTGTTCGCCACGCGCGTCATTTCGCGGATAACAGATTCGGTAAAGCCTTTGAGGCGGTCGGCGGTATCGGGCATGGTGGGCGGCTATGATTTGGCAATCGCGCCGCAAGCGCAAGCCGAAAGCACATAGACATGCTCGGGAATAATCGCGGCGGGGACGGGGATGGGGGAATCCGGCCGCTTCTCCGCGTGCTCGTCCCCTCCGACAGCCGCTCTTTTTTGTTCCCCACTTTTCCCAATCGCGCCGGTTGCCTTTGGGGGCGGGAGATCGTATGGTGTGGTCCCCCTTCTGCCCATGATTGAACTGCGGGTTTGTTGTTTCGCCCGTACCGCCGATCGTGGGCCTTTCTATCTGGAGGGATGAGCAGTTCTCTTTCGACACTCTTCGACACTTTTCGATTTCCCCCCTGCCAGTATGGCCGCACGCAAAAAAACATCCGCAGCGCCCGCTCCGTCCAAAGCCAGGGCGAAAGCCGCACCCGCTGCCCCCCGCAAGGATAAGGATAAGCCAAAGACGACCGCCACAGCAGCGGCAGCATCCGCAGCGCCGGCCCCGGCCGATCCGCCCATCCGCAAAGGCACCACCACCACGCCAAACGTCGCGGCTATTGCGGCGCGGCGCAAGGCGCTGGCAACAGCGGCGGTGGCTTCCGCCTCGGGCGGGCGCGAGCTGGTGCTGGGCATTGATGTCGGCACCTCCTCCATGCGGTGCGCTTTGTTCGACATTAAGGGCAACCGCCTGCCGGAGACAACCGCGCAGGCCGGCTACAGCCTGCGCGTCAAGGGCGACGGCACGGCGGAACTCGCTCCCGCGCAACTACTTCGCGCCACCGTTCTGTGCCTGCAAACCACTCTGGCCGCGCATGCGCAGGCGGAGGGCGGCCTCTCCACGCGCGCCATCGTCGCTGTGGGCATGTCCTGCTTCTGGCACAGCCAGATGGGCGTGACGGCCGCCGGCAAGGCGGTTACCCCCATCTACACATGGGCCGACGCCCGCTGCCGCGAGGACGCCGCGCGCCTGCGCCGCACGTGGAGCGAGGAGGAAGCCCATGCCCGCACCGGCTGCATGGTGCGCTGCAGCTACTGGCCCGCCCGGACCACCTGGCTGCGCCGCACCAGCACAGAGCTGTGCGCCCGCGTGGCCCGCTGGGTCAGCCCCGGCGAGTGGCTGCTGGAGCAACTGACCGGCCACGCGCAATGCTCCATCAGCATGGCCAGCGGCACCGGCCTCTACAACATCAGCGGGCTGGAGTGGGACGGCGTCATCCTCGGCCGCCTGAACCTGAGCGCCAGCCACATGAATCCTGTCAGCGACGAGCCACTGCGCATGTCGCCCGAGATGGCCGGCAAATACCCCGCGCTGGCGGAGGCCGCATGGTACAGCCCCATCGGCGACGGCGCGGCCAGCAACCTGGGCAGCGGCGCGGTGGGCAACGGCATGGCGGCCATCAACGTAGGCACCAGTGCGGCCGTGCGCATCATCCACAAGCTGGGCGAGGACGAGACGGCCGGCGCACCGCTCGGGCTCTTTTGCTATCGCGTGGATGACAAACGCGAGCTTGTGGGCGGCGCCATCTCCAACGCGGGCAACCTGCGCGCCTGGTGCCTGCGCGAGCTGATGCTGCCCGACGACGACGCCGTCATCGAGCGCGCGCTGAAGGAAATGCCCGGCCCGGACCACGGCCTCACCGTCCTGCCCTTTTGGGTAAATGAACGCGCGCCCACCTGGCCGGAGGACCTCAGCGGCACCATCTTTGGCCTGCAACAAAGCACCACCGCCGTCGACATCCTCCAAGCCACCACCGAGGCCGTCTACCATCGCCTGGCGGAGATCATCCGCAAAATGCGCGACGGCGGCCAGACCGCGCGCCAGCTCATCGTAAGCGGCGGTATCCAAAAGAGCCGCAGCGCGTTACAACGCCTGTGCAACGTGCTGGGCCAACCCGTGTGGGCCAGCCCGGAGCCCGAAGCCAGCCTGCGCGGCGCCGCCGTCTACGCCCTGGGCCGCATGGGCCGTGACGTCGCCGCCCCCGAGCTGGGCAAGCCCCTGGAGCCCGACCCGGAGATCGCCACCGCGTACGTCGCCGCCCGCACCCGCCAAATCCGCCTGGAGGAGGCGATGCACGCCTACGTCAAGCCCGCCCCCACCATGCCCGTAGGCGGCGCCCACCACCTGCCGCCGCTGACGGATTAGCGCTTTGGCGTTCATCGTATCGCAGCGCACCCAGGCTCCCAGAACGGCTGAGCCGTTCCATACCATAGCCGGAGGGTGCCCGCAGCATTCTGATGCGAGGACTACCCCGGGAAAGTTCGCATCGGGAACCATACGCGAACCCTTCGCGCGCGCTCATCGCACGGGCCCCCTCAACAACATTCAAACAGCGTTTTGACTCCAAGGGGGGTATGCTTTCCTCCGCTGTCGTTAGCTTTTTGCTATGGGGAGGCCTGGGTCTCACTCAATACATCAATACGCCGCCTGCGTGGCGTTGAGGGAGGCGGCCCAGTTGGGCTCCGTTGCGTAGGCGTCCGCATCGGCGCGCTCGGGGGCGAGGAGGTAGGCGTCGCAGGCGGCAAACAGCTCGGCCAGGGTGGAGGCTTTGCGGAGGTTGCGGACAAACGCGTCGTCGCCGCCCAGGCCGGGAGCGATGTAGTTGAGGAGCTTTTTGAGGTGGCCCAGGTGGGCGCGCTCGCTGGTGCCTTCGCGGCGGGTTTCGCGCGCCAGCACGTCGATGTAGCCCCGCACGTCGGCCATGGTGGGGCGGAAGCGCGGGGCGCCGGCCGGCAGCTCGTAATGCTCGCGTATCTGGCGAAATATCCACGGGTTGCGGATGGCGCCGCGGCCGATCATCAGCCCGCGCACGCCTGTATCGGCAGTGATGGCCTGGGCCGTGGTGGTGCAGCGCACGTTGCCGTTGGCCAGCACGGGGGTGCCCGCGCCGGGCGCCTGCATGCGCCGGGCGGCGGCGCCGATAAGGTCGTAGTGCACCACCGGCCCGTACATCTCGCGCACGGAGCGGCCGTGCACGGTCAGGGCGTCGAGCTGGTGCGAGGCGAAGATGTCGAGCAGCCGCGGGAAGTCGGCCGCGCTGTCGTAGCCGATGCGTGTCTTTACTGTAAAGCCGATGGCCGCGCCGCTACCGTCGCCGCACGGGGCGCCGATGGCTCCGCGCAGGGCGCGCAGGATGGCGTCGATGTGCGGTAAGTCGCGCAGCAGGCCGCCGCCGGCGTCCTTGCGGCACACAACCGGAGCCGGGCAGCCGAGGTTAAGATCCACAGCCACAATGGGATGTCGCTGCAGCACGGCTGCCGTCCGTACCAGGCTGGGGATGTCGCGGCCAATCATCTGGGCGATAACAGGCCGGCCCGTTGCGTTGGCGTCGATATCGGCCAGGATGGGCTTCTCCGGGTGGCTGTCGGGATGCACCCGAAAGTACTCAGTATACAGCACATCCGGCGATCCATAATGCGCCAGCACGTTCCAGAACCGCAAATCCGTCACATCCTGCATGGGCGCCAGCGCCAGCACCGGCCGGTGCGCCGGGAGAAAGCGTTGGAGGACGGAGGCATGCATGGCGGGGAGGGGAAAGGGGAATGGAGGAAGGGAAAGGGGAATTGTATAACCACGAAGCACACGAAGCACACGAAATTTCGGACGGGGACGAAAAGGGGCGGGGACTTTAGAGGCAGGCTCGCCGTGGTGCACTCCCCCCGTCCTTACCATTTGTCCCGTCCCCTCTTCGCGTCCTTAGCGTCCTTAGCGTCCTTAGCGTCCTTAGCGCCCTTTGCGCCCTTTGCGCCCTTTGCGCGAATAGGCCCCACACGTATCGCCTCACGTTTACGCAAGTCCTTACCACAACGAAGTTTCACGCAAAGAGCGCAAAGGACGCAGGGGACGCAAAGGGGGGATTAAGGCAATAGAAATGAACTCGTCACCCCTTGTCCCTTGTCTTGTGTCCCCATCCCCTTTTCGTCCCCTCCGTAAATTTCGTGTGTTTCGTGGTTAAATCCTCCCCCTTCCCCTGCCGTTCCCCCGTTTTCACGCGTAAAGTCGAAGAAAAGTCTTTCTCCTGAGCGCCGGACGGCATAAAAGGTTCCTTTCGACGCGTTCCTTTGGTGCGCGACGGGGCGGGAATCCTCCGGGTTTCCGCGCCGGCTTTCACTCCTTAGCCCTTCAGCATCAGCATCTTGCAGCAGTAATGCACCTCAGCCCTATGTCTCAGACCTCGGCACGCGACATTTTGGAAAGTATACTTGGGCACCTTGGTTTTCCCTTTCAGATTGAGGAAACAAAGCGCGGGGACTGCATTGTGCTGAATATTATCAGCCGCGAGGCAGGCCGCCTTATCGGCCGCGACGGCCATACCATCGAGGACCTGCAATACCTCGTCAACCGCCTGCTGCACGGCGTGGAAGACAGCCCGCAGCGCGTAATAGTGGATGTGGAAGGCTACCGCCAAAAGGGCGAGATCGACTTTATCGTCAACATCCGCGAGGTGGCCGACCGCGTGCGCGCCACGGGCGAGCCGGAGTTGCTGCCCGCCATGAACAGCTACGATCGCCGCCTCGTCCACCAGGCCCTGGCGGAGGATGCAGAAATCACTACCCGCAGCGAGGAAGGCAACGCGCGGATGAAGCAAATTACCATTGAGCTTCGCCGCAGCCGCCAGCTGGGCGATGCCCAAGCCGCCACCCCCGCCGCAGCCGGCACCACCAGTACTGCCGGCGGCGGCGAGGAGGAGGGTGCAACCACCTTGTCTACGGAGTAAACGGCAGCCTCACGAGGCCGGCACGCCCACCGCTTGCACTACGGCGCAACGCCCGGATTTGTAGCAAAAACGCAACGGAACGGAGGCGAAATATCGGCGCCGGCCCATTTTTCTTCAGCCCAACTGCATTTATTGTTTCCTTCCGCTTTGGTTTTTTGCTCTTTTGTCCCCTTTGGCACGCATGTGCCTCGCCCCTTTTTTCCGGACCGATTGACTGACTGATAGATTTATGCCCAAAGCCCTCATTACCGGTATCACCGGCCAGGACGGTTCGTACCTCGCGGAGCTGTTGCTTTCGAAAGGTTACGAAGTGCATGGCATCATCCGCCGCGCCAGCACATTCAACACCGAGCGTATCGACCACCTGTACAAGGATCCCCATGTCATTGGTGTTAAGCTGTTTCTGCACTATGGTGACCTGAGTGACAGCGCCTCGCTCAACCGCCTGCTGTACGATATCAAGCCCGACGAGATTTACCACCTCGGCGCCCAAAGCCACGTGCGCGTAAGTTTTGACGTGCCGGAGTACACGGGCGACGTGACAGGCCTCAGCACGGTGCGTATTCTGGAGGCCATCCGCGAGACAAACCTGAAGTGCCGCTTCTATCAGGCCAGCAGCTCGGAGATGTACGGCCTGGTGCAGGAGGTTCCGCAAAGCGAGACGACGCCGTTCTACCCGCGCAGCCCCTACGGCGCCGCCAAGGTGTACGCGTACTGGATTACCGTGAACTACCGCGAGAGCTATAAACTGCACGCCAGCAACGGTATCCTGTTCAATCACGAGAGCCCGCGCCGCGGCGAGACGTTTGTCACGCGCAAAATCACCCGCGCCGTCGCCCGCATCAAGGCCGGCCTGCAAAAGGACCTGTACCTGGGCAACCTGGACGCCAAACGCGACTGGGGCTTTGCGCCGGAGTACGTGGAGGCGATGTACCTGATGCTGCAGCAGGATAAGCCGGACGACTACGTCATCGCCACCGGCGAGACCTATACGGTGCGCCAGTTTCTGGAGGAGTCATTCAGCTTCGTTAACCTGGACTGGAACGACTACGTAAAGATTGACCCGCGCTATTACCGCCCGGCGGAAGTGGACCTGCTCATCGGCGACTCCACCAAAGCGCGCAAGAAGCTGAACTGGGAGCCGAAGACGACCTTCAAGGAGCTCGTCCGCATTATGGTGCAGGCCGACATTGATCAGCTGGACCGCGTGATGGCCGGCAAGGAAATCCGCTCCGACTACTAAAGGCTGTCGACATTTAGGCGAGCTGCGGTTCCCCCCTTGGCGATCTTTCCGTCCTTGGCGTTAAATTCTGTTCGATTGTATGGCGAGGGGATTCTTAACGCCAAGGACGGAAAGATCGCCCAAGACTCAAAAGGGAAAAGCCCGTATTTTTCGGCTGAGGAGCAACGCGGGCGCCAAGCCTTTTATCAGATGCGAAAAATGGGATGCTGTAGGGTATTGGCAGCGCGCCAGCGCGTGGCGTTGCATACCCGTTGCTGACGGCCCCTGCGGGGGGCCGTCGCTGGGTAGCGCGAGGCGTGTGCGGTGCTTGTTTGGTGAGGAAGGCGGCGGAATCCCCGGGGGCAGGGGGTTGCGGCGGTTCGACTGGCAGGCGTTTAGCGATGGACTGCCTTGCGATGCTGCGGAGTGGCCGCATCGCCAGTTGCCATCGGGCGGATTCCCGTCTATTCTTCGGATTCCTTTTTCCATCCTATGAGTTCCAGTTCTCCTCTTTCCAAAGACGCGCGGATTTTTGTCGCGGGGCATCGCGGCATGGTAGGCAGCGCCTGTGCGCGGCTGCTGCGGGCGCGCGGGTACCACAACCTGCTGCTGCGCACCCGACACGAGCTGGATCTGCGCGACACGGCAGCCGTGCGCCACTTTTACGAGGAGTACAAGCCGGAGTATGTCATTGTGGCGGCCGCCAAAGTCGGCGGCATTATCGCCAACCGCGATCACCCCGTGGAGTTTCTGCTGCATAACATGCAGATACAGAACAACCTGATCTCCTCCGCGTTTGAGGCCGGCGTAAAGAAGCTGCTCTTTCTCGGCAGCTCGTGCATCTACCCCAAATTTGCACCGCAACCCATTCCGGAGAGCGCGCTGCTGACGGGAGCGCTGGAGCCGACCAACGAGGCCTATGCGATCGCCAAGATTGCCGGCATCAAACTGTGCCAGGCCTACGCCGCGCAGTACGGCGCCCCATTTATCAGCGCCATGCCCACCAATCTTTACGGGCCGGAGGATAACTTTGACCTCACCAGCAGCCACGTGCTGCCGGCGCTCATCCGCCGCTTTCACGAGGCGAAGGAGCGCGGCGACGACTCCGTAACGCTCTGGGGCACGGGCTCCCCGCGCCGCGAATTTTTGCACGTGGACGACCTGGCCGAGGCGTGCCTGTTCCTGCTGGAGACGTACACCTCGCCCGAGATTGTGAACGTAGGGTGCGGCGAGGACGTGACGATTGCGGAGCTGGCCGGTATCGTCAAGGAGACGGCCGGCTTTGCCGGCGAGATCCGCTGGGACACCACCAAGCCCGACGGCACGCCACGCAAGCTGATGGACATCAGCAAGATACGCGCCCTGGGCTGGAGCCCCCGCATCGGCCTTAAGGAAGGCGTGGCCAGCGCCGCCCGCTGGTGGCTGGACCACCGCGAAACGCTGGAATAGCCGGCCAGGCGCCCCGCCGCCCCTCGCCTGCGGGGGAAAGCCGCGCGTCACGGGGCTTTACCGTAATGCTGTTGTTATGGGATGTTAGGGGATGGAAAGAGCGCAAGCGAGAGGAGAGGAGATCACCGTGCGTCACATTACACTGCTGGGCATGATGGGCGCCGGGAAATCGAGCGTAGGGCGCGAGCTCTCGCAGCTACTCCGCAGGCCCTTCTACGACAGCGACTTCGAGATCGAGCGCAGCACCCGCATGACGATCCCGGACATCTTTGCCAAACGCGGCGAGCCCTGGTTTCGCGACCGCGAAGCGCAAATCATCGCGGATATCGTCGAGGAGACGCAGCCCGTGGTGCTCAGCATCGGCGGCGGCGCGTTCGTCCGCGACACCACACGCGCCCTCCTCCTGCGCGATACCATCACCGTCTACCTGCGCGCCACCCTGCCCTCCCTGCTGGCCCGCCTGCACGGCGGCCACGGCCGGCCCCTTCTCTCCAGCAGCGAGGACCTGACCACGCGCCTCACCACGCTGATGGAAACGCGCGGCCCCCTCTACAGCCAGGCCGCCCTGCTCATCGATACCGACGACGCCCAGCCCCGCGAAGTAGCCCGCCGCGTGGCGGTCGCCGTCCAGGCCCTGAGGTAGCCACGACCTTACGGCGCGCAACAGCCCCAGCATGGAGATGTTGCGTACCTACAGAACGCTGCGGAATTTCATCGTCACCCAGAGCTCACGCCCGGACTTCACGCCCCGGGCTACAGGCTTTCGCGCCTGGGGCGTTTCAGAACGCGGTGCAAATTCCTGCTTTCGTCGCAAGCCATTCCGGCGTATGATAGAAGCGGGTTGTGCAGGCTGCATGGCCTGCTTGCATTTGACACAACGTATCCTCCTCATTATTTCCAGAGCCCCCTTACCGCTCGGTAGAACGCCACTTTTTCCGTCCGCTCCCCCTCGGGGCGGACAATATAAACACTTTTTGGTGAAATAATTTGAATGCACGAGTCCCTGCCAGCGTCAGAGCCTGTAGAAGACGTGACATCCGAGACCGAATGGCGGGAGCGCTTATGCTCCGGTGACGAAGCGGCCTGGGCGGCGCTGCATGAGGCGCACTATCCCCGGCTTTGGAGCAGCGTTAACCGGATATTAAACAATCCCAGCCATACGGACGACATCGTACAGGAGGCTTTTGTAAAGGCACATCGGGAGATCGGCCGATTTCAGGGACAATCCCGCTTAGGGACGTGGCTCTACCGAATCGCCGTGAACCAGACGCTGGACTTTCTGCGCAAGCAGCAGCGGCTGGACCGATGGCTCTCTTTCTTCAGCCCCTTGCGCGACAAGGACGATGACACGGGAAGCTCGAACGTTGTGCCCGAGGGCGCGGTGGAACCCACCGTTACCGCCGGCCTGCACAATGCGGAGTTGCGCGAGACCATCGCCGCAGCCATCGCCGAGCTCTCCCCGGAACATCGCGCCGTCGTTCAACTCCGGCTTATCGACGAGATGAGTCTGGAGGAAACCGCGACCTTGCTTCGGTGCAAACCGGGCACGGTCAACTCGCGACTGCACTATGCATGCGAGCATTTGCGGCGGAAGCTGCGCCACGCAGTAGCCTCAGCCTGAGCCTAAGGAGGGCTCCTTAATTCGAACAATGAACAACGAGAATCTCAAAGAAATACTGCTCGCCTGCGATGAAGACGCTCGCGCCCGCGCCCGGCTTCATCAGGCCAGGGAGTGGCGAGAGCTTCGCGGTCGCTTGTTCGGGCAGGAAGCCGACGCGGAAGAGAAGCACGCAGCCGCCGGCTGGTGGTCGCTCAACTGGCTGACGGCCGGTGCCGTAGCCCTGGCCGTGGCCGCCGCCAGCGCCGGCCTGGTCTTCCAAAGCCCCAACGGCGGGCCCGGTGTCGTGAGCAACGATCCCCAGCACAAGGACGTGCGCCCCGCTAACCCCGAAGGCAACACCCCCCGCGATCCGTCCGCCCTGCCTGTCGAAGATCAGCAGCAGCAGAACAACAACAACCGTCCCCAGCGTCTCCCGGGCATTCCGTAACCCGGGCGCGCCTCGCGCACCCGCGGCAGCCATCCTGTAGGGCCGGCGCCGCAGAATTGCAGCACAGTGAACGTAAAGCCTTTCCCCGCCCAAAGCGCAACATAACGCGCAGACGGAGAAAGGCTTGCGTTGTTTCAGGGTCTTTTCTGAAAAGCGGTCGCGCCAGTCGCCGCGCCCCCCTTTTGTGTCGTTGTGCCTTCCTCGTGAAGACTCCGCTCTGAGGCCAAGTCGCCGGGAGGAGGGGAACTCAGAGCAAAAGCCATTCAAGCTGGCGCGGGGTTGGCTCTCCGAGAACGGCGGAGCCGGACGTTCGCAACACAAGCTGGCGCGAGCGACGCTCTCCGAGAACGGCGGTAGCCGTTCCATAGCATAGCCCGGGGTTGCCCGCAGCATTCTGATGCGAGGACTACCCCGGGTAGGCTGGAATCAGGAAACCCCACGCGAAGAGTTCTTCCGTCGGACCCTTCGCGCTCGTTCCTCGCGCGTGCCATGTTCGGAGCCGCAGCATCAGAGAGCGCCTCGCACATGCATTAAACGAGCGCGAGTGGATCGCAATAAGACCAATTATCGGAATAAACCGGTACATTGGTGGGGTAGTCCTCGCATCAGAATGCTGCGGGCAACCCCGGGCTATGGTATGGAACGGCTCCGCCGTTTTCGGAGACCTACGACACCGTTACGTAGCGGCGAGCGTTGAATGGAAGGGGGAAGCGCGGAGGGAGCGGTTTCAACACGAGTGTGGAAATGACGCAATCCGAGGCGCCACGGGCGCGAAAGCCCGCCCTTTCCGCATTGACTTGCCGCCGCGGTATGGCACAAGGTTTCCCCCCGTTGGTGCTGATGCTGAGATGGGGGCCTGCTGCGGCCACCGCCGGCAGCCGGGTGCCCGCCTTTTTTACCCTGTGGAAATCAATACAGTAGGCCGTCCGCGTAACGTGGGCTGGATCCGCGCCGCCGCCTTGTTGTATGGCGACTGGGGCACGAGCAAGGCGTATGTCCTGGGTCTGGGCCTGGCTACCATTGGCTTTCATGCGTTGCCGCACTTTATGGCCGTGTGTTTCATCACGGCGCTGGTGGGCATCAACTACATCTGGGTCTGCAAGTTTTATCCCAACGGCGGCGGCGTCTACTCGGCGGCGCGCGATCACGCGGACTGGCTGGCGGTGGTCGGCGCGCTGCTATTGATAGCGGATTACATCGTTACGGTATCGCTCAGTAGTCTGGAGGCGTTCCACTACCTTGGCCTGGATGACGCGGAGGCGCAGCGGTACACCATTCTCGCCATCTTTTTTGTTGGCTTTATCAACTACTTTGGCCCCAAGCACACGGGTGGCATTGCGGTCTGGCTGGCGCTGCCAACGGCGGCGGTGGTGCTGGTGCTGCTGGTGAGTGGCGTGCCGCATCTGGGCGAGTACAAGGGCGAGTGGCCGGTGGGCACGTGGACGGACAACTGGTTTCAGTTTGTCGCGCTTATTCTGGCGCTGAGCGGTGTGGAGGCGATTGCCAGCACCACAGGTGTTATGCAGCTGGACAAAGGCAGCACCAACGAGAACCCCAGCGTTGTCAGCACCGCCAGCAAGGCCATCCTGGTCGTGATGGTCGAGGTCGTCATCGCCACCGGTTTCCTGTGCGTGCTGGCGCTTTGCCTTCCCGCAGATGGCGCCACCAAGCACAAGGAGGATCTGCTGCGCTACATGGCGGAAGTCTTTGTGGGTAAATCCTTTGGCTGGGTGGTGGGCGTAACGTTTGCGCTGCTGCTGCTCAGCGCCGCCAACACGGCCATCTGCGGCCTGGTCGCCGTCATGTACATGCTGGCGCGCGACAAGGAGCTGCCGGAGCCCTTTACGCATCTCAACCAGTTTGGCGTGCCCTGGGTGGCGCTGGGCATCTCCACCGTCATGCCCATCATCGTCCTCAACATCGCCCCCGGCGTGCAGGCGCTGGCGGATCTTTACGCGATAGGCGTGGTGGGCGCCATCACCATCAACCTCGGCTCGTGCAGCTACAACAACAAGCTGCCGATGAAGGGCTACGAGCGGTGGACGATGCGGCTTACCTTCTACTTTATGGCGCTGGTGTGGCTCAGCATCGCCTTCCACAAGCTGCACGCGCTGGGCTTTGTCGTTGTCATTCTCGGCGTCGGCCTCGCCATCCGCTCCTACACGCGCAAAATGCTCATCTCGGCGGAGCCCTCCGAGGAGCAGAAAGAAGCTTTGCGCAAAATCGAGGCCGAGCGCCTGGAGCGCCTGGCCGACCTGCAGAAGGCCGCCGATCAGCAGGCCGCCGCCGCCCTGCCGGCCGAGGACCTCAGCGACACGCGCATCCTGGTGGCCGCCCGCGGCCGCACGCCCGCGCTGGCCTTTGCGATGGAAGAAGCCCGCATGCGCAAGGCGCGCCTGTTCGTCCTGTACATCCGCGAGGTGCGCGTGAACATTGCCACCGACAGCGACTGGCGCGACGACCCGCAGGCCCGCGCCCTGTTCGAGTACGTGCTGACCGAAGCCAAAGGCGTGCGCGTGCGCCCCATGTACAGCGTCAGCAACTCCCCGGCGGAGACGATTCTCGACATCATCGGCGTGGTGGAGGCCAACATGGTCATCCTGGGCGGCAGCCGCCGGGCCACCTTCGTCAACCTGGTAAAGGGCAATGTGATTACGGCCGTGGGCACCTATGTGGATCCTTCCGTGCGGCTGGTGATTATCGGGTAGCGGCACAAAACAGCTCACTTTCTGCGTGCGGTAAGGACGGATGCGTTTATCCTCTCCGCCATGTGGAAGTCCCATAACAAGGAAAATGCCGCCACCCAAAGCTGGTGCGAGTATGACGACGCGCTCACCACGCTGAAGGGCAAGCTGCACTGGCCCTACCAGCTCACCGTGCGCATCCCGTTTATGACGGACGCGGAATCCGCCGCCGAGGCCCCCGCGCGCGCCGCCACGGAGCAGGAGCGCGCCAGCATCGCGGCGTTTCAACAGGAGCTGGCCGCGCGGCTGGGCGGGCGGGACAACGTGCTGGTAATGGCGCGCTGCTGGCACCTGGCCAGCGCCCAGCTGGAGTTTCGCGTGCACGACGCCAGAAAGACCGAGGCGGAGATCAAACGCATCAAGGCCGAGGAAAAGACCGCGCACCCCTTTATGGCCCTGCTCTTCCTGGATGGCACCTGGTCCATCCCGCACAATTACCGCTCCGGCGGCATCGTTTCCGGCCAGGCCGGCGGCTCCCTGGCAGGCAGCGAAGGCAGGCTGATGCAGGGCCTGGAAGGGCTGAGCCCCGAGGCGCTGGCCGAGGCCCTCAAAAAGCGGATTCAGGAGCAACTGACCCAAAAGCTGCAGAAAGAATTTGGCGGCACCTTGCCCGACCTCACCTCCGAGGAAGCCATGCAGCTGATGCACGCGGAGGAAAGCGACCTGGTGAACGACGACGACGAGGAGGAGGAGTCCGAATTTGACGAGGAGGACGAGGATTTTGACCTGGATGAGGATGACGAGGACGACGAGGATGATGATGATGACGACGACGACCTCGACCTGGAAACGGCCATCCGCCGCGAGGAGCTGCGCGGCACCCTGCACACCGCCACCGGCATGGATCGCATCCCCCTGATCTGCGAGCTGACAACCACGGCCGAAACCAAGGAGCAGATGGAAGAAGCCCTGGAGCTGGTGCAGCAATCCCTCGCCACCTTCCCCACCGACCACCGCCTGCGCAACAGCCACGGCTACCTCCTGTTCTTTGGCGGGGAGCTCGAAGCCTCCCGCCGCGAACTCCTCGCCGCCATCGACGGCAACGAGCTCGTCGCCGAGTACCACCACAACCTCGCCCACACCCTGGCCGCCCTGGACGAGCACGACGCCGCCGTCGCCTCTCTCAAAAACGCCACGCTCATCGAGCCCTTTCGCATGATGATGATCGGCATGGACCCCCTCCTGGATTCCCTGCACGACCACCCCGGCTTCAAGGAGCTAATGAAAGGCGACATCACGGACGAGGAGGAGGAACAAGAGTAGGCAGAGGCAGGCCACCCCCACCCAAGGCAAGGCAAGACAATCCTCCGAAGCGCCACCGGCGCGATACGCGGGCTTACACCCTGGCATCGGGCTTTCGCGCCAGTGGCTCTCTAGGGGGATACAAGCCTCTAAGACCAATTCGCAAAGTTATTTGCTCTTTATGCGGAGCTGATTTTGGGCTATGGGTGCGCTGAAACGGAGGGAGTGCATTAGGATAATGCTCGACCGGAGTTTCAGTGCGGCCATAGCCCAAAAGCGGCCCGCAAAAAGCGCAAATAACTTTGCGAATTGGTCTAAGCTTGGGATAAAGGGGGAAACGTAAGGAAGGTTGAACATCGTGGAGGCAATCCTCTTGGCGAAACTTTCCGCCCTTGGCGATGTTATCTGAAGGTCCGTAGATCCAAGGCAGATAATATCGCCAAGGACGGAAAGTTTCGCCAAGGGAAGCAGCGGAAATGTCGACAGCCTCTAAAACTCGTAATACACAAACGGCATGGCCTTGCCGGAGGTGGTGGCGGCGATGATGCCGAACAGGGCGATAAAGCAGGCGGCCTGGGCGTAGTTGGGCATCTCGGCAAACCGGCGCTCAAACCACTCGGCGGAGGAGTTGGGGGCAAAGTGCAGGGCGGCGGCAAGCAGGAGGATCAGCACTACGTTGGGGTTGAGCATCGCCGTGCCCATGTGCAGCTGCGCCATCTTGGCAAACATGGCGGCGACGACTTCCAGGTTTTCGGCGCGGAAGAAGATCCAGCAGGCGCACACAAAGTGGAAGGTGAGGATGCCGCCCACCACGCGGCCGATGGTCGACTCCACCTTCTCGCGCCCGGTAAGCTGGTAGTAGATGGTGACGAGCGTCATGCCCGTGCCGTGCAGCACGCCCCAGATAACGTAGCGCCACTCCGCTCCGTGCCACAGGCCGCACAGAAACATCACGATCCACATGTTAAAGTACATGCGCAACATGCCGCACCGGTTGCCGCCCAGCGGAATGTACAGGTAGTCGCGAAACCACGTGGAGAGACTGATGTGCCAGCGTCTCCAGAACTCGCGGATATCGGCCGACTTGTAGGGGGAGTTGAAGTTCTCAGGTATGGTAAGGCCCAGCAGCAGGGCGCTGCCGATGGCGATATCGGTATAGCCGGAGAAGTCGCAGTAGATCTGGAACGCGTAGGCGTAGACGCCGATAAGCGTCTCGAACGAGCTGTAAAAGCTGTCCTTGTCAAACGCCTGGTCGACGATATTGGCGCCCAGGTAGTCGGCAATCACCAGCTTCTTGAACAAGCCGCACAGGATAAGCCACAGGCCGCGCGAGCCCATCTCGCTGGTCAGCACCGGCGTCGCAAGCATCTGTGGCAGAAAGGTTTTGGCCCGGATAATCGGCCCCGCCACCAGGTGGGGGAAGAAGCTCACATACGCCAGGTACTCGTGGTAACGGTTGCACGGCTCCAGATCCCGCCGGTAAAGCGAGATGATGTAGCTCATCGTCTGGAAGGTATAGAAGCTGATGCCGGGCACCATGGCGATGCTCCAGGGAATGTCCGGCCGCGCCTCGCCCGTCCACCACGCAAAAATGTCGGCATAAGTGGCACCGGCAAAGTTGGCGTACTTAAAGAACGCGAGCAGCCCCATGTTGGTGCAGATGCTGCACAACAGCAGGGCGCGCCGCTTCCACTGCACGTCGATCCCGGCCATCTTCCGGCCAATAAAGTAGTCCAGCGAGGAGGAGAAGAAGATCAGCGGCAAAAACTGCGGCGTAGGGAAGCTGTAAAAGATGTACGACGCCACCACCAGCACCGTGCCCCGCCACGTGCGCGAGGCATGCCCCAGCCAGTAGGCAACAAAAACAATCAGCAAAAAGATGCCGTATGTGGGATCCGTAAATTGCATGCGAGCGTTGGGGCGGGGAGGGGGAGAGAGGAGAGATATCGCAAACGACGCGCGCCGGCGTCAGGCCCATTCGCGAGGGGGTTGGGGGGAAACGGGGTTTAATCTTCTGCAGCTGATTACCTGTCCTCTGGTTTTCAGCATCTTTCCCCCCTTCGCGCTCTTTGCGTCCTTGGCGTCCTTTGCGCTAAAACCTGTATGAAGTACCGCCACACAAATCGATATCGCTATACGTCTGGGTGATTTCACGCAAAGGACGCTAAGGACGCAAAGAGCGCGAAGGGGGGAATGGATTCTCGAATAGATAGTTACCTAAGAATAAAGGACTAAGGAGTTAAGTATGTTGAGTTATTGGCAAAGTCGTCCCTGGCCCTACTCGTACATGCTCTCCCGAGTAGCGGAGATGGTGGAGCCGGGCGAGGAGGGGCGGCGCTGGGGCGTTGCCTGCTCGGTACGCTCCGCACGGGCTGGCCGGCTGGCGCGGGGCGGCGCGGCGGCGGTGGTGTGCAGCGGCGGGGCGGAAGTGGTTGCGGGGGAAGAGGATCCGCCGGTGCGGTTGGCCGTGGCCATGCCGTTTCCGACGGCGGGCGCGGGGCGGCGGGCCTCCTGCTGCTGAGGCTGCGGCGAGGAAGAGGGGCGCGGGGCGTCGTTGCGATCGCGGTCGGCGCGCTCGGTCCGGTCGCGCTTGTTGTTCAGCTTGTCCTTATCTTTATCCTTATCCTTCTCCGGACGCTCCACACGCTCCGCGCGGGGGGCCGTAGGCGGGGCGGCGGCGATCGGCGCTGTCGGGATGGACGCCAAATCCGGCATCGGAGCGGACACAGGGACGTTGTCCGGTGCGGCACCGCCGTTGCCATCCCCCTGCGGCCCGGAGACCGGGGCGGGTGCGGTGGCGGGCGTGTTGGCGGCGGACGTCGTCGCGGGTGCGGTGGCTGGCGTGGCAAAAGTGGCAGGCACCGCGGCCGGCGCGGGCGCAGGCGTTGTGGTCGGCGTCGACGCCGGCGCCGCGGGGCCGGACGCCGTGGCGTTGCCGGGCGTGCGAGGCGGCGTAAGAGGAGCGGGCGTATTGGCGGGCGGGGCGCCGGGGATGGGCACGCCGGGATTCAGCACGCGGTCCGCCACGCGAAGCAGGAAGCTCTTCATCACCGCGCGGTAAAGGGAGTCGCCGACAACCGCTGCGCCCGATTCCGTCGGATGGATAAAATCGCCGCTGACGAGCCTGGGGCGCATGCTGTGCCAGCGGCCCATCGTGCCGTCGCCGCCCATGGCTACAAAGGTGTTGAAGAACGCGCAGCCGTTTTTGAGCGCGGCGGCGCGCTGCGCCATAATGATGGTCGGCATGTTCGGCTTCGTCACCACCTTGCCGTTGCGGCGCTCGCCGCGATCCAGCGCGCCCATCACCAGGATGGACGCCTTGGGCAACGCCTGGCGAAACAGCGCGAGCAGGCGCGAGTAGTCGGCCTCAATCGCCGCCATGCTGCGGTTGTCGTCGTCGCTCTCGTTGGCGCCAAAGTTCAGGACTATCAGGTCCGGGTGGCGCTCCTTAAGCTGGGCCACCAGCAGTTCCGGGCGAATCTCCTTCAGCCTCAGGCATCGGGCGCCGAGCACGCCGGCGGCGTCGTACACCACGCCGGGGCGTGTGCGCTCCAGCACCACGCCCAGCAGGCGGGGCGCGCCGCTGGTAACGTTGATGCGGGCGGTTTCGGCGCCGTCGTTCAGGCGAAGGCGTGCCACGCGGGCCTGCACTTCGTCGGCGCGGGTATCGATGGTGCCTTCCTTCTTGCCATTAATCAGCACGTCAAACTTGCCGCCCGTGGGGCGGGCCAGGTAGTGCACCTCCACAAGGCTGTAGGGGTCGCCTTCCTTCTTTTTGGGCACGGTGTACTCGGCAAAAGCGCCGGGCGCGCCGTCGAAGGCAAAGCCGCCCAGGCTGTAGTCGCCGGGCTTGGGCTTGACCTTCATGATGCTTTCGATCGTCCAGCCGCCGCCGCTTTTCCAGTTCAGGTCCATGCGCTGGTAGCTGGCGCTGGGGCGATCCAGCAGCATGTAGCCGGCGCCGCTGTCGCCAAAGAGGTTGTGCATGCGCTCGCGCATCTGGCCGGTGATGAAGTCCATCACCACAATGCTGTCGCCATAGTGCAGCACGCGCGTTACGGCGCCGGGCTTGCCCTGTTGCGTGCGCGTCAGGTTATCCAGGAAGTGATTGAGAGAGCCGGTGGGGTCCTCGATCGCGTCCTCGGTCGGCACATAGGCGGCCTTCTCCAGATCTATCTTGAGCGCGCGCGCCCCGTACGCGATCCGCTCCGCCTCGGTCTTCGGCAGCGGCACCCCTTCGGGCTTAAGCAGCGTGTTGGGGTTGACGCCGGGCGTGGGATTCATCCTGGCCAGCTGCGGCGTGGTGGCGGGGGCAGGGGAAGCGTGCGCGGCGGCCGGGGTGCTCGCCGTTGCGGGCGGGGGCGCCGTCTCGGGCTCGGGTGAGGCATTGCCGGTGCTGCCGCCGTTAAACAGGTCGGTCATCACGCCGTGAAGCACCTGATTGAGCGGATCGCTCGGTGTCGTCTTTGCCGCGGCCGTGGAGGTGGCGGAGGAGGCCGATGCCGTAGGGGCAGTCGCAGCGGGTGCGGCGGGAGCCGGTGCGGGCGTGGAGTTGCCGTGCGCTATCGCGATCGGCTGGTGCTCCTGCACCGTGGCCGGGGCGGGCGCCGTCGGCAGCGGGCCGGCGACAGGCGCGGCGGGGCCGGCGGGCGTCGCGACCGGATCGCCCGGAGCGATCGGCGCAGCGGGAGTCGGCGCGGGGGAGGCCGCGGGCGGTGTAAAAGGTTGCACGGGCATCGCCGGCTGCGCGCCGGTGCCAGGCTGGGAGTCGGTAGCCACCGGCGTAACCGGTTGGGCCGGCAGGGCCGCGGGAGCTTCCGGATGCGCGTGCGCATTCGTCGCCGTGGCCGCGATGGGCGTGGCCGGAGCGGGTTGCGCGGGGGTCGGAGGTGCGGATCCCGCCATCGAAGGCGTTTGCGGGGCGCCCGCAGTCGCCGGGCTGCTTGTCGCACCAGGCAAAGCCGCTGCGGCGGCCGGCAAAGGCGCGGGAGCCGAAGCCGTTGTCGTAGTCGTCGCACCCGTGCCAGGCGGGGTGGGAGCAGTAGCGGGAGATACTGGCGCCGTCGAGGCGCTCGCGGTCGCCGCCGGTGATGCCGTGGCCGGAGTGCCGGAGGCGGACGCCGCGGGCGCGGAGTCCGTGCCCGTGCCGGACGTGGCGGCAGGGGGCGCCGTTGCCACGGTGGTTGCCGTTTCCGCCGCAGGAGAGGGCGCGGTCGCCGCCGGCGTAGTTGCCTGCGCTCCCCGCGCGGGCGTGTCCTTCGTTTCGCTGCTGCTGTTGCCGCCCAGCTCTACCACGCCCATGGCGGGGGTGCCGGGGCCGGACGTCGCCGCCGTTTCCGTATCGGGCGCGGCGTCGGGGCGCACTTCCACTTCTATCTTCTGCTTAAAGTCGTAAGTCTTCGGTGCTTCGGCAATGCCGGGTTCGGAGATCTGCGGGAGCATCAGCATGCTGCCCTTCGTCACCACGGCAAAGGCGGCGGCGAGGTACAGCACTTGGGCGGTTTTGCTAAACACCGGGTTGCCGGTGCTGCTGCCGCGGATAAACTCCTCCCACGTGGGCAGGGTAAGCTGGATATTGCGGCCCTCCACGCGAACGCCGGGCGCCGCGGCCAGGGCGGCGGCGGCCAGCACTTCATCGCTCACCGAGCCCGCGGTCGGCGGGCCGGGCAGGCGGATGGAATCGGCGCGCGCGGCAACCGTGTCCGGGCGTAGCTCCTCGCCGGGGGTGCCGGAGGCGGGGCGGCCGGAGCCATCGCCCAGCAGTCCGGCACTGGCGCGGGGCATCAGCCGGGCGCGACCAGGCGAGGCAGTGGCGGCGTCGATCTTAACGCCGCAAAACATGCAAAACGCGGTCTCCAGATGATCCGGCAGCAGCGCCTCGTTGGCGCACGCGGTGCAGCGCACCTCGCGAAACCCCGGGCGGGCCGGCTCCGCGGCCTGCAGGCGGGAGAGGCCGCCGGCGTAGCCGCCGCTGTCCAGCCGCGCCATGCGCGCGGTGGGGCCGGAGGCGATGAGATTGCGCACCTGCTCCATCGTGTGCGGCGTCACCGTCTGCAACAGGTAGGAGAAGACGGAGCTGACCGGGCGCCACACCTCGTCCTGCGCCGTGCACACCAGCGTCTCCGCGGGCAGCGTGCCGGCGCGCAGCAGGGGCACCAGGTCGTCCGGCTTAAAGGGGCCCTCCACATGCACGCCGTCCAGGCAGTAGAAGAACGGGCCGCGCGGGGCGGCGGAGGCCTGGGCTGCGGCCAGTGCTTTGGCGTCGGAGGGATCGGGCAGGGAGATATCGGGGAAAACGTCGCTGACGGGCTGCCAGTCGCTGCTGCCTTCGGCGCAAAAAGTGGTGTCGGCGCCGAGCCGGCCCGTAGTCAGCAGCTTTTCAATATCGTTGCGGTCGGCGGGACCGTGGACGGTGAGCCCGTCCTGGCAGTAAAAGTAGATCATACGCACGCGGTGGTGGCGTCGTCCGGGCACGAGGGTGCCTCGGCGGCGGAACGGTGGTGCTTGCTGCCCGGGAGCGCGGAGAGCGCACCTAGGCATGACAGAAATTTTCGGTAACGCAACTGACAAATGCAGGAATGCGCCTCTCGTCGTGCAGAGGGGCGTGCGAGCAGTTGCGCAAGGCGGCGCGATCGGCGCGCGCCGGCGACGTTTTGGAGGTGGGATCTCGGCCGCGTCATGGGCTGAGTTTGTACCAGAGAGTGGCGCCGAAAGGGAAGACTTTTTATGGAAAATTTATACGCAAGAGTAAAAAGCGCGCTTTACGCCTGATTAAGCGTGGGTAGCGAGAGTTTTTCCGCAAAATACGCTGAAAATCTCTCCCTCGAGAAAGAGGGGAGGCGGATGGTTTAACCACGGAGCACACGAAGCACACGGAATTTGCGGAGGGGACGAAAGGAGACGGGGGACGGTCGTGCTTTAAACTGGATGAGTTTTCCTCTCCCTATCCCCACTTAGCGGCTTATTTCCCCCTTAGCGTGAAATATTCCCCTCTGCTGCAACGCGGGAACACGGAGTGTTTCACGCTAAGGGGGAAATAAGCCGCTAAGTGGGGATAGGGGAGGGGATGAAAATCTATCTACCTTCATGCATCTCCCCTTTCGTCCCCTCCGCAAATTCCGTGTGCTTCGTGTGCTCCGTGGTTAAACACTCCCCATCCCCTGCCTTACTTACCGGCGCGGCGGAGGCACGGGGGGCAGGGACTGCATCCCCTGCGGGTGGGGCGGAAAGGCGGCCAGGGCGGCGGTTTGCAGCTCAAAGATAGTGCGGATACCGGCTTCGGCGCGGCTCAGCAGGGCGTCCAGCTGGCTGCGGGAAAAGGTGGCCTCCTCGCCGGTGGCCTGCACCTCAATAAACTCACCGGCTCCGTTCATTACCACGTTCATGTCCACGGCGGCGTCCTTGTCCTCCACGTAGTCCAGATCCAGCACCACCTGATTGCCCGCGCCCGGCTGCTGCGCGGCGCTGATGCCCGGGGGCGGCGCGTGGCTTACCACACCCACGCTGATGGCGCCCAGCTGCTGCGCCAGGGGATCGACCGTGCAGCGGCCGCTCTCCAGCAACATGTTGCACGCCAGGCGCAGCGCCAGCCAGGTGCCGGTGATGGCCGTGGTGCGCGTACCGCCGTCGGCCGCCAGCACGTCGCAGTCCACATTGAGGGTGCGGGCGCCCAGGGCCTCCAGGTTAACCACGGCGCGCAGGCTGCGGCCGATCAGGCGCTGGATCTCCTGGCTGCGGCCGTCGATGCGCCCTTTGGTGATGTCGCGCTGTTTGCGCTCCAGCGTGGAGTAGGGGAGCATGCTGTACTCGGCCGTCACCCAGCCGCCCGTCACGCCCTGCTCCTTCATCCAGCGCGGCACGCCCTCCTGCACAGTAACGGCGCAGATGACCTGGGTGCGACCGCACGAGGCCAGCACCGAGCCCGTGGCGTTGGGCGCAATGTGCGGCGTAAAGCGAAAGGGGCGAAGCTGATCGGCGCGGCGTCCGTCGTGGCGGCTCATAGGGAGTGGGGGAGGGGTGGAAAAAAGTGAATAAAATGGCGGAAAGCGAGAAGTGCCAAGGCTAACCGAGGCGCCCGGCAATGTCCATCTCCCTGCGGTTGCACGGGGCCGGGACGCGGTATCCGCACGGACGGGGCTTCCGTTAATCCTTGCACTACTTTAGCTGCTGAAATTTCCGTCAAACTCTTCTCTCCCTGCGTTATATCCACATGAAATACATGATTATTGCTGCTCTTGCGTTTGTTGGTTTTTCCACCATGCCTGCTCCCGAAGCCAAAGCGGGTATTGTTATTGATTTTGGTGGCCCTGTAGTGGTTATCGGTGGCGGTAATCACCACAACCACGGCGGCTGCTACAATGGTGGTGGCTATTATAACAAGGGTTACTACAACAAGGGTTATTATAATGGTGGCGGTTACTACAATGGTGGCCATCATCACCATAAAAAATCCAAGCACCACAAGCATCATCACCACAACTACTAATACGTGGTGATCCGATCCCACCCACCGGTGCCCTTTCCGCAGAAACTTATGTTGTAACTTACGCAAAGGGCGCTGACTGTACGCAAACTCCACACGCACTTGCACAGCAGCAATAAATCCTGTCTCTCCAGTATTTTCAGCATTTCCCCTTATCTTCAGTCCGCATTCTCATCCCGACTGTTCGACAGCACTTCCACTTCCGCAACATCATCTCCTCCATCGTATAACCTTATAACGCGACTCCGGCTTATGCTTCTGTTTCTTATTCTATCTATCCTTATGCCCATGTGGCATAAGCTGTGGTCGCCGATGGAGGCGCGGCAGTGCTGATCGAACAGTAGGGGGCATCGGGCGCATGCAACTACGCTCCGTTATCATAAGCAGATTTCCCTTCATCTCCGCATCCGCCCGACTCGTATCTCCCTTTCTCTCCTTGTCCTGTCCGTTTGTTTCCTCCCTCCCCTCAACATCACTTCAGCCCGCGTGGCTGAGGTTCAGCGCAGTTCATCCCGCGGCCGCCTTCGTTACAAACCGAAGGTGGCCGCTTTTGTGGGCTATGAGTGCAGGGGCGCGGCGGGCCGGCTTGGGTGATGCTGTGGGACGGTTTGGTAATGCAGATGCAGAGAGGTAAGGGGAATGCGATTGCGCAAGGATACCCTCTGCTGTAATGTGGAGGCTATGGTGCAATCGACAATAACAGAGAAGTTTCAGACCACGATCCCCCTTGAGGTAAGGCGGGCCATGAAGCTGGCGCCACGACAAAAGGTGACCTATCAACTGCGTCCGGATGGGTCCGTGATTATGCGCCGGGTTCTCGGGTTGAATGAACTTATTGGGTCCCTGAAACCTGACCGACCTGTGGGCACTATAGCAGAAGAAAAGGAAGCTGCCGCCGCAGCCTGGGCACGTGAAGCCGCAGAAGAAGGATTGCCGTGAGCGATCCTGCAATCTGCCTGCTGGATGCCAATATTCTCCTGTGCCTTCTATTGGGTGAGCCCATTGCCCAGGTTGAAGCTGCTACGAAACTTTTCTCGCGGGCCGACGCAGGAGAAGTGCAGTTGGAGATAACACCCGTCATCGTCGCGGAAGTGTTTTATACGCTTGTGTCTTTCTATAAAAAAGAGCGCGCTTCCGTGGCTGATATGCTCTTCCACCTGCTACAACAGCGTGGAGTCAGAGTACGAGAATCCGCCCAGGTATTTGCGGCCCTGGAACGCCTGGAGACCACCAACGTTTCCTTCGCAGATGCCTATCTGGCTGCCTGCGCTGCATATGATAAGGTGTCAATTGCCTCTTTTGACCGCGATTTCAAAAAGTTTAAGGACATTCGGCGATACGATCTGTCCTCGTAACGAAAGACATTCAAGTGCCTTGGCAATATCCCCCGAGACATTACCCCCGCCCCGGTGTACCTTACTGGCGGCATGACAACGCATCGATGGCAAACATCCCGCCGCACGCTGGAGTGGGGCGAGCGGCCGCTGATCCTCGGCATCCTTAACGTAACGCCCGATTCCTTCTCCGACGGCGGCCTGTATACGGACCCGAACTGCGGTGTGCACCGTGCGCTGGAGATGGAAGCCGAAGGCGCCGACATCATCGACATCGGCGGCGAAAGCACCCGCCCCAAAGCCGGCCCCGTGAGCGCCGAGGTGGAATGGGGGCGCATCGGCCCCGTGCTGGAGGCCCTGCGCGGCCGCCTGCGCGTGCCCATCTCCGTGGATACCAGCAAGGCCGAAGTGGCCCGCCGCGCCCTGGCCGCCGGCGCCGAGATCGTCAACGACGTCAGCGCCGGCGAGTGGGACCCCGAGATGTGGCCCGTCGTCGCCCGCGCCCGCGCCGGCTACATCCTTATGCACTGCCAGGGCCGCCCCGCCACCATGCAGGACGCACCCGCCTACACCGACGTCGCCACCGAAGTAGCCGACTACCTGCGCCTGCGGATGGCCGAAGCGCAGCGCGCGGGCATCGACGCCGAACGCATCGTCCTCGATCCCGGGCTGGGCTTCGGCAAAACCTTCGAGCACAACATCTTACTACTGCGCTCCTTTCATGCCCTGGCCGCCATGGGGCGCCCCGTGCTCGCCGCCGCCTCCCGCAAATCCTTCGTCAAAAAGCTGGGCGGCGAGGAGCACGCCCCGGCCACCAGCCACCTCGTCCACGCCTACGCCGCCCTGCAAGGCGCCGCTCTCTGGCGCGTTCACGACGTCCCCCAGGCGGCAGCCGCCGCGAAAGTGCTGGAGGGCCTGGGGGCGATGCCGGGGAAGTAGCGGCGACGGGCGGATACTGCGTCATCCGCCGCACATCACGCAGGGCGAGATAGCGGCGCTACTCGGTGGCGCCCAGCCGCGCCTTCCATGCATCCAGCTCAGCCTTAACGCTTTGCGGATTCGGCGCGCCCATCGTCGTGCGGCCGTCCAGCGCGCGGCTGATCGAGAAGACATCAAGCGCAGTCTCGTCGTACACGGGCGAGATCGCTTTCAGCTCTGCAATCGGCAGCTCGGAGATCGGGATGCGCAGCTCCTCGGCGCGCGCCACGGCCTTGCCCACGGCGTGGTGCGCCTCGCGGAACGGCATGCCGCGCGTTACCAGCCAGTCCGCCAGGTCGGTGGCCAGCAGCAGCGGGTCCGCCGCGGCGCCGGCGCACGCCTTGCGGTGCACGGCCACGTCGCGCAGCATGTCGGCGTTAATCTCCAGGCACGCCTGCAGCGTGTCGGCTGTGTCAAAAAGGCGCTCCTTGTCCTCCTGCAGGTCGCGGTTGTAAGTCATCGGCAGACCCTTCAGCAACGTCAACAGCGCCATAAGGTTACCGATAACGCGGCCCGATTTGCCGCGCGTCAGTTCGGCTACGTCGGGGTTCTTTTTCTGCGGCATCAGGCTGCTGCCCGTCGTGTAGGCATCGCCAATGCGAACAAAGCCGAACTCCGCGCTCGACCAGAGGATCAGATCCTCCGCCAGGCGCGACAGATGCACGGCAATCAGCGCCGCCGCCGAGCAGTACTCCACGATAAAATCGCGATCGCTCACCGAGTCCATCGAGTTCGCACTCACCTTCGCAAAGCCCAGAAGCTGAGCCACATACGCGCGATCGAGCGGCAGCGTGGAGCCTGCGATAGCGCCGGAGCCCAGCGGCAGCACATCTGTCCGCACGCGGCAATCGGCCAGGCGGCCCGCGTCGCGCTCCAACATCTCCGCATAGGCGAGCAGGTGATGCGCAAGCAGCACAGGCTGAGCACGTTGCAAATGCGTGTAGCCGGGGATAACCACGTCGAAATCGCGCGCCGCCCAGTCCACAAGGCTGGATTGCAGGGCGCGAATGGCCCCGATATTCGTGTCGATCTGGTCCTTGAGCCACAGCCGGACGTCGGTGGCCACCTGATCATTGCGGCTGCGACCCGTATGCAGTTTGGCGCCGGCCGGTGTCCTCGAAGTCAGGATGGCCTCAATGTTCATATGAACATCTTCGCGCTCCAGCGACCACGTAAACTCCCCGCGCTCAATCTCGCCGCGAATCTCCTCCAGCCCGGCCTTGATGGACGCGAGTTCCTCGTCCGTAAGCACACCGATTTTGCGCAGCATGGTGGCGTGCGCAATGCTGCCGCGGATATCGTGCGCGAACAGGCGCCAGTCGAAGGAGATCGACTCGCTGAAGCGCAGCAGCCGCGGCGCAGCCTGGGCCGTAAAGCGGCCGCCCCACATCGCCGGCTGCGCGGAAGCTTTTGCGTCAGAAGAAGTTGTGCCTGTCGCCGAAGGAGTGCTGGAACTCATAAAACCGCCACTCTACGCCAAACTCGCGGTGCAGAAAAGGCCGCAGTTTGTAACGTTATCCTGACGGGCAGGGCTGCCGCGCCCCGCTAGCGGCTCTGCTTCTTCTTTTGCGTGGACGTCTTGGCAGGCGTCGCCGCGGCGCCCGAGCTCTTGCCGGAAGTTCCTGGGCTGGAGGGAGTTGCCGCGGAGCCATCGCCCTGCGGCTTGTCGGATTCGGTCAGAAACGCTACGGCTCGGCCGGCGGTCTCGCGCACTTGCTCTTCCTCAGTGGTGTCCGCGGCCATTTTGCGCAGGCGTGGTACGCTGTCCGCAAGCTTGCAACTGGCGACCGCTTGTACAGCAGCCCAGCGCACCAGGGGGTCGGTATCGTCCAGGAAGGGCAGGGCTTCCGGCGCGAACTGCGTACGCCTTACAGCGGCAAGGATTTGCAGTGCAAATGCGCGGTCTTCGGCGGAGGCGGAGCCAAGCAGTGGCTTGACGGTGGGGTACGCCTTGTCCAGCGCCGGCTTGAAGATGGCGGCCATCTTGGGCAGCTTGGGCTGGTTCATCAGGCTGTAGATGCCCAGCGTAAAGCGGCGGTCGTCGGCCCCCTTGCTGTCCAGAAGTTGCAACAGTGTGGGCTCCAGGGCCTTATACGCGTCGGAGTCGCCGCCTTCAATTTGCATGAAGAGCTCTTTCATGCCCACTTTACCGGACACCGTGCGCCAGTTTTGCGCGGCCTTTACCAGGATATCGCGGCTGGCCGGGCCTTGCTCGCGGGCGATACGGACGACAAGCTGTCCCGCCTCTTTGGCTATCATTTGATCGCTATCATCAATCACCGGAACCAGCGGTTCCATAATGGCCAGCGACCGCGCGCGTCGCTCGTCGGCGGGCTTCGATTTCGCCAGGTCCAGGCGCGCGGCCAGCGCGTTGGTGCCGTAGAAGCGGGTGAGATATTCTTTACTTCCTGTCACAATGCTCGTCAGCGCCTTGTCAATCGCCGGGTCCTCGGAGTTGGTGCGCTGCAGGGCTTTTACCGCGCTTTGCTTCACGCTCTCCTCCGGGTCCGAAG
Organism: Verrucomicrobia bacterium LW23; assembly: GCA_003054695.1. Classification (GTDB taxonomy): domain Bacteria; phylum Verrucomicrobiota; class Verrucomicrobiia; order Methylacidiphilales; family UBA1321; genus LW23. Next base: position 700,819 of record QAZA01000045.1, read on the forward strand.
CACCCTTGAGAATGCGCGCAGTAATGTCTGTAACTATCTGCGGGTCAATGCCTTCAGTGGTCTGGATGTAATCATAAAGGAGCAGTGCCTGGGAGCGAACCTGCGGATCTTTATCGGTATCCAGCATGTCAAAAAGCTTGGGGCTGGGCTGCTTGATGTGCTCGTTAAAGACAAGGAAGGCGGCCTCCGGGCGGGCGCTTTTGAGGTAAACGTAAAGGAGTGTGCGCTGTTTGGTAAGATCGGTCGGCGCCCCTTCGGCGGCGGTTTTGGCGTCGCTGGTGGTTTTTTCCCATGTTTCGGGGTTGTCCATCGCCTTGACGGTGGCCGTATCGACGAGGGCGCCGGTGAGGAAAAAGAGGCAGGCGCCGATGCACATGGCGACAAATGTCACCCCACCGGCAATAATGAGTGCAAGACGAGAGCTCATAGCGATACGAATGAATAGCGTATCGCTGTGACATTGGCCAGAAATGAATGCATTAACTTACGTAAGGTGCTGATGGTCAGTTATATGAATCTTATTCATCTGCACCGCGCCTGGAATCCCGGGCCTGTTGCCTGACTTCGGTTCTCCTCGGCCCTTCGGACCGGCTGCCGGGAATTGTGTGGCTGGCGAGCCGCATCGGGTTTGCTGTTACCCGTTGAGCGCCAAGGGGATGCGTGCGGGACTGCGATTTTGCATTCTGCGCTTGAAATCTGTTGCGCCGCTGGTACATTGCCTGCCGCTCTTTTACGCGAATTCCCCATCTCACCCAACGTTCCTCTCTTTCTGCCGATACGTTAAGGAGATAAACCCCATGAGTGACACCTGCTCTTCATCGTCGTGCTCCGCCAACAAATGTGCGGACAAATCGTCGTCGCCCACCAGCATCCAGAACGGAAAGGGCGACGCCCCACGCAACATCAGCGAGTCCTTCCGCAGCAACTACGAAGGCATATCCTGGTCAGGCCCCCGCACCCGTGTGGAAGGGAGCAAGACGAAAAAAGTCTATCGCTAGCCGACGGCGGCCTGGTTCCGACACTTCGCCAACTCCCTCTGCGCGTGCAGCTTGCGCGCGCGGGCTGGTTCATGAGCCAGGCTGGCGGAACCAGGCACGATATCCCTCTCCAAAAGCATCCCCCTTTTTGCGGAAGGGCTCCGCAAAAGGGGGATTTTTTTGTGCAAGGTTATTCGGCTGCATAAGGCTGATCCGCACTTCGCCGGGAAGCGGAATGGCAAAACGAGAAGTACTTGTGTAGATTGGTACGGATTTCGCTTGCCTGAAGGTCTGCACTATCATCCCTGCGGGAAGTCTGCCTTTGCCTTGTTGATTTTTTAGCAAAAAAAGCGCCTCGGCTCATTGCGGTGCGCCGCTTTTCCCGTACTTTGGTGGAGAGAGGTAGAGTTGGATAGTCCCAAACCCTTCAACGATCTGATTCTCATGCCCGACCAACTGCAAAAGCCACGCCCGCAGACACTTCCGCCCGAGTCCGGCCCCGGCGGAGGAGGGCCGTCAGCGCCGAAAAGTGAACGTCCCGATGTGAGCGACCTGCTCAAAAAGATGCGCAAGGTAGATCCCGACCAGGCCAAACGCTACCGGCAACGCACGGGCGAATGATGACGCCCCACCTCCCCGCCCTCGCCGCGCCTGTGGCGAGCGGCCCCGCGTCCTCCTTCTCCGGCGATTTTTTTGATCTGCTGCGCCGCACCGGCACCTCGCCGTTTCCAGACGCCGCCGCGCTCTCCCGCGCGGGTGGTGCGCCCGGCGCCGTGACGATCGGGCATTCGCCCTCGCTCAGCGCCGAGGCGACAACTGTCATCAGCTTTCACTTTCGCGATGGCGTGGTGATTGCCGGCGACCGCCGCGCCACGGCCGGCCATACTATTATGTATGACCGCGCGGACAAAGTCATCGAGATTGACGCCGATACGGTGATGGCCATCGCCGGCACCCCGGCCACGGCCTTTGAGATGGCGCGCACCCTTGCCCACAGTTTCCAGTACTACCGGCGCAGCCAGCTGCAGCCGCTTAGCCTGGAGGCGAAAGTGCGCGCCCTCGGCCGGCTTATCCGCGAGAATCTGGCGATGACGCTGCAGGGTGTCGGCATGGTCGTGCCCATCCTGGCCGCGCAGCACCGGCCCGGCCTGGACGCGGCCCTCGGTGCGGGCGCCGCCATCCCGCCCACGCTTTATTTTTACGATGCGCTGGGCGCGCAGTTTCTGGCCGTGGACCACGCCATGAGCGGCAGCGGCTCCCCCGCGGCGCGCAGCGTGCTCAACTACATCAACCGCTGGAGCGGCAAACTGGCGCGCGAGCGCGACGAACGCGAAGCGATCGCCCTGGCCCTACAGCTTCTCGAAGTCGCCGCCGAAACCGATACCGCCACGGGTGGCATCGACCGCCGCACCCACATCTACCCCCAGGTGAAGGTGCTTACCGCCCCTGGCGGCACGCGCGATGTCTCCGTAGAGGAGATGCGCGAGGTTTTGCCGGGGATTTAGAGTGCGGCGCCAGGTGATGTGCCGGGCACACCTCGGCATCGCGGCACCGCGCAGATATACAAAAGGGATAACTATGGAGATAAAGCCGCCCGGCAGCCGTATCACCCTCGACGACCTGAAACGCGTTCTCACCCCTCCGCCTTCCCTCGCCAGCAAGCCATCCCCCTCGGATTGGCGTCGCCTCGGCTTCGATCTCCCCCACGACTACAAACTATTTATCGAAACCTACGGCGCCGGGAGTGTCAGCAGCGTTCTTAACGTGTTTAGCCCGTTTGCGTTATGCGAAGGCTGCAACATGTTGGCCGAACTCAAAAAGGTCACCCAGCTTGGCGAGGAAATGGGGGCTGATTTTTCCGATCTGGCCGTCGATACGTGCTACTTTCCCCACAAAGGGGGGCTGCTTCCCTTCGCCCTTACCGAAAACCACCAGTATATCTTCTGGATTACCACCGGCCCGGCGGACAGATGGCGTCTGTGTTGCGGGGAAGATACGGACTTTCTGGACCTGATGGAGCATATCCCGATGAAAACCGTGGAGTTCTTCTATCATCTTGTCGCTAACAGAGATATGCTTCCTTTTGGTTACGAGCTCGACGTGCCTTGTCCCTATGATCCTGTGCTATGATTGACGAACCTTACCGCTGGCTGGAGGCCGTGCAAAATCGGCGCGAGTACATTGAAGATCGCATTGCCGGCGGCCTGCCCATGGTCGTTATTGCCGGCACCCCCGGCATCCTCCTCATTGGCCCGCGCGCGTCCACGCCCAAAATCTTTGAGATTTACGACCGGCTGGCCCTTGGCTGCCTGGGCCACCCGGCGGATCTGGAGCGGGTGCGACAGGCTGCCATTGATGCCGCTCATGTGGAAGGCTTTACGCGCTCCCCGCACGATGTCACCGCGCGCCGCCTCGTCAACTACTCGCTGGGGCCGGCGCTTAAGAATGCGTTTGAGCAGATCCTTGCCGCGCCGCTCCTCTTTCGTGGCTTACTGGCTGAGCTGCAGGCAGATACATCAGCCGCCGCAGACAACATCTGGATCCTGGACTACGACGGCACCTGGCGCACCGCCGCCGGCCCGGACGCCGCCCGCGGCTGCCTCGTTGTGGGCGACAAGCAGAAGCAGGCCGCCTGGGAGAAACTGTGCGCCCACCCCGCCGCGCACACCGCGGACGCCGCGCATCCCCCCGCCCCGCGCTTTCCCGAGGGCCCCGCCACGACGCTCCCCGAGCTTGCCGGCCGGGCCCTGCGCATTCTCGGCTTCGCGCTCTCGCCCGGCCATGGCCGTGGGGATTCCGCCGCGGAGATATGGGCGTCCGTCCCTTCGGATGTTGCTGAGCTTAAGCGACTTGTGTTGTCCGAGAGCCACGGCTCGCTCGAGGCCGCCCTGCTGGATCGCACCCTCCTGCGCCCCGGCGCCGCCGTCACCTTCCGCCCCGCCACCCTGCAGGAGCTCGCCATCGCATGAAGCGCCTGGCCGGCCTGGAGACCGAGTACGGATGTCTGGTGCCTGACTCCTTTGGGCTGCCCACGGTGCCCGTCCGTGTCAAGGAGCACCTGTTCAAAAAGCACCACGTTGGCCTGATTGACCTGCACGACCGCGACTACGACGAACCGGCCGGCAACGGCGGCTTCCTCTACAACGGCGGCCGCCTGTACCTGGATATGGGCCATGTGGAATACTGCACCCCCGAGTGCCTGAGCCTGGCCGACGTGGTGGCCTACGACCGCGCCGGCGAGGAGCTGCTGCAGCTGGCCCTGCACGAGCTGGGCCTGGCCCACAAGGTCAGCTTCATCAAGAACAACATCGACCACTACACAAGCGCCACGTTCGGCTGCCACGAGAACTACCTGCTGCAACGCGACGCCCCCCTGCACCAGCGCAATGTCGATACGCTGCTCGCGTTCCTCTCCACGCGCATTCTGCTCGTCGGCGCCGGCCGCGTGGGCGTAACCCTGGCGCCGCGCCGCTACGGCAAGCAGGAGCCCGCCGACCAGGCTCTGTACCAGATCTCCCAGCGCGCGGATTTTATCCAGACGGATATCTATGAGTGGGTGCAGTTCAACCGCGCTCTCATCAACGCACGCGACGAGCCGCTTGCCGACTACCGCCGCTTTCGCCGCCTGCACCTGCTGCTGGGCGACAGCAACGTGCTGCCCTACGCCAACGCCCTTAAAGTCGGCACCTCTGCGCTGGTGCTGGATCTCCTTGAGGCCGATGCACTTCCAAAGATCTCGCTGGTCGATCCTGTCCGTTCCATGCGCCAGCTCTCGCATCACCCGGACGGCCCGTGGACCGTGGAGCTGACGGACGGCGAGGAGATCAGCGCGCTGGACGTGCAGGAGGCATTCCTTACCGCCGCGCGCAGCGGCGCCATCGATCTGGACGCCGACGCGCGCTGGACGATCGACGCCTGGGAGAGCGCTCTGCTGCACCTGCGCGCCGAGCTGCACACACCCGGCGACGGCGCGGCGCTGATCGGCAAGCTGGACTGGATTACCAAGCGCTTCCTGCTCAGCTCATTCATTGAGGCGGAGGGAAAGTCGTGGCGCGACCCGTGGATCGAAAGCCTGGACCTGGAGTACCACCAGCTTAATGTCGAGCGATCGCTGATTGCTGAGTTTGAAGGCTACGCCATGCAAAGCCTTGGGCTCAAGGATCTTGCGCCCGCCGGGGACGGCGCCGCCTCCGCGCGCGACTACACGATGCTTCCCCCGCCCGACACCCGTGCCGCCGTACGCAGCGAGGCCATGCATGTGATCGCGGAGAAAAAGCTGCCTTACATGCTGGACTGGGACCTGATTTACGTGGGCGAAGGCCGGCAAATATTGCTGGAAGATCCTTTCTCCACGGAACTTGCGCAGCTGGAGCCGCTTCGCGCCGCGGTACCGCCCGCCTCTGGCGGCAGCGATGGAGAACGCGCCGCAAAAGGCTAGGGCTGAAGAGGATACACCGAAGAGGCAATCTTTTGTGTAAGAAATTCGTCTCGCAATCCGCGCCAAAGGTGTCATGATGGCAATCGTTGCAGCCTCGCCGCTGCTTTCGCTATTTCCTATGCACCTGTTTACCACCCGTGATGCCTGGAACGTTTTTCGCCAGAAAATAGCCGCCAACCCGGGCGCCGCAGCCGAGCTCCGCGCGATTGCCGAGCCGCTTCTTGGGCAGCCCGCCGTCACCATCCTCGACCGCCCGCCGGGACGACAGAGCCCCAGCCCTGATCCGCACGACTACTTCAGCGTCGGCCCCTACTGGTGGCCGGACCCCGCGAAGCCGGACGGCCTGCCCTATATTCGCCGCGACGGGGAGGTGAACCCGGAGTTTCACGAGACGGACCGGCCGCGGATGGAGACGATGGTGCAGACCGTCATCGCCCTGGCCGCCCAAGCGTTTGCGTCGCCGGAACCCGTTGCTGCCCAGCGCTTTGGCGCCAAAGCGGCGCAGCAGGTGCGCGCCTGGTTCCTGAATCCGCAAACGCAGATGAATCCCCACCTGGAGTACGCCCAGGGCATCCCCGGATTATGCAAAGGAAGAGGCATAGGTATTATCGATACGACCATGCTTGTATTTATGCTGGATGCGATAAGCTACCTGCCGGATAATGCATGGACGCCGGAAGACCGCACGGGCCTGCAAAAGTGGGTAGATCGCTACCTCCACTGGCTGCAAACCAGCGAGAATGGAATCGCAGAGAGTAAAGAGCATAATAACCACGGGACATGGTATGATGCCCAGGTTATTGCGTTTGCTTTGTATGCAGGCAAAAAGGATGTTGCCAAAGCGACCATCAAAAACTCCGCGATCAGGCGGATACACGATCAAATCCGTAAGGATGGCAGCCAGCCGCACGAACTCGCTCGCACGCTCGGTCTCTCCTACTCCACGTACAACCTCCTGGGTTTTATATGCATTGTAGAGATGGCGCGGCATGTGGATATAGACGTATGGCACGATGATGATATGACGTCCGAAAAGCTCGGCGCCGCCATGCAGTTCCTCATTCCCTACTTTAAAAAGCCGGAGACGTGGCCGTACAAGCAGATTCATGAGTATAAGGGAAACACCGCCATTCTGTTGCTCAGCATGGCAAGCCAGCGCGCCAACTCGTGGGTAGTTCCGGAGATTCAGGCCCTGAAGCCAAAGCCGTGGAATGGTATGACCTACCTTAGCGGTAATGTACGTACGAACGAGGGTGCATTGCCGAAAGCAGCGGCGCGCGCGTAGCCCTCAGTCTCTCCCCATCACTCCGCGCTGTGCCAAAAATCTGGTAACGGGCGCGGAAAATTCGTGCATGCGGGGCGGAATCCCGGCAGTGTGGCCGCGCCCCGGGCCGGGAATTCCGATCCGCGAGCAGACGATTGGCGCGTGAGAATTTGCAAAAAAATCTTTCGAACCCCCCTTGTCCATTGCGAACTGTCCATTTGACGCAACGCGTTTGTGCGCAGCACGATAAGGAAGGTTTGAGGCACAATTTGCGAATTTATCAAGCCCTTCGAGTTTTGTTGCACATTTGATTAAAAGCAACTAGAGTGCGCTCACTGATAACCGGTTACCTATCCATGACTTACCTCGCTTTGCGCCCTTTTTCGCACTTTTTTTGTGCGGCATCGCGGGCGGTGGCAGGGCGGTTTGCGATGGAACGCCGGGCTGGCAGCGGCACACTTCCGCCTCGCAACACACTCCGGCACTTCGGCAACATCCCCTGAAAATCCATTACGGGTCGAACTTCACTTGCCTTTTGGCGCATCGTCATGCTTTCCTCAACCTTGCGTTCCGTTCTCTACACTGCTGCCGCAGCCATTATCAGTATTATGAGCATCCTTCCCAACCTTGCCTCCGCCAATGCCGGCGAGCCTCTGAAAGAGGGCGATCCGGCGCCGCAGGTCTCATCGGTGGATCACGACGGCAAGGAAGTTGATCTTGCCAAACTTTACGGCCCCGGCTTTACGCTGGTCTATTTTTACCCCAAGGCCGATACGCCCGGCTGCAAGACGCAGGCCTGCACGCTGCGCGATGCGTTTACCCAGCTGCAAAGCAAGGGCATTGTCGTCATCGGTGTCAGCACCGACAAGCCCGAGGCGCAGAAGGCCTTTCGCGACAAGTACCAGCTCCCCTTCACCCTGTTGGCGGATTTTAGCCAGAAGGTGGTGCAGGCTTTCGGCGTGCCGGCTACCAACGGCATCGCCGCGCGGCAATCTTTCCTGATCAAGGACGGCAAGGTGGTGTGGCGCAACCTTAAGGAGGTGCCCTCCAAGCAGGCGGAAGAAGTTCTCCAGGCTGTGGCGGATTACGCCAAGGCCAACCCGGGGCGCTGAACTTTTCGTCCGCCCGCTTTTCCTGTCCATGGCGATCACGGTGCGCGTTGGTCTTCGGCTTCACGGCCGGGGGGCGGCGCGCCCGTCCTGTTCTTTATTAGTGCGATAACCGGGCAACCGGCCGCTCTCTTTTTTTGCCACCCTGCTATACATCCGAATCACAAGACGCTTTGCTCCCCGCCCGACCTCCACAACCGCCATCTCCCTCCCCTATGAGCAGCATGCCGACCATGCCCCCTTTACCCTCGCTGCCCGCAACCACCCGCGTTGATGGCCGGATAACGGTAACCCAGGAGACTTCCCGTGCCTAAAGCACCCGCACCCGCGCCCGCCCCTTTCGCATCACGCCCTGTCGATGTCGCGCTCTGGCGCGCCTCCCGCTCCAGTCTTGGTGCGGCTACGGCGGTAATTGTGGCTATGCTGCTGCTCTCCGGTTGCGGCCCGGGCGGACGCGGTCCCTCTCAGCAGGCCACCGGCACGGGCTCCGGCCCCAGCGTGGCGGCTACCGGCCCCGGCGGCGCGGGCGGTCGCGCCCCGCAGCATCTGGCGTATGATCCCGATACCGGCGAGCTGAGGCCCGTTTCGGCACCTTCGCCCAGCACCACGGCGCTGGCGGATTACCCCGCGCCCGCGCCCGGCATTTCCTCCGGCCCCGGCGCCGGCCGCAGCACGGCGACGACCCGCCCGACAACCACCACGCGCCCCACGGCAACCGCTTCGCAATCCACCAAGGTGGGTCCCGCGCCCAGCCTGGCCAGCGGCACCACGCCCACCGCCGTGGCTGTGCCGGAGGCCCCGGAGGTGCCGCGCGCCCCTACCACCACCACGTCCACCTCCCGGCGCGAGTACAACAAGAGCCTGCCGCCGCTGCCCGCCAACCGCAGCATGCAGCCGGTGACGCCGCCGGCCAACCCGCCGCCCACGCCTTCGCAGTACTCGGCCATCCGCCCCACGGGCACGACGGCCTACGTGCCGCCGCCGCCCGCGCCGGCGCCGGCGCCGTCCAGCACCAGGGTTACCCGTGCGGACCCCAGCGTGCGCGCGCCGCTGACGGAGCAGCCGCTGGTGGAGCCCGCGCCGTCCGGCAACTTCCCGGAGGTTGGGCCGCCTTCGCCCGTGCCGCCGCCGCCGGAGCCCACGCGCATGGTTACCAGCTCGTACTCCAAGCACAATCTGTCCCGCCCCACGCAGCGCCCTGTGCAAACCACGCAGTGGGCCTCCAGTGTGCGCCCGGCGCCGGCGCCCGTGCGCCCGCAGGTGTCCCGCCCGCCCTCGGTGCCGGACTACACGCCTTCCACGTCGACGACGGAGAAGGTGGCGGCCAGTACGCCCAGCAGCGGCAGTGGCTATAAGCCGCGCCCCCGCGTTCGCCGCAAGCCGCCTACGCGCAGCACGGGCACCGATTCCAGCATCGCGTCCGTCTCGACGCCCTCGCGGCCGAAAAGCCGGCCGGTGCGCACCAGCGGCGGCCCTCGGCCATCCGCCGGCTATGAGGCCGCGCCGGTAAAGCCGCCCAAGCCCGATCCCGTTGGCCCTGTCGTCCAGCCGATTCCGCCGACGCCCGCCACCAACATGCCGCCACTGCAGGAGCCCCCGCCGCTGGCCGAAGGCCTGAAGTTTGCCGGCAACGCCGACGTGCCCTCGCAGGCTACCGAAGGCCAGACCTTTGAGGTTGTGCTGCGCCTGAACAAGGACAGCATGGGCTCCGACCTGGGCTCCAGCGGCTCGACGCCGCAGATTGATGGCCTGGACGCGACCCGTACTGTCATGGCCGAGATCCCCGACTCGCCCGACTATCAGGTGCTGCGCGACAAGCCGCCGAAGCAGGAGCTGCTGGAGAGCTACCCGCCCGAGTGGCGCTGGCAGGTCAAGCCGCTCAAGCCCGGCCCGCTGGATATCCGCATCGACCTGAAGAAGGTGTCCGAAAGCGAAAACACCGCGTCCGAGGTCATCAAAACCTACGCCAAAACCGTGCACGTGGCCGAGGCCCCGAAGCCGGAGGCGCCCAAGAGCAGCTTCCCGTGGCTGTGGTTTCTGCTTGGCGCCGGCGGCCTGGGCGGCGCGGGTGCGGCCTGGTACTTCCTGTTTGGCCAAAAGCCCAAGAGCAACGTGGAAGTGCGCTGACGCAACCGCCCGTTGCCGTGGCCCATGGCATGGCGCCCAATGCCGGAGAGTGAGCGGTCGAAAGGCTTCGATCTCGCTCGCTCTCTCTCCGGCGAACGGGGCGCTGCCCCTTGCGGCATAGGTGCCTTAAGTGTCTAAAGTTTCTTAAGTTATTACCGGCAGGCCACACTCAATCCAGCCGGCTCCTTTTATGAGATCCCCCCTTTCGGGTCGACTTCCCTCCCTGCCGCACACCCCGCGCCGGGGTAGTGCACGCGCTTCGTCACGCCCGGCCTCGGCGCCCCAGCCGCAGCCGCAGCCGCAGCCGCACGTCGGGGGCGATCCACAAGGTGCCGCGCCCGAGCCTGAGGAAGATGCGTCGGCAGAGGAGCCCAGCGACCCGCGCCCTCTGACTCCGCAGGAGGCCACGGCGGATGACTGGGCGCGCGAGCTTCGCCTGGCGGCCATCCGCGCCGGAGAGGTCAGCGCGCGGCGCAGCGGCGACGATGGGGGCGATGCGGACAGGTACGAGAGTGCCGGGCCGTACGGAGCCGAAGGCTCGCCCACCCCCTCCGCCTCTGGCGCCACCCGCAGCGCGTTGCCGGAGCCCCTTGCCAGAGCATGGCGTGCGGCCCGGCGCTACATGACGCCCAGCCAGGGGCTTGTCCTGTTTTTCAGCAGCCTGTCGCTGCTTTTTGCCACGCTGGCCTCCTATTACTACTGGCAAAACCGCCTGAATGAGGCCCGGGCCCGCAGTTATCAGGACCAGCTCCGCGTGCTGCAGGAGCAGGCCGGCTTTACGGATGTTGCCGCGCACAAAGCTGCGGTGGAAGAACTTGCATCCGGCCGAGGCTCACCGGCGCCGGGCCAGACCCCTGCCGCGACAGGACATGCCGGCACCACTGATACCGCAACAGCCGCTTTGCCCGCGCCCGCCCCCGAAACCCTGCACACCGACGAAGACGAGCACATCCGCAAGATGGAGCGCGACATGCTGGCCCGCCAAAAGGCGGCCGTCAGCGACACGGCGCCAACCCCGGCCCCGGGAGAGAGCACGGATAGCGCCGCGCCCCCCGCAGCTTCCCCAGCCTCGGCTGGTTCGGCTGGTTCATCCGGCTCGCCTGAATCGGCAAACTCTTCTGCTCCAGAGATTTCTGCTACTCCATCAGGTCCGGTGGCGGCTATCGATCCGCAGGAGCTCGATCGCATCCGCGCGGCGTTGTCCCCTCTGGTGGAGGAGCCCCAGGTCGTCCTTTCGCCCGCCGACAAAGCCGGGCTGCACGTGCAGGCGCCCGCCTTGTTTGCCGAGGGCGAATCCCGCCTGACGGCCCAGGGGCGCACGCTGCTTGGCCGTGTGGCCCGGGAGACGGCCCCATTCCTGGCCGCGCACCGCGTCCGGCTGGTCCTCAAGCACAGCTCCGCGGATGCCCTCGCCCGGGATCGCGGCACGGCGCTGTTGCAGTGCCTTACCGCCACGGAGGCCACCATCCCGGCGGCCCGCCTCCACATTGAAGTGGTGCCAGCGCCCGCCGGCGCCGGCGAGGACACGCTCGATATTTACCTGGAGCCCGCGCCCCCCGAAACTCAGCCCGGCACGCCTCGGCCCCAGCGCTCCGCCTCGCCCTTTCCGGACGATGCGGCGTAGCGGCGCAGGGACGGCATCCTCCTCCGCCGCAGCCGCTTTCCCCACCCCCCACGCCTACTTGTTGTTGCGATTCTCGAACTGGTCCACCCAATCCTTGCCTTTGCGGGCGGTGATGAGCCAGGTGCGTTTGTCCAGGCTCAGCACATCGGGGCCCATGAGGAAGGATTTCTCCTCGAAAATGGCGCGAAAATCCTCGGCCGTAAAGCCGCGGTCGGCGGGGCTTTTTACCTTGTCGGCGTCCAGTTGCAGCAGCACCTTTTGCTGGCCCAGGTCCGCAAAGGCGTAGACTTTGTCGTCTGGCAGTTCCGCCAGCTTGGGGTTGATCTTCTTGATCTCCGCGCCTTTAAAGAAGGTGACCTGCCGGGGGATCGGGTCCGACCACTTGTTGCCATCGGCCCACTGCAAAACGGCGCGACGCTGGATATCCGCCCTGGCCGGCATCGCCGCCGCCAGCATCAGCGCCACGGCAACAAGCGCAATTGCCATGCTCCGAAGCCACTCGGCCGTACCCGGAAGGCGTTGCGGTGAAGAGAAAAGCTTCATTGCTGGTAACTTGGCCGATTCCCGCCGCGTGTGCAATGGCAGAATCGCAGCGCCGGACGGCCTATGCCGGCGCGGGGATGCGCACATCCTCCGGGGCGTTCTCGCGAAACCACTTGGCCACGTCGAAGTCGTTGAACCAGAAGTACTCGCCGCGGCCGATGAGATGCGCGGCGTGGATGCAGTGCGAGCGCAGGATTTCCTTCTCACCGAATTCCCGGGCGGAGTGGGCGGCTTTGCTCAGGCGGATGGGCCAGTCGCTCCACCGCTGCCCGGGGCCCGTGATGTCGGGCGGGATAAACTCCGCGCTGACCAGGCACCAGCCCCAGGCGCGGGCCAGCAGCTCGTGCCCCAGCCGGTAGCTGGCCATATAGCCGGCGTCCTGCTTCAGCCGGGCGATGTCGCCGCTGTACACGGTGTAGCGGGTCCCGTGCTGGCTGGGGCGGGGGATGGGGAACATCCACCAGTCGTAGTGGTGCGAGTGGAATTCCTTCCACTGGCCGGCCGCGGCCCATCGCTGAAAGGCGGCGCACGTCTCCGCCTGTTTGGCTTTCATCACGTCCAGCCCGGCAAAATCCGGGTTGGTGTTGTATTTAAGCTCGCCCATAGGGATTGTTGTTGTACACAAGGTAGCACAGATAAGGCGGGTGAAGCAAACGGGTGCAACAGTTTCCCCTGCCTTTTTGCTCCACCGAGCTTCCGTGAGATCCTTGTAATCGGTGGTTAAACCATCTGCCACTGGCTGCGGGGAAAGTTTAGACCACGGGTTGCGCGGAAGGGAGAGGTGAGGGCACGGAGGATTTGTGGGAAGATCGCCAGGACTGCGAGACAGAAAAGCTCGAATGTCGACAGTCTCCAGTTTCCTGATTCTCAGCCAATTGCGAGGAAAACGCAATGTTGGCACAAAAAAGGCTTGCGTTTTCCGCCCGTTTCCCGCATTCTGATTAGCTCGCGCGAGCAGGCACATCCCTCGGCTACCGCAACCTACGCAACACACACACGACGCGCGCGCGGTTCTCTACCTTTTTCCCTTAAGTCCATGAAGAATATTCTTGTCCAGGATGCCCTTAAAAAGATTGGCACCCCGCAGACGCTCGTCAACCTCGTCTCCAAGCGCGTCAAGCAGCTGGGCCAGGGCTATGCCCCGCTGGTCCACACCAACCCGCGCATGACCTTCATGGACATCGCTTTGCAGGAAATCACCGACGGCAAACTTACGTTCGAATCGCTGCCCATCGAGCCCGACCTTGAGCGCCCCGGCTCGCAGACCGGCCTGGCCTAGGCCTGGCCCCGAGGTTCCAGCCTCTTCTGCCGGCTATAGCGCATCTGCCCGGGCAACGGGCACACTTCCTGCGGAGAAACGTCCGTCGCACTCTATTCTCCCTCTCCCCCAGCGCCACCTCTGAAGGATCGCGGCCCTGCCGTGCCCCAACACCGGTGGCGCCAAGCCCACTTTTGCAGTAGGATGCACTATGGCCTCCAACAAACAACGGAAGACAGGCATCGGTGACGTCGTCACCAACCGCAAAGCCAATCACGACTATACGATCCTCGATACTCTCGAGGCCGGGTTGGTGCTGCGCGGCAGCGAGGTCAAAAGCCTGCGCGCCGGCAAAGGCAATCTCAACGAGGCGTTTGCCCGCATTGAAGGCGACGAGGTGTGGCTGTACGGCAGCGACATCCAGAGCTACGAGTTTGCCAACATTTACGATCACACGCCCAAAACCAAGCGCAAGCTGCTGCTGCACCGCCAGGAGATCCGCAAACTCCACAGCAGCGTCACCATCGCCGGCCGCTCCCTCATTGCGCTAAAGATGTACTGGAAGAACCGTCGCATTAAAGTGCTGCTGGGCATCGGCGTTGGCAAACAGCACCAGGACAAACGCGAAACCCTGAAGCGCGCCGTCCAAAAGCGCGAGATGGACCAGGCCATGAAGGCGGCGCGCCGGGCGGGGTAGGGCGGAGGGCGAGAGCACAGTACTTTTGTGCAACATCGGCATTGCGTCTGCTGGGTGGTTTGATACGTTTGTGTGCGTGACGTTGGCGCTCGTTCGATCGCCTCTGCCTGCTTACTCGACACCCTCCCCTTCCCCTCCCGTGCCCGCATCACCCCACTCACGGCGTCGTGCCGCTTCCACCGGCCTGGCTGCGTCAAACTCCGCGGCCGGGGAGCAAACGGCCGCTTTTCCCGAGCTCGTCCCCGTGCCAGCGACCGCGCCGGTTGCCCCGGCCGGCGGGAAGTTGCGCATGGTGGAGGACGACGGCGACGAAGAATCAGCGCCGCGCCCCTCGGGGCTGGGCGTGCGGCCGTTTCGCGAGCCGGGTCCGGAGGAGTTCTCCATCGAGCTGCGCCCGCCCGCCAGGTACGCCATCAACTACGCGGCGGAGCTGAACCACGAGCAGTTGGAGGCCGTGACGTCCGAGCCCGGCCCAATGCTCGTCATTGCCGGGGCGGGCAGCGGCAAAACGCGGACGCTGACGTACCGCGTGGCGTGGCTGATCGAGAATCAGGTGCGGCCGGATGCTATTCTGCTGCTGACGTTTACGAACAAAGCCGCGCGCGAGATGCTGGAACGAGTAACCGCGCTTCTGCCCCTGGACGCGGGTGCGCTGTGGGGCGGCACGTTCCACAGCTTTGGCCTGCGACTGCTGCGCATGCACGGCCAGGCGCTCGGCTTCCCCAAAAACATTGCCGTGCTGGATGACGAGGACTCCACCAAGCTGCTGGGCGCGGCGCTTAAGGAGGAGGTGGAGAAGGATTTTGCGGACAAGGGCGGCCTGTCCAACGCGCTGGCCAAGGAGAAAATGAAGCTGCTGCCCAAGCCCGCGCTGGCCGCCAACCTGCTTAGCCTGGCTGTTAATAAACGCTTGTCCATCAAGGAGATACTGAAGGAGCGGCACGACTATCTCGTCCCCCACGCCCCGCTGCTGGAGCGCGCGCAGGCCCGCTACCGCGCCGCCAAGTTTGCGGCGGGCGCGGTGGATTTCGATGATCTGCTGGAGCTGCCGTTGCGCCTGTTTGCGGAGCACCCGGAGCTGCGCGTGCGGTACCAGCGCAAATTCCAGCACATCCTTGTCGACGAATTTCAGGACACCAACACCGTGCAGGCGGAGCTCATCCGCGTGCTGGCGCAGAAGCACGGGCGGCTGATGGTGGTGGGCGATGACGCGCAAAGCATTTACAGCTGGCGCGGCGCCAACTTCCGCAATATCCTGAATTTTCCCGAAACCTTTGCGGGAGCGAAGGTTGTGCGGATCACCACCAACTACCGCAGCACCCCGCCCATCCTGGATCTGGCCAACGCGGCTATCGCGCCCAATACGGAGCAGTTTCCCAAGGAGCTGCGCAGCGCCTTCTCCATCGAGCTGCCGCCCGGCTTTGAGGCGAGCGATAACGACGGCGGCGGCGGCGCCCGGCTCACCTACGCCAAGCCGGCGGTGGTTCGCGCTCAGGACGCGCTGGAGCAGGCTAAGTTTGTCGTCCAGCGTGTTTCGGAAATGATTGAGGATGAAGGAGTTGAGCCCAGCGAGATAGCGGTGCTCTATCGCTCGCACTTTCACGTGCGCGAGGTGGAGCGCGGGCTGCGCGAGATGAAAGTGCCGGTGGAGCTCACCAGCGGCCTCCCTTTCTTTCAGCAGGCGCACATTAAGGATGTGCTTGCGTTTCTGAGGCTTGCGCACAATCCCGGCGATGAGATCGCGTTCATGCGCGTCGCCGGCATGCTGGACGGCGTGGGCGAGAAAACCGCGGCGCGCCTGTGGGCCGACCTGCGCAGCGGCACGCCGTTCGCCTCCGCCAAACCGCCCGCCAAAGCCGCGCGCGACTGGCTGCAGCTGGGCGAGACGCTCCGACAAATCGCCGAGCTGGGCGAGGAAAGCCCCGCGTCCCCGCAAATTCACATTGCGCTGGAGGCCATGTACGACGACTACATGAAGGCCACCTTCGACGACTACCGCGAGCGCTACGCCGACCTGATGCGCCTGCGCGCCGACCCCGCCACGGTGAGCGACCTGCTGACCCAGGCCGCGCTGGAGGCCAGCACCCGCAGGGAAAGCCGCGACAAACCGCGCGTGCGCCTCAGCACCATCCACCAGGCCAAAGGGCTGGAGTGGCAGGCCGTGTTTGTGTTGAACCTGGCCGAAGGCCTTTTCCCAAGCAACCGCACCATTCAGGAGGGAGGCCTGCCCGCGCTGGAGGAGGAGCGCCGCTTGTTCTACGTCGCCGTAACTCGCGCACGCCAAAGCCTTTACCTCTGCTGGCCGCAGTACTGGATTGCGCCGGATACCGGACTGCAGCAGATGGAGCGCTCGCAGTTTATCGAGGATGTGGCGCCGAAGCTGTACCAATCGTGGAAGTTGAAGAGCGACAAGGATATGCCGTACGAGCCCTGGTAGCCGCAGGCCGCCCTGCGCAGGGCTGTTGCCAAAGCGCAGGGCTGTTGCCAAAGCGCAGGGCTGTTGCCAAAGCGCAGGGCTGTTGCCAAAGCGCAGGGCTGTTGCCAAAGTTGTAAAAAGATAATTTTTTGCGGAAAAGTGGCCATTATTCGCTGTATCCGGGCGCTCGGACTGGTGTAGCTTGAGAATAGCCCTTCAAGTCTCTTAATAACAGAGCTTGTAGCGCCATGATCCTCCCACCCACTCGCGCCGGAATCTATCCCGCATCTATATATGAGCCACACGTTTTCTCCTTCCGTAGCGATTCGCTCCGTGCTTACGCGTGCGGCCATCGCACTGGGCGCTGTGTTTTGCCTTACACTTCTCTTTGCAACGCAAGGTTTTGCAGGAGACGATTTTCGCGTGCAGTTTGAAAAGAAAACCGCGGTCGATCGCGACAAGGAGGACGACAAAAAGTACGGCAGCGGCGTCAAGCGCGTGGAGAAGCTGGACTTTGAGGCGAGCGTCAGCTACCAGGGCATCGAGAACGCAAAGGGCGTAACCGTAACGTTTTATATCATAGGCGGCGACCACGTGTGGGAGCGTAAGGACCAGGAGCTCTACATCGTGGGAACCTATCCGCACGAGGGACAAGAGTTCCGCGGCGGCGAGACAAAGAAATACACGATGGGGCCGATCAGCTTCCCCGATGTGGAGACGCGCAAGGGCAACACCAGGTGGCGCAGCGGTGTCAAGTTCGAGGGCTGGGTGGCCGAGTTTGCCAAGGACGGCAAGATTATCGGCCGCGTTGGCAAGACGCCCGACATGGCGAAAAAGGTGGAGCGCAGCGAGTTGAAGACGATTGACCTGAGCCGGATTGAGTTTAAGTAGGCGGCGATAGTGGCGGGATGGCTGTAACACAAAGCGGGAGAAGATGTTCTCCCGCTTTTTTGCGGTGACATGTTGGCAATGACTAACAAAATGTAGCATGGCTCACTTATTGTCTTGTGTTGAAGCAGGCTTTCAAAGATAGTCGGCGCTAACTCGCCTTACCTCTCACTTTTTCCTCCCCTCCCGCCCCTTTGTCCATTGGGGAAAAGGAGGAAAAGAAGATCTGGCTCTCGACTGCCGGCCCTCTGACGCCCTCCCAAACTTGTACTCCATGAACTCTATCTGCTATCTCCTGCAACTCGTTGTCAGTGCACAGCTTGCAGCCATTCTGCTGATGGCCGCCGCAATTCTCGCCCCCCTCGGCATTATCGATGTCAGGGCCGGTGAATCCGCACAAGCCGCGGCGCCGGCCTCTTCCGCCTCCGAGGCCAGGCGGCTGGAGCGCCTGGTGGATACCCACGCCATCCATGTGGAAACCGCAAAGCCCGGCGTGAGGATGAGCGGCTACGTGCAGGCCAGCTATACCCAGCAGTTTGCCAGCGAGGGCGAGGAGAGCCTGGGTACGACGGAGAACGCCTTCCGTAACGACTTCGACACCAACGACTTCAATATCAACGCCATCAAGCTGGTCATCGAGCGCCCGCTGGGTGAGGACCGCACGGTGTGGGACGCCGGCTTCCACACCGACATCTGGTTTGGCGAGGACGCCTCCATGTTTTCCGCCGCCGACCCCGCCGTTACGCCGGGCGGCGATCTCTTTCTCCATCAGGCCTATGTGAACCTGCTTGTGCCGGTAGGGCGCGGGGTGGAGGTGCGCATGGGTAAAATGGTGAGCCTTCTCGGCTACGAGGGCGAGGAGCGGCCGGACAACATGAATTACAGCTATGGCTTGCTTAACGTGTTGTTCTACAATGGGATATCCACCGGGCTGCTGGGGCGCTACCGCTTTACGGAGAGCTTCGAGATCACGCTCGGCACCTTCAACTCGTGGGAGAGCTCCGACGGCGGTATCTTTGCGCCCGGTCTGCCCAGCAACCCCGGCGTCACCGGCCAGGCGCTGCTGTGTACGAAGGATGGCGAAACGTCTCTCGCCTGGAATTTTGCCTGGGCGCCCGACGGCGGCCCCGTTGCCGCCTCCCCCGCTTTTAGGGAAAATGCCTCCACGCTCGTCGTGGAGATGTGTGGTGAGTGGAAGCCGCAATGCGTTCCTGATAAACGCCTTACGCTGGCGTTCGACCTGGGCGCCGGCTATGCGGACAGCGGTACGGACAGCCTGCTGGGCGCCGCCGCGCAGGACTCGAGCAGCTGGTGGGGCGTGGCCCTTTTTGCCCGCTATGACCTCACCCCGCGCCTCTCCGTGCGCACACGGTGCGAGTACGCGCACAGCGACGACGGCGGCAAATTCATCGGCGCGGCCGTGCCCGGCAACAATGCGGACCTCCCCACGGGCAGCATCGATCTCTGGAGCGGCACCGTTACCGGCGCTTACAACCTCTACGACAACGTGTTGCTACGCGTGGAGTACCGCTGCGACCACAGCCAGGACGACGCGATAAACGGCGGCAACCAGCACCAGGTCAGCGTGGATCTCACCTACGCGTTTTAACCGTGGCGCTTCAAGAAAGGTGCTTCGGTTAGACATAGGGGCAAATTGGATGCCTTATTTCTGCCAAATCCGGATATTTTCCGTTTTTTTACGTGTCACCATTGACGTTACCTCTTGTGGCCGATATTTCTTGGAGGATGGAGGAGCGTAAGATCGCGTTTTTCAGCGATATACATAGCAATCACGAAGCCCTCCAGGCGGTACTTCGAGACATGCAGGCCCAGAAGGTCACGGAGCGAATCTGCCTGGGCGACATCGTGGGTTATGGCCCCAATCCCATGGAATGTGTAAGGGCAGTCCGGGAGCTGGGCTGCCCCGTCGTGAAGGGAAATCACGACGAAGAAGTGTCGGGCAATGAGTCCCTGGACATTTACCGCGACGTGGTGCGCGCCGGCCTGGAGTGGAGCCGCAAGATGGTGACGCCGGACCAGAAGGACTTCCTCCGCGAGCTGCCCTACACGATGGAGACGGAGGAGTTTATGGTGGTGCACAGCTCCCTTTTTGAGCCGATGAACTGGCACTACGTGTTTGAGCAGCTGGACGCCGAGCGCCACTTCTCCCAGCAGCATACGCGCATTGCCTTTTGCGGCCACACACACATGCCCGTCATCTGGCGCCACCAGGTGGAGTACCGCGACCGGCCGGTAGGCGCGATTATTGAGCTGGACCCGAACTACCACTACCTTATTAACGTGGGCAGCGTAGGCCAGCCGCGCGATATGAACTACCGCGCCTGCTACCTCATCTACTACCCGGACAAGTTTGCAGTGCAGTTTCGCCGCGTCATTTACGATGTAACGCGGGTGCAGCAAAAAATTATGATTGCCGGGTTGCCCAAGTTTTTGGCGCAGCGCCTGGCGCTGGGCAAGTAGCCGGCGCGGTTCGCCCCCCGCCTTACTGTTGCACCGCATGCTTGCCGCGCTGATTGCCGCCCTTAGCATGGCGCAGGCCCTTTGCGTGGCCACGGCGGCGGCGTGGTGGTGTATCACCTTGCGGTTGAGCTGGATGCGTGCCTCGCGTGAGGCGGTGCGGCTTGCGAACGATAGCCCCTGCGCTGACGACACGGATGGCGGGCGGAGTGGCGGCGCGCCGGCCGAACGGACTCCGGGCGATCTCGGCGAGCCTGGGACAAGCGCGCAGGTGGGCAGGGCCTCGCTCGCGAGCGCGTCCGTGCGCGTCAGCATCTTTAAGCCGATACCCGACCGCCATGGGGCGCCCCTCTCGGCGCATAGCCGCCGCGCCATCGCCTCGTTTGCACGGCAGCTGAGGGAGGACGACGAGATGCTGCTCGCCGTCTCCGCTGCGGATGAGCCGGTATGGCGTGTGGAGCTGCTGTCGGGCGCCCTGCACGTGGGCCTGCCCAATGGAGCCGATGCAACCGGCGGGTCCTGCGGCCAAACCCAAATCCACGTCCCGGTGAGGCTGCTCCACCGCCCTGCGGCCTCCCCCAGCGAGCTACCCAACCCCAAGGTGGAGTGCCTGCGCCACATGGCCGGGCACGCGCGCGGCCGGCTATGGCTGTGGAGCGACGCCGACGTGGTGGCGCCGCCCGGCCTGGTGGAGGAGGCCATTCGCGTTGTGGATGGTGGAGCAGGGAAGTCGGGGAGGGGAGACGGTGAGGGACCCGGGGTTGGAGTCAGAACCGATATGCCTGCAGCTGTGGAGGTTGCATCTGCTGATTCTCCTTCGGCTGCCGCAACCGACGCTGATGCGATGGCGCGTCGCGACGCCCTCCGCCGGCCCGCCGCCGTTACCGTGCCTTATCGCGTCCGCACCGTCCCCTCGGCCCCGGCCGTGCTGGACGCGCTTTATGTAAACGCCGAGCTACTGCCCGGGCTTCGCCTCATCGCTGCAACGTCTTCAGCCTCCATTAGTTCTGTGGATTCCGCAGCAAGTTCCACCGCATGTCCCCAGCCCGGCGCCACCCGTTGGGGCTCCGCCCCCTTTGCGCTGGGCGCCTTTGCGATGTTCCGCGCTGAGGAATTCCAAAACCGTGCCGACTGGCAGAGGATAGGCGCCGGCCTCGCCGATGACTACGAGCTGGGCCAGGCGCTGCGTCCCGTGGCGCTGCCCGGCCATCTCCTCGTGGAGATCGCCGCAGAGGAGCCGGGCTGGCGCGCCGCGATTCTGCATTACTACCGCTGGCAAAAGAACATACGCTGGTGCCAGCCCACCGCCTACGCCGCGCAACTGGCCGTAACGCCTGGCGCGGTGGCGTTGCTTTCCCTCGCTATCTTCGCCATCCTTGCCGCAATGCTCGCCGCCACCTTCGCCATTGCGCGGCAGATCCCCAACCTTCCCTTTCCTTCCGCCGTCTTCGCAGCGCCCGCTGCGCCTGCGATCATCCCCGCCATCAGCGCCACCCTCCTGCTCTTGCTCCAGCTTACGCTTCTCGAAAGCGCGTGGGCCTTGCTTCTCTGCCGCGCCGTGCACTGCCGCACCGCGTGGCGCGGCATCACCGCCCCGCTCTGGTCCCTGGCCCGCGCTGCCACCTGGCTGGCGGTATGGCTTCCCATCCCCGTCCGCTGGGGCCGGCGCATCTGGCACGGCCCGCGCACTCCCGGCAATACGTCCGCGGCCCACGATAAGCCACCACCATAGCGCCACACGTAAAAAGATTTGCAAAAGGCCAGGCATTAGCCCAACTTTTAGAGCATCATGATGGATCCCGTTTTAGCCGCTGCTGTCAAAACCCTGCTTGGCCTGGAGGGCGGCGGCTGGTTTTATGGTGACAGCGTGTGGTGGACCGTTTTCGGCCTCACCGGCAACATCATGTTTTCGCTTCGCTTTGTGGTGCAATGGCTTATGAGCGAAAAGAGCGGTGAGATCGTCATCCCGCCCGCCTTTTGGTACCTCAGCTTCTTCGGCAGCATCATCAACCTTATCTACGCCTTCCACCTGGATAAATTGCCGCTCATCCTCGGCTTTATCTTCCTGCCTTTCATCAACTACCGCAACCTGCGCCTGATGTGGCGCAAGCAGCGCGAAGAACGCGAGCGCCGCGCGGCCGCCGAAGCCCTGGAGCGCGGCGAGATCTCCCCCGAGGAAGCCGCCGCCGCCGCGGCCGCGGCCACCTCCCCTGTCATCACCGTCTCGCTGCCTCCGGCAAGCCTGCCGGCCCCCACCTCCACCGGCAGCGCCGCCTCGTCGCAAAAGCTTCATACTGCGGGGGTTACGCGTTCGGCCAGTCCCTCCCGCCGCAATGGGGATGCCGACGATGATGACGATGGCGACGACGAGCGGGGCTTGCCTGCTCCCGCCGCGTAACCACCAGCGGTCCACCGATCGGATCCCTCGCTGAATCTCCCTTAAACCGCACGACATGAACAAGATCGGCGCATTTTTTGTGTGGATCTGGCGCTGGTTCTGGGAACACATTTACAAAATTGGCGAGCTGAAAGGGCGCAAGGAGGCCATCGCGGGCGGCGTGGCCATCGGCGTTCTCATCGGTTTTACCCCACTTTTTGGCATCAAAACCGTACTGGCCATGCTGCTGGCCTGGATGTTTCGCTGCAACGTGGTGGCCGCGGCCATCTCCGTGTCGCTGCACGACATCAGCTGGCCTCTGCTGCCCGTGCTGATGCTGCTGGAATACGACGTAGGCTACTGGCTGCTCAACAGCCACCATTTCCCCCCCAGCGGCCACCACATCCTCACCAGCCACTCCGCCCATCAGCTGCTGCAGCTGCAGTTTTGGCAGACGACCGGCCTGCCCGTTCTCCTCGGCAGCCTGGTGTTTGGCGTCGTTGGCGCGCCTCTCAGCTATTTCTTCACCCTCTCCTGCCTCCACGGCCTGGAGAAAAAGCGTCTGGCCCGCGAGGCCGCCGAAGCCCAACGCCACCCTCTGGACGAAGCGGAAGCCGAAGACCTGCACCACCGCAGGGAGCCCAGTGAGCCCCCTGGGTGAATCCCGCCGCACATCACCAGCCTCCCGTAACGTTGCGGTGCCCTACCGGTATGCCACAAAAAACAGCCGGCGAAACGGAAACTCCACCATACCGTTGGAGCGCGCCGGGTAGGTTACCGCCACCTCGGCCAGCACGTCGGCCATAAAGACGCGCCGCAACTCGTCGCTGGGCAGTGCGTCCAGATACGGGCGCATGCCCGTGCCTTGGTACCAGTCCACAATGCTTTGCGGCCCAGGCAGATACATCATATAGTCGGTCAGCCACATATCCAGCCGCGACGTCAGCGGCGAGAGCAAATCAAAGTACACGCCCGGCTCGTGCACATGCCAGTCGCGCACGCTGCCCATGGGAAAGTACGAGCGCCAGGCGGCCGACTGCGTCAGCTCGCGCATAATCACGTGCGCCGGTGCATTGACCTGCGCGGGCACCTGAACGGCAAGCGCGCCGCCCGGCGCCACCTGCGCAAACAGCCGCGGCACCAGCTCAAAATGGTCCGGCACCCACTGCAGCGCCGCGTTGGAGAACACCAGCTGAGGCCGCCCCGCGCCGTCGGCCGCCGCTGCCGGGGACGCGCCATTGCCGGCCGTGTCCGGTGCGGCTTCCTCCGCCGGCTCGGCTGTCCAACTGGCAATATCCCCCTGCTGCCAGTGAATCCGCGGCATTGCCGCGTGCGCTCTGGCCAGCATCTCCGCGCTGGAGTCCAGCCCCGTGATGCGGGCCAGCGGCCAGCGTGCCGCAAGCACCGCCGTGCTGTTGCCAGGGCCGCAGCCCAGATCCACAACATCTTCCGGCGCAGTTAGTTGCACGCGGTGGATCAAATCGCGACACGGCTGCGTGCGTTCGTCCGCGTACTTGAGATAAAGGCTGGGATCCCAGGAGGGCATGGCGTAAGGCGTTGGGCGGGAGGGGGGGGGATAAGGGGGGGCTCTGCGGCGCGGCGTGGCGATGGTTGGGCGCCGCTTACACCTCAAATTCCAACCCATCATAAGCGATAGATACGCGTAGCTTGCCCAGCGGCGCGCACATGTCCGCGTAGCTCTGCGTCGCGTGCTGCAAATCGTCCAGAACGCGGTCGCTGCTGACGGGATCGTGGTGGAATAAAACAAGATGCCCCACGTTTGCACGCACCGCCAGCTCTACACCAATAAAGTTGTTGCTGTGGCCCCAGTTTTCCTTTGTATAGATGGCCTCCCGCAACGGATATTGTGCATCAAAGATAACAACATTGGCATCCTGAAAATGGCGTAAAAAGCCATACGACTCGTGATTCGCATGCTCCCTGTGTTCGCTGTCCGTACTATACACAATACTGCGCCCCTCATAAGTAAAGCGGAAGCCGTAGCTGTCGCCGGGATGATCCTGCATAAAGGGCTGCACCGTTACCCCGGCCAGATTCACATCCTTCTCTGGCTCAAGGATATGGAAATGGATGGATGCCGGCAACTTGTCAAACTGCACAGGGAAGAAGGGCTGCCCCTGGTGGCGCTCCACCGCCTCCTGCATGCCCGGGTGACAGCCATAAAAGTGGATCTCGCTTCCCGCCGCCCACGCCTGCCGAAAAAACGGAAACCCTTGCAGGTGATCGTAATGCAAATGCGAAAGCAAGATATGAAAGCGCGCCCCCGCGCGCGGCTGCGCTTGCGCAGTCGTCGTCGGCGTGACATCGCCCGTTGAGCGGCACGCGCGTTCCTCCTCCGCCCTTGCCATGGCGTCGCCGAAGCTGCGCAGGCCCGATCCCGCGTCGCACAAAATATACTCCTTGCATCCCTTAACCGCTTGCGGCCCAATAATTTGGACGCAAGGCGTATTGCCGCCGTAAGTCCCGTGCACCCAAAAGGGCAGCGCGTGGTCGATCAAATACTGGCGTGCGGCAGGGGTGGAGATATCGTGGTCGGCGGCGAACGCGAGCGCACGCTCAATCTTCGCGCGGACGTCCAAGGCAGTCAACGGCGTCGGCAGAGAGCCGCGGCAACCCCAGATCACCACTTTCATCGCCTCCCGTCATACGAATCCCCGGCGGCCAATGCAAGCAGAACTGACTGCGCGACGCGTCTTTATCGCAAAGCGCACCACCGCCCGCGCGCGCCGTAGCTGATGAAACGCGCGCGGGCTAAATCCTTGCATTCATTTCGCAATAAAGAGATGCGGCGCCCCACTTTGGAGCCTGCAATTACACAGGCGCATCACGCTGCTGCGGCCACTTGAACCGCCCCGCTTTGGGTGTATATTACCAGACAGGGCTTCCTCAACCCATGGCGAACCGCCGCCGCGCCCCCTGGGCCAACGCCCGCGCCACGCGGGTCACGCGCTTCAACGCTGCGGGTGTCGCCGTCGTAACCCCCACATCCACAAGACTATGAGCACATCCACCGTCGACAACAGACTGGAATCGGAAGCCAGCATTTCCGCCAATATCCTTCATGCGGAAGCCGTTAAGCTGGAGGCAGATATCGAGCGCATGTGCCGCGAACGCGACGAATTGACTGCCGAGATCGATGCCGCCCGCGCCGAGCATGCCCGCCTGACTCGCCTGCACCGCGAGAAGATGGAGCACGTCAACGTCTGAGCGAGCATTCAGCATCCCGCTACATGTATAGCGGTGATTAAGTTGTAGACATTACTAAAACATATCCGCCCCGGCTCTGATCAGCCGGGGTGACATGTTTATGTGTATATAAGCGCCTGTTGCCTTACGCAAAAGCAATAGCAAAAGGGTTGTGCGCTTTCTCCTGTCCCACGGTCGTCAGCGGTCCATGGCCCGGGCAAAGAATCGTTTCGTCCGGAAGCGAATAAATGTTCTCCATGTTCGTGCGCAACGCATCGCTGTACGAAACCATGCCGCCCCCCATCGAGCCCGCAAAAACCGCATCGCCCACGATCGCGACCGCTGCGCCAGGCGAGCCCGGAACACTCAGACCATGAACGACATACGTCGTTCCTCCGACTGAGTGCCCCACAGTTTTGCGTGTTTCAATCTGCAGCGCGCCCACCGTAAATGTACGGCCCGCCACAAAAGTCCCCACGTCGTCCAGCGCTTCCGCCTCACTAATCCACGCCGGCGCGTCCGTCGCGCTTTGCAGAGCGGGCAGATCGAAGATATGATCGCCGTGCGAGTGAGTCAGCAAAATGAGCTTAATCGTTACGCCGCAAGCCTTTGCCTTGGCCAGCATGTCCACGCAACTCGCGCCCGTATCAAATGCTACGCCCTCCTTTGTTGCGGGATCCCACAGCAGATAGCTGTTCACCGTCATGTCGTCGAAGGGCGTGTTAAAGGCAGCAAAGCCGTCCGTAGGTGGCTGAACAACCGGATAGTATGCGCCATTTGCCAAGTCGATCAGCCTTTCCGCCGCCAGGCCCAGCACCGGCGCCACTTTTCGCAGCACCGTTTCGTTCATCTTACCCTGCTTTAGCTCCTCCACCTGCTCTGGCAGAACGCCCGCGGATCGCGCTACATCCGCGGCATCCAACTTGTTGCCGCGCATCGCTTTAGCGATGATGTCGTTACAAAAATCTTCGAGAGGGATCATGACGCGGAAACTGTAGCGCAGAATCCGCGTCAGGTCGCGCGAAAAGCGCCGCTACGCACCAAAGATGGGCCGGATGTGGCGCTGCAGGAGGTTATGCGTCACGTTGCGGCCAATAACCTCGGCGTTCGCCTTCAGTGCATCCGTGTAGCGCGTGCCCATCTTTGCGGCGATTTTGAACGACACGTGGATGAACTGCCGGAAGTGGAGATTGTATCGCGGATCTTCCGCGTTGTGACGGAGTGTCGCGACGTACGTCTCGGAGTCCCAGGCGGAAATCTGCTCGGGAGTCGGCAGCTTCGCCTTTTCGATATCGACGACCGGAGCGTATGGCTTTACCAGGTCGTCAAACAGCGGAAGCGCCTGCAAATAAATATCTTTAGCAAGCTGCAAGGCGTCGCCACCGCTCTCCGCGAGGCCGATAACCTCCTCCAGCCAGGTGGTTCCGGCCGTTTTGACGTGCAGGCCGGCACCGTGCTTCTGGATAAGCTTTTTGATAATAGGATAAAGCGAAAATTTATCGCTTCCGCTGTGTACGCTCAGCTTCAGCGTCTCCGGCAGGCCAAACTGGCGCACCGCGTAGGTGAGGATGGCGAGGTCCTGATCGAATTCTTTCTCAAACTGCGCGATATCTCCCACGTAATCAACGCCTTTGTTAAAGCGGCCGGTGAACTTGGGCGCGATGGTTTGCACGGGAATCTTCTCGCCGGCAATCATCGCCAGGATGAGGAGCAGCTCCACGGGGTTCTGTGGGCGGTCCGTTTCGTCGACGGAAACTTCCGTCACAAATGTGCACGTGCCCTTCGCGGCTTCTATGTGCCGGTAAATGCGCCCGGCCTCCTGAATCGCCCACAGAAATTTCTCCGCCGCAGCGCGCAACTGCTTGTCGTCCAGGGCAATAGGCTCCGCGATGCCAGGCACGACGAGGCTGCCCGTCAGCCCGGCGTGCTTAGCCACAAACGCGTCGATAGACGCGGAGTCGGCCGGTTTGCCGGAATAGTCGGCCACGTCGATAGTAAAAAAGTTGCTGGCAGCAAGGAAGCCATCGACGTTGGTGAGGTTGATGTGATCGGCGTCCACATAGTAGGGCTCAGCCCAGCCGGCGGCTTTCACGGCCTCGTCGGCTTCGGCGCGCAGGCTGTCGGGCTTGGTGCCGATAATCGTATGCTCGCGGTTGGACTTATTCCAGGTGGGATGAACGCGAATTCCCTCTGCATTGGCAGTAGTTACAGCCTTAAGCTGCGCATGGCCCTGATGCCCGAAGCGATCGCCCATGCCGATGGTAAACGGTTTGATATCCATAAAAAAGCTGTGCTGGCAGTGAAAGTAGAAATGGCGATGCGGTGTAGAAATCCCGCCGTCATCGCTTCATCGTCCCATCATGACGGTGCCCGTTTTCCGACGCTATAGCATAAATGTTGCGCCACGTGGATTTGTGTTGAATCGGTGTGCGATTTTGGAAAGGCGTCCCATTACGCGCTTCCGAGCTAAATGGCGCCGCAGCAAGGCATTGTGCACGAGCCCGGCTTCTATGGCAATGTTTCTTCTATCGCCATACAAGCCTTCATTAGTGCCATCTCGCTAAATATCAGAAGCGCACCAACTTACGCACATCCACCGGCAGGCCCGTCTCAAAGGACTTATTGGCCGCGATACCCGTCAGAATACTCCGCGCGCCGTCCACGTGCCCGGCCGCACGGCCCAGGGGATCATTCCTGGCGCCGCTGCCAAACAGATCTTCCAGCAGCAGCAGGTCTCCGCCGCCGTGGCCGCCGGTTGCCTCGGGAATCTCGATGTGCGACGGTTTGTCCCAGTGCGGGAAAACGGTAAGCCGGCGGCTGGTCGTCAGTCCGTCGGTGATGTGGCCGTTGCCGGCGGCGATGTAGCTTTTCTCCATTTCGTCCAGCTCAATGCGGCCGCGGGTGCCGTTAAAAGCCACGCGAAAACCCTCCCACGGGCTGTACGCGGTCAGGGAATAGGACAATTGTGCGCCGTTTTCGTAGCGCACCAGCACGTTCATGGTGTCCTCAATATTGATGCCTTCGCCAAACACGTTCTGGTCGCGCATGTAGCCGTCCTCGCGTTCGGCGTCCAGGTACAGTTTTTCCAGGCTGCCGCCGTCGCGCAGGTTCAGGGCAAAGCGGTCGCCGACAGCCTCGGGGCTGTCGGTGGAGCGCACGTAGGGGCGGTAATCGCCGCGCGCCTCGGCGTTGTTGCGCCCGTAGAAGGCGAGCTGGCCCAGGCCGAAAACGGTGACGGGCGCGCTGTCGATCCACCAGTTGACGAGATCGAAATGGTGCGTGGACTTGTGCACCATCAGGCCGCCGGAGTTGGCTTTGTCGCGGTGCCAGCGGCGGAAGTAGTCGGCGCCGTGGCGTGTGTCCAGCAGCCACTCAAAATGCACGCTTTTCACGTCGCCAATGGCGCCCGCGCGTATCAGTTCCTTCACTTTTGTGCGGCTGGGTGCGTAGCGGTAGTTGAAGGTGACGCGGACGTTGCGACCGGTGCGCTTTTGGGTGTCGATGATGGCCTGGCACTTGTCGGCGTCGGTGGTCATCGGCTTCTCGGTAATCACGTCGCAGCCCAGCTCCATGGCGCGGATGATGTAGTTGTGATGGGTGGAGTCCATCGTTGTAACGATAACGACTTGCGGGCGCTGCTCGGCAATCATCCGGTCAAAGTCGGCCGGCTTGTAGGCGGGCACGGGGTCGTGCTTCAGGCGTTCGCGAAAGGCCTCGTTGCGATGGGAGAGGCGGATGGAGTTGGAGTCGCAGAGGCCGACCAGTTCGGCGGTGTCCTTATACAGGCGCATGATTGCGTCGCAAAACATCCAGGAGCGCGAGCCCGTGCCAACGAGGGCGTAGCGCGTGCGGCCGGAGTCCGGCGTGACGATGCGGCGGGGCGTTTCGTCGGCGGTGGGGGCAGGGTCGGCGGGCGCTTCGGCGAGCGGGGCGGGGGAGATTTGGCTCATGGATGAAGAATGCCGCAACCGCGTTGTGGTTTCCATAGCCGGTGCGCTCGACCGCTTGACATTTTCGCTCATGCGGGGCACGTTGGCGTACATGCTCACCTACCTGGGCACGGGGCTTCGCTGGTATGGGGAGCGACCTGTGCGGCCGATCCAGCGCAAGGCGTGGGAGTTTCAGGCGGTGGTGGAGGGGGAGATTGCTCCGATCCTGGCCGATGGACCCGATACGCTGCGGCGCCGCACCCTGTGGCTGTTTCCGCCCAGCCACCTGCACGGGTGGACGGCCGCTCCGGGTGCGGCTGCGGAAGTTGTTGTCTTTCAGTTTCTTACCGTGCCGGAGCCGTTGAGGCGTCTTTTGAGGTCGCCCGGGGATCACATGCGATTGGGAATTGATGCGTCGCGATGCCGGCGCCTGCGGGATCTGGCACGGGCGGCCCGGCGTTATTGGGAGCGCCCGGCGGCGGGGATGATGCTGTGCCATGAGCATATCCTATTGGAGCTGAGCGTGTTGCTTTTCGAGTCCGCACAAGCCGGCGCTGCGGATGGCGGAGCGGGAGGCGCGGAGGCGGGGGGAATGACGCGGGAGGATGAAGCGAGCAAAAAGGTCAACCAGGCGATGGCGTGGTTTAGCGAGAATATGTCGCAAAACCCTGGTATGGAGGAGCTTGCAAGCGCGGTCAATATGTCGACCGCACACTTGCGCCGCCTCTTTCATCACGTGTTGAAGGCGTCGCCCAAGCAGATGCTCGATCAGATGCGATTTCAGCGCGCGGAGCAGCTGATGGCGGAGCCGGGTGTGAAACTGAGCGCCGTGGGCGAGGCGTGCGGGTTTGGCAGCCCCAGCGCCTTTTCGCGCGCGTTCAAGGCGAAATTCGGCGTAAGTCCCGATCAGTGGCGGGGTTAGGCAGATTAAGCCACGGAGCACGCGAACGGCGTTGAAGAGCAAACTCTCTCAACTCCCCCCTCTATCCCCACTTAGCGGCTTTGTCCCCCTTCGTGCGAAACTCTGCCCTCTGCCATTCCAGATTCGGAGGGGGGGAGATTTCGCACGAAGGGGGACAAAGCCGCCAAGTGGGGATAGAGGGCGGAATCGTTGAAAAACTCCTTCCTTTTATCTTACCGCTCCCCTGCCACCTTCGCGCCCTCTGCGCGATTATGGCTCGGAGGATTGCATTAGCGGATGAAGAACGTCGTCGGCTTCCATTTGCGGCCGGATTTGACGACGCTTTTCCAGCTGCTCTTGTCCTTCATGGGGCTCCAGCGGCGTTCTTCCTTGCGGTAGTACCAGTCTTTGTTGACGGAGTAGAAGATTTGGCGGCCGTTGATTTCCAGGATGTTACAGATCTCGTTGATGTGGTAGTGGCCTTCATCGAAGTCGGTAATCAGCGGGTGCGCCATGGTGCTGTACTGCACATTCAGTTCGCGCAGGCTTTTCTCCACGGCGGGGTTGAGGTCGCGCACGTTGAGGCCGAGGCGGCGCGCCTCCGTGGCGGTGATGGGGTAGGAGTGCGAGGGGTAGGACGAGTTGAGCTCGCGGCTGATGGCCTCTGAGCGCGTTTTGTCCTTAAGGTGGTAGCTCAGCAGCTCCGCGCAGATGCGGATGGAGAGCGAGCTGGAGCGGTCGAGCGCGCCTATCACCAACGGGTGCAGGTACTTATACACCTCGGGGTAGGGATTGCCGCCCGATTTGTGCTCCTTCCACAGGCGCAGGATTCGCGACACTTCGTCCTGGCTGACGGAGACGAGGTCGTTGCCGTGATCGACCGGGGAGAGCTGGTGTTTGAGCGACGTATCGACCGCGGTGAGGTAGGAGGTGCGGCCCATGTGCACCTCGTTGGAGCCCAGGGCGACCATGGTGGCGGCGGACGCGCACTCAAACGGCGCGAATAACACGATGCGCTTGAAGATGTTACGCAGCAGATGCACCAGGCGCAGCGCCGCCTCGGGGTTGCCGCCGTCGCTTTTGAGGAAGAGGCCGACGGTGTCGCTTTGCGGTGCTTCGGCAAGGAGATGGCTCATGGCCATCACGTCGTTTTGGCAGATGGAGCCGGTGCTGGACGTCCAGTAGGCGAGGATGGGGAAGCCGACTTCCTCGCGCAGGCGCGCAAATATCTCCTGCGTTTTGTGGGTGAGGACGGGCGAGGGCTTGGGGGTCTCCGGCGCCAGGGGCTGGGGCTTGGTGGGCGGCTCGGGCTCATCCTCTTCGGTGCGAACGACTTCCACGCGCGCTTTGGGGCGTGGTGCGGCTTCGGCCGGGGCTGGCGTGGTAGGTTCGACAGGCGGGAGGGTAAGCTCCACGAGTTCTGGCACGGTGGCGGGCGCGGCGCCATTGGTGCGAGGGATCTCCGTGACGACAAGCTGTTGGGCGGAGCTCTCTCCTGCAGGATCTGGCGCGGGGGGCTCCACGACGATGGCCGGCCCTGCTGCTTCAAGCGCGGCGGGCAGCTCCGCCTGCGCGGCGGCCAGGGTGGCGGCTGCGGCTGTAGCGGCGGCCGCGGCGAGCTCGGCGGGGGGCGTTACCGCGGCGAGCTCGGCGGGGGGCGTTACCGCGGCGAGCTCGGCGGGGGGCGTTACCGCGGCGAGCTCGGCGGGGGGCGTTATTTTGCGGGCTCGGGCGGGAGTGGCTTTGGGCCCGGCGCTGGCCGCCCTGGTGTCAGGCTTTGCTTCGCCTTTGCCTTTGCCCTTGGCTGTCGCCATGCCTTTGGCCGGAGCGGCGGGCTCCTCATCTGTTGCCAGCACAACTGCGGTGGCGGCGGTGACAACGGCGGCGCCGGCAGTGACTTTGCGTTGCGGGGCAGCGGCTTTCGCGGGTTGCTTTGCCTTTCCTTTTGGCGCAGGGGAGGGAGCGGGCACGAGCGTGGGCGCAGCCGCATCCGTTGTTTGCTCTTTATCCTTTTCCTTTGCTTTTTCCTTCTCCTTCACTTTGGGCCGGGCGGCGGCCTCCGGCTTCTGGGGTGCCGCGGGGGCGGGTTCCGGGCTTACCGGGGCGGAAGCGGGCTTGGGCTGCGGCGCTAGTTTCTTCGCTTTGGCTTTGGCGGAGGGAATGGTTGGCATAAGACATGGGGTGAAGTAGCAAAACAGCTACATCAGAGAAACATTCCCGGCATCGTACCGCAATCAGCCCTCTTTCGCAAGGCCAGACACTGCGGGCGCGGTGATGCGTGCCGCCGCTTCGGGCCTGGCCTGCTTTTTCTGCGGAAACCATTGGTACAGCATAAGATAAACAAGCACACCGGTAAAGGATACATAGATCCAGATCGGCCACGTCCATCGGGCAATTGCCCTGTGCTTTTCATCCATGCGAAAGATGCCGCGCCACATGGTCAGCAAAATCATCGGCAGCGCCACAATGGCCAGGATGGTGTGAGAGCCGAGCAGTGGAAAGTAGATATATTTTGCCCAGACCGGCTCCTCGAAGCGGGTCATAACGCCATCCTTGAGGACATGATAGGTAATGTAACAGGCAAGGAAGACTGCCGATGTGCAGAAGGCGCTGATCATCAGGCGCTTGTGCACCTCGACATTGCCTTTGCGGATGAAGGCAAAACCGAGCACCAGCAGCGCTGTTGTCAACGTGTTAAGCGCCGCGTTGAGCGGCGGGAATATCATGATCCAGTCGTCTTGCATAACGTCTGCCCCCCACTATTGACGTTTTCTTGTCGATTGCCAGCCAAAGCGGTACAAAAAAACGTCAATGCGCGGCGGGGTGTTACTCTCGTGAAGGTGGATCTTGTTGCGCGCGAAGCACTTCCAGCTTGCGAAGCTGCAGCGCTTCCAGCTCAATAAGTGCGCGCGGCCTAGGCGGCGGCCTTGGCGTATGCGTGGTTGTTTGCCGACTGGATGAACGCGTCGCTTGCACCAGTCTCGATGCCTCGGTCGAAAACTTTGATCAGCCCCGTCTTCAGGTGCTGATAAAGTGTGGCGTCCATAGGCTCGGCGGCGGGAATACGGGGTGGCATTGGCGTAAATAGTAGAGGAAAGTGATGGTGACACTACTGTAATGGGGTACATCCGCAAGGGAACTATTTTCGGCGTCCTGCCGCAGGCTCTTATGATTGTAATGGCAGGAGGATACGCCGGGTAGACACGCTTTGGCGAACCGTGTGGCGTGCAATCTGCTCCTTGATGATACAATCGAGTAATTCGGCCCTTTCCATCAGAAAGCGTGCTTTTTGCACTATTTTCACGCGTGTTACATGCGGCAGTGGCTTGACACGCCGTGCTATTCCTAGTATTTAACTTTCACTAGCACCACACTATTTTTGGTTCCGTTCTATGAAGACTAACTCCTCTCCCTGCCACTTTACTGTCGCACGGAGGGCCCGCCATTCCTCGCGGGCGGCAGTCGTCTTTGCCGCGGTGGCCCTCCTGTTGAGCCTGATGTTTCCCGACTCCGCCCGCGCGGCGGAGCCGTACGACATTACGTCCGTAGGCACCTGGTACAGCATCCTCAGCGTCCCTACTTACGTCATCCTGGGTTGTACGGCAGTTTTTGCCGCCGGCATTGCCACCGTGTGTTTTCTGGTAGACGGAATGGCACGCTCGGCCATTTGCATGGTGATGAGCGTCGTATTTTTAGGCACGATCGACTTCCAGTCGTTCGTCACGCCCGTCATGCGCTACCAGCAAAACTACACCAAGCTGATGATTCAGCCGGATAACGTGACAATCCTGTGGGCGCTGGCCAACGTGATGATCGGCCTGTTCGCCCTGCTTTTCGTCCTCACGGTCATCCGCAGCTGGACGGAGCGCCGCTGCCAGTCGCACTCGTAATGTAAGACCGATTGACGTCTGGAATGGGTCGAACGCCGTGAAGTAACGCTCCATCCCGTAAGCCTACGAATTGTCGACATTCTACTATTGTCGTGGAAAATATTCCCCTTCTCCCCTCCGTGTGATCGGTGTTTTGCGTGGTTTACAATCCCGCTTGAACGGAAAAGTTAAACACGGATATCACGGGTTGCACAGAGGGGATGGAGAGATCCTGGGGAGCAATTCGCGATGCCCTTTTCTTCCGCCTTGGCGATCTTTCCGCCCTTGGCGTTATCAATCCGTTCGACGGAGGGGAATTTTTAACGCCAGGGACGGAAAGATCGCCAAGAGGGGACAGCCCATTGGCGCAAGATGCTGGCCTCCCAGCGATTCCGAACTCCTCAACGTGTGACCATGGGTATACGCCTCGTCGTTCGCAATGTCTTGGAGGCTCAAGCTTTTGCCCCACTGGACTGCTCCCATCGGAATCGTTCCGGCTAAGGCGCGCAGCGGGTCGCCCGGGCAATGCGCTCCGCCCGCCCGCCGCCCCGTCCCGCATTTTGCGCGCATTTTGCGCTGTGCAGCGCGGGTCGTTTGCCGCTACGTTGGGGAGATCTATGGCTGTTGTCGTTACGCGACGTTTTTTTCTCATTCTGGCGCTGTGCATCCTGGCGTCGCTTGGCTCCCTCGGCGACGTGGGCGGGGCCGTGTTTAGCGCGGTGATGACCCTCATGCTCATCATTGCCACGGTGGTGGACGCCGTTCTCATCCCGCGCCGCGCCCTTAAGGTGGAGCGCACGCTGCCGGACAGCCTCATGCAGGGCATCCCCGCCACCGTCAGCCTGGCGCTGCGCAATACGTCCGCCATGCCGCTGGATTTGCGCGTCAAGGACTCGCCGCCGCCCGAATTTGTCGCCACCACCCCCGCCGGCACGCCGCTGGCCGACGATCCGCTGACCCTGGTACTGCGCGGCATGAGCGAGCAGACCCTGACCTACACGGTGCGCAGCTACCAGCGCGGCCAGTTCGCGTTTCGCGATATCTTTTATCGGGCCACCGGCGTGCTGGGCCTGGTGCGGCGCCAGGAGCGCATCGAGGCGCCCGCGCAGATTGTCGTGCTGCCCGATATCTCCGCCGCCGGCGCGCGCGAGCTGGCGCTGAGCCTGGGCTCGCAGTTGATGGCCGGCCAGCGCAACGCCCCCTTCCGCGGCGAGGGCCGCGAGTTTGAGTCCATGCGCCTGTACCAGCCCGACGACGAGTTCCGCTATATCGACTGGAAGGCCACCGCCAAGCGCGGCCAGCTCATCACCCGCCAGTACCAGACGGAGCGCGACCAGCGCCTGCTCATCATGATCGACCTGGGCCGGCTGATGAGCCAGAAGATTGGCGAGTACAGCAAGCTGGATTACGCCATCAACGCCGCCGTGCGCCTGGCGCAGACGGCGCTCTTTAAGGGCGATCTGGTGGGGCTGCTGCTCTTTAGCCACGACATCGCGTTTTACCTGCCGCCGCACAAAGGCACCTCGCAGTTCAAGGCCATTGTGCAGGCGCTTGTCAGCGCCAAACCGCGGCGCATGGAGCCCAATTACCGGCTTGTGTTCAACTACGCCGCGCGCAAAAACATCCGCCGCACCTTTATGGTGTGCTTTACGGACATCCTGGACATGGAAACCAGCAAAAGCCTGGTGGAAGGCATGTCCCCGCTCATCCCCCGCCACCTGCCCATGACAGTAACGCTCAGCGACAGCGGCCTGGTCCACGCCATCCGCAAAGTGCCGCAGACGGAGCTGGAGGTGTACGAGCACGTGGCCGCGCAGGAAGTCTGGAACGACTACCAGCGCACCGTCCGCGCCCTCCAAAGCCACGGCGTCCTCACCGTCAACGTGCCGGCCGAGGAGTTGACACTCGCGACGATTAACCGCTACCTGGAAGTCAAGCGGACGTCGCGCCTGTAGGGTCGCACGGGCGCTCCGACAACCTCGAACAGGTTGCATTACCGCGAGGTGTTTAAGCGCGCCTGTATCCCTTGGATTGGGATCGATGCTGGAACTGGCATACGAGCCTGCCCGTCCAGCAAACTTCTCCCCCCCGTTGCGTACGTTGCATGAAAATCCGCCAGGTACCTGGCCCCGCGAGTGGATGTAGCCATACGAGGAACAGATTTTCACGCAATGGTCGCTACGGGCGGAAACGCAACGTACGCAACGGGGGAAGAAGCTTGCTGGGCAGGCCGCATGTCAACGCGCATCCTTACCCCTGTTGCAGCCAGATAACTGTGCGAATTGGTCTTATCCGTGGTTCTGGAGGCTGTCGACATTTCCGCTGCATCCCCTTGGCGAAACTTTCCGTCCTTGGCGATACTATCTGCCTTGGATCTACGGACCTTCAGATAACATCGCCGAGGGCGGAAAGTTTCGCCAAGAGGGTTGCTTCCACGATGTTCAACCGTCCTTACGTTCCCCCTTTATCGCCTGCTTAGAGGCTTACGTCCCCCTTAGAGCGAGACATTCTTCTCCGTACTGCAGTACGGCTTCACCGATGTCTCGCTCTAAGGGGGACGTAAGCCTCTAAGCAGAGGATAAAGGGGGAGGAGGCCAAATGTCGACAGCCTCTAGAGCATTTTCCAGATAGCTTGTCGCGAATTTACCAAGCACCAAGAACGGCGGAGCCGAGCGTTTGCAAATAGAGTCGACCGAGCACAAGGCTCCGGGAACGGCTCCGCCGTTCTCGGAGCTTGGCGAGTTCGCGGCAAGCTATCTGGAAAATGCTCTATTTCAGTTCAATGGTGAGTTATTAACACGGAGTACACGGAGGGGAAAAGGGGAATGTCCTCAGGCCGTCCCAGGGGCAGATGATTGACGCCAGGGGCAGATCGGTCGTCAGGGGGAGCTACATCGCTTACTCCGCCACCTCCACCGTCAGCGAGTGTCTGGCGGGGGCGGCGGTGGCGGAGAGGGTGGCGGTTTGCTGGCGCTGGGTGTTGAGGCGTTTGGTGAAGGCGTTGGCCAGGATCTCGATCTCGGCCAGCGCTTCCTTGTCCTTCGCGTTGTCGTCGTCATCGTCGCGCAGGAATTTGCGCCAGGTCATGAGCTTGTTCAGCTGGCCCATCACGATTTCGCCTTCCAGCTCCTGTTGTTCGCGCACGGCGGCCATCACCTTGGCGAAGGCGGGGATGAGCGGGTTGTCGTTGCGGAACTCCTCCGCCAGGTTAATGCCGCGCGCCAGGTCGGCGACGGGGAGCGTGCGCGTGGCGTTGCCCCACGTCACCTTCAGGGTCTTGGCGCCCTCCGGGATGTTGGTGACGACCAGCGTGTAGCGGTTGAGGTCGGCCTGAAAGGGCAGGAACTCCAGGATGGAGGCCGCGCTGTGCGCGTCCTTATTGGGCGGGAAGCAGAACGGGTAGCGCGACGACTCGATGTCGACCTTGACGCCCGGGCCGGCCGCGGCGGTGGCGGGCGCGGTGCCGGCGATCTTCTGTCCCTCGGTGCCTTCGGCGGTACCGGCTTTCAGGTCCACGGTAATGGTGCCGACGTTGCCGTCGCAGCCCAGGGCGCGCAGAAAGGCGTAGGCCATGATGAGGTGGCCGTTGTCGGTGGGGTGCACGCCGTCGGTGCCGGCGACGATGTAATCCTCGCCTTTGGCGGTTTTGGCGCGCTTCATGGTGTCGGCCATTACGGCGTGCACGTCGGCAAAGCGGCAGCCTTCGGTCTCGGCCAGGGAGCGGGCGGCGCCGGCCAGTTCGGAGAGCGTGTTGTTGTAGACTTCAGGCGTCGTGTCTTTCTTTTTGCCGGCCCACGCTTTGGTATCCACCACACCGGGGCTGCCGATGACAATGGTGCGCACGCCGGCGGCCTTGAATTTGCTGACAACATCGCGCAGCGCGTTTTTGTAGGTGGTGACGGTGCCGCCCCGCACCGGGCCGTAGCCGCCGTCGTTCATGCCGTAGCAGGTGGTGGCGATGGTGGGTTTGAAGCGCAGTACGTCGTTCTCCACGCGTTTCAGAAAGCCCGGCGCCGTCTCACCGCCCCAGCCAAACTGCATGGCGTTGGCGTTTTGCCCCGCCGCGGCGGTCAGCAGGTAGGTCTGCACATACACGGAGTAGATTTTGCGCGCGGTGATGGAGTCGCCGCATATCGCCACCAGGTCATCCTTTTGCAGCAGAGGCGGTTGCAAAGGGGCGACGCCGGAGGGCAGCGACGGGGGCTCGGCGGCAGCCGCCTGGTGCGGCGTGGTAAGGCTGGCGGAGGCCAGCGCCAGCACCGCCACGCAGGCAGCGAGGATGCGGCTGTGGCGGGCGCGGGGGGCAAGGTGTTGGAGCATCATGATGTCAGGCGTGGTTGATGGGCGTGGCGGCGTGCGATGTTAGTGCCCGGGCTCCAGCACAATGCTGTGTTTGATGGGGATGACCTGGGCGCTGCTCTTCTCGCGCAGCTCCTTGAGGCGGGCCGGGACTTTGGCCACTAGCCTTTCCAGCGCGCCGATGGCTTCGGCATCGCCGGGCATCAGGCGCGCAAAGTTCTTGAGGCTGTTGGTAAGATCCTTGATGCCAAGCGTTTCCATCTGCTGCTGTTGCTGCAGGGCGCGATGTACCACACTCCACTGCTGGCAAAACGGATTGTCGGGAAACTCCGCCGCCAGGTTGACGCCTTTGGCCAGATCCTCCACGGAGAAGTTCTTTGACTTCTCGCCCCACGTCACCTTAAGCCCGCGCAGGCCGGCGGGCGGATTCTTCACCACCAGCATGTAGCGGTTCAGGTCCTGGTGGAAAGGCAGGAACTCCAGGATCGTCGAGGAGGATTGCTGGTCGACCGGCTGGCCGTCCTTGGGCGGGGGGAAGCAGAACGGGTAGCGTGTCGACTCGATGGTGGTGCGGTCTCCCGAGCTGGCCAGGACCTTGTGGCCCTCGCCGGTCGCCTCGCCGGTGGCGGCCTTCATGTCGATGGTGATGGTGCCGATGTTGCCGTCGCAGCCCAGCGCTTTCAGGAACGCGTAGGCCATGATGAGGTGGCCGTTGTGGCCGGGGTGCACGCCGTCGCTGCCGCCCACCAGGTAGCCGGGGCCCTTCTTCTCCTTGGCGCGGGCCATAACGTCGGCCATGATGCCGTGCACGTCCGCAAATGTAACGCCTTCTTCGGCAGCAACTTCCCTGGCGGCGGCGCCCAGGGTGGCCAGCGTCTGGTTGTAGACCTCGGCCGTTGTTTTGTCGCGCTTAAAGGACTTGGTATCCACCGCGCCCGGCGCACCCACAACGATGAAGCGCACGCCGCCCTCCTTGAACTTTTTGACGATGGCCTGCATGGCCTGCTTGTAGGTGGCGGTGTTTTCCGCCGTGGAGGCGGAGTAGCCGCCGTCATTCATGCCGTAGCATGTGGTGGCCACCGTCGGGGAGAAGTCGAGCACGTTGGTCTTCATCCGCCCCAGAAAGCCCGGCGCCCGCTCGCCGCTCCAGCCTGCCTGAAAGGCCTGCAGGTTGGTCGCCGGCTGGCACATCACCAGGTAATCCGCCATGTACAGCGAGTAGACTTTGCCCTCCGTAATGGAGTCGCCGCAAATCGCCACCAGGTCGCCGCTCTGCAGTTTCTCCTGCGCATGGCAGGCAAGGGGCAGGAACGGCGCGAGAAACCCAGCCGCCGCAACAGCCAGGGCAAGCGAGGCGCTGAATGAACGGAACCGCGCAAGGGAGCGGAGTGCTGGACGGGAAGAGAGGAACGATGCCATGGTGAATGAAGGAGAGGTGTGAAAGATCCGTTCTGAAGAGTAAGACATTACGATACGTCAGGACAGCAAAAAGAGTGATGAAGATGCGTGATCTCGCCTTTTCGCCCCCTCCTTAAGTTTCGTGTGTTTCGTGGTTAAATCCTACCCGCCCTGGTTCCCCCCGGCCGCGGGCGGCGGCGTGTTGGAGAGTTTCAGTTTCCAGAGCTTTTCCTTCGGCCCGTCCAGCACCACGCCCAGGCGGAAGGGGGAGTAGCCGACGCAGAAGCCGCGGACGGTGAACTGATTCCAGCCGGCGTTGAGGGTGAGGGGTTTGACGATCTCCCGCAGCTGGCGGTGGCGGTTGGGACGGGCCAGGGCCTCCTTATTCTCCTTGGGCTCGCCTTTAAACACCTCCGTGCCGTTGAGCAGAAAGCGCGATGTGGTTTGCGTGTGGCCCTGCAGCCGCACGTCCAGCTCCATCGGCTCCGGCGCGTACACCCACGTGGTGCCAAACCACACCTCAGCCGCGCCTTTGCCGTAGGAGACGCGGGTGTCGAGATCCTCAACCGTAGCTGGGCGCCAGCGGGCTTCGCGAGGGGGGGGCCAGTAGCCCTTGAGCATCTCGCCCGTGTAGACGGCGCCGAGGTCGACGCCCTGCTCGTCCACGGGGAAGATGCGCTCGCTCAGCAGTTTGATGGCGGCGTTCTTTTTCTCGCCGGGGATGTTCCACGCAAACGCCTCGGCGCCGGGGCCGCCGAAGGGCCCGATGATTTGCCAGTGGCGCAGCACCACGCCGCCGTCCAGCCCGGTAAACCGGCCCTGGGACCAGCTGGTGGGGTAAAGGCGGGCTTCCGTCGGCTCGTCGTACGTCTCGCGGCTGGCGGAGTTATCGGCGTTGGACCACCAGAACTTGGTGTGTCCGGAGAGCGTCGCCTCAAAGTTCATCATGGTGCGCACACCCTCGTCCAGATTGCCCAGCATCGGCACGGCTGAGCGCGGGATGGCGGCGGCCAGCACGTAGCCTTTGCCATCGCGATCGAACTTGTAGCCGAGTCTGGCGCCCGGAATCTGTGCCACGTTGTCGAACTTTGCCGTGCCGCCCGCCTCCGTGGCGTAAATTTGCGGTGCGGCTTTCTGCCCCGCGGCGGGCTTGATATCGAGCGGCCACTTCGGGTACATGCCCACAACCACGGGGACGAAGCCAGTGGTGTTGATTTCCACGGCTGGCGCTTCCTTGCCGGGCTTTGCCTTTGCGTCCGCGGCAGCCGCTGCCGGGGCGGGCGGCTGTGCGCCGGGCGCCGGTGCGCCGGGCTTTGCCTTCTCGTCCTTAAAGATGCCGAAGACAAAGCGAACGTCGCCGGGGCGGCCCTCCTTCCCGGCCGGTTTGGCGGCGCTGTCGCCCTGGATGTAGAAGCTCAGCGTGTCGGCCAGGCGATCGTGCGTAAAGATGCGCTCGATGGGATAGAGCGGCTTGGCGTCAAACACCGTGCCGGTGCGCACCTGCCAGCGCAGGTACAGGTTGTCCGCGTCATAGGCGCAGCGCACCTGCACTTTCTGGTCCGGGCCGGCGGAGAACTCGACGGGATCGGTGCTTTCCCAGCCGCCCATGGTGCCGTCCAGCGCCACGCCGCCGATGGCCGGCGCGAAGTTCACGAACTTGGCCGCCCCGGCTCCCCCGCGAAGGCTCAGCACCAGCTCGCTGGGCGTTGCAATCTGGTCTGCGGCGATGCTTACCGTCTTCTGCACGGTATCGAGCGGGCGCACCGGATTCTCCTTCAGGCTCCAGCCATCCACCGCAAACAGCAGCGGCGTGTATTTGCCCATGGCGATGTAGATCTGCCCGTTATCCTTGTTGGGGAAGATGGCGCCCGCGAAGAACTCGCCCGGCAGGCTGTAGACGCCGCTGTTGCGGTTGTCGGGGAAGAGCGTATCGACATACAGCCCGTCGTCCGTGTACAGCAGCACGCCGCTGCGGCTTTGGTCGATAAGCGAGAGCAGGCCGTTGAGGGGGCGATGCGTGTGCATGGCGCCCTGAATCTGCCCGGGCGCCGCCGTGCCGCCCAGCGTTTGCCGGCCGGTGCGCCACACGATCTTGTACCCGCCCTTGCCATCCGGCACGTAGCGGGAGATTTTGTGCTGCGCGCCGTAGTTGGCGGAGAAGTTCTGGCCGCCGCGGTTATTGACATAGAAGCCCGTCTCGAGATCGCCGGCCACCTGGCCCCAGTCGCTGCTGTAGGTGTTGGCCAGCTCGTTGGCGCCGTGCGTGGCACTGGCGGTGCCGTTAGCGCGCGCCTCAAAGATGGGGTCCGTCAGCAGCTTCTTCCACTCCTTGAAGATGGGGTTGCCGTGCGCGTCGTAGCCTTCCGGCGCCACGCGCCATATGTGGGGCGAGCCCATGCCGATGGCCGCGAGCGACAGATCCGACAGCCACATGTCGCCATGGTAGCGCAGCACACCCTGGGGCGGCGTTGTTGGCGTCAGCTCCTCGTCGTCCACCAGCTGGTTGTTATTGGCGTCGTGCCAGAAGCTGGTGATGATGCCCTTGGCGCCTTTCTCCTTGGGCAGCTCGCGCACGATGCCGGCGCTCAGCACCCAGCGGTCCTGGCCGTTGCTCGTATCGTGGCGGTAGACAAAGCTGCCCTTCCCGGAGGCGATGTACTCGCGGGCGGGGGCGCCGTTTTCGCCGGGGATGCGGATGAAGCGCGGGATCTTGATGCCGCCGAAGCCGCGCGTGGCGGTGCTGCGCGGGGCGGTAACGTAGGGCCACACAGCGTCGACCTGCCAGTCGCGCTTCGCGTAATCCAGCTTCCAGCGCACCAGCCAGTTCTGGTGGCCGGGCAGGTAGATCTTCTCGGGGTGATCCGGGTCGTTGGCGTAGCCGTCGTTGGCTTTGGTTTGCAGGGTTACCCAGTCGCGGATGAGTTTGCCTTCGGCGATGGACCACTCGCTCACGCGGTTGGGGCCGGCCGATTCCAGCACGAGAAGGCGCTCTTTGCCGTCAGGGCCGGGCCAGATCGTCAGGCGGGTGGGCGCCATAAAGGTCTCCTTGTCGTACTTGCCGGGCACCTGGGCGTCGAGCTTGCCAAAGGTTTTGGTGATTTTGGCAGCGGAGAGCGTGGCGGCGCCAAACTGCAGCACTTTATTGCGCTTCGTGTCGCTGACATACAGGTTGCCGGCGGCGTCCAGCGTAATGTCCCCGGGCGTCACGATATCGGCGGGAATCTGCAGCACCACCTGGGCCGCGGGGGTGCCAGCGGGCAGGCCGTCCTTCAGCGGTATGCGGCTCACGACCCAGGTCGGGCCCCTGGGTGTGCCAGGGGCGGGTGTGGCGGAGGACGAATCGGAGGCGTCCTCGCTGTCGTCGGAGGTGGCGGCCGCGGCGGCGGGGGGCGGGGTGCTCGGGGCATCGCTGCCGGGCTTGATGTGCAGCACGTAAAGGTTGCCCTTATGGATGGCCAGCGCGGCTGGCTTGTACACGTCAATCTCCCCAAGCTGCGCGGCGCTGGTGCCGTCGTGGATGGTGACCTTGTTGACCCACTCGGTGGTCCCTTCCTTCCAGCGGGTGTGGCGCTGGCCTTTCTCGCTGTACATCTTGCCGCGCTGCGCAATGTAGACCAGCGTTTTGCCGGCCGCCTCGTCGCCCAGGCGCAGGCACTCCAGCGAGGTAACGCGGCCGGGCGGCACCAGCACCTTGTTGCGGTGCGCGCCGGAGTCGGTGCCCCAGGGACCGTCGGCGCGGTAGACGTACTTGGCGCCGCCCTCGTCGCTGTAGCTCCACACGGTGGTGCCGTCCGTACAGGTGGCGCCTCCGCCGCCCGCGCCGCCGCTGTTAAAGGAGCGCAGGAACTGGTCGTAGCCGATCTCCTTCTTCAGGTCGATCATCGGGTTGTTGGTGCCGTTCTCCAGATACTGGTAGTAGAACACCGCCACGCCGTTGGAAGCCGCCGCCAGGTCCGCCATCGGGGCGCCCACGGGATCGCCGCTGAACGGCTCGCGCGGAGGCACCACGCCCTCCGGCGCCTGCGGCGGCTGGAAGCTGTTGGCGGCGGTGAGGTAGCGCGGGGTGATGGTATGGAACTCGTTATCAATGCCCCACTTTTTGGCCGGCATGTAGATGCCTTTGACGCCGTACGTGCCGGGCGGGATGGGCATGTAGTTGTCGTCCAGGCCGTCCCAGATTTCCGTGAACTTGCCCTGGTTCTCCGCGTTCACCTCGCGCGCGGCGCCGCTGACAAACTGGCTGATGATCCAGTTGGGATCCTTCGCGTCCACAATCGCCAGCGTCACGCGCCACGTTACCGGCTCCTGCCCGGCCTTGTAGGGGAGCTGGTAGGTGATGGTGGCGCCGGCCTCCGCCTGCTTCTTGCCGTCGGAGGTATTGCCGGAGTTATTGGGGGAGATTTTGGCGGCCGGCGCGTTTTGAAGCAGGAGCGGGCCGGGGCACAGCGCGGCGGCGGCCATGGCAAGGGCAAGCATTGCGGGCAGTCGAAGGGCGCGCATGGCTGCGGAGAAGCAGGATCGACGTGTCAGCATCATCGGGATCATAAGCGTGCGTGGGGGGGAGGTGGACGTGGACGAGAGGTGTTCTAGATCACTTTTGATATAGAACAAGATTTGAGCAAAAAAAGAAGGTCTGTCGCTGATCTGTCAGACTGGCTGGTTGTCTTCCTGTCAGTGGCGCCGTGCTTCAGCGCTGTTGTGCCGGGGCGGGCTCGGTGCCTGTTGCCGCCGTGGATGCCTTGCCGCCGCCCAGGTACTGCTCGGGAATCATCACCGAAATCGGATCCACGCCCGGCACCGGTACGGTCAGGCGGTACTCCACCGGCTTGCCCTGGTTGTCCGCCGGCGGCGGCGGCAGTCTGGGGAAGGCGACGCCCAGCTCGATCCAGCCGCCCTTGCGTATGCCGGTCACCAGCGCCATGGGGCCGAAGAAGGGCTTGGTCGGCAGGTCCTGCAGCGGCTTGAGCTTACGGCCGGTTTTGGATTCCTCCAGCACGCAGCGCTCCATGGTAAAGACCTTGTCCTGGCCCTTCTCCTGTTCGGCCACGGAGCCCAGCAGCAGGTGCTCGCGCTTTTTGGACTCCAGCCGCACGCAGAACACAATAGCGCCCTTGTCCGCCAGCCCCATGCGGGTGACGGAGACTTTGACCTTGTCGTTCTTGATGGCCTCCGCGTCGTCCGCCGGGGTGCCGGCG
Source organism: Verrucomicrobia bacterium LW23 (assembly GCA_003054695.1). Classification (GTDB taxonomy): domain Bacteria; phylum Verrucomicrobiota; class Verrucomicrobiia; order Methylacidiphilales; family UBA1321; genus LW23. Next base: position 745,813 of record QAZA01000045.1, read on the forward strand.
GGCGCGGTGGGTTTGGGCATCTCCGGGATGGGGGGAGATTGCGCTCCTGCGGCGACAACCAGGGCCATGACGCCTGCGGCGGCAAAAGCGCCGGCCAAAAAACGGGGCAACTTCATAAGTGGAGAAGAAAAGAAAGAGGGAGAAATGCCGACTACCAGAGGCGACTGCGAGAGGGAGCCAGGGCGCTCAAGCGATCTAAGCCTAAAACGCCATAAGAGTAAACACTACTTGCCGGCCACGGATACACAAGCCATACACTTACCATACGGCAATCTCCTTTGCACGACGGCCGGCCGCGCAGTCCCGGCTCTCGCACGGCGGCGGCAACACTTCGCAACAATTTTCCCCATCGCGCTGAAGAAAAGAATGCGGTAGCGTCGTCTAATGTGTGCCGCCGCGCCCATGCCGCAAGGCACACGCACCTTCATTCCTCATCTCCCCGCCCATGGGTCTCCTTCGCCGCATCCTCAATCGCCTTGCCTTTATCGCAATAGCCGCAGTGCTGGTGCCGGCCGTGGTGCTGATGGTATGGCTGCGCGTGTACGGGTTGCCGGATCAACTCAAGGAGCTGATTCTGGACGGCCTGGCCAGACGCGGCGCGGTGGCGGAGGTGCGGGCGCTGCGGATCGACTCGCTGGGCCGCGTGGTGGCCGAGGATGTCACCGTATTCCGCTCGCAGGACCAGCGGGAAAGCTGGATTAAGCTGGACCGCACGCAGGTGGGCGTGGCGTGGCTGAGCTGGTGGCGCGGCCAACCTTTTGTGCACTCCGCCGGCGTTACCAACGCGCAAATTGCGCTGCCGCTGGGGCCGGACTCCGCCGTGCCGCTGCGCAATGTCAACGCCAGCGTGGAGGTGGATGCCGATGGCATGGACGTCGTCAACGCCTCCGCGCAGCTGCTCAACTTTCAGCTGCGGCTCAACGGACGCATCCGCTTTGGCGGTCGCCCGCCCGTCACGCGCCCCGTCCCCGGCCCGCAGCAGCAGGACAACCGCGACAAGCTGTGGGACGAGTTCCGCAAGTATGCGTCGGAGATCACCAGCCCGGAGCCCATCAAGGTCGACGTCCACTTCGACATCCCCCTTTCCTCGCCGGAGAAACTCACGGCGCGCTTCAGCCTGATGACCCGCAGTGCCCGCTGGCGCGGCGTGCCGGTGGAAGAGTTTGTGCTGCAGGGAGATCTGCGCGACGGCCTGCTGCGCATCACCGACTTTCGCGTACGCCTGGAGCGCGGGCAGTTTGGCATGGTGGGCGAGTGGCAAACCTCCGAGCGCCGCGCCCGCATGGTCTTTACCTCCAACCTGGATTTTACCCCGCTGGCCGCCGTGCTGCCCGAGAAAGCGCGCCCCGCGGCCTCGCGCCTCAAGTTCACCCGCCTGCCCACCCTCAACGGCCAGGTCAAGCTGGATTGGTCCGGCAAGTTCGCCATGGATGTGCAGGCGGACCTGGACTGGCAACGCTTTACGTACGCAGGCGTGCCGTTCGACCGCTTTTTTGTGATGCTGGCCTATGACGGCCGGCGCCTCCTCATCCCCGACGCGATCATCAGTAACAAGACGGGGGAGTTGCGGCTGGACTTCTACGTCAACGGCAACAAGCTGCTGGATAACCCGAGCGTCGCCAACCTCACCGGCCCGGCGGAGCCCGAGGTACGCGGGCGCCTGCGCAGCTCGCTGGATATCACCTCCCTCAAAGGCATGCTGGGCGACGGGTTTGACCGGTTTCTCAACAGCCTGGATTTCCCCCGTCGCGCACCAATCGTCACCGCCACCATCGAAGGCAACTCCCTCAAGCCCGACGACTGGCTGGTAACCGGCAAGCTGGACGCAGGGCCCTTTGCCTACAAAAAGGTGAACATCAGCGAAGCCAGCGGCGACTTCACCTTCCGCCAGATGAAGCTGACCATGAACACGTTGCACGTGCGGCGGCCGGAGGGCTCGGCGGTAGGCGGCCTGCTCTACAACTTTCGCGACAAGTGGTGCCAGATCAACAACATCACCAGCACCCTCAACGCGGTTGAGGTGGCGCCCTTCTTTGGCGATAACTTCATCACCTACGTGCGCCCGTACCGCTTCAGCCATCTGCCTGTGCTCAAGGTCAACGGCATGATTGACCTGGACGAGTACAACCGCGCGGAATCTCTCTCGGACTTCACCTTCGACATCACCACGCGAGGCAACATGGACTGGGAGCTGTTCCGCATCCCCTTTACCTTTGTGCAACCCCGCGGGCGCCTGCATTTTTACAAGCGCACCCTTAAGGTAACGGTTAGCGACAGCGGCATGTTCGGCGGCCGCCTGGCCGGCACGCTGGATCTGAACCTGAAGGAGAACCCCGCGCCCTACAACCTGCGCCTGGGCCTCTCCAAAGTGGACTGGTCGCGCCTGATGAAGACGTGCTTCCACTACGATAAAAACAGCGGCACCATGAACGGCGCCCTGGAGCTCAGCGGCATCATCGGCCGGCTGGAGACGATGAAGGGGCGCGGCAACCTCACCATTGTCAACGGCTTCCTCACCAACATTCCGGTCATGGGCGGCATCTCCACGATGCTCAGCAGCGTCATCCCCGATTTCGGCTACGCCAAAGCCTCGCGCGCCAGCGCCACCTTCACCATCACCCGCGGCGTCCTCAAAACCGGCGACCTGGACATGCACGGCGAAGGCTTCGCGCTCATCGGCGAAGGCACCTACTCGTTCGTCAAGGACTACCTGGACCTCAACATGCGCGTCAACATCCGCGGCCCCCTCGGCTCCGTCATGTACATGGTCAGCAAGCTATTCGAGTACCGCGGCACCGGCCCCATGAAGAACCCCAAATGGGTGCCAATCAATTTTTAGGGCGGGGACGGAATGCGTAGTGCTCCGAGAACGGCGGAGCCGTTCCAGGGTGAGCCACAATATCTTGCAGGCCAGGATCTTGCGTCAATGTGCCGTTCCCATCCGAATCGTTCCGGCCCGGGGGGGATCGAGCGAACCGAAAAGCCTCCCCTCTTTCGTCCCCTCCGCACATTTCGTGTGCTTCGAGTGTTTCGTGGTTAAACCTCCCCGCCTCCTCCCCGGCGGTGCTACACCCCTGCGGCCACGCCGGCGGCATCCACGGCGGCGGCGACTTCGGGGTTGTTTTGGCGCATCAGTTCCATCAGCGGGCATTCGCTGGCGGTTTCGCGGATTTCGGCGCTCTGGCCCATGGTGATGGGCGGGAAGGACTTGGCGATTTCCACCGCTTCGTCCAGGCTGTTGGCGCGGATGAGCATATAGCCGCCGATAACTTCCTTGCTCTCCACAAACGGGCCGTCGGTGACGCCGTCGCGCGTGCCGATGACGACGCGCCCTCCGTCGTACAGGGGCTTGCCGCCGAGGAAGGTGCCGTTGGCGGTCATCTTTTTCATCCAGACGGTGTAATCGGACATGACGCGCTGCACCTCCTCCACCGGCAGGTTGGTGTGCCAGTCGGTGTCGCGAAAGATAAGCAGGTACGGATTGGGTTCTTTAGTCATGGTGGTGGCGGTCGGTTAAGGGGGAGGACGGCGGCGGCAGGGGGGCGGAACGTTGCGTTATGCAGGGCGCTGCACCAGCGCCGCCCAGGCGTGGCGCTCGCACCACAGGATGAAGAGGGAGCCGAGGGCGATAACCAGGAAGATCGGGTCCATCAGCTGCGCCACACCGCCGCCCACGGTGAGCTTGAATACCAGGATGTTGACCAGGATCGGCCCCACTACCAGCAAGCCCAGGTTGCGCGTCAGCGGGATGGCGACAAGGATGGCGCCGATCAGCTCCATCACTTTGATAAACGTCATGTACCCCGTGGGGCCAAACGCCTGCATAAAGTGGTGGATCGGCGTGCCTTCCGGCAGGGGCGGCGGCGTAACGAGACCCAGGAGCAGCGGTACGGAGGCAACAAGCATGCCCAGGCAGACAAGGGCGGCGGCGACGTGTGCGGCAATCTTCATAGTGTGGTGCGGCAGGGTGGGTTGCGGACGTTGAGGTGGACGGAGCGTGGACACCGGCGCCTAGCGGGCGGCGGTGTCGGCCGTGGCAGGGGCGGATAGCTCGCGCGCAGTCGTGGCGGCGGTGCCTTCGGCCACGGACTTCATCTTGGTGAGGCCTTTGGTAAACATATCGCCGCACATCTTGTCACAGTCCATAAAAAGGCTCATTATTTTGCCTATAAAGGGATTGGGGCCGTACATCGTCCAGCCCACCTTTGTCTTGCCTTCGCCGGCGGGCTCAAAGGTAAAGTCCACGGTGTTAACGCCTTGCATCGGCTTAAAGAATTCCAGCTTTTGCCGCACCAGTTCGTTCTCCTTAGTCTCCAGGGTGGTGCAGCGGCCAGCGCCCACTTCGCTGTTGCCGTCCCAGCTGTAGCTGGCGCCGGCGCCGCTCTCGGGGCCCTCGAACTTGATGGCCATCTTCGGATCCAGCCCAAACCAGGGGCCCCACTTCTCGCCGTTGCGGATGACGTTGACCAGCGGGAAGACCTCCGCCGCCGGCTTATCTATCACGATGGACCGGGTGACGCGGAACTCGTCCGGCTTTGTGGCAGCAAGGGCGGCGACAACGGCGGGCACAGCCACAATAACGCCGATAATAATGTAGACAAACATGGGGATCCTCATGGTGGAGAGCAGGTTAATGGTGGGGAATGCGAGGGGGAAGCGCGGTTGTGAGCCGGGCGATAGAGATTTTGCGGCAGTTGTGATTTTCTGTATCGTCGTGGTTGATATTCTCGATCGCCCGCCTTACAAATCCATGACGAACAGCCTTCAACATGCAGGACATGGTGCGTGATATTATTCCGGAGAATTTCACAATGGATTCGCAACCTCTTTATGGAGAGATCGTTATGTGGGCACATTTTTTTGGACCTCCCGGCCAGGTCCACTGGGACTGCGTGATTCGCTTCTGCCTCTTCCACGGCGCGATCGCCGTCGTGCTCGCATCGATTGCAGCGTACACGGCGTGGTGGGACAAGCATCGCGCTCCACGCCACTACTTCCCGCAGTGCACCGGCAAACTCTGGCGGCGGCGCTACCGCTGGGCCGTCAAACAACGCATCCGCGAGCTCCTCCGCGTCTTCTTTGACGACGAGGGCATGGCATCGCAGCGCCTCTGCTTTGGGCCGGAGGAGGCGATTGCCGCCATTGCCGACAAGCACTTTGCCGACGCCATGGCGGTGGAAGATTTGTTTCTCCGCATCGAGGAGCGCTACGGGCTGAGCCTCGCTAACGACATCTCCAACACGCAGCTGCAGACGATGACACTGGGCGAGCTGTTTGAGCTTACCCAGACATCGCGCATCCACTACCCGCCCGCACGACGCTCCGCCCCGTCATCTTCCTTCTCCCTCCCCTCGCCTGCCCCATGAGCACCGCCAACCCCACGTATGACGAGAACGGCCAGCTGGCCGCGCCCGCCGAGGACAAGAAGCGGCTGTACCGCATGGCCATCTGGACGATGTCCACCATTGCGATGGGCCTGGTGCTCTACACACTCAGCGTCGGCCCCATGTGCCGGCTGATGGGCGCCACGCGCGTGGAGATGAGCCTCGGCGCCAGCCCCCTGTTTTATCCGGAAGGCACCAAGCTTACGCCCGCGGACCGCGAAACGCTGAGCTACGCCTACCACCCGCTGGTCGTCATTGTCGCCTGGTCGCGCAAAAGCGGCTTCCTGCCCATGCTGCGCTCCTACATGAACTACTGGAAGGTGGACGTGCGGTACTTCGAGCCCGTGTGATGGTGCGGGGCCGGAGCGGTCGGCGCCGCACTAACGATACGCGTCGTCGGATTCGTCCCCCTCGCGGCGCTTGCGGTCTTTGTCCCTGTCGCGCAGTAACTCTCGGTGCGCGGCCATGGTGCAGGCCAGGGTGACGATGACCATGACGGTGGTTGCGTCCAAGTTGTCGTGAAAGTACGAGTCCGTAACGTAGCTGAGCGACGTGGTGGCGGCCAGCACCGTCAGGAACATCAGCGCCACGGGCGCCTCCACGCGGCGCCAGATATTGAGCAGCATGCCGGCAATTACCACAAGGGCGCCCGCGTCCAGCACCTGGCATATCAGCTTCCAATAGCCTTCCATAGCATGCTTGCCCGGCTCGCGCGCGCCCGGCGACCCGGGCGTGAGGCGTGTTCCTTGGCTTAAGTTAGTGTCGACGTTCGACTGTAGTGGAGAGCATTCCCGTCCAATCCCTTCCGTGTACTCCGCGTTAACCGTGGTTAATGGCTCCTCCGCATACTGAAATTGAACCACGGATTACACGGATTGCACGGAGGGGATGAAGAGATCCTGGCGTGCGATTCGAGTGCGCCTGCCGCCAGCCCGCTAGGAGTACCGCACGTCCTTGCCCGGCTCCATCTCGTACTCCACCGATTTGATGTGGGCGACGTTGGGCTCCAGAATCATCTTTTCGAACTGGCTGTAGTGCGGGCTCTCCTGGATGGTTTTGAGCTTGTCGAGGTTCTCCGCGTCGAAGGAGAAGAACAGGCCGAAGGGGTTGTGCTGGGCGTCGATGCGCTTGCCAACACGCAGGTAGGCCACCTCCGGAATTTTAAGCAGGCGAATGCGCGTCTCCACCATCAGCGACTCCATTTTATCGGGCGTCACGTGCGGTTTGGTCTCCAGCAGGCAAATAAAGTGTACCATAGCGGGCGCGGGGCGGGGCGTTAGCGTAGCGGGCGGGCGCCCGGGCAGGGGGCGATTCCCGCCAAGTACCCAGTGTGAGGGAGCCGGGCCGCACTGTAAAGTTGCATCTGCGTGCGGCGCGGGCTACGATGGACCGCACCGCTCCGCACAACGGATTGTGCGCTGCTGTTGCCTTGCCGGCCTGCTTTCCGGCGCCCGCCGAGCACGTGCCGGCAGAAAGAAAGGCGACGCGCCGTCGCGTACCACCCTACCTCCCTATGCCCGACGACACCACCCCTCCCGCCGGCCAGACCGACTCCGCCGCCGGCTACGAGCCACACCCCTCGCAAGTCACCACCAGCGCCGAGTGGGTGCTGGGCGCGCGCATTCTCGCCGCCGGGCCCTTTTTGTACTACGGCGCCAACCACCTCGTCACCCCGGCGCTGCTGCGCGACATGCTGGTGGTGCTGCGCGTGCCCGGCGCGGACATACTCGCCATGCTTGCCCCCGTGGTGGAACTCGTTCTGGGCCTGGCCCTAATCGTGGGAATTTTTGCGCGCTTTGCCGCCGGTGCCGGCGCGGTTGCCGCGCTGCTGCTTTTCTGGATCACCTGGTCGGTCATTACCATACAGCAAGGTACGTTGCCGCCGCCGTTTACCGTGCCGCCGCCCACGCCCTCCATCCCCATGCCTATTGTAATGCTGGTGGCCAACATCATTGTTATCATCAAAGGCGCCGGCCCGTGCAGCCTGGATTATGAGCTGACCAAACCCGCGCCCGCGCCGCCGCCGGATCCCAACGAGCCGCCGCTGGGCATTGTATAGCCCGCATAAAGGCGCTCACAAGCCCCGCAAAAGCAATGCAACCCCGCGCGGCTGAATAGTTTAGGCGACTGGAAAGTATTGCATTTCGCAGGTTTTACTGCTGGCGCTCATCCGCTTTTGCAACGATACTGGGCGCTTATGTCGAAAGCGCTTCGCATCACACAGCACGGCGCGCCGCTGGACGTCCTGCAATTTATTGAGGGCGACACCACTGGGGCGAGACCACTGGATCCATCCGAAGTACGTGCGGCCGTTAGGCTTGCGCCGATTCACCCCGCCGACATCAATGTGCTGGAAGGGACCTATGCGGCCCTGCCCACGCTGCCCGCCACCCCCGGCAACGAGGGCGTGGCGGAGATTCTGGAAGTGGGCTCCGACGCCGCCAGCGCCGGGTGGCGCGTGGGCCAGCAAGTGGCCTTTGCGCCGGGCAGCGGCACGTGGCGCCAGCGCATGGTTATTCAGGAAAGCAGCTTAACCACAGTACCGCAGGGACTTACGCAAGAGCAGGCGGCCACGCTGGTCGTCAACCCCGCCACCGCCTGGCGCATGCTGCACGATTTTGTCACGCTGCAACCCGGCGACTGGGTGGTGCAAAACGCCGCCAACTCCGCCGTCGGCCGCTGCGTTATTGAGATCGCCGCCGCCCTCGGCATCAAAACGCTGAACGTGGTGCGACGCCCAGAACTGGTGGGCGAACTGAAAGCGCTTGGTGCGGATGCCGTTGTGCTGGAGGATGTTAAGCTGCGGAAGGAGGCCCGGGCCATCACCGGCGGCGCCCCCGTTCGCCTGGCCCTTAACGCCGTGGGCGGCGACAGCGCCGTCAACATCGCCGGCGCCCTGGCCAACAGCGGCACCCTCGTCACCTACGGCGGCATGAGCAAGCAGCCCTTCCGCCTCGGCACCGGCCAGCTCATCTTCGGCGACCTGCGCGCCCGCGGTTTCTGGATCACCGCCTGGTACGCCCGCGCCACCCGCGCCGAAAAGGACGCCATGCTGGAGGCCATCGCCCGGATTATGCGCCAGGGCCACCTCACCCCCAGCGTCGATAATATCTTCTCCCTCAACGAGTACCGCCAGGCTATCACCCGTGCCATGGAGCCCTCGCGACCCGGCAAGGTCTTCTTCCGTCCGTAAGGGGACGGGTTCACACGGCTCTGCAGCCATCCTGGTCTGAGAACCTCGAAGAGGTTCTATATCCTGGCCCAGGGTTCCCCGGAAAAAATGTACACTTTCCGATTGTCTTCCGACGCGATATCGCGGAGTTTTGCGTTCCGTCATGACCGACGCCTCTTCTTCCACAATTAAGGGATTCGATAAGTTGTCTTCGGAAATCCGGCGCCTGGGCAATGTCCTCGGCGCTGTTATCAGCAAGCTGGAGGGCCAGGCCATGCTCAACCTCGAGGAGCGCATCCGCCAGCTGGCCAAGGCGCGCCGCGCCAATGAGGAAGGAGCCGCGGAAGGCCTGGCGCTGGAGGTCAAGCAGCTTGACGCCAAGGAGGCCTATGAGATCGCCATGGCCTTCTCCACCTACTTTGAGCTGGTGAACCTGGCCGAAGAAAATTTCCGCATTCACCTGCTGCGCGATCGCCGCAGACAGCACCGCCTCGACGCCTCCGTGCCCCCCATGCGCGAAAGCATCGAGGCCGCCGTGATTGAGCTGAAGAACGCCGGTGTGCCCCCGCAGGCGATGCAACAGCTTGTCAATCAGCTCAATATCGAGCTCGTCTTTACCGCCCACCCCACTGAAAGCAAGCGCCGCACGCTGCTGACCAAACTGCAGCGCCTGGCCAAAAGCCTGCGCCGCGACGCCGGCCTCCTCTCCGGCTGGGACACCGATTACGAAGAAGAGATGGAGCGCGAGATTACCTCGCTGTGGCTGACGGACCGCTCCCGCACCAACAAGCCCGAGGTAACCGACGAGGTACGCACCGGCATGTGGTACTTCGACATCGCCCTGTGGGACACGCTGCCCCGCCTGCAAAAGGACCTGGAGCGCGCCCTGGCCAAGTACTACCCGGGCGTTACGGCCCCCAGCCGCTGGCTCACGTTCGGCAGCTGGATCGGCGGCGACCGCGACGGCAACCCCAACGTCACGCCGCAGGTCACCGCCAGCGTCCTGGCCATCCATCGCCGCCTGGCCATCGACAAGCTCAGCCACGGCATCCACGATGCCTCGCGCCTGCTCAGCCTCAGCTCCAAGCGCGACAAGATCAGCACCAGCCTTAAGGAGCTGCTGCGCGGCAACGAGCAGATCTCCGACCACGTCAAAGCCCTGGCCGCCCGCTACCCCAACGAGCCGATCCGCCTGATCCTGGCCGGCCTGCGCGCCGAGCTGGACCGCGCCCGCGAGAGCACCAGCAGCGCGCAGCTGATGGAAGCCGCCGCCAAGCCGCTGCCTCACGCCCCACCCGCCGCCAAGGCGGCCGACGCGGAAGGCACGCCCAAAGCGCTCATTACCAGCTCCAACATCACGCATACGCTGGACACCATCTCCGACAGCCTCAAGCGCGGCCGCGGCGCCATGCTGGCCGACGGCGAGCTGCGCACCCTGCAGCAGCAGGTGGCGATCTTTGGCACCCACATGGCGCACCTGGATATTCGCCAGCACTCCGGCAAGCACGAGGAAGCGCTGACGCTGCTGCTGCGCACCATCGGCGCCTGCGACAACTACGTGGGCCTGGACGAAGCCGCCAAAGTCACTCTGCTGACCAGGCTCTTCCAGGACGGCGTCGCCTCCCTCTCCGCCAAACACCAGGAGCTGCCGAGCGAGCTCGACGACATCCTCGGCCCCATCCGCGTGGTCAACGCCGCGCGCGCCATGTACGGGCAGGAGGCGATCGGCATCTACATCATCTCCATGGCCGACGCGCTGTCGGATGTGCTTGAGCTGCTGTTCTTTATGGAATGGTGCGGCACGCCTTTCGACATCGCCCCGCTGTTCGAGACGCTCGACGATCTGGACCGCGCGCCGGAGATCCTGGGCGATATGTTTGCCCACCCCTACTACCGCCGCCACCTGCGCCGCCGCGGCGATCGCCAGCACATTATGGTGGGCTACAGCGACAGCAATAAGGATTGCGGCTACGTCATGGCCAACTGGGCGCTCTTTAAGGCGCAGGAGAATATTGTGCGCGTCTGCCGTCGCACCTCCATCAAAGTGTCGCTCTTCCACGGCCGTGGCGGCTCCATCGCCCGCGGCGGCGGTCCGGCCGCGCAGGCCATCCTGGCCCAGCCCTGCGGCCTGTGCGACGGCGCCATCCGCATCACCGAGCAGGGTGAAGTCCTCAGTACCCGCTATCACGACCCCGACCTGGCCCACCGCATCCTGGAGCAGATGGCCTACGGCGTGTTGCTGGGCACCTACGCCGCGCAAAAGCCGGCGCAGATTGCCAGCGAGTGGAGCACCGCGATGGAGGAGATGTCCGCCGCCAGCTTTAGCGCGTACGCCGCCCTGGTTCATAAAGATCCGGACTTCATCACCTTCTGGAAAAGCGCCACGCCCATCGACGAAATCAGCACCCTGCGCCTCGGCTCCCGCCCCAGCTTCCGCAAAGCCACCAAAACGGTGGAGGACCTGCGGGCCATCCCCTGGGTGTTCTCCTGGACGCAAAGCCGCTTCGTCTTCCCCGGCTGGTTCGGCATCGGCAGCGCGCTGGCCGAGGTGTTGAAGCGAGGCGACGAAGGTCGCGAGCTACTGCGCACGATGTACAAGAGCTGGCCGTTTTTCACCACGGTTATCGACAACGCACAGCTCTCCATGGTCAAAGCCGATATGAAGATTGCCGAGCTGTACGCCAACCTGGTGCCGGACGAAGCGATCCGCACCCGCATCTTTGGCATCATCAAGGGCGAGTTTGAGCTGGCCGAAAAGTCGATCCTGGAAGTCACCGGCCAGCAAGGCCTCCTCGACAACCAGCCGGTCCTGCGCCGCTCCGTGGAGCTCCGCAACCCGTATGTCGACCCGCTCAACTACATCCAGGTCGAAGTCATCCGCCGCCTGCGCGCCCAGAAAGCCGCCGGCACCCAGGAGGAAGCCGACCTGCGCGAAGTCATCGAACTCACCATCAGCGGCGTCTCCGGCGGCCTGCGCAACACGGGTTGATCCACAAGCGCCCCGCCACCCCGGCAGACAAACGGCCCCGCCGTGCGCGTATCCCCTGTCCCGCAGAGAGATACAGCCCGCGCCGGGGCTTTTTGTTTGGAGGAGATTGCGCGGCCAGATCGTCGATTGCTACGCTCCGCGCTCCTCCTCTGCCCCTTTGTGTCTTCGTGTCTTTGTGGTTAAAATATCCCCTGTCCCCGTGTCCCAGAGCAACAGAAGGGGGAGTTTTAACCACAAAGACACAAAGACACAAAGGGCCAGAAAGCAGAAAATGCCCTAACGCGGCGCGCCGTGCAGGATGTCGTGGTGGTGGCCGGCGACGTCGAGGATGAGGCGGGTGAGGACGACTTTAGTCGGATCGACAGGTCCGACCGTGGGGATGTTGGCCGCTACAATGATGCGTCCGTGATCCCTGGGGCCCTTAATGGCGAAATCGGCCGCCGCTGTGGTGTCGGTGGATTCCAGATTTGCCGGCTTATCGTCGATCTCGTATGGCGACCCCAACAGCTCCGCCACATGGGTGCGCTTTGCCAGCTCCTCTCTCGCCATCTGGACCATAAGCATGGCTTTTTGCGACGGAGCAGCGAACGTTTCCCTGTGCTGAAGGTTGGCCTGCAAGCTGGCGGACGCGGCCAGGCCGATGACTACCACGCCCAGCACAAAAAACGCCAGGGCAACCACCAACCGCCCACTAGCCGTGGCCTGGCGAGAAGGCTCCGGCGATTCTGCACCCGTCGCCGCCGTTACCGCCGAGGGGGCGCCAAAGTTTACGCTCTCGTACGGCACCCACTGGCCGGGCGCGCCCACTCCGCCAGCCGGCGCATTTCCTGCTCCCTCCGCCGCAATCAGCGTGCTGCCGGAGATGACGCCGGACTGGCGTAAGTCGTGCAGGGTGGAGGCGAGGACGGGGCCCTGGGTTTCCCCGGCATTATTCTTATAATAATATTTTGTAGTCATGACGATGTGTCGCCGATCGGGATGAGCCCCGCGACGCACATCAATCTCGCCCTAATAGCATGTCAGCGCCAGCACGATCAGCAGCACCCCGAACAAGACGCCGGGGATGCAGAACGCGCGGCAGCGGGCATCGGACTGGCCCACGTAGTCGATCGCGTCGCGCAGCAGGTGCGGCGAGGCGACAAGCACCATGGCGATGATGGCCCACGCGTAGGCCAGGCACGTCATCACCAGCCGCGCGTTGGTATCCAGCACAAACGCGCCGTCCAGAATGACGTTGACGGCCAGCAACATGATCCACGCCAGCCCGCGCACGGCAATAAAAGCGGGCATAAACAAAATCTGCAGCAGCGTGCCCGCGCCCCACGCCAGCAAAAAGCGGTCCTTGTACAGCGTAAGTTCCCCAAGATCCGCCATTTGCGTTACCCGCATAAACCACAGGCCGGCCACCAGCGTCAGCAGCACCCCCAGCGGGTAGTTGCGGGGAAAGCGACGCACCAGCGCCATAAACCGGGCAGGCGCCAGCACCCCGGGCAAATGCCCCAGGATGTACAGGACGCCGATGACCAGCGCGATGTCGCGAAGAGGAAATTGATAATACAGCATGGAGGCGGAGGCAGGCAGGCCGAAGCCGAAAGCGCAACCGCAGGGCGAAGCGGTATCGCGGCGGCGAAATCGCAATAAGGGGCAAGCATGCAGGTAAATAGTCAACCCGTCAAGCGGATGCCGGAATCAATCCGCTCTTCTCCAGCCCCACGGAGCGGGGGAGTTTTATCACGGAAAACAGTCGAAATGGGCAACCAGGAAAAGAAATCAGGGGAGCAAAGGGCGGGTGAATTTGACATGCGTGGCCGGAACGATTCAGCTGGGAGTAGTCCCTCTGAATCGTTCCGGCTTAGAAGCTGTCAACATTCTACCGCACATACCAGATTGCGGCCATGCCGGCGGCCATGATGGCGAGGATGAGCACCAGTTGCGTGCCGTTAAGGAAGATGGCCAGCCAGCCGGCGAAGGAGCGCGTGCGCTCCGAGTAGACGGACAGCATCGCCAGCACCAGCCCCGCCACGTTTAGCGTGACCAGCGCCGTAACACACAGGCCCAGAATCAACACGCCCGCGTGGATGGGCGGCAGAGGCAGGGCGAAACCGCTGGCGGCAAACACGAGCGGGTGCAGCACCGCGCACACCGTTGCGGTGCGCAGCGCCATCTGGGCCGCGGTGGGCGGGACGATCAGCGCGCCCTCCTCCGACGGCGAGGCACCGGGGCGGTGTGTGGCATCGCCGGACGATCCGCGGGAGGTGGCGATTTTGATGGGGCGCACGCCGGCGACAACGTCCGTATCCGCCCCGCCCTCGTACCCGCGCGGCGGCGGAGGCGGCGCCAGCACGATGTCGTCGCGCTCCGTCATGCCCAGCGGCGGCAGCCACTCGCCGGAGGGCGGGCGGGCGTCGCTCCTGCCGCGCAGGCTGGGGAAGCGCGGCGCGAGCAGATCCGGCAACACGTAGGAGAGAGGCTGCCAGGAGACGAGCTCCTCGTGCCAGGCCAGGTCGGACGGCTTAAAGTATTCGCGCAGCAGCAGGTCCTGCGCCTGCTGCGGCGTAAACGGGCCGGTCTGATGGCCGTCTCTGAGCACGAAAAGCTTCATGGGGCATGAGTATGGTATAGCATTTGCGGAGCTCTGCCAATGGTCATCCGGGCGGTGGAGGGATCGCGCGCTTCTTTTTTGCGCGCTTTTTGGAAATTGCGGGGTTGAATGGTTAGGGAATGTTATAAGCGGAACGGATATCATTAGGAATATCCCCGGCAGCCCTGCTGCACGGCCGCACTCCGCCCTCTCCCTGCCGCCCTGCACAGCCATGAAGCTCCCGATCCTGTCCCTTGTCGTACTGCTGCTTGCGGCCCTTATGGCCGATTCCGCACTGGCCCAACAGCAGGGCCGCGGCCGCAACCGCCGCCGCATGGCGGATGCCGCCGCCGCGCCGCAGCCCGGCCCCGCCACGTCGCCATCCCCGCCGGGCAACGGCGCCGATGCGGATAAAGGGAAGGGCGACGCGAAAGCACTCTCCCAGTACGGCAGCGCGGAGCCGAGCGAGTCATCTCTCATCGGCATCCTCTACGACCTCAAGCAAACGCAAAAGCATGAGAAGCTGCCGATCGGCCCCACGCGGTACGACGAAATCGCCAATGAGTTCCTGAGCAGCAACTGGGACGAGGGGGTGCTGAACCGGTACTTTCGTGCCACGCGGGCCATGTACACCACGCAGGTGTTCATCCCGCTAAGCGGCGCCGCGTTTGCGCCCCGGGCGTACGGGGTGGAGAATGTCGTCAAGCCGAGCTTCTGGATGATTCACTACAAGGGCCAGGTGGCACCGCCTGCCGGTGGCCGCTGGCGTTTCTGGGGCTACGGCAGCGAGATCTGCAGCGTCGCCGTGAACGGCAAAACCGTGCTGGCCAGCAATTGGATTGAGGCGCGCACCCTCAGGCCGGTGCCCACGCCGGGGCTGGACTGGAAGAGCAGCGCGCCGCCGGGGCGCCCAGTCCATCGCGGCCTGCTCACGGCGGGCTCGTGGATGCAGCTGCGCCAGGGCGAGGTCATCGACCTCGACATCCTGATTGGCGAGCGCGCCGGCGGCAACTTCTGCGCCGTACTGCTCATCGAGAAGGAGGGCGAAGCCTACGAGACACGCGACGGCCACCCCGTCTTCCCCATCTTCCAGCTCGCCCCCTACCAAACGCCCGATCCCCTGCCCGGCCAGGCCGCCCCGCCCTTCGCCCGCAACGGGCCGATATGGCGGGGGATTCAGTAGGGGCGCCCCGCGCCCTGGATGCCGTCGACATTCGAACTCGAATCGCCGCCAGGATCTCTCCATCCCCTCCGTGCAAACCGTGAGATCCGGAGCCGTTCTCAGATCTACTGATTACACCTGTACGTGAACCGCTCCAAATGCAGGGCGGTGCTATTGCATTGCACGGCGTTTGTGGCATGGTGGCGCCCATGCCTACCGACGCCGCTTTTGCCGCGCCTGCCTCCGCTGCGCTTCCGCGCAAAATTCTTATCGATACCGACCCCGGCCAGGATATCGATGACCTGCTCTCCATCCACTTTGCCCTGCTGCGGTCGGAGCTGGATGTGCGGGCCATCACCACCGTAACCTGGCCGGCGCGCGACAGGCTGCGCCTCATCCGCCGCCTGCTGCGCTACATGGGGCGCGAGGAGATCCCCGTGGCGGCCGGCATGGACCTGCCGCTGCGGCATTTTGACGAGGCCGAGTGGGAGTGGACGCGCAACCCGCGCAACACGATGAATCACAGCTGCTTTGCCGAGCCCTGCGACCCGCGCGACGCACACGACCCGGCCTCGCCCGACGCCGTGGAGCTCATCATCCGCACCGTGGAGGCAAACCCGGGCGAGGTGATGCTCGCGGCCATCGCCCCTCTCACCAACATTGCCTGCGCCTTGCAGCGCCGGCCGGATATTGCGGAGATGATCCCCGCCATCGCCCTGATGGGCGGCGAACTGACACTGCCCCGCGGCGAGCACAACATCGCGCATGACTACGTGGCGGCGGACATTGTGCTGCGCAGCGGCATCCCGGTCGTCATGGGCACGTGGGATGTGACGCGGCGCTTTGTGATTGGCAACGACGACCGCGCGCGCATGGCCGGCCACAGCTGCGAGACCGTGCGCGCCCTGGCCGCGGCCATCGCGGCGTGGCACCCCGCGCACTCGTGGAAACCCGGCGCGGTGATGTACGACATCTTCCCGATCATCCACGCCATGGACCCCACCGGCCCCTCCTACACGCTGCGGCAAACCTCCGTGCGAGTCGATACCACTGGCGAGTTTACCCGCGGCCACACCGTCCGCCACGGCACCGCCACCCACATCCACGTGACGACCGACATGAACGCCCCCGCCGTGCGCGAGCTGTACCTGCGCACCGTGCTGGGGGAGTGAGGTGCTTGAGGAGCGTGAGGCGCGGGCGTCTCACTCACCACGTCTTGCGCAAATCCTCCAGCAGCTTGGCGACGAGGGCCGTCCAGCCGGTCTGGTGGCTGGCGCCGAGGCCTTTGCCGGTTTCGGCGTGAAAGTACTCGTGGAAGAGGACGAGGTCCTTCCAGTTCGGGTCGGTGGCAAAGCGCAGGTCGCCGCCGTGGCAGGGGCGGATGCCGTTTTCATCCGGCAGGAAGAGGCGGCACAGGCGGCGGGAGATTTCCTCGGCCACCTGCTGCAGCGTCATCATGTTGCCGGAGCCTGTGGGGCATTCCACCACCAGCATCTTGTCGTAGAAGTGGTGGTAGCGCTCCAGTGCCTCAATCAGCAAATAGTTGATGGGCAACCATATAGGGCCGCGCCAGTTGCTGTTGCCGCCAAACATGTAGCTGTTGCTCTCGCCGGGCACGTACTCCACCTTGTGCTCCTCGCCGCCGTAGCGGAAGATATAGGGCTCGTTCTTGTACACTTTGGAGACGGAGCGGATGCCGTACGGGGAGAGGAACTCGTTCTCGTCCAGCATGTAACGCAGGGCGCGGCGCAGGCGTTTGGGGGAGGGGATGGCCAGCATGCGCAGTGTATCGTGCGCGCCGGTGCGGCAAAACATCTTGTTCTCGCCGTTGGGGTCGCGGTGCGTCAGGAACCACTCCAGGCGCTTGGTAAAGCCGGTCAGCTTCTTGATCTTCGACTCCTCCAGCACCTCGATGGCAATGAGCGGCAGCAGGCCCACCAGGGAGCGCAGGCGCATGGGGATGCTCTCGTTGCCGACTTTGTACTGGTCGTAGTAGAAGCCGTCTTCCTCATCCCACAGGCCGGTGCCGCCGAACTTGTTGATGGCCTCGGAGATAGAAATGAAATGCTCGAAGAACTTGGACGCCATGTCCTCGTACACCGGGTTGTACTGCGCGAGCTCCAGGGAGATGGCCAGCATCGTCAGGCAGTAGAAGGCCATCCATGCGGTGCCGTCCGCCTGCTGCAGGTAGCCGCCGCCGGGCAGGGGCTTGCTGCGGTCGAACACACCGATGTTATCCAGCCCAAGGAAGCCGCCGGAGAAGAGGTTGTTGCCGGCTGTATCCTTGCGGTTGACCCACCAGGTAAAGTTGATGAGCAGCTTCTGAAACACGCTCTCCAGAAACTGCGTGTCGCGCTTGTGGCGCTGGCCGGTGAGCTTGTACACGCGCCACGCGGCCCAGGCGTGCACGGGCGGGTTCACGTCGCTGAAGTTGAACTCGTACGCGGGGATTTGCCCGTTGGGGTGCATGTACCACTCGCGCAGCATCAGGATGAGCTGCTTCTTCGCAAAAGCGCCGTCAATCTGCGCCATGGGGATCATGTGGAACGCCAGATCCCACGCCGCGTACCAGGGGTACTCCCACTTGTCGGGCATGGAGATGACCTCGCGGTTGAACAGATGCGTCCACTCCACGTTGCGGCCGTGCCAGCGCTCCCCGGGCGGCGCGGGCGATGTCGGGTCGCCGGTCAGCCACTCCTTTACGCCGTAGTGGTAGAACTGCTTGCTTTGCAGCAGCCCGGCGTAGGCCTGGCGGGCAATCAGCTTCTCCTCCGGCGTGCACTGGGGGGGCGAGAGTGACTCGTAGAAGTCGTTGGCCTCCTGAATGCGCTGCTCAAACACCGCCTCAAAGTGCTTGCCGAAGACCTCGGCATGACTGTCCTCCTCCGCGCGCAGGCACAGCCGGATTTCGCGGCTCTCTCCGCCGGGGATGGTGAGGATGTAATGCGGGGCCACCTTGGTGCCGCGCAGGCGCGGGTTCACGGCGTCGGCCACGCCGTTGATGACGAGGCGATGAAACGCGTCCTTGGTGTAGGGGCTCAGATTCTTCTGCCCGTTGGGAAAGAGCTTTTCCCAGTTGCTCTCGTTCTCCGTAAAGTAGACGGGCGGCGTGCTGCCGTCCGGCGCCAGGTCGTACATAAACTCGTACGTGCCCAGCGTGGGGTGCCACGACTTGACGTAACGCTCCCCGGCGCCGTACAGGATTGGCTTGACGGTACAGCCCTCGTGGTCGCAGCCCCACGTCCAGGTGTCGCGGAACCACAGTGTGGGCAGCACGTGCAGCGTGGCCTCCTCGGTCGAGCGGTTGGCCAGGGTGATTTTGATGAGGATCTCGTTGGCGCTCGCCTTCGCGTACTCGGCAAAAACGTCCCAGTATTTGTTCTGATCAAACAGTGCCGTATCGCGCAGCTCGTACTCCGGCTGCATCAGGTTGCGGCGGCGGTTCTCGTCGCGCAGGCCGGTGTAGGGGAAACGGCCCATGGGGTACTTGTAGAGCGACTTGAGGTAGGACGACGTCGGGGTCGCGTCCAGGTAAAAGTACTCCTCCTTCACGTCCTCGCCGTGGTTTCCCTCCGGCCCGGTGAGGCCGAAAAGGCGCTCCTTAAGCATGCGGTCCTTGCCATTCCACAGGGCCAGGCCAAAGCACAGTCGGCACTGGCGATCGGTAATGCCCAGCAGGCCGTCCTCGCCCCAGCGGTAGCTGCGCATAATGGCGTGCTCGTGGGTAAAATAGGTCCAAGGGTTGGAGTCCGCGGAGTAGTCCTCGCGCACCGTGGCCCATTGCCGCTCCGAGAGATAAGGGCCCCATCGTTTCCAGTTGTGGACACGCTGGGAGTCGTCCTGTAGCCGTTGAGATTCCGCGCAGATGCCTTTCTGGGTGATCATGAGAAAAATAGCCAGCGCGGTCCGTTATGCCGCGGGTTGATTTGAGAAGCAGGAAATATGCCGTGCCCGGGCGGATACACGGCATGGCAGCTTTGCAGAGGCGGCCCGGCAAGTCCCGCAAAAAAAGCAGATGCGCGATACTTCAGGCAGTGTATATTCAAGGAAGTAAACCCTGCCAACGCCTGCGGATCATACCCTATTATCCACCCGCAATGCGCCGGCAGGGCTCTCTGTCTCCCTCATAAACATCCATCATCAACTCTATGAAAACTCTGAAAAACTGCGTCCTCTCCACCCTCAGCATCGCCTGCGCCATCGTTATCGCCACCGGCGCCGCCTCCATCGTAAATGCCGAGCCCCCCGTCGGCTCGCCCGGATCGGAAAGCAAGGAGGGCTCCCCCGATAAATCCGCCGAGGAACGCAACGCACTTAAAGCCCAGAAAGAAGCCAAGGCCGCCAAGGACAACGAGTCCCTGAAGCAGAAGGAAAGCGCCACCCCGGGCAGCCGCACGGGCGATAAATCCAAGCCCAAGGAAGACGGCCAGCCCGTGCCCGAAAAGCCCGCGCCCGACCCGATCACTCGCGAGCAAAAGCTGGAACAAAACCGCCTGGACAAAGAAAAGAAAGACCGCGACATGCGCCTGAAGAAGAACGCCCAGGAGCAGGACCGCTCCGTGGAGCGGCCCGTCGACTAAATCATTTTGCCGGGTGAGGATGAAAAATCCGCAGCGTGCCGCAGGAACGCAACAGCTCACCCCAGCGCGGCCCGCGATTCAATCCAATACGAGTCGCGGCCGTGGAAGCCGATGTGGGGGTAGTAGCTCTCCGCGCCGGGGGCGGCCAGAAGGATGAGCTTGGCTTCCGGGCCCAGGCGGGACTGGATGAGGCGCAGCAACCCGCGGCCGATGCCGCAGCGCTGGTACGCCTCATCCACCGCCAGGTCGGAGAGGTAGCAGCAGAAAACAAAGTCCGTAAGCGAGCGCGCGACGCCGACCAGGCGCGGGCCGTGCCAGGCGGTGCACAGCAGGTTGCCGTGGCGCAGCATCTCCTCCAGGCGCGCAGGATCGTGCAGCGGGCGGCGGATGCCCAGCGTGGTGCGCCCCAGCACGTCCGCAAACTGCGCCGCGGTTATCGGCCGGGAGTGCTCGTAGGTGATGTCCCCGGCCGCGGGCGGCGGCTGAGCGGCGGGGGAGGCGGGGGGCGATGTTGTGGACATGGCAAAGAGAGGGCGCGCCCGCGTGGGGGCGGTCATCATCGTTCTTTCAGGCTCGCGACGCCAGAGCAAAGCCCGGTTCATGTGTCGCTCCGCCTAATAGCTCAGCATAAACGCGCCGGCGCTTTGCACGGCTTCCCACAGGCCGCGTTCTTCGCGCAGGCGGTGGAGTTGGGTGCGTTGCACTTCGGCAAGGGCGGCGGGGGGGGATTTGGTGCGCAGGGCTTCGCGGTAAAAGTTCTCGATGAAGCTGACGGTGTCGGCATCGCGCACGGGCCAGAGGGTGACGACGAGGTAGCGCGCGCCGGCCAGGTGAAAGCCGCGGCGCAGGCCCAGCACGCCTTCGCCGCCCTGGGCGGTGCCGATGCCGGTATCGCACGCGCTGAGCACGACCAGCCAGGTGCCGCGCAGGTTCAGCTCCGCAAGCTCCTGGGCGGTGAGGAGGCCGTCGTTCTCGGACATTACCGGGCCGCCGCGCTGCCAGCTGTCGAAGCCATACCCGGCGCCGGCCAGCGCTAACAGGCTGCGCTGCATCGGGTTGCGCGGCTGGATCCCCGGCGGCGCCATGGCCTGCGGGCTAAGCGGACGCGCCCGCATTTGCGCGGCGCCGGGGCTGTTGGCGGCGCCCGTGCCGCCGTTGCTGCCGGCGGGCGAGTTTGTGGAGCCGGCACTGCCCGGGCCGCCGGGCAGCGGCGCGCGCGCTTTTCCATCGCTGCCTACCCCGCCCGGCGCCATATCCGCAAGCGCGGCGGCCACGGGAGATGCGGCGGAGGGATCGGGCAGAAACAGCCCGTGCGTGGCCATATGCAGGATAAACGGGGGCGGGCCCTGGTGCAGCGCAAGCTCCGAGGCGGCGGCGCCCAGGCGGATGTCGGGCGTCAGGCCCCAGGCAGGCGCGTTCTGGCGCAAAAATTCGGCTTCCTCCAGTGTGCCGGGCAGGGGCTCCAGGCAGGTGTCCAGCCAGTTGTTAAGGGCTGCGCCAAAGGGGCGCGTGCTTGCCGTGCCGGTGGAGCTGGCGGTGGTGCCGGAGCCCGACGCCGTGGCGCTTCCCCCGCCGCCGCCGGAGCTGGCCGGCTGCTGCGGGCGGGTGGGGAAGGGCAGGCTGGTGGGGATACTGTCCGAGGGCGGGGCGGTATCGACGGTAGAATCCGCCGCGGCCGCCGGCTTGCCGTCCGCCGTCACCCCCGCGCCGGCAACGCCGGGGATACGCGCCTTGCCCGTGGGGGGCGGCGACGGCAGGCCGGGCGGGCTTTGCGCCGCGGTGCCGGCGCCGGAGTCGACTCGCGCGGAGTAGTCCGGGTAGGCCAGCACCAGCAGACGCTGGTTGCGCTGGTCGTCCACGGGCTCGGCGGGCTGGGCATCTACGGTGAGGATATCGCGCGCGGTGGCGACGTACTCGAAGGAGTAGCGGTCGGCCAGAAAACGCCCGTCTTTGTCCAGCAGCGCGGCAAACGCCACAAAATTGATCTCCCCATCCGGCGAGACGATGATGCGCGAGGTGCCGGCCGGCAGCTGCGATTCAATCGGCGCCCACAGGCGGGCGCACAGCGCCTGCAGGGCGGCGGCTATTTTGGCGTCGCGCACCCGCTTGCGCGCAAACTCCTGCACGGTGCGGATGTCCACATCCATGGCGTCCGCGGGCCCCAGCGCCACCCAGCGGGCGGGGGAGCCGTGGGGCATCAGCACGGCGCCGTAGCTGGGGACCGGGCGGCCGAGGTTGCCCGAGTAGGCCTTGTAAGCGACAAAATCGACCAGCACGGCGCCGGGCGGCACGGCGGCCGCGATGTGGGCGGGGTCGGTGCGCAGCGCTTCCCAGCTTTCGGCGCCGGCGCTCAGGCGCTCGCCAAGCTCCGCGTACAGGCGGTCCTGCTTCAGCTGCAGGTCCTCCGGGCTGGGCAGGGGGAGCAGGGGGCGAGACTCCTCGGTATCGCTGGTGCCGCCGCCGGCGCCGTTGTTGCGGGGGTTGCGGGAGCCGGCGCCATTGCCGTTGGCGCCGTCCGGATTGTCGCGCCGGCGCAGGGATTCGGCCAGGTCGCGCCGGTTTTGGCGCATCTGGGACATCAGCGCCTGCGTCTCCTTGTCGGCGGATTGCCGCATCAGTTCGCGCTGCTCCATAATGCTGTCCAGCACCACGCCCTTGGTGCGCACCAGGGCGCGGGCGATATCCGGGGCGCTGCCCAGGCTGGCCGGCAAGGTGTACAGGCTCAACGCCTTCTGGAACATCACGCGCTGATCCTCCGAGGCAAAGGCAAAGAGATTGCGTAGCATTTGCTCGCGCGTGGACATGCTTTCGCGCCCCAGCTCCAGCGCCAGCTCGCGGTCGCCGGTGTCGATGTATAGAAAGGCCAGGTTGTCGAGCGTCTCCAGCGTCTCCGGGTGGCAGGTGCCAAGGAGTTGCTTCTGCATCTTCAGCGCGTCCTTGTACAGCGGCAGGGCGCGGGCGGTATCGCCGGCCAGATGGTAGTGGCGCGCCAGGAAGGACATGCTGGCGGCTGTCTCCGGGTGGTTGCGGCTCAGCTTCTTGCGCATCGCCAGGGCCTGCTGGTGCAGCGGCAGCGCCAGCTCGCGCCGGTTGGTGCGATCGTACACCAGCGCAAGGTGGAAGAGACTGCGCGCGACGTCGGGGTGGTCGCCCTTGTACTGCCGTTTGCGAAGCTCCACCACTTTCTTCATCAGCGCCTCCGCCGCCACGTCGTTGCCAAGGTCGCCCTCCAGCAACGCCAGGTGGCCCAGCGTGGTAATCGTCAGCGCGTGGTCCGGCGAAAGCTTTTGCTGGCGCGAGCGCAGCACGCGCTCGAACAACGCCTTGCTTCGCGCAAAATCCCCCAGGCTGCGGTACAGCAGCGCCAGGTTGTTGACAGTGGTGATCGTAACCGTTGCGTTGGGCCCCGCCCGGCGCTCGCGAATGGCCAGGGCCTGCGCCAGGTAGCGCTCCGCCAGCCGGTAGTCGTTCTGGCTCCAGTAGAGCGTGGCGAGGTTATTCATGGTGGTGGCCGCCGTTGCGCTGTCCGGCCCCGCCAGGGCTTGCTTGATCTCCAGCGACTCCAGGAAAAGTTGCTCGCTTTTCGCGTACTCCCCCATGTTCTCGTACAGCACGGCCAGGCCGTTGAGGGCCGAGGCGGTAAGCATGTGCTTGCGCCCCACAATGCGCTCGCGAATGGCCACGCAGCGCGTGAAGTACTCCTCCGACCGCGTGTGGTTGGCCAGGTTGCTGTAGAACCAGCCCAGGTGGTACATCACCGCCGCAACATCCAGGCTGGAGCCCGAGGCGCCGGCCAGCGTGGACTCGCGCACCGCCAGCGCGCGCTGAAACAGCGCCTCCGCCTCGGCGTACCGGCTCAGCGATTCCATCAGCTCCGCCGCCTCCAGCATGTAGGGCACCAGGCGCGGGCTGGTGGCGCCCAGTTTGCGCTCCCACATGGCAAAGGTGGAGCGCACCAGGGCGGCCGCCGCCGGGTTGTCGCCCGCGCGCATCAGCTTGGCGGCCTTCTCAAACACCTGCTCGGGGGAGGGATCCGCCGCATGGGAGGTGGACGCCGCGCCGCTGATCGGCGCCGGGCTGGCCGGTGCGGCCGGAGCTACCGGGACGGGCACCGCCGGCGCAACGGGAATCGGCACGGCCGGCGCCACCGGCGGCGAGATGGGGAGCGGCGGATTGGGCGGCGCCAGCAGGGGATCCGCAGCGCGGGCGGCGGGGAGGGAAATCGGGGGGAGACAGGCGAGGGCAAAGACGATAGCGGTAGCAGTAATGCTTGCAACAACACTCTTTACCGCAAAGCCGGCTGCGTCCGGCCGAAGCGGCCGGCATCGCGGGCGTTGCGATTGGCCGGAACCCATGGATGTATCCAGAATGATGTAGGCCGGGCGGCGGCACCCGGCGAGGGAGCAGTGGCAATCCTTCGGCATCCGGCCATTGCGTCCCGGCAAGAGACGGCGCGCCGCAAGGAAGGAGGCACGCGGCGGACCCATCGGCATGGTGGCGGCAGAACGCCGGGAACGGGCGCGCTCAGTCTTTGCGGCGCAAAGCTATCATGCCTTCGCGCAGAACACCAGCCCTGCGTGGAACAAAAAATATGCCCCACCCGCCTCGCAAAGGCAAGTTTACTTCCGGCTCCTTAGCTATTTGGCTCCTGGCGTGCGACTCAGCCTTCAGGTCACGTCTCGTACCCAAACACCGTCACCGGGTCCGCAAAGCCATCCAGCTTGTGCTGACCGAGGGGACGGGTGCGCAGGTGCGGCATCTTCTCCGCGGCGGCGGCGGTAATCAGGCAGCGCTCGCGCAGGGTGGAGGCCAGCTTTTCGGCGCGGAACAGCAGGTTCACCTCCGGGCCCAGGATGCTTTCTTCCCCCGCCCAGCCGCTGCCGCCGACGGCCACCACGCCGCGGTGCAGCACCACGCGAAAGGCCGGGCGCGCCTTTTGTTGCTGCTCGTGTAAGTCCTTGAGCGCGCGGTAGATGTGCGCGTCGACGCCTTTGGCCTGGCGCCAGTAGGCAAAGTAACCGTCGCCCAGGTACTTGTTGACGGTGCCCTGGTGCGTCTCGATGATCTGCCGGCCGGTTTGCAGCCACACGCCCACCAGCTGCGCCATGTCGGAGGCGCTCATGCGCTGCGACATCGCCGTAAAGCCTTCAATATCAGCGAGAAGCAGCCACATCTCCGGCTCCTCCACCGCGCGCATGGTCTGATCGTCGTAGGGGCCCGTGCGCTCGCCCGCAGCGCCGGAGGCGGGCTCGGTTTGCATGCGAAAGGTCATCTCGCACGACACCACCGTAATGCGGTCGCCGTCGCGCAGCATGCACGGGGCCTGCAGGCGTCGGTTATTGAGGAAAGTGCCGTTGACGCTGCCAAAATCGACCAGGCAAAACTCGCCGCCCTGCGCGCGGATAATGGCGTGGCGCCGCGATACCCTCTCGTGCGCAATGCACACGGTGTTTTCCCGCAGCCGCCCGATGGTGCAATCCCCATGCACCGCAATGGACTGCGGGTTGCCGTCGATCTCCAGCCACCCTTTGGTAGTGATGCCGGGCGCCGTCAGCTGCGTCACCATTTTGGTGTCGATGGCGATCGTCATCATCGGATCGCTCTCGTCCCGCGGCATGCGCCCCTCTCCCGGCCAAGCCTGCGCGCCCGAAAGCTCCCCGCCCGGCGCCTCGGCCGACGATTTCTTTCGGGGATCTATAGAGTGGAGCCAGTCGCGCAAACCCATAATGGTGGGGAAGACGGGTGAATCAATCAGTCTTACTCCCCGACTTTATCGCAGAACGGCGCGCGTGGCTATGCCGGAGTTTAGGCGCGAATGCGTCATTGACGGGTAAATCCTAGGTGATACAACAGTGATATAAAAAGGTGATGAGCAATGGAACTGTTGGATCGCCGCACCTATCCGCATTAACGACAACGTAATCTCCTAACATGTTGGCCCTGGGTCCTTTGCATGTATGCTTCTGACGCTTTGCTTGGTACTGCGGATCCGTTCGACGAAGGCCTCTTTGTCATCATCTACTTCTCCAATGTCTTCTTTTCCTTCGCCTTCATTATGGGCTGCATAGTGGCTGTGCTGGCAGTGCTTCGCCAGTTGCGTAAGCGCGATGAGGAGCACGCCAGGACCAGAAAGGCAGCCATGGCAAAGGCCCGCGCGGAGTTGGATGCGGAGCTTACCGGATTCCCCGCGCATATCCCTTTACGCGAGCGACTTGCGCGGGCGGAGGAACAGGTGGCAGCCCGCCCGGAGGACCCCGATGCATGGAAAGAGCGGGCCAATCTGCGGCGTACATCCAGCGATCTCCCGGGCGCTCTGGCCGATTTCCAGAAAGCGCGCGAGCTTCTGGAGCCGGCGCCGGGCGCCCCGTGGCTGGAGCACGTGGATATAGCGGATCGCGAAGGATTTACGCAAACGCTTGCGGCAGTTCAACAGGTGGTTGCCGTCCGCTGGGAGATTGCGGAGGTCTATCTGCAGATGCACCAGCCGCAGGCGGCTGCGGAGACTCTGGACGCATTGCTGATGCTGCTTGCCGGGATCGACCCCCAGGCGCAAGCCAGCCACGCCTACCGCAAGCTGCTGCTGGGCTCGATTGCCCATGTGCACAAGATGCGGTCCGGGTGCCGGGCCGAACTTGGCGATCGCGCCGGCGCGGAGAAGGATTTTGCCACCGCTACCGCCCATGCGCTTGCCCACGAGGAGGTTTTTGCCCGGGCACAACCCGCGCAAGCCGGCAGCTACCGCTACCGCGAGACTTCCGCTTTGTTTGCGGAGGCGAACCGCCTGATAAACAATGGGCTGCTCGACGCAGCGCTTCCCCTCATCCGCGAATTTCAGTCGCGCATTGCCGGGCATTATGATGTTGATTCCGGTCTCACCACCGCTATGGGCTACCAGCAACTGCTCTTGATCGGCCTGGAGGAGCCGCCCAAAGCCAAACCGGCCGCGGCAGCCCGGTTTGTGGGCGATCTGGAGAAGGAGCCCCCCTCCCTCACCGGCACCCTCCTGGCCGCCACGGTGCGCGCCTCCGTAGCCGACAGCCCGGCCGCGCTTGCCGGGCTTACCGCGTGCCTTCGGCAACACCCCGCGTGCATCCCCGTGCTGCGCCAGCGCGGCAACTTGCTGCGACAGATGGGCCGCGCCGAGGAGGCCATGGCCGATTTCGCGCGCATTCTGGAGCTCGACGAGTTTGACGCAAGCTCCTGGCTCAAGATCGCCCTCATCCACCGCGCCGCCGGTCGCTTGCCGGAAGCACTGGCCGCCTTCGACAGCACGCTGAAGCTGGCGCCGCACGACGCCCTGGCCCGCTACTTCCGCGCGCGTACCCAGGCCGCCGCCGGGAGAACGCAAGAAGCCGCGACGGACCTGACCGAGCTGGAACGCGCCGCCCCGGAACTGGCCCGGCGCCTGGGCATCTCGTAGCGAAAGATAAAGTGGGCTTTGCTCAATGCGCACTGCGCCGCGCCGGCTCGTCCTGCACGCCATTTTTAGATTGCGTGTGGCGCGAGTTAGTCTACGTTATCTCCTGATAAGCCGAGCTGCGCCCAAGGAAAGTGCGGCTGCTTCCTCAACCCATGCGCCCCTTCTGGCAAAGCATCGCTTTTATCCTGCTGGCCGTCTTTCTGCCGGCCACGATGCATTGTCCCCTCGGGGCAGGCCAGACCGCCCCCGCCTGGCGACTGCAGTCCTGCGCTGCGCAAACTGTTTGTGACAGCTCAGCCGCCTCGGCAGATACCTGCCACGCGGAAGCCGGCGAGGAACGCAGGGTGCCGGACAGTCCCCGCGCGCCGCTCGAGCACCACGCCTGCCCCTCCTCCACGCTTGCGCAGACGCAGATCCCTCCCGGCGTGCACGCCCCGGGGCTGCAGGCTGCGCCGGATAGCGATGGCTCGATGCTTCCCCCCTGGGCTTTCCACCCCGGCTCCATCGCTTTTGTTCTGCTGACACACGCTTTTGACAGCCCTCCTGCCTTTGCCCCGGGCTCTCCCGCGCTCTCCGAAAACACTGGCTCCCGCTGGATGTTCAGCCTCCGCACCGCACTGCCAGCGCGTTGGCCTTCGGATTTGTATCTTGCCTAAGCGCAACGTTTTGCGTTTGGCTACGGCTGTTCTGGCCCGCTCGGCACGTTTTGCCGGCGGCCCCCGTCCGTGACACGTCCTCCCACGCGTATCGCCGTCCCCTTCCATCCGTTCTGACTTCCGTCTCCGCTCACCCGCGAGTTGCGCCCCGCCTCAGGCGGGCAGCGCGCGCAAACTCCTCTTGCCCAGGCCTTTCCGCCTGCGAAGGACGCGTAACCCGGCACTCCGCCATCCCCATTACCCAAGCATGATCTTCCTCCCCGCCACCCCGATGGCCCTCCTGGCCGCTGTGCTCGCGATTGCCGCTGCAATCCCCGGCGCATGTGCGGAAACCGTTGCGCTGGAAGATATTCCGCGTCGCGTGCGTGCCGGCCATCCGGGCCTGATTGCCGCCCGCATGCGCATTGAGGAGGCGCGCGGCCGCTTTCAGGGCGCCGGCCGCCTCTCCAACCCGTCCCTTGGCGTGGAGCTTAAGCACGACCGCAAGTTTGAAGAGGGCACGCTGACCCTGTCGCTCGACCAAAGCTTCCCCATCACCTCGCGCCTGCGCCTGGAGCGCGTGCTCAGCCACAAGGCCATCGCCGCGGCCGAGCTGGAGGTGCTCGACGCTGAGCGCAAACTCATCGCCGAGGCGCAAACCGCCGCCGTGCGCCTGCTTTACCTGGCCCGCCAGCGGCAGCTGCGCACCCAGCAGGCCGAAGTGTCCGCCTCCCTCGCGGAGTTTGCCGTCAAGCGCGCGCAAATGGGCGAGATATCGCCGTTGGACGCGGCGCAGGCCCAGGTGGACAGCCAGCGTATCCTGCTGGAGATCAATCAGTTGGAGGTGGAGCGCGTTGCAATTGCCGGCGAGCTTCGCCTCAAGCTCGGTTCCGCGTCCGCCACCCCACTCACCATCTCCGGCACCCTGCCGGCGCCCGGCGCGATGCAAACCGCGCCCAGTCAACGTGTTACCAGGGCGGCACCGCTAGGCGGAGCGATGTACGGCCCGCTGCCCCCCGCCCCGCGCGGTGCGCCCCTTAACCGCCCGGATTACCAGCGCGCCCGCCTGGCCGAGGAGAGCGCGAAGACCGAAGTGGACCTGGCACGGGCGAAGAAATGGGAGGACGTGACCGCCGGCATTATGCTGGAAGGCGAGCGCGCCCGCGACGAACCGGAAGGGCTGGAGCGCAATATCTACATGGGCTTTCGCCTCAGCATCCCGCTCCCGTTGTGGAACCAGAACCGGGGCGAGATCCTGGAGAAGGAAGCCGGCGCCCGCCGCGCGGTGCTGGAGACGCGAGCCCTGGAGTCGGAGATCGTCAACGAGGCCGCGCAGGCTCGCGCCGAGATGGCGGCCAACGCGCGCCTGGCCAACGAGACGCGGACGACACTCCTGCCTCTTGTGCAAAAGCAGGCCGAGCGCCTTGAGGAATCCTACAAGAAGGGCGAGGTGGAGATGCTGATTGTGCTGCGCTCGCGAGAGCAGCGCCTGGCGCTCGAGTCGGCCATCCTCGACGCAACGCGCAACTATCACCTCGCACGCATTCGATATGACTCGGCCACCGGCCGCTACTCGGGGCAATCCCTGCGGTAGGGCACGGATGCACCGCTTACCCTTTTTCTTATCCTTATTATACTTTACTACAACCACTGGATATCATGAGTACATCCACTACTTTCACGCGGCTTGCACTGGCCGCAGCTGCAACTCTCTGGCTTTCTGGTGGTTGCGCCCTATTTGCGCAAGGCATGCCCAAGCCGGAAGCGAAGGGATCCCCCACAATGCGGGCCAGTACAATCATTCTGACGGAAGAAGGAGTCAGGAATCTTCGGATCGAAACTGTGCCTGTGGAAGAGCGCGATTTTGAGGAAACGGCATTTACACTGGGTCGCATCGAGGCGATCCCGCGCACCGTCGGAACGGTAAGCAGCCGCATTGCCGGGCGGGTTGTGGAGCTGAAAGTGGCGCCGGGCGACATGGTGGAGGCGGGCGCCATTGTCGCGCGCGTCGAAAGCCGCCAGCCAGGCGATCCGCCGCCCGTCATCCCCCTGCGCGCGCCAGTCGGCGGCATGGTGACGGCCCTGAACGTGCACCTGGGCGACCCCGTTGAGCCCGACAAGAACCTGTTGGAGATCACCGACTTACGCGAAGTCTACGCCGTGGCCCGCGTGCCGGAACACATTGCCGGACGCACGCGCGCCGCCGACGCCCCCGATACGACGAAGGCGGGGGGCACAGCCACCGCCGCGCACATTACAGTAACGGCCCTTCCTCGCGAGAAATTTGACGGAAAGCTTTTGCGCTTTGGTACTTCCGCGGACAGGGAGAGCGGAACGATCGATGCCATCTTTCAGCTGACCAACCCCGGCGGGCTGCTGCGGCCCGGCATGCGTGCGGAGTTCAACATTGTGCTCTCCAAACGCTCCGGCGTGATGAGCGTGCCGCGCGCCGCCATTCAGGGCGACCCTGCGACGCGGCACGTCTACGTCAAAGATTTTGAGCTGCCCCATGCGTTCATCAAAACGCCTGTTGTGGTTGGCGAGATGAACGATCGCTACGCCGAGATTATCAGCGGTGTGCTGGTGGTGGACGAGGTTGTGACGCGGGGCTCCTACTCGCTGGGCTTCGTCGGTGGCGGAACTATATCGTTAAAGGAGGCGCTGGATGCCGCCCACGGGCACGAACATGCGGAAGATGGCGGCGAACTGACCGAGGCGCAGAGGCAGGCTCTCAGGGCAAAGCGCTCCGGGGGTAGCGACAACTCGCACGGGCACGAACATGGGCACACAGGAGTGAGCGACTTCTGGATGTACACCAGCGCCGCGCTTTTTGTTCTGCTGCTGCTGTCCCTGGCGTTTCGCGGCGGCGGAGGCAAGGGGGAGGACGGGGACGGCAGCGCCTCTGGGGGGGGTAAGCATGTGGATTTGCATGAAAGTGAGGTGAAAGCTGCGGATAATTCCGATAAAACAGGAGCTTTATCGTTAAAGTTTTGCGCAATGGCAGTCGGGCAGATTCTCTCTGCATGGAGCCTTGCCTTTTTGTTCTATAAGCACCACTTATTCACTGTCAGGGAGGGCTATTCGCAATGCTAAACACCCTTATCCACTGGTCCCTGGCCAACAGACTGATTGTCCTGGGTGCTTCCATCTTGCTGATGCTGATAGGGTTGCACATTGCCACGCAACTGCCGGTGGAGGTGTTGCCGGATCTTACCAGGCCGACGGTGACGATTCTGACCGAAGCGCCCGGGCTGGCACCGGAGGAAGTAGAGACGCGGGTGACGCAGCCGCTGGAGACGGCGCTGATGGGTATCGCGGGGATCACGCGCCTGCGCTCCAACTCGGACGTTGCGTTAAGCCTTGTTTATGTGGAGTTTGGGTGGGGTGCGGACATCTACCGGGCCCGCACCATGGTGCAGGAGCGCCTGCAGTCCGCACGCGATCAACTGCCGGAAGGGGTGACGCCCTTCATGACGCCAGTAGCATCGCTAATGGGTGAGATCCTGCTCGTCGGCGTGCGCAGTACCGTCAAGGAGGGGCAGCCCGGCTATCTCCCGCCGCGCGAAGTGCGCAGTCTGGCCGACTGGACGATCCGGCGGCGCCTGCAAAGTATCTCCGGCGTGGCCGAGGTGCTGAATATGGGCGGCGGCGTCAAGCAAATCGAGATTCAGCCCGATCCGCATCGCATGCAGGCGATGGGCGTGTCACTGGAGGACCTGGAGGTGGCCGCGAAGCAGGCGGCCAGCACCACGACGGGCGGGTTTATCAACACCGGGCCTACGGAGATTATGGTGCGCAATCTCGCTATGTCCGTGGACCTGAACGACATAGCAAGCACGCTTGTCAAGCGCGTCAACGATCGCCCCGTCACGATTCACGATGTCGCAACCGTGGCGTGGGGCGTGGAGCCGATGCGCGGCGACGCAACGGTGAGCCTGAGCCCCGAGAGGGAGCCCACCTACGGCGTCATTATGAGCGTAACCAAGGCGCCCGGCTTCGACACGCGCGCGCTCACCGGCGAGGTGCGCAAGGCGCTGGAGGAGCTGAATCCGACCCTGCCGCCGGGCGTGCAGACGACGTTACTCTTTCAGCAAAAGGACTTTATCGATCACGCCATCGGCAACCTCACGGAGGCGATCCGCGATGGGGCAATTATGGTGACGGTGGTGCTCTTCCTCTTTTTGCTGAACTTGCGCACCACGTTTATCACGCTGATGGCCATGCCGCTAAGCTTTGGCATTACCATGATTACCTTCTATTATATGGGAATCAGCGTGAATTCCATGACTCTCGGCGGCCTGGCCGTGGCGGTGGGCATGGTTGTGGACGACGCGATTGTGGACGTGGAGAACGTCTTTCGCCGCCTGCGCGAGAACGCGGCGATGCCCGTGCCGGCGCCGAAACTGAAGGTCATCGCCGCCGCGTCGGGGGAGGTGCGCAACTCCATCCTGTACGCCACGGCGCTCATCGTCCTGGTGTTTCTGCCGCTGCTCGGCCTCTCCGGCGTGGAGGGAAAGCTGTTTGCGCCGATTGCCATTGCCACCATTGTCTCGATGGTGGCCTCGTTTGTGGTGTCGCTTACGGCCATCCCCGTGCTTTGCTCGTTTCTGCTGAACCCGGCGCCGGGGCACGTCCACGCGGACGGACGGCTTGTGGCTGGCATGAAGTGGTTGCTGGAGAAGACGTTGCTACGCGTGGCGCTGTACCGGCCGGTACTGGTGCTGGCGGTGGCGGCGGCCCTGCTGGCCGGGGCCATTTCGCTCTACCCGCGCATGGGCAAGGATTTTCTGCCCCGCTTTCGGGAGGAAACGCTGCTTATCGCCGCCACTAGCTCGCCCGGCACCAGCCTGGAGGAGATGAACAAGATTGCGGATGTGCTGGAGTCGCAGATACTTACGGTACCGGAAGTCTATAAGGTGGGGCGCCGCCTGGGCCGTGCGGAGCGGGGCGACCACGTGGTGCCGGTTTCGACCGCCGAGTTTGATGTGGATTTTCGCACCGACGACACCGCCCATGGCAGCGCTAAAGGGCGCAGTCGCAAGGAGATACAGGACGACCTGAATGCAAGGCTTCGCGCCGTGCCGGGCGTCTTCACGGTCATTGGCGGGCCGCTGGCGGATCGTATCGGCCACATGATGAGTGGTGTTTCGGCGCCGGTGGCGGTAAAGATTTTTGGGCCGGACCTGGAGCGGCTGCGCGAGATCGGCACGGAGATCCAGAAAGTCGCGAAGGCGATCCCCGGCTTTGAGGACGCCAAGCTCGACTTTACCTCCTCTATCCCGCAGTTGCGGGTGGAGGTGGACCGCACGCGCGCGCAGGCGTACGGCATTACGCCGGGGCGGCTTAACGAGCAGCTCTCCACGCTGGTGGGCGGCGGCAAGGTGGGGGAGCTTCGCGAGGGGCAGCGCGCTGTGGCGCTGGTGACGCGGCTGCCGCTGGAGTGGCGGGATTCGCCTGAGAAGATCGGGCAGATTCCGATCGAGACGGATACGAAGGAACGTATTCCGCTGCAAATGGTTGCGGAGGTGAGGCAGGCGCGCGGGCCGAATGTGATTTTGCGGGAGAACAGCCAGCGGCGCTTTGCGGTGGCCATCAAGCCCACGGCGCGCGATGTCTCGACGTTAGTGAAACAGCTGCAACAGGATGTGGCGGCGAAGGTGAGTCTGCCGGAGGGCTATTTTGTGGTGTATGAGGGAGAATTTCAGGCACAGCAGGAGGCGACGCAGCGTATTGCGATCCTTTCCGCCGTGGTGTTTGTGGTGATATTCCTGATGCTGTACAGCTATTTCGGCAGCGCCTCGCTCGCGTTGCAAGTGCTTGTCAATATACCGCTTGCGCTTATGGGCGGGCTGGCCTTTACGTGGTGGGAGATCAACAACATCAGCATCGCCACACTGGTCGGCTTTATCGCGGTGGGCGGCGTGGCGGCGCGCAACGGCATCATGATGATCTCGCACTACCTGCACCTGATGCAGTACGAGGGCGAAGGCTTTACGCGGCGCATGATTATCCGCGGCACGCAGGAGCGGCTGGTGCCGGTGATGATGACCGCGCTGGCCGCGGGCATTGCGCTGATACCCCTGGTGCTGGCTGCCGACCAGCCTGGCAAGGAGATTTTGCATCCCATTGCGGTGGTGATCGTGGGGGGCCTTGTCTCCAGCACGCTGCTGGATATGGCGGTGACGCCCGCGATGTTTTGGCTATTCGGGCGCTCCGCCGCGAAGGCGGCGCTGGAGAAGGGGGCGGCGGCCGGGGAGGCTGCCTAAAGCGCCTAAACACCTGCCATTCAATGTCTTACAATTCGCTACGAGTCTCATATGCCCATGATTTCTATCCGCCCCATTTCCCCCCTTCGCGCCCTTCGCGTTCTCGGCGCCCTTTGCGCGAAACCACCCCGGGATATTGCCTCCCTGAAATGTGTGGCTCAACCCGATGCAGGTTTTCGCGCAAAGGCCGCAAAGAACGCAGAGGTCGCGAAGGGGGATTCGGGACGGAACAGCAAGCACAATTTCTTTTGTTGTCAGGAGCGCAGATGAGGGTTTGCGACTCCTTCCACCCTGTCAGTCAACCGACGACGGATGTTGCGGGCGCCGCACAGGCCGCAACATCCGTACGTCTTAACTTCAGTATAACGCATCCCTAACCAACCCAGTAGTTTAGCTATGAAGAATCTTATCCTTAGCACGGCCCTTTTTCTGGGCCTGGCCATCAGCAGCATGGCGCCGGCTTTGGCGCATGAGGCCGCAAAAGCGGGCCCGACGGGCGGACGTGTTCTCCACAAGGGGGAGCCGCACGCGGAGTTTTTTGTTAACGCGGACAAGAAGGTGGAGATCCGCTTTCTGGACGACAAAAATAAGGTGATTGCGCCCGCCGACCAGAAGGTGACGGTGATTGTCGGCGAGCGAAGCAATCCCACAACGCTGAGCTTTACCAAGGATGGCGACAAGCTGATCTCCGACAAGGCGCTGCCCGCCGGCGAGGTGATGCCCGCCGTGGTGCAGATCAAGCCGACCGCCGACGGCAAAGCCGTAACCGAGAAGTTTAACCTTAACCTCGCCAAGTGTCCCACCTGCAAGCTGCAGGAATACGCGTGCGAGTGCGCCCACTAATTCATAAGGTCTCGCTTTTCCCGCAAGCCCGGGGCCTGGCGTCCTGGGCTGAGGGGGAGACTCGATTTTTGGCTCGGACGATGCCCGGCCTAATCTCGGAGCAGAGGCCGTCAACATCCGAGTTCTTCTCCTCTCAGTCTTGGCGATCTTTCCGTCCCTGGCGTTAAATGTCCCCTCGCCATTCATCCAGCAGATTTTTAACGCCAAGGACGGAAAGATCGCCAAGGGGAACCGCGGCATGCGGAAATGTCGACAGCCTCTATGGCGGCTTTGCTTAGGTCAGCGGCTGGTGCGGCTTGAGGGATTGCGGGGCTGGGGGCTCTGTCGCAGGCGGCGCGTCCAGGGGATCTGGGGAGGGGCCGGCGGTGGACATGCCGGGGAGGGGCTTGATGAAGCCGAGGATGCGGGCGTTGCCGGTGCCGTCGGAGCGCATGACGATGCCGTGATCCTCCACCAGGTTATAGTGGCCGGCACGGTGCTGCAGGCGGTACAGGACGATGAAGGGGTGGCCGGACCGGCAGCTGCGTTCGCGGCGCTTGAGGAAGCCGGCGCGGTCCGCCGGGTGGACGAGCGAGAGCCAGCGCTCGGCGCTGGTGTTGCGGAAGTTGACCTCGCTCCAGCCCGTAACGGCGGCAAACGCGCCGGACCACGCCACAGCGTCCACGCCCACGGTGTAGTCGTACACCAGCAGGCCGGTGTGGCGCCCCACCACGTTAAAGCGCACTTCGTTCTCGTGGATAAGGGCGGCGTCGCGGATGCGGCGGGTGATGTCGTAGGAGACGGCGTGGAACAGCGTCTGGCCGTCCAGCTCCACCATGGAGAGGTGCACTTCGCAGAGGATCTCCGGGGCGGCGGCCGTGGTGGCCGGCGCGTCTGGCTTGTTCTCCGGCACGCCTCGTTCGCTCCAGGGGAACATCGCCTCGCCCTCGGCGCGGGTTTTGGCCAGCATGGCGGTCAGCAGCTCCGCCGGCGGCGGGGTGCCGGTGGCTTCGGGCGACGCGGTGGCAAACGTGGCGGCCAGGGAGTTGCCGAGCGCCGCATCCAGGGAGACGCCGCGGCGGTCCAGCCATATCTGGTTGACTTCCCGCACGTTGCCTTCGGCGTCCAGCAGGGCCACGCCGGCGTTGATGTTACCGAGGAGGATGCGGTATTTGCGCTCGGAGTCGCGCACTTTTTGCTCCGCGTCGCGGCGCAGCGTTACATCCAGGTTGGTGCCGACCATGCGCATGGGCTGGCCCAGCGGGTCGCGTTTCATCACGCGGCCGCGGCCCAGTATCCAGCGCCAGTTGCCGGCTTTGGTGCGAAGCCGGTGCTCAAACTCAAAGGAGGCGGTGCGCTGGGCAAAGTGATCCTCGATGCGCCGCTGCATGGGGCCCCAGTCGTCGGGGTGGCACACGGTCTTCCAGGTGTCGTGGCGCGAGGGCAGCTCACCGGGCTCGTAGCCCAGCATGCGAAACCACCTGGCGCTGAAGTAGAAGCGTCCGCCGGTCACGTCCCAGTCCCACAGGGCGTCCTCGGTGCTCTCCAGGGCAAATTGTAGGCGCTCCTCGCTGCGGCGCAGGGCGTCGGTGGCGCGGCGGCGCTCTTCCACTTCCTGCTCCAGCTCCACATTCGCTGCTTTAAGCTGCGCGGTGCGTTCGTCCACCTTGCGCTCCTGCTCGTCGTTCAGGCGGCGGATCTCGCTGTTGGCGGCCACGCGGGTGGTGATGTCGCGCAGGTGGACGACGCAGAGAAGCTCGTTCTCCAGCTGCAGGCGGGACATCTCCAGCTCGCAGGGGAACTCGCGCGGCGTGTTGTGCGCCTCCATGCGCACGGCGGTGGTCTCAATGCGTTCGCCGCCGCCCGCCGTCTCGCTCGCGCTGAGGGCGCGGCGGAACGCGGCGAGGGCGTCGTCCTGCTTGTCGCGGGCGATAAACTTGCCGATAAAGTCCTGCCCCAGGGTATCCTCGCGCGTGTCGCCCAGGATTTTTTCCGCCGCGGCGTTAAACTCGGCCACGGAGCCTGTGGCGTTGACGATCATCATGGCATCCATGGTGGCGCCCAGTATGCCGCTGTAGCGCGACGTGCTGGCGCGCAGGGCGGCGGCCATCCGTTCCTGCTCGGTCATGTCGTCAAAGAGAATGGCGATGCGCCCGCCGCCGGGTACGGACTCCGGCAGCATGCGGCCCGTGGCGCTGAGGTGCACCACGGGGCCTTTGGCCGGCTTGTGGTACATGGTGACGCGGCTGGTGCCCCGCTCGGTCACCTCGCGCAGCCACTCCTCCAGGTTGCCGCGGGAGATGGATGTGATGAGATCGTGCGGATTGCGACCTATCACCTGCTCGCTCTTCAGCCCCACCATCTGGCAATAGGCGGGGTTGACGGCGGAGATCCGGATGGAATCCGGCCCCCAGGGATGGCTTGCGGAGGCGCCGGTGGACTCCACCTGCCAGTAGCCCAGGGAGATATCGTGTGCCAGCACCTCGTGCCGGTGCTCCGTCTCGTCCAGCCGCCGGCAAATGCGCCAGGCCACGGCGGTGCCCAGGGCAAAAATGGCCAGGCTGAAGGCGCCGACGGCCGCGGACGTCTGGATGGCAAGCCACCACACGTCGCGATCGTAGCTGACCTCGATGACAACGCCTTCGTCGCGCTTGTCGATGCTGGGCATAAACTCGTAGCCCAGGAGCTTGTTGCCAAACCAGGGGGACTCGATGCACAGGATGCGGGCCGCGTAGGTGGAGATGGCATGGCGTCCCAGGGGCGGGATATCCTTCGACGTCGTCGGCCACATCCGTACGTCGCGCCGCACAATGGCGGAGACTTCCCCCGCCAGGGTGTCGTCGATGTAGCGCCCCAGGTACATCACCCCCGTTCTGGGTCCGGAGCCGTCGGACTGGACAACCTGCTGCACCATCAACAGCATGGCCCCCTCGGGGGTGACTATAATGCCGCCGATGGACTCGCTGAAGCTGCGAAAGCGGGTGAGCGCGGGGTTTTTGATGAGGGGGAGGTAGATACTCTCCGGCGCTGGCCTGGTGGTGTTGGTGGCGCTGTCGTACAGCTTGCCAAACACTTTGCCGCTGGAATCCGACACAACAAAGAGCAGGTGGACTTTTTCCGCCGACGGGGAGATTTCCTCCTCAAAGTCCGCGCGATAGTTGACCAGAAACTCCTGCATCTCCGTCCACGCCGCGTAGCCGCGGATCTTGACGCGCATCTCCTCCTCCTTAACGTGGACAAAGTCGACAGCGCGGCGCAGGCTGCCCGTCAGCAACTCCTGCTCGATACTCTGGGCGCGGTGCAGCATAACCCACCCGATACCGACGGCCTGCAACAGAAGGAGCGCGCCCATGGCCGCCACAATGGTGGAAAAGAGGCCTCGCTTCATATCGGGTTGGCAGAGGTGGGGCCGGCCCGTGAGGGGCGGTCATGTACCCGGGCCGGGCGCGGGGCTATTGCTCCACGCGCAACACGCGTACGCGTGTCTGGCGGTCGGAGCCGGGCTTTTTGCGGCGCCCGGCGCTGGAGCTTTCGCCATCGCTGGAGGTTGCCTGCGGCGAAGGCTTGGCCTTGACGATGGCCGGCTTGCCCTCTATCGCCACCAGCGCGGCCACGCACTTTTGGCGAAACTCGGCGTCCTGTGCGGACATGCGGATCAAGTCGCGCAGGCGCGCGCTCGCGCCCACGTTGGCAATGCGCCCCACGGCGGCCACAGCCTCCTGCTTCAGGTCGCGATCGCTGCCCACGTCCGTGCGGCGTCCCTGCCCGGGCGGCGCGTCCAGAATCTCCAGAATGGCCGGCAGCGCCTCCACGGACTTCCACGCGCCAAGGGTGCGCAGCACCTGAATGCGCACGCCGTGGCGCTCATGCACGTCCAGCAGCGGCGTCAGTTTGGAGGTTAGCGTGGCGTTGCCCAGGGTGCGCAGGCGCACCACGGCGTACACGCGCTCGGTGGGATCCTGGCTTTTAAGCAGCGCTACAAGGCCCGGCACCGCGGGGTCCGGCCCGTGCACGGCGTGGCCGTCGTGGCTGCTGGCGGTGTGGCCCGGCTTGTCGTCCGTGCCCGTTTCGTTTTCGGCGATGGGAGGCACGCCGCCCTCGTACAGGGGCACCAGGCGCAGACGCGGCTCAATCTCCGTAAGCTGCGCCACGATGGAGGCGCCGCCGTCGGACCACCAGATGCGGTGCAGGCGCGTGCCCTGCTCCATCACATTGGGGCCGGAGAGGAAAAAGATGACGCGCCCCTCGCGAAACAGCACGCCCGTGGGCTTGCCGGCCACTTTTCCGCGCACGCTGCAGTCGTCGCCCATGCTGGCCGCCTCGGGCGGCAGCTCGCCGGGAAGCTCCGGCACGGCGATCGACTCTTTCATCGCGGCAAACTTGGCGGCGGACTCGCGGCCGTTGGCGAGGATGTGAATCTCCACGTGGAAGATCTGCCCCTCCTTGCTGCCAAAGTAGAAGAAATAGGCGCGCCCCTTGTAAGCGGCATCGCGCAGCGGCAGCTTGCTGGCCTCGCGCAAAAACTCCGGCACCGGGTAGCGGCCGGGCAGGTTTACCTCCCACTGCGCGCGGGCGGTGCCTGCCAGGGCGAGCAGCATGGCGGCAAGCAGCAGCAGGG
The DNA here is from genome assembly GCA_003054695.1 of Verrucomicrobia bacterium LW23. Taxonomy (GTDB): domain Bacteria; phylum Verrucomicrobiota; class Verrucomicrobiia; order Methylacidiphilales; family UBA1321; genus LW23. Next base: position 785,442 of record QAZA01000045.1, read on the forward strand.
TGGTGCGGATGGGGTGGATGGGGCTGATCCAGTGTCGGGAAAGGCGTGCAGTCATCGCTAAATCAGGGTCAAGGCGGCGGTAGAGGGAGGGAAGGAAAGGCCGTGCGGATGGCGCCGGCAGGCCGCGAGTGGCCGCGGGTATTGCGATGGATGACACGTTTTTCCAGGTAAATCGTGCATGAATCGTCGGCGATGAAAAGCCTTTCTGTTACGCGACCGCTGCCTTTGTATGCCAAACCCACGGCCAAGCGCAAGCGGCGCCTGCCGCAAAATGGCGGTTCCCCCACTTATCCCCCCCTTTGCATCCGTTTGCGTCCTTTGCGTAAGTCAGCACTATAGCGGTTTCAGCAAAAGTACAATCAGATGAGAGCCACAGGCCAATATTCGTTCGCGGCCCCGGCGCTTCGGAGCATTTGGCGTTGCGTGCACCTTTACTGAAGACGCTCTATGCCCGGCCCAGCGCCTTTAGCAGGGTGCGGCGCATGATGTCGAGCGGGGGTGTCTGGCCTGTCCAGATGGCGAAGCTGGCGGCCCCCTGGTGGAGGAGCATGCTGAGGCCGTTGGCGGTGCGGCAGCCGGCGCTGCGGGCCTCCTGAAGCAGGCGGGTGGGGTCGGGCTTGTAGATGGTGTCGTAAACGAGTAGGTGCGGTTGCAGCACGCGGGCGGGGAGGACGGGGGCGTCCCAGGCTTTAAGGCCTACGGAGGTGGCGTTGACGATGAGGTCGACCTGGTTGATCTCCTCGGCGATGCGCGCCTCCTCCCACGGCAGGGCAACCAGGCGGTCGCTCGGGCCCATCAGCGAGGTGCGCTCGAACGCGGGCTGCAGGTAGTCGGCCAGCTCCACCACGCGCTCGTGCGTGCGGTTGACGAGGATGAGGCGCTCGCAGCGCTCCATGGCGGCCTGGATGGCCAGGGCGCGACCGGCGCCGCCGGCGCCCAGGATCATGATGCGCAGGTCCCGCACGTCGGCCTGAAACTCCTCGCGAATGGCTTTGACCCAGCCTTCCCCGTCGGTGTTGAAGCCGATGAGGCGGCCGTTGTCGTTCAGCACGGTGTTGACGCCCTGCAACTTGCGCGCGCTGTCGGTCAGCTCGTCCACTGCGTCGCGCATGGAGCCTTTGTGGGGAAGCGTGACGTTCCAACCGGTAAGGCCGGCGTTCTTCAGCCCGGCTACCGCCTCGGCAAAGCGCTCGGGGGGAATCTCCACGCGCACGTAGCGGGCAGATATCTTCAGCGCGTCAAACGCCGCCTGCTGAAAACCGGGGGAGAGGGAGTGGCGCACGGGCCAGCCCAGCACCGCAAACCGCTGGGCCGCCTTGCCGCCGCCCGCAGCGGGAAGGGAGGCAAGCTCGGCGAGCTCGTCCACGGTGTAAACCTCGCGCGGGGCGCCCAGAAAGTCGGCCGGTGCTGTGTCGGACATGTTGGAGAGAGAACGTGTTGCGGATAAAGGGGATGCGTGGTGTGGAACCGGCCCGGCGCGGCGCCGAACGGGGCCACGCGTGCGCGGGTTCACCCCCGTATGTACATGTACACCGCGGCGGCCTCGGTACAAAGGCTAAAACTCTTCGGATTCCTCATTGCTGCTGGGCTTGCGGGTGCCGCCGCCATTGCTGCGGCTGTCTCCGCCTCCGCGCTTCTCCATATACGTCCGTTGAAACTCGTCTTTCATTTGCGCCCAGGCCTTTTGAAAGGCGGGATCGTTGGCGGGGCTGAAGACGGAGCCGAAAAAGCCGATGATCAGCATGATACGCACCAGCCAGGTCATGGCCACAATGTGCCAGGTTTTGCCGGGGTAAATGCACGCAAAGATGATGTCGCCGAACGGTACCAGGAGGATGACGAACATCCAGAGCATGCTCTCCTCCACCGCGGCAAGAACCAGCATGACCACACAGATAAGGCTGATGACCACGGCGATAAGCAACAGGATCATCCACGCCCAGGGCCACATGTAGCATACGCCGAAAGAGGCGCAACTGAGGAGGAACACAGCCACCAGCACCCAGGCCATCACCTCAAAGAAGTAAAGCCCTTCTTCGCCGCCGGCTTGCTGGCGAAACTCCGATACGGGCACGTCGGGCCCCGCGTAGGCGGAAACGGCCTCGGCTTCGGCGGCCTGGGTGCGTTGATCGGCCAGTTGCCTGTCCGCGGAGGCAAAGAGCGATCGCTTGTCGGTAACGGTGGTGGCGTTCGCGCCGAGCTGGCCGGCGATCTCTTTAAGCGAGCTGAGTTCAGGCACCGAGTTCAGGGGCGCCCAGTCTTCGGTTCCGTCGGGGCACACCATGGTGTCCGACACAATCTTTCCCTGGCGCAACAACGTTGCCACGGCGGCGGCGGCATACGGGCCCTCCACAGAATTGCCGTCTGTAGAAATGTAATACTTAGCAGCCATAGAGCAGGTTGAAGGATGCAGCGCAGTATAGTGACTGTGTGCAGGATGTGTAGCTTTTTCTACACGCGGCAAGTGTATTCCTGCCAACTTGCCGTCCCCGTGCCAAATGGGCGTACTTTCCTCCCGACAATACGGATGTGTGCCACCTGCTTAGTGCGCCGCGGCAGGCTTGGCGTCGGCCGGTACCGGCTTGGGAGAGGGCGGGGCGCCGTGGCCGCCGCCGGAGGAGGGAGGCGTTCCGCCCTCGCCGGTGCCCTTAGCCTTGTTTTTGGCGGTAAGGGCGCGCACCACCACGTAGAAGACGGGGGTGAGAAAGATACCGAAGATGGTAACGCCGAGCATGCCGCTGAACACCGCGATACCGAGCATGGAGCGCATCTCCGCGCCGGCGCCGGTGGCGCGCACCAGGGGCACAACGCCCAGGATGAACGCGAAGGAGGTCATGAGGATGGGGCGCAGACGCAGGCGGCATGCTTCCACGCACGCCTCCACGCGGTTCTTGCCTTTATCCTCCTCGGCCTTGGCAAACTCGACGATAAGGATGGCGTTTTTACACGCCAAACCTACAAGGACGACAAAGCCGATCTGCGTAAAGATGTTGTTGCTGGACCCCACAAAATGCACGCCCGCAATGGCGCACAGCAAGCACATCGGCACAATCAGGATGACGGTGAGCGGCAGTGTCCAACTCTCATACTGCGCGGAGAGCACCAGGAAGACGAAGAGCACGCACAGGGGGAAGATGTAGAGCGATGTATTGCCCGCAAGTCGTTCCTGCAGCGCCAGTTCCGTCCATTCGTAGCTCATCCCCTGGGGCAGGCGCTGGCTGGCCACTTCTTCCATCGCGGCCAGGGCCTGGGCGGAGCTGTACTCGGGGCCGTTGGCGCCGTTGATGTCGGCGGCGGGGTAGAGGTTATAGCGCTGCACGCGGGCGGGGTCGGTGATCTCGCGGATGCTGAGCACAGCGCCCAGCGGCACCATGTCGCCCTTGGCGTTGGCCACTTTGAGGTTGCCGACATCCTCCGCGGTGCGACGGAACTTGGCGTCGGCCTGCGCGTTAACCTGGTAGCTGCGGCCCTGGTAGGTGAAGTCGTTAACGTAGAGCGAGCCCATGTAGATCTGCAGCGTGCTAAAGACGCTGGAGAGCGGTACGGCCAGCGTCTTGGCAGCAACGCGGTCGATATCGATGTAGAGCTGCGGCACGTTGGCGCTGAAGGTGCTGTAGACGAAGGCGATAACCTGCTGCGAGCGCGAGGCGGCCATCACGGCTTCCGTGCCGCCCTGCAACGTCTTGTAGCCCAGATTGTTGCGATCCTGCACCATCATCTTGAAGCCGCCGGCCGAGCCCAGGCCGTCCACGGGCGGCGGGCCGACAACGGCGATCTGCGCCTCCAGCACGGTGCTGAACTTTTTGCGCAGTTCCATCGCGATGGCGTCGGCATGCAGGTGCTTGGCCTTGCGGTGCTCAAACTCGTCCAGAATGACGATGAGCGAGGCAATGTTGCTCTGGTTGGCGGAGGAGACGAAGGAGTAGCCGGCAAGGTCCATCGTGTGGGCGACGCCGGGGGTGGAGCGGGCCATCTCGGAGAGCTTGCGCACGACTTTGTCGGAGCGCTCGATAGACGCGGCGTCGGGAAGCTGCGCGTTGACAATGAGATAGCCCTTATCCTGCGGCGGGATAAAGCCCGTCGGCACAATCATGAAGCCGTAGTAGGTGAGGTAAAGCAGGCCCGCGTAGACCGCCAGTGCCACAACGGCGCCGCTGATGAAGATGCGCACAACTGCCACATACCAGGCCGTGCCGACATCAAACACCTTGTTAAAGCCGGCAAAGAACCAGCCTAGCACGAGGTTGATGAAGCGCGTAAAGATGTCCTGCTTGGCCTCCTTGGGCCGCAGCACAATGGCGGAGAGCGCGGGGGAAAGCGTGAGCGAGTTGAAGGCGGAGATGACCGTGGAGACCGCGATCGTCAGCGCGAACTGGCGGTAAAACTCGCCGGAGATGCCGGTGATGAAGGCTGTCGGGACGAACACCGCGCATAGCACAAGTGCCACGGCCACAACGGGTCCGGAGACCTCGTCCATGGCTTTGTACGACGCATCGCGCGGACTTAGCCCGTGCGCCATATGGTGCTCCACGTTCTCCACCACCACAATGGCGTCGTCGACGACGATACCGATGGCCAGCACCAGGCCGAAGAGCGACAAGTTGTTGAGGGAGAAGCCCATCATGGCCATGACGGCGAAGGTGCCGATGATCGACACGGGCACCGCGATGAGAGGGATGATAGTGGCGCGCCAGCTTTGGAGGAAGCACAGCACCACAATCGTCACCAGCACAACGGCTTCGATCAGCGTGTGCTCCACGGCCACAATCGACTCTTTCACGAACATCGTGGTGTCGTAGTCGATCTTGTACTCAATGCCCTTGGGGAAGTTTTTGGCCAGGCGCGCCATCTCATCGCGCACGCCCTGTGCGGTGGCGATGGCGTTGCTGCCCGGCAGCTGGAAGATGGCCATGGTGACGCAGGGCTTGCCATCACGGTAGCTGTTGACGGAGTAGTCCTTGGCGCCCAGCTCCATGCGGGCGATATCCCTCAGATAGGTAATCTTCCCGTCGTCGCCCGTTTTGACGACGATGGCGCCGAACTGCTCCTCCGTTACCAGGCGGCCCAGGGCGCTGAGGTTGTACTGGAACTGCTGGCCGGCGGGTACGGGCGGGGCGCCGACGGTACCGGCGGCCACCTGTACGTTTTGCTCCTTGATGGCGTTGGTGGCGTCCGACGCGGAGAGGTTGCGCGCAGCAAGCTTCTCCGGGTCCAGCCAAATACGCATGGAGTAATCGCGCGCGCCGAGGAAGCTGAGGTCACCCACGCCGGGCAGTCGCGCAAGGCTGTCCTTAAGCTGCAGCAGGGCGTAGTTGGAGAGGTAAATCTGGTCGAACGAGTTGTCGGGGGAGATCAGCTGGATGGCCAGCGTCAGGCTCGACGACTTCTTCTTGGTGGTGACGCCGATGTTGCGCACGTCCTGCGGCAGCGTGGGCAGCGCCAGGGAGACGCGGTTTTGCACCAGCACCTGGGCGATGTCCAGGTCCGTACCGACCTTGAAGGTGACGGTGAGGGTCATGTTGCCGTCGGAGGTGCTCGACGACATCATGTACAGCATGTTTTCCACGCCGTTAACCTGCTGCTCAATAGGCGTGGCGACGGTCTCCGCCACGGTAGGCGCGGTGGCGCCGACGTAGGTGGCGGTAACGGAGACGGTGGGCGGCGCAATTTCGGGGTACTGCGCGACGGGCAGAGCCAGTAGTGCCAGGCCGCCGACAATCGTAATGACGATGGACAGGACCGCCGCGAAGATCGGGCGGTCGATGAAGAAGTGGGAGATATTCACGCGCGCCGTGGTGTGGTGGTTGCAATCACTTGGCGGGGGCCGTGGGGGCGGCGTTAGTGGCGCCGGCGGATGCGGGGGCTTTCGGAGCGTCCTGGCCTTCGGCAGCCTTCTGCTTGGCGGCCTCCTGCGCCAGCGTCTCCGGCTTTACGGTAACGCCCGGGCGCACGCTCAGGATGCCGTCGACGATGATGTCGTCGTCAGGCGCAACGCCGCTTTTGATGACCCGGTAGCCGTCGGACGTCAGCTGGCCGAGGTCCAGCTTGTCCAGGATGTCCACCTTGTTGCCGGCGCGCAACACGTACAGGAAGGGCTTGCCCTGCATGCTGCCCAGGGCCCGCTCGGGCACCAGCAGCGCTTTGCCGGGCTTGCTCATGGGCACCAGCACGCGGGCAAAGTAGCCGGCCACAAAGATGCGGGATTTGTTATCCAGCACTGCGCGGATGGCGAAGTTGCCGGTGCCCGGGTCCAACTGGTTGCTCACGTAGTCAATCTTGGCCTCGTAGGGGTAATCCTTCTCGGTGGCCAGGCCCACGCGCACGGCGGTGCCGCTAGCGCGGTCGTTGCCGGTGGTGCGGTCCTCGTGGTTGGACTCGCGGTAGCGTTGGAGCGTGCGCTCGTCCACGTTAAAGGAGACGTAGATCGGATCGACCGGCACGATAGTGGTGAGGACGTCCGAAGTCGTCACCAGGTTGCCCAGGGTGATGTTAGCCTTGGCGGTAAGGCCGCCGACGGGGGCGGTGACGGTGGTGTAGATGAGGTTGAGGTTCGCCGTCTCCACCAGCGCCTTGTTGGTGTCCTTGCTGGCTACGGCGCTGGCGTAGTTGGCGCTCTTGGTATCAAACTCCTGTGCGCTGATGACGTTTTGCTTAAAGAGCTCCTGCGCGCGGTCAAAATCCACCTTGGCCAGCTTTTCCTTGGATTCCGCCTCGGCCAGCTGCGCCTTTGCCTTGTCCAGGTCCGCCTTAAAGGGGCGCTGGTCGATGACAAAGAGCAGGTCGCCCGCCTTTACTTCCTGGCCTTCCTTGTAGGCTACCTTGTCCATGTAGCCGCTCACGCGGGCGCGGATCTGCACCGTGTCCCTGGCGGTGATGGTTCCCGTAAACTCCTGCGTATCCGTCACTTCGCGCTCAATGGGTTTGGTGATGGTGACGGTGGGCGGCGGAAGTTCCGCTTTCTTCTTGGGCTCGGAACAGCCGACAAGCAGCATGGCGGAGCTCAGGGTACTGACGAGGGCGAACAGGTGAAAGCTGGTGTAGGATTTCATAGACCTCGCGGTGGGCGGGACCATCTCACTCTTTCAGAGGAGATGTGTCCACCAAAAAAATCCGGTTTCATGCACGCATATGAACGGACTACGAGCCTTTACCAGTCGGTGTGATCTCTGGAAACGGGCGTTTGAGCGAGCGTAAATAGTTGTGTACTGACTGACCCTTGCCGGGGCGGCGCACGGGATTCTCCGAGCCATCATTGTACTGACCGCCTGGGAAGGCTGCCAACTCTTCGTGATGAGTAATCACAGCATTGATAAAGGACGAGGACCATGCCATGCTTTATCCACAGGCAGCGATTATCGCCTCCGCTACTCCTCTCCCTCTTCTTCTCCCTCTTCCATCTTCTTTCTCCACCCCCCTCGCTCCCGGTTCCTCCCGCATCCCTTATCCCTTTTGCTTATCCCTTTCGCTTATGCATCGCCCCATCCGGTTCCCCCTTCCTGCTTGCCTGCGCGCCGCGTTTGGCACTGTGCCTGCGGCCGTGGCGCTGAGTCTGTGCGCCGCCGTGCTCCCCACCGCCGCACCGCTGGCGCCGCAACTGGCCGCCGCGCAAACGGCCCCGGCTACCGCTACCGCCTCCGCTCCCACCACTGTCAGCGACCTGAAGGCCTGGACGATTGAAGGCGACGCGGCGCTGGATCCCGCCAAGCCCAGCCCGGGCAACACGCCGTCCCTTCGTCTGGCCCCCAACAGCCGCGCCTCTCTTAAGCTGCGCGATACGGATGGCTCCGGTAAAATCACCTTCCACGTCTTCGACGACGCCACAGTCGCCACGCCGGACAAGAAGAAATCCGTCGGCCCCCGCTGGGGCACTACGGCGGCGAGCGGACGCATCCTCGTCGGCGGCATTATGTACGCGCCGTTCCTGCAGCCCGCCGGCTCCATCTGCCTGCTGGATACGGACCCGAAGGACCCGGCCGCGTGGCTGCCCGTCAAGTTTCTGGGCACCCGCGCCTCGCAGCCGGGGTGGAGCAAGTGGGAGCTGGAGTACCATCCGGAGAAGGGGCTTATCATCACCATCGACGGCAAGCTGGTGCCCACGCGCCACTTTGACTGGAACACCAGCAAGGCGGAGGGGTTCAACGGCATCACCTTTTACGGCGATGCCTCCCCCGGCGCCGGCGCGCAGACCATCTACATTGGCGATATCACCCATGAACTCGGCCCCCCCATGAAAGTAAAGCCCGGCAGCGCCCCGTCCATCGCCAGCGCCAACACCAACCCGGCGGCGGCGAAGCCCACGCCGGTGCTAACCGGGCCTGTACCCGAGGAGGAGACCGACAAGCTCGTCGCCGCCGGCGGCAAGCCGGTGCCTGCCAAAATGGCCGGCTTTGTGCCCGGCCCGCGCCTTATCGACGACCTGAAGGACCTGCGCGTGCAAACGGTGGAGGGCTACGACAAGCAGCACCCGCGCCTGCGCTTCTCCCCCGGGGATAAAGAGCAGCTGCAACAGCGCGCCAGGGATAACCCCGCGCTGTGGGAGGCCGTTATCGCCAACGCCAACTCCGTGCGCAACGCGGAGCCTCCCAGCCCGCAGTGGATCCGCGAAGGCACCAAGTACTGGATCGCCGAGAAGATCGAATCCGCCGCGCTGGCCTGGTTTGTAACGGGCGATGCCGCTTACAAAGACGCGGCCATCCGCTGGATGGTGGCCCACTGCAAGCAGGACATCTGGGGCGACACCTACCGGCCCAACCTGGACCTCATCGCCTCATGGTACCTCTACCACATCTCCATCGCGTACGATATCCTCAAAAACGAGATGTCGCCCGAGGACCGCAAGATCGTGTCCAAAGGCATCGCGGATCACGCGCGGCACATCTATGTGGATGCGGACCCGCGCAATCCGCAGCAGCAAATCCGCTACGACCAGAACCACACCTACATCCCCAACGTGGCCGCGATGACCGCCGCGCTGGCCCTGCTGGACGAACTGCCCGAGGCGCGCCACTGGCTCACCCGCAGCTACGCCATCCTGCGCCGCAGCCGCTACGTGCAGAATGAGGACGGCTACTACTACGAGGGATTTGGCTACTGGACCTACGCGCTGAACTGGCACGCCCGTGGCGCTGAGCTGCTGCAACGCGCCACCGGCGAGCCGATGTTCAACATCCCCGTGCTGCGCGACACATGGCTCTTCGGTCTTCACCTTAGCCTGCCCGGCACGCCCGGCGCGTTTGATCTCGGCGACTGCCTGGGCTGGGGCGCCGACGGCAAGCTCAAGGACATGCGCGTGGGCAACTACAGCATGATGTGGGAGATCGGCTCACAAAACGTGGCCGCCGGCGTGCCCAACGCCAACGCGGACAAAAGCCGTACGGTGGCGGATATGTTTTACAAGCGCTGGGCGGAGCGCGATTACCCCAGCGCCGCGTTCCTCTACTTCAACCCGGCAATCAAAGCGGCTCCGATCGAATCCATTACGCCCTACCATTACTTTGAGGACCAGGATGTGGTGGCCTGGCGCAGCGATTGGACGCCCGACGCCACAGTTTATCTCTTCCGCTGCGGCCCGCCCCTGGGCCACAAGGCGGCCGCCAAGTTCAGGCAGCTTAAGGACTGGACCATGAACGCCGGCCACGTGCACCCGGACATCGGCGCGTTCTGGATCTACGCCAAAGGCGCCTACCTCGCCGTCGACACCGGCTACACGGCGGAGAAATACACGCGGGAGCACAACACGCTGCTCATCGACGACAAAGGCCAGGCGATGGACGGCAGCTACCACAACGACCGCGGCGTGCCCTACGAGCACCTGGACGGCGCGAAAATCACCGCGCAGTATCTGTCCCCGGAGTATGGCTTTGCGGCCGGCACCTTTGGGAGCGCCTACACCCGGCAAATCAAAGGCGCCGACCTGCGCCGTGCGCTGCTGATGACCAAACGCTACCTGCTCGTCATCGACGACCTGCAAAGCGAAACGCCCCGCAAACTCACCTGGCTGTGCCACGCCGTGGAGCCCTTCAAGCCCGAAGGCGCCGCCCACGTCTCCCGCCTCACCGACGGCAACCGCGCCGCCCTGGCCGTCATCCCCCTGGCCCCCACCGGCGCCACCGCCGCCGTGCCCAGGGCGGAGGCCACCATGGTGCTCGCCGGCATATCCCCGAAAAACGGCAAGATTGCCCAGCGCGGCAACAAGCTCACCCTCAGCAGCCCGGAGCCGACAAGCAAAACGCGCTTCATCAACCTGCTGGTGCCCCTGGCCGCCGACGAAAAACTGCCCGAAATCGCCGACGTAAAGGACGAAGGCACTGCCGTCTCCCTCACTGTCAAGTGGCCCGACGGCAAGTCCGAGACGGTAAAGCTGGACCTGACCTGGAAGACCGGCTCCGGCCCCACCGGCCCCGCCGCCATTACCGTCAAGTAAGACCTATAACCGTGCGTGGCGGTCCAACACCCCTGCGCACCGCGCCGAAGGCAGCGGCACGCTGCTCCGAGAACGGCGGGCGGCAGGCCGCTTTCGGCCTGTACGCCCAGGCTGTACCATCGGCGCAGGCATTCAGCTTCTTTTTGCGCTGTATACAAATTGTATGTATACTTTTTTACGTCGCATTGAGGCAGACTGCACAGTGCCGAGACTCCCTCCGCGAGTGGCGCCCCAGCGGCGCCCGCCCCCCGTGAGCCGGTACTGCCCTGCCTGCCCTTTATGCACGATACCATTCGCCCTGCCGCCACCGCCGCCACCCTTTCCCCCGCGCCCGCCGCACCGTCCATGTCGTCATTCGTGGATCGCTTTGCCAACAACCCGCTGTTCTCCCCCGGGGACCTCAGGCCGTCGCGGCCGGATGTGGAGATCATGTGCGCCTTCAACCCGGGCGCCATCATGTTCAAAGGCAAGCGCCTCATTATGCTGCGCGTGGCGGAGAAGGCTATCCCTGATGCCGGGTGCGTTGCCACACCCATTTTCGATCCCGAAACGGGCGAAACGCACATCCGCCAGTTCAAGCTCAGCGATCCGGACATCGAGATGTCCGACCCCCGCTTCTTCAACTACCGGGGCGAGATCTACCTGACCAGCCTCAGCCACTTTCGCATCGCCACCTCCGCAGACGGCGTCACCTGGGAGATTGACGAGGCGCCCACCATGACGCCCAGCGGCCGCTACGAGGCGTTTGGCATTGAGGACGTGCGACTTACGGAGCTGGAAGGCGAGTACTACCTCAATTACACGGCAGCCAGCAGCCTCGGCGTCGTCACCGCGCTGGCTAAAACGGAGGACTTTCGCACGTTTAAGCGCCTGGGCATTATCTTTGGCCCGGATAACAAGGACGTCGCGCTCTTTCCCGAGCGCATTGACGGGCGTTTTCAAACGTTCCATCGCCCCGCCGTCAAGCACGCCGGCCTGCCCAGTATCTGGACGGCCAGCTCCGCCAACATGCTGGACTGGGGCCGGCACGAGATCGTCATCAGCCCGCGCCGCGACAGCTGGGACTGCGAGCGCGTAGGCGCCGGCACCTCGCCCATCCGCACGCCCGAAGGCTGGCTGGCCCTCTACCACGCCGCCGACCACAATACCCGCTACTGCCTGGGCGCCCTGCTGCTGGACGCCAAACAGCCCTGGAAAGTGCTGGCCCGCAGCCGCGAGCCGTTCTTCGTACCTGAGGCGCCCTACGAGACGGCCGGCTTTATGCCCAATGTCGTCTTTCACAACGGCACCATCGACCTCGGCGACGGCACCCTGGAGCTTTACTACGGCGGCGGCGACCTCGTTACCTGCGGCGCCCGCGTTAAAGTGGCGGATATCCTTGCGCACCTCCGCTAAGGGGAGCGCGCGCAGGGTTACATCTCGGCCGAGCCAGTGGAGACGGGCGCGGACTGGCCTGCGGCTGCGGGGGGAATCGGGGGGGCGGGCTTGAAGTTGAGGACGACCCAGAGAACGACGCCGAGCACGAGGACGGCATGCGCGGCCTGGCTGCCGATGTGCATCCAGAACTTGTACGGGTTCTCCTGCCTGGTAAGCAACACCTTGCCGCTGAAGAGCTTCTGAACGCGGCCGTTGGAGGCTTGCGCTGCCAGCCACATCAGATGAAACCCGACAAACAGGCAGGGCACAGCAATAAAAGCGATGTCGAGGAGCTTCTCGGTATTCATAGGGCGGGATGGGAAATGGGGGTAATGTAAGGGAAATACGAACGACAGCCGGGAAATTGAGACAGAGGGGAGCCAAAGGGGGGCGGGCCGCGTGGGGAAACACGCTCTTTCTTCCCCGTTACGACGTTGGTGTCATGGTGACTTGGTGGTCAAACTTCCCTCACCAAGTCACGAGGGTCGGAAAGATTCAGCCGGGCGGCGCAATCAATCGTCCGCGCTGTCGGCTTCGGACCAGCGTGCGCTTTCGAAGGAGCCGCTGCGCATCATGGCCCAGATGGGGAGGATGGCCAGCGCCATAAAGACGAGCACAAAATTTTGCCACACGGCCACGCCCTCCCAGGCGGTGAGTCTGAAGCTGATGGGTGTCTTGAGTGCGTCGTCCGCGTCCAGGTCGATCTCGAACCTGTAGCGCCCCTTCGGCACGCCCACAAAGGTGGTGCTGAAGCTCTGGCTGCCTTCGGACCACGATCCATCGCTGTCCGTGCCGGAGTAGTAAGAGGACTCGCCCTGGGCGATGTAATTCTTGTCTGCCTTGGTATCCACCAGCACCACGTTATACGCCAGCCAGTTGTTGTTAACCGGCGCCGTTACCTCAATGTCCACGTTGGTCGTCGCCGCCGTCACCTCAAACTCCTTGCTCACATAATCCGGCGCTGCCGGGGCGGTGTTTGGCGTCGACGTGCCTGCGGCGCCTGTGCCGGCCGCGGTCGTCGGCGTTAAAGGGCGGGTGGTGGGCGGCGTAGTTGTGGAACGTGCCGGGGTGGAAGTGGTTGTCGTTGTCGCCGGCGGTTTGGCCGCGGGATCGTACCGGAACTCCTGCGCCACCACCTGCCGGCCGGGGCTGACGACCAGGTTGGTGCATTGCGCCAGCACAATAAAGGAGTAGAAGAGCATCGCCATCAACAGGATGCGTGACGACGCCCGGCTGTACGGGTTGGGCTGGTTGGCAAACACCCCCACGGGCTCCGGCAGCGATACCTTGAAGGCCTCCGCCACTACGCCGGGCTCCACGTACTCGCCCACGGACCAGACGATTTCGTCCTTGTCCTTCTCCATCGAGAGCATTTTGGGCGGCGCGATAAAATCCGCCACCTGCACGCGGTCCTTGGTGGAGACCTGCCAGTAAAACTCGCCGTACACGTAGCTGACAACGGCGGCTCCGGTGAGGAAGCGCTTGTACGTAACGTCGTCCAGCACAATGCGATCGGCGCCGTGGGCCAGGGGGCTGTCGGGCAGGCCGGCGGGGTGCGGGCGCGCTTTGGTCATCGTCACAAAGCTCCAGTGGCCGTTGGAGTTGACCAGCCAGCGGAAGCCGCGCCAGGGATTAAACAGAAGGTACTCAAACCACGGGTACACGCCCGTGCCGTCGGTGCGGCGCATAAAGCCGATCACCTCCCACGTGCTGCCAAACAGCTTGCCACGGGTGCCCAGGGGGATGAGCGGCGCGTACTTTTGCCTGGATTTGGCCTTGCTAAGGATGCGGTGGTTCGGGTCCGCGGAGTCGATAACCGCGCGGCAATGGCTGCACACCACGCTGAGGGACTGGCCCTCCGCGCGCACTGTAACGGTGGCGCCGCAGCTGGGGCAGCTAAAGGAGCTTGCCAGCTTGACGGGGCGCGAGTCCCCCGGGCGGCGCCAGGTGGAGGGATCCGTATTGGGCTCCGGCCCGGGGCGCGCGGCGGCCTGGCGCAGGAGATCGGACTGCGCGGGCAGGCCGGCCAGCGCCAGCACATCATGTCCGCGCGGCGTGCCGGGATCGGTATGGTGATCCAGCGAAGCTTTGGCGTCGTAGGCGGGATCGTACGGAGCGTCCGGGCCGTCATCATCGTCGCCATCGCCACCGCCGGGCATGGGAGGGGGAGGCCCGCCGCCGCCGCGTCGCTGCGGGGGTGCATGCAGGTCCGACGCCCCGCCGCCAAAGCCCGCATAAGCGCCCTGCAGGGGCGGCGGGGGAGGGGGTGGCGGATATCCGCCCGCGCCGGATTGCGCACCAGGGGCGCCCTGGCCGCCGGGCGTGTACCACGCGGGCGGCGGGGGAGGTGGTGGTGGAGGGGGCACGCCGGGGCCGCCGATGGGCGGCGGTCCGCCCCGCCGGGGTGGGGGCGAAGGATAATCCGGGTTGCTCATGGTCGTCAGTCGTCAGTCAGAGAGGGGCGGGCGAGGGGCGATCCGGCAAAGCGGCGGCGTGCGTGCTGCGCTGGGGGGATGAGACGTCCGCAAAGGACGGCTTTGTCGCAATATTCCAGAAAACTGCCGCAATTGCCAGCGTGATTGATCATGACGAAAGCGAACAGTGCAAGGAAGGCTGAAAGCAGGCAGCCAACCGGTTCCCTCCAAAACTTGGTGTCCTGGTGACTTGGTGGTTAATTTCCCTCGCTTCTGAAGCTTTTAACCACCAAGGCACCAGGTTTCGGAAGGGGAACTCCAGCGCTGTCTGGGTCTCCCAACTTTTTTACCATTATGATAGTATAATCCCCCCTCGGCCTGTATGATGCCAGCCATCGGCCCTCTCCCGCGGCGCGGCGTTCTCTCTCCTCCATCCCCCTCATCCCCATCCCCTCCCTCCCGCACGCCATGCATTCTTCCGGCGAAACGCAGGACTTCTACTTCTCGCAGCTGTTTAACAGCGCGATTGATGAGGCGCGGCCTATTGAGATTCGCGGGAAGGTGACGCAGGTCATCGGCACCATCATCAAGGCCGTCGTCCCCGGCGTTAAGATTGGCGAGCTGTGCAAGCTGCGCGACACGTTTGAGGACTGGGAGCTGATGGCCGAGGTCGTCGGCTTTAGCAAGGACGCCGCGCTGCTGACCCCCATGGGCGAGCTCCTCGGCGTCTCCGCCACCACGGAGGTCATCCCCACCGGCAAGATCCACACCGTGCCCGTGGCGCCTGAGATGCTGGGCCGCGTGCTGGACGGCCTGGGCAATCCGCTGGATGGCAAGCCCGCGTTCAAGCCCAAACAGTTCTACCCCGTCTACAACAGCCCGCCTAACGCGATGACGCGCAACATGATCGAGCACCCCATCTCGCTCGGCCTGCGCGTGCTGGACGGCGTGCTGACGTGCGGTGAAGGGCAGCGCATGGGCATCTTTGCGGCGGCCGGCGGCGGTAAAAGTACGCTCATGGCCCAGATCATCCGCAACACGGAGGCCGAGATCATCGTGCTGGCGCTCATCGGCGAGCGCGGCCGCGAAGTGCGCGAGTTTGTAGAGCGCGACCTGGGGCCGGAAGGCGTCAAGAAGTCGGTGCTTGTCATCAGCACCAGCGATCGCCCCAGCATGGAGCGCCTGAAGGCGGCGTACGTCGCCACCGCCGTGGCGGAGTATTTTCGCGACCAGGGCAAGAAAGTGCTGCTGCTGATGGACAGCGTTACCCGCTTTGCGCGCGCCCAGCGCGAAATCGGCCTGGCCGCCGGCGAGCCCCCCACGCGCCGTGGCTTTCCCCCCAGCGTCTTCGCCACCCTGCCCCGCCTGATGGAACGCGCCGGGCAAAGCGAAAAGGGGAGCATTACCGCCCTTTACACCGTACTGGTGGAGGGCGACGATATGACCGAGCCGGTGGCGGACGAAACGCGATCCATCCTGGACGGCCACATTGTGCTGAGCCGTAAACTCGGCGGCGCCAACCACTACCCCGCGGTGGATGTGTTGGCCAGCGTCAGCCGCGTCTTCAACGCCGTGACCCAGCCGCTGCACCGCAAAGCCGCCAGCCGCCTGCGCGAGCTCATGGCCAAGTACCAGGAAGTGGAACTGCTGGTGCGCATAGGCGAGTACAAAAAGGGCTCCGACCCCGCGGCGGACGAGGCGATTGCCAAGATGGACGCCATCAACAAATTCCTGCGCCAGGGCCTGATGGAAAAAGGCACCTTCGACGAAACGGTACAGGCCATGGCGAAGATTACGGGAGTGAAGGCGTAGGTTGGGCGGTACCAGATCCCGAGAGCCGCCAGGTTACCAGCAAAATGTGGCGAATCTATGGAACAGTGAGGAAGTTAGCCGTTGTAAAATACGCCTGCGACGGCAACCCTCTCCCCCGTTGCGACCGTTGCGTATCTGCTTTGCCCGTAGCGTACGTTGCGTGATAATCTGCTCCACGTATCGCCACATCTTTTCGCGAGGCGAAGTCCGGTACGGATTTTGACATCAGCGCCCGCGCGCGGCGCTTGAATGTTGCCGTCCGCTAAACTATAAGCTTACGCGTGGTTGCTATCCCCCTGATCCTGTTGGTGATGCTCACTGCGGCGGCCTGCTTTGTGCTGGGCGCGGCCGGGCCGCTGGTGCTGCGGCGGTTTATCTCGCTGGAGAAGCTGCATCTCAATAACGAGGTGGCCGGCGTCAAGTTCGGCGCGCTGGCCGCGTTTTACTCCGTGCTGCTTGCGTTTATTGTGGTGGTAGTGTGGACGGGCTATACCGACGCCGACGCCGTGTGCCAGCAGGAGGCGGTAAACTGCCAGAATCTCTACCGCCTCTCCCAGGGGCTCGATATCTCCGGCACCATGCACGCCGAGCTGGAGGGGGCGATTCGCGAGTATGTGGCGCTGGTTATCAAGGAGGAATGGCCGAACATGGGGCAGGGCCGGCACTCCGTGGCCGCGCAGCAGCAGTTTCAGAAGCTCAGCGCCCTGGTGATCAACATCCACCGCTCCATACACAACAGCAATACGCCTACCGACAGCGACCGCATCCTGCAGTCCGCCTGGCAGCCGGGCAGTCTTAACATTCAGCAGCAAATGCTGGCCGTCTACACCCAGCTGGCGGTGGATCGCAACCAGCGGTTGCTCTCCAGCACCACCAACGTGCCGGGCATTTTATGGGTGGTGCTGGGGCTTGGCGCAGTATCGGCACTGGTGTTTTGCTGCTTTTTTGGATCGCCCAACCTCTATGCCCAGGCGCTGATGAGCGCGATTGTAGCCATGATGCTGGGCCTCATCCTCCTCGCTATCTTCCAGCTGGACAACAACTTCATCGGCGAGTGGGGCATCCGCCCCCACGCCTTTGAGAACGTGCTCCACACCATGGAAACTGAAAAGCCCGCCCCCACCCCGCCGCAGGTGCCGGAGCTTCAGCGCTGATGGGGCAGGGTGGGGAGTGGTAAAAACTCCCCTCTCCCTGCCGTGCGATGCCGGTTGCCATCCACGCGCAAACCGGGCATATTAGGGGCAGGATGACCTCGGTAGGAGAGATACTGCGCAACAGCCGCCTGAGCAAGGAGTGGACGCCGGAAGCGGCGTCGCGCGTCACGAAAATCCGTGTGCCGCAACTGCTTGCGCTGGAGCGTAACGACTACTCCAAGTTTGCCGCGCCTGCCTACGCGCGCGGCTTTGTGCGCATCTACGCACGCTGCCTGGGGCTGGACGAAAAGGCGATCCTCTCCCAGCTGGACGGCACCTACGAGGGCGACGACGACGACATGTTTGTGCACGCGCCGCCGGTGGACTACGTCCCCGAGCGCATCCGCCTGCCCCTGGGCAGCCCCACCAGCGACATGGGCTGGAAGATCCTGGTCGGCGGCTTCCTGCTGTTCCTCATCATCACCGGCATTGTGATTGGCTACTGGCTGCAGGCCACGCCGGCCGCGCTCAGCAATTTGTGGAGCGGGCCGGGCACCGGTTCGCCCTCCACAACGCGCGCGCCTTCCACCGCCACCACACCGGCGGCGCCGTCGCCGGGCGCGTCGTCCGTTACGCAGCGCCCCGGCCCGGGTTCCGCGGCCGCCCGCCCTGGCTCTGGCCCTGGCGCCGCGCCCAGCATCTCCACGGTGCCCGAGGTGCCGACCGCGCCACGCGCCACGGCGGTGGTGCCGACGCCGGGGCTGGATATGTCCGCGCCGGCGGTCACCCCCGTTACGCCTGGGGCCACGCCCCCCGCGCCTGGCGATATCCCCGTAGCGCCCATCGCAGCACCCGTCACGCCGGGTGACATCCCGACTGCGCCACCCGTGGTGGAGACTCCGGGCGCGCCTGCCCCCGCCCCCACCGCTCCTGGCGCCGCGCCCGCCCCCGCGGGTGGGGAGCCGCACCGGCTGCGCATTACGGCGCGGGGCAACGGCGTGCGCATTACCATGTCGCGCACCACCAGGGCGGGTGTGGTGAAGGAGAACCACACGCTCAACAACGGGCAGTCGCAGGAGTACACCGGCTCATTCTTCAGCTTCGACACGTCCGCGCCCAACCTGACCAGCTGGGGCTGGGACGGAGAGGACCGCGGCATTATCGATCCCAGCACCACAACGCCCATGGGCTACGACATGCCGCCGCCGAATTAGTGCCCTGCAGTACCCCCCTTTATCGCACGTGAAGCGCTGAAAAAGGCCCGGCCGCATTCTCAACCGCCGGGCCTGTCCGATTCAGCCCTCCAACCACAGACGCATGAATTCCATTAACATCATCGCCCCCTACAAGTACGAGGGCGTCTGGGTCTTCGACGACCCCAAAGTCGGGCTTGTGCGCGAGCCGTTTGTTATGGGCATCGACGAAATGATCGACGCGGCGACCGAGGCGTACCCCGATGCGGATAAAGGCTTTACGATTATCTTTGCCGCCAGGCCTTTCCCCGGCTACTCGTTCAAACTGGAGTGGCGCCGGCCCGAGTACGACGGCAACTGGTATTACTGCGAGGCCCTCAACATGGAAGGCTGGCTGTGCCCCGCCCTCCAGCGCTATTTCGAGAAGCCGCCCACGGAAATCTACGTGCGCGCGCAGGAGAAGAAGTAGCGTAGCAACCGGCGTACAGCAACGACCCACCCTCCCTCCGCTCTCTCTCATGCCCCCCGCCAAACCCGCCCCCTACTCGCCCCCGGACAACAAGCCGCGCTGCACATGGTGTGTGAGCGAAGAGATCTACCTACGCTACCACGACGACGAGTGGGGCCGGCCCGTGCACGACGACCGGCTGCTCTTCGAGTTCCTCATCCTGGAAAGCTTTCAGGCCGGGCTAAGCTGGATCACCATCCTCAAAAAGCGCGAGAACTTCCGCCGCGCCTTCCACAACTTTGAGGCGGAGAAGGTGGCGTTGTTTGACGACGCAAAGATTGAGGAACTGATGCAGGACGCCGGCATCGTACGCAACCGCCTCAAAATCGTGGCCGCCATCAACAACGCGCGCCTTTATCTGGAGATACAGAAGGAGTTCGGCTCCTTCGACAAATACGTGTGGAGCTTTGTCGGCGGCGCGCCCGTCATCAACGATCGCCCCGCGCACACCTCCATCCCCGCCTTCACGCCGCAGTCCGACGCCATGAGCAAGGACATGGGCAAACGCGGTTTCAAGTTCCGCGGCACCACCATCTGCTACGCCTTCATGCAGGCCGTGGGGATGGTGGACGACCACCTGAACAGCTGCTGGTGCAAGACAGGGACGGCTAAGGAGAAGGTCTCTTTAGCGCCGAAGGCGCGGAACATCTCGTAGCCCAGGGTAAGGTCCGCCGCAGCCCTGGGGTTAAGGTGCCTCTGAATCGCGTCCTGAAGGGACGCCCTGTTCTCAGGCTGACCGTTGGGGCGTCCCTTCAGGACGCATTTCTTTCCCGTCATAACCCAGGGCTGCGGCAGACCTTACCCTGGGCTACGAGATGTATCTCGCCTTTGGCGCTTCAGAAGTTGGGCCTCCATACTCGCGTTCACGGGTCCACCCACTGCACCATCATGCCGTCCGGCGGGTTGCGGGGGTCGACGCCCAGGGCGGCGGGGGAGGCGTTGTAGTGTTGGTAGAAGTGCTCCGCCAGCCAGGGCAGGTTGCCGGAGCGGCGGCGGGTTTCGGCGACTTCCGGCGTGGGCAGGGGGCGCATGATGCGGATTTTTGCGCGGAACTCCTTGCCGGCAAGCGCCTCGCCTGTGCGCGGGGGGATACCTGTGGCGGCGCAAAAGCGTTTAACGTCGGCACCTTCCACCAGCATCAGGCACGGGGTGGAGCGGCCGGGTAGCGTTACCATCACCGCAGCGCACTGGTCGCGGCGGTTGGGGACATCGCGCGGCCAGAGGTGCAGGTTGCCGGCAAAGCGGCCTTCCACCGCAAAGCGTTTGCGGTCCGAGGCTTCCGGAGTGGTGAATTGTGTGGCGAAGTCCTCCTTCACCCGCGTTTCATCGCTCTCCCGCGCGCCTGCGACCATCGCCACCCCCAGCCCAGTGCCGCCCGTGGCCAGGGCAATGATCCACAGCAGCAGCACGGGCCACCAGGCCAGGTGCCAGTGCAGGTTGCGCACGCGGGCGGCGCTCCAGTCGCGCGTAGCGGGCTCCAGCATATGCGGCCTGCGTCGCAGCACGTACCAGCACAACAGGCGCGCTACGGGAAAGACGGCCAGCACGGCCAGCGTCCACCACGCGCCGTACAGTGTGGGGTAGTAGTCGATATCCATGCCCAGGCTTGCCAGCAGCAGGAGCACCGGCAGTATCGCCGCAAAGAGATCCACCAGCACATAGGCCGGGTGCGTGGTAATCACGGCCGTGCTGACGGACCACGAATCGCCCGGCACCACAACGCTGACGGGGCCGATGTGGCGCGGCGTGCTTACCTGCTCCACCTTAAAGTGCGGCCACACAATACCGCGCAGGCCCAGCATCATCAGCAGCCCGCCCGCCACGGCAAAGCCGATAACGGTAGCATCCCCCGGCGGGGGCGGGTTGATGTAGGCAAACGCGTCGTTATGCGGCCCGTACCAGCCTTTGCCCAAGGCGATGCGGTGCAGCACGCCCATCCCCAGCAGCAGGGCGGCCAGCAGCTCAATTACCACTATCTGGATGAGGGACGGTATGCGGTTCACGCCCCGTCAGTACACGTGCGCGGGCGGCCCGGCGTCAAGCATTCTTGGGGGAAGGGGGAGTATTTAACCACGAAGCACACGAAGCACACGAAATTTACGGAGGGGACGAAAGGGAGGGGTATGAAGGGTATGGATTCCGTTTTTGCTTTATCCCCACTTAGCGGCTTTGTCCCCCTTCGTGCGAAAACTTTCCCCATCTTCTCCGCCGCGTTTTGAAAGGGGAGTTCTCTCGCTAAGGGGGATAAAGACGCTAAGTGGGGATAATGGGGGACGCGGGGAAGCGGACACAAACACCATAATCCATTCCACTCCTCCGCTTTCCCCTTTCGTCCCCTCCGTAGATTTCGTGTGGTTCGTGTGCTTCGTGGTTAAAAGACTCCCCCCTGCCTTCTCAGAACGAGTAGACCACGTCCACGCTCACCTGATGCTGGTCCAGGCCGTTGATCGTGTCGTCGCTGCCACGGTCATAGCGGTACTCCACGCGGGTCAGCACATTTTCCCAGAGGTCGAAGCCGGCGGTAATGGTGCCGCTCCAGAGGTCGGTGCTGCTGCCCAGGGGGGAGGCTGCGTTGTTGCCGGGGATGGAATTGCCGACGATCTTGCCGGAGTCATCGTTGTGCAGGTACTCCGCGCGGCCGGCCAGGGAGAAGACTGGGGTGAAGCGGTACTTGCTGTAGAGGCCCAGGCCCCACCAGTTGGAGTTGTCCTGCGTGGGAGCGCCAAACACGGCGTCGGTGCCGCTGCCTGCAAAGCCGGCCATCAGGTCAAAGGCCAGGATAAGCGCCTCGTTCGGCACGCATTTAGGGCGCCACTCGCCGGAAATCTCGCCGACAGCAAGGGGCAGGTTGTCGAGAAACGCGGGCGAAGCCTGGTCCACCGAGCCGTCCGGCGCGACAAAGAAGGTGCCCGACAGCCATGCGTTGCCGCCCGGCACCGTGTAGGTAATCTGCCCCGTAAATGCGTTGCCAAACTCCTGAATGCCCAGGCCGAAGAAGGCCGTGTCGGAGCCCTCCCACGAGCTGACCATGCCCACCGTTGCCTCCAGATGCTCCGTAAACGGATAGGTGAGCATAACGCCCGTGCTGGCGCCGTTGTAGTAGTTGGTGGACATGAGGCCGAAGCTGTAGTTCATGTTCTCCGGGCGCTCCTCGGCCTCGTAGCCCAGCAGGCCGGCAATTTTGCCGAACTTGACGATTAGCCCGTTGCCCACCGGCACGCGCATGGACACAAACGCCTGGTGCAGAAACAGCGACTCGCCTGGCGAGGTGGCCGGGTCGGCGCCGCCAAAGCGCACGGCGTCCTCGCCAAACCACAGGTCGGTGCGGAAGCCGGCGGACCACTCGTCCTTGCGGTCGCTCAGGTCCTTCTCCAGCACCAGCTTAAAGGCGTTGATGTTGAAGTCGTTGTGGTCCACGTCGTTACGCAGCGCGCTTTCCGTACTCTCGCTGGCCTCGCCCTTGCTGGCAAACTGGTTGGTGTAGCTGGCTTCCACATAGCCGCTCAGCCGCACCCCGCGCTGGGCGGTCTCCACATAAATGGCCTGGTCGTCCACAATGGTTTTCAGGTCCTTGGCGGACTTACTGCCCTGCTGCGGCTGAAGGGTCTCCCCGGCGCAGCAGCCGGTGCACAGTCCGCCGGGCGCCAGGCAGCCGATGGAGGACATCAGCGCGCCAAAGGCAAACAGCGCGCGCAGCGGGGTGAGGGAGGAGCGGAACCGTGGAGAGATGCGGGCCGGGGATAGGATGGAGGTCATGTCGGGATGCGGATGAATCGGGAATGAGGGAGCGGACGAGCAATGGGGGCGCGGCGCACGGCAACGCCTGATGAGCGGAATTGCAAAAGGATTGCGATAAGGAGCGGCGCCGTTAGCGGGTGCGTTACCGAGAACGGCGGGTCTCCAGATAAAATCGAATTGCAATAAGTATCAATCCGGCGGCATGATGCTTGCGTCGCTGCGGGCTGTCAACAACTAATGCAATTAAATTGCGATAACGAGGGCGCGACTGGTGCCGATACCTGATGGGAACCTCACATTCCCCTTTTCCCCCGCCGTCCTCCGGGCCTGGCGAACTCGCGGCAAGCTGTCTGGGGATTGCTCTAACTCCCCATAGAACGGTAAATCCATCACGATCAGAGGGCTTTGGCCCGTTTCCCATTGACGCCGCACAAGCCTTTCTCTTAATAGTGGTTTAGCGCCCCGTCGTGTGTTTCTATTGGTAACAGATCCGCACCATACACCTTACTTACTTCGCCCCCCTCCTACCCCTACTTCACGCCATGTCCGAAACCACCAGCAATCCAAGCCTTCCCGCCTCCCATTGGATGGGTGCGCTTCGTCAGGATGACCGTGATCTCCTGAGCTCCTACGGTGAGTTTATCCCCGCCCACCCCGGCCAGGCGGTGATCCGCGAAGGCACAGAGCAGGACAACTTCTATTTTGTCGTCAGTGGCAAGCTGGAGGTCCGCCGTGGCGGTGCGCTTGGCGAACAAGTGATCGCGTACATAGGGCCCGGCGAAGCGATGGGCGAGGTGTGCATGTTCGATCCCGGCCCGGCCACCGCCACCGTTGTGCCCGTGGAGTTCTCCCAGCTGTGGCGCATTAATCAGGACGAGCTGCTTAACTTCATTAAGGATAACCCCGGCGCCGGTGCTGTTGTCCTGCTGGCCACCAGCTCCATCCTGGCCCAGCGCCTGCGTACCGCCGGCCACGCCGACGCGCTGACGCCCGGCGCCTGAGGGCCTGAGGGCCAGGGCGCCGGCGGCTCATTCTGACTTTCATTTTGATGCGGAACGGCCGCGGGCTCCGCAGCTTCAGCCCGCGCCATGCCGCTTGGACTCCGTTACGCACATGTGCGCGGAAGCCGAACCGGCTCGCCGGAATGCATCGACTGCTGGGCGGCGGCCCACCGGGAAGGAAGGCAGGGATTCCTTCCCCGCAAAGCAGCAGTGGGCGGCGCAATATCTCCCTGACCATGAACTCCTTACCCATCACCCAGCGCTGCGCGCCGACACAGAGATCCTGCCGGTTGCGCTCGCTCCCCCGTCGTGTGCTGGGTGCTGCGCTGCCGGGCCTTGTTGCGGCGGTGCTCTGTCTTGCCCTGCAGGTCAGGATGCTGGGGCAGGAGACGTCTCCACCCTCCGCCCCGGCACCGCCACCGCCTCCGGCCGCGACAAACGCCACCACATCGGCCCCGCCGGCGCAGCCCCAGCCACCCACGGGCATCGCCCCGCGGGACCCCGTGCCGGCGACCGAGTTTCGCGTATGCACGTGGAACATCCGTAACTTTGGGGTGACTGACCAGCTGAGCGGCGGCCGGCGTTTCCGCGGGATGAAGCCCGAAGAGGAGGTGGCCGCCATCTGCGCCATGGTGCGCGCCATGCGGCCGGATATCCTTGCCGTGCAGGAGGTTGTATCTGCGGATAACGACCTGTACCTGCAGATGCTGCAGCGCCGCCTGCGCGAGGCGGGGGTGGATTACCCGCACATTACCACCGCGCGCGGTGGCGACACGCGCATCCAGAGCGCCATTCTCTCCCGCGTCCCCTTCGTCCGCGTGGCGCACCGTACGGATGACACCTACGAGGTGCTGCGCCGCACCGCCTTTCCTCAGGACGCCGCGCTTGCCCCGCGCCCCGCGACGCCAGGTACCGGGGCGGCCCCACGCCCGGGCCAGGCCGCGGTGGCGCCCGATACGGAGTCCTCGCCTGTGGCACCGGAGGGCGTAAAACCGACGATTGCGCTGGGGCAGGGGGCTCCCGGCACCAACGGCCCGTCCGCCGCGCCGGGCGCCTCGGGCTCCACGGCGCAAAGCTACGGCGGCGCGCCCTCGGGCACCACCACGGCGGTGCTCCTGGTTAACCGCGCCATCTTGCATGTGGAGGTGGAGCCCTTGCCCGGCCGGCGCATGCACCTCCTCGTTGCCCACTTTAAAAGCCGCCGCGCCGCTCCGTTGTACGACGACCCCGCAACCGGCCTGAAGGGCGATGACGTGATGCGACGGGGCGAGGCCGCCATTTTGCGCCGCGCCATGCTCGCCGCCGCCGGCCCGGACGAGTCGCAACCCGTTCTGGCCATGGGAGATCTGAATGACTCGCCCACCAGCATGGCCGTGCGCGCCGTGGTGGGGCCGCGCCCGGCCCGGGGCGTGGAGCCCGGCTGGCGGCTGCTGCCGCTGCGCGACTACCTGGGCGACACGTGGACCGCCATGTACGCCTCCACGGACACCTACAATCGCCATGACTATATGGTGGCCAACCGCGCCGCCCTGGCACTGTGGGACGCCGGCGCCTCGCACCTTTACCGCCACCGGGACGGCGATCCGCGGGAGCTCCACACGATGGCCGCCAGCGATCACCGGCCGCTCATCGCCGTGTTTCGTCTCACGCCCGCGTCGGCCAATGCAGCCCCAGCGCCGGCGCCCTGACCCGGGGCGACACCCCGCCTGAGACGACGGAGCGGCCGCGGCTTGTCATCTGCAAACCGGTGTGCCACTCTGCTTGCGGCGCGCCAATCCCCTGAGCGCCGCCGACTCTATGAACTGCGCCTATCGCCTTGATATCCTGCAGCTTATGCCTGTTGCTCAGTCCGGCTACCCGCCGGGCGACCTGCCGCCGGAGATGGTCCCTATAGGCTGGTTCGAGTGGATCTTTTTCTGGATCCTGGGCGGAGGCCTTATCCCCAGCCTTATCTTCCTGGCCGGCACCGCGTTCTGGTTGTGGATGCTGATCGATGCTGTCCGACGCGAGGAGTACGTCTGGGCGGTCATCATCTTTTTCTTCAGCATTCTGGGGTGTATCTTTTACTTTTTGATGGTGTACCAGCCCTCGGGCGGCGCGCTAAGCACGCGGGGGTTCGAGCTGCCGGGCGCGTACGATCGCCGGCGCATCGCCAAACTCAAGGCGGATATCCACCACCTGGACAAGCCGCACCTGCACCTGCAGCTGGGCGATATCTACTTCTCCCAGGGCAAGCTGGACGACGCGGAGGCCAGCTACCGCGCCGCTTACGAGCGCGACAAGGAAGATCCCGACATCCGCTCCCACCTGGCGCAAACCTTTTTGCGCAAGGGCAACGCCAGGGAGGCCCTGCCGCTGCTGGCCGGCGTGGTGGAGGAGAATCCCCGCCACGACTATTGCCACAGCCTGATGGCGCTGGCCGAAGCCCAGGGGCAGCTCGGCGATACCTCCTCCGCCATCGCCAGCTGGCGCCGCGTGCTGCAAATGAGCGGCTACAGCCGCGCCCGCGTGCAGCTGGCGGAGCTGTTGATGCAAGGCAAAGATAACGCGGACGAAGCCAGGAAGCTGCTGCGCGAAGTCATCGACGACGAGCCCCACCTCCCGGCCTTTCAGCGCCGCAAGGAGAAACCGTGGGTGCGCCGCGCCAAATCGCTGCTGGGCAAGCTTCCGAAGTAGCGCGTGGGACGCACGGTACGCGTGGGGCTGAGCGGCGGCTCTTAGAGCATTTTCCAGGTAGCTTGTCGCGAATTTGCCAAGCTCTGAGAACGGCTCCGCCGTTCTCGAACCGTGCTTCGGAGCGACGCATGTTTGGGCTTTGCTCTATTGCCTTCCTGCGCATGCGCCCACCACCTTGCTTGCGATCGGCGCTTACGAGCGGTCGGCTTCCGGGCGCAGGTTGATTTGCGCGGAGCCGGTGTGGGGCAGGGTTTTGGTGGTTGGCGGCACTTTGGGGGCCAGCGGTCCCAGGGTGAAGAGGTAGATCAACACGAGGACTCCAACAGCGACCACGGCGCCGATCACCTTGAGCATGAGCATGTTAGGGCCCTCGACGGTAGCGGGGGCGCTGGGGGCCGGCTTCTTGCCCGCTTCGCGGCTCTTCGGGTCGCTGGGGCTGGTCGGCAGGCCGGCGGGCTGGCTGGCCGCTTTGGACGGCTGTGTGATGGGCGGCATGCGGCCCCCTTTGGGGGCGCCGGTGGGGCCGGGGGGCGGTGTGGACGGGGCCGAGGAGGCAGGCACGGGGGGCGCAAGCTGTGCGCCGTCGGGGCCGACGGCCGGGCTGGAGCCGGGGAGAATAATTTGCCCCGTTCCGGCCTTGCCTGGGATGCCGGAGGCGGGTTGCGGCGGGCGCTTTTTGGCCCAGCCGGGCTGCGGAAGCGCCACGGTGTGCGCGTCCATGGCGTTGAAGGCAGGCGCGGGCGCGGATGCGGGGGCGGGCGGACCACCGGGCGCAATGCCGGCGAGCGACGAGGTATCCTTGTCGATACCGCCGCCCACAGGAAGCGTGGGCCGGGACGACGCGCCGGGCGTGACGGGAGGCGCGGCCGGAGCGCGGGGCGGCAGCTTGGGTGCGCGCATGGGCGGCACCATGGGGGCCTCCCCGGGCGGGCCGGCCATGGGCAGGGAGGGCAGCGACGAGGGCGGCGCGGAAGGGGCGGGCTCGGGCACGGAGCTGGGGACGTCCGGAATGATCGTGGGGCCGGCCCCCGCGCCTGTCGGGCTTTTGCGCACTACCGGCATCTTCATGGTGGCGCCGGAGCGCACGTCGAGATCCTCGATTTTGCGCAGGCCGGGCGCGCCGGTAATGCCCATGGCGGAGGCGCTGGTGGTGGCGCTGAGCGAGGGGACGTTGGGCCGGGGCATTGGCGGGGCACCGGCCGGGCGGCGCGGCGCGGCCTTTTCGACAGCGGCGCGGGCTTCGCCAACCAGGTCGTCGGAGAGTGTAAACTCGTGGGGCGGAACGGTTTTGGCGCGGCCTTTACCCAGCGGGCTCTCCTCGGTATCGCGGCGCACGGGCGTCAGCGGGGGGAGATCGCCCTCCACGGCGGGCGGCGTGCCAGGGCGCAGCGGCGCCGTCGGCAGGGCTCGCGGCTTGCTAAGGTACGGTAGGACGGGGGAGTCGGGGGCGTCAGGGGCGCTCAACGCGCTGGGCACTACGGACTTGGGGGCTTCTGCGGCGGCGGCCGGCACGTCGGCATCGGGGCGCGGGGCGCCGCCGAGGCTGGGCAGGGCGGGTACGCCAATGCCGGGCCCCTTGCGCTGCAGGGAGGGGGTGGCGGGCGAGGGAAGGGCGGGCAGCGGGGCGGCCTCGCCGGCTTGCGCGGGCTCGGGCAGGATAAAGTCGTCCCCGGCGGCGGCGCTTTCCGCGCTGGGGGTGGGGCTGCTGGGCAGGCTGGTGGAGGCGGCGGGCGCCTCGGCGGAGACGGGAGCAGGGATGGGCTCCCCGGCGGGCAGCAGGCCGGCGGCGGCGCCTTCGGCCTCGGCATTGGCCAGGGCTTCGGCGGCGGCTGCGGCGTCGGCGGCGATAGCGGCGGGGTCTTCGTCCCACGCCAGTCCGGTAATCACCAGGGCCACGGCGTTAAGGAAGTAGTCGAAAGCGGCGGTGCCGCCGGGCACCAGGGCGCCCCGCACTTTGTCCTCGGCCATAAAGCCGACTTTGCGGACCATGGCCAGGATGTAGGTGGGCAGCTCGCTGGAGATATCGGCAAGGCCCTTGGCGTGGGGCAGCTCCACGTACGTATCATCCGGCGGCAGAAGCACATCCGCGTCGCCCTCGGCGCCTACCACTACGTGAAACAGCAGCAGGCTGCCGTCCGTGGTGGAGAGGCCGCACAGCTTTGCGGCTTCGGCCTTGAATGCCTCCAGATCCTCCGGAATGCCGGCGGCGATGTGGATGACGACGGGGGGGAAGGAGCTCTGGTTGGCCTGGCACCAGCCGGCGATCGCCTCCTGCACCACGGCGAAGGCGGGGGCTGCCAGGGTGGTGCCGGTGGCGACGGGCTCCATATATACCGGCAGCTCAAAGGTTTGCGCCTGGGTGCTTCCATCCTCGGCCTGCACCTCGTAGGTGTCGGACTCCATGCGGATGGGGGCGCTGGCTGTATTGACGAGCGTGTCGCCCAGTAGCGGCGCGGCTTCGCCATTGTTATAGCCTACCACTATTATGGAGGCGCGGTCTTCCACCTGGGGCTCGGGCGGGTTCTCGCTGGCGGCGGCGGCTTCGTCCACGGGCAGCATGCAGCTTTGCGCCATCAGGTAAATCAGCCGGTTGATGGCCCGGGTGGCCTCTTCCGCCTTGGTTTGCCCGCTCTGGCCCATGGCCGCCATGGCCTGGGATTGATCGAGGACAAAGGCGAGCAGCGCCGGGTTGGCGGCTGTGGGTCGGGAACCGTATGCCATAATACCGTGTTTGTGTGTAAGTTACCGGCTGTTGTGTGGAGGGGATGCGAGAGAAAGAGGGGGAGAATACCGGTGAACGCGCATGCTGTGGCGGCACGCGCGCCCCTGCCGCCCGCAGGCGGGGTTTGGCATTACGCACGTCTTATCGCAACCTGTTGTAAATTTGGCAAGTGCAAAAGTTTTCACCAATTGATGCGTAAATCGCAATCGCAGGGTGTGCTGGGTGCGCTCTCTCGTTGCGTTCGTACCATGGCACGAGCGCGCCCGCATCCTAGTCAATGATGTTAGGAAACAAAATACGAAAGATAGGCAAATGTGGGTTGATTTTATCTCGAAGGCATCAACGAATTATGTATGGAAATGACAGTGAGTGGCTGACCATTTATCGGCCGTGAGCTTATGCGGGCGCCTCCGCCGCCGGGGCAAGGGCGCGCGCCAGGTCCGGCGCAAGCTCCGGGTGGCCGCCCAGGGCGGCGCTCACTAGGGAGCGCACGCGGGCGTCGTCGAGGAGCCGCGCCTTATCGTTCCAGGTGATTATGCGGTCCCGGTACAGGGCGGCCAGGGCGGCGTTACCCAGCACGGCGTCGAGGCTGCGGGCGGCGGGCGCGCCCGCGTCCGCGGCGGCGGGCGTGATGGTGGCGCAGCCGACGCCGGAGAGCGGCCAGTCCCGGGCCAGGGCATGGAGCAGGGGGAGGAACGGGTCGTCCTCAGCCAGTTTGGCGGCGATGCGCAGCACGTCGGGCAGGTAGCGCAGCGTCAGGTCCACACTATATATGGTGGCGGGCAGCTCCGGCGGGCACGGGCAGGGCTCGCGCATGGCGGGGGCGATGATGTCCATGTCGAGCTCGCGCGCGTGGAGGAACTGGCAGGCGCGGTACAGGAGGGCCGCCGCCCACACCGCCGCTTTAACGTCCAGCGGCGGCGCGGTGCCGGGGCAGTTGGCGCGCGCAAAAAAATCCATGTCCTCCACAATCCGCTCGGCGTCCGCATCGCGCGCCGGGGTGGCGAAGAAGCCCGTGCCGACGCGGGCGACGCCACGTTCCAGCAGGATGGTGAGAAAGGAAGCGAGTTCCATGCCACAATGCTACACATGAAATCTGAGAACCTCAAAGAGGTTCTATATCCTAGCCCGGGGTTCCCCGAGTTCAGCGAGGGAACCCTGGGAAAGAAGTGACCTCTGTACAACCCCAGCGCGGGTTGTATCCCTTTGCATAACAGCGGGATACGACCCACGTTGGGGTCGGTCCCTGCCTCCTCCTCTCCCAGGGTTCCCTCGCTGTACTCGGGGAACCCTGGGCTATGTTATACAACCTCTTCGAGGTAGTAGGATGAGGCTGCTTTCACTTGCGCTTCATCCGCTCTAGGCGGGGATCGCGGGCGAGGGAAGGCGCAAAATGCATGGTGCACGTCGGGCGGGCGGGGCTATAGTGACGCCGAGATGACAACCCACCTGTCCGCGATGACTGACTCTGTGCAACTTCCAACGCAAGTGCCTTATTACGAGAGCGATAAGGGGCTTTCCGAGTACTTGCTGTTTCACTACGGCACGGAGGAGCAGCTGCTGCCGGAGTTTGCCCGCGAGTTTGCGCCGCCGGGCGCGCTGGAGTATCCGGCCCGTTGCGTGCATCAGCTGCTGTCGCAGGCCCTGGATGCCGGCGCTGCACTGGCGCCCGATGGCAGGGGCCGCGCCCTGGACCTGGGCTGCGCAGTGGGTCGCAGCACGCTGGAGCTGACGTGCTGGTGCGAGGAGGTGATCGGCATCGACTACTCCCAACGCTTTGTGGATGCCGCCGAGCAGATGCGGCGCGACGGCGAGATGGGGGGAGCGATTGCGGTGGAAGGAGATGTGTATGAATACGCAACGTTTGTCTCTCCCGGCAGGCTCCCCTCATTCCCCGCCGGCCACGGCAGGCAGGAGGTGGCCGGAGTGCCCATTGCCCCGCAACGCGCCCGGTTTATGCGCGGCGACGCCCAGGAGCTTCCGCTGGAGGAGCTGGGCACCTTCGATATCGTGTTGATGGCCAACCTGATCGACCGCCTGGCCGATCCCCGCCGCTGCCTGGCGCAGATGCCCGCGCTCGTTCGCCCGGGCGGCCTGCTTCTCATCACCAGCCCCTACACGTGGCTGCAGGAGTACACGCCGAGCGCCAACTGGCTGCAAGCCGGCGCCCCGCAATCCCCCCCCAGCACGCTAGGGGGCCTGCACACCGCGCTGGATCCCCACTTCACGCTCCTCACCACCGCCAATCTCCCCTTCCTCATCCGCGAGCACGCCCGCAAATACCAGTGGTCCATCGCCCACGGCACGGTGTGGAAGCGGCGTGGCTAGTGTTGCAGCAAGGATCTATTTTAGGAAGGTTGAACATCGTGGAAGCAACCCTCTTGGCGAAACTTTCCGCCCTTGGCGATGTTATCTGAAGGTCCGTAGATCCAAGGCGGATAGTATCGCCAAGGACGGAAAGTTTCGCCAAGGGAATCCAGCGGAAATGTCGACTGCTCTAGTGAATCGGCAAAGATCTATATTGGGATTAGACGTGCATGGACCGGGAATGTCCGAGAACCTCGAAGAGGTTCTATAACCTAGCCCAGGGTTCCCCGAGCGAAGCGAGAGAACCCTGGGTAAGCGGCAGTTTCAGATCAACCCCAACGCGGGTTGTATCCCTCTGGTCTGAAGCGCCAGAGGCGCGAAAGCATATAGCCCAGGGCGTAAGCCCTGGGGGGAGGAGTCCCAAAGGAACCGCGTCCTGCGGGGACGCAACAGCCATTGCCTGGCGATGTTGCGTTTCTGCAGAACTTACTTTTTTCGCACAATATTCAGGCCATCAGCTACGGGGATCAGGACCGCTTCGACGCGTTCGTCGCCCGCGAGCTTGCGGTTGAGTTGATCAACGGCGATGGACTCCACCGTGTTTTTCTCCTCCGTAACCAGGCGGCCTCCCCACAACATGTTGTCGAAGATGATGATGCCGTTCTGTTTCAGGCGGGGCAGGATGAGCTCGTAGTAGCTGTCGTAGCCGTCCTTATTGGCGTCGATGAACGCGAAGTCGATCTCCGGCTCGTTGGCCAGGCAGCGCAGCGTCTCCACGGCGGGGCCCAGGCGCAGTTCGATTTTGCCGGCCACATCGGCGCGCTCCCAGTAGTGGCGGGCGCGGGCGGTCCACTCGGTGCTGACGTCGTGGCAAATCAGCTTGCCGTCGGCCGGCAGGGCACGGGCGATGCACACGGAGCTGTAGCCGGTAAACGTCCCCACCTCTACGGCGCGTTTTACGCCCAGGGCGGAGACCAGCAGCGTCAGCAGGCTGCCCTGCTCGCGGCTGACCAGCATGCGGCTGATGCTGCCCAGCCTTTCCGTCTCTTCTCTTAAATCATCCAGCACCAGGTCATCGTTGGCGCCGGAGCGGTGCGCCACGACATAGTCGTAAAGCGCGTCTGTCATCTTGGTGAATTTCGAACCCATAGCTAACCTCACCATAACCCTTTAAGCAGCTCAGGGCAATACGCCAGCGAGCGCGTGGAGGTCATGCCTGAGCCGGGAAGGACTCAGATGGCAGCAACCCATTGGCGCAAGATCTTGACCTTCAAGCCATCGCGTACTCCTCAACGTATGACCATGGGGATACACCTCGTCCCCCCTCCCCCTTAGCGGCTTTGTCCCCCTTCGCGTGAAAAACTCCCCTTCTGTCCCCTGAGAAAGGCTTACGGATTATTTCACGCGAAGGGGGACAAAGCCGTTAAGGGGAAGCGGATGCCTGGATGCGGTAGGCAGCCAGCCAGGCTACTTGCGGGGCGAGACGATGCGCGCCTCGAAAAGCTCCAGCGCCTGGCGGATGAGCGGGTCGTTTTCGAAGGAGGCCGAGTCGAGCTTGCCGGCCGGGCCGTCTTCCTCGGCGGCCGCGGTGGGGCGCTCCTCCACGTTGCCGAGGATGAAGGTGATGAGGGGGATGAAGCCGATTTCCTCTTGAAAGGCGGTCTCGATAATCTCCAGGTTCTTCTTATGGCGCAACCAGTTAAGTTTGCTGCCAAATTTGGTGGGTACCTTGATGTACAGCTCCGCCCCGCGCACGTCCTCCACGCGCATGGAGCCGATCATTGCGGCCTCCGTGGGGCGGGCGGCGGCGAAGGTATCGGCCACGGCGGCCCACACGGCGGGGGCGTTCTCGATGCGCCGCCCGGCGTTGGCGGCG
This sequence comes from Verrucomicrobia bacterium LW23, assembly GCA_003054695.1. Classification (GTDB taxonomy): domain Bacteria; phylum Verrucomicrobiota; class Verrucomicrobiia; order Methylacidiphilales; family UBA1321; genus LW23. The sequence goes on from QAZA01000045.1 coordinate 818,661, forward strand.
GCGCGATCGGCGGCGGCCCTGGCGGCGGGGCTGGCGCTTTTGCCTCGGCCACGGCCCGCGCCTTTCGGAGGCTCCGCGCTGCCTGCGGCCACGGGCGGCGCGTCCTCGCCGGGGGAGGCAAAGGGCGACATCTCTTCCTCATCCCCCGCGCCACCCGGCGCTGCCGATAGGGCGGGGCCCGAGGAAATGGACGCGGAAGGCGCAGGCGTTTGTGGCACGACGCCGAGGGATGCCGGGATGTATTTTTGCTTTGCGGGCGACGGAGCTGTCTCCCGTGCCGTTTCGGCCGCCGGCGCAGGCGCGCTGCGGGGCGCCGCTGCGGCTGGCGCGATTTCCGGAATCGGCGAAGCGTTCGCGGGCGTATCAGGCGTAGACGGTATCACAGACGTCACAGGCGCCGCAGTTTCAGATTCGGCAATAGCGTGTGACACGCCTACCTCTGGCCCAGCGCCGGATGGCATGGGCGCATCCACGGGTGCGGCCGTCTGCGTGGCGGGCACAGCTTGCGCGGCGGGCGCGGAAACCTCGACAAGCGGTGCGGTGCCCGGCAGTGCCAGCGCCACTTCTTCCGGCGCAGGCGTAATCGCAGCGGGCGCCGCAGTAACGTTTGGCGCGGGCTCGGGAGCTACGGAGACAGCTACGGGAGCGGGTGGCGTGGGAGATGCGGGGGCGTCGCCGAAAAGATCGGGGCCTGCATCCGGCGCGCTCGCGTGCTGGGCCTCCGTGCTTTGCGGGAGCTCCGTCGCGGAGAGCAGCACGTCGGGCTTGCCCGAGGGAGGCGTGGCTTCTGTGTTCGGCGCCGCCGCCGCCAGGGCAGGTGTTGCCAAGGCAGGCGCTGCTACGGCAGGTGTCGAGGGCGTTGCAGGAGCTTCTACTTTCCCGGCGGCAACGGCATCCGCAGCCCTGTCGGGGGATGCTTCGGTTGCTGTATCTCCTGGCACAGCACTCGCCCGCAGAGGGGCGGGCACCGGCGCAGTCGCAGTCGTTGGCGCTGGCGCGGACACAGCTTCCTCCAAACGGGACGGCCCGGCTGCCAGAGGTACGGAGCTTTCCGGCACGGCGGCCACGTAGGTACTGCGCACCGCGGCTGCTGCTGGGGTCGCGACGGGTTCCCCCCCCGATACATCGCCCGGGGCGCCGGCAAGGGCGCGGGTGCCGGTGGAGGCGGCGCGGGCGGCGTAGCCGGGGCGCGGGGGCGTGTCCTTGTCGCTGCCCAGCTTGAGCAGGATGCTCTCCAGCGAAACTTTTTCCCTCAGCGTGCACAGCTGAATCATCGTCACCTCAAACAGCACATCCTTACTCAGCGCGTAGCGCAGGCGGCTCTCCAGCGTGCCCAGCTCTTCCAGCACCGCGGTGGCGCCGGGGCGCGATATTTTGGCGGCGCACGAGGCCAGGGCGTCCAGCTCGGGTTGGGGGAGTTCTCCGGCAAGTGTCTCCGGCGCAATCTGATAGACAATCAGGTTGCGGAAAAAGCGCAGCAAATCCTGGCTAAGCCGGCCCAGATCCTTGCCGCCGCGCACAAAGGCGCGCGTTTGCGTCAGCGCCTGCACCACGTCGCCGTTGACGACGCAATCCGCCAGCTCGGCCACGGGGCCGAAGCCGCTGAGGCCAAACTGCGCCAGCACGTCGGCTTCCGTCACGCGGTCGCCGTAAAAGCCAATCACCTGGTCCAGCGCACTTTCGGCATCGCGCAGGCCGCCCTCCGCGTAGCGGGCGATGGCGGAGAGGGCGCCCGGCTCGGCTTCCACCCCTTCGTTCTTACAGATTTTACCCAGGTGCGCGGCGATGGCGGTATCCGGAATACGGCGCAGGTCAAACCGCTGGCAGCGGGAGAGGATGGTGGCCGGCAGCTTGTGCACTTCGGTCGTCGCAAAGATGAATTTGACGTGCGGCGGCGGCTCTTCCAGCGTCTTTAGCAGCGCGTTAAAGGCGGCGCCGGTGAGCATGTGCACTTCGTCGATGATATAGATTTTGTACCGGCCGCGCACGGGGGCGTAGCGCACGTTGTCGCGCAAATCGCGCACCTGCTCCACGCCGTTGTTGCTGGCGCCGTCAATTTCCAGCACGTCCAGGCTGCGCCCTTCGGCAATCTCCACGCAAACTTCGTCGTTCAGGTCGAAGTCGATCTTTGGCCCGTTGGAGCAGTTAAGCGCCTTGGCCAGGATGCGCGCCGTGCTGGTTTTGCCCGTGCCGCGCGGCCCCACAAACAGGTACGTTTGTGCAATGCGTCCCAGCCGAATCGCGTTCTCCAGCGTGCGGGTAATGTGTTCCTGCCCCACAACCTCGGCAAAGGTACGGGGGCGATATTTACGGGCAAAAACCTGGTAGGCCATCGTTTGGAAACCCTACATCATAAGGATGGCGAACCAAACACAAAAGTGCGCCGCGCTCGTTCAGAAGGCGAAGACCACCCGGGTGCGCGCATCGAAGCACGCCTTGCACTCAAACACCGCCAGGTGCTCCCATGGCGCGAATTCGTCTGCCATGGGGAAAATCCCCGTCTCGATACGGTGCTCCGCAATAAACTGCGGGGAGAGGAGATAGGCGTCCATGCTGCGGCCACCCAGGGTGTACCGCACCTGGTGCGCCATCAGGATAAACTCCTTGTGGCAGGCGCTGTCGTAGTCGGACGAGACCTGAACGACAGGCATCCCTCTTTTACCGCACTTGGGACAATAGATGCGCGGCATAAGGTTAGTCTTTGGGCGAGAGGCGGGTTTGATACAATCTGCTTTATCCCCACTTAGCGGCTTCGACCCCCTTAGCGCGAAACCTACCTACCCCCTCCCTCTCAGTGGGGGAATTTTCGCACGAAGGGGGACGAAGCCGCTAAGTGGGGATAAAACGGAGCGGGGAAGCTGGCTTGATATGCCTGGCTTTTCTCTCGATTGCATCTTACAGCCCGGCCGCCCGCTCCGTCCACCACGCTGCGGTGTAGGCCATGTGCAGGCCGCAGGCCATCTGGTTGGTGCGGCTGGAGCTCTCGAAGTCCGCGGCGCCGATGATGAACTCGCAGCCCAGCGCGCGGGCCTCCGCAATGCGGTGGCGGATGAGCGCGGTTTGCAGGCCGCGGCCGCGATACTCCGGCAGCGTGCTGGCGCTGGCCAGCAGGCCGATGCCGTCCGCCGCATACAGGATGGCCTGGGCGGCGGGCGCGCCATCCACATACGCGGTGTAGAAGCGCAGGCTGGGCAGCGCCCACCAGGGGCGGCGCAGCGGGCGCAGGGAGTCCACCTCCGCAACAGGCACCTTGTAGGGGCGCAGCTGTAGATCGATGTGCGCCTCGACCTCCTCCGCCGTGCGCGCCGGGCGGATTTCCGTGCCGGCGGGCAGGGCCGGGGCGCCTGCGAGGGAAGGGGAGGGGAGCTCCGCCAGCGGCGCCCACATCACGGCGTGGAAGCCGATGTGCCGCAGGCCCAGCTCCGTCAGCACGTCGGCCTGCGCGGGGGAGAAGCCATCCGGCACAATCCGTGCTTTTACGGGGCAGTTATGCTGTCGGAAGAACGCGATGGCGGCGCGCACTTTATCGGCGGGCTGTTGCGTCAGGTTGTAGATACAACGCGTCCACCCCGCATGCCCATTGGTCGAGCACGTGGCGCGGATCGCGGCCTCCCCTCCCTCGGGATCGCGATAAAACGCGTAGCCCTCCGGATTCCCCGGCACCCCCGCCAGCGTTGCGCGCATCAGCGCCTCAAAGTGATCCGCCATGTGGTTCTCAAACCGGCGAACGAGGGCGCGCGTCAGAGGCGTGGGTTGTAGTGTCATGGCCGGGGTGGTGGTTTACCGCAAAATCTGCGCAAAGCGGTACACCAGCTGCGTGCCGGCGGCGTCCGTCATGTGGTCGGGAGAGACGAACTGCACTTTCCAGCCGCGGGCGGGTGTGGTGTTGGGCTCCAGGCCCAGGCGTTTCAGTTCATCGGCCAGGGCGGCGGCGGGCAGGGGCAGCAGAGCGGCGAGTTTTGCCTCCAGCTCCATCATTGCGGCCTCGGTGTCGCCCGGAGCGGCGGGGGGCAGAACGCCGAGGTTGAGCAGGGCATCGAGAGGTTTGGGGGTGTAGGCCCGAAACTTTGCGTGCAGGGCGGCCTCCTTTGCAATAAACGCCTGCAACTCCGCAAGTTTCTCCGGCTCAAGGGGATTCACCAGACGCGCGTTGCACACTTCCTCCGCGAACGCCTTTTTGTACGAGGCGCTGACGAAACGTTTGGAGAAGACGAGCGTCATGCCGTCCAGCGCCAAAATGCGGTACACCTGCCACAGGCCCCGCGACATACTCTCCATCCAGTCGCCGGGCTTAAACGTCTTGTTCGACATACGTACCTGACAGCGTGCCACAGATGGGCAACGGTGGCAATGCGTTCAATAGTGCTTCATTTTGCCGCACGCGCGCCGATAGAGGCAGCTTAAGTGGGGATGCCTGGCAAAGCCCGCAGCCGCGCGCTTTTGGTCACAGGATCTTAACATTCGCGCAGTTGCCCGGACTGCCGCCGCGGCGTATGGTGGGCTTCAGTAAGACGCGAACACCCACCGCCGTCCCCAACCTAACCCGTACTGTTATGAGCGAATCGTCCGTACTCCAGGATAAAGCCACCATCGACGCCAATGTGGCCGAGATGACCCGGCGCGCCGATGAAACCGCGGCAGCCCGCCCCAAGGAGCCCGCCCCCTGGAACCGCAAGATGGACGACGCCGGTGAGCGGCTTGGCGCCCCGACTTCCATCTCGTGCGATCACGTTGACTTCTTCTACGGCGCCAAACAGTCGCTGTTCGACATCACCATGAAGATCCGCAAGAACCTGGTGACGGCGTTCATCGGGCCGTCCGGTTGCGGTAAATCTACGCTCCTTCGCTGTTTTAACCGCATGAATGACCTGGTGGACGGCGCCGGTGTTCGCAAGGGGCAAATCCTCATCAACGACACAGACATCAACCAGCTTGCGGTGGACGTGATCGACCTGCGCAAGCGCGTGGGCATGGTGTTCCAGAAGTCGAATCCTTTTCCCAAGTCCATCTACGAGAACGTGATCTACGGCCTGCGCCTGCAGGGCATCCACGATCGCAAACGCCTGGACGAGGTTGTCGAAAAGAGCCTGCGCGGCGCCGCCCTGTGGGACGAAGTGAAAGATCGCCTCCACTCCAGCGCCCTGGGCCTCTCCGGCGGCCAGCAACAGCGCCTGTGCATCGCCCGCGCCGTGGCGGTGGAGCCCGAGATTATTCTGATGGACGAGCCCTGCTCGGCGCTCGATCCGATCGCCACCGCCAAGGTGGAAGATCTCATCCTGGAGCTGAAGAAGAGCTACACCATTGTCATCGTGACGCACAGCATGGCCCAGGCCGGCCGCTGCAGCGACATGACCGCCTTCTTCTACCTGGGCAAGCTCATCGAGTTTGATCTGACCGAAAAGATCTTCACCAACCCCAGCCTGCCGCAGACGGAGCAGTACATCTCCGGCCGTTTCGGTTGATTTGCCGCGGCGGTACGCGTAGAGTGGCGGCGGTATGAGGGAGCAAATGCCGCCGTCTCAGACAGCGCGCTCGCCGGGATTCCTCGAAGGAGTCGGCGTGGCCATGGCGTGCCTGACGGGTGGGGTGCTGTCGGTTGTCGGCGCCTGCCATCTGTCGTGGTGGTATTGGTTCTCGGGTATCCCCGACAATGCCGGGCAGTTTGTGGGGGTTGCGGTTGCCCCGTTTTTTCTGGTGAGCTGGGTGGTGCTCGCGCTGCTTCTCTTACCGCCAGGCATTGGCATGAGCCTCGGCGTTGTGTGGCTGATCAAGTGGACCGACAAAGCCTGGGCTCCGCGCCGGCGCGGCCCGGTTGTGCGCGAGGGGGAGGATCCGCAGGCGGAGAAGAATTCGCGCTGAGAGGGGGGACAAGGCGGACGCCGCATGCTTGACGCCGGATATAACGTTGTTACTGTGCGGATATGCCTGATATCACGCATTTCGCTCAGCAGGATTCCAGTCGTGAGGTCACGGTGGAGGTGGTGGAGGAGATCGAACGCAAGGCCATGCGCAGGGCCGCCTGGGCCGTCGTCTGGAAGATGGGCGTGAGCCTGATGGTGGGACTGCCGATTGCCATTGCCGTGGCATGGCCGATTGTGACGGCCGTGACAGGGATGCTATTCCCGGAGTTTGGCAAGGACGCGGGGCCAGGCGGTGGCCTTGGGCCGGGGCTGATTATCGTCCCCTTTGTACTGGTGAGCTGGGCGGTGATTTCCCTTGCCCTGTACCCGTTCGCGGTGCTCGGGGCGTATCTGCTTATCCTCGGGGTGCCGGCCCTGTGCAAATGGCTGTGGAAGATGGTTCCCCGTCGTGCAATGTAGGCTTTGTATTGCAAAGTCAAAGCGGTTCTCTCTATCGTGGAGAATGCCCTTCACCTCCACAAAGCCTTACTCTAACCCTGCAAAGACACCTCTGCTTCACGGCTTTATCGCTCACGCCGTCTCCGTCCCTGCCAGTGGAGTAGTCGCGTGGTATCTGCCCTGGGGCTTCTCGTACGGGCTGAATGCTATCAATCCGGGCATTCCTGTGGATCTGGCGTGGGGGCCGGAAATGGAGCAACTTGCTCTGCTTGCCTGGCTCTTGCTTGGCGGCATCCTCTACCCTCTGGTCGCATTCTGTATCTGTCGCGCTTTTGCCCGTTCGCGCCCATAGCCCTGTCCTCCCACCTACGGCGTGCCGTCAGTCAGCCTTCGCCGGCGGCAGATGCGAAGGAAGGCGGGAGTGCGGGGGCTGCTGGGCTTCTCCCTGCCGTCGCATTGAATCGCTTTCAAAAAGGGTCGCATTGCCTTATCATGCCGGGCATGCGGCATCCCTTCGCCACGCGGTCCACAAACCCAGCGTCAGCAAGCGCTTACATCCGGCCTCCCCGAGCGCCTCGCCACCATTGCCATGCCTCTGGTGCAATGTGCGCTGTGTTCGCCGTGGGCGCTTTGCCACAAATGTTCCTCATCGCCGGGTTGTCTCTTTGGGTAGCGATTTGCACCGGCTGCGGCCCGTCCACACCGCCTCCCCCTCCTCCGCCGCCCCTGCCGGGCGGCTTGCCGGATGTCATTGACCAGGGGACGTTCTACATCATCAACAAGGGCCACAAGCAGCTGGTGGCGGACAAGGGGGCCGACTTTACATCCGACTGGACGGTGCTGGACGCCGCTCCGGACAAGGTGTACGCGCTGAGCGGCTGGCTGCGCGTGGTGGATGCCGCCACCTTCCGCAAGCTGGATTACCAGTTCCGCGAGCTCGATCCCTACAAGCCCTCCTCGCCCGGCTATGTCGAGCTCAAAAAGCACATCGTCACCCTGCCCGTGGCCGTGGGCGGCGAGCGCGCGCACGTGGAGCAGTTTTACGCGTTTATGACGAACGGGCCGTATAAGGAGCCGCAATCCTTCCGCTTTACCGGCAAGCGCGGCAGCGTTACCAAGTTTACGGAGAACGGGCTGCGCATCACCATGCCCGGCGGGCCGGAGATGGAGCCGTACATCGTGCTCAATATCCAGCAGATTATCTACAAGTAGCGTGTTGGCAGGCAGATCGGCTAACGGATGAAAATACGATTCTCCTGTCGGTTAGCTCCTGGTCCAAGCTTTTAGCGCAGCTTCAAACCGCGCTTCGTGTAGGTTATTGACCGCTCTGGCCACAGCAACCGGCGTTACCGGCCTCCTGCGGGGCCGGTCAGCTGGCGCTCGATGGAATCGGTGAGGGCGTTGTTTAGCTCGGGCGGAACCTGGCCGGGGGGGATGGGCGCGGCGCCGGTGCCGTCGAGGACGCTGGTTTCGCCGCCGCCGACGATCTGGTCGAACGGGGCGGTGCCGGTGCCATCCAGGCCCAGGGCTTTGTCCATCTCGGCTTCCACGGCATCGGTCAGCGCATTGCGGGTTTCGGCCGGGGCGGCGACCGGGGTGATGGCGTTCGGGTCAATCTGCACGGAGTCGCCCCGGGTAAGGAGGCCGGGCGCCTCGCCGGGGCCGGGCTGGCCGGGTGCGGCGACGGTACGGCCGGTGGGGTTGGGCTCGCCGGTGCCGGTGGCGGCGGCCAGATCCTTCTCTACCTCGGGGGAGAGGCCTTCGCGGGTTTCCGGAGGGAGGTTGGGGTGGGTCAGCTCCGTAATGTTGCCGGCGCCGTCAAACTCGATCGCCTCGTTGCGGTTGACGATGGAGTCGTAGAGGCCGAAGTTGCCGAGGCCGTCGCCCAGCAGGTCCAGCCCGCGGTCGACGGGGAAGTCCATTTCGGGCTGGTCGGCGTTGAGCTGGGTAGCCGCGGCATCGACGAAGGCGTCGAGGATGTTGTTGACGCCGGTGGCGTAGAAGATGCCGTTGCCGTCGGGGATCTGGTCGGCGTCGAGGGGGAACGTCCGGCCGTAGACGACGAAGTCGGTAATGAGCCCGTTGAGGAAGGTCCGGGATTCGTCACCGGCAAAGAGGTTGAATACCGCGCCGCCCTCAAGCGAGAAGACGTTAGGCCCGGCGTTGTTGATGATGGCGCCGTCGGTGGCCAGCGTAAGGCGGTTGCCGGAGCCGCTGACGGCGATGTTTGCGCCCTCCGCGAGGGTGAGATCGCCGCCGTAGGAGGCGATGGTGACGTTGGAGTTGATGTTGCCGCTGTTGATCTGCCCGACAATCGTCATGCCGGGATCCTCAAAGATGTAGAGATCTCCGCCACGGTACACGTCGCCGAGAAAGTTGATCTTGTTGTCGACGTGCCCCAGTGTGATGGTGGAGCCCGAGACGAGCGTGAGGAAGTTGACGTTGATGGCGCCCGTCTGCGTAATCGGGCCGCCCGCAGTGAGCGAAAGGGTGTCTGCCGTGGCGGACGCCAGCTCCAGGTTGCCCTCCGCCACAATGCTGATTTGCGTGCCGGCCAGCGCCCACGAGGAGATGCCGCTGGAGTTGGAAACGGCTATCGCGCCGGCGCTTTTCAGCGTTACGCCGGAGCCATTGGACGAGTTGAGCGACCCGATGTTGATGCCCCCGCCGGCAATGACGACGAGCGGCGTGACCACGTTGACGGTGCCGGGCAGGTTAAGGCTGCCGACGTTGAACGTGGTGGTGCCGGAGACGCCAAAGGTGGTGGTTCCGCCGCCGGACTCCTCGAAAGTGCCGGTGATGCTGCTGGTGCCGCCGATTATCAGATCGCCACTGTGCGTTACGGAGAGGTGGGAGGCGAAGATGCCCTGCTCGATTCGCACCGTGGTGGCCGCCAGGTCAACGCCGCCCAGAGCGGTGCCGGGGCTGCCGAACATCTGGATGGAGTCGCCCGCATCCGCGACGAGGCCGCCGGGCCCGGAGAGGTTGCTGTGAAAATTGATGTCGTCGGAGGCAAAGAGCAGCGCACTGCCCGACTGCAGCGTGGTCGGGCCGATGAAGTCGATGCTGCCCAGCGCGTTGAGGAAATTGCCGTTGAGCGTGACGCTGGAGCCCGCCATGGTTAAGTTGCCCAGCGCGTCGATAAAGGCGCCGCTTTCCAGGGTGGTGGCCCCGCCGGACTCCAGGAAGTTGCTGGTCAGGATATCGCCCAGATCCTGCACGGTTAGCGAGCCGGAGTGAACCAGCTGGGTGTCGCCGGCCACATCCATAAGGGAGCCTATGAGGATGTTGTTGGTGTTGACCACCAGATCCCCGGTCAGGATATCGGTATCCTGCGAAAAGTGGGTGGTGCCGGTGCCGGAGGACTGGGTGAAGCTGTTGACCCGCACCAGGTTGCCAAAGGTGACATTGTTGGCGCTGCCTATGATGAGATCGTCCAGCGAGAATGTCACGCCAACCCCGCCGTTGAACGCAACGTTGCCGCCGCCGGCGTTAATAGTCAGGGAGTCCGTGCCGTCCCCAAAGCTGCTATCCACACCCTGGTTAAAGGTGACATTGCCGCCATTGGTGTTGATCGTCGATTGCCCGAAGGCAGCGAGCTCGAAGGGGACATTGAAGGTGATGGGTGTGCCGTTGCTCGTAAGCGTCAGCGGCCCAATTGCCGTAACAACACCGGCGCTCAGCGAGGTAAACTCCACAGGCGCGCCGAAAGTTGCATTACCGGAGAGAAATATTGTGTTGAAGTAGGACTGGAAAGTAATGAGGCCGTAGTTGGCGTTCATGCCGCTGACGTTGCCAATCTGCAGGTCACCCGCGTTGATGGGCTGGCTGCCGGCGAGGCTCGAGTCGTCACCTGCGGTAAAATTCTTGCCGACGTAGAGGTGACTGGCCACGAACTGCGAGAAGGAGGCCTCGGGGAAGTTACCCGGGACGGCGTTGATCGTCATCGTGGAGCCGTCTACGTTGTTGCTGATGTACATCTCGCCCGCGCTCATCGTCGCGCTCGCTTCGATGTCGAACTGGGCGCCGCTCAGGTGCAAATCGCCGCCGTTGGTGTTAATGGTAACGCCGGGGCCGATGTGCAGCGTATCCGTGCCAGGGGGGCCGGGGGGCGCGTGCACAGAGCCCGCCTCCAGGAACAGCGCCGCGCCGTTGGTGGTAATGTCCGCGTAGACAAAGATATCGTTACCGGCCTGAAACGCGATGTGCTCGCCGCTGGTTTGGGTGAACGCCAGGTTGGCGCCAACGTTGATGGTAATGTTGTTGGAGGCCTGCAGGCTGATGCTACCGGAAAGTGCCATCAGAGAGCCCGGCGTATACGTGACATTGAAAGGGGCGTCGGAAAAGTCGACATCATTGGCTGGTGTGTCGGAGCCGCCCACGTCGACGATAATGTCGTTCGGATCGAGCAGGATCAGGCCGTCGGCATAGCCGCCGGAGCGCGCCACCACGTTCACTTCCCTGGGAGTAAAGATCAGCGTCTGTTTGCCGGACGTCTCGATAAAGCCGCCGTTGCCGCCGGCCGGGCCGCCGCGGGCCGTAAGCGTGGAGTAGCCGATGTAGGTCAGATCATCCGCCCAGATGACAATCTTGCCGCCGTCGCCGGAAATCAGCGCATCGGCGCGGAGCTCCACGCCTGCGTCAATAAAGGTCTTTTGCGCGTTCAGCACGTCGGGGTTCTTGCCCTGATAGTCGCCGCCTACCAGAATCTCGCCGCCGCCCGCCCAGCCGCTGGCGTCAACACGCGCGCCAGAGGAGAGCAGCACCTGATCGCCCAGCACGTGCACGGTGCCGCCCTTCTGGCCGGCATCGGTGTTGGAGACATTGATGGCGCCGGAAATCTCTGTGGTGCCCCGCGATCCCGGGCTGCCTGCCACGCGCGCCCGGTTACGGCTGGCGGAGTTGACCACCACGCGGCCGCCTTTGGCCTGCAGCGTGCCCTTGCTCACAATCTTGCCGCCGTCCGTGCTAAGGAAAATGCGGCCACCCTTGTTTTGCAGGCGGTTGGCGCGTACCGTGCCGGTGTTGTTGATGGCCAGCGCGTAAACGTTGCCGCCGGCCGCCTTCAGCTCCGCGGTGGCGGCGTTGATTTTGCCGGTGTTGGTTACGCCCTTGTCGCCCTTGCGGATGCCCAGCTCGCTCTCCTTTACCCGCACTTTCAGGCGGCCTTCCACGCCTTCGCCTCCTTTGGGCGCCAGAACAATATCGTTACCCGCGCCCAGGCCCGCGGTGCCGTTGGGCGCGTTAATCTCGCCGTGGTTTTCCACCTCCTGGCCAATCAGGATAACATCGCCGTTGGATGCATTGATGACACCAAAGTTCTTGACGCTTGCTGCGCTGTTGCCCAGAAAGTTCATCTGGCCGCCGGCCATAAACTGCTCGTCCGCAATATCCAGCGTGGAGGCCAGAAAGCCGCCCACATCAATGCGCGCCCCCGCACCCACCACAATGCCGTTGGGGTTGATGAGGAAGATGTTACCATTGGCCTGCAGCGCGCCCATAATGCTAGAGGGATCGCCGCCGGTAACCCGGTTCAGCGCCGCGGAGTTGACGCCGGGCTGAATAAAACGCGTTGTCTCCCACGGGTTTATGGAGAAACCCTGCCAGTTCACAATCATCCTGTCCGAGCCCTGGGTCACGGTAAGGGTGGAGCCATTGCGATCAAAAGTGCCCTGCCCGGCCACCACGGATTCGCCCGTGGGGTTGGCCATCAGAAGGCAGGGAGTCCAGGCGCCGCACAACACACTGGCCACTGTTGCGTACATGGCAACGTGGAGAATTTGCGTCACGCGCAGGCAGAGACGACTCAACGCCTTACCTTGCACGGGGTTACGGCGGATAGGATCCATAGGGAAGGGGAAATGGGAGAGTGGTTCGCAAGCACCGTAGCGAGTTTGCGTAAAATGTTCAACAAGGTTACAAGCGATTCCGCAACAATATTGGATGCGGAAGCTGATTCATACAAACGTGCACCGTGGAGAGCTCCGGCGCCCCCGCACCCATCCGTATGCCGTGAGGTAACGAAGAGACGTTGCCCCTCTGCTTCCTTGCACTGTTCTATCCCATGCGATCCGTGGTTTAGCACGGCTAAGCCCCCCCGTCGCCTCACGCCTTACGGCAGGCGCAACTCACCGGCGGGATCCGACACGAGATTGCGCAACGCCTGCTCCACCTGCTGCCCCAGCGCTCCGCGCGTTGCCTCCAGCAGGGACTGGTTGGAGACCTTATAGATGCCGGCATCGCTGATAAGATAAGAGTCATCGCGCCCCACAATCACCTCGTAGCGCACAAAATTACCGTCCGGGTCCGGCAGGAAAATCCATACGCGATCGGTAAGCGAAACGTCCGGCAAGTCCGACTGCAGCACAATCGTCTGCGCCTTCATGAAATCATGGAGAGCATCCAGGAGGTCAAACGGCTCTCTGTCAGGCGCGTCCCCCACCGCAGGCGGCAGATTGCCAAAAAACACGCCGTTGCCGGGGGGAAAGGCGGGATTGGGCACCCGCGTGTTGCCATACACCACAAAATCCAGCCCGTTAAGGAGGGAAAGGCCGCCGAGATTCGCGCCGCCCTCTGTGGAGGAATAGAGATGGAACAGAGCGCTGCCACCCAGCCCCAGCAGCACGCTGGCGTTCTCAATGGTAAGGTTGCCCAGCGCCCCCAGGGAGACGATCGGCATGGACGAGCCCTCGCCCTGAATGCTGAACTGCGCGCCCGCCCCCAGCACCAGGTTGCCCGCCGATACAGCCGTAAAGGACCCGCCGCCGGAGACAAGCCCCGAAACCACCATGTTGCCCGAAGAATAAAAGGATGCCGTCGACCCAAACGCCACATTCAGCAACTGATCCAGCACATTGCCCGTGTTGGAGAGAGCCACCGGCCCGCCCGCCGCCACCTGCAGCGTGCGCGCGCTCACCACACTGTCGCCCGTTTGCGCAACGGCGCCACCCGCGTTAAGGCTAAGACTGCCCGCCACCAGGTTGCCCAGCGTAATCGCCCCGTCGCTGGTAAGCACCACCGACGTACCCTGCACCTGAGTGCCGGCCCACTGCGCAAAGCTGCCGGCGGAGGTCACCTCAAGCGTGCCTACATTCACATTGCCCAGCAACGTCGAGCCGCCGGCCTGCAGCGAAAACGCCCCGCCGCTCAGCACCGTGCCCGCCGTCTGCACGATGGACCCGCCCGCCTCCGCCCGGAAGGAGGAGGCCGTAACGCTGCCCAGCGTGATATCCCCCGTGGCCTTGAAAAGCGTCGGCGAAGCAGGCGCGATCGGCGCCACGGAAGCAAGGCTGCTTGCCGTAAAGTATTGGTACACACCGGATTGCACCGTCGTCTCCATAAGCGCGCTGCCCAGCACCAGCGTGCTGCCGCTCAGCCTCAAAAGCATGTCGGACGTCAGGCCCGCGTCGCCTACCGTCATCGCCATGGTGGAGCGATCCCCCGGGAAGCGGCCCACAAATACCGTGCCCGCCCCGGCGTTAACGTTGCCCTGGATGTCGAATGTCAGCGCGTTCAGCGAGATATCCGCGCCGCCCGACGTGACCGTCACGCCGGGCGCTATATAAATGACGTTGTTGACGGGGTTAGGCTCCACCGCAAACAGACTGAACTCCGTGGAAAAGAACGAGTAAACCGGCGGCGGCGCCGACGGCATGGCCGAGTTGGCGATAAACGCCAGCTGTGTGTTGTTACCCGTTACACTGGCATTAATAAAAATGGAATTGCCCGCCTGGAAGATCACCCGGTTAGCCGAAGTAAAGCTCAGCGCCTCGTTAATATAAATAGAGTTGCGCGCCTGCAGGACAACATTGCCCGTAAGCACATTAAGCGAGCCGGGTGTCAGATAAAAATCGACAGGCGGGTAGTAGTAATAACCTACATCATTAAACAGCACCTCTCCGTCTGCCACTTCATAATCATCGTACGAAAAAGTGCCTTCAATGTAGATATTCTCAGGATCCAGCAAGATAATGCCATCGCTCCCCGGCCCGCCGCCCTTTACTGTAATCTCACGCGGCGCAAACACCAGGCTCTTCTTGCCGGACGTCTCGATAAGACCGCCGTTGCCGCCGCCCGGGCCGCCCTTCGCGCTCAGGATAGCGTCCTGAATCACCGTCTGGTTGTCGGACCACACAATAATCTTGCCACCATCGCCGTGCTGCAGCGCATCGGCGCGCAAATGGGCTCCGGCGTCCACAAACGCCAGGTCCGCATTCACCACACTGTCATTCGCACCCTGAAAATCGCCGCCGACGAGAATGGTGCCGCCGCCTGCGTTGCCCCTCGCGTCCACCACCGCGTTTTTGCCCACAAATACCCTGTTGCCAAGCAGATGCGCCGTGCCGCCCGTGCGCCCGGCGCGGTCGTCGGAGACATCCACCACGCCCGCCTGCAGCGTGCTGCCGGAGGATCCGGGCGAGCCTGCGGCGCGAGTGCGGTTTTGCGACGCAGAGTTCATCACCACCTTGCCGCCGCGCGCGCGCAACGTACCGTGGTTGGCCACCTTGCCGCCGTCGGACGTGAGAAAAATACGGCCGCCCCGGCTCTGCAGCGCGTTGGCGCGGATGACGCCGGTGTTGTTAATCGCCAGCGCGTAAACATTGCCGCCGGCCGCCTTCAGTTCGGCCGTGGCCGCGTTGATGCGACCCGTGTTAGTCACGCCCTTGTCGCGCTTGCGCACACCCAGCTCCGCCTCGCTCACGCGCACCGTAAGTTTCTGGCCATCAACGTCTCCCGTCGGCTTCAGGAGAACGTCATTGCCGGCGGCGAGCGCGGCCGTGCCATTAGGTGCGTTAATTTCGCCTTGGTTAATGACTTCCTGGGCAATCAGGATGACATCACCATTAGATGCATTAATCACGCCCAGGTTCTGCACCGTCGCGGCGCTGGGCCCGAGAAAATTCATCTGCCCGCCGGCCATAAACTGCGCATCGCTTACATCCAGCGTAGAGGCCAGGAAACTGCCCGTATCAATACGCGCGCCATTGCCAATAACAATGCCGTTGGGATTAATGAGATAGATGCCGCCGTTGGCCTGCAGCGCCCCCATAATCTGCGAGGCGTTGCCACCGGTCACCCGGTTTAATGCCGCGGCGTTCACACCCGGTTGAATAAAACGCGTTGTCTCCCAGGGATTTATGGAGAACTCCTGCCAGTTTACAATCATCCGGTCGCTTCCCTGAGTCACCGTAAGCGTGCTGCCATTGCGGCTGAACGTGCCCTGCCCGGCCACGACACTTTCCCCCGAAGGATTGGCCAGCACGGCAAGTGGCGCCCACACGCCGCATAACACGCTGGCTACCAGGGAGTAAGCAACGAAATCCACGACCGGTCGCAGCCGGGTGAGGCCCGTGCGAATGCGCGAAAAACGCGAGGCTGTGAGGTTGCGATCGACATCCATAACAGAAGCTTTTGGAGCAGCGCGAAAAGGCTATGCAGATTTATTACGGAAATCAACGTTATAAATGCATATAAGTAACACTGTACGGCTTAGACGAATCACCCCGCCCAAATTTCAGCGAAACTCAGGGCGACCGGGCCACCGCCATACAAACGCGCAGCGTCTCATCCACATTACGCTCAATCGTAAAGCGCGACGCAAGTTGTTGGGCGGGAGCACGTAGCGCAGCACGCAAGTCGGCATCCGCCAGGCGCCGGATAAGATCGGACATCGCCGGCACCGCATCCGCCGCAGGCAGCACAAACCCGTCCCTGCCGTGGGACATAACTTCAGAAACTCCGTTGTGGCAGGTGGTTATGACGGGCAAACCGGCAGCAAGGGCCTCCAGTGTGGCGTTGGAGAACGGATCGTAGAGCGTCGGCAGCAGAAAGATATCCGCCGCCGCATAGATGTGGGGCATGAGCGAGGCGGGCGCGGAGTCGACGATGGCCAGGCGGGCATTCTTGACGCCGCAGCGGGCCACAGCCCGTTCGGCATAGGAGGTCCCTTTGCGTTCGCGGCCTTTGCCCACCAGGGCGATGATATACTCATTGTCGCTCCACCCCATGTGCTTTCTGCCGCGGGCTCTGTCACCGCCATTTGCAAAGTGATCGTACGGGATCCCGTTGTACACCACATGGATACGATCAGCCGGGTAGGCAAAGCGCTTTGCTATTTCTCCGGCCACGTGATGCGAGTTCGCAATGATACTTCCTGTCGCTTCCGGCGAAAACATGCGTCGCTCCAGCGCACACATGGTGTTGTTTTTGAGCTTGAGCCAGTTGGCAATGCGTCCGCGGATGGGCGAGTAGCGGGCGCGCAATTGCATCCACTCGGCGTGGATGCCGTCACCGGCGCGGTAAAGATCGCAGCCTTCGATGCGCTCCAGACTAAAGACGAGCTGATAGCGCGAGCGCAAGTCCTGACGCTGAATCTGTTTCGCAAAGCCTTCGGGATCAGAACTTTGCACAACGTTGACATCCTTGATCGACGAGCCCTGCCCTTCCCAGCCTTCAGTCCACAGGGCGACTTCATGCCCACGCATAACCAGATGCGCCGCAAGACGTTCCAGATAGCGCTCGGCGCCGCCGGTGGGGGAGTAGCGCCTGCGGATAAGCGCGATCTTCACGCCGCGGAACCCGGAGTTGGGGTGGCCGCCCCAAGCAGTTGCGGCTGAGGAACTAGTGAGGGGGCCGGCGCCGCGCCAAACTCCTCGGGATCGGGTGACGCGGCGCAGGAGTACTGTTCGCACAAGTCGCGCACGCACTTGTGGAAGATTTCCTCGCCCTGGAGAATCTTGATTTCCACGCGCAGGAAGTAGATGGGCAGCAAGCACTTATCGCGGCGGGGAAAGCGTACCGCATCCTTCTCCGTGGTGATGACCGCGCGCCCGCCGCGCGCCTTGGTGCGTTGCAAAACCTGCTCGATCTCCTGCGCACTGAAGCGGTGGTGATCCGCAAAGCGTTTGGAATAAAGGAGATCCACACCAAGGCGCTTCAGCCCGTCCTCAAAACTCTCCGGCCGCGCGATGCCCGAGACGGCGCCGACGCGCATGCCTTTGATGACGTCGAGCTCCACGCGCTGCCCGGTCATCAGGTCCTCCAGGTAAAGGGGCGTGTGCGTGCACTCGATAAAGCGGGCGTGCTTGTTGTACTGGCGTAAGTCCTTCTTCAGCACCGACATATCGCTGCCGTTGCATTTGGTGAGGAAGATGATGTCAGCGCGTTTGAGGTGCTCCGGCGGCTCGCGCAACATTCCACGCGGCAACATGTAATTATTGCCGTAGGGCGCCTCTACATCAACAAGAAGCACATCGAAGCGCTCCTTGAGTGGAAGATACTGGTAGCCGTCGTCCAGCAAAAGGGTGTCGCAGCCAAACTTCTGGATGGCGTACATGCCGCTTTTCACGCGATCCTTGCCTACCAGAACCACCACATCATGAAGGTTTTGCGCCAGCATGAACGGCTCGTCGCCGGCCATGGCGGAGTCCAGAAGGAGCGAGCGGCCGTCGCAGACAACCCGTGGAGGGGTGGGGTCGCCCCCTCGCAGGAAGCGGTGCCATAAGCGCTTGAGCAGAGGCGCTTTATAGCTTTTGTAGCCGCGACTGAGGATCGCGACTTTGCGCCCGTTCTTCGTCAGCTCGCGAGCGAATTTCTCCACCACCGGCGTTTTGCCTGTGCCGCCGACGGTGAGATTACCCACGCTAATAACCATGCAACCCAGCGCGTGCACGGGGTAGTAGCGTTCCTCATACATCCATACCCGCAGCTCCATAATGCGGCGGTAGAGGCCGGAGAGCATCCAAAGTACGAGGCGCAGCAGGGCGGCGCGTTTGCCGTAGCGACGTTCGAGAATAACGTCGACGGCAAACTCTTCCAGTCGTTCCATCGATTTACCAGCCATGCGGTGCGCACTTTAGCAGATGCACCGCCACCCCGCAAGGGGCGTTACCGGGCGGCCGCCGCCGCTACACGTGGTCCCTCTCCGCAATGGCCAGCATGGTGACGAAATAGCCGATGATAAGAAGGCCGGTGGTGATGTTAAGGCTCAGCGAGTCCACAACCTCAATAGCAAACTGTATGCATATAAGGGCGATGAAAGCACACAACCCTGTTACTACATAGTACTGCTCTCTGGCCTTCCACAGCCTGAAGACCAGGAAGCATAGCACCGCAATGGCCATGAGAAGGATGGCATACTGTGCCTGCATGTGTTATGTCCCGAGTATAAGTTTGTGTATGTAATGATGTGGAATTTGTATGAAACAGTATGTTGATAAGACTATACTCGCAGTTATTGATGGCGCAAACTTTTTCCGCTCGTAGCAGCCGGTAGCGTTCTCCGTGCCGGCGTTGCGCCCATTCCTGTTTTCGCACAATTCCTTCTCGCGATTTTCCGATCGTGATGTATAAAGAATAGCGAGCACCGGCGTGAAGCCGGACAGACCTGGCGGCTTCCCCACCGGTGGCGTGGCTCGCGCATCCGGCGCTGCGTAAGGTCCTCTGCTCCAGCAAGATAAACCATGGCCTTCCCTTCCAGCCCCACCGCCGCCTCGTATCTGCTCTCCCGCGATAACGCTTTTGTGTCGCCCATCGCCGCCCTCTCCAGCACGCCCACGCGTGCGGAGTCGCACCGCCTATTTGAGGAGGCGCTGCGCTATATCCCGGGCGGCGTCAACTCGCCGGTGCGGGCCTTCCGTGCGGTGGGGGGCGATCCGTTTTTTGCGCGCCGGGCGCTGGGCGCGCGTGTGGAGGACGCGGACCGCAATGTGTATATTGACTACGTGTGCAGCTGGGGCCCGTCCATCCTGGGCCACGCGCATCCGGAAGTCGTTCGCGCTGTGCAGGAAACAGCGCTGGGCGGCCTCAGCTTCGGCATTCCCCACGGGGGCGAGGCGGAGCTGGCGCGCAAGGTAAGGGAGTGGGTGCCCGGCGTGGAGCGGGTGCGCATGGTCAACAGCGGCACGGAGGCGACGATGACGGCGATACGCCTGGCGCGCGGGTTTACGCGGCGGGATAAGATCATCAAGTTTGAGGGCTGCTATCACGGCCACGTGGATTCGCTGCTGGTAAAGGCCGGCAGCGGCGCGCTGACGCTGGGGCAGCCGGACAGCGCGGGCATCCCGGCGGCGCTGGCCTCGCTGACGATTGCGGTGCCGTTTAACGACCTGGCCGCGGTGGAGGCGGCGTTCAAGGCCAATCCGCACGAGGTTGCGGCGGTTATCGTGGAGCCGCTGCCGGCCAACGCGGGCATTCTCCCGCCTCGCGAGGGCTTTTTGCAGGGGCTGCGCCAGCTGTGCACGGAGCACGGGGCGCTGCTGATCTTTGACGAGGTGATGACGGGCTTTCGTCTGGCTAAAGGCGGCGCGCAGCAGTTGTTTGGGGTGCGGCCGGATCTCTCCACCTTCGGCAAGGTCATCGGCGGCGGCCTGCCGGTGGGGGCCATTGGCGGTCGCAATTATATTATGGAGCACCTGGCGCCGACGGGTCCGGTGTACCAGGCGGGCACTCTCAGCGGCAACCCGCTGGCCATGGCGGCGGGCCTGGCGCAGCTGCGCGTGCTGGAGCGCGAGAACGGATTTGCGAAGCTGGAGACGCTGGGCGCCCAGCTGGAGGCCGGCGTGCGCGAGGCGCTGCGGTCGACGGGGGCGCCGTGCAGTTTTTATCGCTACGGCTCCATGTTTTGCCTCTACTTTACCACGCAGCCGGTGTGGAGCCTGGGCGATGCGAAGACGTCGGATCTTGCCAAATTCACGCAGTTCTTCTGGCACTTGCTGGATAACGGGGTGTACATTGCGCCCTCGCAGTTTGAGGCCGGGTTTATCAGCCTGGCGCATACGGAGGAGGATATTGAGGCGACGGTGGCAGCGATGGCGGCGGCGCTCAGGGAGATGTATTGAAAACCGCCAGGGGTTGGCCCTCGACGGATCGCCGCCGTCCGCCGCCCCGCAAAGAAATGTGCGCGGTGCGATTCGAGGGATTGACGCGACCGCCGCATGTGCCGATAATACAACCGTAAGGAGGGGTGGAACGGACGAAATGCGAGGCGCCTGATGCTGGAAAAATGGTGAGGCACCAGGCATCGCCGCACCGGCATTGGCGCGAGATTTTTTTTGCAGAGCTGCCGGCTTCAACCGTTATACTCCCCAGCAGCCAGCCCAGCCGTACAGTGGGCGCAGTTTCGCCTCCTTTTACAGCTCCGGCCTTTACGGGGTGGTAAATGGGCGGGAGACTGCGCGCGCAGCAGCCGTCGGCTTTCTATTTCTGAGCCCTCAGCCCTCCGCCTACCCTCATGCAGCAAACCATGCGCTCCGCCTTCCGCCGTACCATTCGCAACGATGCCGCGGAGTTGCAGACGCTGTGCGAGGACGTATGCACGTTTGTGGAGGAGATAAGCGTGCCGTGCAAGCCGGCCTATGTGGTGTGTCTTGCTGTGGAGGAGATGATGACGAACGTCATCAAGTACAGCTACGACGACGCGGGAGTGCACGACATCCACCTCGACATCACGTGCGACGGCCAGCATGCCACGATCCGCCTTCAGGACGACGGCCACGAGTTTAACCCGCTGCTGGCGCCGCCCCCCAACAAGGATCTGCCCGTCGAGGAGCGCCCCGTCGGCGGCCTGGGCATTTACCTGGTGCGCAAAATGGTGAACGACGATATGACCTACCAGCGCGAGGACGGCTGGAACATCCTCACTATCCGCATCCCGCTGCAGGATGACGAAGAGCCGTGCGGGCCGTAGTAAAGCGCGGATTATTGAAAGCTTCGCCTAAATGGTTGATGCTAAGCAGCTTGGGCTTGAAGCGCAACCCCGTGCAAATCAGCTATCCGGAACAGGCCCCCTCCCCCTTTGCGCGATAAAATCTGCATCCGGGACTTTGCCGGAACAAAGAATCTCACGCCAAGGGGGGAGGGGAGGGAGGAATGATCCTCGCCCATCCCTCTCCTCCCCCGCGCTATTCATCTATTTGGTGAGATTCGCGGCTAAATAATCCCCGCTTCTTCCCTCTCCGGCATTGACGCGGGGCACTTTCCGGTCTTGTATTTCTTTGGGGCTGCGGCATTTGCCGCGATTGCGCCTCGCCGCGTCTGCTTGTCCTTACCCGTCACTTTTATTCGCATGAATCCAGCCGAATTCCAGGCACGATCCGAGGTATTCCGTCAGAAATTCAACGAAGTGCTCGCCGAGGTAAAAAAGGCGATTGTGGGTCATGAAGACCTGACCATGGACTGCCTGGTGGCTATCTTTAGCCAGGGCCACGTGCTGCTGGAGGGCGTGCCCGGCCTGGGCAAAACGCATATGGTCAAGGTGCTCTCCCGCGTGCTGGGGCTAAGCTTTGGCCGCGTGCAGTGCACGCCGGATTTGATGCCGGCCGACATCCTGGGCACCCACATTGTGGCCGAGGACGAGACCGGCCGCCGCGTGCTGCGCTTTGAAAAAGGCCCCGTCTTCCGCCACCTGCTGCTGGTGGACGAAATTAACCGCGCCACGCCCAAAACGCAATCCGCCCTGCTGGAGGTGATGCAGGAGCAAACCGTAAGCGCCGGCAGCGAGACGCACGTGATGCCCAAGCCCTTTTTTGTGCTGGCCACACAAAATCCGCTGGAGATGGAAGGCACCTACCCGCTGCCAGAGGCGCAATTAGACCGCTTCTTTTACAAGTTGAAGGTACCGTTCCCCTCCATGGAGGAGCTGGTGGAGATCTCCCAGCGCACCACCGGCAGCACCCCGGCGGAGCTGAGCGTGGTGCTGAGCGGCGACGAACTGCTGAGCTGCCAGCAACTGCTGCCCCACGTGCCGATTGCCGAGCCGCTGGTGACCTACGCGGCGACGCTCATCCTGGGCACCCACCCCAAAACGCCCCAGGCACCCAGCACCGTCAACCGCTACGTTAGCTACGGCGCCAGCCCGCGCGGCCTGCAAACGCTGGTGCGCGGCGCCAAAGTGCACTGCCTGCTGGAGGGCCGCACCACGGTCTCCATCAGCGACATCCGCCGCGTCGCCCTCTCCGCCCTGCGCCACCGCATCATCCTCAACTTCGAGGGCGAAGCCGAAAGCGTGGACACGGACCGCGTCATTAACGAGCTGCTGGAGAAAACGCCGGACGTGGCGAACGCGAAGGCGGCATAGGGGGAGTGCGGGCGGGCTGGAAAGCGGGAACCCGCGGCCAGCTTGCGCTGCTTCCGGAAATATGGGAATATGCGCCAATGAAGACCACGCTCGAAATCGATGATGATCTTTATCGGCAGGCCAAAGCCGCTGCCGCACTTTCGGGCACGGAGATGGATGAGCTGGTGAGCGAAGGTCTCCGGCTGGTATTGCAAAAGCGCAGGGTTGCACGGGAGCCGCTGCCGAGAGAAAAGCGAAATCCTCGCCGGCTGCTTGGCCTGTTGAAGAGGGAGTTTGCCGGGCGAACGTCTGCCGAAATTCTAGACGAGCTTCGAGGGCCAGTGGAGCACGATGTTGCGGCTCGCGTTGAGGCTGCTCGCATTGCTGAGGAAAACGCCAAGGGAATTGGAGCCTGATCGATGCCGGCCATCGATAAGTCAGTGGTACTAGCCACACTTAAGTGTGAGCCGGGCGAAGCACGGCCAGCGCGTCTAGACGACAGGTGTAAGCAGGCGATTCTGAGAACCTCGAAGAGGTTCCATCACTTAGCCCAGGGTTACCCGAGCGAAGCGATAGAACCCTGGGAAAAGTCGAGGGAGAGGACAACCCCAACGTGGGTTGCATCCCTCTGTCCAGCAACAGGATGCAACCCACGTTGGGGTTGTTCAGAAGTGAGTCCTTCACCCAGGGTTCTCTCGCTTCGCTCGGGGAACCCTGGGCAAGGTGATGGAACCTCTTCGAGGTTCTCGGAAAGGCATGCGCACGGCGGCAATCGCACCTCCCTACTTGCCGACTTCCTGATAGCCGCGCATGCCTTTGCGCACGCGACCGCGCTGGCAACTGCGGATCGCGGCTACACGCGCACCTACCTCCCCCGCCTTACCATCCTGCAGCCCTGAGCTGACCCCTTACCTCTCGCACCCCCGCAACCCCCGCCGCACGCCCCCCCAACCCAAACCACCCCCCACATGAAAATCCTTATCCTTGGCGGCGGCGTGGGCGGGCTGGCGGCGGCCATCGCCTTGCGCAGGGTGGGGCTGGAGGACGTGGCCGTGTACGAGCAGGCGGCAGAGTTCACCGAGGTCGGCGCCGGGCTCGGCGTCCTCTCCAACGCGGTGCGCGCCCTGGAGGCGCTGGGCATCGACGGCCCCGTGCGCAAGCACGGATTTCCGCTCCAGGTGGGGCAGATTTGCAACGCCCAGGGCCGTGTGCTCGTCTCGCTGGAGTTCTCCTCGCTGCTCGATCCTCGCTACCCCAGCTACGTGGCGCATCGGGCGGATCTGCTCGGCTGGCTGCTCGACGCCCTGCCCCGCGACATCCTGCACCCCGGCCACAAGGCCGTCATGGTCGACATCTCCTCGCCCGACCGCGTTGCGCTTCACTTTGAGAACGGCGCGCGGGCCGAGGGCGACGTGCTTATCGGCGCCGACGGCATCCGCTCCATGGTGCGCACCGCCCTGTGGGGGGAGCACCCCATGCGCTACGCCGGCCAGGTCTGCTACCGCGGCATCGCCAACTACAAGCTTAAGGAGCCCCACATCATGCGCGAGATCAACGGCGCCGGCATGCGCGCCGCCCCCATCGCCATCTCGCCGGAGCGCGTCTACTGGTGGGCCGCCCTCAACGGCAAACCCAACATGGGCGACCAGGACGACCCCGCCACCCGCCGCGAACGCCTGCTGGAAACCTACCACAACTGGCCCTTCGAGGTCCCCGAAGTTATCGCCGCCACGCCTACCGAGGCCATATTGCGCAACGACCTCTACGACATCTCCCCCCTCAAAACGTGGACGCAGGGCCGCATTACCCTGCTCGGCGACGCCGCCCACCCCATGCAGCCCAACCTCGGCCAGGGCGCCTGCTCCAGCCTGGAGGACGCCGTTGTCCTGGCCCGCCACATGGCCCCCTGGGCCAAACGCAAGACGCGCAAAAGGGAAAGGGTGGAGGAAGTGCTGCGCCTGTACGAAGCCGAGCGCCTGCCCCGCACCACCCGCCTCGTCAAGGAGAGCTGGAACTTCGGCACCACCAGCCTCTGGAGCTCCCCTCTGGCCGTAGCCCTGCGCGACATGCTCATGTCCCTGATGCCCCCCTCCATCGTCGCCCGCGGCTTTGACCGCAACATGAACTTTGACGTAGGCAAGCTGCCAATGGCCTAAGGCTGTCGACATTTCCGCTGCATCCCCCTGGCGAAACTTTCCGTCCTTGGCGGTACTATCTGCCTTGGATCTACGGACCTTCAGATAAGATCGCCAAGGGCGGAAAGTTTCGCCAAGGGGGATGCTTCCACCATGTTCAACTTTTCTTACGTTCCCCCTTTAGAATCCGCAGTTGCAACGTGTAAAATGTGAAGGAGATCAAGGGAGCCGCGCGTGCGCGTGGTGCCCGAATGTGATACGCCGGGGCTTGCGCGCGGATGTTACCAAGGAATGTATCCGTGACTACAGTTAAATCATCCCCTCCGACAGTTGCGCGCCGCTAAAGTTCAGTTATTTTGAACTTAGCATGAATCTCCAACTCGAAGACAAAGTTGCACTCGTCACCGCCTCCTCCGGCGGCATTGGGCAGGATATCGCCACATCTCTCGCGGCGGAGGGCGCCACCGTCATCATCAACGGACGGTCCGCCGCCACGGTGGACAAGGCCATCGCCGAAATCGCCGCGGCCGTGCCAGGCGCAAAGCTCAGGCCGCTGGCCACCGACAACGGCACGGCCGCCGGCTGCGCCGCCACCATCGCGGCCGTACCGCAGGTGGATATCCTCGTCAATAACCTCGGCATCTACGAGGCCGTCGGCTTTTTTGAGGAGACCGACGACGACTGGCAGCGACTCTTCGACGTCAACATCATGAGCGGCGTACGCCTCAGCCGCCACTACCTGCGCGGCATGCTGGACCGGGGCTGGGGGCGCGTCGTGTTTATCTCCAGCGAAAGCGGCATTATGCCCGCGCCCGAGATGGCCCACTACAGCGCCACCAAAGGCATGCAGCTTTCCATCAGCCGCAGCCTTGCGGAGCTGACCAAAGGCACCGCTGTCACCGTCAACAGCGTACTGCCCGGCCCCACGCGTACGGACAACGTCATCAAGTTCATGAACAGCATCTACCCCGGGCTGAGCGAAGCCGAGGTGGGCCGCAAGTTCATCGAGCAAAACCGCCCCACCTCTCTCATCCAGCGCCTCATCAACCCCAAGGAGATCGGCGATGCCGTCACCTTCGTCTGCAGCCCCCTGGCCAGCGCCATGAACGGCACCACCCTGCGCGTGGAAGGCGGCCTGGTGCGCTTCATCGCGTAGCCCGGTTTGCGGACCTCTTATCGTGCCCCTCCCCCTTTATCCCCACTCAGAGGCTTTGTCCCCCCTTGAGGCAGTCGACATTCGAGATCGAATTGCAATCCAGGACCTCGCCATCCCCTCCGTCCAATCTGTGTTATCCGTGGTTCAATTGCGCAGAAGAAGGAAAAAATGTTGAGGTTTCCGATACCTTTCTTGCCATTAGCATTGTTTATGCCATAATATTGTCTTCATTGATATTTTGTCTATCTTTGACAACAAGCCCTGCCGGTCGACGCCAGACGGCAGCCGGAGCGGCTGCCCATCCCCATGCACGAGCTCCTCGCCCACGACTCCTACGCGCCACGCCCCTACATGCCGTTCACCCTTCCTGGTGGCGAAATCGCGTGGGGCTGTCGCTTTGGCGGGAAGCCGCCCGAGGGGGTGCGGCCGCCGTTCGAGCCCTTTGTCTATCTCCTTACGCTGCAATACTCTATCGACCCGCACATCGAGTTCTCCGTCTTCCTCAACTTTAGCGCGGCGCATCGCGACGACCACTTTAACATCCTCTCGGAGAACAAGTACCGCATGTTCGACGCCGCATCGCCCGACGGCCTGGACCTGCTCTACGTGGCCGTGCACGGCGCATCCGTTCGCGACGAGGCGGCGGACCCCCCTTACGTGTTGCCCAGCAGCCGCTTTGAGTACGGCGAGCTTGCGGCGGACGAGAGCGACGACATGTTTGAAGTCTACCGCCACCACAAAATTGGCGGCCTGCCTAAATATCACTACTTCAAGCCCAGCATTGCGGACGCCGGCCGCGCGCTGCTGATGAGCGGTTGCACCCACCTGCTGCAGCTTAGCCCCCCCGGCGCCAACGATTTTACTGTGCCACCCCACGAGGGCGAGCCGCCGGGCTGGCCCGCCACGATGTCCTGGCCGTTTGGCGACTTCGTCTTTCACCTGTTTTTACGCATTGTAAACGACAGGTACGTCTTTTACTTCGGCTGGGCCTAGTGTTGCGGCAAGGATCTATTTTAGGATTATGACGGTTCAAGAAGAGATGTTCGCAAGGCTCTGACAACCTCAACGAGGTTGTATAACCTAGCCTTGGGTAAAGGCGCGAAATCGAACGCCCCCAACGCGGGTCGCATCCCTTTTCGACGCCGAGGGATACAACCCGCGTTGGGGTTGATCTGAAACTGCCGCTTACCCAGGGGGCTTTGCTCTAGGGCGGGGACGGCGCAGCGGGCGTTGCACGCGCCGGGGATGGTGAAGGAGCGGCCGCTGTGGCGCTGATCGCGGAACGCTTTGCCTCCAGCCATGTGGAGGCTATCAGGTAGAACGCCACGATGCCTATCAAGATGACCGCCGCACGGGACAGCAGCCGTTTCTCGCCCGCGCGCCTGGCTTCCGCGCTCGTCTGTTTGGGCAGCTTTGCCTGTGCTTCCGCAGCCGCCGCCTCGGGGAACTCGTAAAAGCGGTATTTGACGGGGACGCCTTCGGACCCGTTGCGGATCGGCGTGTCCCCGTTAAGGATCCCGCGTTTGTGCAGCACCACAAGTTCCCCGTAGTCCAGCGGACCCAGCAATTCGCCGCGTGCGTTGGTGTAAAAATAGCGCTTCCCCACCCGGCTTGCCAGCGCGTGGGGAGAGGTGGGCGGGGCGGCGGTTGTGCGGCGGAAGATCATAGCGGTACGGTGACCGGACTTGCTCCGGAATGGAGCTGAGGCCGGGCCGGCGTGTCCTCTCCTCACCCCCAATCATAGACAGTCAGGCCAGGAGCGCAATACAGGACCGCAAATCAATCGCCACGGCAGCCCGTATGCGCAGGGGCGGCAGGCACGAGTATATCCCAGGGGGCGCTATTACGTCCCTAAAGCACGCAACTCCCTTTCCAGCATGCCCTTTGGTGCGAGGGAGTGAGGCGCGGCGCTGCTTGCATCCCTGTGCTATAGTGGGGGATGCGTTCGACATCCCGACGCCGTTCCCGCATTCTCGATCATATCGATCTTCGCGTGCCGGACCTTGCCGGCACCGCTCCGTTCTACAACACGCTGCTGCCGGAGCTGGGCTTTTGCCGCGCGGCGGACATCGCCGGCTGGCTGCAGTATTATGCTGAGGCGGAAGGAGATACAACCGCCGACAGCCCCACGTCGTTCTTCGGGGTGGCGCAGGATGCCCTCCATCGCCCCAACGCCACGCGCATCGCGTTCTGGGCGGAATCCCCGGGCGAGGTGGACCGCCTGGGCACGCTGCTTGCCACCATCGGCGCACGTAATATCGAGGGCCCAGCCTGGGAGCACCCCGGCTATTACGCTGTCTTTTTTGAGGACCCCGCCGGCAACCGCCTGGAGATTTGCCACCGCACGGAGAACCACGGGCAGGTGCAGCTTAGCTAGCGTGGCATTAACATGAGTGTATTTGCGATATCCTGTGAAGCGCCAACGGCGCTTCAGATTGTGTCATGTCCACACGGCCCTCTAGCTGTACGAATTGGTCTAAGTCCCCCCCGTGCCGTTGTTTACGCTGCCCACTGCTTCTTGATTGCCTCGTCCAGCCGCTTCTGGATCAGCTCCAGCTTGGGGGGCAGAAGCTCGCGGAAGAGTTCCGTGGCGCCGCGGATGTGGCCGGCGGCGTGGAGGGCGATGCCGATGAAGCGGCGCGGGTCGGAGCTTTGCATCTCCAGGGCTCGGATGATGCTGAAATCGACGGGGTCGCGATTGAGCGGGTCCTCGCGCAACAGGGCGGCGGCGGGGCGCACGGCGGCGGCAAGTTCGGCTTCGGTGGCGTCGGGGCGGGGGAGGGCGGCGAGGCAGGCGTCGCCCCACTCAATGGTGGCGCGGTAGTCGTGAATCGCCTCGGCGTAGCGGCCCATCGACTCGAAGCCCATGCCGCGGTTGGCGTAGGCGGCCGGGTTGCGCGGCGCCAGCTCCACGGCATAGGTAAAGTCGGCCATGGCGCCCTCGCGGTTGCCAGCGGCCACGCGGGCGATGCCGCGGAACGTGTAGGCGTGGGCGCTGTGGGGGGCGCGGCGGATGGCGGAGGAGAGGTCCTCCTCGGCGCGCTCCGGCGCCTTGCCCTGCATGAGGTAGCTGAGGCCGCGGTTGTAGAGCACTTGCACGGCATGTTGCGTGCTCAGCTCCTCAATCAGCCGCGTGTAGTCGGCAATCGCGCCGTCAAAATCGCCGGAGGCCATGCGGGCCAGGGCGCGGTGGAGGTAGGCCAGGTCGTGGGCGGGGTCGGCTTCGATGGCCCGCTCTGCCTCGGCGGCGGCGCCGGCAAAGTCGCCCTGCG
The DNA here is from genome assembly GCA_003054695.1 of Verrucomicrobia bacterium LW23. Lineage (GTDB taxonomy): Bacteria > Verrucomicrobiota > Verrucomicrobiia > Methylacidiphilales > UBA1321 > LW23. Next base: position 847,577 of record QAZA01000045.1, read on the forward strand.
CCATCAGGATGGTGCAGCGGTAGGAGTAGGCGGTGTGGTTGCGCGGGTTCATCGCAATCACGCGCGCGCAGGCTTGAAGGGCGGGCTCCCAGTGGCCCTGCTGCATCTCGCACACGCCCAGGCTGAGCTGGGCGGCCTGGTCGTCCGGCGCAAGTTCCAGCGTGCGAACGAGATCCGCGCTGGCTGCGGCAAAATCGCGCCGGTGCGTGCGGACGATGGCGCGGTTGTGGTAGGCCTGGGCCAGCTGCGCGGTCAGTACCTCCGGCGCGCTTTCGGGGTCGTCGCTGGCGACAACTTCGGCATCGGTTACCCGCATGGGCTGTTTGCGAAACGCCTGGCTGATGGTGAAGCGCAGCGAGGTCGACTCGGCCGGCATCGCCTCCACGGCGTTATCTGCCGGCGTAGCCTGCTTGTTAAAGCTTGCGCCGGGGGAGCCTGCGGCAAGGGCCGGTTGCGGCGTCAGCGTGCCGGCGGGGCTTGCGGCCGGGGTGGCGGCGGAGGAGTCCTGGCGGGTGGCGGCGGCGCGGGTCTTCTCGATCATCCGCAGCGTGCGGCCGGCGCTGTCGATAAAGCGGGTGTAGTCGGCGAGCGCTTCGTCGTCGTTGTGCAAGCCCTGGTGGGCCTGGCCGCGCAGCAGGTAGAAGGCGAGCGTGTCCGGGGAGTGCTCGTGCAGCTTTTCCAGGTCCTGCATGGCGCCTTCGTAATCGCCTTCCTGCAGGCGCAGGGAGGCGCGGAACTGGTAAACTGTGGCGTTGTGGGGCTCCAGCGTCAGCACGCGGTCGTAGTCGGCGCGCGCGCCCGTAAAGTCTTTTTTCTCCGTGCGCAGCACGGCGCGGAAGCGGTGCGGGTCCACCTCCATGGGGGAGGTTCGCACGGCGGTGTCCAGATCTCCGAACGCGCCCTGGATGTCGCCGAGAACGGCGCGGGCTACGCCGCGGTAGGTCAGCGCCAGGGTAACCCAGTCGCGCTCGTAGGCGGTTTTGGGGCGGGGCAGGGCGTCGGGTTTCCAGTTAGACTCGCGGGCGAGCAGCTCGATGCCGCGGTCCAGGTCGGGGATCGCCGCTGCGGCGTCGCCTTTGGCGGCCAGGGAGGCGCCGCGGCCGATGTAGGACTCCGGGCTGGTGGGATTCATCCGCAGCGCCATGGAGTAGACGGAGATTGCGTCGTCAAAATCTCCCTGGGTACGCAGCACGTTGCCGCGCGACTCCAGCACCCGCGGCGTTAGCAGCCACAGGGAGGACACTACCATTATTACGATGATAAGAATATAAAGTGCAACCATCCAAACTATCTCCAGTCAGTCAATCTCGTAGTCAGCCAGCAAGTGTATAGAAGCGAACGTGTTAGCGTTGCGTTTATGTGGATCTTCCGCCGGGGCGGTCGGAAAATCAGGTGCGGCATTGCAAGCAGGTCTCACGCCATTCGGCAACGCCATCCTCCTGTTTTCGCGATTTTGCGAATGCGGCAGCCGCCGCGCAGCCTTACGGCGGCGCGGGTGTGGCCGAAGGCGCGGGCGGCGGCGTGTTTTCGCGCAACGTGCCGTCGGGCTGCAGATGCCACAGCCACATCTCCTCAAAGGGACCGACGGAGGCTTTGCCGAAAACGCGCACCTGCAGGGTGCGGTCGTCCTTCCAGCTGTCGGCCGCCACGGTAATGCGCTCGATTTTGCCTAAGCGCCGGAGCCGGGTGTGCATGGCGCGGCTTAGCGCAAGGTGGTCCGGCTTATGGAGATACGCGGGCACTTCCGTCGGCAGCACGGGGGCGGGGGGGGCTTCCTCTTCCTGGCCTTTGCCCTTGGCTTTGGCTTTGGCCGCGGCGGCGGCTTTGGCCTTGGCGGAGCCCTTTGCACCGGGCTTCTCGGTCTCCTGCGGAAAGAGGGTGGCGACGGGCACGAAGCTGACGGCGTAGACGCAATCGCCCTGCGTTGTCGAGAAGTCGTTGATAGCGGCCACCTTGCCGCTGGGGGACCACAGCACGGCCAGGGCACGCCACCGGCCGTTCCACATCAGCCCGATGCGGCTGGTGCGGCGCGATACGATCTCCACGCGATGCCGCATAATGCCGCCGGCGTCCTTGCCCAGCTCGCGCCGTTGAATCACCCACTGTTTGTCGGGCGATTCGCTGACGCCTTCCACGCGTGCGGCGGCCAGCGTTGCGGTGTCCATGGCGTCGCCGCCGGGGCGGGGGGCGGAGGCCGCGGTCGTCATGCCTGGCAAAGGCGCGGCGGTTTGCGCCGCCAGGGGCGACGCGCTTGCGACAAACTGCGCCAGCATGGCCAGGCCTGTGCCGATGCAGCCCAGCCGCGGCGGAAAGCGGCGCCGCGTGCGCAGGCGCGCGGAGCTGCCGGAGGCGCCGGGCTCCTCCACGGCGGGCGGCTCGGCCTCCAGCGGTGCCAGTTGGGCGGGCACGGGGGTGGGATCGCCCATCGGGCTGAGCTCAAATGCGTTGGGCAGCCCCTCGCGAAAGGTGGGGTAGCGCGGTGCCCAGCCGGTGGCGCGCAGCGCTCGGTTTGAGACACATTTGTTGGTGAGCCCGCGCTTGCGGTCCGTACGCACCGGGCCGTAAGGCGGCAGCGGCCGGTTGAAGAAGCGCGCGCACCAGGTGTAAAACGTGATGGCGTCGACCGGCTCGTCGTCCACGCCATTAAAAATGCCGCACGGGCACTCAATCTCCAGCAGGCGCCGGATGGCGGAGGCCGCGTCGTCGCGGTGAATCTGGTTGATGACGCGGCGGCCGTCGCCTTCCAGCACCGCCTCGCCGTTCAGGTATTTCTGCGCCAGCGCGCTGCGGCCGGGGCCGTAAATGCCGGCCAGGCGTAGCACGGAGCCGCCGGCGCCCAGCGCCATGGCCTCCGCCTTGCGCAAAATGCGGCCCGTCTCCACGGTTGGCTCCGCGCGGGAGGTCTCGTCGACCCACTCGCCCGACGTTTGGGCGTACACGGAGGTGGAGGACACAAACACCAGGGGCGCGCCGCGGCCGTGGACGATGGCCTGGTACAGGCCCCAGTAATAGACCAGGCGGTAGCCCTCCGGCCCGCCTCGCTCCGAGGAGGCGCAGTGCACCATGGCGCGGAACTGCTGGTCGGCCAGCTTTTCCCACGCGGCGGGCTCCGCAATATTGCCGTGGATGGCGGGGATCTTTTCCGCTTCCAGCTCGGCCACACTGTCCGCACTGCGCACCCAGCCCAGCACGGGGATTCCGCGCTCCTGCAACTGCCGCGCCAGCGTGCGTCCCACGTACCCGCACCCGAGAATCAGCACCGGAAGATCGCACCCTGTCATAGCGAAGTTTGCCCTTTCATGTGCGGTGCGCGGGTGTGGAGATGCGGTTGTCGAACCGAGCCCCCTGTGGGCCGGCCAAGCCGTGGTGCGTGGATAATGGGTTCAGGCGTATAGAATGGAATAATACGAGAACCCATAATCTACGATAAAAATCGGATCGCGCAGCCCAAATCGTGCACGTTACGGCGCAAGCTTTTGAGCGGCAACGTGTTAAAATCGCAAAAGCTGCGACATTACGCCCGATAACAGGCGCTGCCTCCAACCATTTTGCACAGTTAGCTGGCCTTGTGGCGGTGCCGATTTTGGGATGCAGGCTGGGCGAATTGGCCTTACTCAAACAGCGCCTCGCGGGCGGCGGCCACACTTTCGTACTTCAGGATAAGGCCGGCCAGGCCGGAGACCTCGACAAGTTCGCGCAGGGGATCGGCGGCGCCGCACAGGGCCAGCTTCCGGCCGGTTTTGCGCAGATCCCGGGCAATCTGCGCCAGCACACGCAGGCCGCTGCTGTTGAGATACTCCAGCCGCGCGGCATCGATGAGGACGTGGCGGGGCGCTGTAACGTCCAGCTGTACCTGCTTTTGGAGAAAGCGCTGGGCCTCCGCGCTGGTGTGGGAGTTGAGAACGCCCTCCGCAACGACAACGGCGCTCGCGGCGTTGGCAATCTCGCAACCGGTGCTGTCGGGCGGGGGAATGTAGATCTTGAAGTGCATGGCCGGGAGGTGGAGGGAAGTTAACGGACGGGACGAACGGCTGCCGGCCGGGGGGGAAATCATGGCTCATCGTTGTCGTCCCCGTCGCCGGGTACCTCAGCCGACCCGCTGGGGACGGCGACGCCGGCCGACGGCCCCCGCAGGACGCGGTGCAGGTGCACCAGGTTGTGGCCCTCGGTAAAGCGGTAGGCAACGGTGTCCATCATCTTTTTGCACAAGTGGATGCCCAGGCCGCCAATGGGCCGGTCCTCCACGCTGAGGGTGGTATCCACCTCCTTGCGCGAGAAGGGATCGAACGGGGGCGCCTGGTCGTCGAGGGTGGCGCACACCGTGCCGTCGTGCACGGACATGGTCACCACGATGGGCAGCTCGCTGTCCCCCTTGTAGCCGTAGTTGATGACGTTGGTGACGAGCTCCTCCAGCGACAGCGTAAAGGCAAAAATGTCCTTGTGCGAAAGACCGTGCGCCTCCCCGAACTCGGCGATGAACTCGCTCAGGCGTTCGATCTCCGCAAGGTCGCTGCGGAGAGTGATGGTGGCTTTCGGCTCGGACATGGCGCGTCGGGGGAAAGGGGAAGGTGCGAGCAGTCAGGCAATGTCGTGAGGCGGGGCGGGGCAGGGGGATTGCAGGGGAGGCAGACTGGCGGGGTGCGGCATCGCCCGCGCGGCGGTCTCGGGAGGAGGTCAGACACGCAGGGGCTGGAAGTAGACGGCCATGCGCTTCTCAAAGTCGAAGTGGAGCGCGCGGTGGCCCTCCATGTCCTTCAGCACCCACTCGGGGGAGACATCCTTGAACGGCCTCTCCAGGTTCAGGATGATCGTCTTGGCGCGGGCGGTATCCGCCGCCTCAAACATGGAGACGATGGGGTATGGAAGCTCCCCGTTGGCGTTGTTGTCGTCCACCTCAATCCACTCGCTGTCGGCCATTTGCGTGGCGGAATCCAGCGCGTAGTCGCGTATACAGTGCAGCAGCCATACCCGGTCCAGCCGGTAGAACCAGCGGGGCGCCTCAATCAGCGATCCGAACTTGCGGCGTTTGTCCAGCAGCTTGGCCAGGTGGGCGTCGCGGGCGCTTTTGCCCAGAAAATTCCAGCTCCACTTGCCGGCCTTCACGTCCTCGATCTGCTTTTCCAGATCCACAAAGGCGCGCAGCTTGTCGATATCCGCCAGAAGCCGCTTGCACTGGGGCACGGCCATCCCGTCCTTCACGCGGTCGACCTCGTTGGGGACGTTGAGTTTCTCCGCAATGCGCTCCGGCGAGTCGCTCAGCGCGAAAATCTCACTTACGCGGGATATGGCGGTCTCCGGGTCGAATGCGGCGGTGAGCAGATGCATGGCTTGCGTAGTATGCGGGATACGTGCGGTGCATGTAAAGCGCGAGAACAGAGGCGCATCGATTTCTTGGGACAAGTGACCCGCGCTGCCTCGCGGGAATTCGGGAGAGTATTTAACCACAAATAGCACGAATGACACGAACAGGCGGTGGGGAGGAATGGGGGAGAGGAGGCGGCAGGTTGGGGAGCTGTATCCCCCTCCCCTCCGTGCTATCCGTGGTTAAGTATCCCTGTGGAAGGGGACGAATGAATGAACCACGGATCACACGGATTGCACGGAGATGGGTCGCTCCTGCGAAGTTTTCGTCCCTATGCTAAGTCCTTGTTTCCATTCCATCCCCCTTCGCGTTGTTTGCGTCCTCTGCGTGAAATCGCATTGATGCTTAGGACCAGGGTTCCAGGCCGTCCCATGCGTATGGGCCGTTTCGCGCAAAGGGCGCTAAGGACGCAAAGAACGCAAAGGGGGGGGAACGGATCATATGAGACAATGGCAGGCAGGAGGGCGCATTCTACTTCCCGGCTTTTGCGTGCTAACCCTCCGCCCGCACGCTCTCCCGCACGCCATCGCCGGGGTAGGTGGTAAGCTCCAGGTTGTAGTCGTCGGGATCGCGGAAGTAGATGGAGCGGGAGATGCCGTGGTCCATCTCGCGGAAGGGGATGCCGCGCTCGGCGAAGGCGCGCTTGAACTCGGCATAGGCGGGGCCGGAAACGCGGAACGCCTGGTGGACGCGGTCCGGGATGCCGCGGGAGGTCCACGTTTCGCCCTCGCGGCGGCGGAACAGGGCAATGATGGCCTCTCCCCGCCCGACAAAGCGGCCGCTGCGCGACCACCACTCCTTAACCAGCACGGGGCGGAAGCCCAGGACATCGCGGTACCACGCCTCGGAGCGGTCCAGATCCTCCACGTACAGGGCAATGTGGTCGTGGCGAAAGATATCGGATTCGGGGGCGTCAGCGGTATCGCTCATGCCATCAGTATAGCCGGCCAATCATCGCCACGCCAAAAAAGTTGGCAAAAGTTGCAAGATGGAACGTCCCACCTGCGAACATGCACAACGGGAGGCCGGGCCACTATGGCGGCGCGGCCTCGTGCATGTGTGTAGATCAACCCCAATCCTCACCCTGTGCGGTGACGGGTGGTCGTGCTGGCGCTTCTCCCGCCGGCGCGGCCGCCCGTACATGGTATTGGGGCCGCCCCCACAACTTCCCTCCACTTCCCCTTACTTTCAGCGCTCTATTTGTGTACGCCGTTGCCAGGACATTCCGCCGCCACCGCACCTTTCTTGCACAAATGCCGCAAAGGTGCTGGCGCGCGGGGCAAAACGGGGGCATGTTAGCAGCGGAGCCTTTCGGGTGCCGAGACGCCGTAGCGTTTTGCCCCGCCGGCAAGTCGCTTTTATGCGCGAAGCCTTCGCAGGGCAACGCGTTATGCATGCGTACCGGCCGGCCGCGCCAGTCTGGACCTCCGCAACCCCCCGGCGCTCGCTCGACAACAGCCCGCCTTATTTGATTGACTTGTCCGCCGCGTCTCGAAATAGTCGCCCGCTAACCACTCGCTATGAGAAAGACCCACTTCTTCCTGAAACTGCTGGTTCTTGCGCCGCTTGTGCTGGCCGCCCCGCTGGCCCACGCGCAAATGAAACTGGACGAATCCCTGGCCAAGACGGCCTCGGTGGTCGTTCCCAAGCCTTCCGAATTGTTTTCTGCCATGACGCAGCTCGACTCCACGGTCGACTGGAACAAGGTGATGGCGTTCGTCAATACCGGCAAGGATAAAGGCCGCTTCGACTACGTGTCGGCCGAATACCGCGCGCTGAACCTGGGCGTGCGCCTGGCCAATGGCGCCGTTGCCGTGCAATCCCGCGACAAAAAGACCCTCACCGAAATCTCCCGCACCGTCAAGTCGCTGGCCGACAGCCTGGGCATCCGCGCCGAGCTGCTGGCACAGGCCGACGTGGTGGAGCAACTGGCCCGCGCCGAGAAGTGGCCGGAGCTGCTCAGCCAGCTGGACAAGCTGCAGGAAGACATCCTCACCGCCCTGAAGGAGCGCAAAGAGACCGACTCCGTAACCCTGGTACGCGTGGCCGGCTGGCTGCAGGGCCTCCACCTCGTCACCTACGGCCTTAAGGAAAATTACCACGAGAAAAGCTCCGGCCTGCTTCGCCAGCCGCAGCTTGCGGAAGACATCGCCAAGGAGCTGAGCAAACTGAAGGCGAAAGACCCGCTCATTGATGAAATCAAGGCCAAGGTCCTCGAGATCAAACCCCTGATCGACGTTGCCAAGGGCGCCCCGGTGCCCAAGGAGAGCATCGACAAGCTTTTCACCATCTCCGATGAGACGGTGTCCAAAATCGAAAAAGCCAAATAATATATGCGCATCCTTACCAGATACTGGATTCTCACGCTGGCCATCGTCGCCATGATGGCCACCTCGTCGATGTCGGCCCACGCGTCCGCCCAGGAAGCGCTGGATCTGGCCATCGAGATCGGCAAGGAAATCTACAAGAAGTACGGCATCAAGCCCTTCTCCGAGGACTCCGGCTTTCTCGATACCGGCAAGCAAAAGGTCTACAAGCTGACGCTGTACGAAGGACTTCCCTACACGTTCATCGTCACCGGCTCCAAGGAAGTGGAGAAGCTGGAAGTGGGCCTGTTTGACGAAGCCGAAAAGCTCGTTCTCGAAGGCACCACCAGCGAGAACGGCCGCGTCGCCACCCTGCCCTTCAAGCCCACCGCCACCGCCATCTACTACCTGGCCGTGCAGATGAGCAAGAGCACCGGCACCGGCGGCAACTTCTACGTGCTGCAGTACAACCCGCCCCCCAGCAAGGACGGCACCGAAAAGTCCTCGACCATGAACTTCGAGGTCAAGCCCCTCCTCGCCTACGCCAGGTAAGCTGCTGAGTCCCACGGGTTTGCAGACATAGGTACCCCTCCCTGACCGCCCGCGCCGCCTCCCCCTTCCCCCCGAAGGGGAGGCCGGCCCGGGCGGTTTTTTGTGCTGCAAGGGCGGGACGTTGGCAGGCGACCCAGTCATCCCCTCCCGGTTCCTGTTGCAATCCTCGCAATCTTGCTCCACTCTCTCTGCCATCCATGAAAAAGATTGGACTGATGGGCTGCGGCGTCGTGGCGCAGTATGGGCATTTGCCGGCAATTCTGGCGACGGACGGGGCGAATGGCGAGCCGGGCCTTATTCTCCATGCGCTGTACGATCCCTACGAGGCGCCGTTGCAGACCGCGTGGGCGATGACTTCCTCCGCACCGCCGGCCGGCTCCCCCTCGGGCACGCAGCCTATTGGGCCGCAGCCGTTTACGGATATCGACGCGTTCTTTGCCTCCGGCATTGAGGCCGTGTCCATCACCTCCCCGGCGCCCGTTCATTACGACAACGTGCTGCGCGCTGCCAAAGCCGGGCTGCCCGTGCTGTGCGAGAAACCCCTGGCCACCACCTCCGCCCAGGCCGCGGAGATGATCGCCGCCATGGACGCCGCCGGAGCCACGCTGCACACCGCCTTCTGCTACCGCTTCAGCCCCGCCGCGCTGGAGATCCGCCGGCTGGTGCGCGCCGGCGCCATCGGCACGGTGCGGTCGCTGCGCCTCATCTACAACTGGGGCCTGCACGGCAAGTTCAGCACGGACGCGCAGGGCAACCGCATTTTGCAGCAGCGCCGCGTGGGCCGTATGCTGGAGGGTGGGCCGCTGGTGGATTGCGGCACGCACCAGATCGACCTCGCCATGTTCTGGCTGGACAGCCCCATTGTGCGCTACAGCGGCCACGGCGCCTGGGCCGACGACTACGAGGCGCCCGACCACGTGTGGCTGCATATGGATCACGCATGCGGCGCCCACACTGTGGTGGAGGTCAGCTACTCCTACCACCACACCAGCCGCCGCGCCCGCTCGGAGTTTGTCTACGAGCTCATCGGCACCCGCGGCGTCATCCGCTACGACCGCGAAGCGCAAACGTTTACGGTGGAGAACGACGAAGGCTCCCAGTCCCTCCCCTGGGCGCCGGAGAAAAGCTTCGAGGGCCTCTACGCCGAGTGGGCGCGCGCCCTGGCCTCCGGCAGCTCGGAGCTCCTCACCACCGCGCAGGCCGGCACGCAGGTTACGGAAATCGCCCGTGAGACCACTAACCAGGCCATAGCCTCGCGCCTGGCCGTTGCCACGGCGGGGGCAGCCTGAGCCAGAGGCGGCGCGGCCACCTTCCGCAAGTTGTGTGATGTTTATGTGATTTTGTGGTTCAAACATTTCCCTCCTCCCCCCTCCCTTCGCCAAACCCATGAAAACTCCTGGACTGCGCAGCCCCTATGAGATGGCCGGCGGCATCGTCTACTTCCCCCGCATGCTGGACAAGATCCGCCTGCACGCCGCCGGGCAGCTCCCGCCGGACTACGTGGAGAACCTCGGCAAAGGCTTCGACGGCCGCTGCTGCGCCTTCCTCGGCATCAGCTACGAGGCCCTGCGCGACCACGTGCTGCACGCCACTGGCGAGGAAACCGGTGACGAAGCCATCGCCACCTGGGCCGCCGAGCACGGCCGCAATCCCAGCGAGACCGACAAGGAGGTGTGGAACGGCTTTATGACCAAACGCGGCTGGCGCGACTCCTCCACCGGCTGGCTGCGCTTCCGCATCCACGAAGCCGGCCGCCCCGTCGACGGCTCCATCCTCACCATGTTCGACTTCATCGACGCCGACGAAGAAAACCCGCCCCGCACCTTCGCCGCCGTTACCGATCCCTCGCTGTAGCAGTCCATCAGATACGGAGTGGAATATTTCGCACGAAGGGGGACAAAGCCGCTAAGTGGGGATAAATCCGAGAACTTGCGAATTGGTTAGAGCAGATTCCAGTTAGTTTGTCCTCAACAGCAGCGCTCCCAAGCGCCAACGGCGTGCCATAGACCAGGCCAGGGCGACGATGATGACGGCGGCTGCAATGCGAAGCGCTTGCCGTAGCGCGGAGGGCCGCCACTCGTACCCTGGAAACCTCCGCGCGTTTGGACCAGCATCATTCCTTTGCCTGGCACTCAGCCTCGGCTAGCAGGAGAACACGAACTCTCCGGCCACCACGGTGGCCACGGCTTTGCCCTTCAGCTCCCAGCCGTGGAAGGGGGTGTTTCGGCTTTTGCTTTGGAATTTCTCTTTGTCGACGACCCACTCGCGTGCGGGGTCGATGAGGGTGATGTCGGCGTCGGCGCCGGGGGAGAGGGTGCCTTTGTCCAGGCGCAGCAGTTTGGCGGGGTTGATGGTGAGCTTTTCGATCATTTTGGCCCAGGAGATTACGCCCGGCTCGATCAGCGTCTTTACAAACAGGCTCAGCTCCGTCTCCAGGCCCAGGATGCCGAAGGGCGCCTCGCTGAACTCCACTTCCTTCTCGTAGGTGGCGTGGGGTGCGTGGTCGCTGCCCAGGATCTCGATGGTGCCGTCGGCCACACCTTCCAGCAGAGCTGCGATGTCCCGTTTGGTGCGCAGCGGCGGGTTCATCTTGAAGTTTGTGTCGTAGCCGGCTATCGACTCGTCCGTCAGCGCCAGGTGATGCGGCATTACCTCGGCGCTGATTTTGACGCCGCGTTGCATGGCCTCGCGCACCAGGCGCACGCTGCCGGCGCTGGAGAGGTGCTGGCAGTGCACGGTGCCGCCCGTCAGCTCGGCCAGCAGCGCGTTGCGGCCCACAATGACCTCCTCCGCGATAGCCGGCCAGCCTTGCAGGCCCAGCACGGTGCTCCAGTAGCCTTCGTTCATCACGCCGCCTTCGCTCAGGGCGTAATCCTGGCAATGGTCCAGCAGCGGCAGGTCAAACATCTGCGCGTACTCCAGGGCGCGACGCATTAACTCGTTGTTCTGGATGCACTTACCGTCATCCGTAATGGCCACCACGCCGGCCTGTTTCAGCGATCCGATCGGCGCGAGGGCCTCGCCTGCCATGTTTTGGGAGATACAGCCCGTGGTGTAAACGTTGACAATCGCCGTCTCCGCGATGCGCTGGCGCAGCCATGCGATGGTGTTGGGGCCATCCGCCACCGGTTTGGTGTTGGGCATCGCCACGATGGTGCTGAATCCGCCGGCCGCCGCCGCGCGGGTGCCGGTGGCGACCGTCTCTTTGCTGCCCTGGCCGGGCTCGCGCAGGTGCACGTGCAGGTCAATGAGGCCGGGGCAGACGATAAGTCCCGAGCAGTCAATCACTTCCACGGATTCGTTGACGGGAATCTCCGCGACGATTTTTCCGTCGCGCACGTACACCTCGCCGATCTCGTCGCGCCTGTTGGCGGGGTCGATCACGCGGCCGCCCGTCAGCGCCCAGGAGCGGGTGCCGAGCTTGCGGTCGTAGGTGGAGACGAGCGAGGGATCGCGGGGGGCGAGCTTCATCATGACGCGGGGGAGGTGATATGAGGGGCAAGGGGCGCGCCGGGCGCCACGTGCAGCGGCTGGCCACCGCTAAGCAGGTAAAGGATGGCCATGCGCACGGCCATGCCGTTGGTAACTTGTTCCAGGATAACGCTGTTGACGCCGTCCGCCAGTTCGCTGTCGATCTCTACGCCACGGTTAATCGGGCCGGGATGCATGATGACAACGTCGGGCCGGCATTTGCGAAAGCGCGCCGCCGTAAGGCCAAAGAGTGAGACGTACTCGCCCAGGCTGGGGAAGAGGGCCTGCCGCTGGCGCTCGTGCTGAATGCGCAGCAGCATAATCACATGCGCCTCGGGCAGAATATCTTCCAGCTTGTGGCTGATGTTCACGCCCAGCTTCTTGAAGACCGGCGGCACCAGCGTGCTTGGGCCCACCAGAGTCACGTCCGCGCCCAGCTTAAGCAGCGCCCATATGTTACTGCGCGCCACGCGCGAGAACATAATGTCGCCGCAGATGGCGATTTTCAGCCCCTTGAGGTCGCGGCCCAGACGCTCGCGGATGGTGAAGGTATCCAGCAGCGCCTGGCTGGGGTGCTCGTGCGCGCCGTCGCCGGCGTTTATAATGCCCGTGCGCAGACGCTCCGCCAGAAACTGCGCGGCGCCGGCGCAGGAGTGGCGCATTACCATAAAGTCGGCATTCAGCGCCTGCAGATTCAGGCCGGTATCCTTCAGCGTCTCGCCCTTCTTGAAGCTGCTGCTGCTGCTTTCCAGGGAGATGACGTCGGCGCTGAGGCGGTTGGCGGCCAGCTCGAACGAGGCGCGGGTGCGCGTGCTTGGCTCCACAAACAGGTTGACGACCGTTTTGCCGCGCAGCGCTGGCACCTTTTTGATGGCGCGGGAGTTAATCTCCTTGAACGCGGAGGCGGTGTCGTGGATGAGATCAATCTCCCACGGCTCCAGCGTGCGGATGCTGAGCAAATCCTTATGCTTCCACTGGCGCGAGGGGGTGGTGGGCGCCATGTATTCGGTGGGGCTCATGGCGATACGACCTCCACAACGTCGGCCGGTACGGGGTCGACCTCGGTTAGTTTAACCTGCACGGTGTCCTCCAGCTCCGTGGTTATTTTGCGGGCGAAAAAGTCCGCGCGGATGGGGACCTGCCGGTGGCCGCGGTCAATCAGCGCCAGGAGCTGGATGGCGGCGGGGCGGCCCAGGTCCGACAGGGCGGCAAGGGCGGCGCGCACGCTGCGGCCGGTAAAGAGCACGTCGTCCACCAGCACAACCACGCGGCGGGTAATGTCGAAAGGGATGTGAGAGACCTGAGGCACGGGAATGTTCAGCTCCAGGTCGTCGCGATGGAACGTGATGTCCATCTTGCCCACGGGGGGCTCGAACCCGGCGATGGGGGCAAGGCGCGAGGCAAGGCGCTGCGCCAGCGTGTAACCGCGCGTGGGCAGCCCGATCAGCACAATGCGCCGCGGATCCGCCGCGTTGCGCTCCAGCACCTGGTAGCTCAGCCGCGTCAGCGCGCGATCAAGCGCATCGGCGTCCAGCAAAACGTTGGAAGAGGGCATTAAACCGCTATTAACGTGGCGGAGAGAGGGGAATGCAAGGAAAAACGCGGCGCGGGGGCCGGGTGGAGAGGCGGCGGGGCGCTCCGCTACTTCAAGCAGACTCGGTTGTGGTACCCGGCACGGCAGCAACCGCGCGGCCCGCTTCCACCGCGTCCCGGTTTTTGCGCCGAAAAAGCGCCAGCAGCCCGCGCTGTACAGGGAGGTCGAGCAGGTAATGGATGGCGATGGACAAGGTGATGGTCAGGGCCATCATAAAGGAGAGAAACCACCAGTTCTGGGTGGGGATGACAATCTGGTGGTAGGCGTGCAGCCACGCCACGGCGTAGAGGCCGATGAAGAGAAGGACGGTGTGGATAAGGTAGATGGCGTAGGAGGAGTCCCCCAGGACAACCATGGTGGTCTCAACCCACCCGGGGAGCTTGCCTTCGTAAAGCATCGCGGCGGCAACAGCTGCCGCGGCACACGGGCCCCAGGTGTAGACGCGCGAGTCGCCGGTGAAGGAGGGGCTGAAGTAGGCGGCGGCTGCGAGCGTCCCCGCGGCGGCAATTATGGCCAGGCACAGGGGCAGGCTTATCCTGGGGAGATGCCGGTTGGCCACGGCGAGACCGACCCCCAGGAGGAAGGCGAAGATGATCGGATTGCCCAAAAAAGCCCACGGCATGGGAAGCCCCCTGCGGGCAAAGTAGGCAAGGGCGACGAAACCGCAGATCAATAACGCAACGCCCACCCGCCGCGGCGCCAGGAGCGCAGCCGCGAAGCAGAGGTAGAAGAACATCTCGTAGTTCAGCGTCCAGCCCACATTCAGGAAGGGGTAGGTGGAGCCGATCGGGCTGACATGGGGGTAAAAGAGCAGGGAGAGACAGAGGTGCTCCCACGTCACCCGAGCCACTTCAAAGGTTTGGATTCTGTAGAGGTACGCGGCGTAAATGCAGGTGCAGAACCAGTAGAGCGGCACAATGCGAATGAGGCGGCGGATCAGGAAGTCGGCCGAGTTGGCCAGCGAGCCGAACTTGTCGAAGGACAGGTGCATCATGATGAAGCCCGAGATCACGAAGAAGATGTCCACACCAAATCCAAGGACACCGAACGTGGTGTCCCCGGGCTTTTGAACATACTGATGGTGAAAGTGGGAAAATGCTATCGCCAGTGCCGCAACTGCCCGCATCCCCTGCAGTGACACGATCTTTTGGGGTCGCTCCATGGCACGCGATGTTGCCGGGTATCAACGGGTTGGCAATGCAAAACGGGCACGGAACGTTGTCCCTCGCATTCGGGATTGAACCCGCTGCGCGAGAGGGGCAAGATGGATGTCCCACACCTTACCATGAGCGCCGACATCAGCGACAACCCGCCCCAGGGCAGCGCCTTGCCTTCCGCCGTGGCTGCGCCTTCCCCGCCTCCCCCCGCCCCGGCCGCGCGCTGGCTGGCGCCGACGGCGCTGATTATCTCGGCCGGCCTGTTTCTGTACGGGCTGGCCGGCGGGCTACTGCTGCGCATGCTGGGCGCCGCCAACGCTAAAGATAAAGCGCCGGAAATGGGCTTTTATCTCTACGCCACCATGGAGCCCGTGGTGATGTTTGGCCTGCTGGCGCTCTGCGTCCTGATGGCCGTGTTTATCGACAACAAAACGCGCGTGCCGGAGATGTGGCCGGGCGGCGACGGGACATCGGCCCTGCTGCGGCGCGTGGTGTGGCTGGTGCTGCCCGTGCTGGTACTGGCGGCAGGCGTGGCCGGCACCCTGCGCGTGATGCACGAGTATCCCTTTGCGCCGGAGGAGTATGCGATAACCTATCAGGCCAAAACCCGCGCCGGTGAGGCCCCGCGCGGTTTGGCCCCCGTGCCGCTGGAGCTGGCCTGGCTGGGCAACGCCGCCCGCCCCTCCTTCGTTACCCAGTACGGCCAGGTGCTGGAGAAACGAAGCGGCGTTAACGAAGGCGGCGACGTCTTCTGGCGTGCCGAAACATGGCGCACACCACCGGCCGGCGCCCGATGGGATATCGGCTGGCTGGAATCCGGCAGCGCTTACGTGACCCTGCGCGCCATAACCCTGGTGCTGGACCTCAGCTGGATCGTCAACCCCCTGCTCAGCGCGCTGTGCGTGGTGATGGCCGCGCTGCTGGCCCGCCGTCTGTGGCCGGACCGCACGTTTGCCCAGGCGGAGCTCCCCGCCGCAGCGCTCATGGCCGCCTCCACGCAGCTGCTGGTGACGGGGATGTCCGCCCACGCCGGGCCTGCCGCCCTGCTATGCAACATGTTGTGGCTGTGGTTGTTCCTTCGCGGCGACACCCTGGGCTATGTGCTCGCGGCGGTGGCAGCCTGGGCGGCCGTATGGTTCTCGCCGTGGCCCATGCTTTTCCTGCCCGTGGCACTTCCGTTTCTCCTGCGGCTGGCCCTGCGGCGCCAGTGGGCCAGGCTGAGCGGCAACGCGGCGGCGCTGGCGGCGGTGGCCGCGCACTGGCTTTACGTGACGCAAAGCCAGCGTGGCACGGTGTTTGGAGATCTTGGTACGCTGGTGCCGGTGTTTGTGGCCGGGCCCGGCGTTACCCCACTGTTCCCCGCCACGGCCGGGGGCGCTCAGCCGCTGGATGTTGTGCTGAGCAGCCTGAGCGTTCCCCTCTTTTTTGCGTGGCAGGCACTGCCGGTTACCGTCTTGGCCCTGGCCGCGCTGCTCAGCTGGCGCCGGCTGGAGGAGCCCGTGCGCGACATCGCGGCCGGGCTGGGGCTGGCGCTTGCCGCCGTGGCGGTGCTCTTTGTCAGCACCGGCTTTGCCTGGGGCAACGGCTACGCGCATGGGGTAATGGGCAGCGCGGTGCTGCTGGCCGCCGCCGGCTGGCCCGCCTTCCAGGAGTCCGCAGGCAAAGGCCGCGCCGGGCTTTTTCTTGTGCTGGGCCTGGCCGTGGCGGTGGGGGGCCAGCTGCCATGGCGCGCTTATTGCGCGGAGCAAACGGTGCGCCCGTTCGTGCAGGCATCGCAACTCGTTGATATTCAGCACGAAAGATTCCAGCTGATCGATCCCAACTACCTGTGGTATGGCGATATGGTGCTGCGCAACGGCCCCTTCCTGGCCGAAAACGGCCGCCCCGTGATGCTCCGCACCCCCGCTCTGCAAACCATCAACCGCGACAACTATGCGGTGGTGCTGGACGCCCTCAAACAACTGGGCCCCTCCAAGATTATCAAGGTCGATCACCTCGTCTCCCTCGGTATCCCCTCCCTATCCGAGGACGCCCTTCGCCACCTCGGCGTCCTCAACCGCGACGGCACCAACCCGGACTTGCCCCGCAACACCGGCAGCCCGCGCTAGGCGCACGGGGGGAGTGTAGCTCCTCACGCAGGCGCTAACGTCCCTTCCCCTGTCGAAGCGCATTCGGCGCGCCCGCGCCAGGCTGCTGCGGGGCAGAATGCGCTTTTGCTTCCCTGCAACGGCATCTGGCCGTACGCTCTCGGGCATCTATGCAAGGTTTCGGCCTCTTCTTTATCGTCTCCTTCCTGTTTGGCATCTACATCATCCTCTGGTTTCTTTGGACGATGTACCGCATTACCACCCTGCGGCAATCGCTCAACTGGGTGGACGCCGCCCATCTGGGCGGGCTGATCGCCTACATGGTAATGCTGCAGATGGTGCGCCAGGACATGATGAGCGGCATCCCGCCCCTCGTCCCGCCCGCCGAGGTGGCCCGTGCTGTGCCGATCCGCCTGGAAGGCACCGGTACCGCTGTCGCCACGCGCTTTATGGCGGACGGCGTGACGTGCTACGCGCTGTTGGTGGAAGTGCCTGCGGCCCAGTACAATGCATTCCTTGCCGCCAACGCCGAATCCGTGGGGCTCAAGCCCGGCCAGACGGTCAAGGCCGACGAGCGGATGACCAGGTTCCTCGACACCTTTATGCAGCTTGCCCCCGCGTTTGGTGCGCCTGGCAAGGTGGATAAAAAGCTGCCCGCCTACACGCCCTTTCGCCACAACTTTGGCGATGGCATGATTTTTCCGCTCTCCCCCGCCCCCGGCGCCACGGAGCCCGGCATCTACCGCGTCTACTTCCGCATTGCGGACGTGCCGGAGCCTGCGCCTGCGACGACTCCGCCCACCAACGCACCGGCCCCCACCAGCCCGGTGCCGCCGGGTTAAGCGGTGCGGATCGCTGGGCCCTTGCGCTCGATTTTTTGCGTGCACTTTTGCAAGTGTCGCTGCTTCAGTATGTTGCAATGTGCGCGTTGATGTTTACCCGTTCGTCCGCTTAAAATCTTGTTTAAATTGCTTGGACTACGCGTAATCAGCTTGAAACTTCTGTATTATACGCTAAATCCTGTTTCCACCGCAACGGAACCTGCTGCGATAGGCCAGAGCTGCTCGCAGACACCCCCCGGCCGTGGAAAGAGTGCACCGGGAGGGCCACCGTGGACGCCCCCGCATGCGCGACATCACCCCACTCCCAAGCACACACCCAGGCACTGCGCCAGGCACCTCGCCTGCGCCGCTGATGGCCCGGCTGCACCGCCCCTGCCTGCAGGCCGGGGTAGTGGCCGGCATCGCCATGGCCGCATGCGGCGTGCTGGGGATGTCCGGCCTGCTTTCCGCGTCTGCCTTCTCCACGGGCGCGCTGCCGCCCGCGCCCGCCCCCGGGGCTGCCGCGGCGCAAGTTCGCACGACCGCCAGCACGGCCATCTCCACCTGTGCCTCCGCCACCCGATCCGTTACGCCTCTCCCGGCTCCGGCAAGCACCGCGCCCGCCATGCCCGGGCCCCGCAAGGGGGACTCCGGCACGCGTGACGGCATTGGCGGTGCCGGCAGCAGCACCAGCGCCGGCAGCGCGGTCTCGGACAGCTCCCTGCGCACTCTCGGCGGGCGTGCTTCGGCCGGGCGGCCGGCAACTCTTTCCTCCGCGACATCGCACAAGGCGGCTTCGGCGATCGGCATGCAGCGCATCGCGGGGGGTAAGCGCCCCGCCTTTGGCGGCGCGTTTGAGAAGGAGGTTGTCGGCACCTCGCAACGCTTTCTGCGGCCCTCGCCCGGAATGGGGCGCACCCTGGAGCGCGAGTTGAACAGCGAGCGCTTTGGCGACGCCCTCTTCCAGTCGCTCGGCCTCAAAATGGTTGCCCCGGCGCTGGAGCCGCACCGCTTTGTTGTCGCCCTGGAGCAGGCACCCGGAGGCCCCCTGGCGTACCGCCTCAGCCTGCGCACGCGCCGCTTTTCCAACGCGCAGATGGACAGCATCTTCCGCCTGGCGATGAACTACCTGCAGCGCCGCATGGAGGGCCACTCGCCCGAGTTCAGCCTGGAAAGCACCCTCGTCTTCGGCGACCCCGCCACGGGCGTGGCCATGAGCGGCGCCGGCATGACGGCCGCCCTGCTGCGCCACTTTCCCTGGCTGCCCACCCACCGCCTGCGCGTGGTTCAGCAGGACGCGCGCGGCGAGATGGTGCAGTACGCCCTGGTGGACGGCAACCTCGGCTGGCGCTACACCGTCTACCAAAGCCAGGGGCGCCACGTGGTGGAGGCCGAAATGCGCGACGCCGTGGAAGTCAGCGACGCCCACCGCAAGCTCTTTGAGGACGCCGGCGCCGCCGCCCGCCACAACCTCCTGCGCCAGGGCATCGCCACCACCAGCCGCAACTGGGCGGACTTTTACGCGATTGAACTCAAGACCGTGCTGCGCGTCAAATACAACATCGACTGGCGCAGCCCCGCCGACATCGCCGGGCTGTACGCCACAGGGAACTAACGCCCTGTCGTCGATAGGATTTAGGGGCTGTCGACATTCACCCTCCAAGGGTTAGTGGAACGCCAACTCCCCTTTCTCCCGCAACGTACGCTACGGGGACGAGATACGGAAAGGGCCAGTGAAGGCGTTTGCTCAACTGACCACAGATGACGAGGGAAATGAATGTCGACAACGTCGCGGATCCGCCCGTCGCGCCCGTTGCGTGAAAATCTGCTCCATACATCGCTTCGCCTTTTCGCGTGGCAATACGAAAACGGATTTTCACGCAACGGTCGCAACGGCGGCAATAGTCGTGTGTCGACACTTTCTGGAGCAAAGGCACTTCATTCGCGCCCGCTTTTTTTGACGGCGCGCGGCTCCCATGGAAGCCCGTTCACAGCCTGGAAAACAAAATCCTTGCCCATGAAGACAGCGGGCGCGAAGGGGCAAGAACGCTTCGCCTTCCTCAGATCCTCTAAGGCGTTGCCGGGGCAGCGACCGGTGGCGCGGGCAAAACGGTGCGGGCCAGCACAATCTCGCGGCGCGTGGCGACATCGAACAGGCGGGTGGTTATGCCGGGGCTATCGCCGGAGGTCAGCACGTGCCGGCTGTCCTGGCTTATGCTGACAAAATCCAGCCCGCCGGGCACCCGCAGCGGCTCCCCCAGGGCGCGCAGCGTTGTCGCGTCCCAAAAGTAGACGGCCGTGGCATCGTTGCTGACGACCACGCGGCCGTCGGGGGAGAAGAAAAGCGGCAGCTCCGATACCGTGCGGGCGGGCACGCCGGTCGCCTGGCCGGTCGCGGCGTCCCACAGGCGCACGTCGCCGCCCACGGTGCAGGTCAGCACTTTTTTGCCGTCCGGGCTAAAGTTGGCAAGGTTGAGAGCGTCGTCGCGGTCCGGCGCGGGGGGAGTGGCGGACGCGGCGTTGGTGGGGGACGCGGCGTTGGTGGGGGACGCGGCGCCGGCGCCCGGTGCGGGGGCGGCTGCTGCCTGGGCGTAGCGGATCTCCGCCACCGCGCGCAGGTCGCTGGTATCGTAGATGTGCAGCACGCCGCCGCCGGCGCCAAACATAAGGCGTCGGTCGTCCGGGCTAAACACCATCGTGGCGTCCTCGCCCTCCACCTGGGGCTTCAGCGGTTTGCCGATAAGGGAGCCGCTGCCGGTATCCCACAGGTTGAGCCCGGCTTCCCCGGCCGCCAGCAGGCGCGTGCCGCCGGAGTTGATGCACTGAAACAGCTGCGCGCCAGGCAGCGCAAGCGGAGCGCGCGCCGCCTCGCCCGTGGCGGCAGCCCACCAGTGCAGGCGAATCTCGCCAACGGCCGCGCCTTCGCTCGGGTTGCGCTCGATGCAGCGCACCACCAGCACCTCCGCGCCGCCCGCGGTAAAGGCAACCTCCTGCAGGCTGGCCGGCACGCCCGCACCCGCCTGGCCCTCCGTGGCGCGGTAGGGGAAGGACCAGAGCTGCGCGCCGGTGGCGACATCAAACATGCTGGAGCTGGTGGCCTCGTCCACCACCAGCAGGCGCTTGCCGTCCGGCGCAAAGCGGTACAGCGGCTGCGAGCTGGTGGTGAGGTGCGCCAGCGCCGGGTAGGGCGGGGCGGTGACGTCGATCAGTTGCACGCCGCTTAAGGTGTTCAGCACCAGGCGCTTGCCGTCCGGCGAGAAGTCGGCGCCCGCAATATCGCGCTCCTGCAAGGCGCCCAGGGAGCGCCCGGTGCTCACATCAAACAGCTCGCCCCGGCCTTTGGAGAGAAGCAGTGCGCGCCTGCCGTCCGGGCTAAAGCTTGCGGAGCTCTGGAACTCGACCTGCAGCACGTCGGGCACCGGCCCCTGCGGCTGATACGGCGGGCGGTTTTCCTCCGCCGTGCGCCGAAACAGCTGCCACGCTACCACCAGCACCAGCAGGGAGATAAACCCGGCCAGCACCACCGGGTTAAAAACAAAGTTGAGCGGGTTGGACTTGACGGAAGTGTCGTCCGTTTTCGGCGGCTGGGTGGGCGGCGGCATGCGTAAGTGCGTGGAATACAGGGGTGAATGCGAGGCGGCGCCCCGCCGTGCAAGGCGCGTGGCGTTTGGGGGAACAATTCAGCCCAACGCTATCGCCCGCGCCGCACAATGCAATCCCGAAGCTGGAGCAGCAGGTAAAGCAAAACGTGTGGGCGGTTTCGCGCGAAGGACGCGAAGGGGGATTCAGACCCGAAGTGGAAATCTAATTGTTCCTCCGCGTAGCAAATATCGTAAGGCATTGCGGACACAACTTTCTTCAGCGAGGCATTACGATATTTGCTACGCGGAGGAGCAGATTAACCTATATCCCCCTTCGCGTTCTTTGCGTCCTCTGCGTCCTTTGCGCGAAACCGCCCACGAATAATGCTTTACCCATTACCCCATGCTCTACTCCATCCGCCCTACCCGCCTGCTTTTGCCTCGCGCAGCACGTCGCCGTAGCGCTGGGCGGCGGCGCGTTGCCATTGCAGGATGAGCTGGTTGCGGCGCACGGGGTCCTCGTACGGGCTGAGCATCTCGGGCTTGCCCGCCTTGTCTTTGCCGCCAGTGGGGACGCGGGTGTAGATCTGCCGAATTTCATCCAGCGAGAGGGGCGGGGCCAGCAGGCGCTGCAGCAGGCGGGCTTTCAGCTCGGCGCGCTCCGGCGGCAGGGCGTTGACGGCCGCCCAGGCGGCGCGCAGCTCGGCGTGCATGTCCACAGCCCAGGCGCCCAGCAGGCCCTGCAGCACGCTGCGCCGGCTGGCGGCCAGGCCAACGTCGTAGAGAAAGCCAAGCTTCTCGCGAAAGGGGTTGAGCCGTACCGGCGTGCGGTCGCCCAGCTCCTCGTACAGCTCCGGCCGCACGGTCATGCGGTTGATCTCGTACCGCACCGCTCCACCGGGCACGCCGCGCGGCAACATCACCAGCAGCTGCCCCTCGCGGGAGACGGTGAACTGCACAAACCGTTGCGCCAGAAGACTATTCGGCGCCTGCCGAAAGATCGCCACGCTGTCGCCGCTGCATACCGATTTACCCGGCGGAACCCGGTAATCCGCCATGTTGCCGCCCAGGTAAACTTGCTGCGCAAGCCCATAGGAATCAATGGATAACGCATAGGCCGTCTCGCCAAAAGTGGCCTCCTTTACTGACGAACTGGCGCTTTTGAGGAAGGAGCGCACATTGCCGCTCATGCCGAGAATAACGCGCCATCCGTGCTCCCACTGGTAGGCTTGCAGGATGATCTCGTACATCGCAAAGATGCTGCCGCTTTGCCGGGGATCGCCGCTGCTGACCCACGATTGCAGGCGCGGATCGGCCAGGTCCTCCCAGCTGTGCGCGTCGGGCACTTTGGCCCAGTCCCGCACCTGCTTGTTGACGAGGATGCCGAAGACGGAGGCGTAGGTGCTGATCCAGAGCAGGTCCTTGTCGCGCAGCGGCACGCCAAAGATATCGGCAGGCAGCTCGGCCATCATCCGGGGAGGCAGTTGCACGGGTTGAAAGTATCCCAGCCTGGCCAGGCGCGTAAACGGATCGGTGCCGCCGCCAAACATCACGTCGATATCCGCCACCGCGGCCGGGTTGTTGGTGATGTAGCGCTCAATCCCGCTGGTGCCGCCGATATCCAGGTACCGCACCCGCACCGGCACGCCAAACTTCTCCTCGTGCCAGCGCTCAAACCCGCGGGCAATCTCCCAGCGCAGCCCCTGCCAGTGGGGCGAGACAATGGTGAGCACCGCGCCGGGCTTAACCTCGGAGGGGGCGGGAGTTGAAGTGGGAGCGGGGGTGGCAGAGGCGGCCGGGGCGTCCGCACCGAGGAGCGGGCCGCAGAAAACGAGCGCAATGGCCATCGCCAACGCGACGGCAAGCAGCCGCGACGTGCCCGCCCGGGCAATCCGAGGCAGAGCGAGAGGCTTGGCGATAGCGACGCGGCATTCCTGGCAATCTCGGCAAGTGGTGCTCATAGGGAGAATCCGTGCGCGCAAGTGCGGTGCCTCCACCTGTAGCGCATTTCGCCCGCCGGCAACAGCGATTTGTGGGGGGCGTGCATCATCCCCCCCCCGCAATCGCAATCTCCGTGCAACCCGCGGTTAACAAAGCAGAACAATTGCCACTAAGTGGGGCTAAAGGGGGAAGGGAAGAAGTGGTGCAGTTCAATTAGCCTATAGATTCCTTTGACTCCGGAGGCTAATTCTTGTGCTTCTGCTTGTCCGTCGGCACAAACCAGCGGGAGATGTCGAAGCAGGGGCGGGGGCCGAAAGTCTCGATGCCTTGCCAGCGGATGTCCGCCGCGGTAAGTCCCTTGGGGGCAACGAGAAACGCGCAGGGAACCTCCGACGAGATGATGGCGTGGATCTTCTTGTACATCGCTTCGCGCTTCGCGTCGTCGTACTCCACGCGTCCTTCTTCAATCAGCTTGTCGACCTCCGCGTTTTTGTAGCCGAGGTTGTTGCTGCTGCCTTTCTTGTCGGCGCCGCTGCTGTGCCACAGCTGGTAGGGGTCGGACTTCATGTCCAGCGCCCAGCCCATCAGCATGCTGTCAAACTGCCATTCGTCGATATGCTGAAGCGCGGCTGCCCACTCCAGTTTGCGGATCTCCAGCTTGATGCCGGCGCGCGCCAGGTCCTGCTGAACAATCTGGCTGATCTGCTCGTGAATCTGCCGGCCGGCGATAATCATCAGGCTAAAGGTGAACGGCTTGCCGTCCTTGTCCAGCACGCCGTCGCCGTCGGTATCCACCCAGCCGGCCTCGGCCAGCAGCTGTTTGGCGGCTTCGGGATCGAACGCGGTGGGCTTGACGTCGTGGTTGTAGCTGCCGCTTTTGATGTAGAACGGGCCGGAGACCGGCGTGGCGTAGCCCAGGTACACGCGCTCAATAATCTTGTTGCGATCGATCAGCAAATCCAGCGCCTTGCGCACTTTCAGGTCCGCAAACTGCGGCCGGCGCAGGTTAAAGCCCATGTAGCTGTAGGCCGGGAAATCGTAGGCGAGCTTGTGGAAGCGCTTGTCGTTCTCCGGCTTATCAATCTCGCGCTTCCACTGCAGGGGCAGGATGGCTTCGTACAGGTCGATGTTGCCGCTCTTGAGCTGCGTCATCGTCACCGTGTCGTCCACCAGCTTGCGCAGCACAATCCTGTCGGGAAAGACAGGCTTGTTCGCGGCGTCCCAGTAGCCGGGGTTGCGCTTGATGGTGATGGCGTTGCCGGTGTCCCACTTCTCGAACGTGTAGGGCCCGCTGCCCACGGGGGAGCGACCGGCGGGGTGCTTGTTAAAGTCGCCATCGCCATAAATGTGTTTGGGCAGGATGCCGACGCCGCCGATCATGTCAAAAAACTTGAAGTAGGGCTTGGACGCCTTGAAGCGCACCGTGTGGTCGTCCAGCGCCTCCCATTTCTCCAGGTCGATGTAGTAGACCTGCAGGTGCGGCGCCTCCGTCTTGGGGTCCTTAAGGCGATCGAACGTGAAGATCACATCCGCCGCGGTAACGGGCTTGCCGTCGGACCACTTTGCGTTTTTGTTGAGCCTGAAGGTGAAGGTGAGTTTGTCCTCGGAGACCTCCCAGCTTTCCGCCAGGCCGCGCTCGTACTTTTGCGTCAAGGGGTTCTGGCCAATGAGCCCCTCGAAGATGCCGCCGTTGACCATGCCTTCGTACACGTCGGTGGCCAGCAATGGGTTGAGCGTGCCGGGCTCCCCCGCCAGGTTGCGCACCATCCAGTCGCCCGTAACGGCACCGGCCGGCGCGGGGCGGGGAGGCGCGGGCGCATACACGCCGCCATCGGTAACCTGGGCGGGCGCCGCCGGCGCCTGGGCGCGGGCGGGGTAAACGGGAAGCGCGGCGGCAAGCGCCAGAGCGGCCAGGGGCATCGCAAGGGCCGCGCGCGAACGGCGGATCTCCGCAAAAAAGGGTGGGATCAGGGATCGCAACATGATGGCCACACAGTAGCCCTATTCGGCCCCCACGCCAAGCGATATGGCGCGGGATGGGGTTTGGTTTGAGAGAGCCCTGGCAACTTTTCCGTCCCTCCGCGCCGGGGCAGCGGAGAGGCTGGCCATGCATCCGCAGTAAAGGTTCCTCAAAAAGTCCTCCGCCCCGTTGCAGGTTATGGTAGTGTGTGGTCAGGGTCATCGCGGCTTGTGCGAGCGCGGAGTCCTCCTCCAAGTCCCCCACGGTATTGCTATGAAATTCCCTTTCCTTATACGGCTAGCCGCCGCCCTTGTGGTGGCGATGTCTCTGCCGGCATACATGGCGCCGGCCGTTGCCGCTAAACCGGCAGGCAAGTCCACGGAGTCCCGACGCGACGGCAAGGCGCCTGCGGGCACCGGGTATGTCCGTATCATCAGCCCGGATTCGGGGCAGACCTTTGCGAACTTTGATATTCTGCACCAGCGCCTGCTGTGGAGCAAAACGCGGCAGGAGCTGCGCGCGCAAATCCGGTTCAGCAACCTTAAGTACACGGATCGCCTGGTGCGGCGCGAGGACGACCTGCTCGACTTTCGCCTGCCGGGGGCGCGGCTTGATCCGGCCACGGGGATTATCACCGCCCCCTCCAGTACGGGAAGTCGCGTAGTGATAGGGCGTTACGTCAATCAGGTACTGGGCACCTCCATCCTTTTTGCGCCGTACGCGTTCGTTACTATCTATCACTCGCACGGGCGGATTAACGTGGCATTGACGGCCAACCCGCGCACGGGCCCGGTGGATTTGCACTGGCAGGTGCGCGGTCGCGAGATGAGCTGGCGCAAGTTGTTTGATTAGAGGCTGCCGGCTTCGAACTCGAATCGCGCGCCAGGATCACTCCATCCCCATCCCCTCCGTGCAATCAATTTCATATGAAGGGGGAGTTATTAACCACGGAACACACGGAGGGGAGAAGGGGACCTTTCTCCACGATAGTCGACTGTCGACACTCTCCAGAGCAGGTTATGGCGGCGGCTGCGCATCGCGGAGGGGAGTGCGACTGCTTTTTACGGACTTTTATATAAAAACTTCCATGCCGGGCTTGATTGTTTCAAGGAAAAAAGCTTTAGTTGCGGCATGTCGCACCGCGATTACACGTTTCTGGCGTGCGTATTAGGAGTGTTTTTACTCTTTTTCGCAGAAAAAATGCGCGCCGAAGAAAAGCCTTACGGCCCCCCCGAAGGTCCCGTCCTCCTTGCGGACGGACCCGCATCGGCCCCTTCGCAGCGCCCTGGTGCATCCAGCGATGGCGCAACGCCTTACATCATTTCGCGAGGCCCCTCCAACGTCCCGGCCGGCATCCCCTGGCAGCGTGGCGAGTTTAACGTGCTGGCCCAGGATCAGGACCTGCGCGACCTGCTGCGCCAGTTTGCCACCGCCTACGGCGTGCGCATCTCCGTCAGCGACAAGATTGACGTGAAGGTGAGCGGCCGGTTCGAGGGGCTTCGGCCTGAGGAATTTCTGGAGCAGATGTGCCGCGCGTACAACCTGATGACGTTTTACGACGGCAACATGCTCTACGTGTACCGCAACGACGAATCGAGCTCCACCATCATCCAGCTGCGCAAAGTGCCGCCCAGCCGCCTGCTTAACGTGCTGCGCCTGTTGGGCTTAAGTCACCCCGCCTACGCCATCCGCGCGGTGGAGGACGAGGGCATCCTCATGGTCAGCGGCCCGCCTAAGTTTCTGGAGACGGTGAACGACCTGGCGACCAAGATGGACACCACCGCGCAGTCCGCGCCCGCCGAGGCAACGCTCCGGGTCTTCTACCTTAAAAACGCCTGGGCCAACGATCTGACGTTCGACTATCGCGACACTTCCGTCACCGTGCCGGGTGTCGCCACCTCGCTGCAAAACCTGATGGCCGGGGGCGCCAGCCCAGTGGGCAGCAACGGCGTAACCACGCGCAGCCTGCGCAGCGGCACCGTCCCCAACCTGATGGGCAAAGGCCTGGCCTCCGAGCGGCCCCAGGCGGCGCCCGGCACCCGCCAGGTGGCGCCCACCCAGCTTAACAACGCCAAGGCAAGTACCGTATCCACAGAGGGTAACGGCGCCAGCGGCGGCACCTCCTCCAACCGCGCGCGTGGCGAGGGGCAGAACGCCGGGCAGGGCGATGGCATGGGCAATATTGCCACCTCGGGCGGCGGCCAGCTGGCGGCCGGCGAGGTGCAGCCGGTGATTCAGGCCGACGTACGCCTCAACGCGGTAATCGTGCGCGACTCCAAGGACAAGATGGAGCAGTACGAGACGCTGATCGACGCTCTGGACCAGCCGGTCGAAGTCATCGAGATTACCGCGGCCATTGTGGACGTGGAGAGCACCTACACCTACCAGCTGGGCATCGACTGGTCGTTCAGCACCGCTGGCGAGAGCAACGCCACGGGCATTGGCCTGGCGCCCGGCACCAGCAGCACCAGCACTGCCAACGGCGGCGCATCGCCCCTGGCGCCAAGCAGCGGCGCGGTGCCCGGAGCCAACCTGCCTTCCTTCTCCAACCTCGTCCCGGGCAGCGGCCTTAACTTTGCGACGGTGATTGTGGACAGCGGTATGACGTTCCTGGCCAACGTCAAGGCGCTGGAGAGCCAGGGCCGCGCCCGCACGCTCTCGCGCCCCTCTGTACTGACGCTGGACAACGTGGAGGCGCTGATCCAGCGCGAGGAGACCGCGTACGTCAAAGTCAACGGCTTTCAGGCGGTCGACCTGTTCAACGTCTCCACGGGCGTCAAGCTTAAGGTAACGCCGCACGTCATCGACGACAAGGGCGGGCGCCGGCGCGTCAAGCTGGTGGTGGATATTGAGGACGGCTCCTTTACGGCCAGCAGTACCACCGACGGCGTGCCCAACGTGCAGCAAAGCAACATCAACACGCAAAGCGTGATTATGGAGCGCCAGAGCCTGCTCGTCGGCGGCATTTTCCGTGAGGAGGACAACAAGAACGAATCGGGCATCCCGTTCATCCGCAAAGTGCCGCTCGTCGGCGCGCTGTTCAAGCAGGACCTTCGCAACAAGCGCAAGCTGGAGCGGCTGTTTCTGATTACCCCGCGCATCGTCAAGCTGTGCCAGAGCGACACGCGCATCCCCACCGTGCTGGATAACAGCGCCCTGCCGGAGGCCGGCGAAGGCCACCCGCCGGTGACGAGCAGCGACCCGATGCGTCGCGCCACCGAGATGTATCCCCCGGACGGCATGCGCGGCGTGGAAGGGCGCGCCAACTCCACCTACAACCTGCGCAATATTGCGAAGCCGGAGCCCGACCCCGTGCTGCGCGATTCGCGCTCGTCCTACCGCTCGTCCCACCCGGATAAATCGCGCAACAGCATGCCGGCGCCCATCCGCAGCCGCACCGTTCCGGCCGAGCCTTCGGAGCCGCTGCGCATCCCGCCCTTTAGCCAGAATCAGAACGGGGGGGGGAGCGATGCGCGGGGCACCGGCAGCAACACCGCCACGGCGTCCGGCACCGCCACCTCTTCTTCCTCCATCCCGCAACGCGGCCGGCGGACAAGCCCGGCCGTCAGCCGCGGCGAGGCGTTGGCGCCGGCTCCGTCCGCTCCGGCGGCGCCCCGTGCCGTGCCGGCGCCCGCGCGGCGCACACCGGCCAGCCAGCCTGCTGCTCCCGCTCCCGCCCCTGCGTCACCGGCGCCGGCCCCAGCGCCGTCGTCGCCGGGCGCGCCCCCGATGTCCCCCGAGTCGGTCGCCGCCAACCGCCGCGCCATGGGCGATGGAGGCTACGCGGAGCCCTCTCCGGCCCCCGCTCCGCGAGCCACGGCCGTCACGCCCGGCGATCCCGCGCCCGCCCCCGCCGAGGCAGCCACGCCACGGAGATCGGCGCAGCGCAGCAAGAATTAGCGGCGCTTCCTGCTCGCAGGCAGCCGAGCGGCCTCCGGGAGTAGCTGAACGAATTCGGCAACCATAAACTGGACACGTGTCTGCAGGAGGCGCTGCAGGTCGTGGATTTGATGCAAGATCGCGGGGCGGTCCGTCTGAAGGAGACCAGCGGTGCTCACTGCATGGCTGGTCCCTCGTCATCTTCGGCATCTTCCACCCCATCTCCAGAGTCATCTTTTTATCCGGTACTTCCATGAATCCTCGTTATACCCAGCTTCGCCTTATCCCCGCCTTCCTCCTTGCTGTGCTGGGGTTTGCGGCAACGGCCGGCATCCTTTCCGCGGCGGAGGGCAAGACGCCGGCGGTGCTGAAGCAGGGCGATCGCGTGGTGGCGACGACGAAGCACGGCACGGTGGAGATTACCGCCACCGGCGAAAAGGAGCGCACCTTCAGCTGGGCGCCCGGCAAAGTCTACACCGTCAGGTTCGAGCAACCCGGGCCCGCCGGCGACGCCTACCTGGAAAAGCGCGGCATCGGCATCTCCCCCGGCCCGGACGGCATCCGGCTGCTCAGCGTGGGCGAGTTCACCAACAACGGCCCCACGCGCAAGGACATCGTGCTGGACCTGCTGTTTAACGGCCACCCCAAAGGCGGCAACCCCGACATGGTGTGGACAGCGGACGGCCTGGTCGTCTACTTCAACCCCACACCTACGCGGGATTGCATGGTCATCCATGTCTTTCAGCTGCGCATTAACGGCAAAAAGCCCGGCAACATCCCGCTGCCCAAACACGGCTCTGTAAAGGTGCATCGCGCGGCGTAAGCCCATGGTACCGAGGCCGATGCCGAAGCCACAATCGTCATCGTCATTTTTTCGCTTCCCCCCTTTACTCAACACTCAGAGGCTTCTATCCCCCCTTAGAGCGAGATATCCGACTGCTCCCATCTGAATCTTTCCGGCTAAGGGGGAAAGGATTGCCCGGCAGGCGCACTTGGACAGCGGATGTCTTGTATACTCGTGCCGCAATCCCGGCAATACGTGGGCGCAATACGTGGTGCGCGGATACGGCAAGGCTTGTTTTGCAACTATTTGTCTTGACACTGCGCTTGCAGATCCCTTGGCTTGCCCCTTCCTTTATCCTTGGGCCCGGCGGGGAGATCCTCGGGCGCTCCCCTCATGTTTACACTGCGCAAAGAAGACTCGGAAAGCCTTGCCCGGCTGGGTACGCTGTCGACGCCGCATGGCGACATCCAGACGCCGGAGTACATGCCGGTGGGCACGCAGGCCAGCGTCAAGGCTGTGCAGCAGAGGGAGTTGCATGAGATGAAGACCCAGATCATCCTGGGCAACACGTATCATCTCTTTTTGCGGCCGGGGCTGGATAACATGGCCAAACTGGGCGGGTTGCACACGTTTATGAACTGGCACCTGCCGATCCTGACCGACTCCGGCGGCTTTCAGGTGTTCTCCCTGGCCAAGCTGCGGCAGATAACCGAGGAGGGCGTGTTTTTCCGGTCGCACCTGGATGGCGAGAAGATCTTCCTGGGGCCGAAGGAAAGCATTCACGCGCAACGGGTTCTGGGCTCCGACATCGCCATGGCTTTTGACGAATGCCCGCCGTGGCCGGCTACGGAGGAAGACGTGCGCCGCGCGGTGGATCGCACCATCCGCTGGGCGCGCGCCAGCAGGGAGGCGCACCTGGATCACGGGCCCGGCACCCCACAGGGGCCCACGCCCGGCCAGGCGCTTTTTGGCATTGTGCAGGGCGGCAGCTATGCGCACCTGCGGCGCGAGTGCGCGGAGAAGCTGGTGGAAATCGGCTTTGACGGCTACGCCATAGGCGGTGTGAGCGTGGGCGAGCCCGAGAAAGAGATGTATAAGGCCATCGAGTTCAGCGTGCCCTCTCTGCCCAAAAGCCAGGTGCGCTATGCGATGGGCCTGGGCCAGCCGCACCAGCTGGTGGAGCTGGTGGCGCGCGGCGTGGACATTTTTGACTGCGTGCTGCCCACCCGCGTGGCCCGCCACGCCACGGCGTACACGCTGGAGGGCACGCTTAATCTGCGCGGCGCCACATACAAGCTGGACGAATCCCCCGTACAGCCGGGCTGCACCTGCTATTGCTGCCAGAACTTTACGCGCGCTTACCTGCGCCATCTCTTTAAGGCTGGCGAAATCCTTGCCTTAATTCTCCTGAGCGTCCATAATCTCCATTTCTACCTGCAACTCATGCGGGATATTCGCGCCGCGATTGCGGAGAATCGTTTCAGCGCTTTCCGTGCAGAGTTTCGCGCCAGATACAAACCCAGCAAGGCCAATGACGACCTTTGATTTCGTGCAGCAACTACTTCCCGCTGTGGAAGTTATCGCGCAGGCGGCGACGCCTGCCTACCCCAATGGCCCGCAGCAGGAGCAGCCGCTGTGGACCCTCTTTGTCTTCCCGGCATTCATGCTGGCGATCCTCTATTTTGTGCTCTTTCGCCCGCAGTCCATTCAGCGCAAGGAGATGCAGAAAATGATTGAGGAATCGAAGATTGGCGACCGCGTGGAGACATCCGGCGGCATCGTGGGCACGATTACCAACATCCGCGACAAAACTTTCATCATCAAAACGGCCGATCAGACGAAGATTGAGCTGCTGAAAGGTTACGTCAATCGTGTCACGCGCGAGGGCAAGGAGGCTTCCACGTCCTCTCCCGCAACCTCCACCCAGGCCGCGTCCGCCAAAAGCTAGCCTCGCGTCATCGCCCCCGGCCTGCCGGGTATCGGCGGCGGTTCGCTGCAATCGCCGCCCGCTGCCTTCTCCGTCGGTACGTCCGCATTCGAATTGCAGTTCCTCCTCCTCCCCCCTCACACTAGTCTCAAACAGCCACTACTGGCACGGTTTCCATGGCATACGTCATCTTTGTCGCGGGTCTCGCGTTTCTCTTCTTTGTCCTCTCGTACATTTTGTCTGAGGGGGAGCAGCAGCGCCGTTTCTGGGGTTTGCTGGCTATTATTTCCAGCCTTATCATCAGCGTTGTGTCGATCTACTCCCACCCCGTCAAGATGGGTCTGGACCTGAAGGGCGGTATCTCCTTCCTGGTGGAGATGGAAGGCAACCCGCCGCCGGAGGCGATGAGCCAGGCGGTCAGCGTTATCCGCAAGCGCATGGATAGCACTGGCATGGCGGAAATCACCATCCAGCCCGTGGGCAACAACCGCATCAGCGTGTCGATCCCCGACGTGAATCAGGATCAGCGCGCCAGCGTGGAAGCCCAGCTGAGCAAAGTGGCGAAGCTGGAGTTCCGCGTGGTGCACCAGAACACCGACCAGCTCGCCCCCATGGCCGCCGTTCAGGGCCTGCCCCCGCAGCTGCAGGACGACTGGGAAGTGCTGACCGAGTACAACCGCCCCCGCCTGCCCAATGGCGCGCGCGATCCCAAAGCCAAGCCGGTGGCCTACCCCATCATCGTCAGCAAAACGGTGGAGCTGGGCGGCAAGGATGTCTCGTACGCTAAAGTCAATGTCGACCAGGCCGCGCATGTGGTGGTGGAGCTGACACTGAAGGGCGAAGGCGCCACCAGGTGGGCCGAGCTGACTGGCCAGCTGGTGGGTCAGCGCCTGGCCATTGTGCTGGATAAAGAGGTGAAGTCCGCCCCCGTCATTAAATCGCGCATCGATGGCGGCCAGGCCGTTATCAGCGGCGACTTTACGGTGGAGGAGGCGCAGGAGCTTGCGTCCTCGCTGATGAACCCGCTGGAATCTCCGGTCAAGATCATCGATCGCCGCTATGTGGATGCCTCTCTCGGTGCGGACTCGGTGCGATCCGGCTTTACCGCGGGCATCATCGCCACGCTGGGCGTTATTGCGTACATGGTGGTGTACTACCGCGTGGCGGGCGCGATCTCCGTGGTGGCGCTCTTCGCTAACATCGTGCTGCTGTTTGGGTTGCTGACGCAGTTCCAGTTTACGCTCACGCTGCCGGGTATCGCCGGCGTGGTGCTGACCATCGGTATGGCGGTGGACGCCAACGTGCTGATTTACGAGCGCATACGGGACGAACAGGCGGCGGGCAAACCGCTTAGCCACGCCATCGACGCCGGCTTCGACCGCGCGTTCAGCGCCATCCTGGACTCCAACGTAACAACCCTGATTCCCGCCGTCATCCTGGCCCTGCTGGGCAGCGGCCCGCTGCGCGGCTTTGCAATGACCCTGACGCTCGGTATCGTGGCGAATCTCTTCGCGGCTATTGTTGTCAGCCGCAATTGCTTTGACTGGCTGCTTGCCACCAAAAAGCTTGAGCGCATTACCATGATGCAGTTCCTCGCCAACCCCACGTACGACTTCCTGAAGTACCGCTGGCAGGGCATCTTTGCCTCCGTGGCAGTGCTGGCGCTGGGCTGCGCCTTTGCCTACATCAACTCCAAAACGCTGCTGGGCATCGACTTTGTCGGCGGCAGCAGCCTGGTGCTGAAGTTTGAGAAACCGGTTGAAACCGACGCCATCCGCAAGGCGCTGACCGACGCCGGCATCAGCTCCGGCCTGGTGCAGTATGGCGGCGATATAAGAGACCGCGTGCTGCAGGTGCAGACGGAAAGCGGCAAGGGGGACGCGGCGGAAAAGCTGCTCATCGAGAAGTTCCCGGACGCGAAGTTTAAGCACGGCAGCCTGGAGGAAGTCGGCCCCGCCTTCGGCCGCGAGCTGGCGCAGCGCGCCTTGCTGGCGCTGAGCCTCGGCCTCATCGGCATCCTGGTCTACAGCGCCATCCGCTTTGAGTGGAGCTTTGCGATCGCCGCGACAATCGGCCAGATTCACGACGTGCTGATCGCACTGAGCTTCATGGCCATCCTTAACCGCGAGCTCAACCTCACGCTCGTCGGCGCGTTCCTCACCATCGCGGGTTACTCGATCAACGACAAGATCGTGGTGTTCGACCGCATCCGCGAAGGCATCGCGGCCAACGAGAAGGGTACGTTCTACGAGATCATCAACCGCAGTCTGAACCTCACGCTGGCGCGCACCATCCTCACGGGCGGCTCGTGCGTCATCGCGTGCCTTGCGCTGATTTTCTTCGGCGGCCAGGTTATCCACGACTTCTCCGTGGCGATGCTCATCGGTATCCTCTCCGGTATCTACAGCTCGCACTTCACCTCCCCCGTCATCGCCTGGTGGCTGGACAGCTACCGCGACCGCGTGGCCGCCGAAACCGGCCACAAAGGCAACACGGCGGAGACGATGCCCGCGTAAAGACTTGCTGCATAGGGGAGTTTATTCAGCCACGAATAGCGGAGGGGATGAGGGTTCGAGGGATGAATCACTCCCCCTCGCAGACAACAGATTTGGCCAGGGGGGACAAAGCCGCCAGGGGCGGATGGACGGATAGACAGAAATAAATCTCCCCCCCCGTCGACGACATCCCGCCCCTCTCCCCCGATTTGTGATTTGCATTGCCGCCGTTTGCGGCTATCCTCCTGCCTCCTGTTTTCAGCTGTCCTCCCCCAGAAATAGCCTACCGCCGTGATGGCGCGAGGCCCAACTTATTGTCCCTATGTTTGTTGATTGCGTACGTATTTTTGCCCGGGCCGGGAACGGCGGGCGCGGCGGTTTGTCCTTTTTGCGCGAGAAAAATCGCCCCGACGGCGGGCCCGACGGCGGCAATGGCGGCAAGGGCGGGGACGTTATCCTGAAAGTGGACTCCAATATCAACAACCTGGAGGCCCTGAAATACCACCCCCACCAGTTTGCCAAACATGGCCAAAACGGCATGGGCCGGCAAATGTACGGCCGCGGTGGCGACAACTGCGTGATCCCCGTGCCGCCCGGCACTGTTATCTCCGTGCTGCTCAGGGGCGACAGCGCCAGCGTTGGCAACCCCAACAGCGTGCACGAGCAAGACCTGATGCCCAGCGACGCCGCCATTACCGGCGAGATCGAGCCCCGCATCATTGCCGACCTTACCGAGGACGGGCAAACTTTTGTGCTATGCAAGGGCGGCATCGGCGGCCGCGGCAACATGCACTTTAAAAGCAGCACCAACCAGGCCCCGCGCCGGTACGAGGACGGCGTGAAGGGCGAGGCCGGCCAGTTTCAGCTGGAGCTCAAGTCCATCGCCGACATCGGCCTGGTGGGCTACCCCAACGCCGGAAAGTCCACGCTGCTGACTGCCCTCTCCAACGCACGCCCCAAAATCGCGCCCTACCCCTTCACCACGCTCTCGCCGATGATCGGCATCGTGGAGTACCCCGGCGACTTTGCCCGCCTCTCCGTGGCGGACATCCCCGGCATTATCGAGGGCGCGCACGCCGGCGTGGGCCTGGGGCACGACTTCCTGCGCCACATCGAGCGCTGCCGCCTGCTGCTCTTCGTCATCGATATGTCCGGCAGCGAAGGCCGCGACCCGCGCGACGACTACGCCCAGCTGCGCAAGGAGATCCGCCTCTACCACAGCGGCCTGGCCCAGCGTCCCTACCTCATCGTGGCCAACAAGATGGACGAGGAAGCCTCCGCCGAGAACCTGAAAGCTTTCCGCCAGCGCGTCCGCCGCGCCGTCATCCCTATCTCCGCGGGCGTCGGCGAAGGCATCGAGACCCTGAAGGAGCGCCTCAAAGCCGCCGTCGAGAAGCTGCAACTGCAACAGGCCGGAACCGAAACCGGCGACGACGAGGCTATCGACGAAGCATAACCGGCTGGCGGAACCGCGGAGCGCGCACGCCACCCCTGCTTTCTGTCCCTACTTGAGCAGCGCCTCCTCAAAGGATTTAAGCGCGGCGTGGGCGGATTCGGGCCGCTCGGCGGGGGTAAGGGCAAGGAGACGCATCACCCACTGCGCCACGGACTTACGTAGCGGTGTCTTCACCTCCTCCAGGCTCATGACGTTGTGGTGCAGGTGCGCCATCATTACGTCCGCATTGGTGGGGCCGGTGAAGGGGAGGTTGCCGGCGGCGCACTGGTACAGCACGCAGCCGAGTGCGTAGAGG
Organism: Verrucomicrobia bacterium LW23; assembly: GCA_003054695.1. Lineage (GTDB taxonomy): Bacteria > Verrucomicrobiota > Verrucomicrobiia > Methylacidiphilales > UBA1321 > LW23. Next base: position 883,245 of record QAZA01000045.1, read on the forward strand.
TCTGTCCGCGCTGTAAACGGTTGGCGGTTAAACTGTTCCGGGGCCATCGTGTAGATGGAGCCAAAGAGCGTCACTTTGCCTTTCAGCAGTGGCAGGCGCGATGTTTCGTGCTGCGGGGGCAGCCGGCGCTCGGCCAGCGTAAAGTCGAATAGCCGCGAGCGGTAGGACTGCACGCCGGCGCGACTGAGCATGATGTTCTCGGCCTTGATGTCCTTGTGGAAATAGCCGCACGCGTGCGCCTCGTGCAGGCCGGCCAGGGTGTGGCGCGTTACATCGATAAAATCGCGCAGCGGCAACGGGCCCTTTTGCTTCAGGTGATCGGCAAGTGTAACGCCCTCAAGCAGTTCCATCACACAATAGAGGCCGTCATTGTCCGCCGCCAGGTCGTGGTAAGTCACCAGACCGGGGTGATTCCAGCCGGGCGTGCCGCCGACGGGCGTCCAGCGCCGGTTATCTTTCTCCGCCGGCTCGATGTAGCGCTTGAACGCAACAAACTGCTGTCGCCGGTCGTCCCACGCCTTAAAGACACGGCCGTTGCCGCCTTGTCCAAGCAGTTGATGGAGTTGATATTGCAAGTTGCGCTGGGGGCGAATGGTGCGCGCGGCTCGAGGCTCGCCGCCGCCGGGGTGATGGTCGATCGCCGCCAACGCCGCGGAACAACTGCGTGAGGGCGGCCCAACAGGTAAGGGCACCGCAGCATGCGATCCGGGCGCGTTCATAGTGTTATGAACAGCCCCGGGCCGCAATGGTTGCGGTGCCTGTGCTATTTAGCCGCAAATTATCGCCGTGAAAAGCGCGACCTGACGAAAATCTCTGCAAACGCAAGCACTTGCGTAGCGCGACCGGCGTTTGTGACGCCCCCGCCGCGCGCATCCCCCCAGGTCCGGATCAGCCCCGGTACTTGCCGATGATCAGATCCAGCTTCGCCGCCGTCTCCGCAGGCCAGTGGGCCGGCTGGGTAAGGATGGCGTTTTTGAGCGCGGTGTGGGAGGGGCAGGGGCCCAGCGCGGCAATCTTCGGGATCGCCTTGAGCAGCACCTGCTGCGAGAGCGCGGTGTTTTTGCGCAGCCAGCCGATGACCGACTCGACGGTGACCGAGTCGTGCTCCGGGTGCCAGCAGTCGTAATCCGTGACCATGGCCATGGTTGCGTAGGCCATCTCGGCCTCCCGCGCCAGCTTGGCCTCCACCACGTTCGTCATGCCAATGATGTCGTAACCGGCGGCTCGGTAGGTGTTGCTCTCCGCCAGGGTGGAGAACTGCGGGCCCTCCATATTAACGTAAGTGCCTCCCTTATGCACAGTTGCGCCGGCTTCCAGGGAGGCGTCGTAAAGCGCCTCCTGCAGCAGGTGGCTCACCGGGTGGGCAAAGGCGATGTGCGCCACAATGCCGCGCCCAAAAAAAGTGCAAGGGGCGCGGCCTTTGGTGCGGTCCACAAACTGGTCGGGCAGAACGACATGGCCGGGCGCCTTCTCCTCGCGCAGGGAGCCCACGGCGCTGATGCTGATGATCCACTCCACACCCAACTGCTTGAGCGCGTGGATGTTGGCGCGGTGCGGAACCTCCGCCGGCAGGTAGCTGTGGTGGCGGCCGTGGCGCGGCAGAAAGGCAACCGGCTGGCCGGCCAGCGTGCCGATGCGGATCTTGTCCGAAGGCGCGCCAAAGGGCGTGTGCATCTCCCGATCTTCCTGAAGCTCAAAGGCTTCCAGATTGTACAGCCCGCTCCCGCCAATGCAGGCGATCTTGACTTTGGGCAACGTGGAATCGCTAAGGGAACTCATAGTGTGGGTAAGGCTGGCAAGGGGTGCGGACCGGAAGCGGCGCGCCGGGGCGGGGCCGCGGGTCGATTCGAAGTGAGGGCCTGTTGTAGGCGCAAATCTCCCCGCGGGCCAAGGAAATTTCTCGCGACAGACGGCGCCGCACGGGTTATGTTGCGGGCGAACGAGTGAGGGCAGCGCGGCAAGGCATCCCATTCCACGCCCATGAATAAACAGCAACTCCTTGAGCTACAACAGGAAGCAGCAGTCCAGCGCGGCGAGCTCCGCGTGGAAGTACGCGCCTGGAGGGGCGAGATCGACGGCCTGGTAAAAGGCGCCGACCGCGGCACGCCGCCAACCTGGATGCGCATCATCGACCTTGCCGCCCCGTTCATCGCCGCGGTGCCCGTGCGCTACGTCACCCCCTGGCCGCAGCGCCTTCTCCTCGCGTTCCAGATCTGGCAGCAATCCCTGCGCGGCAGGAAGTAGGCGCTCTCAAATCGCGTTAAGCCACGGCACCCGTCGCCGCGGCAAGCACGGCGCTGAGGCGGCGGCCGTACTCCACGTAGCTGCGGAACGCGGTGTCCTCGCCGGCGGCGACGGCTTCGGCGTAGCTCGCTTCCTTCTTGGCGACGTCGTGAATATGGGGCTCGATGGAGACGTAGCCGCGGTAGCCGGTTTCCAGCAGTTGACGGAGCGTTTCCTCCACGCAGCTGTGGCCTTCGTCGGGCCAGGCATGGCGGCCGGCGGGGCCGGTGTGGGCCTTGATGTGCACGTAGGCGATGTGCGGGCGGGCGGCCTGGTACCACTCCCACGTGTTGGTGTGCCCGTGCGATGCGGGGTTGCCCGTATCGTACACCGCCTTTACGGCGGGGCTGTCGACGCGCTCGAAATACTCGGCGTAATGCCTGGGGGAGAGGCACGCCCAGCCGTCGCAGTTCTCCACCAGCAGTATGGCGCCGCCGTCCTGCGCTATCTTGCCCAGTTCGCGCATGCGGCGTATCGATTCATCGCCCCAGGCGCTCTGCTCCAGCCCGTTGTTGGGGTAGCTCATCACGCGGATGTAAGGCGTGCGAAAATGCTGAAGGCGGGGGATGGCGCGGCGCAACGGGTCGACAGACTTCTCGAACGGATCGGTGATTCTCGTGGACCAGTTGGCGATGGGCGAGGCCAGGCCGGAGACGCTCAGCCCCGCGTCGGCAAGCGCGGCGCTTACCGCCTCAAAGCGCTCTTCGGGCAGGTCGATGATGGAGGTGCCGTCCACGTTGCGAAGCTCGATATACTTCCAGCCCAACTCTTTATGCGCGGCTATCTGCCGCTCGATGGGCTTGCCGGCCTCGTCGGCAATGCCCGACAAGGCAAAAGGGGATTCATGCATGACCGGCGATTGTCCGCATGTGAGCCAATGGTGGCAATCCTTTTTATGTGGGCTCGATCGCAATGGGGAGAGGGGGAGTATTTCACCACGAATAACACGAATAGGGCAGAGGGGGAGGAATGGGGAGAGATGACAGCGGGTCTGGAAATCCTAAACCCCTCCCCCCTTCGCGAACTTTGCGTCCTTTGCGTCCTTTGCGCGAAAACCACCCATTCGCGGTGGCCCACGTTCAACCGAGGTCCAACACAACAACGGTTTTCGCGCAAAGGACGCTAAGGACGCAAAGTTCGCGAAGGGGGGAGGCTGAAGTATTGCAAATCAGGGAATCAGGTTCATCTCAGCCACCCTATTTCCCCATTCCTCCCCTCCGCCATATTCGTGTTATTCGCGTTGTTCGCGGTTAAACCATCCCCGGGCTCCCGGCCCCGCGCTACACGTACACCATCACCACGCTGTCCACGACGCCTACCGGGTAGGTCTCCACGGCTTCGGCGTTGACGCCCAGGGCGGCGCTGCTGCCGGGGGGGCGATCGCAGTGGCCGGCGTGCAGGTGGTCGTCGCTATGCGCGGGGCACTCGGGCACGGAGGGCGCTGGGGCTTCGGCGGAGAGCTCGGGCGGGGCGACGCTGACCGGGTAGGCGCGGGTGCGCACTTTGTGGGGATTAAAGATGCTGCGGCCGGTGGTGATATCAAACTCCCACGCATGCCAGGGGCAGCGCACGATTTCGCCGTCGCGCTCCCACTGGTATTCGCCGGGTTTGGTGCCCATCTTCATGGTGCCGGTAACGCGACCGGCGCACAGCGGGGCCAGCTGGTGCGGGCAGATGTTAAGCAGCGCATAAAAGCGTCCGCCGCGCAGATGGAAGATGCCGATGGATTTGCTCCCCACCTGCACAATCTTGCGCCCGCCTTCGGGAATCTCGCTCACGCGACACACCACGTGCCCCTGCTTGCCCTCTGCGGCGGGCGGCGGCGGCTGCACAATCGGCGCCGATGCCGCGGCGGTGGGTGCGGGGGGCGCGGCAGAGGCGGGCTGATTCAGCGTTGCCAGGTCCACCCCGGCGGCCATCGCCTCGTGGACGGACATCTGTTGCTGCTGCGGGTGTTTCGCGCCCTCCGCCGTTGCGGAGGGCGCAGCTTCTGTTGTAGGGCTACTCATGGCTGTAAGATGTTGCAGGTAAGCGCCTTAAGCCAACGCCGGCTCCAGCACGCTCGGTTGAGATTCGGGCTTTTTGGGCAGCTCGATTTTCGGTCCCAGCCTGTCGCCGTACAGTTCCTCGGCGTTGGCGTGGTAGATGCGTTCGGCCAGCTTTTTGGGCAGGCGCGGCAGGCCGTGGGCGGGGGAGTCGTTGTCCCAGTGCGGGTAATCGCTGGAGAACATCAGCGTCTTCTCGGCGTGGATCATCTCCATCAGCGCCATAAAGTGCGCATGGTTTTCCGGCTCCTCAATCGGCTGGCTGGTAAAGCGCACGTGGTCGATGATGTACTCGCTCGGCAGCTTCTTGATCCACGGCAGCGTGTGGCGTAGCGCCTTCCAGTCCTTGTCCAGCCGCCACAGCACGGCGGGGATCCACGCCAGGCCGCCTTCCACGGCCAGAAACTTCATTTGCGGAAACTGCTCGAAAACGCCCTCGCACACCAGGCTGGCAATCTGCCCCATGTAGTTTTGGGGGATGCAGCTGTGCCACTCCAGGTACGTGCTGGGCATGCCGGCGATAAACCCGTTGGCGATGCCTTTGCCCTCCGTGCCCGGGTGCACGCTGATGTGCAGGCCGTGATTGAGCGCCTCCTCGTAAATCGGCCAGTAAATGCTGTTGCCCAGGGGGATGCGTGTGGCGCTGGCCATGACGACCTGCACAATCTGCTTGTGCCGGCCCAGGCGGCGGATCTCCGCCACGGCCGCGTCCGGAAACTGCGGGGTGACGCACAGGGCGCCCAGGTAGCGCGGGCTGTAGTTCAGCCACTTGTCGATAAGCCAGTCATTGACGGCGGACGAATACGCCGTGGCAATCGCACGGTTGGGGTGGATGCCATACCCCAGCGCACCGCTGGGCAGCAGTACGGATTTCTCTACGCCAAACGGGTCCATCCAGTGTTCCATCAGGTAGCCTGGATCGGTCGCCGCGCCACCGCCGCCGGGTGGGCGCGCGTCCTCGCGCATAACGCCAATGGGGCTGGGCCACCAGTTGCCGCCGCCTGTGGGGAGCTTCTGGATGGCCTCCGGCAGGTAAGCTTTGATTGCGCCGTGGTCGTCGGCGGGATGGACGTCGCAGTCGATGATTCGCATGGGATGGGGGGATGTTGGGGTGGGGTGGGAGTGTTGGAGGGAAAGGGAAAGCGAAAGGGCTCTTCGGTTTCAGCCATATCCCCTTCTGCCCTTAGCGGCTTCGTCCCCCTTAGCGTGATAAACTCTGCTTCTGTATCAGCGGGTTAACAGAGTTTATCACGCTAAGGGGGACGAAGCCGCTAAGGGCAGAGGGGAATGGGGAAGGGAATGGATGAAAGGGAGTTGTGCTTCTGGTCCAAATAAACGCCCGCTTCGGCTTAGCGGCGATCTGTCAGCTCCGCCGCCACGCGCAGGCATGCCTCGATGATCCTGGCGCGCGTGGCAGCGGGTGTGGCGCTGGGGGCGTCGGGCAGGGCCATGCCCTTGCTGGTGGTGCTGGCGCCGATGCAGCCCCAGAGCGTGCCGTCGCGATTGTAGATAGGGGCGGCGGCGCGCAGGGGGGCGCCTAGTGTCTCCGGGCACGCGTAGCCGCGCTGCCGGGCCTCGATGAGGAAGCGGTCCAGGTTCTCCTCCGAGCCCCACAAGCCCGCGCCGTAGAGGCTGAAGGAGTAGCGCGTTTGAAAATCAATGCGGTCGTCGTTATCCGCAAAAGCAAGATAGCACAGCGACGTGGCCGTGCTGTAGGGAACGCGCACGGGCGACCGCGGCTCCTGAATCACGTCCTGCATCGGCCCCTCAATGCGCATCAGCGCGATAAGCTCCGCCCCCACCGCCTGGCACAGCAGCGCGTTGGCACCGGGCAACGCCGTGCGCAGCGCCTGCATGGCCGCGCGGCACTGCGCGTGCGTGGGGCCGCTGCCCGCGCCGCCGGTGCTGCGGTGGATCTCCGCCAGCTGCCGCAGGCGCGGGCCCAGCTTGTAACGCACCGGGCGGGGCGTCTTCTCCAGCCAGGCGCCGGCGGATGGGGAGCCCGCGCCGGCGTTGGCCTCCAGCAGCGTGGCTGTGAGGTTAAACGCCGTGGCTGTGGCGACACCGAGCGCGTCGGCAATCTCCTGCAGCGAGAGGCCGTCCGGCGCCTTGGCAACCATCTCCAGGATAGCCATGCCGCGCGCCAGGGACTGGACGGAGCCGGAGGAGGCCTTGGCGGGGCCTTCGGAGGCAGAGTGTGTTGCGCTGATTTTCATAATAGCTGAAAGTGTTTTCATGCTATATGAAAAAACCGGCGCCGTCAAAGGTTTTCTTCACGATTTATGCGATGCCTTGAACCCACGGCACCATATGCGCGTCCAAAGCCCAAAACGCATTGCTGGCACTATATAGCCCTGCTACACCTTTTACGCTCTATAGGACGTACCGCCAAAACTTGCGGTCCCCACCATTCCGATCCCCACCTCAAACCATTCGCGCCCCGTCCTATGCTTCCACTGAAGTTTGTCGTAGCCGCCCTCGCGCTCGTCCTCCTCGGCCATACTTGCCCCGCCCAGGCACGCCTTGGCGAGACGGAGGAACAATGCATTAAACGCTATGGCGACATCAAATCGGAAGGGAAGAAGATCCACCCCGACATTAAAACCTGCGATTTTACCAAAAACGGCATTTCTATACAGATCGACCTTTACAAGGGCGTCTGCAGTCGCATCATTTTCCGCAGAGACTTGTCCACTGCTGAATATCAGGTCCTGAAAGAACTCAACGTCCCCGCTACAGAAACGACCGGGATCTACGAACACAAAGGGACCATCGCCACCATTTTTGCCTACGAGAGCTACCTGACTTTTCGTCGGAAAGCGGAGGAAGAGTTCCACTTACGGGAGGCCCGGAAGCTTTTTGAAGGCTTCTGATGGCGTCCCACCGGGTACTCGGCGGCATCCCGCATCACCCAGGGGATGCTTCCCCCCCCGGGTGCGGTGACAAAGGGCGGGCGTTCGCCCTGACCCTTACCCCTTGCGCACCACCAGCTGCGCCTGGCTGCGCTTGTGGATGGTGCGGTAAATGCGCACCCAGGCTTCCTGGTCCTTGTTGTCCAGGTCGCTGAACAGGTCCTGGATGTTGCGGACGATGCCGCGCTTCATGCCCTCCACCAGCTCGCGGCCGCGGTTGGAGATGCGCACCAGCACCTGGCGGCGATCCTTGGGGTGGCTGAAGCGCTCGACCAGGCCGGAGTCGACGAGGCGATCGACCAGGCCCGTGGTGGCCGGTGTCGTGTGGCGCATCAGATCGGCCAGCTGCGACATGTTGAGCCCGGAGCTCTGATTGAGAAAGCCCAGGAGCGTGTACTGCGGGATGGAGATGTTGCCCTTGTTGACCTCTGTGGAAAGCTCCACGAGGAATGAGCGTTGCAGCAGGGCCAGGATGTCAGCAAGTTCTTCGGCAAGGTGTGTGTTATCTTCAAATGTCTCCATGCCCATGTTTATTAACAAACTGATAGATTTAATCAATTGCCAATTGCCATCCTTTACATGATTCCATGCTGAACGATTTAAGGCAGACTCGCAAATCCATGCGTGTCACCTTTTTAGAGCAGCCTGCCCAGGCTGGCATACGGCTCATCAGCCCCTCCCGCCACACGTATAAAGCGCAGGCTTGCACTATTGTGGCGAATCGGCACAGTGAGGGCGATTTTGATTGGCGCCGCGCCGGGCCGCTTCCCGTGCCGGCATCTCTCCGCCCGCTTTGCCATGCTGAAAAAGGTCTCCTACTTTGCCCTTGTGATCCTGGGCGTGCTCGTCGTGCTCGGCATCCTGCAGCCCGAGTCGGTGCGCTCCGAGGTAAGGTCGCGCTCGCTTGGCTACTTTGGGCCCATGCTGGCGTGGCTGGACTGGGGCGGCCAGCACATCTCCCCCGGCGACACCACCGAGTTTAAAACCCTGCGCGACGCCACCGCGGAAATCGCCCGCCTGCGCCGGCAGAACGAGGAGATGCAGGTAAAGGTGCAACTGGCCGGCGATCTGCAGAAAAAAGTCGACAGCCTGCAGGAGCAGCTCAACTTCAAAAAAGAGAGCATGTACAGTGTCGTCGCCGCCCGCGTTATCGGCCGCGACCCGGTAACGTGGTGGAACAAGCTGCTCATCAATCGCGGCCATAACGACGGCATCACCCCCGATATGCCGGTCGTCACCCCGCGCGGCGTCATCGGCAAAGTCGGCATTGTCAAACCCGACTTTGCGGAGGTGATTTTGATGATCGACACCAACTGCAAAATCTCCGCCGTCATTCAGGAGACCAACGAGCAGGGCATCGTCGTTGGCGAAGGCAGCGTGCAGGGCGAGGGCAATTTCCACCAGGGCAAGCCGCGCGCCAAAATCACGTTCATCAGCCGCAAGGCGCAGATCGGCCCTAACCAGCTCGTCTTTACCAGCAGCATGGGCGGCGTCTTCCCCCCCGGCCTGCCCATCGGCATCATCACGGAGATCATCAACAACCGCCAAAGCAACTACGGCCTCTACCAGGAGGCCCTCGTGGAGCCGGTAGTCGACTTCAGCCGCATCGAACACGTGTTTGTCATCACCGGCGTGAAGGAGCCCGGGCAGCAGCAGTAGGAGGGGACAGAGGGCCGGAGCAACCACGCCGCGCTTGCGCGCTTGTTTGCCGCGCTCACGTGCTGCGGTCAAACATTTCCAGGCTAAGGACGGCCTCCAGCGGGGCCCCGGTGAACCACGCCTCCAGGTTGCGCATAACCAGCTCGCCGCACAGGGCAAACTGGTCGGAGGTGGGGCCGGCGATGTGGGGGGAAAGGATGGCGCTCTCCACGCCGTGCAGGGGGGAGTCGGGCTCGATCGGGTCGCAGCGATATACATCCAGCGCAATGCGGATGCGGCCGAGCGCGGCCAGCTCCGCCAGCGCATGCTCGTCCACCACCAGGCCGCGGCCCACGTTGACGAACAGCGCGCCGGGGGGCATGTGCAGCAGCACCTCGCGGCTGACCTGGCCCAGAGTGCGCGGCGTAAGTGCCTCGCACTCAATAACAACGTCGCTGGTGGCAAACAGATGCTCCAGGCCGGGCGCCTCCGTAATCTGCGCGTCTGCGTACACCTGCGAGGGGACGCCGGCCGACCACGCCTGCAGCTTTACCCCAAACGGCCGCAGCAGCTGGCTGAGCGCGCGCGCCACATGCCCCATGCCGTGCAGCCCAACCCGTTTGCCGATAAGCGTTTGCGTGTAGACCGGCGCCGGTGCCCAGTGCTTGTGCCCCGCGATAACCGGGGCCCAGTCCGGCTGCCGCCGCAGGGAGGATAGCGTGAGCATAAGCGCATGCTCCGCAACACCTTGCGCGGCTATGTCGCCCCAGTTGGTGACGATCCCTCCGCGCTCCAGGTAGGCGCGGTTCAGCAGCCGCCTGACCGAGCCGGTGGTGTGAAAGACACAGCGCGGCATCGGCCGGCCCTCGTTGTCCAGAAAGGGATGGTGCATCGACGCCGCGTCAGGCAAGGGCGCCACGTTCGACGCTTCGTACTCCACGGAGTCCTGCATTTTCTCCGGCACAAACCCCGGCAGCGGCGGCGTTGTCCAGCTGGAGACCAGCACATCCGGACGCAGGCGACGCAGCGCCTCCTCCAGGCCCGCTCCACCGGCGTCCCCCGCAAAACGCAGCATCTCCACCTCGCCTGGGGAGCCGCTGCCGTTCACCTGGTCGCACCAGTGTGCGCGAGGGGCGGCGCCGGTTCCGGCAACGTGGGGAAAAAACAGCTTCCACTCCGTGGCGCTAAGCGCAAACAGCACGCGGCCCGACCGCCGCGGAGCCCGCCTTAAGGGCGCGCTGGGGGATTCCGCCGGGCACGGCAAAACGGCTGGGTCGGTAAACATGGCAACATAAACCCTACCCCGCCGTGCCGCCGAATCCACACGCCATTTCGTCAAACTGTTGACTGCAAGGCTGATTGTTGGAATGTGAAATGACGTGCTTCTTGCACGGCGCTACGGAACGGATTACGGCAAGGTCCATGAAACGAATTCCAGTACAAGGAGATACCGCAGGCGTTTCAATCAACCGGCTGCGCCGGCAAGCACCCTAAACGAGCAGCGGCCACTTGTAGACTTGTGCTTACAACGAGGTATGTTACCATGCGAAATCTGTAGGAACTAAAGCAAACTGCTGTACCCGCCATGATTCATCGCTCGCGTTGTTTTCACCTTGCCAAACTTTTTGCCGTACTGTGGTGCATGTGCTGGGTGGCCTTGCCAGTGCAGTTGCTGCCTCTCATGGCAAACCCATCCGGCGGTACGGTGACGGGCGGATCGGCAAACATTGGGGGCTCGCCGGGAAACGTGACGGTGAACCAGAGCAGCCAGCGGGCGGTGATTAACTGGAAGGATTTCTCCATTAAGCACGGGGATACGACGACATTTGTGCAGCCGGGCAGCTCTTCGGCGACACTCAACAGGGTAACGGGCGGGCAGACGTCGCAGATCAATGGCACGTTGAATGCGAACGGCAAGGTGTACCTGATCAACCCGCAGGGCGTGGTGGTGGGCAAAACCGGGCGTGTCAATACGGGCGGCGGGTTTACCGCTTCCGCGCTGGACGTTTCGGATCAGGAGTTTATGGCGGGCAAGGGCATGACGTTCAAGGGCAGCTCCAAAGCATCCGTCGTTAACGAGGGCAAGATTCGTGCGGCGCAGGGCGATGTGATGCTGATTGCGCGGCAGGTGGAGAACAAAGGGCGAATCACCGCACGCAATGGCGAAGTGCACCTGGTCGGCGGCTCAGAGGTTTTGGTGCAGCCGAGCGGCACCCAGGGGCAGCGCGTGTTTATCAAGAGCGGGCCTGGCTCAGTATCCAATTCGGGCACGATTCGCGCCACGGCGGCGGAGCTGCGCGCGGCGGGCGGCAATGAGTACGCGCTGGCCGTCAATAATAGCGGTGTCATACGCGCCACAGGTGTGGACCGAAGCGGTGGGCGCATTGTGCTGAAGGCGGAGGGGGGCTCCGGTGCTGCCGGCACAGGTCGTGTCCAGAACTCCGGTCGGCTCATCGCCGCCGGCAAGGCCCCGGGCAAAAAGGGCGGCTCCGTGGTTGTGACGGGTGAGGAAGTGCGTCTTACGTCCACCAGCCACATCGATGTCAGCAGCACGGCAACCGATGGAACGGGCGGCACGGTAAACATCGGCGGCGGATTTCAGGGCAAGGACCCCGATATCGCCCATGCGGATACGACGATACTGGAGGCCGGCTCCCTCATTAACGCCAACGGCGGCCGTAAGGGCGGTACCGTGGTGGTGTGGAGCGACGTTGCTACGTCCTTCCAGGGTACCATTACGGCCGAGGGCGCCGAGGTATCGCCTGGCAATTGGACCGGGACGGGCGGTTTTGTGGAGGTGAGCTCGAAGGGCTACCTGGATTTCCGCGGCACGGTGGAAGTTCCCGGCGGCACGCTGCTGCTGGATCCCGCCACGCTCACGATCACGACGTCGGGCTACGGTACGCTGCCTGGTCCGCCGTACGCGAATGACCCGGCGCAATCCACACTGAACGTCAGCCTGATCAGCACCGCGCTGAGGTTTGGCGACGTTATCCTTTCCGCAACGGATGCCATCATCCTGGATGCGCCGCTGAATACGCTTTCATCCGCGACCTATTCCCTGACGATGCAGACGACGGCGCCGGGAGGGACGATCACCTTTAACTCTCCCGCAAACCTGCACGGCAATCTCACCCTCGACACCGCCAATCTCGTCCTCAACGCGCCGATTACCATGAACGGCTCGGCAGTCCTCTCCGGCACCGCCACTACCATCAACGTGGGCGCCGCCGGCAGGATCCAAAACGCTGTGGATGCGGCTTCGACCGTTACTCCCGCCACCGTGAATCTGGCGGCGGCGACGTATTACGAGAATGTCAACATCAGTGGCGCCAGCGCCAAGTCTATTAACATCATGGGTGTGACGGGGACCGTGATTAACGGCAATGGCAACCGGAGCACCGAAGGCGGCTCCCTCGATACCGGCACCGGCGACGGCTCGGTTTTCCGCATTAACGCGGCAGGCATTTCTGTCACTCTCGACACTCTTACGATTACCAATGGTAATGTGGGAAATCCCGGCGGGGGCGGAATCTACATCTCGGGCGGTGCAACGGTGGCGTTGAGGAATTCCACTGTCCGCAACAATAGGTCGTCCTTTATAGCCTCTGGCGTCTTGCTGAACTCTGGAACACTGAACGTAACCAACAGCACGATCGCCTACAATAGCGGACCATCTGACGGCGGTGGCCTTTACAATTATGCGGGCACGATGACGGTGGAGAATTCTACAATAAACAACAATAACGGTAGCTACGGCGGTGGCATCTTTGTCGCACCCACCTCTATATCCACCACCATAACCAATTCCACCATCAGCGACAACGCGGCCAGCACGACGGGCGGAGGCATTCGTGCGCGTGGTCCAGTCACCGTGCTTAACTCCACCATCAGTGATAACACCTCCAGCCAGGGGGGTGGCATCGCCTCGGGCGCTTCCGGAATCGTAACATTGCGCAACACCATTGTGGCCAACAGTAAGGCCGGAACGGATCTTTATACCAACGGCGGATCGTTCGTGGATGGCGGCTACAATATCGTGGAGAATGTCGGCAATGTTACCGGTGTTTTCGGCCTGGCGGGCTCCAATACACGGACGGCAACTGATCCCGGATTGGCGCCCCTGGGCTGGTATGGCGGCCCTACGCAGACGCACGCGCTGCTGGCCGGCAGCCTCGCGCTCGATGCAGGCGGGCCCACGTCGGTAACTCTGGATCAGCGCGGCCACAACGACAACGGCGCGCGTAACGACATTGGCGCATTTGAGGCGCGTACTCAGGGCTCCTTTACCTGGACAGTAACGACCAGGGCCGATTATGGACCTGCCTCCGCCCCCATCGCCAACAGCCTGCGCATGGGTCTGGACCTGGAGGAGAAGCCCTCTTCCATCGTATTCAATATCCCCGACTCCGAGGCCGTGAACGGCACGTGGAGGATTACCATAGCCAGCGGGGCCACCCCGTTCCGGGTGACTTTCGGAGTCAACATCGATGGCTCAACCCAGCCCGGATGGTCGACTTCTACCGGTCCCGTCATCATCCTCAGCGGCGCTAACACTACTCAAGTGATGACAGTCAATACGCTTGACCCGGTGGTTTTAAATGCCCTTGGTTTTACTCAGGGATACTCCCTCTCTCAGGGCGGCGCCGGGCTTTACGTGGACAACAGCTTCGTCACGTTGTCGAACTCGGCCGTCTATAGCAACAGAGCTGTTTTATCCCAGCCCGGCGGCGGTATTGCCATAGACGGCGGCACCCTCCGTATCATCGATTCGGAGATCTACAATAACTTCTCCAGCAGCAGCTCCGGCGGCGGCCTCTATGCCTATGGCAGCACTGTATGGATCGATAACTCCACGTTTTATGACAATTCATCGTACAACTACGGCGGGGCCATCGAAGCAGTCAACCTGAACCTGCTGGCCATTACCAACAGCACCTTTACGGGAAACGACAGCCAGTACGGCGGCGCGCTAGATCTCGACAACTCTCCCACCCTTATAATCAACAGCACCATAGCGGGGAACTGGGTGATAGGTGATGCGGATGGAGCCGGCATTTATAGCTATAACAGCAATGTGCAGGTACAAAATTCCATCGTGGCGAACAACATCGGCGACGCGGATGTTGCCAACAACTTTGTCGACCTGGGCGGCAACCTGATCGGCAACAGAGGTACCAGCGTAGGCTGGACGACATCCACGCTGGTGGGAACAAGCGCTTCTCCCATTGATGCGCTTCTCTCCCCCCTGGGCAACTATGGCGGCCCCACCAAGACCATGGCACTGCTGCCCGGCAGCCTGGCGATCAACGGCGGCATTGCGTCTGGAGCACCCGCAACGGATCAGCGCGGCCAGACGCGCGTGGGCAACGTGGATATCGGCGCCTATGAATCGCGCGGCTTCACCTACACGGCCTTGAGCGGCGGCGGACAGTCCGCCGTCATCACCAACGCTTTTGCCGCGCCACTGGTCGTCAGCGTCACGGCCCTGGATACCCTGCTGACCGATCTGACCGGCGGCCTGGTCACGCTCACCGTTCCCGGGGGTGGAGCAAGCGCCACCGGCACGCTTACCCAAACCATTGGAGCCTCCAACCAGGCCAGCTTTTCGCTGACCGCCAACGACACAGCCGGCTCGTACAACGTGGTCGTGCAGGCCGATCCCTCCCAGATATTTGCGCTGACCAACAGCAAAATGACGCTCGTCATCACCCCAACGTCCGGCCAGTCCAAAGTATATGGCGAGGCCGACCCAGGCACGCTGGGTACCAACTACACCATTACCAGCGGCAATCTCGTCAGCGCCGACAGCCTGAGCGGCCTGCTGGTACGCGATACGGGCGACAATGCCGGCTATTACCAGATATTCCTGGGCTCAGTCGGCATTTCCAATCCCGGGCGTGCTTCCAACTACGACGTTGTGCTCGATTCCACGCCTGTCTTCTTCGAAATCACCAAACGACCGCTCACGATCACTCCGGACTCCGGCCAGAGCAAAGTATACGGCGAAGCAGATCCGGCCACTCTCGGCACCGCCTACACGATTACAAGCGGCACCCTGGTGGCTCCCGGCGACCTGACCGGCGCGCTGGAGCGACAGGCCGGCATCAACGTCGGATCGTACCAGATCCTGCTCGGCACGCTGGGCAATCCCAACTACGAGCTCACACTCGATCCGTCCGCCGTTTTCTTCAGCATAACACCACGAGCCCTCACCATCACGCCGGATTCGGGCCAGGCGAAAGTATACGGCAACGCCGATCCGACCTCGTACACCTACAGCATCACAAGCGGCACGCTCGTCTCCGGCGATACCTTCACCGGCAGCCTGGCACGCGTCGCGGGACAAAATGTCGGCCTGTACAACATCCTGCTGGGTAGCCTGCAGGCGGGCCCCAATTACACGGTAACGCTGGACCCATTGCCGGTATCTTTCGCCATCACGCCCCGCCCAATTACCATCACCCCCACGTCAGGCCAGGGCAAAGCCTTTGGCGAATCCGATCCCGCCTTCACGTACAGCATCACCACCGGCAACCTCGTCTTCGCCGACAGCCTGTCCGGCAGCCTCTCCCGCGTCCCCGGTGAGTCGAGCGGAGACTACGCGCTGCTCCCCGGCAGCCTCACCGCCGGCGGCAACTACATTACCACCATTGTCGGCGGCATTTTCTTCACCATAGGACCCGTTCCGCCCCCCCTGCCTGCCATCCTCGACCCCACCATCATCGTAGACCCCGCCCTTGTATCCCAGCTTGACGCCACCCGTGGCCGTAATAACGAAGACGAACGCTACTACCTCCATAACTCACTCCCCTCCTACCAGTCCGGCATCTACTACGCCCCCGCAGCCCACCCCACCCCAGCCGGCACCCTCCTGCACTCCTCCAGCTACGACCTGTTCTCCCCGCGATAAGCGCTCTGCCGCCTCCGGCAAACGCCCTTCTGGCCCGCGACGAACGTACAGCCTTTAGTTCGCCGGCGCCGCGGGCGGCGTGGCGGTGGGCTGGCCCTGGGGGGTGGGGGCGGGGGGGACGAGTTCGGCCAGGGGGGCAGGTTCGATGCGTTCGTCTTGCAGGCGGCCCTCGTAGTTGATGCGCAGGACGTAGCCGTAGTACTCGCGGCCGTCGGGCGTGTTGAGGCTGAAGTTGACTTTCAGCGTCTCGCGGTTGCCGGACTTCCAGGTGGGCTGGGGATTCTCGAACATCGGCTTGATCTGCGCCGCCGTGGGGGCGATGCGGCCGTCCGGCAGTTTGTCGTAGAAGAACAGCTTGATGCCGACCTGGCCCGCATCAATCGTCTCGAGCTCGCCGGCGCCGATTACGATGCGCATGGAGAACTCATTGTTGGGGCGGGTGGGATTTCCTCCTGCGCGCTCCACTTTATCGATAAAGAGACGCTTTTGAAGCGTGCTTTCGATGGAAATCTTCTGCTCCGTGGGCACCAGCAGCGCCAGCTGCTCCTTGGCCGCCAGGTAGGGCGCGCCGATGGAGGAGCCCAGGTCAATGAGCTTTTGCCAGTACACCTTCGCGTCTTCCTTGCGGTTGTTTTCGGTGTACAGGGTGGCGAGTTTGAGGAGCGTGTTGGGGTCGCGCTGATCCAGCGCCAGGGCCTCGTGGAAGTTGCGTTCGGCGCCGTCCACGTCGCCTAACTCCTTCAGCCGCAGGCCTTCGGCGTTGATGGTGTGGATGCGGCGGCGCACCTCGGCGGTGGCGTCGTTCATCAGCCCGCCCTGGTTATGCATCACGGGCACGCTGTCGCTGGGCGCGGCGCGCGGGGGCTCGACACCGGGCTCGTTGGCGGTGGTCAGGATGGTGTCCTCGGGCGGCGTCAGCACTGAGGGCGGGGGGGCAGAGGCCGGTGTCTGGCCGGGGCCGGTGTGCTCGTAGGACTGCGCCGCGGGTTGATGCGCCGGGTCGGCAGGTGCGCCGGGCTGGTGAGACGCGGTGGCCGGGGGCTGCTGTCCGGCGTTGGGGGTGGCGTCCGGCACCACAAAGTCATTTTTGGGCGGCGTCAGCGCGCGGTCCGGCTCGTTCTCCAGCGCTTTGGCCACGGCCTGGGCGTTGGCGGTGGCGGCGCGCAGCCAGAAGATGGAGCCGATCGCCGCGACCTGCACCAGCACCACGCCCACGATCAGAGCCACCGCGATGGAGAAGGTGGGGGGGCGCAACCTGCGGACGACGAGGGAGACATCCGGCGCGTGCCCTTGCGGGTGCTGCTGAGTAGGCTGCGTGGCCATTTGTGGTAATTCGGGTGGGGAGAGGGGAGAGGCTTGTCGGCGCCTTAAGCTTTGGCCGGCAGAGTAACGCCGTCGCATTATCCGCGAAACTGTGCGGCAGGTCAAAGGGAGAAAGCTGGAAAATGCGGCTCGCGGTTGGATTGAATCAAATGTATCCATCAATTTCGCCTGAACTATAACCTTAAAGCAGGTGGCTGGACCCCTCCTTACTCCCACAACAAGGGGATGGGTTAACCACGGAGCACACGAAGCACACGGAATCTACGGAGCAGACGAAAAAGGGGTGGGAATCCTGTCGAAATTGATGCCTTCACCTTCCGAGATTCTCGAATACAAAACATTCGCTCCCACCGCAATGTGGACATTCTCCCTTGCCTGTTACCCTTCTTCCCCTCCGCAGATTCCGTGTGCTTCGTGTGCTCCGTGGTTAAATCCTCCGTCGCACTGCTTTCGCTCGCGCCCCTTTTCGCCCGGCGGCGCAAAGCAGGCTGGCGTTTCTGGCGCGGCGTTGTAGGGTGAGGGTGCGTCTGGCGGGGCGCGATGCGATGCCTGCGCCGGGTGCGATGCGGTTCCCTTTCCTCTCCCCGCCCCGCCTGAGCATGGCCATCAACTTTGCTACCAAATATCTGTTTAAGGCATCGCTGCGCCACAAGATCTTCTTTTTTGGCGTGCTGCTGCCTATCGCGGCGCTGGTGCTGGCGGTGGCCTTTATCCCGTGGTTTGTCAGCAGCCATGTGGAGGAGCTGGCGCGCGAATCGAGCATGCGGGAGCTGAGCGCCGCCTGGCGCGTGGTGGATCGCCTGAACGCCGAGGCGCTGGCCGACGCGCGCGGCATGGCGGTGGCGGAGGAGTTTGGCAGCTTTCGCAAGCCGGAGATGACCGTACGGCTGCTCCAGGCGTCGCTCGTCAGCGCCCCCTGGGCGCGCGGCGTGTTTATTGCGTACGAGCCCCCCGGCGCGGACATCACCACCAACTACACACTCCTCAGCCGCGGCAACACGCAGGGCCTTACGGAGAACGCCCGGTACGCGCCCCACATCCTGCGCGGTGCGGATTTCCAGAGCTCGGGCCCCCCTGTGGTGGCAGCCCTGGAGAATCCCGACTCCCTGCACGTGTACCGCGGCCTGCGCAACCGCTTTAGCGGCCTGCCGGAGTTTACCGGCGTGGACTCCGCGCTGGTAAGCAGCGTGGTGAACCGGCCGGGCCAGAGCCCGCCGCCGGGCGGCGGCATTGTGGGCGAGCCCGTGCTGCGCAGCGACACGCAGGAGCGCAACACCCTCATCATCCCTTTCGGCCAGCCCATTATGCTGGACGGCAAGTTTATGGGCGTGGCCGGCATCGAGCGCGCTTCCACGGACTTTGACGCGGTGCTTAGGGAGGAGGGGCAGCTTTTTGGCGCCAGCTACACGCTCATCAGCGCGGCAGGGCGCGTGATTGCGGACACGCAGACGCCGGAGAATCGCGGCCGCCTTATCGAGCAAATGCCGCAGGGCGAGGATCTGCGCATGGTGATGAACGACACGGGCGCGGCCATGCAGATCAAGCGGCAGGATAATGATGACAGCCTGCGCCTGGCAGCCCGTATCCCCAACGGGAACTGGCTGCTGGTGATGCAGATACCCTACACCAAGTACTACGCGCCGCTGCGCCGCATTGTGCATATTTTCATCGCCTACACGGCGGTGGCCAGCGTGGTGATTATCATTGGCGCCCTGGTTTTCTCCGGCACGGTTACCCAGCGCGTTACGGCCGCCTCCGATGCGACCGCCCGCGTGGCGCGGGGCGACCTGGACTTTGAGGTTGTCGCCACCGGCAGCGACGAGACGGGCGCGCTTTTGCGCGAGGTGCGCGAGATGGTGCTGACGCTGCGGCGCCTTATCGGCCTGGTGCAAAGCTCTACGCGCCAGGTCATTATGGCTTCCGGCAATATCGATGTGGCTTGCGCCAAGCAGGAGGAGGTGACGCATTCGGTCAACACCTCCGCCACGGAGATTTCCGCCTCGGTGGTGGAGATTGACGCCACCGTGCTCAAGCTCGTCTTTACGATGGATTCCATCGCCAAAAGCGGCCATAGCACCAAGGAGCTTGCGCGCGAAGGCCGCACCGGGCTGCTCGAAATCATCGGCAGCATGCAGCAGTTGCAGGCGGCCAGCGGCATCATTTCGTCGCGCCTCACGGTCATCAGCAAGCGTGCGGAAGACATTACGCGCGTGGTGGATGTAATGAGCAAGGTGGCGGAGCAAACCAACCTGCTGTCGCTCAACGCCGCCATTGAGGCCGAGAAGGCCGGCGAGTATGGCCTGGGCTTTGCCGTCGTTGCCGCGGAGATCCGCAAGCTGGCCGACCGCACCGCCACCGCCGCGCAGGAGATCCGCACCACCATCCGCCAGATGGACAGCTCCATCACCGCCGGCGTGATGGAGATGGACAAGTTCTGCCTCTCCGTACGCAGCAGCACCACGCAAACGGAGACGATTGCGCAAAGCCTGACGCAGATCCTCGAGCAGGTGGAGAGCCTCCTGCCGAAGTTTGACCGCGTGCGCGCCGACATGCAGACGCACAGCCAGCAAAACCGGCAGATCTCCGAGGCGATGCAGCAGCTGAAAAGCAACGCCACGCTCAGCCTGGAGTCGCTGCGCGAGTTTCGCCAGGCCAGCACCCGCCTCAAGGAGGCCAGCAAGCTCCTGGAAGACGAGCTGGCTTACTTCCGGCTGAAGTCGTAGCGGAGATCTCTGCGTGCGGCGGCAGCAGTTCCGAAAGCAAGTTGTAGACACCGGAGAACGCTTCAGAGCAGGCCTTGCTCTAACTCATTGAACTTCGAGGAGCGCCGACAGGGCTGCATGTTCCTCGCACAGTACTGCTCCAGATGCGATGGAAGCACGGAGCGATTCTCAAACCTGGGGGTGATTCTGTCACTCAGACCGCGCTGCCCGGGCCCGTGACGCGACATTTTTTGTTTTTATTGCGTTTGCGATATACATGTGCTGAACAAACTGGGGCTGAAACGGTTGTGCATTAAAAATAAGATATTACGCGTTGGTGCGTGTAATTAGCGGCAAAGCTTTTGTTTTTCAGCGCGTTGTCAAAGTAAATACCTATGTATCAATATTTTGAACGAAATTTTCGTGTTGCGGACGTTCCGAAATTGCTGCAGGAAGGTTCCGCAACGGCGGCGCAGTATCCCTCCGGATCAGCGCCCGCGGGTCAGGTCCCGCACTCGCCGCGCCACGCCTTTCCGCTTCGCATCCGCAACGCACGCACACCATGGCAGCCACCTTCCTTACCCCTATCGCAACACCCGGCGCCCTGGCTCCGGCTCTGTGCGCCCGGGCCCGGGGTGCGTGGATGGCCGCGCGTGGCCTCACCGTCTCTTACGCCGCCCTGACGCTGAGCCTGGGCTTTGCCCTTGCCGCCGCCCCAGCGACGGCCCGGGCCGAGCAGCCTGCCGGCGCTGTGGAGCAGCGCGCGATGCCCGACGCCGGGCGTGTGGAGCCCGGCCTGCGTGCCGGCACCGCCGCCGTAACCTCCCCGCGCCAGGACGGCACGGTTCGCGTTGCCTCCCTCAACACCCCCGGCCGGCAGGAGATTGGCGAGCCCACGCCCGCGCTGCAGCCGCTGCCCTCCAGCCCCCGCGGCTATGGGCGCGCCACCCTTTTCTCTCAGCGGCACGAGAGCCTGCCCAACGGCGGGCAGATGTACTGCGGGCCCGCCGCCGCCGTCAACGCGCTGGGCTGGCTGGGGCAGACGGCGCCGCTGCGCAACGACACCACGTGGCTGGCCGCCATGCGCGAGCTGGGCGCCTGCATGAACACCGACCCCGTGCAGGGCACCACCCCGGCGCAGCTGCTGGACGGCCTGGAGCGCTACCTGCGCGAGAAATTCTCTCCGATGGCGCGCATCAGCTACCTGGGCTGCCGCGAGGTGCCCGGCCGCTTCTCCGAAGGGATGCGCCCGCAGCTGTGGAACATGCGCTCCAGCGGCCGCGAGGCGGTGATGGTCAACATCGGCTGGTACAAGCGCATTGAAGGCACCAGCATTTACCAGCGCGTCGGCGGCCACTGGGTCAGCCTTAAAGAGGCCACCTTGACGAGCGAGGGCGATGTTCTTGTCGTCCTGCACGATCCCTATCCCCGCAACGGCGGCCGCGAGCACCGCACCATCGTCACCCCCCTGGCCGACGGCACCCTTACCGGCGGCGACGTCCGCGGCCGCTGCATGGCCCGCGGCTTCTTCAAGCTGGACGACCGCTACCCGCGCATCACCAAGGCGGACTGCGGCATCATCGACGGCGTCGTCATCATGGATATCGGCACCAACCCCACCAATACGGCGCAGGGGCAGGGCGCGAATCGCCAGGCCAGCGCCAGGTAAGAGAAAGGTGAAGGGCGGCCGGGGAGTTATACCACGGAAAGGGAGCGAATCGGGAGCCCGAAACGGGGCCGGGGAGAAAGTGATCCGGGATTGGCGGATACTTTACGGTAATGTAGCCGGTCGCGGCCTATCTCCCTCCCCCCTCTATCCCCACTTAGCGGCTTTGTCCCCCTTCGTGCGAAACTATTCCCTCAGAGCATCAGAGGGGACTATTTCGCACGAAGGGGGACAAAGCCGCTAAGTGGGGATAGAGGGGGAGTGGATGGGGCCCTTGCGGGCTCTCTTCTTTCCTCGGCGAATTTTCAGTTTCGCAACGCGCCTGTTCGCGATACATTCCTCGGATTGATTGCGATCGCGTTTTTGTTGAGACGCGTCGCAACGAGGAAATCATCCCCTCTGCACAGCTAAGCTTAGATTTTCAGCCCATGAATATCGCCCCCTACCAGCCACGGCAGTTTGTCCCCGCAGCTATCGATCTTACAGATACTGAACAACTTGCACCGCTATTCGACGAGCTGAAAGAGCGGCTGGAAAAGATGGTGTGCGTGCCGGAACTGGAAGTGTGGCTGCGCGATTACAGCGAGCTCTCCGCCGCCCTCGGCGAGAGCAGCGCCCTGGCTTACATCCGCATGACGTGCCAGACCGACGACGAAGCGCGCGAAAAAGCGTTCCTCCACATTGTGGAGGTCGTTGATCCGTGGCTCAAGCCGCGCCACTTCGAACTGAGCAAACTCCTCGTCGACGGCCCCTTCCTGGCCGAGCTGCCCGCCGAGTACGAAGTCTACCGCCGCTCCATCCAGATGCACGTGCGCCTCTACCGCCCGGAGAACGTCGCGCGCGAAACCGAGCAGGCCCGCCTCTCCCAGCAGTACCAGAAGATCATCGGCGCCATGACCGTGCAGTGGGAAGGCGAGGAGCGCACGCTGATGCAAATGGCCCGCGTGCAGGAGGAAACCGACCGCGCCCGCCGTGAGGAAGCCTGGAAGCTCGTCGCCGCGCGCCGCCTGGAGGACCGCGCGAAGCTCGACGAGATCTTCCAGAAGCTGCTGGACCTGCGCGCCGAAATCGCCAAAGCCGCTGATTTCACCGACTTCCGCGAGTACGCCTTTGCGATGTACGAGCGCTTTGACTACACGCCTGCCGACTGCGTTCGCTTTCAGGATTCCATCGAGAAATACTTTGTGCCCCTGGCTCGCGAGCTACAGCGCAAGCGCCAGGCCCGCCTCGCCGTCGAGCCCCTGCGCCCGTGGGACCTCGCGGTCGATCCCGACGGACGCAAACCGTTGCGGCCGTTTGAGAAGAGCGACGAGCTCCTCACCAAAAGCCAGGCCATCTTTACCAGGCTGGACGCCCGCCTGGGCAGCTACTTTGAGCTGCTGCGCACCCGCGAACTGGTGGACCTGGACAACCGCAAAGGCAAAGCCCCCGGCGGCTACCAAAGCACGCTGCAGGAGGCCCGCGTCCCCTTCATCTTTATGAACGCCGTGGGCCTGCACCGCGACATCGAGACGATGGTGCACGAGGCCGGCCACGCCTTCCACGCCGTCGCCTCCCGCCACCACGACCTGGTGGCCTATCGCAGCGCGCCCATCGAGTTTTGCGAAGTGGCCAGCATGAGCATGGAGCTGCTGACCGCCCCGCACTGGGACGAGTTTTACCCCGAGGAAGACGCCCGCCGCGCCCGCCGCGAGCACCTGGAGGGCATCATCAAGTTCTTCCCCTGGATGGCCACCGTCGACGCCTTTCAGCATTGGCTGTACACGCACCCCGGCCACACCCTGGCCGAGCGCGAAGCCACCTGGCTGGCGCTGATGGATCGCTTTGGCGGCATTGAAGACTGGGGCGGATGGGAAGCCGCGCGCGCCGCCATGTGGCACCGCCAGCTGCACATCTTCGAGATCCCCTTCTATTATGTGGAGTACGGCATCGCCCAGCTCGGCGCCCTGCAAATCTGGACGCAAAGCCAGAAGGACGTGAGCCAGGCCCTCAACTCCTACCTCAACGGCCTGCGCCTGGGCGGCAGCCGCCCCCTGCCCGAGCTGTTTGCCGCCAGCAACATCCGCTTCGACTTCAGCGAAACCACCATCGCCCCGCTGGTGGAAGCCGTACGCAAAGAGCTGGAACTGCTGGGAGATGCGTAGGAAGGGAAGAGGAGTGTTTAACCACGGAAAGCAGGCGAAGGGGGGAGCCAGAAACGGGGATTATCTTGCCAAACAGCAAACCGTTGCGTTTGGCCAGGCGCCAAGATTGATTCATTAGATTTCAATCCACCGTCTCCCCTCCGCCCCTTTGCGCCTTCGTGTGTTTGTGGTAAAAATTCCCCCTCTGCCCATCTGCGGAGAGGGGGGGCAGGGGATTGTTTAACCACAAAGACACGAAGACACAAAGGGGCGGAACGGGATACTGCATCCCTTTTCTCCCCTTCCCCGTTTCTGGCTCCCTCCCTTCGCCTGCTTTCCGTCGCTAAACTCCCCGACCCTCTTCGTGCGCTTCTTGTGCGCCGTGGTTAAAATAATCCCCTTTTGCCCCCGTATGTGTTGTTAAGGCCAGCCCGCCATGGTATAAGGCGGGCGTATGGTTACCCGCGCTGCAAACCATGATGACGACATCGCCCTGGCACAGGCGTGTCTCAATCAGGAACCTTCTGCCGTACAGGCACTTAGGGATACGTATCACGTCAACCTCCGCAGTGTGCTGCTGCGCCGCGGCGCCACGTTTACCGAGGCCGAGGACCTTCTCTGGGACCTGTGGGGCGACCTGCTGGCCGGCAAAAACGGGGGCGAGCCGCTGCTGACCCGCTATCACGGCCGCTGCTCCATCAAAGTGTGGCTCATCACCGTGGCCACGCACCGCCTGGTGGATCTCAAGCGCCGCGCCCGCTTTCAGGGCGAGCTGCGCTCCGGCGTGGGCGACGACGAGGAAGAAGAGGCCGCAACGCCCTTCGACAAACTGCCCGGCCCCGCCAATACCTCCCCCGACAAGGAGCTGGCCGGCCTGCTGCACCGCGCGGTGCACGACGCCATCAAGGGCGCGACGCCCGAGGAGCGTGTGATGCTGCGCCTGGTCTATATCGAAAACCTCTCCCAGCGCGAGGTGGCCCAGATGTGGGGCTGGCACGAATCCAAAATCAGCCGCTTCCTCACCGGCGCGCTAAGCGGCATTGAGGAGCGGGCGCTCAGCACCATCCGCAAAGCCGATCCATCCCTGGAATTCACCCTGGCCGATCTTCTCGATTTATGCGACGGCACGATGGAACTTCTCCTGCAAGGTGCGGTTCCTCCCTCGTCTCAATCGAAAAAGCCCGGACGCAAAGGTTGAGCTCCGCAGCTCCGGTTTTGGCGACATAAGTGTCTCCCCTTCAGTAAGTTAGGTGAGCGGTGAGGCAGATTTTGATGCTGGAGGCGGAGCGGAGCGAAACAGGCGGAAGCGCCACAAAAAGCTTATTTCGCACGAAATTCGGTCGATTTACATGAAGATACGGAAGAAGCACACAATAACACCACACCGCGACACAGAGCCGCTACACTGTGTATCGCGCACCCAAAGCCCAGGCTAATGCAGCCTAAGCAGCCTAAAGCAGCTCAACCAGACACAGCCCCGGGCACCCTTCTCTCCCTCCCTTTCCTCCTTTCCCCCTCCCTTTTTACCCCGCGACTTTCCTCTCACCATGGCGAATCCCTACCAAATCCTGGTCGAGTTCCTCGAAGCCTGCCAGCGCTCCCCGGACCTGGCCGCCCCTTTTCTGCAGCTGGACCCGCCCCTGCGCCCGTCCAACGAAGTACCGGAGCTTGAGCCCCCGGTGGAGATCGCCAACAGCCTCCGCCGCTTTGCCCGCGGCGAGCTGCCCGAGCAAGAACGCCAGGAACTGTGCGTCCTGCTCGACACCCACCCCGTCTGGCTCAGCTGGCTAGCCCAGCAAGTCCGCGAGCTTCGCCCACCCGAGATGGAGCGCTAGCGCGGTTTCAATACGCGTGTATACACGACTACCTCTGAAGCGCCACAGGCGCGAAAGCCTGAAGCCCAGGGCGTAAGCCCTGGGAAGAGTCTGTCGATATTTGGCCTCCTCCCCCTTTATCCCCCGCTTAGAGGCTTACATCCCCCTAGCGCGAGACATTCTCCTCCGTATTGCAGTACGGCTTCACAGATGTCTCGCTCTAAGGGGGATATAAGCCTCTAAGCAGGGGCCTGAATTCTTCCGCACGGCGCCGCTGGACGCGTGTGCATTTTGCTGTCATAGTGTGGCTTAGACCTTTCTTTGCAGGGCTGGCGCGCGCTCAGGCGCTTCTCGCTCGCGATGCATGCGTCGGTGTCCGAGTGAGATCTCCCCCCATCATGGACTGGGCCAACCCCTACATCCTGCTCCTCATCCCGCCTGCGGTGGCGCTGTTGTTCTGGATCGACAGCGGTTCCACGCACCCTATGCCGACGGAGCGCCGGCGGCTGCTTCTCTATGTGCGCGCCGTACTGGTGGCTCTTGGTCTTCTCGCCCTGGCGGGGCCGGCGGTGCGCACTGCCAGCAGTGCGGCGGCGGTTATTTTTGTGCTCGATCACTCCGAGAGCCAGGGCAAGAAGGGTATTGAAGCGCAACGTGCTCGCGTGCAGCAGCTTGCGGATCGCCTGCCCGGCGGCGTCAAGGTCGGCTACGTCTCCGCCGGCGGCCGCACCCATGTGGAGCGCGCCCCTTCCGACGACCGTGCTGTGCCGTCCGCCGAGGAGCTGGAAAAGCTTCAATCCGCCGATGGCTCCCAGACCGATCTCTCCGGCGCCGTGGCCCTGGCCTCGGGCCTCTTCCCCAGCGGCCACAGCCGCACCATGGTGCTGGTGACTGACGGTGTGCAGACGCGCGGCGACCTCGAGTCCTCCTCGCGCAATGCCTCCCTGGGCGGCACTGTTATCCACACCGTACCGGTGGCGGGCGAGGTGCGGCCCGACATCCGCGTGGATGCCCTGACGCCCACCCGCGCGCGTGTTAACGAGGGCGCCTCCGTGGAGCTGGCCGCGCATATCGAGGGCACCATCAGCGGCAAGGGCACTGTGCGGCTGTTTGAGAACGGCATCGAGGTGGAGTCGCGCCCCGTCACCATCGAGGCCGGCAAGCCTGTCACCATGCAGTTTCAGCGCACGCCGCGCCAGCGCAATCTCTACTCCTACCGCGTGCGTGTGGAGGGCATCCAGGGCGACTCGATCGCCGACAATAACGAGGGCCTGGCGCTCGTCGACGTCGCCGGCCGCCCGCTGCTGCTGTACCTGGAAGGCGAGCCCGGCGAGGCGCATTATCTGAGCGAAGCCATGGCGAAGGAAGGCATTCAGCTGCAAACGCGCTCCGCCGCCGCTATGCCGCAAAGCCTGCAGGAGCTGGCCGGTTACGACGGCATCATTATCTCCGACGTGCCCGCCCAGCAGTTTAGCGACCAGGCGATGGCCCTGATGCGCGACTATGTGGAGCAGCTGGGCGGCGGCTTCCTGATGATCGGCGGCAAAAACAGCTTCGGCGCCGGCGGCTACTACCGCACGCCGATTGAAGATATCCTGCCCGTCAAGATGAAGTCCCCCAACGAGGAGGAGCAGCAAAGCGTGGCGCTGTGCTTTGTGATGGACCGCTCCGGCTCCATGGCCGGCGACAAGATCGAGATCTGCAAATCGGCCGCCATCGCCACGGTGGAGCTGCTTTCGCAAAAGGATTACGTGGGCGTCGTCGCGTTTGACAGTAACGCCACGTGGATTGTGGACATGCAGCAGGTCACCTCCGTGGCCGGCATCGCGTCGATGATCTCGACCATCAGCCCCGGCGGCGGCACCAACATCTACCCCGGCATGGTGGCCGGCCGCGCCGGGCTGGAGGGCGTCAAGGCGCGCATCAAGCACATGATTGTGCTGACCGACGGCCAGACCAGCGGCACCGGCTACGAGGCGCTGGCGGCCGACCTCAAAAGCAAAGGCGTCACCGTCAGCGCCGTTGGCGTGGGGGGCGATGCAGACTTGCGCCTGCTCCAGGCCATCGCGGCCAGCGGCGGCGGCAGCTTCTACTACGCCAGCGAGGCCAGCATGCTCCCGCGCATCTTTACGCAGGACGCCATGGTGCACCTGGGCAAGCTTATTCGCGAGGAAGCCTTTGCACCTAAACAGATGGAGCGCCACCCGATGCTGAAAAACTGGGATGCCGCGAAGACCCCGCAACTGCTCGGCTACGTCAAAACCAACCGCAAAGCCACCGCGCAGGTGCCCCTCGTCACCGATACCGGCGAGCCGCTGCTGGCCACCTGGCGCTTTGGCCTGGGCAAAGTCACCGCGTTTACGTCGGACTGCAAAAGCCGCTGGGCCAGCCTGTGGATCACCGGCTGGAGCGGCTACTCCCCCTTCTGGGCCCAGGTGCTGCGCGAGATGGCCCGCGAACCCTCCGGCCAGTTTATGGATTTGCAGATTGAACAGCGCGGCGAGGAGGCGCGCGTGGTGGTCGATTTGCTGCGCGACGCTACCGAGTTCCGCAACGCCGCACAGGTGGACGCGGACGTGTATTTTGTGCCGGCCACGGCGCTGGGCGGCGCCCTGCAGCCCTTCGCCAGGCTCACCCTCTCGCAGACAGCGCCCGGGCGTTATCAGTCGGACTTTAATTTGAAAGACGCCGGCGTCTACATCATCCGCGCGCGCAGTGGCGCAGACATGGTCAGCGCAGGGTTAGTCCGCAACATCAGCGGCGAAACCGCCGGCGGCCGCGTTAACCTCCCGTTGCTGGAAAGCGCCGCCCGCATCAGCGGCGGCACCGTGTTGAAGGAAGGCGACCCCATACCCCTCCAGGGCCTGGCCCGCGGCAGCTATGTGGACTTGACGCCCTGGCTCGTCCGCCTCCTCCTGCTGCTCTTCATCGCGGACATCCTCATCCGCCGCTGGGAGAATGCCACCGCCATGGTGGAATTCTTCGCCGGAATGCTCGGCTGGCGCTCGCGCCGTACCGTGGGGTAAGCACCCCGCATGTGCGTTGCCTAGCCACCCCCGGTTGCGGGCGAATTGGCCGCCGCGGCTTTGCGCTGCGCCTTTTCCGCAGCGCGGCGGGCGGCGCGTTCCATGCGTTCGGCGGCGCGGCCGGTGCTCCAGTACAGGGGGATGGCCAGGATAAAGCCGGTGATGGCGCCCACGGAGTGGGCGGTAAAGCTCACCTGCGGGTTGTTGAGATCCATGAACGTTTGCAGCGCCAGCAACATAACGATCTGGATCAGCCCCTCGCGGGACATGGCGTGGCCCTCCCACACGGTGCGATGCAGCAGCACCCAGGCCGTGGCGCCCACAATGCCCATGATGCAGCCGCTGGCGCCCAGCATGCGCAGCGGCTCCATCCAGCCCATGGCGATAAACCAGGTCATTGCCGCCGTGCCGGCCATGCCGCTAAGCAGGTACAGCAGCAGAAAGCGCCCGCGACCCAGCACATACTCCATATCCGGGCCCATGGAAAGCAACGCCATGCAGTTGAAGCCGATGTGCAACACGTTGGCGTGCAGGAACAACGGGGTGAAGATGCGCCAGTACTCGCGGCCCTCCGTCAACAGCGTGTAGTCATACACGCCGGCCTGATAAAACATCAGGTAGTCCCCCAGCGGCTGCACAATCATGCGCACAACGCTGCGCAGCCACACTTGAAACTCCGTGGGCGGAGAGCCGGGTAACGAGCTGTCGATAAAGAAGATAGCGGCGCACAGGCCCGCCAGCGTCCACGTGACGTAGGGCGTGAAAGCGCGCTGGGTGGCTGCCAGGTCGCCGCCGGTCTTGGTATCGCCGTCGCCGCTGCCATCGCCATTGCGCTGGCTTTCGCGCGGGTCCCGCGTGTCTTCTCCGGGCTGCGCGGTAGAGGCCCTGTCCCCGGTGGAGGCGCCTGGGCTGTAGCGGGACGGCTCGATATACAGGCCTTCGTCGCGCAAATGCTCCTCCACATGCTGCAGTACGTAGCGCGCGTCGGGGCCGGCGGCGGCCGGGTCGGGCGTGTAGGGGTGGCTCAGGCGCAGGCGGGCGCCTTGTTGCACCAGCAGGCTGTAACTGCGGGCCAGGCGCTCCAGAATCTTCTGGGCCTCGGCCGCCTTGCCGGCACGCTGCAGGGTGCGGGCCAGCCACAGCTCCTTTACCTGGTGGTTAAGGCCGGGCACGGGGCCGTTGATGAGGCTGATGACCAGATCCAGCCGGCCGGCGTGGCACGCGGGCACCAGGTAGGTCGCTTCGCCGCCCGGCGGGATTTCCGCCTCGGCTTCCGCCAGCTTGCGGGCGACGGCAAACATCTCTGCGGTGCGGCCGGCTTCGCCCAGGGCCAGCAGGTAGTTGTAGGCGATGCCCTGGCCGGCGCGCGTCTCCGGGGACAGGCTTTCGATCAGCCGGGCGATGTCGTCCCAATGCTGCAGTACACGCATTTGCGTCAGCACAATGGCGAGATCCAGCGGGGTCTTCGGCAGTCCCGTCGCGAGCTTGTGGCGCAGCATGTCGGCTCCCTGATCCACACTGCCGCCGCCCATTACCGCCAAAAAGCGCGCCAGTTGCCACTGGTACCAGGCGGCGGGAAAAGGATGGAGGATCAGGTACCCCGTGGCGGCCAGCCAGGAGGCTGTAAAAAAGTGGTCCTCCTGAAACCTCAGCGCCATGCGCAGCAGCAGCGTCGGCACCAGCACCAGCAGGAAGAAAAGACCCAGGCATACCCATACCCATGTGGAGTCCACCCCGCCATGCCGCTGCATCCAGATAAGCGCGCCCGCAAACGCGGTGAGTCCCCCGCTGACCAGCAGCCACCCGGTCGCCATCGAGTCCCCGCCGCTGCGCCGCCAAAGGGTAACAAACATGAACAGGCTGTAGGCCAGGACAAGAAGGGGAATAAGCGTATAAAGGTCCATCCGGGAAGGGCAGGGAAGTGGGGGAGGAAGAGATCTGCAATATAGCGCGATTCTCTGCAACCTCGAATCGGATTTTCAGTGCGACCAAGGGGAGTGTTTAACTACGAAACACACGAAGCATACGAAATGACGGAGGGGACGAAAGGAGATGGGATTGGGGATGAATAGAGGCCTGGGAGGAACAGGCGCCAGTGTACGTGGCGGAGGCATCCGTTCCCCTTTACAAATAACAGTGCGAATTAGTTGGTGTTGCGGCAAGTATCTATTTTAGGATCAGACGTGCATGGACGGGGAATCTCCGAGAACCTCGAAGAGGTTCTGTAACCTAGCCCAGGGTTCCCCGAGCGAAGCGAGAGAACCCTGGGTAAGCGGTAGTTTCAGATCAACCCCAATGCGGGTTGTATCCATCTGCGTAGCAAAGGGATGCGACCCGCGTTGGGGTCGTTCGATTTCGCGCCTTCACCCAGGGTTCTCTCGCTTCGCTCGGGGAACCCTGGGCTAGGTTATACAACCTCGTTGAGGTTGTCAGAGCCTTGCGAACATCTCTTCTTGAACCGCCCTAATACTAAAATAGATCCTTGCCGAAACACTAGAGGCTGTCGACATTTCCGCTGCATCCCCCTTCCGACCTTTGTGCCTTCGTGGTGAACCATTCCCACTATCTCCGGCAACAGGAACAAATGCGGGGTATATTTTACCACAACGACACGAAGGTCGGAAGGAGCGTCTGACTGCTCCTGCACTTGAATCCGCGCGGATGGGCTATTTCGCGAGATCCTGCGGAGGAAGGACCTGTGTGGAATCTCCCGGGACGACGGGCGGGGTGGCCGGCGGGACGGGGCCGACGCCGGACGGCTTGCGGGCGGGGCCTGTGGCGCCGATGCCTACGGCCGAGGGGCGGACGGCGGCGGAGGTGCGCGCAGGTTGCGGTGGGTGGGGCTGGGGCGGTGCATCTCCCGCGGCGGCGGCGTGGGAGGTATCCGGCATGGCGGCGCTGGTACCTGCGCTCGCGCTGGTTTCGCTGAAGGCACCGGCTTCGCTTACCGTGCCGCCGCCTCGCCGGGTGCCGCCGGGTGTTGTGGCCAGATCGCGCAGGGTGCGGCGCAGCACCTGGGCGGGCGGGCCGTGGGAGGTGATGCGGCCGGCGCTGATGACGGCCACCTCGTCCGCAAAGTTGCGCATCTCGTCGCGGTCGTGCGAGACGTAGATGATCGGGACGCGGAAGTGATCGCGCACGCGGCGAAGCAGGCCCAGGGCGCGGGCTTTCTTTGCGTCGTCCAGGCTGGCCAGCGGTTCGTCCAGCAGCAGCATGCGGGCGCCGGAGAGCAGGGCGCGGCCCAGGGCCACGCGTTGCTGCTCGCCGCCGGAGAGACCCAACACGTTGCGACGCATCAGTTTGTCCAGCTCCAGAATCTGCGCCAGTTCCAGCAGGGCAATTTCTTCGCCTATATCGGAGGTAGAGCCATCTTCACCCCCGCGGGGCGCTGCCGTGCCGTCGCCCAGCCGGGCCGCGCCGCGTCGTGCCCGGGCGCCGAAAAGCAGGTTGTCCCGCACGTTAAGGTGGGGGAAAAGGGCGCCGTCCTGCGGCACGTAGCCAATGCGCCGCGTGCGCGAGGGGCGATTGAGGCCGCGCGCGGAATCAAACACGGGCTGCCCGCGCAGGATAATCCGGCCCATGCGGGGCGTGCGCAGGCCGGTGATAATCTCCAGCAGCGACGTTTTGCCCGCGCCCGACGGCCCGAAAATGCCCAGCACCTCGGCATCGCTGGAGAAGAGCGGAATCTGCAGCTCAAACCCGCGCACAGTCAAATGCACGTCGCGAAGATCCAGCGTGGAAGCCGTGGCGGGCAGTGTGGTGGTCGTGGTGGTGGCGGTTGCCATGGCGGGGGAGGGGGGGGAGATTTCGCTTCCTGCGTCGGTGAGGCTTTAGGGCTACCAGGGCTACCGCGGCTACTGCCGGCGCACGGTGGTGCCCATGCGCCACTCGCCTTCTACCAGGATGCGGATGGGGGTGTGGGGAAAGCCTCGCTCGCCGCGTTGCACCATGCCTACCAGGAAGTCGACCGCGGTGCGGCCGATAACCAGGCCGTTCTCGTAGATGCCGGAGATGGGGTCGCCTTCGCGGGCCACGCTCAGGCGCACGTAGGCGCAGTCGCGCGGCACTTCCACGCCGATTTCGTGCAGCCAGTCGATAATGCCCAGGCCGCCGATGGAGACGATGGCATCCGGCTTGCACTTGCGGTACCACTCCTTCAGCGCGGTGCTGTCGCGCTCGCCGCGTTGCACCAGGTAGGCGGGCACTTTGGGGATGCGGGGGTTCTTGTGGTGAAAATGCCAGAAGGCCGTGTGGTAGGCGTTATCCACCTTATCGTCAATATCCTGGTGGCAAAACAGGCCGATGCGTTTGTAGCCCAGTTCCGTAAGCTCGCGCAGGGCCATGGCCATGCTGTGGAACTGATGGTTGGTGACGAGGTGAAAAACGCGGGGCTGCAGGCTGTAGCCAAAGGTGATGGCCGAGAAGTGGTTATAATCCAGCGGCACCTGCATGCCGTAGCTGGGCTGCGGCGCCAGCAGCACGCCTTTAATGCCGCGGCTGCGCAATATCTTGCTGGCCCGCTCCGGCGTCATCCCCTTCTCGCGCAGGCGAAATTCCTCCAGCTCGTAGCCCAGGGAGCGGGCGCGCTCGGCGGCCCCCTCAAAATACTCGTTAAACGTGGCCTGCCCGCGCAGCAGCACCGGCCCCTCCCAATTATCCAGCCACGCCAGCGTGGACTGGTAGGCCACGGGCACCTTGGTTTTGCGATACGCGTTAAGCGCGGAGAGCACCGGATCGGGCGCGTACCCCAGCGACGCCGCGATATCCTTGATGCGCTGTCGCACCGCCGCCGAGATGCGGGGGTGATCGCGCAGCGCCAGGCTGACCGTGCTGTAATGCATTCCCGCCGCGGCGGCAATGTCCCGAAGAGTGACGCGGGGATTCACATCAACAGTTTGAGCAAATGCCGCCACGATGTCAATTCAGGGGACGGGCAGGGGAGGGGGAGTAAGATTATTTAACCACGAATGACACGAATAGTACAGAGGGGAGGAATGGGGGAAATGTTGGATATGATGAACCTGAGAGGCTAACTACCGTTGATAATGGGTCCTGCTCCCTGTTTACACTATCCCCCCTTTGCGAACTTTGCGTCCTTCGCGTCCTTTGCGCGAAAACCGCGCAGGATATCGCTTCCCCCTTTCGTGAGGCTCAATCGAATGGATGTTTCGCGCAAAGGGCGCGAAGGACGCAAAGTTCGCGAAGGGGGACACAGAGAAAAGGAAATTTTAGTTCTTCCCTCACAATCCCCCATTCCTCCCCTCCGCACTATTCGTGTCATTCGTGTTATCCGTGGTTAAACACTCCCTGATTTTTTTTCGTGGGTGCACTAATAAAGGGCGGGTCGCGGCGTTTAGACTGATAGGGAGCGCTCAGGCTTCTGCGGTTTGGTCGCCGCGGGGGCCGGGTCAGGGCGCTCTTTTACTCCAAATCTCCTGGCGGGATTTTCCCGGGCGTTGCCATCGCTGCGGGTGGTCCGGTCTGGCTCTCTCTGCGGATACGGGTTGCGTGCTGGTCCCATGCGGCCGATGAGTATCTGCTTCCGCCTCAAGCCCTTAACGTGATGATTGGTTAAGCTTGTATACCAAATTTTTTGAGCTTAGTATACAGAGTTGGCCGATGGATGCCGAGCAGCGCGGCGGCCTTCTTCTTGTTGCCCTTGCACTGGGCCAGCGCGGCGATCAGCGCCGCCTTCTCGCGGTCGGCCAGGTTAAAGCCGGCGGCGGGGATGGCTGCCGGCGTCGTCGCGGCGGCTCCTGGTGCCGATGGCTGCGGAAGCAAGGGCGAGGCCTGGTCGCTATCGTCTGCCTGCCGCGGTTGCCATGGCGCGGGGACATCGCGCAACGGGGTGCCATAGCCGTGATGCGGCTGGGGCACTGCCGCGGCGCCGCCGGCTCCGGCGGATGGTGTCTCTCCATGCAGCGTGGCATAGCCGGCAAATCCCTGTGGCACAACGGGGGCCGGTGGCGGCGGCATGGCGGCGGGGAGGGCGAAACTCCCCGGGGCGCACTGCTGCCTGGCGCGGGCCAGGATTTCCGGCGGCAGATTTTTGGGCATCACCACGCCACCTTTCTCCAGCACCACGGCGCGCTCGATCGTATTCTCCAGCTCGCGAACATTTCCCGGCCAATGATAATGCAGCAGCAACTCATAGGTCTCCGGGGCAATCGTCAGATTGTCCTTGCCCATCTTTTTGCCAAAGCGGCGCAGAAAGGACTGTGCCAGCTCCGGGATATCCTCCGTGCGCTCGCGCAGCGGGGGCAGGTGCAGGGTAAAGGTGTTGAGTCGATAATACAAGTCCTCGCGCATCAACCCGTTGCGTATCGCCTCATCCGGCCTGCGGTTGCTGGCGGCGATGAGGCGGAAGTCGGCCTTCAGCGTCTGCGTGCTGCCCAGCGGGCGAAATTCGCGCTCCTGCAGCACGCGGAGAAAGCGCGTTTGCAGCTCAATCGGCATCTCGGCAATTTCGTCCAGGAAAAGAGTGCCGCCTCCGGCCGCGCTCAGCATGCCGGGGAAGTCCTGCAGCGCCCCGGTAAACGCGCCCTTTTTGTAGCCAAACAGCTCGCCCTCAATCATTTGCTGGGGAAAGGCGGCGCAGTTCAGGCGGATCAGCGGCCCGCCGGCGCGCAGGCTCAGCTCGTGCAGGCGGCTGGCAAACACCTCCTTGCCCACGCCGCTTTCGCCGACGATGAGGACATTCGCGTCGCTCGGCGCAATCTGCTCCACCAGCTCCACCAGCTCCGCCATGCGGGCGCTGCGAAAGACGGGCTGCGGCCGTGTCTCCGCATGGTTGATCTTGCGTTTAAGGCGGTCCGTCTCCTCGCGCAGCTCGCGCGCCTGCTCGCGCAGCGACGTTTGCTCCAGCGCCTGGGCGATGAGGTTGAGCAGCTCCTCGGGTGCGTAAGGCTTGCTGATGAAATGGAACGCACCGACTTTGATCGAGGCGATAGCGTTGTTGAGCGAATCGTGCGCGGTGACGACGATGACCGGCAGCGCCGGGTGCGCGGTGCGGATTTGCCGGAGAAAATCGAGCCCCTCGCCATCGGGCAGCCCAAGGTCCAGCAGCACGATTGCAGGGTGTTGATCCGCAATGAGTTGCAGCCCCTGGCGGCCGGTGTAGGCGGCGGCGACGCGGTAGTTGCGGCGCTCCAGGATGGACTGCAGGGTGGCCTGGATATTGCGTTCGTCGTCGATGACACCGATGAGAGGTTTGTTTGCGGCGGTCACACTTTGTTTGTACGGCAACGGGGGGTGGAAGACAAACCGAATGTAGTGATTTCGGACAGATTTCGGACCCGGCGTTGTGGCGCCGGGCGAGAGCTGACGAAGAAGAAACTGGGTAACGTGTTGGTGGGGAATGGTTTATCTTGGTGGATGAACCAGAACCCTGTCAAAAGCGAACCCGCAACCGCTCTTATGCAAAAGGGCAGGAAAGACAGATTGTCTATGCACGAACCAGTATGTAAGAACATACGGAAGTATAACAAAGCAAGAGATTTCCAAAAAATTTTGGCGAATCACTTGACTTTTTACACAAAACCGAGTGATAAGAAGTGCGTTATGGAGCAGGTAAACCTTACGCACTGTTCTGTAAAAAACCCGGCAACCTTGCCTAAATGTGGCACTTACAAAAAATAAAAGTTGACGCATGAAGCAGGTTTTTATAGAAGGCAGCGTGAAATCTAACCCCTAACCGTCCAGGAGCCTACCTTGAAGAAGAAGCCGTTTCCCTTAATGATCCTCGGCGCCGTCCTATTGGGCGTCGTCGCCGTGTTCCTCATCCTGTCGTACATCAGCAAACTTAACTCCGACAGCCAGGCCAAGCTTGACGCTCTTGAAGCCAAGATGCGTGAGATGGCCGGCCGCCCGGTGACCGTCGAGGCCCCCAAGGTCGAGGCCGTGAAGGTGAGCACCCGCAAGGTTGCCTACGCCCGCATGAAGATCGCCGCCGGCCAGAAGATCTCCTCTGAGCTCTACGAGTTCAAGGACACCCCCGATGATCTGATCAACAGCTCCCTCAAGGAGAACGAGATCGAAGGCAAGTTTGCCCGCAAGAACATCGAGATGGGTGAGCCGATCACGACCAACAACGCCTCCGACAAGCTCCCGCTGATGTCGATGGTGATCACCCCCGGCTATCGCGCCATGGCGATGCAGGTGTGGAATGATCCCGCCGTCAACTCCACCGGCGGCTGGGTCAACGACGGCGACAAGGTCGACCTGATCCTGACCTACGAAGATCCGCCCCAGTCCAAGCAGATGCGCACCAAGATCATGCTGCAGAACGTCAAGGTTCTCTTCATGCCCGGCGCGCAGCGCAACGAGGAGAGCCAGGGTGTTTTCTCCGCCGCCGGCGCCCCGCTGACGGTGACCTTTGAGGTGACCCCGGAGCAGGCGGAAGTTCTGGCCTCGCTCGAAGGCTTCGGCAAAATGCGCATGATCCTGCGCGGCAACTACGACGACCACATTGGCAAGTACAACGGTGTCTACACCACGGAAGTGATCCAGGACCCGAACCTCCTGCAAAAGGTGGCGACGAAGTCCGAAGGCACGGCCGCTGAGGTTGCCAAGAAGGTCGAGATTAACAAGGCGATTGCAGTTGAGAAGGAAAAGGCCGAAGCCGCCCGCACCAAGAAGAAGGCGGAAGAAGGTCGCGAAGGTCTCAACCAGTAACCACAGGCGCGGCCCCTGGGCGCCTGCCCGGCAACCCTCCTGAGACGACGATCGCCCGAGACGTAACGCTCCATAACACAAGGCAGGTACGTATCGCGCGGACCCTCCGCCGGACAGGCCCCACGCCCCTCCCTGATTACACGACGCCAAGAATCGAAAGCCCAGCGCAGCAGCCTCTCCCCGCGGCCCGGACTCTCCCCCCATACTCAAGAGGGGAGAGCCCGGGCTGAGGCAACGCAAGAGGCAGCCCGCACCGCCGAGGTGGTGTGGAAAGCCTGCGCACCCCGGCCCCTCCCCACACGCATAGGCAAACGCACCGGCAGGGCCGGCCCCCTTTTCCCCAAAAAAACTGACAGTACCACCGTCACGTACACCCCCCGGCAAGGAAGTGTGATGTAGCGGCACAGGCAGACAGAGAGAGAGCCAGACCAACAGACCAACCGAGAGAGATACTAAACCATGACCACGATCCTACGAACCACCCTGCGTGGGCTCGGCCTTTTGGGCGTGCTGCTTCTAGCGGCGCCCGTGGCCTACGCTCAGCCCGCAGGCCCCAAGCCGATAGAACTGGAGGTCTCCCAGAGCGAGATCCTCCCGGGCAAGCTGGATAACCCCACCGCGGTGCCCAGCATCCTGGAAGCCGTTGAAGCCCCCAAGCAGGTGACTGCGACCGGTGCCTCGGTGGACCAGACCGAAGTGAAGGCGAAAGAAGTGGGCAAGGCCACGCTGACGCTGACACTGAACGGTGTGCCGGTGGAGTACGCCATTACCGTGGTGCCCGCCGCCCAGCGCATCTATATCAACCTGAACGAGTCCACCCGACTCACGTTCAACGATGATATTGACGAAGTCTCCTTCTCCAACACCCGCTTCGTGCGTCAGCGCCAGCCCAACAACCGCACGCTGCTGCTGGAGGCGATTGCCGAAGGTAAGGCCGCCGTTACGGTCATCACCAAAAATGGTACGATCTATCAGTACGCCGTCAGCACCTTCGACAACCGCGGCGCCGACGTTCTGCGCATCCGCAACGAGTTCACCATGAAGGGCTACAAAGGCCTCTCCATCGAGTTCACCCGCGATCAGGCCACCCTGGCCGGTTTCGTGGCCACTCAGGAAGAGCTGGACGACGCCACCCGCATCGTCAAGAAGTACACCCCCTATGTGGACGTGAAGGTGACCCTGGGCACCCCGGAAGCGGGCGGCAACGAGTACAGCGAAGACGAAGCGGCCATCATCAACTCGATCCACTCCCTGGCCCGCATCAAGGGCCTCGTGGTTCGCGTCAAGTTCCCCCGCCCCACCATCACGGAGACCAGCCGTACCACGGTCTCCACGGGTGACGTCATCAACGCCGAGTCGACGACCCGCGCCGATAACGTGACCACCACGACCGGCCCGAGCTTCGCCGTCCCGGCCGACGGCAACATCCAGGACTACCGCCCCCGCCAGAACGAGACGATCACCCGCAGCGTGAACCGTGTGCGCACGACTCCGGAGAAGATCTTTTTGTACGGCGAGCTGGAGGACGACCTGGAAGAAGCCCGCGCGCTGCGCGTGGCCCGCACCTACAGCCCCCTGGTAGTCTCCTTCATGACGGTCAAGGACCCGATCCAGCTGCGCCTCAAGATCCGCTTCGTGCAGATCAACAAGGGCAAGCTTAAGGACACGGGCATCCTCTGGACCGACAGCGCGGGTGGCGACCAGCCCTCCATCGGTGCCGGCGTGCAGTTTAACAGCCAGCAGGCCTATGTGCGCGATCGCGGCGACTCTGTGAACACCCCCTACAGCCCCTTCCCCGCGTTTGATAACGCCGCTTCCCAGGTTGTCAACAAGGCCTCCTCCGCCTTTGAGAGCCTGCTGTACAACCTGCAAATTGACGCGGTGGCCCAGCTGCGCCTGATTGACCAGAACAACTACGGCCGCGTGATCCAGGAAGCCAACGTCAACCTGACCAACGGCCAGGTCGGCTACTTCTTCGCCGGTTCACAGGTGCCTTATGTCTCCGGTCAGGCCATCGCAACCTCGGGCGCCACTATCTCGGAAGTCAGCTTCCTGAGCGTGGGCGTCGGCATCTACATCATCCCGCTAAACTACGAGCGCGGCAGCCAGGAGAACGGCACCACCCTGTCGATCCTTACCCAGGACGACCAGGAGCGTGTCCCGACCCTCGGCAAGGTGATGGGCGCCAACATGATCCGCCCGCTCATCCAGGGCAGCGAAGTTCCGATTCTTGACGAATCCATGAAGTTTGTGGACGAGAACGGCCTGATCGGCCTGAACGTCGAGGCGAACGTCAGCACGCTCGACAGCTTCCTGTCTGTCGCCCCCGGCATCAGCGCCCCTCAGACGACCACCTCCCTGGTCGGCACCCGCAGCCACCTGCGCGACGGCCAGTCCGTAGTGCTCGGCGGCATCCTCAGCGACACGTTTACCAAGAACGTCCGCGGCATCCCCTGGCTGCGCAACGTCCCCTTGTTCTCCTGGCTCTTTGAGAATCCCCGCGCGCAGCGCACCCAGTCCGAGACGGTGGCGGTCTTCACCCCGGAGATCATCCGTATGCGTGACATGGATACCAAGCGCAACCCCCGCCCGGAGATGCCCGAGACAGAAGACGTGCTGCGTGAGCGTGGCGATGTGCCTGTCCTCAAGGCCATCCCCTATAAGCCCACCACGGTGGAGATGCGCCCTGTGAGCGACGTCAAGGCCATCAACCAGACCCCCGTCACGGTGAAGGACCGCCCGGCCCCCAGCAGCGACCTGCCCGAAACCGGCAACGGCCGCGCCATCGCCAGCCGCTCCGCCTCCAAGCCCGCCCCGGCCACCACCACCCCCGTGGCAGCGGCCCCCAAGAAGAAGCAGCAGACGGTCGAAGCGCCCGCGCGCCCCAAGCCTCTGCCGCCCGTTGAGGACAATGCGGCCCCCCAGATGGAGGACCGCCCCGCCGGCTCCCCGACGATCAACACCGAGTACGGTCCCGCGGCCAGCGCGCCCAAGGCCCGCCCCTCGTCCACTCAGGCTTCCCTCTCGGCCAACGCGCCTGAGACGATCCCCTGAGACGTCGCGCGAGGCGGCGACACCAAGGCGCCCCCGACCGGGCGGCGCGCGAGCGGACGCGGATGATCCGTCCCCCTTACCAGGGCCCGCCATCCGCACCGCCCGCCGCCCCCCGGCGCCGCCTCGGTCCACCCGCCCTCCCCGCGACAGTCCCCCGGCAGTAACCTGACGTCGTAACCCGTGTCCCCGCATTCTGGTGCGAGGACCCACCGCCTGGCCGGTCTCAACCCGATAGCTGCTTCCTTGCCCGCGAGTATCTCTCCCCCGGTCGCCCGACACCCTCGGGCGACCCCCTGGGGGGAGGGGCTCGCCGGCGGTCGGGACAGCACTTTCGTTGTCTTCCGCCCCACCTGTCAGCGACAGCACGTACAGTGCCCGCCTCCAGCCGCACAATTAAGTGGCATAAAGCGTGGTTGTAAGTAATATCATTTTAGAGTTATCCGTTCCCATCCATCCCGATACCCCTCGCGAGCAGGTGACCTGTTCGTAACTCAACTCATCAAGCGGAGCATTGACACCATACCAACTAAAGCACGATACTGGCGCCCTGCCGTTTGTTCATACCCTTTGTTCCCCTAAACTTTTTCCCCCGCCGCACAAGCCCACGCAATGATTGATGTATTTCTCGTTCACGACGACCCCGAAAGAGCGTCGGTGATCAAATCCGCCATCAATGCCAACCCCGAGCTAAGCCTCGCCTCTGAGGCCACTACGGGGAAGAAGGGCCTCTATGATCTGCAAACGATCCACAAGGGCCACCCCCGCATGTGTATCGTGCGCCTTAACCTGGGCGACATCGACGGCTTCTCGTTCATCGACCAGGTGCGCCAGAAGGTGAAAGGCAAAGTCACCCTCGTCCCCGCTCTGGAGGGCACCGAGGCCGGCAATGTCTACCGCCGCCTGATGCAGATGGAACTGCTGGACACCCTTGAGGGCTCCATGCCCGCGCACGAGGTGGCCAAGGTGCTCGATGCCGTCTCGAAAAAATGCGAGGCGGACGTTATCGAGACCGTCTACGG
This sequence comes from Verrucomicrobia bacterium LW23, assembly GCA_003054695.1. Classification (GTDB taxonomy): domain Bacteria; phylum Verrucomicrobiota; class Verrucomicrobiia; order Methylacidiphilales; family UBA1321; genus LW23. The sequence goes on from QAZA01000045.1 coordinate 924,436, forward strand.
GGACTGCTTTACCGTCAGTGTCATGTCGGGCCGCAGCGGCGTCGGCAAGTCGGTCATTGCCACCAACCTGGCCGTTAACATTGCTCAGCGCGCCGCGCTGGCCGGTGGCGCGCCGGAGAGCGTGGCGCTGATGGACTTCTCCCTGAATGTGGGGGACTTTGCGGCCTTTCTCGACGACGTACCCCGCCGGCACATTATGGACGCCGTTGCGGAGGCCGCCACGCTCGACTCCGAGATGATGCAGAACTTTTTGCCCACCCACCCGCGCCTCGGCTTCCGCTACCTCGCCCACCCCAACACGGATATGGACGTGACCGCGTTTGACTACAACGTGGCGCTGGCGATGCTGAACGCGATGAAAAGCGTGACGGGCTACATGGTGATCGACACCGGCGTATGGGCCAACGGCCCCTGCCTGGCCGCCGCCAGCATGAGCGACGTCATCCTGCTCGTCACCACCCGCGACATCCCCCGGCTTATGGCCACTGCCAACGCCATCCGGTACCTTAAGGACTGGGTGGAGATCAACAAGATCAAGGTGCTCGTCAACGAGAGCGAGATTGGCGCCGAGGACATGCCCGACGCGAACGTGGAGGAATGGCTGGAGCACTCCGTAACCGCCTACATCCCCAGCAACCCCGCGCACGTCATGCTCAGCGTTAACTCCGCCACGCCCATTACCATAATGGAGCCTAACATCCCCGTCTCCGTTGTGCTGAGCAAGCTGGGAGAGCACATTTTCAACAAATTTAAGGAACCGCCGAGCGCGCCGCCTGCACGCCCCTCGCAGCCGCGCGGCTTTCTCGGCCGGTAGAAACTACCGCCGCAACCGCTACCCCATGGTGTGTGAAGGAGCACGCTGCCGGGGCCTGATCAGGATCGTCCGGATCGACAACACTGATTGCTGGAAAGAGAGAGAAGAAAGATTGCCAGGGACCGCATGGTGCGACGACGCGTTTGCACCCATTTGTGCGCGTTAATGCGTAAAAAATGGCTCAGATTCTGCTGTGGCAGAACATCCGATACAAAATACAACCCATCGCGCGTCTTGATCTCCGGAGCGGAAACGTGTAGGCTTGCACTCGCAGGCAAGCCCGTTTCCCCCCCGCCCGCATGTTGCGCCTTGTGCCTGGAAACGGGCCAGAGTGTAAGATGCAGGATGTCAGGATGTCGACATGCCCCGGCCCTTTTCTGACAACCCCCGCCGGATTCTCACCCCGGCTCCAGAAAAAATCAGCAGTGCAGCCCAGGCGGCCCGTGCGCCCATGCTGTAAACAGGCACCGACACAGCTCCCTCCAACTCCCCGCGTAACCCTTCGCCCCCCACCACGACACCATGGCCAACATCCCGGTTCCCCCCAATTTTGCGCGTCCGCCCGGAGGCATCCCTCCGCGGCCCCCTGGCATTGGCGCGCCGGGCGTACCCCCGCGCCCTCCCGGGGCGGGTGCGCCTCCGCCTCCGCGTCCCGGTGGGGCGCCGCTGCCGGGTTCGGTTACGGTGCCGCCGCGCCCTCCCGGTGCCGGCCCTTCGTCGCTGACTCAGGGCATGAAGTCCGTGGCGGCCTCTATTCCGCCCGCCCCTGGCGCCCACGCGGCGCCTCCCCCCGCGGCCAAGGCCGCCCCGCAGCAAACGGATGCGGCGCAGGAGTTTATCACCACCTTCAAGCGCGCGCTGCTGCCCTTCCTGATTACCCAGCTGGACCAAAAGCTGCTGGAGCGCGGTAATGAAAACGCCCTCAAGGCGCGCATCGAGCAGCTCGTGGACGAAAAGCTCAACGCCGACAAGGCCTCCATCGGCCGCCAGCTGCGCGTGCGTCTGCTGGACGAAGTCATCAACGAGATGGTGGGCTTCGGCCCCCTTGAGCACTGCCTGCGCGACGACACCATCTCGGAAATCATGGTCAACGGCCATGACACCATTTACATCGAGCAAAAGGGTAAGGTAACGCTCAGCCCCATCAAGTTTGTGGACGTGGAGAGCTGCCGCCGCGTTATTGACAAGATTCTCTCCCCGCTCGGCCGCCGCGTCGACGAATCGAGCCCGCTGGCGGACGGTCGTCTGCCCGACGGCTCGCGCGTGAACGTCATTATTCCTCCGCTGTGCCTGAACGGCCCCTGCCTCACCATCCGTAAGTTCTCCAAAAACAAGCTCAGTATCGAGAAGCTCATCGGCTTCAAGGCGCTTAGCGAGTCGATGGCGATGTTCCTGAAAGGCGCCGTGCACGTTACGGCCAACATCGTGATCTCCGGCGGTACGGGCTCCGGCAAAACCACGATGCTGAACGCGCTCTCGTCGTTCATCGGCGAAGGCGAGCGCATTGTGACGATTGAGGACGCCGCCGAGCTGAGCCTGATGCAGGAGCACGTGGTGCGCCTGGAATCGAAGCCGAAGAACATCGAAGGCAAAGGCGAAATTTCCATCCGCGAGCTGGTCAAAAACTCCCTGCGTATGCGCCCGGACCGTATCGTTATCGGCGAGTGCCGCGGCGGTGAGGCGCTGGACATGATCCAGGCCATGAACACCGGCCACGACGGATCGATGACCACCACGCACGCCAACGATCCCCGCGCCGCGATTTCCCGTCTGGAGACGCTCGTCATGATGGCGGGCATGGACATGCCGCAGGAGGCCATCCGCAAACAGATTGCGGGCGCCGTGCATATCATGCTGCAGATCAGCCGCCTGCACGACGGCAGCCGTAAATGCACTTATATTACGGAGATCCAGGGCATGGAAGGCGCCATGGTCACCCTCCAGGACATTTTCAAGTACGAGCAGACCGGCGTTAACCCCGATGGCAAACTCATCGGCGTTACACGCGGCCTTGGCATCATCCCCAAGATCCACGCCAAATTCAAAAGCATGGAGCTGAACATCCCCGTCGAAATTTACCAGAGCGTGCTGCACCACAACAACCCGCAATACCCCTAGGCCTCGGCCGCCCCGCTCGTGCCCGCCGCCCGCTCCCCTGCGGGCCGGCAGGTGCGTGGGAGACGGGCAGGCGCTCGCCAGGCGCCGCAAAGGCAAAGGGCTGGTCGATTTCGCAGGAAACTCCGCTTCGCTTCACCTCCCCCCCGCTGACTTTCCCCCCACTTACCAACCCTAACCTTTTGCGGTACCCGGCCGGCAGCCCGGGCCGTAAGCCGTTCGCAGCACCGCCGCCACAAAAGTCAACCCCCACGCACCTATGGATCCAATCATCTATCTCTTTATAGCCTGCACCTTTGGAGCACTGATCCTGGCCGGTGCTGCCATGGCTTCGGCCATGTCGGGGCCGTCGCTGGACGTTACCAAGCGCCTGGAGACCCTCAACCCCAAGGCCGCCGCGGAAGTAAAGCAAGCCCAGCTGGAGGTGACCAGGAAGCCGGGCGTCGACTATAAGAAAGTCTTCAGCCAGTTTACCGGCCAGGCTTACATGGAGAAGCTGGAGAAGGACCTGGTGCAGTGCGACATCCGCATGAAGGTCGGCGAGTTTCTCCTGATGCGCGTGGGCCTTATTGTAGGCGCCTTTATCGCCGTGCAGGTGTGGAAGGGCAACCTCGTCTACTCGCTCATCGCGGCCGGTGTCGCAGCCATCATCCACATCCCTGTTCTCGCCATCAAGCGCTCCATGCGCGTGGCCAAGTTCGTCAGCCAGCTGGCGGAGTTCCTGGTGCTGATTACCAACTCCCTGCGCGCCGGTCAGACGTTCCTCCAGGGCATCGACATCGCCTCCCGCGAATCACCGGACCCGATCGGCATGGAGTTCCGCCAGCTGCTAAAGGAGACCAACCTGGGCGTGCCCGTGGAAGAAGCCTTTGCCCGCATGCTGGTACGTGTGCCGTCCGAAGATCTCAAGATCGTCATGAGCGCCTTCAGCATCCAGCGCAACGTCGGCGGTAACCTGGCCGACATTATGGCGAAGGTCGCTTTCATGATCCGCCAGCGTATTCAAATCGCCGGCCAGATCGCGGTGCTGACCACACAGGGCAAACTCTCCGGCGCCATCGTCGGCATGCTGCCCGTCGGCCTCGGCACCATCGTTGCGCTGATTAATTACCGCTACATGTCCCTGCTTTGGGATCTCGATCACCCCGAGTTTGTGGAAAACAACATGGGCAAGAACATCTACGGCCCGATCCTCATCGGCATCGCGGTGTTTATGCAGCTCCTGGGCTGCTTCGTGATCTACAAGATTTGCGACATCGAAGTCTAGTCCCCACCCGCTCGCCATGCCCGGTGTCGCCCCGCGCTACACCGGACGCGGCGCGAAGGCGGCCAGGCTCTGCTGCGCAAGACACCTTCCCTTCGCTTCCAACCCCCCACTCCCTCCCAAGCCCCCAACACGACCGGTTAGCCCGTGGGTCAAACCCCCTCGGCGCCACCCGGTCACAACCGCGAGAACACCCCCATGTTGCTATTCCTGGGCATCGCCCTGATCTTCGCCGCTCTCCTGCTGGGCGCATTTGCATTTGCGCCGCAACAGCGGGACCTGAGCGGTCGTATCCGCGTCCTGCAAAACCCGGGCAATGCTACCAAGCAGGGCCTGCGCGATGCGGACGAAATGAACAAAAGCTTCGTCGTTCGCGTCGTACTCCCCTTCGCCGAGAAGATAGCCAAGTACGTCCCGACGCCCGACGCCTCCATCGCCGCCGCGCAGAAGGAAATTGTGGGCGCGGGCCTTGCCGGCAAGGTTGCCCCCACTCAAATCATCGCCCTGCAGTACATGCTGATGATCGGCCTGCCGATGATCGTCATCCTCGTCTCCCTGGGCACCAACGGCATGATGAAGTGGGGCGGCGTGGGCCTGTGCGCCATGCTCGGCTACCGCCTGCCCATCGGCATCGTGGCCGGCCGCGCCAACAAGCGCCGGCACGAGATTCAGAAAGCCCTCCCCTTCACGCTCGATCTGATCTCGATCTCCGTGGAAGCCGGCGTCGCCATGGACGGCGCGCTGCGCATCGTGGCCGAAAAGACGTCCGGCCCGCTGACGGACGAAATTGTGCTGACGCTGCGCGAAATTCAGCTGGGCAAAGGCCGCGAAGAAGCGCTGACCGACCTGGCCAACCGCACCAATGTGGACGATCTCAAATCGTTCATCACCGCCATTAACTATATCGGACGACTCGGCGGCTCGCTGGTCGACGTTATCCGCATTCAGGCGGAGGCCATGCGCATCAAGCGCAAACAGCGCGCGGAAGAAAAGGCGATGAAGACGCCGGTCAAGATCATGATCCCGCTGGTGCTCTTCATCTTCCCGTCGATGTTTATCGTCATCCTGGGGCCTGCGGGCATCCAGCTGTATGTCAAGATTTCGAACACCGCGGAACTCGGCGGCGGCGGCAAGTCCAAGACGACCGGGGAGAACATCCCCAAGAGCCGCACCGACGCTGCGACCACGCAGTAACGGCGACACTCAACACGACGCGCCGGCCGGCCCCACGGCCCGCCTGGCGCGTCCACCGGCAACATGGGAGAAACGGCGCTCGCGGCAAAACAACCTGCGGGCGCCGTTTGTTGTACAGGCCGGCGGTTAGGGGGACGGGACCGGACGGGGCGGGGCGGCAAGGGCGGCCGGGCAGGGGGGGCGGAACGTTCCGCCGTGTCGGCCGGTGTCAGGCTTTACATGCGGGTGTCGGGATTAGAATCAGGCTGTTATTTTTGTGTTGAGTGTTTGCGTAAAATATTCTCTAAATGACAGCCATCTAGCGCTTTTCAACCTGAACGAATCCGGGTTTTGTTGCCCGGCTCTGCTGATTTTGCAGGCCGGCGCAATATCTGGTATAGAAATTGCATTGGAAACACTACTATGAGCACGTCTGGACCGAAACGTCGGAAAAAGAGTCTTGCGCAAACCACGGTGGAGTTTGCGCTGATTGCTCCCTGCTTTTTTGCGATTCTCTTCGCAACGCTCGATTATGCTCAGATCTTTTTCTACGAGCACTCGCTCCGCTACGCCATTTACATGTCCGGCCGTTTTGCGATGACCCGCAAGCCGATGATGGTTTACAGCAACGGCGTAGCGACAACCAACCCTGTCAAGTTCGGGACGAATGTCATTTCTCACTACAAAAGCATCCGCTGGGTGTATCAAAGCAACTGCGTGATGTTTGTGCCCGAGCCGTCCATCCGCTGCGGCTGGTATTACTCTACGGACCCGACCAACGTGATTACGATGGACATGCGTCGCGACGTGACCAAGTTGCCGTCCAGCCGATGGGGTCCGGGCGACAAAGAAACGTTCCTGCGCATTCAGGTGGCCTACAAGATTTCTCTCATCACTCCCGCCGGCAGCCTTCTCGGCATGGGCTTTACGGACGATAACAACATTTTGACGCTCTCCTCCGCCACAACGGTGCGTCTGGAGGCCGCAGACGCCGCGTTTGGCATGGTGCCCAGCAATCCGGAGGACCTACCCTAATGAAAAACTACTTCTACTACCTGCGCCGTGCACGTAAGGCCAACAAAAGCCAGTCGCTGGTAGAGTTTGCGATGATTTTGCCGGTCTACCTGTCGCTGATGTGCGGCGTGTTTGATTACGGCTGGTTTATCGGCAACAAGACGCTGCTGACAATGAGCGTGGCCACCGCCGTGCAGGTGGGCGCCCGCTCGGAGGACGCCATGGCCACCACCATGACGAACATGTACGAGATCATGATTACAGCGCCGTGGCCGCGGCTTAAGATGAACACGGCCTCCGGCGCCGGCGTCATTACCTTCCTCATTCGCCCCACCGCCGGCAGCAACTTTTTGCGCACAAATGGCGACCCGGAGGCCGCTGTGGGAAGCTTTGGCGGCTTTAAGGGTAGTCCAGACGAAACGAAGAACGCGAGCCGTTTGCTGTACGCGGGTGCCGGCACCAATGCGTTTAACTGGCAAAATCCGCCGCGCAAGATTCCCGGCGTCGACGCTCTTGATCTGGTGGATGGCAAAGTATACGTCCACGTGGAAGCTTGGTATGACGCCGAGCTTGTCACCCCCTTCCAGACAGCGATCTCCTGGAGTTTCCCCGACGGTATTTACGACAGTTACCTGCAGTTTTCCCTACAGAATCCCGATATTCTCTAACCCAATGGCGCTCACTTCCTTCTAGTCCGCCCCCCGGGCCCAAGAATCCACGGGGGAGCAAAACCGAGGACCACTTTGTATGAACAAGTCACACCCACGTCACGCCCGCAAGGCGCAAACCTTCATCTTCTTCCTGATCTCCTTCGGAGCCCTTTGGCTCGTCTGCGGTCTGGGCCTCGATGCTGGTATGCTCTATCTCCATCGCATTAAACTCGGTCGCGCGGTGGACGCGGCCATCCTGCAGGGTGTGGCCCTGTACAAGTTGCCCAAGGAGCAGGTGGCCGTTGCCATGAAGCACATGGCTGAAGCCAGCTACTCCGAGCTGGCGGCCGCCAACATGCCCGATACGTACACATCCTCGACATACGTGGACCCGGCAACGGGTAACACGGAGTACACGTTTACGTTTAGCGCGCCCAACGGCACCCAGTTCAAGGCAACGCTGGCCATCGGCTCCAGCGGCCAGATTACGATGTCCCGCGCCTCCGCCATCTCCCCGGCGCGCACGTTCTTTATGGGCTACTCGGAGTTGAATAACGCCAAGATTTATGATGTGGCCGCCACCGGTGAGGCTGTCCGCCGCCCCCGCATGATCGCGATGGTGCTGGACCGCTCCGGCTCCATGCTGGGCAACAAGGGCTACTCCGCCCTGCCGCCCGCCGTGACGAACTTCCTGAGCCTGTTCGACACCAATGGTGACAACATCGCCATCATCTCCTACTCCGCCTTTGCCCGCGTGGAGGTGCCGCTGACCAACAAGTTTAACCTGCTGGGCACCAACAACCAGCTCTACGCCAACCGCTACCCTCAGCAGCTGGATAACCCCATGGGCATGAAGTTCGGCGGCGTTACCGCCTCTGATGAAGGCATGCGCCTGGCCATCGAGACGATGATGGACAGCCCCGGCTGGAGCAATGCCCAGACGCTGCGCTTCCTGGTCTTCTTTACGGACGGCCAGTTCAACTCCGCCCGCTCGTTGTTTATGGCCCCGACCATCACCAACACGCTGATCCTGCCCGTGTATGCCGGCATAAGGGCCTCCAACGCGGGCACCAACGTGCTGACCAGGACGCTGGACGATGCGCTCGTGTCTGGCGTGAGGGTCCCTGTTCCCCTCACCTCCAACATCATTCGCTGGCCGAACCTGACCCGTATGTGGCACCGCGTTGCCACGCCTACCCAGGAAGGTGCGCCGACCAACTTCATCCAGCTGGCCACCAATCCGTTCAACCCCAACCCGGTGGGCTACACCAACAATTCGTTCGGCATCCCCTTCCCCAACAACAAGAATCAGACGAACATGTGGCAGACAAACGTCAACGTCTGGCTGCCGCCCGGTTCGGTCAACTACCTGTTCGAGCAGGCCTATCCCAGCAACCCGATCGTCACCATCAGCTACGAGACGAACCGCCTCATCAGCTTCACGATGAAGCCTGGTGACAGCAATATGCTGGTGTTGCCCGGCTACATCGTGGATGGTGTTGCCTCCGGTTACTACCCGTACAACTCCGACGGCGGCATGCAGTACTCCGGCAACGATATCAACTGGAACAAGACGGCCAAGGCCGACGGCTGGCTGACCTGGCAGACCAACAACGTTGAGGATGACGTGTATAATGCCGAGTTTGGCAACTGGCCCGACGTCTCCGTGCCCAATAACGGCTCGCACGACTACAAGAATCAGCGCGACTCCGGCCTCCGCTGGCTGACGATGCGCAACGCGGTCAACCTGTGGTCCGATCCCGCCATCATGATTCCGGAGGATTACTCCACCAACTCGGCCGGTAATCCGGTCGACCCCGTCCGCGGCCGCCCTATCAATCCTGTTAACACCTTCTACCCCGGTGGCAACTGGTACTGGCCGGTCGACGGCTTTGCCCTCCAGAACCGCCGTGTGGATAACAGCCCTGGCGAGAGCGCCAACTGGCCGCCAAACTGGGCCTCCAACGCCTACGTGCTGTACAGCTTTAACAGCAACCCGTTTGTCACTCCGCTGACGATTGTCAACGGCCCGACGTACGTCCGCAACACCCGCCATGCGCGCAGCTCCACCAATATGCACCTGGTCAAGGATATCGGCGACGGCGATCTGTGGCTCAACACGAACATCCAGAAGGTGACGAACGCTGCGGTCTACTGGTCTGGAGGCCTGCCCCAATGGGCCAAGGATACCCTGGCGAATGTGATGACGCCGGACGGCGGCGCCTGGAGAAGCAAGTTCCGCGGCACCAAGTGGACGAACTTCAACGCATTGGGCCAGCCTACCCTTGGTGGCGCGCTATACACCAACTTCACCGGCGGTATGATGGTGTATCGCGAAAGTAATGTCATCTACACCAACATTAACGTGATGAGCTGGAACGGCCGCCCGACCCACTACTTCCACACCTCGCAACAGCGGTGGATTGCAATGACGTCCGAGTACCAAAACTCCGGCAACATCACCACCATGGGTAACTCCAAGACGAAGAACTACTGCGCGTTTATCCGTCGCCAGCCCAACAACGTCACCATCTACACGGTGGGCATGGGTTCCGCCGACTTTAACCAGCTTATCCCAATGTCGAACGACAATCCGGCAGAGTTCGATCCCTCGATGGGCTACATCAACGCTTCCACGCCTGCGGTAGCCGTCCCCGGCGGTTACACTCAGGTGACGACGGAGAAGCAGGGCAAGGTGTACCGCGCCCTCCCCACGGGCTCCGCCCCCACCAACCTCAGCGCCATCTTCACCAAGATCGCCAACAAGATCCTGTCCATCGTTACCGAGTAACGGCCGGCAAGCCTTGTAAAGCGTCTGGCAGGCAAACCCTCAACACCCCGCACGGGCTCGCCCCGTGCGGGGTGTTGTTGTTTTTGCGACACCCCAGCGCCGCCCAGTGCTGCCGCGCGCAACAGTGTCGCTGCACAGTGCGGCAATGTGCAGCAGCATCATGACAACCGTGCAAACTCAGCCGTTTTGCCCGGTTTTCTAGTCGCCAACCGCGGGGGTAACGTGCCAAGCTGCGGGCGTATGGATACCATCCGCAAGACGCTCAATACTCACGAGAAAGCGCTCCATATCAACCTCAGCTCCCGCTTCTACGGGACATTTGCCGAGATTGGTGCGGGCCAGGAAGTCGCACGCTGGTTCTTCCGCGTAGGAGGCGCGGCCGGCACCATCGCCAAGTCTATCTCCGCTTACGACATGCTCTTCTCCGACGCCATCTACGGCGCCGGCGAGCGCTACGTCAGCGAGGACAGACTGAACAAGATGCTGAAGCATGAGTACAACCTGCTCATCGAGCGTTTGCAGGAAAAGCGCGCCGCCACCAGCTGCTTCTTCGCCTTTGCGGAAACCGTGGCCGCCCGCAGCTTTAAGGGCAACAGCGAGTGCCACGGCTGGATGGGCATCAAGTTTCAGATCCAGCCCCTGGCGGAGCCCAACTACATCGTCGTGCACGTGCGCATGCTGGACAAGGAGAACGTGCAGCAGCAGGAGGCCCTCGGCATCTTCGGCGTCAACCTGTGCTACGGCGCCTTCATGTACCACTCGGAGCCCGAGGTGCTCATCAAGTCGCTGATCGACAACCTCTCCACCGACCGCATTGAAGTGGACATGATCCGCTTTACCGGCCCCTACTTCCAGCAGGTGGACAACCGCCTGATGGCCCTGCGCCTGGTGGAGGAAGGCCTCAGCGACGCCGCCCTGCTTGGCCCCAAGGGCGAGGTGCTGCAGCCCAGCGAGGTGCTCCACCGCAAAGCCATCCTGGTGGAGCGCGGCAGCTTCCGCCCCGTTACCCACGTTAACCTGGACATGCTGGCCGGCGCTCGCGACCGCTTTATGGCGGATAACTGCGTAAAGCCGGAGGAGACCGTGGAGATCATGGAAATCACCATGCGCAACCTCCTCACCACCGGCATTATCGATCACCGCGACTTCCTCGCCCGCGCGGACCTCATCGGCACCGTCGGCAAATACGTCCTCATCTCCAACTATGCGGAGTACTACCGCCTGGCCGCCTTTTTGTGGCGCTACAGCAAAAAGGGGATCGGCATCGTCATGGGTATCCCCAACCTGCAGGAGATTTTTAACGAGAAGTACTACGAGAACCTGGAAGGCGGCATCTTCGAGTCCTTCGGCCGCCTCTTCAAAAACAAGCTCAAAATCTACGTCTACCCCACGCTGGATCCGAGCGCGATGGATCGCGTCATCACCGTCCGGGACCTGGAAGTGCCCGCGCACCTGCGCAATCTCTACGAGCACCTTATCGAGAACAACAATGTGGAGGCGATCGAATCGTACAACCCGGCGTTCCTCAAAATCTTCTCCCGCGCCGTCCTCGCCAAGATCCGCGACCGCGATCCCAGCTGGATGCAGATGGTCCCCGAGGAAGTCGCCAACCTCATCCGGGAGCGCTTCTACTTCGGCTACCGCCCCAACTAACCAACGCGGGGCGTTGGATCCCTGTTGCTTACGGCCCGTGTGGGGGGCCGTCGCGGGGAGGATGCGGGCCCTTGCCTCCTGAGCGCCGAAGCTCGCGATTCAAATATTCGAGGGGGGGAGTGCAAATTGCTCTTGAGAAACGCGCCTTCAACCCGATAATGAGAAGCACGCAGCGAACGCGATGTGCCGCAACGACTACCGCACCGGGGCCCGGTTGAGCCGACCCGGGGGCCGGACCGGGCCGTCGCGTTTTCCGCACCTTCACCAGAGGCGCCACGGGGGGCGCCGGCCGCACCAACCTGGAGACGGGGAGGGGACATGATCAGCCGTGCATTAATCCTATCCAACCAACGCCCATACGCCAACAGCCTCAAAAGCCTGTTGGAGGAACAGGTTGCGCCCGGATGCCGCGTCGACGTCGAGACCGACGCCCTGCGCGCCATGCAAATTTCCCCCCGCGCCTACCAGCTTATTGTGCTGGACGCCGAACTCTCCGGCACCGACGGCCTGCAGTTGCTGTTGATGAAAAAGCGGCAGTCCGCCGCCACCAAGTTCATCATGGTCAGCGACTTTCCCAACGAGCTGACCCGCTTTCAGGCCTTTCAGAACGGCGCCAGCGTCTTCCTGGTGCGCCCCGCCGGCGACGCCGCCTGGCCGGGCTTTATGAAGGAGATCAGCGACGTCATCAACCCGGCCGGTGCCACCCGCGCCGCCGTGGACGCCGCACCCGCCACCGTACCGGTCGCGGACATCATCCAAACGGAATGCCTCAGCGGCCACTCCACCGGCATCCAGGTGTACCGCGGCGAGGAAATCGGCGACATCTTCATCTACCAGGGCGAGCTGTACCACGCCCAGTGCGCCGGCATGAGCGGCCCGCGCGCCTTCTTTCACATCGTGGCCTGGCCCATGGAGGAGGTGTCCATCAAAACACTCAAGCTGGCCCACATACCTCCGCAAACAATCGAGCCCAACTGGCAGCAAATGCTGGAGGAGAGCCGCCGCGGCCCTGAGCCCTACGTCGACGAAGAATCCGCCATCTCCATCACCCCCGTGTACGACGAGGACGTGCCCGAACAGGCCCTCGAGATGGCCCACCACGAAGCCCCGCCCCTGGACCTGGCGGACCCCGCCACCGGCTACACCGACGAAGGTGCCGAGAACACCGACGAAACCGGCCCCAACCGCCAGTTTGGCGAAGTGCAAAACGAGCTGCAGCTGCCCTCCCTCATCTCTCACTGGAAGATTAACCTGATGGGCGAGCTGATGGAAGGCTTTAAGGTGGACGATCCCGACCAGGCCGGTATTGTCAGCTTCTTTCTCTACCGCAAACTGGCCGACGTGGCCGTTGCGCTGGAGAGCGACTACTTTACACGCCTCTCGCTGCAGGGTACCTCCGTTACCCACGAGCTTGTGGCCGATAACTTTGGTGTGCGGCACGGCACGTTCCGCACAGACGACCCGAATTGTGCCCAGGACAGGGAAGCCTTTATCGCATGGTGCTATGGAAACAGTCTTTGAGCACATGATGCAGATTGAAGGCACGCTCGCCGCCGCCTTCATCAATTTCGACAACAGCCTCGCCGGCTGGGCCGCCAACACGGCCATCAACCCGGAGCAGCTGCAGCAGCTGGCGCAAACCTGCGCCCACATCTGCCAAAGCATGGCCGGCGACGGCCAGGAAATCATCACCGGCCACGTCGCCTTTGGCGAACGCACCCTCGTCCTGCGCCAGTTCCCCGAAGGCATGCTCATCCTCTACCTGGACAGCCCGGTGAATGACGAGGTGCTGCTCTGGCTGTGGGAACAGGTCATGCCCCTGCTGAGCGAAGCGGGCATTGTGGCCGAGGCGGCGTAAGGCGCGGGGCCCGGGGTGGCGCTCTTTGCAAAGCTCTCTCTCCCTACGATTTCCGGTCGATCATCGCCCAGAACTCCGGCGAGGTCTGCAGCGTTTCGTCCTCCCCGCTGGTCAGCTTCATGCGGTAGAAGAACTCCTTGAGCGTGTTTTTGTGCATGACGCGGTGGACGCGCAGGCCGCCTTCGACGACCTCCAGGTAAATGCGGTACTCCTTGGTGCGGTAGCGCAGGAGTTTGCGGCCGTTGCGCTCCAGCTTGCCGAATTTCTCCGGGTCCACGTTCTGCAGATCCTGCGGTAAGGCGTTGAACTCGTTGAGGATCTGCAATTGCAGCGCCAGGGGAAGCTCCTTAAGCTCCGCGGCGCTGGTGTCGTTGAAGATGATCTGGTACATGGGGAGATCCGGCGGGGGGAAGGCGGGCAAATGCGCAAAGGCAGGGTTCCGCGATGCGATTCGCTGCGAGCCCATGCTGGAGATTATCCTGCGCTTCTGTCGATCATGGCGTGGCGCGTAAATCTTGCAAACCATATCTCGCAGGTGGGAGAGGTGGGGGAAGTGCGAGAGCTGCGTCGCGGTACTTCCGCCGCCGCTTATCCCTGCGGGCTGTTCTGGTAAAGCAGGTACGGTTTGCGCATCACGCGAAATTGCTGGAGGCCGGGCTCCCAGATCTGCAGCAGTTCCGCCGCGCTGCCGCCGCGCTTAAAGTGGGTGCGCAGCTCGTCGCCGCCCACGCTGCGGTCAAACTCCAGCTCGCCGCCCGGCGGGTTGACGAACAGGTCGCTGCCCGGGATGGTGCGGATAATTTCCATCATCATGGCGCTGGTGCCGCACAGGTTAATCTGCTGCTTGTCCGTAATGTGGATTTGCACGCCGCTGAGGTTAACGCGCTGCTGCGGCCCGTAGTTGGGCTTGTAGAAGATGGGCCGGAAGTAGACGCCCGGCATTTTGAGCTTGTTCAACTCGTCGGCCAGGTGAAAGGGATTCCACTGCGGCCCGCCCACCACGCCAAACGGGATGGTGTAGCCGATGCCCTGGTTGACCGGCCCCGCCTCCCCAATGGCGCGCGTAATGGCAAAGTAGTAGGCGGTATCCGGCGTGGGGATGTGAGGGGAGGGCGGTACCCATATCAGGCCGGTGTCCTCCCATGTCATGTCGCGGTACCACCCCTTCATCGGCACGACGACCAGCTGTTTGGGTAACTTCTTGATCCAGTGCTGCTTGTAAATCATGTTGGCCAGCTCGCCGCACGTCAGGCCGTAGACGTAGGGGATATCCCACAGGCCATAATTGCTGGTAAAACGCGGGTTGACGGGCATTCCCTCGATGCGATTGCCGCCCAACGGGTTAGGGCGATCCAGCACATAAAACTCAATGCCGGCCTCGCCTGCCGCCTCCATCGCCAGGCCCAGCGTGGCAATATAGGTGTAGGCGCGGCAGCCAATGTCCTGGATGTCGTAGACCAGCACGTCGATGTTCTTCAGCATCTCCGGCGTCGGCTTGCGCGCCTCGTTTACCAGAAAGTGCACGGGCAGGTTGCTGCGTTGGTCGACCGTATTGCCCTTCTGGTACACGTCGTCCAGCACCTCGCCATACACGCCGTACTCCGGCGCAAACAGGGCCACGAGATTCACGCCGCCCTCGCGCATCACCTCCAGCGTTGTACGGCCGCGGCAGTTAACGCCCGACGGATTGGTGATGAGCCCCACGCGCCGCTGCTTGCCGCCCTCTGAAACCAGGCCCTTGAACTTGTTGGCCGCCAGGGTATCGATCCCCAGATAAACGCGCGGCTGGAAATCGGGCACGGCCGAGGCCCCCCCGCCTGCCGACGGCTGCGCGAGCGCCACGGGCGTGAGCCAAAGCGTTTGTATAAAGGCGAACACCAGCAAGTATGCCGCCACGAGCCAGATGCGAATGCCCATGTTGATGATGAAGATAGGGAAGACCCGCGGCGCGGTCAACCCCGCGAGCACGATTGATATGCAATTGCAACGGCTTCGCCCGTTTGTTATCGAATAGCCTATCGGGATCGCTCATCCGGATTGCTTTTCCGATTCGTCATTCCCGAGTCCCTACTCGCGGCCGGCCGCCTCCCTGTTACACATTTCCGCGCGATGTACCGCGCTATGCGGATTCAAACTCCCGCAGCGGCGAGAACCTCAGCCCGTGCGCCTTCGCAATTGCCTCGTTCGTCACGCGCCCCTGATAGGTGTAGAGCGCGGAGACCAGCTCCGGGTAGCGCCGGCAGGTGGTGGCGAAGTGCGCAAGCCCCTCATCCGCAATGCGTTGGATGTAAGGGAGCGTGGCGTTGGTAAGCGCCTGCGTAGCGGTGCGCGCGTACGCGCCGGGCATGTTGGCCACACAATAGTGCACCACGCCCTCCTCCACATAGGCCGGGTCGGCGTGGCTCATCGGCCGCGATGTCTCCGAGCAGCCGCCCTGATCCACCGCGATATCCACAAAAACACTGCCCGGCTTCATCAGGCGCATCATGCTGCGTGTCAACAGCTTGGGCGCGCGGGCGCCGGGGATAAGCACCGCGCCGATCAGCAAATCGGTGGTGGGCAGCAGCGCCTCCAGGTGCGCCGGCGAGGAGAAATAAGTGCGCACCCCCGGCATCGTCGCGTCAATCGCGCGCAGCCTCTCTATATCTATATCCAGGATAACGACTTCCGCACCCAGGCCCAGCGCCATCCGCGCAGCGTTTACCCCGGCGGTGCCGCCGCCGAGAATCGCCACACGCGCCGGCAATACGCCAGGCACGCCGCTCAGCAGCACCCCGGCTGCGTCCAGCGCCGTGGTGGGGTACGAGCGCCCCAGAAAGTAGGCGCCCATGATCACCGAAATGCGCCCCGCGATCTCGCTCATCGGCTCCAGCAACGGGCGCCGGCCGTTGTGCACCAGGCTCTCGTACGCAATGCCTATAATGTTGCGCTGCAACATGCTAAGCGTCATCGCCTCCTCCACGGCCAGGTGCAGGTAGGCAAAGAGAATCTGCCCCTCGCGCTGCAAATCCAGCTCCTCGGGCACCAGCTCCTTCACCTTCACCACCATCTCTGCGCGGGAGAAAACCTCGGCGTGCGTCGCCACGATCTCGGCGCCCGCCCGCTTGTACTCCTCGTCGGGAAAACCAACGCCCGCGCCCGCAAGTGTCTCCACCACAACGTGATGCCCGCGCTCTACCAGTTGCCGCGCCCCGCCGGGCGTCAGCGCTACGCGGTACTCCTGCTTCTTGATCTCCCTGGGTACACCGATAATCATCCCGTAATTTCCGCCGTCCGCCCTGCATTGACAAGCCTTTACCGCACGTGCCGGCACCGATTTTTGCAGTGCTCAACAGTTTGACCGCGCATGTGCTTCCATGTTTATTCTATTAATTGCATCTTATGGCCAGATCGAAGCCCATTCCACCCATGATCTCCTCCCTTACCTCTCGCTTCCGTCCGCTGTATCTGCTTGCCGGCATGTTGGTTATGCCACTGATTGCCACCTTTGCCCACGCGCAGGAAACCGCCCCAGCCCCGGCTCCGTCCGCAACCCCGCGCGTCAAAATTATCCTCAAGCTGGACGACGTCTCCGGCGCCAGCCCGATGTGGAAAAAGGTCTTTGCGTTTTTGAAGGAGAAGAACATAAAGTCCAGCGCCGGAGTTATTTGCAACTCTCTGCAGGGCGACAAGAAGGCCTATTACGCCTGGATCAAGGAAGTCAACGACACCGGCCTGGTCGAATTCTGGCACCACGGCTGGGACCACAAAATGTGGGAAGAAAACGGCGTCAAGCTCCAGGAATTCAAGGGCCCCTCCTACGAGCAGCAAAAGCAGCATCTTGTTGATGCGCAAAATATTATGAAGGAGAAGACCGGCATCACCTTCCGCACCTTCGGCGCCCCCTTCAACGCCGTGGACGACAATACCATCAAGGCTCTTAACGAGATGGAAGATATCAAGGTCTTCCTGTACGGCAACAAAAAGCAGGCCGCCGAGCTGCCCAACATGATGGTGCTGGAGCGCACGCAGATGAACATCGAGCAGCCCCTTTTCCTGCCGAATTCCGAGCGAATCAAGACCGACTATGCTAAGTTAAAAGGTAAGCACGATGTCTTTGTCATCCAGGGCCACCCCAACAACTGGGCGCCCGAGGAGCGCTACGCCGAGTTCGTAAGGCTGATCGAGTTTCTGATCTCCGAAAACTGCGAGTTTGTAACGCCTTACGAGTACTACCAGAGCAAGCAGGCCGCCGGCAAAACCGCCGCCGCCAAATAGCCGTACCGCACGCCCATCGCTATGCTACGTGAACTGACCGACTCCCAGCGCCGCCGGCAGTGCGGCTGCCGCCTGCGCGAAATGGAGCGCCTCACCCATATCCGCCGCGCCCCGCGCCCGGCCAGCACGCCGGAGATCCCCGCCGCGTGCCCGCGCCGCCCGCACTCCGCCTCGGCCACCGGCGCGATTCATCTCTGACCTACCCTGCTGGGGTGCTGGCAGGGACATTAGGTGTCCCTGGGACACGTAATGTCCCTGTGCTTCATGCCTCGCTTTCGCAGTCTGCTTTATCGCAACCTTTTCCCCAACAAAGCCTTACCACGCCTATGATCTCCCTCCCCAAACTGCGCCGCATGGCCGGCATCGGCTCCCTCATGCTTCTTTCCCTTGCCGCGGCCGCCACGCCTGGCATGTGCGAAAATCTTCTGCCCAACGGCGATTTTGAGCAAGGCGAGTTTGGTTGGTATATCTTTGCGCCGCAGGAGGTTAAGGATAACTGTAGCTACGCCCGATCCTCCGACGAGCCGCAGGAAGGCAGCCACTGTGGCAAGCTCAACTCCACCGTCGACGCCCGCTACGCCATTACCAACGGCCCCCGCAACCACGTGTGCAAGCCCGGCGATCGCTACCGCGTGAGCGCCTGGGTTCGCGCCGGCCAGGACTTCGCCACCGGCGCCAAAACCCCCGGCTTCTGCATGCGCGTCTCCCTCTATTCCCAAATGGAGGGCTACGTTGACAGTAAAGCCGGCCACTTTATGCTGGGCCTGGGCAATAAAGCCTACTTCGGCAAAAGCATCAACCCGCTCGTCCCGGCCGACCCCGTGCCGCCGACATGGACCAAGCTGGAAGGCATTTTCGAACTCCCAGAAGACGTGCAGAAGGTCGGCGTCGCCATCTTCTCGTGGAACGGCCAGGGCACCCTCTACGTCGACGACGTGCAGCTGGAGATTGTCGACAAAAGCTCCACGCTGACGCCGCTTATCGATTCCGACGAAAAAAAAACTGACGGCTGACGCCCCCTCCACCGCTGCTAAAGCCAAAGGCAAACCCCGCAGCGGCGGCAATAATCCGTATCCGGACGTAGCGCCCACCCCCACTACCGACGCCGAACTGCTGGCCGCGCTGGACCCCGCCGCCACAGCTTTGCCCGCGGAGCAAGTAGCTGATATCGAAAAGGTTAAGGCCGCGCTCCTGGCCCGCCACCGCTCCGGCGCGCTGGGCGGCAAGTGGAAGATCAACCCCGGCGACCAGCCCGCCACAGCCGAAGCCGCCACCGACGAGGCCGGCGACAAAGCGTGCGCCCACATCATTCACGATACCTACATCTTCCCCGACCCCGTTAACATGGGCGCGGACTTTGACTGGGAGCTGAACCCCCGCAAGGAGGGCGACCCCGCCTACACGGAGGAGTGGACGTCCTGCAGCGTCAGCCGCATGAATTTCTGGCCCACGCTGGGCAAAGCCTACTGGCGCACGCGCAACGAGAAGTACGCGCAGGAGTGGATCTGGCAGATGCGCGACTTTGCGAAGGATCAGCCCGTGGTTGTCCAAGTCTCTCAGTACGATACACTTCTGTGGCGCTCGCTCGACGCAGCCATCCGCATGGCAGGCACCTGGCCCAACGCCTACGCGCAGTTCCTCCACAGCCCCAGCTTTACGGCGGATGACCACTGGGTTTACCTCAAACTCGTCCACGACCACGCGCGACGCCTTGTCTATGCGCTCAATCATCGCCCCGAACGCAGCGGCAACTGGGTCTCCGCTGAGTGCCACGGCCTTTTCACCATCGCCGTCATGTTCCCGGAGTTTCGCGAAGCCGCCGCCTGGCGCGACATGGCGCTGAGCCGCATGACAAGCGAACTCGTCCGCATGGTTCCGCCCGACGGCTTTCAGGCCGAGCTGACGCCCAGCTACCATTACGGCACGGCCGCCAGCTACTTCGACTTCTTTAAGTTGGCCCGCGACAACAACATAGCGACGCCGAAGGAGCTCACAGACATCATGCTGGCCATGTACCGCGCGCCGATCCTCGTCATGGATCAGCGCGGCATTCTCGTCGACACCAACGACTCCAACCCAAGCAACGCCCGCAAGCAATCGCGCCGCGGCCTGGAGCTCTTCCCCGACGACCCGCTGCTGAAATGGGCCGCCACCGACGGCAAAGAAGGCACCCCCGCCCCGCTGAGCGGATGCCTCCCCTACGCAGGCTTCTACGCCATGCGCAGCGGCTGGCAGCCCAACGAGGCGTTCCTCTTTTTCCGCGCGGGCCCCACCGGCCACGCGCACGAGAACGAGGATATGCTGCAAGTTGTCATGCGCGCCTGGAACCGCACGCTCATCTTCGACCCCGGCAACTACACGTACGACCGCAGCGACTGGCGCCGCTACACACAAGGAACCGCCTCGCACAACACAATCATCATCAACGGCTTATGGCAGCATCGCGGCCTGAGCAAGGTGCCCGTCACCACCCCTGTCGATAACCCCTGGCACACGACGCCCCTGGCCGACTACGTGGCAGGTACGTATGACGCTGGCTATCAACAATCTGTGCATAATCCCAACCGCGAGTACTACCCCCAGAAGTGGGTGGGCCCCGTGGACAAAAGCGTCTCACACACGCGCCGCGTTCTCTTTCTCAAGCCCTTCTATGCGTTGGTGTTAGATAACATCGACGGCACCGGGCGCCATGTTATCGATGCGCACTTCCATCTCGACAGCCCCGCCGCCGCGCTGGACGACGCCACCCAGTCCGTACGCAGCAAGAACGCCGAGGGCGATGCGCAGTTTCTGCTGATGCCGCTCCAACGCGACAATCTGCAAACACAAATCATTCAGGGCCAAAAGGATCCGCTTCTCGGATGGATGCCCAAAGGCCAGCGCCCCATCCCCACGGTACGCTTCCGCAAGGAGCAGGAGGCACCCGCGCAACTGGCCACCCTGCTTTGTCCCTTCCGCGGTGTAGCGCCGCTCATCATGTTTGCGCCGCTGCCCGTAAAAGATAGCAACGGCAATATCTTACTGCAGGGAAGCTCGGGCTCAGGCCCGGGAGGCGCTGGCGGCAAGGTATGGTCCACAGCGTTTACCTCGCCCCACGAGGCTGCGGAAATTATTGTGGCTGCAACAACGCCGGGCACTAACAGGGCCGCGCCCGTCGCCTTCGCCTACAATTCCGCACTGCACGCAACCCCCGTAAGCGCGAACGCCGCCGGCCTGGTGTCGCGTAGATTCTCTGACGCAAAGCAGGTCTTGACAATGGTTTGGGATTGCACGACCTTCTCCGCGGGCGGCCTCTCCATCACCACAAAGGTTCCGGCAACGCTCATGCTTGCCCAGGATGCCGACGGCTCCGTGACGGTGCTGAATGCCGCCGGCCAACAGTTGGAAATAGTTGTTGCGCAACCCTTTGCACTAAATGTAACCCTGCCCCAGGGACAATGGATGTCCCTCGCCAAAACCGGCCCTGCCCCCGCGCCGGCCCCCTCCATGCCGCGCCTTTCGGACTAAGCGAATCGCCCCACGGCTTGCGCAATGCCCCACGGTTGCGCTACACTGGGCGGCGCTCCGCATGTCCTCCCCCCGCATCCTCCTCATCGAAGACGACGCCGTGCTGGCGCGCACCCTGGCCCAGGTGCTGCGCGACGACGAGTACGACGTGACCGTAACCGAACGCGGCGACGACGGCGTGCGCGAAGGCCAGGCGGGCGCCTTCGACGCCGTGCTGACCGACCTGCGCCTGCCCGGCCTCAGCGGCCTGGACGTGGTGCGCGAGTTGCACGCCCACGCGCCGCGCCTGCCCATCATCCTGATGACCGCGCACGGCACCACCGAAACGGCCATCGAGGCCATGAAACTGGGCGCCTTCGATTACCTGCTCAAACCGTTCGAAATGCCTGAGCTGCTGGACCTTGTGCAAAAGGCCGTCGCCGACACCCGCACCGCCGCGCGCGATGGAACCGGCCCTGGAGCCGGAGCCGCTCCGCAGAGCATTGTCGGCCGCAGCAAAGCCATGCAGGAAGTTTATAAGCAGCTCGGCCGCGTCGCCGCCACCCCCGTTTCCGTACTGGTGCGGGGCGAGACCGGGACAGGTAAGGAGCTGGTAGCCAGGGCTTTACATCAGCACAGCGCCCGGTCGCGGGAGCCGTTCATCGCCGTCAACTGCGCGGCGATCCCCGAGGCCCTGCTGGAGAGCGAGCTATTTGGCCACGAGAAGGGCGCATTTACCGGCGCCGACGCCCGGCGTGTCGGCCGGTTTGAGCAGGCGCATCGCGGCACCATTTTCCTCGACGAAATCGGCGACATGAGCCCGAGCACACAAGCAAAACTGCTGCGCGTGTTGCAGGGCAAAACCATCCAGCGCATCGGCTCCAAGGAGACGATTCCTGTCGATGTACGCGTCGTCGCCGCCACGCATCGCGACCTCGAGGAGGCTATCGTCGACAAGTCGTTTCGCGAGGATCTGTACTACCGGCTCAGCGGCGTTACCCTGCAGTTGCCGCCCCTGCGCCATCGGCAGGAGGATATTCCGCTGCTCGTCGATCACATCCTGCGCGTAGGCGCCGAAACACTGGGCATTCCCAGCCCGCGCATCCTGCCGGAGGCGGTGGATCTGCTGGTGCGCCAGCCGTGGCCGGGCAACGTGCGGCAATTGGAAAACGTTGTGCGGCAGGCGCTTATCATGGCTCGCCACAGCGCTATAACCCCCGCGCACGTGCAAACGTGCCTTGCGCCGGCGGATCCCGCCGAAGCTTCGCCGTCCGCGCAAAGCATGTCCGCCTTTGTGGGGGCGCTGCTTGCCGAGGCGCAGTCCGGCGCGAGCGAAAACGCGCACGCGCGCGCCATCCATGCCGTTGAGCGGGAACTGGTTGGACAAGCTATCCAGCTCTCGCAGGGCAACCAGGCCAAAGCGGCGCGTTGGTTAGGCATCACCCGCTATACTTTGCGAGAGAAATTGCTGTTCCACGGACTGTTTCCGGAGAGTGCGGGCGCGGAAAATGCTGCACCGCAATAAGTTGCGGCGCGCGCTGCGCGATGATCTCAGGCCTTTTGGGGCGCGACGACGGGGGCTCGCTCGATCTTCTTCACGTGCGTCCAGTCCAAAGCGCCCTTTTTGAGCACGTACAGGTAGCCAACGAAGAGGATGCCGATGAAAGAGAACATCGAGACAACAATAGTCAATCCGTACTGCAGCTGCTCCTTAAACACGACGGCCCAGGTGTACATAAACACCACTTCGATATCGAACAGGATGAACAGCATCGCCACCATGTAAAACTTGACCGAAAAGCGAGGCTGTGTCGGGCCGATCGGGTCCTTTCCGCACTCGTAGGCGATGTGTTTGGCCGCAGAGTCGCGCCCGCGCTTGCCCAGGGCCTGCGCCGCCGCAAGAGAGCCCACTGCAAACCCAATAGCTACAATGAGTTGGAGAAGAACCGGGAGGTAATCGGCGTTCATGTCTACGTGCAGACTAGCGCAAGTGCCGCGGCCTGTGAAGCGATATTCCGCGTTCGCGTTGGCTCTGGCCCCGCAGCAAGCATTTTTTCACTGGCAAGCGGGGGGAAAGTAGATTACTCCTTTACGTCTGCTTTTTGCCGCAAAGCGCTCGCCGGGCGGCACGTGGCAGTCTTACGAACCCAGGCAAACACGCCATAACCTCCTGTCAACAAACAACATCCCTATGGAAGAGCTCTTCAGATCGCCCGTGGGCCGCCTTCGCATTATCTCGGTGCTCGAGGGTATTTCCCTCCTGCTCCTCGTCGGCGTGGCCATGCCGCTTAAATATGGTTTGGGTATCAAGATCGCGGTGACGATCGCGGGCGCTGTGCACGGGGGGCTTTTCCTCCTGTTTCTGGCAGCGCTTTTTATGGCGGCCGAGTCCCGTAAGTGGGGCTGGGGATTTATCGGCGGCGCCTTTCTGTCGTGCCTGTTGCCTTTTGGTTTCTTTTGGCTCGAAGGGCACTTGCGTCGCGATCAAAACGCTTAACGTGGCGGCAGGAGGATGATGGCGGCGCCGATGATGCACAACGTGGCGCCGAGGATATCCCAGCGATCGGGTAAACCCTTTTCCACCAGCCACATCCACAGCAGGGATGCCACGATGTAGATGCCGCCGTATGCAGCGTAGGCGCGGCCTGCCAGGGCCGCGTCCACACGTGTTAACAACCACGCGAACGCCGCCAGGCTCAGCACCCCCGGCACAAGCCATAAGATGCTGCGGCCCAGGCGTATCCACATCCAGAATGTAAAGCAGCCGGCGATTTCGGCGACAGCGGCAAGGGCGTAGATAACAAAAGGCATCACGGCGTTGCATCAGGCATTGTTTGCAGACGCGGTGTCAACCCGTTCAGGCGAATTCTTATGAGGATGTCATTTACAGCCACCCGCACGTCTGGTGCCGGTGCTTCGGGGAGAAAACTGCATTCGGAGCTTGCCTCCAGCTCGCCCATCAGGCGCTCGAACTCGCTCTGGTGGAACGAGATGGATTCCACAAGCGGTTCTTTTTCCCGGCCGGAGGTTTTGCACTCGATAAGGCCCGGTATGTAGGGCAGGCGGTACACCTCGTTAAGCTTAAGGAGGTTGGTTTCGAGCAGGCCGGTGCGCATGAGGTAGATGCCGGTAAGCAACACGCGGTAAACATAAAGCAACGGCTTTACGCGGGGAACCGGCTCCTTGAGAAGCAGCTTCCACTGGGTGTGGGCAAAACCTTTGTAATGGTGGGCGTGATTCTTTGTAACCAGCCGGGGCGCAAGCTGTTGCAGCTCCTCGTGCTCCGCGCTTGTGCGGACAATGAGGGGGGACATGAGCTGCTCCAGCACGTAGCCGTTTTTCTGTAGCAGCATGCCGAAGAATTTGTGGATGTCGTGGGTAACGATGTCCATTTCCAGCCCTTCAATCACGCTGGAATTCTCGAGCGTTTTGTCGCTAACCTCCAGGGCCACAATATCTTGCAGGGGGAGGATGTGGGCACCGCGCAGATCGACATCCGAATCGGGCGACGGAAAGCCGTACAAGTGTGCGCCACTTATGGACGCGAACAGAAGCGGGTAGCGGTGCGCCTCCACAATGCGTTGCAGCCGAGGATCGGACGCGGGGTTGGGGGTGGGTGCAGTGCCGGCGGTCATGGCAAGAGCCTGCCACATTCCCCGCAGGCTTGCCATTGCAAAGCAAAACCCCGGCTCGGTGAGGCGTAGAGATACGCCCGTACCGGCCGGGGCTGATGCTGTGCACGCATGGCTGCGCGTGCACAAGTTGCTTATACTGAGGTGTTAGCCTTCGATCGTGATGTGGCGCGGCTTGGCGGCCTCCGCCTTGGGAAGGGTGACGGTGAGCACGCCGTTGCGCAGTTCCGCACGGATGCGGGTGCTGTCGACGCGGTGGTCGAGGCGCAGGGAGATGCGGTAGTCGTTCGGGCGGATTTCGCGGATGAGCGAAATGGCGCCTTCGGGGGCCTTCCAGCCCTTGCGGCCGGTGATGACGAGTTGCTGGTCCTGCACGACGGTCTCCAGGGTCTCTTTCGAGACGCCGGGGACGTTGGCGGTGAGGATGTACGCGTCGGCCGTTTCGTTAAAGTCGTGAGCCGGGCGTACAAAGCGCTCGTGTTGAACGGGTTGAGAGGCTGTGGCGGTGTTGTAGGGGGTGATGCAGCTGTTCATGGGAATAAGTGTTGTGGGGTTGAACGAGTGTCTTAAGATGTTGGGGATAAGCGGGTTAGCATGCTATACGTCAGGCAACCTCGACGTTGATGGTGCGGGGTTGCGCCTCTTCGCGCTTCGGCACCTCAACGGTAAGGACGCCGTTTTCATACCGGGCCGTAACCTTCTGCCAGTCAACGTCGTCCGGCAGGGAAAAGCTGCGGCTGAGGAGCTTGCGGGCCTTGGGAGAGGCGGAGGGCTCCTGGGCGGGTTCAGCGCCGTTGGTCGAGACGGTGGTTGCCTCGGTGGCGGTGGCTTCGTCCACTGCGTTTACCGACAGAATGAGTTGATCCTCAATTACATCCACGCTAATAGCATCGCGGGCGACGCCGGGGAGTTCGGTGCGGACGACGAGCTTGCCCGCGTCCCGGTAGGCGTCCACGGCGCCAAAATCGGAGTCTGCGGCGGATGACTCGCCGAAGAGGGGGACGCTGGGGAAGGCGAAGTCGAACAGGCGCTCGATATCGCGTTGGAAGGGGCTGGTCTGGACGCGGAACGGGGAGTAGGAGTAGCGGTGGGTGAGTTTCATGGTGTTTTGGTTGGTAAAGTGGTTTTGGCGGATGCCGGGCACTTCAGCTACTGCAACCGGCGCCATCTCTATCTACTGCAAGAGGAATGCCATCCCGAACAAGAGTGGCGCGATGGTATGATAAAATGTTGGTAGTGAACGGTATACGTGTGTTTGAGTGCCGCCTGGAAGTTCCCCTCATCCTGGCGACGGGCGAAAAATTGTCACAGCAGAAAGCGCCAAAATGACGCATCGGCTATACCTTCGATGGATGGCGTCAATATGACCCAAATCTGTCGTGGAGTCGGTTTCAGCCCAATGCCAGACCGGGTTTGGGCCGACTTAGAGGCGTGATTGGTCGGAAAGTTGCAGAGGGCGTGCGTAACGTGCTTTGCATATGCAGGTTAGCGAGTTTCCCCAGGCTAAATGTTTAGCGATGCTGTGTGTATTGTGTATTGCTGGGCAATTGACTTGAGGTGCGCGATGCTTCATTCATCGAACTCTCGCCCGGCACCGGCACGCCCTGGTATCGCAGGGCTCCATTTGAATGGTAACGCGTTGTTGGGGAGGGGGTTCTGCTTGCTCTTGCAATGTCGATCACGACTTTTAATCACGAGGTGGATGTTTCTCGCACACCTTTTGCCGTCGCCGATTCTCACGTTAACGGGACCACGAATGGCCACGCACCGCGCGGCCCGGTCACGCCCGAATTCCCGCTGATGGTGTCGCGACCTATTCAGCATCAACAGCTTACGCCGTTTCGGGAGCTGTATGCGCAGGGGATACGGGTGCTGCATGTGGATGCGACCTTCAGCGAAGATTTTTTCCATACCGAAATGCGTGCCTGGAAGGGGCCGGGGGAGTTTGACTACTCCTACCAGGCGGCCTACTGGCGCAAGTTGCTGGAGGCTTGCCCGGACGCGAAGTTTTGCCTGCGGTTAAACTCGGCCAGCCCGCCGTGGTGGGACGAGTTGCATCCCGCTGAGCTGCAACAGTATGCGGATGGCACGGCTGAGGCTGCTTTTCAGCGCACGGCGCGTCGCACTTTACCCAGCCTGGCCAGCCAGACGTGGCGTAAGGCGGCGTGCGGGGCGCTGGCGCACTTTTTGCGCTGGCTGGAGAGCGAGGGCTGGGCGGACCGCATCTGGGGGCTGTTTCTGTGCTACGGCATTACCTGGGAGTGGGGCATTTTGGGTACGGACCGCTTTCCGGACTACAGTGCGCCGATGCAGGGCCGTTTTCGCGAGTGGCTGCGCGAGGCGTATCGCAATGATGTGGAAGCGCTTAGGAATGCCTGGGGTGATGCGGTCGTCACGTTTGAGACGGCGGCGATCCCCGGCGAGGCGGCGCGGCTGGCGGCATGCAACGGGGTGGCGTGGGGCGGCATTGGCAGTGCGGAGCTGCGGCAATTTCCGCGCGACCGGGCGGCGGCGGATTTTCAGAACTGTATGTCGGACACGAACTGCGACTACCTGCTGGATCTGGGACGCACGGTGCGCGAAGTGGCGGGCACGAGGTACAAGCTGGGCAGCTTTTATGGCTACACGCTCACGAGTCGCGAGCATACCGCGTTTACCAGCCAGTACGGCGCGGGCGGCCTGGCGGGGGGGCATCACGCCTTTGGTAAGTTCCTGCGCAGCAGGCTTTTCGACTTTAATGCGAGTCCGTACGCGTATGCGGATCGGGACTTGGGGCGCGGTTGCCTTATCCAGCATTTCCCTCGCGCCAGCTGCCAGTTGCACGGCGTGCGGGTGTACGACGAGAACGACCTGAAGACGTTTCTGGTGGCGGACGCGCAGGACGATCGGACCATTTCGATTGGCCAGACGCGGACGCTGGAGGACACGGTGCGGCATCAGCGCTGGGCGCTGGCGCAGGCGCTGTGCCACAGCACAACCTATTGGTGGACAGAGCTCAGCGGATGGATCGGCGCTTACCTGCCTAACTTCGATCACCCGGAGATTCTCTCGGAGCTGCGCCAGCACAGCCGCGCGTTTGAGCAGCTGGGCGGTGAGGCGGAGCCCGAGTCGGCGCCGGTGGCGATCATTATCGACGAGCGATCCATCGCGGCTTTGTCGTTGGCCAGCAAGCTCTTCCGCGATGAAGTGTACCAGCAACTGGCCGCGTGGAGCTGGTGCGGCGCGCCGTTTGACGTCTGGCTGGCGGAGGACGTAACGCCGGAGACGATGCGGCATGTGCGTCTGGCTTATGTGTTTGCGCCGGCGCCGTCGTTGGCGCTGCGTAAGTCGCTGGCCAGTGCGTTGTGCCGCGATGGCCGCACGGTGTGGTGGGCGCCGCTTACCGGCTGGATGACCGACGCGGGGCCGGACGACGCGGCGTTTACAAGGCTGACAGGACAGACAGAGCCGCTGGTGTATTCTGCCGGAAGGCCGTTGAGCCGCATGGAGATGCGTACGGAACCCCACGCGAACGGGGCGCCCGCCTCGAACGGAAGCCACGCGAATGGCTCAGCCAGCGCGCATGGGGCGAACGGGGCCCGCACCTGCTCGTCGGGCTGGATCTCCCTCTACGGCGCGTGCGCGGGGCGGACGGCCGAGGAGCTGGGCGCCATTGCCGGCGCGGCGGGCATCGAGCTGTATGGCGATGCGCCGCTGCACGTCATGCGCGGCAAGCGCTTTCTGGCGCTGCAATCGGCCGCACAGGGCCGCACGTTGCATCTGCCCCCCGCGGGCCCCGGCGCGCGCTGGCAAAATGTGTGGACGGGCGAGCTGGTTGATGAGTCGGGCCCCGTGCGTTTGCCGGCAACCGATACGTTGCTGCTGCGGCGGGCGGAGGAGTAGCCTCGGCCCCTCCCCGGCGCGCTATTTTATCAGTCGGCCGTAGGGGAAGCCGAACAGATCGCCCACGTACCAGCTGATGGCTTTGCCGGCCAGGAAGAGCATGGCGCTGGTGTCGCTGGTAATGTCGCGGACGAGGCGTTGGCTGAGGTCTTGCTCCGGCTTTTTGATGGTGCCGCCGACGTCGAAGGTGGCCCAGGCGTAGCCGCCGCGTTGTTCGGAGAAGAGGTCGGCCCGGGCGCGGGGCATCCACGTGAGGTAGCGGGGGGCCAGGCCGATGCGGATTTTGCCGTGGAGCGCGGTTTTTTCGTCCATGCGGACGTTGCCGCGGATCCATAGTTTGCCGGGCGCGTTGACGGACAGGTTGCTGAGGTAAAAGGAGCCTTCGATCCACTGGTAATCCACGCTGGCTTCGCGGAAGTCGAGCGTGCGCAGGGTGGGATCGCCCAGCAGGCGGGCGGCCATGTCCAGCACGCGCCACTGGTGCAGGCGGCCGTTGCGCAGGCTAAGGCGGCCGGTGGCGCGCGCGCCTTTAAGGTGGCGCGGGTGGCCTGTAAATTGCAGGGTGCCGCTGGCCACGCCGTCGAGCATGGGTTGCAGGCTTTTGGGCAGCCAGCGTTGCAGGGGCAGGTCGCGAAGCTCCAGGTTGGCGCGCAGGTTGTCTTTCTCTGGGAAGCTCATGCTGCCGGAGAGCCACAGATTGCCGGCGCTGCGAAAGTTCAGTTTATCGATGCGCAGGCCCTGCTTGCCGAATCCGTACGTAACATCGGCGGTCTGGAAGTTCAGCGACGCCATATCCGCGTGGCCGGACATGCGGGCGAGCTGGGAGAGGATGTGGATGTTGGAGAGGCGCGCTCCGGCAATCTTCAGCAGGCCGGTGGCCTCCCAGGCCTTGAAGTCGTTGGTGGGGCCGGTCCACAGCATGGTGGATTGCGCTTTGCCGTCGACAGATTGCTGGAGATTGGCGGGCAGCCAGCGTTTCAGCGCCAGGTCGCGGATGGCGACGTCGAGCTTGGATTCAGCTGTGGCGCCGGACTCCGGGTCGGCCATGGAGCTGCGGGCTTTGGCGGCGATGTCGAAGTTGCCGGGGGAGATGAGGCGTAAGTCGTTGCACTCGAACGTGCCGTTGCGGTAGGTGATGTTCCAGCTGGTGTCGTTAAACGCGATAGTGCTGAGCTCCGGGTGCCCCGTCAGTTTGGCCATCTGGTGGAGGAAGGGCATCTTTTCCAGCGCGGCGCCGGTCAGGGTAAGGCGCGCGGTGGCGGTGCTGCTGGTGTCGGTCGGGTCGCCCTCCCACGTGGCGGTGCCGCTGGCGATGCCGCGCAGGCCGGGGAAGAAGGCCTCCAGCGAGACGTTGCGCAGCTCCGCGCGGCCCTCCAGGTGGCCGACGGGGCGTTTGGTTTTGGCCGGGGGGCCGGCGAGGGGGGAGGTTGCGTCGGCGGGCGCTGATGGGGCGGGTGTGGCGGCGGGGGGCGTGGCGTGCTTTTTCTCCAGATTGGGGTGCCAGCGCAGGTTGCCGGTAAAGTCGACAAGGCCGGGCGCTTTCAGCTCCAGGTCCGGGATGACGAGCAGGCCGTCTTTCCACTCGTAGCTCATGCTGGCCACGGTAAAGCTGATGCCTGGGGGAGGGCCCATATCCGGCGTGGTTTGGGCGGGCGCGGTGCCGATCTGCCCGGTGGGGTTTCCTCCGGGCAGAAGCGACGGCACGGCGGCGGCGGGCGATCCCGGAACGCCAGGCAGCAGGGGTGCGCTGAGAGCACCGCCCGGCCCGGTGCCCGCCTGGATTACCGGCGTGGGGGACAGCCCGGCGGCGCCCGGCTGCGAAGATCCGGAGGGGATCGACGGCATGGGCGGGATGGCGGAGGTAGGCGTGCTCGGCAGGCGCGGCATCGGCCCGCCGCCCGTGGCCACGCGGTTGGTGGCGCCGGGGGAGAGCAGCACGCCCGCCGCCGGGTGATGCAGCGGAACGCGGGCGGCGGGCGTGCCCGGTGCGGCGGTGGCGGCGGTGGGCGGGGCAATGGGCGCGACGGGCACCGTAACACCACCCGGGCCGGTGCCGGTCAGCGGGTCGAGCGCCACATCCGCCGCGGCGCGGTCCAGCTCGTCGTCCTGAAACAGCGAGAGCTGGCGCAAAAACGGCAGGCCCTGCACGCGCAGGTTGCTGAGGGAGAGGCGGCCGGTGCTGCGCGTCATCTCCACGCCGCCGGGCTGGCTCTCCCAGGCCACATCGCCGGAGGCGCGGGCCAGGATGGCATCCTTCAGGGCGTCGGGCAGGGCATTGCGCACGGGTACCTCCGTAATGGCCAGGGTGGCGCGCAGGCTTTTGTCGGCGGGCTGCGTGCCCATTTTGACGAACAGTTTGACGCGGGCGGGGTCGCCCTCCTCCACGCCGCGCAGGTTAAAGCGTTTTACCTCCAGGTAGGGCTTGGACATCATCACGTCCAGCTGCTCCACGCGAAGGGGGGGCAGCATGGCCATGTGCATGGTGCCGCCGCTGCCGGAGAACAGCCAGTCCACGCCCACGGGGGTCACGCGCACCTCTATGCCGTCAATGTGCGCCTGCTCCTTCATAAACATCCACTCCACGCGGGTGCGGTGGGAGATAATTTCCTTCGGCACCACGCGGCTGGGCAGATACCGAGCCCACCAGGGTTTGGGCGGCTTGGGCATTACGGGGGCGCGCTCGGCGGGGTTGGGCGCGCGCAGGCCCAGCACGGCGCTGTCGATATCAATGCGGCTGAACTCCCACATGTCGTCCCAGTACCCGGCGGGGTTAAAGACGGCGCGCGTGCGGGTGGCGTCGAGCTTTGCCACCACCTCGCCCGGCAGGCCGGTGCTGGTAAAGCCGTCGGTGGTCACCACCCAGGCGTCCTTGTGCACGGGTTTGAACTCCCCCTTCACCTTCAGCCCCTTGCTCGTCTCGCGGGAGATCATGCCGCGAAAACCGTCGCTCTGCACCCACCACGTTACCGGCACATCCCAAAACAGCGCGACAATCACGCAAAAAGACAACGCCCCCCCGCCAACCCACAGGGCTTTACGGAGAGCGGGACTCTTCCACACGGCGCCACCTATTACAGCCCCAGCGGTACGGAAAGGTCAAGCCAACGCAATGCGACAATATCGGGGCGGCGGGGAGGGCCGAGGAGTCAGGCAGATAACATCGCCAAGGACGGAAAGTTTCGCCAAGGGGGAGTTGTGGAGAAGGGAGCGGCGCGAAACTACGACTGCTTCCCCCTCATCCCTTTGTGACTTCGTGTCTTTGTGGTTTAATAATCCCCTGTCCCCATCGCCGCGGGCAGCAGAAGGGGAGTTATCACCACAAAGGCACGAAGTCACAAAGGGCAGAAGCAGAACGGCGGGAACCCGGCATAATTATTTTGTCGTCGCCGGCGCGTTGGTAGTGGGGCCGGCTGCGTTGGTTTCGGCGGAGGCGCCGTCGCCGCCGGCGGGGGCGCCTGGGGCGGAAGGGGCAGGTGCGGAGGTTGCTGTTGCGGAGGAGGCAGCGGCGCGGTCGGCTTTCTCTTTCTCCTCGCGGCGGCGGGTTTCCTCGACGGCGAGTTTGGCTTTGGCTTCCTTTGCTTCTTCCTCGCGCTTTTTGCGGGCGGCTTCCATGCTGGTCACGTCCACGCGCCAGCCGACGTTTTCCATCACCACTTCCACGTAAGGTTGATCGCGAAAGCGCTGCCGGTTTTCCTCCGTTTTACGTTTAAGGTTGGCGGCGTGGGCCTGGCTGCGGACGAGGGAGCGGATGCCTTCCAGCGTGGGCAGGGTGGTGTTGCTGCGGGCGGCGCTGGTGATGGCTTGCACGTATTGCATGGCCACCTCGTCCTGCATCTGCCACTCGGCAAAGTTCTTCTCGTTAATGATGAGGGGCACGCGGGCGTGGCGGCCGCCGTCCAGCAACTCCGCGGGGCCAAACGTCACGTACTCCGGCATGCGGTTGCGCAGCTGGGTGGAGAACTGCTGAAAGTCGGGCCTTTCCCGAATCAGCTTGAGCATGGCCAGGAAGGTGGTGGGCATTTGCTTAAGCTTGGCGCGAAAGGCGCTGTCGGAGATCATGGCGGCGCTTTCCAGATCCTGCACCAGTTGCATCTCCAGCCACACGCGCGTTACGTCCGTAGGCGTGTTGGAGTGCGCGGGCATTTGCGGCTGAAACTGTGCGGCCGTAGGCGATGCGGGCGCCTCGGCGGCCGTGGCGTCGGGAGTGTGCGGACACAATACGGCCAGGATGAGCAGGGCCAGCATCGCGGCGAGGGATGCGCTGGACGCGCGGAAGGCACAGGAGGTCCAAGACGCGCAGGCGCGCGGTGCCGTGGCAGAATCCTCCCGCAGGCGCCAGGCGCGGAGGGGTACGTCAGTAACCAAGTGCATTTTCAGGAGATTGAGTAAGCAGGAACAGGGCCAGGGGAATGCCGGGAATCAGCAATGCCATCGCCGGAGCGATCCACCGCGCCCAGCCGCCCAGGCCGGGCACCAGCACCAGCGCAATGCCGGCCGGCGCCGCGGCGGCCAGCAGGGCCATGTAGACAGGCAGCCCGTAGGTAAAGTACTGGCCACTGTACATCAGCGCCGCCAGCGCCACAAACGCCGTAAACGCGGCACCCGGCCCAAACAGATACGCGCCGCCGCGCCACGTGTGCCACACGCCGGCCAGCATGGCCATGCCGCACCCGATCGCCCCCGCCGTGGCCAGCTGCGCATAAATGGCCGAGTGCGCCACCGCACCCAGAATAACGGACGCCATGCCATAGGAGATGGCAAACGTGAGCGGCACCCACCAGCCCATGGTCACGGGGGTCGATGTCGCAAAATCGAGCAGCGCGGCCACCGCGGCCACACCCAGCAAAACGACGGCCAGCAGTGTGTACTCCATCGCACCCCAGGTTTGCGGAAGGGTGCGCATCGCCAGCGCGGTCATCACCGCCAGCGCCACAAACCCGGTGCTGGCCACCCGCGAAAGGAGCGCGCCGAACGGCACCCCGCCCGAGCCGCCCGTCACCGCGCCATCGCCCGCCAGCGCATGCGTAAAGCCGGGGCGCGAGGCCACGCCAATGCCAAGAAAACCGAGCAGCAGCGCCACCAGCGCTACCGCCGGCGTACTGCGCATGGGGGAGAGCTGCGGCCAGCCATCCAGCCCCACCAGCGCCGCAAAAATAGCCCCGCCAATCGCCACCGGCGCCGCCAGGCTGGCCCGGGGATAGGGCGCCAGCGCCTCCGGCTTGCCGCGAAGAGACGCCCACAGAGCGCGAATCTCCAGCGGCAACGCCCAGTGCCCGGAGGGAGCCGCGGGCACATGCCGGCGCAGCAACAACATCTCCATCACCACAAGCACCCCGGCCACAAGGGCCGGAATGACCGCGGTGTACAGCGCCAGCTGGATGTGCAGATCGGTAATAGATGTGGGCATGGGCAATGCGTTTGCGATGGGGCAGCACGGGCAGGGAGCAGTCGCGCCCCCCGGGGAAGCGCCAGTCGCCGACAACGCGCCGATCACACTAGCACAACCGCCCCCGCACAAGCAACCGCCACGCCCATCGCCCCACGCAATTTATGGGGAGGCGAGGAATGCACCGGGACGGAGCCCCTGTTTGCAAGAGACGCCGTGGTTTGCGTTATAAGTGAACACCACCGGCACCCCGCCGGCCACGGAAAAGGCGTGATGCCTGCGCCCGGCTGTTGTAGGCTCAGCCCGCCGCGATAAATCGCGAACGAAAGCGAACCACCCCCTTGCACACGCCGCATCCGCAACATCAGCAGCCCCTGCAAACGGCACAGCCGCAACCTGTTGCGCGCGGAGTGATACCCCCGGCCCAGTGGTTGCAGGCTCGCCCCCTGCGCATCGCCGGCACCGGCATGGCACTGCCGCGCACCTGCGTCACCAGCGCGGAGCTGGATGCCCGCCTGGGCCTGCCGCCCGGCACCGTGCAGGCGCGCTGCGGCGTAGCCCGGCGCTACCTGGCCCAGCCCCACGAGACAGCCGCCGAACTGGCTGCGCTGGCCGCCGACCGCGCCGTGGCCGCCGCCGGCATGCGCTGGGCTGACGTCGACTGCCTCATCGCCGCTAACGCCACCATGGACCAGGCGCTACCCTACAACGCCGCCCTTGTGCACGCCCAGCTGGGCCTGCACGCGCACCGCACCGCCACGTTCGATATCGGTGCCAGCTGCCTCAGCTTCCTCGCCGCCGTTGATTTTGCCGCCGCCATGATTGCCGCAGGCCGCTACACCACCGTCGCCGTCGTCTCCGCCGACCTTGCCAGCGTGGGCCTGGATTGGCGCGACCTGGAAACCTGCGGCATGTTCGGCGACGGCGCCGCGGCAGCCATCCTGACGCGGCCCCCCGCCGACGCCGGCTCCGGCCCGGATTCCTCCTCCGCCATCCTCGCCGCGCGCTTCGAAACACTCTCCGACGGCGTCGACTACTGCCAGATCCCCGCCGGCGGCAGCCGCCATCACCCGGGCAAGGTGCCGGATGCGGTCGCGTTTGCGGAGCTCAACCTCTTTCGCATGCAAGGCAAACCCCTCTTCCGCCTCATGGCCACGGAGATGCCCGGCTTTACGCAAAGACTGCTGGCCGAAGCGGGGGCTGTGCTTGCGGGAGAAACGCGTGGCACCTACGGCAACCTCGGCGTCCACGGCGAGCAGGCAGCTCCCGCGCCCCTGCCCATCCACCGCATCGCCCGAGTCATCCCCCACCAGGCATCCCGCCTCGGCATCACCCACATCGCGCGACGCCTGGGCATCGCCACCGGCCAGCTTACGGATATATTTGAGGACTACGGCAACCAGGTAGCCGCCTCCATGCCCACCGCTCTGCACCTGACGCTTTCCGCTGAAACAGCCCCCCAGCGCGGCGACATCCTCCTCCTGCTGGGCACCAGCGCCGGCGTCTCCATAGGCGGCATGGTGGTGCGGTATTAAAGTCGATCAGTTGAGAAATTTGATTTTTTGCTTGCAATTAATCAAGCAACTGCTCTAATGTTCTTTTACGGCCACAGGCCAGGCGCTGAGCATTGCCGGCGGCAAACTAGGTCCGAATAGCCTTGAATAGGCTAGTTTGGGCCTTTTTTGTGATCAAATTTCATCAAAGCACGAATACTTTATCCCGCACTCAAGCCGTTCAGCCTCTGCTGGAAAGCAGGAATCAATAAGTTTGTTGTTCTTTACCAATTCATTATACGCTAAATTGCTTGAGTCGTATCTGCCTGCCACTATTGGATATGCCACGAGATCGCTAAATTGAATTGCAGGCTTATCCTTTTTAACGAAATTAGGTGCTTGTGCAAGCACATTCTTAAAATCTGCTGTAGTTAGTGGATTATACTTTCCAGAACTTACTGGACAGAAGCAGGACATTTTCTCAAGTAGTGCCTGGTGATAGCATTTAATCCGAGCATCTTCTTTCTCTCCCGTCGCCTCCACGTAGATCCTTAGTTTGCGATTCCATTTAAGTGCAACTTTTGCAGCGCGCTCCACCGCAATTGTGTAGGCTGTTTTACATAGGGGCCAACATTCCTTTTGATATTGGTCTTTATACCTGGCTTGGTAGCCTGGTCTATGGATTACGCAACCGGTTACATGGGCAGGCAACCGAATGATTGCCGAAGTCAGTGAATCGAGAAATTCACGCCCCCTCGCGCAGTACAATTCGCCATCGCTCCCCTTCATCCATCGGAAATTGTCGCGTGCCCCTCGTATTTTAGTGCTGTGCAGCGGGTACTGTATGCCAAACTGCTGACTAAGATTCGAGTGGAGTGCATTAATAGTGACGAGATCTTCTCCCTTGAACATGATGCCGCCGAGTGCAAACCAATCCATCTTGTCATGCCGAATCGGTGGAGGACCAAATGGATCTCGAATACCGCTATCATCGAGATAAAGATATAAATACTGGTCTGTGTCTGCAAGGATCATTGAAGCAAGTCAATGTTACTTAAAAATAAAAGAAAAGCAAGATATTTTACTAAGTCAACTGCGAAATCATGGCAAAAAATTGCCGGTATAGTATCACGCCCTGAATAGATACTATACCGGCCTGTCGTCTCTCTTTGTTAGCGCTGCTACCAGGAGAGGCTGCTGCCGCTTTGGTATTCGGTAACGCGGGTTTCGAAGAAGTTCTTTTCCTTTTGCAGGTCGATGGCTTCGCTGAGCCAGGGGAAGGGGTTGCGGGCGCCGAACTTCGCTTTCAGGCCAATGCGCTCCAGGCGGCGGTCGGCGATGTGGCGCACGTAGTCGCGGAACATGTCGGCGTTGAGGCCCAGGATGCCGCGCGGCAGGCAGTCGGCGGCGTAGGCGATCTCCAGGTCCACGGCCTGGTCGATCATCCCGCTGATCTCGTCGCGGAACTGCGGCGTCCAGATGTCCGGATTCTCCTCCTTAATGCCGTTAATCAGGTCGATGCCAAAGTTAAGGTGCGTGCTTTCGTCGCGCAGAATGTACTGGAACTGCTCGCCGATACCCGTCATCCGGTTCTGTCGCTGGAAGGAAAGAATCATCGCAAAGCCGCTGTAAAAGAAGATGCCTTCCATAATCACATAAAAGCCGATCAGGTTCTTCACAAACAGCTGGCGACCTTCCTGCGTCTCTGTCGTAAAGCCTTCGTTGAGAATGCCTTGCGTAAAGTCCATCTCAAACGCGTCCTTATTGCGAATGGAGGCGACCTCGTGATACATGTTAAACACTTCACGCTCATCCAGCGCCAGGCTCTCGCAAATATAATGGAACGCGTGCGTATGAATCGCTTCCTCAAACGCCTGCCGCAACAGATACTGCCGCGCTTCGGGATTGGTAATGTGCTTAAAGATAGCCAGCACAATGTTATTCCCCACCAGACTCTCCGCCGTAGAGAAGAACCCGAGGTTGCGCATAATCACCTGCCGCTCGTCGGGGGAGAGCCGATTCGATTTCCACAAATCAATATCGCGCTGCATCGGCACCTCCTGGGGCATCCAGTGGTTAGCGCAGCCATTAAGATAATGCTCCCAGGCCCACTTATACTTCAACGGCATCAACTGGTTGACATCAACCGCCTTACAATTAATAAGGCGCTTGTCTTCCGGATTAATCCGCTTGGTGAGATCGTGAGGCTGAGCCGGTTGGGATGTAGTGTTGCAGCAGGACATGGGATTGGGGGAGGGGTAGGGCGGTGAAGGTATTGTAGGAACTATCGGACAACCGAATGTGGGAGCCTGATTCGTCCCTTGTCAGTCGGTGGCGTCCTTCAGCAGTTTTATTTCTTTTGGATCATCAAGCAGTTTTCGAAGATCGTCGGATGAAATCTCTTCGAGCTTTGCTCGAAGAGATCGTGGCGTTCGCTGATCAATATTTAGCCTAAACTGCTTTTTGTAATCATCGAACGCCTTTTCTCTAGCCTCTCGAATTTGAGCTCTAGTTTGACAGCTAAGAACTAGTAATTGAGCTAATGAGGTTGCAAGTGTCTTACCAGTAAGCTGATCTATAATAAAAGCTCCAGTATTTACCA
This sequence comes from Verrucomicrobia bacterium LW23, assembly GCA_003054695.1. Lineage (GTDB taxonomy): Bacteria > Verrucomicrobiota > Verrucomicrobiia > Methylacidiphilales > UBA1321 > LW23. The sequence continues at coordinate 962,506 of QAZA01000045.1, forward strand.
AAATTCCGAGCCAAGCATTGACCTCAACTAGCGATCTGCTTTTTTGGTATTCTAATTGATTAAGGATTTCGCTCAAATCTCTTGCAGCCTGGAAAGATAAATCGGCATCTCCCTCTTCGATTATTTGCTTTAGCGCCCTGATGACTTCCTCTATAAAATTTTTAATTTTTCCATCATTTTTATAACTTTCAAAAAGATCATTAAATGCCTTATTTCTATATTCATCCTCGTTTACTAACTTTTTTAGAGACTTCAGCGCGTGTGAGAGACTTATAATCGACTGATGAGCAGGATCCGACTTTAGGTTATATGCGTCGCTGATTACCCCTTTAACTAAATCAGGAACAGGCTCGAATAATCCACCGAGGCCCTCTGCTTTAGCGATTAACCGATCGCATGCAGTCAAGAAGGACTGCCTATGGGTATTGTTTGTGCATTGCTTAATATTATTGAACGCATCATAAATCGCGCCTTCAACCGCGCTACATTTTGCATTAACATTTGATTTCCAGCCTTCATGATGAGTCATAATGCGTTTGAGATTAAAGTATTAGCAGAGAAACTATAGCTCTCAAAGTTCATATAGGAAAATCCTACTCCTACAACACCCGCCCCAGTGCCAGCACCTTGCTGCGCTGGCTTTCGGGCAGGCTCTTTAAATCTACCACATGGATGGGGTGGGGCTGGTCGGTTTCTGCGGCCTGGCGGTAGGCCTGGTAGCAGGCGTCTTCGGGGATGCCCTCCTCGGCGAGGTTGATGTCGGAGTCGACGGTGAAGCCGTATTCCCTGGCCAGGCTGCCAAACAAAAGCACGCGCGCGGCCCCGTGGCGTCGGAGGATTTCGGCGGCGCGGCGGGCGGCGGCGAGGGCTTGCTCGACGTCCTGGGCCGGCAACAGGCCCGCGTAGGGAGGCGGGGTGTTGGCCGGGCGGCGGTGCAGGCGTTCGAGCATCTGGTTCATGCGGTCCTCACTGGCGCGGCGGTTGGGGCTGCTCTCGCTGCCTCCTGGGGTGAGGCCGCGGTCGCGGGGGTCGCGTGGGTAGATCATGCGGGGCGGGCGTGGCGAGTACGGCTGGGGGTGGGTGAGGAAGGGCGGGTGGTGTTCGTTCCGGTCGCTTGCGTTTCCTCTCCGCGCTTCATCCTCAGCTTCCCCTTCCGTGCAGTCCGTGAAATCCGTGGTTATTTCCTCCTCTCTCTAAAAAAAGGCAGGATATTATATAACCACGGATTTCACGGATGGGGAAGTCGGAGGGGACGTTGCAGAGAGCGGCGAGGAGTGGAACGGCGCGGAGCGCGGCGGTCGGCCGGTCCTTACTGGCAGGACTCGCAGCCGGGATCCAGGATGGAGCAGGCTTTGCCGACCTGGCTGGCGGGGATGTCCGTGGGCGAGGCGATCGGGTCGTGCTCCTCGTCCGCGGCCGCGGCGGCTTTCTCGTTGGCGACAAGCACCAGGTTCTCCTCCTCCTCCGCGGCCGCGCCGGCGGGGTGGCCGTTGCCGTTGCCGTTGCCCTTGCCATTGCGCAGGGCGGCGGCCGCAGCCTTGCCGGCGGGGCCTTCGGGCAGGGCGATTTCGTCTTTCCGCTTTGCTTCCTCCGCTGTCACAAAGCCTTTGCGCTCCACGGTGATGTTGCTGGAGGCGGATTTGCTCTTCATCCAGCGGGGCTGGAGGCCGCGGCGGTTGATGTCGACGGTGCTCTTTTCGATCTGCGTGGCGGCGAGGGTGCGCAGGTAGTAGGTGGTTTTGAGGCCGCGCTCCCACGCCAGCAGGTACATGTCGTTGAGTTTGCGGCCGCTGGGCTCCGCCAGGTAGAGGTTGAGGGATTGCCCCATGTCGATCCACTTTTGGCGGCGGCTGGCGCAGTCGATCAGCCATTTCGGCTCGATCTCGAACGCCGTGCGGTAGCGCTCCTTCAGCTCCTCGGGAATGCGCTCGATTTCCTTGAGCGAGCCGTCGTAGTACTTCAGGTCGTCCAGCATAAACTCGTCCCACAGGCCGTGCTCCTTCAGGTCCTCCACCAGCCAGGGGTTGAGGCTGATGAACTCGCCGGAGAGGTTGGACTTGGCGTACAGGTTCTTGTAGGTCGGCTCGATGGACTGGGACACGCCGGTGATGTTGGAGATCGTGGCCGTGGGCGCGATGGCCATGGTGTTGCTGTTGCGCATGCCGTGTTTGGCCAGGGATTCGCGCACGGGCGTCCAGTCCAGCGCCATGGAGCGGTCCACCGTGCAGTAGCCGCCGCGCTCCTCTTCCAGCAGTTGCACGGTGTCGATGGGCAGCAGGCCGCGGCTCCACTTGCTGCCGGGGAACGTGCTGTAGGCGCCGCGCTCCTTGGCCAGCAGGGTGCTGCTGAGGATGGCATTGTAGGAGATCAGCTCCATGCTCTTGTCCGCAAACTCCACGGCCGCCTGCGAGGCGTACGGGATGCGCAGCGCGTAAAGCACGTCCTGAAAGCCCATGATGCCCAGGCCCACGGGGCGGTGGCGCAGATTGGCGGTTTTGGCCTCCGGCGTGGGGTAGAAGTTGATGTCGATGACGTTATCGAGCATGCGCATGGCCGTGCGCACGGTGGCGGCGATTTTCTTTGCGTCCAGACCGGTGCGCGCCTCGTTAATGTGCATGACGAGGTTGACGGAGCCCAGGTTGCACACAGCGGTCTCCTGCTCGGAGGTATTGAGCAGGATCTCCGTGCACAGGTTGGAGGAGTGCACCACGCCGGTGTGGTCCTGCGGGCTGCGCACGTTGGAGGGGTCTTTAAACGTGAGCCAGGGGTGGCCGGTTTCAAACAGCAGCGTCAGCATCTTGCGCCACAGGGAGGAGGCCTCCACGCGCTTGCCCAGCTTCAGCTTGCCGGCATCGAAGTCGGCCTCGTACTGCATGTAGCGCGCCTCGAAGGCTTTGCCGTAGAGATCGTGCAGGTCGGGCGTATCGCTGGGGTTAAAGAGGGTCCAGTGCTCGTTGCGGCTTACGCGCTTCATAAACAGGTCGGGGATCCAGTTGGCCGTGTTCATGTCGTGCGTGCGGCGGCGTTCGTCGCCGGTGTTTTTGCGCAGCTCGAGGAAGTCCTCGACGTCCAGGTGCCACGTCTCCAGGTAGGCGCACATGGCGCCCTTGCGCTTGCCGCCCTGGTTTACTGCTACCGCGGTGTCATTCGCCACCTTGAGGAAGGGGATGACGCCCTGGCTGCGGCCGTTGGTGCCGCGGATGTGGGCGCCGGTGGCGCGGATGTTCGTCCAGTCGTTGCCCAGGCCGCCCGCCCACTTGCTCAGCTTCGCGTCGTCGGAGATGACCTTGAAGATGTGGTCCAGGTCGTCCATTACCGTGCTGAGGTAGCACGAGGAGAGCTGCGGATGCGGTGTGCCGGCGTTAAACAGCGTGGGGGTGCTGCTGGTAAAGCGGAACGTGCTCAGCATCTCGTAGAACTCGATCGCCCGGTCCTCGCGGGTAATGCCACCCTCCGTCTTCTCATGGATGGCCAGGCCCATCGCCACACGCATCCAGAAATACTGCGGCGCTTCGAAACGGCGGTCGCGATGGTGCAGGAGATAGCGGTCGTAGATGGTTTGCAGGCCGAGGTAGTTGAACTGCTCGTCGCGCTCGCGCACGAGGGCGGAGCTGATCTTGTCGAGGTCATATTTCAGCAACTCCGGGTCGACGCGGCCGACCTTGCTGCCATGCTCCAGCGCTTTGCGGAAGTGGATGCGGTGCAGCGCGTCGATCTGCTCCACCGGCAACGAGCTGTGATACTGGGACGGAAGCACCTCGCGATACACAACATCCAGCAGCAGGCGCGAGGTGACATAGGTGTAGGCCGGCTCGCGCTCGATGCGGCTGCGCGAGGCGAGGATGAGGGCCTGGTCGATCTCCTCGAGCTTCACGCCGTCGTACAGCGTGCGCAGCGCTTCGTCGGCGATCTCGGACGCGTCGCAGTCGGCCTCCAGCCCGTGGCAGGCGCGGGTTACGCGATCACGAACCTTTTGGGGGATAAGGACTTCCTTGCGGCCGTCGGGCAGCGTAACGTGCAGCACTTCCTCGGCGTCGCGCAGCGCGCGGGCGCGGCGGCGCTCCTCACGGTACACAATGTAGCGGCGGCCGACGGCAAAGTGGCCCAGCGCCATCAGCTGCGCTTCCACGGTGTCCTGGATGTTCTCGACTTCCAGCTCCTCGCCGCGGGCGGCGCGGGCTTCCAGGGGGCGGCGCACGGCTTCGGCCACCTTTTGCGCGGCAAACGCGTGCTCCTCGTTCAGCGGCGATGTCGGGGCGACGTGGAACTCGGCGCGGAACGCGGCTTCGATCGCCAGCAGAACGCGCTGGTCATTCCAGTCCTCCACGGTGCCGTCGCGCTTGCGCACGAGGAAGGGGCGGCCCTGGAGCGGATCGAGACCGAGCAGTTCAAGCTGGCCCTGGGGAGCGTCGGATAGCATAGCGGGTGGCGGTGTGGGCTGTGGGTTGAGCGGGGTAGGGGTGAGGGAGTTCGCCGTCTCGCAGATATGTGCGCGGCGTAACGTGACGTTAGTGTGTCAGAAAAATGGCGGAAAAAAGGCACGGATGGTCCCCGTGCTTCAGTGATTTGCGGGCGTATTAACGCAATTTCGGATGAAAAGGCGCCATACTATATATTGTGGTGCTGCTTTCCCCGCTCCGCCGCCCTTTGCAAGCGTTGCGGACCTGGGGGAAACGGGCTGTGATTTGAGCCGGAGAGCGTGGAAAGATCAAGGCTAAATCGCGAAGAATTTGTTACGGAGGTGCACAATATATGGGCTTCTTTGCGATGTATCCACAACCTGTAGTGTGTGGGTCGGTCCCCTTATCCAAGAGAATCACAGCCGACTTCGCAAGCAAAAACGCGGAAAAACCGCGAAATTTTCGTCTGAAATTTTGCTTGAAAACCGTTGTTGCGCGCCGTTGAGCAATCTACCACAGGTTGTGGTGGGGCGCACGTTCCAATCTAATTTCTTACGTAAATTGCGTAATGGAATGGACTTGGAAAAATGCGATCCTTTGAGCCCCATTTTCCGCTTGCTAATCTTTCGCAGCCAGCCCCTTCCGCTTGCTGTTGCCATGCAGGAAGTTATATAGTCGTATAACTCACGCGTTGATTTGTTAATGCAAATGAACTTTAGGTGGTCAACAAAATGGTGCCGTGCGCCGGGTTTGGGCAAAAAGCGTGCGCCATGCCGGATATCGTTGCCAAAGCGTGTGATGCTGTTCTAGAATAACGCCTCTTGTTCTAGAATAGACTGCTAACCCAGAGCCATTCGCTGCATTCCCTTCGCATGATCTCCCCACGCTTCCTCTCTCCTGCCCTTGCCGCCGCCTTCACTGCCGTTAGCGCCGCCGCCGCGCTTAACATGCTGGCCATCAGTATGATGCCGATTTCCGCCTCCCACGCGCAAGGCGCCGAGGCCGCCCAGGTTACCGCGCCGGAGCCCGGCCAGCCGGTCATCAGGGACGGCGAAGCCATCGGCTTTATGGGCGATTCCATCACCCAGGCCGGCGCCGCGTCGCCCTCCGGCTACGTGCAACTGGTCATCAGCGGGTTGAAGGCAAACGGCATTAACGTAAAGTCCTACCCCGCAGGTACTAGCGGCAATAAGTCCGACCAGATGCTGGGCCGCCTGAAGGGCCTGCTGGATAAGAAGCCGACCTGGATTACGCTGAGCTGCGGCGTGAATGACGTGTGGCACGGCCCCAAAGGCATCCCGCTGGATCAGTACAAGGAGAACATCACCAAATTTGTGGACCAGTGCCAGGCTGCCGGCGTGAAGGTGATGATCCTGACCGCCACGATGATTATGGAAAGCCAGGACGGTAAGCTCAATAACGAGCTGGTGCCCTACAACGACTTTCTGCGCACCCTGGCCAAGGAGAAAAAGTGCCTGCTGGCCGACCTGAACGCCGACATGCAGAAAGAGGTGGCCGAACTGAAAGCCGCCGGCCTGCAAGGCAACACGGTTACCGGCGACGGGGTGCATATGAACCCGGCCGGCAACCTGATGATGGCCAAAGGCGTCCTTCGCGCATTTGGGCTGAACGACGAGCAGATGAAGAAAGCGATGGACCACTGGCTGGACATCCCCCACGCATGCGAAGTGAAGGCCGGCATTACCCTGCGCGAGTACCTGGCCATCCAGGACGCCGCCGCCAAAGCAAAGAAAAGCACCGGCCAGGTGCTGAACAAGAGCGTAAAAGTAAAGCTGGATGTAGGCGACGAGAAGGCCGACAAGGCAGAGAAGTAAGCCGCACCCTCTCCGCCCCCTCAGTGCAATCCGTGGTTGCAAATCCTCTTATAAACGGGGGAGGAAGTAACCACGGATCACACGGATTGCACGGAGGGGAGGGGGCAAACCAACAAAGCTTTCAACTATTTACCGTACCAGTTTCCCTCCGCCTCCCCCCTTCGCGTACTTTGCGTCCTTCGCGGCCTCTGCGCGAAATTACCTGTTGGCGATGCCTGTGGGAAACGGCAAGGCCATACGACAAGGGTGTTTCGCGCAGAGGCCGCGATGGACGCAAAGAGCGCGAAGGGGGGAGGCGGAAAGGATTCGTTGCACTGGGCGGACCTATGACCAATTGGTATAAGAATCACTTCCCCCTTTCGTCCCCCTGATTTCCTTTCTGGTTCCCCGTTTCGACTGGTTTCCGTGGTTAAGCTCCCCCCGTCCCCTTCCCCTGCCTGCACGTTGCCCGGCAAGCCGCCAAAATCGCACGGCGGGGCGGCGTGCCGTATTGTCACAGCGGTGCGGTTTTGCTGTAATGGCGTGGTCGGGGTCTGACCCGGCACCCCTCCCTCGCGCGCGCCATGTCTATATCTCCTGCCGACGGCGGCTTCAAAAATCGCCACAACGCTTTTACTCCGGACGATTTTGTCGCCCGCGGGCAAAACAAGCCACACCAGGTGTGGATTCAGGACGGCAAACAACGCGTGGCCTGCGCCACGGAGGACTTTATTACCGGCCTCACCTATGGCCTGGACGCCGCGCTGGGTGCCGAGGAGGCCCGCGCCACCCTGTACGCCTGCGGGCGCGAGTGGGGGCGCCGCGAAGCCGTGCGTCTGGCCGAGCGAATGCGCCAGGAGTACGGCGGCGGCAAACTCGCCCTTGCGCAGATGAACCGCGGCTTTGTGCTGGAGACCTGGTGGTGGCCCCTGCGCGCCATGGGCTTCGGCGTCTGCCGCGTCAATGAGACGCACCGGCCCGCGCGCGGCCTCACGCAGGTAAGCCTGCGTAACTCCATGGTAGCCAGGTCGATGGAGCAGCTGGGCCGCCCCGTCTGCCACCTGCCCGCCGGCTTCTTTGCCGGCTTTTTTGCCACGCTCGACGCCACCCCGGACGAGCAGATTGCCGCCGTGGAGGTGGAGTGCTACGCCATGGGCCATGACTGCTGCCAGTTCCTCGTGGGAGCCCCCGCCGACATGGCGCTGGCGGAGGCGTGGCGAAAAAAAGGCGATACTGTGGATGAAATTATCGCGCGCCTGCTCGTTATGTCAGAACAACCGGCGTAGAGCGGCTTGATGCCGCGCACGGCGGGGAGAAACAGAAGCCCTGCCGCTTATTTTTACGGATAAATGGCTCTGCCCCGCCCAACGGGCACGGCACCTGCTGAAAATCCCCTGCCTGCATCTCCCCGCAATCGCTTGCCGGGGAGATTCTTTGCGAGATCCATATTTATTTTCCTGAGGGAGAAGCGCGGTTTTTCCGCAAATATCGCATCACTTTCAAGCACGCCGTTGCAATTGAGGTATATTATCCTTTCCAGCGCTTTCCGGATCTGGCGCGCGTGATCATAGCGTGCCGGCCCATCCGCGCTGGAGCTGGACTTGTCCAGGTTCCCGGCATATGCGCAGGGAGGGCGCCGAGGCGGCGTCTTCCCTGCGTAAGCCGGGGGGCCTGGGGATGCCTCACGAATGCGATGGTGCGCCCACCATGCCTCTTTCGCCTTCCCCGCACCGCAAGGTGCCGCCGGCTCTTCCGGCACATCCCCCGCAGTCCGCAACACTCAACCCGATCCTCAGGACCTTACTTGCATGAATCTCGAGCACAGCCACGGCCCCCACTTCAATTCCACCCCGCAGCGCCACATTCAGCGCGCCGTCACGCGCGTTAAGGCCGTGGACGCCCCGATGCTTCGGTGGATCTGGGCCGCCCGCCGGGCTGTCTCCCGCTTTGCGGACTCCGTAAGCCGCGCCCTGCGCTAGTAGAAGCTGCCCGGCGCCGTACGTCGCGCGCCTGCACACTTTCCCTGGTACAGGACAGTCATCCCCGCGTTGGCAGGGGTGCCTCATCCGGCATTATTTGCCGGGTTGCCCGGCAATTCCTGCTTCCCGCGCATTTCACGCCATCAGCCCGAGGCTCCCCCGCCTCGGGCTTTTCTTTTTGACCTGCGCCCAGCCGTGCAGCCGCAGTTGCTTTTATCAGCTCAATAGCATGGTAAACTTAACCGCAAGCCTGCCTCATCCATACGTGCGGAGTGAGACATCACACCAATGAATGTGTATGAGCTCAACGCAATAAGGGCGTTGCTGCACTTATATAGAGGTTCGCATGTAGTTCCAATGACAATACCGGGCACGGTTGACGCCCGTAACCAACACACCTTACGAGGGAAAATGTGTGCGGATCGGGCCATGGCAAACGGACGCAGGGCTTCGTGCGTAAAGCATTTTATGCAACATAAATTGTTTTATCGCGGTACCCCTCCAGATAACTCTCTATTTCGTCTGGACGTACGGCACGGATGGTTTATGGTGATGGTCGGACTCGCTCGCCGCCAGGCACTCCATCACGATTCAATCAAGAGGGACTCAGGGCTTTGCAGGCACGGGCTGACCGGTATGGAACCCAAACACCTTATCTTGCTGGCCGAGGATAATCCCGACGAGGCCTTTATCACCGATCGCGCCTTCAGGAGCGCAGGCGTACCCGCAACAATACGCCATTGCGAAGATGGTCAGGCAGTCATCGACTACCTCGAATCCGCCGCAGCCGACGCTACCAACAACCCCTCCTCCACCTCCCTCTGGCCCCGCCTGCTGCTTCTGGACCTGAAAATGCCCCGCAAAAATGGTCTGGAAGTGCTGCGCTGGGTGCGACAACATGAACACTTCAGTCTGCTCGTCGTACTGGTCCTGTCCTCCTCTGCGGAGCGTCAGGATGTCCTCGACGCCTATCGGCTTCACGCAAATGCTTACCTTGTCAAACCATCTTCCCTAAGTGTCATGACCGAGATGGCGCGCAGCATCGGCACCTTCTGGCTCGATCAGGCCAGACTGGCGACCGGCCTGCGGCATTCGGTATAAGCGATACAAGAGCGAGACACACATGGCACTCAACGACGACCCAATCCGCGTCCTTGTGGTTGAAGATAACCAGGACGACCGCGAACTTTTGCTGCGCCAGCTTCGCAAAGCGCAGATGGACAGCTACGTCAAATTCATCTCCGACGGCCGCGAGGCCCTCGACTTCCTCAGTGGCGACGATGCCGCCGACGGCAAAGCGGGCGACTCCATCATCGCCCTCTTTCTGGACCTTAAACTGCCCAGCATGGGCGGCATCGAGCTGCTGCGCCGCATCAAAAAAATGCCCCGCTACGCCCGCCTCCCCGTCATCGTCATGACGTCCAGCAACGACCCGTTTGACCTGGAAGAATGCCGCCGCCTTAACGTGCATCAATACGTGGAGAAGCCCATCACCTTCTCCTCCTTCTCCCACGCCGTGGCGAACGTGTTTCACTCCCCCGGCACGTAAGGGGACCGGGCACGAACCGCGGCGCGCCAGGGCGCGGGATGGTTGGCAAGGGCTTCGGGCCGCAATCTCGTTTGGCAATGGGCAGCTTTGGGCGTATCTTATCAAAGCTGCGGGTGGCCCGTGGACAAGGTGTGCTGACGCGTAAGTAGCGTCTGTAGCACGCCAGACTGGGGATGCAGGCGATTGCAATCTGTTTTTATTAAACAGGCCCTATCTTTTTAGCGCGGCATCTGATACAACTTGCCCATGCGAAATTGCCGCACGGCCCCGCCGCTGCCTGCATTTCTCTTAAAAAGAGATTAAACCAGCCCCCGGCCACTGCCGATAGCTGGAGGTAACTTAATCCCCGGACAGCTCGCACCCCGAGCGCGCCGCCCGGCCCGCCCACTACGGACGTAACCCCGGATCATCAGGATCCCACCGACGAGACGAGGATTGACCATGCAAACCCAGGCCCCGGAGCAGAAAACGTCCCCCGCCACCGCCACCATCCCCGACAGCGCCGCTGTCGCCGCCACCGCCGCTGTCGCCGCGAAGTCCGAAATGAACCTCGGCGCGCCAGTACCGTCCGGCTTCTCCTTCCGCTATCGCTTTACGGACGAGGAGTTTAACCGCCGCTTTGTGCTGACGAACCAGCCCGCTATCGACTCCCAGCGCAAGGCCGCCTTTCTCATCGCGTGCTTCGGCGGCGTTCTCTTCCTGATGGGCACGGGTATGTCGGATCAGATGACCGGCATCCGCTTCATGCAAATGGCCTTTGCCGCGCTTTCCCTGGCCGGCATCACCGCCATCTACGGCATTGCGGCGCGCTGGCTGGAGCACATGCAATTTACCGCCGGCTACCTCTATAATGCGGAGGTGGAGGTAACCTTGGACAACAACGGCGTCGTCTACACCATCGCCGGCGTGGCCGTGCCGCACCCGTGGAAGGACTACGCCGTGGCCAGCATCGCGCCCGAGGGCACCATGCTCTACCCCCCTGTCCCCCCCAAAGGCGCCGAGCCCGTTGGCTCCCCCGTCTGGCTCCCCTACCACGCCATGCGCCCCGTCGTCGCCCTCCCCGCCCTGGCGCTGGAGGAGCTGCTGACGCAACACGTCAAAAAGATCGAAAAGACCCTGCTGACCACTGCCGGCGGCGGGCATTAGAGCGGGGAGGGGGAAGGGTTTGTTTTAGCCACGCATCTCACGAATACTGCGGAGGGAGGAATAGGAGGGATCTCGAAATCCTGAACCTTTCCCCCATCGCGAACTTTGCGTCCTTAGCGTCCTTCGCGCGAAAAACACATTCGCGTTGGCCCACGTTTAACCGCGATCCAGCACATTTACGGTTTTTCGCGCAAAGGACGCCAAGGACGCAAAGTTCGCGATGGGGGATACGGATACTGAAAACTACAATAAAGGGAGTCAGGTTCATCGTATCCACTCCTCTTTTCCCCATTCCTCCCCTCCGCAATATTCATGTCAGTCGTGGTTAAACAACTCTCCGTCCTCCGCTTCCCTCAATAGGGTGTGACCCGAATGCGGGGGCGGCGTGCCGGGCGGTTCTCGGGCGGCGGTTGCTGCTCGGCGGTGGACTCCGGCGGAGGCGGAGCCGGCATCACTTTGGCAAACAGCTGCGTAAAGTAGATGGTGCCCGATTTGGCGACTTTAACGCCTACGCCTGTCAGCGAAAACTCCGGGCCCTCCATGTTTTTGCGGTGCTCTGGGCTGTTGATCCAGTTTTGCACGGTGCTGCGCGCCGCGTTGGGGCCGGGGAAGTTGGTTGCCACGTTCTCCCCCATGGCAGCGGCCAGCGGGTTGGCTTTGCGCAGCTCCGCAAAGCGATCGCGGAATCCATCATGGCTAAGCCTGACCTTGCCGGAGGCCATGCCGGCCGTGTGCTGCAGCGCCAGCCGACGCAGCGTGCCGTCCGGCGCCAGCGGGCGCAGCTTTTTGGAGGCGCGATACTGGTTCACCAAGTCGATGATATCGCGCTCCAGAGCGGACTCGTCGGTATAGCTTTCCATCGCCTTTTTGGCGTTGGCGGTGGGGGTGCCGGCGCAGAAGATCTGCACCGCGTACACCCGCCCGTCCGCTCCGGCCGCCACGCCCATGCCCGTCAGCGCAAAATCGCCCAGGATGTTCTTTTTGTGCGAGGCGCTGCGCATCCAAAGCCCCACCATGGCGGCCGCCTTGTCGCGCGCGGCCGCGTCCTGAAAGCCGATGTTCTCCCCCATGCTGGTAACTGTGGGGTTGGCCGTGCGGATAGCCGCAAAGCGCTCAGCGTATCCCTCGTGCGAGAAGGGCGTGCGGCCCCCCGCTATCGCGTCGCAGTGCCGTTGCGCCTGCTCGCCCAGCAGTGGATCGACCGTCAGCGCCGGCAGATTCGCCTTGGCCCGCGCGTCGTTCACCAGCTGCAGCAGTTGCCGGCGCACAGCGGCCAGTTCCTGTGTATCCACGGCCCCAGGCGCCGCGTGCACGGCTGTCAGCGTGAGGAGAAGCGCCAACGCCATCACGCCAGGGCCGTGGGCGAGAGCCATGACTGAGGAAAGGAATGCTTTCATCGCCGCGCAGCATACGCGATCCCGGGCGGTTTGTCGCGCCAAGACCGCGCGAAAAACGGTAGAATTCCGCTGTTACACTTCTGTATCAACGCGATACTACACATTGTGTATCGCGGCGATTCGCCAACAAAAAGCACAATATCTGGTACACTTCTGCTTGCGGGTGGGGGGCGATCATGGCATCTTACCGCGCATGCTGCGGACCGTCCAAAACTTTGTCTATTTTGACCTGGAAACACAGAAAAGCGCCGCGGAGGTAGGCGGCTGGCACAACAAGGCCGCCATGCGCATGTCCATCGGCGTTACCTACAGCACCCAGCGCGGCAGCTACATGATTTACGACGAGGCCAGCGTCGACGGCCTCATCAACGAGCTCCAGCGCGCCGACTGCGTCGTCGGCTACAACATCCGCGACTTCGACTACGAAGTGCTCGCCCCCTACTGCATCTTCGACCTCAGCCAGGTGGCCACGCTCGACCTCATCGACCAGGTCGAATCCCACCTCGGCAAACGCATTGGCCTCGACGCGATCGCGACCGAAACGCTCGGCGTCGGCAAAACCGCCGTGGGCCTGGACGCGCTCAAATGGTGGAAAGAAGGCCGCCTGCGCGACATCGCCGAATACTGCTGCTTTGACGTAAAAGCCACCCGCCTGGTGCATGAGTACGGCGCCGTCAACGGCCGCGTCTTCTACCACAACGAGAAAACCGGCCGCCGCGAAACCATCCCCACCCCCTGGCCCGCCAGCGGCGCCCACACGCCGGAGGTTCTGTCCCTGAGCGGCGGCGTGGCCTCTCCCGCGCTGGTAGCGGCGTAGAGGGGTAAGGCGAATTACCAACGTAATTTAGCCTTTGCGGGCTGCCTTTGGGCGCATGCTGCGTTGGCCTTTCGGTCGTGCATTTTTCAGATGCACTCTCTGAAGCCCGCCTTGCCTGCATCCCACAATGTTCTCCGGCGCTCTCGGAGGGCGCTTGACTCCCAACCTCGCGACTCTTACCAGTCCACTTCCTCCTCCTCCAGCGGTTTGGAGGAGGTGGAGCTGGCTTTGCTGGCGGGGGAGGACTTTTTGGCGGCGGCTGCTGCCTTTGTGGCGGGGGATGCCTTACTGCCCGCAGCGGCTTTGCCGGCGGCCTTTTTGGCAGGGGCTGCTTTGGCTTTGGAGGCGGGTTTGCCCTCTGCTGCCGCAGAGGAGGCATTGGCAGCCGGGGCGCCTTTGCGGAAGCCGAAACGGCCGCCGCCGGAGGCTACGGGCTTGCCGTCCGCGCCCAGCTTGGGTTCGCGCTCCTGGAACTTGAATTGCACTTTGTGCTCCGCGTCCAGCACCAGAAACGCCGAGAAGGCGCGGTTGGTGCGGTTGGAGATGAACCTGGTGAGCAGATCCGTACTGCCCGTGGAGAGGAGCTTGCGCGCCTGCTCGGGGGCGATGTCCTGCTGCAGCAACGTCTTGGTAATCTTGAACTTACATGCGGGTTTGGGCGGCTCGTCGCCGGTTCCTTCCTCGCTGTCGCCGCTGCTTTGAGCCACGCTGTTCTCGCAAATGTAGGCGGCCGCCGCCTCGTACACCTGGCCGCCGCACACCGGGCATGTGCCGACGGGTTCCTGCTGGGAGAAATCGAGCTTCTCGCCGCTGGCGTTGACGGGCGCGTTGTCAAAAACAAACTCCACGGCGCCGTTGTCCATCAGCTTCAGCATAGCCGCAAAGGCGCGGCCCAGGCGGCTTCGGAAGCCCTGCAGCGGGCCGATCGCCTTCTTCTCGATAAGCTCCTGCGCCTCATGGGGTTCCAGCAGGCGGCCGCCGATAACCTTGCGCATTTGGAAGGCGCCGTCCGCCGTCTGGTAATGGCGCAGCGTTTCCACCATCGGCTTGCCGTCCGGGCTGGTGAAGGGCAGGGGCTTGGAGCTGACGCCTTCTTCCTCGAAGTTGCGGGCGCGTTCCACCACAAGTCGCGTCAGCTCAACGATTTCCTTCATAAAGGAATCGCGCGACAGCGAGCCGCTTTCCATCTGCTTCAGCTTGTACTCCCACTCGCCGGTCATCTCCGGCGAGGTAAGGCCGGGGACCTTCACCGCATGCAGTAACTCAATGAGGGCAAAGGCTTTAGGCGTCGCCATCAGGTCCCGCCCTTCGCGGCGCAGGTACTCCTCCAGCAGCAGGCCTTCGATAATCGCCGCGCGGGTGGCGGGAGTGCCCAGGCCTTTGGCGGCCATGGCTTCGCGCAGTTCTTCGTCCTCCACCAGCTTGCCGGCGCCCTCCATGGCGCTCAGCAGCGTGGCTTCGTTAAAGTGCGCGGGCGGGCGGGTAACGAGCGCCTTGAGGTCGAGCTTTTTGGTCGTCACGCGCTCGTTGGGCTTGACGGCCACCAGGGCCGGGCCTCCCTCGCCGGCTTCGGATTTTTGCTCCTCCTTGCCATAGATGGCCTGCCAGCCGGCCTCGCGCATCACCTTGCCTTCCGTCTTGAAGGGCTCGCCCTCCACTCGGGTAATGCGTGTCGTGATTTCAAACACGGCAGGCGGGAAAAAGACGGCCAGAAAGCGGCGCGCCACCAGCTCGTACACCTTGCGCTCAATGTCGTCCAGTGTGGACGGCGGCGCCTGCAGCGTGGGGATGATGGCGTGGTGATCGCTCACCTTCGTGTTGTTGAACACGCGTTTGTTGGGGCGGATCCACCCCTGCTGCAGCGCCTGCGTGGCAAACGGCGCCAGCACGGTGCCCTGCAGCGTGCGCGCCACGTCCTTGGCTACCTGCACATAATCCTCCGGCAGCGCGCGGCTGTCGGTACGGGGGTAGGTAAGGACTTTATGCTTCTCATACAGCGCCTGGGCTATTTGCAGCGTGCGCTTGGCGCTGAGGCCGAAACGGCCGTTGGCCTCGCGTTGCAGCGTGGTTAAATCGTACAGCAGGCCGGAGAGCTGGCTGCTGGGCTTTTTCTCCTCCGTAACAATGCCCGGCTTGCCGGTGCATTTGCGCAGGATGTCCTCGGCGCGGTTCACGTCCCAGAAGCGCTCGGCGCGGCGGTCTTCGTCCTCCACAACGCCAGCCTTGTCGCCGCCGGGGTAGACGGTGCCGGGCGCGGCCTTGGCGTCGTGTTTACGGAATTTCTCGTCGATCCACCGGCCGGGATATTCCCCCGCCTCGCAGCCAAAGGTGGCGTGCAGCTCCCAGTAGTCGCGCGGCTTAAAAGCTTTGATCTTCGCATCCCGCTCCACCACAACAGCTAACGTCGGCGTCTGCACGCGGCCCACAGTCGTTTTCTGAAAGCCGCCGTTGCGGTTGTTAAACGCGGTAAGCGCGCGGGTGCCGTTGATGCCCACCAGCCAGTCGCTCTCGCTGCGGCACATCGCTGCGGTGGCTAGGGGCTCCAGATCGCGCCCGGGGCGCAGCTTCTGAAAGCCGTCGCGGATAGCCTGCGGCGTCATGCTCTGCAGCCAGAGGCGCTCGATAGGCTTGCTGACCTTGCTGTACTTGACGATGTAGCGGAAGATGAGCTCGCCTTCCCGCCCGGCGTCGCACGCGTTAATCACGCTGTCGACGTCGTCGCGTTTCATCAGCTTGCGCAGCAGCTTCAGCCGCGACTCGGTTTTGGCGATCGGCTTCAGCTCAAACTCGCGCGGGATGACAGGGAGATTCTGGAAGCTCCACTTGCCGCCCGGCAGGCGGTCGAACTCGCTGGGCTGGCTTAACTCGACGAGGTGGCCGATGGCGGAACTCAGAACGAAGTCGTCGCTCTCATAATAGTCGTCGTTGCGCTTGAAACCGCCCAGTGCCTTGGCGATGTCGCCCGCGACGCTCGGTTTTTCCGCGATGATGAGTGCCTTGGCCATAATGAAAACGTGATATAGAAACTGCAAAAGTAAAGCCTGCCCGACCGTTCCGTCTCCACCGTGAAGTGGGCGATTGGCAAACGTAATTACAGGATGAACAGCATTGTGGCGAAGTTTTTTCCTAAAAAAGCGTTGAAAGGCTGCGGCAGCCGCGTCGTCTGGCTACGCGGTTCGCACAAATACTTTGCCGGGGAGTTGTTTGACAAGTTTTTTCATTTCCAGCCTAAACAGCGACGTCGAAACTTCGCCCGAGCTCAGCCCCGTCTTCATCACCAGCTCGTCCGCCGGCGTCTCCTCCATGCCCAGCGCGTCGAAAACGGCCGTCTCCCCCGGTGTCAGGTTGGTGGGGGCGGCGCGCGTTGTCGCCAGTGTGGTGGCGCCCATGCCGCCGGGGGATTCGAGCAGCGGGAGCTCCGGCGTCTCCTCGCGCAGCGTTGGCGCCAGAAACTCCATGGTGCGAAGGATGTCATCCACATCTTCGACCAAAGCGGCGCCTTCCTTAATAAGAAGATTGCAGCCGCGCGCCTGCGGGTTATCGATGCGCCCCGGGATGGCCATAACGTGGCGCCCCTGCTCCAGCGCCTGCCGCGCGGTAATCAGCGCCCCGCTGTCCACGCCGGCCTCGACGACCAGCACGCCGTGGCTCATGCCGCTGACAATGCGGTTGCGGCGCGGAAAGGTCTTCCTGTCCGGCGGATAGCCCAGCGGGAACTCCGAAAGCACGCAGCCGCCGCTGTCTGCAATTTTCTTCGCAAGCTCCTCATTCTCCGGTGGATACACGCCGCCCAGCCCGCGCCCCTGCACGGCCCACGTTACCCCGCGCGCCGCCAGTGCGGCGTGATGCGCCACGGTATCAATACCGCGCGCCAGCCCGCTGATAACCGGAACGCCCGCGTAAGCCAGCTGAAAGCTCAGTTTCTTGGCGCAATCCAGCCCGTAAGTGCTTGTCTTGCGGCTACCTACAACAGCAAGGCCCCGCTGCCAGCGCGATGGTACGGTGCCCAGTGCGTACAGCACGTGGGGCGGATCATGAATCTCCCGCAGCGGCGGCGGGAAGTCGTTGTCGCTCAACGCAATAATGCGCACGCCCAGCCGCTTCGCCTCCGCCCGCTCGTCGTCGGGATGCGGCTTGCATGCATCGCGCCAGTTGTGGATAAGCCGCGCCGTCTGCTCCGCAATGCCGGGGACAAGCATCAGGCGGTGCAGATCCGCCTCCAGCGCGCCGCCCACGGAGCCAAAGAACTGCGTCAGCTTACGCACCCGCACCGCACCAATGCCGGGCAGCAGGTTGTAGATAAAGTAAGCTTCAGCATCCGTCATGCGGGGCGATAGTAGGGGAACGAGGCGCGATCGGCGAGGGGAAATGACCTCGTAGATGTAGTGCCCGGCTTGTATTTACGGATGTGGACCGGGCTAATGAGGAGCTCCTCCCTTTTTCCGAAGCTTGGTGGCTTTGTGCCTTGGTGGTTCATTTCCTTTGCTTCACTCTCGCCTGAAAGGTGCTTCAAGAAAATTGCTTAAGAAATATTAACCACCAAGTTCCTCCGGGTTGCCAGGACACCATGTGTCAGAGGAGAATCAAGAGATCGAGAGACTATTCCTCAAACTCAAACCGCATCATCACCTCCGTCACGTCCTGCCCGCCAATGCGCGCAGAGAGCGTAAACGCAGGATCCAGCCGCCCGCCCCAGCGCTGGTAGGCGCGGCGCGCGCGGGTGTTGGTATCCAGCACCCACAGGTATGCGCCGGGGATGCCGCGTTGCGCAAAGTGCTGTCGCGCATAGCTATAGAGCGCGTGCCCAACGCCGGTGCCCCAGTATTTGCGCAGCACGTACACGGCGTAAATCTCCCCCCACGGCAAGTGGCGACTCTCCCGGGCGGGGCCAAATGAGACAAAGCCCATCGCCGCGCCCTGCCCGTGCGCGGGGCTTGGCTCGCCCTCCCGTGCCACAAGCAGGTTGCTGCCTTGGTACCCGGCCGCGGTGCCGCCAAAAACCTCGCGCCACTTTACCAGTCGCGTCGCCACGCTCAGGTGGTCCAGATAGTCCTGCGGGAGCAGCCCCGCGTAAGCCTCCTGCCACGCCTGCACGTGGATTCGCGCAACCTCGGGCAAGTCCTCCCGGTTGGCGTGGTGTATGTGCATTATACTTAAAGGGTTGCACGGCTGGGCTCATCCCTGCCGGCGCAGCGTTTTGCCCGGGCGCCACACGCTCTCCACCAGCAGGCGCACCGGTACCTCCGGCATCCCGCGCTCGCCGCGGTGCAGCATATCGATGAGGAAATCGACCGCCTTACGGCCAATAAGGGTATCGTTTTGATACGCACCGCTCATGTACTCGTCCTTGCTGGTAATGGCCAGGCACGCAAAGCCCACGTCCTCCGGAATCTTCAGCCCCGCCCGCTCCATCCCGCGCACCGTCTGGTCGAAAGAAACCACCACATCCGGCTTGTACTGGCGCACCCAGCGCACCATCTGGTCCCAATCCTCCGCCACACCTTTATAGTTCGGAACTACCTCCACCTGAGGGTTTTGCGAATGCCACCACATCATCCCTCCAAACCATCCGTGATCCACCTTGCGGTCCCAGTCCTCCGACACACTCAGCCCGATGCGCTTGTACCCCAGCTTCTGTAACTCGCTCAGCACCAGGTTCATCGTATGGAAATGGTGGTTGGTGATGACATGCAGCGACGGGGGCTGAATGCTGTAGCCAAACGCCAGCACCGAAAGCTCCCCCAGCGTAAACGCCGGGCACCTGTGCTGCGCAGTGGGCTGCGGCGCCAGCAGCACGCCCTGAATATCCCGAGCGCGAAAGATGCGCTGCAGCTTCTCCGCCGTCATGCCCGGCTCGCTCAGCCAGAATTCCTCCAGCACATAGCCGCACTCCTCGGCGCGCGCCTTTGCGCCCATAAAGTACTCGCGAAACACCGGGATTTGCAGCAAGTGGTTCTGCCGCGGCCAGTTATTGATCCACGCAATGGTGGCCTGGTAGCGCGGCGCTGTCTTCGTGCGGCGGTAGGCGCTCAGCGCCGTCAGCATCGGGTCGTACTTATAGCCCAGCCGCGCGGCCACCTCGCGCACGCGGTCGCGAGTCTCCTGCGGCAGGCGCGGGCTGTTGCGCAGCGCCAGGCTTACGGTGGTGAAATGCAGCCCCACCTCGGCTGCGATATCGCGAATAGTGACGCGGGAAGAGGACATGACGCGCCTATTATTCAAATTGTAGACTTACGTTGCAATCAAATCCGCTTTAAGCTTCAACGCGCATCACTTATCTTACGTTCATGAACTCGCAGCACTCCACCCAGCCGGGCCGGCCTGTTACCCCCATGCCGCGCCGCAGCCGCAGCCATAGCGCCAGCGCCGGGTTTACCCTGGTGGAGGTCACCCTCTCCATCGGCCTGCTGAGCTTCTCCCTGCTGGCCCTGATTGGCCTGGTGCCCAGCGGCCTCGGTGCGCTGCGCGACTCCCTGGACCAAACCACGCGCGCCCAGATCGTCCAGCGCATCTCTAACGACCTGGCGCTCACCGACTTCTCCACGATCTCCACCGCCCCCATTTACTTTGATCAGGAAGGCCAGACCCTGCGCTCCTCCACCGGCGCCCACTATCGCGTCGACCTCTACGACACCGCGCCAACCCTTCCCGGCCTCACCGATACCGAGCAGGCCGGCCTGCACTCCCAGCTCAAATGCATCCGCATCGGCATCCAGCGTACCGAAGGCGAGCTGCAAAGCGCAACCACGGTTCACTGGTACTCTCTGCAGGTCGCAAAGCGGTAAAAAGCGTTGGTTTGGCACTAACTTTAGCGATAAAGTAATCAGTATTGAACGAACGTGCGCTTCCGTATGCTGTACCGATCCTGAAGGCAGATCTAAAACCAAGGGGCGGGAATACTGTCAGATTCTGGAGTCTTGCCCGCGTTTGGCGTAGCTTTATCGATAAAGGCACCGCAATCTTGCTCGTTTCCCCGATCAACTTCCCAGGACGCAACGCCATGCACCGCGTATCGGCCTTTCCACATCCCGCACCAGCGCGGCCCCCGTCTATCCGCCGGGGTCTTCGTCGTCCGCAGGCGAGTAAAGCTTTTACGCTGGTGGAAGTACTTACCGCTGTGACACTTCTGCTCGTCATTATGGCGGTAACCGCCACCGTGATGGACCAGACCACACGGGCATGGCGCCAAACCAACAGCAAAATCGAAGCATTCCAAAACGCGCGCGCCGTCTTTGATGTCATGACTGCGCGACTGGCCCCCACCACTCTCAACACGTACCTGGATTACTATGACGCCGCCGGCAATCCCTTCCGCCTCGCCACAAGCCCTGCCTCCTTTACCGCGGCCCGTTACGGCCGCTACTCGGACCTCCACTTTATCTGCGGCGCGGCTCAAACCCTCGTTAACCCGTTGCCGCCCAACTACTCCCGTGTATCCTCCGGCGCCGTCTTTTTCGTCGCCCCCACCGGTCTGGCCGCCGATGCGGACCGCCGAGGAACAGGCGGCCTGCTCAACGCCAGCGGCTTCTTCCTTGCCTTCGGCAGCGATCGCGGCCACCGCCCCTACTACATCACCACGCCGGAGACGTATCGCTGGCGCCTCATGGAGCTCAGCGTCCCCACCGAGTCGCTCACTGTCTTCGGCACTTCCACGGGCAACGCGTGGTTTCAGACGCCCGTAAGCGAAGGAAAAGTCCGACCCGTGGCAGACAACGTCATCGCGCTGGTCGTCTGGCCCCGCCTCTCCCCTGCCGACGATCCGGCCGGAACCGCCCTCTCGACCGATTACACCTACAACTCCCGTACCGCCGCCACATGGTCGGGCTCTGTTCAACCCGTTCAGGCCCATCAACTTCCGCCAACACTTCAGGTCACCATGGTTGTCATCGATGAAAGCGCCGCCCGCCGTCTTGCCACCGGTTCCACCCCGCCTCCGCAAATCGACGCCATCACCGCCGGCCTCTTCAACGCAAACCCCGCATCCGGCGGCAACCTCGTGCAGCACTATGAGGAAGACCTGCGCACCCTGGAGCAACGTCTGACTGACAGCCGCATCGCGTACCGCATCTTTTCCTCCACAATCAGCCTGAAGGAGGCGAAATGGACGCCCTAACGCCCGTTGTTTGCAGGACTTTAACGATACAGTTTGTGCCTTCACGACGTTTGCGAGCCGCATTCTCACTCGTCGAGCTCATTCTTGTCCTCGCGCTTATCTCGATCCTCGTCACCCTCTCCATCCCGTTGATGCACAACATCACGCGGGGCAACTCCTTAACCCGGGCCGGCCAGACAGTCGGCGACCAGCTTGCCCTCGCACGACAGGAAGCCGCCGGGCGAAACCGCCCCGTACAAGTGCGCTTCATCAAATTCCCCACGGGCGCAACGGGTTACAGGGGGATGCAGCTCTGGGCTCCCTCTCCCACCAACATCACCGTATTCGCCCCGATCAGCCGCATCGCCATACTTCCCGAGGGTGTCGTCCTCGCCAGGACATCCCAGCTCTCCCCGCTGCTAACCAGTGCCTCCGTGGTGGATAAAAGCGAGACGTTCCCCGGAATCGGCCCCGTAACCTACTGCGCCTTCCGCTTTCGCCCCGGCGGCTCCACGGATCTCGCGTTCTCCTCCGTAAACAATTTTGTTACAGTGGTTTACGCCAAGGATGAAGCAGCCGAAACGCCTCCCGCCAACTACTTTGCTGTCCAGGTCGATCCCGTCAACGGCCGCACTCGCCTCTTTCAGCCCTGAGCTCCGCTTTACATGCGTAACATCTTTCATTCCAGCGTCTTCCTGCTTGCTATTGCACTCACTTCAACCGATCTTCGCGCCCAGGGAGATATCACCCTGCCTCTGGTTAATGGCAGTTTCGAGGATGGCACCACTGGCTGGACCATTCACGCGCCCGAGGGCACAACGGCCGCTGAGTCGATGCCCGATGCTGCCTCGTTGGGCCGCAAAGGTTTGCGCATTACCAACCCCGCCGCCGGCAATGGATTCGAGGTCATCAGCGGACCTCTTCCTGTCAACCCTGGCAAAACCTATTCCGTCAGCTTCTGGAGCGGCGGGGGCGGTCGCAAGCCAGGCGTTGCCTCGGCAAAAATGGTATTTACCCGCCCCAAAGCCGCAGGTGGGGTGGAAATCCTCCAGCCCGCAATGGCCAGCATCCGCAAATGGCCGGGCGCTGAAATCAGCGGCGGCCTCTATTTTGGAAACGTCATCATGGCAGCCGCCGCCCCCGAGGGGGCTACGGAACTACGCATTCATATCATCCCCAAGCGGGGCGCGGAGGTAGAGAGCTCTGTGGATATTGACGACTTTATCGTTAAAGAGTTGGCGGATGTCGCTCCTCAAGCCCCGCGAGACCCTAAACTCGGCAACCCTGTTCCCCCCACAGATCCCGCACAGCTGGAAGCCTGGCTCACCGAAATCCGGAACGACCCATGGCGCGGCAAAAAGCCCCCTCGCATCGTCCTAAAGCTTGACGACTTCAAGGCGGTAAAGGGTGGCGGCATTCATCAGCGCTGGCTGCGCGTGGCCGACTATGCCGCGCAAAAGCAAATAAAACTAAGCTTCGGCATCATCGGCAATGGCATGGAGACCGATGCAAATGCCTTCTACACATGGGTTAAGGAGAAGCATGCCGCAGGCCAGATCGAATTCTGGCACCACGGCTACGACCACGCTGGGGACGGAAAAATCATGGAGTTCAGTGGCCAGCCGTTCGAGCATCAGAGGGAGCATATGGCCCGCACCCAGCAAATCGCCAAAGACAAGCTGGGCTTTGCATTCACCTCCTTTGGAGCCCCCTTTAACGCTACAGATGCCGCCACCTTGCGTGTTCTACAGGATGAACCGGACCTGAAGGTATGGATGTACGGCAATGCCCGGACGCCCGCCGGCAAAATCGTGCTTCAGCGAGCTTTTAACGTCAACCTGGAGTCCCCCACCATTATCGCCAACTACGGTGCCTTCATCCAAGGCTACGCCCACAATCGCGGCGCCGAGTACTTTGTGCTTCAGGGCCATCCCGCCGGTTGGGGTGACGATCGCTATGCCGAATTCCAGAAAATCATCGAATTCCTCCTGGAACAAAAAGCGCAATTCGTTCTACCGCGGGACTTTATCGCAAACCCGCCCGCTCCGGTGATACTTCCAGCAGAGGCCGGCTCGGTCAAAAAGGAATCAGTGGCAGACTAAATTTGCGCAGCTTCTCTAGCAATAGGCCGAGGCTTGCTTCATGCATAAGCGTACCTCACGTTCATCATTAGCGGCGCAATGAAAAGAGCCCTTCGGATCCAATACACAGATCGAGAAAGTCTTGCCAGTTGATGTTAAGATAAGGATCAATCTCCTTAATCCGCAACATCGTTCGCTGCTCAATCTCCTTCATCGTCTGATCGATCGATCGAGAAACCTTGCTTTCGTGCCACCCGTACATGCGAGCCACTTCACGCTGCATAAGTCCCTGGAGATAAACGAGTTGCAAAAGGATTAGCTGCTCGGCAGGGGTCTGCTCAATGGCGTATTTCAAGGCACGTCGCATCACTTCCTGAAGATCGGAATCAATCGCCTGGTTGCCACTGCTGCCAGGCAGTAAGTCAAAGTTATTGACATCATCCTCAGGGTCGTGCCCCGGCAACGTAGCCTGAAACTTCTGTCGTCGCTTCAAATCCACCAGGCGATGAAGCGAAACCGTAACCAGCCACGTGTATAAACTGCACTTGCCGTGGTACTTAAGAAAGAGCGGCGCCTTTCCTTCCCGGCCTACCGCGCACTCGCTCCACAAATCGCCCAGCAAATCGCCCGCTTCGGTTTCGGACGCGCCCCGGCTGATCAGATGGCTCATCAACCGCCCATTCGCTCGATCACGCAGCGTCGTAAAGGCGTTAGAGTCCCCCTCCAGGCAAAGCTGGACGAGGCTAAAGTCCTCCTGATGGGCCGCGCTGTTCGCGTCAGTCATGTAGACAGTGTGGTAGAAGAGCTGAAGAGTGGCCAGGGGCCGGCTATGGTCATAAATGCCGCCGCTCGGGCAGCAATCCGGCAAAATCCTACAGCGTCGGGGCGTGCCGGTCAACGGCGAACATGCAACCTTTACGTGCAAGCCGAAACCGGAATCTCCCTCTACCGCCGTGCCGCTTCTCGCCGCGCCAAGCCGGCTTCCCGCCATTTCATAATAAAGATGCAGCCTTCATAAAAAAGGTACATAGGCAGGGAGAGAAGTGTCAACGAGAACAGATCTGAACTTGGCGTTATGCAACAAGCTGCGATAAATATCGCTACAATAGCATGCCGTCGATACTCCTGTAAAAAGCTGCTGGACACAATGCCAAAGAAATGTAACACCAGTAATACAAGCGGCATCTCAAAAGCAAGCCCAAAACCAATAAGCATCTGCAGAACAAAATCAAGATAGTTCTTGATTGTCCAGGTGGCATTAAGATGGAGCCACTTATTGTAGTCTAAAAAGAACTGAAGTGTTATCGGCAGCACAAGATAATAGCAAAAGACAACCCCCAATACAAACAAAATCGCTCCCGCCGCAAATACCGGAAGCACAAGGGCTTTCTCCTGCTTGGTAAGAGCAGGTAAAACAAACTGAGCTACAAAATAAAGGATGAGTGGCAACGCCATTACAAGCCCGCTAAAAAGCCCTATGCTAATATGAATGGAGAAAGGATCAAGAACGCTAAGTGTGTTAAGAAACTTTTCGGGATCCTGACCAATGACAACAAGCGGCCTCTGCAAAATAGTAAATATTTCTCGCGAAAAATAGAGGCAAAAAGTGCCCGTTACAGTAAGTGCAACCACGCAACGGATAATCATCCAGCGGAGATCTTCCAGATGCCCCAACAGGGGTTTCTGCTCCAGTTGCTCCTCGGGATCGTGGTCTTGGGCCGTCATACCTGCACAACCTTATCGCCTCTCCGCAGCAAGCGCATCCCCAAAATGCGCGTCCAGCATGCGGCGAATCGCTGCGCAGTTGCCACGCACATCCTCCCCCTTCAGCAGGGCGGAGACGACGACAATACGTTCTGCGCCGGCCGCAAGCACCTGCGGCAACGTGCGGGCATTGACCCCGCCGATGCAAAACTGAGGCAATGTAACGCGGTCCCGCACTTGCTGAATGAGGCGCAGGCCCACCGGCGTGTAGTCCGGCTTGGTTGGCGTAGCGTACAGCGGACCGACACCGATATAGTCCGGGCCTTCTGCGGCGGCATTCACGGCCTGTTCAACGCTATGCGTCGATTTTCCCACAATTTTTCCCGCGCCTAGAATGCAGCGCACGGCGCTGACCGCATAGTCTTCCTGGCCGACATGCGCACCGTCTGCGTCCAGTTCGCAGGCGATCTCAGGATAGTCGTTAACGATAAAGATGCCCCCAAACGAGCGAACAACGGGCAAAACAGCCTCGCCAACTGCTAAAATCTCTCCTTTCGTGCGATTTTTTGCGCGAAGCTGGAGAATGTCCACTCCGCCAAGAAGCATCTCCTCCGCAAGTTGGGCAGGGTCCCGATCGCCAGTGTATGCGAGATCCAGGATACCATAGAAACGCCCGAACTGGAGGCGTCTCTGAGCGGAATTCATAGGAAACACAGTGGCTTTAACGTTACAGCAGAAGTTCGGCGATCGAATGCTTCCCTTAGCGCTTGAAGAACCGCTCGATGAAATGCGTGGAGTACTGGCCACGACGAAAATCGGGGTCGCGCAGAATCTGCTGGCCAAGCGGGATCGTGGTATGGATACCTGTAATCTTATACTCGTGCAGCGCGCGATCCATGCGGTCCATTGCCGTGCGGCGATCGGGGCCGAACGCAATCAGCTTTGCGATCATCGAGTCGTAATAAGGCGGGATGTGATAGCCTGTATACGAGTGTGAATCGACACGAATTCCATGCCCGCCGGGAGGAAGGTAAAAATTGATGCGACCAGCGGAAGGACGGAAGTCGTTGTCGGGATCCTCGGCGTTGACGCGGAATTCAATCGCATGTCGTTGAGGCTGAAGATCATCGAATTCCCGACCAAGGCGCTCACCGGCAGCAAGTTTGATCTGCTCGCGCACCAGGTCAATGCCATAAACTTCTTCGGTCACAGGATGTTCTACCTGTATTCGGGTGTTCATCTCCATGAAGTAGAAATTGCCCTTGTCATCCACCAAAAACTCCAGCGTGCCGGCACCTTCATAGTTCACGGCTTCGGCCAGCTTGATGGCCGCGCGGCCCATTGCTTTGCGGAGCGCAGGGGTCATGAGGGGTGAGGGCGATTCTTCCAGCAGCTTTTGATTGCGGCGCTGGATGGAGCAGTCGCGCTCGCCAATGTGGACGACTTTGCCGTACTTGTCGCCAAGCACCTGAATCTCAACGTGATGCGGATGCTCGATCAGCTTCTCGATATACACGGTACCGTTCCCGAACGCCTTCTCGGCCTCCAGCTTGGCCGCGTTGAAACCCTGTACCAGGCTTACATCATTATGTGCTGGGCGCATGCCGCGGCCGCCGCCACCTGCAACTGCTTTAATGATAACAGGATAGCCGATCTGTGCGGCTACTTTCAGGGCCTGCTGGTCATTCTCTACCACGCCGGCGCTGCCGGGCGTAACGGGCACGCCAACTTTGCGGGCCGTTTCGCGGGCCACGGCCTTGTCGCCCATCATGCGGATGGAAGAGGATTTGGGGCCAATAAATTTGATCTTGCAGCTCTCGCATACCTCCGCAAACTGCGCGTTCTCGGACAGGAAACCATAGCCGGGGTGGATCGCGTCGACATCTCCAATCTCAGCGGCGCTGATTATGCGGTCGATCTTGAGATAGCTTTCAGAGGCGGGAGCTTTACCGATACAGATTGCTTCGTCCGCCAGCTTTACGTGGAGGGAATCGACATCAGCATCGGAGTAGACGGCCAGCGTACGAATCCCGAGATCGCGGCAGGCGCGGATGACCCGGAGCGCGATTTCGCCACGGTTGGCGATCAAAATCTTGTCAAACATGGCAATTTATCTTGGAGATACTGCGGAATCGCCGTGCCGGCCGATCACGTGTGGCGGCGGTGCGATCTCAGGGAAAGGCAAAGCAACAGGTAGCATTGCGCGGCGCACTTTAACGTGAAAGTGCGCGGAAATGCGCATGGATTAGAGCGGTTTAATCTGGAAAAGCGGCTTATTGAAGTCAACCGGCTTTCCATTCTCCACAAGGACTTCGGTGACGATTCCGCGAACGTCCGCCTTGATTTCGTTCATCACTTTCATCGCCTCAATAATGCAGACGACGGTGTCTTCGCGAACCTCGGAGCCGACATCCACGTAAGGCGCGGATGTGGGGGTGGGGCTGCGGTAAAACACGCCCACCATGGGGGAGACGAGAGGGACCGTTGAGGGCGCGGGTGCCGCGGCGGGGGCGGCGGCTTCAGCGGAGGGCTGGGGGAGGGAGAGCTGGGGCTGCGGGGCGAGTGGCAGCAGGGGCGGGGCGGTGACGACCTGCACAGCTTCGGTGCCAGTGCGGCGGATGCGGATCTTGAACTCGGGCTTTTCGAGCTCGAACTCAGCGAGTCCATTTTTTGCAATCAGTTCAAGCAGAGCCTTGATCTCCTTTAAATCCATGAAAAATCCTCGGGGCGGCGATTCAGAAGTGTGTCGGAAAGAGTGCCTAGCGACCTGTGGGGTGGCTGGGGCGTTTGAAGAGCGAGCGAGAACTATGCTCCTGAATTTTACGCATTACAAGCGAAAATCCATGAGGTTTTGATGATCGGGCTATCTTTATCGTTAAAGGATACGCGTGTGCCAGGAAGATCGCGAAGTGTGCGTTTCTGTGATTTCTAAGCTTTAACGATAAAGCTAAACAATATCAGCGATTTTCAGGCAAGTCCGCTCCATTGCAAGAGCCTGATCCATGTTTTGCTGGAGGGCCTGGTGCAAATCTTCCAGGGCAAGGATGGCGCGAAGCGATGGTTCGCTGGCGCCGGGGCTGGATGGCGAGGTGATGGCTTTGCGTCGATACTCCTCAATGAGAGCTGCGATGGAATCCTGACGGGCGAGCTGGAAGTCGGCTTCCAGCAACGCTTTAAGTGTGTCTTCGTCGTCATCGTCGCCGGCGTTGGCTTCGTGGGCGTCCTGGATGGTTTCGCGGAGGCCGCGCCAGTACTCGCCGAGGACGGAGCTGAGCGCGTAGGCTTGTACGCCCGGCTTGGAACGAGTGGCAAACCATTGGTTAACAAGGGGTTGGTGCTGATCTGTTGTGGGCTGGTCGCCGGTAGTTGTGCCCAGCAGGTCAACACGAAGGCAGCGGGAGATGATGGTAGGGAGCAGGAGTTGCGGCCGTGTGGAGGCGAGGAGAATGAGCGTTGACGCGGGCGGTTCCTCCAAGGTTTTGAGGAACGCGTTGGCGGGCTCGGCCTGGCCCAGACACATGCGCTCGGGCCAGAGGATGAGGGCCACTTTTGTGTCGGCCGAGTATGCTTTAAGGAAAAGGGATCGCTCAAGGGAGCGGACTTGGTCGACGGAGATGCGTCGCGATTTGGAGCTGGGCTGAATGAGGTGAAAGTCAGGGTGCTCAGTGGGTTCCTTGCCCAGGATATTGCGGGCAAGGGTTTTGCTGAGATTCTCGAGTTCGGTCGGGCTTTCGCCCGTAAGTAAATAGGCGTGGCCCAGGCGACCTGCGGCTTTGCTGGCGGAAAAGCGGGATACTATATCGTTAAAGCTGAAAGGCACTGGTAACCTCCTTCCAGATTTCTTCGGAAACCACGTCTTTGGGGCGGGATGCTTCGATGCGCCGGAAGCGGCCGGGTTCGTTGCGTGCAATGATCTGGTAGCCGGCAATCACTTTATCGAAAAAGTGGCGGGATTCGGCCTCGAACCTGTCGGTTCCGGCTGATTCTTGGCCAGTGCGGGCTCGAATGCGCGCTTGGGATTCCTCGTAAGTGATATCGAGAAAGAGGGTTGCTGAGGGGAGGAGGGAACCTGATTTCGAGGCAAATGCGTTGACTTTATCGATAAAGTCCTCTGAAAGACAGCGTGCTGTGCCCTGGTATACCCGCGTGGAGTCTGTGAAGCGATCGGAGAGCACCCAGGCGCTGTTCCTCAGGGCGGGAGCGATCACTTTGTCGACGAGTTCGGCGCGGCTGGCCTCGAAGAGAAGGAGTTCCGCCTCGGGGCAGATCCCTTTGCCGACAGGGGAAAACTTAAGGATTTCGCGGAGTGCCTCTCCAAGGGGCGTGCCACCGGGTTCCCGCACGCAGATGACGTTGTCGCCACGCGCTTCCAGACGGGCTTTCAGGAGGGCAATCTGGGTGGATTTGCCGGAACCTTCGGTGCCTTCAAAGCTGATGAAGCGGAGGGGTGTGGCGATCACGTGAATCGGGTGATTGTGGCAGCAAAAGGCTCAGGAGCGGAGTAATTCCTGGCCTTTGGCGGTATCTTTAACCTTAAAGCCGTGCGTTTCGATGGCTTTACGGAGTTCGTCGCTCAGTTTGAAGTCTTTGGCCTTGCGGGCGGCGCCGCGCTGGTCGAGCAGATCCTGAACTTCGTTCGGGATGCTCAGTTCAGGCTCTTTCAGGCCGAGAATCGCGTTGATTTTGGTCCAGACGGCGCCAATTCCCTCTGGAAAGTGGCCAGAATCCATGAGTTTATTGGTTTCCGTAATGTAATTATGCAGGTGGCCGATGGCGCCGGGCATGTCGAGGTCTTCGGCAAGGGTGTTGTAGAAGGTTTCGATGAATCCGCGGCCGGCCTCATCGGCGGGCTTGTCGGCTAAGGGGTTGCCGGCGAAGCGTTTACGCCATTCGTCGATGCGCTGGACGGTGGCTTTGGCGGCGTCCATTACTTGCCAGGTGAAGTTGAGATTTTGGCGGTACTGCACGTTGGCGAGGAGGGCGTAGCGGAGTACGCGGCCTTCGTAACCTTTTGCCAGCACGTCTCTTACGGTGAAGAAAGTGCCGTCTCGCTTGGACATTTTGCGGCCGTCGACAAGGAGGTGCTCGTTGTGCAGCCAGTAGCGGGCAAATTTTTTGCCGGTGGCGGCTTCGCTTTGGGCAATCTCGTTTTCGTGATGGGGGAATTTGAGGTCGACGCCTCCGCAGTGGATGTCGATTTCCTTGCCGAGGTAGTGCATGCTCATGGCGGAGCACTCGATGTGCCAGCCGGGGCGGCCTTTGCCCCAGGGGGAGTCCCAGGCGACGTCGCCATCGGCGGCTACCCATTTTTTCCACAGGACGAAGTCGCCGAAGCTTTCCTTTTCGTATTCGTCGTGGCTGACGCGGGCGCCGGCTTTCAGGCCGTCGAAGTCCAGGCCGCAGAGGCAACCGTATGGGCCGAAGGAACTTACGCGGAAGTAGACGGAGCCGTCGTCGCTGGGGTAGGCGTTGCCTTTTTCGACCAGCTGCGAGATGAGGCCGGTCATCTGCGGGATGTGGTCGGTGGCGTTGGGCATGTCGTCCTGGGGCTCGATATTGAGCTGGGCCATGTCTTCCAGGAAGGCTTTGGCGTAGCGGGCGGTGAATTCGCGCAGGGGGATGCCTTCGGCCTGGGCGCCTTTGATGGTTTTGTCGTCAACGTCGGTGCGTTGCATGACGAAGCGCACTTTATAGTTAAAGTTGCGCAAAACGCGCTGTAACAGGTCGGTAAAGATGTAGGCGCGGAAGTTGCCGATGTGCGCGAAGTTGTAGACGGTGGGGCCGCAGGCATACATCCTGACGTGCGGGGCTTCCAGGGGCTGGAAGTCCTCGATAGTGCGCGTGAAGGAGTTATAGAGGCGGAGCGGTCTCATGGGGAGGCGGGGAACTTTAAGGATAAAGTAACGGAAAAAGCAGGAATAGGATGGCGAAAACGGACGAAACAGGTGGTGGCGCGCCGGGTTTGCATCAGTCCGCAGTCGCGGCGGTGGGTTCCGGGGAGGCTGTGGGCCAGCTTACGGAGGCTACGGCCATGGCGGCGATGCCTTCGGCGCGGCCGATGAAGCCGAGGCGCTCGTTGGTGGTGGCTTTGAGGTTGATGCGGTCCGGGGCGATGCTGAGGGCTTCGGCCATGGCGGCCTTCATCTCGGGGATGCGGCGCACGATTTTGGGGGCTTCGGCGATGACAGAGGCGTCGATATTCTCGATAATCGCGCTTTTTTCGTCCAGGTGGCGGCGGATTTCGCGCAGGAAGACGGTGCTGGGGACGCCGCGCCAGCGTTCGTCGGTGTTGGGGAAGTGGTGGCCGATATCGCCGCCGCCGATGGCGCCGAGCAGGGCGTCGGCGATGGCGTGGATGAGGACGTCGGCGTCGGAGTGCCCGTCGAGTCCTTTGGGGTGCTGGAATTCCACGCCGCCGAGAAAGAGGCGCCGCCCTTCGACGAGGGGGTGAACGTCGTAGCCAATGCCGACTCGGTTTGTCATCATAAATGCGTGCAGCCCGCGCGTGGGGCAGGGGAGGGGGAGCGAGAAAGGGGGAAGGGTAGCGGGATTTGCGCGGGGGCACAAGTGCGGAGTTGACGGGGCGCGAGCGAAGCGCGGAGACACGGTTGGGAACAGCGGCGGCGCGGGGGCGCGGCCTGCTTAGACCAATTCGCACAGTTATTTGGCCTTTTGGCGGGCTGCTTTTGGGCGCAAGCTGCGTTGGTCTTTCGGTCATGCATTTTTCAAACGCACTCCCTCAAGCCCGCCTTGCCTGCATCCTAAAATCGGCGCCGCCAAAAGGCCAAATAACTGCGCGAATTGGTCGAAGTAAAGCTGCCGGGGCCTTCGACCAGCCATTCGCGGTCTCCAGGGCGCCGGTGATGTAAGTGGCGCGCCGGTTTGCGTCCGCCTGCGCCCGGTGCGTAAGGGCGATTCAGCCGCCCACAAAAGCCTGGATTACTGATTCTTCCAGGTGGCCGCGGGGATATCTTCCACCTCATACATGGGGCGGATCTCGATGATGGCGTCTTCGCCTACCATCGGCTGGGGGCAGCGCTTGGCCCATGCCAGGGCTTCGTCCATTGTCTTGACTTTCCAGATCCAGAAGCCGGAAACCAGCTCCTCGTACGGGGTAAAGGGGCCGTCCACGATGGTAATTTCCCCACCGCCGGACTGGTGCCGCACGTATAGGCGCTTGCCCTCGGAGCTGGGGCGTACGCCTTCGGCGGCCAGCACCATGCCGGCGGCATTCAGCTCCTCGTTAAACTTGTCCATCGCATGGATCAGCGCCTGATCGGGCATGACGCCCTGTTCCGCATTCTTTGTTGCCTTGATGATAACAATGACTCGCATCGAAGTTCTCCTGTATTGAGCAGCGTGCAGCCAAACGGATGACGGCCCTGCTTCTGATACTACGACGAACGGGCGCTGCACGGCGGGACAACGCAGGAGCAAAAGCCTGGCGGATGGTTGGCAACAGAATCGGGCCCGCTAAGCGCCGGCCTCGTCGTTCAGCAGGGGGATGTCACGGTAGAGATCCTGCAGCAGCAGGGCACGGAGGCGGGGGCCGGGATTCACGCCGTCCTGGCTAAACTTGATGTCGACAAGCTCCTCCACGCGGCGGCGCAGTTCGTCCTCGCGGCCGGGGGCGATGAGCTCGGGCTGTACGTTTTCCTCTAAAAACGGCGCAATGCGCTCCTTGAGGGCGGAGACGAACGCGGCGGCGGCGCTGTTGAGGGCAGGGTTGTGGGCGCGTGCCATCTGCCGCGGTGCCATGGGCTGGATGGCAAATGGCTCCGGCTCCACGGGCCGGGGCGCGGCCGCGGGGGGCGGCTGCGGCTGGGTGCGCTGGGGAGGCTGCGCCGGCTGCCCGTAAGCAGGCGCGGGCGCGGCTCCCGCCAGTTGCTGGGCAGCGGGGGGGGAGGGGTGTTGCCGTGCGGTTAGGGGCGGCATGGAAGCCGTCACCCGCGCGGCGACTGGCGTCACCACCTCGTCGCCGGGCAGGGGCCCGCGCCTTATGGGGGTGGCGGGTTGCTGTGCGGCGCCGCCGCGCGCGGGATCGACCCGCTTGAGCGCCGGGTTGGGGAAAGATGCCTGGGGCGCGCTCGCCGTCTGCTGCGGAGCAATGGGTGGGAAGCCCCCGGCCATAGCGGCGCCCGGAGGAGGCTGCTGACGGGGAGCGGGACGCGGCCCCTCAGTACCACTGGCGCCGCCGGCGCCACCAGCGCCATAGGCCGGCTGGGGATGCTGCTGTTGCGGAGGGCGTCCGTAGGCCTGCTGCGGCTGGCCGCCCGGATAGCCAGGCGTCGGCACGGCAGGCTTTTGCGCCGGCTGCGGGGCGGTGGGGGATATGCGATACGTCTGGCCGCCGGACATCATGCCGGACGCCTCCATTGCGGCAATCTCCGCCTGGTTGGGCAGGCGCCCTGTGCTGGTGCCGGC
This sequence comes from Verrucomicrobia bacterium LW23, assembly GCA_003054695.1. Taxonomy (GTDB): domain Bacteria; phylum Verrucomicrobiota; class Verrucomicrobiia; order Methylacidiphilales; family UBA1321; genus LW23. Next base: position 995,909 of record QAZA01000045.1, read on the forward strand.
CGGGATGCCCGTATTCGTTACCGTACGCATGGGCGGGCGGCCTGCGGGCAGGCGGCCGGTGGACGTGCCCGCCAGGGGGACGCCGGGCTGTACCGCTTTCTGGGGGATGGGCGGCATGTTGCCGGGCTGGCCGGGTTTGCGCGGAACACTCTCGCCATAAGCGGGTTGCGTCTCCTGGCCGGGGCCGTGGGCAAAGCGGGAGATGGCATTATCCGCCGTCGCTACGCCCGAGGGCAGCGGCCCGCGGCGCGGCCCGGTGGCGGGCTGCCGGGTCTCCGCCTTGCGAGGCACGCCCTGCTGCTGGGGAATCGCGGGGGGCGGCGGCTGCGCGGCGTACTCGGGGGCGGCAAACGTGGCGGGATCCGCGGCGGCGGGGTGGGGATGGGCGGTATCAAACTCGGTGGCGGCCTCTTCGGCCTCGGCCATTGCTCGCTCTTCGGCCTGTGCTTCGGCGGAGACGGGCGGCGGCGCCGGCTCGACGGGCTCGGGTTCGGGTTCCGGCTCTGGCGCAGGGCGGGCCGAGGGCATGGAGGCCATTAGCTCCGGCGAGGCGGTTTCCTCGTGGAATTTGGTGTTCTCACCGGCCGCCTGCTGTTTGGCCAGCTGCTGTTGCTCAAACTCGGAGGTGACATGCCCGGATGGCGCCGGCGCCGCGGGATCGGGCGCGGGGCGCGTCAGGCCAAACCACAGGGCCAGGATACCCAGCGAGGTATGCAGGGCGTAGTAGGTCAGCAGAGTAAAATCGGGCTTGGACTTGGTGGAGAGGTCGTAGGTAACCCAGCTCAGCCCCAGGGTGGTGACGGTGAGGACCAGCAGAAACCACAGGTTGCTGCGGTTGGTCGCAAACAAAATAATATAGAGCGAGAGAATGGCATGGACCCACGCCGCAAGGTCAAACAGCCCAATATCGGGCAGGATGGCAACGGCGGGATAGTCCATGGGCAGAAGTTTACACAGGGCTGTTGAAAATGCACGCGGACTTTTTACCTTTTTTTAGCGTAAAAATGCGCTTCCTTTTCTATTGCATCCACTTGCCTGCAGGCGGCGCGTTTCCATTACGGTGATGATTGCACCGGCATTGGCGGCCGCGCCGGGCCCCTCCTTACAGGCCCAGCATCTTCTCGTACTCGCCCCCGGGGCTAAAGTGTTTGGACATAATCTCCGGCCATGGGCCAAATACCTGTTCCGCCCGAAACGTCTCCTGCGGGGGGAAGTTGGCGGCAAAATCTTTGGCCACATCCGGCAAAATGCTGCGGTAGCCAAACTTGGCGGCCAGGCGCTGCGCGTCGGGCGTATACAGCTGGGCGATAAAGGCGGCGGCCAGCGGTGCGTTCTGGTGCTTGGCGGTGTGCTTTTCCACCGCCACGACGGGGAACTCGCACAGGACGCTGAGGGAGGGCCGCACGATTTCGTATTTGCCGGGGTTTTTCTCCATAATGCGCAGGATTTCCGACTCGTACGTCAGTAGCACATCCAGAGAGGCCGTCTCCTGAAACACGCTGGAGGAGCCGCGCCGGCCGCCGCCTGTAACACTGGCGTTGGCTGTAAAGATGGTGCTGACAAACTTGCGCGCCTCCGCCTCGCTTTTGCCCGCCTTAAGCTGGCTGTACCAGGCACTTAGATAAGTATAGCGGCCGGTGCCGCTGCTTAGCGGGCTGGCGACGATGACCGCCACGCCCGGCCGCGCCAGGTCCGCCCAGTCTTTAACGCCGCGCGGATTTCCCTTGCGCACCATAAAGGAGATAATCGACGTAAACGGCACGCTGTTGTTGGGCGACGCCTTGATCCAGTCCTCCGGCAACAGTTTGGCGTTTACCAGGGGCGCCAGCTCGCCTATGCCGGACATCGCGACGATATTCGCCTCGTCGCCTGTCAACACGGCCTCCACCATGCGGTTGCTTTGGCCGCTGGCCAGCACAACGTCCGAGCCCGCCTGCGCCTTGCGAAACTCATCCGCAAACGGCCGGTAAAAGTCGGCGCCGTGGCTGTAGGTGACGACCCGCAGGGTGGTGGGGCCCGGTTTGGGGGCCATTTTTGTGTCCTGGGCAAAGGAGCCCGGAGCAGTGGAGAGCGCAAAGCCGGCGCAGAGGCCAAGGGTGAGGGCGCGCGCGATCCTGCGGGCTGTGTCGGTCAGCTTCTTGAATATAAACGTCTTTCCAACAACAGTTTCCGGAGTTTCGCCGGCCAGGCTGCGGGTAAGCATAGGGGTAGGTGGGGATGGGAGGTGCGGTGCCACCTCAGCTTAAAAGAGAAGTCGGCGTTTCGCGACTTTTATTTGGTGGCACTCAGTATTTCTGCAGAATTTCCAGCAATCGGCGATCGAGCTTGTGGCCCTGGTAGTCCTCGTACTGCACATCGGCGCGGCCGCTGTCCAGCACGCCAAAGCTGCCACGGAAGTTCCACAGCGCCCAGCCAAAGCCGGCCCTTTTCCAGTTAATGAGGCTATCCTCAACCCATTGAAGCACAACGGGATGCGGTGTTTTATTAAAGGCGCCGAACTCGCCCACCATAACGCCCCGGCGCTGTGTCTTCTCAAACGCCACCCACGGCTCGACTGCCGTTCGCCACAGCCACTCGCGGTCGTGCATCTCGCCGCCGATGAACGGGGACTCCAGAGCTGTTGCCTTGCTGTTGTATGCGATGTTGTACCACTCCGGCCTGGGCAAAAACGACACCTCGGGCGAGAGCTTCAACAGGTGCTCCGGCGAGTCGGTGCGGGCATTTCGCGGGCGCAGCCCAATTTCAGACATCCGCAGCCAATCTCCTTCCGTCACAAGGATTTGCACCTGCTTTGTGCCGGCCGGTATGGTGGCGGAGAGATTCAGGTCGTACTCGTTTTGCCAGATCTTGTATGCCTCGCTGTAGACGGCCTTCTTCCACTCGCCCGCGCCGTCGCCCGGCTGCATGCGGTGGGCAAACACTTCCTTTCCGTCCGCCCGCACCCTCAGATCCGCCAGGGAGGAAACCTGGATAACATGCATGCGCAGAAGCATATCCGCCGGAAAATCGCCGCTCAGGGCAAGCGCCGCGTGGGCCTCCCTGCGGTGCGGGCCGTGTAAAATAGCCGGCACGCGCTGGGCGGGCCAGGTGGGGATGCTGAGCTTATCCGTACCGGCCACCCAGGGGGCCATGTAGTGACTTACGGTAAACGGAACATAACCGCGTGTTGCCTGGGCCACACGAAGCTCCGCCAGCGCGGGCGCGGGCCTGTTGCCCCAGTTCAGGCCGTCGGCAATAATGAGGCGGTCCGGATCCTCCGCGCGAATGGCCTCGCACATAAGTCGCGCCACGGCAAGGTATTGAGCCTCGGTTACATGCTGGTCGGGCTCGTTAAACAGGTTGAAGCTGAGGTTGCGGTTGGGGATGCCCTTGTACCGCCTGGCAAACGCAGCCCAGTGCATGGCGCAGATGCGTTGCGTCTCCGGCTCCGTCCAGATATTGGCTTTTTCAACCGGATTGCGGTTGACGGAGTAGCCGGGGGCGCGGTGGAAGTTAATGTTGACGTGGATGTTATGGCGGCGACCGTACTCCACGGCCTTATCAATTTCCTTCAGCCGCTCCTCATCCAGCCTGCTCCAGTCGCCGTCGCGGATCCATATGCGGTAATCCAGGGGCAGGCGCACGAAGTTGAAGCCCAGCTCGCGGATCATGCGGAAGTCTTTCTCCTCAAACGGCTTAAAGCCACCGAGCGTAAAGCACTCCAGCAGGTTAAAGCCGCGCCAGCGGGGGAGCTTTTCCGGCGTTGCATCGGGCAATTCCGGCAAAGACGGCGTGTCGGCGGCGTGCGTGGTAGCCATGGCAGGCGGCAGGGCCAGGGTAAGGGCCAGGGTAAGGGCAAGCGCGGCTGCGGCAATAGTACTGGCAAAAGCTTGCATCGGACGCGCATGAGGCAGTAGCATATGGGTCGATCCTACCGACTGTGCCGGGCAATGCAACACGCATCCGCTCGGCCTGCAATCCCTCGCCGTTCGGCGCAAAAGGGACTCAGTTTTGCCACGGTATATCCGATTTCAGTCTTTATCATCGGCGCGTTGTAGCCGAAGCTATGGCTATGTACTCTGTGAATCTTCCCAAGGCACGGGCGATTCCATACGATTACCTCGCCTACACCTTCGGGGTCACCACCATTGTGATTCTGGGCGTACTGGGCTGGTGGGTCGTGCACGGCGCTGTGCTTAAGCGGGAGCGTGATGCGCAGATTATCGACGCAGCCGGGCTGCACCGCATGCTGTCGCAGAAAACGGCGCTGCATTTGCTGGAGCTCTCGGTCTCCACCAGTGACGAAGGCCGCGCCCGCGCGCGCAGCCGTCTTGCCGAAGCCATGCGGGAGTACCGCGACGTCCACCACGGCCTCACCACGCGCTTTCCGGAGTCGCAACACGACATCGACGGGATGTTGCGTGCGGAAGGCGCCGACCTCTCGGCGGACCTTAGCGAGTACCTGGATGCCCTGGCGCGGGTGTCCGAGCGGCGCGACCTGAATCCGCTCGACGCGGAAGTGCTGACGCTGATGGTGCGCTCGCAGTCGCTGCTGCAAAAGTTCCGCACCCTGGCGACGAACTACAAGCAGATTGCCAACCGCAACCTGCAGTTTTACGCCACGGTGCAGACGGCGCTGTTCGGCATCTCCCTGGCCATGCTGATTGCGCTGGCCGCCTTTATATTCCGCCCCCTGGCCGCCAGCGCGGAGGAGAGCCAGCGGCTGCTGCGGCTTAACAGCGACAACTTTCTGGCCGTGTTTGAGAGCCTGCAGGACGCCGTTCTGCGCTTTAGCCAGGATGGCAAGCTTGCGGAGGCCAATCGCGCGGCGCGCAAGCTGTTTGCCCTGTTTGATAAGGAGGTGACGATCGACAAGATCCTCTCGCCCAACCAGTTTGGTGTGTTGTGTCCGCCCGCCCGCCCCGGCGAGCAGTTGCGCGGCAAAGCGCGCAGCCTCTCCGGCAAGGAGTTTGACGCCCAAATCTCCACCAGCACCGTTACGGTAGACGGCCAGGTGCACAGCCTGGTCATCGTGCGCGATGTCTCCGTACTGGCCGTGGCGGAGGCCGAGCTGCGCCGCCTTAACTCCTTTCACCAGATGATGTTAAAGCATGCCGGCTATGCGATCGTGTCGATCGAGCCGGGCGGCATCGTCGCGGTCTTTAACCCGGCCGCGGAGGTCATCCTGGGTTACACCGCTGAGGAGATTATCGGCAAAGTCACCCCGGAAATCTGGCACGACCCCGCCGAGGTGGAAGCCCGCGCGGCGGCTCTGACCCAGGAGCTGGGCCGCCCGATCGAACCCGGCCTGGACGCCTTCCTCGTTAAACCGCGCGAGACGGGCCTGCCCGACCAGAACCAGTGGACCTACATCCGCAAGGACGGTGTGCGCGTGCCGGTAATGCTGACGGTTACCTGCCTGCGCGATGATCGCGGGGAGATTACCGGCTACATGGGCCTGAGCTATGACATCAGCGCCCGCCTGGAGCTGGACCGCCAGCGTGAAGCCGCCCGCATCGCCGCCGAGAGCGCCCGCATCGCCGCGGAGAACAGCAATCGCGCCAAGAGCGAGTTTTTGGCCAACATGAGCCACGAAATCCGCACGCCCATGAATGGCATCCTGGGCATGACCGGCCTGCTCTCCGACACGCAGCTGACCCGCCAGCAACGCGCCCACACGGAGGCGGTGCGGCAGAGCGCCGAAAGCCTGCTCGTTATCATCAACGACATCCTGGACTTCAGCAAGATAGAGGCCGGCAAGCTGGAGCTGGAGATGGTAGAGTTTGACCTGGCACCCAACGTGGACGACGTGGTGGAACTGCTCGGCGTGCGCGCCGACGCCAAGGGGCTGGAGCTCGCCTCGTGCGTCTACCGCGGCGTGCCCCCGCGCGTCAAGGGCGATCCCTCGCGGCTGCGGCAGGTGCTCATCAACCTGCTGGGCAACGCCATCAAGTTTACGGAGAGCGGCGAAGTCGTCCTGCAAGTTACCCGCGAGCGCGACGAGGCGGACCCGTCCGCCCTCAGCCCCAGCACCACCACCCCCACCGGCTTGCCCCTGGCCCTGCCCACGCCGGCCGCCACCACTGCCGCCAGCGACGCCACCGCCGCGCCTGCCGTCGTGACGTCCGGGCGGGAAAGCAATGGAAGCGGCGCCGTACCTGCCCCCGTGGAGATCGTCACCCCCCCCGCCCCAGCCAAACCGCCCCAGGGCGAGATTGTACGCATCCGCTTCGCCGTCTCCGATACAGGCGTCGGCCTGTCGCAGGAGCAGATCGGCCGGCTGTTTAAAGCGTTTACGCAGGCGGATGGCTCTACCAACCGGCGCTTCGGCGGCACGGGCCTCGGCCTGGCCATCTCCAAATGCCTGGTGGAGCTGATGGGCGGCGAGATCGGCGTCACCAGCACCCCCTGCAAAGGCTCCACGTTCTGGTTCACCCTGCCCATGCAACGCGCCCAAAGCGGCCCGCCCGCGCGGCAGCTGCCGGGGCTGGCCGGCCAGCGCATCCTTATTGTGGATGATAACGACACGAACCGGGAAATCCTGCACCACCAGATCTCCACGTGCCGCATGCAGGCGGAGACGTGCAGCAATGGCTTTGAGGCGCTGAAGCTGCTGCGCGCCGCCAACCAGGCCGGCCACGGCTTCGCCGCCGCCATCCTGGACATGCAAATGCCCGACATGGACGGCCTTGCCCTGGCGCGGGAGATTGCCTCCGACCGCAAACTGGACGGTCTGCGCGTGCTGGTGCTTACCTCCATGGGCTACGCAATCCCCGACGCCGAGCGCGAAAAGCTGAAGATTGACTGCTGGCTGAGCAAGCCCGTCCGTCAATCGCAGCTGATCGACTCCCTCATCCAGGCGCTCAGCATCGACAACGGCGACGACTCGGACGGCCAGCCAGCGTCCCCCACGCCGCCCGCCGTGAAGTCCCCCGGCCGCCTCGACGAAGACCGCCAGACCTTCCATGACCCGGCGTTCGCCTCCACCGCGCACAGCGATTCCCTGGCATCCAGCCTGGGGCCGGAATTCATGCCCGCGCCCGACATCCGCATCCTGCTGGCGGAGGACCAGCCCATCAACCAGCAAGTGGCCATCGGCCTTTTGGGCAAACTCAACTGCACGGTGCAAGGCATCGCCGCCAGCGGGCGCGAAGTGCTGCAAAAACTGGACGAAGCCACCTACGACGTGGTGCTGATGGACTGCCAGATGCCCGAGATGGACGGCTATGAGGCCACCACCCAGATCCGCGCCCGCGAAGCCAAACGGCGCGAAGCCGGCGAAACGTTTACGCCCCTCACCATTATTGCGATGACAGCCCACGCCATGGTGGGCGACCGCGACAAATGCATCGCCATCGGCATGGATAACTACATCTCCAAGCCCGTGCGCCTGCGACACCTGGCCGCCGCTCTGGCCCGCGCCTTTCCCCAAAAACCCGCCGCGCAGGAGACAGCCGCCGCCGCCCCACCCCAAAACGGCAGCGACACCCCCGCCCCCTCAGCGGGCGCCACCCCGCCCGCGCCCGCCAAGCCGCTGCCCCCCGCCCTCGACCCCCACTCCATAGAGGAGTTGCGCACGCTGGATCCCGGCAACGGCACCTTCCTGCGCGAGATCGTCGAGCTCTTTCTGGGCCAGCTGCCCACCGAGCACGCGGCGCTTCGCAAAGCCCTGCTGCACGACCGCGACTTCCACGCCTCCAGCCGCGCCGCCCACCGCTTCAGCGGCATCTGCAGCAGTGTCGGCGCCCTGGAACTGGGCCGCCTGCTCCACAATCTGGAGGAACACACCGGCAAAACCAACCCCGCCACTCTGGCCCAGACTGACTTCGCCCCCATCATGGCCCAGATCGACTCCGAACTACAACGAGCCGAAAGCGAACTGCACGAGCTGATTGGCGATACTCCGTCCGAAGCTCCCACCCCCACCGCCACAGCAACCACAACCGCAACAACATAAGGAGCGAGGCCGCGCCTTCAGGGCAAAAAAAGACCAGAGGCGACAACAACTTCGGTCAAGTTACCGTTGCTCCCTTTCGGGCCTGGCGGGGTTGGCCTGCCTGGGCTAAGTCACCTCTGGCTCAGCCACTATGGCACAGGCCCGGGTGATTGCCAGAAAAATATTTGCGCTATAGGGCGTAGGGGGTGTCGACGACACGCGCTACTTCCACGCCGCAGGATCGGGCACCAGCTCAAACACCACGTTGATGTTGGCCGTGATGCTGAGCGTGCCGGTGGAAAACGCCGCGCTGTCTGCGCCTTCGCCGGTCTCGCCGCCGCCGGGCGCGGAGGTGGTTTGCGCCTGCATGTAGTTGTTTGTCTGACGGTTATAATTGTAGCTGTTGAAATAGGGGCCTCCCCACGTGTTCTCACCCACGGTAATGGGGGGCCCGACCAGGCAGCCCATGTCCTTCGCAATGGCGCCCGCCTTCTCCCGGGCATGCTTCACGGCGAGCGAGCGCGCTGTGTCGCGGTGCTTCCGTAACTCCTTGCTGCACAGCGCGATGCTATCCACGGTGTTGGCGCCTGCGGCCAGCACGGCGGTCAGTACCTCGTCAAACTTGCCGGGATTCTCCAGCCGCACCGAGGCCATGCGCTCCACGCGATAGCAGTCCAGCACCTCGTCGCCGTCGCGGGTGCGGTAGATCGGCTGGATCTGGATGCGGTCCGTCTGGATGTGTTTGGCCTCGACGCCAGACCTGGTAAGTGCGGCCAGTATCGCTTTGGTCTTTGCCGCTTCGTCGGTTGTCGCTTTCGCCAGGTCCTTGTCCTGCACGCGGATGCCCACATTAAACGTGACGTAGTCAGGCGCCACTTTCACCTCGCCCGTGCCGCTGGTGGTAAGCATGCGGGTAACTTTCTCCGACGCGGGAGTTGCAGCAACGCTCTGCGCGCGCGCCTGCAGGGGCATTGCCAGCGCCGCGCCCACGCAAAGCACCGCGCCCGCAAGGCAGGCGGCGGAGCGCCACAGGCGTCGCGTGCGGCGCATGGCCGGCAACGCAACCGCCGTCTCGCTCAGAGAAATGCTGTGCATACGGGGAGGAATCGACGCCTGCGCGCTAAACGCGAAGGAAGTTTCGGCGCGGCGAGGGGCCACGCAGGAAGCTGCGGGGAAGCGGATGATCGAGGAGTTCATTCTGCGATGCATGTTGGGGGGAGATTGAGAAGTTTGCGCGCGGCAGGACAGTCGGCGCCGCTTCGACGATGCCCCATTGTGTGCAAAAGGTGTCCGCGTGTTGTCATGCAGTAGTGAAAAAATTGTAAAAGAATTGTCAGGGACTGAGGCCAATGAGCAGAGCTATTTGGCCTCAGTCCCTCCAGGCCTCCTGCCACCAATCGCTCGCGCCCTGATTCTTTTGTATTGAATCGCCCGCCTCTTCGCCCGTAGTTTAGCAGGGTGCCGACGCTTACTCCCCCCAGCCCGCTGTCGCAGGCGCTCCAGCTTATCCCGTCGACGGGCCTGGAACTGGCGCTGCCGTTTGTGGTGCGCTGGGCGCGCCGGCGCGAGGCGGACATTATCCGCCACGGCGCGGCGCTTACGCAGCGCCAGCTGGAAGATGCTCGCGACGTGGGAGTTACGCATCCCGAGCGCATCCGCGTGATGATGGTGAGCGCCGTGCCTTTTCCCATGAACCCCGTGCTGCGTGTCGCGGCGCACGCGTTCGGGCTGCGCCCCGGCTCCACACTGGGCATGAGCCTGGGCTACGGCATTTATGTGCGGCGGGATTACCAGGAGTCGAGGCGGGTGTTTCGCCACGAATGCATGCATACCGCTCAGCACGAACGACTTGGTGGGATCGACCGCTTTATCAAGGCGTACTTTCGCGAGTGCTATCAGTTTGGCTACGCCTGCGCGCCGCTGGAGCGCGAGGCCGTGACGGCGGAGCAGTACGTGTGGTAGCCCACAGCACCAGGCGCATCATGGGCACCAGGGACGCAGCACTCGGAGACGCATGAAAATTTTGCATACGGAGAGCGGCAAACAGTGGGGCGGCCAGGAGCTGCGCACGCTTGTGGAGGTGGAAGAAGCCATCCGCGACGGCCACGACGCCCTGGTGGCGCTGAACAAAGACGGCAAGATGCTGGAGTACGCCCGCCAGCGCGGAACGCCCTACTACGCCATGTCCATGCGATCGAGCGTCGACCCGGTGGGCGCCGGCCACATGGCGCGGCTCGTCGCGTCGTTTCGGCCGGACGTGATCTGCTGCCACGGCGCGCAGGATTTTTACCTGAGCTTTCCCTACCGCTTCCTCGGCATCCCCATTGTGCGCTACCGGCACATCAGCGGCATGGTAAAGGCCACTTTTTCGCGCAATTTTGCCTACCGCTACGGCGCCAACGCGGTGGTGGCCACCGCGGAGTTCATTCGCAAACAGTTGATAGACAACAATAAAGTGCCGCCCGGCCGCATCGTTACCATCGGCGAAGGCGTGGACCTGCGGCACTTTACGCAAGGCGTGGACGGCGCCGCCGTGCGCCAGGAGTTTGGACTGGGCCCGGACGTGGTCGTCGCCGGCATGGTGGCGATGGTGCGCAATGACAAGGGCTACGACACGCTCGTCAACGCCGCGCGCGAGGCCTGCGACAGGCATCCCCATTTGCGCTTCCTGCTCGTCGGCGGCCCGACGCGCGACGGCGCCTGGTTCCGGCAGATGCAGGAGCTCTCCCGCAGCATGGGGCTGGAGGGCAAGGTCATCTGGACCGGCTGGCGCAACGACGTGCCGCAGATGATTGCCGCCATGGACATCTTCATCCTGGCCAGCAATGGCGGCGAGGGGCAGTCGCGCGTCATCCCCGAGGCCTTTGCGCTGCGCAAAGCCGTCATTGGCACCCGCGTCGGCGGCATCCCCGAGCTGGTGGAGGACGGCGTCACCGGCCTTCTCGTCCCGCCCCGCGAACCGACCGCCATGGCGGCGGCCATCTCGCGGTATGTGGAGGACCCGGCGCTTAGGGAGAGCTGCGCCGCCGCCGGCCACGAGCTGGCGCTGCGCAAGCTGGACATCCGCCTGCGCATGCAGGAGACCTACGCGCTGTATAACCGGCTGCTGGGCAGATAGTTAGCGAAATCGCGAGGCGGAAGTTGCAGGTTCGACAGCTCCGCTACGCCATGCGTTGCCAGGCCTACCTTGCCATGTCGCGGCCGCCTTCATCCAGGCTGGGCCCAGTGTCGCGCGAGTCGCTTTCGTCATCCGCGTCCGCCTCCTGGCAACGGCGTCGCGCCTGGCGGGGCATGGAGAGCAGCAGATCCGACGAGTGGATACGGCGGCCGATCTCGTGTCCGTTGGCGGCGGCCATCGCCATCGCATCCTCCAGCTCGCGCCGCGAGGGCCGAAGCGGGGCCAGCGCTCTGGCAAGGATGGGAACGACGCGCCGGTAAAGCACGGCGGGGCGGCGATGATTGCGCCATGCCTGCACCATAAAGCACGCCAGGAGAACAGCGCCCAGCACCACAACCAGCGCCTGCGGAGCCGTGAGCACAATCAGCGGCACAGCTGCGGCGACAGCGGCGGCGCGGAACACCGATCCGACAATGCCGATCTGGCTAAAGCCTGCATCCCGCCGGGCACCGCCGACCGAGCCGGCGTGCGGGCGCGCGCCATAGAGCGCATCCACCTCCCAGGCCATGGCGTGGAACGGCTCGTAAATGAGCTCGCGGCGCACGGCCTCGGGGACGCCGCGCGGGGAGCGGCACACTTTCTCCTCCAGGTCAAAGCGCGGGCCCCAGGTCTCGGCGATGTCCGGCTGCGTGGCGTCCAGCAGCTCCACCGCGTCGGCAGGCTGGGGGCGCAGCGAGGCGAAGATGGAGGGATCGCTGGGCAGGCGCGCTTCGCAACTTGCGCACGTTTGGTGAAACGCGGGGCCGTCGCTGCGCAGGCCCGTTTGCGACATGGCAAACGACTCGGAGGCGGTGGCCCGGCATACGGAAAACGTCTGGATATTGCGGCAAAGCGGGCAAAAATCTGCCGCATAACCCAGCACCCGATATTTAAGCGGCAGATCCAATAATTGCACGCTCAAGATATACCACAGCTTCGCCATCTTGCAAGTCCCGCCCCGGCGCTTTTGAAGGAGCCGCTGCCCAGAGGCCTGCGGCTACTGTTCGGCAAGCACCTCGTTGTACAGCGCCTCGTAGCGGGGCAGCACGGTGGCGCAGTCAAAATCCTTACTTCGCTCGCGGCCGCCCTGGCCCAGGCGGCGGCGCAGGTCGGCGTCGCGCACCAGGCGATCCAGCGCGTGGGCAAACGCGTGGAGGTCGGTGGCAGGCGCAAGCAGGCCGTCGATGCCCTCGCGTACGGTCCCCTCGATGCCGTCCACGCGCGAGGCCAGCACCGGCACGCCGGCGGCCATGGCTTCGATCACCACAAACGGCAGGCCCTCCGAGCGCGATGTGAGCGCAAAGATGTCCGCCGCGGCAAGGCGCTTCCAGCCGTCGGACTCAAAGCCGGTAAGCGTGCAGGTGCTGGCGATGCCCAGCTCCCGCGCCAGCGCGCGGAAACGCTGCACGTCGCCGCCGCCGACAATCCAGAGGTGCGCGGCGGGCGCGGCGTCCTTCCCGTCCGCCGCCGCCCCCTGGCGCCCATGCGGTTGCGATTGCCAGAGGGCCCAGGCGCGCATCAGCCAGTCCATCCGCTTTTGCGGCACCAGGCGCCCCAGGGAGACGACCTGCACGGTATCCGGCCGCCAGCCCCACTGGGCGCGCCACTGGGCCACGCTCTCGGGCGACGGCGCTGCGGTATCCGTGCAGTTGGGCAGCTGCACCAGGCGCGGCGCGCCGCCGGCGGTGGCCGGCTCGTCCCAACCGCGGATGAAGTACTGATGGAAGTTGCCGGGGCTGAGCGCAATAACGCGTCGACACAGCGCGGCCGGCACGGCCTCGGCCAGGTTATTGGCGGCAGCCTTCAGCGGCGAGAAATCCTGATAATAGGCCGGCCACTGCGCGTTGTAGACGCACCGCCGGACCCCCGCCATGCGCGCCGCAAGCGCCCCCACGGGTGCGCCCCACTGCCCGTACAGCAGCACCATGTCCGGCCGCCAGCGGCGGATAATCCACCACGTATGGAGCAGCGCCGCGGGCAGCAGCAGCTTGCTGCCCAGCCACGGGGTGGCAAAGGGCACGTTGTGCTGGCGGCAAAAAGCCTCGATGCGTCCCGGCCCCTGGCCTGCCCCGCCGCCGCGCCCAAACACCGCCATGTTCAGGCAGCGCGGCTGTCCGCCTCCGCCCGGCGCCGGCGCGGCAAGGTAGCGCAGTTGATGCACCATGGCCACGGGCGCGCCGCCGCGGTCGTCGTGGTGAATGAGGTGGAGGATGCGGGTGGACGGGTTCATCTGCGGCATCGGCGGCGGGCAAACGGCGCGGTACAAAAAAGAAGACCGGTCACGCTTATCACGCAACCGGTCTTGGTTTGTTTCTCCCTGTCAGGATAATTAGGCTGCGGCCTTAGGATCCGGCGGGGGAGGGGTGACGGTCTTCGGGGTGCAGCAGGCGGTCAGGCCCGTCACGACCACGAGAGCCAGGATGACGCGGATGAGGTTTTTCATTGGCGGCCACAGTAATATTCCTCCGTTATTTGGCAAGACTTAAAAATAGAGATTTTGATTTAGCCGAAATGTCAGAGGGAAAAGCAGCTAGGCCGCCATTGTCGGCGAACGAGTTATATGGTGTTTGGGGCGCTGTTGACAGGCGTTTCGACACGCTATTGTCATGAGGATGGGGAAGGCGGACGGGCGGAAAAACATCAGAAATTACAGGCTTGGCGATCATTGCGTGCGAACGCGACAAAGGCCTGTGGCGCGCCCCTAAAGCGTTGCGTGAAAGATTATTATACCTTTATATAACCGCGCCAGTCTCCTCCACAGCCCGCGATTCCCGGCCCCCGCACAGCTTTCCAACCCCTTGTCATTGCACGACGATGTGGTGCCGATGCGCCCCATTAGCGGAAGGTTGATGTCACGCGATTGTAACAAGCTAACCGCCCGCTAAAAGCATAGCAACAGAACAAGGTGCGCCGCCTTGTACGTAGAATTATGTGCAAATACATTTGTCTACAACATACACACGCTGCGCCTTTCTCCACGCCCTCCCGCCGCCCTGCATTCAACTCAAAACACCTCGGGCATCCCTTCCGTCAGTATCTTGATCTGCTGCAGCAACCCCTCTCGGGCGCCGTGCACCAGCAGGCGCTCGGCGGGCTCATCCATGGGCTCGTAACTCATGGGGTAGGTGCCAAAGTGCATGGGGATGAACTGCTGAGCGCCGAGCTCCTGATAGGCGCGAAGGGCCTCCTCGGGGCCCATGTGCACGTCGCGACCGCTGGGTGGCTCGTAATTGCCGATGGGCATGAGCGCGATCTCCGGCCGGAGGCGCTCGCCGATCTCGCGAAAGCCGTCAAAGTAGGCGCTGTCGCCGCAGTGGTAAATGCGCCGGCCAGTCGGCGTCTCGATCATAAAGCCGCCGTAGCCGCGGTGCTTGTCCGTAAGCGTGCGCGCGCCCCAGTGCTTGGCGGGGGTGAAGGTGATTTTGAATTTGCGAAACGTAATCTCCTCCCACCAGCGCAGCTCGTGCACGCGCTCAAAGCCCAGGTCGTGCACCAGGTTGCCGACACCGTGCGGCACGATAATCGGTTGCCGCGCGGCAATGCGGCGCAGGCTGCGGCGGTTAAGGTGGTCGAAATGGGCATGGGTAACAAGCACCAGGTCGATCGTCGGCAGGTGCTCGATCTCAAACCCGGCGCGACGCAGGCGACGGATCACCACCAGCCAGTTGGCCCAGTTGGGGTCGATAATGATATTGAGCCCGCGCCCGCCGCCCCCGTGTGGACCGCCGCATGTCTGAATGAGAAACGAGGCGTGGCCGATCCACGTGATGGCCAGTTCTCCCTCCTTCAGCGTGGGGAAGGTGGGCTTGTGCGTCTCGCCTGCGCGCCTCTTAAACAGCGATGGGATAAGGACTTCCGTAAGGAAGTTGCGGTCCGTCCACTTCTGCACGCGACCGCGGCGTGCTGCGGCAGGGGGCTGACCGGGCTGCGCGGCGTCCCCGCGATTGGCGGCGCCGTTGCCATGGCCGTGGCCGGCATCAGATTTAGGTGTGCGTCGAAACAGCACGGCTGGGTGAGATCCAAGGGTTGGCTGGCATGGATGGCGGGAATCCGCGGGCAGCAGGCTCCGACCGGTCGCGCCCGTTGCCTCGCGTTTTCCCTCTCGCGCGGTTCCCCTGTACAAGCGCTCCGGTAACCATTAGGCTACTCGGAGATTGCCGCTTTGCAAAGGCGAAAATGCCGGCCTCCATCCGCCTCTCTCCCTCCACCCCCGCCCATGAAGCACGAACTGCGCAAGCGCATGCGGCAGCTGCGCCAGGCGATGTCTGACGAGCAGCGCGCCGCGGCCTCGGCCGCCGTGTGCCGCCACGCGATGGAGCTGCCGGCCTGGAAGGCCGCCCAGCGGGCCATGCTTTTTGTGCCGATGCCGCGCTCCGAGCCGGACATCCGCCCGCTTCTCGAGACGCTGTGGGCCGAGGGCCGCGAGGCTGCCCTGCCCTGGTTTGCGGAGTCCGCGACCGAGACCGGCCTGGCGTCCGCGCAACCCGGCGTCGGCGAAGTGCCCGGCGCACCGAGCGTGCCGCCGCCACTGATGGAAGCCCGCCTGGTGCGCAGCTGGGGGGACCTGCACATGGGCCTCTCCGGCTTTATGCAGCCGCGGGCGGATTGCCCGCGGGTGGATGACTCGCAAAGCCTCGACTTTATCCTCGTGCCCGGCCAGGCCTTCGACGCCCAGGGCGGCCGCCTTGGCCGCGGCCGTGGCGATTACGACCGGTTTTTGCCCCGCACCCGCCCGGGCATTCTCCATGGCGCCTGCTTTCACGTCAATTACCTGCAACCTACTGAGCACGAGATGCTTCCGCTGGAAACCCACGACGTGCCGATGGACGTGGTGATAACCGAGCGCGGCGCGTTTGGGGTGATTGCGAAGGTGGCTGCGTAGGCACTTGAGGACGTGAGGGTGAGAGTGATCCGGGGGGAGTAACCAGTGGCTCACACCCACTGCAGCTCGCGCAGCCTGGCCAGCACGGCGCGGGCCACTTCCAGCTCGCCGGCGGGGTTAAGGTGGATGCCGTCGATGGGGCTGGCGAGGGCGCCGACAGGGAGGCCACGGGCGGCCGCGGCGGCGAAGGCGGGGGCTAGCGGCAGCAGCGGAAGTCCCTCGGCCTGGGCTACTTGCGCGATATCAGGATTGCCGGCGTTGGCGTGAGTCCACACGCGCGACATGTCGTCCGCCAGCGGGCGCGGATAGCAGAGAAGCAGCACGCGGGCGCCGGCGGCGCGGAGGCGGCGGGTGATGTCGGTGAGGTCAGCGCGCAGCTCATCGCGCACCCCACGCATTTCGCTCGCCTCGCGCACCCCACGCGCAGCGGCCTCCTCTGCCTCCGCACCCGCGCCGCAGCGCGAGGCGAATGCGGTCACCCGCGCGGGCGAGAAGTTGTTGGCTCCCAGCAGGATAACCACGATGTCCGGCGCCAGATCCAGCACGCGCGCCTGAAGATCCGCGCGCACTCCGGCGGTTGTTTCCCCGGCCAGGCCGCGGTTGATGACACGCACGCGGCCGGCGCCCGGGGCCGCGCCCTCGGCGGCGTCCAGCCCAAACTGCAGCAAGTCGCTCCATTTCAGGTATTTGTCCAGGTAAAAGGAGCCGACGGGGGAGGGGCCGGTAAGGGAATCGCCCAGGCAAACAAGGGTGAGGGGAGAGGCGGGGCTCATGCGTGGTGATTAGCTACGTGGCGTCAAAGATGTGTGTACTAGAGGCTGTCGACATTCACTTGAGCCAGAGCATGGAAGCTGCGATGAGGACGAAGGAGAG
>QAZA01000046.1 GCA_003054695.1 Verrucomicrobia bacterium LW23
CTCTCCTTCGTCCTCATCGCAGCTTCCATGCTCTGGCTCAAGTGAATGTCGACAGCCTCTAGAATTCCGCCAACAAATGCGGTAGTGCCCTTAACGAGATATCCCTTGGCTTTGTTGACGCTTTTGGCGACCACCAGCTCCAGTTCAATTTCGGCGACAAGACCGGGAATTTTAGACGTGTCGATCTTGCCCGTCACTGTACCAACGATTTGCCCTGCGGGCGTGTCCAGCAAAAGCTTCCCGCTGACGATTCCGTCAGTATCGGTTGAGAAATCGATGCTTGCTGTTGGGGACCAGGGGCTGCTGATGCTGGGGCTGCCCTGGGTCTTCATGTCGACTACCTGGATGGAACGGAAGCTGCGGTAGTAGTATTTGCCTTCTAATGTTGTGCTCATCGTAGTGCGTAGTAGCGGTGTTGAGTGTTGCGTTTGACCGAATTGTTTCGAGACGGTCCTACTTGCGAAGTGAGGTTTGCCTGGTATTGGCGGTTGCCTCTGAATTCGTTTTTGGGATCTGGGAGTGGTATCTCGCTAGCCACAGTACGGGGCAGCGAGATGCCTAGAGGGGGCGGGTTAGGTTCCCTTGGCAAACTGGACGTGCATGGGATCCGGCGTTCTGAAGTGACGTCCGTCGATCCACCCGTGTTTAGCCCAGATCTCGTACCAGAAGTCGGGTAAGGTAGAGTTTGGGTTGCCTTGCGGGTTGTTGTTAGCGTCCCAGTCGATCGCGATGCCGAACGAGTGCATGGAGAGGCGGCGGCCGCCCCGCATATTGCGGATAACGAAGCTGCCCGAGTGCTGATCGAGGCGATGTTCGCGCAGGTACCTCTGAACCTTTGCATCGGTGGCGGTGCCGTTCACCCTTTCCTTTGCCGCTTCCCAGATCTCGTGCAGAACACTTTGCAGGTTGTCCTTCAGCTTGCGATGAATCTGGATTCCGGAGACAGGAATAAGGGAATTGTTGTCCTCCTGGAAAAAGAGCAGGAAAGGGTCGATTGGAGAGACCTTGACAATATTTGCGGCCGCCCATCCTCTATCTGTCGGATTGCCGAAGGTGGCAACAACCTGATCAAAGCCATTTGGAGTGGGAAGGGTATCCAGATCGACCGGAAGAACGTCAGGATTTCGGACGGGACGTCTCACGCCAGCCTCGCGAAGTTCTAGAGGCTGTCGACATTCGTTTATTTCCGTGTTATACGGGCGTATGGATTATGAGAAACGGCTTCGGGAAGATCAGTGGGAAAGGATTGCGGGACTGCTGCCTGGAAAGGCAGGTGACAAGGGGCGTCATGGGC
>QAZA01000047.1 GCA_003054695.1 Verrucomicrobia bacterium LW23
CGCTCCAGTCGCTCAGCCCTGACCTATGCCGCCCCTTCGACACGGCGCGCAACGGCCTGATGCTGGGCGAAGGCGCCGCCTTTCTGGTGCTGGAGAGCGAGGCGCATGCGCGCGCCCGCGGCGCCCGACTGCTGGCGGAGATTGCGGGTTACGGCCAAAGCACGGATCTGGGCCACACCACTCAGCCGGATCGCCAGGGATTGCCAATCCAAAGCGCTCTGGCCGAAGCTTTTGCAACTGCATCGACAGGACCCGGCGGAAGTCCGGCAAGACGTGATGTGGGCTACCTCAACGCGCACGGCACAGGCACGCCGCTTAACGATGGCGCAGAGGCGGAGGGGATTCGCACTTTCTTCGCAGGCGGCGATGCACCTGCGGCGTGGCCGGGGTGCCTGCGCATCAGCAGCACCAAGGCGGCGCTGGGGCACACGCTGGGTGCGGCGGGTTGCGTGGAGGCTGTGGTGACACTTGAAGCTCTTCTGCGACAACAACTTCCGCCGCAGCTTCACCTTTCCACGCCGGAGCCGGCGGTTGCCGGAGCCCTTGCCGGGCCTGGGCAACCCGTTCCATCGCAAGCCTTTAGCGCAGCAGTGTGCGTTAACCTGGGTTTTGGGGGCTCCAACGCGGCGCTACTGTTCCGCGCGATGCCTGCCGATCATGCCGCCGCATCACCGCAGTCCGCGTCGCCGGCCGAATCTACAACTTCTTCTGCCCTGGCCGTTTACGGAGTCGGAGCGGTAAGCCCTGCGGGCATCGGAGCGCAGGCGTTGATGCGCACGACAGAGCCCCCTGAGGTTACCGGCATGGCGCCGTTGTTTGCGGAAGCTCCCCGGTCGTACCCGGTCCTGCGGGTCGATACGAAATCCGCGGAACTTGCTGCTATTGCGAAACATCCGCGCTTGCGCCGCGCCAGTCCGCTGGCGCTGTACATGGCGGAGGCGGCCCGGCAGGCGGTGGAGGCGGTGCCTGCGGCGGCGGCCCATCCGTCGCGCCTGGGCATCATCAGCCTGTACTGGACGGGCAGCATCCAGTATAGCTCGCGGTTTTATCAGCAGGGCTGGACGCAGGGCGCGCGCTTTGCGATGCCGGCGCTGTTTCCGGAGACTGTGTTTAACGTGCCGACCAGCCATGTGGCCGCGATGCTTGGCGTAAGTCGTTGGTGCTACAGCCTTGTAGGCGATGAGGCGTCGGTTGTCACCGGCCTGCGGACAGCGGCCGCCTGGCTGGGGGACGGGGGGGTGGATTACGTGCTGCTTGTGGGTGCTGAGGAACTGGATCCCATTGCGGTGCAAGCATATGCGTGTCTTGGCTGGCTTCGGCCAATGACGGAACATTCCGCAGGCGCATCGCATCGCTTTGTTGCTTCCGAAGGCGCAGGAGCCCTTCTGCTGGGGCGCCCCGCGAACTCCGCAACACACACGCAACCCTCTGATCCCCAAGCTCTTGCACATCTCTCCGCTTTCCGCGAGGGACCTGGCTTTCGTTCGCGTGCAGAGGCAAAGGCGGCGCTGGAGGAAGTGCTCGGCGCACATCGCCCGGATACAGAGATACGCTGGGACGATCGCCGGGCCACCTGGTTTGCGCCGTTGGAGCGACAACACTTTATGGATGGCGGGGACGATGCATCCTCCACCCAGGCACGTACGCTCGGGTACCCGCGCTATATTCCTCTGGGCGAGGCATTTACGGCGTCCGCGATGTGGCAGCTTATTCGGACATCGCTCTGCCCCGGGCTGACGGCTTCCGCTACTGTTCCGTTCTTTGGGCACAACAGCCAAATTTCGTCTTGTCAAGTGTCGCGCGATCGCACGTAGTAGCAGGCAGTTATGGCGCACATTGAATTAACGGAGCTGAAAGAGCTGCTGGTGGAGAATTGCATGCTGAAGATGGACGTGGACGAGATTAGCGAGGACACTCCCCTTTTCGGCCCAGGCTCCGTTGGTCTGGATTCCATTGATGCGCTGCAACTTACGGTGGCTGTCGAGAAGAAATACGGCACGCCGATTACCGATCCGCAAATCGCCCGGCAGGTGCTGGAGAACCTGGGCTCCCTGCGCACCTGGCTGACGCGCCAGCTGGACGCGTAACGCGTTGCGCTACGGCACTTTACCGGGAGGCAGCGGCGCCATAACGGGGTCGTTGACGATCGCTTGAAGCGCCGCGCTGTGCGGCGTGCGGGCCAGCAGCCGTGCCGCAAGTGCCTGCACGTCAGGATCATCCGGCATAACGTAGGCGGCGTAGCAGGCGGCATGTTCGGCTTCGGCAAAGCGGCCGGCTTTTTCCAGCGCAAGTGCCAGCAGGCCAAAGCGTTCCAGATCGCTGAAGCGGAAATTTGCGGGGTTCTGCAGCAGGGCAAGGGCTTCCGCGTCGCGTCTCAGGCCGAGCAGCGCTCTGGCTTTCAGCACGGGCGCGCGCTGGGCGGCGGGGAGCGTGTTGATAAGCTCGAGCGCCTCGGCCCAACGCTCCTTCCAGCACAGCCAGGCGGCGCGGTAGGGGGCGGAGCGCGGGAGCTCCTCCGGTCGGGAGGCCTGCTCGTAAAGCTTGCCGAGGACGTCCGGGCGCTCGATCGGATTTCGGATCAGGAAGGAGGCGTAGGTCCAGTAGAAGCGGCTTTTGGTGGGCACGGTATCGCCCGCTTTCCAGCGCTCCAGAAAGAAGTCATCCCCTTGATAGCCAGCAGGTAATGAAATGCCATGTAGGGCGGCCCGGAGGGTAGCCCCTTCCCAACAAAGGTCATGTAGATGCGCTGCACCTCCTCCGCGCTGACGGTCGGCAGGTCCTCGCGAAAGCCCGGGCGCACATAGATTTGCGCGCATGGGTGGTAGAAGACGAGGCGCCAGCCCATGCTGCGCAGCGGGGCGGTCCACGCGTAGGAGAGGACGCCGACGACGGCGGTATCGGCCTGGTAACGCTGCGCGATGGCGGGCAGCATGGCGGGACGGTTGGCCACGAGGCCGGAGAGCTGCACCATCCAGCCGGGAAATTTGCCGAAGCCGGTATCGGTAAAGCACTGGCCGGCGTCGAAGCCCTTCCACTGCAGGTAGCCGCCTAACTCCGTGCGGTTGAGGAGCTTGCCATCCAGGGCGATGTCGGGGCGGCGCATCCATTGCACGGCCAGGGAGGGGCTGAGGCCCATGCCATGCTGGTCGAACTCCCAGGGGGAGCGTGTGGAGATGTCGGGGGGGCCTTGAGGGCGAGAGTCGCCCGCGGCCGAGTCCCATTCGCTCAGCAAAAGGATGGCCAGCACGGAGACGGCAAAGGCCAGCACCGCCATACGTGAGGCACGTACATCGCTGCGGCTCAATAAGTTCCACGCCTGTCCCATACAGGCGGCACTGGCAACGGCGCACAGCATGGCCAGGCAGGCGAGGGGGACGTGTCGCTGCGTATCCATGGCGGCGTACGTCATGGCGAGGCTAAAGGCCAGGGCGGCGTAACTACCTTGAAATCTGAAGGTTGCATAGGCCGCGATGGTAATCGTCAGGCCCAGGGCAAGCATCACCGCAAAGGGCTCGTCCAGACTCCAGGCCAGCGGCTGCATCTC
>QAZA01000048.1 GCA_003054695.1 Verrucomicrobia bacterium LW23
TTCCCTCATCATACACAGCTCACCAATATTATGCGAACTATTTATGACACAGGACACTAGGAGTCTGTCGTGTTTAGGAGCGTTGAAGCGTTAAGAGAGGGAGTAAAGCTCGACATACAGACGCCGTTTTCGGAGAAAATGGAGTAGGATGGAGATGAGGAAAGAAAAGAAGGAACCGGTATGTGTTTTTTCCTTCTCTTCTTCCTTCTGCTTCTTCTTTTTTGTTGCGTTGAGGATGAGGGTAGCGATGCGTTTGCAGTTATAGGCGAGGGCGACGAGGGTCCATTCGCCCTGGACATTGTGGAGTCCGCGGAGGTGAAACTGGCGCAAGCCGAGGACGGCTTTGATGATGCCGAAGGAGGGTTCGACGGATTGCTGTCGTTTGCCGTAGAGGGCTTTGCCTTCCGGAGTGGCGAGGGTGTCGCGCATGGCGACCAGCTCCGGGGCTTTGAGGGTGTGGGGACGACGGGGCTTTGCGTTGTCCTTGTTGTCCTTGTCCGAGGCGGCGTTGGCGTTGGCCGCGGCTGTCGTGCAGGTGCCGGGGCGCGGGCGGTAGTCGTAGGGGCGTTGGGAGACGGTTTGATCCTCGCGCGCTACGGCGATGTAGGGCGTCATTCCCATGTCCTTGATGGCGTTAATGTTGGCAATGCTGCAGTAGCCGCTGTCGGCGAGAACGGCGCTGGGACGGCCGAGGGTGGCGGGGATGGCGCGTACGGTGTCAAGCAGTTCCGCGGTATCGGCGCTGCACTGGCTGATGCGGGCGGCAAGGATGAGCTGGCTGCCGTCGGCGTCAACAGCGGCCTGGGCGTTGTAGCTTGGGGTGACACTGTGGCTGGTGCTTTTGCGCATCACGCGGCTGTCGGGATCGGTGAGGTTGCTTTGGGCGCGGGCGTCGGTCTCCAGCTGGCCGGGCAGGCTCGGGGGCGGCCCGGGAGGGCGACCGCCCCGGCCGCCGCGCTCGCGGCGCCGGCGATGAGCGTCGACTTGGATCTCGTGCTGCGCCTGGGCGGCCTCCAGGCGCTCCTGCGCCCGGGCTTTGAGCCTCTCCTGCGCCTGTTGCATGGAGGCGATGAGGGCTTCGCGCCGGGCGATTTCCTTCGGCAGCGCGGGATCGCGAGGGCGGTTGTCCGCATCCGCCGCCTCGGCCTGCGCCAGCAGGTCGCCCACATCCGCGCGCAGCTTCGCCTCCAGCTCCTGCGCCCGCGCCAGGGTGAGGTTGTTGTCTTTGCTGGCATTGGCCCGCAGGTGCGTGCCGTCGATGCTCACGTTGCCCAGCGCCAGCAGTTTCATCTCCCGCGCCAGCTCCAGCACACGCACAAAACACTCCGCTATCGCTCCCAGGTTGCGACGCCGAAACTCGCAGATCGTCGCGTGATCCGGATGCAGATTGGCGCACAAGTACCGCACCCCGATATCCCGATACGTCGCCTGCTCAATGCGCCGAGACCCGAATATCCCACGCGTATAACAATAGATCAGCAACGCCAGCATCATATGCGGCGGATACTGCTCCTTACCCGCCCCTCGCGGATGCCCCATCGCAAACGCCCGCACGTCCATCATCCCCGCCGCCTCAATGATGAAATGCACAGGATCGCTCTCCTCCACCCAGTCCCGCATATCCACCGGCAACAGCAACGCTGTCTCCCGATCCACTACTTTATACCGTGCCATCTCTTCCCTCTTTACCTCCTTTTCACTCCTCCCTCAAACTAAACCCGACAGGCTCCTAGAGCGAGACATCTGTGAAGCCGTACTTCAGTGCGGAGGAGAATGTCTCGCTCTAAGGGGGATATAAGCCTCTAAGCAAGGGATAAAGGGGGAACGTAAGGAAGGTTGAACATCGTGGAAGCAACCCCCTTGGCGAAACTTTCCGCCCTTGGCGATGTTATCTGAAGGTCCGTAGATCCAAGGCAGATAATATCGCCAAGGACGGAAAGTTTCGCCAAGGGGATGCAGCGGAAATGTCGACAGCCTCTAG
>QAZA01000049.1 GCA_003054695.1 Verrucomicrobia bacterium LW23
CGTCCTTCTTCTACACCCCTCCTCACCGCTACCTTCAGTGTCAAAACTTTTGAGGCAACAGGTGTCTTGATGCAATGGATGGCGCGGAGACGACTTATGAGATTCCGATCATTACGCTGGATCGGATCAAGAGGAAGCGGACGTTGTTGGATTCGGGGATTGTCCGAAGGGTGGTGGAGCTCTTTGCGCCTAAGGCGGAGGAGATTACCTCGGAGCATCACCGGTTTCTGGCGGAGCTGATTAATCAGCATGAGGGGCCGTTGTCTCCGGAGCTAATGGAGTTTTACTGGCGGCGGGCGGCTGAGATGAATCGGCAGCGGATAGAGACGGAGAGGGAATTGCGCAAACTAACCAAAAAGAAAGGCTCGGAATAATAGACATTATGGCACAAACTGTTTCCTCGGTGAAGAAAGAGAAAGAAGAAGACCGGCTGAAGGATATGGGGGAAGTTGCTGAGAAACTTGGCAACATTTCCACCCGATCTGTCCGCCGCCTGATCGCAAGGGGCGATCTCCCAAAGCCTGTGAAAGTGCTCAGTTCTCCACGGCTTTATCATTCGGATGTTGTCGACTATCTCGAACGGCTTAAGCAAAAACGTGACCAAGGGACCCGCAAATAGAGAACACCTATGATTTGCATGATTTATCGCCGGAAGCGTGCGGTTGGCGGAAAGGTCGAACTGGCTCGGCTCTACCGGGGGCGGTATCGTCTGGAGGGTGAGGCCAAAATCAAAGACGTTGCTCTGAATACGTCCGACAAGCGAATCGCCCAGCAAAATCTCGAAAAGATCGTTAAGGATAAGCAACTGGAGGTTGCCGGAAGCGCAACGCAGCACGGTTCAAGTTCTGCTGACGCAGCACCTCAAGGCCTACATCGCTGATTTGACGGCCATTGGACGCGATCAGAAATACATTTACAACGTCGACAAACATATTCGGAAGCTTCTCAGGGAGTGCAAATGGGCCGCGCCATCTGATGTGTCGTCTGATTCCTTTCTGCACTGGCGCGCGCGTCAGCAGAAGGCACCTAGTGCTACGTCCAGCTTATACTTCTGCATAACTGGATTGTCAGGGCGAAGGAAACAGGGC
>QAZA01000050.1 GCA_003054695.1 Verrucomicrobia bacterium LW23
TCCGTTTGTTATAGAGGACTAACAAACTCTATTTTAATTTATTTTTTAGGTGTGCATGGGGAGGGGTGCGATTAGAAGTGGTGCGCGCAGATGGATTGGTCTATGAGATACGGATGAATAACAAGAAGAATGAGAACCAGGAAAGAGAGGTACGGCTGCCTCAGTCAAGGCCAAGAAGAGCGGCGATGGCGCGGGCGGTGGCGGGGTGCCGGGACAGGAGGGCGCCGGCGGCGGCGACCTGGGGCGAGGTGACGACGGGGGCGGCTTCGGCGCCCTCTGGGGAGTGAGGTGTAGTGGCGAGGGCTTCGCCGGCAGGGATGCTGGCGCCGGCGGCGGGCGGGGCCTTGGCCTCCCAGGCCGGCGTCCACGCTTGCAGATCGGCCAGGGTGCGGGGGAACACCGCGGCCGCCTCCTTGACGAGGATGGGCAGAGAGCCGGCGCCGTGGGTGCGCAGCACGCGGAACAGTTGCGGCAGCCACGGCATCAGCCGGGGCTCGGGCAGCTCCGCAAAGGTGCGGCTGAGGAGCTCGACGGTGAAGCCGGTCAGGCCGGGTGCAAATGTCAGGCCCAGGAGGAAGCCGCTGAGGTACTCCGGCAGACGCGGGAGAAGAAGCTCGTTGGAGAGCACGTTGTCAAAGTAGGCTCGCAGCTCCGCAATGCGCCGCAATTGCAGGACGTTTTCGGCGCACCAGAGCAGGCCGAGCTTTACCGGGTCCTCCGTTGCGGCAGCCTGGCGCACGGCGATGAGCAGCTCGCTGCGTTGGCAGCCGAAGGAAAGCGCAAGGCTCTCCAGCGTAAAGATAAACCGCAGCATGGAGGCCAGGTCCTCCGGCTTTACACCGCGATCCGTAAAGGCGTGCGGAAGCTGCGCGCAATAGTGGCGGTAGCCTGTCTGCACAAAGTTGCCCAGCCACGGCGGGACGCCCTCCGGCGTGCCGCGGTAGTAGTGCACCAGCTTCTGGGTGCGCGCGTAGACGTCGGGTGCGTCGCTGACGTTCTCGGCCGTGACGAGCAGGTGCGTGGCTCGCTCGCCAAAGTCCTCGGCCAGGCGCTCGCTGCGCATCAGCAGCAGGCATTTCTCGACGACATCGAGGGCCACGGCCGTCGTGGCGTCCGGGGCGTAGGCGTCGGTTGTCAGGCGCCGCTCCAGCACGCTCTCGACGGTTATGCCCTCGTAGGCAAGCTGCACAAGCTCGCCCTGAAACTTGCCCAGGGCCAGGTCCCAGCTCTCCTGCTCGCTGGTTTGCCCCAGCACAAGCTGGCCCATGATGGGCCTGACGGCCGGGGGAACCAGGTAGCGCAGCTTCCACAGCAGCTCCGAGCAGGGGCGGTACTGCGGGTTGGCGCGCAGATCCAGCAGTGCGCGCTGGATGGTGCGGGCCTCCAGGTTAACGGGCAGGACTCGGAGCCTGTCGTAGATGTTCTGCGCCAGGGGCGGCAGCGAGTTATAGCCGATCTTGCCAATCCGGTCGCCACCCAGCAGGATCTCGCAGATCTTGCGGATATCGCGCTTCTTTGGCACGCGCTCCTTTTCCAGGCACGTGATGGCGGCGTCGCGGAAATCGTAAGGCGTGGGGTGGTGGCGATTGCGCAAATGCGCGAGAAGCACGGACGTCTGGTAGATCGCGATGCTGTCCGCCGTGCTGGCCATATACCCGTCCTTGCGCGCCAGGCTGGTTACCTGCGTGGACCACTGCAACAGCTCGTCGTGATTCTCCGGCAAAGGCGCCGGCGGCGTGGCCAGATAGGCCTGCAGGCGATTCTCCGGCCCGGCCGCCGCCCCGGCAGAGGCGGGGATTGGCGGCGGCGTGGCAGCGGACTTCTTCGGCTTCGCTTTGCTCGGCGTCGCAGATTTCGCATCGATCTTATAGGACTGGACCTGCTGCAGGGATAGCTGCCGC
This sequence comes from Verrucomicrobia bacterium LW23, assembly GCA_003054695.1. Classification (GTDB taxonomy): domain Bacteria; phylum Verrucomicrobiota; class Verrucomicrobiia; order Methylacidiphilales; family UBA1321; genus LW23. Next base: position 1,902 of record QAZA01000050.1, read on the forward strand.
TTCCACATCGCCTCGGCCAGGCTTACTGCGCCGGGCGGCATGCCAAACTGGCGCTCGATGGAGGCATAGCTGCTGGGCAGCACTCCATACAGCCACTCCGTGGCGCTCACCGGCGGCACATCCCACAGGGTGGGCGAGGCGGCGCCGAACTCCTGCACGTGCGAGGCCGTGTGGGCGGCGCCACAGATGTAGATGGCGTCGCGCGGGGAGATGCCGGTGGCGCGGAGGTGCGTCTTTATTCGCGTCCACATGTAGCGCTCGCGCAGTTCGTCCTCGATCTTGTCCTCGGCATTCTGCCCCAGGCGGCGCACCAGACTGCCTATCATAAAGAGGACCTGGCGGTAGGTCTCAAAATCGGCCTCAAACAAGGGTTGCTCCACGTACTGCTCCCACCACTCGCTGTAGTGTTGCACGCGCGCCTTTTGCAGCAGCACCTGCACAAAGCGGGGAAAGGTGGGGCGCAGCTCGCCCAGTTGCACGCCTACGGCGCCGCCGTGCATTTTGGCTTCGTCGGCGGCCGGCTCCTCGGAGGCGTCGGTTTCCTCCGGGGCGATGTACTCCGGCTCGCGCGTCCACTGAAACACGTGGTCGGCCGTGCGATCGATCATGCGCAGCGGCGTACCCGTGGCATGCGCGTACGCAATGGCCTGGAACTCCGCCGAGAACTCCGTGAGCGGCAGGACGAGGCTGAGCGGCCCGGACGGCACGCGGCGGCCCTCCACGGGCGGCACATTACTGTAATCCACCTTGGCCGCAAAGGCTTGTATCGCCACGGGCAGCCGGCAGTCGCCAAGCTTGACGAACTCCCGCTGCATGTCCTCGCAGCCCTCCATAAAGATGACCTGGGGCGGGCGCTCGCGCAGGCGCTTAAGCAAATGCAGCGCTGCCGCCGGGGAGTGATGCTTGACCGGGAACATCTCCAGCGGCTCGGCGCAGGCGCGCTCAACATCCGCGACAATGCCTCCCAGCAAGTCGGCCAGCGGCCGGGCGTCGGTCGAGAACTCCTGCGCCAGTTGCAGGAACTGGGCCCGCAAAGGCTCAAAGGGCGATGGCAGTGGAGGCGGCGTGGGCATGGTGCACCGGTTACCTGGTCTTACTTGGCCTTCTTCCCCGAAGCAGCAGCTTCCTTTTCGCTGATGCCGAGCGCCTGAATGCCGCCCGACTCGAACTCCTTCCAGCCGCCGCCGTGCTCTTTGGCGCGTTTGGCCACCACGGCATGCCAGAACTTGCTGAGAATCGACACGTCCTCCGGCATGCGTCGCACCAGGGAGCCCACCAGGCTGCGGGCCAGCACCTCGGGGCGCAGCTGTGTATCGCCAAAAAACTGGCCGTGAAGGATCGCGTCCTCCAGCACGCAGATCTGCTCTGCCGTCGAGAGGGCGCTTTCCAGGCGGCCTTCCTCGCTGGTCTCCGCGGTGGAGGCCTCGCGCAGGTCGGCAAAGGTCTGGAGCAGAATGTCCAGCAGCGCAGGCGGCGTATCGATCGAGAAGGAGTTGCGCGCCAGCAGCTCCTGAGTGCGGAACGTCACGATCTCCCGCTCGGTCTTCTGGTTCTTCACGATGGGAATCTGCACAAAATTGAAGCGGCGCTTGAGCGCGCTGGAGAGATCGTTAACGCCGCGGTCCCTCGCATTGGCCGTGGCGATGATGTTGAAGCCGGGCTCCGCAAACACGATGTTGTCCTCGTCCAGCTCGGGAATCGCCACGTACTTTTCCGAGAGCATCGAAATCAGCGCGTCCTGCACGTCGCTGCTGCAGCGCGTCAGCTCCTCAAAGCGGCCCAGCGTGCCGGCTTTCATCGAGGCCATCAGCGGGCTGGGGATCAGGCTCTCGTGCGACTGCCCCTTGGCGATAACCATCGCGACGTTCCACGAGTATTTGATGTGATCCTCCACCGTGCCGGCGGTGCCCTGCACCACCTTGGTGCTGTCTCCGCAAATGGCGGCGGCCAGCAGCTCCGCCAGCCAGCTTTTGCCGGTGCCGGGGTCGCCGATAAGCAGCAGGCCGCGGTCGCTGGCCAGGGTAACGATGGCGCGCTCCACCGTGCCGCTGTCGCCAAAAAACTTCTGCACAATCGGCCGGTCCAGCTTGTCGCCGGGCTGGCTGCCCAGGATGAACAGGCGCACGACGCGGGGCGAGAGCTTCCAGGTAAAGGGCTTGGGGTGCTTGTCGATCGAAAGCAGGTAGGCCAGTTCCTCGGCATACTTGGCTTCCGCGGGCGGGCGCAGCATGGCGCGGTCAGCTTCGGGCTTGGTGGCAGGGGGGGTGGTGGGCATGGCTGTCGGTCAGGTGAGCTGTGTTTTAAGTTCGGCGATAAGTTTTTTGATGTTACCGGTAAAGACGGGCCGGCCGATTTGCTTGAGCTCCTTGCGAAACCAGTCATCGACGCTGAAATAGCCGGTGCCGCTGACGGAGCCGACCGGAATAAAATGGACGCCTTGCGCGACGACCTCGCGGATCATCGGCATCAGTTCGCGGCGCTCGTAGAAGTCGGAGATCCACACCATGGTGGTCCGCGTCGGGTCCTGAATCTTCTCCCGCGCGGCCACCATGGCCAGCGGGCCGTCGTTGCCGCCGCCAAGGTTGGTGCGCATCAGGGCCTCGAAGGGATCGTGCGCCCACTCGGTCAGGTCCACCACCACGGTGTCGAAGGCGATGAGGCTGACGTCGATGTTGGGCAGGCTGGCGAAGATGGAGGCGAGGATGGCGCACTGCGTCATCGCGTCAAGCATGGACCCGGACTGGTCCACCACCACGATGAAATACTTCATCAGCTCCTTGCGCGAGCGCTGCTTGTAAAACAGCCGGTCGACGTAGAGCAGCTCGCTCGCCGGATCATAGTTCGGCAGGTTCTTCCAGATGGTGCGCTTGAGATCCAGGTTGCGGAAGACGCGCTTGGGCGGCACGGAGCGGTCCGGCGGGCCCTTTTGGGACTGCAGCACCTGCTTGCGCAGCACCTCGGCCAGCTTGTCGACGTAGCTGCGCATAATCTTTTTGGCGTTGGCTAGGGCGACGCCGGAGAGATTCGACTTGTCGTGCATCAGCTGCTCGATAACGGGGAGCGTCGCGGGGATGCGCGCGGCCAGTTCGTCGTCGTTAAGGGCCTCGCGCAGGTCCATCCGCTTGATCAGATCGCTCTCCATGGCGCGCAGTTCCTCGCGCAGCTGCGTGTCGTCGATGAGCGGGCGATTGCCGCCCGCCCCGCCGCCCGGCCCCGGCGCGCAAAGCAGAGAACTCGTGTTGCCACCCATTTCGGCCGGATCCATGCCAAACATCTGCGCAAAAACGCCCAGGTCCTCCTGCCACTGCCGATACTGCTGGGCTGTTACCGACTTTTCATCCGGGTTGCTGCCGAAGACGTTGAGCAGGATCTTGCCATAGAGCAGCGTGTGGTCGAGGGTCAGCGGCGCCGTCGCTGCCGCGGGCACCGGGCTGCTCTCCGCCGGCTCTTCCGTGGCGTCATCGTCGTCGGCGCCCTCCACCTCCACAGCAGCTTCCTCCCCCGCCGCTTCCGCAGCCGGGTCCACGGAGAAGCGCGCCTGCAGCTCGGTCAGTTTATCCTTAAGCTGCGGGTGCCGGCGCACCAGTGTTTCCAGGCTGGTCTTGCCCTCCAGCAGGGGTGGGGGCAGGTCCAGGCGATCGATCACCTCGCTCGCCATCCCCTCGAAACCGGGCGCCAGCTCCTGCAGGTTAAACACGGCGGAGAGAAGGCGCCAGTACAGCACCTGCCGGCAGCGGGCCTGCGCGGTTTCCGAAAGAGGAGGAAGTGGGGGTTTGGCACTCATTTTCAGGCTCGCAGCATTTTGCTCGCGCGCTCGCGCAGGGTTTCCATGGTGGTGGATTTGCTGGCGCGAAGTTGCTCCCAGGCTCGGCAGGCGGTGCTGATCCAGCGAGGAGGCAGGGCGCCCTCCGCCTTGCGATCCGCCGCGCTTTTGGGGGGCTGGGCGGCCAGCGGCCTGGCAAAGGCCAGGAGCGGCTGGATGCACCATCCGTTGCGCTCAAACCGCCAGAAGCCGATGAGCGAGGTTGCCGTGGCGACGGCCCGCGGATTAAGCTCCGACCACCGTGGATGAAACAGGAACGTGAGCGGAAACCGATGGCCGCCGATCTCCACGTGCAAGTCGTCGCCCTCCCCGGCACCGTCCCGGTTGAGCTCAAGGTCGGCGACGACCGGCCCCTCCACCAGGGCCGGGTAGCGCAGGTGCAGCGGATGCCGGTCGAACGGCTCCGCCCGAGGCAGGGGCTCCGCCAGGGCCAGCCACGCCTTCAGCGCGGCCGCGGGGTCCGCCGGGTTAGCCATCACTGCTGCTGCCGGGCGCAGGCGACCGTCGGCGTCCAGCTTCCCCGTCACCCCGAGGGCGCGTCCCTCGGCCAGCGCGGTGAGAAAAGGATCAATCGTGGGGTGAAAGAGGCGGCAGATCTCGCTGCCGTCGATAAGATCCACCTTGTACGCCTGCCACTCCACCCGCACCAGGCGCGGCTTTTCCTCGCGCTCGCATGCCAGCACGGCGGTCAGCGAAAAGCGCGCGAACCCGGCGTGACTGCGCACCTCGGCGCCCAGCGGGGTCAGCGTGCCACGCACATCCTGGCCCACGGCGGCCGTTGCGCCGGGCGGCAGCAGGCGGGTGAGCAGCAGACTGCGCGTCCACAAATCCGCCCAGCGCGTTTGGGGCACAGCGTGTTGGGAGAGCGGCACCTGGGCGCACAGCTCCCGCCAAAAGCCGTCCAGAATCAGATGCGCTCGCTGCAGGCCGGGGCTCTCCAGAAGGCGCGTGAGCGTGAGAGCAAACGGGGCAACCTCCGCCTCGCCCAGGTTGCGCCAGCCGTGCATCGCCAGCTCCAGCAGCCACTGTTGCGCGGCCTGCAGCGCCGCCGCCTCCGCGGCCGCGGGCGCGCGGAAAAGCGGGGCGATATCGGGGTCCGGCGCGACGGGAACCTGCAGCGCTTCGGCAAGGTGCGCGGCCAACGCATCGTGCAGCGCGCCCAGCAACGCCGCCCGCCCCGCCGCCAGCGCCAGGGCGCCGGCCGGCTTCACCTCGTGACCCTCAATCTGCTCGCGCGCCTCCCGCAGCGGCTGTGCGAAGGGCGATGCCTCCAGCGCCAGCAAAAACTGCTCCAGCGCGTGCGAGTCGTCGTGGTTCAACCGCCCCAGGCCGCTGGCCAGGCAGGCGTCAAAGCCATGAATCAGCTCCAGCGTCTCGGCAACCCCGGCGGGAGGTGAAAGCAATGCGGAAGTGTGCATGCGTTGTTGGTGAATCGACAAGGTGACGTTACACAAACCATGCGTCCTCAGCCGCAACCTCCGCGGGCGCCGCAAGCTCGCAAAGGCGCAGGTACGCCAGAAAGCGGCTGAAGACGGCACCCGCCGGCTCCTTCTTCTCGTTGCCGGAGATGCCCGAACCCAGGGTTTTGGCCGTATAGCTTTCGGGATCGCCCCGCAGCTTGAGATAGGTGGCGACCTGCCGCAGATCGTATTGAAGCACCGCCTCCTGCAGCAGCGAATCGAGATGCTTGCAGGGGGAGCCGCGAAGGCCGCCGCAAGGGCGGTTATTGTTGGTGCTGCAATAGTAGTTGTGCGTCCCCGCCTCAATCCAGGACACATAGACACGATCCATGTCCGACCCGCTCGAAACCACTCCCTGCAGCCGGCCGCCCAAAAGCTCGACAAAAGGCACCTTCGTCACATTGCGTGCAAGCGCCTGCACCTGACGCCGCGACAGCGGCCGGAATGTCCCCTCGCACTTTGGTTGAATCGCCTCATTCACCATTGTGCTACATTTGCGCACCGCGGTTGCCATTGCAATCACTTTCGCGAGCAAATATGGCGTTCGCCACGCTGCAAACAAAGAAGCCGCGCTGACAGATGTTGTCAGGCGGCCCTTCGTGTGGCTGTCTCCTGCTTGCTTTCCGTACGCTCCAGGATTCCCCCCGCATCGCCCCCGGTGGCTTCCGGCCTGGGCTGCCTTTGGTTGAGGCGGCCTGCGAGCACGGCTTGTGCGCGCGGAGTCGGATACGGCGGTTGCCGCCGGGGGCGAGGTTTATCCTGGGGAGCTTTCTCTATGTCACTCTTTCGCTATCTGCTGCGTTATCTCTCGTCCCGCTTCTCGATGATCTGGTTCCAGGAGCCGAACACCTGGAAGCTGGAGGTATGCATCATCGGCACGCCGCCGGGCCGCTGGGGCTTGTTGGCGTAAGAGATGCGGAACTTGCCGGTGCCTTTGCGCAGGCGGCGGCGGTATTCGTCTTCATCCAGGTTGTTGCGGCCCCTGGTGGAGTCGAACTCGCTGAGCCGGTTGAAGGCATTGCTGAGGGCGGATTCGGAGAGCATGTCGAAGAATCCGCCACTGCCGAGGCTGATGTCGTAGTTCGGGTTGTTGGCATCGTTGAGCGAACCCAGCGTTACGAAGATCCGGCCGCTGCCGTTATCGCCGCTCCAGAGCGGAGTGCCCACGAGCGTCTCGCCGGGGGCCGCGCCTTCGCCGCCAATCTCAAACGGAACGCGGCCGAAGGGGCTGCCTCCGTTGGGGCCGGGACGGGCGAAGACCACGACGTCACGCGGGTCGATCATGAACGTGGCGCCGCCGTTGAAGCCGATGCTGTAGTTCGGGTTGTTGCTGGTGGTAAGGGTGCCCTGGGTGATCGGGTAGGTGCCGACGCCCGGGCCGCCCTCGTAGCTGAGCGCACCGTTGAGTATGTCGTTAAACGCCAGGCCCATGCCGCCTACGGTGTAGGTCAGTGTGGGATCGGAGTTGCCGTATGTCTTCTGCTGGCCCGAGTCCGGCGTCACCGTAATGGGCCGGGGGGCGATGTTGAAGAGTACGGCAGCGCCGAGGTCGATGGCGTAGTTCGGGTTATTCGGGTTGGCCATGGTGCCCAGGGTGATGACGTGGGCACCGGCATTCTGGCCGCCCGTGTAGCCGAGCTGACCGCTCAACGTGTCGTCGCCGACAAGGCCCATGCCGCCAACCGTGTAGGTGAGCGCCAGATCGGGCTCGCCATAGATCTTGGTCTGGCCCGCATCCGGAAGGATGCTGATGGGCCGGGGATCGATGACGAACCTCGGGCCGGTGGGATCCACCACAACCACGTAGTTGGAGCCGGCGGAGACGTTGCCGGGGTCGAATCCGTAGCTGCCGGCGTTTTCGCCGGGATTACGGCCGATGTTGCCGCTGGTGGTATCCCCGCCGACCAGCCCCATGCCACCCACCTTGTAGACCAGGGTCGGATCCACTTCGCCGTAGATCTTGCCCTGACCAGCACCCGGCAGGAGGACCAGGACGCGCGGCACGATGGAGAAGTCCACCGGCGAGGCACTGAAGGTCAGCGTGTAGTTACCATTCGCTGCGAGGCTGCCCTGTCCGATGTCGTAGGTGCCGACATTCTCACCGGGGGCGCGGTCAAGCGAGCCGGTGAGCGTATCGCCATTGACGAGACCGCGGCCGCCCACCGTATAGGTCAGCGTAGGATCGGCGTTGCCGTAAAACTTCGACTGGCCCTCGTTCGGCGTCACGGTAATCGGCCGGGGGGTGATGTTGAAGAACACGGGCAGCGCGCCCATGGTGACGTTATAGTTGGGGTTGTCCACGCTGAGCGTGCCCTGGTTGAACAGGTGCGCGCCGACGTTCTGGCCGCCATCGTAGCCCAGGGAGCCGTTGAGGGTGTCGTTGAAGGCCAGGCCGTCGCCGCCGACCATGTAGGTCAGCGTCGGATCGGCATCGCCATACACCTTGCTTTGGCCCCCGTCGGGGTTGATGACTATCGAGCGCGGCGTGATGTTGAACAGCGGCGAGGCGCCGTCGATCGTCACCACGTAGTTACCACCGGCGGTAAGGCTGCCCGTGTTGAAGCCGTAGTTGCCTGCGTTCTCACCAGGGGCGCGGCCCAGAGAGCCGCCGAGGGTATCGCCGCCCACCAGTCCCTCGCCGCCGACAGTGTACGTCAGGGTGGGATCGACGTTGCCGTAGATCTTGCCCTGGCCGGAGTCGGGGGAGATGACCAGCGAGCGCGGGTTGATCGCAAACGGGACGACCGTGGGGTCGAACGTAAGCGTGTAGTTGGCGTTGGCCGCAATGGAGCCCTGGGTGATGGCGTAGTTGCCTACGTTCTCGCCGGGGGCCCGGCCCAGCATGCCGCTGAGCGTATCCGCAAACGCCAGGCCCTGGCCGCCAACCGTGTAGGTCAGCGTGGGGTCGGCATTGCCGTACGTCTTGTTCTGGCCGGCGTTTGGCGTTACGGTGATCGCACGCGGGCTAATCGCGAACGGTGTACCGGCCGGCACGAAGCTCAGCGAGTAGTTGGCATTGGCGGCCAGCGAGCCCTGGCTGATCGCGTAGTTGCCCACGTTCTCGCCGGGCGCCCGTACCAGGCTGCCGGAGAGGCTGTCGCCGGCCACCAGGCCCTGGCCACCCACGGCGTAAGTCAGAGTGGGATCGACGTTGCCGTAGATCTTGCCCTGGTTATCGTGCGGGGTAACGGTGATGGACCGCGGCGTGATGCCGAAGTTCACCGTCGCCGGGTCAAACGTTACCGCATAGTTGCCGTTGGCGGCCAGCGTGCCCTGGTTAATGGCGTAGTTGCCTACGTTCTCGCCGGGGGCGCGGCCGAGGTTGCCGCTGAGCGTATCCGCAAACGCCAGGCCCTGTCCGCCCACCGAGTAGCTCAGAGTCGGGTCGACATTGCCGTAGATCTTGCTCTGGCCGCTGTTGGGCGTGATGGTGATGGCGCGCTGCGTGATCCCGAAGTTGACCACTGCGGGGTCGAACGTCAGCGTGTAGTTACCGCCGGCGCTCAGGCTGCCCTGGTTGATCGCGTAGTTGCCTACGTTCTCGCCGGGGGCGCGACCGAGCATGCCACTGAGCATATCTGCAAACGCCAGGCCCTGGCCGCCCACCGTGTAGGCCAGCATGGGATCCGCGTTGCCGTAGATCTTCGTCTGACCGCTGTTGGGCGTTACCGTAATGGCGCGGGGCGTGATGCCGAAGTTCACCGGCGTGGCGGAGAACGTGACCGTGTAGTTGCTGTTGGCCGCCAGGCTGCCCTGGTTGATGGCGTAGTTGCCGACATTCTCACCGGCCGCGCGGGAGAGCGCACCGCTGAGCGTATCGCCGCCCGCCAGGCCCTGGCCACCCACGGTGTAGGTCAGCGTGGGATCGACGTTGCCGTAGATCTTGCCCTGGCCGGAGTCGGGGGTGATGGTGATGCCGCGCGGCGTGATGCCGAACGTCACCAGGGTGGGGCTGAACTGCAGGTTGTAGTTGCTCCCGGCGCTCAGGTTGCCCTGGTTGATGGCGTAGTTCCCTACGTTCTCACCCGGCGCGCGGCTGAGCATGCCGCTGAGCGTATCGCTAAACGCCAGGCCCTGGCCGCCCACCGTGTAGGTCAGCGTCGGGTCCACGTTGCCGTAGACCTTCCCCTGCCCCGCGTTGGGAGTGATGAGGACCGTGCGGGGCGTGATTCCGAACGTGACCGGGGTGCCGCTGAACGTGATAGCGTAGTTGGCGCCGCCGCTCAGGTTGCCCTGGTTGATCAGGTAGTTGCCCACGTTCTCGCCCGCCGCACGGGCAAGCTGGCCGGTGAGCGTATCCATCCCCGCCAGGCTGCCGGACGTAATCGTATAGCCAAGCGTCGGGTCGACGTTGCCATAGATCTTGGTCTGGCCGCTGTTGGGGGTGATGGTGATGGCCCGCTGCGCGATCTGGAAGTTCACCCCGGGGGTGAAGGTCAGCGCGTAGTTGCCGCTCGCCGCCAGGTTGCCCTGGGTGATGCCGTAGAAGCCGACGTTCTCGCCCGGGGCGCGGGTAAGCGCACCGGAGAGCGTATCGGCACCCACCAGGCCCACACCGTTGGGGCCGGTAACCGCGTAGGTCAGCGGGTTGGGATCCGCGTTGCCGTAGATCTTGAACTGGCCGCTGTCGGGCGTGACGGTAATCGGCCGCTGCGTGATGCCGAAGTTCACCCCGGGGGTGAAGGTTACCGCGTAGTTGCTGCCGGCCGTCAGGTTGCCCTGGTTGATGGCGTACGGTCCGACATTCTCGCCCGGAGCGCGGGAGAGCATGCCGCTGAGCGTGTCGCTGAACGCCAGGCCCTGGCCGCCCACCGTGTAGGTCAGTGTGGGATCGACGTCGCCGTAGATCTTCGTCTGGCCACTGTTGGGCGTGATGGTGATGGCGCGCTGGGCGATGTTGAAGTTAACCGGGGTGCTGGAGAACGTCAGCGTGTAGTTGCTGTTCGCCGCCAGTGAGCCCTGGTTAATAAGGTACGGCCCCACGTTCTCGCCCGCCGCACGGGCAAGGGAGCCCGAGAGCGTGTCGCTGAACGCCATCCCCTGCCCGCCCACCGTGTAGGTCAGCGTGGGATCCACGTTGCCGTAGATCTTGCCCTGGCCCACGTTGGGAGTGACGGTAATGGCCCGCGGGGTGATGCCAAACAGAACTCCCGGCGTGAAGCTTACCGAGTAATTGCTGTTGGCCGCCAGGCTGCCCTGGTTGATCGCGTAGTTGCCCACGTTCTCACCCATGGCGCGCGCCAGCATACCGCTGAGCGAATCGCCCGTGGCCAGCCCCATGCCGCCCACGCTGTAGGTCAGGGTGGGATCGACGTTGCCGTAGATCTTGCCCTGGCCGGAGTCGGGCGTGATGGTAATGCTGCGCGGGTTGATGTTGAAGTTCACCGGCGTGCCGGAGAACGTTACTGTGTAGTTGCTGTTGTTGCCGGTTGTCAGCGTGCCCTGGTTGATCAGGTACGGGCCCACGTTCTCGCCGGGGGCGCGACCTAGAGCGCCGCTGAGCGTATCGGTAAACGCCAGCCCGTCGCCACCCACGGAATAAGTCAGGGTCGGGTCCACGTTGCCGTAGAACTTGGCCTGGCCGGAATCCGGCGTGATGGTGACCGCGCGAGGCGTGATGCCGAAGGTGACCAGAGTGGGGCTGAACGTCAGCGTGTAGTTGCTGCTGGCCGCCAGGCTGCCCTGGTTGATGGCGTAGTTGCCCACGTTCTCACCCGCCGCGCGGGCCAGCGCACCGCTGAGCGTATCGCTGAACGCCAGGCCCTGCCCGCCCACCGTGTAAAGCAGCGTCGGGTCCACGTTACCGTAAACCTTCGTCTGCCCGCTGTTGGGCGTTACCGTAATGGCCCGCGGGTTGATGAGGAAGTTGACGCCGGATGTAAACGACACCGCGTAGTTGCCGCTGTTGGAGACGGCAAGCGTACCCTGGTTGATCGCATACGGGCCAACGTTCTCACCCGCCGCGCGAGAGAGCGCACCGCTGAACGTATCGCTGAAGGCCAGTCCGCTGCCACCCACCGTGTAGAGCAGGGTCGGATCGACGTTGCCGTAGATCTTGTTCTGCCCGCTGTTGGGCGTGATGGTAATGGGCCGCTGGGCAATGCTAAACGGCACGTTCGGCGTAAACGTCACCGCGTAGTTGCTGGTGGCGCTCAGGCTGCCTTGCAGGATGTTGTAGTTGCCCACGTTCTCACCCGCCACACGGCTCAGCGCACCGGTCAGTACATCGCCAAACACCAGGCCGCTGCCACCCACCGTGTAGAGCAGCGCCGGGTCGACGTTGCCGTAGACCTTGCCCTGGCCGCTGTTGGGCGTGATGGTGAGGGGCCGCTGCCGGATCTCGAACGTCCGCGGCGTTGCCGAGAGCGTGATCGTGTAGTTGGGGTTGTTCGCGCTCGTCAGCGTCCCCAGCGTAATGGCGTAGTTGCCAACGTTGGGTCCGCCGAGGTAGGCCAGCAGGCCGTTGAGCGTATCGCCCGCCATCAGCGCACCACTCTCCAGAGTCCAGGCCAGCGGAAAGTCCGCGTCTCCGTAGATTTTGAACTGGCCGAGGTTGGGCAGGATGACCAGCGGGATGGCCGTGTTCGTCAGACCAAACACCGTCGTCGGCGATGCGGCGACAACCGCGTTGTAGCTACCCACAACGTTGTTCGCAAACACCGTAAACGAGGCCACACCCGACGCGTTGATCGTTTGCGTCAGCGTTCCCGTCGCACTCGCGCCGGAGCTTGGCACCGTCAGCGTTACCTGGCCGCCGGCCACCGGTGCGCCCGGATCGAGCGCCGTTACGGTAACCACCAGCGGGTTGGTAAACTGCGTGAGCAGCTGCGTGGACTGATTGGAGCCGCTGGTTGCCGTGTAGACAAACCCGCGCGTCTCATACGCGCCAATATCCGGCGCACCCACATTGCGGGTCACCCCGCGCTGGTCGGTCGCCGGCGTGGCAGGCAGGTTGGATGTCGTACCGCCATCGATAGCGCGGCTGCCGGGCAGCAGTGCCATCGTCAGCGTCGGGCCACCGTAGTTGCCCAGCGCGGCCAGCAGCGGATTGACCGGCGCCGCCGCCGTGCCCACGATGCTCGTCGCACCGAAGCCCGTAGCGCCGTTGCCTATGCCAATCAGGTTGTTGCCTCGGTCGATGTATTCGCCGTACAGATCCCAGCCGAACACGCTCGTAAAGTCGCGGCTGCCGGCCACGATCGTGTTCTTCATGATAAACGTATCGCCGAAGGTGGAAACGCTGCCGCCCGTAAAGAGCGCCGTGTTGTTGGCCATCGTCACGTTTGTCGAGGTCACATCGCCGAAGTAGTTCTTAATCGCACCGCCCACGTCGGCAAAGTTGCCGGTCAGCGTGACGTTGGTGAGATTCAGAACCGCATCCACATTGTCAATAGCACCACCAAAACCCGTGCCGAGGCCCAGCAGAATGCCGCGCGCCCGGTTGTTGTAGAAGGTGGAGTTGAGGACATTGAGCGTGCTCGATCCATAGTTGGCAATAGCACCGCCGCTGCCGTCCGCAATGTTGTTGAAGAACATCGAGTCGACTATGGTGTTTGTGCCGGTGAGGAACCGCGCGCCGCCGCCGTTATCCAGGCCGGTAGCCTGGTTGTTGTACACCCAGCTGCGATCGAGCGTGACGTTGCCGGTAACCTGATTAATGCCGCCGCCCAGCAGGTTAAAGCCGTCGATAACCCCCACGCCGCGCAGGGCGACAGGAGTGCCGAAGCCGGCGTGTACCGTAAAGACGGAGCCGAGCAGATCCGCGTCAAACACGATCTTCGGAGCCCCGTTGGTCACCCAGCCGGGCTGCGTCGTCGCGTCGATGTTCATTTGGCGATCCAGATACCAGCCCGTCGTCAGCAGCGCCGCGTGGATGTGCCAGGTTTGCGTGCCGGAGTTGTAGCCGGGGTCAGTTGTGGGGATGTTAAACACCACGTTGCCGTGCTCCGCAAGCTCCGTAGCCAGGCGGAAGCTGTTGGCAATACGCGTAAGCGGCAGCAGCGGATTGTAGTCGAACGTGTTGAGCACCACATAATCCGGAGCCAGCCCCAGAGGCTGCACCTCCACCGCGCCCTTATCGCGGATGCCGTTTTGCGGACGGGTAAGGCCGCGCTGATCGGTCGTCAGCAGCGAGGAGCCACCCGTGTCGATCGCGAGCGAGCCGCGAAGGGGCGCCATCGTCTGCGTCGGGCCGCCATACCAGCCCAGCGGCGCCAGGCGGGGATCCAGAGGAGCCAGCGCCGAGCCGAACGCCGTGTTCACATCCGCCTGCAGCAACGCCACAAGCACGTCCGTCACGCCGTCCACCACGCCCAGCATGTTATTGCCGCCGTTGGTAAACCCGGCCAGCGCGTAGAGATCCACGCCAACCAGCGACAGCGGCCCGCCGTTGCCGGCGATAATGCTGTTGCGCAGCGTAAGCAAGCCACCCGTGCGCGCCAGGCCGCCACCCAGCAAAATCGACTGATTGCCGGAGATGGTGGAGCTGTCGATAACCGTTGAGCCGCCGTTGACCGTGATGCCGCCGCCGGTACCCAGCAACGCATTCACAAAGTTGTACGCCAGCGTCGAATTGCGCACGTTGGTCGTACCCCCCTGGCTGTAAATGCCGCCGCCAAAGCCCGCGCTGTTGTTGTTGAGCGTGGAGGCGTCCACCGTTAGCGTTCCCGAGCTGGAGTAAACACCGCCTCCCAGCGCCACACCCAACAAATTCGGCGTCGCCGTGTTGTTACGCACGGTGGACTGGAAGATCGTCAGCGTACCCGTATTGGCAATACCGCCGCCATGTGAGTCGCCCGCAAGCCCCGTCGCATCCGCCAGGTTGTTGCGAATGGTGGACTGATTGATCGTCAGCGTACCCGCGTTGGAGATACCGCCGCCGAACGAGTCGCTGGTGCTGGTGGCCGTGTTGCCATAAATCAGCATGCGATTCATCGTGACGTTGGCATTGGCATTGGCAATGCGTACGCCGCCGCCGTTCGCCGCCCGGCCGCCGGTAATGCCAAAGTCGTTCAGCACCACACTCTGCGCGCTGGAAGGATTCACCGTCACCGTGGTACCACCGTTTGTGCCGTTAAGCGTCGTCAGATTCTGGCCCGCGCCCGTGATGGTGAGCGACTTGGCAATCGCAATGCGCTCGTTGTACGTGCCCGCCAGCAGGTTAATCGTCGCCCCCACATTGGGCGCCATATTGATGGCGTTCTGGATCAGCCCCGGCACACCCAGGCCCACGTTAATCGTCGTCGCCGTCGTCAGCGCCGTGCCATTGGCCATGGTTACCAGCGCATTCAGGTTGAGCGTCGGCGCCTGGAACGTCAGCGTCCGCGTGGGGAGGCCCGTGTAGTTGATCGCATCGGTAATCGTGATAGACGAACTGGCCTGCAGCACCACGTTGTTGGAGGCCAGCGCCGTCAGGATCGTCGTGGGGCTGACCGTCGTGCTGGTGGGATCGTTTACCAGAGGGCCGCCGCCGCCGATGGTGCCCGTACCGCCCGCCACCACATTCAGCGTCACCGGATCAAGCAGCCAGAGGCCGCCGCCGGAGTTGACCATCGCGTCAATCCCCACGGAGAGGTTCTTGCCCGAGGTCTCCACCAGGCCGCCCGCGCCACCGTTGACGCCGAACGCCTCAATACTGCCATCAAACACCGTGTCGCCCGTGGACCACAGCACCACCGTGCCGCCCGGCGACATCACACTCCCGCCCAGCATCGACGTGGCGTTGGCGCGGATGATCGCCCCCTTCTCCATCGTCACCTGCACGGCTTGCTCCATCAGTCCGGAGCCCTGCCAGTCGCCGCCCACCAGCACCTTGCCGCCAGCGCCGTTCATCCCCTTGCGCCCGCTCGCGTCCAGCTCCGAACCCGCCTTCAGCCGGATCTTGCCGCCGGCCACGCGGATTTCTCCGCCCGAACCGTTGCGGTTGGAGGCGCGGATTTTGCCGCTGTTGACGATCGAGCCGCCCGACGAGGTGAGGTAAACGCGCCCGCCTTCCTTCTTCCACCCCGTGGCGCGGATGACGCCCGAGTTGTTGATGGCCAGCGCGTACTCGTTGCCGCCCGCAGCCTTCAGCTCCACAACCGCAGCGTTAATCTTGCCGCGATTGATGATGCCCGTCTCGCCCTTGGCCCCCTCGCTGCCTGGCTTGATAAACACGCGCTCGGTCCCCTCGGACTTCACCAGCACCTCCGTGCCGGCCGCCAGGTGAACGCGCCCGCGCCTGGCCGATATGCTGCCGTTATTCTCCACCTGCCGCGCTATCAGCGTAACATCTCCGTCCATCGCGCGGATCTTGCCATTATTAATGACTTTGGCAGTGGATTTACCGCTGAAATTAAGGTCCTTGCCCTTCATGAACTCCGCATTGGAGACATCCAGGGTGCTGGCCGTAAAGCCGCCGGTGTTAATCCGACCGCTCCTGCCAATCGTCACCCCGTTGGGGTTCACAAGGTAAACCTGCCCGTTTGCATTAAGGTTGCCGTCCAGCCTCGATACCGACCCGCCGGTGACTCGATTCAATACCGCAGCTTTGGACGACGGCTGCACAAACGTTGTCGTCTCCTTCTGCCGGATCGAGAAGTCCCCCCAATGAATGACGGCGCGCTGACTTCCCTGATGGATCGTCGTCTGATTGGGCCCGTTGGATATCGTTGCCGAACCGCCAACCACATTCCCGCCGGTGGGATTGGCCCGCAATGTAGAGACTGGAGTGGGGAAAAGCCCCCACGCCAGGCAGCACACCGCAAGGGTCCGCACGGCGGCGCGGGTAATCCCGCACACACCTGCAGAGTCACTGGTGTAAAACATAGTTCGCCTGGGTTAAGGATAAACGGCGACAGCCCGACACCACGAATCCCGGCCATCGCAACCACGACGCCCGGAACCAATAATCCATGGACATTAAACTATCGCCTACGTACCGGATCGACGACGCCGGGCGGCAACTTTAACCCCAAATATCCGATGTTTTCCAAAGCACTGATATTTTACTTGAAAGCGAGTAAAATATAATCCATGCATCTTATTGTCCTTCATGCTTTTATGCATCCATGCCTTTTCTCAATGAAAATCGCGCATGATTTTTTCTAATGTCACCGCAAGTTTCTCTAATGTAACAGGCATGTAAAGCTTCAGGAATCGGCTTGCGTTCAGACAACTTTAGCAAGATTTATGGAACCCGTTTCCGTATTTCCTCACACAATACTAACACAGTTTATACTTTCCATCCCAACATTCTCGGGCTGCTCCCTACCGCCAACCAGCCGAGTTTCATCACATCTCCCCTACTTTTTCCCTCAACTTTCCGTCGCCCCTGCCGACCGCTCTCCGACATTGCCAACCAAAATCATCCTGAAAATCAGTTGGCAGTTCCTAATACTTCCGCCACTTAACCTTGAGTTCTCGTGCTTATTGTGACCCATTCAAGGCCGACAACTGGCAACGGCAAGCCATCCCGTTTAAGCGCATAGTACAGTTGACCCATAAAATTGCCTTCCCTTCGGGCTCCCCTTCGGCAAACTCCCCATCATCAGCAGCATTTGAGCGGAAAGAATTTCCCCGGCCAGTGCGTTTTGCGAGGAACGAATCCCCGATAATCCGCTAAAGCGGCAAAAATATCCTGTACTGCCAGGTACCTTTTAAACCCGATTTGCGCCCGCCAGCACCCTACCATGATCGCCCTTACTACCCCCACCGGAAACATCGGCAGCAAGGTCCTCAGCGCCCTGCTCTCCCACCCTGATGTTCAGCGCGCCACCACCCCTGCCGTCCGCCTGCTCGTCCGTAACCCGGCCCGCCTGCCCGCCGCCGTTCACAACGCCGCGGTCGCCGGCATCGCGGAGATCATCACCGGCAATATTCACAATGGCGACGACCTGGCCCGCACCTTTGCCGGTGCGCAAACCGCCCTGTGGTGCCAGCCCGACTGCCCCGAGGCGCCCGACTACCTGGCCGCCTACGAGGCCCTGGCCACCACCGGCCGCGACGCCCTGCGCGCCGCCGCCGTCCCGCACGTCGTCATCAACGCAAGGGCACGCAGACGCGCCGGCGGCTAGCGATAGGTGTGGATGAGCGAATACACCAGCAGCTTCGCAAGATCCTCCTGCCCAACCTCTTGCGGAAAACGCACATCCACCGACTTCTCCTCCCCCGGCAGCAAATCAAAGAAGTTGTCCGAGTACCATGCGCCCGTTCCCTCAAGCTCCACGCACACCCGATAGTGCAATGAATCCGACCGCAGTCGCAGTCGCGCCGTGCGCCCCGCCCCATCCGCTACCGGCTCCCACGCAGTCTCGATAGGATCCGCCCTTAACGCAAGGTACAGAGGCGCAACAAAATACGTCGTGTTGCCTGCCAGCGCCGGGCTCTCCGGGCCCGCCCCGGCCGCCCGCAACTCGGCCTTCAGCACCACGTTCTCGCGTCCAACCGTATCGAGCGTGTCGGTAAGATCGAGCGTCTTCCACAGAAGCCCGCGCCCCTGGCGCAATGCAGCGTTGCCGCTGCCGGCCGCAATTTCTTTCCCGTTCAGCGTCAACAACTTCCAGGAGATGACGACGTCCAGATCCCCTGGCCCGTCATACAGGCCGTAAATCTCCACGGCGCCCCGGGAGTTCTTGATGTAATTCCCGATGCCCCGCTTCTCCGCACCCAGGTGGCGAAAACTCACCAGCGCCGGCGCAAAAAACCGCCGCGCCTCGTGGTGCAGCGCCTTCCACTTGCCCCCAAACTCCAGCCCCGACCACGAGGCGACCGGCCAGCAATCGTTAACCTGCCAGTACACCGCACCCAGGCACTGCGGCGACTGCCTCCGAAAATGCTCAACCGCCGTCTTCATGCAATAGGCCTGATTCAGCTGCGACTGGTACGCAACGGCCCGGTAATCCCGCGGAAACTGGAACAGCCGCGATGCGTAGCTGAAGATCGTCTGGTTGCCGCCCGAGTTCTTCTGGTGCACCTCAAAAGTGGGCGAAAAGACGTTAAGCTGATCCGGCGGGCAAAACGTCTCCGCAATCTCCGGAGAGGGGTAACTTTGCATCCCAAACTCGCTGCAAAAGCGGTGCCGCGTTGTCTCATAGTGACTAACCGGCGCGAGCGAATGCCACACCTTCCAGTCGTGCTCGTCAATGCTGCGGATCGGCTCGCCGCCCTCCAGCCCCGGCACCGGATAGTGCGGCGAGCCATGGATGTACGAGACATCCGGGCACTTCTCCTTCACCACCGCCGGCAAAAGCTCCAGAAACGTAGCGACATACGCCGCCCGTGCCTCCGCGTTGTCGCGATAGAGCGACTGATTGAGCGCAATGACCTCATTGTTGCCGCACCACAACGCCAGCGAGGCATGGTGCCGCACACGCGTCGTCTGCTCCAGCGCCTCGCGCCTGACCGAAGCCAGGAACTCGGCATCGCCGGGCGAGTGCGTGCATGCAAACATAAAGTCGTGCCACACCATCAGCCCCATCTCATCGCACAGATCGTAGAACACGTCGTGCTCGTAAATCCCTCCGCCCCAAAGACGTATGAGATTCATGTTGGCATCCGTCATAAAGCGCAGCAACGGCTCGTAATCCCCGCGGCCCAGCCCCGCCACAAACGAATGCGCGGGAATCCAGTTGGCGCCCTTTGCAAACACCAGGCGCCCGTTGACGCGCAAGCCAAAGCGGTTCACCTTTTGATCCGTCGGCCCGGCCGTCACCTCAAACTCGTCCGGCTCCATGTCTAACACTATGGTGCGCAAGCCTATACGTCGTTTCCAGCTCGACACAACGCCGCCGCCTGCCCCATCCAGCAGTTCCACCACAACATCATACAGCGGCTGCGCCCCCTGCCCGGCCGGCCACCACAACTGCGGATCAGCCACCGCCAGCACCAGCTCGTCCGCGGAGCCCTCTTTCGACGCAATCTCTTCTCCCGCAAGGCTTAACGTAGCGCGAAAGCGTGCGCCCGCGTTGGCACGCGCAAGTTCCGGCACCGCCGTCACCACCACCGCCCCCTCACCCGGAGTTTCGTGCCGCTGGGCGATGCGGACCGATTCGATGCGATTCACGCTCCAGCCCTCCAGCCTTGCCGGAAGCCACACGCCGCATGTCACCAGCCGCGGACCCCAGTCCCAACCAAAATTGCACTGCATCTTGCGGATCTTTGTGCTGCCACCCACGGGATCGTTAAACTCCTTAGCCACAAAGCCTTGCCGCTTGGTGCGGATGTATTCCATCGCGCTGCCAAAGGTAATCACCAGCGCATTCTTCTCCCCGCGGCGCAAACGCCCCCTAAGGGGGATGCGATGCGAGTGGAACATGTTGTCGCTGTAAAGGATATGCTCGCCGTTCAGCCACACGTCCGCCACCGTATCCAGCCCGCCAAAAACCAGGTCAACCTCTTCCAGCTCAAAGAGTTCCGGCGCGGCGACGAACTCGGCGCGATATTTCCAGTTCTTTTCCTCGATCCACTGCAGTGCCAGCTCGTTGCGCCCAAAGAAGGGATCCGGAATCAAGTTGTTGGCTATCAGATCCTTATGCACGCAACCCGGTACGGTGGCTTTGTGCCACACCTCACCGGAGAGGTTATCTTCAGTAAACGTCCAGTCAGCGCTGGAGAGGGATTGGGTAAAAAGAGTCATCTGGAGGGATCAGGAGAAATTCCGCTTTGGCAAGCCCATGCGGGCCACACCATAAAACCTGGATTCCTGCCAATGTCACCCCAAATTTATCATAAGATAAATTTTACTCTCGCAGGACGTGCTGCACGCCGCATCTGCGACTGCTATCGGTTACGCCGCGCGGGCCTCGGCTTTTTATCAGCTGGCGGCTTTATCTCCTCCAGCCGAAACTTCCCTTCCTCACGCACCAGTTCGCTGCGAATTTCCGGAGGTCCTTCAATCTCCAGCGTCTTTACAAACGCATTGTAGTCGGTCACCACCTTGCGCTCCCAGGTTGCGTTACTTTTCACCAATGGAAAGGCCACGCGCAGATACGCAACCAGCTTGCCCTTTACGCCAAAGCGATCGACAATGATGTAAGTGGTTCCATCCACAATATCTTTGGAGAGCACTGTACGCCAGTTCGGCCCTTCATCGACGGCTCCAAGCCTTTCACCAGTAAAACGCTTCAGCTTCCACTCGCTAAAATCGGCGGCACTTACCAGCAGTTCCTGCTCCTCCGCCACCACCGCGGCGTTGGCCGAGTGTTTAGTGCTTTCGAGCTCCCTGCAGGGGATGCCCAGCTGCAAACCCTCCGCAATCCCTTGCTTCAGAGGCCTTTGCACAAGCCAGTCCTTCGGCAGCTTAAATGTTACCCGGCCGTTCATCAGCGATTCCGGGCGTGGCGCCGCCTGCTCGGGAGGTTTTGCGGAGGTCGCTGTCTCGGGTTTAGCCGGCTTTCGCGACTGGCCAAAGCAGGTGGCTGCAAACGTCAATATGACGAAAAAGAAAACACCGCTAAACTTATAAAAACGTCGATAACTCCTGTAACCGCAGTTGCAAGGAGAGAGTAGGCAAAGAAGCATTCCGGGGTTTCCGATGCGTGGTAAACTTGCCGGATTCTACTGAAAAATACGTACGTATCAAGCCGAAGATATGAACTTTCTTAACAATTATCGCAACCGCGCAATCCACTCACGTTTCCGCCCCCAGCACTTTCTCCGCCGCCGCAAGGGCGTGACCATCCTGCCCATATGGGCTAAGTATTGTAAGAGCTTCTGAAGCAGGCCTTTGCGAAGACGCATTCCGCTGGGCTGCCGCCAGATTCTGCCGCGAAAAGCTAGCCAGAGTGCCGGAAGGTCCGAGGTCCACATAAAGCGCGGGCCCATCCCTCTCCGCAGCCGCCAGGGCGCCGGGAAAATCCACGAGATCGCGCGTCACCCGCCACACAAAGTCGTTCTCGAAAGTGTCCGACCGAGAACCGCTTCGGCATGCGTAGAACGGAATACTGGGGCGACGTAAACGAATGCCCTGCAATAAGTTGCGCACTTTGTCCGCTACCGGCTCAAGGAAGGATGAGTGAAACGGGTACTCGATGGGCAGCGGAATCGCCTGGATGCTTCGCGCTTTCAAGGCCATGCGAATGCGCTCGATATCCTCGGCAGGGCCGCTAATGACAAAATGTCGCGCCGTGTTGGAGGCAGCCAGTTCGCAAGGCGCGAACAGGTCGGGTTCGCGGGTAAAAAGCTCCGTGGACGCGATCACCGCAGCCATGCTTCCGCGCGAAGCCGAGGCAGCCATCACGCGAGGGATAAGCTGCACAATATGAAGGGCTTGCAGAGGCGTAAGCACACCCGCCACCGCTGCTGCCACAAACTCGCCCAGGCTGTACCCCAGCACCGCGTCCGGCCGCCAGCCCCGGGCCAGCATCATCTCGGCCATCGCGTACTGTGTGACAAAAAGGGCCGGATTGGAGTGATGCGTGTTGGAGAGTGCCGCCGGAGCCTCCGGCCTACCGGGGGCGGGGCTTACCCGAGGCGGCGGTGAAAAGAGGATTTCCTCCAGGGACCGGGCCGGTGTCCCCGCGTGGTCGTCGGAACTTGTTGTGTCGACCTGACTTGCGAGTTCCAGGAAGGCCTTGCGGAACGCGGGTTCTGTCTCGAACAGCTCCTTCGCCATGCCGTAGGATTGCGAGCCCTGGCCGGAAAACATCCAGACGCGGCGCCTGCGGGCGGGCGCGTTTGCCCCGAGAGCGTGGGCATTGTCCGGCAACTCCATGCCGTTGGTATCCAGCATGTTATGTAAGCGCGGCGGTGTCGGTATCCGGCGCGGGCGCCGCACTGCGCGCAATCGTTGTGCTAAGCGTTGCGGGATCGACCGGAACGGAGCTTTCGAGGCGTTCACTGAGCCATTCCACCGGCCAGGCTGCGGAGGTGCGGCGCGGCAGAACGATGGAGACGGCGAAGCGTCCTGCGGAGAACGACTCGAAGCGATATTGCGTAAAGTTTTTGAATTCGCCCCCCATCATCGGCACGGTAGAGCTCGGCAGAAGATGCGTGTTTTTAAGCGCAAGTACCTCGAAGGGAACGGTTAACCCACAGCGCAGCACCTTGGAAAGCGACTCCTTGGCGCACCAGCCCTGCGTATAGGCATCCAGCTCGGTAGGAACATGGTGGCCGTTCTTGGGGATAAAGACGTCGGTAAGTTCGCCTTCGCTTATCTGCGTTTTCAGAACTTTCAGCCTGCGCTCCGTAACTATCTCAAGGTCAACGCCTAACGGATGACCGTCGGGGAAGGCTATGGCTACCGCCACGCCGTCGGAATGAGTGTAGCACACAGCAGGCGAGATATCGCCGGCTTGCGGGGCACGGGCCAGCGGCTGGGTAAAGGCACCCATAGCGATCTCGATGCTGCGCAGTTTGCTGAGGACCGGCAGCTCGTCGTCGGTTGCGGCCAGTGCCGACTCGGGCTCTTGCAAAAGTGTATAAATAGCCAGTTTGGCCGCAAGGCGCCCCAGCAAATAATCCATCCTGCGCTTTTCGATACCGCAGTTGTTGTAGCCGGCGAGCTCGTAAGGGGAGAGCCAGGAGGCGCGCCAGCGTTCCAACTCGGCAAAAATGGACCGGTCAGCCCAGGCAATAACTGCCGGGTATTGTACGGAATCGCGCTTGAGCTGAAACCTTTGCGCGTCGCAGCCCTCGGTAGTGAGAACTGGCGTTGGACCAGCCGGGATGGTGGCGGTATGTGGCATAGGATGTAAAGTATTGCGCAAGAAGGACCTGGCTTTGCGCACAGTGGGTGCGCGCCCCCCGTGGGGTGCATGGCCTGGCCATCATGGGACGAAGCTCTTGCCCCGCCCGCGGAAGCCCGCCGGCAGCGCTCGGGAACGCTTCGATCGTGCCGAAACGGTCGCGAGAGCCAAGTCCAGGCAGGCTTTTACACATTGTAGCGAGAAGTATACCACTTCATCGCTTCTTTGCCCGTGTAATTTGGCGATGCAGGCCGGCCAGCACGTTGCCGGGGCCGACTTCTTCGAACGTCGGTTCGGGCTTTGTCAGGAGGGAGTCGATGGTTTCGACCCAGCGCACGGACGAGTAGATCTGGCGCTTGAGATTATCGATCGTGTCCTCCGCCGTACCGGCGTAAGCTGTTGCCGTAACGTTGGATATAACGGGAATCTTTGGTGCGGCAAAGGTAAATTCGCGCAAATAAAGCTCAAACTGATCGGCCGCAGACTTCATGTAGCGTGAGTGAAACGCGCCGCTGACGTTGAGAATGACGACCTTGGCGGCGCCGGCCTTCTCCAGGGGCTCCTTGGCCGCGGCAATGGCGTCGGCGGGGCCGGAGATGACGGTTTGGGTGGGCGCGTTAAGGTTGGCGATATCGATCGCGTCCAAACCGTTGGCGGACAGGGCATTAGCAATGGCTTCGGGCGAGAGGCCGAGCACCGCCGCCATACCGCCGCCGGTCGCTTCGCTCATCAAGGCGCCACGGCGCTTGACGAGTTTGAGGCCGGTGAGGAAGTCGAAAACGCCGGCGGCGAAAAGCGCATTGTACTCGCCCAGGCTATGGCCGATAACAAAATCCGGCGCGGCCTCGCTGTCCTGCAGCTTTGCCAGGTGGGTGAGCGCAGAGACGACGTAGAGGGCGGGCTGGGTGTAGGCCGTGTTGTTAAGCTTGCCCTCGGGATCTGTAAGGCAAAGCTCCTGGATGGAGTAGCCGAGCTCAGCATCGGCCTGTGCGGTCAGATCGGCAAAGCGGGCAAAAAGGCCGGGGGTGGCCGAGCCGCCGGCGGTGTCAGAGCCGCCGCCGCCCATGCCGACTTTTTGGGAGCCCTGACCGGGAAACATGTAGATACGTGTCATGATGGAAGATCAGATTAACGCGGAAAAATGGCGTGAAACAGGTAGAGGACCACGAATTGCGCACACTGGCAACGCAAAAGAAAGTGCCGTGCCCGCGCCCCTTTTGCGATGGCACGGCACGGCACTTCGGCCCTATCCCGGCGGCGTCAGGCAATAATGCGCAGGTGCACAGACTGGATAAACTGGTCGGCCACAATGAGATCCGACACGACGACGATTTTGTCGCCGGGCTTGGCGTAGCCGCGTTCCTTCAGCTTTTGCTCTGCGGCCAGGATGTTCATGTCGGGCTGCGCCTGGAAATCGACCTGATGCGCGATGACGCCGTGGTTAAGCGCCAGGCGGTGGCAGAGGGACTTGGTGGGAGCGAACGCAAAGATGGAGGAGAAGATGGGGCGAAGGCCGGCGGTGATGGCCGCCACGTTGCCGCGGCGGGTAAACACGCAGATGCCTTCAGCGCGGAGCTCGTTGGCCATGTGCACGGCGGAGGCGGCAACGCGTTCGGCGTCGGTGCCCAGCACGATGCCGGAGGGCCAGGCGGCGGTGCCGCTGCGCTCGATGCGGCTGGCGACGCGATCCATAATGCGCACGCACTCAAGGGGATACTGGCCGGTGGTCGTCTCGCCGGAGAGCATGATCGCGTCGGCCTGCTCGTACACGGCGTTGGCGATATCGGTAATTTCCGCGCGGGTGGGGCACGGGTTGGAGATCATGCTCTCCAGCATGTGCGTGGCCACGATGACCGGCTTGACGGCCTTGAGGCACGACTTGACGATGCGGCGCTGGATGATCGGCAGCTCCTCGTAGGGCACCTCGATGCCGAGGTCGCCGCGGGCCACCATGATGGCATCGGCCTGCGCGATGATCTCGTTGATGTTGCGCACGGCGGTCTGATCTTCAATCTTGGCGACGATGCGGATATCGTTGCCGCCGTGGCCGGCAAGGACGCTGCGGAGGAGCTTGATGTCCTCGGGCTCGCGGACGAACGAAAGCGCCACGTAATCGACGCCAACTTCCACGCCCACAGCCACATCGGCAAGGTCCTTTTCGGTAAGTGCGGGCAGGTTGACCTTAATGCCGGGCAAGTTGATGTGGCGGCGGTTGCCCATTACGCCGGGGGTCAGCACTTCGCACACGAGCTTGCGGCCGGTCTCTTTGGAGAGCACCTTCATGTGGATGACGCCGTTGTCGACGAGAACGGTGTCGCCGACATTGAGGTCGCCGATCAGATCGTCGTAATTCGTGTCGACAGAATACTCTTCCTCACTTTTTACGCCGCGCACCGTAAAGGTGAAAATATCGCCCACTTTGAGGTTGAGCTTGGTGGGGAGATCGCCAGTGCGGATGGCGGGCCCCTGGGTGTCCATCAGGATGCCGATGTTTTTGCCGGCTTCTTCGGCGGCGGCGCGGATGCGGGGAACGACGTCGCGCACCCACTCGTGCTTGCCGTGGGACATGTTGAGGCGGAAGATGTTAACGCCGGTATCAATCATTTTGCGAAGCATCTCGGACGACTCCGTGGCCGGGCCGAGGGTGGCGATGATCTTCGTTTTGCGCACATGCGGGCGGGTGCTCATAGTGTGTGGGGCGGGGCTGTTGTGAGGTGTGTGGTTAATGAAAACAGGAAAGAAACGGCTGCGGGGCGCGGTGAGGCGCCGAGCGGCCGTAAATCGGTGCGAGTCGGTGCAAATGGGTGCGTAGCGGTGGCGGCGAAAGCGGCGTGCGTTGTTGAAGCCGAGGCTCTTACGCAACAACGCCAAGCAAGGACGCAACGGGGACCGTGCGCTGCTCGCGTGTCTGCAGATCCTTTAGCTCCGCTTCGCCGCTTTTCAACTTCGCGTCTGCTACAATTGCGTGACGAGCGCCGCGGGCGGAGGCAGTTTCGAGCTGTTTGCCCAGTTTGGTGCCAATCGCGATGGCGAAGTCGGTGCGCTTTCCGGCGTCACGCAGCTTCTGTACCAGTTCCATCGCATTTTCGCGAACTGTTTCGTCCGCTATCGCCACAAAATAATCGAGGGTCTGGGCGGTTGCCGGCGCCTTGCCGCGCGCCTTCAGCAGCTCGCCAAGAACGACGTCGCCCATGCCGAAACCGAGCGCTGGCATATCCACGCCGCCCAGATTCTTCAGCAGATCGTCATACCGGCCGCCGCCGCAAATGGCGCGGAACTGGCCGGTGCGGTCAAAAGCCTCCCACACGATGCCGGTGTAGTAGGCCAGGCCGCGCACGATGGTGAAATCGCGCTTGTAGCAGGCGCCAAAGCCGCGGACGGTGAGGCTGCGCTCCACGGCGTCCAGGCGGGCGCTTTCGGCGCCGTTGGCGAGGATGCCGAGGACTTCGTCCGCCAGGGGGCCGAGCTTTTCGCGCGTCTTTTCCTCCGGCTCGCGTTCGCTCTTGTCGATGGCCTGGAAGAAATCGTACCATTTCTCCTGCGGCACGTTCCGGGCGATGAGGAGATCGACCCAAAACTGCCTGTCGCTGAGGCGGATAACGAAATCGTCGGAGGTGAGGCCGAACGCGCGCAGGACGTCGATGGCCAGCGCGATGTTTTCGGCATCGGCCTCGAGGGAGG
Source organism: Verrucomicrobia bacterium LW23 (assembly GCA_003054695.1). Lineage (GTDB taxonomy): Bacteria > Verrucomicrobiota > Verrucomicrobiia > Methylacidiphilales > UBA1321 > LW23. Next base: position 28,529 of record QAZA01000050.1, read on the forward strand.
GCTCGCCGAGGATGTCGCAGTTAAGCTGGTAATGCTCGCGAAGACGGCCCTTCTGGGGGCGCTCGTAGCGGAAGACCTGGGGGATGGCGAACCACTTCAGCGGCTTCTTGAAGTCGCGGTGGCGCTCCGCAACCATGCGGGCCAGGGTGGGCGTAAGTTCGGGGCGAAGGGCCACGTGACGCTCGCCTTTATCGGTAAAGTTGTAAAGCTGCGAGGCGATCTCCGCGCCGGACTTTTTCTGATAGAGCTCGAGGGATTCGAGCGGGGGACCGTCGTACTCGACGAAGCCGTAACGTGTTGCTACGGAGCGCCATACGGAGAATATGGCATTACGCCCGGCACACTCCTCGGGATAGAAATCACGGAAACCAGTCAGAGGGGGCATGCGGGGATACGTTAAAGGGCCTGACGTCTTACGTGGATTAAATACAAAAAGCGGCAGGAGATGTCCGGTGCGCATGCGTCGGCTTCATGCGCGGGCGGGAACCTTGCCGGAGTGCACCTGGGGATATCCGGCTGGCAGGCATTGTAGCACGGGAAATCGCGGTGGCGCCCGGAAAGAATCGGGGCGGAGGCGCGAGAGCCGGTATTACGTCGGGCTGAAGGGGCGGGTACCAGTTTGGTAACGCCGTGGAGGGCCTGGCAGAGAGCGGAAGTGATGAGCGAGGGGCCTGAAGCGATGCCGCCGGGCTCGAGAGGCAGGCAATCGGAACGGAGCGTGCCGCAAATGGGCAAAATACAGGCCGAGGCCAAGGCGGCACATGGTGCGCCGCATCGAATCGTCAGCGCTTTGTGATCCAGAGACGCCCCCCGTAAGGGGATCTTGTCTCTGGACCATGCCATTGCCGCAAGCCGTACCTCACGCGGCGTGCGCGCTGGCTCCGTCATAGGAGGGCGCGACCGGCTGCGGAAGCCTGTGTGCGACGATCCGCCGGGGTGCCGGCTTACTCGTCGTCGTCTTCTTCGAGAAGGCCGGGATTGTCGGCGAGCTTCTGCGAGAGCTTCATGACGCGGGACTTCATCTCCTTGCCGGCCTTGAACTTAACCACGGCGCGGGGCGGAATGGGCACGTCATTCTCGGGTTTATTGGGGTTACGGCCCACGCGCGCCTTGCGGAGCTTCACTTCGAAGACACCGAAGTTGCGCAGCTCTACGGACTGACCTTCCGAGAGGCTCTCGGTCAGGTAGTCGAGCGTTTTTTGGACCACATTGAGGACGTCCTGTTGGACCATCCCAGTTTCATTGCTGATCCTGATAACAAGATCGCGTTTCGTGAGGTTCGGCATGAACCTGTCTTATAGTCCTAAACCCGTGCAAATCAAGAGGAAAGTGATTGCGAACGCAATCGATACGATGCATGGCGACAAGCATCACCAATATGAATAGTAATCATGCGAGTCAAATCTCATGAATCTCTCTAACATGTTATCCCGAAGCCCTTTAGCACTAAAAACGCGCAAGTTTTGGTTTTTAAGCAAAAGCACGGAAAAGGAACTTTGCCTTCATTCTGTAACGTCCTGAGCCGCACGGGAATGCGTAAAAATAATTTTTTGGAGGCCGCAACTGCAAACATTCGTGGCCGCCGCGCGATTTCGCCGCAATCCCCATGCATCGACACAAAGCCTTCCCTTACAACAGTTTCTGTTGTTTACAACGTCCCGTTCTGCGCCTGCTGGGATGCCGCCTCACGCACGCGCGGTACACAATTCCCGATTCTGAGGTTTTTATGAGGTACAGCGCCAAGATATCGTATTTTTTTGCGCTGTCTTTGACTTTTTTGCATCGGGAACGGCACGATCGGCCCTGCGGCGGCACGAAATCGTTGCGCAGAAGCAGCTTAGAGCTCCGGCCTTTTCCCTGATATTTTTCGCATTTTACACGCCTTCAATACAAAAAGGGCGTCGCAGGGCGCGGGCAGCGGTTGAGCGTCTCCAGCTGAACCTCGGCGCGGTTGCCCTCGGCCGCGGGCACCACCTTTACGGTGCCGGTAAGCTCCACCCAGTCCATGGGTTGCAGCTCCTGTACCAGCGGGCTGGCACCACGTATGGAGACGGGCAGAGCGGTAGAATCCGAGGCGCAGCACCACATAAAGAAGCGCACGACACGGAAGGTGCCCTCCTCCTCCCCCGGGTAGTACTGGGCGACGGTGCGCACGCGCTTGCCCTCCCACTGGGCGGTCAGCTCCGGGTTGTCGCCGATGTCGAGCACGTGGTTGACCTCCAGGTAGACCGGGCGGCCGGAGGGATCCGGCACGGGCATGGAGCGAGTGTCGCGGCCGGCTGAGAAGCGGGAAGAGCCGAGCGAACCGGGCGATTCGAGCATCTGCCGCTGCTGGGCGGCCACAAAGCTGAACGTATCCGGCGCGTAGTGGGCGGAGGCCAGCATGGGCACCAGGAGCAGGAATGTGAGCGCCAGGCCGCGCGCCGCGGCCATCCAGCCGCCCCTGTCCGCGGTCGCTGCCGCCGATGAGCGATCCGCCTGGGGGGGCAGTGGCGTAAAAAAGAGGACATGCCACACGGCCAGAAGCACAAGCACAATGCCGCATATCTCCGCCGAGGTATGAAACCAGGGGACGAGCAGGTTATTGAGCCTTTTGGCGGCAACCGCGTGGATAAAAACCGTGCCCCACGCGCCAAGCGTCAGGGCGGGCAGCAGAAAGCGGACGTGGCGCGTGAGGGTTTGCATCGGCGGATAGTAATACGTTGCGCAAAAGCGGTTTACGTGGGTTGTGCGCTTTTGCGGTTGGTTTAGTATACTCTTATACCTTTACCTTGAATTTCTCCCCCGATTTCACACTCTCCGCAAAGGCCGCCAGCCATTCGGCCAGCTTCTCCAGGTCGCCCAGGTGAATGCTTTCCACGGGCGTGTGCATGTAGCGGTTGGGCACGCCGATGGAGACGCTGGGGATGCCGCCGCGCTGCACAAAAATGGCTTCGGCGTCGGTACCGCTGCGGCGGGCATCGATGGCGCGCTGGAAAGGAAAGTCCTTCTCCCTGGCCACGGCCTCAAGTCGTTCCACCAGAACGGGATGGTTAACGCTGCCTTTGCTGAGGATCGCGCCCTTGCCCATCTTGACATGGCCAAATTTCTTCTTGTTGGCGCCGGGGATGTCCGTGGCGTGGCCGACGTCGATAACCAGCGCGGCGTCAGGGTTGACGGAGTAACCTACCATTTGCGCGCCGTACAGGCCATTTTCCTCCTGAATGGTGGAGACGGCGGCCAGGCAGCAGGGCAGCTCCGCCTTGTGCGCGGAGCACAGGCGCAGCACCTCGGCGGCGACGAACGAGCCGATGCGGTTATCGGCGGCGCGGGCCACATAAACGTCGCCACGCAGCTGCACGGGGCCCGCCACGTAGGTGATAAGGTCCCCGATCTCAACAAGTTCCGCGGCTTCCTTGCCGCTGGTAACGCCGATATCCAGGTAGAGATCGCTGATTTCGGGCGCCTCGCCCTTTTTGGTGCGATCCTGCATGTGCACGGCGATGGAGCCGAACACGCCCAGCACCGAGCCGTTTTTGGTGTGGATGTACGCGCGCTGCCCGCGGGCCAGGGCAACGTCGGGGCCGCCTACGGCGTCCACGTAGATAAAGCCATCATCATCAATGTATTGCACCTGAAATCCGATCTCGTCGCCGTGGCCGGCAACCATAATGCGGGGGCGCGCCTCGCGGTTGAGATACGCGAAGGCGTTGCCGTAGGCGTCGGTTTCCACATCGTCGGTAAACTGCGAGACATAGTCGACCCAGACGCGCTGGCCGCGGGCTTCGCCGCTGGAGGGGCTGGGTGTTTCAAGGAGCTTAAGCAGGAAATCCAGGGATTCTTGGCGCATAGATTGTCCCGCAAGCATACTCTCTCCCCGGCCGTGTGGAAAGAGGCGGATTCCTGAATCCGGCATTCGCTACGCCTGCAGCCGCCGGTAAAGGCGACTGCGGTGCATGCCCAGGCGCTTGGCGGCCTCGCTGACGTTGCCGCCGGTGGCCTCCATGGCGCGGCGAATGAGCTCTTCCTCGGCTTCTTTAACGTTAAAGGACTCGCCCGAAGCCAGCGGACCGCTGGATTTGGCCGCCGCGGGCAGGCTAACTGCCGGGGCCGCGGCGGATGCCATCGGCGCGATCGGCGCCGTATCGGCAACGGGCATGAGATAGAGGTGCTCGGTCGAAATGGGCCGACCGCCGCTCTCAATCAACGCACGCTCGATAATATTCTTGAGCTCGCGCACATTGCCGGGGAAGGAGTACGCGTTCAGCATCGCCTGCGCATCCGGGGTGATTTTCCGAGGGGCCATGCCCATCTCGCCGGCCAGCGTCAGCAGAAAATGCTCGGTCATCAGCGGCACGTCCTCCGGGCGCTGACGCAGCGGCACGGATTTGATGATGTAACGCGCCAGGCGGTAGTAGAGATCCTGACGGAATCTGCCGGCCGCGATCTTGGCCTGGAGGTCGGCGTTTGTCGCCGCAACCACGCGTACATCAACGCGTTGCGTCTGGTTGGCGCCGACGGGCAGCACCTCGCCATCCTCCAGCACGCGCAACAGTTTGGCCTGCAGCTGCAGGTCCATATCGCCTATTTCGTCGAGGAAAAGGGTGCCGCCGTCGGCAGTCTCAAAACAGCCTTTGCGGTCCGCCGTAGCGCCGGTAAACGCGCCTTTTTTGTGGCCGAAGAAGACGGACTCCGTAAGCTCGGCCGGGATGGCCGCGCAGTTGATGGGGATGAACGCGCCTTCCCTCCGATTGCCGCCGTAGTGCAAAGCCCTGGCTATCAGCTCCTTACCCGTGCCGCTTTCGCCGGTTATCAGCACGCTTACGTTGGAGAAGCTCTGCAGCTTTTCGATATCGCTGCGGATTTGCCGCGCTTCGGGGCTTTCGCCAATCAGCCCCTTTATACCCCAGCGCGTGGATGTCTGGGAGGAGAGCGTGAGCAGCTTTTCCTCGGCCGCGCGTTTGCCGCTCTCCGCAATGCGCCGTTTGGCTATCTCGGCCTCCAGCTGCAAGTTGCGCTCCTTCAGCTCGCGCACCATGCGGCTGTTATCGCTGTGGGTGCGGATTCGCGCCAGCACCTCGGGCATGCGGAAAGGCTTGGCGATGTAATCCGCCGCGCCAATCTCAAAGCCGCGCAGCACGCTCTCGATCTCCTGGCGCGAGGTGACAAAGACGATGGGGATGTCCCGCGTGCGTTCATCGCCCTTCAGCGTCTCGCACACGGAGAAGCCGTCTTTGCCGGGCATAACCACATCCAGCAGAATAACATCCGGATGGATATTCTGCGCCACCTTAATCCCCTGCTCACCCCGGCTGGCGATAAACACTTCGTACCCGTGCGGCTCCAGCGTCTCCGTGAGAATATGGATATTCTCCGGGCTGTCGTCGATGACAAGGACTTTGGGCGCCGGCGCGGCTGGTGCGGTGGAGAGAGGCATGGGTTAACTGATGATTTGTGATGGGCGAGCGGCTGCCGATGTTCGGGTTTGTCCCTGCTCAGTCCTGGCGATCTTCTGTCCCTGGCGGAATGCGGAAATGTCGACAGCCTTAAGGATAAGATATTGTGTCTTCAACGCGCGCCTTTTGCGCGCCGGCCTCGATCGTTTCGTCGTCGGCCCCCTTTACGGGAATTTGCGCAATCATGGCCTGGATTGCAACCATATCGCAGCTGGAGAGGAAATCGCGCAGGTGCGCGGCCAGGCGCGCTTCGTCGGGGCCCAGCGCCTCCACCTCCTTAATGCATTTGCGCAGCACCGTCATGCTGTGCAGCTCGGCTGCCACTACCATGCGATCGACCAGGCCCTCCGGCAGCGGCACGCCGGTAAGGTCCACCGTGCGCGCATCGCCGTCGCCCGCCTCGGCGGCGCGTTGCACAAACTGAACGCCCAGCAGGTCCGCCAGCGCGGCAAAGACCCGTTCCGCACGCACCGGCTTGGCGATAAAGTCATCGCAACCCGCCTTCAGGTACATGGCGCGCTCGTGCTCAAACGCGGAGGCCGACACGGCCACGATAACCGGAGAGCCCGGGCCGAGGCGCTGCTGGATATCGCGCACCGCCTCCAGCCCGCTGCCGGCGCCTAAGCGTATGTCCATAAACACGATGTCAAAGCGCGAGGCCTGCCGGGGGCGCATGGGCCGCACGGGCGCTACGGGTCGCGGAGCGCCCTCCGGCACCAGCACGGGCCGAGGCTCCGGCGGCGGAGCGGCGTAGTCGGTGCTATTGGCACCGAGGGATGCATCGCCCTGGGCCGGGGCGCACGCCCTGGCAATGGCTTCCGGCCCGTCCTCGGCCGTTTCCACTTCGCATCCGATCTTGCCCAGCATATGCGACAAAATGTCGCGATTCTCCCGCACATCATCCACAACCAGCGCCCGCACGCGGAAACCCGCAGCGAGGCGCTCGATCTCCTTCGCGTTCTCCTTAAGCGCCCGGCGCGCCGGCGGCAACGGCAGCGTAAAGCTGAAACGCGCGCCCCCCTCCGGCGGCGAGTCGAGCTGCAGGCGCCCGCCCATCACCTCCACCTGGCGGCGCGCAATGGCCAGCCCCAGGCCCGTGCCGCCGGCCGGCGTGCGCTGGGGCCCCTGCTGAAAGGGCTCGAAGACCATCTGCCGCATCTGCTCCGGGATGCCCGGCCCCGTGTCCAGCACTTCAAAAAAGACGAGCGGCGCAGCCTCCAAGGCGGACGCTGCCGCGGAGACCGGTGCCGCGCCCGCCCCCACGGCCGTCGTTGTGGCAGTGCCCGTGGGCGTGGGCGTGGCCGTCCCCTGCCCGCGCGCTTCCTGCCCTGCCTGCGCCTCGCGCCGAATCGTGACGCGCACGGAGCCCCTTTCCGTAAACTTGACCGCATTGCCAATAAGATTGATAAGCACCTGCCGGATCTTCCCCTCATCCCCATGCACGGGAAAGGAGCGCTCGCGGTCGTCCATCAGGATCCGAAAGCCCAGCTTCTTCTCATCGCATTGCGGCTCAAACAGTTCCTCCATTTCCTCCAGCATTTTGCGCAGGCGAAAGTCGGTCGGGTACAGCTCCATGCGTCCCGCGTCAATCTTGCTGAGATCCAGGATCTCGTTAATCAGCCGCAACATGTGGTCGGAGCTCTTGATAATCGTCCCAATTGCATCGCGCTGAAAGGGATGCAGCGCGGCATCGCGCGAAAGAATCTGCGCGTAGCCGAGGATGGCGTTGAGCGGTGTGCGGATCTCATGGCTCATATTGGCCAGAAACTCGCTCTTGGCCCGGTTGGCGCGCTCCGCCTCCTGCGTTTTGACGGCCAGGCTTTGCGTGCGGTCGTCCACCTTCTGCTCCAGGCTCTCATTCGTCTCCCGCAGCTTGTTGGTGCCGTCCTGAATCTGCCCGATCATGGCGTTGAACGTATGGGCCAGCAGGGAGAACTCGTCCTTGCGCTGCTCCAGATCCACCCGCGCGCCCAGGTCCCCCTGCTCAATGCGGCGCGCCGCCTCCGTAAGCCGACTAAGCGGCTGATTGATGGACTGCGCCGCCACCTGCGCGCCCACAATAAAGAGCAACACCAGAATGGCCCCGCCGATCCACATACCCTGGCGCAGCTTGGCCGCCGGCGCAAAAATCTCGGAGACATCCATCTTTACAATCAGCCCCCACCCCAGCGATGGCAGGTAGCGCGACACCGACAACACCTCCTGCCCCCGATAATCCCGCGTAACCGATTGCGTGCGCACGCCTTCCACCGCCGCCACCATGGCCGTGGGCGCCTGGGCCCTGGCAAAGCGCAGTCGAAACGCTGCGTCCGGCTTGTTGCGCAGTGGGGTGACGACCACGATGCCCTCTGGCGTGGCCTGAATCATCACCGTCTCGCCCGTCTGGCCCAGGTTAGAGTAATCGCCGGCAACGCGGTAGATTTCCTCGTTGGAGAGACGCGCCGCCACAATCCCGCAAACGGAGCCCTTTGAGTCGAAAACCGGCGCCGAGACGTAGACGGAGGGAATCTTCGTCGCTTCATCATAGGTGTAATCCGAAATCTCCGCGCTAAGCAACGTACGCGTGCGATCCACCGTCCGCGCCAGCTCCGGCGCCGGAACCTCCCCCGCCGTCTGCGCAAAGAGCAGCTTACCCTCTGGCGAGAACAGATATAAGTTGCTGTAACCACTGAGGTTATGCAAAAAATGAAAGAGCGCCTGCTTCTCCGGCGAATCCGGCGTCGCCGCCAGCAACATCGGCATATACGGCTGCGATGCAATCAGCTCCACCGCATATAACTTACTGCGCGCGTAAGCCTCAACCTTGCCCGCTTTATCATTAGCTATTGCTGCAAGATTAGCCCAGGCCTGCTTACGCAACAATTGCTCACTATAACTGCTGGCAATAACGCCACCCACAATAAGCAAAGGAAGCGATATACAAAAAAATCGCCAAAAGAGATTCGCCGAAAGCGAATAGCGTGGATGCAGAGAGAACGTAAACATAACAGCACAGGCTGCCTTGCAGCTAGTTCATCCCCCCCTGCGTAGCGGGCCCGGGCGCGGACCAGTTTCTGTCCCATCGCGTATACAGCTGAAGTAAAAACGCCTCCCACTCGCTGCGCGATCGCGACAATGGAAACGGCTGCGGCCGGATCGGCCTGCGCGAATCCCACACAATCGAAAACTGTCCATCCAGCTCAATTCGACCCACTCGCACCGATCGCCACGAGTGCCGCGTCTCCTGATCAATCAGAATAACCCCCTCCGGCGCCGCCATGCTTTGCCCCAAAATAGTACGCTGCACCGCCGCCGTCTCCTCCGTGCCCGCCTCCTCCACCGCCTGCGCCCACAACTTTACGGCACAATACGCCACCTCCATCGGGTCCGAGACAACACGCTCCCGGCCATAGCGCTGCTGAAAGGCGCGCACAAAAGTCCTGTTATTACCACCGGCCTGCGACTGAAAGTAATTCCACACCGCATAATCCCCCGCACAAGTGGCCGCATCCAGCGCCGGCAGCTCCGTCTCGCCAATGCTGAAGGACACAGTCGGGACGTCCTTCGGGTGAATGCCGGCAGCGCGCAGCTCGCGAAAAAACGCCACGTTGGTATCGCCATTAATCGTGTTAAGAATCACATCGGGCGCCGCCGCCTTGATGCGCGCCACCACCTCCGCCAACCGGGCGCCACCGCCGCCCAGCGCCACATAGTCCTCCCCCACCACCTGCCCGCCCAGCGCCTTCAACTGGTCCTTAATCACCGCGTTGGCAGCGTGCGGAAACACATAGTCCGAGCCAACCAGATACACCCGCGTGCCCAGGTTATCGAAGGTCCATTTGACGGCGGGGATAATTTGCTGATTAGGTGCCGCCCCCAGGTAAATGATGTTAGGCGATTGCTCAAGCCCCTCATACTGAACCGGATAGAACAACAGCCCGCCCCGTTGCTCAAAAATCGGCGCCACCGTCTTGCGGCTCGCGGACGTCCAGCAGCCAAACACCGCACACACTTTCTCCCGCTCCAGCAAGTGCCGCGCAGCATCCGCAAAAACAGGCCCGCTGGAGCCGCCGTCCGCCCGCACCGCCTCCACCCGACGCCCGCCAAGCAGCCCGCCAGCCGCGTTAATCTCCTCAATCGCAAGCAGTTCCGCTTCCGCTACCGGCAACTCGGAAATAGCCATGGTGCCGGAAAAAGAGTGCAACACCCCCACGCGAATAGGGGGCGGCCCGTGGAGCGACGGAAAGGCAAGGCCCGACGCCAGCGCCCCGCACAAAAGTACGAACATGGCGATGGCAAGGATGGATCTGGACTTCATGTGCAGTGCCGCAGTCTCGGAGGAGGGGGGAAACAACGACTTAGAGCAAGAATCGCGCCACCATGTGGTAATTCGCCACACCTCCACCTGTCGCACTGTCCTATTCAACCCGAAATAGGACACTTTACCCAACATGCCTTCGATCCTCACTTATAAACATAGTAATACTTAAATAAAAACCTAAAACCCTTTTCATCAACTACTTACCATCTATCCATATCTGCCGCGTGCGATATGGCATGCCCGCTGCTTAAGGAAGGCCGTTCCCATGCTTAGTTCTTTCCTTAGGGGGCAAGAAACAAGCTGGATTTCTTCAGAACCACAAGCGCGTAACACATGAAAAAGATTATTAACTTCCTGAAGGCCGGGTTGATGATCCTTGGACTTGCCGCAACTATCCACGTTGCCCATGCCCAAGAAGACAAAGACACAGTTAAAGTAGGTATCCTCCACTCCCTGAGCGGCACAATGGCCATCAGCGAAACATCGCTACGCGATGTGGATCTCTTCGCCATTGATGAAATCAACAAGGCGGGTGGCGTACTGGGTAAAAAGATTGTGCCTGTTGTTGTTGATGGCGCTTCCGACTGGCCCCTCTTTGCCGAAAAAGCAAAGCAACTGCTGGAGCAGGATAAAGTAGCTGCGGTCTTTGGATGCTGGACATCCGTAAGCCGTAAATCGGTCCTGCCCGTATTCGAAAAGAACAACGGCCTCCTCTTCTATTCCGTACAATATGAAGGCGAAGAACTCTCCAAAAACATCTTCTATACTGCCGAAGCGGTCAATCAACAGGCCACACCTGCTGTCGATTACATGCTGGAGCAAGGAAAGAAGAAATTCTACCTGCTCGGCAGCGATTATGTGTACCCGCAAACCACCAACCTCGTCCTGCTGGAATATCTTCTGAGCAAAGGCGTACCGATCGAAAACATCGGTGGCGGCCTTCGTAAAGATGAAAGCGGCAAGGTAATCAGCGCTGGTCGCTACACACCCTTTGGTCACACCGATTATCAACAGATCGTTGCAGACATTAAGAAGTTTGCCGCCAGCGGCGATGCCTGTGTTATTAACACGCTTAACGGTGATACCAACGTCTCCTTCTTCAAGGAGTACGCCGCCGCCGGCCTGACCGCGGAAGACTGCCCGGTTGTCTCCTTCTCCCTCTCGGAGGACGAGTTCCGCGCTCTCCCCGCCAAAGACCTCGTCGGCCAGCTCGGATGCTGGACCTACTTCATGTCTATTGATACACCCGCCAACAAGAAGTTTATAGCCGACTTTAATACATGGCTCGCTGCCAGCAACGTTGCCGGCATCGTAAAAGAAAAGCGTGTTACCTGCAGCCCCATGGTACTTTCTTACAACGCCATCTACCTGTGGAAGGCGGCGGTCGAAAAAGCGGGAAGCTTTGATGTAGACAAAGTCCGTGAAGCTCTTGAATCCGGCACCATCTCTTTCGATGGCCCCGGCGGCAAAGTAACGTTCACCAAAAACCACCACATGACGAAGAACGTCTATATTGGTGAAACAATGGCTAACGGTCAGTTCAAGATCCTGAAGACCTTTGAGCAGGTTCCTGGTGAACCCTTCCTCAAAGGTACCTTTAAGGCCAAGTAATACTTCTGTTACGCTGTAACACAGAATGAATCGTGGGGCGGGCAATTCTATAGGCCCGCTCCACCAACCCTCGTTCATCATGAAACTGCTTTACCATAACATTACCAGACTACTTTTGCTGTTCCTGCTTGCTGGTACGTTAGGCCTCCATGCGCAAACACCATCCGGCGGCAATACCCGTCAACTCATTACGGAAGCAATACTCAGCAGTGGTGATGAACAGAAGAAAAAGATTAGTGAATTGATTAACGCCGACGATGTAGCCCTCACCAGCACCATTCTTACCAAGTGGCGAAAGAGCGAAGTCTATATAGCTACAGATGCCGGTGACAAGAAAGTACCTTATACTCTGGAAGAAGATAAACCCATACGTATAGATAATGGCCAGCCGCTCACCCTTCCACAAGGCAGCGCGGTAGAAACGGACGGCGCTCTGCGCAAAGCAATCGCTTCCACACTCAATCTGCTCGGCATAGCCGACCCCGACCCGAAAGTCCGCCAGGGAGCAGTGGCCAAGCTGGGTGGGCAACAAAAGGCCGAATATGTCCCCCTGTTTAAGGCCCGCCTGGAGAAAGAAACGAATGCTCAGGTCAAGTACACTTTAAAAGAAGCTATAGCCATAACGGAGCTTGCCGACGCCTCTCCAGAAATCCAGACAGAAGCCCTCAAAACGCTCGGCTCTCTCTATTCAAAGCGGAGCGGCGACCTCCTTAAAAAGTTCGCAGGCGACCCCTCTGTACCAGAACGCCAGGCAGCTGCCAAATCCTCTTTGGTAAAGCTCGAAAACTACCTCTCTTTCTGCGAAACAATTGAGACGATGTTTCGTGGCGTTAACTACGGCTCCGTACTCCTGATTTCCGCACTTGGTCTTGCCATTACGTTCGGTCTTATGGGCGTTATTAATATGGCCCATGGCGAACTCATTGTTGTAGGCGCTTACTCTGTATATGTAATGGAAGGCTGGTTCACCAGAGCTTTCGGCGATGCGGGACTTCAATGGTACTTTATCGCAGCCATTCCCTTTGCCTTTGTTAATGCTGCCTTAGTAGGTCTTTTGCTGGAGCGTTCTGTCATTCGCTTCCTCTATAACCGGCCGCTGGAATCCCTGCTTGCTACCTGGGGTGTATCGCTGGTGCTTCAACAATCCTTCCGCTATATCTTCGGTCCCAATAATGTGCCTATCAACTCGCCTTCGTGGCTCATTGGCAACTTTACTATTCTGGATATCTCCTTTGCATACAATCGTATCTTTGTTGTCTGCTTTGCAGCCCTCATTATATTGCTTACCTGGCTACTTCTTACGAAAACACCGCTTGGCCTCTTAATCCGCGCGGTGATGCAGAACCGTGAGATGGCGAGTTGTGTTGGCGTTCGCACCGCTCAGGTCAACATGCTTACCTTTGCGTTCGGAAGCGGCCTGGCCGGTCTCGCAGGGGCCTTTCTTGCACAACTTGGGAACGTGGGCCCCAATCTCGGGCAGGCCTACATTATCGACTGCTTTATGACAGTAGTTGTTGGTGGTGTTGGTAATATCATAGGCACGGTATGCTCGGCAATCTCCATAGGTGTTGCCACACAAACATTGGAGCAAGTGTTGCAGAACTCTGTTCTTGGCAAAATTACTGTGCTTATCACCATCATTCTCTTTCTGCAAATCCGGCCCGGTGGTCTCTTTCCCACTAAAGGTCGCGGCCTTGAGGATTAATCATGACTCAATCCAAATTACCCCTGTCTTCGGAGCATATTGCTATTATTGTAATAGCATTTCTCGGAATAGTGGTGGCTCCGTACCTCAATACATTACCACCCACAAGCTGGCTTTACATCAGTGATTTTACTTTAAATCTCTGGGGCAAGTATCTTACGCTTGCTATTCTGGCCATCAGCGTTGATCTCCTCTGGGGTTATACCGGCCTTCTCAGCCTGGGGCAAAGCCTCTTCTTCATTTTGGGTGGCTACGCATTTGGTATGTATCTGATGCTCCAGATCGGAGTATTAGGACAGTCCAAGTCCGAGCTGCCCGACTTTATGGTGTTTCTTGGTTATACACAATTGCCCTGGTTCTGGCGGGCCTCTCACAGCTTCTGGTTTTCTGTCCTTGCTGCTTTATGGGTACCGGCACTTGTTGCGCTTGTGTTTGGATATCTGGCCTTTCGTTCGCGTATCAAAGGCGTCTATTTCTCCATACTCACGCAGGCTCTTACCTATGCCGCTTGTTTGATGTTCTTCCGCAACGATACCGCGATGGGCGGCAACAACGGGTTTACTGATTTTAAACTTATATTGGGTTATGATATACGAGCCCCTGAAACGCAACGCGCATTATATATCATAACAGCAACAACGTTGCTGCTTATTTACCTGGGTTGTCGCTGGCTTACATCTACCAAGTTTGGCAAGGTCCAGCAGGCTATTCGCGATAGTGAAAATCGGGTTCTGTTCAGCGGTTACTCCACTGTTAGCTACAAACTCTTTATCTTTGTACTAAGCAGCATGATTGCCGGTATTGGTGGAATGCTCTATGTTCCTCAGGTTGGCATCATCAACCCTAGCGACATGGCTCCGGATAAATCTCTGGAAGCTGTTGTGTGGGTTGCCGTTGGAGGTCGGGGTACTCTTGTAGGGCCTATTGTGGGGGCTGTTAGTGTTAACGCATTGCGCAGCTATTCTACAACGGCATTTCCGGAGTACTGGCTCTTCCTTCAGGGTCTTGTTTTTATTCTGGTTGTATTGTTTCTTCCCAAAGGCCTTGTTGGGCTGTGGACGTCTATTGTGGAGTATATCTCCAAACAGGAAGGCGGTCTTCGCGGCGTATGGGCTTCGGTTATGGAGTCCCTTATGAAACGGAAAGGAGCCACCAAATGAAGCACCTTGTACAAGCGGGTGAGAAGCCTACGCATCATGATTTTATACTTGCGGCGGAAGGTGTGAACAAGGTTTTTGATGGTTTTAAAGCCATTACAAATCTCAACTTCTATATGGATGAAGGTGAACTTCGCACCGTAATCGGCCCCAATGGTGCGGGTAAAACCACCTTTATGGATCTGATTACTGGCAGAACGAAGCCTACCTCAGGCAAGATTACTTTTGCGGGCAACATTGAGCTTAACCCTTTATCGGCGGATCAGATTTATCGTCTGGGTATCGGGCGCAAGTTTCAGAATCCGACCGTCTATATACATCACACTGTGTATGATAATCTGCTTCTCTCGCTAAAGGGGAGTCGCTCTGTCTTCTCTACCTTGTTTGGAAAGGTTACGTCTACAGATAAGGATCGCATTTATTCGATCCTCGAGACGATCGGGCTTACCGAATGTGTCCACATGCTGGCGGGGACTCTTGCGCACGGCAAGAAGCAATGGCTGGAGATTGGCATGTTGCTTGCGCAGGATGCGCGATTGTTGCTGGTCGACGAGCCCGCGGCCGGCCTCAGCGACGAGGAGACAGCGAAGACGGGGGAGTTGCTGCTTAGCCTTGCCGGAAAGCACAGCCTGATTGTTATTGAGCACGACATGGTGTTTGTGCGGCAAATCGCGAAGAAAGTGACCGTGTTGCATCAGGGTTCGATCCTTTGCGAGGGCACTGTGGACGAGGTGCAGAATAATGAGCGCGTGCGCGAGGTGTACCTGGGGCGTAAGGCGGCCCACTAACCGGCCTATCTGGAGAAACTTATGTTGTTGAGCATTAAGGATATCGATGTTTCCATCGCGGGCTCCCGCATCCTGCGGGGCGTAACGTTCGACATCCCCAGAAACAAGGTGCTGTGCCTGATGGGGCGCAACGGCGTGGGCAAAACGACGACGTTGAAGACACTGATGGGCCTGCGCAAGCCTTCCGGTGGCGCTATCACCCTGGAAGACAACGACATAACGTCGTGGCGATCTGAACGGCGGGTGCTGAACGGGCTTGCCTATGTGCCGCAGGGGCGTGATATTTTTCCGACGCTGACAGTGTGGGAGAATCTCAAGATCAGTCAGGTGGCCACAGGCAAATATGACTCGGCTGTACTGGATCGTGTGTTCACCTTATTTCCCGTACTTAAGGAGATGCTTGGACGCAAGGGGGGTGTGCTGAGCGGTGGTCAGCAGCAACAGCTTGCGATTGGTCGTGCGCTTTTGACGCAACCCCGCCTGTTGATTCTGGACGAGCCGACGGAAGGTATTCAACCGAACATTATCGACCAGATTGGCGACGCGATTAAAAGCCTTAAGGGCGATATGAGTATACTGCTTGTTGAGCAATACCTGGATTTTGCAAAGGACCTGGGCGACTATTTTGTTATTCTTAATCGCGGCTCCGTAGTGGCCAACGGCGAGATTGCCGGGCTTACGCAAGATGTTGTTGCGGAGCATCTTACAGTATAGCAATACGATGACGGCGAAGTTGCCGGTTGACCGAACTGGCAACCGGCGCGCTTGGAGCATCCGGGGGCTATTGCTCCAGCTTGCCTCCCTCATCCTGCCCGCGCGGGCCAATGCCCCTGGCGCTTAGTGGGCTCCGGGCGCAGCGGGCGCGGGCGCAGGCGCTGCGGCGGGCACGGGCGCGCCGGTTGGGGCTGGAGCAGACCTGGCCTGCTGGTGGGTTCGCGCTATATGCCAGGCTTCGGCGGTACCGATGCACCAGAAGGCGGTGAAGCTTCCGACGATGATGATGGTGACTATACCGGCGAGGAGCGGCGTGTTATCCAGGAAGGAAGGCTCGGCGTGGGCGTGGCTCATGGGGGTTCTCCGGAAACGTGGGGATTGTTGGGATTACCGTCGATACAGCGCAGGCGCAGAATACGGTGCAATTGCCTCCGTTGCAATGAAAATACGCGCAGCTTGCGGCCTTCGCTGGTGAATCGCCGCACGCTATTTTTGCCTCACGGTACTTCTCTCGCGCCTTTGTCGGCAGAGCATTCCCGTTCGCGCTGGCGTCGCCGGCCGAGTGCGTACTGGGCAAAGTCGAGAAGTCCAGCGAAGCGATAGCCTGGGTCCGCATACTTCTCCACCACGTAGAAAGCGAAGTAGTACGCGCGACAAAAGGCCCACACGGCTACGCCATGGAGCAGAAGCGTCGTGATCTCCGGACTGTAGGCCAGGAGTAGTGCGGAGGAGAGGACACCAAGCAGCAGAAAGAGCCCGGCCTTTAGCCAGAGCAACCACGGTTGTCGGATGTCGCTCATTGCGAAGGACCTGGACTCGTTATTTGCACGGGTGGCTGTTTCACACCTCCCGGCTAGCACGGATCAGAAGTTCACGGTGACCTGGGCGCCTAAAACCAGGGCGTCATCCAGCAGGTTGGTGCCGCCGGGGTTGATGATGTACTGGAGGTCCGGCTGGATGGAGAAGAAGGGGGTGACGAAGTAGCGGTAGTTAAGCTCCAGCACCGTTTCATCCGTCTCCACAGGAACGTTGGCAGCCATTTGCGAGTGGCGGCGATCCTCACTTATGGTGCCCCATACGACGCCAAAAGACAGAAAATCGTCGGGCCTGCACGGTATAAGTCCCTGATAGACAAGGCCGCTTGTGATATACACAGGGAACATGCTGATCTCCTCGTTTGGCGTAACCACCACGTTAAGGAAGGCGGAAAGGCCTTCTTGCGCGCCCGGGCCCCAATGGTTGCGGAGTTTCTGGAGATTCGCATCGCCGGGCTCGCGCCACAGCATTTGCTCCAGCATAACGTAGCCGCCGGCGTTGCCGCTGGTGCCGCTGCCATCAAATTCGGCCTGATTATCGCCGCTGTAGAACAGGCCGAGGCTGTATTTACCTTGCAGGCCGGGGTCGTCGCCCTGTTTGCCGTGGGGCGTGTAGCCGCCTTGCACCAAAACGGCCGGGCCCAGGTCCACGTCGAACTCGAAGTTGGTGCCGGCCACGCGGTTAACGCCGTTTTCACTGTCCAGCAGGTAAGCACCGGCCTGGATGTACCAGGGGCAATCTTGAGGCGCATAACGCACAAAGGCGCCCCAGGAGGAGGTGGGATAAACAGTCTGTCCAAACGCAGGCACCGAGAAAAAGATGCCCTTGGGATTGCCGCAAATACCATTGTTGACGTAGTTTTGGTGGATAAGACTGGCAAAAAAGGTATCGAATGCGCCCTGCCGCCCCAGCTGAATCGTCACCTGGTCGTCCCAAAGCTTCTGGCGCACCATCAGCTCGTACAAGCGCAGGTTTTGGCCGCCATACAGTTGCGCCACGGTGTTAAGGTTACCCACGTGCAGGTCGGACAGGTTGTTACCGGCGCGCCAGATCATGGAGCTGACAATTTCGGTGCCGTTGAGGCCGGCCATTTTCTCCATGTCCAGTACCAGTTGCAGGCCGGAGGAACTGGCGGCTTCAAAACCGGTGGATTTACCACCCGTCACATTGCCAAGCAGGTCTGCCGTAAAGTACCCGGTCAGCGTAACGCCGTTCTCTGCGGCAACGGGGCGGCAGCCAAACCAGTCCCCCGCAATACTGTTGCCACGCAGGTACTTGCGCCATTTGTCGGACTCCCCCGTATCCACGGCGCGCTCGGCAACCGGCGGACCACCGTAGCTAACCATCACCGCTACAAGGAGAAACGTCGACGCCAGGAAACTGGTAATCTTCGGCATATGGGGAATGTTAGACCAATTCGCACAGTTATTTGCTCTTTATGCGGAACTGATTTTGGGCTATGGGTGCGCTGAAACGGAGGGAGTGCATTACGATAACGCTCGACCGGAGTTTCAGTGCGGCCATAGCCCAAAAGCGGCCCGCAAAAAGAGCAAATAACTGTGCGAATTGGTCTTAGAGAAGGCTTGGCAACGGGATCGCTATCCAACCTTGCGAGCAGCGTCATTACAGCAGTTTCCAGCCGATCGTCAATAGCAATTGCACTCTTTCTGCGCTCCGTACCTGTTACGCGCTGTCTAAAACTGATTCCAGACGTTAATCGGCGCAAAAACGCGCGCCTCCTTTGTCCAAGCGCGCGAGCGGAGCGATGTTACCGGGAGGACGCGCAACGGAGCCGAGGCCAACCGCGCCCTCAGACGCCCAAAGGGCTACTGCTTGGATAAATCCTTCGGCGTCGACAGCAACGGATCGTTCACCTTGGGTATTGCCTGATTTCTCGTCCAGCGATCCGAGTACAGGTAGTACTCCTTGTACCGGTTGCGCAACGGATTCTTCCGCTCCTTCTTGTAGCTGGGCTCCCGGTCGCCCTCGTGATCCTGATAGGCGAGGGCCTCCAGAAAATTGGGCGGCGGCGGCGGAACAAGCAGCTTCTCCGTATCGTAATCCACCGCCTTGCGGGCGAGTATCTCCGCACGATCCATCGCGTCGGTGCTTTCCCACGGCACCGTCACATGCTGGCGGCCCACCATCACCTCAATGGCCGTCAGGCGAAAACGAATGGTGTTGTACACATCCCCCGGCATAAGTTGCTGGGAATAAGTCTCTTGCGTAATGCCGTTAACGAGCGTAACCGTAACGGGATGCGTCAGCTTGACGGAAGTGGGGCGAAACCGCGCATCGCCGACAATCTTGGCGCGATCTAACGGCAGGGGGTTGGGCGGCTCGTGGGGGATAATCGAAGCCGCCATCGTAACCTGTTGCACGACAAAGAGAAGCGCCGCCGTCACGGCCAAGACGCGGCCACAGGCAAGGAGAGGGAAGAACAGGGCTGGGCGCATACCGTATAAAGCGTATCGTGCGAACTTCAGGCATCTTAACAGCTGACCCGCGCTCTGACAATGCCGATTATCAGACAAGCCACGTCAATCCCTAATCGGGCCCGATTTTGCACAAACTTGCAGTTATACGATAGCAATAGCGATAAACTTCTCGTTACTCTCCGCAAACTGTTGTAAAGTGAATCAGGATTCGAAAACATGGCCTTACCTCAAACTCTGCGGCTGGTAGCTCCTCTCAGTGGACAAGTCTATGCGCTGGAACTTGTTCCAGATCCTGTCTTTGCCCAGAAAATGGTTGGCGACGGCCTTTCCGTCGACCCCGTAAGCACAACCCTGGTGGCCCCTTGCGCCGGCTCTGTCGCCACGCTACACCCCGCCGGCCACGCCGTTACCGTCAAGTCGGAAGAGGGGATTGAAGTGCTTATGCACATCGGCCTGGATACGGTAGCCCTTCGCGGACAAGGGTTTACGCCCCGCGTCAAGCAAGGCGAGGCAGTCGCTGCCGGTGCGCCGCTCATCGATTTCGATATCGACTTTATCGCCACGCACGCCAAAAGCCTTCTCACCCAGGTGGTTATCTCCAATTCCGACCGCGTTTCCGCCTGGAAGCGCGCAAGTGGCATGGTGGAGGCGGGAAAGTCAGAATTCCTTGTGCTGGAGCTGGTTGCGGAAGATGCGACACCTGCCGACGCTACCGCGTTGCCCGCAAAGAGGGCCACGTCCGACGCGATCCTTATTCCCAACCCGACGGGCCTGCACGCCCGCCCTTCGGCCGTGCTTGCCAATCTCGCGAAAAAATATAAATCGGACATCCGCCTGCAGCTGGGGGATCGCACCGCCAACGCCAAAAGCCTCACCGCCATCATGGGCCTGGAGGTCGGCCACGGCGCCAAAGTCGTCGTCACCGCCGCCGGGCCGGATGCCGGCGAGGCGATTGCCCAGCTAAGTAAGGTGCTGGCAGAAGGTTGCGGCGACGAAGGGTGTGTGCCGGCTCCGGCCCCCGCCACCACCACTGTCAAGGCAGAAGCCGCGCCTCCCCCCGACCGCCGTAAGTCCAACGACCCCAACGAGATCCTGGGTGTTTCGGCGTCGCCGGGCGTCGCCGTCGGGCAGGTCTTCCAGATCCGCCATGAGGAGATCAGGGTATCCGAAGCCGGCGAGGGCCCCGACAGGGAGCGCCGCCACCTGGACGCCGCCGTGGCACAGGCAGGCGCGCAGCTCGAAGCTCTTCGTGCCCAACTACATGCGAAGAGCGATCCGGCCAAGGCCGCCATCTTTGCGGCGCATCAGGAGCTGCTGGAAGATCCCGACCTCCTCGATATCGTCGAGTCCGCCATCGCCAAAGGCAAAAGCGCTGCCTATGCCTGGAAGAGCGCGATTCACGCCCACGCCGAGCGCCTTGCCAGCCTGCGCAACGAGCTTTTAGCTCAGCGCGCCAACGACTTACGCGACGTCGGCAAGCGCGTGCTGCAGCTCCTGACCGGCGTTACGGACGCCGCGCCGCAATACCCCGCCAACGCAGTGCTTATCGCCGAGGACCTGGCGCCCAGTGACACCGCGTCGATGGACCGATCACGCGTCATGGGCTTCTGCACCATCCGCGGCGGCGCCACGTCGCACGTCGCCATTCTGGCCCGCTCGCTGGCCATCCCCGCCCTTGCCGGCACGGAGCCCAGCGCGTTGGAAGTGCCTGATGGCACGCTGGTTATACTGGATGGCAGCAAAGGCATCCTCCGCCTGCACCCGAGCGAGGCCGAAGTCGCAAGAATCCGCCGCACGCAGGAGCTGAGCGAAAAACGCCGCCTCGAAAACCTGGAGCAGGCCAACACGCCGGCGGTCACTCGCGATGGCACTCGCCTGGAGGTCGTCGCCAACATCGGCGGACTCAAGGAGGCCATGCAAATCGCCGGCCTGGGCGGCGAGGGCGTGGGGCTGCTGCGCAGCGAGTTCCTGTTTATGGAGCGCAGCACCGCCCCCGGCGAGGACGAACAGTTCGAAGCGTATCGTGCTATCGCCCAGGCAGTTGGGCCGGAGCACCCGCTCATCATCCGCACGCTGGACGTAGGCGGCGACAAGCCGCTGGCCTACCTGCCGATCCCCCGCGAGGATAACCCCTTCCTCGGCGAGCGAGGCGTTCGCATCGGCCTCGACCGCCCTGAGATCCTCCGCACACAATTGCGCGCGATCCTCCGCGCCTCGGCCTACGGCAAACTTCGCGTCATGTTTCCGATGATCTCGCTGCTGACCGAGGTGCGTGACGTAAAGGCGATGCTGCGCGAGGAAAGCGCCAGGCTGAGCGTGGAGCCCATCCCCACCGGTATTATGGTGGAAGTGCCTAGCGTTGCGCTACTTGCAGCGCAGTTTGCCCGCGAGGTCGACTTCTTTTCGATCGGCACCAACGACCTGACCCAGTACACGCTTGCGATGGACCGCGGCCACCCCAAGCTGGCGCCGCGCGTGGATGGGCTAAGCCCGGCCGTTTTACATTTTATCAACCTCACTATCCAGGGCGCGCACGCCAGCCGCAAGTGGGTGGGGGTGTGCGGCGGCATTGCCAGCGATCCGCGCGCCGTGCCCATCCTTGTCGGCCTGGGCGTCGACGAGCTGAGCGTTAGCCTGCCTTCCATCCCCGCCATCAAGGCGCAAATCCGCACGTTAGACATCGCCGCCTGCCGCGAGCTGGCCCAGCGTGCCCTCGCCGCCGAGTCCGCCGAGGAGGTGCGATCGCTGGTGCCCGATCCGGATGCCGATATCCTTGCAGAAGCCGCGAAAGCAGGAGCAGGGACTGAAAATGGGAAGCCGGTTGTTATTGCGTCCGTATCTCCCTCCAACAGCACGGCCTCGGTATAAGATTGATATCTAAGGAATCTGTATGAATATATTTGGGAACGCCTTCTCGTTGTTACAAAAGATAGGCAAGTGCATGATGCTTCCGGTGGCGGTTCTGCCCGTCGCCGGCATTCTTCTCGGTGTGGGCAGCGCCAAATTTTCGTGGCTGCCGGAGATTGTATCGCTGATTATGGCCGCCTCGGGCGACGCGGTTTTCGCGAATCTTCCTCTCTTGTTTGCTATCGGAGTAGCCATCGGCCTTACGGATAACGATGGTGTCTCCGCCCTGGCCGGCACCACCGGTTATGTAGTGTTTCTGGCAACGCTGGGCGTATGTGCAAAGCTTCAGGGTTTGCCGACAAAAGCGATCATGGGCATCGAAAGTATAGACACGGGTGTGTTTGGAGGTATACTTGTCGGACTTGTTGCTGCTGGTGTATTCAATCGTTTTTACAAGATACAATTGCCATCCTATCTTGGCTTCTTTGCAGGTAAGCGTTCCGTTCCTATCATTACCTCTTTTGCAGTGATTTTCCTCGGCGCCGTCCTCAGCACGGTCTGGCCGCCGATCGGCAACGGCATCAAGGATTTCTCCGAATGGGCTTCGCGCGGGCAACCGGCCCTGGCGTTTACGATCTACGGCATCGTGGAGCGTGCGCTGATCCCCTTCGGCCTGCATCACGTGTGGAATGTACCGTTCTTCTTCCAGGCCGGCTCGTATACGGATCCCGCTACAGGCAAGGTAGTTACGGGCGAAATCGCGCGCTACATCGCGGGCGATCCCACCGCAGGTAACATGGCGGGCGGCTACCTCTTCAAGATGTGGGGTCTGCCGGCCGCAGCCATTGCCATGTGGCAGGCGGCGCGCCCGGAGAACCGCGCGAAAACGGGCGGCATTATGATCTCCGCAGCCCTCACCGCGTTCCTCACCGGCATAACGGAGCCCATTGAGTTTGCATTTCTTTTCGTTGCGCCTGTCCTGTATGCGGTGCACGCCCTTCTCGCCGGCCTGGCGTACTTTGTTTGTATTGAAGTGGGGATGAAGCTCGGCTTTACATTTTCGCACGGGCTTATAGATTACATTGTGCTCTATTCCAAAAGCACGCACCCGCTTTACATTCTTGTTCTCGGGCCACTGTGGGCCGCCATGTACTATTGCCTCTTCTACTTCTCCATCAGGTACTTCGACCTGAAAACACCGGGTCGCGAGGTGGAAGACGAGGCGACAAAGGCGTTGCGGTCTGCCGGGGGCGACAATTTTTCGCTTCAGCTGGTGCGCGCCTTTGGCGGACGAAGCAATATTGTGGACCTGGACGCCTGCATTACGCGCCTGCGCGTTAAGGTAAAGGATGCTGACCGGGTCAACGTCGAGAAGCTGAAAGCCCTTGGCGCTGCGGGAGTTGTGCGCGTGGGTGACGGCGTTCAGGCCATCTTTGGCACGCAAAGCGAGAACCTCAAAACCGACATGGGAGAGTACCTCAAAACCGCCGGCGCCGAGGCCGACGAGGTCGAGGCGCCCTCTCCCGTCAAGGAGAAGTCCGCCGCCCCGGCCGGGATGGCCGTAGCCCTGCGCGATCCCGATGCGGCCCGCAAGTCCAGCGCCTGGGTAGCCGCGCTTGGTGGTCGCGCCAACATTACGCGCGTCGACAACTGCGCCGCCACGCGGCTACGTGTAGTGCTTCGCGATGTTGCTGTGGTGCAAGAAGATGCGCTGAAGCGCAATGGCATCCCCGCCATCGTCAGGCTGCCCGACAACACCGTGCACCTGCTTACCGGCCTCAACGCCGACCAGTACGCTGCGGAGATGCGCGGCCAGCTGGCAGCGGCCGAGCGCAACTGACGCCGCAGTTGCGCGGCTGCGGCCCAAGCCGGAGCGATTCAGCCGGCCGCACCTTACTTGTGGGCGACCGCGGCACTGAATGCGCCGCCCAGGGGCAGCACCTCAACGCTTGCGAAGCCGGCTTCCAGGCACCATTTGCGGAAGTCGGCGCCGGTGTAGTCAAAGGCGTCGCCCACTTCAATCAGCATGTTCAGGGACATGAGCAGGCCCAGCACATTCTCGCGGCGGGCGTCGTCGATAAGCGCCTCAATGACGACGAATGCTCCGCCTTGCGGAAGCGCGTCGAAGGCTTTGCGGATGAGCAACTTCTTTTGCTCCAGGTTCCAGTCGTGCAGAATAAGGCCCATCGTAATCACGTCCGCGGTGGGCAGCGGGTCCGAAAAGAAGCTGCCGGGCGCTGTTTTTACGCGATCCGAGAGCCCGGCCGCTGCAATATGTTTGGCGGCAACGGGTTCCACGGGCGGCAGGTCGAAGGTAACGCACTGCAGGTGCGCGTGGCGTTTGGCGGCCTCGATACAGAGAAGGCCGGTGGCGCCGCCTACGTCG
The DNA here is from genome assembly GCA_003054695.1 of Verrucomicrobia bacterium LW23. Classification (GTDB taxonomy): domain Bacteria; phylum Verrucomicrobiota; class Verrucomicrobiia; order Methylacidiphilales; family UBA1321; genus LW23. The sequence goes on from QAZA01000050.1 coordinate 52,726, forward strand.
CAGAGCGTTTTGTACTTCGCAAAGTCAAACTTCTCCGCAAACGCCTCGTAGTTAAGGCGGGAGAGGCCGGCCATGGCGTTCAGGAACTGCTCCAGCATCACGGGGTCGCTGTACAGCTCCTCAAAAATGCCGCCCTGGCCGTATTTGCTCTCGTTTTGCGGCTTGCCGGTGCGCAGGGCTTCGGGCAGGTCGTGCCAGTACTTAAAGAGGCGCGCGTTGAGCATCTTCATGATGCCGCCCAGATAGCGGGGGCTTGCTTCGTCCAGGTACAGCGCGGTTTCCGGCGTGTTAAAGTAGAGCGCTTCGGGGCCGTCGCCTTCGCGGTCCAGAAATTGCATCGCCACCAGCACGTCAAAAAAGTCGGCGATGGCGCGCGGGTGTAGGGCGAGGGCCACGCCCAGCTGGGCGCCCGACATGCGTTTGCCGCCTCCAAGCACCGTAAACACGCCAAAATCGACAGCCGTGAGCAGCACCTTGGAGTTCCAGAAGGCAAAGGCGGTGCGAAGAATGGGGGACGGATCGAGGGCAACGGGGGGGTTCATGAGTAGGGGATGAGAAGCACAGGGTGGCACAATTTGCAAAAAAGGCACGCTTTACATCCGGGCCGGCGGTGCGAATTTGTCTATTCTCGCACCTTTCCGCATTTCTCCCCCTTCCGCACTTGCCCTTGCGCGGCGGCTCGCTATTATGGCAGCTTATTCAGGGCACGGGGTTGCCGCCTGCGGCGTCCCGTCCACGGGTATATGCGTCGCTTTACACTGCGTAGCTTACCTGCGTTCTCTCGCTGAAACACCTTGCAGTCAGGCAGTTACGCTGTATCCAGTCAGCCCGACAGACGATTACGACCCCCCTATTCCATGAGCAAAATCACCATCACCAATGGCAAGCTGAACGTTCCGAACGATCCTACGATTCCCTTCATTCGCGGCGACGGCACCGGCCCGGACATTTGGGCCGCTTCGGTTCGCGTCTTCGACGCAGCGGTGGAAAAAGCCTACGGCGGCACCAAAAAGATCGAGTGGAAGGAAGTGTATGCCGGTGAGGATGCCTTCAAAAAGCTCAACACGTGGCTGCCGGACGAAACGGTGACGACTTTCCAGGAATATCTCGTGGGCATCAAGGGCCCGCTGACGACGCCCGTCGGCGGCGGCATCAGCTCCCTCAACGTCGCGCTGCGCCAGTTGCTCGATCTGTACGTGTGTCTGCGCCCCGTCCAGTACTTCACCGGCACGCCCTCGCCCGTCAAGCGCCCGGAGAAGGTGGACATGGTGATCTTCCGCGAGAACACCGAGGACATTTACGCCGGCATTGAGTACAAGGGCGGCACCCCCGAGGCGCAAAGCTACCTCGACTTTATTGCCGAGAAGTACCCCAAGCACTTTGCCAAGATCCGTTTCGGCACCGCCGAAAAGGCCAACGCGTACCTCAAGACCGCCGGCGTGGAAGCCAACGAGACCACCGCCGAAGTAGGCGTGGGCATCAAGGCGATCAGCCGCGTGGGCACGGAGCGCATTATGGAAGCGGCCATTGAGTACGCCGTGGCGCAGAAGCGCAAAAGCATCACGATTGTCCACAAGGGCAATATCATGAAGTTTACCGAAGGCGCCATGCGCGACTGGGCCTACGCCCTGGCCGACAGCAAGTTCGGCGACATCACCTACAGCTGGGCCAAGTGGGAGAAAACCAAGGCCGCCAGCGGTGAAGCCGCCGCCAACGCCGAGCAAAAGGCCGCCCTGGCCGCAGGCAAGATCCTCGTCAAAGACGCCATTGCCGACATTACCCTGCAGCAGGTGCTAACCCGCCCTGAGGACTTCGACATCATCGTGACAAGCAACCTCAACGGCGACTACCTCTCCGACGCCCTCGCCGCACAGGTTGGCGGCATCGGCATCGCCCCCGGCGGCAACATCAACTACAAAACGGGCCACGCGATATTTGAAGCCACGCACGGCACCGCCCCCAAGTACGCCAACCTGGACAAAGTCAACCCCGGCTCCGTCATCCTCTCCGGCGAGATGATGTTCCGCTACCTGGGCTGGAACGAAGCGGCCGACCTGATCCTCAAGGGCCTCAGCGGCGCCATCGACTCTAAGAAGGTAACGTACGACTTTGCCCGCCTTATGGACGGCGCGACCGAGATCAAGTGCTCGGAGTTCGGCGACAATATCATCGCGCACTTCTAAAGCGTTGCGGTTACAGCTGTTAAGGCTGATCAGACAGCACTGAAGATTCAGGGCGGGGCGAAGCTTTAGGCTTTGCCCTGCCCTTCTTGTTGCGTGCGAGAGGATGCGGGCCTTGATTTCTTTCCTTACCGCTTGGGCCAGTTCGTTTGGGCCAGTTCACAAGCCCACTTCCCGTTACTTCCGACGCAAAATGTTCGCGCGCAGAGGCTTGCGTCTGTGGCTATGCTTACGGCGCCGCCGCGGGGCGGAAGCGCTCGGCCACACGTTCCACGCCGCCGCGCTGGGCGGCCACCGGCTTGTAAGTGGAGGTCGCCTCATCCCACGCCGCTTTGGCGGGGTACGGGTAGACGGGGATCTCCAGCTCCACCTTACCGGGTTTGCCGGGGCTGCCGCCGGGTGCCATGCGTTTGCCGGCGATGGCCTCCGGCGCCTTGCCCTTCTCCCGCCACGTGCGCACCGCCTCTAGCATGTTGCCGGAGAGATTGAGGCCGGGGCCGTTGGGGCCGTGGGCCATGCCGGGCACCACGTACATGCGGCAAAAGCTTTGCGCCTGCTCCAGCCCGCCGCTCGCCTCAATGACCCGCTCGTAGTAATCCACCGAGGCGTGGGAGGGCACAATCTGGTCGGCCGTGCCGGTGGTGATGATGAGTTTGCCGCCCCGCTTGCGGAAGGCGCTCAGGTCCGCGTTGTCCGCGTTAAGCCAGGGCCCAAGCTCGCTCAGGTATTTGTCGATGTCCTCCGCGAAGTTGATGTCGCCCAACGGTTTAGCGGTGCCAAACACCCAGCGGAACAGGTAGAGGTGCCCGCGCGCGGAATCAAAATTGCACCCCAACGGAATGCCGTTGAAGATGCGCTCCCCGGTCCTGGCATGGCGCGGCCCGTCCAGGATTTTCCGCAGCGCCTCCGCGTGCGCGGGTGTCAGCGTGGGGTCCTTCTTCAGCGCCAGGGCAATCACCGCTTCAATATCCGCCGCCGTGCAGCGAGGGTCCGAGACGAATTTCCCCGCCACGGCGGGCACCTCTCGCGATGCCATGTACTCGTTACCCGCTGCCACCACGGCCGCCTGTTGCTCCTTGCTGAACGGGGTTTTGGTCAGGATCTGGTCGTTCCACAGAAAATAGGCGTGCAGCGGGGCGCGACAGTGAGCCGGCACGGCGGCGATGATGCCGTCGTAGTCCTCCGGGTAGCGCTGCGCCTCCTGCAGCGCCTGCTGGCCGCCGGTGGAGCCGCCGACGAAGTACGAGAATTCTGGCGCCTGCCCGTACCAAGCGGTAATGATTTGCCTGGCGGATGTCGTCATCAGGTGCGTGGCGCGGAAGCCAAAGTCTTTCCACACCTCCCTGTTGTCCACGTGGTCCGCGCCGGGTGGGGTGGAGACTGTCGTATGCATGGGGTCGGATTCCTCTCGGTTGGGTACGCCCTTCACTTGATCCTGCATCCCTTGTACTCCTCTTTTGCGGCAATGTCCATGCGCACCTTGCCTGCGGTGCGGTTACCAGCATCAGCGACATTTTCGCAAAATCATATGGCTGCGCGGCGCGCGATGCGCTACGCAAGGTGGGATGTCCACAAGTCGATTCCAGAAGCTTAAAGAAGAATGCTGCAACGCCAACCGCGAGCTCCGCACGCTTGGGCTGGTTGATCTGACCTTTGGTAACGTCAGCGTGGCGGATCGCCAGGCGGGCGTGTTTGCCATCAAACCCAGCGGTGTGGACTACGAAGTGCTTGAGCCGCAACATATTGTGGTGGTGGAGATCGAATCCGGCGCCACGGTGGAGGGCGCCCTGCGCTATTCGTCGGACACCCCCACGCATCGCCGCCTGCTGATGGCCTTTGCCGAGGCCGGCGCGGTGGTCCACACGCACTCGCGCGATGCCGTGGCCTGGGCGCAGGCCGGCCGGGGCATCCCGTGCTTCGGCACCACGCATGCGGACCACTTTTACGGCGAAGTCCCCGTCACCCGCCCGATGACGCCGGCGGAGATCGGCGGGCAGTACGAGTGGGAAACCGGCAACGTCATCGTGGAGCGCTTCGAGGCCGCGCAGATCGACCCCGCCCAGGTGCCCGCCGTGCTGGTGCACGGGCACGGCCCGTTTGTATGGGGGCCCAGCGCCGCCAAGGCGGTGGAGTACGCGTTTGCCCTGGAGATTGTGGCCGAGATGGCAATCGCGACATTGCGTCTCAATCCCGCCGCGCAGCCCATCTCCAAGGCATTGCTGGATAAGCATTTTTTGCGCAAGCACGGCGCCACGGCGTACTACGGGCAGCCCGGCGCAGGCGTATAGTCCTGTTCCGGATTCCTTTGTATCCCACTGGAAGACAGGGAGGTGCGACTTTCCCAACGGTTCTCGCGTGTCGTTGAGGATACATCCGGTTTGATATATTACCGGCGCAACAAAACGGGTCTGCCGAAGTTCCATTATCTGATATAATACGCTTGGCGACAAGACAGCGAATCGTTACCCTGTCCGCCTTCATACCCCGGTATAGGCTTAACCTCACCGCCTGCCGGGGCTGCAGGTCGTCGGCGACCCGCACCTTCCCACCTCCATCTTCTGCCCATGTCGGCCTCGCGCGAAATCAAAGTTGTACACCTGATGTCAGATGATGCACGAGGCGGGGCTGTGCGCGCGGGTTTTCGGCTCCACTCCGCGCTTCTTCAGACGCCAGGAATCGTCTCGCACGTGCTCGTCAAGCGCAAGACGCTGGGCGATGCCTCCGTGGTGGAGCACAGCACATCGCACAAGCTGTTTGAAACGCTGGAGAGCGAGTGCGCGGCCAGCCCCGTCCCCCTGGGCGTGGACGGCCTGCAAACGTATATCGAGCCCACCCGCTCCGCCCGCCTGGTGCAGGAGCTGTATCTGGACAAGCGCCGCTCCCGGCTCACCAATACCATCTTTACGTTTACCGGCGAGGGCCTTTCCTGCGCGGACGAAGCGATTGTTCGCGAGGCGGATGTGCTTAATCTGCACTGGGTTACCGGCTTTCTCGGGCCGCGCTCCATCGCGGAGCTTCTGCAACTGGGCAAGCCGGTCATCTGGACCTTTCATGACCTGTGGGCGATGACGGGCGGTTGCCATTACGCCTCCGGCTGCCGCAAGTTTGAGACGGCATGCACCAGCGATTGCCCCCAGCTTACCAGCGACCCGTGCGGCCTTGTCCCCGCGGCGTTCAGCGATCGCCTGGCCGCCTACGGCGAAGGCCGCATCACCGTCGTCACCCCAAGCCGCTGGATGGGCCGGGAGGCGCAGGCCAGCCGCATCTTCAAGGGCTCCCGCGTGGAGGTGATTCCCTACGGGCTGGACCTGGACGCTTTCTCGCCCATGCCCAGGGCCGCCGCCCGCGAGCAGTTCGGTATCCCGGAGGACGCCACCGTCTTTCTGTTTGCGTGCAGCTCCGCCGCGGAGGAGCGCAAAGGCACCGGCCTGCTGCGCGAATGCATTCGCTCCGCGTGCACGGACCCAGGGTTTGAGGAGCAGCGCGCCAAGGGCAAGATATGGCTCGTGTTTATCGGCTGGGGCACCCAGGAGAGCATGGCTACCAACCTGCTGCAGGAGGTGCATCTCGGCTTCGTCCGCACGGACGAGAAGCTGCGCGAAGTTTTCTCCGCCGCCGACGCGCTGATCAACCTCTCCACCGAGGACAACCTGCCCAACATGGTGCTGGAAGCCATGGCCTGCGGCACCTCCGTTATCGGCTTTGACGTGGGCGGCATGCCCGACATGATTGTGCCCGGCGAAACAGGCCACCTTGTGCCTGTCGGCGACGTCTATCAGGTGGCCGACAAGCTGGTGGCGTGCGCCAATAATCGGGAAGCCACGTTGGCCATGGGCGTCCGCTCCCGCCAGGCGATGGAGCGCAACTTTCCCGCGCAATTGCAGGCGGACCGCTATGCCAAGCTGTACGAGGAGCTGCTGGCCGCCCCGCGCCCCTCCGCGCCCACTTTTACGCCGCGCTCCGGCCAGGTGCTTCAACTGGCCGTGCAAGTCGGCGAGTCCCTCTGGCGCAGCACCAACCTTGCCAACGGCGGCACGAACTGGGAGCTGAACACCGAGGAGGAAGTTACCGATATCGTGAGGCGCCCCGCCGCTATTGCCGATACCAGCGTGGAGTCCGAATCCCTGGGCCTGCTGCGAAGGCAGCTGAACATGCGCGATGCGGAGACGGCGTGGCTTAAGGAAATTGCCCGGCGCCAGGCGGATCACATTGAAGAGCTCACGCGCCACTCCCGCCGCATTCAGCGCAATGTGGGCTACAAGGTGGTGCGCGGCTTCTACAATCTCGTCCGCAAACTGCGCGGCAAAAAGAAGGACTCCGACAAACCGGCCTCCTTCATCCGGCCCGTTATGGACAAGTTTGACCGGGTGACCAGGGGCCTCAGCACCGGGGCGCCGCCCAGCCAGGAGCTGCTGGACTACCTGGAAACGATGAAGCGCGACTTCCGCGCCGCGTTCTTTGTCAGTCCCACGATGTCCAACCTGGACTTGCACCATCGCCTGGCCGTGCCCGGGCAGCTGCACACCTGCCTGCAGGAAATACAGATCTGGCCTCAGTCCCCGCGCCTTCGCAGCCTTAACCTGACGCTGGAGCTTGTGCTGGACAAGCACCCCAACGTGCTCGCCGAGGCCGACTTTGTCGTCATCCACCTGCCCTACGACAAGCACCGCCTGGCGGCCCTGGGCGGCCACCTGCTCCCCCATCAGCGCCTGCTTATCCATGGCGCGCCGGAGGATGTTGCCGCTGTCGCAAAAGCCGCGCCGCCCCACAAGCAGGGTGCGGACTTTGCCTTCTACTTTGCCCCGCCCCCCGCGTGGCTCGATCCCTACTGGAACGACCTGCCCGAGAAGACCTTCGGCAACCCCGTATGGCGCTCCCTGGCCCAAAAGCCCCCGGCGCTGATGCCCAACGGCAAGGAGTGGCCGAAGATTACCGTCGTCACCCCATCGTTCAAGATGGGCCACTACATCGAGGACACCATCCTCTCCGTCCTCGATCAGGGCTACCCCAACCTGGAGTACCTGGTGCTGGACGGCGGCTCCCCGGCACCCGACGCCACGCCGGCCATCCTGGACAAATACCGCGACCGCCTCACCTACGCCGTCAGCGAGAAAGACAAGGGGCAGTCCGACGCGCTGAACAAAGGTTTTGCGCGCAGCACCGGCGAGATCATGACGTGGATCAACAGCGACGACCGCCTCGCCCCCGGCTCCCTGTTCCGCATGGCCATGGCCTTCGAGCTTTACCCCGAGGCCGATGTCATCAGCGGCGTTGTGGCCCACGTGCGCGGCGACGGCAAAGACATCGTCAGCACCCACCGCGCCCTGCTGCCCATGGGCCGCGTCATCACCCTGCCGCTGGACCGCCTGCTGGCGCTGGAAGATTGCTGGCAGGCCGGCCACTTCTTCTACCAGCCGGAGGTCTTCTGGCGCCGCCGCATCTGGGAGGCCGCCGGAAGCCGCGTAGCCAGCGAGATGTACTACAGCTTTGACTACGCGCTGTGGGTCCGCTTTGCCATGGCTGGCGCCAAATACGTGCGCATTCCCGATACCATCGCCATCTTCCGCTTCCACGACGCCCAGAAAACGCATGGCAAAACCATGCCCTTTTTGCCCGAACTCATTCGCGTGAACAAAGCGCTGATTGACGAAGCCAAAGAAAAGGGTATCTACAAGCAGCACGTCCCTCCTGTCATCCCCAAAGCCCATAAAGGCGATGTCATCGACTGGCTGGCGGTGGAGGAGGAAACTGCAACCGCGCCGCAAGCCGCACCGCCAGGCCCATCACTCCTCGCATGAACCTCTCGGAAAAGCTCAGGAAGGGTATCCCGCTTCGCGTCCTCTTTGTCAACGACATCGGCTTTCAGTTCGGCGCAGGAATTGGCATGATGCGCCAGATCCAGGCCTTCCTGGGCCGGGGCGATACCGTTATGCTGCTGTGCTGCCAGCAGGGCGAAGTGGAGGGCAACATCCGCTTCGACGGCCCCGGCGACTGGCTCGGCACCCAGTCCATCCCCCAGTTTAACTACCGCGACAAAAGCCAGGTGCTGACGCCCGACTTTGCCGTGGAGCTGCTGCTGCTGAAAGCCGCCGCCGCCTACCCCGACGTCGTCATTTTTGGCAACCTGCACGGCAAGCCCTGGCCCGTGCGCCTGCTGCCCGCCATGCGCCGCCTCGCCCCGGCCGTCATCGCCTACATGCATGACTGCTGGTACGTTACCGGCCGCTGCGCCTACCCCGGCGAGTGCACCAAATACGCCTCCCCCGAGGGCTGCGACGACAAGTGCCCCACCCCGCACGAGTACCCCCAGCTCAACCCCTCGCTTATCCACGCCGCCTGGCAGGAACGCCGCGCCATCTTCGGCGGCCCGCACGGCATCCCCCTGGTGGCCAACAGCGACTGGACCCTGCAGTTTGCCCGCAACAGCATCCCCGATCTCCCCATGCCCGGTGTGGTGCACCTGAGCCTGGACACCAATCTCTTCAAACCCGGCGACAAAGCCGCGGCACGCAGGGCTCTCGGCATCCCGGAAGGTAAGCTGATCGTCACCGCCGGCGCCGTCAACCTTACCGACGAACGCAAGGGCGGCAAGTACCTGCAAACTATCTTCAACTCCCTGCCCGAAGGCACCCAGGGCGTCGTGTTTGGACATAACTCGCACGTCATCAAGGGGGTAATCCCCATCGCCCTGCAGCGCGATCAATCGCTGATGCCCCTCGTCTTCCAGGCGTCGGATGTCTTTGTCAACACGGCAGTTACAGAGGCCTTCGGCATGACGGTAATGGAAGCCAGCGCATGCGGCGTCCCCACCTGCGCCTTCCGCGTCGGCGGCATTACCGAGATTGCCCGCGACGGCCAGAACGCCCGTCTGGCCACGCTTGGCGACGTCAATGGACTCCTCGCCAACATCAAGTGGTTTCGCGACAACCCCGAAGAGCTGGCCGCCTACGGCCGCCGCGGTCGCGAGATCGTGGAAACCGACTTCAGCATCCAGCGCCATGGCGAAAACTGGGGCAAATACCTGATGCAGCTGGCGGACTACCAGGAAGGCCTGGCAGAAAAGGCCGCCTGAGCCCGAGCTAAATCAAGACGAGGATAGTCCCAGAGAGGTGCTCCGAAGCGCCGGAGGCGCGACCGTATATTAGCCGGTGGTGAAGCGAGTCTGCGAGCGGGAACCACCGGTTAACATCCCCTCCGAACAAGCCCCGGCAGGGGCTGAGCATGGCTTCCTGCACTACGCCCGCGTATAGCTAAACCTTGCGGCAGAGCGACTTAGCGGCAAAATCTCCGCCTCCGCCACCCACTGCGGCATCTTATCCGCGTGCCAGAGATAGAGCCAGCCGTCCACCGCAGGCGTCGGCACTTTGCCAGCCGCCGCCGAAAGCTCCGGGCGATCTCCGGACCCCGGCGCATGCATGGGGGGCGGACGCTGCCGCCACAGGGCGCGGCGCACAATTTCGCTAGGCAGGGCGGGAGCCCACGTCCATCCGCAAGGCACTGCTATGCCGTTACTTACGCAATAGCGCACACCCGGCAGAGATGGCAGCACGGCCGTCCCCGCCCCGGACTGCGCCACGCAGACGGAGCCATCGCCCGCCACTGCAAATACCAGCCCGCCAAAGCGCACCTCCGACGCCTCCTCCACAAAGGCGCGCCACGGTCCTTCCGCCACAATCAGCAGACCCGGCTCGGATTCCGTGGCGCTGCGCACCAACGTAAGCTCCACCAGCGCAGAGCTTTGCGTGGTGCCGGGGTGCGCCTCTGAGCCTTCGACCGCCGTCGCGGAACGCCGGCGCGGATCCGGCAGACGCCCCGGCATCAGCGTGGAGGGAGGCGCAATTTCCAGCGCCTGCGCCAGCGGTTGCCACGTTACATGAGGCAGGCGGCCGTCGGGAAGCAGCCGCGAGAAATCGCGCAGCTTGCCTCCGGCCAGAACCTCATACCACTGCGCGCTGGGATGACCCGCCAGAGCCTCGCCTAACGCCGTGCTCCAGGCCGCCCCGCGCACCCACACAAACTCTCCCGCCACGCCCGCGTCCAGGCCCGCAAAAAGCCGCAAACTCCACAGCGCTTCCGCATCCCGCCGATGCAACCGCGCCGCCCACGCACGGCCCTCCGGCGCCGCGCCGCCGCCCGCAAAAAGCGCGCGCGGGGGCAGGATAGGCTGCGCAGATGACGATGGCTGGGGCATGTCCCTTTCTATAGCACAAAGCCCTTACCGTGCGGAGGAAAATGCGGCGGGAATTCTCTCCAACACCCCCTCGCCAAACAGCGCCGCGGCTCCCGTCCTCGGCATGTGCACGTACCCAATATGGCAGCCGCAAACCGCGTTGCTGCACCTTCGTGGCCGAAGCCCCTCGCGCCAGCCGGCCTCGTAAATGTTCCCAATCTTCTCGCGGATAAAATGGCAGCGATACATATCCCCTTCTCCATCAACGCTAAACGCGGATTCCCCGGCCATGCACTCCTCGCCCAGACTGGCGTGGTACCGGTTGTTCATCCCAAAATGCGGGTCCACGGCCTCGATCCGTGCCACCTCGTCCCCAGCGTAGTACCCGCGCACGCGCTTGTACGCATTCACCCACACATAGGTCCCCTCCGGCAGCCTGCGCCGCAGCTCTTCCATCGCATCCAGATTCTCCTTAAGGCCCACGATACCAACGCTATATCTAAGCCCCATGCCATCCAGCCGCGCGCACTGCGCCACAAAATCGTCCAGCGCCACCTGCGAGGGATGGTACGTGGCCCAAAAAGCCAGCCGCTGCGGATCCGCCCGGCGCGCCCAGTCCAGGCGACAGCTCAAATTTGTCTGAACCGCCACGCGCGCAACGTGTTGCATGTGGCTGAGCACCACCAGCGCCTCCCTGTAATGCGCCCGGATCAGCGCCTCGCCCCACGGCGTAAACAGTACGCCCAGCCGGGTCGCACCCGCGTCATCGGCCAAACCGCCCGCCCAGGCCACAAAGCGGCGCAGCTTCGCCGCATCGTCCGCAAGCTCCGCCGCCGAGTTCCGCGTTTTGGCAAACGGGCAGTAGTCGCAGGCATAGTCGCAGCTGGAGAGCGGCCCGCGATACAAGAGGTTAAGCCTCATAAGCTTGCACCTTGCCCAGCGCGTTGCCTACAGAACTGCGGCCTCCAGCCGGGCTCGCATAATGTCCGCAAAGGCGGGCGGCACCACCAGCGCGTTGGGCACTCCATACATATGCAGCTTAAGCGTGCGCGTCGCCGGGTCAACCACCATTCGCGTGACCACCTGCGCGTTCACAAGAAAGCGCGCTGTCTCGCCAAATTCGGTGATCTGAAACGCGGCAAAGTCCCCCAGCGCCGCCTCCACTTTCTCGGCGTCCAACCGCCCCTGCACGGCATGTTGCGAGCCATCGAGGAAATGGAGAGTGCCGCCGACGTCCGACAGCCTGGCCAGGGAGACCAGCCCGGGATTGATCCATACGCCCTGGGATAGCTGGAGCAGTGGCATGACGGTAATAATAATTGACGCCCGCCGACAAATCCAGCACAAAAGGTTGCGAGCGGGCCGCCCCCTCACGCAGCCGATATTTTTTGCTTGAGCGGCACGTATTTACACCGCATGTTAATCATATACAGCGGCGCCAGCGAAAGAGCCGGATTTGTTTCCATCCGTAAAGACGTCCAGTCGCGCAGCTCCCTCCCATTGCCATGTCCGACGAACTCTCCGAGCGCGCCCAAAAGGCACAAAAGATTATTGCCAACCCCGTGGGCTTCAAGGTCTGCGAAGGGTGCGAATCGATTGTCCTGGAGAAAGCCGTTACGTGCCCCAACTGCCACGGCTACCGCTTCGACAGCACGGCCGAGCGGGTAAAGGAGCAGGCCCGCATCCTCGGCTCGCGCGCCGCTACGTCGTTGTCACCCAAGGACTTCGAATAGCCCGGCCCCGCGCCGGCCCGCCCACAATGCACTCCGCGGCACCCGCCTCCAGCCCCGCCGCCCCAGCCTGCCTGCTTTTGCTGATGACGGCCGGCGGCGTGCATTATGCCGTGCGCGCGGCCTCCATCCGCCGCCTGGTGCCCTTTGTGCGCCTGCACGCCCCGCCCCGGCACGCGCCGCGCGAGTTTGTAGGCTGGCTTAACTTTCAGGGTGAGGTAGTGCCCGTCGTGGACGGCACCCTGCGCCTGGCCGGCCGCCCGACAGAACCCACGCTCATCTCACGCATCTTATTGATACAGAGCGACTTTGCCCAGGCAAATTCACCAGCTTCCGGTGACGCGTCCGCGCCAACCGGCACCCACACGCTGGGCATTATCGCAGAGAGCGCCCACCGCACCGTGCGCCTGGCAACCTCTCAGTTTCAGCGCCACAAGGTTGCGGAGCGCATTGCGGTGCCCGAAGGCGGGCTGCCCCTGTTGCCAGTGATGGAACATGACGGCTATCTCCTTCACCTGCTGGAACTTGAGCAGCTTTTGACGCCCGAGCTTTGCGCCGCGTTCTCCAGCGGCGCCGCGCAGCCCTCCGGCGCGCCATTGCCGCAATCGCCGCGGCCCGCCCTTACGCATCGCACCGAGCCGTAGCGGAGAAGCATACGCGCACACGCTCTCGCGTGCGTACCTAAGCCTCTCCGCTACAACATGTTGCCGTGCGCATGCAGTGCGCCTGTCGCGCGATTAGCCAGCCGTTACGCTGGCCGCCGGCAGCGATGTCACCACGCGGGTGCAGCGCGGGCAAAGCTCAGGATGCTCCGCGTCGGCACCAGTCGCCTCGTCGTACTTCCAGCAGCGGATGCAGCGGGTGCCGCGGGCGCGACGGACGAAAATTTCGGCGCCGGCCTCGGCGGTTTCGCTGGGCGTAACGTCCCTGGCATCAACGATATCGAACTGCGATACCATGCATAGCGTGCGCAGCAGGGGCACATCGTCGGGCTGAACACCAAGGGCCGGCAGCGCTTCCACGCGAGCCTCGAGGCTCTTGCCAATCTCCTTGCGGCGGCGCGCGCCTTCCAGCTGCTCGTTGACGCGCGAACGCAGGGCGAGCAGACCCGTCCAGCGCTCCAGAAGCGCCGGCGCGGAGGACAGCGCGGCTTCATCGGCTTTCGGAAAGAGTTGCAGGTGAATGCTTTCCGACTGCGCATCATGGCGGTTCAGCTCGTCCCAGATCTCCTCGGCCGTAAACGGCGTGGCCGGGGCCAGCAGGCGCGCCAGGGTGGAGGCGATGAGGCGCATGACCGTTTGCGCGGAGCGGCGCGCGGGGTCGTCCGCGGCATCGCAGTACAGGCTGTCTTTCAGCACATCTACGTACAGCGCAGAGAGTTCCACATTGCAAAAGCGCGTGACGGCCTGCACAGCCAGATGGAACTCGTAGGCCTCGTAAGCGGCCCGGCTGGTGCGCACGACCTCCTGCAAACGCGTGTAAACATACAGATCCAGCTCGCTCCACGCGCTTTGCGCCTGGGTGTGCACGGCCGGGTCGAAGTCGTGCAGGTTGCCCAGCAGCACGCGCACGGTGTTGCGGATGGCGCGGTACGTATCGACGGCACGGGCCATCAGCTCCTTGCTCATCGGGATGTCCTGCCGATAATCCTGCATGGCGGCCCACAGGCGCAGCATGTCGGCGCCGTTGGCTTTGACCAGCGAGAGGATGTCGAGCGCGCCGTCCTTTTTGCTGTATTTGCGGCCCTCTTCGTTGACGACAAACCCGTGCGTCAGCACCTGCTTGTAAGGGGTGCCGCTGGGGTTGTCCTTGTCGCCGGCAAGCGACGCAACACTCAGGGAGAGAGAGCTTTGGAACCAGCCGCGATGCTGGTCGCTGCCTTCCAGGTACATGTCGGCCGGCCACCAGCCGCGCTTGCGAAGCACCGCCGCGTGGCTGCTTCCGCTGTCGATCCACACGTCAAGCGTGTCGCGGCCCTTGCGGCCGGCGCCATAGACACCGAGTCGCTTTGCCATTACGTCATCGGGCGTGGAGAACCACACACCGGTGCCTTCGCGCTCCACGATATCGGCAAACGCGCGGATGCTGGCGCCGCTCATCAGCGGCTGGCCGCCCTCGCCGTAAAACACGGGGATGGGCACGCCCCACGTGCGCTGGCGCGAGATGCACCAGTCGGGCCGCGTCTCCACGGCGCCACGGATGCGGTTTTCGCCCCAGTTCGGCACCCATTTCACCTCGCCTATTGCCTTGAGCGCGTCGGCGCGGAAGTCCATTTTGATGAACCACTGCTTGACGGCCCGGAAGATGATGGGTGTTTTGGAGCGCCAGCAGAGCGGATACTTGTGGGGGTAATCCTTTTTGGCCAGCAGAAGTCCTTTGCTCTCAAGCATTTCCAGGATCGGACCGTTGGCCTTGAAGACATACTGGCCGACAAGCTCTGGCACGCCGCATTCCGCACTCAGGCAGCCTCGGTCGTCCACGGGCGAGAGGAGGCGCAGGCCGACGGCTTTGCCCAGGTTATAGTCGTCCTGGCCGTGGCCGGGGGCGATGTGCACGAGCCCGGTGCCGGTCTCCGCAGTCACGAACTCGGCCGCGTAGAAGTGGCTGGCGCGATCGAGGAAAGGGTGTTGCGCGAAGAACTCCGCAGCTTTGCGACCTTCGGAAGTTGTTGTAACGCCAACGGTTGGCGCGAAAGCACTGCCCTTGAACGTGCTGCCGTGCAATTGCACTTTACGGTCATCTGCCAGCGGCAGCTTCGGAGCCAGATCGACGGCACACAGGAATACGCCCGTGCCTTCGCCTCCGTCGAACAGCGCGTAGTCCAGATGCGGGGAGAGGGCGATGGCGAGGTTGGCCGGGAGCGTCCAGGGCGTGGTGGTCCAGATCAGCGCGAAGAGGCTGGCATCCGTCGCAAGTGGCTTGCCGGCAAGGGCTTCCAGCTTCAGGCGGCTGGCGGCGTCGGTGATCGGGAACTTGACGAACGCCGAGGGGTCGACGCGGCTTTCGTCGTACTCCAGCTCGGCTTCAGCAAGGGCCGTCTGGCACCCGGTGCTCCAGCGGACGGGGCGTAAGTCGTTGTAGACGAGATCTTTATCTACAAGCTTGGCGAAGGTGCGGAGGATCTCCGCCTCGTACGCGGGATCCATGGTGAGGTAGGGCGTTTCCCACTCGCCAAAGACGCCGAGGCGCTTGAACTGGCCGCGCTGGATCGCGATAAATTTACGCGCTGTCGCTTCGCACGCTTCGCGGATGGCAACGGGGTCGGTCAGATCCTCGCCGCCTTTGCTCTTGTCCTGCATCACTTTATGTTCGATCGGCAGGCCATGGCAGTCCCAGCCCGGGACAAACGGCGCGCTAAATCCCATCATGTTGCGGGATTTCAGGACAAGATCCTTCAGCGTCATGTTGAGCAGGTGGCCGATGTGGCCGTCGCCGTTGGCGAAGGGGGGGCCGTCGTGAAGGATAAAGCGGGGCGCGCTTTCGCTCGCGCGGCGTTCGATTATTTTCTCGTAAATCCCCTCGTTGTCCCAGCGTTCCAGGAACTTGGGTTCACGCAACGGCAGGTCCGCCTTCATGGGGAACGCCGTTTGCGGCAGCAGGATTGTCGATTTATAATCTTTAGATTCCATCTTCGTCTTGATCTGAGGGCTTGCGGCGGCACACGCGCGCCAAACGGGCAGTTTAGCACAGGCAGCGGGCAAAAGGCAAGAACGCGCTCGCAGGGAAAGACTTATTGGGCCGCACTTTGCGTTTCCCTCAGTTGCGAACATTGTGTATACTTTAGACGCGACATTATTCTAATCTATCCGCTTCCTCCCCCCGGCCGGACCCTATCTCCTTATCGTTACACGATTTACTATGGCTTCCAAGAAATCCAAGATTCCCGCCAAGCCCGTAAAGAAGAAGGCGCCGGCAGCCAAGGCAGCGCCTGTCGCATCTCCGGTTCCGGCCAAAGCCGTTAAGCCCGCACAGTCCGGCCTTCAGTCCAAAAGCAAAAGTACGCCGGCCGCCGCTGCCAAAAAGCTGCCAATCAAGTCGGCGCCCGTGCCCAAAGGTGCGGTGATTCGCAAGTCCACAGCCCCCGCCGGCCCGATTCATCCGCCCGCGCCGCCTAAGTCTAAGCCGTTGATAGGCAAGGAGAAAACGAATATTGAGCTGGAAGCGCCACCCCTGCCCGAAGCCGCTCAGGCTCCCGCCGCCGGCGGTACGCGGCGCCGCTCCGGCAAGCCGAGTGTTAAGGCGCGCCCCAAATCGCGCCTGAAGGCACCCGTTGCGCCGGCGCCCCTCAAGGGCAGCGTTACCGTCACGCCGCTCGATCCCGAAGAGCTGAAGGAGCGTGTGCTGACGCCCATCACACTCGCTAAGTCGGAGCCCTCCAAGGCTTTACGCAAAACTTCCACCACGCGCAAATCCGCCGCCACGCCCGGCGCGCCCACGCCGGTTACGCCGCTCGACTCCGCCTCGTCGCTCTCCCCCGTGCAACTGGCGGCGCCCCGCGCCAATGCCGTGCCGGCGCCTTCCTCCGTAAGCGCGGCGGACAAGCAGCTGCCCAACTTCCGCGGCGCGTTCAAGATCTCCCACCTGCCGGAGCTGCATTTTCCTGTGGCTGTGCGGGTTGTAAAAGCGCACTTCGATTCCATGCTTTCCGGCAACCTGCCGGAGGCCACGCTTTTGCTCACCGTGGCGCCGATGAGCAACATCCAGCTTCGCCTCTACTTTATGTTTAGCGGCGTGCGCGATATGGTGTTTGCCAGCATGGCGCCGGAGGGCCTGCTGGTGCGCGGCTTTAGCATTGACGACGCGAGCCACCTGGGCGGCGGCGTGCAGTGGCACATCAGCGATTCCTCCAGCCAGCGAGCCCTGAGCTTTTTTGCGCGTGATGTGGACCTCGTATCGTTTGTAATGGAGGGGTGAGGAAGGTGGAGGGCGCGGTGCCGAAGCCGAAGGCCCGGGCAGGACAGCTACTTGCCAAGTGTCTGCCTTGCAAGCTGTTGCAGGGCAAACTTTAAGCGTTGCTCCACCCTCGCCTCCCTCTCCTGCAGTTGCCATCCCGCGGCATTCAGAGGCAGCCCCGTCGTGCTGCCGGGCACCCACGATCCGCCAATAAGTGTGGCGCGAGGGAAGCGTGGAATCCCGTATTCGCCCTTCAGGATCATCCCTATGAGCATCTCCACGGCGGCCTCTCCCACGATGTCGTTGTGCTGGTCCATGCCGCTCCAGTCCGGATGGTCGGCGCGCCGCTCCAGCTGAATCAGTGCGATATCGCGCGGAACCTCCAGCCCGATCTCCTTAAGCCACGTGCGGACAGAGTGATACAGCGAAAGAATGGCATCCGGCCGCTCGCGCTCCAGCCACTCCACAAACCCGGGCGGCATGGCGCGGCTCTCGCCGCTCTCGTAAAAGCCGGGCACCCGGCAATCGGGCGGCAGATCGCGTTGCGCAATGGCCATGCCGGCGGAAAAGCGATGCTCCACCAGTTCGTCGATCGTGCGATCCAGCACCAGCGCCGGGCGCCGGTAGCCCCTGTGGATGGCGCGCTGACACGCCTGTAGCGCCAGCGAGTGGTGATCCGCACACGCAAAGGAAAGGGCGGGATCGCTGGTGCGGGAACCCGTGACAACGCACGGATAGGTGCCCCACAGCAGCCGAAATCGCGCCGGGAGCTGATCGGTTCGCATGAGCCCTACGATGACGGCGCCACGGATATTTCGCGCGTTAAAAATCTGGCACAGGCGGGCGCCGTTCATCGCCGGGTCGTGCAGCCAAAAATCCTCGTCCAGGGTATACCCCTGCGCCGCTGCCTGGCGCCGGCACCCCTCCACGTAGGTGGGGATGGTGGGGTGCCGCCGAAACGCGTCGGGGTCCTCGTTGGCGTTGACGAGCGCCAAGCCGCTGCGCGCCGTCGCCGTTTTTCCCCCGCGCAGCTGTGCCATCAACTGGCCGACAACCGCATTTTTGGTGTAGCCCAGGCGCTTGGCCGCCTCGCCAATTTCCTCGCGCCGCGCCTGGGGGATCTGCGGATCGTTACGCAGCGCAAGCGAGACGGTGTTTTTGGAGACACCGACCGCGCGGGCGATGTCCATCATGCTGGGCTTTTTCATGCCGGGGATGACGTAAAGTGAAGGTGGGTGGAAAGGAAAGGCAGGGATCGGATCTCGAAGCGAAGCAAAGGAGATTTTGCTCTGCTAGACGATCTCGCCACATCCGTTGCACAACGCACAGGGGCGCCGGGGAGGCGCGGGACGCCTGAGCGGAGCGCGATTGCGGGCTTCCGTTACCTCGCTACATTACTGTAATGTAGCTTCGGTGTTTACTCGATAGCAATAAAGTCGAATGCTTTGGCCCATCCTCATTCTATGAAATTTACGATTGGTGTGGATTACGGCACGAATTCGGTTCGCGCCATCCTCGTTCGCACATCCGACGGCCGCGAAATCGGCACCGCCGTGGTGCAATATCCCAGCGGCCGCGAAGGCGTGCTGCTTGACCCGGCGGACCACAACCTGGCACGGCAACATCCGGGCGACTACCTTGTCGGCCTGGAGGAGTCCATCCGTGGTGCCATCGCGCAAGCTTCTGCCTTCCAGGGCTTTGCGCCGGATCGCATCGTCGGCATCGGCGTCGATACCACCGGCTCCAGCCCCCTTCCCGTCGACGCCGCGTGTACCCCTCTGGCCCTGCTGCCGCGCTGGAAGGGCCACCTTGCCGCGCAATGCTGGCTGTGGAAGGACCACACCAGCCACGAGGAAGCGGCCGCCATTACCGCCGCCGCCGTGCGCCTGCGCCCGCAGTACATCGCCAAATGCGGCAACACCTACAGCTCCGAGTGGTTCTGGAGCAAAATTTGGCACTGCCTGAACACCGCGCCGGAGGTATTTGACGCCGCGCACAGCTGGGTGGAGCTCTCGGACTACATCCCCGCCGTGCTGGCCGGCGTGACCCGCCCGGAGGATGTGCGTCGCGGCGTGTGCGCCGCCGGCCACAAGGCCATGTATAGCGCTGAGTGGCAAGGACTTCCGGATGCGGAGTTTCTGGCGGCGCTTCACCCGAAGCTGGCCGAGCTGCGCCCCCGCCTCTACGATGTCGCCTACGACGCATCCCACACAGCCGGAACACTTTGCGAAGCGTGGGCGGAGAAGCTCGGCGTCCCGGCCGGCATCCCCATCGCCATTGGCGAAATGGACGTGCACTACGGCGCCATTGCGTGCGGCGTAACGGAGGGCACCCTCGTAAAGGTAATGGGCACAAGCACTTGCGATTGCGCGGTAGTGCCCGTCGGCAGCGCCGTGGCGGATATCCCCGGCATTTGCGGCATCGTCAACGGCTCCATCCTGCCCGGCCACTACGGCATTGAGGCGGGCCAGTCTGCCGTCGGCGATATCTTCAAGTGGTGGGCCGAGGTTGTCTGCCAGGGAGACTCCCGCCTGCACGCGCAGCTTACCGCCGAGGCCGCCGCCCAGCGGCCCGGCGAGCACGGCCTCCTTGCGCTCGACTGGAACAACGGAAATCGCACCATTCTGGTCAACCCGCGCCTTACCGGCCTGTTACTAGGCCAAACGCTATATACCTCGCGCGCAGATGTTTACCGCGCTTTAGTGGAGGCCACGGCCTTTGGTGCACGGGCCATTATCGAGCGAATTCGCGAGTACGGCGTGCGGATCGATCGCGTCGTATGCGCCGGCGGCATTGCCGAGAAAAACGCGGTGCTGATGCAAATATATGCGGACATTACCGGCTGCACCATGCAGGTCGCCGGCTCGTCCCAGGCATGCGCACTGGGCTCGGCTATCAGCGCCGCGGTAGTCGCCGGCGAGCACGCCGACTTTGCGAGTGCCCAGGCCTCCATGGCAAGCATCAAAGATATCGTATACGCCCCAAAGCCCGAGAACGCAAGGACTTACGACAAGCTATACGCCATCTACCGCGAGCTCCACGACGCCTTTGGCGGCGTCAACAAAGCGGCCGATCTCTCATCCGTCATGAGGCGGCTGATTGAAATCAAAACCGCCGCCACAACCCCGGCCGCCCAGGCGGAGCCCAGGTCGCCAAGTCGTCCGCCGGCAGAGGCCGATCTTGCTCCGGCATAAAGGGTTACACGCGCGCTGATCGCCGATCGCCCAAGTCATCGCGCAGCAGATTTCCCCTCCGCACAACGCCTTGCCGCAACGTTACCGGCCCAGGCGCTCGCTCCTTCGCGTCTATCGCATCCACCTCGTTATCAGCACCTTAGGGCAACGCCATTGGTTTTTGCCCAGCACTCACCCTCCCCCCTCCTATGCACAAACTTCAGCCACCAACATCCGAAATCTGGTTTATCACCGGGTCCCAGCACCTTTACGGAGAGGCAGCGCTTCGTCAGGTAGCCGCCAATGCGCAAAGCATTGTGGATCAACTCAATGCGTCAGCTTCCCTGCCGCTGCGCCTTGTCTTCAAGCCCATCCTTACGCGGCCGGAGGAGATCACAAGCCTTTGCCTGGAGGCCAACGGGGCCGCCGCCTGCGCCGGGCTCATCCTGTGGATGCACACGTTCTCGCCCAGCAAAATGTGGATCAGCGGCCTCTCGCGCCTCAGCAAGCCATTCCTCCACCTCCACACCCAGTTTAACCGCGATCTGCCCTGGAGCGAGATCGACATGGACTTCATGAACCTGAATCAGGCTGCCCATGGCGACCGCGAAGCAGGATTTATTCACACCCGGTTGCGCCTCAACCGCAAAGTGGTTGCCGGCCACTGGAGCGATCCCGAAGTACAGGCCCGCGTTGCGGCCTGGATGCGTGTGGCGCGCGCCTGGCAAAGCTGGCAGGGCGCCCGCTTTGTGCGCTTTGGCGACAACATGCGGCAAGTAGCTGTTACCGAAGGAGATAAGGTGGCGGCAGAAGCACGCTTCGGCTTTAGCGTCAACTACCATGGCGTTGGCGATCTCGTTGATGCCGTGCAGGATGCGAGCGATGCGGATGTCACCGCCCTTGCCGCCGAGTACGAAGCGCTTTACGCTGTGGCCCCGGCCCTTCGCCGCGGAGGCGACAGGCACGACGCGCTACGCTATGCGGCGCGCCAGGAGATCGGGCTTCGCAGCTTTCTGCAACAAGGTGGCTTCCAAGGGTTTACCGATACCTTTGAGGACCTCCACGGCCTCCGCCAGCTCCCCGGCCTGGCGGTGCAGCGGCTGATGGCCGACGGCTACGGCTTTGCCGGCGAGGGCGACTGGAAGACCGCCGCGCTTGTGCGCCTGATGAAGGTGATCACGGACGACCTGCCCGGCGGCACGTCATTCATGGAGGACTACACGTATCACCTTGCGCCGGAGGGACATCTGGTGCTCGGCGCGCACATGCTGGAGATTTGCCCAAGCATCGCGGCGGCCACCCCGGCGGTGGAGGCGCACCCGCTCGGGATCGGCGGGAAGGAGGATCCCGTTCGCTTCGTCTTTGACGCGCACCCCGGAGCCGCCGTCAACGTCTCCCTGGTGGATCTCGGCAATCGCTTCCGCCTGATACTCAACGAGGTAGACGTCATCGCCCCGCCCGAGCCGCTGCCCCGACTGCCCGTGGCCCGGGCCGTCTGGAAATGCCGGCCGGACTTCAAAACCGCCTGCGCTGCATGGATTTACGCAGGCGGCGCCCATCACACCGGCTTCAGCTATGGCGTCACAGCGGAACATGTGGAAGACCTGGCCGCCATCGCCGGCATCGAGTACGTCGGCATCGAATCCGGAACAGACCTGCGCGAGTTTCGTAAGGAGCTGCGTAACAACGAGATCCATTACCATATGACCTCCATGCCCGGCCGCTGGTAGACCTCACCCAGGGCTTACGCCCTGGGCTTTAGGCCTTCGCGCCTGCGGCGCTTCCGATTGTGTCATGTCTATCCTCGTAGTGAAACCGCTCTAAGGTGAGGCGGGCGCACCTGCGGGGGCTGGCGCCGGGGTTGCGACGGGGCGCAGTTTGGGGTTGGCAGTGGCCTGGGCTTCGAAAATCGCGGCGATTTCCCTGGCGCGGCTGGGATCGACTAACTCGCTGGTGTAGCGCTGGTTAGGCGCGTCGGGCTCGTCTTTCCACGCATTGCGGCCAATCTCGTCGATCTCGTTGTGGCCTTTGTCGACGATTTTGAAGTAGGGCTCGAAGCCGCGGACGGCCACCAGCACGGTAATGAGATCCGCGCTGTGGCGGGTGGGGCCGGATTTGCTGCGCTCGAAGTAGAGCTGGAAGCCGCGGCTGACGGGCCAGACTTTCGGATCAAGCTGGGTAATCTTGCCGCCGATGGCCATCGAATCCGCAAATTTGCCGCCGCCGGTAAACGTGATCATCGTGGGCCAGCCGGCAACGACTTCGCGCACGCTCTCGGGGTCGGTACGGAAGTTGCCCCAGCGGTTGGTTCCGGGGTCCGTCTCGGCCGGGTAGCGGCTGCCCATGCAGAAGTACTCCTTTACCTTGGCGGCGACAAGCGCGCGGCCGTCGAGGGGCGACGCGGCGTCCGGTTTGCTGTCGAGGAGGCCGGCCAGGTTGGTGAGATCGCCCACGGTGATGATGACGACGCTGCCGTCGGGCTGGGAGGCGAGGATTTTGCGATAGAGATCGACAGCTTTGGGCGCTTTGGATGCGTCGAACTTATGCGGAAACTCCTTCGCAAGTTCTTCCGCATAAAGGCTTTTCTGCAAAATGGCGCGCGGGCTGCTGACAAGGCCGATCGGAATCTCCGGCCGGCCGTAAAAGGTGTTGATTGCCGCACAGCAGGGGCCGGACCACTCGTTGCGCCCGCTTGTGACGACGCCGAGGATCTCCGCCTCACCGAGATCCGCCAGCGCATGCAACTGGCACAACGCGGCAACGTCGTCGACGTCGGAGTCCATGTCGGTATCGAAGATGACGCGGACGGGGGCCTTGACTGTGGATTGCGCGTGGAGGGCGGATGTCATAGCGAGGAGGAACAGGAGTGGAATAGAAAGAAACTTAAATATCACAACATAAGTGGGTTGCATTGTTCCATTGAGCAATTGCCGATACGATGGTCGCAAACCTTTTCGCATGCAATTTGATGCGTTGCGCACGAAGGCACGGAGGTAAATCGCGCCGGGCTGCCGCTTCCATCTAAATGCAGATGCTGTGCTAAACCGTTGTTGTGTAGAAGCTTACTTACCCCGGAGGCCACGCCAGTTGCCTGCCGCCAAGCACGTGGATGTGCAGGTGCGGCACGCTTTCGCCGGCATCCGGGCCGCAGTTGGCGACAATGCGGAAACCGCTTTCGGAGACGCCCTCGGCCCGGGCCACCTTGGCCGCCGTAAGTAACAGATGTCCAAGGAGTTGCTCATCCTCGGGCTGCGCTGCCGCAAGGCGCGGGATGACCTTTTTGGGGATGACAAGGATATGCTTCGGCGCCTGCGGACTGATGTCGCGGAACGCCAGGGCGCGATCGTCTTCGTAGACGATGTCGGCGGGAATTTGCCGCGCGATGATCTTCTCGAATATAGAGCTCATGACAATATGACCAACAGGATAGCGCGGGCGGCCGTCGCGAACAACTACTTTACCGCCTTCTCCCGCGGGGACGTGAAGCACTCTGCTGTGTGCTTCACCCTACCCCGTCCCCCCTTTTTATCCTCATTAAGCGGGGGGCAAACAACGGAATCCCTTTGTGGATGCCAAAGCTCCCCGCCCCCGCCCTCTATTTTCTGTCCCTGGCGTCCAGCGCGGAGACGTCGTTGCCCTGGCGGATGGCGAGGCCGAGCTGGCGGAGCATCCACACCAGGCGCTCGAACAGGGTGGTAAGGTAGAAGGCGGTGGCTTTGCCCTGGTGCTCCAGGTTGGCCACCCCAAGCCGTTGGCGGCGAAGCCTTTCCATCAGTGCGCCGCGGTCGTTGGTGGCGGCCATCAGGATGCCCACGTCTTCGGGGTCGCAGGAGCGCTGGGCGTCCAGGGCCAGGTGGAGGACGGCGTTCATGCTTTCCGTCAGGTTATTTGCAAACTCCCCGGCGCCAACGGGTTGCGAGGCTTGGACGGCGGCGGCAAAGTCATACATGTTTTGCTCCAGCGCCAGCAACAGTGTCAGGCGTAGTTCCAGCCGCAGCAAGCGCTCGCTCGTGCCGGCGGGCAGCTCCTTTTCCAGCACGGCCGTCAGGTACTCCCGCACCTGGCCGCCCACGGAGAGGAGCGCGGAGTGCAGCGTGGCGGGCTCCACAAAGTCCACGGACGGGTCGTCGATGTCGGCGCCGGCGGCCTTCATGTAGGCGGGAAAGAGGAACAGGATGCGCGACATCTCTTTGTCGGCCAGGTCGAGCGCCGTTTCGGGATCCTGCAGCGCAGCCTCCTGAATGTACGAGGTGCGCGAGAGGCCCTGCTCCTGCGTCGGCGGCGCAAGGCGCTCCAGCAGCGGCACGCCCCAGTAGCCAAAGGCAATGCCGTAGATGACCGTCACCATTTGCAGCAGGAGAAATCCGACCGCCAGCGTCTGGTGCGGGGGCAGGCCGTCCAGGATGGCGTGCAGTATTTTAACGCCGCTGAATTCCTCCACGTAATGCAGCAGAAAGAAGGTGATGCCCGCCGCCACGTTGATAATCGCCTGGAAATACGACATTTGCAGCGGAATGCCCTGCAGGTTGGAGGAGAGCAGGCAGACGGAAAGCCCCACGCCGATGCTGGCCCCGTACATCACCATGGTGGCCTGATCCTGCGAGAAGAGGCCGCCCTGGCACAGCGTGATGGCCAGCACCACAATGGCGGAGCTGCTCTGCACAATCATCCGCAACATGGCGCCCATCACAAAGCCCGCCAGCACAGAGCCTTGCACAAAGCTCACAAAATCGCCAAACCAGTGGAACGTGGGCAGCGGCACAAACGCGTCTTTCATCAGCAGCAGGCCAAAGAAGAGCAGCGCTGCGGCGAAAAGGGCGCCGATGAGGTGTCGGTAGGCGTGAAAAAGCTGGAACGCCACCATCAAGCCGCAAATGCCTGTCAGGTAGTAGATTCCAACTTTGATATCGATCGACGCCAGAAAGACGAGCACGGTAACACCAATGTGCGCCCAGGAGACGATGGGCAGCGCCTTGCGCACGGAAATCAGCCCTGCGGAGATCATGCCGGTAAGCAGAAATGCCACAGCCGAAGAGCTTTGCGTTATGGCACCGGCGCCCATACCCCACGCGGCGCTCAGCACCGGCCGGTCCGTCCATTTGGCCAGCGCCAGGCGAAAGCGCCGGGTCGTCATTAGCGCCAGGTTGGACTTGATGCCCGCCAGGCCGCTGAAAAACAGTGCCAGCCCAGCCAAAAACATCCCCAGCACCGTCGCCTCGTCAAACGCCTGCGCGGTGGCGGCGGCGGGCGCGGAAGCGGGGCTGAGAGAGGTGGCGGCAGCGGCGATCAGATCCAGCATGGCGGTAGCGAAAAACGAACGACTTTGCTACGAAACCGAGCCAGGTCTGGAATCGTTCCGGGTTTCCATAGGTGCGGATGCGCCGCCCGCAGTGCGGCGCGCGGAGGGTTGGCCGTTGATCTTCAACGCCTTCCAGGCAAACACCAGCGTTACTACAAATGTGATACCGCTGATCACAAATACCACCGTGCGCAGTTGCTTGTACAGCGCTTCATTCTCCACCTTGGCGACACCACTTTTGTGGGAGAGCTCGCCGCGAACATAGACGGCAAAGCTGTCCAGAGCTTCGTCTATCTGCCGATCCTTGCCGCGCACCTCCGCGTCGACAGCGCGAATACTCAGCGGGTCATCCGCCTTAAACTTTTGCAGCGCAGTGCGATAGGCCGCGCCAAGCTCCGCATGCAGCTTCAGTATCTCCTTGAGCCGCGCCTCCGATTCGGGTGCAACCTTCCAGACTGCCACATACTTCAGAATCTCCTCCACAAAGGTCCGCACCATCGTCTCGCGCTTCTCAAAGGCGCCGAAATACGTCGTCATCCCCTCCGGCGTGTGGCCGCGCAGCAGCGTATTTTTCCACTCCTGCACCTGGATCTTGAAGTTGATCTGGGCCAGACGGGTCGATTCCATCATGTTGGCCGCGCCTTCGGAAAAATCCAGCGCACCCGTGCAGCGCTTGTTGCTCAGGTGCAGGCAAAAAAGGCCGGCCACAGCGGTGGCGAGCACCAGAAGCACGACGGCGCCTGCCATCGAGCCAAGGCTTTGCGATCGCGAAGGTTCAGTAAAGGAAGGGCTTGCCATAGCCTGAAAATGCGCAAATGGTTACAAAAGCAAAGGGAGAGCGCGCGCCGCTCTGTCAGCCGCGGGCAAAGTGCCCGCATGACACATCTGCGCCACGATATAGATGCGGATGCAACAACGCACTAAAAAACAACTCCCGCGCGAGCTTTCCCTGCCGGACCTGCCGCTCGCACGCCCAGGCCAGGCCTTTTCTCCACGCCCCGCACCCTCCCCCTCCGCAATACCTATGCGCATCCTGCTGACAACCTGGGGCTCCTCCGGCGACCTCCACCCTTTCCTTGCGCTGGGCATGGAGCTGCTGCGCCGCGGCCACCACTGCGCGCTTGCAGGCAACCCGGCATGGCGGCAGGAGGTGGAGGCGCTGGGGCTGGAGTTTATCGCAGCGGGCGTGGAGCAGCGGCCGGACATGCTGATGGACCACCCGGAGCTGTTTTCATCTAAAAATATGGGCCTCAACAGCTTGCGCGCGCTGCTGAACCACGGCATTCGCCCTGTGCTCCGGCCCATGCTCGACGCCCTCGTCGCTGCCTCGCCGCGCTTCGATCTCCTTGTGGCGCATCACTTTGCGCTTACGGCCGGCACCGCTGCGGAGATCTCCGGCATCCCCTGGGTCACCGTTTACCTCGCGCCCGGCGTCATTCCCTCCGCCTACGGCATGCCCGCGGCCACCCACCTTAAGGCCGGCACGGGCAGCTTCTGGCGCATGGTGCAGGCGGGAATTTGGCGCTCCGGCCGCATGCTTACCGCGCCGCTGGCCGACCCGGTGCTCAACGAGATTCGCAAGGAACGCGGGCTGGCCCCGGTGTATGATGCCCTGTTTGGCCATTACTCGCCCGGTCTCGCGCTGTTGCTCTTTAGCCGGCACTACGCCCCGGAGCAGCCGGACTACCCGGAGCACTTTCGCCAGGCCGGCTTTTGCTTTTACGATGGCCTTGCCGCCACCCCGGCCGCCTCCAACGCGGAGCAGTCCCCCGCCTTCGTCCCTTCGCCCGAGCTGGCCGGCTTTCTCGACAGCGCCCCCACAGGCGTCCGCCCGTGGCTCTTTACGCTCGGCACGTCCGCCGTCTCCAATCCGGGCGGCTTCTACAAGCTGGCCGCCGAGGCCATGGCCACGTTGCCAGACCAGCGCGCCATTTTTCTACTGGGCCACGAAAAAAACCGGCCGGAGACGCTTCCGCCCAACGTGTTGGCGTTACAGTACCTTCCCTACGGCTGGATTATGCCCCGCTGCGGTATTGTGGCGCACCAGTGCGGTGTTGGCACCCTCTCCCACACGCTGCGGGCCGGCGTCCCCTCGCTGGCCTGCCCGTATGCGTTCGATCAACCCAACAACGCCGCGCGGATGGAGGAGTTGGGCGTAGCGAAGCGCTTTTTGCCTGGACGCGGCTGGACGGCCCGCAACATGCGCGCCCTGTTGCTGGAGCTGGATCAGCCCGCCTATCGTACGCGCGCCGCCATTCTGCGCGACAGCCTGGCCGGCGAAAACGGCCCCGCCCTTGCCGCAGAGCTGCTGGAAGCGCACGCCGCGCGCCTGGAAAGTGCGGGGGTACCCGCCCGGGCAAGCTTGTAGGCAGGCGCCCCTCGCAAACACGCGTTTTCTTAGCTAAATGATGCCGCAAGGCTTGCGCGAGCACCATTGTTGCCCTTAAGTTAGGTGCGTCCCCTGTCGTATTGATCGCAACCATAATCGCAATATTCAATCAAAAAAGCATTGGAGAACTCATGAACGAGCAAATGGAAGCCGAAGTTGAACACATGAAAGAGTCCACGAATCGTGTCGTGGCCGACCTGCGCGTGCTTGCACGCAATGCCGAAGATTTTTTCCGCGCTTCCGCCAGCAACCTCGGGGAGAAAAGCGTTGTTGCCCGAGAGAAGCTGGAAGAGACCCTGCGTGAGCTGAACAATCGCCTGGCGGTAACCGAAGCGCTCGTCGTCGACAAGACCAAACAGGCCGCGGAGGCCGCCGACGTTTATGTGCGCGATAACCCGTGGCGCGCCGTCGGCATTGCCGCCTTTGCGGGCCTTGTCGTGGGTATCCTGATTCGCCGCAGCTAACCAACCAGATCCGGCCGCCGCACGCGCGGGGCCGTCGGCCTGCCCCCCGCGCAGGTTTACAGGGATGCTATGGATGAACGGATCTGAAAAACCCAACCCGTCGGTTGCGCCTCAGCCCTCCCCCGTGCAGTCCGTGCGCCAGCTTGCCGGCATCTTGCTGGCCATCTTCCGCAACCGCGCGGAGCTGCTGACGCTGGAGCTGCAGGAGGAGCAGGGGCGGCTGATTAACCTTGTTTTCCTGTTAGTCACGGCCATATCCAGCCTGATTTTCGCGGCGATCCTGGGCACATTCTTTATTATTGTGCTTTTTTGGGATACACCGTACCGCCTGGTGGTCATGGGTATCGTCGTCGCGTTCTTCGCCGTCACCGCGATCATCAGCGCCCTGCTTGCCATGCTGGCAGTGAAAGGCCGCCCGCCACTCTTTGGCGCCACCCTTGGCGAGATACGCAAAGACGCCGCTGCCCTGCGGCAGGAGATGCACTGATGCAGCACTAATCCAGCAACCCCGGCAAGCGCCGGCAAAGCGCTAACCCTCACGAATCTCCATGGCCAACCTCCCCTCGCCCGCCCCGCTTACGCCCAAACAACAGCGCGACGCCCGCAAAGCGGCGCTGATTGCCCAGGCGGAGTGGCAGAGGCAGGAGCTGAATTCCACTCTGATCTCCCTGGAGGGCCCCAGCCAGTATCTGCGCATGGGCTGGGACGGCCTCAAATTTGTCCGCGACCACCCCGTGCTGATCACAACCGTCGTTGCCGTTGTCACCCGCTTCTCCCTCCGCACGCTGTGGCGGATAGCGCTCCTGCCCGTAAAGGCCCTGCAAATGTATCGCAACCTGCGACTTATGTAGGGAAGGCGAGGCAGCGGCGCCGGCCAGCCAGGCATCGCACTCGCGCTCAAGATACTTTGCGCAGCTTCCAGGCGGACGCACAACGCGCCCGCCATGGCGCATAACCTGAGGTTTTACCGCTCTAATCGCCGAAACAGATGCCCACCGCCTTGGCGGCGGCAACCATCTGACTTTGGGGGGAGACGTTTTTGAGCTGGCCGACCGCTTCGGAAATGGGCACGTGCCCGGTCTGGTAGTTCTGGTAACTGACCATGCAGCCGAAATGGCCCTCCTTGATACACTGGATGGCCGCAACGCCAAAGCGGGTGCCCAGGATGCGGTCCAGCGTGGTGGGGTTGCCGCCGCGCTGCAGGTGGCCCAGCACCACGGCTCGGGTCTCGCGGCCGGTGCGGCGGGCAAGTTCCTCGGCCACGTAGTTGCCGATGCCGCCCAGGCGCCGCTCGCCTTTCGATTCGCCGTGGGAATCCAGGGTTACGTAGTTGCCGCCGGCCTCAAAGGCGCCTTCGGCCACCACCACCATAACGGAGAGGGCGCCCTCGGCAAAGCGCTGCTGGATGTCTTTTTCCAGCTTCTCGAAGTTAAACGGCATCTCGGGCAGCAGGATGATATCCGCGCCGCCGGCCACGCCGCCGTGGAGGGCAATCCACCCGGCGTAGCGGCCCATCACCTCCACCACCATAACACGGCGGTGGCTTTTGGCGGTGGTGTGGAGGCGGTCGCAGGCTTCGGCAACGCATTGCACGGCGCTGTCGAAACCGAACGTCATGGCCGTTGCGTTCAGGTCGTTATCGATGGTTTTGGGCACGCCGACGACTTTGACGCCGTTATCGGCCAGCTGCATGGCAGTGCTGAGGGAGCCATCGCCGCCGATTGTGATCAGCGCCCCGATGTTGAGCCCCTCGAGCGTTGCAATCGCCTCATCCATAATCTCTTGCGGGATGAGTGCCTTTTCGCCATGGCCCTTTTTCGCCACAAACCGGCCCTTGTTGGTGGTGCCCAGGATGGTGCCGCCGCTGGCCATGATGCCGGAGACGCTGCGCGTGTCGAGCATGCGGTACCGCACCGGGCAGAGCATGCCTTCGTAGCCGTCGGAGAAACCGATGACCTCCCAGCCAAGCGTGTTGGCGGAGTACACGGCGGCTCGAATCACCGCATTGAGGCCGGGGCAATCCCCGCCGCTGGTCAAAATCCCGACACGAAAGTGGCTCATGTTACGTTGTAAATGGTTCGTGTTAGCTATGTTGTGCGCCCAATATCTACGCCGCCGCGAAGGCCGGCCGGCTTTACGTCCCCATACGCGCTGGCCAGGGCGCCCCTAGTAGCGGGTATTTGAGGCTGCAGCGCAATACAAAATCCGCGATG
Source organism: Verrucomicrobia bacterium LW23 (assembly GCA_003054695.1). Lineage (GTDB taxonomy): Bacteria > Verrucomicrobiota > Verrucomicrobiia > Methylacidiphilales > UBA1321 > LW23. The sequence goes on from QAZA01000050.1 coordinate 83,237, forward strand.
CCGCGCATCTATTAGGCATGCTTTCGCGGGTTGGGCGGAGGGGGCTGTGGCGGGCGGCCGAAATTTCTTGTCTCCACCGGCAAGGCGCGCTACTCTGCTGGTTCACCCCTACGCTTATTTAACACCGCTTTTTTAAGCAGTCAGTTCCATTTCGCATGAAAATCCTTGTGACGGGAGGCGCCGGTTATATCGGCAGCATTTGCACGGAAGAAATTCTGAATCTTGGCGACTCGGTCGTCGTTTTCGACAACCTTACGGAGGGGCACCGCTCGGCCATCGACCCGCGCGCCAAGTTTGTGGAGGGTGACCTGGGCGACCGCGATTTCATCTTTAAAACGCTGGCCGAGGAGAAGCCGGACGCCGTGATGCACTTTGCCGCGAATGCGCTTGTGGGCGAGAGCATGACGAACCCGTCGAAGTACTTCCGCAACAACGTGGCGTATGGCATCAATCTGATTGACGCGATGGTGGACGCCGGGGTGAAGCAGTTTGTGTTCTCCTCCACATGCGCCACGTACGGGGTGCCGGAGCGCGTGCCGATTGACGAGCGCAATCCGCAGCGCCCGATCAACCCCTATGGCGAGAGCAAGCTGATGTTTGAGCACGTGCTCAAGTGGTACGAAAAGATCCACGGCCTGGTGCACGTTAACCTGCGTTATTTTAACGCCGCCGGCGCCTCGGAGCGCTTTGGCGAGGATCACCGCATCGAGACGCATCTAATCCCCAACGTGCTGAAGGTGGCGCTGGGACAGCGCGAGCGCGTGGACATTTTTGGCGACCGCTACGACACCCCGGACGGCACGTGCATCCGCGACTACATCCACGTGAAGGACCTGGCCGCCGCGCACCTGCTGGCCATCGGCGCCAAACACAGCGCCAGCTACAACCTGGGCACGGGCGAAGGCTTTAGCGTGCAACAGGTTGTGGATGCCGCGCGCAAGGTGACGGGCCATGCCATCCCCGCCGTGGTGAAGGAAGCCCGAGCGGGCGATCCGGCGCGGCTTATCAGCAGCAGCCTTAAAATCACCGCCGAACTGGGCTGGAAACCTAAGCTGCAGCGCATTCAGCCGATCCTGGAGAGCGCCTGGGCCTGGCACTCGAAGAATCCGAACGGCTATGGGGACTGAGCCGGGGACCTGAGTTTTAGCAGCGGATGATACCACGCGAAAGCGGCGGAGCCGGAGACGGCTGCGCCGCTTTTTTGTGTGCCGATATAGACGTAAGGTCGGGCGTTGACGCAGCCGGCGGGGCAGTTGCAGTGTATGTTGCGTTGTCTTCTTACGACTTTTCTATTTCTCTCGGCTATTCTTGTTATTTCATTCCCTATTTTCAAATAATGCGAAATAAAGCTTGCCGGAGTGCGATTCTTCCTGTATCCATTCATTCAACCTTTCCACTCCCATGTCATACCGTCTTTAATTTTGTTATAGCGCGAGGCGTCCCAAGCCCAGTTCGGTCAGGCCCCGCGCAGTGTTGATGCCCGCAGCCGCCTTGTTTACCTGCTTGCGTCTTTTTGGACGCGGGCGCCCTTCATAAGGCGCTGACTGGCGACCACGAAGGTTTCGCCCGATGCCCAAGGCCTTATCGGGGCTCGCGCCTTTTCAGCAAGTGCCGCCGCCTCAGGGTGGCTTGAGAAGGCTGGGCGGCCGCCGTGGAGGACACGCCGTGCAGCCTTGTGGCTCGCGCATTTTCCCGCTTGCCGGCTCACCCTGCCGCCTCGCCAGGCGCTTTGCCTGGCGCTTTCTCCCGCGCCTCGGGCAGCCTCACCGCGCAGGGCTTTTCCACCTGCGCTGCGTCTTACCAATTTGCAGCAGCGGATGTTCCGCAGCAGGATTTCCGCCGCACACACTCCCTCTCAGGAGGTCTCATGAAGAAGATCATTTCGCTGTTCAAACGGAACTACGATACCGACCACCTTGTGCGCAACGAGGTCGTGCCAGGCGCCGAGTGGGTGCTTGCAGGCGAAGGAGTTGCCACCCGCAAATGGGATGGCTCCTGCTGCCTGGTCCAGGGCGGAGCCCTCTTCAAGCGCTACGAGGTGGCGCGAGGCAAGGCGGCCCCGGCCAACTTCACGCCGGCGGGCGAGACCGATCCCGTAACGGGCAAAACCCAGGGCTGGGTTGCTGTGGATGCGGCGAATCCCAGCGACCGCTACTTCTGCGAAGCGATCGCAGCCGGCATGCCCGCAGACGGCACGTACGAGCTGGTTGGCCCGAAGGTTCAGGGCAATCCCGACGCGTTTGGCAGCCACCAGCTTGTCCGCCACGGCGCATTGGTGCTGGAGGGCGTGCCGCGCGACTTTGACGGCCTGAAGGCCTGGCTGCGTACAGCCGGTATGGAGGGTGTCGTATGGCATCACCCGGATGGCCGCATGGTCAAGATCAAGGCGAAGGACTTCGCCAGGTCGGGCCGGGTGGCGGCGCCAATCACTGCGGCGTAGCATCGTTCGGGCGTCCCTGGATCCAGCACCAGGTCTAAATCCAAAGCCGAGTCTGTTTCACCGCTTGTTGTTATGCAGCGCATAGCAGCCATGCGGCGTCGTACCTGCTTTGTCTTCATACGTAACCGTATTTTTGCAAACGCGTGCAAGCCTATTGATATCGATCGTAAGGCGCATGTATTTGTACGATTCCCTCTTCCTCTTTTCAACCACTTACTGGACTACATCCCATGCAAATACCACAACCAGCACGACCACCACAACCGGCCGTGCCCTTTGGGCACGAGCACAGGCGGCGTCTCCCCGCTTCCACACCTTCCATGGAGATCCTGTCCGCCCATCCAGGAGCCGCCGCAGACGCGGGGGCTGAGGTATGGCATCCGGACCCACAATGTTGCGGGTTCCGACCCACATCCTATGAATATCCCGATTCTCGAACGGCACTTTGCCCGCATGGGCGCCCGTTTCAAGGTTACGCGTCCGGTGCTTCGCCGCTGGGCACGGCCGGGTGATGGCAGCTTTGCCATGAACATTGGCCGCGATACCCGTGGCGAGTTCTTCGACCTCTCCGTTTCGGAAGAGGCCGAGGCTCGGTACGACGCCGCGGTGCTGAACGTGAGCGAGCAGGAGCGGCACTTGCTGTTTCTTGTGCGCGATACCGACGAGGCCGCCGCCGGCACTGCGGCGCAAAAGCAGCGCTTCCTGTGCGGTCACGATGAGCGTGCCTGGTTTGTGGCAGCAGTACCCGACGCCACCGCAACTACCGTGCGGGCGGCGCGCGAGTCCCTGAAGCCGCTTCCCGTGTACGCCCGGCAACTCCGCATGGGCCTGCGCGCCAGCGAGGCTAACCGGCGCCGGAACGAGGCCTTCGTCCGCCAGGGCGAGTGGTTTTTCATTCCCGAGCCGCGCGTTACGGTCGAGTCCACCTGGATCCGCCGCAACGAGCCGCTGCGCCGCGGCAACGGCAGCAAGCCCCACGTGGTGGCGGAGCTCTACCGCCACGGTGGCGAGGTGGTGTACGTGAGCGACAAGTTTCCCGGTGGCGTCAGCCCCGAGCGTTATTTGAAGCTCATCACCGCCAGGCCCGGCACAGCCAGCACATTTAGGCAGATGCGCCGCAACGCCCGGGTGTACGCCCGCGGCACGGTGCGTCACGCGGATCACAAGACGATTGTGCTGCACTGCTGGCACCAGGTGATGATGAACACCGAAAACGAAGCCCCCGCCATGCGCAACGTGGCGTTTCTGGACTAAAGTCTCTCCCACAGAGAGACTTAGACCAATTCGCACAGTTATTTGGCCTTGTGGCGGGCCGCTTTTGGGTGCATACAGCGTTGGTCTTACCAGGCCACTGCAAGCACATGCAATCATGGCCCGATCGCCCCCGCGCGGTCGGGCCATCTTTGTGCCATCGGCGCGGCCCGCGGGCACCGCTACGGCAGGGGTTTGCGCCCCAGCTCCGCAAGTGTGTAGCCGAGGTTGCCGATGGAGTACAGCGTGGTGAGGATGCCCAGAATCATCGCAATAATCATGCGGGTGCGGTACCAGGCCGGGCTGGTGTAGGGCGACATCGCGTTCCAGTACAACACCACCAGGACGCAGGTGGCCGGACCGGTAAGGATGCAGAAACACTGCCCAAAAGCGCCCAGCAGCAGTGCAAACCAGTCGCAGTTAAAACTCTCGTTTTTAAGCGTGGATTTAACGGCCTTTTCGGTCGCATTGTTCATGCAGGCCGGGCAAACGTGGCGCCCTTCAAACTCCAGGTCGCACAGGGAGCAAATGAAACGGCCGCACTGGTCGCAGCATACGGCGGCCCGCTTGTCCGGGTGGTAAAAGCAGGTGGAGTCATCCGCCACGGCCGCCTCCGACGCCGTCACCGAGTCCACGCGAAACTGTGCGGGGAAGATGTAGGACTGCAGCGGCTGCGTGCAGTGGCTGCAGGGTACCGGCTCAGCCGTGTTCAGCGCCTCCCGGGGGAGCTCCGAATTGCAGGAAAAGCAGCGTGGAGCTCCCGGGTATTGCGGCATGATGTGGGGTGCGGCGGCGAGGTGGCGTGCGAATGCGTCTATTGCTTAATCACGCGGGTGTCGCAAATGATATCGTGCAGCGTTCGCTTTTGCTCGTCGAAGAAGCACCAGAGATAACCAATAAGACACGTCATGTCAGTAACCATATTGGCAAAAAAGCGGCCGATAGACCGCCCCCAGCCCAGCTGAACGCCATCGGGCGTCACCACCTTCATGCCCAGGACAAACTTGCCGGGTGTCCCGCCCCACGCCACGGTAAAGTAGACGACGTAGGCGAACGAGGTGAACAGGGCCAGGCCGTAGGTGACGATAAAGACGAGGACCATAACCCACGCCAGCTTTTCGTTTTTGTCCACCAGCACTGCCGTGACGACAGCGGGGATCATGATCACCACAAAAAGCACGAACAGGATCAGCGTATCAATAAGGCGCGCCAGCACCCGGTTAAGCGGGTGCGCCAGTTGAAGGTGCCCCATGCCGGGCGTAATCATGCCCTCCTTCAGCTTTTGCATGTAGGCCGGCTTGCACGCGGCGCAAACGGGCTGCCCCTTGATGCGCACCACATCGCTCTCGAGGAACGAGCGGCGGCACTCCACGCAAAAGACAGCGGGCGCCGCGGCCGGAGCAATGGGGTTGAACGCCGGGTTGAGCGATACCATGCCGCCCGCAGCGGCGGTGCCACCAGGCTGCGCGCCATGCGTATGCGTATGGGCCTGCGGCTGATAGCTTTGCGTGCCCTGCGGCTGCGGCGATTTCGGCGCGTATGGCGATACGGCGGCGGTCTGCGCAACCGGCGTGGGCTCCGGGTACTCGCGCGAGGCGGAGGCGGAGGCCGGTTCGGCAAGCACGGGGGAGGCGCTTCGGGCTGGAGAAGGCTCCGGCTCAGGGGCGACGGCCGGCGTCGGCGCGGGCTCCGCGGCAGGGGCGGGCGTTGCTGCTGCGGCGGCCTGGGAGGGGTGGATAAACTCGTCAATCGGCTTGTCCTCCAGCACGGGCTGCGCGGCGGCAGCGGGCTCCGGGCTGGCTGAGGCAACAGGGGCGGCGGACGCGCCGCCGTCGGGGAAGACTTCGCGATAAGTCTTCCAGTCGGTCATCGTCTCGTTCCAGACGGCAGTGTCTGGCGTAATGGTACCGTCCGCAACAAGCTTCTCAAACTCGTCGTCGTTAATAGGACCAAGGGATTTTCCAAGCAGGGAATAGTACCACATAGCTCCGTTGGTATAAGGTCAGAAAGCCCGATCGGCGTAAAGCGTTTTTTATCAGGAGATTTGGTGTGATTCTCACGCTTGCAACTTGCGCCCCCCGTCCGGGGTCCTGCCGGGAGAAAAACGATAGCATTGATTGCATGACGGCGGCGACGCACGGGAAGCTCCCGTCAGGAGAGGCCGCCCGACAGACTTACGCCTCCCCTTCCCCACGCACCGGCAAGGACACAGGCCGCGCGGGCCTCGTCGACGTGGGTTGGAACAGTCCTGCCATCCCGCCCGGCTGCAGCGGCGGCACCGCCGGCGATGGCAGGGATGTTTGCAATGGCGCCGGACGGTATCGGGAGTCATCCTCGGGCTCCGACGCATTGGGAGCTTCCGGCGATGCGGGAACAGCCTCCTCGGGCATCGCCTCGGCGGGCGGCACAGCCTCGGCGGCGGCGGACGCGGCGCGCCCTACTTCGCCGCAGCCGATGCCACCGATCATTGCGGTTAAATCCAGTAGAAGCAGAAGCGCCATCGTCGCGCCGGCCACCAACGGTAAAATTATCGCCCCCGCAAGACCGGCCGCCCACACGTCCACCACGCCTGCGTACGCGGCCCACATTGGGGCCCCCACCCCGGCCGCCAGGCCGAGCCATACGCTGCCTGCCAGCACTACGGGGCGCCATGCAGTCCAGGACGAATCACCCAGGGCCAGCTGCCTAAAGCGCTCTGCGGGAGGAATTTGCGTCTCGGCATCCTCTCCTTCCCCGCCCGAACCCCGGCTGTACATCAGCGCAAACGCGCCCAAAACAATGGCGCCCAGCACACAGGCGGCGATAGCGATGGGAATCATGGGATCAAAAAAAGGAGAAGGTGCGAGCGACGAAAGGGCATCCTTTCAGGGGATCGCAAGGGCTATGAGAATAAACGCGACGCCCGCGTCTTTATTAGCTTAGCAACCCACCGTATCCGGGCCCGCGGCTCGGGGCGATCTCGCGGTGCAGGATAAAGCCGGGGTATGGGCATGGGCATGCGGCTACACTACGCAAACCATATCGCTCCGTCCATCCTACTCCCGTATGACCTCGTAGAGCATTCGTGCATTGCCGTCCTTGCCTTTGACGCTGGCGGTGAAGGCGAGCTGACCGTCCTCCACGCGCGTCTCCACTTTTTCCATGCGTTTGCCGCCGGTGGTGAGGGCGTAGACGGTGTAGGTGGCGGGCTCGGGCACGGCAATGTGGATATTGGCGGAGCCTTCGCGGACGAGGTGGGGGAGTTTGCCCCAGGCGTAAAGGGTCTTGCGGTCGCCTTCGCCGTACTTGATTTCCGTGTTCTGCAAATCCGTTAAGTGTGTGACCAGCAGGCGTTTGGATGTGCGGATGGGCTGGGGATCAAGGCTGGTGACGAAGACGGTTGCGCCGTAGGTCAGGTAGTCGATCTTCACCCCAGCGTTGACGCTGTGGATGAACTTGCCGGGCTCGCAGTAGCCGCCCGCGCTTTTGGGCGTGTCGATGGTCAGCACGCTGTCGACGGGCGCCAGCGTAATCTCGCCGGTCTGCGAGCGGATGAGCTCCGCCTCCGGCGCGGTGGCGGCGGGCATGCCGAGCTTCTGGCGGATCTCCGCGATGACCGCCGCTTCATTCTCCTTGGGCAGCGGCACGGGCAGCGAGACCATGCCCTTGCCGGCCTGATCGGTCTCCCCCACCAGCACAGAGCCGATTTGCGTAACCCACGAGAAGTTGCGCAACGCGCTGACGCTGACGCCCTTAGGTGGCGCGCGCAGCAGGCTTTTGGGGATAACCGCCGCCAGTTTGCCGGGCGCGGGCGAGATGTCGCGCCGCAGGTAAAGAAGCACGGCGAGGCGATCCGCCGCCTGGTTCAGCGGGTCGGTTACCAGATCGAAGTAGCCGATCGGCGCCTGCTCAAACAGGTTTTTGTCCGAGTGGCTGTAGGCAAAGCGCCACACCACGTCCCAATCCTGCAACGCCGCCATGGACGCGGTGAGGATGCCGCCCACGCCGCGGAACCGGCCCGGTCCGGAGTAGTTGAACTCGCTGACAGTGAACGGCTTGCCAAAGAGGCGCACGCTGGCCACGCCGTTGGCGCCGGGCGCGCCGGACGCGATCGGATTGGAGTTGGGGAAGGAGCTCGGCAGGCGCCATTCCTTCTCCAGAAAGTGGGGGTGATCCACATAAAAGTGCTCGTCCACGTAATCGAACGCCGAGCGGGTGAACTGCAGTGGCACCATGCCCGGGCCGGAGTTGTTCATGTTGCTCAGCAACGCCTTCCACTTCAGCTCCTTGTGCAGAAAATCGCGAAGCTTGACGTACACGCTGCGCTCCATGTCGGAGATAAACACGGTGCACAGCCGGCCGCGCCGCGTCTCGTTAAAGCGGTTGCTGGGAAGCTCCACGGTCCCCTTCGCGGGGTCCTCGCCGGACTCCAGGTCGCCGATCGCAATCTCCAGCTCCTCGCGAGTGGGGAAGCGCTCGCCCAGCCAACGGTTCCAGGCAGCCTTCCACTGCGGCATGGTGCGGGCGCGGTTCCAGTACACGTTGGCGCCGCCCTCGTTGATGAGCGAGACCCACGCGATGCCGGGCTCCTCGGTGTGCTTGCGGCCGGTGTAGGGGTTGACGCGATCGTAGAACTTGCGGGTAAACAGCTTAAGGTCGTCCAGCGCGGGCTGGTGCACGGGCAGCAGGAGTTTGTATTCATTCATCTCCAGCTTCTCGCTGGGCAGGCCCACCTGCTTGCCGGCCACGGGGCGCGAGACAAAAAGGTCCGTGGTAAGCCACAGGCCGCGCTTGATGCAGCCGGCGATGAAGTAGTCGAGCTGATCCACCTTAACGGGGTCCCAGTCAAAGCCGGTCTTCCAGGGCTCCTTGCTCAGGTGGCCCTCGTAGTGGTGGATGCGCACCGTGTTGTAGCCCAGGCGCACCAGGCGGTCGAGCAGCTTGTCGACCTTATCCTTGGGCAGGTAAAGCGATGAGAAGCAAAAGTTTACGCCGTAAAAGCGCCTGGCCTTGGCCGGCTCCTTCTCATAGGCAAAGTGGCCGTCCTTGTTGATGATGATGCGCCCCTTTTCGCCGCACGGGCCGTCCACAAAGCCAAAGCCGGAGAGATCGAGCGCGGAATTCGCCTCCACTTCCGGGTCGGTGACGAGCGGAATCCACTCCGCGTTGGCCGCCAGGGTGACAGGCTTGAGGAACTCCGGCAACTCCGGCGAGTAGGTGAGGCTGCCGGCCATGCTGAAGTTCACGCTGATGGTGCGCTTGTCGCCTTTGGCCAGGGTGCGCTCCTGCTGGGTGGAGGAGGCGGCGGGGGCGATACGCAGGTTAAACTCCTGGTTGTTCCACTGACGGCTGTCCTGCATGCCTACCAGCGCGCCTTCGGGAAAGTTGAACTGAATCGCGCGGCCGTCGGGGAAGGTCATCTGCAGCCACTTGGCGCGGCCGCCGAAGACGCCCTGCGTCTCGAAAGTGCGGGGGAATTTGCCGGTGCGCCCGTCGTCCAGCGCCCAGCTGCCGCCGGCCAGCGCGTTGACGTCAAAGGAGGCACCCACCGCAAGTTGCTCATAGGCAATGGGTCCCGTCGCGGTAAAAGTCCACACGGCATCCACGGCGCCATCTTTACCGGCGGCGCGCAGCTCGCCATTTACGGGGGGTTGCCCGGCTACCTCGATGACAAAGGGAAAAGGCGTGCCGGGGAGAGGCGCCGGGGCGGGTGCGGTCTTGGCATCCGCAGGCGCGGGCACCGCCCTGGCGTTAAAGAAGTTCCATGATGCGTTGGCGATAAACGGGCCGAAGGTACAGACCTTGTCGCCTTTCGACACAAAATGCAGTTTGCCGATCTCCCCGCCCGCCAGGGACTCGCCCCCGGATGCGGGAGCCTGCGCGCTGGTGGATGTGGCCGAGAGGGCGAAGCTGAGCGCTAGTGCGAGGGCAAGTCGCGAGATTGTCGGGAGGAGGGAGCAAAGTGGTCTCATGGCAGCGGTAGAGTGCGGTCACTCTATTTTGCACAAAGGCATTGCGAGTTCGACAAGAATCTAACCGGATTTGTGTCAGCGGCCGATCGATCGGCACGGCACAAGGCCCGGCTACCGCACTAACTATAGCCTCACATCAGCGCCTCGCAAAAAACAGATTGCGAGGCGTTGTGCGAACGCCCGGTCGAAAAGGCGGCCGCTCCCGCCTTAGACCAAATAGCTCTGCTCCTTGGTCTTACGCCCCGATACCCGCCTGCGGAACCATGGCAATTTCCGCAAGCAACGCTTTGTTGAGTTCCAGGCCGAAGGCGAGGTTCTCGAGCGGGAACGTCTCGTTGGGGCTGTGCGCGTTGCAGTCGGGCAGGGCCAGGCCGAGCAGCAGCGTGTCGACGCCAAGGACGCGTTTGAAGGCTTCGACAATAGGGATGCTGCCGCCCTCGCGGATGAGAGCGGGCGGGCCGCCGAAGGTGGTCATCAGAGCCTTTTGGGCGGCGAGGCCGAAGCCGGAGTGCGGGTCCGTAAGGTACGGGCGGCCGCCGTGGCCTCGGCGGGTGGTGATGCGCACGGTGGGCGGGGCCAGGCTCTTGAAGTAGGCTTCGGCCAGGTCCAGGATAACTTCGGGGTCCTGATCCGGCACAAGGCGGAAGGTGAGTTTGGCGTGGGCTTCGCGGGGCAGTACCGTCTTGGTGCCCTCGCCCTGGTAGCCGCCGTACAGGCCGTTGACCTCGGCGGTCGGGCGAGCCCACATGCGTTCCAAGGCGCTGAACCCGGCTTCGCCGCCCAGGCGCGGGGCGCCGGTAATCTCGAGCAGGCGCGCGTCGGTAAGCGGGCTTTTGCTCCACTCCTCGCGCTCCCATTTCTTCAGGGACTGCACGCTGCTGTAAAACTCGGGGATGGCCACCGCGCCGTCACGGAAGTGCAACGCGTGCACCAGGCCGGCGAGCACCGTAACGGGGTTCACCACCGCGCCACCGAAAACGCCGGAGTGCAGATCGCGGGCAGGGCCGGTGACGGAAAGCTCCAGCGGGACGAGGCCGCGCAGGCCGTAGGTGAGCGTGCCGGTGCGGCGCGCGGTCATCGTGGTATCGGAGATGACGATGACATCGCACCCCAGCTCGGCCTTGTGCTGCTCAAGAAATGCGAAAAGGTTGGGGCTGCCGATCTCCTCCTCGCCCTCGATGAGGAAGATGACGTTAACGGGCAAATCGTTGTGGGCCAGCTGGTCCTCCACACCCAGAATGTGCGCGAGGATTTGCCCCTTGTTGTCGCTGGCGCCACGCGCCGTTACGATGCCGTTCTCGATCCACGGCTCAAAGGGCGGGTGCTTCCAGAGGTTCAGCGGGTCAACCGGCTGGACATCGTAGTGGCCGTAGATGAGGACCGTGCGCAGGCCGGGGCGGTGACGGCTGCGGCCCAGCACCACCGGGTAGCCGGGGGTGGAGTGAAGCTCCGCCTGAAGGCCGGCAGTCTGGAGGCGGCCACGCACCCACTCGGCGCATTGCAGCACACCGGCGCGGTAGGACGCATCCGTCGATACGCTGGCCTTGCGAAGAAATGTGAGGAGATCCTGCTGGTGTTGGGGAGGCGGTATCATGGCCCGGCGGCAAATCGCAGTCGCTTGGTTAAGTGGATCGGATTTCGAGCTGGAGAGGATGGATGGACGGAAAAGTCTGCCGGCGGAAGGAGACCACGGCCTTTTGGAGGAGATGCACGCCCCTACTTGGAGCGAGCGCCGCGCGAGGGCATGCCGCCGTTGTCCGGCCGGCTTGCGGACTGCGCGGGAGGGGGCGCCGCCGCGGCAGGAATCTCGGGCGGAGGCACGCCGCCGGCCCCGCGCGTGGGCGGCGCAAAGGGCGCGGGGGAGCCAGGGTTGGCGGGGGTGGCGGACGTGTCGGCGATCTGCCCCGGGTTGGAAATAGTGCCGCGCTTGTTGGGCGTGCCGGGGAAGTTGGGGGGCGGACCGGCGCCCGGGTTGGGAGCCCCCTGCTGGTTCTGGGAGAGCTTGGCGCGTTTGCCCGACATATCCTCCTGCCCGCCGGCAACGACGACCGCGCCGTTATGCGCCACAATTTGCGGGGGGATGCCCTGCGAGGACTTGTAGACAAGCTGCTCCTGCAGCTCGCGACCTGTGGGGTTAAGCCGCGAGTAACGGTAAGTGCCAACGCCAATGACGTGCATCACGTGCACGTTACCGTTGTTATCAAAGAGAAGCTGCGGCGTCTGGGTATCCGCCATGTCGCCCAGGATGGTGTTGGAAAGCACGCGGTTGCCGGCCTCGTTCACCACGCGCAGGTAGACGTACGTGCTGCTCAGGTCGGGCGAAAAGCGCATGACCGAGTAGGTCAGCAGCGCATCCTTATAGCGATGTGACACGGTATAGAGCTGGCGCCCCTCGGAGATCTGGAAGCGCTGGGCCGGCTCCGTAACCAGGTGGTTAACCATGCCCTGTACCTTGATGGCGCACTGGATCTTGTACTCGCCCACGTCGCGCAGCATGTAGTACGGGGTGATGTCGAGCGTGAGACGCAGGGGCGGGCCCTGAGCGCGCACCACGCGGTCGGGGTAAATCGCGCCGAGGTCGGGCCGGACGGATTTGCCGCGGGAATCGCGCATGAGGAAGGAGATCCACGGCTTGTCGGGATCGTTGCTGCTCAGGGTGACATCTTCCGTGCCGTTATTCTTGATGCTGACCTCGACGATAATCGGCTCAAACAGCATGAAGTCGTTGCGCTTCAGCGACATCTGCACGTCCAGCTGTTCCTGGGCTATAGAGTTGCAGATTACGAGGGAAAAGGTCAACACGGCGGCCGCCGCCATTACCAGGAGGCGAAAGGGTAAAGAAATGCGCCGGTTCATATAGCTCAACTTTTTACGCAGAAGTTTTGTAATTCACAAGCATCAAAACGCAGGATATGCCGCTGCCCTGCCGGTCACAGTCCCGATAGTAACCGCGGGAAGGGCTGATGCGGAAGTATAAAAATCGATTTACATTGAGCAGGCGCCACTGCCGCGGAATAATCGCGCCTTCCGTAGCATCCACAGCACCCGATTTTTCCCCTCCCTCCCCCCTATGCTCGAGCTCGCCATCGAAACGTCCAGCACCCGCGGCAGCATTGCCCTGGGCAACGCCCGCGCCGTCTCGCAGGAGATTGTATTTGGCGGCGGCGGCGGGACGATGGGGCGGCACTCGGAGTGGCTTTTCCCGGAGCTCCTGAAGTTTGGCCTGCCGCGCCTGCAGCTTACCCGCGTGGTGGTGGGGCTGGGGCCGGGCTCCTTTGCGGGCATTCGCGTGGCCCTCGCCGCGGCGCAGGCGATTGCGGAGGTGCAGGGCGTGCCGGTATACGGAGTGCCCAGCACCCACGCACTGGGCTGCAGGCTGCGGCACGTCACCCGCCTGGGCGTGTTTGCGGACGCCAAGCGAGGCGAGCTGTATTGCACCGTGTACCGCCGGGGCGAACTGGAGCGCGATACCTACCTCATCCCCGCCGGGCAGCTGGAGGATGAAATGAGCAGGATGACCCTGGCGGTAAGCGCCGAGCCCCTCGGCAACGTGCCCCAGCAAGACCAGCCGAGCGCAGGCGATTTGCTGCGCCTGCCCCACCACTTTCCCGGCTGGCGCATCGGGTGGGATCTGGAGCCGATCCACCTGCGCGCGCCGCTGGCTACCATGAAGTAAGGCGAAAGCTTTACATGACGCCTCTTTCTACACATCTCTTTACGCATCAACCACATATCTATGCAAATCATTAGCGGCTCCGTACAGGAGCGCATGCAGCGGCTTCTCGACGGCTACACACAAAACGGCCGGGAGTGGGGCCTGCAGATGGCGGTCTACAAGGATGGCGAACTCCTCGTGAACGCAGCCTCCGGCGTTACGCAAGGCACGGATGGCGAAGCAGTTACGGAGAATACGCTCTTCCCAGTCTTCTCCACCACCAAGGGCGTGGTGGCCACACTGGTCCATCTGCTGGTGGAGCGCGGTAAAATCTCCTACGACACGCCCGTGGCCGAGGTTTGGCCAGAGTTTGCGACAGGCGGCAAGGAACATGTCACACTGCGCCATGTGATGAATCACACGTGCGGCCTAGCCAATATCCCCCTCGCATGCACGGGCTACGACCAGCTGTGCAACTACGACTGGATGTGCGCCCTGCTGGCCGCGCAGACGCCCAACACCCCTCCCGGCACTGAGCGCGTCTACCACGCTCTTACCTACGGCTGGCTGATGGCCGAGGTGGCGCGCCGCGTGGACGGCCGACCGATTGCGCAGATGATGCGCGAGGAGATCACTCGGCCGCTGGGCATCCGCGACATGTTTGTCGGCCTGCCCGAGGGCGACCCGCACACTGTGGCCACGCTGCACGAGGAAGCGCCCGAGCCAGTGCCCGCGCCCGGCACTCCCCTGCCCGTACCGCACTGGATGCGCCCCCTGGGCACCGCGATGAATCGCCCCGACGTGCACCGCGCCTGCGTGCCCGGCGCCAACGGCCTGATGAGCGCCGCCGCCGTGGCCCGCCACTACGCCGCGCTGGTGCCCGGCGGCGTGGATGGCGTGGAAATCCTCCCCGCCTCCCGCATCGCCGCCGCCTCCGCTCTGGAGCCGGACCAGACGCCCGGAGACGACATCATTGCCCTGGGCTACCGCGTACACCAGAACCAGGGCGGCCGCCCGCTCGCGACCTTCGGTCACGCCGGGTACGGCGGCTCCTTCGGCTGGGCCTGCCCGCAACGCCGCCTGGCCGTAGGCTTCACCAAAAACCTCTTCACCAAAGTATGGCACGTCGCCGACATCGTAACCGCGCTGCTGGACGCGGTGGATGCCAGGGGGTAAGCACGTTCCCTCCTTTGTGTCTTCGTGTCTTTGTGGTGAAAAATCCCCTCTGTGATTCCCGGCTTTCCGGAGAGGGAGTTTAACCACCAAGGCACAAAGAGACAAAGGGGGAAGCGGAAGGAAGTACGCTACGCGTCCAGCGGCTCCGGATCGGTGCTCGCCCGCTTTTTGCGGTTCCACTTTTCCTTGGTGTCTTCCCACAGCTTTTGCCAGCGCTCAATGGTAAGCATGAAGAGGGAGGCGGCGTTCAGAGTCAGGGACATGAGCACAAGCACCACGGTGTTGAACCACACGGTGGAGACCTCGATGCCGGTGAAGGGGATGTGTTTGCGGGAGACGATGTTTTCGCCGTCGTCCATGTAGCGATGCACGGGCTCGTTGCCCCACTTTACTTTCAGGTCGCGCATCATCCCTTCTTCGCGTCTGCGGATCTCCATGCTCTTCTCGTCGAACGCTTTCTCGCCCATCTGGGCGGTCAGCTTTGCGATGTTGTCGCGCATGTAGTCGCGCTCGGCTTTCACTTTGTAGTAGTCGTTAAACCAGGTGTTCTTGTCGTAAATTACCATCATGCCTTCGTAGGCCCAGCGGGAGGGCATGATCTCCGCGATCTCCGGCACTTTACGGGATTTATCCATCTTGAGGTGATTCATGTTCTTGAACTCGAACACGATAGAGCCGGCCAGGATGATCTGCAGCATGATGATAACCGGAACGCAGAACGACGCCGCCTTCTCGGAGATCCTCGGGATCGCCGAAATGCACAGCCCCGTGGAGATGCCGCACAGGCCGACGACCGACAGGAAGGCCAGGAAGTGGCCGAAGAGCTCGTACACGCTCAGGATGGGAAGCGTGATGATGAGGAACAGAGCAATCTGCAGGACAGTAAAGAACATCAGGTTGGTGATCTTCGCCCCTAGATATTCGGTCACGCGGATGTTCAACATCTTCTCCCGCAACAGGATGTGGCGATCCTTAATAATCTCGTGCAGGCTGTTGGAGAGCGAGAGGAAGAAGATGGTGACGACCGTGAGGAACAGGTAGTTCGGGAACGCCTCGTTACTGTAAAGCTCGTATACGTCGTTGCCCGTCGTCTGCCGACACACCATGCCGACCGTAACAGCCAGCGCCGCGCCGACCGCAAAGGTAGCCACCAGGCTAAAGCGGTTGCGCAGCTTGCTGATAAAATCGCGCTGCAGCAGGGTGACGAACTGGCGCCACCGGTCCATCCACGTCAGCTGGCGAAAGGGCTGGATATCGATGGGCCGCTGCCGCTCAAACTCGATCGTGCTGCGGCTGCGCGTAAACTCCTGGTACTTGCGCTTCCAGTACTCCGGTGGATTTTTGCGCTGGGGCAGCGGGGTGCCGTCGATGTTGATCAGCGGCGTCTCCAGCGTCTCCAGCAAAAGGTCCGGCTCCAGCTCGCTGATGTCCTCAGTCTCCACCTCCACGCCCGCCTCGCCGGCAAAGTAGAGCAGAGCCTGGCGCACGGTGCCGAAGAACGCGAGCTTGCCGCCGCGATCGAGAAACACCACGCGATCGAACAGGTTGAAGATTTTGGAGCTGGGCTGGTGGATGACGACAAAAATCATCTTGCCGCGCAGGGACAGATTCTTCAGCAGCTCAATAATCTTCTCGGAGTCCTTGGAGCTGAGGCCCGAGGTCGGCTCGTCGAGGAAATAGATGTCGCTCTCGCTCAGCAGCTCCAGGCCGATGTTCAAGCGCTTGCGTTCGCCGCCGCTCAGCGTTTTTTGCAGGGCGCCGCCGACGAACGTGTCCGCCTTTTCGGCCAGGGCCACCTCGTTCATCACGCGCATTACCAGGTCGCGGATGTAGGCGTCCGGGTGGAACGGGAAGCGCAGGCGGGCGGAGAAATAGAGGTTCTCGAATACCGTAAGCTCTTCGAACAGAAGGTTTTCCTGCGGCACAAAGCCGATGCGGTGCTTGAACAGCTCGTGCTCGCGATGCAGATCGCGCCCGCCGATAAGCACCTGCCCTTCGCTCGGCTTGTTGAAACCGGTGAGGATCGAAAAGAGCGTCGATTTACCGCAGCCGCTGGGGCCCAGCACGCACACCAGCTCGCCCATGCCGATGCGGAACGACACGTCGTCGATGGCCAGCTTGTTTTTGCTGCGCTCGAAGCGGTAGCCCAGGTTCACGACGTCGATCGTGCGGAGCTGGCTCAGGCTGGTCTGGAAGAAGCCGGTGCGTAAGTCGCACACCAGCTTAAGGTTGCGGATGTAAATTGTGTCGCCGTCGTGCAGGCGCGTGGGGAACTTGATGCGCTTGTCGTTTACAAACACATCGTGCGGGCAGGCGCCGATCTCCAGGCTCCACGCCCCGCCATCGCGCACAATGTTGGCCACCCACGGGTTGGGCAGGTCATCGTACACCAGCACGGCATGCTGGCTGGCCGCGGGGTGGTTGGTGATGGTGAGCGCCACGCGGCCGGACTGCGCGGAATACTCCTCCGGTACGGTCTCGAAGAGGATCTTGCGCAAATCAAACTCCAGCCCCTCCATGCGCAGGCGGTCGTCGAGATTCACCTGGCGGCGGATGGGCACGCCGTTTTCGGCGGCGGGCACAGGCTGGTTGTTGATGACCAGCGACTCGCCCTCCTTCAGCGGCTCCACCCATATCAGCCCGCGCTCCGTCTCCACGCGCAGCAGGCTGGCGGGGCTGCGCTCCACATCCAGGCGCGTCTTGTTGTCCGGCGTGCGGGCCAGGTAAACAACCGTGACTTTGCTGGGCGCGATGTGGCGGCGGAAGTAGTAGATCAGATCAACGTAGGAGACCGTGTAGTTGTTGATCCGGAGGTTGTAATTGCACTGTAGCTTGGCCACAAAATTGCGCGTAAGCGGGTAGCCGTTGGCCTCCACCTGGTACAGTGAGTCGCTCTGTAGCACGTAGAAGGACGAGCCAATCTTGAGCAGGCGCAGGAAAACGCCGGGCATCGGCAGCACAATATCCGCGCGCTCGGGTTCCGGCGCCACGGTCAGCACCTCAATGCTGGCGCCGTCGCGACGCGGCATGTGGCCCGTGCTGCGGTAAAGCTCCTCGATGATGTCCAGATCGACGTCGTTGACGTCCATCTTCTTGGCAAAGCTGCGCGTGGTGGGCAGCGCGTGCTCCGTGTCGCTGTCGGCGGAGAGCAGCTCCTGCACTTTCAGCAGGAGAAAGAGGCGTTGCTCGTAGGGGAACAGCTCCTTCAGCTCGTTCACCGTCGCGTCGACATCCAGCGGCGAGGCGAGGTAATCCAGAAACTTGACGAACAGGCCCCACCCGGCGCTCTCGCCGCAGATGGTATCCAGGTAGCTTTTGACATAGCCCAGCTCGCCCAGCGTCGTGCGGTTATCGGCACGGATGGCCAGCGTAAACACCTTGATGATGGCCACGACGAACGGGTTCTCGCGTTGTTCGGCGGAGGTGGCCGGAGTGGCGGCGGCTTTCTTCTTTTTCTCGGGGGCGGCGACGGCGAGCATACGAGCAGTGCGGGAAGGGAAGCGGAGGTTGAACCCGCGCGCCGGCCTGAATGCGCGCTGTGGCCATGTTCCGCCAGTACGTATCTAAACGTATAGCCACAAATCTGCAACCCCTAAGAACGATTCAGCTGGGTGGAACCTGCCATGCCGCCGACGCCAGCGCTGCGGCCAGCTGCGTAATCTGCGGGATGGTGTGTGCAGCGCTGACAGTGAGCCGGATGCGCGCCGTGCCGCGCGGCACGGTGGGGTAGCGGATAGCGGGCGCGAGGATGCCTTGCTCGTGCAGGCGGCGGGAGAGAGCCAGCGCGCTCTCCTCGGTGCCGGTAATCCATGCGAAGATGGGGCTGGCGGGGTAGGCGGACGCTGCGGATGCCGCGGCTCCGGGTGGCGCGCCGGATTCCGCCCGCTCGCAACCTGGTGCCAGCCAGGCGTTTCCGCTCATGCGCCGGGCGCCGGGGATGTCGCTGAGCGCCTGGGCCAGGGCCGCGATGTTGGTCCACAAGTCCCCTCGCCTGCGTTCGCCATCGTCGGATTGCAGCAACTCCACGGCCGCGAGGCTGGCGCCGGTGACAGACGGGGATGGCGCCGTGCTGTAGATGAACGAGCGCGCGCGGTTGATGAGCACTTCCCTCAGCGCAGCGCACCCGGCAATGTAGCCGCCGCTGGAGCCCAGCGCTTTGCTCAGCGTCCCCATCTGCACGTCCACCTGGCCGGTAAGCTCCAGTTCCTCAACCAGTCCGGCACGGCCATCGCCGCGCACGCCGGTGGCGTGGGCCTCGTCGACCATCAGCCACGCGCCGTGCTTCTCCTTCAGCGCCACCAGGGCGCGCAGCGGGGCGATATCGCCGTCCATGGAAAAGACCGACTCCGTGCAGATAAGCACGCGCGGCGGGCGATCGGGCACAGCGCCCGAGCGGGCCAGACCCCGCGCGCGGCGCTGCTGGCCGGAAGGCGGCGGCGCATCGCGCACGGCGGCCAGAATCTCCTCCAGCCGCGCCATATTGTTGTGCGGAAAGACCCGCATGTGCGCGCCGCTTAGCCGCGCGCCGTCAATCAGGCTGGCATGGCACAGCTTGTCGAGAACGACCGTGTCGCCCTGCCCCACCAGCGCGGGGATCGCCCCCGTGGCGGCGGCGTAGCCGGTGCTGAAGACGAGGGCCGCTTCGGTGCCCTTCCAGCGCGCCAGGGCGGCCTCCAGCTCCTCCGCAAGCTCCGTGTTGCCGCATACCAGGCGGCTGGCGCCGGCGCCGGTACCGTAGCGGCGCTGCATTTTCTCCGCGCCGGCGCGCAGGGCGGGGTGGGTGGCCAGGCCGAGGTAATCGTTGCTGGAGAAGTTAATGAGCGGTTCGTCGCCGATGGAGACTTTGCTCCCCTGCCCGCTTTGCAGCACGCGAAGGTGCCGGCGAAAATGGGCGGCCTCCAGGGCGGCAAGTTCTTCAGAAAGAGCGCGGGAGATATCCATGGATGTACGATAAGGCTATGTAAGCCACGTACTCTGCGGATACAATCACTGCATAGCAAACACCTTCCGTAGCCGGAACGATCCGGACGGCAGCAGCCCATCGGCGCAAGGACACGCGGCTTAAGCTCGTATTGCGGAGCTTCTGAAGCCGCGCTATCCGGCCTGCTGAGTGTCGAGAGAATCCCCTGCTGTGGCGACGGGGCGCTCCAGCGTCTCGCTCATGGTGCTGATGAGGCTGGGCAGGCTGATACGACGGAAGATAAACCATGTCAGCCCCACGGCCATGTAGCCCAGGAAGATGTACGGAAACAGGTTGTTGGGATACTCCGGCGGGGGCATCAGCGTGCTGCCCGGTATACCCACCGACGCGATGAGCGGCAGCAACATAAAGCCGATGCCCAGCACGGAGTACGCCACATCCCGCCTGCGCAGGCTGCCGATGCGACGCAGGTATACGGGAGCGGCCAGTGACACCAGGATGTAGCCGAGCAGGAAGCCAAAGCTGCAGATGGTGCCGAAGTGGCCTTGCGCGTCGAAGGCCGACATACCGGTAAGCCCAAGCACGGCTGTAGGCAGGAGAAACGTGGCGCCCGCCGCCATCAGTACAGCGACATAGGGCGTACGATTGGCATGGTGCGCCTCGCCCAGGGCATCGTGAAAGATGCCGTGGCGTGCCATCGAAAAGACGATGCGCGCCGAGGAGTTGATGCACGCCAGCGTGCAGGAGAAGAAGCTGAGGATAACGCCCAGGTTGATGAGGTAGATCAAAGGCCCCAGCCCGGTTTTGGCCGCAAGCAGATCCAGCGGCGCGTGGGATGTGGCGAGATCCTCGGAAAGCCCGCGGAAGCCCAGGACAGTAATGTAGCCCATCAGCAGAAAGAAGACGCCCGTAAACAGGGTGCTCTGGATAATGGACCGCGGGATGGTACGGAGCGGATCGCGCGCCTCGGAGCCCAGCGCGGTGGAGCTCTCAAAGCCTGAAAAGCCGAAGACCACCAGGATAATCCCCGCAAACACGCCGCCCGGCGTCGTGCCCTCCAGCTTAAGCTGCGGCATATCGATGGCAAACCCTGTGTTGCCCCACACCAGCATGCCGAGCGCCAGGATGGTGAAGATGGAGGCGGCCTCCAGAATCAGCATGGTGCGCGCGGAGAGCTGGATATCCCTGTACGCGACAAAGCAGGCCAGCGCGGTGCCCAGCGCAAAGTAAGTGATCAACGGCAGGTGCACACCAGCGTTGACAAACACCGCATCGGTAAAGATAGCGAACCCGCACAGCGTGGACATGCCCGTAAACGAGTAAGCCAGCAGCATCCCCCAGCCCGTCATCATGCCGGCTGTCGGCCCCAGCCCCTGCACAATGTAAGCGTACAGCGAGCCCGGCGATGCAGACCGCCGCGCAAACTGGTTGATGTTGAAGCTGACAAAGAGCAGTCCGATCATCCCCAGCAGTATGCTTAGCCATGTGCCGTTACCCGCCGTCGCGAAAATCAGCCCCATAACCGCAGCCGGGATGGTGGATGGTGCGATGACAGCGATGGATTGTGCGATGACCTCGGGGTAGGAGAGGCAGTTGGTTTTAAGCTCCGCAGCGGCAGGTTGGGGTAAGGCTGTGTTGGACATGGATGTCGATGGGCACGTGAGTGGGGAAACGCGGCGAGGCAGAACCAGGCCGTAGGAAATCCGGGCCGTCAAAGGGCGCGGACTACCGGCGGAAGTGGTGGACAAAACAGGGAGCCTTCTGCAAACGACTGAACGCGCCGGCGTAGTTCAGCTTGCAAAGAGGTGGCCGACTGTTCCCACGTGGGATCCAAGCCGGGCCGGTGAAGTGCGATCAAGTACTGCGCCCTGGCGGACTGCCGAGGGGAGCACTGGCGATACGTCCTGTTGGACAGGTTGGTAATAATTAGCTTAGGGCGAGGCGATGATCAAGTGCAAATTTTGATCTACAACCCACTTTCCTTCAATGAGTTACAACACGACAAGATCCATAGGTTTTTAGGTGAAAGCCGACTTACCCATGGGCAATTAGAGTTTAGCTTCTGCGAAAGTACATGACTGTCATGCTGTTAGATCCGACGATCAAAGGAAGCTTCCGGGCTGCATTGCACGGCTTTTGACGGCTTAGATCGTGTTTCCTATTGACTTTATAGGCTTTTTAAGAAATAACTCGGTCTTATCCGCTGCCGCCACATCAGCGCAATGCACACCACTCCCTCACGCCGCCTATGAGCGAAATCGACCCCCCTTCGCACGACTCTACCCCTGAGCCGGGTGCTACGCACTCCGCCGACGCCAACGGCAAGTCCGCCGGCACGGCTTCGGCGCCAGCTTCGCCCGGGGCTGCCGCAAATGGTACGCGACGCGTGCAGCGAAAAGGCGGGGCGGTCAGGCCGACGCCGCCACCTGCCGAGGTGGTAAGCCGCATCCTGTCGGCGCTGTCGGGCCTGGATTACGGTTCAGTGGAGATTATTGTGCAGGATAACCACGTGGTTCAGATTCAGCGCAC
Organism: Verrucomicrobia bacterium LW23; assembly: GCA_003054695.1. Lineage (GTDB taxonomy): Bacteria > Verrucomicrobiota > Verrucomicrobiia > Methylacidiphilales > UBA1321 > LW23. The sequence goes on from QAZA01000050.1 coordinate 105,160, forward strand.
GCAGCGCTCGCGCTTTGCGCGGCCGCTGGATATTCCCCAGGTGCCCGCAGCCATCTCTTCGGCCTCCACGCCGAGCGCCCCGTCCGCCCGTAACGGCGCCTGACCGGGAGTCTACGCTATGTCGCTGGTCCAAACCGTGGATATTCAGGCGCCGCTTGGCGGGGTATTTCTTGCCGCGGCGGACGTGGCCAGGTGGCCGGAGTTTATGCCGCATATTCGCTACAACCGTTACCTCAGCCATCACCCGGGCGGTGGCACCATCCGCACGGCCGCCACCCGCGCCGGTGTGGTGTTGCACGGCGTTGCCGAAGTGGCGATCGACCCGGTGCTGCAGGAACTTCGCTTTACACACACCTCCTCCACAGCCGGTGCCGGCACGGGCATGACGGTAACGTGGGGCTTTAAGGAGCTGCCCGACGGCGACACGCGCGTTACCGTCACCCACACCTTCTCCGGCGGGGCGGAGGTGCGCGCCGGCGTTGTCGGGCGCGGGTTGAGGAAACTCTTTTACGCCGAGGACATTACCGCCCTTTCGCTCCAGTGCCTCAAACGCCGGGTGGAGATGCAGCAACTTTCACCCGGGGCATCCCGGTGGATCTGACGCCGGGCGGTTGTCGAAGCGCAAGCTGTCGACGCACGGGCGGTGACTTTGCCCGTGCGTCTGCGTTACGCCGCCGTTTTGGCCTGCGCGGCCCGGGCGGCCGAGAGGCGGCGAAACATGCTGGGCAGCGGATGCGGATGAATCACCGCCTGACGCCCGGCCGCGACGGACGGCACCGAGGCATCGGCGGCGACACCAGCGGCCGTGGCTTTGCGGCGGGTGGTCTTCTTCGCCACCCTGGGGGAGGCGGCGGCAATGGCGGGCTCGGGCCGGGCGGGCGCTGCCGCAACCACGGCTGCAGCGGCTGCAGCGGCGGCGGCGGCAGCCTCGGCTTCGGCGGCGGCTTTCATGGATTCGCGAAACTCTTTCTCGGGATCCCAAAACAGGTAGAGCACATCCACCCAGTCGTAGCCCAGCTTCTCCAGCACGGTGTCGGACAGACCGCGCGCGTTTTGCAGGCCGGCGCTGACCGTCATGCCGGCACCAAAACCCATGGCAATGCCGGCACCAAATCCCACAGCTATGGTGGCGCCAAATCCCAGCGCCGCGGTGGCACCCAGCGAGAGGGACGAGATGACGAGACGAGTGGACATGTCACGCACTTTAGCACATTCCCGATGGAAGGCCAGAACTTTGTCTAGTAATTCCATGGATTTTATATAACATACTCAGAACGCTCACCTACAGACTCCCGATCGCCATGCCTACCGCCGTCGCCGTACGCCAATCCCCAACCTCCGCCCCACCCAAAAAGCCCGGCGCCCGGGCGCCACGCCCCGCGCCTGTGGGGCGGGAAATCCCCACCGAGCGCCTGCGCGATGTGTTGCCGCCACGCATTACACCTACCGCAAGCGGCATCGCCATCTGGCACGCCACACTCTTCTCCACGCCTGCCTCGGAGCACAGCCGCCTTTTCATCCAGCGGGTGTTTGAGACGGCGCACGTTGCAGGGATGGAGATTGACGCGCAGCAAGGCGTGGCTCGCCTCGCGTTCGGCCACGCAACCTCACCCGCCGAGGCGGTGCGCCATTTGCGCGCCGCGCTGGCCCGTCCCGTGGAGAGCACGGGGGCCAATCCCGATCTCGAGCTGTCGGCCGGGCTTTTCCTGCAGCCTTTTGAGGATCACCCCATCCGCATCTCGCGTGCCGGAGCGTATCTCACTACCTGGACGATCGAGTTCCAGGGCGCGGACTCCGTACGCCTCTCCCACCCCGTGCTCAAGCGGCGCCGCGACGTAGCGTACCGGCTGGAGGAGGAGCTGACCGCCGTGCAGGGCGTGCGCGATTTCAGCGCCAGCGTTTACGCCAGCTCCATCACCATCCGCCTTCATCGCCGCCGCATCGATGTGCCGCGCCTTCTGCGCCATCTGGAGCACTGCTGGCCGCGCCTTATCCACGGCCTGGAGGGACCGCCTCCCACCACCCGGCTCATCGCCTCCTTTACGTTGCTGACGGGCGCGTTTGTGGGCCAGTACTTTATTCCGGCGCTGACGCCGTTTGTGCTGGCCGGGATGATCGCCTACGCCTCCACCAACGTCTACACCGCGCTCACGCAGCTGCTTCGCGGCAGGATCGGCCTGCCCATGCTGTACACCGGCACCATCACGTTTACGACCATCAGCGGCATGCCTTTTGCGGCCGCGTTTATGGCCACGTGGATGCAGCTGTGGCCCCGGTGGACGCGCAAGCTCCTTGTCTCCAGCCAGCGCCGGCTGTTTGCGGGCCACCGCCAGCGCGCCACCTGGGCGCGGCGCCTGGACGCCGGCGGGCGCCTGGCCGAAGTGGTTATCGATCACATCCGGCCCGGCGACATCATCATTGTGCGCGACGGCGAAATCATCCCCGTGGACGGCGTGGTGGAGGCGGGGCTGGCCGCCGTGGACGAGGAAGTGCTGACCGGGCGCGCCGGCGCCCTCGACAAGGCGCCGGGCGACGCCGTTTACGCCGCCACGCAGATCCGAACCGGGCGCATTGCCGTGCGTGTGGAACTTATTGGCGTGGAGACCCTTGCCGGCTACATTGGCGAGAACCTGCCGCACGGCCCCATCGATCGCCTCCCCACCTCCGCCGAGGCGGAGACCATCGCAACGCGCATGGTATGGCCGGCCCTTGCTCTCTCAGCGGGCAACCTGCTGCTGGGCGGGCCGATGCAGCCCTCGCAATCCACCATCCGGCCGGACTACGCCACCGCCCCGCGCTTCAGCGCCCAGCTTGCCGCGTTGCACGACCTGAGCGACGCGCTGCGCCGGGGCATTGTCTTTCGCGATCCCGCCGCGCTGTGCCGCCTGCCCGCCACCGACATTTACGTGTTTGACGACTCCCCCGCGCTGCTGCGGCGCAACGTGGCTGTGGGTGCGGTGATTGCCGGTCGCCTCTCGGTCACCCGGGTGCTCAGCTACGTGGCTTCGGCGTTTCCCGCGTTTCAGAACGAGCGGGCGCGGGCGCTGATGCAGGAGAGCCTGCGGCGCCGCGCCCCGCTGCTGGCAATTTCCCAGCGCACGCGACATGCCGGGTCCATCAGCTACGTGGATGCCGACGGCGACCAGATTGAAATTGCGACGCCCGCCTTTGTGCAGGCCCGGAGGATCCGGATTCCCGCTTCGATCCAGGCCAGGCTGACCACCCTGCAACAGGCGCGCGTTTGGGCGGGCGGCGCGGCGGATGCGGACCCGGTGCTGCGGCCGCTCTGGGCCATCCGCAACGGGGCTATCGTGGGCGTGGTTACATTCGAGAGATCCGGCGAGGCCGAGGCGGCGGAGACGATTGCGGTGCTGCGCGCGCGTAATCCTCGCGCCACGTTTGTGCACATCTCCCGCCACAGCCGCACCAATGCACAGGAGCTTGCGGCGCGCATCGGTATCGAGACGGTCTACGCCGGCCTTAACCCCACAGGCAAGGCGGACGTACTGCGCAGCCTGGGGCGCCGCACCATGTGGATCGGCGATGGCAGCCTGCCGGAGTCCCGCACGTGCATGGAGGCGGCCGGAATCAGCATCTCCGTGGGCGGCGCGGCCACGCTGCCGCTGGACGGCGCCCAGGTCGTCCTTCTGCAAGGCGGCGTGCGCGGCCTTGTGCCGCTGCGGCGCATGGGGCGGCATCACCGCGCGCTGATTAAGGAGGGATATCGGACGGTCTTCGCGGCCAATCTCTTTTGCGTGGCGGGCGCATTTTTCGGCGGATTCAACACACTGGCCGTCGCCATTGTCTCCAACCTGGGGACGGGCTATGTCTACGCCAGGCACCGCAGCCTGCTCAACGATCTTATCGCCCGGATGGAAGCCCGCATGGGAAGCACCTCCGTGGACACGGCCGAAGAGCCCGACCCGCAGGATGCGGCGGACTTTGCCGACGCCCACGTAACGGAGGCGTCGGAAGACTATATCGAGCACGATCTGGACGCAGCGACGACTCAGGACCAGCCGATCTGAGTCTTTCAGGCCAGGCGTCGCTGCCTGCCAGGTTCCGCCCTCAGGCGGCGGAGCTGTCGGCCTCGGCGGCGGCGGCTTCCTTTTTGGCGCGGGAGCGGCTGCGCGAGCGGGACTTGCCGGAGCGGGGGCGCGGCGCGGGCGTTTCGGCTTCAACTTCGGCTTCTTCAGCCTCTTGCTCAGGCGCTTCGGAGATCTCCTCCTCGTCAAACTCGCCAGGGACGATGCCGCGGCGGCGGGCATGGGCTTCCAGGGCGGCGTCGGCGCCTTGCTCCAGGCCTTTGCGCAGGGAGCTGTTCTCGGGCAGAAGCTCCGTCAGGAACACAGAGGTGAACACAACCCCGTAAGAGAAGCCGAATCCCGCGTTAAAGATACCCGTGTTGACTGCGTGCTTGACGTTGCCAGCGGCCACTTTTGCGGACTCGCGCGCATGCGCCGCCGTGTCGTGAAAGTGCTCCGACGCAGAGCCAAGCGCTGCTTCAATGTCGGCAAAGGGGATGGTCTTGGACTCCGTCTGTTTTTGGGTTGCCATAGTGGTGCTGATGTTGGTGGTTAGGTAAAGTGGGGGGTTACAGGCCGAGGAACGACGTGAGGCCGATGACAAGCGCGCCGAGCGCCAGCACGGAAATCGCGCCAAGGACAACGCCGGCGCAGATGATCAGCCCGTCGCGCTCCACCAGGCCCAGGCCGATGATGAAGATCGAGATGGCCTGCGGCATGTTGAAGCCGGGAATCGGAAAAGCGATGGAGAGCGCCAGGAGAAACACGAACATGCCGATAAGCCGCTGGGCACTCGGCGAGGACGCCCACTCCCAGCGCGGTTTGGTCGACTTTTCGGCGCGGCGCAGCACGGGCAAAATAGCGTAGACCGCCGCCGCCAGGGCCTTGCGCGGAACGGAGCGCTCCAGCAAAAACTTCGGCAGCCGCACTTCCTGCCGCCCCGCGGACATCTGCCAGCCCAGCGCCAGGGTGGGTAGCACCACCAGGGCCGAGATGCCCGGCATGGGGATGGGAAGTACCTCGGGCAGCGAGAAGAACATCAGCGACGTGCCGAAAGACGAGACACCCAGCACCTGCAGGATCTGCTCCACGGTAAAAGACTCCGCCGTGGGGTTTTGCGTCAGGATGGACTGCAGCCGCTCCGAGGTGCGCCGCGTATCCTGGCGGAAATGGCTTTCCGGCCCGGGGGGCGGCAGCGCCTTCAGTGCCGGGAACCTGGGCTCCGTACGTTTGGGGGCGGGTTGCGTGCGTACCAGGCGGAGGGTGGCGGAGGTGGAGGTGGCGGCGGAGGAGGGCGAAGATGCTGGCGCAGGCGCTTTGCGGGGACGGCTCGCGGCCGCCGGCTGTTTGCGAGGGGCGACGGCTCCGCGCTTAGCGGATGTTCGCTTTTTCGACTTCGCAAGGCGTTCAGGCGCAGCGGCTTGAGTTGGGGATACGTGCTGGGTCATAGACGGGGGAACGGGGGGAGGGTTGAGCGAGGCTTATCCCGAGGGCTCATGGCGGGAGGATGAACTTCCCTAGTAAGTCTGTCAACTCAGAATAGAACTTTCTTGACTTGATCTATCGATTCACACAATTTCGCCCTGCAACCTTTCACACCGCAACTCACTCACATCCTGCACCCCGCACACTCACTAACCATGCTAGACAAAGCCAAGATCCGGGCCATCAAGCGCAACGCCAGGCGTTCCCGCCACCCTCGGGAGTACCCGCTGGCTGACCTGACCGTCGCCCGGAACGCTGTGCAGGAGCTTCAGCCCTACGTCAAGGCCGGGCGCGAAGCCTTTGAGCACGCCTATGCCACCGTGCTGCGCCAGGTGTACGAGAAGAAGGAGGCGCTGGAAGATTACATTGCCGAGCGAAAGGCTGCGGCCCGTCTGCAGCCTCCGGCGCCTAAAATTCACCCTTTCTCCCGGTAAACGCACATCGCGCCGATCGCTCCCGCCCTTCCCTTAACCTTTAAGCCCGCCCCTCATGCATCAGGTTTCCTTGAAAACGACGACCCGCCCGCAGCCGCTCCAATCGGCCCCCGTCAAGCGCAAGGCGCACACAGCCAGCGCCGAGGCCCCCGCGCTGCGCGACATCCAAATCAACTTCCCGGGCGGCCTGCGGTTCCAGATCCGTTCCGCCTCCCTCTTTGCGGATCCGTACAGCGAGGCGGTCCGCACGTTTATCAGCCGCGTCTTTCGCTCGCCGGAGGTTCAGTCGATCGAGATCGACGGGACGGCCGGGACGGCCGAGATTGCTTTTGTAAGCCTGGACGGCACCTCCGGCCGGCGCCTGATCCAGCGCATTGGCCGCGCGCTGGCGGCGGAGGAGCACGCGCAGGACGCCGTGGTGGATCTCTATATTCCGCCCGCGCCGCTCTCCGCACAGGATGCCCGGCTGATTTCGGTGTACCGCTACGGCTCGGTTATCTCCACCTGGGCTGTGCGCCACCAGACACCGGGGCGCCTTCGCTTTCGCAATCCGTCCATCTACCGCAAAAAGGACATTTGCCAGGCCATCGAGCGCGAGCTGATGAGCGTGCCCGGCATCGAGCGCTACAAAACCAATGAGCTGACCAGCACGGTGCTGGTGCACTATAACCCGCGCGCCATCCGTAAGCGGCAGATTGTCGAGCTGCTGGACCTGGTGCTGCGCCGCGAAGCCCAGGAGGGCCGAACGGCCATGGATCTGGACCTGCCGCTGGCCACCGCCTCGCTGGCCCTGGCGGCCACGGCGCAACTGGCGGCGCCCGCGCTTTTGCCGGTGGCGGCGGGCGTGTTTGTGTACTCCACCATCCCCAGCTTTAAGGCGGGGTACGAGGTTCTGTTCAAGGAGCGGCGCCTGGGTGTGGATGTGCTGGACGTCATCGTTATCGGCGTCTGCCTTGCCACCACGCAAATCTTTGCCGGCAGCGTGCTGGCGTGGTGCTTAAGCTTTGGCCGCAAGCTGGTAAAGAAGACGGAGGACGACAGCAAGAAAATGCTGCTCAATGTCTTTGGCAAGCAGCCGCGCTTTGTGTGGCTGTACCGGGATGGCCAGGAGATCGAGACCGCGCTGGAGAAGCTGAAACTGGGCGATATCATCGTTGTCAACACCGGCGAGACAGTGCCGGTGGACGGCGAGATTACCGAGGGCCTGGCGATGATCGACCAGCACTCGCTTACCGGCGAATCAGCGCCTGCGGAGAAAGCCGTTGGCGATAAGGTTTTTGCGTCGACAACCATGGTGGCTGGCAAGATCAAGGTGGCCGTTACCAGCGCCGGCAGCGAGACGACGTCCGCCAAGCTCACGCGCATCCTTAACGATACGGCCGGCTACAAGCTGCGCTCGCAATCGCAGGCGGAAGAGCTGGCGGACAAGGCGGTGATCCCCACTCTGGGCCTCGCGGCGCTGGGCCTCAGCACCATCGGCGTCAACGGCGCCACGGCGGTCATCAACTGCGATCTGGGCACCGGCATCCGCATGGCGGCGCCGCTGGCCATGCTGACCTCCCTGACGCTGTGCGCGCAGCACGGTATTCTTGTGAAGGACGGCCGCGCGCTGGAACTGATGCGCAAGGTCGACACCTTCCTCTTCGACAAAACCGGCACGCTTACACGCGAGCGGCCCGAGGTGGGGCGCGTCCTCACCTTTGGCGGCTATACGGAGGCGCAGATTCTCACCTGGGCGGCGGCGGCGGAGTACAAGTTCAGCCACCCCATCGCCAAGGCTATCATCAGCAAGTTCGAGTCGCTCGGCCTTCCAATGGCCCAGATTGATGACTCGAAATACCACGTGGGCTACGGCATTACCGTAAGCGTGGACGGCTATACGGTACGCGTTGGCAGCGTGCGCTTTATGAAGCATGAGGGCATTACGTTGCCGGAGAACCTGAGCCACGAGATCGAGGCCGTGTATGGCGAAGGCAACTCCGTCATCCTTGTGGCCGTGGACGACGCGCTGGGCGGCGCCATCGAAATGTGCGCGGCCAATCGCCCCGAGGTCGAGGAGGTCATCCGCGGCCTGCGCGAGCGCGGCGCCAGGCACCTGGCCATCATCTCCGGCGATCACGACCGGCCCACCCGCCGCCTGGCGGAGAAGCTGGGGATGGACCGCTACTTTGCGGAGGTTCTACCCCAGGACAAGGCGCGCTATGTGGAGCTGCTGCAAAAGGAAGGCCGCACCGTCTGCTTTATCGGAGACGGCATCAACGACTCCATCGCCCTCAAGCGCGCCAACGTCTCCATTTCGCTGCGCGGCGCCTCCAGCATTGCCACGGATACCGCGCAGGTGGTGTTTATGGAGGAAAGCCTGGCCAAACTGCTGCAGCTACACGATATATCCCAAAGTCTGCAGCGCAATGTGGACCGCAGCTGGAACATCATCATCGTGCCCAACGCCATCTGCATCACCGGCGCCTTCCTCTTCGGCTTCGGCGTCATGCACTCCATGATCTTCAACCAGATCGGCGCGATCTTCGCTTTAGCCAACGGCCTGCTTCCCCTGCGCCGCGTCGCCCAGGCGCAGGCCGAGCTGGAACGCGCCGCCACCGAGCTGATCGTCCCGCACGACTATGAGGATGAGGATGACGAGGAAGCGCCTCTTCACACGCGTGCCGGCCAGGGCAGTTAGCCAAGGCAGTTAAAATACTAATATATAAAACCCACGGACCGCCGCAAGGGCGATCCGTGGGTTATAAACCCTGGACAAGGTGGGGGTTGCAGGAGAGTACGAAGATCCCTCCCTGGCCAGGGACATGGCCTGGATTTCCACCAACAGGAATAGCTGCCGTATTGTGAGGCCGGCCTGCCGCGCTTACAGCTTGCCTTGCTTGTGTGGCTACGCTGTGGGGCTGGGGGCCGGCCCCCGAGGGGGGGTGTTTGCTATCTTATCCGTACCGGGCCTGCGTCACACGCGGGTGCGGCGCAGGCGCTCCGGGGAGGGAATCAATAGTAGGTCATCAGCACGTCGCGGATCTCGCGAGCAGTGCGGGTCATGTCCAGTGTCAGGCCGGAACCCGCGTCGCCGGGGCCCATCTTGCGACCGCTGCCGTACCCTTCCTTCTCACCGCGGCACTTGTCGGAGTAAGGCACGCCGGTGTCGAAGGACAGAACGTAGCGGGTCTTGCTGACGGAGAGGTCATACACGTACACGCGGGTGGAGAAGGTCGTCTCGCCGGCGCCAAAGCCAAACGCGGTGCGAAGCGCGCGGCTGCCCTGGTACACCTTCTTGAAGTCGCCGCCCACCAGCCAGCCCTGATCGGGCAGGTCGTCCTGCCAGCGCAGCTGGGTCGGGGCGATCTTGGTGAGACGCTCCTTCAGGATGTAGAGGAACTGCGACTGGAACTCGCGCTTGAATTCCTTTGCGTCATACCCGCGGCGTTCGCCGATACGCAGCTCGGGCAGCTGGGTCTCGTGCAAGCTTTGCGGACGATCGTTCCCGATCAGCCACTGCGCCGTATCAATATTGAACGGAGCGACGTAGATGACGGGCGGGGCGGGGCGCAGTCTCGTAGACGAGCTGCGCACCGGTTCGGTGTTAATGGAGCCGCAGCCGGACACGAACACACTGGCGAACGTGACGAGCGCGAGCACGGTTAGAGTTGAGAGCGCCTTGATGGATGCCATAATGCCGCAAAGTTAAAACAAGAAGCGGGCTATGTGGCAAGAGAATTTAATAAGTTTTTAAGTAAAATCTTACGTAGATTAGGTTTGCTCTTTTGTTTACTGACTTTTTTATCGCGAAATAAGTTATTATACATACAAGCAATTATACCCATTTTCCCTCTCGTAAGTACGTTACGCAGCCGGGCCTGTACACTACGCCAACCCGGCGGTTGCGATCGCACCGCTCTACTCGCCTTTGCCATCAACACCGGGGTCCTCACCAGGGGTAGTGCTGGAGCCCGAAGAAGAGGAGGCCGAAGGGCTCCCCCGTTTGGACCAGTCCACCGTCGTGGGCAGCAACGTTACCAGGATCAGCAGCATCGCAAAAAAGGCCCACGCCAGCGCAAAGCCCATGCCTACGCTGACGGCGGCCCTTGCAAAGCTCAGTGCCGCCGCGGCCGCGCTTATGCCTGCCTTGTGGTCCTCCTTCTCGGCCGCCTTGCGCAGGCAGGAGGCGCACAAAAGCTGGTCGTCATGCTCCGTTACGCACTCGCGACAGAAGAATCGGCGGCACTCCGGGCAACGCGCCACGGCCTCTCGCGCGGCGTGAAAGACGCAACGCTGCCGGGCCAGGCCGCCCCTGGCGGGGGAGGAAGCGGGGGCTGTCGGTTGCACTCCCACGCCCGGCCCGCCCAGAGACGAAAAGGCCGGGCCCGCGCCCACAAAGCCGTGTGGGGGCGCAGGAGGCGCTGGCTCAGGACTCGGCACAGGCCCAGGCCCAAATGAGGGAGGCGGTGCTGGCGGGGGCGGAGGAGGAGGAGGGGGCGGCATGGGCTTACCCAACATCCCGCAAGGCGCTTCGCAATGCAATCGAAAGTGCGCCCTGGGGCCAAAACGCCTTGCTTGCCACTGGAGGGCGATTCCTCCTCCGCGTCATCCTTCGCGGCACTAAAGTTTGTCGACATTCGACTAACGTGGAGAAGATTCCCCCCTTTTCCCCCGCCAGCCCGGCGGCTCGGGCCTTAAACGTCACGCGCGCCACGCAGCCCCGGGCCGCCGGCGGCGATGTAGCCGCCGCTTTTACCCTCGGCGTCGCTGGTGATCCAGAACGAGTAGAGATCGCCGCGATCCATGCGGAACTGCAGGCGGATGTTCGCATCGCCCAGCCCGGCAAGGTCCGTCTCCTTCCAGCGCACCTCCGCCCGCGTGCTGTTGCCTTGAAAGCCGGCGCAGTCGCCGTAGGCGAGGCCGGGGATGGGGTTGCCATGCTCGTCGATGGCCTGCACCTGCAGCCGCGAGCCCGAGGTGGCCGCGTTGACGTATAGGCGCGTGCCCTTGAAGCGTAGCTTTCGCGTCTGGACCACCGCCGTGGGGAACGCCGGGCGCATGGAGGCAAAGCCGTCGCGACGCAGCCGGGCCAGACCCACCGCGCCGTTGCCGTAGGTGCCGCTGGTGCGCCAGTTGTCGGGGGTAATGCGCTCGGGCTCGCCCGCGTAGGCGGAGTAGTAGAACCAGAGCTCGTCGCCGACAACCAGGCACATGCCGGCGCTGGATTCCACGTAGCCGTACTCCCACGATCCATACTCGCGGCGCGCCCCGATAAACGGCGTGCGGTCCGGCCGGTGCCAGTGATAGCCGTCGCGGCTGCTGCTGAGATACAGCTCCGTAAGCTTGGGCAGGCCGCTGCGCTCGCCCACCTGGTTCCACGGCCCGTGCAGAATCTGGTGAAAGCCGAGCATCAGGCTCTCGTAGGGGAACGCGTCAAAATTATAGAGCTGCGGGAGGTGGCACTTGCCCTGGTCAAAGCAGTCCACGCGCAGCCATTTGCGCATCGTCTCCTTTGTCCACGTCGCGCTTTCGATGAAGGTATCGCCCTCGTGGTAATAGCGCGTGCGGCCCAGCGTGCTGTCCCACATGCGGATGCTTTGCACCCACTTGCGGCGGAACGGGTCGTAGTACATGGTGCTGCGGTCGTCCATGGGGCCGGATTTCCCGTCGTCGCGCCAGTGGATGCCGTCGGGAGAGGTGAAGAGCCGGGCGTGGAAGTGATCGATCCACGGCGGGCCCATCGGGTTGGGCTCGCGCAGCAGCATCTTGTAGCGCTCCTGCGGGTTGTCGGTCGCGTGGTCGATAAGCACCGCGCCGGAGTCCGGATGCACATCTTTGGGCAGGATGAGGTTGGTGCCGGGGCAAACATCCAGCTCCGGGCGCTCCCAGTGGATGCCATCGCGGCTTGTGGCCAGGGCGGCGTAGCCCAGATAGCCCGTCATGTACCACATCTTGAAGAGCTGGTCCCTGTCATCAAACCACACACCGCCGGCCTTGGAGATGGCGCAGGCGGGAAACTCCGCGCACGTCTCCTCCGCCGACTGCGGAAAGTGCACCGGGTTGCCGGTATGTTTGACGGGGCGATGAAACACGCGCGCCATGCTGGTGTTTCTGATATCCAGCAGGAAGTCGTCCACAAACAGCTGCCGCCCCAGGCTGACATCGATCACCTCCGGCAGCGCCTCCAGATACGGAACCGGCAGCGGTTGCGTGTGGGTAAAGTCGGCGTGCTGAGCCGGAGGCCAGGGTTGAGGCAGGGTGATTCCGTTGTGCAGGGTTGTCATGGGAGAGGCAGGGAGATGGGGGAAGCGAAAGTCCGCATTTGTGCCGATTAACTTCTCGAATTGGTATGAATGATAGATAAAGGTTTACACGAAAAGCGAGGCCGTTTCGCGCCGCGCGGGAGCGATATGCGGGGCGTCGATCACCATAAGTGACGCCGGGAGCGGAGTCGTCGCGCGACACTTTCATTTCCAGCGTGTAGATTGTACCGCGTTACCCCAGAATCGGAAAAGCATGGCCCTCCCCTCCCCGCCACATTCCAGCGACGAGCTTCGGGCTCTGTGCCGGCTCCGCTCCACGCTGGAGACCTTTGCGCTGGGCATGGCGAAGGAGCGCGCCGACTGGCCGGCGGCGCGTGAAGCCCTGGGGCGGCGGCTGGAGGAACTGCAGACCCGCGCCCGGCACGGTGGGCACGAGGCGTTCCACCGCGCGGATATGGACCTGCACCGCGCGCTTGTCGCCGCCGCCGGGATGCCCGTGCTGCTGGAGAACTGGGAGCGCGTGGTGCAGGAGACCGATGCGTGGATTCTGCGCGTCAAGCAGGTCTACTGGCCCAGCCTCATGGCGCTCTATCGCGAGCACGTGCTGCTGCTGGAGGCGTGGGACGCCCCCGGCACCACCGTGGCGGAGCACGCCACGCGCGAGCACCTGGAGGCCGGGTGGCACCGCATGGATGCCATGGAGGGGAAATCCCCCGCCGACGCCGGGCCGGTGGAGCGCGCCGCGTCGTTTATCAGTACGCACTACGCCGGCCGGCTGGATGTGCCGTGGATTGCCGCCAACGTCAGCTTCGTCAGCGCCAGCCAGCTTACCCGGCTGTTTCACAAGGAGAAGGGGCTGCCGCCGCGCGCGTGGATCCGACAGGTGCGCCTGGAGCACGCCGCGCAGCAACTGCGGTCCACCACGGAGGACATCGCGGCGGTGGCCCGGCAGTCCGGCTACCGCAACGTCTCCCATTTCGTCCGCGATTTCCGTGTGCACTTTGGCATCACGCCGCGTCGCTACCGGGAGAAGGAGGACGCGGGATAGCAAAAATGTTCCGTTTTGCGCCTGAAAATGTGCGGAAACCTGCAAAAGAGGGCAATGACGACGCGCGGGATTGCACGCTGGGAAAGATCTGGCATGGAAGGAGTTATGACCCAAACCGAAGACTTGCTGCAAATCCTCGACCTTGCACTGGTTCCTCCCGTCCTCAACACCAACCCGCTGCCGCGGTACGATTACGATCGCCTGGACTACGGCATGACGATTGGCCTGGAACGCACGCGCGGCGGCCGCCTCTGGGCCTGCTGGGTGGGCGGCGGCGACAGCGAGAAGGCCTTTTTTGTGCTGGCCACCAGCGACGACGACGGAGCGACCTGGTCCAAACCGCGCCTGGTGATCGACCCCCACGACGACGCCCTGCCCTTTGCCCGCCGCACCCTGGTGGGCAACCTGTGGCTCGATCCCCTCGGCCGCCTCTGGCATTTTTTTGACCAGGCGATGACCTTCTTCGACGGCCGCGGCGGCGCCTGGTACACGCGCTGCGATAACCCCGACGCGGACGCGCCGCAATGGACCACGCCGGTGCGCATCTGGCACGGCGCCACACTCAACAAGCCCACGGTGCTCTCCACGGGCGAGTGGCTGATGCCGATCTCGCTGTGGAATCGCGGCATGATCCCCCGAAAGCTGCTGCAGGACGCAGTGCCGTATGAGCAGTGGCCCGCAAACCCGCTGGCGGATTCCTTTCCCGAGCTGGACGAGCTGCGCATGGCCCACGCGTGGGTCTCCCGCGACCAGGGCGCCACGTGGCAGCGGCGCGGCGGAGTGCGGTTTCCCTGGCCGGACTTTGATGAGCACATGTTTGTGGAACGCCGCGACGGCAGCATCTGGATGACGGCCCGAACGGGCAACAACAACGGCATGTTCCAAAGCGTCTCCCGCGACGGCGGCGCCACCTGGAGCGAGCCGGAGCTTTACCTGCAGCAGTGCAGCGCACGCCATTTTATCCGCCGCCTCAGCTCCGGGCGCCTCCTGCTGATCAAGCACGGCATCCCGGTGGAAACGCGGCCGCCGGACCGCTCGCACCTGACAGCCTACCTCTCCGACGACGACGGCAAAACCTGGCAGGGCGGCCTTGTGCTGGACGAGCGCACGGGCGTAAGTTACCCGGACGGCGCGCAGGCCGACGACGGGCGCATCTTTATCTCCTACGACTACAACCGCGACACAGATGGCAACATTTTGCTGGCGCGCTTTACGGAGGCGGATGTACTTGCCGGCCAATGCGTTACGCCGGGCTCCGCCCTGAAGTGCTGATAAGCGCGCCCAACCCGGCCGCCGTCAGGGCGCGCCACCTGCGGGAATGGCCAAGCGACTCTGCCAAATGAGCGCGGCCGCTGAGCACGGGCGCGGCCCCCGGGCCGGCGTTTATTACTGGAAGTGCGATCGCCCCGCGGCGCTGCACGGCGTGCGCAAGCCGTCACCGGGCACGCCCGGGGCCGATCCCGACGCGGCGATTGCGGCTGCGCTTAAGCCGCTGCTTGTCAACGCGTTGGGAGATCGCGCCGTTAACCTGCGCCCCGGCGGCGGCAAGGGCAACCACCGGACGTTTCTGCTGGACTACGCCGGGGGCACCGCCTTTGTCCGCGTGGAGGACGGCCCGGAGGGCGACGGCCATCTCGCTGTGGAATCCCGCGTGCTGGAGGAGGTGCGCGCGTGCGGCGTGCCGGTGCCGGGCGTCATCTTTACGGATGCATCGCGCCGCCGCGTTCCGTTTGCCGTGCAGGTCATCGAGTATCTGGCGTGCCCGGACCTGAATGCGCTGCGCCGCACGGGGCGGCTGCAGCTGGAACGCACCGCCCGGGAGATCGGCCGTAACGTTGCGCTGTGGCAGAGCGTGCCGGTCGCGGGGTTCGGTCCGTTTGATCCAGAGAAAACGGAGGCCAGCGGCGGGCGGCTGACCGGCTATCATTCGTCCTACGCGGCGTACTTTACGCTGCATCTGGATCGCCATCTCGCGCTGCTGGCGGAGGAGGGATTTCTCTCGCACCACGAAGCGCGGGCGATCCGCGGGGTGATTACCGAGCACGCGAAGCTTCTGGAGTTGGGCTACGGCGCCAGCGGCGGCGGATACCTGGTACATAAGGATCTGGCGCTGTGGAACATCCTTGGCACGGAGGACGGCATCCGCGCGTTTATCGACTGGGACGATGCGATTGCGGGTGATCCCACGGACGATGTGTCGCTGCCCGCCTGCTTTTATCCGCCTGCCGTCGCCCAGGCTGTGGTGGAGGGCTACGCGTCGCGCCGTCCATTGCCCGTGGACTTCTCGCCACGCTACTGGCTGCATCTGCTGCGCAACATGGTCGTGAAGGCGGTGATTCGCTGCGGCGCGGGCTACTTTGCCCCTGCCTCCTGCGGCGCGTTCCTGATGGACTCCGGCCAGGACGGCCCCGCTTTTCGCGCATTTACCAGGCAGCGCCTGATGGCGGCGTACACCTGTCTGCGGGACGGCAAGAGCTTTAGCGACGAAGCGGGGCTATGAGCACGAGTACGAGCATGAGCACCAACACAAGCGCGCTGCACAAAATGCGGTCGCAGGAGCCCTGCCTGGGCACGTGGCTCTCCTCCGGCTCGCCGGTGGTGGCGGAGCTCGCCTCCCTGTGCGGGCTGGATTGGCTGCTGCTGGACATGGAGCACGGCAACCTGGGCGAGGCGGACATCCTGCCGCACCTGCGCGCCATCCGCGGCCCGGCGGCCGTGGTTCGCGTGCCCACGCATGAGCCCGGCCTTATCGGCCGCGTGCTGGACCGGGGCGCCGACGCCGTTATGGTGCCGCACGTGGATTCGGCGGCCGAGGCGGAAGCCCTGGTGCGCGCCATGCGCTATCCGCCGCACGGGGATCGCGGCCTCTCCCGCTCCGTGCGCGCCTTTGGGTTCGGCCTGCGCGCTCCGGACACCGCGCCTGCCTCGCAGCCGCCGCTGCTTGCACAGATAGAAAGCGCAAAGGGCGTTGCCAACGTGGATGCCATTGCCGCGACTGCCGGCGTCGACATCCTCTTCGTCGGGCCGGCGGACCTGCGCCTCAGCCTCGGCTGCACGCCCGGCGCGCCCTCGTATGATGCTGCGCTGGAGCGCGTTATCGCCGCGGCCCGTACCAACGCAAAGCATGCGGGCATTCTCGTACGCGATCGAACCGAAACGGACGCGCTGCTTCAGCGCGGCTTTACAAAGATTGCCGTGGATTCCGACATGGCGATCCTGAAGGCCGGCTTCCTGTCTCTGGCCGGCATCCGTGGGGCCGCCTGAGCTCACTACTCGGCGCGCACCTGGAGGCGGTAGCCGATGCCAGGCTCGTTGCGGATCTCCACGCCGGAGTCGGCTATCTTTTTGCGCAGGTGGGTGACGTAGACGCGGAGGTATTGCGCCTGGTCGGCGGCGTTGGGGCCCCACACGGTGG
This sequence comes from Verrucomicrobia bacterium LW23, assembly GCA_003054695.1. GTDB lineage: Bacteria > Verrucomicrobiota > Verrucomicrobiia > Methylacidiphilales > UBA1321 > LW23. Next base: position 121,812 of record QAZA01000050.1, read on the forward strand.
TAAGCACCTGCTTTTGGGTGATGATCTTACCGCTGTTTTGCATAAAGAGGCGAAGCAGGCTGTACTCAATGGGCGTCAGCCGCAACGGTTCGCCGCTCAGCAACACTTCGCGCTGGGAGAGGTCCAGGCTCAGCCTGCCGGCGTGCAGCACGGGCGTCTCGGCCGGTTTGGCGCGGCGCTGAATGACGGTGAGGCGCGCCAGAAGCTCGGCGGTGGAGAAGGGTTTGGTGACGTAGTCATCGGCGCCGCTCTCCAGCGCGGCCACCTTCACGTCTTCCTGATCGCGCACGGAGAGGATAAGGACGGGCGTTTCGGTCCACTCGCGCAGCCGCAGCAGCACTTGCCGGCCGTCCATGTCGGGCAGGCCCAGGTCCAGCAGTATGACGTCGGGTTTGCGAAACACGGCCTCGCTGAGGCCGCGCGCGCCGTTGTCGGCCTCGTGCACCTCGTAACCGCGCGTCTCCAGCGCAAGCCGCAGCAGGCGCCGCAGTTGCACTTCGTCGTCGATAATCAGCGCGCGTGGGGGGGTGCTCATACCTGTCGGCGCAAGTTCTAGCAAGTCTGTGCGAAAACGGGAAGGACCCATCAGCCCGCGCGCACCGGTTTGCCCTCTTCCTCCGCCAGCAGGCTCACCTGCAACGTAATGACAAACTCGGCGCCGGCCTTGCCATCCCGCCGCGCCCCGGCGGTGATGTCCCCGCCCTGCGCACGGAGCAGACCCCGTGCGATGGAGAGGCCCAGGCCGGTGCCGCCCGCGGGGGAACCCTCGGCGCGGTAAAACTTCTCGAAGATCTTGTCCTCATCGCCCGGCCTGATACCGGGACCGCCGTCCGCAATGGTGATAACCAGCTTTGAGTCGGCAGCTGCGCCCCCTCCCCCGCCGGGCAGCCGGGCGGATATCTCGATGGGCGTGCCATCCGGGGTGTAGACGGACGCATTGTGCACCACGTTGGCCACCGCCTGCGCCAGCAGGTGCGAGTCCACCTGCACTGCCGGGAGCTCCGCCGGCACGTCGATGCGGACCGGGTGGCGCCTGCGCACATCGCCCGTGGTGGCAATATTCACGGCCTCCTGCAGCACGTCGCCCAGCAGGCACCACTCCTGCGCGGGCTTTACCACGCTGGCTTCGATCCGCGTCATCTCCAGCAGGTTATTGACGACGCGCTGGAGGCGCATGGAGGCGGTGTTGAGCTCCTGAAGATACTCGGCCTGCGGGCTCTCCGCGGCGCGCGGGCAGGAGGCCAGCCCCTCCACGGAGGCCTGGATGACGGTAAGCGGCGTTTTCAGCTCGTGCGAGACGCTGTCGAGCAGGGTCCGTTGCAGGCGCTCGGACTGGTGGAGCAGGTGCGCGCGCGTAGCCGCCTCCACCATTTGCTCTTTCTCCAGAACCAGCGCCAGTTGCAGCGCGCATGCCTCCACGGAGACGCGCGACGAGAAATCCAGCACCGCGTCCTCCTCCAGGTGCAGCCCCAGCACGCCGATAACCGCCGTGGAAGTTTGCAGCGGAAACCACGTGGCCTGGGACTCCGGCAGCGTGTCGGTAAAGCGCCCCGCCGCCTGCCGGTGCTCGTACACCCAGTGGATCACCCCCCACTCCCTGGCCGAGGGCGCAAACGTGCCGGCGCCGTGGGGCGTTGGGGAGAGCGAGCGATCGGTATTGCTGGTGCGGATAAAGAGGGCGGTCTCCGCGCGGTGCAGCTCGTTGATGGTGCTGAGCGCCTCCCGGAGCCCGGCCTCGGGATCGGTCGCCAGCGCGGCGCTCTGGGTAACGCGCAGCAGTGCGGCTGTTTGCTTTTGCCGGCGGATCTCCGCCTGCTCGCGCTCGCGCAGGCGGGTGGTGAGGTGGCCCATGCACATCGCCACCACAAAGAACATGCCGAACATGATGACGTCCTGCCACTTGTGGATGTGAAACGTAAAGTAGGGCTCGATAAAAAGGAAATCCCACATCAAGGCGCTTACCGTGGCCATCACCAGGACAGGCCCGCGGCCAAAACGCATGGAGGCAAAGACAATGCCCAGCAGAAACATCAGCCCCACAAAGACATAGCCCGCCTCCGCAAACACCGCGCAGCCCACGGCGGCTATCGCGGCGGAGATGCCCAGCGTCCAGCCATACTCCCGCGCCTGGTGCGGCGCCTCCCCCGCCTCCGGCTTGCGGAAGGTTCTTGCCAGGCGCGAGTTGGCCAGTATGGGGCGCACCATGCACACGTCGATATCGCCGCTGTGGGCCACCACGTAATCGGTCAGCAAATCGCGCAGCAGCGAGCGCCGGTTGGGTTTGCCCACCACAATCTGCGTAACGTTGCGCTCCTGCGCCACCTCCAACAGCGCCTTGCCTACATTGTCGCCGGTAACGGAGACGACTTCCCCCCCCAGCTTGCGGGCCAGGTTCAGCGAGCGCGCCAGGCGCTCCTGATCCGCACGGGCCAGAGGCCGGGAGCCCTCCACCCACACAACCAGCCACTGGCAGGAGAGGCGCATCGCCGAACGGCGCGTCCAGCGGATGAGGCTCTCCGCGTAGGGGCTGGGGCCCACTCCCACCAGCAGCCGGGCGTTGGTGCGCCACGGGGTGCTAATGCGCCGAGCCCGGCGGATTTCCTCCAGGTCGCGATCGACATGCTCGGCGGTAAAGCGCAGCGCCATCTCGCGCAGGGCGGTAAGGTTGGCCTCCTTGAAGAAGCCCGTGGCCGCAAGCTCCGCGCGCTCGCCCATGTACACTTTGCCGGAGGCGAGCCGCGCCAGCAGCTTGTCCACGCTCAGGTCCACCAGCTCAATCTCATGGGCGCGGTCCAGGATGGAATCCGGCACGGTTTCGCTGACGGTAACGCCGGTGATCTGCCGCACGGTATCGACCTGGCTCTCAATATGCTGGACGTTGAGCGTGGTGTAGACATCGATGCCGGCGCCGATAAGCTCCAGCACATCCTGATACCGCCGGGCGTGGCGCGAGCCGGGCACGTTGCTGTGCGCCAGCTCGTCGACAAGCACCAGCTGCGGCTTGCGGGCCAGGGCGGCGTCGATGTCGAACTCGCGGAGATTGTGGCCGCGGTGCTCCATGGAGCGCAGAGGCAGAAACGGCAGGCCCTCCAGAAGCTCGGCCGTCTCCCTGCGCCCGTGCGTCTCCACAATGCCCACCAGCACGTCCACGCCTTCCAGCTGCCGCTGGCGGGCGGCCCTCAGCATCGTGTACGTCTTGCCGACGCCCGGGCACATGCCCAGGAAGATGAACAGCCGGCCCGGCCGCTTCTGCGCATCGGCCCGCAGCAAATCGGCCAGCAACGCATCGGGATCGGGACGCAGGGGATCGTGGTTCATCAACGGGCCTTGGACGGACTGGGGGAGTTAACCAGTCTTACAGTAATCCATCCAGCGCCATATTCAGCTTCAGAACGTTCACGCCCGGCCGGCCGAGCACGCCGAACAACGTGCCGTCGTCGGTGTTGGCGCTGATGAGTCCCCTCACCTGATCCTCAGTGAGGTTGCGGGCGCGGGCCACGCGCGGCGCCTGCAGCTCCGCATTGGCCATGCTGATGTGAGGATCCAGGCCGCTGCCGGAGGCCGTCACGGCGTCGGCGGGAATCCGCGCGTCGGCGGCCAGGCCGTTGGCTTTGCGGTACGCCGCCACGCGATCGCGGATCTGATCCGCCAGCTTTTGCGACGTGGGGCCGAGGTTGGAGCCGCCGGAGCCGGCGGCATCGTACCCGCTGGCACCGGCGGCGCTGGGGCGGGGGTGAAAGTATTGCTCGCCGGAGAAGTTCTGCCCCAGGAGGGAGGAACCGCGGATCGTCCCGGACTTGTCGACGATAAGGCTGCCATTGGCCTTGTCCGCAAACACGGCCTGGCCAATCGCCCATATTGCCAGGGGGTACACGCCGCACAGCAGTACGGCAAAGACAAACGTAACGGCCAGCGCGGCACGGGTTTGGAGGAGTAGCGTTTTCATAGGAAGTCAGATGTCGGATTTCGATGTGAGAGGTCCGTTCGGGAATCAGGGAAGTTCCGGAAATCAGGTAAGTACAAGGAAGCGCGCGTTACACCAGCCCCAGCGCCACAATGGCCATGTCGATTGCCTTGATGCCGAGGAACGGCAGGATCAGGCCGCCAAGGCCGAAGATCAGCAGATTGCGCTGCAGCACCGCCACGGCACCCAGCGGCCGGTACTGCACACCGCGCAACGCCAGGGGAATCAACGCGATGATGATCAGCGCGTTGAAGATGACGGCGCTGAGGATGGCGCTTTGCGGCGACGCCAGGTGCATCACGTTCAGCGGCACAATGGCCGGGAACGTCGCCATCAGCAAGGCGGGGATAATCGCAAAGTACTTCGCCACGTCGTTGGCGATGCTGAACGTCGTGAGCGAGCCGCGCGTCATCAGCAGCTGCTTGCCTATCTCCACTATCTCGATGAGCTTGGTGGGATTGCTGTCGAGATCCACCATATTGCCCGCCTCGCGGGCCGCCTGGGTGCCGGTGTTCATCGCCACACCCACGTCGGCCTGGGCCAGAGCGGGGGCGTCGTTGGTGCCATCGCCGGTCATCGCCACCAGGTGGCCTTCGGCCTGCTCCAGGCGGATGCGGCGCAGCTTGTCCTCGGGCGTGGCCTGGGCCATAAAGTCATCGACGCCGGCCTCGGCGGCTATGGCTGCGGCGGTCAGCGGGTTATCGCCGGTAATCATCACGGTGCGGATGCCCATCTTGCGCAGCTGCGCAAACCGCTCCTTGATGCCGCCTTTTACCACGTCCTTCAGCTCCACCACGCCAAGCACGCGCCGGCGCTCGGCCACCACCAGCGGCGTGCGCCCGGCGCGGGAGGCCGCTTCGACGGCCTTGCTTACTTCGTCGGGGAATTCGCCGCCATTGGACTGCACGTAAGCCTTCACGGAGTCCGCAGCGCCTTTGCGGATGCTGCGGACGGTCGTGGCCGCCGGAGCGCCGCCGCCCTTGCCGGCGCTGCCGTCCTCGGCCAAAAAGTCCACGCCGCTCATGCGCGTTTGCGCCGTAAAGGGGACGAACACGGCGTGGGGCTCGGCAAGCTCCCGGGCACGGATGTTGAACTTCTCCTTGGCAAGCACCACAATGCTGCGGCCCTCCGGCGTTTCGTCCGCCAGCGAGGCCAGTTGGGCGGCATCGGCCAATTGGTGCTCCGTAACGCCGGGCGCGGGGGTAAAGGCGCTGGCCATACGGTTGCCGATGGTGATGGTGCCGGTCTTGTCGAGCAGCAGTACGTCCACGTCGCCCGCAGCCTCCACGGCGCGGCCGCTGGTGGCCATAACATTGCGGCGGATCAGCCGGTCGATGCCGCTGATGCCAATAGCGCTAAGCAGGCCGCCAATGGTGGTGGGGATAAGGCACACCAGCAGGGCAATCAGCACAGGGATGGAGAAATCCACACCCGCGTAGGCGCCAAACGGCTTAAGCGTAACGGCAACCAGCAGGAAGATCAGCGTGAGGGCGGAGAGCAGAATCGTCAGCGCAATCTCGTTCGGCGTCTTTTGCCGGCGAGCGCCCTCCACCATGGAGATCATGCGATCCAGGAACGTGTTGCCTTTTTCCGCGGTGATGCGGATGACGATGCGATCGCTGATGACTTTGGTGCCACCCGTCACGGCGCTGCGATCACCGCCGCTTTCGCGGATGACCGGCGCGGACTCGCCTGTAATCGCGGCTTCGTCCACGCTGGCGATACCGTCGATCACCTCGCCGTCCGACGGGATGACATCGCCGGCCTCGCACACGACCAGGTCGTCCTTGTCCAGCTGCGATGCGGCCACCAGGGTTTCCACGCCATTGTGGATGCGGCGTGCCATGGTGTCGCGGCGCGCCTTGCGAAGGCTGTCCGCCTGCGCCTTGCCGCGGCCCTCGGCCATCGCCTCCGCAAAGTTGGCAAACAGCACGGTAAACCACAGCCATATGGCCAGCTGGATCACAAAGCCCTGCCCGGCCGGCCCGGGCGAGGAGGTGAAGATGCTGACGGTGGTGAGCACCGCGCCGACCAGCGTGACAAACATGACGGGATTGCGGAACATGATCCGAGGGTCCAGCTTGCGAAAGGAATCGACAATGGCCGGCCCCATAATAGTCCAGTCGAAAAGAGACGGGGATTGATGAGACATAGGGAGAAGCAGGAACAAGGTTGAATGCGCTGCGGAAAAGGCGAGAAGAGAGTGAGAGCCAGTAGCGCTCAGTACATCCGGCCCTGCAGGTTAAGGAAGTGCTCGACGATCGGGCCGAGGGCCAGCGCGGGCAGGAAGTTCAGCGCCCCCACCAGCAGGACGCATCCCACCAGCAGCACCACAAAGGTAGCGCCTGAGACAGGGAAGGTGCCGGGGCTGGGTGGCGCCACTTTCTTGCGCACCAGCGATCCCGCCAGGGCCAGGATTGGCACAATCATCAGGAAGCGGCCGATAAGCATCGCAAGGCCCAGCGTAAGGTTGTAGCGGATATCGCCGTTAGCCGGCGTGGCCGTAAGCCCCGCAAACGCGCTGCCGTTGTTGCCCGTGGCGGAGCTGTAGGCGTAGAGCATCTCGCTAAAGCCGTGCGGGCCGCTGTTGTTGAGCCCGGCGGTGCCCCACTCGCTGGCGCTTGCCCAGGCCGTAAAGCCCAGGATGGACCCGCACAGCACCAGCAGCGAAAGCATCGCCATCTTCACGTCGTACGCCCCTATCTTCTTGCCCAGGTACTCCGGCGTGCGGCCCACCATGAGGCCGGCGATAAACACCGCCAGGATGACGAAGACCAGCATGCCGTACAGGCCTGCGCCCACGCCGCCAATCACCACTTCGCCCAGCTCGATCATAAAGAGCGGGACGAGGCCGCCCAGTGCCGTAAAGGAATCGTGCATGGCATTGACCGCCCCGCACGACGCACTGGTGGTAATGACCGCAAACAGCGAGGACGCAAAGATCCCAAAGCGCACTTCCTTGCCCTCCATGTTGCCGTCCGCCACCGCCAGCCCCAGCGCCTGGTGCAAGGGATTGCCGCGCGATTCCGCCGCCCCGCAGACGACGACGGCCGCGACAAACATCACCATCATGGCCGCCCACACCGCCCAGCCGTGACCGGGGTTGCGGGTGATCCGGCCCAGGTAATACGTCAGAGCGCTGCCAATGGCAAAGATGGAGAGCATCTGCACAAAGTTGGAGAGCGGCGTGGGATTCTCATACGGATGCGCCGCGTTGGTGTTATAGAAGCCGCCGCCATTGGTGCCCAGCATCTTGATCGCCACTTGCGACGCCACCGGGCCCTGGGCGATCGACTGCGTCTCCACACTCGTGCCGTCCGCAAGGCGGATGGGCTCCACGAGTCTGGCCGTGTCGTAAGGGCGGAAATTCTGGGGCACGCCCTGCGACACAAGAAACACCGCAAACACCACGCACACAGGCAGTAGCAGATAGTAAGCGATACGCACCAGGTCCACCCAGAAGTTACCCAGCGCCTCGCCGGATTGCCACGCGATGCCGCGCACCAGCGCAGCCGCAATGGCAATGCCCACCGCCGCCGACATGAAGTTCTGCAGGGTTAATGCCACCATCTGAGAGAAATACGACATGGTGGATTCACCAACATAGCTTTGCCAATTGGTATTGGTGGTAAAGCTGACAGCCGTGTTAAATGCCAAAGCCTCGCCAAGCGCAGGAAGGCCCTGCGGGTTAAGCGGTAATACATGCTGCAGGCGCAATATAGCGTACGTAAATACACACGAAACAGCGCTCACCAGCAGCATGGCCATCGTATACCTCTTCCAGTCGTACTCTTCATTATGATCCACACCCATCAGTCGATAGGTAAGAAGCTCCAAAGGCCGCACCACGGGATCCAGAAACGTCTTGCCATTGGCATCCAGCACCTGGACGAGGTAGAGGCCCAGCGGCCGGGTAATCAGAGCCACGAGGCCCACATATAACGCGAAGGAAAACCAGTCAACGTTGCTCATTGCAGTATCCGGATAAAAGCTAAAACTTCTCCGGCCATATCATGGCTGCGAAAAGATAAATCACCAGCATCAGGGAGATGCCACCTACAACCAAAGTCTCCATAGTATGGGTAATAGAATAAGGTTAAATTCTATCGCAGAATTGAACGTAAAACCCACTGAAAGCAAAGAATCCAAGGATAACAGCAAGGAAGATAGCGTCGAACATATAAGGTTGGTAATGACAGGAAATGTCACTCCCCACATTATTCGGCAACACCCCACCCTCCGCTAATTAAAAGGTCCGCCGTAAGTATTAAAAACGTATTAAAACAGCATGACACAATCGGAAGCGCCACAGGCGCGAAAGCCTGAAGACTCTTTCCATGGCTTACGCCCTGGGCTTTAGGCTTTCGCGCCTGTAGCCGGGCAAAGTCCCGACGGATTTTCACGCAACGGTCGCAACGGGGGAATGGATCAATCGTCAAAGCAGGCCTGTTGGCAAGCTTTGGATTCTCATTCGAATCCTCTGTCTTAATGATTACACCTGTACGTAAACCGCTCCTAATGCGGCATCGCGTTTTCAGCGCCCTGTGCAAAGCCGGCGAGCATGGAGCGCCGGATGATGGCGAAGACTTCGCACCAGCTTTCCCTGACGCGGGGGATAAAGGCCTCGCCCAGGTGCAGGGCAAGCGCGTGGAGCAGGGCGGCCTCGGCGTAGTCAAAGTGCTCCTCGCGTACGCCGTAGCCCGCGTGGCGCTGGCCCAGCATGCGCAGCTCCGGCGTGATGCTGGGGAGGTTGTGCAGGCCCTGCACGGTAAGGGCGATCATGCGCACCAGCATAATGCGCATCGTTTTCATCTCCACGCGCACAAAGAGGGGCTCCAGCTCCGGCTTCAGGGCAAACATGTGCTCGTAAAAGTCGATGGCAAAGGCGTCCGCCTTCGGGGCCAGCAGCTCAAAGGTGGACTGGACGAGATAAAGCGGGTCGCTGTCCAGATAGCCCAGGATCTCGTACATGCGAACGCTTCCGCTGCGACCGCGAAGCTCCGTCTCCAGCGTGCGACCGATCTCCAGGGAGGGCAGGATCGGCGCGACAAGGTCCTCCGAGGCGAGCAGCCGGGTGCCGTAGATCTTGTTGGAGGCCTCGATTCTGCTGGCCGTGTTCACGGCGTCGCCGATCACCGTAAAGCTCATCCTGGAGGGATGCCCCTGATGACCCACGAGAACCGGCCCGTAGTGGATGCCAATCCGCGGCTCAAACGAAAAGCCGAACTGGTTTTGCAGGTTCTCGTTCAGCGCCTGCGCGGCGGAGACCATCCGCAGGGCGGCCCGCACAATGCGGCGGGCGCATTCGTCGTGCGTGGGGTTATCCAGCCCAAACAGGGCAAACATGCCGTCGCCCAGGTATTTGTCGATAGTACCGTGGTTGGCGAGGATGGGATCCCCCAGCAGCTTGAAAAAGCGGTTGAGCGAGTGCACCACATCGTACGCCAGGTGGCCCTGCGTAATGGCGGTAAAGTTGCTGATATCGCAAAAGAGCAGCCCCAGCCGCCGCTCCTCCGCAACCGGCTGCCCGCTGTTGGGGCCCAGCGCGAGGTTTGCTACCAGGGTGTCCTGAACCAGCCGGCGCACCGTGGCGGGGCCGGCTGGCCGGCTTTGGCACGCCAGACGCACGTTGTCCGCCCAGGGGTAGTGCGCGGCAAGCGCGGCCTCCATCGGGGTGCGCGGTCCAAAGGAGTCCAGGCCCTCGACGACCAGCACCCGGCACGTGGAGCACCGCGCCTGCCCGGCACAGGCGTGAAAATGATGCAGGCCTGCGGCAAGAGAGGCGTCGAGCAGGGTTTGCTCCTGCGGATTGCAGTGGACGACAGTAACGCTGTCATCTTCCAAAAATGCAATCTTCGACATGGAGCAGTTTGGAAACGGATGCATGGATGGCCTGGTCGTCCTGTCCTGATGGCTGTTGGTTGGTTGGGAATGAGAATCGGCGCACCTCTGTCGCCCACAAGAAGAAGCCACGCGCTTTCACCGCCCTTTCACCGCGCCTGTTTCGCATTGTGGCACCGAGGTCGCGCCAGCCGGCTAAACCCGGCGGGGATGCTCGCACAACGTATCCCCCCAGGTGTAGCGTGACAGCCTTCCCACTCGTCCACGGTAAACATTGTTACTTCCTCGCCGGGAAGCTGAACAAGATCTTTCTTTATGAAATCCGAATCCAAGCGCTTTTCGAAAGGCACGTTAAGCAAACGCTCCTTCTTGTGCAGGACGGCGAGTGGAACTGCTTAAGCGCGATAGCCTTTGGCCGCATTCTGGGGCGCCCCTGGTACGAAACGCACCGCCCGTACGTCATCATCATCGCCCCCTACCGCATTCCAGGATCTCCGCTCTGCCTGCGGATCTGCTCCGAGTAGTCGGGGGAATCGCCCGCCGCTTTGCCCCGCGCGTTGATGTACGCACGCTTTTTCAGCTCATCAAACGGCAGGGAGGTATCGAGGATGCCGCGCTCATAGAACATGCGGTCGATATAGCCGTTGGCCAGCATCCGCCAGTCCCAGGCGGCACGCTCGTCGGGATTAATCAAGCCGCGGATGCTGGTGGTGCAGTTTTGAGTGAGGGAGTTGTACCACTCGGGTCGCTCCCGCAGGCGGTTAAGGGCCGCCATGTAGTCCAGAAACCGGCGGCGGATCATCTCCGGCGGCAGCTTAAGGCTATAGAGATAGCAGTCCTCGCCCGGGCGGATGTTGGTGCGCAGGCGAATCACGTCCCGCTCGTCCGCGGTCACGATCATCAGCTCAAACCGCCGGTACAGGCCGCCGATCGGGTCGTACGCCTCGCCCTTCTCGTACCGGGCCTCGATGCTGAACACAAGGCGCCCCTGCGGGCCAAAATCAAAGCTCAGCAGCGGATGCGCCATGTACTCGGCCCCCCAGTACGTCTGGATGACATCCAGCCCGCGAAGCTGGGAGAGCGAGTAGGTACGCGTCTCGTAGCGCAAATCAAAGTCGTCCGCGGTTCGGAAATGGTTGTTGCGCACATTGTACACCCTTACCGTGTCGCCCTCCACCTCCGCCCACGCCGGCTGCGACATCTCCGGCTTCCAGTCCCTGTCCTGGGACGGCGTCAACGTCAGCCACCAGCCCAGTATAGCCGCAAATACCGCCCCTGCCCCCGCCAGCGCACGCCAATCCAGGCGCCGGCAGATGAGCACCGCCGGGCAACCTGCCACCCACAGCAACGCCACGGCAGTGCGGACGCCCGCCGATGCCGGCAGGTCGTAATACAAAGCGCCGCCCGACCACGCCAGGGCAATCCCGCCAAACACCGCGCCGGCGGTAATCGCCATCCCCTTGAGGATAGTGAGCAGATTAGCCATGAACCCCGGCACGTTGCCAAAAATGGCCGCGAAGCCAAAGGACAAAATGCCGGCGATCCCGCTCTCAGGGGCTTCGCTCGCTTTCTGGCGCGGGGGCGGTTTCCTCCGGCGGGGCGGGCGACTCCGGGGCGGTGGCCGCGTAGGCCGGTTCCGGTTCGGGCACGGCTTCTGCCGCGACTGCTGCGGCCTCGGCTTCAGCGTCCGGGTACTCTGTCGGCGAGGGTTCGGAGTTGGCTTCCGCTTCAGCCTCGGAGTCGGCGCGATCCTCGGCTCCTTGATTCTCGACCGGCGCGGGAGTGGGCTCGGAGCCGGGCATAATAAGGCTTTCGACCGGCGCAAAACCGATGCCTTCGGTGGAGCCGCGGCTGACAAAGATGACGTTGGAGGGGGCGCGCTCCTCTCCGTCGAAGGGAAAGACGAAGAGGTTGCTGCCGTTGGTTTGCACGGCCCACAGCTCCATGCCCTCCACCACCATCTCGGGGTGCGCCTCGGAGTAGCCGGGCAGGTACCAGACGATGCCGCTATATCTGAGGAAAAAGAAGCGCTGGACGACGACGCGATCGCCTAGTTTAACCTCCGTAACACCGTCGTCGTAGTATAACATAGTTGTCCCCGGAGATATTAGGCACATGTGTGCCAGGTGCGGCCGAGCCGTGAAGCGTGGATCGGCAGTGTGCACGCCCAACCTGTGGCGTTACGAGTGAAAATCCTACACGCTTGCCGATAGAAAATCCACCTAAAAAGGGTCCCTGCGATTGCTATATACCGCGTCAAAATAATTGTCGCCGTCACTGCGACACGTTTGGGCGCGCGGCAACCGGCGGCGAAACCGACAGGGCCGCCAGGCTTAAATAAACGCGGGCACCCCCTCATCCACATACTGCAAAATAAGGCGAGTAATGTGGTGCGGAAGCTGGGTGGAGTCGATATTGAGGACCTGATCCTCCCCGTAATACTCCAGGACGGGTTTGGATTCACAGGCATACGTCTCCAGTCGGCAGCGGATGACTTCTTCATTAGCATCATCCAGCCGGTTATCCTTAAGCGCGCGGCGCTTCAGGCGTTCCACCAGCTTTTCGCGGTTGGGGCAGGAGAGGTGGAAGACGCGGCGCACGTCCAGGCGGTCGGCCAGCAGGCGCGCCTGGTTGACGTTGCGCGGGATGCCATCGAGCACCAGGTGGTCCGTGGCCGGGTTGAATCGCCCCGTGGTGACCATCGCTTCGATCTGGTGGGACCAGAGCGAAATGGTCAGGTCGTCGGGCACGAGGACGCCGCGGCTGGAGTAATCGAGAAAGGACTTGCCCAGCGGGCTGCTGAGGTCAAGCGCGCGAAACACGTCACCGCACGCGCAGTGGTAAAACCCGGGGATTGCGCCCATGATTTTGCCCTGCGTACCTTTGCCGCTGCCTGGTGCACCAAAGAGGAGAAACGTCTTAAACTTCACCGGCAAAGGATGTCTGAACTATGGCAGTTTCGCAACTCCTGATTTGCGATAAAGGCAAATGTGATCGATGCATTTCCTTTGCATTAGATAATCTAATAGCGCTCAGTCCGGTATCCAAGTGTATTGCATCTTTCCAACGAATTGGTGACGTGTTGGTTACGTTTATACGTACATCCAACTTTTCACATGCGTGAGATATCGCAAAAATCGCACCTTCTATAGCGCAACCGGCTCATTCTCCGCCGCCTTTTTCGGATTTTTGCCCTGAATCAGTGCCTTCATCAGGCCCGAAACATTGCGCAAAACAAAGGGCGGAATCACTTCCATGCCCAGCATCGGCACCTTTACCACCCACCCCGGGATGACCCGCGCGCTGCCACGCGTGGCACCGCATAAGGCATCCTTAACCGCCTTCTCCGGCGTAACTTTGAAGAACGCCGGCGGCTGGAAAATGCGGCTGGAGTGGGGCCGCGCCGCCACATCGCCAAACTCCGTGGGCACCGGGCCGGGACACAGCGCCGTTACTGTCACGCCCGTGCCGGCCAGCTCGTTGCACAGCGCATCGCTAAAGCTGCATACATAGGCCTTGGTGGCCGCGTACACGGCAAAATCGGGCATGGCAATTAGCCCGGCGATAGAAGCGACGTTAATGATAGTGCCGGACCCGCGCTCCACCATGCCGGGCAGGATGCGGTGTGTCAGCTCCGTCAGCGCCATCACGTTCACGCTGATCATGTTACGCACTTTCGTCCAGTCGCTGGACTCGAACGGGCCGTAGTCTCCAAACCCGGCGTTGTTAATCAGCACATCCACCTTCAGCCCCATCTCGCCCGTCCACCGCACCAGCGCCTCGGGCGTGTCGGCCAGCGAGAGATCTCCCGCGTAGTGGTGCACGACAAGCCCCGCGTGCTTTGCCTCCAGCTCTTTCTTCAGCGCGTCCAGCTTGTCCCACCGGCGGGCGGTAAGGATAAGCGTGCTGACGTGCGGGGCCAGTTGCCTGGCAAATTCGACACCAAGACCGGCGGAAGCGCCGGTGACAAGAGCTGTTTTTTTGGCAAAGGCGTTCATCGCGCGCAAGATACTCTGTGCGCGCTGCGAAATCAATGGTGGGCGCGCAGGGAATACGTCACAAAAGCGTGAAGTTAAGCTGACGCGGATGCCCGGCGTTTGTGCGGGGGAACAAAAAGATAACGCCCCGCGCATAACCTGTCGTCAACAGAAGCAAACCTGCTATAATATGTAGGCCCGCAAACGCCACGACGCTACCGAGGCCTTCCGCTCCGCCCGCCGCAACATGAATCCGACGCCCGTCACCTTCTCCTCCCCAGCTTCCGCCCAGGCACGCGCACGTATCTTTGCGATTGCCCTGGCCATCGCCGTCGCGGCGCCAGCCCTTTGCGCCCCGTTGCCGGGCGCGCGTGCGCAGGAGATAGAGGGCCGCGAGACGGCGCCCAGTGTGCACCCTGCCGCCCCACGCTCTCCCGTGCGCCGCCCCGCGCCCACTCCCGCGGATCCCGCAGCGCAGCCAGCCGAGCCCCCTACCGCGCCCGTCGCGCAACCGGCCGCCCCCGCCGCAACGCCCGCCGGCCCCGCGGATGCCGAATCGGCCGGCCCGGCCCCGGCAGGCGCGCCGCCCGCCCCGTTCTCGCCCGGCGGCACCATCCAGGTCACGCGTCCGGCGGACGGGCACTTTGAGCGCGCCAAGATGCTCTATACCAACAAGCAGTTCCCCGGCGCCATCAAGGAGTTCGCCAGCTTTCTGCGCGACTACCCGAAGCACGACAAACGCGACGAAGCGTTATTCTTTATCGCCCAGGCCTTTACGGAAGCCGGGCAGGCCAACGACGCCGTCGCCTCCTACACCCTGCTCATCGAGCAGTTCCCCAACAGCATCTGGGTGCCCGCCGCGCAGATCAACCTGGGCAGCATGTACTTCCGCGCATCGGAGTACGAGAAAGCCATCGCCTCGCTCACCCCGGCCCTCAAAGGCGGCGACGCCGCGGTGAAGGTGCCCGCGCGCTACATGATCGGCGTCTCCCTGCTGCGCACCGGCAAGTTCGACGACGGCCGCACCGTGCTCAACGAGCTCATCACCGCCACCCCGCCCAGCGAGTACGCCGCGTGGTCCGCCATGGCCCTGGCGGAGGCCGCCAAGCAGGAGGGCAAGCTGGAGCTGTCGCTGAGCTTCTGGCGCCAGTGCATCAAGCTGCCCATGCGGGACAAAGGCATGCAGGCCCAGTGCGCCGTGCTGGCCGGCGGCATCGCCTACGACCTGAAGCAATATAAGGACGCCGAAAGCCTCTTCCGCACCGGCCTGGAGCTCGACCCGGGCACCATCTGGACCAAAGCCGCCAACTCGCGCCTGCTCAACCTCTACGTCGTTACCCGCCGGTGGGACGACCTGTTGGAGCTGGCCAGGCCGACAACCGAGCGCTTTGAGGAGAAGTTTCTGGACGAAAGCCGGCCGGGCCTCATCTTTAACGTGGCCAACGCGTCCTTCCAGCTCAAAAAATACGCGGCGGCCATCATGTACTTCGACCGCTTTCTGGCCGACTACCCCAAAGAGCGCAGCGCCCCCACCGCCGGCTACCAGCGCCTCCTCGCGCACATCAATGCGGAACCCAAAACGCTCCCCGCCAAAGGCGCGGAGTTCCTGGAAGCCTGGCCGGAAAGCCCCTGGACAGCCGACGTGCAAGTGCTTCTGGCCCAGTATTATAGCAAGGAGGGCGACTTTGAAAAAGCGCTGCCCTACTGGGAAAAAGTGTCCTCAAAACCGCCCGCGGGTATCGACGACGAAGGACGCGAAAAAATCGCGTTTGAGCTGAGCCGCTGCTTCATCAAGCTGAGCAAATGGGCCCAGGCCGCCGACGCCTTCCGCGCCTTCGTGCGTGATTTCCCCAAAAGCAAGCTCTCGCTGGAGGCCCGCGAAAGCATGGCTGTCTCCCTGCAAAACGACCGCAAGCTGGACGAAGCGCTGGAAGCATGGAAGGTGGTTGTCGAGAAAGCGCCGGCCAAATCGCGCTCGCGCGAGCAGGCGCTGAAACAAACCGCCCTGCTTCTGGCCCACCTGGGCAAGCGCAAAGAGGCCGTGCCCGTCTTCGACGACCTGCTCACCGAGTTCCCCAACAACGACGTGCGGGCCATCGCCGCGTTTAACGTGGGCGCGGAAGCCTTTGATGCCAAGGACTATAAGAAAGCGGAAAACATGCTGACCAAAGCCCGCGAATGGGATCCGGCCGAGTTTGCCCTGGGCAGCAGCAGCATGCTGGCATTTATCTCCTTCACCAACAAGGATGTAGAGAAGACGATAGCCAACGTAAAAGCCTACGAGGCCGCCGCGAAAGCGCGCACCGCAAAGGACAGCAAAGCGACGCCCGCGCCCCTGCAGGCGGCCCTCTATTTCTGGATAGCCCAGGAGAGCCGCAAGGCCGGCCGTACGGAGACGGCGGCGTACTACTACTCCGCCGTTGCGGCGCACCCCAGCCCGGGGCAGTTTCGCAACGAGGCCTGGCTGGCGTTGGCGGAGGAGCAATACAAGCTCAAGCAATTCAAGACATCCGTAGCCAGCTTTGAAAAGTACCAGACGCTGGAGCCCAAATACGCGCAAACGCCGCAAGTCGTTCTGGGCCTGGCAAAAGCGCAGCTTGCGGCGGGCGAATTCGAGGAGGCTCGAAAGCTGGCTGAGAACGTCATGTCCACCGACGCTGACGGCCCCAACAACGCCATCGCGCGTCTCATTCAGGCAGACTCCTTTTTTGGGCTCGGCGACTTCGACAATGCCGCCAAAGCCTATAAGGCGCTGGCACTTGTGCACGATGATCCGGAAATCACCCCCAAAGCCATGCGCGGCGCCGTGAACGCCTTTCAGAAGCTGGGGGACACCAAGGAAGCCGCCGCATGGAAGGACCGCCTGAAAAAGCGCTACCCCAGGGCGGAGGGCGCCTGACAAAAAGTGGCGCGCATCGCGAGAATCGACTTGCTGAATGAACGCGCCCAGGTATTGTTCTTATTAGCACTATACATTCGGCCATGCCCTCCCGCCCCGCACCACGCCGTGTCCCGGCCCGCGCCCCCGCCGTCCAGACGGAGCCGCCGCTGTTTTACGTTACGCAACCCGTTGCGGGAGATGGTGTTGCCAAATATGTAGTCGCCGCATTTGTCATCTCCGTCGTCTTCCACATTTTTATCGCCGTCTACTCGGGCTATATCAAAGTGCCCGCGCTTCCCATCTCCCTCCAGTTCCCCAAGTCGGAGTCCATGGAAGGCAAAACCTTTGAGATCCAGGAAGTTGTGGAGGAAAAGCCGAGCCCCGTCAACAACCCGCAGGCGCCGGCGGCCAACCTCCCCCCGCAAAGCGCTATACCCCAGGCGCAGGACATTCAGGAGAACACCAAACTCGACTCCGACGGCAGCACCATCGACCGCGCGCTGCTGGCCAGCCGCCCGCAGGTGGACATCCCGGCGCCGACGGATCCCAACATGGCGGTATCGCCGGAACTCACTGCATCCACGGCATTTACAACGCGCGACGATGCGATTATCGAGTCCCATATCGCCCGGCTCCCCGTCGGCCCCACCTCCTCGGACAGCCTCCCCGAATTCGTCGCGCCCCCCGACGCCTTCGCCAAACGCTCCGGCGCCGCCTCCTCGCCGGACCCCGGCGGTCGCGGGGGCATCAAATCGACGGCCTCCAACCCCGGCGAAAAAGTGCCGACCTTTGCGGACGTTTCGCGCAGCCTCAAGGAGCCCAAGCCGGTCGTCGACCCGAAGCTGCCGGAGCCGGTTCTCCTCTACCTGCCGAGCGACGTGCTTTTCGATTTCGGCTCCGCCAAGTTGCGTGAGGAGGCCTACCCGTTGCTGCAGCAAACCGCCTCGATGATCTCGCAATACGCACGCGCGAAGGTGACAATCAGCGGCCACACCGACTCCTTTGGCAGCGACGGCTTTAACCAGCGCCTCTCCGAGCAGCGCGCCCAGGTGGTGGAGAACTACCTGCGCAGCAGCCTCTCCTCCCCCGTATATACTTTTAGCGTAACGGGTTACGGCAAATCCCGGCCTCTTGTCAGCCCCACGCTCACGCGCGAGGAACAACAACGCAACCGGCGCGTCGAGGTCGTCATCCAGGCTATCCCGCAATAACCCGCTACTTTTGCCCTCGCCATGTTTTTCCCTGCCCGCACCTGTGCCGCTGCGCTGCTGATGTTGGCGTTTTGCCTCTGGCATCCCACAGCCGCGCCGGCGGCGGACACGCCCCAGGTCAAGGAAGTGCGATCGACGGAGCCCGAGTCGGAACGCATTGAGCCTGAAGGCTATACGCTGATTCGCGACGAGTATTCGCTCGACACCCAGGACGGCAAGCGCATCGGCCACACGCACGCCCGCATCTACTCCCGGGAGACCCCGCAGGGCACGCTCTATCTCAGCCGTTACTGGTCGGAGTCCATCGTGCTGCGGGAGAGCGACGTCGCCCGATCGTCCAGCGCTTTCCAGGTTATCGAGGACGCCAGGGGCAAAGTCATCAGCTTCCGCAACGTCGATATGGAGCCCGGCTCGGAGATTGTCATCCAGGGGCAGATTGTCGGCAACAAGATGCACGTCACTAACAACGGCATCCGCAAAACTTACGTCTACCCGGAGGGGATGATCGGCCCGCGCGCCTACGACGAGCTGCAGCGCACACGCACTTATAAAGAGGGCGATACCTACAAGGTTACCGTCTTTGAAAGCTCATCGCCCGATCTCCCCGATGTTATTGAGCATAAAGTGGTTGGAAAGATCAAGAAGATCATCGCCCCTATCCCCGCGCTCCCCACCCCCGTCAGCGCCGGTTCGGCCGAAAAGGCGCCCGGCGAGGTCCTTGCCGATTCCTCCACACCGGCCCCCGCCGCCAAGGCCGAATCAAAGGGTACCGCCGCCGCGACGCCCGCTCAACCCGCCGCCGCCCCGGCCCCGTCGCCCGTCGCTTCTCCCTCCGTGGTGCAGGGCAAAGAGTACACCGTGTGGCATGTGGACGAGACGCACTCGCTCATCCCCCGCGGTAAAATTGGCTGTTACATTACGGAAAAGGGAGAGATCCTCATGTCCGAAGCGGATTTCCCCGGGCTCGGCTTTTTCCAGAGCATTCTCTGCACGCGCGAGGACACGCTGAAGCCGTTTACGCCCACCGACAGCGACAGCCAGAACGACATCGTTGTCACGCCGGGCCTGCCCAACTTCAAGTCGCTGAAGATGGCGCGCTATGAGATCTCCGCGCCCGGCGGCAAGGCGGAGGGCCCCGCCATGGTGCTGGAGGGCCCCGAACAGCGCATCCTCGCGCGCGCCGAAGGCAAGGTGGAAATCGAAGTGCTGCGCCGCACCTTTGCCTCCGCATCGGTCACCTGGAAGCTTCCGTTCGCACCCAGCGACACGACCAGCCAGGAGCTCCGCGACTGCCTGGCCGCCGCGCCGTACATCGAAATCAACCCCGCCATCCGCGAGCTCAGCGCCCGTGCCCTGCAGGGCGAAACCAACCCCGTCAAGGCCACGCGCGCCATCGAGCGTTTTGTGCGCAGCTACATTACCAACAAGACGTACAGCACCGGCTTCCTCAGCGCCGCCGACACCGCCCGCGCCAAAGCCGGCGACTGCACGGAGCACGCCGTCCTGTGCGCCGCTCTGGCCCGCGCCGCCGGCCTTCCCGCCCGCATCGTCGTCGGGCTGGGCTACCTGCCGCGGGACTACACGAGCAAGGAGGAAAAAGACGCCACGCCGCAAGCCTCCGGCATCTTCGGCTTTCACATGTGGGCGGAGGCCTACATCGGCGATCCCACCAGGCCGGGCGGCGACGACTGGCAACCGATGGACGCTGCCCTTGATGGCTTCGACGTCGGCCACATTGCCGTGCTCCGCACCGCACTTAACAGCAGCCAGTCGATGCTGGATCTCACCAGCGCCATCACCCAGTTTATGGGCAAGCTCAGCATTAAAGTGCTGGAGACGAAGTAGTTACGCCGAACAGTCCTCGCGGCGTCCCATGGGTTGCTTCTTGTGCGCTGCACGTCCAGCTGTCGCTGCGACGTGTTAGACCAATTATCGGAATAAACCGGTACATTAGTGGAGGCGATTTTGAGATGAGAGCAAGGCGAGGCTGAGGGAGTGCATTTGAAAGATGCAAGACCGAAGACTCAACGCCGCCCTCGCTCAAAATCGCCTCCACCAATATACCGGCTTATTCCGATAATTGGTCTTATACCGTAGTTTTGTTCAAAGAAAATTCGATGAAATATTAGGTTCGTAAGAGAAATCGGCGATGCATAGCGGACTTTATGCGTCTAACTTATAGGGTCGTAAATGGGGTTAATATCTACTCTCCCCTAATTCTACAATCCATTCTTCTCTTATGAAAAAAATATTAATGTGCCTCCTCGCTGCCGGCCTGACAGCGGGGACGTTGCCCCTCGCGCCGCAAGTGGCTCGGGCGCAACAGGAAAGCGAAATCACTGAAAGCGATGTTTCATTTCAGTTATTTTACGACGTACTGAGCGAAAACGGAACCTGGTTTGAGACGGAAGCCTATGGCTATGTCTTTCAGCCCAAAGTGGAGGACCCTGACTGGGCGCCCTACACCATCGGCTACTGGGTGGACAGCGACGAGGGCTGGACGTGGGTCTCCGACGAGCCCTGGGGCTGGGCCACCTACCATTACGGTCGCTGGGTTAACCTGCAGGACGATGGCTGGGTGTGGGTGCCCGGCTACCGCTGGGCGCCCGCGTGGGTGGCCTGGCGCTATGGCGAGGGCTACGCCGGCTGGGCTCCCCTGCCCCCGGAGACGTTTGACGGCACCGAGTACAATGAGCCCGACAGCCAGGTTTATGCCGAGGTACACTATGACAGTAATGTGGATGTGAACTACGACATCGGCCCCGCCTGCTACACGTTCATCCCCGTGGAATACATGGGCGGGCGCGATTACCGCCGCCACTACTTACCCCGTTACCGCAATTACACGGTGATTTATAACACGCTGAATATCACAAACATACGCGTCACCAACATCGGCTGGTGGAACCGTGGCGACCGCCGCCGCGATCACGACCACCGCGACGGCGATCGGGCGCGCCGCTTTGGCTATGTGCGCTGCGGCGGCCCGCCCCTCGCGGAAATCAACGCGCGCTCTCGAGAAAAAGTGCTGACGGTGCGCCTGGAGCGCTCGCCCCGCGCCGGCCGCAGCGTGCTGCAGGAGACGACACTGAGTGTCTATGCCCCGCGCGTCAACCCGTTGGTTGCCGCCAAAGCCCGGCCGCCGGAGGTTGCCCGCACCATTGCTGCGGACCGCCTTCGCGTGAACCGCGGCGACACCATCACCCGCCCGCTGGCCGTTACGTCCCGCGTGCGGCCGCCCGCCCCCACCGAGGAGGCCGTGCGCGCGGCGCAAACCGCACGCCGCGATGCCCCCGAGCGCTCCCGCACCGCCCGTATCGCCGGCCCCGGCGAGGACAAGCCCGACCGCCCCGCCTGGAGCGGCCGCCCTCTGCGCTCCCGCGTGCCCATCGCGTCAACGCCCGCAACGACCGCATCCGACCCCAGCCAGCCACAGAAGCCGGAGCCGGGCAGCGCGCCGGCGGATCCTACCACGGTTCCCGCCGAAGCCGGCACGCTCAAGGCGCCGGAGCCCGGCTCCGTCAAGGTCAATCCAGGCCGTGGATTCGACCGCGATGGCCGCAGGGATGAGCGTCGGAACGACCGTCGCGATCAAAGCGGCGACAGACCTGAAGGCAACTTCGACCCGGCTCAGAAGCGCGCGGAGGGGACACCCGGCCAGCCCGCCGCGCCGGCATCCACGCCCCCTGCGGCGCCCGCGGCGCCTGCGGAAACCAGCCCGTCCGGCACTCCTCCAGAAGACGGCCGCAACCCCCGCGACACACGCCAGGACGAGATGGAAAAGCGTCGCGCCGAAGAGAAAGCCCGCCTAGATAAATCCGCCGCGGACGCCGCAGCCCGCAAAACTCAGCAGGCCGACGCCGATGCGAAGGCAAAGCTTGCCGAGGAGGAACGCCGCAAGGCCGCCATGGAAGAAGCCCGCAAGCGCGCCGAAGAACGCCGCCGTCTCGACACCGACGAGCAGCGCAATCGCCGAGACGAAGGTGACCAGCGCAAACCCCGCCAAAGCCAGCTGAATCCCGCCCTGACTCCCCCCGGCTCGCGCGCCGCGGAAACTCCGGCTGCCCTTCCCTCGCCGGCGCCGACTGCGCCCACGCCGGATCAGCAGAAGGCGGCTGAAGAAGCGCGTCGCAACGCCGCCCGTCAGGAAGCCGAGAGGCGCCGCGCCGATGCTGAAGCCCGAAGCCAGGCCGGAGATCAAGCCCGCAAGGAAGCATCAGAACGCGCCCGCCAGGAGGTCGCACAACAAGCCCAGCAGCGCCAGCAGCAAAACGCCGCACAGAATGCCCAGCGCGAAGCCCAGCAACGCGCCCGCCAGGAGGCCGCGCAACAGGCCCAGCAGCGCCCTCCTGAGCAAGCCCGCCAGCCGCAAGGAGATGGGCAGCAACAAGATGGCCGTCCCGGCAAAAAGGAACGGGACTGAGCGGCTGAAGCAGACGTCGGCCGCCAACCGTCTCAGCGTCGAAGGCGCAACACAGAGCAGCCCGGGGCGTAATGCCCCGGGTTTTGCTTATACCGCAGCCTGCTTTGCAGGAGCGCATTAAGCCGTTGCAGGTGCAATCTGTCCGGCGGGTTGCCCACATTTCGCCTTGTCCTTGCCCGCTGATCGCGCAACCATACTTGCTATGAGCGCCATCTTTGGACTTCAGCCCGCCAGCGCACGCGCGCGCGACTGGCGCATCCCTGTGGACGACGCCGCATTGCTCCTTGTCGACTACCAGGAGCGGCTGATGCCCGCCATTGCCGACAGCCGTCGTGTACTGGGCCGCGCCTGCACGATGGCCCGCGCCGCGGCGGCCCTGGGAATCCCCATACGCGTCTCCGTGCACGTGCCCACCAAGCTGGGCCCCACCGCACCGGAGCTGCTGGAGCTGCTTGACGACCCTGCGGCCAGGCAAGTCACCAAAAGCGTCTTCTCCGCAACCGCATCTCTCCTCGAGTCCTTCGACACCCCCCAGACCGTGCTGGTTGCCGGGGTGGAAACCCACATTTGTGTGCGCCAAACAGCCTACGACCTGCACGCCGCAGGCAAGCGCGTCGTTATTCTGGCCGATGCGTGCGGCACCCGCGACCCGCTGATGCATGACCTTGCCCTGCAGGAATTTCGCGCCGACAAAATCGCCGTAACCAGCACAGAGGCCGTGTGCTGGGAGTGCGTGCCGGAGGCGCAGGGAGAGCTTTTCCGCAAAATGTTATCGATACTAAAATAGAGGATGCATCGCGGCCCCGCGCGGGCGATACTAGGAGAACGCCCGCCTCCGCCGTCCCCTCCTCCTTGCCAAGGGGGAAGACCGCCCCGACGCGCCCAGGCCACGCCGCCGATTACTGCCCACCCCCACGCACGCGCATGAGAGACGTTTCGCTACCTATTGTCCCTACAATACTTAAGCGTTGCGCCGTTGCCTGTATACCCAGCCTTGCCCGGACGATTTCGCTTGGCGCCCTGTCGGCTCTGGCCGCCCTTGCCGCCCTGACGTTCTGCATCGCCCCCCCTTGCCTGCCCCTGCAAGCCCAGCCGCAGGCAGAAGCCGCGCCGGCCGCCAGGCCAGCGCCCCCCGCCCCCGCAAAGCCGGCCGCAACCACCAGCTTCCTTACCGGGCGCGACATTGTACTTGTCACGGGCATCCCCGGCGATATCTCCCACGAGAAGCTTTTTGCGGATAACATTACGCGCTTCCTCGATATCTGCACCCGACCGGAGAGCCGACCGCGCCGCATCTACATCCTGGCGGACGAACCCGCGTCTGTCACCGTTCCCTCCGTCCTGCGCGATATTACCGAGACAAGCCCTTCCGGCCGCGCCCCCTTTATGGCACTGGCCGAAAAGCTGAAAGGCCGTCCGCTGCTTCTCATCCTGTGGGGCCACGGCGGCATGCTTGGCAAAAATCGCGTGTACCATCTGCGCGGCCCGCGCCTCACCGCCGACGATCTGAAAGCGTGGGCCGATACCGCTGCGCCGAACGCCGCCACCACCACCATCACCTCCGATATCGCCCCACCGGTCGCGCAGTTCGTGCTTTACTTTCCCGGCAGCGGCGTGTTTGCCAGGCACATTGCGGCACATGGGCGGGAGATCATTTCGTCCGACCTGGCCGGCGCGCGGGACGAATCAGTCGGCTTCCCCCTTGCGGTCGATCATCTGCAGCACAATCCCTCCGCCGACTTTGCCGCATGGGCCACGTCCATCGGCATTGCTACGGCCGACTGGTTTAACGACCAGAGCCTCGTCTCCACCGAGTCTCCCACGCTGTGGAAGGACACAGCCGCCCCCGTTGCCCTGTTGCCGCCAGAGAAGCCCAAGGCGCTGGCCACCGCCAAGCCGCCCACCAAACCCGGCGAATCCGCCACCGCCACATCCCCAACATCCGCAACGGATAAGGAAAAAGCTAAGCCAGGGAGTGCCACCGATGCTAAAGATACGCCCGGCGGCTCCCCACCCGGCGCCGGCCCCGGGCAAAATCCCAATGCCCACGCCGCTTCCTCCCCCAGCCCTGGCGCCGGGCCCGCGGGGCAGCCCACAGTCCCTACCGGGCCGCTGAGCGACGTTGCACCCGTGCCAGCCCCCGCGACCAATGCCCCCGCCACAGGCCCGGCCACGGCGCCATCCGCAACAGCCTCTACCCCAACCACTTCCGAAACCGCTGCTCCACCTCCCCCTGCGGCCGACACGTACGAGCCTCACTGGGGCACGCTAACGCCCAGCACAACAACGACCGACCCCGAGCCACCGGGCTGGATTACCGTGCCACCCTCCGATGCATGGGCGGAAGTGACGCCTGCCGACCCACGCAAATACCCCGACGCAGGAGCCGTCTCCCTTTTGCGCCGCAGCACCTACGTGGCGGACGAAAAGCCGTCCCTTCGCCAAACGCAAGAGGCTTTCATCCAGATACTTACCGAGGAAGGCATGCGCGCTGCGGACTTCTCGCTGCCCAGCGATTCCGGCGTCGACTTCAAGGTGCTGGACGCCGAAATCCGTCTGCCCAACGGCGTCGTGCGCCGCCTGGCCAACCCCAACGCCCTCGCCACATCCCGCATGTCCGACGGCGAGGACGCGGACGACGACGAGCCGTCCCCCCGCATTGCATTTCCCGGCGCCGTGCCCGGCGCGGTACTGCACATTCGGTACGAAATCGTCTGGGATGATTTTCCCATGCCGCAAATCTCCATGGACGTCAACCTCGGCGGCGAGTTACCCATTGTCACACGGGTCGTGGAGGTTCGCGTCCCCAACCGCGGGGCTTTTCACTACATGTTCCATCGGCTTCCTGCAGGCGTTTCCGAGCCGGATCCCGTGACGGTCAGCACCCGGTACGCAAAAGTGTGGCGGTGGACGTTTGCCAACATGCCGCCCAACAAACGCGACAATCTGTCACCCAGCGAGAATAACCCGGCCCTTTTATTCTCCACATTTGCGGACTGGCGGGAGTTCTCCCGGTGGTACTGGCGTTTGATTCAGGACGCAGACCGGATCACGCCAGAGATCGTCAGTCGCGCCCATGAGATTACCAAAGGCGCCAAGTCCGATCGTGAACGCGTGATCGCTCTCGTCAATTTCGTCACGCGCATGCGCTACGTTGCCATCCCCATGGGCGTAAACTCTCACCGCCCACACGCGGCGGCCAACGTGCTGGCTAACAACTACGGCGATTGCAAGGACAAGGCCAACCTTCTCAACACGATGATTCGCGCCTTGAAGATGCACGATGTTGAGGCGCACATTGTCCTGGTGCCGCGTATGAGTCAGGCTTTTGACAACCTGCCCGGCTTAGCCTTTAATCACGCGATCTCTCGTATACGCATAGGCACCGAGATCATTTGGGCTGATACCACTGACGATAACGCGCGCTTTGGCCTGCTGCCACCGGGCGACCCCGGGCGTCGCGTTCTGGTCATCGACAGCAAATCGAGCCGGCTGGAAACCCTGCCAACACCCCATCCAGTAGATCACGTTATTGACTTGAAGGTGGCGACAGGTCCGGTCGATCTGCACGCTCCCACCGCCCCTGTCGAGGCCACGCTTCAGCTTAAAACGATGGGCATTGCCGACTACCTGATGCGTAGCAGCGTCCGTCGAAGCAGCGACAAAAATACACCTGATCTCTGGGAACTCGTCCAGCCCGTCAACGCGAGGTTTGCGCTTACAAGCCAAAAGCACACTCCCGCCCTCAAACTTGACCAGCCGTTTGAGTGGTCCGCGAAAGGAAAATTCAGCGCCGTTGCCAAGCGCGTCCCCACGCCTGCCGCAGTCTCTAACACCTCATTACCAAGCACTTACGAACATCTCCTGAATGTTCCGCTGCTGCTTCCGGAATGGACCGATGCCCTGCACGATCGTACCAGCCCCCTCTTCATTAACGAGGGCTTTCCGCTCACCATTCGCCAGGCCAGCACCGTCCGTCTGGCCCAGGTTCCGGCATCGCTCACACTCCCCCAGGCCGTGCGGGGAGAAGCGCCGCCGCTCAAGTTTTCCATCGAATGGACGCGACCGCGGCCCGATGAAGTCGTGGCCACGTTGCGAATGGAGCTGGAGGCCGGCGAGCTCGCCACAACGCAAACCGGTGCCTTCCAAACACAACTTCGCGAACTACTTGCTGCCGCGGCCATGCCCGTCGTCGTAGTGCCCGGGGTTGAGGAGGCGGCTGTGGCAGCCTCTCCCGGTCCTGCAACTCCTTCTACCCCAACTAAATAGAAGTGCAGGTTTTCTGCGCGTTGCGGCATGAGCAGGCTGTACTGGGGGCCTGCACGCTGGCGCGCAAAACTGGGCGAAATTGTACTGGTCAGCAAACAGTCGGAAATATATGCGCAGAAGCCAATCCGCGTTGTTTTCCCCATCGAATTGTCAGGTCCTTTGCAGGAAGAAAAGCACAATCCCAAGCGACCAGGTGATCGCCAGTGTTCCAGAGATGACAAAGAGCCCGAGAGCTTGTACAAACGTTCGCTGAAAGAGGGACTGATAGACCCAATAGAGCTTCAAATCAAATAATGGGCCCGCGATCAGAAAGGCGAGTTTGCCTTCGATCGGAAGCGGGCCCATCCCCATTACCACAAAGGCATCGGTAGTACTGCACAGGCACAGCAATTGCGAGAGGGCGACGCCCACAACCGGCCCAAGAAAGCTGCTGTTAGCCACCATAGCAAAATCCCTTGGCGTAACAGCCGTGGTAAAGAAAGCGGCGCTGACCGCACCGAGGACCAGGAAGGGCAATACGCTAAGGAAGTCTCGAATAACCCCGTGCACAAACAGGTTAATGCGCAAAAAAAGCGGTGAGGTGCCAGGCTGTACCGTAGCCGGATAGAGATTGGCAAACGAGGAATCCGTCTGTTCATTCTCGCCTGTTAATACTTCGGGCTTAAGCACTTCCGCAGGATCGATACGACTAATCCACAACCCGATGGCAAGGCAGAGCAAGCCGCCCAGAACGGCGCGCCCCAGTAACATCCATAGAGCACCGCGCCCGCCGAAGGCAAGCCATGTGGTGAGAAGCGTTAGTGGGTTAAGTAGCGGCGATGCAATGAGATACGTAGCCGCGACGGACACCGGAACGCCCTTGCGAATCAGCCGCCCCACCACGGGCACCATCCCGCACTCGCACACGGGGAAGATCATTCCGGCGCCCAGGGCAGCAAAAACGCCACTGGTTTTGCCGGTGGGAAGCATGCGGCGCAACAGGTTTGGTGGTACCCATTGATCCACCACAGCGCTGAGGATGGCGCCGGCCAGCAGAAACGGCAGGGCCTGGAACAGGATGGCCAGCAACCGCAGGTAAAAATCCCCCACGGCGAAGGTCTGATATAGGTAGTCGTCCGGCATGTCCTTGGGCTAGAAGCGGTTAGCCTCCCGGGCCGTTACTGCTGGGCAGCGCTCGCGGAACGCGCCGGGCAGGCGCCAGCAGAAGCCGTGCGGCGCACAAGGCAAAGCGCAGTGTATCGCGCAGCCACACAATTTTGGAGCGCTCGCCGGCGTAGATGGTGGGAATGGGCACGGAGCGGACGACGGCGCCCCTGCGCACGGCGTGCACGTAAAGCTCGGTTTCAAACTCGTAGTGGCGCCCCGCGGGCAGCCAGCCGGTAAGGATCTCGCGGCGCAACAGGCGGTAGCCGCACTGCGTATCGGGGGCGGCCCCGCCGCAGATGGTATTGAGGAATGCCGACATGAGGCGATTTGTCCAGAAGCGGGCGAACGGCATGCGGCCAGCCGACGGAAACCTGTTGCCCACAACAACATCCGCGCCATCAAGGCCTGCTGCAAGCAGCAGCGGCAAGTCGTCGGGACGATGCTGGCCGTCGCCATCCATAAAGCATATCCAGGGGATGTCCTCCATAGCTGCAAGTTCCTGCAGCGCAAAGCGTAACGCGGCGGTCTTGCCCCCCAGGCGGCTGGGGCAGGTAAGGACGCGGGAGGCTCCGGCCGCGAGGGCGACCGCCGGGGTGCCATCCGTGCTGCCGTTATCGACAACCCACACGCGGGCGCCTTGGCGCCGGCACCCGGCGATAACCCGCCCAATGGCTGCGGCCTCGTTGCGGACGGGAATGATGACAAGACAGCAACCCGCTGGGCTGGAGGGGCTTGCGTCGGCTGTCACCCCGTGGCGGCGCCGCGGCAACTGGCGGGGGGCGAGGGACGCCGGTGATTCCGGAAATACCGGCATGAGTGCAGTGGGGATGAAAGGTTCTCGCGGCGGCTTACGCAGGCAACGGTCGCGTCGCGTGCAGTTCGCGTGTAGAATTAGCGCTAAAGCTTCGGGCGTCAAGCCTTAGCAGAAGCTCCTGGCAGGTCATGCCAGGCTGCGTGGCGCGATTGGGCTTGGGCCTGCAGCGACGCGATGCTATACTGCCCCTGCTTTCATCCACGCCCGTATCCAAGTTATGAATCTCCAGGACTTTATGTCATCCGCCCAGGACGCCGGCGCCACGGTGCCGCCTCCCGGCCTTAGCCTGCCCCTCCAAGCGCTCTGGTACACGTCCCGCGACTGGGATCGCGCCCACACGCTTGCCCAGGAGGCTACGTCGACCGAAGGAGACTGGGTGCACGCCCATCTTCATCGCGTGGAAGGGGATTTGGCCAATGCCTCGTACTGGTACAACCGCGCAAGGCAACCCGTTTGTACGCAACCGCTTACGCAGGAGTGGGAAGCCATTGCCGGGGCGTTGCTGGCAAGGGCGTAATCCCTCCCTCGGCACCAGATTCTGACGTGCAAACGCCAACGCCATATACGCGCGGCAAAGCCCTTCCTCCTTAGCCACATGCGCCGCATCTTGAGTAGCCGCTGCCTGGCCGTGGTCGTTGCGATCGGCTTTGCGCTAAGGGCCTCTGTGGCGCAGCACGTTGCTGCAGATCCCAAGCGCGACGACGAACTTGCCCGGCTTCGCCGCGAGGTGAATGAGCTGAGGCAACGCCTGGAAGTCCTCGAGCGTCGTCTTGATGACAGCTCGGGCTCAGCTCAGCCGACCTCTTCCGGGCTTCTGCCCTCGCCAGCTCGTCCCGAGGACGCGATGGAGCTTCCCACGTTGCCCCCGGCCGCAACGTCGGCTCCGTCCATTTTCGACTCCGCGCATCCGTTGTCGCCAACCGATGGCGACGGCGCGGCGATGGATTTCGGCTTCGCGCTTCAACGCTCAAGTGCCGGATTTCGAGTCACTTACGTGTACAAGGGAAGTCAGGCAGCGGCCGCCGGACTTCGACCGCGCGACCTCGTCGTCCGGCTGAACGGTCAGGACGTCTCAAGCTGGACACCAGACAGAATGGCCGCATTCCTGGCGGGTGAATCAGAGCTTCGCACCGGCATCGCCTTACGCAAGTCCTTGCCCAGTAACAGGTTACTTGCTGTCGAGCCGGAGATTGCACTCCGCCGCGAACCACGCTCACGATTTATCTCTCCGTTTGGGACGTTTGAATTCGTGGAAGGCACCTTTGTCTCGCTTACAGAAGTTGCTGCTGAACAAAAGGTTCCCGATTTTTCCATACACTTCCCTACGTCGGATCTGCACGCGCGCATGCGATCGCTTCGGGGCAGATGGGTGCTGGTGGTTTTTGAGCAGCATCTGGCAGACGCAGAATCGACATTGTGGAACACCCTGGTCGCCGTATCGCAAGTCTTTCCCGTTCCAGCGCTTACGGTGGTTGTTATCTGTATGGATAAGGATTCATCGCCGCTCGTCGACCGGATACGGGCGGAAAAGCTACCCTGGGGGGTATACCACGACGGCCATACCTGGGATAACAAGGTTGCGCTGCGCTGGGGTGCCACTCTGCTGCCAACCGTCGCCGTCGTTTCGCCCTCGCAAACGCTGTTTCGCGAGCACGTGGCGCCGGACAGGCTGGGGGGCATCGCTTCGCAGCTTGGCCGGTACATTCCGCCGTGCTTTTCAGCGCCTTGTTTCTCGCTTATTCCCAAAGCTTTATAACTCCTCGCCCGCTCCGGCTTGATCTGATAACAATCATCGCGTTCAATCGCTGCCTCATGCCTTCGCCTCTGCTAAAAAATCCGTACGTTCTCCGCCTGATTCCGCCGATCGCCGAAGGCATCATCCGCACAATGGGATTTACCATGCGCATGCGATACGTCGATCCCGACAAAATCAAAGGGAAAAAAGATCGCGGTCCCTTACTCTTCTCGTTCTGGCACAACAGGTTCCTGCTGATGCCCTATCTCTTTCAACACATGGAACCGGAGCGGCGCGCTGTGGTAATGATCAGCCGCAGCTGGGATGGCGAAATTATTTCGTCGGTAGCCAACAGGTTCGGCATCCATTGTGCGCGGGGATCGACGTCCAAAGCAGGGCAAAGTGCTTTCCACGAAATGGTAAACCTTGTAACGAAAGAGGGTTACGACGCCGCAATTACTCCGGACGGACCTCGTGGGCCGCGATACTCGGTGCAACCGGGCATCCTGCACCTTGCGCAAATCACAGGGTGCCCCATTGTACCGATTACGTATCACCTGAATTGGAAGCTGGAAACGCGCAGCTGGGATAAGTTCCAGATCCCCATCCCCGGTTCTGTCTGCACGCTCCAGGCTGGGCGCATGATCCACGTCCCCCGAGGGGCAGGCGCTACCGAAATGAAAGTGCTTGCCGAAGAGTTGCGTGTTGCAATGGGGGAATAATGGGCTCGTGCTCACCGATATCACATTTTCGCTATATTTCCCCCAGGGGCCCTCATGATCACACCACCGGATGATCCAAAAGACGAGAAAGCGAACCTCGTCGATCCTGCTGATTATCAACGGGATACGGCAATGTCGGAAGATCCGGAGTCCTCCAAGAATGAGGCCGACTCCGATTCCAGCGACGACGCAGAGTCCTCCCCCTGGATCGCACCGTGGCTGGAGCCATGGATGATTACGGCCGCATACTTCCTGTGCTCCGCCTATCTAGTTTCGCAACACATAATGTGGCGCGATGAACTACAAGCCTGGGCCATCGTCTGGCAATCGCCTACATTAGTCGCTCTGTGGGAGAACCTACGGTTTGAGGGGCATCCGGGGCTCTGGCACCTGCTCCTGTGGCTACTCTACAAGGCGGGGGCCCCGTTCGCCTCTCAGCAGCTTTTGCATCTTGCGATAACAACGGGGGTTGTGTGGGTTTTTGCGCGCTGGAGTCCATTTACTTTCTGGCAAAAACTCCTCTTTGCGTTCAGCTACTTTCCCTTGTTTGAGTACGGGCTTCCCGCACGCAACTACAGTCTCTCCATCTTGCTTTTATTTGTTGCCTGTGTGATACTTACGCGTGAGACGGCTACCCGGTCCGGCACCGTTGCGCTGTGCGCCGTGCTGTTTCTTCTGCCCCAGGTAAGTGCATTCGGGGCGTTGATCGCAGTCGCCCTCGCCGTCACGCTTGCTGGTGCCAGGTTGCTGATGATCAAGCCGTTAGCTTCGC
Organism: Verrucomicrobia bacterium LW23; assembly: GCA_003054695.1. Classification (GTDB taxonomy): domain Bacteria; phylum Verrucomicrobiota; class Verrucomicrobiia; order Methylacidiphilales; family UBA1321; genus LW23. The sequence goes on from QAZA01000050.1 coordinate 153,567, forward strand.
CAGCACCCGTCCTTTTCCCGCTGCTTTCCACTCTATTCGGTATTGCGCTGTTTTACCTGCAAATCTTCCGAAGGGTCGGCGACAACGGTTCGTTATCCCCTGCGCCAGACAGTGTTACGAGGATTCTCTTTGCCCTCGAGAGCGTTCCGAAGTCTTTATTCCCAAATCCTGGCTGGAAAGTGCCGGAGTGGTTTGCTTTGTGGAATACATCATGGATCGCCAGCCTGTCTGTCACCCAAACCGATCATCTCTACCTGGCTGCGACGCTTTGTGCTATTATAGTCTCCTTTACCGCTATTTCGATAGCCAAACAGCGCCGCGCGCTTCTTCTCCTGTGCGCAGGTGTAGCCGGACAACTCCTCTTTATCTACGCTTTTGTGATGTCTGGAACAATGCGCTACGCCGGCACGGCCTTTTTCCTTTGGATCGCTGCCATCTGGATTGCAATCTGCGATCGCAACGAGGAATCGGCGGAAGCCATGGCCGGCGAACCCGCCAATCCACTGGGCCATACGTGGCGTTCCCTTGTATCTGGCACCTACCTTGGTTATTTCGTAACCTTTTCTCTGGCTATGAGTTGCGTCGCCAGTGCCCAGTTCCTTTATCTGGCACAAAGCGTACCCTTTTCCCAGTCGAAGGTAGTAGCGGATTGGCTGGACGAACCTCCCCAGAAAGGGATGCCCGTCGTGATCTACCCCGAGTACGTCGGTACCCCCATCGCCGTCCGGCGCCAGCTCCCTTTCTATTCCCTGGCGCGGCAGGCCGATGCGACATTTTGTATATGGAAGCCCGCCAATATCTGGATTCCCGGCCCGGAAGTACGCGCCAGATTAGAAGAACGGGTCGCCCGTGTCGCGCCGCGACCGCTCATCTACATCGGCAATAACACGATTACTCCCCGGATCGGAGCACCTGACGTCACACCCATCGCTATGTTCGGCCCCAGTGTGTCCACCGAGTCCTATATCGTTTATATTTTGCGGCAAACCCCTCGGGGCATGGAGAGCGTTCATCCGTCCACCCGCTAGTGGCCGCAGCACCTCCGCAAACTCGCAACCCTTTACAGCATAAGAGGTTGCGCCTTCAGCGGTTCGATTCCTGCAGGGCTCTCCGCAATCCTTTGCAGGGTGGCGGGAAAAAGCCGATGCTCCGCCGCGTGGATGCGCTGGTGCAGCGTTTCCGGCGTATCTCCCTCCAGCACAGGTACTTTTGCCTGGGCCAGCACGGGCCCCTCGTCTATACCAGGGGTGACGATATGGACGGTGCAACCGGTCTCGCTCTCCCCGGCCTCCAGCGCCTGCCGCCATGCTTCCAGCCCCTTAAACTTGGGCAGCAACGAGGGGTGAATATTGATGATTTTGCCCGCAAATGCCTCCAGCAGAGGCGCTTTCACCACCCGCATGTATCCGGCAAGTATCACCCATTCGCATTGGTTCCTGCGCAAAATGGCCACCAGCTCCTCTTCAATTTCGGGCTCCAGCTTCGTACGGAATTTACCTGCCGGCAATGCTGCAGCCGGAAGCCCGAACTCCTTGGCGCGCAACAGGATGGGAGCTGAAGCGATATCACTGACAACCACGCGGATATCGGCCGCAAGACGCCCTTCGGCAATTGCCTTATGCAACGCAACAAAGTTGCTTCCCTTGCCAGATCCCAAAATACCAAGTTGAAGTCGTTTCACGCCCTACTTGTACCCGCATGCAGTCCGGCTGAAAACGTCGAATTGTATCCGGAGGGAATTTCCCGACCCGGACCTTTTTCCGTGACTCTTCAGGGATACTCGTGCAAACTCCTGTTATTCTCGCGAATAACACTTTGCGACCGCACTCTCCCTTCCTGTGAACCTTACCCCGGCGGCCCCAGGCTCCTCTGCTCAGTCGACAGAACTCTTTGGCAAGGAAGCATTTACACTCGCAGCGCCAGCCGCCGCACCCAAACAGTCCCGCCGGTCTGGCAAAGCGCCTACGCCCCCAGCAGCCGCTTCGCAAGCTACTGACGTATCTCCCTCGCCATCAACTACCTCCAGTGCTTCGCATTTCCCGGCACTGCGCTCCGTCCCTGGCATCAGCCCAAAGATTGAGGCCCTGCTGAACCGCATGGGCATCCAGACCCTGGAAGAGCTACTCCTCCACTTGCCGACGCGCTACGACGACCGCCGGACATGCGCCCCGCTTACAGAAGCCATTGCCAACACGCCGTTTACATACATGGGGCGTATCATGAGCGCACGGTCCAGCCGCTGGCGCGGAGGCCGCGCTGTGTTTGAGATCGTACTGGCACCCGCGGGCAGCGATTCGATGCCCTCCAGGGAGCAGTTACTTACGTGCCGCTGGTACAATATGTTCGGGCTGAACAAGGCCCTTACGGTAGGAAAGGAACTGTTCCTTTACGGTAAAGTGACCAAGGGTAAAACCGGTTGGAGCATGACTCATCCCGATTTCGAGATCGCCGAAGCAGAAGCTCCGGCCTCCGCAGAAGTCTCTGTCCATGCGCCTGATACAACTTCCCATGCCCCCTCCCGCCCCCGTGTGCACACGGGGCGCATTGTCCCCGTCTATCCACTCACGGAGGGCTTGACGCAGCGTCTATTGCGGCAACTTATGTACCGCGTTGTACAGGAGTATGGACCGCGCGTGCCCGAGATTTACGAGGCACCCGAGGTTCTTCCCCGGCTTGCGCAAGCCATTCCGGCCGTGCACTTTCCGGATTCCTGGAACCAGCGGGACACCGCCCGGCAAAGGCTGGCGTACGACGAGTTTTTTGCGCAGCAGATGGTGCTGGCGCGCCGCCGCGCCAAACGCCTTCGCGTAGAAAAGCCCCGCCCGCCTGCCCTTCAGGAAGATCACCCCGCATATCGCCTCGCCCGCCGCTGGCTCGCCACCCTGCCGTTTCGCCCCACAGGCGCGCAGGAGCGGGTGATGACGGAACTGGACCAGGACATGCAAGCCGGCGTGGCCATGAACCGCCTGCTACAGGGCGACGTGGGCTCCGGCAAAACGCTTGTGGCGGCTTACGCGATGCTGCAGGCCGTAGCGCACGGCTTTCAGGCAGTACTGATGGCGCCAACGGAAATCCTTGCGGAGCAACACTATCTGAATATTTCGCGCTGGATGGCCCCGCTGGGAATTCCCGTAGGCCTGCACACGGGTAGCCGCAAGCTCCTGCCAGGCAACGACATAGCCACGCCCGAACTAGCCCTGGGTGCTACGCCCGATCATCAACTGCCGCCGCCGGCCGAAAGCTTTACAGCCATCGCAGAGCATGTCGGCAGCATTGTAATCGGTACGCATGCCCTTGTTTATGAACGGTTTGTGGCAGACAGACTCGGGCTTGTTGTTATCGACGAGCAGCATAAATTCGGCGTCCTCCAGCGCGCCGCCCTCACTCGCAAAGGCGACAACCCGGACGTGCTGGTGATGACCGCCACGCCCATCCCCCGCACCCTGCGCCTCACCGCCTACGGCGACCTCGACGTCAGTATCCTCGACGAACTACCACCCGGCCGCACGCCCATCGCCACCGCTGTACGTCGGCCGGACGACCTGGACCGCATGTGGGAGTTTGCCCGCGCCCAACTGGCCGCAGGGCGGCAAATGTACGTGGTGTGCCCGCTGGTGGAGGAGTCCGAAAAGATTGAGGCGCGCGCCGCCGAGAAGGAGCTGGAGCACGTGAAAGGCCGGCTGCCGGGCGTCTCCGTTGGGCTGCTGCATGGACGCATGGCGCCGGCGGATAAGGATGCCATCATGGCAAGCTTTCGCACAGCTCGCACGCAAGTGCTTGTCAGCACGTCTGTTATCGAGGTGGGCGTGGATGTCCCCAATGCCACCCTTATGGTGGTGGTGAATGCCGAGCGATTCGGGCTGGCTCAGTTGCACCAACTGCGCGGTCGCATAGGCCGCGGCGCGCTCAAGTCGTACTGCGTGCTCGTCTCGGAGCCAGGCAGCGAAGAGGGCTGGCGGCGGCTAAAGGTAATGGAGGAGACCGCAGACGGCTTCCGCATTGCGGAGGAGGACCTGCGACTGCGCGGACCCGGCAATATCTTTGGCACCGAGCAAAGCGGCCTGCCCAAACCCCGCTTTGGCAACCCGGTAACGGACCTGCCGCTGCTACAACAGGCACGCAAGCATGCTGCACAAGTTATTGCAGCCGACCCAGATCTGGAGAAACATCCCCAGCTTGCCCAGCTGGTAAACCGCATGGTTTTGGCCGGGGGAGGCGTGGATGGCGGCTAGGCGCGTGGCCAAACATGAAACGGCAATATTTCTACGCTAACCACGCTGGCCTTTTGCACCCGGTGGCTGTAGATTGCGAAAGCCCGCGTGCCGCACGACGGGACGAGAACCATGCTTACTCCAGACGATATCCAGTACGCCCTTGAGAACACCCGTGTAGTGCGCGCCCCGCAGCACAGATTGGCCACATTCGGGACATCGCTCCTCAGCTATTATCTGGTGACGGAGGACATGGACAGCGTTAACCGTTCCCGCGTGCGAGAGGGTCAGATCCACGCGGAGCGCCCGCAGATCATGACACCGGCCTACTTTGCGAAGTTGATGCTGGAGGGCTTTGGCGATAAGGCGCAGGAGTACGCAGAGGCCATCAGTGCAAACGCGCAGGAATTCACTTTTCTGAAATACGGATTCTGGTTCAAGAAGACAGAGATCCGCACGTACGAAGTGCATGAGTCCGTGGAGTTTGTGACGGAAAAGGTAATCTCCGAGGTGGAGCGGCTGAACAATCCGCTCGCGGGCGTTATCCATGGAGTCGACGATGGCTGGGAGATCTGTCTCGTCAAATTTATGATCGACGTGATCAATGAATCCAAGCGCGGCAATTTAGGGGATTTCAGGGATCACGGGATGCTATAGCGGCAGGTATCAGTGCCAGGGACATATCATGTCACTGACGACCCAACCTATTTTCCATTAGCCTTTTACATCCATGCAGAGACATAACATGTCCCACCCTAAGGGACATGCAGTGTCCCTGCCGGTTCAGTGGAAGGATGAAATGGAAGCCTGCCTGGCCACGCTTTCCGTAGAGCGCGGGCATGCTGCACATTCGCAACGCATTAATCGCGAGGCACTTACCCAGTTTGCCAGCTGGGCGGCTTGCGATGCGGGGCTTGCTTCGCCGGACACGGTGCAGGACGTCCATTTACAAGCCTTTTTGAGGCATTGCTCTCAGGAACTGGGCCTCGCCGCGGCTTCCATCAAGATTCGAGTGGTGGCAATCAAACACTTCTTTCGCTGGCGCACGGCGGAGGCCGGGGCCAGGATTGATCCCTCGCAAACCCTTGCTCAGCCGAAACTTCCGCGTAAACTGCCCGGCATTCTTACGGAAAGCGAGGTGCGTGCGCTACTCGATGTCCCCTTTCCCGATACCCCGCTGGGGCGGCGCGATCACGCCATCATGGAGTTACTCTACGCCAGCGGCTTACGCGCCAACGAGATCGTGACATTGCGTGCCGAACAAACCTTTCTGGATCAACGTGTTGTGCGAGTTCTGGGCAAGGGATCCAAGGAACGGGTCGTGCCCTTTGGCGAGCGCGCCGCCGCGGCCATCGCTCGATGGCTAAAGGCCGGACGGGCGGAGTTGGCGCACGCCAAAACCGGGCCGGAGCTCTTTTTGAACCAGAACGGCGTAAAGCTTACTACCGTGCGGCTATGGCAAATTGTAAAAGAGGTAATGAAACGGGCGGGCATTGAGAAGGAAGTTTATCCCCACCTTTTGCGCCATGCCTTTGCAACGCACTTACTTAGCCATGGCGCGGATCTCCGCGTGATTCAGGAAATGCTGGGACACGCCTCGCTGGCGACGACGCAGATGTATACCCATGTCGATCACCAGCGGCTTCGCACCATTCACCAGGCGCACCACCCGCGCGCCCGTAAAGCCACGCCCGATGGGTAGAGCCTCAGTCCGCAAATTGTTGCAGCAGAGAGACTAGCGAGGGCTGGCTCGCCACCGCGGGCTCATCCAGGTAGCCATATATCAGCTTGCTGCCAAGGGCGGTAAGGGCCATGCGCATCCGCGCGGCGCCTTCGCCCATCCCCATCACGGCCCACGGCAGGTCGGGCCGGGTAACCAGCGGCAAGGCGAGGTTGAGGAGATCCTGGCGCGACTTGACGAGGCCCGCGATTTTGTACACGGTGGCGGCGTGGGTGGGGAAAGCCTGGGTCCAGTGCTTCCACGTGGCCTTGCTTGCGGGCCGGGCAATGGCATGGGCGCTGAGAATCAGTGCTTTGCCCTTCGATAAAGCCTCCTCGTAAACCGCACGGATCGAAGGACTTGCTTCGATCTCCGCAAGCTCCAGGTCCAGCGCGTCAGCAAAGGGCAGCAGCGCTCGCGTCGCTTCCTCGCGATGGCCGGGCTCCCACGTCAGCTTGCCGCCCTCGGAGGGGATGCGTGGCGTAATGAGGGCAGGGTGGCGACGCGCGCGAAGGGCATCGGCAATTGCATCTACCGTAACTCCTTTGGCAAGAAGAAGATCCACGCGCACTTCCACGATGTCTGCGGGGCAGGCGGCGGGACTTTGCAGGATCTCCAGACCGGCAAGAGTGGAGACGGAGCCGACGCCGATAAGCGGCTCGCCCCAGTCGACAGGCGGGAACGAAGGCACGCCGGGCTTCCGATTCGCCTCAGTCGCTTTCTTGTTGCTGGCGTTGGACTTATGTGGTTTGACCGGCGCTGCTGCCTTGGGCGCGGCCGCTGGCTTCTTGCTCATAAATGTCGGGCTTAAGCTAGATGTGCTTGGAATCTTCCGCGTCCTTCACGGCGTAGCCGCTGTCCTGGCGGGCAAAGTTGACAGCGTTTTTCTTGAGATAGGCCTGGTAAACGTCGTCAGCGCTCATTCCAAGCACTTGCGCCAGAGAGATTAAGAAGTGGAACAGGTCCACAACTTCGACCCGCGCGTTCTGCTCGTCAAACTTCTGGTACTTGGCCCACCATTTCCACGGAACGCTGTCGGTCAGCTCGGCCATTTCCTGCGTCATGGCGCGGGTATAGTTGAGCACCCACTTAGTCTTGGTTTCGTCGTCCATCGCGGAGGTATCGACGCCGATGCGAAGGTTGAGGGACTGCTGCATGCGAAAAAGTTCGTCCAGTTTATCGGGGCTCATAGGGCACCTGTTGTAGCAGAAAGCTCGGGCGTGGAAAGGGGGAAGAGGGAATCGATTGACAAACGTGGCGAAGGCGCGAGCATAGAGTACCGGGGCGCCAGCGGTTGGTTGCTCGCAAATTACTCACATGGAACAAGTTGTCATTATTGGAACCGGCTGCGCCGGACTTACCGCAGCCATTTACACGGCCCGGGCCAACCTGGCTCCGATGGTGCTGACCGGCGCGATGCCGGGCGGGCTGCTCACGACCACGAGCACGGTGGAGAACTTCCCCGGCTTTCCCGAAGGCATTGATGGTAATGAACTTATGTCGCGCATGCAGGAGCAGGCCGTTCGCTTTGGCGCCAAGATTCATTACGGCAACCTGGAGTCGGTCGATTTTTCGTCGTATCCCCTTAAGCTGACGATAGATGGCGATCCGGTCGAGGCGAAAACGGTCATCATTGCCACGGGTTCGTCGCATCGCCATCTGGGGCTGGAGAGCGAGGCGAAGCTGGAGCGTTTTGGCGTAACTTATTGCGCCACATGCGATGGCGCCTGGCCGCAGTTCCGCGATCAGCCGCTGGTGGTGGTGGGCGGCGGGGACTCCGCGCTGGAGGAGGCGACTTATCTAACCCGTTTTGGCAGTAAGGTTTACATCGTGCACCGTCGCGACGAGTTCCGCGCGTCCAAAATCATGCGCGACCGCGCTCTGGCGCACGAGAAGATTGAGCCGGTTTGGGACTCGGTGATTGAGGAGATTCTGGACGTGGGCGCCGGCAAGGTAACGGGCGTGCGCCTGCGCAATCTCAAAACGAACGAGACGAGCGTGCTGCCATGCGCCGGCGTGTTTATCGCCATTGGGCATGTGCCTAATACTGAGGTGTTTAAAGGCCAGGTGGAGCTGGACGCGCATGGATATGTGTCCTTACGCGGCGGGGCAACTACCAGCGTGCCGGGCGTGTTTTCGGCGGGCGATGTCTCCGACAGCGTGTACCGGCAGGCCATTACGGCGGCAGGCACCGGCTGCGCGGCGGCGATTGAGGCCGAGCGGTATCTGGCCGCGCTGGACGCAAATGAGGGCTCCGGCACCGGCGAGGTGCTGGTGGTGGGGACCAGGGCCTGAGCCTAAGCGTAAGCCCAAGCGGCACAACGTGTTGCGCAGCAACCGGTTATCCGGTTACCAGCCTCTACGTGGTGCCGCCTCGTGTCCGGCGCCACGTGGAGAGGGTATCGTTGAGGATTCCCCACACGGTGTGGATGCCAATCCCGCCGAATTTGAACTTATATTCCACAACCACAGGGGCTTCCACCATGACGGCCTTGAGCTGCACGAGGCGCACAAGCAGCTCGAGGTCGAACGCGAAGCCTTTCACCTGCGTTTGCTCCAGCGCGCGCAGCAAGAGGTTGCGGCGCACGAGTTTAAGGCCGGTTTGCGTGTCGCGGATCGGCAGGCCGAAAAGGATTTTGGTGAGCGCAAAGTAGCCGACGCTGTAGACGCGGCGGATAAAGGGGTAGTGGACCGTGCTGTCCGGGTGCATTTTGCTGCCGATGACGGCGTCCGCTTTTTTGGCGCGCTGTACGGCGATGAAGAAGAGGATTTGCTCGGGCGGGATGTCGAGGTCGGAGTCGAAGAATATCACGAACTCGCCAGTGGCCATGCGGGCGCCCTGACGCAGGGCTTCGCCTTTGCCGCCGTGGGTCAGGTGCAGAGCGCGGACGCCTGGTATATCTGCTTCTGCGCGATCGACTTCCGCACGGGAGTTATCGAGGCTGCCATCGTTGGCCACGATGATTTCGCAGTCCCCCAGGGGGCCGAGCATACGCACGGTTTCGCTGGTGCGGCGCAGGTTGTCGTAAATGTGGGCGCCCTCGTTAAACAGGGGCATAACGAGGGAAAACCGGGGTGGCACGGGGGCGTCCGCAAGGGGCGCCTGGGCGGGGCGGTTATCGGAGAGCGACGCAATCATGCGGGGGTGGCGGGCTTGCGGCCCAGGCCCTCCAGCCAGGGTTGGACGAACAGGGCGTCAGGGTGCGAGGCCCACTCGCGGAAGGCGGCGGCGGATGCGGCATCCCCTTCGTGCTCAAGGCGTTGCGCCAGGAACTCGGCGATGAGTGTGGTGTCGTGGTAAATCTCGTTGGAGACGGAGGCGACCGCCTCGACGAAGCCGGCGGCACGCATCCAGGACGTAAGTTTACGGCCGGCGTGGACGTCGCCGCCATTGCGCGTTTGCATGGCGGTGTAGGCGGCGATTCCGTCTCGCAGCGCGTCTGTCCAGGGGTGAAGCATAAAGCCGCCCCAGTCCGGCGAGCGCAGGGCGACAAGGCCGCCGGGCTTGAGGACACGATGGATTTCGCGCAGGGCGTCGACGGGGCGAGATAGGTGCTCGAAGAGGGCGTGGGAGAAGACGACGTCGAAAATGCCGTCCGGAAAGGCGAGGTTGTAGATGTCGCCGGCCTCAAATGTGGCGGGCAGGCCGGCTTCGCGGGCGTTGTCGGCTGCCTGGGCAAGCTGGGTGGAGCCTCTGTCGATGCCGATAACCTGGCCGATCTGGACGAGCGGGGCTGATCCCTCCCCGGCGTTGCCATCGCGCCGATCCTCCGACGTAACTCGCGCTACCACAGGGCCTTCGGACGCAACGGCGCGTGCGATTCCCAGCGTGATGGTGCCTGGGCCGCAGCCACAATCCAGCACCCGCATACCGCGCCGCAGGTGGGGGATGAGGAAGGCGCCGTGCGATTGCAGGGTGCGGCGCTGCATAAAGCCCAGGGCGTTGGCGGTGTAGCCGGGCGTGTAGTTTTCCGTTGCGGCTGGCGCGGCGCAAGTAGCTGGGCCGGAAGGGCTTGCTGGCTCGGCAATGGTGGACATGTTGTCTGCTAGTGTAACGGATGCGACGCGTTGGCGCAAGGTTGGCCTGGCAGGGAGTGTTGCAAGTTGCGTACCAGCTTCACTACAATAGCGCCACTTTCATGAAAACGGTGATCTTCTCCCTGGCGGTAGTTCTCTGCAATCTATTGCGGCTAAGCGCTTTGCCTGCAGCGCTTGTCCTGGCTGGATGGATGGCATGCGCCCTCATCGCAAGCGCACCCGGCGCCCAGGCGCAGCGGCCGGCGGGTTGGGGGGTGTACAAGGGCGACTGGTTTGAGGTGGGAGTGCCGCCGGGCTTTCAGGTAAGCGGGCCGGTGAGCAAACCGCCCGGGGATACGGTGCATTTGGGAAGTAAGGAAGGCGTGGTGTTCAGCGTCTTCTCCCCGCTGTGGAATGGCACGGCGCCGTTTGCTTCGCCGCGGACCGGGGAGGTGGTGACGGAGAAGGATCGCACCTACGACAAGGCGACGGAGGTCTCTGTCGAGAATCTGACGATAAAAGCCGGTGACAACAGCTATGTGCGGTTTGTTTCCATTCGCATTGATGCGAAACATAACACTAACCTGACGTGGGGCGTTCAGGTGCCCAATATGGATGTGTACGCGAAGATTCGGCCGACGTATGTGAAATGGAAGCAGACACTTACGCAGTTTTCGGACTGAGCCGTGCCCGGTGCTATCCCGTGCAATCGCCTGTTACGCCGCTTCCTCCAGCGGTTCCACGTCGCTAAGCGTGGAGAAGCTGACGTCGCGCATAATGCGTAGAAACTCCTGCATAAAGGCGGCTTCGCCGGCAGCGGCGGTGGTGGCGGCGTACAGCTGGCTGAAGAGGCCGTTTTTCCCGACGGGGACGCCGGTGACGTATTTGCGGTCCAGGAACGGTTGCACGGCCCAGCTGGGGATGGCGGCGATGCCCCGGCGGCTTGCGACGAGCTGGAGGATGGCGACGGTGAGCTCTGTGGTGCGGCGGCGGGGGTTGATTCCGGCAGGTTTAAGGCAGTCGCGGATGATGTCAAGTCGTTCATCAGGAATTGGATACGTCACGAGCGTCTCGGCCTCAAAGTCCGCCGCGGTAAGGTACGGCTTTGCCGCGAGGGGGTGCTGATTGGCGACCAGTGCCATGACTTTGTAGCGAAAGATGGGGTGGAAGGTCCGGCCTTGTGCGCGCTCGCGGCGGCTGACGATGACCAGATCGGCGCCGTCCGCTTCCAGCAGGCCCACGGGGTTGGCGTGGAAGCCGGAGACGAGGTCCATCTCCACCTCGGGCCAGGCTTCGCGGAAGGCGTCCATGCTGGGCATCAGCCAGTCGAAGCACGAGTGGCACTCGACGGCGATGCGGAGACGGCCTGCTTTGCCTTCGCGGATGCGCGCCAGGTCGCGCTCCGCCCGCTCGATCTCGCGGATGGTGGCGTAGGCCGCCTCCAGGAGGCGATGGCCGGCGGGGGTGAGGCGCACGGGGTGGGTTTTGCGGATAAAGAGCTCCATGCCGGCCGCATCTTCCAGGTCCTTCATCTGGTGGGAGATAGCGGGCTGGGACAGGTGCAGGCGGCGCGCCGCGTTGGAGAGGCTGCCGGTGGAGGCCAGGGCCTCAAGCATGCGGAGGTGGCGGATCTCGATCATGGGGGCGCCAGAATAGCACAGGCGCCGCCGGGGGAAAGCATGTTATCCCCGGGCGACGCCTGGACTGTGTACAACTACTTGCGCGTGCGCTACTTGCCTTTGGCGGAGTTATAGCTGTAAATCAGGCATTTGTAGCTGGGCAGGTGGTTGGCGAAGAGGGTGCCGAGGCCCTCGACGTCGTTGCGCCAGTCGCGGTGCAGCTCGCATGCGACGCCAAACCAGGTCATCATTTGCGCGCCGGCGGCGGCCATGCGGGCCCAGGCGGCGTCGCGCGTGGTTTTGTTGAAGGTGCCGGAGGCGTCGGCGACGACGAAGACATCATAGCCTTCCTCCAGCGCGGAGAGCGCGGGGAACGCGACGCAGACTTCGGTGACGATGCCGGCGATGAGAAGCTGTTTCTTGCCCGTGGCCTTTACGGCTTTGACAAAGTCCTCGTTGTCCCAGGCGTTAATGTTGCCCGGGCGCGCGATGTAGGGGGCGTCGGGGAACATCGCCTTCAGTTCGGGCACAAGGGGGCCGTTGGGTCCGTCCTCAAAGCTGGTGGTGAGGATGGTGGGAAGCTTGAAGTACCTGGCGGCATCGGCCAGCGCCAGGACGTTGTTTTTGAAGTCGTCGGGCGAGAAATCCTGCACGAGGTTGGTCAGGCCCGTCTGGTGGTCGACGAGGAGGACGGCAACGTTGTTCTTGTCGAGGCGTTTGTAGGTGAAATGGCTCATGGTAAATATCTTTTTGCCTGGCTTTACCCCGGTAGCCTACGTCAGGCACTGGCACGATGCAACAGGCCGGAGCGAAGTTGGGAGTTTCCGCAAAAAAGGCACACTTTTTCACCTGCGAAGTTGTAAACTGTTGCAAAACGGACCACATTAACGTCCACATGGCGAACAGCCCCAAATCCGCGCACTCGGCCACCATGCACAGTGTGGCCGAGAAGCTTGACCTATCCATCGCAACGGTGTCGCGCGCGCTGCGCCGGGTGCCCGGCATTAATCCGGAGACGCGCGCCCGCGTGTTGCAGGCCGCTGCCGAGCTGGGCTACCGCCTCCCGCAAAGCTACCGAAGCGCGGCCCCCACAACGCGTGACCGCCTGCAGCATGTCGGCATTTTTATCGAGACCAATAACAGCAATCTGTCGCACCCGTACCTTACCGGCCTTACCGAGGCGGCGCTGTCGCTTAACATTTCGCTCGTTATCCACCAGGTTAAGCCGGGCGAGTGCGCCCGCGTGCTGGAGCCCGGCCAGCAGCCGCGCGCCATGCGCTCCGGGCTGCTGGCCGGGATTGTCCTGCTCTTCTGGTGGCCGGCCGAGGTTGTGGCGGCGCTGAGTAACAAGCTGCCTACCGTGTCGATTATGCACAAGTACACGGGCGCCAATGTGGATATGGTGGGCCTGGACAACGAGGGCGGCATGGAGATGTTGCTGCGCCGCCTGCATGCCGCGGGTCATCGCCGCATCGGTTTTCTTGGCCGCTGCTCCCGCCTGCACTGGTCCACGGCCCGCTTTGGCGGCTACGTGGCGGGGCTGGCCTCGCTGGGCATCGAGTACGATCCGGCTCTTGTGGTGGATGTCGAGTTCGATGCCATCAGCAGTATTGAGGGCGACTGGAAGCCCTACGAGGACACGGTAATGCGCATTACCGAGAGGCACGGCGTTACCGCCTGGATGAGCGCCACCGAGCCCGGCGGCTGGGCGCTGTACGAGTGGTTTACCGCCATGGGGCTGAAAGTGCCCGGCGATATGTCGGTCACCGGCTTTCACCGCCCCACCAACCGGGAAACCGCCCGGCACGACCTGACGAGCGTAAGCGCCTCCTACGAGGCAATGGGCTCCGCCGCCCTCAAGCGCTTGCAGTTTCGCATCAACAACCCCGCGGAGACGTCCCGCTCCATCCTGTTTCCCTGCGAGTATTTTCCGGGCAGCAGCGTCGGGCCCTGCCCTTAGGTGCTGGTGCGACGACTGCGGCGCGGCTTTGGGGCGGCTGGAATGGCGGCCGGCGCCGGCGGCACGGCAGCCTGGTGGGCTTTCCACGCGCAGTTGACGAGCACGGTTTTGGGTTGCGCGGGCAGGCCGCGCTCGTTGCGGTGGATCTGGCCTATGATCAGGTCGATCGCCGCCGCGCCCACCTGGCGGGGGTTCTGGTCAATCTCGTACGTGCAGGGAAAGCGCTGCTTGGTGGAGAGGGACGTGTAGGCCACCCGTGGCGGTGTAAAGCCGCATTCCCCCGCCCATATAAAAAAGTGCTCGCTGTTGGTAATGATCGCGTCCGGGCGCGCCATGGCAATCCACTGCTCAAATCGGTTTTTGTTAAACTCGGCGTCGATGTAGGTGGGCATTCGCTCCTCGGGCGGCAGAAGCTCGCGCCAGCCGGTGTAGGCGGCCAGCCAGTGGGGGGAGACGCGGGTGACATCGTCGCGGCGGCCGCAGAAGACGGGGCGGCGGTAGCCGTGCTCGAGCAGCTTGCGCAGGGCCAGTCGCATGCCCTCAAAATAGTTGGTGCAGGCACGCGAGAGCTCGGGGCGGCGCAGCGTGTAGTCCACCGTGGCGGCGGCCAGGTTCTCCAGACGCAGGGCGCGCAGGTCGATGTCCTCCGCCACGGGTAGCACAAGCAAGCCGTGAGTGTTGCGGGCAAAGAGGATTTTGTTAAAGCGCTCCACGGAGCCCACGTCGCGCAGGCGAAAGGTCTCGCTGCGATAGCCCAGGCTTTGCGCGCGGCCCGCGGCCCCTTCGCTGTAGGCGTCGCCAAAGAATTTCTGCCCCGCCGGCGTGCAGTCCAAAAACGCAATGGTGGCGCCTTTGGGCGAGCGCCGGTAGGAGCGCACCTGCGAGGTAAACGCGGAGACAAACGGGTTGGGCCGGTATCCCAGCTTTTGCGCCACGTCCTGAATACGCCGGCGCTCGGCGTCGGAAATCAGCGGGTTGTTGTTCAGCGCCCGGGAGACGGTGCTTTGCGCCACGCCCGCCGCCTCCGCAATGTCCCGCGTGGTGACGGGGCGCAGCGGCTCATCGGAAGCGGTGCCGGGCGCGGGCAGAGGGGGAGATCCGGCCGCGGGCGCAGGGGACGCAGGCACAGGCATGGAAGCCGCGCGCCGGGCAGGCGCTGGGGACGCGGCGGCAGAGGGGGAAGCGGGGGAGGAAGAGCTGGAGCGCCTGGTTTTGTCCATGCATCAATATGCATAAGGGTGGAATGGCCTAAGTCAAGTGTTCTTTGCATATTAAAAATCGCCATGACACTCTCCCCTCCGGCCGTCCTGCTCACCCCCCACCGGTTCCCCGCCCAAACCGCGCGCTCCCTGGATTTTCAGGTGACCGCCAACGGCGTGCCGCTGGATGTTATCAGCCACTCCGCCGCGCACTTTACGTCGCTGGAGTGCGACGGCCCAGTGAGCATCGCCCTTACCCGCCTGCACGGCGCCGACGGAGCCCGGGCCCCGCGCTCCATTGTTGTGCGCCCCTCCCGCCATGGCATCCAGCCCCGCGTGGAGACAACCCCAAGCGGCACGCGCGCAACCTTCGCCATCGCCGGCCCCGTTTGCCTGCAGGTGGAGATGGATGGCGCGCCGCTGCTCTACATCTACGCCCTGCCCCCCGCAGCGGAGAGCCCGCGCGGCCCGCACGTGCGCCGGTTTGAAAGCGGCCGCGTGCACGACGTCGGCATGTTGACGCTCGGCACCGGCGAGGTGTGCTGGCTGGAGCCCGGCGCCATCGTCCGCGGCAGCATCCGCGCCGCCGACGCGCGGGACGTGCTTATCGGCGGCTACGGCGTGCTGGACGGCAGCCTGTGGCCGGAGCGCGGCGAGCCTCTGAAAAAGGCGATCATTCTGGAGCGCTGCAGCAATTGCCGCGTGGAGAACATCCTGATGGTGAGCCCCTGCCGCTGGATGGTGGTGCTGGCCGACAGCGAGGATATGCAGGTGCGCGGCGTACGCCAGGTGGCCGACACCGTAAGCTCCGACGGCATCGACATCGTGGGCTCGCGCCGCGTACGCATCAGCGGCTGCATGCTGCACAATGGCGACGATAACATCGCGATCAAAGCGCTGAACGATAACCCTGGGCAATCCGGCGAGCGCTGGTGTGGCAATGTGGAGGCCATTGTTGTAAGTGATTGCAGCTTCTACAACATCCACGGCGGCTCGGCCATGGAGATCGGCTACGAGACGTGCACGGAGCACATCCGCAACATCCGGTTCGAGGACATTGATGTGCTTGCAGTGCACCAGTTTGGCTCGGTCTTTGGCATCCATACGGGCGATCGCGCGCAGGTCCACGGGATCACCTGGGAACGCATTCGGGTGGAGCACCATTACGACAAGCTTATCGATATGCGCGTGGTGTGGTCGCGCTGGAACCGCGACGCCCAGCGAGGCAGCGTGCGGCTGGTGGTCTTCCGGGATATCAGCGTGGTGCAGATTCCTCCCAACGTCGGCTACACGCTCAGCGTCATCGCTGGGTATGACGCTGAGCACACGATCAGCGACGTGCTCTTCGAGAACTTTGTGCTGGGCGGCCGTCGCGTGGCCAACGCCGACCACCTGGATCTCGTCACCCGCCACGCGCACAACCTGGTGTTTCGTTAAGCCTGCGCAAAGCCTGTTCAAAGCTTTAACGGAGAAATCAGTGATTCCGTCTCCCATGCTCCCTCTCCCCGGGACGCCTCGCCTTACGTAAGCCAAGCCGGTAACTCCTTCCCGTTACGATACTTCCACTTTTAACCACATCCACACCCCCTCCCCCCATGCCCGGCCGCATCCTTCAACGCACAGCCGTTCTCCTGCTTTCGCTCGCGACTCTACTTTCCCTGTGCGGCGCCGTCCAAAGCGCCCGTGCCGCGGATCTCTCCACCCAGTACGAGTGGAAGCCGGTACGCATCGGCGCCGGCGGCTTCGTCACCGGGCTGGTTATCCATCCGCTGGACCCCGAAGTGCGCTACTGCCGCACAGACGTGGGCAACGCCTACCGGTGGGATACCGCGCTTAAGGAATGGATGCCCATGGTCGTCAGCCATCGCGACGCCACCGGCAAGCCGCCCGCGGGAGCGGCAGGCACGGGCGTTCCGGCTTCCGTTGCGGCGGCGCCTTCGAAGATCGGCGTGGAATCGATCGCGGTCGATCCGCGCAACAAAAACGTGGTGCTCATCGCCTTTCCCGCCAAGTTCAGCTCGTCGGACAAGTCGCGCACGACGCCCGTGCTCGGCTCCGTGTTCCGCAGCAACGACGGCGGCCGCAGCTTTGTCCAGAGCGACCTGAACGTGAAGATGGTGCCCAACGGCAGCTGGCGGCATAAAGGCGAATGCATGGGCATCGACCCCGCCAACCCGCAAACCGTCTACTACGGCAGCCGCCAAAACGGCCTGTGGAAAAGCACAGACGGCGGCATGCGCTGGAAACAGCTGACCACCGGCGGCGCCCCCGCGGCCACAGCCAACGTACCCGGCGTGCGCTTTGACCGCGTGCCCGGCCAAAGCACCAGCACCGTGTACGCCATAGTGGAAGGCACCGGCGTCCTGAAGTCGACCGACGCGGGCGACACGTGGACCGATGTCGGCGCAAAGTCCGGCCTGGAAGGCAAAGTGGGCAACAGCACCGTGGACCAGGACGGCAACCTGTTTGTGGTGCGCGGCGGCTCCACCAAAATCTGGCGCATGACGCGCGCCGGCGAGTGGAAGGAGCTCTCGCCCCACTTCGGCTCCTCCGGCAACAACGCCAACGGGCTTGCGGTGGACCCCACCAACGCGCGGCGCATCTTTGCCATAGGCGCGGGTTCCTGCATCTCGCGCTCGCTGGACGGCGGCGACACATGGGTTTGCCTGGGCAACACCCTTACCTTTGCCAACACGTTTGGCTGGCTGCCGCAAAAGGTTAACGGCAGCAGCAAAGCGTGGCGCTCCAACGGCGGCATTCTCTTCGACACAAAAGGGCGGCTGTGGATTATGCAGGGCAACGAGGGCATCCTCACCGCCACACCCGCGTCGGGCGATCCCGAAACGGCAAAGGAGCCGCTGCAATGGACAATTGACAGCAAGGGCATCGAGGAGTTTGTGGCGCATGATGTTGCCTTTATCCCCGGCACCGGCGGGCGCATGATTACCGCCGTGGAAGACGGAACAGCCTTCCTCATCCGCAACCCGGATAACTTTGACACCGCACAGGCCACATTGCAGAAGCAGCTCATCTCCAACGCTACTAGCGTGGCCATCTGTCCAAACGCACCCAACGTTCTGGTGGTTACCAGCGCGGATATTCATCATACGGGCTCCGGCAAGGATTACTCCGGCATCTCGCTGGACGGCGGCGAAACATGGGCATCCTTTCCGACTCCCCCCGCCGCGGCGCGTGCCGGCACCATCGCCATCAGCCGGCGCGAGGGCTGGGGCGACGGTCAGGATCATCTGGTGTGGTACCCTCTCGGCAACCGCCCGCCGCACTGGTCCCACGACGGCGGCAAGACGTGGCAGGTGGGCGCGGGCTTTCCACTCAAGGCCAACGGCGCGTTTGATCAGAACATCAGCGGCTACTGGAATGGCTCCCTCAAACAACGCGCGCTGATCGCCGATCCCCACAAGGCGGACCGCTTTTTCCTCTACACCATTTGGGGCGGCGCCTCGCGTCTCTACCGCAGTGACGACGGTGGCCGCAACTGGACTCCCCTGCCCGACTCCGGCCTTCCGCACGGCGGCCACCACGCGCAGTTTGCCGCCAACCCGTTCGTCGCCAACGACATCTGGTTTTGCGACGGCTGGGAAAGCGGCGGTGAGAGCGGCCTCTGGCACTCCATCGACGGCGCCACGTTTACCAAAGTCCCCGGCGTGGAGCGCGCCATCAACGTAGCCGTGGGCAAGGGCAAAGACGGCGCGGGGGCGGATAAAGGCGCCGTCTACATCTACGGCAAACTCGCCGGCGACTCCAACTGGGGCATCTTCCGCACCCTGGACGCCGGAGGCACCTGGGATCGCGTGGCCTACTACCCCGCGGGCCAGCTCGACATCCCCACCCGCATGGCCGCATCCCCCGACACCTTCGGGCTCCTCGCCATCGGCCTCTCCGGCAACAGCTTTGTGTACGGCAAGCCTGTCCCCAGCGCCGCTGCCGCTCCCCTTCAGCCCATGGGTGATGGCGCGGGCGCGGAATCCTACCCGGCGATTGCACCCACGCTCAAGGATGTGACTTTCTTATCAGCAGATCGCCCGCACAAAATGGACATTTATCTGCCTGATAAAGCGGTCACAGCGAACACAAAGCTCCCTGCTGTCGTCGTCATCCACGGCGGCGGCTGGTCCGGCGGCAAAAAGATCTGGGGCTTCCCCGTGGAGTTTGCCAAACGCGCCGTGCCAGCCGGCTACGCGGTGTTTTGCCCGGACTACCAGCTGAACGAATTTGCCGAGAAGAACGGCAAAAAGGTATCCACCAAAAAGGGCGGCCCGCAAAACATATACGATTGCCTGGACGCCATCAGCTGGGTGCGCGAGAACGCCGCCACGTACGGAGTCGATCCCGACCGCATCAGCGTGGCGGGCGACTCCGCCGGCGGTCAACTGGCCATGCTGGCCGCTTACGGCTGCGACGCGCCCGTCCTGAGCGAAGGGCGCCTGTACCCCAAAGTGAGCGCCCGCGTCCGCTGCGTCGTGAACTTCTACGGCGTTGCCAACTTCGAGACTTTCCCCGCCTGGGCCGGGTGGACGTTCCTCAAAAGCCAGAGCGACCCCGACGAGGTAAAAGCCGCGCTGCTGAAAAAGTACAGCCCCGTCACCTACCTCACCGCCGCGTCGCCGCCCACCCTCATCGTCCACGGTCGCAAGGACAGCGGCGTGACGTGGAAGCAGTCCGAGGAGCTGGCCGGCCGCCTTAAAGCGCTGGGCGTACGGTACGAGTTCATCACGCTGGAGCACGCCACCAGGCACGCCTTCAACTTCGATACGGACGAGTACGACCTCACCGCCATCACCCTCAGGTTTCTGGCGGAGCACTCGCAGGCCGGTGCGCAGGCGCCGGCTGCCAGGCAGGGCCGCGGCGCTGCGCTATAGGCCTGCGGCGGCCTTCGGCCATCAATGCTTTCCCTGCACGCCTGCCATGTATTCCTGAACGATCGCAGACATCGCTGCCGCCAGGTTGTGGTTGCTCTTCACAAATTTGGGCTTGAACCACGGGAACGTGCCGAGCAGGTCGGTTGTAACCAGAATCTGGCCGTCACACGCATCGCCGGAGCCAATCCCGATGGTGGGGATACCCACCGCGCGGGAGATTTCCGCGGCCAGGTCGGGCACCACAAGCTCCATCACCAGGGCGCAGGCGCCGGCCGCTTCCAGCGCCCGGGCGTCGCCCAGCAGGCGCGCGCGCTCAGCCTCCAGGCGGCCTTTGATGCGGTAGCCGCCTTCCTCGCGGATGTGCTGCGGCAGCATGCCGATGTGGCCCACCACCTCAATCCCTTGCGCGCGAATGGCTTGCACGCGCGGGGCCATATCGCTGCCGCCCTCCAGTTTCACCGCGTCCGCGCCCGCGTCGGCCAGGCGGCGCGCGTTGGCAATGGCCTGCGCGTCGGTCTCGTAGCTTTCGAAGGGGAGGTCCGCCACCAGAAACGCGTGGGTCACGCCGCGCGCGGCGGCTCGCAGGTGGTGCTCAATGTGATCCATTGTCACCTGAGTCGTATCCTTAAAGCCAAGCACCACCATGCCCAGAGAATCGCCTACCAGCAGCAGCGGCACGCCCGCCTCATCCAGCAAACGCGCGGTCGGGTAGTCGTACGCGGTAAGGGTGGGGAGCTTCCGTCCCTCGGCCTTCCACTGCGAGAGGGTGGCCGCGGATATCTTGTGGCCGGAATGGGCGCTCTGGATCATGAGCACACCTTACGCGCTTTTGTCCGCATGTGCATGGCAAAAGTGCGGAGAAATCGCAGGGAAATGCGCGGCGTGCGGCGGCGCGGCCGGGCGCTCCCGCTATGTGCCCCGCGCCGCCTCCCGCTCGTCAAAGTAGGCGGTGGATCTGTCGGAGTAGAGCATCCAGCGCATAGCAAAAGGCCAATGCCCCCGCGGGCAGCATGAACGCGGTCAAGTCGAAATGGAGACGCCCGACAGCGAAGGCAGCCACGATGTTGAAAATCGCAAGCATCCCCGCAATGCAGAAGAGGATGCCGAGGATGAGAATACGTTTGGGCATAGACGTGACATAGGTATCACAACATTATGATACACCTTGCATACACGCCATATCTCCATGTGTCAAGACTCGTTTAAAGGCAAGTGAAGGCGACGAAGTGGAGATCACCGGCCTGGCGATTTGCCGCCGGCGCCCCGGTGCGGCCACGGGGCACGTTCTGAGGAGACACTGCCAGCGCCGCTCGTTCAGCCTGCCAGATTGCTCAAAAAAAGCTCGGCCTGCAGCCAGTGCTCCATGTCCTTGCCGTCGGGGCTGCCATCCTGCAGGTAGAACAGGTAGGCCAGGCCGGCAATCGCCTCGCGGCCGGCGGGGATGGTTGGCGACTCGCGCAGCGTCATCAACCGGTCCGTCGCGGCGTCGTCCGGGTACACCCAGCGGGAGGGGGCGATAAAGTTGGTCTCCTGCTGCCTCCGGGCGGTGCCGGAGCGGCCTTCGCTCGCATCCGGCCCGTTACCCGGGCAGATGTGCTGGCTGAGGCAAAGGCGCATGGCAGCGGAGCCGGCGGGAAGAGTGCTGGACGTGAGCATAATCGATAGATTCATGGCTAACTTCACTTAATAAATCAGGTTATTAGGGCGCAGGAAAGGCCGAATTTATCCCATCGCGGAAAAATCCAGCCCGGCATGCGTACAACAGTGGCGGCAGGTGGTCACGCAAGGACCCGATATCGAGAAAGGGGAGCTAGTCGGACAGTAGTGGTGCAGAAAGCAGGACTGCGCGAGCGAGTGGGTGAGAGAGTGAATGGAGTGGAGCTCATCCGCGCCGCCCGACGAGCGTGTTCGTGTGGGTTTGCAGGGCGGCGCGGAAAGCCTGTGGATTTGCGTAAGAAGGGCTACCCGTTAGCGACGCACAAAAATGGCGCCCATCACCAGACCCGTCAGCAGGGCGATGCCGATGCCATACATCGGCTTCTCGCGCACGTAGTCCACGGCAAAATCCTTGGGAAGGCGGGCCAGGCTGGCCAGATCGTGCGCGCACTGGTTAATGCGCTGTTTGGCGATTTCGGAGCGGGAGCAGACAACAGTAGGTATATCCATAGCGGTAGAAGTGTTACAGGTTGATGTTGAGTGGATTATTCTTCGTTAACGTTTTGCGGACAGTTTAGAGATGCACGTAAATTGTGAAGCAGAGGCTTCCGCACCAGCGCTGCCATCAGCACCGGGTAGTCACCAGGAGCAGATCGCCAGGGTCCTTGCCTTACCCTGTGGAAACGCGATCCGCTCCTGGCCCCACTACCTGAATGGTGCATGCGCCGCCGCCTACGACGACGCTCTGGGTACCTCCGCTTCGGTGGTTTCGCAGATGTCCCGGGCGCCTTCCTGCGCCAGAATCTCGCGGGCGCGGCCGACCTCCTCGGACGACTCGCAGTGCACGGAGATCAGCACGTTGCCCTCGCGCAGCTTGCCTTCGTACTGCGTCGCCTCCAGCTCGGTAAGGCCCATGCCGGCAAGTGCGCCGCTGAGCGATCCGATACCCGCGCCGATGGCCACGCCGCTGAGAGCCGCCATGATGGGCCCCGCCGCGATAAACGGCCCGACGCCCGGCACCGCAATAGCGCCCGCGCCCAGCACCCAGCCGGCCACGCCGCCAAAGAGGCCCCCGGTGGTGCCGCCAATCACCGCGCCCTCCGGCGCCTTGGTGCTGTTGGAAATAGCGAAGTCCCGAGGGGCCGTGCTGTCGGAATAGAGCACCGACAAATCCTCGGCCGTAAAGCCGAAGGCATGCAGCTTGGCCAGCAGCGATTCGGTCTGCCCGCGATTATCTACGATGCCAAAGACGGATGTATTCATAACGCAATGCTGGGTGTGCTTATACAGAAATTAATAAATGAGAGACGCCGGATTATTCTTTATTTAAAGCTTATATGTAGCTTATGAGAAATGACGTTGATAACTATTCGCGATGAAATGTAATCAGAAATAAGGAATATCCGGCGCCCTCAGCGTCGCTGTCAGGGCTTCGGTTCCGCGGGCGCGGTCTCGTTGCGCGGATCGCTGGTTCCCAGCGCTTTGGGCTCCGCGGGCACCTGGTTGGCCACCGTCAGTTCGTTCTTCAGCACATAGCCGGCTGTATTCTTTTTGGCGGCGTTAATGACGTTGGTCAGCTCCTGGCGTGTCGCAACCTCACCGCGCAGAAAGACTTCCTTGTCCTTGGTGGTGATGATTTTGATGTTTTGACCGCTGAGGGAAAGGCCTTCGATCTTCAGGACATCATTGCGAATATTTTGTGTTACCTTCAGGTCAGCCGCTTCTTCGGACTGATCCATGGGCGAGGCCATCTGCTTCGCCTCTTCGGCTTCGGCCCTGGCCTGTTGTTTAATGATTTTCTCGCGTTTGACTTCCTTGGAATCGGAGGGCTTTACTTCTGTACTGTCCGAGGCCGCTTCAGCCTCAGCCTTCTTCGCGTTGTCCTTGGACAAGCTGTCGGTCGTATCGGCCGCATGCACAGAAGAAAGCGGCAGCGCCGCCAGCGCGGCAACGGCCCCCACAATAAGGTATGGGCATTTTGCTTTCATACCATCCAAGGGATGCAAGAGCCGTGCCACATCCCTCGCTTATTACCTTAACTTGTTTGCCACCAATTACTTATATTTTTAAAGCCCGTCAGGCACAGCAATGCCCCTGGCCTGGAGGGGGCCTTGCACGATGCGATCTGCAACCTCGCTTGCATCGTGCAAGGCCGCTTGCGTTACGTAGTGAGGACAGCCATTCACGGAAGTGAATATGATTGTAATCATCGCATTACACGCGATGACACTTTAGCCTCATCCCCGTCCTTACTCCGCCTCCAGATCCGCAATGCGCATGGCATGCGCAGGCAGGGCGGCCAGCTCCAGCAACCCGTTGTGCATCAAAAACCTGGGCACGCCCGCCCCCGTGGGCAGCGGAGCGGAGAGCGACAACCGCCACTGCGCAGCACCATCCAGCCCCAGGTCCGCCAGCGCCACCGACACCGGCGCCGCTTCATCCCGCATATTATATAGCGCCACACGGTGCGTCGGACGCCGGCCGTCCGCAAAGCTGAAGCGGCACGCCACCAGCTCTCCCTCGGCGCTCAGCACCATGCGGTGGTCAAACGGCACGCGTGGCGCCGCCCAAAAGGCCTGCGCCACCGCCGCGTTGCGCGCCGTCCAGCCGCCGGGCAAATCCGCCGTGGCAAACACGCCGCCGCACAGGCCAAGCGTAGCCGTAAGCAAGTGCCGCTCCTCCTCCGTACTGGGCAGCACCCCCTGCAGCAGGTGAAACGGCCCCGGGTCCGACACCCACCACACCCCGTTTACCGCGCCGCACGCCAGCGCCGCAAACAGTGTGGCCTTGATGTTGCGCCAGCCCGCCATTGCCGCCGCCAGCATGGTGGTGCCGTGCACGGGGATTCCTGACGCGCCGGCAATCGTCGCGATATCCACATAGCCGATGGCGCAGCGATCCGGCGTGCCCAGTCCGGCCAGCAGCCGAACGTCCGGGCCGGCCGCCTGCCGCAGCAGCGCGTGCAAGCCGCGTAGCGTCTCCATGGCCGTACGCGTGCGATCCACCGCCATGCGGCCGGTGGCGAGGGTGTGGGTGTAGTCCACCTGAATCAACCGCCAGCCGCCGCGCGTCAGCGCCTCGATGTTCTCGGTAATAACCTGTTGCGCTCCAGGATGATCCGGATCCAGAAAATACGTGCGCCCGCCCCATCGCGTGGTGTACAGGCAGGGCTCGCCCTTCTCCCCGCGCTGCAGCAGCTCCGGGCACTCCCGCGCCAGTTGGTGGCTCTCATGCACCGCGGTGGGGGCGATGCGAATGCCAGGCGCAAAGCCGTGGCGCTCCATAAACTCCGGCAGCGCCGCCCAGCGCTCCGCAAACGCTTTGTTGGGCGACCAGTCGCCCGGACACTTCTCGTACCCGTCGCCCACCAGCAACATGCGGCCGCCGGGCGGTATGGGCCAGCTCTCAAACTGCCGCAGCGCCTCCCCAATCGCATCGGGACGCGCCACCGTCTCCGCGTCGGCAGCCGTAGCCGCCACCAGCCCCCGGGGCAGCAGCGATACCCGGTGCCCCACCGGCGGCGGGGCCGGCTGAGGAGGCGCCAGCTCCTCCGCGCACGCCTGCGCCCACAGCCGTAGCCCCGCCTGCCAGTCCCCGCACCATAGCAGCGCCCCCTCCAGCTCGCGCGTGGTGCCGGGCTCCAGCACAACGTTGTCCAGCCGCACGCCCATGTAAAGGCGCTGCGGAAACGCGCCCGTCGTGAGGCCAATCTCCCCAAATGCGGTGCCCGGCCCCGTAAAGCCGATGCCCCAGCCCGTACCGCCGTCCCACGTGCGCAGCACGGCAGCCGCATCGGTGGATATTGCCCAGTCCGGCGCATCGTGCACGGGATCCGCCAGCAGCCGGTACGCACCGCCGCTGCCGGACCACTGCCTGTGCCACGTGTCGCGCGTCGGCGCAATGCGATCCTCCGGATGCCGAAGGCGCGGCGCGGGAAAGCCGCTCGGCCGCAGCTCCAGCAGCCCCGCCGCCTCACGCACCACCCCGTCCAGATAATGCACGCGCGCCAGCTCCAGGGGCTCGTCCGACTTGCTGATAAGCGTGGCGCGAATTTCCCACGCCCCCGTGCGCCCGTACGGCCGCAGCGCCACATCCAGGTCCATATGCTCCGTCAACCCGCGAAAGCTTACCTGAAAGTCCGACATGCTCGCGTTCTCCCAGTACCGCGCTACCGCCATGCGCCAGCGCTCCTCGCCGGGGCGCCGCCAGGCAATCGTGGGTCGGCAGTTCACGATCTCCGGAGGGCGGGCCGGCGCGGGATCGGGCAAACCCTCCGCCGGGGTGGCCTCCGCAACAGCCTGCGAGCCTGTCGGCACCTCCTCCGGCGCCGACGCAGCCGGAATTTCCACGCCGTCCGTCATCACCACCGAAAGCTCCGGCTCCGCAGCGATATCAAGCCGCGCCGAGCCAAGCGTAAAGCGGATGGGCGTAAGCCTTGTGGGAGCAAGATTATGCGACATGGCGTGTTGCGTTGCGTCGATCACCCGCTAGTGAAGTGCAAACGCGCGAAAATGTCGCCTTTAAAGAAGAATCCGGCGACAAATATCTCCTTTCACCCATGTGGCAGGAGGGCCGTCATCGCCACAAATTTGTTACACAGCTGTACATAGCGGCCCCGCCCATGCTAGGCTCTAGTCACCGCCCGGCATGAAGATCCAGCACCTTACGCTCCTCAACCTCAACTCCTTACGCGGCAAACACCTGATCGACTTTGAGGCATCGCCCCTTCGCGACTGCGGCCTCTTCGCCATCACCGGGCCCACCGGCTCCGGCAAAACCACGTTGCTGGACGCCATCACCCTCGCCCTCTACGGACGCGTCGTGCGCTTCGGCCGCTCCAGCCCGGACGAAATCATGTCGCGCGGCGAAACGGAGTCCTTTGCGGAGGTCATCTTCAGTACCGGCTCGCCCCGGGCCCTGGGCGACGACACCGCATCCCCCATCCCCGCAAAAACTTACAAAGCGCGATGGGCCCGCCGTCGCACCAAAAGCGGCGTTGCCCAGGCCCCTAAACGTGAGCTGTCCGAGCACCCGGGCGGCGTCGTCATCGCATCGCAAGCCAACGACGTCAACGAAGCCGTCGCCACTATTACCGGCCTCGACTTCGATCGCTTCCAGAAATCCGCCCTTCTTGCCCAGGGCGAGTTCGCCGCCTTCCTTAGAGCCGGCGCTGAGGACCGTAAAGCATTACTCGAGCGCATTACCGGCACCGAAATTTACGCTGAGTTGGAGGACATGGCGCGCGACATCGCCGAGCAACGCCGCAAGGAGCTCGACCTGATTCTCGTCCAACTGAGCGCCACCCCGCCCCTGACCGACGCGGAACTGGAGCAGCGCCGCCGCGACGAAGCGGCCGTAACCGCGGAGATCGAGCAGCGCACGGCCCAAATCGCCACCCTGCGCACCACCCTGGCCATCCGGCAGCAGCTTGACCAGCTTGCCGCGGCCGCAGAAGCCCGCCGTATCGATCTCCAACACGCTCGCGAAGCCATCGACTTCCATCGGAGCGACCTCGGCAGTCTCGAAGCCGACCGCCACGCCCGCCCCCTGGAGCCGCACCTTCGCGAACACGACCGCCTTTGCGCCGAAAGCCTTGCCCTGCAACGTGATGCAGCAGCCGCCGAAACCCTGGCCAAAGAGCGCGCCCAGGCCGCCCGCCTTGCCGAAGCCACCCTGGCCGCCGCCAAAAACCAGGCCGCCGCCATTCGCCGCGACATCGAGACCCGCACGCCCACCTGGGATGCCATGCTCGCCATGGACGCCGCCATTCGCGAGCGAGAATCCGCACTGGCCCCCCTGCGCCTTGCCGCAGCCGACCAGGACACCAAATGGCGCGCCGCCGAACGCGAACTGGAGGCCGCCCGCAACGCCATGGCGGCCGCGGCAGAACGCGCCGACGAACTGCGTAAGT
Organism: Verrucomicrobia bacterium LW23; assembly: GCA_003054695.1. Taxonomy (GTDB): domain Bacteria; phylum Verrucomicrobiota; class Verrucomicrobiia; order Methylacidiphilales; family UBA1321; genus LW23. The sequence continues at coordinate 180,740 of QAZA01000050.1, forward strand.
GGCTCAACGCCAACGCCGGACTCGCGTCTCTGGCCCCACGGATTGAGCACCTGACCCACCTGTGTGCCCGGGCAGAAGCCGCGCAGGCCAGGGCCACCGCCCTGCACACCGAAGCCGAAGCGATTTCCGCAACGCAGTCCGAAACCCGTAAAGCCCTGACTACCTGTCAGTTGCAAAGCCAGGGGATGCAGGAAAAGATTGCCCGCCAGGAGCAGCACGCCCTTCAGCAAAACGGGGAGCTGGACCAGCTCCTCCGGGGCGCAACCATCGCAACCCTGGAGAGCAACCGCGATAAGCTATTGTCACTCCAGACTTTACACGGCCGCGCAGAACACGCCGCGCATAAGCTGGCGGAGCTGGACACCACTCTTTTCGCCGAGCGCAATCTGCTTGCCACGACGCAGGCAAAAATCACCCAACTCCAACAACGTCAACAAGATATCGCCAGGAGGCTTCCGCAGGCAACCGAACGCGCCAGCCTCCTGCGCCGGCAGTTCGATCTCGAGCGACGCGTTCTCGATCTCGAAACCGAGCGACACCGCCTCGCCGAAAACTGCCCGTGCCCCCTCTGCGGCTCCCTGGACCATCCCTACGCCCTCGCCTCGCCCGCGCCCAACATCTCCGAAACCGAGCGCCAAACCCTTGACACGGAGAAGCTTGCGCAGCAACTTACCATCGAATCCGCGCGAACTGCAGGCGATCTCTCCACCGTTCTCAACACCAAAGCCTCGCTCGAGGAACGCATTGCCACCGCAGCAAAATCCCGCACGGCAGCCCTGGGCGAGCTCACATCCGCCCTGGCCGAAGCTGCGGACTGGCCCCATATCGAGGCGCATGTCAACGCCTTCGCAACAAGTCCGGCCCAGGATTTCCATCCCCTTACCGCCCAATATCTTGCGGAAGCCAGGCAAGCGCTTTCCAACGATCTGGCAGCCCTCGGCGACCGTATCCGCGCCGCCCGCACCCTCCGGCAGTCCCTGGATGCCACCCGGCAGTCGATCCTCCTCACCCGACAGGAGGAATCCACCTTAGTCCTTGCCACCGAACGACTTGAGCAGCAGCTCACCCAACTCGACGCCAAAGCCGGGGAGATGCGCCTTCACGCCCACAAGGCCTCTGCCGAAAAGACCGAAGCCCTCGCGGAAATCGAGGAACTCCTTGCCGGCACGGGTGTAACACTCCCCGATGGCAACGTGCCGGTCTCCCAACGCAACATCCCCAATCCCAACTGGTTACGCCAAGCCAAAGATTCCGTGACAGCCTGGTCTGCACGCACGGCGGAGCTCCCCGCGCTCGACAAGATCCAAGCCGAAGCCGCCGGCCGAGTCGAAGTCGCCACCGGCCTTGAGCGCCATCTCCACGCCGCCCGACAACAGAGCAGCACGCAACTTCTTGAGGCTGAGGCATCTGTGAGAAGCGAGAGTGCCGTCCGGACAGAACGCTACGGCCCAGCCAACCCCACTGCCGAACGCGCCGAACGCACCACCGCCCTTGCCCAAGCTGAAAGGAAAGCGGCCACGACCGAAACAACTGTCTCCGAAGCACTTAGGCAGGAAGCACTGGCAACCGCCCGCCAGGCCCAGCTCTCTGAGCATCTGGCTCTGTCCCAAACTCGTGAAGCCTCTGCCGTTCAACAACTTAACCAGGTCTGTGCAACTCTCGGCATTACACCGGATGTCGCCCGAAAGCAACTCCTCTCCCAAGCCGACCGGGAACGCCTCGAGGCTCTCGATGCCCGCCTCCACTCCACGCTGGCAGCCGCCACGTCAGAATCTACAGCTGCCGAGAGCATCCTAAGAGAGAAAGTCCGCGCCGCCAAGGAAACATGCCCGGCATCCCAAGCTCCTGCCGCCCAGTTACTCACCGAGCTCTCAAGCACCGAACAGGCCGCCATCGCCGCCCATCAGGAAAAGGGTCGCATCTCCGGCGAGATCCAGCGCGATGCCGAAATTCGCGCCGCCAAAAGCCAGGCCATGGAAGCCCGCGCCGCCGCCCGCAAGGAGGCCACTCGATGGTCTGACCTCGCCCGCGTCCTCGGCCACGGCACGCGTAAGCCGTTCTCCCGCTTTGCGCAAAACCTTACGCTTAGCCGACTTACAGCGCTCGCCAACATCCACCTTACCAAGCTGAACGACCGCTACCGCCTGGAGCGCCGCGGCGACAAGGATATGGAGCTCGAAGTCGTCGACGGCTACCAGTCCAACGCGCGTCGCACTGTCGAGTCCCTCTCCGGCGGCGAAACGTTCCTTGTCAGCCTGGCCCTCGCCCTCGGCCTCTCGGACCTCGCCTCGCGCCGGGTGCGCATCGACAGCCTGTTCATTGATGAAGGCTTCGGCTCGCTCGACGCGGACGCCCTCGACATCGCCATCGGCGTGCTTGAGAATCTACAGGCGGGTGGCAAGCTCGTCGGCATCATCTCGCACGTCGATCTCATCCGCGAACGCATCGCAACCCGCATCAACGTCCAGCGCCTGGGTGGCGGCTTCAGCTCTCTTTCCCTGGTACCCGCAACGCCCGTCACAACTGCCGAAGGCACTACGCAACTCTCTCTTTACGAGCAACTTGCAGCGCCAACGCCCCCTGCCTCCACAACAATACGCCGTCGCGCGCCGGCCCAGCGCCCGCCTGGCTCAGCGGAGCCGAAGCACGAACTTGATCAGGCAACACTCTTGTAAGTGCTTGTGGTTTGTGGTTACCTTAAGAGGCGACACGCGCAATCACACCTCACGCAGGGTTTGCATTGTGTCTGCTTGCCGTACTCAACTACAATGAATCGCGAAAATCTCCCGCCCCGCCAGGACTATTTCGACTACGCCGCCGTTCGCAGCGCCTGGCGTCTGCGCGAGATGGAAGCCCGCTACGCCCAGGAAAAAGCGAACGGAATGCACCACTATCCCCCCGCCCAGCCACCCCCTCCGGCCCGGGCAGAATCTTCAGGGCCTCCATCCCCGACCGATTCATCCCCATGAACACAACCGCCTCAGCACGAAAGCTTTCCGTAGCGGAGTGGTCCGAGTGCCACATCCCGCCTGATTTTGCAGCCGTGACTGAGGCCATGGCGTTTGTCGAGGACTACTGCCGCGCCAGGGGCCTGCGGAAAAGCTTGTGGCCCAACATGTTGCTGGCCATGACAGAGGCCGCAAACAACGCGGTGGAACACGGCTGCAAGGGACTGACACCGGCCTCTCCAGATGCCCTCCCCATCCGCCTCAAATGGAGCTGGCAAGGCAGCCGCTTTACCATGGAAATTACCGACCCGGGCTCTTTTGTGCCGCCACCGGGCCACGGGGAGCTTCCAACCGACCCAACCGCCGAAGGCGGCCGAGGCGCCTATCTCATCGCACAACTTGCTCTCTCTGTACAACATACACTTACGGAAAGCAGCCATAGCTTGCGCCTGGAGTTCGACGTCGGCGAGCCTACCTGGACACCAGGCGATGCCGCCGAGCTGGAGGAAACCATCAACAGCATGGCAGAGGACCTCAGCACCAGTTACGAAAATATCTCCGCACTCTTTCGCTTTGCGGAGGAGCTCGCAACCTCCGACACCTTCGGCGCCTTTACGCAAAAGGCCCTGAAACGCCTTCTCGCCCTTGTTCGCGGAAACCTCGCGTACCTGCGGCTGTTGCACAGCGACGACCAGCAACTCCATCTCACCTCGTCCCTCGCCTCGCAGGGCGGATCGGTCACCCCGCTGCAACCCCTTGTGCCTGTTGCATCTGCGTGGACGGAAGCCACCGCCTGCGCGGGCCGGCGCGAGCTTACTGTTGAGGATTGCGCCGCGCTGCAGCCGGGCGATCCGATGCGGAACATCCCGGGTAGCGCGGTTGTCGCGCCTGTCTTTTTTCAGGAGGGTATCGTCGGTTGCCTCGTCGTTACCCGCCCGCTGGGGGCCGAGTATTTCTCCGCCGGCGAGACTGCGCTGGTGCGGGTGGTCGCAGACTTTCTGGGGGTAGTCTACACCACGCATGTCCTTCAACAGCAACGACAAGCGCAACTTCAGCTTCGTCGTGAACTTCAGATTGCGTCCGACATCCAGCAATCGCTGCTTCCCCGGCACTTTCCCCATGCGGGCGATTACCGCGTGTTCGGCCTGTGCCACTCCGCGCAACATGTTGGTGGCGACTACTTTGACGTGATTGAACTGCCGGAACGCAACGGCATGCTGCTTGTCATGGCCGACGTCATGGGCAAAGGCGTCCCGGCCTCCCTACTGGCCAGCAACATGCGCTCCGCGGTTCGGGCACGCACCGCCCTTGCCGAAGATCCCGGCCGACTTCTCACCGAGCTGAACCACCAGCTTGTGCCGGACCTGGAGCGGCTGGAGATGTTCATTACTGCGCAAATTGTTTGGGTAAGCCAGGTTACGCACGAGATGCTACTGGCAAACGCCGGCCACTGCCCGCTTATTGTCATCAAGGGCGTCGACAGCCAGCCGCTCCTGGCGGGCAAGCGCAGCTTCCCGATCGGCATCATGCCTACCGCCCAATTCGAGTCGGAAACCATACCGCTGCCCCCCGGCAGCCGCGTACTCATGCTTACCGACGGCCTGTACGAAGTCGAAAATGAGGCCGAGGAAATGCTTGGCCAGCAAGCACTTGCAGCGCGCCTGCCTGAGCTTTGGGAGTGCGACGATCCTGCCCGTTTTTGTGAGCGGTTGCTGCACTTTGTGCGAGGCTACTGCAGCGCCGGCGCCATGTCGGACGACTGTACACTGCTGGCATTCCAGAGGGTAACAACGCGGGTATCCCATGCGGATGGGATCGCATCGCAGTAATGATATATATTTGCTGCGAAATCGTCGAAAATCATTGAGGATTGCTGTGGTATAGGGTAATGATGGAAATCGCAACTGCGCGCCGATTTGACGATTGAATCCGGGCGAAAAAGGGGATCCTCGCCGTCGCTAATTGCCGGCGCAGCAAGTTGTTGATCAGGAGCCGTTTGGCCATGTTATCCCGCCAATGTCTTCCTGTACTTTCAGGCGAACTTTTTATCGGAAAGGCCGCAAGCATGAAGCGCGACATCTCTCCCTCCACTTCTTCCGTAAGTTCCTCTTCCTGCACAAGTTATGGGTTTCGCTCCCTCATGGGAGGCAGGGTTTGCCGCCTCGCAGCTGTGACAGCTGCCCTGTTAACTGCTATTCTGCCTTTTGTTTACAGTCAGCAAACACCAGGCAACAGCGCACCCGTTGTCAAGCCGCCTGGCGAGACGAAGGCCGCTGAGACGGCAGTCGATCTCCAACCCAAATTCCTTAGCTTGGAAACACGAGGCACCGTGGGGCAATCCCAGGTTATCGCCTTTGCGGTATCAGCGGCCGCGCCGCAAAAGAAGGTGTTTGACTTCTCAGTGCAACCTGCTGAGGCCGTGGAGGTTCTGATGGCGCCCACAGTGTTGAACGGGGAGAAAACCGGCTTTGTGCGAATCGTTCCGCGACGCCCCGGCAAGTGCATTCTCAGTGTGGGCAAAGCCAACATAGCGCTGGAAGTTTCTCCTGCCGCCGACATTGAGCGGGGGACTACGCCGCTGTTGCAACTCGTTGCGCCTCTGTCAGGTGCGCAAATTTGGGGGCAGGTTACAGTAGGTGTCGAGTTTTTCGATGAGTCAGCCTCCAAGGACGTAAGCGGCACTGTTGACCTGGTGTTGCCTGGCGGTAAACGTTATCGCCCCGAGGTCAGCCTGGGAACTGAATGGGGTCCGCATCGCCGATTCACCTTTACTATCGACGCGGACAAGCTTCCTGCCGGCCCTCTTGTGCTGGCCGCCGAGGCCATCCTCTCGGATGGACGGCGGCTGCAAAGCCCGCCCATCCCTGTTCGGGTCATCCGCCCCTCGACGGCCGCAATTCTAAAGGGTGAATGCGAAGATTTATTGGAAGGCCCTAAGCCTAAACGACTTGGCGAAAACGCCGTGACACCGGCCTCGCGCGATCGCACAGCCTCCGGCGGTGCGGCTGTCATCAATCCCAATAATAACAAGGGAACCTGGGTGCTGCCGGTAAATGCCTCTCGTGCTGGCACTTACCAGCTTGCCATGCGCGTGCGCGGGGATTTCGCCTGCGGCACGTTCCCTACGCTCGCCGTCGCGCTGGATGAGAACCAGCAACCGATCACGGCAGCGCGGCTGACGGATTCTGAATGGCGACGCGTTATAGTTGGACGACCTATCTATCTCACTGCCGGTGAGCACTTTATATGCGTGAGCCTTGCCAACTCCATGACGGTGTTTAACGAGACGCGTAATCTTAGCCTCGACACGTACGAACTGGTGCGCCTCGACGACTCCGCAGTGCGCGCGGGTTCCGGTAAGGTGGCGAGTGAGGGCGGATCACCGATGATGGGAGGAGAAATGATGTCTGGCGGCGCGATGATGGCCGGTGATTCCATGATGTCGCCTGCGTCTCCCAAACCCGCCGACGCGATGATGGCTGCCCAACCGATGATGGCCGGGGGCGATGCCATGATGTCGAAGATGGCCGCTGAGGAGGCCCCGCCCGGCAACGTTGGGCTGGAGCCGCCGCGTGTCGCATTTCAGCATGTGTTTGATATGCAACCTGTTACCGGGCCAGTGAGCTTGCGGGCGGCATGCTGGTGGCCGCGGCCGGAGGTCAATCGCGCTCCCAAAGTCACGCTCTTTCTTAACGGCAAAGCTGTTGGCTATCAGTACGGATCGCGTCCCGAGTTTCGGCTGGAGCCGCGCGATCTGCAGCAAGGCGTTAATACTGTGCATCTTACAGCGGTGGATTCGCAAGGCTACCTCATCTCCAGCCCGGAGCAGCGAATTCTCTTTGCACCGCCCGGGCCGGCCAAGATGACAGCAAAACCGGTTGCGGCAACGGCCGTCGCCAAGCCGGTAGTCTCACGCCTGCAAGTGTTTACAGCACAGGATGATCGCTGGGACGAGGCCATGCTGTCCCGCTGCACCACCAAGCCGACCGGACTTTTCATGGACGAAGCGGCTTTTTACTCAAACGGAGAAGTTCGCCTGAATCTTCCGGAAGAGCTTGAGGGCGAGTATGTTGTCACCGTCAACACCCGCGGAACGCCATGCGATGGCCCTCCGGAACTCCGCTTCCGCGTCGCCGATAACGCGAAGGTTGTGCCTGCCGAAGGCTCCGCTCCGGCCACAGCGGAAACTGCGGATGTGCTTGCGACTGTGGCGGTTGAGGATGCCAAGTATCACCAGAAGGATGTGGGCAAAATCCGACTTTCGCCCGGCAAAAAGGCGCTTTCGATGGCGTTTCTGAACGATCGTGCGGAGAAGAAGGACGGCAAACTGGTGCAGGATCGCAATGTGTGGGTCAAAAATGTCACGCTTCGGTCCACCGGAGGTGTGCCGGATACGGCGCCGATTATCACCGTTGCCTACCCGGACACGCGGCGCGAGGTGCAGGTGGCGGATGCCGATGCTGTTGTAGCAGAGATATTTGCACCACGCGGGATCAAGTGGGCCGATCTGATTATCGATGGGGTACCGCAGGAGCTTAAGGTTGTGCGTGGCAACGGCTTCGGGCAGTTTTACTTTCCATTCTCGCTGGAGGGGCTGAGCGCGGGGCGGCACAAGGTTCGGGTGGTGGCCGAGGCGTGGGGCGGGAAGAAGACGGAGTCTCAGGAGTTCACGATAGTTGTTTCCGCACAACCACTTACGCAAAGGACGCCCTACCAGCGCGCGCTTCATCTGGCCAGCCGATTTGGCTATGGGCCGGAGCCGGAACAGATGGCGGAGATTCTGACGCGGGGCGAGGTTTCCTGGCTGCGCACGCGCCTTGGCGAGGACAGCAGGAGCGCGGCGTTGCGGGCGCAGGCGGCGCGCGTTATGGTGGAGTACGCGGAGGATCGCGGTGAAGGGCAGGTTATCAATCCTGTGATGGCCCGGTTGCTCACGTCCCCCAACCCCGTGCGCACCCGCTTTGTTTTGTGGGCGCAAAACCACTTTTCCGTGTGGATTGGCAGGGTGCAGCCGCCGATGAAGGTGGACGAGGACGCGGCGTTTGATCGGCTGGGTGTGGCGAGTTTTCCGCAGCTGCTGTGGACCTCTGCGACGAGCCCGGCGATGTTGGTGTATCTTGATCAGGCGCGGAGCTTTGCGAAGAAAATCAACGAGAATTACGCGCGGGAGATCATGGAGCTGCACACGCTGGGCGTGCACGGCGGCTACACACAGGCGGATGTGACGGAGCTGGCCAACCTGCTGAATGGCTGGACGGTGGCCGACGAGGCCGGCACGACCGCGTCGCAGGCGGGTCCGATCACCCGCACGTTCCGGTTCGATCCGTGGCTCAGCAACCCGTTGTCGCGCAGGGTGTTCGGGATGGAGTTCGGCACGGTGCCCGCCACGGCGCGGTACGATCGCGTGCGGCAGGCGCTGGAGATGCTCGCGGCGCACCCCGCCACGGCCCGGTATGTGTGCGGCAAGCTGGCGGGGCACTACGTGGGGCTGCCGGCGCCGGCGGCGCTGGTGGATGAGCTTACGGCGACCTACATGCGCACGGGCGGCGATATGCAGGAGGTATTGGTGACGCTCTCGCGGCACCCGGATTTCTGGGCGTCGGTGGACCGACCGCGGCTGGCAACGCCGCTGGACTTCGCGTTGCGCGCGGCTCGCAGCAGCCGGTACGATTCGCCCGGCAAGGTGCTCGGCTTCCTGCGCACCAGCGGCACGGGGCTTTTCGACCGCGCGACGCCGGACGGGTACCCGGAGACGGATGACTCGTATGCGAGCTCCAACGCGCTGTTGCAACGCTGGCGCTTTGCGGGCGACATGCAGGGCCCGCTCTTCGACACCCTGCCCAGGGAGTTGCGCGAGATGACCACCTTTGCGGACCCGGCGGCCGAGGAGGCCTGGCTGGCGCGCGTGCTTCGCATCCAGGCCATGCGCCTGTGCGGGCGCCCGCTCTCGCCGGCGTCAAAGGACGCGACGCTGAAGGTGGCGAACGCAGTGCCGGCGGGCGATCCTCAGGCACGGGCGCGAGCGATAGGCAGCTTTCTTTTGCAGACGCCCGAGGCCAGTTTACGTTGAGTAACAGGCCATAGCTATAAGAAGGGGGCCTTTTATCTATTGGTTATCTTCGCGGCCATTAGTATAACCGGGCTAAAGTTTGTACTTATATCCATTGGCTTATGGAGGTCGGTAGCATTTACTATCTCCTTCATAATATGCCTTCTCTTTATCGCAGGTGTGTATAGATTGCTTGTGATGAAAGCTCCCAACGAGTGCTTTCACGTCGTTCTGTCCCATGGACTTGCGCTCGGGCACCGCGTAAGCTAGCTTTCGGAGATGGGCCGCATTCTCTTTCTCATCAGCGCGCTGGGGGGCTCGCACGCGTATGGGCTTTCCACTCCGGCAAGTGATGTCGATTTTCGGGGCGTGTTTTTGAATGCTGACGTGGCGACGGCGGCCGGGTTGGATACCCGAGAGCATGTGACGCGGCGCGAGCCTCGCGACGAATCGTACCACGAGTTGCGGTATTTTATGCAGATGTTGCGCAAAGGCAATACGGGAGCCCTGGAGATATTGTTTAGCGATAATGCGCACTATCGGCATCCGTTGTTTGCTTTGCTGGCACACAACAGGCAGCGCTTTATCCATACAGTTCATCTCTACAAAACGCTTAAGGGCTATTTACATAGCGAGAGGCGGCTGGCAAACGGGGAGCGGACGGGGCTGTTAGGCGCCAGGCGCAAGCAACAGATTGATCGGCTGGGTTTTAGCCCCAAAAACTTTGTGCAGATGTTTCGCCTGGCACATTGTGGCATTGCTGTGTTTGAGCGAGGGGTGTTTCCTGTGGATTTAAGGAAAGATGATCCCTCGCTTGCGGATCGGTTGCTCGCCATCAAAGCCACGCCGGAACTCTATACAAAGGCCCGGCTTAATGAGGAAGCCGACCTCTGGATTGCCCGCCTGGATGCCGCGTTTGAGCATCGCCGGTACGAGTTCACCTTTGACGAGGCGCTTGCCCACGATGTTTGCGCCGCCATTTACGCGCCGGTAATGCAGGCATTGTATGGGCAGATTGCGGCACGCAGGGACTTTCCCCCCACGCTTCACGCCTATTCACTGCAGACGCAACTGCTTGATTTTCAGCGGGATGCGGGCTGCGTGCTTGGCAATGACGAGGCGAATGAGCCGCGTTCTGTTACGGACGCGGTATGGCCGGAGATTCCTCCGCATGAATCCCGTTGAAAGCGCTGGCATAATTGTTGCATTTGCGGCATTTTATGAGCACGGACCTACTCGGTCGGAAGGGACTGCCCGCGCGGGTGGCGGCCCTGAGCTTTATCCTTTTCCGGACTGGCGGAGGCCGTCCATCCCTGGCACCTTGCGGGCAGGCTTTCTGCTAAGGCATTGTTGTCCAGGCTTTTATGCATGAGCGTTTCCTCAGATCATTTGCTGTGGTGGGTGTTACCCGGTAAGCTGGCGGGCATGCGCGTGCCTAGTCTGGACCGCACGCGGTACACCACGCACATTCACGCGGAGCCCGAATCGCTGCCGGACGATCTGGCGCATTTGTGGCGCGTGGGCATTCGCGCCGTTGTCAGCCTGCTTAACAGCGCGGGCGACGGGCCCGTATTTACCCGCGCGGGGATGGAGTATCTCTCTCTGCCTGTGCGGGATGGAGGTGCGCCGACCACTCACCAGGCGCTGCGCTTTTTGCATTTTACCGACGAAGCGTTGCGCAACTCCAAGCCCGTTGCGGTGCATTGCGCCGCGGGGCGGGGCCGCACGGGCACGATGCTGGCGCTCTATCTCATCCATCATTTTCAGCTGGATCGCGCCGAGACCGCCGTGGAGGCGGTGCGCAAAGTTCGCCCCAGCGCTATCGAGACGTATACACAAGAGACTTTCCTGCAAGACTTTGCGACGAATTACCCGCAGCTGATGGCCTCCTATCCCGGCGGGGGGCCAGGGTAAGTCCCGCCGCTTTTCGGCATTTTTCGGGCTGGAACATTGCGTTGCGCCAAGGGATGATGGGTGGCTCAAACGGAATGGTGAATCCCTTCGTGATTCGGCTGCATCCCGGCAGGACCTCACCACAGCCCCAACGGCCCGGCACTTTGCCGGAATCTCTAACTCCTTCTCTCTCACCACCATCCCCAGTCGCTTCGCCTTCTACCTTGCCATGTGTTTCCGCTTCGCCATGCGCCGCGGTTTTCCGGCGGCCGTTCTGCTCGTCACGTTAATGGTTACGCTTGCGGGTGTTGCCGTCCTTGCGCCATCACCCGTTTGCGCGCAGCAACCGGCCGCGCCGGATGTTCCCGCGGAGCAGGTTCCTATCGAGGGCCGTATGGCAACGCTCAGCGATTTTGGCAGCGAGGACCTGGCCTACCTGGCCGTGCCGCGCACGCCGCCGCTGGGTGCCATTATTATTCTGCACGATCGCTTTGGCATTAATAAGCAGATGAAGGCGATTACCAACAGCTTTGCGGAGCAAGGCTACATCGCCATCACGCCCGATCTCTTTAACGGCCAGATGGCGACGGACTCCAGCCGGGCGGACTCGCTAAGCGCCAACCTGCGCAATGAGTCCGCGCTGAAGACGCTGAACGCCGTGGTGAAGCTGCTGACCACAAGCCCCAAATTTAAGGTGGACCGCTTTGCGGTACTGGGCTGGGGCATGGGCGGCAAACTGGCGCTGGAGTCTCTGGCCGACCTGAAGAACCCCAAGGGGCTGCGCGCGCTGGCGGTGTTTTACCCGGCCGTGGGCAATATCCCCCGCAAGCTGGTGGGGAGGGTGCGGGTGCCCACCATTGCGTACTTTGGCTCGGCGGATACCCGTGTGCCGCCCATGCAGGTGCAGGAGTGGGAGCGCCGGATGAAGAGCGAGGGTGCGCGCCTTACCGTCTATACCGTGGAGGCCGGCACCGATTTTGCGGACCCCAACAGCGCCACATACGCGCGTAATGTCTACTTTCAGTGCTGGGCCAATTGCGTGGAGTTTTTGCGATCCGAAATCGGCAAAGACAAAAGCAATGTGCTGGATAAGATGAACAGACTATTCGATTAAGACTAAGCCCCCTTGGTTAAGACACACAGAATATAAAGCTTATGCTATTGCCGTGGCTTGTCCTTTGCATCCCGGCGTGCTTCTGTTCTTGGTAACGTTTTTTCTCGACACTTCATCCGTTCTTCCGATCTCTCTTTCTATCTGATGCCATGAGCTTTCCGACCAATTTTGTCTGGGGCGCTGCGGCGTCGGCCTATCAGATTGAAGGCGCGTGGGACGAGGATGGCAAAGGGCCCTCCACGTGGGACATGTTTACCCGCACCCCCGGCAAGATATGGGAGGGCCACACGGGAAACATCGCCTGCGACCACTACCACCGCTACAAGGACGATGTGGCGATGATGGCCGACCTGGGGCTGAAGGCGTACCGCCTGTCTGTATCCTGGCCGCGCGTGTTGCCGGACGGCGCCGGGCGGGTGAACGACAAGGGGCTGGACTTTTACGATCGCCTGGTGGACGAGCTGCTAAGCAAGGAGATTCAACCGTGGGTCACGCTGTTTCACTGGGACTTTCCCTACGCCCTGTTTTTGCGCGGCGGCTGGCTCAATCCCGAGAGCCCGAAGTGGTTTGCCAAGTTTACGGAAGTGGTCGTCAGCAAGCTCTCCGACCGCGTCAAGCACTGGATTACGCTGAACGAGCCCCAATGCTTTATCGGCCTGGGCATGGGCAATGGCGAGCACGCGCCCGGCTTTAAGCTCGATATGCGCGAGGGGCTGCTGGCCGGGCATCACGCGCTGATTGCGCACGGGCGGGCCATCGAGGCGATACGCAGCAAATCGAAGCAGCCGGCGCAGATCGGCTGGAGCTCCGCCGGCGGCGTCTATTACCCCGCCACGCAGTCGCCGGAGGACATCGCAGCGGCCCGCCAGGCTACCCTTTCGGTGTACTCGGAGAGCGTGTGGAACAATAGCTGGTGGTGCGACCCGGTCGTCTTTGGCCACTACCCGGAGGAAGGGCTGCGCGCGTACGGTGAAGCGGCGCCCAGGTTTACCGCGGCGGAGATGAAAGTGATCAGCACGCCGATGGATTTTTATGGCTGCTCCATCTTTTTTGGTGTTGCGGTCAAAGCCAGCAGCTCGGGCTCGGTCGTCATTGCCAGGCAGCCGCCCGGCCACCCGCACTCGCACTATTTGTGGAAGCATACGCCGACCGCCCTGTACTGGGGCCCCCGCTTTTTTACGGAGCGCTGGAAGCTGCCGATGGTGATTACCGAGAACGGGATGTCCAACAGCGGCGACTGGGTCAGCTTTGACGGCCGCGTGCACGATGCGGCGCGTATCGAGTTTATGAGCAGCAACCTGCTGCAGCTGGAGAAAGCGCTGCGTGAGGGCGTGGACGTGCGCGGCTACTTCGCGTGGTCCATTATGGACAACTTTGAGTGGGCCGAAGGCTATAAGCACCGCTTTGGCCTGGTGCATGTGGACTACGAGACGCAGCGCCGCACCCCCAAGGACAGCGCCTACTGGTACGGCGACGTGATCCGCAGCAACGGCGGCGCCCTGGACAAATTTGCCAGCGCGGGAACGGATGCGCCCCCCTATGTCATTAAGGAGACGATGCGCTACATTAATGCGCATTTAAGCGAGATGTTTAACATCAAGGACCTGGCCGCGCATATGCGTTGCCATCCGGATTTCCTCAGCCGCAAATTCAAGAAGCATACGGGCGTGGATTTGAGTTTGTATATCCGGCGGATTCGCATTGACCATGCACGCGAGCTGCTGAAGAATCCGGACCTGCTTATTGATGATGCCGCAGAGCAATCCGGCTTTACGGATCGCATCCACTTCAGCAAGGTGTTTCGACGGCTGACAGGGCAGACGCCCGGACAATATCAACGGCAGTTCCGCGTGGAGCGCGATGCTTCTTTGCACACGCCGCTTAAGCCAAAGAATCCGCGTTCTGTTCATGCGTAGGCGCCAAAGCTGAGGCGAACGCAGAAACCGCACCGATGAGGAAGTGCTATGGAATCTTTTATCTTATCATACTTCTTATGGTTCTGGATCATTATCCCGATCATTGTGATCTTCGGCACCATCCTCTGGCTCTGGATGCTGATTGACTGTATATCTAACGAGCCGTCCACAGGTAACGACAAAGTGGTGTGGCTGCTGGTGATTCTCCTTTTGCAAGGCTTTGGTGCTTTACTTTATTTCTTCCTCCGCCGGCCGCAACGGAGGCAGATGTTTGGAAAATAGACCTTAGAGGCTGTCGACATTTCCGTGGATCCCCTTGGCGAAACTTTCCGTCCTTGGCGATACTATCTGCCTTGGAGCTACGGACCTTCAGATAACATCGCCAAGGGCGGAAAGTTTCGCCAAGAGGGATGCTTCCACGATGTTCAACATTTCTTACGTTCTCCACTTTATCCCGTATTGCAGTACGGCTTCACAGATGTCTCGCTATAAGGGGGATATAAGCCTCTACGCAGGGGATAAAGGGGGAGGAGGCCAAATGTCGACAGCCTCTAGACCAATTCGCACACATGCTGTTATTATAAAGCATCAAAGCCGACCGATATAATAATACGATGGAACTCATCATCTTTTTGTTCGCTTTCAGCTTCTTTTGCTTCATGTGGGTTATCATTCCCACCATTATTATCGTCGGGCTGGTACTTACGGTATGGATGCTGATTGACTGCATTACCAATGAACCCGCGGAGGGCAATGACAAGATAGTATGGACGATCCTGATTATCCTTTTGCAAGGCGGCATCGGCGCTCTGCTCTATTACTTCGTCCGCAGGCCGCAGCGCATTCGGCAATTCGGCAAATAGCAACCTGCTCCATTCACACCTGTATTGTCACAGGGATTGCAGGGAGCGCGAAGGCCTCACTCCGCGCTTGCATCTCCGGCGCCACGCGTCCAACCTGTCCGCACATCCGCCATGCACGCTCCCGCTCCTGCCACTGAAGACGCGCCCGCGCCGTCCCCCTCCGCGTCCCCGGGCCACGACGCCGCCGCGATTGAAGCTGCCTACGCGCGCTGCACGCACCTGGCCACCACGCACTACGAGAATTTCCCCGTCGGCCGCCTGGTGCCCGCCCGCCTGCGCAAGCACGTGCACGCCGTCTACGCCTTTGCCCGCCACGCGGACGATCTGGCCGACGAAGGCTATGAACATGAAGGACTTGCGGAGAAAAAGCGGCTGGCCGCACTTAACGACTGGGAGGCGCAACTCCTCCAGCCCCGCGGTACCGCCACGGAGCCCATCTTTATTGCCCTGCACGAGACGATGCACGAGCTGGACCTGCCCGTCTCGCTCTTTACGGACCTGCTCTCCGCCTTCAAGCAGGACGTGGTGAAGCGCCGCTACGCCAACTTTGACGACGTGCTGGACTACTGCCGCCGCAGCGCCAACCCCATCGGGCGCCTGGTTCTGCTGCTGCACGGCTACCGCGATCCCCACCTGCACGAGCTCTCCGACCACATCTGCACCGCCCTGCAGCTTGCCAACTTTTGGCAGGATATCTCCGTCGACCTCATCAAAGATCGCATCTACCTGCCGCAGAACGACATGGAGTACTATGGCGTGACCGAGGAAGACCTCTTCGAAAAGCGCGCCACCGGCCCCTTCCGCCAGCTGGTGCAGTTTCAGGTCGATCGCACCCAGCACATCTTTAACGCCGGCGAGCCTCTGGTCGGCCACCTGAAATCCGGACTGCGCTGGGAGATCCGCCTTACCTGGATGGGCGGCACCCGCATCCTCCAGATGATTCGCGACCAGAAGTTCGACACCCTCTCCCGCCGCCCCAAAATCACCAAATGGCAAATGCTGCCCATGCTTGTCAAAGCGTGGGTGTTTCGTTGATTCCGTCGATATCCCTGATACTGAACACTTTAGCCAATTCACCAACCGCCCCCCTCGCCATGGAAATATTCGCCACAGCTCCCGCCCTTCTCGCGGCTATCCCCGCCAGCGTGGAGCTGGCGATTAACCTCACGGTACTCTCGCTGGTGCTGCTCAGCTCCCTCCTCTGGGGCTGGATGCTCATCGATTGCCTGACCAAAGAGCCGCAGACAGAAAGCAACGAAAAGGTGCTCTGGATCGTCATTATCGTCCTGGCGGGCTGCTTTGGCGCACTGGCGTACCTTATTATCCGCCGGCCGCAACGCATACGTCAGCATGGCAAGTAGCCCCCATCCATCTCGCTCACGGCTACCTTCCGCCTCCGAGTCAAAAGGCACGCCTTACATAGCTTGACACATCGCGCGGGCGCCCTAGAATGGCCCCTTCCTTATGAGCGATATTTTTCGGGTTTTGGCCCTCGACGGTGTTTCACCCACGGGCCTTTCGATGCTGGAGAGCACCGGGCGCATCTCGGTAACCGCCCAAAAAGGCGGCCTTAAAGAGCCAGAACTGCTCGCCGTCATTGCTGACTATGATGCCATCATTGTACGCAGCCAGACAAAGGTAACAGCCAAGGCTTTCGCCGCGGCGCCCCGCCTTAAAGTGGTGGGCCGCGCCGGCGTTGGCTACGACAACATCGACGTCGAGGCCGCCTCGGAGCGCGGCGTGGTGGTGATGAACACCCCCGGCGGCAACACCATCTCCACAGCGGAGCACACTTTCTCCCTCCTCCTCGCCCTCGCGCGATTCATCCCCCAGGCGCATGCCTCCGTGCAGGCCGGGCAGTGGGATCGCAAATCCTTCCAGGGCGTGGAGTTATGCAACAAAACACTCGGCATCATCGGCATGGGCCGCATCGGTGGCGAGGTCGCGCGCCGCGCCATCGGTTTCGGCATGCGCGTGATGGCCTATGACCCGTACCTGGCCCACAGCCGCGCCCGCTCCATGCAGGTGGAGCTGGTCGACAACCTCGGGCCGCTGCTCGCCCAGTCGGATTTCATTACCGTGCACATGCCGATGACGCCCGAAACCAAGGGCATCCTGAACGCCACGACCATCGCCCAATGCAAAAAGGGCGTGCGCCTCGTCAACTGCGCCCGCGGCGGCCTTATTGACGAAGCCGCACTTATCGAAGCCGTCAAGTCCGGCCACGTCGCCGGCGTCGCGCTCGACGTCTTCGAAACCGAGCCCCCGCCCGCCGACTTTGGCCTGCGCGGCCTGCCCAACGTCGTCTTTACCCCCCACCTGGGCGCCAGTACGGCGGAAGCGCAGGAAAGCGTCGGCATTGAAGTAGCCGAGCAGATTCGCGACTACCTCGTCGACGGCGTCATCCGCAATGCCGTCAACGTGCCGAACGTCGACGTACGCGCGCTGGCTGTTCTTCGTCCGTATCTCTCTCTGGGCGAGAGACTTGGGCAGCTCATCAGCCAGCTGGCCCCGCCGCGGATCGATACGCTCACCGTCAACTACAGCGGCAAAGTGCGCGACTTCGACACCGGCCCGGTCACCCGCGCCGTCCTCCGCGGCCTGCTGCTGCACGCCGTAGGCCCCGTCAACGACGTCAGCGCCCCGCGCAAAGCTAAAGGCCTGGGCATCAACTACTCCGAGACGAAACTGAGCGAAGAAGGCGACTTTACCGAGCTCATCAGCGTCCAGGTCACCGCCGGCGACGTTAAACACGAAGTGGCGGGCACCTTCTTCGGCACCCAGCCCCGCATCGTGCGCATCGACGGCCACACTCTCGACGCCAACCCCAACGGCATCCTCTTCATCATGGAAAACCGCGACCGCCCCGGCATTGTCGGCTGGATCGGCACCCTCCTCGGCAAACACCACATCAACATCGCCACCATGGCCCTCAGCCGCACCGAGCCCGGCAGCCGCGCCCTCAGCGTGCTTAACCTGGACTCCGCCCCCGGCGAAGAGGTGCTGAAGGAAATTACGGCCGATGAGGATATCTACTCGGTAAAAGTGGTTAAGCTGTAAAGAAGTCATCTATACCGAATCCGTACATTCGAACGCCCGCATGCTGCCAGTTTCCTGGCGATGTGCGGGCGTTTTTGTGCCGTCGAAGGCAGAGTTTGCTTAATCCCAGCCTTCCCCAATAAGTATATAGTGAAAGATGCTCGGGTAGTCTCCAATGACTTTTCCTCCTGCAATTTCATAAATAACAGGATCGTGCTTTTTAACTCCAAACACATGATCCCAATCTCTCATCACTATCATCATATCTCCAACAACTTTCTCCTGCTGTAAAAGCTGAGCAGATAATTCTGTTCCAGTTTCTTTAAACTGCACGCGCTCATAGCATTGCAGGAAATTCCGGAGCCGCGGGTCCAGCAACTCCAGCTTCTCCTCCAGTTTTGAAGAAGGCTTGCCCGTGTAAGGAAAAAGCTCCGCAATTTCGGCAAGTCCATTCATGGCCTGCGCTTCTGCCTTCTCGTGTGTGAGTCTGCGAATCGCATTTTGCTGCTCCATAATGGATTCATACATAAGCCTTTGGCGCTTCATTGCATCAACCATTGCCCTGATCAACCGAATCGTCTGATACATCAGCAGACACGCCCCAACCAGCGCCACAGCGGCGACAAACCACGTTCCAGGACTCATCTGGATCGCCCCCTCTCTTCCACCAGCGCCGCAGCCGCCCTGTTCACCCAGCGGCGTTCGTGAAATTGCGCCGCGTACTCCACGGGCGTAACGTTGTGGAATTCATGCACCGTCTCGTCGTCCACAAACCGCAATCCCTTGCGCAACGTGGTGCGGGTGTGAGGGTTAGCGCCGTTGTCCAGAAGCAGTTTTGCGAAGGAAACATCGTCCTTTCCGCCACCCAGATTCATCTGCGTCACCACTGCGTTAAAGAGCGGCGTGTGCCCGCCAAAGCCTTCGGCGTCCACCAGCGCGGGAGCATTGACATCCGCGCCCTTGCTAATCAGCCACTGTGCAATCTCCAGCTCGCCGAAATCGATGCACATGTGCAGCAACGTGCAGCCAGCAATCGGCGTTCCGTGCAGCCCAAGCGTCTCGTCCTCGTGACACCCCACCTCCAACGGATAAATCTCTCTGTACCCAAATCGCCGGTGCGGAAGCTCCGGATCAGCACGCAAGTGCTTCTCCAGCAAGTCCATACGGCCGCGGTGGAGAGCCATAACCGGCGTGTCCGGCAACGCCACCCCCTGCGCGGCGCATATCTCCAGGCACCCGTGCTTGCCCCTGGGATTGCGGCAATAGGTCTCCAGCAGCAGCGCCGTCGGCGCCAGCCGGTCCCCATCCTTGTCGCATAGCTCCAGCCCCAGGTCGACAACCAGCATGCGCAGGCCGTCCGCATTCTGCGTCTCGCATGGCCCCATCACCTCGCCGCGTTCCGGCACGGCGCCGTTCGCCAGCAGCCAGCGCGCCGTCTCCAGCTTGCCCTGCAGGCAAACGCGGCCAAACGCGTGCTGATAATCCGTGGCGCCCAGCCCGGCCAGCATCTCGATCATCGGCAAATGCCCCAGGTTAGACGCATAGGCCATCGGCGACCCCCAGTTTCCCGGTACACCACGTGCATCTTCGTGCAACAAGCTTGGGTTCTCGAGTACAAGTTGCCGAACTGCCGCGACATCGTGTCGCATTAACCCGTCCGTCATCCGGCAAGCCAGCACCAGCCGCGGCCACGACGCAAGCCCGTACGCCCGTGCCAGCGCCAACTGCGCATCCGACAGCTTTGCATTCCGCGCCGGATCGGCGACCTCCCGCGGATGAAACGCGTTAAACTCCTCTACCGCAGCAACTTCCCCTCGCTGCACCGCTGCCAGCAAATCCTTGGCCTGGCGCTTCAGCTGCTCCAGATCCGGCCTCACCGGCATGTGACGGCTCGGCTTGCGCCCCTGCACCCGCGTCTCCTTCGACTCGCTCATAGCACTCTCCTTTCATTAGCGCCCATAATCCGCATGCAGGGCTGAAAGAAGGTTCATCGGCGAACCCGTCATGTATGTAGTGATTCAGGTGATCTCGGATCTTCCCGCGGACTGGCGGCGCCCTGAAAGCGCGCTGTTGTGAGCCTTAGCCGCTACCCTCCTCCAAGTCAAACGGAATCGCGCTTACATCTATAACCAGCTGATTTTAAGCTACTTATCGCTAGCGGCTTTCTCCGGCCCATTCTCCACAAACAGCTCCCTCATACGCCGGCGCACATGTTTGTCGCCTGGCAGATTCACCTTGGCCGGGCCGCCCACCGCCACCATTGCCGCCACCTCCTCCACATGGCGCCGCCGCAGCCCGGCAACGCCACGGGCCAGCAGCCAGGCCCATATAATGCGACGCAATGCGAACTCCGGCTGCGCGCGTAAGTCTTTCACGCTCAACTTCTCACACATGGCCCACGGCTTGCAGATCGCGTCCAGCCACTCCTGTTCATCGCGGCGCGTCGCCGCAAAATCCAGCAACTTGCCCCTGACATGCGGCCCGCCGATCGCCTCCAGCAGGGGCACCAGATCGTGGCGAAGCCGATTGCGCAGATGCGCGCCATCCAGATTCGTTGCATCCTCTTTCCAGTCAATGCGTTGCAGTTGCGCGTAGGCCTCAATTTCCCGACGCCACACCCCCAGCCACGGCCGGTGTACACGCAGGACAACTTCCCGTCCGTCCGTCGTCACCCGCATGGTCGAGGTTTCGCGCATGCCCACGGCGCCCGATCCCCCTCCTCGCAACATTTGCAGCAACAATGTTTCCACCTGATCGTCGGCGTGATGGGCCAGCACCAGATCCTCGCAGCCCAGCTCCACCGCCTGCTGCGCAAAAAAGGCATAGCGTTGCCGGCGCGCCTCGTCCTCCCTTTGCCGCGCAGGCGCGGGATGAGCCGCGCCGGAGCGAAACTGCAGCCCCAGCCGGGCGGCCAGCTCCCCGACAAAAGCGGGATCTTCCGCGGCGGCCGGACCCCATCCGTGATCATAATGTGTGACAACCGGCCGCGAACCCGCAGCAACCAGCGCGTGCACTAATGTGCAGGAATCAATACCGCCGGAGACCCCCACCATGGCCGATACAGGCAGCGAACCTTTCTCCAATGCCTCTCGCAAAACGAGGACTAGCCGTGCCGAATCCCCCATAAAATCGCATCCTTCTAACAAGCTGCCGCACAAATACTTATGGCCTGGCGCTTGCCAGCTTCCGGGAGACTCCGGACCACCCATGGTACCAGGGGAGAGAATTGAACTCTCGACCAAGGGCTTATGAGTCCCCTGCTCTACCTCTGAGCTACCCTGGCTTATGGAAAGAAACCTAAAATCCTCGAGACCGCCACGCAACGCCAACAATAGTCCGCGAACCTGTGCGACCGAGGAATTTCGACTCTATACTTTCCGGAGTTAAAGGCAAGCAGAAATCGCGCAATATTTTCCTGCGATAATTTGTCGCCAGCAACCTCCGAACGCCCCATGCTGTTGGCACGGTCCCTCGCACGTCCGATGCAGGCACTTCCATAACAAAAGTCAGCTCAGGCCATTACATCTGGCACACATCTTTCTCTCTTCATTACCTCGCCACTGCACAGCAATCCTACCTGGAGACTCCGGACACCTGACTTATGAGTGAATTGAAAGCAGCCGACCTCATTATTCGCTCCCTTGGAGAGCGCACAATAACCTCTCCCCTGGAGAAGTTTTTCAGCCAGATGGGCTCCGACCACGCCTTTTACGAAGATGACAATCGCATCGCCGTATATCACAGGCTGGGCAAAATAATGCAGGGCGACGAGATCCCATGCTTCGAATCCGCAGGACCACGCCGCAATATTTACTTCAAGCCCTCAGAGGTAAAGATCGGTATCATAACCTGCGGCGGCATTTGTCCGGGCCTTAACGATGTGATCCGCGCCCTGTTCATGCAGGCCCACTACCGGTACGGCGTGCCGGAGGTGTATGGCATACCCTATGGCTATGAAGGACTTGTGCCGGAATTTGGGCATCGGCTGATCAAACTGACGCCCGAGTACGTCAGCAGTATTCACACTTTTGGCGGCACGGCTATCGGCACCTCGCGCGGCCCGCAAAGTGTTAAAGTGATGGTGGATCGCCTGCAGGAAATCGGAATTAACATGCTGTTTGTTATCGGCGGCGATGGCTCCCAGCGCGGAGCCATGGCGATTGAGGCGGAAGCGACCAGCCGCGGTTGTAAAATGGTGGTCGTCGGCGTCCCCAAAACCATCGATAACGACCTGATTTATATGGACAAAAGCTTTGGCTACGAGACGGCGTGTGCCGCCGCGGTCAACGCCATTCAATCCGCACACACCGAAGCTCGCAGCGCGCGCAACGGTGTTGGTCTTGTCAAGTTGATGGGGCGTCACTCCGGCTTTATCGCAAGCTCGGCAGCCATCGCCAGCGGCGATGTTAACTGCGTGTTGATTCCCGAAACACCCTTCGTCCTCGAAGGTGACAATGGGCTGCTGGAGTATATCCGTCAGCGCGTCAACAAGCGCCACCACGCTGTAGTGATTGTGGCGGAGGGCGCCGGGCAGGAGCTCTTCCAGAAATCGGGCGTAACGGACGCCTCAGGCAACACTAAGTTGCATGACATTGGCACCTTCCTCAAGGGGCAGATTGAGGACTACTTCCGCAAATGCAAGACGGAGCTGAATCTGAAGTACATCGACCCCAGCTACATCATCCGTTCCGTCGCCGCCTCGCCTCAGGATCGCATCTACTGCATGCGCCTGGGGCAGGCCGCGGTGCACGCCGCCATGGCGGGCAAAACCGGGCTGGTGGTCGCGCGGTGGCATGGCGCCTATGTGCACGTGCCCATGAATGTTGTTACCTCTCGCCGCCGCACCGTCGACCCCGGCGGAGATCTCTGGCTTTCCGTCCTGGAGTCCACAGGTCAGCCAGCCCGATTCTTCTAGCTTTTGCCCCAGGCGCGGCATCCGCAGCGCCGCCCGCCCAACCTCCACGCGCCACGTCGATTAGGAGGTTGCGCCGGGATGCGCTGCGGTTTCCGCGCGATACGCCCTTGCCAGCAGGGAGATGGGATGCGCGACCTGCATGGTACTCCCCTCCTCACGTAACCCGTTGATAAGCTGAAGCATGCAGCCGGGATTGGCAGTCGCTACCACTGAGGCGCCGCTCGCCTTGAGATGACCCAGCTTTCTATCCAGAAGCTTCCGCGACATTTCGGGCTGAGTGATGTTGTAAATGCCAGCGCTGCCGCAACACCAGGTGGACTCGCCCAGTTCTCGCAGGTGGGTCCCGGGAATCGCTTTCAGCACCTCGCGAGGCTGCTTGGTAATCTTTTGCCCATGGCAAAGGTGGCATGCCTCATGATAAGTTACACTGCTGCAGGAGGATGCGGAAACTTCCCCGGCCGGCGTCGCGCTCCGGGGCGTCCTGAATCCCGTCTCCGCCAGGTACTCGTGAATGTCCCTCAACTTTCGCGACCAGACGACGGCGCGTGCATAATATTGCGTATCTCCTTCCAGCAATCGGTCGTAGTGCTTCAGATGAGACCCACAGCCCGCAGCGTTCGTAATAATAGCGTCAAGTCCTTCGACATCAAAGAGATCAATATTTCGCCTGGCAAGTTCTCGCGCTGTTTTCAGATCGCCATTGTGCCCGTGTAGCGATCCGCAACAAAACTGTTCATTTGGCGTATACACTTCGCATCCATTGGCAAGCAAGACATCCGCCGTATCGCGATTAACCTCAGAAAAAATGACGTCCTGTACACAACCCGTCAACAGTCCCACACGCCTCCGGCCCTTACCTTCGGCGCCAGCCTCCGAGAAAGGCCGCTCAACAGTAGCGATCAACTCGTCCGAAAACGCGTCGCGCACCTCCGGAGTTTGCTTCTCCAGATTACGATAGCGGAGGGGTAACAGCTTCGTAAGCCCCGCATTGCGAACGACTTGCTGAAGGCCGCTTTGCTGGTAAAAGCGCAGGGTCCGGCCCAGGGCACGAAGGAGCGGCGGCTGCGTAAAAAGAATTCGAAGTACGCTGTTACGAATCACTTCGCGCTGCGGGTTGGCAAGAACTCCGCTGCGCTCCACCTCGGCACGCGCCACCTCAAACAGGTGCGTGTAGTCCACACCGGCGGGGCAGGC
This sequence comes from Verrucomicrobia bacterium LW23, assembly GCA_003054695.1. Lineage (GTDB taxonomy): Bacteria > Verrucomicrobiota > Verrucomicrobiia > Methylacidiphilales > UBA1321 > LW23. Next base: position 204,671 of record QAZA01000050.1, read on the forward strand.
CGTTTCGCAGGCCAGGCAGCCCAGGCAAAAATACATCTCGTCGCCAAACGCTTTTGTCGCATCGAGGTTGCCATCCGCAATGCTGCGCATCAACGAGATACGTCCACGGGGGCTGTTGCGCTCCAGTCGCGTCGCATCATACGTGGGACATGTCGGAAGACACATGCCACAATGCATGCACTGTTGCACCACCGCGTAATCAAGCTCGCGAAGCAGATTGCCGGCAGATTCCGCGAATCCGGGCTTAGCCGTTGATTGCAAGGGTGTTACACCAGGCGTGGCGTGGGTTGACGGTGCGTGCATCTTTATGATGCTACCGTTAAATCTACGCCAATGCATCTTTTTCTTTGCGTGGCCTCCCGCTAATTGGATTTGGCGGCACGGCATTTCCCGCTATATTTCCATGTCTAACTCCATGTCGCAGCAACCGCTCCCCCTCATTCGCCGCCCTCGCCGTAACCGCCTGTTCCCTTCGCTACGCGACATGGTCCAGGAAACATGGCTGCGCCCGTCCGACTTCATCCAGCCGCTTTTTGTCCGCGCGGGCACGGGTGACCCGGAGCCCATTGCGAGCATGCCCGGCCAGTTTCGCTGGACGCTTGACGGCCTGTTGCACCAGGCGGAAGACCTTTGCGCCTCCGGTGTGCGGGGCATAGCGCTGTTTCCGCAAGTTGCTGCAGATCTTAAGGATACGCAAGGATCCTATTCCTCGCGCGACGAAGCCTGGCCACTCAGGGTTATCGAGGCAATCCGACGCGAAGTTCCCGATCTCCTTGTTATTGCGGATGTTGCGTTGGATCCCTACACCAGCCATGGACACGACGGCATTCTGGACGCAAGCGGGCATGTAGACAACGACCAGACCGTCCACGCGCTTAGCCGGCTTGCTGTGTTGCAAGCGCAGGCGGGGGCGCAGATTGTAGCGCCCAGCGACATGATGGATGGACGCATCCTGGCGATTCGTAAAGCGTTGGATAGCAACGCCTTGTCCTCCACCGGCGTTATGGCTTACTCCGCCAAGTTTGCCAGCAGCTACTACGGCCCGTTCCGAGACGCCGTGGGAAGCGCCACAGCTGCAGGCACATGCTACCTTGACAAACGCACCTACCAGCTGAACCCGGCAAACGCCCGCGAAGCCCTGGTGGAAACCATGCTGGATGAGCAGGAAGGTGCTGATATTCTGATGGTTAAGCCGGCAGGCCTTTACCTGGACATCATAGCGCGCGTACGCCAAAGCACATTGCTCCCGCTGGCCGCGTATCAAATTTCCGGTGAATATGCGCAGATTCACGCAGCGGCTGAGCGCGGCTGGCTGGATTTGGAAAAGGCGCGGGACGAAAGCCTGATTGCAATCAAGAGGGCCGGTGCGGATATCATCCTCACTTACTTTGCGGGAGACGTAGCCAAGATGTTGCAAACCAAAGGTTTCCGATAGGACATAAATGCTGGAATTCCTTTGCCCCGTCCTTTCCAATGCGATTAAGCCCTAACACACAACGCTATCTCATCGGTGCATTGTGTATATGTATCGTATTCTTGCTTGTTACAGGAGCGATATATGTTGGAATCGGGTTCGCCCAATGGGCGCGAGTGCCTCGGAAGCCTTTGGCAGAAGCTACACAAGCCCCTGCGCAAGAGATACTTGTACCCATAATACCGGGCGCAACTCCGGAGATGCCGCCGTTTCAGGTCAATCCTTTGCGAGGCGATTCATCATTAGCGGCAAAGGCCAAAAGCTGGACACCCGCACCGCTGGACCGAACCCGAGCAACGATCATTGCACTTCTGGACCGCGAGCAAGGCCCGGGCAGCGCACTTGAGGAGGTGCTTATTAAAGTCCTGCGCTCCAAGGGGTTAAAGCAGGATGGCAAGGCCGGTTTTACCGTGCGGCGCTATGTGCTTCCTGCCGGGTCGGCCGAAACCAATGAGAGAATTGCCGCTATCGCCGGTGCCGAGAATGCGGATATCCTTGTGCCGCTGGATCTTAGCGCACTTTACGCATGCCTGGAGGCCGCGCCCGGAAAGCGCATTTTGTATTGCACCAGTGGAGCGCCCTTGCTGCCACGCCTGCCTCAAGTCACAGGTATCGTATTACCAACGGTTTATGGAGGTCGCGAGGATCTTGGCCAGTTCATGCGCCTCGTCCTGCCTCCCGGCCGCAGGTTTGCCGTCATTTTTGAGCCGGGGGACTGGGCAAGCGTTGAGTATAAGGAACATATAGCGGAATTCCTCGGCTCCGAGAACCTCGAATTCGAATGCATCGGCATTGACGACTCCACCCCCATGATGGAGATTGCTGACTCCGTGCGCAATCGGGACGCGACGGCCGTCTGGCTCGCGCCCGGCCAGACTCTCTCGAGGGCGGGCGCCGAACTGATGAGCTACGTGCTGCTGTCCCGCACCCCCATTATTGGCTTTGCGCCCGGCCAATCCGCGCAAGGCGCCTCGGTAGTCCTTGGGCCAGACTGGGTTACAGCAATTGAGGCGCTTGCGGATCCTATCACCAGGGTAATTCGCGGTGAGATGCCGGGCAGCATTCATCCTACTGTATCCAACAGCACTATAGTAATGAAGAAATAGTTACCTGACTATTACCTTTCTTCTCTTTCCTGTATCGCCATGGAATGGATTGTTGAGCCACACAATGGGATATTCCTGCCCCAGGCAGGCCTTCATCTCGATGGCAAGCTCAAGTCTCCACTCTCCTTCGTCTCTCACGCGCATTCCGATCATATTGCGCGGCATAAGGTTATGCTTTGCACGCCGGCAACACATCAGCTTGTTGCCGCTCGCACAAGCCCGTCCCGCACCGTTATCGAAGCGGAATGGGGCAACGAGCAGGACCTCCCTGGCGTAACGGCGTTTGCGTGGTCGCTCCACTCGGCGGGGCACATCCTTGGCTCCTCGCAGATTCTTGTGCGGCACAAGGACTCTGGAAGCAGCCTGCTGTATACAGGCGACTTTAAAACGCGGGCCGGCTTTTCCACGGAGTCGACCTCCATCCCCAAAGCCGACGTGCTGATTATGGAGACGACCTTTGGGCTCCGCCGCTACCGCTTTCCTCCAGTCGAGGCCGTCGTGCGGCAGGTATCCGAGTTTTGCGCAGCTACGTTGGATGCGGGCGCCGTGCCCGTCTTGCTCGCGTACTCGCTGGGCAAAAGTCAGGAGATATTGGCTGGATTATGCGGCTCCGGCTTTCCCATCATGCTGCACGAGAGCACCCATCGCTTTACGGAAGTATATGCGCGCCTGGGTGTTACGTTAGCACCGTACTCACTGTTCGATCCCCGCCAGGCGCAAGGCCATGTGGTGATTGCTCCGCCCCAGGCTCTCGCCCGCGGCTCAGCGATGGCGCTTGCGTTGTCCCGCCGGCGCTCTGCGATATTGAGCGGTTGGGCCCTTGATCCGGGCGCAACCTATCGATATGGGTGCGACGCTGCGTTCCCGTTATCAGATCATGCTGACTATCAAGATCTTATGGACTTTGTGGACAAAGTCGCTCCACGGAGGGTCTATACCGTCCATGGCTTTGTGGATTCTTTTGCCCGTGATTTGAGGGCGCGCGGCTACGAGGCCTGGGCCCTGGGCAAAAGCAACCAGCTCGAGTTTCGCTTTTAAATCATGCTGTGGCCCAAACAGAGTGCGCGACGATGCATCAGGATTCTATACGTGAAGATACGATGGAAGTTCCACAGCGTTGCCTTTTGTGATAACATCTCCGAAAGTGACGCAAGAAACTCCAGAACGTAAAATCCCCCAGGCGCCCGCCGATCAACGCGCCGGCTTTGGAGCGACGCTGCCTTCAGCAGCGTCGGACCATCCGACACGGACTATGGATGGGATGAATACTCCTGACCCGGAACGCGAGATCGCGCCTACGATTCTGGAAGGCCCCGCCCCGACAATCCTTGAGGAAGGGGCAATCATGATGTTGGATGGCCGAGATTCCACATTTGACGCTTTTGCACACGGGCAGTCACGTCCTCTGCCGGCAGCAACTTCGCTTGCTGGCCAAGTTATTGATGGTCATACGCTTGCAGAGCCAATAAGAGTGCTCTCCGCGGAAGCGGACTTGTGGAAGGTGACGCATACCGAAACCGGCGAAGCTCGCGTGCTTAAGCATTTCCGCTGGGGTGTTTCTCCAAAAGGCGATGTGACTGAGGCACTTGCAGCGACTGAGCTTCGCCACATCGTGCGCGTTTTTGCGCGCGGTATACATGACGGCCGCCATTATGAGATTCAGGAGTATGTCGCGAACGGCTCGCTTGCCGACGTTTTGAAACGCGGCGAGCTTGATGCGACGCGGACAAACGATGTTGCTGCACAGCTTGCCGAGGGTATTCAGGAGCTGCACCAGCTGGACATTCTCCATCGCGATATTAAGCCTTCGAATATCCTTGTTCGGGCCCTCGAGCCGCTGGAGCTGCTGATTACCGACTTTGGCATTTCCAGCGTGGCGGATGTATCGCTCCACCTCACGTCAGCCAGCCGCACGGCCTCTTACTCCGCCCCGGAGGCGCTGACGGGCGTTGTAACGCGTGGATCGGACTGGTGGAGCGCGGGGGTGGTGATACTGGAAGTTGCGACGGGGCGGCATCCGTTTTCGGGGCTTAGTGAGCAAGCTATTAATTTTCAACTGGTTACGCGAGGTATCCCGATACCGGACGGGTTGTCGGATGACTTGCGGCTACTGCTGCGCGGCCTGTTGGCCAGGGATTATCGTCAGCGTTGGGGTTACGAAGAACTCCGGGGCTGGCTTGACGGCCGGCGGGATATGGCGGTGGCCGGCGATGCCGCTCCACAGGAGCCGGAGCCCAGGCCGTCTCCCGGTGTAACACGAGCGCACACGCCGCGTAGCTATAAGTTCCAGGGGGCTGACTACACGACCCCAGAGGAGCTTAGCCTGGCGTTGGCGGCAAGCTGGACAGAGGGAGTGAAGCATTTTGGCCGAGGCTTTATTACGGACTGGGTAAAGATGCAGATATTTGACCAGACGATGGCAAGCCTGCTTGTCGATGTATCTCTGGATAAAGATCTTACGGCGGACGAACGCCTGAGCGTGGCGCTGCTGGTTCTCAATCCCGACCTGCCGCTCATCTACAAGGGCGAGTGGATCGTACCCCAATGGATGGCCGCCCACGCGGAGCAGGCGGCCTCCCTGATGCGGGGAACGCTGGGGCAGTGGCTGGCAGACCTGAGAAAGGACCGCTGGTTGCTGGACCTTCAGCATCAAAGGCGGCGTCTGTGGGGAGAAGTGCGTGAGATGGCGATTCCTGTCAATGAGGAATTGCTTAAAGCCTTGGTGATCAGCGACATGGCATCTGTGATCGAGACGGCGACAGAGCATCGCAAGAAGTTTGCCAGCGCAAAGGACGAAAAATTACGCAACATACTGGCCAAGAAGGACTTAACACCTGGCGAGGCTGTAGCGATACTTGCGGCGGATCGTGGATGCTTTCTTACGGCGGAAGAGATTGAAGAGGCGGAAAAGCGGCAGCAGATCGAGGAGATCTCCAGCCGTTTTATGCATCGCAAGATAGCCTTTAACCGGGGCGCCGTGGCCAGCGCCATGGCGATGAATCCGGATGAGGCGATTCGCCTGGCGAAGGAACGAATGGGGATGTACGTGGGCGCCTCACACGCCGCGTTGCAAAGGCTTTTTGATAAGCGAGATACGTTGACGCATCGCGAAGCAGCGGCCTTTCTCGCGGCGGACGCTGGGCAACTGTTGACGGCCGAGCGCGTTGAGCGCGAACGCGAACGGAAGAATCGCGAAGAACTGATTGCTCGGCTTAAGCTGGAGCAGTTTGACCTGGACTGGGACGTTGTCGATCAGGTACTGGACAATCGCGATCTACTGCCGGAGCTGCTGAGAAAGCGTCACGCGCAGTACGTAAGGGCGCGGCGCGAGTATCCCCTTCTGCGCGAAGTATTTGCGAAGGCCAAACCCGATTTTGAGGAGGGACTGCTGTTGGCAGCGGCGCACCCGCGTTACTTTGAATCATCGGCGCAAGCCGTTGTCGGGGTGCCACTTGCGGCATGGAATGGCTTTCGGCTCGCCCTCGTTCGGTCGCCGTGGACGTCCTTCGCGATGATCACTGCGGTATGCGTCGCGGGGCACTGGCTCTACGAAAGCATTATCTGGGGCATTCTGCTGGGGGCAATGGGTCTCCTGCTGTGGGTGCTCTGGTACCTGTCCCACTACTATCAGGAGTAGGGGAGGGCTGAAACCGCCGAGCGCCGCGCCCCACTGCGGCGCGAGGCGGGAGCGCAAGGCGCTTACTTCCGCACGCCGCCGATAAACAGGCAGTGGACCCCGCCGAATTGCAGGCTGTCCTGCATGCTCAGCCAGCGCTCTTTCACCTGCTGTCCGGCCACGTAGGTGCCGTTCGTGCTGCCTAAGTCCTTGAGGAAGACACCGTTACGGGAGTACTCGATGCTGGCGTGGCGCTGGGATATTGTGGAATCCGGGATGACGATATCGTTGAGCGTGGAGCGGCCGACGTAGGCCAGGCCGGGGCGGATGGGGAAGGTCTTGATCTCGTTCCCCAGGGTAACACGCAGGTAGGGGTTGGTGGGCGCCAGGCGGATGGGCTCCGTGGGGCGCTCCGTCTCGGCCATCTCGTCCTTGATGCGTGCGGCCTCGCAGAGGATCTGCACGTAGGGCATGTCGATCGTCTGGCGCTGCGGCTTTTCGCCGACGATGAACTCGGTCTGCGGGTCCTTGAGATTGATGAGGGCGATGGCCGCCTCCAGGCCGCTGCGCAGGCCAAACTGGGCGTCCACAATGGCGCCGTCGACCATATTGATGCGGGCCGGCGGGGGCACATTTGTGACGTAGATCTCGCCCGTTTTCCTGCCCATGCAAAAGGCCTGAATCTGCTCGGCAATGCTGAGCAAGTTGCCGAGTCGAACGGTATCGCGCCTTAAGTCCGGGACCATAGCGTCAGTTTACTTCTTGTGTGGCCGAAGTCGATAAAAGGTTGGTGGCAAACGCAGGCTTTTTTTCCGGTCAGATGGTGGGGCTAATGGCAGTGGGCCCCGCCCGCCCGGAAGGCTCAGGCGCGTCAACAGCACACCTAAGCTACCCAATTGTGGCGTGTAGCCAAGTACTTTACACAAAAAAACTGATTTTCTTGTGAAAAGCGGCTATAGACGCGGCAAAAAACGGTATTTAGCGTGGCTTTTGATGTACTATGCAGCGAGAAGAGCATTTACGCCACCCAATTTTCTTGCGAATCAGAGAATCCGGGGTAGGGTGGACTATTGAAGATTGAAGCTATGACATCCCCTTTCCTTGCCTTTGTCCCTACCGGTTATGAGTGGTTTTACATCATGATGATTGTCATCGTGCTGTTTGGGGCCAAGAAGCTGCCGGAACTGGCGCGCGGCCTGGGGCGCAGTGTCGGCGAATTCAAGAAGGCCAAGCAGGAGTTTGAGACGGAGCTGGATGATTCCTCCAAGCCGACGCTTGTTGATACCTCTAAGCCGGACCGGACGGGTGCCGAACAGTCCAGAAAGTCCTGAGCAGGTAGGGCAACAGCACAAAGCACGCCGCGGAGACGGCGATGAGACCGGTGCCGAGCCACGTGAAAAGGGCTGCGGCGCCTACGTATTTGAGCAGGGAGCCGTCGATGTGCGTGGCGAGCGCGAGCAGGCCGCACAGGGTCGTCCACATGTTGCGCAAGGCAAAGAGGCGGCCGCGATGGTGGTTGTCCACGTCGTTTTGAATGCGCGCGTCGATAGGGATGGGAACGGACGTGGCCGCGATGCCCAGCAAAAACGCAAAGGGCAGTATGACAAAGAGTTGCGTTAGCTGGCCCAGGGCAATCATGCCAGTGCCCAGCACAATTAGCCCGGCGAAGGGCAGGCCGCACCACTGGCCCAGCTTGCCGATGGCGCCGTAGATCCACGTGCCGATGAACATGCCGACGCCGAGGCAGACAAAAAGCAGGCCTACGGCAATCATTTGCAGGATTTTGGGCGTGAGCGGCTCGTACCGCATCGCGTCGACAATGGGCGCAAGCATGGATTGCAGGGTACTGTAGTCGAGCTGCTTGGTGGCGTAATCCATTACCAGCACCAAAAACATGAGGCTGGCGAATGCAAACAGGCCGTTGATAAAGACGAGTGGCAGAAGCGGAGGATGAGAACGAAGGGTGCGCCATCCGTCTGTCATTTCCCGCCATGACTTGTTGAGGGGCTGATGCTCCTTTACCTGCTTTTGAGTATCCGGCCAAAGCTCTTTGGATATGGCCTGAATACATATGGCGGAAGCAATAAAGCACAACGCGTTGACGATATATGCATTCCACGGGCCGACGACGCCGATGACCACCATGGCCAGGGGCGAGCCGAGGATGGTGCCGATCGGTCCGATGAGGGCAACCAGGCCGTTGGCGGTGAGAAGTCGCTCGGGCTCAACAATTTGGGGCAGAGCGGCCTGGCGGGCCGGGATAAAGAGACCGTTGAAGGTGCCCAGGGCGAAGAGAGCGGCGCAACCGAGTGTGTAGTCCGGGTTGTTGCCCGATAATGCATAGATGAAAGTGAGGACAATAACGACACGGATGAGATCCGCGGCAATCATCACTTTCTTTCGCTCAAAGCTGTCGATAATCCAGCCGTAAAAGGGCGCAAATATTAAACCGGGCAGCATTCCTGCAAAGGAGAATTGTGCCGTATATTGCCCTACTTTATCTGTAGCAAAGACAAAAGAGATAAGGGCCACCATGGTAAAGCGGTCGCCGATGGAGCTGATGAGCTGGCCCAGCCACAGGAAGAGGAAATTGCGGGCGGTGAGAACTTGCCAGGAGGTGGCGCGGGCTGTCGGTGCGGCGGGAGCGCTGCCCTGGCTGGTCTGGGGACTTTCCTGACCGGGGGTGGAGATGACGGAATCGGGCTGAGGTACCATGGATCGCCCACTTTGGCCGATTGCGACGCAGCGTCAAGCACTCTTGCGTGCGATTGCGGGGAATCTTTGCACGGCAAAGAGATGCGGCAGGGAGATATGGCGACGAAGAGAAGAGCCGACTGCGAGGATCGAACTCGCGACCGACAGTTTACAAAACTGCTGCTCTACCGCTGAGCTAAGTCGGCATAAACGGTGCCTGAAGAAGTGGCAGGATGACACAGGGCGCGCGCAGAGGCAAGCGCAAAAGCGCGGCGCCTTTCGGAGGCGGTGATGAGTGCGTTTGCTTGCGGTGGGGGTGGGGCGGCGTGCAGGGTGCAAGGGCGGCAGGCAAAGTGCACGCGTGGGGACTACTCAGACCAATTGTCGGAATAAACCGGTACATTGGTGGAGGCGATTTTGAGATGAGGGCAAGGCGAGGCTGAGGGAGTGCATTTGAAAAATGCATGACCGAAGACTCAACGGCGCCCTCGCTCAAAAGCGTCCCGCCAATGTACCGGTTTATTCCGATAATTGGTCTCAGACGGAGCCAATGGCAGGCAGTTGTTGCCTGTGTGCACGACATATCCATCGGGAGTAGCAATATTTTCCCACGTAAATTCTTCTTTATCCCTCTGGACAACCTGTTGGGAATAAGCTACATTCCTCTTTATCAGCCAGGGGTATGCCCCGAGAGGCCACGGCCGGCCCGGTAGCGGGCGCGATTTTGGTGGCTGAAGGCGGGTTTGAGCGGATGAGGCAGTGTGCGGTTGTTTTCTCCGGAAGTACGGTTTTGGGGAGACAACGCTTGGCACGCAAATCGCTCTTGCTCATTCTGGCGCGAGTCTGTAGGGATAAAGCCGCATTGAGTCAGGCGTTGGCCTGAGTGCCTCCCCCGCCCATTGGCAGGGCGCTTAGGGTGGCAGATGCAGCTGACTGTCCTGTCCGATCGGCCTCCAGAGCCATTCGCCCCTGTCCGATATGGCCCGGGCAGCGCCCCTTGGGTTCCGCTGCCAGGTTCGCTTGTTGCGCCGCCGGCGTTGACCCGGAGCGTTGCGCAGCGCGGGCTTTGTTCTTTGCGGCGCCAGTTGTGTTCGTTGGCTCGGCAGCACGGCTAACGGCCAGGGCGCTGCGCAGAGGCCTTTTAATCAGCACTTTCCTGACACTATCATCTTCCGTTTTCAAGCTTCTTTCCTCACTACACATAGAGGAATTGCACATACACGGCAGCCTTTTACATCCACACATGCCACTTTATGCGCTCACAGGCGGAATTGCCTGCGGCAAAAGCACTTTTGCACAAATGCTACAGGAGCGTGGGGCTTATCTTATCGATACGGATACCATTGCTCATCGCCTTATGGAACCCGGCCAGACGAATTGGAAGAAAATGATTGACGCCTTTGGGGATTCTATCCTAAATCCTGATCATTCGATCAATCGGTCTGTGCTGGGAGAGTTGGTCTTTGGCCAGCCTCGGTTGCAGCAAGTGCTCAACGAAATCACGCACCCGACGATCCGCCTGCAGTGGCAGAAGGAGGCTGACGCCCATCTTGCCGAGCATCCGCGTGATCCCGTCATTGTCATGATTCCCCTGCTGTACGAGAGCGCGGACGCCACCGGCGCCCCCCTTCCTCCGTTCGATTCGATCGCCGCCATCGGCTGCGCGCCCGCCACACAAATGCGGCGCCTCGCCAGTCGCGGGCTTACGCCGGCGCAGGCGCAGCGACGCATGGGCAGCCAAATGCCTGTGCAGGAAAAGCTTGCGAGGGCCGATTATTCCATATGGAACGAGGGCTCGCGCGGGATGCTGAAGCGCCAGGCGCAGCTGTGGACCATTGCTCCCCAGCCCGCCAGGGAGCTTGCCGCCGCCCTCCCTGCCTGAGGGAAGCAGGATTTTTGCACGACTTAACGCCTTACCCTTGAATCCGGGCGTTCCTTTAATCCATCCATTTAATCTTATTTCCGTCATCCCAACCTTCGTTTGGTGAGCCGTTTCCTCCGACGCATCGCGCGCGGCGGACCTTGATGCTTTGCATCCGCCCCCTCCCCGCTTCAGATTTCTGAGCTTCCGCCCGATACGTGTTTGGTGCGACCTGCCGCCGCCCCACAGTGCCGGCACTGCCATTTTTCATCTTTCCGCTGATTTTCTTCGCATTTTACCGATATCATGAGATCTGCTCCCGGCTTTCTCTCCCGCATCGTTACCGCGCAGGCGCTTTGCCCTGGCTCCGCAACCCGCCTCCGCCCACCCTCTATGAGGCGATGGCAAAGGTAACAGCGTAACAGCGCCCCGCGTTGTGCCATCGGGCTACCGGGCGTGCACGTACCCCGGTTTGCCTGCAACGCAATGGCGGCAACGGCCCGGCACCCCAGCTGTAGCCTTTGAGTTGCCGGCCGGCCCAGGCTGACTGGCCGCAAATGGGCGGCCCCTCCCGTCCGTTCTTTTCCTCTTTTTCCTCGCATCCCGCTTTTCTATTTTTTGTGACTTTTGCCTCAGGGCCTTATCCCGCGGGGCAATGGCGCATCGCTTCATCACCTCACGCTTTCCGTTTCCTGACATCCCTTTCATTCGCTCCCAAGCTTTCCCCCATCGGTCGCGCCAGCCTGTTGTAGTGGCGTTACCAACCTTTTCAGTACTGCCTTGCTCCCCAACCCTTTGCCGCACTCCATGACTTCCGCTGACGACACCTCCCCCACGGCCCCGCGTAAAGTGACTCGTACCCGCCGCGCCAGCGGCGCCACGACGCCCCCGGCCGTACCCACAACGGAAAAAGTGTCCGGCGCCGCCGATGTCAACGGCACCGCGCACCCGGCGTCCGGGTCCGCGGAAACCACCGCCAAACCTGTCCGCACCCGGGCCTCGCGCGCCACGTCGCGCATCAAGCCCGCAGTCTCCGCGACTACGAAAGCCCCTATGCCTGCAGATACCTCCTTTTCTTCCCCGGAAACCGCCAGCGCCCCCGCATCCAGCTCCGTCCCGGAGGCGGTGAGCAGCGTAACCGTGCCGCGCACCCGCAAGGCTCCGGTGCGCGCGCGCAAGGCCGCCACATCCACCGAGGTTCCCGAAACGGCCCCGACGCCCGCGCCCTCCGCCACCACGGAGGCCGCCCCGGCGAAGGCCCCCCGCCGTACCCGCGCTAAAGCTGCCGCGGAAAGCACTGCGGACGCCGCGCCCGCACCCGAGCCGGCCGCCGGACGCGCACGCCGCATCTCCACGGCCGCCGCGGTTCGCGAGGCCGAGGCCGCCGCCGCATCCGCCCCCGTGGCCGAGGCCGAGTCGGTCCCCGCCCGCACCACACGCGTCACCCGCCGCAGCAGCACCGCCAAGAAGGAGAGCAACGCCGAAGCCCCCGGTTCCGTCGAGCAGCCGGAGCTTCCCATCGCCGTGGAGCAGCGGACCGCGCCCGCCGCCGAAGCCCCGGCCGAGCGCCGCTCCGTCAGCCGCCGTCGCGACGCTTCGCGCAGTGCCGAGCCCCTCCCCGCCGCCCCCGCGCCTGCCGCGGCGCAGCCGGCGGATCTGGGCCCCAATGCCTACCTGGGCCGCCCCGTGTCTGCCGATAAATCCCGCGTCTGGCCCCGCCACCGTAACGAGGAAGTGGACTGGACACCTTCCCCGACGTCCGCCGCCAGTGACGCTCCCTCGCAGGCTACAGCCCCTGCCTCGCAGCCGGATCGCCCGGCCGAGATTGCGCAAACGCCCGCCACGCCGCGCGTTACCTCCGCAGAAGTGCGCGCCGCCGCGTACGCCAAACCGCAGCGCCCCCCCGCTCCGGCGCCGGGGGCGGATGCAACGGGCCCGGTGGAATCGGCTTCGGCAGTCCCCGCCCCCGCAGCGCCCCTCTCCACCTCCCCCGGCGCCATGATTATCGAAAGCGCCCCGCGCCAGTTCTTCCGCGCGCCCAGGCACAATCGCCCCGCCCCGGCGGCAGCCGCTACAGCATCCGCCACGGCGGAGAGCGCAGCGCCGGCCGCAACGCAGCCCCCCGCCGCGCAGCCCCAGCCGCAGCCCGCGCAGCCGCACACCCAGCATCAGCACGGTAGTGGCGGCGGCGGACACAACAACGGAGGCGGCAACAGCAATGACTCGCGACAGTTCTTTAAGAAGCAGAAGGGACAGCACGCTACGCGCGAGCATTTTGGCCACGGACCGCGCGAGGATCGTTTCGGTCGCCAGAACCGCCACGATCGCAACGCCAACCGCCACGGCAATCAGCAGGGCGGCGGCCAGGGTGGCCACGGCTACGACAAGCACGACCGCCAGGACCGCTTCTCCCGCAAGGATCGCGACCGCAACCAGCAGCACGGCAACGATCGCCACCAAAACGGCCACGCCCATGGCGGCACAAACAACGGCCACGTTAACGGCCATCATCACGAGGACGCCGCAGTCGCCGCCATCCAGGCCGAACCCGCGATCCCCGCAACGCCCGCCGTGCCCCTGCCCCCCGGCAAAACGCTGAACCTGCGCGAGCTGCAGCAGATGAATATTGTTGCGCTGCACGAGTTTGCAAAGGAATTCGTCGAGAACTCCCTCAACTTCAAAAAGCACGACCTCATCTGCGAGATCCTTAAGCGTAACGAAGCCCGCGGCGGCGAGATGATCGGCGAAGGCATCCTGGAGCTCCTGCCCGAAGGCTACGGCTTCCTGCGCGCCGCCTGCTTCAGCTACGCCACCTGCCCGGAGGACGTCTTCCTGACGCCCCAGCAAGTGCGCCGCTACGGCATCCGCAAGGGCGATCACGTCACCGGCCTCGTCCGCGCACCCAAACCTAACGAGAAGTACTTTACCATGATGCGCGTGGACACCATCCACGGCATCCCGGCGGAGGAACCACGCGAAAAGGCTGTCTTCGACAACCTCACGCCCATCTTCCCCAACCGCCGCATTATCCTCGAGGGCAAGTCGCGCGACGTCTCCATGCGCGTGCTCGATTTGCTTTGCCCCATCGGCTTCGGCCAGCGCGGCCTCATCATCGCACCGCCGCGCGTCGGCAAAACCATCCTGCTCCAGAAAATCGCCTCCGCGATCATGGAGAACAACCCGGACGTCCACCTCATCATGCTGCTCATCGACGAGCGCCCCGAGGAAGTGACCGACATGGAGCGCACCGTTAAAGGCGAGGTCATCTCCTCTACCTTCGACGAAAGCCCCGAGCGCCACATCCACGTGTGCGAAATGGTGGCCGAACGCGCCAAACGCCTGGTGGAGAACAAGAAAGACGTCGTCATTCTGCTCGACTCCATCACCCGCCTCAGCCGCGCGTACAACAACATGACGCAGGGCGGACGCACCGGCTCCGGCGGCCTCGACACCAACGCGCTGCAAAAGCCCAAACGCTTCTTCGGCGCCGCGCGCAACCTGGAGGAAGGCGGCAGCCTCACCATCATCGCCACCGCTCTGGTAGATACCGGCAGTCGCATGGACCAGGTCATTTACGAGGAGTACAAAGGCACCGGCAACCTCGATATCCAACTCGATCGCTCCCTTGCCGAGCGCCGCATCTTCCCCGCCCTCAACATCAACGCCAGCGGCACCCGCAAGGATGACGGGCTCTACCATCGCGACGAACTCGACCGCATCAACCTGCTGCGCAGGGCTTTACACCTGTTCACGCCTATAGAAGCGATGGAAGCGCTGATCAAGAAGCTCATCCTTAGCGATACAAACATGGAGCTTCTCATGTCGCTCAAGCCCGACGGCATGCAGATGTAACCGCGGCGGCGCCGGCAAAGCGTAGCGCCGTGCGGAGTATGCTATCTGTATAACAAATGCCGCCCTTGCGCGAGGAACCGCCCCGCGCAAGGATGGCGGCATGCACGTTGTCATCGCAGCCATCGCCTCCGCAAAGTATCGGACAATCTCCGCCGTTGCGGAGAGGGCCAAGGCCGTGGCGGCACTGGCACTTGCTGTTGGCCCGTTGCTCGCGTGCGGCACAACTCGTTGCCTTGCACAAACTTCCGCGCCCGCGCCGGAGCCATCCCTGATTGCGCCGAGCACCGACGATAACCACCGCGACGGCGCAACGCCCGCCCGCACGTTTGCAATCGGCCGCACGGGCACCGATACGCCCAGGCTGGACGGCGAGCTGAGCGACTGGCCGGCAGACACCGCGCGCTTTTTGCTGGGTGCGCACACCCAAACCGGTCGACGCTTCAGCTGGGGCGGTACCCAGGATATCAGCGGAGCCGTGCGGATGGCCTGGAACGAGACGCATCTCTTTCTCGCCGTTACGGTTACGCCCGCATTGCCGATCGCATCCCTCTCAAGTACGACGCCGGGATCTTTCGCCTTGGAGAAGCAACCGCAGCGGGCTCGGGCGCGGGTGCTTGCCTCATCCTTCCAAACCCCTTAATGCCAACCCGTTACGCTGTTATCCTCTCCGCCTTTGACGAGGATGGCTACGCTGTGTGGGCGGAGCGCAGAGTGGGTGGCGACTACGTGTTGGGGAGGACGTCGGAAGCCTCGCTGTCCATTCCTGGCAAGGCGCCTAAGAGGTCGTCCTTCACCGTAACGCACCGTGGCTGGTTTACCGACGCATGGGCCTGGTCGCCAACGCTTTGCATTGATTTGACCTCCATCCTCGGCGCAGCGGAAGCGGCGCCGGGCCGGTAGGTTGTTTTTCGGTTTGCGCTTCGGGGCGCGGGAGGGCACACTTGTCCTTTCGCACGTTTCCCTTACTTACTTTATGCCCACAGCGCAACTTATTGATGGCAAGGCAATTGCCGAGCAAATCCATAGTGAGACCGGCGCCCGCGTTCAGGCGCTTGCCGCCCGCGGTGTTACGCCGGGCCTCATTTTTATTCGCGTGGGCGACGATCCAGCCTCGCAAGCCTATGTGCGCATGAAGGAAAAGAAGGCCGCCTCCCTGGGAATTCGCTCGCAGACGCTTGTTTATCCGGGCGATTTCCCTGAGGCTGAACTACTTGCGAAGATTCGCACGCTTAATGCAGATGTGGATGTGCATGGCATTCTCGTGCAGGCACCCCTGCCCTCGCATATTTCGGAAACCCTTGTCTTTAGCACAGTTGCGCCGGAGAAGGACGTCGACGGCTTCAACCCGGTCAACGTCGGCAAGCTGCTGCTGGGCGCCGAGGACGGCTTTCGCTCCTGCACACCGGCCGGGGTGCACGAGCTGTTAATTCGCTCCGGAATCCCGACCGCCGGTGCGGAGGTGGCGATTCTCGGCCGCGGTAACATTGTCGGTAAGCCGTTGGCAGCCATCCTGTTACAAAAGGCCAAGCACGCCAACGCGACAGTAACGCTGCTCCACTCGCGCAGCCGCAACATTGCGGAGCATTGCCGGCGTGCCGACATTGTGGTGGCGGCGATGGGCCAGGCGCATTTTGTGAAGGCGGATATGGTGAAACCTGGCGCGACTGTTATCGACGTTGGCGTTAACCGCATCGACGACCCGAGCGACAAACGCGGCTACCGCCTGGTGGGCGACGTGGAGTTCGACGCGCTGCTGGAGGTGGCCGGTCACATCACGCCTAACCCCGGCGGCGTCGGGCCGATGACGATTGCCATGCTTCTCTCCAACACGGTTCTTGCGGCGGAAAAGCTGGCCGGCGCCCGATAGACGCCGCTCCACCGCCCTCGTTTCGGTTTTCGTATCTCCTTCTGCATGAACTGGTTGCCTAATCCCAACGTTTCCGGCCATTCGCCCGGTCTGACTGCCCCCACCATGCCTGTTTCGCTTCACCGAATTGATGAGCTACTCGCCGCGTTTCGCAGCCGGTCCGTGCTGGTTATTGGCGATTTGATGTTGGATGAGTTTTTGTGGGGCAAAGTATCACGCATTTCGCCGGAGGCTCCCGTGCCCGTGGTGGAGGTGCAACGCTCGTCCAGCTACCCGGGCGGCGCGGCCAACGTGGCGCGCAATCTTTGCGATTTTGCGAAGGCGACGACGGTGGCCGGGGTGGTTGGCCAGGATGAGGCGGGTGATCGCCTCCTCGGTCTGCTTAAGGAAGAAGGCGTTGGCGTTAAAGGGGTTACGAAGGTTGCGGGACGGCCAACTACGCTCAAGACACGCATTATTGCCCGGCAGCAGCAGGTGGTGCGGGTGGACCGCGAGACGCGGCAAGTACTGAGCGAGGCGGAACGGCACGCGGTGATGCAGGAAATCGGCCAGATTTTGCCGGACTACGATGCCGTGATTGTGGAGGACTATGCAAAAGGCCTTATTGATCAGGCACTTGCCTCGTTTGTGATTGGCGAATGCACGCGGATGGGCAAGACGATTACCATCGACCCGAACCCCACCAATCCGCTGGACTGGAGCCGGGCAACAGCCATTAAGCCAAACCGCTCCGAGGCGTTTCTGGCGGCGGGGATCCCCTCCGCGGACGGCATGGAGCCGCTGCTTCGGGCGGGTGAGATCCTGCGGAAGAAATGGCGTACGCACTTTCTGCTGATAACGCTGGGCGAGGAAGGTATGATGTTGCTGGAAGACGGCGCACAGCCGTATCACACGCCCACACGCGCGCAAGAGGTCTTCGACGTTTCGGGCGCCGGCGATACCGCCATCGCCTTCTTTACGCTCGCGCTGGCATCCGGCGCGACGGGCGTGGAGGCTGCGGAGATTGCGAATCACGCGGCCGGGGTGGTGGTGGGCAAGCTGGGCACGGCCACGCTCACGCCGGCGGAGCTCCGCGAGAGCTTTGTACAGCACCTGGCCTAGTGCTGTATAGCACCGTACATCCTCATCGCAGCACTAGCCGGCTGCTACCGTGCTTCGATGGGGGCAGCGCTGCCAATTCCTGCTTTGAGCCAGGGCCAGACTGGGTTAGCATGGCAACGTCCAGCCTTGCAGGCTCGCGACTCCGCCCTCTCTTGCCATGCCGCCACTGCCTACTGTTTCGCCTCTTACGCGAATTCTGATTCGCGTGTTGATTTGTCTGTTTCCACTGTGTCTAACGCTTGATTTCTCCAATACGTTTACCAACGATTGGTTTAATCATCTGTGGATTATGGAGTATTTCGGAGCGTATTTTTCCGATCACGGGCGGTTTCCCCTTGTTATTAATACGAAAGGTTTGGCGGGCATGAGCAACACGCTCTTCTATGCCCATTTCTTTTACTCAGTGTGTGGATTGTTCAGCATCTTTCTTGGCTCTGCAGTCACATTTAGGTTGCTTGCTTTTCTTGTACTATTGTTTCAGTTTTATCATGTGGAGCGGGCGATGCGAGAGATTGGCGGTCATCATGGTTATGCATTTCTTATAGCTCTTATTGTAACGTGGGCCACCTATCCGCTTACCAACATCTATTGCCGCGCCGCGATTACAGAGTTCTTTGGTGTCGCCTTACTATATTGCTCCTTTTCGTGTTTATTGGTGCTGCTTAAGAGACTGGTGGAAGGCAAGAGGAGCTGGTATGACGCTGTTTCCATCGGCTTTTTCTTTCTCGTGCTGTGCTTAACGCACACGTTGACAGGCCTTTACGGGGCAATGGCCATGGGATTGGTTGGCGTTTCCGGGCTTCTTTATGTGCGCAGCGGCTGGTTGCTTGGTGTTTACGGGATCAGCGCCGTACTGGGCGTGTGCGGGCTGGCTTCGTGGCTGTACCCTACCCTTCGCTTTGCCAGGTATTTGCCGATAAACGATCCGGACTACGTATCGCGCGACTGGTTCTGGACGGGCGACTACGGCTGGCGCCTTTTCCTTGAGGTCTTTGGCCCCGTCCCGCACGACCGCAATGCACTTCGCTTTGGCACTATTGCTGAGTCCGCGTACCTCGAGATTCAGTGCATGGTGCCGCTGCTGGTGCTGGGGGCTGGGTTGCTTTGGCTGTACGTTGCCTCGCGCAGCGTCGCCGCGACGGAGGAGGACGCCCCTGCTGCCGGGCCGCCGACGCGCTCCTTACGGGGTTTATGTCTGGCCTTGCTGCCGGCGATGCTTGTCATATTTCTTGTGGCGTCTGTGGTTGTGGTGCTTCCATTTCTCTCCAATTACATGGGGCGTATCTTTCACGCTATGCAATATCCATATCGCCTGGTAAGTTATGTTAATTTCGGGCTGATCGGGTTGATATGGATTCTGCTTGGATTAGTAAGCAAACAGCTTACTAGTCCTTCCACTTTACGCCTGGTTCCGATGCATGTTATCGTGGCTATTGTAGTAACGCTTTGCATCACCTCAGTATCCACCAAGCTTTTGCACAGCACTCCTCTGCTCGACATGTACTATTATGATCGTACGGAGAAGGATATATGGAGGGCGCGCGTTATTCCGGCCAACGAGTGGAAGCCGGGCATCTTTCGCATTAACAAGAATGTGGATGATCTGCCGCATACCTTTTACAGCCAGGGCGACTTCGAAATCACTCACGGCACTTCGACCGAAAAAACATCGGTTACGCGCACGGAGCTGGTGGCATTCCGCCCCCCGCCGGGGGGAGGGCCAGGCACGTTCGGGACTACCGCCCCGGTGACGATCGACCTGCCTGAGGCCACCTGTGTCATCACGAATCTGAGCCCTTTCCCCTGGAACAAGCTGGTTATTGACGGGCATGTGGCTGATGTCTCGCGACTTACAACGCCCATGTTTACTCCCATGAAGTTCTCGCCTTATCACGATGTGTCATCCTACTCGGTGGTGCTGGGCCCGGGCAAGCATACGCTGGAGTACCGGCTGGAGCTGGATCCCCTTTGGCAAAAGCTTTACATTATGGCGTGGGTGGTGGCCGCAGGCTGGCTGGCGGTGTGGCTGGTGGTGGTCGCCATCCATCGCGGCGCCATTGCCGAGTTTATGCGGCAACCTCTTTTGCCAGGCGGCGCAGTTTAAGCATTGATGAGGACCGGTGTGAAACTATATACTACGGGCTGACCAGCGCCACGTGGCGCTTCTGTTCCGGCACCCTTCCCAGGCTATGAAGTCTCTCTCCATCAAGTGGCTCGTTTGGCTCGGTTTTTGTGCGGTGATCGCCGTGTGCGCCATCGTCTTTGTCATCGCGCTGTTCCTGCTCAGTCGCATCTCTGCGGAGTCGAACGAGATCATCAGCAGCATTTTGCCGCCGCTGCGGCAAATCAACGCCATTCAGTACAAAGTCGGCAAAAACCATGGCTTGCTGCTGCAACACATTAACGTGGGCACGCCCAGCCAGCCGCTGACGCCGGAGGAAATGGACGAAACGCGCAAGGTAAAGGGCGCGCTGGAGAACAATTCCGCCGAGATCGAGGACGATATCGTCAAGTTCCGCAGCTTTAGTGATGCCAGGGAGGAGAAGGAGGCATTGGGGCAGGCGGTCAAGGCGCAGTCTGCCTACAAGGATTTACGATCGCAGATACTTGTGCTGAGCGAGGGCCGCAAGACGACGGAGGCGCTCGCCATGTTTCGTGAGAAGCTGGAGCCCGCGTACGAGACTTACGTCAAGACGATCAAAGACCTTGTGGACAGCCAGGAGTTGCAGGCCGAAGCGATGGGCAAGACCATCAGCGCCGATGTTTCTACCACATACGCCTTTGTGGTGGCGGGGTTGCTGACAGCCATTGCTATATCGGCCGCTATAGCCTGGTACACGTCAGCCTCTATCTCGCGCCCCATGCAGCGGCTGGTGGCGGCGATGGACAGAGTGCGCACGGGTGATTTTACCCAGCCGGTGGAGGTGGTGGACGGCAACGAGTTTGGCCGCATCGGCTCCGGCATCAATGCGATGATTCGCGACCTGGGGGCGCTGGTGGCGCAGGTGCAGCGCTCGGGTATCCAGGTCAAGACATCGGTCACGGAAATTAGCGCAACGGCGAAGGAGCATCAGGCGACATCGACGGAAATTGCGACGACGACCTCGGAGATTACGGCGACGGCGCGGGAGATCTCCAACACCAGCCAGACGCTGCGTTCGGCCGCGGATCGCGTGTCGTCCGTCAGCGACGAGGCGGCGAGCCTGGCGACCGAGGGGCAGAAGGGGCTCACGCGCATGGATGAGTCGATGAAACAGATCATGGAGGCCTCGACGAACATCACCAACAAGCTCGATATGATCAACGAGAAGGCCGGCAACATCAACAAGGTGGTGGGGACCATCACCAAGCTGGCCGAGCAAACCAATCTGCTGTCGCTTAACGCGGCGATTGAGGCCGAGAGGGCCGGCGAGTTTGGGCAGGGATTCTCGGTGGTTGCCACGGAGATCCGGCGCCTGGCGGACAAGACGGCAGATGCGACCTACGACATCGAGCAGATCATCAAGGAGATGGTTGCCGCCGTCTCCGCCGGTGTCATGAGCATGGATAAATTTGGCGAGGAAGTGCGGCGCGGCGCGCGCGAGGTCGAGACGATCGGCGGCCAGCTGGAGAGTGTGATTCACCAGGTGCGCTCGCTGGTGCCGGAGATTCGCGACCTGAAGGAGGGCGTGCACTCGCAGGCGGCCAGCTCGGTGGAGATTACGGAGGCGCTGACGCAGCTGGGCGAGGCGGCGAGCCAGACTTCGGAATCGCTGCGGCAGGCCAACAGTGCCATTGAGCAGCTGAACGAGGCGGCGCGGGGCCTCTACACGGGCATCTCGCGCTTTCGCGTGCGAGCGGTGGCGCCCGGGTCGGGCATTCCGCAGGTACCGGCCGGGAGCGGGGCGGCGGGCGATGCGGGGATGGCCCCGGGCGCGGGCGTTGGCGAGCCGGATTTTGTGTAGCGGCAGCCCAGGCGGTTTTCTTTTTTGGGCCGGCAGGCGCTATAGCTTAGCCCTGGGCCGGGGGTGGAAGTGCTATACTTTCGCGCCAGCGGTACAGCATGCCCACAACAAAGCGGCGATCCACTTCCACGGCGCCGCGGGCCAGGGCAAGGGCGCGGAACTCGGCGTTGAGGTCGTAGTGCGGGAGATCCGGCCGCGGCTGAAAGGAGCGCCGCGGGATGCCCATGGCCTGCGCAAAGGCATGGAGCTTCTCCACCTCCCCAGGGGCCACAAACATGTGGCAGGCACGGCTGTAGGGCCAGCCTGGCGTGGGCGTGCATGCCATCAGGGCGTCGATGTAGATGCTCATGAGAGGCGAATTGGGGGAAAGTTTGCGCGGGGCGGGGGAATCGGCGTGATGCTATATTAGCAGGGGCGGCAATGTGCCGATAGAATATACACGAACAAGGTCAGTCTTTCGCGACGCCCTTTGAGGCTGGTGTTCGGTAATCCGCTGCAAGGTGCGTTGGGCAAAGGGGTTGCGCCATATAGCGCAGCCGCGGCGACGGGGCGGGAGGCGAGGTGCCGGGAGGGCTTTGAGATATTTATGCTATGTTATTGCTAATTCGCTATGGATTTGCCATTCTTTCCACATCCGCGGACGACTGGCGCATTTCCCTCTGGAACGCATGGGGATAAAAGTGCTTCTGACCGCGGGAGAAAGTCGCCGCAAATTGCTGTTTCAGAGAGGATTTTGTCGCTTGGGCGGAAAATCTCACAAATTGCAAATTAAAGCATTGACACAGCACATAGCAGCGTCCATTGTAATGGAAGCAATCGCCAATACCGCCCCCTCTGCTTCGTCGCGAAAAGCGGAACTCCCCGGTAAGGCCACCCATCAGCCGCATCACGTAACGCCCTCCACTCTTTCACCTTTCCTACCTTTTATGGTCACCTCTTTTCGCCGTACTGTTTCGCGATACCGCCGCACGCGTGGTTTTACGCTTGTGGAAGTAACCATGGCCGTGGCCATTATAGCATTTGCGTTTATCCCGCTGTTCGGCCTGCTGCCGGTGGGATTCAGCGTATCCCGCGAGGCGATGGACATTTCCGTGACGGCGCAGATTGCGCAGCGCATGACGACGATTGCGCTGCAGACCGATTTTTCGCAGCTCGACACTCTCCAGACCGCCGGCACTACGCTGTGCGATGACCAGGGCAACTCCACCACGGTCGCCGGCTCCGGCATCTACCGCGTGGCCTACAATGTCAGCGATACGACCGACCTGCCCGGCAGCGGTGCCACCACCCGCCTCAAGACGGTGACGATTTGCATCCTTAATCCGACCTCCCTGCGCACCAGCAACGAAAGCGACCTGATGCTTAACCCCGATACCCGCAAGTTTGTTGTGCTGGTGCCGGACAACGGTCGCTAAGATTCCCGCCGCCAGGGTGCTCGCACCCTGCGTGTTGCAGGGCCAGAGCGGAGCTACCGGGCCGGACGTACGCGAAGGGGGGAGGACGGAGAATAACCCAGGCTCCCTTCTCCTTTTCTCCCGGTCTTTTCTTTCCCCCCATAGCCGTTCTCCCAATCGCCTTTCCCGATTTATCCTGCAGGTGGCCGCCTGGCGTGCAGTCGGCTGTTTCGCCCTTTCGCTTCGCTCCTCATCCCTCTCCCTCTTCCGTATGAGCAAAAGGCTGACTCCCAGGCAAAAGCAGCATCTGCAACGCCGCAGCGCGTTCTCGCTGGCCGAGTTGTTGATCTCCGCCACGTTTCTGCTGGTGCTCATCGGTTTTGTTGCCCACCTTACCGGGCAAACGAGCGAAATCTGGCGGTCGTCCAACGCCAGGATTCGCGCCTTCCAGGACTCCCGCGCGGCCTACGACTCCATGGCCCGCAAGCTCAGCCAGGCCACGCTCAACACGTACAACGAGTACTACGACGACCAGAACCGCCCGCGCAGCCAGTTCTACAAGGGCACCAACGTGCAGGGCTTTACGCCGGTTACCTACAGCCGTTACTCGGACCTCCATTTTGTTACCGGCCAGGCCGCCACGCTGCTGGCCTCCAGCACACCGCCGGTGATTACCCAGACGCAGGCCGTGTTCTTTCAGGCGCCCCTGGGTTACTCCGTGGATTACCGCCAGCTGGATAGCAGCATGAACGCCTGCGGCTACTTCCTGCAGTTTGCCAATGCGGACTCCACGGTGCCGAACCACGTGAAGCTGACGCCCAGTTATGTGCCCCGCTACCGCTTCCGCCTGATGGAGCTGATGCAGACAACCGAGCAGTTTGCCGTATACTCCGACCCCGCCGCGACGCCGACGCCCGGCCCTAACGACTGGTTTACGAAAACCGCTGTATCCAACAGCCGCATTGTGGCCGAGAACGTGATTGCCCTGGTGGTGTTGCCGATGCTTTCGGAGCGCGAGGACGTGCCGACCGGTGCGGGCAAGGGCGTCTCTATAGCACCCAACTATTGCTATAATTCCCGCGTCGGCTTTAATCAGGCCACGGATACCAACTGGCCTTCCGCAACGCCTCCGTTCCCTGGCGATTCCTTTACCCATTACCCGGCCTCCGGCGCGCCCGGCACGGCCTCGCGCCATCACCAGCTGCCGCCGCTGGTGCGCGTGGTTATGGTGGTGATCGACGAAGCCTCTGCGCTCAAACTGCAGGGCTCGCTCACCACCATACCGCCGGCCATCGATTTCCGATCCCTCGCCCTGTTCAGGGACGCCTCCAGGCTTCGGGAGGACATCCAGGCGGTGGAAGATATCTGCAACGCCAAACCGGGCAACCTCACCAACAATCGGCTTCGGCTCAACTATCGTGTCTTTACCAGCGACCTGATCATCCAGGCCGCCAAGTGGTCCAACAAATAGGCGGCGCGGGCAGCCATCCCCTCGCCGCGGGAGATTTCATCGTATGTCCTTCCTTCGATCTATCCTCGGGTCGTTTCTCTCCAGCCCCCTTCTCCGCCCCCTTGCAGGGCGGCGCGGCAGGCGCGGCGTTACCCTGGTTGTGGTGCTGGGCATGCTGGCCCTTATGGCCGTGCTGATGATCTCTTACCTCACCAGCGCCTCCACGGAGCTGGCGGCAGCCAAGCGCTATAGCAGCGGGCTGGACGCGCGCAGCCTTACCGATTCCGCCGTCAACATCGTCAAGGCGCAGATTCAGGACGCGACCAGCCAGCCCAGCCTGGCGTGGGCCTCGCAGCCCGGCATGGTCCGCACCTACGACAGCAGCGGTGAGCAGGTGATGGCCTACAAGTTGTACTCCAGCGAGCAATTGCGCGTAACGGGCGCCTTTAACCCGGTCGCCAGCGCCGGCTCCGAGGTCCCCGCCAACTGGTCCACCCGCAAGAATCTGTTTACCGACCTTAACCGCCCTGTCACGGTCGGCGGCGTCAAACATTACCCGATTATCTACCCCAGCGCGGTTGCCAGCGGCCCGTCGTCCACCACCGCGATGGACGGTGGCTCTCAGCCGATTGAAGGCTGTTACCTGGATACCGGCAATGGCGCCGTCGCCACCACGTCCACGCAGACCAACCCGGTGCCCCTGCCCGTCAAATGGATGTACGTGCTGAAGAACGGCACGGTGGCGGCGATGGACCCCGCCACTGGAAAAGTGGCCGGCGCCGGCGCGATGCTGCCGGATGGCACGCCCAACATCATCACCGGGCGCATCGCGTTCTGGACGGATGACGAGAGCAGCAAGGTCAACGTCAACACGGCGTCCATCGGCACGTACTGGGAGCGCCCGGTTACCGCGTCGCCCGGCGATCTGTCCGGCATGTCCGACAAGATGCCGGTCCAGAATGAGTTTCAGCGGTATCCCGGCCATCCGGCGATGACTTCGCTGGGCGTCGTGTTCCCGCAAAAAGCTGCGGAGACACGCCTGGACTACCTGAACAGGATTTACAACATGGTACCGCGCGTGGTGCCCGGCGGCAGCAATGGCGGGGAAACCGTTACGGCGGTCAAAAACAACTCCGCGTTGTGGATCGCCCCGGACGGCCAGCGCCTTTACGCCTCCGTGGACGATTTCCTCTTCCAGGGCAAGTCCCCGGCGCAGACAGGGACTGGTGCCCGCAAGCCGCACGACGACGTGACGCAAAGCGATATGGAAAAGGCACGCTTCTTCATCACCACATCCAGCCGCGCGCCGGAGGTGAATATGTGGAACAAGCCGCGCGTTACGCTCTGGCCGCTGCAGGCCCATACGGCGGATGTGAGCACGCCGACCGCTTCGACCGAGCGCAACGCCATGGACAAGCTCATCGCGTTCTGCTCCACCATCGGCAACACGCCCTACTACTTTCAGCGCTATAACGTCTATTCCGCAGCCACGCCTGCGGTTAAGCCCAGCAGCCAGAGCCCGACGATGGACTGGACGGAGATTCCGCGCAACCAGCAGATTTACGCTTACCTGCAAAAGCTCACCAGCTCACCCATCCCCGGCCTGGGCGGTCGCCTTGCGGGCCCCGTTGGTGCCAAGTACCCGGAGCGGGTGCGAGATCAGACGCTGACGCAGATGTGGGATTACCTGCGCAGCACCATCAATACCTACGCCACCTACTCCACGCCCAACTACTTCTACACTCCCTTCCACAAATCCAGCTTTATTGCCGCACAGGGGCAGGTTGTGCCGCTGAGCCTGCCAAACGGGACGCGTGGATTTGGCCGCTTCTCCACGGTGCAACAGGTTGCGCTTACGGTGTTTCGCAAAGATAAGCGCACCATGCAGAGCGCCACCATTCCGAAACAGGTCATCCCTGGTGATCCCCCCTACACGCTCGATGGCGATGTGAGGACGGGCCCGAACGCGCTCAGCTTTCCCGCACCGGACCCTGGCGATCCCATTGAGCTTGGCGCGGTGTTTATCCTGCAGCCGTTTTCGGTAACGCCGGGATCACCCCCCTGGACGCAGAACATGCGTGTTGTTATCGAGGGCGCACGAGGTCTCACCTTTAACGACCAGTACATCTTCAAGGACCGAATGGTAAACAATATCAGCGCCATCAACTCCACCATTAACTCGACCCCGTTTGCCGGGATGGAGGAATGGATGCAGAAGCCGGCTCGTGCCCCTAAGGTACTGGGCGAAACAAGTGAAATTAACCCGGAATCGGAATACTACCCGTTCTTCGCAAACGTGACCCTGCCTGCCCCCGCGATTTCGGGAGTGACGACTCTCTCGCTGGGCGCTGCCGATATCGTCGTCAAAGTGTACGCTGGGACTACCGGCCCTCTCAACAATGCAGATCTGATCCAGACGATAACGTTCCGGTTTCCGGCAATGAGTAACCTGCCGATGCCGACGGCGACGACGCCTACGATGACGTATAACGCAACCACGGGCAAAACAAGCGTTTCTCACCAGAATCACTATACGAGTTTTAACGAGCGACTGAACGTTAACCAATACCCTGGCCGCTATGGTTATGCGGAGGACAACAAGCATAACCCCCTGCCACTCTTCATTGTTAACGGTGTCAGCACCGCCAACCCTACGGGAGCCGGAGATACCGTCCGCAGCGTCGAGCTTCGCTACGGAGGTCCCGCGAAAGGAGATGTGCGACTGATCGCCGGCTTAAAGGATGTTCCGCTCGAATACTTTGAGGCCCATGGGCAAAAGGATGTCCCCAGCAGCGATGGTAAGCTTTTTAGTGATACCGATCCGAAAACGTCCCGTGCTATCCACAGCGTCCGCATCCACTACCCCGGCTCTGGTGATACAAGCAATCAGAACGGATTCTACGCAGGCACCGGCGTCTCCGGAGACAAGCGCGGCAAGCTGGTGAAGAACGCCGCGTACCGAGATCCTAACCGCGGCAATAACTCCCGCGATGCCCGCATGCCCTTTGCACCTCGCGGCATGACGGAGGCCCTGATGAGCGACGGCGTTACCCTGGGCGACTGGGACAACGGCCCCGGCAACCAGCCCGACGGCCCCTTCATCAACAAGGGTGACGAAGGCACCGCCAACGTTAGCCAGAGCGGCAGCGGCGCCTACTACGAGACCGGAGGCTATGTGAACGGCGCCGGCGTAGTGGAGAGCGGAGCCTCCTTCTCCCCCGCCCGCCAGCTCGCCTCGGCCGTTACCTTCGGCTCGCTGCCGTCGTATATCGACCAGAACGACTCCGCCACCACGCTCGCCCCCGCCTCCAAGCCGTGGCAGACGCTGCTATTCTGCAGAAACCCGCTGGGCGGCGACTCGCATCCCGGATTCGGCTCCCCGATTTCCGGCCCGCCTTACGATATCCCGCCCGACCATGCCTTCCTGGATCTCTTCACCATGCCCGTTGTGGAGCCTTATGCGATAAGCGAGCCCTTCTCCACTGCCGGCAAGGTGAATATGAATTACCAGATTGTGCCCTTTACCTACCTGACCCGCAGCACGGGTATGCGCGCCGTCCTCAAGCCCGTGGAAATGATGGCCATCCCCTTTGCCGAAGCCGACCGCTACAAGGACAGCAATAAATCGCCGTCCGACTACCGCTACCTGCTCAATCTCAGCGAGACCACGGGCACGCTGAAGGGCTTTGAGAACCGTTTCTCCAGCGGCGATATCTTCCGATCTGCCTCGGAAATCTGCAGCATTTACCTCGTGCCAGGCACCAGCGCCCCCACCAACGTGGGTACAGCGGCTCCAATACCGCTGGCCACATACGACAACATGAATGACTGGTGGAAGGGATACACGATGACCGGCGATAATACCCGCGAGAGCCCGTACAACAGCATCTACCCCCGCGTTACCACCAAATCCAACACCTTTACGGTGCATGTGATGACCCAGGCGCTGAAGAAGAGCCGCAACACGCCGGTGGACGAGTGGGTGGAAGGTACCGACACGGTTAGCGGCGAGTTCCGTGGGTCCGTACTGATGGAGCGCTACCTCGATCCCAGCTCCGACAATCTTGTACAGGCGGATGGCCGCACCCCGGCCGGCGAGCTGGATGACAACGCCATGGTCGGCCCCTACAAGTGGCGCGAGATCAACGTGAAGCAGTTTGCGCCGTAACGCAATCGGATACCCCCCGAAGATGAAGAACTGCCGCCCCTTGCACCACGTTACCGCTATGCTGCTCCCCATCCCCTCCTCCCCCGCATCCGCCCGGCGCCGCGCCACGGCCGGCTTCTCGCTGATGGAGCTGGTGGCGGTGATGGCCATTATGGCGGTGCTGGCCACCATCACCATCCCCGTCGTGGTGCCGATGATGCGCTCGTCCAGCCTCAACTCCGGCGCCGCCATGCTGGTGGACGAGTTTAACCTGGCCCGGCAAACGGCCATGACCGAGAACCGGGACGTGGAAGTGCGTATCTACCGCACGGGCTCCGCATCCAACCCTGCGGACCTGCAGTATCGCGGCTTCCGCAGCCTTATCAAGGAGAGCGACGAGCCCTTGCAGTGGAAGGCGCTGACGCGTGTGCGTTACCTGCCCGATCCGGTCATCTTCTCGGCCGACCCGAATTTCTCCACACTGCTGGATGCCGGCAACGCCTCCCGCTCCGGGCTCACTTCCTCCTCGGAGACGCTGCCCAACGCGGCGACGCCCACGCCTTACATCAGCTTCCTGTTCCGCCCCACGGGCGGCACCAATCTGTCGCCGGTGGATCCGCCCGTCGGCAACTGGTTCCTCACGCTGCACAGCTCGGCCGATCCCCTCAATGCGACGACCGGCCTGCCCAACAACTACTTCACCTGCCAGGTGGAGCCCGTGACGGGACGAATCCGCACCTACCGGCCGTAGCCGCCGCAGCAGCCGGGTTGGCTCCAGCACGCGCTGGATCGCAGTGTCCGCGGGGCCCACCAGCCTGGGATGGCCGGTCCCCGGAACTTTATCGACGTGCTTGCGCGTTTTGCAGCTTTAACGCTCGCCATGCGGCGCGATTTGGCGGATCTGTATTTCAATGAGCCCCACTCTCACATATAAAGCAGCCTATTTTCGCTCTCCGGAGTCGGTCGTCCTCAAGGACACCACCCCCGGCGCTTTGCCGTCCACCGATGCCATGCTGCGCGTGGACGCCTGCGGCATCTGCGGCACCGACATCAACGCCATCATGCGCGGCGCGGCGGAGGACACGCCCGTAGGCCACGAGGTGGCCGGGCGCGTCGTAGCCGCAGATGGCTCCGTCACCCATCGCCACGCCGTGCTGGAGAGCTCCAGTGCGTGCGGCCGCTGCATATCGTGCCGCAACGGGCAGCCGGAGTTGTGTCGCGACGTGAAGACTTTTTTCGCGCGGCCCTTCTTTGGAATTGCGGAGTACATGCCCGCGCCGGAGATCTCCGTGCTGGATTATGAGGGCATGAGCCCCGAAGTGGCGACGCTTTCCGAGCCGCTGGCCGTGGCGATCGACCTGGCCTCGACGGCGGAGATCACGCCTCAAAGCGTGGTGCTTGTCGCCGGGCTGGGGCCGATTGGCCTGATGGCGGTGCGCCTGGCCAAACTGGCCGGGGCAGCGTACATCTATGCCTCTACCTACCGCGGCCGCGACAAACGCAACGCGCTGGCGCAGGAGTTTGGCGCCGACGAGCTGATTTACGAGGACGAGACGCCGCTGGCCGATCGCAAGCTCGATCCCGCGCCGGACGTGATCCTGAGCACCGTTCCGCCCACCGCCATTGGCGCATGCGTGGGGCCGGCGGCCAGAGGCGCGGTTATTGTCTACATCGGCGTCGGCCACGGCGACACCGATCATATCCATTTGCCGGCCAACGCCTTCCACTTCAAAAAGCTGCAGCTTCGCAGCTCCTTTGCATCCCCGGCGCTTCGCACCCCGCTGGCGCTGGATCTGCTGCGCACGCGGCGGGTGGACGGCGAGAAACTGATTACCCACCGCTACCCCCTGGCCGACGCCGGCGAGGCGATTCGTGTTGCCTGTCGCGATAAAGCGAATGCAATTAAGGTTGTCGTTGTCAACAATTAGGCCGAAGCTGTACCCACTATGTATCCCACGCCCGTCTTCGGCCTCATAGGCACCGGCCACATTGGCCGCATTCATCTCAAGGCGCTCCAAACCGCCGGACTCACCATCGGCGCCATCGCGGATCCCTCCGCCGACGCGCTGGCCGCCGCAACGCGCTTTGCACCCAACGCCAGGCAATACAGCGATTACAAAGAACTGCTAGCCGATCCCGACGTTACCGCAGTTAACATTTGCACCATCAACAGCTTACACTTCCCCATCCTCAAAGCGGCTGTCGCTGCGGGCAAACACGTCTTTTGCGAAAAGACGATGACCGTGAGCACCGCCGAAGCGCTGGAAGCGGCCTCCCTGCGCCCCGCGCCCGGCCAGGTGGTGCAGATCGGCTACATGAAGCGCTGCTTCCCCGCCAGCGTGTGGGCCAGGGAGAACATGGAACGCATCGGCTACCCCATCACCGCCACGGTGCGCAGCTTCCAGGGAGGCCTGGTCAGCGACAAGATTTTTGACTCCCCCGACTGGCGCCCCGCCGCGGATGGCACGCCCAGCCGCACGCGCCGCTTTGCGAGCGGCGGCATGCTGAACATGGCCGGCAGCCACATGCTGGACATGACGGCCTGGCTGCTGGGCGATCCCGCCTCCGTCACCTGCCGCACCTGGGCCCCCACAGGCTACGACGCCGACCTGCACACGCACGGCCTTTTTCTGATGAAGGGTGGCACGATTGTGCACTTTGAGGCCGCGCTGCCCCACTTTAGCAAAACCGGGGAGTACGGCAACGGCTGGGAGGAAGTCATCCAGATTAACGGCACGCTGGGCCGCATGGAAATTGTCTACCCGCTGTGGGATCGCCCCGCCGATTTCTCCGCCAGGGCACGCATCTATATCGAAGCAGACAAAGCCTGGGAGCAGCCCGACTTTCCGCATGCCGACGCGTTTATGCTGGAGCTGGAAGCCTTTGCGGCGGCCTGCAACTCCGGCGGCGCCGAGCCCGCACCTACCGAGCTGATCTCCTGGCAGCGCCCCGGCATCCGCGAAGGCGCTGTGGTCGATTGCTGGATCGACACCTGCTACGCGAGCGCCGCAGCCGGCGGCAAAACTCTGGACGTACCCCTGCCGCCCGCTTAGCAGCGGCGCGCCCTGGTGGGGGAGATTATGCCTTTCAACCGCAGTACGAGCAACACGAGAACATCACGCAACAGCCACACGCACGCACCCACCCCCATGAAACACATCTCCCTCACCACCAGGCAGTTGCGCAGTCTCTGCGCGGCTATGGTGCTGATGACCGCCGGCGCGCTCGCCCCGGCGGCCATCGCCACGGGGCATGCGCAGGATAAGCCTGCCGCCCCTGTCGCCGCCACCGCCAACACCGCCCCCGCGGAGGCACCCAAGGCCGAAGCCAAGGCCCAAGCCAAGCCCGCCGACGCCCCCGCGCCTGCCCCCGCAGCACCCGGCAAGCCGCTTCTGGAGAACGGCGACATGAGCGCCGACTCCGACAAGGACGGATGGCCTGACGGCTGGCCCAAACCCAAGGAAGGGCGCTGGATCACCGACGAAGGCAATCCGTTCATCCGTTTCTCCAGCACGACGCCCGGCGAGATGGTGATGATGTACCGCGAGTTTAACGTGCCGGAAGGCACAGAGGCCGTCGAGATCTCCTGGCGCCAGCGCATCACTGGCCTCACCGTCGGCAGCAAGGCGTGGTTCGACGCCCGCATCATCGCCGAGTTTACCGACGCCGAGCGCAAAAAGGTGGAAGGCCCTCAGCCCCGCATGCCCTACGCCCGTAAGGATACCGCCGGCTGGGAAGAAAAGACCGTGCAGGCCCTCGTGCCCGAAGGCGCGAAGCTGCTGAAATTCATGCCCTCGCTCTTTCAGGTGGAGAGCGGCACGTTTGACATCGACGACGTGGTGATCCGCCCGATCGACGCCACCGCCCTGCGCGAGGAAAACAAGAAGGCCGAGGAAGAGAAAGCCGCCTCGCTGGCCAAAAACGCCGCCACCCGCCAGGAAAAGGCCGCCAAGAATCTCGGCGCCGACGGCTCCATCATCCCCAACGGCAATATGGAGGCCGACAGCAAAGGCAAGAGCTGGCCCGACGGCTGGGGTCACCCCAAAACCGGCAGCTATGAGAAGGAGGAAGGCAACAGCTTCATCCGCATCACCGCGCCCGAGCCGGACAAGATGAACATCATCTACCAGACCTACGATCTGCCCCCCGGCATCCAGGCGCTGGAGCTGAAATTCCGCACCCGCGTCACCAACCTCAAGAAGGGCAAGATGCCCTGGTTTGACGCCCGCATTATCACGGAGTTCAAGGACGCCGCCGGCAAGAAGATCTCCCAGGGTGGCGCGCCCAACATGGGTAGCAACACCAAGGGCTGGGTGGAAAAGAGCTCCATGTTCCTGGTGCCCGAAGGCGCTGTCTCCATCGTCATCATGCCCTCGCTGTTTCAGGTAACCAGCGGCACCATGGACCTTGACGACGTGACGCTGAAGGCGATCGACCCCGCCCCCATCTACGCCAAGAAGGAAGCCGACAAGAAGGCCGCGGAAGCCCGCTACGTGCCGCCGGAGGAGCCGAAGAAAGACAAGTGGCCCAAGATGCTCCGCGTTGTCGGCAACAAGGTGCTGGATTCCGACGACAAGGAAGTATGGCTGCAGGGCGTCAACGCCGGCGGTCTGGAGACTCTGCCGCACGACATGCAGGTCATCAAGTCGGTCGTCGTGGCCATTGACGAGTGGAAATCCAACTGCGTGCGCCTGCCCATCAACGAGACGTTCTGGTACGGCAAAAGCCCCTACCAGAAGGATGGCGGCAAGGAGTATCGCGACAAGATCGACCAGATTGTAACGCTGTGCGGCAACCGCGGCGCCTACCTCGTGCTGGATCTCCACCGCTTCCGCGCCCCCAAGCAGGAGCACGCCGACTTTTGGAAAGACGCGGCCACGCACTACAAGGATAACCCCGTCGTGCTGTTCGACATCTTTAACGAGCCCTACGCCATTAGCTGGGAGATCTGGCAGAAAGGCGGCTTCGTCTCCACCAACAAGACGGGCGTGGACGAATCGCAATTCATCTCCGCCGAGGAGCGCAAGAAGCTGGAAGGCTTCGAGTCCATCGGCATGCAGGGCCTGATTGACGCCGTGCGTTCCACGGGCGCCAAGAACATCATCATCGCCGGCGGCATCTTCTGGTGCAACGACCTCACCGGCGTGCTGAAGGGCTACGCGCTGGACGACAAGGGCGGCAACGGCATCATGTACAGCTGGCACACCTACCACTGGCACCCGGGCTGGGAGCGCATCCCGCCGATCGCCGAGAAGTACCCGATCTTTCTGGGCGAAGTGGGCGCATCGCCAAAAGGCGTCATGGGCTTTATCCCGGAGAAGGATCAGGAGGATCCCTACACCTTCTCGCCGGACATGCTCGGCTTTATCCAGAAATACAAGATTCACTGGACCGGCTGGTGCTTCCACCCCAAAGCCGCACCGTGCATGATCGAAGACTGGACCTACAAGCCCACCCCCTACTGGGGTGAGTTTGCCAAGCGCGCGCTGGGAGGCGAAGCGTTTGAGATGAAGAAGATGCGGTAAGTATGCGCGATCTCCAGGCGCTTTGCCAGGCGCACCGCAAACGCACTGCAAGCGCGCTGCCAGCAGACTGCATCGCACTCCAGCGCAATGCCTTATGTGTTGCGCTCTATCCCGCACACAGGCGCCGGGCCCGCAAAGGTCCGGCGCCTGTTGTGTTGTGTGGGGTTGACTCTCCCCCATCGATTGCGCAAAACAGTGGGGTCGCAGCGTCTGCCAGGTGTACCTCTTCGCGGTTCACAACCTTCGAATCGAAAGCACCCCGCCGCCCCATGTCCAACCTCTCCCCCCTCAGCATCCAGATTAAGGACGAAAAGCGCGCCTACTACCCGGGCGACGAGATTACCGGCACCGTCATCGCCAAGCCGCAGGCCGATACCATCTGCCGCAAGCTTACCATCGCGCTGAACTGGCGCACCGGCGGCATGGGCAATGTGGACGAGGGCAAACCACAGGGAGAGATCACTCTCTTCTCCGGCACCCTGCGCGCCGGCGTGCCCCAGGAGTTTCCCTTCAGCCTTACCGTACCGCCCGGGCCGCTGACCTACCACGGCAACATCGTCTACGTCAACTGGTACCTGCACGCCCAGGCGGACGTGCCATGGGCGTTCGACCCTACAGTCCGCCGTGAGTTTATTCTGGCCTCGCCACAAGATCCGGTACCGCTGGACCTGGGCCCCAGCTACAAGCCACCCAAACACCCGTCATCCAACGAGCCCACGCCCTGGTGGCTGATCATCCTGCTCATCCTCGCCGCGGCCGTCGCCACGTGGTTTTTTCCGTGCTGCCTCTTTATCATCATCCCGGCGGTGATATTCTGGGCCATACCGGAGTACCGTAAGTGGTTGCAGGTTAAGAAGCTGGGCAAGCGCGTGCTGCACATCGAGCCGCAGCAGGCCTATGCGGGCGAGTCGATCGAAGTCAGCTTTCAGTACCAGGCCACCTCCAGGGTGGATCTGGAGTTTATCTCCGCCGAGCTGCTGGGCCAGGAGCGCGTGGAAAGCGGCTCGGGCAGCAATCGCAAAACGCACAAGCACAAGATCTTCGGCAATGAGGAGTTCCTGCTGCGCGACGCCATTGTAACCCCCGGCATCCCCGGCTCGCACCGTGCCACCCTGTGGTTTCCCAAGGATGCCGCGCCCACCTTTGCCGCCAGCAACAACTGGGTGGAGTGGAGCGTCATCTTTCGCCTGAAAGTGCGCGGCTACGGTGTGTGGGAGGAGACACATCCAGTCACCCTCTGGCCCACCCCCGGCGTCGAGCATTTCAAATCCCATCGCGATCCCGACGATTTCGATGAGCACGAGGACACTGACGACGAAGACGTGTAGCGGACAGGATAGCCGCCGCGCCCCTGTGACGCCATGCCCCATGCCGCTCTACGATTACCTCGCGCCCCTCTACGATCCTGCCTTCCACCCCATCTACCTGCCCTACCGCACGCGCGCGCTGGCGGCACTGCCGTTAAAGCCTGGCATGCGTGTGCTGGATCTGGCATGCGGTACCGGGCAGAACTTCCCCCTCATCGCCCCGCGCCTGGCCCCTGGCGGCGAGATTACCGGCCTCGACATCTCCGCCGGAACTCTCTGGCACGCAGCGCGTTACGCACGCGCACAACAGCACTGCCGCATCCGCCTGGTGCATGCCGACGCCACCCGGACATCGCGTGCGCCAGGCGAAAGCAGCTCGCCGCGTGCGCTGATTCCCGAGCACAGCATGGATGCGTGCATCTGCACCTACGGCCTCAGCAGTATTCCCGACTGGCAGGCCGCGCTCGATTTCGGCATCCGCACGCTGCGCCCCGGCGGCATCTTCCTGCTGCACGACATCCACGCCGATGCCACACATCCCCTCCCCCACACCCGCCTTGTGGAGCTCGCCACCTTTACAAACCT
Source organism: Verrucomicrobia bacterium LW23 (assembly GCA_003054695.1). Lineage (GTDB taxonomy): Bacteria > Verrucomicrobiota > Verrucomicrobiia > Methylacidiphilales > UBA1321 > LW23. The sequence continues at coordinate 240,594 of QAZA01000050.1, forward strand.
GCGCCACAAGCTATGGCTCCCCCTGCAGCAGCACGCTCCCCGCTTCTCCCTGAAGTGGGAGGCGCCTCACACCCGCTGGATTTTCGGCGGCACGCTGTTTACGGCCATGGCGGAGGTTTCGAGGCTGTAAACATTCGGCCTCGAATCGCACGCCAGGATATCACCCTCCCCTCCGTGCAATCCGTGTAATCCGTGGTTACATTTCCGTTAAAAGCGGAGGGAGTGTTTAACCACGGATACCATGGATTACCCGGATGGGAAGGACGCCACCCCGTCACCCCGCACGAGGCTGGGGACGAGCTGCGCTTTCCCGCCTGCAGAGGCGTCACTTACCAGTGACGATAGTGCCGGTGATAGTACCCGTTGCCCCGATAGTAACGGTACGGATAAGGCCGTCCATAGTAGTAGCCACCGCGGCGATAATAGCCGTACGGGCGATACGGGCGGTAGTACGGGCGCCCGTAGTAGTACCGGCGGTCATAGTAATCCCGCCCGCCGACAATGCGTACGGGGCCGAGATCCACCACGATGCCTGCCTGGGCGGGCGTGGCCGTTACGGGGGCAAAGCCGAATGCCAGGCACGCCAAAAGGATAGCAAATGTAAGTCTCATAGTCGTAAAGACGTTGATACATATGCCGGCTTCCATCAAAGTGCACCACCTTGTCCATATTCCCTAAACTGCTGGCCGGCAACAGCTTGGCGCAGCGGAAAGCATTCCGCATTTCGCGCGACAGATGTACCGCACTGCGCCTGTGGCAGCTGGTGCGGCCGGCGTCCCGAAGGTCCGTCCGACTTTCGGCGCCGTCCCTGCGCGCCCATTGTATGTGAGAGGCCCCCCGGCGCCGTCCCCCCGCGTGGCGGCGGTGCGACGGCGGCCTGCAAAGGATCTCCTATAACTTCGCACCAAAATTGTAACTTCGCGAATTGTAATATCTACACGCCGGTTTAGGATGGGAAGGGTATGCCGCCGATCCACCTCGATAAAGTCCTGCGCCATGCCGAGCGCGAGCTTGGCCAGCACGCCAGTGTGCGTCCGTCGGACATCCTGCAGTTATACGGGCGTTTCCTCAAGCAGGAGGAGCACCGTATCAAACTCGCCCACGCCAGCGGAGAAGGTGGCCGAAGCATCGTCGAAAAGCGCGCCGACCTCATCACCATTATGCTCCAGCACGTGTGGCAGGGCGCGTGCAACACCAGCATTCCCCGCATCGCCGGCAACGATGGCAAACCCAAGCTGGCCCTGGCAGCCGTAGGCGGCTTTGGCCGCGGCGAGCTTAACCCGCATAGCGATATCGACATCCTCTTCATCTACGCCCGTGAGGCCGGCGCCCGCCCCAAGGTGGTGGACGAGATTGTGGAGCAGGTGCTTTACATGTTGTGGGACATGGGCTTACGCGTCGGCCACGCCTCCCGGACCCTCGAGGAACTCGTCGACGAAGCCAACGGCGAGCTCAAGACCAAAACCGCCCTGCTGGAATCCCGCTTCATCTCGGGCGACGTCGCTCTTTACGAGACGTTTGAGAAGCAGTTTGAGCGCTCCTGCATCAACGGCCACGAGAAGGAGTACATCGAGTGGCGCTTTGCCGACCAGGACGACCGCCACAGCAAGCACGGCAACACCGTGTTTGTGCAGGAGCCGCACGTCAAGAACGGCTGCGGCGGCCTGCGCGACTACCACAACATGATGTGGATCGCCCGCGTTCGCCGTAACATCCGCAGCACCATGGAGTTAATGGAGCTGGAGTACATCACCCCCAGCGAGCGCAAACAGATGGAGCGCGCCTACGACTTTGTGTTGCACATACGCAACCAGCTGCACTACCAGCAAAAGCGCAATGGCGATTTGCTCACGCTCTATCTCCAGGGCCAGATTGCCAACGCCCTGCACTACCCGCAACGCAACATCCTGCGCCGTACGGAGGCGCTGATGCGCGAGTACTACCAGCACGCGCAAAAGCTCTACTTCCTGTGCAACAGCCTCAGCAAACGCATTGCGCAAACCATTGCGGGCCAACGCGTTCGCTGGAACTTCCTTCCCTTCCACGCCGTCAAGACGGAGAAGATTGACGTGTTTGTGGTGCAAGAGGGCATGATCGAGGCGGTGGAAACGCCCGGCGTCTCCGTATTTACGGAGGATCCCTTCCGTCTCCTGCGCATTTTCCTCTACGCGCAGCAGCGCGACGTGGAGCTGGGGCCCAGCGTTAAGTTCCGCATTACCAGGCGTTTAGGGCTGGTGAACAAATCGTTCATCTACCACAAGACGACGCGCGAAATCATGCTCACCATCATGAGCAAAAAGGGGCAGGTCGGCCGCATCCTGCGCCGCATGCACGAGATCGGCCTGCTCGGCCGCATTTTCCCCGAGTTCGCGCCCCTCACCTGCCTGGTGCAGCACGAGTTTTTCCATCGCTACACCGCCGACGAGCACACGCTTGTATGCCTCGAGATGCTCGACCGCATCATCGACGCCGAGGACCCGCCCTTCTCCAAATACAAGGCGCTTTTCCAAAGCATCGAGCGCCCGCAAATCCTTTATCTTGCGATGCTTCTGCACGATACAGGCAAATCCGACAACTCCCGCAACCACAGCGAGGACAGCGCCGTCAACGCCATGCGCGTGGCCCGTCGCATGAAGCTGGCGCAGACCGACCTCTCCATGCTCATCTTCCTGGTGGATCACCACCTGACGATGTCCGAGACGGCCCGCCGCAAAAACCTGGACGACGACGAAACGATCATCGAATTTGCCCGCACCGTGCGCACCCAGGAACGCCTGGACATGCTGATGCTCCTGACCTTTGCCGACTACCACGGCACCGATGCGCGCCAAACCGGCATGGACTGGAAGGAGTTGCTGCTGTGGCACTTGTACCACCGCACCGCCGCCGCGCTGCGCAGCCAGGACGAGTTCCTGGCCGCCGCCCGCGCAGAAATCGCCGGCCTGCAACAGCGGCTGACCGAGGAGCTCGGCAAGGAGATCGACAAGGGCGAAATCGACGCGCACTTTGAGAATCTGCCGGCCCGCTACTTCAACACGCTTCCGGAGCCGATGATCGCCACGCACATCCGCATCGTCCACGAGTTTTTGTGGCATCAAATCATGGACGAAGAAGCCGCCCTGCGCCCCGTCATCCGCTGGATCGACTCACCCGAGCAGGGCTTCTCCACCGTGGTGATTGTGACGTGGGACCGCGCCAAAAGCTTCGCGCGAATCACAGGCGCCTTCTCGTGTTGTGGCATGGACATCCTTAGCTCCGACATCTTTACACGCGAAGACGACATCGTCATCGATACGTTCTGCGTCGCCAGCGAGGCGTTCGGCTCGCCCATCGACGACCGCGACAAAAAAGCGTTCCAGGATCTCCTCTACCGCGCCCTTTCCGCCTCCGCCTACGACTTCCCCGAGATGGGCAAGACCAACCACCGCCGCCTCAGCGGCTTTGAAGACGCGGAGTTCCCCACCAAGATCTCCTTCGACCAGGCCAGCAGCCGCCAGTACACCCTGCTGGATCTGCAAACCGCCGACCAACCCGGCCTGCTGTACAAGGTCGCGCTCGTGCTTGTGGAGCTGAACATCCACGTCGTGTTTGCGCGGATTACCACGGAAAAAGGCGCCGCGCTGGATACCTTCTACCTCACGGACCACAACGATAAGAAGCTCAGCGACAGCATGATAGAGAAGCTCACCACCGCGCTGCAAAAGAAGATTGCCTCCTAAGCAAGCCGCGGCTACAACTGCCCGGTCTGCCCGATACGTATCGCCCCGCCCAACCACGCTTCGGCCTCTGGCGCTATGCGAAAAGATCTCCCCTTCACCGCGCTCGGTACGGCGGAATCCCTCTGGCACATCAACACGCACCAGGGCGTTACCATCGCGCCCACCCTCGCCGCGGATGGCACCCTCTCCCTGGCCATCGCCAACACCCGCGGCGGCCAACTGGCACGGCGAGCTGACGTATGCGCCCTTCCCCGTCACGCTCGGCGATGCGATAGAGGTCTCCTTCGCCGCCAGGGCGGAAAAACGTTTCACCTTCTCCGTCTGGCTGGGCCAGTTCAACTCCCCCTGGGCCAGCCTCGTCGGCGCAAGCCACTTCCGCGAAGCCTGGCTGGAGCCCGAGTGGAAAACCTGGACCCACACCTGGCACGTGGAGACCACCGAGCCCGAAGCGAGATTGAACTTCGTGCTGGGGCAGATTGACACGACGGTGGAGATACGGGATGTAAAGCTGGAGTGGAAGGCGCGATAAATCGTCTTCCCTCGGTCTTTCTTATCAGTAAAACACCTATCATCGAAGGCTCGGAATATATCCCCGCATATTCAAGCACGAGTCTACTACCCCAAAGCCTTGATACCACGAAGTTACACAGACAGTTCCACGTGCATCGCATAGCTCAGGTAAACCAAAGGTGCGGGGCTTTGAGAGGGCTGGTAGTAGATATTGCGACCTGCTTGTTGCTTTCATCTCTTCAGGCTTCCTCCGACGCGCCATAGGCGCGAAACATCTCGTAGCCCAGGGTAAGGTCCGCCGCCGCCCTGGGTCAGTGCACCCTCTGGACGCGTCCTGTAGGGACGCCCCATTCCAAAGGCTGCAACATTATTACACTTTGCGTTTACTTTATATAGATCTATTTCTTAACATAGATCGTGCCACAATCGCTATCCCAACTACTGGTCCATATGATTTTCAGTACGAAAGGGAGACATCCCTGGATCGACAAATCTATCCAGCCAGAACTCTGGTCCTACCTCTCCGCAATTCCAAAACGATACGACGGATTCACCATCCAAACGGGAGGAACAGAGGACCACATCCATATCCTCTTTACGCTTTCCAGAAAAATGTGCGTGGCAGACATGGCGATGCATTCCAAAACTGCGTCCTCTAAATGGCTAAAGTCGAGAGGAGATGCCTATGCCCCATTCCAATGGCAAAAGGGATACGGCGCATTCTCTGTCAGTAAATCGGAATCCCCAAAAGTTAAGCAATACATTCTCAATCAGGAAACCCACCACAAGAAAATGACATTCCAGAATGAATTCATCGCTTTTCTCAAAAAGCACGAAATCGAGTACGACGAGCAATATATCTGGGACTAAAGGCCATTCACGAACAGATCCTCACGCCTGGGGCGTCCCTTCAGGACGCCTTCGGAGACACCGCTAACCCAGGGCTGCGGCAGACCTTACCCTGGGCTACAAGATGTTCCGCGCCATTGGCGCGTCGGAACTTCTCTCTCACGCCTCCCAAAAAAGCTCCCCCTCCCCAAGTATTATACGCCGGTTCCACTCTTTCGCTTGTCCCCCCAGCCCCTTTCCGATAGCGTCCTCGTCGCACCAGAATCGCTTTGCTCTATGCTCTCGCGCACTCGCCTTATTCTGCTCATCCTACTCGCGCTGTTTCTTGTTACGGCATCGGTCGTCGGCTTCGGCGTTTACTATGTGTTTAGCGGCCCCTCGGTACCGGTGGAGAAATATCTCCCAACCAGCACGGTGGCACTGGCTTACGTCCCCAACGCCGCGTCATCCGGCGTGCGCATCTACAGCTCGCGCTTCCTTAAAGTGGTAAGCGACAAAAACGCGCAGGACCTCGGCACCCTCATCGCCGGCCTCATCATCGGCGGCGCCGGCGGGCCGGAAGTCAGCCCGGAGATGCAGAAAGAGCTGGAGCAGCTGGGCGAAAAACTCGGCCCGGCCATGTCCGGCGAGTCGTTCATCGCCATCACCGGCCTCAACCCGCACGCCGCGCGCATGATCGACATCACCCGCGGCCCCGCCTTCAACCCGGAGCAATTCGTCGCCGGCCACCTCATTGCCGGCCTCAAGCCCAAGCAGGGCCCCTCCGCCTACGACGCCTTTGAGCAGCACATCCGCGAGAGATGGGAGCGCGACAAGCCCGAAGGCATCGAGATGGGCACCGGCACCGTCGAGGGCCAGCCCTACGAGTACCTCGTCGAGTCGCGAAACGCCTCCAACCCCAACTGCCGCTTCCTCCGCCTTAAGCTGGATGGCTGGGTCCTCTTCAGCCTGGGCGAGGCCCCGATGGCCGATTTCATCAAGCGCTACCGCGGCACCTCCGGCCTTGCCCCGTCGCTTGCCGAGAACCCGCATTTCGTTGAGGTTAAACAACATCTGGATCCCAGCGCCGATGCCGTCACCTATGTGGGCATGGCCGAAATCGCCAAAACCGTCAAGGCCGCTGTCACCGATCCCACCCACGCGCAACTTGCCGGCCTGGCCCTGGACTGGACCCCCGCCATGGGCATGAGCGCCACCGTGGATAACGGGATGATCAGCGACCGCTACTACTACATCATGCCCGAGGAACGCCGCATCGACCTCGGCCAGTTTTACGCCCCCTGCGCCTACGAGACACTGCGCGCCACCCACCCCCAGCACACCCTCTTTTACATGGCGCAAGCCATTGACCTGAAGGCACTTGCGGCTCGCCTTCCCCAACTGGCCCGCCAGGCCGGCGCCACAGGAGAGGCCGCCGATCCCGTCCGGCAAATCGCCAAAACCGTCGCTCTTACCGGCCTGGATCTGGAAAAGAATATACTCGATGCCGTCGGCCACGAAATCGCCGCTTTTTCGGAGACGGGCGCCGAGATGGAAGTGGGCATCCCCTTCCTCCTCTCGCTCAAATTCCAGCGCCCCATCTCTGGCATGCTCATCACCCTCAAGGATCCCGCCGCCTTCGAGCCCACCGCCGCGCTTGTCATCAATATCCTCAAGGCGTTTGTCGGCAGCGGCGAGCACCGCGAGACCGTCAGCAACGGCTACGAGCTGACGACGCTCCAGGGCCGTATCTCCCTGCGCGACTATGGGTTACCCGTCCCCCCCAGCATGACGGTCACGTACGAAGTCTCGATCATCTCCAAAGGCCCGATGTTCGGCATCATCACCAGCCGCGAGACCGCCCTGCGCGTGCTGAGTACCCCCAAAGGCGCACAGACATTCATGGACGGCCCCAACTACGCGCCGCTTAAAGGCATGAACACAAGTGGCTCCAGCGGAATGATTTATCTCAATACACCGCAGCTCGTCAACACCTACTACCCGGTCATCGCCAAACAAGCCCGCAGCGCCATCTCCATGATCGCCGCGCAGTACGGCGCCAACATTGTCCTGCCGGACAAGCTCGACTTCTTTGAGAACGCCACCGCCTGGGTCAGCACCATCAAAGTGGGCAAAACCGGGCTGGAAATGACCTCGCTCTCCGGCGTCGGCAACCAGGGCGTCGTCGTCTACCCCGTGCTTGCCGTGCTTGGCGGCGTCGCCGTCAGCAAACTTTACGTCCCGCCCACAGCCGATGACGCCAGCGCGCCCGCCATTGTGGTGCTTAAGGACTTGCAGGCGGTGCGTCGCGCCATCAAAACCTGGGGCATCGCGCGCAATCCGCGCAGCGGTACAGTCCCCAAATGGACGGACATCCAGCCCTTTATCGACGACCCGGACGTTGCTAAAAGCAACGGTAAGGACCGCCTGGGCAACCCTTACGACCTCGGCGAATACCCCCGGCGCGCCGCCGACGTCTCCACGGCAACCAAGGCCGCGTATCCCGAAGAGTCGCGCAGCCGTGCCTTTTGGACTCAGTAAGTGCTTCCGCACCTGCCAGTTGCGTATTTGCGAAACCATGACCGCCTTCCTCCCCTCGTACGGCATTAACGTACGCCGCCCCGCTTCAGCAGGGCTCACCGCCGCCCGCGGCGACGGTATCAGCGACGACGCGCCCGCGCTTCAGCAGGCGCTCGACATTGCCGCGTCCGTCCGCGGTGCCGATCACCTCGTCGTCCTCCCGGCCGGCCAGTACAAGATCGGCACAACCCTGCGCATCCACTCCAACACGCGCCTCCAGCTGCATCCCCTTGCGCGCGTGTTTCTTGCAGATGGCGCGGGCGTGAACCAGAACGTCCATCTCATCACCAACGCCGGCTCGCGCGCCGCGGCCGATACGGGCACCGCCTCCGGAAATACTGCAGGGGCGGACGAGAACATTGAGATCGAAGGTGGCATCTGGGACGGCAACAATCCGGCCAATCCGCGTGGCCCCGACGCCCCCGGCAGCTACACAGGCGTCGCGCTTAACTTCCGCAATGTCAATGGCTTGTGCATTGCGGGGACACGCGATGTCCCTCTGCGCATTTGCGAGGCCGAGAGCTACAATATCCGCATTTCGGACATCCGTAACTTCACCATCCAGGACGTGCGTTTCGAAGCCCGGCACATTCGCCGCAACCAGGACGGCATCCACTTTTGCGGCGGCTGCGAGGACGGAACCGTGCGACGCATCCGAACCGGCGGAATGAAATGCACAAACGACGACCTCATCGCGTTTGTGGCGGACGACGCCATGCAGCGCGCGCAGAATCTCGGCGGCACCTGCGGCCCCATTCGTCGCGTCACCGTCGATGACGTCACCTCCGACGACTGCCACAGCTTTGTGCGTCTTGGCAGCGTATGGTCCACAATCGCAGACGTTTCCATCAGCAACGTGCGCGGCGGTTTCCGCTGCAACGCGGTAAATGCGGACGCCCTGCGCTACTGCGCCGTCCCCGTCTTCGACGCCACGGACCCGCAGTTTGCCAGCGGCGTGGGCCTGCTGGAGAACGTGACTCTCAGCGACTTTGATGTGTATCGCACGGAAGGTGCTCAGCCTGTGCTACTTCTGGAGACGCGGATGCGCAATTTCCGTATTCGTAACTTCCGCCGCGACGTTGCGCGCGACCTCGACCCAATCGGAAGCCCCACGGTCCGCATGCGTGGCATTGTTTCGCATAACGTTGTACTGGAAGGACTTGCCAAAGAAGATCTACCCTCGGCTCTCCCCTCTCCATCCGTCATGGCCCTTGCCTCGACAAACAACACCATCCGCTTTCGTCTGGAAACCGCGCTGGCGGAGTACGACAGCCTCATGACGCATGCCTCCGAAATTGCACGACTCAGCGTGCCTTCGTGCCAGATGACTTCTGTCCCTGGCGAAGAGCTTCGGGATGGTAAGTATTTGAAGTAGTCGGGGATATCTCCGTGCAGGGACATAACTTGTCCCTGCGGTTACAAGGCGCCAGGGACATTAATTGTCCCTGCCTGCGATCCCGTGCGGACCAGTACAGTTCTCCCCAAACTTTGTGATATCTTGTGAATTGTATCGCCCGCGCTCCTGATTTATACTAAAGGCGAAAACGTAAAAAACGCCGCAACTTTTCGATCTCGCGGCGCCCCTTTCGCCATGTTATCCCCCTCCCTACCGCGCCGCTGCTGGGCCGAGATTGACGGTAAAGCGTTGCGCCACAACATCCGCACCCTGCGCGCCCACGTCGCGCCCGGCACCCGCATTCTGGCGCCGGTCAAGGCCAACGCCTACGGCCACGGCATCGTGCCGATCGCGCGCGAGTTGGCCCATGCGGGGGTCGAGTGGCTTGGCACCGCCAGCGTTGCAGAGGCCGTGCAGCTGCGCGAAGCCGGCATCGCCATCCCCATCCTCATGCTGGGCGCCGCACTGCGCGAAGAAATGGACGCCGCGGTGCGCATGGATATCCACATCACCCTCAGCAGCGCCCGCGAGGCAAGCTGGCTGAGCGAAGCCGCCGCACTTGCCTCGGCCGACCTCTGTGAACCCATCACAGGTAAAGCGCACCTTAAGGTGGATACCGGCATGGGCCGCCTTGGCGTGTGGCACGAGGATACCCTATTGCAGCTGAAGGAGATACGTGCGCTGGACAACATTGTGCTTGCAGGCGTGATGACCCATTTCGCATCCTCGGATTCCGACCCGGAGCTCTCCCGCCTGCAATGGGCGCTTTTTCAGGAGCAAGTCACCGCAATCCGTTCCGCCGCACTTGCCGCCACGACGTCGCAAGGCATTGTCGTTCAACCTCTTATCCACGCATCCAACAGCGGCGCCATTGTCAACGGCCTGGGCACTTCGCTCGATCTTATCCGGCCCGGCATCGTCATGTACGGCGCGTACGGGGATACCCCCTGGAATGGCGGCAACTGGGCGGCGACGGAGCTGCACCGCGTGCTCTCGTGGAAGGCGCGCGTTACGTTGCTGCGCGATGTCCCTGCAGGGCGAACTCTCTCCTACGGAGCCACTTACACCTTACCGACCGCGGAGCGCATTGCCACCGTCTCGGCCGGCTATGGCGATGGCTACCATCGCGCGGGCTCCGGCAACGCCCACGTGCTGGTGCGCGGCGTGCGCTGCCCTGTGCGAGGCCGCGTGACGATGGATCAAATTCTGGTGGATGTCTCTGCCGTGGAGGGTGTTACCGAAGGAGACGAAGTGGTGCTTGTAGGCCGCCAGGGCGATCAGGAAATCACTGCCGCCGAAGTCGCCGCATGGTCGCAAACCATTAGTTACGAAGTACTTACAAGTCTAAGTCCGCGCGTACCCCGCGTCTACCTGGATTTCGAATCGATCCGCGAGGGCGAGGAAGTGTGGCAAGCCACGTGCCAGTCGGAGTTCTCCCGCTCCCCTCAGCAGCTTCGGCAGGCGCCCGAGCTTCGCAGCAGCGGCGCGGACAGAAGGGCCGCCGAGAAGCGTTTTGCCCGTTCGTAAGCTCCGCGTCATGCCGCATAGCGCAACTCCTGGCCATTTTTCCTTTGCCGGCGGCGCGGCACGCTATAAATTATCCCGATATGTCTGCGTCTCCGTCCTCGCCCTCGACTGACCCGATTTCCGAGATTCCGCCTCAGGGCGCGGCGCCGGTTGTGCCGCCCAGGCGCATGCCTCGAGGGCTTTTCTACGGACTTCTTGCCGGACTCTACGTGCTTGATCAGGCTACCAAATACTGGGCAGAATATACGCTGTCGACATTCGAGCCCCAGCCCTCCATCCAGTTGATCCCGGGCTTTTTCTCCCTGCACTATGTGCAGAATAGGGGCGTGGCGTTTGGATTTATGGCGGACCAGACACTCGCCATGGTGGTGATCTCCGTTCTTCTGCTGGCGGCCGGTATCTACTACGCCACCGTGCTGGACTGGAACCGGCTGGAAACCAACGTAGCCGGGGCGATGCTTCTTTCCGGTGCTTTGGGAAATATCACGGACAGAGTGATTTACGGCTACGTCATCGACTTTTTCCACGTCTACATTGGCACTACTTTCGACTACCCGGTGTTTAACGTCGCAGATTCAGCCATCTGCCTGTCAGTCGGCTATATCTTTTTGCGGCAGTTGGGGTTATGGGAAAAGAGCGAAGCCTCGGCTCCTCCGCCTCCCTCGTGCGAGCCGGCGGCGAACGGGTTCACCAAGACCTTGTAAGACCAATTATCGGAATAAACCGGTACATTGGCGGGACGCTTTTGAGCGAGGGCGGCGTTGAGTCTTCGGTCATGCATTTTTCAAATGCACTCCCTCAGCCTCGCCTTGCCCTCATCTCAAAATCGTCTCCACCAATGTACCGGTTTATTCCGATAATTGGTCTAAGTCGATTTGCATCAACTGTTTACGCAGTGCCTTTCACATCACAGCGCAAAATTCCGCCCTGGCGAATCGTCGCGCGCAGTCCGCCCCGGCCTTTAAGGAACGCCTCCGCGCCGGGGGCGACAGCCTGATCCATCCACGCGCAGGGTTTGCACTCGCTGGTGCCGCGGAAAATACAGCCCTGAATGCGGAAGTATTTGTCGATCAACGCATTAAGATCGAGCCCTAGCGTAATGACATTGCGGCGATAGATGGAAGGCGGCAGGTGAGAAACACCGAGGCTATCGCAGATCTCGTCGTGTATCTCCTTGGCAAAGAACGTGATCTGGCCCTTGTAGTCCGGCTTGTACTTGAAGAAGCGGTCGCCGACCAGCCCCGCCCCGGCAACGCATTCTACCTCCGTTACCTGCCGGATCTCCGAGGTCCCAGGCATTTGCCCCCATCTCCCGAAGTAGTTGTGGCCCGGGGAGATATAGATGGCGGCAATATGCCCGGCGGGAATCTCAACGAGGGGCGGAGCGGCTGCGCCTTCCCCTGCGGCCGCGGCATCGGTTTCGGTAAGGAATGGGAAGGAACCCTGCATGGCAATGGGGCGCCGCCTCCGCCCGGGCTTGGAGGCGGGGGCGGGGCGTTGCTGTTGGGAGCCAACCGGCTACGCCGATCAGGCGCGGAAGGCCTGCTCGACGAGGTCGATCTGCTCCAGCTTGCTGATGCCGAGCGAACCCGTTGCGGGGCTGGCACTTGCATCGCGGCCGGCGTAGATGATCTCCTGGCCGAAAACGCGGCGCAGCTGCGGCTCAATGTAGGTCCAAGCGCCCATGTTCTGCGACTCTTCCTGGCACCAGACAATCTTCTCAAACCGTTGGCCGGCAAGGATTTCCCTGAGCTTGGCCTCGTGGAACGGATAGAGCTGCTCGAAGCGAAGCACCATTGTGTCCTCCACCTTTTTGTCGACGCGATAGTCGTCGATGTCGTAGAAGACTTTGCCGGAGCAAAGCACGAGCTTCTTTGCACTCTTGAGTTCGCCCGCGCGCGGGTCGGCCAGTATCTCCTGGAAGCAGCCTTTGCTGAATTCGGAGATATCGGAGACGCAGTGTTTGTCGCGCAGCAGGCGCTTGGGGGACATGACGACCAGCGGCTTGCGAATCTTCCTAAGGCCCTGGCGGCGAAGGAGATGGAAGAAGCTGGCGGGCGTGGTGCAGTTGGTAACCTGGATGTTATCCTCGGCGCAGGATTGCAGGTAGCGCTCCAGGCGGGCGCTGGAGTGTTCGGGGCCCTGGCCCTCGTAGCCGTGCGGCAGCAGCAGGACGATGGCGGAGTTGACGCCCCATTTGGACTCGGAGCTGGTGATGTACTGATCGATCATCACCTGAGCACCATTACCAAAGTCGCCGAACTGGGCCTCCCACAGGCACAGCATGTTGGGGTAGTCGAGCGAGTAGCCGAAGTCGAAACCGAGGACGGCGTACTCCGAGAGCGGGCTGTTGTAGCAGCAGAAGCTGGCCTGATCTTCGGAGATATTCTTGAGCGGCACATAGCGCTCACGCGTACGCGTATCGTACAGCACGGAGTGGCGCTGGGTAAAGGTGCCGCGGCGGCTGTCCTGGCCGGAGAGGCGCACGGGCACGCCCTCGTACAGCAGGGTGCCGAAGGCGAGGGCCTCGCCCATGGACCAGTCGACGGGCGTTTTGCCTTCCACCATCTGCCGTCGGCGCTCGAGGAACTTGAGGAGCTTTGGGTTGGCGTGGAAGCCGACGGGGGGCAGGTTCGTGAGGTTAAGGCCGACTTTCTGCACAACTTCGGGAAGTGCCGCGCTTTCAAAGGCTTCCAGCAGCTGCGGGGTGGCCAGCGGCTTGCGGATGGACGGGGCCATGCCCTGCACCATTGCCTTGGATTCAGCGAGCGCATCGGTCAGCTTTTGCTCGAATTTGGCGTGGTAGGAGGCGGCTTCGGCTTCGGTCATTTCGCCGGCGGCAATCAGCTCCTTCAGGTAAATCTCGCTGATCTTGGGGTGATCGTCGATGGCGGAGTACATGACGGGCTGGGTAAAGTCGGGCTCTTCGCCCTCGTTGTGGCCCAGGCGGCGGTAGCAGACGAGATCGACGACGACCTCTCTCTTGAAGCGCTGGCGGAACTCGAAGGCGAGCTCCATGACGTAGACGGCGGCCTGCGGGTCATCGCCGTTGACGTGGAAGATCGGGGCGCCCAGCATCTTGGCGACAGCCGTGCAGTAGTCGGTGCTGCGGCCGTCCTGCGGCAGGGTGGTGAAGCCGATCTGGTTGTTGATAATGACGTGGACAGTGCCGCCGGTCTGATAGCCTTCCAGCTGCGACATGTTCAGCGTTTCCATCACCACGCCCTGGCCTGCAAACGCGGCGTCGCCGTGCAGCAGTATGGGCAGCACTTTGCCACGCTCCTTGGTATCGTTAAGGAGGCGTTGCCAGGCGCGGGCTTTGCCCTGCACCACGGGGCCGACGGCCTCCAGGTGGCTGGGGTTGGGCGCCAGGCTGATGCCGACGCGAGAGCCGTCGCTGGTGAGCTGGGTGGCCTCGAAGCCCATGTGGTACTTCACGTCGCCGTCGCCCTGCACGGCTTGCGGGGAGTAGTTTTCGGCAAACTCGCTAAAGATAAACTTGTAGTTTTTGCCCAGGATGTTGGCCAGCACGTTAAGGCGGCCGCGGTGGGCCATACCCATCACAATCTGGCTTACGCCCATGCTGGGGCACATCTCGACGACGGCGTCGAGCATGGGGATCAGCGTCTCGCCGCCTTCCAGGGAAAAGCGCTTTTGGCCGACGTAACGGGTGTGGAGGAAGCGCTCAAACAGCTCGCCTTCCATCACGTGGTTAAGAATGCGCTTCTTTTTGGCGGGGGAGAAGTTGGGGTGGTTGCGGCACTTCTCCATCTTGTCGCGCAGCCAGCGGCGCATGGTAAAGTCATGCATGTGCATGTACTCCACGCCGACGGTGTCGCAATAGGTTTCCTGGACGATCTCGACGATCTCCTTCAGCTTGCGGTCGCCGCCGCCGGCCAGGGTGCCGCTGTCAAATGTCGTGTCGTAATCTTCGGGCCCCAGCTTAAAGTTGGATAGCTCCAGGTAGGGGATGGATTTGGTGTTGAAACCGAGTGGATCGAGCTTGGCAATGTAGTGGCCGCTGGTACGGTAGGCAAAGAGCAGGTTGTAGAGATGGGCCTGCTTGGCGCGGTGGGAGAGCGCTTCGACGCTGGGCGTAACGAAATCCGCGGGGCCATGCGTGATAACGCCATTGGCGCCGGTGCCGTTGGTGGATCCGCCGGCGCCATTGCCGGGGGCGGCCTCGCCGGGGCGCGGGGGCGGGGGCTGGGTGCAGCCAAGCTCAAAGCCCTCGAAGAAGTGGCGCCAGGATTCTTCGACGCTTTCGGGATAATTCCGCCACTGGTTGTACATCACTTCCAGCAGGTCGGTATGGTCCCCGTTGGCGGCGCTGCCAAGCGCAGCGTTGCCGTTGGGGGTCGCCCGGCCGCCGAACTGCTGGAGGTCGACAGTGGGAGAAGACGAACGATCATTCATGATTCTTGACATCATAATGGTAAAATTGCATTTCGGCTAGAAGACATGTGGGGGGAAACCATAAAAATTAGGGGCGGTTTTATGAGGGAGGCTCATCATTAGACACACTGATTACGGACAGTCAAACGCACAGAAGCACGTGCATTATTAGATAACCAAATGTAAATAAATCGATGGCAAACGCTTATGATGTCACCATCCGCCCCTACCGGGAGGGGGACCACGTGGCCGTGGCGGAAACGTTTACGCGCGCCATCCACGAGATCGGCATCGAGGCTTATACCCGTGCACAGTGCCTGGCATGGTCCGACATCCGGCCGAACCCCGACTACTGGCGCGAGCGCTGCGAGCGGATGCGCCCGTGGATTGCCGAGGCCTGCGGGCCGCCTCCGGAGGTCGCCGCGTTCCTCGAGCTGGAGCCGGACGGCCACATCCACTGCGCCTACACGCACCCCGATTTCGCCAGGCGCGGTGTCATGACAACGCTTGCCTCCCACGCCGTGGCGCACTGCCGCGCCGCGGGCCTTCCCCGCGTTTACGTAGAGGCCAGCCTGCACATGCGCCCGCTGATGCACAAGCTGGGCTTTGCGGTTACGGAGGAGCGGATGGCGGAGATTCGGGGGGAAAGGCTGCGGAATTTTCGGATGGAGCTGGTGCTGCAGGGGAGTGGCAGGTCAAATTGACATTTCATTTGGGGGGGCGACATTTCCGCTTTCCGCGATTCCCCCTGGCGATCTTTCCGTCCCTGGCGTTAAAAATCCCCTCCCCATACATTCAATCAGTCTTTAATGCCAAGGAAGGAAAGATCGCCAGGGGCTGTCGACATCCACCCTCTCAGAGTTAGTGAAACGCCAACTCCGGTTTCCCCGTAGGGTACGTTGCGGGGGACGAGATACGGAAAGGGCCAGTGAGGGCGTTTACTCAACTGACCACAGATGTCTAGAGATATGAATCTCGACAGCCTCCGGATTCTTCGACAGCAAATCTTCAAATCGCGACGCTTTTTTGTCGAAATCTGCAGCAGTGCTATGTAGAGTGCTTATGTGCCTATCTTACAGCATTCGCAGTCGTTGTACCCCGGGGCTTTCGGGGCGTTGTTCAGAAGCGCTTTATTTGCGGCGCTTTATGTGGGGATGGGGGTATGCTGCTTTTCGGAGCAGGCGCCCGGGGCCGGGGGATCCGCCACAAATACGGCGCCGCCGGTTCCGCAGTCTCCTCCCGCTCCGCTCCCCGTTGTGCTCACCAGGCCGGGCGAGGACGAGCATGTGTGGCTGCGGGTTAAAGGGCGGCATATCGTGACATCGCCGCTGGCGGAGGGCGGGGAGCGGCCGTTTATTGCGTGCGGCATTGGGTATTGCCGGGACGTGATTATCAAGGCGCAGGATGAGGAGGTAATGAAGTTTTGCAGGGCCAAACATCTCAACACGGTGCGGCTCTCCTTTTACACGCGGTTTTTCAATAACAAAAAGGATAAGCCGATCGATATCGACGAGCATATCCGTACCTTCATTGCGCCTGTCGTCTCCGCGGCGCGCCGGCACAAGCTGTACGTTATTCTCGACGACCACGGCTACCTCTCCGCCGAGATTAACGAGGAGACCGCGCGCGATAAGCAGAAGGCGCGCCAGTGGGAGGAGCCGGATATCGCCGCATGGACGGCCGCCTGGGTCAAGGTGGCGCAGTATTTCAAGGACGAGCCCTACATCCTGGGCTACGAGCTGATGAACGAGCCGCACGACATCCCCGCCGAGGACGCCCGCGCCAAGCTCACCCGCTGCCTCAAGGCGGTGCGCGAGGTGGATCAGCGCCACATCATCCTGCTCAGCAATCACAACTGGAGCCACTCGCGCGCCATGGAAAAATGCTGGGGCCCCGTCGCCACCACCGTGGACGCCCCGCACAATAACGTCGCCTTTACCTTCCACGACTACCCCGAGGACGACCACCCGTGGAAGGTACAGCGCAACGTTACGGAGTTTATGCAAAAGCATAACGTGCCGGTCATGTGCACCGAATTCGGCGCCACGCACTGGAACAAGAGCGAGACGGTGTGCCGCGAGTTCCAGGCCGGCATGCTGGCCATGTGCGCCAAAAACGACATCGGCTGGATGATCTGGGCGCTTAAACGCCTGGAGGACAACCCCCGCGCCCCTTACAACGAAGTGGACAAAACCGGCCTCGGCCCGCCCAAAGTGTTCGACTCTTGCCCCTACAGCGATCTCTGGCCGCCGGTGGCGCGCATCATGGCCAGCTCATTTCCGAAGCTGCCGGCGCCGGCCGCCGCAACGCCTTCGCCCGAACCAGAGCCGGCCGAGGCCGGGACGGCAAAATAGGCGCGTCAGAGCCCCATCCCGCCTTGCTCTAGCGCAAAATCGACGCCCTGCAGAGCGTCAACAATCTGCTACTATCGTGGCGAATATGCCCCTTTTCCCTCCGTGTATTCCGTGGTGAATAGCTCCCCTTTTTAAACGGAGAGGCAACCACGGATGACACGGCTTGCACGGAGGGATGGAGAGATCCTGGCGTGAAATTCGAGATGCCCTTTGCTTCCGACGTGGCAATCTTTCCGTCCTTGAGGCTGTCGACATTTGGCCTCCTCCCCCTTTACCCCCTTAGAGCGAGACATCTGCGAAGCCGTACTGCAGTTCGGAGGAGAATGTCTCGCTCTAAGGGGGGACGTAAGGAAGGTTGAACATCGTGGAAGCGACCCTCTTGGCGAAACTTTCCGCCCTTGGCGATGTTAACTGAAGGTCCGTAGATCCAAGGCAGATAGTATCGCCAAGGCCGGAAAGTTTCGCCAAGGGGATGCAGCGGAAATGTCGACAGCCTCTTGGCGTTATAACTCCGTTCGATGGAAGGCGAGGGGAATTTTAACACCAAGGGCGGAAATATCGCCAAGAGGGGACGGCCGAACGTGGAAATGTCATCAGCCTCTAAGTTGTACAGGTTATTGCGACTGCTGAGACGAGCACGTAATCCAGAGTAAAGTTTCCCTTCCCTCCGCCTACGCATTCCTACTGGCCATGCGGCGCGGCGGCGTGTAGATTGCGGGAAGTGCCCGGGGGTGACGTCCATGCCCAGCCTCCTCGGGACTCCACTCTCGACTCTATTTCCCTTCTCCCACACGCTCACGCCCCCCATGACGACGCGCCGCCCTATCAGCTCCGAGGATCTGGCCTCGCTGCGTTCCGCGCAGGAAGGCCTGGAGTTGGTATCGAAACTGCTGGACGAGACTACCAAGCGCTACCTGGCGCGGCTGCACGAGGAGCTGGACGACATCCGCGCCACCCTGGCCGAAGCGGAGCAGTCCGCCATGTCCGCCGCGCGCCGACGCCGCCTGAGCCAGCTGCTGGAGATGCTGTCTCAAGTGGAGTTCCACCCGGAGAAGGGGCGCCGCAAGGAGCTCAAGAAGATCGACGAACTGATTGGCGAACTTCAGGACGTTTTGGGGCAGTGGTAAGGGAGACAAACTTACGCCCAGGCAAGCCAAGAGAGAGCCACACGTATGTCACACGCGAATGCACAGACACCACCCGCCGCGCCTGCCGATCTCGCAGCAAGTGCTTTGCCTCCAGAGCCTTCCGCCGCGGCGCTGCTGAGCGCGGAGCCCCATGCCGGCGATCCCATCGCCGCGGCCACCCCGGCACTGGGGACACGCGCGGCCGCCTTTGATATCGGCAGCAACTCCGTAAAGCTCCTGATTGGCGAAGCCCTGCCCCCTGGCGCCGTGACATCCGGCATGCCCCAGGGCGGTGAGTGGAAGGTGGTGGCTGAGGAAAGCATCGGCACCCGCCTGGCCGAGGATCTCATCCACTGCGGCGTGCTGAAGCAGGAGGCGATGGACCGCACCTACGACGCCCTCGCGCGCCTGCTCTCCATCGCCGAAGCCAACGGCGCCACCCGCCGTGCCGCGGTTGCCACCAGTGCCGTGCGGGACAGCAGCAACCGCAAGGCGTTTCTCAAGCGAGCCTCGGAGGTGCTGGGCTGCCAGGTCCGGCTCCTCTCCGGCGATGAAGAGGCCGAGACCACCTACCTGGGCGTCGCGTCCGATCCCCACTGGCACCCGCGCGGCCTGTTTATGACGGAGATTGGCGGCGGCAGCGCCCAATGGGTGCAGGGCAGCACGCTGGGCATCGAGCAAAAACTGAGCCTCCCTCTCGGGGCCGTCCGCCTGCGCGAGCGCTTTATCGAGCACCACCCCGTGGGGCAGGAAGGCCTGCAGCGCCTGCTGGGTACCCTGCACGCCCAGCTGCAGCCCGCCCTGGCTTATTACACGCTGGGCGACCGCCTGTTTGTCGGCACCGGCGGCGTCGCCACCACCCTCGCGGCCATTGACCTCAGCCTCGACACCTACGACCCATCCAAAACCGACCATTTTGTGATGACGCGCCACGAACTGGCCTCGCATCTGGACCGCCTCTCCAGCCTCACCATGGATCAACTGCGGCGGGTTCCCGGCCTGCCCCTCAAGCGCACGGACCTCATCATCCCCGGCGGCGCCGTGCTCTACGTAACGATGGAAATAATTGGCGCGCACTCCGTTACAGCAAGCGTACGCGGCCTGCGCTACGGCCTTATGCGCCAGCTGCTGGGCCCCGTTACCACGCCCGACACCGCCGCGCAGGGCGCCGCCCCATAGCCGGTGGGATGCGGGCGCAAGGCAAGTCTGTGCAAGATCTTTCTCTAGTTGAAATTCACGGCTTGTCATTCTGCCACAGTCACGGCAAACTTTTCTGCAAGGATGGCGACTGCAAACTGACGCGATACGTCGCGGCAACGCGCTGTCACGCCTGACGCAGCTGAAGGCTCACGAGCGGCAACCGGAGTCCGGCCAACGGGTAACTCCCCCGGCTTATGGCGACGGATAGGGGACGGAAAAGCCTGAAACCCCGCTCCTCTACCCACGGGCGTGGCCGGCTGCGGATGGCGATGACTGCCGGGAGATATTCCTTCAATCGCAGCCCATTGCCCTGTTTTCTTTCTGACGCAAAGGATGCCGTGATCTTTAAACTTCGCCACCAAAAAACACAGCAGGCCATTCCCGTTCCACCGGGCGTACACGTTATCGGCCGGGATGATCAGGCCGATCTCCGCTTCGAAGACATCTCCATCAGCCGCCGCCACGCCCGCCTTACCAACGAGAATAATCTCATCCTGGTGGAGGACCTTGGCTCATCCAACGGCACCACCATTCGCGGGCAAAAGATATCCGCCCCTGTGGAGCTGAAGTTTGGCGATGTCGTCGACTTTGGCAACGCGTCCTTTCGTATCGAGCCCGAGGTGGTCGGCGAGATCTCGTCCTCGCCCCCGCCCGCCCTCAAACGCGGCCTCCAGCCTGTGGCGGTCCAGCCCAGCCTGAACCGCCAGACGGCCAAGCTGGAGCTGCCCCCCGCCTCCGGCGAGATTCCCCAGCCCCGCGCCCGCGTGGTAGCGGCGGCCCCCGTGCCGGAGGAGCCGCCCGTGTCGTCCTCCCGCGCGTCTCGCCGCATCGAGCTCCCACCCGCCGGCGAGAGCGGCCCGGTCTTCAACCCCAAGCCGCCCAGCTCCACTACGCCCAAGTCATCCGTGCCCGGTGTCGCAGGCCCCAACCTGGCTCCCGTGCCCAACCGCATGGAGGCGCTGCTGCCCAAACTCTCCGGCCCCATGCCGGTGCCGAGCAAAACGCACCCGCCCATGCCCAACCCGGCGCTGGCCGCAGCCACGGCCGCCCCGGCTTCGCCCGCTGCACAAGTGCAGCTGCCCCTGGCGCCCCAGCAAGCGGAGGAGGAAGAAGATCCCGTGCCGGATCAGCAAAACGTGCGCACCGAGTACATCAACAACCCGGTGCCCCGCGCCCAGGGGCAAGGAGCGGCCTTCCCCCTTGCCGGCGGGCTTCCTCCCGAGCGCAACCCTTTCGCCGTCGCGGCACAAAAAAGCAAAGAGGCAGCCGCCGCCCAGCAACAGCTGGCTCCCCAGGCACCAGCGGATGCCGGCAGCGCGCCCGCCCTCGTCAACATGGTACCGGGAGGGCAGCAAAAGCAAGGCTGGCTGTCCGAGCGTCAGCAACTGCCTCTATGGCTCGTCGTCGGCCTGGCCTTCGGCACTGGCGTCAGCGTGGGCATCGTCATGGGTATCATCATCGTGCGCCTGCTGGTGCAAAACTCCAACCTCACCTAGGAGCGCTTCGCTCGCTCCACACAAGTCGTACCACGCGACCGCCACCGCGGTCGCCACACATGGCCGACTCCTACCCCACCTTTACCGTTGTCAACGGCGCCGCCGCCACGCCGCCCACCTTCCAGGCGCTGCTGCTGGCAGGCGGCCGCTCCACCCGCATGGGCCCGGGCGCCGACAAAGCCTTCCTGACCGACGGCGACGGCACCCCCCTCTACCTGCGCCAGCGCGCCCTGCTGCAATCCCTGCGGCCCAGCCGAATCCTCCTCTCTGCCAGGCCCGGCGTCAACTACACCTGGCCCGCCGAAGACATCCTGCTGGACGCCGCGCCCGACAACGGCCCCCTCGCGGCCATTGAGGCCCTTTCCCGCACCTGCCTGCCAGGCGATGTCCTCCCCCCTACCCTGGTCCTCGCCGTCGATCTCCCGCTCATGAGCGCCGAGCTTCTTCGTCTGCTGATCCCCCGCGAAAGCGCCAACGCCCCCACGCAACCCGTTACCGGCAAAGTCTTTACGCTGGACGGCCGCCTCGAGCCCCTCGCCGCGCTCTATATCCCCGCCGTCCTCTACCTTGCCCAGGCCCGCTACCTCGAAGGCACGCGCGCCGTGCATTGCGTGCTGGAAGAAGCTATCGCCAAAGGACTTATGCATAGCGAGGAAGTCCCCGACGCGCTCCGCCCCTGCTTTCACAACCTCACCACCCCGGAAGACGCCGCCGCATGGACCGCCCTTTCGCCTTGACGACGCGCGGCCTCTACCCTACGCTACTTCGATTGTGAAGCCAGAAACGACACGCTCCCGCCACCTCCCCGCCTATGTCCCCGTCGCCGACATAGGCCCCATTATCGTGTCGATTAGCTAGGCTCTCCGGCGCGAATCTCCCCAGCCCCGGCAGAGCCCACCCCGTTTGCGGTGCCCGCCCGCCTGCGCATCCACGGCGCATCGCCCGTCAGCGCATTTGCTGACGCAAAGCCTGTCTCACAAGGCACCACCAGGCACCACCAGGAGATCTCCCGGCCGTAAAGCCTTGCGCCCCAACAGGCTGTACACCACCGGCCGCGACATCGTTTTTTCAATCTCTGTTCTTTTTCCCCACCCCCTCCATATGCCAGAATGGCGCACCCCCCCACGGCAACGCCCTTTCGCCGGCACCCCTCCCCCTCGACTGAAAGCCATGAAACCGACAGTGAAACTTTACGACACCACCCTGCGCGACGGAGCCCAGGGCGAAGGCATCCACTTCTCTCTGGCCAACAAGCTCGCCATCGCGCGCCGGCTCGACGCCTTTGGTGTCCACTACATCGAGGGCGGCTGGCCCGGCTCCAACCAAAAAGACATCGAGTTTTTTGAGCAGGCCAAATCCATACGCTGGGCCCACGCCAAAATCGCCGCGTTCGGCAGCACGCGCCGCGCCAACGTGGCCGTGCAGGACGACCCGCAGGTGCGCCTCCTCCTCGAAGCCGAAGCCCCGGTCGTCACCATCTTTGGCAAAACATGGCTCCTGCACGTGCTGGAAGTTCTGCGCACCACGCCCGAGGAAAACCTCGCGATGATCGCCGACACCGTGCGCTACCTCAAAAGCCACGGCCGCGAGGTCGTCTACGACGCTGAACACTGCTTCGACGGCTATAAGGACAGCCCCGACTACGCCATGGCATGCATGCAAGCCGCCGAGGCCGCCGGCGCCGACTACATCGTAGCCTGCGACACCAACGGCGGCACCCTGCCCCGCCAGACCGACCACGTCATCGCCGCCATGCGGGCCCGCCTCACCACCGCCCTGGGCATCCACACACACGACGACAGCGGCGTAGCCGTAGCCAACGCCCTGGCCGCCGTGGAGCAAGGCGCCACCCAGGTGCAGGGCACCATCAACGGCTTTGGCGAGCGCGTCGGCAACTGCAACCTCGTTACCGTTATGGCCAACCTGCAGCTTAAAATGGACCGCCCCGTGGTGCCGGACGCCAGCATGCGCCAGCTGCAGGACCTCGCCTTTTTCGTCGACGAAACCGCCAACCTGCGCCCCAATCCACGTGCTCCGTTCGTCGGCCAGACAGCCTTTGCCCACAAGGGCGGCATGCACGTCAACGCCGTCAACAAAGTCGCGCGATCCTTCGAACACATTGAGCCTCAATCGGTTGGCAATCGCCAGCGAGTCCTCGTCGGCGAACTTGCCGGCCGCACCAACGTCATGCTCAAAGCGCGGGAACTCAACATACCCCTGGAAGAGAAGAGCGATGTCACCCGCGACATTTTAAATCAGGTCAAGGCCCTGGAAGCCGAAGGCTACGAGTTTGAAGGCGCCGACAGCTCCTTTGAACTATTGATGCGCAAGGCCTTACAACATCACAAGAATTACTTCGAGCTGCTGGAATACCACGTCGGCATCGTCAACAACCCGCAATACGGCTACACCGATTGCGAAGCCACGATCAAGCTCCAGGTCAACGGCGAGCGCTTTTTTGAGGTGGCCGAAGGCGACGGCCCCGTCAACGCACTCGACGCCGCCCTGCGTAAAGCGTTGGTACGCAGCTACCCCGGCCTGGAGGCGCTTCGCCTCACGGACTACAAAGTGCGCATCCTCGACTCCGCCTCCGGCACCGCAGCCCGCACCCGCGTCCTTATCGACTCCACCGACGGCACCAAATCCTGGACCACCGTTGGCGTCTCGGACAACATCATTGAAGCAAGCTGGCGCGCACTTCGCGACAGCGTGGAGTACTTCCTCCTCAAAAACGAGGCCTCCACCGCCGCAGAGCCAGCGCTGACGGCTGCAGCTTAAGTCATTATAGCTCAGCACGATACGGCACGGAGTCCGCCGCTCCGCGCCGTGTCACGCTAATTGCCGCCGCGCGGCACGCCACCTCCAGACACTGACGCACAGGTTTCCCCTGAGCCACACCGGCCAGAAAATAGCCGATAAACGTATCGCCGGCCGCCGTCGTATCCACGGCATCCACCTTAAGCGCAGGCACTTGCAGCGACGCCTCGGCGTCTTCGTAACGCACGCCTTTGGAGCCAAGAGTCAACACAAGGCGCAACCCCGGCCAACGGGCCCTCAGCGCAACGGTAGCCGCATCGGTATCCGCCGCATCGGCCAGTTCCATCGCTTCTCCTTCATTGACAAAGAGATAGTCCACGCAATCCCCCGGAATGTCCCTGCGGGAAGGCGACATTGGCGCCGGATTGTACGCCACAATAGCCCCTAGCTTGCGCGCGAGCGCCAGCGCTTCCGATACCCAGGCCGTCTCGTTCTGCGCCAGAAAGATGTCGCCAGGACGCAAAGCCTTGCTCATCAGCGACATAAGCTCCTCGCGATCCATCGCCGTATTGGCTCCACCATGGATGATGATCGCATTCTGCCCCGAAGCATCTACCTGGATGATCGCGTGGCCCGTAGGCTCCTGCGAAGTTCCAAGATATTGCACATCAACACCTTCGGCCTTCAGCATATCGCGAAGCCAGCCACCATCCTCCCCTACCAGCCCCAGATGGCACACACTGGCCCCCGCCCTGGCCAATGCCACGGACTGGTTGAATCCCTTACCGCCCGCTCCACGCGTAAGTGACTGGCTGGCAAGTGTTTCCCCAGGACTCACAAAATGAGGCACCCCGTAGACGATATCGATATTGATCGACCCAAGATTGAGAATGGAAGGCATGTCAGGCACTAGTGCGATGCAATTTTTTGTCACATTGGCACCGCCCCACCCACACGCAAGCTTATTCCACGCGAACCATAAAGGGCATGGCATCCCCCTTCTTCCCAATCCTCACCACCCCAAACCAGCGCGTATTCCAGGGATGCCCGATATCCGACCACTGCAAATGCGTCACCTTCTTGTCCCCGCCCACGTGCGTCCACCAAAAGGTGAAGCCGAGATCGCCCGAGGCCGGCCAGGCCGTCTGCCCCATAACTTCATACGGCACAAAGATTTCCAACTGAAGCCCGCCATCCGCAACTTTGCTCGCCGACTGGCAGACGGGCAACTTCGGTGATGTCTCGCCAGAACGAACGCGCACACCCGGAAACTTCGGGAAGTCACCGCTGACCCAGAAGTACTCGCCAGGCGAGCCCAAAAGCTCGGGCGCCCGTGGATCGAAAAAGAGCGTAAACCTGTCACGCTCAACGCTTCCCGAGCATCGGATCGCCATGTACATCCCCCCTTTCCCCGCACGAATCGCAAACTTAAGCATGCACTCTTCCGGCGACGTCCGGAAATCCTGCGGCCCGCGGATCCAACGCGCATGATCCGGATCGCCCAATGTGCTCCACGTCACTTCATTCCATTCCGAGAGATCCCCGTCAATCTTAACAACATCCTCATTATCAACGCGTTGAGCGAGTGCATAGCGCGTGTACCAAAGGCGCGCGAAGGCAGGAATCTCGGCAGTGTTGCCTGAAGCCGGACTTTTTGTGTCGAACTTTTTGAACAGCAACATGTTACCACTCTCGCGCTCAACCGGGATATTGACACGAAAAAGCTCCCTCGCCCCCTCGTCTCCCGCCTCACCTCTCATCCCAACTGGCACATCCACAACATGTTGCACAGCATTCCAACGCCGGCGTTCAAACCCGGCCCTGGGAGTCAAAGGAGCAGGCACACCCACGACTCTTGTTTTTCCGTCCACCGTGGCTGCAACCGCAATCATCCCGCGCTCAGCTGCAAATTCTCTGCCTTCCGGGCTATCCATAAGCTTCTCATTTGCAGCGAGTTCCGGCCATGCAAGGACATGGCTTGTCCCTGGTACTTGCCGAAGCGGTTTACGATCGGGAAACGCGACGTATTCAACTGGCTCGTGAGTCCTAACTTTCTCCAAACCAAACACTTCCGTAATTACACCTCCATCCTTCCAGCGGCTCACCGCCTTGAGATCCCGCAGCGCAGCCGGCAAAGGCGCCTCCTCCGGGCCGCCCAATGTCGCCAGCACAGCGCGCGCCATGGCGAGATGGCCGAGAATGTTGGGATGGATCGTATCGCCCGCCATCGGGTTTGCGGACTCCAGCATGGAGTGCATTGGCTTGCTGTAGCTGGGCGGAAAGTAGGCCCGCATCCGTTCCGCACTGCCCGCCAACGTCGCGCCCCCCTCGCCCCACACGGCCTGGAACGTCTCAGCGCAAGGCAGGGACATCTTATGTCCCAGGATGCGGAGTTCCGTCGCAAAACCCAGGGTGCGAAAGACATAGGACGGAGCGTTGGGCTCCTCACCCGGCTTTCCCTTAGGAAAGACATCGATATGAGGCGTGGGCTGAAGCAGAAGAACATCCGCCTTCAGCTCTTCCCGGAATCGCTCTGCAAGTACCTTATAGTGTTCAAGATATGCGTCCAGCGATACTCCGCCGGCCTGATCATTCAGCCCGTACATGATCATCGCCAGATGCGGAGGCTCCGTTGCAACCTCGGAGCTCCATGTCCGCGCCGTCGCGTCGATGGAACGTCCTGAATGAGCGCGCCTTACGATACGGATCGCCGTCGGGCGATCCAGCGCCCGCGACAGGAGCTTTGCCAAGATCTCCGGATAATGGCCGGTGGCCGTTACCGAATCGCCGTAAGCTCCTATTACATAGGGAGATCCGCCAAGAAGCGCCGAGGCGGTCTGGGGCAGCGCTTTACGGACCCGTTCTACATCTAACTTCTCTGGCGGACGGATCGCCAGAAAGCGATACTCCTCGCCACCCGTAAACTTAAGGATATGAACACCTTCCGACACAGGCGCCAACTCAAAGCCTCCTGTTAGGTCCAACAACGCCCTACGCTGGCCCTTGCCCTCCAACCCGTTTATTGTCAGAAGCTTAAGTTCGTACTCAATCTCCGTCGAAGGAGTCCCGCCTTTCGGAGATATACCTCCGGCCTTCTCATCGGTAAAAACAATTGTTGGCAGCGGTTTCTCCTTGGGAGGGGCAGCGGAGACATGGTATGTCCCTGCCAGCACAAAGAAGGCAGCCATCCGGCCAACTGCGAGTAAGGGGCGAGTGAAAGCAGCTAATGCGGCCATAAGGGCATTCACTCTACACGCCTTGCCATCTCCGATCGATGCATACACATTGCATACGCGTATAGGTATTGCCACGTCTAGCGCGCGGCCGCCTGCCGATGCTTTTCCAACAGCTCGGCAAACGTAAGGCGCAGGCGCTGCACATCTTCGCTATCCGCCACAAGTCCTTCATCTGCCAGCTTTTGCGTAAACACATCCTCCGGCGTCAACTCGTGAAGATCGATGCGCATCTCCGCAAATGCAGGCTGTTCTACCGGGGTCAGCGCTTCGATCCTGCGCCGACGAAGAATGCGCAACGCCTTTCCCGCAAGCGCCGTATCCAGGCTGGCATCAACCACTTGCGGGGCAAGATCGCTTTCCACGCGCACGTCCGCCCAGGCCTCGAGTTCGCCATCTGTGGGCTGGAATCCACGTATCGCCTCGCACACCTCGTTGAGGGTGCCACTCCAGCGCAACAGACGGCGCCAGGTGGGAACGGCAATGCTACGGATGTGGATTGTGGCTTCCGTACCGCGGTGTGCGTCAGCGCGAAGGGTGTCGAGCAAGACGACCTGTTTGTGATCCTCCGCCTCGCTGAAACTCAGCGGAATCGGTGAACCAGAATACCGTATATGTTCTTTGTTACCAACTGTTTGCGCCCGGTGAATATGCCCAAGCGCGACGTAGTGGAAGCCCGAAACACCTCCGGCCTGGCTCTCCTCTGGGGAGGGGTCTGACAAGTCAGCCCCGCTCACCAGATCGCCGGCCCCCAGATGAATCTCTCGCTCGCCCTCGCCGGTAGCGGTCCCGCTAACCGTCAGATGCCCCGTAGCGATGACCGGCACGCCCGCCTGCCGGTAACCGTTGCTTGCCGCGCGCAGGGCCGCGTAATGGGCAAGAAGCCCCGCCCTAAGTCTCTGCCGCACATCGCGTTGCGTCTCCGCAACGGCACTGCGGCGCAGGTCGCCCTCGCGAAGGAAAGGGCACGCGCACAGCACAACCTCGGGCTCCTGGGCGCTGGGCCAGCGGATGAGCGACTCGCGCGGATCATCCGCCGCAACGCCGTGCACGTGAATGCGGCCGAGGGAGCGGAGCAAATCGCGCGGGGCATTGAGCATCTGGCCGCTGTCATGGTTGCCGCCAATAATCAACGCATGGCATTGCAGGGCAATAACTTCGCCAAGAAAGTCGTAATACTGCCGCAGCGCAGACTGGGGCGGATTGGCGCAATCGAACACATCGCCCGCAATGATGATCCCCTCAACTCGTTCGGTACGAATCACTTCCAGAAGCCAGCGCAGCAGGAGCCCGTGCTCCTGCGTGCGATCCTGGCCGTACATGAACTGGCCGAGATGGAGATCTGCGGTATGTAGCAGCCTCACAAGGACTTAGCGGCGGGGGTCCTCGTCTTCGTCGGCTTCGGGCGCAACGTTTACGGAGTCGGGCGCAACAGTGGCGGGCACCAGCAGGTCAATCTCGCGCATAATGCCAATCACGCGATCGCCCCGCTCCATCGCTTCGTCAAAACGGAAGACGAGCTGCGGCGTGGCTTTCGTCACCATCTTGCGGCCAATGATGCTCTGCCATTCGCGGCGGTACTTATGAAGTACCGAAAGGACGTAGTCACGGTCCAGCTCCGGGTCCAGTACGGACACAAAAACGGTGGACTGCTTGAGGTCCGTCGTCGTATCGACGCCGGAGATAGTGACGAGAACTCCTTCCAGCTCAATGGCTTTGGTGATGAGGCCGCTGAGTTCCTTACGTACGATTTCCGATACCCGGATGGTGCGTCTGGTGGACATAAAAGTAGTTCCTCAAATGATAAAAGAAGGAACCTCCCGAACTCAACAGGCGGGACATGAACCTTCAGAAAAAACGTGGGAAAGAACCTTTCTTTTCTATACTTTAAGATAAATGGCCGGACGGTGCAAGAAAGTCGGGGAAATGTTTTGCATTTGGCTACCATCGAGAGTGTTTGGCATGTTGCAACCCGTTTCACGGCAGATAGTTACGCTGGTTCTGCGGCTTGCGCGGAACTTTTGCGCCGGCAAGTAACCGCTTCGCATTGCGCGACGTCTGCTTTCGGTATGACGCCGAGATGCCTTGCAATCACCCCGACCGCCTGGCTTACCCTGGCGCCTGCGGGCGAACTCGCAGAACCACGCCCACGCCCCCTCGGCAACACCCGCACAAACAGCTTTGCTATGACGAATGCGCACGATGCAGCAACGCGCCATACGGCCGAGGTGGAGGCCTGTCTGGCGCGTGTGCGGCGGGGAGACGACGGCGCGGGCAATGAGCTGGTGGAACTGCTTTACCCGCAGGTCATCCGCATAGCGCGGGCGCACCTGCCGAGGGCGATGAGCGAGGAAGATCTTGCGCAGGAGGTGTTTATGAAGATTTTTGCGAAGCTGGACCAGTTTCGTGGCGACACGGCCCCTTTTGAGCACTGGATCGCGCGAATCGCTCATAATACTTGCCTGGATTTTTTGCGGATGCAAAAGCGGCGCCCGGAATTGCGCTATGCGGACCTGGAAGAGAATGAAGTTGAGGTACTTATGAACGAGCACTCGATCCGTGAGCGCACGCACGAGGCAGCTCCGGAGGAGCTTGCCGCCCGGGAGATTCTGGAAAAGCTGTTTGCCACCTTGTCCCCCGCCGATCAGATGATCCTGCGGATGTTGGACTTACAACAGCTTGCCGTGGCTGAAATCTGCCAGCAAACAGGGTGGAACGCCTCGCTGATCAAGGTGCGAGCGTGGCGAGCCAGGCGAAAGCTTCAGGCAACATGCAGAAAACTTCAGGCTGAGGGCCAATTGTAATGAACACTTCCGATAACATGAGTCAACAACGCCAAGCCAAAGATCGCGACCCGGCAGACACGTATCATCGCCTGGTAAAACTGGCGCGAAGGGCGGAGGCTTCTTCTGAGAGCAGCCATGCCGACAAGGCTCCCCCCTTCTTCGCAGCCCGTGTTATGGCGCGCGTGCAGGCGCAGCGCAAGGTGGACCGCGTGAAGCGCGTATCTCCCTGGGAGATAGTGGGTTGGAAGGCTGTGTGGGCTTCCCTTGCCGTCGTGGCGCTAGTCTCCGTTTGGGCAGGCCCTGATGCGCTGGCCTTTAACCATGCCCCAGGGGAAATCGACCTCTTTACAACCGGATTGGAAGCGATCGAAGACGCCCGATTCTCCGGCCTGGAGCTGCTTTAACGCGAGGACTGACAAACTTGCAGGCAACATGCGGTGAACATTTATCCTATTACACACCATGACTGATGTAACTCCCTCCCCTGAAGCTGCTTCCGTTGCGTCTTCCACCCCAAAGGAGATGCCTCCTTCACCATCCTTTGTTAAGCGCTTGTTTACCCTGGACAAAGCATGGAAGGTGGTCCTCCTGTTGCTTTTTGTGTTCTGCGCGGGCGGCTTTTGCGGAGCCGCCATTGTGGGGAGAATTGTGCAGAACGCTGCACAACGAGCGCTCAATCCAGCTTTGCAGACAGACCTGGTCCTCTCCCGCCTGAAATCGCAGTTAAAGCTTTCGGATCAACAAATTGGCGAGATTCGGCCGATCCTGGCCAAGATGCTGGGTAACCTGCAGCGCACCCTGGACGACACGCGGGAAAAGTCCCGCGCGGAGATCGGCTCCGGGTTGCTTGAACTAAACGAAAAGTTAACTCCTGAGCAACAGGAAGCGTTGATGAAACGCCTGCAAACGTGGCAGAAGCGCGTGCAGGCCTTTCGCGATCGCGTATCGCCGGGGCCTTAGTAGCGGCGTGTTTTGATGGAGAAAGCAAGGCATTTTGCGTTGCATCTTGCCCGATTGCGACCATATTGCCGTTACTCCCTTTGCCTTGGTGGACCAGAGGCACAGGCATTGCTATGCGAAATCTCCGCCTATTCTTTGCAACTTTCTGTGTCTGTAGCTTTTATGCATTTTTCATCGGCCATGCATCGGCAACCTCACCCAAGCCTTACGCTCCGCAGGAAGGGGACGTCCTTTTCCAACCGCTGCCGCTTAACGAGCTGGCCGCGGCGATAGAGGGCGTCACGCAGTCGCGCCTCTCCCATTGCGGGGCGGTTGTTTCGGAGAACGGGTCCTGGCAGGTCATTGAGGCGACAAGTGGCGGCGTGCGGCAAACGCCTCTGGCTCTGTGGCTTGTGCGTGGGCGAAAGGGCAGCGTTATTGCCATGCGGCCCGACGCCAGATACGCGGGGAAAATCCCCGAGTTTATAGCCGCGATGAAGTCCTACATTGGAAAGCCGTACGATTACCGCTACCAGATGTCCGATGACGCCATCTACTGTTCGGAGCTTGTGTACAAGGGTTTCAAGACGGCAACCGGCGAGGAAATGGGGCGTCTGCAGAAGCTGGGGGACATGAACTGGCGGCCCCACGCAAGGTTTATTGTGCAGATGGAGGGCGGCCCGGTGCCGAAGGAGCGCGAGATGATAACGCCGATCGGTCTCTCCAAAGCGCCGCAGTTGAAGGAAGTTTACCGTAGCGGCACGGAGCTGGATCCCGTTGTGGATGAAACGGTTGCAACGCCCGCGGCACGATAGTGCGACATTTGTGCAATCGCCTTGCATTATTGCGCAGTTTGCGTAAAGTCGACACTTTGTTTCCGTGCGCGATGTGTCGGTGCGTGCGGAAGTTCCTCCACTCTATCCATTTAGACATCTTTTTCACACGCCGCTGCCCGTCGGGTAAACCCTCCCTCAGGATATTCTGCAGTTCAGTCGGCCTCGCTGTCATGCATCACTTCTCACTTCAAGGTGGCGACCTCTTTGTCGAAGGTTGCCGGATTTCGGACATCGCCAGAGAGCACGGGACGCCGCTCTACGTTTACTCGGCGGCCACCATTACGGATAATTACGACGCGCTGGCCACGGCCCTGGCGCCGCTCGATCCGATGATTTGCTTTGCGATGAAGGCAAACTCCACGCTGGGCGTGCTGAGCCTGCTGGCGCGGCGCGGCTGCGGATTCGACCTGGTAAGCGGAGGCGAGCTGTTTCGCGTAAAACAGGCGGGCGGCGCGCCCCACCGTTGCACGTTTGCGGGCGTGGGCAAGACGCGCGCGGAGATTGAGGCAGCCATACTGGCCGGCGTGTATAGCTTTAATGCAGAGAGCGTTGCGGAGCTTGAGGCTATCAATCATATCTCCGGCGAAATGAAGCAGCGCGCCCCCGTGGCCATTCGCGTCAACCCCAACGTGGATGCCGGTACGCACGCCAAAATCACCACGGGCACGTACGAGAACAAGTTTGGCATCGCCTTTGAGGAGATCGCCTCGCTGTACGAGTACGCGGCGACAAGCCTGAAGAATCTGGAGCTGCGCGGCGTGCAAATGCATATCGGATCGCAAATTACCGAGACGGGTCCGTTTGTGAAGGCGATCCAGAAGATGCTACCGCTGGTTTCGGAACTTAAGCGTAAGCACAACATCCAGTTCTTTGATATCGGCGGCGGCATGGGCATCGTCTACAAGGACGCCCTGGCCAGCGGCAAGCCGGACTGGTGGAAGGCAAATCCGCAGCAGATGACCCCGGCCATGTACGCCGCAGCCATCATCCCGCTGCTCAAGGACCTGGGCCTGAAGATCCTGATCGAACCCGGCCGCTTCCTTACCGGCAACGCCGGCGTGCTTGTAACGGACGTACTTTACGTCAAGAACACGGGCGCCAAGAACTTCGTGATTGTTGACGCGGCGATGAACGACCTGATCCGCCCCGCCTTTTACGACTCGTACCACGAGATCATCCCGCTAGTGGCAAGCGAAGGCAAGGGCAAGCTGGTGCCTACCGACGTTGTGGGCCCCGTTTGCGAGAGCGGCGATTACTTTACCAAGGACAGGCTGCTGCCCGTCCTGAAGGCCGGCGACAAGATCGCGCTGATGAGCGCCGGCGCCTACGGTTTTGTGATGTCCTCCAACTACAACACGCGCCCGCGCCCTGCGGAAATTCTCGTAAAGGGCAACAAGGCGACGATTGTGCGCAAGCGTGAAAAGTTCGAGGACCTCGTACGCGGCGAGACTGTCTAGGGCGCGGACCGATTGACAGCGGCGCTGTCCGTCGCTTTCGCCGGGCGGCGGACGCACCAGAAACAAGCTCGCTCGCTAACTCTCACGGTATAAGTAAGATACATCCACCGGCGATACAACGCGCATGCCTTCGGTCGAGGTCAGTGTTATATAGCCTTCCGGAACAGGCTCGATCGACGCCACACGGGTAAAGCCTTGCGGAATCGCCGCGACACCCTGTATGTAGTTGATAGACAACGGGGTATCGGAATCCAGCTGAAGCGCGGTGGGGTATCCCTGCTCGTTCACCTCATTGGGCCGCGCGCTCTCCGCCAGGCCGTAGTGGAAGTACGACGTGACGTCTTCCAGCCCCATCACCCGCTCGTGCCGTTTGCTCCAGGGTGCGTAGTGGCGACCGCCGTTGGATATCCAGAACACAGTGCTGCGCAGCGTGCGGGGATCCTTAAGCGTGTACCACACGTAGCCTTCCTGGGGAAAAGCCACCGCCAGCCACGCAAAGTTGTCGCTGGCCTGATGCACAAACATCACCAGGTCCTCAAAGCCCGCGCGCGCCGGGTAGGCCGTGAGATCCGCCGAACCCCCGTCCGCCATCGGCACGTCGGCCAGGCTGGTAAACGTCGCGCCGGTCTTCAGGCTGCTGAAACCGCCTTTTGCCGGGTCCTCAAACAGTTGCGGCGCCACCTGCCCGTACAGCAAGGGGCTGGAGCTGATGAGGCCGCTGCCGGGCGCCTCCGGAAACTTAAGCATGGCGTGGTGGCCCAGGTTCATCGGCCCGCCTGCGCGGGAAAGTACATGCTGCGAGTAGACAACCGTCTCGCCCTCACGCAGTTGTATATACTTGTCCACTCGCCCTTCGCGCACCTGCGTCTCCAGCGAAAGGTGGAGCATCACCCGGCTTTTACCCAGGTTAAGTGAGGTCAGCGACTCAAACTCCCACGGCAGGTTTGCTACCTCGCCATGCGGTGGATGCTTTTCGTCACCGTAGGTCGTGTCGTTGCCGCCAAACGGCGCGCAGAAAAAATCGCCCCGCAGCACACGGAGAATCGCCGGCGTCTCCTCGGACAACGCCTCCTCCGCCCACGGCGCCACCGAGTAGGGGGCAACTCTACGGTCGTCCGGCAGCGTAAATGTGACAGGGCCGAGGTGACCGCCCAGCTGCGTTACGGCAACCTCCACCTTGTCCGAGCCAAACACCCAGCCTGGCTGACCTGAAATGACTTTGGTATCCATTGATATTGAAGCAGGAGTCACTTACGTGGATCGCAGAAACGACCCGTTGCAATAATATAAAGGCTCGCGCCACTGTACACGAACAGTTTTTGCAACATAAAGCACCATTTTGCCCCAGCGCCCGGTCTCGGGCGTCTCTATAGCAATGATAGCCAATCGCGACTCGACATGTACCTCAACCCGCGTCATCATCGCCGCTCACCCGCTCCGCCCCGCCATAACCCGGCGCCGAGTCAAGGCACTCCCCTTCTAACCTTATATGCCGCAAGATATTACGGAAGCAGAGGCTTCCGCCCAGCTCGTTTCGCCCAGGTCCCGCCGGGACGTCGATCTACGCACCCTCCCCTGGACAGTGGCCGGCTACATGCCCACATCCTGGACGGGAAAATCGATGGAAGTTGGCTTTGCGCTGGAGCCGGAAGTTGCACCCGTACCCGCGCAAGTCCCTGGCTCCGTGCAACATGCATTGCGTAGGGCTGGCATGCTGCCTGACTGGCTGGAGGGGCTCAACTCCCGCGCTTGCGAGTGGGTGGAAAACCGCGACTGGATGTTCTCCGCCCCCCTGCCAGACGACATGTTTGTGGAAAGGGCGAGCGGCACAACCTATCAACTGAACTTTGGCGGCCTGGATGGAAACGGCGTTATCGTGTTCAACAAGAAACAGATAGCTACGTTCGACAACGCGTACATCCCGCTTTCCGTGGATATTACCGAGCACCTGCTGGAGGCCGGCAATCGCCTCCATATCATCTTCTTTGTCTCGCCGCGCTGGCTGGGCCAGGTGGGCTACACATCGCAAATGAAGGACTGGAAGCCACGCTTTAACTATGGATGGGACTGGATGCAGCGTATCGTGCAAGTCGGTGCGTGGGAACCTGTTATGCTTAGCGTCACCCCCCGCGCAGCCATCTCCGGGTTACGGCTGAGAAGCCGCGTTGAGGAAGATTTGAGGACGGGCCATGTGTGGATAAAGGCCAACGCCACCAACGAATGCGGAGAGACGCTTCGCATCGATATCGAAGGACCGGAAGGCGAGGCAGGGACATGGGATGTCCCTGCCGAGAAGCTGAGGGAGGGACACGAAATGTCCCTGGCAAACGTCCAACTCTGGTGGCCCAACGGAAGTGGCGCACAACCTCTTTATAGCGTTACAGTTACGCTAATTGGTAAAGGAGGCGCCACGCTTGACGTTCAGTCGCTCCGTACAGGCTTTAAGCGAATTGAGTGGAAACCTTGCCAGGGGGCTGTGCCCGAGGCAGATCCATGGATTTGCGTGGTCAACGGCAAGCCGATCTTCCTGCAAGGCATTAACTGGACGCCCATATCCGCAACCTTTGCGGACATTGCTGATGGGGACTACGACAAACTCATTGGCCTTTATAAGACCATGGGTGCCAACATCTTCCGCGTATGGGGCGGAGCCTTTCTCGAGCGCGCGCACTTCTTCGATCTGTGTGATCGGCATGGGATCCTCATCTGGCAGGAGTTTCCCCTTTCCTCATCCGGTCACGAAAACTGGCCGCACGAAGACGAGCCGAGCATGCAAGTGCTGGTGCGTGTCGCGCAGTCATATATCACTCGGCGCCAACACCATGCATCGCTTCTCATGTGGTGCGGCGGTAACGAGCTTCAGGGCTCGCCCGACGGCGGCAAAACCGGTACCGGCCTCCCAGTAACGCTCAATCACCCGCTCATGCAGCGTTGGCAAGCCCTTGTGGCGCAAGAAGATCCAGGGCGCCGCTTCGTGCCGTCCTCGTCGTCCGGCCCCCGCTTCATGGCCTTTCCCGAGAGCTTTGGCAAAGGCCTCCACTGGGACGTGCACGGCCCCTGGCGCGCCGCCGGCGACACGGACGCCGCGACCGACGACTACTGGCGTAACGACGACTCCCTGTTTCGCTCGGAACTGGGCGCACCGGGCGCGTCTTCCGCCGCCATCATCCGCCGCTACTCCGGCGGGCTCCCCGTAACCCCCGGCACCATGGAGAACCCCGTGTGGCGCCGTTTCTCCTGGTGGCTGGAATGGGACACATTTATCCGCGAAGCAGGGCGCCAACCGCTTGACCTAGAGGACTTTGTGCAGTGGAGCCAGCAGCGCCAGGCGCGCCTGCTACGGCAAGCCGTGGGCCGGTGCAAAGAGCGCTTCCCCGCCATCGGCGGCTGCATCCTGTGGATGGGCCACGACTCATTCCCTTGCGCCACAAACACTTCCATCATCGATTTTCACGGGGAACTCAAGCCTGCGGGGGAAGCTGTCGCCGAAGTCTGGCGATCGTGATTTCTGCAAAAGCGGTGCAGGCAACATCCTGCAGCGCAGGTAAATACATCGACAAAATCCTATTTTGCGCGACAAATGCATAACACTATGCCTAAACTCGCGGCACCCTCACGATTTCCGGTTGAAATCTCCTCTCAAATGGCGGAAGATCTGTAAGGAGCTCAAAACACTATGCAGTGCGAATTTTGTAAATCAGAAGAAGCCACGGTCCATTTGACGCAGATCATCAACGGCAAGATGAGCAAAGTTGATCTCTGCGCTAAATGCGAGAAGGAGAAAGGTGTGGCCGACCCGACAGGATTTTCGCTCGCCGACATGCTGCTTGGCCTGGGCTCCGCCGAAGAAATGAAGAACGGCAACCATAACCAGGAGCCCGTGTGCCCCCTGTGTGGCTTCACGCAGCCCGACTTTAAGAAGACCGCGCGCCTAGGCTGCAGCCAGTGCTACAACACCTTTAGCAAGGGGCTGGAAGGCATCCTCAAAGACATGCACCGCGGCACCACGCATAAGGGCAAAGTGCCCCGCCGTTTTGCGCGCGCCCAGATTATGGCCACCAAACTTAAGGATTTGCAGGACGAACTCTCCCTTGCCGTGCAGGAGGAGAACTACGAGCAAGCTGCGTCTCTCCGCGACCAGATTTTGCAGCTGGAATCCGAGCTGAAGAGCTGACGCCCCGCAACCCCCGCCGCCTCCGCGGTACGGGAGGCGGCGGCGTCGGTAGCGGCTTAGCGCAGGGCCAGCAGGGCGCGCAGCTTGTCGAAGGATTCCGTCCAGCCCTTCATCATCACGGGCTTTATGTTGTGGAATGTCTTTCGTTCCGCCTCTGTGCTTTCGCCATACACTTCCCACATAACCGTTACCCTTGCTTCTCCGGCATCTTCTTCTGCAAAGGTAACAAGTGTACGTAACGTACCGGGATAGGGATCAGCCATAGGGTGCCTTGCGAAATTGCCATTCTTATCGCAAAAGCTCTGCGTATATTCCAATAGATACGGCGGACAGATCTTACGATAGTGAAGCTTCCAAAACTTGCTGTTTCCATCGGACGTTGTCATTTCCCACATGGCTGTCCCCCCTTCCCTGACAGATGCTTCGATAAAATGCATACGGCATCCGGCCGGGCCTAACCATTGTGCAAAAAGTTCCGGAGTTACCCACATTTCAAACAGTTTCTCCACGCTGGTGGAGAAGGAATGGTTGATAATAAAGATATCCCTTCCTTCTGTTTCCATCTCCAGATATTCGCCCAGGCGATCCCATGTGGAGTTACCGTTAGCCAGCCGGATAAACTCCTTCATCGCTTTCGCTTCTTCTTCCGTAGGTAACGCAAAGGAAAGTGTAAGCAACGTCTTGTTGCCCTGCTCTTCAAATGTTGCGGTAACCGTAAAAAGCTTCTGCCGTTCCTCATTACCTCCATGATCGTAGACAAGCTTCTTGTAGTCTACTATCTCGTGATAGGTAGTTATGTTTGGATAATCCGTGCCATCCGGGCCGTGCATGGTATATATCCATTTGCCGCCGGATCGAAAATCTTTACAATGCGTAGTAAGTGTAAAGCCACGGGGCCCCCACCATTTCGCCACATGCTTAAGGTCTGTCCATACCTCCCACACCAGTTTGACGGGTGCATTGTATAGACGTATGATCGGAATCTCATTTGGCTTTGCGGGCATGACGCTTTCCTTTGGGTTTAGGCAAATCCCTGGGTTCTTCCTTATCGCGCTGCACTGCCTCCTGAAGCTCCTTCAAATAGTCGTCCAGCCGATCCAGGCTCTCCCAGATCTGCCTATATTGCTCCATCCAGTCGGTCGCCTCTCGAAGCGGATCGACGCGAAGGGAGCACGTGCGCCACTGAGCGGACTTTGTCTTTTGAATAAGCCCCGCGTTCTCCAGCACCTTCAGGTGTTTGGTAACCGCAGGCAGGCTCATGGTCTCCAGGAAGGGCCTCGCCAGTTCCGTCACGTTCGACTCCCCGTTCGAGAGGCGAGCGAGTATGGCGCGGCGGGTGGGGTCTGCCAGCGCTGCGAATGTTGTGCTGAGTGGATCCCCCATATTTCACCTATCGGTTAATTAACCACAAAGTAAATTACAAGCTTGCAGAGTCAAGCTTCTATTTTGTCCACGACCAACCACAACCCCAACTCAAGACGTCTTAAGCCACTGCACCGCAGCATCTTGTGGAATTGATCCCGTATTCGCCGGCACGCGAAGCAGCGCGTTTGCCCGCGCCAGGCTGGCCGTGTGGCCCGAGGAGTTCCACGGCAACGCCTCTATCTCCGCTGCGCCCCCTGCTGCGCTCCATCGCCAACGTGCAGGCCAGTATGTTTCGCGGGAGTTGGCGGCATCCTTCAGCTCCTCGGACAACATCCCCGGCAACAGCGCATCTCCTTCGCAGCCAAAACCTTGCATAACACGTAAAGCGGGCAAGATGAACCGGTGGAACACGGCGAAGTGGGAGACAGGATTGCCCGGAATGCCAAAGGCGAGCTGGTGCCCGCGCGTTGCAAATAGCAGCGGCTTGCCAGGGCGCACATCAACCTGTTGAAAGTGCGCGAGAAAGCCCAGCTCGCGTAGTGTGGCCGCCGCATAATCGTAGTCCCCCACGCTGGCGCCTCCGGAGAAGAGCAACATGTCGAAGCTGCTGGGTTCCAACAACTTGGCGCCATGCAAGGCGGCCTCGGGCGTATCGCGCACACGAGTTTGCGCCACGATTTCGCCCCCGGCCTGTCCCACCAGGCTTCGCACCAGAATCGCGTTGGAATCGCGAATCTGCCCTGGCATTGGAAGTTGTTCCGGCCCAACCACTTCGTTACCGGAGCTTACATGAAAAACGCGCGGCCGGCGGGTAACCATGGGCCAGACTTCTCCCGCTGTCGCTAGGATCGCGAGCTCGCCGGGGCCCAGTAACGTGCCGGTCGCAAGCAAGGTATCGCCCAGGCGCGCGTCCTCCCCCCGCCGGCGTACGAAGCTTGGCTTCGGCCTCTTTGCAATGCGCACGCAACCGTCAACATGCTCCACAAGTTCCTGCGGGATAACACGATCCGCCCCTTCAGGGAGCGCGGCCCCGGTAAATATGCGCGCTGCCTGGCCTGGACAGAGTGCGACATCCGGTAGCCCACCCGGCTGTATGGTTGAGACGACGCGAAATTCTGTCGCAGGGTCACCGGCCGCGATGGCATAGCCATCCATGGCCGAGCGATCGAACGCAGGTTGATCCTGATCTGCGACCAGGGGTTGCCGCAACACGCGGCCCGCTGCCTCCTCTAATGCAACCTGCTCAGGAGGAAGAGGATGCGAGTGCGAATGAATGATTTCCAGCGCTTCGGTTACGGAGATCACACAGACATGCTACGGGGCGCAAGGGATCGCGCAATGCAATTATTGCACAGCGGCTGCCTTATGCTCACACGATCAGTCTGTTAATTCTACGTGCCAGTAGGAGAAATCGAGGAAATGCTTCCAGGAATCCTCACCACGGCGGGCAAAATGCATTTGCAACAGCGGGCGCCATTTAGGGCGAACGGGCTTGCGCATCAGGCGCATTCCGGCCTCCGCAGGGGTGCGGTTTGCTTTGCGGCTGTTGCACTCAATGCAGCTGCAAACAATGTTCTCCCAAGTAGTTGCGCCGCCCCGATCGCGCGGAACGACATGGTCCAGGTTCATATCCTTGCGATCAAATTTACCTCCGCAATACTGGCACGTATGGTTGTCGCGCTCAAAGATATTGTGGCGGGTGAACTTGATCTCCTTTTTCGGCAGGCGGTCGAAAAAGAGCAGGAGAATCACCTTCGGCACTCGCATTTTGAAGGTGATGGTAGTGACCACATCATCGCCATGATACTGGCGCGATACGTCACTCCACTGGTCGAAGTTAAGGGTTTGGAAAGCGCCTTCGGTATTCTCCACAACCTGGGCGTGGCCCTGGTACAGGAGCGTGACTGCGCGTCTGGCGGAGCAGATGTTAACGGCTTGCCAGAGCCGGTTGAGGACGAGCACGTGCTGGTTAAGAATCGCTTCCATGTTTAACAGACAGGAGGAGCGGCCGAACCATGCCAGCGTGGTCCGGCTTTGGTGGTGGGTGTGGGAGACTTATGTGGAAGCTGGCAGTAGCAACACGGCTCAGTCTAATAGCAGGGCTTGACCTATCTGTCAATGCGGTTGTGTAATAAATTTAGCTTTTTTTGATGCGACACCGATTGAATCGCGGCATTCAAGCATTCAGCGCTCTACAACGGCAAGCGGCCCAAGGGTAACGCCCAGTTTATTCTCGGCCTGAATCGACGTAAACAGCTCACCTGGAGTGCTTTGCCCCGCCAGCAGGGACTGATAGCCGCGAATGACGCGCTCAGCCCTTGCTTTGTCCTCCAGCAAAAGCTCCACGCGAAAGCGGCGCACGCCAAGGCTGCGGAACTCTGCAAGGTAGCCGGCGCCACTCTGGGATCGGCCGTGGTAAACCGTGTTGCGGCAACCCACGTCGGCCTTGACAGGATGCTCCATGCCAACGCGGTCGCGGATCTCCACGTGATGGGTATCGCAGGGGCGCCCGCAATTGGTGTAATCCGTTCCGCTGGAAAGGAATGCGGCAAAAACGCAATGCTCCATGTGGAACATCGGCATGTGCTGATGCAGCGTGATCTCGAACCAGCCGGCCGGGGCGGCGGCGACAAGGTGCCCCACCTGCACGGCGTTGAGGTCGTACGATACGGTGACGGCGCCGAGGCCTTCGCGCATGAGGATGGCGGCCGTGAGCGGATTGGCAACGTTGAGGGAGAAATCGCCGATGCGCTCGAGCGGGCTGGCGCGGAAGTAGTCGAGCGCACCCAGGTTGCGGATGAGGACGCCGTCGGGCTCGGCGCCTTCGATAAGGCGGAAATAGCCTTGTTCGCCAGCCTTCTGGATGCGAGGAGTTGCCAGGTAGACGCGCGTTTTAGTTGCTGGTGCAGAGGCATTTGCGTCGCGAACGACGGCAACGGCGTCCTTATAGCGGCGGATGTCCTCAAAATCGCAGTAAATACTTGCCACTCCACATGTTAGCGCTGTCTGCACCTGGTCCGGCGTACGGCACAGCACGCTGAGATGGGGAGGTGCGACGGAGAGGGCGGCAAGTTTGCTGTCCAGCTTCACGTCGGGGAAGGCGCTGGCGGCTATGCGGCGCCAGGATGCCGTTTCTACGACTGCAGCGGGGGGCGAGGCGCTCGCGTTGGCGCGCTTTCCTTTGCTGGTTGCCAACTGGCCCGTCAGTGCCTCAGCTGCCGCGCGTCGGAGACGGTTCAGCTCGCTGACGGGGAGGATGAGGCCCGCGGGCAGTGTCGATTCGACGGAGGCAGAGACAAAGGATGTCCCTCCCAGCCTACCCAGTTGCGCTGCAAGCACTTCTGCCGTGAGCGGGCGTTGAAGCGCTGGTTGAAGAGGCATGGTGGAGGCACCCGTCCATTGCAGGCTGGGACGGTCCACAACACTGGCAGTCAGCGTAAGGGGCTGCCCGTCAGTGCCTTGCACACGCCAGTGGAGCGCAAGGGGACGGGGCGGGAGTTCGCACTCGAAGGTGCGGCGGAGTTCGCGATTGAGGCGGGGATCGTCCGTCTTGAAGATGCGATCTCCAGGGCGGATTCTGGCGAAATCGATGCGGCCGTTCTCGAAGAAAAGGCGATTGCCGCGAATCTCGTAGACGCGTCCGCCAGTTTCGTTTTCGGTGTCGCCGCCGCTTTCAAATACAACGCCATCGCCCGGCGCCAGCTGGGCGATGTCGCTTACCTCGATGTTATTGCGTCCCAGCGACTTAACTGTGCCGAGAAGTGCGCCGCGCTTTTTGCCGTACCGAGCATGCACCAGCTCCTGGTGGTTGACGCCCTGCATCCAGCCCCGGTAGAGGCCACGGGAGAAGGCCATCTCCAGCATATAGCGATCGCGTTCAGGCAGCGTGTAGGTCGGTTCGGCTGATGCAGGGACACGGGATGTCCCGGGGACATGAGATGTCTCAGGGACATGTATTGTCCCTGGCACATCGCTTTGCAGGGCAGCCCAGGCGGAATCAATGGCGCGGCGGTAGACCTGGCAGACGGCGGAAACGTATTCGGGCGTTTTCAGGCGGCCTTCGATCTTGAAGCTACGGATACCCAGTTTCATCAGTGCGGGAATCTCTTCGGCCGCTGCAAGATCTTGCGGTGAAAGGAGATAGCGCTTATCGCCCAGATCGCGGTGCTCGCCGTCCACAATCATCTCGTAGGGCATGCGGCATGCCTGCGCGCACTCGCCGCGATTGGCGCTGCGCTGCCCAAGCGCCTCGCTGGTAAGGCATTGGCCGGAGTATGCGACGCACAGCGCGCCGTGCACGAAGATCTCGATGGGAAGGCCGGGTTGGGCGGGATCACCCTCACTTCCCGTGTAGGGAACGAACTTGGCAAGCTCGCGCAGGGAGAGCTCGCGGGCCAACACAACTCGTTCCACGCCAAGGCGTTTTGCAAAAGCCACGCCTTCCGGGGAGGTAAGCGTCATTTGCGTGCTGGCATGGATTTTGAGGTTGGGCACGGCGCGCTGGGCCATCAGCGCCAGGCCAAGATCCTGGATGATAGCGGCGTCAACTTCACTCTCTTCCATCAGGCGCAGTTGCGCCAGGGCCGCGTCCAGTTCATCCGTAAAGATGAGCACGTTGAAGGTAGCGTAGCCCTTTACGCCGTGGCTGTGGAGAAACTCCATCAGCTTCGGAAGATCCTCTGCCGTAAAGTTTTCCGCACGCATGCGGGCGTTGAACTTTGGCATGCCAAAGTAGATGGCGTCCGCCCCGTTGGCAACTGCGGCGCGTGCGCAATCCCAGGTGCCCGCGGGTGCAAGTAGCTCGGGCTTATGGATTAAGGTGGGCTGAGACATAGCGGGCTGGGCGATGGAAAAAGGAGAACGGCAGCGGCGACAAAGCCGAAAAGTAATCGCTCGCGGGACACGCGGCGAAGGCGTCAGGGCGCGAGGTGTCGAGCCCCTTACTTTAGGCTTTCTCGTCGCGCGCTGCAATCCCGTAATGGGGGGAAGTGGCGCATCCCTCTAAATCGTGATACCACCGATATGGATGTCGCCACCAGGCGGCCACCCCGCCAGCCCCGCTTGGTTCCTCGGACGCTATTTGGCGATTTCCATGCCACCCCACAGCGCCGGGATCAGCTCCGCCTCGCTTGGGATGTCGCTGACGAGGCCGGACGCCTTGTTGCTCCAGTAGGCGCGTTGCAGCGTCTCCTGCCCGTTGCCGCGCAGCACGCCCACGTCCAGCTTGTAAGTCTTGCCGGGTTCGGGGCGAAAGTTCAATAGGCTCAGGGGGCCCGCGGGTAAAAACGGGGCGGAGGCACAAAGATAGGAAAGATAGGATTGCACTATGATTGATCCGGGCTTCTCCCGCAATCTCATACACATACCATACAGCCGATAATCGCAATGGCACCGCCCTCCCCTCACCCGCAAATATTCCCCTCTCCGGACATTGCGCTTGGATCGAAAGTGATCCATCTTGCCGAACCGACCGGCTTGAGGAACTCCGCTGCCCTTGTTGTCTCCCGGGCAACAGGTCGTGCAGTAGAAAAAACATCGCGTGCCCTCTTCGTCACAATACATTTGTCACATCACAGGTTGACTTGCCGGTGCGTTTCCCTTAAACCACTTGCCGTGAACGTCATGGATTTCTCCCACTCTCTCGCTCACCTCCCAGGCGTGCGCCCGGCCTTTGCCGCGCTTGCAGCTATGGCCGCCATGGTTCTGCTGACCACCGGCGCCCTGGCCCAGATGGAGGATCGCCCCATACCCATGCCGCCCGCGGGTGAAACCACGCCAGGCAGCGCCGGCGATCCCGCTCCCGTCACCCCGCCGCCGACGACGCCGCCCCCGCTCTCCACGGAGACGCCTTCCACGCCGTCCACCACTGCCGAGCTTCCGCCGACGCCCCCCTCGCCCGCGCCGCCCACGACGCCGGAGCCCGCACCTTCGGCCCCCGCGCCGGCCCCTGCGCCCGATCCGGCCGCCAGCATCCCGGACAAGGAGAATCTGCTGTTTCTTAACACCACCGTGGGTCGCATTGTCATCCATATGCGGCCGGACCTGGCGCCGCAGCATGTCGAGCGCATCAAGGCGCTTGTGCGCAGTAAGTTTTACGACGGCAAAGTGTTCCATCGCGTCATCGAGAACTTTGTGGCGCAGGGTGGCGATCCGCTCGGCAACGGTCGCGGCGGCTCCGGCCAGCGGCTCCCCGGGGAATTCACCAACACACCGTTTATCCGCGGCACCGTTGGCATGGCGCGCATTCCGGACGACGTGAACAGCGCGGACTCCCAGTTCTTTATCTGCTTTGTGCCGCTGCC
The DNA here is from genome assembly GCA_003054695.1 of Verrucomicrobia bacterium LW23. Taxonomy (GTDB): domain Bacteria; phylum Verrucomicrobiota; class Verrucomicrobiia; order Methylacidiphilales; family UBA1321; genus LW23. Next base: position 285,575 of record QAZA01000050.1, read on the forward strand.
GGACCTGGACGGCAAATATACCGTGTGGGGCGAAGTGGTTGCCGGCATGGAGGTTGCCGAAGCGCTGGCCAAGGGTGATCCGCCCGTGAAGGCCGACGCGATCTCCAACGCCGAGCTGCCTTGGGACAAGCCGCCCGCGCCCGTTGCCAAAGCCAAGGAGGAGAAAGACCCCAAGGACAAAAAGGCCAAGCCAGGCGACAAGTCCAAGATTGCCGCCACCGAATCCACCGACGCGCCCAAAACGGACAAGCCCGAGAAGGACAAAAAGGATAAGGAAAAGGATAAGAAGACCGCCGACAGCATCCCCGTTGCACAGCCGGTAACGGCGGAAAAGAAGGACGAAAAGAAAAAGTCAATTTCGACGCCCCGCCCCTCGGGAAGCAACTCCAAGACAACCACGTCGTCCAACAGCAAGGGGCGCTAAACCGCCGAGCCCGGATTTGCAGGCATCCTGCCAATCCACACAGGCAGTTGCGCCTCACAAGTGCGTAAACGCCTGGGCCTGTTGGGGATCTGCATACAGGAACGCCTGGTGAAATAACGGCTCGGGCCGATGCCGCCCCACCAGATCCAGCTGGCCGGTGCCAGTCACCGGCAGGGCGCGGCCATCCCGCGCGGGGTCCGCATGCCGGTCAAACCAGCGGTCCACGCTCGCGGTCAGTTCGTCTATCTCATTGCCGTGCAACATGCTGGCAATGAGATTGTGCTCCTCGTCGGGATCGCTCAGCACATCGTAAAACTCGTTCGGGCCATCCGGGTGGCGCAGCACCAGCTTGCGGGAAAGCGTGCGGATCATGCGCATCGGGCCGTACTCGTCAAACAGCACCACGTTATCGCAGCCGCTTGCGGAGGTATCGCCATCCTGCCACAGGTCCAGGCACGAGCGGCCGGGCAGACCGGTGGGAATCAGGTGCCGCATGCCGAGAAAATCGAGCAGCGTAGGCATAAAATCGTAGTGGCTGAAGAGACTGTGCGCCACCCAACCCTCCGCCACACGGTAGGGGCACGCGGCAATAAACGGCACGCGCACAGATGTATCATACATGTTGGCCGGGTACGTGGCGTTTCCCTTGCCCCACAGGCCGTGGTGGCCCATATTCATCCCGTTGTCGCCGGTAAACACAACCAGCGTAGTGTCTGTAAGATCCTGCTCCTCAAGAACATCCAGAAGGCGGCCAATACCCGCGTCCATGGCGGTAATGGCCGCGTAGTAGCCGCTCAGCAACTCGCGCCGACGCTCCGGCGTGGTGCCGCAGGGCGCGGTTTTAATCTGCAACGGGTGCGGCGGCAGATCGGGAACGGACCGAAACGCGCACTGGCTCTCGTACTCTTGAAACAGAGCGGCGGGATGCTGGCCGCGATCCCAGGGGCTGTGGGGAGCTGTGTAGTGAACACCAAGATAAAAGGGATTGCCTTCGCGTTGCTGCGCCCTCAAAAAGTCGAGCGCGTGATCCGTTATCACATCCGTCACGTATCGCTCCTCCGCATACTCGCTGCCGTCCTCGCGAATCATCGGCGCGCCGTAGTAATCGCCGCCGCCCCTCCCGTGGGCATGCCAGAACGTGTGGCCTTTGTGGGCCACCGTGGCCCGCCCCAAATGCCACTTGCCGCTAAGGCCGCACGTATAGCCTTGCGACGCAAGAATTTCCGTGTAAGTCGGCAGGCCCTCCAGGTAATCAATCAGCGCGCCGTCGGCCGACTCCGACCGGCTATTGCCGCGCCGAATCCAGTCGTGCACGCCGTGCTGGCTGGGGATGCGGCCGGTGAGTAGCGAGGCCCGCGCGGGCGAGCACACGGGCGAGGCACAAAATGTGTTCGTCAGCAAAATGCCCCGGGCGGCAAGTTTGTCCAGATTCGGCGTGCGCACCTCCGCGTTGCCGGCACAGCCCAGCGCCCAGGCTCCCATGTCGTCGGCCAGGATAAACAAGACATTGATTCCAGGCGACTTATAGAGCGAGGGCGGTTCGAATGGATTCATGGGCACAGCAAAAGTGACAATTCCGGGGCAACGGGGTGTGGAGGACGTTGCCTCAGTATAACACACTTCTTAACTTTTACCATCATTCTGTTTCTTCTGCCGCGCTCGATTGTAATGATGTCGTCGCCGAAACTTGTCCTGGCGTCGCGATTTGGGCGCGCCAGCCGCCGCCCGGTTTTCCAGCTCGCGCCGCATCGGCGCCGCCTCCCCAGCGGCCTGACCACCGGTCGCCTCCAGCTCGCGCTGCGCCTCGCCGCGATCGCCCCGCCGGCGCTTCGCCCCGCTGGAAAACTCCAGCTCCGCGGTCGGCATGGGGATGCCCATCCACGCGTTCAGCGGGCTCCAGCAAAACACCGCCTCGGCCAGCGCCGCCACCGAGAGCACAAAGATGGCGCCGAGAATGGCCCAGTGGACGCTGAAGGCGGCCAGGCCCACGCCCAGATTAAACAGCAGCAATCCGATAGTGATCCTGAGAATACGCCCATAAGTATCCAGGTTGCGCGCAAAAAAGCGGGGGTCAGCCGGCACGGCGCGACGAGCGGAATTCTTCCTGCGGGGAGATCGGGAGCTTGTGGGCGATGTCATGGGAGAGCGAGAGGGAGCGTGGCGCGCCCGTTTTACAGCGATGCCTCGCGGCGGGCTTTGCGAACAAGCTCCGTGCGCAAGTCGTGCAGGAGCGGCTCCAGCCCCACAAAATACTTTTGCGGGTTAAGAAAGCGCCGCACCGAGGCGGGGAAGCCGGCGATTTGCGCGCGCGTGCGCTCGCGGCTGGCGGGCAGAGGCGGCGGCGTGTAAACCCGTTTGCCGGCCCGGAAGATCGGCACCAGAAGGTCCTCGTACGTGGCCTCGGCAGGGAAAAATTTCTCGGCCGTGATGTCGAACGGATCGATCGCACGGTTCTCCGCTGGCGCTCCATCTTCTTCATTATAAAGCACATCGCCAATATACTCACCGTTCAGGCTCCAGCGCCGCACCTGCTGCACGCCGGGGGTGGAGATTTTGACGGCGGTTTCGGAGACCTTCACTTTATAGCGCCACTCCTCGCCAGGCGAGCGGATAGCGCCGAGCTTAAAGACGCCACCCATGGCGGGCTGATCGTAGGCGGTGACGAGTTTGGTACCGACGCCCCAGACGCTTATTTGAGCACCCTGATCTTTTAAGCTGGCGATAATATGTTCATCCAGATCGTTGCTCGCCACTATCGCGGCGTTCGGGAAACCGGCCTCGTCCAGCATCTTGCGCGCCGCGATGCTCAGCGTCGACAAATCGCCCGAATCGAGCCGTACGCCCGCAAGCTCAAAGCCTTTGCTGCGAAGGTCCAGCCCCACTTCAATCGCGTGGCGCACGCCCTGAATCGTGTCGTACGTATCGACCAGCAGCGTGCAGTTGTTGGACATGGCGCCGGCGTACGCCGCGAACGCCTCCTTTTCCGAAGCGAACGACATGACCCAGCTATGCGCATGCGTGCCCTTTACCGGTATGCCGAAGAGTTTGCCGGCCAACACGTTAGATGTCGCGACACATCCACCGATGTAGGCCGCCCGGCTGGCGGCAAGCGCGCCGTCGGTGCCCTGCGCACGGCGCAGGCCAAACTCCAGCACCGGCTCGCCGCGCGCCGCCTCGCACACGCGCACCGCTTTGGTACCGATCAGCGTCTGGAAATTCACGATATTCAGCAGCGCCGTCTCGACAATCTGCGCGGTAATCAGCGGCCCTTTCACGCGGATGAGCGGCTGCTGCGGAAACACGAAGGTGCCTTCGGGGATCGCGTCCACATCGCAATCAAAGCGCAGATCGCGCAGATAGCTCAGAAAGTCCTTCTCAAACAACGGCTTGCCATCGGTGCCCGGGATGGTGCCCAGGTACGCCACGTCACTGTCGTCAAAGCGAAAGTTCTCGAGCGAACGCACCGCATCGCCCAGGCCGCACGCCAGGCTAAAGCCGCTGCCAAACGGATTATTGCGAAAGTGCAGGTGAAAGACGGCCTCCTTGTGGTGCGTACCGGTCTTCCAGTAACCATAGGCCATGGTAAGCTGATAGAGATCGGTCAGCAGAGTAGAGGTCAAACGTTCTTCACCGGTCGCGGCGTAAGGTAAGGTCATGGGGTAAAGCGAGTGGATGGCGAAACAGGGATTACGCGGATCGGACGGACGGAAGTCAAAAATTTTCTGCCCGGAAGTTGATGGCGCCCGGGCAGGCGCCCCGCCCGCCGGCCCGATGGGCGGCGATGCCAGTTGCCATTCACGAATCTCTGCGCTAGAGTCCCAGCGTGTTGCGAAAGTTGATCACGTGGAAAATGCTAAGGCGTATCCTCCTTACAGGGGGTGCCCTCGTGCTTGCCAGCGTTGCGTTTGTTATCTCGTGCAACGTGTGGATCCGCGAGACGGCCTCGCCTCACGTTGTACACGAGCTCGATAAAGTGCCCTTTAACGAGGTAGGGCTGGTGCTGGGCACGGCGCCGAGCCTTCGCGACGGCCGGCCCAACATGTATTTTCGCAATCGCGTGGAGGCCGCCGCGCGCCTGTACCATGCCGGCAAGGTCAAACGCCTGCTGCTTAGCGGCGACAACAGCCGGCCGGACTACAACGAGCCCGACCAGATGCGCCGCAGCCTGCAGGAGCTGGGCGTGCCGCCCGTGGCCATGGATATGGACGGCGCCGGCCTTCGCACGCTGGACAGCGTTGTGCGCGCGCGCGACGTCTTCAAGACGACGAAGTTTACCATCATTACCGACGAATTTCACACCTACCGCAGCGTGTTTACGGCTATCCGCCACGGGCTGGATGTCGTCGCGTATCCATCGGAGGAGATCCCCCCGGCAGCCTCGATGCGCACCCGGTTTCGCGAGTACATCGCCAACTCGTGGGCGATTCTCGATCTGTACGTCTTTAACACCACGCCGCGCGTTACCATCAGGCGGGAGGCCTTGCCGCCGCCGATGGCCGGGACCGTTGACAGCACCCTGTCGGAAGCCGCTGCGCGCCAATAAGCTGCGCCGTGCGCGCAAGCGCAACGTGCGTGCCATGGGATGCGGGGACGGATGCCCGGGTTAGGATGTGGCAGGCTGCAGAACCGCGTTGGTGGCCGCGGGCGACGGCGCGGCGGCAGGAGCCGGCGGAGTCGTCGGCACGGGCCTGACCTCCGGAGCGGGCGGGGTGTTGATGCCGCCTTCGGTTATCGGGATGGGAGAGCCTTTCTGGAATGCCTTTTTCCACTGGGTGTAGCGGGCCTGGTAGGGCTGGTGGGTTTTCAGGCGGCCGTGGTGGTCCGAGCCGGGCATAACGAGGAGTTCCTTAGGGCCTTTGAGTGCGTTGTATGTAGCCACGATGCCCGTCGGGCGCGAAGTCTCGTCGATAAGCCCCACCGAGACGAGGCTGGGGCAGGTGACGCGCGAGGCAAAATTAAGGGCGTCCACGTAGCCGGCCGTCGTTTTCACCTTCGCCATGTCGCGGTCTTTGGGCGCCCAGGGGGCCAGCCAGTAGGGGAAACTTGTGGCGCGTGGCGACGCGGCCAGGGGCGCGGAAAAGTCCGAACCCGCCGGCACCAGCACCATCAGCCCCGTCACTTTGGGGAAAAGCGCGGCGGTGGCGAAGGATTGCATGCCGCCCTGGGAGTCGCCGGTTACCACAAACACCTTGCCGTCCCAGTCGGGGCGCGAGGCCAGGTACTCCGCGGCGCGCACGCAGCGCAGGTACATGCGGACAAAGTAGCACTCGTCGCGGTTCTCGCTGCCCTTAAAGATGTAATCCTTGAGGGCGCCGGCCTTTTGCGCATCGTAAAACTCTTTCGGCTCGTCAATCGGCAGGTCGTGGGCCGAAATGTTGAGCACCAGCCAGCCGGGCGCCGCGTTGGCCGCGGGCTTCAACTTATCGAGAGGATAAACGCCGGCGTACTGCAAAATCAGCAGGGCGGGAAATTTGTCGCCTTTTTTGGGGCGGGCCAGCTGGCCCTGCACGTGGGTGCCGCCGACGTTGTCCAGGCGCACTTTAAACATCTCAACGTCCTCGACGCCCTTCAGATCCTTCAGCTTTTCGGGGTCGATTGGCGTCACTTCCGGGTTCATCGGCACCGTGGCCAGCTCGGCCAGCTTCCCTTTCCAGAACGCGTCGAAGTCGGCCGGCTCCGGTACCGAGGGCCCAATCTCGTGGGGCGCGATAAGGGCGCCGCCGATGGAAAGTGGCTTCTTGCCAAGGTCGACGTTGTTTGAGTCATCCGGCTGTATCACCAGCGTCAGCACGCAGGACTCTGTGACGGACGCCGTGACGGTGGCGGGCGCGGCGGAAACATCGACGACGCCCTTACCCACTTCCGTAACCCCGTCGCGCTGAATGACATAGCGCAACGCGGAAAGCTTGCTGCGATCCCCCGAATGCACATCCACCTTCCACGTTACTGTATCGCCCTTGCCGTACACCGCGTCCGCGCGATCCTGCTTTGCGGTGACGACGGTGGGAGGCAGGGGCTCCCGTGCTGTGACGCTGTGCGTAAGCACGGCAGCAAGGACAACGAAGGCGGCGGCAGCGGCGGCAAGCACGCGAGGAAACGACAAGGGAGAGAGCAATTGCATCAGGCTGGGGCAGAAGAAGTTGCAGTGATCTGTGGGAGAACCACACTGGGCGCGACGGCGAGTGATTCCCGTTCACCGTTGTAGCTACGGATGTTGTTGCAGCAATCCCAATCGCAATCAAACAGTTGAACAGTCAAGTTAAGCGACCAGCAACCGCCCAATCTTGCTTGAGTGGCGAACGCAGGTCATGTACTGTACAGAAGTGGGTGCTGGAACTTCCGATGCAACACAATGGTGCAGATGTACCACGACGAGGCTCCAGCAATACTCGGGATATCCTTAGCAAAAGCTTGCGCCGGACATACTTTTCCCCTTATCCTGCACCCCCGCCGATCGCTCGCCCAGCTTCAGGAGAGACTGATGAACGCTGAGACAAAGAAACCCGACGCCCCTCAAACACCCGATACGCCAGGAACACCCGCCCCCGCTGCGGACTCCGCGGACGGCGGGAAAACGCATTATCACCCGATTCACCCGCGCATGCGCGTGCCCTACATGATCGGGGGCTGGCTGTTTGTTGTCTTTTCGCTACTCGTTCTCTTTCTGCGCATTGTGGATCCCGAGCCGGATAAAGCGGGCCGCACGCTGCTGGTCATCGCCACCACCATATTTGCGGGCTACCTGCTCTACACGGCCAACACGGAGATCCGACAGGTCGATTCGCGCCACTCGGGCATCCAGTTCTGGATCTCCCTGGGCGCTGCCTGCGGGTTTGTCTCCCTGGCCCTGTGCGTCGCCTGGGTACTGGCGCGCTTTATCACCGCCTGAAGCACGGCAGGCATGCGCCGCGCCGCAAGGGCATGGGAGGCAATGCAACCAGCGCCGCATCAATCCGTTACAAACGATACGCTACGGATGGAAGGGCGTTGGGCCGAGAAGACTTGGGTGCGCGTAAACTGCGGCCACTTTGTTGCCGGGTCCGCCGCTTTTTCCGGCGCGCAAAACAGGTACAGCCGTTCCAACACCGCGCCGCCTCCCGGGGAGCCGTCGTCGCGCTCCGTAACGTACACGGTACCGGGGTAGCGGCCCGTGGCGGTGTACGCCTCCTTGACAGTAAAGGCCTGGCCAAAGAGGAGGAGTTGCCGGCCCTGAATCTCCGCAAAGTAAAGCCCGGCGGGAAACTGCTGGATCTCGCGCCCCGTGCCGTCAATCGAGGCATAGGCATAGACAAAGCCGCTGGTGCGACCGCCCGCGGGGCCATCGCCGCCGTGGGCCCGGCGGATGTCGCGAAGCCCAAAGCCAGCCAGCTCCTGCTCGACGGCCTGACCCGCGCCCCCCGTACGCCCCGCCTGCGACGGCGTTGCGCCGGCGCCCGGCGTCGCCGCGCCCGGAGAAAGCGCCACACCGGCGCCCCCCTGCGGCGCGCCGTCGGAAGCAGCGGGCTGCGGATCGGCGGCAGGGCCCGGCGTCGTTCCCCCTGAGGCCAGCGCCCCGCCCTGGGGGGCTGACGCGCCCGGCGAAACGCCAGTGCCACCGCTGCCAGAGAGCCCCGGCATCATCGCCGCCATCAGCCCCGCGCCCACAAGCGCGCCGGCCAGCAAAAACAGCCAGCGCCCGGAGCCACCCGTGGGCTGGGCCTTGGCCTGCAGGCCGGTGGTATGGATCGCCACCCAATCCGAGCTGTGGGGGAAACGCACGTGATCGTCACCGTCCAGATTGCCGCCGCGCAGCGCCTCAAGCACTTCGTCCTCGCTAAGCGGCCCCACCGCATTGCCGGAGGCATCGGCGGCCAGCCGCACGTAAAAGCCTGCGGTATCGACACTTGCGCCATCGGAAGCTGGCGTCTGGCCCAAGGCTGCGTCGCCGCCCCCGCCGCCGGCAAGCGGGACGAACGTGGAATCCGGCCGCAGCACGCCCTGCTCGAGAAGCTCGCCGACCGGATGCCAGTCCTCCATGCCGTCCTGCCAGTACAGGACGGTCCGGTCGATCTCAATCATGTTCCACATTTGCTGCAGATCGCCCGCCGTAAACGGGCCTTTGCCTTCCTCCTCAATCACCACATAGTAGCGCGGCACGTCCTCGGCATTAAACGCGTAGCGGCCGGGATCGTCCCACGAGCGCCGCAGGTTCGACTTCCTGATACCGTCAGGACCGTCGGCAGCCCCAGAATCCACCGCAGAAGCCGTTGGCGCCGAAGATGTTAGGGAGGCTTCGGGGACCAATGAGGCCGACGCCGCTACCGGCGAAGCCTTTGCGTCCGCCGACTGGGCCTCTGACCTGGCCGTCTGCTTTGCGGCCGCCGTTTCGGCGGACTTCTGTTGCTGAAGCTGCTGCGCCTTTGCGTCGGGTGCTGCCCCGACGCCTTCCGGCCCGTTGCCCGGCACTGGTTTGCCGGTCATCATGGCCAGCAGCGCATCCATCGCAAGTGCCTTGCCGCATGACGGGCACACCTTCTTCGCTTCGCCAATGGGGAGCTCCACCGAGCAATGGGGGCAAAAGCGGGTAATCTCCGGCGCTTTGCTCAGGGCCGTCGACACAACTGCCGCCTTCGTCGCCGTCCCGGTGCTTCCCTGGCCGGAGGCCGGGGTGGCTGAGAGCGCCGTTTCGCTGCTGGTAATCGCCTCCTTGCCCAGGGTGTACGGAATGCCAAGCAGGGGCGAGCCTAGAAGCGTTACATAGAAGCAATCAATGCCCTCATGGCCCCTGCGCCGCGCAAAAATGGCTGCCGCCACAGCGCAGATAAAACAGATCGTTAAGTACCACCCCAGAAATTGTTGCACGCACCTATTGTGCCCCAAAAACGGACGGCTGCCAAGTGCCCTTGCCATAACGACTCACCCCGGCACTCGCTACCGCATGGCCCGACCCCGGCGCGCTCCTCGCCTCGGGGCCGGTGCCTGGCAAAAAGTACTCCTGAAAGCGAAGGGGCGCCGCCGGCTGAGACAGCGGCATGGTCGAGAGATCCCCGCCAAAAGGCTCCGGACTGCCCGCCCACAGGCGCGGCCCCGCCACGTCGCCATTGCCGGCCGGGGTTGCGCCGGTATGCGCCAAGGAAACATCCCGCACCTGCAGGACGGCGGGAACCACGCCGGCGATGGCAACAGGCGGCTGAAGCGCTCCGTCGCGTGGCAGCAGGCGCAGGGCAACCTCGCGCGCCATCGCTGAGGCGGCGGCAAACGCGGTCTCCGGCACAAGCGCGCTGCCATCCACATTGCCCACCCACACGGCTACCGTGTGCCGCCCGGTTATCGCCACCGCCCAGGCGTCGCCGTTGCCGGGGGAGATCGACGCGAACTCCGGCAGATAGGGCCGCTCCGCAGTAAACGCGCGGGTGCCGCGGCCCGGGCTTCGCGCCAGCATATCCAGCACCAGCAGGGCTGAGCCCCGGCCGATCATGTGCTCGGCATGGGGTACGGCCACGGGCACCGCCGCAGAAGATCCTGAAGCCGTGCGGGTTACGGTGCCATCAAGTGGATCAGCTCCGTCTCCTGAGGGCAGCCGGGCAGGCGCCGCGCCCGGCGCAAATGTTTGCCGATACCGCACCGGAAGCCGAACGCCGCCGCGCGCCAGGCCGCCGCAGGTGGAGGCGAGGTCAATGAGGCGTACGGGCGTCTTGCCAGCCTCCAGCTGGGCCTCCATCGTTTGCTCTCCTGTACGATCCAGCCCACGCAAGCCCCACAGACGCAACCGGTTAACGCACGCATCCGCCCCCGCCAGGCGGATGACGGACAAAGCCGGCTGTGGCAGTGCGCGCCGAAGGGCCTCGCGGCTGAAAACGCCGGATGCCGGCGCTTGGACGGCAGGCGCGGTGCCGGATGCCGGCACGGCCGCCTCCGCAGCGGGCGTGGCGTCGGAGATCAGCGGCAGTTGCGTGGCGGCCGTAATGAGTCGGCGGTCGATCGCCTCGGCATACAGCAGCGGATAGAGCATGGCGCCGCTGGGGCGCTCCAGCAGGCAGCCGTTGACCATGCCGTCGGGCGCGGTGTAATCCGGGCTGCCGGCCATCGCGGATACGCCGCCCGTGTCGTTGTCCAGAATAACCGCCGCCGCCTGCCTGGCGCCTGCCTTGGCAAGGCGCGCAAGCCACTCGCGCACAACGCCTTCCGCCAATGGCTGCACGTCCAGGTCCAGCATCGTGGGGATTACCGTGGTGCCCGCCGTCGGCACCTGGTCGGCCACCAGGGCGTCGGCAAAATGCGGCGCCGGGTGGGGGGGCTCCGGCTTGCGGATGGCCGGCGGATGCGCCACCAACCGTGCCGCCTCCGTATCCGTAACAACGCCAAGCTTTTGCAAGCGGGCAACGGCCCGGCGGTAGCGGACGAGCGCGGCCTGCGGATTGCGCCACGGATTGTACCGGGTAGGCGCCTGGGGGAGGCCCGCGAGGAGAATCGCCTCGGCCAGCGTCAGCTCGCGCGGCGTTTTATCGAAGTAGGCGCGCGCGGCGGCCGCGGGCCCGACGCGGCGGTTGCCATAGTGGCTGCGATTCAGGTACTCCTCCAGAATGCGCTCCTTGGTCCACGTCCGCTCCAGGCGCATGGCGGCGCACATTTCATATATTTTACTGGAAAACAAACGCCCTTCGCGCCGGCTGGCCAGTTTAACCACCTGCTGGGAGATCGTGGACGCGCCCGAGATAATGCGCCCGTGCGCTATGTTCCGCACCGCGGAGCCGGCGATGGAGCTCCAGTCCAGCCCACCGTGCGAGTAGTAGCGGTGATCCTCCAGCGCCACCGTAACGGCCGGCAGCCAGTCGCCCATGTCGCGCAGGGCCAGCGGCTCCGTCGCGCGCGCCTCCGCCACCGTAATGCGGGCGAAGGGGCGGCCTCGCACATCCAGCAGCTCAATAATCCCCGGCGACGGGTTGTCGAGATCCCCCGGCAGCGGCGCAAAATAGACAATGCATGCCACTGCCAGCGCCACGGCCCACAGCCCCACCCGAAGCCAGGGGCGGCGCCGCCATTGCTCGCGCGCGGTCGAGATCCAGTGGCACGGATTCATGATGAAGCAAATAGCATTGCGCCGCTTGCGCGCGCCGGGTCGTGCCGGACCGCGTACGTAAACCGGGCCGGATCCATTACGTACGTCAATAATAATCTACGCGCAGAAAGGGCGCGATATTGTAGCCCATCCCGGCGCGCTGCGCCACGCTGATGTGAAGAGATGGAAAGAAATTTCCGATCGGAAGACGCGGCCAGCCCTGGCGGCGGGGACAGACCGCGTCTCTGAGGCAGAATCAGTCAGACGGGGAGACTCTTCAGCTCTCCCACCTAGCGCTTTCAGGCCTCGGTCACCACACCGCGATCGGGCTGGATCTCCCAGCAGTCGCTGCGGAACGGACTGGCGGGCAACCCCTGATGGTTGGCCAGGTTGCAGCCCAGCGGGTTATCCGCCCAGGCGTAGCGCACCGCGACGGGCCGGGGCACGGCATCGCTGCGCACCACAACGGTAGATCCGGTCACCTCCGCCAGCGCTGGGTGGAACACACGATCGTCGCCCGCCACAAAAAAAGTGCGCAGAGGAGCCCCATCCGTGGTGGATAAACCGTCCTCGGCGTGGTGGAAATCGACGGTGACACGGCCATCCTCCCCAAAGCTAAAACCGCGAGCTGCAGGCGGCGGGTAACATGTTGCATCCCCGTAGGTTATACGCAACGCTGTGTTGGCCAGCCGCAAGCCTACAGGCATTTTATCCTTGGGGTGGATATCTTTTTCCTCGCCAACGTCAATAGTCACCGCAAGGCCAGTATCCGCAAGGCCCTCGTGCGCCCACAGCTGGCTTTCGCGCAGTCGCGCCCACTTGCTGCTTTGCTGGTGCTCCATCGGCGCCATGTAGTTGGGCAGCTGCACGGTGTAGAACGCCATGCGCGGCATGCCCCAGTGGCGGCGCCAGTCCAGAATCAGCTCGCGAAGCAACCCGCCATACAGATCATGCTGCGACGCGTTGCTCTCGCCCTGATACCAGATGGCGCCCTTGAGCGCGTAGGGGATCAGCGGGCGGATCATGTTGTCGAACAGAATGTGCGGAGAGTTCTGCTCGCCATGGCCCATAATGTGCGTCTCGCGCACCTGGCCCAGATTGTGCTCCACCGCATAGCGCCACCCGCCGGCCAGGGGGATCGCCTCTTCGGGCGCGTCAACGGGATGCACCTTCATGCTCTGCGCGGGGCCGCGCAGGCCGCCGTCGTGCACAAAAGAAAACGCGCGCACGGCAATGCTGAGCGTGCCGCCTGTGCCAAGTACTGCGGCAGGGACAACGTACTTGCGCTCGACGTTCCACCACTGCTCCTCGCGCCCCTTGCCCGTGCGGCCCACTTCCTGCCCATTCACATAAGTAATGTCCTGCTTATCAACGGTGCCGATGCGCAGCGAAAGCTCGCGCCCGGCCCACGCCGCGGGCACCGTAACAGTGCGGCGGAACCACAGCACACCGCTGAATTCCAGGCCCGCGTACTGCCAGGTGGTCGGCAGGTCCATCACCGGCCACGCGGTGTCATCAAAAGCGGCGGATGCCCAGCCCTTCTCCACGCCCGTGTTGCCTGGGTCGGTCGGCAGCGTACTCACACGGCCGTCCTCGCCGGTCTTGATCATCGTATCCCAGCGCGATTCGCCCCACGCCGCGCTCTCGTACGTGGCCAGCCAGTCCTGCACCGGAGTGTGCATGGCCAGCGCCGAACGGCTAAGCCAGGCCTGGATAAACGTGCCGCCCCAGGCGCTGCTCAGCACGCCGATCGGCACGCCCAGCGCCTTGTGCAAACGGCGCGCAAAGGCAAATGCCACGGCGGAAAACATCAGTACAGATTCGGGCGTCGCGTTCTCCCAGCGCGCCTCCACTGTGGATTGCGGCCCCAGTACCGCCGTGCGCGGCACATTAAAGAAGCGGATCTCCGGGTACTCCGCGGATTTCACATCGTCCTCCACCACCGGCAGGCTCGCCGCCATCGTCCAGCCCATGTTGGACTGGCCCGACGCCAGCCATACCTCGCCCACCAGAATATTCTGGAGAGTCACGCGATCGCCGCTTTCCGAGGCCTCCACCACCAGGCTGTGCGGCCCGCCTGCCGCCAGGGGCGGCAGCCGGAGAAGGAACTCGCCATGCGCGTTGCTGATGCAACAGGCGACATTGCCGGCGATAGAAGCCTTGACGATAGCGTTGGGGGCGGTCCATCCCCACACAGGCAGCGTCTGATCGCGCTGCAAAACGGCGTTATCCTGAAAGGGCGAAGCTAGTTGAAGACTCATGAGTTAGGGTTGCGGGGCGGTCGCCGCCAGACGGAAAAGGTTGCGCCAAAGGCAGCGACCGCGCCCTCAATTCGCGTCGGAAATCCGGAAAAAGTTCATTGCCCAATGCAATGCCGGCCGAAGGTTGGGATAGGTTTTATTCCAACGCTGGCGAAATGGAAAGCATGGCGTCAATAATTCCTGTCATATACCGCTGGGACTTGTCCCACGCGAAGCGGCCCTCCGTGCACGTGCCCACATCTGTGAAGCCGTGCAACCGGGCCCGCGGCAAAACGCAGGCCAGGGAGCAAACGCCCTACGCCGTGGCGGGGCGCCGGTTGGCGTAGCTGACGATCAGGACAATGGCGCCGATAATTGCACCCATCCCCAACAGCAGCAACGGGATACCGATCATCGGACGCACCGCCACCCAGGCAATGGCGATGGTCAGCAGCGAAAGGCCGGACGCGATGATGAAGCAGATGATGCCCGTACCAAAGCCCACGATGCCTCCAAAGAAGGGCACCACATCGGCAAGCACCGTCAGAGGCGAGACAATCATGTTCAGCCCGACAAGCATGAGGATAAAGCCGATCGCGCGCAAAATCCAGGTCATCATGTTATTTTCGGACTGAAGATTCTTGATGACCTCCGCCTTGCTTAGCAGACCGGGGTAGAGCACCTCAAAGTCCTTGCCGGCGCCCGCGTGCCAGGGCTTGAAACTGCCATTCTCCTGCTGCGCCATGACAGTCACGTCCCCCTCGGGCACCACCGAAAACTTGATGCGCACATCGCCAATGGCGGGCGTCGAAGGGTTGCGGCCCTTGTAAAAGCCGCCCTCGCTTACCTTAAGCCCATGCTTAACGTCGGCCGGTACAGCTGCAAGTTGTTCCGCACCAACGTTAAACGGCACAAAATTGCGCATTGAATCGCGCAGCGCAGGGCTCAACTCAAACTCACCCAGCGAGGCTCCAGCCACCGTCGTGGTGGTGGAAGAATAGGAGAGCCGCTCCGGGTTTGCCTTGTTGTCCCGCGCGTCCTTGCTGTGGAACTTGGACGAATCGTTGTATTCCTCGTCCCATTTCTTTTCATAGCTGTAGGTGGTCACCGTCTTCTCGCTGCCGCCGAGTTCTTTCTCCTTCTTCGTCGATTTTTCCTCCACCCACTGATACATCTCAACTGTCCGCTTCAGCCGAATGGCGCTGATGGAAATACCAAAGACATCATCCTTAACCTCTTCGTCCGGAACGGCTTTGCCCTTCACGACGACCAGTTTGCCGTTGTTTCCGTCCTCCACTTTATCCGCGGAAACTTCGATCGCGCTGGAATCGGCCTCAAGGATCGAATTGGCGGTGATCACCGAGTTATATTCATTCCAGCCCAGCACACAAAAGGATATGCCAAACAGGATAAACCCGAAAAACACGCCTTTGATAGACGAACCAATGCGTGAGAACCAGGATTCGCTCGAAACTTCTGAATAGCCGTCGGACACGCGGGTCTCCCAGGGTTAAAAGTCGATGCGTAGCGAAAGCGGAACAAGCCCTTCGCCCCGTTCACCCCCTCATCGCACATGGACGTGGGCATGAAGTGGAATTACTGATCACCTGACTAGCTAAACGCGGGAACATCGTCAAGCGAAAATCGACCAAAAAAACGCTCGAAACTGACATCTCGGAGCTGACGATCATTTTCGCCTATAATCTTTCCTTTTATTCATTGACATTACCCGCCCATTTCGTAGTCTCATCTTTCCCGGCCACTTCCCGCGATGAACGCAGGTGTGTGCCGGCAAACAACATTTTTACTGACGGGCGCCGCTTTTCAGCATTGCAGGCGCCCTGTGGAATCGAGGTGAATTAGACACGTGAGCGAAGTTCGACTGAAAAAAGGTGAGTCCGTAGACAAGGCGCTGCGCCGGCTGAAGAAAAAGCTGGACCGTGAAGGTACCCTGCGCGAAGCCCGCGTCCGCCGCAACTACGAGAAGCCCAGCGAGAAAAAGCGTCGCAAGGCCAAGGAGCCTAAACTGAACTACTGGGGCAGCTTCTCCCTTTAATCTCGGATGACGTTGCGGATAAATAACTTACAGCAATCACTGTAGTTCAGGGAACAACGGGCCTCCTGGTCCCTTGCCCCGCCGCAAACGTCGCCTCAGCATTGTCTCCCTCCCGCAAAGCCCGATACCGCAGGAAGTTAACCTTCCCCAGCGGATCGGGCTTTGCCATGCCTGGACTTTTCTCCAGGTACCTGCATATCAACGGGATGCATGCGCTGCATCCACACACTACGCCATGAGCAGCAGCATCGCCCGCCCTCCCCTCGCCTGCTCAACCTCCTGGAACTGCGCCGCCCATTCCGACGGCTCCAGCATCATCCGCCAGATCCGCGCCCTCGGCTTTGCCTCCGCGGAAATCTCCTCTGGCGTGCGCCCCGAATGCTGGCCTGGCATCGAGCATGCGGCCGCGCACGGCGCTACCCGCATCGTGGCCATCCACAGGCATCAGCCGCCGCGCTCCCTGCTCGGCACCCCGTTGCCGCAACTTACCGATGCCTCCCCCGCCCTGCGCGCGCGCGCCGCTGCAGATTACCGGGATTGCATCCGCCGCGCCGCCGCCCTGGCCTTCCCCGGGCAGCCCGCGCCGATCGTTATCCTGGCGCTCGGCTACGGCTCCCGGCGGGTTGTCACGCCGCAGCTGGAGGCGTGGTACCGGCGCGGTGAGCTGCTGAGCCGCCGCTACGTGGCGGCGAAAATTGAGGCAACGCGAGATCGCAAGGCCGCCTATCCCGCTCTGTGGCAACGCGTTAAGGAGATGCTCGATCCGATCGTCGATCTGGCCGGCGAACTCCGCGTGCGCCTGGCGCTGGAAACGGGCGCGATGTTCGAGAACTTTCCGCACGAGGACGAGATGGATGCGGTGCTCGACGCCTACCCCGCCACCGTCCTGGGCTACTGGCACGATTTTGGCAGCGCGGCGCGCAAGGAATTTCTCGGCTGGCACACGCACGAGGAGACGCTGCGCCGCCGCCGCGATCGCCTGATCGGCTGCCATGTGCACGATTGCCGCGCCCCCTCCGAAGATCACTTGCCACTGGGGCACGGAGAGATTAATTTCAGCCTCCTCGTCCCCATGCTGCCCCCGCAGTGCTTGCCCGTTCTTGAGCCAGGAGCGGGCGCCACGGAGGAGCAGCTTATTGCCAGCCGCAATCGCTGGTCTGCCCTATGCAACTCTTACGCAAATACTTAGGCCTTCTTGTACGCATTGTCATTTCGGTAGGCATCCTCGCCGTCCTTGCCACCAAAATCGACTGGGCAAAAATGGGTGTAATTGCACAAACGCTCGATTTCAGCTGGATCGGCCTCGCCTTTCTCTTTTACCTGC
This sequence comes from Verrucomicrobia bacterium LW23, assembly GCA_003054695.1. Taxonomy (GTDB): domain Bacteria; phylum Verrucomicrobiota; class Verrucomicrobiia; order Methylacidiphilales; family UBA1321; genus LW23. The sequence continues at coordinate 302,657 of QAZA01000050.1, forward strand.
CGGTGATTCTTCTCACCGCCTGGCGTTGGCAAATACTTGCACGCGTGCAGGATATAAAGATGACCTTCCGCCAGGCGGTGGAGCTGGGCATGGTGGGGCAGTTCTTTAACTCCTTTTTGCTGGGCGCCACAGGCGGCGATGTCGTCAAAATTTACTACGCCACGCAGGCCGCCCCTTCCCGCCGTACCGCCGCGGCATTGTCCGTCATCATCGACCGCGTCCTTGGCCTGTTTGCATTACTCATTATGGCCGTGGTGTTTACGGCGGTGCATTACCAGCTCCTGGTCAGTACGCCCCGCACCAAAATAGCGGTCTATTCCATCCTGCTGATCTCCGCCGGGGCCGTCGGGGCCGTCGCTTTTTCGCTGGTGGGCAAGCCCATCCAGAAGTGGTTTGAGGCGAGGGGCTGGTGGACGCGCATCCCCATGCACGGGCTGCTGGAGAAGCTCATTCACGCCTACGATCGCTTTGCAAAGGCCTGGACTACAATACTTTGGACGATGCCGATCAGCTTCCTCAGCCACGCGTTCAACCTGGCGCTGGCCTATTTTGTCATCCGCGCGCTGCACCAACAGCCGCCCGTGTGGGAGTTCATGTCGACTCTGCCGATCATGATGACGCTGGCGGCCATCCCCATCAGCATCTCGGGTTTTGGCGTTCGCGAAGGCCTTGCTGTCATCTTTCTCGCTCTCTTTGGCATCAGCGAGGAACATGCAATTGCCTTCGGGCTGCTTTCCTTCATGGTCAGCCTGGCCTGGAACCTGATTGGCGGCATTGTTTACCTGCGCTACTCCACGCCAATCACGGAGCAGGAGGCGCAGGCAATAGATAAAATGGAAAAGCAGGCGCTTGACTAAGCGCCCGCTCGGGTTAAGTACAAGGCAATCAGTGCTTTACGTTAGCTGATGCCCCAGTGGTAAATCGAATCCTCCAGAGCCTGCACAATAACGGTGCCGGCGCCCACGCGGGGGCATACCTCGCCCGCGCGTACAATCAGGTCTTCGCCCTGCGGGGTGGTGATCCACAGTTCCCCTGCTTCGCATTGCAACCGCAGGGATTTACGCGAAGGAACCTCGCACACGGAGATGTGCTCGCGGCGCAGGTGCCGACGGTGCAGCGGCTCCGGTCGCCATGACGGCGCGGCGGGTACCTCCATGGGGGCGGCCGCAATGGCAATGCCTTCCGGAGAAGCGGCGCGCTTTGCAGAGGAGGAACGTGTCAGCCAGGAACCGACAATACCGAGCGTTGTCATAGTAGATTTATTTTCGTCGATTCCAGCGAAAACGCCAGAGTCAGAGTCAACGAAAAAGAACCATAACAGTTCGATTTACTTCCGCAGGTTCTGCGAACTGTAATGTATGCACACGCTTTTGCGTGGAATACCTGCTAAGCCCATGATTAGAAAGCCCTTAATAGTGCCAGACTACTCCGAAAAACAGTGCGTCATGATGAGGCGCAGCCGCTGAACAAGGTGATCCAGCTCAATCACACGGAAGGTGTGATCCTCAAACTCCATAGGTGGGTGCAGCAGAGATACTTCCGGCAACCGGGGATCGAGCGGTTCGGCCTCGTCGGGCAAGCGCACTGTATCGACACGCAATGCGCGCACGCCAAACGTAAAGTCCTCGTACTGAAGGATAAGGAAACGGTCGTCCTGCCCTGATACAACAGGCGTCGCCGGCGGGGCGCCATTGTCATCGGCTTCGGCCACAAAGTCGCCCTGCAAAACAGATTCCAGGGCGTAGACGCTGACGATTTCGCTGCGCAGATTAATGGCGCCCAGCAGACACTCCGGCCCCAGAGGAACCAGTGCAAGTGGCTGTACGGGAAGCACTTCCTTTACAGCGGAGAGGTCGACCCCACAAGTGTGGCCGTGCAGTTGGAGCAGGCAGTAGGACCGCATGGTATGTGGGCGAGGTGGGCGAAGGCGTGCGGTAAGGAATCAGGCGGCGAGATGGCGACGGATGACGGCCAGTAACACGCTGGGCTGGAAGGGTTTATCCACGTAGTCCGCAGCCCCTTGTTTCATCCCCCAAAAGCGGTCTGCCTCCGTATTCTTGCTGCTGACGAGAATGATCGGGATGTGGGCGGTTGCCGCATTTTTCTTGAGCCGGCGGCATGTGGCAAAGCCATCCTGCCCCGGCATAACTATGTCCAGCAGAATAAGATCCGGCAATTGTGCCGCAGCCATCTGTTCGCCGGCTTTGCCGTCCTGCGCCGTCAGGCATTCATGCCCATCCTTTTTTGCCGTCAGGGCAAGCATCTGCGCGTCGCTGGCGATATCATCGATGATAAGGATCTTTGCCATAGCTTAACTTATTGTTGCCCAGAGTTTTACGTCTTACACCTGCCCGCGCAGAGCAGCTGCCGGCCAATAGTCAAAAATCTCCAACGCCAGCATGCTGAAGAGGATCTGTTGCCCCGCTTCAATCGGAATCCCCAGCAGCTCAACGATTTCCGCAAGCGTGTTGGTGCCGTTTACCTGGCTTACAAACGCGATTTCGTCGTCGTTAAGCGGGATGTGCTGGATGCGCTCGTAGCCGCGCCGCGTGTAGACCGGGATGCCGGTGAAATCGCCCCACGCGTGGGCTGTAAGTGCTTCTTCCCCAACGAATCGCAGCGTTTCAATGCTCCACTCGTCCATGGCCAGCGGAGGGCCGGCGTTGGCGGTGACAAAATCGGGAAGCTCGGGCAGCGAGCGAAAGGCGAAGGTGATCTGCCCGCCGGTCCACACGCGGGAAAAGAGGCGGATGCTGTGCTCGAAACAGATTTCCGGCACGATCGCCTGGTCAATCAGGCCACGTGCGCCCAGCAGGTGAAACAGAGGCGCTCCATTCTCCCCCTGCAACGGCATAAGTGTCTCCAGCATAGCAGCTTGCGCGTCGTCAAACACAAAGCTTGTATTGGCCAGGTAGGCCTTGGCATCGCGCGTGGTTACCAACGCAATGTGGCCCTGGCGAACGTAGGCAAGGACGGGTGAGGGCTTGATGTCCAGCTGCAGTACACCTGTAAGTGCTTCATCCTCAACGCCTCGCAGCGCATCGGAGAGGCTGAAGTAGGCAGTAGAGCCGCTGAAAACCGTGCGCTCGGCCGCGCCGCCCGCCTCTGGTGCAGAGGGGGCAATCGCCGCGGCCGCCGGGGTGCCGTTGGCGCCGCTGCCCTCGCCGTCAGCCTTCGCGGCCCGCTCGCGCAGCACGTACTTGACAGTCGCGCTAAGTAGTTCCGGCGTAAAGGGTTTGGCGATGCTTTTGCGGATGTTCCTGTACTCACTCTCCGCCTTCTTGATTTGCGCGGAATTGCTGCTCATCAGCACCACGGGCGTATCCGCCGTGGCGGGATCGCTCAGCAGCCGCGCACATACTTCGTCGCCCTTAAAATCGGGCAGAATGTAGTCCAGCAGAATGAGTTCCGGCAATTCGCCCTTAGCAAGCGAGAGCCCTTCGGCGCCGTCTTTTGCGGTAATGACAACGTAATCACTGGCATTCTTGGCCAGGCTGTTTGCGATAAACTTGCGCAGCGTCAGGCTATCGTCGATCGCCAGGATTTTGCTCGGCATGTGGATGTTCTAGAGGCTGGCGCCGATAATTTCAAGCGATCGTATGCGGGGAGGCACCGCTTTTGCCATCGGGCTGAGCGACGATTTCCGGTTCGATGGACGGCGCCAGGGGCTCCGAGAAGTGTGTTTCGGTATACCGGGCCATCAGCCACAGCACATCGGAGAGCCGGTTCAGGTACTGCACAACAAGGCGTATATGGCTATTGTGCAAGGGGTTAGCATCGTTGCCCGCACTGTCCAAAAAGGACCACACGACAAGCCGCTCCGCCCGGCGGCATACAGTGCGCGCTACATCCAGGGAGGCCGCGGCAAGCGTATCGCCAGGCGTCGCCCAGCCGTCAAAACGAATGCGCTTCGACTCAAAATGAGCCACCAGGGCGTCCAGCTGGTGCAGCATTTCCGGCGTCAGCTTGGGGTAGTGGCTTTTGTTGTAGCGCTCGGTGTCCTCCGCGGCAATGGCCAGCTGCCCCATCAGCGCCACCAGGTTGCGCTGGATGACCAGGAGCTTGGCTCGCATATCCGGGCTGGGGCTGGTGGCCCGCGCCATGCCCAGGGACGAGTTCAGTTCGTCGACAGTGCCGTAGGTTTCGACGGCCGGGTGGGCTTTGGAGACGCGGCGGTTGTAAAGCAAACCAGTCGTACCTTCGTCGCCGGTGCGGGTGCTGATGGACATAGTGGAGGGGGTAGTCCATCGGAGCATACGTGAAAGTTGGCAGGACGTACAGCGGGAGATGTGCCGGGCCCGATACTTTCTTACCTATCAGTCCATAACCACGACAGACTCCCCTATCGGCGCCTCAGCAGGCTCGCCGGTCCCAGTCCCCGCACCGGTGGAAGGTGCCGCAGCCGCGCCGGCAGGCGCCTGGCGGGGTACGACTTCCCGCGTCTCAATCACGGAGACCTCCCGGCACAGGCCGAGAAAGCTTTGCTCCAGCATGCGCAGCGGCCGGTTTGCCTCGTAGGCCACCACCCAGCGGCGCTTGAGCGGCCGCGTGCCGGGGCTGATCGCCACCAGGGAGCCCTCCGCAAGCTCCTTGCGGGCCGTCCATGGCGCCAGGAGGCCGACGCCCAGGCCCAGCTTGACGAGCTCCTTGATGACCTCCGAGCTGGCCACCTCGATCACCGGGCCCAGCCGGGCCCCGGCACGCAGAAGGTATTGCTCGATAAGGCGATACGTGGAGCTGGTGCGGCTGGTAAGGATGCACGGCTCGCGATGCACATCGGCCGGCTCCACCCGCGAGCGCCGCGCCCAGGGGTGGCTGGGCGCGACCATAAAGAGAACCTGGTCATCAAAAATAGGCGTGGATTTAAGATTGGGGCCCAGGATGCCGCCCACCATAATGGCCAGGTCCACCGTCCCCTGCTCCAGCGCGGTGACGGCAGTGGAGGTATCGCCCACCTGCACACGGATTTGGCACAGGGGAAAGCAGTCATGAAACTCACGAATAATGCCGGGCAACAAATGCTGCGCCGTGGAATACGAAAAGGCCACACGCAGTTCGCCGCGGTCCACATGCTCCAGCGAGCTAAGGTCCTCTTCAGCGCGGCGAAGGCGCTCCAGGATTCCCTCCGCATGGTTGCGAAGCCGGTGTCCCGCCGGGGTCAGTCTGATCTTTTTGCCACTTCTGTACAAAAGAGGACAGCCCAGTTCGTCCTCCAGCGCACGCATGGCGTGGCTGATGGCGGACTGGGTAAGATGGAGCTGGCGGCCGGCCAGGGTGAAGCTCCCACTTTGGGCGAGCGCAAGAAAGGCTCTGAGTTGACGCGGGTCAAGCATGTGCGGGTGTTATGAGCGCCGTTCATGCCAATCCTTCAGAAAAATCACAGGATTTTAAAGATTCCGCTGTCGGCTGGCATTCTCACTGCTACAATTGCATCAATGCATATTGCAGCAGCCCACATGTCCAGCCCACTTCGTTTGGGATACGTAGCCCTCGTCGATTGCGCCCCCCTGCTTGTCGCCCGCGAGCTGGGACTTTTTGCCAAGCGGGGCGTGGATGTGGAGCTGAGCATGCAGCCCGGCTGGGCCACGATTCGCGAGAAACTGATCTACCGCGAGCTGGAAGGCGCCCACGCCCTGGCCACCATGGCCATTACCATGCGACTGGGCGTCGGCTGTCCGGCCACAGAGGTGGAGACGAGCCTGGTGCTGAATCTGCAGGGTAACGCTATCACTTTATCCCGAAGGCTTTGGGCCAAGGGCGTGCGCGACGGGCACTCCCTGCGCCGGCTGATTCGCAGCGAAGGAACGGGGCGGCGGATGAACCTGGGCGTGGTATCCTCCGTGTCCTCGCACCATATACTTATGCGGCGCTGGCTGCGCAGCTGCGGGATAGATCCCGACGAAGATGTGCGCCTGCTTATTGTGCCTCCCTCCCTGACGCACGAGCTGATGAGCAGCGGCTACCTGGAGGGCTACTGCGTGGGCGAGCCCTGGAACTCCGTGGCCATACTGGCCGGCGACGGCTGGTGCGCCGCAACCAGCGAAAACCTGGCACCCCTGCACCCGGAAAAAGCTCTGCTCGTCCGCAGCGAGTTTGCCGCCAGCCGCGCGGAGGAATACAACGCGATGCTCGACGCCCTGCGCGAAGCCTGCCAGTGGTGCGACTCCCCCAAAAACCGCCCCGCCCTGGTGGACATGCTCTTTGAAAGCCGCGTGCTGAACGTGCCGCGCGAGGCGCTGGAATGCGCGCTGATCGGCCCCTTTCAGATGGGCCACGGCGAATCCGTCTCCGCCGACACCTTCATCCTTTTCTCCCGCTTTGAGGCGAACCGCCCCGACGCGCAAAAAGCGCGCTGGCTTACGGAGGGCCTCGCCGAAGCGCGCATTCTCCCCTCCGACTTCGCGCGGAAGCGAGATCAGGTCCTCGCGGGCTTCCACGACGAACCCGGCGAAGCCGTCCCACCCGTGCCGACGGAGCGCAAGGTCAAAAAATCCGTAGCGCCGAAAAAGGAATCCGGGCATTAGGGCCTTGCCGAGGCATAGCACTCCGAGGAGAACGGAGCCGTTCCATAGCATAGCCCGGGGCTCAGTCCGGCTTGCAGGACTTCACCAACTCCCGCGCGGCGGCGACGGGGTCCGGGGCCTGGGTGATGGGGCGGCCGATGACGACGTGGTCGACGCCGAGGGCGAAGGCTTCGGTGGCGCTTAGTGTGCGCTTTTGATCATGCATATCGCGCGTGGCGGTGGCGCGGATGCCGGGCGTGACCAGGGTGAGCGGTTCGGTAAACTGGCCGCGGATCAGCTCGATTTCCTGCGGGGAACAGACAACGGCGCTCAGTCCGCTGGCCATCGCAAGGCGCGTCAGATGAAGGACTTGGCCCTGAACAGTGTGGTCGAAGCCGATCTCCTGCAGGTCGTCGCTCTCCAGGCTGGTGAGTACGGTAACGCCAAGCAGCGTGGTGCGCGTGTTTTGCACAACGTCCAGCGCGGCAATCATCATATCAGCACCACCCATAGTGTGGATCGTCGCAAAGCGGACGTCCAGCTTGACGGCGGCGGCTACGGCATTGGCGACCGTGGCGGGGATATCATGGAACTTGAGATCAAGAAATACGTCAACCCCTTCATCTCGAATAGCTTGCACAATGGCCGGGCCTTGCCGCGTAAAGAGCTGGCTCCCGACTTTAAAGCAGCCGATGTAATCTTTCAGGCGTCGCACCAGATCCAACGCGTACTCCGCGTCGTTCATATCCAGCGCTACAATAATCTTGTCCGTTGCCATGATAAATCCCGTAAAAAGCAGGGCCACAACGACTTAGCGACAAACACCAACTCAAGGCGCCCTTATGCCATCTCGCAACAATGTACACGAGCCACGTAGCGAGTCATGCTGAAAACGCTGGGCTGAAGCGAAAAATCGCGATTCCGGAACTGGACAGGCAGGTTATGCGCCACGATTTCCGCCACAAAATAAAGGCGTCCCTGGTGATTGAATCACCGGGGACGCCTTTCTCTTACCCCTGCCAGCGGAGCCGCCCAAAACTCAGGACTCGGGCGGGCGCGGCAGAAGTTTGATGGACGGTAAGACTTTACACAAGCGCGCCGACTTCTTCGTCGCGGGTAGCTTCAGCCTCAACGCTGTCGGACTCCGAGGGAGATACGGAAGCAATCACCACGGCGGTCTCGGGCGCTTCGACGGCGGGAACGGCAGCGTGCTGCTCCACGGGCGCGGCCTGCTCGGCAACAACTTCAGCAGCAACGGGTTCCGAAGCAGCGGGTGCTTCTTCGGCCTGGGCCTCCTGGACAGCAGCGGCAGCAACGGGCGCCGCCTGAGCGACGACAGCGGCCTTCTTCTGCTGGCCGTTGTTCTGCTGCTGGTTCTGGCCGCCGGAGTTGGGCTGCGGCGTAAAGAGGGTGCCGTTGGAGAGCTCCACGACGTAGCCTTCGTACATTAGCCAGCGCAGGTTGCGCAGGGCGTCCATCTGCTCGGCGGTGAGCTGGGGGCGGGCTTCGGCGGCGGGCGCCTGGGCTACGGCTGGAGCGGCTTCGGTGGTTGCCGCAGCGTCGGCAGCGGGCGCTTCCGCAGGGGCGGAGGCTTCCACCGCTTCGGCAGGGGCTTCGCTCGCAACCTGTTCCGTTGCAGCGGCTTCGGTAGCGGCTGGGGCCGGCGCTTCCGCGGGTGCGGCGGGGTGGACCACGGTCGCCTCATGGGCGGCGGCCTTCAGGGATTCGTCGGTGACGCCGGCGAAGTCGTGCAGGAAGGTCTGGCGGGTTGCCTTGGGGGTTACCAGCAGCCAGTCCACAATCTTGCGTACGCCAACGGCCATCGGCGTGTTGACGAGGTCGATGCGGCGGGGGCGGGCGACGCCGACGTAGGTAACGTTGTCCTTGTTGCTGAGCTTGAAGACGTGCAGGCCGTGGCGGTTAAACTCCATGCGCATCAGGTTCACCATCGAGATGGGGAAGCGCTTCTGGTCGTCAATCGTCCAGCGCACGGCGTTGCCGATTTCCTGGCTCAGGTTCTTGACGTGCTCCGGCTTGCTGAGGGTGACGGAGGAGCCGCGGTAAATCACCTCGCCCATGTGATGGGTGCGGAAGTGGGCTTCGACTTCGCCCTTGCCCTTCAGGCGGTCGTCCTCGGGGCGCTTGACGCTGACGTACTCCACGCGGGAGGACTGCTCGTCCAGCCAGGCCTTCACAAGGGCTTCATCGCGAACGGTTTTGATGCGCTGGCGGTAGGCCTCGAACGGGGTGTGGGAGAAGCGGGCAGCGTGGATGGCGCGCAGCTTGTTCTGGTAGTCGTGGTGGTTGGGCGGGCCGAGGTTGGTGCCGCTCATGCCGCACACGGCGACGAAGGTGAAATTGCCCTTAGGTGCTTCCGTCGCAACGGTTTCCGCCGTATAGTAGGCGTCCAGATGCTTCTCGAGGATGTGGCGCACGGCCTGGGACTCGGTCAGCCAGGGCGTGTGGTCCAGGCGACAAATATAGAAGGGATTTGGCGCCTTCTCTTTAACTTCCTCCTTTGCCTCGGCGGCGGGGGCTGCCTCGTGCTTCTCGTGCTTCTCGTGCTTTGCGGCTTCCTCGCCGTGGCGGGGCTTGCGGTTGCCATGCTGCTGGTTGTTGCGGCCGGCGCCCTTCTGGGAGATGCGGATCTGGTAGCGCTCCGGGCTTTGCAGGATAACGCCGGCGACATCAAAGATGGGATACGCGCGGGCGGACGACTTGATCTGCTGCGCGAGGGCCGCCACGCTTACGGACGTGGGGATGATGGAAACTTCCAGCTCGTCGAGAATAGCCGGGGGCTGAGGACGCTCGAAGCGGCGCTGATGGCCGTGGCCACCGTGCCCATGCCCGCCCTGCTGGGGGCGGTCGGAGCGCTCGCCGCCGGTATCTCGGCGGGTGTAGCTGCCTTTGGCCTGCGCACCCTGGCCGCCATGGCCCTGGCCGCCGCGGTCGCGATTGCCACTGCCAAAATTGCCGCCGCTGCGATTGTCTCGCCGATCGCGATTGCCGCCGCCGCTGCGCGAGTCGCGGCCGAATCCGCGGTCGGGACGTCTGCCGCCAAAGCTATGACCTCCACCCTCCTCGCGGGCCTCAAACTCGCGCAGCTTGGCTGCGTCCATTTGGGTGCCCCATTTCGGGCTTAAATCGAGTCCGCTTAAATCAATAGCCGTGGCATCGCTCATAAAGGAATTTCCTTGCGTGAAAAAAGACTGAAATAGCAATTATGCTAATATGGTGTTAGACCTTTTCGCAAAAAAAACGCTATAGCGCAAGCCTGCAATTTCCACGTCATTGGATTGTTACAGGCAATCCCGCGTCAGTTAACACCTGGGCTTTTACATGCAATCGGCCCGCTTAGCATCCACAACATACTGCCAACCAGCATGTTGCATTGATTGCATTTAGCGGCAGTGATTTAGCTGTTGTATGAAAGTTTTAACGAAAAAGAGCAAGGAAACGTCGTAAAATTATAGGAAAAGCGGCGTCCACTCCTGCGAACGGTGAAACCACGGCACCGGGTGGGGCGACGTCGACGACATGACCGGACGAGGCTCCGGCCGGGTGTAGTCGTAGCGGGAGACAGACACCGTAACATCCTCACCCTGAACGCCTTTTGATGCGCCGGCCATGAGTGCCCGCGGGACCGCCACAACACATCCCCATCGTTCGCCCTCGCTAACGTGCAGCAGGCGAAGGGCAAAAAGCGGCTCCTTTACCGTAAAGCGCTCAAGCCCCTCTTCCACTTTCGCAATCCGTTCTTCCCCCGTAAGTTCCGACTTTTTAGGGGCTTTGTGCTGCGCGGCGGGAAATCGCAGTTGCAGGATCTGACCCTGCGGGGAGACGTGGATTTCGTAGTAAGGCTCCTGCCTGGCGGGGCGCCAGAAAAGCTCGAAGACATCGCCCCTCAGGAACCCGGCCTGATTAAAGCGTGTGGCGGGGTTAAAGACATCCTTATCCGTAAACTCCACGCCCACAACCACATCCGACGTTGTGGCGGCAAACCAGGCGGTGCCGGGCGCGAATTGCGGAACGGGCGCCTCCAGCCACGTCTGGCCAAGCTGCAGGCTGGGCCACGCGGCGCGGGCAGCGCAGAAGCTGTCCCACGAGGCGAGATCGCCGGGGTTGACGCGGGCGGGGTGGATGCCGGGTAAGGGCGCGGTGGACGACGAGGAAGCTATCGCGGGATTATTCAAGGGGTTGCAACGATTGTGATCGCCGGAAAGCGGCAATGGGTGCTATGTTGCCAAACCATCGTGGATACATCAACACGCATCAAGTTTTTCGAGCAGCTGGGCACGATGTCCAGAGGCGGCCTGCCGCTGCGGACAGCGCTGGACAAGCTGAAATCGCGGTTCAATGACTTTGAGGTGCAGACACTTGCGAGTGCGATCAACGACGGCATGCCGGTCACCGACGCGTTTGACAAGGCCGGCTTCTCCGAGTTTGAGGTAAATCTGGTGCACGCGGGGGAGCGCAGCGGGCGGCTGGAGGACATCTTTTCGCAGCTGGCGCAGTTTTGGCGCAATGAGGACACGCTCGTTGGCGGGTTGTGGCGCCAGTCGCTCTATCCCCTTGTGGTGTTGCATGTTGCGGCGTTTTTTTATCCGCTTCCCGGTGCTTTGGAGCGGTTTAATGCAAGCCCGGCCAACGCGGCCTTTGTATACATGCTAAGCCTTGCGTTTGTGCTGTTTATGATGTACGCCACGGGTTTCGGCGTTTACATGATTATTGGCTGGCTGTGGCGCACGCCGCCGGGGCAAAAAATCCTGCTGGCCGTCCCCCTGCTTGGCCCGGCGTGGAAGGCGACGTACGCCTACCGCTGGATCATAGCCCTGCGCCTGGAGTATGCGGCGGGCCTGCCCCTCTCGGACGCCGTGTACGACGCCTGGCAGGCGACCGGTTTTGCGGAGCGCGATGAACCGGCGGAGCAAGGCAAACAGCATATCCTCTCCGGCGAGCCCCTGAGCACCGTCTACCCCAGGTGGAAGCAGTACCTGCCCATCGACTGGCAGGACTATATCGAAACGGGCGAAATCTCGGGAAAGCTTTCGGATACATTTGTGGCGCTGGAGGAACAGGCGCTCCACAGCTGGAAGCTGGCGATGGCCGCGGTTAACGAGTGGATGCCCCGCTTTTTCCTGGTAGGCATTCTCATTCTGGCCGTCGGCCTTTTCTTCTCCGCATTTGCCCCGCTCTTTTACAAAGTCTACAACATATTTCAGGGCGTGCAGCTGGGCTAAGCCGGGCCAAGAAAAGGTCGCCCGCCATGCGGCCCGCCTCACTCACGCCTCCCCTCGCGCAGGCCGGCGGCGCCACTGGGCGGGCGGGGTGCCAAACTGGGCGCGAAACCACGCCGTAAAGTAACACGCCGAGGAGAAGCCGAGCGTGGCGGCGGCCTGCTTGATGGGCAGCGCCTCCTCGCGCAGCAGATGCAGGGCGGCGCGTTTACGGCGCTGCTGGTAGTACTGGCGGGGCGTGGTATCGAATGCCTCCACAAACAGCCGGTTCAGGTGCGCGGGGCTGAGTCCGACCCGCGCGGCCAGGCCCGCCAGGTCCCAGGCCTCGTGCAACGGCATGGTGTTGAGCAGTTGCGCGGCGCGAAGCGCACGCTCGTCTGCCCGTGCCGGGGTGGTGGGCGGGCAACCGGCCTCGGCAAGGCGTGCCACAAATTCCGTAAGCCAGGCAAAGAAATGGCGGTTGAGATCCAGGTACTGCACGGCGTCCGCCCGTTTCCATTCCATGCCCGTATCGGCCTGCGTAAAGTTGCGTGTGGCAAAGCGTTCCAGCCGCTTGGCCAGGCTGGATAGCTCCTGCGTTGCATCCCGCGGCAGTACAAAGGCTAGCCGGGGATCGATAAGCGGGCGGCCGTCGGGCCACAGCGCGTGAAGCCGCACGGAAAGTATGGCGGCGTCCGCGCTGAAGCTGTTGCGGTGCCGGCTGCGCGAGGGCACCATCCAGTCGCCCACTCGCGCGGTTGCCTCATGCCCGCCTGTGGCGACAGTCACCGACCCGGCACGCACCAGCCACGCGGCGGTGTGCGAGGCGCCGACGCCCTCCCAGCGCATGCCGCCCACGTGGTGCGCGCGGTCGTGGATGAAGATGGGCCAGCAGCTCAGCCCGGACCAGTCGCGCAGACGCAGGCGCCCCTGATGCGCCGCCGCCTCCTCCGTACGCGGGGGAACGGAGCTGTCGCCGGGGGGGCTGGCGGAGGCGGTGGAAAGTGCGGGGCGCCGGGAGGGCATGATGAGAAATCTATACTTTTTGCGTAAGTTTGACAAGGTGCCGGCGTTGTGTCCTGCCGTCCTTTTCGCCACTATCGATGTCATGAAATCGTTCTCCCTTTCCCCGCGTTCCCTTCCTCTCGATGAGTCGTGGGACGTCATCGTTGTCGGCGGCGGCCCCTCCGGTTGCACAGCCGCCGCAGCCGCCGCCCGCGAAGGCGCCCGCACTCTCCTTATCGAAGGCATGGGCGCCCTGGGCGGCATGGGCACCAGCGCACTGGTACCGGCATGGTGCCCCTTCTCGGACCGCGAGAAGATTGTGTACCGCAGCCTGGCCGAGCGCGTGCTTGTCGAGAGCAAAAAGACCACACCGCACGTGCCGAAGGAGCAGCTGGACTGGGTGCCGATCAACCCCGAAGCCCTCAAACGCATTTACGACGATCTGGTGGCCGAGTTTGGCGCCACGCCTCTCTTTCACACCACACTGGCCAGCGTGGAGATGCGTGCCGATGGCGAAGTTGACGCGCTTATCGTCGCCAACAAGGCCGGGCTAAGTGCCTTGCGCGCCAGGGTTTATGTGGATTGCACCGGCGACGCAGACCTGTGCTTCCAGGCCGGCGCGGAAACCGTAAAGGGCGACGGCAAGGAGCCCGCCTCCCTGATGCCCGCCACGCACTGCTTTGTGCTAAGCAACGTGGACGACTACGCCCTGCGCACCGGCGAGCCCATTTACGCCGGCAACCCCAAAAGCCCGCTCTACCCCATCCGCGAGTCCGGCCGCTACCCGATTATCCCCGACACGCATTTGTGCTCGGCCGTCATCGGGCCCGGCACGCTGGGCTTTAACGCCGGGCACGTGTTTAATTTTGACAATACCGACCCGTGGAGCATCTCCCGCGGGCTGACGCACGGCCGCAAGCTGGCGCAGGCCTACCGCGACGGCCTGGCCGAGTTCGCCCCCGCCGCGTTCGGCAATTCCTTTCTCGTGATGACCGGCGCCATGATGGGCGTGCGCGAAACGCGCCGCGTGATGGGCGACTACCTGCTCACCTTCGACGACTATATGGCCCGCCAGTCCTTTGACGACGAGATTTGCCGCAACAGCTACTTTATCGACGTGCACCGCAAGCAGGAGGAAAGCGCGAAAAACTACCAGGAGCGCATCGCCTCGCAAAAGAAGAACGAGCTGCGCTACGGGCCCGGTGAGTCGCACGGGATCCCCTATCGCTGCCTTACCCCCAGGGGACTGCGCAACGTGCTGGTGGCCGGGCGCTGCATCTCCACCGAGCGCATTGTGCAAGGCAGTGTTCGCGTGATGCCTACCTGCCTGGCCATGGGCGAAGCCGCCGGGCTGGCCGCCGCACTGGCAGCCACGGCTCCCGAGCCAAATGTGCATGCCGTGGATACGAACCACCTGCGCGCCAAACTGCGAGGCTACGGCGCCTACATCTCCGCCGACACCGCATCGCCGGCCGAAGCGGCCCGAACCGAGGAAGCAGCGGTGGCGGTGGCCGGGTAGGCCCTCCGTGCGGCGGCGTAGGGCTGCCTTGCTGGCCCTTCACCCCTCCACAATGCAGATCTCCGGCGCGGCAAGCAGGCCCGACGGAAAGAGCTGAGGGTGAAGGGAATAGCGAGGCTCATCCGCTGTGCCGATATCAAACGGGGCAAGCGCCGAGCGGAAGGAGGCAGGGCCAATGTGCGTTTGCTCCCGCGGGACGAGATGGAGCGGCCCGAACAGATTGCGACGCGTAAGCACCACCTCCACAACAACACTCGCGCCCACTCCCGATGGACGGCGGATACCTGCCGTGTGGGGCGGAAACGGCAGCACCTGCCTCCGCCCGTCCGCCTCCTCCACGCAAACTACCGCGCCGCCAAAGGCCGGGACACGTAACTGGCATGCCTCCGCCCCTGACAGTACGCCGGCTGCTAGCGGGATCTCGTACCGAATGCGGCCCGTATAAAAGGGGAGCCCCTGCAGGGTAACATCCCCCACGTGCAGGGCTGCCGGCAGGACGCCAAGCCAGAGGCGGGGCGGCTGGCACCGGGAAGCAGAGATGCTGGAAGCATCCTGCTGCGCGTTATCTTCACCCCGCAAGCCATACACACCAAACGAGCCGAGCAGATAGATCGCCTCCAGATCCAGCTCGGCGTCAAACGTCGCGCAAAATTCCAGCACATTCTCGCCATCGCGGATGGCCTCTGCAGGCAACGGCACAATGCGTATGCACGGATCGACAAACCACTCGCGGCACGCGCATCCCCCGGACACCCGCGTTCCATTCAGGGAGATTGCCCAGCGGTGCGGTTGCTCCATTGCCAGCGCGGGCGGAGCAGAGGCCCAGTGTTTGAGGTCGCGTACTGTAAAGGCCGCGCGCAGAAAGACTTGAGTTACAGTGACGGGCTTACCCACTTGCAGGTTATGATCCGGGCCGGAGTGCGCCTCAGCCGCCGCCTTACGCCGGGCCCAGGGCTGCATCATAGCCCCCGTTCGGCGCGGGAGGCGCAGAGCTGTCCTCACACTGTCATCAATCGCCAGGATGTCCGCCGCCGGGCGCCATTCGGGCGGAGAGTCGGACGATGCTGCACCCTGCTGCCGGCTGAGCCACTCAAACTGGTCGATAACGAGCACGTTAGGTTCATCCAGCGAGTACCGCCAGGGGCCCGCGACCGCATTCCTCTCTAGGGCGACGGCTGGAGCATTCGCGGCGCCCGCATCCTCGGCAACCGCGCGGGCCTCGCGAAGCAGCGCCACGCGAAACAGGCGCTCGCCCAGGCCGTGCAGGCTGGTGCGCCACGTTACGGCAGATGCAAGGCCGTCCTTCGCATCGCATTGCAAGGCGCTGGAAGGCAGAGACTTGCGCGATCCCGTGCGGCAGTCCCACTCCTCCACGCAAAACATTGCGCTGGTGGGGCGGATTGCGGCGGCTTCCCAGGCACGTGGCGGGCGTGGCGCAAGTGTCACTTCCAGCAGATCCACGCTTCTGGCGGGGTCCGTATTGCACAAGCCTGCCATCCACGCGCCCCACTCGCCCGGAGCCGCCGCGGTTTCCTCCCGCACGGTAAGCAGGACGGGGCGCGTCAGATCCGTGCTCTCCGCGCCCGCACTCAGGGTAACCACCGGGGGGGCTGCCCGGCGCAGGGCGGTGGTCAGCGCGTTGCGCTCCAATGGCACGCGAACCGACGAGGCGCTTTGAGCCAGACGGCGCGGCGCATCGGAGCGCACGGCGTCTGTGTATTCGGGAGGTTTTCCGGCGAACACAAGAGTACCTCCGGACGCCTGAAAACGCTGCAAAAGCTCCAGCGTAGAAGAACGAATGGTCTCCACGCCCGCAACAACCACAGCGCGGTAGCGGCCCTGCCCGAGGCAAAGCACGGGGGGCTCGTCGCCGTTTCCGGGCAGGATGGAGCCGAGGCGGGCAAGCTGATCTTCGTCGCCGTAGTCGTAGTCAATTTGCGCGCCGAGCAGCCACTGGCATAGCATCACAAAAACGTCGTCAATCGGCGCAATGTCGGGCGACTGATTCTTGATCCACACCGCCCAGCTTGCGTGCACCTGCGCCCACACGCTTTCGACGGGGTGCAGGACCAGCACGTCGCACACGGCGCGTCCGGTTTGCAGGGCCGTGTGCAGGCGGGCAAAATAGTCTTCCACCGCGCGGTACTCCGGATGCCACGCGCTTTGGAACGAGATGCTGGCCGGGAAATCGCGCTTGGCCTCGCCGGCCATGCTGTACCAGGCCAGGTGGTGGCAGCGGATGTTGATGCCGAGAAACGCCTGCCAGTCGCCCAGTTCCTTGTGCCCGGCAAAGTCCAGCTGCCAGCCGGTGCAGCCATATAACTCGCTGATGGCCCGGGACTTACCCATCTGCCGCACACTGGAGGCCACCTGCTTGGCGGTCCAGAAGCAGCGGTTGTCCAGGTTTAGCTGGTCCATCCCCGGCGTGCCCATCCGCTCGTAATAGCGCAGTACGGAACCACACGTAACACTTTGCGCTCCAGGCAGATCCTCCGCCAGCACGTGGCCGGTAACGCGCAGGTTATGCGCCTCACACCACTTCTGGATCGGCGCCGCCCAGCACTCCAGAAAGCGCGCGTGCAGCGCCTCCATATAACGCCATTTGACGGGCGAAAACCGCTCGCCGCCGAGTCGCAGAAACAGCTCCGGCAGGCGGGGTATGAGATCCTCTCCAAAGCGGTTGCGGAAATCCTCCGCAAACCCTTCCGTCCAGGGCACAGCCCAGCCGGAATCGGCGGGATAGATCCAGCCCTGGGGTGTGTCGCACATCACAAAACCGTGGTGTGGCTCGTCGGTAAAAATGCCGGGGACAACGGAGCCGAAGTGCTCGCCGCACGTCTGCGCATAGCGTTCGTGCGTTACATCGATAAAGCGTTGAACGGTAGCAGGATCGAGCGTGTTGAGATAGGCGCCGCCATTAAAGAAATCGTGCGTCGGCACCTCCTCCGTAGAGAAGACAAGAAGGCAGTGATGCGCCGGCTCCGTATCGACGGACGCCCCGCACGTGGCCGCCGCAGCAATGTCGTCAGGCGCCAACATCTTGTATTTCAACAGGTTAACCCCTTCCACCGTGGCACTGAATGCCGCAACCAACGCGCCCGCACGCAGCAGGCTCGGGGGGATGGGGCGCCCGGGCTCCAGCCGGGTGCAGCGCAGGTAGCGCATGCGATAGCGGGGCTCGCGCGTAACGAGGCCGCCGGCGGCGCCGCTGGGCCAGCGGTCCTCGTCGTACAACCAGGCCTCCAGGCCCAGCGCGGCTGCTTCCTCTACAGAATGGGCAACCGCATCCAGCCACTCAGTGCCCATGTATTCAGTATCCAAACCGGTTCGGGAATGAATAAAGAAGCCGCCCATCCCCATGCGGGCAAAGGTGTGGATTTGCCGCACGAGTTCATCGCGTTCGATACGGGAGTTCCACGACCAGAACGGTTTGCCGCGATAAGCCGCGCCCGGCGTCTGAAAAGCATCGGCGGTGGCAGGCAGTGGCGCAGTATGCTTGGCCGGTGCGGCGGATGCGAGCGGCGTTGCGGGCGAAATGGGCATGACGAGGGACATGACGGAGTTGATGCCAAGAATATCGTCAATCGCAATAGCATGCCCTCTGCCTGATGACCAGCGAAATATCTAACGATTGATGCATGACAGCAAAGCGGAATGGAAACGAAATGGGCTCTTAACCAGATACCGTCGACATGCGAACTCGAACCGACCGAATTGTGCAGATTTGTTGTGGCAACGAGTCTAAAGCCCGACTGGCCTTCCTCTTCCTCCCCACCCAAACAAAAAGCCCCAGCCCCGGGCTGTATCCCGCTTTCACGCAAGGGGATACAGTCCGGACCGGGGCTGTGCGCTCGGGCAGACGTCCCGCCTACTTCATGGTCTCGCCTTCGGCGGAGATCAGCTCAATCTCAAAGAGGAGCGTGGCGTTGGGGGGGATGGAACCGCTGCCATCGCTGCCGTAGCCCAGGCGCGGGGGGATGATGAGCTTGCGTTTACCGCCGGGCTTCATGGTGCTGACGCCCTCGCTCCAGCCCACAATTTGCTGGGAGACGCGATGAAAATAAGTGTAGGGCTTGCCACGGGCCAGAGAGCTGTCGAACATTTGGCCGTTGGTAAGCCAGCCGGTGTAGTGCACGGTTACGGTCTGGCCCTTGAGGGGGGGATTTCCCTTGCCTTCCACCACGTCGACGTACTGCAGGCCGCTACTGGTCTTTACCAGCTTTTCCTTCTCCCGGGGCGTAAGGAAGCCCTCCGGCAGTGTTTGGGCCGAAGCAGTGACAGTTGCGATGAAAAAAGACGCGAAGGTCATCAGGCACGCGGCGAGCACGGCAACCAGGGCCGGGCCTCGCCCCCGCGCCGCTTGTAACAGCGGTAGGCGCAAAATCATAGATGCAGGAGCCTAGCCCGGAATCGGCGAACGTCCACCGCAATATGCAGAAATTTTGGACGGGGCTGAGATATGCAGCCCCGTGCGGACCGGATCGCCGGGCGACACCGGACGCAGGATTGGTCGCGAAAGCGCGGTGACACTAAACAATTGCCTTGCCCTCGGATTTCAAGTGTATTTAACGTACTCGCATGCTATAATTCTACGCGTGAAGACACTTTCGCTCGATCTGCGCCAACGCATAGTCGCTTGTTGTGACGAAGGAACCGCCACACAGCGGGAGATAGCCGAACGTTTCTGTGTTTCGCTGCCCATGGTAAAGAAGCTATTGGCGCAGCGTCGAAAGCGAGGGGATATCGCGCCGATTCAGCGGCGACAAAGCCGGCAGTCGATGTTTACGGAGGAGGTGCGCGTGCGGTTGCGGGAGTTTCTGGCCGCCGATCCCTCGATGACGCTGGCGGAGCTGCGCGCGGCACTGGGGATGTCGTGCTCTCTGCCGGCGCTGCACTATGTGCTTAAGGAGATGGACCTGACATTTCGCGGCAGCTCTGCCCGGCGGCGCGCACGCGTAGCACCCGCCGCGGAGGCGGAGCGCGTGGAGCTTGCGGCGAGTGCGCGAGGGGACGAGACGCTGGCGGACACGAATGTTGCCGTCGCGACGTCGCCGCCCAAAGCGAAGGCATCCAAGGTGTCCAAAGCTTCTAAGGCACCCTCGCCCGGCGCCAGCGCCCCGGTCTCTGCCCCGGGCAGCAGGCGAAAGGGCGGCGGAAAGCGGGTGTAGCTACGGCGCTTGCCGCGGTTTGCCAAGGTTGCAGCGCGCGCGGAGGCAGGGACGTGCCAAGCGCAGGTGTCATCCCCATCCCCACAAAGGTTACACAATTTGTGCTGGCATTTCTTGCGTGGGCCGACTAGATTGCGTGCACAAACTTTTTTAGCACTATGACATTCACTCCCCCCTTCTCCGCCGGGCCGCAGTTTGCAGGTGCCAATGACTCCGCTTCGCAAAGCGGAGCCGCCGGCACTAAAACCACCACTATTTTGCTGCTTTCCGGCGTCGTCTGGTTTGTGGCGCACGTGGTGGTGGAGCTCGTGGCCCATATCCTCATCGGGCTGCCCGTGTTTGGGATGGCGGCGCCGGTTATCTGAGCGGCCGGCGTGCGGGGACGGCCGGAGATGCTTTTCCCCATGGACGCAACGCGCCGGCGCGGCTAGATTGCGTGGGCCGCACAGCCCTGCATGATCGCCGCACTCTTTACTCCTCTGCTCTTCTCGCTGTCCGTTATTTTTGCGGGGCGATCGGCAAAGCAAGTGGGGCCATTGCCGGCCAATCTGGGTCGGCTGCTGGTGGCCACTTGCCTGCTGGGAATCTGGGCGCACTATTTTGGCAGCGGGTGGACGAGCTCGGTATTTGGCTGGTTTTTCCTCAGCGGATGCATCGGCTTTGGCATTGGCGATGTCGCTCTCTTTCTGGCCATCACTCGCATTGGGCCGCGCCTTACCATTTTGATAAGCCAGTGTCTGGCGGCTCCGTTCGCCGCGCTTATCGAGTGGGGCTGGCTGGGCACGCAGCTATCCTTGGCACAACTCGGCGCCGGCGCTCTGGTACTGGCCGGGGTGGCAGTGGCGGTTACTTGCCGGCACGGCATGGCGGTGGAGGGCCGCGGCGGCAGCTTGGCGGCGGGCATTGCCTACGGAGTGCTGGCCGCACTGGGGCAGGCAGGCGGCGCTGTCATCACCCGCTACGCGTTTGGGCTAACGCATGGCTCCGGAGAGTGGATTGACGGCGGGTCGTCCGCGTTTCAGCGCATTTTGGGCGGCTTGCTGGTATCCGCCGTGTTTTTGCTGGCGGCGCGCCGGTGGTTTCCCACGGATACAGGGGTGAAGCCCCCCGTGTCTCGCCTTACCGCCACCAAGTGGATCTTCCTCAACGCGCTGGCCGGCCCGGCGCTGGGCGTGGCCTGCTACCAGTGGGCGCTGAGGGAGGAGGCAAGCGGCGTGGTGATGGCCATTGCCGCCACCTCACCCGTCGTCATCATCCCCCTGGCCTGGCTTATGGACGGCGACCGCCCAACCGCGCGCTCCGTAGCCGGCGGCCTGGTGGCGGTTGCCGGGGTTATCCTGCTTATTTTTGTGACGTTTTAGTGCTGTCTCATTGATGTAATTTAACATTTATATAGCTAAATTCTCCCCCAATTATATCTCTGACACAGCACTAGTCTCCTAAGTCAGAAATACGTACCATTAGCTTGCTACCCCCTCCGTTCCGCCCCTTTGTGTCTTCGTGTCTTTGTAGTTAAATAATCCCCATTCCCATTTTCACAGAGAAGCAGAGAGGAGGGGGAACATTAACCACAAAGACACGAAGACACAAAGGGGCGGAACGGAACTTATGATATTTACTTCTGACTCACGACACCAGTATCACTGTATCAGTGATTCTTCGTCTAATTAAGTCCATGTTTTTTTAGAGAAGGGACGGCGTCAATAGTTATATAAACGGGCAAAGTAGCCTGCCTGGCACTATCCCTCGTTGCGTACGTTGCGAATCCGCCCGTTGCGTAAGAGTCTGCTCCACACATCGCTTCAACTGTTCGCATGGCAATACGATACCGGATTTTCACGCAACGGTCGCAACGGCGGATACGCAACATACGCAACGGCAGAATGTTAGAGCAGGCATCAGTTGAACTCCGAAGCCTCATAAGAGAGCCGTGTCTGTCGCGTGGGGACTGTATACATCCGTAATTAGACCGCTCCAGCCTCCTCCTGTATCAGTGATCCTACGTGTAACTGAATGCCTGGATTTTTAGATGAAATGCGACATCATTAATTATAGTACTCTTTATAACTAAGGACACTAGACTATAGTGGAGAACATTCCCTTCCATGTACTCCGTGTCCTCCGTGGTAAATATCTCCCCTTTAGAGCATTTTCCAGATAGCTTGTCGCGAATTTGCCAGGCTCCGAGAACGGCGGAGCCGTGACGTTCGCAAAAGGGCGTTGCCCCAGGCATATCGCTCTTAGAACGGCGGAGCCGTTCCATACCCTAGCCCGGGGTTGCCCGGAGCATTCTGATGCAAGGACTACCCCGGGAAAGTTCGCCTCAGGAACCCTACGCGAAGCGTTCTTATGTCGATCCACTTGCGCTCGTTTACTGCATATGCGAGGCATTCTCTGTGGCTCTGAACATGGCCCGCGCGAGGAACGAGCGCGAACGGTCCAACGGGAGAACGCTTCGCGTAGGGTTCCTGATTCCAGCCTACCCGGAGTAGTCCTCGCATCAGAATTCAGAATGCTCCGGGCAACCCCGGGCTAAGGTATGGAATGGCTCCGCCGTTCTCGGAGCTTGGAAAACTCGCGACAACCCATTCAGCCGCTCGTACGCATCGAGGCGGGGGGGTGCCAGGCAGGCTGCTTTACCCGTTGGTGTCAACACCTGTACCTGTACGTAACCTTCGCCGGTGGTTCCCGCTCGCGGACCCGCTCCGCCACCGGCTCATCCGCGGTCGCGCTTCCGTCGACCCGGAGCACTTGCTATGTCTATACCCGAGTTGAAACTGCTTGTTAAAGCTGATCCTCGAGTCAGTGCAAGGCCGCTACCCACTACGGAAGCCCGCACGGCAGGCTTCCCTCCGTTACAATTACGCGGCGAATCAGCAAGGGATCGTTACTCTCCGGCGGCTTGAGGCCGAACGCGGGGTAGAAGCGCAGGGTGACGGGCTCCGGCGTTTCGGCGGCGCCGTCCGCCGACGTCGCGGGCCCGTCGATGGTGATGCCCGAGGTTACCAGCCATACCCAGCCACCCTTGCCGCTGTTCACATCCCCAAACGCAAAGGTGCGCCGCTTGCCCCCGGACTGGCATACCACCGTTGCAAAAGCCCTTGGCTGCGAGGAAGATGCGCGGATAAGGGAGGCCACGGAAATCGTTTTGCCGGCCAGGCGCTGCAGCTCCTCTCTCGTCAGCACCTTTTCAAAAATCGCCGCCTGCTTGCCGTTGGGCCGAATCGCCAACGCCGGCTGCCCGTCCGCATCCACCCTCTCCACCGTGGCGCCCTCGGAGGCGCGCCAGCCCTCGGGCTCGTTGCCGGGGCCCTGGGCAAAATCGCCGTTGGCAATAAGGTTCTCGCCGGGAGTCTCCGCCCACGTCAGCCGCGGCGAAGGGGAAGGCGCGGCGGCAGGGACAGAGACAGGGGCCTCGCTCTTATCGGTGGCCCGCCAGGAGGCCAGCAGCGCATCGGCAATCAGCCGCGCCCCGGCGTTGGCGTCGGCGGTGCGGTCGGACGGGTGGATGTCATCGCGATACAGGTCGGCCCGCTTCCCGGCTTCCACAAACAACCTGTAAGTATCGATGAGCTCCACCGCAGGCTGCAGCGTTGCCACGTCCACCATTGCGTCGTACACCAGCCGGAACCTATCCGAGCCGCGCCATGGGTTCTGGGTCACCATAACCTGGGGCACACCGGGCCACTGCAGCGACGTGTTCCCGATGGCGGCAAAAAACAGCCCTCGCGCGGTGGAGCCATCCTCCGGGAACGCGCGGGAGTGGTTGAGCATGTTGTGGCCCTGATGCAGGATCGCACAGTCGGGCCGCGGTATCCCCTCCAGCGCCTTCGCTCGGCGCGCCTCCGCAAACATGTCGCCCGCTACGCCGCCGGGCAGCGAGGCGAGGTACACGCGCAATGTCGCCGTCGCGCTCCCCGAGGCCTCGCGCACCACAACGGGTGCTGCATAATCCTTTGGGCCCGAGGGCTTTGAGACTTCCCACTCCGCCCATCGGTACAGCACCACCTTACAGTTGGCGTCATCCCCAATCGCCCGCGCCAACAGGTAGTACGGCCCATGCTCCGAGTAAGACGTGCTGTCACCATTAATGAAAAGCACCGCCTCCCCGCCCTCGCGCAACTTCTGGCGCAGCGGCCCAAAGGCACTGCCGGGCGCAGAAACTGCCGGGACCGGCACAGGTGCGGGCGGAGAATCCGGCGCGCCGTGGGAGGAAGGTGCCAGCATGAGTGAAAAGAGAGATGCGGCGACGACCGAAAAGAGAGCAAGCGGCTTCATTCAATATGTCCTGGATAAGAGTGTGCGGACCGAAAACGCGAACGAAATTATCAGCATGAACGCACATCTACTTTGACAAGTTCAGCGAAATCTGTCATTTCTTTTTTAGTAACAGTTGATTGATTTTTTGGAAGCATCGCACCCGATCCCTCTATGGCCCTTCCCCCGTCTACACCCATTCCTCTGCATCGCCGCGTTTGCACCGCCGCAGTCCTCTTGATGGCGACAGCAATTGCAGCGCTGTTACACGCACTGCTGTCCCCTGCCCGCGCCGATGTTAAACCCGATCGCACCGTCGACGTTTATCGCAGCGACGAACAGGTCGCCATGCTCATCGATCTCCCTCCCACCTCCGCCCCAACCCGGGAGGTTACCTGGCAAGTAGCGGACTGGCAAGGCGTTGTGGAGCAAACAGGGACCGCCGCGCTCCCCGCCGGCCCGCTCGTGAAAGCCGCGCTTGCCCTCAAACCGCTCCCGCCCGGATGGTACGAAATCGCCTACAAAATCGACGGCAAACCTGCTGGCACAAGAACCTTTGTGACAGGTACTTCCTACAAGAGCCATGGCGAAGGGTTCCGGTACGGCATCTGCGCGCACATGCTACGCAACGAAGGCGAGGACGCCGCCAAAATGGCGGAAATGATGCGCGCCCTGGGTATCGATATCCAACGCATGGAGATCCCCTGGGCCGGTGTGCAACGCGGCCCCGACGCCCCGTTTACCTTCGAGAAACAGGACGCCATCCTTCGCACCCTGCAAAAGCTGGGCATCGAGCCCGCCGTACTGCTGGACTACGGCGTACCCTGGGCAACCACGGCCCCGCCCGACGCCCCCCCTCACGACAAATGGCGCTACGCCCCCCAGATGGAACCGTGGCTGGCCTACGTGCGCGCCTGCGTGCAGCGCTACGGTAAGTCCGTGCGGTAC
This sequence comes from Verrucomicrobia bacterium LW23, assembly GCA_003054695.1. Lineage (GTDB taxonomy): Bacteria > Verrucomicrobiota > Verrucomicrobiia > Methylacidiphilales > UBA1321 > LW23. Next base: position 327,273 of record QAZA01000050.1, read on the forward strand.
TGGGAGATATGGAACGAGCCGGATATTGGCTTCTGGAAAAGCCCAACCGCCGCCTACCTCGACCTCTTCTCGAAAACGTCCGCAGAGATCGCGCGCCTCGATCCCGGTGCGCAGATCCTGAACGGAGGATTCGCCATGGTGTCCCGCGAGCCCAACCGCGACTTCCTCCCCCGCTTTATGGAGAAGGCGGATCGCACCAACTGGCACCTACTGGCATATCACGATTATATGACAGTGGCCGAAAACCGGGAGCGCTTCGGCATGGTCCGCGACCAGATGAAGAAATTCGGAGACCAACTCCCCCTCTGGATCAATGAAGGCGGTTTCCACACCCTCATGCATGGCGGCGAGCGAGCTCAGGCCGTCATGCTGGTCAAAAAGATGGCCCTCAGCGCCATCCAGGGAGTGAAAGCCTACTTCTGGTACAACATTCGCGATGACGGCCTTGACCCCAGAGAAACCGAACACCACTTTGGCCTCACCCGACACGATTTCCAGCCCAAACCAGCCTTCGCCGCCTACCGCGAACTGATACGCCAAACCGCCGACCGCGCTGTGCTAATCGGCCGGCCCGGCGCCGACGACGACATATGGGTCGCCTCCTACGGCCCGCGCAAGCGCGACAAAGAAACCGCCGGCAGCGTGCACGTCGTCTGGCGGGAGCGCCCGGGCCCGGATGAACCGATGTGGTTGAGCAGCAACAACATCGACGACGCTTTGGAATTCGTCGACATCATGGGCCGCCCCATCGCCGGCCCCGTAGTCCGCGGCCGCGGCCTGGCCATGGTCGGCTCCACCCCCATCTACGTCAGGTGCGCCAAAGGATCCGCCCTGGAAGTAAGGCGAATCCTGCAAATGCCTGAGCGCGTGGTTGTTACACCCACACACCCTGCCTCTGCCATCTCGCTTCGCCTCACCAGCCCCTTCAACACCGCCACGGAACTGACCGCCGCGCTGCGCTGGAAAGCTGGGGACGGAAACGAAACGGAAATCGCGCCGGAGCTTCGCATCCCGCTCCCTGCCGGCGAGACAAAAGCGCTCGACTTTATCCCGGATGCCGACCGGCTGTCGGAGCTCATCCGCGCAGGCAATGTCCAAAGCGCCGGCTCGGGCAAAATCATCCTTCGCTTCACCTCACCCCAAAGCTCGTCGGAAGCCCCCGCTACTGTCATTACTACCTCTGTGACAATCGCCATGGAAGTGCCCCAGGTCATCGGCAAAAAAGACACGCCCTGGAGGGTAGAACTCCTCAACCGCACCAACCTGCGCAATCTGCACGAAGGCGAACCCAATCCTGCGATGCACTGGGCCGGGCCGGACGACCTGAGCGCCGTGCTCGCTATAAGCGCGGAAACGCCTGATACCCTGCACCTTGTGGCCACGGTGCGAGACAACGTGCACCGGCAAGACTTCGAATCCGCCGCCCTGTGGAAAGGTGACAGCCTGCAACTCGTTATCGCACCCACAAATAAGGCGGATGATTACCTGGAAATTACACTCGGCCTCAACAAAAAGGGTACTCCGGAAGGCTGGATTAATCGCGCTCCCTCTCAAGGTCCACTCAAGGCAGGCCCCTTGCCTGTCGCTACTCCCGATAAACCGAATGGCATTCGCTTTCGGATCGAGCGCAATACAGCCGATTCTGTTACGACATATGAGATAACTCTTCCCTCTCATCTGGCCCGCCTCAGCGGAGCCCCGTTCCTCCTCAACGCCCTTCTAAACGACGATGACGGGGGAGGCCGCAAACAATGGATGCATTATACCCCGGGCATCGGCGAGAGCAAAAATCCGCGGCTCTTCCGCACTTTCGTGATCCCGCCCGCAAGCCCTGTCACTGAATCTACAACTCCCTCGACAGCAACCCCTTAGCCATCTACCCCAACGTGAACTTCCAACCCGCCGCCTTCGCCCGCACCACGCTATCCTGTATTGCCGCCGCGCTGCTGCTCTCCAACTCCACCGCCATCGCTAAAGCCGAAGACTTCGACATCGACATGCTCTCCGAGAGCGACATCAAAGTCGGCGTCGGAAAGAGCTCGGACGGTAGTGTTATATCACTGTCATCTGATAAACCCCGAACCGGAAAGCAGGCCCTCAAGCTTATCTATAACATCTTGCCCGGCAACGGCTACGCAGAGTTCGTCTTCAATCAGCGCAGACTTTCCCCCAGGCTGAACGCCGCCGGCAAGTGGAAAATCGCCATGTGGGTTCGTGGCGATTCAGCGATCAAGGCCGGACCGGTTGGGCTGCGGTTCCTCGACGGACGCGGCGAGGTGTTTCAGTTCATGCTACCCAAAATGGAGGAAGCGCTTCGCAGCTCAGACTGGACTAAGTACGAAGTGACACTTGACCTCGACGTCTCCCAGGGGCACTGGGGCAACAACTCGGACGGCATTGCGGACGCGCCACTGTCACTCTTTAGCCTGGCCGTCAACGGCGGGCCCGATGGCGACGCAGGCACTATCTACGTGGACGACATCAGCTTTGAGCCCGACACTGGTAAATAACTTAGGCACAAGGCGTTAGCGCTGCCTCACTACGGACGCAGCGCCTCGGCGGACGGGGCAGGCACGGGCGACGGAGCGGCGCCCTCCTCCACCAGTGCGGTGGGGATAAGTGTCATTTGTGGGAAATGCGGGAGTTTGCCGAGCGCCCGGTTGACGGCAAGGCGCGCGAGGGCGCGGGCGACATCAGGAAGGTGCGTGTCAACCGAGAGCGGCGATTGCCACCCCTGTGCGGCCCTGGCATAAGCGGGGCTGCAACGGGCGAAAAGCACGGTCCAGTCCATTTCGGCCCACACCGCGTCGTAGCCGGTCACACGGATCCGCTCCAACCCCATCTCCTGCAACACGATACGTACAAGCGCCGCCTGTGCGTCGTTGAGAGCCAGTATGGTGTCCAGTTCCAGCCGCTTCACGGCATCGGCCAGCACGCGCCGTAGCTCATCCATCTCAGACTCAACAACATACGACACCCCGAAGTGCGGTGCCTCCAGAGTAAAACCCGTGCATGCAGGCGCCTCCTGCAGTGCGGCGCGGTAGCCGGCCTCCTTGCACAGCTCAAAGTTCCAGCGGCCGGCCACCTGAAAGCGCAGCATGCGCCGCCCGCCCGACGCAATGACGCGGCGGGTCAGATCAAACTGCCCCTGCATAAAGTCGGCGCGAGCGCAATCCAGGCCCTCCACCTCCATGCGGCTGCCCTGGTGTACAACCGCCACTCCCTTGCGACGAAGCTGCTGCAGCAGGTGAATCGCAGCCGGTGTCACTTCTTCTGGCTTCGCAAAAACAATAACACCCGGAGGGCTTTGAAGACACTCCTCCAGCCGCAACGCAAAATCCGCCTCGTTGCGCCAAAAAGCAGCTTGCATGCGAATGAGCGGCTCATGCCCCAGGTACCACATCAGCCACTCATCCACGGCGGTAAGGCGGTGCGCAAAACCGGACGGATACTGCTGCGCCAAAAAGCTGTGATGAAGTGGTGTAAATACCTGTACGAGAGGCTTTAACCGTTCCCGCTCCGGCGCGGGGAATGAGCGTACAACCTGCACGCCCCGGCCGTGGAGGCGCCGAACAAGGCCCTCCTTTTCCAGACGAAGAATCGCCTGATGTACAGGCGCGCGGCTGATCTGAAAACGTTCAGCCAGGTCCCGCAGCGACGGAAGGTATTGCCCTGGAACGAGATCCCCTTCCTGAAGTGATCGAACGACATGATCGTAAACCTTCGCCAGGGAGGTTCCCTCGCGATGATTTGCGGTGCGGATTGGATTCATCTTTAATGACAGTTACATCAAAGCATAACTCTTTCCAATCAAATTCTCGCGAAATCGCGAAGTTCTTCTCTGTAAGGCATAACACTTCGCGAGGCTTTACTTTTTTCACAGTCCAGGCAGATTCTTGGTTGACACCTCCGCATGAGTCTGTCACTATTGAATGCATGACACATGACTCCCGCCGCGCATCCCGCAAGGGCTTCAGCCTGGTCGAGCTGCTCACTGTTATCACTATCATCTCGCTGGTGACTGCCCTTAGCGTCCAGGGGCTGGCAGGTGTAGGAGGGAGCGCAGGGCGCCTGCGGCAAAGTGTCACTCAAACCGCCTCGCTGCTAAGCCAGGCGCGCATGTTGGCAATCAGCCAGAATACCTACGTCTATGTGTTCTTTCAGCCGGATCAAGCCCGGCGGCGCGTGGACGTGATGATGGTTTACTCCCGTACCGGAATCAACCCCTGGCGGGGAGCGTCGGCGACTCCCCTGCCCGCCGCTTCCGGCGACCTTGCACCGGCGCATCTGCTTGTGACACTGGAAGATACGCAATTGCTGGAGCGCTCCGCCGCACCCACACAGGGTGACTTCGCAATTGTGCGGCCTCAGCCGGCATTTGTTATGGACCTGAGCTCCAGCTATCAGCTCTCGCACCAGAACACGGTGTACGGGAAGTCGGTCGTGTTTCGGCCCACTGGCGAGGTTTATGTGCCTCCGCTTAGCTATACCGGGGTGGTGGAGCTTGTGCTGGGGCCTGCGACGGCGGAAATACCGGAGCAGAGCGCTGCTGTTTTGCAAATTGTTGGTGCAACGGGGCAAACTCGGGTGTATCAGCGATAAGGTACGAGGCGTGTCCAACTGCTTTGCGTCCAGCTGTCACTGTCACTATTTTATCCATCGTTTTTGGCTATGGTAACTGCACTATTGCCTCGCATTTCGAGTCGACCGGGATCGGCGTTCAGCCTGCTAGAGGTGGTGCTTTGTCTGGGGCTGGTTTCGTTTTGCCTGCTTGCATTGCTGGGGCTGCTGATTGCCGGGATAAGCCAGGGGCAGAATGCTGCGCAAAGCGTTCGGGCCTCGCATCTTATGTCCAAGCTTGTTGCATGGCGGGCGGCTTCGCCGGCGGGGTTGCAGGCGGCGGATGGGTCCGTGCTTGCGCTGCCGCCACTGACGACCGCTGCGGATTCGATGTCGCCATCGTCGCCGATATATCTCGGGCAGGACGGGGAAGTTTTGCCCTCTGCGGAGGGCGCGGTGTTTCAGCTCAACTATCGGGTTGTGATGCCTGGGGCGGGCGATGTAAATACTGCAGCGGCAAGGCTTTGTAAAGTTTGGGCAGTGCTGTCGTGGCCGGGAGCGGCGCCTTTGGAGCGGGCGAAAGGTACGTACGAAATCACTTATTTTCACCCGATTCCGTGACTACGTGTAAACCCTCCTCCATCCGTTGTGCCACCGCTGGTTTCAGCCTTGCGGAAGTTGTTGTAGCCGTGGCTGTTCTGTCAGTTTTGCTTGTGATGATCGGTTCGTTAGTCGGGCAGATCAGCCAGACGTGGCAGCAGGGAAAGGCGCGGGTGGACAACATGACAAAGGCGCGGGTGAGCCTCGATCTGCTGGAGCGGGATCTGCGCTCTGCGTTGCTGGCGCGGGGGCTGCCCGGATTTAAGGACGCCGCGGGTGCGCCGGCGATGACGTTTTTCTCGGCGCAGCCTGGGCCGGTGGGGCTGGAGGCTGGGGCGCCGCAGGGTAGCACGAGGCCGCTTTCCCTGGTGGGCTACCGGGTGCAGGACAACCCGGCGGCGCCCTATGACCGGGGGTTGCAGCGGGCAACGCGAGGGTACTCTTACGAGGAGAGGGCGCCTTTTCAGCCGTCGGGTGCGGAGTTTCCCGCAACTGTTATTGCGCCTGATGACAGGTATTATCAGGTCATCGGGCCGGGCGTGCTGCGTATGGATTACCGGTTTCTCAGTAGCAGCGGGACGGTTACCCGCAAGTTTGTTTGGGATGCAGCGGTGCTGGAGAACTGTTCTTCCACTGTTACTATTTACTTGCTGGTGGCGGACGAGAGTACCTTGCGGAAAATGGACGCTGTGCCGGGCGGGTACGCGCTGTTTTTGAGCAGGTTTGACGCCGCAGTTGCAGGCGTTTCGGATAGCGGATTTCCGCATGGTGTATGGCGGGCTGCACTGGACTCAGACGCAGCGTTCCCGGAGTTTCCCGCAGCATTGCGGCACAATATTCATGTTTATGAGCGCACACTTTCCATTCCTTTGCATTAGCCCGGCGCGTCGGCGGCGCGAGCGTAATCGGCGTGGAATCGCACTTGTGGCGATTCTTGCGGTGATTGCCGCAGCCACTTTAATGACAGTGACCTACATGATGCTGATCCGCGAGGAATCGATTACCTCGGCCAGCTACAGCCAGTCCGTGCGTACAGGGGCACTGACGGAGGCCGCGTTGCAATTGATTGGCAGCGAAATACGACAGGAGATTGCGCTGGGATCGGACGCCGTGACGCCGCTGGGCGGGTACGGCGAACCTGCACAGCTTGTGTACCTTCCTCGTAATGAATGGCTTTCGCAGCCGGCGGTGGTGGCGACGGGGGACGAGAAGGCGCGCTTGCCGAATGTGCTGCGGCGCAGCGGCCGGAGAGCGTTTTTGCAGACGAACGCTCCCGTGGCAGCGCGATATCCTTTTGCAAGCCAGCCGTTTACGTTGGTGGCATCCGATGTATCGACAACGACTCCCTCCGCGAACAACCGGGCGATGGCCCGGGACCGCTGGAACGCGCCGGCGATGATGGCGGGAACGAATCTGTCGAGCTTTTCGGCGCCGGACTGGATTATGATGACTCGCGGGGGGCCTCTTGTGTTCAGCTCGCCCACAGCTGCCGCGGGGCTGGATGGTACGGAGGTGACGCCGCGCCCGGCAGATCCTTCGCCGGCAAATACCACTTTAGTGACAGGGCGTTTTGCCTTTACGATGTATCGGACCGACTATGGGCTGGACGTTGGTGCGGTGGGCGCACCCGCGAGCGGGCTGCCCGCAGCGGTTGCCGCGCGGCGTCGGACGCTGCCCTTTGCGAATCTCGACAGAGTGCCTGGCTTTAGTGCGTCCCTGCAGCAAAAGTTGCTGGATTTTCGCAATACTTCAACAGCAGCAACGGTTTACAATGCGGCAGCGCCTGCTGATCCCGGCACGTTTTTTGGCTGGGCTACGCGTACCAGTCACGGGTTTTTGCGGCCGGCGGCGGGGGATCAGCAGTTGTTAACGCGGCGGGAGCTCTTGCAGTTTCTGGAGAGCAACGGGGTGGACCTGGCGACGTCGTCGCTTCCGCAAATGCTCACCGTGTTTACGCGGGAGGTGAACTCGCCCAGCTATGTGCCGGCAACGGGTCGGGCGCGTATCCAGGCGGGGTTCCCTTATGCGGGACAGGATGATGCATTGAACCCGGCGTTTGCGCGCCTCGTCTACCCGGTAACAGTGACAGTGCCAGTGGATGGCACCCTTTCCGCTCCCCTGCAGATTCGTGCGGGCGATCCCCTGGTGATGCGGAGGTTTGCGTTGAGCCGGCTGGCGTGGCTGACGCGGCGCGGGCCGAGTGCGGACAACGGGGGCGATGCGAACGGGACGGCGGCCAATATTCGCCGCTATTTTGGGTTGGAGTGGGACGCCTCGTCGCATCGCTGGGTGTATGATCATGGCGATCCCGATAAGATCCTGACGTTGAACGAGTTGCAAGCAAAGATGGTCGCCGGGCAGGAGCTTCGCGAGCCTGACTTTTTTGAGCTGTTGAAGGCTACGCTGAACTGTGGATCGCTGGCGATGGAGGGCAATACGTCTACTTCGCAGCCGAATGTTAAGGATGAGAGCACCAATCTGGACCTGCACGTGCTGAAGATCGGCGCGAACATGATTGATCAGGCGGACGCGGACGGGTACCCGACGGTGATTGCGTACAGCAATGGGGGCGGATTTCCCGAAGTATATGGCGTGGAGGATCTTCCGTACATAAACAAGGTATACCATCTGTTCTTGCGCACGCCGGCCAATCTCACGCGGCTTAACGCGTATTTGTTGCCGGAGATTTTTCGGCCGCATTATGCAGCGTCGTCTGCGCCGCCGGTGGATGCGCCGACGCGGTTTCGAGTGGTCGTGCAGGAGGGCTCCACGCTGTCAGTAACCTCGCAATATACGGTTAACCCGGCGGTGCGGTTTGTGCCGGACGTGATTAACCGGCGCACGACGGCGACGTCGCCGGTGGGGACGATGGTGTGGGGCGGGGGGACGTCGCCAGCCAAAACGTTTACGCAGGCGGACCAGGAGGCGAGCGCGGTGGAGTTTGAGGTGACGAGCGCGGTTCCGTTTACCAGCCCTACGATGCTGACGGGGGATAACTCCTCCTCCCCCAATGTGCAAAATCGTATAACCAACAGTATTTACAGCCATGTGTTTGGCACAGGGTCGGAGAACTGGACGGGGCCGAACGGGGAGGTGGTGGAAAAGGTGGGGCTTCCGTTCAACAGCTGGAACGTGTTGTACCTGCACTACTTTACAATCCCTGCCAACACAACGGCGGTGCACTATACGCGGTACACCAACCCGGTTATCAGCCTGGCGTTGCAGTACCAGGATGGCGCGCGGTGGCAAACGTGCAGCGAGTGGAAGGTGCTTTCTCGCATTAATCAGTCCAGCGATTATGGCGACCTCAATGGGGCGGTGCCGCCGGATATCCACTTTTTCCGCAATCGCTATCATTTTATGAAGCTGGACCCGCGCACGGAGCGGCTGGGCACGGATATGCTGTGGAACGGCACGTTTAGCAGCGACAATCGTACGGTGGAGAACCGGTCGGTGGGGCACCCGGGGTTTGGCGTTAACGGGTACTTCGGGTTCCTCTATCGCTCGTGGTTTGCGACGAACGGGATTCCCTGGACGCCGAACTATTACTTTCCGCTGCAACGCTTTAAGTGGGGTACGGGCATTGACGCCTATGCGCGGTGGACCTGGCTGCAGCGCAATACGGATTCCTCCGCCGACGCCAACTCGTGCTACTACCGCGACCCCGACGGGACGGTGCGCCCGGGCGATGGCTACTACGCCCCGCAGCACGCGGGCACGGAGGCGAACAAAGTGGGCGCGCCGCTTGCGGATACGGCCAATTTTATAAGCCGTCCCGTGATGCTGAACCGGCCGTTTGAGAGCGTGGCCGAGCTGGGCTACGTTTACCGCGATTTACCGTGGCGCTCGCTCGATTTTTTTAGCGCGCGCAGCGCGGACGCCGCCCTGCTGGATGTCTTTTCTGTCGACGAATCGCCGCCTGTGCGGGCCGGTGTGGTGAGTCTGAACACGCCGTACGTGCAGGTGCTGCAATCGCTGCTACGCGTGAGGGGCGGTGCGTTGCCGTTGCAGGAGGTTGGGGTGACAAGTCCCGCCACGCCGGCGGGCGGGCTGGCGTTGCAAGATGCTGAGGCGGACGCGTTTGCGCAGATGTTTCTAGCCAAAACACAGCAGCTTCCGCTCTCCGTGCGCAGCCAGCTGGTAACGCGGCTGGCGGAGGACGCGGATATGGCCAACTGTTATGCGCAGGTGAACTCGCGACGCATCAAGGCCAGGCGGGAGAGTTTTGTGCGGGCTTTGGGCAGTGATGCCACGGCGGTGCGCACGTGGAACCTGATGGTGGACGTGGTGGTGCAAACAGGCCGATACCCAGTAGGCAAACCGGTGTCCGACCTGGGCGCCGACTTTCGCGTAGAAGGGGAACGGCGCGTGTGGTGGCATTTGGCAATCGACCGATATACGGGTAAGATTGTGGACCAGTTTATGGAGCCTGTCTATGAGTAAGAATAATCTCACCGCTAACAGTGACAGTTACAATAACAGCTTAAGCGGCGGAGAAGCTCTCTTTTCTATGCCAGTATCCCCGTGCAACTGGAACGTAATGTCCCCGATAGCGCCTGGACCGCTCTTGGCGATTGCGTGCGCTATTGCCATGGCCCTTGCCTTCGCGCTTGCCCCGTCAGCGGCGCAGGCACAAGATGCTCAGCCTCAGCCTCCGCAGGTAACGCAAAAGCCCCCGGCGACGCCTTCCGCTTCCGTGCCGGCACCCGCTTCCGCACCGGCATCGCCTGCGGCAATCCCCGCGCTACCGCCACCGCCGGCGGGGCTTGTGCCGTTGCGGCCGCAGGCACCCGTGGCGTGGGAATGCAGCGCGTGGATGCCGCCCACGGCGGAAAAGATCGGCGCGCCGGACCTCGGGCCGGGCACTCTCCAGCCGCGGAGGGAGGGGCGAACCTTTGCGGCAGCGGCTACCACACCCGCCTCCCCCGGGGGTACCCCCTCGGAGTCCCCCGCAGCGCCTGCAGCGGAGCCCTTTGTACAGGCGCTGCCCGTGAAGGTGCAGGGCTGGTTCGACGGGCGAACGACGCGGCTGCGGCTGCAGTGGACCTCCGGCAAGACGACGGAGAAGTGGAAAGTGCCAGGGGCATCGGGGGTGACGATGATTCTGGAACAAAGCCCGGAGGACGGGACGATATCGGTGGCCGACAGCCGCTTTCACGAGGCGGACGTGCAGAAGTTTGGCAGCACTCCGTTTGCAGACCTGTTCTGGATGCAACCGTCGCACTATGTGGGGCCGCGGTACTTTCAGGGGCAGCCCAGCTATTTCTATCGCGCGGCCGGGCTGCAGCGCACCAGCCATGCGTGGGATACGCTGGTCTCCGCGGCGATGAGCGTATGGATCGATCCCGCAAGCCGGTTACCTAGGGCGGCGACTGACGAGAACTCGTTGTGGCTGTACACGTTCGGCTCGGCGCCGGCGGCGGGATCACTGGTGCTTTCGCCCCTGTTTGCCGCTGCGCAGCAGCAGGCGGAGAGGCGGTATCAGAAGCTTATCGGGCGCTTCAAGGCAGTGAAGCCGTAGTAGTGTCACCACTATAGTGATGACACTAATATATTTAGCCAAGTCCCGACGAGTGCCCCCCCGGTACTCGATTGGTGCGCTGTCGCGCTACGCGCTTGCCGCCTTTGCGCGGGACGAAGCGGCAGCAACGCCTGGCCGCGCCGTGGACTGGAGTTGACAACAAGCCGCACGCGCCTGCATGCTGCTGCCCGCCCCTCCCGGCCCTTTGCATAGTGACAACTCCCTGCTCCGCCCCTTCCCCTTCCACCCCGCGGCCGTCCTTTCTTCGCACGGCGCTCGGTGTCTCCCTGCCGTTTGCCCGGGCGCGGCTGCTGTTTGCCCTGGGCCGGGTGGACGCCGCGTTTGCCCTCACCACGCGAATCAAAGCGCTCAAGATCCCCACTCGTAACCTGGACTTGCTGCGCGCCCAGTGCCGCCTTAAGCAGAACAGCCCGGGCGAAGCGTTTGAGTTTGCCAAGGAGGAGCTCCGCCTCTTTCCCAACAACGCGGCCGCGGAGCGCCTGCTGACCGACCTGCGCACCCGCTTTACCCCCACCACAACCTACCAGGACGCCCACTACCGCGCCTGGGTGCAAGTCATCCGCCCCTACACCATGGTGAGCGACGACCGCCTGTGGCAGCTATTCTCCTGGGCCAAAAGGATTTGTGAGGAAGACCGGCCCGGCAACTTTGCCGAGTGCGGCGTGGCCGGCGGCGGTTCCTCCGCGCTCATCGCCAAAACAATCGCCACCTACAGCAAGCGCCCGCGCCGCCTGTACGCCTTCGATACCTTTGAAGGCATGCCCGCCCCCCGCGCCGAGGACACGCACCAGGGCGTCGCCGCCGCCGACACCGGCTGGGGCGAAGGCACCTGCGCCGCCCCCATGCAATCGCTCCGCAACATATGCCGCGAGCTGGCCGTGACGGACATCGTCGTGCCCGTGCAGGGCTTCTTTGCCGACACCCTGCCCGCCACGCGCGCCGAGATGGGCGAGCTTGCCTTTCTGCACCTGGACGGCGACTGGTACGAGTCGACCCGCGACATCCTCGTCAACCTGTACGATCAGGTCGCCCCCGGCGGCTACATGCAAATCGACGACTACGGCTACTGGGAAGGCTGCCGTCGCGCCATCCACGACTTTGAACGCGAGCGCGGCCTCACCTTCGAGCTCCACAACATCGACGGCGTCGGCCACTGGATGACCAGGCCGCAATCGTAGTATTGCCGGTTGTAAATCTCCAGCCGCGCCGGTAGAGGACATAACAGTAGACGCGGAGGCGTTGGAGGCGGAGACCAGGCCGGCGACAGCGCCGGCGGCCTGGTTCATATGCTTCATAACGTGTTGATGGATAAGTACTACGTTAACCAGGCCTGACGTGCTTGTGGCGCTGGGTACCGATGCGCATCGCGCTACGATCCATACGTGAAAGCAGCCCCAACTTTACTCCGCGCGGTTATTGCCGTTTTATCCATCTACGCGTCATCGCCATACGGGACGCTAATGTAACACACCCATCGCCATCCCCGGCCTGCGCGGAGGAATCGGCTGCAGAATCGACCGTCGCTCCGGCGTCAGCCGCTGCAAAAGCTCGTCGGAGTACTGAAACCCGTGGCGCGTGGAGCCCCAGCTGGGGCCATAGCGGTAAATGACAACGCGCCGCTCGCCCGGATTGGTGCGCGAGGTAGCGCCATGCATCAGCGCATCCACAAACATCAGTGCATCGCCGGCCTTCAGATGCACCTCCATCGCCGCCTCCGGTAGCTCCGACTTAAAGTCCTGGCTAAGACCAGGATACGCGAAATTGGCCTTGTGGCTGCATGGCACCACCACCGTCCCCCCGTCGCCCGGCCCGATGTCCGTAAGCGCCAGCAATATGTTCACCTGACCGCACCGAAACTGCCCATTAACCACCCGGTACTGATTGCGCACAATGCCATCCTGCCCCCCGGAGTGGATCGGAAAAAAGCCGCCCGTGCGGCGAATGGACGCAAAGCACTCGTCGATAAACAGCCCCTCAACATACGTATTCTGCTCACCACAATAGCGCAGCAGTCGCGGCGTCCACACGGGGTGATCGATCAACCGCTCAAACGGCTCGCCCGCCTCCACAATGTTCTGCAGCTCGCAGCCTGCGTAGCCATTGTTATCCAGCCGCTGCACATTGCCATGCCAGCCCTTGAAGGGAAGATCCGGAAACTCGTCGAAAGCGGCATTAAGTTCCGCCAGATGCGCAGGATCGACCGCCTGCTTAAGGATGGCAAAGCCCCTGAGGTCGAAGAGGTAATCGATCATGTCGATGTTGGTGTAAATCATGCCCCTATCGTACGCCAACGCCCGCGATGAGGGAATTGACGCTTAACCCAAAAACATATAATATCAGCCTATTCCCTCGCCCGCCCTACCACCCGTTACTCCATCCCCTCCCCCCGGTCCGCTCTACGCCCGGTACTGGGATTTGCGCGGTGTGTGCCACGGCTGGCGCCCGGCGGGCACGCGCGACTGGCTGCTGCTGTACGGCGAACGTGGCGCTTTCACCGTGCGCCCCGTTCGAGGGCACGCTCTGCAACCTGCTGATCCCCAGGCTTTTACCGGAGGCCCCGGCGACATCATCATCTACCGGCCCGGCACCCCGCAGGACTACGGCCAGCACCGGCGCGATGCCCGCTGGCGCCACATTTGGGTGCATTGGCTGCCCCGCCCGGAGGTAACGGATTGGTTGCGCGAGTGGCCGGAGCTATGGCCAGGCGTCCATCATGTGCACGTGCACAGCACGCACCGCGCGCCCATCCTGCGCGAGCTCGTCCTCACCGACACCGCCCTCAACGGCCGCCATCCCCACCGGGAGCAGCTCGCCCTCAATGCCCTGGAGCGTGCGCTACTCCTTATCGCGCAATACGTTGCGACTCATCACACCCCCGCCGGCGCCACCCCCTCCGCCACGGCGCCGCACCTCCATCCTCACACACAACGCATCGAGCGCGCCGCGCGGCTCCTTGCCGGCGACCTGACGCAAACTCCTGCGCTGGAGGATCTTGCCAGGCAACACGGACTCTCCCGCTCCCGCTTCGCCGCGCTCTTTACCCAGCACATCGGCCACACCCCGCGCCGCTACCAGGAGCTCCAGCGCCTGGCCCGCGCGCGCGACCTGCTGCTCTACACCAACCAGGATGTGCAACACATTGCGGAACAGCTCGGCTTCTCCACGCCCTTCTATTTCTCCCTGCGCTTTCGCGGACACTACGGGCACAGCCCGCGCCATTTTCGCCAGCGCGCGCGCCGCGACGCCGCGTAGCGCGGTAAAACCGCACATTTTCGTCTCGCAACCGGCACACACAGCCTCTAAAGGTAGAGGCTTTTATTGCTATGGTGGCCGAATCATTCCGCAGCCTAATCCTTGGAATCACGCTCATTGCCGTGGTGTCCGCGCTTATCCTCGCTCGCGACTGGAACAACCGCACATCCGTCAAGATGGCGCGCCTGCAGGCTGAGGAACGCGCCCGCAAGGCTGCCACTCCGCGCGATAACACACTGCCCGCCAACACTTTAGACACCAACGCAACAGCGTCGTCACTCCCACGCCACGCGCCGGATAAAGTCTGGCGCATCGCCATCTTTCAGCATGGCTCCATGGCGGTGCTCGACGAGATCGCCAACGGCATGGTCGACGAGCTCACCAGCGCCGGCTTTCTGAAGGAAGAACAGCGCAAGCAGGTCCTCAGCACCGGCTACGCCGAAGGCCCGCGCTGCACCGTGCGCCGCCTTAACGCGCAAATGGACGCCAATACCACGCAAGCCATTGCGGCGCAACTTACTAGCGGCGACTACGACCTTGTCCTCACCATCAGCACCCTTTCGCTGCAGGCCATGCATCGCGCCAACAGCAAGGGCGAGGTGATCCAAGTGTTTGCAGGCGTGGCAGATCCGTGGGGTGCACTGCCCGAGCTCAGGCGCGGCGAGCCGCTGCGCCACCCCCCTCACCTCGTCGGCATCGGCAGCATGCAACCGGTGGACCAGGGCCTGCGCCTGGCCAAAAAGCTGCGTCCAGAGCTGGCGAAAGTCGGCGTCCCCTACAACACCTCCGAGGCCAACGCCGTGGCGCAAATCGCCATCGCCCGCGCCACGTGTAAGGAGTTGGGCATCACACTGTTAGAAGCAAACGCGGAAGCCCCGACAGCCGTGCAGGACGCCGTGCTTTCCCTGCTAAGCCGCGGGGCGGAGGCAATCCTCATCCCAGGCGACATCACCGCGCTTTCCGCAGCCGATGTCATCGTCCGCTTTTCGCAACAAGCTGGCGTTCCAGTGTTTACGTTAATTCCGCCGAATGTGAAACGCGGGGCGCTTTTTGATCTTGGCGCCGACTACTTCCGCGTCGGCCAGCTTGGCGCCGGCCTTGCCGTGGAGATTATGAACGGCCGGGACCCCGCCGCAATCCCGATCGAAAACGTTATGCCGGAGCAACTTATGATTAATAAGAAAGCTCTGGCCGACCTGAAGGAGCCCTGGACCATCCCCGACGACATCCTGGAAAAAGCCGCGCTGGTGATGGACGAAACCGGCAAAATTGTCCGCGATAATCTGGCCAATCGCCCCAAAGCCGTCTCTCTGCCCGCCAAACCGGCCGCCCCGGCGCGGAAGCCGGAGCCGGGGCGCACTTATAAAGTGGGCCTCCTCTACTTTGGCCCGGAACCAGGAGTAGAGAACTGCATGCGCGGCCTTATGGATGAGCTTAAGCGCCAGGGGTTTACGGAGGGCGTGAACCTGGAGATGCGCCGCTTGCACGCCGCCGGCGAGATCTCCACCATTCCGGCGCTGATCAGCCAGCTGGATAACTCGGACGTGGACGTGATTATGCCGCTCAGTACGCCGTGTGTCTCGGCCGCCTGCAGTCTGGTCAGGAATAAACCTGTTGTCTTCAGTTATTGCTACGATCCGATCGCTGCCGGCGCCGGCAAAAGCTTTACCGACAAGCTGGAGCGCGTTACCGGCATCGGTAGCTTTCCGCCGCTGGAGGATACGGTAACCGTTCTGCAACAACTGGTTCCGGATCTCAAGACAGTCGGCACGCTCTACAATCCCGGCGAGGCTAACTCCGTCAAGGCGGTGGCTGTGGCCAGGGAAATCATGCAAAAGCGCGGCATCACGCTCCTGGAGACGCCGGCCAGCAACACGGCCGAGGTGCATCAGGCCGCCCAGGCCCTTGCCGGCAAAAGCCCGCAGGTGGTGTGGATTACCGGCGACAACACGGCCCAGCAAGCTTTTCCCGCCATTATGCGTGTAATGACGGATAGCCGTATCCCCGTGGTGGTCAACGACATCGAAGAGCTTCCCCACGGGCCGGTGGCCGGTGTGGGCGTGGGCTTCTATGAGTCCGGAACCGCCGGCGCCCAGGTGCTGGCGAGGGTGCTGCTGGGCGAGAAAACGGCCGATATCCCGATCACCAACGTCAGCCGTAAGCTCGTCAGCATCAACGACAAAGCCGCGGCGGAGCTGGGCATCGCGATCCCGGAGTCGCTGCGCAGGGAGGCCGCCGCCACGCAATTGCCCGTCCCTGCCGGTCAGAAATAGACATACGCACGAGCGTCCGCAGGGCGCGCTTCTAATTCTCCGCTTCCTCGAGGCATGGGCTGCACATGCCCAGCAGGCGTGTGCCTTGCACAAAAACGCCTGTGGCTGTGAGGGTTAGCGCCACCATCAGGCGCACGTCGGGGGTAAGATGCAAGACGTCGGTGACGAGCAGCCCGCCACAAGCGCTGGAGAGAATGATGACGGACCAGTCGAAAAAGAACCAGAGCAGGATGCCGCCGGCAATACCGCCCAGCACCACGCACACAACGCCGGCAGCCCACGGCTGGGCCATTTGTAGCTCGGCGGGGAGCTTAAGCAGCGCGCCGATGGCGGAGGAAAGGCCGTAGCCAACGTAAGATCCTGCCATTGTGCCACTTAGCACAACCGCGGCGCCCTGCACGTAGCGAATGAGCAGGATGCCGGTAACGCCGGCGCCCAGGGAAATCATGGCGCGCACGCTTTCGCCCAGCGCATCGGCGCCCATCAGCCGCGCGGCTTCCAGTCCCATCATAAAGCCCGCAACGGCAACGAGAAACATGTAGAGGCGGCGCCCCGCAAGGAGGAGGAAGAGGCCGACCGCCACATAAATCAGATCAAGCGCTGGCATAGCGGCGGACATCATAACTGTCCCCGACATCAAAATGCAAATCAATGAGTTAAGAATTATTTTATCGTAAACTACATAAATACATCCCCGCTGCACTTGTGCCGATTTCTGAGGCCCGTTTGCGCGCATTTACCCATGTTGAGCAAATCAGCTCAACCCGGTTGGCCACGGCCCCCGGTTTGCAGCTGACTGCGACCGAGTTGCGCGATTTTCTCCACCACAAATTGGCGCAGCGCGGGGTCCAGCTCGCCCGCGCGGGCCATAAAATCGGTGATCAGCGCGGCGGTGTCGCAGGTACCGCCGGGGGCGAGCAAGGGGGTGCGGTTGGAGGAGGCGTCGCCTTCACCGTCGTCGACGCGGTAGTGGGCGACGCTGTCGGGCGCGTTCCACATTACGGCATTTTGCGTCCAGGGTTTGCCGTAGCAGAGCTGAAACGAGAGCCACTGGCCGTAGGGGCCGGGGTTGACAATGAGATCCATGGCCTCATCGGCGTACCACTCGCGTGGGGCTGCGGATGCGGGTGGGGAGCGCCGGGCGTGGTGCAGGGATCGGAGCATGGCTGGGTTGGCGTGGGGAGGGAGAAATACACACAACTGTCACCTGATGTAACGCTTTGCCTGCGAGTACGTTGCAAAAATCTGTTGAAAGACGTTGAGGCAATGATTGCCTGAAACGCGGCAGTTGGGTAATGTGCGTAGAAACCAACAAAAGCACACTTGGGACAACAGGGCACGTGGTATCGGCAATACCGATGCATTGGCACGGCACCTGCTATCCGGGGTGAAGCCTGATCAATCATGGGTGTTTGGCGTCAGTCCGGCTGTCGGGTCGGCCCGGCCCGCATCCGGTAAGAGTCAGACGCTGACCAGCAAACCAAAAGGAGAATCACCGATGGCTTTAAAAAAGCTCGAAGCAATCATCAAACCCTTTAAACTCGAAGAGGTTAAAGAAGCCCTGACAGAGCTCGGTATCGAAGGTCTCACTGTGAGTGAGGTAAAAGGTTTTGGCCGCCAAAAGGGCCACACTGAAATTTATCGCGGCAGTGAGTATACCGTCGATTTCCTGCCCAAGGTGAAGATCGAGGTCGTTCTTAAGGAAGACATCGTTGCCAAGGCGATCGAAACGATCACCAAGGCCGCCAAGACTGGCAAGATCGGTGACGGCAAGATCTTCGTTCTCCCGATCGAGGAAGCGGTCCGTATCCGTACGGAAGAGAAGGGCGACAAGGCTGTTTAATGGCAGCTGATCGATTGCCCTGCTTTTAGCTTCCTCGCAGTGCGTCTGATTCCATCACGACCACTCGACGCCCGAGCCGGCAGCATCAGGCTGTGTCGGCCCGGGAAATCTGTATTGCCATAGCCGCGCACTGCGCCGCGCTTTTTGCTCGTCCCCCGTCCATGCAACGCCCCCGGGCGTTGCGCGTGGCGGGGATGGCGGAAAGCGCAGCGCAAGGCGCGGTTTTTTCTGTTGATGTTGCGTCGATAGGCTTCGTCGGCCGCAGACGTACCGGAATGGCAAAAGGCGGCGATTGCCTTGGGCGACGCTTTGCTTTAGAGTTATCGCTTACCTACCTATGAGAGCCTGGGATGCTACCGTATTTGGCAACGATAATGCAGTGGACTGGACGTATGAATTTGTAGAGGAAGAGAACAATCAGCTCTCGTTTATCTCCTACACGCTGGACGAAGTTCTGGACGCGCCCAAAGGGGAGTTTATCGAAGCGGAACAAGGTTGCTATGCACTGGCGGCCGCCGATGTTGTGGCAAGAATGCTGGGGCGAACGGGTATACGCAATGAGTATACGAAGAACGTGGATGACTGGGTAGCGAAGCACAAGATAACTCCCGGCAAAACGGTGGTAAGCAAGGCACGCAAGGCGGTTGATCGCGTCTCGGGCGAGGACTCGGAGCTTCATCAGTTATGGGAGGACTCCGGCGAGCTGCATCTGTGGACGGCTGAGCTGGACGGGCTGAGGCAGCGGCTGGCGGGGCCTGACTCGGGCGAATGAGCGCGAGAGAGCGCGAGTGAACGCGAGTAAGCGCCTCTGGCTTGCCTGCCCCGGGGGGATGGATGGACGGCACATCTGTGTCCGTAGCGACAAGGTAAAGCTGGGCTGCGGCAAGGAGGGCGAGTTCGAGATTTCCGCGCCGCTGGAAGCGCTGGGGCTGAAGGTAACGCCGGGCACCAGGCTGCGTGGTGATATTGGTATTCTGCGCGGCAACGGCGGGAGACGACAGCGCGCCTGTACTGGTGCAACATGGCCAGCGGCATTGTGTCGGATGTGCCTGCGGAAGAGCAACTTACGCCTCCGCCGTGGGGGTTGTGGGCGGGGGCGGAACAGGGGCGTCAGGTACAACATTCGTCTCTTATAAAGAGATGAATAATTTGTGTATACGCTCAGTACATATGGCGCTGGAAATGCCGATCTTGTATCCTGAACGGTAATTGAAGCACCTCACTCACATCTTCCAACGCTGTACGGCACGGCCCCGCGCTCGGGTCGCGCGGGGCGTCTTCCCCGCGCTCACGCGGCATCGTGGCGCGGCATTGTCGTCGCGTTCCGCCTTCAGCATGCTGGAGGTAGCGCTGGCCCTGGGTCTTTTCGCATTCGCTATCATTTCCATCCTGGGCCTGCTGGCGGTTACGATGAATCTTGACCAGGACTCCGCCAACGACACCACTGTAACAAGGATGTCGGAGGAGACCGGCGCCTGGCTGCGCAGCCAGCCGTTTGCTACCAGCCACACGGCGGCGGCCTACGCGCCCACGGACACCACGCCGGATTTTTACTACGACGCGGCGGGCCGCATGGCACTGACCTCTACCGGCGCCCCGGCCACCACAGCGCCAGCGGACGCGTACTTTAGCTGCACTGTGACCCGCCGGGCCACGCCCTCCAACGCCATGGATGTGCTGGTGATGACCTACTCCTGGCCGCTGAAAGCGCAGGAGGCCCATCGGAAGACGCGCCGGATGCACATCAGCATCTCCTCCGGCTACTAACCACCAGCACGCACCGCCATGACTACCCCCGCGCAACTGATATTGCCAATCCGCCCCGGCACCCGCAGCCGCCGCCGCGCCTTTACGCTGGTGGAGCTGATGGTGAGCCTGGTGATGATGACGCTGCTGCTGACGCTGTTCTTCTCCATGGTGGTGGAGATAAGCAAAGTGTGGCAGCAGGCGCAGGCGCGCATGGAGCCGCGCGTCAGCGGCCGCACCGTGCTGGACATCCTGGGCCGCGAGCTGGAGATGGCCGCGCTGCCCGAGGACAGGCTGATGCTCTATACCAGCACCACCGCCACGCCCGTCGGCACGGCGATGAACCTGCAGATGCTGGTGAACCCGCCGCAGCTGACGGCGGCGACGTTCCTGAATCCGCACGCCGTGTTCTGGCAGGCGCCGGCCGTCTCGGCGCAGGAGGGCAACATGGCGGAGCTGGGCTACTTTATCCGCTGGGATACCACGACAAAGCCGGGCAATCCGCGCGCCACACTCTACCGCATGTGCATTAAGCCGGGCGATGCGCAGTACCGCATCTACTCCGACCCGACAGCCTGGCTCAGCGACTCGATTGTGGATGCTGCCGCACCGGCCATTGATGCGGCCGCGGCGGATAACATCTACAAGGGCTGGATGGCCGACAATGTCATCGGCCTGTGGGTGCGCTGCCTGGATCCGCTGGGCAACCCGATTACCCGCACCGCGCTGGCCACCACTTACGGGCCGTATGTGTATGACTCGCGCCTGGGCTACAGCTACACCTCCGGCACCAAGACGATGGTGTGCAGCGGGCGCACAGTCAGCACTTCCAACTACCAGATTCTCGCCACGCTGCCCCCTTCCATGGAGGTCGCGATTGTGATTCTGGACGCGGCGGCCGCCGACCGGCTGACGGCCAAGCCCACCTACCCCGCATCAGCAACCCCAACGCGCGCCTCGTTCTGGAAGGATATCGACGACTTTGTAGCCGCGCTGCCGCCTCAGGTTCGCAAGGGCGCACGCATCTACTCCACCCGGGTGACGCTGAAAAGCGGTCAGTAAGCCGTCCAGGCCATCGCAAAGCCAATATGTAGTGAAGAAGGAGCCCCTCCCATGCCCATGCCGAAGCTAATGCCCTTATTAACCCGCAGGATTCACGCCGCCGCTCACCTCCGTCGCGCCGGCTCGGCCCTTATCCTTACCCTGGGCGCACTGGCGCTGGTGACGATGATTGTGCTGGCCTACGCCTCGCTGGTGCGCGTGGAGCGTGTCTCCGCCAACAGCGCGCTGGAAGCCCGCCGCGCCCGGCAACTGTGCGGCCTGGCGGCGGACGAAGCGATGATCAAGCTGCGCGACAACATCCCGCTGGACAAGCACTGGGCCGCCGGCCCCGGCCGCCTGTGCATCCATGCGCCGGGCCTCACCCCCAAGCCGTGGCGCTATGTGGATTTGTCCTCCGGCAACGCCGCCACCTCCACCACCGGCAAGGTGGCGCTTAATGAGAACCTCGTCCTCACCACACGCCCCATCCTCTCCCCCAACGCGGAGCACCCGACGCCCGACCCGATGGAGGTGGCGTGGATCAACGTGCTGGAGGACGGCACCCTTTCCACCGCCGCCGACTACGCCACGCGGCTTTCCGCCACCAACAGGATTGTCGGCCGCTATGCCTACTGGACGGACATTGAGACGGGCAAAGCCAACATCAACACCGCCGGCCGCGCCAAAACCACCTACTCAATGGCCGAGCCCCGGGTAGGCGACGTGCAAAACCTTACCGGCCACCCCAGCCGGGTGGACCTGAGCAAGCTGGACGCGGCCGGCGGCGCGATCACGCCCGCGGAAAGCAAAGCCACGTACGACCACACCGTCAGCAGCTACTGGCTCGACGAGGAGGTGACGGCCTCCGACCCCGCACCGGCCAAACGCCTGCCGCCCAACGGGATGAAGCGCTTTAACTCGCTTCGCGAGTGGGGAAGCATCCCCGGCATCTCGGCGGAGAAAGTGGAGGCCAACAAGTTCAACATCACCACCCTGGCCCGCGCGCCGGAGCTGAATCCATGGGGCTACAACAAGTGGTGGTGGCAAGCCGCCCCCGCGCATCGCGTCGGCACCGTAGGCACCGGTTCCGCCACCACGCGGCCCAATGTGATGAACGGCCAGGGCCTTCCCCTCTATCCCGGGCCGGAGATTACAGTAACGGACACTTACACTTACACAGGCAATAATTGCGATACCCGCTACTACGTGTACCCGGCGTTTCTGGGGAGATCCAATACCACGGTCTCCACCACGTTTAGCCAAAACATGCAGTGGTTTGGCAGTAACGTGAATTATTACGCCTATACGGGCTCGCCCAACAAGAATCTGAACTTTCAGCAGTACAT
This sequence comes from Verrucomicrobia bacterium LW23, assembly GCA_003054695.1. GTDB lineage: Bacteria > Verrucomicrobiota > Verrucomicrobiia > Methylacidiphilales > UBA1321 > LW23. The sequence continues at coordinate 349,476 of QAZA01000050.1, forward strand.
GGTTAACTTTATGAAGCTGATGAACCGGAAGGACTGGCCGGGGATGCCGCAGAGGAGCTTTGTCGACAAGTTTGGCAGCGACGCCTGCGAGGACCTGGCGGTCAACCTCATGTACATGTTTGACAGCTCGGTCGGCGGCGGCGGATCGGTGCCGAACATCTCCGCCAGTGCGGCCAACGCGCAGACGCAGGCTTACGCCAGCTCCACCTACACGTACACGCGCCCCGACGGCTCGACGCGCCGCCTGATAGGCTCCGGCAGCACGGCGATGATCAACGAGGTGGCCATGCAGTTTACGCCCAACAAGGGGGGCGTGGCCACACTGCCCGCCACCACCCCGGCCAACCCCACTAACCCGGCGATGTCGGGCGCCAACCCGGGGTTTTGTCAGGCGGTGGCTTCGGCTACACCGGCCACCAACGTGCGGATTATCCCCATGATCGAGATGTTTCGCCCGCCGGGAATGCCTGGGCGCAACCGGGCCTACATTGGCGGCAACAACAGCACGCTTGGCCTCTCCAACATCGAGGTCATTGCCACCGGCACCTACAACGGCGCGCCGGTCACCTACTCCGGGCCGGGCTACATCTGGGGGTTGCCCGATGACAGGGTGGATGATATCGACACGGGCGCCCAGTCTGTCTCGATGTTGCGTTACTGGAACCCCGGCAACTGGGTCGCCTCCAACGGCAGCCGCTATTTCATCCCCAACGCCACGCCCACCAGTTACTCGTTTCCAGCCTTTTACATCGGCCCGTTTGACTACAACACAACGGCCAGCATTACCGTCAAGTGCAACGCCGTGTACAACCAGTTTAACCGCTGGACGCGCTTCTACCCCATCCAGATTGTCCCGATGACCGAGCGCGTGGATAAATCGCCCGACAACCCGACCGCGTCGGAAAAGATTGTGATTACCGCCGAGGTCTTCGTCGACAACATCCTGAAGGAGAGCGTCTACGCCTCGCGCGAAGTCAACGACCCGCGGGTGTTCCGCTACCCGGCGGACTGGCAAGTGAGCACCGCCCCGCAGGGCCACACCCTCGGAGCGCCCAACACCGCCGTGCAGACGCCGTACCTGGATCCACGCACCGGCGTCCTTGGCGACTCCAGCAAGCTGGCCATGCCCAACGTGTACCCCACCACGCTGGGCTACGCCAATACCAGCGATCCCCGGTGCGACCAGTCCGCCTCGCACATCGCCAGCTTCCCCGGCATCGGCTGGCTCTCCCTGGCCTGCCTGCCGGACGACGCGGGCAAAACGCCGGGCATCCCCTGGCGCACCCTCAACTTTGGCCCCGCCACCGACGCCGGCAACCTGCCGGACTGGCTTCTGCTCGACATCTTTGCGATGGCGTACGAGCAAACCTACCTGAGCCAGACGCAAGGGCAGATCAACCCCAACGCGCGCATCTACCCCTTCAACTTCAACCGCCTGGCGCCGCTGAAAGCGTTGCTCATCCCCGCCGAAGCCAACCCCTCCACCGACGCGAACGTGATTGCGCAGGATATAGCCAGCCACACGGGCATCAACGGCGGCCCGTGCTCGCAGTTGCCCGACGACATGTTTGTTTACATTGGCCAGATTTGCCAGGTAACCAGCATGCAGGGCAGCGCAACCTCGCAGTGGGGCAAGGAGGCGCTCATTCGCGACGTAGCCGGGCTGCTCACCACCAAGTGCAGCGACTTCAAGGTGCACATCATTGCGCAAACCCTCAACAAGGCGGGCGAGCCCACCTCCACCCAGCGCATGTCGGCCATCATCTCGCGGGTTACGGACGTGGGCCCCGACGGCGTACCCGGCACCGCCGACGACTTTGCCGGGCCCGACCGCATCCCCGGCACGGCCGACGACATCAGCTTCAAGGCCGCCGATGGCACCACCATCACCAGCATGTCCTACAACGGCAACGACAAACCGCTGGAAGAGTACGCCGGCCGCCCCCCCTTCCGTTTCGAAATTACACGTGTAGAGTGGCTCACGCGCTACGCGCCGTACGAGAATAACTGACGCGCCGTCCGCCTCCCCTGCCTCCATCGCTTCCCCCCCCCACCTACGCAATGAAGCTCCACCCCACCCGCCTGCTTGCCTGCCTGACCTGCGCCGTGTGGCTGCTTGCCGCCACCGATATAGCCCACGCGCAAGCGCCTGCCGACGAGGACTCCGCCGAAGTCAGGGCCAAACCCAGGCCCGCCCGCACCAGCAACGCCCGCGCCAAACGCGGCCCCAACAACGACCCGGGCCAGAAGATCGCCCCCATCCCGCCCGCCGAGCTTCTACCGTTGCTTCCCTCCGCCCCGGACGCCGAGTGGAAGCTCACCGCCTCCCGCGCGTACAATGAGCTGACCGAAGCGCCGCGCATCATGACCTTTGCCAAGCGCGACTTCAAGCGCACGCCGCCGCCCCCCGCCAACCCAGCGCCCGGCGCCCCCGCACCGCAGCCGCAAACGCTCACCCTTACCGTGCTGGACATCGCCGACGACCCCGAGCGCATCGGCGACCTGACAGAGCTGGAGAAATCCGCCGCCAGCCCCCCCGCGCCCGCCACCGACCAACTCGCCTTCTACAAGCTGGGCAAGCTAAGCGTGCGCGAAACCGGCCCGGCCCCCGGCGCCGCCCTGGCGCCCGGTGTCACCCACGGCAGGCGGCTGATTGTTGCCGCACTGCGCAAGCGCTTCCTCATCGTGCTCAACCTCACCAACACGTCAAAGGAAGAGGCGCACGCCTGGCTTAACCGGGTCGATCTCGCCAAACTCACCGCCGCCGCCGCCACCCCCCGCCAGCGCGAAGGCGTCATCCCCGGCATGGAAGATATCTTCACCCTCCACAGCGTCGACGAGCTCAACCCCAAAGGCAACCAGACCACGCAAATCTCGCGAGTCAGCCCCGAAGAAATGGCCCGCCGCGAAGCCAGCGGCCGCGCGCAGTTTCAGAAGAAAGACCCCGCCCCGCCCGACGTGCCGTAGCGCCGGCTTCCGTCCAGAAGCCAGTGTCACGGCGAAATCACAGAACCGCCTCCCCCACGCACTGCAACGCCGCGTAGCGCCCGGCCGCCTCGCCCATCGCCACGGCGTTGCCGGTAACGCGGTAGCTGGAGTGCGCGATGAAATCGCCGCTGACGCAGCGGCCGGCCATCAGGAGGCCGTCGATGTCCTTGGCGATAAGCGCGCGCATGGGGATGTCGTAGTGCTGGATTTTGATATCAACCTTCTCGAACGCCTTGCCGCGCGACGGATCGGTGCTGTGCACGTCGATGGGGAACGTGACGCGGCACACGGCATCCTCGTGCCGCCGGCCGTCCACCATGTCCTGCGTAGTTACTGTGTACTGCCCGTGAACGCGCCGTCCCTCGCGCACACCCAGCCTCTCCGCGGTGGTGGCGATGCGCACGTTTTGCCACACGCCGCCGGTGGCCCGCAGCGCGTCAAACAGGCTGTGCAACTCGCGCCGGGCCTTACGCGTGGCGTCGGAGAGCGCCTGCGCGTTGTCGGCCCGGACCCCGTACACGTGGTTAATCAGCACCCCAAACAAATCATTGCGAATGGGAAAAAGCGCCGGGCTGGTGTACGAGGGATGGATCCCGTACCCCTCCAGCTCCTTCAAAAAATTCATCTTGGCCACGTGCGGCTTAACGTCGCGCCCCCGGCATACCCCGCGCGCGTTCAGCACTTCAAAATCCACGCCCGTGATCAGGCACAGCAGTGAGACCGGCTGCGTGTCGCCCGTGCCCTCGCGGCCGACATCAAAGCCGCATCCCGCTCGGGCCGCCAGATCGCCATCGCCCGTGCAATCAATGTACATGCGCGCCGCCCACGCCTCGCGGCCGGATTTACTCTCGGTAATCACACACGCGATGCGGTTGGCGGAGACATCGCGCGCGGCGGAGACGATGGTTGTCAGCAGGCGCACCTCCACGCCGGCTTCGTCGCACATCTCCTCCAGCACCCGCTTCATCACCTCGGCGTCGTAGGCGTTGTCGTGCGCGCGCCCGCCCAGGGCGTCCAGCCGGGCCAGAATCTCCTGCATCAGCCCCGGCTTGTTGTCCTTGTCCAGAATCCATGAAAGCAGCCCGGCCGTCCACACCCCGCCCAGGCAGCCGGCGGACTCAATCAGCCGCACCCGCGCCCCGTGCCGCGCCGCGCTGATGGCGGCCGTTACCCCCGCGGGCCCGGCGCCTGCCACAATAACATCGGTTTCCTCAATGACAGTAATGTCGCGAGCGGGCTCGCGGTAGCTGGTAAATGCGTTGCTCATAAAAGCAACCTTAGCATCGCAGCTATCCACAAATGTTGCCCGTGGAAAGCATAGTTGTTGGCTGTAACAAGCACCAGACGGAGGGCGCGCCTACACCCCGCTTTCCCGCTTCTCCTGCGATGGCCGCTTTCCCACCAGCCTGGTAAACGTGCGCGTAAAGTGGCTTTTGTCCTGAAAGCCCGTCTCATACGCAATCTGCGTAATGTTGTATTGCGAAAGCCGAAGCAGGCGCCGCGCGTGCTCGATGCGGATGCGCTGCAGCGTCTCCATCACTGTCGCCCCCGCGTGCCGCCGGAAAACGCGCGTAAGGTGCTGCGGATGGCACCGCACCGCCCCGGCAATATCCGCAAGGCTAAGCGGCTCCGCATAGCGTAACGCCATCACGCGCAACGCCTTACGTACCAGCGGAGGTAATGCGCGGTGCTCCTGCGCCAGGCGCGCGCGGTTTTGGGTGCGGTAGCTATCCATCGGCAGGCCAAGCGCTTGCAGAATGTGCGCCGCCATTTGCGCCAGGGCTCGCACGTCCTCCCGCGCGCCCTGCACCTCCGCCGCCGTGGCACGGGGCGCGGCCTCAAACGCCTGCATAAGCGGCCCCGCCGGCACGTGCCGTAACTCGCACCTTCGCAACAACATGCGACGGGCATCCTCCTCAGTCTCCACGGTAACCACGGAGCCATAGTAAAACACGCCCAAAATGCGCCCGCGATACACCAGCGGCTCCGCAATATCAGTAAGCCCCATGTGACACCTGCCGCACACCCCCTCCCCGGCGCGCAGCACCGCCCGATTGGCCAGCGCTTTGGACGAACCGCACCCCCCGTTAAGGCCGGCCGACTTCTTGGCCAGCGCGCACAAGTGCGCGGTGTGCATCCGGTGCGCGTCGTCCAGATTCAGTTCCGGAACGTCGTAACTCACGCCAGTCAGGTCCTCAAAGCTGAGCCGAAAAGGACGCAATCCCTCCAGCCACAAGCACATCCGCAAAAGCGGGGATGGCGCTGGCGATGCAATTTCCATAACTCAAGCGTAGCGGAAAGGATGTCTGTATTCAATTGGGCTAAGGAAGATTCTTCGGAACAAGAATACGGAAGGAGAAATCCAAACGATATAAGAAAGCGCGCATGCACGACGCTTCTACGTTTATTGAGTAAAAAGAACAAACAGCCCCACCCCTTTTTATAAAGCAACGCAATAACGCGTATTGACACACGCCACCAAACCTGCGAAATTGAATTCCGTGAGCACCGCCAGCGACATCGCCAAGTTCCTGATCACCGCCCTCCTTGCGATGGCGCTCGTTCTGGCGCAGTCTGCCGTCGCCGTCTCCACGCAGCCTCCCGTCCTGGCCATTTCCCCCGCGTGCGCCGCCCACGCGCACGCCCCCGCAAGCGCTGGCGCTTCCACCGTAAGCTGCTGCGATCGCGGCACTTGTGAGTGCAGCATTACCTCGTCAGACCGCTCCTCCCGCCCCGCGCCGGCCACAGCATTTCAGCATCAGCACAACGTCAAGCCCGTCCTTAGTGCGGACGTCACGTTCCGTACACCGTCGCACAGTCCCCGTCTGGCCGGCACCTCTTTGCCACGACGCACGGACACCGCCGCAGCCGCCCACCGTCCCCCGGCGCTGCGCCTTCACTGCATCTTGTTGATCTGACGCAGCTGTGTGTACAGGCGTATTGTGCCTGTGCATCTCGGTCGTTCGGCGCGTTTCCTCCGGAGATCCTCCTCCCCGCCGTGTTTCGGCAAGCCCCGCCTCCCCTTCTTTCTGTACAACCTGTTGTGCAGAATGTTGTACTGCACGCAACAGCTACGCATGTTTCGATGCCTCCCGGCCATTCGTGTCTTCGTTCATTCATTGCGAAATACCCACTACTCTTGGACCCCCATTATGTACATATACAGACTCACTCACTGGATGGCCCTCTGTCTGTTCCTGCATACATATGCCGCGATCGCCGAACCGCCCGTCGCTCCCTCCAAGCAGACCGCGCCTTCCGCCCCACCGCCAGGGCGCGCCACAGCATCCCCGGCGCTGATCCAAACCCTTGTGCGTGAGGCCGTTGCAACGCACCCCAGTGCCCGCGCCTCCCTGCAGCGCACGGAAGCCGCCCGCGCCGCCACCCGCTCTGTCCGCCTGTGGGAGGACCCCATGGTCGGCTTCGGCTACATGGCCGCCGAGCGCGACATGCAGCAGGACGACGGCGACCTGACAGCCATGGCCGAGCAAACGCTGCCCCGCCCCACACTTTTTCGCGCCGAAAAGCGCAAAGCCGAAGCCGAGTTTATGGCGCGCGCCGCCTCCGTCCGCCTCACCACCAACGAGCTAGCGCTCGCGGTCGCGCAGGCCTCGGTCGAACTTGCCCTAGCGGACGAAATCATCCGCCTCCAGGACGAAAACCTGGGCTGGCTGCGCACCAACGTGCGCGTGGCCGAGGACCGCGCCAAAAACCCGGACGCCACCGCCTCCGAAGCCCTGCGCCTGCAAAGCGAGCATGCCGTGCAGGAGCAAACCGTCGCCGCCGCCCGTCGCATGCGCGCCCAGCTGGCGCGCCGCCTCAACATCCTGCTCGGCCGCCCCCTCACCGCTCCATCGGCCACCCTGTCGCTGCCCGCGTCCGTGCCCGCGCTTCCGTCTCTCCAGGCGGTTGAAGCGCAGCTGCAAGTCGTTAACCCGCAGCTGGCTTCCATGCGCCACATGGCGGAAGGCGCTGCGGCTGAGGTAGATGTGGCGAAGGCAAAGACCGGCCCCGTCTTCACCGCGGGGGTGGAAAGCAATACTTTCTCCGGCGCCGGCGCCATAGCGCCGGCAAGCGGCCCGGACCAGCGCAGCACATCCATGACAATAAAGATGAGTGTGCCGTGGTTTAACAGCAGCGCCAACCGTGCGGAGATTCGCAAAGCCGAACGCCTTCGGCAGGCCGCGCAAAGCGATGTCGAAGCCGAGGCCCGCCGCCTGTTAGCCGCTCTTACCGAACAACTTACCGAAGCCGAGAACAACCGGCGCCAGGCCGCGGCCTATACCACCGACGTGCTGCCCCGCACCGAGCTGGCCTCCAGCCTCACCGCCGACGCCTGGATCTCCTCGCGCGCCACGGTAACGGACGTCATCGACACGCGCCGCACCTACCTTGACGCCCTGCAGACGCGCGCCCGGCTGATCGCTGCCAGGCACATCGCCTATTACAACTTCCACGCCACCCTGGGCGATCTCGCGCCCAACATCGCATTAGTCCCTGCCTCACAACGCGATACGTCGAGCCCCGACAGCCAGCCCCAGGATGCTCCCATACGGCGCAGCGGCCCCGGCACGGCTCCCTCCCCGGGCAAAGGACCGTCCGCGGCCCCCGCCAAAGTCAAAGGCAATACATCGTCCCTCTCTCAGAAAGGAAAGACATCATGAAGCAACCCGTTGTCATTGTTATTGTTGCGCTGGTTCTCGGCATCGGCGCCGGCTGGATACTGCGCGACCAGACCGCCCACGGCACCTCACCCGCCATCCCAGCCGCCGGGCAGGAGCGCAAACCGCTCTTTTACCAAAGCGCCATGCACCCGTGGATCAAAAGCGATAAGCCCGGGCGCTGCACCATATGCGGCATGCAGCTCACCCCCGTGTACGACGGCCAGGGCGCCGATGCCCCCGCCGGCGGCCTGGAAACCGATACGCACGGCAACATCATTGCGCTCACTGGCGGCCAGGTGCAAGTGATTGGTGTGCATACATCTACGGCGGCTGTGCGTCCTCTTGCCCGCACGCTCGCCGTCGCAGGTGTGGTGGACGACAACGATCGCCGCCACCGCGTCATGAGCGCCTATGTCGACGGCCGCGTCGAGAAGCTTTTCGCGAACCACGTGGGCATTGAAGTAACGGAAGGACAACCACTTGCAAACTTGTATAGCCCGGCGCTCCTGCAAGCCGAACGCGAATACAGGCAACTCTCCGGCACCCTCAGAAAAAACACCGCGTTGCGCCTGAGACAGATGGGGCTTACCGATGCGCAAATCGCCGCCCTGCCCGACAAACCCGCCGATACGCTCCATACCGAAATCCTCGCCCCGATGAGCGGCACCGTCGTATCGCGCGATGTCTATGAGGGACAATATGTTACGTCAGGTCAACGCCTGTTCGAAATCGCCGATTTCAGCGTCATGTGGTTCCAGTTTCGCGCCTACGAGACGGACCTTCCGTGGATTCGCGTAGGCCAGTCGGTGCAGGTGACGACCGCCTCCGCGCCGGGCAAAGTCTTCAGCGGAAAGGTGGCGTTTATCGACCCCAATCTGGACGAAGCGACCCGTTCCACCAACGTACGGGTCGAGATTCCCAACCCGGTCGTCAACGGCCGGCGCGAGCTGCTGCACAAGCTTTACGCCGATGGCCTGGTGCAACTGGATGCGCCTGAAGTACTTACCATCCCGCGCGCGGCTGTTATCCGCACCGGCGCGGAGGCTGTAGTGTATATCGATAAAGGCAATGGCACCTACGCGCGCACCGAAGTAAAGCTGGGACGCAGCGGCGACAACCTGCTTGAGGTCCTCGACGGCCTTCAACCGGGCGACACCGTTGTTACCGAAGGCAACCTTCTCCTCGACGGCCAGGCCGAGATGAACCGCACCTACGCATCGGCGCCAGCTCCCTCCAAGTCCGCCGCTCTTACCGAAGAGCAACGTAAGGCGACGGAACAGTTCATAGCCCTTGCAGCAGCAATGTCAGAAGCCCTTGCGGCGGATGACCTTACGGCATTCAACAAAGCCAGCGAGCCTGCTATGGACATCACCGGAAGCTTTGTCAAAGCCGTGCGCCCGCTTGAGCTCGCGCCGGATGCCCTGGCTAAGCTTAACAACGCCAGCCACTTCCATGGATTCTCGGAGATCGCCAAAGCGCGCGAGGCATTCCACGCTTTCAGTATGGCGGCCACGGCAGCCGTCCAGCCTCTCAAGAACCAGGATGGAGCCCCCCCGTTCAGCGTCTGGGAGTGCCCGATGGTGGATGAGGCCGTGCCGGGTGCCGCCAAGAAGGGGCGCTGGCTCCAGCCGCCCGGCAAGCCCTGCCGTAACCCCTTCTTTGGCAAGGAGATGCTGGAGTGCGGGCAGGAGGTTAAGTCCCTATGATCGAACGTGTCATCGAGTGGAGCCTGCGCAACCGGTTTCTGGTTATCTGCGGGGCGCTGCTGCTCATCGCGCTTGGCATGCGCGCCGCCTACCTCACGCCCGTTGACGCTATTCCGGATCTCACTGAGAATCAAGTACTTGTGTATGCGGACTGGATGGGCCGCAGCCCACAGGAGGTCGAAGACCAGGTCACCTATCCGCTCTCCACGGGGCTGCAGGGGCTGGCCGGGGTGCGGGAAGTGCGCGCGACGTCCATGTTCGGCTTCTCGCTTATCACCATTATTTTTGAGGAGTCCGTGGACCTTTACTTCGCGCGGTCGCGGGTGCTGGAGCGGCTTAACTACTTGCAGGGCAACATGCCGGAGGGGGTGAAGCCACAGCTGGGGCCGGACGCCTCGGGGCTTGGCTGGGTCTATCAATACTATCTTCACGTCGATCCTTCTCAAGGCACGTACGACCTCGCGCAACTTCGTTCGATACAGGACTGGTACATCCGCTATCAGCTTGGCAGCGTGCAGGGCGTTGCCGAGGTGGCGAGCATTGGCGGATTTGTGCGGCAATACCAGATAGAGTTGAACAGCAACAAGATGCGCATGCTGGGCGTGACTCTGATGGACGTCTCCACCGCAGTACAAAACGCCAATCTGAACGTCGGCGGCAAAGTACTGGAGGAAAACGGCGCCGAGTTTGTCCTCCGCGGCGTTGGCCTGATAACCGGCGTGGAGGACCTCGAACTGGTGACGGTGAAGGCGGTGAAGGGCACCCCCGTCTACGTTCGCGATATCGCCACAGTGCAGATCGGCGGCGATTTCCGGCGCGGCGCCCTGGATATCAACGGCCTGGAAGCCGTTGGCGGCACGGTAGTTATGCGCACGGGCGAGAACGCTAAGGCGGTTATTGAACGGATAAAGGCGCGCATTGCCGAGATTGCGCCAAGCCTGCCGCCCGGCGTCTCCATACGCCCGTTTTACGATCGTAGTGTGTTGATAGACAACACTATAGACATGCTGAAGCACGCCCTTTGGGAGGAGATGCTGCTGGTAACGCTGGCGCATATTCTTTTCCTATGGCATTTCCGTAGCATCCTTATTGTTACATTGCCGCTTCCTGTATCCATTCTTATCTCCTTTCTGTTGATGAAGGAGTTCGGCATTACCAGCAACATCATGTCGCTTACCGGTATAGCCATAGCTATTGGCGTTCTTGTCGACGCCGCTATAGTTGTTACCGAAAATGTCATACGCCACTGCGAACAGGCAGAGCATGACCTTGCACGCCCTCTTACCACGCAAGAGACGTGGGATCAAACACTTGCAGCATGCCGGCAGGTGGGCCGCCCCATCTTCTTCGCAATGGCTATTATCATTCTGGCCTTCGTCCCTGTGTTTGCGCTGGCCGGGCAGGAGGGTAAGCTGTTCCATCCCCTGGCCTACACCAAAACCTTTGCGATGATCGGCTCTACGCTGCTGGCCGTCACGCTGGTTCCCGTGCTGTGCTCGCTGCTGGTGCGCGGGCCGTACCATAGCGAGGATCAGAACATACTGATGCGCTGCATGTTACGCATCTACGATCCCGCGCTGGACTGGGCGTTGCGCCATCGCATTCTGGTTGTCGCTGGCGCGGGGCTGATCCTGGCGTTCTCGCTGGCCGTGGCATTCGGCCTGCCACGCGGCACGGTAAAGCAATTGCGAGATGCTGGTTATCCGCAGGTTGCGTCCCTTTTTACCGGATTTGGCAGGGAATTTATGCCCCCGCTTAACGAGGGAAGCCTGCTCTACATGCCTGTGCTGGTGCCGAAGACCGGCCTGACGGAAATCCAACGTGTGATGGCATGGCAGGACAAGATTATCGCTAACACGCCCGAGGTGGAAACAGCCGCCGGAAAGCTGGGCCGCTTTGAGACAGCAACCGATCCTGCGCCGATCGAGATGCTGGAGACGACGATTATGCTGAAGCCGGAGTACATTCCGGACCCGGCCTGGAAGCGGCTGGCGGAGTGGACCGGATGGGTCATCTACAAGCGCAACCCCTTATGGCGCAACGGGATGACTATGGACAAGCTGAAGGCGGAACTGACCGAAAAGATGAAGCAGGTGCCGGGCTATGTGCCCGCCTTTTTGCAGCCGATCGAAAATCGCATCCTGATGCTATACACAGGAATTCGCGCCCAGGTGGGGGTGAAGATATATGGCGACAATCTGGACAAGCTGCAAAGCAAAGCCTTTGATGTGGAAAGACTTATCAATAGCATTGAAGGTGCGGCCGGCGTCTCGCCCTCGCGCGTGCAGGGCAAGCCGTACCTCAATATCAAGGTGAACCGCCAGGCCATGGCGCGCTATGGGCTGAGCGCCAGGCAGGTGCTGGACGCGGTGGAAATGGCGATTGGCGGCAAGAACGTGACGACCACGATTGAGGGGCGCGAGCGCTTCCCCGTGCAGATTCGCGTGCAGCGCAGCGAACGGGACGACATCGATCGGCTAAGCTCCATCCTGATTGCCGCCCCCACAGGCGGCGCCGCGGAAGCCGCACCTGCAAGCCCTTCCATGTCAGGCACTTCCGCCCCGGCCATGTCGTCGGGCGCACCCACGTTCATCCCCCTGGGCATGGTGGCCACCATAACGCGGGAGACCGGCGCTAACGAAATTGCGAGCGAGAACGGACGGCTGCGGGCCTACGTGCAGGCCAATGTGCAGGTTCGCGACCTGGGCAGCTTTGTGCAGGAGATCGAGGCCAGGCTGCCTACCCTTGCCTGGGAGGGAATGACGTACAAGCTGACGGGAGAATACGAAAATCAGCGCCGATTTGTGGATACAATGCTTCTTGTCTTTCCTATGGTATTACTCACCATCTTTATCCTGCTTTATATGGTGTACAACAGCTTTACAGAAGCAGCCCACGTTATGCTTGCGGTACCTTTTGCATTAAGCGGCGGCGTATTGCTACAAAAGTTCCTGGGCTATCACTTTAACGGGGCTGTGTGGGTAGGTTACATCGCACTGTTTGGCACGGCTGTGCAAACGGGTGTGGTTATGGTCGTATACCTGGAGGAGACGGTGAAGGCGCGGATGCAGGCCCTGGGCGACAAGTTCCGTTATGCGGATCTCGTTCAGGCTGTGAAGGATGGAGCGCGCCTGCGTCTTCGCCCCAAAGTCATGACAGTGGCCACCATCGTCGCATCGCTACTGCCCATTATGTGGAGCCACCGACAAGGCGCGGAGGTGATGAAGCCGCTGGCGACGCCGGTGATCGGCGGCATGCTCTCCAGCCTGCTGCATATCCTTATCGTTACGCCAGTTATCTTCCTTTGGCTGCGCAGCCGGGAGCTTCCGAAGGATCCCGAGCCGGCGACCCCGACGGCCCCGAAGATCGAAGGCGCGGACTCAGAAACACCTCAGGCGTAACGCTTTGCAACTCCTGCCGCAGGCAGGCGAACGCTCCGCCTACTTAACCAGCAACACGCGGAAGCCCAGCTGCCGGACGCCCTTCGCCTTCGGCTTATTGCCGTCGGAATCCGGCGCGGCGCGGCGCACGACGCGATCCTGCGTCCACGTCTCCGAGGGCGTGGGGAAGTTCTGCGCGCTGCTGAGCCAGTAGCCGCCGCGGTAGATGCCCACTTCCTTGGCGGGGTCGGCCGTGTCCGTGGTCCACTCGGCCACGTTGCCCAGCACATCGTAAAGGCCCAGGTTATTGGGCGACATGGAGCCGACGGAGAGCGGGCGCGTCAGCTCCGGCGTACGCGGCACGTGCTGGGTCACTGCGGTGGCAAACGTGGCGTCGCCCACAAGCTTGTCCCACTGCGCGCTGGTGGGCAGCGCAAAGCGGTAGCCGGGGGGGATGGAACCGCGGTACTGGGCGGTGGCCTTGTTACAAAACTCCACGGCATCGGCGTAGGGCACCGTTTCGACGGGCATGATGGCCGCGTCGGCGCCGCCAGCCTTGATGGTGCTCGGGTTCTGGCCCATGATGTCCTGGTACTGCTTTTGCGTCACCTCAAAGCGCCCGGCGTAACCGTTCAGCTCCGGTATCCAGACCATCTGGATGCCGCCGACTTCAATGTCCTTATTCCGTACCAGCTCCACCTTATGCTCGGCGGCCTGGCCTTCGCCAACGGCAATGGCGGCGCGCGCCATGGTATAGCCAAACTTCTCTACCAGGTACTCGTAAGTTCCTGGCCGCACGTCGGTTACGACAAACGGGTCGTTCTCCAGCCTGGCCAGCTGGCGCACGCCGGACTTATCGCGAATGGTGGCACCTGCGGGCACCACGGTCATCTTGATGGAGCCGTAGGGGAAGGTCGCCTGCGCTTTCGCGGTCTGCTCGCTCTCCACAGTAACCTTTTGCGCAGGCAGCACCCAGCCCTTGTGGCGAAACTCCAGCGTGTACTCGCCGGGGGGCAGATCCGAAAGCGTGACAGGGAGAGGGCTGTCCTTCGCGAAACCCTTGGGGCCCTTGATGTTGCACTCCGCGCCGGTGGTGGAAGCAGAGATTTCCAGCTTGCCCGGCAGCGGGGCCAGCTCAAAGTTGAAGGTGCTGGCCTTGGTGGCCTCCAGGGAAATCTTCTGGCTAAACGGGGAGTGCTTAGCCAGCTCAATCTTTACAATATGATCACCCACAGCCACATCCGTAAATGTGGCGGGCGCGGTTTTGGTCTCGTTATTGAAGGTAACGGAGGCACCCGTGGGGGTAGTATCGATGGCAACCGGGCCGGATTTGTTCTTCTTGGCGGCTTCCTCGGCCCGCTTCCGCTCCTCCTCGGCAATTCGGGCGGCAGTCGCCCGCTCTTCCTCCAGCTTTTTGATTTGCAACCGTTGTTGCTCCGCCAGGGCCTCCGCCTCGGCAATCGCGCGGTTTTTGGGCACAATCCACAGGAAATAGAGAGCCAGCAGTGATGCGATACCGACACCGCAGATAATCTTGATGCGATTCGGGTCAGGCTTGCCTGCCGCGCGGCCGGTGCTTTTGCCGGGGCGGCCGCCTTTTCCTTTGGTTTCCTTTTCGCCGGTGGCTGCAGCTGCGGTATCGGCGGCTCCGGGGGAGGCAACGACCGACTCCGCGCCTTCAACGGCCGCATCTTTCTTCGCCGGCCCGGGCGCCTGCCTGTCTTTACGGGAACCGCCGGGAATAAATTTGCCTCTGCTCATAAGTGGGTTACGGGTGCAGCTTGGTGGGAGTGAATGCGTATGGAAGCGGCAATGGCTAATGCGCTGAAATAAGGAGCCCTCTGCACCACTCTCTTAATCGACGACGCGCGCACATGCCAGCGTAAAATGCGGGAGAATCCTCCCAAATAGAGCAGCACGCTTCCATAGGAAGGATTCTTGCATAAACCGGGCATCTGCCGCGAGATAAATGAATCGAACCTTTCATATATTCCTTAAAGCCTTAAAGCAGCCGCCGCGCGGCCCGGTGTCAAGAGCGATAACGCTGATGCACGGCATGCACCCCGGGCGTAACACTTCCGAAAGCGCGGTGACATTTCGGTCGTCCCCACCTTCGCTGTGCGTAAGATACTTGCGGGAGCAAATCTCGCATATAATGAACGCTCGATCCAGAAAATTATAGTGAACTTCTGATTTGCCAAATTTCCGCATTTCGCCTACGTTTGCGTTGCCGCCCCCACCCGCCCGCCCCATTTCGTGCCGACACAAAAAAAGTGTCTCCGCGCGAAGGGTGCCGTTCGTCGAGAGGTTGATACAGGAGTTTGTTCCTGCGTCGTAACCCTAACCCAAACAAGGACTTCACTCATCATGAGCACTCCCACGACAACCTCCACTCCCGGCCACCTCCTCCTTTTCCGCGGCAATAACTGGCACCAGGGCCTCTCCGCCGAGCAGATCCAGCAGATCATGACCCGCTGGTACGCGTGGTTCGACCGCCTCACCCGCGAGGGCAAACTCAAAGCCGGCCAGCCGCTCGCCATCGAAGGCAGAGTCGTCGCCGCCACCGCGACCGGCGCTTTCTCCGTTACGGACGGGCCGTTTGCGGAAAGCAAGGAAGCCGTGGGCGGCTATTTCCTTCTGGCCGTGGATGATATCGATGAAGCCGTCGCCATTGCCCAGCAATGCCCCGCCCTCCCGCACGGCCTCCAGATCGAGGTCCGGCCCATCGCGGGCATGTGCGCCGTTCAATCCCAGCTTAATGCTGCGCGGGAGCAGGAAGCGCTTGTCGGCGCCAGCGCCTAACGCGTTGTTACTGCAACGTTTATGGAGATCGCCCCACTCCGCAAGGCGCAACAAGCGCCGGTCGCCGCCACGTACCCGGTTTCCCTGCCGGACGACGAAACCCGACCGGCGCTCCCTCGCGAGATTCCGCAACTTACCGAGCACCTGTTCCGCCACGAAGCCGGCAAGCTGGTGTCGATACTGACCGGAATTTTCGGAGTGGAGCGGCTCCAGCTTGCAGAAGACGTTGTGCAAGAGTCCCTTATACGCGCCCTACAAACCTGGCCGTACTACGGGATTCCCGATAATCCCACCGCCTGGCTGATGCAAACCGCCAAGCGACTCGCCCTCGACGTCGTCCGCCGCGAGAAAAATTTTCACGACAAACAAACCTCCATCATCGCCACGATGGAAAGCTGGAGCTCCTCGTTCGACGAGCTCGAGCCCTCCTTTGACGAGGAGATCCGCGATCGCCGCCTGCGGCTTATCTTTGCGTGCTGCCACCCGCAGCTGCCCCGCGATGCCCAAACGGCGCTGGCGCTGAAGACACTCTGCGGCTTTAGCCCGGCCGAAATCGCCAAAGCCTTCCTGAGCACGGAAGCCGCTATCGCCAAGCGGCTTACACGTGCGCGACAACGGATTCAGGAGCTCAAAATTCCCTTCGCGATTCCCTCCGGCCCAGAGCTCCCTGAACGGCTGAACGCGGTGCGCCAGGTTGTCTATCTCCTTTTTAATGAAGGATATAAGGCTTCCAGCGGGGAGAATCTCCTTCGCGAAGACCTATGCTTTGAGGCCATTCGCCTCGCCTCCCACCTTACGGAGCTCGCGCAGTCGCCCGCAGCCGTCGCCTCCGGCTCAAGCGCCCACATTCGCGGCAAGGCAAACACCTCTGTTGCAAAGAGATCCGATGTCGGCGCTCCTGTAACGCATGCGCTTCTTGCGCTCATGTGGCTTAACGCGGCGCGCTTTAAGACGCGGGTGGATACCGAAGGGAACCTTCTGCGGCTCAGCGAACAGGACCGCTCGCGCTGGGATGGCAAGATGATCGCCCAGGGCATCTCCCACCTTATGCAAGCCGCTGATGGCGAAGAGCTTAGCGAGTACCACCTACAGGCGGGCATTGCTGCCTGCCACTGCACGGCGCCGGACTCCGAATCAACCGACTGGGTCACCATCCTGGACCACTACGACCGCTGGATCGCAATCAACGCCTCCCCGGTCGTGGCGCTCAACCGCACCATCGCCATCGCCCACGTGCACGGCCCGGATGCCGCGCTCAAAGCCGTCAAGGCAATGCCGCATGTGGAGCTGCTTGACGCGTACTACCTGTACCACGCCGTGCTGGGGGATTTTGAATCGCAGCGCCAGCGTAACACCCACGCAGCCAATCACTTCCGTCGTGCGCTTGAGCTGACGGAGGTTCCCTCCGAACGCGCTTTTCTGCAAAAGAGACTGGGCGAATGCAAGGTATAGGAAGTCCTTGGCATGCTCATCGCAACATCATAGTCCTTCGCCTAAGACCAATTGTCGGAATAAACCGGTACGTTGGTGGAGGCGATTTTGAGATGAGGGCAAGGCGAGGCTGAGGGAGTGCATTTGAAAGATGCATGACCGAAGACTCAACGCCGCCCTCGCTCAAAAGCGTCCCGCCAATGTACCGGTTTATTCCGATAATTGGTCTAAGTTACTCTCGCCAAACAACTTGCGCCAGTCACGCGGCGTCAGTCCCGTGCGCTTGCGGAAGAACCGGGCAAAATAGTTTGCATCCGGCATGCCGATGCGCACCGCTATCTCCGCCACCGGCTGCACCGTGCCGCGCAACAAGCGGCACGCCTCGCCAAGGCGCTCCTGGGCGCGCCACTCCTTTGGACTAAGCCCGGCGGAGCGCCGTATGGCCCGGTACAGTTGAAAGCGCGACATCCCCACCTGCTCGGCCAGGCCGTTGCCCTTGCCAATAGCAGCTGCCGGGTGTTGCCGTAGCGCGCTGGAGGCGGCAGTGACGATATCGCCACTCGTATCTTGTTTTCCATCAAGCTTTTGCGAAGGCATGGCACTCTTGGTCTGAAGCCGATCGATCCGAAAGGCCCGGGCGTGTGCTCCCAATCCGCCCCCCTCCGCTAACCCGCTGAGATGCAAGAGAAAGCGATAGGATTCCACGCTTTCGGCCGGAAGATGAGGAGCTGCCTCGCCGCGGGTGCGCAGGAGGTGCCGGAAGGAGCGGACTTCCGCACTTTCCGGATTCATCCAGAACGTGCGCACCGGTGTCCTGTTTAGGGCATCATAGATGGGCACGGCGGCAGCGCCTCCCCACATGGCCCAGATAAAATGCCAGGGCTCTGCACCTTTCTTATAATAATAGCAGTGATCGCTCGGAATTCGGACCAGAAAGCATTGCCCTTCCCGCATCACCACCTCCTCCTTCCGATCGCCACCGCCAATCAGGATGCGTCCCTCGCCGCCAAGCGTTAGCTGCCACAGCACGCAACCAGCCTGGCCGCGGCGCAAACCGTGCCATCGATACCGAATCGTGTTCCGGATCTCCTCGCCCCAGCCGACGTAGCGGATGGGATGAGGCGCCTGGCCGGGGGGCTGGAAGAAGGAGGTATGCCTGCGTAAGACGGCGGACGCGGCCGGAAAGGAATCAGCATTTTTCATCGCACAAAAGTCCTGATGCACATTACTCCTCTTGGCGTTTTGGCCGCAATCCCTTAGATCCATTATATGCCATTTTCTTCTCCCAAGATCGTGATCGTCGGCGCCGGCGGCGTCACGTTTCCCCTCACCCTTACTGCGGATATTCTCAGCTTCCCGGATCTGCGCGACTCGGTTATTTCTCTGTATGATATTGAAGAGACGCGACTTAACCGCACCGCCGGGTTGGTAAAAAAACTCATCTCAGCGCACAATCTGCCCACCCGTGTGGAGGTGACCACCGACATGACAACCGCGCTGAACGGCGCCAGGTACATCATCATCACTTTTCAGGTAGGCGGGCTGGACGCCTACAAGATCGATAAGGACGCCTCTGCAAAGTATGGCATCGACCTTTGTGTGGGTGATACGCTGAACGCCGGCGGCGTGTTCCGCGGCCTGCGCAGCCTGGGCGCGCTGCAGGCCATTGCCGAGCGGATGAAGGAGCTTTGCCCGACGGCGCTGGTGCTGAATTATGCTAACCCCATGGCCATTAACTGCTGGGGGCTCAACGAGTTAGGCATTCGCACCGTGGGCCTTTGCCACAGTGTGCAGGGCACGACGATGATGCTGGCCTCGCTCATTGGCGCGGACTACAAGGATGTGGATTTCAAGTGCTACGGCATTAACCACCAGGCGTGGATTACCGAGTTTCGCGATCGTGGCGTGGATGCCTATCCTCGTCTGCGCGAGGCACTTAACCAGAAATTCCCCTCCCCAAGCGTGCAGAGCACCCATGGCGAGGTTGTCCGCGGAGGCAGCGAGGAGCTTGCGGTGGATCACGATGCGGATGTCTATCATTACGAGAAGGTTAGAACGGAGATTTTCCGCACGTTCGGCGTTTTTCAGACTGAATCGTCCCACCATGCGGGTGAGTACGTTCCGTGGTTTCGCAAAAACAAAACACTGATTGATGCGTACATCAAAACGCGCTGGGATTATTACGAATGCGGCATCAATTTCGACATGGACGCGCAGGTGGAGCGAATGGAAAAGCGTTGCCATGAACCACTTACAGCGTCGCTGGAGTATGGCGCCGGAATCATTAACGCGATGGAAACGAACGTGCCGTACGTGATGTATGGCAATGTGCCCAACTATGGCGCCCCGGGGGCCGACGCCGCGACCGGCGCGCACCTGATCCCCAACCTGCCGCGCAACGCGTGTGTCGAGGTGGCGTGCCTGGTGGATCGCAATGGCGTGCAGCCGACGGCGCCCGGCCCGCTGCCACCCGGGCTGGCGGCGATCAATCGCACCAACATTAATGTGCAGGAGCTTACCGTGCTGGCGCATCAGACGGGCGACCCCAATCTGGTGGAGCAGGCCGTAGCGATGGATCCCCTTACGGGCGCGCTACTTACGTTGCCGGAGATCCGCAGTTTGACGCGCGAAATGCTGGAGCAGCAGTCGCAGTGGCTGCCTCAGTTCCGTAAGCGCAGCTGAACGCTGCGGTAATTTCCGACACGTTTTCGGGTCGCCCGGAGTGGCCATGAGGCCGCCCATGTGCGATGCCGGGCATCGACCCTGCAGGGGGTGTCGGGAGTAGGGCAGAGCTGGGCGTTTTCGATCATTCCTATCATTTCGCGCATTCAGTCTTGACCTGCTTTTGTGCACAATGCTAGCAATGCCAGTAGCCACTACGTAACTCGTCGGCTTCGCTCCCTTTCCCCCGTAACCCGCGCCCTGTGTCGAGATCTAAAGCCATACGCTCGCTGCCGCCCATTGCGGAGGCGTTTTCGGACTGGAACGGCTTTCCCGTCGGCCAAAGTCGCCAGACGCATTTGCTGAAGGTGCTCGGCGGGCTCGCGTCGTCGCTGCGCAAGGCGCAGCCGCAGGTGTTTTACCCGATGCGCGAGGTGGCGCGCTTTTTTGGCGCCCCGCTGCGCACAGTGGCGCTGGTGTACGAGGCGCTGGAGAAAGAGGGCGTGCTGGTGCGCATTCGCAGCTCGCAAACCGTACTGGCGGGTAGCGAGAACACGCGGCGCTCGCCCATCCGCAGCGTTATCGGCATCCCGATCTGGATGGAAATGCTTGTGCACTCATGGTTTACGCGCACGGTGAACATGGAGCTGGAGGAGCGCTTTCGCAAGCGCGGCTTTGTGGCGGATCTCATCTTTCACACCAACAAGCACGACGAGACGCATCCTGAGTTTGCGGAGCGTTTGTTGCAGCACGATCTGGACATCGTGGTGTGGCAGAATCCGGAGCCCAAAAGTCACAGCAATATCCTTACGCTGCGCAATCACGGCGTGCGTATCCTGTTGATACTGAGCACCGAAGCACCGGCCGATCTGCCCGCGATTATCTATCTGCAAAACTGGGATACCGGCCATCTCAAGCTTATTCGCCACTGGAAGGCGAGCGGCGTGGGCCGGGTGCTGCTGCCGGTTAACCCCGGCGATATGTATTACGAGACGGAGCAGCGCGCCTTTACCAGCCTGCTGGAGCGCGAGGGCGTGCCGTACGAGATCTTCCTGGGCTCGCCGGCCGAGCTTCAGCGGCGGTGCCAGTCGCTGCGGCGCACGCGCCTTGCGGTGGGTTTTCTCGCGTCGTCGTCAGCCGACCGGTTTTGCAATCACGAGCCGCTGATTATGGAGAAGCTG
Source organism: Verrucomicrobia bacterium LW23 (assembly GCA_003054695.1). Lineage (GTDB taxonomy): Bacteria > Verrucomicrobiota > Verrucomicrobiia > Methylacidiphilales > UBA1321 > LW23. The sequence continues at coordinate 370,289 of QAZA01000050.1, forward strand.
GCCGCGCGGGTGATGCTGGCGTTTTGTCGCGGACCGCACGGTGCGCCTTACCTGGAGCACCGCGGTATTTTTGCGGATGTGGTGGGATTCCACCCCGTGGAGACTGCGTCCAAGCTGACGGAGGATGTTCAGATTTTGCCGCAACTTCCTGATGGCGTACGACATACGTTTCACACCAACTTGTGGTTAAAGGGCAAGCTAAGCTGGGACGCGGGCCGGCGCCACGGCGCGTAGGGGCTTAGGCATGAGCGCGTCGCCTTCGCCCGATTCCGCCTCGGCCGGGGGAACGCAGTTGCGGCTGCACGACTGGGCGAGCCTGCGGTCGGAGCTGATCTGGATCTACGATCATCCGCCACGCGTTGCGCATTTACACTCCGATCACACCCATAGCCTGGGGCATCGCGCCTGGTTTATGCGGCGGGGCGGCGTACGTGCGGAAACTCCTGCCGGCGTGTGGGTTGCGGAGGCTGGGCAATGGTTTATCACGCCTGCGGCGCCGCTTCGGCAGGATTTTACGGACGATGCGCATTTACTTTCTGTGCATTTTCTCTGTCAGTGGCCCACCGGGGAGGATCTGTTTCGGCGCGAGCGGGGTATCGTGTTAAATGGCAAGGACTTCCCGCGCATGGAGGAGACTGCTTCCGCGCTGGCGGCGCTGGTGCGGCGGCGCTTTCCGCAGTCGGAGGTCCACTATGCTTTCCGGCATGCGGGGTATCTGGAATTCCTTGAGTTTCAAGGACTTTTCACGCAATGGCTGGCGGCCTGGTTTGCGGGCCTGGCGGGTTCCGGCGCCGGGTTTACGCATTTTCGGCACGGGGAGGATCGGATCAAGGAAGCGGTACGCCGGCTGAATGACGCGCCGCTGGACCGGCCGATTCCGAAGGAGGAGCTTGTGCGCGAGGCGGGGCTGAGCGCAGTGCATCTGGAGCGCCTTTTTGTGCGGGAACTGGGGAGCACGATGCGGCGTTACTGGGAGCTGCGCCGTGTGGAGCACGCACGTATGTGCCTGGGGCACAGCACCTTGCCAATCAAGGAGATTGCCTTTGGGCTGGGCTTTCGCTACGACTCCCACTTTGTGGCCTGGTTCAGGCGGCAGACGGGGCTCAGTCCGCTGGAGTACCGCAAGGCAGAAAAGGCGCGGGACCAGTGAGGCGCCGGGCTTGGCGCAGGCTGCGCGAGACTACGAAGGGCCGGGTGAAGCCGCGGGGATCGGACCTGCAGCTTCACCTTTTGGATGGCAAAAGCGCTGTCTCAGAGGACAGGAAAGAATCAGAACGACGCGCTGTTTGCCTGGGCTACGTTATTGGTTATGTATTGCCACAAGCCGCGAAGCGTTGTGCCGAGCTGTTGCAGGACAAGGATGGACAGGATGGAAATCATCGCCAGAATCAGCGCGTATTCCACCAAAGTCTGGGCGCGTTTTTGAGTCGCGCCTTTCTTTATCCGCCTGGAGGCCACGGGTGCTTGGGAGCTGGAACTTGTGTGTAACATGGTCTTTTCACCTCCTTTCGCTGCATCATCACCAGAATGGTTGTGGTGATACGTACAATTCAGGAGAATGTGCGGGTTTTAGTTGAAGGAGGCAAGTGTTGCGGAAACCGATTTGTGCCCGGCTTCCTCGTGACTACTTTCCGTACAGCGTGTGTGTGAAAAGCTGACACACGTCCGGTTTTGCGACGGGGCGTCATTTCTTTGGTGAAATGCCGTGTGCGACAGCCCCGGGAAGTCCCGGCGTGTTGGGTAAGTAGTTGCACTTCATCGACAAAGAAGCCAAAAGCTCCTTGCCACTGTTCCTGTTTTGAATTTCCTAATGATAATTCAAACGGAATTATAAAGCAGTGCTTTCTAAAAAGTAATGCACCCCCCATGCCACATGCAAGCAAAGAAATCGCATCGCTTGAAAATATTTCGCCCCGATGAACCTGCTGCCGCAAGAGTCCCCTGTATAGCTTGCAACCACAAGCCTTTGCATGCCAACGCCGCCATGGCGACTTTCTTGGCAATGCACCACGTCTAGCATTGCGAATCCAAGTTTCTCCGCCTACGATGGAAGCAACAGTACCCCCCGCCGCACCTTGCTGCATGAGCGCTTCTGTCCCGATCGATCTTGTTTATCTCCTCGGCCGCATCGTGGAGATGCAGGCCTCCGACCTCCATCTTTCCGTGGGTTGCAAGCCCATGGCACGGCTTCACGGCGCCATGCGCGCGGTGGCGGAAGTGGTGCTGGGGGGTGAGGCGTGCCGTGATCTGATTCTGAGCGCGCTGACCGAAGTGCAGCGCTCACGCCTGGAGGACACGCTGGAGCTGGATTTTGCCGTCAGCGTGGAGGGCATCGGCCGGTTCCGCGGCAACGCCCACTACTGCCGCGGGCAGATGGAGGCCGCCTTTCGCCATATTCCAGACAACGTGCCGGACCTCTCCACGCTGGGGCATCGTCCCGCCGTCTCCTCACTGTGCGATCTGGAGCACGGGCTGGTGCTGGTAACCGGGATGACCGGCACGGGCAAAAATACCACCATGGCCGCGATGGTAAAGGAGATCAGCAAGCGGCGCAGCGGGGTGATTATCACCATTGAGGACCCGATCGAGTTCGTCTACCAAAACAGCCTCTCCATCATCAAGCAGCGGGAGGTGGGCACCGACACGAAATCGTTTGCCAATGCGTTGCGGCAGGCGCTGCGGCAGGACCCCGACGTGATTTTGCTGGGCGAAATGCGGGACCTGGACACCGCGCAGGCCGCCATTACCGCTGCGGAGACGGGCCACCTGGTGCTCAGTACGCTGCATACGGTGGACGCGCCCAAGGCGGTGGACCGCATTGTCGACGCCTTTCCGGCCGATCAGCAAAGCCAGATTGTGGCGCAGCTGGCTAACAGCCTGCAAGCCGTTATCTCGCAGCGACTTCTGCCAAAAGCCGATGGGTCGGGGCGGGTGCTGGCGTCGGAGGTCCTTATCGCCAACCACGCCGTGCGGGCATGTTTGCGGGACCGCCGGTACGAGCAGTTTCTGGGGCTGATGGAGATTGGCGCCCGGGAGGGGATGTTTACGATAGACGACCACGTGAAGGAGCTGCTGACGCGCGGGTTGATTAGCAAGGAGGAGGCGATGATCAACGCGCGGGATAAAGAACGGATGTCGAAGGTTCAGCCGCCTACTACGAGAAAAGGCTTATTCGGTTGAATAACAATGACTTGCAGCATAATTTCCTGAATTGTGTGGATTGACTTTTTACGGCAAAGACCATAAAAAAGCCAAACTTTCCCGGCCACCAGAAGCGCGCCCCACCTCGCGCCCCCTCCCCACGCCCGCCGGGCCACGCCTTTCCCATGTCGCACGAAATCGTACCCTCGCAAACCAAAGCGCCAGGCAGCCTTTGGCAAACCGGACTTTCCCTCTGGACGCATCGGTCCGAGATGTACCAGGCGCCGGTCGATCTCCTCTCCAGCCTGGTGACGGGCGGGCAGCCGCTGGAGGCGCAGGACTGGCGCCGCGGCCTCATCGTATGTCACGGCGACGCGTCGGCCATGCTGCAGCGCACCGCCTCGCTCGTCCATTTATGCCGCGTGTTTCCCGACTGCGAGTGGCACGCTACGTCCAGCCCCGGCACGGACGAGATCATCAGCAATAACCCGCACCTCGCGCGCACCTGGCCGGTGTTTCCCGACGAGCGCGACAAGCGGGCGCGTTCCTTCGCCTCCCCCCCGGCCGAGGCTGTGCCCCCCGCCGTGGAGGCCCGGCTGCGCGCCGCGCGGTTTGACGTAATGCTGTGCCCCGACTCCCTGCACCACCCGGAGGACCGGATGCTGGGGTTGCGCATGCGGGTGCCCACACGCATTGGCTTTGCACAACGCGCTCAGCGCCAGCTGGTTACCATGGAAGTGCCCGTTAACTTCGACCAGCCGGAAGCCGCGCTTTTCCGCGACATGGTGGCGGAGATCGCCAGCCTCGCCCCGCGCTGGGACTTGCGGCCGCAAATCTTCCCGCGGCCGGAGGATGAGATGGAGGCGCGCCGTTACCACGAGGCGCTGCCACGCACCTCCCGGCACGGCGTCACGGCGCGACGCATCGCCGTCTTCCCGTTTGTGACGACGAGCGGCGGTGTCTGGTTTCCGGAGTTTTGGGTACGGCTGCTCGATCTGCTAAGCGCGGACGGCCGGCTGCAGCCCATCCTGTGCGGCGCGGCGTCCGACGCCAAACGGCTTCGCGAGCTCTCCGACCGCACCGCGTATCAGGTGCCCGTGCTGGCGGCGGACCTCAGCTACCGGGTGATGGCGGCGTTTCTGCGCGGCTGCGCGGCGCGGCTGGGGCCGGATAGCCCATCGCGCCACCTGGCCACGGCGGTCGGTACGCCCGCGTTCTATTTCCGCGACATGTCCGTATCGTGGGCCGAAGGCGCCGTCACGTGCGCCGGCGAGCACTCGCTGGTGCCAGACGAGATGGAGCGCCTCCAGCCATTCGAGGAGATCCGCGCGCTGGAATCGCTCCGACCCGAGCTGATCTTCGGCGAGATTCTGAACGCGCTGCCGGACGGCGTAAAGTAAACGGCGCGGGCTCTCTCGCTCCAAGTGTCCTGTATTTGTGATTCTTCGTGGATGAAAAGGCAATGCTTCCAGCGGTGTTCTTCATAAATCATTATATGAATGATTTATGGTACAGGACATTCCATCAGTTTAAATCCGTGTGTAAAGAGGCGATTCGCGGGAACAGGAAGGAAGGATGTCGTTTGACAAGCGGCCTGCCCAGCAAGCTCCTTCCCCCGTTGCGCTCGTTTCGTTTCTGAACGTAGCGGCCCGTTGCGTGAAAATCTGTTTCTCGTATGGCTACATCCATTCGCAGAGCAAAGTACCTGGCGGATTTTCACGCAACGACCGCTACGGGCAGATACGCAACGTACGCAACGGGGGATAGAAGCTTGCTCGGCGGGCCCGTCTGCACATTCCAGTATCTATCCCCATCCAAAGGGTAGAGCCCACGTTGGGGGGTGTGGGGAAGAGCGCTCTTCAGAGCTCCCTCGCTTGACTCGGGGCAAGCTGGGCAGGGATAGAGAACCACTTCGAGGCTCTCGGACCTCCTGCGTACACCTGTACTTAAACCCCTCTAGCTGGCCGAAGCCGTGCCCAGCACCGACACAAGGCCGTCCGCCGCAGCGCTTTGCGTAGACGGGGATGCAGCGCCCAGGCGTTGCCGGGCTACGAAGCGGGCGATGCGTTCGGCGGCGATTTCGATCTGGTCGAAGGCGGTGGCGTAGCTGCAGCGGATGAAGCCTTCGCCGGAGGTGCCGAAGGCGTTGCCGGGGACGACGGCGACCTTTTCCTCTTCCAGCAGGCGCACGGCAAACTCGCGGGAGTGGAGGCCGGTGGAGCGGATGTCGACGAACATGTAAAAGGCGCCCTGTGGCTCGAAGCACGGCAAGCCCATCTCCTCAAACGACTTGTGCAGGAAATTACGGCGCATGCGGTACTGGTCGCGCATCTCGGCCATGGCGGTGGCGCCGTTTTCCAGCGCTTCGGTCGCGGCCTCCTGGCCTACGATGGAGGCGCAGAGAATGCTGTACTGGTGGATGCGCATCATCGCCTCCGTCAGCGCGGCGGGCGCACACGCGTAGCCGACGCGGAAGCCCGTCATGGCAAACGCCTTGGAGAAGCCGTGCAGGAAGATGCAGCGCTCGCGCATGCCGGGCAGGGACGCGATGGAGACGTGCGGGGTGGAGGAGTAGGTGAGCTCGGAGTAGATTTCATCCGTAAGCACCAGCAAATCGTGCTCAATACACACATCCGCAATGGCTTGCAGCTCTTCACGCGTCATCACGCCGCCGGTGGGATTGCAGGGGAAATTGAGGATGAGCGCCTTGGATCGGGGCGTGATGGCGGCGCGCAGCGCCTCGGGGCGGAGCTTGAATTTGTCCTCCACAAAAGTGGGGATGGCGACCGCTTTGCCGTGGGCCAGGGCGATGCTGGGACTGTAGGAGACGTAGCACGGCTCGTGGTACAGCACTTCGTCGCCGGGGTTGATGATGGCGCGCAGCGCTATGTCCATGGCTTCGGAAACACCTACAGCCACAATCACTTCCGTAAGTGCCTGGTACTGCACGCCGTAGTTGTCGCGCACATAGCGGGCAATGGCTTTGCGCAGTTTGGGCGCGCCGAGATTGCTGGTGTACCCTGTGCGGCCACGCTCCAGGGCGTAGATAGCGGCCTCCCGTATGTGCCAGGGCGTCACGAAATCGGGCTCACCGATGCCGAGCGAGATGACGTCGGCCATGGACTGCACGATTTCGAAGAAGTCACGGATCCCGGAGCGGGGAATCGAGAGCACGTGCTCCGCGATAAAGTTCCGGGGTTGGGATACGGGTGGGGTCTCGGGTTTCATGGCGAAAGGGGACGGTGCCGCGCGTGCCGTGGCGACGGGGCAGGCGGAAGAGGAGGGGCAACGGCGCGCCTAACAGTTGCGCCTTTAAGCTAAACGCGGCCAAGGGCTTACGCAAGGGGCGGCGGCGCTGGGCGGCCAGGCTCCGGCTTCATCGGCGCTGCTGGTGACTGGGAACTCAGGGGCTGATTTGCAGGCGCTCCTCGTTTTCATCGGGCAGCATCAGCACGCCCTGCTCTTTGTAAGGCTTTAAGGTAAAGTGAGTTGCGGTGGAGAGGACGCCGCTGATGGTGGCGAGCTTTTCGGAGACAAACGTGGCGACCTCGCGCAGGGTGGCGCCTTCGATAAACACAAGCAGATCGTACGAGCCGCTCATGAGGAAACACGAGGTGACCTCCGGGTACCTGGCGATGCGGGCCGCCAGGCGGTTGAAGCCGCCGCCGCGCTCGGGGGTGATGCGCACCTCGATGACGGCCTTGACCTTGTTGCGCTCGGCCTTTTCGTCGTCGACAATTGCCTTATACGCCAGAATAATCTTGTCCTCTTCCAGCTGCTTGATCTGGCGGCGCACCTCGTCGGCCGGCCGGCCCAGCAGCTTGCCAATCGTCTCGGGCGAACGCAGGGCGTTCTCTTCCAGCAATGTCAATAATTCGTCCATTCCGCCTTGCATTCTAGCGTGTTCCTTTGGCGACGACAATGCTGAACATCGCCATATACCGGTACAGTTTGGCACTTTGCCACAACACACACCGGCACAGATTCAGGCGCTCAAAATCGTATGGGAAGTGATTGACACGGATTGCTCTGTATAGCTATATAGCACTATTTATAGCTTTTGATTTCCCACTCCTCTCTCCCCTTCTCCATGTCAACCACCAGCCCTGTTGCCGAGCCCCACGTGCCCAAAACGCATCGCTACCCTCAGGATCCCGCCCCGGAAACGCCGCGCCCGGAGAACTGGCCGGCCGAGATCCGTGTCTCCGGCAATCGCCTGGTGGACGGCGCGGGGAGGGAGGTGTGGCTGCAGGGCCTGGCCATCCCGGGCCTGGAGATTCGCCCCGAAGGCCACGGCTGCGTGCTCTCCACCCGCGTGGGTATTGAGGACTGGAACGCCAACGTCATCCGCCTGGCGGTAAAGGACGAGTACTGGTACGGCCACGGCAAGCCGGGCGGCGAAAGCGCCGGGCAGAGCGACGGCGGCGCCGCCTATCGCGCCACGGTGGACGCCGCGGTAAACGTGGCGGCCAATCGCGGCGCGTATCTGGTGATCGACAACCACCGCTTCCGCGCCGTGCGCGAGGAGCAGCTGCAGTTCTGGAAGGATGTGGCCGAGATGTACAAGAATCACCCGGCCGTGCTGTTCGATGTTATCAACGAGCCGCACGATATCTCCTGGGAGGTGTGGCGCAACGGCGGCGAGGTGGTGGAGCGCACAGCCAAGGTGGACGAATCGGCCTTTCTCAGCGACGCGGAGAAGCAGAAGAACCAGTGCTTCCAATCCCCCGGCATGCAGCGGCTGGTGGATGTGATCCGCGCCACGGGTGCACGCAACGTCATTATTGCCGGCGGCCTGGACTGGGCGTACGACCTGGAAGGCGTGGTGGACGGCTTTGCGCTGGACGACCCGCAGGGCAACGGCATCATGTACTCCACGCACATTTACCCGTGGAAGACCGACTGGCAAAGCAAAGTGCTGCGCGCGGCGGCCCTGTACCCGCTGTTTGTGGGCGAGGTGGGCGCTGACATCAAGAAGATGTCTTTCCTTCCCCTGGATCGCCAGGAGGACCCCTACACGTGGGGGCCGGACATGCTTGGCTTTATCCAGAAGTACCGCCTGAACTGGAGCGGCTGGTCCTTCCACACCTGGGCCACGCCCGTGATGCTTGAGGACTGGGACTACACGCCCACGCCCTTCTGGGGCGTCCCCGCCAGGGAGGCGCTGGCCGGCAAACCGTTTGAGCTGAGGCGGATGCGTTAGCAGGGACGGCACGCGCCCAAAAGCAGCCCGCCAACGGCCAGGGTAGCGGTGCGATGTAGTGGGTGTCGACATTCGACTACCGTGGGATAACGCCTCGCCTTCTCCCCTCCGTGTAATCCGTGGCGAATAACTCCCCGTTTGAACTGAATGTCAACCACGGCCCCATCCTCATGCCGCGCCCGATGGAACAGCCAGCGAAACGCGCCTTCCACCCATGCGGCCGCCACCTTCCACAGCGGCGTGGACTCCCCGCTGACGAAACGCGTGCGCACCACCTCGCCGGTGTGGATGCCCTCGGGCGGCGCGTCCTGAAAATAGGCCACCGCCTCAAACGCCGGGCTCAGCAGCTCGTACGAGGCGTAGGGATCCTTCCCCTTGTCATCGCGCGGCGCGGATGAATCCTCCTTGCGCTGCACCACCGCCAGCGGGCCGCCGGCCAGCGCCGTAAGCTCGGGGAAAGCAATATCGCGCGAGCCCCGCGAGGTGATGCGGTGCAGCACCGCCGTCGTCTCCCCGCGCCCGGGCAGGTAAACCTCCACGCGCCCGCCCAAACGGGCGCGGAAGGCATCTACCGCGTGTTGCGGAATCATCAGGCGAATCTCCGTCGCCGGCACCTGGCCCATGCGCAAAATCTCCTGGCCCGGATTGAGATACGAGCCGCGCCGCTGCGCCAGCTTCCAGGTCAGGATTGTGCCGTCGATCGGCGCCTCCACCCGCAGCGAGGCGATCATCTTCGCCTTCTCGGCCGTCTGCTTTCGCAAGGCGTTCAGGCTGGCCTCCTCGGCCTGAAAGGATGCGACATCTACATCGCTCTGACCGCCTTCGCGCTCGCGCGCCTCCAGGGCGGCGGCGGTTTTGGCCTCCTGGTACAGCAGGCGCAGCTTAAGCACGCGCAAGGCGTTGGTTTCCTGCAAGTTACGCACGTCTACCAGCCATTCGCCGCGGCTTACCGTCTGGCCTTCGCGCACAAAAACGTCGTTGATAAAGCCGGGCGCCTCGGCGCGCAGCACCACCATGTCCTTTACCTGCACCAGGCCGGGCGCCGTGGCCATGGGGTAGACGGGAATAAACGCAACAAGCGCAAGGGTGGCGAGGAGCAGCGCCAGGCGAAAAATCAACCGCATGCGCGATGATGCCCCCCAACCCTCCTGCGGTGCAAGCCCGGCGAAGAACCGCCAGATGCCCGGGCCAATCCACGTGACCGCGCACAGCAATCCCAGCACCAGCCCGCCGCCCCTCCACATCAGGGAGGCGCCGATGATCAGCACCGCCATGGTCATCACGCGCCATACCAGCGCCGCGATGCCGTAGAGCAGCAGCACGGAGCGCTCCCACTCCGGCACCCCCACGGGCTCCTGCACGTCGGGGTCGCTCATCAGCCATCGCCGGCAAAAGCGGTTGATGGCCTGGTTGGAGCGCTGGTAGAGGTTGGGCATGCCCAGCAGGTCGGAGAGCAGGTAGTAGCCGTCAAAACGCATCAGCGGGTTGAGATTGAACAGGACGGTGGTAACGCCCGCGATAATGACCGTTTTGTACGCCAGCGTATTGGCAAAGCTCTCCTGCGAATGCGCCCAGTACAGGGCGGCCAGCGACGCCACGAAGACCTCCACCCACAGCCCGCCAAACGTTACGTGCATACGCTGCCAGCGAGAGGGCAGCGCCCAGCTCGCCGTAGCGTCCACGTATGTAATGGGCATAAAAAGGATGAACGTGAACCCCGCCTCGCGCACGCGGCAGCCATAGTATTTGCACACCAGTCCATGCCCAAACTCATGCACCACCTTCAGCGCCGCCCAAATGGCCAGCAGCACCCAGCCATCCTGCGGATTAAGTACGCCACCCGCCATGGTTTGGAAGCGATGCCAGTTCCACAGCACGCTCCACAGCCCCGCCAGGACCACGGCCAGCCAGGGGATCCACATGACCGGGTGGCACAGCCAGCCCAGAACGGAAGCCGATGCGGTAAAAATCCAGTCCGGGCTGCCCAGCGGCACGCGCAGAAAGAGGAAGTTGCTCAGCTCCATCGCCCGGCGCTTCTTGCGCGTGTCGGCGTCCTCCACGGCCACCTCGTTGGTCGTCGCGTCAAAGTCGACCAGGTGATTGTGTACCAGCCAGCGGGTGAGGACGAGCGCCTCCTGCTCCGTAATCGCCTCGCCACCCGCCGAGAGCGACGCCCGGGCAAACGCCTCGGAGATGGTGCGGCGGCCGTCAAGAAATGTCATAAAGACATACTCCGGCAACCCTACCTGGTGAAACTTGCTGTGCAGGGGATCCTCCACCAGCGCGTACCGGCCGCCGCTGTAGTCCTGAAACGTCACCCGCAGGCCGCGCCGGAGCCGGGGCCGCGTGGCGCGCAGCTCGCGCACGGAAATATCCGCCGCGGCCGGCTTCGCTTCCATATCCGCAAGGGGCAAGTGCATGGCGATTCCCCTTTCCTTACCAAAAGAACGTGAGCCGCAGGTAATCCCACACCTTGTGCGTCAGCTGCCACCACAGCGGCTGCGGGGCGCCCTCCAGCACCGCCCAGCCTTTCATGCCGGGGCGCAACTTGCTGGTGTCGGGATTTTCCTTTGCGGTAAGGCCGGCTTCCGCAACAAACACGTGGTCGCCCTCGCGAACGTCCGACTGCGGCTTGATTTTATGCACCGTGGAGCGCCAGCTGTCGCCGGGGAAGGCATCCAGACGCGCCGTCAGCGGGATGGGCTTGTCCGCCACGTACGGCAGGTCGCCATCGGGGATGTCCAGCTCCAGCACCAGGCGGTCCAGCGGGGCCACCTCAAAAAGCACGTCGCCCTTTTTGACGGGGATGCCCTCGGCGCGCTTCAGGTCGCCGGTCAGCACCACACCGGCGATCGGGGAGATGAGCTCCAGCTGGGCGATCATGTGGCGCGTCGTCTCCAGCTCCACGGCGTACTGCTCGGCTTCCAGCCCGGCCATTTTGACGGTGGCCTGGGGCGCCTCGCGGTCGGCCAGATTCTTGTCGCGCTGCGTCAGCGCACGGTCGCGCTGGGCGATGCTTTGCGCCTCCTTCCAGCGCAGCTCCTTGTCGTCCATCACGGCCAGCACGTCGCCGGATTTTACGAGATCGCCCGGCTCCACCTTCGCCTCCTTAAGCCGGCCCTCAAATGGAGCGGCGACGACGCGTTTCAGCTCCGGCTGCACGCGGCAGGTTACCCACATGTAGTGGGGGAAAGGCATGGAAAGTAGCACGCCCGCGCCGATCAGCAGGGCAATCAGCGCCACCTGCCAAAGGCGGCCCATGGCGTCCCAGGCGCGGCCGATCCATCGGATCGGCGCGATCGGGTCGGCCTTCTTCAGCAGGATAATCTGGCTTTCCAGATGCGGCCGCGCGGCGGTAAGGAACTGCCTGGTGTTGTCGCTAAACGCTTTAGGCTTGTCCCAGCTCAGCACCACCACGGCCAGCGGCTCGCCTTCGTCGGGGTCCGCACCGTCGCGGGCGCCATCGGCAGGCGCATCCGCAAAGGGCTCGTACGGGCGGACGTAGAGGGGCAGGCTCACAACCGTCGCCCAGTCCAGCGCACGCAAAATCTCCTGGTGAGCGACGACGCTCAGCCCGTCCGTATCCACGTTATCCACCGCGCCGGCGTGGCGCACCACCATCTCCCCGCGGCTCAGGGACTCCCGCATCGCCCCCTGCAGCAGGCTGGCGCTGAAGCCCAGGCGATCGAAATTGCCGGAGCCCGACACCGCGCGCACCGCCACTTTGCGGCGCGAGCGCGCCATGCCGATCGACACCAGCGCGCAGCCCAGATGCGTGCGCAGCCGGTCCGCCAGCACGCGCAGCGCCAGGTCCAGCCCGTCGGCGCGCGCCGCCAGGGAGCCCAGCTCCACCAGCGCGGCGGCCTGTTTCAGCGCCGTGTCGCCCGTCGCTTTGGCGGGGCCCGCATCGGCCAGGATGGAGTGCACATAGCCGGTGCTCGTCTGCAGAATAATCAGGAACGACTCCAGCTGGCTGGGCCGGGCGGCCTCCAGCAGCAGGCAGATAAAGTAGGGCGGCTGTCCGTCGCCGCGTGTTACCGGCGAGGCCACCAGGTAATGCCCGGGCATCGACTTCATCTCGCGCACCGCCGCAAGCGGCTCCCCCACAACGGGTTGCGACACAGCAGACGTGCCAGCGCCGTCGCCGGAAAGCGACACTACCGGAACGGGCGCCGCGGGAGCGAGGTGCTTCACCATCTCCGCCACAGAGCCGGACGGCGGCGGCGCGGCATCCTTCCAGACGCGGCCGATCAGCCGCACATCCTCGGGCGCGGACGGATTGATGATGAAAGAGGAATGCGCGTTGGTCAGCTCCGTCAGAAAAATGAGAAGCTCGCGCAGCCGCACCATCACGTCCGCACGCATCCGGGCAATGCGCACCATCCGCGCCTCAATGCGCAGGATGTGGATGCCCTCCGCCTCCGCAACGCCGGGTGCGCCCGCCGGGGCGGGGCCGGGCCTGGCGGTGGGGGCGGGAGCCGGAGAACCGCCGTGCGTGTTAGGTGTCATCGGTGGCAGCTCCGGCTCATAAGGTTACGCAGGGAATCGGCGACCGCCGGATCAGGCCAGCCGCGGGGGGGACGTTACAGGCGGGGCAGCGAGGCACCCGACTGAGGCGGAGCGGACGGGCGGGCCGAGGCGGTTACGGTCGTGCGGCCCAGCGATTGCTCCAGCGCCTGCAAAAAGCGGCGCGCCGCCGAGGGCGACATGGCAATGCGGGTATGCACGCTCAGCACGGCCTCCTGGCCGTTGGGATCGCGCAGCACGCCCGAGGAGAAATCGAGGAACACTTCCTCCGCGGAGGCATTGATGATCACCTGGCTCGCATACTTGGCGGACAGGTCGTCGTACTTCACTCTTAGCTGCACCTGACCGGCGCCGCCTTTGCTGTTTCCATCTTCCATAGTGGTTGGATGATAGGCCCGCGTGAGCGAGGTATCAAGTGTTAACTCGCACATTGCGAACCATTGAGTACATAAACAAAATTAAGTATACGCAAAGTGGCGCTTCAGCTTCAGAAACTGCTCGTCGTGCCGGGCGGTCTGCCGACGCAACGCGCGTTGCGTGGCTTCCACCTCGCGCTGCACCCGCTGGGCCAGGCGGGCCAGGCCGGGGCTGACTTCGCCGCCCGCGCCGGCGCGGGCGCGGCGGATGGTTTCGCCCTGCTTCTTGCCATAATTCGCGAACAGGTAATCGTCGGCGGAGAGGAAGAAGCGCGCGGTGCCGGGCTCGCCCTGGCGACCGGCGCGGCCGGCAAGCTGCCGGTCCAGGCGGGGGGAGTCGTAGCGCTCCTGGCCCAGCACCATCAGGCCGCCAAGCTCCAGCGCCTCCTTCTGCACCTTGATATCCGTGCCGCGGCCGACCATGTTGGTGACGATGGTGATGCGGCCCAGCTCCCCTGCCCGCGCCACAAGCTCGGCCTCCTGCTCATCCAGCCGGGCGTTGATGACGCACGCATCCACGCCGGCGGCGCGCAGCAGCTCCGCCAGCTCCTCGCTGCGCTGCACACTGCGGGTGCCCGCCAGGATGGGCTGGCCGGTGGAGTGGCGGGCGCAAATCTCCTGCACGTAGGCGGCCATCTTTTCGTCCCAGGTGCGGAACACTCTGTCCGGCAAGTACTTGAGGCGCAGCGGGCGGTGGCGTTCCACGTAGTGGATGGAGAGATCGTAGCACTCGCGCATTTCGCCCGCGCATTCGCGGGCGGTGCCGGTCATCCCGCACAAGTGTGCGTAACGGCGAAAAAACAGCTGCCGCGACATGCTCACCTCCGACAGCGTCTCCGGCGAGATGCTGGCGCCTTCCTTCGCCTCCACCGCCTGGTGCAGGCCCTCGCGCCACTTGCGGTCCGCAAAGCCGCGGCCGGTGTTCTCGTCGATGATCTCGACCTTGTCCTTGCGCACCAGGTAGTGGGCGTTCAGCTCAAAGCAGTGGCGAGCGCGCAGGGCCTGCTCCAGGTAAAAGTGCCAGGCGCGGGTAAGCACCTCCGGGTCGGGCGGGCGGAACTCCGCGGTGTAAACCTTCTTGATGCCGGGCGGCAGCAGGGCTACGAGGCGCCTGGGCACGTCCAGCTCAAAGTCTATGTCCTTCTCCAGCCGCTCGGCCAGCTTGTCGGCGCAGAGGTAGGCGCTCTCCGACGGATTTTTGGTGCCGGAGGGCGGGCTGATGATCAGCGGCGTTACGGCCTCGTCGATCAGCACGCTGTCGATTTCGTCCACCACGGCGTGGCGGGCCTGCCGCTGCACGGTGTCCGAGCCCGGGGTGGCGGAGCCCAGCAGGCGGCCGGCCAGCTCGGCGCCCAGCTCCTGCCTGCGGCCACCCAGCAGCTTTAGCTGGTCGCGCAGGTAGTCGAAGCCGAACTCGTAGCCGGTGCCGTAGGTGACGTCCGCCTGGTAGGCCAGGCGCTTTTTGTCGTTGTTATCCTTCTCGCGCAGCACGCCGAGGGTAATGCCGAAGAAATCGAGAATGGGCCGGATAATCTCCGCATCGCGCTCGGCCAGGTAGCGATTGACCGTGGCCACGTGCACGCCGCCGCCCCGCAGGGAGAGGTACGCGGCCGCCAGCCCGGCGACAAGCGTTTTGCCCTCGCCGGTGGCCATCTCGGCGATCATCCGCGTGCCCATGCACAGGGCGCCTTCCATCTGCACGTCGTAGGGGCGCATGCCGGTGGTGCGCCGGGCTGCCTCGCGCAGCATCGCAAAGGCCTGCGTGGTGGCGCGGGCGCCAGGTATGCCGGAGCCGCCGCGCACAGCCTCCGCCCTCAGTCGCGCCCAGTCCTCTCGAAGCTGCTCGTCGGTGCGCGCCCGCACGGCCGCCTCCTCCCGGGCAATGGCAGAGCACAGCCCTCGCAGGCGCGAGGCGTTGGTGAAGGGAAGGTACCGGGCTAACTTCATGCGCAACAAGCATATCCGCAAACGCGGGGGGGGAGGGAAATCCGGAGTCCACTCCCCTGCCCGCGCCCAGGGCATCCCGCCTTAGCTGGAGGGCGTGCCCTGGGCGCTGAGGAACTCGTACCGGTACTTCTCGCCGCCTACCTGCACGGGGTTGCGGGTGCCCTGGTAGAGGTTCTCCAGCACGGTCTGCGGCATCTGCGACATCACTTTGTTGACATCGGGTTGCTGGTAGAAGAAGTGCGAGGAGTTGATGGCGGGGGAGAAGTAGGTGCGCAGGTTAAAGCCGGAGCGCGAGGCGTCCTCCACCGGCGAGGGCTGCTCGGTAATGACAACCGTTTGCGGGTAGTCGTGGAGGATGGTGCTGGGGAACGTGGCCAGCCAGTTGCCGCCAGTATCCACGACGACCGTCTGGGTGCCCACCTTGACGCCCATGGCGTTGAAGATCTCGAGAACCAGCGTGGAGCCCGGGTCCGCGGCGCCGCTATACATGGGCGCGAGGGTGAGCATCGGCGGCTGATACGGCAGGTTGTTCCAGTCCCAGCCCCAACGATCTTCGTCGCCCTGGCCAAAGGGGCGCCAGGTGGCGAAGTTGCTGAAGCTGTCGTAGGTAAAGGCCGGCAACAGGTCGACTACCGCAGTGGCCGTGTTGTTGTCGGGCGTCGGGTCCGGGCCGCTCAGCGCCTCGTTGTACGAGGTGGTGGCGGTGTTTTCCAGCTGCGACACAAACGGGTAGAGCAGGTTGACCTGCACGGTAACCGTGATGGTAATCGTGCCGCCGCCGCCCGCCAGGGTGCCCAGCTCCCAGCTGATGATATCGCCATTAAAGCGGCCGCCCAGCGTGGCGGAGAGGAACGTGACGATGCGCTCGTCCAGGTCGTCCGTCAGCACCACGTCGGAGGCATCCTGGTTGCCGGGGTTAACGATGGTGATGGTGTAGGTGACGACATCGCGCGGGCCGGCCTCCACCACGTTGGCCACCTTGGTAATCTGCAGGCCCGGCAGCGCGTCGACGATGTCGGTGTCGGACGCCGTGTTGTTCTCGGGCGTGCGATCGACGATGCTGTGCGTGACGGTAACCGTGTTGGTCATCGACTCGAAGCCGGCCGATACCACGCTGTCCAGCAGCGTTACAACCTGGATCGTTACCGTCTCGCCGGCACGGATGTTGGCCAGCGGGATGACAAAGCCGTTGCTGGTTAGCGTGGGATTGACAAGCACGCCATTGACGAGCACGGAGCCCAGCGTCAGGTGTTGCGGCAGGATGTCCGTAAGGCGCACGCCCGTGGCGGTATCGGTGCCAAAGTTGGTGACGCGGATCATGTAGGTGACCGACTGGCCGGGCACCACGGTGGTCAGCCCGTCGTCCTTGGTAATGCGCAGGTCGGCGCCGCGCACGGGGGTCAGCACGGTGTCGGAGTTGTTGGTAAACACCACCTCGGGCGGGTTGCCGCCGGGGCCGTGGAACGAGTCGTCCGTTACCGTAACGGTGTTGGTGAGGTAGCCGGACGCCGTCGAGTTATTGGGCAGGTAGGCCTGCACCGTAAAGGTGTAGGTATCCAGGTTATTGCCCAGGAAGGTGCCGGGCATCACCCACGTAATCTCCCAGTTCCCCGTAACGGAGTTGAAGGCGAGCGTGCCGCCGTCCGTATCCACCACCACCAGGCCGGGCGGCAGCACGTCCACCACGGTCAGGCCGTCCACGGAGCGGTTGCCGATGTTGGTGACGGTGATCGTATAGGTGAAGATTTCGTTGAGCTCGATGAGCGTTGTATCGACCGTCTTGGTGACGACCAGATCGGGGATCGTCGGCAGGGTGATCGTCACCTGATCCACGTTGTCGTTCACATCCACCGGGCCGGTGGGCGAGCCGCCGGGCGTGGCGGGGTTGGACGGGCCGGGCGTCGGGTCGGTGTCGACCGGATGCAAGGGGTCGCCCGTGGTGAACTCCGTGGGAACCCATACGTAGTTGGTAAAGTCGTTAACGTAAGGCGGCAGCGGTGTGAGCGCCTGGAAGTTAAGCGTAAACTGCTGAGTGCCGCCGCTGCCCGCCAGCGCGCTAAGCGCAAAGCTGTAGGTGGTGCCGGAGATGACGGGAGTGACGATGATGGGCGCGCCCGTGGTATCGAAACCGCTGATGTAGTCGGCAACGAAGAGCACCTGGGACAGGTCGTCCACCATGTAGTAGCCGGTGCCCAGATCCTGGTTGCCCACGTTGGTGACGGTGATGACGTAGGTGAAGAAATCACCCGCGTTGACGTCCGTGAGCGGATTGCCGAGCGAATCGACCGCCACCTTGGTGACCGCGAGGTCCGGCGTGGCGTCGACAAAGTCGGTGTCCGAGGCCGTGTTGTTGTTGACCTCGACATGGTAGTCGGGATCCCCGGGCGTGCCGTGAGTGTCGCCGTTGGTGACGTCCTCGGCGATCTGGTCGAACGTGACCGAGGCGGTGTTGGTGATGAACTCGACGCCGTGATCCACCACCGCGTCCACCTGCACGGTGATGATAAACTCCACCCACTCGCCCGCATTCAGGCTGTTGATGGGGGCGAGAGACGGATTGGCGTAGCTGAGCGTAAAGGAGCTTGGCGTTGTGCCGGATTCCGGAACCTGCCCAACGGAGCCTACGGGAACGATGCCAGAGCCGCTGAAGCCTCCCGACGAGTCGTACTTGTTAAAGCTGATGCTTACCAGCGTGCCGGCGTTGAGCGGCAGGGTATCGGACACGACAAGGCCCGTTGCCGTGGATGTGCCAATATTCCGGACGACCACCACATAGGTTATCGTCTGGCCGGGCACCACCTGCGTCAGGCTGTCGTCCTTGGTGATGGAGAGGTCCGCGCCGACGACCGTGATGGTGGAGGAGGCGTTATCCGCATAGGTGTTAACGCCGCCGGAGCCGTCGCGCTCGCCCGTCGTCCCGCCCGTAGTGCCGGGGGCCTGGATGGGGGCGGAGTTGTCGATAGACGTCCAGGTGATGCTGGGCGTGTAGGTAAACTGGTCCGTGTTGTTGTCCGGGATGGCGTCAAGCGGGTCGTCCGTGCCGTAGGTGCCACCGATGTAGTACGGGTTGTCGGTCATCTGCACTTCAACGCGGAAGGTAACCGTGCCGCCCTCCGCGATATCCACAACGCCGCCCAGGCCGCCCGGGCCGTAGGAGATCGCAGAGTCGACATCCGTGCCGATGCCCGTCAGCAGCGTATAGACGCCGGGGTTGCCGATCGGATCGGGCTCCAGGAAGCCGAGGAAGGTGACGCCGGGTGGCAGAAGGCCGGCCAGGGAGACATCGTACGCGTTGCTGAACAGAGCGCCGGAGGCGGCGGTCAGCGTGATGTCGTAGTAGAATGTATCGCCCAGATTCAGCGAAGTCGTGCTGGGCGTGATGGTGATGTTAACCGAGGGCTCGACCACCGTGAGGGTGACCGGCGTGGCCGTGTCGCTCTCGCCCGGCTCGCCGACGATAAAGTCGCCGTCCAGGTCCGCATCTACCGAGACCGTGTTGGTGAGCGTGGTGCCCGCTGTGTTGGTGCCCACGTTCTCCACCAGCGCCGTGTAGCGCACGGAGAAGATGCCGGTGCCCAGGCCGCCGCCGGCCGGTACGGTAACGGAGTGGAAGTTGAACTGGAACTGACCGGCGCCGGGGCCGAAGGTGATGTCGCGGATGTCGATAATCTGGCCATTGGCATACGTAATGCCGCTGACGCCGACGGCTGTTACGCCCGCCGCGGACTCGAAGAAGATACCAGCATAACCCGTGTAGGACTGGGCTGTAGAGCTGGTGGCCGCAGTGGTGGCGCCTGGAACCAGAGACATGCCGGTGGGCAGGCTCTCGTGGATAAGCACGCCTGCGTCCGTGGCCGCATTGCCGCGGGTTGTGCCCTGTTGCAGCTCCACCGCCACGCGGTAGGTCGCCGTCTCGCCTATGACAACGTTGGTGCCGCCGGTGGACTCCACCGCGTTGGCGCCGTTGTCCTTCTGGCTCGTGTCGACCAGCGACTTGGTGACGTTGAGGCTGGAGGTGGTCGTCACCCCGGCGTCGTCTTCCACGGGGTCTGTGGTGCGCTCGAAGGCGCTGGTACCGGGCAGCGTGGTAGTCACCGCGCTGGCTGTGTTGGTGATCCCTGTGGTGCCCGGAGGCAGAGTGTTAAGGAGGTTTACCGTGAACGTCAGAGTTACCACCTCGTTCACCGCAATTCCGCCGGAGTGAGAGAGCGTTACGGTATTGCCAACCAGGTTAAAGGACCACCCCAGCGGCAGCGCACCGGCGGCGGCCGTCAGCACGTCGAAGTAGCTGGCGTCCAGAAGGTCGGTCACGACGGTATCGTAGCCGGTTGACGTGCCCGTGTTGGTCAGCTGAATCTGGAACGTTACTGTATCGCCCGCATCGGCCGTCGCGGGGCTGATGGTCGTCTTCTCGATCTCCAGCACCGGCTCTACCACGGTGGCCGGGACAGGCGTGCCCGGCGTACCGGAGGGGCCGCCCTTGCCGTCGTTGTAGGCGATGGAGTTTTGAAGCTCGGTCTGGCCGCCCGGCAGGCCGCTGTTGGCGGGCACATCAAGTACGCGTGCCTGGAACTCGATGGCAAACGTGTTTTGCGCTGTGCCAAGGCCGGCGCCAGCGCCGGAGGTGGCAATGATGGAGTTGAAGTTAATCGTGAGGATGCCGCCCGAGAAGGAGACAAAGGCGGTGCCAATCGTGCCGTTAAAGCCCAGCGGAAGGACGGACGCCGAGCCGGAGACGTAAGTAAGGCCGGCGGGCAGCAGATCCTGGATGATGAGATCGGGCGTCTCGCCATCCGGCACGGTAACGGTAATGCGATAGGTGATCGTCTCGCCAATCGTCGCGACCGGCGTCGGATCGGCAGCGCCGTCGCCGTCGTTGTCGGCGATGCCCGTCGCGACGATCGTTTTCTCGGCGGAGAGACCGTCAGTCGTAAAGCTTACGGAGTCGGTCGCGCCGTAGTCGTTGAGACCGCCCGGGAACTGGCTGCCGTTGCGCTCCAGGATGCCCGTCGTGTCATCGCCGTCCACGCCGGCGGGCAGCGAGCTCCAGTAGACCGTGGCCGCGTTGGTGATCGTGGTTTCGACATCCACCGACCCGTTAATGATGGCCGAGATGGTGATCGTCAGCGTATCGTTAAACGCCAGGTTAAGCCCGGGCGTGTTGATGCTAAGCGTGCCGGTGACGTTGTTGTAGGTGAAGAAGCCCGCAACATTGCCCAGCAGCGCCGTTGTCGCCGTAAAGGTAACGCTGCCATAGGAGAAGTCCGACTGCAGGACATCCGAGAAGGCCAGGTCGTAGGCCGTCTGGTCGCTCGTGTTATCGATGACAATGGTGTACGTTACGGTGTCGCCGCCGTCATTGCCCGCGGTCGTCAGCTGCTTGTCCAGCGTCAGCGTCGGCTCGGCTACAACCGGCACAGGCGTGTTGGCGTCCACCGTATCCGGAACCGTTCCGAGGCTGCTGTCGTTGCGCGTGTAGGTGAGTTGCGCGGAGGGATGCAACTGCGTGTTTTCCTGGTTACCCGCCACATTGTCCACGCGGCCTTCCACACGGATCACAAATGCGTTGTTGAGCGTGCCGGCGGAGGTGGGCACGGTGATGTCGCCCAGCGTAAAGGTGTAGGTCTGGCCAGTGGGATCGGCCCCCAGATCCTGCGTGATGATGAACGACGGGATGATGCCTGTGCCGATTGCATTACTGCCGGTAAGCAGAGCGGACAGGCCGGACGAGACCAGAAGGTCCGCGTCGAGGTACGTCATGCCCGGCGGCAGGGTAAAGCTCACCACCACGTCCTGCGTTGTGCCTTCCGGCACGGTCACCAGGATGTCAAAAAACGCGTGCTCGCCAATCACCGTATCCGCGCCGGTGCTGCTGCCCAGCGACGTGTCGTCGTTGGTCAGCGTGCCGTCTTTCCACAACAGGTCGATGGTCGGAGCGCCAATGTGCAGCGTCTCGGTGTCGGAAGTCGTGTAGTCGTTCACGCCGCCGTCGCCCGTGCGCTCGCCAGTGGCGGTGCCGGGGGCCGTGGGGGTGCTGGTGACGGGCGTGGGAGTTGTGCCGGTACCAGTGGTGGTATTCACCGTCAGGCCCGGTCCGTTAACGCCGGTTGTGCTGGGCAGGCTTGTATAGCGCACGGAGGCGGTGTTGTCGATTTCGTCGCCCTCCAGCACGGTGTTGAGCACCAGCACCTGGTACGTAATGGTGAAGGATGCGCCCACTCCCAGGCTGCCGATCGTAAAGTCGATCGTGTTGTCGTCGTAATCCGGGTCGTCCACCGTAATGTTGGCGGGAAGCACCGAGATCGTGAGCGAGCCCGGCACCATATCCATGTAGAGTGACGGGATCAGATCCTGCACCCGGATATCGTACGCGGTTGCCGTGCCGGTGTTTTGGACGGTAATGGAGTACGTCACCACGTCGCTCTCGTCCGCCTGCGGCGGCGTGCCGGAAGGCACCGTAATGTCCTTATCGATGGTGAGCACCGGCTCGCGAATCGTCACGGTGACCGTGTTGGACGTACCCAGCGTCCGCGGCGAATCCCACGGCTCGTCCGTGCGTACCTGGAAGTTGTTGGCGCGGTTTACGCCGGACTGATTGCCGGAGATATTCGTGACAATGGCGTTGAACTCGATAACCACGTACTCCGCGTCGGCATCGCTATCGGAGTTCACCACATCGCCCATGTGGAACGAAATCGTGCCGCCATCCGAGCCGGTGGTGATGATATACGTCGACGGAATGCTGTACGTGTTGCCCAGCATGGGTACCGCGTTGCCCGTCATAAAGGCCGAGACATGCGTGGACGGAACGTTGGTGGATGTGATGCCGCCGCCGTTGGAGACAAACGCCAGCGTCGCCGTGCCATCGTTGATGAACTGCAGACCCGAGGGCAGGTCGTCAAAAAAACTCAGGTCGTAGGTGGTCCCCTCCGGAATCTGCCATACCAGCCGGTAGCGCACAATCTCGCCAATCACCACGCTGCTCCCCGTGGTAGCCGCCACGCTGGTTGCCACAATCGCTTTGGAGGGCGTAGGGTTGGCCGTGACGATCGTCGCGTCGTCGTCGGGGTCCGTTTCCGTAAAGTCCGTGCCGCCGTTACTGCTGGCGTAGTTGGTGATGGTAGCGGTGTTGGTAATCGTCTGGTTTGGCGCCGCGCTGGTGGCGACGACGAGGTCGTACACCACCACAATCATGTTGCTGCCGTCCGTCACCGGCGTGGAGGGGTCGAGTTGCCCCCTGCCGATCGCACCCGCGTCCGCGCCAACGGGGTTATCGTTAAGCGTTACCGTAAAGGTGGAGGCAACGCTGTCCCATACCAGGTCGTACGTACCGATCCCGCCGGCGGGGTTGTAACTGAGAAGCGTACCGTTGCCGCTGTACACCCGGAAGTTGGTGGCGGCAATGAACGCTGCCGCGCTGCCGTAAGCCCCGTTGGTCTGCGTAAACCCGGCGGGGATCGTATCCGTAAACGTCACGTCGTAGGCAGACGCACTGCCCGAGTTCGTGATCATGATGGCGTAGCGCACCGTATCCCCGGCGTCCGTGTTGGCGGCGGAGGTCAGGTTAATCGCACCAAACGCCGCAATTGCCGCGTCGGTCATCGTACCCGTAAAGTCGGGCGTCGTGCCGGTCTCTGTAAACGCAACGCCGCCGGCGCTTGCCGCCGCCGTCTTGTCGGAGTCCACCACGCCCTTGACGATTTCCAGCACCGGTTCCTTAATCCGCACCTGCACAATGTCCGCATCCACCACCTTGGTGAGACCCGTGTTGAAGTAGGTCGCCACCATCTGGTTGGTGAGATAGAGCTCGTCCCGCATCGGGACGGAGGTCGTCGTCAGCGTAAAGTAGATGCGGACATCCGTGGGCGACGAGGTCGTCAGATCGAAGGTGCCCACATCCACCGTAAAGGAGTTGGTCGCCGCATCCCACGTCATCCCGGGTGTGTTGCCCGTAAGCAAGAAGTTGGCGTACACCGCATCGGATACCACCAGGTACATGTCGCCCGCCGCCGGCACAAACCCGGCGCCCAGCGCGGCCCACATAGTATGGCTCATGTACGTAAACGTACCCGTTGCAAACTCGGTTACCAGGAACTTGGGCAGCGGCACAAAGTCCGTAATCTCCAGCTGCTCGATGTCCGAGATCGGCAGGCTCATCGTCAGCTCGTAGGAGATCGTCTCACCTGCCGCAATGGCAGGCGGCGACGGGTACGCGGTGGAACCATTAACCGCGTAAACCTCCTTGTTCAGCTCCGGCGGGGGAACCACCACGCCCGCGCCGCTGTCGTCACTGACCTGGCTGCCGCCCGGCACATTCACCACGCCGTAAATATCCACCGTATTGCCTACGGAGTCCCCAATATCGATCGACGGATCGCCCGGATGCGGCCCCACATACTCCTGATTCGTATCCACCCTAAACGTGATGGAGCCGGTAGTGCCGGGGCTGTCGGTAAGCGGGCCAAAATACGCGCCGTCCAGCACGCCGTCCTCGCCCGGTATGCGGGCCAGGCGCGCCGACACATTAAACACAATAATCGTCTCACCCGCGCCAAGGCTGATCGTCCCCGCGCCCGGCACCGTAATGGTGGTGGCCGTGGCACTGGTGTTGTAGTAGGTAACAAAATCGATGGAGCCGACGCTGGGCCCGTAATAACGCGTCTGCAAAAAGCCGCCGGGGATTACCGTATTGGTGGAAAGCGAGGCCTGCAGCGTGTTGTCAAAGTTGGTCGTGTGCGACGTGCCGTACTCCGTCCACGTAAAGGTGACGGGAGAGCCCGCCAGGAAAGTCTGGCCGTCGCCCAGCCGATCCACAATGTACAAGTCGTTGAACGAGAAGTAGTCCGACACCTGAAACTCCAGCTGGTACTCCAGCTCGTCCCCCGGCAAAAAGCCAGTCGTCCCGCCCACGTCGAGAGAGGGATTATCGACATTGGACACATACTTCTGGATTGCCAGCGAGCGGTCGATCAGCGTGTCGGTATTCGGCAAATCCCCCTCGTTAAGAGGATCCGGCGAGTCGATCAGGTCCTCACTGCCACCATCGTTCGTGCTGTTGCCGTTCAGATCGTACCACGCCGTGCCCGTAACGCCGTTGCGGGAGATGCTGGGCTGACCAGTGATGGGATCCAGCACCGGATCGCCGTTCACGCCGTCACCGTTGTCGCCGTCAAAGCCGGAGTTGGTGGGATCGCCCGAATCGTACGGCGCGCTGCCATCCGCGTCATCATGCTCAAACTCAGGCACATACGTGTCGTACTGGACAATAAAGTCTGTGCCCACCACACCACCCGTCCAGCCAATCGACGTAAGGTAAGCGCCCAGGTTAACGGTAAGAGTGCCACCCGGCTCCGAAGGCGTGCCGGCTGGGCTGAACGACCAGTAAGTCGGAGGCACCGCCCCAATGGCCAGGCCGGTCGTCGGCGAGATAAACGTAACGTTGCCAACAAACATCAGGTTATTGGGCAGCTGATCGGTCAGCACAATGTCATGCACCATCTCCCCACTGGCCACGTCCACGGATAGCTGCCACGGCACATGAAAGTTTGAGCCGGTCGCCGTCTCGTCCTCGTGAATCACCACGTCCTTGCCCACTTCCCACACTTTGGGCGTCACCGTACCCACATCCACGGCCGCCTCAATCACCGTCGTGCCCGTGGGTGTGTTGCCGTAGCGGAAGCCGCCGCCCACCTCAATCTCCAGATCCACGCCCACCTGAGCGCTCTCGGTGGCCTTGTTGGTTATGGCTGTAAACTCAACGTCCAGCGGCTCCTGATCCACCACAAAACTGCCAAACGGCAGCTCGTAAATGTAGAACTCCTCACCCGCCGCCAGCGTAAACGTCTGCCCCGTAATGGCATGCGAATGGGTGCCGGGCGTGGTGTAGGCCTGCACCAGCTGCAGCGCGGTACCCAGGTACGTCGGCGCCCCCTGCAGGTCCACACCGTCCGGCGTCTTGATGTCGATATACGGCCCGTAACCCGGGTTCGTCGCCCCGCCGGCGGAGGGATTCGTAAACGTTGCCGTAAACTGAAACTGCTCGTTAATCATCGGCCGGGCGTCGGACTCCGCCGTATCCGCGCTTCCTGGCTCCATATCCACCGTAACCACCGGCACCGCGTCAAACAGAATACGGTCCTCCAACGTCTCCATCAGCATGTTGCGGCGGGAAAACTGCAAGCCGTTACGACGAGAAGACAACAGTGAAGAAAACGACCAGGCCATGGCTAGTAAAGGTGGTTAAGTGTTTCGCACCGAAGGGGATTAAATTGCCGATAGATTGTGCGGCTAATCATCACCAATATCCGCCAGTCGGCAGATTTGGATCATCAGGCTCGATTGATTGACGATTTGTCTATTTCCAAAGCTGAAAGCCGGCGTGCAAAGGCACACCGGCCATCTGCTGATGTCTCCAATCAGGGTTCAGGGCACGCCGGCATTCGCCAGCGGCTCGCCAGACGTCGCTTCGCCCTCCGACGCCGCTTTCTTCTCCTCCCGCTCCGGCTTCTCCTCAGCCGCCGCCTCCGCCGAAGCAGCCTTCTTCTCCTCCGCGGGAGCCTCCGGCGCTGCCGCCACCGGCTGCGAAGCAGCAGGCACTGGCGGCCCGGCCGTTGCCCCCTTGCTGCTGCGCGAGGCGGTGGAACCGCCCTTGCCCGCCGGTGCCTTCGCCGCCGCCGTCGTCACGGTCGTCGCCGAGGACCCCTTTTTCCGACCGCTACCCGACTCCGACACGGCAACCGGCTTGTTCGGTGCTCCGCTCGGCTTCGGCGCAATCGGCTCCTTCCCGCTGGGGGTGATCCGTTCCAGATGGTACTGCGGCAAGTTCATGTCGTCCTTCGACTTCTGCATGCGAACCTGCTCGTAACTCAGCAGCGTGCCCTGCGATTTCTGTAAGTTCGTCAGCGCCACGTTATAGGTGGCCACGCTCTTGAGGTACTCCTCCTCGTTCGCCGTCAGCCGGTCCTGCGCATTAAGAAGGCTGTCCAGGTAGGTGGAGCCCGTCATGTCGTTGCTCGACAAAATCACCGACTTGCGCGCCTTCAGGTCGTCCACTTCCTCGCGCGATGCCTCGTAACTGGCGTACTTGGCCTGAATATCGCGGTAAGCCGTCTTCACCTCGCGCACGGAAACCTTCACCTCCAGCAACACCGTGTCGATCGTCGTTTGCAGCTGGTTAAACTGCTGGCGAAGCTCCAGCATGCGGCGCTTATGCCGGGCGCGGGCCTCGTTGTTCTCCAGCGGAAACTCCGCACGCACGCCGGCCATAACGCCCGGGCCACCTTCGTCCCACTGGTTACTCCACGCATCGTAGCGGCGATTGTCGCCGGAAAGGCCGCTCATCCGGCCCTCCAGCATCAGGTTAAGCGACGGCAGCACCTCGTTCTTCTGCATCTTTTCGCGAATCATCGCCGCCTTGAGCTGCATAAAGCCCTGGGAGATTTCCGGCCGCGACGCAAGAGCCGTGGCGGCGGAGGCGCGCACATCCACCCGCACCTCGGCCGTCACCGGCTTGTTGCCCGGCAAAATTTCCGACGCGGAGCGCTCGCGCATGCCGGGGTCGCCCACCAGTGTCAGCAACCGGTCCTGCGCGTTGCGAATGGCCGCCTCCGAGCGTATGAGGTCCGCCTTGCGGCTCTCAAACGAGGCGCGGGCCCGCATCGTCTGCGTGCGCACGGCGTCAATATCGCTGCGGCCTTCCAGTTCCGACACAATGTCGCCCGCCGAGTCGACGCCGCGCTTTTTGGAGTAGTACAAACCGCGCGCCAGGTGCAGCGCCCAGTAGCTGCGGGAGATCTCGAGCAGATGCGACTCCGCCTGGCGGACAAACTCCGCCCGCGCAATCTCACTGTCAATCTTGGCCACGCGTAGTACGGACGTGTTGTAGCACACACCCGCGCCCTTCAGCAGCGGCTGCACAATGCGCAGCGTCACCTCCGCACTGTTCTGGGGATCGGGCGTAAAATAAATGGAGTTGCTGTTGGTATGCGCAAGCCTCTCGGACACAGTAACTTCCGTACCTGTTACAAACTTCTTGCGAACGCCCGCCTCCACATAGGTCTCCTCCTGAATCAGCCGCGGGCCTCCAGAGGTAAGGATGCTGCCGGTTGGTTCATTGACCTTGTCGTAAGCTGTTTCAACAAAGAGGTTTGTGTCGAAAGGCCCCTTCGCTTCCTGGATACCCGTCTCACGAATGGTAGGAATGTCACTAAACACGCGAATCTGCGACGAGTGGCGCAGCGCCGAGATAAACAAATCGTCCAGCCGATACTTCGTCGCGCCGGAGCCCCCCGAAATCGGCTTCTCCACCAGCTGCGCGGCCGGCGGCGCAAAGTCCTTCGGCACGGCCGGTAAGTCCTTGTTGGCGTAGCTCTTGGCATCCTGCTGGGCCAGCTTCTCCGCCTCGGATTTGTAGCCCTGGATGACGCCGCTGAACTGTGTCTGCAAATCCGGTTCGTTAGTACTACGCGGCGTGCAGCCCGTCAGCGTTGCGGCCAAAGCTAGCAGAGAGATCAGTTTGTACGTCATGGGGTCTCTCATTTCTATGTTCAGTGTATATTACCAAAAATGTACTAAAATTGTACCAGTGAGTAAGCATGCAGCGCTTCCGCCTGCTTTCATAGATGGCTTGCTGTTGGTTTGAAGCGGTACGTGTGGGTACATTGCGTCGTACAACAGGCCACGCACAATCTTTCCAACAACCGTTTCATAATTGCAAAACTTTATTTGCAAAAAGTCCCTAAAAGGAGGATTTTACCTCTGAAAAAATATATTTCGACGTAAAGTGAAATGATTCATTCTGAGTAAATGCTGTCGTTTACATTAACAACTAGCCAGGAACTCAGGCCGACATTAACTGCCTGTTAACCACTTATTAACTAAAGGCTGAGTTACACACTTAACTACAGCACTCCTCCATCGCACCCCAAAGCATGGATTCACTCATTCCCGCCTTATCGGTAGATTTACATGATAAGGGCTCATCTATACATATTCGCGCAATCACTACTCGCGCTCATTTCATTCACCCGTTTTAACTTTATGAATTTCTTCCAGGGTCACCATGAACCGCAATCATCACCGGCCGAAAATTCTTCCCAAAATCCTCTACGGCGCCCGCCTCGATCGCCCTGAAACGGAAGATATTTCCTCTCTCAAGCGCTTTACCTTCAATTTGTTACAGCCCGTCAATCCCGTAAACATTACGGAATTTATTTCCGTTCCTTTCTTCATCTCATCATTCACCGGTCCAACTCATTTTCAGCCTTTCACCAGCCTCTTCACCCTCCTTGCAGCTTAAGCGACACTCACCCAACACCCTCCCCGCATGGTCACTAGCCGTTCACTACTTATCCACTTTCTGGCCGCCATCCTCCTGACACTGGGGACCGCGAGCCGGCTTATCGCCGCGCCGCCTTTTGGTTATACGGAGCCTTATCGCGAGGTTAAACTTGCGTTTCCGGAAACCGGTGTCATCAGCGAGCTGCTGGTTAAGGAGGGCGAAATCGCAAAGCAAGGCACCGTTCTCGCCCGACAAAACACCAGAATCTTTGAGAAAGACCTGGAGATTGCCCGCGCGGAAATCCGCATCCAGAGCGAGCGCCTGGACAAAATGAAGGCGGTCGGCAAGGGGCGCATCTCCGCGGATGAAATAACCAAGGCCGAGCTGGAGCTCATCGTCTCCCGCCTCAAAGCCCAGCGCACCGAGGCGCAGATCGACTACCTGACCCTGCGCGCGCCGTTTGACGGCGTGGTTAGCGAGGTTAAACGCGACGTGGCCGAAAGCGTGGGCCCCACCGTGCAGGTGATGACCCTGGTGCAGCTGGACAAGCTGGCCATCAAGATGTTTCTGCCGCCCGCCGTGGCCAAAAAGCTGGTTGTGGGCAAGCCTTACTCGTTAAGGATGCCGGAGCTTAACAAGGTCGTAACTGCCGAGCTCGAATTCATCTCCCCCGTGCACGACGCCGCCAGCAATACCGTGCGCGTGCGGTTTGTGCTGGCCAACCCGGACGGCACATGGAAAAGCGGCGTACGCTGCGAGCCCCAGTTCGGCCCCGCCATCCGCATGCCGGAAGCAGCCGACGCCGAGGCGCCCGCGCAAACGGCCATGCCGCCCCCGGAGGCGAGGCCCGGCGAGAAGACCTATCAGTAAGCGATCAAGGGTAAGCTTGGTACGGCTTACTCCGAAGGACTTAGACCAATTCGCACAGTTATTTGGCCTTACTCAGTACGACTTATCCACCGCGCCGAACGATCGCTTTTTGCCCTTGGCGCCGCCGCCCCCCTTGGCGCCAAGGCCGCGCACGCCCAGGTTGGCGGAGGAGGAGACGCCGGAGACGGGCGACTTGCTGCTTTTGTGCTTGCCGTAGCTGAGGGGCTTGGCGGGGCGCGAGGCCGGGTCCATCTTGGCGATGCCGGCGCGGTCCTTCAGCTCAATCATCTGGTCGCGCAGCAGCGCGGCGCGCTCAAAGTCCAGGCGCTCAGAGGCTTGCAGCATTTCTGTCTCCAGCTCCTGCAGCACCGCCAGCACGTCCATATCCTCGCCTGTCTCGCGGACGACCGACGCCTCGACCTCACGTCCTTTGAGGACGGTGGCGAGACTTTCCTGCACGGCGCGCTGGGCGCTGCGCGGGGTGATGCCGTGCAACTTGTTGTAAGCCAGCTGTTTGCTCCGGCGGTACTCAGAGATATCAAGAAGGCGCTTCATCGATCCGGTGATCGAGTCCGCATAGAGAATGACCAAGCCGTTGACGTGGCGCGCAGCGCGGCCGGCCGTCTGGATCAGCGAAGTATCGCTGCGCAGAAAGCCTTCCTTATCCGCGTCAAGTATCGCCACCAGCGAGACTTCCGGCAAATCCAGGCCCTCGCGCAACAGATTGATGCCGACAAGCACGTCGACCTCGCCCAGGCGCAGGCTTCGCAATATCTCCACACGTTCAATCGTATCTACCTCGCTATGGAGGTAGCGAACCTTTATATTCAGGTCCTTCAGATACTCCGCCAGATCTTCGGCCGTGCGTTTGGTCAGTGTCGTCACCAAAACGCGCTCTCCCTTCTCGACGCGCTGCCGCGCCTGCTCGATCAGGTCGTCTATCTGTCCGGTCAGCGGTTTAATGACAATTTGCGGATCAA
Organism: Verrucomicrobia bacterium LW23; assembly: GCA_003054695.1. Taxonomy (GTDB): domain Bacteria; phylum Verrucomicrobiota; class Verrucomicrobiia; order Methylacidiphilales; family UBA1321; genus LW23. The sequence goes on from QAZA01000050.1 coordinate 400,652, forward strand.
CCAGGCCCGTGGGGCGGATGATCTGTTCGGCTACTCCACTACGGTCCGCATTCTCTCCATAAGCGCCGATTGCCTTAAGCTCATAGGGGCCGGGTGTAGCGGAGACATAAATGCGCTGGCCCGTTACCTGCTCCCACTCATCGAACTTGAGCGGACGATTATCCAGAGCAGATGGCAGACGGAAACCATGTTCCACCAAGGTTGTTTTGCGGTTGCGATCGCCTTCATACATAGCGCCGATCTGAGGAATCGTCGCGTGGCTTTCGTCAATAATGCAGATGTAGTCGTCGGGAAAGAAATCGAGCAGTGTGTAGGGACGGCTTCCGGGCTCGCGCATGGCCAGGTGGCGACTGTAATTCTCAATGCCATTGCAAAAGCCCATCTCTTCCATCATCTCCAGGTCGTATTCGGTGCGCATTTTCAGTCGCTGTGCTTCCAGGAGTTTGCCTTGCTTTTCCAGCTCCGGCAGCCGGCCGTTGAGTTCCTCGCGGATGGTTACCAAAGCGCGGCGCAGTTTCTCGTGCGGCGTGACGAAGTGCTTGGCGGGGAAGATGATATAGCGGGAGAGCTCCTCGAGGTTCTCGCCCGTGAGGGGGTCAAAGCGGGTAATGCGATCGATCTCGTCGCCAAAGAATTCGATGCGCAGGGCGTCCTCGGTATAGCCGGGGCACAGCTCCACCACATCGCCGCGCACGCGGAAATTGCCGCGCGTTAGTGCAATATCATTGCGGGTGTACTGCATCTCCACAAGCTGCCCCAGCAGCTGATCGCGCGTGATGAACTGGCCGACTCCCAGCGAGCACACCATGTTCTTGTAATCTTCCGGCGAACCGAGGCCGTAGATGCAGGAGACGCTGGCCACAACAATAACATCGCGCCGCGATAACAGGGAAGACGTTGCAGCCAGGCGAAGTCGCTCAATTTCCTCGTTAACAGAGGAATCTTTTTCAATATACGTATCGCTTCGGGGGATATAGGCCTCGGGCTGATAATAGTCGAAGTACGATACAAAGTACTCCACCGCATTGTTGGGGAAGAACTGCTTGAGCTCGCTGTACAACTGCGCCGCCAGCGTCTTGTTGTGCGAGAAAACCAGAGCAGGGCGGTTGACATTCGCGATGACATTCGCGATGGAAAACGTTTTACCGGAGCCGGTAACGCCGAGCAAAACGTTGTGCTTTTCGCCTGCGTCCAGCCGCTCCGTAAGCTTCGCAATGGCCTGGGGCTGATCACCTTGCGGCGGATAGGGGCAGACGAGGTCAAAAGACATGGCGAAGGAAATAGTGAGAGTGGTTTGTCAACCGTGCGGCTGCTACAACGCAACGTGCGCAGCCCGTAATCTACACCCTAACCACCTCCGCGCGAAAGGGCGCGCTGCCCACTTTTGTGAGAAATCCCACGCTCAGGGGCGAGCCGCGGCTTTGGCCAGCGCTGCCCGGGTTAAACCAGCGCACGCCGGCCAGCACCTCGTTGCGGGGGTGATGGGTGTGGCCGTGCAGCAGCCAGTCGGTCCGCTCCATCAGCCGGCCGGGCGGTATGTGGATGAGGTAAAAGCTTTCACCAAAGCGCATCTCCTTGCGCGTCAACGGGTAATCTATGAGGTAGTCGTTATTGCCAAGCACGCAGATCACCCGGTCGCTCAGGCAGCGCAGCTCGTCCAGCACGCGTTCCTGGCATACGTCGCCCAGGTGCCAGATCTCGTTAACGTCCGCAAAAAGCGTGGCGATGGCCGGTTGCCAGCGGTTATGCGTATCGGCAATCACGCCGATGCGCCACGTTTGTCCCTCCGCAAGTTCGGCTGGAATTTTCGCCACGGGTTCCCTTCTGATGATGGATGTGGCGCGACGGCGGTTAGCACATCTCCGTCGTCGCGCTTTGTAACATCTTGCGCTTAAGCCGCTTGCGTTACTTGGATTCCTTATCCTTCTTGAACGCGGGCAGTACAATCAGCACCGTGGAGCCGGCGCGGCGGACGACCAGCAGTACGCTCTGATCTTCTTTCAGCTCGCGGGCCATCTCGATAAAGCGGCGCACGTCGGTGGGGATCGTCTTGTCGAGCGGCACGACGGAGCTGCTGGGGCGGATCGCCTCAATCACGTCGTCCTTGCGGAGGCCCTTGGCCTCGGCGATGGAGCCGGGCTCGATGGACGCGATGACAACGCCTTTCAGGTCGGCGCTGAGCTTCAGGCGGCCGCGTGTGGCGTCGTCGATGTTTTGCACCTTGATGCCGGCCAGCGCGTTTTTCAGGTTACCCGTGTCCTCGTCGGTGGCGCCGCCGGGGGTGGAGCCGCCGGCCAGGCTGCCGGGGCGCTCGGTGATCGTCATGGTAAGCGTGTGGGGCTTGCGGTTACGGATAACCGTTACCTTAACTTCCTTGCCGATGTTGGTTAGCGAGACCAGCAGGCGCAGCTCGGAGGTGGTCTTTACCTTCTGGCCGTCAAACTCCACAATCACGTCGCCGCGCTCCACGCCGCCCTTGTCGGCAGGGCCGCCTTTGGTCACGTCGGTGATGAGGGCGCCTTCCTCGCTCGGCAGGCCAAAGGCTTCGCGCAGCTCGGGCTTGACGTCCTGGATGTCGACGCCCAGGAAGCCGCGCACGACTTTGCCGTGGCGGATGAGGCTCTCCAGCGTAAACCGGGCCAGGTTGCTGGGGATGGCGAAGCCGAGGCCCTGAAAGCCGCGGCTCATGGAGGCGATGGCGGTGTTGATGCCGATGAGCTCGCCGCGGCTGTTCACCAGGGCGCCGCCGGAGTTACCGGGGTTAATCGCCGCGGTCGTCTGCAGAAAGTCCTCGTAGCTGCCGCGCGTAAACTGCGGGTTGCGGCCCTTGGCGCTGACGATACCGGTCGTCACGCTCTCCGAGAAGATGCCGAACGGATTGCCGATGGCCATGACGAACTCGCCCACCTGCACCTTGCTGGAGTCGCCGATGGCGAGCGCCTGCAGGTTTTCGCCGTCAATTTTGAGCACCGCGAGGTCGCCCATTTCGTCGATGCCAATGAGCTTGGCCTTGTACTTTTTGTTATCAAAAGTTTGCACGGTAATCTCATCCGCATCCTTTACCACGTGGTTGTTCGTCACAATGTGGCCCTCGCGGCTGACGATAACGCCGGAGCCCAGCGAGTTATCGCGCGGGATGGGAGAGGGGGCCGGCTGGTTGGGGCGGGGGCGGCGGCCGGGGGGTAGCGCGGGCGCGTCGTCGTCGCCGGCGATGCCGGGCGCTACGTTTTTGCTGGTGGTAATGCTGACCACGCTGGGAACGACGGCCTGGGCGATCTTGGTGGTCTCGCGGTTAATCTTTTCCAGAAGCGGGACGTCGTTCTCCGTCAGCGGCGCGACGGGTTCGGGGGTGTACTGGATCTTTTCCTTATCCTTGTCCTTGGCCTTCGCTTCTGCGGGCTTGGCTTTCGGCGCTTCTTCGGCGGTGGCGTGCGGGCAGCCCAAGGAGAGAAGGGCGCCAACGGCAACAACGGCGGTAAAATGGAATACGTTTCGCTTCATCATGGTCGGGTGCCTATTACTATGCGCGTGAGCGTTCCGAACGCAAATTTTTTCACTGAGGTGAATGGAGGTTGCATGATCAAAATTCAGCGCTGTCGCCGGCTCCTCGCCGACAGTCGCACAGCGCCTGGCGAAGCGGCCGGAGGTGTGATGCGTGCTCTCCCTCTGCGGCCATTAGCCGCACGTGGTGTAGCAAAAATAGCGAAGCTGTGGCTTGCCTGACCAGCATTTTACAGGCAGATTCTGATTTATTAGCAGCATGATTTTGACAGCGCGCCTTTCGCCGATGAAACACCCCTGCCCGCCCTGTCCCATCCCCGCCCTGCCCCCTGCCCTCGCCACAGCGCGCCTTTCTTCCTGAGGACTGTAATGACTCCCGCCAGTGTCCACCCTATCGACCCAATCCACTCGCTGAATGTGACACCGGACGTTCGCCAGCTGGCCACGGCCACCACCACGGCCCCGGCGCTTAATCGCGGCCTGGCGGTGCTGGCGGCGTTGTGCCAGGAGGCGCCGCAGTCGCTGGATTCGCTGGCGATACGTCTGGCGTTGCCCAAGGCGTCGGTCTTTCGCTTTCTGGCCACGCTGCAAAAGATTGGCATTGTGCGCAAAACGCAGGACAAACGCTACGAGCCCCTGTGGGCGCTGCACCCGCTGGCCGATGAGCGCACCCTGATGCGCGCCGCCGTAGCCCAGGCTCTCGCCGCCCTGTGCAATGCCACGGGTTGCACCACCGAGTGGTACGAGCCCGCGCTGGACGGCCTTCGCCTGGAGCAACAGGCCAACCCCGATACGGAGCTGTGCGTAAAGGTGCGCCCCGGCTTTACCCGCATGTGGAGCGGCGAGTTTGAGGCGGTGTTGCGCCTCGGCTACGCCTTTGCCCCGCAGGCGCCGGCGCCCGCCCCCAGCCTGCGCGTTTTTGTGGCGAACGGCCGCGTGGAATCGGTGCCGGAAGGCGCCACCGCTGCCATGCTGGCGGAGTGCCGCCGCGATCGCGCCACGGCGGATATCTTCTTTAACAGCAACGGTGTACGCCGATGCGCCGCCGCCGTCTTTTCGCGAGGCTCCGGCGCCTTCCTCGGCGTGCTGGCCCTGGCGGAGGGCTTCCACTTCTCCCGCCGCACGGAGCAGGCGGAGTACATCGCCATGCTCGGTCGGGCGGCGGCGTCGTTGCCGTAGGGGCATGCTGCGCGTGGCGGGCGCGCAGAGATTCGGCGCCGTCGGTGAGGCGGGCCTGGAAGGCGGGCTTGGAGGGGGCGTCGCTTGCGGACGACAGTCCGGAACGGGTCGGTTTCGGTTAGTGTCGCTACTGGAATGGATCGGGTGAGTTGGCTCGTTCGGACATTTTGCTAATGAATTGCTGTTTTATGAATAAATTTCTTGCCTCTCAAGAACAATTTTCGCCATTTTAGGTGCATGAACGTCGTCATGGTTATGTTCGACAGCCTCAACCGGCGCATGCTGCAACCTTACGGCTGCACCTGGACGCATACGCCCCACTTCCAGCGCCTGGCCCGCCGCGCCACCACTTTTGAGAACAGCTACGTCTGCTCCATGCCCTGCATGCCCGCCCGGCGCGACTTGCACACCGGCCGCCCCAATTTCCTGCACCGCTCCTGGTCGCCGCTGGAGCCGTTTGACGACTCGATGCCGCAGATGCTGAAAAAGGCGGGGATCCACACCCATTTTTCGACGGATCACTACCACTACTTTGAGGACGGCGGCGCGACCTACCACACGCGCTACAGCACGTGGGATTTCTCCCGCGGCCAGGAGGGCGACCCGTGGATCGGCCGCGTCGACAAACCGGTGCCGCCGCCCACAGAGTTTAAGGACGAGAATTACTACAACGAGATGCGGATGCAGGACCAGGTGAACCGCGCCGTGACGGAGAGCCCGGAGCTGTTTCCCATGTACCAGACGTTCCGCAATGGCATCGATTTTATCCGCAGCAACCGCAACGCCCAGGGGCAATGGTTTGTGCAGATCGAGACGTTTGACCCGCACGAGCCCTTTACCTCCCTGCCCGAGCACAAGAAGCTCTACGCCGAGCACTACGACACCTACAAAGGCGACGCCGCCGACTGGCCCGTCTACCGCCCGGTGCGGGAGAGCAAGGAGGCCGTGGAGCACTGCCGCTACGAGTACGCCTCGCTTCTCAGCGCCTGCGACTCGCGCATGGGGCAAATCCTGGATCTGTTTGACGAGCTGGATATGTGGAAGGACACCATGCTGATTGTGTGGACCGACCACGGCTTTCTGCTGGGAGAGCAAGGCAAATGGGCCAAATGCTGGACGCACTTTTACCAGGAGATCGCGCACACCCCCTTCTTTGTGTGGGATCCGCGCTGCCCCGCCGCCGCCGGCACGCGCCGCCGCGCCCTGGTGCAACCGTCGATCGACCTGGCGCCCACCGTCCTCGGCTTCTTTGGCCTGGCGCCCACACCCGACATGACCGGCCACGACCTGGCCGCCGTCATCGCCGAGGACACCCCGGTGCGCGACTACGCGCTATTTGGCATGTTTGGAGCGCAAATCAACATTACGGACGGCCGCTACGTCTACATGCGCGGCAACGCCACACCCGACAACCAGCCGCTGTTCGAGTACGGCCTGATGCCCACGCACATGCGCAACCGGTTTACCCCGGCGGAGCTAGCCCACGACACCACCGCGCTGGCCCAGCCCTTCTCCTTTACCAAAGGCTGCCCGCTGCTGCGCATGGCCGGCAGTGGCTGGGGCCGCAACCTCCCTACTCTCCTTTACGACGTGCAGGCCGACCCCGAGCAATCCGCCCCGATCCAGGACGCCGAGCTGGAAGCGCGCTTTACCGCCCTGATCGCCGAGGAACTCATCCGCCTGGACGCCCCTCGCGAGCAGTTTGCCCGCATGGGGATAGAGGTGCCCGTGGCTGCGGCAGCGGTGTAGCGGTGCTCTCGCTCTGGCCCCCGTCCTGTATCAGGCTGCGGAAGCCGACTTGACGCGCGGGCGCGACGCGGCGCCTTTGGAGGAGGCGGGGGCCCCCGACTGCGCAGCAACCGGAGCAGGCGCGGCGATAGAAATCGGCTCGGCCGTGACAGCGGGCGCGGGCACCGGCGTCGCGATGACTGGCGGCACGCCCGTTGCTGCATTCTGCGCCAGGCCAACGCCGGCACCGGCGCCGGGCACGGTGGACTCGCGGACGACCAGCGTGGGCATGACCTTGATGCTCTCCGTCGGGAGGCCCTCCAGCTTGTTCAGCACCGCCTCCACGGCCAGGGCGGCGCAGCGGGTACGGCCGCTGCTGGTGCTGGTAAGCGGCACCTGACAGTAATGCCGGGCGATCGGCGAGTCGTCGACTCCGGTAAATTTGGGCCATTGCGCAATCGGCACGCCGCGATCCACCAGGCACCGCATGGCGCCGGCCGCCTGGGCGTCGGACTGTGCGTTGACGGCGTCGAACCGGGCGCCGGAATCCAGCAGTTGCCCCATCGCGTCGTAACCGGCCTCTGCCGTAAACATGCGGTTGGGGACGATCAGGCGCTCATCCACCGGCACGCCCACCTCGGCATGCGCACGCATGTAGCCGTCGCAACGCGCCGGGATGGAGAGAATGTGTGCAATGCGCCTGCAGCCCACGTCCAGCAGGTGCCGTGTGGTCAGGTAGGTCTGTCCGGTCTGATCGCACGTGATGTTGATAATCCCCGGGGGCATGTAGTCGCCGTCGGACGAGCAAACGATGTGCAAGCCGTGCTGCTCCAGGTTTTGCAGGGATTCGGCCAGCTCCGGATGCGGCAGGCCGGCGACGATCAACGCGTCCAGGCTGCGCGTAAGCCGTTGATTACAAGCGGCAAGGAACTCGGTATCCGTACCAAAAAACTGCAACCATAAATTCAGCCGCGCCTTGGCCAGGGCCGCGCTGGCGCTCTCCAGAAACTGCACGCTGAGATCGCTGCCCGCCACGCCTACCTGGTGGATAAATACGCCCACCACGCCCTTGCGGCCGCGCTTGAGGGCGATGGCCAGCGGGTTGGGCCGGTAATCCATCTCCCGCGCCCGCTGCAAAATCGCCTCGCGCGTCTTCTCCCCCACTCGCGTCGTGCCCATCCTGTTGTTCAGCACCCGGGAGACAAGCGTGTGCGATACGCCAACAGCGGCCGCGATATCTTTGAGAGAAGGCATTACTCCACCACAATGCCGCATTTCCCCCTGACTTACAAGGGGATTGGCGGAGGAAACAGCTCTGATACAGCTTATTCTTGATGGCGCTTTTGGGAACAGGCCCGATGCGGCGCTTTGCGGGCTGTTAACATGGCGAATGCGCCCTTATTTTGAGCAAAATTTGGATCAATAGCTCTACTGTCCCGAGTCAGTATTAGCTATCGTTAGCCAAGGTCCGTTCCGCCCCTTTGTGTCTTCGTGACTTTGTGGTTAAATAATCCCCTGTTCCGATGTCAACTGAGAGGGCAAAGGGGATTTTTCACCACAAAGTCACGAAGACACAAAGGGGGGAAACGGAGGTGGCGGGAGGAAAGTTAATGATGTGTATTTTCTGATCCAGCAAACGAGCACTCCTTTCGTCCCCTCTGTAGTTTCCGTGTGCTTCGTGTGCTCTGTGGTTGAACAATCCTCTTTTCTGCACCGCCATTAGTCTTACCCCGCTGCCATAGCCGGCAACATTTTGCCTTGCGCCTCCGCCACCCTCGCGACAAGATGACCGTTCCGCGCGAGGTGCGTCCGAGGTCGGATCGGATATCCTGGCGCGCGTTCCCATTTCCCCCCTCCCCTTCATGCAAGAAGCTTACTCTCAACTCCTTACCGAAGCCCTCGCCGCCGTGGAGGCCGCGGGCGACGCCGCCGCGCTCGAAGCTGTGCGCGTGCAATATCTGGGCCGCAACGGCAGCATTACCGCGCTGCTGGAGGGCATGAAGGACGTGCCGAAGGAGCTGCGCCCCGTCATCGGCAAGCTGGTGAATGAAGGCAAAGGCAGGCTGGCCGCCGCGTTTGAGACGCGCAAGAACGCATTTGCCGACTCCGCCGCCGCCGCCGGTCCCGCCGTGGATACCACGCTGCCCGGCCGGACTGCGCCGTACGGCTCGCTCCACCCTGTGCTGCAGGCGCGCGATCGGGCGATCGATATCTTCCGCCGCATGGGCTTTGCCATTGCGGACGGCCCGGACATCGAGTTTGAGTTCTACAACTTTGACGCGCTGAACACCCCGCCGGAGCACCCGGCGCGCAATGAGGCGGACACCTTCTTTATCCGCGGCGAAGCCCCCGGCGAGCACGGCAAAGGCCGCCTCCTCCTGCGCAGCCACACCAGCCCCGTGCAGGCGCGCACCATGGAGAAGCAGGAGCCGCCCCTGCGCATTGTGGCGCCCGGCCGCTGCTACCGCCGCGACGAAATCGACGCGACGCACCTGATGTCGTTTAGCCAGATGGAAGGCCTTGCGGTGGATAAGGATCTGTCGCTGGCGCACCTGAAGGGCACACTGGAGTTTTTCTTCCGCGAGCTCCTCGGCCGCGACCTCATCTTCCGCTTCCGCCCCCACTTCTTCCCCTTTACGGAGCCCAGCTTTGAGGTGGACTGCGCCCGCCCCGGCACACGCATCAAAGGCAAGGAGTGGCTGGAAATCTGCGGCTGCGGCATGGTGGACCCCAACGTCCTGCGCGCCGTCGGCTACGACCCGGACATCTACACCGGCTGGGCCTTCGGCTTCGGCCTCGAACGCGTCGCCATGCTCCTGCACGAGGTCCCCGACCTTCGCCACTTTACGGAGTGCGACGTGCGCTTCCTCAAGCAGTTTACCAAGGCGGTGGTGTAGTGGAACCGGCGGGGAAACAGCGGGGAGTGTTTAACCACGAACTTCGGAGGGGACGAAAGGGGGGGAGTAGGCGGAATTTTCCCCCTTAGCGGCTTCGTCCCCCTTAGCGTGATAATTTCTGCAGGCAGGATTCGGAGAATGCGGTTTATCACGCGAAGGGGGACAAAGCCGCCAAGGGGGGAATGGGGGAGCACAATCCATCAACCCACTCTTTCGGAGGGGACGAAAGGGGGAGTGGAGGCAATTTCGTGTGTTTCGTGGTTAAACACTCGCCCGATCCCCTCCCCCTCCCGGCCGTTACCAAAATTAGCTTTTAATATTCCGCCCCATCCGGCGTAGTACAGGTATGCCTGTAATGCCTGGTGTTGTCTGGCGGGTGGAGATGGCGACGGCGCGTGCGAGCCGTTTTGCGCGGGGTTGCCATCTTGTTGTCCGGCAGGCCAGCATCGGCATGCCAGGCAGCGAGGCGCCGCCGGAGTCGGCCGGTTTTAAATGGAAGTAATCGTACGTTTATTTTAACTTCCCCCCATTATCCCCACTTAGCGGCTTATTTCCCCCTTAGAGCGAGATAATCCCCTCTGCCCTCTGGATCTGCCTCCGCAATCCCCCTTACTTCGCCTCGACAAACTGGGCGAAGCGGCCTTTGTCGATGGCTTTCATGTAGGCTTCGTTGCCGGTGATGAGCTTTTGTTTGTAGAAGTTCATGATGGCGTCGTCCATAAACTGCATGCCTTCGGCGCGGCCGGAGATGAGGACGTCGGTTAGCTTTTCCGGGGCGCCCTCGCGGATGATGGCGCTGACGGCGCTGTTGGCGATGAGGATCTCGTTGACGGCGAGGCGGCCTTTGCCGTCGGCGCGCTTAAGCAGCAGCTGGGCGACGATGCCGCGCAGGGAGCTGGAGAGCATGGTGCGCACCTGCGGCTGTTGATCGCTGGGGAACACGTCGATCATGCGGTCCACGGTTTTGCGCGCGTTGTTGGTGTGCAGCGTGCCGAAGACGAGCATGCCGGTTTCCGCCGCCGTCAGGGCCAGCGCTATCGTTTCCAGGTCGCGCATTTCGCCCACCAGCACCACGTCGGCGTCCTGGCGAAGGGCGCTGCGCAGGGCGGTGCTGAAGCTTGTCGCGTCGTCCGGCACCTCGCGCTGGGTGATGATGCTGCATTTGTTCTGGTGCACAAACTCGATCGGCTCCTCAATCGTAACAATGTGCTTGGAGAAGCCGGAGTTGATGTAGTCGATAATGGCCGCCAGCGTGGTGGATTTGCCGGAGCCCGTGGGCCCCGTTACCAGCACAAGCCCGCCGGTAAGGTGCGCAAATTGCTTGATGACCGGGGGCACACCCAGTTGGTCGATGGACATGATGCGCGTGGGGATGAGACGGAAGACGGCGCCGTAGCCGTGCAGCTGCTTCATGTAGTTGCAGCGAAAGCGGGCGTCCTCGTTCATCTCGTACGCAAAGTCAAAGTCGCCCCGCTTAAGGAAGCTGGCCCAGCGGTCGGGGCCGGCGATTTCGCTCAGCAGCTGCTCCATCTCGGCGTTGGTGAGCGGCTCCGGGCGCATGGGCGTCATATCGCCGTGCACGCGCATTTTGGGCGGCTGGCCCTCCTGCAGGTGAAGGTCGGATGCCTTGTGGGCAATCAGAGTCTCAAAGAATGCGTCAATCTTGTTGGCCATGGGGGGGCGGGGATCGTGGGGAGAGAAAGGAGGAGATGTGGTGCGGCTGTACGTGCGGGCGGGCTTGGTCGCGACGCTAAATCATTGCAGTGCCGTGCTTTAGCGAAAGTGCGCCTTGTTTTCGGCGCGGTCGCGCGCTTCGTCTTTAGAGACGATGCCGCGGTTGACGAGGTCCAGCAGCGAGTCGTCCATCAGGCGCATGCCGGCCTTCTTGCCCACCTGCATAATGCCCGGGAGCATGAACGTGCGGGCCTCGCGGATAAGGTTGGCCACCGCCGGCGTGTTGAGCATGATCTCCAGCGCCAGCGCCCGGCCCTGGCCGTCCACGCGGGGCACCAGCTGCTGGGAGACAATGCCGCGCAGCGACTCCGCCACCATCGTGCGGATCTGGTCCTGCTGCTCCACGGGAAAGGCGTCCAGCACGCGATCCAGCGTACGGGCGGCGTTGCCGGTGTGCAGGGTGCCCAGCACCAGGTGGCCCGTTTCGGACGCGGTGATGGCGAGGGAGATCGTCTCAAGGTCGCGCATTTCACCCACCATGATGACGTCCGGATCCTGACGAAGGGCGCCGCGCAGGGCGTTGGCGAATGACATGGTGTGCGAGTGCACTTCGCGCTGGGAGATCTGGCAGCCTTTCGGCTCAAACACGTACTCGATCGGGTCCTCCAGCGTAATAATGTGGTCGTGACGCGTGCGGTTCACCTCCTCCACCATACTGGCCATAGTGGTGGATTTACCGCTGCCGACCGGGCCGGTGATAAGCACCAGGCCATTGTGATACTGCGTCAGCACCTTGAGCGAAGGGGGCAGCCCCAGCTCGTCCATCGTGCGCACGCGCGTCTCCACAATGCGGAAGACGACGTCAAAGCCTTTACGCTGGCGCACGACGCTGGTACGGAAGCGGCCCAGCTCGCACTGGTAGGAGATTTCCAGGTACTTTTGCTCCAGAAACTGCGCCCACTGCTCGGGCGTGAGGAAGGACTGGATGATCGCCTCGGTCTGATCCGCCCGCAGGTTGGGCGTGCCTCCCCAGAAGGGCCGGAGGATGCCGTTATGGCGCATCAGCGGCGGCGCGCCCACACCGATGTGGATGTCCGAAGCGCCGGCGCTTTTGGCGTAGCGGAGAAAGTCGTGACAGTGCGAGTAACCCTCCATGTACGCGCCGCCCGGCTGGGCGGAGGCGGAGCTGGCCACGGGCGCCTCAAACACATGGGCGGCTGGCGCCGCGGCGACGACGGTGGGCGCGGCTGAGGCCGGCATCGGCGGCGGGCCGGCGGCCACGCGGGGCTGAGCGGCCACGGCAGGCTGCGCGGCGACAGGCGTGGCGGAAACCACGCGCGGCGTAGGGGCGGGGGAAGCGGAGACGACGCGGGGCTGCGCCTGCGCCTGTGCCGCATGCTGGGCCATCATGATGCGCTGGCTTTGCGGCGGCGGTACGTGGCCCTTGCCATTGTGCACGGGAACCGGGGGCGGACCGCTGGGGCGGGGCGGGTGCTCCGCAGGCACGGCGCTGACCGTCACGTGGCTCTCGGCCGCGGCGGCCAGATGCGCCGTCTCGGCCTGATGAATGGCAGCGCGCAACAGGCCGGCGTATTCGTCGGAAAGGATTTGCTGCTGGTGAAGAAGATCGAGGGCGGAGTAACCGGGATGCGCCGCCAGCCAGTGCAGGGCGGCCTCATGCTGCTCGGGTGAAATCCAGCGTTGATCCAGGCAGGTGGTGAGGACGTATTCGTTATATTGGGCGGGCATAGAAGCGAGCGAAGGGGAGATCGGCAAATAGGATCGCGCGACAGAAGGAAAACATTGAGCAAACCCGGCCGGAATGCAAGCCTGCACAAATGCCGATGGTAGTATTTGTGGAAAGAAAGTGGGAAAAAGTGGTTCCGTCTTGTTCATGCATCCCGGTACGGAACCATGCTTAATGAGTTACAGGAAATGATCAACCATGGATCATCTACTGAACTGGATCACTCCTCCCGCCACGACGGGAATCGCCGCAATTATACAGACGTTTGCGCGCGTGCAAAATGCACTAACCCAATCCCACCTATAGATACATACAATCGCATTGTTTATACTCGCCGGAAATACTGTTTTTTGTGATGCAAACAGCATTCGGCGAGTGTAGACATGACATCCTCTAAAGCGCCACACTCGCGAAAGCCCCGGGTGAGGTCCGAATGAAATCGCGTCCTGCAGGGACGCAACAGCCTCCGCCTGTGGCGCTCCAGAGGATACCGTGTCTACACGCCGATTGAAAATGATCTAAGGGGAGTCAGATCCTCATTCCAGTAAACCGATTGTGTTCAGCTTTCGGCGCTGTGACCTCCATTTTTCCAGGGACCACTCTCCCTTTCGTCCCCTCCGAAAATTCCGTGTGCTCCGTGTGCTCCGTGGTTAAACCAATCCCCTGTCCCCCTCCCTCCTCCTCTACGCGAAGTGCACGTTTTCAGTAAACTCATTTAACGTCAGCTTCATATCCTCCGCGGACATCGCCGCCTTCCCAAGATAGCTCAGCTTCTCCAGGCGCACATTGACTACCCGATGCTCGGCGTCTTTGCCCATAATCTCCGAAGGGGCGGGCGCTGTGCCGCCCAGCGTTACGCCGCGCACCACAATGTTGCGGATGTGCCCGGGCTCCTTGTCGGTGCCCCACATGTCCTTGGCGATGGTGAAGCGCAGCAGCATGGGGGTCTGCTTCCAGCGGCGGGCGGCCGGGGTGAGATCTTCCACCCGGATCTCCTCGAACGTGATGTTGCGGGCCGTCTCGGAGTCCACCACATAAACGCCCAGCGCCCAGTGGCGCACGCACAGGATGTCGCAGTTACGGTACGTCACGTCGTAGATGGGGGAGCGCGTTTCGTAGGTGATTCCCAGCGCATAGCCCCAGTCATTCCAAATCACACAGTCCTCGATGCGGATGTCCCATGCCGGCGCTTTGGGCTGCATGGCCTTTACGGCCAGCGAGTCGTCGTGGCTGCGCACAAAGCAGTTGCGAATGTGCACGTGGTGAGAGGAGACAGTGTTGATCCCGTCCGTATTCAGCCGCCCGCCGATTACGCTAAGCCCGTCCACCACAACGCTTTCCGACGTTTGCACGATGACTTGCCAGTTGGCGGAGTGCCGTATCGTAATCCCCTCAAACCGCACGTTGCGGGAGTTGCGCGCCACCAGCGTGGCTCGCGCCGCGTGCGGCAGCGCCCGGCAATCGATGATGCCTCGCCCGGCCACCCGCACGTTCTCCCCGCCCTGCACCAGCACCACCGGCGTGCCGTAGCTGCGCAGCCCGGTGCGCGGGCTTACAATGCCAATCTCGTTGGGCCGCAGCTTTGCCCGAAGAATGGCCCCGCCCGCCAGATACAGCGTTTGCCCGCTGCGCAGGGAAAGGGTCGTGATCTCATGCACGCCCGGCCCGTACCACACCACGTGGGGATCCTTGGGATCAGGCACATCGCCCGGCGCCTCCGGCACGCGCGCAAATAAATGCAGCGCAACATCATCCGCGCCATCCAGCAGCACTGTCAGCGGTCGCGGCCGGTCCATCGTAAAGCGGATAACGCCACCCTCCACCTTCGGCCGGATCCCCGCCGAAAGCGGATGCACCGTGGCCGACGTGAACGCGCGCGTCCCCTGCACCGTCACCGCCACCTCCACCGGCGCGGAAAAATCAAACAGCGCAAACGAGGCGATATCCGCCCCGCAATCCTCCTTGTGGGTCCAGATCGTATCCTTCGCCTTGAGAATCTCCTCCCGCACGCGCGCCTGGTACACAAATACGGGCCTGCCCTGTACCGCCAGGGTAAAGTCGGCGGAAGGCGCCTCGCCCTCCGGCGCCGGCCAGGTGACAAAACCACCCCTGGCGGAAGCTTGTTGAAGATCACCCATAGAGACCGCAGCTTAAACGGCGATAGCCGCATGGCGAGCAAATTCTGACCTATAGCAGAATCCACGCAATGCAATGAAACGCTGCGCCACGTCACGTCGCGCAACGCCAGGCAGCCGCCCGCGTGCACGCCCTCTCCTGCCGCGCGACTTAAAGCGCGACAGGAGCTTGCGCAAAGCCAGGCGGACGGAGGACGGCGGCCACCGCCCGGCCGGCCGTGCGGTTACGACTCAATAAACGCCAGCAAATCCGCGTTCAGCTGCTCCTTGCTCGTATCGCCCAGGGAGTGCGAGCCGCCGGGGTATATCTTCAGCGTCGCCTGCGGCGCCAGCTTGGCGGAAAGCAGCGCGGAGGCCGCAATCGGCACAATCTGGTCGTCGTCGCCGTGGATGATCAGCGTCGGCACATCCATCTTCTTCAGGTCCTCCGTAAAATCCGTCTCGGAGAACGCCTTGATGCAGTCATACGCATTCTTGTGGCCGGACATCATGCCCTGCATCCACCAGCTCTGGATCAACCCCTTGGATACCTCCGCCCCCGGCCGGTTAAAGTTAAAAAACGGCCCGCTTGCCACATCCAGAAAGAACTGGGAGCGATCCTTGAGATACGCCGCGCGAAACCCGTCGAAAACCTCCAACGGCAACCCGCCGGGATTCGCCTCCGTCTTCAGCATAATAGGCGGCACCGCGCCCATCAGCACCGCCTTGGCCACGCGCGACGTACCGTGCCGGCCAATGTACCGCGCCACCTCGCCGCCGCCCGTGGAGTGGCCGATCATCACGGCCCCCTTCAGGTCCAGCGCCTCAAACAGCTCCTGCAGGTCGTCCGCGTACTGATCCATATGGTTGCCGTCCCACGGCTGGCTGCTGCGGCCGTGACCGCGGCGGTCGTGCCCAATACAGCGGTAGCCCTTGCTGGCCAGGAAAAACATCTGCGCCTCCCAGGCGTCGGAGCTCAGCGGCCAGCCGTGACTGAACGTCACCGGCTTTCCGTCGCGGGGACCCCAGTCCTTGTAGTAGATCTGCGTGCCGTCTCGCGTGGTAAATGTGCTCATGGTAATGAATCGTGTACGGTCGGTAACAGGAAGTAGATAGGTACAGGTGGATGCAGTCCGAGGCAGCTTGTGCCTCACCCCAACCAGGTGGCATCAGCCGCCCTGATAGCCTGCCCCCGCCCGCCCCCCTTCGTAAAGCAACAATACACAGAATCCGCGCAAACCCGTATCAGGGCCTCCCGCCTGCTCGTCCGCGGCGCCGGGGAACGCCAGATCCTCCGCTCCGCCCCTTCGCCTCCTTCGCCCCCCTGCCCTCGCCAGGCGCCCCGGCAACATTTTGCGCCGCACACCCAAGTTTCCCATTGGCGCGCGCCCGTCCGCCCGCTAAGGTGAGAGCTTTTCCATCGCCCGCCCGGCCTTGCAGCCGCGGCAGGCTTAATCCGCCGACGCAACACGCATGCTCTTCCCGTCCCGCCAGATTTTCGCCGAACTCGCCCGGCAGGGTAACCTCATCCCCGTGTACCGGGAGATCCTTGCGGACGTCGACACGCCCGTTTCCGCCTATCTCAAGATAGCGGGCGGGGCAGCCGCGCCGTCGCATGCCTTTCTGCTGGAGAGTGTTGAGCAGGGCGGTCGGTTCTCGCGCTACAGCTTTTGCGGGGCCAATCCCAGCATTATTCTCACCACCCGCGGCAAGCAGGCCACCCTGCGCGAGGGCGGCAAGGTCGCCAACTACACGTTCGACGGCGACCCGCTGCGCGAGCTCCAGAAGCTCATGTCCCGCTACAAGCCGATCTCCTTTGGCCAGCTCCCCATCTTCTATGGCGGCGCTGTGGGATACCTTGCGTATGAAGCAGTTACGTCGTTCGAGCCCACCGTGCCGCGCGCCAGGAACGACGACCTGAACATCCCCGACGCCGTCTTCGTTATCAGCGATACTCTTCTCATCTTCGACCACCACGAGCGCCGCATCAAGGTCGTCGCCAACGCCCACGTGGTGGATGGCGACGCCAACGCCGCCTACGACGAAGCCGAGCGCAAAATCAACGAGCTCACCGCTCTCGTGCACAACCCGCTCAGCACCAAAGTGTTAGCCCTGCGCCCCGGCATCCCTGATCTCGAGCCCGGCGTCAATATGACGCGCGAGGAATACGTGAAGATGACCGAAAAGATGCAGGAATACATCAAAGCCGGCGATATCTTCCAGGTCGTTCCCTCCCAACGCTTTGAGGTGCCCTATACCGGCGATCCCATCGAGCTTTACCGCGCGCTTCGCCTCATCAACCCGTCCCCCTACATGTTCTGCCTCCGCATGGGCGACGTCACCCTCGTCGGCGCCTCCCCCGAGGTGCATGTGCGGTGCGAGGAGGGCAAAGTCGAAATCCGCCCCATCGCAGGCACTCGCCCCCGCCGCGACAACCCCGTGGAGGACGAAGCGATGGCCCGCGAACTGCTGGCCGACCCCAAAGAGCGCGCCGAGCACGTCATGCTTGTTGACCTGGCCCGCAACGATGTAGGCCGCGTGTGCAAGTTCCAAACCGTTCGCGTTACGGACTTTATGAAGATCGAGCGCTTCTCGCACGTCATGCATATCGTCTCCAACGTGGAGGGCATGCTCAAGCCCGGCTACTCGCAGTTCGACGTCATGCGCGCAACGTTCCCCGCCGGCACCGTCAGCGGCTCGCCCAAGGTCCGCGCGATGCAGATTATTGCCGAGCAGGAGCCCACGTGCCGCGGAAGTTATGCAGGCGCAGTAGGTTACTTCGGTTTCTCCGGCAATCTCGACTCATGCATCGCCATCCGAACCATCCTCATCAAGGACGGCAAAGCCTACCTGCAGGCCGGTGGCGGCCTCGTCGCGGACTCGACGCCTATGGGCGAGTACCAGGAAAGCGTCAACAAGGCCAAAGCCGGCATGAAGGCCCTCGCCCTCGCCGCCCTCTTCGAGTAGCCCGCCCGCATGGCCCTCACTTGCACGAAACGATTTGCGCGATAATGTATTCCAGACATCACCTCTATGCTGCTCGTCATCGATAATTACGACTCGTTCACCTACAATCTCGTCCAGTACTTTGGCGAGATGGGCGCGGAGCTCCTCGTCAAGCGCAACGACGAGCTCACCCTCGATGACATCCGCCAGTGGAAGCCCAGCCACATCGTCATCTCCCCCGGCCCCTGCACGCCACTGGAGGCAGGCATTTCCAACGAGGTGATCCTGGAATTCGGCCCCAAAACGCCGCTGCTGGGCGTATGCCTGGGCCACCAGTGCATTGGCCACTCGTTCGGGGGCAAAGTCATTCGCGCCGAGCGACTTATGCACGGTAAGACATCGCCCGTCCTGCATCACGGCGACGGCGTTTTTACCACGCTGCCCAGCCCGTTTGAAGCCACCCGCTACCACAGCCTTATCGTCGAGCGCTCGTCGCTGCCCGATTGCCTGGAAATTACCGCCGAGACCGCTGAGAACGAGATTATGGGCTTGCGCCACAAGGAGTTACCTATCCACGGCGTCCAGTTCCATCCCGAGTCCATCCTGACGCAACACGGCAAAAGCCTGCTTCAGAACTTCCTGCGCATGTAGCTGGGCCGCAAGGATTAAGCTTCAATCCCCATGGCAAACGCCCAGGCTCCACGCACCTGCGTCATCATGAACCCCGCCGCGCGCAGCCAGCGGGCGCGGGACCGCGTGGCCCAGGTGCGTAAACTCGTTGGCCGCGATGCCACCCTGCGCCTGACCCGCGGCCCCGGCGACGCCGAAGCCATTGCGGAACGTGCTGTGCAGCAAGGATATGAGATTGTTGTGGCCGCCGGCGGCGACGGCACCATCAACGAAGTCGTCAACGGCCTGGAGGGCTCCAACGCCAAGCTTGGCCTGTTGCCGACCGGGACCATCAATGTTTTTGCGATGGAACTGGGCATTCCCTTCGACCTGAATGCTGCCTGGAAAATCATTAAAGCCCACAAGGTCAAGAAGATAGACCTTGCCACCGCCAACGGCCACTGCTTCGTGCAGCTTGCCGGCTTTGGCCTGGACGCCCAGATCGTCGAGCGCACCGACTCTGAGACAAAGAACGTCCTCGGCCCCCTTAGCTACCTCCTCACCGCCACCGCCGTCGCCGCCGAAACCCCGCCGAAACTCGTCATCAAGCACGACAAGGGGCAAACCGAGGGCTCCTTTGTTGTTATTGGCAACGGGCGGCTGTACGCGGGGCCTTTCTCGCTCTTTACGGAGGCGGATATAAGCGATGGTTATCTTGACGTATGTGTCTTTCACCAAGTCAATTACCTTGCCATTATCCGCTATTTGCGTGGTGTGCTTTTTGGTGTGCACACGCAGTTTTCCGACGTGGAATACTTCAAAAGCAAACACATCCGCGTGGAAAGCAATGAGCGCGTGCCCTTTGAGGTGGACGGCGAGTTGATCGGGCATTTGCCGTGCGACGTCCACGTCTACAAGCACGCGCTGCAAGTTATTGTGCCTTAGAGGCTGTCGACATTCATTTCCCTGTCATCTGTGGCCGGTTGAGTAAACGCCTTCACTGGCCCTTTCCGTATCTCGTCCCCCGCAGCGTACGTCATTTTCACTTCTTCTCTTACTGTCGCCTTTATCGTGGGAAGCCCTTAAGGCCGTACGGGATGGCTTTGCCGAAGTCCTCCTCATCGACGAAATCGCAGGCTTTCACCTCAACGGGCTCGCCCCGTGGCCTCCACTCCCGGCCGGCGCTGCGCTAGAAGGGGCTTAGGGCAATTCGCACAGTTAGCCTGATGTTTGCAGATTTTCTTGCGGATTCAATGGGCATGATGAAGCGCTATATGGCTTATGATTAACAGGTTGCACGGTTAGGACGGTTACTCGGCAGTCTTCAGGATCAAAAAAGGGATTGACCAAATTTCAAAAGCATAGTAATCCTAGTGACTATATAGTTTATTGCGCGCGCCATTGCGGTTCCTGCGATTCCTCCCTCCTATGATCCCCTCGTGTCCATGCCCTCTCCTGTTTGTCCAGGTTGTACTGGCCCAGTGAACTGCCCCATCCGTTGGTGATCGCGGGAGCATTTCAGCCGTCACCCCTTCTTTGTGGAGTCTCTTGTTTCATTCTCTTCAACTCATTTCTATGCAACTGCGTCGTTCTCTTCTGTTCCGTCATTCCTCCAGGCATGTGCCGGAGGCAGGTCGTCTCCCTGTCGGTATTCACGCTCTGCGCACGCGCCCTTCGCGGCTTCCTCCTCCCGAGACGCTGCGCAACGGATTTTTCCGCGCTCGTTCAGTTTAATCTCCCTCCCCAACCCCTCTTGGAACCCCCTGCTTACTTATGTTGAACCTTACATCCACTCTGCTGGCCAGCGCTGCACCTTCCGGCGCGGAAACGAATATTGTTATTGATACCTTTATTAAGGGCGGCCCGATCATGTGGCCCATCCTGCTGACCTCCATAGTGGCGGTTGGCGTGGTGGCGGAGCGGGTGATCTGGTGGACGGTCCAGTCCTGGGCGCGGGATGCCAAGCGGCTGGATGCGGTCTATGCTGCTCTGGAGCAAGGCAATGTGCAGGAGGCCTCGGCGCTCGCCAAGGGCTCGAAGGATCCGGTATTGCGGAGCATTTACCATGGGTTGAATCATCACCACGCCTCGCTGGAGGGGGCGTATCAGGTGGCGGCGGGCACGGAGATCGAGCGGGCGGGCCGGGGTCTTACGGCCATCGATACGATTGTGACCCTGGCACCT
The DNA here is from genome assembly GCA_003054695.1 of Verrucomicrobia bacterium LW23. GTDB lineage: Bacteria > Verrucomicrobiota > Verrucomicrobiia > Methylacidiphilales > UBA1321 > LW23. The sequence continues at coordinate 421,231 of QAZA01000050.1, forward strand.
TTGCTGGGCTTGCTGGGTACGGTGACGGGCATTATGCACTCGTTCCACTTTGTGGGGGATGAGCAACTGGCAGCCACGAAGGTGAGCGGCGGTATCGCGGAGGCGCTGATTGCGACGGCGGCGGGGCTAACCATTGCGATTCTGTGCCTGCTTCCGTTCAATTACTTTACGGCGCGGGTGGCGCGCTTGCAGTTCGATCTGCAGACGGCCGGCACTAATCTTGAGCTGTTGCTGAAGGGCGCGGCGCATCGCCTGGCTGCGGTGGGCGTGGTGCAGGAGGCGGCGCTTTCCGCAGCAGTGCAGGCGCAGGTGCCGGTATCGCTTCAAGCGGCGGGTCACGCACACAAATCCAACAAGAAGGAGCACTCGGATGAAGCTGCATTCGCCACTGCCGCATAAGAAGACGCGCATCGAGATCATCCCGCTGATCGACATCATGTTCTTCCTGCTTGCCTGCTTTATGCTGGTGAGTCTGAACATGATACAGTTGCACGGGCTGAATGTGAATCTGCCGATAGCCGCCGCGCCCTCAGGTGCGCCGGAGGAATCGAAGAAGCCGATCACCATCACCGTGGACAAGCTGGGCGCGCTGCACCTGGACAAGGACAGCATCAAGCGCGAGGAGCTTCCGGCGCTGCTGGCACGGCTGAAGGCGGAGAAGGGCGATGATCTTCGCATCTTTATCGCGGGCGACAAGGAGTCCAGCCACGGCGACGTGGTAGGCATCCTGGATCAGGTGCGGCACGCGGGGATCTCCAAGGTGGCGATCCAGATCAAGGCGGGGGCGTCGGGCTCTTCCTCAACGCATATCCCCGCCGCGGGGTCCGGGGCGAGTCCTGCGGCCGCGCCCGCTTCGGGGACTCCGGCAATCCCGGGGGACGCTCCGGCATCGGCTGCCTCCGCACCTCCGGCTCCGTCCGAGTCAGCGACTTCCTCGCCGGCCCAGGCACCCGCCTCCGCTCTGGGGGACTCGAGCACTCCTCCGGCTGCCGCTGCTGATTCTTCTCCACCATCTCCTTCACCCTCAACGCCTTCTGCGCCGGCACCATCGCCATGAGTTTTGCACGTTCCCCAGCATCTCCCGCTGACGTTCGGTCTTATTCGGTGGCTATTGCGGTGATTCTCTCGTTTGGGGTGCACGGCGCTCTGGTGGCGTTGGGCGCTACGTCGCTGCTCCAGACGCATCCGGTGCTTCCTCCGCTCCCTGAGGAACCGGAGGTGATTGCGGTGGAGATAATCGCCGAACCCGAGCCGGAGCCAATCCCCGAGGAGCCTCCTGCGCCGCCGGCGGATGTCACCACCCCGCCCCAGGTGGAGGAGCCCAAACCGCCGCAGCCCACGCCCGAGCCGGAGCCTCTGACGCCACCGCCGCCGGTTCTCTCCATGGCCCCTCCGGAGGAGCTGCTGCCTCCGGAACCCCAGCCGTTAACGCCCCCGCCCGTGACAGAGCCTCCGCCACCTCTGCCGTTGCCCGAGCCGCCTCCCATGGAGCCGCCACCGCCAGTCACGACGCCGGAACCCCCTCCGCCGGAGCCTGCCCCGGAACCCGAGCCCGAACCCGAGCAACCCCCGGAGCCACCTCCCGCTCCGCTGCCGGAGAAGAAGCCCGAGTTCATCCAGGAGAAGCCCAGGCCCAAACCGGCGCCCAGGCCAAGGCCAAAGCCTCTCGATACGGACGCGACTCCGCGAAATGCACCGGTTCAGCCCATGGCCCTGGCCCAGCCGCAGCGCCCAGCCCATGCGCCGGCCACTGGCGTGGCGGGGCAGGCGCGCAGTGGGGGAAGCAGTTTCCCGCGACCTCCGTATCCGCTCCAGGCACGCAAGCAGAACATGCAGGGGACGGTTCGTCTGTCCATCGCGTTTAATGCGGATGGCCGGGTGACGAGTGTCACGGTTATCGCATCGTCGGGATTCCCGGTGCTGGATGCCACGGCGAAGTCCTGGGTGGCCTCGCGCTGGAAGTTTCCGCCGGGCGCCGGGGGGACGCGTGTGCTGCCCGTGCAATTTCGGCTGGGCGGCTAGCCCGGGCTAGCGGTGCCGGCCGGTCGATTTACCACGTCGCTCTTTCGCTATCACTTTCTTCTCTATCGCATGAACCACTCTGCTGCTTCGTCTTCGTCCTCCCTTTACCAGGGGGAGTTTTCGTCCTATGGAGTCAAAGAAGCGCCTCCCTCGCTTATCCGTTGGTCCGGCGGAGCGTGCCTCCGTGCTTCAGCCTTTGTCGCAAGCCTGCGGCTGGGGGTGATTCTGGCGGGCATCTTTGTCGCACTGCTGTTTGTCGCGGCGATTTCCCCGGAGCTCCTTGTCGCGACGGATCCGCTGGCGACCAATGCGCGGGAAGTCTTCCGCGCGCCGAGTCTGGCGCATCCCTTCGGTACGGATGAGAACGGGCGCGACCTTCTGGCGCGGCTGGTGCACGGCGTGCGGCCCTCTTTGATAATGGGGCTGGGCGCTACCCTCATTGGGCTGGGTGGCGGCGCGCTTATCGGGCTGCTGGCCGGGCTCGGCCGCCGGTGGATAGACGGGGCCATTATGCGCGCGCTGGATGTGGTGCTGGCTTTTCCCGACATACTGCTGGCGTTGGTGATTATCACGTTTTGCGGTCAGGGCATGGCCAATGCCATCTTTGCTGTGGGGGTGGCGAGTATCCCCCGCTATGCACGCATGGTGCGGGCACAGACTCTGGTGGTGCGGCAATCGCAGTACATCGAAGCGGCGCGCACGCTCGGGCTGCATCCTCTGGTTATTGTGTGGCGGCATGTGTTGCCGAACGCCATTAAGCCGGTGCTGATCCTGGCCACTATTGGTATTGGCGGAAAGATTGCGGCCGGGGCGGCCCTCAGTTTTCTGGGCTTTGGCGCGCCGCCGCCGGCGCCGGAGTGGGGCTCCATGCTCTCCGTAGGGCGCAATTTCTTGGCCAATGCGTGGTGGCTTACCGCGATACCCGGCGTGGCCATCACGCTCACGGTCCTCTCCATTTCGGCGATAGGTCGCGAGATTATGCGACGCAGTGAAGGCAAGCGCGTATGAGCTGGTCTGAACCTTTGACTGTGGCTGAGCCCGGCGCGGCTGCCGGCAGACACGTCACCCACCCGCCGGCTCCGTCTGTCGCGCATGATCCGCTTGTAGAGGTGCAGGATCTCTTCGTCCGCTTCCCCCACGCCTCGAACTTGCACGGGCGCGGCGCGGCGGCGGTCGATTTGCCGGTGATCAAAGGCATCTCCTTTACGCTGCGGCGCGGGGAGTGCCTGGCGCTTGTCGGCGAGTCAGGCTCCGGCAAAAGTGTGACGGCACGCACCCTGGTGGGGCTTGCAGGCGCACCGGCTTCCACTGGGTACGGCGCGGAGATTCGTGCGAAGCGGCTGCGGCTGGCCGGGGAGGATCTGCTCTCGTTCCGCGAGCGCGACTGGCTGCGTGTTCGCGGCTCGCGCGTCGGTTTTGTGATGCAGGATGCGCTTGGCTCGCTCGATAACCTCCGCACTGTTGGCCGCGAGGTGGGCGAAGCGCTGGAGCTGCACGGCTCCCTTACCCGTGCGGCGCGGGAGCTCCGGGTGATCGAACTGCTTCGCGCCACGGGGGTTCCGCTGCCGGAGGTGCGGGCGCTTCAGTATCCCCATCAGCTCTCCGGCGGCTTGCGGCAACGTGCGCTGATCGCCTCCGCCATCGCGTGCGGCCCGGAGCTGCTCATCGCCGACGAACCCACCACCGCGCTGGACGCCTCCGTTCAGGCGCAGGTGCTGGATCTGCTGGAGAGCCTTCGCACGCCCGGCAATGGCATGCTCGTCATCAGCCACGATATCGGCGTGGTGGCGCGTCTTGCGGATCGAGTGGTTGTCATGCGGTACGGCGAAATTGTGGAGCAGGGATCGGCGGAACAGGTGCTTCACGATCCGCAGCACGCCTACACAAAATCCCTGCTGGCTGCGGTGGCCGCCGTGCATGTCGCGGGCGCTTCGCTGGGAGAATTAGATGGGGGAGCCAAAACGGCTGCAGTCAATAATGGCGCCAACAGCAGCAAAAGCGGTGGCAGCAGAAGCCTCGGTGCATCGCCCAGAGATTTTACCGCTGAGCGCGTGCTTTTGAAGGCGGGCGGGCTCTCGAAGTCTTTCCTCGGCCCGGACGGTACGTCGCGGCCGGCCGTCGCGGGCGTCACCCTGCAACTTCGGGCGGGGCAGACGCTGGGCATTGTCGGCGAGTCCGGCTCAGGCAAAACGACGCTGATCCGGATGATACTGGGCCTGGAGGCTCCGGACAGCGGTTTTGTGCAGCTTCGCGATAAGCTCTGGTCCACCCTGAGCCCTGCGCAGCAGAGGGCCGAGCGCCGGCGCATGCAGGTTATCTTTCAGGATCCGCTGGCTTCCTTTGATCCACGCTACACGGTGGAGCGCGTTCTGGGCGAGGCCCTTGAGGTCGCCGGCCTCACCACCGCCGTGGCGCGCCGCCGCCGCGCCGTGGAGCTGCTTCACCTGGTGCGCCTGGATGACAGCTATCTCACGCGCCGCCCCGTGGAGCTCTCCGGCGGCCAGCGCCAGCGCGTGGCTATTGCGCGGGCGCTTGCTCCCGAGCCGGAAATTCTTGTCTGCGACGAGCCGGTTTCCGCCCTGGATGTCTCCGTGCAGGCACAGATTCTGCAGCTTCTCGCCGACCTGAAATCGCGGCTGGGCCTCTCCTGCCTTTTCATCTCGCACGATCTCGGGGTCATCCACCACGTCAGCGACCACGTCCTGGTGATGAAAGACGGCCGGGTGGTGGAGTCAGGCCCCGTGGGAGAGGTCTTCCACCATGCGCAACATCCCTACACGCGTGAGCTCCTCAACGCCATCCCGCGCCTGCACGCGCGACGGGCGGGGGCCGGGGCGAGGTCGGGAAAGCTGCCCGAGCTTCAGGAAGTTCGATAAGACTTTGAATCGGTCGCAGGCAGGTTTTTACACTGCCTGCGCTCTCCTCAGCCGCCGCGCTTACACTCCCTTCAGTCTCGGGTCTATGATGGTGTAGAGCACATCAACCACGAGATTGATGACCACATACACGAGCGCGGAGAGCAGCGTAATGCCAAGCACAATCGGCACGTCTTTGTTCATTGTGGCGTCGATCATGAGGCGACCGATGCCTTGCCTTGCGAAAAGGGATTCTGCGATCACCGCGCCTCCCAGGAGACTGCCCACGATGAATCCGGACAGAGTGACGAGCGGGATAAGCGCGTGGCGCAAGGCGTGGCGCAGGCGTACTCCCACCTCGGACATCCCCCGCGCGCGGGCAGTGAGGATGAAGGGCTGCTCCAGGATGTCCTCCAGCTCCTGGCGCAGCACTTGTGTCAGCACGGCGGCGATGGGCAGAGCCAGCGTGATCGTTGGCAGAACCATGGACAGCCACCCCGCCGATCCCGAAGCGGGGAGCAGCTTGAGCTGAAAGGCAAAGACCAGCAGCAGAATAATGCCGATGACGAAGCCCGGCATCGAGGAGATCACCAGCTCCGCGCCGGAGACGAGCGAACGGATCCACGGCCTCTGCCTGGCAGTCAGAATCGCCACGGTGATAGAGAGAAGCACCGCCACCGTGGCGGCCCAGAAGGCAAGCTGCGCCGTAGCGCCAATCTGCTGCGCAATGGCCCGTGTAACCGGGATGCGCAGCCGGTAGGAGTCGCCGAGATCCCCCTGCGCAAGGCGAGCGAGGTAGAGCGTGTACTGGTACCACAGCGGTTGATCCAGATGATACTCGGCGCGGACGCGGGCCAAAGCTTCGCGGCTGGGCGTGGCGTCCTCACCGCCCAGAATGGTAAGCGCGGGATCGCCGCCGGTGAGGTGAAGCGCCAGGAAGGTGAGCGTGGCCGCGCCCCAGAGGACGCCGAGCCCGCCCAGCAGACGCCACGCAAAGCGGCGCAGCGCTGCAGCCCATGGCCGCGGCGCTGCTTTGCCCGCAGCCACGCCATGTGCGCCAGCAGCGGGCGATACGGATGCGCTTACTTCCGACTCCGTATCCGTATCAGCGAGAACAGGTTCTCTGCTCACAGGCTTCCCTCCTCATCCAGCCATGCGCTGGTAAAGACGGGCCGGTTGTGGGATGTATCGTAAATCACGCCTTTAAGCCGCTTGCGATACGCGATGATGTTGTGATTCTCAAACAGCGGCACGCTCGGCACAATCTCCACCAGGCGGCGCTGCGCCTTGCTGTAGAGGTCCTTCAGCACGGCGGGATCGGTGGACCGGCGGGCGGCGCTCAGCAGTTCGTCCAGTTCCGGATCGCTGAGGCGCGAGAGATTGGCGCCGATGAGTTTATCGGAGATAATCTGGTTGGTGTGGTACACGATGTAAAGCGCGTCCGGGGTGTTGGTGTGCCAGGCGTAGTTGCCCATCACCTGATAGGTGCCGGCGTCGCGGTGCACCAGGCGCTGCTCGTTGGGCATCTGGCTGATGGTGAGCTCGAAACCTATCTTTTTGAGGCTGGACTGCACCTCCACAACCACCAGATTGGGAGCGCCGCTCTGGGTCAGCAGAATCTCCGCAGTCAGCCGCTTGCCATCTTTTGTGCGATAGCCGGCCGCGTCGCGCCCCGTCCAGCCTGCTTCGTCCAGCAGCGCATTGGCCTTCGCCAGGTCGTAGTGGAGTACATCCTTAAACGAGGGATCGTAGTACGGAGTGTTGGAGGCCAGGAAATCGGTCTTCGGCGTATATTCCCCGAACCCGACCATTTGCGTAATCGCTTCGCGGTCAATGGCATAGGCATACGCTTTGCGGATTCGTAAATCGTCAAAGGGGGCGCGCTGCGTGTTGATGACCGGTGCCCGCATCGGGTTGCCCTGCAGGATACGGCTGGTGAGGGTGATGGCGGGATCGCTGCGCAGGCCGGCGGCATTCTGGGGCGGCGCGTCGAGGGTGATGTCGAATTGCCCGGATACCAGCGAGCCGTAGCGGCTGATGGCTTCCGGAATGATATCGACCTCAATCCTCTCGATATAGGCCGGGCCTTTGTGCTGAATGAAGTCGGGCGCCCAGTTGTAGTCTGTACGCCGTACAAAGATAATCTTCTGCTGCCGTGCAAACTGCTCCACTACATAGGGGCCGGTGGTGACGGGCGCTTCGCCAAGTGTTTTGGGGCGCTCCCTGATGGCTTTGGGCGAGATAAAGCCGAGCGGGGACTGCGCCAGCACGTACAGAAACGGGCTGTACGGCTCGCGCAGTGTGGCCTCGAAGGTGAACTCGTCGATGACCCTGCCGCCGATATACGGCTCGATGTAGGCCGTGGCCAGCGGCGACTTTGTTGCGGGATCGCGGATACGGGTAAAGTTGTCCAGCACCGCCTGCGCATCAAAACGCGTCCCGTCGCTGAACGTCACGTCCTCGCGCAGGCGAAAGGTGTAGGTTTTGCCATCCGCCGAGATCGTCCAGGACTTTGCCAGCCACGGCGTGATGTTGCCCTTGTCATCCAGGTACACGAGGTTGTCGTACAGGATACGCCCGAACCAGCTCCCGCTGAGCGCGAGGGCGGATTGCAGGTCCAGCGTCGATACGTCCGCCGCAATCGAGACGCGCAGCGTTCCGCCTGGCTTACCGGTGCCGGCGGAGACGTAGTCGTGGATGGACGGCGCGACGGTTCGCCTCTCGCCTCCGCCGTCCGCGCCGGCGGACGAGGGGCCGCAGGCGGTAAGCCCGGCGAGGGTGAGGACGCAGACCATCGCCAGGAGCGCTGCTCCGGCGATGGTGGTGAACTCAGGATGCTTCACAGGCTTCACATTCATCATAAGTTTGCATTTGCGTAACGTGACGTTGCGGAGTCCGATGACGCAGCAGCGGCGGCGCCGACGGAGCCCGCGCCCCGGGGGCTATTCCGGTTCTGCGGCCGCTTCAAGCCAAAGCTCTCACGCAGCGTGGTTCCCTCGTACGCCGTGCGGAAGAGGCCGCGGTTTTGCAGTTCCGGTATCACTTTGTCAAAGAAGCCGTGCGTTGAGCCCGGTGCCACCTGGGGCAGCAGGTTAAAGCCGTCGCAGGCGTCGGAGGTAAACCACTCCTCGATAAAGTCCGCAATCTGCAACGGAGTTCCCGCCAGTGAGATGTGGCCGTGCCCAGCGTTGGAGCGGTAGAGAAGCTGGCGGATTGTGACCGTGCCGCGCCGCGCGGGATTCAGCACCGCTTCGTGGCGGCTGCGGATGCCGTCGATGGTATCCTCCGATATAGCGCGGTCGATCGGCACCGGATCGTCCAGATCGTAGTCGTTCAGGTTAACCTCAAAGCGCTCCGAGAGAGCATTTAGCGCCTTGCGGGTATCCACGTAGCGGTTCAGCTCGTGCTCCAGCTCCAGCGCTTCCTTCTCGGTGTCGGCAACAAGCGGAGCAAGACCCGGGAGAATGAGCAGATCTTCGCGGCTGCGGCCGTATTTGGGCAGGCGTCCCTTCAGGTCAATATAGAACTCCTTTGCCGCCGCCAGAGTCTGCTGCGCGGTATACACTGCCTCACCGTGCTTGGCCGCCATCTCTTTGCCAGTCTCCGAGGAGCCGGATTGCAGAATCACCGGGTGGCCCTGCGGAGGGCGCGCGAGATTCAGCGGACCGCGCACAGAGTAGAACTGGCCGGTGTGGTTGATCTGGTGGATGCGATCCTGGTTCACGTAGAGATTGCGCTCCGGCACGGGCAGGATGGCACCATCCTCCCAGCTGTCCCACAGGCGCTTGATGATATCCACGGCTTCATCGCCCTGCGCATAGCGGTCGGCGTGGCTGGGGTGGCCGTCGCGGGAGAACTGGTGCGCCGCGGAGCCTGCGCCAGTCACAAAATTCCAGCCGGCGCGTCCTTTGCTCAGGTGATCCAGCGACGCGATGAAGCGGGCGATGTGGTACGGCTCGTTATACACCGTGGCGATGGTGTTGATGAGCCCGATGTGCGAAGTCTCCGCGGCAATCGCGGCAAGCTGGGAAAAAGTATCCAGCGCACTGTTTTTGCCGGTGTAGAACTCCGCGACAAACAGGGCGTCCAGCAGGGCGGCCTCGGCGCGTTTCGCCTCGGCTATCTGCCAGTCGATATCCATCATCGGCTCGATGGGGGCATCGGGATGACGCCACGATCCGGCGTGGTGCCCGGTACGTCCAAGAATAGCGATAAGGTGAACCTGGCGATGGGAGGAGCTCATGTGGTGTGAGTGGTAGCAAGGACGGAAGGCGCCGCCTCGCGGGGTACAGAGGAGGAGATGGAGGGAGAGGACAGCGCGGATGGAGCGGAGGCTGACTGACCGGGACCGTGAGCGTGAGCGCGGGCAAAGCTGCGGACCGGCTTTGGTGCCCGGAGGCCGAGGCGCTCGCGCAGGGTAATGTTGCGGCCGTCGGAGCGCGCTTCGTAGCTGGTACGAAAGAGGCCGCGCCGCTGAAGCTCCGGCACGACGTAATCGACAAAGAGTTGAAGATCCTGCGGAAAGACGCCGGGCATCAGGTTGAAACCATCCGCCGCGCCTTTGACAAACCACTCCTCAATCAGATCCGCCAACTGAGTTGCGCTTCCCACAAAGCTGGCGTGGCCGCGACCCAATGCGTGGCGCTCCGCCAGGCGGCGGATGCTCAGCTTCTCCCGGCGGATCAGATCCAGCACCAACTGGTGCCGGCTGCGCACCTGATCCACCTGATCGGCCTGCTTCGGGTTCTCCAAAACCAGCGGCTTATCCAGCGGGTAGTCGCTCAGATCCACGGAGAAGCGGCGGGAGAGATTGGCGGTAAAGGCGGCGAGATCCAGGTGCGAGGCCAGCTCTTCGTGGCGCTCGTTTGCCTCGGCTTCCGTTCGGCCCAGGATAAAGCAGAGGCCGGGCAGGATCTTGAGGGAGCCGGGCGGGCGGTCGAACTTATCAAGGCGCGCGTTGACGTCATTGTAGAACTCGCGCGCTTCATTTATCTCATGCTGCGCGGTAAAGATGGCTTCGGCCCACTTCGCGGCATAATCCTTGCCGCGATCTGACGAGCCGGATTGCACGAGCACCGGCCTGCCCTGGGGCGGGCGCGAGACATTCAGCGGCCCTCGCACAGTGTAGTACTTGCCGGTGTGGTTGATCTCGTGGATCTTGCTCTCATCGTAGCGGATTCCGGCCGCTTTGTCGTTGATGACAGCGCCTTCCTCCCAGCTATCCCAGAGTTGGGTGACGACGTCCAGGTACTCGTCGGCGATGTCATAGCGCTCGTCGTGCGGAGCCACGCGCTTGTTGCTGTAGTTTACCGCGCCCTCGGCACCACTTGTCACAATGTTCCAGCCGGCGCGCCCTTTGCTGATGTGATCCAGCGAGGCGAGGCGGCGCGCGAGGTGAAACGGCTCGTTGTAGGTGGTGTTGACGGTGGCGATCAGGCCAATGTGCCTGGTCTTGACCGCCAGGTAAGCCAGGAGAGTAAACGGCTCCAGCCACTTGGATGGGCCGCCCTCGATATCCGCCGCAAAGATCGCATCAAATAGGCCGCGCTCCGAGATGCGCGCGATATCCACCATATAATCAATATCAATGCGTCGCTCCGGATGATTCCCCTCGATGCGCCACGCAGAATCGTGATGGCCGGTAAGGTAGAGGAAAGTGTTGAAGTGCAACTGCCGCGGTGTGTGAGAAATGCTCATGGATCATGTTGTGGTGAGTTGGAAAGGAAGGAACGGAAAGAGACAGAGAAGCTGCTGCAGGAAGGGGCCCCCGTTACGCGGCCTTAGCCAGCGGCAAGGTGCCGCGCAGCCCCAGGTTGCGGCGCAGCGTCGTGCCCTCGTACGCCGTGCGGAAGAGGCCGCGGTTTTGCAGCTCCGGTATCACTTTGTCCACAAAGAGGCGGAACTGCTGGGGAAGCAGCGGCGGCTCGATCACAAAGCCGTCCACGGCGTTGCTGTTGAACCACTTGTCGATAAAGTCCGCAATCTGCAACGGCGTGCCGGTATGCGTAACGTGCCCGTGGCCGCCATTCGCCCGGTAGAGAAGTTGGCGGATGGTAAAGCCTTCGCGCCGTGCGGGATCCAGAACAACGTCCTGCCGGCTCTTCACGTTGTCGAAGTCGTCCGCTGACTTCGCCTTATCCAGCGGTACAGGGCCGTCGATCGGGTAATCGTTCAGATTGACGGTAAAGCGCTCCGAGAGGAGATCCAGTGCACGACGGGTATCCACGTAGCTGTTCAGCTCGTGCTCCAGGTCGCGCGCCTCCGCTTCCGTTTCGCCGATGAGCGGGGCAAAGCCGGGCGTGATAAAGAGATCATCGCGGGAGCGGCCGTAGCGGGCGAGGCGTCCCTTCAGGTCGCGGTAAAACTCCTGCGCGGCGGGCAGTGTCTGCTGCGCAGTAAAGACAAGCTCCGCCGTGCGCGCGGCCAGCTCCTTGCCGGGCTCGGACGATCCCGCCTGCACGATAACCGTGTGGCCCTGGGGCGACGGCGGCAGATCCAGCGGGCCACGCACCTGGTAGTGGCGTCCACGGAAGTTGATTTCGTTAACGCGCGCGGGATCGATAAGGATGCCGCGCTGCTTATCGGCGACAAAAGCGCCCTCGTCCCAGCTTGCCCACAGTTGCTTCACGACCTCCACGAACTCATTGGCGGCCTCATACCGGTCCGCATGGCTGGGGTGCCCGCCGCGCGTAAACTGCTCCGCCGCAGAGTGCGCGCCTGTGACGACGTTCCAGCCGGCGCGTCCGCCGCTGATAAGGTCCAGCGAGGCAAAGTAGCGTGCCAGGCTGTACGGATCGTTGTAGACCGTGCCGACTGTGTTGATGAGGCCGATGTGGCTGGTATGTACCGCAACGGCAGAGAGTTGCGTAAACGGCTCCAGCTTGGTGCCGCTCTTCCAGCCATCGCCGTCAGCGATAAACACGGCATCAAAGAGCGCGCGCTCGGCCTCCTGGGCCTCGGCAATGTGATGATCGATGTCCAGCCCCGCGTTGGGGTTGGAGGAGGGATGGCGCCAGGAGCCAGCATGGTGGCCGGTCCAGCCGAGAAAGGCGATGAGCTTGAGCTTGCGTGAGGTGGAGTTGTGGCGGCTCATAAGTCAGATGGGAAGGAGTGAGTAGTGAGTTAAAGCAGTGGGGAAAAGGCGGGCCGGAAGTAATGTGGCGGGGTGTGGTGATGCTAAATCGCAGCGCCTCGCTCCGTCATGCGGTTACGCGGGCAGACCCGTCGCCGCATAGCGGTTAGGCACGGGCCCCAGGCCCAGGTGGCCGCGCAGCGTGGTCGCCTCGTAGCGAGTGCGGAAAAGGCCTCTCTTTTGCAGGATGGGCACGACGTGATCCACAAAGAGCTCCAGGTCGCGGTTGAAGACAGCCGGCATCAGGTTAAAGCCATCCGCCGCGCCGTTCTCAAACCACTGCTGCGCCAGATCCGCCAGTTGCACCGGCGTGCCGACAAAGCTGTAGTGCCCGCGCCCCTGCGCCAGGCGACCGATCAGTTGCCGCAGCGACAGCTTCTCGCGCAGCACCAGGTCCACAATAAGCTGGTGTCGGCTGCGCACGCCATCCACTTCCACTGCCGGGCGTGCGTTGTCCAGATTCAGCGGCGCGTCCAGCGGGTGGCGCGTCAGGTCCAGGCCAAAGCGATCGGAAAGATTTGCAATGGCGCGGTCTTTGTCGATAAAGCTGAACAGCTCTTCCTCGCGCTCCCGCGCTTCCCTGTCGCTGCCCCCGAGCACAAAGCACAAACCGGGTGCTATCCTGATGTCGTCGGGATTGCGCCCGTAGCGGGGAGCGCGCGCCTTTACGTCGCGATAAAACGCCTGGGCCTCCGCCAGGGAGCCCTGAGCTGTAAAGATGAGCTCGCCCCACTTGGCCGCCTGCTCGCGCCCGTCCTCGGACGAGCCGGATTGCACCAGCAGCGGGCGGCCCTGCGGCGGGCGGGCGATACTCAGCGGCCCTTTTACGGAGAAGCGCTTGCCGATGTGGTTAATCTCGTGGATCTTGGCGTCATCGTAGCGGGTGCCGCGCGCTTTGTCGTAATTCAGGGCACTATCTTCCCAGCTATCCCAGAGCTTGGTGACGACATCCACAAACTCGTCGGCTATCTTGTAACGCGTGGCGTGGCTGGGGTGCACGCGGTTGGAATAGTTGTGGGATCCGTTACCCGCGCCGGTAATGATGTTCCAGCCCGCGCGCCCCTTGCTGATGTGATCCAGCGAGGCAAACTTGCGCGCCAGGTGGTAGGGCTCGTTGTACGTGGTATCCACCGTGGCGATAAGCCCGATGTGACGCGTTTTGACGGCCAGCGCGGAGAGGAGCGTGAACGGCTCAAGCCAACTGGCGCGCCCACCCTGAAAGTCCGCCGCAAAGACCGCATCCAGCAGGCCCTGCTCAGCTATCTGCGCGATTTCCGCCACCGCTGCAATGTTGAGGCGATCCGCCGGGCGAGCGGAAGCCGTACGCCACGAGGCCTCGTGGTGCCCGGTATTAAAGAGAAAGACGTTGAAGTGCAACTGACGAGAGGTTGGATTGCTCATAAGAGGAGATGGGATGGACTCCGGAACCGGGCAGCGAGCCCGTGCCGCTGCCCGGCACCGGCTCGAAGTCCTGCCTGTTGTATGCTTTGGGTGTTTGTTCCGAGACAGAGCTGGTAGCAGCTCCTAAAACTTCACCTCAAAGCCGCCGGTGATGCTCCGCCCCTCGCCGGGCCAATAGACTGCCGGGTTCGGCGTAAGCCTGGCGCTCGCCGTCGCGTTGATGACCGAGACGTAGCTCTCGTCCAGGAGGTTGCGTGCGTCGACGTACACCTGCCAGCGGCCGCTGGGTGCCTTGTAGCCGGCCCTCAGGCCAAACAGCACGTACGGATTCGCAAACGCCGTGTTGGCATAATCTGCCGCCCACTCAAAGGGCACGGAGGTCACATTCGGCCCGATGTAAAAGCCGCTCTCGTGCTCAAAGAGCAGCTCCGCATAGGTGTTGACCGGGGGGATGGCCGGCAGTGAGTTGGTGCCGAAGGTGGGGTCGCCCGCAAAGTAGTTGTCGGACCACGTCAGCGTGTTGTTCAGCGTCAGCCGGCTTGTGCGGCCAGGGCCGCGCTGCTCAACGTCCTTGGCATCTTTGGGATCATGAACCGCTTTGGGATCGGGATTGCCGCCCTTGATCGGCTTCCCCTCGCCGGTGAACTCCCACAGCGTAGTCTGTAACCCAAACTCCACGCCCTGATGTATCGTCGGGGTGGCATTTGTCGTCACAAACGTATTGGAGCCCGGGCTGGTCTCCTGTGTCAGGATCTCGTTGTCAATCCACGAGCGGTAGAGCGACACACTGCCGGAGAAGATGCCGACCTTGCCACGCGCGCCCAGCTCGAGCGTCGTTGCCGTCTGCGCATTGTAGCCATTCCTGGCCTGCTGAGAAAAAGGTGCGGTGAAGCGGTTGGCCACCGTGGGCTGACTCGCCGCGTAGGACGAAGATTGCGCAAACTCCACAGTTCGCGACACATTGGCAAACACCTGGTTCTCCGGGTTAAACTCGTACCGGACACCAAAGCGCGGTGCATAATCCACAAAGGATTGCTCCACGCTCTGGTTACCCCTGAAGTTGAGCGATGAACCGCGATTGGCGTAGAGCAGGGAGATGCCCGGGCTGAGCCACAACTGCGGCACCACTTCGAGATCGTGGTTAGCCGAGAACACGATATTGTCACCCGTGAAATCCTGACTGCTTAGCACCTCTTTATTATAGCGCGAGTTGTTGCGGCCGATGATTTGGCGACCGCCGTAGAGAATAGTCTGGGCACTGAGAGAGAATTTGGTGTTTGCCTTGCGACCAAACAGCTCGTCCTCTCGCTCGTAGCCAAGCACTGCGGCAAAATCTCCCGTCACGTCCTTTTGGCTGGTCTGATTATCGGCTATGGGTGTGCGCAGTGTAAGGAACTCAGCGCTCTGATGTTTGTATTGTAATCCTAGCGAGATACTAGAGAATTCATCAAGCTTAAAGTCCGAAAGATTCTGAATCACGTAAGTGCCCGTCGCGCGGCGCCACAGATTAATCGAGGCCACCGTCAGCGGATTCACCTGCGTCGGATCTGCCTCCACCTGATCATTCGTCAACTGCTGCGGATTCTCCGCATCATTGGCACCAAAAAACGTGGAGAACCGCGTCTTGAAGCGCTCATCGAACCGATGGCCCACCGTGATGTAACCTTTGTGGCTGAGCGAGGCCGCGTTATCGCGGAAGCCGTCCGTCTTTACATTCACGTAGCTGGCGTAATAGTCAGTCTTACCCAACTGATGCCCGCTGCTGATCTGGTTCTTGCGATAGCCGTAACTGCCAAACTCGTTGCGCGTCTGTATCCACGATGCGTCCTCACCCGTTACCGGATTGAAATTAATACCGCCGCCCAGACGGAGGGCACCAAGATTGGAAGCTGAGGGACCTCTGAGTACCTCGACATATTCGTAGAAGAAAGGCTCCACAACCTCGTAAGGATACGCCGCGGGAGAGGTGAGCGGAAGGCCGTTGATAAACAGATCCACACCCTTGGGCTGATTGCCAAACGGGCCGCCGGTAAAGACGCCGGTGCCGCGAATGGAGATATTCGACGCCGCATCCGGTCCCGAAGCGTTCTGCACGATGACGCCCGGCGAGTTTCGCACAATATCCGCCAGCCCGGAAGCCCTGCCTCGCAGAAAGGAGTCCGACTTGATGAGGCTTGCACCGCCGGGAATCTTGTCGAGCTGCACCTGCGCCTCCTCCACGTTGGAGACCACGGCGGAATCGGTAACGACGAGCGTCTGCAACTCCCCGCTCGTAGGCTGCGAGGCAGGTGCCGAAGCCGTGCCGGCGGCGGGCCTGGGAGCCGGGGCGGGCGCCGTCGTTGACTGCGCCATGGCGGAGGGAACCAGCACGGTGGCGTGGAGCACACCAGCCAGGCCAAGGATGGAAGTAAGGATAAGCTTGCGCCGTGCCCAGGGGAGGGCGGCGTGAAGCCTGGAGAATGAGGTTGGTCGGTACCTGGTGTTCATGGAGAAGGGTGAAGGTTGATATTCTCTAGTTGTTCTATCGAGTTAGTAGAATTAAGGGAGGCTTGGGTTTTGGTCAAGGGAATTTTCCGCCACATCATCCCGCATCGGGGATCGCCAGGGCAGATTCCTTGAAGTGACCGCCACGCCTAAACCCTGTCTCGAAAGTCGTTTAGCTGACTTTATCCACATCATGAGTACAGGGCGAAGGGCCGGAAAAAATTCGTGCAGATACATCTCGCAGACCTTTATCAGGAACTGTAACGCCCCTCTCTCAAACCCCTGCAAGACGCTCCGCGCCGACAGCGTCGCTCGCCTCATACGCTTTATAGAGGGATGCGTAGGCCTTGCCTGCGCGCATCAGCTCATCCGTCCACCGTAATGGCGCCCTCCTGTACGTCGTAAAAGCAGGAGAGCAACTGCACCAGCGTTACTGCGCCGCGCCGCGGGGGCAAGGGCGCACGCGTGGTAAGGAGTTTGCGTTCAGGCTCTCCTTGATTAAAAGCGACGGGGGGTATGGAAATAATGCTTGTAGGATTACCCTCATGCGGGTGTATGCTATGACCATGCAGTCCTCATGGTTATCATCTGGCAAAGTGCTTGAACTCCGTGGAATGCTGGAGGAGGTTTGTCATCTCTCCGAATACAAACGCATCTGCACGGGAGTGCCTGAGCTTGATGGGATTGGGATTTTCCAGGGGGCGGTGACAGAAATTACGCTTCCTGAAACGCAGGGGGAACGTACGATCTCTTCCATTCTCTTGCTCTATGCTCTGCTGCACACATATGTGCGTGGGGACCGCGCCGCACTGGTGGATGGGTGTGACTGCTTTCAGCCGAGGGCTTTGCCGCAGGGCGATGTGGAAAGGCTGCTGTGGGTGCGTTGCCGCAATGCGGGGGAGGCGATGCAGGCTGCGGATTATGTGGCGCGGGACGGGAATTTTCCGCTCGTGGTGTTGCTGCTGATGCTGAATCCGGACGGGGAACTGCGGCGTATTCCTGTCGCGGTGTGGCATCGGTTGCAGCTGTTGCTGGAGAAGTCCGGAGCCGCTATGCTGGTTTTTACGCCGTTTGCCCTGGTGAGCAATGCGCGGCTGAGGATTGGCACGGCAGGGTCTTTTCCGCTGGACATGCTGCAGCGGCGCAGGTTGGATCTGCTTGCGGGTGTGAGGGTTAACGTTATGCGCCGTCGCGGGAAAGGAGGTTGGGATGAAGCGCTTTGCCGTTCTTCTGGTGCCTGAGTTCCGCCTGCAGGCGGTGCTGCGGCACTCGCCGTTGCGTCCGGGGGTAGCTGCCGCGCTGGTGGACAGGCAGGAGCGCAAGGCTGTGGTGGCGGAGTGCAACGCCGCGGCGCGGGCCGCCGGTGTAAGTGCGGGGCTTGTCCAGACGCAGGCCATGGCGCGCTGCCCGAATTTGCTGGTGCTCTCTGGCAATCCCGTGCATGAGCGCTTGGCGCAGGAGGCCCTGATGCACGCGGGGGAGGCGTTTTCCCCTTTTGTGGAGTCCACGGCGCCCGGCGTAGTAACGGTGGAGTTGCCGCCGGAACGGGAGTGGCGGGAGGCCGATTTTATGGAAAGCGCTGTGCGCCCGCTCTTGTCCGTGGGGCTTGGTGTGTGCATCGGCGTGGCGGCGACTCCGGACCTGGCGGCGGTGGCAGCCCGAAATCCCCGGCCTGGATCACTCCCCCCGGCTGGGTACAGAGTCACCCTGATAGAAGACGCGGATGCCTTTCTGGCCCCTCTGCCCGTTGCTAAGCTGCAACCGGGGCTGGAGCTCCTGGCTGTGCTGGATTTGTGGGGAATCCGCACCATCGGGCAACTGCGCGCGCTACCGCGCGAGGAAGCGTGCCAGCGGCTGGGGCCGGAGGCGGTGCGGTTGTGGAAGCTGGCCGAGGGCGGTGAGGTAAGGCCGCTTAAGCTTGTGCGGCCCAGGGAGTTGTTTGCGGAGAAGGAGGAGCTGGAGTATGCGGTGGAGACTCTGGAGGCGCTGCTGTTTTTGCTGCGGCGCTTGCTGGAGAAGATTGCGGGGCGTCTTGCGGCGGCATGGATGGTGGCGGGCAGGATGCGGCTGGTGCTTCATTTTGATCAGGGGCCATGCTACCGCCATGTCTTTACGATTCCCGAGCCAACCTGCGACACGGAACTGCTGTTCCGCATGCTTCACACGCACCTGGAAGGATTTACGTCGGACTCCCCCATTGCTGGCCTGGAGCTGGAGGCCCAGCCGCTGCCGCCCCTGGATAAGCAGGGCGATCTCCTGGACAGAAGTGTGCGTAACCCGCAGCAGCTGGCTGAGACGCTGGCGCGGCTGGAAGCGTTGCTGGGGCCGGACCGGGTGGGCATCCCGGAGTTCCTCCCCTCCGCAAACCCGGACGCTTTTCGTATGCGCCCCTTTCTTGGCGCCGGCGCGGAAAGGCAGGAGCGCGCGGCGCCGATAAAAGCGGCGCATCTTCCCGGAGCGGCGGGCGACAGCCATGCGGCGCCGATCCCCACCGGCATGCCGTACCTGTGCTTCCGCCCTCCGCCGGCCGCGCATGTGGCGCTGGAAAAAGGCAGGCCGGCGCATCTCCACTCCTCCGAGGCACAGGGCGCGGTGCGCAGCGCCCGCGGCCCCTGGCTGCTGGAGGGAAACTGGTGGGACGCCACCCACTGGAGCCGCGAAGAATGGGACGTGGAGCTGGACAACGGAGCCATGTACCGCCTGGTGCGCCTAAAAACCGGCTGGGTGCTGGGCGGCGCCTACTCTTTCCACCGGGAGCGATCCGGCCTGCCGCCGCAATCCATGTCACCATCCATATCGACGTAAATCCATGTCCTACATCGAGCTCCATGCCCGCAGCGCGTTCAGCTTTCTCCGGGGTGCATCGCAACCTGAGCTGATGGCGGATATTGCCGCGTCCACGGGCTATGGCGCCATGGCGCTGTGCGACCGCAACGGCGTTTACGGCGCGGCGCGTTATTTTACACGTGCGCAGGAGAAGGGTCTTTGCCCCCTGGTGGGCTGCGAGCTGACTCTGGAGGGCGGGCATGTGTTGCCAGTGCTTGTCTCCTGCGCCACGGGCTACCGCAACCTGTGCGAGATGCTGACACGTGCGCAACTGCGGGCGCCCAAGGGAGAGAGCCGCATCCTGTGGAGCGAGCTGGAGGAATTTCGCGAAGGACTTATCGCGCTGACCGGCGACGCGGAGGGCCCGCTTTACCCCGCGGTGTGCCGGGAAGACAGAAACAGGGCCGAAGCAACACTGCGGCGCATCGTCCGCGCCTTTGGCCCGGGCAACGTGTATGTGGAGCTGCAGCGCCACCGGGTCCCCGGAGAAGACAGCCTTTGCGAATATCTTCTGGAACTTGCTCGAGCCCAGGGCGTTCCAGTCGTCGCCACCAATGGCGTGGCCTATGCCGAGCCTGCCGGGCGGGACGTGCTGGATATCTTTACATGCATCCTCCACCACACGCACCTGGACGCGGCGGGCCTGTTGCTGAGCAAGAACGCGCAGCGCTACATCAAATCTCCTGACGAGATGGCCGAATTGTTTGCAGATATCCCGGAGGCAATCGCGAATACGGAGCGCATTGCGGAGCGTCTGGAGTTTACTCTGAGCAACCTGGGCTATGAGTTCCCGGATTTCCCCGTCCCCGACGGCGGAAGCATGGACGGATATCTGCGGCGCCACACCTATGAGGGCGCCCGCAGGCTTTACGGCGCCGTCACGCGGCAGATTGAGCAACAGCTGGACAAAGAACTGGCGCTCATCGCAAAGCTCGGCTTCTCCGGCTACTTCCTTATTGTATGGGATATCGTGAGGTTTGCGCAATCGCGGGGGATTATGGTGCAGGGCCGCGGCAGCGCCGCCAACAGCGCCGTCTGCTATTGCCTGGGCATCACCAAGGTTGATCCGATCGGAAACAAGCTTCTCTTCGAGCGCTTCCTCAGCGAAGGCCGCAAGAAAAGCTGGCCCGACATCGACCTGGATCTGCCCAGCGGCGAGCTGCGGGAAACTATTATCCAGGAAGTCTTTAACCGCTATAGCCGGCACGGCGCCGCCATGATGGCCAATGTCATCACCTACCGCGGCCGCAGCGCGATGCGGGAGATCGGCAAGGCACTGAACTTTTCCGCAGACTACCTGGGGCGCTTTTCCGATCTCTTTGCCAATGGGGACTTTACGCATACACTGGAGATCGAGAAGCAGATCGCCATGGCGGGGCTTTCCCGCACCCACCCGCGCTTTCGCCCCGCGGTGGACCTGTATCAACGCATTAAAGGGCTGCCGCGCCACCTCGGCCAGCACTCCGGAGGCATGGTGATTTGCAAGGGCCGGCTGGACCACGTGGTGCCGCTGGAAAACGCCTCCATGCCCAACCGCACCGTGGTGCAGTGGGACAAGGACGACTGCGAGGACCTGGGCATCATCAAGATCGATTTCCTGGGCCTGGGCATGATGGCCGTGATGCAGGAAGTCGTGACGCTGTGCGCCCAGCGCGGCCATGCGATCGATATCGCCCGGCTTCCCATGGACGACGCCGCGACGTACGACCTGATGCAGCGCGCCGACACCGTCGGCACCTTCCAGGTGGAATCCCGCGCGCAGATGGCGACGCTGCCCCGGCTTAAGCCGCGCAACTTCTACGACGTCGCTATCCAGGTAGCCATCGTCCGGCCGGGGCCCATAGTCGGGCAGCTCGTCCACCCTTACATTGCGCGGCGCAACGGAAAGCAGCAGGTCGACTACATCCACCCCGACCTACAACCCATTCTTGAGCGCACCCTGGGCGTCATCCTGTTTCAGGAGCAAATGCTCTCCATCGCCATGAAGATGGCCGACTTTGACGGCGGCGAAGCCGAGGAACTGCGCCGCGCCATCTCCTTCCACCGCGATCCCGGCCGCCTGAAACGGGTAGTTGAAAGGATGCGCTCCACTATGATGGAAAAAAACATTGCGCAGGATGTGCAGGAAAAGATCCTCGACTCCCTGCGCTCCTTCGCCCTCTACGGCTTCCCCGAGAGCCATGCCCTGAGCTTTGCCCTCCTGGCCTACGCAAGCTGCTGGCTCAAAGTCCACCGCGCTCCGGAGTTCTACTGCGCCCTGCTTAACAACCAGCCTATGGGCTTCTACTCCCCGGCCACGCTGATGAAAGACGGCAAACGGCACGGTATCACCTTCCGCCCCGTGTGCGTCGTGCGCTCAGGGGAGAAATGCACTGTGGAGCAGGACAACTCCATCCGCCTCGGCCTCAACTACATGCAGGGTTTGCACCGGGAGAACGCGGCGCGCATCATCGCCGAGCGCAACGCCCGCTCCTTCGCCGGCCTGCACGACTTCCTGCGCCGCGTGCCGCTGAGCAAAGCCGAGCGCCGCTCGCTGGCCAAAACAGGCGCGCTCAACCAACTCAGCAAGCATCGCCGCACCGCGCTGTGGGAGGTGGAATCGCTCTTCGCCCCCGACGACCTCTTCTCCACTTCCGCCTCCCCGTCCGCGACCGAAGCCGCCGACGGGGAAAGCCACTCCCCCTCCCCCCTGGCCCCCATGCATCCCCTGGAGCGCCTGCAGGCCGACTTCGACGGCACCGGCGTCACCACAGGCACCCACCCCATGCGCTTTCTGCGCGCAAAGCTGCCCCACATCACCCTTGCGACCAACCTGCCCCTGCTAAGCCACGGCGACAAAGTCACCATCGCCGGCCTCGTCATCTGCCGCCAGCGCCCCGGCACCGCCAAAGGCCACGTCTTCATCAGCCTGGAAGACGAAACCGGCATCGCCAACGCCTTCGTCCACAGCACCCTTTTCGAGAAATGTCGCATGACCATCACCCACGAGCCCTTCCTCGAGATCCTCGGACATCTCCAACACATCGACGGCGTCATCTCCGTTCTGGCCCGAAAAATCATTGGCCTGAGCGCCCCCGTCCTGCTCAGCAACCAGTCGCATGACTTCCATTAGGTCCGCGTCAGCATCGTGTCGCCCGTTGCGCGACGGGAACTCGGCGTCACCATCACATTGGCTGATGGTCGACTGGCTAAGCGAGTGTTTGGCGGCCAGGCCCCGCGTGCTCCAGTGCGTGGCCTCCCCTGCGGCCGCGTCTCCACCGTCCTGGGTCACCACCTCGGCGATCTGCTCGTCGCCCACCTGACTTTAGCACCCCAGCCTCACATCGAGCCACGCCCCGCTTCACTGCATCCTGCGGTGTCAGAGCTTTCGAGGCAACGGGTAATCTTCTTTCCCCACGCTTTTCTGTTGCAATGGCGCAGCGTTTATGGCAAGGCCTTACGCTTCGCTTTTTGCGATGGCGACGACGCGCTCCTGTTTTCTGCGTACGCCGCCCGCCAGTGAAGTCAACAACCCGACCCCATGCCCGCCAAAATCTATACTGATAAAGATGCCGATCTGAGCATTCTCACCGACAAAACCATGGCCGTGATCGGCTTCGGTTCCCAGGGCCACGCCCACGCGCTGAACCTTAAGGACAGCGGCGTCAACGTCATTATCGGCCTGTACAAGGGCAGCAAGTCCGCCGCGGTAGCCAAGGAGCGCGGGTTTGAGGTGTACGAGACGGGCGAAGCAGTCAAAAAGGCAGACGTGGTTTTCCTGGCCGTGCCGGACGTGGCCGCCGCCGCGGTGTATGAGAAGGACGTGGCCCCCAACCTCAGCAAGGGCAAAACGCTTCTCTTCTCCCACGGCTTTGCCATCCATTTCAAGACGATCGTCCCGCCGAAGGACGTGAACGTCATCATGGTGGCCCCCAAGGGCCCCGGCCACACTGTGCGCAGCCAGTTTGTGGAGGGCAAGGGCGTGCCCGCGCTCATCGCCATTCACCAGAACCCCACCAAGACGGCGAAGAAGATTGCCCTGGCCTGGGCCAAGGGCGTCGGCGGCACGCGCGCCGGCGTGTTTGAGACCGACTTTAAGGAGGAGACCGAGACCGACCTTTTTGGCGAGCAGGTTGTGCTGTGCGGCGGTACGTCGCGCCTCATCCAGGCCGGTTTTGAGACGCTGGTGGAAGCCGGTTACCAGCCCGAGATGGCCTACTTTGAGTGCCTGCACGAGCTGAAACTGATCGTCGACATGATCAACGAGTCCGGCATCTCCGGCATGCGCTTTTCCATCTCCGACACCGCCAAGTGGGGCGACGTTACGGTGGGCCCGCGCATCATTACCGACAAGGTGAAGGCCGAGATGGGCAAGGTGCTGAAGGAGATCCAGAGCGGCAAGTTTGCCAAGGTGTGGATTGCCGAGAACAAGGCCGGCAAGCCCGTGTACAACAAGCTGCTGGAAGAAGGCGCCGAGCACCCGATCGAGAAGGTGGGCGCACGCCTCCGCGGCCTGATGCCGTGGCTGCGCAAGCACAACATCAAAGGCGCGCAGGCCGCTTACTAGGCGGCTGACCAGGCGGCTGAAGCTGCTGCACGCCAGCGCTTTACGCATTTGCGAGATTCAAGCCGGCTCCGCTCGCGGGGCCGGCTTTTTTGGTTGTAGCGGGCGGCAAACCCGCGTAGACATGGAGCCCATGTCTGAGGAGGCACCCGTCGTCGTTAAGGAAGAATCGTCGCTGTTCCAAAATATCGCGATAGCCGCCGTGCTGCTTGCGGCGTTTTTGATGTTTCTTATCCAACCCCTTGTGGCCAAGGCTATTGTGCCGTGGTTTGGGGGCGCGGCATCCACATGGTCGGTGGTGATGCTCTACTTCCAGGCGTTGTTGCTGATGGGGTATTTCACCTCGTTCGTCCTGCAGCGGATGACACCGCGTGTGCAATCCGCTACATACATTGTTATATGCGTACTGGCGCTATTGTTCAGCTATACGCAGCCCTATCTCGATCACAGCCGCGTAACTAATGAGTCTCCCATTGTGGGCATTTTGTACACGCTGCTGCGGTACATCACCTTCCCCGGTTTACTGCTGGCGACTGTAAGCACCATGGTGCAGGTGTGGTACTCCTCTGTCTATAAGCGGGAGCCGTACATTCTGTACAGCATCTCCAACATTGGTTCGCTCGCGGCGCTTCTGCTTTATCCGTTTCTCATTGAGCCCAATCTGACGCTTGTCGGCACGTTTGTCGGCTGGCAAATCCTGATGGTGGCGTGCGCCCTGTGCTGCATGGCGCTGGCCGTGCTGGTGCGCATGCAGGCGCCGGCGCAAGGCGCTGGCGCCGCGCAGGTTATGGCCAAGCCCTCGCCCTGGCGCTCGCGGCCGGGGCGCATCCTGCTGTGGACTCTGCTCCCGGCCTGCAGCACGGCGCTGCTTATCGCCGTAACGCAGTACCTGTGCCACGATATAGCGCCGATTCCGTTGCTGTGGATTGTGCCGCTGGCTATCTATCTTATCACCTACATACTCGCGTTTGGTCCGGCACGGCGCGTTAAGGATCTGGTGTGGGTGTGGGTCTCCCTTGTTGCAATTGCCCTGTTCTTTTATGTGGCAACGCCCCGTGTTGGTAAACAGGACTGGCTATCCGGAACCACGGCTTTCCTCTCTTCTGGCCTTATTCTCCTTTTTGCTCTCTGTCAGTTCTGTCACTCCTACCTGGTGGCTTTGCGTCCCGGGGCAGATCGCCTTACCACGTTTTATCTGTGTCTTGCAGTGGGAGGCTTTATTGGAAGCTTTCTCGTTAATCTTATCTTTCCCTTCGTTTTTCTGGATAACAGCGATCTGTGGCTATGCATTATGGCATGTTCTTTTGTCCTGGCATGGCGAACGATACGCACGGCCGCCTTCTGGGGCATTAACGGAACCTCGGACCGCGTACGCTATTGCTGTTTATTGGTTGCCATCGGCCTCTCCGTCTTTTACTGCGGCCGCGCTATGTATGCACTGGAGTATGAACGCACCGGCAAAGAACGCAACTTCTACGGCATCCTCAAACTTATCAAGGAGCCCCGGATACTGAAGGAGGGCGCAGCCCCTGAGAATATCGTCAAGATGGCCCACGGCGTAACCGTGCACGGCAGGCAGTTTGCGGCGCCGGAGAAGATGGATCTGCCCACTGCATATTATGGATACGACTCCGGCATCGGCAAGCTGCTTATGCAGTTAATGAAGAACAGAACGGAGCTGCTCTCGATTGGCGTTATAGGACTAGGCGCAGGCACGCTATCCACATACGGACGCGCCGGCGACAGCTATACGTATTACGAGATCAACCCCGCCGTGGTAAAGATGGCCAAAGCGGAGTTTACCTTCATGTCCCGCTCCAAAGCCACGCAGGAGATCATCCTTGGCGATGCGCGCCTCTCCCTGGCCGACGGCCCGCCGAAGCAGTTTGACGTGCTCGTCGTCGATGCGTTCAGCAGCGATGCCGTGCCCGCGCATCTGCTTACGCGCGAGGTATTTGCGATTTACCTGAAGCACGTCAAACCCGACGGCTTCCTCGCCTTCCACATCAGCAACCGTTATCTCGATCTCTCCCAGGTGGTTACCGGCGCCGCGGAGGAGCACGGGCTTACCGGCTATTACGTCTACAACGAGGGCGATGCCTCCACGCTCAACGACGCGTGCCAGTGGATGATCCTCTCGCGCAAGGACTTCCCCAAACCGGAGAATACCACCGTCAAGCCTGTCTCGGAGATCGACAAGGTGCTGTGGACTGACGATTACAGCAATCTCTTCCGCATCATCCGCTGGTAACCGGCCCCTGGCCCCACGCTACCCGCAAACGGCGCTTCAATGCAATATCCGCAAAATCCGCGCTGGCGCATTGCGTCGGATCGGCGTAGTCTCACGTGTCTTCTGCAAGAGCCATGATCCCCACAACACAACAGGATATTGCCGACCAGCTCAAGCTGTCACGCACTACAGTATCACGTTGTTTCACCAACCACCCCGGCATCAATCCGGAGACACGCGCCAAAGTCTTTGCTCTGGCCTCCCGCCTGGGCTACCACTACATGGAGCAGCGCACCGGCCAGCCCTCCTCCAGCGGCGGCAAAAACGTGCTGGCCGTGCTCATCTGCACCGACGCCGAGGAGTACTACCGGCCCGACTACGAGAGCCCCGGCTTCGAGATCCTGCCCGGCATCTCCGAGTACGCCCTGCTCCGCAAAATGCAGCTGGATGTGCAGCTGGTGCCCCCGCGCGAGACGAGCACCCGCAGCGCCGTGTATAAAAAGGTGATGCGCTCCGCCCGCACGTGGGCGGGCGTCCTGCTCGTCTACCCCTTTCCGCAAAGCATTATTGAGGAAATACTTGCGAAGTATCGATGCGTCTCCCTGGTGGAGCAGTACGGCGTCAGCTCACTCGATGTCGTCGACGTCGACCACTACAAAGGCATCTCGCAGCTGGTCGATCGCCTCGTCATGCTGGGCCACAAGCGCATCGGCTTCTTCTCCCGCCACTACCAGGTGGAGGCGTGCTGGGCGTTCCGGCGCTTCAGCGCCTATGTGGAAAAGATGGCGCGCCAGGGTTTTGCCCTCGGCGATCTCGAGATCGTCAACGTCCAGAACTTCAGCATCCCCCAACTGGAGGAGAGCCACGACTACGCCGCGCAGAAGACCCGCGAAGGCATCACCGCCTGGGTATGCGCCGCCGACCACCAGGCCTACGACTTGATCGCCGCCCTGGAGAAACGCGGCCTGAGCGTGCCGCGCGACGTGAGCGTTACCGGCTTTGACGGCGTGCTGCGCCCCAAAGGCGGCCCCGACCTCACCACCGCGATGATCCCCTACCGCCAGATCGGCTGGATGGGCGCGCGCCGCCTCTCCGACCTGCTGGGCAAAACCTTCGGCCCCACCCAGCACATTTTGCTGGATTGCAATATTGCCGAAGGCGCGACGATCGGCCCCGTGCGCACCGCTCCTTCAGGAAGCCAGCTTCCCTAACCTAGCCCCGTCACCAGTCGAAAGGCGCTCAGAATCACAGGGCTGATGACGTACGGCGATATCTGCCACGCGACGAGGATGCCGATGATCTGCACCATGGGGCTGTACACCACGCTAAAGTAGGATATCACCTCGCGCTCCGAGAGGAAGAAGAGCGGAAGCGCGCTGCCATCCAGCGGTGGCAACGGCAGCAGATTGAACAGGCAGATCACCAGGTTAAAGATAAAGAACATCGAAAGAAGCGTGGCCGCCAGGTGCGCCGGCCCGTGCTCCGGCGCCGTAATAATCGAGACAAGCCGCGTGCTGGCCTTCAGCTCAAACACGCCCATCGCCAGCCCCACGTGCAGCGCAATGCCCGCTATCGTGGCAATCACCAGATTGGCCAGCGGGCCCGCCATGGAGACCATGGCGGAAAAGCGCGGATTGCGAATCATGTACTGCGGATCGACCGGCACGCTCGCCCAGGCAATCGGCCAGTTCAGCACCAAAATGGAGATGATGGGCGCCACAATCATGCCGATCGGCTCGCGGCGAATATGCGGAATCGGGTCGAGCGAAGCCTGCCCCTCGTGGTAGGCCGTCGGGTCCCCCAGCCGGTACGCCACCCATCCGTGGGCGGACTCGTGCAGGGTAAGCGAGATAATCACCACCAGCATCCAGGCGCCCAGTATAAAGAAATCGAAAGTCACGCCGCTCACAATAGGCGTAAACGCGGCGATTGCACGCGTTTTTGCGGCGCAAAGTGGCCGATTTACTTCCCCCACAGCACATTGCAGCGGCGGGGCTGCGCGGCTCAGCTCTTTGCGGCGGACCCAGCGCCCCACGTGTACAACCGCGGCCGCGCCTTGTAGAGTGTCGGCGCCGCGCTCGGTCCCCAGAAGTCCCACGCCCACTGTAACCCGCGTAAAATCAACAACGTATACACGGTGGCCACCAGCCAGGAGCCCAGCACGTCGCTGGGAAAATGGTCCGCTGTATAAATGCGCGAGTAGCCGATAAGCACCGCCCACGGCCACAGCCACCACACCGCGCCCAGCCCATACACCGCCGTGGCCGTCAGCGCCAGCGACCAGTTATTGCACGCGTGGCCGGAGGTAAACGAGCGCCCGCGCTCCACCGGCACCGCTTTTGTTTCCGAGATTCCCTCCCGCGAGACACGGCGCAGCCCGTCCACGCTCTCGTGCGGGCGCGGGCGGTTAACGTTGCGCTTAAACGCCCAGTTCGTGCCCGCATCGCCCAGCACCAGCATAAACGCCATGGTAATGATGAGCAGGCGGCCATCCCACTTGCCCAACCACAGCACACCCAGGACCAGCAGCACCAGCACCGGCCACATCGTGTCGACATCCGACACGTAAAAC
This sequence comes from Verrucomicrobia bacterium LW23, assembly GCA_003054695.1. GTDB lineage: Bacteria > Verrucomicrobiota > Verrucomicrobiia > Methylacidiphilales > UBA1321 > LW23. The sequence continues at coordinate 449,296 of QAZA01000050.1, forward strand.
ATCAGGGCGTCGAACACCGGGTTGGCCCAGGTTGTATTAATGAGTCGGATAGTCGCGAGGTCCAGTTGCCAAAGCCAGTCGATCATGGGAAGCGCAGAACCTAGCATCCGCAAGAATTATTGCCACAAAAACATAGTCGCGCGCGTTCAAAGAAAGAAATGCCGTCGACCAGGCAACTATTACCCAAGAGGTTTAACTCATTGCCTATCAAGGCGTTAGCGATAAGCACCGCCTTCGCTCTGGCTCTACAGAAACAGCGGCACCATTTCCTTCCATCGCGCAAAGCGATGGGCGCGGCCGGACCAGATATGCAACTCGTGCTTCACGCCCAGTTTGCCAAGCACCTTGCTCATATCCCGGTTATTCTCCAGAAACGGGTCGCTCTCGCCAATTACCAGCGTAACCTCCACGCGCTGAAGCTTTTGGATCAGCGCGGCATCTTCCATCCTCGGCAAATAATGCAGGGGCGTGTGGTAGTAAATCGTCTGGTCGTAATAGCCGTCAAACAGATCGTAAAAGTCCGGCTGCATGGACGCCGTCAGATCGTATCGGCCACTCAGGCACACGGCGCGGTGAAACAGCGCCGGGTGACGCATGGCCACATTTAGCGCATGCCAGGCGCCCAGGCTGGCGCCATGGGCCACCAGCACCGGGTTGGGGTTGACGCGCTGTGTGAACGGAAGTACCTCCTGCACAACATATTGCTCATAGCGCACGTGATTGCGAATACGCTCCGGCGGGGCAATATTGTTGTTGTACACGCTCTCCGCATCAATCCCGTCCACGCAAAAAAGCTGAATCCAGCCCTCCTCAATACGTGGGCGCAACGCCTCCACCAGCCCGCCGTCCTCATACTCAAAAAAGCGGCCGCGCCGGGTGGGGAAGACCAGCACGCGCACGCCGCCGTGGCCAAAGACAAGCAGCTCCATGCGGCGGTCCAGCGCCTTGCTGTGCCACGTAACATACTCGCGGCAAAGATGTTGCGGGCTGAGAACCGGCGCCACCTCGCGCGCGCAGTGCTGCTGAAATGCGCCCGTACCGCCCGCATGGCGCGCCGGGACAATCTCCAGAGGCGAAAGCACAGCCGACTCCTCGGCCGCCCGCGTTTGCCGAGCGCCGTTCATCCGCAGCAGGAGAGCGTCATGCATCCCCGCGGTGCGAGTGGCCAAGCAGGAGTTCATTAGCCCAAGCTATACAGTTGCAACCCGTTGGCAAGCCGCTTGCGTAAAATCCCGGTGACAAGTTGCAAACACTTGCGCCGCAACAGCACACGCTTGTGCGCAACGCAAGATAAACGCCCATGGACCGTGCACTTTGCCTGCATGGGGAGTTCGTTTTCCCCCAAAAAAGGGCTTTTGCCCGGGGGACGGAAGTCGTTGGCAAACTGGCATCCTTTATGCGGTAAATGGGTAAGGCAGTATCGAAGATCGAGATTCTCCGGGGAAACGCAACCGCGATGTCTCCGGAGCCACGCTACCGCTCTATCTTATTGTCACTCCAACCATCTATTGCGAAACAATCAGTAAACAAGAAAGAAAAGGAAAAGACCCATGAGCAGCACCCTGACTAAAGAGATGAAGGACATGAAGGATTGCATCGACGCATGCAACAGCCTTCTTCGCGGCGAGCTCTCCGCCATTGAGACGTACTCCATGGCCATCCATACCTATGTGGGTGAGCCGGAAGCACTTGCACTGGAAAAAATTCGCAGCGAGCACATCGAGAGCGCTAACCTGCTGCGACAAAACGTAAAAGCCATGGGCGGCGAGCCCGACCACAACTCCGGCGCCTGGGGCACCTTTGCCAAAACAGTGCAATCCACCGCCAACATGCTCGGCGAGCGCACCGCCATCAACGTCCTGCTACAGGGCGAGGAACATGGCCGCAACTCCTACAACGCCGCGCTGGAGAACGACGACGTGATGCCCGAATGCAAGGAGTTGATCAGCAGCATCTTGCTACCGCGTATCCTCCGCCACATCGCCGTGCTTGAGACCCTGGGGGTTCCCGCCAACTAAGCGAGCGTATACACGTTGCGTAACTCCCACACCGGCAGCTCTTTGCTACGCTTGCCGGAGCGGGAGGTCGCGTCTCGACGGGGCTAGCGGATCGTAACCGGCGAGCCGGACTTGACCAGCGTGTAAAACGTCGCCGCGTCCCAGTTGGAGAGGCGAATGCAACCGTGGCTGCCTGAGCGACCGATCGTCTCCGGGTAGCCTGTACCGTGGATGCCCACGCCCGCATGGCTGAGGCCGGCCCACATAATGCCGACGGGGCTGTTAGGACCGGGCGCAAAGTTAAAAAATGTCGCGCTGCGCTCGCCCCGCTTCAGCACGCCTTCATCGTAGCGGTACCACGGCCACGGTTGAATCCCCACAATCGTCCAGTTGCCGGCCGGCGCCGGGTGCTCGGCGGAGCCGGGCGTGATGGGAAACGCGGCGACGATGTGCTCGCCTTCCAGCACCTGCAGCATACGTATCTTTGTGTCCACCAACACTCTGCGTCCGCCGGCCGAAGCCTTGGGGTAAGCCGCGGGGAAGTGCGCGCCGTCAAACGGGCGCGAAACGTTGGGCACCTTGACGCTGTCCCCAGCCGAAAGCGTGTCGATCTTCCGCCCCGGATTCAGTTGAGCGATAAAGGCTTGCGTTGTATGGAAGCGCTCGCCGAGCAGCTCGGAAAGCGTCGCGTAGGGCAGCCGCTTCAGTTTCGCCAGATCCACCGGCTTGGAGGCCATGGCGCCTACCTGGCCAAGGTCGCTCTCCGTAATCGTATATCGTGCAAAGGCTTGCACCGATCCTATGTCGATCTGCGCGTTGGGAGCAAGGCCGCGCGACTGTTTGTAAAACGCCAGCGCTTTCTCGGTAAACTCCCCCGACTTGCCGTCGACAACACCCGGCCCAAAGTTCTGTGAATCCAGAAATATTTGCAGCTGAAGGGCATACGATGCCGAGAATGCGTTTGAAACCGAATCCATCGTGGCGCAGCCCGTCAGCCACATCGAAACGCACACAGCAAATGCAACCCCCGTAATCACAGAGGCTTGCATCTTTCTGGCGGACAGACTGTACAACTGGGTAAAATTCACGGCCCATAATTCAGCAAATGCCGAGACGCGCTGCAAGGCAATTGCGCGCCGGGATGCGGGCTATTTCAGTGCGCATTCTACAATCGCCACGGCACGGATCGGCGAGCCGTCGCCGCCCTGCCACTTAAGAGGGAAGCCCGCAAAGACAATCTGATCCGGCACTTCGTCCAGCCGCGTCAGTGATTCCACTATCACAATCTCCGCAGGTGCTTGCTGCAGAAGGTGATGCACTTCGTAGTAGTCCCGGCTGGGCGTGGGCGTATCCATGCCCAGCAGGCGGATGCGCCGCTGCGCCAGCCACGCCGCGGCCTCCTGGGTGAGGCTGGGGAAGTCCTCGAAGTAGCCGGGTTTACCGTACTGCCGATGCCACCCCGTCTCATAAATGATTTTGGCAGAGGGCTTTATGACGTCTGCGAAAGGCAGCAGATCGCTCAGCGTTATTTCCTCCCGGGCAGCCTTGGGGATGCGCAGCACGGTAGCGGGGCCAAAGAACCAGTCCAGCGGCATCTCGTGTATCCTAAGCCCTTGCGGCACAAAGTGATAGAGTGCATCGAGGTGCGTCCCGTGGTGGCTGCCCATGGAGATGGCGCTGACGTTGCAGCGATTGGCCTCGATGGTGGCATGCGGCGCCACCCTCAATACCGGGTCGCCCGGGAAAGCGGCCTGGCCGTCGACGAGCGGGTGCGTCAGATCGATCAACTTCATATCGTGTTGCCTAGCAAAGGGATGTGATCGCGCTATGTCAAGCCTCCCCGCCCTGGGCACGGTACCGCGCGGGCCCGACGCCCAGGACGGACTTGAACTGCCGGCTGAACGAGAAGATGCTTTCGTAGCCAAACTCGTCGGCCACTTCGCTCACGCTCAGGCGCGATTCCGCAAGGCGCAGTGCGGCCAGTTGCACGCGCTGGCGCACCATCCAGGCGCGCGGCGCACAGCCAAAGGTGCTGCGAAACATGCGCGTAAAGTAGTCCGGCGAGAGGCACAACTGCGCGGCGAGGTCGCCCGGCGTCGGGCGATCGGCGGCGCGCGAGGCAAAGTAGCGCGCAAGGATCTCCTGCTGGTCGCGGGTTAGCCGGCGCAATCCGTTTGCGCTCCGGCCCAGGCGCGTTCGTCCGCCCTCGGGGAGGAGCCGCGCCAGCTCCGTAAACAGGCATAGCAGCAGGCCGCGGAGGCGTTGCTCGCGCAGCGGATCGCGGTGACCGGCCTCGTCGGCAATTTGGCGCGCCCAGGCCTGGGCCGGCCACGCGGGGGAGAAGCGGAACGCCGTCGGGGTGGCGTAAGCCTTTGCCCCGCTGCTGGTTACGCGTATGCGAAAGCGGTACACCTGCACAGTATCGCCTTCGGGCAACCAGAATTCGAAGGGAACACCCGCGGGAACCCAGAGCAGTTGCCCGGCTTCGATTCGCAAAGTGCGTTCGCCTCCCGCATCATCCTCGGTAACGCATTCCCGCACACGCAGTTGTGCCTGATACGCGCCGGCGGCAACAAAGTAGAACAGATGCTCGCGCTGCGGCGGCTGCGCGATGCGCCACCGGGGCGGCAGCGACATCCAGCCCGGGAAGCCGTTGAGGCCAACGTCGATTTCCGTTGCGGGATCGCCAACAGCAGCGAGCATATCGCGCAAGGCAGCGGCGGGGATGGAGGGCGTTGCGGTATGCATGGGAAAAACCTGCTCCGTGGATAACACGTTGCGCCTGTTGCAGTTGCCGGGCCGGAATGACGGCGTTGCCCGCAGCTTCGCCATAGCTGGAACGATTCCGATGGGAGTAGTCAAGTGGCGCAAAAGATTGAGCAGGCAAGGCATTGCGCACGACAAGGCGTATCGCCATGGCCATACGTTGCGGAGTTCGCAATGCCTTGCAGGCCAATATCTTGCGCCAATGGGCTGCTCCCATCTGAATTGTTCCGGCTTAGCAGTTCGCCACGTGTGCATCAAGACAAATCGAATTGTTGCATATCACCGGTTCATGCCAAATCATCGCGCCTTGGCACTATGGTGCCGATCACTAAAAAAATGGTAGGCTTTGCCCATACTTAAGCGGAGGCACAACCGGTTTCCGCAAACTCCATTGCCACTATGACAACTCTAACTTCCACGCAGAATTTCGCGCTTACCGCCGCCGAGGTCGAACGCTTTCACAAGGAGGGCTACCTGGGCCCTTTTGCCGCCGTCTCGCCGGAGGAGATGGCCGGCATTCGCGAGCATATTGATACGCAAGTGATTCCGCGGCAGGGACCTAACCCGCGCACGCCATTGCAGAGCCGTCACATGGATTCGCGCGTGGTGTACGACCTGGCGACAGCGCCGGCCATTATCGATCGCATGGCGTCGCTTTACGGGCCCAATCTTGTTTTGTGGGCCACCAACTTTTTCTGTAAAGAGCCGGGCGGCAAGGAGATACCGTGGCATCAGGACCAGAACTACTGGCCGCTGGAGCCGATCATCAACATCTCGGCATGGATCGCCATCGACGACGTGAGGATCGACAACTCGTGCGTGCAGGTGTTGCCGGGCTCGCACAAAAAGGTGGTGCAGCATGTGGCTTCGCGAGATGGCATGGCGTTTGGGGAGGAGGCCGATCCGCGCGGCTTTTCCACGGACGGGCTGGTGAATATGGAGCTGAAGCCGGGCGAGTTCTTCTTGTTCAACGAGAAGCTGTTACATCATTCCGAGCCGAACCGCTCCAACCGCCGCCGTATGGGCATGTCCGTGCGCGTCACCATCCCGATTGTGCGCATTAACCATGATGTGCCGCCTCTGCACCCGGGCCATCACGCCATGCTGGTGCGTGGCGAGGACTACATGGGCTTTATCCGCCTGGGCGAGCCGCCGGTGGCGGGATAAGGAGCGGGCGTTTCCGCATAAGTTATGCTTGCTCCCGCATAAGCCGGACTGATTTGATCAGGAATTTTTCCGACGCTATCTTTGTGGGGCGCAAGCACTAAGGGGATCGCTAAGCGGGTGTGGATTCGCGCTACGGGCATTTTGTGCTAGATTGCCGCTGAAGCACAGGGGATCATCTTCGGCGCTGGGGACATCATACCCTTCGACGGACGGAGTGGTACAGGCCGAATCAACATCGCCGCACTCCGGGGCCGCGCCACACAGCGCCGGGCGTGCGAGGAGAGCTATCTCATGACGACACGACCGAAGTCTGAGTCAGTAATACGCCAGTCCGTAACCGATTCCGCCGCAGGACTTTCCGCCGATCCCCCTGCCCACCCCGCCTACATTCCGAGGCTGATCAAGACCGAAGCCGAATACCGTGAAGCCATCGCGCGGCTGGAGCAAATCTCTCTGGCTGAACCAGATACGCCCGAGGGCGACGAAGCGGAGCTTTTGACCGTGCTGACCGAGCACTATGAGGAGAAAAACCCATCCATCCCGCCGGCCAGCCAGGCCGCCGTGCTGCGTTTTTGCATGGATCAGCAGGAGCTGAGCAAGATGGATCTGGTGCCCTACATCGGCAGCGTGCACAAGGTTAACGAGGTGCTGGAGGGCAAGCGCCCGCTCTCGCTTTCCATGATTCAGAAGCTCGCGCCGGCCCTCCATATCTCCCACCACTTGCTGCTGCCGCGCAACGGGGAGCCCGAGTTTGACGGAGAGCCGCACCACCACCGCGTCAGCGGCACCGAAATGGTGTCCTCGGGCCTGGGCGGGGCTTAGCCGGAACGAACCCGGCACAGCCGGCAAGTGCACGACACGTTTTCAGTAGCGCTCCGCCACCGTCGTGGTATCGTGCCCGGCGCCATGGATTTAACCTCGGATACGCCCGCGCCCCCGCTCCTTCGCAAGGCCTGCTGTGTGTGCGGAAGCGACTCCTCCCCACGGGTGGCCACGCTGCCCGGCACGCGTACGCAGCGGGATTTTGCCCTGCGCTACTGCGCCGGCTGCGGCTTTGCGTGGGTGGAGAACCCGTGGACCGACTTTGCCACGGTTTATGATGAGGCCTACTACCTGGGCAAAGGCTCCGATCCCCTCGTCAATTATGTGGATGAGCTGACAAACCCGCACACCATCCGCAGGCTGGAGTGGCGCGGCATTCTACAGTGGGCGGATGACACGCGCGCGGCACTGGCGGGCAACCGTGGCAACCCTGGCGCCCCCCTTCGCTGGCTGGATTTTGGCTGCGGCAATGGCGGCCTCGTTCGGCACGTGCAGAGCGCGGGGGCGGATCGCTGGGAGATCGACGGCTTTGAGGAGGGCTGGGCCGCCGGGTTTGGGCGGCAAAATGGCATCGGCATTCTTACGCGCGAGGAGCTGGACGCCAAGCGCGGCACGTACGATCTGGTAACCGCGATAGAAGTGCTTGAGCATACGGTAGATCCGCACGAGACGCTGCGCGAGATCCGCGCGATGCTGCGCCCTGGCGGCCGCTTCCTCTTCACCACCGGCAACCTGGCGCCTTACACGTCCAACATCCCCGCGTGGGGCTATGTGCGCCCGGAGATTCACGTCAGCTATTACGAGCCTCGCTCTCTGGCCCGGCTGCTGTCGGAGACAGGGTTTGAGCCGCTGCCGGCAGCATACGCCCCCGGGCACACGTCCATCATCGCCTATAAAGTGCTTAAGAATTTAAGGCTGAACACGTTAAGTTATTGGATGCATCTCGTCCCCTGGCCCGTGCTTTCCCGCATTCTCAACGCAAAGATGGGCATTTTTGCGCATCCCACCGCGGTGGCCAAGTAGCGCAAGCGGGCTGCAGTGGCAACGGCATCTCCGACGCCGGAAGCATTGCAATCCCCCGCGCTCTTCGCTTTTATAGCGGCGCATGATGTTCTGGACCAGCATCCCCCACCGGCTAGCCGCCGCATTTGCAGCGCTGTGCCACGCGCTCATCCCGGGGCTTAGCGCGGGCGCGCTTCGGCGCATGAAGCTAGGCGCGCTTCTCCTTGCTGTGGCGCTGGTTACCGGCGCGGCTTTTGCGGCGCTGCAAGGCACCGACTTCTTCCGGCGATCCGAATGGCGCGTGTTTGATGCCTGGATGAACGCCACCACGGCGTACCGTCCCCTGGCCCCCGGCCTGGCGGTCGTCGATATCAGCGACGACGCGTTGCGCGAGGCGGCCGCCGCCGGCTACCTGGCCGAGAAGGGCGTGCCGCTCACCTGGCCATGGCGACGCGAAGTGATGGTCTACATTCTAGCCTACCTGTACGCATGCGGCGTGGACGAAGTCTACGTGGATATCATCTACGCGGAAAACCGCGACTTCTTCTGGGACGACCAGTACCAGGCCATCGCCGCCGCCATGAAGGCGCGCTTTGCCCACAACAGCCTGGTCATCGACCCGACCACCAACAAGCCCCAAACCGTCGTCTTTACCCCCACCTTCGAGACCGGCTTGCGAGAGGAGGACATGCGCGAAGGCGTGGTGCGGCGCGTGCCAGGCGGCAGGCAACTGCTAAGCTGGAGCGGCGATTTCTCCGCGCTGACCAGCCCCGACCCCACGACAAAGCTGGCGCGCCTCCCCAACTTCAACGCCTTCGGCATCCTCCGCAACGGCCGCATTATTATGGCCGAGGCGCTGGGCGGCAGCGCCGACAACACCCGCCCTCTGGAAACCTGGGAGGGCTGGAACCGCACCCCGGAAAATGCGCGCAGGGACCTGGATGCCTGGCTGGCCAAAAATCCCGCCCCGCCCGACGCCGCAAAACTGCGCGGTCGCAAAGTCGTCATCGGCGGCAGCGCGGCGGCCATGTACGACCTGAAACGCTTCCCCGTCTCCGGCACGCACCCGGATCCCGGCATGCTCATCCACGTCACCCGCCTCTCTAACGACATGCAGGACAGCTACTTCCGCGAGGTGCCCGCGGCCGTGCACGCGCTGGTGGTCATCGGCGCCTGCCTGCTTACCGGCGCGGGCCTGTGCCTGGCACGCAACGCCTACGCGCAGGTGGCCGTAGGCGGGCTGGTCGTCGCCGGCGTGCTGGGCGGGGCGTACCTGCTCTTCGTCAACCTGGTATGGGTGCCGCCCTTTACCGCGGCGTGCGCCGTCATCTCGACACTGACTCTGGGCCTGGCTGTGCACTACCTGGTCGAGGGCCGGCAGCGCCAGCTCGTCTCCTCACTCTTCGGCACCTTCGTCTCCGACCGCGTGCTGCAAAAGCTTATCGATAACCCCGAAAAACTGCAGCGCCTGGGCGGCGACCGTATGGCCTGCACCATCATGTTTTCGGACCTCTCCGGGTTTACGGACCTGACCGAGCAGCTGACGCAACGCGATCAGGCCGGGCTGCTCGTCGACATTCTGAACGACTACTTTACGCAGATGAGCGCCTTCGTCATCAACAGCGACGGCTACGTGGATAAGTATATCGGCGACGCCATGATGGCCGTCTACGGTGTACCCGACGCCATTCCCGACCACGCCACCCGCGCCTGCTTTGCCGCGCTGGACTGCGTGGAGCGCATGGGCGAATTCGCGCCGCGCATCGAGAAGGAGTTTGGCGTCAAGCTCTACGCGCGCTACGGAATTAATACCGGCGACGCCGTTGTAGGGCTCATGGGATCACTTCGCAAAATCAACTATACGGTGATCGGAGATGCAGTCAACCTCGCCAGCCGCCTGGAAGGCGCCAACAAACCATTCGGCACCACCATCATGATTGGAGAGGAAACCTACGCCCTTGCCAAAGACGACATCGAAGTCCGCCCCATCGCCAATCTCATCGTCAAGGGAAAGCTCACTGCCGTAAGGACTTACGAGCTACTGGCCCGCGCCGGCGGCCTGACGGACGAGCAGGCGCGCGCCCGGCAAACCTACTGGCAGGCCTTCGAAGCCTTTGGCCGCCGCGAGTGGGACGCTGCTGAAGCAGGCCTGCGCGAAACCATCCGCATCCTGGGCGCCGACCCGCTAAGCGAGGCCTATCTGAAGAGCATCGCCTATTACCGCAAAAACCCGCCTGCCGAGGGGTGGCAGGGCATTTTTAAGCTCGACGAAAAATAGTTCGAAAAAAACTGCAAGGATGGGCGGCTCAACCCTTTTATCGTTATGTTTCATAACAGGGCTGTAACAATCGCAAAACAGATCGCCCGCCCCATTGTGGCGGTATTTCTCGCGGCACTGCTGGGTCTCGCCGCACTCTATCCCGTTGGCGCTGTTGATGTTGGCGAAACGGTTTACGCCAAGAACGAAGGCGAAGAACTGCAATCCTCCCCCCGTGGCGGCAAGGCTGTCGGCACCATGAGCAGCGGCGGCTATAAAGTCACCAAAAAAAGCAACACCTCCCTCTATGTCGAAGGCCCGGGCGGCGCCGGCTGGGTGCAGGATAGAGCGGTGCAAACCACTCGCCCCCAGAGTGTTAACAAAAGCAGCCTTACCAGTACCGACACCTCGTCCGGACAAGCGAGCGCCGCAGCCGCAGTCCGCGGCCTGTACCCGGAAACCGTAGAGCGCGCCGGCCGCAAGAGCCAACAGGCCGCCCTGGCGGACCTGAAGTGGATGATAGAAGTCAACAAGCGGTAACCCATGAAGGCAACGCCGGGCACTCCTCTGACTGCTGCGGCGATCATCCTTGCGGGAGCATTGCATGCCCTTCATGCTCAGCAAGTTACCGACAGCGCCCGCAACCAGCCAGGCGTACGCGGAGCCAGAGTCATCTATGATGTGGGTGCCACAAACAAAGTGCGTTACCCGCAGGCCTTCAAGGACTTGCAGTGGATGAAAGCCACAAACCCGGAGAACTCGAAAAGCTACATCCCTCCCCTGCCCCGGCTCCCGCCCTACTTCATCAGCCTGCCCAACATTCAGGCCGCAATCACCCGCCCGGCATCCGCCCGCATTTCTCAGCCCAACTCTATCCTTTACACCGTCCCCATGATCACCGCAACCTGGAAGCATCTCCTTCTGGCGCTGGGACTTACGTTCTCGGCCAGCATCGCGTCGTCTCACGCTCAAATCCCCATCAAAATCCCCGGAGCCCCACGCATCCCCGGCTTTGACAACAACTCCGGCGGCGGCAACATCGACCCGGTTAAGACCTACAAAGGCGTCGAGCAGTTCACCAAAGGCGCCCTTGGCGTTAACCGCAACGAGGAGAACGTGATAGGTGAGTCCGTCGCCCTGGGCATCATCGCCAAATACGGCGGCCTCTCGCGCGACATGGCATCAACGGTTCGCGTCATCCGCATCGGCCGCACCCTCATCCGCTACGCACCTCGCGCCGGGCTGACGTACCGCTTCGCCATCCTTAACTCCAACACACCCAACGCCTTCTCCGCGCCGGGCGGCTACATCTTCATCACCCGTGGCATGCTGGCCAAATGCAAAAGCGATGGCATGGTAGCCGCCGTTCTCGCGCACGAGATCGCCCACGTGATGCGCCGCCACGCGCTGCGCTCCATATCCAAAGCCAACATGGCCAGCGGTTTGCTCAAGCTGGGCACCGTAGCCGCAGGCGCCGCGGGCGGCCCCAGCATCCCGGATTTTGACAACGCTGTCGACCAGGTGCTATCCCAGATGCTGCAAAAGGGCTACAGCAAAAGTGACGAATACGACGCCGACCGCGAAGGCGCCGCCCTCCTCAAAACCGCCGGATACGATCCCGCACTGATGGCGCAAACCATTCAGGCTCTGGACAATGGCGGCAAAAGCGTGGATTACCATCCGGAAACCGCCGACCGTGTTGCCCGCCTGCAGAAAGGTGCCAAAAAGTAAGCGTACCTGTATCCCTGTTTGCCGGCGCGCGAGCGAAACATCCCCCGTCTCGCGCGCCACTCTCAGGTGCCGCCCCGTAAAATTTAGGCGACACCCCACACGGCGGCTTGCTTTTACGCACGGGAATGCTTTTGTTGTGCTCCCCCCGCATTATCGTATGCTGTAGGGAACGCACCGCCACGCCCACGCCCGCCCCAGCACCTCCCCGTCCCGCCACGACAGATGAAAGCCACCGACCTGCGCGGTATCCTCACCTACGTCCCTCGCTTTCGCGAGCGCATTTTCGTCATCGCCCTGGATGGCGAAATCATTGCGCAGGAGAACTTTCCGAACTTTCTTCTCGATATCGCCGTCCTGCGGAGCCTAAGCATCCGCATTATCATTGTACACGGCGCCGCACACCAGATCCGCGAAGTCGGAACCGCCATGGGCATCAAAGTCAGCAATGATGACGGTACAAGCGTCACCGACGCCGAGACCCTCAAAGTCGCCCTCACCGCGGCCAACCGCATCACGCACGAGATCATGGAGGGCCTCGTATCCAACGACTTACGCGCCTGCTACACGACGGCCATCACCGCGCACCCCTTCGGCATCGTCGGCGGGGTCGATCACCTGCACACCGGCCGTGTCGAAAAAGTCGACACCGAGCTTCTTAACCACTTGCTGGACAAGGATATAATCCCCGTCATCCCCCCCCTGGGCCTGGATGGCGACGGCCACACCTTCCGCTGCAACTCCGACGCCGTGGCGCTTGAAGTCGCCAAGGCCGTCAAGGCCGTCAAGCTCATCTACGTCGGCACCAACGGCGAGCTTAAACGCGCCGGCCGCGCCGTCAGCCAGATGTCCGTCTTCGAGGCCGAGGAATACTACCGCCGCAACCGCGCCGAAGTGCCGCCCGAACTCATCAGCAAGGTCGAGCACGCCATCAAAGCCGTGCGAGAAGGCGTGCAACGCGTCCACATCATCGACGGCCGCCAGGACGAAGCGCTGCTGACGGAAGTGTTTTATAACGAAGGCGTTGGAACGATGATCTACGCCAACGAGTACCAGGCCATCCGCCGCGCCCTCAAAAAAGACGTCCGCAATATTATGGCGCTTATCAAACCCTCCGTCGCCTCGGAGGAACTCGTCAAGCGCACCCGCCCCTCCATTCTCGCCCAGCTCAGCGACTACTATGTCTTCGAGATCGACCGCAATATCGTCGGCTGCGTGGCCCTGCACCCCTACCCGGAGCAGCGCAAAGCCGAACTCGCATGCCTCCACGTCAGCAGCAACAGCGAGAACCAGGGTATCGGCAACAAGCTGATGCTGTTTGTGGAAAACACTGCGCGAGAAAAAGGCGTGCAAGAGCTCTTTGCCCTTAGCACCCACGCCTTCAACTACTTACAGCAAAAAGGCGGCTACCGCGAAGGCACCCCCGACGATCTCCCGCCAGCCCGCCGGGAGAAGTACGACGCCAGCGGCCGCAACTCCAAAGTGCTCGTCAAATCCCTGACCAACGGCGCCAACGGAACCAAAAAGCCGTAAAGCGCCGCACATGCAAGATCCTGCCTTACAGCTACTTACCACTTCCCCAGCCGCTCCAATGGCCGAGCTCTGGCGCCTCATCATCCATGGCCCCGCCGGGCCGTCCTGGAACATGGCGGTGGACGAGGCCCTGCTACGCCAGGCGGCCGATGCCAACGCCATGCTTACAGGAAGCGAGGACTCGCCGGCTGTTCGCGCAAGCTCCTGCACAACAAGCACTTCCCCGCTTTACCCAGGCGCGGTGCTGCGCATTTATGAGTGGGATACGCCAGCCGTCAGCATCGGCTACTTCCAGCCCACCACTGTCGTCCCCGCAGGCCGGCCAAGCGTTCGCCGCTACACCGGCGGCGGCCTGGTCGATCACGAGCGCGACGTAACATACACCATCGCCCTGCCTCGCTGCCACCCTATCGCATCTCTCTCTACATCAGAGAGTTACGAGAGCATCCACCTGGGCGTTCGCGATGCTCTGGAAGCCATTGGAATTGCCGCCGAGGTTGTCCCCTGCTGCGACGACGGCGACTCCGCAGCGTGCTTCAACAAGGCCGTCAAGTTCGACCTCAAAGCAGGCTCCCTCAAGCTGGCCGGCGCCGCCCAGCGCCGTTCCCGCGACGCCTTCCTCCACCAGGGCAGCGTCCTGCTGCCGCCGCAGTCAACACCCGAGGCTGCAGCAGCCATTAATGCGCAACTCCGCGCCGCGCTCGCCGAGCACCTCCCGCGTACGCTCGGCTTCATCGCCGTTGCTGCCGAGCTAACGCCCGACGAAGTTATCCTTGCCCGAGGACTCGACGCAACTCGTTATAGCTCAGCGGATTGGAACGAGCGCAGATAGCGCTGTTCCACTCAGGTCGTCTTCCTGCTCAGCGCAGCCGCCCCCGCCTTGCCCGGCGCCTTCCGCAGTTGCGATTGTGCCACAAGCTCAAAGCACTCCTCCGCCTTGCGCACGTTCTCATTGTTCTCCCCGGCGGGCATGGCGCGGTAAGCCAGGCCCAAATTAAACTGAGTCATGGCCCACTCCCGGTGCGAATGGGCCTCCGTACGAATCCGCAGCGCACTCTCAAAGCAATTCACCGCCCTCAGCAGATTATTGGCGCGACCTCCCACAGGCATGTTGACAAGCGCGGCCCCAATGTTGTTGCGCAACAACGCCCACTCCCCAGGATAATCCTTTTCCGTAAACACTTCCAGCGCAGCCACATAGTGCTTGATCGCTTCACTCACCTGCTCTCCGCGCAAACCGGGTGGCATCCGCGCATAAATATTGCCCAGATTACACTGTGCACGAGCCCATTTCTCCGGCGTATGCTCGCGCGTATAGACTCGCAGCGCGGCCTTATAGCAAATATAGGCGCTACGGGCATTCTCCCCCTTCACCCCGGCCGGGAGCATGGCGGAGCACACCCCCAATGCGTGCTGACAATCCGCCCATTCAACAGGAGTTGTCTGCTCAGATCTCACTCGAAGCGAAGCACTTAGTGCTTCAATCGCCTTCCGCAGCGACAGCACCGGATCAACCAGTCGGCGACTAAGCGCTACGCCCAGGTTGTACTGTGCACGGCCCCACTCGTACGAATCCTCAACCTCGCGCAAGCCCTTCAACGCCAACTGGAAAGAACCGATCGCTTCCTCCAGCGCCGCCGCCGCCTGCTTCTCCTCATGCCATTGCCCAAACAGCGAGCTTTGCAGGAGCTTGGCAAACCCAAACCCCTGATGGCATCGGCCAGCAAGCGCACTCGCGCTATGTCCCTTTGTACCAGCCACTTGCGGAGACTCTCCACCTCCTGGCATCACCCCGGCCGAGGCCACAAGCTGCTCAGCCTCCCTGAAGTACCCGAGCGCCTGCAACAAAAGCCTCCACCGCTCCGAAGTCTCTTTATTCGAAGCACTTGCGCCCGCGGCATCACACGCTTCAGGCTCCCCACCTTCGTTGCCGGCGATCGGCGCGTCGAGAGCGCCAAGAAGCGCTGCCCGGGCTCGCAGCTCGACGATAGACGCCCGCGCCAGAGGGTGCGGAGCATCCCCCAACACCAATTGAGCCGCCTCAATATGCTGCGCGGCCCTGGCCACATTCTCCGCGCGCAACCGCCCGCCTCCCTCTATAAAGTGTTCTGCAAGAAGCTGATGCAACATCCCCCACTCCTTCGGTGAGTCATCGCGATCCATCAGTCGCAGCGCATGCTCCGCAGCATCCACCAACAGTCCTTCGCGCTGCGCCCTGTTGGGAGGAGCAAACGCGGCACAAGCGCGGGCCAGGCAGAGATTTGCTAACGCAAATTCCATCGGATATCGTTGCTCATCATACACTTCCAACGCTCGCTTCAAGTGCTCAACAGCCTCCTCAAGATCCTGCTCCGGGACAAGCCCCGCCGACGGAGCCGCAGCGTGATCGCGCGCATCCAGCAGGGTTTGGCCGCAACGAAGGTGAATGCGCGCCCATTCCATCGGGTGCTCATCTTTTGTAAAGTATTTGAGCGCATGCACATAGCATGTGGAGGCGTGAACTGCGTTCTCATAAGCGGGGCCTGCAGGCAATTGCCGGTAGGTATTGCCAAGAAAGTACTGAGCACGAGCCCATTCCTCAAGGTGGTCGCTCTCCCGAAACACCCGTAGCGCAAGACCGGCATGATGCACCGCCTTTTGGAGAAACTCCACCTGTGGATCCTTACCAAAAGCGGGCTTAACCACCGACTCCTCCATTGGCATACTTTGCCAAGCCGCCGCTATAAACATATGAGTACGCGCCCACGTCTCCGGAGTACTATTTTGAGTATATACTTTTAACGCTGACTCGTAGGCGTTTATGGCCAGACGAGTCAACGTCGCCCGCTGCGGTCCCTGCATCCGTCGAAGCGTGTGGCCCAGGTTGCACTGCGTCAGCGCAAAGGCTGCGGGGTTCGCACGCTGTGTGCGCACACGTAACGCTGCGCGGTAGTGATCCACTGCAAGCGCAAGTCCCTCATCTCCAGCCCCTTCCGATGCCGAGGCAGATTCGGCTGCCATCGCGGCAAGATTACTTTGGATCGTCGCCCATTCCTGCGGATGGCCTTCCTCTCGATAAACCCGGAGCGCTTGCTCGTAACAATCTTTCGCTTTCCTGAGGTTTTCGGATCGAGCTCCGTCTGACTTCTCACTAAGCACCGTGCCAAGATTGGTGATCGTGCGAGCCCATTCGTTCGGATTCGTATCGGGCTTCAGAACGGAAAGCGCCGCCCGGAAATGGGTCGCTGCCCTACCCAGGTTCTCATCTCTATCCCCTTCCTGCAAAAGAAGATAAGCATCGCCAAGGCTATTTTGGGCTTCGGTCCATGGGCGGGTATGCTCGTCCTTGTTCAGAACGGTGAGCGCGGCCTCGTACTGAAGGAGAGCCGTCTGAATCGTTTCCTTCGTATCCTGTTGGGCCATAGCGAGTTTCACATCGCCCATGGCAAGGCGGGTTAACGCCCACTCGTACGGGTGCTTTGCCTTGGTAAAAACCTGCAGTGCTCGCTCGATGTAACCTATTGCCTGCGAAAGACTTCCCACCACATCGGGTGCATCAATATCCCGAAGGGCTATGCCGGCAAGGCGCTGTGCACGAGCCCAAATTTCCGGACCATCCGCCTCGGTCATGACTTGCAACGCCTGCTCCAGCAAGTGGAGCGCGAGTCCGTTGCTTACAGAGAGCGGAGTTAATCCAGCTTTCTCGAAATCTATAAGCGCTTCGGCCACCGCTATTAACGCTGCCTTCCACTGGTCTTTACCAACAATTCCGGCTTCTGCCGTTCCAAAATCCGCCTCCGTCCAGTACGTAATGAGCTGCCGCGCGGCAGCCGGGCGAATTCCCGGATTGCGAAGCGTCTGTTTCCAGTGCTCAAGGGCCTCGGCAGGTGCGGCGTACCAGGAGTGAAGGAGGGAAAGCGATGGCTCGTTCTGCGAAATCCAATAGTGATCATACCACCGATTTACCTCTTGAACACTCTTCCCTTGAGATGCTCGAAGAAAGCTATCCCGAACTGCCGGATGATACCGGTACCAACCGCCGCCTATTGACTCTACAAACGGGAGGCTGAGAACGTCGTCCCAGATCGATTTTCCAAATAGGTAATCCCGTTGCAGGTCCTTGGCCAGCACGCATTTGCGATCGAATCGAGGTGCCCACGCGAGGTCCGTAAGGAACCGTTGGAATACCGCCGGGCGCTGGATTGATTCCAGGTATCTGCCCAGTATTATGGACAACGCCTCGTCACCGGCTTCAGGCAGGGAAGGCCGCTTTGCCGCAGACTCTTGACTTGCTGCAAGCTTAAGATGGAGAGGAAGATACGTACGGTCGGCATTGGCTTCCGGGAGCAAAACGCCTGGAAGCGACTCGGCGGCGGCGCGGTCCAACCCGGTGAGAGTGCGTTGAACGAGGTCGCGATCCCAGCCGGCTTCCGGATAGTCCAATGACCACTTGAGCGGTTCCCTCGACGTCATCACAATCAGTATGCCTGCTGCCAGCGAGAAGCTGGCGAGACTGCGAAACCATGTGTCGATGCCTCGGCTCTGGGGGCTTTGCCCCATGCGCTTGCACGGCCAAAGTGCTTCGTAATCGTCGATAAAAAGCACGATCCTGCCCGCCTGGCCGGCGGTATGGCGCATGTATCGGTCGAGATCGGCCACAAAGTATCGAGCCATTTCCTCCGGAAGTTGTTCTCTGCCAACGCCCGACAACCTTTCGATACCATCTTTTCCACCAACAAGTCGAATCGCTTCGTCCCAGGCCAGAGTCGCGCCGGCAGGCGTCGCAGGATCATCGGGAGGGAACGGGCCCCGTGCATTCTCCTCGTTCTCCAGCACCGATTTCATAAACTCCACACCTGCGGCGATGCTGGGAAAATGTTGCCAGGGCCCTGCAGCATCGCCGGAATAGATGCTGGAAATGGCAGCAATCAACTCGAATCGTCGCATCGGAACATGGAACTGCTCAGAAAGTTGCCCGGCCAAACGCGTCATTACATCAACATACGATCTCTCGTAACTATTTGTTCTCACGCATTTATGTACAGCGTACGGTCGTACCGCTTGTTCATTTGAAGACTGTTTTTGCACTTGCCCTATGCAATACTGGAGCAGGGCTGACTTCCCCACTCCAGCATCGCCGTTGAAGGCCAGCACCGCTACGTCGCCGGGCGATGAGGCGTGAAGGTAGGTGGAGAAGAGCTCGAGTTCCGCGTTCCGCCCTGCAAAGGGCCGGTTTTCCGGCCAGGCGGCAAGGCTGGGCAAGCAATCCATTGGGGCAGGAGTCTGCGTATGCTGCATAGAATGCAATGTGCTCGCCACAAGGGCTGTGTTCAATATTGTTTTCAGGATGTTGCGTAATTTTGGCGTACCCGTACATGGCCTTCGTCTTAAGTGCCTCCTCTCCATATTGTTATGAGCACTAAGCTTTCTTCGTTCAGGGCCGATAACTTCAGGACACTTCGGCCTGATCGCTTCCGTATGGGATCTGTATAAATTGAAATGCTGGAGATAGGGACGTACACTTCGCTTAATCAATATGAATGCGACGCGCTTGAACATCCGGGACAGTATTTCGCAATGCTCGCGTAAGGCATTTAGTCTCATCGAGTTAATGTCGGTGATCGCGCTGGTGTCAATCATGCTTTCGATGTCTGCGCCGACGCTTTTTTCCATGCTTTCGGGTCGCTCGGTTTCGTTGGGGCTCAACACTGTCGCCAGCATGACAGCGCAGGCGCGCCAAACCGCCCTTTCGGGCGGGCAGCCTGTGGCCCTGGTTATCTCCACAGCCGATGCGGCTAACCCTAACAGCACGCAGGGCATTATCTTGCTCGCGGCGGTGGGTCAGGATGGGAGCGGCACCATGCAGTGGAAGGCTAAATGCATATGGAACCGTTTGCCGCGCAACGTGTTAGTGGAGGCGTTTGAGCGTTCCGGAGGCTCCAGCTTTTTCAACAATGCTTCTACATCTGCCGGCGGTCCGCTGACGGGTACGCTGCCGGTTCAAATGGATAACAGGCCTGTCGAGAGCTACGTTTACATCGTGTTTTACCCCGATGGCACGGTCAGCTCGCCTACGGCAGGACCCGCCATTACCATACGCCAGCGCGGGCGCCAGACTGCACAGCCGGATTTTACGTTGGTGGTGCAATCGGATTCGGGACGCTCGAAGGTTATCGCCAACTAATGCGATCACGAGCGGGGCGAATGCACACATTATATACAGCCCATTCGTTTTTGCAATGGGCGGGCGACTCAGCTAGCTTGAGGGGGTGGCACCCTCTTACGCACTGATTCTTGCATTAGCCTTTGTTGGATCGGCAAGCTTAACTGTCTCCAAAGCCGATCTCCCCATCGCTGCCGGTCTACACCATAGCCTGGGCCAGACGCGGAAGGCTGCAGCCGCAAGGCCTTTGAATCCCGCAGCAACAACTGCCCCGTTTAGCGCCGACGACTTTGTGCGGATCTCTACTGATGCGGATCCCTATGTGGCTTATGCCGTGCGCCTTACGGAGACGGCAGTGCACATTGCGGTAGAGACCGAGTCGATACCTGGCAGCGAGGCCACCCCGGAGGCGGAAGTAGGTGTGGCGCTGGAGAAGAAGGTTGTGCTGGATCGCAGCGATGCAACGCGTTCTGTTGCTGCCACTTCCGCGCATTCCAAGGGCCAGTTGCGCACTCGTTTTGTCTATGCCGTCCCCAAGCAGCGGCTTGGCGCTATCTCCCTGCCCTGGAGCCAGTTACGCGTGGCGATCCGGGTCGCATGGGAGGACAGGCGCCTTCCTGCCGCCCGTCAACCGCTGTTTGCGCAGCGCTATTTTGATACCGGGCCAGGCGGCAATTTTGCGCCGCTTACTATGGAGGGAACCGGCGACTTCACGTCGTGGCAAGTATTTGATGTTGTTGGCTATGCGAATGCAGTTCGGGCCAGGAAGGAGCGCCTTGTTGTGGAGCTGCAGCAGCCGCAAAAGGGGCGCGCCTCCATAGTTATCGACGATAAGCACGGCAAAAGGATCCGCAATCTGGTAAACGCTGCCGACTATGAACAGGGCGTGCACCAAGTGGTTTGGGATGGCCGCGATGACAACGGAAGGCCCGTGGAGCCAGGTATTTACACGTGGCGGGCGCTCACGCATGCGGGGATTCGACCGCACTATTTGTTCTCCTACTACAACCCGGGTACTCCGCCCTACGGGCGGGCAACTCCTAGCTCTAACTGGGGCGGAGATCACAGTGACCCTATGGCCGCAACTGCTTATGGCAGTGATGTTTATCTGGGCTGGCCTGTGGCGGAGTCTGGTAATAATATTATTCGGGTCAATCTTGATGGTGAGAAGCAGGCGGATTTCAACCTGCCAAGTCACGCGGGAGGCGGCTCGGCGTTAATGCTGGCGGCGGATGCGGACCATCTCTACGTGGCAGCGGAGGGAAAGCCGTGGTACGACGCGTTTACGCAGGGGCCCGATGGGACGTGGGAGTGTCGGCGCCCGTTGAATTTGTTCCGCTTTTCGCGCACGGGCGAAATGGTGCGCTACGGCGGGTCGCGCGGCGAACTTCTTATCACTAACAATATCCTCAAGGGGTCCGGAGCAGCACCCAAATGGGTACTTCCTCCAGAGAATCTGGCAGGTTTTGCCCTTCATCGCGGGCGTCTCTACGTTTCGCTTGGCAAGGAAGATCGCGTGTTGGCGTTTGATCCTGTATCAGGCAAGCAGGTGGCCGAGATTCCGCTGACGAAACCGTCGTTGCTGGCGGCCTCGCCGGGCGGGCGTCTTGCTGCCATTTCCGACGGGCAGATGGGCTGGCTGGAGCCGGATTCGGGCAAGTTTACCGCAATTGGCAAGCTGAAGGCGGTGGTACCGCGCGGGCTGGCCATCTCCGCCGCGGACGAGTTTGTGGTGAGCGATAACGGGCCGGATCAGGACATCAAGATTTTCTCGCCAAAAGATGCGACGCTGGTGCGGACGATTGGCATGAAGGGCGGGCGCCCGAGCCTCGGCGCGTGGAAGGCGAACGGCGTATTCCAGCCTTTCGGGATTGCGCTGGATAGCGCGGGACGGCTGTGGGTGGCGGAGAACGATTCGACACCACGCCGCGTAAGTCGTTGGGATTACGCGGCCGGCAGCATTTCGAAGGAGTTTTTTGGGCCGTGCCACTATGGCGCCGACGGCGGTGGCTTTGATGTGGCGGACTCGACGCGATGGATTGGTGCGGGGGTGCTGTGGAAGCTCGATTTTGCCTCCAAATCGGCCACACCACTTTCCACGCTGTACCGCCGCACGGCGCCGGCGCAGCTTATTGAGAACCTGCATAACGGGCTGATGCATTTTGTCCACAAGGAGGGGCGCACGTTTGTTGTCAGCCAGACGAAACAGATTGCCGTGTTTGAACTTGCTGCGGATCAAACACTTAGGCCGGTAGCGGTGGTGGGGTCGCTGCTTCGGACAGCCAACGCCAAACGGTGGACGCTGCCGGCATCCCTGGCGGAGGTGCCGGCGGTAAAGGAAGCTGTGGAGCGCGCATGCTCCAAGCTAAAGGTTGATATTGCAACGATTTACGTACCCTCCCCGCGGTATGCGGACCGCTATGAATTTCCGGAGCCCGTGCTGAAGGAGGCCGAGCTGAGCTACCTGTGGGTGGACCGCAACGGGGATGGACTGATCGCCAACGACGAGTTTCAGTTCCTGCCGCAGGGCCACCGCTGGTTCCTCTCCTACTGGGGCAACGGCTACCTCGATACGACGCTGAAGATTCCGGTGACGACTTCCGAAGGGAAGGCGCTTATGGTGGAGCTAGCGCCAGGTGGCTTCTTGCCCTCCGGCGTGCCGGACTACCAGTTGCAACCTGCTCTGGATAAAGCTGTTGCGATGGAGTCGCTACCGGCGGATATCAACGCGATGGCGACCGACCGGCATCAGCGCCTGCTGGTTAACGCCAACCCGATGACGGCCTATGGCCCGGGCGGCAAGCGGCTGTGGACGATTCCGAACAACTGGCCGGGGGTGCACGCCTCTCAAAAGGCGCCGCTGCCGGAGCGCGGGGTGATGCAGGGGCCGCTGTTTTTCCTGGGCGTTGCGCCTCTGGATAAGGAGTCGGACGTGACGATACTTAACGGTAACCACGGGCGATTTTTTGTCGTATCTACCGATGGTATCCTGATGGACGAGTTGTTCGCGGATATCCGAATCTCCCGCGACGGCGGGCCGTATATGATTGGGGGAGAACCATTTGGCGGATTTTTTGAGAAGTCGCAAAGCACAGGAAAATACATCATGCAGTCGGGCCATACCGATTACCGCATTTTTGAGATTGCCGGGCTGGAGACCGCAAAACGCACGAGCGGTACCTTGACGGTAACGCCCGAGCAGGCCGCGCTCATTGCCTCACAAAACAACAAGGGGCCCGAAGCGGCAGCGGCCGGACCGCGAGAGCTCGCGGTGGTGAATCTGCCCGCCGGCAAGGCGCTGGGAGCCGACCCTGAGACGTGGCCCGGAAAGTGGACGGTAACGTGGGGCGACGCGAAAGCGGCTTACCCGTTTTGCGAGGTAAAAGTGGTGCGCGCCGCGACGGGCGAGCGGCTGCATATTGCGTGGCGCGTCAAAGATCCGTCGCCGTTTATCAACAAGGGCAAGGACTGGATGCAGCTGTTTAAAACGGGAGACGTGGTGGCGTTTGAGTTCTCGACGAACCCGGCCGCGCCCGCGGGAAGGGCCAAGGCCGCGGCGGGAGATCGCCGCTTGTTTATCGCGCCCTTTGCGACGGAGGGCGGCCAGGCCCGGCCGGTGGCTGTACTTTACGATTATGTTTCGCAGCCGAAGGCTGGGGAGGCGGCGCCTCAGCCGGTGTTGTTTAGCAGCCCGTGGCGATCAGAAAAGATCGACCGTGTGGTGCAGCTGACGGATGCGCGCGTGGAAGTGATTCGGCCGCAGGGAAATACGGGCTATACGGTAACGGCGGATCTTTCGCTGGAAACGCTGGGCCTGCCAAAGGCGGGCACGGCGGCGAGGCTGCGTGGTGACTTTGGCGTTTTGTACGGCGATTCCGAGGGGACGATCACCCTTCTGCGCTCCTACTGGAGTAACAAGGCTACCGGGTTGGTGAACGACGTGCCAGGCGAGGCGGCGATCCAGCCGGGCAACTGGGGAGATCTCCTTTTCGTCAAGTAGCCTTTATGGCCTAAGTTATTATCTTGCGGATACTTACATTTACGCTAATGAATACGATTCGTCCTGTTGCACCTTGGCCGTTTGCGCACATGTATGCACGCTCCCTGGGTCACATTGTCGCCTTGTTTACGGCCCTTGCGGTCCTTGTCGGGGCATTTGGCGCGACGCCGCGCGCGCTTGCCGACGGGGCAGAGATCACCTACCAGGGCGTGCTGGGAAACTCCGGCGCGGATGGCGAGGCGCTGGTCAGCTACTCTTCACCTCTCCCAACGGGTGCAGGCGTTGCTGTGGATGAACTTGGCTTTCTTTGGGCAACGGGCGGACCGGGCCGGATTAACCGGTATGCGCTGGACGGGAGGCTGGTGGGATCCTACGCCCTGGAGAAGAAAGGCGTTGTGCCTAAACGCATTACAAAAGCGGGCGACAAGATTGTGGTGTTTGCCGGCACGGAGATTTTTTCGCGAAGCACCGGGTTTGAGACTTCAGAACTCTTTGTGCCGGTTAATGTTACGGCGGGCGGCATCAGCAGCTCGTCATGGCAGGGCAAAGTGGCCTTCTGGGTGGCCAAACCGAAGGTGCAGGGGCAGGAGCAGGAGTTTGTGCTTTCGATGCTGGACGCGGCAACCGGAAGCACGGTAGTGCTTTCGGAGCAAGTGCCTGGTATCCATAATGTTGAGCTGGCGGACGATGGCGCGGTGATTGTGGAGTATCGCGGATCAGCCTCAAAGTACCTGCAGGATGGCACCCATGTGACCTCATGGTCACGCAAGATTCCGTCAGGCACAGGCCTCATACGCTCTGGAGATCACTACTATTGCTTTACGCACAGCTCCACGATTATCCGCCTTTCGGCAGATCTGACGCCGTCGCCGGGTGTGGTTTTGGGAGGCGCCTCGGGATCGGTCATCGCCAAGATGCCGGTGGACGCGGATATTCGCCAAAGCACAGGCCTGGTTCACGTGCGCGGAAATCTTTATGCCGTAGCGGGTTACGGCGGTGCGGTAATGCTGTTGACGTGGAGCGACGAGGCGGCGCAGTTTACGATTCAGCGGCGCATTGGCGGATTGCCTTCGTGCTCAGGCCTTTATGTGTCGCCGGAGGGCTGGGTTGTGGCTAATGCAGGCGCATGGCCGTGGGGGGCGCGGCCGGATTCCCCGCTGGATTTTGGCACGCCGATTGATCCAGACGGGATGCGGTCGCCGGTGATGGTGCGCGGCACTGTGCTGGCGCCGTCGTTCCGCTACAACGGGCGGCCCAATTTTCTGAGTTTCAGCTTTACGCGGCTGCCGGATCTCGACGAGATCAAGCTCGCGCCCTTCTCCAAAAAGATGGTGGGTGCGGCGGCGGTGACACTTCGCAAGCAGCAGGACTGGGTGCTGACGGCGGAGAGCGACGGTAAGGCCACGGCCTATCGGGTATCCGGCAACGGCACGACGATGGAAGCATCGCCGGTCATTATGGAGGCGACGGCGCCGACCACGCAACTCACGTCCATCGCAAGTATTGATGGCACAATGGTTTATGCAGCGGTTGACGGCCATATCGTGGAGTTTGCGCCCGGTGAAGGCACCGACGGAGCCCCGGGCGCCTACACCGAAAAGGCGCGCTGGAACAGCTGGGCGGACGCCGGCGCCGAGAGCCTGGGCGGCACCGTTTACATATCCGCCGACCGAAATCCCGATCGCCTCTGGATCTCCGACACGGAGAAGAACCGGGTGCTGTGCCTGGCGATGCCGGAGCGGCGCCTGGTGGCGATGTACAAGGGCAGCACCGTCAACCCGGCCGGCACGCTGGAGCGGCCGACGGTTATCTCCGGCACGGGCGAGCGGGTAGCCGTGTACGACTCCGGTCGCCAACGTATTGTCAAACTGCATCTTGCGTCAGATAAGCCGCTGGCGAAAAAGTGATTGCGTTGGGCGTGAATTGCGAAGGAAGGGAGAGGGATAAAGATTTCATAAGTCGCCGTCGCAACTTTCTTTTTGCTGCGATGTTTATGCAGATACGGGAACTGTTGCCACACTGGCGGCGGTTCGATTGTTCCAATCGGGCGCGCACTTCCCTCAAGAAACATAACTACAATCGCAAGCAATATCCCATGAAGCTTACCCACGTTTCGAAACTGAGCATCGCCTGCGCGCTGGCGCTAATCGCCTCGCCTCTGGTCCCGACCGTCCACGCTGCGGATACCCCTGCCGGGGAAAGCAAGCCCGAGGAAAAGGGCGGCGAACGGGGACCGCGCCGCGGGCCTGGTGGCCGCGGTGGGTTTGGGCCCGGCATGTTCCTGGCCAATGCCGACGACGATAAAGTCGCCAAGTTTGAAGAAGAACTTGGCTTTACGAAGGAACAGAAGGCCAAGCTGAAGAGCGCCCTCGACTCCTATGACGCCACCAAGGAATCCATCGACAAGGACACTACGCTGGAGAAAGGTGCCAAGCGCGAGAAAATGCGCGACAATCAAAAGAAGCTCAATGACGCTGTCGACGAGATCATGACGCCCGAGCAAAAGGAAAAGTACCAGCAAAAGATGAAGGAGCGCATGAAGGAAATGCGTGAAAAGCGCGCCAAGGACAAGCCGGCAGACAAGCCCGCTGACAAGCCGGCGGAAACCCCTGCGATGTAAGGACTTGCAGCGCTGAAGCAAGATACCGACGCGCGGGACAGTGTCAGGGCCTCGCTGGACGAGGCGCCTGCCCTCGCGCGCTCGTCAGCGTGTCAGTTGGTTCGGTTTCCCGGCCCGAATCCGGTACTGCCAAAGGGATACGTCGTTCCGGGCAAGGAGGGCTAGCGCTTTGCTACCTCGATCCCAACAGCGACTCCCTGGTAAAGAAGGACTCCGCAGGCAAACTCATTCCGGTGAGTGACGAGAATGACACGGCGGGAATGCGATAACGCTCAATAGCCTCAATCAGCTGCACCGATATGCTGTGTGTATAATTGAGGATCAGGCCATCCACGATTTCGTGCGCCAGCAGCTTGGGCGCCCACGATTGATCCTTCGCGAGGAGATCGTCGGTTATCGTCAGCGCCACATGAGTCCCCTTCGGCCTCCAGCGCTTCGTGGATTCCCAGCAGAAGCCCACCGTGCAACGAGCTCAGCGACGCCTTCCGACCCATCATAAAGCCCACAGCGCCAAACATGCCTGTGGAGATGGCGCAGGCCATCGGCAAATGCCGTGGAGGATGGAGCGTCAAAGTTCATTGGGTTGCCTCGCATGCTCGGCTCGGCCTGAAGATGGCGCTGACCGCGGGCAAGGTCGCCGACGGCCCGGCAGGACGCGAACTGCTGGCCCCGTCAAAGCGCAATATAATCAGGCGCTTCCTACCCCTGGAGCGCTCTCTTGGAGAGCAGCATTTTGGCGGCCAGATTGGGACGGTAGCCGAGTTCCGCCGCGACTCTGCGGATTTTCTCGATGGTGTCCGCCTTGTAGAGGTCATCGAGCTTTCGGTTGAGGATATTGGACACGGTGTTCAGCGATACATTGCAGGCTTCCGCAATGGTGCGGAGGCTTGTCGACATCGATGAGCGGCGCGTTCTTTCCTTCTTCATCTGTCCCAATATGAAGGTTAATGTGAATCTGGCAAGTCTGCTCTGCTTTGCCCTGGCGCGTGTCTCATCTCTGTCCTCTCCCCTCCCCTCACCACACCCAAGGCTTAATCGATTGCAAAATCACTTGCTATTTCTGCTTTTTGAATTTATGAAGGTTCATATGGCCATGATCATTAAGCTCTTCGCCCTGGTTATAGCGGCGCTTCTGGTCGCGACAGCACCCGCATGCGCGGATTTCCGTTTCCCCGCAGGGTCTGGGGTGGTCAATGTGCGTGACTACGGAGCAAAGGGTGACGGGAAAACCGATGATACGGCGGCCATCAATAAGGCTATTGCTGAGAATATCGAGAAGCACCGCTATCGCAGCAACCCCTTCATCTACTTTCCCCGCGGCACGTACCTTGTCTCGGGCCCGATCGAAGGCCGGGTCATCAAGCCTGGCAGGGAGGAGGGCAAAGTATGGAGCGCCGGCTGGATGAGCATGATGTCCCTGATGGGCGAAAGCCGCGAGGGTACGATCATCAAGCTGGTTGACAACGCGGAGGGTTATGGAGATCCCGCCAACCCGAAATGGCTCGTCGCCACGGGATCCGAGAGTGACAAAAACACGAATTACAAGGGCGGGGGGAACCGCGCTTTTCGTCACTGCATTACGAATTTGACGGTGGACGTTGGAAATGGGAATCCCGGCGCGATAGGTATCGACTTTATCGCCAGCAACCGCGGCACTGTGGACGGCGTTACCATCCGCGCGGGTGCGGGTAGCGGGCACACAGGGCTGGCGCTGACGAGAAACTGGCCTGGCCCGGCGCTGATCTATGATGTTCTGATTGATGGCTTTGCACGTGGCATCGAGCTCGGCCACTTCCAGTACGGAATGACGTTTGAGAACATTCAAATGAGGGGGCAACGTGAGGTGGGCGTCAAAAACAGGCACAACGTTGTGGCGATGCGTCGCGTCAACTTTACGGGTAGCGTGCCGTTTTACAATGCGACCGGCCGCAGCGGCATGCTGTGCCTGATGGACAGCTCGATTCAGGGAACCGGCGCCGCGGCCAACGCGTCGGCGATCGAGAGCGAGTCACTGGCCAACCTGCGCAGGGTCACGTTCACCGGCTTTGGCAAAGCGTTTGACGATACTGGGGCCTCGAACAAAGACATTGCGGCGGAGGCCGGCAAGCCAACCGTGGTGCGTAGCTACGACCAGGGCTTTACCCTCTGTGCCTCTGGCGGAGAACCGGAAGGGCTCGACTTGCCGATTGAGGATGTTCCCACGGTTCGTCCCGGTCCCGACGATGAATGGACGGACGCGGGCGATTCCGGAGAAAGCCTCCAGAAAGCGATTGATAGCGGTGCGGAGTGGATTTATGTGAAGCCACGCGGGGCTCTGGAGATAACCAATACCGTTATCCTCAGAGGCAAAGCAAAACTCATCTATGGGCTGAACGGGCATATCAAAAGCCCCCCCGGCGTCCCGGCCTTTCGCGTGGATGAAGGCAGCTCCCCGGTGGTGGTGCTGGAGAACATCTACATTGAGGGCGATGTGGAGCATCCCAGCCGGCGCACGTTTGTTTTGCGCCACGGTGATTTCCATGTGAACGGAATCAAGGCAACCGGTCCGGGAAAGACCCACATCGTCGATGTCATTGGCAAAGGTTACCAGATTGGGCCTCAGCACACCCTCTGGGCCCGCCAGCTCAACGCGGAATTTGGCGAAGCACCGCTTTTCACCAACCACGGTACGTCATGGATCCTTGGATTCAAGATGGAGACTTCGCCCCGCGGGAGCAAGGACGCGCCCAACAGCACGCCCTCGATCCTCAACAAGGCGGGCCGTCTGGAGCTGTTGGGGGGCCTGCTGTACACGCTGGGCGAGAAGAAAGAGCAAGCGCCGCTCGTTCCCGCCTTTACCAACGAAAGCGGTTCAATCGCAATCTCTTACCGCACCAACGGAAAGCCGGAGACATACTACCGCACGATCCTTCGCATGGGCAGCTTTGAAGGGGGCGAAGATCTCCCCGCGTCCCAAATCAAGGGACCGGGAGCCGCATTGCTGACAGACAAACGATAGCGGTCTACGAGACCAAACGCCAACATAGCGATTCACTGGTTAAAAGAGACTCCCGCAGTAAACTGATTCCTGTACAAGACGAAAATGATAGTGACGCTTTCTCTGGTCCTTTCCATTTCCGCGTTGTCAGACCAATTGTCGGAATAAACCGGTACATGGGTGGAGGCGATTTTGAGATGAGGGCAAGGCGAGGCTGAGGGAGTGCATTTGAAAAATGCATGACCGAAGACTCAACGCCGCCCTCGCTCAAAAGCGTCCCGCCAATATACCGGTTTATTCCGATAATTGGTCTCAGTAGCAGGTAAGCAAAGAAGTCTCGCAGGGAATCGCCTGTGCAGGCACATCCACTGAAATCGAACCTATGAAGCTACCGATTAGCTGGTTAGTTGCCTGTATATAAAGGAAGGATCGTTCCGTACTGACGATACCCACCGTTAAATGCGTTTTGCTCGCTCTTTCCTATCGGAATCTTGAGATCCATTGTCTTGCCCGCTCTGGTTTCTCTGACCAACGCCTCCGCAAAGCGGCCATTGCTTGTCAGCACACCCGCTAATGTCATCTGGCTGTTCTCGTTTATATAGCCTACCTCTCCATCGTGATAATGCCACGCTCCAAGTACCTCCACACGGGCGCCCTGGGTTGCATGAATGACGGTACGTCCATATTCCGTCTTTAATCCGAGAACCCATAATGATCCTCCCTGAATACGTATGTTAAAGCTGTCCGGAACCTTTTTGGACGCTTCCGGATTGAGCTGCCTTGCCCATACGGCTATGTTCTTCAGGTCAAAACCACTTCCGCAAACATCATAGAGAAACAGTCTGCCTCCCGGTACTGTGTTGTGAAACCGGCCGGAAATGCAGTTTTTAATAACCACCGTTTTATTGGATGCCAGCTCATAATAGCGACTGGCTTTACCGTAATTATCATTTACTCTGTCGATCAGCAATGCGGGCTGCCCGTTATCAACAATCCTAAACACAGGATCGCTTCCCTTATCCCAGTTAATAGAAGATAACGTACTATCCATCCCCAGTATTGCTTTCACCTTTCCTCCAAGGGTTACCGTATTCAGAAAATCGTAACTTCCTTTCGGAAAATAGATTACCTCCGCGCCCGAGTTTACCGCCGCCTGCAATGCCGGCGCCCAGTTCTCGACGTCGGTGTCCTTCACCTTCACCAGCTCGGGGCTAAATCTTCTGATACTGACCCACGTCGTCGGGGAACCAAGATCGATCCGGGGCGCGTCCTCAACAGGAAGCTTTAAAGTTGCCCTTGATTGCGAAAGGAGACTCACTGGCGGGATGGACGAAAACTCTGCAACCAGACCGTCCGGGAGTTCAATCTGCTTTCCCGCAATCTTGTACGCCAGCGCGCTGGAGTAGCCGCTTGTTCTTACATTGCGAAGGTACAGACCCGGCACAATTGTCTCAAAAGCGTAGCGGCCGCTCTTCTCGAGTTCATGCGAATCAATAGCAATACCCCCTCCGCCGCCTTTGAACTCACTATCGACAACAACTATATTTGTTGTGGGAGTGCAATTGCGTATAACAGGAACTCTATTCTCACTCACCAGATTACGAAAGAACAGGGCTTGGCCTTTATTGAAGACGCCCCACTCTTTCTGATGCATCAACGTTACATTCTCCAGCGTAATGCTGTACTGACCTATCGTGCTCCAGATTCCAATATCAAACCCCTCTATCCTGACATTGCGAACAAGAGAGGGTCCCGGCCAGTTTGTAACGAACCCAAGCCCCGCTTTTCCCTGGCCCTTTATGTTAACATTTTCAATAGTCCCCTGATTGTTTGCCAAATAATGCACGGCAACGGCCCCCTCGTTGCCTTTCTCTACCTCTACAGTAAGATTAATCAGCGAATTTTTGAATGCCTGTCCCATGCTCGACGAGCTGTCCATAAACTTGCTGTAAGTCGAAATAAACGGTTTCGGCTTTCCGCGATCCTGAAAACCCGCACTCCCCGCCTTCAGTTTGATAACCACGCCATCCCTGCTCTCCCCTTGCAGCACGATCCTTTTGTTGCCCAGGTAAAGGGTGTCGCTCAGCAGATACGTCCCGTTCGGAAAGTAGAACGTTGCGCCAGCATGTGGATTCTCCGGGCGAAACTTACGCAACGCAGCCGTGTCGTCGGTGATACCATCGCCCATCGCCCCCAGCGTTTTCACATTTATCCAGCCCGAGTCGTCCGGCGGCGAATAGACGGAAACCCCGACGAGACCGTCACCCCCGTGAGCGCACGGCGAAAAGGACGCGAGGAGCAAGAAGAAGAGTAAGCCGAGAGGCATTAGCGAGTGGAACATAGCGAATGAGAACGAGTGCGATAAAGAAAAGAAATGGTGGGTTCCGCGCCATCCATATTAACGTTAAAATTGCGATCGACAAGTCAAACTTGCGCCTTTACGTTAATCGCCGTCAAAGCCTGCGCACTTTCTCTCATATGAATCCCTCCCCTCCAGCCTCCATTTAAGTCTCGCCCGTACCAGGCACCACTTCGCGCCCTCATCGCCAGGGACATTGACAAAATGTCTGCCAAAATCGGCGCTGCTCCCGCTTCGGACGCTGCCTGAATGCCTGAAAACTTACTTTAGCATTGACGACGCCACGCTGACGGGTTATATGATTGTTCATATTAAGCATCACTATTGCCCCCTCGCATCCTTTCCTCGCATGATTAACTTCGAAGTTCGCCCCCTCTGGGGCTCACAGCCGACCCCATTTCGGCATACGTGGAAGGGTCTCGTCAATATCGACCAGTTCCGCTGGCTGGTTCGTGCTGATGTTCACGAGCAACTGGCTCTTGCGGCCCAGGAGCTCGGCGCCAGACTCGTGCGCGCGGTCGGCATGCTCGACGACGAGATGCGAGTGCTCACCGCGGACCCTACCCGCTGGCGCAAAGACGGAAAGCTGCACGAGGAGCCGAACTGGCAGATCGTGACCATGATTTTTGAGCGCCTCCTCAACCTCGGTATCCACCCGATGGTGACGACGTGCTTTATGCCGGGCGCCATCGCCGCGGGAAGCCGCACCGTATTTGAGACGAAAGCAAGGATTAGCATGCCGGCCTGCATGAAGCAGTGGCGGACGCTTGTGGGCAGCCTTGTGCGCCACCTGGCACGTCATTTTGGCCACGAGGTCATCCGCAAGTGCTATTTTGAGGTGTGGAACGAGCCCAATCTGCAGAACGGCTTTTTTGAAGGCGGGAAGGAGGATTTTTTTGAGCTTTATCGCAATACAGCCTCGGCCATCAAGGAAGTCGACAGCACGTTTAAGGTAGGCGGCCCGTCCACCGCACGAGCGGAGTGGATGCTGGATTTTCTGGACTTCTGCCGTAGCCAGGACTTGGAGCCGGATTACATTATCGGTCATATCTACAACAACGATAATGACAGCAAGCCGCTCTCGCCCTTTGACGGCCCGCAGGAGGATCTGATATCGAGATCACCCCATTTTGCCGCTGGAGTCGTGCGCGGCACGCGGAAGATTCTGGATGAGGCCGGCTTTCAAGGTGAGATTCACTGGAACGAGTGGGGACGCTCCTGGTTTCCCTGCGACATTCTCCGCGAAACTTCGAATGAGGCGGCCTTTATTGTCAAAACGATGGCCGAGGTATCGCAACTGGGGGATTACTTTGCGTACTGGTGCCTGTCGGACATCTACGACCAGGTGGGCTACGGTCGTCAGGCCTTCCATGGTAACTACGGATTGCTTAGCCTGCAGGGGTTGCGGAAGCCCGGCTACCACGCTTTTCAACTGCTTGGGATGATGGGCGAGCAACAGATTAAAGTTGAAGGAAACGGCTTAGGTAAGCTGACAAATGCGATCGCAACCACATCAGCATGCCATTCTGAAGTACTTATATATGCGTTCGACGACATGGATCAAGCCGCTGGAGATCGTTCCTTTACGGTTATACTACCACCCAGGCAGCGGCTGCAAAAACTGTACCGGATTACAGAAAGCGAAAACAATATTGTGAGCCGGTGGAAGGCTATGGGAAGTCCTTGCTATATTAATCCGGTGCAGGCCACGCAGCTTAAGCAATCCAACCTGCTTACAGAAACCACGGACTATGTATGCGATGATATCACCGTAAAGTTTACTCTGAGCTCCCCTGGTGTCGCACTTCTCACTTTTAGTTATTGAGTCCCCACTGTCGCGTTCCAATGACTGGCCTACTCCATGCGATTCCTGTCGCAACCCTGCTACTTGCAGCGGTCTGCCAAACCGCGCTTTGCCAGGTAGATGTCGCGCCAGCACGCTCGGAGAGTTCACCTTCCGCTCCTGTAATCGCGCAGCAAGGCGAAACGTGGGCATCCGTGGAACTAAAGCGAGGCGATTTTCGTGTCGTTGTGGCCGCGCCAGATGCCGAACGGAGTTTTTATAGCGGGCCCCGGTTCGATCACTCTGGATTTGTCTACAGCGCTGACCTCAGAGGTCTTCGACTTTTCGGTCCGTGGACTGTCGGGTTCAAGCGTGGCAATACAGACTCGGTTGTTGGTACGGCGGGTGAGTTCGGAATGAACGCGCCGCTTGGCTTTGATGAAGCGAAAGCGGGGGATTTATTCCTTAAAGTCGGCGTTGGCCATCTCAGGCGCAAAGATGATTCCCCTTACCACTTTTCAAAGAAATATGAAATAGTCAATCGCGGTAAATGGGAAGTATCAAGCGGTGAAGCGTTTTTTGAAGCTGTGCATGTTATTGAACCGCTTCGCGACTGGGGCTATGAATACAAGAAACGAATAGAACTAGTGGATCCTGCTTCTATCGCCATTACGTATCGACTGAAAAACACGGGCCAACGTACCATTTCGACTGACTACTATTCGCACAATTTCTTTGTATTTAACAGCGAGATGATTGGAGAGGGAGATGGAGTGGAGATCCTGGCCGATAATGCAGCTCCCAAACTGCGGCCGCCCGCTCAGGTGCATCCACGCAAAGTTGAGTTTACCGGGGATATCATCCCAGGGAAGGGCTACTTTCTGGAGGTGCCGCTGCCCGATTCTCTGGAGAATCGCCCGCTCGCGCGCATTTATCAGAAAAGGAGCGGGGCTTCGGTCGTGATCTCGTCGACCTGCTCGCCGTACAAACTGGCGATCTACGGTCACTCGCGGGCGCTCTGCGCTGAGCCCTTTGTGCGGATCCAGCTTGAGCCCGGCAAAGAGATGGAATGGACGGACACGTATCAGCTGATCGTGCGGCGGTAAACTCGGTACTGATCTCAAAATGTTGAGAAAAGCGACTTACCTCACCCGCAAACAAAGCAATATTATCGTTCATATAAAGCCAGCGATTTCTAACGCCCCTTGATGCATCGGGGCAAACATCAGGCAACTCTGAACATCAAGGACTCCCCATGAACCTGACACCATCCTCTCGGGCGCTGCTTATCCTGCTAGTCGCCCTTGCTCTGCCACTTTCCGCAACGGCCGCGGCGGCGCCGGCCAAGGACGCCGCCCTGAAAGCTCTCGACTTCGAGCGCTTCAGTAAAGCCAACAATCCGTGGGCGGGAGTGGACGGACAGGGGTACCTTCGCGTTTTCGAGGCCAGCGCCACGGTGGTGACGAACTCCGGGCGCAGTGTGGCTACGCCGCTTCCCTGCTCTCCCAACGCGGTGGACATGAACGGCGACGGCATTCTCGACCTTGTGGTAGCCGACGCGGAGGGGTACACCTGGTTTTATCCTAACGTTGGAACAAAGGAGGAGCCCAAGTTCACTTTTGGCGAGGTCATTCCGATCATGCTGTCCAGTGGAGGATCGCAGTGTCTGGGGCTGGCCGCTGTCGACTATGATGACAGTGGTAAGCCTGGTCTTATTTATGGTGACTGGCTTGGGCAGATATTTATCGCTCCCAATCTGGGAAGCAATAAGGAGCCAAGGTTTATGCAGCCTAAAGAGGCCAGCGATTATAAGATTGCAACAAGTAAAGATGGTCGACTATGGGGTAATTACTTTTACCCCACAATGTATGATTGGAACGGGGACGGCCGCAAGGACCTTATTCTTGGTGAAGGGACATACTCCGCCAACAGCATTTGGCTGATGATCAATCAGGGAAGCAGCGCTACTCCTGTATATAATCAAAATGAGGGGAAGCGAATCCCACTTATCCGAGGGTTGGGTCGGGAGCATCTTACGCCTGCTATTATAGATTGGAACGGCGACGGTCGTCCAGATGTAGTTACGGGAGAACGCGAAGGAGGAGTGAGCGTTTATATCAATGCGACGGAGGCGGGTTCCAAAGAGTCGCAGTTTCTGCCACCGACGCCGATCAAGTTTGGTAATGCGGCGAGTATCGGCGCTCTCTCGCGGCTCACATTCGCGGACATTAATGGCGACGGGCTGCCGGACGCTATCGTTGGACGATCCAACGGACGCATTGGCATTGCGTTAAACACGGGCACCGCCACCGAGCCCTCGCTTGGCGCCATCAAGGATGTGAACGGCACGAATCCGCTCCCCCCCTATGCCAGGTCGCCCGACGCATCATTTGCGCCTCCGGAACGGAGCACTTTTCACCTGCTAAAAGTCGTGTCCAACATCCCTACGGAAAAGGAGACCTTTGAGGAGGGATATGCGCCTCCACCCGACTCCTCGGGCAAGCGATCTCTCAAGATTGAATTCTGTGATACGAAGCAAAAAGTATTCACCAATCCGCTTCCTCTTTCGGAAGGCAACCGAAATTATGGGGTTGATCTCAGAGGAGGTTTTCGCCTGGAGTTTGGTAAGGACTATACTCTCACCTTTTGGGTAAAGAACAGAGGATTTCGACGTATGTCGTGGACGGTTGAATGTAATGAAACGGTTGTCATAGGCAAGGACGAAGACAGCCTGGATTTGACGCAAACAGAGAACTACAGCGTCTCACGGGAATTCGGGGCCAGCGATAGCTGGAGCAAGATTACCGAAACGTTTCGCATTACAAAGAAGTCGGACAGCAAAACAACCAAATCGCAGCTGGGCGGTTCCCTCAAATTCGGCTTCTCTGGTCAGGGCGCTGTGTACCTGGATGATGTACGGCTTGTCGAAGGGGGCGGATTCTAATATCGACTGACCCATCCCTTTAGCATTATCACCGCAACACTCGTTACTTCTCCTTCTGTCATTATGAACAAACCCGTCTCCCTGCGTCGCCTCCTGAGCACCTTTATGGTGATGCTATGTTGTGGAACCGCGCCCGCGTCAATGGCTCAGCAGCCCGCGCCAACCCTGCCGCCCGATTCCGAGTATGTTACCGTTCAGAACGGGCATCTTACTTTCAAAGGAGAACGGCAGCGCTACTGGGCGGTGATCGGAAGTTTTCCCGGCAACCCCAAGTTTGACCCGTCGGATACCGCAGAGCAGCGAGCGGAGAAAGTCGCCGCCGCTCGCACTAACGCGGACGCGATCGTGAAGCGGTTTGAGGACCTGGGATTCAACATGGTTCGGTATTGGTACGCCCCCGGCGCTGTGCGGCATACGCAGGGAGGCGCGCCGCAGCCCAAAGCATACGCTAAAGGGGATGGCTCCGCGCGGGATATCGCCGACTACTTTCTGGCCAGGCTCCAGGAACGGGGATTCCGCGTCTGGACCGCCGGCCTGAACGATCTTGGGACTATCACTCCTGACGACGTGAGCGTACTGGACGATCCCGCAACCGCCCAGGAGTGGCGTGCGGCTATCGATGAAGGGATCAAGGCACAGAAGGGGAAGCCCGGCGCCCCCGCAGCAACAACCCTGCAAGTGAAAAGCCCCGCGCAAATCTGGGACCCCCGCCTGGAGGCGCTCACCATCGCCCGCATGAAGGCGGTGGCGGATCACACGAACCAGTACACCGGCCTGCGCTGGGCGGATGACCCGCTGTTCTGCGTATGGGAGCTGTCCAACGAGCAGTGGTGGATGCGCAACATGCTCCGCGGCTCGTGGCAAAAGCTGCCCGCCTTCTTTCGTAACTCGCTGGTGGCGCGTTGGAACGGGTATCTGCAGAACAAGTATGGCAGCGATGAAGCCCTGGCAAAAGCGTGGGCGCCCGCCGGAACCACCGGAAACCCCGGCGCAGCGACACCGTCCGGCCTGCTGCCCGCGGAGAGCCTCAGCCGCGGTTCGGTGCTCTTTGCGCCGATGGGAGGAACCACGCCGGCGGCCGCCGCCTTTAACGACGCAAACCCGGCGGCGGTGGCGTCGATGCAGGGTCTTAAGCAGGAGTATCGGCGCGAAGATTTCACGCCTGCCCGGGCGTCCGATGTCATCGCATTTCTGCTGGAAATCCATCTTGCGCACAAAAAGCGGTTGGAAGCGGCGGTGAAGTCGTGGGGAAAGAGCACGCGTCTGAGCCCGCTGGTGATGGATACCGGCCTTGGCTACGACATCCACTCCCAGTACGCCCACCAACAGTTTGACGCCACCGCGCATGACGCGTACACGAACGGGACCGGGCCCGATTACAAGGAGCCCGATGCAACAACACTTGCGGCCTTGCCGAATGATCAACAACGGGACATCGCCCGGCAGGGGGAGGAGCGCATCAGCGCCAATCACCCGGAGGGCTGGGTAAACTGGCTGCTTAAGCCGCCGGGTCTTGCCCAGGGCGTTCCGTGGCTGGAGGTCGGCCGGATGCCGGGCAAGCCGTTTTTCGGTTACGAGACGCAGATTCAGCAGCCCGCCAAGTACCGCGCCGATTACCCGCTTCGCATCCTGGCGCTTGCGGCAATCCAGGACTGGGACATCATCTGCTGGCACTACTGGGGGCCTGCTCCGGAGGCGGCTCGGCCGGGTGGCTTTGACAAGGCGATGGACATCACCACAGGGAGCCATCCGCAGGGCTACCACTTCACGTTCGACGAAGTGCAGGGCGCCACCATGCGGGCGGCCGCCGCGCTTTTTCGCAACGGAGCGTTGGCGCCGGCGCAAAATCCGACCACGTTTATCTATGGCAAGAAGAGCCTACTTTCGCCCGATACGATGATCTACGCGGGCTCCTATGGGAAGAACGGCTTGGATATGTTGCAAACGACCTACCAGTACGGTTCGCGCATTTTCATCGATCCTTCCCGTGAAGATGACGAAGTGATTGGGCCGGTAGTCAAGTTTGAGGACCGCAACACGCACAATCCGTACACCCCCACCCGGGAGATTACGTTTGACTGGAAGGCCGGGTTTCTCTCCATGGATTCCGCCAACGGAGTCGCATGGACGGGTCTGGCCGCATGCGTCGGCAATCGGGTGGAACTTCGCGGCGGCGACATCGTGCTGAGCGACATTGTCATGAAAAATCCCCCAGGCAGCTTCTCGCCCGTTACCGAGGACGAGAACTTCCTTGCGTTTACTCTCTACACCAGGGACGGCCTCCCGCTGGCTTCGACCAAACGGGCTTCGCTCTCTCTGGTAAGCACCAGCTTCAACACGGGCTTCCGCATGGAAAAGCTTCCGCCTTCCGCTGACGGGGCGCCGCAAAAGCGCACGGTCACCGCCGGCAAGGCGCCCGTTCTGGTCACTCGCGTTGGCGCTACGGTCAAGGTTATCGCCATGGCGGGCATGCGCTACAGCCTGCGGGACTGGCACATGCAGGAGATTGGCACCGGCACAATCGGAGCGGATGGAGTGCTACGAATCAGCCCGGAACTCCCCATTTGGGTGGTGGAACTCAGTCGCTGATGCGCCACCCACTCACCATTCAGAACTCGATCCACCCCCACTATGAGCCGCTCTCCCAAAACTGCCTTTATTGGAATGCCCCGATTCCTCAAACGGGTCTATCCCGACGCTATGAGGCGAGAGATCGACGCAATCGCGCCGATTCTTGGGCGGGACATCGACGGCGAGCTATGGGCGAACGAGCTGTCCACCCTGGCGGATGTGGAGGTGCTCATGGGCACCTGGGGCGTCCCTCGGCTGGACGCGGCCTTTCTCGACGCGGCGCCCCACCTCAAAGCCATCTTCTACGGGGCAGGCACAATCAAACACTTCGTGACGGACGCCATGTATGAGCGCGGCATTGTCATCTCCAGTGCCGCGGAGGCCAACGCGGTTCCGGTGGCGGAGTTTACCCAGGCCGTCATCCTGCTGAGCCTGAAGCGGTACTGGCAGTTTACCGATAAGATACGCGAGCGCAGGCAGTGGGTAAGGGAGGGAGAATGCCCTGGCGCCTACCGGTCCGTTGTGGGGCTGGTATCCTTTGGCAGTATCGCAAAACGGACGGCCGCGCTTCTTGCCCGGCACGACCTCCGTCTGATCGCGTACGACCCTTATCTCTCCCAGGCTCACGCCCAGGAGTTTGGGGTGCGGCTGGTGACCCTTGAGGAACTGTTTCGCGAGAGCGACGTCGTCAGCCTCCACGCCCCGCTGCTTCCCGAAACCACCGGCCTGGTGGGCGAGAAGCTGCTGGCTACCATGAAGCAGGGAGCCACGCTTGTAAACACGTCCCGAGGCGCGATTATCAACGAGTGCGCCCTGGCGAAGGTCCTGTCGGAGCGACGCGACCTGACCGCGGTGCTTGACGTTATGACCGAGGAACCCGCCGCGTCGGACAACCCGTTGCTCGGTATGCCCAACGTTCGGATTTCGCCACACATTGCGGGAAGCATGGGTGGCGAAGTGGAGCGGCTGGGGAGCTGGATGTTGGACGAGCTGAGGAGATATTGCGCGGGGGAAGCGCTGCTCCACCAGGTGCATGCGATTGATCTGGCTCGAATTGCCTGATGAGTCTGCCCATCTGCTCGTCCTTCGAGGGAAATCCCGCGTTGCTCGTCGGTCACGCATTTTACAAATGCGCTCCCTCGTCACGCCTTGGCTTTCCCTCGAAGCCCGGCGCTGCTGGGGCTCTCCCTCATGAAATTTCCAGGTTAGTCGAACTGCAAAACTTCAGCTGGCTGACGCGCCCACCGGAACCTCCTCAGGCATTTCTGCCTGAGGAGTGAGCAGGTCAATGGATCGTCGCGCGGCGCAGGCGGTTTCCCAGTCGGAGTCGTTGACCCACTTCTTCAACGTCGGCAGAGCGAACGGATCGCCGAGCAAACCGAGAATGTCGGCGGCGATCCGACGCGCGCCATAGAAGTCCTCGGGTGCCAGAACTGAGCAAATTTCCGGCACAGCGCTCGCGTCGCCAATGCGGCCGAGGGCGACCAGCGCGGCTTCCTTCAGGCGATATTTAGGAGGGTAATCGTCCGCCTTTATCTTCTGCACTGATTCCTCGCGAAGGATCTCGCACAAGATCGGAACCGCCCGCTGCGACTTGTGCCGGCCGAGCGCAAAGATGGCCAGGAGTCGCACGCCCCAGTCGGCGTCGCCCATGGCGGTAGCGATGAGCTTTTGCTCGACATCGCTCAGGGGCGCGTGCATCGCGAGCGCGCACGCTCGGCCGCGCTGTTCCGCCGAGCCATTCCAGTGGGGCGCTTCCGTTTCCGCGAGGGGAGACAAAACCTTGCGCAACATTTCCTCGGCAAGGGACATCGGGTCCGCGCCGCGAGTGGCGAACGCTGCGTCCGACTTTGGCGAGGTACGAATCTTCCGCAGATCGATCGAGTGGGTGTGCGAACCGACCGTTACGTCGATTCTGTCACCTTGCCGTGTAACCGACGGCGGCGCCACGTTGCGAGCGATGTGAAGCTTCACACTACCGCTCACGCGGCCGCGCTGGGGGAACATAATAGCGACATGCACTTCGCTCTTCCCCCGAACAAGCGCGGTTACGTCGACAAACGGAGCCATCAGGCGGGTGGATTCTCCGTGGTACGGGGACATTTCGGGGATCGGCACCGCGATTCCATCCACCCACGCATAGAGACCGGAAGTCCGGGGCAGCTCCAACAGGTAATCGCGATCAGCGCCGCCTGCGGAGGCAGGCACCTCGCAGCTGCGGCAGAACCACATCTGACCGCCCGAGCTGCTCTTCTCCCTGGTTGGGGCCTCGAAATAGCAATCGCAAAGTTCGCCATCGCGCCACTCGCCACCATTCGCCTCCTCCCGGGATGGCACCGCGATTGAGTCGGCGCACTCTCCCCGGAGAATGGCCCTTTTGCGCCAGCCTGAAGTCCAGTCCGCCACCTCGTGACGAGCAAGCTGCGGCACAAGGATGGTGACAAACTCCACGGCATGGCCCCGCAGCGATTTCTGAAGCCAGTGGCACCTCGCCTCCAGAGTATTGGGATAGCCTGGCACGTCGTGCATGCTGAATCGGGCGGAATCGACCGAAATCACATCCAGCACCACGTGCTCTGCGGTCGTAAGCCTGGCCCCATACTCCGTGAGGCTGGCACCCCACCGCAGGACGAGTTGCCAGGTGAATTCATGGGAAGTCTCGGCCGCGATGGAATCCAGGATGACCCAAAGCCGGTCATCCACCAGTGCGGAACTGCGCACCATGGATTGGATATCGAACCGGTTTGCGTAAAAGGGCGCGACGTCCGCCGCCAACACCTGCAGCTCGTCAAGCGACTCCAGGCGCTGCAGGGTGCCGGTGACGACCTCCTCCGGAACGTTCCGAAAACCGCCGCCGCTATTGGTGTGCTCGATGGCGCCATCCACAACAATGCAGCTGTGGGCGCCCAGAGAGCCGGCGGCCCAGCTCAGCACCCTGGGCTCCTTGAAGTACTGATGCAGGTACTGCATACGCGGGTCCCCGTTCAGCTCGTAAACGTCTTCCACGGCATTGCCGTCCACGGTGAGAAGCGAGCCCCACGCTTCCAGAAGCAGGGCGTTCGGGTTCATGTGGGCACGAATCGGCCGGCTTGATGCCAGATCCCACATCTGGAAGAGATGCAGCGTGGACATCTTGTTGAGCAACGCGCCTCCCACGCGATCCACAGCCCACGATCGGGGATAGCACTTTGCCCCCGACGCGGGAGGCGCGACCTGCGACGGGTCGGGCATCCAGATCAGCATCCAGACATGATCATCGGCCATCCAGGCAAAGTGGCCCGCAAACTCCCAGCCCTCGCCAAAGAGGTAGTGATACGCGTACGAGGGGTCGCCGGTCCTGTGGGCCAGATAGCAGGCGGTTGTGCCGGCTTTGGGCAGCTGAAAACCATGCTGATCCCAGGCCGGCAGCACCCCGCTGGGCGGAACCAGCCGCGCGTTAAGCTCCAACACCTTGAGAGCAGAATTTGCGCTTGGGGCGAACTCGAGGTTCAGGTAATCCTCGCGCGTTATCGCCTCCATCACGGCGGTGCCCAGCGCCATCAGCGGGTCGGCGACGGCGACGATGTAGGTGCTCCCTTCTCCGCTGTATCCGTCGGGTGGCAGATAGGCGGTTTGCTGGTGCATGTGGGGCAAACCAACCTCAAGCAGGTGTCTGGCCCGGGGATCGTTTCCGCGGCGAACTCCGAACAGGTAACCGATGGTGACCAGGTTGAGAGCCTGCGCAAGGCCCTGATTGTTCGCATGGGGCGGAACCCGATGGTGCAGAACAACATACGGGTACTTGAGGGAATCGGTGATAAAGTGGTCGGCCAGGCGCGCCTTCTCTTCTTCCGAAAAAACGCCGGAATCCCAAAGCCAGTCACAGGCGATCGCGCGCCGGACCATTGTAGCGGCGTAGATCCACGTGTCGAGATCCTGGGCGCCAACCTGCAGCGTGGCCTCGTAGTTGTCGAGCATCCACATCACGTCCCGGCGGGCGGCGTCCGCCCACTGCGGGCCGTCGATCAAGAGCGCGAACGCGGCGTGCAGAGGCATATCGCCAGCCGTTCCCGGTCCGTACCAACGCACCGATCGCTTTTCGGCACGGGCAAGGGACAGGAAATGCTCCCATCGACGCTTCCAGTTTCCCTCAAAGTTTCTAATTTTAGCTCGAACTGCGGTGATATTATCGATGAGAAAAGGCGGGAGTGGCGTCATATCGCTGGCGGAAAGTAGAGAGAGAAAGTGAGGGGCGATGGGTTCATTTCGCGTCTGAATATATGAACGTTACTTTGAACCTCAGCAAAACTCCAGCAATTCTTGCACACGCGAGATGTCTCTCTGCGTAAGTTACTCAGACGCTGGCACTTCCAATTGTAGCGCCCTGAATAAAGCTTCCGCCAAGCACCATGGACTCGGTCTTCTTTTCAGGGTCGGCAAGCATCTTCAGCATCATTGCCCCCGCCGTCTTGCCCGCCTCGTAACGGTCGTAGCTCATTCCGCCCATTTTGATGGTGGCAACTTCCATCCGGGTATCCACGTCAAAACTCGCAATCGTTAGATCCTCGGGAATTCGCACGCCATCGCTCGCCAGCTTGTATGCCAGGCCGGGATCGAGCATGCCGCTCTGGGTAAGGATCGCCGAGGGGCGAAGCTCGGCAAACTGCCGCCACGCAACGTCGGGGTCGTAGCCAATCACATGCATCGGCTTGAGCCCGCTGGCCAACATTGTCTGGCAATAGCCGTGATAGCGATGGATGGCGCTGAAGTGCAGGGGTATCCCGTCATCGGGCTCGTCGCCACCCTGCGCATTTCCCATCGCCCGCTGGTATAGCTCCCATGCTATCGGCCCCCAGAGAAACGCGATGCGGCGGTGCCCGAGCGCGATGAGCCGTTGCGTAAGGTCGCGACTGATCGCCAGTTCATCGCGGTGAAGGTTGTTCAGAGCATCAAAACGCCCGCTGTCCCACCACAGAATGGGCGTTTCGATCTGCGGCGTCCACAGATTGCGCATGGTCATGGGGCCGTGCTGCACCACAAGGCCATCAAAAAAATGTTCCTGCAGCGCGGGAGGCAGAGAGCCGTCGGATTTGAGCTCCACCTCGTGGATCTCCACCATGCTTAAATGATAGTTGTGCCTAATTAACGCATGGCTTAGCCCGATAATGAAGGGAAGCACGACGTAGTTGGCGATTTTCCCGTCGGCGGTGTAGTTCCACGCGACGAAACCGATCACTCGAGTGCTATGCGACCTCATCGACTGCGCGGACCTGTTGGGGCGATAGTTCTGCTTTTTGGCAACCTGACGTACCCGCTCCACCGTTTCGGGCTTATAGAGGTGATGGCGATCCCGATTCAGTATGTCTGATACTGTGTTGATCGAAAGCTCCGCTTCCGCTGCTATCTGTTTGAGGCCGGCACGCATGGTAGTCTGTATGAACGATACTGGATCGACGCAAATCAACTGTGCCCACTTTTTGCCTGTCAGGAAAGGATTACTTCAGGGCTGTAGGAAATAACTGCGCCCCTCCGGAATAATATGAACGTTACAACATGAGCGCGAGCCTGTTCCCGGGCGGGTATCTTGTGGCAGGCACTTGGTAAGGGGGGACCTGAAGCAACCTAACTCCACAACAGTCCGGATTGCTCTCTCAACAAGAGTGATTTTCGCGAAGTTGTTATCGTGCGGATCGAAATTTAGATTCAATATTTCATTGACTCCCGCGATATTAACGGTCATATTCCCTTCATCGAACGCGAGATCCCTCCCAGCCCAGTCGCTGCCATCCCGATCCCCCCTCCCCCCAAGGTGACTCCTATGACGAAAGTTTCCTGTCGCACTTTCTCCCCATCACGCCGCACCCACAGTGGCCGTACGTCCGCCTTCACTCTCGTCGAGCTTCTGTG
Source organism: Verrucomicrobia bacterium LW23 (assembly GCA_003054695.1). Taxonomy (GTDB): domain Bacteria; phylum Verrucomicrobiota; class Verrucomicrobiia; order Methylacidiphilales; family UBA1321; genus LW23. The sequence goes on from QAZA01000050.1 coordinate 493,850, forward strand.
CGTGCTCGCCTGTATCGGCGCGTTATCCGCGCTTCTCGGTCCGACGCTTTCCAGCCTTGGCGGGTCTCAGCTCACCCGCGACGCCGTGAGCATCTCCGGGCAGTTTGACCAGGCGCGGACCTACGCGATGTCGCGGAGCACCTACGTATGGGTGGGAATCGTCGATGGAGACGGCTCGACGTCCGATCGCAGGGAGCTGCTCGTCTTCACGGTATCCTCGCGAGACGGCACCGACGTGCTAAGCGAGGCGAATCTCATCCCCCTGGGCAGGGTGGCCACCTACAAAAGCAGTTCGCTCGCGGATATCTCGCAGCTGGATTTTGCTTCGAGAAAGCGGGACGACTCGGTGACTCAGGTTGCCACCCTTGCGGCTTCGCAACCCGTGGTGAAGTTTCCCGCACCCTATGCCAAGTATAGCCCCGGGCAGGCCAACACGCGAGTGATTCAGATCAGCCCCTCGGGGGAGTTCCAGATCAGGCACTCGCAATCGGATGAATGGCTCCCGGCTCGCCGCCTGGAGGTCGGGCTTCAGCGCGCTACGGACTCCGGCACCGTTCGGCTTCCGCAGTGCGCGTCGGTACAAATAGTGGGAATCACCGGCCAGACACAGGTGTTCCGCCCATGATGGCGCCGAAGACATGGGGCCGGCGCGGGCGGCGCGGCTTCAGTCTCGTGGAGGTGGCCATCGCGCTGGGGGTGGTAGCCTTTTGCCTGGTGGCTATCGTGGGTATCCTGGTCGTTGGGCTCAAGTCGGTGGCAACCGCAACTCAGGAGCGTGCGGCGCTTGTGCTGGCGGACGCGGTGCTTGTCGATATCCGATCCACCCCGGCGCCCAAGCCGAAGCCGAGGGCGGCGCCGCCGCTCGACCAGCGGAAGTCCCCTCGCTACCAGATCCCGGTGCCGGACGCGGGTGATCCCCCGGTGACCGCCTATACTCTGTTTCTGACGGATTCCGGCGTGACAACGGCAAACCCGGCTGAGTCTCAGTTCCGATTGACGATTACCCTTACTCCACCCCCCGCCGCGTCCAGAAGCGCCACTCACGTGCACGTGCGTTGCACGTGGCCGGGATCCGCGGATCCCGCTTTTCAGTCAAGCGCGGTGGAGACGACAACCCTCCTGGACAGAAATTGAACGCCATGCAACCCGGAGCGAAATCCCTGAAGGCATTCACTCTCATCGACCTGATGGTGTCGATGACGGTGATCAGCATCCTTACTTTGCTCCTGCTCTATCTCTTTGATGGCGCCAGCGAGACGTCGTCGAAAGGCGGCAGCCGAATCGACGCGGAGACCCAGGCGAGACAGGTTTTTGATCGGATCGCGATGGACATCCGGCACCTCGTCCGTCGCAACGATGTGGACGTGGCGTTTGACAAGAAGACCGCCACGGCAGCCGCGGCTGGAAACGACGAGCTCGCGTTTTACAGTGAAGTACGGGGCTTCGCGGAACCGGGATCGCCTCCCCTGCGTCGCCTCAGCGTTGTCGGGTACAGGATGAACGACCTGCTGCAGCTGGAGCGCGGCGCCCGCCCACTTGCGTGGGATGGAATGCGATTTTCCCCAACCGCCGCCCCTGTGCTTTCAAGCCCCAACTCTCTGCCGCCCGTGGATGTCGCGGGCGAAACCAGCAAGTACGAGGTCCTTGGCGACCAGGTGCTGCGTTTTGAATACGGCTTCATCGTCAGCGCCGATCCTCTGGCAACGCCACCGAGGCCCGAGCCCATGCTCAGCGCCGTGCCGCCCGCATCCCTGGGTCAGATCGACGCGATTGTGGTGACTGTGGCGACTCTCGATTCGCGCGCGCGCCGAATGGTGGATGCCGACGGACTTGCCAGTCTCGCCAGGTGGCTGCCGGACTACCAGCAATCGAACGCCACCGCCGGCCAAACGATTGCTGGGATTTGGAACGGACTGGCTCAGGATGCGTCGCAATATCCTTCGGGCGTGCCCGCCGCCGCCGTGTCTTCCGTCCGGGTGTATCAGCGTTATTTCTACCTCAAATAGGATCTCCCATGCGCACTTTTTTGTCGAGTCGATTGGCTTCCCGTCGCAGGGGTGCCGCCCTCATCATTTCCCTGGGATTTGTCGTCATCCTCACCATCATTGTGGTGGCATTCCTTTCCCGCGCCACGCTTAATCGCCAGCTTACGGAATCGAGCGGCGGGCAAATGAAGGCGGACCATCTCGCGCGCGCCGCTTCTGATTTTATTGTCGGGGATATCAAAAATGAAATAACCGCCGGCTCCTATAACGCCGCCGACTGGCCCTCCAAAAGCGCGACACCCGCACCAACGTGGGAGCCGTACGGAAAGACGATCTACCCGCCCCGCCTCAGCGCGGCGTCGTCCTCTTATCCCTCCATGAGGCTGATGCGCATCGGCGTCGATAGCTCTCCCACCGGACCCGCCCAGTCGGACTTTCCTTACAACCTGGTGAGACGCAGCTCCAGGCAAGTGCCTCTGGGCAATACGGATGCGTATGTGGATCTGAAGGTAACGTGGGCGTCTGAGGTGAACTCAGAGCAGGATCCGTCGTCCAACGGCGGTTTCATCAGCAAGGCTCGCTGGAACAAGCCCCTCCTGATGTCGACGGATGTTATCCAGTCGGGTAACTTTCAGGCTCCCGACTGGGTCATCCTGACACGAGGGCGTGTTGGTGCGAGCGAAGCTGGGCTTCCCTATTCCGCGACCGATCTGGCCAAACTGGCCGACAGCTCGCCCTCCAATCCCGACTTTGCGATCGGTCGATTCGCGTACACCGTCTACGACGTGGGGGGCCTTCTCGATGTCAACCTGGCGGGGCACGTCACCACGTCCACAGGGTCGCACAGCTCGCCGAACCCCGAGGAGCTGGCGCGCAAAGGTGGGCTGGGACTGATCGATCTGCGAAAGATCCCGGGCATACTGGATCCCTCCAGACTTGTGGTTTTTCGCAACGAGGCCTCCGCCAAGAACGGAGCGTTTACCGCGGGAAGGCTGCCCTCTCCAGGCGCCTCTGATTATGCGAAGTACGTGGTGGATCCAAGTCTCAACAAAGGGTTCTCCAGAATTTATCCCGGCGATCAGACGTTCCTGAGTCGGCAGGATCTGCTGGTGTACGCCTCAACCCATCCCGACGTGATGACGTCCCAGGCGCTGGAGTATCTCACCACCTTCAGCCGGGACATCAACGGCCCCAGCTGGAGCCCCATAAATCCAGTGCCGCTCAGCTCCCAGACACCGGTGCCAACGTTAACGATCGACTACCGGACGGAAGCCGACGCGGATCGCTCCATCGCGACATCGTTTACCTCCGGCGGCTGGAAGAAAAGCACCGCGGCCACGTCGTACCTGATGCCGTACCCGAATCGAAATCTTTTGCGAGCGCAGTGGTCCCAGGATCGGACGATACGGGACTGGGACGGAAATGACGTCAAAGTGCTCAAGGGATCTCCCATCGTCGCCCGCCGCTTTCCGCTCAGCCGGCTGGATCTTTTCCGTCAATACTACGCGGCTTCCGGGGCGGAAAAGGCTGAGATCCAGAAAAAGATCAGCTACTCCTTTGGGCTAAGCCCCGATCCGGGCATGGCCAACGGGTGGGTGTACGACCGGTACAGCTATGTCGCCTCCAAAAACGTGTTCCGGGTACTCACCGTTGACGAGATGGACGCCGCGGCGGCGCCGCCCGGGAGCGTGAACTTTGAGAACAGAGAGCCCAACTTTTTCGAGTTGATCCGCGCGGGAATTCTCCGCGGCGATCTTGGGAACTTTACGCCGACGGATGACGACAAGGACTCTGCGATCATGACGATCCGAATCGGTGCCAACATCATCGATCAGTACGACAGTGACAGCTATCCCACGATGATCTACCTGAATCCGGCCTCGCCGACCATCCCCTTCCCCTTGCAGGTTGCGGGGATTGAGAATCTGCCCTATATCAGCGAGATCACGACCCGCTGCTACCGCAAACCAGAGGAGCCGCTACGCAAAAACGCCTGGATGTGGCTGGAGTTTGAACTCTGGAACCCCCACAGCAATCCCGGGATCGTTGCCGCCGGCGAGGCGCCCGACACGTTCCGGGTGGTGGCCTTCAGCGGGACCGGCTGGCTAAGCCCGACTTACAAGACCGAACCCGCCAACATTGCGAAGCTGGGGCCCCTGGCCGCTTCCACAAAAGCAGCGGGCGGCTACGACACGCCTCCGGTCAACTTCAGCTCCTTTTACAGCAGCGGCGACAACGCGGCCAACCCGTATCAGGTACGCTTTACCTACCCCGGCACATGCGATTTCCGCGATCCCACTGTGCTGGGCAAAATGGAGGCGCTGAGCGCAACTCCGGGCAATACGCAGGGCACCTATACGGAGGGGACCGAAACCATCTTTGGAATTCTCTGCGGTTACTCAAACAACGTGTTTGGAGGGAACCAGATCGGGTGGCCCGACGTTGCGCTGGCCCCGGCCGATCCTTATCGCGCAGTGTGGAACTCAGTCGATCTGAAGAATTCAGCCTCGCTGCCCTCCACCTTCACTATCGAATTCCAGGACAAGCGAGATGGCAACCGGTGGGTCCCGTACCAGGGCGCCATCTGCTATCGAGGCCTTACCCACGAAGATCGCACCGATACACCACCGCCTGGCTCCGCGATCCCCAGAACCGGTGGCCGCTGGAACAACGTGGCGGCGATTGGCTCAGGCTTTCACCGCGTCGACCCGCGCGGCACCCGCTTTCGCACACTCAGCACCGGCCAGCACGATGGCCCCCCCACTCCGGGCTGGAGTATGCGGGGTGACCTCTCCCGTGGCATCTCCATCTACCAGTATTTTCAGAATTCCGGTACAGGCGAATACGCATCCTCACTCTCGGGTGGCCCCATCAGCGTGGGAACGGAGCGATTTACCAATGACGGCTCCAACTACGAGCGCGCAGGGGATCTGATCGAGAATCGGCCCACCGAAAGGACCAAAACCGGCAATCGCGCCGCCGTTATCCGGGGGCGCGACTCAATCATGCGCCCCGCGGACGGCAACTGCGACGGCGGCGTTCACCCCACCATCAACACGGTAATCGGCAGTGGCCGCAAATATCTCCAGAACGTGCTCTCAACTTCAGCCTCGGCACAAGCGCTAGTCAGCACCGCTCGTCTGGAGGATCGCCCTGTTATGCTGGACAGGCCGTTCCAGTCGGTCGGAGAAATGGCCTACGCGTTCCGGGACATGCCCTGGAAAACCATCAATTTCTCCAGCAGCGTCAGCGCGGAGGCGGCATTGTTCGATCTCTTTTGCGTTACCGAGAGCAGCTACGAGAAACCGGTGCTGCCCGGCTCCGTCAACCTCAACAGCGTGCGGTTTCCCGTACTCAAGGCACTGCTCGCGGGTACCGGGCGGGACTCGAAAACGTCGCCTGCTGTAGTCAGCGATGCCAGCGCCGAACAGATCGCGACCGACTTTTTCGACTTCGTCAACGCGACTCCCATGGTGCATAGAAGCGACGCCGCCTCCGCCTTTTACAAGTACCTGGAGGACAACAGCAAGCTCCCTGGAGTAGGATCCTTTGCCAAGGCAGAGCCCTACCCCGCCAACAAGGAGCGCAACGAAGCCGTGGCACGAGCCCTGGGAGGCGCCACCAATACGCGGACGTGGAACCTGATGATCGACGTCATCGCGCAGAGCGGGCGCTATCCCAAAAGCGCTTCCTCCCTCAAGGACTTTTACGTGACGGGAGAACAGCGCTACTGGATACATATCGCCATCGATCGATTTACCGGCGAGGTCGTGGATCGCTACGCGGAAGCCGTTGCGGAATAATCTGAACATGAAAACTTTACGTGCCCTGCTTTGCGTGCTCGCAGCAATGGTCTGCCCGTGCGCAGCCCAGACAACGGAACCCACCGCGCTGGGCGTGCTGCCCGACAGCGCCTCCTGGACAGTCAAGTATGGCGACCGCAAAGTGGCGCCCACGGGCGAGTTGCATATCGTTGAGATCCAGATATCCAAATCCGGCGGCACTCGCCATACGGTGACGACGTACGGAAACGGCCTGCGGGGCGAAGTCTGGTTCACCAACTACACGTTCCTCACCCGAAAGCCCGGCGAACCCGACGCGCAGATTCGCGTGATGGATGTCGACCCCATTCACCCCGTGATTCCCCTGCCGACCGACTTTGAAGACCTGGCGTGGGTCGTCCGCTCCACATTCGTCAAGAAAGGAGAGTGGAAAGGGCGCGCGGCAAATGTGTACGACCGCGATATGAAACCGGGAGCGGAAACGCCGCCCGGCAATTGCGTGGCGTGGATCGATTCCGAAACCAGACTCCCCCTGGCGGTGAGGGAAGATGGAGTAGAGCGCTCCTACCATTTCACGCCGTTTTCCGGTCCTCTCGAGCTTCCGGCAGCGTTCCTCGTCAAGCTCGATGAGTTCAAGAAGCAGGTCGCCGCGGACGCCATCCGCCGGCGTAGGATCCCCTGAGAAGGGCTCATCTCTTACCGCATAGAAACACTTTCCCTGATTATATGAACGTTAACGTTATCCTGACGTACTATTGCTCTGCTGCTCTGCTGGCTCTCGCACTTTCGATTGTGCCAAGTTCCGCTCAAACCGAAAACATCGCCTTTCCCGCCGACGCAAAAATCAAAAACGTTCGCGATTTTGGCGCCAAAGGTGACGGGACTACCGACGACACAGCAGCAATCAACACCGCTTTGGAAGGAACCGGGATGCTCTATTTCCCGGACGGCACCTACCTTATTTCCGACACTATTGTACCGCCGCCGCGACGGGGATCCGCTCCCTGCCGGCGCATTCTGCAGGGGCAAAGTCGCGACAAAACCATCATCAGGCTCGCAAACAACTGCAAGGGCTTCGACGACCCATCCGAGCCACGGCCCATGCTCAAGATTTCCTGGGGCGTAGCGCAGGCATTCCGCAACGGCGTTCGTAACATCACGTTCGACAGTGGGTCGGGAAACCCGTGCGCTATTGGCGTCGAATTCATGGCAAGCAACCAGGGAGGAATGCATGACGTGACGATAAGATCCCGAGATGGAAAGGGCGCCATTGGGCTGTACATGCACGGCGAAAGCGGTCCGATGCTCGTCAACCGTATTCGGGTCGAAGGATTCCATGTCGGGATAAAGGCAGCGGCAAACCAATCCGTTGTTATTGAGCACGTGGAACTTGCGGGTCAGTCGAAAGTCGGGATTGACGTGACGCATAAAGCATTCATTCGGGCGGTGCGAAGCGACAACAAAGTGACCGCGATCCGGTCTAATGCAACTGCGTTCGCTCTTCTCTCTGCGGAGTTAAAAGGTGGTGAAGGGACCAGCGCAATCGCAATCGATGGCGGGAGGGCTTTCGTTCGACATGTAAACGCGGAGGGCTACGCTCAAATTATCGATGGCAAGTTTGGAGCCGTTCCCGGCAAGACCCTTGTCGAGTGGACATCGGAGCAGCCCGTCAGTCTGTTTGATAAACCCGGGACATCTTTAGCACTCCCCGTCAAGGAGACTCCCCAGGTTCCGCTCGACGCGCCTTCCGAATGGGCCAACGTAAAAAATTTCGGCGCGGCTGGAGATGGTCGCACGGATGATACAGAAGCTTTTCAGCGGGCGCTTGATTCCGGCAAATCCACAATATACGCCTCACCGGGAAAGTATGTACTTGGAGGCGTACTCAGGGTTCGCGGCAACGTACGTAGGATAACCGGTCTTGAAGCGGACATACGCCCAGCCAAGGACGGGGGTGTTCGCGTGATATTCGAAGAAGGAAACTCCCCGGTTGTTGTATTTGAGCGCTGGGATACGATGTATGCAAAGATTCTGTTTGAGCATGCCAGCACCAAGACTTTAGTGCTTAGCAGCACCTATTCAGACGGGATCTTCTGTAAGCCTGGTTCCGGCGATCTGTTCCTTGAGGATATTTGCTGCTCCTTTCTCGAGATTAACAAGAACCATGTATGGGCCAGGCAACTTAATCAGGAAGGAAGTTATGATTCGGCCAAGGAATCCAATCCCCGTCCCAACACCGTAAATGATGGAGGGCAGTTCTGGCTCTTTGGTCTAAAGACTGAACAAAACCGAACTAAGGTGGTAACCAAGTCCGGAGGGAGAACGGAGTGTTATGCCTATATACTCGCCAATCGCGGCTCCAATCCCCAACCTATGTTCATAGTCGAGGACGCCGGCTTCTCACTGACGCTGGGTGAGAACGTATTGCGAAAGGCTCCCTTTCAAATCGTTGTCCGCGAAAGCAGGAACGGCCAAACAAAAGACCTGCCAGGCACCGGATCGGGCGGCTCACAAATTGCACTGTTTTCCAACATGCGGGACTAACCCGGCACCTCTTACTCGACACTACATTCTATGCTATCGACACCCGTTTGAGAGACCGCCCAAAGCATTAATGGGAACGTTAAGAAGCAAGTTGCCGTCTTTGGAAACACAATTGACAAGGGCCCGAATAATGGCGGATGGCGATTTCCACTCCACATCGGTAACCGAATATGACCATGAGTTGCTGAGGGTGATCCAGCCTTCCCAGGGCATGGGCTTCACGGAGCCGTCCCGCAATCCTTCTCTCGGTATGTTTTGCTCCGTCTGCTCATGCTCAAGCCACCCCTTATATGATCGATCATATCAACCCAGCGAACGAAGCAAACCCAATTCTTCCTCGACATGCCAACCCGCACTTATTTTCCGATCGTCTCGTGAACCCATCCAATGCTTCCCATCACGGCAGGCCAGGTGGGATAGCGTGACTCGCGGCGTGTTACCTTCCGCAAAATCTCAACGTACTGTGGCTCGAAAGCCAGACTCGCCTCCCACAGGGAAACCGTCTCCTCCGGCGAGAAAATTCTTCCTGGCTGATAGTGAGCCAGGCCAGCAGCTGCCCGCTGGCGATCCAGAGCAACTTTTGTGTTCACGAATTCGCGATACTGCTTTTCGCCAGTGGCATAGGGAACCACAAATGCGACCGATCGGGCTGGGCTGGCGCCGGACTCAGCCTCGTAATGGTAGAGATCCACGTTTGCGGGAAAGAGCAGGGCGGCCAGTCGAACAAGCGGCTTCAGGCCGCCAATGTGGTAGCCAAGGCTGTCTCGCTGCTCGATGTCCACGCTCGATCCGTCCGCGCGCAGGGAGCGATCGATATAGCCTCGGGCGCTCTGTATCGAGTAGTTGAACATTGACGAATCACTCAGAATCAAGCCGGCCCACGCAATGAGTTTCAGACGCTTGGGATGCCAGTTGTTCAACGACGTATTCGGCTGACGCTCCACGCTTTCCATTTGCATTTCGGCCAACCGCTTGACCCACGCCCGAAGCATTCCGCGAGCACCATGGGGAATTCTCTCCTGAAACAGGTATGCGGCCAGAAGCAGCGGCTCGAGCTTGTTCTCGTTGATTGGGTTCCCCGTTGGCTCATAACTTTCCGCCCATGCCAGGAGACAGCCGATCGCCCACTTCTCTGTACTCAATTCGCCACTAACGGCCCACGCCTGAACTACCGCATCAAGCCGATCCATGTCCGAGAGATGCGCCACGCAGCCAATCCGCTCCGGGTCGTTGTGCAAACGCCCCTCATAGGCGATCGCATGAATCGGGCGATACGGCATGGTCAGTGCTTCATGACTGCGCCTTTGCAGCTCTATCCAAAATCGACGCGCCGCTTCATCAGTCCGAATCAGCTCGCGCAAAGCAACACGTTGATTCTCAGTCGGATAGGCGGATATAGCGGGCTTTTGCATCGTGCGTTCAAATGAGAAACACTGCTTGTGAGTTACCGATGGCTTCACGGCTTCGCTGTGGCGGCGTCCTCGGGCACGGGGGTGGCCGGGGAGGCTGGGCGCTCCGGGGCTGGGGGCGGGGTAGTTGCACAGTCGATGGCGACTTTCACCTGGGCTCCGAAGGGTAGTCGGAAATCGAGGCTCATTCCGAGGACAACGTCGAGCACGTCGATATCTTTGCGTTCGTCAAAGCGGCGGTAAAAGACGGTCTTGTTGCCCATAGCAAGCTTGATCTCCTGCCAGGGCACCGGTTAGAAAATAGATGACAAACAGGCCGATGTACACCTCCGGGTTCATCTGCATGAAAATCTGCGCGCGGGAAAGCTACGATGCGCAGGCTGCAAACATGACCGTGCCCAGCGCTATGCCAGCAGGTCCTCGACATGGGCGTGACTCCCTCGGGGCTTTGTGTTAACGGGCCCTGACTCTTAGAGGGTGAATGTCGGCAGCCCCCTAGCGCCCTATATTGCGCCACCCGCCAGCCAGTGTTTCGCCGTCTCCACCGTGTAGCTGGTAAGGTGATGGCCCGCGTTCTCCAGGCGCAACGTCACGTCCGCCCCCGCCTCGCGAAGCATCGCGGCCAGGCGGCGCGTGTTTTCGGCGGGCACGATCGGGTCCTGATGGCCCGAGGCCAGCAGCACCGGCTTGCCGGCCAGGTCAGGCAACGCGTCGGGAACAAGCGGCACCATCGCCCGCATAAGCACCGCCCCCGCAAGCACTTGCGGACGCAGGAGCAGGAGCGCGCCGGTAATGTTGGCTCCGTTGGAGTAGCCGACAGCCACCAGTTTGGTGCGATCAAGTCCGTACTCCGTCGCCGCCGACTCGATGAAATCAGCGAGCTCATGCGTGCGGCGCGCCAGATCTTCCTCGTCAAACACGCCTTCGGCCAGGCGGCGGAAGAAGCGGGGCATGCCGTTCTCCAACACTTTGCCGCGCGGGCTTAGCAGTGCGGCATGTGGATCGAGCGAACGACCGAGGGGGAGAAGGTCCGTCTCGCTGCCGCCTGTGCCATGAAGCATGAGGAGGGTGCGGCTGGAAGAGCCAGGGACAAAAACGTGCTGAAATCCATGCGAGTCGGCATGGACAGCGTCGTTGTGGAATCCAGGTAAAGTGTTCATTTATCGTTGCTTACGGGTGGGTTAGGGAAGTTGGGCCAGGGACATCGTTGACACTTTTTGGGATGGGACATTTCATGTCCCTGGCGTTGATTTACAGAGCGGGCGCCACTTCGCTGACGAAGGGCGTTATGGGAGGGAGCATGCCTTCGATCTGCCGGCGCGCGCCTTCGAGGCCGGGGGGGAGGCGCAGGGTAGTGCCGAGCGTCTCGACCGTCTCGTCGTGCGTAAAGCCGGGCGGGTTGGTGGCGAGCTCGAACAGGATGCCACTGTGATCGCGGAAGTAGATGGAGTGGAAGTACATACGATCCATCACCGGGCTGGTGCGGTAGCCGTTGGAGGCCAGGCGCGAGAGCCAGGCTTGTTGCTCGGCATCGTCCTTAAGGCGCAGCGCAACGTGGTGCACGGAGCCGGCGGACTGGCGGCCGCGTTGCATCCCGGGCGTCGCAAGGACGTCGAAGGGATGGCCGGGGAGGCCGTCGGTGCCGGGGGCCGTGTAGCGCGTGCGCTCGCTTTCCTCGCCAACCAGTTTATAGCCAAGCACATCGGTAAGCAGGCGCGTGGTAGAGGGGACGCGGCCGATACTCGCGGTAACGCTATGGAAGCTGCGGATTTCGTGTTCCACAGGGACTGGATTCTCCGCCCACTGCGGGATGGCGGAGCGGTCGCCCTGCGGGGCGGGAACTTTATCGGTCGCGATCAGCTCGATGATCATGCCCTCGGGGTCAGCCAGGCGGATGACTTCTTCGCCGAAGCGGGTGCTGATGCTTTCCGTCAGAACTCCATACGCCTTAAGCCTTTCCACCCAGTAACCGGTGCTGCCGCCGGGGATGGCGTAGGCGGTGGCGGAGATTTCGCCAGTGCCGCGAGTGCCGGGGCGGGCGCCGGGAATCACGAAGAAGGTGAGGATCGAGCCGGGCGTACCGAAGGCGTCGCCGAAGTAGAAATGGTAGCTGGACGGGTCGTCAAAGTTCACCGTCTTCTTCACCAGGCGCAGCCCGAGCACCTGCGTGTAAAAATCGAGGTTACGCTGGGCGTCGCCAGTGATGGCTGTTACGTGGTGGAGTCCGTGGGTTTTCATAGGGGTATCCGGTGGTTGGTTGCGTTTCGTTCCTGTAAGTTGTTTGTGCTGAATGGTTTTGATTGTCTGGATTCAACTTTTTTGCCAGGGACATTTCTTGTCTCTGGGACATTCCATGTCCCTGGTCTTTCGTAATCGCCTTATGCTGTGTTATTTAGCGTAGGCGTGAGCGGGTTTGCGAGTCTCGACGGGCAAGTTGTTCGCTTCGGTTTCCGGAGTGGCCAGCGCGTTGGCAATGGTGGCATCCACCGACCATTTGCCGCCGCCGCGAAGGGTGAGGAGGACGGCCAGGGCCAGCGCAAGTAAGTGATACTCAAAGCCTTCGCCCTTTTGGTTGCCATACCAGTTCATGAAGAAGCCGTACTGACCGTGCACCATGGCGATCGCGACGGCCATCACGCTGGCAATGGCCAGAGCGCTGAGGCGGGTGAAGAAGCCGAGGACCAGGGCGATAGCGCCACCGAATTCCGCCGCGATGGCGAGGAACGCAAAGAGGGCGGGGATGCCCATGGTGGCGGTGAAGAACTCCATGGTGCCGTTGAAGCCGTAGCCGCCGTACCAGCCCAGCGCTTTCTGGGCGCCGTGGGGGAAGAAGACGAGGCCGAGCATCACGCGGGCGATGAGTGTGGATAAGTCGTTGTCCGTCTTGAACATAAGGTGCAGGTATTTCATGATGGCAGGGTCGGTTGAGGTGGTGGTGGGGAGTGTGAGGCGATATGGGCCGTTGCCGTTTCTCGCTCTCTTGTATATGGAGAAGCGTAATGCATTGCTGGGGCGGCGAATAATGTTGGAAAGGCATTGTCGTTATGCAGAAAGTGCATAACGTTGGGCAGAGACCTTCGCGAAGTTCCGGCTCCGCGATTCTGTTCTTAACATTTCAGACGCTGATACTTATGCTGGACAACATTCGCATGTTTCTCGTTGCGCTGGAGGAAGGAAGCCTGAATCGCGCCGCGGTGCGGCTTCGCGTGTCGCAGCCGGCGTTGACACGCCATATGCAGGCGCTGGAGGCCGAGTTAGGGGGAGAGTTGTTTGAGCGCACGCCGAGCGGTATCCGGCCGACCGACGCGGGGCATGCCCTTGCGGCGTCGATGCCGCCCGTAATCGCGGCGTACGAGGCGGGTGTGGCCGAGGCGCGGCGGCTGCTGCGCGGGCAGCGGGATTTGTTGCGGGTCGGCTATCTGGGTTCGGCGGCGCAGCGCTTTTTGAATCCGGCGCTGGCGCTGCTGCGGCAAAGTCTCCCACGCATTAAGGTGAAATTGCTGGATCTCTCTCCGGGAGAACAAATTACAGCGTTGCGGCAGGGGGAGATTGACCTGGCCATTATCGGGCAGGAAGGGGGATTTGCCGCGAACGAATTCTACACGCGCAAGCTGGCCACGCTTCCTGTCGTGGCGTTATTGCCGGCGGATCACGCGCTGGCGGGGCAGGTTTCCATTTCGCTGCAAGAGCTTGCGGGAGAGAGATTTATTGGCGCACCGGAGGCCGACATGCCAGGGCGGGACCGGTGGATTACGCAATTGTGCAGGCGCGCGGGTTTCCGGCCCCGTTTTGCGCACGTTGCGCAGACGATCTCGGAGTCCTTCAGCCTGGTTTCGAGCGAGGGCGCGGTGACTCTGGGCCCGGGTTATTTGCAGGGTTATCCGGCGGCGGGGGTGGCCATGGTGCCGGTGCGGGAGGAATATGCGACGTGGGACTTTCTTATTGTGTGGCAACGCGGGAAGACGGCCGCCTCGGCCCTTGCGTTGCTGGACGCCCTGGCGGCGGTGGTGAAGCAGGAATGCGACGCGAAAGAGATGGTGCCGCCCGAGGCAGGGACGAAGGCAAAAAGGGCAAGGAAATCGCCTTGAGCGGAGGCGTTTTGCCGGGCTGCCTCGCGTGCCGGAATACACAAGTTTTTGGCCGCGGCGCCCATGTTGCGGCATGAGGGAATGGGATAGTGTTGGGGCACTATGAGCACCGCGCTTATTCCTGAAGCTGATTCTCGAGTCGATACAGAACCGCTTGCATTGCAAGCTCATGCGGAGCAAACAGTGCCAATGTCGGCAGGCCGGGCACTGGATCTCCGCACGGAGGCGTACGGGGAGTTGCGGCGCACGGATGCGGCGATTGCGCTAAGGGCGGCGCGGGTGACGGATTGCTCCCTTGCAGAGGCTGCGGAGTGCGTGGCGGAGCTGCGGCGGCGGACGGACGAGGACGGCTATCTGTACGTCCCCGGGTTCTTTGATCGCGCTCAGATTGTGGGGGTTCGCGATGACATGGTGCGGCGTCTGGCAAGGGCGGGTGCGCTGGCGCCGGGGGCCACTGCGGAGGACGTAACTGCTTCAGCCACAGCGGCCAGGGTAACGCGGGCGGATATTCTTGGCGCGACGGACGAGACGGGGGCGTCACCCATTCCGAGCGTGGTTTTCTCTCCACGGCTGCTGGGCTTTTATGGGGCGTTGCTGGGGGGAGCCGTTCGCCACTACGACCACATTTGGCTGCGCCTTGTGCGGCCGGGGCGGGGGACACCGCCTCACTGCGATTTGCCCTACATGGGGCGCGGCACGCGGGAGGTAATGACCGCATGGATTCCGTATCGCGATACGTCGCTGAAGCTGGGTGGGCTGATGATTCTGGAGAGGTCGCACCTGCAGGCGCATCGGATTCGGGCGTATCTGGATCGCGACGTGGAGGAGTTTTGTGTGAATCGCGGGCCCTATAAACACAAGCCGGGGCTGCTGAGCAACAATCCCTACACGCTGCGCGAGCGTTTTGGCGGGCGCTGGCTCACGTCGCCGGAGTTTCGCGCGGGGGATCTGCTGACGTTCGGGATGAGCCTTATCCACGCCAGCCTGGATAATCAGTGCACGGGTTATCGGCTGAGCACGGACACCCGCTACCAACTGGCGTCGGAGCCGATTGACGAGCGCTGGGTGGGGCCGAACACGGAGGAGTGGGCGGAGAGGAACCGTGTGGGGAAGATTTGCTGAGCAGCGCTACTCGCGACTGCGGGACACCGGCATTTACCGCCAATGCGGGCTAGCTATTTCAGCGTGCGGGCGGGGTGGCCGTTCAGCGAGGGGGAGGCGGGCGGCGCGGACTCAGCGCGGCCGGCGGCTTTGTCCAGGGAGGTGCGGATGATGCGGGCGAGCTTTTGGGGGGAGTAGGGCTTTTGGAGGAAGTTGACGCCTTCTTTCAGCTCGCAATCGGGGGAGTTGTAGTCGGAGTGGTAGCCGCTGGTGAAGATGATGGGGAGGCCGGGGTGGCTGATGGCAAGGCTGCGGGCCAGGTCCTGGCCTGTCATGCCGTCGGGCATTACAATGTCGGTGACGACGATGTCGAGGGGGCTGTGCTTGCCGTCGGCGATGATGGAGAGGGCGTCGATGCCGCTGGAGGCTTCAATAACGTTGTAACCAATGCGGCTCAGGGCCATGCGGAGGATCATGCGCAGGGAGGCTTCGTCCTCCACCAGCAAAATGGTTTCGCGGCCGCCTACCGGGGTGGCCTGGCGGGGGGCGCGCGGGGCGGCCGGCTGCGCGGCGTTGGCGGCGGTGGGTATGAGGATTTGCACGGAGGTGCCGGCGCCCACTTCGCTGTAGAGGCGGATGCAGCCACGGTGCTGGCGCACGATGCCGTGCACGTTGGGCAGGCCCAGGCCGGTGCCTTTGTTTACGTCTTTGGTGGTAAAAAACGGCTCGAAGATGCGCTGCATGTTCTCCGGGGGGATGCCGCAGCCGGTATCGCGCACGGTAAGGCATACGGCGCTGCCGGGGCGCGCCTCCGGGTAGGCATGCACTTCGGCAGCGGCGATGACGCCGGGCGCGGTGGTGATGGTGAGATGGCCACCGCCGGGCATGGCGTCGCGGGCGTTGAGGGCCAGGTTCATCAGGATCTGCTCCATCATGTTGGGGTCGCCGTGAATGAGCGGAAGCTCGGGCGAGGTGCGGACAGTGAGGCTGATGTCTTCCGTCAGCGTGCGCTTCAGCATGCGGGCTATTTCGGCCACGATGGCGTTGAGGTCGAGATCGGTCACTTGCATCACTTGCTTGCGGCTGAAGGTGAGGAGCTGGCGGGTAAGGGCGGAGGCGCGTTCCACGGCGTGGGAGATTTCGTTGGCGGCGTCGACGGGGTCGATCGAGCGTTGCTGCAGCAGGTTGGTGTAGCCCTCAATAATGGTGAGGATGTTGTTGAAATCGTGGGCGACGCCGCCTGCCAGCTGGCCGATGGCTTCCATCTTTTGCGCCTGGCGATAATGCTCCTCCAGCTCACAGCGCTCGGTAATATCGGCGGCTACGCCCACAATGCGATGGACCTCGCCATCCTCGCGGCGGACGGGGAACGCCCTGGCGTGGATGCGGCGCACGGTGCCGTCGGGGCGGACGATGCGGTACTCCTCACTTACGGCATGGGTAAGGTTGCGGCGCAGCGCGTTGTGCACGCGTTCGCGGTCGTCCGGGTGGACGCAGTTGGGCCATACATTGGAGTCGGCGTAGAGTTGCTCGCGGGTGCGGCCCCACACGCGCTCGCACACGGGGCTGACGAAGAGGAGCTTGCCGGTGTGGGGGTCGGCCATCCAGAAGACCTCCTGGATGTTCTCCACCACCTGGCGAAAGAGCTCTTCGCTTTCGCGCAGCGCCACCTCGCTTTGGGCACGGCGGTGGCGGGAGGTGCAGCGCTCGATGGCCTGGCGCACGGCAACACCCAGGCGGCCCAGGCGATCCTTGAGGAGGTAATCCTCGGCGCCTTCGCGGATGGCGGCAACGGCCATTTCTTCGCCAATAACGCCGGAGAGGAGGATGAAGGGGATGTCGATCCCGTTCTCCCGCATGTATTGAAGCGCCCACATCACGTCAAAGCCAGGCAGGTGGTAGTCCGACAGGATGATGTCCGGCCGGTTGCCGCCGCCGTTGTGGTTGCTGAGCGCCGCGATGAAATCGACGTCGTTGTCGACCCGGTGCCATTTGGCCTCGTAGCCGGCACGGCGAAGTTCGCGGATGACCAGTTCGGCATCCTCCACGTTGTCCTCCACCAAAAGGACGGCGAGGCGCTGGTGGGGCGGCATGGGTATCGTATTGGCCATGGTGAGTCCGGCGGTATCGAGAGAAGTATGCGGTGTAACCCGACTAAGACAGGCTTTACCTTCCCAGGATAATCGGCACGTTGATGAGAACTTAAAGGGTGTTTATGATGATTTGCAACAGCTGTTCCCGGTCGACCCGAGGGCACATCGCCTTTGCAGGGAATAGTATGCCAGAGAGTCCGATTATCTCAAAGACGTAGCTGACGAATCGGCATCCGGGGGCGACGGCGATGTCAGGCGGGCGCGTCGCTCCTGCGATTTACGTCGCGTTACCACAAAGCTGAACTCCGCGCCTTTGTCGGGTGCGGAGTTGGCCCAGATATGGCCGCCGTGCCGGTGAATCACCCGCCGCACAATGGCCAGGCCCACGCCGGTACCCTCGTACTCCTCGTGATTATGCAGGCGCTGAAATACGCCGAACAGGCGGTTGACGTGCCGCATGGGAAAGCCGGCGCCGTTGTCGCGCACATAGTACACGCACGGTTCGTCCGGAGTTGCGGAGTCGCACTGGGCGCCGATCTCCACCACGGCGTGGGTGCGGTTGCGGGAGTACTTGATGGCATTGGAGATAAGGTTGGACCAGACCTGCCGAAGCAGCGCGGCATCCCCCTTGCAGGGGGGCAGCCGGCAGGCCACGCGAACCTCCAGCGAGTGCGGCTTGGCTTCCGAGTCGGCCGGGGAGCGAATACCCAGCGCGGCCGCTTTCTCTTCTTCCACAACCTCGCGCACCATAGCGTCCATCTCCACGTCGCGAAAGCAGAGCTCCTGGCGCCCGAGGTAGGAGAAGCGGAGCAGATCGTCGATAAGGGCGCCCATGCGCATGGAGCCGCGCAGTATGGTGGAGAGGAACCGGCGGCATTCGGCAGGCAGGGTGTCGGAGAAATCCTCCACGGCGGCGCGGGCAAAGCCGGTGATGGACCGCAGCGGCGCGCGCAAGTCGTGCGAGACGGTGTAGGTAAAGGCTTCCAGCTCGCCCACGGCTTCCTCCAGGCGTTGCGTGCGCTCCACCACACGGTTCTCCAGCATGGTGCTGAGCTCCCGGTAGGAGGCCTCGCTGGCACGCAGCGCCTGCTCGGTAAGCTTGAGTTTGGAGATGTCGCGGCAGTAGACGCGCAGGTGGCGGGACTCCGGCACAAAGATGAGGCGCTGGGAGTAGGTGCGATCCTCCACGGAGACCTCGCGCACGAGAGGGCCGTCGCGTCCGCACAGCCAGGTATCCCGTGCCTGATCCACCAGGCCATGCAGGAGGGGATGGCGCGCGCCGAGCGTATCGAACTCGCGCAGGGCGCGCGCGGCCGGGTTGGCGTAAATGACGGTGCCGTTGCCGCAAACGTCCAGCTCCACCTCAGGGTCCGGATCGCACTGCGGGAAGGAGGCCAGCCACTGGGCGCGATGCTGCGATTGCTTGCGCTCCAGCATTTCGGCGTCCAGCCGGCGCGCCACCAGGGCCAGCGCGGCTGTGCGCAGTCGAATGCGGCCCTCCAGCTCCAGGGCGCGATGCGTGGGGACCGTGCCTGAACTTGTGCCGGGGGCATCGGAGGGAAAGTGCGCGTGTACATCGCCAGGGGACTTTGCGGGCACTGCCGCCTGGGCGCTGGGGGAATCCACGCGGCGTCCGGCAATCAGCTGGTCGGAGGCCGACTGCAGAAGCGCCTCAAACACGCGCACTTCGTCGGAGATCCACGTGGCGTGCTCGGGCGTTGTTTGATCCGAAGGCGGAGAGGGGATTTCGGCGGCCAGGCTTCCCGACTGGGCTGCCGCATCGGCCTCGCGGCGGCGGGCCTCGCCCATGCTGACGGCTACCATGGTGGCAAGTACGTCAAGAAACGCCAGGTAGGGATCCAGCAACGGCAGGCGCGCGCTGGTACCCACAATCAGCACGGCCCGCGGCTCGTCGTCGTGGTGACGCGGGTGGAACTGAGGGGTGCCATCCTCGTTTGGGGCGGGCCGTTGCAGAGGCAGCGCCACCACACCGCGGGGCGCCTCCTGGTACGGCTGGCCGGCGGGCAGCGGGCCAAAGCGCAACGCGGGATTATCCACGCACACACGCCGGCGCGTTGTGCGAACCTCATTCAGCAGGTTGGAGAGGACATCGGCAGGCATCGCGTCGCCCGGCGTCTCTGCGGAAGGGCGCGACGGCAAGTTTACATGCGTGCGGAAAAGCCCTTGCGGAACGGGGCCGACGCACGCCACCTGGGCGGCATGGGCCGCCGGCGCGTGCGGATCAAAGTCGTACACCACCGCAAAGGGGATCTCCTCCGCATAGCTGCTGAGCGCGCCTATGGCCAGGGCAATGGCCTGGCGGGGCGAGCGCGCCCGGACGTTGCACATCATCACGTCGCGGAGGGCGCGAATGCGGCGCTCGGAGAGCATCTTCTCGGTCACTTCCGTTACCGGGTGGTACACGCCGGCTACCTGGCCATCCTCGGCCCGCACGGGGATGAAGGAGTAGGTGAAGTAGGCCTCCTCCAGAAACCCGTTGCGATCCAGAAAGATGCGTTGCGCCTCGCGGTGGCAGGATTCGCCGGCCAGCGCACGCTCAAAGAGATGGCCCACATCGCTCCACACGCTTTGCCAGCAGGTGCGGAAGTTGCTGCCCAGCACCTCCGCGTGGCGTGCGCCGCAGATTTGTCGGTAGCCATCATTATAGATTTGCACCAGGCCCTGCCCCCACACCAGCGATGCCGGGGCGGTGGACGACAGGCAAATCGCCGCCGCGGTGCGCAGGCTCTGCGGCCATGCATCAATGGGCCCCAGCGGTGTCGTCGCCCAGTTATACGCGCGCACCGCTTCGCCCATCTCGCCGCCTCCCTGCAGCCATACGGCCGGGGGGATGGCCGGCGCTGCGGCCTGGGCAGGGTGGGTCAGCGCGGCAAGCTCCTTTGCAATGTCGCACGCGACAACGACGGGCTGCTTGGATGGCGCGGGCTCCGTCCCCAACAGGGAATGCCGCGGCGGGGACGAACCGGCGTCGGCCGTGGCGGTTGTCGAGGCAGCAGAGGCAGGGGCGGTGATGTCCATGGGCGGGGACCTGGAGGGAAATCAGGGTCGCGCGGCAAGTGCCCGGTGGTGGGCGCTGTTTCGGGCTGCGTTGCGATGCAAAGGGCCTGGCCGTCCACGGTATAATTCCGCCCCGCCCTACTCCCCGTCGTGAGCGGACTGAAGCGCAGGCTTCATGCGTCGCGATGTGTGGCCGATGTCTGCCGGGCTGCGGCATCCGGTAAACATTTGCCAATAAAAAACGTTAGTTAGCAAATCAGGGGACGGCAACCTTTTTTGATGCCTTGCTTATCCCTTGTAATGCAAAAATAGCTAAACGATATAGGTTCTGCAACCGCATTCTGATTGCAGCGAGCTCGCTCCCGCAGGTCGGACCCGGCCGGCAGAAAAAGGGATTGCGTGCAACGCAGGCTTTGGTGCACCATGCACGTCCCCTTCCCCTGAAAGGCGAATGAACGGCCTGTGGCCGGAACATGCGTGATAGTAATGATAGGAAATACATCCCGATATGCCCCCCCTCCGCGCCTGCGCCCTCGCGCTCTCCCTTGCCATGGCATCCATCATTCCCGCCTGCCCCTCCCACGCGGCCGACGCCACGCCCCCTGCGCCGGCGCCCGCCGTTCCCGCCCCGCCGCCCATCCCCGGCGTGGAGGGCAAGCCGCTCACGATCATGCCCATTGGCGATTCCATAACGCAGGGCAGCGGCGGCTTCTACGTCTACCGCTACCCGCTGATGGAGAAGCTGCGCGCGGCCGGTTATAACGTGCAGTACGTCGGCTCGCAAACCACGGGTACTCCCAAAAACGCACCACTTGGCGTGCTGCCGCACGAGGGCCGGGGCGGCAACAGCGTGCACGACATCCGCAAAAAGTTTGAGGACGGCTACCGCGCCTTTCCCGCCGACATCGTACTGATCCACGTGGGCCACAATCAGGATGCCGCCAACAACCCGGTGCCACGCATGGTGGAGAGCACGCATGCGATCATTGCCAAGGTGCGGGAGATTAACCCGAAGGTAACCGTGCTGGTCGCCCAGGTCATCACCAGCGGCAAACTCCCCAAGTACGAGTATATCCCCGAGTACAACAGGGAAGTCGCGAAGCTGGGCGCCGAGCTGAATACGAAGGAGCAACCCGTTATCGTGGTGGATATGGCCGACGGCTGGGACTGGCAAACCGACACCGTCGGCGATAAAGTCCACCCCAGCAAAGCCGGCGGGGAAAAGATGGCGCAGAAATGGTACGACGCCCTGGTGAAGATTTTGCCGCCGCCCCAGGGCAAGCCGGCGGCGCCTCCTTCAGCTCCGTAAGCAGCGGCCGCGCCTACCAGTTCACAATGCAGTCCGCCCCGGTGTACTGCGAGCTCTCGGCCGTGTACTGGTGAAACTCCACGGCCACGCCGTCGGGATCGCTCGTCCAGCACTGCCAGCTGTTGTCGGCGCCCTTCTTTTTGTCCACCCGGATGGGATAGCCGCCGGCCTTCAGGCGCGCAATGACGTCGTCAATATCGTCCGTCTCCAGGCAAATATGGGTGATGCGCGGGTTGGTGCCCTGCTCGGCGGGGCGCTGAAAGAACTCGATGTAGTGGCCGGCGTCGATCTCCAGATAGAAGCCAAAGAGCTTGCCGTCCTTAATAAAGTCAAACTTCCTCTTCAGCCCCAGGGTGCCGACATAAAAGTCGAGCGTGGCCTGGAGATCGGCGGAATAGATGCAGACGTGAGCGAGAGTCTTGATCATGGTAAAAGGAATTGCGCCCCACTATGACAACATTCCGCCGCGGCGCAAGCGCTTGTCCGATCTCTCTACAGCACCACGTCCGGCCCTTCCTCGCGGGGGGGCATGGCGACGCTCTGGCGCCATTGGAGGGCGATGGGCATGATGATGCTTTGCGTCTCGCTGTGGCGCGTGCGCAGGGCTTCCTCCAGCACCTCTACGGCGCGGGCGCCCATGCCGGGCAGGCCGGTGGCCACAGTGGTGAGGCGGGGAGTGGAGTGCTCGCCTTCGGGCAGGCCGTCGATGCCGATGACGGAGACGGCGCGGGGCACCTCAATCCCCAGCTCGCCCAGGGCCCGCATGGCGCCCAGGGCGGTGGAGTCGTCGCAGGCGATGACGGCGGTGGGGCGGGCGCGCTGGTTGACCCACAACTGCCGCATGGCCCGCATGCCGCGGTCGCGGCCGGCGGGGTCGGTGACACGGCCGACAAGCCGATCGTCCGGCGTCAGCCCCGCAGCCAGCAGGCAGTTGATGTACGCCTTGTGCATGATGTAAGCGCGCGGCAACGCGGGATCCAGCCCCAGAAATGCGATGCGCCGATGCCCCTGCGCGTAAACGCCCTGAAAGGCAATCTGTACCGCCAGCGTTTTGTCGAAGCTGATGCGCGTGCACGTGGCGCCTCCGGCGGCGCCCTTGGCGGCCAGCTGGGGCACCAGGGTGTTGGTAAAGGCGACCATCGGCTTGCCGGTGCGGCGCACCGCCTCTGTCGTGGCATTATCCAGCGAGGCGAGGATATACGCATCCGCCTGCGTCGCAGCCACGGAAGCGGCCAGCATGTCCGCCCGGCCCTGCACCAGCAGCAGGTTTTGCGAAAGCCGACACGCGGCGTCCGCGGCGCCGTGGAAAATGGCGCGGTGGTAGCTGGATTCCATCATGCCGCCGCCGTCGGCGTTCCACACAAAAGCAAGGGTGCGCGTGCCTACGGCCCGGGCCAGCCGCTGCGAGGCGGCCCGGCGCGCCTGAAAGGCCGTATCGGGCTGGTAGCCCAGCTCCTGCGCCACGGCAAGCACCCGCTCGCGCGTGGCGGCGGGGATGCGCGGGTGGCTGTTGAGCGCCAGGGAAACGGTTGCCGTGGAAACCCCGGCACGCGCCGCAACCATGGCCTGCGACGGTCGCTCCGCGGGTGTCTGTATTTGCTCTGTGGGGGGTTTTGTCCGTGGCATGGTAAAAATGCGCGGAGGCAGGGAGCAGATGCGATGCGACCCGGCGGGCCGGGCAGCCCGCTCCGGAGGAGAGTTGCCGATACTGACGCAGCTGCAGCGGGGCAGCGTTATGCTAGGGAGCGCGTGGCGAACGACACGTCGGGCGCCGTTGCCGGAGACATCGATCGCAAGGATGCCATGTCCCCACTACCTGGCGGTTCCCGCCTGCCGCCGGTATCAGAATTCAGCAGCTTTTATAGCGTGCGAGAATCTGTAGCTCTTTATATAGAGAGTTGAGGTGATAAGTGAAAGCAAATCGTGTAATGAATTGTATCAAATTATGCCAACACACCAAAAATGTACTATATTCGCCCGAGACAGGGCGCATTGATGATGAACGCAGAGAAAAGAGAAATGAGCTGAAATATGCAGTTATAGTTGAATGGCCAGCGTATATACTTTAGCGACGATTAAAAATACCTGCTTCCAATAAATTGCGTCAGCTTAATGCAACGCTTTCCAGCCGCGTAACTGTCACCACCTGCACGGGCAGTGGCACCGCTTCGGTCCGGGATGATCAGTTTATATATGCCATTGAGCACATTTAGTGCTTCCCTTTTGCGCCGCAAATTAGACAACATAATGGTTCAGCGTCGACAGGCGCTCCCCACCTTAACTGCAGCCCGTCAGCCGCCCCGCGGCCCGGGCCATCTCCGTTTCTCATGAGCTACTCTACCCACGTTTCCAACCCCGAGATTATCCTTATCGGCAGCGGCGTCATGTCGGCCAATCTCGGCGCCATGCTCAAGCGCCTTAACCCGGACTTTACCATCCAGGTGTACGAGCTTAGCCAGGAACTCGCCATGGAGAGCTCCGACGGCTGGAACAACGCGGGCACCGGCCACGCCGGCATTTGCGAGCTGAGCTACACGCCCCACCGCGAGGCGGACGGCACCGTCAACGTCCGCAAGGTTATCGAGATTTACGAGCAGTTTGAGCATTCACGCCAGTTCTGGAGCTACGCCGTAACCAGCGGCATGGCGCAAAACCCGCACGAGTTCATCAACCCCGTGCCGCACCTGAGCTTTGTGTACGGGCAGGACATGGTCGACTTTCTGCACGCCCGCTACCAGGGCATGTCCGCGCACCACTTCTTTAAGGAGATGCGCTACACCACCAACCGCGACGTGATCGCCGGGTGGGCGCCGCTGCTGACCGAGAAGCGGGGCCCCGAACCCATCGCCGTGACGCATATGGACAGCGGCACGGACGTCAACTTCGGCGCCATCTCCCGCAAGCTGCTGCACTGGCTAAGCGAGCAAAAAGGCTGCGGCATCGCCACCCGCCACCGCGTGCTGGGCCTCACCAAACTGGCCGCCGGCGGCTGGGAGGTGCGCGTGCGTAATCTCGAATCCGGCCAGGTGCGCACCAATCAGGCGCGCTTCGTCTTTGTAGGCGCCGGCGGCGGAAGCCTGCACCTGCTGCAAAGCGGCGGCATTGCCGAGGCGGCCGGCATGGGCGGTTTCCCCATCGGCGGCCAGTGGCTGGTGTGCGATAACCCGGACGTCGTCAACCGCCATCAGGCCAAAGTCTACGGCCAGCCGCTGCCAACGGCGCCCACCATGGCCGTGCCGCACCTGGATACCCGCGTGCTCAACGGCAAAAAGCACCTCTTCTTTGGCCCCTTTGCGGCGTGGACAACCAAGTTTTTGCACAACGGCGGCAGCTACCTCGATCTCCCCACCTCCGTGCGCATGGATAACCTGTCGACCCTGCTCCGCATCGGCGCCACCAACCTGGGCCTGGTGCGCTACCTGATTCAGCAGGGCATGCAAAGCATGGACGACCGCATGGACGTACTGCGCCTCTTCTACCCCGGAGTGCGCGCGGAGGACTGGAAGCTGAAGGATGCCGGTATCCGCGTCCAGGCCATCAAGGAGTCCGACGGCAAAGCGGGCATTGTGCACTACGGCACGGAAATCATTACCACGAAGGACAGGAGCATCTCCGCGCTGATGGGCGCCTCGCCCGGCGCGTCCGTATCGGTCAACATCGCGCTCAACGTTATTAAGAAGTGCTTCCCCAAACTTCTCGGCTCCAAAGAGGGCAAGGCGCGCATGGACCAGATGATCCCCTGCTGGGACATCGACCTGACCGCCCCCGCCAACGCGGCGCGATTCCAGGACATCAGCGCCCGCGCCACCGAGGGGTTGAAGCTCGGCAGCGTCGCCATCCCCCTGCCCGGCCGCGACGCCGTGCGCGAAGCGGTGAGGTAGGGCGGTACGTCGATCTCGTGACGACCCTGCCTGCATGGCGCACGCTTCGCTGTGCGGGGCAGGGCTGTGGGGAACGATCCCGGCAGGGGAGAGTTCACGCGGAGATCTGCTCTATCACAAATCCTGCTCTCTTTTTCGCATTTTACGTGTAACCTCACTCGGAGCTTTCTTTTTCCGCCGGATTCCAACCTTTTTTCCACTTCAGCGCAATCGCACTTGATGCCTACACAGAATCTGGGGTAACGGTATGGGTGATGATTTGGCGTTTTCGATATTTTTTATTCACCCTGTTGACTGCGGCCGCAATCAACGCCATGCCGTCCGTGCAGGCAAGGGCCGAAACCAAAGCCGCGCCGGCGGCCGAGAAGGCGGACGGCTGGGACTTTTGCTCCCGCACGCTGGCTGACGACGCTCTGGCGGAGTTTCGCGCCGAACTGAAGCGCGAGACCGATCCAGCCAAGCTGCGCCAGATCAAGCTGGGCATGGGCATTGCCCTTACCAACGCGCAGCCCAAAACCGACGACAATCTCGACAAGGCCGTGGCCGCCTTTACCGAGGTGGCCGCCGGCGGCGCCAGGGACGAGCTGGCCGCCATGGCCCGCTACTACATTGCCCGCGTGGTGGAGCGCCATCGCTACGCACAGGATGACGCGCAGGCCGGCGAGTACTCCCGCAAGGCCGCCACGCTGTACAAGGAGCTGTTTGCCGACATGCCCGACCAGCTGTTTGCCCAGCTTGGCATGGTAAAGTACGCCATGATAACCATTTACGACACCAACTTGCCCACCGCCGACCGTCCGAAGGTGCTGGCCGACCTGGAGACGCTCCTGCCGAAAATCACCCACCCGCTCGCCGCGCGCGATTTCCATTCGGAGCTGGGCGCCGCCTATCTGTACCTGCCGGAAGGGGTGATTGCTGACGCGAAGAAGAAAGCGCTGGAGCACTATCTGGAGGTGGATCGCTACGGGCTGCAACGCTTTACGGCCAAAGCCGATCTCTGGATCCGCATCGGCAACCTGGCCCGTGATGAAAAGCGTAACGACCTGGCGCTGGAGTACCTGGGCCGCTTTGTGGCCGAGTATCCTCGCGACTCCCGTAACTACTACGCCCGCAAGGTGATGGGTGAGCTTGGCCGGCCTTCCCAGGTGGATCTGAATGATCCGGCCTCCGTCGCCCGGCCCGCTCCTTCCGCCGCCCCCGCGCCGGCAGCAGAGACCACTCCCGCCCCCGCAGCCCCCGCCCCGTCTCCCTCCGCCCAGCCATGAACTCCGCGCCCAACGACAAGACCTTTTTTGAGAAGCTGAACCACTGGTACGCGGAGAAAGGCGAGGCGATCCTGAACACGATCGGGTTCTCCCTGCTGGGCATCTGCTTCCTTATCGCCACCTGGCGCATTATTGCGCGCAGCGAGGTGGCTTCGGACCCGTCGCTTATCACCATCCGAATGAGCCACTGGCAGCTGGAAGCCGGCGTGCGCGACGGCCTGGACGTGGTGGCGCGCGAATACGAGAAGATCTGCGCCGCCCGCGGCCAGAAGGTGCGCGTGGAGCAAATCCCCGTGCCGGAGCAGGTGTACGCCAACTGGTTCATCACCCAGCTCGTCGGCGGCACCGCGCCGGACCTGGTGGAGATCGGCAAGGGCTCCAGCGACGAGCGCCTGGCCCGCTTCTTCCAGCCCTTCGGCCCCTACCTGCAGGACGCCAACCCCTACAACGCCGGCACCGACTTGGAAGGTGTGCCGTGGCGCAACACGTTTACGGACGGCCTGAGCAGCGCCTACAAGGCGGAGTTGCTAGAGTATTACCAGCTGCCGTTTACGGTGCTCACCACCCGCGTCTT
Organism: Verrucomicrobia bacterium LW23; assembly: GCA_003054695.1. Lineage (GTDB taxonomy): Bacteria > Verrucomicrobiota > Verrucomicrobiia > Methylacidiphilales > UBA1321 > LW23. Next base: position 520,899 of record QAZA01000050.1, read on the forward strand.
CTATAACAAGCCCCTGTATAAGGAGATACGCGGCGACAAGCCGGTGCCGAAGAACTACGACGAGTTTATGGAGCTGTGCCGCGACGTGGTGGACTACGCGCACAAGCACAACAAGCCGGGCCTGCTGCCCATTGCGGGAAGCAAGTACAACGGCCCGATGATCATGGGCCGCCTTTTTGGCAGCCAAACGCAGATGCTCACGCAGAAGAACAACCGCGGCCTGCACTGGACGAACGTGCCGGAGGAGAACATCATGGCTTACTTCCGCGGCGACTGGTCCACGCAAAGCCCTGAGATTGTCTCCGGCCTGCAGCTGATGCAAAGCGTGATTCAGTACATGCAGCCCGGCTTTATCCAGCTGCAGCGCGACGACGGCACTCTGAATTTTGTGCAGAAGCACTCGCTGATGATTGCCAGCGGCGCGTGGGACCGCACCAGCCTCGAGCAGGAGTCTCCCTTCCCGGTCGACGTGTTCCGCATTCCGCTGCCCTCGCCGTCGGACCCGAAGTACGGGCGGTTTACGATGGGCCAGATTGCGGAGGGCACCTCCACGGCGGTTGGCTTTGGCCTCAACCGCGCCTCGCCCAACATCGAGGTTGCGGTGGATTTTTACCGCTTCCTCACGTCGCGCCGCGGCTCCGAGATATTTGCGCAGTACAGCGGCTGGCTGCCGGCCATCATCGGCGCCAAGATTCCTGCCAAGCTGGAGCCGTTCCGCCCCGACATGAACGGCTACCCGCAGGGCACCGAGCTTGGCCAGGGTTCCGAATCCAACCGCGTATGGGACAACAACTTCTACCTGCTGGCCAAGACGCCCAACGACTATCAGCCGTTTAGCCAGACAATAAGCCCGCAACTGCGCGACGCCTTTTTTGAGGACATGAAGCTTATCGCCCGCGGCCGCACCCGCGCTATCTCCCGCATGGATGTGCCTCTGGGCGCGCTGTTTGTGCAGGCGCTGCGGACGAACGGGGCGCCGAAGGTAAGCGAGGCGTATCCGCGTGCCGTGCCCACCGCCACCTACGAGCGCATGGCCGAGACCGATCGCATGATCGCGGCGATGCAGAACGGCAAGATTCCCGGCGCTACGCTCAATGGCGGCAGGCTCCGAGTGGCCGGAGCGCCGGAGATGGTGGAGCAAACCTTCAAAGTCGATCCCTCGTTCTTCGCGAAAGGCGGGTTTGCGGACGAGCAGGTGAAACTGACGCTGTTAGAAAAAGTGGCGCGCCCCGATTTCGGCTTTTCAGCCGGGGCCTCGGCTCAGTATATTGTGCACGAGCACAAACTGGTCGTCACCAACTCGCCCTTCCGCCTTTACCTGCTCGCCGCGCTCTTCGACGGCACGCGCGACGGCCAGGGAGCACCTGCTTCCACCCCGGCCCGCAAGCCTACCGATTCCGACGACATTAACCTGCGCAAGCTTAGCGAGTTGATGGAGAGCCAGAACGCCCTGGAATCCGCCTGGTACCGCTACCGCCGCGAGCTTAAGGACGTGAAGCGCTAGCGCCTGGCCTAAACTCCACGCTCCTGCCGCCCGCCTCCTCCCCGTTCCTACTATCCCCCACAGCCTCAGCCTAACTCCTCCCGATGGCGCAACCTATATCCAACCGTAAAGCACTGCACGAGTGGCAGTTATATCTCTTCGTCCTGCCCTCACTGCTGCTGGTGCTGGTCTTTGCCTACTACCCGGCACTCAGCGCCATCTACCACAGTTTCTTTGACTGGACCGGCGGCGACTTCAAACAGTTCATCCGTTTCGAAAACTTTACGCGCGCGCTGGGGGACAAAACCTTCTGGGCGTCGTTCATTACCCTGGCCATCCTCGTCGTCGCCAACGTCGTCAAAATGATCCCGTCCATCTTTATGGCGGTGCTCATTCACCGGCTTACCAGCGACCGCTGGCAGTACTGGTACCGCGTGCTGCTCGTCGTGCCGATGATTGTGCCCGGCCTGGTAACGCTGTTCATCTGGAAGTTCTTTTACGATCCCAGCCTGGGCCTGCTTAACGCCACACTGGACGCCACGGGCATCAAGACGCTGCTCGTCGCGCTGGATACGAACGTGTTGCAGTGGAACGTCTTCCGCGAAGGCGTGCCGATTGCCTGGCTGAGCGAGCCGCTGCTCATTATCCCCTCGCTCATCCTCTGGGGCTTCCCGTGGATCGGCGCCGTGGGCGTGCTGATTTACCTGGCCGGCCTGCAGAGCATCGGCACCGAGGTGTACGAGGCCGCCGACCTGGACGGCGCCAGCTCCTGGCAAAAGTTTGTCTACATCGAGTTTCCCCTGATTATGACTCAGGTGCGCCTGAGTCTCATCCTCATGATCATCGGCAGCCTCAAGGACTTCGGTCTGCAACTGCTACTGCTGGGCGACGGCGGCGGCGCCGGCGGCCGCGGCATGGTGCCCGGCCTGTGGATGTATAACCGCGCCTTTACGGCCGGCGAGTTTGGCTACGCGTGCGCGCTGGGCCTGATCCTGTTTGTCTTTATCCTGGCCCTCACCTGGGTCAACAACACCTACGTTCGCGTCGAAAAATGAGCCACGCATCCACCACCTCCGTCGGGCGCAAGCCGTCCGATACCCTCAGCCACATCATCATCTGGGCCATCTTTGCCATCGAGCTGCTGCCTTTTTACATGATGCTGCAGATGAGCGTGAAGACAAACACGAGCTTTATGACGAACCCGTGGCTGCCCGCGCCGCCCGCCGACTGGCAGTGGAGCAACTTCTCCTACGGCCTGGGGCTGATTGGGCCGTACATCGCCAACACAGTATTCGTCGCCACGCTGGGCACGGCGGCCAGCCTCTTTCTGGCCATTTGCGCCGCGTACTTTTTTGCGCGTTACCGCATGCCGGGCAGCGACATTCTCTTTGCGATGTTCATGTTCCTCATGCTGATGCCGGGCGTGGCTAACATCGTGCCGCTGTTCACGTTGCTTAAGTCGATGAACCTGCTGAACACGCTGTGGGCGCTGATTATCGTCGGCATCGCCGGCGGCCAGGTCTTCGCTATCTTTGTGCTCAAAAACTTTATTGAGGAGATACCCAAGGACCTCTTTGAAGCGGCGGAAATCGACGGCGCTTCGCACTTTCAGCAAATGCGAAATGTGGTCATCCCCATGAGCGCGCCGATCATCGGCACCCTGGCCATCCTGATGTTTCTGGGCAAGTGGAACGACTTCATGCTTCCCCTCATCGTCATGCGCGACAAGGAGCTCTTTACGCTCGGCGTCGGCCTGATTTACCTCAACGGCGAGTACGTGAAGCAATGGGGCCGCATCATGGCCGCCTTCCTCATCGCCTCCATGCCGCTGATCATCATGTTCCTCTTCACCATGAAGCTCTTCGTCCGCGGCCTCTCCGGCGGCGCGGTAAAGGGTTAGTGCTACGGCAACGAAAAGATCAGGGTTGTCTTGGTGGTTAGAAACTCACCACCACCACCGAGCCACAAAGACACCAGTTTGGGAAAGGCGCCTGTTTTTACAAATTTTTTACAACTGCTAGCTTTCGTGTGACAGCGCGCGCGGATAGAATGCGCGCTATTCATGAAATCCGGACCGGCGGCATTTTGGCATCGCATTGTAGGCACGCTTGCAGTGATGGCAGCCCTGGGGGCGCTGACAAGCTATGTTATTGCGCAACAACAACGTGGCACCAACACCCATGCGATGAATCAGGCGCACGCCGAGTCGCGCCCAGCGACAAACCTGGCGGAGGAAGCGGACCGACTGGCAAAGGCCTGGCAGGGACAAGAGCCATCCGCCAGCCCCCGGTTTACGAACTTGCTTGTACTCTTTGGCACGAACGAAATGCAGCTGGGGTCGATGACCAACTCCCTGGCATACGTGGATAGCGTGATTGTGGGCGATACGAACGGCCCTTACGTCTATATTGACGAGTATTCGCGCGGCGCGTCCGACTTTTTTACATCCAGCAAAAGCGCTCCCGTGCATGTACCCGGCGCCGGCACAAAGGGGCGTTGGGTGCGGTTGGACGCCTCCGCGCCTCCGGAGGACGATGAACTGCGGGTGAGCCTGACGATTGCTGGCGACAACGGCAAGCCTGTGACTTACCGAGGGTATCGGGCACCTTCCCGGGGCAACGCCAACGTACCGTCTGGCGGTGACATCCGTGCCCACATCCCCGCCACCAACGGCCGGCCGGATCATGGGGCGAGGGTAATCAACGCGCCGGCGCTGGTGCCAAGCACGCAGGAGCAGACGGTGCCTGCCCGCGAGTTTATGACGACCACCAAAAGCGCGCGGGTGCGCATCCCCCGGCCCGCGCCTGCGCCGGCTCCGACAAACGCCGCGCCCAGCACCAACGCCGCGCCCTCCGGTGCCGGCACAAACGACTCGCGGCAAGGCACTTCCGCACCCCGGCCACAGCGCAGGCACATGGGCGGCAGCAAATTTGGACCGATTGAGGTGCTGCCTCCCATTGTACCGGGCACTAACGGCGAGGTTGCGCCTGATACGAAAGCGGCCACCACCAACCTGCCGAAGGCGCCGACAGACGCAGGGGCGCCGGCCCCGCCTCGCCGGCGCATGATGCCGGGCAGCAAATCCCCCCTCATCGACAGGGACACTTTCCTGAAGTCGAATCCGTCCGCAACGAATCGCACGCCACATCCGACGAACGCGCCGGGCGGCCCGCCGTCCTCCGCCCCGGCACCGAGGAGTCGCACCAGCATTCCATCCCCAAAGGCCGGCCCGGTTTTTGGTGCGGAGGATATCCTCTGGCAAGCCTTACTCGCAACGAATGAGCCGGCATCCGAAACGCCGCCCCGTACGAACGCAGCGCCGCGCCAATCATCGGCCCCGCCGTCCCGCAACGCGCCGTCGCAGCCCGCCCCCAACCCCGCGCCCAGCGCGCCGACCAACTACGCCCGATGAGCACTACCGCCATCCTCCAAAGCCTGTGGGCGGCCGGCGCGGCTTTCCTTATCCTTACCGTCGTGTTCTGGCCGCTGGAGCGCATGTTTCCCGCGCGGCCCGGCCAACCGTACTTCCGCGCGGAGTGGCTTGTCGATACCACCTTCTTCTTCGGCCAGTACCTTGTCTGGAGCAGCCTGGTACTCACGTTCCTTTACTACGCGCAGGACGCTGTAAACGCGCTGCCGTCGCTCGGCATCCAGGCGTGGGCGCACGGGTTGCCGTGGTGGGTGCAGGCGTGCATCGTGCTGGTGCTGAGCGACCTGGGTGTGTACTGGGGCCACCGCCTGCAGCATCGGTATGATGTGCTGTGGCGCTTCCACGCCGTGCACCATACCAGCGAGCACCTGGACTGGCTGGCCGCACACCGCGAGCACCCGGTCGACAGCATCTACACCACGCTCAACGCCAACCTCCCCGCGTTCCTCCTCGGCTTTCCCCTGGAGACGCTGGCAGGCCTGGTCGCCTTCCGCGGCATGTGGGCCATCTACATCCACAGCAACGTGCGGCTGCCCATCGGCCCCCTGCGCGTGCTGATAGGCGCGCCAGAGCTCCACCACTGGCACCACGATCGCCACCGCATTAACGGCAACTACGCCAACCTGTGCCCCGTGCTCGACGTCCTCTTCGGCACCTACCGTTGCCCCCCGCACGAGCCCGAAGCCTTCGGCATCGCCGAGCCCTTCCCCCGCACCTACCTGGGCCAAATGCTGCACCCCTTCCGCGGCTGCATCCCCGGCATCTCCGGCGCCACAAGGCCGACCGCGGAGGCCGCCCCCTCCGCAACCGGCGCTGTTAAGGACGGCGTCGAGCCACTCCAGAAAGGCCGCCAGCCCTCTGCTCTGAAAATGGGTGTCCAGAGCTAAGCGAAGCTACAAAAGCTACAAAACCTGCAGAAGCTACAGCTCCAGACGCGCCATTTTAAAGCTCGCGCCTCCCGACCCGGCGGGCTACCCTTCGTTCCCGTGCCCACTTCTCTCTTCTCCACCGGCGCCGCCTCGTCCTTGCCCTCGGCGGCCGATGCCGCAACCGGCACCACGCCGCGCACCAAAGTGCTGGTGCTGCTCAGCGGCGGTATGGACTCCGTGACCGCGCTGTACGTGGCCGCTCGCGACCACAAGGTGGTGGGCACCGTCAGCTTCCACTACGGCTCCAAGCATAACGACTCCGAGATCCCCATGGCCGCGTGGCACTCCGCGCACCTGGGCATTCCGTACCACGTCATCACGCTCGACTTCATTGGCAAGTTCTTCCAGTCCAACCTGTTGCGTACGGGCGGCGAGATCCCCGAGGGCCATTACGAGGAAGAAACGATGAAGCAGACCGTCGTGCCTTTCCGCAACGGCATCATGCTCTCCATCGCCGCCGGCTATGCGGAAAGCATTGGTGCCCAGGCCCTTGTCATTGCCGCCCATGCCGGCGACCACGCCATTTACCCGGATTGCCGCGAAGACTTTATGCAAGCGATGGCCGACTCCATCCGCCTGGGCACCTACGCGGATATACAGCTTCTGCGCCCTTTTATTGCCGAGACCAAAGCCGGCATCGCCAGAATCGGCGCCGGGCTCAGCGTCGACTACCGCCGCACGTGGAGCTGCTACAAAGGCGGCGCCCTCCACTGCGGCAAATGCGGCACCTGCGTGGAGCGCCGCGAAGCCTTCGCCCTCGCCCGCCTTCCCGACCCCACCAGCTACGAGGAAACGCCGCCGTTGCCGGAAAAGCCGGCGATTTCGTGACGTTTTGTTGGCATCCGGCTACATTTTGTGTAGCTTATTCAAAGGGCGTGGAGCCTTTTGGATATAGCCCAAAAATCGCGTAAGAAATCCGCAGCCGGTCGCGTATATTCCTTGCCAGCAGCGTGCCTGTGCCGGTGCACTAAGCTTGCCTGCCGGGGCGCACACGCACTCACCCGCGGCACATGCCTTTGCTTACGACTATGAGCCTGCCCATTTCCGACCACGTTTCGTCCGAGAACGCCCATCAGTGGCAAGGCGCCGCGCGCTCCCTGGCGCTTCAGGTAAACGCCAATTGGTGGCTCAGCACGTTTTTACCTATCCTGGTGGGCAGCAGCATTGCCTTCGCGGTGCTCATATTGATGGGGCGCAAGCAAGGGGTGGATCTGCAGCTGTTGTGGGGCGTGTACCTGGGCATGCTGGTGCTGGGCTCCGCCGCTGCGGTCTATTTGTCTCGCGCCAAATTCATTTCGGCAGATACCGCCATGGTGCGGCTGGAGGCGGTGCTGGGGCTCAAAAACCGGCTCAGTTCCGCCGCGGCCGGAATCGGCGCCTGGCCCGCTGTGCCGGAGAATCGCGAGGGATGCTACGCGGCCCACTGGCGGGAGATTACCTGGCCGGTGCTTGTCTCGGCACTAATCATCGGTGCCGCCCTGTGGGTGCCGATGTCCCGCACCCGCCCCGCCATCGCCACGCCGCAGGAGCGTCCGCCCGCCGTTCAGGAGCTTCAAACGCAGCTGGATGAGCTTGCCAGGCAGGAGGTTGTGCAGGAGCAGGCCATTCAGGATGCCCAACGCGCCCTCTCCGACCTGGCCGATCGCCCCAAGGACGAGTGGTACGATCACAGCAAGCTGGAGGCCGTCGACGCCCTGGCCAAGATGACCAACGACGCCCTCAACCAACTCAACAACAAGGTCCAGGAAGCGCAAAAGGCCTTTGAGCAAATGGCCGACGCCCCCCAGGGCACGCCCGACGAAAAGCTGCAGGACCTGCAAAAACAGCTGGAAAAAGCCGTAAACGACATGAACAGCGGCGCCATGCCCGCCCACCCCAAAGTGGCCGAGCAATTTAACGGCATGGACCCCGGCAAAGTGCGCAACCTCACGCCCGAACAAATCAAGCAGCTGAAGGAAAAGATGAAGGAAGCCTCCGACAAGCTGAAGCAGGCGTGCAAAGATGGCAAAGACGGCCAGCCCGGCAACGGCGAAGGCGACGGCCCCGGCATGTCCAAACAAGCGCAAAACGCTGACCAGCAAGGCAATAGACAAAAGCGCCCCGGCCAGGGCCAGAAAGGCGGCGACCAACCCGGTCAGGACGGAATGGGCCAGGATCAGGGCCAGGAAGGCGGCCAGGGTGGTGTCAATCGCGGCCCCGGCGCCGTACCGTTGAGCTTTTATGACGACGAGCAACGCCCAGGCGAAGCGCGCGCCGAAAAGGCGGAAGGCCTGGACATCAACAACCTGGAGATGAACGACAAGCAGGGCGAAGCCAAGCGCGCCCACAACGTCGACAAAAACGCCTACCGGGGCCCGGAAAGCAGCGGCTCCAGCAACAACACCGGCGCCGGCGGCGATATCGTCTGGCGATCCTCCCTGACGCCCGATGAGGACGAAGTGCTGCGGCGCTTTTACAAGTAGGATGCCAGTAAGAAGGCCCCGGCAAGCGCCCCGACCGCCCACAAAACCTTATACAAACGCTTGCCTTCCCACGCATTGCCCCGTAGAATTCCCCTGCTATGTCAGTGAAACGCGTAAAAAGTAAGACATCTCGCCAACGCGCCACCGGCCAGACTCCCGCCGGAGCGCGCACCCGTATGGCTACCGGCGAAATAGTCACCAGCGAAGTCAGCCGTAAAGTCGTAAAGCGTAAAGCCTCAGCATCTTATCTGCAGTTTAATGGCGACTACACGCTGCCCCTCGTCGCCCTGTTCGTTGCCTTCTGGTCCATCGTTGGCATCTGGTACCTTATCCCCGGCGGCGCCGGCCTCACGCCCGGCGATAGAGCCGAAGCCTTTGCCCGCGAAAACCCGCGCGCCGAAGTCTGGAACATGGAGGAGGAAGCCGCCGAGGCGCGCGCCAATTCGTCCCTGCCAATCTCGCCCCGGGCCTCCTCCGCGCCTTCGACCACCTCGCGCCTTCCCGTTTCCGGCGCGCCCGGCGCCTCCCTGCGCACCGAGAGCGCCGAGCCTAAAAAAAAAGCTCAGCCCTGATCAGCCCGGCCAGCCTGGACATGCTGGATAGCCCCCGCCTGGAAGGCGACGGCGGTATTCCCCCCGTCGCGGCATTCATCGCCCTCTGCCCCGTCACCCTGGCTGATCGCATCGACCTGCAAGGCATCCCCGTCACCCCGCCGCAGCCCCGTCCGCCTGCCCCCGCCCCGGCTCCAGCGGCCCCGCCACGGACAACCAGCGCCAAAGGCGGAGCGCCGGCCACGGAAGGACTTCCGCCGGCCCCTCGCGCCCTGCCCGTCGACAACACGTTGACGAAGGAACGCATTGCAGCGTACCAGGTTGCGATGGAACGCATGCACTTTTCGTGCGGCTTTATCGACGGCGACAGCGGCATGCGCACCGAGCGCGCCCTCCGCGCCTTTCAGGAAAGCCGCGGCCTGCCCATCACCGGCGTCCTCGACGACACCACCCGCGCCGCCATCGGCGAGCCGGGCGAACCCTTCATGGTCTACACCGTCACCGCCGAAGACATGGCGATGGTCGTCCCCAGCCCCAAACTGTGGCGGGAGAAGGCCAAGGTACAATACCTGGGCTACAACACCGGCTGGGAGATGCTGGGCGAGAAATTTCACTGCGCCGTGCGCTACATTCAGGCGCTCAATCCCGACGTAAAGTCGGTTGGCGTCGGCACCCAGATTATCGGCCCTAAAGTCTTCCCCGCCAACCCTTTACCCAAGCCCGCGTACATCCGCATTACGCTGCGCGAGGCCATTGCCCAGGCCATGAGCGCCGACGGCAAAATCCTCGCCCACTTCCCGTGTTCCATCGCCAAAAACAAAGAAAAGCGGCCCGTTGGCGAAATCACCGTCCTCTTCGGCGTTAAGGACCCCGACTACACCTTTGACCCGAAGACTCTTGCGGAAGCCGCTGCGGCGGAACAAATTACAAAGAAGATGATGATCCCGCCCGGGCCCAACAACCCCGTCGGCACGGCGTGGATCTCCCTCAGCCTGCCCGGCTACGGCATGCACGGCACGCCGGAGCCGGAAGCCATCTCCCGCACACAAAGCCACGGTTGCTTCCGCCTGGCCAACTGGAACGCGGACAAAATGCGGCGGATGATCAAGCCCAAGATGGTCGTGCAGGTGATAGAATAAGCACGCTACGGCTACGGAATCAGCCACCTCGCCCTTAGTCGCTAAGTATCACATCACCAACGTAGAGCGCCTCCTTAAGGTGCACGCCGCCAAACCAGCCGATGGTAGATTTACGGCCACCTCCGTCGTCCTCGTTTACAACCATCGTCAGGCCAAGATTCGCGCCCGTTGCCGGGGTAAACGGAGCCAGGCGAGTCCAGGGGATGGCCACCTCGTAAGTGCAGCCGCCCTGCGCGGGGACGACCGCCAGACGGATGTCCGGCGCCACGCCGGAAGGCGAAGCGGCGTGTGCCGAGCGGTGGCACCACGCTTGTAAACCCTTCTGGCCCAGTCCCATCGAGTAATCGTAACGCCCCAGGCTTCGTTCCTGTGCGCGGTAGGGATCAACCAGAAATTGCAGCCCATCCATGCTCCAGAGAGCGGAATCCGCCTTGTTGTTGCAATACTTGTCGTCTGTAACCTGCACAGCTACATAGAGATGCGAGGCATCCCAGGCAAAGCGCAGCGAGCCGCTCAGGTCGTCCGGGCCCGCCCAGTCCTTCGCGTCCTTCTCGACTTTGCAGAACTGTCTGGCCTCGTTGAGGTTATACACGGGAGCGTCGCGCCAGATTGCCTCATCCAGCCTACCGTCGAGAACCGGCGGCCCGCTGCACTTCACCGCTCGCGCAAAACCACCAACCCGGCGCTCGCGCTGCACAGTCGCTCCCGCGGAGTCGGTGGCCGTGGCGCGCAGGCGGTATAGGGTCTGGCGATCGGTGTTGCCTATTGCAAGGCGTATAGTCTTCTGCTCCAGCGGCTTAAGTTCGAGCTTTCCGTTGGCCGCTCCATCAAAATGGGCCTGAGCCGGCCGGGAGTCGGTCAGTTTGTAGGTTCCTCCCGACATCGGCAACTCGTCCAGAATCTGGAGATTCCACGTCACAGCCTGGGACGCATCCGAGCGATTGACAAAAGATAAATGGATGGCAGAAGCATTCTCCTTCTCACCCGCGACAGGCTGTAAATCGATACTGACTTTACTCTGAATGGGAATGGAGAATCGGAGCTCCGTGGAGCCCTTCTCCAGCACCGTTTCGTCGGAGAGCGTAAAGGTGGCAAGGTTGGCCGACGTATCTTCCGGAATGACAACGCGATACGCAGATGCCGAGCCCGGCTCTTCCGCAACATCCCAGCCGGCCGGGCCCGCAAGTTTCAGTTTTCTGGGCGAGGTGGCGGCGATACGGACGCTGGCTCCCTGCACGAGCTCGGTGGGCAGATTGCTCAGCGTAATATCCTGAGGCGCAGAGAGATGGATCGGAAGGTCCGCATCGCCACGGAAGCTGAGAAAGAGCGGATCAGCACTCGTTCTCAGCGTTACGCCTTCGCCGCGGGCATCAAGGCGTCGCGTGTCGCCGTTCATCCATGTCAGCGTCACTTCGTGGGTGCCGGGCAGCGGGATGTGGTGTATGGCGCTCCCGGTTTCGTGCCATATGACGAAGACGGAATTCGACTGGCTGTCGCGAAAATGGAACGCGTGCGTGCCATCCTCGTAAAGCTTCTCGCTGAAGAATTTCCTGGCGCCGAGCAGGTTGATGAGGTGGAAGTAGGCGATTGCATCCAGCCGTGGCAAATGCATATTGTGCTTGGCCGCAAAGAGATCCATCGAATCCGAGTAGCCGCCTGCCCGCTCGCCATCCGGGTCCGGCATGCCGCCGATCGCGAACCAGGTGAAGAACGCACCGCCGTCCGCCATAAAGCTTACCGCCTTGCGGATGATGTCGCGGGCGATCACGTCGCGCGGAAGGCCTTGACTCATGGAGCCGATTTCGGTGGACCAGATCGGCTTTTCGCCGCCGTACTGGGCGAAGAGGCGGCGGTACTGGCGCATGGCGTTGCGCAATTCTCCTAAGTCCGCATAGCCGTGGATGTTATACACGTCCTGCCAGGGCTGGAAGCCGGCTTTGAAGAACGTTTCGTTGGGCCCGATGGCCGAGCCGATGGCCACAAAAGTCGGATCTGTCGCCTTGATTGCCTCGTAGGCGACTTTATACACCTCCACATCGCGTCGGACCATTTCAGGGTTCCAGCTAGGTGGCTCGTTGCCGATCTGGAAGCCCCATAGGCCGTCTTTTTTGTATTTCTGTATGCTTTGGCGGATGCCTTCGCGGATCGCCTCGTCCGTCCACTTGGCGCCCTCCTTATGTTCCACATCCATAACGGGATACAACACGCCGTATGGGGCAAGGCCAAACCGTTTGGGCCAGTCCAGCCGGCTTTGGCGGGCGTAGCCGGAGTCGAATGCGGGCGTAAAAGGGGCCTCTGCGGGGAAGTTCCAGAACACGAGGCAGCGGCGGATTCCCAGGCGTGCGGCAAGGGGGAAATAATCATAAACCGTTGCGTTCCAGGTGTGTGCGCCGAAGGGACTTTCCTTCGGATCCATCCCGGCGGTGGCCGATTCGGGCAGGATGGCGAACGACGCGACGTCGCGCGCGGGCGATGGTGCGCCCAGGTCGGTGGTCGTGCGTACCTCGGCGTAGGGGCCGGCGCGCAGGGGCAGTGATGCGAGGTCGATCTCCGCGCGGTAGATGTGCCAGCCGGCCGGCGTTGTGCCGGAGGGGATGAGGGGTGCGCGTTGCGAGGCAGCCAGGGGAGCGCCATAGAAGTCGGTCACCTGCCACGTGGTAACGCGTTGTGCGGGAGTGAGTTGCGTCGGCGTCTCCAGGGTCATCTCCATGGCCGGACGGTCGCCGGGGTAGAAGAGCATGCCGGGGCGGTTGCTGCGGAAGACGGTTTTGCGGTCACCGCCCTCCATGGGTATGCTTGCATTGATATACTCAATGGCGAATGCATCGACTCTCACCTCGCCGTGCGTTTTGTTGAATTCGATTTCCACCTGGGCCGACGAGGTTCCGGCCGGGATTTCAATGCGTTCGCGAAAGTGTTTCCAGGGGGAGGCTTGCGTGGCCTCTGTCAGTTCCGTAGAGCCGGTGAGGAGAGCGATGCGCCTCTTCTTGATCGCCTTTCCTGCCTTGTCAAGGCACTTGAGGGAAACTGTAACGTTAAAGGAAGTATCCGGCGTGTAGATCCTGGTCTGCGCGGCGCCTGCGATTTCCCAGACACCCTGGCTTAAGGGAAAGGCGCTGCTGACAGCATGCGTTGCGGGCAGCGTGGCGGGGTCGCGGCGCAAAAGCAGGGCTTTTTTTCCGGCCAACGGTTGGCTGTTGTCGAGAGTGACATCGCCTTGCACCTGCCAGGAGTCGGGGGTACTGGTGCCGGCTTCGAAGGAGGGATTAGGGATTGCGGCGGCGGGTGGGCTGGCTGAGAGGATGGGGGCCGGGACAAGAACTGCAGTGGCGGCGGCGGCCGCAAGCAGGGCGTTGCGTACGGAGGGAGGCGGGATTTGCATGGGGTGGCCCAAATGAGGTGCAGGAGAAATAGGTATAAGAATATACGTGTTTGAAGCTATCAAATCTCTATCGCTGACGGCAACAACAAAGGCGACAATTCTGAAAAACAGAGATTGACAGAAAATCACTGTTGATGACGATGCGGGACATACGGAAAGAGACAGAAACGCAATGTGGGGACTTTGCCTCTTCGGACGCCCCGGAGGTGCTTTCGAGACAGTTCGACGCCACTATTTGCAAGACGGAGAGCAGGAAGTGCGATATCCTTTATACAATGCATTATTCACTCCTCCGAACGCTGCTGGCCGCCGTTTTGCTCGGTGCCGGATCCCTGTTCAGCCCTGTGCCTGCAAGTGCCGTTGTGCCACAGACTTATGACGGGCCACAGACCCGTACGTTTACAGGCAACTACAGCTACAACAGGCCGGGCCGGCCGTTTGTTCGCTTTGGCTTTACTATCACGTCGGTGCGGCGCGATCGCAGTGCGCGGGGTACCTATTACATCCAGGGTACCATACGCGAGCAGCGCTCGGATTTCGGGCCGCGGGTTCCGTTCCTAACGTCAAGGTTCTCTGGCAAGTATGTGGATGGCGAGCGCGGGCGGGGTTGGATTCAGTTTACCAAACGCTACGATTTCGGCGGCTCGCCGGTGATGTACGAGGGGCGTCTCGACCGGCGCTCAGGTCGATTCGAGGGCAGCTGGGATGTGCGGGGCAGCCGCGAGGGCGGGAGCTTTAATCTGATGGATATTACGCAGCGCGGCCGCTAAGTTCCACGCGCCCAGGCAGTTGCTTGTAGCCATGTGGCGCCGGCAAAGAATGGCTGGCGGGGACATTGCGTGTCTCAGGGACATGATTTGTCCCCGGGGACACACAATGTCCCTGCAGGTTGGACCTCCTAGTTAGCCGGGGCGGCTTTGCCCGTCAGCGCCGCGTAGGCTGTTTCGGCCATCACGCGGGCGCCGGCGGCGTTGGGGTGCACGCGGTCGGGAAGCATCTGCGGTTTGTCGGCCAGGGCGTTGTGCATGTCGATAACGCCGGCGAGTTTGTGGTCGGCGACGAGTTTGTCGATGAGAGGGGCCTGTTCGCGCACGCCGGCCTCGTTGATTTTGAAGTTGCCATTGCCGGGCACGGGACAGGGGCGGCAGAGGTAGATCTTCGGCTTGCTGTCGAGCGCGGCAAATGCGGCGATCATTATCTCGTAGTCGGGCACGAAGTCGGCTTTCTTTTCCCAGTTTTGGGGCTTGGTGTCGTTGGTGCCCAGCATAATGATAACCACGTGCGGCTTAAAGTCTTGCGCTTGCTGAAAGGCGGGTTTCTTCATGTAGGGCGCGTTGCCGCTGTTCATGAGGGTGTGCCCGCTGAGGCCGTAGCCTTTGACATCCCACTTGTCGCCCAGAAGCTCCTGCAGCTGAGTGGGATAGGCTTTGCCTTTGCCGGCGCCGGCGCCGGCGGTGATGCTGTCGCCGACGCAGGCGACGCGGATTTTGCCCTCTATGGCGGTGATGTCCACGGGCGTGGCTGCCGGGGCGGGGGGGAGCGGTTCCACGGGGCCAACGGGTTCTGGCGGGGGGGTGGGCGGTTTGGTTTCGCCGGTGGCGGCGTTTGTGGTGGCTGGCCGGGGCGGTGCGGGGGGGATGTCGGCCCGGGCAAGGGGGGTGGCGGCCAGGATCAGGGCGGCAGCTGCAAGGGAGGCGCCTGTAGCGTGGGGGGTGATCGGCATGGGTGGATTGTGACGCAATGACAATTGATTGCAATGCGCGGTTTTGTGCGTACTTTGTGTATGGGTACAAATGGGCAATGGCGCTTGAGAGATGTCCGCCTTTTGAGACATTTTTTCCTGCGAGGGGCCGTTGTCGGGGACGATTGCGCTGTAAAAACGGCGCGATGATGTTACGGAACAGAGAAAAATTCGGGGTTAATCTGCTTTTATGCGTAAAAACATGGAAACGGACCGCATTTTCGCCCGAAATGGTGGCCTTTGCAACGACTTGCACGCGGCGGCCGACTTGATTTTTCGCGAAAAATGTCGCGATTTTTCGTGTTGCTGGTGCTTGCGGTTCAAGCACTTACGGGGGGGCTCCTCTCTGTTACATAAAAAAGTATAAAAACTTGCGTAACTCGTTCTTTTTCACTTGAAAACTCCACGCGAAATCTATACGCAGGTATCCATGCCTAAGAGAAGGTCACAAGTCGATCAAGCCGAGAATATCCTGACGTTCATCGAAACGTACCATCAGGAGAACCTGCGTCCCCCGACGATCCGGGAAATTCAGCGGCACTGCGGTTTTAAAAGCCCGCGCGCCGTTTCGTATAACCTGGAGAAGCTGGAGGCCGCTCACAAAATCATCCGCCAGTCTCACTCCCGAGGCATTTTGGTCGCCCGCCCGACCAAAGCCATTGGGCAGAACTGGCAGATTCCGCTTTATGCGGCCATCCCGGCTGGCTCGCCGGACGCGTTCGAATCCACGCCGCCACCGGTGGAGGCCCTGCGCCTTAGCCCGGCCGCTGTTGGAGTCACCCACATGGACCGCGCCTACGCCTATCGCATGAAGGGCGACAGCATGGTTGGCGCCGGCATTATGCCGGGCGATGTGGTGGTGCTGGAACGCAAACCCGCCAAGCCGGGCGACATCATCGCCGCGGTTTGCGAGGGTGAGTGCACACTTAAACGCCTGGTGGAGCACGCCGGCCGTCTGTTCCTGAAGGCGGAAAATCCCGCTTATAAGAATCTGGAACCGGCGGGCGAAGTGGAGAGCCAGGGCGTTGCGGTGGGCATCATTCGCAATCTTGCCGCGCTGTCTATCGCCGTAACCGCCGCAGCGGCAGCCGCTTAGGCGTTAGCCACTCAGCATGCGGGTGCGGACGACCAGACGCAACCCGCGGCGCAGACAGGCTGCTCCCCCTGATATTCGGGATCCGGTCCGTGAGCGGATGGACCGGGTTGCGCGACGGGGCGGGGCGTGGAGGCGCCGGCAGTTTTAGCCAATAACAGAAAGCAAACACTTAAAGGCAGTAGCCGACAAGCAGGACGCTGCAGCGGATACGGAGACCACCGTAAGCAATCGAGATCGGCAAGACGAAGGACACATCAGGAGCGAGGACTAACCAAACCTTAACCCGGGCTGCCGATTTGCGCAGGCCCGCGCCAAACCTCTTCAACTCGACTCGTACTGACCACACGACGATCCGATTTTCGGACCGAAACCAGGAGCAGCAGCAAGCAGCAATTCGAGAGACAGAAAGACAGACGACAGAGTACCAGACCAGGCCGGCTTTGTGAAGGGACTGACCACCCTTGCGCGGGCGGCCGATGCAGCCAGACCAGACACAGACAAGCCCGATCCCGCCCAAGACTGCGCTGACCACGCAGAGGGACCGGGGACGCGATGCGCACGCCGCAGGCGGGCGATGGGCGACGATGCCGGGACGACCAACCCGCGCGCGTTGCACTATCGCTGCCGGCGGCGCGCGCCAACGCGCTGGATACCCTGTTGCATGCACAAAGTTGCACAGCGGCGGGGGCGGAACGTTTGTGGACGGATGGGGATTTTGTTTCCCTGTTACCCTTTGAGAGTGATGGTTCAGGCTAGCTATTATACACATGTATTATTTCAAGCGCGGGCGGATTAACCACCAAGGCATCAAGGCGTATAGGCACCAAGTTTCGGATTGGGAAGCAAATCTGCGTATTTGTTGAAACCGCCCTATCGGCAATCCGTATAGCGGCGCAACGCACGGTCAGCTGCCTCGGTTTCGGGGTGACCGGGGCCGAAGTTACGCTCGGCTTCGCGGCGGGTGTGGGCCAGGCGGTTGTAGCGCAGGCCGCCCCACCAGGGCCCCGGGGTGAAGATGTTGCCTGAGGAGGCTGTAAACGGGCCGCTGGCTCTGGGGTCACCCAGCCACTTCTCGCACAGGTTCTCGTAGGTGCTGACGGCTTCCGCGATGGGGGTGTTGTACTCCACGGCGGTAAGCAGTGGCTGGTAGAGCGTGCGGCAGAGGTTCTCGTGCCATGTCACACGGGTAAGGTAGCCACGGGAGTAGAGGCAGCCGACGGGCACCATGCTCAGCACGTAAAACGCCAGCATAACGGCCAGGATGACGGAAACGGACCAGGCGTTAAGCGCACGGCCGTTGGGGCGGGCGGTGCGTTGGCTCGGCTGCGGGTGGGGAGGCGGCGTTTCGTCCATGGGGGGCCTGTTGCGGTTGCGGGTGACGATGAGGGCTGTGAGTTGCGTGAGGGGCTTCAGGGTTGCGGGACGGCTTTAGTCCAGGGCAATATTCCATTCGGTACGGACAGAATATTCAATCTTGATCCGGCGGGCTTCCAGCGTTTCGGGGTGCGTTGGCCCGAGCCGGGCTTCCAGGTCCCGCCACTGATGGATGAGCTGCCTGGATCGAAGCATCTCCCACCAGGCACAGGAAGGGCCGGTATAGCCTCGCTTTCGGGCATTGAAACTGAACGTCAGACTGCCCGCAAAGTCTATCCCTTTATCGATTTCCTCTATGTGCAGTTGATCCTGCGACTTGATGAGCCTGGAGCACCATGTGCGGGACTATCGCTGGTGCTCCTGGGCAACCGTCCATTTCGTCCGCAAGGGGTAGGCCTCCGAAATTCGCCGTGCGGCCTGCGTGTCAGGGTGCTTTGCTCCCAGGCAGTTGCTCGTTACCCCAGTCATACACCAGTTGCCAGTAACGCCGCGCTTCCCACCAAGTGCTTCACTGCCAGTAAAAGCGGCGTGTAGAGCGCCTTGCATGCCTCCTCGTGCCAGGTGCCGCTGGCCAGATAGCCGGCCGTATAGAGGCGGCCGACGGGCACCATGCTCAGGACGTAGAACGCAAGCAACGTCACCAGAGAGCAGGACAATGTCCACGCGCTGGCGGCTCGGCGATTGCATGCTGTTGCCGACGCCGGCGCTTTTGCCGCGCTCGGGTTCAGGTTCGGGCCAGGGCTCAGGCTCGGGTTCGGTGGTTTCTCCATGCGAAAGCTCCAAGTCCAGCCGGCAGTCGCCCGCATCGCACCGCCATTATTCCCGCTTCGGCTTCTTTTCTGTCTTCGGCTTTTTCTTCGCGGAGGTCTTTTCTGCCGTGGGTTTGGGCGCTTCATCGGCGGGGGCGGGCTTTTGCACGGAGAATTGCCAGTTGTAGACGTAGTTTTGCTTTATGGTCGTATCCTGGGCGGTCAGCTCCACCTTAATGGTGCCGAGCGCCAGGTCTTTATCCACGGGCAGGATGACGCGGCGCGTGCTCGGGTCGTAGGAGGCCTTGATCTCATCGCCATCCAGCGTGGCTTTCAGCGTTTTGGGGGTAAAGGGAGTGTTGGCGACAAGGCTGATGGAGGGGCGGCGCTCGGGGACGATCTGGCCGGGCGCGGGCGTTACCTCAGCCACCTGCAGGGGCGCGCTTTTCATAATCGCCTCAAACTGCTTCTCCGTGGGTTTGTAGATGGCAATCCGGCTGATATCGTTGGGCTGCGTGTGGCTGTCGATCGGGTTCTCCGAGACGCCGAGCAGGAACTCGTAGCCGGCGGCCATCGCTTTTTGCTGGATGTCGGCGTTGTAATCGCCGTACGGATAGGCCAGGGCGGTGACCTTCTTGTTCAGCTTTTCCTCCAGCACGCGCTTGGATTCGCTTAGCTCGGACGCCACCCAGGCGTCGTAATCGGCAGCGCCTTTCTTGTCGCGCATGGTAAGGTTGCTTGGTGATTTGGAGTGACTTTGCACGTCCACCAGGCCGGTGGCTTCGAGATCGGCCAGGTCCTTCCAGCTTACCTTGTCTTCGTCGGCGCCTACAAAGTCGGTGTATACAAAAAAAGTCCAGGGGTAGTTGTACCGCGCAAAGATGGGTTTGGCGACGGTAACTGCATTGCGAAAGCCGCCGTCGACGGTGATGAGTACCGATTTGGGTGGCAGCACCAACTCCTTGCGCACATACTTCTGAAAGTCCGCAAAGCTGACGACCGTGTAGCCATTCTTCTTGAGGTACGCCATTTGCGTCTCCAGCGCCTTGCTGGTAATGGCGTAGACGTTGGTGGTGGAGCTGGCGTTGACCACCTGGTAGTAGCAGAGCACGTGCACCGGGTTATCCGCCATAGCGCCGCCGGGGTTGAGCGCCATGGTGCCCGGCGCAGCGCCGGGATCGGTGGGCGGCAGCGGCACCGCGCCGGAGTCCGTGCTGGTGGCGGGCTGCATGGTATCGCCGCCGGCGGGGGCGGCGCCTTCCGTGCCGCCGGGCGCGGAGGCGGGGGCTTCGACACCGGGTGCCGGGGCTGCGGACCCGACTGCGCCGGGCATGTGGTCGCTGGAGCTGGCGGTACGCACGCCGCTGTTGTTGGGCGCGCCGGGCAAAAGATCGGTAAGCGATGGGGCGGCGCCGGGCTGGCCGGCCGTGTCGCTGGACGAGGCGGGCAGCATCTCGCCGCCGCCCGCGGGGGCGTCGTTGGAGGCGGGCAGTTGATCGGCGCCGGCGGGCGGGGAGGCCGGCAGGCTGGGTGAGACAGACGGGGCGTTGCCGTTAAAGCCTTTCTCGTCAAACGCCTTGTCGTCGTACACAATGGCGCTGCCGGGCGAGGTGCCGGGCGTGGCGGCAGGCTGCTCGTTGCTGGTGGGCAGGCCGTCCGCGTTGACATTCTCCACGCCGCCCTGGCTGGATCGCGCTTTCTTCTCCAGCTCCGGCAGGGTGACGGCTGTGGGGTTATCAGTAAAAAAGGTCTGCGCGCTTTTCATCGAGCTCTCGATGGCGCGATCGTGGCTCGCCTTCCGCTCGTACACAAAGGCCGTGTAGAGCAAGAGAACGACGAAGATAAACGGATAAAAGAGTATGCTTTTGGCCATGGAAATGGAGGGTAGGCGCCGTTCGGACGGGCAAGCGATGCGGCGCACTGCTGGAAGCTGCGGAAAAGAGAAGTGGAAGGGGGGCGGCGAAGGTGCACTCCGGCCGATGCCATGCCTGTAATCCAATCGAAACAGGCGCGCCCCTTCTTACAACTCCTGCGCCTTACCGCGCTTCCACGCAATCATCCCCGCCGGGGACGAGCACGAGCGTGCGCGTTCGGTCACGAAAAACGGGCCTCCGCGATCTCCATTATGCAGTGCATTGCCCAATTGTGCAACTCCTGAACGCGGGGGCCGTGCGGCGTCGGGGGAATCCACTCCACGTCCGCCATCCCCTTGAGTTTACCGCCGTCGCGCCCGAGAAAAGCCACCACCTTTAGCCCACGCTCTTTCGCGGCCTCCGCGGCGCGCACCATGTTGGGGGAGTTACCGCTGGTGGTGAAGAGGACCAGAACGTCGCCCGCCTCGCCCAGTCCCTCAATCTGGCGGGAGAACACCCGCTCGTAACCGAAGTCGTTGGCAATACAAGTGATAGCGCTGGCGTCCGCCGCCAGGCACAAGGCGGGCAGGCTGCGCCGGTTGGTGCGAAAGCGGCCGACAAGCTCCTCGGACATATGCATCGCCTCCGCCGCGCTTCCCCCATTACCTGCGGTAAGTACTTTGCCGCCGGCCTCAAGTGCGTGTATGATCAGATCAGCCGCGCGGGCTATCACGGGGATCTCGCTTTTCAACGCGTCCACCGCCTCAACAAGCTGGCGATACTGCGTCTCTACAATTGACGTGGAATGCATCGCCCTATATGACCTTTAGTCTGCCCCTTTGTCATGAAGATTTTCTTCCGCTACATTTTGCTGGAGCTCATCCAGCCCTTCGTCTTTATCCTCATCGCGTGTATCGCCCTGTGGGTGGTGGCGGACCTTTTCGGCACGCTGGACGACTTTCTGGAAAAAGGCGCCAGCTGGACGATCGTGCTCCAGTTCTACCTGGCGCAGTTCCCCAGCATCATGGTCACGATGCTGCCCGTTGCGCTGCTGTTCGCCACTCTTTACACACTGCTGCGGCTTAACAGCAAAAGCGAGTTTATCGCCTTTATGGCCGGCGGCATCAGCCCGCTGGGGCTGTTTACCCCCTTTATGGTGCTGGCCATTGCGTGCACCGCCTTTCTCTTTTACCTGATGAGCGGCCCCGTGGCGCTGGCCAAACAGCGGCGCGCGATGATTATGGAAGAGCTGGGCGGCAACGCCACCAAAAAGGAGGAGATCCGCAACCTGGTGTGGCGTGATAACAAATCCAACGACCTCTGGTACATCGGCGTGCTGGAGAAGGACTCCGGCAAAGCCACCGACGTACGCATCTGCTACCGCGACCCCGTCACAAATGCCGCGAAGGAGACGCTTTACGCCGAATCCGGCCAGTGGAACGGCACCTACTGGAAGCTCACCAACATCCGCCGCGTCATCCACGGCCCCCAGGGCGACAAAGCGCCGATTCTGGCCCCGGGCCTGGAGGGCAAGGAGCTCAAGACATCGCCCCTGGCCCTTAGTTACGTGCGCGCCGAGCCCTCGCAGCTGACCGTCTCCCAGCTGCACGAGTTTCTGGACAACAAGGTGACGGAAAACGTCGACATCCTGGCCAAATACCGCACGGAGCTGAATTACAACGAAGCCTACCCGTTCAGCACCGTCGTGCTGGTGCTCTTTGCTCTGGCGCTGGGCAGCGAGTTTGGCCGCCGCAACGTGGCCGCCGGCGTCTTTAACAGCATTTTTGTGCTCATCGGCTTCCTGTTTATCCACGAGCTGTGCCTGAGCATGGGCCGCGGTAACCGCATCCCCGCCTTCGTCGCCGCCTGGCTGCCCCACGTCATATTCGGCTCCATCGCCATGTGGATGCTGTCGAACAAATTCGGCTGGTTCTGGGTCTTCCTTAAATGGCTGCAACGCAAAGGCCCCGAGGAGCGCCTGGACGGCGCCACCGTTGCCCAGGGCGGCAAGGATTATCTGGCCCGCGGCAGCACCGGCAAAGGCGGCGGCCAGAAGAAGTGGAGCGACCGCATGTAGGGGGCTATGCGTGGTCTCCTGAAGCACGCATAACTACTTCTGGTTTAGGAGTCTACCGGTTAGAGCCGTCGCACTTTATGGGCGTCACCCCGGCCTCCGTCATATAGGCGCGGCCTTTTTCCTCATCGATGTAAATCCGCAAGTCATCGCCCCGGTTGGTTTTACCGCTGTAGAGTGTAAAGTCGCGCCACCTGCCGGGCAAAACGGCCTCGAACGGGCTCGCGCCCTTCTCCCGCGCAGCCTCCGACTCATTGGTAGGATAACAGTTCATCGCCCGCGCATAGGACTTGAGCGTAGACGTATTGCCCTTCATCGCCCACATCACATACGACTGAAAACCGGTGGGATGATACACCTGCGCATAGCCGATCTCGACGCCAGAGGGAATCGGCTGCGGATAGCGCTTGCTGTAAAAGAAGTCGTAAAAGTTCTGATCCTTGATTTTAAGGAAGCCGCTGCTCGAGTCGCGCGTGCCAAATTTCATCGCCGTCCCCACCGACTTCTTCAGGTAATCAATATCGCCCGGCTGATAACTGACGGCCGCATAAGCCCCCAGCCCAAGCATCGTCGTCACGGCCAGGAGAAACAGCAAGTTAAGCAGGAAAGGCGATTTCGACATAGCTGTATGGTAGGCGAAGCGTTGTCTCGCAACAGAACTGCGCCTCATCATGCCAAAAACGCACACACAAGCAACACATACTGTGTATCACCCCGAATTTCCCTGCAACCTCCTGGATGACTTCCAGGCTTGGGGCAAGAGCTTCCCGAGGTCAACCCCCATGTTACGTCGCCTTGCTTAACTGCCTGCGATACCCCTCTTCATATGCCAATTTCCATCGCGTGCGCAGCTCCTCACTCGCCGCTTTCAGGTAGTCCGCAATCTCATGCTTGCCTTGGGCGCGTGCATAAGGCTCGGGGTATTCGCAATCCTCATTCGCGGCCTCCAGGGGATAAAAGTCGAAAGGCACAATTTCGCATTTTTCTTTGCCTTCATTCACCCTCTTCCCTTCCTCATAGGCTGTATCTGGATCAAACACCTGATCAAGCACGCCGTTATGGATAACAAACTGGCGCAGGCACTCGATATCTCCGTCGTCAATCAGCCGAAAGATTTCTTCGCCGTCGGCTTCCTCCTCGCCGACAGCCGGCAATAGTTGCTCCGAAATACCCAGTAACTCCACAAACTGGCCCCGCCACTCAGATTCCCACCGTTCCCCGTTGTCCCGCAGATACTCATACAGTTCGATCTTTTCCTGATTAGTCAACTTTGGAGCAAGATTGCGCAACTCCGCCTCGAACGATAGCTCACCGCTTTTGCTAAGCCAGTGCGTCAGCTCCCCAAGAAATGCATGATCGATTGAGTTCATAAGTAACTGATCAGAACGATGCAGAAACTCCCGTCTCTTGCATAGCCTTTAATTCAAAGCCAACTTGAGAGGTCATCATGACCTCTCAAGCAAAGCGCCCACCGGCAACAATCCCTCACCTTGCCACCGCCGCTCTTGAAAACCCGCCCGCAAGAAGCTATCCTTTCCATCGCATGACTCAAGCTCCTGCTCCCGAATCCACTCGCCCTGCCGCAGCAACCGCACCCTCTGCCGCGGTGATGGCCCTCGCCCTTGCGCTCAGCCTCCTCCTCGCGCTCGCCCCCTCCCCTGCCCGGGCGCAGCACGGTGGCAACCCATCCGGGCCTGGGGTGGATTACTACTTCTCGCTCGGCCCGGGCGAGAACTCCTACTCGCACGGCGGCTCCTCGCAAGCGCATCGCAACAGCGTCCGGCAGGAGCCCGACATCCAGCAGGGCATCGCCCTTGCCCGCGAGCGTCTGAACCTGATGCGCGACGTTGCCGAGTACAAGTGGTCCCGCAACCTCCCCATCGAGGACCCCGAGCGCGAGCGCCAGCTCCTCTCCCGCCTCATCCGCAAAGGCCTGGCCATGGGGCTGGACCCCCGCATTACGCAGGCCTATTTTGCCGACCAGATCTCCGCCGCCAAGCAGTTGCAACGCACCCTGTTTGCCCAGTGGAAAAAGCACCGCTACCCCCGCTTTAACGCGCCCGACCTGGCCGCCCAGCGCGCCCGCATCGACGACGTCACCAACCGCATGCTCCACAACCTGGTAAAGCTGCGCAACATC
Source organism: Verrucomicrobia bacterium LW23 (assembly GCA_003054695.1). Classification (GTDB taxonomy): domain Bacteria; phylum Verrucomicrobiota; class Verrucomicrobiia; order Methylacidiphilales; family UBA1321; genus LW23. The sequence continues at coordinate 545,302 of QAZA01000050.1, forward strand.
TCCCTGCGCCCCGGCGGCTCCGGCGCGCTGCGCACCGCCGCCCTGGCCGAGCTGCGCCGCACCGGTGCCGGCGCCCGCGATCCCCTCACCCTGGCCCTGCGCCCGCTGCTGCAGGGGCTGCCCGTGGAGCGCTATAAATCCCTGCGCCCCGGCGCCCCGCCCGTGGCGCCGTAGACGGTCCCGCGCACACTCCGGAATCCCCCACCGCCATGCCCGCGCGTCGCACCCCTGGCCCCGCCTCCCCCCCACCGGCGGGGAACGAAAGCGCCGCGCCCGCCTCCACGCCGGTGGCAAAACGCACCGCCACGCCGCGCAAACGCGCCGCATCCAGCCTGGAGGAAAGCAACAGCACCAAGCGCGACGAAATGCGCACCTACAAGGCGCTGGGCCTGGACCGCGCCCTCAAGTCCCGCGCCGGCCGCGCCCGGCTGGAGAAAGGCGGCCTCTGGCGCGTCATCGGCGGCAGCGACTCGCGCGGCACCTCCGCCCCCGCCACGCCCGCCGGCGACGACAACGCCCCTCCCCTCCCCGTCGCGCCCGAGCGCCCGCCCCTACAGGTCCTCAACTCCCGCTACGGCGAGGTGCGCATGCAGGTGCTGCGCGAGTGCCTCGAGCGCTCCCGCGACTCCGCCGCGCCCCTTCCCCCCGACGTCATCGCCCGCCAAATGCACGACCGCATCGAGGCCGAGACCTACGACCGCCTGGCCGCCGAAGCCCAAAGCGCCGTGGTGCTGGAGCAAACCTACATCAAAACCCACGGCCGCAAACCCATGCCGCAGGAGCTGGCCCGCTTTGCCGCCGCCGGCCACACGCCCCAGTGGGGCCAGGGCCCGCCCCCCGCCGCCCGCAGCCGCAGCGCCCTTATCGACACCGTGCTGGCCCACGTGGCCGAGGTGCAGCAAAACAACCCCGCACGCATGCAGACCGCCTGGGCCGCCGCCGTCGGCGCCGAAGCCGCTGCCTGCTCCTTCCTCGACAAGCTGGACACTGCTACCGGCATCGCCTGGTTCCGCTGCCTCAACACCGCCCTCTCCTTTAAGCTGCAGCGCATGCCCGGCCTGCCCCAAAAGCTCAGCCAGGCCCTCGGCAAACCCGTGCGCATGGTTAAGGCGGCGTACTGACGTAGGCCCGGGCTGGGGCGGCGCCGGCAACGGGAAGGCGTTAAGGCGTGCTCATAAAGTTGGAGGTGAAGTCCTTAACATCCAGGGACTTAGGCACGCCGCCCGTGGAGGGAGTCGCGCCCGTGGACGCCGGCGCTCCACCCGTTGCCGGCAACGGAGCGGACTTCGAATCGGAATTCGAACCGGACTCCGGAGTATACAAGCTGCCCCGGGGGCGCACCGTCGTCCCCGCCGGAGAACCCGTCGGCGCATTGGTATCACTGCTGGGCACGAGCTCCCGGTACCGCGGGTCTTCGAGAAGGCTCTCAAAGCGGGGATCCGTCGGCGAGTTCTGCAGCACAAAATTCCGGTCGATGGCAAGGGCCCGCCTGAGCGTGGGTATCGCCTTATCCGGTTGATTCTGAACAGCATACGTGGCCGCAAGGTTATACACAACGTCGCCGTCATTCGGGTACTTCAGGCTGCGCAACTCCAGAAAGAGCAGGGCCAGATCATTGCGATTAAGCAGGCGAAACTGCTCCATCAAATTCACCATCTCCTGCGCCACAATCGACTTCTCCTCAGCAAGTGCGGGCACAATCTTTTCCAGGCCGGCCACGTCGCCTGTCTGTGAATAGAGCATCACCAGCTCTCGCAATACCACGCTGTTCGCAGGCTCGGCAGCATACTGCTTTTCCAGCTTACGCAACTGCTTTTCCATACCATGCCGCTGAGCAACATACTCATAGCGGTGACGGAAAAAGGCGCTGTAAGGATCATACGCTGTCATCTCCTTAAGCACCTGCTCCGCCTTCGCAAAATCCCTGCGCTCCGTAAGAAAGGTCACATACACACCTACCGTTTCCCCCGAACGCGGAGCAAGGCTATAGGCCTGCTCATAGGCAATCCTGGCCTCATCAAACATCTTGCGATAGTAATAGATATTTCCGATCGACCACCGCAATTTCGAAAACACCTTCTGCGCGACAGGATCATCGTGAAACTCCGGAATGGAGAGCAGCGCGGCCGTCATACCATTCCAGAACTTGCGATCAGCAAGCACCACATCCTTCGGCATCTCCTTCATCGGCTCCTTGTTAAGCTTCATGAACAAGCCGTCGGGAAGCAGATAATCCTGCATCCACGGGATGTTATACATTTCTTCTACATAAAACGTATGCTTGTGCTTATTCGCCTCAAAAATGCGCTTCGCCAGGATGCCGTTCCAATGAAACATGGAACCTAGATCAGACATGTTCCCCCTCGTCCGTTCCCATTCCTGCCGACAATCCTCATAGTCAATATCTGTAATGGTTTTAAGAGAGGGTGTTGGATACTGTTTCTCACGCCCCAGCCATTTCGCAAACGAGGAATACTCCCGGGGCTTGTAACGCTCATCATACTGCGAACGAATGTAGCGAATGTAATTAATATCGGCCAACGAGTTCTGCGTAATAATATACAGGTCCGAGCGATCAAAATCTCTTACCGTCTTATATTTATCCGGCTGCGTACTCTCGCAAAAGATCATGTATGTAGGAACAAATCGGCCTGCATCCGTTCCACCATAAACCACAGCATTCTTGTCCGCATTCTTCAAACCATAGTAGCCAAAAATATAGCCAAACCAGTGATTCGCCTGGCTGTGCTCCTTAATGTTCTGCATAAAAGGCAGCAACGCAAGAAAGACACAACCCGCAAACGACCAGAGAGGCGTCCTCGGTTCCTGCCACAGGATGTAAATCATGGCACATGCCAGGCCATAGCCGACAAAGAGAATATATACGGAGTGAGACTGCAGATTAAAGACCTTCGCCTGCTCCAGCAAATCCCGACTGAAATCCGATGGCGGGTAAATGATATTAATCATGAATGCGCCAAAGAAGAATGCCAGAACAAGAAACAAGAGATAAATCTTCCTCTGTAACGATACACTTTGCACAATAAGTGCCGTAAAGAAGGCGGATACCGCCAGTACAAGCTGTATTCCATCCTCCAGCCCCAACGCATAAAAATAGAGGACCTTGGCAGGCAACAGCACCCCCGTCGGATCGGCCGGACCGTCCTTCTGCGGCCGCGGATAGGCGAGCGGCACGCGGAGTGGCTTGGCAAGGATACCCTTGATCATCACGTCGAGCGCACCGTCATACTGACCGCGGGTGATGTCTCGGTAAAAGCCATTCAGCTCCGACGCATAGCCCCAGTTCATCGGCGGATTTGTCGCCGATGCAAAGGGCATATAGGCATAGGGCAGAATACCCATCCAGCCCACGATAATGATTGCAATAATGAGGCGCGAGTTTAGCAATGAATTAAGAACGACCGCACCCGACAAAGCGCCCAGCAAAACAAAAACAACCATGGAATTGGAAGTAAGATTGATACGAAACCAACCACCAATCCACGCACTACCCACAAAGAAAACGGCACTTACGGCAAGAGCACCGAGAATCAGATACACCTTGTTCCAGCGCCGTGTATACCATACCGCAATGCCTGATATGACAATAAAGCTGACAAACATGCTTCGCCAGGCTATAGCGTGCATCTCCGTATCCGCCGAAAGCCAGGCAAGCACGCCTAGCACGGAGCCCACGTAATAAATGAAGGCGCAGAGTACAGAAGGAAAGCTTCGCACATTACCCATCAGGCACCCTACCAGAAATGCGGGAACTATAAGAAGCAATGTATGGTGATTAGTAAGACCCAGCGCGAACCAGAATACAGAAGCGACAAGCCAGCCGTTATAGTCCGTCGCCATCATCCAGCGGCTATAACACATCAACACAACCACCAGAAAAAAAGCGTTCAGCGTATAGACCTCCGCGATCACCGCCTGGCTCCACATCACGTCGCTAAAGCCCAGCACCATGCCGGCCGTAAGGCCGCTGTGAAAGCATATCATCCTGAGTACGTGCGGTTTATGCGGCATCATCTCCGCAAACAGCCACCTGCCTACGTGCGAGCACGTGCCCGCCAGCAGGCCGTTGGCCAGGGCTGCAAACAGTGCGGACTCCAGGTTGATGCGCCAGGCCAGGTTGCCAATCGGTACGATCTGGCTGATAATCCAGCCAAAAATCGTCCACATGGGATAGCCTGGCGGATGGGGGACACCAAAATGTGCGGCGCCCGTTATGAGCTCGCCGGAGTCCTCCAGCGTAACAGAGGGAGCCATTGTGCCAATATAAACACCAAGCGTTACTACAAACGTAATCGCCAGTGCAATGTAATCGCACCTCTCCCACGGCGGGCTTGGCGACGTGCGAGGCACGACCTCCCCGCACAGCCACGGAACTTTTGCTTTGGTCTCCGGCGGGGAGGCGGTTTCGGTGGCAGCGGGAGTAGTGGCGGCGGCGGGGGCGGTCATCGGGCGCGAAAGGGGTTGGCGTCTCGGACGCCCTTCTATTAACGATTAAAGTCGCGATGCGGGAAGAAAATTCTTGAAGGCAAGGCAGAGGATGCGCCAAATCGCTTCGCGTGCAATGCTTTGCGACATTTTGGAGGTGCCGGCATGGCGGTCCTCGAAGACGATCGGGATCTCCTTGATGCGGAAATCAAGGCGCCATGCGATATAGCTGATCTCCACCTGAAACGCGTAACCTGTGGAGCGAACGTGGCTCAGCGGCAATTTCTCCAAAACGCTGCGCCTGAAGCATTTAAACCCACCCGTAGGGTCCGTTACCGGCATCCGGGTAAGGGTGCGCACGTATTGCGCTGCGCCCAGGCTGAGGAGCAGCCGCGATATCGGCCAGTTGAGCACTCTTACACCGTTGATATAGCGTGAGCCTATCACCATATCCCACTCGCCATCTATTTCCCTCAGCATGAGTGGGACAACCATGGGATCGTGCGATAAATCGGCGTCCATCTGGACAACCTTTTGATAGTGGGGCCGGGCGAGGGCCCACTGGAAGCCTTTGATATACGCCGTCGCAAGTCCTTGCTTCCCATCACGTTCGATCAAATGCAGCGTGCTTCCGAATTGCGGCTGGGTGCGCAGCCACTCGGGGGTGCCGTCGCCGGAGGCGTCGTCGACGATGAGGATGTGCAGGTCGGGCGCAGCGTTCCACAGGCGCTCCGTCACCTCCACCAGGTTTTCGCGCTCGGCGTAGGTGGGGATGATGACGAGTGTGGAGTTGGGTTCGACCATGGTTTGGACCGGCGGGAAACTCTGGGTGCGTAGGCTGCGGTCGCGGTGCGAGCGCAATCCGGAGTGTCGCGGGGTTTGTCCGAAAAGGAGTCAGCGCCGGAAATGTGCCGGCGTGGAACCTAGCTGTGCAGGAACCGTACCGGTCGGGTGCGATTCGGCACGAAAATGCGCAAAAAAAGCGCCGGTCTGCACATTGCATGCAAACCGGCGCGTTTTGTAGGTGCGGCGCGTCCCGATGCGGGTGCGCACCACATCCCTGGAACGCCACGGCCGGGCGAGCTGGGGGCCGATGATGAATCGACCGGAGCTTCAGGCGCCGCCGGGCAGTTCCTGCTTGGGCGGTACTACCTGTTAGGGTAATCGCCCTGGGTTAAGATGTGAGGCCGGAGTTAGTTACGGCCACCGCGAGCACCGCGGCCACCGCCACCGTTGCCACCACCGTTACCGCCGCGGAAATCGCGAGGGGGGAAGGAGCGCTTTTCACGGGGCTCGAGGGGGCGGGCTTCGTTGACCGTCAGGGGGCGACCTTCATAGGACGCACCGTGGAAACGGCTGATGGCTGCCTGTGCTTCGTCTTCAGTGCCCATTTCGACAAAACCGAAACCGCGGGGGCGACCGGTGACTTTATCGTGAATGAGTTGAACGCGTGCAACATTGCCGACTTGGGCAAAGAGATCCGTAAGTTCCTCTTCGGACGTAGAGTAAGGCAGGTTGCCGACGTAGAGTTTAACGCTCATGACTTGATCTGACATGTGATGGTGAGTTTGGGAATACCGGCTGGCTGAAGTTTCGGACTTTCGGACCGGTTCAGCTCGAGACAATCGCGTCTCACTGATCCCAAACTCCGCTGGCACCGAACTTTCAACTGCTCCGACGCGTGCCACATTGCAGCAAAGGGCGTGGGATAGCAAATGAAATATTGCATTCATTTTACCGTACAGTCGATTCACTTACCTAACCCGCTCGAGGCAAGGCGATTAGGCCAGTTAATCTAGAAACAGCATTGTGTCATCAATCCGCCCCGTTTTGCGCTAATGATATAGCGCCGGGCAGAAGCGCGCTGGGCGGCGCCGCGCGATATCCTGCTCATGTGACGGTCTTTTCCATAGCGCAAAGAGATGGAAATGGTTTACATTAGTGGCATGACGCTGGATGCCATTACAACTTTTCTCCAGGCTATGGCCAAGAGGTTCGTCATTGTGGAGAGCTCCGCAGCCCCCGCCATGGGGGAGCAGATTGCGGATGTGGAGGCGCTGCTGGGAGTGAAATTTCAGCCGCATTACCGTGATTTTCTCACGACCTTTGGGGGGCTTGAGGTGGAGGCGCGGCCCAGTTTCTGGCCGCCTGATGACTCCACCATCGCCCTGCCACGCTGGGCAACGATTCGAGGGCTACGCGTGTACGGCGTCGGCGACGCTGTGCCCATGGAGCTGAAAATCGTGACGGCCACGCAGGAGCATTTTCGGCTGGTTCCCGCCGGTTCGGACGCCGGCTCCACCCCGGTTGCAACGGGAGAGAGCACGGCGGTGGGAACGCAGCGGGGCATCGCCCCGTTTTTGCAGATGATCGGCCAGAAGGACCTGTACTGCTTTAATGCGGATGGCGACATTGGAGTGTGGTGCTATGAGACACACTCGCTGGAGACCATCGACGAAGACTTTACGGAGCTGCTGGCGCGGGAGTTGCGAGCGCTTCGCGAGAACTCGCTGAAAATCGCCTCTCTGCTGACCGAGGAGGAAGCCGGCGGCCAGGCCCGCAAGGCGCTGCCCGTGCAGCCGGCGGAGGGCTGGGGGCGAGAGCAGTGAGTTTCCGCTGCGCGGCCCGCGACACGCCGCAGCACGCCGCCGGTGGGCGGCGTGAGGCGAAAGGCGTGCGGCCTCTTCGGGATGCGGGGGGAGCACATCCCTGGGCTGAAGCTTTGCCGGGCCGGGCTGAGGCGGTTTCAGCCCCCTGAATTTCCGCAAGCTCAGGGCTTGGACGAATCGGCGGCGGGGGTCGTCGTGGACTTGCCGGCGTCTTTGGCTTCTTTCAGCTTCTTCTCGGCCTTTTCTTTGGCTTTGTCGGCCTTCTCTTTGGCTTTATCCGCGTCTGCTTTGGCTTTTTCGGCTTCCTTGTCGGCCATGATTTTAGCGCGTTCGTCCTTGTTTATCTTGCCGTCCTTATTGGTGTCGTACTTGGCAAGTTCGTCAGCTTTGCGCTTCTCCTGGGCGGCTTTCTTGCTGTCCTCGTAGGCCTTGGTTTCCTCGGCATTCAGCTCGCCATCGCCGTCTTTGTCAAAGGGCTGTGAGTTCTTGGTCAGCTTCTTTTTGGTGGTGGCGGGTGTCGACTCGGTCTTCGTCTCGGCAGCCGGGGCGGGTGTCTCGGCGGCGCAAACGCCCGGGGACAGGGCAACCAGCGACAGCGCCAGAGCGCAGGCGCGCAGCCAGCGGGGGAAGATTGCCGTAACTCCTTCAGTGACAACACGTGACAGGGATGCGGTGGAAGCGTGATCGTAGTGCATGTTTGTCGTAATGGTGGGGTAAAGCCGTATCTTTAGAGTAAAGATGTATACTGTTATAGCGAGACATTTTTTGTGGAAAGCACACTGCTTTACCCACGTAAGACCAAGTCGTCTTACACGACATTTCTAACCACCTGTATAATCACGCACCAAAAGAGAGGCAAAACTTTGTCTCCAGTCGGCCGATACACAAGGAAAGGCGCGGAGTTGGCCTCTCACTTTTACTTTGCCACGCAAATGTAAGACATTAACCCGCCCGGCCGCCCCTTTTCTCCCTCTGGACAACCAGTCGTATCAACATCTTTCCCGACTGCGTAACCAGAGATTTGACATCAAACCGTTAACTAGCGATGGTATTGCATGGTCTTCACCGTTGAGCGCTTAAGCTGCGGCGCCGGTCTTGCCGTAGCCGAGATGCCACACGTCCCGTCCGTGGCCGTGGGGCTGTGGCTTGCCGTGGGCGGTCGCCATGAAGACAAACGTATTAACGGCATCTCGCATTTCCTGGAGCATCTCCTTTTTAAAGGCACCGGCAAACGCAACGCGCTGGAAATCAGCGAGGCCATCGAAGGCGTCGGCGGCCGCCTTAACGCGTTTACCGCGGAGGAAATGACCTGTTACTACGCGCGCGCCAGCGCCAAGCACCTCCCCTTAGTGCTTGATGTGCTGACAGATATGCTGCTTAACGCGACCTTCCCCGCACACGAGATCGAGCGCGAGCGCGGCGTTATAACGGAAGAAATCAAGATGTACGAGGACCACCCCGAGCAGGTTGCCATGGAGCGCCTTTCCGGGCTCCTCTGGCCCAACCACCCGCTCGGCCGGTCGCTGTGCGGCACGGTTCGCACCGTCTCCAGCCTCAGCCAGGCCGATTTCACGGCGTTTCGCGACCGCCACTATCATGCCGGTAACCTGTGGATAACCGCCGCCGGCAACACCTCGCTTCGCGAGGTTAAGGAGCTGTTAACGCCTCTGCTGCAACGCATTCCGCAAGGTGAGGTCAGCCCCTACAAGCCCGCCACCTCGCGCCAGACGGCCCCGCGCATCAGCGTCGTCAACAAGCCAATCGAGCAAACCCACGTGGCCATGGCGCTACGCTCTGTGTCGCGGCACGATCCTCACAAATTCGCCCTGCGCCTGCTCAGCGTCATCCTGGGCGAGAACATGTCCTCGCGCCTCTTCCAGACAATCCGTGAGGAGCACGGCCTAGCCTACTCGGTCGATTCCTCCGTCTCGTACCTGCACGACAGCGGCACGCTCAGCATTAATGTGGGCCTGGACTGCGACAAGCTGCCCAAGGCGCTGGACCTCATCTTTCGCGCGCTTAAGGAACTGAGCCTGAACCCGCCTTCGGCGCGCGAACTCGTTCGGGCCAAGGAATATACGGTGGGCCAGACGCAGCTCTCCCTGGAAAGCACCGTTAACCAGATGATGTGGATGGGCGACCACGCCCTGGGCCACGGGCGGGTGCTGGATCCCTCCAAGGTGCTGGGGCAGATTGAAGCCGTTACGGCGGAGGAAATTCGCGCTATTGCGGAGGCGATCAGCCGGCGATCCAACCTCTCCCTGTCGATCGTGTCGCCGGAAATAAAGGCGGCGCAGGTGGCGGGGATGGTGACGTTGGACTAGAGGTTTTGCACAGCATTAATGCCTTGCGCCCAGCATTTTAGGTCCTGTTTCTCTTACGCCGCCACGCCTTTCTCCTGAAGCTCGCGCAGCTGCCGCGCGGGGCGGCCAAACAGGTCGCGCACGTACTCCGTGGCGGGATTGCTGAGAAGTTCCGACGGGGGGCCGGCCTGCTCCAGACGGCCCAGATGAAGCACCGCGATATGATCCGCAAGTGCCAGAGCTTCAAAGAGATCGTGAGTAACAAGAATGGCGGTTTTATTGTGCTCGCGCTTCCATTTAAGGAACGCCTGCTGAAGCAAATGCCGGGTCACTTCGTCCAGCGCGCCAAAAGGTTCGTCCAGGAGAATGACGGGCGGATCGTGAGCCACAGCGCGGGCGAAGCTGACGCGTGCCTGCTGGCCGCCGGAGAGCTCGCGCGGCGTGCGGCGGCCGTACTCGTCCGGCGGAAGTTCCACCATCGCAAGCACTTGCCTCACGCGCTCGCGGATTTGACCAGGCTCCGCGCCGTCAAGCTTAAGCCTCAGGCCAACGTTGTCCTCCACCGTAAGGTGGGGCAGCAGGCCGGGCCGCTGCATCACGTGGCCACATTGGCGACGCAGATGCTCCACGGGCATGTCGCGCGTGTTACGGCCGTCAAACTCGACGAAGCCGGTGTCCGTATCCAACAGGCGGTTGGTGATTTTAAGGAGCGTCGATTTGCCGGAGCCCGACGAGCCGAGAAGCGCCAGCGTTTCGCCCCGGTGGATCGTGAGAGTCAGGGGAGCCAGCGCCGGCCGCGACGTGCCCGGATAACTTTTGCTGACGTTCTCGTAGCGAATCATAGCGCGTTGCATGCCGGTAGAGATGCCTGGGTTAACGTGCAGCCCTGTACGTAAGTCCATGCTGGCGCGCAGCTTATCGATAGCGCGGCGCTGTGTTGTGCGCTGTCTGCAGGCGCGAGCGACGGCAGAAGCTCAGTCCATTTGTTATGGATCATCGTGCAGCAAAGTGTGGCACAGACAGCAGCGCGGATGCCATCAAAAAGCGCAAGGATTTGCGGGACGGCGGAAGCTCGCCGGCGCGTCGCCCATCACTCCTTTTCCGCCAGGCGGCTGCCAAAGCACACAACATAGCCAAAGGGATCGGCCACCCAAAAGTCGCGCATGCCGTAGTCCTTGTCCTCCGGAGCGCCGCCGGCAATAGCACCGCGCGTAACCAGCTCAGTCGCAACGGCATCCACATCCGCAACGGTGATGTAGACGCCGCCTTTGCCCTCGTTAAGGTTGCCGCGGAAGGCGCCGTCGGCCACCAGCGGCTCATCGATGCGCTTGAAATGGATGGCAAAGCCGTCCCGCTCCACAATAGCATATTCGGTCGGCGCGCCCATGGTGCCGAGCAGCGTAAAGCCAAGGCGCTCAACATAATAGCGCACGGCAGCGTCTACCTGGTGCGCCACGAGAATGGGACAAAGTTGCTGGATTTTCATGGCGATTCGGTACAACCTGCCTAAACGAATCGGAGACCCGTGTCAACCCTCACGCCCACGCCAAACGCCCGCGCCTCAACCTCCCGCCTCTGGCGTGCGTGGCGGGAGTTTGAGTTTCGCGGCACATCCGGCGTTCTCCTGTGCGCGCTTTTTATGGCGGTGATTGCGCAGGCGGGGGCGCTCTGGTTTCTGGCGCCGATCGGGGAGTTCAGCTATGTGCTTGCGATCATGACATCGCTGGTGGGCGCGGGCATGGCGTTTGCGCTTTCGCGCGAGCAACATCTTGGGCTTGTGATCTTTGCGTTTATGTGCACGGCCACGTCCATCTTCTCCGGCTACGGCTGGCAGTTTTCGGCGGCGGCGGACAGCGGGCTGACGGTGCGGGGCATCAGCGCTAACGATCTGGCGCCGGGGCCGCGCGCGCCTGTCTACGCAGAGTTCTCCGACGCAAAGGTTTACGTGCGAAGCTCCGTGCGCTACACCTACACCACCAAGCCATCCAAAGGCAGCGCCACCACCATCGCTTGGCGCTTTGCCCCGCTTGCCGGGCGCGACTGGACGCCGGAGAAGCCGGTGCCGGCCTGGGTGGCCAGCCGCGGCGGCGATATCCCGCGCGAGTGGAGCGTTGACACGCCGCGCGCCACGTTGTGGAACATCATCGACGCCGACACCGGCGCGCTTGCGGCGGGCGTGCGTAACGCGTTGCAAAAAGGCAAGTTAAAGGGCGATCCCGACGCGCCGGTCTACCACTGGGGCGTCACCCCGGGGGACCTTGCTTCGTGGTGGTTCGGCCTCTCGACGTTTATCGTGGCGCTAGGTGTGATTCCCCTGTTCTGGGCGATGTGGGACGGGTACTACAGGCTGGACAAACCGTGAGGCGCCACCCACCCTCCCCGCCACAAGCTCGCCCTCACTCCGTCACGCCGTCCACGCGGAAGCCTAAGTGCCTGAGTATCAACGCTACATCTGCCGGGCGGTCGCCTTGCACCACGATCTCGTTGCGATCGAACGAGCCGCCGCAGCCGAGCTTGTTGCAGATGGTGCGGCGCAAGTCGCCGATGGTAACGGCGTTGAACTGCGGGAGCTCGCGAAATCCGGAGACAACGACGACGGTTTTGCCGCCGCGGTGTTTGGTTTCGCGACGCAGCACGACGCGACCTTTGGAGTTGGGCTCCCCAGCCGGTTCGGTCATCTTGAAGGACTGCCCGCCCTTAGATGTAACCGCAACGGTGGCAGGCTTTTGCGACGCGGGGGCGGCAGCGCCATCGCTGCCGCGATCCGCGCGAGGTCGGGGTGTGAGCACGGCGGGCGGGGGCGGCTCCGGGCTGGGCGCCAGGGACGCCTTGTCCAGCCCGTCCAGGGCGGAGAAGGCGTCGCTGAGCAGCGGGCGCGAGGGGCGCGGGGCAACGTCAACTCTCTGCTTCTCTTTGCGCGACATAGGTTTATGTCTCTCGGGCGGCGCTGTACGTCGGGTAATCGGCCCGGTTTAGTGGGCGCCGTTGACCGAAATGTAGCGGGAAAACTCGCCGTGGCGAATATCAATTTCTTCGCGCGTCAGGCGCTCCAGTCGCTTGAGGCTGAAGGCCTCGACGTTAAAGGAGGCGGCCAGGGTGCCCTGGATGACGGCCTTCTTGATCGACTCGAAGCTGATGTCGTCTGTCTTGGCCAGGTAGCCGATGAGGGCGCCCGCAAAGCAGTCGCCGGCGCCGGTCGGGTCGGCAATGTCTTCGAGCGGGAACGCGCCGGTGGCGAAGAAGTTATCGCGGGAGAAAAGGAGCGCGCCGTGCTCACCTTTTTTGACGACGACGTAGCGGGGGCCCAGCTCCAGGATCTTGCGACCTGCTTTGACGGCGTTGCGTTCGCCGGTAAACTGGCGCGCTTCGCTGTCGTTAAGGATGAGCATGTCCACGCGCTTGATGAGTGCGAGCAGGTCGGGGCGGGCCAGGGAGATCCACAGGTCCATGGTATCGGCCACAACAAACTTGGGGGCCTCCACCTGATCCAGCACGTGGGCCTGGAGCGAGGGGGCGATGTTGGCCAGCAGGACGTAGGGGGTCTGGCGCGAGCGGGTGGGGATCTTCGGGCTAAAGTGCTCAAACACATTGAGTTCCACCGAAAGGGTGCGGCGGTTGTTCATGTCCTCTTCGTACTCGCCGCTCCAGCGGAATGTCTTGCCCTGCACCACTTCCAGGCCGTCGATATTGATGCCGCGGTTGCGGAAGGTGTCGCGATGCACTTCGGGGAAATCGTCGCCCACGATACCCACCATGCTGACGGGCGTGTAAAAGCTGGCCGCCACGGAGGCGTAGGAGGCGGAACCGCCCAGCAGATCGCGGTGTTCCGCGGTCGTTGTTTTGATGTCATCCAGCGCAACGGAGCCTACAATAAGTACGGACATGGCAGAAACGGAAGGGTGGGTTTAGGAGGTAAGATGTTGGGTATCAGATCCCTGCGTTGCGCACGCGGCGCAGCGCGCGGCTGGACAGGGCAGATTTCCGCCACATCCAACGCAAAGTGGGGAGAGTGGAGCTTTTGGGCGCGCTAGGCGAGAACTTTTTCTGGCGGAAGGTTGCGCGTCGTTTGCAGGCGAGCGGCCTTTTTTTTCTGCAAGTTATGTGTTTACATTCGCTTAAGTGTTACCATCGCAAATATGCAATATACATATGGACCTGACGCGCCTTTTTCATTTACATTATAAAAAAGGACGAGAACATAAGCCTATGTCGCGCGAGAACCTGGATGCCGTGCTGGAGAAATGTGGACGGGAGCTGAACATCGATCTGTCGCTGGGCGAGGCCGGGTACACCGCCTTTGAAGTCGACGGCACGATTGAGATCGAGATGACGTTTGATGAGGAGGAGCCCGCAGTGCTGGTGTGCGCTACCTGCGGCAAAATGCCGCAGGAGGCGGAGGCCAGGAACGAGCTTTTGCTGGACCTGCTGGAGGCGAATTTTCACTGGATCGGCACGGGCGGCGGCACTATGTCGGTGAATCGGGAGGAAAACCTGGTGTACCTGGCGTTTAAGGAGCCGACCGAAAAACTGGATGAAGATCGCATGCAAACGATCCTGCGTACAATCGTAGATAATGCTGAGCAATGGCACCGGCGGCTGACAACCGGCGACTGGAAAGCGGAGCCATCCGAGTCTCGCAACGACGACGACGCCAGCCCGGAATCCGCCCAACCCTTGGGCGAGATGATCCGGATCTGATCCCGATCCCGGCCTTTTACCCTTTATCCTGCGCCCTGGGCGCACACACATATGCCTGAAATTGGTGGTCTCTTCCACAACATCGGCAGGTTTACGGATGACCAGCGCGTTGTCCTGGGGGGCAACCGTCTGGACGAAGGGGGCGTGCAGCAGCGCTCCTGGTCGCCCAAGGCGTTGTGGGCGCGGTTTAAGGATTTTCGCACCCGGCCCGACGATGTCAAAACGCGCAATCGTCAGGTGGCGCAGGCGCTTGTGGACCGCATTACGCACCGTTACGGCGCTGCGGCGGGGCGGATTGCGAAGTCCGAGCTGAGCAACCAGCTGGAGGACGGCAAGCCGCTGACGGCCGGTCGCGTCCGCACGGTTATCGCCAAATCGATGGACGCCGTGGGCAAACTGATGAAGCGCGATGGCTTCTCCTCGGCGGAAATAGCGGTGGCTAAAAGGCACAATCTCTCCCTGGGCGAGTGCCGGATGTATCGCAATGCGGGCATCCCCATCCACGACCGCACTATGTATAAGGACTGGGTGGGCCGTAATGTGGAGTCCGCGCGGGAACTCTCCGGCGGCGCCGTGAGCAAGCCGTACCTGGTGGGCTATCGCACCCCCCGCGGGCTGGAGGAGGGCGTGTACAAGCAGGGCCGTGGCGAGACGGGGCTGACGGATGACAACGCGGAGATCCTGGGCATCTCCAGGGACAAGCCGCAGCTTGCGGCGCGCAACATCGCCTCCAAAGCGATGGACGACCTGCTGGGCTTCAACATCCTGCCCCGCTCGGAGATTGGCTCCATGCAGGGCGAGATGGGCATCGTCATCGGCAAGGCGCCCGGCGTTGCGGGCGATCACATGGACGAGCGGGAGATTACGGGCCGCGACGCGGAGGATCTCCTCGCCATCTCCCAGCTTCCTGACGGCGCTGCCCGCCTGGAGCGGTCGCTTATTCGTATGGAAGGAGAGCCCCCGCGCTTCTTCAAGTCCGAGCCCCGGCAGCACGATTTGCGCAACCCGGACGTGCAAAAGGGGCTGGTGAAGCTTCAACTGCTGGATTTTCTCTGCGGGCAGATTGACCGCCACGTGGGCAATATCTTTATTCAGTCCGGGCCGGGCGTCACGCCGATGGTGTCGGGTATCGACAACGACACGGCGTTTGGCTCCAACCGTCTCGATCCCAACAAGCCGCCCGGCCACGCCGTCAAGCTGCCGCCGGTTATCGATACGGAGATGGCCGAGCGGATTGAAGGCATGACGGCGAGGCAGATTCGCAACGAGCTGAAAGGGCTGTTGCCGGACGCGGAGATCGATCGCGCCGTGGAGCGCCTGGGCCAGATGAAGGAGCACGTGGCCAAGCTGCGCCGGGAGGGCAATGTGATTGAGCCCGGCCAGTGGGGAACGCCCCGCACGGAGGTTCTCTTCAACAGCCCGCGCGGCAAATACCACTCGTACCTGGATCCCCTGAACCGCGGCCTCACGCCCAAAATGATGCCCCGGCCGCCGCGCCTGCCGGAGCAGCCTCCTCTGGTGCGCTCCGAAATTACCCCGCCCCAGGAGCGGGAAGTGCCGCGCGATGGCGTGGGAGGCGGGGGGCTGGAACCCTCCGCCCCGCCGCTGTTGCACGAGGATCTCCAGCCCATTGTGCAGGGCATGCCGCGCCTGGAGCGCAGCCCCACGGTCGTCACACCCGGCATGGAAACTCCGCGGGACGTTGAGTAACGCTAACGCCCGGCGTACAGACGGACGCGCATAACGCCCTCAAACGCCCCTGACATCCCCCCACCTATGCCTGTACATCATCTTCCCCACGAGGAAACCGGAATGCTGTCGACCGAGCTTCACTGCGAGGGTGGCGCCGGCCACATCGTAACCCTGCCGCCACGCGAGGAGGCGCAGGAACTGTACGAGCGGGAATCCCTCCCCCTGCCCCCCGTGCCGGCGCCATTTGCCGGCGCGGAGCTCTATCATATCGGCCGCGCCACCTTTGCGACAACGCAACACGACCTGGACGGCCACGCCGACCTCTACGATCTGGACCGCCTCCTCACCGCACTGCTAAGCCACGAGATTGCGACGCCCGTGTTGGCCTATGGCTTTGGCGGCCACGGCGTTGCGTCGCAGGCTGTGCACTACTATGCGGCTACGGAGCACGCCATCGTGCTGGTGCAGGCCCGCTGGGGCTGTTACCTGGACGCGGACGACTCCGGAGGTAATCCGCAAGCCCTTCGCGACGCCTTTGCCGCCGCGTGCGAGGACGCCGCCGTTGTCGTCGAGGCGGCCGAAACCGCCGCCGCTCAAGGCGTCCTGCCCGCAGGCCAACGCCTCGTCGCCGTGGATAGCTTCCGCTCCGGCAAGGTCATCGCCTGGCTGGACGCCGCGCCCATCGCCGCCGACGAAGTCGACTACGAAGAGGCGCCTCCCCTGCCCTGGCAGCAGTCCATCGCCCCCATGCTCGTCGCTCACGCCCGGCTGCTGAAGCTGATGAAGGGGTAGCACCGAGGAGCGCGAAGTCTTCCGTCGCCCGGAAAACTTCGCGCCGCAGGGCACTGCAACATCTTGATGCTTAGCGACCTCAGCCGAAGGCGCCCGTTATCTTACGCCACGGGCGCTGCCTCCTTGGAGGCGGCGGGCGCGACGGTTGCCGGGGCCGGCAGGGCTGCATCATTGGCGGAGCCGTGCCGCGCGGGGAACGGCGGGGGCTCGGCCGGATCGTACGTGATGATGCGCGAGCCGCGCTTGTAGGTAAAGTAGGCGTACGCCCAGTTCATCAGCACGGAGAGGCGATTGCGGAAGCCGACCAGGAACAGCAGGTGCACGGCCAGCCAGGCGAGCCAGGCGATAAAGCCGCTGAACTTTACCTTGCCAATCATCGCCACGGCGGAAGAACGGCCGATGGTGGCCATCGTGCCCTTGTCCCAGTACTCAAACGGCAGGCGCAGGCCGTGGCGCACGCTCATCGGATCCAGCTCATCCTCAATCAGTTGTGCAACGTGTTGCGACATCTGGATCGCGGCCGGGGAGACGCCGGGCACGGGCGCGTTGGTCTTCTTGTTCATCATCGACGCAATGTCGCCAATGGCAAACGCCTCGGGGTGGCCGGGGATGCTGCAATCCGGCTCCACCTTCACGCGGCCGCCGCGGTCCAGCTCCACGCCAAGCGTCTTGGTAATGGGCGCGGCGCCTACGCCTGCCGTCCAGAAGATGTTGGCGGCGTGGATCGTCTCGCCGGGAAGATCCAGCTGCTGATGGCGGATGTCGAGCACCTTGGAGTTAACACGCACTTCCACCCCCAGGTTTTCCAGCTGCCTCACCGCGCTCTCGGAGAGATCGGTGGGCAGGTGCGTCAGGATGCGCGGGGCGGCCTCGATGAGGATCACGCGCGCTTCCTTCGGGTCGATGTGCGCAAAGTCGCTCGCCAGCACCGTGCGGGCCAGCTCGCTAAAGGCGCCGGCCAGCTCCACGCCGGTGGGGCCGCCGCCGACGACAACCATCGTCATCAGGCGATCGTGCTCGGCTTTGTCGCTGGTGTTTTCCGCCTGCTCAAAGGCCATCAGCACGCTGTGGCGAATGTGCAGCGCGTCCTTAAGGGATTTGAGGCCGGGCGCAAACTGCTCCCACTCATTCTTGCCGAAGTAGGACGTGGCGCCGCCGAGGGCGAGGATCAGGTAGTCGTAGTCAAGAGTCTTCTGGCTCAGCTGCACCCGCTTGCCCTCCAGGTCGATCGATTCGATCTCGTCCATCAACACCGTCAGGTTCTTTTTGCCAGAGAGCACGGCGCGGATGGGCTGCGCGATATCGGGCGCGGAGAGGCCGGCTGTCGCCACCTGGTACAGCAGCGGCTGGAAGAGGTGGTGGTTCTGGCGATCAACGATGGTGATCCGTGCCTTGGTGGTGTCGAAGCTCTGGCAGAAGTTGATTCCGCCAAAACCGGCGCCGAGGACGACGATGTGCGGGAGCTTGGGTGAGGTAGCGGTTGCGGTCATGGGATTGGGGCATTTGTGTTGCCAACTGTCTGGACCTGAGCAAGTTGCGGTGTGAGGCGGGCTCCCGTCAGGGAGTAGACGCGTGCTCAGCCGGCCCTTGCAGGGATAGCTTGGGGAAGCAACACTCATGCCGCGGTGGACAGAAGAGCGCGTCATTCTCTCTCCGGCACCTGCTGCCGAGGCGGTTATGTGACCTGGGGAAGAGGACGTGAGAGATCGGCTTTCTCCTGTTTGATACAAAATAGCCTAGCATAGCGCCCGGGCCGATGCATCAGAAAAACTGATAGGCGGGGCAATTCTTAAGACTCAAAAGCGATCAATTCCGCGTTAGAAACGGAAAATTTGTCGTGCTACATCCCTAAAATTAGCTATACTAATGACAACCAACCGTCAGCCGGATCACCGACCTCCACGCCCCCACATTGTTGCATGGAAATTAGTTTTATCCCAACAAATGCAATCGATCTTCTACTTTTCACAATGCTTTGACTTAACCCAAGTAATCTTTACGTTGATGGTATGTTGCTGCTGAACTTTTTTCGATCTTCCATCGGATTGAAAATCATCATGGCCCTGACAGGTCTCGCCCTGTTCGGGTTCACCGTCGGTCACATGGTGGGCAATCTGCAAATCTTCCTGCCCAAGGAGCATATTAACGCGTACGCGGCGTTCCTCCAGAGCCAGAAAGAGCTGCTGTGGGGCGTGCGTATCGGCCTGCTGGTCATGGTCGTCCTGCACATCTGGGCGGCAATCAAGCTTACGGCGATGAACGCAGCGGCGCGGCCCGTGGGGTATAACGACCCGGGCAAATCGGCAACAAAGGCCACCCTGGCCTCGCGCACGATGATCGTTTCCGGCGTTATCGTGTTGATATTCATCATCTTCCACATCCTGCACTTTACCGTGGGCTCGGTGCAGCCGCAGTTTTACGGATTGCATGACGAGGCCGGGCGGCACGACGTGTACCGCATGGTTATCGAAGGCTTCCGCAATCCGTTTATCTCCGGCTTCTACGTCATCTCGGTGGTGCTTCTCGGCTTCCACCTCAGCCACGGCCTCAGCAGCATGTTCCGCTCCGTCGGCCTGACGTCGCCCGCCTGGCGCAAACCGCAGGAGCTTTTTGCGGCCGCTTTCTCCGGCATCATTGTTGTTGGCATGGCCATCGTGCCCATCGCCATCGTCATCCGCCTGATCAACCCCACTTTCTAACCGGGACGCATCCTTATGATTCTTGATGCCAAGGCCCCAACAGGTCCTCTTTCGCAAAAGTGGGACAAGGCCAAGTTTGACCTCAAACTCGTCAACCCCGCCAACAAGCGCAAATACAAAGTGCTCGTCGTCGGCACCGGCCTGGCCGGCGCGTCGGCCGCCGCCACGCTTGCGGAGCTGGGCTACGAGGTGAGCGCGTTCTGCTTTCAGGACAGCCCCCGCCGCGCGCACTCCATCGCCGCTCAGGGCGGCATTAACGCGGCCAAAAACTACCAGAACGACGGCGACTCCATCCAGCGCCTCTTTTACGACACGATTAAAGGCGGCGACTTCCGCGCGCGTGAAGCCAATGTGTACCGGCTGGCGCAGGTCAGCGTGAACATTATCGACCAGTGCGTGGCGCAGGGAGTTCCGTTTGCCCGCGAATACGGCGGCCTGCTCGCCAACCGCTCCTTCGGCGGCGCCCAGGTCTCCCGTACCTTCTACGCTCGCGGCCAGACGGGCCAGCAGCTGCTCCTGGGCGCTTACTCCGCGCTCTCCCGGCAGATTGGCAAGGGCACGGTGAAGATGTATCCGCGCACGGAAATGCTGGATCTTGTTGTGGTGGATGGACATGCGAAAGGCATCATCACGCGCAACCTCGTCACCGGCAAGATCGAGGCGCACAATGGCGACGCCGTGATCCTGGCCACGGGCGGCTACAGCAACGTCTATTATCTCTCCACCAACGCGCAGGGCTGCAACGTCACGGCCATATGGCGCGCGTACAAAAAGGGAGCGGCCATGGCCAACCCCTGCTACACGCAAATTCACCCGACGTGTATCCCCGTCACCGGCGACCATCAGTCCAAGCTTACGCTGATGTCCGAGTCCCTGCGTAACGACGGCCGCGTGTGGGTGCCCAAAAAACCGGCGGATCCCCGGCCGATTTCGGAGATCCCCGAAGACGAGCGCGACTACTTCCTGGAGCGCAAGTACCCCAGCTTCGGCAACCTGGCGCCCCGCGACATCTCCAGCCGCAGCGCCAAGGAGGCGTGCGACGCCGGCCTGGGTGTGGGCCCCGGCGGCCGCGGCGTGTACCTGGACTTTGCCGACAGCATCAAGCGCCTGGGCGAGGACAAGATCCGCGAGCGCTACGGCAATCTCTTCCAGATGTACGAGAAGATTACCGGCGAGAACGCCTACAAGCAGCCCATGCGCATCTACCCCGCCCTGCACTACACCATGGGCGGCCTGTGGGTGGATTATAACCTGATGAGCAACCTGCCCGGCCTGTTTGTATTGGGCGAAGCGAACTTCTCCGACCACGGCGCCAACCGCCTGGGCGCCAGCGCGCTGATGCAGGGCCTGGCGGACGGCTATTTTGTTATCCCCTACACCATCGGCAACTACTTTGCCACGGACAAATCCAAACGGCCCGCGACCGACCACGCCGAATTCAAGAAAGCGCTCGCCGAAATTGAAGCGCGCACCAAACAGTTGCTCTCCATTAAAGGCAAGCGCACCCCCACCTCCCTGCACCACCAGCTGGGCAAGGTGATGTGGGACAAGTGCGGCATGGGCCGCAACGACGCCGGCCTGAGGGAAGCGCTTGCGGAGATCCCCAACATCCGCGAGGAGTTCTGGAAGAACGTGAACGTAACGGGCGAAAGCGCCGACTTTAATCAGGCGCTGGAACGCGCCGGCCGCGTGGCCGACTTCCTGGAATTTGGCGAGCTTCTCGTGCGCGATGCCCTGCACCGCACCGAAAGCTGTGGCGGCCACTTCCGCGAAGAAAGCCAGACGCCCGACGGTGAAGCGCTGCGCGACGACGCCAACTTCTCCTACGTGGCCGCATGGGAGTACAAAGGCGACAACGCCACGCCGGAGCTCCACAAGGAGCCGCTGGTGTACGAAGAAGTGAAGATGAGCACGCGCTCCTACAAATAAAGCCTTAACCCCATTTCCATTTTTCCTACCCATGAAGATTACTCTCAGGATCTGGAGGCAAAAGAACGCTTCGGCGCCGGGCGGCTTCGACGAGTTTCCCATGGACCACATCTCCGAGGACATGTCGTTTCTCGAAGTGCTGGACCAGGTGAACGAGAAGCTCATTACCGACGGCAAGGAGCCCGTCGCCTTTGACCACGACTGCCGCGAAGGCATCTGCGGCACCTGCTCCATGATGATTGACGGCACCGCGCACGGCCCCGACAAAGGCGTGACGGCGTGCCAGACGCACATGCGCACCTTTGCGGATAACTCCATCATCACCGTGGAGCCGTGGCGCGCCA
The DNA here is from genome assembly GCA_003054695.1 of Verrucomicrobia bacterium LW23. Lineage (GTDB taxonomy): Bacteria > Verrucomicrobiota > Verrucomicrobiia > Methylacidiphilales > UBA1321 > LW23. Next base: position 566,814 of record QAZA01000050.1, read on the forward strand.
AGGCGTTCCCGCTGATCAAGGACCTGGTGGTTGATCGCTCGGCGTTCGACCGCATCATCCAGGCCGGCGGTTTTGTCAGCGTCAACACGGGCGGCACACCGGATGCCAACGCCATCCCCATCTCCAAGGTGGACGCGGACGCGGCGATGGACGCGGCGGCCTGCATCGGCTGCGGCGCCTGCGTGGCCGCGTGCAAAAACGGCTCGCCCATGCTGTTCGTCAGCGCCAAGGTCGGCCAGCTGGCGCGCCTGCCCCAGGGCAAAACGGAGCGCTACGCCCGCGTGCTGAACATGGTGGAGGCGATGGAGAAAGAAGGCTTCGGCTCCTGCACCAACACCAACTCGTGCGAAGCCGTGTGCCCCAAGGAGATCAGCGCCAGCTTTATCGGCGCCCTCAACCGCGAATACTTCATCGCTACCCTCAAAGGCAAACCCGTCGAAAGCGCCGCCGGCGGCGGTTAATGCGGGGAGCCCGGGGAGTGGGGAGCTTTTAACCACGAAACACACGAAGTACACGAAATTTGCGGAGGGGACGAAAGGGGGAGTGGGAATAAAAGCACGCGCGCTTCCTTGCGTCCCCTTCACAGTTTCCGCTTTGCATACTCTGCGGCCTTTGCGGCCTTCGCGCGAAAATCGGTAAGCGTTTTGCCCGTCGCCGGGTGACGGGTGACGCAATGCGTGTAGTTTTTCGCGCAAAGGACGCAGAGGGCGCAAAGGGCGCGAGGGAGGAGGTTCTGGAACAAGGCTTATTCGCCTGTTCCACTTCTCCCCTCCACCTCTAAACCATCCTTTTCTCTCTGCCTCCCCCTTTCGTCCCCTCCGTAATTTTCGTGTGCTTTGTGTGTCTCGTGGTTAAGCCATCCCCTCCCCAAACCCTCCCCTCCGCACGTAAAGCGCTATGGATTACAGGGTAACAAGCAAAGCCCGGACAATATTTTTCCGGGCTTTCGCTTTTAAGTTGCATAGCACTTCGGTTTTATCGCAGGCTGCTTGCCGCGATGCCCTATCACATCAACAAAGGCTGCCAGATCGTGCTCTCCGGGATGGAGCTGACGCAAAACCTTGAGCATCAGTGGGGTGTTGAACTGGCGGGGATTGAGTGGCTGATCGAGAAGATCAAGGCCGAGAAGCGGGACTTTATGCGCGGCGTGCAGATCTTCCCCATCCCCGTTCATTTTCCCATGAACGCAAAGCCCCACCCCGCAATGGGTTACCTGTATGCCAAGAAGCTGCCGCACGTCTACCGCAAGGACATCTTTCTGCACGAGCGCATTGATGTGTACCTGCGCGACAAGTGCGAGCGTATCCCCGTCAAGTCGTCCGCGCTCGATTTCATCCACTTTTACTCCCGCGACGGCATTGACTGGAACGCGCGGTGGCTGAACCTTGTGGCCCGCAGCGCCCGCCTCGCCACCGTCCCGCACCTTATCCTCGCCGGCGCCACGGACACGGACAATGCGCCGCTGGACGAGGACTGCGTCGCCGTGCTCGGCGATATCGCCGAAATCACGACGACAGACATCGTGCTGGCCAGCGTCAACAACTCCTGGCGCATCATCGTGCACGACTACCAGAAGTATTTCTTTGAGGAAGACATCTGGCTGGACGAAACCGTCGTCATCATGGGCAAACTCCTCCAGTCCAGCCTGGGCGAGAAAACGTTCGAGCTCATCCCGGTGGCCGAGGACACGAGCTGCCTTTACGCGGCGTAGGCCAGAGGGCCAGAGAGTGGAGAACATCCCCCTTTCCCCTCCGTGAAATCCGTGCTTTCCGTTGTTGATAACTCCCCGTTGAATTGAACTGAAATTTAGCCACGGATTACGCGGACGAGATGGAGAGATCAAGACGTGCGATTCGAGTCAAACACCGACACCCCCCCCAGCACGGTTGCGGCCGGACGCGTTGTGCAGTAAGCTGCTCCCTTTTCACGACTTCCTAGCCCACCCACGCCGTTCATGCCGCGCCGAAAAGCCAGGTCCTCGCCCGCCGCTACCGCACTCGCCATGCCCGCGCCGGCGCCCGGTCCCTCCCCCATCATCGACGTCCGGTCGCTGGGCATTGTACGGGGCAAAAGCCATATCCTGCGCCAGGTAAACTGGCAGGTGGATGCCGGGCAGCACTGGGTTATCCTGGGCGCCAACGGATCAGGCAAGACGTCGCTGCTGAGCGCCCTGACGGGCTACTTCACCCCCTCGCGCGGCACAATCCACCTGCTGGGCGAGACTTACGGCCGTGCCGACTGGCAAAAGCTGCGCGAGCGCGTCGGCATCGTCAGCTCCAGCGTGCGCCATCGCATTGACGACTCCGAAAAAGCGGTGGAGATCGTCATCAGCGGTAAGTACGGCCAGCTCAACTACTGGGGCAAAGTCAAGCGCGCCGACCGCGTCGGGGCCCTGGCCATCCTGGAGCGCATGGAGGCCGGATACCTGGCCGACCGCGAGTGGCTTTTCCTCTCCCAGGGCGAGCGCCAGCGCGTCCTTATTGGCCGCGCGCTGATGATGAGCCCGCCCCTGCTTATTCTGGACGAACCGTGCGCCGGCCTGGACCCGGTGGCGCGCAGCCACTTCCTCGCCTTCGTCGCCCGCCTGGCCGCCTCGGCGCAATCCCCTACTCTTGTGCTGGTGACGCATCACGTGGAGGAAATCGAGCCGTGCTTCACGCACGTGCTGGTCCTGCGACACGGCCAGGTCATCGCCAACGGCCCCACCTCGCAACACCTTACCGCTGCAACGCTTAGCGAGGCGTTCGGCGCCGAGGTGACCCTCCGCCGCGCCCGCGGCCGCTACCTGCTGGAGACGCTGGAAACCCAGCAGCGCTTGGACGAGGGAGGCGCGCTCGTGCAAAGAGCGAGCGCCAATGGGTCGACGGAGGAACGCATCGCGTAGGGTTCCTGAGCTCGCACTTCCTGGGGTTCTCCCGCACTCGAATGCGAGCGAAACCCAGGCTATGGCGGGGGAAGGGCTTCGCCGTTTTCGGAGACCTGAGACCGCTACAGCTTAACGGGCATTGCTCTATTTTCCCTCTCCCGCCGTTCCTCACCGCTCCCGGCGTTTTTGCTCGCGTTGCTGGGGGTAAGTGTGCGACCATCGTACCTTTTCTTCTCCTCACTTTATCGTTGTTTTATGAGCATCCTCGAAGTCGCATACCTGGGCCCGGCCGGCAGTTTCTCGCACCTTGTGGCGAAGAAGCGGTTTCCTGAGGCGGCGGAGGGCAGCGGCGGCGCTCCCGTGCATTATGTGAATTTGCCGACGATTCCCGACGTGATCGAGTACGTGCAGGCGCGGCCGGGCTCGCGGGGCATTGTGCCAATCGAGAATTCCTCCGCCGGGTTTTTGCTCGACACGATCGATATGCTGATCAATCCAGCGTGCACGCTGCGCATACAGGGGGAGCTAAGCATGCACATACGCCTGGCGCTGCTGGGGCGCGCGGGCGAAACGCTCAAGCGCGTTTACTCGCACCACGTTCCGCTGCTGCACTGCGGGCCGTGGCTGCGCGCGCATCACCCGGAGGCGGAGCATCTGAAAGCGCTGAGCACCAGCGAGGCGGCCCGCATTGTCTCGCGCGAGACGCAGGCTGCCGCCATTGCCAACCGCGAGGCCGCGGAGCTGTATGGGCTGGACGTGCTGGCCTTTCCCATCGACGAACAGCGGGTCAACCTCACGCAGTTCTTCCTCATCGGCCACGGGGAGGCGACGCCGGCCGAGGCGGCGGGGTTGCCGCGCGAGATCTCGCTGGCGGCGGCAGTGAAGAATCAGGTGGGCAGCCTGGTGGAGTTTTTGATGCCGTTTCAGAACAACGGGGTCAATCTCAAGCGCATCATGTCGCGCCCCATCTCCGGCCAGCCCAACCACTACATCTTCTTCGTCTCCGCCGAGGCCGACGTGGCCGAGCCCCGCATGGCAGCGGCCCTGGAGCAAGCCGGCATCGCCTGCGAGGAGATCCGCGTGCTGGGCAGCTATCCGCGTGTGGACGCGTACTTTAGCTAGCGGTGCGTCACTGTTATACGTATAGATAATTATGATGGATTTGCGGCGCGAAAAGTGGCATGCTGGGGGACCAAGTGGTTACCAGCATGTAAAAGAAATATATCGTGCGATTGGAGGAGCGGGAGCGGATGATGTTGTGGGGGATCATCGCCAAAAAGGGCGTGGCGGAGCAGAAGAAGACACCCTTAGCAAGGCCGATGAGGCGGGCGGCTAGCCCAGGTATCCCGCGCTTTTGGAAGACGTTGCGCCCGAGGGCGTTGCGGCACCTACGCGGCTTGCAAAAAAGCTTCGGGACGTGATGCGATGCGGGGAAATCTCCCGCCGCAAAAAGGCGCTCTTGCGGCGCGGCCCCGGGGCGCCGGGCAGCGTGGCGGCCATGTCGGACAGCGCAGGGCCGGAAGACTCCGCAGGGGCCGCCGGCTGCCCAGCCATCTCCGGATCTGTTTGCGCCGCAGGGATTTCCGTAGCGGAATCCGACGCATCCTGCGCCTCGGAAACCTCGGCTACCAGCACGGATTGGGCAGCACGTGCCCCCGTATCGTACTGACTCGTGCAGTTCAGCATATCCGCCTCGCGGGCAGGCAGTTGCGTAGTCAGCTTGCCTTGCAGCGCGGCGCCTCGCGCAACGTCCAGGCCGCCGCAGATTATCTCTCTGGCCACTACGGCAGCGCCGGGATGGACTTTCAACGTCCCCGTAAGCACAATAGTATCCGCCCGCAGCACACCTTGCACATCCAGAGTATCCGCCTCAATACGAACAGCTACTACGTCTGCACGCTCGGCCACGCGTATGAGAGGCGCGCGCTGGCAGCCGCGGACGCTCCCGCGTTCCTGCAGCTCGATGGAAGTAAAGGCGCGCAGGCCCGAGTGCACGCGCCCCGCTACAAAGATTTGATCTGCAACAACTTCCCAGCTTCGGTACTGGGCCGTTGACGCGAACTCCACGGAGCCGAATGTAAAGATGGGGTCGCCGTTGGCCCCGACAATGCGGTAGTTGCGCAGGTCCAGGTACGTGCCGCAATTTTCGCACTGGGAGGACATGGCAGAGGAGACAACGCGGCACGACCACTCGCAGGCGGGGCACTTGAGGACGCGATTCTCCTTGGGCAGGCGGACGACACGCCGCATTCTTACCGGCTCTATCCGGTAATACATGTGGCAATGCTTGCAATACGTGGATATAGCGCCAGTGGATTCCTGCTGCTGGGTCAGACAGTGGGGGCAGGTGCAGAGCTGCTTGTTCATGCGGTGCGACGGCGGCGGAAGGGGCCGCCTTTCTCCTCTCGCGGCAACAGGCCGGTGGCCTCGCCGATGGTCACCTTGCCTTCGAAGCGTCCTCCGGCTTCGATCACCATGGCATCCGCGCGAACCGCGCCGCTGACGGAGCCTGTGGCGGTAAGATGCACGCACCCGGAGGTGGCGATGGCGCCCTGGACGGTGCCGCCGACGATGACGCCGCGCTCAAAGGAGAGCTCGCCGCGCAGGCGGAGGCCGGGGCCGATGATGGAGGGTGCGATGTGTTGGAGTCGAAACACTGTCGGGGGGAGGCGCGAGGGGGATTGGGGTGACCTGCGATCTGTTGATAGGTCTAAGATAAAGCAGGCTTTAGCGCAAGGCGGGAAAGCGAGTTGGGAATGCTTTTTTACATGTCGAAGCGGAGAAGGCTGGCTAAGGTGTTGGGAAGGTGGGGTGGAGCGGTATTAATTTAATTCTTTTGCATAAATTCTATTGCAACGCGCAGCCGGCCAAAATATAGTCCGCTTAATTACAGGTTTTTAAGTAAATACGAGCCCTCACTTTCTCCACCCCTAAAGTCGCAGTTGACAGTGCCGACATCACCGTCTAGCCTTCCTCATCTCACCTAACTACGTATATGACACCTCCGAAGCCGACTCGTTGGCTTTTGCTCCTCCTTTCCGCGTTTACCTGTGCGTTCGTCGCCCTGGCCTCCACTGATGTGGTTGCCCAGCAGGCGGAGGGGGGCTCCAACCCGCGCGCCAAGACGCAGCGCAAGTCAAAATACAAGTCGTCCAACGTACGTGTTGCGCCCGCGCAACCCATTTTTGACTGGTTTGGCGATCACAACGTCAATATCGACTACATTGAGCTGCGCCTGGAAGAGCAGCGCCTGTACGCTTTTGCCAAGGGCCAGGCCATCGCCTGGTCGGAGATTTCCACCGGCCGTGAAGGTTACGACACGCCCCCCGGGGAGTACAAAATTCTGCAGAAAAACGCGAACCACAAGAGCAACCTGTACGGCTACATTGTGGACGCCAATGACAAGCTGGTGGTAAAGGACGCCACCCCCAAAACGCCTGTGCCCGCCGGCTGCAAGTACGAGGCGGCCGCCATGCCCTTCTTTCTGCGCCTGACGAACACAGGCGTTGGCCTGCACGCCGGGTATCTGCCTGGCTACGCGGCGTCGCACGGCTGTATTCGTTTGCCTTACGATATGGTGGAGGCGATATTTGATCGCGTGAAAGTGGGCACCCGCGTGGTTATCGTCCCCCGCAACGCGACGACGACGGCCATGAGCGCGACGCCTGCCGGCAATCCCACTCCCGCGCCCGCGCCGGCGATGGATCCGACTGCCGCCGCCGCTAATGTGCCGCCCCCGGCGCCGCCGCCCGCCGCGCATGATTCCTCCGTGCAGCCTTACGCGCAGCTTAACAACAACGCCGCGCCCTCCTATTACCAGAGCTCGGGCGGCGGCCAGCCCCCGCGTCGTCGCAAGTCCACTCCTACGGAGTCCGAGGAGCGCATCATTATCGAGCGCCCGGAGTAACCCAGCCAGCACCAGCGGCACCGGCGTGACGCTGGATCCTGTCAGGGGATGGAGTTCTTTGGCTGGCTCCGCGTGCAGTCGCCGCACTCTGCCGGCCCCATTCCCACATGCCTGACCGGACCCTGCCGTTTCGCTCCGAAGACGCTCTGTGGCAGGAGCTTACGCGACACTGGCCGGTGTGCCAGGGCAACGTTGTTGTGGGCGTTGGCGACGATTGCGCGGTGCTTCGGGGGGATTCCCCCGCGCATCACGTTCTCTTTAAAACCGACATTGTGGTGCAGGACGCCCACTTTACGGCGGCCACCCCTCCCCGCCTGGTGGGGCGAAAGGCGCTGTGCCGGGCGGTCAGCGATATCGCAGCCATGGGCGGACGCCCTGGCGCGGCGCTGGTGACGCTGGGCCTGCCTCGCCCTGGCGGAGGGGATTCCGCCCTTCCCTCGCCTTCGTCGGCGGCTAGCGCCAAGTTTTTCTCCGCCAACTACTTGCGCGCGGTGTATCAGGGGCTGAAAGACGCCGCTGCAGAGTGCGGGGTTTCGCTGGCGGGCGGCGAGACTTCCCGTGCAAGGCAGTTTTTTTTGAACATAGCACTGTTGGGGGAGACGCGGGGTTACACGCCGGTGCTGCGCTCCACGGCCCGGCCGGGCGATCTTATTTGGGTGACCGGCCGCCTGGGCAACACGCAAAAGCGGCGGCACCTTACCTTTACGCCCCGCCTTGCGGAGGGGCAATTTCTTGCGGCTGAAAGCTTTGCGACGGCGATGATGGACATAAGCGACGGCCTCGGCCGGGACTTGCCGCGGCTGGCGCGCGCATCGCGCCTGGGATGCAGCTTGCACTATGCAACCATTCCTCGCAATCGCGGCGCCGATTTGCGCGCCGCTATGTCGGACGGCGAGGACTTTGAGCTGCTTTTTACCACCGCGATAGATCGCGCCGACGAGTTACGTCGCCGTTGGCACTTCCCTTGCTCCATTACCTGCATTGGACAGATGTCAGCAAAACATACAGGCCGCCGCGCCTGGTCACCACCGGAAAATTGGATCGATGGATACGATCACCTTAAACAGCCCTGAAGACATGTATGACCTGGGCAAACGCCTTGCGTCGGAACTCCGTGGCGGTGAGGTACTTGCGTTGTATGGCGGCATGGGCTCCGGCAAGACGCATTTTGTAAAGGGGCTGGCCCGCGGCCTTGGCTACACCGGCGAGGTCACAAGCCCTACGTTTACGCTCATCCACGAGTATGACGGCGGTCGCCTTCCGCTGTATCACCTTGATTTGTATCGACTTGAAGAACCCGATGCCGTGTCACGCCTTGGCGTGGAGGACTATTTTGGCGGCCCGGGCGTAACGGCCGTGGAGTGGGCGGACCGCGCCGAGCCTTTGCTGCCCGGCCTGACCTGGCGCCTGCACTTCTCCAGCCCCAGCGAGTCGCGACGCACGGTAACGTCGATCCCCGCGCGCCACTGAGGCCTCGCATCTGTCCCTCCCCTGGCCCGCGCATTTTTTCTCTGGCGCAGGGGGCGTGGCAGGGTTACAGTTAGGAAACTTTCGTGACGGGGCGCACTGGACGCCGCCATCGCATTTCCCCCATGCTCCACTTTTATATTCGCGGCGAAGACGATGAGGAATACGGCCCGGTAGATCTTGCCGAGCTGCGCGAGTGGGCGCTGGACAACCGCGTAGGCCGCGAGACGAAAGTGCGCAGCGCGGAGCCGGATAGCCCGTGGCGCAGCTGGGGCGAGTTTCCCGAGCTGGTGGCGATGTTGGCCGAAGTGGAGGCCACCTCCGTTTTTGTGCGGTTTCCCAAGCTGCGCGTTGCGCCGTTTGGCTTGCGCGCCGCCGCGTATTTTGTGGATTCCCTTGTGGTGGGGGCACTTGCGTTTTTGCTGGTAATGGCAGCGGCCTGGGTGCTGCCGGCGGAGTGGGGCGTTACCGTCCATAATTTTGTGGACGGCCTGCAGCGCAATGAGTCGAGCTACAAGGTGGCGGCGGTGCTTTCCGTTACGGCGTTGCAGGTGGCGTACCACACTTATTTCCTGGGCTCCATGGGCCAGACGATTGGCAAGGGGATTTTCGGCATGCGTGTGGTGAATGATCAGGGTGATCGCATCGACTACACGCAGGCTTTTTACCGCGCGTTTATCTCGCTGGGCTCCGGCTTTTACATGATTGGCTACACGATTGCGCTCTTTACCACCCACACCCGCACGCTGCACGATCTGGTGGCCGGCACTTATGTGGTGCGTTGCCACGACAGGGTGCGGATTCCCGCCTCGTAGGGGCGCAGCCGGGGCGCTGTGGTTGCCGATTGCACGAACGCGTGCGCTATCCGTTCTTTCAACATGAATGCGTTTGCCCTGATTCTTGCGGTCGCTGCGCTTATTGGCGCCGGATTCCTCGCGCTTGTGCTGCTTACGCGGCGAAGCTCCAGCGCTATGGATATGCGCCCCGGGTCGGGCGTCGACGCCGTTCCATCGGGCGACCGCACTGCTGCGCCGTTGCCTGGCTCCGCGCCACGTTCGGCGATGGGGGCCGGATCGGCGGCAACCGCGACATCTGCTCCCTCCTCCATCGCCCCGGGGGGGCCGGAAATCTTTTGGCATGAGCGCTTTCAAGCCGTGCGCAACGAAGCAGCGAGGGGCAATAAAATCACCGCCATTGCGGACTACCGCCGTATTGCCGGCGTCAGCCTGTTGGACGCCAAGCTTGCCGTGGAAATGCTCATGTCGAAGATGCCGGGCCAGCCGCAGCCTCCCGCCGCGCCCACGCCCGCCCTCGATGCGTCCGACCCGCTTTACCCGGTGCATGACGAGATTGCCAAAGGCAGCAAAATCGGCGCCATCTCCCACTACCGCCGCATTACCGGCGTAAGCCTGGCCCAGGCCAAACAGGCGGTGGAGGCGATGATGGAAGGGAGTCGGTCGCCGACTGACGCCACTTCGCCGCAGTCCGCAGTCTCGGCGGCCGAGGCTGCAGCCGACGGACTGCCGGAGCACGCCCTGGCGGAGATTCGCACGCTGTTAAGCCGCGGCGACAAGATCGGCGCGATCCGCCTTTTCCGCACCCACACCAGCAGCGGTCTTGCCGAGGCCAAGAACGCGGTTGAGGCGATTCACGCCGCTCTGTAGCCGAAGAGCTCGGAGGGTGGCGATGTATTTGACAGCATCCTCGGATTGACCGCGGGCCGGCTAACGTGTATCAGTCGTCCCAAACCATGCAGCCTGAATCCAAAAAATCGCCTTACTTTTCCGCACTCTGGGGAGACCGCGGCGAGCTGTGGACCCCTGACGGTCGCCTTCCCGACTTCTCCTGGGCGGGCTACCACGGTGGCAATGCCCCCCTGCCCAGCCTGCCTCGCGGCGTCAGCGTTCGCGATTGTGGTGCGGTTGGCGACGGCGAGCACGACGACACCGCCGCCTTTCTGCGCGCGATTGAGCAGGCGCAAGGCGCCATTGAGATCCCCGCCGGGCGCTATGTCATCCGCCAGATCCTGCGCATTACGCGCCCCAACGTTGTACTGCGTGGCGAGGGCCCCGAAAAGTCGGTGCTTGTCTGCCCCGTCCACCTTACGGACATCCTGCCTGACTGGGGCGTAACTACGTGCGGGCAAAGAACTTCCAACTACTCGTGGTCCGGAGGGATTGTGTGGCTGCAGGGCCGGCCGCTGAGCAGCGTGCTTACCTCCATTACCGGCCGGCAAGCGCGGGGCGCACGCTTCGTGGAGGTCGCGAACGCCGCCGCCCTCTCGGCAGGTCAGCGCATCCTCATCCACCAGCGCGATACGGCGGAAAACAGCCTGGCGGACCACCTTTACACCAGCGACGCCGGGGAAACGCACCTGCTGATGGGTACCACCACAGCCCACCTGCCCTGCCGGGTCGTCGCTGTCGCCGGCAACAGGGTGGAGATCGACCGGCCGCTGCGGTTTGATATCGATCCCCGGTGGACGCCCGAGATCATCGACTACCAGCCCACGGTTACCGAGTGCGGCGTGGAAGGCCTGACCTTCGAGTTTCCTGAAACGGACTACGCCGGCCATTTTGGCGAGCTGGGCTACAACGCCATTGCCATGGAGAACGTGTCGGATTGCTGGATCCGCAACATCCGCATCCACAACGCCGACGGGGGAATCTTTGCGTTCGGCACCTTTTGCACAGTGCAGGACGTTGCCTTTACATGTGCGCGGAAGCCGGACGAGAAGAGCGGTTGCCACGGCCATCATGGCGTCTACTTCAAGGGCGATGACAATCTCTTTAGCGGCTTTACGTACGGGACAACCTTCATTCACGACATCTCCGTAAGCATGGGCGCGGGCAACGTATTCTCCGACGGCAAAGGCGTGGACCTTTGCTTTGACCACCACAAGCGCGCTCCCTACGAGAATCTGTTCACCAATATCGACATGGGCCGCAGCAGCCGCCCCTGGTTTTGCGGCGGCGGCCATGCCCTGGGCAAACACTGCGCCGGCCGAGGCACCTTTTGGAACCTGCTTGGCGAGATGCCCATCCAGCGGCCGGGGAAGGGCTTCGGCCCGCACTCCATGAATCTCGTCGGCATTGCAACCTCAAGCACTTCTGCGGATGCCGAATTGGAAGCGGACGCAGAGTCACCCTCCATCTGGCTGGAGGCCACCGATGGCACCACGGTGCAGCCCGCCAATCTCCACCTTGCCCAGCTGCAAAAGCGAAGGGCCAGCGTAGATGGGGCCGCCGAGGCAACACCCTAACGGCTGTCGACACTCGCGTTTTTCTCTCGCTGCTTTGGTGATCTTTCCGTCCTTGGCGTTGAAACTCCCCTCGCCATTCATCGGACAGATTTTAACACCAAGGACGGAAAGATCGCCAAGAGGAACCGCAGAAAGGAGGTATGTCGACAGCCTGGAGATACCGCTCCCTCGCCTCAGCCTCCGCGATCTGGCCCCAGAGCTTTCCCCTCACACAGAAAAATTTTCCCCCAAGCCCTTCGGTTTCTGGTGGAAAGCCACGTATTGTTGAGGCACAGTTCGGCGATGTAGCGCCGCCCGGCCGCCTCGCCGCGCCGCCATGCGCCGCCCGCCCCTCCCCACCATGAGTGCGAGTGATCCCACCCTCGATACCGCCGCACCGGCCATCTCCGGGCCGGATGTGCTCGTTGATACAGCCCCGGCCCCCTCCCCTGCTACCACAAGCGCAAGCCCTTCCCTCGCAACTACATCCGCGGGCACAGCCGCCTCCCGCCGCTCCTCCTGGTACCAGCGGCTGGACCGCGTCCGCGCCAAGGTGGTGGACGACGTCAGCTTCGGCTTTGTTAACCTGATGCAGTGGCGCCACCCCCTGAAGGCCGATTTCCGCCCTCGCTTTGAGGCTTACGCCGCGCATTGGACGCAACGCCCTGCGGATGAATATTTTGCGATTCCCCACGGCTACACAATCCCGGCCTTTCCCGGCCGCGGACGCATCAGCTTCCCCTCCCCCGTGCCAGGCGAGTTCCCCCAAAACAACGTCGCTTCGTTCGACCTGTTTCCCTGCAAGCGCGGCTGGGCAGGCGCGCCCACCATGATTATGGCGCACGGCCTTATGTCCGTAAGTGACTACGGCTACAAGCTTTGGGCGCGCCGCCTTAACGAGCGCGGCTGGAACGCCGCCTTCATGCACCTTCCCTTCCACTACTCCCGCCGCCTGCCCTGGCAGTTTCACGGCGAGCTGGCCGTCGGCGGCCACCTCGTGCGCACGGCCGAGGGCATCCGCCAGGCGGTTACCGAGGTACGCGTGCTGCTGCGCCTGCTTAAGGAAGCCGGCAGCCCCGTCATCGGCGGCTGGGGTACCAGCTACGGTGGCTGGATTATGGGCCTGGCCGGGTGCTTTGACGACCAGCTCGATCGCCTCATTCTCGTCGAGCCCATCCTCAACGTCGACGCCGCCATCTGGCAATCGCCCGCCAGCGTAACCCTGCGCCGCCACCTGCGCAAACAGGGCATTACGCGTGAGATGACCCTACCCTCCCAGCGCATGTGCTGCCCCAGCAACTACCAGCCGCGCCTGCCCGCCGGCAACGTCATCCTCATCGCCGGCACGTACGACCTTATTGCGCCCCCCGCGGATATTGAGGCGCTGCACAAGGCCTGGCAGGGCAGCCATTACGCCTGCTTTGACCAGGGCCACGTGGGCTACACGTTGATGCCCAAGAGCTTCGCGATGGCCGGCGACTTGTGGCCCGACGACTTCCGTGTGGCCTCCGCGCCCGATTATTAGTGCGCAACCGCCTTATCCGGCCCACGCATTCCTTTTTTCTCATTTCCCGCGCAACTTTTCATCGCGACCCGGCTTAATACAAGCATGCTGCAAGCTGTTGCCGACGCTTTTGCCCACCTGGTGCACATGGAGACCGACCAGCCTCTGGACATCGACGTCGATTTGATGCGCCGAGTCGCCCACCAGGACGACCACGCCTTTCGCCTGCTGGTGGAGCGTCATCAAAATGCCGTCTACGGCACCATCCTCAAAATGCTGGGCGATCCCATTGAGGCGGAAGACATTGCGCAGCAAGTGTTTATACGCGTTTACCGCGCCGCGCCCCAATACCAGCCCAGCGCCCAGTTCCGCACCTGGCTCTTCACCATCGTCCGCAATCTCGTCTTTAACGAGCACCGCCGCCGCTCCCGCGCCTGGTTCTTCTCCATCGACCAGCAGCCCGAGGAAGAGAGTGACGCCCCCCGCTTCGAACTCCCCGACACCGTCACCAAAGCCGCCGATCGCGACATAATGGACCGCGAAATGATGGACAGCATCGACCGCGCCATCCGCAGCCTGCCGGAGCAACAACGCATCGCCGTCATCCTTCGCCGCTACGACGAGTTCAGCTACGAGGAGATCGCCGAAGTCATGAAAGTCAGCGTCCCGTCCGTCAAATCCCTCCTCTTCCGCGCCCGCGAGACCCTGCGCGTGAAGCTCAGCAGCTACCTGCACGGCGACGGCGGGGAGGAATAACCCGGGCTCAGCATTTACCCATATCCGCCCACGTTACTTCGTTACTTCCTGATATCCACACGCTTACGGCGATAGGCGGGCTGGTCCAGATTCTGCCCCTGGTGCACCGTGGCCACAACCTTCGCAAAACGCGTGCCGGTCGACTCGTCCTGACGCGCCAGCTGATTGCGGCTAAGGCCGCCCTCGCCGGGGGGATACTCGGATGCGGCAGCCGGACCGGCCACGGGCACGTCGTCCTGCTGGGCACCGCCGGCGGCGGGATGAGAGGCGGAAACCTCGGGTTCAGCGCCCGCTTCATCCGCTGGAACCAGCTCATCATCAGGGATTTGTGGAGGCTGAACGGCTTGCTTGCCAAAAGGGCGCGACGTGGGACGCGTAGAGCGACGACGGCGCGGAATACCGGGGCGAGCGGCCACGTTCCCCTCGGCAGCGCCATCGCCGGATTCCATCCCCCCCGCGGCCATATCCTGCTCCTCAAGTTCCTCTGCCTCATCATCTTCCGGCGACGGCAGGCTTACTTCGGAAATAGCGGCGGCGGGGCCCAGCTTACGGCTCCGGACCTTCGGACCGGTCAGCTCCGGCCTCGTCGCCTGCGGAGCGCCACCCTGCCGGTCCTCCTCGGCCTTGCGTTTGACAGCATGGATCGACTGCAACGCCTGCGCCAGCGCCTTGCTCACCTGCGAGGGGTCCGCCCCCTGCTGCGCACCGCTGCGCGCGGAAGCCATTGCCTGCGAAGGCAATACAACAGTGGACTCCGGGCTCGGCGAAGGATCGGCGTCCTGGTGCGGCCGCCGCATGCGGGGCGCCAGGCCGGGGCGCGGCGCCGTTGTGGGCTCCCCACGCGAGCCCGCCAGAGAGCCGCCGGCGCGCCCCTGCTGGCGCTGCACCCGTTGCTCCATCATAACCTGTTGATCCTCAACGGCATAAGCTTCCGTGACCGGGGCGGGCGCGGCGCTCACCGGCGAGGACTGTGCCAGGCACAGGGTCATGCGCACCGCCTCGCGGGCATTCTCGTCGGTCGTCGCCGAGAAGCGCACGGGCAGGCCGGCGGGCAGGCGCTTGCGAAGCTCCTGCACCATATTGTGCGCCTGTGCAAACGTAAACTTCTTGCCACCAGTTACATGCACCAGCGCGCGGTTGGCCTGGCCCATCCCGCCCTGGTCGTGCAACAGTGGGCTCTCCAGCACGCGCTCCAGCAGCTTGGCCAGCGACTCATGCCCTTCGATCTCCCCGTGCGCGCTCCAGCAGTTCTCCTGTAAATCCGCGCCCCGGCCAAAAGTCTGCCGCACTTCGTCCAAGGTCACCAGATCCGAGATCGAGGCACCCGCCGGCGCAAGACCCTGCCGTGCAAGGGCTTGTGCAAGGGCTTCCATAGCCTGGGCCATGGATTTGCTCATAAAGTAAAACGCGTTACGCACGTTCTGCGCTACGCTCGGCACAGGCAGAAGTCGTTCATGCGCAAACACCAAAACCGCGTCGCACAGCTGCCGAAGCTCGTGCAGCGCCTCGCGCGAACGGCGTAAGCGCCGGCGCCCCTCGTAGTGAAACGGCGTGTTAACGCACGCGATCGTCGGGATGCCCCGACGCCGCGCCTCCTTGGCAATGCGCGTGGTAAGCACGCTGCCGATGCCCCCGCCCAGTCCACCCGTAAGTATCAGCAGCTCAACGCCATGCACCGACTGCGCTACGACGTTCACCGCCGTGTCCGCAGCCTCCCCGGCCAGCTCCGGATCGCCATAGGTGCCAAGCCCCCGAAGTAAGTCGTTGGCAATCAGCACTTTATTCGGCACTACCGACCCATCCACACTGGTCTGGTCGGCATCGATGGCCAGCATGTCGTAGCTCTCGTGGCCGTACAGCACAATCTGATCAAGCGCGGCAATGCCGGCGCGCCCCACGCCCACAAGTCGCAGCCGGGTGGTGAAGCCCCGCGGAAGCGGCGGCAGTCCGTCCAAAGTCTTTTCGATCATGCAGGTCCTTGCGGGATAAGGGATTACACTTGCCGACCAGCTCTCGGCTCAAGCCAAAAAGTGGCGATAAATCAACAATGTTGTGCCACGTACGTCACATCAGTCGAAGATTAACAAACATGCGCTTGATAGATTGGCGCATGCGGGCCCAGCCCTTCACCGGCGGCGCCTCCAGCTCCGCCTGCCGGGCGTACTGGAGAAGACCGAGGACCGTCGTCAGGTCCGGCCGGTTCGCGTAGTTCTGGTTGCCCTCAAAGGGAAAAGTCTGGCCGTACTCCACCGGGCAGGGAAATACGCTTTGCGCAAGCTCCACAATACCACGTGTTTGCGACGCGCCACCAGTCAGGTAGATCGACCCGCCAAAGTCCGCCCAGAAGGGCTGCTGGCACAAGTCGTGCAGTATAATCTCAAAAATTTCAAGCTGCCGCGCTTCCATGATCTTCACCAGCGACTCGCGCCACACTTTGCGTTCCTCAAAGTTGTAGCTGGCCGGAATGGTGATTTGATCATCGAGCTTGTTGTCCGGGATGGTGACGGCACCTTCCAGCCGCTTCAGCGCCTCCGCCTTGGCGTAGGGAATTTTAAGACCGGCCACAATGTCATTCGTAAGATGTTCACCACCAACGCCTAACACGCCGGTGTGAACCACGGCTCCGCGATCGTATGCGATGTAATCCGTAACGCCGCCGCCGCAGTTGATCACAATAGCGCCCAGCTGCTTAAGGCTCTTGGGCAGAATGGCTTGTGCCGTAGCGTAGGAGCTGAGCGCAAAGTTTTTTACGTCGATGCTGAGCTCCTTCACGCAGCGGATCGTCGTTTGCAGGCGCGTTGCCAGGCCGTAGACCAGGTGATAGTCGGCCGCAAGGCGCTTGCTGGCAAGGCCTATCGGGTTGTCGGTGACGGAGTTATCGTCGAGAATGTAGTGCTGCAGCAGGTCGTGAATGAGGGCGTGGTCGGTGGGGAGCGCGTGGCGGCTAGCCATATCCTTAAGCTCCTTTAGCACATCTTCCGTAATCTCATCGTTATCGCCGTGCACCACCGTGGATACACGCGTGTTTGTGCCGCGAATATGCGCGCCGCTGATGGCGAGATAGACCTCGTTGATCATCACGTCAGTCTTCTTCTCCGCATCCATAAGTGCATCATGCACACAGCGTTGCGCAGTATCGAAGTCAACAATCTCGCACTTGCGCACCTGGCCGCTTGGCTCCTCGCCAACGCCCAGCAATGCCAGTGTTCCGTCGGAGCGAAGCTCCGCAACTGCGCAAACGACCTTGCAGCTCCCGATTTCGAGGGCTACGATGATATTGCGATCATTTGACCAGAACATAGTGAGCGCGAATGTGGGCTGAGGGGATGTGGAGGCGAAGTGATGGGATTATTAGCGCGGGCCTGCGTGGTGCGGGCGGGCGGATGCACCGCGATCTTCAAGCGCCTGCGTAGCAGGGCTTTAGGCTAGGTCGGCTTGTGACGGCTCGGCTTCGATTGGGTGGCAAATTCTTGTCGATTCGCGTTGGCCGGATCGCCTTTTATTCATCTGTATCTAATTGCGGGCAGGTCGTCAAAAGTATAACAACAAAATGTTTAAAGATTAAACATTTCACGCAAAAATACGTCACGTCGCTCGACCGCGCCGCGTCGTGCGCGAAGGCGTGGAGGGCGTGGTCCCCTCCCCGGCCGGCGTCGCAGGACGGTCCGCACCCGGGGTGACCGGTGCGGGCGTTACCGTATTGCCGGGGTCTTCCGGGCGCGGCTCCTGCTTAAAGGTGACGGGCACCATGGTGGTGGGCGTGAGGTCGATCGTGGCGACGGTGCGGGTCGATTCCTGGCGCACCACCTTTTGCAGGCGCTCCAGCTGCTCGGGGATGCAATCCAGGCGCAGCGTCACTTCCATGCCGTCGGCCATGTGAGCCTTCATGCACAGGGGCTGGTCCAGGTCGATTTTGCGGATATCCATCAGCCCATGTAACTCGCTGAGCTCGAAGCGGTTAATGAGCTCGAGCGCAGCGCCGACCTCCTGCGACTCCAGCTTGTGGCCGGCGCGGATCTCAGAGGCGTTGATGCCGACGATGAGCGGCATAGGCTGCATCACTTCGCCCTCGCGGGGCTCCAGCAGCATACCGTTGCGATCGACATAAAACTCTCTCGCTACAGTGGTTGCGCTGTCGGCAACCGGCACGCGGGCAATCGGCTGGCGCTCGATAATGCGAATGATGATGGTGGACGGCAGGCGGCGCTCCACCTGGGCCTCGGCCACGTAGGGCAGGCGCTCCACGTCGCGCTCCACGGCGGCCAGCGAGTAGTTGAGGATGTTGGCGCCGAGCGCGAGGCCGGTGGCCTGGCGGATTTGCGCCTGGGTAAAGTTGCCGCGCGACTCGATGCGGATCTCGCTGATGGCAAACGCGGGGTTTTCCATCATCGTCCAGCGGATAAAGCTTTGGATGGACGCGTGGAAAACGATGGTGAAGCAGCCAAGAACGACGGCAAAGATGCCGGTCCAGAAGATGGTTTTAAGCATCTTCTTGCGGTAATACTCCTTGCGCGTGGAGGTCTCCAGGATTTTGACTTGCTGGTCGCGCTGACGTGAGGCTAACCGTCGGTTCATTCGTCCTCTCCCATGATAATCACTTCGGTCTCCAGGTCGATTCCCCGCGCGTCGCGGGCCTTCTGTTGAATCTGGGCGATCAGGTCCAGCACATTCTGTGCAGTTGCCTGGCCGTCGTTCACGATAAAGTTGGCGTGTACCTCCGAGACCCGTGCGCCGCCGACGGCAAGGTTCTTGAGGCCGAGCTCGTCGATTATCTTGCCGGCCGAGCCCTGGCCGGGGTTTTTAAAGATACAGCCGGCGCTGGAGGCGGCGGGCTGGCTGGCCCAGCGCTTTTCGGAGAACTGTTTAAGGCGTTCCGTTATTGCTTCCGAATCACAGGGCTTACCTTTTAGGCGCGCCGAAATCGCAATGTGATCATGAAAGTGTGGAACATTACGGTAACGTACCTCCAAATCCTTTTTATTAATGACATAAACGTTGCCTTTTGTATCAACGGTTCGCACCTCTTCAACAACTTCCATCGTCCAGCCCTGCATGGCGCCGGCATTCATACGCAGCGCACCGCCCAGGTTGCCGGGGATGCCTTCCATGAATTCGAAGCCGCCGATGCCGTACTTCTTTCCTTCGGCAACCAGCGTCTTAAGTCGCACGCCCGCACCTACTTCCAGCACGTCGTCCGTTACGGAGACGCGGTTGAAATAGGGTGCTTTGAGGTGGAGGCAGAGGCCGCGGATGCCGCCATCGCGCACGAGCAGGTTGCTGCCGCGGCCGATGACGGTGACGGGAATCTTCGTCTCGCCTGCGTAGCGCAGGGCCTTAATCAGGTCTTCCTCGTCGCAGGGCTCCAGCCACAGTTGGGCGGGGCCGCCGATTTTCATGGTGGTGTGGCGGCTCATCGGCTCCTGGCGCAGGAGCACGCTCTCCTCCTTGAGGAGGGCGCGCAAGCCGTGGTACCAGCTCAGCTCCTGAGCGAGGAACGCGGCGACTTTGTGGATGTCGCCGGCGCCCATGGTGAGGATGAGGTCGCCGTCCTGCAGGGAGCGCGAGACGAGGCTGCGGAGGCGGTCCAGGCGGGGCTCAAAGAAGACGGCTTTATGGCCGCTTTCGCGGACGACTTCGGCCAGGCGCTCGCCGCTGATGCCGTCCAGGGGCTTCTCACTGGCCGCATAGATTTCCGTGAGGCAGATCTCGTGCGCGTCGTGAAACGCCTCGGCGAAGTCGTTGAGCAGCAACTTGGTACGCGAGTAGCGGTGCGGTTGGAACAGGGCGATAACGCGCTTCCATCCGCTGTTTTTGGCGGCGGCCAGGGTGGCTTTTACCTCCGTGGGGTGGTGCGCGTAGTCGTCGACAACCATGTTGCTTTCGCCTTTAAACTTCACCTCGAAGCGGCGGCGGGCGCCGCGGAAATCGCCCAGCGCGGCGACGATGGCGGACATGGGGACGCCGAGGTCGTGAGCCATGGCGATGACGCCCGCAGCGTTGCTAACATTTTGCGCGCCAGGGACATTGAGCATGACCTCGCCGAGCGAGACGCCTTCCTTAAGGACAGTAAAGCGCGATGAAAAATTATCGAGTTTAAGATCGGTAACGCGGTAATTGGCAATCTCGCTAAAGCCATAGCCTACCGTATTCTTGCGCTTGGAGCACAGGAGCAAGGCGTTCTTGTCGTCGGCGCAGTAGTAGACGGGGCCGCGCGTTTGCTCGATAACCTGGGCAAAGGTGGCGAGAATCTTCTCCAGCGTGCCAAAGTAATCGAGATGCTCCTCCTCAATGTTAAGAAGGATACTGCGGGCCGGATGATAGAGGGCAACTGTACCGTCACTCTCGTCTCCTTCGATAACAAAGTGCTCACCTTCGTCCCACGCAGCGTTCGCGCCAAGTATCGGCACTTCGGCACCGATGTAGTGGCTGCAGCGGCGCTCGGCGCGGCGGAGAACGTGGGCCAGCATGGAGCTGGTGGTCGTTTTGCCGTGCATGCCGGCGACGACGAGCGCTTCCTTTTGCTCGGAGAGGATGGCGAGGCACTCGGCGCGGCGCACGCAGACGATGCCGCGGCGTTCCGCCTCCTGGCGCTCGGGGTTGGCGGCGGTGATGGCGGAGCTGTAGACGACCAGGCAGGCGTCGCCGACGTTGGCGGCTTCGTGCCCGCGATAGGTCACAACTCCTTCGGCCGCAAGGCGTTCCACTTCCCCGCTGCGGGAGAGATCGGAGCCGGAGACTTTATGGCCGTGCTGCATGAGCAGGCGGGCAATGCCGCTCATGCCGCTGCCGCCGACGCCGATGAGGTGAACGTGGGAGCCCTTGGCGGCGAGGCACTTACGCAGGCTTTCCACGCAACCGGCCGGCTTTACTTCGGTAGGGATGATATCGCAGGCGGCGGTCATACAGCGCACTTCTCCATCTCCTGGGCCACGGTGGCGGCGGCGTTAGTGGTGGCCAGCTTGCGGGCGGCGGCGCTCATAGCCTGCCGTGCGGATTCGTCGGTAAAGAGGCGGGTAACTTCGTCGCGAAGGCGCTCGGGGGTCAGCTTGCTTTGCGGAAGTGTCACAGCCGCACCTACATCCGAGAAAATATGGGCATTGGCCGTTTGATGGTCGTCCGCGGCCGTGGGGTACGGGATGAGCAGGCTGGGGAGGCCGTAGTGGCTCAGCTCCGTCAGCGACGACGCGCCGGAGCGGCAGACGACGAGGTCGGCCAGGCTGTAAAACTGCTCCATCTCGCTGGAGAAGGGCTGGACGACGGCGGTGAGCTTTTGGCGGCGGTAATTGACCTCGACGAGGTTGGCGTCGCTGGGGCCGCTGAGGTGCAGGAACTGCCAGTCATCGCGGCGGTTGCCGATGAGGGGGAGCATTTGCACAATCATCTCGTTAATGCCGCGCGCGCCCTGGCTGCCGCCCATGACGAGCAGAGTTTTGGCGTTGGGGTTGAGGCCGAATTTCTCGGCCACCTCGGCGCGGTTCAGCTGGGCCAGGCCTTTGCGCACAGGCGTGCCGGTCACGATGCATTGCGCCGTGCGTAAGTGGTTGGCGCAGCGGGAGAAGCCGAGCAGCGTGCGGGTGACGCGCGGGGCGATGTAGCGGGTGACGCGGCCGGGGATGGCGTTGGACTCGTGGATGAAGGTTTGCAGCTTTTTGGTGCGGCCCAGCATCAGGGGGACGGCGCTCGTAAAGCCACCCATGCCCAGCACCATGTCGGGCTTAAACTCGTTGAAAATGCCGCGGCACTCGCCCCAGCTTTTGTAGAGGGTGTAGAGGAAGGAGAAGAGGCGGGGGCTGAGGCCCGGCCAGCCTAAGGTGCTGATGGCGCGAGATTTATGTTGCTCGTTGCCCTGCAGTGCCACGGCGTCGATTTGCTTGCTGGAGACGAGCAGCAGGGTCTCGTGCCCACGCTGCTGGAGTTCCTCCGCAACTGCAATTCCGGGAAAGAGGTGGCCGCCGGTGCCGCCGCAGGCTATGGCTACGCGAAGTTTCATGATGGGTAAGTTATACGAAAGTCGCGAGCATACACCGGGGGTGCGGCGAATGGCTTTTAAATTCTGAGAAAAAGTGAAGTATTTACGTGAAGTTCCGTGAGAATCCGTCCAGGCAAAGCGCAAACAATATACGCAATTTTGCGTAAAAATGCCGCACCTTTCTTGACTTCCCTCTCCAATCGCCTTAGCGGCAAGCAGTTAGGGGCAGGAGTTTTTTCCGTCTGGCAGAGCTATTCGCGATGCGCTGCTCTTGCCGGGCTCCGGTCACGCAAAACCCGCCTTATTCGCCAGGGAAAAAGACGGGTATCGGAGGACCTGTTGGCTGGTTAAGATCAGGTTAACGCGCGTGGCGCCGCCGGTATGTGATTCTTATTCAGTTATATAAGGCGGATCGAAAAGTGTCCAGCGTATATGTAAGTTAATAATTCATTTACTTACTTCCGCACAACTTTCCGCACAGCGTCGTCCCCATCTTCGCCGCGCTGGCAGCGGCTACATGCGCGGGCTGCTGCGCTCCGGCAATACGACGCCCGAATTGCCCGGTTTCTCGCCGGCTATTCCCTGCCGGTGCAGGTTAAAGAGAATGCCGACGGCGATGAGGCTGAAGAGGAGGCTTGTGCCGCCGTAGCTGATGAAGGGAAGCGGTAAGCCCTTGTTAGGCATCAGGTTAGTGACGACGAACATGTTCATCATGGCCTGCAGGGTGATGAGGCAGGTGATGCCGATGCCGAGGAAAAAGCCGCCATTGTCCGGGGCGTGCACGGCTATCCAGCAGCCGCAGATGGCGAAGAGGAAGTAGGCCAGCACAACGCCCAGCGTCACAAACATCCCAAGTTCCTCGCCGATAATGGGAAAGATAAAGTCGGTATGGCACTCCGGCAGGTAGGACATTTTCTGGCGGCTCATGCCCAGGCCCACGCCCGACATGCCGCCGGAGCCCAAAGCGATAAGTCCTTGCAGCACCTGATAGTTACGACCGAGCGAGAATGTTTCGTCCTCCGGATTAAGGAAGGCGAGGATGCGCTCCCACCGATTTCTGATCATCACCGCGCTGTACAGGATGTAGCCCATGCCCACAAACACCATGGAGATGAGGTAGACGGGACGCGCGCCTGCCGCAAACATAATGCTCATGAAGATGAGTACGACGAGGAGCGTGGTCCCCAGGTCGGGCGACTTCTGAATCGGCAAGGCGATAATGCCGGTGACGACCGACGGCACAAGGAAGCCACGCAGGAAATCGCGGCTGTTACCGTTGCGGCTGGACATGTAGGCGGCCAGAAAGAGGATGAGCGATATCTTGGCTAGCTCCGACGGCTGAAAGCTGAAGCCCACCACGTTGATCCACCGCGAGGCGCCATTGGTGGCCTTGCCGATGCCGGGCACAAAACACAGCGCAAGTAGCAGCACTGCAAGGAGTACCGCAGCCGGCGCATAGCGAAGAAGCACATGGTAATCGATACACGCGAAGATGACAC
Source organism: Verrucomicrobia bacterium LW23 (assembly GCA_003054695.1). GTDB lineage: Bacteria > Verrucomicrobiota > Verrucomicrobiia > Methylacidiphilales > UBA1321 > LW23. Next base: position 590,023 of record QAZA01000050.1, read on the forward strand.
AGGCCACCGCGCCCAGCGCCATAAAGCGCGCCTGCTGCACGGCAAACGCGTACATCTTCGGGTCGTTCTGCGGGTTGGCGATGCTGAAAAGCGTCACCAGGCCCAGGCCGCACAGCACCATCACGGTAAGCAGCATCACGTAGCCCATCTGCCTCTGGCAGAGGGAGATGACGGGTGATGGCGTGTTATCGAGCATGGTGGTGGCGGGTGGCCGCCCGGAGCGGGGCCGGGCGGTTGCGAAGGGGAGATGAGGGGCAGCTTAGTTGCGCTTGGCAACGTCGCGGGGGCTGCCGCCGGGGATCGTCAGCGTCGAGCCCACCTTGGGGCGCGTGGCGTTCTCCGCCATGCCATTCGCGGCGCGGATGGCGGCGGGCGTGGTGTTGAACCTCTTGGCGATGTAAAAGATTGTGTCGCCTTCATCCACCTTGTACTTGCGGGACTCGGCCTTGGCAGTGGTGGTCGCCTTATCCTTGTCCTTGGACTTCTTGTCGCTGCTCTTGTCCTTGTCGGAGGCGACGGCCGTCTTGTCCTTGCTCTTGTCCGTCGTGGTAGTGGTTGACGGTGCCGCGGTGCGCGTGCGGGGGCTTTGCGTGGAGGAGGCCGTGGTGGTGGCGGAGCGGGAGCGCTCCAGCAGGATCCGGTCGCCCGTCTTGACCGTGGGGCTGGTGAGGTTGTTGATCTCCATCAGGTCGTCGACCGACACATTATAACGGGCGGCAATCCTCGCGAGCGTCTCGCCGCGCTTAACGGTGTGGCGGCCCAGGCCGTGCGGCACCGGCTGCTCGCTGTCGGGCAGCGCCTCGGCGCGCGGGGCGCTTGCGGTCGGGTCGTACGCGGGGGCGGAGGCGGGCTCCTCGGGCAGGGGCGCCGGGCCGCGGGGCGTGCCAGCGTCGGGCAGTGTGGCCGGCTGCGTAAAGGTGAGGTCCGTGCTGGAGGCCGGAACGGGGGCGACCGGGGCGGTGCTGCTGGTCGCATCGCCGCTGGGGATCATCGGGTCGACGGGCGCGCCCGAGCTACCGGTGCCGTCAGCGCTGCCCGTGGAGTCGCGGCCGCTGGCGACGGCGAGTTCCCTGGCGTCTTTATCATCGCCGCGCATAATGTGGTACGCGCTTATACCGCCAATGACCACAACATGCAAAGCAAGGGCCACAATGAAGACGATCATTATATTCAGACCGCCCGTCTGAGAGTTTGGATAATCTCGTTCCATAGTCAGGGCCAGATGTACTGGTGGTGTGCGGGTTGCGATGCGGGGGTGGCTGCGAGGCCGTCGCAAAGGGGGGAGGGAGTCAGGTTAAGGCAATTCTCGGGTTCAGAGCCGGGCGGTAGTGAGGAGGGGCGTAAGGTTTGGATGTGGTTAAGATCGCAAACCGTTTCCAATCTATTGCACAAAGCGTTAAAAAGGTAGCTTATCCCATTACCTCCCGCAAGTTAGGCGAGTTATTTACGCAAAAACCTGTATTTGATCAAATGAATAATGAATTTATTACGCAAAAAAGTGTGTTTCGCTCGTGAAATGCCGAAGAGAGGGCCATCAGACAGCCTCCTTTTGCGGGTTGGCGCCGGAGTCATACCCCGTAAGTCTGCCGGCGAGCGAGCCGGCCAACGCGCCCAGCGCAGCCGCCGGCTCCAACGACGCATCCTCCTGGGCAACAAGCGCTTGCACGCAGGCGCGGAACTGGTCGCCGCGGTCCTCGTAACTGCGGAACATGTCGTAGCTGCTGCAGCCGGGGCTTAGCAGCACGGCGTCGCCGGGCTGGGCCAGCGTGCCGGCCAGGCGGATGGCCGCGGCAAAGTCGGTACCGCCGTCGTGGCAGCGGATGGGCGGGTGACCGGCCAGCGCGGCGGCGGGCGCGTTCCCCCACAGGTTGTGCAGCTTGGCGCGCATCTGGCCGATGAGCACAACGGCGCGGGTTTTCTCGGCAACGAGCGCGGTCATCGGGGCAAAGTCGAGGCCCTTATCCTTGCCGCCGGCGATGAGGACGACGGGCGCGTCGAACGAGCGCAGCGCTTTGTCCATGGCGTCGATGTTTGTTGCCTTGCTGTCGTTATAGTAGGTTACGCCGCGCACCTCCCCTACCCGCTCGCAGCGGTGCGGCAGGGCGCGGTAGGTGCACAGCGCCTCGGCGGTGCTCTCGGGGCTCAGCTCAAAAATCTCGGCGACGGCCAGGGCGGCGAGCTGATTCTCGGCGTTGTGCGGGCCGCGCAGGTGGGTGCGGCTTTGGGCCAGCACGGGCGCGCCGTAGACGGTGAGCATGCCGCCCTCGAAGGTGAGATCCGCGGGCAGGCCGGCGGTGTTGAGCGTGATTTTGCCGGCGGCCAGTTCGGGAAGGTCCAGGTCGGCGTTCACGATCGCGAAGTCGCCGGGCTGCTGATTGCGAAAGATGTTCCACTTGGCGCGCTTGTAGGCGTCCATGTCGGGGTAGCGGTCCAGGTGGTCGGGCGTGAGGTTGAGGTGAATCGCCACAAACGGGCGGAACAGCTCAATCTTCTCCAGCTGAAAGCTGCTGACCTCCAGCACCATCACGTCCAGGTTCTCGGACTCCGCCACCGCCGCGCTAAAGGGCGTGCCGATGTTGCCGGAGACGCCGACGCGCAGGCCGCCGGCCTCCAGCACGCGGGCGACGAGCTCCGTCGTCGTGGTTTTGCCGTTGGTGCCGGTGATGGCCACCATGGGGCAGGCACAGAAGCGGCTGGCCATCTCAAACTCGCCGATCATCGGCACGCCGGCGGCGGAAAGCGCGGCGGCCAGCGGCGCGACGGGGTCGATGCCCGGGCTGAGGATGGCGAGATCGAACGCTGTGGCGCTGCCAACCTCCCCGCCCAGCTCCACCTTTGCGCCCAGGGCGCGGAGCGTATCGGCGCGCTCGGCGAGTTTGGGGCCGGAGCCGTTGTCGCGGACGGTGACGGAGGCGGCGCCGCGGGCCAGGAGAAGGCGTGCGGCTTCGAGGCCGCTGACGCCGAGGCCCAGGACGGCGATGTGTTGTCCGCTAACGTTCATGATATGGTGTATACAGGAATATATCAGCGCAAGAGCTTGATATTTAGGGAGTTAAAGGATCGCAACGCGCAAACGCTCCCCTCTCGATGATGTGCAGGGAAGCGGGCGCGATGCAGCGGCGTTACCGGATCTTCAGGGTCGCCAGCGCAATCATGGCAAAAAGCAGGCTCAGTATCCAGAACCGGATGGTGACAGTTGACTCATTCCATCCTTTTAGCTCGAAGTGGTGGTGCAGCGGGGCCATGGCAAAGATGCGCTTGCCCGTAAGCTTGAAGCTCAGAATTTGCAGCATTACGCTGCCGCCCTCCGCCACAAACACGCCGCCGGCCACCACAAGCAGCAGCTCCTGGTGAATGCAGATGGCGACCGTGGCGATGGCCGATCCGATGGCGAGCGAGCCTGTGTCGCCCATAAACACTTTGGCCGGGTGGCAGTTAAACCAGAGGAAGCCCAGCCCGGCGCCCACCATGGCGGAGCAAAAGATAGCGAGCTCCGCCGCTCCTTCCACGTAAGGGATAAACAGATACGCCGCGTACTTGCTGCTGCCGGCAATGTAACAGAAGATGGCGTAGCAGCCGCATACCGTAATGCTGCAGCCAATAGCCAGGCCGTCCAGGCCGTCCGTCATGTTAACGCCGTTGCTGGTGCCGATAAGCACGGCGATAAAGAAGAGCAGCGTGAGGATCACCCCCATGTCGATGATCAGCGGATCTTTAAGAAACGGCACGCACAACGCCCGCCAGTTGGCCGGGGCGGAGAGAGTGGGCATGGGCGTGGCCGTGGCGGCGGTAACGGACGAAAGCTCCAGGTTGGTGCTGTCCAGCGCGCCGGGGGTGGCGGGGGCGACGGGTGGCGGCGCCTTGGTTACGTGCACCTTGCCGGCGGCGCCGGGCATCGCGGGCGCCTGCGTGCCGCTTGGGCTGATGAGGAAGACATTGAGGTAGAGGTAGATAACCGTAGCCACGGCAATCTGCGCCACAAGCTTGGTTTTGGCCGAGATGCCCTTGCTGTTCTTGTATTTTACTTTGAGGTAGTCGTCCCAGAAACCGATGGCGCCCATGGAGATGAGTGAGAACAGCACAAGCCAGATGAACCGGTTCTCCGGGTTAATCCACAGTATGCTGCTGACGGTAACGGCGATGAGGATCAGCAGGCCGCCCATGGTGGGCGTCGCGCGCTTGCTGCCGTGCAGCTCCGCCAGCTGGCCCACCTGCGTTTTGGTGCGCAGCGGCTGGCCCAGCTTCAGGCGGCGCAGCAGTTTGATGGTGAGCGGGCCGAAAATCAGGCAGATCAGCAAAGCGGTAAGTGCGGCGCCCATGGCGCGTAACGTCCCGTAGCGGAAGACGTTAAGCACCTGGAGGGACGCTTCGTATTTGGAGAGCCAGAGCAGCATAGGAGGGAAATCAGGGGAGGAATCAGAGTTAGTGCGCCTCGGCATGCGTTCCCGCTATCGCCGAGACAAGGTTCTCTAATCGCATAAACCGTGAGCCCTTGACCAGCAGACAATCACCGCCACGGCTAAACCATACACGCAGTGCATGAGCGGCCTGGGGGATATCCTCGCAGTGCAGCACGGAGCTCTCGGTAGCGCCGGCGGCCAGCGCGCCCTCCTTGTACTGCCGGGCGCCCGGGCCAAGCACAATAATCTGGTCCAGGCCTAGCCGCGCGGCTTCGGCGCCGACACTGCGGTGCAGGTCGTCGGCACGGCTGCCAAGCTCGCCCATGCTGCCCAGTACGGCCACCTTGCGCCCGTGCGAGGGGAACTCCCTCAGCGAGCGCAGCGCGGCGATCATCGAGTCGTGGTTGGCGTTGTAGGCGTCGTTGATGAGCCAGCGATCGCCAGGCAGCGAAAGCACCTCCATGCGCTGACCGGGAAGCTTCAGCGCCTCCAGCCCGGCCGCGATCTCCTCAATCGTCATGCCGGCCACGCCGCCCACGGCGGCCGCCAGCAGCGCGTTGGTCACCATCACGCGGCTGTAGAGGGGCAGGCGCACCGGCACGGACTTGCGGCCGTGGCACAGGCGGAAGCGTATCCCCTTCTGCTCCAGCGTGATATCGCGGGCGCTCCACTCGGCGTCGACATCCACGCCCACCCACACAATGCGGGCCATGGTGCGGTGCTGCAGCTTCACGCACCACGGGTCGTTGGCGTCCATAATGGCCACGCCGGTGGGCGGGAGGGAAGCGATCAGCTCCGTCTTCTCGTAGGCGATGCCGGACTGGTCCTTGAAATATTCGATATGGCCCGTGCCGATGTTGGTGATGACCCCGATCTCGGGCTCCGCCATGGCGGCCAGCGGGGCGATCTCGCCGGGGTGATTCATCCCCATCTCGATCACGCCGAACTCGTCGGAGGGCTCCAGGGACAGGAGCGTGAGCGGGACGCCGACGTGGTTGTTGAGATTGCCGATCGTGGCGCGCGTCGCAAACTTTTGCTTCAGCACTGCGGCGATCATCTCCTTGGTGCTGGTTTTGCCGCTGCTGCCGGTAACGCCGACGGTTCGCACGGGTAACGTGCGGCGGTAGGCGCCGGCGCTCAGCTGCAGGGATTCCAGCGTGTCCTCCACCTCAATGAGGCCGAAGGAGCCGGCGATGGGAGGCGGCGGCAGAACGCCGGGTTTTGTCGGCGCGGCGGGGGGCAACGGCAGTTGGGCCACGATCGCGCCGATGGCGCCTTTGGCCGCGGCGTCGGAGACGTAGGCGTGGCCGTCAAAATTCTCGCCGACAAGTGCGACGAACAGGTCGCCGGGTTTGATGGTGCGGGTATCCGTGTGGATGCGGCGCACGACCGTCTCCGGGCGGCCTTGGCGGAGTTTGCCGCCGGCGCGCATGGCCGCCTCTTCAAGCATGCAGGGTTGCATTTAGGTGGTCCTCCCGCGTTTGCTCAGGAATTCCTGCACTACGATGCGGTCGTCAAAGGGGTAATACTTACCGGCAATCTCCTGCGTTGTCTCGTGGCCCTTGCCGGCCACGCAGATCACGTCACCCCGGCGGGCCAGCGCTACGGCTTCGGCAATGGCTTCGCGGCGGTCGGCCAGGCGCAGGTAGTTGGTGGCGCCGGGGACGCCGGCTTCCATGTCGTCCAGAATCTTCTCCAGCGACTCGCGCCGGGGGTTGTCCGCGGTAAAGATGGCCTGGTCCGAGCACTCCACGGCGGCCTGCGCCATGCGGGCGCGCTTGGTCACGTCGCGATTGCCGCCACAGCCGATGATGCAGAAAAGCTTGCCGGTGGTGACGGGACGCAGCGCGTTAAGTGCCTTGCGCACAGCGTCTTCCGTATGCGCGTAGTCGACAACCGCCGTCACGCCGTCCGCCGAGCTGAAGCGCTCCATGCGACCGGGCACGCCCGGGGCGGTGGCAATCTTGTCGACCAGGAAGCGGGGCTTCAGCCCCAGCGCCCAGCCGGCGCCCATCGCGGCCAACACGTTGCTGGCGTTGTAGTTGCCGATAAGCGGGCTGTGGAAGGGGAACGTTTCCTCGCCAAAGCGGACGGTGCCGTGCATACCGGTGACGTCGTAACGCAGGCCGGTCGCCTCCAGCGTGGCGCCGGGTTTGCCCTCCACGGTGTAGCCGATAATGCGCACGGCCGGGCTGAGGCCGGCGACGATCTCCTCGCCACGCGGGTCGTCCAGGTTGGTGACGGCGATGCCGGGCGATTCGGGGCGGTCGAGCGAGGTGAAGAGTTTACGCTTCGCCTGAAAATAATGCTCCATCGTCACGTGGTAATCCATGTGATCGGGAGTGAGATTGGAGAAAACGCCCACTTTATACTCGATGGGCATCGTGCGGCCCTGGTCCAATGCGTGGCTGCTGACTTCCATCACCACGTCGCTGCAGCCAAAATCGCGCATCATGGCCAGCACTTCGTGCAGATCGCTGCCTTCCGGCGTGGTGCGCGAGGCGGGGAGGATGCGGTCGCCGATCTCGTAGCCAACCGTGCCGATGGTGCCGGTCTCCCGGCCAAAGCTGCCCAGCAGGTGGCGGATGAGGAGCGTGGTGGTCGTCTTGCCGTTGGTGCCGGTTACGCCGGTCATCGTCATCTGCTTGTCGGGGCGGCCGTAGTAGGCGGCGGCCATCAGGGCAAGCGCGCGGCGGGCGTCCGGCACGTGGATGTAGGTGGTCTGGGTGCCCTGGCCGATGTAGCCGGCGTCCTCCAGCACAATGGCCGCCGCGCCCTGATCGCGGGCACCGGCGATGAAGCGGTGGCCGTCTTCGTTCTTCCCCTTCCAGGCAAAGAATATGTCGTTGCGGGCGACTTTGCGGGAGTCATAGCGCAGCGCCGCGATGTCGCGGTCCACATTGCCGCGGATGGAGACGCCCGGCAGGGCGCTGAGCGCGCCAGTCAGGCGCGCGAGTTTATGCACGACGGGGAGGCTTTTCACAGGGTGGCCTGCTGGGTGCGCGTGCGGTCGGGCTCCGGCAGGGGCTTGGTGCCTTTGCCGGGTACGGGTTCGCGCACAGGTTGGTCGGGGGGGATGTTAAGGTAACGCGCCACGCGCTCGCTGATGCGCGAGAACGTGGGGCCCGAGACCGCGCCACCATAGTGGCCGGGACCGCTCGGTTCGTCCACGATAACCGACACGACAAACTCAGGATTTTCCGCCGGCACAAAACCTATGAACGAAGAGACATACTTGCCTTTGACGTACCCGCCGCGGCCGGCCTTCTGCGCCGTGCCTGTCTTGCCGGCGCTGCTGTAGCCGTTAACGCGGGCCAGCGAGCCGGTGCCTCCCTCGGCGTCGACGACGTCGCGCAGCGCATCGGTTACCTGCTTTGCCACCCTGGCGGAGACGACCTGGCGCACGATGCGGGGCTCGAACGGCTGGATCACCTGGTTCTCGCCGTCGCGCACTTCCTTGATGATCTGCGGCGCGACAAACTTGCCGCCGTTGGCGATGACCGCAAAAGCCTGGGTCATCTGCAGAGCGGTAACCGCCACGCCCTGCCCCATAGGCACCTGCACAATGGTGACTTTGTGCCAGCGGTTGAGCGGATGCAGGGTGCCGGGCGCCTCGCGCTGGCCGGTGAAAAGGCCCGTCTGCTGGCCAATGCCGAACAGCTGGCAGTAGTAGAAGAGCTGATCGGCGCCGAGCATCTGCGCCACCTTGGCCGTGCCAATGTTGCTGGACACCTTCATGATCTCGTTGACCGAGAGCATGCCGTAGGCGGCGTGGTCGCGCAGCACGTGGCTGGCGTAGAAGTACTGGCCGTTTTCGCAAAAGATGTTGCTGGTAGGCTTGATGAGCCCTTCGTTAAGGCCGGCGGCCATCGCGATGATCTTGAAGGTGGAGCCCGGCTCAAACTGGTCGGTCATGCACCGGTTGCGCATGGCCTCAGGCGCTATGTCCTTGCGGTTGTTGAAGTCGCACGTGGGGTAGTTGGCCATGGCGAGGATCTCGCCGGTTTTGGGGCGCATGACCACGACGTAGGCGGCGCTGGGCTTGTTCTCGTTGACGAGGTGCGCCATCTCTTCCTCCACGATTGTCTGGATAACGGCATCCAGCGTGAGCACCACCGTTTTGCCCTGCTGCGGGGCCACGTAGCGCTTGCCAAAGGCTGCGATCTCCCGGCGCTGCCGGTCGGTCTCCATCTCCTGGTAGCCGGCGACGCCCTTGAGCTGCTCCTCCATCTCCTTCTCCACGCCCATGGCGCCGGTGCCTTCCGGCCCGAGGTAGCCGATGACGTGGCTGGCGAGCGGGCCGTAGGGCCAGTCGCGCACGGGCCGCTCTTCAATTACCAGGTTATGCGCTTTAAGGGCGCGGATCTCCGCCACCTGCTGCTCGGTAATGTCGCGGGCCAGCAAAACGCGGCGATTGATGGGCTGCCTGGCTAACTCCTTGTTGTGCTCCGCCAGAAAGGCGTTGCGCATCTCCATCTCCGGCGCGTTGAGAATCTCCGCAATCTTCGGCAGCACTTCGTCGACGATGCGAACGCGCTCGACCTTGCGTTTGCCGTCCACCATGCGCACGCGATCCACTTCCTTGCCAAAGTCCTTGGGATCCAGACGCAGGTCGTACTTGATCAGCGTGCGCGCCAGCAGAGAGCCATGCGTATCCACAATAATGCCGCGGCGGCCCGGCAATACCTGGCGGCGCCAGTGGTTGGCATCCGCCTTCTTTGCAAAATGCTCGTGCTGAATGAGCTGCAGTTGCACCAGGCGCGCCGACACGGCGGTAAAGCCGAGACAAAGCGCGAAGAGGATGATACTCGCGGAAGTTTGCCGTGTCATGGCGGAGCGTTGGTGAGGGGTTGGCGGGAGGGGTGGAGTACAGCTACGACAGGCGATCGGCCGGCGGGCGCGCGGCCACGTGCAGCCAGCGGCTAGCGGCGGGAGGAAACCGTGCGCGGCGCCGCCTCGGAGCCCGTGGTGCGGGCCAGGCGCGCGCTTACGGGTTGCGGGCTGCCGCTTACGCCCACGCGGTCGCGCATGTCGATGGTTTGCAGCTCGTTCACGTTGACCAGGCGCATGCCTTCGATGCGGCGGCGCAGTTTGCTGGGCGCCTTCATGTCGGCCACCAGCTCGCTCAGGCGCGCCGTCTTTTCCTTAAGCTTGTTGGTCTCGTCCACCACGCGGCGGTTTTGTTCCGCGTAGCGGGCAATCTGATTCTTCATGATCAGGTACCCAATGCCCAGCCCGGCAAAGATGACCATAACGGTAAGCCACTTGGCTACCTCCCAGGCGCTGAGCGAGTGACTATGGCGTAAGCGATTTCGGCTCATGGTTCGTGGTTTGGTTAGGTGATGGGTGGGGGCTACTCGGACTTTTTGAAGCCCTTGGGTTTGGGATTGGATTTGCCCCAGCGCTTGTGCTCGGGCGGCGTGAAAATCGGGTTGGCGTTGCGCACCCCGATGCGCAGGCGGGCGCTGCGGCAGCGGGGGTTGGCGGCTTCTTCTTCCGCGTCGGGCATGTGGCGCAGGGCGCGCTCGAAGTACTGCTCCGGGTTAGGCAGGGTGTTAGGAAATTTCGGGGTATCCAGCCAGGGGGACGCATGCTTGTTGAGATAATCCTTTACGAGCTTGTCCTCCCCCGAATGGAAACTGATGACGCAGAGTAGCCCGCCGGGCTCCAGGAGCGCCGCAGCCTGCGGCAGTACTTCGCGAAGTACCCCCAGCTCGTCGTTAACCGCAATGCGCAGGGCCTGAAAGATGCGTGTAGCCGGGTGCACTCCCTTCCCGCCGCCCCCGGCTCGCTTGCCGCGCGGATGTGGAACGGACTGTTTGACCAGCTCCGCGAGCGCGAGGGTGGAGTGCAGCGGGCGGTGCCGGACGATTGCCCGTGCCACTTGCCTGCTGAATTTTTCGTCACCGTATTCATAAAAAATGCGTGCCAGTTCGGCTTCGTCCGACTCGTTTACCAGGGTGGCCGCCGTCAGGGGGCGACGCCGGTCCATCCGCATATCCAGGGGCCCGTCGTGCCGCAGGCTGAAGCCGCGGTCGGCGACATCCAGCTGGGGCGAGCTCACACCCAGGTCCAGCAAAATGCCGTGCACCGTGGTCCAGCCCACCTCCCGGCAGGCCAGTGTGATGTTGCGAAAATTGTCGCGCATCCAGGTCAGCTGACCGGGGTAGCGCTCGGCCAGCTCAATCGCGGCGGGTCGGGATGTCTCGTCCTGATCCAGGCCGAGAACCAGCGCGCCCTCCTCCAGCAGCGGTGCAGTATGTCCCCCGCGGCCGAAGGTGCCGTCGATCCACCGCGTGCCGGTACGGGGCTTTGCGGCCTCCAGAAACGGGCGCAGGAGCACGGGAAGGTGCTCCTTGGGGGTGGCGTCGGGGCTGTCGCTGTTGTCGTGGTCGATATCAGCGTGCGCCTTGTCGTCGTCGGGGCCGGGCTTTGCGGCTGCGTCCGCGGCTTTGTTCTGCGGATCCTCAGCAGTCATGGCTCAGTCCCCCGCCGGCTAAAGGCCAAGGTCCTCCAGAGTAACGTTTTGCGTCGGCAGCGCGTCGTATTCCTCTTTGGCCCAGATCTCGAAGTGATCGAGCTTCCCCACCAGCACGGCGTTCTTTGCGATGCCGGCGGCGGTGCGAAGCTTCTCCTTGATCATGATGCGGCCCTGCTGATCCCACGTGGCCGTTTGCGCCACGCTGGCCAGCAGCTCCATGCGCCTGCGCTTGGGGTCGTCCATGGGCAGCGATGCGTGCTGCTCCTGCATGCGACCGAGGTATGACGCCGGGTAAACTTTGACGCACTTCTCGCGGGACGGGAAAGCATGCAGGTGCGCCTCGAAGTGCTCGGCGCGCCACTCGGACGGCACGGTTACACGACCCTTCACATCGAACGCGTGTTCGAAGTTGTCGGTGTAACTGGCTCGGGGTGGTAGTGGCATGCATTATGGCCCACGAAGTGGTTTTTTCCCCCACTTCCTGCCACTTATAAACACTACCCTCCACTTTCGATCAAGGCTTTTTTAAAGACATTCCCGGAATTTGTCCTTTCCAACGGTTGCCGCATCTGCCTATTCACCCCTCCAAACTATCTTTTTGTATCATTCGGATGCTATTGAATAGCAGCACTTAGTCCAGCTTTTTATTAAAAATAAGGAAAAACATTTTTTCCCAATTTTTCCCTTGATCCCGATTTGGGTTGAGCCGCGAAAACAGGCTCCAAAACCGCCCTTTAATCCTCAAAATCAAGCCTTTGCGTAGGCAAAAACAGACGCATTATTACGCAAATGAATGGAATTACATCCAAACGCGGAAAAACCTCAAAAAAACTTTCATTCCACACACCCCAAAACCGCCCCATTTTCCCCCACTTCGCCCACGCCACCCGTTTTGGTGGGGCAAAGTGGGGGAACCTCCGGAGATGGGGATGGAACCCTGCAGGATGAAGGGAAACCGCGAAAAACGGCGACGAAAAGACAAAATATCTATTTACATGCAATCGCGTGCAAAAGAGGCTGCGAAGAAACAGATTTTTTAACCACGGAGCACACGAAGCACACGGAAATTACAGAGGGGACGAAAGGTAGGGTCGGAGCAAGGGAACAAACACGAGCTGCCCGAATGGGGAGAGCGCTGTCGCTGTTGACCTTGTTCCTCCACCCCTCTTTCCCCACTTAGCGGCTTTGTCCCCCTTCGTGCGAAATATTCCCCTTCTGCCATCAGATTCAGAGGGGATTATTCGCACGAAGGGGGACGAAGCCGCTAAGTGGGGATAAAATCGGAGATACTTAGTCATCCCTTCCACCCTCCGTAATTTCCGTGTGCTTCGTGTGCTCCGTGGTTAAAAATTCCCCTCTCCCTCCTCCCTTCGTGGTTAAATACTCAATAATCCCCTCCCCGCCCAAGATAATGCTGGCCTTTGCGGCGCAAAATTGGGTATGCGTTATCGATACATCTATCGACAGCCTTGTGACCGTGATGTCCATCGCATGGCTTAAATTCCCGGACATGGGTTTCCTGGCGACTTTTTCGCTCGCTCGACCGACCGCACTTAGGAGTCTCCGCAAAACACACCACTACGAAAGACACAACAGAATGGCGAAGGTAATTATTGAGAACGTATACAAGATTTATACGGGCGACAAAGGCAAGCTCGTCACTGCGGTGGAGGACGTTAACCTCACTGTAGAGAGCGAAGAATTTATGGTATTCGTCGGGCCCTCCGGCTGCGGCAAAAGCACAACGCTGCGGATGATCGCCGGCCTGGAGGAGATCAGCAAGGGCTCCATCTATATCGACAAGCGCCGCGTGAACGATGTGCCGCCCAAGGACCGCGACATCGCCATGGTTTTCCAGAACTACGCGCTGTACCCGCACATGACGGTGTACCAGAACATGGCGTTTGGCCTGCAGTTGCGCAACTTCCCCAAAGCGGAGATCGACGCCCGCGTGCGCGACGCCGCCGCGATCCTCGGCCTGACGCCCGAGATGCTGGAGCGCAAGCCCAAGGCCCTCTCCGGCGGCCAGCGCCAGCGCGTGGCCGTGGGCCGCGCCATTGTACGCAAGCCCAAGGTGTTCTTGTTCGACGAACCGCTCTCCAACCTGGACGCCAAGATGCGCGTGCAGATGCGTACGGAAATCAGCAAGCTGCACACGCGCCTGAACAGCACGATGATCTACGTCACGCACGATCAGGTGGAAGCCATGACGATGGGCGACCGCATTTGCGTGATGAAAGACGGCAGGATTCAGCAGGTGGCCGAGCCGCTGGACATTTACAACACGCCCGCCAACCTGTTCGTCGCCAGCTTTATCGGCAGCCCGCCCATGAATCTGTTTGAAGGCACGATCGAAAACCGCACCAACCACCTGGTCTTTGTCGAGAAAACCAAGGAGGGCCTCACCCCGCTTACCGTGCGCGTGGACGAGCGCCAGGAAAGCAAGCTGCAAAGCCGCATCGGCAAGCCGGTCGTCTTCGGCATCCGCCCGGAGGACCTGGAAGACAAGCATCTTGTTGCCGATCCCAACCCCGCGTTCATCATCAGCGCCGTGGCGGAGGTCTCCGAGCCAATGGGCAGCGAGACGCACCTCTACCTCACCACCGGCACGCACACGTTCATCGCCCGCAGCCACGGCCAGCTGCGCGTGGAGCCCAGCACCCGCATGGAGCTTGTCGCCAACATGAAGAAGGCGCATTTCTTCGACTGCGTGGACAAGAAGGACTACGTGAAGGAGTTCGGCGAGATCAACGTCGAGAAGTGGCAGACGGCCTGCGGACTGATTGTGTAAGCCCTTCTCTGGCAACGCCTTAAAAAGCAAAAGGCCCTTCGGCGTCACCCGGCTAGTGTCCTGTGTCATAAATAGTTCGCATAATATTGGTGAGCTGTGTATGATGAGGGAATGGCACGTCCAACTCAGCCGGTAGCGTTAGGTGAAGATGAAAAACAGGCTTTGGAGCGCTTGACGCTCCGGGCGCGTAGTGCGCGCAGCCTGGCGTTTCGGGCGCGGGTGGTGTTGGCGTGCGCGCAGGGCAAGGCGGATGTGGAGGTGGCGCGGCAGTTGCGGTGCCATCCGCAGACGGTGGGCAGCTGGCGCAAGCGGTACCTGGCTGGGGGAATCGAAGCGCTTCTCGACGAGCCGCGGCCGGGGGCGCCGCGCAAGATCAGCGACGAAAAGGTCGAGCAAGTCGTTGTCGCCACGCTGGAGAGCACACCGCCGGCGGCCACG
>QAZA01000051.1 GCA_003054695.1 Verrucomicrobia bacterium LW23
GCAGATGCCAGAACCAAACTCAAATCCATCTATCCTCAATTATAAGATGGACGTAGCACTAGGGCGTGTCGTCAATTGAGCCAAATGAGGGAGCATGCGAGGAAGATGGCGGCAGAGAAGTTGCCTTTAGTTTTGTCATATCGTGTAGCAATGGCTCTGTATGGCTTGAGAGTGGCGAAGACGTTTTCGATGAGATGCCTGCGTTTATAGAGGTCTTTGTCATAGTCTCGTGGGAATTTTCGGTGAGATTTGGGCGGGATGACAACTTCGATACCGGCAGCGGTAAGCGGGGTGATAAGGCGGGCATCGGCATCGTAGCCTTTGTCGGCCAGGACGGCTTCAATGGAGCTGTTGGCGATGATGCGTGGCAGGAAGGCATCGGAGCCTTCCAGGTCGCAGGCTTGTCCGGGGGTAATGTGGAGGTCGAGTGGATAGCCCAGCGCGTCCGTCATCAGGCTGATCTTACAGGCCAGCCCTCCCTTGGTGCGCCCCAGTGCCTGCTGCTGTTGCGACTCTTCCTTCGTCAGAGTTTGCGACAGGGAAGACCTTGATGATGTGGGGACTACTTCGCTTTCTCTGTCTTTTTTTTCAAGGCTCCAGCGGCGTGCTGATGAGCCCGCACAATGGTGGCGTCGATCATCACGTACTCGTTATCGGCCCCCATGTCCCGCGCAAGCACTTGGAACACTCGCTTCCACACCCCATCCTTGGACCACCGGCTGTAGCGCCGGTGCACGTTCTTCCAGTCCCCAAAACGCCCCGGAAGGTCCCTCCACGGAATCCCAGCACGGTACCGGTAAAGCACCGCGTCCACAAAAAGCCGATTATCACGCGCCGTTACTCCCACACTCCCCGGACGACCCGGAAGTAAAGGCTCCAGCCGCTCCCACTGATCGTCACGCAAGGCATACCGTCTTGTTGTCATACCTCCCTCTTACACAATTCTATTATACAAGGGAATAATAATTGACGACACGCCCTAAGACTCTCAACGAGTATCTGGCTTCGGCCTCCGGCCTTTTCAACTGGATGGAACAGCATGGGCGGATTGAAAAGAACCCACTCAAAAGTGTTCAGAAGGCTCAGACGAATGGGCGACAGGTTCGTATGCGTCGCGCCTTTACTGATGACGAGATGAAGCGACTTCTTAAGGTGGCGGGCGCCCGCAGAGTGGTTTACCTCATTGCGCTTTATACGGGATTGCGTCGAGCCGAGCTTTCCAAGTTAACGCGCACGGATCTTCATTTGGAGGCAGAGCAGCCTTTTGTGAGCGTTCGGGCGTCGATGACGAAGAATCACAAGCAGGCAACCATTGCCCTCCATCCTGACCTTGTTCCTGAACTCAGAGTTGTTTTGAAGCACCTCCCGGCGAATGAGCCGAGGCTTCTGGCTCATCTCATACCGGGGATGGCGGCTTTCAAGAAGGATCTAAAGGCGGCCGGTGTGGAGTTTATGAACGCGCAGGGTCAGCGGGCGGACTTCCATTCGCTCCGACATACGCTGGCAACGAATCTGGCCCGTGCGGGCACGGCGCCGCGTGTTGCCATGGAAATCATGAGGCACAGTGATATTAAACTGACGACGAAGACTTACACGGATGCGGGACTTCTGCCGGTTTCAGACGCCGTGATTAAGCTTCCCAGCCTCGTGGAAAGCGAATTTACACGCACACAAATATGCACACAAAGTTTGTCCCGGGGAGGTCATGCCCTGTCCGTTCAAGGCAACAAAAAAGCTAAAAACCACTCTTTGGAAACAACTGAGGCACAGCCACTTGCGCCGCCTGAGACCGCTCCTGTCCGGACTAGACAGGAAAAAGAAAAGGGTGCCCCGAGTAGGACTCGAACCTACAACCAATTGATTAAGAGTCAACTGCTCTACCATTGAGCTATCGAGGCGATAGCGAGGACTTATGAAGCATGCCAGAAAGGGACGCGGGGGTCAATGGTTTTTTTCGGAAAATTTGTGGGCCCTGTTGCCTCAAAAGTTTTGACACTGAAGGTAGCGGTGAGGAGGGGTGTAGAAGAAGGACGTTGACTCAGAAAGGGTGACACCGTCAAAGGAGACGATGTCGATGAGTCAAGGAGTGAGAGAAGAGTTGCTGCCGCGGATG
>QAZA01000052.1 GCA_003054695.1 Verrucomicrobia bacterium LW23
GTTTCGGGCGCGGGTGGTGTTGGCGTGCGCGCAGGGCAAGGCGGATGTGGAGGTGGCGCGGCAGTTGCGGTGCCATCCGCAGACGGTGGGCAGCTGGCGCAAGCGGTACCTGGCTGGGGGAATCGAAGCGCTTCTCGACGAGCCGCGGCCGGGGGCGCCGCGCAAGATCAGCGACGAAAAGGTCGAGCAAGTCGTTGTCGCCACGCTGGAGAGCACACCGCCGGCGGCCACGCAGTGGAGCACGCGACTGATGGCGCGCAAGATGGGCCTCAACGCCACCGCGGTAAGCCGCATCTGGCGCGCCTTCGGTCTGCGGCCGCATCAGCGCGATACGTTTGTGCTCTCCAAAGATCCGCAACTCATTGAGAAAGTGCGCGATATCGTCGGACTTTACCTCAGCCCGCCGGCCAACGCCATGGTGCTGTGCGTGGACGAAAAAAGCCAGATCCAGGCACTCAACCGCACCCAGCCGCTGCTGCCGCTGCGCCCAGGCCGCGCCGAGCGCGCCACGCCCGACTACGAGCGCAACGGCACCACCTCTCTCTTTGCCGCGCTTGATATCGCCACCGGGCACGTCATCGGCCGCTGCTTTGCCCAGCACACCTCGAGCGATTTTCGCGATTTTCTCGACCTGGTCGACCGCCAACTCCCGGCCGATCCCGACCTGCAGATCCACCTGGTGCTCGACAATTACTCCACACACAAAACCGCGCTGATTCGCGACTGGCTGGTCAAACGCCCCCGCTACCACCTACACTTCACCCCCACCCACGCCTCCTGGCTCAACCAAGTCGAGCGCTGGTTCGCCCTGCTGACCCAGCGCCAGATCAAACGCGGCAGTCACACCAGCGTCAAACAACTCATCGCCTCCATCGAGTCCTTCATGACCGAGCACAACCGCGATCCCAAACCCTTCCGCTGGGTAAAATCCGCCGACGAAATCCTCGCCTCCATCACCCGCTTCGCTTCGTCCGTACTCCAAGCACATTCTACGAAGAATC
>QAZA01000053.1:0-2262 GCA_003054695.1 Verrucomicrobia bacterium LW23
CATCCGCGGCAGCAACTCTTCTCTCACTCCTTGACTCATCGACATCGTCTCCTTTGACGGTGTTACCCTTTCTGAGTCAACGTCCTTCTTCTACACCCCTCCTCACCGCTACCTTCAGTGTCAAAACTTTTGAGGCAACAGGCTATCAAATACTCCTTTTGATCTTGCCTTACCCCCGCATTCCCCATCATGATCTCTTCGGAGTCTCTTCGGAGTCTCTTCGGAGTCTCTTCCCCATGAGGCACCTAACCTCTCTCTCAATATATAATAATCCTCTTTGGTGTCCTCTTTAAACGAGGCATCGCGTGCAGTTGCCCGCCTTACGGCTCAGCCCCGGTCGAATCCGTCTCCCTAACTGCCCGCGAGCAGCGACATGCCCCGCCAATGCATACAGCCGCTCGCAATACCATAAGTCCCTTATGAGTAAATGCTTAAGCCATAACGTGAACCAAGCTTGTCAAAAAACCTGTCCCCGACTTAGCCCGTTCGTCCCCCCCCTCGCAAACCCGATTCTTTCCCCCACAACATCAACCCCTTACAAACAGGCCACTTCCGCGCTCATCTGAGCGCGGCCCCATTGAAGCGTTTTATGATCACTATTGAGCAGCGTAAATTCATTGACACTTCCGCGCTCATCTGAGCGCGGCCCCATTGAAGCTTAGGCTCGCATCGCCTGCCCCGGGGCGGTAGCATGGACTTCCGCGCTCATCTGAGCGCGGCCCCATTGAAGCCGTTATTATGGGCATGGGGAGCGACCGAAGCACCCATACTTCCGCGCTCATCTGAGCGCGGCCCCATTGAAGCCAGACACGTTTGCAGTATGATGGTGCTGATTATCTCATACTTCCGCGCTCATCTGAGCGCGGCCCCATTGAAGCCCATACCGGGAACCGTACACATGGATCATTTATCAGGAAACTTCCGCGCTCATCTGAGCGCGGCCCCATTGAAGCATACGTAGTTGTCCGCTTAAGGCATCCAGTAAATATACTTCCGCGCTCATCTGAGCGCGGCCCCATTGAAGCCGGATGGGCTCGCCGCGGCGGTCCAGGATGAGGCCGCTACTTCCGCGCTCATCTGAGCGCGGCCCCATTGAAGCGAGGCGGTTGGCGAGGGCGAGGTTGAAGTTTTTTTGCGACTTCCGCGCTCATCTGAGCGCGGCCCCATTGAAGCGATGGGGCAAACCGGGAGAGACTCGAACTCTCAACCTTACTTCCGCGCTCATCTGAGCGCGGCCCCATTGAAGCCGGGAGATCCGCGACGAGCTCTTTCGTCAGTCGATCCAACTTCCGCGCTCATCTGAGCGCGGCCCCATTGAAGCTCTATTTTGACGGCACGTCGACCGCAGCCACCACCTCACTTCCGCGCTCATCTGAGCGCGGCCCCATTGAAGCGATTTCAAACTCACGCCAGAGCAGCGAGCCAGAGCCAACTTCCGCGCTCATCTGAGCGCGGCCCCATTGAAGCCAGTTGAGGCATTGCGGCCTGCTGAGCGGGACTTAGCACTTCCGCGCTCATCTGAGCGCGGCCCCATTGAAGCTTCTCCGGCATATTGCCAAGCGCGGCCAGCACAGGGCCGACTTCCGCGCTCATCTGAGCGCGGCCCCATTGAAGCGGGCGATGCATCGCTGTCGGCGCGGTCCGCTTCGACCGACTTCCGCGCTCATCTGAGCGCGGCCCCATTGAAGCCTCTCGTGCTCTGGAGGTGCTTACGATCTCATGATCGAACTTCCGCGCTCATCTGAGCGCGGCCCCATTGAAGCACGCTCCTGTAGTTGCTGAAGATCTTGGCCGGGGAATTGACTTCCGCGCTCATCTGAGCGCGGCCCCATTGAAGCAGGATCTCGTGGAGTTGGCGCGCGTGACCCGTGGAAAGCAACTTCCGCGCTCATCTGAGCGCGGCCCCATTGAAGCAAAAGGTTTTCGTCGTCCATTAGTTGCACTACACTTTCACTTCCGCGCTCATCTGAGCGCGGCCCCATTGAAGCTCGCTTCCGCGCGTTTCGCACGGTATCGCTCCAGCACCACTTCCGCGCTCATCTGAGCGCGGCCCCATTGAAGCAACAAGCTATAGAGCTTGATGCGGACCCTAGCACATGGAACTTCCGCGCTCATCTGAGCGCGGCCCCATTGAAGCATATCCGGAGTCTTAAGGATTGTGCGCATAAGCTTTTACTCGCTCTGGGTTCAATGCCTCGAAGCTTGCTTCGACTTTGAGGCCGTGGAAAATAAGGGATGGGAAGTCAGTATATCCACAAGCAG
>QAZA01000053.1:2516-232223 GCA_003054695.1 Verrucomicrobia bacterium LW23
GTTAAGCGACAGGGAGAGGGGAGAGAGTACCGTCAGATCCATAAAGCGCAGATGGATGTGGGTCTGTTCTGATTTCCCCTATCCCCAATGCCTCGGAGCTCTGCTCCGAGGTTCTTTACTTCCGCGCTCATCTGAGCGCGGCCCCATTGAAGCAAGCCTATCGCGAAAAATATGGCTGGCATTCGATAGACTTCCGCGCTCATCTGAGCGCGGCCCCATTGAAGCGGTCGCATCCCCGTCGACTGCTTCGGCGCCGTCCCCCCACTTCCGCGCTCATCTGAGCGCGGCCCCATTGAAGCAGCTATGACCTTGGGCGAGGGTCAAAAACATGGGTAATACTTCCGCGCTCATCTGAGCGCGGCCCCATTGAAGCTGTTGAAGCGCAGTCCAATCGGGATGCAGCTCCATTACTTCCGCGCTCATCTGAGCGCGGCCCCATTGAAGCAGTAGTTTCGGCGCGACAAGCCGCACCATGGTTGCCATCATTCTGCCGGATCTGTGCCGCAAAGGCTGGTGGCAGGGCGCAGCCGGCCTGGCCGCCGCCGCCGCATTTTTGGCCGGCGCCGCCTGGGTACCCGGGCTGATGCTCATCGCACTGGCGGTTGCCCACAACGCCACGCCCGTCGGCTTTTTGGCGGAGCGCCTGAAGGGGCGCGCCCGCACGCTGGCGATGGCGTGGTGCGCCGCGGTTTTTGTGGCGTTGCCGGCGGCCATCGCGGCCGGGGCGGGGCGTGTCGTCGCGCAAGCGGCCGGGCTATATGTGCCGGATTATGCGCTGCTGCCTGTCGGCGTGCTGGCAGATCACCTGCGCGTTTACGTTCCCGCCATGTGGACGGCCGAAGCCTGGGCGGCGGATCTCTTTGCGGCAGCGGTATTTATGCAGTGCATGCATTACGTGGTGGTGGTGCATGTGCTGCCGCCGCTGCTGGTTTCGCAGGGCGAGCGCCGCGCTCATTCCGCAGTCGGTGGGTGGCGAGGCCTGGCTCTGTCGTTCAGCTGGCGCAACCCTTGCTTTTGGGTGGCGTATGCGTGGCTTATCAGCCTGTTTCTGGCGGATTTTACCAACGCGCGTTACGCCTATGGACTGGCCGCCGCCGTGCACGCCTGGATCGAGATTCCGCTTCTTCTGCTCGCTCTGCCCGCCTCCGGAGCGATTGCGGTGATGGGCAATGCAAGATCCTCGGCCTGAGAATCTTGCGGGAGAGTTCAACTGTGTGGACGGGGGCGTAGCGATTTGCTTTTCAATTGCGCGGAGGAGATGGTGCAATGGGGGTTGACACTCCCGATTTTTCCCGCAGCAAGCCAGCGCCATGCAAGATAACGCAACCCCCTCGACAACAGCAACATCCAGCATCAGCTTTGCGTTGACACCGCGTGCCTGGGGAATGCCGCACCTGGTGGCGACGGTACTGGTGGTGGCCGGAATCTGGGCGGTGGCGACGCTCCGGTTCGCTGCAGAGCTTTGGCCCCTCTTCCCGCCAGGACTGCAAAGCGTTGAGGGACTGAAGCTTGCGCAGCGCGAGATGAGCTCCGGCCGAGAGCTTGTGCTGGTGCTGGCACCAGACGGGGATACTGGGAACGCTTCCGCCGGATCGGATGTCGCATCGTCGCAACATTTTCTGCTGCAGCAGCTTGCATCGAGGTTGCGAACACTTCCTGAGGTCGCCTCCGTGGAGCCTTTTGTGCGACCCGGCCTCGCCGGTATGGAGATGCCCGGCGGCGGAGTCCTCAATGCCCATACGGCGCAAATGCTGGCCGCGTGGGTGCTGATTAATTCGCCGCACAGGGACTTCCAGAAGCTTGTCGCCAAGCTGACGCCCGAGGCGCTTGCGGCCCGGGGCGAGGAGATGACCGGGGAGCTTGCCGGTGCACCGGATGCCGCGCAACTGCTTCTGCTGCAGGTGGATCCGATGGGGTTAAAAGATATAGCCCTGGCCTCTGTCCCCCCCTCCGCGCGCCCGGCGCTGGAGCGCCTGGAGGCAGCGCTCATCGCCCGCGCCATTGCATTCGGCGACGCGTCGGAGGCCGCCCACGGCAGCACGGCCGCGCCGGCGCCGGGCAACCAACGGCACGTGCCGGCCCTGGTGATTCGCACCCACACCGCGCCGCAGGGCTTTGAGGCGTGCGCGGAACTTGTGGCGGCCGTGCGTAAGGCCGCGGAGTCGGAACTTGCTGCGTACCAGCAACATAGCTCTCCCGCCGGGCGCGTGTTGCCGCGCATTTTGCTGACGGGTCGACCCGCGTTTGTGGCGGAGATTTCCACGCAAATGCGCGCCGACATGCAGGTGATGATCGCGCTCGCTACAACTCTCGTGGCCTTAGTGTTTTACGCATTTTACCGTTCCGTCGCGCCGCTGGCGTGGATCCTCCTTTTCATTGCGCTGTCGCTTCTGGCCGGCGGTATCGCGGCGCGCCTCATTTTTGGCGAGCTTAATGTGCTGAGCATGGCGTTTGCGTGCATCATTCTGGGCGTGGGGATGGACTACTGCATCCTGGTTTACCACTTGCACGCCATGGGTTTACGCACGGAGCAATCGTGGCGGGCGCTGAGGCGCGCCATCTGGCTTAGCGCGGTTACCACAGCGGCGTCGTTCGGCGTGCTCTGGTTCTCCAGCTTCCCCGGTTTTCAGCAATTAGCGGTGCTTATTGCCGCCGGCCTGCTTACGATTGCGTATTTTGCCACCACATGGCTGGGCGATGTGCTCGGGCGCTCGTGCCCCGTGGCGCCGCGCTGGATCGACCCGGTAAGCGCCGCCGCCGGCGCCGCCCTGGAGCGCCACTCCGCCGTGCTGCGCTGGTGCGCCCTGGCCGCCGTGGGGCTGGCCGTGGCATCAGCGCCGTGGTGGATGGAGTACCGCTTCTTCAACCCAGCTCTGGATCGCCTGGAGCCATCGCACAGCGAGGCCCTTCAGGCGCAGCGGCTTGTGGCGAGTGACAACGGCCGCAACGCAACCGACGCTGAGGGCGCGATCATTCGCGGCTCGTGGGAGCAGATTCGCGCCGCCCTGGCGCAAGATCTTGCGAAGCAACAGTTTGTCGAGGGTGCGATTCCGCCATCGCTCGGGCTTATGCTGCTTCTCCCCGGCTCCGGCGACGAGAAGCTGAACGTCGAAACGTGGCCTGTACTTTCCGCGCAACTGTTTGCGGCGGAGATGGATAAGGCGGGTTTTGAGCCCGTGTTCATCGCAACAACGCGCGGCGTACTGGAGATCATCGACCAGTGGCGGGCGGAGTCCATCAAATCGGGGGTGGGAGGAGATCCCTTTGGCCAGATGCGCTCCGCGGTGGCATCTCTCACCTCTCCCGCGCCGGATGGCACGCACTACGCACTGGCGCCGATTTCCGTCATGCACGCCATGCAAACCGCTGACAGCCAGTCTGTTGCGTCGGCATCTGTGCTGCCCGTCTCGTGGGGCCTCCTCAAGCGCGACCTCAGCGCCGCGGCGTTGCGCGATGTCTCGCGACTGAGCGTCTTCATGCTCGGCGCTATTGTGATCTTGTGCTGGATTGCGCATCGCTCCTGGGTGCTTGTCGCGATTAACCTTATGGCCCTGGCCGGCGCGCTGGCGATGCTGGGAGCGTTGCTTTTGCTCTTCCGTAACTCGCTCAGCCTCATGTCGTTGCTCGCCATTCCGTTGCTCGTCGGGCTTGTTATCGATTATTCCCTGCACTTTGTTTTGGAGCTGCACCACAGCGGCGGATCTGTTCGCCAGGCCTATCGGCATCTCGCTGTGCCCGTGCTGCTTACGGGGATTACGACGACCATCGGGTTTGGTGCGCCGATTGCCGGCAACCAGCCCGCCCTGCAAAACCTCGGTTTTGTGATGGACCTCGGCATCGCCGCGGCTGTTGCGACGGCCCTTGTGCTCGTGCCCATCCTGTACGGCTCGCTGGTGCGCCCGGCTCCGTCGGGCTCAGTGGAGGGCCAACCGCACTACTCGCGCTCCATGTATCGCGCCTCGCTTTTTCAGCTGGGCAGCGCCCTCGCCACATGGCTTCCTCTCCCCGTATTGCGTTGGATGGCAGGTACTTGCGGATGGAGCTACGCGGCGCTTCGGCCCGACTGCACAGAGCGGGTGACGCAGAATCTTGCGCTGCTCTCGCCCTCTCCCCGGCCCGATCCGGCGGAGCTTAGACGCGCAGCCCGGCAAACGTACCGACAGTTTGGCATGGCCTTGGCGGACTACTTTGCGATGGGCGTGCGCCCGCGCGCCGCATCGCTCGCAACCATCTCGCAGCGTGAGGGTTATGAGCACCTGGAGGCGGCGCACAAGGCGGGGAGGGGGGCCATCCTTGTCACCGGCCACCTGGGCCTTTTCGAATTAGGCGGGCTTATGATGCACGAGTTCGGCTTTCGCGTCGCGGCGCTGACGCTGCCCGAGCCGAGCCCGGAACTGACCGAATGGCGCGCCGCCTATCGCGCCCGCTGGGGCGTGGAGACCGTGGAGCTTGGATCGGATGCCTTTGTGTATGTGCAACTTATGAAGCATTTGCGCGAAGGAAAATTCATTGCCGTGCTTATCGATCGCCCGCGCGACGCCGGCCGCACGGTCGCCGTTCCTTTTCCGGGCGGCGCCGTCCCGTTCTCCACCGGCCCGGCGATGCTTGCGGCGCTGGCCGGTTGCCCGCTCATCGCCACCGCCTGCGTACGCCGGCCCGACGGCACGCACGCACTGGCCGCGTCGCCCCCCATCCCCGTCCCCGCCGCCGGCGCCCGTGATGCCTCTGTGCTGGACGCCGCGACGCTGCAGGTGGCGGACTGGCTGGTACCGTACATTGTGGCCAATCCGTCGCAGTGGTTCCAGTTTGTGGTGCCGCAGACGCCTGCCGACGCGTCCGGGAAATAGTTGGATGCTTTTGCAAGGCAACGGGATACAACCCCGTTGGGGTTGGTCGGAAAGGGGGCGCTACCCAGGGTTCACTCGCTTTGCTCGCGGAACCCTGGGCTAGGATATGCAACCTCGTTGAGGTTGTCGGAGAGCTGATTTGCGGGCTTTCGTGCCTGTAGCGCGCCGACGCCTTCATTCAAATTTCGAATACTCAGCATCAAAACTATGCGTTATGCGAAAGTGCGGAGGCGGCGCATCGTGTTGGGATGACTGAAAACGCACCGGCGTCCGCTTCCGCGACGCACACGATTAAAACGCATGTGCTCGGCTTCCCCCGCATTGGCGAGAAGCGCGAGCTGAAGAAGGCGACCGAAGCTTACTGGAAGGGCCAAATTCCTCTGAATGAGCTACTTGCCACGGGGCGCACGCTGCGCGCCACCAATTGGGCGCGCCAAAAGGCCGCCGGGATCGATCTGATCCCGTGCAACGATTTCAGCTACTACGACCAGATGCTGGACATCAGCTGCATGGTGGGCAACATACCCCCGCGCTTTGGCTGGAAGGGCGGTACGGTTTCGGAGGACACCATGTTCCTCGTCGCGCGCGGCCGCATCGCGGCCGGGGCGGAGGCGCATCAGCACGAGCCCGGGCAGGAGTGCGCGGGTTGCGCGGTCTCCACGTTTGCCAGCGAGATGACGAAGTGGTTCGACACGAACTACCACTATATTGTGCCGGAGTTTCGCAAGGACACCACGTTTTCGCTCTCCAGCACCAAGGTGGTGGACGAGTTTCTGGAGGCGCGCGCGCAGGGCATTAACGCCAAGCCGGTGCTTATCGGGCCGGTGACGTATCTTTCGCTCGGCAAGTTGCAGGACACGGCCCACCCGGACTTTGATGTCTTTACGCTGCTGGATTCCCTGGTCGACGTGTATATCGACGTGCTGAAGCGGCTGGCGGCGGCCGGGGCGGAGTGGGTGCAGATGGACGAGCCGGTGTTTGCGCTGGATCTCTCTGCGCGCCAAAAGGATGCGTTGCTGAGCGCTTATTCCCGCATCTCCCGCGCCGTGGCGGCGCCGGTTGCGTCCGGCTATAGCAAGGACGCCGATGGCGCCCCGGCAGCGAAGCTGCGTCTGCTGGTGGCCACCTACTTTGGCCCGCTGCGCGAGAATCTGCCGCTGTTTACCAGCCTGCCCGTGCACGCGCTGCACGTGGATGCCACGCGCGCCGCCGAGGAGGTGGACGACGTGCTGGCCCGCATGCCCGCCAACAAGATCCTCTCGCTGGGCGTGGTGGACGGCCGCAACATCTGGAAGAACGACTTTGACGCGAGCTTGGCCATCCTCACCCGCGCCAAGGACGCCCTGGGGGCGGGCCGTCTGTGGGTCGCCTCCGGCTCCTCGCTGATGCACAGCCCCATTACCCTGGCTAATGAGCCCAAGCTGGACGCCGAGCTGAAGAGCTGGCTGGCGTTTGCGGAGGAAAAGCTGGCCGAGGTGGCGACCCTGCGCGGCCTGACCGAGGGCGCCCTCTCCGGTAGCCCGGAGGCCGCCGCGCTGCAGGCCAATCGCCGCGCCAATGCCTCGCGCCGCACCAGCACGCGCATCCACAACCCGGCCGTAAAGGTGCGCGTTGCGGCGATTAAGGAGAGCGACTTCGACCGCCCCCGCGCCTTTGCGGCGCGCCAAATGGTGCAACGCCAGAAGCTGAAACTCCCGCTCTTCCCCACCACGACGATCGGCTCATTCCCGCAGACCAACGAGGTGCGGTCCGCCCGCGCGCGCTGGAAGAAGGGGGAGCTGACCGAAGCGCAGTACAACGAGTTTCTGAAGGCGGAGATTGCCGCGACGGTGAAGTACCAGGACGAGATCGGCATCGACATGCCCGTGCACGGCGAGTTTGAGCGTAACGACATGGTGGAGTACTTTGGCGAGCAGCTGAGCGGCTTCGCCTTTACGGCTAACGGCTGGGTGCAAAGCTATGGCTCGCGCTACGTCAAGCCGCCGGTCATCTTTGGCGACGTGAGCCGGCCCGCGCCGATGACGGTGGAGTGGTCGCAGTACGCGCAATCGCTGACGGCGCGCCCCATGAAGGGGATGCTGACCGGGCCGGTTACCATCCTGCAGTGGAGCTTTGTGCGCAACGACCAGCCGCGCTCGGTTACGGCGACGCAGATCGGCCTGGCCATTCGCGACGAAGTGGTGGATCTGGAGGCGGCCGGCATCGCGGCCATCCAGATTGACGAGCCGGCCGTGCGCGAGGGCCTGCCGCTGCGCAAGAGCGACTGGCCCGCGTACCTGGACTGGGCGGTGAAGGCGTTTCGCATCAGCGCCAGCGGCGTGCGCGACGAGACGCAGATTCACACGCACATGTGCTACTCGGAGTTCAACGACATTATCGCGGCCATTGCGGACCTGGACGCGGACGTCATCACCATCGAGACAAGCCGTAGCAACATGGAGCTGCTGGAGGCCTTTGTGGACTTCCGTTACCCGAACGAGATCGGGCCGGGCGTCTACGACATCCACAGCCCCCGCGTGCCCGCGGTGGAGGAGATGGTGAACCTGATGAAGAAAGCCGAAGCGGTCATCCCCCGCGGCAACCTCTGGGTCAACCCGGACTGCGGCCTGAAAACGCGCGGCTGGCCCGAAGTGCGTTCCTCCCTGGAGAACATGGTGGCGGCGGCAAAGGCGCTGCGCGTGGCGGCAGAAGCCACGGTCGGCGCCGGCAAGGCATAAGCTGTTGCCAAAGAAAGATTAGCAAGCAGTGCAAAAGGCACGCTGGATCATCTCCGGCGTGCCTTTTTCCGTGGGCTGGCGCGAGTTCGATTTACCGCTATCCCACGTTCCCATTAGCCCCTCTGCCCTTAGCGGCTTTGTCCCCCTCAGCGTGACAAATTGCCCTCAGAAATTCAGATATTGTCACGCCGAAGGGGGAGAAAGCCGCTAAGGGCAGAGGGGGCTGCTTCTGCAGGGGGCGAGCTTTACCTTTTCTTTAGACAGCGTGCCCTCCCTGTTGATGTTGATGCATCAACAGCGTTACGCTAACTAACGCTGGATTTTTGGGGGCGGATGTGGTTGGCTGGCGGGCTTATGTCATCGTCATTGCCGCCTGCTGTTTTGGTTACCGGGTCCAGCCGCGGGCTGGGTCGCGGGATTGCGCTGGAGCTTGCTGCCTCCGGGTACAGTGTTGCTATTCATTACGCTAATAACGCCACGGCCGCTCGCGAGACGGCGGAGGAGTGCTCGAAGCTGGCTACGGTGGACGGCCAGATTTTCCCGATTGTGGGTGGCAACGTAGGTAACAGCGAGGCGCGCAAGGTGCTGATGCAGAACACCATCGACGCCTTTGGCGGGCGGCTGGACGCACTGATTAACAACGCCGGCATTGCCCCGCGTGTGCGCGCAGACATCACCGAGGCCACCGAGGAGATCTGGGACGAGGTGCTGGAGGTGAATCTGAAAGGGCCGTACTTCCTTAGCCAGGCCGCCGTTAAGCATTGGCTGGCCAACCCGGGCAAAAGCGCGCTGGCCACGGGGTATAAGCTGATTTTCGTCACGTCGCTCTCCGCCAACACGGCGTCCGTCAACCGGGGCGAGTATTGCATCTCCAAGGCGGGCCTGGCCATGGCCAACCAGTTGTGGGCGGTGCGTCTGGCGGCGGAGGGCATCCAGGTGCTGGAGCTGCGCCCGGGCATTATGGCGACTGACATGACGTCGGGTGTCAAAGGCAAGTACGACCAGCTGATTGAAGACGGCCTTGTGCCCCAAAAGCGCTGGGGCACGCCCGCAGACCTGGGCTACGCCGTCAAGGCCGTGCTGGCCGGCGCCTTCCCGTTCTCCACGGGTGATGCGATTAATGTGGACGGCGGCTTCCACCTGCGCCGGCTGTAAGCATTCTTGTATTCAAGCCAAGTTCGAAATGGGATAGAGTCAGGACTTCCCGCGATCCGAACCTTGGTGTCTTTGTGTCTTGGTGGTTAATTTTGCTTCGTTCAGCACATTCTAATCACCAGGGCACCAGGTTACTGGGCGCTGTTGGCTTCCGCAGCGGAGCCGGCGGAGAGGCCGGGGTGATCGTCCAGGCGTTTGGCGCCGCCGAAGTAGTAGCCCTGGGCGTAGTCGATGCCCAGCTCGCGGATCAGTTCGAACTGCTCGGCGGTTTCGACGTGCTCGGCCACGGTTTCCTGGCCCAGCTGATGGGCTATCTCCGTAAGGCTGCGCAGGAGGGCGCGGTTAAAGGGCTGGGTGGCGAGGTCCTTTACAAAGCTGCCGTCAAACTTCAGCATGTTGGCGGGCAAGTCGCGCAGGTAGGCCAGGGAGGAGTAGCCGGTGCCGAAATCATCCAGCGCAAAGCGGAAGCCATGTGCTTGCAGCGCCTGCATCAGCGCGCGGGCCTGGCCCAGTTGGGTGACGGCGGCGGTTTCGGTGATCTCGAAGATCACGCGCGAGGCGTATGGGGCGAGGAGCTTCCGGATAACGTCCACCAAATCGTTGCGCCGCACGGATTTACCGGAGAGGTTGATGCTCAGCACCAGGTTGGGCAGATTGTGCAGCGCGTCGGCGGCCGCCTCCAGCACGTACTCATCAATCTTCTCGATAAGCCCCACGCGCTCCGCCACGGGCATGAAGGAGCCGGGGCTGATCCACGTGCCATCCTCCACCGGCCACCGTAGCAGCGCCTCGTGAAAGGCCACGGTGCCATTGCGCGACATGATGGGCTGGTAGTGCAGCACAAATGTCCGCTCGCTCAGCGCCAGCTCCATGCGGGTGGACCAACGCACATCGTCGGTCATCATGTCCAGGTCGTCGTCGGTGCGCACGTACCAGCTTTGCTGCAGGCGACCGCGGCGTTTGGCACTGTAACACGCACTGGCGGCGTGGCTTACGATGTCGCGCGAGCTTTGGTACGGGGCTACCGGCACCAGCCCGGCGCAGGCGGAGACGTGCAGCATCGGATCCTGCGGGCCGCCGCATTTGAGGGAGGCGAGCAGGCGCAGCATGCCTGCCACGCGCGCCTCGGCGTCCTGGCCCACGGTATCGGGCCACAGGATGGCGAATTCGTCGCCGCCGATAAAGCGGGCCAGCAACTCGCCCGGGCGCAGGGTGGTCTTCAGCAACGTAACTACGTTCACCAGAACGAGATCCGCCGCCTGGTGGCCGATGGTATTGTTGATGACCTTAAAGTAGTCGAGGTTTAGGAACACCATGGTGCCGCGCGCCGATTGCTCACCGCCGGCCAGCATTTTATCCAGTGTGGAGATAAACTGCAGGCGGTTGGGCAGGCCGGTCAGCAAATCGTGCGTGGCCTGGTGGCGCAGGGCGTCCTCGGCGATCTTGCGGTCGGTCGTATCGCGCGCCACCAGAATGAGGCGGTGCATGCCGAAGGTGGTGGGGTAGGAGCGCGCGGTGACTTCCAGCCAGCGGGCGGTGCCGTCGCGGCGGGTAAATTTATAGAGAAAGCGGTTGGCTTTGTCCTGCTGCAGCGTCTCCTTCATCAGGCGCAGCGCGCGGGATTGCTCCTGCAGCGGCAGCAGCGCGGCCGCTTTGGTGCCGACAAGTTGCTCCGGCGTTTTGCCCAGGATATCCGTACTGGCTGGGCTGGCAAAGGTAATGACGCCTGCCTCGTCGAGCTCGCAGATCAGGTCGAAGCTGCTCTCGGCCATAGCCATAAAACGCTCGCGGATTTCCCGTAGCGATTCCTGAGCCTCGCGCCGCACTTCCAGGCTCTCGTGGTTCATCCGGTCGTGCCACAGCTTATTGCGCAGGTGTACTTGAATGCGCGCGCGTAACTCGGTGATGTCGAACGGCTTGGAGATGTAATCCGCAATGCCCAGCGCAAAGCCGTGCTCCTTGGCGGTCTTGCTTCGGTTGCCGCTGAGCATCAGCACGGGAATGGCGTCCCAGCCCGGCATCAGCTTCAGCCGGCGGCACACCTCAAAGCCGGACATATCGGGCATTTCGATGTCCAGCAGCGCCAGGTCGTAGCTGCCTTCGCGCGCCAGCTCCAGCCCGTGGTCGCCCGTTTGCGCGGCGGTAACGCGGTAACCAACGCGGCCGAGCAGCCGGCCGAGGAAGTCTCCCAGGTTGTCGTCGTCGTCGATGATCAGCAGCGAGATCTCGCGCTGCTCTGTCTCCTCAGGCAGAGTCTCTCCGCCCTCCACCCTGTCAGTCGAGGCCGGGTCCATCGGGATACCGGCGCCGGCTCCCTCGCCCGGGGCGATATCTGCGGCATTTTGCTGCTGGGGCGTAACCATAGGGAGAAGGGCGTATAGGGCGAGGGAGGCGTGAGGAGAGAGTACGGCGCTGCGAGCTGCGGGTTCCATACGGCACAGATCGGCAGTAGTTGCTGTAAAAGTGAGTAAAATTTTCCGGCATTACGGAAAATACGGGGCTCGTTACGTACTTTTTTACTATCCGAGCTGGCGAACCAATGGGTCGATGATTGTAATTTTTACCTGCAATCGCTTTGAAATACCTTGGGAGACGATTGGGAACGAATTAGTACAACGTACCCGATTTGATAGCCGTTTCCAGTCCAGATTTCAGGATGTTATTGATTTTAATGCTGTTAAAGCATAGCGCCTGCGCCCGCTTAAATCAAGCGTGGGATGCCGTGCCCGCTGCGGGGGCATGCATGCAAACTTGTATTTACCTGCTTCAGGAAGCGTCGAATCTGCACTATCGTGGAGAACATTCCCCTCCGTGCAATCCGTGGTTAATAACTCCCCGCAGAACTGAAGTTTAACCACGGAAAACACGGGTTGCACGTCGGGATCGAGAGATCCAGGCGGGCGATTCAAGTTCTGGAGGCTGTCGACATTTCGGCGTTCCGCGGTTCCCCTTGGCGACCTTTCCGTCCTTGGCATTAAAAATCTGTTGGATTGTATGGCGAGGGGATTTTTAACGCCAAGGTTGTAACCCACGCCTGTGCGTGCCGCCCTGGTCGGCCGGCCTGCCCGCCTGGCGCAGCGAGGCAACGGAGGGGGCCGCGTGCCTCCGCTACCAGGCGCTCATCCGCACCACACACGTCTCGCTGGCGCCGGGGGCGACGTAGCGCAGGCCTTCGCCGTGGTGGATGGCGTTGGGCAGGCCCAGCCAGGGCTCCACGCAGTAATAGTCCGACTCGGGCGCCTGCGTCCAGGTGGTGACGCAGTACCAGGGAATCTCCTCGCCGCGCGTGCGCAGATCCAGCTGCACGTAGGAGCCGGTGCGACCGCCTTTAAAGTCCGGACTGGGCAGCGCGCCGGGGCGGTAGAGGCGCACGATGCCGCCGAAATCGCCGCCCAGGTGGTAGCGGTCGATCAGGTTGGCGTCCGCAATGGAGAAGACTGCGGAGCCGTGCGGCACGGAGGCATTGATGCGCGCGATCGAGCCGTCTTCGCGCTGGCGACCCCATTGCTCGGCGGGGAGCTCCAGGCGCCAGAGCGGGCGCTCCGCTGCGGGCAGCGCAAAGTAGAAGTGGTGGCCGGCGTAGCAGGGCAGGGGTTTGCCGCCGGTGTTGGTGACGGTTAGCGCCACGTCCAAAGCGTTGTCGCGCAACGTGTAGCGGGCCTCGAAGACGAAGGGGAACGGGTAGCCTTTAAGCGTCTCCTCGGTCGACGTGAGCTTCATGGCAATGCTCGCCTCGCTATTGGTAAGGCTTCCCGCGGCGATGTCGCCTTTGCTGGCCAACTCGTACTCAAAGGGCATCTCCCGCGCAAAGCCGTGCATGGGTACGTGGCGCACGGTTCCGTCCGTGTCGCGCCATTTGCCCAGCTCGCCATCCAGCATGTGGCGCGCGATAAACGGGAAGAGCAGGGGATTGCCGCCGCGCACGCTTTTAGCGTTGCTCCAGTCCGCGTTGTCCGGCCAGTGGATGATCGGCGTGCCATGCACGGTCCAGCTCATCAGGCGCCCCCCGTGCAGCGGCGCAAATTGCGCAACGCCGGCCCCGTTGCTTATCTCGATAATCAGCGGATCGTCCGAAACCTGGCGAAACGGAGACGCTGCCGTTGTCTCGGCCGCGGCGGTGGTGTCGGCATCCTGCAAGGTCGTCGAAGTCATGTTGTTGTGGCGTTGAGTGAGGGAAGGAAGCGAGGGGGTGTGCTTGGAATGCGGGTGTTGTGCACTATATCAAACAAAAAAACAAAATGACAGAACGGAAACGAGCCGGTCCGGACAAAATCGGCGTGCGACGACGTGAATTTTCCGCGACACACCGCGCTCTCTGCTTTCCTCCCGGCTCGGGGGGCGTTACAGTCACCGGGGCGCACGATCGAGCTTTTGCCCTCTGCCCTTCGCCTTCCCCCTGCCATTGCCGCGCGCCGCTTCCATCCCCTTCCATGATTACCGCCCTCTACGAGAACGTCGTCCGCCCGATGCTCTTTACCATGTCGCCGGAGATGGCGCATCACGCCGCGATTGCCCTGCTGCGCAGCGGGGCCGCCAACACCATAACCCGTTTGGCGCGAGGCGTTTATCCGCATCTGGAGCGCGAGGTGTTCGGCCTGCGCTTTCGCAACCCCGTGGGCCTGGCCGCCGGCTTTGACAAAAACGCGCTGGCCCTGCCGGCCTGGGAGGCGCTTGGCTTTGGCTACATGGAGATTGGTACCATTACGCCGCTGCCCCAGCCCGGTAACCCCGGGCCGCGCATCTTCCGCCTGCCGGCGGACAAGGCGATGATTAACCGCATGGGTTTTCCCAACGACGGCGCCGATGTCATCGTCGCGCGCCTGGCGGCGCTGAAAAAGGCGAAGCAGTGGCCCAGCATTCCGGTCGGCATCAACATCGGCAAAGGCAAGGCGACCCCGCTGGAGAACGCGCCGGACGACTACCTGGCGTGCTATCGCAAGCTGCACATGTACGCGGATTACATTGCGGTCAACATCAGCTCCCCCAACACGCCCGGCCTGCGCGCGCTGCAGCACCGCGACGCGCTGATTTCCGTGCTGCGCCCGCTGGTGGAGGAGAACGCCAAGTCCGGCCGCGTGCCGATTCTGGTGAAGATCGCGCCCGACATGACCCAGTCCGAGATGGACGGGGTGGTGGAGGCGGTGAATGAGTGCGGCATCCAGGGCATTATCGCGACGAACACAACCATCGACAAAACGGCCGTCAAGAGCAAGGAGACCGGCGGCCTCTCCGGTGCGCCGCTCCGGCAGGTCAGCACCGAGGTGGTGCGCTACCTGCACATCCACACGCGCAGCAAGGTGCCGATCATCGGCGTGGGCGGCATTTTCACCGGCAAGGACGCCGAGGAGAAGCTGCACCACGGCGCCTCGCTGGTGCAGCTCTACACCGGCTTCATCTACGAAGGCCCGCTCAGCGTCCGCCACATCTGCGACGAGCTGGAGGCGATCCACAGCGGCCGCGCCGCCAAAGCCAAGGCGGAGGCGGCGGGGAAAGCGTAAGGCGTTGTACGATGCACATCTGTTTCCCCCCTTAGCGGCTTTGTCCCCCTTAGCGTGACAAACTCCCCTCAGAGATTCAGATTATCACGCTAAGGGGGACAAAGCCGCTAAGGGGGCTTGGGGATTGGGAAGCTTGGCGACGGGTCTTACTTCTTCGCCTTCTTCATCGCCTCGCTGAACCAGTCGCCGGCGAGGGAGGTTTGTTGCTGGGGGCGGCGCTCCGCGGGGCGGTCGCTGCCGCGGGGGGCGGACCCACCCGCGCCGCCACTTCGGGAGAAGCTTCCCTTGCCGGCCGCGCCGCCACCGCCGCCGCTGCTGACGCCGCGTTCGGGGCGCTCGCCGCCGCGCTGGTAGCCCAGCTCGGGCTTGCTCTTCAGGCTCAGCGAGATGCGTTGGCGGGGGATGTCGACCTCCAGCACGGTAACCTGCACTTTGTCCTGCACCTTCAGCACGTCGGCGGGATTTTTGACATACGTGTCGGAGATCTGGCTGATGTGAACCAGGCCGTCCTGGTGCACGCCGATATCCACAAACGCGCCAAACGCCGTAACGTTGGTAACGATGCCGGGGAGCTTCATGCCGGGCTTCAGGTCCTCCACCTTGTGCACGCCTTCGGCAAACTGAAAGAGCTCGAACTGCTGGCGTGGGTCGCGGCCGGGCTTGGCCAGCTCGGCCATGATGTCCCGCAGAGTGGGCAGGCCGGCCTCCGCGGTCACGTACTTGTCCAGCTGGATCTTCTTACGCAGATCCGCGCTCTTGATGAGATCCGCCACCGTGCAGTTCAGGTCGCGCGCCATGGCGTCGACGATCGGGTACGCCTCCGGGTGCACGGCACTGGCGTCCAGCGGATGCTTTGCATCGCGAATGCGCAGGAAGCCGGCCGCTTGCTGGAACGCCTTGGGCCCCAGGCGCGGCACTTTTTTCAGCTCGTCGCGCGTGGCAAAGGCGCCCTTTTCATTGCGGTAGGCCACGATATTCTCCGCCAGCGAGGGCCCGAGGCCCGACACGTAGGTGAGCAGCTGCTTGCTGGCGGTGTTCAGCTCCACGCCCACGCCGTTCACGCAGCTCATCACCACGTCGTCCAGGCTTTGCTTCAGCTGGTTCTGGTCCACATCGTGCTGGTACTGGCCTACGCCGATCGACTTGGGATCCAGCTTTACCAGCTCGGCGAGGGGATCCATCAGGCGGCGGCCTATGGAAACCGCGCCGCGCACGGTAATGTCGTGGTCGGGAAACTCCTCGCGCGCCACGTCGCTGGCGCTGTAGATGGAGGCGCCGCTCTCATTCACCATCACAATGGCGATGCTCGGCGGCAGCTTCAGCGAGCGGATAAACGAGTCGGTCTCGCGGCTGGCCGTGCCGTTGCCGATGGCGATCGCCTCGATTTTGAAGTGCTCCACAAAGGCGCGCACTTTCTTCTCCGCTTCCTCGCGGCGGCGCTCGCCCTGGTCGGGGTAGACGACATCGTTATGCAGCAGCTTGCCCTGGCGATCGAGCGCCACCAGCTTGCAGCCCGTGCGGAAGCCCGGATCGATCGCCAGCGTGTTGCGCTGGCCCAGGGGGCTGGCCAGCAGCAGCTCGCGCAGGTTATCCGCAAACACGCGGATGGCCTCGGTATCCGCGCGCTTTTTGCTCTCCAGGCGCATCTCCGTCTCCATGGCGGGGCCGAGCAGGCGCGTGTAGCCGTCGCGGATGGCCAGTTTGACCTGGGCGGCGGCGGCGTTGCTGCCGGGCTTGCCGTTTTCCTTGACAAAAAGGGTGTCGAGCGCGGCCACGGCGTCCTCCTCCGGCGCGGTAATGCGCATGGTCAGGAACCCTTCCTTCTCGCCTCGGCGCATGGCCAGCACGCGGTGCGAGGGGGCGGAGCTGATCGGCTCGCTCCACTCAAAATAGTCCTTGAACTTGGCGGCCTCCGCCTCCTTGCCGGCCAGCACTTTGCTTTTGGCGATGCCGGTTGTGGTGTACAGCTTGCGGATGTGCTCGCGCGCTTCCTTGTCGTCGCTGATGCGCTCCGCGATGATGTCGCGCGCGCCGGAGAGGGCCGCCTCGGCGTCCGCCACGCCCTTTTCCTGGGAGATAAACGCGGCGGCCTCGGCGGAGGGATCGAGCGCGGCGGATTGCGCAAAGAGGAGATCGGCCAGCGGCT
Source organism: Verrucomicrobia bacterium LW23 (assembly GCA_003054695.1). Taxonomy (GTDB): domain Bacteria; phylum Verrucomicrobiota; class Verrucomicrobiia; order Methylacidiphilales; family UBA1321; genus LW23. Next base: position 18,880 of record QAZA01000053.1, read on the forward strand.
CCAGCCCGGCCTCGCGGGCAATCATGGCGCGCGTGCGCTTTTTGGGGCGGTAGGGCTGGTAGATGTCCTCCAGCGCGGTCATCGTGGTGGCGGCCTCCACGGCGGCCTTCAGCGCGTCGGTCAGCAGCTTGCGCTCCTCCAGGGATTTAAGGATGGCGTCGCGGCGTGCATCCAGCTCGGCCAGCTGGGCCAGGCGGTCGCGGATGTTGGTAATCGCCACTTCGTCCAGCATCCCCGTCGCCTCCTTGCGATACCGCGCGATGAAGGGCACCGTCGCGCCCTCCTCCAGCAGCTTGGCGGTAGCCAGCACCGACGTGGCGGGCAGCTTCAGTTCCTGGGTAATCTGGGCGATATGTCTGTCGTTCATAGAGAAGGCGTTGCGTGTCCGATAGAAGGGGGATTTCCAAAAAGGAGGGCGGATTATACAGGAGACACGTGCCGCATGGGAAGGAAAAGCGTGGGGCGCGCGCAAAGGCGCCCCGCTACGTGAGATGCCGAAAGCGAAGGCCCGGAAACGCCGTGAAGTCCGAGTCAAACGAGACAACCCGCGCGCCGGCGCAATGGGCGTGGGCGGCAATCCACGCGTCTGTCCATTTGTGCTGAGAGATAGGGGTGGCCTGGTGAAAGAGGCGAAGCAGAGCCAGTACGGCGGGGTTGTCGTGCAAAAACCTGGCTTCCGGAAGCTGGGCAAACCCCGAATAGATCGACCACGCTTCCTCAGGAGTCAACGGTGAACCCACCACAATGCGAGGATTGGAGAGCAGCCGCAACATCCCGAGCATGGTTACGCTGCAAAACGCAATCTCAGGTGCGCGGAGCGAATTCCAGTAGATTTCCGCAGAGCGATGATGGACGTGGGTCGGGATGGAAAGGGCTATCCAGAGATTGATGTCCAGCAAATCGCAGTCGCACACGTGAAAGATGGGTAGGGAAAGCGAACTTTCATTCAGCTGAATCGCAAAGCGTTTTCAACTTCCTCCTGCAGCAGAATCTCCTGAAGTTCGGCATTGGTTAGCGGGCGAAGTTTCTTATCCGCCAGAAACGGGAAAACAGGAAGGGGTGACCTTACTGGCGCCTGCCCATCTGGTTGAGGGCAATCCTCGCCCTCAGCAATAGCATGCGTACACATCTCCCTGACAAACTCGTGAACGCGCAGGTTCCGCTTGCTTGCGATCGACTCAAGCGCGTTGAATACCTCGCCAGGCAGATCAAACTCAACATGTACCGGAGAGATGTCCATGGCGTTAGCATAGCCCGGGCGAGAGGATTTGTCCACAGTGGAAGCTTTGAGGCAGCTAGCGGGTTAAGTAAGGATGGATACAACACTTGGGGCATGATGGCCCCTCTGCTTCCGACCGTTGTGTCTTCGTGTCTTTGTGGTTGATATTCCCCGCACTTGCTCCAATCGCCGGGTACAGGGGATTTATTCACCACAAAGACACGAAGACACAAAGGTCGGAAGGGGAAACTGATTACACCTTCTCTTTATGTGCTCTAGCACTCGGAATACACCTCCTACTTTGGCCGCGCTCAGCGAATCCTGATAACACGCACAAACCCATACTCAAGGCTGGAGCGCCTGGACGTCGGAGATTCCTGCATGATCCAGAACGGAACTGCCAGCTTTGTGCCGGTGGGGTCGGGCAAAATATGGCCGCAAGTCGGATAAATGCCGCCCAAGGGCAGGGGGGAGTCCCAGTCAATTTCGGGGTGGATATGGCGGGTGGCAACCGGGGTTGCCGTTGCCACGGCTGGGTACTTCTGCGAAAGCGCCCAGGCCGTAACGCGCGTGGACATAATGCCGGTGGCGATGTGGCGCCCGTCGGTCGAAACACTCAGCGGCCCTGCGTTGCGGTACTTCGCATTTAAACTGGAGAGCACGGATATGGTCTCTTTCTCACTCCCCGCCGGCAGTGGCAGGCGCTGCAGCGTAAGCTCTGGCTTACTTTCGTCTATGGACTTCATGGCGCGAACCAGGCTTCCGTCCGGCGCCCATTGCCAGAAATCGTTGCCAAAGTCGGAAGGAACGCCGTGGACCGCTTTTCGAGGGTTCAGCGATTTATACAGGACGATGCCCGAGTCGGCATCGATCACGGAAGTATAGCCGTCGCTGGTGACGAGCACCCGTTGGCCTGCGGGATCCCATCTGAAGGTGGGACGGGCGCCACGCATTCCCCAGAAGGAATTTAGTTGAACAGACATCCGCGCTATTTTTCCCGTCGCAGCGTCGCAAATGGCAATCTGGCCGTCGGTGGCGATGGCGAGGCGCCCGGTGCTACTCCAGGCTGCTGCATAGGCCTGCGCAAAGGGATCAGGTGGCCAGTAGTCGTCCCAAACCGGCACCGGTTCTACGGGTACCATAAACCGCTCCCGAAGCTCGGGATCCGCCGGCGCGAATCGGTAGTGGGCCACGCCTACGCTCTGCCCGCTGGCTATTGTTTGATGAGCAAGATGAGCAAAGATTTGCGGCGGAACGGAGAACGTGCCGGCGCCGTCCGGGCCCAGCTTCAGCATCAGTATTTTGGCCGGGGAATGACAGATGGCAATCGTCGCGCCGTCCGGGCTCCACGCCATCGGGTGATCGGACGTAAAGGCGATCTCCGGCGGCGGCACATAGCGGCGCTGCGTGCGAAACTCCGATCCATCCTTCCACTCCAGCACCGTTACCGAGCCATCGTCGCTGCCAATCGCCAGCCGCGTGCCGTCCGGGCTCCACGCCATATGCGGCCATTTCGACGTAAAGCAGACCGATGTGGCCAGCAGGTACCAGACGATGCCCGCGCCAACGGTCGCCGTCAGCAGCACCGCTCCACCCAGCAGCAACAGGATCCGCCGCCTGTAGGAGGGGGCGGCGGGTGAGGATGGGCCTGGGCTGGCCGGTTGCGCCGGAACTGATGTGGCGGTTGTAGTCACACGTGTTACAACGCATGCTAAACTGTAGGTAACAGCGATGTCCAGCGTCCATTCAGTATGAACTACCGTTCGCAACGGTCCGTTCCGCCCCTTTGTGTCTTCGTGACTTTGTGGTTAAATAATCCCCTTTTCCCATCACTGCAGAGGGGGAGGGGGATTTTCACCACAAAGTCACGAAGACACAAAGGGGCGGAAACGGAGATGGTGGGTAGAAGGTTAACGATGCGTATTTTTCGGCACACGAGAAGTCATCCCATTACCGCCCCGCAAAATCGGTCGCGCTGCGCTCCAGCAGCGATATCTCGCGCGGTTGCTCGGCCAGCAGGGTGAGGCAGCGGTGGCGGTGGTCCTCGCCCAGGTCGGGCTCGATGGACAGGGTGCCCAGGCGCAGGCCGTAGGGGCACTCCGCTTCGTCGCTGTCTACAATCCAGCGCGTTACCTGGCTCAGGCGCTCCTCGGTGCTCAGGCCGGTCAGCTGGTTCACGTCGAACCACACGCGGCCGGTGCCGGCGCCGGTAAACTCCTTTACCACCATGGGGCGGCCGCGCGCCACGGCCTTCCAGTCAATGCGCCGCTGGCTGTCGCCGGGGCGGAACAGGCGCACGCCATTGAAGTTGTCGCCGTCCGGCAGGTGCCCGTCGTCCTGATCGGCCGCGTCGGCCAGCACTTCCGGCGGCGGAAGTTCGCCGCGCGCGGCGGGGTACACCACATAAGGTTGCAGCAGCGGAATCACCCGCGTCACCCGAAACAGCCCCAGCGGAAACTCCGAAGCCACCCGCACGCCCAGCACCGCGTCGTGCCCGCGCCTCTCCGCCGTGGTGCGAAACTCCACCGTTACCATGCCGCGCGCGGGGATGTACGGCACCTGCACCATCTCGGACTCCTCGTCGCCCTGCACCGACGGCGGCAACGGCAAAAGGAGCCGGAACAACCTTTGCCATGGAGAAAGGCCGCGCCGCGGCAGGCTGGACGGCGCCGCCCCGGCAAACTGGGGGATCTCCAGCCACAGGGAGTGCGCCTCCTGATTGAGCCGGTTGTGCACCTGTATGGTCAGCCGCAGAGTATCTCCCGCAAACACGGGCCAGGTGGACCCTGGCAACAGCTCAATCCCCTCCAGGCACCGCCACGTGTGCACGGCGGAGACGATGGTAATGCTTGTCACAAAAAAGAGGACAAGGTAGACCAGATTGTTATCGTAATTGACCGCGGCCAGTAACATCGCCCCCAGTATCGGCACCAAAATCGTGCAGCTGGCCGTAGGCGCCAGCCGCTTGCTTGCCGGCATTGGCACAAAACTGCCCGGCGCAGTGCCCTGGCCGCCCAGCCCGGCCGCGCCGCGCGTAAACAGGGAGCCCGCCACGCTAGCTGTCCTCCAGATGCAGCTCGTGAATCTTGCGGTGCAGCGTGCGGCGGCTGATGCCCAGCAGGCGCGCCGCCTCCGTGCGGTTGCTGCCGGCGCGACGCAGCGCCTCCACAATAAACGCCTTCTCCATATGCTCCAGGTTAAGATCCTGCGCGCCTTCGGCCAGGGCGTCGGCCGCCGCACCCGTTACCACCAGCGCCCCCGCCGTACCGCCGCCCGCCAGCCGCGGGGCGGTATAGCCCTGCGATGCAGCGCCGGCAATATCCTGCGACGGCGCAGTCGCGGCAGCGGAAGCAGATCCCGCGCCCATTCCCATCCCCGGGCCAGCCGCCGCTGCGGACGAAGTGCCGCGCGCCCCCGGCCCAATGCCCCCAAAGCCCGGCACCTGGATGGCGCCCGCCAGCGGTGATTGCACCGCAAAGGGCAGGTCCTTCAGCCCAATGCGGTCCGTCCGCGCCAGGGCCACGGCGCCCTCGATGGCGGAGCGCAGCTCGCGCACATTGCCCGGCCACTCGTACCGCAAAATGGCGTCGAGCGCCTCCTGGCTAAAGCCGGCAATGTTCTTGTTATTCTGCTTTGCAAACTCCTTGAGGAACGCGTTGATAAGCAACGGGATATCGTCGCGGCGCTCCCGCAGCACCGGCATGGTGATGGAGACGACGTTTAGGCGAAAATACAAATCATCGCGAAACGTCCCCTGCTTCACCATCTCCTTCAAATCCTTATTGGTAGCCGCAATAATGCGCGCATGCACCGGGATGTTGGCACTGCCGCCCACCCGCTGGATGTACCTCTCGCCCAACACTCTAAGCAGCTTAACCTGTGTGGAGGCGTCGATCTCCCCAATCTCGTCCAGAAAAATGGAGCCGTGCCCCGCTTCCTCAAACCGCCCCACGCGCCGTGTATTGGCCCCGGTAAACGCGCCGCGTTCGTGCCCAAACAGCTCGCTCTCCAGCAGCGATGGCGCCAGCCCGGCGCAGTGTACCGCCACGTACGGATTGTTGCGCCGGCTGCTTAGCTGGTGTAACGCCTTGGCTACCAACTCCTTGCCCGTGCCGCTCTCGCCCTCGATCATCACCGTGACGCTGGTGTTGGCCACTTGTTTGATCAAGTCAAACAGCCGCGTCATCGCCGGCGTGTTGCCGATGAGATTTTCCAGGCCAAACTTGCTGTCCAGCTCCTCGCGCAGCTTCCTGTTCTCCACCTCCACCTGGCGCGAGCGCACCGCGCGCAGCAGCGTCAGCTCCAGCTCCTCCAGGTTAAGTGGTTTAGAGACATAGTGATACGCACCGCGCCGCATCGCCTCCACCGCCACCGCCTCGGAGCCGTACGCCGTCATCATCAGAAAAACCGGCGGCCGCGGCAGCGTTTGCGCGCGGGCCAGCAACTCCATGCCATTGGCGCCGCCGCCCAGTCGTAAGTCGCTCAGGCACACATCAATAGGCTCGGTCTCCAGCACGTTCATCGCCGCTTCCACATCGGTGGCGAGATACACATCAAACTTGTCCTCCAGCGCACGGCGAAGGCCGTCACGGGTGTTTTTCTCGTCTTCCACCACCAAAAGGGCGGGCAGAGCGGCATTCAGTTCGGGCATGACGTGGAAAGTAAGCTATCGTAAGGGAGGAAAATGGGGGCTGGGCGGGGATAGCGCGCCGCGGGTGCGGCGGAAATGAGCAAGTAGCCGGGCAAAATTGGCCAGTTCATCAACCTAAGCGCGACACGATGTCTCAGCAACTCCGAATTTTGCACGAAATGCGCGGGCTTTGCGAGCTTTAACAGCAAGCGTGTATACTATGGTAACAATCATAGTGCGCACGTATTCCGTGAATATACTTTGACATATTTACTCCCTCCACTTACCCTTAATCCTAACCATGGCCGCCGCTCCCACCGGTTCCCTCCGCCGCAATGTTCTGCACGTTCCAGCGCTGCTTCTCATCGGTTACCTTTTCTGCATCAACACCATGCAAGCCGCCGATCCCGCGCCTTCTCCTGCCCCCGCTGCCCAACCCGAAAGTGCCGAAAAGCAGGAGTTCGTCTACCACGCGTACATCGCCAAACCCGCAGAGGACGTGTGGAAGGCGCTGACTACCCCGGACATCATCAACAAATACTACATGGTGCCCGTGCTGAAGCTGGAGCTGAAGACGGGTGGCGATATTACATATGGAACCGGCGACAACGTAGCTATCTCCGGAAAAATCAAAGAGTTACGCACCCCTGATAACCCGGAAGGCAAGGCAGCTACCCTCACGCACACCTTCCGTTTCCACGGCTCCAAAGACCCGGAATCCGAAGTGGCCTACTACATCCGCCCGTATGGCCCCAAAATGTGCCGCCTCACCCTCACACACACCTTCCCCAAAAAGTGCCAGACGCTGGAGGACATCTCTAACGGATGGCCCGTCATCCTCAGCTCCCTTAAAACCTTGCTGGAGACGGGCTTAGCCATGCCCTGGCCCGAGAATTGAGCGGAACTGAGCCGTGCGCCGGGGAGGGGAGTCACGTCGGGAGTATCCCGGCCCTGGCATAGCGGCGATGTCGCAAAGCCGCAATGCTCCGTAAGGCCCTGCGCCGTTAAAGCCCTGCGCCTGAAGCCTTTGCCTTGGCCGCCGCACCTGCCCCGCTTGCAGCCGCCGCCTTCTTCGCCGCAGCCTCCTTCTTGGCAGCCTCCGCCGCACGCGCCTCGTCCACGGCCTGCGCTTCCTCCGGGTGAATGCGGTGAAAGTACGCATTGCTGTGCAACAACTGCTCGCGCCGATGTATCAGCCCGCGGAAGCGATCACCCGTGGCGAACTCGAACGCGCTGTTCATCTTGATGGCGTCAAAAGGACACAGCTCCACGCAAATCTGGCAGCCCATGCATACCGAAATATCGATCTCAAACCGCGCCGGACGCTTCTCAAGTTTCCCTTTCTCGTCTTTCTCCTGAGTAATCAGGATGCATTGCGGAGGGCATTCCTTCTCGCAAATGCGACAGGCCACGCAGCGCATGCCGGCAATTTTCAGTTCATCTGTGTGCGCATTATCATTCTGCCCGCCAGCCTCCCCGGCCAATCCCGCATCATACACCAGAAACGGCACATTTCGGCTGTAAGGCGTTGTTGTTGCAGGCTCTTCCGGATATTGCACCGTCGCAAGGCCGTCTTTCTCCGTAAACGTCCGGATAAACCGTGACGCCGTCACCGCCATGCCTTTGATAATGCCCTGGCCGACCATAACTGTACCCTACACCGCTTCCGCTCCACGTTCCAGCCCTTTCGCTAACTTCCTTGCCGGCAAAGAGTTATGCCTGGTATTACGGCGGCACAAACCCCGACGGCTTGCGGCTGATCCACCGTGTAAATCGCTCCACCTCCGGATGCGCCGCTATTAGCTCCGGTGTATTGTAGGTCTCTGCTAACTCCTGCTCACTCAGCGCCCTGTGAATACTGTTGTGGCACGGTCGACACACCAGCATCAAACGCTCCCGCATCTCCTGACGCGAGTACTGCCGCCGCATGCGCGCCTTGCGATGCCGACTTTTAGGTATAAGATGGTGCCGCGTAAGCACTTCCATGCGCCGACACAACGCGCACAGACCAAACGTCCCCTCCTCGTCCCCCTCCACCAGACTGTCGGAGCCGTCCCCAGCTGCCGCAACGACAAGCCGGTCCCGGGACGGCCCAAGAGGGCCATCGTCATCCGACTCGCTGTTTCGACGAGCTTTCATCCGAATATTCTAACATAACTACCACTTTTCGCACCACGAAATTGCTAACGATAGCAAAAAATACCGATTGCAATGATAGCGCCGCCCCTACGCACATAGCTAAAGGTGAATGCCATAACAACATACACAAACCTCCGCCCCTGTCCCGCCTCGCGCTCCAACCGGTCCGCCGCTATCCGCCCGAATTTCGTTGAATCCACCACAAAAAAGCCTAGCCTGAGGCACATCGTCATGAAGCCCGTTCCTGCGTACGCGCCCCTGTTAACCCGTTACGAGACAATGCCTTACGCCCGCACGGGCAAAAGCGGTCTCCTCCTCCCCAGGCTGGCCCTCGGCCTTTGGCAAAATTTCGGCGACGTCGACCTCTACCCTACCGGCCGCAGCACCGTCCTGCGCGCTTTCGACCTTGGCATCACCCACTTCGACCTCGCCAACAACTACGGCCCCCCACCCGGCACCGCCGAGAGCAATTTTGGCCGCATGCTGCGCAGCGACCTCGCCCCCTTCCGCGACGAGCTAATTATTGCAACCAAAGCAGGTTATCGCATGTGGCCCGGCCCCTATGGCGACCTGGGCAGCCGCAAATACCTGCTGGCCAGCCTGGACCAAAGCCTCAAACGTATGGGCCTGGATTACGTCGATATCTTCTACAGCCACCGCCCCGACCCCGCCACGCCGCTGGAGGAAACCATGGGCGCGCTGGCTCACGCAGTACGTTCCGGCAAAGCACTTTACGTTGGCCTGAGCAACTACAGCCCGGAGCAAACCACCCGCGCTGCCGCCATCCTTCGCGACCTCGGCACCCCCTGCCTTATCCACCAGTTTTGCGCGCACATGTTCAACCGCGGCCCGGAGACATCGCTACTGCCCGTGTTGAAGGACGAAGGCATCGGCGGCATCGTCTTTTCCCCTCTGGCGCAAGGACTTCTGACGACTCGCTACCTCAACGGTGTGCCGGCGGATTCCCGAGTCGGTCGCGGTGCGGAATCCACCAAATGGATTCAGCTAACAGACGCCCGCATTGCACAAGTCCGTGCCCTGCACGAGCTTGCGCAAAAAGGTGGGCGCTCCGTCGCGCAGCTGGCCATCCACTGGCTGATGCGTCACGACACCGTGACCAGCGTGCTCATCGGCGCCAGTTCTCCGGCACAGCTTAACGAGAATGCCCAGGGCATCGAGTCCTATCAGCTTACCGCCGAGGAACTTGCGGAGATCGAGAAGATTCTGGCATCCAGCTGATCCAGGCAAGCGCGCGCGGAGTCATAATACATGCTCCCGCGCGCCCTCCCAGCGCGGCTCCGCGCCTCACCTCACCAGCGCATAATCGTCAGATCGCCCGCCGAAATTGCCGCGGCTTCTTCCAGCGTGATCCACCGCAGTTCCGCCCACTCGCCCCACGAGTCCGAAATCGCCAACTCCTTCGTCTTGGCATTGTAGCCCACAATCATTCGCATGTGCGCACGGTCGCGATCCGGCGAACGTTTACGCGTAGCCTCGCGGCGTACAGGCTTAAGCGTATCAAGATAAGGCTCCCAGTTCGATACCCGCGACCTCTCAATAGAGCGCAGGGTAATCGCTTTTTCAATATCATCATAAACAAAACATGTCCACAAAATAGGAAGGCCCTTGTCGATGTGCTTATCGATATTGCGTAAATCAATATCCGAATCCACGCTTTCAATCCGCCGCCCGTACTGCCGTGCAAGCGTAGCAGCATTATTGCGCATCACAGACGCAAGCGTGCCGCCTCCAAACTGTGTGCCGCCCGCCATCGCCAGTATATACATATCGGCAGGTACATTCATATAGCGCAGGTACCTCTCCCATGTTGCCGGCGCGCAAAAACCCTTGGGCCCCTGGTCCACCATCGGGATGTCGCGGATCAGCACATCGCCGTTTGTCGCCTTGGAGACGCAGCTCTTCAACCAGTCCCGCAACTCCGCGCCAGGCATTGCGCTGCTGCGCCCTTTATCGTCGGCAAGCTCGCTGCGCATTACCCGCACCGCAGTGTATTCATCCCGCGGCGACGCCAGCAAAATGGCGTGCGAGTTCCAGTCCCACCGCAGCACCATTTCCCGCATCGCCTGCGTTGTGCCAAACTCCCTACGCTCGGGGGGGCCCAGCAATGTAGTCAGCTTTTGTTCAATCGTTCGCGCATCCTGGCGGACGGCTTCCGTAAATGTTTGAATAGCGTTTGTATGTGCTTTGCGCATCTGGCGCTCTTCACGAGAGTCCATCGGCTCGTCTCTCTCTTTCCTGCGCTCGCTTCGCATATCCGCCAACCCTTCAAAGTCGCCTTTGTTGGCAAACACCATCGATATCATATCGGGTTGTTCTTTCTTTGCATAAAGAACGAGAGAGTATGGCCGGGCGCCAAGTATCTCATCCGTACTCCCTGCATAAAGTCGGTAACTGCTTTGCACGCTGGTCGATGATTCCAAGGGCCACCGTAAACGTTTTGCTACTTCTTTTGCGGAGTCATCCCACAAATTGGTATCCGCAAAGAGCTTCGCACCAAAAGCCTCGTTGATCGCAGCAACAGTAACTTCCCTTTTAGGAGGGGAAGTCTGCCCAAAGCCGCCAAACCCCGAAGGCGGGGATGTCTCTGGCGCACGCACCTCCACCCGGGGCGCCTCCTCCGGCACCGAGCCCGCGGCAGGAACCGGTGCGTCTTCCCGGGCCACCAGGCTGGGCGCGCGGCCTGCATCATCCATCAATGCATCTTCCTTATCTTCAGCATCTTGCACAGATACATCCGACGTTTGGGCACCGCTCTGGCCAGAGCTGCCGGACATCGCCAGTTCCAGTCGCACGTCCTTTGCAGAAATTGTTCCCTCAAAACCACTTGCATCGCGGACGGTCAATGTCTCCCCGTCTTCGGAAATCACCGGCAGGCGGGTATTGGCAGGCACCGTTTTGACTGCGGAGCCACCGCCTGGAATAATCAGCTTAATACTGGTTGTACGTGTTGTAACCGCAACAATATCCTCTTCAGCACGGATTGTGCAGAGAATGATAGCATTAAAAGCAACAGCAATGGCAACCCGCCAAAGCGCGGCCGTCCAGGTATAAGGAGTGGATGCAGTGCCGCGCATAAGGTAGCGATGATTCTACATAAAAGCGAGCCGACAATCCATATAAATGGCCGGGATAGCACACGGGGCCGCTTCCGAGAATGCATCTAACCCTTTAACCGCTGTGGCATAATAAAGTTGCGGCGTCATTTGCAGCCGTGCGCATAGGCATCAGCGGTGGGGCAATCAAGTGATGCAGAACGACCTCCACTACCGCGCCGCGGCCGACAGTATTATACAACTCAATAATGTCGCGGGACCGCATACGGATGCAGCCGTAGCTTACCGGCTTTCCTATCAGCCGCTCCTGAGGAGTGCCGTGAATGTAAATTGTACGGTCGTAGGCTTTTATGTTGATATCTTCCACGCCGCGCAGCCAGAGAATCCTTGTCACAATCGGGTCCCGGCCAGGCGCATCCACAGGCAGCACCTCGCGCGTGGGTTTGCGGCCTTTGAACACCTGGCCCTCCGGATAGCCGTCGCCAATCTTCTCGGCAATAATCATTTTGCCGAGCGGCGTTTTATAACTGCCAGGCTCGTCTCCCAGACCGTACTTTGACGTGGAGATATCATATAAGGCAATCTGTATGCCATCATGATAAACAGCCAGCTTCTGATCAGGAACGCTTACCACGATACGATGCGCTATATCAATATCGCTAATATCAGTTAAATCAGAAGGTGAACAACCGGGCAAAAAGAGCAATGCCAACGCCATGCACAAGCCCAGAATACCCCGCAGGCGGTGTACCGCACAAGAGCAGGATGGCAGGCTTGTCATCGGTTTACAACGGGTTGAGGCAATGCGAGTCGGCGGATACCGGAAGGTGAGGCTGATTTATAAGGAGAAGGGCATGGAAAAGCAACTGTCGAAGAATAAAAGTAGCTGTTAAACATATTTACTTAGGTAAAAGGATGATTCTAAAACAGAAGTGAATGCCTACAGCATCCGACGTTACGGATCGGGTATGAGATATCGATGTCATCAAGTAATAGTTTATACTATATATCAACAGAGGAATAATGCACTCAACATATGTGTAAACTTTTGTTTGGCAATTGGATGGGTATGATGTTACGAATAAGACTTTAAAAACAAATTTTCCCTGCCTGCTGTATCAGCGTGCCTGCCTCAAGGAAGAGCGAGCAGAAGGCTCGTTCAATTTTTTGCTGGTAAGCCGGGGGCATTCTATACATAATAACGGGTTCGAGCACTAGCAGGTTCGGGAAGAAGGGCGCCGCCTGCGCTCGTCAGGTGCGATTGTTTCATTAAAGTGTAGCCGGTTTTCCAGTGCAAACTCTTGTCAATAAACCACTTTTGCTGGACTCCACCTCTGCCGAATGGGAGCTGGACGGAGTCGCGCGCTATCGTCGCGACCAGATCAGCCAGTGGATTTTTGCCCGCCGCGCGGCTTCGTTTGGAGAGATGACCGACTTGCCGGCCGGGCTCCGCGAGACGCTGGACACGAACTATGAACTGCGCGCGATTAGCCTGGTACACGTGCAGGGCTCGCGCGATACCACGCGCAAGTTGCTGTGGAGCCTGCGTGGCGGTGACTATGTGGAGTCGGTTTTGATCCCGGCGTCACCCGATTTGTATGGCGAACGGGCGGATCGCTTCACGCTATGTATCTCCACACAAGTGGGTTGCGCCTACGGGTGCCGTTTTTGCGCGTCCGGCCTGGAGGGCTTTAAACGTAATCTCTCCGCTGGCGAGATTGTAGCGCAAATTATGGAGACAGAACGGGTTACGGGCGAAAAGATCAATAACCTGGTGTTTATGGGCATGGGCGAGCCGCTGGCCAATTACAAGAACCTGATGCGCGCCATGGATATCATCAACGCGCCCAAGGGTTTAAACATTGGGGCGCGGCACATTACCGTCTCCACTTCAGGGCTTGCCCCCGTCATCCGCAAGCTGGCGGAGGACCCGAGGCAGATTCGCCTGGCGCTGTCCCTGCACGGGGCGACGGACGAAGTGCGCGACCGGATTATGCCGGTGAACAAGAAGTACCCATTAGCGGAGCTTCTGGATGCGTGCGCCTACCACTCGGACCGCAAGAAGAAGATGATGACTTTCGAGTATATACTTATTAATGGCGTTAATGATGGCCTGGACCAGGCCGCCATGCTTGCCCGCCACGCCACGCGCATCCACGCCAAGGTCAACCTCATCCCCTACAATAAGGTGGAGGGCATGGACTGGGTGCGGCCGTCGATGAAGCGCATCCACGCTTTTGCGGCGCGCGTGCGCGAGGGCGGTGCCGTGGCCACCGTGCGCCTGGAGAAGGGCCACGATATCGACGCCGCGTGCGGTCAATTGCGTTTGCGGCGCGTGCGTGAGGACGCTGCCGGCGATCCGAAAGTGGTCGCGCCCGCGGAGGGTGCGGAGCCCCGTAGCGCGTAAAGTGTTGTAGCGGGGGCGGTTGCGGAGAAGTCCCTTGCGGAGAATGCGTTGCGGCCCGGATAAAAGGACTTTAATCTTTTGTTATAACAATATAGACTATCCGGATGACAGAAGAGACCTTGCCCTCCCGCGCGCTGCTGGAGCAGGCGATTGCCCGGCCCTGGGATGGACAGCTTCCTTTGCATGCCAAAGTCCATCGCGGCCTTAAGTTCGCCATCGAGAACTACTTTGATGACGGCCAGCGCTTCTACACGGAAAAAGAGCTCATCGAGTACCTGAAGGTCAGCCAGGTCACCGTCCGCCGCGCCGTGTACGATCTTGTGCGCGAAGGCCTGCTGGAACGCCGCGTTGCCAAGGGCACCTTTGTACGTAAACGTGTGGGCGGCAAGGGGAAGGGACTTTTTGAGGTGGCCGTGCACGTGGCGGATTGGGACTCGTCGTTTCTAAGCCAGTTGCTGCGCCAGGTGGTAATGGCCTGCAACGCTAACCAGCTCAGCCCCAAGGTGTTCTACTCGCGGCAGAGCGGCGATGTGCTCAGCCGCGAGGGCGAAGAGTGGAACCAGGCGGAAATCTCCGCCGCTATTCTCATTGCGCCCCCGCCAAACCTGGCGACGGACCTGTGCCGACTGTACACGGCGGGCGGCAAGCGCGTCGTAGCGGTCGATTCGCGCATACCCGGCGAGCGCACGGACTACGTTGGCACCGATAACCAGGCGATTACGCGCATTGGCCTGGATCATCTGACGACGCTGGGCCACGAGCGTATCGCTTTGCTGCTCAACGAGCCCGAGGATAACGAGAACGTGCAACAGCGGGCGGAATATTTCGAAATGGAGTGCCGCGCGCGGGGCCTGAAAGGCTGGAAAGTGGTGCCATGCGGCACGAAATTCTGGGAGGACTCCTACTCGAAGGCATTTAAGGCGATGGACACGCTGATGCAGAACGAGCCGCGGCCCACTGCCATTTTTGCATTCGATGACCCGGGTGCATGGGCTGCGCTTAAGTGGTCCAGCCAGAACAAGATACGTGTGCCGGAGGATGTCTCCGTGCTGGGCTTTGCAAATGACAAACCGAGCGCGTTCACCCACCCTGCGCTCTCCACAATCGCGCACCCGATCGCCGACATTGCCGCGACGGCGGTCGACTTTGTCGCTCACGAAGCAGGGGTGCCGCGGACGCGGCTGCTGACGCCGAGCCTGGTGCTGCGCGAGAGCACGGCGGCGCTGCGCTGACGGGATTTCCTTCTCACGCAACATGTTGCGTGAGAAGGGAATGGGGGGGCGTTGCCACGACTACATTCGGTCCACGGTCTGGATGCCAAGCAGGGAGAGGCCGAGCTTGAGCGTGCGGCCGGTCAGGGACGTGAGTGCGAGGCGGGAGAGGCGGACGGCCTCGGGGTTGTCGCCCTTGAGGATCGGGCACGCTTCGTAGAACTGATGGAATATCGTGGCCAGATCGAAGAGGTACACGCACAGGTAGTGCGGGCGGCTCTCCTCTGCGACGAGCTTTACGGATTCTTCGAAATCGATAAGCTTTTTGGCTAGCGTAAGTTCCGCGGGATCCGTGAGGATGAGGCCATCGGGCAGCGCCGCGGAAAGGTCCGCGGGCGCGGGTTCGCTGCCCGCTTTGCGGAAGACGGCCTGCGTACGTACATAAGCGTTAATGATGTACGGCGCGGTGTTGCCATCAAAGGCCAGAAGCTTGTTCCAGTCGAAGACATAATCGAGGTTGCGATTCTGCGCCATATCAGCATACTTAACGGCGCCAATGCCAAGGACTTTTGCCAGCGCGGTCGATTCTTCCGCGGAAAGGTCGGGGCGCTTTTCGGAGAGAATGGCCTGGGCGCGGGACTCCGCTTCGTCGAGGAGTTCCTTGAGTTTGAGCGTGCCTCCGTCGCGGGTGCTGAGTGCTTTCTTGTTGGGGCCCAACACCTTGCCAAACCAGACGTGCTCCAGCCTGACGCGCGATTCATCATAGCGCCACATGCGGGCAGCGGCAAAGATCTGCTTGAAATGCAGTTGCTGGCGCCCGTCAGTTACGTAGATGATGGAGTCGGCCTTCCACTTTTTGTCCTCATTTATTGTATCAACACGATACTCAATAGTGGCAAGATCCGTTGTTGCATAGAGGAAGGCACCATCGGATTTCTGAATCGCAAGAGGTTCGTTCTTCAGCGCTTCGATGTTATCAAAGAAGATGCGGATGGCTCCTTCATCATTTCTTGCAATTCCTTTATCCTTAAACTCGGCAACAACGCCGGGGAGCATATCATTATAGAAGCTTTCGCCCAGCGTATAGTCAAAGCGGACATCCATACGGTGGTAGAGTTCTTCCATGGCATCAATGGAGGCTTTGACAAAGTGCTTCCACAGCGCAACATTTTCGGGGTCAAGGGCTTGCAGCTTGACGAGTTCGGCCTTGGCGGCTTCGCGAAGTTCGGGCTCGGCTTTGCATTTTTCACTCGTGCGAATGTAGAGATCTTCAAGGTGGCCAATAGGATCCTGCTCCAGCAATTGGGGATCGCCGCTTTGCTTATAGCCGAGGATGGCGATGCCAAACTGGGTGCCCCAGTCGCCAATATGGTTGTCCGCAATCACTTTCTGGCCGAGAAATCGTTGCACGCGGGCAAGTGCATCGCCGAGGATGGTGCTGCGTAAGTGGCCTACGTGCAACTCTTTAGCTACGTTGGGGCCGCTGTAGTCCAGCACCAGGGTAAGGGGTTGGGCAGCTTTGCCGCAGCCGAGGCGCTCCGTGTCGTGCAGGCGCGATAACACGTTGGCGCCCACGTATTTATCTTTGAGCCGAAAATTGACGAAGCCGGGGCCGGCGATCTCTGGGGCGGCAATAATGTCGTTCTCCCCAAGCGCGGCGACGACTTTGGCGGCCAGGTCTCGAGGATTGGCTTTTTCGCTCTTGGCTTGCACCATCGCCACGTTTGTCTGGAAGTCGCCGTGGCGCGTGTCCGGGCAGGGGCGAACGTAGGGGCCGGGCACGGCGCGGTCGCCAAAAAGCTGGGTAACAACCTGGGCGACAAGGGTTTCGACTTCCTGGCGGGGTGTGGGAATCATAAAGGTGCGGGCTAGGTTAAAGGGGAATGCGAAGCGGTTATAATGCCGCGTGCGCGCAAAAAAGACAACTGTCGAGGAAACGACAAAGGAGCAAGGCGTGGTGCCGTTGCTCCTTTGGGCGACATCGCGGGCCGCGGGTGCGGCGTGCGCGTGAAATCAGAAGCTTCTTGCTATCAACGCGTTACACGGCGTTGGCAAGGCGCTCGGCCAGGCGCATGGGCAGGCCGGCGTTCTTGATCTTGATTTGCGCTTTGGCGATGTCGTAGGGGACTCGTCGCAGCTCGATGTTGTTGGAGCTGGAGTCGTAGATGACGTAGGCGGAGCGCCAGTCGTTGTCGCGGGGCTGGCCCACGCTGCCGACGTTAACGAAGTACTTTTTGTCTGGCTGCAGGTCTATTTTCTTGTAGAAGAACTCGTGCACGCGGGTGTCGCGGATGAAGACGTGCGGCACATGCGTGTGGCCGAAGAAGCAGAGGTTTGTTTTTTGGTACTGAAAACTCGCTTCGGCGTCCAGGCAGGAGAAGACGTAGCCCCAGCGGCCAGGCTGGTCCAGCGTGGAGTGGACGATGGTGAAGGAGTTTACGGGGCGGGTGAGGGGGAGTGCGCGGATGAACTCCTTGTGCTCCTTGGTCAGTTGCGAGCGGGAGTACTTGATGCTGGCCAGGGCCAGATCGTTAAAGTGTTCCACCTCACGCTGTTCCGAGGCTTCCTCGTCGTGATTGCCCTTGACTATGGGACATCCAAGTGCGCGGACGATCTCCAGGCACTCCCGGGGGCTGGCGTTGTATCCGACAATGTCGCCCAGGCACACCGTGTTGGTGACACCCTGAGCCTGCATGTCTTCCAGAACGGCCTCCAGGGCTTCCAGATTACTGTGAACGTCGGCAAAGATTCCAAATCTCATCCTTACAACCTTGTATTGCTTAAAAGTTTAGGTCAGCGGCTATTGTGTGGCGATAAAATTCGTGCCGATTTTCGCGCGGCGCGGGCGGGGGATCGTGCTCCGCGCCTTGGGTCGTGATGCGTCAGGCCGCAGCGCTCTGGTCCGAGAACCGTAGAAGCGGCGGGATGTTTTGGCGAGATAGATTGTTGCGTGCTGGCGATGTATTCAAGAAAATGATTTCCAGATGCCTCATTTTTCCGCAAGGGCGCATTTGCAAGGGTTTACGCGGTGGGCGAGCGGGGATGGTTATTCGCGGATACGTTCCGCTATCGGCACGTTCAGTTTGGATTCGAGGGCTCGAATTTCGCGAAGGATGCGTGGCCAGTCCATGTCCTTGTCGGTATGGGTGCGGTGGCGGGCCCAGAGGCGGCGCCAGTAGTCCAGCGCCTCTTGCTCACGGCCGGCGCGGCGCAAAATAAAGCCGGGCAGGCGGGAATTAAAGGGTTGCGCGCCGGGGAGCAGCGAAGCCTGCTCGTAAAGTTTTGCCGCGGTCACGGGGTCTTTCAGCCTTTGTAAGTGCAACTGCGCCAGCTGGATGTGCAGGTCTACGCTTTCCGGGTTAATCTCCAGGCCGTTGCGCATCAGCTTTTCGCCTTCCTCCACCCAGTAGCGCTCGATGGCGATGCGCCGGGCCAGACTGGGTTCGCGCTTATCGTTGCGTTTGGCGATGGCCACATTGTAGGCCATGTGCCAGCCGCCCATGCCCCAAAAGATGGGGGAGTTGGGCTGCAGCATGGTGGTGAGCTGGATGCTGGAGCGCATGCGGCTCCAGTCCTCGCGCATAAAACTTTCGGTTACATCGCGCCAATAGTAGTCCGCCACCACGCCGCGCAGGCCGGCCAGGATGGAGATAAGTGTGTCCTGCGTCAGCCGACTGCGTAAGTCGCTGGAGATGTGGGTGATCGAGTGAAAGCCGGCGGCGCGCTGGCTGGCGTCTATCGCCGTCTCCATCAGTAGCTTGGGGACGCAGAACACGATGAGCAGCAACAGGATACGCAGCGACGGACGGGTATGCCACGGGCCGTCCCACCGGGATATCCAGCGCGACTCGTCGGCGGCTGCCGCAATGTCCTCAGGCAGCTCGTTCTCGACGTCGATATCGTGGGCGGGGCGCATGAAAAGAGGTTGCTTATAACTCGCGCTCGGAGAATAAAAGGGAGGCCAGAGCAATAGCACAAGTAATATAGAAAGCCGAGTAGCCGAGAAGCCCGAAGGTCATATCCCATGTCACTTTGGTGCCTAGTACCATTTCATCAATAGCACTGAAGGAACGCATGTTGGGGATAAGCGCGGCGATACAGCTCAGCAGCGCTTTTTGTATGGGCCCGTACTGTTCTGTGGGATCCATCACCACATCGCGCGCGTAGCCTTGCATATGGCCGATGACATAGAACATAAATGTAGTGCATACCGTAAAGATGGCCGAAGTAGTAATGGTGGAGATCACCATGGCCATTGCCGCAACTATGCACAAACGGGCATAAACGAGCAGGATGCCCTGAAGGATCATGGGATCCTGGGCCTGGGCAAGGACGGTATTTGTGTTTGTGGTGATAAGCTGCCTCTTGTCCAGCTCGGGAACACCTTCCTGCTCAACAAGCTGGGTGTAGCTTGCGATGTTAATCTGGGCCTGTACATTCAGTACTATCAAAAAGACAATCGACATGAGCAACGTAACAACGCCAAGCAGCGCTACCACGCCCAGATACTTGCCAACAATAAATTCCGACCGCCGCACGGGCTTGGCCAGAATAGTATAGATCGTGCGATTCTCCAGCTCATTGGGAATCATGTAGGCGGTGCTGATAAGAGCGATAAACAAGCCAAATACCGTCATCGCACCAAAGCAGAAATCGAGGAGGAACTTGATCTGCTCATCACTCTTTAGCGTTGAGAAGTAGAGAGACGTGCCTACAGCTATAACTGCAAACAGGATAAGGATATTCAACACCTTCTGCCGCATGGCCTCCAGAAGAGTAATGCGCGCAAGGGCAAAAATACGTTGCACACTCTCCATCATTTCGTGTCTCCGGCAGAGGTTCTGCTGTTAGCTTCCGTGGCTGCTGCTGCTACGCGCGCATCCTCGGCCCGGGCCTCGGCCTTGCGTTTGGCAATGACATCCATAAACAGGCTTTCCAGCGATCGGCGCGAGCTCGTAAACTCTACGGACGTAGCACCTTGCGAACGCAGTGCTTCTTCCGTCCTGGCACGCCCGGCGGCATCGGAGGGCAGGCCGGCGGCGGTGATCTGTGTGCGGTCGCGATCGATAAGTAGCTCGTCCAGAGTGCCTTCCATCAGCTTGATGCCCAGGTGGAAGATGGCGACGCGGTCCGCCACTTCCTCCACCTGCTCCAGCAGATGCGAGGAGAAAATGACCGTTTTGCCCATGCCGCGCAGCCGCAAAATCATATCGCGTATGTCGCGCGAGCCCATGGGGTCGACGCCGGCGGTCGGCTCGTCCAGCAGCAGCAGGTCGGGATCGTGCAGCAGCGCCTGGGCAAGGCCAATGCGCTGGAGCATGCCTTTGGAGTAGGCGCTGAGCGGGCGGTCCCGGCCGTTTTCCAGGCCCACCAGGTGGATGAGTTCGTCGATGCGTTTATCCAGCGCTTTGCCGCCCAGGCCGCTGAGCTTGCCGTAAAAGCGCAGCGTTTCGTCGCCGTTCAGGAACTTGTAGAAGTAGGGGTTCTCCGGCAAAAAGCCCATGCGGCGTCGGCTTTGCAGGCTGGGCACTTTTTCGCCAAAAATGCGGGCCTCGCCGGCGGTGGGCTTGATCAGGCCCAGCAGCAGCTTCATGGTGGTGCTTTTGCCGCAGCCGTTGGGGCCGAGCAGGCCGAACACCTCGCCGGCGCGGATGTCGAGGTCCAACGGGCTGAGGGCCACCAGCACCTTGCGTTTCCACGGCAGGCGGTAGCGCTTGGTCAGGCCGCGAATTTCAACTGCGTTGGCGGGGGGCATGGTGTGAGGAGAGCGAAGGAGGGGATTCTCGCGGGGGAAAAAGACTGGAGCTTACGCTAAGTGTACGGCAAGGAGAAGATGAATTCTTTGAAATTTTTGCGACAATCTTCGCGATCATTTTCGCGCAGGCTGCCGCGCTTGCTTGACTCGCGCCACAATTCGCGCTCTCATCGTGCGACTATGACCGTGAGTGCGCATGCGGAGCGGTGGATGGGATTTCCCGTCAAGGATTACCTGGAGTGCCTGGAGAAGCGCCAGGCTCTGGATTTCGAGGGCACTGTTTATAGAGTGGCCTCCGAGCGGTACGGCAGCGAGATCTCATACGAGCAAATCTTTCGCCAGTGGGCGGAGCACCCGGATGCCGCGCTCGCGCCCGGCGTCGTCGTGGGCTCCTGGCTGGACGAAGACTGGGACGGGGACAGCGCCCGCGCCGTGGCGCTGCTGGTGGAGTACGCGCCGCGGTTGCCCCGCCTGCGCGGCCTGTTTTTTGGGGATATTACCAGCGAGGAAAACGAGATCTCGTGGATCCAGAATTCGGACATCTCGCCGCTGCTTAACGCGTTTCCGTTGCTGGAGACTTTTCGCGTGCGCGGCAGCAGCGGGCTCTCGCTTGGAGCGTTGCGCCACAGCACTTTACGCTCGCTAACGGTGGAGAGCGGCGGGCTGGAGCGCACGATTATCGAGCAGATTACGGCCAGCCGGCTGCCGATGCTGGAGGAGCTGGAAATCTGGCTGGGCAGCGATGGATATGGCGCCGATCACACTCTGGCGGATCTGCTGCCGCTGCTCGATCCGGCCCGCTTTCCGCGCCTGCGCCGGCTGGGGCTGTGCAATTGCGAGTATCAGGACGAGGTGGCGAAGGCGGTGGCCGAGAGCGCAATTGCGCCGCAGCTGGAGGGGCTGAAGCTGAGTATGGGCACGCTGGGCGATGTGGGCGGCATGGCGCTGGTGGGCCCGAAGTCCAGGCTGGGCCATAGCCTGCGTGCGCTGGATCTGCACCATAACTACCTGAGCGAAAGGGTGATAGAGCAGATTACCGCCGTGTTTCCCTTCGCCAACGTGGACGAAAATGAAGGGGAGGAAGATCCGGACGACCGGTACATCTCCGTGAGTGAGTAGGTGCGGCGTGCCGGGTGGGGAACAACAAAGTGCGAGGAGATCGTGCTGTTATCGTACATTTCTGCAATTAGCTGCTTGACAGGGTTGGGCACTTCCGCTTTACTCGCTCGTTCCATCCCATTTTCTCAGGAAAGGTAAAACTGCCATGCGCGAACAAGTTATTCTGGAATGCACCGAAGCCGCCAAAGAGGGTAAATCCCCCTCTCGCTATTTCACGACGAAGAACAAGAAGCTCCAGCAGGGGCGCCTTGAAGTGAAGAAGTACAATCCCTCCCTGCGCCGCCACACGGTGCATCGCGAGAAGAAGTAAGCAAGCGAACGCAGCCCAGCGGCTGCGCCGGCGCCGATTGGCGCGACTCCATCGCCACCATGGCCCGCGACACAATCGCACCCACGCCAGCCGGTTTCGGCACGCGGGTAGCATTGGCGGGTACGGTGGCGTTTGTCGTTTTAAGCGGGAGCGGCAGCCTAATCGGCTGGGCCATAACGTTTTGCGTTGCCTGGGCTGTGCTGGCCTGGCAGGCCATGCGTCTGGCCGTGCTCACACCCCTTGTGCCGCGAAGCGTGGGGGATGCGCCGGACGTTTATCTGGCTCTGCTGTTGGCGTATAGCGTTGCACGCCATATGTTTGCGCCTGGCGAATATGGCGCGATGCTCGATCTGTGGCCCGTGCTGGCCGGCGCGGTCGCCTACGTCTCGTGCCGTTATGGCAATCTCGTTCGCAAAGGCGTGGACGCGCCTGCCGCGGTTGCGATGGCAGCGCTGGCGATGGGTATCGTGTTGGCGCAAAGTGTTGTATGGCACTGGTTTGGTAACGAGGCTACCCGCAGCGTGGCAGGCGGGGATGCGGGTTGGATTCCCGGCTTCGGGGCCGGCGCATCCCCCTGGGGGCGAGTGGCGGCGTTTGGCCTGCTGGGGGCCGTGGCCTGCCTGGCGTTTGCCGTGCCGCCCGCGGGTGGTAAGGCGTTGCAGGGCAAGGAGATGCTGGGGTTGAACTTTGCCGCTGCCGCAGCCCTTTTCGTCGCCGCCGCCTTGTATGGCGCGGCAACCACGGCTGAGGCGCGGCCCGCGTTTGGCTGGGCGGCACTCGCTGCGTCGCTCTCCTTTGCCTGGGCAACCGCCCGGGCTACCAGCATCTTGCCTGTCGGGCGTGAGGAAGCTTTACGCAAGTGGCTGATGTTAGGAGGGTTAGCGTTTGGTATTGTTGTGTGGTTGGCAACGCTGCTGATGGGCGTTCCCGCAGGTTCCGTTGCGCCTCAAAGCTCTGACAGCGCGCTGTTTACGCTGGGTTACTGGCTGGAGTCCCCCGTCTTCGGCGTTGGCCCCGGCCTGATGCGCACGGATTTTACCGCGGGCACGGGTGCGGGCGGCGTGGCGGCATCGTACGCGCAATTTCTTGCGGCTTATGGGGTTATCGGCCTTGTCCTTGTCGTCGCTGTCGCGTGGGTTTTCGTCGGCGCCCTTGCTACTCGCCTGGAGGACGCACTGACCAGCCTGCAACAGCGCGGCCGCTCAGGCGAGTCGTCAGAAGTCGTCACAAGTAAGGAGGATGTGGCCTATGAATCGATTGGGTTGATCCTGCCGGCGCTGTGCGGCTGGGCGCTGCTTATCGGCGGCGGATATCTGCCTGGCACGGCGGCGGCGCAACCCGGTATGTTGGTGGCGGTAATGGCCCTCTCCGGTCTGGCGCTCGTCCCAAAACCAGTGCAAGTGGCGGAGGGCGAACGTGTTGCCCTTTACTGGAAGCCTGTCGCGAAGTGGACGCTCCGTTGCGCCGCCCTCGGCGTGGCGCTGGCGGCCCTGGGCTTTTGCGTTTCGACCGTTGGTTCGACCGTGAGCGCCTGGCTTCTTGTCCAAGCGCGTACGCAATTCAGTGCTCTAAAACCTGAACAACTGCAGGCACTTACGCAGTCTCGGCAGCGCGATATCAATGAAGTGCGGGCCACGGCGCAATGGGCCGCGTGGTGGCAGCCTGCCTCGCCGCTGCCGCACCGCCTGCTGGGCGATATCGACCGGCTTCTCGGCGCCACGCTCCTCTCGCAGAATCCGTCCGGACGCCCGTCCGCCGCAGATAAAGCGTTGGCGCAGAAGCACCTGGATGCCGCGATTGCGCACTACTCGCAGGCTCTGCGTGCGGCTCCGGGGGATGACGCGTCGCGGCTGGGGCTGGCCATGGCGCTCTCGCTGGCGGATCGCTCTGGCGTGGCGGATGTTGTTTTCGCGCAATGCTTTGCGCGGGCGGGACGCGATGCCCGTCCGTGGATCGCCGCCGGCTGGCACTGGGCACGCCAGGGCCGATCCGGCGAGGCGCTGGAGGCCATGGAGCATGGCGAGTTTGCCGAAACAGGCGCTGCCTCTGCCGTGGAGGCGCGCCTGCGCTTGCTTGATTTGGTGCGGGCAAAGGGCGTGGCCGGGCCGGGTGCGGCATCGGAGTCCGGCGACGGATTGCCGCCTTCCGAGCGTTTGCGTGATGCGCAAGATGCTGGACAGCAGGAACTTGTGGTTCCGTAGGTTGCCCCGGGAGCGCTGTGTTTATTCTGTTGCCGTGAATCGTCATTGCCATTGGCGCCATGCTGGGGCATTCTAAGCGGCGATCTGTACCAGAGCAGACGCTGCAGCCACAAACTTGCGCCTGGCGCCTCCCCCTTTTTGCCGTATGCACGCCCTCTTTCCTGCCTTTTCCGGCCTGTTTAACACGTTGCGCGCGTGCACTTTCGCTTTGCTCACGCTTATTTTTATGACGACGCTTTCCACGGCTGTGGCTCAGATCAGGGATCTCGATCCGGACCTCGCCACCATCAAGCGGCAGATAGCTGAGCAGCAGTCGCGGCTGGCCGCGCGGGCGGATAATCGGATCAAAGCGCCGGCGATGGACACGACGACGGCCGGGCTGATCAAGGAGCTGAGCCCCGAAGGCAAGTGGCCGGACATCGACTACGCGGACAGGAACCGGGGCGGCTGGGCCCCCTCCAACCACCTGCACAGGCTGATGCAGCTAAGCCGCGCCTATGCGACGCCGGGCCAGCCGGCGCATGGCGACAAAGCGGTGGCCGATGCGGTTACCCGCGCGCTTAAGTATTGGGTGGACAACGACTTCAAGAGCCCGAACTGGTGGCATAACGACATCCTTACACCGCGCACCATGGGCCATGTGCTGGTGCTGATGGACAGTGCGTTGCCGCCGGAGCTGTACGCCAAAGCGCTGGAGTTTGCGGGGCGCTCCAGGATTGATATGACGGGGCAGAACAAGGTGTGGCTTTCCGGCAACGTGCTTGTGCACGGGGTGCTGAGCAACAACCCGAATCAGGTCCAGAAGGCGCGCGACGCGATTAACGGCACCATTGGCGTCTCTCGCGCGGAGGGCATCCAGCCGGACGACAGCTTTCATCAGCACGGCGCTCAGCTGGAGATTGGCAACTACGGCCTGGCGTTTTTGTCCGACACGATTTCGTGGCAGGAGGTGCTTGCGGGCACCCGTTTCTCGCTGGGCAAGGACAAGATTGTGGTCATTCGCAACTATTTGCTGGGCGGCGTTAACCGCACCATCTGGAAGGGCATGGCGGACATCAGCATCTGCGGCCGCCAGCTTTTTCCCGGCACGCAGGCCACCAAGGCACGCAGCGCGCAGCGGCAGCTGGGCCTGATGACGGCGCTGGACCCCGAGAAGGCGGCGGAGTACAAGGCCGCGCTTGCCAACTACCCGCCCCGGCCGGGGGAGCCGGCCGGGGCCAACGAGGTAACCGGGGCCACGCATTTTTGGTGCTCCGACTACTTTGTGGATCGCCGTGCCACTTACATGGCGTCGGTGAAGATGAGCTCCGAGCGGATCAGTGGCGGTGAGCTGGTGAACTCCGAGAACCAGCTGGGCCGCTACCTGGGCGACGGCGCCCTGTACGTGTACCAGACGGGCCGCGAGTACGAGGACATTTTTCCCGTGTGGGACTGGTATCGCATCCCCGGCGTTACGTCGCTGGATAAGGTGCACCTGGCCCCGCACAAACGCCGCAATGCGTCGGAGTTTGTGGGCGGCGTTACCGACGGAACGGATGGTATTGCCGTGCTGGATTACGACCGGGATCTCACCAACGCCAAGGACCCCAAGGACGCAAGGGTGTTGCACGTGCGCAAAAGCTGGTACTTTTTGCCCGGGCAGATTGTGTGCCTTGGCGCGGGAATCCGGAGTGAGGTGGACGCGGCGGTCGTCACCAGCGTGGCGCAGTGCCTGGGCAACGGCCCGGTAGTCCTCGCCACGGAGAAGGGCGTGGCAAAGCCGGAGCCCGGCAAGCTGGCAGAGACGGATGGGCTGCGCTGGGTGCTGCACGGGGGTATCGGCTACGTCTTCGCGCAGCCGGTGGCGGCGACAGTGGGTATCGCGAAGCAGAGCGGCGCGTGGCGCTCCGTGTTTGTGCCAGGCGCTACGGACACCATCACGCGCGATGTCTTTTCGCTCTATCTCTCCCACGGCGTGAGGCCGGCCGGCGCCACATATGCGTACGCTGTCGTGCCAGGGGCCTCCGAGGAGTCGCTGGCGGCCCTCCCCGGCGTGGGCGGCGAAGGCCTGGGGATTCTCAGCAATACGACGGACCTGCAGGCTGTGCGGTTTGGCGGCAAAACCTTTGCCACCTTCTACACCGCTGGCAGTGTGGAGGCCGGCGGCGGTCGGCGCGTCTCTGTCGACAAGCCGTGCGTGGTCATTCTGGAGCCCGCAGCGGACGGCAAGACGCTGAGCGCAACCCTGGCGGACCCCACGCAAAAGCTTGATAGCGTATCGGTTACCGTGGCGCCCGCGGGAGGCGGCGAAGGGGAAGGGAAGACCGCCGTGGTAAAACTGAAGCCCGGGAAGGGCCCTCGCAGCGGCGCGTCGGAGATGGTGAAGATAGACCTCTAGAGTTCGTGGTTTAGCGGAGCGAAAGGAGATTCACCACCAGGGCACGAAGGCACCAAGATTAAGAAAGGGGAGGCCGGTTACGCCGCCGGCCCGCTGATGCCGAACTTCCTCCGCTTCTCCTGCAGCACGGATTGCATCTCCTTAAGCGATAAGGTGTTGACGACATCCTTCGACCGCAGCCAGCCTTTGCGGGCCTGGGTGACGCCGATGCGCAGCACGCCCATCTGGTTGATGCTGTGCGCGTCCGGGGTGATGACGCAGCGGACGCCGAGGTCGCGCGCGCGGCGCCACCAGCGCCAGTCCAGCTCCAGGCGCCAGGTGCTGGCGTTCAGCTCGATCCACGTGCCGGTCGCCGCCGCGGCCTCGATGATCTTCTGCAAATTAATGGCGTAGCCGGCGCGCGACAGAAGCAGCCGCCCTGTGGCGTGGCCCAGAATCGTGACGTGCGGGTTCTCCATGGCGCGGATGACCCGGCGCGTCATTTCGTCCTCGCTGAGTGTAAAGCTGGCGTGCACGGAGGCGACGGTGTAGTCCAGCTTGCCCAGCACTGTGTCGTTAAAGTCCAGCGAGCCGTCCTTCAGGATGTCGACCTCGGAGCCCGCGAAGAGATGGATGCCGGTGTGCGGGTCCGCGTTCATGTGCCGGATCATCCGGATCTGATCCTCCAGCCGCGCTTCGTTCAGCCCACCGGCCTGAAAGCTTGACTTGGAGTGATCCGCGATGCCCAGGTACTCCAGCCCGAGCGCGGCGGCGGCGCCGGCCATCTCGGGCAGGCTGTTGCGGCCGTCACTGGCGCTGGTATGGCAGTGAAAGGTGCCGCGCAGGTTGGTCCACTCAATAAGCCGGGGGATTTTGTTCTCCGCCGCGGCCTCAAGCTCGCCCAGGCCCTCGCGCAGCTCCGGGGGAATCGGCTGCAGGCCCAGTGCGGCAAAAATGTCGTCCTCCGTATGGCACACCACCAGCGGCCCGCGCTCCTCCGCGCGACGGTCGGCCGTCTCCGCCACGGTTTGCGCCTGCGGGCCCCCGGCGTTTTCCGCGCCGCCGCCTGCGCCTGCGCCGACCTCGGCCGGCGCCAGCTCAAACAGGCCCCACTCGCTCAGCCGCTTGCCCTGCGAGAGGGCGCGCTGGCGCATGGCAATGTTGTGGTCCTTGCTGCCCGTAAAGTGATGGAGCGCGTAGGGAAACTCCCTGTCCGAGACGACACGCAGGTCGCACGCAATGCCGTCCTCCAGCAGCACACTGCTCTTGGTCTCGCCGTGGTTAACAACTTTGCGGATGCCGGGCAGCGCCACAAAATAGTCCATAATGGCGCGCGCGTTTTTGGAGGAGGCGACGATGTCGATATCCTTCACGACCTCCTTGCCGCGGCGCAGGCTGCCGGCCACGCTTACACGGGTAAGGTCCGGATGCTCACGCAGCGCGTCCACCAGTTCCGTCGCCAGCGGAAGTGCTTCGCCATAACGGTGTTGCGTGGCAAAGCTGCGCATTTGCTCAATGCCCTCCAGAATGTTGAGCTGCGTTTTCTCCCCAAAGCCGGCAAGGCCGGCCACCTTATTGTCGCGGCACGCCTGCTCCAGCGCGTCCACGTCGGTAATGTTCAGCTTCTCCTGCAGCAGCTTTATCTTTTTGGGCCCCAGGCGCGGGATCTTCATCATGTCGAACAGCCCCGGGGGCACGGACGCTTTCAGCTCCTCATAGTAGGCCAGCCTGCCGGTCGTAACCAGCTCGGTAATCTTCTGCTGCAACGCGTCGCCGAAGCCTTTGATCTCGCCCAGCTTTTTCTCCTCCACAAGCGTGGCCAGGTCGGCCTCCAGCGTGTCGAGCGCTTTGGCGGCGTTGGTGTAGGCTCGTACTTTAAAGGTATTCTCGCCCTTCAGTTCCAGGATCGAGGCGATCTCTTCCAGGACTTCGGCGACCTGCTCTTTATCAATCATAGTGCGGAGGATGGGAGGGGAGGGCTGGACGCGACGCCTTGCCTTTGCGAAGGCGGAGGCGCGAGGCGCGAGGTGCGGCGATCAAGGCGGCGACTAGGCAGCGATAGTCGCAAGCATCGCGCAGAGCGGCGGCGTCAGCCCGGCAGTTACTATGCAGTGGTTTTTTTGCGCAGGCGATACGAAAAATAGTGTTTAGGCTGGATGAAAATTTCATTTCGTGTTAGCGTTTCTGTAGCGGAAGGTGTGCACGCGGACCGAACGCCGTGATTTCCACGTGAAGTTACCGCCACACTGCTGCAGCCGCCCTTCCCTCCAATCGCCGCGCGCTATCTCCCCGTGCGACACCCCTTGCCATGAACGCCTCCTTCTCCGGACGTTGCCATCGCCGTACTGTCTCCACCGCGCTATCCCCGGCGCATCCGCTGCTGCTGGTATCGGCCTGGACCCTGTGCGCATTGTTTGGTGCCGGGGCAGCCCTGGGTCCGGATCTCCTTGCGCAGCAAGCCTATACGCCGCAAACCTACACCCCCAGGGCGCCCGCCCCCGCCAAAGCCCCCGCCGCCACGGCCTCCAAAAAGAAGGAGACGCGCTCCTACACCTTCAGCCCCGGCTACGTGACGGAAGCCGCCGCCGCCATCCGCCCCACGCTTAGCGCCGGCGCCACGTTTTTGGTGCAGGAAAGCACCGGCAAAATTATTGTGCAGGATGACGCCGCCAACATCGCCACCGCGGACCAGATAGCCCTGGCGCTGGACCCCGCCGTACAGGGCATCCCCGGCAGCACCGGCACCCGCTACTACGCCACCACGGCCAACCCCGCCAAAAGCAACAACGGCACCAGCGGCGTCATTCTCCCCCGCACCGGCAGCGCCCCTGCCGCCGGCGATGCCTCGCCCGCCCCCGCCCCGACCCCAGCGGCTACCGTGCCGGCGCCCGGCATTACCGTAACGCCCGTCGCCGCCACCGCCAGCCCCCGCATTGTGGTGGAGGTGGACATGGACGAAGGCCCGCCCGCCGGCACCCCCTCCGGCACGCCCATGCCGGATACCAAACGGCGCCAATCCTTTACGATGGAAAGCGGCAAGGTGATGCGGTTTCAGATCGCCCGCTCCCCACAGCTGGATTACTTTCGCCTGATTGCCGGCGAGGCTGGCTACCCCGTCGCCACCGGCGGGCAGCCCTGGAGCGCCGTCAGCACCCAGCTTGCCCTCAAGCCCGTGGCCCATGGCAACGACATTACCGTAACGCTCTACCCCGAGCTGGTGGCCGATATGCAAAACGGCGCCCAGCAAGTGCTGCCGCTGGAGAAGTACGGCACCAGCGTTACGGTCTCCGCCGGGCAGGAAGCCAACCTCAACCTCTTCCCCATCGGCACGCAGGATTTTAACGACGCGTTTTTCGGCCGCCCCACCGCCGGCGCCCCCCAGCCCGCAGGCGCCGCACCCGCGCTCACCGGTTCCATTACCATCCGCGCCCGCCTGCAATCCGCCGATAACGCCGCTACGTCAACCGCCGCAGCCACCCCCGCCGCGCCCCTGCAGCCGCCCGTCCAGCCCCTGCAGCCCACGGTCGTCTACTACCCCGTGCAAATGCAGCCCCAGCAACAACAGCAGCAGCAACAACCGGTGGATGGCGGCAGCTACTCCAGCATGTACGTCGGCACCGAGACCCCGTACATCGACTACGGCGGCTATTACGGTGGCTACTACCCCACCACCTATTACAACAACGGCATCCGCTACTGCGGCGCCTACAAAATTGGCGACAACGGCTACGTAACTGTCAGCAACGGAGGCAATTGCTACCCGCGCCACAACTACAACTATAGCTACAACAAGAACTCCGTCAGCCCTTACCAATCCCGCTACAGCAGCGGATATAGCGGAGGCGGCGCGAGCGTGTATCGCTCCTCCGGTGGCGGTGCCTACCGCTCCACCGGCACCTCCTACCGTGGGGTAACCGCCCCTACGGGCAATGGAACTGTCCGTAAGTCACGCTATTATTAAACAAGGGCCGGGGGGAGGCGCGGCGCAAAACGCGTCGCGCGGCCCATACCTATCAGGGCAGAGTCGCGTCCACATGCGGTTGCGGCTTCCTGCATGACGCTGCGGGTTTCTCCCCGCATACATGTGCCTCGTCGCTCCCACTTTTTTCGCATTTTACGCTCGCCAAAGCTGTTCGTTGCAATTAATTTATTCGAAACGGAAGGACCTCTCTATGAACGTACATTTTCTGCGCGGACGCTCCCATCGCCAGGGCTATACTCTTATCGAACTGATGGTGGTCATCACCATTATCGCCATCCTCGCGGCGGTCTCCATCCCCGCCTTCGGCATCGTGCAGAAGATGATGGCCAAAACGCGCGCCAAAACACTCTGCGTCTCCATCGCCACGGCCATCAACCAGTACAACGCCGAGTACATGGTGTACCCCGATGCCGTTACCGGCGTCACCGCCTTCGGCGATGACAAGGGCCTCGCCGCCGACAACACCGCCGGCTGGGTCGCCATGTGCAGCACGCTCAACGGCAACAAGAATCTCTACACCGCCGACGACGTCACCCCCGTCACGGCCAACACCCGCAACATCCCGTACCTCTCCGTCAACCGCCGCGATTTGCATACCACCGGGTACATCAAGGACCCGCTGAACTCCGCTGGCAACACCTCCTTCGAGCTGCGGATGGATTGCAACTACGATAACATCCTTACCGACATCCCCAACCTCACCTCCGCCGGTGGCGATAGCAAGATCTCCAACCCCGTGGCCGTCTGGTCCACCGCCAACGGCACCAATCAGAAGGACTGGGTCGGCAGCTACTAAGCCGCAAAGCACTGCCAGACAGCACCTTCCGTCCGCCGAGTCCTTCCTTCCAACCCATCGCCCGCCGCAACGGCCCGCAACCCGGCCCGGTGCGAGTCGGGCGGTGTGCTTCCCGCAAAAAGCGCGCCATTTTGCCACGACCACGCCGCACCGCAACCACCGCCACGCCCATGAATAACCTCCGCTCCCAACACGCCAGGCGCACCGCCATCGCCGGCTTTACCCTGATGGAACTGATGGTCGTCATCTCCATCATCGTCGTCCTCATGGGCCTGACCCTGATGGGAGCGCGAACCGTCGACACCACCGCCCGCCGCAACCGCGCGCAAAGCGAAGTCGCCGCCCTTTCCACCGCACTGGAGAACTACAAGATCGACAACGGAACCTACCCCGTCCCCGCCTCCGGCAGCATGCCTAACGCCACCACCGCCGGCGACCCCATCTCCTACATCACCAGCGCCGAGCTCCTTTTCACCGCCCTCTCCGGCCGCGCCAACTTCGATACGGAGCCCGTCGCCGGCGTTAAATCTTACTACCCCTTCAAAAAGAACAACGTCAAAGCCGGCCCCACAAGCCCTGTCGTCGACCCCTGGGGCAATGCCTACGGCTACAACTCCGTCGATCCCGCCTACAACGTCGGCTTCTTCGACCTCTGGACCACCTGCGGCGCCAACGAGCTAACCAAAAAATCGCAGTGGATCGGCAATTTCAAGACCGATTAAGCTGGCCAATCGCAAAGGTCGCAATTCGATAGCGGCGCAAAAAGCATTGATTTCCCCCCGCTCCGCATCGCATACTTGGCCCACGTAACGCCAAGCCATGGAGCCCCCGCCACATCTCGCCGCCCAGCCACCTGTAGACTGGCTGTTCCCCCCGCTCAGCTGGCGGGAGTCCCTTCTGCTACTCCTTATCATCGCGGCATTTATGCTGACGTTGATTGTCGGAACCATCTCCTCCGCGCCTGCCGGCCCGCTGCCTCCCAGGCCTGTCGCCCCGGCTCATCCGCCTGCAAAAAAGGCGCCTGCGCACTAAGGTACTGCCGCGGTATCGCCGCCGCCGCCCTCTCTGCGAAGCCGCTCCCAGGCGGCCAGGCGCTCTGCTATCTGCTTCTCCGCGCCATGCCGCGTGGGCTGATAAAAGCGGCGGGGCTCAATCCCATATCCTTGCGGCGCAATAGCTTCCGGGAAGTCGTGGCTATACTGATAACCTTCGCCATTCCCCAGGCCTTTCGCTCCTGGGTAGTGGGCGTCCCGTAAATGGCGGGGCACCGGCACTGTTGCCTCCTGTTGCACGGCCTCAATCGCCCGCCCGATGGCGGCCACGGAGCTGTTGGATTTGGGCGCCGTAGCCAGGTAAATCGTTGCCTGTGCGAGGGTTATGCGTCCTTCCGGCCATCCGATAAACTCCACGGCCTGGTGCGCAGCCACCGCCACCATCAGGCCGCGCGGATCCGCCAGCCCGATATCCTCACTCGCCAAAATCACCAGGCGCCGCGCGATAAATCGCGGATCCTCACCGGCCTCCACCATTTTGGCCAGCCAGTACAGCGCCGCGTCCGGATCACTCCCCCGCACGCTCTTGATAAACGCCGAGATCGTGTCGTAATGCTGATCTTCATTCGCATCGTAAAGGACGCGCTTTTTTTGAACACATGCCTCCGTATCTTCCAGCGTAACAACAACTTGCGCTTCAGCTCCATCACCGGGCGGCGTCGTTAGTACAGCCAGTTCCAGCGCATTCAGCACTTTACGCGCATCACCCTCGCTAATCGCGATAAGATGTCGCAGCGCCTCTTCGCTCACGGTTGCACAATAGCGCCCCAGCCCACGCTCATTGTCACCCAAAGCGGAGAGAACAAGACTGCGAAGATCCTCTTGCGTAAGCGGCTCGAGCTCAAAGAGATGCGAGCGTGAAACGAGAGGGCCATTGACGTAAAACGAAGGGTTATGCGTAGTGGCGCCAATCAACCGCACGGTGCCCCGCTCAACATCGGGCAAGAGAACATCTTGTTGAGCTTTGTTAAATCGATGGATCTCATCGAGAAAGAGCACGGTCCTCTCCCGCGTATGCCTAAGTCGTAAGTCAGCTGCCGACAGTACTTTCCGCAAATCCGAAACCGTAGCGTCGGTCGCATTCAGCCTCTCAAACCGACTGCGGGTACGCCGTGCAATCACCTCCGCCAGGCTTGTTTTGCCGGTGCCGGGCGGCCCGAAGAGAAGAATCGAGCTCAGTCGATCGGCCTCAATCAGCCGCCGCAGCGGTTTGCCGGGTGCGAGCAGGTGCTTCTGCCCGATGTACTCCTCCAGCGTGCGCGGCCTAAACCGCGCCGCAAGTGGCGTATCCTCAAGGCGTTGCATAGCCGACTCTTCCGTCTCGGGCGGCGCTGCCTCGTCCGGCGCGGGTGCGGCGGAGATTTTGCGCGCAGGCGCCGGAGTAAGTTCCTGAAAGAGATCGTCCATGTTAGTGCGTAACGTGTCTGCTATCAACCTGTTATAGCTGTAAGCGCAGTCTGCAGCTCCGCCTCGGTGGTGTAGAAATGAGGGGCGAGACGCAGGAACGGAGACTTGTCGCGCGCAAAGCGCACGGAGTAGATAACCTTTTCGGCATCAAGGCGTTGCGTCGAGAGCTTGATGTCCCGCCCCGCCATCGGGATGGAGATGATGCCGCTTTGCGCTTTGGCCGGCGCGTCCGCATGTGCCAGGGTAAAGCCGTGCTTTGTCAGGTGCTCCAGCGCCGTGGCCCGGAGCATCAGCAGGCGTTCGTGAATCGCCTTAACTGTCACGCCCTGAATGAGTTCCAGCGCGCGCACCATGCCCTGGATGCCGTTCAGGTAAAGTGTTCCGGGCTCGTAGCGGCGGCCGCCCTCCTCAAACTGCACTTCGTCGGCGGCAATAAAGCTGGGCGAGCGGACGTTCCACGCGCCGAGCAGGGCCGGGTAGAGGTCGTTCTTGCGATCTTCCTTCACGTAAAAGAAGCCGGCGCCAACGGGGCCAAGCATCCATTTGTGGGAGTCCGCACTGATGAAGTCCACGCCCGAGCCGTCGACCTCGGTGGCGCCGAGCGATTGGATGCCGTCGAGACTAAACAAAATGTTGTGCTTTGTTGCCAGTTCGGAAATGGCCGGGACGTCCAGCCTGTATCCCGTCAGGTAGTTGCAACTGGAGACGGCGGCGAGCCGGGTGCGCGGGGTGATGGCAGCGGCGACGAGTTCCGGCGTGATTTTGCCCGTCGCTTCTGGCTTAAGTGGCACGGGCACAACGCCTTGGCGGCGAAGGTCGATCCACGGGTAAACGTTGGCGGGGTAGTCGTCGGCGTAGTAGATGACCTCGTCCCCCGCCTTCCAATCGATGCCGCGGGCCACAAGGCTGAGGCCCAGGGCGGTGGGGCCGAGCAGAGAGATTTCCCCCGCTTTGGCGCCGATGAGGTTCGCGCATATCTGCCTGGCGTGCGCGGTTTTACGCATGTAATCGGCGTCCTCCTGCGGGCCAAGGGAGCCTGCTACTGCCTCGGCGTGCATGGTGTCGACAACCGGCTGAGGGAGGGCGGTGACGCCGGCGTGCGCCATAAAAATGCGTTCGCGGCAGATGGGAAACAGGTCGCGCCGCAATGTCTCGTTGCGCACGATATCATCCAACGACCAGACTTGATGCATAGCCCACCAACTTCCCAGATGAGGTGCGATGTTGCAAGTAGCTGCAGGAAAAATCGCGCCTTTTGGGGCGACATATGGCAGAATGCCGCGCGATGGACGGATGTTTGCTTTGTGTGCGATGGCCGGGCGAGACGGTCCGGCGTGTTGCTGTCTGCCTGTGTGTTGCCTGCATGTTGTATGGTTTTTTTCCCGATGATGCCACCGGCGCTCCAGCGGCAGAAACGGCCATGCGCGATCCGCAGGTAGAGATTCTCCAGCGCGCGACGGGCGAAGCTTACGTTTTGGAGCGAGGTAAGCTGCTTATGCAAAAGGATTTGCGGAGGAGCAAGGTGCTTACCGCCGGGGCGTCGGATGACGAGCTATACGAGGTAACCCGGGAGATTCTGCGAAGCTGGAGCCGGGCGGAGCCGACGATTCGCGCGGCGCTGGAGGAGATTGCAAGAGAAGCGCAAGTCGTGCAACGGCAATCAGTTCTGCAGCCGGACGCCGTGAAGCTGGCGGCCCGGCTGTCGCGGAAACACGGCGCTCGCCGCATGGCATTGCTGGGGCTGGAAATTCTGTGGAAGGGTGCCGGCGTGCCATCCGGTGCTTCCGCGGATGCGGTGCAATTTGTAAGGCGTTGCGCCGCAGCAATGTCCGTGGCGGATGCAGGACCCGCCCAGACCGAAGCTTTGCTGGCCCTTCTGCGCGCGGGCGAAGCAGATCCCGTTGTCGCGCAATGCCTTGCGGATGGTGTGCGCAAATGGGGCAGCAATGAGGCCAAGGCGGAGCTTCAGGCTATCCTGGCTGTTCACCAAAAGCGCTCTCCCGTATCGGATCCCGAGAATGTAAGCGCTTTGGAATCAAGGGCTTCTGCTGTTGGTGCGCCTCCGTCGTCCGATGAATGGCGCGTGGCGGAAAGAACGATTGTGCCACGCTTTAAGGTGGAGCGTGCGGACCTGGAGGAGGCGGTGCGTCAGCTGAATGGTGCGATTCGCAAAGAAAAGGGGGAGGGCGCACTTAACATTATGTTGCTTCTCAATAAACAGGATGCAAACACCTATGAGCTTTCGCGCTCACTTTCTGCTTCGCTGGATGGGAAGAGCGTGGCTGAAATCGTGCGGCTGCTGTGTGCGCTAAGCGGGCACTCGTGGCGGGTGGAGAAGGGCGCGATTGTCATTTACGCCAGGTAAGGCTTCGCTGTCGAAGGGGCGCTTACCTGGGGCTCGCGCCCTGCTGGCTGCTGCTGCGTGTCAGGCTGCCATGCTTACGCAACATGTTTAAGCACAAAGAGTTCCGGCTTTCCGGCGAAGAATTTGCCGACGGTTTCGGGGATGGCTTTGAAGTGCGGGGTATCAAAATGGGAGTCGAGGGCGGCCTGGGAGGCCCAGCGTTCAAACATTACAAACTCGCTGGGGCGTTGGACGTCCTGGTGCAGCTCGTAGAGGAGGCAGCCGATTTCAGCGCGCGAGGGCTCGAGGAGACTGGCGGTAAATGCGGCAATAAAGTCGTCCTCCATACCGGGCTGGACAAAGATGCGTGCTACGACGCGGACTTCTGCGGGGGCTGTAGAGGTGGTGGTCATGCGGCAGAGGGGTAGGGGAGGGTGGTGGCTTAGGCCAGGTGCTTGACGAGCGAGAGGATGGGGAGGGACGCAAGATAGTGGTCCAGATCCCCCGCGATGGCAAGGAAGTGCCTGGTGTTGAGGTGGTTATCGAGATGCTCCCGCGTTTCCCAGCGGTGAAAGATGATGAACTCGCAGGGGCTGCCGAGAACCTGGTGGAGTTCGAACGCCAGGCAGCCGGGCTCCTTGAGCGTGGGGGCGATAAAGCGCTCGGCAAAAGCCGGGATGAACTCGGCTTCCAGGCCGGGCTTGACGGTAATGTGCGTAACGGCGCGGATTTCCTCGCTCATATATTAAGGTGGGTTGATGAGGGAAGTGTGATGGTTAACGCTTTGATGGGCAGCTGGTTGCGACGAATCGCGATGGGTCGGCTTTACAGTAAAATCTGTGTCTTTTGCCGTTTGTGGAAGCGGGTGACGGAAGTATAGCCGACGGCTTTCACCAGCTCCACCGCTTTGGCAAATTCATGCGCCACCTCGGCGGGGGCGTGCGCGTCGCTGTTGATGACGATGGGGATGTGGCGGGCGTGGGCCAGCTCCAGGAAGGTGCGGGAGGGGTAGATCTCCCGGGCGGCTTTGCGCAGGCCGGCGGTGCTGACCTCCAGGACGGCGCCGGTGTCGGCGATGGCCTCGAGGGAGGTGGTGTAGAAGCGGGAAAGGTCGCCCTCCGGCCGGTTGCCGAACTTTTTGACTAGGTCCGGGTGGGCCAGGAAGTCGAAGAGGCCGCTGGCGGCCATGCGGGTGTAGGCGGCAAAGTAGCGCTCCCACACGTCCTCCACGGGTTGCTGGGCCCAGCGTTTGATGTGCTCCGGGTAGGGGTTGTCGACTTCCCAGTCGGGCGCGATGTAGTGGACGGAGCCGATGAGGTAGTCCCAGTCGGCCTGGCGGGCCAGCCAGCGGATGTGGTCCTCGTAGCCGGGGATGTAGTCGCACTCCAGCCCCAGGCGGACGGGGAAGTCGGCGTGGTCGCGCTGCGCCTGGTCGATCATGGCCAGGTAGCGGGGGAGGTCCTCGGGGGCCATGCGCCAGTTGTCAAACTGGGTGGCCATGGGGTTGTGATCGGAGAAGCCGATCTCCGCGAGGCCGGCGGCCTGGGCGGCGCGGATATACTCGGCGGGCTCACCCTCGGCGTGATGGCAGAGGGGTGTGTGGATATGATAATCCGTAAGCATGTGGCGGAGAAGGGGATGCGGAGGCGCGGATCACGCCCGGGTGCAGGCCGTGAATGGGGGAAGCGCCTAGGCTAAACGCCCGGCTTTGTAAATGCCAGCCAGATCCAACCTGCCAGAAAGCACAATCCGCCAATGGGGGTGATGGCGCCGAGTACTTTGACACCCGTGTACGCCATCACGTACAGGCTGCCGCTGAAAAGCAGGATTCCGCCCAGGAAGCACGCCGCCGGCCCCAGGCCGGACATGAGGGTGAGGGTAGACGGAGCGGTGCGCGCGAGCACGAGAATGACGACGGCGTGGACGATGTGGTAGAAGACGGCCGTTTGCCAGCGATCCAGCATGTTGTTGGCCAGCACGATGTTATGCACGGGGCCATGCGCGCCGAGAGCACCGAGCACCACGGCGGTGAAGCCCAGCACGCAGGCTACGGCCTGAAGAGATTGCGACGACATGAGCGTAGGTTATCAGCAAAGCGCTCGGGAGGGAATGGCAGAGTGAAGGAGAGCTAATGGTATAGACCATTTACCGCCAGATGAAGCCGCAGAGAACAAAGACCAGGGGCATGAGTCGATGTTATCCGTGCTGTTATAGCAAACTAAAGTAAGGCAGAGCAAGGCACTCCATGCCGGCTGCGCGCGGGCACAAAAAAGGAGAAGCCAGGTGGCTTCTCCCTTTTGTGTAAAGCACTGCGGTGCAGGCAGTTTGTGCACTGCGGCCTGCAGCTTCCGTAGCGGTTTAGCGCTTGGAGAACTGGAAGCGCTTGCGGGCGCCGGGCTGACCGCTCTTTTTGCGCTCTTTCTCGCGGCTGTCGCGGGTGAGCAGGCCTTTGCTTTTCAGCGCGGGGCGGTAGCTGGCGTCGACCAGCAGGAGGGCGCGGGCGATGCCCAGGGAGACGGCGCCGGCCTGGCCGGTGCTGCCGCCGCCGTGGGTCTTCACCTTGGCGTCAAAGCGCTTGAGGCCGTCCACCGCGATGAAGGGCTGGACTGCGACGGCGCGGCTGACGGGAGTGGTGAAGTAATCCTCGAACTCGCGGCCGTTGACGGTGATGACACCTTTGCCGGCGGTGAGGGTAACGCGGGCAACGGCGGTTTTGCGGCGGCCGGTGGCGTTGACGATGCCCGTGAAGGGGGCGTGGACGATCGGGGCGGGGGCGGGCTCGGGCGTCAGCTCGGAGGCAGCGCCGATAAGGTCGTTAACAACGACGCCGCCGGGGCCGGTCAGGACAGGGGCGGTGGGCTCGGCGGACTCAGTGCCGGGCGTGTTCTCAGGATTCTCGGACATGGAGGGGCTTGGGATGGACGGAGGGAGGCGGTTGGACGGGGGGCGTGCCGGTCCTTTCATCAAGGGGCGGCGGGTGGCCTTTTACCTGGTGCCGGGGACTCTCGTCAGCGGCGGGTTGTCGTTTCCAGCGGTGGTCGCGTCGTGGGGATGGATTGTTGGTCTCGGTTGTTCGAGCAACAGGGTTCGTGATGTATAGCGGACGGTGGTTGCAGTCGTACGGACGTGACGGCTATCGTTTTTGGGCGACAAACGCGATCTGTGCGGACCGTGCGGGCCGGAGTATCTGTCAAGTGTCTGGGCGCTTAAGTAGATAAGCGCCAGGCGCTTAGAGCGAGACAGCTTCGGGCTGCTGGGCGGCGTGCGGGTGCTCCGCGCCAGGGTACACGTGCAGCTTGCGGTAGACGGCGCGACCCAGACGGTTGTGGGGGATCATCCCTTTCACCGCGTGCTCAATGAGCAGGTTGGGGCGGCGCGCGCGGCGGCGAGCAGCAGTTTCGGACTTATGCCCGCCTATGTAGCCGGAGTAGCTCATATAGGTCTTGGCAGTTTCCTTTTTTCCGGTAAAGATCGCCTTTGCCGAGTTAATTACGATGACGAAGTCACCCGTATCGACGTGAGGCGTGAAAATGGGCTTGTTCTTGCCGCGGAGGATGTTGGCAACCTTTTCCGCGACACGGCCCACTGGTTTCTGGTCAGCGTCGATGACGAACCACTTGCGCTGTACAGCTTCGGCTTTGGCACTGAATGTTTTCATGGCAGGAACCGTTGAGCATAGGTAACGGCCAGCGTTATGTCAATGATAAGATAGGGAAATTGTGGAGAATTTTCTGTCACGAATGAGGCCGGTGATTCCTGCTCGGCACAGCCTGTATGAATGGGGCTGAAACCTGGTGTCTTTGGCACTTGGCAGTGAGGATTTTTCACATCCGCTTCGCGCGCTTTTGAGTGACGGCGGCGCTCTTGGTTTGTCTACGTCTCGCGCATCTGCAGCATCATGGAGAAGACGCAGCCGGCCCAGCCGTTTTCGATGCGGTAGAGGATGCGGTTGAGGCCTTTTTTGAAGTGGACGCGGCGGTAGCCCTCGTTGGCGCGCCAGACTTTTTGGGCGGGGCCGCTGGCCCAGACGAGCATGTCGTTGATCCACACTTTGCTGAAGTCGTCGCTGCCGACGGCGATCCACATGTCGCGCTCCTCTTCAAACCACAGGGTGGTGTAGGCGTAGTAGATGCCGTAGGGCTGCTCGTTGGGCGGGCGAATCGGCGCCTTGTTGGCCTGGAAGAACTGCCATTTGAGGGGGATGTCGTCTTTGCCCACGTAGGTGGCGTCCAGGGAGATGACGGACTCGGGCGGGAATTTCGTCTCCATGTTGCGGCGGGCGGGGTTGGGCCAGGGGCCTATGATGTACCAGGTGTCCAGGTACATCCACTTGGCGCCGGGCTGGCCGGATCCGGCGGCGTGCACTTTGCGGCCGGGCACGCTCTCCATTACCGCGCCGGGGGCTGGTAAGCCGCGCGGGCCGCCGGCGGTGCCCTGGCCGTACGCACTGGTGGCGAAAGCGGCGGGGCCTCCACCTCCGCGACTGCCGCCTTTGCCGGCGGGGCCGCCAGCGGGGCCTTGTCCTTGTCCGCCGGCACCTGCGCCGGTGCCTTTGCCCTGGCCCTGGCCGTGCGGGCCCTGGGCGGCACCGGTGCCTTGCGAGGTGCCGCTGGCGGTGCCTTTGCCGGGGGCGCCGTCGCCGCTGCCGGCCATCATGCCGCTGAGGGGGCCGGAGGTGGGGCTCTCCTGGCCGGCCTGGCCGTGGGCGCCCGGGCCGGCGCCGCCGCTGCCGGGGCCGGTGCTTTGGCCGTAGGCGCTTTCGCCCTGGCCCTGGCCGTAGGCTACATCGCCGCCTGCGCCGGCTGTGCCGCCTTCGCCGTTTTGGATCTGCTTCATCAGCGCGGCCATGTCGACGGCGTTGTCGCCGGTCTGGGCGTCGGTGGCCATGGCGGCGAGGGCGTTCTGCTGCTCGGCCTGCAGGCGCATGCCTTCCAGGGAGAGGGCGGCGGTGGTGCCTTCGTCGGAGCTTCCGCCGCCGTTGCCGCGCTGGCTGCCGGCCAGGAAGGCCATGCCGCGGGCGGAGGCGAGCATGGAGTTGATCTGCTCGGTGGCTTTCTCCAGCACGGCTTTCTTGTTGTCCAGCTCCTGCATCGTGCCGGCGCCTTTGTTCAGCTCGCCTTTCAGGTCGGGGCGCTTTGTCCTGGCTACTTCGACATATTTTTGGGCTTCGGAGATGGGGATTTGTCGTTGGATGGCGGTCTCGGTCGCGCGAATCGTCTTGTAGTTCTCGGCAATCTTTTCCTCGGTCTTTACCGCCAGGTCGTACAGCTCGCCGGCTGTCATGCCGTTGATATTGGGCTGGGGCGCTTTGCCTTTGCCGGTTGTGGTTGCCGTGCTGCCGGGTTTGGCGGGGGGAGTAGGAGGCGTGGCGCCAGGTGCGGGAGCCGTGCCCGTGCCCTGGGGTGGAGGCGTTGCGCCGCCGGTGGGCGTTGCGGGCGCTGTCGACGCGGCCGACGACGGAGTGGAAGGCGCTCCGGCCGTGGAGGTTGCGCTGCCGGGGGGCGGAGGCGTCGCCCCGGTGCTCGGCGTTGCTCCTGCAGTCGGATTGCCCGACGTTTCCGTGCCGGCCGTTGCGGTAGAGGCATCCGCGCCGCTTTGCTGGCGACTCTGCGCCAGGGCGGATTTTGCGTTGTTTTGCGCTTCGGCCGCCTTCTTTTGCGCATCCAGGGCGGACTTTTGCGTGCTTTCGATCTTGCCGGGCAGCGAGGCGATCTCGCTTTCGGTCTTCGCGACTTCGGCCCTGGCGGTGGCGGCTTTCCCTTCCAGCCCGGCCTTCTTGCCTTTGGCCGTCTCCAGTTCCTTCTTCGCTGTTTGGAGACGGCCTTCCGTCTTGCCCAGATTTTCCGTGGCGGTTTTCAGAGATTTCTCGGCGCGGGCCTGCGCATCCCTGGCGGCTTTCGCATCATTTGCGGCCTTCTTGTCCTTATCGCCGGCGGTCTTTGCGGCTTCGGCTTTGGCGGTAGCGTTGGCGTTGGCGTCGGCAACTTCCTTTTTCTTGATCTCCTGCTCGCCCTTTTGCTTCGCCACTTCGTCGGTCAGCTTGCCTACCGAATTGGTCTTTGTCTCAATCTGGTTCTCGTTGTTCTTCAGGGACTTTTCGGCGGCTTCCTCCGTGCGCTTCTGGTGCTCCAGCTGGCGCTTTTTGTTGCCCAGATCCTTGGCCAGTTGCGCGGATTCATCCTGTTTGTCGTTGGCGGTGGACTGCGCTTCGTTCGCTTTGGCCTGCTCCTCGCGGGCTTTGTTAAACTGCTCGCCGGTAAAATTCATCTGCTCCGTCGCCTTGTTCTGGGCCACGGCTGCGGCGGTTTGCGCATTCTTTGCGGCCTCCTGGGCTTTGGCCAGATCGCTTTCGGC
This sequence comes from Verrucomicrobia bacterium LW23, assembly GCA_003054695.1. Lineage (GTDB taxonomy): Bacteria > Verrucomicrobiota > Verrucomicrobiia > Methylacidiphilales > UBA1321 > LW23. The sequence continues at coordinate 61,236 of QAZA01000053.1, forward strand.
CTTCTTGACGGCCTCCTGTGCTTTGGCTTTGTCCTCGGGGGTGGTTGCGTTCTTCTCGGCGTCGGCGGCGGTTTTCAGATCTTCGGCGGCTTTGGCGGCTTCGGCCTCGGCTTCGACGGCTTTCTTCTGCTCCATCTGCACGTTGGCCAGCGCTTCCTCGGCTTTTTGCGGCGCGTCGGCGGCAAGTTCCTCGGCCATGGGGGCGAATTCCTCCTGGCGCTTCTCGGCCATCTCGGCCAGCTGCTGCTCGGTGGAGAGGAGTTCCTCCACCTTGCTGCGCAGTTCGTCTGCCTGGGTGGCCTGAATCTGCTCGGCGGCGTGCTCAATGCGCTCCGACGACACGTTGGACTGGTGCGACGCCGGGGAGGTGGTGCCGTCCGCGTTCGTCACAATCTCGATGGCCCGCGAGGGAAACATCCAGACGACGAGCAGGATGAGCAACACGTGGCCCACAACGGACCACGAGAACCAGCGCGCTTTCACGCCGCTCTCGCCCGTGCCCTCTGTTTTGACGTCGGAATAGCCGTACGTGAGGGGCGGCACGCCCTCGGGGAGCGTGCTGGCGGTGGTTACGGCTGCTTCGTCACTGGCCTTTGTTTTTAGTGCGGAATGAGACATTGCGTAATCCGTTGAATTCACACATTTCCATGATCTCCACAACATACTTGAAGGGAGTGCCGACGTCTGCGTCGATGCGCACCTTGCGGTCCTTATTGGCGGCGGAGGCCGCCTGCAGGCGCTGCATCAGGTTGTCGATGGTGACCGACTCGCCCGCAAAGTAGCGTTGCCCGGCGGCATCCAGCCCCAGCACAATCGTGTCGCTCTTTTGCTCGGAGTCGACCGCCGCGCCGCTTTCGGGCAGCTTCAGCGGCAGCTCCTTCTCGGTCTTCTTGAGGGTGGTGGCCACTAAAAAGAAGAGGAGCAACACAAACATACAGTCGATCATCGGGATCAGCGGGATCTCGAAATCGACGTCGGCCTGGCGCTTAATGCGCATGGGTCACACCCTCCTCTTTCTTCTCAGCCTTCGCGTCGGCCATATCGGCGGGGGCGGAGGCCGCGGGCGCTTTGGTGTGGCTGTGGTTGTGCGCTAGGGCAAAGGCTTCGCGGCTCAGGAACCACTCGCTCAGCAGGCCTGTCAGCTCGCGCTCCAGGGCGGAGCCATAAGAGTTGGTAACGCTCTTGAAGTAGTGGAACATGGTGAGGAACGGAATGGCGATAGCCAGGCCCAGGCCGGTGGTGACGAGCGCCTCCGAGATACCATCCGCCAGCGACGCCGGGTTGCCCAGCGCGCCCTGCATAGCCACGGTCTCGAACGTCGTGATCATGCCCAGAATCATGCCCAGCAGACCGATCAGCGGCTCCAGCGTGGCCACGACGCCGAGCGGATAAGCGCGCTGGTGGTTGGTCTCGATCTCCTGCGAAATGATGTCGCCCGTGGCGGCCGAGATGTCCGCAAACGGCGCATGGCGATGGCGCGCGACCCACGAGATGGCGCGGCCGAGCGTGCTGGGGTATTTGTCGTCAAACTTCTCCAGGTCCTCGTACTTGCCCTCGCGCCACAGGCGGCGCGCCTCGGCGGCCACCCCCGCGGGGATGAGATTTTTGCGCCGCAGATTCACAAAGCGCTCCACCATAAAGGCCGCGCCGAACACGGAGACGAGGATCTGCACGACGGCAGCCGGGCCGCCCTGCTTCAGCTTGACCCACCAGCTGCTGGTATGAAAGTGCTTGCCCACCTCCTGCTGCTGGCGCTTGCTGCGCTCCTCCGCCTCGGAGGAGGCTGTCTTGTCGCTCTCAGCTTGGGCGGCCGGTGCTGTCGGCGAGGCGGCGGGGGCCGGTGCGCCACCGGGTGTGGCAGGGGCGGCGGCAGGCGCGGGCGTAGCGGGTGCGGGAGCGGTGGGCTGAGCCTGCGCACGAGTCAGCGGCTCGATCATATACAGGGTGGAGAACGCCATGCAGGCGACGATCGCAAGGTGGAGCGGTTTCATAGATGCAGGGATACGGATGCAGTGTGTCGAAGAGGCTGGTGAGGGGGGGGAAGGGAGGGGAGGGAGAGGAAGCCGTGCCGGGGAAGGCCTGAGCGAATCGTTCCGGGGCTCCGCTGAGGGGAGGCGTTACGCGATGCGCGGGTGTTATAAAGGAGAGAAAAATCTCCTGTAAAGGGGAAGTAGTCGAATGCTATACTGAACAGCGATGTCTGGCAATGTTGATATTACGATAATCGCGACGCCGACAAAATGAAGAAATTGCAGGAAATCGTCAATTCTTTTATGAGTATAAGAATACACTAAATCAGCGAGCGACTGAAACCGTTAACATTCATGCAATGGCAAGAAGATTGTGCTCGTGCACATCGGTCGGCTTCCGCCAATCATGGGGCAAATCAGCCCGCTTTCTGGCAGCTGCGCAGTCGTATCCGTTGCTTTGCCAGACTCCTTCCGCGAAAGTTGGGCAACGGTTCAGTGGCATTCCATACCGGACACGTGCGATTGCCGGTGTTTCGTCGTGCATCCACCATTCGGTGATCGTGCGCAATGCATGAGCGTCATCGATACAACGTGCAGCACTTTTTTATTGACTGGTGCTTCGAAAGAACTATACACAGGTCCCCAAAGCCGACGCCAGGCTTCGCTATTGGAGAGAATGTAATCATGTCCGCCAAATTACTCGAGAAGCGAGCTGCTAACACATTAAGAAGTTCTAAACAGTTTGTTGAAAACGAACTGTTGTCCAACAATCACGGCAAAAAGATAGCAATACTTATTGTTACCTACAACGCTGTTACGACACTGGCCAAGGTATTGAATCGGATACCGGAAGTTGTTTACCAGAATGTAGGTAAGATTCTTATTTTTGATGATGCCAGCGCCGACGCTACGTACGAACTAGCGCTGGGCCTCAAGTCCACGCTCCCGCACGCGGAGAAGATCGACGTCTTCAAGCATCCCAAAAACCTCGGCTACGGCGGCAATCAAAAGGCCGGGTACCAGCACCTGATCAAGGAAGGCTACGACATCGCCATCCTCCTGCACGGCGACGGCCAGTATGCGCCGGAGTTCCTGGCGGAGCTCTACCACCCGATCGTCATCAAGGAGGCGGACGCCGTATTCGGCTCGCGCATGATGGGCGACTACGGCGGACCGCTGCGCGGCGGCATGCCCATCTACAAGTTTGTGGGCAACCGCATCCTTACCGGCATTGCCAACTTCTCCCTTGGCACTAACATGACGGAGTTCCATAGCGGATACCGCGCGTATAACCTGCACGCGCTCAAGAACATCTGCATGGACGAGATGACAAACGATTTCCACTTCGATACGGAAATCATCGTCAAGCTGCACCACTCCAACTACAAGATTATGGAGCGGGCCATCCCGACGTACTACGGCGACGAAATCTGTTACGTCAACGGCTTCAAGTACGCCAAAAACGTCGTGCGGTCCCTCTACCGCTACCACCAGACGGTCAAGGCCAACACGGTTTACCCGGAGTACCAGGAGTACTACCCGCACTATCCCGTCAAATCCAGCTTTGGCTCCAGCCACGTTATCGCCAGCGAGCTGGTGGGCAGTAACAAGGTTGTGCTGGATATTGGCTGCGGCGAAGGGCTTTTTGCCTCGCAGCTCGCCTCCAAAGGCAACACCGTGTACGGGGTGGACCAGCTGGAGGCGCCCAAGAACCTGCAGGCGCTGAAGGCCTACTACAAGGCGGACCTCGACCAGGGCCTCGACTCGTGCCTGGAGGAGCTGAAAAAGAACTCCTACGACTACATCCTGCTTATGGATATCCTTGAGCACCTGAAGGATCCGACGAAACTGCTGCAGCAGGTGCTGGAGCTCGCCGGGCCGGATACGCTGATCCTGTGCTCCGTGCCCAACGTCGCAAACTTCTACGTGCGGTTCGGCCTCCTGTTCGGCCAGTTTAACTACACGGAGCGCGGCATCCTCGACAAAACGCACCTCCGCTTCTGGACGCGCTCCTCTTTCCTCGATTTCGTCGAGGCCAACGGCCTGGCCGTTGCCAAAAAGCGCGCCTCCATCATCCCGTTCGAGCTTGTTCTTGGCCTCTCCAATCAAAACATCATCAGCCGGACTCTGAACCTGGGTATGCGCGCCGTTACTAAGGTAATGCCCAGCCTGTTTGGTTATCAAACCATTGTCCTGGGCTCTCCAAAGGCAAAAAAGTAACATTATTACGATTTCGTTTACACGTACCTCTACCCATTTGTTGCATGATTGTATTGCTTGGCGCCGGCGGATATGTAGGTACAGCTTTCGTAGCGCATCTGACTGCACAAAAAACACCATTCACTGTCTTGTCGAGAGGACAGTGGGACCCTTCGCGGCCGCAAACGCTTCAACAACATTTGCGCGATACAAAAGCGACATTCCTTATTAATTGCGTAGGCTATACAGGTAAACCTAATGTAGATGCCTGCGAGCTGCACAAGCAGGAATGTCTGTACGGCAATGCCATATTGCCCGAGGTCGTTGCCAAAGCCTGCGATGAACTGGGCGTAGCTTGGGGCCATGTCTCCAGCGGCTGTATCTTTACCGGTGATCGCGGTCGCGATAAAGCAGGCAACGTCCTGGGATTTGCTGAAGAACACGCGCCCAACTTTTCCTTCCGCCAAAACAATTGCAGCTTCTATAGCGGTACCAAAGCCCTGGGCGAAGAGATCCTCGGTTATCGCGAAGTTCCTGACCCCGGTGGCACTACACTTTGGGAGCCCGTTGCCCCTGCAAAAGGATACATCTGGCGTCTGCGCATTCCCTTTGATGAAAAAGCCTCGCCGCGCAATTACCTTACCAAGGTAATGACCTATGCAAAGCTGCTGGAGGCGCGGAATTCCCTCTCCCAGCTTGGCGAGTTTGTGCGTGCCTGTACAGAATGCTGGGAGAAGAAAGTGCCGTTCGGTATCTACAATGTTACGAATCCCGGCAGCGTTACAACTCGCGAAGTGGTTGCGCTGATTGAGAACTCCGCTGTTGGCAAAGCTCTTGTAAAAAGCGGCAAATCCTTTTCCTATTTTGAGGACGAAGGTGTCTTTATGAAAACTGCCGCCAAAACACCGCGCTCCAACTGCGTGCTGGACAGCAGCAAACTTGCGGCCGCCGGAATTGTGATGTCACCCGTGACAGAAGCCCTCGAGCGCTCGCTTCGCAACTGGCAGGCGAGCTGATGCCTTCGGGCAAGTCATTGTACTATTGCTTATGAATCTTCTTGTCACCGGCGGATGCGGCTTTATTGGAAGCAACTTTATTCGCAAAAGCCTTCTTACAAAAGGCGATTATGCCGTAACAAAGCTGGTCAATCTCGACAAGCTTACCTATGCGGGTAACCCGGCGAATCTGAAAGAACTGGAAGGCGACTCCCGCTACATCTTTGTTCAGGGAGATATTGCTGATGAATCCCTGACAGAGCGGCTGCTGAAACAGCACTCGATAGACGCCGTACTTAACTTTGCCGCCGAATCACACGTCGATCGCTCCATCGATTCGCCCGAGCCCTTTATCCAGACCAATGTTGTAGGAACGCTGCGCTTGCTCAACACATGCAGACAATATTGGGTAAAGCTGAATGATGAGAAGAAAGCGGCCTTCCGCTTCCTTCATGTCTCCACGGACGAAGTGTACGGCACATTGCGCCCGGAGGACCCGCCCTTCTCCGAGACAACCCGCTTTGCGCCGAACTCGCCTTACGCCGCCTCCAAAGCCTCCAGCGACTTTCTGACCCGCGCGTTTTATCATACGTACGGCATGCCGGTCCTTACCACGAATTGCTCCAACAACTATGGGCAATATCAATACCCGGAGAAGCTGATCCCTCTGATCATTCTTAACGCACTTGAAGGCAAGCCGCTGCCTGTATACGGAGACGGAATGCAGGTGCGCGACTGGCTTTATGTCGAAGATCACGTTACTGCCATATGGCTTGTGCTGAAAGCCGGGAGGATAGGCGAAACCTACAATGTCGGCGGGCTTAATGAGCGAACCAATATCTCCGTTGTACATACCATATGCAGTCTGCTGGATGCTAAAGCACCCCGCAAAGATGGCGTAAGTTACAGCACTCAGATCACGTATGTGCCCGATCGCCCTGGACACGATCGCCGCTATGCCATTAACTGTTCCAAAATTCAACAGGAGCTGGGCTGGAAGCCTGCGGAATCCTTCGAAAGCGGTATGGAACGAACGGTGGAATGGTATCTGCATAACGACGCCTGGTGCAAAGAGATTACCTACCAGCGCCAGCGCCTTGGATTGTAAGCAGCAGTTGTACGAATCGGCACGCACCAACCTCACGCCTCTATGAGCCTTCCTTCATCCTCCGTGCAACGCAAAGGCATTATCCTGGCCGGTGGCTCGGGTACGCGGCTCTATCCCAATACCATTGCTGTTAGTAAGCAGTTAATGCCTATCTACAGTAAGCCGATGATCTACTATCCGCTTTCCGTACTGATGCTTGCGGATATACGTGAAGTGCTGATTATCTCCACACCGCAGGATCTCCCCCTCTTCCGCCGCCTGCTGGGCGATGGCTCCGCCTTTGGCCTGCGCCTGGAGTACGCCGAGCAGCCCCGCCCCGAGGGCCTGGCGCAGGCTTTCCACATAGGCGCGGATTTTGTGGGCGATTATCCTTCCTGCTTAATCCTTGGCGACAACCTGTTTTACGGACACGATTTTACCCAAACCGTACTTAAAGCATCTGAGCGCCAGGACGGTGCTACCATCTTTGGTTATCATGTTCATGAGCCCAACGCCTATGGTGTTATTGAGTTTGATAGTAAAGGTAAAGCTATATCTATTGAAGAGAAACCTGCCAATCCTCGCTCAAACTATGCGGTGCCCGGTCTTTACTTTTATGATAAAGATGTTGTCGCGCTCGCCCGCAGTCTCAAACCGTCCGCACGTAACGAGCTTGAGATCTCGGACCTGAACCGCCTTTACCTGGAGAGGGGGACGCTGCACGTGGAGAAGCTGGGCCGCGGCACCGCCTGGCTGGATACGGGTACCCACAGCTCGCTGCAGGAAGCCTCTGAGTTTGTGTGCCTTATCGAGAACCGGCAGGGCATGATGATCGCCTGCCTGGAGGAAATTGCGTGGGAAAAAGGCTGGATTGCGGAGGCCGAGATGGAGGCCCAGGTGCGCCGCATGGGCAAGTCGTCCTATTCCACCTACCTGGCCCGCCTGATGCAGCGGCGTGACTGACCCCGCCTGGCGCACCCCAGCGCGGCCTTGCCAACTCGCACGCAATGCGCTATTTACAGCGCAATGAGCATCCCCAGCGAAGCACCCGAGCCCCAGCGCCGACGAGTGCTCGCACCCGCAACCTCCTGCCGACGCCCCGTTTGCGCCGGTTTCCCCGATATTTTGCACCCCTGCATCTGCACCTTCTCAGTCCCGCTTTTCCTGCTGCTGATGGCATTCGGCTTCGTCGCCGCGCCTGTCGCCCACGCCCACGTGCCGCAGGCGACACCGCCGCCGCAAAGTCCTCCTAATCAGGAGGTTCAGGCGAATCCCGAAGAAGATGGCGGCCGCCCGGCGCCGTCCGATCGCCGGCCGTCCTCCAGCCCGCAGCCTGGCGATATCGAAATTGTCCCCCCGGCCCCGCCCGCGCCCCCTCCTGCGCCCCCGCCCTCCGAGTCTGCCCCCGCGCCGATGGAGCCATTGCAACCTGCTGATCCCGAAGAGGTTCCGCCCCCAGCTCCGGCGCCGGAGCCCCCGTCGCGCCCGCGCGTACGCCCCACCTGGGTGCAGGTTCGGGAGCAGATTCTCCGCGGAATAACCAGCGTTACGCTGACGGAGGACGGCAGGATCAAGATCATCCACTCCGACGGCGGCGGTAACTTTGAGCGCAAGCAGATACCGGAGGATTTTCTGGAAGCCTGGGGCATCACGCCCATCGCGCCCGCCACTCCCGCGCCGTCCCTCCCGTACCCCACCTCCACGCCGGAGGACGCCGCGCCGCCGCCCGCCACAGGCGCGCCTTCCGGCCAAACGCCGCAGCGCAAACCCGCCGCGGCCACCGAGAAACGCCCGGCTCCGCTCACCCCCGCGCTGGATGCGCCGATGGGCCTGCGCTGGGGCATGCCGCGGGAGGAAGCCTCGGCCATCATGACGCGCCGGCCGGACACAACGGCCGTCAGCATGGGCGCCGCGGAGAACAAGGTTTTCTTTAAGGGCGGGCGTTTTGCGGATTTTCTGGTGGAGCGCTACGAGCTGATGTTCAGCGGCATCGGCCTCTACCACGTCACCGTGGTGATGGATGGCTCGCGCGACCCCGTGGCGAAGTTTGAGGAGGTGCGCGGCGTGCTTTCGGACAAGTTTGGCAAGCCCGGGCACGACTACGTGACCTTTGCCGCGCCGTTCTCCCGCGACGACACGCCCGACAACATCCAAAACGGGCTGCGCGAGGGAAAAGTGCGTCTTCTGGCCATCTGGACATGGCAGGGGGCGGACTCCGCGAAAGCGCCGCAATACTCGCTGCGCCTGGCGTATACGACGACCGGGAACATCACGATCGAGTACTTTGCGGACGCGTTCTCCGTCAGCAGCGAGAAGAGGCGTAACACTAAGGATCTGTGAGACTTGTGACGGATACGTGTGACGACAATGTGGAGGTCGATCAGCGTGGCTTATGCAAGGATGGCATAAGCCACGCTGATCGTGTTATCGCTGCGGATAAAAGCTATTGCTGGCATCCTTTCACCCCCAACGCTACGTGGCTTAGCCCGGACTTCGCGCCGATTGTGATAGCCGAAGCGGAGGGCGCGGAACTTGTTGACAGTCAGGGACATCGCTATCTCGACGGCAACAGCTCCATCTGGACGAACCTGCACGGGCATCGCCATCCGTACCTTAATGCAGCGCTGAAGGCGCAGATTGACAGGATCTCGCACTCCTCGTTTCTCGGCCTGACAAATGACCGTGCGCCGCTGCTGGCGGAGCGGCTTATCCGCGTGGCACGCAACGGTTTGCGGGGCGGAGATGGGGGAGGCGATGTGTTCTCGCATACGCTGCAGCGCTGCTTTTACAGCGATGACGGGGCGACCGCCATGGAGGCCGCGATCAAGATTGTGCACCAGCACTGGCGGCAGCTGGGCGAGACGCGGCGAACGCGCTACATTTCGCTCTCCGGCGGATACCACGGGGATACGGTGGGGGCGATGAGCATCGGGCACAGCGCGACGTTTCACCACCACTATGGCGGCATGCTTTTCCCTGTGGAGGAGGTGCGCGGGCCGGACTGCTACCGCTGCCCGCACAACAGGGCGAAGCCCGAGCGTGAGGATACGCGGATGACCCGCAAGTGCGCGATGGAATGCGTACGCGATCTGGAGCGGGCGGTGCACGGCAAGGGTGTGGGCCCCGGCGCGGGGGAGGGGGAGCCGGCGGCAGTAGCTGCGCTTATTCTGGAGCCGCGAGTGCAGGGGGCAGCGGGGATGATCATGCATCCGGAGGGCTACCTGGCCCATGCGGCACGGATTGCGCGCGAGGCAGAAGCAAAGCTAATATTAGACGAGGTAATGACAGGCTTCTGCCGCACCGGCCCTCTCTTCGCCTTTCAGCACGAGCAGGAGCCCGATGTGCGGCCGGATGCGGTAGCGCTTGCCAAGGGGCTAACGGGCGGCTATCTGCCTATGGCTGCAACACTTATAGCGGAGCCAATTTTTCAGGCTTTCTCGGGTGGACCTGACCGCGCGTTTTATCACGGGCACAGCTACACGGCCAATCAACTGGGGTGCGCCGTGGCCGATGCCAGCCTGGATCTGCTTGAGGCGGAAGGGTTTATGGAGGCGCATCGGCAAAGGATTTCCATACTGCGCACGCTTGCGCAGGTGTTCTGGACGCACCCGAACGTTGGCGATGTGCGCCAGGAGGGGCTGATCCTTGCCGTCGAGCTTGTCGAGGACTTTGAGACGCGACGCCCGTTTGCGCGGGAGAAGCGGCTGGGCTGGCACGTGTGCGAGCGGGCCCGACGCCACGGGCTGCTCACGCGCGGCATTGGCGATGTGCTGGTGCTGATGCCTCCGTACTGCTGCGGCGAGGCGGAGCTGCAGCGGATGGTGGAGGCGCTGTTTCGGGCGCTTTACGAGGTGATACCTGCCGACGTAACAAGCTGATGTTTAGTGGGTTGGATTGTGCGATGGCCAGTCTCTGATGCATGCGTAATGTACGGAAATAAAGGGGGTAGCTTAAATTAAATGTAACATTCAACGTATTTGCTCCGCCGGGATTCCCCGTTTAGACTTAATTACCGCGGCGCGTTGCCTTACGGATCATGCGCGCTGAAGGAAAACATAAGCCTAAAGCATTATGAATTCGCGATTTAAGATCCTGTTTGTTTGCCGGGACAACGCGTCCCGCAGTCTCATGGCGGAGCACATTATACGGTCTGTCTCCCCCGAGCGCTTCGAGAGCTTCAGCGCCGGCCCGGCGCCTGCGGCTCAGCCCCATCCGCTCACCATCACTGTGCTGAGCAAGCATTTTGAGGTGGATCTCTCCAACGCGCGATGCAAATCCTGGGACGAGTTTCGCGACACCGAGTTTGACTTTGTGGTGACGCTGAGCGAGCACGAACTGCCCGATGCGCCCGACTGGCGCGGCCACCCCATGCTGGCGCACTGGACGGAGCCCGACCCGGCGGCCGCGCAGGGGGAGCCGGACCTGCAGGAGCGTGCGTTCTGGCAAACGGCGGAGGAAATTGCGCGCCGTATCCGTATCTTTGCTTCACTGCCGGCGGAGAAGCTGGAATCCCTGCACGCCTCGGCCGCCGCGTAGGCGGACGGGCGTGCAGATAAGTGGAGCTTATCCTGCTCAATAAGCCACGCTACTGCCCTGCGGCGGACGTCTCGCGCACCGCGGGGCGCATGAGGGGGAACAGGATGACGTCGCGGATCGACTCGGCGCCGGTGAGGAGCATCACCAGGCGGTCGATGCCGATGCCGATGCCGCCGGCCGGAGGCATGCCGTACTCCAGCGCAGTAAGGAAGTCTTCATCAATAAGTTGCGTCTCTTCGCCCGCCTGGGCAACAAGGCGCTCGCGCTGGACGATCGGGTCGTTGAGCTCGGTGTAGCCGGGGGAGATTTCCTGGCCGTTGATGATGAGTTCGAACACGTCGACCACGCTGGGGTCCTCGGCATTCTGCTTGGCCAGGGGCACAAGCTCCTTGGGTAAGTGCGTGATGAACAAGGGCTTAACCTGCCTGGCCTCCACCAGCTTTTCGAACACCTGGTTGGTGACTTCGAAGTCTTCCATGGCAGGGCTCAGCTCGATGCCGAGTTCGGCGCAGCGGGCGCGGCGTCCTTCGGGGGTCAACGCAAACCAGTCGGCGCCAGCGGTGCGGCATACGGCGTCGCGGTAGCGTTCGCGGGGCCAGGGCGGCGTCAGGTCGATGGACTCGCGCGCGGGGGTGTTGGTGGCGGGATCGGCGTCGCGGCCGCCGACGGCGAGGGTGTCAAACACGCGCTCGGCGACGGTGGTGATAAGGGATTCTACTAGCGAGGCCATCTGGTCGAAGTCTGCGTAGGCCCAGTAGGCCTCCAGCATGGTAAACTCCGGGTTGTGCTTGCGGGAGATGCCCTCGTTGCGGAAGTTGCGGTTGACTTCAAACACCTTGGTGAAGCCGCCGACGAGCAGACGCTTGAGGTAGAGCTCCGGCGCGATGCGCAGGTACAGGTCCAGGCCCAGGGCGTTGTGATGCGTGGTGAAGGGGCGCGCGGCGGCGCCGCCTGCAACCGATTGCATCATGGGGGTTTCCACCTCCATAAAGCCGTGGTCCTCCATAAAGCGGCGCACCTCGCGCACGATCTGGGAGCGCTTGCTGAGGGTGTCGCGCACCTCGGGGTTGGCGATGAGGTCGAGGTAGCGCTGGCGGTAGCGCGCCTCGGGGTCGCTGAGGCCGTACCACTCGCTGGGGATGGGACGCAGGGTCTTGCTCAGCAGGGTAAGGGCGGAGACGCGGACGCTCTTTTCGCCCGTCTTGGTGGTAAACAGATTGCCTTCGGCGCCGACCCAGTCGCCCAGATCCAGCAGCTTCCATTGCGCAAAGCCTTCATCGCCAAGCACATTCTTTTGGGCGTACAGCTGGATGCGGCCGGATTGATCGAGGATGTGGGCGAAAACGCTCTTGCCCATCTCGCGGATGGCGACGAGGCGGCCGGCCACACGCACACTTTGGTCTTCCTCGTAACCGGCGATGACGTTGGCGGCGAGCTGGGTGGCGGGGAATGCGGTGCCAAAAGGGTCGTTGCCGCGCGCGCGCCACTGGTCCACCTTGGCGCGACGCAGCTGCAGCAGGTCGGCGGTGGGGAGTGCTGTGGGGGCGGCCGCCTGCGGGGCCGCGGCGGGGGATCCGGAGTTTTCGTCCATCATAAAAGACTGAGCGTTAATAAGTTGCACCGGGCTGCGCGCCATGCGGGCACGGGTACGGTGCTTGGGGAGAGTTGGTCACCCTAGCAAACGGGATGGAGTTTCGCAATCGAGTTGTGCGCAACCTCAGCCCTCGCCGCGCTTGCCGGCTGTAGCGGGCTGCCCGGGGCGGGGTGCGGCGGCAGCGCTTGCCACAATGGGGGCGGCGGGGCGCGAGGCAACGCCTGTGGCGGAGGCTGATGCGGTGGCCACGCGTTTCGGGTCCGTGGCGACGGCTGGGGCGGGAAGCGTCAGCGCGGCCTCGGCAACGAGCAGGAGCAGCATGGTGACGAGAAAGCCGCGCCACACTTCGCCCTGCAGCCCGCCGCCGGTATCCGCCGCGGCGGTGGTGCCGGGCACGGGCGCGGCTATGGACGCGGCGGAGAGAATGGAGACGGAGAGGGGCGCGAGGGTGCGGAGCGCTTCGGCTTGCTCCACACGCTGGGGGTCGTCCTCCAAGGTGGGACGGTTGACGGCGATGAGGCCGGGGGAGCCACGGTAGATGCCGGCGTTGAAGTCTGGCACTCGCTTGATGCCGGGAGCGGGCGCTGCCGCCGAAGGGGCAGGGGAGGCGGGTGCCTCGGCGGCGGCCTTTGCGGGCTCACCGTCCAGGCGTATCCAGCCGTCGGGGGAGGGGGGGAGGGGTTCTCCACAGCTGAGCGCATAGGGCGTGGAGAGGCGGCGGGCGCCCTCACTTACCATGCGCTGCACCATCGGCAGCAGCACATCGCCGCGGGCCAGGGTGGACCAGTCGCGCAAGGGAAGGGTGGCGCAAAAATAGACGGCGCCTGCGCCCAGGCGCGCGCGCACCAGGAACGGCTGGCCGTCGCCAAAGCGGGCCAGAATGGCGGCATCGCCGGGCAGGATCTCCTGGCGCTTGGATACCCGCAAATCCCCCACGGGCAGGTTGATTCCCTCCTCGGACTTGGCGAGCGGGCCGTCCTGCTCGTCCCAGGAGCCCACGCGCCAGCCGTCCTCCTTGGGCGTGATTTGCGGGGCGCCCCACACCACGCCGCCAAAGGCGGGCGCCGCCTGGTCCGTGGCGGCGGTGCCCGCAGGGAGGGCCGGCGCCGCGCCGCTGGAGGGCGGGAAGAAGACGACAACGCCGCCGTTTTGGATGTACGCCTTAAGCATCGCGGCCGTATCCCCCACGGGCAGAGCGCCTTGCCAGATAACGGCGCCAAAGCGCTCCCAGCCGCCGGCCTGCGCGGGGGCTGCGGTTGCGCCAGGTGCAGCGGGGGCGTTTGTCGCCGCAGCGCTGGTCGGGGGGGTGCTGGGGGCTGTGGCAGGGCTGAGCAGATCTGACGGCAGGCTGCGTGGGGAGAAGCCCTCCACGCGCTGGGGGCGCAGGGCGGGCGCGGGGGCGGCGCTCAGGGTCAGGATGCGGCTGCAGGCGGAGTCCTCGGCGACGACGGAGTGGAGTTGCGGGGTGGGTGGGCGCGCGACGAACCAGGCGGTGTTATCCAGCATGTTGGCGTCGGCGGGGATCTCCACAGAGCCGCGCACCTCGGTTGTATCCCCTTGCACGGCAAGCACTTTGCGCACGTAGAAGTCCTGCCCTTCCACCTTAAGCTCGCTGGTGGTGCGCACGCCGTCCAGCGTAATGGCCAGGGGGATGTTTGCTGCGGAGGGGTCCAGCCGCTGGATGCGCAGGGTGACGAGCAGGTCGGCGCCTTCGCCTTTGGCGTCGGCGGCGGCCGCCGGGGCGGGGGATCCGCCGGAGCTGCCAGGGCCGGCAGTGCCGGCTTTGCGGCGCCACTCTACACGTGTTACCTCCACGGAGGCGTTGACGGCGTGGGCGGCGCCGGCGTCCAGCACGCGGACGCGGGGGTTGCCGGGGGCGGCGGCCAGACGGGTGGCGGCGGAGCGCCAGGCGGAGGCGCGTGGGTTCCAGTTGGATTGCTGCAGGTCGGTGGCAATCCACACCTCGGCGTTGCCGACGGGGTGCCGTGTCAGCCATTCTGCGGCGGTATCCACCATGGCGTGCAGGTTGGCGGCGGTGTCGGAGGGGGCGGCGGCGGAGAGCTCGGGCAGGATGTCGGGCGTGGCCAGCTCCCGGGCTTCGCGCGTGGCGGAGTCGATAAGGACAAGGCGCGTGGCCGAGCCGAAGGCCTTCATGGCTCCGGCCAGCAAGTGCAGGCTCTTCTGCCGCAGGGACATAGCGGCGCCGTCGTCATGCGTCTCCATGCTTGCGGAGCGGTCCAGCAATACCACGACAACCTCCGGCGTACCGCTGACGGCCCAGCCCAGCCAGCCGCCGGCCAGGGGGCGCGAGAGCACAAAGACAAGCGCGGCCAGGGCCAGCACGCGGCAGGCGAGGATGAGCCAGTGCTTCAGCCGCGCCTGCCGGGTGGAGGCGCTGTTGGCTTTGAGCAGAAACTGCATGGCCGCCCACGGTACATCGCGGTACCGCATGCGGTTAAGCAGGTGCAGGATGACCGGCACCAGGGCCAGCGGCAGCGCCCACAGCATCCATGGCTGAAAAAATGTCATGGGGTGGGGGGAGGAGGTGGCGGGCTTGCAGGCGGGAAGGTGGTGGGTGCGGGGCCTCTATGCCATCTTTACCACGGAGCGCAGGTGCTCCAGCACGTCGGTGGAGAGGAAGGGCTTGGCCATAAACGTAAAGTCCTGGCCGTTGCGGGCCGTCAGGTCGGTCTGGCCGGAGATCATGATGAAGGGCGACGTGATCTTGCGTTCGGAGCGCGTCCAGTTGTAAAGCTCCAGCCCGTTGCCGTCCGGCAGGTAGTAGTCGCACAGGATGGCGTGGAACACGACGCGGCCACTGAGGTAGAGCTTGGCGTCGGCAATGGAGTTGGCAATGGCCACCAGGGAGAAGTAGCGCTCCAGGCCGTCGCGGAGAAACTCCGTAAGCTCCGTATCATCATCCACCACAAGAAGATTGATCTTGCTGTTAGTGGTACGCGCGGGAATATCAATCATGTAGGGCCGAGGCCTGGAATGGGGGGGTGAAGGACGACCGGTCGCGCGGCGCGCAGCGGATGATTCAAATCCCTCACCTACGTAAAGGAAACTCCACGAGACGCTCCCGGCTCTGCCCGATAATGGTGGCACAATGCGCCCCCGGACGCAATGACAACGGTGATGCGTTATTAAAAAATGTCGCCTAAATAGGAACGATGGGAAAGATGTTGTTTGGCGGTAGGCGACGAACGTTATCTATCGCCCGGCAAGGCGTGTGGCCTTTAACGCGGAGAGCAAGAAGGGCGCATAGGACGCGAAGCGGGAAGAGAATTGAAATCAGGAAAGGGTCTCTTCTCCCCTCTTCAACCGGGTGCCTTGGTGACTTGGTGGTTAGAATTGCTTCGCAGACATCCTGAGGCAGGATTCAAATGAAGGGAATGCGGGAAGTCTGCGTCTACCCCGCTGCGAATCGCGCTAAATCCGTTCCGCCGCGCCTGCTTCCCGCACGGTGTTGAAGGCTGTGTGCGCATCCTCCAGCCAGCTGGGAACGACTTCGCGGCGGCGCTTCTCAAGATCCGCACCGGGCTTGCTTGAGGCAAAGAAGGATGCGGCGAGGCGATCGTGCGGCTTGCCGGGCTCCGTCGCGGGCTCGTCGGTGCGGGTGGCGACACGGACCTTGCCATCCAGGGAGGCAACGGGGTTCACCGGCGTTGCGGTGGGGTTGCGATGAGTAATGCCATACGTATCTGCCATAATGGCATAGGCTTGCGTGTTGGGGATGTACCCCGCAAACGCTTCGCGGCCGGGGCCGACGGCCAGGATCGTCGTGTAGTCCGCCGTGTGGCTTGTGCCCGTCCAGCCAATGCCGTTGTAGTTGGCCATAATGTCGCCCATCATTCCCGCCAGGCTGGCGCGTTGCGCGTAGCGGCCGGGGATCTTCTCCCCCGAAAGCGCGCGCAGGATGGCATAGCAGTCATCGGCGGAGATTTCCGCTCCAAGGTTCTCCAGCGCAAGGTGTTGCACAATCTTCACGTTGTCGATGGAGACCTCCGGCCTGGTGGCGAGTTTGCCGTTGCGAGCCATTTCGGCCAGCAGCTCCGCCACAAGCTTCTTCCCCAGGCGATCAAAGCTGCTGGTGACGCCGGCCACGCTGCGGAAGCAATCGTTGCTTTTGCTGTAACCGCTGCCCATGCCGTTAAGGCCGGGGTTGGAGTTCCCGTGGTCGCTCGTGACGACCACGAGCGTGTCGGGCACCTCGCGCGCAAAGGCCAGCGCCACGGCCACCGCGTCGTCAAACGCCAGCTGATCCCACAGGATCGCCCCCGCGTCGTTGCCGTGCGCGGCGTGGTCGATGCGCGCGCCTTCCACCTGCAGGATAAAGCCCTGCGGCGCGCCCTTGAGCGCGTGCAGCGCCGCCTCCGTCATCTCGGCCAGAGTAGGTGCGGCTTCGACCAGCAGCGGATCGTTGCGGTGATCCACCGTATAGGGCATGTGGCCGTCGGAAAACAGGCCGAGGATCTTGCCTTGCCCTTTGGCGGCAGCAAGGGTTTTGCGATCCCCCACGGTGGTGTAGCCTGCGGCGCGGTATTCGGCGGGGATGTCCCGCTTATCCACGCGGGTGGCCGGGCTAAAGAAGTTGCGGCCGCCGCCAAGCACCACGTCCACCACATCTTTATACTGCGGTGCGATTTCCGGCTCATCCCCGCGCGCCGTTACCACGGCGGCAAAGCCGGCCGGCGTGGCGTGCGTTACAGTGGCGGTGGTTACCAGCCCGGTGCGACAGCCGCGATCCTTGGCCAGACGGAGGATGGGCGTGGCGGCGGTACCGTCCGGCAGCGTGTTGATCGAGCCGTTCATCACGCGCGATCCGCATCCCCAGCTGGACGACGCGGCGGCCGAATCCGGCACCAGGGAGTTGAGCGACGTCATGTCGAAAAAGCCCGTCGTCACCTCCGCCGGGCGGCGCAGCAGCTGATTCCACTGCGTCGGTGCCTTGCGCACCAGTTGCGAAAAGGACTCCGCCAGCACAGGCACGCCGATGCTCATGCCGTCGGACACCATAAAGATGATGTTTTTGGGCTTGCCGCCGGACACAATAGCTCCGCCGGCCGGCGCCGCCGGTGTCGGCTCTGCCTGCGCGCTGCCGCTGCCCAGCCAGGCCAGCGGAGGAAAAAGAAGGCCGGTTGCGGCCGCGCCCACGCGGCGCAGCACGGAGCGGCGGGAAAAGATCGAAGAGGACTCAGACATGGCAGGGAAAAGAGAGTCGGCGCAGGCCGCACAAGCGCAACCGCTCCATACTCATCTCCAATCATGCGTCGTTCCCCGCAAGCTTGCAATCCTGCAAATGCTACTTCTGCGTGTCGGCGCTCTGCGGAGCATTGTCGTGAGTCCCCGCAATCTCCGTGCTGGCGTTTTGCGGTGGGCGCAGTAATGTACGGCAATGGCTGTGATCAAGAATGTGATCCTCGACTGGTCGGGGACACTGGTGAACGACTTTCTCCCGGTGGTGCAGGCCACCAACGACATTTTTGTGCGCTACGGCAAGCCGCCGATGACGCCCGACGAGTTCCGGCAAAAATTCCGGCTCCCCTTTGTGGAGTTTTACCGCGAGTATTTGCCCGAGGCCACGATGGTGGAGCTGGAGCACCACTACCACAGCTCCTTCAAGCTGTTGCAGACGTCGATCGACATGCTGCCGGATGCTCGCGAGTTTCTGGAGTACTGCAACGAGCACGGCATGCCCATGTACCTGCTCAGCACCATCCACCACGAGCACTACGAAGTGCAGGCGGAGCGCCTGGGCATTAAGCACTACTTTAAAAAGGCGTACGTGGAGGCCTTTGACAAGCGCAAGACCATCCTGCACCTGCTGGCCGAGCACGATCTGGATCCGCACGAGACGATCTTTATCGGCGACATGGTGCACGACATCGAGACCGCTCACCACGGTGGCGTTGTAAGCTGCGGTGTGCTAACAGGTTACGACCCCCTGGAGAAGCTGAAAGGCGCTAATCCGGAGCTCCTTTTCCGGCGCCTCAGCCACGTCATCGCCCACTTTGAGCGTCACAAACGGGAGCCCGAAGCCAAGCCCATCGCCACGGTCGGCGCCCTGATCTACAACAAAGCCGGCGACGTGCTGATGGTGCGCACCCACAAGTGGAGCAATCTCTGGGGCATCCCCGGCGGCAAAATCCAGGCCAGGGAAACAAGCGAGGAGGCCCTGCGCCGCGAGACGCTGGAGGAAACCGGCCTGGAGCTCGAGGACATTCGCTTTGCCATGGTGCAGGACTGCATCCTGCCGCCGGAGTTCTATAAGCGCGCCCATTTCCTGCTGCTCAATTACACCGCCGTGGCCACCCACACCAACGTGGTGCTGAACGACGAGGCCGAGGAGCACCGCTGGCTGCCGCTGGAGGAAGCCGCCCAGCTCCCGCTCAATACACCCACCCGCACGCTTGTCGACTATGTCCGATCACATTCGCATTAACGGCATGGAGGTGTACGCCTACATCGGCGTGCCGGACGAAGAGCGCGCGAATATCCAGAAACTGTTGCTGCACTTGAAGTTATACATCGATAGCTTCCCCCTGGCCGCGCGCGGAGACGACCTCGTCCACACCGTCAACTACGCCGACGTGACGCTGAAGCTGCGCGAGCTGGCTCTGGCGCGTCCGCGCAAACTTATCGAGACGCTGGCCGAAGACACGGCGCGCTTTCTGCTGGCGGAATACCCGGTGCGGGCGGCGGAAGTGGTGGTGGAGAAATTTATTTTGCCCGGCGTTCAGTCCGTCGCGGTCGCAATATTTCGCGAGAAAGAGTTGATGTCACAGGAAGGTAACATCAACGCGTAAAACAGGTTGCATTTAGTCGGCAAACCCTTCGGCAACAAAGGCCAAAGTTTTTCGCCCCATTTGCCGATGAATGCTTGAACTCCCCCCATTTGCTGTTACCACAGTCTCTGCTACCTTGCCTTTTAATGCTTTGAGCACACCAGCCGTGAGCATCCCCTCTCATCCCAAGGACGAATGTGGCGTTTTCGCTGTCTACGGACATCCGAACGCCGCCGTACTCACCTACTATGGCCTTTACGCCCTGCAACATCGCGGGCAGGAAAGCGCCGGTATTGCCACAGCCACAGGCCCTGGCAGTCCCTTCAAAACGCACAAAGGCATGGGCCTTGTGTCGCAAATCTTTCAGGAGCGCGACCTGATGGAGCTGACGGGCAGCCGTGCCGTCGGACACGTGCGCTACTCCACCACCGGCTCGTCCAACATCAAAAACGCCCAGCCGATTACGGTGGACTGCGCGCGCGGACAGCTGGCCCTCGCCCACAACGGTAACCTCGTCAACGCGCACCTGCTGAGGCGCGAGCTGGAGGGCCGCGGCGCCATCTTCCAGACGACGACGGACAGCGAGATCATCCTGCACATGCTGGCGCACCCCGCGCCGGACAGCAACGAAAACGCTCTGGCCCAGGCACTTAGCCGCCTGCAAGGCGCCTTCTCCCTCTGCATTATGACGGAGCGGGAGATCATCGGCGTGCGCGACAGCCTCGGCTTCCGCCCGCTCTCCCTGGGCAAGCTGGAGAATGCCTACGTGCTGAGCTCCGAGACGTGTGCGTTCGATCTCATTGGTGCCACGTTTATCCGCGAAGTGGAACCCGGCGAAATCGTCATTATCGACGAGAACGGCCTGCGCTCCATCAAGCCGTTTGTGGAGAAGCAGCACAAAGCGCTGTGTATTTTTGAGTACATCTACTTTGCGCGTCCCGATAGCAAGCTGCAAAACCTCACCGTCAGCCGCGCCCGCTTCAACATGGGCATCGAGCTGGCCAAACGCCACCCGGCCGACGCGGACGTCGTCATCCCCATCCCGGACAGCGGCAATTACGCGGCGCTCGGTTTCAGCCAGCAGTCCGGCATCCCGTACGACCACGCCTTTGTGCGTAACCACTACGTAGGCCGCACTTTTCTGCAGCCCAGCCAGATGACGCGCGACCTGGGCGTGCGCGTCAAGCTCAACCTTATCGACGAAGCCGTTGAAGGTAAACGAGTTGTGGTTGTGGACGACTCTATCGTCCGCGGCACCACGGCACGCAGCCGCGTGGTGAATCTGCGCCGCGCCGGTGCCAGGGAAGTCCATATTCGTATCAGCTGCCCCCCGCACAAGCACCCGTGCTACTACGGCATTGACTTCCCCGATCCCAAGGATCTGATTGCCAACCAGTTAAGCCTGGACGAAATCGCCCGCTACCTCGGCGCCGATTCGCTCGGTTACCTGGAGACCGAAGGCCTGGTGGAAGCGGTCGGCCTGCCTCGCACCAACTTCTGCATGGCGTGCTTTAACGGCGAATATCCCGTTCATTACGATCCGCTTATGGAGAAGCTGGCGCTGGAACGTCATCGTGTGATCGAGCCGCTGGTCAACAACGCCAACGGCAATGGCAAACACGCGGAGCTGAATCTGTTCTCCATGAAGTTGGAAGATCAGAGGAGCACCTTCGTCCGCTAAGCCGCGCCGCATCACCCACGGGCTGCATTCTTTGCGCCGGGTCGCAAGATTTCTTGACTGCAATGCGCTTTCGAGCATTATGGCGGAAACCTATGCGACCCACCCTGCCTCGCCTTGCGAGATTGCTGTCGTACTCCTTCCTCGCCGCCTTTGGCGCGCTCACTGTCGTCACTCACCCCGCCCTCGTCACCTCCCTGCGGGCGGAAGACAAAGAACTCTCCCGCGAGAAGCTGGAGGACACCATCAAGCTGATGCTTGAGGAGCTGGAGGAAGAAAAAGTCGACTGGCTCGCGTTCTTCAAGGAGTTCTCGCTGATCAGCGACCCCAAGGACGAGCCGCCCAAGGAGATGGTGGAAGAAATGGGCAAAGCGGTAGGCCCCACCCTCATCAAGGTGCTCAAGGCCATCCAGACCAAGACGCCCACGAGCAAATCCGACACCGAAGTGGCGTACGACGTGAAAGAGCTGGTCGAGAACACGATCGTTCCGCCCACATTTACCTTGGTGTACAAGGACAAGAAATGGGTTTTCAAATGATCTACGCCGCGCGGCACGTCCCGCGCGTCAATGCCATCGCTCTCGCTCTGCTCCTGCCCTTCGCGGCGGGGGCGGTCGGGCCCGGCATTGCCGTGGCCCAGGAGCAGCCGGCCGCTGCCGAAGCCGCCCCTGAGGACGGGAGCAAGCTCAGTCGGGAAAATGTGGGCGATACCATCCGGCTGATGATTCTTGCCCTGGAAGCGGAAAAGCCTGATTACGAGACATTTCTGTACGAGTATACCTACGGGACAAAGAACCGCTTTCCCGAGGAGGTAAAAGACATGGCCGCGAAGGTGGGCCCCCGCATGGTGCTCACCCTCAAGGTTCTCAAGGCCATCGTCAACCGCGCCCCCACCTCCACGTCCGAGGTTGAGGTGGTCTATTCGGTAGCCGACCTTGTGAAGGGCTCGGACGCGCCGGACAAGATCAAGTTTGTGCGAACGGAGGGGAAGTGGTACCTGAAGTAGGTATGTGCGGCGCAGGGCAGGGGAAGTTGGAAAGTCCTGTAAGGTGATCGACTTTTGCGGATTTAGTCCTTGCGTTTATCCGTGGACTGGTCCATAGTGAGCCAACCCGTTTTCGTCGGTCCCTCTTACCACGCGCCATGAGTGCTTCTCCCTCCGCCGTTCTCGCCGAGCTTCCTAACCCGTTGCAGGATAACACGATTCATACCGCGTCCGTCGCTCACGCCGCTGCCGCCGCAAATGGCAAGGCGGCGCCGGTGCTTCCCGGGTACGACCTGGCGGAAGAGAATGTGCGCCTGGGCGAGCTGAACGCCGAGCAGCGCGTGGCGTGGGCGCTGGAGCAGTTTGCGCCGCACATTCTCCTCAGCAGCAGTTTCGGCGCGCAGTCCGCCGTAAGCCTGCATTTGGTGACGGCGCAGTGGCCGGATATTCCCGTGCTGCTGGTCGACACGGGCTACCTTTTCCCCGAGACGTACCGCTTTATTGACGAGCTGACCGACCGCCTCAAGCTCAACCTCAAGGTCTATGGCCCGAAGCAAAGCCCGGCCTGGCTGGAGTCGCGCCACGGCAAGCTGTGGGAGGGCGGGCTGGAAGGTATCGAGAAGTACAACGCCATCCACAAAGTGGAGCCTATGAAGCGCGGCATGCAGGAGCTGGGCGCCCGCGCCTGGATTGCCGGCCTGCGCCGCGACCAGGCCAGCAGCCGCAAGAAGCTGGGCGTGCTCGGCGCCCAGGACGGTCGCGCCAAGGTGCACCCGATCGTGGACTGGAATGACAGGCAGATCTACGACTACCTGACCAAGCACGGCCTGCCCTACCACCCGCTGTGGGAGGAAGGCTACGTCTCCATCGGCGACGTGCACACCACGCGCCGCCTTACCGACGGCATGACGGAAGAAGAAACGCGCTTTTTCGGCCTTAAGCGCGAGTGCGGTATCCACGACCACAGCAGCTCAAACTTCAGCATCTGAGCATCCGGAGGTTGTTTCCCGGCGCCGATCGCCGCCTCGGCCCGGGGCGGCGCTTGCCGTTCCCCCGGGGCCAAACTACCTGCCTGCCGGGCGAAGGGCTACTTCGCTTCCGCGTCCGGCGCCGCGGCAGCCGGTTTTAGCTTGAAGGTGATGGTGTCGTCTTCAATCTTGATTTCGTCCAGCGCGTTAATATACGGGGCGATTTCAGGCACCGCCGCCATGCGGGCGCCCAGGTTTTGGCCGTTGAGGGACTTGAGCGCACCAGCGTCGAATTTGACGCCCGAGTCACTCTCCAGCGAGACAAACTCCGGGGTCACCAGGTCGCCATCCTTCACAAACTTGAGGCCGGCCTTGCCGTTGAGGTACTTGCCGCTGAGCAGGAAGTCCGCCCAGGTGCCTTTCACAAACAGGTCCATCGGCAGGCTGCAGGTGACGTAGAGGATGTTGTCTTTAATCTCAAAATGCGCTTTGCCTTTGGAGCCCGGGAAGCCTTCGACCACCTGGTTCAGCTCGTCGGCGGTCAGCGACAGCTCGCGCACTTCGCCGCGGCGGAACTCGCCGATGCGCTGGGTGATGTCCTTGAATTCCGTTTCGTCAGCCTGCACCGTGGGTACTGTCATCGGCGACGTGCTGAACACGGTCATCATCTGCGAGTAGCCGACGTAGAGGCCGAAGCCGATGGCGCCGATCATGATGACAAAGACGGCAAGAAAGAACATGCAGCCCCAGAATCCGCACCCGCACCCGCTTTTGGGTTTATCGCTCATGAGAAAAATATGCGCAAATGGTTGATGCTGAATGGCCGGCAGGCCCCGCCTCATGGCTGTCACCCGCGACAGCGCCCAGGCAAGGCATGAGAATTCCAAGCCGGACCGGGATTGTCGATGGAATTCGAGGAGAGATTTTTACCGGCACACGTGATGTTTCCCACTGCGGGTGCATACCTCATTTACAAGACGCGCGAAGTCGGAAAATATTGGGGAAAAGCGGGCGTCGCGATCTGCCCTTGTTTGCCCGCTACCCCAGCCCTTCTTCCATGACAGCTCGCGCTTCCTCCTCCGCCGCAGCCGCTTCCCGGCCCGATTCACGCCCCGTTATCGGCATTACGGTGGGCGATCCCGGCGGAGTGGGGCCGGAGATTATTGAGGCGGCGCTGGCTCACCCGCGTCTGCCGCGCTCCTTTCGCTACCGGGTGCTGGGGCGTGAGGCGGCACGCGGGATTGCGCCCGGCCGTAGCACGCGCGCGACGGGGGAGATTGCCTATGCCGCTCTGCGCGAGGCGGCCGAGTTGCTGCGCACGGGCGAAATCGCCGCCGTTGCCACCGCGCCGATCCAGAAGGAATCGATGGCGCAGGCCGGTTTTGCCTGGCCCGGCCACACCGAGTTTTTTGCCGCGCAATGCGGCCTGCCGGAGGACGACGCGGTGATGGTGCTGACCGACCGGCGCCTGACAGTGGCGCTTGTCTCCATCCACGTAAGCGTACGTCGCGCGGTGGATCTCGTGACGCCGCAGCGTATGATCCGCACCACGCTGGAGACGGTGCGCTACCTGGCTGCCACGCGGCCGCCCGGGCGCTCGGCGCAAGGGAAAGCCATACGCATTGCTGTGGCGGGCCTTAACCCGCACGCCAGCGAGCACGGGCTGTTTGGCGACGAGGAAGCGCGCATCATCGGGCCCACCACCCAGGCGCTTGCACGCATCGGCGCCGGCCGGCCGGTGGCGGAGGACTGGGCGCACGTTCCGCCGCGCCTGCTGAGCGATCGCAACACGTTGCCGCGCTTTGAGATAAGCGGGCCGCACTCGCCGGATACCGTGTTTCATCGCGCCGTACACGGGGAGTTCGACGCGGTCATCTGCCAGTATCACGATCAGGGGCTGATCCCCTTCAAGCTGCTTGCGTTCAGCACCGGCGTCAACGTCACCCTCGGCCTCCCGGTCATCCGCACCTCGCCGGATCACGGCACGGCGCTGGACCTTGCCGGCACCGGGCGTGCCGACTCCACCAGTATGTTCCGCGCGATAGAGCTGGCGTGCCGGATGGTCAAGGCCGGGTACCGCCGGCCGGGGGCAATGGCGTAACCTGCCTTGCCGCAGAAGCTTACGCTAATCTTCGCTGCCGCCACGGTCGCCGCGGCCGGCCGCCGCGGGGCCGCCGCGCAGGATGCCGCGTTTGGAGGCGCGGATAAAGGCGATGATGGTGCGGATTTCAGGGACGTCGCACATTTCGGGATCCGCCTCCATTTTCAGCAGCGCCTGCGTTACATTCAGGCCATCCTCGTACAGCATCTGGTACACGCGCTGCACTTTGCGGATGGTGGCTGTTGCGATGCCGGTGCGGCGCATGCCCACACGGTTAAGGCCGGACGTATAGTTGGTGCCCACCGCCATAAACCAGGGGGGCAGATCTTTGCCGATACCCGCCTTGCCGCGCATAATGGCCCCCTCGCCCACGCGCACAAACTGGTGCACCACGGCCGCGCCGCCCAAAAAGGCGCGGTCGCCGACCTCCACGTAACCAGCTAACAACACGTTGTTTACGATGATAACGCGGTTGCCGACGCGGCAATTGTGGGCCACATGCGCCCCGGCCATCAGGTAGCAATCGTCGCCCAAGGTTGTGACGGTGTCGGGCTTGGTGCCGCGGTGGATGGTGACGTACTCGCGAATGACGTTGCGCGCGCCAATTTCCACGCGGGAGTTTCCGCCCTTAAAGGAGAGGTCCTGAGGCTCCGCGCCGATGATGGCGCCGTAGCCGATCTGGTTGCCGGCGCCCAGTACGGAAGCGCCTGTGACGACGGCATTTGCGCGGATTTCGCAATCGTCGCCAATCACGCAGCCTTCGTCGATGGTGGCGCCTGCACCCACGCGAACATTGGCGCCCAGTTGCGCGCTGGGGTGGACACACGCGTAGGGATGAATAAGGCTGGTCATGAAAAAGAGGGGGCTCTCTTTCTACGGCGATTCGGGCCCAATCAAAAGCCTTTTCTTGGCTGGGTTGGGTGGTGCAGGATCCGCCGCTCGTGCAAGGCCGGGGGTGTTAAGCATGGGGAAGTGGCTGATGGGCTGGGTGTTGCGTGTTTTATATTCCCAAGTACACGTCGCATTTTACCTCAATAATTGTGTCAAAAGTCGCTTTGCCAAGAAAAATCTTGCCTTCTAATTGTAACATTTCCGTCATTCGTACGACATCTCCCCCACTCAGGCTTTCCTCCGTACAGGGCGCCAGGACTCTACTTACTGACACCTGCCTGCTGTCTGTGCTTTCTGCCAAAAAGAGCTAACTGATTAACTGCATGAAAATCAACAACCTGATCGCGGTCCTCATCGCGTCCACCCTCAGCCTCAGCGCGGCCTTCGCCGCCGACAAAGTTGAGGTCGATCCGAAGCTTAAGGACTACGCTCCCGTCTCCGGCATCACCGGCAGCCTTAACTCTATCGGTTCGGACTCCCTCAACAACCTCATGACGTTCTGGGCGGAAGGCTTCAAGGCCAAGTACCCCAACGTTAACATTCAGGTGGAAGGCAAGGGTTCCGCAACCGCGCCTCCCGCGCTGATCGAAGGCACCGCCCAGCTTGGGCCGATGAGCCGCCCGATGAAGGGTGACGAAATCGACAAGTTCGAGAAGAAGTACGGCTACAAGCCCATTGAGGTGAAGGTGGCGATCGACGCGCTGGCCGTGTTTGTGCACAAGGATAACCCCATCAAGAGCCTCGGCCTTGATCAGGTTGACGGTATCTTCTCCTCCACCTTCAAGGCTGGCGGCAAGGATATCGCCACCTGGGGCGCCCTGGGTCTGACCGGCGAATTCGCCTCCCGTCCGATCTCCTCCTTCGGCCGTAACAGCGCCTCCGGCACCTACGGCTTCTTTAAGGAGCACGCGCTGAAGAAGGGTGACTTCAAGGCCACCGTCAAGGAGCAGCCCGGTTCGTCCGCCGTGGTGCAGAGCATTGCCGAAGACCTGTATGCGATTGGCTACTCGGCCATCGGTTACAAGACGGCTGGCGTGCGCGCGCTGCCCCTCTCCGCCAAGGCCGACGGCAAGGCGTTTGAGCCCACCCTGGACAACTGCCTCAGCGGCGACTACCCCCTGTCGCGCTTCCTGTACATCTATGTGAACAAAGCCCCCGGCAAACCCCTCGACCCGCTCACCCTCCAGTTCCTGACCTTCGTTCTCTCCAAGGAAGGCCAGATCGTGGTGGTGAAGGACGGCTACTACCCGCTGCCCGCGGACGTGGCCGACGAGACCATCGCCGAGCTGACCAAGTAAGCAGTCCAGTCCTCGCCTCCCGGTTCGGTCGGCCCCGCCCCTGCGGCCGCGCCGGGTTGCGGTTTCGTTTCGATATCTTCTCACGTCTCCAGTAAACGTCAGTCTCAGGCGCGGGAGGGCCCGGTTTCATGTCCGGCTGCCCTCCCGTGTCCTGCCTGAGACAGGTAATTACCGTTTAATGCCGGGCCAGGTCTTTTTCGCTCGTCCGTTTATAATCTGGTCCGATACATAGATCTATTCCTTCAATCGCAATCAGTCTCTTTCTCTACACGTAACGCATCAGGATTCCCGCCGTACTCTTCTCCGCGACACAACGTCTCCTTCCTTCACACTTATGTCCGAGTCTAACGTTCCGTCCGCCTCCGATTCGCCTTCCTCGCCGGCACCCAAACGGGAGCGCAAGCCTACGCCGGCCCGGTTTCTGGTATCCCCCGTTACGCTGTGGATCGACTTCCTGATGACGTGGGTCATCAAGGTGGGCGGCATTGGTGTAATTGTGGCGGTTATCGGCATTATGGTGTTCATCACCTGGCAGGTGTTGCCTCTCTTTAGCGGCGCCTCCATCCAGCCGCATGACGAAGTGAAAATGACGATGCCCAACCCGGCGGTTGTGGGTATGGACGAGTGGGGCGAGCTGCCCTTTGCCTACGATGGCGATCGCACGTTTGAGTTCTACGACGCCCACGGCAAGAACCCCCCGCAGAAGGTGACGATTGCGCTGCCCGAAGGCGAGAAGGTGACGGCCACCCGTTACTTTCCGGAGAAGTACAGCCTCGTCATTGCAACCGACAAAGGCAACGTTGGGCAGATTAAAGTGCGCTACGACGCAGAGTATAAAGATGGCCGGCGTACCGTGGTGGGTCGCGCCGAGCTGGGCACCCTTGAGCCCCTGATCGATCTCCCCGCCGAAGCCGCTGCCGAAGCCAACCCGGCCACGGCCAGCCCGGCGCCCGCGCCCGGCACGCCCGCTCCGGCCACGCCCGGCTCGGAAACCCCGGCGGCGCCCGCTCCGGCCCCTACGCCCGCCACCGCGGCGGTTGCCGCGCAGACTTCCACGAAGATTACGGTGATCGACCGGGGCGCCGGCGAATCCAACGCGCTTGTCGGCGCCATCCTCAAGGTGGGGGAGAAGCGTGAGTTACGCGCCATCACCTTCAAGGCCAAGCGCAGCATCCGCGGCGCCGGCAAAATGACGCTGGATCAGCGCTATGATCTCACCGGCCAGCTGAAGGCCGCCCCCGCCCAGCTGCTCGTCCCCAGCACGGCCGACGCGCTGATTGTGGCCGACGACAGCGGCCAGGTCAGCTACTTCTTCCAGGACGGCGACAAGTTTGAGCTGCGTCAGTCCTTCCAGCCGTTCGCGGACTCGACCGGGAGCAAGGCCATCGCCCGCATGGACTTTATCTTTGGCGACGTGTCGATCGTCTTTTCCGGAGAGAACGGCCAGAGCCGTGTATTCAGCCTTTGCATCCCCGCGGAGAACAACCCGGAGCAAAAGCGCATCTTTGCGCTGACCAAGGAGTTTCCTCCCCTGGCCGGCCCCGCGACGTTTTTCGCCTCCAGCCAGCGCAACAAGGCGTTCCTGACCGGCAGCGGCAAGCAGGCCTCCCTGCGCTACACTACGACGGAGACGATCCGCTGGGAAAAGAACCTGGATTTTGACATCAGGCAGGGCATCATCGGCGCCAAGTACGAGAACCTCGCCTTCCTGGACGCTTCTAACGTTCTGCACGTGTACGAGTTGCACGATCCGCACCCCGAGGCCGGCTTCAACGCCTTCTTCGGCAAGCTGTGGTACGAAGGCCTTGCGGGCCCCGAGTACAGCTACCAGAGCACGGGCGGCACCGACGAGTTCGAGCCGAAGCTTTCGCTCATCCCGCTCATCTGGGGCTCCATCAAGGGCACGCTCTGCGCGCTGATCTTCGCCGTGCCGATTGCGCTGACGGCCGCTATCTACACCTCGCAGTTCCTGGATCCCAACCTCAAGCGCATCGTCAAGCCGACGATGGAGATCATGGCCTCGCTGCCCTCCGTCGTGCTGGGCTTCCTGGCCGCGCTGTGGGTGGCGCCCCGTGTAGCGGACCGCGTGCCCTCGCTGCTCCTCATCCTGGTGCTGATTACCCTCTGCCCGTTGCTGTTCGGCTGGATCTGGAACAAGATCCCGAAGATTTACCGCCTGTGGATGCGCCCGGGCTGGGAGTGGTCGCTGATGCTGCCGCTGCTGGTCGTCCTTTGCGTCATTGGCTGGAACCTCGGGCCGTATTTTGAGGAGATTGCCTTTGTCTATGTGGACCCGAACACGGGCCAGCGCTACGCCGACTTTGGCCTGTGGTGGAAGCACACCACTGGCGGCGGTTACGATCAGCGTAACAGCATGGTTGTCGGCTTTATGATGGGCTTTGCGGTCATCCCGATCATCTTCACCATCGCCGAGGACTCCCTCTCCAACGTGCCGGCCGGCCTGCGCAGCGCCAGCCTGGCCCTGGGCGCCACCCGCTGGCAGACGGCCTGGGAAGTGGTGCTGCCTATCGCCTCCGCCGGTATCTTCTCGGCCCTGATGATCGGCCTGGGCCGCGCGGTGGGTGAGACGATGATTGTGGTGATGGCCACCGGCAACACGCCGCTGATGGATTTCAACCTCTTCTCCGGCATGCGCACGCTCTCGGCCAACATTGCCGTGGAGCTGCCCGAAGCGCCGCAGTTCTCCACCCACTACCGCGTGCTCTTCCTCGGCGCTCTCTTGCTCTTTCTGCTGACGTTCGTCGTCAACACACTGGCGGAGTTCCTGCGCAACCACCTGCGCGAGAAATACAAGGGCATCTAACGCGGGTGCCTTCCGCCTCTTCATCCTTCTCACAGATACTGTCGTCACTTCACCTTGCGCTCTTCCCCCTTCCTCCAGTCACACCACCATGAGCAAGAATCCTGAAATCAAAGCCGTGGGTACGGCTTTCCAGTCCGGCAGCCGTGCGGGCGAGAACTTTGTATGGCTCACCTCCATGGGCCTGGCTATCGGCCTGACGCTCGTTACCAGCCTGCTTGCGCTGATTCTCTGGGAGGGCCTCACGGTCTTCTGGCCGCAACGCGTGGCGGTTTTCCAGCTGGTGGACGGCAGCACCGCCGGTATTGCCGGCAAAACGACCCTTGCCGGCGAGGTTGTGGACTATCGCACCAAGGTCAACCACGTCATCGGCAAGGCTTTTGAGCAGGAGTACCAGCTGTTTGTTGGCAACAAGGATACCTACGGCTTTAACTTCAAGTTTGTGGATGCCAACGCCATCAAGAGCAAGGAGTACCTGAACGACTACATCGTGGCCGAGCGCCTGGAGAACGGACGCTTGATCGGCGTGCCCGTGGCGATTGCAATGAAGGATGGCTCCACAATCCCCGCAAACTCCCCCGAGTTTGCGCACAAGCTGGAGGAGATGGTGACCGGCTACAACGCCCAGCGCGCCAAGATCCTGAGAATCGAGAAGTACCGCATTGGCGACATCAACTACGAGATGGAAGGCCTGCGCCTGCAGGAAAAGGGCGTCCGCCGCCGCGCCGCCGGCGACAAGGCCAAGGAGGAAGCCGGCCTGGCCCCCATCCGCGAGCGCGAAGCGCAGCTGAAGAAAGAGTACGAAGTGCTGGCCGCCGAAGCCAAAGCGCTCCGCGACGGCCTTGTGGGCAACAACCTGGTGCTGCGCCTGGCCGGAGGCGAGGAGTACCGGCAGCCCATCGGCGCCATGCTGGAGTTTTACTACCCCAACCAGCTCGGCTTCTTCGGCAAGGTCAGCATGTTCTTCCACCGCATGTGGAATTTTGTGAGCCAGGACCCTCGCGAGGCCAACACCGAGGGCGGCATCTTCCCCGCCATTTTCGGCACCTTTGTGATGACCCTGCTGATGAGCGTGGCCGTTACCCCGTTCGGCGTCATCGCCGCCGTGTACCTGCGCGAGTACGCCAAACAGGGCGTGGTGGTGCAGCTGGTCCGCATCTCCGTCAACAACCTGGCGGGCGTTCCGTCCATCGTTTACGGCGTCTTTGGCCTGGGCTTCTTCGTCTACTTTGTGGGCGGTAACATCGACCACTGGTTCTTTTACGAGAGCCTGCCGACCCCGACAGTGGGCACCGGCGGCATCATGTGGGCGGCGCTCACGCTGTCGCTGCTTACATTGCCGGTCGTGATTGTGGCGACGGAAGAGGCTCTCGCCGCCGTCTCCCGCGGCACGCGCGAGGCGGCCCTGGCCTGCGGCGCCAGCAAATGGCAAACGATCCAGCGCGTGGTGCTCCCCAGCGCGGCTCCCGGCATCCTCACGGGCCTGATCCTGGCCATGGCGCGCGGCGCGGGCGAGGTTGCGCCGCTCATGCTTGTCGGCGTCGTTAAGCTGGCGCCCAGCCTGCCGTTGGATACCACCTTCCCCTTCATTCACCCGGAGCGCAAATTCATGCACCTGGGCTTCCACATCTACGACCTGGGCTTCCAGTCCCCCGACGCGGAAGCGGCCAAGCCAATGGTGTTTGCCACCACGCTGCTCCTGATCACACTGGTTGTCGTGCTGAACCTCGGCGCGATTATGATTCGTAATCACCTGCGCAAAAAGTACGCCGCCGGCACGTTCTAACGCGCTGCCGCCCCAACCCGTACTTGACACACCCTACCACCATGTCCACCAATACCAGGTCGACCGACGAAGCCAAGCCCCTGACGTCTCATCCCCGGGCGCACAACAAAGGTACTTCCTCCACCACGACGTCCGAGGAAGGCCTGATTCAATGGAACGAACTGATGCCGCAGGACAACCCGATCCCTTACATCCGCGTCAAGGATTTCTCCTTCTTCTACGGCCCCAAGCAGGCGATTTTTGACGTCAACATGGACATGGGCAAGAACCGCATCACCGCTCTCATCGGGCCGTCGGGCTGCGGCAAGTCCACTCTGCTGCGCAACATCAACCGCATGAACGACCTGGTGGAGAACGTCCGCCACAAGGGCGACATCACGATCGACGACGACAGCATCTACGATCCCTCGATCGAGATCATCTCCCTGCGCAAACGCATCGGCATGGTGTTCCAGAAGTCTAACCCCTTCGCCACCAGCATTTACGAGAACGTCATCTTCGCGCTTCGCGTGGCCGGCCGCAACAACCGCAAGGAGCTGGACGAAGTCGTCGAGCGCAGCCTGCGCGGCGCCGCCCTGTGGGACGAAGTGAAGGACCGCCTGCACAGCAGCGCCATGGGCCTCTCCGGCGGCCAGATGCAGCGTCTCTGCATCGCCCGCGCCATCGCCAACCGCCCCGACGTGCTGCTGATGGACGAACCCTGCGCCGCCCTGGATCCGATCGCCACCGTCAAGATCGAAGAGCTGATGCTGGAGCTGAAGAAGGAGTTCACCATCGTCATCGTCACCCACAACATGCAACAGGCCGGCCGCTGCAGCGACTACACCGCCTTCATGTACCTGGGCAAACTGATGGAATTCGGCACCACCCAGCAGATTTTTACCAACCCCAAGGTGAAGAAGACGGAAGAATACGTGGCGGGCAAGATGGGGTAGAGCGGAGCGTCCACAGGGGGTTTTAGCACATGTCCAGGGCGGGAGTTTGCTCTCCTGCCCTGGATTTTTTGTGCCTCGCAAATATGTGTGAGTCTTTTGGTATCGGATCGGTTGCGTTAACCGTGGGAAATATTGCGACAGTGGCTAGCAAATGGGAGCGTGGAATTGACATCGTGCTTGCTTCTGAGGTACAAAATGTTGCTGAAACTTCCGTAAAGGGAAGCTCGTACAGCTTCTTGTCGGGGGTGATTCTCATCGGTCGCGCTCGCTTAGCCCGACCTGTACAGGAAAATTGTAACCTTATAAGTGGACACAATGCTCAGGTTGCGTAAGATAAGGGGTATCAGCGATGGGCCTGTATGGCACCTCCGCGTGCTTGAAATACATGGAAAAGACCCCGTTACTCCCTATCTCCAAGAATGGTCGAGATTCAACCGGGAAGACTTCAAGCGAATTATACGAGTCATGGAGCGCCTTTCGAAATATGAGAAAATCCTTGATGAAAAACACGTAAAGCAGAGCGCGACAAACAAAAGTATTTATGAAATGCGTGCTCATACAGGAAAAGCAAGGATAATGTTCTTTTATGTAGAGCGATGTAAACCTTACAACGGTCGCCTAATTATTTGCACCAATGTATTTGAAAAGGGACGAGGGGACCAAGATAAAGCCTTTCAACGGGCCGAGACGATTTTCAATCATTTTAATCAGGAAATTAAGAATTTGGAAGATGTTGACTAATTAATATAATCTGAAAAAGTACAATTGTATGCCTAAAGTTCCTGAAGATCTTCTTGCCTTCCTTGACGAGATTCCACCTATCACAGATGCTGAGCGCAACGAGCTCGCTAAGAATATAGTTGCATTAAATAAAGATGTAGACTACTGCGCAAAGTGCCTGAAGAGCCATTTTATCGAAGGCATTGTTCAAGCAATGAAACAGCAGCGAATCAGCAAGGCAGAGCTTGCGCGGAGATGGAAGAAGACACGACAGTATGTCTCTAGTCTTTTCGCAGAGAGCAAGCACGCGAATTTTACGATCGAAACTATGGTGGAGCTTTGTATGCTCCTAAACAAGAAGCTCTTGCTTGAGGTGCTTGATCCCATTCAACCTTGCGATTCTAACGAGAATTCTATAAATCAATATTCCAAATCGTTTGCGAACATTGAAGAGTGGGTTAGTGAAGCAACACAGCTGAAATCAGCCAAGGAAATTAACGTTAGAATCAGTACTGATATTTTGGTTGCTGAGTGGGAACTTTCCACAACTGAGTGGATTGGATCTGAGCCTGATCAGAACCCGAAAGAGCGCCTCGATGCCTGTTTCACTGAAGAAGCATATCTTTCTAGCTACTAAGAGGTAAAATGGAACCTAATTGTGTGCTCCAGGAGTATCATCTCACCAGGTTTGCTGTCGAGTGTCAGAAAACTGATATGGAGGTCGAAAGGCATTCTCTAAAGTTTAATTATGATCTTAAGCGACACACTGAAAACAAGTATAATTTCATGTGTTCGCTCGAGGTTTTATGTATGGAGCTTGATGCACAAGATAGGGTGGCCGGTTACTCGGTAATAGCAGGAATTACTGGATACTTTTCCCTTTCGACCAATCTACCAGAAGAGAAACTGGCTACCTATGCATTTCAGAACAGTGTTATGACGCTATACGGGGCCCTCAGGGGAATAGTAGCCTCTGTAACAGGAAATTTTCGGGAGGGCAAGTACTTGCTTCCCTCCGTCATGCCTCAAGATATAGCGCAAAGTGCAGTCTCAACTCGTGAGGAGATAAGGGAAGCCTCTGAAAAACAGGCAAAAGAGCGAGTAGCATCAGCCAAGCGAACGAAAAAAGCAAATAAATCGCAGGAAGCGAGGTCTTCTCCGTAGGACAGGGTTGAGCCTTCTGCGACTGAAAGGCTCAACCCTGCCAGATCTGCTGGGCTACCTCCCTAAATCGTCGTCCCGTTAGGCACCACGGCGCCTTTGGGGATGACGACGATGCCGTCGCGGATGTAGTAGCAGTCGCCGTCCACGTGGCTGGGCTTGCCTTCGGGCGAGATGGTGACCTCGTTGCCGATGCGGGCGTTTTTGTCGATGATGCAGTTCTGGATCATGCAGTTGCGGCCGATGCCCATGCGGGGCAGCCCTTGCGCCTCGGCGGCGGCCAGCTGGGCGTCGCTCTCGTAAAAGTCGTGGCCCATGATGATGCAGTTGCGAATGGTGGAGTTGCTGTCGATGCGGCTGCGGATGCCGATGACGCTGTGCTCGATGCGGGCGTCCACAATGATGCAGCCGTCGGCGATAGCGGCGCGCTCCGTCAGGCCGCGCACAATCTTGCTGGCGGGCAGGTAGCGGGCGCGGGTGTAGATGGGCGAGGTGAAGTCGTAAAAGTTGAACTTGGGCACAGGCTCGGTGAGGTCGATGTTGGCCTCGAAGAACGCCTTGATGGTGCCGATGTCCTCCCAGTAGCCCTGGTAGGTGTAGGAGTAGACGCGGTGCGACTGGATCAGCTCGGGGATGATGTCCTTGCCGAAGTCGTGCTTCTCATTGGCCAGGGACTCCTCCAGGATGCGGCGGTTAAATACGTAGATGCCCATGCTGGCCAGGTAGCGGGGCTCGCTGCCTTCAATCTTCAGCTGCGCGCGCGCGGCGTCGTCCAGGCGAAGAGTCTCGAGCACGGCGGGGTCCTTGGGCTTCTCGACAAAGCGCTCGATGCGGTAGTCCGCGTCGGTTTGCATGATGCCGAAGCCGGTGGCCTCCGCGGGGCCGACGGGGATGGTCGCCACGGTAACGTCGGCGCCCGTCTTGATGTGCTGCTCGATCAGGCGGCGAAAGTTCATGCGGTAGAGCTGATCGCCGGAGAGGATCAGCACGTACTCGTGCGCATGGTTGTTAAAGTGCTGCATGTTTTGCCGCACCGCGTCGGCCGTGCCCTGGTACCAGCCGCTGGTGCTGGGGTTTTGCTGCGCGGCCATGATCTCCACAAACCCGCCGGAGTAGTCGTCGAAGCGATAGCTTTGCTGAATGTGCCGGTGCAGCGAGGAGCTCAGGTACTGGGTGAGCAGAAAGATGCGCTTGAGATCGCTGTTGATGCAGTTGCTGATGGGGATATCCACCAGGCGATATTTGCCGGCCAGCGGAACGGCTGGCTTGGCGCGGTCTTTGGTAAGAGGAAAGAGGCGGGTGCCAGCCCCTCCACCCATGATAACCGAAACGACGTCGCGAGGGGAGAAGCTGCTGCTTTTCGGGGTGATTTCCATAATCTCCACCGAGGATAGTGCGAGAGCGATGGCGAGGCAAAGACTTTTGTGAGGCTCAGAAGAGAAAGGCAGTGTCAAGACAAAACCGTGGCAGCCGTGTGAAATGGGTGCGATTCGCGTTGGGTCCAGAAGAAGAGGATGGAGTGGTGGATAACGGGGTGGCATGGATATACGGATGAATAAGGAGCGTTTTTACGTTGTTGATTGGGGTGAGAGGGCGCATGGGCTGGTGGAGAGGTTGAAGGAGCATCCCGCGTTGCTGGAGCGCTTTGAGGCGTTGCTGGAGATTGTGGAGGCGCCGCTGCGGGCGGGGGGATGCGGGTTTGGATGCAAACGCGACAGAAGATCAGGTGGTGGTCGAGGTGCGCAGGCTGGGGCATCAGATGATGTATCGGTGGGCGCAGCGCGCAGAAGAACGGGTGGGACAGGATCTGCAGGCAGGCACGTGCATCTCTGCCAGCCCCGGGCCTTGTGGCGGGGGACGGGTACGAAAAAAAGAGGGTGAAGCTGACGTGGTGGTGCGTGGTCGGGCCGGTGGCGATACAAGAGCGCATGTGGCGCACCGCGCGCAACTCCTATGTGCGGCCGTTGCCGGCGCGTACGGGGATGCATACCCATGGCAAAAGCAGGCGGCTTCAACGGGTGCTGACGGACTTTGGCGCGGAGCATTCCTTTCGCCCGTGCAGCGGGCGGGTGCGGGAGCATTACGGTTTTGAGATCAGCCCGACGGAAGTACGCAAGGCCACGCTGCATCACGCTCGGCGCGCTGCACAGCAGATGGAAGTGACGTATGCTCAGGGATATCGGGCGTTGCCGCGCAACGGGCCGCGGCGGCTTGTCGCCGAGGCTGACGGTACGATGATCCCGATTGTGGAACCCGGCCTGCCGCGGCGCCCTGGCGTGTCACGGCCTCGAGAGTGGAAGGAAATACGGCTCATGGCCGTCCAGGCCCAGGGCCGGGCCGGCGCCACCTATGCCGCCACGTTCGGCACCGTGGAGCAAGCAGGCCGCCGCTGGGGCCACAGCGCCCGCGCCGAGGGCTGGGCGCTGGAGAGCGCCGTGCACGTCGTGGCGGATGGCGCGGAATGGATCGAGCGCCAGGCCCGGGACGTTTTTGGAAAGCAGGGCCGGCTGCTTATCGACTTCTTCCACGTCAGCCACTACCTCGCCGCCGCCGCGCCCGCCTGTTGCCCCCGCCGGCCAGGCCGGAGCCCCAGCCAGAGCGAAGCCAACGCGCACCGCTGGCGCCGCACCCAGCAGCGCCGCCTCAAGACTGGCCACGCCGATCGCGTCCCTGGCCGCCCTGGCCCCACACCGCGAACCCGGCACCGTTCCCCACGCCCCCGTGCGCGCCGCCTGGCGCCACCTCCACAACCGCCGCCACCACCTGCACTACCCCGAGGCCATCGCCCACAACCTGCCCATCGGATCCGGCCTCATCGAAAGCGGACACAAACACCTCTTCCACGCCAGACTCAAAATCCCCGGCGCCGCCTGGCTCCCCAACAACGCAGACCACATCGCCCAACTTCGCGTCCTCACAGCCAATCTCGCCTGGGAACAACTCTGGAACTCCCCAAAGCCTCCCTCTCCTCTCCACAACCCCTCTTCCTGAGCGCCTGATCGCTTTACTACCGGACCCAATGCGAATCGCACCCCCCATCATTTTCCCCAAAATACTTCTTGCACCACCCACCCATCCCATCCTACAGTGCCCTCCCTCCGCAACGCGCGATTAGCTTAGCGGTAGAGCGCTCGCTTCACACGCGAGAGGTCACAGGTTCGAACCCTGTATCGCGCACCCTTTTCCCTTGTCAGTACAGGGCATGACAGGAAGCGTCATGGGATGACTTAAGTCATTCGTTTCCAGGAACTTCAACAATTCTTCCTTGGAATACTCTTTGTCAACTTGCGACAATGTAGGACTGGCCGCGACTAAAGCGGGTGTAGCTATAGGTGTAGCTGATTTCGCCGGGGAAAGGATGGCGGGCACTTTTTTCAGCGCATCGGCCAGCGGCAGGGATGCTGCGTTGATATAAGTGCGGGTCGTGAGGCTGATATTGCTGTGACGCATGAGATGCTGGGCCATGGTGGGCACAACGCCATTCTCCTGAAGGCGGTGATTGAGCGTGTGGCGCAGGGAGTGGAAGCGAACTTTTCCGCTCGGGTCATCGGCGTTCTTGATGCCCGCGAGCTTGAGGTCATTGCGAAAGCCTTTCCATGTTGGGTAAAGATCGCCGAACACTTTGTCTGTCATCTCGGGCGCGGCGTCGGCTCTGAGCTTTTTCAGGGCTTCCGCCACTTCGGGGTGAAGCGGGATGGGTTGCAGCTTCTTGTTCTTGGCGTTTTTGGGACGCACGGCCACATACGGCGCGTCTGAGTCGAGCGAGAGGTCTGCCCTGGTCAGTGTGCGCATTTCGTTGCGGCGCAGGCCGGTGTGGGCGGCGGTGAGGTAAACGACGCCGCGTTTGCCGGCGACGCGTATCAGGGCGCCCAGCTCGTCCTCGGACAGAGGGCGGCGCTCGTAGGTCTGCGTGCCCGCTTCCGAGATCTTTTCGACGGATTTCAGCGGGTTTTCGAACGCGAGCCGCTTGCTGCGTTTGAGCCAGTCGATGAAGGTATTGGCGGCCAGAAGATATTCATTGAGCGTCTACGGGCTTCCCGCCTGGGTTTGCCTCCATTTGATAAACGCATTGCCGCACATAGCGGTCATCCCGCCCAAGGCGGCGCAGCTCGGCGGCATAGTCCTTCAGGTGATCAGGCAGCAGTCCGGAAAAAGCCTGGCGGACGTTCGGCGCGGGAATAATCCCTGCTCTCTCCTGCTGCGCTTCCCTGACAAGGCGCTCCAGCTTGGCCCGCGCAGCCTGTTTGTCCGACACGTCGAGAGGCACGTCCGTAAATTTGGTATCATCGTCCAGACGGTAACGGCCTCGATACACACGGCTGATGATCAGCTTTCCGTCCTTCCGCTTCTTCTGCTTATAGATAAAGCATTTCATGGTCATTTCCTCCTTGTCAGCAATCCTTCGATATAAGCATTCACTTCCACTAATGAGAAACGCGTGGAACCTCCCACCTTCACCGGCCTGGGGAAGTCCTTCTCGCTGGAAACCAGCCTCCACACCGGTCTCACGTTAACGCCAAGCCGTTCCGCAATATACTGAACGGAAACAAGCGATGAGTTAACTGTGTGCGAAGGAGTGGATAAGATATTCATTTTTGAGCGCATGCCAATTATAAGCAGCATCATTAGGTGAAAACCGGATAAAGAATGAAAAAATGACAGCAGGCGCTAAAGAATGACAGTTGTGTCAATGCGCTGGAAAAGCACTATCAGCGCTGGGATCAGATCGTAAAGGGATTGCGGATAGTGACAGCTTCAATGATCTGCCCGTCCTGCATATCCTCGGAATAAAGGACTGTGCAATCCTCGCGCACTCCCGCCGCGACGATGAGACTGTCGTAGAGAGACAATCCATACTTCTCGGCAATGTCCAGGCCAGCGTCGTGCACTTCCAGCGTCAGGGGAATGACCGTACAGATTTTGCGGATCGTCGTCAGGATTTCGCGAATATCCTCCCACGGCATTTTCAGTTTGCGCGTTGCAACGGAAGCAAATTCATTGAGAACCTGAACACTGATAACGCCCCCGCCGACAAGCAGGGCTTCCGCTTTGTCCGCCTTTTGATCTGCCGCCAGCAGGTAAAGCAGGACATTGGTGTCGAAGAAGGGTTTATCCGCGCTCATTGGCTTCAAGGCGGTCAAAATGGAAATCCTGCGGCAACTTTCCCCGGAACCGCCGCAACCGCGCCAGCCGTTCTTTCGTGCCGGGCTTTTTCTCCAGCTCGAAAGTCCGTTCGCCCGCTATATGAATTTCAATGTCGTCGCCCTCGCGCAATCCCAGCGCTTCCACAACGGCGGACGGGATGCGAACGGCCAGGCTATTGCCCCATTTGGATATCTGCATTGGCACCTCCTATGATATACTTAACTTTATCGTATATCATGAGACGACATGAATGCAAGCTTAACAAGAGAAAAATGCGGAAAATCAGGCGTCCCGCCCATCGGACCGGCCCTTTTCCTTCTCCAGAGTCTGGGCCAGAAACTTTTCTTTCTGCGCTTTCAGGCTGGTTTCGATTTTGTGCCGTGTTTCTTCACAGGGCTTATTGCCAAAGTTGGCGAAGGCGGTCGGCTTCCTTTTCTTCAAACTTGAGGGCGGGGACTTGGGGTTTCATGGCAGGTTATATTCCTTGTTGATGGCGTCGGCCAGTTTTCTGCGGGCAAGCGCAATCCAGTCGCCCACGGTTGAGGACGGGATGCCTGTTCGTTCTTCTATCTCCTTGTAGGTGAAGCCATGGCGGGCGTGGAGCCAGATGGCTTCTTTCTGCTGGCCGGTCAGCTCCACGCCGGGATATTCCGCCCAGAAGCGTTTCATCAGAGCGGATTCCTCGGCTTCCGTTGAGGCGGCGAAGCGCGAGGGCTGGACGGGGATCTCGGGTAATTCGTCGGTTGTCACTTCCGCGCGCCGGATCTGGCGGCGGTAGTGGTCGATGAAAAGCTGATAGGCTTTGCGTCTGAGAAGCGGCAGGCAGTGGATTTTGTCTTCGTCAAAATGAAGAAGGACATGGCTCCAGAGATCCTGCAGAAGATTTTCCGCGTCCTGCCACTGGCGGGTAAGGCGGTAGAGATAATCCTGCAGATAGGCGTGATAATCACCCACTGCCTGCAAGACGGCCTGCGCCGCCTCTCAAAGGCCGCTTCTGCCTCTTTCTCCCGGGATGCGGTTGTATTTACATCTGTCATCGTCTTGGGGCCTTGCAAGAGGATACGATGCGGACCGGGACTCTGTCCGGCGTTCATCCTCTTTTTTATCATGTTTGGGCAGGACGCTGTTTGCCTGCAAGGCGAAAATCGGCGAAAGCTCTATGGAAGATAGTATTCTGTCTCTTCCGTGTTCCATTGTCCTGCTTTCATTTCCAAGAATGCGGGCAACATGTATCTCAAGGCTTGTCCGTTCCTTATCCTGCCTTCTCTTTAGCTCAGTCAGGGCGCCCTGTCCCTGTTGCTCGACAGCGGCAACCTTCTCGCGGTACAACGCCACGTCTTCCGTGTAGCTCTTCGCCTGCGCGGACAGCGTTTTGCGGTCTCTGTGTGTCTCTGTGTGTAATGCCGACAACGCGTTTCCACCACGGCGCGGATTTTATCCTTTCATGCAGGGCATTGAGTGCGGCTTTCTTTTCGCGAAGACCGTAAAACGCCACCAGGCGGCTCTTTGCCAGTCTGGTGCGCTGGCTGTGCTGGACCTCCTGCCTTTCGCATTCCAGCCGGTGCTTTTCCGCAAGCGCATCGCGCTGCATCGCGGCCACCTGCTCAAGCGCTTCCCGGCGCTTCTGTTCATCTTCCCGCCGGGCTGCTTCTTCCTGGGCCGGTTCCGGCTGAATGGCTTTCGGCGGTTCCGGTTCACGCGTGTCCAGGCGGGCGCGGATATCCGCCGTCGCCCGGACGCCCTTAAGGTGCCGGGTGGGATTATGCGCCTTGCCGTGCGGGTCCACAATAATGAGCCGCTTCCGGCCTTCTTCCAGGCTGTATCCCTTCGCCTTCAGCGCGGCGATAAGGGCTGGTCCGGTGCGGGTTGTCTCCCATGCTTCCACGATAACCGGATCGCAGTAACGCGTGGCCCTGCCATTTTGCCGTTCCCTATAATTCGCTTCCCGCTGTGCGCAGTAAATCTTCCCGTGGGTCCGTTCGTACTCACGGGAGAAATCGGAAAATTTGCGTTTCGAGTTCCGGATATCCCCGGCGAGGCCGGTGATGGGATGGACACGGTTCACAATAACATGCACATGTTTTTGCGGCTCGTCCCGGTGGGCGACGATAACCGCCTCGTGCTCGTCCAGGCCCAGCATGCGGATGGCGGCGCGGGCGGTTTCCAGCTTGTGCTCCCGATTGGGAGATTGTTCCGGGTGCCAGGCCAGCGAAAAGGCAAAGACCGGCTTTTCCAGCTTCCGCCCCGCGCGGGACTGGCCCGACGCTTCCTTGAGGCGTTCCTGTGCCCGGGCGGTATAGGCCATGTGCTTCCAGGCTTTAGCAGGATC
This sequence comes from Verrucomicrobia bacterium LW23, assembly GCA_003054695.1. Taxonomy (GTDB): domain Bacteria; phylum Verrucomicrobiota; class Verrucomicrobiia; order Methylacidiphilales; family UBA1321; genus LW23. The sequence goes on from QAZA01000053.1 coordinate 103,223, forward strand.
GTCGGTGCACAAGTTCTGGGTCTGCACCCATGCAATACGTTTGCATGTATCCGCGCCCTTATCGTGCAGATAACACTGGAACGCGCCCTTGAAGCTGCACCCGCCCGTTGTGACCTTAACAATCATCTGCGCTGTCCTCCACAGCTTCATCGATGAGGCGGTTGATGTCGTCGCAAAGGCGCTCAATGTTGGGGGAGATGCGCCCGAAGATGTGCGCGTTCTTGACGAGCTGATTGAGGTTGTGGCCGATCTGATCGATGCGCTTGAGAAACGCCGGGTCACAGTGACGGTACGTCTTCACGACAAGATGCTTCGGCCCCCGGCGGCTCAGTCGCCGCGCAAGCTCATTGGGCGGCAGATGGGCACGCGCCGCAGCGCTGCACAATCTGTCATATTCCTCAGCCGTCAGGCGGAATATGACCTGGCGACTGCGCTTTGCATCCGCGCTTTTGGCAGGTCGAGACATGCTTTTGTATGCTCCCAAAAAACGCCTCGCGACCGCGAACCGTATAAGACACTCGATGTGTCGTTCCGGTTATCCCCGGGGGGGGGATTCAACGGGGGCCCGGCCCCCTTGACGAGACAGTTTATGTTTTACATAAACGCCTCGCCTTGCCCTCATCTCAAAATCGCCTCCACCAATGTACCGGTTTATTCCGACAATTGGTCTAAGTCGTTGCGTTTGAGGTGGCTCCAGAGGTACTCGACGGGGTTGAGCTCGGGGGCGTAGGCGGGGAGTTGAGCGACGACGACTTCGCCGGCGGTGGCCTCGATGTGGGCTTTGACGACTTTGCTCCAGTGGGTGCGCGGGCCGTCCCAGATGATGAGCAGGGGCGCGCCGACTTCGCGGCGCAGGTGGTCGACAACGTCCTCGAAAACGCCCTGCTGGACCGCGGCTACGACGCCGATCGCATCCGCGACCGCCTCGCCCGCGACGGCGTCACCGTCTCCCCCCCGTTACCGCCCGGATGCCTGGGGCATTGTCTTTTTCATTTGCTTGAGCGCCTCCATGTTGCTCTCCAGCTCGCGCACCTGGCCGAGGACGACGGCGCGCTCGAAGTTGGGGAAGCGGGTGAGGAAGCTGCGGAACTTTTGCGCGGTGCGATGGAACGCCAGGTAGCCCAGCAGCAGCTGGCCGTTCTCGGCCAGCAGCCGGCCGGCGCCGCTCTCGTAAATGGTGTTCACAAACTCGTCCTGCGGGCTCTCCACATTGCGCGGGATGGAGACGGGCGGCTTTTTGAGATTGAAGGGGACCTGTCGGATGTCCGCGTTGTCCAGCTCCACCAGGTGCTTCTCCGCACCGTAGTCCTTATGAAAGGCCCAGACCTCGTACTTGCCGGCGGGAAGTCCCACATCCACAGGGGTTTGCCCGCAGTAGCTGTTGCCGATCCAGATGTCCACCTTCTCCGGGTTGGAGACGATGGAGAGAAACGCCAGCGGCAGGTTGTAGCTGACGGCGGCAGTCTTGCCGGCCTCCACGGTCACCGTCTCGCTTTTGGCCAGCAGGTTAACGTAGGTAACGGAGACGTTGTGGGTGCCGCAGGGCAAGGGAATCTTGATGGGCGCGGGGCCGATCACATTGCCGTCCACCGAGATGGTGGCGCCGGGCGGGTTGGCGGCGACTTCGAGGGTGCCGTTGCCGTACGCCCAGTTGTATTCCAGCGTCTCGTTGCGGGGGATTTTGATGTTCTGCTTAACGTCCGGGTAATCTTTTTGCTGCAGCGTAATGGTGTAGTTGCCGGCGGGGATGTTGGAGATCATTGCCGGGGTGCGTCCCTGCTTGGCCGGTACGCCGGGGCTCTCCAGAATAAACGCGGCGCCGCCCGGGTTGGTGTTGATGTTGATGTTGCCGCTGCTGCGCGTCAGCTTTACTACGGGCAGCTCAGTAATCTTGTTGCTGACGACCTGCGCCTCCACGGTCACGGGGTCGTAGCCTTCCAGCACCACCTCCAGGCTGTATTTGGCGGCCAGGATGCCTGTGAAGGTGGCGGGGCTTTGCGCGGTGGCCTCGCCGCCCAGGTTTACGGTGGCGCCGGCGGGGTCGGAGACGACCTTAATGCCGCCGCGGGTGCCTTGCATCTGGTCGACAAGGCGCTTCATCTCCGCGCCTTTTTTGGTGGCCTCGCCCAGCTGGGTGCTGAGGTTGCTGATGCTGGTTTTGAGGGAGACGATGAGAAGGTCGCGGCCGTCGAGGAGGGAGGTTTTTTCCTGCAGCTTGTCGGTCAGGCGGCGGTTGCGGTCGTTGCCGCGGTCGATATCCGCCTGCATAAACATCGACGTGAGAAACCAGGCGACGAAGGCGCCGAGGGCCGTAAAGCAAATGTAAAACGTCCACGTCAGGAAACGCGGCGGGGCGGGACGATAAGGAGAGTGCATGAGGCGGCTTTGCGGAAGCTAGAAGTTTTCGGCGGAAAGTGGAAAAGGGAAGCGGCTGGCCGGCAAGCCGAGTCAGGTGCGCACCTGTGCCGCCCGGCCGCAATGCCCGGCAGCCTGCCGTGAACCGACAATCTAGGGACATCCCCGCCGAATTGCAATCCATCCCGTTCGCCATGTCTCCTCTCCGGGGAGGGGACTATTTAACCACGAAAAACACGAAACACACGAAATTTATGGAGGGAGCGAAAAGGGAGGGGGGAATCGTAAGGAGAACGCATTTTCCACCAAACCGGTCCGACTCATTCCATCCCCTCCATGCGAGCCATTGCGTCCCTGGCGCGAAACTCTGCTTCGCCCGTCGCAGCGCCAGATCGCGGTTCAAAAAACGCAATGGTCGCGAGGGGGGGGGAAGAATGAGAATGTTTGCTTTGGGGAAATGACTTGCAGGTATCTCTCCTTGGCGATCTTTCCGCCCTTGGCGTTAAAAATCTGTTTGAGGGAGGGCGAGGGTGGAAATGCCGGCCGCCTCCCATTCCCTTTTCGTCCCCTCCGCATTTTCGTGTATTTTCGTGTGCTTCGTTTGTTTCGTGGTTAAACCTTCCCCCCTCCCTCCTCCCCACTCTCCCTCCGCCGCGTTTACTTCCCGCTCTCTACAACCAGGTTGTCGATCCAGATTTTGCCGGTGCCTTTGCCTGTTACCACCAGGACGACATTGGTGGCGTTGGCGGGGAGATCCTTGATGGTGGCGCTGAAGTCTTTCCACTCGCCTTTGCCGTCCGCAGCCGGGGTGAAGGAGGCGACGACTTTCCAGCCGGCCTGCTTCCACTCCGTATCAAAGTGCTGGAGAGCCACTTGCACCCTTTCCAGCGAGCCCTCCACACGCGCGGTGCCGGTGATGTGAACCGCCCCGGTGGGGGCGGGATCGAGCTTTTGCATGGCCCCGCCGCCACTGTTGCCGCCGCTTAACTCGATGCGCAGCGAGGCGTTGCTGACGGCGGAAGCGCCCTTGGGCGCGGGCGCAAAAATCTCGGTGTCGCGAGACAGCTTCGCCTCGCCTCGCGCGCGCCAGCCGTCGGGAATGTCGCCGCCCGCTTCCATGTCGCCGTTGGCAAGGTGCGACTCCTGCGCCACGGCCGGAGCAGGCGCAAGGCAGGCCAGGGCAGCCGCCGCAATCAGGGCGAGCGAGGTTGCGTTGAGGCAGCGATGCAAGGAGCGCGCGACGGCGATGCTGGAGCGTGACGCGAAAGCAGTCAATATAGTCATAGGGATGAATCTAATGCATCCGAAGCGGATCGAAAACAGCAATGCGCTCCCGCGATGTTCAAACAGTAGAGCATTAGAGCGGCAGAGCGCGGGCTGCCCCTCCCTACGACTGCTTCCCCGGCTTTCCACGCTCGTTCGCAGTGTCCTCATCGTCGTCCTCCTCAAAGTCCTGCTCGCCCCCCTCCTCATCCGGCATGGGCGCGATGGCGACTCGCCTGAAGGGGATGCCGCATCGCTCGGCCAGCCACATGGCGGCGTTCTCGGCCTTCTCGAGACTGGAGGCGGGGCCGATGCGGCGAATGGCTGGAGTTCCTTCCATCATCAGCATCACCTCGTAGCCATCCGTGTCAAAGACTCCCGAGTATTGCGCGGGATGCACTTGTATGGATTTGATGTTGTAGAGGTAGAGTGTGGCGCGCTCGGGGCGCGTGGAGAAGTCTGTCCACAAAGGCACCGCTATTGTCCCCATCTTTGTATCCACCACAATATCAAAAGCTTGCGTCATCGTCCACTCGCGCCATGCCGTGTAGGCAAGGGCGGGCGCGGCGGCGACTACCGGCCCCCACAGCACCATCGCCAGGTCCGCCGCAAACGCTGCGTTCACCAGCGTGCACCCAAAGCAGCACAGCGCCCACGCCCCAAGAAACGTGCACAGCACCGCCCCTGGGTACTGGCGAATTCGATACCCGCCGGGAATTGTGCTGCACACAAACAGCGCCTTGCGCGAGTACCAGAGCGCCAGGGCAAGCCAGTACAACGTGGCGATGTGAAACGGCAGTCGCGAGAGCACGTCCGCCCACGCGTCGGCGGTTGCCCCCGGCACCAGCACGGCGTCGCCCGGGTTAGCCGGGTTGACGTAAGCCGTTACCTGCGTGCCGCTTGCAAAGCGCTCCTCCAAGGCGTCGACCTCCGCCGCGTTGCGGCTGAGCAGCCTGGTGGGGCCGGGGCGTATCACGTTGCCTTCGTACGCTATGCCGTTGAGGGTGTAGACATACTGCACGCGGGGGATGCGGCGCTTGCCTTTTTCCTCAATCCAGAACTTCTCCACCCTGGCTGTCACGGGTTGGTAGCGAAGCGTTTCCCACTGCTTCATTACCAGATCCACAGGCGCCCACGTCACGGCAATAATCACCGCCTCCCATGCCACCAGCAGCAGCACGGGCAGCATCATGCAACCCACCCGGCCCAGCCATCCCTCGCCGCCGCCGTGGCGCCGCCCGCGACGGACGGGCGGGGTGCTGCCCCCCGCAGCATCGCCGGCGGGGGAGGGGGAAGGGGATTCGTCTGCCATAGCGGTGAGGGGCGAGGCGTGATTTTCTCGTGCAGCTTACGCGCCGGCGGTTTCGACAAGCGCCGGCAGCACCACGGTGGCACCGCCCGGCACCTCCAGCGGCATGCCGTCGGCCGTTACCCACACGGGATCGGCGTTCCTGTTGGTAATGCGCGAGCGATCGGCCGTGAGGCGGACATTGCGGAAGGAAGCCACATACTCGGCTACCTCAATGCTGGTGGCATACCACACCTCCGGATGCCCGCCGGCGGTTTTGGCAAAGTCCTCGATGATGTGCCAGTTGTTGCCACGCTCAAACTCATAGCTGTGGCCAAACAGGTAAAACAGGCGCGGCTTGCCCCAGTTGCGCAACGTCATAAACTGCTCCCACCTGGCCAGGATGTCGTCATTGTGATGGCAGGTTGGGTTCCAGTGCATATAGTCCTCGGGCAGAACGTACTTGCGCGTAAATGCCACTGGCCGGGCGTAGCGGAAACCCAGCGCGCTCAGCATGGCCACCGCCTTTGCGTTGTAGCTGCCAAACGCGTGCGCCATGCCTACAATCGCGTACTCCATCACTTCCTCCAGCCGCTTGCGATCCTCCAGGATCTCGTGCACCAGCTCCTCTGGCGGCAGGTCGTCCAGGTGCATGTGCCCCACGCCATGCACGGAGACCTCGTGGTTGGCGTACAGGCTGCGCATATCCTCGCGCTTCACGCGATCCGGCCGGCCCATGCCGCCCGAGTTGACATGGAAGGTGCCGCGCAGTCCGTGGCGATTCAGGATCTCCACAAAGCGGTAATCCTCCTGGGGCGCGTCGTCGTAAGTAAGGGCAAGGCAACGATCTCGCCCGCCGGGAAAGAGATTGAACTGGATGTGATGTCCGGGATTCATAGCTTGGAAAGCGCCACCATATACTGCCCGGTGCCTCGTCGGCGAGGCGAATGTGGGCGTCGCTCCCTAAGCTGCGGAAGCTGCGAAAGGGCTCCCCAGGGCCTCCGCTCCCGCGCAGCACCCGTAGCTCCTGTTTAATATGCATTGACGTAAGCAGCCTCCCGGCCGATGGTAGCGTATGGGTTCTCACAATCTGGCTTCCGGCCTTCGCAAGGCGGGGGTGCCGTATGCTACGCGCCATCTTTTCCTTTGTCTCGGCCCCGACTGCTGCCCCATGCGCGAGGGCGAACGTGTGTGGGACTACCTGAAACGGCGGTGCAAGGACCTCGCCGTGCCCGTTATGCGCACCAAAGCCGGCTGCTTCCGCGTGTGCGAGGATGGCCCGCTTCTGGTCGTGTACCCGGAGGGCACCTGGTACACCCACGTTACCATGCAGCGGCTGGAACGCATTCTGCAGCAACACATTGTGCGCGGCCAACCCGTTGAGGAGTGGGCCGTCGCCACCAACAACCTCAGCCGCGCCTGCCCCTCCCTGGGCACGGCGTGCTTTAGCCCCGCCGCCACGGCCCCGGCCGCTACGGCCTCCGCCGCCGCGTCTGAGCCCGAGTGCGATCCCTCCGTCCACCACTACGAGGGCCCCGGCGACATCCACTTCCAGTCCGCCCCGCCTGCCGATTCCGACCCCGCCGGCGAACCCGGCGAAGCCCCGCGCCCGCTCCCGCCCGCCGCCTTCGCATCGCCCGTCCCGGTCTCCGCGGTGGATTAGAGCATTTTCAATGTGAGTATAGACCAGGACGGAAGAAAAGGGGCGCCGCGAATTGTACGCAGGATCTCTCCATCCCCCCGTGCAATCCGTGTTATCCGTGGTTAACTTTCCGTTTAATGGGGAGTCTTTAACCGCGGAAAGCGCGGATTGCACGGAGGGGAAAAGGGGAATGTTATCCACGACAATGGTAGAACACCGACACTCTGTAGGCTTTAGGCTTTCGCGCCGGTGGACGTGGGGCAACGCAAAGATCAGACAACGCCAGACAAGGCCAGGCCAGGCCCATGCCGGGCAGCGCCTTTTTCCGCTGGATTATCGCCAGGGTTTGCCCGACGCTCGTCTCATCCCCGCGCCTCACCAAACCGGACACGCTATGCGCCTACCTTCGCTTCTGCGGACACCCTTGCTTACTCTCGTCGCCGTCGCCATTTCCATGGCCGGCGCTCTCAGCTCCGTGACCGCCACCGCCACTGCCGGCGGCGGCAAATGCGTGCTTTCGCACGATGGCTCCGTTCTCTACGTCAACGTGGCCGCGGGCGGCGAGACAAGCGCGCCCGAGCTCTGGGCCGTGGAACTCCCCTCCGCCAAGCATAAAGTGCTGGATATGAAGTGGATGGGCGCGGAGAAGGAGATCGTCGCCCTCGCCCCCTACAAACTGGGCCGCATCCTCATAGGCACCCAAAAGTCTCTCTACTGGTACGACCCCGCCAAAGGCACCGCCGACCGCTTTTACGTGCCCAAGGAGATGAAGGGCCAGATCAGCGAACTCGCCTACGACCATACCGCCGACGTGCTCCTCCTCGACACCACCGAGGAGCTCTACGTCCTCCCCAAAGGCAAGGACGAGTTTGAGCCCGTCAACACCCGCCGCGCGCCGGACCGCGACGGCATCTCCTTCGCCCCCAACGGCACGCTCCTGTTCGGCTGCCATGGCGACCTGTGGCACGGCAAAGTGGTGGCCGAGGAGGACGAAGAAGACGGCAAAAAAGTCGTTCGCTACTCCATCTACGGCTACCGCTACTGCCCCCTGGCCACCCTCGAGACCGCAAGCATGACTCCCAGCGAAGAAGGCGTCCGCTGCACCGCGTTCTTCGACGGCAAAGTGTACGCTGAGGTAAACCGCCTGGGCGGCAGCGGCTGGGGCACCCTCGCCACCGTCCCCCCGCCCCACCTCGGCAAGCCGCGCGGCCCGGACCAGGAGATAGAAATGTACCAAAACGTGGCCGAGCGCGCCGAAGTGTACCGCAAAGCCCTGGCCGGCACCAAAGTCCTGGGCGGCAGCGGCGGCCGCTACTTCCTCAGCGCCAGCGGGGACGGCTCCACCCTCTTCTACCTCATCGAACGCGAAACCGGCGACGACCTCGACGACTACTATGTGCTGAAGAAAGGCGGAAAGCCGGTAAAAGTGCCGCTGAAATTCGAGCAGCCGAAATGAGGCCGGAGCGAGCCGTGGCGAATCCGCGAGGCGCGGAGGCCGCCGCGCTCCGTGTTTACTGCCGCCTTCTCCTGCCGCCTGCCCCCTTCTCCCACGTAAGCACTGCGGCCTTAACGCACCGCCTCGTCCCCGCCCTTTGCGTTCGCCGCCTTGCCGGTGCGTGCTTCGGACTTTGCGGGCTTCCTCCCTTTGTCTTTGTCCTTGTCCTTGTCCGACTTTTCTCCACTGTCATCCAGCTTTGTACCGCCCCACACCGCTTCCGGGTCCGGCAGCTGCCATTCCTTCCACAGGCGAAGGTAATCCGGTTTGCTTAGCACCACAAACTCCGGGCGGCCGGCGGGGCGTATCCACACCAGCAGGCGTTCCAGATTGCCTCGCGCCATAGTTGTGCAGCCGGCCGTCGGGCGCGTCTCGCCGCGGCGAATGTGGAAAAAGATAGCGCTGCCGGCGCCCGGCACAATGTTGCTTGTGTTGTGCTCAATCACCAGCAGCCAGTGATAGGCAAAATCGCCAATCTTCATCCGTTGCTTTTCAAACCAGGCTGGCGCCTTCTCATCTGCGCCCAGGCGCACGTGCTGATTGTAGTGGGGCAGCGTCGGGTCGTCCACCCAGGCATCGCGCTCCGTAACCCGTTGATACGGCCACGTCGCGCCCTTCGGCAGAGCGTCCTCCTGGCCCAGGCACTTGCCAATTTTAAAGCGCCCCGCAGGCGTGCGCCCGTCCTTCTCCTGCTTCTGCAAGCCCTCCTGAGGGGCATGCAGGCCGCGGCCCCAGGCCATGCCGTTTTTGCCAAAGAGACACGCGATCGCCTCTGAGTCCGCGCGCCATCCCTTCTCCGTGCGCGTAAACATGCGCAAAATGCCGTTGTTCGTGTTGTTATCCGCCGCCACCGCCACAACCAGCTGCCGCCCGGAGGCCGGGGGCGAACTCGGTGGCACCCGGCTGGGCGCGGATGCCGGTGCCTCATTGGCCGGCGCCGGCAAAAGCGCACCAGGGCAAAGCGCAATAAAGGCGGCGCACGCCAGCATAAAGCGCCACACGCAAGTGAAAGCCAGGGGGAGGGATACGTATGCAGACATGCGAATAATTCTAGAGGAGAACCGGCGATTCGCCATACTTATTTTAACGCAAGGTAAAAAGCGTGGTGACTACCTTATGATAAAGGGTTTACGTGCCTCGTGCGGAGCGTGGACGCTTCATCTGTACCGGCTTGCTCCTTGGCCTTTACCTGAGCTTCCTGCCCCCATGCCGTGCCCGCCGCCGCAGCCGCCCGCGCCGGGAGATCAACTCTGCGCCACGCGGCATGCCTTCACAACATCCTCTTGCTTAACATCTTGCAGCGCCATAAACACCTTGTATTTGCTGATGCGCCGGGGATTGGTGTAAAGCACGCCGATTACCGTTTCCACGTCCGGGCATCCCTCCTCGGCGCAACGTAACTCGCTGACAGTGATGGGTATATCCTCGTCGCAGGGGTTAACCAGGCCAAGCGCTTCGCGCGTCCACGCTCGAACCCGCGCCTGCAACTCGCGCGTGTCCTTCCCGTCGGCCGTCGGCTTCATCGAGGACTCGTGTTGGAGTGAGGAAAAAAAGTTCATGACTTGAGAGAGTGCCAGGCAAACATCCGGAACACTCTACACGAATACGAAGAAATCACAACCCGAAGGGGCTCGGCAAAAGTGAAGAAACGTTTACGCAAAAAAGCGACGCTTTGTCTACGAGCGCCAGGTAAGCTAACCACCTCTTCCGTCCCGTCCCGTTCACCGAAACCTTGACCGCTTCGCGCTCCGTACGTACTCTATGGCGCGTCCCTCCTTCAGAATTTCGCCGGCCTTCGCGACAAATCCTTCGCGATCTGCCACTTATGTCGTTCGTGCAGAATCCCCACCACGCTTTACCCCGCCCACTGAATGAAGGTCGATCCGCGCTTCCTCAAAGAAGAAGGGCATGAGGTATTTCTCGGCAACGAGCTGATAGTCAAAGGCTTGCTCGAGGCCGATGGCGGCACGCATCTCTGGACAGGCTACCCCGGCTCGCCCATCAGCGGCTTCTTCGACTGCATCGAGTCGATCCAGGAAATCCCTCGCAAATACGGCATCCACGCCGCCATCGCCAACAACGAGGCGCTCTCCGCCGCCATGGTCAACGGCTCGCAAATGTCTGGCCTGCGGGCAGTTACGGCGATGAAGAGCGTCGGCCTGCACGTCGCCGCCGACGCCCTCGCGCTCGGCAACCTCGCCGGCGCCCACCCGGACGGCGGCGTTCTCGTCATCTGCGGCGACGACCCATGGTCGGATTCGACGCAAGTGCCTGCGGATTCGCGCTTTCTGTGCAAGCACCTCTACATGCCGGTGCTGGAGCCCGCCACCAACCAGGAGCTCAAGGACTGGGTCGACATCGGCCTCAAACTCTCCCGCGAGGCAGAACTCTACATCGGCTTCCTCGTCACCACCCCGCAGGCCGACGGCGGCGGCTCCGTCATCGTGCGCCGCAACCACTTTCCGCGCGTCAATACCCACAACAAAATCACGCTCGACACAGATCGCGTCGACTTTGAGAATCGAGTCCTCCTCCCCCCGCGCACATGGCGCCGCGAGCAGGACCTGCCCTCCCGCTACGAGCGCCTCTGGAAAAGCGCGGCTGCCTACGGCGTCAACCACCTGTCCCTCCCCCACGAATCCGGGGGAATGGCGGGCGCGTTACCTGCAAGTCCCTCAGCGCCAATTGCATGCGTGCAGCCATCCGGCATCACGCCGCCTAAGGCGGGCAACTTCATGCCTGTCTCAACTTCCGATCCCACATCGGAGGCCTTCGACGAGAATTTCGTCGTAACCCGCACGTCTGCAACATCTTCCGCCCTAAGTCAGCCGCCGCCCATCCCTGTCCGCAAACGTTACCCGGTCGGCTTTGTAACCTCCGCTGTAGCAGCCACTTACCTGCAACACGCGTTGCGGGAGATGGACATGCTCGATGTCCTGCCCGTGCTCAAGCTGGGTGTCACCTATCCTCTTGATCCCCAATGCATTATGCAGCTGGCAGAGCACGTGGACGCGATTGTGGTGGTGGAGGAGCGCCGAGGCTTTCTGGAGGAGCAAATCGCGCTGATCCTCAGCGAAAGGCGTATGCATATCCCCTTGTACGGCAAGGGTTTCCCGTTCGATCTGCCCGGCTTCCCCTCCGCCCGCGGCCTTAATCCTTCCCTTGTCATCCAGTACATCGCCCCTCTCCTGCGCCGCCTGCAGGAGGAATGCCCCAGCCGCATGCCGACCAGCCTGGCACGCGTGGATGCCGAAGAGGCGCTGCTTGCCGAGACCTCGCGCTTCGAGGTGAACCTGGTGCCGCGCACCCCCACCTTCTGCCCCGGCTGCCCGCACCGCGACTCCGCCGCCGTGCTGCTGGAGCTGAAGAAAAACTTCCGCGACGAAGCTTTTATGCGCGCGAGGCATCGGCGCGAGCCCGTCGACGTCGTCTTTCACGGCGACACCGGCTGCTACACAATGCTGATGTTTGAGCCCAATAAGCCGTTGATGCACAACTACTCCGGCATGGGCCTGGGCGGCGCTACCGGCATGGGGATCGACCCGTTTATCACCAATAAGCAGGTCGTTTTCATGGGCGATTCGACGTTCTTCCACAGCGGCCAGGTCGCCATCTCCAACTCGGCAAAAAACAATCAGGACATCACCTACATCATCCTGGACAATAAGACGACGGCGATGACCGGCCACCAGCCGACGCCGGGTATTGAGCAGGATATTATGGGGAATAGCACTTTTGTCCAGAATATCGACAAAGTGGTGGAGTCGATACTGGAGCAGCACCCCATTGAGGTGGTGCGCACCAACCCCGAGCAGCGGGAGCAGTACCGGGAATTGCTGGAAGAGACAATTCTTAAAAACGGAGTCAAAGTCATCGTTGCGGATAAAGAATGTGGTATAACGTTTCACCGCCGCCGCAACCGCGCTGACCGTGCGGAAGTGCGCAAAAATGGCTTCGTACGCACCAAAACGTATATCAATATAACGCCCGACGTGTGCGAAACGTGCCTGGAATGCACGCGCGCCACAGGGTGCCCCGGCCTCACCTTTACGGACACCGATTTTGGCCGCAAGCTGCAGACCGACCTGAGCTGGTGCGTCTCCGACACCGCCTGCACCAAGATTCACGCCTGCCCCTCCTTCGAGCAGGTTACAGTCATCCGCAGCAAAAAACCGTTCTCGCGCCTGGCGGAGATCCAGAGCGCCGTGCTACCGGAGCCCTCGACACATGTCTTTGACAGCGAATGGCATGCGTATCTGGCAGGCGTCGGCGGCATGGGCATCGCGACAAGCACCGCCACCCTGGTGCGCGCTGGGCACCGGGAGGGCTACGAGGTTAACTTTTGCGACAAGAATGGCCTGGCCATCCGCAACGGCGGCGTTTACTCGCAAATCACGTTTCGCCGCGCCGGCACAACGCCGACATCGCCACTGATCCCGTACGGGAAGTCGGACCTGATTCTGGGGCTGGACCCGCTGGAGGCGGCGCGCGGGCTGGACCCGGCGCAGAACCAGCGCGTGGGCAGTCCGCGCCGCACCACGGCAATCCTGAATCGGGCGAAGACACCGACAATCCACGGCTTGTTAGGCAAGGACGACTTTTGTATCGATGACATCGAAAAGACGGTAAAGCGCTACACGAAAGCGGACGCCTTCTTTTCGGCCGACGTATCGGAGCTTTCCGAGCGCATTTTTGGCACGAAGATTTACACCAACGTCATCATGCTCGGCGTCGCCTACCAGCGCGGCGTGCTGCCGTTGTCGCTCGACAGCCTGGAGTACGGCATTCAGGAGACGATGGGCAGCGCGGCGACGGAGAACTGGCAGGCCTTTCGCCTGGGGCGCAAGATGGTGCTGGACGCCGAAAAGCTGGAAGATGAACGCCGCGCCGCGGTTGCCGCGCGCGATGACTATCACCGCGTGGTTGCCGAGAAGAGCGAGTTGCTGAAGAAGGAAGTGCGTCAGGGCCAGGCAGTTGCGCGCGCCTACTGGCAGCTGGTGGCCTCCACAATCGGGGAGATGCAGTTGGACGCGCGACATCAGTCGCTGCTGGCGGGCCGGATTTACGATTTGATCCGTTACGAGGACATTACGGTGGCGCGCGAGTACACGGAACGGCTGCTGCGCGTCCACCGAAAAGACTGGGCATCAACGGATTACGCAGCAACCCGTGCGGCGCTGTGGAACTTGCACCGTGTCACGGCAATCAAGGACGAGCCGTACGTTGCCTACCTGCTGACGAGCGAGGAGAAATACGCGCGCGATCGGGAGCGCTACAAGATTAACCCGGAGCTGGGCGACCGCGTGGTCTATCACCACCTCAACCGCCCGGAGTTTACGCTGGGCAAAACAAAGCTGCGCTTTGCCATTCGCACCCGCCCGTGGATGCTGCGTCTGATGCGTCACGCCAAGTTTTTGCGCAGGATTTTGCCGGGCTGGCACGCGGAGGAACGCGCTTTTCGCGACTGGTATTACATGGTGGCTGAAGGGTTTGCGCCGACAGACGCCGCTTCCTACGCCACCTGGCTGACGCTTCTGCGCCTGCCCGAAGAGGCGCGGGGCTACCGGGAGGTGCGCTATCCCCAAATGCGCGCCGCCATGGAACGTGGCAACGCAATGTTGCGTAAGCTTGCTGCCGAAGTTGTTGGGGACGAAGAAGTTGCCCGGGGTTAGAGCGCGGAAGCCCGAAGCGTGGCGGGAGGGCTGCGACGGGAAAGCTGATTCCCCGTTTACGGTGTAGCCCCGGGATTCCACGAGGGTGGCGGTGGCGCTGGTGGCGGCGGTGCGGGAGCCGGCTCCAGTGACGTCGGCATGCTTCCGGGCGGTGTTCCCACATCGCCGGGCTTTCCCTGGGCGCTCTGGATGAGCGGGATTATGCGGGCGGCGACGATCTCCGCTCGGGCCATGGTGCTGACGGCGGGGATCTCGGCCGTTTGCACAGCTGTGCGGATGACGAAACGGCATCGCTCGCCCTTTATGTAATTGATGACGGCAGCGACGCCGCACATGAAGGTAGTAATTGCGGCGGCGATCTGAAACGCGAGCGGTGGCGCCAGGACTGCGAATAGTGCCAGAATGCTAAACCAGACAACCGCAAGTACCAGAAAGTAAAAGGTCTGGCGCCGGGTAGGGCCGTAGGTGATGGAGGCAATATCGCTAAAATAAAAGCGGTGGTAGCGCTCGTAGAGCGGCATGCCGGAGTAGGTTACGGAGACAAGATGTCCCGGCCCAAGAAACAGGCGGTTGCCGATAAAGAACCAGAAAAGAAAGCCCCAGCGGGCGCTTGGCCCCGCGATCTTGACGAACTGATCTTGCCTTAAAGGTTCTTCAGCCATAACGGGTTACGACGGTTTGAGCGGGGATGGAGGGGCAGAGAGGGATCGGGAGGTGCACGTGTCAGTTATTGCGGAGGTGACATTCTACCAGGCGCACATCGCACTCCGTAGCCGTGCCAAAGTGCACATACTTGTAGGCGAGGATGCCCACGCCGGGAGCGAACTGCACCGTGGTGACATCCGGATTGGTACGGAACTCCAAAGTATGTGTGGGCAGTGCCGCCTTTCCCGCTGGCAGGGTGAGACCACGCACGTGCGGGAGGCGCGCGGAACCCTCGCCGCTAATGACCCAGCGGTTGGTGGTTCCCTCGCGGCGCAGGGCCTGCTCGCTGCCAAACTGGCTGCCGCGTGTAAAGGGCGGGGCGAGGATCAGATCCTCGGGGCCGGGCTTTTCAAACTGCTCCATATTGCCGCTTTGCAGCGCGATAAGCTGCGTCGTAATATCCTCGCGCTGAACGAGATAGTAGCGGCCCTCCGGGTCGCGGATAATGAGGGATTCGCTCGGCTCGCGGGCGGCATCGTAGCTTGCGAGATCCGACGGATAGCCCTTGACCAGTGCGAAACCCCATCCGTCGACGACGGCGGTATCCATCACGTCCATGCGCCAGCGGACGGTTACTTCGACACGTTTGGCAGCTTCACTGCTGACCGCAGGTTGGTCGGAAGCCGTGGCCGGATTGGGGTTGGCGGGGGGGGCGCCGGGCTCGGGAGCATCGTTCTTGATGACGCCTTCAAACACCCAGTAGTTGCCCGTCATGAGCGGGAAAACATCGGAGCCAGGCAGTGGCGCGTTGCTTACTGCCGAGGGGCGCGCTTTGGGGGAGGGGGTGGCTTTCTTCTTTGGCTTCGGGTCGTCCGGAATGGCGGCCGATTCGCCCCGTCCGGTGGTGTCGATGGAGGGGGACGCGGCGGGTGTGGTTGGCGCGGCGGTGGGGTCCGGAGCGGAGGGGTAGGTTGGCGCGGACGGCCCGCCGGCGTTCATCGCTGTGCTGGCCAGATTTTCGCTGGTGGGAGGGCCGGGAGGCGCGAGGGGCGGCTGGGGCGTGGCGGGAGCCTGTGTACCGGCGGGGGAAGGGAAGGGGGCTGTGCCGCCGGTTGGCCCGGGCAGATCGCCCGAGGGCGGGGGCTCTGGCGGCGGCGGCGCGAGAGACATGGACGGAAGGCTGGAGGAGCCATCCCCCGTTGGAGGGGGTTGCCGTGCGGTGGAAGGCGTTGGCGTGGAGGAGTTTGCGGCGGTGGCGTTGGCCGGCGTCGGCAGGTCGGGGCCGGGCTTGCCTTTCTCGGCGTAGGAGTAGTGGTTTTGCCGGGTGGGCGGCGCGTAGGGGCTTTCCTCCGGGGGCGCCTCGGAGGCTTCGGGATCGACGTCGGGGGCGGTCATCTGGCGGGAGTTGCTGGCGATGACCGGGGTATCCGTGGTCGGCTCGCCATTCGTCTCCGGCAGGCCGTAGAGGCGCAGGCGGTCCAGGCGCAGGGTGCTGTCGACGAGTTTGCGGCCGCTGGCCAGGCCGGCCAGGAAGATGAGGCCACCCGGGGGGAGCGGGTCGGGGTCGCGACATACGGCAATGGGGGTGCCGTTGGCGTAGAGGAGCAGCCGGTCTCCCTCGAAGAGGATACGGAAGTCGTTGTTGGCTTGCAGGGACTCCGATTTGCGGAAGGGCAGGAGCGTGCGGTATTGACCGTCGAACCTGGTGATGCTGAACTGTTTGCGTGAGTTATAAGCCAGCGTGTAGAAGCCGCGTGCGCTGACGCGGAAGCGAACCTCGACGTAGGAAAATGCGGTGGATTTAAGCGAGGAGTGGAAATCGAGGCAGAAATCGCGAAAGACCGCGCGCGGGACGAGGACGCCTTGCTCGACGACTGAGTCATTTGCTGTGCGGACGCGGCCTGTTCCACGCAGGTTGATGACGTAACTGCCGCGACTGTAACCCCATACGGCTGTGGGACTTTCGCCGACCGGCCAACCCGTTTGCATGTCGCGGAAGTCTTCGGTCAGGATCACGGTGCCATCGACGGGAGGTGCCAGGCGGCCTGAGTCGGGCAGGGGAACGGATGCGGGGCCGGTGCGAGGCTTGGGCTTCTCGGGCGCGGTAGGTGCGGCGCCGTCGGGAAGGGTGTTAGCGGGGGGATCGGGAAGGTCCTGCGCGGCGGCGGGCGGGCGCGCGATGCCGACGATCGTGGCGATCGCGAGGGCGAGGCCGATTGTGCGCGCTAAGATACTCATGCTCAGGACGATACGTAAAGGAACCAGGCGGACGTTGCGTGTGCGGGAAGGGGTGTGCCTTCGGTAACCATCTGAGCACAGTGAAAAACAGCTGTCAAGGGCGGGAATTCGATTTAGGCGCGAAAATAGCCCATACAGCAAAGTGATCGGAATACTCCATCCAGTCCACGGAGTTATTGCGGCGCGTGTAGGCGTGCGGGATGACACCGGCGTCGGTCAGGGCCAGGCCGTCGCTGCCGTTTCTGAGGGCGCCGGAGATGAGGATGCGGTCCAGAGCACGATGGCCGCCATGGGTGGGGATGTGGCGGTTGGTGATATCGAAGACGCTGTCGTGCATACCGTTACGTAAAAGCGGCTGGAGATTCTGATCGTCCGAGTTGGCGCGGCCGCCTTCATTCATGTCGCCCATAATCACGACGTTGTTGTCACCTCGGGAATTGTGGTGGGCCGTCCATCTCAGCAGGGCTTCCACCTGGTCGGCCTGGCGATTGTCGCCGTTTTTGGGGACGCGCAGGTGGACGACGCAGATGTGGAGGCGGACGCCGTTTTTCTCGAGCGTAACGACGAGATGCTTGGCCAGGGTTCGTTCGAGGTCGGCGTGGCGGGCCGGCTGGCCGACGAGTTTCCAGCCCTGCGTGGTGTCGAAAAGGGCGGCGACGTCCTGGCCGGTGTAGGTATCTTTGCCCTGCACAAACAGGCCCTGGTAGGCGCGGCCATAGCGCTTGGTGGCGGACTGCGTGAGGGTCTCGACGCTAATCTTCCCTCCAACCTCTTGCAGCCCAATGAATAACGGGGGATCCCTGGGCAGCATACCGATGAGGTGACCGGATTTGCGCTCGTACATCTCCCTTGTTCGCGGGCGGTCGGAGTCGCGAAGCTCGCCGTCCTCGGAGCCGTCTGCAGCGAAGAACCACATGCAGTTAAGCGTGGCGATGCGTACGGAGCCGTCCGTCGGCGCGTCTGCGACGGGGATGGCGCGGGGGGCGGTAAACTCGTGGTCTTTGTCGCGCTGGCGCTCCGTTGGTTTTGCGGTGGCGCGTGGGGGGGCGGGGGAGGACTTATCCACCGCGGGAGCCGGTCCCCATACGGCCAATATCTCGCGCGCGAGACTGATGGGTTGAAGGTGCGGCGGCAGTACGGCCCAGGCCGTTGCGGCAAAGAGACTTGCGAAAACGAAGACGACGAGGGACAGTCCGGCGGCGAAACTAACGTGTGGCGTGTTGGGGTTAGGGGTACGGCGTCGGGACATGGAACTCTGCCGGGTGACGTGCCGGGATGCGGCGGACTATGTTTACGCAAAAGGCCGCTCCCGGCAGGCGGGAGCGGCTTTGCAGCAGGTGGTGCGGGCGGTGTCCCTTAGGAGGGCCGGGCGGGCGGGCTAGTAGCTCAGCACAACGCCAACGTGGGCGCGCTCGCTGCGGCGGCCGTCCGAGATATCGGTGTCCATCAGCTGCCAGCCAAAGTCGAAGCGGACGGAGAGGTATTGGCTGTAGTTGAAGCGGACGCCGGGGCCGACGCTGCTGAGGAAGTAGAGGCGCTTTTCGCCGAGATCGGTGTCGATGTCGCGGTTGGCGGACATACCGTAGTCCCAGAAGGCGAGGAACTGGATGCTGTCCTGTGCTTCCTTGAAGCCGAGCATTTGGCCGACGCTGAAGGCGGGCGTGCGGATTTCGTTGTTCATGATGAAGCCTTCGTCGCCGTTGACTTCGCGCTCTTCGTAGCCGCGGATGGAGGAGTAGCCGCCGAAGCCGAGCTGCTCGGAGCTGAGCAGGTTGCCGCTGGCGATCTGGCCGACAACGCGCAGCGAGTGGGAAAAGTCCCAGGGGAGCTTGGTGCTGCGGTCCAGGGAGAACTTGGCGTAGGCGTAATCAGCGTGGGCCTTAAAGCGCTGGCTCATGAAGTCCGGGTCGGTGTTGTTGTCGGTCAGGTTACCGGGGCTGTAGTACACCTCGGCGCCGATGACGGTACGGCCGAAGCGATCGCTGAGGGAGCCGGTGTAGCCGAAGACGAACTGGTCGACGTCGGTATAGGTGTCGAAGACCTGCTCACCGCCGAAGGTGAGGTTGTTATTGGTCTGCTTAAAGTCGTAGCCCAGGTTCAGGTCGTGGGAGTAGCCGCCGATGGGAGTGAGGGGGATGTTGTAGCGGGCGCTGACCTGCCAGCTGACACCTTCGAGTTCAAAGGGCTCGTCCACATCGCCGCCGGTTTCGGAGAAGCTGCCGAAGAACGTCATTGTGTGGCGCCAGGGCAGGGGGATCACGTAGCTGCCGGAGTGAGCACGATAGAGGGCGGTGTCGTCGTTGAAGGTGAACTGGTAGTTCAGCTGGTGGCCCAGACAGAACAGGTCGCCGTAGTTGAAGCCGAGCAGCCAGCGGTTGTCGCCGGTCAGCGCATTACCGCTGTCTTCATAGCCACCGTAGACGCGCAGGGGGAAGCGGTCTTTGACGCGCAGGACGAGATCGGTTTCGCCGAGCTGGTCGCCGGGGGTGTAGACCAGGTCGACCTGACGGAAAGGATTGTTGTTGAGCCAGTTAAGATCGGCAAGCAGGCGGCCGGAGTCGATGACGCCACCCGGCTTGATGCGGATAGCCTGCTCCACGGCGGTGCTGCTTGTCCACTTGTTGCCTTCTACCTTGATGTCGCCGCGCTTGGCTTCGATAACCAGCAGCTGGATGGTGCCTTTGGTGATATCCTGCTCAGGCACAATAACATCGACAACGGGGCGGTTGTTGTCGCGGTAGTAGAGAATGATGCCGCGAACCAGCTCCTGCAGGGACTTCTGGGAGACGGGCTGGCCGAGGTATTTGTCGACGACGAGGCGGAACGTGGGGCGCTCGAGAATGGGCAGCTCCGGCGCGATCACGAGGCCGTTGACGGTTTTGCCTTTCTTGGCCACTTCTTTGGCGTTGGCGACGAGCACCAGGCCTTTGAGGGAGGGGATCAGCGTTGCATCGCTGGCGGGACCGGACGGGCCATCGGGGCCGCCGGGAAGCTTCGGGCGATCGGTGCGACCCTCCGGCAGCTTGGGGGCGATGCGCTCAAAGTCCTGCGCGTGAAGCGCTTCCGCAGGGATGGAGAGAGCTGCGACCAGCGCGGGGAGCCAGACCGCGGCCTTGCGAAGCGAATGCAGGAGTGTAGAGAAGCTTTGGGCCATGTCGTAAAAGTGGAGAAAGGTGGGAGGATTCGCTCGTATATCCGTTAGTTCGATGGTCCGTCAGTGGGGCGCGGTTAAGATCGTCTGGCGTCGCAATGTGCGGTTGAGTTACGTCCGGAGTACGGCAGCGGGCCCCCTTTTCAGGGGAGGCCAATCCACTCTGGCGGACAGCTTTATGGCAATTTGGGACTTTATGCGCAAGATTTTTAATCCCTGTTTTGAAAAATATCGATAGATTAATTTGTTGACCACTTGTATGGAAAAGTGCTTGAGATTCGCCGTTACTGATTGATGTTGAATAGGATAGATAGACAGACTTATTACTTATTATACAGTAATATTATAGATATCCTTCCTCCTTAAACAGGTTTCCCCCACTTTTTTCTTCCCTATATGTACCATGAACTCACCCCTTGATGAAGAGATGGAGAAGCGCCTGGCGGCCCTGGGATATTCGCAGGCAGATGTGGAGGAAAGCTTTGTGCGCAGCCAGGGCGCCGGTGGGCAAAATGTAAACAAGGTGGCAACCTGTGTTACGCTGCGCCTCGTCGCGGCGGACCTCACCATCAAAATGCAACGCTACCGTACGCAGGCCGCTAACCGCAATGCCGCGTGGCAACTGCTGGTGCAGCGTCTGGAGGAGGGCAAGGCCGCCGCCAAGCAGGCCGCCACCAGCGCCAGGGAGAAGGTGAAGCGCGCCAACCGACCCCGCCCGCGCTGGCTGCAGGCGCAGATATCGCAGGAGAAGCGGGCGCGATCGGATCTTAAGCGCTCGCGGCGCGCCGGCCCGCCGCGCGGGGACGATTAGGGCGCCGACTGCTATCCTGGGGGCCTGTCCGGCCCTCGACTTAGGTTCGCGGCGTTTCGCACAGCTCCACGGTTCCGCCGTGCAGCAGCACAGGGTGATGCGTCTCCAGCAGGCGAAGAAGGGCGGCGCGGTCGTCCGTGGCAAAACGCATGTAGCCGCCGATGTGCGTGCTTGCGGGCGCGGACGTGTTGCCAAGAAGGGTGCCGGGGCTGACGGCGCTGCCGCCTATGAACATGCCGCCGAGTTGCGCGGCGTTAAAAAAGCGGTCCCAGGCTTCCGGCGCGGGCTCGCTGGTGGTGTTGCTGTGGATGAAGAGGATGTACTCAGTCATGCGCCGCAGTTTGCAGCGGGAGGGGCGCCCATGTAAATGCGCTGCCTTGCGTATTTAAACGGAGAGTCGCCAATGATTGCGCGCACATCCCTCGTGGCCTGAGTCGACGAATCCCTGCCCTCCACAAAGCACCAAAACATGCGCATTTAAATGGTTTACCCTCAGTTAAGCAGCATGTACGGAGCCGCGCGCGGATGCCATGCCTGACGGCTTGCCTTTCCTCAGTAAAAATGCAGAATCCGTTGCTCGGTGCGGCCGGGATCGATTCTTTTCCCTGCAAGGCACCGCTCATCCCCTACTATATACAATGTCCCTTCCCGCCAAAATCGACGCCGAAATCAAACAGGCGATGCTCGCCAAGGACGCCGCCCGGCTGGGCGTGCTTCGCATGCTCAAAAGCGGCATCAAATACGCCGCCATTGAGAAGGGCGGTGCCGATTACCAGCCCACCGACGCCGAGGTTATCTCCGTGGTGCGCAAGGAGATAAAGAAGCGGCAGGACAGCGTGGAAAGCTTTACCAAAGGCGGCCGCCCGGAGCTTGCCGATAAGGAAAAGGCGGAGATCGTCATCCTGAACGAGTACCTGCCCGCCCCGCTTACGGAGGAGGAGATCGAGAAGATCGTCACCGCCGCCATTATAGAAGTAGGCGCCACCACCAAAGCGCAGATGGGCGCCGTTATCAAAGCCGCCCAGGCCCGAGCCGATGGCCGCGTGGACGGCAAGAAGCTGAGCCAGGTGGTGCAGAAGCTATTGGTGTAAAAGGGGATGCGAGGAATTGGGGCGGATGCCCGGGCTACCGTCGTCCCCGGCCTACCGCAAGCCCACGAGGCGGACGTTTCACTCGGCTTTACCATTGCTGATCCCGACGGCAACCTCATTTACTTCAACACGATGGCCGGGCACGATCGGAATCCGGAATCCGGCGCATAGGCAATCGCAAAACTCCACGTTCATCCCGCGCGGACTATTAGTAACGCTTCAGTCCTGCTTAAAAGATTTCCGTTCCCTTTTGCGCAGGATGCCCCAATATTCATGGTTGCCACATTTTTTTGGCTACCAACCGCTATCCGTTCGCTCTCCGCCGCCACCGCCGCCATGCTCAGCCCAGCTCCCCACTCGGTCTCCCCGCGCAGCGCTTTTGCGCAGGTGGAGGTGTTGGTGGCGTTGCTGGGGCCGCTCTTCCTACTTGGCGCAGTGGTGCCGGATCCTTCCGATCCCGCCGCGCAGCCGCTGTTGTACAGCTTTAACGATCGCGCCTGGCTTATCGTCGCCTCGGTCGGCTACCTCATCAACGCCGGGTGGGGCGCTTACGCGCTGGGGGCGCGCATCTCCTCGGCCAAGACGTGGAATCTGGTCATCTTTGTGCTCGCCTTCGCGGCGCACTGCATGTTTCTGCACCTGCGCGGGGAGGTGATTCGGCGGTGCCCCATCACCAATCTGTTTGAGATCGCGGCCTTTTTTTCGTGGTCGCTGGTGCTTACCTATTTAGTTATCGGGTCGACATACCGAATGTCCATCCTGGGCACTTTTACCGCGCCCGTCGTCTTCACCATCAACTTTTGTGCGCTTGTACTGCCTATCGATGTCCCCAGCAACCGGCCGCCGCTCGGCTGGCAGCTGGAGCTCCACGCCACGCTCTGCCTTCTCGGCTTTGCCACGCTGGGCGTCGCGGCGCTGGCCGGCGTCATGTACCTCATCCAGGAGCGCCAGTTGAAACGCCACGAGCTCAACAGCTGGTTCTACAGCCTGCCCGCCATGGGCGAGCTTGCAGAAGTGCATAAACGCGTGCTGCTGTGGGGCTTCGCCATCTTTTTCGCCGGCACCTTTATGGGCTTTTTTGTGCGGCACGAGGGCATGCTGGACTGGATTAAAATCGCCTGGACTCTCGTCATCTGCGCCCTTTACCTCGGCCTGCTTCTTGCTCCCCGGTTCATTTACCTCAGCCAAAAAAAGATCGCGACCTTCTCCGTTGCCAGCTATATCTTTGTCCTGCTGACATTTTGGGGAGTCAACGCCTTCACCGTCTCCCATCGGTTGCATCCCTAGAATGGACATGATTTCCTCTCGACACATCACAACCCGGCTCGTATGCGGCGGCCTTACGTTTGAGAAGGCACCCGTGGCGTTGCGCGAAAAAGCCGCATTTACGCAGGCGGGCCTGCCGCTCGCCCTGGCGGAGATCCGCAAAGCGCTACGCCTGGAGGAAGCCGTCATCGTGTCCACCTGCAACCGTGTCGAGTACTTTGGCGCCACCACCGCCAGCCCCGCGGAGATCGCCGCACAGTGGCCCGACTTCCTGCGCCGCCACCACGGTGTGGAGGAGAATTTCGGCCAGCACTCCTTTGCCCTTGCCGGCGAGGCCTGCGTGGATCACCTGTTCCAGCTTGCCGCCGGCCTCAAAAGCATGGTGGTGGGCGAGACGGAAGTACTTGGCCAGCTTAAGGATGCGTATGAAACCGCGCATCGCGAGGGCTCCACGGGAAAATACCTCAACCGCCTCTTCCAAAGCTGTTTTGCCGCCGCCAAAGCCGTGCGCACCAACACCGGCATCACGCGCGGCAGCGTCTCCGTAGGCAGCGTAAGCGTGCAGCTGGCGGAGAAGATATTTGGCAGCCTGCACGGGCGCAAAGTCATGGTCATCGGCGCGGGCGACACGAGCGAAAAGACCGCGCGCTCCCTGCTCAGCCGCGGCGTCCATTCTGTCATCGTGGCCAACCGCACCTACGAGCGCGCTGCCGCCCTGGCCCAGGTGCTGGAAGGCCGCGCCGTGCGCTGGGACAGCTGGGAGAACGAAGCGCTGGATATGGACATCATCATCTCCAGCACCAGCGCCCCCCACTATGTGCTTACGCGCGAGAAACTTGCGCATTTACTGATGCGCCGCGGCGGCCGCACCCTCTTCCTTATCGACCTGGCTGTGCCCCGCGACTTCGAGCCCAGCATCAACCAGCTCGACGACGTCTACCTGTACGATATCGACGACCTGCAAAGCATTGCCAGGACGCATCTTACAGAGCGCCACAGCGAAATCGCCCGAGGCGTCGACATCCTGCGCCCGCACATCGAGCGCTACTGCACCTGGGCCGACCGCCAGACCGGCCTCGCCCCCGGCGAACGCCCCGACATCACCGCCAAAGCGCCCGACTCCCGCCGCCCGCCCATCGTCCACCCGGCGGTAATCCTGAGCGGCAACACCGGCACCCACACGCACCACGAGGCCGCGTAGAGGCTCGCCCGCGCCGTTTCCTCCCCGCAGATGCAACGCGACAACGCTACCCACTTCGTCATCGGCACACGTGGCAGCGCCCTGGCCCTGGCGCAAACCCGCATGATGCAAGCGCAACTGGCTGCACTGCAACCTCATGCCACATTCGAGCTGCGCGTCATCAAAACCACCGGCGACGCGCTTTCGGAGAAAAACCTCGCGCCCTCACCCCTCGGCGGCGACGGCAAAGGCGTCTTCACAGCCGAGCTCGAAACCGCGCTGGATGCCGGCGACATCGACATCGCCGTCCACAGCCTCAAGGACTTACCGACCGAAATGCACCCGCGTTTCGTCCTCGGCGCCGTGCCCGAGCGCGAAGATTGCCGCGACACCCTGGTCTTCAGCTCGCGCGCCCTCGCGTCCGTCCGTACCTCGGCGGCTGACTCCCAGCCGCGCAGCCTCTTCGATCTCCCCTCCGGCGCCATCGTAGCGACAGGGAGCATGCGCCGCCAAAAGCAGCTGCAACGCTGGCGGCCGGACCTCCGCTTCGCCGACATCCGCGGCAATATCGACACCCGCCTGCGCAAACTGCGCGAGAGCGGCACGTGGAGCGCCACCGTCCTGGCCCAGGCCGGCCTCAACCGCCTGGGTCCTGATCTGCAAGACGTTATCCTCGTGCCACTTGCGCCAAGCCTTGTTGCCCCCGCCCCTGGCCAGGGCGCCCTGGCCATCCAAGTGCGCCGCGGCGATGACCGCACCCTCGCCGTCGTCGCGCCGCTCCATCACCCCCCTACGCATGCGCAAGTTGTTGCGGAGCGGGCATTTCTGCAAGGCCTCGGCGGCGGTTGCACCTGGCCCGTCGGGGCTCACGCCGTAGTGGAGGAAGAAAGGACGCCGCAGGCGCAAGGCACGAACCCCACTGAATGTGACCCATCGGACCTCGCAACGATAAATAGCGCTAAAGGAATAAGACCGGCTTCCGATACTTCCAGTATAGTCTCTGTGCGGCTCTCGCTCCACGGTGTCTACTGGAGGGACGCCGAGCCCGAGCCGCGCATGGGACGTGTCTCCGCCGCCATCCAACCCGGCGCGACACATGCGGATGAAGCCGCCGCGCTCGGTGCGCTGCTGGCGCAAAGGCTTCAGCCGTAAGATGTTGCGTAGGGCGTGCAAGGCGGTCTCCCGGCGTAACTCCTCCACCTGCTTGCTCGGCGAGGTCGGAAAAAGCCATGAATACCTGCACTACATACATCAGCCTTTGCGAGATTGTGGATCACAACACAGGCCCAACGGCCCACAATTTCGACTACCAGGTCGCTATCCTGGAGTGGATTACCGCGCGCCTCAACGCCCTCCCCAACCTCCTGGTGCTGGAGTGCGAAATGTGCGTCGTAGCACTCACCAGCGGCACTCTCCGCCCGGCCATAGAAGTGCATGTGCGCCAAAGCCTTATAGAGGAAGTGCACCAACGCAAAGGCACCACAGCGCTTTCCCTCAGCTACGTCCGCTCCTCGCTCCTGTCCGCCGCCCGCACCATCCTGCGCGAGGCCTCCGCCGCCGAGTTTGCCGCCCACGTACTGGCCAGCGCTGTCGGTTGCACCCAGTTGCGCATCAACGCGTTACGTCGACAAATCCGTAACGCGGCGGATAGCCTCAGCCAGCAGCGCCTCCAGCGCATGGCGCTTGACCGCGCAGACTCTGGCACCTAGACTGGGGGGCTCGCCGGTCCTCAACCGCCCGCCCGCCCCAGATGACATCGCCCGATTCCTCCGCCTCCGCCGTCCCGCCCACCCCGCGCAACGCAACTGCCTCCGCAGGAAAAGCTTACCTAGTTGGTGCCGGCCCGGGGGACCTCGGCCTCGTCACCCTGCGCGCGCGCGACCTCATCGCCCGCGCGCAGCTCGTCATCTACGACTACCTGTGCAACCCGGAGATGCTCCGCTGGGCCCCCCCGGGCGCCGAGATCCTCTACGCAGGCAAAAAAGCCAAAGCCCACACCCTCACGCAGGATCAGATCAACGACGCCCTGGTGCAAGCCGTGCGCGCCGGCAAACTCGTCGTGCGCCTTAAAGGCGGCGATCCCTACGTCTTTGGGCGTGGCGGAGAGGAGGCGGAAGCCCTTTACGCGCAGGGGCTTGCGTTCGAAGTCGTGCCCGGCGTCACCTCCGCCGTCGCCGCCCCGGCCTACGCAGGCATCCCCATCACTCACCGCGACCACGCCAGCGCCGTCATGTTCATCACCGGCCACGAGGACCCCACCAAGGAGACCTCGTCGCTCGACTGGCCCCTGCTGGCCCGCTTTGCCGGCACACGCGTCTTTCTCATGGGCGTGGAGCGCTTACCGATTATCACGCAAAGACTTATAGACGAAGGCGCGGCGCCCGATACCCCCGCCGCGCTCGTCCGCTGGGGCACCACGCCGCGCCAGGGCAGCCTCGCCGGTACACTCGCCACTATCGCCGCGTTGCGCGAGCAGCACGACTTCCGCCCCCCCGCCATCCTCGTCGTCGGCGGCGTCGTTGCCTGCCGCGCCGCCTTGGGCTGGTTCGAGCGCCGCCCGCTCTTCGGCCGCCGGGTCGTCGTCACCCGCACCCGCGAGCAGGCCAGCGCCCTCTCGGATCTCCTCCGCGAGCGCGGCGCAGACGTCCTGGAAATCCCCACCATCCGCACCGTCGCCGCCACGCTGAGCACGGCGGAAACCGCCTGGCTGGCCGGGTGGAAATCCGGCGTCGAGAAGCCGCACTGGCTTGTGTTTACAAGCCCCAACGGCGTCGAGTATTTCATGCGCTCCTTCCTGGCCTGCGCAGGCGGCGACATCCGCGCCCTGCAAGGCATCCGCATCGCCTCCGTCGGCCCGGGCACCACCAAAAAGCTGGCGGCTTACTATATAAGTGTGGACCGCCAGCCCGAAACGTTTACGGCCGAGGCGCTCGGCTGCTGCTTCGCGCCGGACGAGGTGCGCGGCAAACGCATCTGCCTGGCACGCGGCAACTTAGCCAATCCGGAGCTCCCCGCCGCCCTGCTCGCCGCCGGCGCCGCCGAGGTGCGCGGGCTTACCGTCTACGAGACAAGCCCCGCCCCGGCGGCCGCCGCCGACAGTGACTCGCCCATCCCCGACGCCCGCGCCCGTTTCGAGGCCGAGGGCGCCCACTTCATCGCCTTTGCCAGCAGTAGCGCCGCGGAGAGCTGGGCGGCTCTAAACCTTGCGCCGCAAGGGGATGCGCCCATTCCACGCGCCATCAGCATCGGCCCGGAAACCAGCAAAGCCCTCCGCAAACTCGGCATCGAGATCGCCGCCGAAGCCCAGTCCTCCACCGTCGCCGGCCTCTCCGATGCCGTCTGCGCAGCGGCGAATATAAGTGGCTGTAGTCAAACAAGTTAAACTCTTTTTTGGATTTCCGCTCGTCTCCCTTTGCGACCTTCGCGCCCTTTGCCTCCTCTGTGCGATATACCTATTCGTATTGCCGTACAAAACCGTGCGGCAATACGTTGTGGTATTTTCGCGCAGAGGACGCAAAGGGCGCGAAGGTCGCAAAGGGGGGAGTTGAGAAGGGAGGGACGCTTTACAGCCTTGGTATTGTGGAGGAGGTGGTAAACTTTCCGCCCCGGACGTAGCGAATTTTACTAAGATAAAGTCTTTTTAATACTTTTTCCCATTCATGGAGCTGGATTTACAAACGATTGCTACGCAGCGGGATAGGGAGATGATGCGGGAGGCTTTGCGGCTTGCGGCGCTGGGTGGCGGTTATACCAGCCCCAATCCCAGGGTGGGGGCGGTTGTCACGTCGCCGACGGGGGAGGTTTGGGGGAGTGGGTGGCATCGGAAGGCGGGGGCGGGGCATGCGGAGGTGAACGCGGTGCGGAACGCGAAGGAGCGGGGGCACGCAAATTTGTGTGGCGCAACCATTTATGTGACTCTGGAGCCGTGCTGCACGCATGGCCGTACGCCGCCGTGCACGGATCTTATTCGGCGCGAAGGATTTGCGCGCGTGGTGGTGGCGGCGGTGGATCCGAATCCTGCACATGCCGGGCATGGACTGGAGATTCTGCGCGAGGCGGGGATTCACGTGGAGAGCGGCCTTTTTGCGGCCGAAAGCGAGTGGCTTAACCGCGATTTCAACCACTTTATGCGCAACGGGTTACCGTGGGTAACCGCTAAAATGGCGCTCAGCCTCGACGGCTCCATCGCCCCGCGCCCCGGCGACTCGCCATGGATCACCTCCGCCCCCGCCCGCACCCGAGCCCACGAGCTGCGCCACCTTAGCGACGCGATTATCGTCGGCGCCGGCACGGTCCGCACGGATAACCCCAGGCTGACCATCCGCCTTCCCTCAGCCACGCCGGCTGGCCCAGAGGAACCGATGATAAAGCTTCAGCCCTGGCGCGTCGTCCTTACCCGCTCGGCGGCATTTGGCGAGAGTGCGGGGACGCAAGGCGTTGGTTATCATGTTTTTACAGATGAGTTCCGCGCCAGGACTCTTGTCATGCGCAACGCATCGCCGCGCGACATCCTGACGGATCTCGCCGCGAGAGGAGTCCGCAACGTCCTTCTTGAAGGCGGCAGCCAGGTTCACGGCGCTTTCTTTGAGGCGGGCCTGGTGGACGAGGTGGCGTTTTTCATCGCGCCTGTGATCCTGGGGACGGCCAGCCCCGCTGTTGTTGCTAAATCGATGCCTCGCGTGAATCTGCATCAGGTTCGCTGCGAACAACTTGGACCGGATATGTTGATGACGGGGCTAATCCGGCCCATCTCCCATGCAAGCTGAGCTTAGACCCATTATCGGAATAAACCGGTACATTGGCGGGACGCTTTTGAGCGAGTGCGGCGTTGAGTCTTCGGTCATGCATTTTTCAAATGCACTCCCTTAGCCTCGCCTTGCCCTCATCTCAAAATCGCCTCTACCAATGTACCGGTTTATTCCGACAATTGGTCTTACAACACGGGCAGACGATGGGAGACGGCTTTCATCTGGTCGGCGGGAATAGTGGGGAGGTCGGGGAGGCCCTGGGCTTCCCAGGGGGCAAGCTCGGCTTTGCAGA
The DNA here is from genome assembly GCA_003054695.1 of Verrucomicrobia bacterium LW23. Taxonomy (GTDB): domain Bacteria; phylum Verrucomicrobiota; class Verrucomicrobiia; order Methylacidiphilales; family UBA1321; genus LW23. The sequence goes on from QAZA01000053.1 coordinate 132,360, forward strand.
TGGACTGAAGTTGTTGCCAGCGAGGGACTTCGGGGAACTGCTCGCCGTGGGCGATCTGGCGGAGGAGGGAGCGCCACTCGATCAGCAGGCGGTCGACGTCGCCACGGCGCACGTGCTCGTCCAGCGCGGCTTCGGGGACGTTGCGGCGCACTGTTTGGGCAGGGCGGGAGCCACCGCCGCGCATCAGGCGCAGCATTTCCGCCCCGCCGGCGCCGTAGTTGATGGGGATCCCGTCCTGCAGAAATCCTTCGTAGCTGAAGCGTTTGTATGCTTTGCCGCAGGCCAGGGCCAGGCGGCCGGACCATCGGCTTTCGTCGCCCGCAAAGCGCTCGCCGGCGGCGAGGTTGGCGAAGTCGAGGACCATATCCTCCAGCGGGTAGGTGGCGTCCTCTACGGCGGCGGCAACGGCAAGTCCCTCCGGCCCAACGAATTGTGAGACGATGCGGCCGCGCTGGGTGATGAGCAGGTCGCGATCGAGCAGGCCGAGGCGGTTCCAGAGCCACAGGAGTGTGGGTTTGGGATCGAGCGCGAGGCAGGCGTCGCGGTGCGTGCAGGTGAGGCAGAAGGGCGCGGGGTTGCGGTCGCGGCGGACGAGGCGGGCGCGGGCGGTATCGGTTAACAGCTTGCAGGGCAAGGGCTTGGGCAGGGGCGCGGTGGCTTCGATGCCGAGCGGGATGATGTCCGTGGTAAAGAGGCGGCGCTGGTACTCGGGCGCCGCGGATTCGATCGGCACGCCAAGGGCCAGCTGGCGCAGCAGGGGGCGCCAGGGCAGGGGGGCGGCGCGGCGCAGGGTGGCGGGCCGGGCCTGGCCCATGCGCGGAGATGACTCGGTGACAAGGACATAGCCCTGGTCGTCCAGCCCGCGGCGTCCGGCGCGTCCAAACATTTGGAGCAGGTCGGACGGGGTGACCTCGCGGGGGAGGCCGCCGGCGGTGAAGCTGGTGCCGGTGACAAGCACGCTGCGCAGGGAGAAGTTGACGCCGGCCGAGAGGCCGAGGGTGGCGACGACGACGCGGAGTTGCCCCGCTTTGGCGAGGGGCTCGATAAGGCCGGCGCGCTGGGCGTAGCTGAGGCCGCTGTGGTGGTAGGCCACGCGCGAGGCAAGTAACTTGCTAAGTTGCGGCCCCGCAACAAGTTGCTGCTCCGGCGTCAGGCGCAGGGGGTGGGGGCAGGGGATGTCCCGCGCGGCGCCTGCGGCGAGGTTTTCGGCAGCTTTGCGGTGGGGGGCGAAGACGAGGATGGGGCCGAGGTCCTCGCGCAGGGCGGCGGCAAGGCGGCGCGACCAGTGGCCGGCGATGCGGGCCGGGATGCGGTGGCTGGGGCCGTCGATGTCGGTTTCCTCGAGAGGGACGGGGCGCTCCTTGACGGTAATGAGCCGCGCGTTGCGGCCCAGGCGGGCGAGCCATTGCCGCACGGCGTCTGGGTTGGCCACACTGCCGCTGAGGAGCAGCAGCTGCGTGGTGGCGGGCAGGGACATGAGGACGCCCTCGTAGTGGTTGCCGCGGATGGGATCGCCGAGCCACTGGTACTCGTCTACCACGTAAAGTGTTGCGGCTGTGGGGGATTGCTGGCTCTCCAGGGTGGCGACAACCAGGGGTGCGTCAGGGTTGGCCACCAGATCGCCCGTGGTGATGCCGACGCGCCAGCCTTTGCGCAGCCACTCGGCGTACTTGTCGTTGGCCAGGGCGCGGGTGGGGGTGGTGAAGATGATCTGACGACGCGCGTGGGTGGGGAGGCGGGGCCCGGCGGTGGAGGACGAGGACGAGGAGGGCGCCGCGCTTGCGCCGCCGCCGCTTTGGCGGGACTGGAGGTAGAACTGCTCGAAGATATATGTTTTGCCCGCGCCTGTAGGTGCTTGCACTACAACGTCTTGCCCGTCGCGAAGCGCACGGATCGCCTCCGCCTGCCAGGCATCCGGCAATCGCAATGTGTGGAGTGCGTCCCAGGATGTGGCGGGCTCGGCCGTGGCGCCGGAGAGGGCTGTCGCAAGGCTTCCTGCCGCAGGCATCCGGGCGCGATCGCGATCGTGGAAGGGAGGCATGCTGGCTGCAGCGTAGCACAGCTGCGGCGGTTTGTCATGGCCGGCTTTTGTCGCCTCGCTTTTTGCGCCTGGCTTGACTTCTGGCGCCTGGCGCGGGCTACATCTCCACCCCGGTAACCTGTGCGATGGCTGCGGCGGTGATGCGCAGGAAGGTGTCGGGCGCGATTCCCAGCCAGATGATAAAGACGAGCAGGGGGGCGAGGGCGGCGGCTTCGCGGGCGGTGAGATCGCGGGCGATTGCCTCGCTGTCGCCGGAGGTGGGGAGGGCGGAGGCGGTGGCGGCCGGGATGGCGGCGGCGGAGGGCGCGCGCGCGGCGAGGGGGCTGCCGGGTGGGCCGTGGAAGAGCACGTGCACGGCGTTGAGCATGTACCAGGCGGTGGCGAACAGCGCGGGCGCGACGGCGAGCGTCCACCACGGCGCCAGGGCAAAGGAGCCGGCCAGCAGCGTTACCTCGGCGCTGAATCCCGCCAGGAAGGGCAGCCCGACGGACGCCATGGCGAGGACAAAGAAGACGCCGAAGAGACGGGGATGCGTGGCGCGTAGCCCGGTGACGTCGGGTGGCGCGGAGCCTGGTTGGCCCATCGCGTCGCCCATCCATACGGCGCCGGGATTGGCGGGCGGGGGTGGAGCGAGGGGGGCATCCGCTGCGCCCGAGGCGGGGGATGTGGTTGTGGCGCTGAAGGTTGCGAGCGCTGGGCTCTGAGCGGCGACGGAGGCTGAAGCGGAGGAGGGCGAAGGCGTGGCTGCAAGGTTTGCGCCGGGGGCCGGGCTATGGCCTACGGTGAGGGGCGTCCCGGCGGCGGTGGTGCTGGTGGCGGCGAGGAGTTGCCGGGCGTGGGCGCGGCTTTCGATCATGCCCACGCACAGGAAGAGGCCCGCGGAGATGAGGCCATGCGCAAACATCTGCAGCACAGCGCCTTGCAGGGCCAGGGCGCGCCAGTGGCCGTCGCTGAAGCCGAACGCGGTGGCGGCGGCATGGGCGGCGGTGTGCGCGGGCGACCACATTTCGGTCGCAGCCGTCATGGCCAGGAAGCACAGGGCCACGTGGCTTAGGGAGGAGTAGGTGAGCATCGTTTTGAGGTCGCGCGCGTGCCAGGCGGCGAGGGCGCCGATGAGCACGGTGGCCACGCTCATGGCGTAAATCCAGCCGCTGCCGGCGCGGATTTCCGCGGGGAAGAGCGGCAAGGCCAGCAGGAGAAATCCGTAGACGCCGAGCTTGCTGAGCAGGGCGGAGAGGATCGCGGCGACCGGCCCCGGCGCCTGCGTGTAGGCATCGCGCTGCCATACGGAGAACGGGAAGAGGGGCGCTTTGACGAAGAGGCCGAGGCAGATGCCGGCCAGCACCCAGGCGCTCGCCTCGGCGCCAAGTTCGGAGCGCAGGGTTCCGGCGTTCGCCAGGTCGGCAAGCTCGCGGAGATTCATGGTGCCGGTGCGCACATAGATGTACTGAAACGCGAGGAGCAGGAAGACGCTGCCGCCGATGGACCACAGGATAAAGCTGGTGGAGGCGAAGTCGCGCCGATGCCCGCCGTACAGCTTGATGAGGAAGTACGCGGGAATCAGACTCACCTCCCAAAACACGTACCAGTGCACAAAATCCTGCGCGGTAAAGGCGCCAAACAGGCAGGTAAACTGGGCCAGCAGCAGCACCAGGTAGAGGCGATTGCCGTGAAGCGAGGCGGGCGATGTCCAGACGCTGATGGGCGCGATAAGGGCGCACAAAAAGACCATGAAGGCGTTGAGGCCGCCGAGCGCCACGTGGTAGTGCACGCCGATCGTGGGTATCCAGTCGTACTGCTCCACAAACATGTAAAGAGGCGGCGGCTGCGGGAGGACGAGCGGGCCGTGGGCTTCGCGGAGAATCGCGGTGTGATCCGGATAAGCAGGGGCGGCCGCGCGAGCGGGGGGCGCTGGCGGGGCGGGGTTGGTGACGCCTGGGAGGGGAGCCGGGGTAGCCTCGGGAGCCGGCGCCGGGGGGGGCGTGGGCACGAGCGCGGGCGATGTCGGCACGGCGGGCGGGGAGACGGGCTGCGCGACTGGAGGCGAGGCGGGCGGCGCGGAGTTGGTAACGCTTTGCGGCGCAGCGGCTTCCGGCAGCGGCGCTGGAGATGGTGCGGGGGCAGGAGATGGCGCTGGCGCGGGCTCCGCCGAGGGCAGGGAGGCCTGGTCGGTCTGCCCAGGGGTGAGCGCGGCCACGCGGGCACGAGCGCCGCCGTGTGATCCTCCGCCTCCCTCCGCGGCGGCCGGGCGGAAGTTGATGTAAATATCACTGCGCCAATGGGCTATGGCGTAGCTTCGCACGGCCGTCCCCGCCACGCAAAACGCTGCCGTTGCGGCCACCAGGGCGATAGCTCGCGCCCAGTGCGCACGCGATGCGGGCAGCAGCGCAATCAGCACAGCCCCCGCCAGCGGCAAAAACGTAAAGAGGGTAATCATCCCGGTCCTTTACCCATACCGGGAACGACGCTTTGGCTCACGCCAAATTTTCTGCTTTTGCAGGCTGGTGCGCTTTGCGCGACTCCGCGGCCCCGTTCTGCGTCCTTGCCGACGCCGGGGCGCGCGTTATAATCGGCAAATCGACGCAGCGTTGCGCATCGCACCCGCCATGCTTCGCCGCCCCGCCTTCCGCCAATGAATACCCCCGCTCCAGAGTCCGCCTCCGATTCCCGCCCCGCATCTCCCCCCGCCGCTGCCGCAACCCCGCTCATTGGCGCGGACCCCCTGGCGCTGCGCGACGACGTGAGCGGCAAGGAGGTGCTCATCCGCCCCTACCGCGCCGGGGACCGCCCGGCCGTGCGCGAGCTGTGCGCGGATACGGGCTTTCTCAGCAACCCCATCGACCCGGTGTTTCAGGACCGCGAGCTGTTTGCGGATTACCTGACCGCATACTATACGGACTGCGAGCCGGAGAGCTCCTTTGTGTGCGAGATGGACGGGGTGGTGAAGGGCTACATTATGGGGTGTCGCCACCCGGCCAGGCAGCGGCGTTACGAGGCGTGGCACAACGCGTTGCTGGCGGTGCGGGGCGCCTGGCGTTATCTGTTTGTATATAACAAGGCATCGCGCAAGTTTGTGCGCTGGATTATCGCCCGCGCCCCTAAAGAGGTGCCGCCCGCCCCCCGCGATATCCCCCACTTCCACATTAACCTGCGGCCGGAGGCGCGCAACGTGCACACCACGCGTTATCTCTTTGATGCGCTGCTGACTTACATGCGCAGCTGTGGCGAAACGGCGATCTTCGCCCAGGTTGTCGGCTATGAGAAACGGCGCGGCGTGCGCATGTTTCAGCGCTACGGGTTTGAGGTGCTGAATCAGAGCGAAGTGACGAAGTTTCGCGACTACACGGACCAGAGCATCTACCTCATCACCATTCGCAAGGATTTGACGGCAAACGAGACGCTTTACGGCCTGGATCTGAAAAAAGCGAAGCACGACGGTGAGGCCGGCGGCGGCGATGCCGATATGCATAGCGCCAAACCATTGCAGGGCAACGAGAAAGCGGGGACCGCCGGCACATCTCACCTGCTGGCCCAGCTGGGGGCGGCGATGCTATCCGCCGCCTCGGCCTGACGCTCGTCCGCTATCCAAGGTGTTCGCCCAACTGCCTTCGCCTCAACGTCTTACCATGTTGCCCGCTCCAGCCTTCATCGTGTCGCTGCACGACGCGCACCCCGGCAGCTTTGCGCAGATTACCGAGCAGGTGGAAAGCCTGGCCGCGTGGGGCGTGCCGGTAACGAGCGTGCTGGTGATTCCGCACTACCACCACCTGGAGCCCACCGAGAGCGCCACGGCGTTTACCGCGCGGCTGAGCGAGTGGCAGGCCGCGGGGCACGAGCTGGTGCTGCATGGCTATTACCATGATCGCCAGGGACTTACGGATAAAGTCGGCGACCTTTTCTGGACGCGCCTCTACACCAGCCGCGAGGCGGAGTTTCTCGATCTGGAGCCCGCGCAAGCCCAGGCGCGGCTGGACGACGGATCGGCACTGTTTCAGCGTCACGGCTGGCGTCGCGAAGGGTTTATCGCGCCGGCCTGGCTGATGGCGCTGCACCTTCCGCAACTGCTTGGGCGCCTTGGCTTTACCTATACCAACACCGTGGCGGGAATCCTTCGCCTCTCCGCCGCGGCAGAGCCCGCTGAGCCGCGGTTTATACCCGCGCGCAGCCTGTGCTACAGCACCCGGGCGGCGTGGCGCCGCACCACATCACTGGGCTGGAATGCCTGGTTGCATGCGCAGATGTTGCGGGGGCAGGGGGCGCCGATCGTGCGTTTAAGTCTGCACCCCAACGATTTCCGCTACCCCCGCATTCGCACGCAGATAGCACGCGTGGTGGAGAAGACGCTGGCGGCCGGGTATGTGCCGTGCACCTATGCGGATTATGTGCGTCGCGAGGCTTGAATCACGTAGATTACGAAAAAAACAGTTGCAAATGGCTTAAACTATAAAATTTATCTGGATTTTTATGCGTTTAGCCATTAAAACTCCGGACGCCATGCGCTCCCGCCTCTTTCCCCTCCTCGTGTGCACTGTCACGGCATTCGCCATGCTCGGTGCCGGGCCCCTTTCTCCCAAAAAGCCGGGCACGGCTCAGGGCGACGGTAACAGCGGCAACAACCCCGGCACCACGCCCGGCAACACTCCGGGCGGTAGCAAGCAGAATGGTGGCTTTCGCAGCGCGTTTAGCACCGGCCAGAAGGAGAGCCTCCGCAGCAAGATGGAGAAAATCAAGCCTGAAACCAACAATACCGCGGGGGGTACCAGCAACACCGGCGCAACGGGCACGGGCACCATGGGCAAGCTCGGCACCGGAGAAAAGGGTTCCGTCCGCATTCCGCGCGCCAGGAAGGAGAAGCCCAAGGATGACCTGCCGCTGGATCGCCTGTACGCCAGGTTGTTGGGCGACAGCGAGATATCCATAACGCGGGAAAAGAGCGTGGCGCTGTGGGACAGCACGCCCACGATCGTGATGGAGGTCGCTCAGCAAGACCCCGCTTTCCAGCCCAAATACGATCCCAAGGCCATTAACGAGAAGCCCGGCATTGTGTTCAGCCGCCCCGACGACGTGCTGATTGGCCGCGCTCCCACCCTGGCCGGCAACCAGCGCACCGTCATCTTCATCGTTCGCCCTACCCTGCCTCTGGCCAGGCGCGTTACCAATCTGGTGCTGATTAACGGCAGCGAGGGGATCGGCCTGCTGCCCGACGGCCGCTTCCGCGCCTACATGCCCGAGGCCCCGCTGGGTATCGAGCCGCAAGTGCTGCAGACGGCCGCCCTGCCCAAGCCCGAGCAGGCCCGCATTGTCGCCGTACGCTACGGCGACGGCATGACCGAGCTATTTGTCAACGGCAAGCGCGAGGCCTCGATCTCCTACAACCTGGCCACGGTCAACATCGAGGGCGGCGCCATTGTGGCCATCGGCGGTGACGGCTTTAGCGGCGCCATCTCGGACGTCTACCTCTACAACAAAGCGCTCTCCGCCGAGGAGCGCCGCATGATCGAGACGAAGATTGCCACCCGTTACGGCATCACCCTCCTGCCCGAGTCCGCCCCGATTCCCGTCAAGCCGCGCCTGGGCCGAGTGATCCAGGGCAACTAGTGCTGCTGCCCTGCGCCTCTCCGCTTACCCTCGCCGGTAATACGGATGCGTCGGCCCTGCGTGGTGGGCTTTTTCGTACTGGTCCCATAGCTGGCGGAAGACGACTTTCCAGGCAAAGCGGTCATGCACGGTTTGGGCGGCGGCGCGGCCTATTTGGGGGAGGTTGAGTTTGGACATGCGGACGATGGCGTCCGCGAGCTCGCGCGGGGTGTTGGCGCGGCCCCAGTGGTCCAGGCCGCAGAAGACGTTGGCGTCCATGTAGCTGCCGCGGATGCCGACGACGGGGAGGCCGCACGCCTGGGACTCCAGGGCGACGAGGCCGAACGTTTCGCACACGCCGGGGTGGACGAAGAGGTTGGCCATGCGGTAGTAGCGGGCCAGCACCTTGTTCTCGTTAACGTAGGTGTGCCAGTGCAGCGCGTGCGTCTCCTTGCGCACGGCGGGCAGCAGGCGGCGCAGCGGGCCGTCGCCCACCACCACCAGGTAAAAACGGGGGTCGGCGGCGTGGACGAGGCGGAAGGCCTCCAGCAGCGTGGCGATGTTCTTTTCGCCCGAGAGACGGCCGACGTACAGCAGCACAAACGCGTCGTCGGGGATGCCGATTTCGCGGCGCAGTTCCGCATCCGCCGGACCGGGCTCAAAGCTCTCCGTATCCACGCCGAGCTTGATGCTGACGGTGTTGTCCACGCCCCAGTCGGTCAGCAGCTCCTTCAGGTGGTCGGACGCCACCAGGGTGCCTTGAAACTGGCGGTACAGCCGCACAATATAGTCCTGCGCCCAGGCCATCACCACCTCGCGCAGCCAGCTGCCGCCGTACTTCAGCACGGTGCGCAGGTAAGCCTCCGGAAAGTGCGAGTGGTAGAAGCCGAACACAGGAGTGTGCAAATCGCGCCCCGCCCGCAGGCATGTCCACGCCACGTGGTACGGGTCGCCGGATTCGATGATGTCGGGCCGGATATCCTCCAAAAACGAGCGCACCTGGCTGGTGCTTAGCAGCAGGCGGTACCGGCTCGTCTTATCCAGCCGGGGCGAGCGGATGGTGATGGTGTGCAGGCGCCCGTCCTTGCCCTCCGCCGTGTGGCGCGTTTCGGCGCCCGGCACAATAAGCCAGTGCTCGTCCTGCGTGTGGGCCTCGATGTACGCGCGCTTTTCGTGTACGTAGCGCTTCACTCCGCCGCTTACGGGGGAGTAAAATTGGGTGACGTCGCAGATCTTCAAGGGGTAGGGGACGAGCGAGTTGGCGCGGGCCCGCGGCCCTGTTAAGGGTGGCGCAGGCGGGCATTTTGGGGTAAGGGCCATTCATATCGCAGAGCCGATATGGTTGCCAGCGAAAAGAATGGGGGCAGCGGCGAGCGGGCGAGGTGTCGCACTCTCAGCTGCCGCGGCTCTCAGACCAATTCGCAAAGTTATTGCGCTTTTTGCGGGCCGCTTTTGGGCTATGGCCGCACTGAAACTCCGGTCGAGCATTATCCTCATGCACTCCCTCCGTTTCAGCGCACCCAAAGCCCAAAATCTGCTCCGCATAAAGAGCAAATAATTTTGCGAATTGGTCTCACTTCATCGCCGAATCGCGCGCGTCTCTTACACTCCGCTGCCGTGCATCATTTCTGTAGCAAACTTGCAAAAAAATGCAGGGCGCCTATTGTGCAGGCGCTGAGTTTTTGGCACCATGGCGTCTGATGCCCAGCTGCAAATTTGGGGATATGATGGAATGGCAGACATACGAGACTTAAAATCTCGGGGCCTCACAGCCGTGTGGGTTCGACCCCCACTATCCCCACTTGCTCTCAATGGCATGAGTCTTGCTCATAGATTCAGCATCGCATCATCGTATTGCTCACCATGTCTGCTGCCACTGTCCAACAGGATTCCAGGGTCCGGACCGTATGCCCCTATTGCGGGGTAGGCTGCGGCATGTACCTGCAGGTAAAGGACGGCAAGGTGATAAAAGCGCAGGGTGATAAGGAACATCCCTCCAACCACGGCAAACTGTGTACAAAAGGAGCCACTTCGGCCCAAACGCTGGATACGGGTGACCGGCTCAGCGTGGCGCAGCTGCGCGAGGGCAAAACCGGCCCGCTGCGCGCGGTGGAAATGGAGGCGGCCCTGGATCACGTGGCGGCGCGCCTGCGCGGCACTATGGATGAGCACGGGCCGGATGCCGTGGCGTTTTACGTCTCCGGGCAGCTGTCGCTTGAGTGCCAGTATGTGGTCAACAAACTCAGCAAAGGCTTTATTGCCACCAACAATATCGAGTCGAACTCGCGCCTGTGCATGTCCAGCGCGGCCAGCGGCTACAAGCTGTCGCTCGGCGCGGACGGCCCGCCCGGCTCGTACCAGGATTTCGAGAGCACGAATCTTTTCTTTGTCATAGGATCCAACATGGCGGAGTGCCATCCGATCCTTTACCTGCGCATGCAGGCCGCCCGCAAGAAGACGGGCGCCCGGCTGATCGTCGTGGACCCGCGCCGCACTGCCACGGCGGAGAAGGCGGACCTTTACCTGCCCATCGAGCCCGGCAGCGATCTGGCGCTGCTCAACGGCCTGCTGCATCTGCTGCTGGAGGCCGGGCATGTGGACCCTGCGTTTATTGCCGCGCATACCGACGGCTGGGAGCAGATGCCCGCCTTTCTTGCCCACTACACGCCAGTCTATGTCTCCGAGCTTACAGGCTTGGCGGAGAAGGACATACGCACGGCCGCGCAATGGATGGGCGAGGCTAAAGAGTTCATGAGCCTGTGGACGATGGGCCTCAACCAGAGCACGCACGGCACCTGGCAAACCAACGCCATCTGCAATCTGCACCTTGCCACCGGCAAAATCTGCCGCCCCGGCAGCGGCCCGTTCTCCCTTACCGGCCAGCCCAACGCCATGGGCGGACGTGAAGTGGGCTACCTTAGCCACGGCCTGCCCGGCCAGCGCACCGTCGCCAGGCCGGCCGATCGCGCGTTTATCGAGAATTTTTGGGGGCTGCCCACCGGCACGATTCGCCCCACGCCGGGGCCGGACGCGGTGAATATGTTCCGCCGCATGGAGGCGGGGGAGATCAAGGCGCTGTGGGTTATCGGCAGCAACCCGGTGGCGACAATGCCGCGCCGCAGTGGCGTGGCCAACGCGCTGGAGAAAGCGGAGCTTGTAGTCGTCCAGGACGTTTACTTTCCCACCGAAACCGCCCGCTACGCCGATGTGCTGCTGCCCGGCGCCGTGTGGGCGGAGGCGGAAGGCACCATGGTCAACTCCGAGCGCATGGTAACGCTGATGCAAAAGGCCACCAACCCGCCCGGCGACAGCCTGCCGGACTGGGAGATTGTGTGCCGTGTTGCCGCCAAAATGGGCTTTGCCGACGCCTTTGCCTTCCCCACCGCCGCCGCCGTGTTTGACGAAATACGCTCCACCGCCAACCCCGCCACCGGGTACGACCTGCGCGGCATGTCGCACGCGCGCCTGCGCACCAGCGGCCCCATCCAGTGGCCGTGCGGTCCCGGCGAGGAAAAAGGCCGCGGCATCCGCTACGTGGACGCCGAAGGCGCCTTGCGTTTCCCCACCGAGACCGGCCGCGGCGCGTTTTTTGCCCGCCCCTGCATGCCGCCCGCGGAGATGCCGGACGAAGCCTTTCCGATGATTCTGACGACGGGACGCGTTGTCAATCAATGGCATACAATGACGAAGACCGGCAAGGTGCAGCAGCTCAACAAGCTCGACCCCGGCTCGTATGTGGAGATCCACCCCGAGGACGCCGCGCAGCTCGCCATCCGCAACGGCCAGAAGGTGGAAGTGCGCTCGCGCCGCGGCCTGGGCATCTACCCCGCGCGCGTGACGACCGACATCCGCCCCGGCGTCTGCTTTGTGCCGTTTCACTGGAACGATGTGTACGGCGAAAACCTGGCCATCAACGCCGCCACCAACGACGCCACAGACCCCATCTCCATGCAGCCGGAGCTGAAATTCTGCGCCGTAGCGCTAACCGCCGTGCCCGGCGGCGCCGACGACGGAGCGGAAGCGGGAGAGGAGATTGGCGCAGGCATGGATATGCTTGAGGCGCAATCCTTTACGCCGGAGCAAAAGTCCTACCTCCAGCAGTTCCTTACCGGCGAGCTGCGCCGCGGTCTCCGCCCCCCGGATCTCGTCCCCGCCTGGAGTGAGGATGCCCCCTTTTCCGCCCCCCAGCGCGCGTGGCTCGACGGCTTTCTGGCCGGCGCCGCCGCCGCCAGCCTCGCGCCGGTAACCGCGGGTGCAACCAGAAAGGCTGCGCCGGCCCCCACAGCGGCAGCGCTTGTCGGATAGCGTTCTGACAAACTTTTTCTGCTTGGTTAAAGCTTGAATCACAGTTTCAAGCGCACTCGCGGCCATAATGCGATCGTGACTGTTTGTCCTGTCAGTTGTGCTTATGGTGGATCCGCCCCTGCCAACCCGGGGCGCCTCGCTTGTGGGCTGGAGCCGCAAAGAGAAGACAGTTGAAGATGGCTTTTTGCTCGCCGACGAGGGTGGCTTTTGTGCAAAGTGGTGTATGCAAGTATAGCGATAGTCGCAAAACGCAATTGCAATGCGCTAAATGATAGATATGATAGAGCAAACCCTATGATCGCACGCCCGACACTCCTGTCCGTCGCGCTCTGCGCCCTCTCCTTCGCCGCGCCTTTGCCGCTCCCCCTGCGCGCCGCTGACTCCGCTCCGCGTCTGGAACTGCGCCCGGCCGGCATGGAGCTTATTGAGGAAATCGACGTGGCCGCGACGGCGCCGCCACGCGAGTTCCCCCAGGGCGCAAGCCGGGTGGAGAGTGCGCTTGGTGGTAGCATCCGCATGCTGCCCAACGACTTACCGGGGCCCAAGCACTTCGGCTACCTCATAGGCAAGGGCAAAGGGCTGCGGGCGGGGGAGCTTTACGTGCTGGAAATCGAGTACCCGGAGGACAAGCCGCGTAGCATTATTGTGCATAACCGTGGGTGTGAGACAATCCGTGGCTTTTACACCGGCAACACCGTCGGCGACGCCCTCGCCGCCAAATATGTCAGCGGCAATCCGGAGTCCCTGGAGATCCCGCTTTCCGGCCGCTTTGAGCGCAGCCAGACCGTTTTCCAGCTTCAGGATCGCACCTCCGTCATCAGCTGGAAACGCGGTGCCGAGCTGCCCGAGGGCGAAACGGGCGCCCGCGTGCTGCGCCCGTCGGACGGCTTCTGGGTCTACATCTCGCAGATGGATCCCGTGCAGGATCCCCTGAACGCCGGCGCCGCCGTCTCCAAAATTCGCCTCTATAAAGCGCCCGCGTTTGATCAGTTGGCACAACCGCCCCGCCTGCCCCCGGACGGCCTTCCTCGGCGCCACATCTTCTTTCGCGAGGAGATGGCAGACGACGTGGTTGGCGATGCGAAGCCGGAGAAAAACGGGTTTGACGATGCGAATGACTGGTACGTCGGCAAGGCCAGGATCTCGCGAATCCTGTGCATGAATGTGCTGGCCAAGGACCTGCTCGAGTTCGGTGCCAACCAGGGCTGGGATTCCACCAAATTCGGCAGCAACTCGTGGGTGTATCAAACGCCATATCCCCAGCGCTGGGCCAGGATCGTTGAGACGGCGCGCAAATTCAACCTTGGCGTGCTGCCCTACTACGAGTACAGCGGCAGCAAAGGCGAGCGCGGCCTCGGCCCCCAAAAGAGGGCTATCCCGCTGAACGGCGAGAACTACACGCACGTGCCCTGGTGCGAGACCGCGCGCGCTGATCTCACCGATCCGGACACCTTCGAAGATTTCCGCAAGATGCTGGAGATTACTGTGATCGACCAGAAAAGCCGGGCCGATTTCGTCGGCGTCTGGCTCCGCCCGCGCCCCAGTCAGCTCCCCGTCAGCTTCTCGGATGCCGCAATCGCGCGTTTTATCAGCGAGACGGGCGCCACGCCCCCGATAACCCGCGATAAGCTAAAGAACGACAAGAAGTTATACGACGCCTACATGCAATGGTGGCGCACGAAGCGCCGCGATTTCCTCACCAAAATCCGCGACTACCTGCGCGCCAACGGCGTCCCCAATGCCATTGTCCTGTACACGTGCGATGCCTCCGAGCCCGGCGCCGCCCAGCCCGGCGGAGCGCGCAGCGGCCTGGTGGCGGAGAACCCCGCCTCGTGGTCCCGAGTCCCCGGCCTGAAGAAGCCGCCCGTGCCCCTGGCCCAGGCCCTGCGCGAGCGCTGGAGCTTTGATGCGCAAACACTTCCGCATCCCACATGGGACAAGTGGGAGTGGCAGCACGCCGTCCCCCGGCACGATCCCCAAAGCTACGCGCAGCTGCCCGGCGTCATGCCCACCTGGTCCTTCAACCGCGCCTACACTGTGGGCGATGCATCCGGCCTGGCGGCATTCACCGGCCCCACCGGCGGCCTGGCCATGATTCGCCACTACCCGCTGAACGAAGACATGATGCGCCTGGATAAAGCATTGAACGGCAAGGACCTGGACCCGCTCGGCTACTACACGGCCGACATGGATCGCGCAGGCCCATACACCATGCTGGCCGAGGCCCGCGCCATGGCCAACGGCAACCCCACGGAGCTTGGCTACCTGGTCTCCAACAACTTTAACCGTGCGTTCCCTGTCTACGTCCGTAACTTCAACGCTGCGTTTCTTGCACTGCCCGCCCTCCCCAGCCGCCTGGTGGAGCGTGCCGCGTCGCACCCGGATGTTGTCGTGCGGCGCATCGACGCCCCGGGCGCCACTCCGTCTGCCCCGCCCGCCGGCACTTGGCTGGCCGTCGTCAACACCGGCTATGGCGAAGTGCGCGACGTCTCCATTCAGCTTCCCGTCACCGACCGCGTCCGCGTTACCAACGCGGCCACAGGCGAGGCAGTGGATTCCACGGGCGGGGTGGTTCGCCTCAGCCTCTACCCGTGCCAGCTTGTCGCGCTGCGGGTGGAGACCCGGTAAGCTGCGAGTGTGGGGCGTAACCAAGAGTCAAGGCGCGGTGGTGTTTGACAAGGGCAAACAGCGGTTAAACGAAGCTTGAGCCTCGCAAATAAGCTTCAAGAGGCGAATAAATGATCTCTTTGCAACCGCTCTGAATACCTCCGCAATGAGTATGCGCTCTGTATACGTTTCCACTGTCATAGAACAGATTACAATTTCCTCAACCAACCGCTTCTTCCTACCTCGATGACCACCACCTCCTTCCCTGTTGCCGAGCCTCCCGCTACCACCTCTCAGCCCAGCGCAGTCGTTCAGCCTCAATCACTTACGGCATCGGCGCTGTCGCTCAGCGCCCCCATCCGCCTCGGTCCGTTTACGCTGCATCTGGCGTTTGAGGGCGAGCGTTTCGCAGGGCTGGGGCAGGTGCTCTTCGAGACCACCCCGCTGCGTTCCGGCCAGCTTCCCTGGCTCTTTTATACGGAAAGCGAAAGCGGCGCCCGCTTTACGCGCTTTACCCTTCGCGATGTCGTTCGCCATCAACACGATGCTTCGATTGTGTTTGAGGCCGAAGGCGAATGGCTCCCTCGCATTCAGGAGGCCGATGCCATGGGCGACGCCCGGTTTCGCACACGCCGCGTTGCTCCCCGTAAGGCCCTCTTTACGTGGAACTTACGACAAATCCAGGAGACGATCGCCGGTAACGCATACATGGGCCTGGCCATGCAACTGCACGTTTCGTCTCCCGGCGAGCCGATCCATTGGGTGATTGAAGACACCACGTGGGAAATCGGCGGCGAAGCTGCGGGAGCCGTTCTTATTCAACAGGATACGTCGACGATCGACTTGGAGCAGACCGTCGCCGCAGACAGCGCGTTCAGCACCATCGAAAAATTCTTTACCAAAGGCTGGGGCGGCGCCTACCCCATGGATATGATGCCGCGCGCCGCCGGCGCCTCGCCGCTCGACTTCCAGACCAAAGGCGATCTCGCCATCACCCTGTTTGCCGAGCGCCCGTCCCTCACGCGCGCCCGCCTGGAGAAATTTGCGGACGAGAACGTGATCCACTACACGGACCGCGCCTTCTTTGCGCTTACCGAAAACGCCGTCGCGCCGGAGCGTAAGCTGCTCGTCTACCGGCACCCGGCGCCGCTCCAACGCCACGAGTGGCGCAACCTGTGGCTCGACCTCTTCGTCGAGGTGCGCGCCCGCATCACGCGCCCGTTTGGCTTCGAGCCGGAGATTCCGCGGCCGGGAACCTGGAGCCATCTGTGGGACAACGACTTGCACAAGCTTGGGCCGGGCTGGATCAACGAGCTGCGCGACGCCATCCCCAACCTGGCGCGCCTCGGCTTCCGCGACGTGTTTACGCACGGCGTGTGGGATTCGATCACCAGCGACCCAAACCCCAAGGAGAAAGGCAACATTTGCTGCCCCTACCAGTTTACTTTTGCCGAGAGCTTTGGCGGCGTGGCCGGCATGCGGGTGCTTACCGACACGGCGCGCGCCGCCGGCATGGAGCTGTTCCAGTGGTTCAGCTTCCACCTGAGCAAGCACGCGCCGGTGTGGAAGGAGCACCCGGACTGGGTGCTGCGCGAGGCGAACGGCGATCCGTGGGACGGCAATTATGGCTCGCTCTGGAGCGGTCGCTACCGTAGCGGCTATGGCGAGTGGACCCAAAAAATCACCAGAGATACCTGTGCGGAGGCGAAGCTGGACGGGATTTTCTGGGACTCCTACCAGAACCTCGGCGTGACGTGCGTGGACTGGAGCGCGCCCGACAAAGCGCCGCAGGCCGAGGAGATCTGGAAATTTCAAGGCGAATTGCAGCGCCTTGGCATCCGCCATCGGCCGGAAATCACCACTATTTTTGGCGTCAGCAGCGTGGCGATGTTCGGCTTTGAGGGCGACTCCTTCCGCCGCCGGCTGTGGGCGGATACGGTGCGCAACGACGACATTTTTGCGCTGATGGACTGCTCGCCGGCCTACTTTACCAAGGGCTATCCCTTTACGGCGCAAAAGATTAGCCCGGAAAAGTACTTCTGGATGTGCGGGCATCGCGTGGTCTCCAGTATGAGCTCACGGCCATGGGTCAGCATCGCGCCGGCCGATCCGGAGCACGCGGCGCCACCGGTGCCGGGGGGCGAGCTGGCGGAGGAGTACGCGCGCGTTAACCACATGTATAACGCAGCCGTGGAGCGCATGCATCGCCTGCGCCTGGTGGAGGGCGGCACGCATACGCTTTGGCTGGATGCCGAAGATCGGTCCGCGGTCGTCTGGGCGTTCAAAACTGCCACGGTGCAGCACTCCGGCCCGGCGCGGGAGCTTGGCAGCGGCCGCACCGTAACGGCTGCCGGCACGCTGGCGGTGAGCGCCGGCGAGGTGTGGACGCTCGGGTAAAGTTGAGTTGCCCAGCCTCGCCCTGCCGATGCCTGAAGGAGCAGGGGCGGTGGGGTGGCAGGCGGCGGAAGTGATTCCGCCGCAGCTACTTGGAGGCGCCGACGGCTGCCGTTTCGGCCCCCATGCGCTCCGTATTCGCGCGGCCAGGTAACGGCAGCAGGCCCATACCTGCCAAGGAGAGAGTTGCAATGTAGCTAAACCCAACAGCGTGAAGGGCTAGCGTAACCAGCCATTGATAGAGCCCATAGTGCAAGGCAACAAGTGTGGCGGCAATGTAGGCCAGGGCCAGGGCAGCCTCAATGGCGACCAGGATGTTTTGCCTGGGGCTGCTGTAGACGGTGCGATCGACGACGGCCGTACGGGTGCTTCGACCTCGCCCAACAAGGGCAAGCTTGGGCGTGCGCACGAATTCAAACGGGTGGCGGAAAAAGCCTTCAATAACTGCGACGGCATTGTTGACGGACATGCCGATGGTGGCCGACATGTAGAAGGGGATGAGGCCTGTCGCAACTAATTTATCCTGAGGAAGTTGCGTAATCACCGCCACGATAAAACTCAAGGATGCCAGCGCCGCGGCGGAGAATGTGAGGACCAGCCACTGCGGCATAGCAAAGTGGCCGGTGGCAACCAGGGCGAAAGTAAGGAGATTCAGCAACGCAAATGCGGCAATGATGACGTGTATGCTGTAACCCATAAAGTGCATAAGCGCCTCCATTTTATGAGCGGGTGATACAGGCTCGCGCATGATGCGGGGGATGAGCTTCAGGGCCGTTTGAACGGTACCGCGGGCCCATCGGCGCTGCTGGGCCTTGAAGCCGAAGACATCCGGCGGAACTTCCCCTGGCGCAACGGTTTGCGGCGCGAAACGAAAACGCCAGCCGCGCAGCTGCGCGCGGTAACTCAGGTCCAGATCCTCGGTCAGCGTGTCGTCGTGCCAGTTGCCGGCATCAATAATGCATGCCTTGCGCCAGATTCCGGCGGTGCCATTAAAGTTAAAAAACAGGCCGCGCGCCTGGCGGGAGACTTGCTCGACAAGAAAATGGCCGTCGATGAGGAACGCCTGCACGCGGGTGAGCAGGCTGTACTCGTGGTTAAGGTGGCCCCAGCGCGCCTGCACCATGCCGACCTTGTCGGAGTTAAACAACGGCAACAGGTTACGCAGAAAGTCGCGATCGGGGACAAAGTCGGCGTCAAAGATGGCGATGAACTCGCCCCGGGCGGTTTCCAAACCCTCGCGCAGCGCGCCGGCCTTGAAGCCCTGACGGTGCGAGCGGTGAATGTGCTTGATCGCAACACCTTGTGCAGCAAGCTCTTCCGTTACGCGCGAGCTGATGCGTACCGTGTCGTCGGTGGAGTCGTCGAGGAGCTGGATTTCGAAGCGATCGCGCGGGTAGTCGAGAGCCGAGGCGGCTCGGGCCAGGCGTTCAACCACGTGGCGCTCGTTATAAACGGGAAGCTGGACGGTGACGAAGGGGAGGGAGGCGGGATTGGAGAAATCGGGAGGAGGAAGGCTTTGAGCATCAAAGGTTTGGCGACTATTGCGGAACCACGGCATGCCGGCCAGCATAACAAGGCGGTGGAGGCTGTGGAGAACCAGCAGGACGGCCAGGACGATATAGATAGCCAGGAGAAAGAGTTGCATTAATCTTGTTGGAATAGATGTGCCGGGAACGTTCGACTTTTTATAGGTAGGCCGCAAAATCTCGGCAACAGTTTAGATAAGAAGGATATACGTTATAACAGAGGGGAATTTTTGAATGGATGGAGCCAGCCCCTCAACCTGAAGCAATTGTTGGGCCAGGATGAAAATGGGTATTGTTGAGGATTTGCAGCCGTTGACTTTGTATGGCACGGGTGTGTACAATTCGTAAAGAATTGAGCAGCAGCTATGAAGATCGCGGAGCTCGAACTGGTCTTGTTGATCGGCCTGCAGGCATCGGGGAAGTCGACGTATTGTCGGGAGCATTTCTATGCAACGCATGTACGGCTCAATCTTGATATGCTCCGAACAAGGCACCGAGAGCGCGTTTTATTTAAGGCCTGCCTGGAAGGGAAGGCGCGTGTTGTTATTGATAATACAAATCTGACTCAGGAAGATCGCGCACGATATATCGTTCCGGCAAAAGCAGCCCATTACACAGTGCGAGGCTACTTTATGCAGTCACGGCTGGAGGAGTGCCTGCGTTATAATAAGGAGAGAAAAGGAGATGCCTGTATTCCCGATTCGGCTATTGCTATGTCATCGCGAAAACTTCAACTCCCATTATGGGAAGAAGGATTTGATACGCTTTACTTCGTACGAAAGTTGGAAGGCGGGGGCTTTGTTACGGAGGACTGGAAGCCATGAGATTTGATGATCTGGATAAAGAGATGCGAGTGTACGAGACGGGACATGATCTCTACGTGCTTCCCGGCGTATGGATGGTGGCTCGCATTGACGGGCGCAGCTTTACGCGGCTGACGAAAGAGGTGCATCGCTTTGAAGCACCGTATGATGCGCGCTTTCGCGATATGATGGTGGCGACGGTGGAGCACCTGATGCAGTGCGGCTTTCGGGTGGCTTATGGCTATACGCAAAGCGATGAGATATCGCTTCTTTTCCATAGAGACGGAGCGCTGTTTGAACGAAAGATCCGCAAATACAACTCTGTGCTCGCGGGGGAAGCAAGTGCTGCTTTTTCGCTGAAGCTGGGCGGCGTGGGATGCTTTGACTGCAGAATCTCTGAGCTTCCTTACGCAGGCAAGGTGAGGGAGTACTTTATGTGGAGAGCAGAGGATGCAACGCGCAATGCACTTAACAGCCATTGCTACTGGCTATTGCGTAAGGAGGGCAAGTGCTTTAAGGACGCTACCGCGATGCTGGATGGAGCCACCGTTTCCTCCAAGCACGAGCTCCTGTTCTCGCGCGGTATTAACTTTGCGGAGTTACCGCTTTGGCAGCGGCGGGGCATTGGACTTTACTGGAGAGACTTTTTGAAAGAAGGGTACAACCCAAAGAAGGATCGTGCGGTAACATCTGTACGTCGCCGTATCTACACGGATCTGGAGTTGCCGATGAAGGGGGAGTACGAAGAGTTTCTGGGCCAGCGCCTGCGCGAGGCGGGCGCGGACAGCGTGGCCGGCTGATGGCACAACAAACCCGGCGGTGCGACGGATCGCAACTGCCGGGCATGTGTGCTTGTGTGTGGGTGTGGGAAACTGGCGGAAGTTGCGCAGTTTAAAGGGCCTGCGTCACTTTCTCCAGCTGGTAACACTCGATGATGTCGTCAACCTGGTATTCGTTGAAGTCGCCGAGGCGGACGCCGCACTCGAGGCCGGCACGTACTTCGCTCGCTTCGTCCTGGAAGCGTTTGAGGGCGACGACCTGGCCGTCGTAGATGGGTTGGCGGCGGCGCAGCACGCGGGCCCGTGCATTGCGCACGATGCGGCCGTTTTGCACAAGGCAGCCTGCGACGGGGAATTTGCTGAGCGCAAACACTTGCTTCACGATGATGGTGCCGAGCTGCGACTCGCGCAGTTCGGGGTCGAGCATGCCGATCATGGCGTCGCGCACCTGGTCGATGAGCTCGTAGATGATGGAGTAGAGCTTGATCTGCACGTCCTCGCGCTTGGCGGCGTTGGCGGCGGCGTTGTCCGTTTTGGTGTTGAATCCGATGACGACGGCATCCGACGCTTTGGCCAGCAGGATGTCGGACTCGGAGATCGGGCCGACGGCCTGGTGAATAATTTCGAGGTCGATCTTTTTGCTCTGGATTTTGCGCAGAGAGGCGGCGACGGCTTCGACGGAGCCCTGCACGTCGCCCTTAAGGATGATGTTGAGGACCTTCTTGTCCTTGTCCTTCAGGGAGTTAAGCAGATCTTCCAGGCGCACACGGGGGCCGGTTTCCAGCTTGCCCAGGCGCAGTTTGGCGGCGCGTTCCTCGCCCAGCTCGCGCACTTCGCGCTCGGTCTTCATCACCACAAGTTCTTCGCCCGGGTTGGGGGCGCCGTTGAGGCCGATGATTTTGACGGGGATGGCGGGGCCGGCTTCCTTGGTGGGTTTGCCGATGTCGTTGACAAGGGCGCGCACTCGGCCGTAGTAGGGGCCGACGATGATGTTGTCGCCGGTGCACAGGGTGCCGCTTTGGACGAGGGCGGTGGCGGTGGCGCCGCGGCCTTGTTCAAACTGGGCCTCGATAATGGTGCCGCGGGCGGGTCCTTTCGGATTTGCCTTCAGCTCAAGGAGTTCCGCCTGCAGCAGCATCATTTCCAGCAGGTGGTCGATACCGAGCCGTTTGGTGGCGGAAACTTCGCAGAAGATGGTATCGCCGCCGTAGTCTTCGGGCACGAGGCCTTGTTCCTGCAGCTGCGCCTTCACCTTCAGGATGTTCGCGGCCGGCAGATCTATCTTATTGATAGCGACCATGATGGCCACTTTGGCGGCGCGGGCGTGGCTGAGGGCCTCCAGCGTCTGCGGCATCAGGCCGTCATCGGCCGCGACGACGAGCACGACGATGTCCGTGATGTTGGCGCCGCGGGCGCGCATGCTCGTAAAGGCTTCGTGGCCAGGGGTATCCAAAAAGGTTATGGTCTGGTCCTTAACCTTGATGGTGTAAGCGCCGATGTGCTGGGTGATGCCACCCGCCTCGCCGGCGGCCACGCGTGCGGAGCGCAGGGCGTCGAGCAGCGAGGTTTTGCCGTGGTCCACGTGGCCCATGAAGGTGATGACCGGCGGGCGCGGCTCGAGGAGGTCGGTGGGAGTGGGTTCGGGCTTCGGGGGCTCCACGACCTTAACGGGGGCGTGCACCTGGCCGGCGCCTTTTTCGCGCTTTTCCACCTCAAAGGTCCAGCCCATGCGGGTGCAGACTTTGCGGGCGGTTTCTTCGTCGATGGCGCCTTTGGGGCCGACGAATATGCCGATTTCCATCAGCTCATGCACCAGGTTGTGCGGCTTGAGATTCATTTTGGCCGCCAGGTCGCTTACGACCAGGGGCGGCTTCATCATCACAATCTTGGCGTTGGGATCGACCGCGCGCACGGGCAGATCAACCGCGGCCTTCTCGGGCGCTGGCTCTGGGGCGGGGGTTGCGGCGGGCGGCGCTTTGGTGATGGGCGGCTTGGCGCCGACTCCACCGGCGGGCGCCGGGCGTTGCACGGGACGGCCGGAGCTGGGCGGCACGTAGTTGGACTGCACCGCGCGCTGGTAGTTGGGCAGGGGGCGGGGAGCTGTCGTTTCGCCGGGGCGCTGGTACGCACCGCGTACGGGGCCGACGTTCCCCTGGGGGGGGACGGGCTTTGGGTTAAATCGGTTAGCTCCCTTTTTATCTTTCGACATGTGGTTTCAGGTCCCCGCCCTGTGCGGGGTGTGTATGGCGTTCGTTCGTGTTAGGCTTGGCTTAGCTTCGGGCAGTCTTTGCAGCGGCGTAGATGGTGGTGGCAACTGCGGGATCGAGATCCGGCAGTGCGCCGAGGAAGTCTTCCTCATCGGCCTCCACAATTCCATCCACGGAGAGGAAACCGGCGCGCACCACTTGCTGGGCAACGGCGGTCTCTATTTTAAGTATTGTGGCGAGACTTTCAACAGCCTTATTCAGCTGTTGTTCAAATCCAACCGTTTCCGTCTGCTGTTTCTGTATTTCGACTTCCCAGCCGGTAAGCTTTTGGGTAAGGCGCGCGTTTTGGCCGCGGCGGCCGATGGCCAGCGAGTAATTTTCGTCGTCGACAAAAATCTTCACGTGCTTACGCTTCTCGTCGGGTTCAATCGACTTGAGTTTGGCGGGTTTAAGCGCTTCGATCACGAGCTCGCGGATGTTGGGCGACCAGCGGAAGAGGTCCACCTTCTCGTTGTTGAGCTCGCGGACAATGTTTTTGACGCGAGCACCTCGCATGCCAACGCAGGCGCCCACGGGGTCCACCTTGTCGTTTTGCGACCACACTGCAATCTTGGTGCGGTAGCCGGCTTCGCGGGCCATGGCCTTGATCTCGATGGTTTTATCCACCAATTCGCTCACTTCGAGTTCGAACAGTTTGCGTACGAAATCCGGGTGGCTGCGGGAGAGGATGATTTCGGGGCCGCGCGTGCTGGCCTCGATAGCCAGGACGTAGGCGCGGATGCGCTCGTTGGGCGCGTAGTCTTCGGTCGGCACGCGCTCCTTGGAGGGCATGAGCGCTTCGAACTTGCCGAGGTCGATAATGACGTCGGAGCGATCGAAACGGCGGACCGTTCCGGTAACAATGGTGCCCAGGCGGTCCTTATACTCATTCAGCACCATAGTGCGCTCAATGTTACGGATGGCCTGCGCCAGACCCTGCTTGAAGTTCTGCGCCGCAATGCGGCCGAACTCGTTGGGGTTCACCTCAACTTCGATACTGTCGCCCAATTGCACGTCGGGCTTCAGCGCCTTGGCTTTTGCCAGCAAAATTTCGTCGTGCGGCACGGAGACTTTCTCGACCACTGTAAGGCGCGCGATGGCCTTGATCTTGGCCGAGCGAGGGTCGATTTCGACGCGGAGGTCCTTGGCGGGGCCAAAGCTTTTGCGCGCCGCAGCCACGAGGGAGAGCTGGACAGCTTCGATGAGATCTTCTCTCTTGATGCCCTTTTCTTTTTCGAGATATTCCAAAAGCGAAATGAGGTCCTGGCTCATGGCGTTCCTTTGCTCAGTTAACCGGTCCGTCTCCAGAAATAAAAAAAGTGGGAAACTGTGAGTTCCCACCTTTCAGTGCGGACTGACCGGAAATTGCAACACTAGCAACTAATGACGGAACGGCAAGACAAAAGTGGTACAGTATTGAGAACTAGAGGCTGTCGACATTTCCGCTGCATCCCCTTGGCGAAACTTTCCGTCCTTGGCGATACTATCTGCGTTTGAGCTACGGACCTTCAGATAACATCGCCGAGGGCGGAAAGTTTCGCCAAGGGGATGCTTCCACGATGTTCAACCTTCCTTACGTCCTCCTTAGAGCGAGACATTCTCCTCCGTACTTCAGTACGGCTTCACAGATGTCTCGCTCTAAGGGGGATATAAGCCTCTAAGCAGAGGATAAAGGAGGAGGAGGCCAAATGTCGACAGCCTCTAAAGCAAAGCCCATTTAAGCTGTCGCGGGGTCAGGTCTCCAAGAATAGCGGAGACGGACGTTTGGGGAAGGGCTTTGCAAAGGCATAGGACTTCGAGAACGGCGGCGCCGGACGGTTCGCAACAGGAGATAGCGCGAGCGCCGTTCTCGGAGCCTGGCGAATTCGCGACAAGCTATCTGGAAAATGCTCTCAAGGATTTAGCCTGCAGGGAGCCCATGGAAACCGGGCGTTCGAAACGCCCGGTCCCGGGTTTGGAGTGAATGGGCTGTCTCATCTCTTCCTCGCGTCTATGTTCGCGCCCTCGTTCGAGCCCCTTGGGCCCATTGCGTGTGGCCCGGGGCTTGTGGCGTCCTTTACCTGTGCGCGGCCATGGGGGTGGGGGAGGTGGCGGCCGTGGGTTTTGCGGGCGCTGCGGGCAGGGTGGGCGAGATGACGGCCCAGGCGATCTTTTGCAGGGCGGCGTTGGTTTCGGCCTTTACCTGCGTGGCGGGGGCGTCGAGCGCCTTAAGGCCCTCCGGCGAGCGCTTGTAGATGGCGGCGTACCAGCAGAAGGTGACAAGATTTTCCAGCGCCGGGCCGGCGTGGCCGAGCTTGTCGGTAAAGAGATCGCCAAAGGCGCGAATGCCGGGCACGCGGCCGGCGATGATTTCCTCGCGCAGCTTCATCACCGCCAGAACCACGGGCACGGTGGAAACGAAATCGGCCTTGTGCCGCGCGTTGATGGCCTTGACCTGGGCATCCGCCAGCGCCATGTAGCCTTTCAGGATGAGCGCCATCTGGTTCCAGTCCACGCCCGCGCTGGCGGGGTTGGTAGGCCAGGAGAGCTGGAGCATCACGCGCACGTGCGGGTTATATTTCCATGCGTAGTCCGCGTAAAAGTCGATGCCGCGATCCGGCAAAAACATGTGGGGCGAGAGGGTGAGGATATCGACGTGGCCCTCGCGCAGTGCGGCGCGCGCCGTGTTTTGGCTGTCGGGCAGGTTCCATATCTCGATAGGATGCGAGCCGCCGACGAAGAGGCGGCCGGCGTGGCGGTGCTGCTGAAAGCCGGCCTCATACGCCAGCGCGCGAAGCTTCTTGTCGATAAACACGTGGAAGCTGTGGCCGCAGACAAAAACGGACGCGCCGTAGCGCTCCCAACCCACAGCTGTGCCGGGGACGCCGGGCTCCGCCGGCGAAGGCGTAGCTGGCGCCGCAGGGGAAGGGGCGGCGGCAGGGGCAGGGGGCGTGGCGGGGGGCTGCGCCTGGGCGTAAGCGCGGGCAGGCGCGGGGCTGGGCGTTGTCGCAATGCGGGGCGATCCCGGGATCGCAGCGGGGGCGACCGTCTTTGCGCCGCCGCCGGCAGGGATAAGCGGGGCGAGGCGGGGATCCGAGTACGGCTGCTGGGCGTGGGAGGCGGAGGGGAAGGAGAGAGGCGAGGAGGCTGCTGTCGCGACGATTGCCGCGAGGGTGCAGGGGCGCGTGGAGCTGTGGAAGCCGCGAAGGATCGTCGCGATAAGCATGCTTGCGAGCGTTGCGCCTTTGGCGGGCTTTGTCAAGCAGAGTCATTCGCATCAATCGTGAGATGCGTGTCGCTTTTTTCGTTGGGGTGTCCTGCTGCAACGGCATCTACTTTAGCCGCTTCAACTCGCCTTTGCGTTTTGCAATGTTCTTGTAATCCCACTGAATCTCGCGGGCCTTGGCCAGCCAGCGCTGCAGGATCTGCGTATCCACCTGATCGACAGAGGTATAGCGCGCTTCGGCTGCCTTAAAGCTGCCTTCCTTCGCCAGGCCAGGCTCGTCGAAGGACTGGCCGCTCCAGAAGAGCAGGCGAACGCAGCTCTTCAGCTTGCTGTAGCCTGCCACCGGGTTGCCGTCCAGAAACCATACGGGATGCGCATGCCAGATCCTGTTTTCCGCCTCCGGCAGCCCGTCGCTGATCGCCTGTGCGAGCGCCTCGCATATGGCGCGATCCTCGGGCATCTGTTGCCGCTCGTTGTACTCGGTGGTGTCGGGGTGTATCATAGGAATCCAGCGTAATGCCACTTTCAGGCGAGGCCGAAGGGGAGCGTAAGCGCGTCCGCGCCGGCAAACGGCGCCGCCCCTGCGAAGGGAACGACGCCGTTACGCTTATCTGAATGCTTATCGGATGCTGATACTTACGCCCAGCTGACGACGCCCTTGGGCTCGTGCATGATGATGTCCTGCAGGAACTTGACGCCTTTCTTCAAGCCCTCACTCGGCGTCATCAGGCTGTCCTCGTGCTCCATGCTCAGCACGCCATCGTAGCCGATAAGGCGCAGGGTGGAGACGAAGTGGCCCCAGAAATCGGCGCCGTGGCCGTAGCCGACGGTGCGGAAGATCCAGGCGCGGTCGGCTTCCTGGCTGTAGGGCTTGGTGTCCAGTACGCCGTTGCGCAGGCTGTTCTCCTCGTACACGCGGGTGTCCTTGGCGTGCACGTGGTAGATGGCGCCCTTGAGGTCGCGCAGGGAGCGCACGGGGTCGATGCCCTGCCAGAAGAGGTGGCTGGGATCGAAGTTGGCGCCGATGACGGGGCCGACGGCGTTGCGCAGTTTCAGCAGCGTCTCGCCGTTGTAGACGACGAAGCCAGGGTGCATTTCCAGGCAGATCTGGTTGATGCCGTGGGACTTGGCGACTTCGACCTCGCGCGCCCAGTAGGGGATGACCACTTCATTCCACTGCCATTCCAGCACTTTCAGAAAGTCGTCCGGCCAGGGGCAGGTGACCCAGTTGGGGTAGGTGGCGCTGGGGCCGTCGCCGGGGCAGCCGGAGAAGGTGGTAACGCGCGGCACCTCCAGCAACTCAGCCAGCTTCAACGTCTTGCGGAAGATATCGTGGTGGGATTGCGCGAACTCCTTGTCGGGATGGATGGGGTTGCCGTGGCAGGAGAGGCTGGAGATTTCCATGCCGCGGGAGGCGACGGCCTGCTTGAAGGCGGCCAGCTTGCCTTTGTCGGCCAGCAGGTCGTCGGGTTTGGTGTGCGCGTCCGGCGGGTAGGCGCCGGTGCCGAATTCGACGGCGGTGACGCCGATGGAGGCGAGGAAATCGAGCGCTTTTTCAAGCGGCTGATCGTTGAGAATAGCGGTAAAGACGCCGACTTTCATTGTGTGATGAGGGGGAGGGGGACGTTGTTAGGGAGAGAAAAGATGAGTCGAAAGACCCTGGCGTCTCTGTGTCGTGGTAGTTAACACATTCACCACCAGGGCACGAAGACACCAGGTTCGGAAATGCTTCCTGGCTGGGAGCTACACCTTCACCCACGAGCGCGTTTTGCTGCTCTGCTCGACGGCGGCGAGGACTTTCTGGTCTTCCAGGCCGTCTTCGAAGGTGGGGTGCACGGGTTTGCCATCAACGACGGCGCGGATGAAATCGGCGATGGTATGCACAAAGGTGTGCTCGTAGCCGATGATGTGGCCCGGGGGCCACCAGCTGCCCACGTAGGGGTGGACGCCTTCGGTGACGAGGATGTCGCGGTAGCCGCGGCGGTCGGCGGGGTCGGCCTCGTTGTAGTATTTGAGGCGGTTCATGTCCTCAAAATCAAACACCAGCGAACCTTTGCTGCCGTTAATTTCCAACTGGATGTGGTTTTTGCGACCCAGCGCAAAGCGGCTCGCCTCCAGCACACCGATCGCGCCGTTCTTGAAGCGCGCGAGCGTGATGGCCGCGTCGTCCACGGTGACTTCGCCGGTCTTGGTCGGATCCTCCGGCAGCGGGCGCTCCTTGATGAACGTCTCGAGGTGGCCGTTCACTTCGTCCAGCTCGCCCACGAGGTAGCGGCCCAGGTCGATGATGTGCGCGTTGATGTCGCCGTGCGTGCCGCTGCCGGCAATTTTGCTTTGCAGGCGCCAGACGAGCGGGAAGTTCGGGTCCACAATCCAGTCCTGCAGATACCGGGCGCGGTAGTGGAAAATGCGGCCCAGGTCGCCGGCCTCAATCATCTTTTTGGCCTGCGCAATGGCGGGGATGCGCCGGTAGTTGTGGCACACCATGTTGACAACGCCGGCGGCTTTCACCGCGTCCACCATGCCCTGCGCCTCCTCTACGGTCATGGCCAGGGGCTTCTCGCAAAGCACGTGCTTGCCGGCTTTGGCGGCGGCGATGGCGATTTCGGCGTGCGTGTCGTTGGCCGTGTTAATGTCGATAATGTCGATCTCGGGATCGGCGACGACGTCCTGCCAGCGGGTTGCGGTGCCTTCCCAGCCGAGCTGCGAGGCGGCTTCCTTAACGGCGGCGGCGTCGCGCCCGGCGAGTGTTTTGAGAACCGGCCTGGCGGGCACGTCGAAGAACTTGTCGACCTGGCGCCAGGCGTTGGAGTGGGTGCGGCCCATGAATTTGTAGCCGATCATCCCGATGCGGAGTGATTTCATAGTGTGATATCAGGGGACAGAGAGAAGCGAATGCAGTGTGGGGAAGTGTCTGGTAAAAGGCATGTTACCGCGGGATGCAGTGGGATGCCGTAAAGCAATGCCATGGATGCGGCGGGTAAAGAAAAGATAAGTTTCGCTGTTAACACGTCGCGAGGAAAGCGCAAAAAGCAGCGAAAGCGCTATCACCCTGATTTTTTCGGTGGAGAAAGGGGAACCCTCTTTCACACGCTTTGCAGATAGTCCGCAATCAGCGATGCTACGGAGTCGACCTGGAAGAACGCATTGCCTTGCGGCAGGTCGAAAGGGACGCGTTGCACTGCGGGCGCAGCGGCGCCGGTGCCGGCCACGGACGCGTCCGAGGCGGCGGCCTGCGCGGTCAGCAGCTCCCGCGCGCGGGGGTGGGTGTCGGTAACGCACACGCAGGTGAGGACGCCGGAGTTGCGGATCTTCTCCAGCGCGTTGCCGGGCAGCAGGGCGTGGGTGGCCACGCAGGCCACGCTAATCGCGCCGGCGTCCCGGTAGGCGCGGGCAGCGCTGAGGAGGGAGCCGCCGGTGCGGATCATGTCGTCGTAGATGACAACGTGCTTGCCCTCCACATGCGCGCTGACGGCCGAGATTTTCGTGCGCTCGCCGTCCAGCCGCTTTTTGAAGATAAACGAGACGTCCACGCCCAGTTCGTCGCCCAGGGATTGCACCCACTTGGCGCGGCCGGCGTCGGTGCTGGCGAGCACATAGTTATCGCCGCCCACGCGCTGGATGGCGCGCTTAACCACTTGCTTGGCATAGAGATGCACCGGCGTGATATCCCCCTCAAAGTAGTGCGGGATGCCCTCCGAGTGCAGGTCAATCAGCGCCGCCTGCTGCCCAAAAGGCGGCGCGGGAATGCAGCTGAACATGCGCGCGCGCGTCTTGGCCGTCACAATCTCGCCCGGCAGAACGGCGCGCTCCATGGTGGAGTACGCGTAGTACGGGATGACGAGGCTGAGGCTGCGCGCGCCAAACTTCACCAGGCCCACCGCCAGATCGTACAGCTCCATCGTGTCGGAGTCGGAGATCGTGCCGCCCATCAGCGCCACATCGCGCCCCGCCACGGTGGTGAGGATACGCATATAGCGCTCGCCGTCGGGGAAGTCCTTCACCTCCACGCGCCCCTTCTCCAGGCCGCCGTGCGCGAGAACATCGTCGCAAAGGGAATCATAAGCACGCGTGGAAAAGAGCAGGGGAGTGGGCTGTGAGGAGTGAAGCATGGCGGGAATCTACAAGGAGAGGCTGGGTACGGATGTTGTTGATACAGAAACGGTTGGGCGAGGCTTACTTGCTCTCCATCACCGCAAAGCCGGACCACGCGTGGTGGTTGGCATCGGCCAGGGCATCGGTACAGCGCTTGTGGTGGAGGGTGGCCAGGTAGTCGTCGGGGCGGTGTTTCAGCGCCTCGGCAAAGCCGATGGAGGCGGCGGCAAAGCGGCGGGCCACGGCGTGCGAGTAGGCTTCCTCGTAAGCGGCCAGATAGCGCTGCGCCGCCTCGCCTCCCGGCACGGGCTCCGTGGCCAGGCAAATGACGTGGAAGACCTGCACGGGCTGGGCGCGGCCGACTGGCTGCACGCGGTCCACGCTTTGCAGGCGGAAATAACCTTCGGTTTGCGCGGCCACACTGTCGGAGATCAGGAAATCGACGTGGTATTGCTTGGTCAGTCCCTCGACGCGCGAGGCGAGGTTGACGGTGTCGCCGATGACGGTGGGGTCCATCTTTTCCTCGCAGCCCAGGTTGCCCACCACGGCGTCGCCGCTGTGGATGCCGATGCCCATTTTCAGCTGGAAGATCTTGCCGCTCTTGTCTTTATGCTCGTGCGTCCACTTCACGTTCAACTCCTCCAGGGCGCGCCGCATGGCCAGCCCGGCGCGCACGGCGGCGGCGGCATCCTGTCGGGCTCCGGCGGTGATGAAATTGCCCCATACGGCCATCAGCGCGTCGCCGATGAATTTGTCCAGCGTGCCTCCCTCCGCCAGTACGGGGCGCACCATCAGGGCAAAGTACTCGTTCAGGCGGTCGACCATTTCGACCGGATCGATCGCCTCGCTCAGCGAGGTAAAGCCGCGCAAATCGGTAAACAGCACCACGACCGGCCGTCGCTCGCCGCCCAGCGTGCGCAGTACGGAGTTGGGGTTGTCCAGCAAATCGCTGGCCACACGCTTGGAGACATAGCGCTCCAGCATGCCGCGCATCTGGCGAAAATACATGGCGTCGAGCGTATAGTCGGTCACCTGCGCGGCCATCCACGCTATGGCGAGGGCCAAGAGCGGCGCTAGCGTAACCACTTGCAGCGCAGCAACATCGTACAGCACGTGGCCCAAGGCTATCCACCCCATACCCACCGCCAGCAGGGCCGCCAGGCTGGCGATGCGGGAAGTATTGACGCACGTCAGCACCCAGGCGGCCGCGGCCAGCAGCACAATGGAGGCGATGTCCGCCGAAAGCGGGGGCTCGTGCAGAAAGTCGTTGTGCCACAAGGCGTTAACGGCGTTGAGATGAAGCTCCGGCCCCGGCATCGGCCCCAGCGGGGTGGGGATGATATCCTTGAGCATGTTGCCATCCGGCCCCACCAGCACAATCGCATCCTGGAACACCTTGCCGCCCTGATAGTTACGCTCCCAAAAGGAGGGCAGAAAAATCTCGTGCAGCGAGTGCGGGCGAAACGCCGCCTTCTCCAGCCCCGCCAGGCTGGGCGGCCCCGTAAAGCGGATAAGCTGCGGCCGCGCGGTTTTGGGGATGAACGCCTCGCTTCCCGCCGGCCCGGCGGCCCGCACCACGCGCGCGGCCAGGCTCTCGGGCACCAGGTCGCCCATCATCAAATCCGTGCGAAAGACGGCAGAGCGCACACAAAAGTCCGCTTCGTCCGGGAAAAACGTGATGCACCCCAGGCGCGGGTCCGCCGCCCCGGCGTCGCCAGGCAACAGGGTGGGGCTGGGAAACTGCCCGGTTTGCGACTGGGTGCCGCGGGATTGCTCCAGGTTGCAGGCCAGCAGCACGCGGCCCGGCCAGCGCTCCATGGCCTGGCGAAACTCCTCGTCGCCCTTGCCGGGGGTGGAGAAGAGGAAATCGAAGACGACCATGCGGGCCCCTGCGTTGCACAGGCGGTCCAGCACGGCGGCATACACGCTGCGCGGCCAGGGCCAGCCGGCGGCCATCTGGTCAAAGGGGGGCTGCTGCTTTTCCTCGTCGCTCAGCAGGCTCAGGCGGATCGACGGCTCATCCACCGCGAGGAAGATGAGGTGCGGATTGGCCGGCGCCGTGGTGCCGGTGCGACAGCGCAGGTCCTGAAACGCATGTTCGCCAATCTGCAGCGGCCGCAGCCAGCCCAGCGCCGCCCCCTTGCTGCTGGCCAGCGCATGCAGCAGCGCCACGGCCACGCACGCCAGGGCGGCGGCCACGGCGCTGGCCACCCGCCGGCGCCACAAGATCCCGGAGTCGGGCTGGAGCGGCTGGCGTGCCATACGGGAGGGGGAGAGGGGGCGGTGTGCCTCAGCGGACTAGAATTTGGCCCGCTTGGTATTGTATTTGGCAAGCTCGCCCAGCGCCTGCATCTCCTTGGGAGTAATGCCCTCCGGGATGTGGATGACGCCGTTGGAGATAACCGTGTCGATCTTGGGCGCGTACACCACCCGGTTGTTAATGACAACAACGAGGATGCGATCCTGGTTTTGCGCGGTGGTGGCGCTGATATTGACCGATGCGCGGCGGTTAAACTGAATGTACGCGCCGAACCCGTGCGAAACAGGCTTGGCCACCACATTAAGCACGTCCTTCTCGGAGGCCTCCGGAATCGCCATCACGGAAATCTGCTCGGGCGGATCGGGGATCTGCACCATAAATGTCTGGTTGCCCTTCATCTCCTTGGCCACGTTTTGGGTGTGAACCCGCACGACGATTTTGGGAGGGGAACCTCCCCCGCAAAGAGTCAGCGCGGCGCAGGCGGCAATCAGCAGCGCGGCGCTTTTGGATATCCAGTTCATGCGCGGAGTGTAAGCCTTATCGCACAGCAATTGCAACCTGCGCGCGAGGGGGACAGGATAAAATAATACAAAAGTCGTGATTCGGGCGGCCACCCGGGTCATTTCAAAATCCTTTGGGGAGTTTTTGCTTTGATCCTTCGCCTGCAATGCTAAATTTGGTTATAGAGTGTTTGCTGCCGGGGTGGGGCAGATCCGATGTGCAATTTTTGTGCGGGCCATCGTCTCTTCACCTCCATCGCCCGGCCGATATACCGAGTACGGCGTGCTGCGCGGACGCCGCGACTTCCCGGCCCTGCACCGGGCCGTTTCCATTTAACTCCCTATGGTTTCCATGCTTACAACAATGCGAAAAGGCGCCGCCGCCGCCATGCTTACCCTCGCGCTGGCGTGCGGCCTGTGCATCGCCCTGGGCCTGGCCAACGCGCTGGCAATCGATATCAGCCCCAGCAAAAAGACGGCGGACCCCAAGACCTACAGCGGCGGCAAGGCGGGCAAGTTCAGCCTGTTTACCAGCGATCCCAAACGCATCTTCCGCGCCAACGCCATCGATTTCCGTTCCCTGGCCACCACTATCGACGTGCAGCCCAAGCCGTTGTCGCTAAGCCAGATAAAGGCGGGCACGGCGGCGCCGTTCTTCAAAGTCGTGCTCGCCATCAAAAACTCCGGCAAAAAGCCGATCACCCTCTCCTTCCCCAACGCGCAGCGCTACGACATCCGCATCACCAACAGCGCTGGCCGCGTCGTCTACCAGTGGTCCGGCGACAAGGATTTCGCCGAAGAATACGGCACCATCCTCCTCAACTACGACGATCGCGCCTCCTATTCCGTCGAGATACTGCTTGCCGAGATTGAAGGCGGCCTCCCCCCCGGCCAATACCGCATCGAAGGCCGCATCAACAACTACCCCGAGCTGAAGAGCGAAGCCGACTTTGTCGTGGGGCCCTGAAGCCGGAGCGTAAAGGCAGGGCCAACTCCTGCCGGTAAGCTCCCTGCGCGCCGTCGATGCCGAGGCGAGGGTGCCGTTTGCCTGAGTGCCGGGGCACCTTTCATTGTCCAAGCTTGCGGCCCTTATCCAGCCCGCCCCGGAGACTGACAGCTTGTTCTGGCAGTCGCGGACAGATGCGACGGCAAAGGGCGATGTCCAGGTTATCGGCTATTACGTGGTGAGGGATGATGCCAGGCGCCTGTTTCAGCTCGGGCGTCTCTACCTTACGCGAACGGATGGGCGGTATCCCGCAACGTTAAATCCCTCCGGCAAAACGCGTACGTCCTAACAGCCCCGTTCCCTGACCGCTTTCAAACCCTGGCCGAAGTGAACGCCGAGCGCGCACTACAGGAATTGGCGAACTAGATTCTTATCTCTGGAGTCAGCGGAAAGGAGACGCCAGTCTCCATACGATGGAAGCCTGTCGATGATGGCGTTCCCGCGTACGTAGAGCTTTAGTGATCAGATGAGCCGCTCTCCAGGAAATCTTTGGCCTGCTGGAGAATGGCCGCCTTTTCGGCTGATGGCTTTTCGTCCCAGGTTTTGATCATCATGCCGACGCGTGGATTGGTCGCGAAGCGCTCGCGGTGCGTGGCGTAAAAATTCCAGTAAAGGAAATTGAAGGGGCACGCATCCGGGCCGGTACGCTGATCGGGACGGTAGCGGCAACCGCCGCAGTAATTGCTCATCTTATGGATGTAGCCCGCGCCCGCTGCATAAGGCTTGGTGGCCATGAAGCCTCCATCTGCGTGCAGGACCATGCCGATGACATTTGCCGCCATAACCCAGTCGTGAGCGTCCACATACATTTCGGTGTACCAGCGCAGGACTGCGTCGGGAGCAAAGCCACCAAGCAGGAAGAAATTACCAAGCACCATCAGGCGCTGTATATGATGGTTGTAGCCGGTGGCGATTACCTGGCGCAGAACATGGCGGAGGCAGTTGAGTTCCGTCTCCCCGGTGTAAACCCATGAGGGCAGGGGACGGACGGCTTGAAGCTCATTGAGCTCTTCGTAGCCGGGCATACGCAGCCAGTAGACCCCGTTAATGAACTCGCGCCAGCCAATGATTTGCCGGACAAATCCTTCCACTGACGTAAGAGGCGCACCCCCGGCCTTGTAGGCCGATACGGCCGCCTCGACGCACTCGCGCGGAGAAAGCAGACCGATGTTGAGCATGGGAGTCAGAACCGAATGAAAGAGCACCGGCTCATCAGCCACCATCATATCTTCCCACGGACCGAAATGGTTCAGCCGGTTAGCGATAAAATCGTGCAGCCATCGCAACGATTCTTCGCGCGTGACGGGCAGCCAAAAATCGGCCGCATCGCCGGGGTGATCGGGAAACTCCCGCTTTACCAATGCGATGACCTGGCGGGTCACATGATCGGGGTCGCTGCGCGGAGGCTGCGGCAGTTTCGGGCCCCGCTTGCGAAACGCCGCGTAAGTTTCGCGGTTGGAGGAGTCAAAATTCCACGCACCGCCAGTTGGCTTGCCATCAGGCTCAATCAGGATGCCGAGCTTTTTCCGCACACGGCGGTAATGATTCTCCATGAGCAAATGGCGGCTTTGCCCCGCCCAGGCCTTGAAGTCCTTTTCCGCAACGAGAAACTGATTTGTCGGAAGAATCTCCACAGGTACGCCAAGCTTTCGCGACAGCCTTGGCAGAGCCTGCCGAAAAGCGAACTGACTCGGTTCCTGCACCAGAACGGAATCGGGCCTGTACTGACGAATGTAATCTACAAGCGCGTCCGAAAATCTTCCCGTCAGCTCAACATAGTCGACCTTCCAGCCCTCTGCCCGCAACGCCTCCGCCCGATGACGCATGGCCGAAAAGATCAGGACAAGCTTTTGCTGGTGATAACGGACTTGCTGGCTGCGCTGACGCGATTCGATAAAAAGGACACGATCGTGATTGCGGTCCGCACGGTGTAGCGCCGGATGATCGACGTGTAATTGGTCACCAAGTATCCAAACTACTCGCATGGACGAACTGTAGCCGCCGGCTTCTGATCAGCGCAATTGGGAAACATCCGTTATAATTTCCCTGGAAATCAAAACAGCCGAAGCTACCGATATCCCCCCAACATTCCCGCCAGCCCCGCCTCCGCCAGCGTCGACATGAAAAAAAAGAAAAGGGAGCCCCGAGTAGGCCTTGGATCTACAACCAATTGATTAAGAGTCAAGCGTTCTGTCGAGGAAATTGTAACCAAAAAGCTGGGGACGCGGTTACACGCCAGGCAGCCTTGGTCTTGGAACGAGATTTCCCATTCTCCGTCTTGGGGGCTTTGACAGCCTTCAAAGTGCCCAGCCGAGCCTAGCAAGCCGTTCTTTCGGGCTATCGCACGTGTGGGAGCCTTTTGCAGGCCGCATCGGTCACTTTGGCGGCCTACCAGATGGCGATGAGCAAGATCTCTGGAATTTTTGATTTATTTGGAATCTGAATGTGGAAATATTGATGATTTCTAAATCATGAGCTTGCTCTTGCCCTCCATATCTCCAGAACTGACGACAGGGTACATCCCCTGGGATATTTTGCTTGCGCAAGAGTGTTTCTCGGCAAACTGCGGTCCTATTTCTTTTGCTACGGCCGTAAGGGAAGAGATCACGGATGTCATCAGGCATTTTCCCAATTTCCCAGCTAGGTCTCATACTACCTTCCGTGACATGTGCCGTGCTTGTCGTGACTACGGGTGCACATTTGAAGTGGTGCCTCGAACCCTGCCCACAAGTGGCGTTGCACTTGTTCAGTGGCTTGGACCCTGGATTGAAAAGGACTTTCGAGGACGTAAGAGCCTTCAGCATACCCACTGGATTGCAGTGGCCGGCGACTGGTGCTTCGATCTAAATCACACAGATTGGACCAGGGTATCCTTCTGGGAAAATTCTATTGCTGTAGAGCTGATGAATGATCATTGCGGCGCTTTCGGCTGGCAAGTTAAATACGGAATTGAAATTCAAGCGAAGGACAATTCTTGCTCGTCGGGGATGCGGCGGTCGATTTTCGGCGGCTTAGGAGGGCGCGAGGACTTTTGAATACGTTCCATGTATTGCGGGTAGAGTTTAATGTTGTCAGCTAGTATGCCTTCGATAGACATTCCATTGAGTAACAAGGTTTTTTTCCATTTCAGCAAGCCCTTGTTGTCATAGACCAAGGCTTCCCTATGCGTAGCTGCCATGAACGGTTTTGAATCCATGATACTAAAGCTGGGGAAAAGTGCCTTTGCTGTGTTATGGAATCTTGCAGCTCCAATTAGTATCGGATGTATAGCCTTTCCCAAAATTTGTTGTAAATCTGCCAGTGATTTAATTTCCTTTTCATTCGATCCAGTCTGAAATTCTTTGGCTACAATAGTTATTTCAGGATGTTCCATAAGGAATCTGGCCCATGTATCCCAATGCTGATCACGGAATGCGTTTAAATGAAGAACAGGCGGAATACCTGCATTACTAAATCGTTCTGCTGTTAATATTATTCGCTTAATATTGCGCAGCACGTGAAAGCCCGTCATGTCTGTAAAAAGTGAGTAATTGGGGCAAGTTACAAGATCTATATTTAACAATTTGAGCGACGCGGGAAGTGCATACTTAAGATGATTTTTCCAAAAATTTTCTATATGCCTGTCTTGATCACATCCCACTAATACAATCTTCGTATTTGCGGAAATTCTAAAATAGTCTTCCAACTCGGCACGCGACTTAAAATTACAACCCCTAAAATTCCCCTTTTTAGAGATGAACAATTGATGCAAAGGAATAGCCACCCATGGCACATTTTTGAGTAAGCCATTTCGAGAAACACCGTCGTGAATTTTAGGAATATATCTCGGAAGCACTTCAGCACTCATGCCCTTGATAGTGGTATGACATCCCATGTCCAAGAGCCCTCCCACATCGTCCCATTTCTTCCAGAATTCATCAGAAAGTCTGGGATCCATGTTAGGATCCTTCGGATGGGGTTTTCCGCTTGGGATGCAGCCCATTTTATCAAGAGCGGGAAGCCCTGTCCCACCACATTGGGAGTAGACAATGCACTCAGCGCATGAGTTTGGGACCAGACTATTCATTTTAGTTGAGCGCCACCCAAAAGGTGCCGCAAAAATCGGGAGGTTGCTCAATCCTTCCTGGATCAACTCTGCCGTGGGGAGCTGTTGCCAAATCAGGGCGGATTTCCTTCAGGATTTCCATTCCTTCTTCGCTAACAGTGCCGATACATTTTGCATCGAGATAAATCTCAACCTTGCCAAGGTTTCGATTGAATAGGTGAATACGAGCTTCTGCCTGAATTTGTTCAGATGAACCACTAGCTGTGCATTCTATCAGTATGACGTCCCGGTTGGACTTGGTACCGGTCAACAAGTCCGGTGTCAGGATTTCCTCCTCCATCACAGTAGCTGTACTTTCCTCAAACTTCTTAAATTGCTTGCGACGTTTGCCTTCTCCCATTAGATGTTCCTCCGTGAATGAGTTTGGTATATCCAGTTTCTTGCCACTCGCTTGCGAGCGGCTAACCTAAGCTTTGAAAGTGTAACCAACCGGTTGTTCCAAGTTGTCTGCCCAGAGCAATTGCTGGGGTACTTTTCGAACAGATCAGCAGCTGTAGCTGGCCCATGCGAATCCAGAATCTTCAAGCTTTCAGAAACAGCTTTTTCAAGCCTTCCGGTCCATACATAGTCTGAGTCTTCTGGCTCTTTGGATGTACGGATTGCAATCCCGCGGCCGGCAAAGTACTCAGAAAGTTCTGTTTCCAGATCTTCTGACGATACCCCTACGAATGCAGGAGCAATATTTTCGTGGATGTCCCCCCCGCGTCCATCTACAGCAAAAAATGGGGAGAGAAACTCACGGAGGAAGCTGGAAGAAACTGTCTCGACGGCCGAAAGGTCAATTCGGACCAAGTCGCCTTCAATCGTGTTTAAGTTAGAGGCTAAAATCTCGTCCGTAGTTAACTTCCTAAGAGCGTCAGCTGCTTTTTGTCCGGAAATGCTTCCGGCTAAAATTGTGGTGTTGCCGCAAATGGCTCTGGTGTTGATGAGCATTGCGACGATCATATTCATTTCTAAAAATGAATCAACATATTTCTAAGGCTGTTTCGGCTGGAACTCCTCTAAATGACACGACAACCGTGATCTGGCTTCCAAATCCTCCCGCTTTCGGGAAAAAATGACGCATCCGTTCTTTTCCTCTTTGCTTTATCTCGACCACGCTGTTCCCGCTCCGAAGGTATACGAGGCCATTTAGATCGACGAGAGATTGAAACAATTGCTTGTAGCCACCTCCGCTTGTTTCCCCGGGCCGTGAAGTGGCTTCCTTATCAATGACGGCCTGCAATGCGTCTTGCTCTCGCTGTAAGGATTTCCAATGGGGCAATTTCTTAAGCGAAGCCAGGAAACCCATTCCAACATCGGCGACCGAAAATGTAAGCACTCCATCTCGAACATGGTAACCTGCGAGGGCGCTACATGGGGCACCCTCCAAGAATGCGTGCCAGGGCACGTTGTCCGCCATTTCCCACAGGGTTCGTGCCAAAGCTTTTACGACCTTGCCCTTACTTTCATTCGAAGCACAAATTCTAAACCGATCCAGAAATCGCAGCCATTCATCCCTCACAACGTCGTCTTTGGATAAAATGGGCCAGACTCCATAGGAAGTATGCGTAAACTCGCGATCCGCGTTTAAAGTCGATCCAAGATTGTAGTATTCCTCCACAAAACTATACGATGCAAACGACGGCATCTCCTCTTTGCCGTCGGTTACCTGCTTCATCCGGAGCCGATTAAGGCAAAGTGTGTACCATAAAGCCGTCGCCAAAGTAAAATTCTGGCCCTTCAGTACTTCATCAATACTTTGCGCAGTCCCCGATTCCAGGATCTTAGTGAGGTTAACAATTGCGGGATTTCCGAGAAGCATGGATTAATATTATGTCATGTTTCTTAATTTAAATCCATAGAATAGCCGGTTTGTGAGGCGAGACCGGAGGGATGCGCAGTAGAATTGGGGGATGACAAAAGCGCGGCAATAATCTCGGCCCGCGCATTTGTACCAAACAGGGCACGCAATTTGATCAGCAGAAGCTCGGGGTTCCTGGCTACCTGCGGTGCTATTGCATCCTGACGCAGGTTATAGGGGCCGCGAGTAAAGCCGTAGGATAAGAAGTGGGGATCCTCATTTCCATACAGTTTCTCACCAGGCCTGGCATAAGAACCGGGACCGCTTGCGTTCAGAAACAGAGCCTGCTGCTCATTGCCGAGGACAGTGGGAATAGAGATTTCCCCGACCGGAATATGCAGAGCTTTCCATTTGGAAAGACGGCTGTTCTGGCTGACGATAGTGGACATCGCAGCCAGGACTTTAGGGTTGCCCAGGGAGGCTGTCTGACTAAGTGTCTTCAGTCGCTGGATGTTGATCAGTCGCCCATATTCGTGGAGCCAGTGGAGGGACTCGTCGAACAGGCGTGCGTCAAAACGCCCAATCTCGCTCGTCGCCAGGAGGAGTGCTTCCGGGTCGAGAGGGCGGCCTGGGATCGGTCAGTTGTTTGTTTACATCCAGCTGTGCGATGATATCGACGTCCCTCGTCGTCCGCGCGTTGTAGTGGCCGGCGAGCATGGCGGCGCCGCCACAGATGACGAGATCATGGCGCGGAATGCCTTCGTTGCGCATGACTTCTTCCAGAAAAGTGAAGGCTTCATGGCGCTTGTCAGGGTTTATTCTGGCCATAATGTGTAATCAGACTCTGTTTATGAGAGTTTTATTACACATTAGCAAGCTCCGTGACGTTGGAGCCCATTCCAGGGTGCGGGCCCGCGCTCAGGCGTGATCTTCAGCTGATTTCCCCAGGTTCACGGACGTGTCTTCCTCCCACTGCAGGCCCCACTCCTTGAGCGCGCGCAGGGCGGGGAGCAGACCCTGGCCTTTTGGCGTTAGCCGGTAGCTGAGGCGCACGGCTCCGGGGCGCACGGGCACGGTTTCGATGATGTCGTGCTGGGTGAGGCGCTGCAGGCGCTCCGTGAGGATGTTGGAGGGGATGCGTTCGGGCGATTCCATAAATTCGCGGAACCGCGTTTTGCCACACACGAGATCGCGGATGATGAGCAGCGTCCAGCGATCGCCGATGATATCCAGCGCGCACGCGACGGGACACCGAGAGCGGCGCGGCGCTTTTTTCCCCGCGTCCGCCTGTGTCGGCTGAGCTGCCCGCGCCGCCCGGGCTTGCGCGGGGCGTGCGGCTGCAGGGGCGGGTTCGGTTCGATCGCTTGGTTCGGAACTGCTCGAGCTGCTCATGGGGAGGAAATCTTACCAACTAATTTACTTGCAATCTACAAGTAAATTAGTTGTACTTTGCAAGTAAATGAAAACTTCAACTGCTCCCTCGACGTCCAGTTCCGCTTCCGAGCCCCGGCTGGATCCACCCGGTGCGGGGCTCCCTGCTCTGGAACACATGATCGCCAACATGCTCTTTGCCTGGTCGTGTCTGAGCGGATCCCGAGAGCGGTTTACCCGCACCTTTCAGGCCGAACGCGAGCGCGTTGTCTCCCTGGCGCGGCGGTGCGACGCGGAGTCCGGCGCGCGGCGCGTGCTTATCCGCCGCCTGCCGGGGCTTGAGGACAGCAGCCGCTACTGGTCGGTCTTCATGACGCTGGAGCACCTGTGTCTGGTCCACGAGGGCATAGCGCGCGTCATCACCTCTTTGGGCCAGGGCAAAGTGCCTCCGGGAAAAGCCAGCACCGCCGCTGTAAAGCCTGCGCCGGGCGCGGACGAACGCACGATCGAGACATTTGAGCTCTCGTGCGACAAGGTGCTGAAAGCCGCGGAGTCGGTGCCCGATCTGCGCACCGGCGCCCGCTACGATCACCCGTGGTTTGGTGCGCTGGACGCGTATGGATGGTATGCTATGGCGCCCTTCCACCTGCGGCTGCATCGCAGGCAGATTGAGGTTATCCGCGCAGGCCTGTGAGAGCGTGTGAGCTTATGAGAAATCCAACTTCGACACCCGCGGGCGATGCGCTGGCAGACGCGCAGGCGCAGGCACATCCTCAGGATCAGACGCAGGCTCAGGAGGATGGGCAGGCACGCGTGCATGGAAACAGCGCATCTCAGGCGCGCATTCACATGCTGCTCACGGCGCCCGTGCTGAGCGCGATGCTTCACCTTGCGCTGCCCACCATTGTCGTGCTTTTCGTACAGACTCTGGTGAGCGTGGCGGAGACCTACTTCGTGAGCTTCCTCGGGACAGATGTAGTGGCAGGCGTCGCTCTGGTATTTCCCACGCTGCTCCTCATGACCACCATGTCCAACGGCGGCATGGGTGGCGGAGTCTCCTCCGCCATTGGCCGTGCGCTGGGCGCGGGCCGGCTGCAGGATGCGAACCGCCTGGTGCTGCATGCGCTGGTTCTGGCAGTCATCTGCGGCGTGCTTTCGAGCGCCGTTGCGCTTTACTTTGGCCCTGCGCTTTACCGCAGCATGGGAGGATCCGGCAAAAGCCTGGATGCCGCGGTGCTTTACTCGGGGCTGCTCTTTGCCTTTGCGGTGCCTGTATGGTGCGTCAACCTGCTGGCGGCGGCATTGCGCGGCGCGGGTAACGTCAAGGCGCCTGCCCTCATCATCCTGGGTGGAGCGGCGCTTCTCATCCCGCTCTCTCCGCTGCTGATCTTTGGGCTGGGCCCGATGCCCGCGCTGGGCGTGGCGGGCGCGGCTGTCGCAGTGGATTTGTACTACGTGATTGCGCTGGGCGTCCTTGTCGCCTACCTGCGCTCCGGCACCGCCGGGCTGCTGCTGGAGTGGAGCGGGCTGGAGTGGCGGTACTTTGCGGATATTCTGCGGATAGGCGCGCTGTCCTCCCTGGGCACCGTGCAAGGCAATCTGACACTGCTGATGGTGACCGGAGCCGTAGGCCACTTTGGCGAGCATGCGCTGGCCGGCTATGGCCTTGCCTCGCGTATCGACGCTCTGCTCATCCCCCTGATGTTCGGCCTGGGGACGGCGGTAAGTACGCTCGTCAGCGCCAACATCGGCGCCGGCCAGCTGAGCCGCGCGCATCGTGTTGCGTGGACGGGCGCCCTGCTGGCCGGTGCCTTCGCGCAAATCTCCGGCATCGCGGCCGCGCTCTTCCCGCACGCATGGCTAAGCCTCTTTTCCCACGACCCCGAGGTGCTGGCTGCCGGCGTGAGCTACCTGCATATCGTGGCGCCCTTCTACGGATTCTTCGGCTTTGGATTCCTCATCTACTTCGTGGGACAAGGCGCGGGCCGAGTGGGCATTCCGTTCCTCGCGGGCAGCGTCCGCCTCATCATCTCCGCCGGCATCGGCTGGGGCGTCGTCCACTACTGGGGAGCCAGCCTGGTTCACCTCTACGAGCTCATCGCCCTCTCCATGATTCTTTTCGCAGCCACCAACACCGTGGCGCTGGTCCGCTGGAGCCGAGCTGCGGCGTAAAGCGCGCCGAGAGCTCAATCGACTCTTATACTGGAGTTGACGTCATTAATCGTCCAGTCCGGCGACGTCAGCTCGTATAGAAGCGTAGCCTCGGAATATACCTGTCGAAAAGATGAATCAATTTCAGCACTTCCGGGGTAGTATTCCGGGCAAAACCTCACGGTAGCGCTAATATTCGCTCAGTCATCCAGGGGCTCCACGCCCAGCCGGCTGAGCCGTTCAAGGCCTTCTTTCATGGCCTTGATTGCCTCGGGCGAATACCCCTGCCAGTCCTTCACCTCACCGATAATCCGCAGAGGTTCGCGCGAGCGGAATGACTTGGTGGGATTGCCCCGAAATTTCTTGTCCGTAAGGTTGGGGTCATCTTCAACCGGGCCGGTCGGCTCCACGATCTAGATTCTCCTCGTCGGGACTGGAGGTTAGACTGACGCAGGTGGTGACCCCATCCTGCCCTGTGATCTCCAAAGAAACGTCCGGACTGACCAGGTCCCCTGTCTTCAGCGCTGGCGGATGTGACTTCGGAAGACCTTGCCCTTGCCCGTACTCACGCGTGAAGAGGTGCCACGTCGACGAGGCACAGCACGACCATCGTTTGACCATTACTTACAGACACGCTCCTGTGAATGACGGCAATTCCAGCGTGGTTTCGATCCCTATCGCACTCAGGAATGTCTCGTCGTGGCTGACGACAAGGAGGGCTCCATCGTAGGCACGCAGGCCGGCTTCTACGGTTTCAATGGAGTCGATATCGAGATGGTTGGTGGGTTCGTCGAGGATGAGGAAAGGCGGAGGGGACTCACTGCCCAGCACACACGCAAGGCCGGCCCGAAGCAGCTGACCGCCGCTCAGGGTAGATACCATCTGCAATGCGGCATCGGCCCGGAACATGAAACGCGCCAGGGAGGCGCGGCACGCCTGCTCGTTGGAGCCTGGATTGATGTGCAGGAAATTGTCCCGGATCGAAGCTGAAGGATCAAGCATGCTGACCTGCTGATCGAGCACGGCGTACGGCGTGCAGACGCGTATCCGGCCGGATACGCCAAACGCACCACCCCCTTCTTCGCGACGCTCGATGATCGCGCTGACGCCGACTCCCCTCGAGTCCTCCCCTGCAACGTCCCCGCCAGCATGTTCTATTTCTGCCACGCCTGGGCCAGCTTTGTCGTGGATTTCATGGACGGTGAATAAGGGGGGCATGATACCACCTTTCTCTTAACTGTATCAGCTCCACGGCCCTGGATGCACCCAGGTTCCAGAAAAGTCATCTCCAGACTGCAAGGCCGTATGGATAGGCTCCAAAAACGTGCGAATTGATGCGACGGCGTCGAGTGTTCTGTATCTGTGTTTCTTCGTAGAAAAGCGGCTCGGATTTCAGTGGTGGCCTAGCGATTTCTCGGATTATCATCTTCGCTCCCCGATATGCATATTTCGAAGAGGATAATTCAAAGATGATTTGCATTATAAATGATGTGAAGTATCGTACAGGGACGCCTCACACACTTGAACTTTGCTCTTGCCGCCAGACATGACCCCAAAAATAAAACTTTGTGCGACAGGGATTTACGGTCTCGATGAAATCCTGAAGGGTGGATTGCCCGTCAACAGACTTTACTTGCTTCGTGGAAATCCGGGCGTGGGGAAGACAACCCTCGCGATGCAGTTTTTGCTGGAGGGGGACAGGAATGGGGAGAAGGGGCTGTATGTCACTCTTTCCGAAACCAAGCAGGAGATTGAGGACATCGCGCTTTCTCATCAGTGGGATCTGGGAAACCTGGCCATTTTTGAGCTCTCGGCCCTGGAGCAGGATTTGCAGGAAAGCTCTCAAAACACCATTTTTCATCCCTCGGAAATAGAGCTTAACAAGACTACGGAGATGCTCCTCAAGACGATTGAGGGGTCCAATCCCCGGCGAGTTGTTCTGGATTCGCTTTCCGAGTTCCGGCTGCTTTCGGACTCTTCGCTGCGTTACCGCAGGCAAATGCTGGCGTTGAAGCAGTATTTTGCGGGGCGGGACATCACCGTGCTGTTTCTGGATGACCATGCCGGAGGCA
The DNA here is from genome assembly GCA_003054695.1 of Verrucomicrobia bacterium LW23. GTDB lineage: Bacteria > Verrucomicrobiota > Verrucomicrobiia > Methylacidiphilales > UBA1321 > LW23. The sequence continues at coordinate 177,186 of QAZA01000053.1, forward strand.
GTGATCTTCAGGTGCAGAGTATCGCGCACGGGGTGATAAGTATGGAAACGATTACCTCCGAATATGGGGCGGAGCGCAGGCGCCTGAAAGTGGATAAATTGCGTGGCGTGAATTTTCTGGGTGGATACCATGATACCGTCATTTTTCCCGGTGGTCTCACCGTCTATCCCCGCCTGGTCGCCAAAGATCACGTGGTAACTTTTGAAAAGGGACTGCTTACCAGTGGGATCAAGCATCTGGATGCTCTGTTGGGCGGAGGACTGGACTGGGGCACCAGTTGCCTGTTTCTGGGCCCCGCCGGTGCAGGCAAATCGAGTCTGGCGACACAGTTTGCGGTGTCAGCGGCTGCCCAAAAGCATAAAGTCCTCGTCCTGCTTTTTGAGGAATCCCGCAATACCGCACTTGCGCGTGCACGCGGCCTTGGATCTCCCCTTGAGAGGTTTATTGAGGAGGGCACACTGGAGTTGCGGCAACTCGATCCCGGTGAGCTCGCCCCCGGACAGTTTGTCAGCATGGTTACCGACGCTGTGGAAAAGCATGGAGTGCGCGTCCTTCTTATCGACAGCCTTAACGGCTACATGCAGGCCATGCCGGGGATCCAGTATCTGAATATCCAGCTGCATGAGCTCCTGGCGTTTTGCAGTCACCGGGGTATCCTGACGATGCTGACCGTTGCACAGCAGGGAATTCTCGGGGCCTCCATGGCCACTCCGGTCGATCTGACTTACCTTGCGGATTCCGTCCTCCTGCTGCGTTACTTCGAGCAGGAAGGTCAGATCAAGAAGGCTATCTCGGTTCTCAAGAAGCGAATCGGTTATCACGAATCAACGATCCGCCAGATCCAGACGGACTCGCGAGGGATAGAGGTGGGCGAGGTGCTGCACGAGTTTCAGGGAGTGCTTACGGGTATCCCTGTTTTCACCGGCGATCGCAGCTCCATCCTCAAACAATCGTAATGGCGCCGCACCCGCAAATTGACCGCCGGATACTTGTGGTGGCGCCAACAGGCGCCGACGCCTCAAACGTTGTGCGAATTCTCAAGGAGCACGGATTCGAAGCGGAGGCGTTTCGAGATATATCCCGACTTGTCGAGGCGTTTATCCACGGCTGCGGCGTGGTGCTGATAACAGAAGAGGCTCTCCTGGGTAAGCAAAGTGCCGTCCTCGGCAACGTCCTGGATTCCCAGCCCAAATGGTCGAACGTGCCCCTTGTACTTATCACCAGCGGCGGAGCGGAGAAAGCGGGCGTGAACAAACGGCGCGGCTTCGCGAATCGGGTGCCCGTCACCATGCTGGAGCGCCCGCTCCGCACCTCCACGCTTACGTCTGCAATCGAAGCGGCGCTTGCCTCAAGGGAGCAGCAGTACGAAATCCGGGACTTGCTGCTGGAGCGCGAGGCGATTCTTAACTCACTGGAAGCGCGAGTAACGGAGCGCACGGCAAATCTGACCGCCATGATCCATGAAATGGAGAGCTTCTCCTACAGCGTTTCGCACGATCTGCGCGCACCCCTGCGTGTCATCTTCGGCTATGCGGACGCCGTGTTAGAAGACTACGCCGCCGAACTGCCCGAAGAGGGGCGCCGCCTGCTGCAGAAGATATCCAACGCGGCACGACGTATGGATCGCCTTACCCAGGATCTGCTTGCCTACACACGGGTGGCCAATGGCGAAGTAACGATGGAACCCCTTAATGTAGATGACATTGTGGAGCATGTTCTTGAGGGATATCCCTCCATTCAGGAAGCGCGACACTATATCCGTGTGGAAAAGCCCCTGGGGAGTTGCGTCGGGCATGCCCCCTCTCTGGAGCAGATACTTTCCAACCTGCTGGATAACGCCCTCAAATTTGCCCGTCCCGGGGTGCCTCCGGACATTGTCATTTCATCCGCTCCCATCGGGGATCGTCTCCGACTTTCCGTGACCGACCGAGGCATCGGTATCGATCCTAAAAATGCACAGCGTATTTTTGGAATGTTTGAGCGCATTGGCAACGAAGCGCCCGGAACGGGTATCGGCCTGGCCATCGTCCGAAAATGCGCTCAGCGCATGAATGGGAAAGCCGGGCTGACACCCCAGGCCGGAGATCGGCACGACCGCACTGAGTTTTGGGTGGAACTGGAACGAAACAAATGAATACACTACGACCCATCGTCCTGCTTGTGGAGGATAACGAGGAGGACAGATATCTGGCAAAAAGGGCCCTGTCAAAAGGTGGGCTGAAAGCTGTTTTTGAGGCGTCCGACGGTAAGGAAGCTGTCGATTACCTCATGGGAAATGATCGGTTTTCTGACAGAAATGCCTTTCCGCTGCCCGACATTATTCTCCTCGATCTCAAGCTGCCCGAAATGGACGGCCACGAGATTGCGGAATGGATCAAAACCCGCGCGGAGCTCTCCTCCTGCCTGGTCTATATCCTCTCCTCGTCCGGCGAACCCCGCGATCGCGAACGCGCAGCTACCAACGCAAGGGGCTATTTCGTAAAGCCGCTCACGGTTGCCAACGTTGCGGATGTATCTCGTGCCTTTTGTGAGCAGATGCATCTGCAGCCTGAGATTTAGACCAGATCGCATGGCTAATGGGGCGAAATCTGGACGACGTCACTCGCGCCATGCCATGGTGGCATTCATAAACTACCCCAGGCATCGCCTCCGCATCCGGGCAGATGTCATCCGCTTCTACGGGCCGGACTACTCCCCCCCGGGGTGGAGGTTAAGGTGGCCGGCGAGCCCACCCATGAGGGCAAACCGAACGCCTACGCGCCCAACGCCACCATGACGATCACCTTTGAGAAGCCGGTACCGCCCGAGATCTCCGAACGCCGCGTGGCCATCAACACACGATTTGAGACGCAGATCGTGCTGATCGGGGTCCACTTTGCGACGAAGTGTCGCGGACTGCCCGGTCAGCGATCCGACTTTCCGGATATCATCGGCTTCGTTACGGAAGATGTCTGGCACAACGGAAGGTTCACGGAAAAGCTCAGGTGGACCGCTCCCGCGAACGCATAGCCAGCGATTCGCAATGGCTCATTGTCTGGCGTACTCCGGACCATCTGAATGGAGCCGAATTGCCGATTAAGGGCCTTGCGCTCGACATGGAAAAGGATGCGCGGACCGGTCGCTGGGCGATTACCGATGGATCAGCCGGTCTTCGAGGGGAAATCATCAAGAGCGACAATCTCGCCGAGATCAAACTGTTCGCTTCCACCTTTATCGCCGCTGCCGCGTCCGGTCTGCAGGACACCCAGGAAACCACTAACGCCGTTACCGGCGAGACGCGTCGCAGCCCGCTGGATTCGCCCAAGAACGCGGCTCTCCAGGCGACCAGCGCCGTCATCAACAAATACGCCGATCAGATTGCCGACTCCATCAAGCGCGACGGGTTCTACGTCCGCGTGCCGGCCGGCAAGCAATTCTATCTCTACGCCACCCAAACCATCGATCAGAACAACGCCAGGCTCGGAGGCTCGCGAGTGCGACAGCCGTCCGAAACTGCAAAATAAGGAGGTCAGCCTATGAAGATGAAACCCCGACTTACCGAGTATCTCGGTCCGGGAGCCGCAGCCCCTGATCCCAGTACGCTGATGCGGTTCGTCCTCGCCGGTAAGACGACCGCCGATCTCGTCTGGGAATTCGACTATGCCCTGCGAAATCTCACCGGCGCCCCCATGCCCAACGAGCCCGAACGCTGGCTCATGCCTCCCGAAGGCAACACCGGCGCCTGACGTTTCCCTCCACTTCCAACTTAACCCGCCACGCCTACCCCCAATTTACCTATGGCTATCAAACACCGCCCCGAAGGACCTCCGCCTCTTCAGATGGTTCCGGATAACGGCGATCCAGGTCCAACCGCCAAAACATCCGAAGTCCCCGAAGTTGCCTCAGCAAAGCAGTTTGCGTCCAACCCCAAACTGGATGCCCGCCTCGACGGCTACATGAAGGCCGATCCCAAGCTGACCGAGTACTACACCAATCTTGTTCGGCAAAACCCCGAGCGCGCCGTCCGTAAGCTCATGTTGAACGAGATGAACAAGCACGACCAGAACATGCAGTACGTCTCCAAGGTCATGCCCCAGGTCAAGGAATGGCTGAGCCAGCAAACCCCCGAGGTGCAGCAACGCATCCAGGAGCGAATCCAAAACGTCCCTCCCATTCATCAGGAAGTGGCTCTCGTCCGCGAGGCCAAGGCCACCAAAATGCGGATGGATTTCGCTCCCAAGCCCCGGCAGTCGATGGCCGCGGCTGTCTGACGTAAACCATTGCCGCAGGGAACTGATATCGAGCCGGTTTCCTGCGGCAAACTCATTCCGTTTATTGTATGGGGATCAAAAAGATACAGTCTTCCAATCCCGGCCTGGCGGAACCGATGAGAGCTTCTATTGAACGCCTGGCTCGCCTCTCTCGAGCAAAAAAGCGATACATTAGTGATGTAGGGACGCCCACGCGTTTGGGAGACTTCATGAAAGCGGATCCCGGACTCTTGTCTCATTACACCAGACTGGTATCGGAAAACCCTCGGAATGCCGTAAGGCTACTGATGCTTAACGACATGCGGAGGCACTACCAAGAGATGGCCTATGTCAGCAAAGCGCTGGCAAACATCAGAACATGGCTGGCAGATCAGCCTAAAGAGGTTCAGCACGCGATACGCGAGCGAATCAGCACCGTCGCACCCATTTACCGAGATAAGGCACTACTGCGCGAAGCCAACAAACTGAGGTACTCCGAGAAACCGCGAAACGGGATAAACGCTTCTTAGAAACACGAACTCCACCTGTATGATTCAAAACGCGCCTCTTTCGGTCAAGTTTGATCCAGACACGCGGAAAGACCTGAAGCGGATGGCTCAACTGCTCAATAACTCTGAAAATCACATTGTCCAGGAATGTGTCAAAGCGATCGTTGTTTTGAGCGAGCAGGCTGGGAAAGAACAACTTACTCTCCTCGTAACGCTAATACGCGCGGCTGACGCTCACGTCAAACACCCACCCAAAATGAAATGAGTTTGTTGGCGCAACCCGTAACAGCTCCTACAAAGGGGCGGCAGCCAACATACCCGTCTGATGAGTTCCTTTTGTCGTATCGCGGCACAAACCATCTTCCTTTTAGAGAACGCTAATGACTGGACATGAACCAATTTACAATAAGAAGGTCATTTCTCTCCGCCGAGACTTCTTTGGCCGTCTCCAAAACCACTCCGGGGTGCTGATGCCGAAAGGCGCTATGCCAGTGCCGGAGGCCGGGCGGGAACCAGACGACGTCGCTGGGTGGATCTCCTCGATCTGCCCTCCCTCGCGCTGTACCCAGCCTTTGCCGGAGGTTTGCGATCCGACTCTTTTGATCTCAAATTCGGGCTTCACTTGTTGAGTGGTGGATTTGTTGCTTAACATCGCTACGCTGCTATGGTGGACGGTAGCCTGTAATGCGGCTCCCGTTGCACGGCTCTTGCTTAGAATGGGGGGCTTTTACTCAGTTCCGGTAACACAAATGCACGATTGTTTTCACCACCCACGGGATCCTTCGGTCAAAAATACCGGCGTGTCTTTGCCTATGGATCGCCGACGCTTTCTTGTGGCCGGGCTGGGGCTGAGCGTGGTGGGCATACTCGGAAGCTCTCTTATGATACCTGAAACATCCATCGCCCAGGCGCCTGCGGCTTCCGCCACTGCGGACAATGTCCGAAAGGCGCGTATCTTCATCACCGGCTCTTCGGAAGGGTTGGGAAAGCTTGCCGCCCAGACGCTGCTGGCGGACGGCTATCGCGTCGTCGTCCACGTGCGCTCCCCGGCGCGACTTAGTGCGGTGCAGGAACTTGTGAATAAGGGCGCCGTCGCGACGATTGGGGATCTTTCGGATCTCACGCAGACACGTGACCTCGCGGCGCAAGTCAACAAGATCGGTCCGATGGATGCGGTGATTCACAACGCCGGCGTGTACACCGGGCCCGCGATCCTTACTGTCAACGTGGTGGCACCCTACTTGCTGACGGCTCTTATCCAGCGGCCCAAACGGCTGATTTACCTTAGCAGTGGCATGCATTCCGGCGGCCGTGCGAGCCTGAGCGGCATGGACTGGACCGGGAAGACGGCGACGGGCTCCTACTCCGACAGTAAGCTTTTCGTCACCACGCTCGCCGCCGCCGTGGCCCGAATGTGGCCGGACATCTACAGCAACTCAGTCAACCCCGGCTGGGTGCCTACAAAAATGGGCGGCTCCAGCGCTCCGGACGACCTGCGGCTGGGCCATCTCACTCAGGAGTGGCTTGCCACCAGCAACGACGCCGAAGCGCAGACAAGCGGGGGCTACTGGTTTCACCAAAAGCGCGAGAAGCCGCACGCCGCCGTCCTGGACGTCCAATTCCAAACGCAACTGCTTGATGAACTGGCCCGCGCGACGGGCACCGCTCTCTCGTGACGTGAGAGTCGACCTGCGGGCGGTCCCACATAGGGTGGCTGATTTACCCCTCAGAAAGTCTCCAAAGGCTGAGGAACCGACGGACAAAGGGGTCCTCACGACTTAATCTACGGAATAAAGTGCAACGGCATGCCGCGCAAGGGTGGGACGGGATTGCCCAATCTGAACGGTATTTCATGCCTATCACCTCCGTTCCCATTGAATAATTCAGCGGCTGATGTAATTTGTGCAATGCCAAACGTAGGATTGCTGAAGGCCAGCGAACCGCTGTCTCCGAAGAATCGGGTCATCATCCGGTTCTCGGTGGAAGTGGATGAACTGCCGGTCTATAACGAAAGTTACGACATTGACGAACTTCTTCAGGAGCTGCACGACCAGCCCGAAGAAACCTTGAAGAGGTGGTCATGGCGTCTGCTGAGTACCGCTTACGCCAGAGACAAGGAGGGATTTAGCGCTTGTCTGACCCGAGGACTGATCGATGGTATGGGCGCCCCAAAGGGTAAAGGTGAAGGGGTCGACTTGAAAGAGGCAATCTGTGGAAATGCAGGCGAGAGCCAGGCACCGAACGTATCCTGAAACGGATCGGACTCCGCAAAGCTTTTCCGGTTTCGCTGGCGCTTCCTTTTTGCACGGGTTAGCTTTAGTGCCGCTTGTTTACCAGCGCAACCGCGTTGCTGAAGTTGCGACGCTCTGTGCATGAAAGTGGCCAGGGAGTGCTCCCTGGCGAACCAGCCGCAAACGGTACACGTGTCATGTCGTGTTCCCGTCCTCCTTCATCTACCCGGCCGTCTTATATATCAGGCGCTCCGATTTTTCCCACCAACCTGGCGGTATTTCCTCCGTGCCTGGATGTTTCCGCTTGCAGTTAAGGTGGCGAACGAATTCTGTGAACTCCGTGGAGTGGGGAGTACCTTCCTTAAGTATGTAGACCCCAGGCTCGTAGTTACCCCTCGATCTTGTGACAAGACTGTCCCAGTCATAGAGTCCCAGCAGGGCCCAGACGGTAACTGCCTCCACGGGCAGGCCGCAATTGCGGGCTTCCACCACGCCCTGCCAGATGGTTTCCAGCCAGCGCATCTGGTTTTCGGTAGTAGACCCAAGGTGCGCTTCTGAAACGACAAGGCGGCCCCCGTACCTGGCATGCGTATCGTTGAGTTTAGCGTAGATCCCTTCCATCCCTGTTTCGAGCACCCGAATGGCCTCCACATCGGCATAGGGCTCGAATGCGTTGCCCCCGTGGCTGTCCGGCGGAAACAGGTCGAGACGTTCATCCAGATAGCGCTCGCTGGTGATGTAATAGTTAATTCCGTAGATATCCGGCGGGCATGGCGCCGCGTTGATGCGCGCCAGTTGCTCCCGGGTATCCCACGCAAAAAAATGCATGAGAGGATGCCCGGGCTGTACGCGACCATTAAGGAGATCGAAACTCAGCCAACGTCGCTCGTTGTCAAAATCGGCCTGATATCGGAGGTGCGGCGTGCTGAATGTCTTGCCAAGATCCTCCGTCTGGACGAGCAGCGTGTTGGGATTCACCTGCCGTATCTGCCTCATGGCCTCCAGGGTGCCTTCCGTTTCGTTAAGAAGGATGCGGATCATCGAGTGATCGGAGCGATGATGCGGATACCAGAAGCCATAGAGGCCGCTGAAACGAGCCGTGGTGAGCGGCTCGTTCACCGGCGTGTAACGGTTTACCCAGGGGTATCGCTCGGCGACGGCTCGTGCAAACGCCCCGAGCTTGCGCGGGAACTCGGGGTCGAGCAGGCATGTCCATCGCGGGCCGCTGCCATGGTGCAGCAGCCCCAGAATGGGAGAGATTCCGAGCGACTGGAGCCGGCTGAGGCGTTCGTCCAGCCAACTCCACTCGAACTGATGGGGTCCGTCGGGCTGGACGATCTCCCAAAGCGCCGGATATCGCAGCGTGCGAAATCCAAGCGCCGCGAATTCATCCAGATCGGTGATGCGCTCATGGTGTCCCGAAGCCACAATCTGATTGAGGTAGCCGTCGCCTACCCGGTTTACCGTACATTCGATGCCGCCCCAGACTTCTGGAGAAGATGACGGCATTCTCATACGCTGGGCACCGTTAGCTGGCAGGCGTTTTTTCCATCGACGGACGATGCATGCCTTAACTTGCCGGCCAGGCGCTTTCTGCCATTCTTAGTCGCGGCGCGCTTACCCTCGAAAGTGTGGCGCATGTGATCCTGAAGCTTACCGACGATGTTATCCCAGGTGTAGCTCTGCGCTCGTTGCAGGCCAAGCGCGCGCCGTTCCCCATCCGAGTTTTGGGCCATTTGCGCTGCATGGCGGATAAACTCTTCGTGATCCGTCGCCAGCACTACCTCACTGGAAAAAAGCGAGACTACGTCCGGCACCCGGGTGGAGATCACCGGCCGGCCGGCGCCCAGGTATTCCAGCGCCTTTGTCGGATTGATGAACTCGGTCGCTTCGTTGAGAGCAAAGGGCATCATGCAGACGTCGAAGGCCTTGGCGTAGCCCGGCAACTGATCATAAGTGCGACGGCCGATGAAATGCAGCTTGGGATGCGACGGAAGCTCATCCGGGGTCACTTTGGCCAAAGGCCCCACCATCACCACGCTGCCGCTGGTCTCCTGCGCCAGCTTCGCCAGCAGCTCGTAGTCCAGGCGTTCGTCAATAACACCGTAGTAGCCGAGAATCGGGCGGGGAAGATCGCGGATGTCTGAGGGAACAGCGCATTTTCCGTCTCGCGCCTGGGCAAAATGCTGGATGTCCACGCCGCAACCGTAAAAGTGGCAGTTTCTGTGAAAACGGCTCTTGTCCTGATGCAGCTTACTGCCCCCGCAGAATACGAGATCCGCCAATGCCAACAACTTGCGCTCACGTTCCAGAAGGCAGGGCGGCGCTCCGCGGAACTGCGAGAGCTGGTCCATGCAATCATATACGTTGAGAACCTCATTCATGTGTCCTCCAAACGCCGTTACGGCCATGGGATCATAGAACCATTGCACAGGTTTGCGGAACTTTCTGAGCGCGGGTTCCCGCACCGCGGCGGCAACCAGCTCGCGCCGCGTGCGGTCCACATAAGCGCCGTCATGCCACACGGAAGGGGGAAACAGGACCTGAAGTATGGTGACGTTCCCACCTCCTTCCGCAGGCGCGTAGCGATATGTGGGTGTATTGACTGAGCTGTCCACATGGGTCTCCACAAAAAGCACGGGACGGCTCATGCTTATGCGGGACATGAATTGCTGCGGCCGTTGCCATACGCCATCCCAGTGGAGATGGCAGTGAACCATTATGGGTGTAGTATGATACGTGTAATCAGAAAGAGTCTGTAACGTGTTTTTCCTGTCACGAAGTCGAAGTGTATTTAGCGATGATTCAGGATTGATGAAGTTCATTGATAAGTGTCCTTTATTGGTACTTTGATGTGCAGGAGGAATTGGCGTTATGTTTGCAAGGATGTTCTGGATAGGTCGCCGCTATGAATAACAAACCTTTATATGGAGCCACAACGCGCGCTGTAGAACGCAAGACAGGTCTGCAGCGCGCGTCTGGCTATAGCGTTGTGCTGTAAGAACCGGGATCAGATTTCGCGCGCCAGTTGTTTATTATTGCGATAAGGCAGTGTGTCAGTCATGAGTCCCGCGCCGACTTCCAGCAGACCGAAGATCAAATGCGGCAGATACACGAGGTGGGCGAAGCCAAAGAGCCATGGTGACGCGGCCAGAAAGATGCCGGAGACAACATCCAGCACGAGGTGAATCTTCATCGGAATAACTTTTGTCGCGCCTGCCTCGTAGTTTGTCAGCAACGAATAGGCGATGACTCCGATACCGAGATAAATGGGAATCATTCCCTCAATGGCATTGGGATTGAAACCGAATACCCAGGGCGCTGCGATGAGCAAGGCACCCATAAGGTAGTCCATAATTCCGTGAAATGTAGTTGGTATGATTTGCATGATGTTTATCCTTATTAAGAGGAATTGTTGTACTTACAGCGAAAACACTAGAATAAACCATGCCAGAATTGCCATATTGTACCTATAGATTTTAAACATTGATGCATTTCTGTTATAAGATTGCGTGCAAAATGCAAAAGTGCTCATTAAAATCTTGCGATTTGCTTAACTGTTTGCCTGCCGTGCGAAAAAGTTTTTGCCATAGAAACAAAGTATTAATATCGAATAATCATGGCGAAACGAGCGGTAATCCTATGCGCAGCTCTGAGCAAGAATGTTTTGCTGATGCGAATAAGACATAACTGTATCTGCGTTTCAGTGTGTTGAAGGCTGAAGGACGCTGTTGATTTGAGCATTGGCACTTGGCGTGCGCGGGGGTTCGTTGTAGCCGTCATCCATAGTCGTTGACAACACCCAGCGGCCATATTCACGAGATTATATGTCATCCTCTACCGGTCCATTTATTACTTCCGAGACGCTAAACTCGCAAAAAGCGACCTCCAACTCGCAATGTACAACAACCGATATCAGCAAGGGAGAGCGACTATCGCATGGACTTTCAATCAATAATGCCATTCCCATTATTGCGTTCTCGCACATTAAGTGGAACTCCGTATGGCGCAGACCTCAAGAGATACTTTCGAGGCTGTCAAGCAAGCATGCAGTTCTCTATATAGAGGAGCCGGAGGGCTGTAAGGAAATCCATAATCCTGAGCCGGCAATGCGTTACGATCGGCTGTTTCCTAATGTGCTTATCTTGTGTCCAAGACTGCCCGGCTCTTTGATGGAAACTCGCAATTCTCAGGATGAAGGAGTGAAAGCGGTAGTAGATCAGGTGCTGACACTTCCTTTGGGACAGACATTTCAGAGCCCACTGCTGTGGTTTTGCAATCCAATGCCGGCACCGCTCTTTATACATGCCCTTGGAGAGCGAATCGTTGTCTATGACTGCATCGAGGAGTTCTCACATTCAAATGGCACTCCCGCAGAACTGGCCGAAAGAGAAGACATGTTATTGGCTGAAGCTGATATTATATTCACAAAAGGAAACGAAATGTATAATATGAAAAGCAGGGAAAGTGACAACGTTTACTATTATCGAGAGGGAGCCGATTCCCTCCATTTTTCAAAAGCTCTTAACAATGAGACGGAGGTTCCGGATTTCCTGATCCGGCTTGAAGGACCGATATTGGGTTATTTTGGAACCATTGACGACAGGCTCGACTTTGGTCTCATAGAATTTGTTAGTAAAGAACGACCTGACTGGAATCTTGTGATGATTGGTCCGCCAAAGAAGGTTCAGGAGTCCTCTCTTCCTCATTCAGCCAATATATTCTGGTTTGGTTTCAAAAAGTATGTTGATTTGCCCGGCATCGCAAAGAGTTTTGATGTTTGCATAATGCCTTTTGCTATTAACGACGCTACCCGGAACGCGAGCCCCACAAAAGCGCTGGAGTACATGGCAACCGGTACACCTGTTGTTTCTACAGCCATAAAGGAAGTGGAAGAACAGTATTTCGATATCATAAAAATCGGAAGATCTTATCAAGGATTCCTCGACCTGTGTGATAGCGCCATTCATCGGCCTGATATCGCAGCCATAGAAAGAGGGCGAAGGATGGCCCGGCAAAATGGCTGGGAATCTCTCCTTGAACGCCTTCAACATCACATGAATGCGGCCCTGGCCAAGGCAGATCACATTAAGGCGGCCACAAAATGAGCAGTACAGCCAATCCTTTTGATTATGTCATCGTCGGCGTCGGCTTTTCCGGGTGCGTGCTGGCTGACCGTCTGGCCCGCGAGATGGGGAAAAGAGTCCTCGTCATTGACAAACGTAACCACATCGGCGGCAACGCCTACGACTGCGTGAACCGCGAGGGGATCCTGATCCACAAATACGGGCCCCACATCTTCCATACCAACTCCCGGGAGGTGTTTGAGTACTTGGGAAAGTTTACCGAGTGGCGCTTGTACCAGCACAGAGTCCTTGCGAGTGTGGACGGACAGCTCGTGCCCATGCCCATCAATCTGGAGACCGTGAACAATCTGTACGGGCTCAGGCTCAGCTCGAAGGATGTCGAAAGCTTCTTTGCCGAGCGGGCGGAGCAGAGGGAATCGATCCGGACCTCCGAAGACGTCGTGGTAAGCAAGATAGGAGAGGAGCTGTACCGCAAGTTCTTCAAGAACTACACGATTAAGCAGTGGGGATTGGACCCGTCTGAGCTGGACTCCCAGGTGGCTGCCCGAATTCCCTTTCGGGTTAATTCAGATCCCCGATACTTTACCGACAGCTATCAGGCCATGCCGCGTTACGGATATACGCACATGTTCGAAAATATGCTGGATCATGCGAACATCAAAATATTGCTGCAGACGGATTATAAAGAGATTCAGGGAGTTATTCCCTATAAGCACATGATTTACAGCGGACCGATTGATGAGTACTTCGATTATCGCTTTGGAAAGCTTCCCTATCGTTCACTTGAGTTTAAGCATGAGACATTGGAGATGGAATATTTCCAGACTGCGCCTGTCGTTAATTATCCCAATGACTACGCATTCACCCGCATTACGGAATTCAAATACCTGACCGGCCAAAAGCATGCGAAAACAAGCATTGTCTACGAGTACCCCAAGGCGGAAGGCGATCCGTATTATCCCATACCACGTCCGGAGAATACCGCTCTTTATCATCAATACCAGGAGCTGGCGAAGGAGACCAGAGGAGTAGATTTTACAGGCAGGCTGGGCACCTATCGTTATTACAATATGGACCAGGTAGTAGCCCAGGCTCTCACGCTATATAAAAAGATAGTCCAGCGAGAGTCAGAGTAATGAATTGTACGGAATCATCCATACACAGACACGAACAATGCAATGAAAAAATACGCAATACTGGCAGCCGCGGCAATCGGGATGACCGCCATGTCCCTCCTCGCAAAGGAGGCTGCCCCTGCTGGCGCCACGAACGTTCCCGCGGGTGGTGCAGCCCCTCAGCAGGCGCCCGGCGGCGACGCGGCGTCTCAGAATCCCGCCAACAAGCCGTTTCTGGATCGCCTGGACGCCGTCAAGATCGCCAGCACAGCGACCAGTCCGGTCAATCTCATTATCTCGGCAGCGATCATCATCTCGTTTCTGGTCCAGAAATACGGAGCGGCACTTGGCGAACTGCGAGGCTTCTCTCGAACAATGCGCGAGAACAATGGCGGCAAGAATATGCCTAACCTTAAGGAGCAGATGCATCTGATCAGCAGACGGGTTCGGGTCCTGCGCTGCGCGACGCAGTGCCTGGCCTCCACCATTGTTCTTTTCATTATAACGGTGCTTGCAACTTCCGTTTCCATCGTGCAGCCCGATGCCGCAGCCGCAAAAATTGTAGCGGCTGCATTTATGGGGCTGGGCCTGCTCACCATGATGGTCGGAGTGCTCCTCGAGATCGCGGATAATTTGCTTTCCTCGCAGTCCTTTAGGGCAGAGGAAGAAGATCTGCAGCGCCATATCGAGGAAAAGTAAGGCTTTCAGCTTCCACCCTTCCATCACGCATGAGTTTCGGTCACTTGCGTGCTGGACGCGCAGCCGGACGGGCCGAACGATGCGGACGGCTCCTGGCAGGCTGGAGCGTTGGTGCGCTCCACGGAGACTTGGGTGTTCTCCTCGCTGTGCAACTCGATTGCGGCTAGGCGGATCTGCGCTGCACGCAGCCTGGCGGCATCGAATTTCACGGCGCGGTTGAACCCGAAAAGGCCGTTCTGCTCCTGAAACACGTCCGTTAGCTGCGTGTAGCAGTAGCCGAACATGTGGGGGTTATCGAGGAGCGCCGCGCAGAGGCCCTCAAAGCGCGCGTAGAATTCCTCGATGGTGCGCGGCCGGTCGCCGTATCCCCAGGAGTCTTCGCCGGGCTTGACGTGAGCGTTCCACCAGATGCCGCCAAACTCGCTGACAAAATAGGGCTGGCCCTGGTACGGAACGGACCACCGAGTATGCGCGGGATATCCCCATGATGTCGGCTCGCCCGTATTGATATACGGCTTGCCCTGGCCGAGGCCATCGTGGCGCTCGCGGAAACGGGCGGGGTTCTGCTCGTAGTCGTGCGCATCGTAAATGTCTGTCTCCGGAACGCGGTGGGAGTAGCCGGATGCGTCGAGCACAGGCCGGGTCTGATCCATCGCTTTGGTGGCGTAGAACATCGCGCGGGTCACGTCGTCCAGCACGGTTCGGCGCGACTGCATGGTCTGATGCGTCTCGTTGAGAGGGCACCAGCCGATAATGCTGGGGTGCGAGTAGTCGCGCGCCAGCGCCTCAAGCCACTCGCCGATGTAGCTGGCGGTGGGCTGCTGATGGTTATCCGGCGCTCCGTAATGCGCGCTGCCCCAGTCGGGAAACTCGCCCCACACCAGGTAGCCCAGGCGATCCGCATGGTAAAGGAAGCGCTCTTCAAACACCTTCTGATGAAGCCGCGCGCCGTTGAATCCGACGCTCATGCTCAGCACAATGTCATGGCGGAGGGCCTCGTCTGTTGGAGCCGTCATCAGTCCGTCCGGATACCAGCCCTGATCCAGCACGAGGCGCTGGAAGACCGTCGCGCCGTTGATCTTGACCGCGGCGCCATGAATCGTCACTGAGCGCAGCCCGGCGTAGGTGCTGATGCGATCCAGAGCGGTGCCGTCGCGATCCTCAAGCTCCACCTCAATGTCGTAGAGGAAGGGATCTTCGGGACGCCACAGGCGGCGGCGATTCTGCGGGATGGCGAAGTTGACCGTCGGGCAGAAGTCGCTTTCCGCCGGCAGGTGAACGGTGCTGATGGCGCCCTGGTCGTCCCTAAGGGTTGCGCGCAGAAAAAGGCCGGGAGTCCGTTTGCTCAGCGGCTGCTCCAGGCGAATGACGCCCTGCGTCACGTCCGGCGTAAGCTTGGGGCGGCACAGCGCCGTCTCCGGCACCGGCTCCATCCACACCGTCTGCCAGATACCCGTGGTGCGGGTGTAGAGGCAGCCGTGATTCCCGAACTTTTGCGACTGCTTGCCACGCGGCTGGGGATCCTTTGCGTTATCGCGAGCCCGCACCACGATTGTCACCGTTTCACCCGGCCTGGCGATACCGCGAAGATTGCACGAGAACGGAGTGAAGCCGCCGCGATGATGCCCCGCCTCCACGCCGTTTGCCCACACGGTGGCGTCGTAATCCACCGCCTGAAAATGCAAAAGCACATCGCGTCCCGCCCACTCCCGGGGAAGGTTTACTGTGCGGCGATACCAGACGGCATTGAGGAAATCGGTGTTGCCGATGCCAGACAGCCGGGATTCCGGGCAGAAAGGCACGGTGATGCGCTGAGTCAGCTCCCGATGAATCAGGCCCCGCTCTTCGCCGGAATCGCCTTGGTCGATTTCGAATTGCCATTCGCCATTCAGGCAAAGCCAGTCCGTGCGGACACATTGCGGGCGCGGATACTCCGGGCGTGGAACAGGCGTTTCCGCTATTCGATGCGTGGGAGACTGATCTTGTACGGAAGAGGAAGTGGGCATTACAGTAGGAGGTAGAGGTAGTGGATTGCGTTTTCTACTATCGACATTTTCCGGGAAATTACCATGCGTGAAACCATCAATAACATACGCGAAACAGGCAATATTGGTCCCGGCACCAGAGAAATTCTCGTAGGTCCCGACCAGATTCCCGCACTCCGGCACTATGGGCTTGGCCTCGTCGGGATTTCCCACGCCGTGGCCGGTTTCGAGTGGGTCCGCCATAATCCCCCCTTCTCACAGCTGCTGGCGTGCCTGGAGGGAAGCGGAGACGTGTGGCTGGAAGAGGCAGGCGGCTGGACCCCGTGCTCCGGCGGGCAATCGTACGTCACCTCCTCCGCAACACCGCATGCCTACCGCGCCACCACAGGCACGTGGAAACTGTGCTGGGCGGTCTACACCCGCAAAAGCTTTTCCGACGAGCCGCACGCTCCGTACCTGCTGCCGCACGATGCGGCCCAGCTCGAGCGATCCATCCTTGGCCTGCACGCGGAGGCAAACTGGCTGGGCCGTGACAGGATTCTGGACCTGTGGCTGAAGCTGATCGATCAGTACGTCCACACAGGCATTACCAACAACGCCACAACGCCAAGACTTAAACCGTTGTGGGACCGCGTGATAGAGGATGTCGCCGCTCCCTGGACCGTGGCCAGAATGGCCCGGACGGCAGGCATGAGCGAGACGTCTCTCCAGCGCACCTGCATCGCGGAAACCGGCGTAACCCCCAAGCGCCAGCTAGCCCGCCTGCGCATGAGGCACGCGCAATCCCTTCTTGCTTCGGGGCTTACGATCAAGGCTGTCTCGGGAGCGGTAGGCTTCGCCAACGAATTTGCGTTCTCCGCGGCGTTCCGTCGAATCATAGGGAAGCCACCCGTCTGCTTTCGAAGAAAGCAATAGCTTTGTGCCCACTGTGGAAAAGATCGAGCACGATACAATACAATATTTCGCTCTGGAACTTCAGCTTTCCGCCTGGACGTAAGCTTTTGCGGCTTCGTAATGAAGTATGGCTTCAGGTTCTCCTAAAATCCTATCAGATCACCGTTCGCAGTCTAATACTTCATTTGCGAGTCCATCCTAGTTTGTTGCTATTGATAAATGGAGCGCTTCAGATCTGTTTACCAGGACGATAATGTCAAATACATGACATTGGCAATTGAATTGTTTGGGATATCTCCCAACTATGAGGGGCTGTTTTATGTCGTCATTTTGTTTTATTGCAACACCATAGTTTATTGCTATGAGCATCTTGCATTTTACCATCACCTATTGCAATAAGCCTGATATAATGCAGCCATTTTGGTATGCTTAGCCCCAAATCACCTCTGCTTATATTATAAAAATAACATCATGGCACAGCTATTGCTGAAACGCTTTTTGTTAAAGCGAGCCACAATAACATTAAGGAACAAGATGATTCACCGATTCGATAAACTTGCGACGGAGTTACCCATTCCGGAAAGTCCGGACCCGAATGCAGCAGCAGCAGTGCAGGAACTGCTTGGCGGTAAGTGTGGAGAGCTCTCCACGCTGATGAACTATACGTTTCAATCCTTCAACTTCCGTGGCAGATCCAAGCTGAGGCCGTTTTACGACCTTATTGCTAATATTGCAGCGGAGGAATACAGTCACATCGAGCTGGTGACCACCACTATCAATCTGCTGCTGACGGGAGCCACTGTCCGGGCCGATCGCAACCGGCCGCAGGATCCGACGGCGGATCCCGCTCCGCTGGCCAACGCGATTGGCGCGCGCAACTCGTATCACTTTCTCGCTTCGGGCCAGACGGCTCTGCCGGTGGACTCGATGGGCAATCCATGGACGGGCGCGAATGTCTTTTCCAGCGGCAACCTGAAGCTGGATCTGCTGCATAACTTTTTCCTCGAGTGCGGTGCGCGGGCCAACAAAATCCGCGTTTATGAGATGGTGAAGGATCCCACGGCACGAGCCATGGTTGGCTTTCTGCTGGTGCGCGGCGGCGTGCACATCGTTGCGTATGCCCGTGCGCTGGAGGAGCTTACAGGTGCGGACGTGGGTAAGCTGCTGCCCATTCCGGATGTCAGCAACAAGCTCTTTCCGGAGGCGCTGAAGCACGAAGCGAAGGGCATCCACCGCATCATGTACCGCTGGAGCCCGGACGACTACTCGGAGATCACCAAGATTTGGAAGGGACCGCATCCCGAGGATGGCGGGGAGCTTATCGTCCAGGACGAAATCCCCGTCGGCGCGCCATGGCCGGAGTTTGAAGAAGAATTCCAGCTGAGTTCCCCCGGCGGCTTCGATCCGGAAATGCTGAAGGAAATTGCGGCCAAGTTGAGCTAGCAACGGTTTCGACTCGAAATCGCGGGAAGTGGGTGGCCGCGCTTATTGCTTTCGGCGCGGTCACCCATGTGGGCCGAGCGGGAAGCCTCAGAAGTCAATAGGGAATCAATATAAATTTCAGTTTCAAGATGAAAAAATCGATTGTGGTTGTTGGAGGCGGGCTTGCAGGGCTGACATGCGCCAAGGGGCTTGTGGAAGCGGGCCACCGTGTAACAGTGCTGGAGAGCGCTCCGTTTCTGGGAGGCCGCGCCTCTACCTTTAAGGACAAAGACGGCGATTGGATTGAGCAGGGACTGCACATCTTTCTCGGCGCCTACTCGGAGTTTCAGAAAGTGCTGCGGGAGATTGAAGTGGACAGCGACATCATTCTCGCCTGGATGACGCAGATCCGCATGCAGGACATCGGCGCGGAAGCCGTGTTTGGCATCGATCCGCTTCGGGCGCCCGTTCGTACGTTCACTCAGCTTCTGGGCGATAACGACTATCTCTCCCTTAAAGATAAAGCGTCCGTCATTCCCCTGGTGCTGCCCAGCGTCAAAACCATGGGCTGTCTGGAGGATTACGACAAGATGACGGTAAGCGAATGGTGGGAGAAATCGAACGGCAACAGGAATATCTATAATCGTCTTGTAAGGCCTTTTTGCCGCGCCATCCAGTTTACGGAGCCCGAGGAGTTTTCCGCATACAACTTTTTGGGCTGGATGCATAACGTTGCGTATCATCCGCTGCAAACGCTTGTGGCCGGATACAACGGCGCGCGCGATCACACCATCTTTGCACCGTTCGGCGCATATCTTTACCGCAACGGCGCCACCATTGAAGTCAATGCCAGGGTGCGCGCCCTGGAGTATCGGCCGCTGGCCCGCAAAGGCAGGGTGGATGCCGTGCTGCTGGCCGACGGACGCCGGATCGAAGCCGACCATGTGGTCCTGGCGCTGCCCGCCTGGAATGTGCACGACGTCATTCCGAATGAGCTTAAGGGAATGCCGCTCTTCCAAAAGATTGCGGAGCTACCCACAGCGCCGGCCATCTCCGTGCAGCTTTGGTTCGACAGGAAGGTGGTGGAGTACCAGGACTATACGATGGTTGGAGACAGCATCGCGCCGGTCTATCAGGATCAGTCGGAGAACGCCTATCCGTACGCGGGCGGAAGCCGCCTCTCCATCGTGATCTCGCCCGCGGAGCCGTATCTGGATCTGCCCGACGACGAAGTTGTGCAGGCGGCGCTTGTGGCGCTGGGCGAGGTAAAGGCGGAGATCAGGAGCGGGCAAGTGGTCAAGAGCGTTGTGGTCCGCCATCGGCGCCACCTCGTGCGGCCACTGCCAGGCGCAATGACAGCCCGCCCTGCTCAGTCCACGCCCGTCCCCAACCTGTGGCTTGCCGGCGACTGGACCCAGCAACCGTTCTTCGGAAGCCAGGAAGGCGCCGTCCGCGGCGGCCTCGCCTGCGCCACGGAGATTCTGGAATCCATGAAGAACTCCGCCGCGTCCTGAAGCCGGAAGCCGCAGCGGAAATCATAAACTATGGTTTAACATAGGTTCGCTTCTTCCTCGAGCCAACTGGTATGCATAGGTTGATGAGCTGAATCCATTATCGAAACCGTTGCGCTTATACCTAATACAAGCAGCTGTAATATGCATAGTGAAACGCTATTTGCACGCAGATCGACAATATAGTATATGAATCAATATGACTTTATCATTATAGGAGGCGGAGCCGGAGGAATTGAAGCTGCTGTTCGCGCCGGCTCACGGGGCAGGACGGTGGCACTGATTACGGATGGAGAGCTGGGCGGCGTGTGGCTAAACCAGGGTTGCATCGCCGTGAAATCGCTGGTTGCGAGCCAGAAGATGTATCGACACGCACTGGCGGGAAGGAAGTATGGCGTGCGCATGAAAGATGTGGAAGCCACCATGGCAGAGTGGCTTGAACGCCAGTTGGATGTGATTTTCGAGATCAGGGAAGATGTCGAACAAAGGCTGAAAGAGGCGCGCGTCACCATTATTCCAGGGCGCGCCATGCTGGATGGAGCACACAGGGTCCTGGTAGAGCAGACGGAAGGCCGGAAGATCGAGCTTCAGGCCCAGGCGATTGTCATTGCCAGTGGTTCGGTTCCCACACCGTTGCCGTGCTACGAAAAAGCGCCGGACGGAAGGGTTGTCGGAACCAGCGATCACTTCGTGAAGCTCACTTGCGCCCCTCGCAATATGCTCATTGTCGGCGGCGGCTACATAGGGTGCGAGATGGGGCAGATCTTCCACACCATCGGCACGGAGGTCACGATCGTGGAGTCGGGGCCGCATCTGCTGCCCGAGATGGAACCGGACGCAGGAACTATTCTCCAGGACAAGCTGAAGGCTGAAGGAATGAAGATTCACCTGAACGCAACCGTCGAAGGCCTGGAAGTGCCCGACGAAAGCGATGAAGCGATAGTGCGGATATCCTCAGGCGAGGAGCTTCGGGCGGACAAAGTGCTTGTCGCGGTGGGAAGGAAAGCCAACGTAAAGAATCTCGGCCTCGAAAAAGCGGGCGTCACCGTGGATAAGGGCATTACGGTCAACGACTTTTGCCAGACGAATATCCCGCATATCTACGCTATCGGAGACTGCACCGGAAGGGTGGCGCTGGCTCACTCCGCCGTGGCGCAGGCCCGTATTGCCGTGGACCACGCCCTTGGCTCCAACCGATGTATGGACTGGGACAATGTCCCCTTCTGTGTCTATACGGTGCCGGAGATCGCGGCGACCGGCTACACCGAGGAGCAGGCGCGCGAGAAGGGAATGGATCCGGTCGTGGCCCGCTGTCCATTGCGACACGTGGGCCGCCCGATGTCCGGCGGCGAGCCGGAAGGCTTTGTGAGGCTGATTGCGGATCGCAAAACGACGCGAATCACTGGCGGCATGATTGTAGGCGCTCATGCGTCCGAGATGATCAGTATTCTCACCACCGCCCTGAAAATGCAAGCGACCGTCGCCGATCTGCAATCCACGGTTTTGCCCCACCCTTCTCTGGGAGAAGCAATTATCCAAGCGGCGAAAGAGCTGCCCGCCGAGCCGTAGCAACACCATCCACATGCCGCTGGCAAGGCTAACGGGTCTGCCAGACTGTAGACTTCTGACCTCGACAGCCGCAGCGGCAGGAAACCGTCTTATCCACATTTTGTTTGTTTATTGAAATTAATGTGGTTGGCATGGGTGGTGCATTAAAAATGCTGGTGAGTAAAAAGATAGATCGCCTGCTTAAAGCAGATCTCCACGATAAAATTATATGAAAGCACTTATAAAAGTATTGAGTTCCTGTGTAGTCGCACTTTGTATGGCATCAGCTGCTATGGCGCAGGACGATCACAAACACAAGACCCCGGGCGCTGATAAGACTACAAAGACAAAAGTTTTGGAAGCAGGCGCTGAACTAACGCAGGGAAATGGCCCTATAAGCGCTATTCATCAGCATGTGTGTGGCTTTCACTTCTACAGTGGACAGCCCAAGAGGCAGGTCACAGCCTATCATTACTGCTCTCATCACAATGAAGATGTTCTCCAATGTGTTATATACGAGTCCGATGCCAAAAATGCTCGACTGATCGGTATCGAGTACATCATCAGCGAAGATCTGTTTAAGTCACTCCCTGAAGAGGAGAAAAAATTGTGGCATAGCCACCGTTATGAAGTAATGTCCGGACAATTAATTGCTCCCGGTGTCCCGGGAGTAGCGGAAAAGGAAGTGATGAAGAAGCTGGTGAATACTTACGGAAAAACCTGGCATACCTGGCAGATCGACAGAGGAGATAAACTTCCCCTCGGAGTTCCCCAACTGATGATGGGCTTTACGGCCGATGGCCAGGCCGATCAAAAAATGGTTGAAGCGCGCGACAAACTTCTGGGAGTGTCCACGGAGAAGAAGAAAAAGGATCGGGCCGATATCCCCACACGCGAAATCGCCCCCGGCGCTGATGCGTGGCTGAAAGGCCCGCCTTTTCAACTGAGCGATCCAACGGCCCCTGCTGCTCCCAACAGGTAACGTGCCGAGTAAGCAGCAGCGATTTGGCGCGATCAACACCGCGCCGTTGGAGTCTCTGCCGGATGGCCATGGTATTCACGGCTGCTTCAAAGTGAAGCTCTATGTTAGTGCAATCCAAAGAGAATCTGGAATGCGTCTCGCATAGAACATTGGCTGCCGATGTACTAATGAACAGAGTGAAGGATTTCGTTACATACTGTTCCGCTATGAACTCGTGAGATTTGGTTTCCGGCTCATTCCAACAAATCGATTGCGCCCTAGTTATCTATGCGCGGATCATTATCGCATTTGATGGTGCGGAAGTATCGTAAAGGAAAGGACCTGCTTTTGAGCAGCTGATATCCCTTATTCGAGTTAATACATCATCGTCATGTCATTGCCTAAGATATGCTTATTTCAGAACGTTTAACCATACGATATTGAGTTCAGGAATTATTATCGCTCTTATTGAAAAAAGTATATGCAACGATCCGTAATCGAGTAGCTTGAAGCATGGAACTGCGACATCTACGTTATTTTGTGGCGGTTGCCGATGAGTTAAGTTTTACGAAGGCTGCCCAGAAACTGAAGCTCGCCCAGCCTTCCCTTACCAGGCAAGTAAAGAATCTTGAAAGCGAGCTGGGTGTTGAACTCTTTGACCGTTCACACAATCGAGTAAGCCTTACCGAGCCCGGCCGCAGATTCCTGAGTGATTCCCGGCACCTCCTGAGTCTGGCAGAAAGAAACGCGGAGGCGGTTCGGCAGATGAAGCGACAGAATGAGCCTCATCTTAAAGTCGGCTATATTGCTAACCGGCCGTACGGACTGCTGGCAGCCACCTTAAACGCCTTCCGAAAACATTGCCCTGGTATCGCCATTCATTTACATGATCTGCCCGCATGGGAACAAATCGAAGCGCTTGAAGGGCGAACGCTGGACATCGGCTATGTCGGCTCAAGCCCACCTCGCCACCCTCAACTCCACTACAGCCCGTTATGCTCTGAAGCTATAGTAGCCGCCATTCCGTCCGATCACCCGCTCAGTCGCAAATCAAAAATCCGGCTGCAAGATTTGTCCGATCTTTTCTTCATCGACATTACGGACGAGTCCATTGGTGTGTCCTCTGAATGGACCATTGAGCAATGCCAAAAAGACGGCTTCGATCCTAAGTACCTGCAAAAGACCGACAAATTGGCAACGGCCCTGCAGTTCGTATCAGCCAGCCTTGGCGTTGCCCTGATCCCGGCGCAGTTCAGCTCTCCGGGTCACAACGGAGTTTCTTTTCATGCTTTTGATCCCGAACTGGAGAGAGAATGCGCCATCGCCTGGCTCGCAGACAATCGTTCCACCGCCTTGCAACTGTACATTGCAGTAGCCACAGAAGTGGCGAGGAACGCCTCAGGCAGCAGAATCCTCTCCATTTGATAGACTGCGCACTATTCCTGACGCTCCGGAGATCCGAAGCGCCAGAAATGAAGTTAGATCAAATAGCTCTGATCATTGGCCTCAAAGCGCTCGATCTGGAAACGGTTACCGGCGGGAAGCTGATTTCCGGGCTCGCTTGTTGACCGATTGGGTGATTTCCTTCGCGACCTCCTCCGCCGTGCCTTCGGCAATAGGTTTCACGGGAGATTCGACGTATTTGACACCGTCTTCATTCCACGGCCCGCGAAGGTCAGCCTCTCCCAGATCGCCCTGGCCAGAGGAATCGTTGAAGAATGTTGTCACCAGTTCCGGCGTCGGAGGAATGGCGCCGACATCAAGCGGGTCCATTCCCATCGTGTCCAGGGCCACCATAAAGGCCTTCATATGAGTGATTTCCCGTGTCATGAGGAACTGCAATGCGTCCTTGGTTCCCGGATCGTCGCAGAAGTTAATGAGGCGCTCGTACACAATCTTGGCGCGTGCTTCCGCCGCTATGTTGCTCCGCAAATCCACCGCCAGGTCGCCCGTGATTTTGAGGTAGTCGGCCGTCCAGGGATTGTCCTGCGAGTTGTGAAGAGCGACTCCGCCGCCTCCCGCAATCGCGATAAGCGGATCCGCTTCCGCGGCAGTGCGCCACTTCTTCATGGGATTGAGATGCATCCTCGCGAGCGTGCCGACGATCTCGAGGTGGCTCAGTTCTTCGGTGCCGATGTCCATAAGGAGATCCTTCCGGCCCGGATCCTCACAGTTCAGCCCCTGAATGGAATATTGCATAGCCGCCGCAAGCTCTCCGTTCGCTCCGCCAAACTGCTCAAGCAGCATTCTGCCAAAACGGGGATCGGGCTCGCCAATGCGGACCCTTTTCATGGAGGCGGAGAGGTTGACTTTTTACGGGTGGATCACGTCGCACAAGTCTCAGGGAGAGTGTGCGTGGCTTTCTGCGCAGCCGGCAACGCGGAAAACCGGTGGATCTGCAGGGCGAGTTCATTAGCCAGCGGCTGAAAAATGGTGCGCATTCCGCGCGGCTGCGGGTAATCCCAGAGACCATTGTGGCAGTGGCGATTGTTGGTCCACCCAGGGTGGTTGACGATGGGATAGAGGCATATTCCATGCAAATGGACTCCTTCTCCAAGAGCAAGCGCCACTTCATCACACACATATCGAAGCCAGGCGGGGCGTGCCTCGCCTTCCGTGCCGGTTTCGGCGATAAACACGGGACGCTTGTAACGCATAAAAACTTCGATCAACATCTGGTGCAGTGGACGGTACAAAGGGTGGCCATGAAAGATGTGCAGATGCCTCTTCTTATCCGGTCGTTCCTTGCAGACGACCCACTGATTGTTCGGATAATAGTTAAGGCCAAGTATATCCAGATACTCTGGCCGTCCGCCCAGTTCCGGTTTAAGGCGCCCCGAAATCATATCCCATGCCTGAAACTGTGCCTTGCGATAGGCCTCGGCACTGTTCTGCGCCCGTTTGCTTCCCGGTTCGCCCACCACATTGATGATGGGATCCGTGTGCACAATGCGGATACTTCGATCGACCTCCCACAGCGCGTTTATGCAGGCCAGCGCCGCGCGGACAAGCTGTGTTTTAAGCTCGTCGCCGCGCTTCCTTTTGCATGGATTAAACTGAGCCACATGGCCTCCGGCCCACGCGAAGTACGAGATTTCATTGATGGGCGCGATAAACGGTGCTTTTCCGGTCTCCTCCACATAGAGTCTCGCAAAGGCAGCTGAGAACCGGGCAAACCGCTCCACAAATGCGGGCTTGAAAATCGCGATATCATCCGGCCAGCCATAATGGCACAGGTCCCAGATCACGGTTATGCCCAACTCTTTCGCGGCCCGGATAGTGGGAAGCACCGTGTCGAAGTCGAAAACGCCCGGCTGGGGCTCAATAAGATGCCACCGCACGCCTTCGCGAACGGTACGTATGCCAAAAGCGAGAAGCCTTTGGTAGTCCTGACGGACGAGCACATCGTGTCTGGTGGCCCGTATCATATCGATCCGTCGCCCTGACACCAGCCGCTGCATGGAACACTCGAATCCTCCCATAAAGAAAGTCGGGAAGAGGACATTAGCAGAAACAGTATTGTTCACGGGAAAAGCATAAAGCTAACATCATGCCATATTACAAATAAACCTAAATGAGGCTATTTTATAAGAATTAACTCGTGGTGATGCGGGAACTTATGTGCTTTAGCGAGGAGAATGAGTGCAGGTGTTGTGCAAACTGCAAGACATAGATGCATACTGCAATAACTATAATCCGCAGAGTATTGTAAAACCTGCTCAATACCATTTATCCTATAGCAAGATGTTATAATGATTTTACAGAACAGAATAAGAGGCCATTTGAAACAACGAAGCCAGTACTCCACCCTATAGCCTCATACTATGAAGCTGATAGCCTGCGGTTATGTGATGACCTTGCAAGCTAAGCGCTTCTCAAAATGGCACGGAATCTGCCTCGATACGGCGTGATTTCAGGTGTCGGAATACCATATCGGATTTCATATCGATTATCGAATATTGTCAGGATAAACGGGCATAACTTATGAGTAAGGCCATTAATCTCAATTTGCTGGATGGTCGTTCATTGTCTCAAAAGCAGGAGACTATCCGTTCCGGCACCGCAGCTGTAACGGAAAGCGCGCTCTGGACATTAGTGTGTCCTTATGTTGTAAAACACCGATTCATGCTGGCGCTGGTGCTTGTGCTCAATGTATTACCGGGCCTTGCTGTTGCGTTTCAGACTCTGGCGCCTAAGTATATTGTTGATGATATTCTGACAGTGCCAGGCCTTTCCCTTTCCGACCGCTGGTGGTGTCTTGCCGGCATGGTCGGCATCTGGCTTTTTTTCGCTGCGATTCTGCGCATGCTGAGCTGGTACCTGAGCTATCGCGTCTTTACGTCCGTGAGGGAAAACGTAGTTATGGATCTCCGGTCCCGCTGCTTTCGTCATATCAACCAGTTGTGCATGGGCTTTCATGGAAAGCATTCGAGCGGTGATCTTTTTAGCTATGTGCTCGGTTCTCCAATTGGTATTATCTCAGGCTATTATCATAACCTTATGATGAATGTACCTAATGCGGCCAGTGCTTTTATATGCTGTACTCTCTGGATATTTATGTGGGACTGGTGCCTGACTATCCTCCTTGTGAGCCTTGTCTTCGCTACTGTCTTTGTCATTCGTCTTTCCCATTCGGAACTGGAGAAACTGCAATCGGAATTTCAGGCTGTCGAAATGAAAGTGACGGGTAAAGTATCCGATCTCTTTCGCGGCAACCGTGAGATGAAAATGCATGCAGTGGAAGATCGTATGACGGAAGTGTTCGACGAACAGGCAGAAGCGCTTCGACTAAAGACGTACGATCGGGATATTCGCACGCATCATGTCAATATGTTTCATGAAGGGGTCGGATGCATTTTCTTCGTATTTGTTATCGTACTGGCATCCTGGCGGTACCTGGAGCAGGTGATAACGGCGGGAGAATTCTTTGGGTATCTGGGAGCCTATATTGCTTTACAAGGTCCCGTAGGGCTCCTCTTTAGCTTAGGAACAGGAAGAGCAAATGCAGAGGTAAGTGCAAAGCGTCTGCTGGAACTTCTCTATACAGTCAGTTCCACTCCCGATCCCCGAGACAATATAAGAATTCCCTCGCCCCGTGAAGATATAACATTCCGGGATGTCAGCTTTTCTTACGATCATACTCCTGTTCTTCACAACATTGATTTGGTGATCCCCTACGGACAGAGAGTTGCTTTGGTAGGACCTTCCGGCGCGGGCAAGAGTACGCTGGCCAAGCTGGCGATGCGGCTCTATGACGCGGGTTCGGGCACCGTTTATCTGGGTAATCACAACGTCCGGGAGTGCCGCAGCAGCGATATCCGACGGAGGTTCGGTGTTGTCCCGCAGGATCCCTTCTTCTTCCACGCTTCCATTCGGGAGAATCTGCTGCTAATTTGCCCGGGCGCCACGGAAGCCGATCTTCGTTCCGTATGCCAAACCGCCAAAATGTGGGACTTTATCGAGCAACTGCCGCAGAAACTCGATACCGTGATAGGTGAGGGCGGATGCCGTCTCTCCGGAGGGCAGCGGCAGCGCCTGGCGATTGCACGCGCGCTGCTCAATCAGCCTGATTACTTTCTCTTCGACGAGGCAACGAGCGCGCTGGATTGCGTGAACGAAGCGTTGGTGCGCGAAGCGCTGGACCACGTGGTCCGCAACCGTACCGCGATATTCGTGGCGCATCGCCTTACTACGATTAAAGACTGCGACCGCATCCTCGTTATCGATAACGGCAGCATCATTCAGGATGGCACTTTCAAGGAACTCAGCTCCAGACCCGGCATGTTCCGCGAGATGGTGAACCAGAATCGCTTTTAACCCTTGCGCAGGCGACCTTCTGTCGGGACAGGCGCCGGGCTAGCTTAGTCGGGCAACGCGTCCGTTACGGGCGCCGGGCACTTCTCCGTAGCATACGTTTTCAGGTCTACCGGCTCGGCGGTGCATGCATTGGCAAAAGGGCCGGTAATATCCTCAAATCCATCGAGCGCCATGGGTTCCAGTGAGTACAGCCGCATGGATTCCGTGATGACAGACTCCGTGTAGGGCAGGCGTCGTGTATCGGCGATTAAGCAAACCTCCCGGACGCGTTCCGCACTTGCCACGCGCCCCCGACGAGGCCTTGTACGGTGCCAAAAGCCGGTCGATCTGCGCCGCGCTGAACGCCAGCACCTTGCGCCGCAACTCCGCCGAAAGCTTGCCGTAATGCTTCTGATAATGCGGCAGCCATAGCTCCCGCAGCGCCACCAGACGCTTCCCGCACGCCTGCTCCGCAAAGCGCCACAGCCGCTCGTACACCTCCACCACGTCCGCCCCGTAGCGCGACGGCCGACCCTTCTTCACGGACGTCTCTCCTCCCAACCCACATTCCCGCTCATCATCTTGATCGCATGCTTGCGGCTATACCCAAACTACTCGCACAACTCGTCAAGCAAGCGACTCTTTCCCTCTTTCCCACGCCCCACGTAACGCTGGCACATCCGCGGCAACAACTCTTCTCGTACTCCTAAACTCATCGACATCGTCTCCTTGTGACGGTGTCACCCTTTTTGAGTCAACTTCCTTCTTCTTCACCCCTCCTCACCGCTTCCTTCGGTGTCAAAACTTTTGAGGCAACAGGCCCTTGAATTTCCTTTACTGGAATTTTTACGCCACGCACCGTGAGCGTTTTGCGACCAACCCTCGCGTCGGAATGATCATCAAAACCTGGGATCAAGAGCCGTCAGCCAACAAGGCGGAGAGCTATTCATCTGATCACTGAGGTTTTGGGTACGAGGGAACGCCATCATCGACAGGCTTCCATTGTATGGAGACTGGCGTCTCCTTTCCGCTAACTCCAGAGATAATGATTTCCTTTTCATCCGCCTGAACGGACAGATTCTTTTCAGCGCCGTTCATGGCAAGCACAGTGACGAAGATCGCTTTTGTCTGGTCTCTTGCTGTCAGGATGGCGACATCTCGTTTCCCGTCGCGCCAGACATAATTTTCCTCTTTCTTTACGGAGCTTTCAAACTGCTGTTTGGACAGGTTGAGAATTTTGCCGGGCACGCCTTTTACGGTAAACGCAAAGTCGTTGCCTTCCGATGTCATATCCTGCGCCGCTGTCAGCAAGCGAAAGTGAAATGTTCGTGGTTGTGGGCATTCTATTTTATCCACGATAACTACGGCTCCGGTGGTAAGGTAAGTGATGCTGCGAAGGTAGGTGGGATAGAAGCTTTGGGCGGGCTCTCTGCTATCCTGCAAAAGGTAGACGCCGCCAAGATCGCACATGTAGCTATGCCATGCGGGGTGATGCATAACGTTGGTTACTGCAGCGTGCCTTTTGATCTTGCTATAGGTGTTGCCCATGCCGAACCAGGCTTGCCCCCCGCCTAATTGATCCACAAGTTGATTTTGCTGCTTATCGCGGCCCTCGAAGGCCACGAGATTGTGATGACGCGAAAGCTTGGTACGTGCATAGTTGGAGCCGGGAATGACATTTGCTTCGCCATAGTAAAAGGTGAAGTTCCCCTGATCCGGTGCGCCATGGCCATTGGTGTAGCCGTTGCCCATGAGCGTGCTGGCGGTATGGCCCGTGGCTGGGCCGCAACGCAGGCCAAAGAAGCTTGCGTCCGGTGCCCAGCTGCTACGTGCTGTGAAGATGCCGATATCAGTCTGGTCATTCTGCAAAGGAAGGTCTGACTGGATTGCGGTCGCCACATTGTTATCGAGCCAGAAAATAGTGCGCCAGTTGCCTGCCCCTATTTCGATGCCCGCCTGAGGCTCGTAGTTCTTTTCCATGATTCCCGCAAGCAGTTGGGCGCGGCTATCCTTAAGCCGGGAAGCGATGTAGCGGAACTGGGCGCCGCTCGAAAACATCTTTGGCTCCGAATCGCCATAGGTGAAGAAACCGCGATTTCCGGGAAGCAAAGCGTGGACACGCGAGCTGAGACTACGCACTGAGGCGGTATCTACAAAGGATCGGGGGCCGTCGGTAAGTTGCTCGGCCAGCACGGCGAAGTCAAAATAGGGACGCAGGCCGTAATCCTGGTAGAGGAAGCCCTCCATGGCTCCCCCGTCTTTGGGCTGGATGGCTTCCACCACATAGAAATTTTCCATCGCCTCGTCCATCCACGTCTTCGGTTCAGATGGCTCCAGTGGCGAGTCGGTTTCACCCCAGAGTACCGATGCGGCGCAGGCCAGCGCGCTATAGTTAAACCAGTTATGGTTTGCAGAGTGCTGGGTTCCGCGCCACATGGCGGCGCTGGAATTGATGGGATCGCGCATCCACCGGGCTCGGTCAATGATAGCTTTACGAATCTTTGACCGCTCCTCCGAAGTCAGATCATCGTAGAGCCAGTCGTAGACCGCACAAAGACCAAAAATCTGCTGCGACAGGGGGAGGTCGCGCAGGGGCAACCCCCATTCGATGGTGGCATCAATCCATTTGTTGAGCACAGTACGTGCTTTTGCTCTAAGGGTCTCGTTTGGTTCCAGCTTTACAACAAGTGCCAGTGGAGCAAGTTTTTCCGCATAGGGGCGCAACGGATCCTCCGCGTCCAGATTGGGCTTTCCGGGAACAGGCTCGGCAATAATGGTTTCCACCTGAGCCCGAAGTCTGCTCACATACGGCTGGAATGCGGCATCCTGATACCGTCTTTTCATCTCGGCGAGCGGAGTGCCGGCGAACAGATAGCGCGGGTGTGGCCCGGTAAGTTTCGAATGGGGAGTGTAAAGACTATCCGCGGAGGGCACTTGAACCTTTGCCTTAATCTCACTCCAACGCTTGTTGTAGTTTGCCAGTTCCTGCGGGGCGCGCTCGGCGTTCACTTCGGCCAGGGTTTGAAAGCGGTCAGGGAACGTAGCTGTTATAGCGGGGGAGTTTTCCGCCACGGTCAGGGAAGGATTTTTCCACTCCAGTTCGCCGTCTGAATTCATCAGATACATCAGCATGGATATCTTCTGAGTATTTGCGGGCATCGCAAAGACGGATTCCAGGTACGTCCATGGAACTTCACCGGTCGTTGGTATGACGTCCTGGGGTCGGCCCTTGCCATCGGGCTTTCGGCTGGGAGCGAGCCATTCGCTTACCCCTTTGGCAACGCCTTCCACAATGACTTGAACCGCAGGCCCCTGGCCCCCTTCACCAAGCAGCTTGACGTTTCCTCGTACCCATACGGAGGCTCTCAGAAGGGTACCCGCTGGTACAGGGGGATTTGCAGGATCAAACTGGATCGCAACGCCCACCTGCAGGCGCGCCACGCCATCGGAAGTTGCGCGGCAAACAAGGTCGTCTCCTTCTTTGCGGAAGTGGAATGTGCCTTTGCCTGCCGGCGCTCCTGCCCACATGCCTTTTGGGCCTTTGGGGCCGGGGGCGACAATAGTCATGGACGGATCGCGAAGCAGACTTTTTTCCGGTTCGCCATGCAGGGAGGAGGTACCGAGGACCGCAGTCAGCGGCAATATGAGGCAAAGGAAGTGGAGTTTCATGGTAAGTACTTGAAAAGGCGGGGTGGGCACCTGATGATGACAATCGGTTTCAGCGTCCCGCACGGGCGTTGCTGGGTTGGCCTTAGGCCAACGATCATTGGCCCCTTACACTGGCATCCGGCCAATATCCCCGGCTAATGGAGTTTTAATTGAAATGCCGATTTCCGGACGTGCTCTCAACTTCACAGCCATTCAAAGCATTGAATGGTTGAAGCCCCTCCTCGCTCAGGGTTGGGGCAGGATTCATGCGAGGCAAAAGCTCAATCCCGCCCTGTTGCCGTCTGCGCGGGCAGGATCTTGTCTCCAAAATCAACGGCGCCTGCCACGGTGGCCTGGTGCGAGCGTGAGCGCGCAGGGTGGAGCTCGTCTACAGTCTCCGCAAGATACGTGATTTCGCCGTTAACGGGAGCCACCTTCTCGGGGACTTCTGCCGCGGCCTTCTCGACGGCCTTGGCACAGCTGATCAACCAGGGTTGCGCCTCACTCTCTGCGTCGGAAGGCAGTTCGAAGGTGACGATCCAGCGCCGCGCGATAAGTATTGTCGTCGTCACCCTGCCGCTTTCCTGTACGCGCATGGCTGGAAATCCCGCAAGCGATTTTGAGGCGTCCCGTTCTGCTTCGGATGTCTCAAATATCGCGATGCGCTCGGCCGCGCGCCCTGTGTCGGTGAGCTGTATCCTAAGCATCCTGTCAGCGCCCGCCTGAGCGTTTGTGGAGGAAGACTTGGGCCTGGCGTACTCACGTTTGGCAATAGCTATAAGATTGCCCGAGAAGAGGTTGTTGGCCTGGGACTTCCTGAGTTCCCATCCCGATGGACCGGGAGGAAAGAACTTTAACAGCTTCTGCGGTGACTCAGGGAGCACCAACAACTGCGGTGGAGCCGCGTGTGCCGCCGGATGAATGGTAATACAGATCAAACCCGTCATGATGTATGCCAGCATCCACATATACCAGAAGCTGTAAGCAGGACAGGGAACTTTCATCTTCATGACAGTGGTACTCCTTAGTTAAGGTATTCGAACTCGACAATGCGGTAGCGCATATGCGCACCCACGGGGTTAAGCGCGCGCCTTAGCACTGTCTTCTGGTACCTTGGGTTGCTGCTCCATCCCGAGGATGGTTTGTAAGTTGGAGCATCAGGGCCGTCGAGCTTATCCCATTGCGCCGCATTGGCATATGCTTTGGGGACACCGCCGGGCAAAGCTACGTTGGAATCTGCTATTGCGCTAGGAGCATAGAGGCCGGTTGCTGTATTCGTTTCTCCATAACCAGGGATCCCATCTGCACCGGGCCACACATAACGTTCCACTACAGCGCGAAAGCGGCGTTCTCCGGAGATCACGTCACCGGTTTCGTAGATACCAAAGCTCGTATTTTTTGGTACTTTGCGAATGCTTTGCGCCGTGCCCCATACCGTGAATACGTTGGATTTTGTGGTTACTATGTTTGCAAGGTGCCGGATGATTTTCTCCTTCTCAAAATCCGAAGCTCCGCTGTCTGCCACGCCGGCAATCTCGCACAACTCTCCCAGGTAAGCGAATTTGCCGTTCGGCCCCCACTGCCGCCCGCTGCGGACGTTGTTACGCACATTTGCCGCCAGTGTGGAAGCATTGGGGAGTCCGGCGAACAGGGCTTCGAGGGGCAATGTCCGGGAGGGGGCGGTAAACTGACCTCCCTGTGGAAAGATGGCGGAGTTCAGATTCAGCTTGCCCATCGTGCTGTTCATGGTGCTGAGAATGGGTTGTCCTCCGCCGGCTTTGCTGAGGGGAGCTGACGTCATTGTGGGGCCCAGCAAATCCAGCAACAGCCAGTCCGGCAGCTCCGCCGCTGTGGTGCTTGGCTGCAGCCGGAGGTGGGCTCCCGGAATGTTGCGCTGCATACCGGTCGCTACCGTAGAAACCATTCCCACAGGGGTGTTTATGGAGCCGAGGTGGGACGTAAGGAAATCGATGTAGGCAATGTCTTTTGTTACAAGCAGGGCCGTCGGTGTACTGGCATTTGCACCACCAAACGTGTTGCCTGAGGTCTCTATGGCCGAGGGCGGGCCATTGACCGGCTCGGCCGTAACCCAGCTTCTGGATAAGCCGCTGAGCCGCGGGTCCGGCACCTCGATACTTACCTGCGCGGGACTGCCCGGACTCACGCGAAACTGCAGCTCAAGGTAGTCTTTGGGATCGTCCGGGGGTGGCTGCAATGCCGCCGCAGTATCATTGGTTTTGTCCCACACGGGCCCCGCCTGAAGCGGAACCGCAGTACCTATGGTGGTAAAGCCAACATAAAAGCGGAGACGTATCTTGACGGTGACCGGACCAGAGAAAGCGGTGGCCGCGTTTGCCCCGGAGGGTGATGTTTGCGACACGCTTAAAGACGTCTGGCCCGTCTGGTTGCGGATGATCGCGCCAACCGTGCTGGTCAGATCCAGATACTGGTCGGGCGCTATGGAGGATGTGGTCACGTCCACGCCGAACGCCGGGGCTGGAGTGAGAGCCGAATTCGAGGTTCCTATACCTACATCGCGGCGAGCTTCCTGTACAGCGGTAGCGGAGCCATCGGTAGCTTCGCAGCGAAAATAGGTCAGTCTGACACCGAAATCATACAAATTGCCGGTGTGATCATACCGGGGATATCCGGGAGGATTCCAAAACTCAACCCGGGGTGTGATCCGCAAATTGTATTTGCCGGGTACGACGGGATTTGTGGCAATCAGCTCGGCATTGAAACCAATCTCATTCACCTTTGGCATGGGCAAATTGGGGAGAATGGCCTTTCCGCTTAGTGGTCCCAGCATAAAGCACTTGTTCACCATCCTGGTGGACCCGTTAAAGCCTGGCAGCCCGGCCGGCGGTGCGACAAAGCGCGCCGATTGAAAAGCTGTAGGCACATCGACGGCGTCCGAGCCCGAAGTATCGTACAGATAACGTCCCGCGAATACGCCAAAAGCAATGATGTTCCACGCGACCTGATCCGCTTCTCTCAGCGCCAAAGCATTGCCTCCCCACTTATCCACAAAACTTCGGGCGGGCATCCCCGGCCAGTCGCGCCGGCTGAGATGACCGGTGAGCATCTCGGCCAGGGCATAGCCTGACGATGCATCGCGGTTATCCGGCAGTACGGTGGCGCCCCATTCGTCAGCGTGGAAGTAGACCATTCCGTCCTTATCCCATTCGTATTGAAAGCCGGGATACCATGTGCCGAGATCGAACGGTATTGCTGTGTTCCCGAAACGTCCCAGACCGGCTCCGCCCCCGGCCAAAAGCCGGTAAAGCAGAAAGGTGCGGGATTTGCCAAAGACATTAAACTCCGGGTCGCGGTTAAAGGTAGTGAGGCTGAACTTATGGGAGGCAAGGGTAGTTTCGCCAACGAGCGGCGCCGCGCTCAAGAGTGTGCTGAAAGGTCCTTTCGTATTGATAGACGAAGCAACCGCTGTGGGAGTTATTCCAAACGGCTTCAGATCGATCGCCGCCGGATGGCCGAGCGGAAACTGCGCACCTGCGTAACTGATGGTTCCCGGGGTGGCTTTGGTAAAATCAAGAGTCGGTTTCGTGTATGCTGTGTTAAGATTCACTTTGGCGTTTTCGTCATCCATCCAGAAGGCGTAGCGACCCACAACCTGGTTATCCTTTGCTGCCGGTCTCGAGGGATCCTCCAGCATATTAACCCATGCAACGCGAAAGCTGTCGCTGGTACCCGTAATCGGGTAGGCACCGTCGAAAACCGGCGCATTCAAATTGGCATCGGTGGAGGTGCTTATGTACCCCGCTGTCGGATTTGAACTTAATGGTATCTCGGTAACCGATGCATTATTCGCGCCACTGACCAGCGTGAGCAACCCGGGATTAACGATCCAGTTCGTGGGATTGGCCGTGGATTTTCCCGGCGCAATCGGCTCAGGTATATTTTTCTGCAGCAAGGCCATGGCGTGATTCATCGCGCTTGCGGCTACAAACTCTGCACGCTGGGAGTTGAGCATGGCTCGCGAGACCTTTCGCTCAATCCTCATAGTGGCGGTAAACCCAACCACAACCGCCGTCACGATAACAAGAAAGCACAGGACAAGAACGAGGGTGAAACCGTTGCGTGTTGCGCCTGATTTACGTTTCATAGCGATCATTTGGTGAGCTTAAGGCGTGTGGAGAAGACGCGCGCCGATTTGATGCCTCCGGCGATAAGGCTTTGCTGAAACTCTTCGAGCTTTGCAGGCAATTCATCCGGGGTGTTAAGTGAGGGAGGCTGTGGGATCGGCAGCCTTCCCCGCAGCGTTGCGTAATCCACGATCACGGCCGTAACTTCTATATAGGTCGGCAAAGCGTCGCCACGCGGCATCGAGCCGGTGTCCCGCAGGTAGGTGAACGCAGAATCGGACGGATCCGTGCTGTATCTGCCTGCCTGAAATGTTGCCGCAGAGTTGTACTTTATCTTGTCTGATCCACTGGCCGCCACAGAAGCGTGCCACCAGGGAATGGGATGGCCTGCCGCATCAAGGCACCGCACCCAAAATCCGATGATTCCATCCGCCACCACGGACGTATTGGCTCCGGAGATAGAGATGTCAAATGCGCTGTTACCCAATGCCGCCACCCAAGGGGCTGCAGACGCGGACGTACGCGTTTTGCCTGAGGGATTAAACGTTGCGGGATACCGCCCATCCGTTGGCGTAAGGTAGAGTCGCCGGAGCTGAAACAGGCGCCTGGCGTCATCCCTCACCACGTAATAACCGATAACCTGGACATCGCCCTTTGCGGTCGCATCTGTCCGCGACTGCCAGAACAAGCTGTCCGTCTCCGGAGCAAGCGCGGTGTCCAGATCGGAGGGAAAAGTGGGATTTTGAACAAACTGCCAGCTCGGGCCAATAACCGCCGAGGAGAGTTCGCGACTGATCATTCCCAAGAGAGCTCGTCCATTTTGCGAAGCCTCCACTTTCTTCTGGCTGTCAACCCATGAATTGCCCGCAACGTTCACGACTTGCGACAAGATGAGAATAAGCACTGCCGATACGGCGCAACCCACCATAACTTCGATGAGAGTAAACGCAACGGTCTGGACACGGCTGTACTTGGGGAGCCAAATGGATTTCATAGCGCCAGGAAAGAGAATTTGGGTTACCCATGGAGCTGCCCATGGAGCAATAACGCAACCTTCGGGAGTGCTTACCACGAGGCCGGCAAATACAGAGTAAACCTGGCAGTGCGTTGAGCGGGAGGAGGGGTTGAAAGTCCGTGTACAATCGGCCAGCGAATCTCCACGGAGGCGCACACAAGTTGTATTTCCGTAGTATTCAGCCGCGCATATTCGGCGGATGACATGGGCCGAACCGTGATGTCCGCCTGCCAGCGCTGTTTGGTCACATCGTCGGCAATCAAACCTTCCTGGTCATAAAAATAAGTGCCAGTGTAGGGTAGCGATGGATTTTCAGCGAAGAGCGCCGCACTGACTCGGCTCACCGCGTCCTGGGCGATCATACCCGCACGGTTATCGTCGATCGATTCCCGCGATGCATGGATTCCAACCGCAAGAAGTCCGATAACCGCCAGCAGGCAAAACGATACAACGCCCAGAGCCAGCACAACTTCCGCAAGAGAGAATCCCCGCACGACCTGTATCCGCCATCTCAGTCTTTTCACAGGGAATCGCCCGAGTCGTTGACCCGAGCCCTCCCCGTCAGTCTGTCCACGGAAATATCAAGCCAGTTATGCGCTGAGCCGTCCGAGAGGCGGACACGCAGCGGTGAGTTGGGCTGCGAAGGCATCTCCAATGAGCCCGTGGGGCCAAACTGAATATAGTGCATCTCAACTGTCGAGCCCTGCACCGTAACAGTCTGCGTGCACCCGGCACTAAACAAATACGTTCCAGGCAACGCAGTCTTCGTCACATTCGTCTGAACTAACACACGATCCGAGACATTTTCCCACATGGTTACCTGAGTCCAGGCCGCTGGATTACTTGCAGGCAGAGCGCGATTCTCATATGCCCAGACGCTGATGCGTCGGGGCAAACTATCACCGGGGAAGTTACTTGCCACGCAGAAACGCATCAGCGTGTTTCGAGCGACAGCTTCAGACCGGGCAAGGGTCACCAGCGTCGCAATCCTCTGGCCGCCGGAGCGCAATGCGCTCCCCCGGCTCATACCGGAAATAGCGGAAACGGAAAGGGTTGCCAGAACCGAAGTGATGGCCAGCACGGACAGCAGCTCGACGAGAGTGAACGCGCACCTGTGCCGGATAGCGTGCGCTCCTCGTGGGGAGTATGGAAGGCGATTATTCATGTGCGCAGCGGAGAGAATGAAGTTGTACAGATAAGTTAAATGTACCGATTGCACACATCGTCGCGAGAGTTCTGTCATTCAAAGCATTGAATGACAGCTGGCGTCAGGCGTCGCCACTATTTTACATCGACGTTTTCCCCTTTGGCTTTCGCCTTTTTTGAAGCAGCAACTTGCTCCCGCAACGTGTTCCCTTCCACCCAGTCACCGTCCACCAAAGTCTGGATAGGCGTCCGCGGCACGCCCCGTTCATCGCGATGGAGCATGCCCACCAGCAAGTTAATGGCAGTTCGCCCGATCTGCTCGTTACTTTCATGTATCCCCGTCTCTGCGATGCCGGTGCCCGCCGCCGCCAGGTTAATGACTCCGATGTCTTCAGGTATGCGAATTCCCGCCTTTGGAAGAAAGTTAAGCAGATCGCCCTGATGCGATGTCATCACGGCATCGATTCGATATCTGCGAATCCACGAAGCCAGTGCCTCGGGCGTGTACTCTCGATCGTAATCACTGGGCGTAAAAAAAGGGATCCGAGCCATCTCGGGGTAAAGGCGAATGGTCGTATCGTAGCCCGCCCCATGAAGGCGGGCGACTCTTTCGTGGACTTGTCGCAGCATGGCCAGGCCGACGCGTCTATAGCCCAGCTTGTACAAGTGATTCATACAACGCTCTGTATTGCGCAGATGGGCGGAAGCCACTCGATGCAAGGACGGATAATCCATTGAGAAACCCAGAGCAATCGCGGAAAATTTGTGCCAGTCCAGTTCAATGCGGGCATGCGGCTGCAACATGGGCACTGCGATAATCCCGGAGATGTTTCGGGCAGTCAGAGTGCGGTTGAGAACTCGAAAATCAGTCTCTCCATTAGCAACGGAGAACTCTTCCAGATTATATCCAAGCTTGCTCGCCTGTGACTGCATGCCCGTATACGATTCCGCTCCAGTAACGTAGACTCTCCAGCCGTCAGGCTTAGGATGATTCGTCACTATTGCTAATGTAGCCTGGAATGTCGCATTCTGCTTTACTTTGCGGTACGCATTGAGGGCTGCCAGCGCAGCATCTTGCTTATAGCCCAGTTCCGTGGCGATTGCCTGGATGCGTTCACGCGTAGCCTTAGGCAGCTTAGGACTGTCACTCAATGCAAGGGAGGCTGTGGAGAAGTGCACGCCTGCGGCTGCCGCAACGGCTCTAAGAGTAACGCGGTTGGATGGCATGGCGGAATCTAGATTTAAAGGTATATTTCGCCTGGAGTCCAATTATTGTGGAAAGTCAGATTCAGATATGCAATAAGGAGGCTATTGTAGAATGTAGATCCAGTGATTATCCTTCTGGGATCACAATGTTACCCTTATAAAATTTCCATCTGATTTTTCAGAAATCGATCTGTGTCGCTTTAAAGTTTACACTGAGAAAGTAATCCGATGGGTAAGGATGTTGGCTGTTTGGACATGTGAGTCAAATGTTTTTTAGATCGCATTAAGATGTGAATGCATTCCCGTCGTGCAGCCCATCACTCGAAGCGACTTGTTGAATTCCCCTTCTTTGGATGTGTCCTCTCGGCGAGCGGATTATCGTAGCGTCTTCATGAAACCACCATCGCCTGGCGTATCACATTCTCCTTCAGATGCCTGTCGCGGGACTGAACGATCAGATCAGCTACCAGACGCGCACGCAGCTCAGTCGCCACGAATGACTCGGATCAGTGATGAGGCAGCCCACCAGGTCGGGCCGATGCACTGGAATTCCCTGCGACACCATGAGTATCGTGGAGACGCGGCCGTCAGCTCGTGGCGGACCTGAACCCGCTAGTATTAGAAGAAAATGACTCGATGACTTGCAGCGCCATAGAGCCGCCAGAAAACAGAAAGAAACGGTATTAATGCAGATGTAACCAGCATCTCCGCGATGTGAGAAATGTTTCGTGAAGTATTGCGGAGACGGTTAGCGCAAAAACAGAACACAAGTGCTGTCGATAATAAAATAAAGGTAATGGATAAGCTATATAATGCAAGAGTGAAAAACAGGAAAGCTGTAGAAGCAGTAGCGACTATTAAGTAATAGAGCAATGGTGGAGATTTCTGAATGCGCTGCTGATAAAATACCGGGTGTAGCTTGTAGAGGAGCGCGTTGTATTGAGCCTTGCTTTGCTGCCACAGGCTTACTCCCCAGGAAGCCGGGCGGACAGGGTGGAGCACGACTGCCCGGCGGGCGGCGATAACGGTGCCGCCGTGTTGAGCGGCGTACGCCAGAAGGCGGAAGTGAAGATCGCTGTCTTCCCTCCACGCCGCACGGAATCGCTCGTCAAAGCCGCCGAGCGTTTTCAGTACATCGCGACGGACGAAGCAGTTGGCGGTGACGAATTCCGCAGTCTCCAGGTTGGATTCGTTGCGTTCGTAGTCGGTGGGGTCCGGCGGCAGAGGCACCACAACGCGGCCGCTTGCCGCCAGGGCTTCTGGGGCAGAGTCGAAGGCGGCGATGCCTTCGCACAGCCATTCCGTATCCGGAACGGTATCGTCGTCAGTGAACGCGATTATTTTCCCCTGGGCCGCGCTCCAGCCTATGTTGCGTGCGGTGGCCGGGCCGCGCCTGCCGGCCGTTGCGAAGTAGCGGATCGGTGGACTTCCCGGACGATGGGCCCACGCTTCAATGTGGCAGCGTGCCTGATCGCAAGCGGCGTCATCCACCACAACGATCTCGTACTCCGCCACGTCCATGCTTTGGAGAGCCAGCGCCTCGAGGCAGCGCTGCAGCAGGGCCGGACGCCGGTATGTGGGAATGACTACGGAGATTTCCATGGCCGTAAATGTGGTCAGTTTCAATATGTATGTAGCCCGTGGATTTGCCCTCTTTGGAGCTGCGCTATATCTTCTCCAGGCAAAAGTCGCCGATGATCAGCGCATCCAGCGGCGACGTCCAGAAGCACTCCACGGCGTCGCGCGGCGTGCACACGATCGGCTCGCCCCGGGTGTTGAATGAGGTGTTGACCAGCACGGGAACGCCGGTGCGCTTCTGAAAAGCGCGCAGCAGGTCGTAGTAGCGGGGGTGCTGATCCCGGTTCACCGTCTGGATGCGCGCCGTTCCGTCGATGTGGCGCACCGCGGGGATGGTATCCGCTTTGTAGGGAAGCACATCGTTGACGAAGAGCATGAACGGCGAGCGGCCGGCGTTGGCAAACCACTGCGACGCTTCTTCCTCAATAACGGCCGGGGCGACAGGGCGGAAGTCTTCGCGATCCTTGATCTCGTTGAGGCGCGACTGCATTTCGGCGTGGATAGGCGAAGCCAGGATGGAGCGCGCTCCCAGGGCTCGGGGGCCGAACTCCATGCGCCCCTGAAACCAGCCTATTACCTTGTCCTGCTCCAGCAACTCGGCCGTCTCCTCCGCCACGTTATTCATGCGGCGGTAACGCAGCTTGGACCACTTGAGGAACTCTTCGATCTCCTCATTGCCGTAGGCCGGGCCAAGAAGGGCGTGGTGCATGATGGAGGGATTTACTCCGGTGCGGACAGCAGCGACCGGGGCGGCGGAGTCACCGGACGAGACAATCCGTTCTCGCCGGTCAATCCACAGAGCCGCACCAAGTGCTGTGCCCGCGTCGCCCGCGGCGGGCTGGACCCAGATATTGTGGAACGGACCATTGTCGCGCAGGTAACTGTTCATCACGCAGTTGAGCGCCACGCCGCCCGCCATGCAAAGGTTGTCGGAGGGCACTTCCGATTTGAGCCACCGGATAAGCTCCAGCACGGTGACCTCCAGCACCTTTTGCAGCGAGTGCGCGAGATCAAAGTGCTTTTGCTCCAGCGGGCCGCCACGCTCGCGTGCCGGGCCAAACCATTCATCCAGTTGCAGGGGCGCGATGGTGTATTTGCCCTTTTTGCCCAGCTGAATGCGCTCCTCAAACTGCTTGCGATAGACTGGCTTGCCGGAGGAGGCGAGCGCCATCACCTTGTATTCGTCGGACGAATGCAGGAAGCCCAGGTGGCGCGTAATGTCCTCATAAACAAGGCCAAGCGAATGCGGCAGGCGGACATCCCGGAACATGTTGAGTTCGTCGCCTGTGCCTTCGCCGTAGCTTGTGCATGCCAGTTCGCCGCGCCCGTCCAGGCACAGTACCGCGGCTTCCCTAAACGGCGACGGATAGTACGCACTGGCCGCGTGGGCGACGTGGTGCGGCACAAAGTGCCACTTGAACGGACCGTTGAACCTGATGCCCCTGAGCCGCTTGCCGAGATGGTGCGGGATGCCCCCCGAAAGATGCCGCGGAGCATTGACGATGGAGGATAGGAACAGCGGATCCCAGGCGCCAAGCCATTGCTCGGGAATGGGATGCGCGCTTGGCTCCAGCGGAAGCGTGATTTCAGCATTGCGCGAGTAGTCGCCGAGGAGCAGAAACGGATCGAAGGAATAGGCGATGTGATCGACATCCTTCAGCGTAATGTCTGCTTCCTGCAGGCAATATTCGATGGCATGAAAGGGAAGCTCATACGCGGTAAAGGGCGTAGGTCGCTTGCCGTGTTTGATGTGCGTAAAGCGCTCGTCCTCCGCCGCCGCTACGATATGACCGTCGTGTACCAGACATGCCGCGGGATCATGGAATGCCGCATTAATTCCCAGAGTGTACATGAAGTAAGGTCTCCTGCGTTAATGTTATGTTTGCGTTGTGGTTATTACTTTTCTTTTGACCAAGCAGTTCCAGCGCGGCTTTTACAACATCCGCCGGCAATACTTTAGTGAGGCAATGATGATGCTCTTCCTTGCACGTGCTGCTGTAACAGTTGCGACACGGGACATCGTGATAAAGTATTCTGCTTTGCACCATCCACGGCATGTGCTGAAGATTCGTTAATGCATAAAGGCACACCACGGGAGTACCCACGGCGGCAGCCAGGTGCGAAGGTCCGGTGTTATTGCATATGACCAACGGGGCGGCCTGGATCAGGGCCGCAAGCTCGGACAATGAAAGGTGCCCCGCCATTGAGACAAATGGCACCCCCGCTTCGGCCTCGATCTGCTTGATAAGCCCTCGCTCCTCCGCTCCCCCCGTGAAGACTGTGATGCAGCCGGTCTCCTTATGAAGCTGGCGCGCCACGGAGGCGTACGAGGACGGAGGATAGCGCCGGGAGGCGGCAGTTGCTCCGGGGTGCATCACAATCCACTTACCCCCGGCGATACCCAGGGACCGTAGCAACCGGCTC
Organism: Verrucomicrobia bacterium LW23; assembly: GCA_003054695.1. Lineage (GTDB taxonomy): Bacteria > Verrucomicrobiota > Verrucomicrobiia > Methylacidiphilales > UBA1321 > LW23. The sequence goes on from QAZA01000053.1 coordinate 220,293, forward strand.
ACGTGCCGCTGGGAGGCGACAGGTATATCGACGTGCATGGTCTGCGATGGAAATGGACGTCCCGCAACGAACTGAACGAGATCGAGTTGCCGCCTGACTTCGTGTCTGAGGATGCGGTCCGGTTCCGGCTCCGGAATCCAGTCACTGAGGAGCTGATAGGGATTCTCCCGGCAATGGGCCAGGCCCAACGGGATATCGGCCAGCATGCACAGGATGGCGGCGGGCAGCGGATTTTGCGAGTAGACCGTGAAAATGACCGCCGCGTCAAAACGCCGTTCCCGCAGGGTGTTGGCCAGGCTGGTGATGAACTGGCCGTCTTCCCTGGATGCACCCGATTTCACCCACGGCACTTCGGCCGTGATGATGTCGGCCACACAGGGCAAAAGCTTGCCGGCCTCGGCCCCGCTGGGGGAGGTAAGCAGGGTGATGTGGCGGGGCCTGCCGGGCTCGCCGCCGTACATGAGGGCCTCCATTGCCGGCGACGTCATGAGCACATCACCCATGGCGTCGAGGCGCACGCAGAGGATGCGGCGGGCAGCTTTCCACTCGGCCACGCGGCGCGAGTACGCCGGCTCTGATTTCCGGATACTGATCACAGGGCGAGCCTTCCTGCAGTTGCGGCGAGCACTCCCGCCTTTTTGACCAGATTGCAGGGCGCAGGCACCGGAACTTGGCCTGGCGCCGCGATGATCTTCCTGACCGCCTCGGAGAGCGAAGTCACCGCGTAGTCCGGCGTTCGAAATGCACCAGGAAGCCACTCCGTTTCGCCGCCCACATCCAACAGCACAGTGCGGCATCCGGCGCGGTTGCCTGCCTCCACGTCATGCAGAATATCGCCGATCATCCATGAGTTGTGCAGGTCGATGCTATGCTCCTCCGCAGCTCGCAGCAGCATCCCCGGGGCGGGTTTTCTACAGGGGCAAACGGTGGCATACTCCGCGCGGCTGCCGGAGGGGTGATGCGGGCAGTAATAGAAGCCGCTGAGTCGGATACCGAAACTATCGAGCGAGTCGCAGATGTATTGCCGCATAGGGCGGAAATCGCTCTCGCTAAAGTAATTCAGGGCGATTCCGGACTGATTACTGATGACAAAGAGCCTGAAACCTGCATCTTGAAGCAGAGTCATGCCTTCAATAGCGCCTTCTGCAAATCGCACCTGGCGGATATCTACATTGTAGGGAACATCTTCCACGAGCGTTCCATCCTTATCCAGGAATACCGCTTTGATGTCTTGATGTTTAGGTAGAATCTTCACGGCCAGGACGTCTCCTTCATAGGCAGAATTTTAATTTCAGGTACGACGCTGCCCTGGGGCGTATGAAGTATATGAAGGATGGTTTGCGCAACATTGGCTGGATCCTGCAAAGTCGTCAGATCAATGTCCGGAAAGCGATCGGTGAGGAAGGGCGTCTGCATCCCTCCCGCGATTACCGCCGTTACCCTAATGCCGTACTTACGCCCCTCCGTATGTAACGCGTGACTAAAGCCCAGAAAGCCCCACTTGCTTGCGTGATAGGCAGATGCGTTGGGCCACGCCCTGAGCGCCGCCGTGGAGATGATGTTGATGATGTCGCCCCCCTGCTGCTCCTTGCGCATGAGCGGGAAGACAGCCCGGGAGAGAATGAACGGAGCCCGCAGATTAACCGCCATGATGCGGTCCCACTGCTCGATTGGCATTTCCTCAACAGATACAGTGAGATCTATGCCGGCATTGTTGATCAACACGTCCAGGCGTCTGAAATCCTCGTATATGGAAGCAATAGCATTGTCAAGCTCTGCAGCATTGGTAAGATCTATAATCAAGCCGCTTGCTTTATGTCCATTAGAGTTTATTTCCGCAACGAGCTTATCAACTGATTCTTTTCTTACATCCGCCACAATGACGTGAAATTGATTTTCTGCCAGGATGCGGCTAAGCGCGCTCCCCAGTCCTCCGGCGCCGCCTGTGATGAGGGCAATATGTCCATTAAATGTCTTCATAATCATCCAACGGGTGATACCGCTGTTTTATTGGTGTAGATAATGTTCTCTTTTTCTGTTCTCAGGGCGCGAGGATGCGCGACATCTCCGTATACAGCTTCCAGCGACCGCGCTATCTGGTCCCAGCGGAAGTGCTCGTAAACGCGCTGCTCCCCTGCCTCGGCCAGCTTCCTGCGCCGGCGTGGGTATCGCCACAGAAAGGCCAGCCTCTCGGCCAGCGCATTCGGATGATGCGGCGGGACGAGATAACCGGTCTCTCCATGGCGCACTGTGTACTTCAGGCCTCCGACATCGGAGGCCACAACTACGGCGCCGCACGCCATCGCCTCAAGCGGTGTAATGCCAAAGGGCTCATACCAGGGCGTGGTGATAAACACATCCGCCGCGCTGTAGTAATAGCGGAGGGCCTCGCGGGAGCGCCTGCCGGTAAAGATCACGCTGTTATCCGCTTCCTCCTCGCGCGCCACTTCCTGGAGGCGGCCGATTTCCGGGGTAAGCGCGGGATCGGGAGAGCAGGATTCGCCGCCCACCACGAGAAGGCGGGCTCGGGCGCCGCTCTGTTTGCGGAACCGGGCGAATCCCCGGATGGCGTTGTCCACCCCTTTGCGCGGGACCATTCGCCCCACCTGCACGGCAATGAACTCGTGTAGCGGCAGCCTCAGACTCCAGCGCGCCCAGAGCTTATTGACTCGGCGCATTTCGGTGGGATCAAACCCACACGGAACCATCACAAATCGTGAGGGGTGCGCACCGTAATGGTTCAGCAGATCTTCCTCATCCTGCGGACATGCCGTGAGAATTCGATCCGCCTTGCGCGCCAGCAACTCTTCAATCTCCTGGCGCTGGTTGGGAAAGCGGTCGGCGCTGTCCTGGTGAATGCGACGGATTCTTCCCAGCGCATGAAAGGTGATGACAAACGGAATATTGAATGCATCCTTAATGTCAAGAGCCACCATCCCGGACATCCAGAAATTTGCATGAACCACATCGTATGATATTTCATGCATCATAATGAAGCTTATAATGAATGAAGTGAACTGCGGCATGTAGTCCATCAGTTCTTCTTTATCCACATGTCGGGGCGGGCCGGCAGGTACATGGATTACGCGAATACGGTCTTTCCATCGGTAAACCTCAGGTTGTTCAGGATCATCCCTGCGTGTGTAGATATCCACATGATGACCTCGGGCGGCGAGGTGCCGGGCGATCTGCGCAACGTAAACATTCTGACCTCCGCTGTTAACTCCGCCGGGCGAAGCTAGGGGTGAGGCATGATCACTGATGACTGCTATATGCTGTTTCATGCTTTTGCCGTGTATGGATGAGCTATGGATGTACGAATATAATGATGATTCCTTGTTTGTTGCACAGGAGACGGGATTCCTGTCACCTCAGCAAAAACCTGACACCAGTCCCGGACGAAACGATCTATGGAAAAACGCTCACGCGCGATTCGGTGGGCTCCATTGCCCAGATGTACAGCCAGAGCTTTGTCATACAGCAGCTCCTTCATGCGTGGCAGTAATCGTTCATATTTTGTATCAACAAAGCCGGCCACGCCGTTGGGTATTGCTGTCGCCATTTCCGTCGTGGCAAATCCCACAATCGGAAGCCCGACGGCCATCGCCTCGCACACCGCAAGGCCCATGCTGGTGTAGCGGATCGGGTTGAAGAAAAAGCGGTAGTGGGACAGCAAACGGGGAAGCTCCTGATGCCTGACTTCACGCAGTCCACCCGCCTCCTCCCAGCCCATCCCATAAAGGGCAAGAAATACCTGCTCGCGCGCTTTCAGCCATATATCATAACCCAGACGGCGCCCACGCTTATGTATATTGTTAATGACGACAACACCACTCTCGAGATCGCCAATATAACGTGCTTCCTCAGGAACAAAAACGCCATGCTCAACAACGCGCGTCGGAGTCGGGCCTGCATCCCACATGAGCTCGTTAAACGACGTAACATGCACAAGAACGATATCCGGCGCCTGCACATAATGCCTTGTATCTGTGGGGTGCTCGCGAGGCGGATCGTGCTCGATATATAGCCTTGGCAGGCGAAGCTGCTCGCCGCTTAGTATCTCGTGCTGATCCTGCAGATAATGATCCTTCGCCTGAAACAGAATGCAGTCGAACTGCATGTTCTTTACCTGGTCAGTAGGCACTTCTGTAAGGCTGTCCGGCCATGGATATCCCGTACCTCTGCCTCCATAGCCAGGACGCCCCGAGTTATCTACGGGAATGTAGAACTGATGCGGCACCTGGCTAAGATAATACAGATAGCTTCCATGGACGTGCCAGGTGAAGATGCGCAAGGGACGGCTCATATGGACGCCTGGTGAAATATTGAGATGGCGGAGATGCCAGTCGCCGGCCCAGAGTAGGGAGCACGGGCGAGATGCAGCAAATCCAGAGCCTCTTCAATCACCATCTGCTCAGTCACCCCGGAGATGCTGCACACCAGACGATGTCGAATGCGGTCCAGCGGCGGCCAGCCCTCTGTCTCGGAGCGCATGAAGACAACGACGCTCGGGCAATCCACCGCGCAGGCCAGGTGCGAGATGCCGGTATCGCCGCACACCGTCAGGCTTGCATCCCGGATAAGCGCCCCCAGCACACCAAGGTTCGTGGTCTCTCCGGCCAGGTTGATGGCGGGCGAGTGCATGTATTCCAGAACGTGCTGCGCCCGCTCCCTCTCAGCGGCGCTTCCCGTTACCACGACCTGAAAGCCCTCCGCCGCCAGGATGTCGGCTACCGCCGCATAGTGCTCTACAGGCCAGCAGCGCCACTCCGCATTAGTGCCCGGGTGGATACACACATAGGGCTGCTCAATGCGATGCGCCTTCAACAGCTCGCGGAGAGCCTGGCTGTCCTCCTCCGGCACATGGAAATGAAGTCTATCGTTATTTACGGTAACGCCCAGGTGCCGCATCAGGGCAAGGTGCCGCCATATCTCCGGCAGCTTCTCCGGGTAGACCATGCAGAGTTCCCGGTCGGGGCAGTACTGTCCCGGCAGGTAGTATCCGCCGGTGCGCCGTGCGCCGAATGCGGCGACAAGCGAGTTAGCGATATATCCATTGCCCTGCATCTGAAGAGCAAGATCGTACTTTTGCTCCTGCACCTCCCGCAGGAAGCCCGGGAGCCGCGTCGGATCCATTTTTCGTTCCGGAAAGCCAGGGTATCCCGGAAACTCAATGAAGTCATCGAAACAGCCGGGCATATAGCTTCGCAACGCGCGTGCCCAGGGCAGGCTGACCAGCGTGATGCGCGCTTGCGGCATCGCCGCGCGCAGAGAGAGAAATGCGGGGCCGGCGCAAAGGAGATCTCCGAGAAGAAGTGCCCGGAAGATAACAATTGATTTTATATCTGAGAGACAAAAAGACGAGCGCGCGTAGTCCATGAATCTATTGAGATGAATGTTTACAATCTTCTGCTGGTGACAACACCGGGGAAAATCAACCTGGTTTTCAGGGCAGACAAAGCCTTCAGGCCCAAGCGCGCTCGAAAGCCCGACTGTCCGAGATTGTTGTCCTAAGTATAATGCCTTTACTACAAATGCAACCTAAGGCTAACGAGCCCATCGTAAGAATATCGATTACATCATTCGCGAAGCACCGCAGAAGCTATGCCATAATCCACCGAGAACGGTTCTCTCTCGTATTCAATGACTTGCGCTTTATGCTGATCAGCATGCTAATCTCTCATCCGTTGCATTAAGCACGATGTTGAGAACCATAATCGCAATATGCATTATTGCCATTACTTAATTCTATAATCGGGGGTTACAGTTACGCGATCGCGATACCTGCATGCTTTTAAATTATAATCCATCAACTCTTATTTCAGGTGGCATCAATTCATACGAAGGCCTACAGTTAAGAATAATCTCGTTGATAGATTCTGCGATGCCACGATAGTTATTCATGAAACAGATAACTGCACTAAAACGACTCGTGCGTCGACTACGACTCAACTTCTCCTGACGCATGAGTTTGCAAAACACAGACTTACCTGCTGCTGGTGGCGATCGCGCAGCGCGGCACGGTCCATTCCTGGAAATCCGCTGAGTCCGAAAACAGTGTGCACAACTTTTGAGAAGCTCGCGTCCTGGTACGGCGAGCGCGGGGAACACTTTCTGAATCAGTGTGGATTTGCATTGATCTGCATTTGCTTTCTCGCTGCCACATGGCGAGTGATGGCGCGCACGGCCACGCTCGCAGACCCGTCCGTTATTACCATCCGCATCGCACACTGGAACCTGGAGTCCGGCGTTAGGGAAGGACTGGACGCGGTGGCACGGCAGTATGAAAAGATCTGCGCCGCGCACGGCAAAAAAGTGCGCATTGAGCAACTGGCGATTCCCGAGCAGGTCTATGCAAGCTGGTTTATCACCCAGCTTGTCGGAGGCACCGCTCCGGATCTTATGTCGATTGGTCCGGGAAGCAATGACGAGAGGCTGGCTCGTTACTTCCAACCTTACTCGCCCTGGCTAAGCGCCGCCAATCCTTACAACGCCGGCACGTCGCTGGAGGGCGTCCCGTGGCGCAGCACATTTGTCGATGGCATGCAGGGCGCTTACCGCCAGGAGTTGCTGGATTACTACACGGTGCCTTTCACTATTCTGACGACACGCGTCTACTACAATAAGGCGATGTACGCGCAGATTTTCGGCAGTCGTCCGTTACCGGGGAACTACGCGGCGTTTATCGCCATATGTGCTGAGACGGCGGCGTGGGCCAAGGCGCATGGCAGGCCCGACCTGTTTCCCATTGCGGGAAGCAGATACAACGGTGCGCTGGTGCTGAACAGCCTTCTCGGTAGCCAGACCCAGAGATTCAGCCTTCACAACAATCGCGGTCTTACACTCGCCAACGTAGCGGAGGAGAACATAACGGCGTATCTGCGCGGCGAGTGGAGCATGGATTCGCCCGAAGTGGTCTCCGGGCTGAATCTGATGCAAAGCCTCATTCAGTATATGCAGCCCGGCTTCAGCCAGCTACAGCGCGAGGACGCAACGCTTCACTTTATTCAGCAGCACTCGCTCATGATCGCTACCGGCGCCTGGGACCGCACCAGCATTGAGCAGGAGGCGCCCTTTCCCGTAGGCGTATTTCGCGTCCCGGTACCAGGCCCGGATGATCCTGTGTACGGAAAATTTGCCCTCGGCCAGTACGCCGAAGCAGGCGGTCCTGGCAGAGGCGGATTCGGCCTTTACAGGGATTCGCCGAACATCGAAACAGCGGTCGATTTCTACCGCTACTTCACATCCATTCCTGGGAGTGAGCTTTTTTCAAAACACAGCGGATGGCTTCCCGCCATCGCAGGAGCACGAATATCTCCGGCGCTGGAGCCTTTTCGCCCCGATACCGAAGGCTACCCGCCCGGCAGCGACATGAACAATGGGGCAGAGTCCAACCGATTGTGGGAGAACAACTTTTATCTCCTGACCAAAACGCCGGGCGATTCTGGCCCGTTCCGCCGTGCCATGTCCGTGGAAATGCGAAGCGCCTGCCTTGAAGACATGCGCCTGGCCGCTCGGGCCCGCTTGCGCTCGATCAGTCGTATGGACGTGGCGATCGGCGGATTTTGGTGGCAGACGCACGGTGCCGGCAGACTCTCCTCATCCTCGGGGCGTCCTTCCGCACTATCGGCAGAGAAGCTTGGCGAAGTCATCGAAAGCCAGAACGCCCAGGAATCCACCTGGTATCGCTATCGCCGCGAGATTCAGGATCTGGCAAAGTAAGGTGAGCCAGATTGTCGATTCTTCTCACCGAACCATACCTCCCTTGTGCCGCGAGTGTAGACCAGTATCTTCCATTGCCCGACCAAAAGCGTCCGCGGAAACCGTAGTCCTCCCCAATCGTGGAAAGGAATTCACATCTTAAGTTCGCTCAGACACTTCCGCCTTTTGCTCGACGTCTCCTCGCTTGCGCTTGATCTTACTGGGCGAGGTTGATTCGTAATTGCCCTTTCCCAGCTCCGTCAAAGTACCCTGGGTAAGAATGCGTCGCATCTCCACGAGGGCCTTATTCATCATGCCCGGCACAACGATTGTTTCACCGCTCATCAGACCCTCATATCCGGCTTTCGCCACATCCTGAGGGGCCATGACATTGTTGCCCTGGAATCCCTTTGCGTCTTCCATTCCTGCTTTCGTAAAGAAGTCGGTATCAGTGGCACCAGGGCAGAGTGCGGTTACTTTGATATTGGTATCCTTGAGCTCCGAAGCCAGCCCCTGAGACCACGAGAGCACAAAAGCTTTTGTGGAGTGATAGACATTCAGCAGCGGACCCGGCATGAATCCGGCAACGGATGCGGTGTTAAGGATCCAGCCTGAGTTTTGCGTGAGCATGGAATGCAGGAAGATCTTTGTCAGCCGGAGCGGTGCTTCTACATTGACACGCAGCATGCCAAGGTCCTGGTCAATGGTGATGTCCCAGGAGTTTCCGCGAACGCCAAAGCCTGCGTTGTTTACCAGAATACTGACGACCATCCCTTTCTCAGCGAGTTGTCCGGCGATTTCCAGAGCCGAGTCGGGTTCCGCAAGGTCTTTTGCGATAACGCAGACCTCGACTCCACATTCGGCTACAAGCTCGCTGGCAACTGCCTCTAACTCGTCCTGCCGGGGAGCGACCAGTACCAAAGGATGACCGTGTCGGGCAAATTCGCGAGCCAGGTACATGCCTATACCACTGGAGGCTCCTGTGATCAGAGCTGTTTTTGTTTCCATTGCTATTTTGTTTTAATGTGAGTATGGGTTTAAGGAGACGGTGGGGTACCGCCCCATCAGCACTTCAGTACGATTTTGGTTACTTCGTTCTTATTTTCGTCGAAGATTTTGTATCCGTTGGCCGCGTCATTAATGGACAGCCGATGCGAAATGATTTCGCTAGGCTTAATTTTGCCATCCTTCAGCAGTTGAAGGCCTGTCCGCATATACTTGGCTATATGGGTTTGGCCAGTCTTTATGGTAAGAGCCTTGTTCATTAGAGCACCCATCGGCACTTTGTCGGCCATACCTACATATACGCCCGGTAGCGAAACAACGCCTGCCTTGCGGCAGGAAAGAATGACCTGGCGGAGGATCTGCGCGCTGTCCGTCGTCATCATCAGCGTCTGCTTTACCGTGTCGTATAGCCCGACAGCGCCGTGACTTTCCGCCTCGTAACCCACCGCGTCGATGCACGCGTCCGGACCCATGCCGCCAGTCATCTGCTTTAGGCGATCCACAATTTCGTCCTCGTTGGAGGCATTCACAATGGTAGCTCCGGCCTGTTCCGCGAGTTTCAAGCGCCCGGGAACGACATCAATAGCTATGACTTCATGCGCCCCAAGCAAATAGGCGCTGCGAATAGCAAACTGACCGATCGGTCCGCAACCCCACACCGCTACTGTATCGCCCGGCTGGATACTGCAGTTCTCAGCAGCCATATAACCGGTGGGAAAAGCGTCCGTAAGCATCGCAAGATCATCGTCATCCAGCTCCGAAGTGACGCGTGCAGGGCCGACATTGGCGTAAGGTACGCGTACATACTCCGCCTGGCCGCCGGCGTAGCCTCCCATGAGATGCGAGTACCCAAAGATTCCAGCTGTGGCATCGCCGTTCATCTTTTTGAGGAAGTACGATTTGGGGTTCGTATTATCGCAACAGGAATAGTGCTCCCGCTTACAGAAGAAGCAGTGGCCGCAAGAAATAGCAAAGGGAATAATGACACGATCGCCCACTTTCAGATCTTTAACATCAGGTCCCTTTTCTACAATAGTACCCATAAACTCATGACCCAGAATATCGCCCTGCTCCATCATTGGCACGGTTCCGTGGTAAAGATGGAGATCCGATCCGCATATAGCGGTTGTACTTGTTTTGATAATGATGTCGTCGACAGCAAGGATCTTGGGATCCGGGACTTCTTCTACACGCACATCACGCGTTCCGTACCAGCAAAGTGCTTTCATTATATTATTTATTACCTTTGGATTGACCGTTGATAGTGGGTACTACTCCTGCTTCCATAAGTGCCTTAAACCGGGACAAATCGTCCGAAATTTGCTTATCCGGCTCTTCGCCGAAAAACATTGCCACCCACCGGGCCAGTTGGCCGCCCGGAGGCGCGTATCTCAGCGTCACGGTTACTCGAGTGCCCCGGTGAACTGGAGCCGGATCAAAATGAACGCTGCCCTCGTTTGGGACATCGGCTCCGGGCATTGATTTCCATGCAATCACCTTGCCGGGGGTATCGGCGGTGGTTGCCGCGTCCCACTCCACTTGAGTATCGTTTGGCCCCTTGGCCACCCAGTGAGTGCGATTTAGTCCCGCCGGCCTTACGCTGACGAGATGTTGCATGAAGAGCGGAAACTTCGAAAAGTCTTTCCACCTCTCGTAAAGTTCGTCCGCACCACGATCGATCGTGACGCATTTTTTTAACTGCACGTCCGATGATTTGTTGGTTCCGGGGATTGATTGTGCGTCCATTCATCCACTCAAGGCAATGCGCGTACCAATCTGCGATTGAAGCTGGATTAAATGGCATCCGCCTCAGGGAAATCGTTTCTTTCAGGAATCCCGTTCTATAATCTGATAGAAAAAAGTAATGCCATTTTGCATTGCGACCGGTTTAGCTGGCAAATGTTGCAAGTTGCAGTGTTGGATCACGTCCTTTTTATTCTCTTACTATGAGGGCTGCTATAGAGGGGGATTTATATAATAAGGTTGATATAATAACATTGGTGTTGCAGCGGTTTTCCCTTTCAAAAACATTAAGCTTTTTTAAGATGGAATAGTAAGATGCAAACATGGAACTGCGACACTTACGGTATTTCGTGGCAGTGGCCGAGGAGCTCAGTTTTACCAGGGCTGCCACCCGGCTGCAACTTGCCCAACCATCCGTGAGCAAACAGGTAAAGAATCTGGAAAATGAGCTGGGAGTAACTCTCTTTGATCGGTCACAGTACAGACTAAAGCTTACCGCACCGGTGCTTCCTTTCCGAGTCCAAAACTCTTCTTGCACAGGCAGAGCGCAATGCGTCCGCTGTCAGAGAATCCAAAAATCAGGCACTGAAACAGCTGCGACTAGAGCGGTTTCAATACGCTTGTATACTGATATAGGAAGTGTTAAAAGCTCGTGGAGATGAAGGCATTATCAATGGATGTACGGGAGCGGATTGTGTCGAGTGACGACGAGGGTACCGAGACGCAGGAGCAGGTGGCGGCGCGGTATCGGGTGTCGTTTGCGGTGGTCAAGAAGCTGCTGGCGTTGCGGCGGCGGACGGGGTCGGTGGCGCCAGTGGGGCATCGCGGGGGGCGTAAATCGATGTTTACGCCGGCGCGGCGGCGCTTGATTTCGCATCTGGTGCGGCATCTGCCGGATATCACGCTGGCGGAGTTGCGCGAGGCGCTGGGGCTCACCTGCGCGCTCTCGACGCTGCACTACGTGCTTGTCGCGATGGGGCTGACTTTTAAAAAAGACGTTGCGCGCGGACGAGCTGGCGCGCGCTGACATCAAAGCGGGCCGGCGCCGGTGGAAATCCAAACGGCGCAACTGGCATCGCAGCCGCCTGGTCTTTATCGACGAGGCCGGGGCGAAAACCAACATGACGCGCCGCTACGGTCGCTCGCGGCGCGGGCGGCGCTGCCACGACATACGTGGGCCCAGTTCTTCTGCTCCACGTGGCCGTTGTCGTCCTTGTGGTAGGGACGCGACCAGGTGAAGCCCACTGCTTTGCCCGAGGGCCGCTCCTGAAAGTAACGCACCAGGTGCCAGTTGAGGAACTCGCTGCCGTTGTCGCAGTCAAAGCCCAGCAGCGCAAATGGCAGCGCTGCCTCCACCTCGCGCGTGGCCGCAACGATGCCTTCGGCGCCCTTGTTCCACACCGCGCGGTTGCATGTCCAGCCACTGTGGATGTCGGTGTAAGTGACGCTCCAGATAAAGTCGCCCTCCAGAGACGCGCCGCA
>QAZA01000054.1 GCA_003054695.1 Verrucomicrobia bacterium LW23
GATCCAGACAGAACTCGATCTCAACGGATTAATGGTGTGAAGCTCTTTTGGAATAGTCAGTAGTATAAATCCAAGCTCAGATATAGGCAATCCATTATCTTCCCTGTTATTGGTTTTTAAGAAATGTGCCAATTCAGGTTCAGAGGTTGGAATCCTTTTATTTGAGGCTGATTTCGCAGAACCTCCCTTTAAGTACCACTCGGATAATCCGTCAATATGAGAAAAACGAGAAAACATTGCAGAACATCGAGTTGCGCATTGTTGTCTAGTTTCTTTGCGGTTAATCCAGTATGCTCGAATATATGGAGAGTGGCTCATTACTTTGGGGTAAACATTACCTTAATGCGATTGTATCCGTTGTCAATTAAAAGCCGTTGAATAACTTTTGCTGCCTTAGCTTCCGCAACATTCCATTCGATAGGTGTATTAGGAGCCGCCCCCATTTGCCTTGCGGCCTGATCTAAGAGAGAATCGCTTCCTCGGTACCAAGGACGAAAATTCCCGTTTGCATCAACAAAGGTGGCGTAACCTGGGCCTTTTGCATCTAGAAGCACTCCTCGCGAACCATCATAACCATCAAACTTTACGCCATTGACCTTGTAACCCACATCTGGCAGTGTCCCTGTTATCTTGCTTTGATATATAGCCGCACGATCTGACATTGATTCGATCACTCGCTCGTAGTTACCTGGAGGGCAGGTATTGTGGCTCAATACCCTTGCCGTCCAGCAAAGTAGCAGTGTTCCGCTTCTACCTCAATATTATAGACACGGTGTGCACCCGGCAGGGCGCAAATGGACACAACCTGGGAGTTTCCGCTGGCCGTACGTAGCTTCTCTTCGGGCTGAAGTTGGTCGGCCCGCACCGAGTCATTGCGTGACGTGGAGAAGAGCGGATGTGTAGCGGTTGGATGTAGGTGCTCAGACTCACCCTTGAGATCAACCTTAAGGACAACATTGTTGAGCCTGGAGAACGTGCCAGTGACAACCCGTCCAGTACCGGGCCCAATCTCCGGGCAGCTTTCCACACTGACAATCCGGGCCCAGCCGGAGATGCCCATTTCTTCCAGGTCGATCCAGACTTCGGGCGCAATGGTATCCGTGCCAGTATCGCCATCTCCCCCTCGTGGGGGCGCAGGAGGGTGATGTGGACTTCGCTGGCGGGGTCATCGCCGTTGGGGAGGATGAGGGTATACTTGCGCCAGGTGGCGGGGTCGACGTTGGTCGCGGAAGTCTCGCCGGGTGAGGCGGACTTGGTTTCCGGGGTCAGGACGCGGTCGCCGACTTGCAGTTTTTCGATGTCCTTGGGGCCGTTGGCGGTGGCGACGGGGGTGCCGGCGACGAAGCATCCGGGCCAGTGTTTGGTGGCGTTGTGCATGCCCTGGGCGGCGTCGGTAATGGAGTTGGCGGCCTTGGCGGAGATGTTGCGGAGGGCTGCACCTGATTTGGAGGACATGCCACCCGCAAAACGGAATCCGTTGTTGTTGAGGCCTCGGCTGGCGTTACTGAGGGCGTTAGCTGCCCTGGAGCCGTAGGCTCGAGCTCCGGCGGTAGCATTGTCCAGGGTGTTGGCTCCCGTGCGAATGGCGTTGCCGGTGTAGCAAGCGGCGATGCCCCTGCCTTCATTCCACATCCTGCTCATTTTTGCTGCGGCGTTATCGGCCATAGCGCCGGCTTTGGCCATGGCCGTATCTCCGGCACGAGTCATGGCGTTGCCCATGCGGGTGGCGGAGTCGGCAATGGTGTTGGCCATTCCCAGTGCGGCTTTACCTGCCTTGCCTGCAAGCCATCCTGCGGGGCCGGAAAGCAGTTCGGCGAGAAGGTCGTCGCGTGCTCCTTCGATCTCTTGCTGGCTGACTTTGCACCCAAAGATGTTGTACCCCTGCGTGGCTTGCAAAATCAAGTCGACCATCATGACGGTCCCCACTGCAATTCCCACCCCCAGCAGGATGGGCGAGGCGGGGAGAAATG
>QAZA01000055.1 GCA_003054695.1 Verrucomicrobia bacterium LW23
GCATCAGGCCGTTGCGCGCCGTGTCGAAGGGGCGGCATAGGTCAGGGCTGAGCGACTGGAGCGAATCGAAGCCTGTAAACACAAGTCGCGCCAGCGCCTCAAAGCCGCCGGCCAGGATGATATCCGCATCGCCGCGCCGGATCAGCTGCCATGCATGCCCAATGGCGTTAGCCCCACTGGCACAAGCATTTGCGACGATGAAAAAGGGGCCGCCAAAGCCAAAATGCCGGTGAATATCCGCAATCTGGCTCTGCGGCTGGTAGTGCGTAAGGTTGCGGATGTCGCCGGTGCCTTGTTCCGTCCGCGGCGCCCCATCTTTCGACGGAAGTCGCTCGCGCAGAAAGGTTTCCCCGCACGGCATGCCGCCTGCGGTGGAGCTGGCGGCAATTTCCAGCCGCGACATCTTGCAACGACCGCGGTCATTCAGTAGATCTGCATGCGCAAGTGCCTCACCCACAGCTATTAACGCAAGCCGCGATGCGCGAGGCAACGCCTCCCAGCGCCGCGCGGAAATGCCGTTCCACGGCTCGCTCAGGTCGACCTGGGCGCCATGTCTGGTGCGACAATCCTCTGTGGCAAAGCAACTTATATCGCCGCGCGCGCATTTGCCGGCCATCAGGGCCGAGAAGGTTTCCGGCGACGTGCGCCCCAGCGCGGTAATACAGCCCATGCCGGTAACGACAACGCGGCGCGGAGGATAAGACATGTCGATAGAGTAAGCTTTGGCCCCGGGCCCGGATCAGATCTGCCAGTCAATCGCCTCGGCGCGCTGGCGTGGCCGAATCTGCATCTGCTGCGCCTCAAAAGTCACAACGTGATCATCTCCAATGCTTTGCGTAAGCCATACATTACCGCCGATGACGCTGCGATCGCCAATTTTCGTCTCGCCGCCCAGGATGGTGGCGCCGGCGTAAATAGTGACATCGTCGCCGATCGTCGGGTGTCGCTTTTTGCTCAGTGCGCGGCCACCGTCATCGCGCTTTACGTGTTTGCTGATGCTGAGCGCACCAAGCGTAACCCCTTGGTAGATACGCACATGCCGGCCAATCACGCACGTCTCGCCAATCACCACGCCGGTGCCGTGGTCAATAAAAAAGTGCGTGCCGATGGAGGCGCCAGGGTGGATATCGATGCCCGTGGTGCTGTGCGCCCACTCCGTCATCATGCGGGGGATCAACGCAATCCCTTCCCTATAAAGCAGATGCGCCATGCGTTGCACGGCGATCGCCATCACGCCCGGGTAGGCCAGCATGACCTCATCCGCGCTGATTGCCGCGGGATCCCCCTCCAGTGCCGCCGCCGCATCCGTTTGCAGGATGTGCCTGACATCCAGCAGGTTACGCAAAAAGCGAAGAGTTACGTTGCCGGCGTCTTTGCCCTCTATCGGACGGTAATCCAGGCTTTTATCCAGCTCTGCGGAGAGCTGGTCGAAGACAGACGAGAGGCGCGCCCGCGTTACGTCGCGGATTTCCTGGTCGCCCAGCGGCCGCTCCTCCATGTAGCCGGGGAACATGAGTTGCAGCAGCTGGCGCGTCAGATTTTCCACCGCCAGCTTGCTGGGGAGGTTTGCGCCTTCTATGTGATTGATACCGCCGCACTTAGCGTAGGAGACGCAAAATTGCCCGGCCAGCTTCGAGAGTTCTCTGTCCACAATTCCGTTAATGTTAGGGCAATTGCGCGCGTTGCGCAATGGGTAAGCACGCGCTTCTCTCTCTGCAAACAGGTCGGGGGCCCGGACGCTCGGGCGCTGCCCAGAGGTTAGGTTCAGCCCACCCGGCTGGTGACGCAGTCAGCCTCCGTCTTGCCTACCTTCACGGGCGTCCCGGTTTTATCCAGGATGCACCCGCATATGAAGAACGCGGAAGAGCGGAGGGGACGCGATTGGGTTGCGGCTGCGGCTCTCTGGCGGGCCAGGCGTTCCGGGGCCCCCGACAGGGTTACGGCGCGATCTTGCGCAGGCGCTTGTAGCGCTTACACCGTGCGCACCACCAGCATGCGGTAGACAAAGAGGACCAGCATGGCGCCCAGCACGGAGGCAAGAAAGCCTGCGGGATTGCCGGCAGCATACCAGCCCATCATCTGCCCCATGTAGGTGGCAACGACCGAGCCGAGGATGCCAAGAAGCGACGTAATGATCCAGCCCATGGGATCGCGCCCCGGCATCAAAAAGCGGGCGATGAGTCCAACAAAGAAACCGACGATAATCATCCAGATGATATGCATGATCTTTTCTCCTGCGTGTAAGTGTGTTGGTTGATTTTGAAGCTGCGGCATGCCGAATCAATGGCGCCGCCGTTCCATTTTGTTATTTTATTTACAGGGGGGTGCAGGCCCAACGGGCCCGATTTCCCTCTGCGCGTATTAGCCGGCCGAGCCCGACCATGAGCGCCCCTAACACTTGTGTGCCGAAGTATTGCGCTTGCGGTGGATCCGGCTAGAGTAAATATGAAAGGGTTTTATGGGGACGCAAATGAAAATTCATCAGCAAAGCGCGCAAGTTTGCCGCGTTTGCCTGGGCCGCGAGGTTGTTTTTCCTCGGCGATCTGTTTGTGATAGCTCGTAAGTTATTGTTGTGTAACAGGATGTTGGTCGGGCCGCATGGTTTGGGCTCAGCCTCTCGGGCTTTGTATCCGTTTTCGTTGCCTTTTCTACTTTTACCATTTAGCATGACTCTGCCTTATCGTTTCAGCCCCTCGCGCCGCGGTGCTGCGGGCGGCTTCGATATCCCCTGCGCCGCAACGCTTCGCGCCTTTCGGCAGCCTCGCTTTTCCCCCTTCCATGTCTCCCCGACGCCTGCCGGCCGCCGCCCACGCCGGCTTGCTGCATGATCTTTTCTGGCGCTTACCGGCCGCTCCATGCCTCAACGCGGCTTACCGTCGTCACCATCACTTCTTCACCTAACCACGCCTTTCGCCGTAACGTATCTTTCAGCTCACCACAGCCAAGCCCATGCACACCACTACAGCTACGACTCCCTACACATCCACGCAGCCGCTTACTCGTAACAAGCACCTGCTTAAGTGGATAGACAAGATGTCCGCCCTGCTTAAACCCGAAGCCATTCACTGGGTCGACGGCTCGCAGGAAGAATATGACTCGCTGTGCGCCCAGATGGTGGAGGGCGGCACGTTCATTAAACTTAACGAGGAAAAGTGGCCCAACTGCTACTACGCCAAGAGCGACCCGACCGACGTTGCCCGCGTGGAGGACCGCACTTTTATCTGCTCGCTATCCAAGGATAACGCGGGGCCCACCAATAACTGGGTGAATCCGTTTGAGATGCGTAAAAAGCTCAAGGACCTGTTTGACGGTGCCATGCGCGGCCGCACCATGTATGTGCTGGCCTTTAGCATGGGCCCCGTGGGCTCGCCGATGTCGCAGCTGGGCGTGCAGCTTACAGATTCTCCGTATGTCGTTGTCAACATGCGCATTATGGCGCGCATCGGCCTGCCGGTTTTCCGCAAGATCGACGAAAACCTCAAGCGTGTGGTGCCTTGCGTGCATAGCGTAGGCAAGCCGCTGGAGCCCGGCCAGCAGGACGTTCCCTGGCCGTGTAATAAGGAAAAATACATCGTCCACTTCCCCGAAACGCGCGAGATCTGGAGCTACGGCAGCGGCTACGGCGGCAACGCGCTGCTGGGCAAAAAGTGTTTCGCCCTGCGCATTGCCAGCAACATGGCGCGTGACGAAGGCTGGATGGCCGAGCACATGCTGATTCTCGGCGTCGAAAGCCCCGAGGGCGAGAAAACGTATGTCGCCGCCGCCTTCCCCAGCGCCTGCGGCAAAACAAATTTTGCCATGCTCATCCCGCCGGACTGCTTTAAGGACGCCGGCTGGAAGGTGTGGACCGTGGGCGATGACATCGCCTGGATGCGCGCCGACGCCAACGGACGCCTGCGCGCCATCAACCCGGAGGCCGGCTTCTTCGGCGTCGCCCCCGGCACGTCCAACAAAACGAACCCCAACGCGATGGCGTCCCTGGCCAAAAACACCATCTTTACCAACGTGGCGCTAACGCCCGACGGCGGCGTGTGGTGGGAAGGCATGACCGATGAGCCGCCGGCCGAGTGCCTGGACTGGCGCGGCATGAAGTGGACGCCCGAAATCGCCAAAGCCACCGGCGCCAAAGCCGCCCACCCCAACGCCCGCTTTACCGCGCCCGCCAGTCAGTGCCCCACCATCGACCCGGACTGGGAGAATCCCGAGGGCGTGCCGATCAGCGCCATCATCTTCGGCGGGCGCCGCGCGACGACGATGCCCCTTGTCTACCAGGCATTTAACTGGAGCAGCGGCGTTTACATTGGCGCCACCATGGGCTCCGAAATGACGGCCGCGGCCGCCGGCACCATCGGCAAAGTGCGCAGGGACCCGATGGCCATGCTGCCGTTCTGCGGCTACCACATGGGCGACTATTTCCGCCACTGGATCAACATACAGCGCACGCTTACGGAGACGCCCAGGGTGTTCAACGTCAACTGGTTCCGCAAGGATGAGGACGGCAAGTTCCTCTGGCCCGGCTTCTCCGAAAACATGCGCGTTCTCAAGTGGATCGTCGACCGCGTGCGCGGCCGCGCCTACGCCAAGGAGACGCCGCTGGGCTGGCAGCCGCTGTACGAGCACATGGACTGGACGGGCCTGGACTTCCCCCGCGAGGAGTTTGAGTCGCTCCAGAAGGTGGACCGCATGTCCTGGCGCACCGAAGTGATGGGCCACGAGGAGCTCTTCCTGGAGCTTCATGCGCACCTGCCCAAGGAGATGGTGTACGAGCGCGAGCTGCTGATCTGCAGGTTGTAATGATTGGGACAGCATAAGTGCCTGATAGACAAGATCTCGCGTTGGCGCCTGCACGCCGGCGCGAGATTCCACGACAGATGTCGCAAAGCTGGACAGCTGTCTGGATACCCGGCAATTTTTGCGCCCGATTCTGGGTTATCCCGATCGGGCGCAATCGCTTTTTGTAGAGCAATTTTTCGAGAGGAATGGGGCAAACCGCATGAAAATGTGGGCCATTGGCCTGCGGACCGGCACAGGAGTCGCTACATTGTTGATACAACTATGCGCGAAGTCTCCCCCGACTCCCGTTACACGGTCGACCAGGTGCTCAGCGAGTTTGCGTCCGACGCTCACCGTGAGCTTGTGGAAGCGCTTCGCCGTCAAAAGATCGCGGGGACCAGGCCGGCGCCGTCCTCCAGCCTGGATCACGCGGGTTCGCAGCAGCTGAATCCCGCCGGACGTGCCGCGCTTGCCGACCGCGTTGCCACCCTGTGCGATGAGTCGCTTTATGGCCGCGCAAGCATGGGGACGGAGCTTAACACCTTGATGGTGTACGCCTTGGATAAGCTCGGCATCCGCAGTCGCCTTGCCGTGGGCAATGCACTTTACTTTAACCGCGGCATTGAAGTTTTCCGCTGGCCCTACATATGGGTGCGTGCCGGCAAGGAGATTCTCGACATCAACGCAGACGTGTTGGGCGAGCATCCGGATTTTCCCAAACATCTCAGCATCAAGCCTTTCTGGGGTGCCTTGGAAAAACTCCCGCGCGATCGCCGCCTGGTGGAGGACAAGATGGTGCACTACATGGCCGACGATCTCGACAAACACACGGCCCTGTGGTGGAAGGAACTGGAAGAGTGGCTAAAGGCCAACTTTGCGGGGAGGACTTTTAAGGGCGGTGCAACCTGAACAGCAGCAACAGCTTGCGGATGTGATGAGTCTTCCGATTCGACTCGCCACACCCTGTCTCACCAGGTACAATCCGCACCAATCCATGCGCGAAAATCCCTCCGAATCCGCTGCCGCATCGCCTGGCCTGCGCGATCGCTTCCGCGAGCTTCTACTGCGCGTTCGCGGCCGGCATTTTACGCCGCATCACGTTATCGCCCTGTACTTTAACACAGTTGGGCTGGCCAGCCGCCTCAACTATCCGCGCTACCGCTGGCTTACCTGCTGGAAGCCGCCACTGCGCCTGCACCTGGGCTGTGGGCCCGTCTATATCCCCGGCTGGATCAATATCGACGGACTGCTGGTGTGGAAGACGGATGTTTTTTTAGACATCCGCGCCGGCCTTCCCTTCCCAAATAATTCTGTAGAAGGCATTTACACCTGCCATACTCTGGAACATTTCGAGATTGGCCCTATGCTCGGGATCCTGCGCGAGATGCACCGCGTCCTCATTCCGGGCGGCGGTTTCCGCATCGTTGTGCCCAATCTGGAACGCGCGATTGATGCCTACATCGCGCTACGTGCTGCCGATCAACAACATACAGCGGCAGATGGTCATGCCGTGCGGTACGCGGACGGCAGGGACATTCCATGTCCCTCCCGCCACGGCCATTTCGAAAGCCGGGGCGCGCGCTTTAACTGGGATACGCTGTGCGACAATCAGCACCCCGTCATGTTCGACTTCACGTTCCTCAGCGAGCTTCTGCAGACTGCCGGCGCCTGGACCGATGTGCAGCAGACCGCAGCGCTGCGCTCCATCTTTATGACCGACAAAGACTTGCATGTTGCCGAGGGAGGCCGGATTGACTACATCAACGATTCTCTGGTAGTGGAGGGCCGCAAGGCGGAGACATCTCATGTCCCGGGGACATGAGATGTCTCACCTGGCCTTCTCTTATTTCCTGGTCATCGCTGAGGTAAGCGCCTTCTGCGGAAGATACGCGTTTGCTTTCCTCAGCGTTCCCACAAGCTCTTCCGTATCAAGGCTATGCGCCGACTGTCCTGTGCGCAGGCTTTGCACCGCCGCCGTGCCGGCTGCCTGCCCCATCATGCTGGCCGCAGGCTGCACGCGTATTGAGCCATGCACCATCACATCGCTGCTTGCGCAACGTCCTGCAACCCAAAGGTTTGCCCACCCTTGAGGCACAAGTATGGAGTAGGGAATCCCGAAATGCTCGCCCTCCTTTAGCCGCGCCGTCTTGTCCTTCTCCATATTAAAGCGATCCCACTCGGGGACGGAGCAATCGTACGGGTGGATATCCACAAACTTGTTGAACACTGCAATCTGGTCCGGAAACTCCCGGCGCGCCAGGTAGTCGTCAATATTCAGCTCGTACTCGCCCAGAATGCGGCGCGATTCGCGAATGCCCAGCAGCGATGCCGTCGTCACGTGCTCAATCTTTTCGCAGCCCGGCACGTATTTGCGATAGAACTCCATGTACTCCGCGGCCAGTTTGCGCCCCCACATGGCGCCGTCCGACAAGTCTCTGCAACGCAACGCGTTAAGGTTGAACATGTGCCCGCCGTTCAGGTATCCGACTTGCCATCCCACGGGGCTCATTCCCGGCAAATGCCGGTCGTACTGCGTAAAGTGGCCGTCCGCCAAAGCCTTGCGTAACGCCTCCTGTTGAATTGGCCAGGCAATCTGCTTCCAGTCAATGCCTGCAAAAAGCGAGGCCATTGTGGCCGGCATAATGCGTGGCGTATCGCGTGCTGCCTCGCGGCACGGCACCCCCACCATGTGGGCCACCATGGCATCGCCCGTCGCATCGATAAACGCCTTGGCCCGCACGTAGGCGTGCCCCTCTATGTTGCTGATAACCAGGCCTTTAACCCGACCGCTGGCAGCGTCTGCCTCCGCGTCGATAACCCGCGTAAAGTAGCGCACCTCCACCCCGGCAGCCAAAGCAAACTCGTCCAGCATCAGCTTCAGCCCTTCCGCGCGGAAGGGCGACCAGCAGTGGTACTTTTTGCGCCAGCTGTCCGGATCGATCCCTGGATTCATGTAGCCGCGCGCGTACATCGCCTCAACCAGCTCGCGCATAAATCCGCCGACGAGGCAGCGCTCGCCGTTCGCCATCGGGTCAAACGCGGTTACCAGACCGGAGGTGCCCATGCCGCCCATGCAGCCCGTACCCTCCACCAGCAGCACTTTGGCGCCAAGTCGGGCCGCGCAGATGGCCGCCGCCGCACCCGCCGGCCCGCCTCCTGCCACCATCAGGTCATACCCGGCCACGGCCGGGATCTCGCGCCGAAAGCTGAAACTTCCGTCGGGGTGTGCATAGGTTTGGGATCCTGTGAGAGACTGAAGCGTCGTAGATGCGTGGATATCGATAGCAGGCATGATCCTTCTTTTGTAGCCGGCGGCGCGATTTCTCGCGTTGCAAAACTGGCTGAAGAAGTGGACTATTCAGCTACACGCTATGGATTCCGGGGACCTGATCCGAACGCCTGAGCAGGCTATTGTTGCCTTTGAAAAGCTTACCTCTCTCCGCGTCGTCATCCATGACATTGCCGGAACAATATGGCCTTTTCTGTCGCCCGAGCGTCTGCAACACCGCGCCCCCGCATGCATGGCAGTCAAGTCCACGCACGACTGGGCGTGCATGGATTTTGAGCTGCGGCGCCTCCGTCGGGAGCTGCCCGGCCAGCCGGAGGGACGCGTGCACTGCTGCCACGCCGGCCTTATCGAGTGGGTCGTGCCGATCTACGCCGAGGACACGGCGCGCAACGGAGCGCTGGCGTGGATTCTTTTTGCCGGCCAGCGGCGCCCCGCGGGAAACTGGCGCCACCTTCATAAAGACTCGCGCACGAGTCACCTGGACAAGGCAGGGACATGGGATGTCTCTGCAATTGCGGAGGACGACGCAACCTGCATCCTGGAGGCGCTGCGTCAGCTTCGAGCCCGTCTTGTGGAGTGGCGCCAGGCGGCCTCCTCGCTTCTGGCGAGCGACGCCGAGCGGACGCCGGCTCCCGGCCTGCCCGCAGGTATGCAGGACGCTGACACGCAACGACTTGTATTGCGCCGCGTGCAAGTGGAGCGGTTTATTCTGCAACGCCACACCGGACGCGCTTCGGTGGGGGACCTGGCGCGAGAATTGAAACTGAGCGAGAGCCGCACGATCCATCTGGTGCGCGAGCTTTTTGGCATCAGCTACGCAAAACTGCTGACCGAGATGCGGCTGCGCACCGCGGCTTCGTTGCTTCGCAACTCGGAGCTTGGCATCCTGGACGTCGGCCTGAGCAGCGGCTTTTCGGATCTCTCCAACTTTCACAGGCGTTTTCGTAAACGGTTTGGATTGAGTCCTTTACGTTACAGGCGACATCCTGGGGCCACGGTTTAATGGGGGGCCGACAAAGTGTCGCTTGCAAAATGTCTGCGGTGGGCAAAACTGTGGCAATCCGCTGTTTCGACGACAGTTGTTGGGAAAGGCCCGGCAATTGCGGGGCGTTGGTTCATTTTCCTGAGGAAAAATCTGGCTTCTCCCTAAAATCCATCTACTTTATAGGTTATATGTCCGTGGACCTCTCTCCCGTCGAACGCGCGCGCTTTGTCGCCTCGCGGCTGCCCGAAGGCGGCCTGTTTAGCGAGAAGTCGTGGCGCGTCTCGTCCCGCCCGTTCCCGCTGTCCGCCAGGCACGTCCGCCATCTGGAGCGGATGGGGCAGCTGCTGCACAACTTCAACAAGGCGTGCAACCTGTTGTACCGCAGGAGCGTAGAGGGGAAGATGCCGGCGTGGATTCACGAACTTCTGGACGCAGGCAAGCCGCCGGAGCTGATCGAAGTGGCGCGCGACAGCCGCATCAGAGGGCAGGTACCGGCGGTTATTCGCCCCGATCTGATCCTGACGGAGGAAGGCTTTGCGATATCCGAGCTGGACAGCGTGCCGGCGGGTATTGGCTTAACGGCCTGGCAAAACGAGACTTACGCCGAACTTGGCGAGGCTGTGCTGGGGGGTGCCGGCGGTATGCGCGAAGGCTTTAACGCTATTCTTCCCGCCAACGGGCACGTGGTGTTTTCGGAGGAATCGGCCGGGTTTATCCCGGAGATGCGGTGGTTGCTGGGCGACGCCTCGCGGGTGCGGCCTGCGGAGACGTACCAGGCGAACGGGGCGCCGGTATACCGCTTTTTTGAGTGCTTTGACTGGGAGGCGCTGGGGACTTTTCGCGCCTCGTGGCAACCGGGCCAGGCGATGACGCCGCCGCCAAAGCCGTACCTGGAGGAAAAATTGTGGCTCGCACTGTTCTGGTCGCGCCCGTTGCAGGAGTTTTGGAGGCAGGAGCTGAGCGAAAAGGGACAGAAGCAGTTGCGGGAGTTCATCCCCTTTGGTTGGGTGATGGATCCGCAACCTCTTCCTCCCCATGCAGTTATACCGGAGCTGAATATCCACGACTGGAAGGAGCTTGGCGCGTTTAGCCAAAAGCAGCGCGATCTGGTGCTGAAGATTTCCGGCTTTAGTCCCAACGCGTGGGGCTCGCGCGGTGTCTACATTGGGTCGGACATGCCAACGCCGGACTGGCAGGCCGCGGTGGGCGAGGCGTTGCGCGATTTTGCGACGCATCCCCATGTGTTGCAGCGCTTTGTACGCGGCGCTGTTTTTACCCACGAGTATCTGAACGAGGAGACCGGCGAACTGGTGGAGATGAAGGGACGCGCGCGGATTTGCCCGTACTACTTTGTGGTTAACGATAAGGCGCGGCTGGGCGGCGTGCTGGTGACGTTTTGCCCGGCGGATAAAAAGCTGCTGCACGGCATGGCGGACGCCATCATTTGCCCGGCGGTGGCGGCGCCGGAGAGCGGCGAGGAAGGGGCGGAGAAGCGCGGCCATTTGCCACGCTAAAAACGTGCTATCGACGTGTATTAGCGCAGAGCGGCGGAGAATCATGATCGGCTGGCCTGCTTTATGCTGTCAAGATAATACCGCATTTTGGCCTATTTCAGATCTGTTCATAGCTGGACAGAAGGCCTGAAAGGTGGAATATTACAATCGTATGCAAATTCATATCAGCCCTCGTCATGTCAAGCTTACGGCAGCCATCCACAGCTATGCAGCCGACAAGATCGGCCACCTGGAGCACTTTGATAGTGATATCATCGGCGCCCATATCGCCATCTGGCACGATGAGGGGAAAGCCAAGCATGCGTTTGTTATCAAGGTCCACCTTGCCCTCCCCGGGCCGGACCTGCACGCGGAGGACCGGGGCCATGACCTTTATCAGGCCATCGACCTCGTCACCGAGAAACTGGCGGAACAACTGCGCCATCGCAAAAGCAAACTCACGCGTGGCAACCGCGAAGCCAGCCGCAAGGAGAAAGAGAAACGTCAGACGGCCGAGCTGAGTGACGAAGTCGCCGCTTAGCGTAAGCTGTTTGCCGATAGCGCCTTGTCCGTATGGCGCGCCTCCTTTTCCGGTGGTGCGGCGGTAAATCGGTATACATAAGAAAAACTCAATGGCGGAGCGCTTGCGGGCGCGGCGCCATTGAGTTTTTTTATGACGTTTTGTCTATACACTTGCTTCATGCGAATGAAGACAACTACAATAAGGCATGGAATTTCCCAACTGGTCGCAAAGTTTTGGGCCCGTGCGTTTACAGCTTACCAGCCGCTTTATTGTGCTGGTGGATCCTTTGATTGCGTTTGAACTGGCGAATGTAGAATACCCTGCAGTTACATCCCAACTTAAAGCTAAGACTATTCAGAAGTTACTGGATGACAACTCGGGACATATGAATTGCCTGGTTGTTGAAATTGATGACTTTAGTCCCGGCGAGTACGAGATCGATTTTGCGGACATTTGCAGCTGCGACGAAGATGAGAAGAGTTTTGTTTCGGTGGATTCCGCTGCGATTCTCGTGGCTGACTATACCCATTTGGCAAGTGTATTAGCCCACATGGAATGGGAAGTTTACGATGAGTGTCTGCAAGAAGATGGGGATGTTGTTTTCGCTAAAGCTATCGAGAAAACAGGTGGTGCCTTCTTTGCGATTATTGAAGGTGGAATAAGTGAAGAAATGGGTGAGGAACCGCCTGAGGGCCACGACTTTATTGGCGCCGGCACTTACATCCTGAAAGCAGGCTCGCCGCGCAAAGTCGGCTGATCGTGAGCGCCGGAATCCGACGCCACGGCGGAGTTGTTGTGGGCTGCTGTGGCGGCCGCGGCCGGAGAGAATTCTTTCGGAGGTGCCTCAGTCCCAGTGGTTTGCGGGAATGCTGCGCCTTCCATGTGCCTGGGGGCGCGGGCGTCTGTGGTGACTTCACTTGCACGAAACGGTTCATCGATTTCTTCGGCGTGGATGTCTTCCTCGGCGCCAAATCGGTGGTCGCGGTAAAGAGTGAGGGAGACGTCTTTGTTGCGGCGTACGCAATCCTTTATCGCTTCGGGGTCCTTTTCGCAGTACAGGAGCGTTTTCCAGCTATGGATGTGCTTGGGTTTGTGGAAATCGCTGTTGCCGATAAAGGGTAAGCGCTTGAGGCCCACGGGGTTGTAGATGTCGTCGCGGTTGGCGATTTCCCAGGCGTCGAGGATGGGGGCGTACTCTTCCTGATTCTCCCAGAGGAAAAGGGTGTCTTTTCCCCAGGTGCCACTCGTCTCGTGCGGGTGGCTGGCGATGGCCAGGGCGCCCTGGCTTTGGATGGCGTGGATGAGTGCCTTGAGGTCGAGCGCGGGGTTGATTGGTTTGCGCAGGTCGACGCCGAGCAGGTGAGTGCTGGAGTGCTTGGTGAGGCCGTCTTTGTTGAACTCCAGGCCGGTCATCAGGATCATGCCGTAGTGCTTCCAAGCGCGGCGCTTTTCGGCCTCGATGGCGGCAAAATAGTGGTGCACCTCGGTGGGCGGGATGACGAGGCCGGTGAGGGTGACCATGCGGCCGATAAGGCGGCTGGGGTCGCAGATGTGGTCCGTAATACACAGGCAGTCAAAGCCGCGCTGGCCGTAAAAGTCGACGATCTCCGGCACGGAAAGTTTGCCATCCGAGAAAGTTGTGTGCGTGTGGAAGTCGCACAGCAGCAGGCTTTTGCGGGAGTCCGACGGGCTGCCGTGCAGGTTGCTGGCGTGGACGGAGGGGAGGTGTGGCAGGCGTGCAGGTGCTGTGTCCAGAGAGGAGGCAGGGACAAGCGATGTCTCTGGGGGAGGGACATCGTTTGTCCCTGGGGCAAAAGCGGGCGCCGGGGCAGGGACATCCCATGTCTCAGGCTTGGGGAGTGCGTGACCGTTTTGCGCCGGAGCGGCGGCTGCCTCACCTTCCTCAAACTTGTGGGTGTAGCCCAGGCCCTGGCGGTAGTGCATGCTGCCAAAAATCTCCACGGGCAGCACGGGCACGTTGACGATGCGGGCCTGGTCCAGCGTATAGCGGGCGATGCGCAGGGCGCTCTCCGGGTTGCCCAGCGCGGTAATGTTGCGGCGCCACAGGCCCCAGAGGCGGCCGTCGCGGTCCAGGGCGCGCTCCACCCAGGGGGCGATGTCGCGGGCGCGCTCGGCAAGGGCGCCGGCGTTGCCGCGGCGGATGAGCTCGTAGTTGCCTTCCTCCTGCCCGGGCACCACCTGGCTGATAATCATGGGGCAGCGGCCGGCGATGGCCTCCTGCGTGGTGGCGCCGCCGGCTTTGGTAATGACCATGTGGTGGGTCATCAGCAGGTGCGGCATGCGGCTGGTCCAGCCCAGTACCTCGCAGCGGTTACGGTGGCGCGCGGTCAGCTCCTCCAGCGTGGTTTGCAGGCGCACGTCGCGGCCGGTGCCGATGGTGAGGTGCAGGCCGGGGATGGCCAGCAGGTCCTCCACCACGTTGTCGGCCTTTTTCTTGTCGGCGTTGACGAGATAGAGCACGCGCGGGGCGGCGCCGGTGTGCAGATCTTCCAGCGGCGGAACGGGTTCCGGCGGCAGGGCAAAGTCCAGCTGTACGGGGAAGCCGAGGACCTGGATGCGGTCCGCCTCCACGCCGGCTTTGCGCAGGACGCCGGCGCTTTCGTCGTTGGGCACGATGAAGGTGTCGCTGGGCGCGCGGAACCAGAGGGAGTTGATGGAGATGGAGTCTGTAACGACAGTGATTTGCGCAAAATTCTTGTCGCGTCCGTCCTTGTAAATCTCCTCAATGAGATAGTTGTAGATGGGGTAGGTGGAGACGACGACGTCGGGCTGCACTTTCAGCAGCAGATTGGCCAGGCTTTTGCGCATGCGCTTCAGCGCCAGCATGTTACCGTCCACCATTTCGGTGCGGTCAATCAGCTTGTAAATGCCCTTCCATATGTTGGGCGTGCGGGTGATGGCCGTCTGGTAGGCGCTGCGCAGGAAGTCGTTAAAGCGGCCGTAGCAGCTTTCAAACAGGTCGATAACTTCGACCTGGGCTTCGCCGTCGAGGTATTCCAGCGCGGCGCGGATGTTGCGCGCGGCGGTGTTATGTCCTTCGCCGAAGCCGGCGGTAAAGATGAGAATCTTTTTCAAACCGAGACATGTCCTTAACGTCTGTATAAGGCAGTGGCAAGACGTTTTTGTTACGGTTTGTGCTGGCGGCGGATTTGCAACGGGTTGAGCGGGGAGCGAGCGAAGCTATGGGCGGAGCCGGCGGGGGAGGAGGCGGAGGAGGCGGCGGGTGGTCCGGGGACCGGGGAAGCTGTCGGATTTGCACTTATGGCGTTGTCGGGGCCGACGGAGGACGAGGGGCGGTTGGCTTTGGGGCGGCGGTGGCGAACAGAGGCCCCTGGGCCGGGTGATGGAAGCTTTTCGAGGTCCTCGGAGCTGCGTGATCTCACCTTGCCTGGCCGTGCAGGGGCAATGCCATCGGACGCATTGCCTTGGCGCGGCCGCATCAGCAGGTTGCGATTACAGCTCAAACATCGCGTCCGGCTGCAGTTGCATCGCGCGGTGCGGGCGGGTGGTTTGCAGGGCGGTGCGACTCTCCTGCATGGCGGTAAAGAGTGCGTACTCGCGATTGTCGGCGGGCGCTGCCGTTGCGCGCGCGGCCGGTGCAGGCGCGGAGGGCGCGCCGGAGAACTCTGCGCCCAGCGCAAAGGCCACCGCGCGGGGACCGCCGGGCATACCTAAAATCATGCGGCCCTGGCGGTCCAGCGCGGTCCACAGCTCGGAGACTTCGCGCAGCGTCTCGGCCGCCATCCCGCCGCCGGCACGGCGCAGGGCCTGTGCCAAAATGCTGCGCGACTCGCCCACAGACTGATGCGCCGTAGCCGGGCCGTGGACTGGGGCAGGGGAGGGGCAGAGCCGCACGCCCCGCCCGGCATGGTCCGCGTTTCCATCGCCTGCGCGCTTGCCCAGCCAAGTGGCGCCCGGGTGCACCAACAAGGCCAGCAGAGCGCCGCCACAAAAAGTCAGCATGCCGATCCACATCGTCGTCCAGCCCTGGCGACGGAAGAAATTCATCATCATAGATTTAGGGGCAATGTGGGGAGATCTGCGGTTGGTATGAGCGGCGGGCTTTAGCGGGCTACTATCGCGGGATTTTTTAGCTTGGCAAGCCAAAGTGATTGGCCTGCTCCGGTGGTTGTGCTGGGATTCGACGCTTGCTGCACGGCAGTCCATCAGTTTATTTGTTTTTATGTTAAAACAGGGGAGAAAAGCTGGATGATTCGAAAGCGCAGCACGTTGTGCGATGGCGGTCGCCGCGTACGCAAGCGAATCACGCCTTCCGAATGAACGCTTCGCGCCTCGCGTACGTCATAGCAACACGGTTAGTCGCGCAGACAGGGGATAACTACGGAGCACACGAAGCAGAGAAATTTACGGAGCGGACGATGGAGAAGATGCAAAGGCGTCAGCATCTCATGGCTCCACCCTGAACGAGCAATGCGCTCCGTTTCTCGGAGCCAAAGCCAGGCGTTTACCTTTTGCCCCCTTTGTAGATTCCCCGTGCTTCGTGTGCTCCGTGGTTAATCACTCTTGTTTGCACCGCTTTCAATCCCGCGTCCCACCGGCGCCCTGCAACAAATGAACTTGCGGAGGGGCCGCTTTGCGATCATCCTTTCAGTTGGCCCTCTCCTCACGGCAAGCGCTTGCACGCGCCCTGGCGCATTCCGCTTTCGCCTTTGACGAACCTCCATTTACAGGCATTCGCCCCCGTTTCTGATGGCCCGTTGCTTATGAAGCATCCCTCTTTCCCCATTCCCGGCCCAATCCGACGCGCTGCCGTGCTGGCCATGGCAGTTGCGGTAGCCTTGCTGCTTGCCGGGGCGGAGATGGCCCGCGCCCAGGGTATATTTGAGAACATGGGCAGCGGCCAGAGCATCTCCGGCTTCTACTACCCCTTTAACGGCCCCAACGGCGTGCTTGTGCAGGAGATCCGCGGCAGCCGCGCCACCAAGGCCAGCACCAAGCGCGTGGATGTGTGGGACCTGGACCTGCGCCTGTACGATCGCAACACTGGCAAGCTCGCCACCATCCTGAAAATGCCGCTGGCCAACTTTTACGTGCAGGAGCAAAAACTGAGCACCAGCCAGGGCGTACTGATTCAGTACCCCACCCGCGAAATTCGCGCCGACAGCATCGACTGGATGCTGAAGACTAAAACCGGTGTGCTGAAGAAAAACGTCAAGGTTATCCTGCACGACTTTGACTTTGGCGCCAGCAACCAGCCGTTGGCCCCCGGCGCCTCGCCCGGCGATGCCGCGCCGCCCGGCAATGGCACGCAGGGCAACACGCTGCCGCTGCCCTCCGCCACGCTGCCCACCGGCGCCGGCGACATGCCGCCGCAACCCCAGGCCGTGGACTGGTCCGCACAGCCCCAGCAGCCGGAGGCGGCGCCCGCCCAGCAAACCCCCGCGCCGGAGCCCACACATAAGCCGGGCGATATCATCATCGTCCCGCCCACGTCCACGCCATGAGGTTTGCCCTGCGCCTGTTATCGCATGTCGCAGCCCTGCGCGCGCTGCCTGCCGTCGCTCTGGCACTTACCTTTGCCCTTGCCCTGCTTTGCGCCGGGGATCCCGCCGCCGCGCACGCCCAGCAATCGCCCCGCCCGCGACCCAGCAAGCGCCCGGTGGCGCGCCCGCCCACCGTTACGGACGCCCTGCCGACTCAGGATCCCGCCCCGCAAGACGCCCCAGAGGACCCCGCGCCCTACGCGCCGGCCCCCGCTCCACGCCCGGCCCAGCGCACGGATGTGGACGATAGCGCAACCGCGCCCGCGCCGGTGCAGAATCCCTCCGCCCCCACCGGCGGCCCGCGCCCCAGGCTGCCCACCACCATTACGGCGGATACCATGCAGATGGATATGTCCAGGCCGGAGGGCAACGCGGGCATTTTCTCCGGCAACGTCAAGGTTACCGGCACGGATCTGTCGATGACGTGCAAGGAGCTTCGTGTCTCCTTTGGCGCCGACAACAAAGTCTCCACCATCGTCGCCATTGGGGGCGTCGATATCGTCCAGCCCAGGCGCCGTACCCAGGCTGCGCAGGCGGACTACGACATGGCCAACAGCATCATCCTGCTCAACGGCAACCCCTCGGTCATCGACCCCAAAACCAGCATCACAGGCACCCGCATGCGGGTCGATCGCAAGGCCGACACCGTAGAGGTGGAACGCCCCACCGTGGTGATGCAGGACGGTGTCGAAATGGGCCCCGCCCCCGCCGCGCCCGATAACGCGCCGCTGCCCGGCGAGACTGGCGACCCGGCCGCCCCACCCGCCAAAACGCCCACCACCATTGTGGCGGAGGCGATGTTTATGGATCGCCCGCAGTTCTACGCAATCTTCTCCGGCGCCGCCAAACTGACCGGCAAGGACGTGACCGTAACGTGCAAAGAGATGCACATCTTTTTTGACAAAGCCAACAAGCCGGAAAAAGTGGTGGCGATTGGCGACGTCGATATCGTCCAGCCAGGGCGCCGCATTCAGGCCGGCCGTGTGGATTATAACCTGACGACCAAAGTCATCATCCTGACCGTGCGTCCCGAGGTCGTCGACCCGAAGTCGACCATCCGCGGCGCCGAAATCACAATCGACCAGATCAAAAACACGGTGGAGGTGAAGAATTCCCTTGTGGTGCTGGACGAGGCCGTCGATACCTCCGCCAGGGAGCGCCCGTCAAGCGGCGGCCCCGCTCCCGAGCCCTCGCCGACTCCCCGGCGCCGGCCGTAGCCGCAGCCGTGGAGGGATCCGAGAGCGGCGGTAGCCCCGATCCCGCAGACCTAACCGCGCGGCTGATTAACCAGAGGCTGTCGACATTCGATCTCGAATCGAACACGAGAATCACTCCATCCCCTCCGAGCAATACAAGATTCGAATGTCGACACTCTCCAGGCTGGCTTTGCTCTAAATCGAATTGCCCGCTGCCGGGCGTGCCTGGGGGCGCTGGGAGGTTGGCGCCGGCGACGGGCGCGACGGACGTTTCGCGGGTTTGGCGGCGGGGGATGCGGATTGCGCCGTGGCGGGCGCGGCAGGTGTGACGGAAGTTGCTGAGGTGGAAGGCTTTGCCGCGCTGCCTCCCGGGCGGATGGAAGGAGCGGATGCCGGCGTGGACGGAAACGGAGAAGGCGGCCCCAGCGCGGGGGCGGGCTCCGCAACGGGCAGAATGGGAAGCAGAGGCACTCCAGTCGTCGCGTGCGCCCTCGCAGGTTCAGGGGCGGCCGTTGGGGGCGGAGGCGGAGGAATCAAATTCGGCTCCGTAACCGCAGCGGCCAGACGCTCGGCGGCAGGGATGGTGGCCAGGCATTGCTCCACCAGGCCGGCTTCGGCGTCACGGCGGCGTTGCAGGCCCACGTTGGCCGGCCATAAGCGCTTCATGTCGCGTATGTTGCGTGCAATCTGGCGCAGCGCCAGGGATCTCCCGCCGGGCCGCACCGCCGCCACCGCCTGGGCAATGGCCGCCATCTCGCTGCGGCGGTCCCCCTCCAGGCTGGAGCCGCGGTTAAAGACAAGGCTGACCAGCACGCCCTGCGCGTCGTCCGGAAGGCCCGACATGCCGGGGAAAGTGGCCAGCGCCAGCGCCTCAAAGCGGGGCAACGTACGGGTAAGGAAAACGGAGCGCGCCTGCTCCCAGGGCACGCGGATGTCCGCCAGCGCGGGAATCAGCAGCCGCGCCGTAGGGCCGTTAATGCCGAGCACCGAGCGCAGGCGCGCAAAGGTGGCCGCCGGCAGGCGCCGGCCCCAGTCGGCCTCAAACTGCGCGGGTGTGGTGTAGCCCAGGTCGTAGCCCACACCAATGGTGACGCCGCTGGCCTCCCCCGGCCAGGTGGGCATGATGAGAAATCGGTTATAGTACTCCTCCCCGCCGCCCACCTCGTAATTGAGAATGAGCTGGCGCGCTGTAAGTGGGATGGAGGTTGGCGCCTTTTTGCCGCCCATGAAGCCTTGTGCACAAAATGTAACACCAATAATCACAAGCCCCAGGGCGCACAGAATGGACGAGCGGCGTATGACTTTGGCCCACAACGTGGCCGCCCGTCCGCCCTCGCCAGGTAACGTGGCTGAACGCTTGAACATGCGCGAAAAAGAAGCTCCGTGATCGCCGTGTTGGCTTTGCAAAGGTGCCGTCACGCCTGTTTTGGGGCGGCGCCGAGCTGCAGGGAGTGGCTTGTCGCAGGCGCTGGTGTTCGGTGTAACGGACTTGCTATCAGGGGGTTGGGACTTTTCTGTGAGTGGCTCCACCCCACCGATGCGGTAGCCGCCGGAACGCGGCGCGCCCGTCTGGCTGGGCGCGGGCGAGGCCGGGCCCGTGACCGGGGACAGGGGATGGCTTCCGTTGGTCATTTCAACAAATCGGTCAACTCGCTGTTGACAATCATTCGCCGTGTGTTATTGCGTTCTTACATCGTATTCATTACGATTTTGTGCCTGCGTGAGGAGATTCTCTCGTGAAGTTGGCGTGCGGAATGTCTGAGAGCTCGCATTATTAACGCATCCGTTATCGTGCGTATTATGGTAGTTACTACGCGGCTACCCTGCGGCCTGAACCGGAGTTGACTGCCGCCCTCATCCTCCCTTTTTATGAACGCAAGAGACAATAGCGCAGTTCATCAGCTAAAGCAATGGCGTGTCCTGCGTGGGCATACGCAGGATGCCGTGGCCAGGCAGCTGCATATCAACCGCTCCTACTACTCCCTGGTGGAGAGCGGACGAAAGATTCCCAGTCGCGAGCTGATTATCCGCATGGAGGCGCTCATGGGCATCGAAGCCCCCACCCATTTTGTGCGCTCCCTGCCGCTGCTTACCTGGGCGCAGGCCGGCCTTGCGCCGACGGCCGACGCGCTGCCTGAGACCGCGGAAGTGGTGCCCACCGACATGAAGGACGAAAGCGCCTTTGCCGTGCGCCTGCTGGGCGATTCGATGGAACCCCGTCTCTACGAAGGAGATATTGCAATTGTAACGCCAGGCGTGCCCCCCGCCAACGGCGATATTGTGCTGGGCAACCTGAAGGGCGAGGGCCTGCTTTGCAAAATCCTGCACATGCGCCTTAGTAGCGTGGAAGCCCGGCACCCGGTTAAACTGAGCAGCTACAACTCCGCCTATCCCCCCATGGAGTACAGCCGCGACGATTTTCACTGGATCTACCCCGTTGCGCAGATGGTGCGCTACGTGCGGCGCAAGGGGTAGGGGACGGCAGGAGCTGAAGGCGGCGATTAGAGGCTGTCAACATTTCGGCGGTCTGCGGTTCCCCTTGGCGAGCTTTCCGTCCTTGCCGTTAAAAATCTGTTGGATTGTATGGCGAGGGAATTTTAGACGCCAGGGACGGAAAGATCGCCAAGACTGAGAACGGAATAATTCGAATGTCGACAGCCTCTGGAGCGGTTAAGACACAGGATTGGACAAGGCAAGGCGCCTCGGAACGCCTGGCCTTGATTTCGCCCGGTTACCTGCACTTATATCGCTGTAGAGCAACCGCTTACGTCAATCGGAGCAAGGGCGGGCCGCTACGGCACCTGGCCGGAGGCGTTGGGGCGGCGCGTGGATGCAGCGGGTGCAGGCAGGGGAGCCGGCTCCACGGCGGGGGTTGCATCGGCGGAAAGCAACGGCTGGCTGGGCGCAGTCGAGGCTGAGGGCGCGTACGGCGTGCCGGCATCCGCGCTGGGCAGCGGGGCCTGGCCGTTGGGCTTGGGCAGCGTGGGCGCCGCGGGCGCGGCGGTACCGGTGCTGATCTGCGTCTGGGCCGGGCGCGGCGGGCCGTAGGGCGTCGTACTGGCGCCGGGAGTGCCCGGGGTAGCGCCAGGCGTGGACGGCGTGGTGCCGGGCTTCGGCCTGGTGTCGTTGGGGGCGGGCTGGTTGTAGGGATCGAATACGCCGCCGCCGCCACCAGGGGCGGGAGCCGCGGGGCCGCCCGGGCTGGGAGTGTTGTTACGGGCTCTCGCCGCGCGGATCTTC
This sequence comes from Verrucomicrobia bacterium LW23, assembly GCA_003054695.1. Taxonomy (GTDB): domain Bacteria; phylum Verrucomicrobiota; class Verrucomicrobiia; order Methylacidiphilales; family UBA1321; genus LW23. The sequence continues at coordinate 21,025 of QAZA01000055.1, forward strand.
TGCTCATCAATGTCCATGAAGAGCACCGCGGTGCTGGTGGCGCGCTCCATATCGGCGCGGGCGTTGTTGTAGTCGTACCGCGCTTGCAGCTCGTTGGTGCGGGCGGACGTCAGATCTACCTGGCTCTGAAGGGTTTCCGTCTGCGTGCCGGCGCCGGCGTCAAACCGGGCCACGGCCAGGCGCAGGGCCTCCTCGGCAGTCTCCACATTTTTCTTCTGCGACTCGATCAGCTCCAGCGCTTCCAGGTAGCGGCTGTAGGCCTGGCGCACGTCCAGCTCAACCTGGCGGCGGGTGTCGTCCACCGTCAGCTTGGCCTGATTCAGATTGGCCTGCGTGGACTTGAGGCGGCCGCGCGTCAGGTAGCCGTCAAAAATGGCCCACGTGCCCTGCACGCCCAGGTTAAAACCGTTGTAGATGTAATCCGTATCGTGCTGGATGCGGTTGCCGGTAATGTCATAGCCGGCATAGCCTGTAAACTGCGGCTTCTGGCCGGACGCATCCACCTTAAGTTGTTCGCGCTGAACATCTACCAGCTTGGCCTGGGCCTTGATTTCCGGCCGGTTGGCCAGCGCGGCCAGCAGGCTTTCGCTCAGGTTAAACGGCCGACCCTTCACGGTCAGCTCGCCCACCACGGTAAAGGGGATCTGCTCAATGCGATCCGGGTCGGTATCGTAAGCCAGCAGGCGGGCCAGGATGGCCATCGTAACGCGCAGCTGATTCTTGGCACGGATAAGATTGGGCTTCTCGTTGGCCAGGGAGACCTCGGCGCGCAGCACGTTATAGCGCGTCACGGTGCCGGCGTTAAAGCGGCGCACCTGGTTATCCACTTCCTGCTGCAGCAGGCGGATCGACTCCTCGGACACCTCAATTTGCGCGCGGCTTAGCAGCACCTGATTGTAAGCTTTGCGAACGTCCAGCAGCGTGTTCTCGATTTGCGTCTGGAGGCTGAACAGCACGCTGTCCTCCTGCAACTGCGCAATGCGAATGCCGCCGGAGACACGGCCGCCCGAGTACAAATTCTGCGTCACCTGCAGGCCGACCGTCCATTGATACTCCTGATCGGCCGAGTTGACGCCGGAGCGACCGTTGTTGATCGTCCAGAAGGCATCCTTCTCCTGCAGGGAGTTGGCGCCGACCTGCGGCAATGCCTCGGCGCGCGCCTGGATCACATAGCCGCGCGCCTTCTTGACTTCTTCCCGGGCCTTCAGGATGTCTACGTTAAGCTCCAGAGCCCGGTTGATGCAGTCCTGCAGCGTCAGCACACGCTTCTCCCTCGGGGCGTTCTCAACCCGGGTGGCGCGGGGCGGCACGGGGGCCGGCACCTTAACCACAGGCTTCGTGGGTTTCGCCCGCGAGGGGAGCGGCTCAGCTTGCAGACTGGAAACGACGGGGAAACTAGCGAGGAGAAGAAGAGGAAGAAGCCGCGACACGCGCGTTATGCTGCGCAGTGGTACGCTTGATGATGGTTCGGTAGATGCGAACCCATGCTTCCTGGTCTTCATGGCTAAGGTCATTGAATAGGTCGAGGATGTTGCGGACAATCCCGCGCTTCATACCCTCCACAAGCTCGCGACCACGGTCCGTAATACGGACCAACACCTGGCGGCGATCCTTGGGATGGCTGAAGCGCTCAACTAAACCCGAATCGACCAATCGGTCAACTAAACCTGTGGTAGCGGGAGTTGTGTGCCTCATCAAATCAGCAAGTTGCGACATGTTCAATCCCGAACTTTGATTTAAAAATCCAAGCAAGGTGTACTGAGGGATGGAAATGTTACCCTTATTGACTTCGGTGCTCAGCTCCACCAAAAAGGAGCGTTGGAGCTGGGTAACGATTTCCGCAAGTTCTTCTGCAAGGTGAATGTTGTCGTCGAAAGTTTCCATGAAACCAATTTAGCAGCTTAATGATTTTAATCAATCACCATTTTCAGGCCTGCACATGATGCCCGCGCTAATCGTTTACGATGCCCCGGCCCCTCATTTTGCACGGTGATTGCGATCACTAAAAAATCTACCCAATACAATGAACATCAACGTGATATTAACGCGACAGCCTGTCCATTTTCATGCCTTTGCCACCCCCTCCGGAGATGACGAAAATGGCGCGTTTCTCGACCTTTTCGGGGTAGTGCGAGGTACTGAAAATAAAAAAAAAATCGCGGGTCTCGATTATTCCGCATACGAAAAAATGGCCGTCGCCCAACTCCACACCCTTGTTGAGGAACTCGCACTCACCTATCCGGTAAATGCGGTGCAAGTTGTTCATCGCCTGGGCTTTGTGCCGGCGGGTGAAGCAAGCATGCTCGTGCGTGTTGCATCGCCACATCGCGCGGAGGCGCTGGGTATGATGGAAAAGCTGATTTACCGCATGAAGCAGGATGTACCGATATGGAAGCAAGTAGTTGATCTGCAGCAGGATAAGGAGGGTGAGCCCGTAACTACGTAAAGGATAGTGCGGGTGATGCGGTGCGTATTGCCGCATTTTCCGCTTTCGCATTGCGGCGGTGCGATTACAATAGGTGAAACTGAAAGTCGGCAGCCTTATCACACCTTTGACCAGCGCCCGCATGCCATGCTCCGCACTTCCCTCCTCTCCACCCCTTTTCGCATCGCCGCGGCCGCCATTGCGGCCTGCCTTGTCCTCCCCTTCGCCATGACTTCTCCTCTCAGTTCTCTCGCGGTCGACGACGTCGCCGCCAAACGCGCCCCCGGTTTTTTCTCTGTTCGCAAGGAGCCGGACGGCAAATGGTGGATCATCTCGCCCGAAGGTAAACGCTTCATATCCAAGGGTGTATGCACGGCCGGCTACTGGCAGGATTTTATCCGCGGCACCACGCGATCCCCCTACAACGAGGCTTGCCAGGCCAAGTACGGCAGCCAGCCCGCCTGGCGCACGGCGGCGGCCCGTCGCATGATGGGCTGGAACTTCAACAGCCTGGGCGCCTGGGCCGACGACGCGCTGGCCAAAGTGGAGCCCGAGGGCGGCGGCGCGCGCCTCACGCGGTCGCCGATCCTCAACATGGGCTCCCGCTGGGTTAAGGAGCTCGCCATGCGGCGCTCCGCCAGCGCCGACGCGTGGCTGCACGGCATCTTTCCGGATGTTTTCGACCCCGGCTTTGCGGACTTTTGCAAGAAGATTGCGAACGAGGACTGCACGCCCCACGCGGAGGACAAGGGCGTGCTTGGGTGGTTCAGCGACAACGAGTTACGCTGGGGCCCCGACTGGCGAAGCAAGGATGACATCCTGCTGAGCTTTCTCAACATGCAGCCCGACACGGCCGGACGGAAGGCGGCGGCCGAGTACCTGGAGAAGGCGTACAAATCGGACATAGCCGAGTTTAACAAGATCTGGAAATCCAGCTTTGCGGACTGGAAAGCTGTCGCCACCAATACCACCGTCCTCAAGTCCCCGTACCCCCGCAAGGAGGTATATATGCAAAATAAGGACAGCGAGGAAAAGGCGAACACAGAGGAGCCTGGCCGTGCGCGCTATGTTGCAGACTGCGAAGGCTTTATGCCGCTGCTTGCCGAGCGCTATTTCAAAGCCACAACGGAAGCCATCCGCGCCGCCGCGCCCAATCACATGGTCTTTGGCTGCCGCTTTGCCTACGTGCCCAGCAAGCCGGTGGTGGACAGCGCCGCGCACTGGCTGGATATTGTTTCATTCAACGCGTATTCCCTGGATCCCACCAGCTCTGTGGAGAGATACGCCGCCTTCGGCCGCCCGCTGATTATCGGCGAGTTCTCCTTCCGCGGCAAGGATAGCGGCCTGCCCAACAGCAAAGGTGCCGGCCCCGTTGTGCAGACGCAAGCCGACCGCGCCCGATGCTACCAAAACTACGTCTACTACCTGATGGCCCACCCGCAAGTAGTTGGCTACCACTGGTTTGAGCACGCCGACGAACCGAAGGAAGGCCGCTTTGACGGCGAAGACTCCAACTACGGCCTGGTCAACATCAAGGACGAGCCGTATGAGGAGTTTGTGCGCGTGGTGCAGGACGTGAACAGCAAGGCGGAGGCCTGGCATCAATCGCCGCCGCCGAAGGAGGAAATCGTTAAGAACTAACGGTTTGTGCTGTTATCCCCTCTATCCCCCTAGAGGCTTATATCCCCCTTAGAGCGAGAAAATACCCGTCTGTAAGTAACACGGCTACAAAGAGTTTCTCGCTCTATGGGGGGATAAAGCAGGCGGGAGGTGGGATTATTGAGGGCCTACATACTAAACCGCGGCCCCAGGTACAGGTCGCGCGCCACGGGGTCGTTGATGAGGAAATCGCTGCTGCCTTCGCGCTCTACCTTGCCTTCGCAGATGAGGTAGGCGCGGTCGACGACGCTGAGCGTGTCACGCACGGAGTGGTCTGTGATGAGGATGCCGACGCCGCGCTCGCGCAGGGTCAGGATGATCTGCTGGATGTCGTAGACCGCCATCGGGTCGACGGCGCTGAACGGTTCGTCCAGCAGCAGCGCGGCGGGGGACGTCACGAGGGCGCGGGCGATGGCCAGGCGTCGCTTTTCACCGCCGGAGAGGGTGAGCGCCACGTTTTGCCGCACGTGATCCAGGCCGAAGTCCAGCAGCATGTCGTCGCAGCGCTGCATGCGCTCGTGCTGGGTGATGGGGAGCGTCTCCAGGATGGCCATCAGATTCTCCTCCACGGTCAGCTTGCGAAAAATCGACTCCTCCTGCGGCAGGTAGCCCACGCCGCGGCGGGCGCGGCGGTACATGGGCATGGCGGAGACGTCTTCATCGCCCAAAAACACCTGGCCGGCAGTGGGGGCCACCAGTCCAACAATCATATAGAATGTGGTTGTTTTGCCCGCGCCGTTGGGGCCGAGAAGTCCGACGACCTCGCCCGCGCGAATATTGATGTCCACGCCATCCACCACCGCGCGCTGGCCGTATTTCTTCACAAGTCCCTGCGTGCGAATGAGTACCGGGCCCGGCTCGTGGTCGTAGTCATCCTCGTAGTGCTCCCCCGCGGGCGGCGGCGGGGGGACGGAAGGGGGCGGGGCCTGCTGCTGCGCGCGCTGCTGTTGCTGCGACATTTGGTGAAGACCCTGCCCCCCATGCGCAACTTGCTGCTGCTGTTGCGGATGCACAGGATACGCGCCGAAGGGGGAGGGGGTGGAGGATGTGTTGCTCATCGTGCTTGTGCAGCCATGTCGTTGAAAATCAGGCAATTGCGCCCACGCGTTGCCGGGCCGCCCCGGCAATCCGCTGGCGTAAGGATAGCGTGCCTGCGACAGGACGCAACAGATTCCTCCAGCCCAGATCCGGCGCGCATGCGCAAGATGCGCATGCGGTCAAAGTGCGGACGGCTTGCCGGCGCCGGCGCATCCACCCAACCCCGATCCTTTACGCCGGCGCGCCCGCTACTTCCCGCACAACCTGCTCGGCCTCTGCGGGTGGCGATGTCTGGGCGGAGCCCTCCGGCAGCCAGCAGCCCCGCTCCGCCAGCCGCGCGCGCACGCTGGTGCCCTCCACGGCGTGCACGTCGCCTCCAAAGCCCAGCGCGGCCATGGCGGCGGCCGTACCGGCGGCCTGACCGGTGGCGAGGCACACAGGCATGACGCGAACGCTGCCCTGTACCACTTTATCGGTGGAGATACAGCGACCGGCCACCAGCACATTGCGCAACGCCCGCGGCACCAGCGCGCGGTAGGGGATGCCGTGGCTTTCGCCGGGCTCGTACTGCTTAAAGCGATGGCACACCGCCTTGTCCCAGTCTTTCGCTTTCGAGGCTTCCTCGCGGCTCAGGTGGATGTCGATGAAATACGCGTTGCGACACACGTCATCGGGGAACGAGCGGCGGTCCAGATAGTCGTCCAGCGTAATCGTGTACTCGCCGATAATGCGCCGCGTCTCGCGGGCGCCCAGCAGCGCCCCGGTTTGCACCAGGTGCGCCTGCCCAAACGCCTCGGGGAAGAACTCGCGCAGCGCATTGCGGTACTCCAGCGCCATGCGCCGGCCCTGAATCATCGCGCGCGACACGCCGAACGGGTCGGTGTTGTCCACATCATACAAATGCCCCGCGTTGAAGCCCACGCAGCCGGTGCCCACTTTATTGTGGCACAGGTGCCGGTCGGGAATCTCCGGGTAGCGGCCGCTGGCGATAATCTCCTCGATGGTTGGCGTGAAAAAGCGGGGCACACGCGGGTAGGCCTCCTCATTTACGCCGCCCAAAATAAAGCACAGCGTGCCGGGCATCAGCGATCCCGCCGCATCGCCGCGCGCAAACTCGCCGCCGGCAAACGCCACCAGGTCGGCGTCGCCGGTCGTATCGATAAACACGGAGGCCTCCAGCGCGGTAAGGCCCTGCTTGTTGGCGGCGATGACGTGGCGCACGCGGCTGTCGCTGTCGCGCTGCACGCCCACCATAAAGGTGTCGAAGAGAATTTGCACGCCGGCCTTCACCGCCACGCTCTCGTACACACGCTTCAAATGCTCGGCGTCAATCGGCACCCAGTCCAGCTCGGCGGGGTTGACGTGCGGCGTGCCTTCCTTGCTCAGCGCAAAAATCTCCGCCGCAATGCCGCCGTAAAGCATCTGCTTCTTATCCGAGAACGGGCACCACGCCGGCACCAGCGCGGAGGTGCCCATGCCCCCCAGCGAGCACGTCCTCTCCAGCAACAACGTGCGCGCTCCCTCCCGGGCCGCCGCAATCGCCGCCGATACGCCGGCTGGCCCGCCCCCCGCCACAATCACATCCCACCGCTGCGGGGCGGCGGGGTAGGCGATGGAGAAGGGGGCGGGGGCTGGCAACGACGACGATGGTGTGGAGGAGGCGGAAGGCGAAGCGGAGCTCATGCGCGACAGCATGGCAGCTTTTCGTGCAATCGCGATGGGATACGCTTATAGAATTCTACTTTTTATTATAAAATTTTATCACGAAGCCAGGCACGAGGGCTCCGCCCCCGCAGCGGCCTGCTCCACCTCAGCACCTGGTGTCGTGCCATGCCCCGTGCCGTTCCCGTTGCGCCCGTTGGAGTGGGGCGGCTCTTGCTCCGGGCTGGGGCCAGGGCTCGGCGGGGCGTGGCGAGGTTCGGCCATCTCGACCGAGTGCAGCTGCATCGGCATCGCGGTGTAGATATCGAACGTGCAGGCGGCATGAATGCCTGCGGCTGCGATAGCTTCCGGGTCGTCGTGCAAAGAGTACACGGCATGCATCGCCCCCAGCGCAATATCGCCGCCGGAGCCATGGGCCCATACTTCGCTCATCTCTCGCACGCAACGGTACGAGTCCACGTTGAATGCGCCGGCGGGGGACGCGACCAGGCAATGCCACTGGCTGGATTCCAGCGGTTGGTTGCGCCCTTCCTGCGTCTCGATATAGTACGCATCTTTCAGGCGCTCATGCAGTTGCAAAAACGTGCGAAAGACGGCGACGCGTGACGAGAAGTCGAACTCGAAGTCGCGCCTCTCGACAATATCGCGGAAGATAAGCGCGAGAGCGGAAGCGCCGGTGAACCCGACAAAGCTGTCGCGAACGGCAACAATTTTGGGTTCCGAGCGGGAGCACAGGTTGCCGCAGGTCGTCTGGCTGTCGGCCGCGATGGCAATGCGGCGGCCTTTTCTGGCAATCACTAGCGTGGACATAGTAGTAGCGGCGGCAAGCGCCGATAAAAGATGGATTCCCCCCCCACGACACGCGGCGGAGAGAACAGGTAAACTGCTGAAGTAAATCAATGCGAATCAGCGGCTTGCGCAGAAAATAGCGCGAGGCTGTTCGAACTCGGACACAAGGGCATGCGAGCCCGGCGGCGACAAAAATGCCGCCCATCCCCGGCACGTTAACTGTGCGGAACGCCGGCTCGCATCACGGAGGCAAGATCGGGTTGCATGGGGGGAAAAAGTAAGGGAGAGTAAATCAGTCTTAAGTTGTAACATCGGGCCGAAAATAAGCAAGGAGAAAGTGCGCTCGAGAGGACTTGAGGGTGCGATTCGCATTGGGTCCGGTAGTAAAGCGATCAGGCGCTCAGGAAGAGGGGTTGTGGAGAGGAGAGGGAGGCTTTGGGGAGTTCCAGAGTTGTTCCCAGGCGAGATTGGCTGTGAGGACGCGAAGTTGGGCGATGTGGTCTGCGTTGTTGGGGAGCCAGGCGGCGCCGGGGATTTTGAGTCTGGCGTGGAAGAGGTGTTTGTGTCCGCTTTCGATGAGGCCGGATCCGATGGGCAGGTTGTGGGCGATGGCCTCGGGCCGCACCAGCTTACGTGCTTTTTCTGGCAGATATACCTCGTAGAAGGCGCCTTTGGTGTGGGTGTTGAGGTTGTCGCATACCAGCAGGACCTTTTCGGCGTCCGGGTAGCGGGTGCGCAGCAGGTGTTCGACTTCCTGGGCCCAGTCGGCGCGGGTGCGGCGGTCGCGCACGGTCACCTGGCGCCAGCCGGTGAGCGGTTCGCAGAACAGGAAGATGCTGGCTGTCCCCGGCTGCTCGTATTCGTAGTCGACGCGCTGCGGATGAGTGGCGGTCGTGCCGAACAGCAGTTTGTTAGCATATCGGCCGGCGTGCGCCGCGAGCTGCGATCCGTGTGCAAGTTTGCCAACAAGGTGCTGGTCAAAGCCAAAGCGGGGATAAGCCCGGATATGCCTGGCGATGTCTTCGACCATACCGCGTGTGTCGAGGGCGCCGAGGGGCCGCAGCGAGCGAGCGAGCGCGGGCATAGCGCCCGCGGCCGGTCGCTTTTCACTGCACGATGCGTCGCAGCTTTACGCGCACGCCTGTGCGGGGGCGCAGCGTTACGGAGGGATGGAGTACCAGCTTATGCTCCGGCACCACGGGTTCCATCTTCCACTTTCGGGCGATGACGGCTGTCACGAGAATGAGTTCCATCCAGGCAAAACTTTCGCCTATGCACGAGCGGGGGCCGCCGCCGAAGGGATAGTACGCGAACCGTGGCAGGGAGTCCCGAAACTCCGGCGTCCAGCGCTCCGGCCGGAACACGAGCGGGTCATCGTAATAGCGCTCCTGCAGGTGCACCAGGGCCTGAGGCATCATGATTGTTGTGCCGCGCGGAATGGGAACGCCGGGCATATTGGCCAGCTCAAGATCCTCCATGGCGCCGCGGGCGATGATCCACGCGGGCGGGTACAGCCGCATGGATTCCGTGATGACAGACTCCGTGTAGGGCAGGCGTCGTGTATCGGCGATTGTGGGCGCGGCATCGCCCAGTACTGTGCTGATTTCATCACGCATTTTCGCCGCAGCCTCGGGATGCTTGGCTAGGAGATGCCACGTGTAGGCGAGCGCATTGCCGGTTGTCTCATGCCCGGCCAGAAACAGAGTCAGCACTTCGTCGCGAACCTGCTCGTCAGTGAGCCCGGTTCCGTCTTCCTCCTGCGAATTGAGGAGCATGGAAAGCAGGTCGCCTTCATCGCGGTTGTCCTTGTGGCGCTCGGCAATAATGCCGAGTACGACCTCATTCAGCGTGGCGTCGGCGGCCCGCATGCGCCTGACGAAAGGCAACGGCAGGTGCTCCAGCCAGGGGAAAAAGGGTAGCTGGAAGAGCGGAAAGAGATTCATCAGCACCGACATGGCCTGGCTGACGCGCTCGCCGACTTCGCCCGTGTCGGAGTTGAACAACGTTTTGCCGACAACCCGCAGCGTCAGCTTCATCATCTCCTCTGCAATATCGATCTCCTGGCCGTCCTTCCATTGCGCTTGCGCCTCCTCGGCGTACTGCACCATGCTGTCGCCATAGGCGGCGACGCGTTGCATGTGAAAAGCCGGCTGCATGAGGCGCCGGTTGCGCACATGGTCGGCGCCCTCGGCTGTCAGGAGTCCGTTGCCCAGAAAGCGCCTGGTGCTCTTGATCGCAAGGCTCTTCTCAAACTGCCTGCTCTGCTTCACCAGCACCTGGGCGATCAGCTCTGGCTCCGCGATCAGCAGAAACCGGCGGACCCCGCACGTAAAGAACGCCACGGGTCCACACTCGCGCTCTACATCGCGCACAAAGGTCATGGGGTTTTGCAGGAAGCGGCAGAGATGCGCGATATTCCAGCCGGGCATCGTTCTGGGTACGAGGGGTGGTGTCATAGCGTGCACCCACACACTAACGACTGGTGCGTTGTTTTACAATATCGTCGATGGAGATGCCTGGCCTGCACCGAAACTCTGCGCGCAGGAAAGCCGACCATATGCGTGCCGACCTCGTCACAGCCGCCCTGCAACAAGCCCTCGGCTCCCTGCCCAGAGCCCATCCCGCCGCCGTCACCCCCCCACGCCGCACCACGTACCGCCCCAGCGGAGCGGATGCCGGATGCGGCACTTCGCCGCAGCTCATCTTCCACAGCGACCGCGGCAGCCAGCACTCCAGCGCCGCCTTCCGCAACCTGCTGGCTCGACACAACATCGCCTTCACCGAGAGCTTCATCGGCACCCTCAAAACCGAAATGCTCAGCGAGGGCTCCTTCCTCAACGCTCACGACGCCAAACTCGAGATCTTCGAGTTTATTGAAATGTACGACCACAACTCCAGAAAACACTCGTCCCTCAACTACAAAACTGCCAACCCGCCTTTGGTCCAAAAAACAGTCGCAGTTCACTTCTCAAGTTTCCTGTGTAACAGCTTTTGGGCTATGCATAAAAAGTGATATTTTTATGATCGGCGTTTAAGCGTATGGCTAAATGTTGCCTTTTTGGATTAACCCGGGCCGTTCACTTTCTTGTGCAGGCATCCTGCATCGGAATCTCCTCCGGACATGGCACCGGAGCAGCGCGTTAGCTCCCCGATGGGGCACGAGCTTCGTGATTGTGAACGCAGGCGGTCCGCTCCAGTGGACCGCTCTTGTCGCCCTCAAACGCGCCTATTCGCGCCCCTACCTGCACGCCGATGGCTCCGGCCTCCTTCTCGTACACTAAACTTTTATGAAGATGTCCCACCTTTCCTCCGCCATCCGTCTGCTCTCCGCCCTTTGTCTGAACTGATCGTTTCATGCTTAAAATAGTTCTGATCTTGTTTGCCTTCCTGATCGCCACCTCCGCTCAGGCCGACCCGCCTGCCGGCTTTGTCGAGATGGTGGACGCTTCCCGCGTGCGGCTGCTGCCTGGCAGTCCCTTCTATGACAGGCAGGAATTGCACCGCCTGGGCTACGTGGGCCAACTCGATCCTGACCGTTTGCTCTTTCCGTACCGCAAGCTGGCCGGTCTGCCCCAGCCCGCCGGCAACACCAACGGGTACGGCGGTTGGGACAACGGCTTTATCAAGGGGCACATGGCCGGCCACTACCTCTCCGCCGCCTCTCGCATGTATGCCGCCACCGGCGACGAGTCCTTTCGCAAGAAGGCCACCTACATCGTCGCCGAGCTAGCCAAGTGTCAGGAGGCGTTGAAGCAAGACGGTTATCTCGCCGCTTTCCCGTCCGTCGCCCTTGACTGGCAGGAGGGCACCTCTAAGAATTCTGGCGGCGTGGTCGTGCCCTTCTACACCATCCACAAGATCATGGCCGGCCTTGTGGATGCCCATCGCTACCTGGGCAACAAGCAGGCGCTGGACGTGGCCCTGAAGATGTCGGCCTACCTTCAAAAACGGCTCCTCGTCCTTCCGCCCGACCAGATCGAGCGCATGTTCCGCACGGACCGCAGCCGCAATCCGCAAACCGAATTCGGCGGCATGGCCGACGTACTCTCCGAGCTGTATTCCATTACGGCCGACAAAAGGCAGCTCGCACTCGCCGCGCTCTTCAATCGTCCCTGGCTGATCGACCCGCTCGCCGCCCGCGAGGATCGCTTGAAATCCCTTCACGCCAACACCCACATTGCCCAGCTTGCCGGCATCGCCCGCCACGCCAACGTCTCCGGTGACACCACCAACACCCGCGCCTCGGAATACTTTTGGGAGATCGTCACACGCCACCACTCCTTTACCCTGGGCGGCAACTCCTACAAAGAGTGGTTCGACGGGCCCGACGTCGAGGCCGGCCCGTGCATCCACGATGGCAAATGCCTCCCGCCCACCACCGCCGAGAGTTGCAACACGCAAAACATGTTGAAGCTCACCGCGCGCCTGATCGAACGAAAGCCGGGCCGCGCCGACCACGCCGACTACTTTGAGCGCGCCCTCTACAACCACCTCCTCACCACCATCGCCCCCGACACCGGCGCGATGACTTATTTCACGCCCCTTCATGGCGATTTTCGCACCTATCTCGACGGCACTCACTGTTGCGTCGGCTCGGGCATCGAAAACACCGCCCGCTACAACGAGGGCATCTACTTTCAACATCCCGGCCACCTCTGGGTAAATCTCTACATCCCGTCGGCGCTCGACTGGAGCGCTCAAGGGCTGGCGATCAAGCAAGAGGGCTTTCCGCCCTTCACCGACACGGTTCGTCTGACTATCGTCCGCGCTGCCCGTCCCGCCGAGGCCACGCTGCACCTGCGAGTTCCCTGCTGGTTGTCCGGCCCCGTCGCGCTGTCCATCAACGGCCAACCGCAACCCGCGACCGCTACGCCGTCCAGCTATCTTGCCGTGAAACGCGTCTGGCACACCGGCGACGTCGTCACCCTCAGGCTTCCCTCCGCGCTCCGCCTTGAGCGCGCCAAGGACGTCCCTTCCATGGTCTCCGTTTTCTACGGCCCCGTGCTCCTCGCCGGTCGCCTGGGCAACAATGGCATGCCCCGGGATTTCGCCGACAAAGACGCCTACCTCAAACTCCCGCCAGCGCCCGTGCCCGCCATCGTCAACGCGTCCGCCAATCCCGCCGATTGGTTGACCCTCGCCGACGCCGCCACGCTGACGTTTAAGGCGCACGACGCCGGCCCCGCCTCCGGCATCGTGTTTCAGCCCCTCTACGCCGTGCATCACGAGCGTTACTCCGTGTATTGGAAACTCATGGACACCGCTTCCCCGACGTCGTCCACCGTGCCGCTCCCGCCCGCGATCCGCCCCACGCCCAAGGAGGACGCCTCGGTGCTCGACCGCGTCCTCATTGGCGACGCCGACTCGGAACGCGCCCACGACCTGTCAGCGGAGCGAAGTGAAACCGGACGTGTTTCCACCTACACGTGGCGCGATGCCGCCCCGAACGGAGCCTTTTCCTATGTGTTCGCGCTTCCCAAATCTCCCGCCGTTACCCTCATCTGCACCTATTGGGGCGGCGACCGCGACCGAACCTTCGACGTCGTGGTCAACGGCGTCGTCGTCGCCACGCAAACTCTCGAAGGCCGCCAACCAGGCAAAGCCATCGAGGTCGCTTACCCCCTTCCGCCTGAGTCGCTCACGGGTCAGCAAAATCTCACCGTCCGATTCCAGGGCGCAGGAAAGGGCCGAGTCGGTGGACTCCTCGGGCTCCGCCTCGAACTGACACCGCCCGTGATTTCTCCGAAGTAACTCATGCCACAATTCATGCCATCCATGAGGTTCGCCTGTGCCGATTGCCCTCGGCCCCTCGAAATTGTCGACATCAAGCTGCTCTCCAGGCAGCCGATTCCGAACGCACCGGTTCCTGCGCTCATCCACGGGCGGTCCAACCAGACCGCCAACCGCGAGCAGGCCACTAAGCCATAGAATCTTTCAAATGAGTAGAAAGATGAACACTAACCTTCGTATGACCAGACGACCCCTTGCCTTGTTCCGAAAATCAACGGCCGTTGCCCTGTTATTTGCGTCAACCGCCTCGCTTTTCGGCTATGATTTGCCGCCGCCAAAGCCCATTCCGGCAATCCCCGCGCCGCAGCCAGTGGACAGCGTGCCCATGGGGGATTTCAAATCCGCTCCTGAAATCAATCTGGATCTGCCCATCGAACCCGGCCCGTATCAGCCGACCTGGGAATCCATCGAGAAAAACTACCCCGGCACACCTGACTGGCTGCGCGAGGCCAAGTTCGGCATCTGGATCCACCTCGGACCGCAGGCCGCAGGCGAGAGCGGCGACTGGTATGCGCGCAGGCTCTACGCTCCCGGCAACCACTACAACAATCACCTCAAAAACTTCGGCCATCCCTCCGAGGTGGGTTACAAGGAGGTCCTCCGCAAATGGAACCCCGACAAGCTCGACCCTGCCAAACTCGTCTCGATTTACAAGGACGCGGGCGCCCGATTCCTGATCATCCAGGGCGTGCACCACGACAACTTTGACCTCTGGAACTCCCGCTACCAGCCGTGGAACTCCGTGCGCATGGGGCCCAAACGCGACTTGCTCGGCGAGTGGTCGAAAGCGGCAAAAGCCGCGGGCATCCGCTACGGAGTCTCCTTCCACCACGAATATTCCTGGTGGTGGTGGCAAACCGCCTTCGGCAGCGACAAGGACGGCTCTAAAGCCGGCGTCTCCTATGACGGCCACCTGACCCTCGCCGACGGCAAGGGAAAGTGGTGGGAGGGTCTCGACCCGCGCCTCCTCTACAATGTTGATCTCCGCGAATACAAAGGTGTGACCGGGGCTGCCAATTCCGCTTGGAACCCTCCACCCGCAGGCGTTTTCACCCGCCACCTCGACTATGCCAAGTGGTATGCGACCAACTGGGCGCTGCGCATGATGGACGTGGTTCATCATTACGATCCCGACTTCATTTACACGGACGGCACAGGTTCCCAGCCGTTCAGCGGCGACCGCACCGGCACCGGCATCAAATGCGACGCCATCCAGCGCGTCATTGCGGATTTTTACAACCACACCCTGAAAACACGCGGCAAGGTGGACACGTTCAGCATCATCAAATTCCGCGGGAAGACCAACGGCACGGTAAATACGACCGAGAGCAATCTGCCGGGCGGAATCAAGACCGACCAGGCGTGGATCGGAGAGGTTCAGGTGGGCGATTGGTCTTACCGGCCGGGACTCGTCTACGAATCGAAAGCGATGATCCGCAACATCGTTGAGGCGGTGTCGAGGGACGGGAGCGTGGCCATCTCCGTTCCATTGCTACCCGACGGCTCGCTCGAAGAAGCTAGCGCCCGCATGCTCAAGGAAGTCGGAGAATGGATGCGGATCAACGGTGCCGCCATCTACGGCAGCCGTGCCTGGGTTGTCCTCGGCGAAGGTCCGGATGGCAAGGTCAGGCAATTGCCAGGCGGAGCACTGGGCCGGAGCCAGGCCACGTTCGGTTTCGATACCCGAGATTTCCGCTTCACCGTGGGCAAGGACGGCGCTCTTTACGCGTTCTGCATGACCGTTCCCGCGCCAGGTGCCGAATTGAAAATCACCTCGCTCGGCTCCGTCGCCAACCAGCTCGGCAAGCCTGTGACAGCGGTGACGCTCCTGGGAAACAAAGGGATGCCGCTGAAGTGGAAACAAGAGCCGGACTCTCTCGTCGTCACCTGCCCGCCGACGATGCCTTTTGCCACGGCGATCTGTTTCAAGATCGAGTGATCTCTGCGCTGGACATGCGGACCGGCCAGGACTTTACCTAACGGTTTCAAACGCTCTACTACGAGTTCAGCCGCCCCGCGTCGTATCGGTATTACCGCCTGAACGTCACCGCCAGCCACGGTGTCGATGTCACGCAAATCCCTCGGCAAAACCGCCGGCCTGCTCGATCGCCCCGTCGCCAGGATCGAACAGCTCGGCGCCAACCAAACCATCGCCTGGTCCGCCGACGCCGACGCGCTTGTCGTTACCCCAGCTTCAGCGAACCTGCCACCGATGCCGGTGTCGTCGTCAAGATCGCGCTCAAGTAAGTTTCTTCTAAACAAAACGCTTTTTCGCTATGCCTTTTAATCCCTTCAAGACTCCGTCGTTTTTTTCTATGCGCTTGGCAGTCGCTTCCGTTTTCCTCCTGCTCGCCTCCGCCGCTAGCCTGTCGGCCGGACATGATCTTCCCAGCGACCTCAAGCCCGCGGTCATCGTCTCCACGACCGCCGAGCCGGTCGCCCCTGGCAAGTTCCATCCCACCTGGCAATCCCTCTCCCAATACGAAGTCCCCGAATGGTTCCGCGACCGGAAGTTCGGCATCTGGGCCCATTGGGGACCGCAGTGCCAGCCGGAGGCCGGCGACTGGTATGCGCGCCACATGTATATCGAAGGGCACGGACAAAACAAAGCGCACGTGGCCAAATACGGGCATCCCTCCGAGTTCGGCTTCAAGGACGTGATTAACGAATGGAAAGCCGAAAAGTGGGAGCCCGAGAAACTGGTCGCCCTCTACAAGCGCGTCGGCGCCCAATACTTCTTCGCTATGGCCAACCACCACGACAACCTGGACATGTGGGACTCCAAGTATCAGCCGTGGAATTCCGTCGCCGTCGGCCCCAAGAAGAACATCGTCGCCGGCTGGGCCAAGGCCGCCCGCGCCCAGGGACTGCCCTTCGGCCTCAGCGTGCACGCAAGCCGCCCCTGGTCCTGGCTGGAGACAGCGCAAGGCGCCGACAAAAACGGCGATAAAGCCGGCGTGCCCTACGACGGCAAACTCACCAAGGCCGACGGCAAGGGCAAGTGGTGGGACGGCCTCGATCCCCAAGACCTGTATGAGCAGCGCCACCAGCCCAGCCGCGGCTTTGAAAAAGCCAACTCCATCTATGCCCGCTGGAACTGGGGCGGGGGCATGAGCCAGCCCGACCAAGCCTATTGCGACAAGTTCTACAACCGGACGATCGACCTGATTAACAAATATCAGCCCGACCTCCTCTACTTCGACGACACCGTCCTGCCCCTCTGGCCCGTCTCCGACGCTGGCCTCAAGATCGCCGCCCACTTCTACAACACCAGCCTCAAGCGCCCGGGCGTTGGCGCCGGCGTGCTCTTCGGCAAAGTCCTCACCGAGGATCAGCGCAAGGCCCTCGTCTGGGATATTGAGCGCGGCATCCCAAATTCCAGCATGCCCTTCGCCTGGCAGACCGACACCTGCATCGGCGACTGGCACTACAACCGCGGCGTTTACGAACGGAATCACTACAAGAGCGCCAAAATCGTCGTCCACATGCTGGCCGACATCGTGAGCAAAAACGGCAACCTCCTGCTCAACATCCCCGTCCGCGGCGACGGCTCCATCGATGAAAAAGAGGAAAAGGTCCTCGAAGGCATCGCCGCCTGGATGGACGTGAACAAGGATTCGATCCTCGCCACCCGTCCGTGGAAAACCTTTGGCGAAGGCCCCGCCAGCGATGGCGCCAAGCTCCAAGGCGCCGGCTTTAACGAGGGCAAGGGCAAGCCGTTCACTTCCGAGGACGTCCGCTACACCACCTCCAAGGATGGCAAGACCCTCTACGCCATCGTCTGCGGCTTGCCCACAGGCCCGGTCGCGCTGAAGTCCCTCGGCCAAACCGCCGCCCTGCTCGACCGCCCCGTCGCCAAGGTCGAACAACTCGGCGTCCCCGGAGCCCTGGTGTGGACCCTCGGGGCCGACGCTCTCACCGTCACCCCGGCCTCCGCCAAACCCGCCTCCGACGCCGGCATCGTCTTCAAGATCGCGCTCAAGTAACACCCCGCCCCCTCCGCGACCGGTCGGTAAAGCATAGGATCTCCCGGCGCATGTTTACCTACCTGTACGACTTTACGCCGCAGGTGAAAGTGCAAGGTATCGACGAGGGATACTTCAATGTGCGCGAAAGTAAACATGCTCCCGAGTGGATTGCGACTATCGTCCGCAGGGCAATCCGAGAATCCCTCAAGATCACCGTGAGCGAGGGTGTTGGATCCAACAAACTCGCCTCCCAAATCGCATCGAAGCTCCGCAAACCTGACAATCTGATTCACGTCCGAGAAGGCAACGAAAAGACATTCCTCGTACTAATCTGCTGCGACAGGGGGAGGTCGCGCAGGGGCAACCCCCATTCGATGGTGGCATCAACCCATTTGTTGAGCACAGTACGTGCTTTTTCTCTGAGGGTCCTCAAGTGGCTCATCCGTTTTAAGCGACTTTCTATCGAGAATCCGCTCAAGTTCGTGGAGAAGATATCGGAAGCTGGTACGGAGACGTATCAACGGCGCCCCTTTACGGAGGAGGAGCTCAATGCTCTGATCAGTCTTCCCACTCGCCGGAGCGTTCTATACCTCACTGCCGCTCATACGGGTTTGCGACGCGACGAGCTCAAGACACTGCTTTGGTCGGACATTTCCTTGGACTGCGAGTCGCCGTTCATCGCGGTACGCGCCGCAAATGCTAAAAACAAGAAGCTTCAGCCGATTCCGCTGCATTCAGAAGTAGTTGAGGCTCTCAAGGCGCAACGAGACAAAGTTCAGGCGCAACCCGATCACAAGGTTTTCCGTGATATTTGCCCCGACTGGAAGACGTTTAGGAGTGACCTGAAAAGGGCAGGTATCGCTAATCCCGGAGACCCTTCCGGCAAGGTTCACTTCCATTCACTTCGCCATACTCTGAATCACCGTCTTCAAAATAACGGCGTAGTTCCGACCGTTGCCCAGCATGTAATGCGGCATAGCGATATCAAGCTGACAACCAAGACCTACATCAACGCTGCATCTTTTGCCGTTAGTTCAGGCGATTCAAAAGGTTCCCGCCATCGTACAGAAGCAGGATACTTCACGGGTCTTAAACGCACCTATAAACCCACTAACTTCAGTCCCGGCCTGTCACTTGGCGTCGCAAACTGTCCGCGAATTTACGAAAAACGAGTTCCTCAAATACCTACAAGAGACGGACTTAAGTCCTGATTTGACGCTTCTTGTCATTACCTGTCAAAACAGAGAAAAAGTGGGCAGAACAGGATTCGAACCTGCACTAAAACCGTTGATACTACAGGTGCTTATCAACCCATGCACACCGCTAGACACACCTCCTTTAGGCACACCAGAAATTGCAGAAATTGCATCCCGTTGGAAGCGGTTGCCTGAGGCGTTAAAGGCTGCAGTAATGGGAATCGTGAGAAGCCAATACTAAAGGTAGCTTGAACGAGAGAGTTCTACCAGGGATCCACGGAATAAGTCTTGGAGGTGTACGGAGCCTAGTTTTCCAGCCCGAGTCCCGGCCTATGAGTAGGGAAAGGCTTCCAACTTGCTGAGCCGTTCGTAAACGGTTACCCCGTTCCGGCGCAGTCCGTTCTCGCTAGTAGGTACAACGGAGCCCCGAGTCTGAAAGTCCTCGAAGTGTCGTCAGACACCCTACACCTCGAGATCGTATGGAAAACTTCGATTAATTGCATCAGTTTTTCAATATGAAATTTATTGAGTAGCAGGTAAAAATGCGGTTTATTGTTGCAGTTACCATGTACCAATCGCCAAAATAACTGCACCAGATGCCTCAGATTATAATTGTCGCAAATTGCAGCCATCTAAAGCGTGCAGGAAGTTCTCAACCCATCTGCATAAGGAATATCAAAGAAAAAAAAATGGCGGATCCAGTTGTTAGCTGGATTGAAGCGATCTGCGAAGTGCCATGGACTTACCCGCTGACGGAGATTTATCGCGGACAGTACTGGTCAGTAATCCGCGAAATCGAAAAGGTATTGGCTGAAAAATCCTTCTCTCGAAAACTTCTGGTAGCTTCTGCAGGTCTAGGGTTGTTAGGTCCAAGCGACCGCTTGCCGCACTATTCTGCCACATTCCAGCCTCGCGCCGAAGATGATGTACTTCCTACTTCACTCAGAACCGGTCTCCGAAGAACGGGAATCCGAGATTGGTGGAAGACTATAAATGAGGCGCTTAGTCCTCGAAAAACATACACATCCCTCGGTGAAGCCGTTGACGCTGATACTTCGGTCATTCTTGTTCTTTTATCCACGTACTATCTTGAGGCTCTCAAACCGGAGATCGCTGAGCTACAAACGCAATTTCCTGGTATGCATTTCTTAATATTTGCACCCGCCGAGGATCCAGCGGCAAGGGGATTAGATGGAGTAATCCCCCTAAATGCATCGCTTCAAAGACAGTTGGGAGGTAATAGAGGCACTACGGCCGTAAGGATGGCTCTTGCATATTTGAAATCCGAACGCAGTTTAGCCACCATTTCATCGCAGAATTGCCGTCAGTTTTTACTAAGTTTTCAAAATAGCGAGTTAAAAATGGAGTGGCCCTCGCGACAGGTGGTAAGTGACCTCGAGGTTAAAATGTTCATCCGAAGCTTAAAAGAGTCGAGGTCTACAGCTTATACTCCTGCGCTTCGTGCATTTCGTACTGCTGGGTTTGCATGCGAAATGAAGCGATTCAAACTTCTGTTCAACGAGGAGCTAAAACATGGCCAGAGCTAATTCTACGTCGAGCAAAACAATTATCAGACGGGCTACGATGCTTTCACAGTCTGGTGGCAATTCCGTTTACCAGTTCGCGCTCACAGGTCGAGAATTGGTGGAAATTGCTGATGTTTCTAGAATTGAGCGAGCTCATACCGGAGAACTGCTTGGCTATCAGAGACCGGAAGTTAAAAAGCATATTCAGGATATTCTCGATT
The DNA here is from genome assembly GCA_003054695.1 of Verrucomicrobia bacterium LW23. GTDB lineage: Bacteria > Verrucomicrobiota > Verrucomicrobiia > Methylacidiphilales > UBA1321 > LW23. Next base: position 41,299 of record QAZA01000055.1, read on the forward strand.
ACCTTGATGCTGGGAAAACCCTCTTTCCCCATGCGATTATTTTAGCATTCTCAAGTCGTGTCTGGTTTGTCAAGCAACGGGGTCCCAAAGCATTTGATGGCGTCTCCTCGGCTGGCGAACTCCATATACCTACTCAACTCGGTCTACACCGCGCAAAAATTGCTTGGGTTGTGGACGGACAACAAAGACTCTTGGCCATCTCTCGATCGAAATTTCAGGATGTTCCGATCCCTATCTGCGCGTTCATTTCTGATGATGTAGAAATACAAAGAGATCAGTTTCTCCGAATAAATAACTCCCGTCCGTTGCCTAAAGGGTTAGTTGAGGAACTTTTACCAGAGGTTTCTCTGCCCATTTCATCACGATTGGCTGGCAGCAAAATACCTTCCTCTTTAACTAATCTTCTTAATCAAGATCCAAAGTCACCATTCTTTGAGATGATCAAGCGGGCGTCCATGAGTAAAGACCAGAAAGTAAAAGCTGTAGTAACGGATGGACCACTTATTAAAGTTATAAAGGAAAGTCTGAACCAACCTTCTGGTTGTCTTTTTCCTTACCGAGATGTGGCAACCGGAGAAACGGATATGGAATCCATCTGGAGGATTCTGACAAGCTATTGGAACGGCGTAAAACAGACTTTCCCAGATGCTTGGGGATTACCCCCTACCCAGAGCAGACTTATGCATAGTGCCGGGCTTTGGGCAGTTGGCCGTCTAATGGACCGTGTAATCCCGAGGATAAGCTTGGGTAAGGAAGGGGCAAATGCCGTTGCGTTTGAACTATCGTTCATCAAGGATGCCTGCAGATGGTCCGAAGGAACCTGGGAAG
>QAZA01000056.1 GCA_003054695.1 Verrucomicrobia bacterium LW23
TCTAATTTCTTAGTGCGATCTTACGTTCATCGTCGGGTACCGCAATGATTTTATTCTATTTTCCAGATAGCGTTGATGTAATAAATCCCTCCTATTGCTTTTCCGAAGAAGAACACGAATTAGGTCGGCGACGCATGATTTCCGAGGCCTATCCACATGAAGTCTACGAGCATCCCCCGTACGATGGGATGCTAGTTTCAAAGGCGATTGTGGATACAAGATATACGATGGCACAACGACAAAGAGTCATGCGTCAGGGTATCCGCCGATTCTTGAGGTTAGATTCGGAAAAGCACAAGAATCTCAAGATTATTGGCGATTGCGGAGCATTTAGCTATCGAAACGATCCAGAACCACCTTACAGTGTTACTGAGGTTATTGATTTCTATGATGGCCTTGGCTTTGACTATGGAATTAGCCTTGACCATGTCATTTTAGGATATGAAGACGAAGACGACGCCGAATACTTAATTTTTCCCGATGGCGATAAGCAGGCTCGTGAGGCAGGTTACGCATTACGCCAAAGTACTACGCTGCGACTAGCTAACGAATTTTTACATGAATGTAAAAGACGCTCGGTGAGCTTTTATCCTATGGGTGTAGCGCAAGGGTGGAGCCCGAAATCCTATGCAAATGCTGTGGAGCAATTGCAAAACATGGGTTACGATTATATCGCACTTGGTGGAATGGTTCCATTAAAAGCTAACGAGATTGAAGCATGTCTTAGACGTATTCAGAAAGTCCGCAAAGAGAATACGCGTTTCCATCTATTGGGTATTTCCAAAATTGATGATATTTCTACATTTTCTCAATATGGAGTTGTTAGCGCAGATAGCACAGCTCCACTTCTTCAAGCTTTCAAGAGTGACTGCAATAATTATCAACTTGGCTATCACAATTATATAGCATTGAGGGTTCAGCAAACTGGCGAAAATCACAAGCTAAAAAAGATGGTGCTTTCAGGCATCGTTCCTCAAGATGTCGCGCGTCGAATGGAACTCGAATGTATGCGATTACTGCGAGACTATGGCGATTATAAAGCTGAAGCTATTGAAGTCTTAGAAGCGCTTTGCCAATACGAAGCTCTTTTAACTCAAAAGAAGAAGATTAAAAATCGCGCCCAATACTTACTGACACTCAGCGAACGACCTTGGGAGAAATGCGAATGCCCTATCTGTAAGGAGTTAGGTATTCAAGTGATAATTTTTAGAGGCGCAGAGCGGAACCGCCGCCGTGGATTCCACAACCTATACAACTATTACGGTATTTTAAAAGACAAACGCACCCTCAATTCGCACCATGACTCCTAGCCTAAGAATTCCTGCGATACGATTTCGTCAAGGACTGAATCGTGAGTTATTCTCTTTCGTTGTTGACGGAAAAGAAATACCCCGATTTGCTAATATTGTAAGACTTGGTCGTAATCGACAGAATGAAAATGAGCTCTTTGGATATCAACGCCCTGAAGTTTTTTCGCACATAAAGGAGATTCGTAGATATCTCGAATCTGAAAATCCTTTAATGCCCAATGCGCTTGTTGTTGCTTTCCAGACTCCACTTTATTTTCGAGAATTCGAGCAAGAACAGTTAGGGGACTGTCACTCGGTCGCAGGAATCCTCGAAATTCCTTGCCCTGTAAGCATCTCAGAAAAAATTGGTTGGATTGTTGATGGTCAACAACGGACTGCCGCAATACGAGACTCGCGCATTAATTCTTTTCCTGTCTCTGTCGTGGCGTTCATTGCGAATGAAAAGGAGCAACGAGAACAGTTTATTCTAGTTAACTCCACGAAACCTCTATCAAAAGATCTTATCTATGAACTTCTACCTTCGACAGATACACGCTTAACGCACAATTTGGAGAAACGTAAAATTCCATCGGAGCTTGTTACGCGGCTAAATTTCCCTGGCAACCTCATTGATCATGCCCCGTTTTCTGGTCGCATTAAGACGCCGACCAATTTTAACCCACAAGCAAATATCTCCTATAATGCTGTCCTGAAGATGCTAGAAAACTCTATAAGCAATGGAATCCTTTTGGAGTATTCAAAAAAAGAAAATCACTCCTCTGACTTGGATGAAATGCTTGCGGTGGTCAATAATTACTGGCAAGCGGTTTCCGAGATTTTTCCAATAGCATGGAAACTGCCGCCAAGCAAATCACGACTTACACATGGCGCCGGCGTCGTAGCTATGGGATTTTTAATGGACGCAATCTGTGAAAGAATGCAGTTCAAAGATCGAATCCGGAAAGAGGCTATTTATACTGAGCTGAAGAAAATTGAGCCCATATGCTCATGGACCCATGGCACGTGGAGCTTTCCCAAAGGCGATCTCCAATGGCAAGCACTACAAAATACCCCACGTGACATCGAAATTCTGGCTAGCTTTTTGCTTAGCTCATATTTAAGCGCTAGCACATGATGCACCTTTAGTCAGGAAGATTCGCGGAGACTGTCTCTAGGTTATCTAAAAGAAAGTTTCCGCTTTCCACCTTTTTCCTAACTATCAGTTCTGTTTCCATCGGGCGACGAGCTGTGACACAGCACTTTTTGTCGCGTATTAGAACCGCGTATCGCAGAGATTCAGAAAGACTAAAGCTAGTTCCGGTATGCAACCACGCAATCTTAGAATAGTTAGCAACATAGTTAGGCCACTCCCCTTTGCCGCGATTGCACATTTCACATAGAAATTGCCAATTCGTTCCACTTGAAGGGTCATCTCCAAAATGCCAAGGGAATATATGATCCAACTGCATGTTGCTACCATAATGTAGCTCGGTACCGCATGTAGCGCATCTGCCACACTGTTTTCCCAGGATCTCCTCAAACTTACTTCTATATCGGACTCTAACGTCACTTATAGTATACTTTCTCCTATTTTTCAGAGCCTTATCACGAAAATTATCTGCATAGTGTTTTAGCGCACTGACCACATCCTCTCTGGCTTCTAAGCCGTAATTTTTTAAATGTCGCCGAATAGCAGGTTTAATGAATTCCGACTCTGACTGCAATGCTTCTTCAGGAATCAGTATTGAAAGAATTCGCATCCGAAGAACTTCAAATATCTCATTGTGGATTGCACTTTGCGATAGTTTAAGTGAATCCAAAAACTTACTATCTAGAAGGTCAACAAGCTTTACTTCTGTTTCACTAGTTGCATTTTCAGATCGTGCAAAGCATCTATTACTAGAATCAAACGAAATTAATGATGCAAGATCCATTTCTTTATTCATCTCTAAAAAGTTTGTGATTAGTAGTGCTTAGACCATCGTAAATATCACCAAAGTAATCACGTAAAGCTGCCTTCCCATCGGGATGATTCAAAGATCCTCTCCAGGGTTTAGTAAAATGCTTCTTCTCAAACTTTTCTAAGTATTTGTCTACTACCTTCGAATACGTTTTCATTATCTCCGCCTTGCGATCTGAGGAGTCGACGTCCTGAAGTTCAACCATCGACAGCATGCCGGAAGCTTTGATAAAAAATACTTCTTGGAAGATAAGTAATCCTACTGCCGTCATTAGTTGACTTCCGTGGGGCACCCACATTCCGAGAGGCGCAAACTTTTGCTGAACTTTCTTCCAAAACTCTAGGAAGAAGGTGAACCAGTCAAGAGCTGTCGGGTCTTGCCACTTCTGAAACATAGTTTTCTTGGATAGCTTCTTTCCATCAGTTTTTTGGTAAAGCATCCTCATCAATTGATCTAAAGCCGCATTTTTACTCGGCTCGTACCACTGTTTTCCGAGGGTCTTCATCGTTTGATACCCCAGACCTTTTTGCGAATTGGCCCCAACTTTAAATTCAATTAGTCCATTAAACGGACTTTCTTGAAAAAGACCGATTCGTTGCATTACCTCAACCTCCCACAGTTGCACACCAGCCTGAGAAAGCCTTTCAGTTAGCTTCTGTAATTCATCACCTGTTAGCGACATGCCTGCAAGCGCTGTGATAAACGGCTTAGGTATACCCTCTGCTCGGTCATTTATTACAGCAAATTGAAATACTTGCTCCCTCCATTCAGGCTCCACCAATGCACATGCAAGAAACGGAATGTTTTCTTCTACCGAAGCGGCGCCAAATAACCTATGCTGACCATCGATTACGAGGGCCGGTTTGAGCATGTCACACAACGTAGAGTATAGTTCATCTGTGACTTCCTCATCATGATCTAGTTTATCACGGAGCTTCTGAAGTATAGAGGTGCCAATTTCTAACGGTTGGTCTGGGCTGTCATCACCTTCTAAGTTATCTTCTTCCTCTGACTGTTCCTCTACTAGCGGCTCTAGGTAATCTGCACTTTCTTCTACGCTTTCACTTTGTGCAGCTTCAGCGTTAGCCTCCGCATCTTCATCTTTATCTATTTTCTTATTCTCATGAAGGCGCTGATCTAAAAATGATTTGGCCAAGCTGATGACTTCCGTTCGCTCAAGCTGCTCAGGAACACTATATTCAACCGAAAGCTTTTTGAACTCAATGCCAGGTAATTTGATACTATCATCGCCTAACTTGAGCGTGGTGAATTTAAATTTTGCGATCTCATTCTCATGTAGACTTAATACGATTGCTGTCGGAGAACAGTTTTGAGGTATGAGAAAGAACTTTTTTAGTTCCTCTGACACTCTTTTTTTATCGATAGCACGTTGATAGTTTGCTAAATTATGCTCACTTTTGCGAGCGACGCCACATAGATCGACAAGACGATCAGAGGATGCTACGAATGCAAATAGCTCTGGTGACTGGGCATTTTGACGATATGAGAGCCCATAGAATTCGTACGTCTTAGTTTTTTCGGTACTCATTTGCGTAGTAAGGTGGGTTCTAAATGCTATTGGGAAAATAAAGTCTTGCTAATCTATATGTAGCTCTCATTTCGCATTGAATAGATTAGATGTAAAGAGCGTTTTAGGCAGAAATTATAAAAATATCAATGAATAAATAAATTGATTGAAGAAATGTTTTGTTTGCGCTGTAAAATATTGAACTGTGTTCTGAGATTTCGATGCTTATTTGTTTCTGACTGGAGTTAGGCGGACTGAATTTTTTTCATCTTCATGAAGCTCCAATTCGTTAATCCAAACACGATTTCCCTCGTTTGCCTCAACTAATTCAGAAATTTTCAAGTAAAGATGCTGTGCTATTCCTTCACATGAAGCATTGTCCACCCAATAAGGTTTAAAGATGCCCTTCGGTGAGCTACTAATGATTGAATGAGCTAGCGGATCATGATTCGAGAAAATGCACGCGTGATCGAGATGCTCGTCAAAATACTCTTTAATGTACTTTAGATTGCCAAAATCAACGACAAAGCCATTATTATCAAAATGGCTACATGCAAAGGTAATTTTTATTGCCCAGTTATGCCCATGAATACGTGAGCACGGACCTGGATGGAGATGTTGCCTATGCGCAAACGGAATGTCGCCATAATATTTAGAACATGTGATCATAAAGATTTACTCAACCTTTTGTGGGTCTAAGTAAGCATGTTTCTATTGGTGGAGCATCGGATTCATAAATAGTAGGGTCTTCTAACTCAGCCAAATAAAATGCTTCACGCCTTTCCACACAAGTTCCACATTTTCCACAGTGTAGTTCATTGCCTTTATAGCAGGACCAAGTTCGAGAAAATGGTACCTTTAGTTTCGCCCCTAGCTTTGCAATATCAGTTTTGGCAAGATTCACAAAAGGTCTGTTCAAGGTTACGGAATGCCAGTCTGCCAGCGACATTACATGATCCATCCCCGCAGCAAACTCATCTCTACAATCAGGATAAATAGCGTGGTCACCGCTATGGGCTCCATAGGAAACCGAACCAGCTTTTATAGAAATGGCCCACCCTGTCGCTATGGCCAGAAGAATCATATTGCGATTAGGAACCACAGTTGTCTTCATATTTTCCTCAGCATAGTGACCTTCTGGAATCTGAATATCAGGTGACGTTAAGCTGCTTCCAGCAAGAAGATCTGAGATTGATCGTAAATCGGCTATCCTGTGTTCGACGCCTAATTCTGCACATATAGAAGCGGCGTGCTTCAACTCCTTTGAATGTTTCTGGCCATAATTGACTGATAGGGCACGAACTTGATGCCCGTCTTCCAGCAAATGGTAAAGTAAGACCGTCGAATCCATCCCACCCGAGTAGACTGCCACGGTATTCATCAACCAACTATTGACGTCTCTCCAAGAGATGCAAGGTCAAAATACTTGAACAGAAATGATTTGGGATGAATTGGTGCTGCTAGTAATGATGAAATATTAGCCAGGTAAACTGTCTTTCCGGGTGAGGAAAAAGTCTTCTGTCCTTCTCCAAAAATTAGAATGAGAATAGCTACTCTAACTCGCTGTTAATCCTCTTGGCTGATTTATAACTGTTGCATCAAGCGAATTTCCAATTCCACTTTCGTAGGAATTGACTATACCTCTTATTTCCACAATAGGATATCGCACTGTGTTGATACCCGAACGCTCATAGGCATCCGCAAATATCTCTACTTCTGCAATCCCGGTGGGATCACAAATGGAGATGAATTTCATCGTTCGGCCATCCACTTGATGATGCAACCTGTCTTCAATAATGAGTCCCGCCACTGTCACAGTTTGGCCAGGGAAACTGCCTATTTCGACAATGGGGCAGTAGCTTTCCCACGCGATTTCAGGAAATTGCTCAAGGGGATGACCACTTACAGTAAAGCCTAAGATTTCCATCTCAGCACGTAGTCGGTTCAAATGCTCGGGCTCTGATCGGACTGCGGGGGCTTCATCATGGAAGCCGAGTGGTAGGAGTGACTGATAGAGGCTTTCCGTTTTGAATGCGGCGCATCTTCGCCAGGCCCAGTATTGGGAAGTGCGGCTTGGATCCAGCGAATCGAAGCAGCCAACGCGGATCATGCTCTGCATTTCGTCATCCTGGGGTTTCACGCGCGTGCAGAAGTCTTCGATAGACTCGAAGGGATGCTCGGATCTTGCCTCGGTAATCCTCTCGAGACTCGCCTCAGTGAGGCCCTTGACCTGCTTGACTGGAACTCGAATACCTTGCACCTCAGGGTAGAACCTGTCCCATGAGTTGTTGATATCTGGGTGGAGGAAGCCTATGCCGAGGCTCCGGCACTCTATGGAATAGACGAGTCTGCTGTAGAACCCTTTTCCGTGTTCCAATACGTTGCAGAGGAACTCCTTTGGATGATTTAGCTTTAGACTGGCCGCCTGAAATGCCTCAATCCCGTACGCGGTGGAGTGAGCTCGGCAAAAGGCGTAGCCGCGAAACCCTACAAGCAAATCACCCACGGTTTTGATCTCGGACTCCGACCGGCCAGCTTTTCGGGCGTAGTCGACAAATTCCCGGAGCATTTCTTCGATTTTGTCTATCTGCACTTTTACCAGAGCGCGCCGCAGCATGTCGGATCGGCCTGGTGGCATATCTGCAAATGCCTCGCAAATTTCGAGCACGTGTTCTTCATATGCAACGACTCCGTAGGTGCTTGCCAACACCTTTTCCAGAGAGGGATGTGTGTAGTCTGGTTGCTCAAGTCCCTGGCATCGGCGCGCGAATTGCGTCTTTTTGAGACCATTAGCGCCGCCAGGACGAATAACTGAAACTATGGCGATTAAGTCATCGATTCGGCGCACTCCGCACATTTTGCTCAGCGAAAGCATGGCTGGACTTTCGATGTGATGGACTCCGCGACATCCACCTTGTGCTATCATGCGCCAGATCTCCTCGTTCTCCCATGGTTCCAGCGACTTCAGATCCGTATGGATGCCTTTCGACTCCAGGATGCGCGTTGTATCGCGCATGACGGCCAGGCCAGCCTGGGCGAGGATATCCATCTTCACGAGACCAACATCCTCAACTGAATCCATGTTGAGATGGGTCGTAGGCCATCCCTTGCCGGATATAAATGTTGGCGTCAACGAGTGGATCGGATCTCGCGATAACACCACGCCACACGGATGCATTTTTGGATGGCGGGGATAGCCATCGAGTCGGAATGCAAGCTCCAGGGCAGTCTTATAAGGATCTTCACCGAAGATTGAGTCACCGCATTCAACGGATTCGGCCACTGCCTGCGCCACATCGGTTGCCGAGGTACGGGGAATGCGTTGTGTAAGCCGGCGTATCTGGCTTTCCGAAACGCCCAGCACTTTCGCAATATCGCCAAACGACGAGCGCCCTTGATACGTATTGAAACCGCCAACGATGGCTGCATGAGGACCATACTTGGCCAGTATTGCTTCAACTACTTCGTCTCGCCTGTCATGAGGGAAATCGATGTCTATGTCCGGCAGTTTCCGCAGCGCCATGCGATCGCGGTTAAGAAATCTTTTGAAGTACAGGCTGAACCTGACTGGACATACGTCCGAGATTCCCAAACAGTAGCAGACCAGCGAGTCTGCCGCGCTGCCTCGGGTAATCCAGTCGATTCCCATTCGCTTGCAGTCTTCAAGAATGTCCCAGCACAGGAGGAAGTACTCGTCATAACCGACCTCCGCAATGATCGAGAGCTCTTCCTCAACCTGGCTTCGCACCCGGTCAATAAGATCAGGCTTCTTTCCGTAACGCCTCTCCACACCTTCAAGTGTCAGGTGGCGAAGAAATTGATTCGGCGTCGAATTATCAGCAGGCTTGTAGTGGGGAAATTTCAAGCCTCCCCACTCGAACTTAAAACGGCATCGTTCCAGCACCTGGTGGAGTGTTGAACTTTCCATCCCAAGCTCGCCACGGAAGTGGAATCGTCCATTCCGCTTCTCAGGATGCTTGTCATGAAGCAAAGTCAGAGTGCGTATGCTTTGGACAATATTGTAAAAGCGGATGTCTTCTCGCTCCGGATAGCGGACTTCAGGACCGCAATCGCAGACCGGCACGAAAACTAATCCTTTGCCGTGCGCACGTAACCTATCCTGCGTCAGCTTCTCCGTGGACAACAAGGCGCAAAGGTTGCAGTAGCCTTCAGCATCCTCTACGTACGCGTTGACGGCAGGAGCATCTACCGGCAAAAGCTCCGCCGCAATGATGGCGCGGATGCCTGCTTTTTCTGCTGCCTGGCAGATTTCAACGGCGCCATGAAGGTTTGGATCAGTAACGGCGATGGCGCTCAGATTGTGTTTCTTTGCCAGAGCAACTATGTCCTTGGGAGAAAGGAGCGAGTCGAGAAACGAGTAGTAACTCTTGAAATTGAGGATGGCGGTAAGTGCTTCCGATTTTCGTGGACTTGCTAGGGTACTTATGGGCGCGGCAGCCTTCTCGGTAGTCTTTATCGGCCTACCATCGGCTTTGGCTTCCTGCTGGCGAAGCCAAAGGTCATGCCCTCTCATGATCGATCGATTGCCGAATTCTCCACGGATGGAATCTACCGCAGCAGAGAGATCCAGTTTGCGGCCCTGTCCCATAGTCGAGCAGACGCCATCAAGCTCGTCGTCGAACAACGCGTCGTAGACTCCACTGAGCTTCACCGAAACCAATCGCAAGCTTACCCGGCGTGACCATGCTTTGCGGAGAAGGACGGCAAGCAACGCATAGATATCCGCCTCGTAGGATGTTGGTTCATCCAGGCTTTGGGATCTGCCCTCTTCCTCCATATCATTGTAGCGCACTCGGACGCTCACGGTACGCACCATTTTCCCATCACTGCGAACTTTTGCCATCAACTTGTCTGCGATGGATCTCAACTTTGCTATAACATAGGTCTCGTCTGTTTGATCGATGACAAAGGTCTCCTGAGAGCCGTAGCTTTTGGCTGCGGGCGCTTCCGGCACGACAGGACGATCATCAATTCCCTGGGAGAACTGCCAGAGCTGGGGCGCCATGTTGCCCATGATAAGTGCCAGTTGATCCGGTTTTGTCAGGGCAATCTGCCCAATAAGCGAAAGACCCGCTGCGTTCAACCCTTGCGAGACTTTGGGACCAATACCGGGCAGCCAGGTATTGGCGAGCGGCGCAAGGAAGTCCTTCTCACGGCCTTCTCTTACGTGGATGAGGTTGTCCGGCTTCTTAAATTTTGAGGCGATCTGGGAAACCAGCTTATTTGATCCCACACCTTCGCTGACCGTAATCTTGAGCGATTCCCGGATTGCCTTGCGAACTGTCACGGCAATGGATTCGGGATCATGCTTGCTGCCACGTACGCAAAAATAGCCTTCATCGACGCCTTGCACTTCCACGGTCGGCGTGAAGTCGTAGACATAAGTAAACATTCGCCTGGAGAAGAGTTCGTATTTCTCGAAATCTCCAGGAAGGACAATCAACTTCGGGCAGAGCTTCAATGCCCTGGCGGTCGGCATTGGGGTATAAACGCCGAAACGACGCGCCTCGTAAGATGCAGAAGCGATGATTCCTCGCTTCGTGCCACCAACAGCAATGGCTTTTCCACGAAGCTTTGGATTCGCGGCCGCCTCGACCGAGGCGAAGAACGCGTCGGCATCCAGATGCACAATCATGGTGTTTCCCCAGGACTATGTGCGACGAACCAAAGCCACCATTACGCCTTGAACAACCAGTTCCCGGGCCGGAACGATAGCGCGGAACCGAGGATTTTCGGCCTTTAGAAACGGCCTTCCGCTACGCAGGAAGTAGCGCTTTAATGTCATTTCCCCATCAACCAGAGCCGCAACCACCGCGCCATCATAAGGCGACTTAAACTCAAGGATCACCACATCTTTATCCAGGATTCCCGCTCCCACCATGGACTCGCCGCAGACCCGAACCGCAAAGGTCCGGGCGTTGTTCGGAATTCCAATCGAACTGATGTCCACACCAATGCACCCGTCATCTTCCTGGCATTGCCCCCAGGGAGTTCCTGCGGGGATCGTACCCAAAATCGGAATCAGAACGTAGCTGGCGGGCAGAGGGGAGACCGTTGAACGCCGTGTGAACGCATGAATATTTACGGAGGCATTCCGAGTGCATTCCGATGAACGTGTATTCGCGGTCACATCACTTTGAATATTTCTCCTTGCATCATCGCAATCGATTGGAGATAAGGGGTTAATCTCGTCCGCTTCTGCTCTTGAATCCAGAACATCGTCCTGGCACAGCGGGGAGAAAGAAATATTCATACGACCACTATTAGCCTTATCCAAAATAGTGGCAAGATCGGTCTCTTTGCCCCCTCTGAAAAAAGTTTGAGGAGGGCCTAACCTGCCGCCCTTATTGGGTCGTTCTGTTGTCTTGTAAGGTCAAGCCAGGTCGCTTACCTTGTTTCCATGCTCGGCGGACTATTCCGAGAATTCCCGTTACACCGTTTCTCGACCAGACTTCGTGAATTGGCGGCAAACGGAATTTATCTGGGAACCAGCAGTTGGAAGTATCCGGGATGGGTCGGAATGCTCTATGAGGAGCAGCGCTATCTGGTCCGCAATCGATTCTCGCTTAAGCGTTTCGAAGAGCAGTGCCTGAGTGAATATGGGGAGACGCTGAGCACTGTCGGAGTCGATTCGACATACTATGCATTCCCTACGACTGAAAGCCTCGTGAAGTTGTCTGATCAAGTACCAGATGGCTTCAAGTTTGGCTTCAAGGTAACAGACACCATTTCGCTGCGCCGCTTTCCCCGGATTAAGCGATATGATTTCACTGCCGGCCTCGAAAACCCAGGCTTTCTCAACGCAGATCTCTTCGTCGAGAGGTTTCTCGGTCCGTGTGAGCAAATTCGCGACAAGGTCGGCCCTCTCATGTTCGAGTTCAGCAGCTTCGAAGAACAGGGGGTAGAGAGAGAGGAATTCCTGGAGAAGCTGGAAGCGTTTTTTGCGAAGCTACCCCCAGGCTGGCTATACTGTACCGAGATCCGTGACTCCCCTTTGCTTGGGGAGGCGTATTTCTCGATGCTGGCTCGGTATGGTGTCGGCCATGTGTTCAACTCCTGGACCGCAATGCCACCGGTTCTTGCTCAACTGGATTTGCCCGGAAGCGTCGCGGGAAATTGCGTGGCAGCCCGATTCTTACTTCGCCCCGGTAAGACCTACGCGAAAGCCGTCGAGCGTTACGAACCGTTTGATCGGACGCACGACATCTATCCCGATGGCAGAAAGGCTATTCGACACATGATCGATATGACTGTCCCTGCGAACGGATGTAAACGCGTTCCGAAATTTCTTTTCATCAATAATCGGCTGGAGGGCAACGCATTAAATACAATCCTCGCGACCATTCAGGGAGAGAATACCACTTAAAAATGCTGCTGGATGCGAGCAGGAGCAGTACGCCTCCAGCAGATGTATCTCAGATTCCCATCGTTTGTTTCACTTCACGCACTAGCTGGCGAGAGCGAGCTTGTTCGATCGCTTGTCGACCGCTGTCGAGGTCGGTCACATAAATTGCCTGCTTTTCCCTGAATCGAGAGAGACTGACGTAAGCCTGTTGTAGGTTGGCTGCGGCAATTCCTTTTTGTGACATCAGCAGGATACTGTTGTCGACCGTCTTGCCCTGGGATGAATGGGAGGTGACAGCATATCCGTAGGTGAAACTCCTGTACCCAGCGGGCAAACTGCGCCCGTCATTCAGAACGATTCGACCGTTCGGATCCACACTCTTCACGATGACGATATCGCCATTCTTCACCCCCACCGATTTTGCGTTTTCGCGAAGCAGCAGCCTCTCTCCTTCAGCAATTGCCAGTTTGTGCTGTGTTCCTACATCGAAGCCCTTCACCGCCTTTGGGTCCAGGGGCGTCTGGGCACCAGATGAGTCTTCTACGATCAGGAGATTTCCGGTCAGGCTGACCACTGAATACGTTGTTCCAGCGGAAAAGGAACCAGCATCTTTTTGGAATCTGATGGCGTCACCGGGAAGGTAATTGCTGGCTTCGGAGATCTGAGCTTTCGTCCACTGGTAGGACTGAAAGGCATATACGTTGACCTCTGAATCGCCGAGCTGCTGGTGATCTTTGAGTTTCGCGCGGACCTGAGCATTGAATGCGCGGATCTCCGACCAGACTGGAGAGATTGCGAGGCACGACTTTCCACGGAGTAAGGTTTGCACGTAGTCAGCAGCTGCGCGCTTCATGAGTTCTTCCTCGGATTGGATTTCGTGCACAGCTCCCATCTCGCTGAACTGCTTAAGCCCGCCGATTGCATCACCTTCCGCAAATTTCTTCACGGCAAGGCGAAACGACTCGATCTTCTGGCGCTGGATTTGAGTCAGAGTGGCCACCAGCGGTTCGCCATATTTGAGAACAGCTCGGAGTGCGTCTCCGGCTTCAACTGAAGAGTGCTGTTTGGTATCGCCGACGAGGAGGATTCGATTTCCATTTTCCTCGGAGAGGCGAAACAGAGCTGCCATTTGCCGCATGGACACGAGGCCGGACTCGTCGACGATCAGCGTATGGCCGGCGACTTTCCACTGGAGTTCCGGATTAGTAAGCAGTTGCTGAAGGGTATCTGCGCGGGGAGTCAGCTCTTTTCGGAGGACATCAGCAGCGCCTGAAGTTGGGGCGCACGCAAACACCTGGTGGCCGCTCAACTGGATCCCTTCGACAACTGCGCGAAGAGTGGTGGTCTTACCGGTTCCTGCATCTCCCTGCAAAACTACCAGTCGATCTCTTGAGCCGAGAATTTGTTTTACCGCGAGGGTCTGCTCGTCGTTGAGATGCGATATGGATTGAGGGACTACTCCAAAACCATGCGGGAACAACTCCTTCGCTTCCAAAGTCCAGGAAGTCACTTTGTTCTCAAGCTGGAGCGTTTCCCTTGTCGTAATCTTCGAGCCAATTTTCTCGATGAAGCCACTCTCCATGAACTCTTGCAACTGACGCTTCAGCTCGGGAAGGTTTACATGCCCTCTCCCTACTTTTAAAGCTTCACGAAGCAGACCTTTCTTGTCGATGATGGAGCAACGTTCGAAAACGTGATCGATGGCAACACCGAGGGATTCGGATTCCCTGGACCTGTGGGGCTGATTTCCAGAGCCTTCTGCGGTGCGGATGAGAGAGCGAATGGCCCGCATGTCATCGGGACCGGCTTCTGTTTGCCAGGCTTCTTTCAATTCATCCAGCTCAGCGGCCTTTTTGGCAGCGCGGGAGGTTGCGGCGATTCGAAGAAGTGCATCTTGGGAGTGCACGCCGACTCGTTTTGCTTCCTCCGTAATCTCCTGCCTGCGCTTGCTAAACGTGGCTCTAGCATCAGCAGGCATTCCTTTGATTGTGAAGCCAAGCGAGCGGGTTCGTTCGAGTTGATACCCGCCCTGGATCATCCGAGAGGCCAATTTGTTGTAGCAGACTTCCCGGAAATAACTTTGGTGCAGATAATATCCGCCTGGCTCAACACCTTTCCACCGTTTCTCGGCGGCATCGTATGTCAGATTCATGATGCACAGATGCGTGTGAAGCTGCGGATCCTGACTACGACTTGCTTCGTGCTGGACAATGGCGGCCACCATGTTGCCTGTTTCACGCGTTTCATTGGCGCCGTGTTTTCTGACTCGAGTGCCCGTAGTTGATTCGATTTCGCGAAGTGTCTCCTGCACGGCTTCATTCCACCAGGATTCAATGCGCTTGTCTCCACCCACATAGAGAGCGATCGATACGTCCTTTGGCGCGGAAATCTGGCCGAAGTAGCACACGCGCCTCTTTTGATTTTCTCTCATTCCCAGCCGGTCGTTGGTAACGGGATGCCGACCGTTGCACAGACGATCGAACGCTTCGGACTGGACATGACCTGAGAGGCCAAGCTTTTTGGCTCCCTCGCCGAACCACACCAGCTCGGATCGATTGTTCTGGCTGAGATAATCTTTCGTGGCCATGTGGTCACGAAAATACCGAAGAGCACCTGCAGAACTGCAACAAGGTTGATCAAAGCGCACCATTCTTCAATGTACAGCTTTGTGTAGATAAGTATAAAACTACTTAGTAGCGAAATTTTGAAGCAAAATGAGGTTTCTAAAGAAGCTCTAAACGAGCCTTAATTCATTATTGAAAATAGGAACACGCCTCCCCTTATACGCCACGTCGTAGCGATAAGTAGCTGTCAGGAGCGATCAAATAAATCACGCGACATCAGACACAGCATCATGCAGCAGCACAAAGCATTACGCAGCAGAATGCAGACACCATAAGCAATCTCATGCAGGCGGCGAAATTCGCTACTAAGTAGTTTTTGCACAATCGCAAATCATGCATTTAATAGTATGGCATATGAATGCCCCAAACCCATCGCTGCCAAAGCCTGCCACACTCTCGGAGGCGGCACACCAGTTTAGTCCCGTACATAAACCAGCAGAAATGCTGGAGAAGCACAAAGAAGCTATCCTGCTCTTAAGAGCAAGAGGTGCTTCATATCCGGCAATCGCCCAGATGCTGATGAGTTACGGCGTCACCATTGGCGATGTAACCATTGCCAGATTTTGCAGGCAACATGATGCTGAGATAAGGCGATTAAAGATAAAGGATGAACATACTGATCAAGACGTGTCCGAGAACAAAGAAAACGCAGTGAACGCAGATCATGCAAGCTCCGGCCAGTTAACACATCCTGCCGCAGCAGCATCAAGTTTGCAGCAGCAGACTCCACCGTCATTCACACCAAACAAAATGCGCTCACTTAGAGGGAAGGTATAGCAGTACGTAACAATTGCCTATGAGTACAAACACTAACGTGAAGAACAACCAAAACACTGGCAAACGCATCATCTTCGTTACCGGCGATAAAGGTGGCGTCGGAAAGAGCTTCGTCGCTCGTGCGCTTGTGCAGTACTTCCTCGATCGGAAGGTGCAGTTCAGAGCTTACGATCTGGATCCGGTGAATCCTAACCTGGCACAATTCTATCCGCAGCAAACCACCCAACTAGATATCGACGAGCCCGGAGGCCTCGACATCATCCGCAACGATCTGGACTCGCACTCGCTGCTCATTGTTGACTGTGCAGCACGCGCCATTGGGGAGCTGGACGCCTGGTTTATCGACATGGCGCTGCTGGAGCAACGCAAGGAGCTGAGGCTGTCACTCACCATTGCCTTCGTGGTAACGCCGGACAAAAGTTGCACCATCATTATGCGTGACGCACTGGACAGGTTCGGCGATCAGGCAACCTACCTGGTCGTTCGAAACCTTGGAAAAGGGAGCAACTTCTCCATCTACGAGGGCTCGCAGCTTAAAAAGACATTGCAGGCCAGCCATGGCGGTCACGAGATATCTGTGCCCGCATTGCTGGAAAGAACTGTCGTGCTTCTCGATTCGAACGACGTGTCGTTTGGCGAGGCAGCCAACAGCCCCATGACAACTTCGGCTGACCGATCACGGGTGGCTGGCTTTCTGATGAGGACTTATACCCAGTTCGATAATGTCAGGTCGCTTTTGCTTCCCGACCCAACCGTAACCGAACGTGTCGAAAAATGAGCGTCCGAGTCAGGAGCTTCGTTCGCCGGAGGAAGTCTTCAATGGGGACAATCTCCCGGATGATCTCAAGTGGGTGATGACTCACTTCGGATTGCCTAAGAACGATCCGTTTGTCGTTCTCCTCGCGTGGCACTGGCACCGGGTCCAGAGCAACAAAGATGTCCTGGAATCTGCCAGACAGGAGATGGATACCTCACTCGACGCGAAACTTAAAGCATTCGAGGAGATCGCCGCCAAGAGCGTAAGTCTGAAAGACGAGATTCGGCGTCTGGAAGCGCTCATGGCACGAAGCCCGGATACCATCGCCGAGGAATGGCGAACGAAGTGGGATGCATCACTCAAGAAGGGCATGGCCGACGTCAAGGCCCTTTCCGACAGCCTGAACACTCTGCTGCCGCAGACGAAAAGCGCGTTCAGGACACTACGAATTCACCAAATGCTCGCCGTGTTCTTCAGCGGGCTCGCTTCAGGTTCCCTCATTGGCATATGGATCCATTCTCTCTTATCCTCGCGGCTTTAAGTTTGGGCGGAGGGATTGCCCTTGCGGCGCTTCTTCCATGGCCGCTCAATCTGTCCGCCGGCCTTTTCATCGGGCCGGTTGCCTGGTTTGCGTATGAAGGCTGCTACGGCGTATACGCACGCAACAAGGACTTGCCCTCACCCTGGGCATGTTCACTTGGTGGAGTGTACTTTGACGACGACGCCTTTTGCCGCGGCTGGGATATCTCAGGAAAGACCGGCTCGGGTAAAACGTCCAGCGGAGTTATCCCTCTGCTTTATTCGCTGAAGCAGAATCGCCCGAATGCCGGAATTCTGGTTCTGGACACAAAAGGAGATCTCGCAGACCCTCTGGTTGAGATTTCCAAAGAGTTGAGCTGCACCAACAGTCTCCGCATTATCGAAGTGCGGCCTGAAGGAGCACTGCCAAACTGGTCGCCGCCGTTCACCATGAACTTCCTGGCGGACAAGTCCGTACCATATTCCACCTACGCAAAGCTTCTCGTCGATATCGCGACGGCGGCCGGTCAAAAGGGGGGGCAGGCGTTCTTCAAGACGGCTGCTCAGTCAGCCATTTATCACGGGTTCGCCGCACTGGATGCGCTGGACTGGCCGGTAACCATCGAGAACTGCTTCTCCCTGATTACCGACCAATCCGATTTGCAGAACGCTGCAACCGAATTGGCTAACCGGGCAAACCCTCAGCACGAATGGATAGTGGCGTACTTCGCCGAAATGCTTCAGCAACCAGCGGAGCAGCTTGGAGGTATTCGATCCACAGTCGCAAACTATCTCCAGCCCTTTGTTCAGCCGGACATTGCTGAGGTATTTTGCCCGGTCACCGATCCGACGTTCAGGATGGAGGAAATGGATGCCGGAGCGCTCGTCTGTGTCCGCATCCCTCAAAAATACCAGGTCGAGAAGAAATACATCAGCCTCCTGCTCAAAGTGCTGTTTTATCTCCATGCCCTGCGCCGTTACGACCTGCCCACCGCAGACCGGAAAGCAAAGAACCTGATTGTGATGGCGCTGGACGAGGCCCAGGAGACGGTTCTGGTCAGCGAAGACGGTATCAGCGACTTCAACGTGGTGGACAAGATCAGAGGAGCGCGAGCTACCACGATAAACTCGACGCAATCGCCAACTTCCTACATCCCGCCGATGGGCGGAAAGGAAAAAGCAGAAGTGTTCCTGCTCAACCTCGCCAACAAAATCTTCTTCACGGCTGCTGACAGCGTAGCCTCAGAGATGATCGCCAATTCGATCGGCAAGCACACCGTTAAAAAGAAAACCTACGGTCGCTCAGCCGGTAAAGCCAACCTCAGTTGGACGGACGACGATCAGCACTACATCAAGCCGCATCAGCTCCGGGCACTTCCCAAGCACTGCGCCATTGTGAAGCACTGTGAGCAACGGCACAGGCAGGTTAGGCTCAGGCCAACACGGTTCACTTCATGAAGATTTCCCCCGGGAGCAAAGGGAACGTGCCACGCTTGCGGCAAGCGTGGCACGCCCTTTGCGGTGACGGAGATAAAGTTAGAATGCCCGCCCGGCGCCCCCGAGTTGTCAGGAGAGGGACGGCGGGCGGGCATTGGGGGTTGGCGGTGCGCTCATTGCCGCGCGGGCTAGAGGCGAGAGAGATGCACGAGGCGAGAGAGGGGATGCTTCCGCAGATGAGCAATCTCCACAGAAAATATGGGCTCTATCTGCCAGATGGCAGCGAATAGATTGCACTGCTTCCCGATCCCTCTCGCCTCACAATGCCGGCTTCAACCAACTTCCGTAGTGCATCCTTTATTTCTTCGACAGAGAAACCCATGCGATTGGCGATTTGCCGTCGCGTTTTCTGTCCTCGGACCAGTGCAAGGCATATAGCTCTTTCCTTCGAATTAGGTCCAACTTCTGGCGGTAATGCAGCCAGGTCACCTTCTCGAACCCGAATTTTAGGACTGAAGTGATACCCATTGTGGTTTTCATTCGCAATGATGTCATGGCGCTCGCAGCGATATCCATGTGCAGCAAGCTGACTTGAGCATAACGATCTAAAGGTATAGAAAGCCTCTCTCACTGCAGCATCTCCTCGGAATCCTGCATTTACATTCTCCGCAATTACCTTGCCAGACATAGAGCGAAGATCGCCGCTTTCGTATTTCTTACGAAGAAACTCCAGGATAGAGCGCATTAGCGCATCTTTTCTGTATCCAGATACCCTTACTTTAAATCGATCAAAATGAAGTTCGACCCATTCTGGGAAGAAGACTAGCTCGCCACCAGTGAAAGGTTTCAGGTGTTGTAACGATGATTCCCTGATCTTAAGAGATGCAATAAGAGCATCCTGAATCTTACTCTCCAAATTTACCTTAGAATTATCAAAAGGCTTATTTATGAAATCCGTCGCTCCAAGCTTCATTAGACTTACAGCTAAATCAGGAGAATCACTTCCGTAAGCCGTGGTAATTATGATGGGTATGCCAGAGTAGCCTGGTCTTTTACGAATCGAAGCCAGCAGATTCCTGCCATTCTGTTCTCGAGGCCTGCCACCTGGATTGCTCGGTATATTTATATCAAGCAGAACGTAATCAAAAAGTGTGTCGTCCATTAAGTTGTCCGCTTCTAGTTGATTAGATGCAACGACAACTTTATGTCTCATCGAGCCCAATCGATCTCTAAGCTCTGCAACAATGGTCTTATTATCTTCGACTACTAACGCAATAATCGATCCGGGCATTTCTTACTCCTTTAATATGTCTAGGATTACAACAGTACCCCTGTTCCGATCGCTGCTAATGTGAAGCTTTCCTCCGTCAGCTAGAATGTTGCGATAGGCAATTGGCAGTCCATATCCAGTGCCACCTCTTTTTGATGAACGACCCGGAACAAAAGCTAGAATCTCTGATAGATCTTCCGCGTCTATTCCACGACCGTTATCAGTAATGTTTATAGATAGCTTGCTTTCGCTATCAAGAAAACAAATTCTTATTATCGCTTCTTGCTCCAATGCTATTCCTTCATATGACTCAATTGCATTCTGGATTATATTTGTAAGTGATATAAGA
The DNA here is from genome assembly GCA_003054695.1 of Verrucomicrobia bacterium LW23. Classification (GTDB taxonomy): domain Bacteria; phylum Verrucomicrobiota; class Verrucomicrobiia; order Methylacidiphilales; family UBA1321; genus LW23. The sequence continues at coordinate 19,878 of QAZA01000056.1, forward strand.
AGACGAGACCTCGAAGCCCGTAATCTAACGTCCTTCTCGATGTCCAAGATCAGGTTCACTCTGCCAGTATCGGGGAACCGAGAAACGGCGGCTTCTCGCGCGAGCCTGAATGCTGTGTGAATTAGCGCCTGGCAGGAAGAGGTGGATCGAAGGCGCCGAAAAGGTCTCGAGTATTCCGTCATGTCTCGCACGAGACGTTCCAAAAATTCTGCATCGTGCTTAATAGCTTCGACGTCTCGACGAAGAGGATGCTCGGGCCTGACCACCTTTGAAAAGTGAGCTGAAGCACGCTTTATGGAGGCCAGAATGGTTCGGATGTCATGTACGATGACTCGAATCTGCTGCGAGGTCATATCCTCTGCGTACTGTGCTGTTGCCGTGGCGGCATCTGCGCCAAAGGTTTTCTCGATATCGCGCAATCTTTCGTTCAGCCGCACATAAGGTGACGGAGAGTCTGATAGCTGTATAGTCCTGCGCAGGCTTATCTGACGTGCAGCACGGCTTACCTTTTGACTTCGATCATCCGCCAGAACAGTTGCCGCAGCAAAAAACGCCCGATTGGGAAGCGCATGCAGCATTTTGCATGCGGCATATCGTACCTGCCAGTGGGAGTGCCTGATGAGTCGATTGAAAAGCGAGACCGCGGAATCGTCACCGTCTCGGAGAGCTTTCACGAAGTTAGAATCCCGGAAGCAGCAGTCCTTCCAGGGAACTTGTATCCCCAGGCCAAGCTTTTCCTCCACGCTGCGCCAGCAGTCGCTGTTTACTCCGGTAGGGTGCAATGATTTCATCCTGATTCAAGTGATGGTTCTTTTATGGCTGTACGTACGTCCCATGCAATTCCCACGTCTCGCAATTTTGCCTGTCCACGGTCCTGCCAAGTACAACGGACAGACTGAAAAACGACCATTTATCCAATCGACAAGTACCAGCGATTGGCTCAGCGCGATGTCTACTCGGGATAAAGTGGGGATATGCGGCCACGCCGCAAATATCTACCAGATTGTAACGTAGAAATCTCTAACTGGATCCAAGATCCCCACATGGGATTAAACTGTCCCACGTTGACGCTACATGGATACACATTGCGTTCAATATGGATACAATACGGAGTTCCTAATCCCTTGTCACTCCTTATATTCGAGGAATTCAATCTGTGAAAGTTTGTGGAGCATGAAACCTCTGCCACCTTCCAAAGCTCGAATCTATCTCAAAGAGCTTCGTGAGATTCGCCACAGACGCCGACTCGTCGGTCTTCAACTGGAAAAGCTTCAGCGTCGGGAGGAGCAGCTTGTTTCCCGACTCAATCCAAAGAGGAGCAAAGGAAAATGACAAACGATAAGTTCCAGTTACTCAACGTCCGCCGTCAGCCAGGAAGAATGAATATCGAAGATGCTGGTGTGTGCCTGGGGTTTGCGCTGCATGAAATGAGGGTTCTGGTGGCAGCCGGACTAATTTCTCCATTGGGAAAGCCCTTGCCTTCGGGAGTCAAGTACTTCGCCTCCGCAGAAATTGAGAGACTACGCTGCGATGCAGAGTGGCTGGCCAAAGCCTGCGATTGCATTGCCGGTGTCTGGCAGTCACGAAACCAGAAGTTGCGGAAAGACCATCCTGCCGAAACCGCCGCTGCAAAAGACCGAACCTTCGCCCCCAGAGGCTCTCGCTCATAACCACCATGCATGAAAAAATCTTAGACGAATACTTCTGGCACTACGTGGACAGGGGAACGCTTCCCCAGGACACTCCGTTATTCATCAATCCCTTCATGGCTGCGGTAATTGCTGCCGAGCATCAGCTTTCCCCAGAAGAGGCAGCCGCCGCTTTGGAAAATGCTCAAAAGGAGGTGATGGAATGAAGGACATTCTCAAAGACATCACCGAGCGATTTATCAAGCAGCTTGAGCAGGGCACAGTGCCGTGGCGAAAACCATGGATCTCATCGCAAAATATCATTTCCCGTAAGCCCTATCGTGGCATCAACACGCTGTTGCTTGGATCTACGCAGTTCTCTTCGCCCTGGTGGATGACCTTCAAGCAGGCCCGGGATCTCGGTGGCAACGTGGCAAAGGGAGCCAGGGCGACTCCCATCGTGTACTTCAAGTTTGTCGATAAGTTAGATAAATCCGGCAATGTTATGCTGAGCAAGAGCGGCAAGGCCGTTCAGATCCCTTTTGTCAGGTGGTCTATGGTTTTCAATCTTGATCAGACCGAAAAGGTAAAAGCCCCAGAGATCCAGGTGCAACAGAGACCGGATCGTCCCCTTGAAGCCGCAGCTTCTATTGTGAAAAGCGGGAACCTCTGCCCCATCAAACATGGGGGTTTTGCAGCTCTCTACTCTCCGAAGGAAGATGTCATTCGAATGCCGCACCAGAAACTCTTCCATTCACCGGAGGACTATTACCACACGCTCTATCACGAGGCCACCCACGCGACCGGGCACGAATCCAGGCTGAACAGGGAAGGCGTTACGACGCCGGCCAAGTTTGGCTCTGAAAGGTACTCTAAGGAAGAGCTTGTGGCCGAACTCGGTGCGGCCTTCCTTTCCAACGAGGCAGGGATATTGGACAAGGTTCGGTTCGACAGCTCAGCGTCGTACCTCAGTTCTTGGATTTCCAAGCTGAAAGCAGACCCCAATCTCCTGCTTTCCGCCGCCTCGCAGGCTCAAAAAAGCGCCGACTTTATCATGGGGATCAAGCACACTGAAAAGGAGTCACCCGAGAATGTCGAGCAACCCGAGATTGAGCGAAAGAGTGCGGATATTACTCAGGCAACCGGGATCGGCGCCAGGCCCGAGGCGGTAAATGCCCGCCTTAAGCCTTCCATGTGATTCCTACTCCCCGTATAGCCAGCCCACACTTACATTCAGCACTTTGGCCAGCGCAAGTACCTCAAAGTCCATGGCATAGCGCTGCTCAAGCTCCAACCGGGCAACAGCGCTTCTGTCCATAACGATGCCGTGGACCGCGAGCCTCCCCGCCAGATCCTCCTGGCTGCATGGAGGACTCTGCGCGAATCGAGCCTGGCGAACTCGCCGGCCGATAATGTTGCGCTGTTGCACTCTTTGCCTGTTCGACGATTTCATTCAAGCCTGGGTAATTGTGTGAAGAACACACATCTGACTTGAAGATGTAGGGAACTACGAGTATGCGTGCGTGTGAACTTCACACAATCCGTTCGGCAATTCCATTTTCAATGCCATCGACCTTGGCGAACACCAAACACTGCCGTGAAAAACTCAACTTTGAATCATCGACTGTTGTGCGTGGACGACAATTCTACCTTCCTTGGATTGCTCCAGGTCGGATTGGAATCGTACGGTTACGAAGTAGTCACCGCCGCGCACGGCCTGGATGCTCTCATGCAGTATCATGCGCACTCAGGACAGTTTCACGCCGTTATCTCCGATTGCGATATGCCCCGCATGAATGGCGCGGAGTTCACTGCCGAACTTCGGCAGCGCGGATATAAGGGTGCCATCCTTGTAATGTCAGGTCATCTCACCAATGACGTGCGGCTGGCATTTCGAGACTGCGATATCAGCCGCTTCTATCGGAAACCGTTTCACGTTAGAAATCTCGTGAACGATCTGGATCTTCTCTCCTGCGGCGGAAATCAGGCAGCGGAAAGCTAAGTAGTAGGCGAATCTCGCTGATCCAAATCAGGCAATGGAGATTGGTTTTCGCAGAGGGACTCTGATCAATGCCTTGAGTATCGAACTTCGTCGGATCGCCAGCAATAAATGTCCATTCAGGTTGGCAACATAGTTAGCAGCGATATTTAACCCAACCAGATTGGGCTTTCTGCTTAGGTATAACTTTTCAACAGATTGGCGTATTTCCTGCACTTCAAGCGATTCGCCATTCTCAACGTGCATTGAGATTATCGCTTCCTTTTTACATTTCTGAAAATGAATATGAATTAATTTCGCCGCCTTCTGCCTACGACTGGCCGAAGTAAAGCAACGAAATAAGCAAGTTAATGTCTTTTGGAGATGATGCCTGCCGATCTCCACACGAAAGTCCTTCCCGTCACATTTGAAGCCACCACAATTTGCCTCTCCAACGGAGAGAGATGAAGAGGTACTTTGGCAAGCCTCCACAATGATCTCCTTCATTGACTCTATCGTATACACGACTTTTTTCCGTGGAGCAGTAAACTCATTGAGCTGTATCGCCAGATGATGGAGAGCGGAAACGTTTTGTCGGAGATTTTGCCGATGTGCTTGTCCAGCCAGCACTGAAAGATCTGAATCCACAGAAAGGCGAGATGTGGCACCATTGAGAGAAGTCAGTGTAGTTCTGAGTTCATGGGCCAATTCTCTTATGCCCAGGGCGCACTTGTCTTCGCTGTAGTTCTTGGCTGCCTTCGCCATTTCCACGCCATACCCTGCTTCAAATAACGAAGGTAAACTCGATAAAGGAAATACGGGCTGTAAATCCTGAGGAGATGATTGGGATTTCATATTCGTCCTCAAAGGCAATCTGTAATTATCGTCTGTATTGGAAGCGTCTCATCAATCTTCGGAAGATGACAAAGAAAAACTTACAGAAAAATCGATTGATCCCTATGGGGAACACATAGCTCCATCGGATCACTATTGTCAAGTTCCCCATGGGGAACTCTACTCGATTCCGCAATTCTGTTGGCCCGTCGATACGACGGGTCCGGAATCGACTCAAGCTCACCCAGTCTCAGCTCGCAGCACGGCTTCAAGTTGCTGGGCTTGATCTGGATCGCGCCGGTGTAGGAAAGGTTGAATCTCAACTTCGGTCCGTATTCGACTTTGAGCTCATTGTACTGGCGCGCTGCCTGAAGGTTCCGATCGAAGAGTTGTTGCCCAACAAAGAAGAGTTGGACGCCTGGCTTCCGGATCTGAAGGAAGGGGAACGCGCTAAATAGCATAATCCGCTTGCGCTGCTAATCGACCGCAGGCACTGCATCTGGCTTGGAAAAGTGCGACAGTATCCTGAGAATCCCTTCTGCCACTGGATCTGGGCTGCAAAGTTCAAACGCAGTCAGATCTCCATGGGCATTCTCTTCCAACAGTAACACCACAACGACCTGCGAAGATCCAAAATCCGGCTCAAGCGAGAGCGCGGCCTCGTGTCCCTGAACATCTGAAAAGCGGAGGATGATGCAGGTATCAAGATCCTCATCAACCCGTACTTGCAGCTTTTGAGAAAAGACAGGCATGTGCTCGGCAACTCGAGTGAGCGCCGCGCTGAACTTGGCTGTGGTTTGTTCAACCCGCCGGGAGAAAGCCTCAAGTGATTCGGTGGGAGACATGGTAATTAAGGGGTTTGGAAAGCTTAGCCGATCTCAATTTGCGATCAAGGAAAACTTGAGCTCAAGATGAGATCATGGAGAAGGCTATTTATGGACGTCATGCTGAGCGCCTACAGGAGACCCTTGTGCGAATGAGACAAGATGCCGGACTGACACAACGCCAGTTGGCGGCCAAATTGGGAGTAGTCCACAGCTTCGTAGGCAGAGTGGAAATCGGAGAAAGGCGATTGGACCTTGTAGAGTTTTGGCACTACGCCCGCATTTGCGGTCAGGATCCGGCTGTGGCAGCCAAAGCCTTGATGGAAGATTTCAACGGCATTCCAGAGACCTCCGGTTCATCGATCGACCCAGGCGGAGCACGCTGACACTTGAAAGTCATATCTGTACCGCTTGCCGGGAACTCGGCGCGTGCGATCACAGCATAAAACTTTCCTGCCGATCCCCTGTATTGCATGACTGCATCAATGCCAGGGTAGGCCACAGTCACTTCAAACCCCTGCGCTTCCAGTCCAGCCTTTATCAGGCTGAGGAATTCGGAGTCTTCGTCAACGCAAAGGATTCGCACAGGGGCTGTAATTGGACAAGTCACGGCCAGCAATGGGTATGGAATTGCAAAGGACCAGCGATTTCACATCACACGTGCGGAAACTCTTCCGTGTTCACGCGCAATATCGTGCTGAATTCAGCACGTATCTAAGCAGTATAATCCAGTAAGGTCAAGTGCTCAATTCAGCACCTATGAAACGTCCACGTAATATAGTTGGCCCCCAGGTAAGGCGGGTTCGCGCACAGATTGGACTGTCACAACCACAACTCGCCGCGAAATGCCAGCTCATCGGCTGGGATGTCGGACGGGATGCAATTGCGAAGATCGAAGGCCAAACCCGCTGGGTTGCGGATTTTGAACTATTGAATTTGGCGAAGGCGCTTGAGACTCATCCCATGGTTTTGCTAAGCGTCGACGCGTCTACTTAAAGGCGGCAAAATGTTACCTTTATTCGTCATCTAACTCGCTATCTTCGTGGTCATCATCAACTGGCTCATAATCCCAAAAATCAGATTGAGAATAATCTGAATCCGTTTCTTCATCGCCTTGAGATGTATTTCTGCTAGCTCTGCTAGTGCTAAAAATGTAGTGCAGAACATTAACATCAAGGAATGAGACGCCGTGCTGCCTTAGCGCGGCAAAATCAGGATCTAATGATATAACGTCAACCCCAGCAGTGTTTCTTAGCCAACCTTTTACAGAAGCTTCATATGTCATTAACCAATGCGGGCCACGCAAGTTTTCTTGTGTTATAAAAGAATTAAGGGTATCAAAAACGGTTGGAGTAGCAACCTTCCCGATGGATCTTAAATAAAGAGCCATGAGGAGGCAAACGGGATCTTGCATTTCAACTAATAGAGAGCAACAATTTGCATCCAAATGGAGCCCGAAAATGATATGTCCCCATAGACTCCAAGCTACTTCACTAGAATGACCTCGTGGCGAGTTAGATTCAATCAAATAGGTGAGGCATGGGTGAACTTTGGTCCCAACTTCGTTGATTCGAGTGGGGTCTCGGACTAACGATGCTAACACAAACGGCAAAACTCCAGGCTCGATAAATGCTGATCGGATCAATAAATCTTCTAATATTGTTCTATTGGCGGTGTCGATTGTTAAATATCTCATTCTACCACATAAGAACTTTAAGACATTTTCACCTGGATAACTATCTCTGAATGAAAAGGCCTTTTCAAAGCTGGATACTAATTCTATTTTTTGGCGTCTTGCGTTTCCCGAAAATCTTATAAGGTTTAATGCATTCACCCAATCGGTATTTAGCTTTTTTGCAAAATCCGGTGTTAGCTTCTGGGTTTTTAAACTGTTGACATCCAGTTGATAATGGCGAAATATATTAAATAATTTATTTTCAATCAAATCGGCTTCTTGCATATTTCGGCAAGCAAAAAAATAATCATCGACGTAACGAATTCCTTTGATGTTACCAATTTGAGCTAATTCTTCGTCAATAGCAGACAAAAGAATTTCTGATACAAGTAAAGATATATCAGGCCCTGTTGGAATACCAATAGTCTGCTCGTCTTGACAATTGCGTATCAGTAAATCTAGATGGTTACCTAAAAGTTGAGTCGGAAAACGATACTGCTTTGCAGTGGCTTTAGTATGCATCGCCCATGGGATGGCATGGGTGTATATGGAGCTGTAAAATTTAGCAATATCTGTCGTGAATATAATTGGAGCTTGCGATGCTAAACTTAATTTGAGATAAGGAAGTTCTGAAAGCGAGGTGGCTCTTTCGATGGCTCTTCGTGTAGAAACAATTGGTGAAGATTTTGAGAATCGTGATCTTTGAGTTTGCCTCTCCAAAGCGGACCAATTCTGGCTGACAAAAGTAGCTAACCTAAAGTAAGAAATTGGGTTTAAAAGATCAAGTTTTCGACGCAAATGACCCGCTCTTACCAAATCATAACTTCCAGGCTTTGTCCCTTTTTTGTAATCCGGAAACGTATTAGGGGCTTGTAGACCGAACTGTCCAAAACTATGACTTTTAAAGCATGGAGGGAGTTCACGCGGCAAAAAGCCGTATCCGAGAAGACGTTCTAGGCTAGCCATAATTCGCCTTATACTGAATTCAATTATCTTTGTGTAGCTAAAAATGCGCTTTCTTAGATTCGCACTAAAGTTTTGCGCTGCATCGATTTATCAAGTGGATAGATTCCTATCGCTAATAATCGAATAGAAGAGAGCAGCTATGTCGAAGCTAATTCAAGAGCCTCTGCATAACCATATTCTGCAGCTTTCGCTCCACTATGTTTCGCATGGGACGGGCGCCAAGAGTCCGATGGAAGCCCTCTCTGATAAGCTCCTCAACCAAGCTCGGCGTGATGACGAGGTCATACCCTAGCTTTTGTAGTCGCAGCCTCTCCTTCTCGATCATTGCTTCACAGATTTCTCTCTGGACCGCAAACGTCAGCCGGGTAAATACGATCTTCTCATTGATACGCGCGACGAGCTCGGGGCGCAGTGCCTGGTCCAGGCGTTTGAGAACGGTCCGCTCAATCGCAGCGAAACCGGAGTGCTCCATACGCATCGCTTCCGAGGCGCCAACGTTAGAGGTTAGGACTATATAATAGCCGCTGAGATCCTTCGTTTCTCCATTGGCAAGAGTGATTCTTCCGGCGTCCAGAATCTGAAGGAAAAGATCAAGAACAAGCGGATGCGCCTTTTCCATCTCGTCGAAGAGAAGGACTCCATGCTTATTGTTGTTAGTAGCCTTTCCCAGAAGTCCACATTCCGCACTGTTGGCCCCTAAGAGCAGACCCACGGAGGACTGATTTTGAAACTCCGACATGTCGAAGCGATGGACATGTCCTGGGCCGAAAAGATAGTCGCTGAAGCTGAGAGTGATTTCTGTTTTGCCAACGCCTGTGGGTCCGACAAACAGGAACGAGCCCCTGGGGCGGCCGGGATTGGAAAGGCCCAGTTCCCCACGGATCAGGACTGAGCTAACACGTTCTATAACATGATCTTGCCCTTTGATGGCGAGGCGAAGATGGGGGGCAAGATTCTGAAGTTTTTCCTTCAATAGAGAGGTGCAGATCATATTGCCGGTATTTTCGCCCAAAAAATGCCCGGAAAAAGTACCTGCTCAACTGATTTTGGATAATTAGCTAGGAATTGCAGCCAATTAACGGCCTATGAATTAACAGTGGAAGGAGAGTTTGTGGTGAAATTATCGACATCACCTATGACATCTCTCTATTCCATTATCAGTCTGCTTTCTGCTTCAGTAACTACCACGTTCCCATCTTTGGGCAAGAACGTTATGCCGGTTATTGCGCAGGTCGGAGGCACAACGGATCAGCTTAAGGAAGGATTCAACCTCGCCCTCGGCATCATGTTCATGTTCGGGTTCATTTGGGGCGTCATTAAGATCTGGTCGGGCGCCAATGCCATTTCCAAAGGCGACCCGGACGGCAAGGCGGGCATTGTGGCGGGCATCATCATTGCCGGTGCTGCGGCGATTATGGGCGCGCTCTTTGCCATCTTTGGCCTGTCGGGAGCGACGCTTACCCCGACGTTCTAATCTGGTAAGCCACACTTCTAACCTGATCTAAAGCGAGCCCCATGCCTGACCTACGATTTTGCGACACCAACGCTGCCGACGATTCCGCAGGTTCGGTGTGGGGTCTCGACGGAGACCTGTTCCTGCCGGTGGTCATTTCCGCCGCCGCGTCAATTGGCCTGATGCTGGTGCTGTTTGCGGCGCTGAGCGTTCACTGGCTTGTCAGTGGATTGCTGGCGGCCATCCCATTCGTCGGAACGCTTTCCTACGTGCTGTTCCTGAAGCAAGGCAAGCCTGCCGGGTATGACCGAGACCTGTTTGAGCTGCTGATTTCCGGCCCGGGTTTCCAGTTTCAGTCCAAAGGTCAGCAGCACTATCGCCGTCCGGCAAAAACCACTGATTTGTCTTCGTCGTCTCGTTCCTGATTCTTCATGAAACGTCATAATTTCGCTCCCAACGGTCATTTTGCCGAGGGGTTGATCCTGTATGGCAATCTGGAAGCCGGCGCTCTGGTGAGCAAAGGCTTCTTTGTGGAGCCGCCCGATTTGCACAACGCATCGGTGGGGCTTCTCAATGATTTCCAGGACAAGATCCGCCTCTTCCTTGCGTCGCTTGGCCCCACCCAGCAGGCGCAGATCCAGTGGACTTGCAACGCTGACTACCGTCAGGAGTTGCTTTCGTACCACGACAACACGCAGCGCGCAAAGGAGCCGGCAGTGCGCCGTGTTCGCAATGAGCGCTTTATCCGATACTGGCAGAAGATGCTAAATCGCGAGCTCCGCCGCGAGCAGCTTGTCATTTTTATCTCGCAAGGCGTCGAGAGCTATTCTGGCAACCTCCAGACCAAGAATGGCCTCTACGACTATTATGAAAAGACGCTGGCACAACTCAAAAATGATTTCGCAGAGATTGAAAATACACTCGGGCTTACATTCGGCAGCGGAACCACCGTCCGTGGAATGACCGATCTGGATCATTTCACTTACTATTCCCAGTTTCTCAATCCCAGCATCGGCGAGCGGCTGGAGTTCGACTTTTCCACTCTCTACTTTCCGGATCAGTCCATCCAGGAACTTTGCTGGAACGGCGACGGCATGGGACTGGACAAGCAGCCCGTCTTCTACCTCGACGGTTTCTATCATCAGATTTTTGCTCTCAAGCGCTGGCCGCAAAAAACATATCCCGGCATCAGCCACCGTCTTACGGGACTGCCCTTTCTCGACTATCAGATCACGATCCATATTGAGCCTTTGCCGGTGAAGGATGAAATCGCCAGAGAGGAGAAAGCGATGGACCGCCTTCGCGGCGACTACCAGGCGGACGGAAAGCACTCGATGCTCGTAGCTCTCCACAAGAAAGAGCGCAAAATCGATTCGCTCGCGCAGGGCTTTTCGTATCCGTTCAACGTGCAGTATTTGATTCGCGTCTGGGATCGCACTTTGTCCGGCCTTCAAAGCAAATCTGCGGCAGTGAAAAACGCTGTGAACAATATGAACGGCGCGCAGGTCTACGAGATCGCACTGCCGACCACTGTTCGCAAGCTGTTCTTCGCATCGTGGCCGGGATGGACTGGCAGCGCCGATCTCACCCGCCACCTCTATGCGGAGGACCGATACCTCGCCGATCTGCTTCCATTCTCTTCGACGTTTACGGCCCATCTTGGTGAAGCTGAAGCGATTTATGACGGGACAAACAAGAACCTCGCAGGAGTGCGAACGTTCGTCGGAGGCACCCCGCAGCATTCGGTGCTCATCGGCATGACCGGCGCGGGCAAGTCCTACTTTATGGAGGACCTGCTTTTACAGACACAGGCGCGCTACCACTACAACGTCATCATTGAGGAAGGCTTTTCATATAAGCGCTTTACCGAGGCCCTGGGCGAAACTCCGATCATCATCCATCCCGACGGGCAACTAACTCTCAACTACCTGGACACTCAGGGCCTGCCGCTGAATCAGCTCCACATCGCCTCGGCGGTAGCGCTGATTGCCAAGATGATTGGTGAAGCTCCGGATCCAGAAAAGCAGCAGCTTCGTCAGGCACAAATCGGGCAGTACGTTCAGCAGCTCTATTCCGACACCTTTGCAGACTGGTCGCAGCGACATTCCAACCTGATGCCAGGCATCCAACGGCAGGCTTGCGCCGTAAATCTGTGGCGGTCGAAACACATGGAAATGGGAAGCACGTTCCTCGAATCCTACACGGAATTTCGCGACCGGCTTGCTGCGCAAGATCCCAAAGCGTTGGAGGTGCATCACTCCATCACGGAGGAGGAAATCACCCGATTTGCCAAGGAGCCCAGCACGGAACGGCTGGTGATGTCGATCGCCTACTCTGCGTTCAAGCCGGAGGACTATCCGACACATTCGGCTCTTATCGACCAGCTCTTCTTCTCCCGCATGCCTGAGCACAAGAAAGAGGAAATTGACCATCTCGCCACGCTTCTGACCGCGTGGACCGCCGGAGGCCAGTACGGAAAGCTGTTCGACGGAATCACCAACGTCAGCCTTACAGGCAAGGTAGCTCACTTCGAACTTGGCTACATTCCTGAGCAGGCAGTTGAACTTAAGACTGCGGCGGGCTTGCTGATCTCCGGCTTTACCCGACAACACATCATCACGCTGCCGCGTAACATGTGGAAGCGCATCATCTTTGAGGAAGTGGCGAGGTTTCTCGATGTGCCCGGTGGCGAAAAGATCGTCGCCGAAAGCTACGCACAGTTGCGCAAATTCAACTGCTGGACGCTCTCCATCGTGCAGCAATACAGCAAGTTCAAGTCGACGCGAATCCGCCCTGTGATTATGGGGAATTCCAAGCAGTTCTTTTTGATGAGGCAGTTTGACAGGTCCGACCTCCAGGACATTGCAGCGGACATCCAGCTGCCCGAGGTCACGATCGACGCCATTCAGCATTACCCGCTGCCGGAACAGCAGGCGGCGAACGCCAAGTTTTCCTCCCTTTGCTACTACTCACCCACCGTACAGCCAGCGCTGTGCGGAACCATCCGCCACGTTGGCGGAATCGAAGCAGTCTCCGTACCTGTCTCAGTAAACCCCGAGGATAATCCGTCGGTCACTCCCCACGAATGACACGCTTTCTCCCTTCGATTGCCGTCTCCCTGATCCTGCTGCTCCTGACCGGTTGCGGTTCGCTCCTTCCTCGCACGCCAAGCCAGGCGTGGAAGGAAGGCTACAACCTGGGCCGCAGCGACACGGCTAAGCAGCAGTACTGGATCGCACAAAATCTCCAGCGCGACTCGCGCTCGGAACCACGGGCCAAAGTCTCCTATGTGCCCATCGCCGTCCCCGCCACCACCAACAGTGCCGGGGTCTCCACCGTACCCACCACCTACAAGCTCCGTTTCGAGAACTGACCTATGAAATACAACATCCTTCTCTCCGCATTTGCCGCATTTGTCATGCTTGCCGTTCCCGCTCGGGCGCAAATGTCTGTCGCCATTGTGGCCGACCCCATGGCGGATTTGCGGCATATCCAGGATCTGGCCCAGTGGAGCGAATCCATTGCGCGGCTCAATCAGCAGATCCAGCAGATGCAGCAATATATCGAACTCGCCACCACGATGAAGAACGTCGTCGGTGATCCCGCTTCCGCTATTGATCTCATCGGACTTGATGGCCTTGGTACCGGCGACCTCACGCGATCCATCGGCCAGCTTACCGGCGAAATCACAAACCTGGCCGATGGTGCCATGGCGCTTGCCGACTCCGGCCAGGGCCTGTTCAGCCCTATTGAGTTCAAGACGCCTGGGGGCTTCGACATGGAATTCGATACATCCATGTTCCGACGGTTCGGCGCGGTACAGCAACACGGAGTCAACCTGAACGCGGTAATCGATGACACCTCGCGCCGGATGGAGAGACTGAAGCAGGAGAAAGCTACGACGCTCTCCCAGATCAAGATGGCGACTGACCAGTCCTCGGTTCAAAAGCTGTCCGCCAAGATTAATGCGCTCGATGGCGAAATCGCGGCTCTGGGCCACCAGCAAACGACGGCGAGCCAGCAACTCATGGCGCAGGAGATCGCTAATCGTAACGACATGGAGAGACAGCAGTTGGCGGCTTCCCAGGCCGCAGATAAGGAATTGACGCTCTCCATCACAAACTATTCCCGCTGGCAGGGAAGAATCACCGCGGGACGTCAGCCCTTCCGTTAGCAGTCAGCTCTCGGCTGAATCGCTGTGTCCGTCAACGCTTCGCATTCACAAAATAAGGAGGTTTTCATGGAAATTGGAGATCTGATCCCCGAGCTTCGGCCGCTGGCCGAACAGGTAAGCCAGACACTGCGCTACATCTGCTTCTTCCTTCTGACCGCTTCCATTATCACGAAGGCGGCGCGCCCTGGCGGGCACAGCATAAGTATGCTGATGAAGCCGATCATCACGGCAGCACTGCTGACTGGGATCATCGCCACTCTGCCCCAGTGGTTCAATATTGTGCGGGATACATTCTGGGGGATCGCAGTCGCTATCCGAAACGAGTTTGCCTCCAGCATCTCGCCCACGGGCACGCTGCTCATCCAGCTCATTTTTCCGCCGGAAGGAGGAATCAACTGGATGGACGCAACGCACTCGATGCTGAAATCGATCATGTTCGCCATTGCCTGGATGGTCGTGTGCTTCGGTGCACTGATCCAGTTGCCCATGATGCTGGTGCAGTTTGTTGCCGAGTGCCTGTGCTACATGTTTCTGCCGATCGCCGTCTCCATGCTGTCGCTTGAAACCACGCGCGGCCTGGCGGTCCGGTATATCCAGCAAACGCTAGCGGTGCTGGCCTGGCCAATTGGCTTCGCCATTGTAGATCTCGTCGGCTACGCGCTGCTGTCTGGACCGTATGCCGCACTGGATAACGTTCTGTTGGGAAAAGGCTACGTACCAGCATTAATGCTTCCCACCGGTCTTGTAGCCCTCTGGCTGATTCTCGGAAGTCTGGCAACGCCGGTTCTCATGCAAATGCTGTTCTGCTCCGGCACGCCGCTTTCATCGGCCATCGGCCAATCAGTTCAGACAGGAGCTTCCATTGCCGGATACATCGGCCTGGCGAAAGGCGTGTTGGCAAGCGCCATGACACAGAACGCGATGGCCGCCACTAAGCAAGCTTCTGGATCCGCAGGCGGGGGAGGAAGTCCGGGAGGAGGTGCACTCGGCTCTGGCGCTTCGTCGTCGGAATCCGGATGCCCGCCTTCTGCGGAAAGTCGCCACCACCAGTCTCCATCCGCACAGGTTTCCGTTCCACCTTCCGCTAACGATCCCTATGGGGATCAGCTAGCAGCTTCGATCCTCGCCACCCAACGCATTCCGCAGCCTGTCCGCTACTAAACTGCCTATGACGTTAAACACAACAACGGTTCCACCGCAGCCGTCCGATCCGCCACGCCGCAGTGGCTCATCTTCAACGCTTCTGAAGCTGTTCGCCGACCATTCGTGGGCTGCCAGGCTCTGGTTCTGGGTGGCCGTGGTGGCAGTCGTACTTGCCATCGCTCAGCCCTACTTCCTCGTTTCAGCTTACCGGCAAAGGGAGCGGGTTGTCATTCTGGATGAGGCCGGGACATTCCATGTCTCTCCCCTGCTATCTTTCGAGGAAGCAGAGAAGCTTCACGTTGCCCAAGCCTTGCTGGCGACACTGGCGCTTTTCCAGCGGAATCCCGCCGGCTTCGATTACCCAGAAATCCTGAACAAGATCTTCCTCAAGGAAGGTCTGGATCAGCTCAAGAAAAAGCTGATTGCGGAGAAGGCCGAGTTTGCGGCCAAGCAGATCCACCAAAAGGTGGAAGTCTTCCGCGTGGATGTTCTCCGGACGCGTAGTGATGAAGTGCTGGTGGAGGTGTCCGGGCAGCTCATCCGCGTGGGTCTATTCAATGGTGAGCCCTTTACCGAATCGCCCCGTTTCAATCTCCGCCTGACACTCGTACGCAACCCTAACCTCGCAGCCAATGGTCGGTATCCGCTCGCCGTATGGCGGGCGCAAATCCAATGAGATATCCTTTCCTTCCCATCATCATAATGATGATTCCTTTGGAGCTGATCCACGGTCAGACCACATCGCCCGCATCCAAGGAAATTCGTCAATATCCTCTGGATGACCGGACGGTTTACCAGCTTGGAATCGGGGTAAATGCCGTTACCACCCTGACATTCCCTGGTCCCATTATGGCGCTTGAGGCCGCCAATGTAACCGCGGATCCGAAGGTTCCGGCGCAAATGCTGATGGCTTACAAGCCGGGCCGCCCGTTCTTTTCCGTACGAGCGCTGGCGCAGAATGCTGTCGGCCAGGTCAATGTCGTATGGAATGACAAGACCTACGTCCTGAAGTTTGCCGCTGGAAATGATGCGCTGTCCTCAGTGCGATTTTATGTGGAGGAGTCACAGGATGCTCTCGCGAAATCAAAATCGCCCCAAGGCGCATCCCAACTCCTCTCGCTGCTCGACCGGGCCAAGGCTTATCCACTCATCAAGCAGCAGCATCCGGAGCTCGTTCCACAGCTCGACTGCTCGAATCCGGGCAATGTCATCAGGTACAAGGACTTCGATGTCGTGGTCAACGAAGTCTACCGGTTTGATCCCGAAGATGCTCTTGTCTTCCGACTTTTGTTTCTGAACCGCTCGGAGGCTGAAACCGCTTACGTGCCGAAAGGTCTAGCCATGCGGGTCGGCCCTCAGATCTACCCCTTTGCCATTACCGACGCCGATGGAGTCCTGCCTCCCGGACAGAAGAACTCGAAGGAGGAAGTGCTGCCAAGCGTGACGGTGATCTACGCCGCCGTGGTGGGAAGGCCGGACGGAGGACGTAACAACCTGGCCGTCAAAAACACTTTCAACATCCTGGTTCCCAGAGCCAAAGCCGCAGCTTCGACATCTCGCCCATGAACATCCGCAAACTTCTCGACTTCTTTAACACTAACACTGGGAAGTTCCTGGTGTTCGCCTTCATCGCAGGTGTCGGGGGAGCGGTCTACTACGGTTATCGCCACCAGTATCCGGCTCCCCCGCCTGAAAAGGCTGCCAGTTCGGAAGGCGCTAAAGGTCAAGGCTCATCGGCCGAAGGCTCCGGCCCTACGACAGACAATCGCGCCTCAGTGCCGCTGAATCTACCAAGTGGCAATAAGACTTCAACTAACTCGCCGACCACCGGACAGGACGGAGCGAAAGCTCAGAAGCCACCGCCCGTTCTTCCCATAACCCTGTACGACTCAGGACCGGACCAAACCCCTCCGTTGTCGGAGAACTTTGCCCCCTATGGACGCCTCATTCCCTGCGAAACAGTTGTCACTATAGATAGCGCTTCGATTGCCACACCTATCATAGGCTTCGTTACCGAAGATATCTGGCACAACGGGAAGCTCATCATTCCCGCAGGGGCGGAAGTCCACGGAAAGGCCCAGGTGGACCGTTCTCGCGAACGCATCGCCAGTGATTCGCAATGGCTGATTGTCTGGAGGACCAAAGACCAACTCAACGGCGCCGAGCTACCTTTGAAGGGTCTTGCGCTGGACATGGAGAAGGACGCTCGCACGGGACGCTGGGCGATTACGGATGGATCTGCCGGGTTGCGAGGGGAAATCATCAAGAGCGACAACCTCGCCGAGATCAAACTCTTCGCTTCCACCTTCATCGCCGCTGCTGCGTCCGGACTTCAGGACACTCAGCAAACTACCAATGCTGTAACCGGCGAAACGCAGCGCAGTCCGCTGGACTCACCAAAGAATGCGGCTCTCCAGGCAACGAGTGCGGTCATCAATAAATACGCCGATCAGATCGCGGAAAGCATCAAACGCGATGGGTTCTACGTCCGCGTGCCAGCAGGCAAGCAGTTCTATCTCTACGTCACCCAAACCATCGATCAGAACAATGCCCGGCTCGGCGGATCGCGAGTGCGACAGACGCCCGAACCGGCAAAACAAGGAGGTTAGCCCATGAAGATACAGCCCCGACTTGCCCTTTGCTTCACAACGGCACTGGCCGTGAGTCTTTCCGCATGCGCCAGCAAAAAGCCCGAAGTCCGGGCTGCACTTCCAGTTTCGCCCGCACCGGCGCGAATTAGTAGCCCGCCCAAAACTGCAAAAACGATCAAAAAGTCCGCTCAGATTCGAAAGCCCGAGGTGATCCGGCCTTACCGCGTCGGCCGGCAGGAAGATCCCGCCAATCCCGGCGTACTTCACGATGAGCACACGGTATATCGCACCGAAACCACGCCGTCGTGGAACATGCTTCCCAGTGAAGATGCGGACGCGCCTGCCGAGACCAGCGTCGGCAAATCCACCGAAGTCACGACCAGCACGGAGAAGCTTGCCGCCGAGCTCCGGGCCAAGATTGAGCAGCAGAACCAGCTTTTGGCGGCGACCACGGAGCAGAACGAACGCCTCGCAGCGGAGATCGAAAAGTTCCAGGCATTCTCCACTAACCGAGCGCCGTCTAGTCCTCCGTCCACGCCATCGGTTCCTTCAACAAATCCGCCACCGACCCTTGATCCTATTCCCGCGCCCCCGTCTCCCGCCAAATCGGCCCCGACTCCGGAGCCAGCTCCGGCGCCCGCGCCCACACCGCCTTCCACCAATGGGCCGCCACGGCCCTGGTACCAGTGGTGGAAGTAAACGAACCGTCTTCTTCATTCCATAAACCTCAGCCTTCACACCCGTCCCCGATCCCCACTCCATCATGACCTACATCACCATCCCGCTGCCCGACAACGTCATGCAGCAATACGAAGAGGCTTCCCGGCAACTTACCGAGTATCTCGGTCCGGGAGCCGCAGCTCCGGATCCCAGCACGCTCATGCGGTTCGTTCTCGCCAGTAAAACGACCGCTGATCTGGTCTGGGAATTCGACTACGCCCTCCGAAATCTCACCGGCGCACCTATGCCCAACGAGCCCGAGCGCTGGCTCATGCCGCCCGAAGGCAATACCGGCGCCTGATCCCATTGCTTCACCTTCACCACTACTAACACCACTTATTTCTAACCGCCTATGGCTATCAAGCAACGCCCCGCAGAAGGTCCCCCTCCGCTTCAGATGGTTCCGGACAATGGTGATACACCCACGGCAAGAACGTCCGAGATTCCCACACCGGCGGCAGCCAAACAGCACGCTTCCAATCCCAAACTGGACGCCCGGCTCGACGCCTACATGAAGGCGGATCCCAAGATGACCGAGTACTTCGCTAATCTTGTTCAGCAAAGCCCCGATCGTGCTGTACGCAAGCTGATGCTGAACGAGATGAACAAACACGACCAGAACATGCAATACGTCTCCAAAGTCATGCCCCAGGTCAAAGAATGGCTCAGCCAGCAGACTCCCGAGGTACAGCAGCGCATCCAGGAGCGTATTCAGAATGTTCCCCCGGTTCACCAGGAAGTGGCACTGGTCCGCGAGGCCAAAGCCGTCAAAATGCGAATGGATTTCGCACCCAAACCCCGTCAGGCGATGGCTGCCTCCGTCTGATAAGCCCCGCCGTTGCAGGGAGCTTCACGGCATCTGGCTCCCTGCAGCGCGCATTCCTTCCAAGTATGGCCATCAAGCGGACGCAATCTAAGCACTCCATGGTTTCTGAACCGATGAAAGCATCCATTGAGCGACTTGCCCGCCTCTCCAGGGCTAAGAAGCGATATGTAAGTGACGTTGGCACAGCGTCACGCCTCGGGGACTTCATGAAAGCCGATCCTGCTTTACTGGCCCACTACACGAAGCTCGTCGCTGACGATCCCCGAAACGCCGTACGGCTACTGATGCTTCACGACATGCGCAGGCACTACAGGGAAATGGCCTTTGTCAGCAAGGCTCTGCCTGATGTCAGAGTCTGGCTGGCCGGGCAATCTCCCGAGGTCCAGCAATCCATTCGCAATCGAATCAACACAGTCGCGCCAATCTACCGGGACAAAGCCTTGCTACGCGAGGCGAACAAAGCCAGATACGCCCACAAGGCTCAAAACAGGATTGGCTCTGCTTAACAACCAGAAGGATCAATATGACGCTAAATACACCACTATCAGTTAAGTTTGGTCCGGAAACGCGCAAAGAGTTAAAGCGAGTAGCGCAACTGCTCAACTACTCGGAGAATCATATTGTTCAGGAATGTGTAAAGGCAATCGTTCTCATGAGCAAACAAACCGGGCGGGAAGAACTTCCGCTCATTATTTCCCTCATACGAACTGCGGAAACGCATTTCAAAGAAACTCAGAAACTCCGATGACATAAATGAACTCGGCTGAATTGCCGTAAGCCATAACACGCAGGTAGTTGCGAAAACGAACTGCAATGGATTGTGTCGCATTGCAGTTCTTTCGCTGGATCTGAGATGGTGCTCCGCGCTTATTTTACCGGAGTGCGTTCCATGATAGCCTTTACCGGCAGCCCGATGGCGGACTCACCACGGAAGCACGTGCCGGTCTGACGGCTGGCGAAACGTTTTGAAGACAGTTCATAGGCTTCGGCGGGAAGCGGTAGATACTTGGCCTCAGCAACGATTCTGGCCACATTCTTGAGGTAGAATTCAACGAAGGCGCGGACTTCGGGTTTGCTGTCAGCCGCCTTCTTGTTCACATAAATGAAGAGCGGGCGGGAAAGCGGATTGTAGTTTCCTGCAATGACTGCCGACAGGCTGGGCGCGCTGGGACGATTACCGAGTACCTTGCCGTTACGGGAATCAATGTCCCACTCAATCTCGACAGCTTTCATGCGTTTGGCATGAGGTTCGTAATAAGCATAGGGCAAATATCCGAGGGAAGAACGGTTGTCTTCGATACCCTTGACGATGACATTGTCATCTTCACTGGCTGTGTAGTCATTCCGGCTCGATTTTGCCTTCCCAACGATTGCTTCCGTAAAGTAGTCGAAAGTTCCGGAATCTTCTCCGGCGCCGAACAACTTGATTTCCTGATCGGGCCAGACAGCACGGATCTGGCTCCATTTGGTGATTTTACCCTCCGCGCCTGGCTCCCACAGTTTCTTGAGTTCGGATACCTTGATTGAGGTAACCCAGTGATTTTCGGGGTGCACGGCTATGGTCAGAGCGTCAAAGCAGATGGGCAGTTCGATAAACTCAACACCGTGCTGGCGAGCCTGCGCGATTTCATCTGTGACGATAGGACGCGACGCGTTTTGAATGTCTGTTTCTCCGCGCACAAACTTTCTGAATCCGCCGCTGGTTCCAGAGACCTCGACGGTAACCTTAGCATTTCCCGCCTTCTGAAATTCCTGAGCCACGGCTTCGCTGACTGGGTACACCGTGCTCGATCCGTCAACCTTGACGACCTGAGCATGCAATAGAGAAGAAAACGTCAGCATCAGGGCGGACGCGGCAAGAAATAGTCGATTCATTACATCGGCAGCCAAGCGCATCCAAATGGCTAACGCGTGTCATTCACGCGTCGGAATTGCAAATATATTCCTGTATGAGTATATTCTCGTTGTGGAATTCAATAGACTAGACATCATCATTCAGTGTCTGAATCCACAACTTGAAATTGTCCGTCGACAAAGATCGCTCCGCAGCTATAGATCGGAGTGCCTGCCACCTGTGATTGAACTCTCCTGCTACAGCGATGCGTCTGACCGAAATTTACCAGTGCTTTTGTGACGAGACACGCCTGAGAATCCTTAACCTTCTCACCAGCGGGCCGCTTTGTGTCTGTCACTTTCAGGATATTCTCCAGCTTCCCCAGGTAAAGGTATCGAAGCACCTAGCTTATCTTAGGGAGCACAATACAGTCGAGAGCTATCGAGATCAGAACTGGATGGTCTATTCCCTCCCAAAAGCGCCGACACGAGAACTCCTCGCCAACTTGCGTTGCCTGGAAGAATGTCGTACGGAGGAACCGATTTTCGCGGCAGATATGGAACGTCTCCAGAAACTGCTTCCCGAGATGCGGGTGCCGCCTTCTCCGGCCCGCCGGCAGACGCAGCAGAGCGACCCGGCAAGGGTACTGTTTCTTTGCACGGGTAATTCTGCGCGAAGCATTCTGGCGGAGTACTTGATTCGCAAAATCGACTCTCGACGCTTCGAGTCTTACAGCGCGGGTGCCGCCCCACGGAAGCACGTCAATCCTCTGGCGGTTCGGACTCTTCAGGAAATCTACGGCATTGATGCTTCCGGAGCAAAGTGCAAGTCCTGGAAGACATTCCACTCCGTTCCCTTTGATTTTGTGATTTCCCTCTGCATGGAGGCCCGAAATGCGGCGCCTCGGCTGAACGGCGATCCAATCAGCGCCCACTGGCAGGAGGACGATCCTGCCGCTTTTGAGGGCACTCCTGAAGAGTGTTACCAGAACTTTATCGCAACAGCCGCGCGGATTGAGACGCAGTTGCAGCGCTTTGCGGCGATTCCGCTGGAGCAGCGTGAACGGCTGCGTCTGGAGCATGAAGTGCGTCAGTTAGGCACAGTGTAGAGAAGCATTGGGGAGGACGGGCGGATCTGTGGGAAGCGGAAGATTGTCACGGGATCGTTTCTGTATGCTCATTGAAGAATATTCCTGAATCGGAATATAGTTGAGGCCGGTGCACGTTTTGCGCCGTATCAACCATCACTTCCCATGAAAGCACTACCGACGTTTTGCCTGCTCGTTGCCGCAGTGTTTGGATTCGCGCTCTCCGCAGGAGCGCAGCAGATCACCCTCAAAGGTTCAGACACGATGGTCATCCTCAACCAGAAATGGTCCGAGGAGTACATGAAGAAGAATCCCGGCGTGAGCATCCAGGTCACGGGCGGAGGCTCCGGCACCGGCCTGGCGGCGCTCAAGAACGGTACGACCGACGTTGCCGCATCTTCCCGGCAAATGAAATCCAAGGAGACGCAGGATTTCCTCGTCCAGTTTGGCGGCAAGCCGCTTTGCTATGAGGTTGCGCTGGACGGTCTCGCCGTCTATGTCCACGCGTCCAATCCTGTGAAGGAACTAACTGTGGAGCAGGTGGCGCAGCTTTACCTGGGCAAGATCACGAACTGGAAGCAGCTTGGCGGCGACGACGTGCCCGTGGTGCTCTATGGCCGCGAATCCAACTCCGGCACCTACGGCTATTTCAAGGAATTCGTGCTGAAGGAGAGCGATTTCAGCCCCCAGACGCAGACACTGGCAGGAACAGGTGCGGTGATTGATGCGGTCAGCAAGGACAATAAAGGAGTCGGATATGGCGGCATTGCATACTCCCACCATGTGAAGGCGCTGCCGCTGCGATTTGACAACTCTCCGAATTCGGTTGCCGTCCTCCCCACGATGGAAAATGTGGAGTCGCGTAAATACCCGCTCTCTCGTCCGCTCTATTTTTATGTGAGTCCCAAGAACACCAGACCAGAACTTGCGGCATTCATCCGCTGGGTGACTGGCAAGGAAGGGCAGAAGGTTGTGACGGACGTTGGCTATTATCCTCTGCCGGGGGCAGTTGCCGCCAATGATAAGGACAAAGAAAAGGATAAAGGCAAAGAGGCGTCCCAGGCACCTAAGCCTGCGCCGGTAAGTGCGCCGGTGGCGGCGGCAGAAGCAAAACCGGCACCGAAGCCTGAGCTTAGGCCCGAACCCACAGCGCCGGTGGCTCCCGCGCCCGCGACTGTTCCCGCCGAAACCCCAGCCATCCCGGCCCAGTCGGTGGCGGCAACCAAAGAAGAACGCCCCGTCGCGCCTCAGCCAGCAGCTTCGCCTGATGAAATCGCAGCGCTTACCCGCCGCGAGGCCGCGCTGCGCAACCGCGAGAGTTCCGTTGCCGAGCGAGAGGACGAAGTTGCGAAAAGGGAGGCTGCGGTCGCCAGCCGGGAAATCGCCATGCGCCGCGCCTACAGGGGCCGCTAAAGCCTTTTACCTATAGCCGCCATGAGTGCTTCTCCCAAAAGGCAGCCCGAGATTCCGCCGAACAGTTTTCCCGACGACCTTTATGCGGACCTGTGCAAACGGGAAGTGATTACCGACGACATAGCAGGGCGGATCATGCTTGCCCTGTCGACTCTCTCCATCCTCGCCGTTGTCCTGATCTTTGTCTTTGTTGCCAAGGAGTGTCTGCCCGTTCTAACCGGGCAGACCTCTACAGTGCGGTCCGGCAAAACGATTGATCCGGAAACTGCGGCGAAGATGCCCGCAGAGGAAATTGCGGCCTATCTTCAGCAGCCGGTTCCGACTATCCGGAGCCTGACGCCGGATGTGCTGAAGCAACTCGTGGCGTTGCGGAATGAAGAACTTGCCGGAAGCAAGAATTCTGATGACGCCCTCAATACCACCTCGTGGGCGCTCATGCTCATGCCACACCAGTGGCAGGGGTACAGCGAGCCAGCCTATATCTGGCAGCCTACATCGAAAATTGAGAAATATAACCTGGTGCCGCTGTTTCTGGGCACATGCAAAGTCGCGTTCATTGCGCTGGTGATTGCCGTACCGCTGGCTCTTCTGGCCGCAATTTACGTTTCGCAGATTGCATCGGTAAGGGTGCGGGAAATCATGAAACCGCTGATCGAACTTCTTGCTGGCGTGCCGTCGGTCGTTCTCGGCTTTCTAGCCCTTATTGCATTGGCCACAATCTTCCAAAGCATCTTCCACTACGAGGCCCGCCTCAATTCCTTTGTCGCCGGGTTTGCCCTCGCGTTCGCGGTTATTCCTCTCATTTTCACGGTGGCGGAGGATGCGCTTTCAGCCGTTCCACGGGCGCATAAGGATGCAGCCCTGGCGCTGGGAGCGACGGAATGGGAGTGCGCCTGGCGCGTCATGGTCCCGGCTGCGCTGCCCGGAATATTTGCTGCGGTGGTGCTCGGCTTTGGCCGGGCTATCGGCGAAACGATGGTGGTGCTGTTCGCCTCAGGCAATTCGTCAATCATGAGCCTGTCGCCGTTTGATTCAGTCCGAACGATTACGGCAACCATCGGCTCTGAACTGGCCGACGCGGCTTCCGGCAGCGCCCACTATCAGGTCCTTTTCCTGATCGGCGGACTTCTGTTCCTCATCACCTTTACGTTCAACCTTCTGGCCGACCTGGCGATTGGCCGCCTGCGCAGCCGTATTGAAGCGCTGGCGGGCCGTGAGACGTACAGCATTATTCAGCCTAAAGCCTATTCCGGAGATGCCGCAATATGACTCCACCTTCCATTGACAACGGCGAGCCAATTGATCTGTTCAGCAAATCCGGTTCCATGCGTCAGCGGGCGTCCCTCGAATTGTCCCGAACCGCAGCGTGGTTTCTGGCCTGTTCCACGCTTCTGCTGGTGAGTTATGTGCTTTTGCAAGGCTACCAGGGCCTTAATCCCAGCTTCATTTTGTCGCGGGCAACTGCGGGCACCGGGGACGGGATGTTCGACGTTCACACGGCTGGCGTCTTTGACATGGTTGTCGGCACGGTGCTGCTGGTATTCCTCATGACGCTGATCGTGATGCCCCTTGGCGTCATTACCGGGATTTACCTTAACGAATTCGCGCCGCAGCATACATGGACAACGCGGGTGCTGCGTTCAGCAGTCAATAATCTGGCGGGCGTACCATCCATTATCTTCGGATTGTTCGGCGTTGGATTCTTTATCTACTTCATTGGCGGGTCTATCGATAAGTTCGTTCTGTTCACCACCACGCCGGTATGGGGACAGCCAGCTTTGCTCTGGGCCGCCCTGACTCTCGCCATCCTGACTTTGCCGGTCGTGGTTATCAGCACCGAGCAGGCCCTGCGTGCCGTACCAGCGGGAACACGGGACGCGGCGCTGGCCATGGGCGCGACCAAAGTGCAGATGCTGACCTGGATAGTTCTGCCGCAGGCAGGCCCTGGCATCCTCACCGGCGGAATCCTCGCGGTAAGCCGCGGAGCCGGTGAAGTGGCTCCAATCATGTTTACCGGAGCCGCCTATTATCTGGCGCATCTGCCCAACAGCCTCAACAGCCAGTTCATGGAACTCGGCTACCACATTTATGTCCTGAGCACGCAGTCACCCAATATCGACAAGACGCGCCCCTTGCTCTTCTCGACCGTAGTGACGCTGCTGCTTCTGACCTTCCTGCTGAACGTCCTGGCAATTGTGGCCCGCTCATGGGCGAGGCGGAAACAGCGCACTGACTGAAAATTACGAGGTCTCCAAAATTTAGTTGCGCCGTGATCATGCATCGGTATGTTCCGATATACCGATGCATGACCTCATTCTTTTCTGCAAAGCGCTTAGCGATCCGACACGGGTGCGCATCGTAAAATTGCTGTGTCTGACGGAAGCGTGCGTCTGTGAGTTGTGCGATGCGTTGGAAATAAGCCAGTCGACGCTTTCGACACATCTTCAGGTCATTAGGCAAGCCGGATTGGTTGTTACCCGCAAGAAAGGGACGTGGATCTACTACAGTATTGAGCCGGGTATTCTGGGGCTCATCGAGACTTTATTCGCGCACAATCAGGATGCACTTCGCACCGATAGGCGAATGGAAACGGACAAACAACGAATTCAACAGCGCATTACTCTGCGTGAAGCGGGGGATTGCCTGCTTGGCTTCGATGTACTTCAACCAGGAAAGGAGGTGAAGTGACCATGATTCGAATCATAATGCTGACTGCCTGCTGCGCAGCTCTCTTTTCGGCCTATTCAGTATATGCCTCTGAGAAAGGAGACTGTCCCGCGAGTTCGGGATGTTCCTCGGATGCAGAATGTTCAGAACGGAAGGATTGTCCTCCCTGTGAACAGTGCTGATTGAGGACTCGGAATTACTGAGAAATCGGAGGTCCCATCCCTCCGATTTACAAGTTGAACTTTATGGAACCGCGACCTGCTCCACGACTGGTGAGTCGCACGCAGCAAGATAGCGCTCCGCATCTATCGCCGCCATGCAACCCATTCCGGCTGCGGTAATGGCCTGACGATAGACGCTGTCTGCGCAGTCACCCGCGACAAATACGCCGGGCACGCTGGTGCGGCTTCCGCCCAGCAGCCGGACATAGCCGTCCTCGTCCAGTTCTACCTGATCTCGGAAAATGGCGGTGTTGGGGACGTGGCCGATGGCAACGAATACACCCGCGCACGGGAGTACGCTTTGCTCGCCGGTAACGACGTTGCGCAGTCGCACGCCGGTGACGTGGCCGCTGGCCCGGTCCAGCACTTCTTCAACCACGGAATCCCATACTGGCTCGATCTTAGGATTAGCCAGGGCGCGTTCGGCCATAATCTTTGAGGCGCGAAGGGAATCGCGGCGATGCACCAGATAGACCTTTGAGCCAAACCGGGTCAGATAACCGGCTTCCTCGCAGGCGCTGTCGCCTCCGCCTACGACCACCAGCGGCTGATTGCGATACCGGGGAAAAGCCCCGTCGCAAGTGGCGCAGAATGTCACGCCCTTGTTCTCAAGTTCATGTTCGCCCGGAACGCCCAGGTGCCGATGGCCAGCGCCGACCGCAATGATTACCGTCTCGGCCCGCACTTCCTCGTCGTCCACCCACAGCCTGAAGGGGCGGCTGGAGAATTCGACTTTTTCAACGAGTGAGCAGAGTTTAACGCGGGTTCCAAAACGCTCCGCCTGCGCCTGCATTTCGCTCATCAGAGCATAGCCATCGATGCCGTCTCGAAAACCGGGGAAGTTTTCGACCGTCGTTGTTGTGGTCAGCAGGCCACCCGGCTGGGCTCCCGTGATAAGCAAAGGACTGAGGTTGGCCCGCGCCGTATAGATGGCCGCAGTCCAGCCCGCGCACCCCGATCCGATAATGACAACCTTTTCTGTATTCATGACTTTTAGGATGTGAATCAACGTAGTCCGCCACTGATTCTTTCGATCCACTGGACGACGAGAAGAATCGCCGTAAGGCCCACCGCCGAGACAATGCTCACAACGATGATGAATGACGTCAGCGTCAGGATGGCCGATGCTTTCTGCAGCATGGTCATGTCATCACGCGGAGGAGAATTGAACAGCGAGAGAGTCCACCGGCAGAACGAACCGGGACAGTGGAACATGCCTTTCATAGCAGGCGGCCATGGGGAGAGAGCCTGCACCTTTTCGTGGCGCGGCTCTCTGTTTGGATTATCCGTTTTAAGCGGGAACTGCGGCCTTGATCTGGTCGATCCTGCCTGCCGCATAAGCTTCAAACGTGGCGCGGATCTCGTCGCGGACGCGGCGGAATACGGCCATGATTTCCTCGTCGGTTCCGGTGGCATGCGCGGGATCGTCGAAACCCCAGTGATGCCGGTTGACCTGGCCGGGGAACAGAGGGCAAGCCTGATCGGCATTGCCGCACACGGTGATAACCGTTTCGACATCGCTTTGCAGGAATTCCTGAAGGTGCTTGGAGCGGTGGCCGGATATATCAATATCGATTTCCTTCAACGCTTCGATGGCCTTGGGATGCACATAGCCCGCCGGTTTGGAACCGGCACTCTGGACGTCCAGAATGTCGCCCGCAGCGGCGCGAAGGATGCCTTCGGCCATGTGGCTGCGGCAGGAGTTACCAGTGCAAAGAATGAGGACGACGGGTTTGGTCATAGTGTTACCGATGATGTGTTTTTGTCGGGTTGGTTTTCGGAATCGTTCTGATACCACCTGCGGCTTTGCAGGCACAGAGAGCAGACGGAGAGCATTGCCGGTACTTCAACAAGCACGCCGACGACTGTGGCGAGCGCTGCAGGACTGGCCGGGCCAAAGAGTGTGATGGCCACGGCTACAGCAAGTTCAAAGAAGTTGCTGGCGCCGATGAGGGCTCCGGGAGTCGCCACATTGTGCGGAACCCCAAACCACTTCATGAGGCCATAAGTCAGGCCCGCATTAAAATAGACCTGGATGAGGATTGGCACCGCCAGCAGGAATACAACTACCCAATTCGTCAGGATATTATCCGCCTGAAAAGCGAAGATGAGGGTAAGCGTCGCCAGCAGGGAAATGATGGCTACCGGGCGGAAAAGAGGAAGCAGCTTGTGCTCCAGCCAATCCGCACCGGCCAGCTTGATCGCCAGCACGCGGCTCAGCCAGCCCGCCGCCAGGGGAATGACGATAAACACAACGACCGACGTCAACAGGACCTCCCAGGGCACATGTACGCCGCTGACTCCGACCAGAAAAGCCACAATCGGCGCGAAGGCAAACACCATGATAAGGTCATTGATGGCGACCTGTGCCAGAGTGTAAGGACCGTCACCATCCGTGAGGTAACTCCAGACGAAAACCATAGCCGTACAGGGAGCCGCCGCGAGGATGATAAGTCCCGCCACGTAGTTCTTCGCCGCATCAGCGGGAATCCACCCCAGAGTGTTGGAAAGCAGCCCCTGGATGAAGAGCCAGCCAAGGACCGCCATGCTGAACGGCTTCACCAGCCAGTTGACGAACAGCGTGACGAGCAGGCCTTTCGGTTTGCCAAAGACTCCGCGAATACCGCCGAAATCGATCTTCAGCATCATGGGGTAGATC
Organism: Verrucomicrobia bacterium LW23; assembly: GCA_003054695.1. Taxonomy (GTDB): domain Bacteria; phylum Verrucomicrobiota; class Verrucomicrobiia; order Methylacidiphilales; family UBA1321; genus LW23. The sequence goes on from QAZA01000056.1 coordinate 48,571, forward strand.
ATGAGCCAAATGAGGATCGCGATTGGCACGTTAACGTGGGAATCCTTACCAAATTCCCACGAGCTAAGCTGCTTCGTCACGTCCGGCAGCAGCCTGCCGAACGCGATGCCTGCAACCATACAAGCTGCCACCCACAGGGACAGATAGCGCTCGAAAAAATCGAGGCGCTTTACGGTATTATCCGCGCTCATGAGCAGCATCCTGCTTTGGGTGAGCAGCAGCTCGAAGCTTCAGCTTCAGTCTTTGCCTCGTCTTCGTCGGAGTCTCCGCCGCAGCAGCCGCCTGCTTCTTCGCCTTCCTGTCCGGGAGCAAGACCGCAGCGCTCCATGGCCAGACAGGCAGTATGCTTGGTTTCCAGCGTGAAGACCAGTTTGCCGTCTTCCACAGCGCCGCTTTTCACCGGATACTGGGAAATGACGCATTGTTCAAACTCCACCTCGATGGGGTAATCTTCGCCGCCAAAAATCGGCGCGGCTTTTTCAAAGATACGGGCCAGAACGCCGGGCGTCAGACGGTGATCGGTATCGGTGTACTCCCACACCTGCAAATGGCTGGTAACGGTGCGGTGCGGCTTTCCGCCGCAGTCGATAAACAGCTTTTCCACTTTGCCAATTTCCGTGACGTGGGAATGGACAGCTACAACGTCGCCGTCAGGCAGAACAAAGCGAAGCTCCGCGTCGGGATTGGCATTGAGGAGGGATACAAATTCAGTCTGGTTCATAGAAGTTTTTCTCGTTGGGCGATGATATTGGGGCGATCTTTCAGCTCACGCTGAGGGTTTCGAGTTTGTCGGCCGGGAGCGACGTGAACATTTTGAGTCGGCGATTGATTTGCTCGGCAACCTGCCAGAATGCCCGCTCCTGCCTGTCTGGTGCTCCTTCAACTGCGGCAGGGTCAGGCATGCTCCATGAGGCGAGGATCGGTTTGCCGGGCCAGTCCGGACAAGGCTCGAGCTCTTTGTCACAGAGGGTAATGATGAAATCGAACTTCGTGTCCCGGTACTCTTCCCAGGACTTGCTGCGAGCTTTGGAAACGTCGGCACCGTACTTTTCGGACAGGACTTTCAGCGCCAAGGGATGGGGAGACGGCCTGGGCTCGGAGCCCGCGCTGTGGCTCTCGAAATCGTGAGGTGCAATGCGACGAATCAGATGTTCGGCGATGATGCTGCGGGCGGAGTTACCTTTGCAAAGAAACAGGATTTTGAAGGGGGAGTTCATGAGCAGTCACAGGTTTTACTGGCGGCTTCATCCAGCCACGCCGCTTCATTCTCGCGGGCAGCCGGAAGCTTCTCGAGGTCCGAGCGAAAGACAGGATTCGTCTGAACACAGTCCTGAAGGCACTTCAGGTTCGTTTCCAGTTCTGCGGAAGGCTGGGCTGGCAGGCTGTAGATCATCCAGGCGCCCCGGCGCTTGCACTCCACGATCTCCCGCTTCCGCAGATAAGCCAGATGCTGCGAGACCTTCGTCTGGGGAACTTCCAGAATGTCCTGGAAATGGCAGACGCAAAGCGGTCCCTTGGTCAGCAGGTGGATGATGCGAAGCCGGGTTTCGTCGCAGAAGCACTGGTAAATCTGGATGAGCTGCATGCAGACAATATATGCGTGAAAACGAATATGTGTAAAGAAGGATATTCGAAAGAATGCATGCGCCTCGCGAGCTTATGGCATATTCTCCTCGGCAATCGCGCGCCCTTTTCTTGAAAATTTTATGCGTCCTTCAGTCGATTCCGGCGTCAATAAAGACAGCGCCCTTAGCCCCAAAATCCATGACCGACAAATCCTTAAACAGCCCTGAGCTGCGACTTTCCCTGCTCAATTTTGTTCGGGCAAGAGTGCACGATTTCCATGCGGCTGAAGATCTGACTCAGGTCATCCTCATGCGAGCTGTTTCGAGCCGCGCTTACCTGAAAAGTGATGAAAGGCTGGAGGCATGGCTTTTCCGAATTGCCCGAAACGTCATTTGTGATCATTACCGCAAGCCAGCGCGTACGACCTCACTTGATGATAAGGAATATCTCACCGGAGTGGTGGAGAACGGGCATCTGGACGAGGAAGACGCTCTGCTTCGCGAAAGGTTGGCTGCGTATGTGCGAGGAGTTGTGGAGGGGCTGCCGCTCCTGTATCGGGATGCATTGCGGTTTACCGATTACGAAGGGCGCTCTCAGGTGCAGCTCGCCGAATCGGCTGGAATCACGGTGTCTGCGGCAAAATCCAGGGTGCAGCGTGCGCGTAAAGAGGTCCAAAAGATTATCGAAGCATGCTGTCACGTGGAAACCGATCGCTATGGCGATGTCGTGGAGATGCGGAAAAGGGAACCTTCCGGCAACAACAGCACGAAGTCCGCATAAAAAAGTATGCGTCTTTTCGGAATGGAACGCGTCAGCGATGGTAAGCAGGCAGGCATCTGTCTTTATTCTGCCCAGCTCACTCACCCTTTATATGTCAAAATTGTCTTTTTCTCTGGGAGGACTACTGGCCGCTCTATTGGCCTCCACTTGTTGCATAGCGCCATTGCTTTCGGGTGCTATATTACTTGGATTAAGCACGTCGCAGATAACGCTTCTTGCAAGTATAAAGCCCTATTTGATGGCAGTTAGTCTGGGGTTGATTCTATATAGCCTGATACAGGCTTACCGGCCAACTGTTGCAGCCAGATGTTGTAATGCGGGCAATGAATCTGCTCAACCTAAAGGCGGACTGGCGTTTTTTGGTTCAAAAGTGTTTCTGTGGTCCAGCGCAGTTGTTGCTGTTGTCATCTTGGCCTTGCCCTATACTTCATTCAGTATTGCATCAAATACGGATGATCCTCACAAATCGCAAGTTTTCATGAACACTAACGAGCATGAAGCAAAAACTTCGTTCATTCTTACAGGTATGAATAAGGAGTGCTGTGTCTCCCTTGTAGAAAACGCTTTGAGAGAAGGTGGTGGTATAATCAGGATGGAGGCGGATATTTCCACGCAAAGGATAAACGTCTTCTATGACTCCACCAAGACAGACATTACTCGCCTTGAGACTGCGCTTAATAATACTCCGTATAAAGCAACATTAATCCGGTAAGTTTGCTCCCTCGATTCAAACTTCTTTTTTTATGAAATTACCCGTAGCAATTGTAGGAGCCGGTCCCGTTGGTCTGGCCGCAGCAGCTCACCTTTGGGAACGAGGCGAAACTCCGCTTGTACTGGAAGCTGGAAACTCGGTTGGCCACAGCGTTTTAAACTGGGCGCATGTCCGCATGTTTTCGCCCTGGCGCTACAATATGGATGCAGCAAGCAAGCGGTTGCTTGTCTCAACCGGCTGGATCGAGCCTGATGCAGATCATCTGCCAACAGGCGCCGAAATCGTGAAGCATTATCTTGAACCGCTGGCGCAACGCACCCCGCTGGCACCTCACATCAAACTCAACACTCGCGTTATCTCCATTTCTCGTCGTGGTCTCGACAAAGTCCGTTCGAAAGGCCGCGAATCTCAGCCATTCTCGATAAGGGCCACCAGCGCTGAGGGCGAGGAAACGGAATTCCTGGCGAAAGCAGTCATTGATGCCAGCGGCACCTGGCGGACACCGAACCCCATGGGTGCGATAGGAGAAGGGTGCGTGAGAGAAAGGATTGATTACGGTATCCCCGATGTTCTGGGTGCCAAACGAGCGGACTACGCCGGGTCCGAGATTGTCGTCGTGGGCAGCGGACACTCCGCCTTCAACGTCGTTCTGGATCTCCTTACGCTAAAGGAAGATGTACCGGAGACACTGATCCGCTGGGTGATGAGAAAGCAGTCCTTGGATAAAGTTTTCGGCGGAGGTGCCGCCGACGCGCTGCCGGCACGCGGAGCACTTGGACAGAGGGCCCGCGATGCGGTCGCAAGCGGTGCTGTGGAGCTCATTACGCCGTTCACCATCAATCAACTATCTCGAACGGAACACGGTCAGGCCCTCATAAAAGGTGAGCTACCCACAGGGCCAAAGTCAGTGACCACCGACCGCATCGTTGTCACCACAGGTTTTCGTCCGGATCTGGATATCCTGCGCGAAGTTCGTCTGGAAATGGACCCGGCTCTTGAATCCGTCCGTGCGCTGGGCCCGTTGATTGATCCCAACGTCCATAGCTGCGGATCCGTTCGCCCCCACGGAGCCCGCGAGTTAGCCCACCCGGAAAAAGACTTCTACATCGTCGGGATGAAAAGCTATGGCCGGGCGCCCACATTCCTGATGGCGACTGGATATGAGCAAGTTCGGTCCGTAGTTGCGGAGCTGACGGGAGATCATGAAGCAGCGGAGCGAGTTGAACTGGATTTGCCAGAAACCGGCGTGTGTAGCCTTTCCGACAATGAAAACGCGTCTGAAGCTGATGCAGAGCCGACATGCTGCGGCGAAACCTCCCAAAACAAGGAACAGTCTTGCTGCGGTAATTCAGCAGAAGCTATAACCGAATCTGGCCCGGCCAGTGATTGCACTGCTTCCTGCAATTCCACTCCCGTAAAGCCTGCTAAATCGCCTTCCGCCTGCTGCGGTTGACGCTTCTCCCCTCATCCCGTTGGCAAAAGAGATTACAGAGAATTCCCTGCGCAAATCGCCACAGACTCCGGACCTTCCATGGGGATTAGCCTGGCGAATCGCGATAGGCCAGATTGTGGCCTGGGGAACCCTTTTCTATGGCTTTTCAGTCATAGCCGGTCCGATGGAAACCAGCACCGGCTGGTCCAGGCAGTTCATCAATGCTGGCTTGTCACTGGGGCTGCTGGTATGGGGAATCGGCGCAGCTCCAGTAGGTGCGTGGATACAGCGCTTCGGAGGACGTGGCGTCATGACGCTGGGCTCATTGGTCGGCGGCCTGGCGCTGATCCTCATGGGCACTTGGGTTAACCCTGTCGTGTATGTAGCGTGCTGGATCGCATTGGGGGCGGGCATGGCCGCCCTTCTTTACGAGCCGGCATTTGCGGTCATTACCGTAGCTTTCCATTCCCACTACAAAAGGGGAATAATCCTCATTACCCTCGTGGCAGGGCTGGCGAGCTCCGTCTTCATTCCTGCTTCCGACTATCTGGTAAAGCTCTGGGACTGGCAACACACTCTGGTTGTCCTGGGTCTCATTCAGCTCATCGTCGGCGTGCCCCTGCACTATTTTGGTATGCCACAGGGCCTGATCTCCGAAGTGCAGGACAATTCATTTCAGGCGCCGTTGCATCTTCGCTTCAAAAATTGGCTGGCAGGACTTGGCCACGAGCTGACCGACCGAAAATTCATCGGCCTGGCATTCTGGTTCTCCACGCACGCCGCAGCTTTCTCCGGACTGACATTCCTGCTCATTCCGATGAACAAGAATCTGGCCTTCGATCCGTCAACCCTCATGTTTGCCATTGCGCTCATCGGGCCCATGCAGGTTACGGGACGCCTGGTGCTGGCTTTCTATGGAGAACACTTTTCAGCGATACAGGTAGGTGCGTGGGCGATGACTTCCCTCATCATCGCCGCCGGTTTACTGATGATCCAGCCTCCCTCTGTCGCCGCGCTTTTTCTTTTTGCCGTGCTCTACGGTACAGGCAACGGCCTGATGACCATCGTTAAGGGTACGGCAGTGGCAGAGCTTTTTGGCAGAGAGCGATATGCCGAGCTAAACGGATTGCTCGCAGCCCCGGCAGTCTTGGCAAAAGCCGGTTCACCGCTGGCACTGGCCGCGCTGTGGTCAGCGACGGATAACCCGAGGGTGGCGATTGGATCGGTAATTGTCCTCTTGCTGGCTGGTTTTCTGGGCCTTCTCAGCGCGAGGTGAAGAAACGCCTGATGCGAGGCCTCTGCCTGGGAACGTCAAAAAAGGATAAGTTTGAATCCAGCAATAAGAAGGATAAATCCCAGTATGCGTTGGATGGCCCAGGCTGGAAGGTAAGCCGCACCCAGCTGAGAGCCCACCGCCCCTCCTGACACTGCGGCCAGCGCCAGGAACGGCAGGTAAGCAGGCAGATGCCGGGTCGTAGCCAGGTGACCAGCCAAAGTTGCCAGGGAATTCAGAAGGATGAACGCAGCTGACATTCCGGCCGCTGACTTTGTGGAAGCCCAGCGCCAGAAGAGCATAAGCGGGGTGATAAGAACACCACCGCCCATACCGGTGAGACCGGACAAGAGACCGATGGTTCCCCCTGATGCCAGAGCGGACGTAAACTGCGGCGGAGCAACGGTTCCTTCATCTGCTGGCCTACGAACGAAGAAAGGTAAGGCTGCGGTGAGCAGAAGCACGCCCAAAAGCAGATTAAACGCTCGTACGGGAAGCGTGATTGCTCCACCTAGTGCTGCAGCCGGGATGGAAGCAAGAGCAAATGGCCAAAGTAAGCTCCATGAGATGTATCCGGCCTGATAAAACCGGACAACTACGATCATGGAGACAAGAATGTTAAGGATAAGCGCCGTGGATTTGAGAGAGTCTGGAGCCAGGCCAAACAATGCCATTGCCGCAATAAATCCCGAAGCCCCCGCTTGTCCGGCAGATGAGTAAAGAAGTGCCACCAGAAAAAGGGAGACGCACAACAATGTCAGATTAAGCGGAGACATCCAGGATCATAGTGCATTAACTTCGTCTGGCCACACTTGTCAAATGTAGATGGTATTTGCGCCCAATTCCACGTAGATGACGTCGCGACAAACCTGCTAGTGAATAGCTACTCCGCATTCAACCGGAGTGCCGGAGACTTTGCAGGCCAGCACACTGTCTACCCCTTTGCCAGGCCGCTTTTTCTGGATCATCGTGTGGCATTTGATGTCGGAGCTGGCCCGCGCCACGGTGTTGCGGCCCTTCGAGTGGGTCTCGTAGATTCTCGTGACGGGAGTTGGCTTCATCATTTCGCATTGATCAAGCGGCCTGGTATATTTGGGATCGGGAAAAGCAGGGGAGCCAGTGGGAGTGATGCGATTGGCCTTTGAAGTCTCGCCAACTCCGGCATTCGCGGGAGAGGCCATGAGGATGAGCAAAGTTAAGGCTAAGAGGCCCTGAAGTAATTTCATGTGTTCCTTTGTCGAGACGCAATGTTTCGAGGCATCGGTCTCTGATTGTGAAACGAGAAATACGAGGCAACCCCTCATGAATTATCCTCTGGAGTTTGTAATAGTCGAAGTGCATTGGCGATGACCAGAAGCGTGGCGCCGGTATCAGCTGCGATGGCAAGCCAAAGGCTGGTGTAGCCGATTAGCGCGAGGATCAGGAAAACGGCCTTGATGACGAGTGAGAACACAATATTGAACTGGATAATGCCGAGTGTCTTGCGACCGAGGACCACAGCGTCGGCCACTTTGCTTAGGTCGTCTTTCATCAGGGCCATATCGGCAGTTTCCAGGGCCGTATCGGTTCCCGTGCCCATGGCGATGCCGACCGTGGCAGCGGCCATAGCAGGCGCGTCGTTGACGCCGTCTCCAATCATGCCGACATGCTTGCCTTCCTTAATCATTGCTTTTACCCACTCGATTTTCTGATCGGGCAGGAGATCTCCCATCGCTTTGTCGATGCCGGCCTTTTTGGCAATCGCATCGGCGGTACGCTGATTGTCGCCACTCAGCATCACAATCTGCTTGATGCCGGCAGCATGCAGGGCCTTGACGGATTCGGCTGCGTTGGAACGAATCTCGTCGCCCACGGCCAGTACTCCGAGGACTTCACCCTTGTCTTCCTGATTCGGCTTTCTGCCGACGACGACCACCGAGTACGCTTCCGCTTCGATCTCTGCGAGTTTGCGCTCAAGCTCCGGACTGCAAACTTTGAGGTCGTGAGCAAGTCGATGATTGCCGACGAAATAAGGCTGACCGTCAATATCTGCTTCAGCACCTCGTCCTGTCCTGGCCTGATAGTTGGTGCTGCGCGGGAAGTTGATACCCTTCTCCTTTGCGTAGGCAATGACTGCCTGAGCAAGCGGATGCTCGGAATGACTGTCGATACTGGCCGCGATACTCACGATGCGCTTTTCATCTGACTCGGCTTCCGAGACCACTTTGACAACGCGAGGCTTTCCTTCGGTTATCGTGCCGGTCTTATCGACGGCCAGAGCGTTGAGACGTCCCACAGCTTCAAGAACAACCCCTCCCTTGATGAGCACGCCCCGCCGTGCCATTGCCGTAAGTCCGCTCACCACCGAAACCGGTGTTGAGATGACGAGAGCGCAAGGGCATGCGATTACCAGCAAAACAAGACCCTTATAGATCCAAGTCATCCATTCCCAATGGAGCAGCAGCGGCGGCAGGATGGCCACGAGGATAGCCAGAACCATCACGGAAGGTGTGTAATATCGCGCGAAAACATCAACAAACTGCTGTGACGGAGCTTTCTGGGACTGGGCTTCCTCAACAAGGTGGATGATCTTGGATAGAGTGGTGTCTGAATAAGCTTTGGTCGCCTTCACCTCCAAAGAGCCTGTGCCATTGATAGTGCCGCCGAAAACGCTGTCGCCTTCCTTCTTTTCGACAGGCATGGATTCGCCAGTGATGGGAGCCTGGTTGATGCTGGAATTACCACTGGTTACCACGCCATCCAGAGGCACGCGGGAGCCGGATTTGACATAGAAGATCGTACCAACCTCGACTTCTGCCACGGGGACCTCGCGAGTGGAATCACCGTCTTTGACCATTGCCGTTTCCGGAGCGAGCTTCATTAGCGACTGGATAGCCTTACGGGCGCGGGCCAGGCTAAACGCCTCAAGCAGCTCGGAAAGCGAGAACAGAAAGGCAACCGCGGCACCTTCTGAGTACTCCTGGATGATCACCGCGCCGATGACCGCCACGGTCATCAGTACATTCATATCGAGTGAGAACCGGCGCAGGGCTCCGATGGCTTTGGGTACGATGAACCAGCCTCCTGCGATTATGGCGGCGAAGAAGGCGGAGTCTGCAACCCATGCAGGAGCAACGGACGTCCACTGCAACACCAGCCCGATTCCGGTAAGAGCTCCGGAAATCCATACAGCCATCTGGCGGTAGTATCTGGAGCGCTCGAGGTCAGCGTCGTCGTCGCCTCCAGTCTTATTGGCGGGTGATGCGGTAAGCCCTGCTTTGCTGATCGCCTTGATAAGCCCGGCCTCGTCAACGGAATCGTCGTGATTGACGGTCACTTTGCCGCCCATCAGGTTTACCTTAATTTCCTTTATCCCCTTGATCGGGCGAAGTTCATTCTGCAGCGCAGCGACTTCGTCGGCGCAATCCATTCCTGCCACCTTTAAGGTGGTTTCCCGACTGGCCTTTACGTCATCATTAAGCTTGATGCTACTGGGCACATCGTCGTGATTGTGATCGTGTCCATCTTTAGCATCATGTTGATGATTGTCGTCGCACTTGCAGGAATCGCAATTCTTAGATGGTTCCATATATAGATTTCAGTGTTAGAATTCAGGCCACAGGGAAATAACCTTCTTTTTGTAGTTAAACGATATGGGTTGTCGGCTTAAAAAGCTATAGCCCAGAAGGGCAGGGAACCGATTCTGTGTAGCAGCGGCGATGAAGGGGACATCGGAAACAATAAACGGCATTTTGCCGTAGTCCAGACCACCCAGTCCAATCTGAGAAATCCGGCCGGATTGATAGGATCGAGGAGAACCCCATACCGACGTAACCGTTTTTTCACCTTCGTCCTGAAAAGAATCGGCGATCTGTTCTTTCAAAGTATTGTTAATGACATTGATGGAAAGTCCGGTGTCAATAGCAAGTTTGGCTTTAATATCTCCAATGTTACCTTCAATAACGGGTATGTGATCAATGAGTTCAAAATTAATGTCAGATACAGACATATCCTCTTTCTTTTTGGACAGCCTGCATCCATCGTTATCCAGTGCATAAAAGGTCAGCAGATTCTTGGCGTAGTCTATTTTGACTTCGTGATTAGATATCTGATCCGCGCCAATAATCCCTAGGATATCCATCTTAAAATAGCGGCTGACGTGATCCAGGTTCTTGCTGGCTGCCTCGAAGGAGCTAAGTCGCATTTCGCCCCATTCGAGGTCCTCAACAACGACGCATTCCAGGGATACGGAAGTTCCCTGAGCGCCCAGATGAAGTACAGGTTCCGAACTGGCTTTCACCGGAGGAAAGAAAGCCGAATTCAGCGTCATCCCTTTGGTTCCTGTATCGAGGAAAAAATGGCCTTCTTTTCCATTCACCTTAGCTTCGGCGAGAATCAGGCCGTTGTGGAGTTGGAAAGGCACAGTAAAAACTGAAGGTGAAAAAGCGTATTTTGGGCTGAAAGTTGATCTGGGAGTGATCAAGCCCAGTTCGGAAAATGTGCCGACAGGACTTATACGAAACTGGCTTTTGCGCGTGCCATCAGAACATTGAAGCATGACCTCCACATCCATCGAGCCGTCAGCCAGTTGAGTCTTGTTCTGTATAGTGAGACAGCGAATGGTGCGGGGATAGTTTTCGACGATTTGTTTCAGAGCCTCCCTTGCCGCGTCACCCGTTAAATGGCCCACCTTGTAATCGGGTGCAAGCAGCGGTTCAAGTAATGCCGTGTCTTTCGCGTTCAGAGTATTTACAAGCGAGGTTAGAGCCCGCTTTACAGCAGTTTGATTATTTCCGAGAGTTGACAAATTGGCGCAATAGATCGCAATCGCCAGGATTGTCCCTGCAATCGCTATCGTAAGTTTGGCGTAGGCAAAAGCAGTGAATGTGCGGAACATAAGAACAAGACTGGCAATACCGTGGCTCCCGTTTTGAAGATGAGGCAACCGAAGTGGTTTCCCCGCCATGCCGGGGGCGGGGAAACCATTCAGCATACGCCGGGAGAAGCGACGAACGGTGTGCGATGAGGTTAATGCTTATGGTTGGGATCGTTGTGATCGTGGCCCTTGTGGTCATCACCGTGCTCGCAGATACATGCGTACTCGGCATATTTGCAGGTGGGGCACTTGGCGAGATTCAGGTTGAATTTCTCCGTTGCCGCCTTGGCGTCGGGCTTCACCTTGATCTGAACAACGGTGGGAATTTCGTTGCCGTCCGGAATCGCTTTGTCCGAGATGAGTTTGTCGCCGTCTTTGGCAAACGTCAGCTTCGTGGGGGCACTGCGATCACCCATAGTGACGCTGACTGACTGGTCGGCGGGAGGAACTACCTTGTTGGAGTCGTCAACGAAGCGGATCTCCACTTTCTTATCGGCGTTGACGAAGAATTCGGCATGAGGTTCCACCTTGGTGAGAATTCGTCCGCCCGTGGGGCCAGCAACGGGTTTGTCATCATGCTTGTGGGCATCCGCTGCGTGTACCGGGGCGAACTGGCTGAAGGCGAGGCCCAGAAAAAGGCCGGCTGTGAGAAGTAGACTTTTCATTATTTTGATGTGTGTTTGTTGGGTTGTCCGGTTAAGAACCGGGTGAGCCTAGCCCACGGCGGCAGCGTTCTGCTTTAGTGCCTGCTCCGCAGCCTTGCGACCGAGGAGCCAGAACATTGCAGGCGTTACCGCCATGTCCAGGAAGGTGGAAGAAACAAGACCGCCGACGATGACCACCGCGACGGGGTGCAGAATTTCTTTGCCGGGCTGGTCGGCAGCGAGGACGAGCGGGATCAGACCAATACCGGCGGAAAGCGCAGTCATCATCACGGGCACAAGCCGTTCCAGCGTGCCGCGGATGACCATCTGTTTCGTAAAGCCTTCACCTTCATGCTTCATGAGGTGGAGATAGTGGGAGATCATCATGATGCCGTTTCGGGCCGCAACGCCGCCGACGGCGATGAAACCGACCAGCGTGGCAATACTGATGTTATTGGTCTGCCAGTAGGTGAAAGCCAGGCCTCCCATGAGTGCCAGGGGGATGTTGACCAGCACCTGCAAGGCAAGGGATGCGCTGGCGAAGTAGCTGTAGAGCATCATGAAGACGACGACAAAGACCACGCTCGAGAGAATCATGATGCGCTGGGTGGCTTCCTGCTGTGCCTGAAACTCGCCTTCGTAGGTGAGGAAATACCCTTCGGGGAGTTTCACATTGGCGGCCACATCCTTCTGAAGCGTCTGAACGAGCGTCGAAACGTCGCGAACGGAGGGCTTGATCGCCAGGGCAAATCGGCGCTGGCTGTTTTCCCGGAAGATCACGTTCGGCCCCTTTGCCTGGCGGACTTCTGCAATCATCTGGAGAGGTATTCGCTGCTTAGTGTCGGTCTCAATCGGAAGTTCCGCGATCTTGTCCGCTGAATCGCGCCATTCCAACGGCAGTCGGGTAACGAGGCCAATGGCGCGCTGGCCTTCGCGAAGCTCGGCGACCTTCTCTCCGCCTACCATGGAGGAAATTTGCTCGTTGAGTTTGCCCGGCGTGATTCCGTAGGCCTGCGCTTTTTCCCGGTCAACTTCAACGCGGAGCTGCGGGATGGCGGATGTCTGATCCAGCTTTGTGTCTTCAAACCCAGGGATTTTTTTGGCAACGGTCTGGATTTCCGTACCGATCTGGCGCAGGACATCAAGATCAGGACCGAAAACCTTGATGGCGACCGGAGCTGCTACACCGCTCATCATGTGACCAATACGATCAGCCAGTGGACCACCCACGACAGCGAAGACGCCGGGGACTTCGCGGGCCTTGGCACCGAGGGCTTCGAGCACCTCCTTGCGACTGCGGGGCTTGTGCGAAGCTCCATCCTTTCCTTCCGGAGCTTTTCCTTCCGCTCCATCGCCGGAAAGGAAGTCGACGTCAAATTCCACCGTAGAGACGGGTACAACGTGATCTCCGCGCTCTGCACGTCCCAGACGGCGACCCACCTTGTGCACCTCGGGAACGCTGAGCAACTGCCCTTCAATGACGTCCGAAATCTTATTCATCTCCTCAAGGCTTGTGCCTGGGGCGCCGGCCACGGCAATAAGCGCCGTTTCTTCGCGGAACTTCGGCAGGAAGTCTTTACCCATGTAAGGATAAAGTGAAAGCGAACCGGCCAGCAGCGCGGCGGCCACAGTCAGCACGAACAAAGGGCGCTCTATCGCGATTCGCAGTAGGGTCTTCTCGAGAATCCACTTCATGAACGTGACGAGCCTGCCGTCATCGTGGTCGTGGCCAGCAGCGGGGCGCAGCAGGAACGAGCAGAGCACGGGGATAGCCGTCAAAGAGACAAGAAACGATGCGAGCATCGAAATTATGGTGGCGATGGCAATAGGGGCGAAAAGCTTGCCTTCCACACCACTCAGGCCCAGCAGCGGGAGGAATACCAGGACGATGAGGACTGTCGCGTAAAGGATCGAGTTACGCACTTCCCCGGACGCTCGTGCTATTACCTCAAGGTTGGGCTCAGGTTTGGGCAATGACGCGTTTTCCCGTAGTCGCCGGAAGACGTTCTCGACATCCACAATGGCGTCATCGACGACCATGCCGACGGCGACCGCCAAACCGCCAAGCGTCATGGAGTTGACGCTGATCCCCATCTGCTGGAACACGATCATGGTGATGCCGAAGCTCAAAGGCATAGCCATCAGGGTGATGAACGTGGTTCTGAGGTTCAGCAGGAAGAGAAACAGGATGACCGTCACCATTATTGCACCGTCCCGAATCGCCTCGATCAGGTTGCCAATGGCGTGGTCAATGAAAGTCTTTTGCTGAAACAGCAAAGTCGTCTCCACCCCCGGCGGCAGCGTATTTTTCAGCTCTTCGAGTGCCTGATTGATCTGAAGCGTCAGTGCACGGGTGTCGAAACCCGGGGCCTTGGTGATGCTCATGATCACACCGTAAGTCGGCGTCTTTTCCGGGCTTACGCTGACAGTGGCGTCCCCGCGCATAGGTTCTATGCCCCATGCCACGGTCGCCACATCCCGTATAGAAATGGGGCGGGCGTTGACGCGTTTGATGACGGTACTGGCGATGTCGTTGAGGTCCACGGTCATCGCAAGATTGCGGACCATGATTTCCGTGGTGCCGGTATTGATAAAGCCGCCGGTGGTAGTGCTTGCCACCTGTTTGGCTGCACTCTCAAGCTCTTCCAGCGTCACGCCGTTGGACTGCATCCGGTAAGGGTCGGGCTGGATTTCGATCTGCTTGATGCCGCCACCCATATTCAGGACTTCCGCAACACCGTTGATGCTTTGGAGACGGCGGCGGATCGTCCAGTCGGCAATGCTCCTGACTTCCCGAGGCGGAAGGTAGTTGGGTTGTCCTTCTTTGACGGTAGACCGTACGCCCACAAGCAGAATTTCGCCCATAAGCGAAGCCACTGGCGTCATGAATGGCGAAACGCCTTCAGGCAGCTGATCACGTGCGGCCTGGAGCCGCTCTTGCACCAGCGTTCTCGCGCGATAGATGTCTACGTCCCAGCCGAACTCAACATAGACAAGGCTCAGGGCGACGTCGGAGTTGGATCGCAGTCTGGTGACACCGGCAACGCCCATAAACGCGGTTTCCAACGGTTGGGTAACTCGCGTTTCTACCTCCTCCGGAGCAAGCCCGGGCGCTTCCGTCAGGATGGTGACGGTAGGCTTCGTAAGGTCGGGCAGCACCTCAACCGGAAGCCGCGTTGCAATTCTGACTCCTGCAACCATCAGCAGGACCGCGATCCCCAGCACCAGAAGGCGGTTGCTGAGGGACCACTTGATCATGGAATTTAACATGATTAGTGGCCCCCACTTTTACTGTTCGAGCCTGCTCCGGCAGGAACTTTGTCACGAGAGGCGTGCGCGGACTCGCTCAGCTCCGGATTGGAGTTTGAATGTGGCTGAGAAAGCGCGCTCTTCGTTGAAGACGCTGTCGCGTGAGTGTCCTGATCTTCTGTTGCCAGAAAAGTATCTTGTTCCTTAGATTCATCCTTGTTTTCCGGACCGCTTCTGAAAAGCAGTGATATAAGAAGAAGCGCGAAGAGTCCGGCACTGGTGTACATCCAGAAGTCGCTGTTGCCCGCCGCCGCGGCCGGTTGCGCCGCTGCGTTGCCACCCTTTTCCTTCGCCTTCTTGGCCTCCATTTCGGCTTTCTTTGCTGGTGTCAGCTCCGAGCCATCGGCAGCGTGTTCGTGGCCATGCGCGGCATCCAGCGCGTCTTTCAGAGACATGCTACCGGTGCCGACAAAGCCCAGAGAGTAGGAGCCGCGCGTCACCACTTCATCCGCCGCAAACAATCCGGAGATGATTTCGACGTAACGATCGTTCATCTCGCCGACAACCACCGGCGTTTTGATGAAGGCCCTGGGGAGGTTGAAGTCCTTGACGTACACGAAGCGATTGGCAGCTTCTCCCTGCAAAGCGCTACGAGGAATGCTCAGGATGTTGGTCCGTCGTCCAAGAATAATCGAAAACTCAGCGCGCATCTCGGGCCTGAGCAGGCCGCCGGGATTTCCCATGCGAAATACCGCATCCAATGTCCCGTTTTCCCGATCTGCCGAGGTGCCGAAGCGCAGCAACGTTCCTTCAAACTTCTCTTTGGGGAGAGCAGTGACAGTGATACGCGCTTTGTTCGCATCCGAAACGCCAGCATTTGTACCAGGAGCCGGAGCTTTCATTTTTCCTGCCAGGTGTTCTGGAACACGCGCGATCGCATAGACTTCACGCAGGTCCGTAATCTCCATAAGGATCTTATCGGGTTCGACAGGATCTCCGATGCGAGTATCCATGCGCGTGATCATGCCGCGCACAGGAGCCTTGAGAGTGATCACCGGAGGCGGATCGCCTGGCTGGCGGCTTTCCACTTTCGCCACGACAGTCCCAGCTTCAACCATGTCGCCGATGGTCACGCTGAGTTCAACGATGCGACCAGGGATGCGGCTGCTCAGCGTTCCAGAGTTCCGAGGAATCGCCTCAATCCTGCCGAGAGAAAATGCAGTTTGCTCAAAATCCCGCTCCTCAACCGGTTCGGTTTCTATCCTGAGATTTTGCACGCCTTTTTCATCAAGGACGATCGTGTTGTTCTCCGCAGATTTCGCAGGGGTATCAGCTGCAAGGAGGTATGGTCCGACAAAAAGTGACGGAGCAAGAGAGAGTAACGTGGCTAAAGACAACACCTTAACCATGCGAAAGTATTTCAAATCAGTATAAAACATAAGTCCTGTGGATCGGGCTTGGAAAAGGTCTCCCTGCGAAAAGGCAGCGGAGGAGAAGCATTGGGGAGAATCAGCGAGGCAGCGCGCGGCGCACCTGAAGAGAGCGTTGGGGAGGTTCGGATAGAGCAGATATTCCTGCGTTCTTGCCCGTGGCTGTGTCGTACCGGATTTTGGCGAGATGGTAGTTTCGGGTTGCGTCAAGAATTGCGGATTCGAGAGCGAAGCGTTGCTCCCGGGAGCGCAGGACCTTCAGCATGTCTGCTTCGCCCTTCGTGTAGGCTTCTTCCAGACGCTCGGTTTGCTTCAGAACCAGTGGCATCAGGCCGTTCCGGGTTTCGTTGGCCAGTTGGGCGTTTGCGGCCATCTCACTGAGCGCTGCGTTCACTTCATTGGAGATGTCGACTTCGAGCGCTTTCGTTTCCAGAACAGCTCGTCTTGCACTCGCCAGCTTCTCCAGAATCTCGCCCTTGTTCTGGTTCCAGAGAGGAAGCGGAACGTTAAGCCTAAAGCCGAAGTAGACGGCCCTGTCGAGTCCTTCAGGTTCGTCGCGGGAACGGTCCCCCTCAACGATAAGGCCGGCGGTCACATCATCCCATTTTTTAGCCTTGGCCAACTTGACCTCCGTTCTGGTCGTTTCCTCTGCGAGCTTTGCCTTGAGATAATCAGGCCTTAAGACGGGCCCATGCTTCGGTAGGGGAGGGCCATACACTGCACCCTGGGATGCGGGCGCTGAAAGTGTACCTGCAACCAAGAGAGGGCTTGCAGACAGCGTTCCAAGCTTGAGCCGGAGTTCTCCGGTCAGCGATGTCTTTTCCACTTCCAGTTGGTTTACTTCAAGCCGAATGCGCTGGCTGTCCACCTGCGCCTGAGCGGCATCCAGAGGAGAGATCTCACCTGCCTGGGCGCGCTTCTGGGCAAACTGGGCGAGGCTTCCAAAAACTTCTGCCTGCTGGAGGCGTAGTTGCCTCTGCTGGCCGACGTGGATAAGCTTTACCGCTACAGTCTGGGCGTCGGAGATCAGTTTGCGTTCCGCATCCCGTACTTCAAGTTCCGCTGCGGCAATAGCCTGATGGCTTATAATGCGCTCCAGTCTCAGACGAGCCGTGATGGGGAAAGCCTGGTCGAAAGAGAGCGTCAGCGTGCCTTCTTCAAACTTCCTGTCATGGGTAAGCTGAACACCCAGCGATGGATTTGAGAGGCGTCCCGCACCCTGGAAACGACCGCGAGCTTCTTCAATACGAAGACGGGCAGCGATGAGGGTGGGATTGGACGTCCGGATTCTCTCGGGAATGGATGTAAGTGTGACCGTTTCCGCGAAAGCTGATAAGCTGCACGACGCGAATGCTGCCAGAATCAGGAAATATCGGTGCAACTGAGGTAATCTGTTCTGTGGTAAGAACATGGCGAAAATGGAATGGAACCACGCCTGAGCGCGGAGCTATGAAACGAGGCATAAAAGATGCGCGATCGGTCCTGACAGGGAACGACGGGATGGGCAGCAGGCAGCACAACAAACCTGCAAGGCTGCCTAAACAGCAGACACTTCCCCCGCTACGACAATGCGGAGGAGAAAACTAGACTAAGTCTGAGGGCAAACGGGCGGGCAGAGCCGAGCGCAAGACAAAAGCCCACTGCGCACGAAGCTCCTGAGGAGTATCGAGAACGATGCTGGAAGACTGCGAACCGTCTCCCAACTCGGCATTGGTCAGGTGAAGGAGGGCGCCAAAGGACATCGCCCAGGCAAAAGGCAGCAGAGAATAAAAATCGGAATCCGGCTGGCTGGGCGCTTTCAGTACAGAAGGCAACTGTGTTGCGGCCAACGACTTCGCAACGCACTCGTGCGAATCGGTATGGGATGCATCTCCCTGCGGAACCGCAAACTCGGCCAGGTGAGAATCAACACCTTTTGCTTCACTATCAGAGGGAGTCCCAGGCACGCAATGCACCGAACCCGGTACAAAAAGTACCAGGAGAATCAGAGCAACTGTTCGCCAGAGAGGATGCATAGAGGAGGGACTACGTATAGAGTCGACAGATTTCAGAAAAATGCAAACCAAATATATGAGATTGCATTGATTTAAAGTGCAGAATTTTTTATTAGAAACGCATAATATCGCCAAATAGTGTTATACCATTACCGTTTGAATTTTTGAAGCAATAGCTTTCGTGCCCGGTAAACTTTACTTTCTACAGCTTTCGCGCTGATCCCAAGACGGATTCCTGCTTCAGCGTGAGAAAGGCCATCTATTGTAGTAAGCATCAGTGGACCTTTTAGTTCTATCGGCAATTCCTCAATGGCCTGAAGAAGCATCTGCGTTTCCTCGTCTCGAATCGGATCCGATGATGGGCCTGATTGTATATCTTTTCGCACATCACAATTCGTGGAGTCTGATTCAAAGAACAGAGAATCTGTCTGTTGACGATTCTTCCATGCTTTGCTTTTGACTAAGTCCCTACACAGATTAAGTGCTATTTGGCATAACCATGTTGTGAACAAACCTCTTGGGGTAAATTTGCTGATATTAAAATAGGCTTTTACAAATGTTTCCTGCGCCAGGTCTGTAGCATCTGCTTCATTGGTGACATGTCTTAGAATAAAGTGGTAAATGCGCTCCTGATGGCGTTTTAGCAATGCGTCAAACGCACCGTCATCGCCTTTCTGAGCCGCCTCAACCAGAACAAGATCGGGATCTTCCGGTGGCATGGCCCATCAATTTTGGCTTACATCACGCAGTCCGTCGGCCGTGAGACGAAGGAGTTTATTGTACTGTTCCGGCCGCAGAACTTCCTTCATTTCGAACACATGATTTAGCGTGACTTTTTGCAATTGTGCTGTGGTTGCGTTAATCTGCTCGACTATCTGATCGGTGCGATCTGATTTCCCCTTATCCTCTACAAGGGCTGTTGCGAGATCGTTATTTAGTTTATGAATACGATCTATGCATGACTTCCGCTGTTCATAACATTTATTCTCGATCGGTAGCAACGACTTTTCTTGCTCAGGCGTTATCGCCAGTTGCTTATATATCCACTCGTGAGAATGGGTGAATTCTTTTGATGGACGTGCAATGTAGCATATTGAGAACCAGCAGCTGAGAGCTGAGGTCAGAGCAACCAGCAAGAGAAGGCTGCCGAGCTGAATAAAGTAGCGCATGTTTTATCTTCTGTAGAGTAGCGGAACCGTAGATGCGCTTGGGCTAAATATACTAAGAGACAGAGCGGATGAAGCTCTTGATGAATCGGACGGCAGTGAAGCCAGGCTTGTTCCTGCTGTTCCGATAAAAGAAGCTATCAGGAGCGAAGCCACTATAAATCTGGGATTAAGAAATGAGGAAAATAAGTCATCCCAGTATGTCCATAAGGACGATTGCTGTTTCTTACGGGCATCAATTTCTTTCCATACATTACGGCTAAAGCCATCAGGAAGGGCAGGCTTGAATTGTCCTTCAAATGATTTTAGCAGTGCATCTAATTTATTGTCGTCCATGATACTCCGTTTCTTGAGCGGCTTCGGTTTAATCCAGCACGATTTTGGTGTCTGAAGATCCAGGCCGGTTTGCCAAAATCCATGGCCCGTCGTCGGACGTCAAAGATTCTCCTCGTTTAACGAGGCCGGCTGCCCAATCCCTTATCCTTTTTTCGTTCTCAGGAAATATACGTGCGAAGTAGCCAACTTCACCATTGATGCTGGTGCGGCAAGCCGCCCCGTGTGGAGCGGCCTGCTTTTAAGCGACGCGTCAGGGTTTCTGGTGACCTTCGAAACAAACGTACGTCACTCGTCCGTCCTTAACCGTGGCGGGCACCCGAAGGATACCTTTGCCTTCGAAGTCAGCGACAATGACGTAGTCGCCAGCAGGGATCTGGACCTTGTCCGGCTTTTCCGACCGGTTGAGGACCTGGCGGACGCGGGAGCCGTCCTCCCTGTAAATCTCGTAGATGGAGTGGATGTAGGTGACGGAGCCTTCGCCATTTGGCCGCTCTTCCTTGGCGGAGCATACTTTGATATAGCCCGGTTTACCGCCGGAGTTATTGAGCGTTTCGTACTCAGCTCCTTGTGCGGACACGGCGGCTGTCGACGTAATAAGAATCAGTGACAGAATGGCTGCGTTAGAAAGGCTGCGGGACGTTACAATTTTCAACCAGTTAGTAATCATATGAAGAATTTCCTTAATAGGGTTCACTAGGTTCAACGAGACCAGGATCAAAATCCCTCAGACTTTCTCTTAGCGGGCTCGATACTCCGCCTCATCGCGAGCCTGCCCCTCTTGACACAACATCTTCTTTTCGGCATTTTGATTTCGGATGTCTCCGCTCACAAAACGACTATTGAGTCTTTTGGTTTTGCTGTTTTTTACGGCAGGGGTGTCCTATAACTATCTGTGCTTAGCGGAAATCATCGACTGCACTCCACACTGCGGAACTTCAGAAAGTCACTCGCATGAGCGTGGGTGCGAAACCTGCGACCAGTCTTACGGTTTATCGAAGTCGGCTCAGTTCTCCAAATCGGCGGATCTCTCACTGGAATTTCTTCAGTTCCCAGCGCCGCTGGTCAGGCCTGTTTTTCCGCGTCCGCAGTATTTTCCTGTTTCACGGAAGGCATATAGTTCCAATCTCTCGCCGCCAGCCATTTTGCAGGATTTGAAGCATAGCATTCCGATTCGCGGTCCGTCCTGCACGGTTTAAGCTGCCGCGCCCTTGTCTCCTTACGAGGACGACGGTTTGAGTAGTACCACCCTGTCTTTTGTCGAAGGCAGCGCATCTGTGCTCGTTCGTATTTGCATGCCCCGTGGCATCAACCCTTTCAGTTTGGTCGGACAACCGTGTTTGGGAATTTCTATGGCTCGCTTTATTTTAATTGTATTCATCCTGCTGGTACTGAGCGTGCCCGCCTGCGCAGAGCCGCCCCAGCCCCAGCGTTCTATTGACGCCCTTATCAAGGAGGTACTGGCCAGGAACCCGGAAATCGCCTTTTACCAGGCGGAGATTGATGCAGCCCGGGCTGGCCGTTCTGTCGCGGGGCGCATGTCCAATCCAGAGCTAAGTGTCGAGCTGGGACGGAAACGAGTTACTTCGCCGGAAAGCGCGGCGGCGGAGGGGCTGGCGTATGCGGTCAGCATATCCCAGCCGATTGAATGGCCGGGGCGGCTGGGGCTTCGCAAAGCGATTGCCAACCGGGATATCCGGCTTGCGGAGCTTGGGCTGGAGCGCTTCAAGTTCCACCTTGCTTCCAAAGTCCGCGTTATCGCGTACAGGCTTGCTTCGCAGCAGGAAATATCGGTCGCGGCCAATGAGGTGGCGGATCGCTACAGCGATCTCAAGGCGGTGATGGTGCAAAGGGAACCGGCCGGAATTGCCCCGCAACTGGAGGTAAGGACCATCGAAGCGGCAGCGATTATCGCTCAGTCGCGCGCGGCGAAGGCAGACATCGAAGTCCAGAAGGGATTGCTTGAGCTCAACCGACTCATCGGGGCGCGGGCGGACTCGCCACTTGTCGTGGTGCGGCCGCCTTTTGTGCTGGCTGATCTTCCTTCGACGGAAATGCTGTTCTGGAATGCTTCGGAGAATAACTACGACCTTCGCATCCGGCGCTCCGAGTTGGAACAGCAGGGCTTCAAGGTAAAGCTGGCGAAGAATGAGCGTTATCCGACGTTCACCGTTGGACCATTTCTATCGCAGGAAAGGGCTTCCAATGAAAAGGAGACGGTGGTTGGCGTGAATTTCTCTGTCCCCGTTCCGGTCTGGAACGATGGGAAAGCCAATGTCTCCATCGCGCAGTCTCGGCAAATGCAGGCTCTGGCGACGCTTCACGCCGCGCAGAGGGACATTGAGAAGCAGGTGATGGAGTCCGTCATCCTCTTCAAATCACAGCAGAAGCGGCTGAATCTGTGGAAGGGCCAGGGCGTGGCCAAATTCCGCGAAGCGGCTTCGCTTGCCGACCGGCACTATCGCCTGGGGGCAGTGCCGATCGCGACCTATGTGGAGCTGCAGGATAAGTATCTGGAGGCGGTCGAAGCCATCAACGAGGCGCAGGCCCAGGCGCTGGAAGCCGCGCTTTCGCTCGAAGAACTGACCGGCACGCCGACCACTATCGTGCAACCCTTTAAGCAAAAAGCTGATTAAACGGAGAAACCTATGATGAAATTTCTGATTATCCCTTTGCTCGCACTCATTCCCGTCTGGTTCTCCGGATGCACGCAATCCGCCGTTGGAGAAGAGCAGCATGCGCCAAAAGTCTCCGAGAACGGAGCCACATTCAAGGAGGGCAAGGGCGTATCTCTCACGGAAACCATGGCGCAGTCCATCGGTTTGAAGACCGCGGAAGTCGCCGGTGAGAAAATCGCCCCGGTGCTGGTGGTCCGTCTGCAAACATTGCAGCAGGGCAACGAAGCCGTGGGCTGGCTCTCGCCGGAACAGGCCGCGACCGTCAAGCCTTACATGGAGGTGGAACTGCGCCCCGCAGGCGGTGTCGACGCGCCCGCGCTGAAGGGCAAGATCTTCCGCGTCGAGAAGACTACGGTTGTCTCCGGCGGTGACTACGAGTTGACAGTTCAGTCCGCCACGCCGCTGGACAGCAACACGGCGCTGAGTGCCACTATCCACCTTGAAGCTAAGGAAGACCTCACCTCGATCCCCAGGTCAGCTCTCCTTTCCACGGCAGAGGGGCACTTTGTTTACGCCAAGAATGGGGAGTTTTATGTGCGTACTCCCGTCAAGGTTGGCGCGATCAGCAGCACCCAGGTGGAGGTCACCGACGGCCTTTATACCGGGGATGAGATTGTGACGCAGCCCGTGATGTCCTTGTGGCTGGCGGAGTTGCAAATCCTAAGGGGCGGCAAAGCCTGCACGTGTGGTCATTGATATGGTGGAAAGCCTTGTTGAATTTGCAATGCGTCAGAGGGTGGCGGTTCTGCTTGCCACCATAGTTCTCATCGGTGTCGGCACCAGGGCGGCTTTCGTGCTGCCGATCGATGCCGTTCCCGATATCACCAACCCGCAGGTTCAGATCAATACGGCGGTCGCAGCCCTTGCTCCCGAGGAGGTGGAAAAGCTTGTTACCTTCCCGATCGAAAGCGAAATGTCCGGTCTGCCGGATATGATGGAGCTGCGTTCGCTTTCCAAGTTCGGCCTGTCGCAGGTCACCATGACGTTTCGCGACGGCGTGGACCTCTACCGTATGCGCCAGCTTGTAACGGAGCGCCTGCAAGGCGTTCTGGACGAATTGCCTCCGGGCCTGAGCCCGAAACTCGCCCCTGTCGCGACCGGCCTCGGGGAAATCTTCTACTACAGCCTGGACTACGCCGCCGATGCACCGCACAAACCTGCGACAAGGCAGGAGCAGCTCATGGCGCTGGCGCAAATTCAGGAGTATCAGGTAAAGCCTCTACTGCGCGGCACCAAAGGCGTGGTGGAGGTCAATACGAACGGCGGGTATGAGAAGCAGATCGTGATTTATCCCGATCCGGCACGGCTCGCGGCACGCGGTTTGTCGCTTGATCAGCTGGCGGAAATCATCGAGCAAAACACGAAGAACGCCGGAGGCGGGTATGTGGAAATCGGCGGCGAGCAGCTTGTTGTCCGCGCGCCGACACGCGTAAATACTATTGAGGAGATCGCCAGCATTCCGCTGAAATTCGCAGGCGGTGTGTCACCGATTCTCCTGAGCGAGGTCGCTACAGTCAGCATCGGCAGCAACTTCCGCTCCGGCGCGGCCACGGACGACGGCAGGGAATCGCTCGTCGGTGCAACCATCATGCTCGCCGGAGAGAATTCCCGTGTTGTGGCAAAAGCCGTGCGGGAGAAGCTCACCGAGATCCAGGAAAAGCTGCCTCAGGGCGTCATCATCCGTCCTCTCTACGACAGAAGCGATCTGGTGAACCGCACCATTGCCACGGTGGAGAAGAACCTTGCGGAAGGCGCTCTCTTTGTGGTGGTTGTGCTGTTTTTGCTGCTCGGTAACTGGCGGGCGGCTTTTATCGTCACTCTGGTTATCCCGCTCTCCATGCTCTTCGCCATCACCGGGATGGTCCAGTGGAAACTCAGCGGCAATCTGATGAGTCTTGGCGCCGTGGACTTCGGCCTCATTATCGACGGCGCTGTCGTGATGGTGGAGAACATCGTGCGCCGCCTTGGCGAGCGGCAGCACGCTTTGGGAAGGATACTGAGCAAAGAGGAGCGGCACGACGAAGTGCTGCGCTCCGCCAGGGAGGTTGCCAGCCCGATGTTTTTCGGCGTGCTTATCATCACCGTGGTGTATCTCCCTATCCTCGCTTTGCAGGGGATCGAGGGAAAGATGTTTCAGCCGATGGCCCTGGTAGTCATGCTGGCATTGGGCGGTGCGCTGGTGCTGGCGCTGCTTCTCATGCCGGTGCTTTGCTCTTTTCTGCTGACAGGATCGATCCGCGAAACGGACAATTTCCTCGTAACGACTACCAAGCGAATCTACGCACCTCTGCTGGCGTTTGGCCTTCGCTTCCGCTGGCTCGTCGTGCTGCCGATGGTGCTGCTGTTCGGCTTCTCCCTCTGGCTCTTTACTCGGATGGGTGCTGAGTTCATCCCGCAGCTCGATGAAGGAGACTTCGCGTTCCAGTTTATCCGCAGCAGCAGCGCGGGTCTGACGTCATCGCTAGAACTCCAAAAGCAAAGCGAGGAGCTGATCCGCAAAGAGTTCCCCGAAGTGAAGGAAATCTTCTCGCGTATCGGCACCGCCGAGGTCGCGACCGATCCCATGAATCCCAATGTGGCGGACACTTACCTCATGCTGAAACCGCGCGATCAGTGGCGTCAGGTGAACGGACAGCCGATTTCCAAGGAAAAGCTCGGTTCTCTTATCCAGCAGGCACTTCTCAGCAAAGTTCCGGGGCAAAGCATTCTGGTCACGCAGCCCATTCAGATGCGCTTCAACGAGATCATGGCTGGCGCCCGCGCCGATCTCGTCTGCAAAATCTTTGGAGACAACTACGACGAACTGGAACGCCTTGCCGGGGAAGTCCGCACGGCCATCAGCGCCATTCCCGGCGGCGGCGAAACGGAATTCGACAGCATCGGCAAGAACCCGATCATTGAGATCCGCCCAGACCGGGAGGCGATGCGGAAATTCAATGTGCATGCCGACGATTTAAACCGACTCATCGAAACCGCTCTGGCCGGAAGGCAGGTTGGTCTGGTCATCGAAGGAAATCGCCGCTCGCCCATCGTTGTCCGTCTGACGGAAGAGCGTCGCGGCGATTTGGCTTCCTTCTCCCGATTACCGCTGCGGACGGAAGACGGCGGCATGCTGACACTCGGCCAGGTCGCCAAGATTGTTCTTGTGCCCCAGCCCGTTCAGATCGCCCGGGAAAACACCCAGCGCCGTGTCAGCATCCTCATCAACGTAAGAGGGCGCGATACTGCCGGTTTCGTGCACGAAGCAACCGAGGCCATACACAAGAAAGTGAAGTTTCCCGACGGCTACTACTTCGAGTTCGGCGGGCAGTTCAAAAATCTCGTGGAAGCGAGGGAACGGCTCGCCGTGGTTGTCCCCATGGCGCTCGCGCTTATCTTCGCGCTCATTTACCTGTCGTTTAATTCCCTGCGGCAGGCCACGCTCATATTCACCTGCGTTCCGCTGGCCATGACGGGAGGCGTGTTCGCCCTGTATCTGCGGGGAATGCCATTCACCATTTCGGCGGCGGTCGGCTTTATTGCGTTGAGTGGAATTGCCGTCCTCAACGGCATCATGCTCATCAGCTTCATCAACCAGCTTCGCGGCGAAGGCCGTTCCCTGCGCGACGCCGTCGTCGAAGGCACGCTGACACGTCTGCGCCCCAAACTGATGACCGCCCTTGTCGCCTCTCTCGGCTTCGTCCCCATGGCCATCGCCACTGGTGCCGGAGCAGAAGTTCAGCGCCCCATCGCCACCGTAGTTATCGGAGGAATCATCACCTCCACCTTCCTGACCCTTCTCGTAGTGCCCGTCCTGTACGACTGGATCGAAAGAAAAACCAACCTGAAATCCCCCAAGGAGCCTGCAACCATATGAATAAGTTCATCCTCGCCCTCATCATGTTGTCGCTGTCCATAGCGCCGATATTCGCCGCCAAACACGTCAAGGCCGGCCCCCGAAAAGGCCTTCTCCTGGAACTTACCGGCAAAAACGCCGAGTTTTTCGTCGAGAAAGACCGCAAAGTCAGCATCGTGATCTACGACGCCGCAATGAAACCGCAGGCACCCTCCGGAGAAGAATTCACCGCTACAGCAGAAGCTGCTTCCGGCAAGGTTAAGCTGGAATTTGAGGTCAAAGGCGACCAACTCGTCTCCACAACCCCGCTCCCTGGAGGAGAAGGCTATCAGGTCGTTGTTCAGGCGAAAGCTGACAAGGCAGCAAAACCCAAGAACTTCCGCATTAAGCTGGAACTTTATATCTGTAAGTCATGCAGCAATCCCGAATACGCCTGCACCTGCGACGAGTAACTGCCACAGACGGTAACGCACTTCCGCAGGATCTGCGATGGGCGTGAGCAAACCCCGGAAACATTCGGCTGGGAAGGCCGATGGATTCCGGGGTTGGGTGAGATTCTCGGAAATTCTGTTTCCGGGACGTGTCGATGTCAGCACCGCGACATCCAGTCCCGTAAGTACCCAGCTTTATCCACGCATGGCGTTGCAGCTTTGCTGCGAAGGGCTGCATGTCATGGAGCTTTGCGTTTCGCGCGAGCCTGCCTTTTTTTCTGTGATGGTAGCGCAGCGGTTTTCGGTGCCGGTGCGGGCGATCGTGGCGCGGCCTTTGCTGTCGGCGCTGTAAATGCGCACAACAGGCTTCTGTTGCTGCATCTGCGGGCAGTTGGCGGTGCCGCGGGCCGACGCGGACTCAGCGGCGAAGAGGGGAAGGCCCTGATTGCCGAAGCGCATGCCCTTGGTGGTGTCGATGATCCCGGGCGCGGCCTGCAGAGAGGTAATAGCGGCGGCGGAAGCGATGACAATGGCGACTGTGGCGGATAGCGTTTTCATGTTGGTTTTTCCTTTGATGAGGCGGAGGGTGATATCCGCCTTCATGAGGTAAAACACCAGTCGCATCCCAAACCCTTGTTCTGTTTTCTGGAACAGAATTCTGTGGAAAAGCTAAGGGTTTGGCGCCGCGCCGGTGTTCTACTAGCAGGTATGGTCTGACAGCAAACGGAAAAGTGCTATGCAAACACCTGACAACAACGACGATTCCCTGAATAAACTCCTGCAGTCGTGGCATCCAAAGGTGGAGATGCCCTCCGATTTCCAGCGTAGTGTCTGGCGGCGCATTGAAGCGCGCGAGCAGGCTTCGCACGCCGTCTGGTGGCGAGAGGTCGCCGACTGGATGACGCTGAGCCTCTCGCATCCTGTTCGTGCGACGGCGGTGATTGTCGCCACGAGCCTGCTCGCAGGATGGATGGGCATTGCTCAGGCGAGAGACGCCGCGGCGGCGCTGGAACTGCGAATAGAGAGTCGCTACGCCGAATCGATCAACCCCTACGCGCAGGCGCACGCGCGCCAGGTACAGCCATGAACAGAGGTATATTTATTCTACTGCTGCTCGTGCTGGCGGTCGCAGGCTGGACATGCGGCTACCTCTGGGGCGGTCCGGACAAGCTCTACTGGCTGCGGAGTTCGAATCCGGGCTCGAGTATACACGCGGCTCATGGCGGCGGGGAGGACTCGGATATGGATCTCGAATGGCTACGACGAGAGTTTCGGCTGACCCCTGAGCAGTTTGATGCCGTCCGCCGCCTGCACCAGGACTACGAGCCCCGGTGTGCTGCCATGTGTGACCGGATCGTGCAGTCGCGTCGCAGGATCAAGGATGTACTGTCCCGCAAACTCGAGGTGGATGCCGAAGTGGAGCTGGCGGTCCGGGAATCCGCGGAAGTTTGGCAGGAATGCCAGTTGGCGATGCTCCGCCACATCCGGAACGTCGGCCAGGCAATGGACCCCGAGCAGGGGACGCGCTATATCACCCTTATGGAAAGGCACTTGCCGATCTTCGACGCCCAAGATAGTCCCGCCATGAAAAAGGAAACCGGAAAGCCCGTTCCCTCCGGGACACATCCATGAAAGACAACAATGAAAGCGTCCGCGACAGCGCTGCGCGGCAAGCTCAGGTGCCTTGCGACGAACGGAACGCAGCCGACCTCGCTGCCATGGAACGCCTGCGCGACGACGATGCGCTTGCCCTGAACGAAATCATGCAGCGCTGGAAAGAACCGCTCACCCGCTTCCTCCACCGGCAGCTCGGCGGCGGCGAGCACGACGCCCTCGATATCGCCCAGGAAACCTTCGTCCGCGTCTACGAACAGCGCCATCGCTACCGCCCGCAAGGGAAATTCTCCGTTTGGCTCTTCGAAATCGCCTGCAACCTCTGCCGCAACAACATCCGCTGGCGCATCCGACATCCCACGGTCTCCCTCGACTCCGATTTGGACAACTGGATGGACACAGCAAAAGATCCCCGCCCCGCCGGCCATGAAATCCTCGTGCAACAGGAACGCGCTGACGCCGTCCGAGCCGCAGTCGCCTCACTCCCCGAAGACCTGCGCACCCCCTTGCTCCTCCTTCAATACGAAGAGATGTCCTACGCCGAAATCTCCGCCATCCTTCACTGCACCCCCAAAGCCGTCGAAACCCGCATCTACCGCGCCCGCCGACACCTCGAAGCCCTGCTCCGTCCCTGGCTCTTGCGACAAGCTTGACGGTCGCATGCGCTAACTGCTCTCAAATCAGCGCAAATGCGCAACGAATGACTCCGTTGGAAGCGCCTTCCCGCTTTCCAAAATGCTGGCGGGCGAGTCAGCAAGATATCAGATGCAATTGCGCCGCCAAATGGGTATGCGCTACTTTGGCTGACATCCCACAATCATCTCCATTACATCTCGTTGAGATTGCGTTTACTTGGCCCAAACATCTACCAAACGACCAAACTCAGGTGCTCCCGAGATCACTTTAGCTTTTGTGACTCTATTTATGAGCCCAGCAACGCTACTCATTGTTCATCAGGGATTTTCTCCAAGTTCGAAAGCTGGTGTGACCAATTTCGCTATGTCTGGACCAGATGTGATAGATAAAGACAAGCTAACAGTATTTTCAGAGTCTCTAAAGGTAAATCGAAGAATTAATTTAATTCCAATAATGGGGTATGCTTATGTGAGGTTAATATAAAAATAATTATATTATATATTAACCAATGAATGAATATGTAAAATGATTGAAATAAAAGAAGGCAGAAAAGCGAGAAGAGCCAAGAAGGTGTTCTGGCAGACTCTTCTATCAGATGCTTCGCAATGATTTCGGTTAAATATCGAAGAATTTCGACGTATCCACAACCTATCCGTTACCGGTATTTCTATACTTGGGATATCATTCCTGGTTGCGTTAACTCAGATATACATTGGTTTGGACCCAATGTATACTTGCCAAACGCATACCTTTATGGAACAATCTGATCTTGTATCCGTGCAGTACATTGCTTTGAGACTAAGCGTTAGTGTGCGAACTGTTTGGAGGCTAGCTGGAGGGGGGACAGGATTCCCTAAACCAATCAAGATTGGCCGCTCAACACGATTCGCGCTTTCTGAGGTGAATGCCTATATTGAGGGTCTGCTGAATAAAGGGAGGAAATCGAAATGAAATGTTTCGTTTACAAGCCTAAGAGAAAGGTGAACGGTAAGCTCGTTGTGGGTCGCTTTTATCGGGGACGCTATCGGCTGGACGGGGATCCTTCGTTTACCGAAATTTCGCTGGATGTCACCGATAAGCAGGTCGCGTCAGCCAAGCTTGAGCGCATCGTGCGCAAGACTCAGCAGGAGCGCGTAGGAATTCTCCCGTCTTCAGAAGTGCAGGAGACATTCGCGGGATCGCTTGGGGAGCACCTAGCCGACTTTATTGCGGAACTGAGACGCCTGGGAAGGGACGATCGGTATGCCTCACTCCGAGAAAGTTTGCTTCAGCGGATTTTGTCCGAGTGCAAATGGAAAGCTTTGGCCGACGTAAAGCCTGACAGTTTTATTAAGTGGAGGCAGCAGCAGAAGGTCTCTCCCAAAACACTCAACGACTATCTGCTGGCCGTAAATACGTTCGTGAAGTGGCTCATTGGCGTTAAACGGCTCAACATCGAAAATCCTTTGAAATTTGTTCAGAAGATTACTGAGGCAGGCACCCAGACTTACCAGCGGCGCCCCTTCTCGGAAGAAGAGTTAGCAGCTCTCATCAGCCTTCCCACAAGACGAAGCGTGCTCTATCTGACGGCTGCTCACACTGGTTTGCGTCGAGAGGAATTGCGCAGTCTGGCCTGGGCTGACGTTTCGCTCGATGTCGAGTCTCCGTTCCTGGCGGTGCGGCCCGAGAATGCCAAGAATAAGAAGCTTCAACCCATCCCGTTGCATAAGGAGGTTGTTGAAGCACTGAAAGCGCGGCGGGGGAATCTGAATCCAAATGCAACGGATCTTGTATTTCGCGACATTTATCCGGATTGGAAAACCTTTGCCCGAGATTTGAAACGGGCAGGAATCCAGAACGTTGGAGATCCAAACGGCAAGGTTCACTTCCACTCGCTTCGCCACACGCTCAACCATCGCCTGCAGGATAACGGCGTTGCGCCGACCGTCGCCCAGCATCTGATGCGGCACAGCGACATCAATCTGACGACTCGCACCTACATTAATTCTGCCTCTTTGCCGCTTGTTGAGGCGATTCAGAAGGTTCCCTCCATCGGGAAGAAGCGGGATACTTCGGGGGTCTTAAACACACCGCTAGACACACCTCACTTAGTCCCGGCGGGTCATTTGGTGTCGCAAACTGTCCGCGAATTTACGAAAGACGAGTTTCTCAAATACCTGCAGGAGACGGACTTAAGTCCTGATTTGACGCTTCTTGTCACTACCTGTCAAAACACAGAAAAAGTGGGCAGAACAGGATTCGAACCTGTGAAGACATAGTCAGCAGATTTACAGTCTGCCCCGGTTGGCCACTTCGGTATCTGCCCATGTAAGCCGTCTTGCGGGCGGGTTGCTCGCAGGAAAGGGAAAGATAGGAAATGGCGGGAGGGAAGTCAAGGGATTCGGGCGATTTTTTTTGGGAAATGATGGGGGGGCGGCCGGGGCGCGGTGCGTGGGGAGGATGGGAGGGAGAGAGGTGGTGGTTTTGCGCTGGCGTGGCGGGCGGGAGGCGGGTATGGTTGTGGGGCTTTCCGACGGCGCGGGCGGCGGGTGGCCGGCTGGTTGCGGGTTGGATTGTTCCGTTTTCTTTCTATTTCTATTGCTTTCTTTTTGCCATGGCTTCGTTTAGCACGTCATCATCATCTTCGCCGTCCTCGCCGCAGCCTTTGTCCGGGGGCGTAGCGGCGCTTCGTGAGTTTGCTCAGCTGTGGCAGGCGGAGGTGGACGATTATGTGATTGCGATGGAGTTCTCCCCCGATGGCAGGCAGGTGGCGGTGGCGCCGGAGGGTGGGCCGATTGCGGTGTTGGATGCGGGGAGTGGGGAGGTGGTGCATCGGCTTAAGGGGCATCGCGGGGGGAATAATGCGTTGTCGTGGCATCCATCGTCGCGGGTGTTGGCGACGGGGGGGCAGGATGGCTTTATTCATCTGTGGAATTTTGGCGGCCCGGGCAGTCCGTTCAGTCAGGATAAATCTGCGCCGGCGGCCTCCGCGGCGCCTGCCGCGCCGGGCGCTGTGCTTACGCCGCTGTTGCTGGAGGGTGGCGAGGGCTGGGTGGAGCATTTGGCCTGGAGTCGTCCGGACAGCTCCAACCCGACGTTTCCGCGTCTGGCCTCCGCGTCGGGTCGCACGTTGCGCTTGTGGGACAGCCTGGGCAAGCTGGTGCGGGAGTTTGTGCAGTATCCTAAAGCTATATCGGCCCTTAAGTGGTTGGGCAGCAAGCAGATGATCAGCACGGCCAGCTTTGGCGGCGTGGCGGTGTGGGGCAGCAGCGATGGGCAGCTGAAACGCACGCTGGACTACAGGAACCCGCTTATCTCGCTAAGCTGGAGCCCGGATTTGCGCTGGTGTGTGGCCGGCACGCAGGATCAGGGCATCCACGTGTGGCGCACGACTCATCAGCCGGACGAGATGCAGATGAGCGGTTTTGCCGCCAAGGTGCGCGAGATGGCGTGGCACAAGGGCAGCCGTTGGTTTGTGACGGGTGGCGCGCCCGAGGTGGCGGTGTGGGATTGTGGTGGGCCGGGCCCCGCAGGTCGGGAACCGCGCCAGTTGGCCTGGCATGAGGACATTGTGTCGGCCGTGGCGTGTCAGGCGCGCGGTCCGCTGGCGGTCAGCGGCGCGGCCGATGGCGGGCTGGCGGTGTGGAATGTGGAGGTGCCCAACGTGGACGTGGAGACGAATCTGGAGGTGCCTCTTTCGACGCTGAATCTGGCGGCGGAGCTGGTTCAGCTGGCCTGGTCGCCGGACGATCGCCTGGTGCTGACGGGGGATTCGGACGGGGAGGTGCGCTTGTTTCGCGTGGGTCTGTAGTCGTCGGCGCCGGCGGAATCCGCGGCTTCGTCCTCGTCCTCGTCGTCATCCGCGTGGGCGGCGGCTGCGGCGCGGGCCAGGCTGCGGCGGTGGGCCAGGTCGGCTTCGCGCAGGCGTTCACGTTCGCGGTCGCGCTCGGAGGCGGGGTTGGTGCCGGGGGTGCCGCCCAGTTGGTTGTCGGGCTGTCCGCGCTTGCGTTCGGCGCGTTCGATGCGGTCGCTGGGAAACCAGTCTTTAAGTGTGTTGATGGCGGTATCTTTGTAGTAAAAGATGGCGCCTAACATTCCGCCGGAGAGTATTAGAAAAATAACAAACGCGAACCGTGTCTGCACGTCATCTACAGCGGGGGTAATGTCTGCGGTATAGAATAGGACAAGGAAAGGGGTGGGAAACGTAAACGCCCCCAAAATAATGCACTTTATCAAGAGAAAGCTATTTCTCACGTGGTTAAAGTAATCAAATTAGGGTGGAACATCAATCGGCATTTTGGCTTTTTTTGCCCAAAATACGGTAAAATGCCGCGTACTGGCCGAAGGTTGTGCCGTATATCGGCAACCGTTGGGGATATATTAGTGGTGAATATCCGGGAACGCAAATGGATTGTAATGAAGGCGTAATATTATGTGCCACGCTTGTGTCCAAAAAGCTGGACATGGAGGCGGTGGCAGTAGCGGTAGCCGTATAGCTTGCACAGCTCCACAAGTTCCATCTGACGGCCGCCAATGGCCTCCATGCTGGTGCCTTCGGGCATCAGGTGCACCCGCCAGGGGGGGATGGGGACGGCGAGGGCGTCAAGCAGCGTGCGAATTTCCTCGACATCTAACGCGTTGCGCACCACAAACTTAAGCTGAAAATCCGGCACGGTGGCGATCCACTCGCGCAGGGCTGGCAGGTTCAGGCGCGTTGCTTCGTGGCGGTCGTGCCACGCCTGGCCGGCGCGCTCCACGGGCGGCGTGCTGTGGCCCAGCTTGGGGCTTAGGGAGGCGAGATCGCACGCCACGTGGCGCGGCGGCACGGTGCCCGCAGTCTCGATGGTGATATGGAAGCCGTTGTCGCGCAATGTGTTGGTAAGCGTAAAGATCTCCGGCGCCAGCATCGGCTCGCCCCCGGTAACCACGGCGTGCCGGGCGCCGGCATGGCGGCGCGTTTCGGCAAGAATCTCCTGCACTGACATGCGGGTGCCTTCGGGATTCCAGCTGGTGTAGGGGGTATCGCACCACACGCAGCGCAGGTTGCAGCCCGATGTGCGGATGAAAATCGACGGCACCCCTGTCAGCGAGCCTTCGCCCTGCACGGAGTAAAAAATCTCGGAAATGAGCATGGCGGGGCGAAAAACGGAAAGTTAACCACGGATAACACGGATCGCACGGAGGATCGAGAGATCCTGCGTGCAATTCGCGGTGCCCTTTTTCTTCCGTCCTGGCGATCTTTCCGTCCTTGGAAGGCGAGGGGAATTTTAACGCCAAGAAAGGAAAGATCCCCAAGTGGGGACAGCAGAACGTGGAAATGTCGACAGCCTCTAGGGCATGATGATCATCATCGGCATGGTGCCGCCGGAGGATGGGGAGGAGTTGTAGGTGCCGCCGCTGGCGGAGGTGGCGGCGCCGCTTTCCAGGAAGGTTTGCCACATTTCCAGGTCGCTGATGAAGTCCTCCACCGCGGCGGTAAACTCATAGGGCCGCATCTCGCTGTGGGGGAGGATGCGGCTGATGATGAAGCGGTTGGAGACAGTATCGAGCGCAATGGAGCTGCGGCGGCCGCGCAGCCGGGCCAGGCTGAATTGCAGCACGCGTTGCACCATCGTCTTCTCCTTGTCGGCGTCGCCGGAGGGGATGGCGGCCAGGGGGCTGCGCAGGAGGAAATCGCCGCCCGTCCATGGGAGGATCTCCACGGCCAGTTCGCCGTCAAACACCACGGTGTAGACGCCGTCCTCGTCGGCGTCAATGCCATCGGGCAGGTTCAACTCCTCGGCGAGGGTCCGGATGGCGTCCACGAGTTCCATAGGTGGTGGTGGGAGAATGGCGGGGTTGCGGAGGGGGCGCGTGGAAGGCGAGATGGCTGCGAGAGCTGGAGGAGGGAATCGCGGCGCGGTGCGGAGGCGGACGCTGCGCGTGCCACGTGCTGCAAGGCGCTACATCTTCGCGGTCCGTTCGTCCCGGTGCCCTCGCGCCGCGCTACAAAAGCCCGATGGCCTGCGCGATGCTCCTGTGGCATCGCGCAGGCCCGGGCCGGGGTGCGGGGCGGCGGGCGCGCCGGTTGGTGGAGCGGGCCCGCCGGGGGCGCATTACGCACGCATGATGGTGCGCAGCGATTCGGTTTGGGCGTTGGCGATCTCCTGCAGTTTCTGCCGGGTATCGCGCATAATGTCCAACATGTTATTGACGAATTCCGTCTCGTTGTCGATGGCGGCCTTGGCCTTGGTCTCGTCCTTTTCGGCCAGCTTTTGCGCCTCGGAGCTCATCGCGCCAAAGCGGTTAAACAGGGCGGAGAGGGCGGTGCCGCCGCCTTCCATAATGGAGCCGCGGGCCTGGTCGTTGGTCATGGCAAGCTGCACGCGGGTGGTGGCCTGCATTTTGCCAAGCTCCGAGGTATTGGAGGTGGCGAGTTCGCGACGGCCGGCGTCGGCGGCGCGCATGCTTAGCAAGCCGCTGCCGATTTGCGCGGCGCCGCTGGCGATGCCGGCCGCGAGGGCCCAGTTGGCGGCTTCCTTCATCTTCTCAACCTGAGTGTCGATGGCGGCGTACTGCGCCTGGCGGGCGATGTCGCGGGATTCGCGGGCCGTTTCGCGCTGGCTCTGGGCAATCTTGTAGAAGAGGGACATGATGGCGAAGGAGTCGCCAAAGAACGTTTCGCCGCCGGCGGCGAAGATGCGGCCGATCTGCTTGTCGGCGTCGTTCACCTTGTTGGCATCCGGCGGGTTGGAGCCCACGAGGGGCGGGCGGTTATCGTTGTTGGAGTCGTCCGTGCTCTGATTGTCGCCGTCGCCAATCGTCAGGTTCTCGTCGCGAAGCACGCCTTTCGGCTTGCCTGTGTCGTCGACGGTCGTGTCGGTGGGCAGCGGGTTCAGGAGCGGATTCCGCAGAGGGGTAAGTTCCATGGGGATGGGGAGAGTAAAAGTGGGGGAAGAGGTGAGGTTTTGCAGGGGTGCCGCGCGTCGTAAACTGCGGCGGCGTGCTGCACACAGCCTCAACGAGGGGGCCGGGGTGGAGTTGCAGAAAATCGATCGACAATCGGCAATCCGGGGGCGCCCGGCCCCGTTGGGCAGGCTCAGGCCTTCATCTGCTGGTTGATGTAGTCCTTGGTGTTGGCCTGGTCGGAGAAGATCTGCATCATGGTGGCGACGCCTTCGTCCATTTTGCGCAGGATTTCCTCGATACGCTTGGATTCGTCCTCAATGAAGGCCTGGAGCTTGGCCAGGGTCTTCTGGAACTCCAGCGCGTCGGCCTGGGCGTTGGTGGCCTCGTGCGTGTAGGCGGCGCGGGTGATGGTGCTGACGCCTTCGCCCACTTTGGCAGCGCCGGCCACGGCTGTGGAGAAGATCTTGACCATGGTGGCCATCTTCTGCATGGCGGTCATCGCCGTGGTGGCGGCACTGGCGCCGCCGCTGGCGATGGTCAGGCCGATCATGACGGCCGCGGTGACGACGCCGATGGTGATGCTGGCGATGGTTTTGGCCTTCTCCTCACTTATACTCGGGTCTATCATCATGATAAGTTTGGCAAGGCCCTCCACAATTTTATCCATGGCGCCAGTCTCCTGCAGCACCATCATGCCCACGCCGATAACGGCGGCGGCCAGCAGCGGCAGGGCGGCACCGCCGGTGGCGATGGTGGCGGCCACGGCGGCCACCAGGGTCAGGGCCGCGGCAATCCAGCCGAAAACCTTGCCGAAAATGCCGCCGGCGTTCGCCTTGTTCTGGGCCTCGATAGCCTCCTTGAGCTTTTCAATGCGCTCCTCGTTCACCTGCTTCTGCTTCTCCATGCGGACGTTGATGTCCGTCTGGCTGAACTTGAGCTGCTGCTCCATGTTCTGGGACTGAAGCGCCATAAACATGTAGACAAAGCTGTCCGCGTCCGAGGCCTTGACGTTGGGCAGGGGGAGTGACGGGGCATCCCCGCCGCCGCTGCTGTCCGTGCCGGGGGTGGTGCTGCCGCCCTGGGTGTTGAGCAGCTCCACCACAAGGTTTTGCAGCTGTTGCGCGGTAAGTTTGGCCTGGGGATCGGGGCCGTCCTGCACGGTGTTGGTGTAGTACTGGGGTCCCGTGGGTTTGATTTCGGGCATGAAAGTGGGTCCGGTTAAAGGTGGGGGAGAGGGTGGGAGCGGGGCGGAGACGTTGAGCCTGGTGTCAGGCGGTGGCCCCGGCGGCGTTTTCGGCCAGCTTCTTTTGCACAAGCTCCAGCATGGCGGAGGAGCGCTCGTAAATCTTCTCAAACTCCGGCTTGCCGCGGGAGAATTCGACGGCGGCCGTCAGTGCGCTTTCGGCTTCGTCCAGCTTGCCCATGGCAATGTGGCAGTCGGCGGCGCGGGAGGCGGCCACCGGGTCGTTGATGTCCAGCAGGGCGGCGTACGCGTAGGCTTCCACGGCCTGCGGGTAGCGCTTGAGCATTTGGCGGCAGCCGCCCAGGCCCAGCCAGAACTTGCGCTCCAGATGGTCGAACGTGCAGAGGAACTGGAAGATTTTGTGCGCGTCCTCGTACTTGCCGTTGGTGTAGAGGGAGTAGGCGACGGAGTAGACGGCCTCCATGTTTTCCGTGCTCAGGCCGCGGGCGTCCTTAAGGGTGGAGCAGTTGTTGAAGAACGAGTCGAGCAGAGAGGAGAGCTTCTCCACAAGTTCGGGACTGTCGGTGGCTGCGGTGGTGGTCGTAGTCATGAGTGGGGAGGTGGTGAAGGGTAAAGGATGGGGGATGGGGATTAAGAGATGCGGGCGATGGGGCGCACGCAGTGCCGAAAAGCAGGAAAGTGGCGGCCGTTGCGGGGAGGGGGGGGGGACTGTCCCCCTTGCAGAGCGCAGGGAGAGGAGGCCGGGACCGGCGTTGGTGCCGTCGCCGGCGCTTGTTAGCGCTGGTTACCAACGATGGTGTTCTTGGACTGGGAGTCCTTGCTCAGCCAGTTGGACAGGCCTTCGGTTGTCTGGTTAAACTTGTTCATGATGGACTGCAGCTCCGTCATCTCCAGCTGGCTGGATGAGGTCAGGTTATCAATAAAAGTCTTCATATAGCCCAGGTTGATTTCCCACTCGTCCTTGTTGTGCTTCACGTCGTTGCCCGTCGTGTCGTACTTAATGCCGTTCTGGTCCAGGAATTTCTTCATGTCGGCCGGCATGTTGGTGAACTTGTCCGTGTTCGTTGCGGCCTGGTTCTGCAGATCCTTCATTTGTGCATACATATTGTTGGCTTGCACCAGCAGGTCGTTCTTGGATTTGATTTGCGCCGCTTTGGCGCGGACCTGGGCGTCCAGCATGTTGGCGCGGTCGGTATTTACCATCATCATAATGGTATCGAGGCTAAGCTTGCTGAAATCGCCATTGCCGGCGATGGAAGCCGTACCGGTAGCGCGGTAAACGGAAGAGGGATCTACAGCCATGAAGGTGTGTGGTAAAGTGTTGGGGTAAAAGGGTTTGGGTGGGATGCTCGGTGCGGGGCGCCCGCAGGTTGTAACCGCTGCTGCGCGGCGCCCGCCCGGAACGGCAGTGCGTGATTAGCGCTGGTTGCCGACGATCGTGTTCTTGGACTGGGAGTCCTTGCTCAGCCAGTTGGAGAGGCCCTCCGTCGTCTGGTTGAACTTGTTCATGATGGACTGCAGCTCCGTCATCTCCAGCTGGCTGGAGGAGGTCAGGTTATCAATAAAGGTCTTCATGTAGCCCAGGTTGATTTCCCACTCATCCTTGTTGTGGAGATCGTCGTTGCCGGTGCGGTCGGTCTTGATGCCGTTGTCGTCGGCAAACTTCCTCATGTCGGCGGGCATGGTGGAGAGGCCGTTGCCGGCGTTCTTGGCCTGGGCCTGCAGGTCCTTCATTTGCGCATACATGTTGTTGGCCTGCACCAGCAGGTCGTTCTTGGCCTTGATCTGCGCGGCTTTGGCGCGGACCTGGGCGTCGAGCATGTTGGCGCGGTCGCTGTTCACCATCATCATGATGGTGTCCAGGCTCAGCTTGCTGAAATCGCCGGAGCCCGCGGTTGCTGCGGTGCCGGTGGCGCGATAAACGGAAGAGGGATCAACAGACATGGTAGTGGGTGCGGTTATGGGGTTACTAGGGGTTTAACGGAGAACAGTGTAGGTAAGCAGCGCGGCTTTCACAAGTGGCGGGTATGTTGTTTGGATGCCCTAAGTTGCTGTGGAGCAAATGATTGTGGAAGTCTGTGTTGCTTTGTCTGCGGCATTGCGTTGTTGTTTATGCCAACTGGCTTGCCGCTTATGTGGTCTAAACGGGCCTGGAGAACCCGAATTGCAGGAAACTCGACCGATTTTGCCGATTTTCCCGATTACCGCACCGCCGGCGGGGCGGTGCGATGGGCGTCGGGAGCGCTCAGATCCGCATCATGCCGCGGCGCGGGCGCACCACTTTCTTCTCGGGCGCGCTGATCTTCTTGAAGTCCGACTCGATCGCCCGGATCTCCTCGTCCACAGCGGCAAAATCCTTGCGCATCTGCTCGGCCTGATCCGGCGTCAGGTTGGGAGCGTTCAGCATGTTCTCGCGAATATGCGAGCGGTCCGTAAGGCCAAGTTCGGTAACAAAGATCTGGTCCGCGGCGGCAATGCAGTCGTTGGCCTGGCTCAGCACGGCCTCCATCTGGGCAAGGGTTTCGGCAATTTTTTGTTCGGTATCGTCTGTAGGTGTGCTCATAGGTTGCGGGTTAGCGATAAAAAAAGAGCCAGCCTGAGGGGGTGCTCAGGCTGGCGGGTAAGGGGAGCGGCGCCGAGGTACGGCAGCCGGCGGACGGAGTGTATGCGTTGCCGTTACATGCCGGGCGCGACATGGGTGCAAGGGCACGGGGGCATGGCGTCGGCTTCGGCATCGGCATGGCGCGGGTCGGGCCGGGGTTCCGGCGGCTTATTGATTCTTGAACAGCGTTTGCACGCCCTGGTTGGCGCGGTCGGCCACCTTGGCTGTCAGGTCCTGCTGCAGCATCATGGTGGAGAGATCAAACTGCAGGCGCATCATGGCCGCGGTGTCGCCCGGGTTCAGCGCGGTGGCGTCGATACCGCTCTGCACCTGCGCCACGTTGGCGCTGTAGTTCTCCGTCATCTTTTGCAGGCCGTTAAGGATCGCGTCGCCGCTGTTAGGTGGCGTCGTGTGCTCCACGGCGGGGGCGGTGGTGAGTGATGTGTCGGTGGGCTGAGCGGGCTGCGCGCCTTGCGTGGGCGCCGTACCGTTCACCTGCATGGCGTCCTCAAACTGCGACACGTCGGCCTGCGACGGGTTGGGCATCGACTGCATGGGGGAGGGCATTCCGCCGCCCGTCTGCTGGGTGATTTCAGTCGCCTTTTGGGTAATGGCCTGGAGAAAGTCGCTCATGGGAGTGGTGCGTCTGGGCATTCCCCCGCTGGGCGGGGAAATGGAGGGGGTGGGGATCGGGGGGTGGGGGGAGGTTGCCGGGATGGAGGCGCAGCGTGGTGCCGGGGTGTCTCTGGGTTATCGCTGGAGTATCACAGGCAGGTCGCAGTCCTGCTTCTAAGCTACCATCAAGTTCTGGCGCCTGCCACCGCCCGCGCCCGTGCGGGATGAAGTGCGAGCGGGCGGGCGCGCGCGTCAGCCGTTACTCTCCAGCAGGTTGCGGGCCAGAGATGTGGCGGACGGATCGGAATCCTCAGCTACCACCGCCTCCAGCGTCTCCCGGGCCTGGCTGCCCAGGCCCTGCAGCTGCAGCGCCATGCCAATAAACGCGCGGGCCAGCGGGCTGCCGGGGACAACCGCCAGCGCCTCGTTCTCCAGCACCTTTA
This sequence comes from Verrucomicrobia bacterium LW23, assembly GCA_003054695.1. Taxonomy (GTDB): domain Bacteria; phylum Verrucomicrobiota; class Verrucomicrobiia; order Methylacidiphilales; family UBA1321; genus LW23. The sequence continues at coordinate 88,930 of QAZA01000056.1, forward strand.
CCGCCTCGGCATACTTGCCGCTGCTGATAAGCGAAACGGCCTTGCCGATCAACGGCGCGTCACTCTCCGGACGCAGCACCCGCAGCCCGGCAAAGATGGCGTCCGCGCGGTCCGTTAGGCCGACGCCGACAGCCGTGTACCCAGCCTCCAGAAGGAGCTGGACTGTTTCAGTATCGACCTGCGGTACGGTGGTGGAGGGCATGCGCGGTTAGCGAAGGTTGGAGACGGAGTTCTTGAGGGCGTCGCCCATGGATTTGATGATGTTGGACTGCATTTGCGTCTGGATCGTCCAGTCCTGCATATATTTTTGCAGCTGAATGAGATCCATCTGGCTGTTGGGATCCATCGTCTGCTGGAAGCTGCGGATGTCGTTCTCCAGATTTTTGTTGGCGGTGCCCATGGAGTCGAACACCTGGCCCACGTTCAGGCCCTGACCGGTCATATTGGAGGAGAAAGAGTTGATGGACGACATACAAGCGAGAAAGGCTAAGGGTTGGGTTGGCGAAAGGGGAGTGCAAGGCCGCGCACGACGCCCGACGGCGCCGGCGCATCCCCATGCGCATCGAGAGTACGCGCAGGTGTTAACGAACGGAAACGGCCCAAATGCAGAATAGCTGCGGAAGTAACGCAAAAAGGGCAACGCCCGGTACCACCCGCTGCCGCGTGCGGGCGCCCCTGCTGCTGTCGACGCATTGTCCGGATGGTATCGTCCGTTGTCATAAGCCGATTGCCCCCGCGTTACACCGCCAGTCCGTGCCACTAAACCTGGCACGGCACAACTCAAGGCGCCCCCTGCGGCTAAAGCAGGCTGGGCAAACCTGTACCTGCGCCGGAGTCCGCGTTGCCCGCGGCGTTTCTGGCCCAGATGATTTTTACGATAGCCTGAGCATTCTCGGCGGCAAGCTTTATTCTGTTGAACGACTCGAAGTCGTCCGGAGCAAGCCCGCGGTCCATCTCCGCCTGCACACCGCTCTGCAACTGCGCAAAGCGACCCAGTACGTAGTCGCGATAAGTCCCCTCCGCGTCCCCGCGAAGCTTCTCCTCCATCTGCACCATCGTCACGGATTCTGTTGCTGCCATGTCATGTCTTCCAGGTTAAGGCTGATTCGTTCGGATTCCTTCTGCAGGATGAGTTGTCCCGCATGTATGGTTACCAGAGTATAGCCATTGGGCAAGACTGCGCCGGGAAAATAACTTTGCCCGTTGCGCAGCGTAAGAAAAGGGGGGATGGCGCTGACACCCTGAATTTCCAGATCCAGCGGATCCTTGCGCGAGCCGCCTTGTGTTACGGGGGAGCGCACCTGCACCTGGTCCACCAGGCGCACCAGTCCGCCCGTGCGTTCCTCAATCTTTTTGCGAACCTCCTGCCACGCCGGCACGCGGGCCTGCGTTATGGTGCCGACAGCCGTCAGCTGCTGCACGCTTGCGTCCACCCGCACGTCGTTATCCAGGCGCGCCTCCGTCAGCAGGGTGCGGATCTCCGTAATCAGCTCCGGCGCGGCCACAATGCCCGTCTGCTTCAGGTCGCGCAGCCCGCGTATGTCGCTGCGCATAAAGGTCACGGCGCGGTTCCAGGCGTCGCGCGATACCACGTAGCCGCTCGCCACCATCACGCCCGGCCCGTCCATCGCCAGGTTGGCGCGGATGCCCAGGCCGCGGAGGATCTCGGACGCCTGCGCCAGAAGGTTCTCCTGGCTAAAGATCTCCATGCGCGCGTTGCCCATGCTGGGAGCCAGCGCGTTGGCCACCTTGCGGCGCTCCTCGTCTGTCGCCACATAGCCGACAACGCGCACCTGGCCGGATGCGGCGCGGGCGTCCGCCAGGGCGTCCGCCGAGTTGGTTTGCCCGGGCATGGTTGGCCGCGGCGGCGGGTCGGAGATCTCGACGCGAAGGATGCTGGAGAGATTAAGCTCCTTGATCCGCCCCTCCAGCCGCTGCTTCAGCTGCTCGCTCGTCAGCGGCGCCATGCTTATCTCCCGCTGGCCCGGCCAGAGCAGGCAGAAGGCGATGACACATGCAAAGACGATGAGCAGGCAGCCGATAATCGCCGTATAATAAGGCGGACGCGCCGGTTTTGCGTCGCCGGCGGGCTTCTTCGCTGCATCGGCCCTGGCCTTGGCGGCGGCGATGTTGGCGGCTGCGGAATCCGTAGCCGCGGCGGGCTTTGCCTCCGTTTTGGCCTTCTCCTTATCTTTAGCTTTATCGGACGCAGCGGCCGGCTTCTCCGTCTCGGGTGCCTTGGCCTTGTCCGTCTCCGCTGCAGCGGCAGCGGCTGCAGCTTTCGGCTCCTTCTCCGCAGACGCGGCGGCGCCGGCCGGTTTGTCCCTGGCCTTTTCCTTATCGGCGGCACCCTCCACCGCCGGGGCCGCCTTGGGTGCCTCCTTTTGCAGGGGCGGGGCATCGGCGGCGGAGATCTGCGGCCAGGCGCCGGTGGCCGGGCCCAGCACAATATGGGTGCCTCCGCCAATGGTGATAAACTGGTAGTCCTGCACCGGCGTGGGCGCCGCCTTGGGCTTGATCGGCTTGCCCTGTACGTACACGCCTGGCGCCAGCGCAATCAGCGTCACCTTGTCGCCCGCAAAGCTTAGCTGCAACTGCTGCGGCGCCACCCGGGCGTCGCCCAGAATAATGTCCGCCGTATCCGCGGAGCCCAGCGTCAGGTCCCCCCCGCCCACCGGTGCCTCCGCACCCTGGTTGGTTCCGGACAATATTTTAAGCAGGTATTGACGTGCCGCCGTAGCCACGCCCAGCAGTGTAGCCGAGTTTGCGCCGCCGCAAAGCAAAAGCTTGCGATATATGCACGGCGACGCAACGCCGGCCCGTTGCCATCAATAGCCGCGTGCTGGAAGGCAACGGGGCAATGAAACCGCTCTAAGCCGTGGTCTCATATCCTCCCCACAATATGCCCAAGCAGCCCCAGGGCAGCGCCGGCTGCCAGCACGGGGATGATGCCCCACTTGAAGCGATACATCCCCATAAACATCACCGCCGCAGCTATTGCCGCCACCCAGTCCGTCACGCCGTCGCGCGGAAATATCATGTGGAGCGAGAACCATACGCCCAGGTTCAGCACCACGCCCACCACGGCGGCCGTGATGGCGGAGAGCGCCGCGGTCAGCACAACCACCTCGCGCATGCGCTCAATGTAAGGTGCGCCGGCAAAGATGAAAAAGTACGACGGCATAAACGTCGTCCACGTGGTAATGGCGGCGCCCAGCGTAGCCGCCAGTAGTGGCGAGAGCGGGCCCGGCTGGTTCCAGGCGCCGATGAAGCCGACAATCTGCAGCACCATAATCAGCGGCCCGGGCGTGCTCTCCGCCAGCGCCAGGCCCGACATCATTTGCGCCGGTGTAAGCCAGCCGTAATGCTGCACCGCCGTTTGCGCCACGTAAGGCAGCACGGAGTACGCGCCGCCAAAGGTTATGAGCGCCGCCTTGCTGAAAAAGAGCCCCTGCTGAGCAATAACGCTATCCCAGCCCAGCAGCCACCCCGCCAGCAAAACCGGCGTCCACCACAGCACCATCGAAACAGCGGCGACCTTTGGCACCCACATCCAGGAGAACCGCGCGCCCGCCCCCGCGCCCCCGGCCGGTTCCTCGTCCAGCACACTGGCCGCCCTTGCGCCGTGCCCGCCCGGGCCGGTCCCTTTTTTGGGGGCGAAGAGGCCGGGGCGGAGCTTCTCCCCAAGGACGCCGATGAGCAGCGCCGTCAGGATGATCAGCACAAAGTTGATTTTGAGGAAAAAGATGGCCACGAAGGACGCGGCGGCGATAGCCCACATCAGCGGATTCTTCAGCGCGCGCCGGCCGATCCGCAGTACCGCCTCGGCCACCACCGCCATCGTCGCCACCTGCAGCCCGTAAAACAGCGCGGCGATCCACGGCACCTGTCCGTGCACCACCATCACATAGCTCAGCGCCCAAATAATAAACGCCGAGGGCAGAAAGAACAGGGTGCCCGCCACAATGCCGCCCGGCACGCCGTGCAGCAGCCAGCCAATGTAAATGGCCAGTTGCTGCGCCTCCGGCCCGGGCAGCAGCATGCAGTAGTTGAGCGCATGCAAAAACCGGCTCTCGCTGATCCATCGCTTGCGTTCAACCAGGTCCGTGTGCATCAGCGCAATCTGCCCGGCCGGCCCGCCAAAGTTGATGAATCCAAGCTTTAACCAGTAGGCGAACGCCTCCCCAAAGCTCGGCTTTACCGGGGGTGTCGCACTTGCGGCTGTTTCGCACGGCATGGGGGGGATCGTAGACATTGGCGGCGCATTATACCAGCACGCGTTCCCACAGGCACGTGAAAGTAGCGTGACATTCCATTTATGGAATTTGAGATGCGGGCAAGGCGGGCTGGAAGAGCATCCGCATGGATGCTCGGCCACCGTAACCCTGCAGGCGCTGGGCAAGGCATAGTGGGTCATGGAGGCAGGGCTTCGCATTTAGCATTCCCTTCTCTATGGCACTCGCTAGCCTTGGACCATGACGCAGCATCCGACACCCTACAGCATGGACGCCGCAACCGATCGCCACAGCGCCGCGGCTGCGTCAGGCAGTTGCGACGCCATGCTGCGCGAGGCCATGGCCGCGGCAGCGTCCGGCGGCGGTGCAATTCTTTATCAGGGTTACGCTTACGGGTACCCGCACAAGTTTGCCTACCGCCCGCTGACGCCCGCCCGGCCCCTGCGCGAAGTCTGGGCGAACGAGCCGCGGGACAGCCTGTTTCTCTATGTGCACCTGCCGTTTTGCGAGATGCGGTGCGGCTTCTGTAACCTCTTTACCACAGCTAATCCTCAGTCGACACTTGTATCCGATTACCTGATGGCGTTACGGAATCAGGTGCTCCAAACCGCACAGGCGCTCTCCCCGGGCGGCGCCCCCACCTGCCAGGCGCCCCGCTTTACCCGCGCCGCCCTGGGCGGAGGCACGCCAACATACCTCTCCGTGCCGGAAACGGAAGCCCTTTTCGCCACGCTCGAAAGCGCTTTCGGTCCGCTCCACACCGTCCCCTGGTCCATAGAGATGTCCCCCGCCACAGTAACGGAGGATAAACTTAAGCTGTTTATGCAGAAGGGGATGTATCGCGCCAGTATAGGCGTGCAAAGCTTCGATCCCACCGAAACCGCCGCGCTCGGCCGTCGGCAAGATTCCACGCAACTACATGAAGCCCTGACACTTATGCGGCAAAGCGGCGTACCCGTCCTCAACATCGATCTCATCTACGGCATCGACCGCCAGACCCCACGCTCCTGGCTCCACACCCTGGCCCGCGCCATGGAGTACCGGCCCGAGGAAATCTTCCTCTATCCGCTTTACGTCCGGCCGCTTACTGGCCTCGGCCGTCGCAGCCGCAAGGGTGCCGGGGGTGCGAAGGGGGACATGCGGTTTACCCTGTATGCCCTTGCCCACCAATATCTTACAGCGCAAGGCTATCGCCGCGTCTCCATGCGCCTCTTTCGCCGGCGCGACGTGCCGGACCCTTCCGGACCGCACTACTGCTGCCAGGAGGACGGCATGCTCGGCCTCGGTGCCGGCGCCCGCTCCTACACGCGCGCCCTGCACTATAGCTCGGAGTACGCCGTGGGCCGGCCCGATGTCCAGGCAATCCTCGCGCGTTACATTGAAGAATTCGTGACGGGCGCAACCTCCTCCGACATCATAAGCAAAGCTGATAGAGAGCCGGAACCTCTCGCCCGCTTCGGCGCCGCCCTCCCTCTCCATGAGCAACAACGCCGCTACGTCATCAAATCGCTCCTACGCTGCGACGGCCTGGATCCCACTGCTTTCCGCCATCAGTACGGATGCGAAGTCCTCGAAGCACTGCCTCAAGTTGCTGTGCTTCAAGAGCTTGGCCTTGCGGAGCACCATGCCGACGGCGCAGCCACAACGCTGCGCCTTACCTCCGCCGGCATGGATCTCTCGGATGTCATTGGCCCCTGGCTCTATTCCCTGGAGATTCAGCAACTGACGGCAGAGTACGAGCTAAGCTGAGTAAATCGTCCGGTAGAATAGCTAATACACGGCTTGCCCGCCATGCGAGATATTGGACGGCGCGTTCGACCGCGGTATAGGAATCTGCTGAAATTGCAACTCCACCGGGGCGTCGCGGTTGCTGTCCCCGCCTGGCGCCAACCCTCCCGTCTGTATCTCCCGCGTGCGGATAATGCGTGTGCGCTCCATCTCCGCATTGGGCAGGCCCGACTCGTAAATGTCCGCGTAGAAGTAGGAGCCGCGGCGCCCTCGCACCACGCATCTGCGCGTGCCGGAGTTCGGAATCTGTGTCTCCGACCTAAACTCTTCCATCGTAAGGGTTTCGGTCTTCAGGCCCGGCGCGTCCTTGCCCAGCAGGTCGTTCTGCGTGGGCACCTTCGGCCGGTCCGAAGTTGCGCAGCCTGCAAGGCAACCGGCCAGGAGGAGGGCAGCGATCGCTTGCACAAAAAAGGCACGATAATTCAGGCGTATAAGGGCCATGCCACCCACTCATACAGAAGCCCCGCCGTTATGCGAGCCCAAAATGAGCCCACGCTCCACCGCCCCGCCCCGACAGTCTCAGCGCGCCCTTTGCGAAAAGCTGTAACTCCTTAAGACACCGTTCTTTCCACCGAAGGCTCAGCCCCGCCTACCCCGATATTCTCGCTGATGCGGTAGCCCACGCCGCGCACCGTCTCAATATAATTGGCCAGAGCGCCCAGCTTCTCCCGCAACCGGCGCACATGCGTGTCCACCGTGCGAGTGTCGATCACACTTTCGTAGCCCCACACGTCGTTCAACAGGCGATCACGGCCCTGCACGCGCCCCCGGCGCTCCATAAGCAGTGCTAATAGCTTGAACTCCGTGGCCGTCAGCTCCACCGGTTTGCCCTGTATCGTCACCTCGTGCCTCGCGTGATCCAGCTCCAGCTCCCCAATCACAATCTTCTCTTCCGTCTCCACCTTGTCGCTGCCGCGGCGCAGCACGGATTTGACGCGCAATACTAACTCCCTAGGGCTGAAGGGTTTGGTGATGTAATCATCCGCACCCAGTTCCAGGCCCACAATCTTGTCCACCTCCTCCGCCTTTGCGGTCAGCATAATCACCGGTATGGAGCGCGTTGTCGGCTCCTTGTCCAGCGCCTTGCAAATCTCCAGGCCGGACATTTGCGGCAACATCAAATCGAGGATGATAAGCGCCGGAAGCTCCGCCCTTGCTTTGGCTAGGCCGGTCGCCCCGTTATCCGCACTTACAACGGTATAACCTGCGGCCTTAAGATTCATGCTGACGATGTCGACCACGTCGGCTTCGTCATCCACGATGAGAATTTTCTGACTCATAAGCTGGGCGAAATGCGATGCGGCGCGGCCTTCAGGGCCCCGTAACGCACCAAATGAAAGGTTTGCTACCCCAAAGAAAAGCAGGACGGACATGAAACGGGCAAGCCCCGGATTGTTACAAATAAGTGTCTGAAGACGATCGGCCCATGTATGGATGTGTTTACAACTAAAGTAAACTGTATCTGTCGGGAAATAGTGGTTTCTGTAACGCCTCCACAAAATCTTCCGCTGGCGCTTGGCCGAAGGACTTGCTATAGTTAAAGCTTATGTCTTACCTCGGGGTAAATATCGATCACGTCGCCACGCTGCGCCAGGCCCGCTATCGCGGCTGGGAAAAGGGCTTGCCTCCGGAGCCCGATGTTGTTGCAGCAGCGGAACTTGCAGAGAAGGCCGGCGCCCACGGCATTACCGTCCACCTTCGAGAGGATCGCCGCCACATTCAGGACGATGACGTCGCCGCACTGCGCAAAGTCGTCACCACGCGCCTGAATCTGGAGATGGCCCTGACCAAGGAAATGGTGGAAAAAGCGCTGAGTTACCTGCCCGACGAGGTGTGCCTGGTGCCCGAAAGCCGCGAGGAAGTCACCACCGAAGGCGGCCTGAACATGCTGAAGGCCCCGCGACGCGCCCAGAGCGCTATCACGCTGCTCAACGCGCGCCGCATCCTCGTCAGCGCGTTCATCGACGCCGACCTGGACCAGGTATCCGCCAGCCACGATGCCGGCGCCGGCGCCGTGGAGCTGCACACCGGCACTTTTGCCAACGCCACCACCAAGCGAGCCCGCCTTGCGGAGCTCAATCGCCACCGCAAAGCCTTTGAGGCCGCCCACGAGCTGGGCCTTCAGGTAAACGCCGGCCACGGCCTCCATTACACCAATCTGGCCGACTACCTCTCTGCTGTTCAAGGCGTGCACACGCTCAACATCGGGCACGGCATCATCAGCCGCGCCGTCTTTGTGGGCCTCAGCGCCGCGATTCGCGAGATGCTGGACATTATTGCGCAAGCCCCTGCCGTTGAAAAGGATGCAACCGCAAATGCGACGCCCTCCGGAACGGAAACACGCGCTGCGGAGGCCGGTAAGGCAAGGGCCTAGCCGCCAGCCTGTGTGGCCTCGGAAGCCTTTTTGGACGCCTTCTTCTTTTTAGGCGCCGCCGACTCCGCGCTCTCCCCAGGCGTTGTGGAGGCAGGGACATTTGATGTCCCAGGGACATCGCTTGTTCCTGGTAACCCGGCTGTGCGGACAAATCCCTTTGTCACGCCCTCCGCGATAAGCTTTTCGGCGAGCGCCTTCGCACGTTCTTCTGTCGCAGCTACTTGCGTCGTGACCTTCAGTGGCTCGGCGCGGCGGGAGGAATAGTCTGTCCAGAACAGAACATACGGAAAGTTCGTCTCCGCCGGCTTGTGCACCATTACCAGCTTGCGCACCGCCTCCACTCCCTTTGCATATACCTCACGGCGAACAACTTGCGGCGGTGCCGGTTCCGTCTGCGCGCGGATGCCTGGGCGCACGGGGTTGGCGACTACCTGCGCCATGCGCGCGCCGCCCGAGGCAATATCCTTGTCCTCACGCAACTTGTTGATGCGCGGGAAGATAAGGCGGGGGCAAGCCGTAAGCCCGGCAAACGTATAGGCGCCCGTCGCATGGTCCCACGTCAAAAACTGCGTGCGATTTTCCGTGCCGCGGCCGGCCGTCATCACCAGGTCTTCGCCACCCAGCTCCACAATCATGCGCGGCTTGATAAAGTGGACGACCCTCCCGTCCGAGTCGGTCATCGCGAGCGGCGCCGTCACCTTGTGGGGTGAAAGCATGGCCTGGTAGGTCACGCGTTGCTCATCGGTAAGCCCACTGCCCGCCCTGGCAAACGTCTGCAGATAAAGCATTGGCCCAGAATAGGTTGTGCCGCCAGGCGTGTCCGGGTACGTCAGCGCGGTAAGCAGCGAGGTCACCCCGAACTTCCCCTCAAACTCGCCTTCCACATAGCCAATGACCACCGCATCAATCGTGCGATAAGGCTTCACTTTATAGATGTCACCTTTGCCCAGGCGCCGCAGCACAAGGCCTTCGCCGCCGCCTAAAGTCTTCTGAGCAAAGAACTTCGCGACATCGCGCTCGGCAATAATACTCCCCTCCATCCGATGGCACATGGTGCCGCGCGTTGCTTCAGCTGTGGCAGAGGCGGCGGGCGCTACGGGAAAGTACTTGCCGAGCATCTCCCACGTTGCGCCAAAGGAGGTCTGCTGTACGCGTAAATCTTTCCCATCCAGCATGATAACGTCGAGTACCGCCAGGCGGAGCGCGGCGATATCGTCCGTTGAGCCGGAGAAACTGGCGCGCACCACATCGGCCACGTTGCGCCGGGTCCCCTCCTTGAGCGGCGGCAGATAAAGCTCCCCACGAAAGAGCGCCCGTTTAACGCCGGCGGACGCAAGTTGTTGCGCAAAAGCAGTTAACGCAGGAAATCCCAGGCGGGCGCGGCCCGAAGGCGCATTGAAGCAGACCGCCGGATCCTCGGCGCGCGACGCATCGAAAAAGAGGAACACGCCCTCTCCATCGTACTTCGTCGTCTCAAGTATCTGCTCGGCTCCCGTAAACCGCTGCTCCAGATCGGAAGGCAGCAGGCTGGCGATCTTCTGCGTCACGTTCGCGTCGTAATCCGTGGCAACGGAAAGCAGCGTAAGATCCGTAATAGCATTGCTTTGCGCAACCCGAAAGCCAGCGCTGCGCACAATAAGTTTGCTGACGTCAATCATGGCGAGTGGGGGGAGGGAGGAACTTCGGGTTACTCTGCGGCCGCTGCGGCCTTGCGAGCGTCGGGCAGCTTGATTTCCATATCGCTAAGCAGCAGTAGCAGCTTGTATTTACCAGCGTCCGCGCCGGTGCCGATCTCGCCGTAAAGAAAACCACGACAAGGAGTTCCGCGCTCCTGAAGAACAAGCGGATCTCGCGATTTGGCGCCGGCGCCCAGCAAAGCCAGCTCCTGAGTATTGTGGAGATCTTCCGCCAGGCTGAAGAGAAAATCGCGCGTAAGTCCATCCACATGAACAACTTGGCGGGTAAAGCGAAAGACGAATTGCGTAAGCGCCTGTTTCAGCGGCAAGCGCCGCACAATCCTTACGGGATGGAGCTCGTCAATATTAGGCCGCCTACTGGGCCGCGGGCGGCGCTCCTTTTCCTCGCCATTGGCGTTCAGCACAATGTCAATCTCGTTAAAATCAGGCACTGGCGCGGGGTTTTCCGCAGAGCGGTCGTAGTACGCCGTGGTAAGCGTAGAGGAATCGATAACCTGGCCGGCCGCAACAACTTCCAGCTCCGGATCTCCCTCTATCAGGGCTGTTCCCGTAAGCTTCGACAGATCCGCGCCGCGGTTATAGCCGTTAATGGCACGCGCGCTGGAAACGGGGCCGGCCGGCGTCTTAAGCACAACTACCGGGGGTGGCTTTTGATCCGGCAATCGCTGTAGCGAGAGTTTGGATGATTTACCCTTATACTCCAGATGAAAAATGCTGCTCATAAGATAATCTTCTTCGAGAAACTGGCGGCAGACGCTGAAGTGTTGGGTGATCCTAGCCATTCCGCCATCATTTGGCGATATCGAATCCGCTAAAAGTGAGCGATCAAGGAGCATCATGTTTAGCGTGTGTGGGTGAAGGTATAGCGTGTATTCCGTTGGGGCATTGCACTGATCAAGGGCCCGGGCAGGCGCGGTGCTATGAGATTTTTCCGCTTTTTCCTGTCATTTATACGTTTGTCTTTGCGAGAGACTCTGCGATAGTGTGGGCCGTCGCAACCGCCGCGGCGTACCGGCGGAGCGATGTTCGATATCCAGAAAGACCTATGTCGCAATCACTTACAACCTCGCATGGGCAAGGGCCGGGGGCTTCCGCGCCGAAGCATACCAATCGGCTGGCGCATGAAAAATCGCCCTACCTGCTGCAGCACGCACACAATCCCGTTGACTGGTATCCATGGGGTGACGAGGCCTTTGCCAAGGCACGCGCGGAGAATAAAGTGATTTTTCTTTCTGTCGGTTATTCCACTTGTCACTGGTGCCATGTGATGGAGCGAGAATCGTTTGAGAACGAGAACGTCGCCCGCATCATGAACGAGCATTTCATCAACATTAAGGTGGACCGCGAGGAACGCCCCGACGTTGACCGCGTTTACATGTTTTTTGTGCAGTCCACCACCGGCCACGGCGGCTGGCCCATGAGTGTGTGGCTGACGCCGGAGCTGAAGCCGATTGTCGGCGGCACCTATTTTCCCCCTGTGGACGCCTATGGGCGCATGGGGTTCGCCTCCGTGCTGCGCAAAATTGCCGGTGCCTGGCGAAGCACGCCGGATCTTGTTGCGCAGCAAGGGGAAAGCATGCTGGCGGCCCTGCGCGAGGAGCTTGCGTCGCCCGAGCCTGCCGAATCTGGCTCCCCGTCCTCCGCCGCTGCCGGACTTGCCCCTGCGTTTGAGTGCATGTCCATGGCATTCAACCAGTTAGCGCGCGTGTTTGATGACGCGGAGGGCGGTTTCGGTCGCGCACCCAAGTTTCCGCGTCCGTCCACGCTTATATTCTTACACCGATATGCTGCCCGCCACGGCGGCGCCGGAGAAAAAGGGGCCGTCGCCCTCGGTATGTCCATGCACACGCTGCGGAAAATGGTGGATGGCGGCATGCACGACCACCTGGGCGGTGGCTTTCACCGCTACTCCGTCGATACCTTCTGGCACGTGCCGCACTTTGAAAAGATGCTGTACGATCAGGGCCAGTTGGTGATGGCATTGCTTGAGGCTCAACAGTTTACGCGGGCGGAAGGAGATCCGCTGTGGGCCGCGACCGTGCGCACTACACTCACCTACCTGCAGCGCGACATGACCAGCCCTGAAGGCGGCTTTTACTCCGCTGAGGACGCCGACAGCCTGATCGCCTCCGGCGGTACCGAGAAGGCCGAGGGAGCCTTTTACGTGTGGACAAAGGAGGAGATTGACCGCGCACTGACGCAGCCGGAGGCTTCGCTGGTCCGCGAAGTGTTTGGAGTGGAAGCACTTGGCAATACGCCGGAAGGGAGCGATCCCCACGGCGAGTTCCGCGGCAAAAATGTGCTTATCCGCCGCATGTCGCCTCGGGAAGCCGCATCGCGCCAGAAGCTGCGCGTGGACGAGGCCGACCGCGTGTTTGGCGAGGCGTGCGAAAAGCTGCGCGCCATGCGCCTGATGCGCCCGCGCCCGCACCTGGACGACAAGATTATTACCGCCTGGAACGCGCTGGCCATCTCAGCCTTTGCACGCGCCAGCCAGGTGCTGGGCGATGCCGAGTACCTGCGCGCCGCTGGAGAGGCGGCCGCGTTTATACGGCTGAATCTTTACGACGAAGACTCCGGCGCCCTTTACCGCAGTTACCGCCAGGGCCGGGCCAATATCGAGGGCTTTGCCGACGACTACGCCTTCTTCATCCAGGCCCTGCTCGATCTCTACGAGGCCTCCGCCGACGTGCTTTGGCTCGGCTGGGCCGTGGAGCTGCAGGATCGCATGGATTCGCTCTTTCTGGACGACGAGAACGGCGGCTACTACACCAGCAGCGGTCAGGATCCCGCCATTTTGCTGCGGATGAAGGAGGACTACGACGGCGCTGAGCCTTCGCCTAACTCCGTGGGGGCGTTGAACTTACTGCGCCTGGCCTCCATGTTGAACAGCAGCGATCTGCAGATTCAGGCCGAAAAGGTTCTCACGTCTTGCGCCAAGGCTTTGCGCAACATGCCCACCGCGTTGCCGCAAATGCTTGCGGCGCTGGATTTTGCGCAATCCAAGCCTTTGCAGATTGTGATTGCCCTCCCGCTCTCCCCCGATGGAGAACCCGTGGTGGGCCAGGCGTTGCATGATGTTGCGGGGCCGTTGCTTACCGAGATTCACCGCACGTTTTTGCCCAACAAGATTCTGCTCTACGCCGACGGTCGTGAAGGTCAGGAGTACCTGGCCGAGGGCGCGGAATTCCTGAAGAGTGTGGTGCCGATTGACGGCAAGGCGACGGCCTATGTGTGCCGCGACTTTACGTGCCAGATGCCGGTGACAGATCCGCAGGAGCTTCGTAAAATATTGGATGGCAAGGTTTAAGGGAGAAGCCGGAAGTTGCTGGCGGAACGATCAGGCGCTGAGCGTGCGCCGCCCTGCGGAGTGCTTGCGCAGCGCCTCCTCCAGCTGCGGCTGGGTAAACGGCTTGGTGAGATACCCGGAGGCGCCCAGTTCCATGGCTTTGGCGTGGTGCTTTTCAGTGGCGCGACTGGTGATGATGACGATGGGCAGTTCCGCGCGGTCCTTCTCGGGCAGGGCGCGGATGGCCCGGATCAGCTCGTAGCCGTTCATGCGCGGCATCTCCAGGTCGGAGAAAATCAGGTCGACGGGGAGCTGCCGCAGCTTTTCCAGCGCGTCCACGCCGTCAACGGCCAGGTGTACGCGGCAGCCCAGGGCGGCCAGCGAGCGTTCCTGCACCTTGCGCACACTCAGAGAGTCATCCACCACAAGCACTTGCAATGGCGCCGCCATGACGCTGCGCGTGGCCAGCCCACCGCGTCCGGCATCCGGGGCGGCCGCGGGGGCGGCTGTGGTCATTCGCGGATTGGCAGCGGCTTTTTGGCGGAGCTCGCGCGCGGCCATTACAAGCTGCTGCGTGGCGTCCCTTGCTGGTGGGCGCTGCGCCTCCTTCTGCCGGTGCGTGTTGGCCGGAGGATTGGTGCGCACAACCTGCTGGGCGTCAAAGGATTGCGTCAGTGTAGTGGAATCGATGCCCGCATTCTCATCTCCGGCGCCATCCCGCAAGGGAATGGCCCGACCAATCGGCTCGCTGGGTAACTCGTGCGACGGCGCGACAGCGGTAACTGGCTGATTCGTAGATGGTTGTAAATCTTCCTTCGGTTGCTGCGGTGATGTTGAGGCGGCCTGGCTTGCAGGCTTCGGCGTGACGGCTCCCGCTAAGGCGGGAATCTGTGTGGGAGGCGGGGGCGGTCGCAGCCCCCCCTTCTGAAAGAGCGCAGGAAGCCCTTTGGCCGGCAACTGCCTTGCGGCTGGGGATGATCCGGCACTCTCTGGTTTAGCTGCAGTGACAGGCACTTGCACTGGCGGAGACTGGAGTCGAGCCGCCGGGGCGGGCAAAGCAACATCTTCCTTCGCCCTCTGCTCGGTAGCAGTGGAAGTATCGGGCTGTGAAGAGCTTACGGATAAGTGCGCTGGCTCGGCATTGTTTTGGAGGGATGCAGCTCCACCAGGGGTTTCCAGTGTTGTCCTCAAGTCGTTTCCAGCGTTTGAAATCGCATTAGCAGGGACATGTGATGTCCCTGAGACATGAGATGTCTCACCCTCGCTCACTTCAGACTGTATTTCCATTTCTGCCTGCCCAATCCCGGGCATTGTCTCCGTGGATGCGCGAAGAAGGCTGGGCAGATTGAGAATAAAGACGGGGCGCCCCTCGGCGTCAATGGTTGCACCGGTAAGGAAAGGATGTGTGCTCAGCAACATATCCAGCGGTTTCACAACCACTTCCTGCCGTTTAACAATGCGATCCAGCCGCAAAAGCGCACGCGAGTCCCCAACGCTGAGCAACAGCGCCTGGGCGCCCGGTCTGTCCAGTGCAGACGCCGCCTCGGGGCTCAGCTCGTCGCCGCCGCCGGGGCGCATGCCGTGGGCGGGCGGTGTCAGGTCCAGCAGCTCCGCCAGAGAGAAAACGCGCACTTCCTCCTCGTGAATCTCTGTCCACTCGTGTCCTTCGCGCACGGTCACGGGTATGTCGTCCATCAGCATACCACGCTCCACGAAGTTGAGCGGAAACGCGAAGGATTGCCCCGCGCATTCCGCCAAAATAGCCTCGGTAATGGACAGGCTGACCGGCATGCGCAGCACCCAGGTGGAGCCCGTGCCCTCCGTGGATTCCACGCGAATGGCGCCATTCAGCCCCTCCACTTCCGCCTTCACCACGTCCAGCCCCACGCCGCGCCCGGCTACGGTGGAGACCTTTTCGGCGGTGCTGAAGCCGGGTTGGAACAGCAGCTGGACAACGTGCTCGTGGGTGAGCGGCGGGGCATCGGCGGCAAGCAGCCCGCGCTCGATGGCGCGCTTGCGCACGGCCTCGGCGCGAATCCCCGCGCCGTCGTCCTGAATCTCAATCGTAACCTGGCTGCTGGCCTGCGAGGCGCGCACCACTACGGTGCCGCGGCGCGGTTTGCCCAGTTGCACGCGTTGGTCGGGCGGCTCGATACCATGCGCCACGGCGTTGCGCACCAGGTGCAGCAGCGGGGCGTACAGCTGATCCACAATATTCTTGTCCAGCAGCGTGGATTCGCCGGCAAACACCAGGTCCGCCTCGCGGCCTTCCACCCGGGTGGCGTCGCGAAAAGCGCGCACCAGACGGCGAAACACGGTTTGCACGGGCACCATGCTCAGCGCCGTAATCTCACCCTGCATCAGGCGCGAGTTAAGCGCAAACTTGCGGTTGTCCTCCTCGAACGAGCCGAACAGGGCCTCCATATCCCGCATCACCTCGCTGATGTCATCGGCGGTCTCGGTGAGGGATCGCGACAAAATGTTAAGCTCGTCGTAGTGATCCATCTCCAGCACGCCAAAATCCGACTGAGGGGGCTGCGCGGCGCTGGAAGCAGGTGATGCGGAAGCTGTTACGCTCTCCCCCCGCTGCGCTGTCAAAACCGAGGCTTTCTCCCTGCGGCGACGGGCATCAGAAAGGCTTGTAAAGTCAAACTGCTCCTGAAAACTCTGGACGAGGCGCAACAAATTGTCGCGATTCTCCCGAATAATGCGGGTAAGCGCGGCGGAGCGCTCCAGCTTTTTCTCAAAGCGGCTACGATCGATTACGACCTCGCCCACAAAGTTAAGCAGCGAGCGCAGCCGCTCGGCCTCGACGCGAATCGTCCGCTCCTCCTGCCCGGCCGCGGCGGTAGGTGTGCGGGGAAGTGCCGGGACAAGGCCTGTCCCAGCCTCCTCCAGCGACGTACCGCCGACGGGTGTCTGCGGAATCGGGGGGCGCGCCAGCATCGTCAGAGTCATGGGAGACGACTCGGGGCTTTGCAGCGCGGTTGCAGGCGCCGGGGGGCCAGGCGGCGGCGGTGGCGGACGAAGCCCCGCGGGGACGGTGGCAGGCTGTAAGGCCTCCGAAGCATTGCCATTTGCCGGAAATGCTTGGTCGCGAGGTACTTGCGCGGGAGGGGGGAGTATGCTGAGCGGGCGTGCAGGCGCGCGGATGGATGCGGCTGCCTTCAGTGCATCGGAAAAGTCCGCTTCCGTTACCATTCGGGTCTGCAGCATGTCGTCCAGCCGTGAGCCGGTGCCTGAGCCGGCCGATGGCGCAATGGAGGGAAGGGCCGGCCGCTGCAAGCCGCCGCGAAAGCCCACACCAATACGCTTCGCACCTGTGCCGGGGAGTATGGTTGTGGTTGTGCCGGAGGGGCTTACACTTAGTATGCCGCCGCCGGGGCCGGGCACTACGCTTTCCGTACCCGCGGGGATTTCCTTTTCTGGAGGCGATGCGGCGGCGACGTGGGCGAGCGCTTTGTTCCAATCATGCTTCCAGGTAGGGAAGCTGTTGGGTGTCAAGAGGTTAAAGAAGGCGCGAAGCTGCTCGATGGCGCGGCGCAAAAAGGAGAAAAAGGCGGGTGATGCCGAGGGGCCCGAAGGTTGGCCCATACTGCTTAAGTGCGTCTCCACCAACTGGATGTTGAAGACAAGGCCGCGGACGCTCAGGCCTCGCGATACCTCCTTGAACGCACGAAAGCCGCGCAGCAGCCTCTGGCGTCGTTCCGCGGAGTCGCGGCCGCCCTTTTGCCAGGCCTGAACGTCCTGCTGCAGCAGCTCCAGGCGGGCCAGGGCGCTCTCGCGAAGGCGGCCTGCGCGGTCTCGCGTCGGGTCTCCGCTGGTAAGCGGGGGTGGTTCGGGAAGCGAATCCGCGGTGGCTTCGGGGAGGGTCTCCAGAGGGAGATCTGCAGGGCGTGTCAGGACAGGGACATGGGATGTCTCTGATGATGGAGAAGTTGTTGTGGAAGAGGTGGTTGGGTTGTCAGGGACATGATTTGTCCCTGACGAATCGGGCGTGGGATCAGAAGGAGCTGTTGTCGTAACAGCTTTAGCTTCAGCTCCTTGTGCAACCGGGGGGGCTTCGGCGGTTACTGCTGCAATCCGCGCCCCGTAGTCGATGGAGCGATCTTCGGGATTCTCTGCAACTGAGCGAACATCGCGTGCAACAGTAGTCAGCAAATCGTACAACGCCGCGTTGTTTGCGTGCAGCTCGGCTATCGGCTTTAGCATATCCAGCAGCTGCTTGACGGGGACGAGGGAGTCGCCCAGGCTGGAAAAGCCGATGCTGCCGGCGGCGCCCTGCAGGTTGTGGACACAGCGGAAGAGGAGGGAGCATTGCTCCACGGCGTCGCCGCCGGATTTCCAGAGGAGCGCGGCCTGCTCGATATCCGCGGTGTGATGGCGCACGTCGGCGCGGAAGGCTTCGGTAAGTTCCTGCTGGAGGTCGGCGGGCGGCGTTTGCGGGCCGGCGGCAGGAGCAGGTTCGTTGCCGGAGGTGGACTGGGCCAGGGCAACCTCCACGCCGGCAATAGCTTGCGCGTAGTCGTGCGGCCACTCGTGCTGATGGCCTGGGCTGGACGCCAGGGCGTTGATAAAGGTGCGGATGTCGTCGAGAACGCGCAGGAGCAGGGCAAAAAGGGGCTCCATGCGGGTGGCCGGCGCGGGCGATTCAATCCTCTCGGCCAGGCTGTCGAGGAGGCTCTCCACCTGGTGCAGGCTGTTGCCAATGCGGCGCAGGCCGATACTGTTGGCGGCGCCTTTGAGGGTGTGGAAGCAGCGGTAGGCGGCTTCGCGCTGGGCGGGGGCGTTCTCGTTGCGCTCCCAGGCCAGTATGGCGGCTTCCAGGGCGTCGAGCTGCTCCCGGCTGTCTGCGGCGAAGGCCTCGGAGAGCTCGGCATCAACTTCGTCATCGGTCACGCCGTCGTTGACGAGCCCGGCGGGGAGAGGCGGAGGTAAAGTGACTTGCTGTATCTCTTTGTCGTACTGATGGTTCCAGCGATGCGCGGGGTCCTTTGCTATGGCATCGATGTAGCTGCGGATGTCATCGAGAACGCGCAGAAGGAAGGTGAAAAGGGAGGCGTTCTCGGAGAGCTTGGCATTATCGATAACCTGTTCATCCAGAATGGCTTCCACTTGATGGAGGCTGTTGCCGATGCGGCGCAGGCCGATGCTGTTGGCGGCGCCTTTCAGCGTGTGGAAGCAACGGTACGAGGCCTCGCGGCAAGTTTTGGCGTCCTCGCCTCGCTCCCATGCAAGTACTTTGTGCTCAAGGATATCGAGCTGCTCCTTGCTGTCGGTTGCAAACGCTTCTGCAAGCTCGGCGTCAACGGGGTCGTCGGTAATGTCGTCGGAGGCAGTAGGGGCGGGAAGTTCGGTTGGCGGCGCCGAAAGTGTTGTGGGGGAGGATGTTACGGAAGGGGTTGAAGGTTCGGTCTGCTCAGCGCCTACCAGCACGCCGGCTGCGGCAAAGTCCTCGCGCATAAGGCGTAGCGGCGTGGACCAGTCGTAGTGCCAGTGGGGGGAGCGTTGCGCGTGGCCGGCAAGGATGTACTCGGAGAGGTGGGCGTAGGCGGTCTGGAGGAAAAGCGCGATCATCGCCGCGTGCGGGGCCAGTTCCTCTCGGGTGTCGGGGGAGGCTGGGTCGTCGGGCAGGCCGTTGAAGAAGGAGGCGGCGCTGTCCAGACTGCGGCTTAGCGGCGTTTCTCCCTCAGCGGCAGCCATTTGCAAAAGGTGCTGAAAGAACTGGCGGGTTGCCTCCAGCGTGGCGACGGCCGATTCGGACGGGGGAGCGTCGCATGCGATCTCCAACGCTGTTGTGTCGCCGCACGCAAGCCATTGATGGGAAAGAGTTTGCAGTGCGGCTACGGGGGCGAGGGGATTGTGGCTTTCGGCGGCTTCAAGCGATATTTCCTGGTCTGTTGACTCGGGTGTCTCGGCCGCTTCCGGTTCGCCGGTGAGTTCAGGCGCGATGGCGGCAAGGGGGGTGTACCAGTCTTTGTGCCAAAGGGCTTCGTCGTCTGTACGAAGGCGGGTAAGGTAGTCGCTCAGGTCGCTCGATGCGAGTTGCAGGAACTCTATAGCGCCTTGCGGAAGGGGTTGGCCGGCACGGGTTTGTGCGAGCCAAGTGAGGAACATGTCGGCTTGTTCCAGGCTTGTCCCGATTTCCGTTCGCTCGCCAGACTGGGCTGCCATTGCGCCGAGCGATCGGATATGGCTCCATGCGCCTGCAATATTCTGTTGCTCAACGCTTTGCGAGAGGCGGGCGACCAGTTCGGGGGCGCTTGTTCCTTCGGGCATGGGGTCGGCCGGCGCGGCGGGCATCAAAGGCGGTGCGCCATCAGGGACATGCTGTGTCCCTAGGGATGCGGAAGTATCAGCTAGAGAGGAAGATGTGGATGGCGGGCTCGAAGTTTCGGCAGGATTTGCCGAAGCGGATGGCTCCCTGGCTTCGGTTGTTGCCGCCTCGTCTGGTGTAAGTTGTTGCTCAGCAATGGTATAGGCTGCGTCAAGCTCCGCTTTGAGCTGCTGGAGTTGTTGGGGGAGGCGGCTGCGATCTTCCGGCTGGGCTGGGGGCAGGGAGCCGGGGCGAACAGGATCGAGAAGCGATTCCGCGCGCTGAAGGATCAGGATAACATCGCCAAGTCCTTGTGCCAGAGCAGCTTCCTGTAGCACCTGCACAATGCGCAGGCTTTCCCAGCGGGGGTGGGCGGAGGCTGGGCTGGTGCGCATGTCGCCGATGGCGTCGTCGAGGCGTGCGAGGTGGTTGCGCGTTTTCTCGAAGTACGCGGGTGTGAGGTCGGCGCGTGGGCGGCTGGAAGGGACGCGGACGGAGTGGCGCAGCGATTGGGTCTCGGCGATGCGGGGTTGGGGGGGCCGGGGCCCCGGCCTGGGGCCGGTGGGCTGGCCGCGTGTCGGGAGAACGAGGGGACCGCTGGGCGGACCGAGACGTCCCGTTGCGGTACCAGGGGGTGCCGGCTTGGGGAGCGCGAGGGCGCCCGAGGCGCCGGGGCGTGATTTGAGGGGCGGCGGCGAAGCCCGGCCGGGGCGTGGCGCGACGGGCGCCGGCGCTGGGTAGCCGTAAGCCAGTGCGGTGCTTGCGGAGCGCACGCCCCAGTCGGCCTCGTTCGGCGGGATGTTGCTGCCTGTGCTGGAGCTGGAGATGCCGGCGGGTGTCGGGGCAGGCGGCCGCTTGGCGACTGGTTTGGGCGGGATGGTTTTGGCGCCGGGCACCGACGGGCGCTCGGGTATCGAAGAAAATGAGCTGGAGGAGTTTGCGTACGCTGAGGAGGAGGAGGCGGATGCTGACGGGGCGCCCGGGTATGCCTGCGCGCTGGAGGAGCGCATGGACGACGATGCGGGCACAAATCGCGGGCCGCTGGCGGCCGGGCGACGCTTGAGGTTGGGCGTGGCCACGTTGACGTTGCCCACCCGCCCCGGCACGTGCGTGGCGGTGGCCGGCATGCGCGTGGTGGGCGGCGTCGGGATGGACTCGACGGGCGCGGGTAGCGGTAAGGGGTTGGGCGGCTGTATCTTGCGCACGTCGGCAAGCTCCGCGGCGGCGCGCTGGCTTTTGGTGGTAAGCTCGCCGCGCATGGCGCCGTACAGGGCTTCGGCTTCGGCCAGTTTGCCCTCCAGGCTTAGCTGGATCATGCATTGCCAGGCGGGGACCTGGGCGTGCAGGGCGGCGTAGACCGACATGGCGGCCGCGGCATCGTAGCCGCTGGGGATGGGCGGAAGTAGTTGGCCGGGGAGGGGGGTGGAGGCTTCCGGGCTGCCGGCGGGCAGGGGCTCGGAGCCTGGCAGCGAGCTGGGCGAGATTTCTTTGGCGCGAAGGTCGAGCAGATGCTCCATGTCCTGCGCCCACCAGCACAGGCCCCAGGCGGATACCATGGCGCACACGCCCTTCATGCTGTGCGCCAGCAGGATGGCGTTGGCCAGGCAGGCCGACGATGGATCGGCGGCGATGTGGGGGGCCAGGGCTGCGTGGGGGGCTTTATCTGCTTCGGCAGTGTTGATGGTGTTGGCGCCTGCCGGGGCGGGCGGGGTTACCATCGCCTTCTCCAGAAATGCGGAGATTTCCCGGAGGAAACGCTCCATGTCCTGGGTAAAGACGTCGCGTATGTCGTCGATGGTAAACGCCGTCATGTGGTCTTGTACCGTGCGCTGCGTGGCCGGGTGGTGAAGTGTGGGACCCCTAGCCCAGGTTAAACTGCGCCAGCTCCTTGGTCAGGTCCTGAGACAGGGAGGCCATTTGCTCGCTGGATTTGCGGGTCTCCAGCACTTTGGCCTGCGAGGCGCGTGTAATATCCTGCACAGTCGCAACGGTTTTCAGCATTTCCTCCGCGCGGGTGGCCTGGGCGGTGGCGGATTGGGAGATTTGCCCCACGAGCCTGGAGGATAGCGTGCTGGAGGCAACGATGGCCTCCAGAGCGCCGCCGGCCTGCTCCACCTTGCCGGAGCCGGCTTCCACCTCCTGCGTCTGCGCTTCCATCTGGCTGACGGCTTCGCTGGTTTCGCTTTGGATGCCGAGCACGAGGCGCTCGATCTCCAGCGTGGCGGCTTTCGTGCGCTCCGCCAGGGCGCGCACCTGGTCGGCCACTACGGTGAAGCCTTTGCCTTGTTCGCCGGCCCGGGCCGCCTCGATGGAGGCGTTGAGCGCGAGCATGTCTGTTTGCGCGGAGATGTCTGAGATGGAGCGTACAATGCCGGAGATTTCCATGGATCTCTCGCCCAAGCGCTTGATTTTACGTGCGTTACCCTGGGTGTTCTCGCGAATGCGCGCCATGCCGGCCATGACGCTGCGCACGGCAACGGCGCCGCGTTCGGCGGCGGCCTGCGCCTCGCGGGCGGCCTGGGCGGCTTCGCGGCACGTCTCCAGCACGCGGGCGGATTCGGCGCTGAGGGAGCGGGCGCCGTCGGTGGTTTGGGTGATTTTGGTGGATTGCTGCTGGGCGCCGTCGGCCAACTCGCGGCTGGCGCTGGAGATGCTTGCGGAGGCTTCGGCCACGCGCGTGCTGGCTTTTTTGGCGTTGGCCATCAGTCCGCCGACGTTCTCGAGCATCAGGTTAAGCGCGTCGGCCATGTTGCCCAGGGCGCCTTCGGTTACTTTGGCGCGGATGCCCAGGTTGCCGTCGGAGGCGTCGGCCACGACCATGAGGAGCTCCTGAATGTTGGCCTGGAGGCGCTTGTTTTCGTCGGCAATCTTGTCTTTAACGGCGTTGCGCTCGGTGACGAGCTCATTAAAGCTGGTGGCCAGGTCGCCGATTTCGTCCTTCTCAAACACGGGGGCGCGGGCGGATTCATCGCCTTGCGTAACGCGGTGCATGGCCTCGCGCAGGGCCACGATGGGGGCGGCGATGCGCTGGGAGATAACGCTGGCGATGATTACCACTACGAGAACGATGGCGAGACCGGCTGCGGCGATGTAGAGCGTAGCCTGGTAGACGGGGCTGTACGCTTCGCTCTGCGCTTTCTCCACAAGTAGTGACCACTGGAGAGGGACCTCTCTGTTGCCTGATGAGGCGGTGGAGGCGATGGCGATGCTGATGGGTGCCCAGGAGCCCAGCACCTGCTGATTCAGGTAGTTCGCGTAGACGTCGTCGCCGCTTTGGCCGGCCAGTGCGCTGCTGGTGGCGCGGGTGTTGACTTCCTGCGCGCCGATGCTGGTATCCACGACGGTGCGGCCGTCGGCGGACATGTAGTGGCGGATGGCTTTGCCGGGGGCTTTGGGGTTGCGGCTGTTGGTGCGCAGTTTGCCGTCCTGGCCTACCAGGTAGGCTTCGCCGCTGCCACCCAGCTTGATGTCCTTTTCGCGACCAAGGAAGGTGACGAGGTTGTTGATGTAATCGACAGGTAGCTGGACGATAATAGCCCCGATGCGCTTGCCGGAGCTGTAGACGGGCGCGGCCGCAAACATGGCGGGCGCATTGTAGCTTTTGGCGTAGGGCGCCATATCGGTCAGGCGCAGGCGATCGGCCGCTTTACTGTCCAGCCCGGCGGTGCGGGAGGCCCGGTAGGCGATGCCCAGCCCCGTGTTGGCGTCACTGCCGCCGTCCAGCAGGTTGCCCTGAAAGTCCAGCTCCTTCATGTTGGTGTAGACGACGTTGCCTTGCTCATCTACCAGGAAGATGTCGTAGTACCCCATGCGGCGGCGGATGTCCTGGAACATTGGGTGAAAGCGATCGTGCGTTTGCACGTAGGTGGTGCCGGAGATGGCGAATCGCAGCTCGCTGTCGCCGGCCTCCGGGTAGGAGCGGATGTTGAGGGCAAGCGACGATTCGTCCTTGCTGCCGACGGTGGCCGGGTTGGCGACGGTGTAGATGTACTGCAGCACCATGCCGTCATCGCCGCGGATGAGGTAGGAGTCGGCCGAGCCGGGGACCTGGCCGGCGCGTTTCAGGTTCTCCAGCAGCACGTTGTTGTAGTAGGCGCGCAGCTTCTCGCGGATGGGACGCATCCTGGTGTCGTCCAGCGTAAAGCCTTGTCCGGAAAGGTCTTGCGTAAGATTGCGGCGTGCAGCGGTAAACTGCTCCAGTGCGGCGATGGTGGTCATCGACTGCGCCTGCGTGGCGAGGTCGTTGCGCACGTGCGTAAAGTAGTTTTCCACGCTGTCCTTTAGCAGAACGCGCACGCTGGAGAGCTGGTCGAAGGAGGCGCTGCCTATGGCCGACTGCGCGCTGTAGTACGACACAAAGACGGCTACCACGGTAACGATAACGCCTACGAAGATGATGGCCGAGCTGATGCGCGCACGCAGGGTGCGGTGCTCCCGGCGGCGGGGCGTGCGCCTGGTGGCGGCGGGGCGGTCGCCCGGAGAGGGGTCTTCTTCCTCGTCGGGTTGAAATGGCGGCGGGGCGGGCGTGGGGTCAGCCTGTGGCGCGTCGGGCGCATTGGGGGTGGCTTCCGTTTCCGCCTCGGATTGGGCCATTTGAGAAGGGGGCACGGTTGTCATAGGTAATGGACGTGAACCAATTCATTCACAACAGATCACTTTTAGAAAGGAAAAAGCGGGAAAAAGCGTGGAGAGTAGTGCGACACTGAGGCTACATCCGCCCGGGGGCGGCGTCCAGCGCATCCCGAGAGCAAAATTTCGCCGGTGGAATGGGGCGCCGCGCCACTGCGCGCTTGCTTCTGCACGGCGGCGGTGCTTCTCTGGAAGCACGTTTGGCTCGCAGGATTTGTCGCCGTTTTTGTTTAAAGCCATGCTCATTCGCATTCCATGATCAAGAAATACGCCCTGCTTGTTGCTGCATCCCTTTGTGTCGCAGCATTTTCCGGTGTCGCCCACGCGGCGCCGACCGATCCTGATCCCGCCCCTGCCAAGGCCAACACAGCCTCCCAGTTTGCGGAGGCGTTGGCCCTGCAAAAGAAGGAGAAGTATGCCGAGGCCGCCGCCAGGTACGCCGATATCGTGAAGGCCGACCCGAGCTATGCCGAGGCCCACAGCAACCTGGGCTACTGCCTGCGCAAGCAAAAGAAGTGGGACGACGCCATTGCCAGCTACACCACGGCGCTGAAGCTGAATCCCAAGCTTGCCCCCGCTCATGAATATATCGGCGAAGCTTACGTTGAACTTGCGGAAAAAGCCTACAAGGCCAAGGATAACACGAAAGTGCTTGAGTACAAGGCCCTTGCCGAGAAGCACCTGGCCGCGCTCAAGGAGCTTCTCCCCGCCGCCCAGGAGGAGTACGACGACCTGAAGGAAGAAGTCGACGAGATGAACGACGACCTGAAGAAGGCCGGCGTTATCTAGAGATTTCGAGTTCTCCGTAAAGAATCCCTCCCCCTCTGCCCTTTGTCTCCCTTTGTCCCCCTTCGCGCGAAAATAATCTGAATGGGTCCTTCGTGATCGTACCAAGCCCTGACTTAGCCAGGTGGGTGGGCGGATTTTATCACGCGAAGGAGCACAAAGGGGGACCAAGGGCAGAGGGGGGAAGGGCTGGCTTTATTGCCGGCGCTGCCCACTATATCGACTGCCCAATGTCCCGACCCAGCTCCCCATCTCCCTCCGGTGCAATGCGTTACGGCTCCACAATCCGCGTGGATGTCTCCAGCGTGGCGTTTGGCGGCGACGGGCTGGGGCGGGTGGATGGGCGCGTTGTGTTTATCCCCTACACGGCCGTGGGGGATACCGTAGAGGCGAAGGTGACGGAGGTGCACGCGCGGCATGCACGCGCGGGCGGGACGGCCGGCATCCGCGTCATCACCCCATCGCTGGCGCGCGAAGTGCCTGCATGCCAGTACTATACGCGATGCGGCGGCTGCCAGTACCAGCACATTACCTACGAGGAGGAGCTGCGGCTGAAGACCCGGCAGGTGCGCGAGGCTTTTGTCCGCATTGCCCGCCTGCCCGAGGCCGAGGTGCACGTTCGCGACATCATCCCCAGCCCCAGCGCTTACGAGTACCGCAACCGCATTACCGTGCACGCCGAGGGCGGCCACGTCGGTTTCCGCTCCGCCGATGGCCGGCGCCTTATCGATATCGACAAGTGCCTGATTGCCACGCCCGAGGTCAACGCCCAGCTTACCGCCCTGCGCAAGCGCCACCCCCAGGGCGGCCACTACTCCCTGCGCGCCGCGGACATCCCGCGCAGCGCGTTTCACCAGGCCAACCAGCTGCTGCTCGATCGCTTTTGCGACGAGGTGGTGGCCCTGCTGCCGGCCGGAACCGCCGATACACCGGCGCCACGCCTCTGCCTCGAATTATACAGCGGCGGTGGCTTTTTTACAGAGAAGCTGGCCGCGCTGGGCCGCTTCCAGCACATATGGGCCGTGGAGCAGGACGAACGGCTGGTGCGCGACGCCGTTCGCAAGAAAATCCCCGGCGTCACCCTCTGCGAGGGCTCCGTGGAAGATGTTGCGGGCCCCTTGCTGGGCAGCAACGGCGCTGATACCCGGGCTGTCGCCGCATCAGTTCCACTAACTACCGCCGAGGGAGCGGAGGCAAATGCCGCCACCCCTCCGCCGCGTCTCATCCCAGCCGAGACACTCCTCTTGCTCGATCCGCCCCGCGAAGGCGTCTCCCCGCAGGCGCTGGCCAACATCCTGCGCTTCGGCTTCGCCGGCATCATCTACATCTCCTGCAACCCGGCCACGCTGGCGCGCGACGCGGCAAAAATCGCCCAGGATTACACCTTGCGCGTCGTCCAGCCCGTCGATATGTTCCCGCGCACCGCACAAATTGAGTGCATAACGGTGTGGGAGCCCAAAAGTGGCACGCAATGAGCTTTACGAGCACCTTTGCGCCAGCGTCCCCGCTGTTCACCATTTTAACCTCACCTTGACAATTCCGCGCTTTTTTCCCGCAGGAAAGACGCGTAGCATTGTCACCACTGGCAGTCATCAGCATCAGATTCAGCACCTCAACTGGGCCGCCCGCACCAATCCCGGCCGGCCCGCAACGCAAACGAGAACCGAATGATCGTCACCACATCCGACCTCTTCAAAATCGCGTATGGCAAGTTTGCCATTGGCGCCTACAACATCAATAATGCCGAGCAGATCATGGGTCTGTTCCGGGGCTGCATCATGTCCAAGGCCCCGTTTATTATCCAGATCAGCAAGGGCGCCCGCAAATACTCCGACAAGCGGATGATGGAAGCCATGATCCGCGCCGCATCGGAGATCTTCCCCGAGGCGGTCTTCGCGGTGCATCTCGATCACGGCGACGAGGCGACCTGTTACGACTGTATCGACTCCGGCTTCTACTCCTCCGTCATGATCGACGCCTCGCACGATCCGTTTGAGGAAAACGTCGCCATCACCAAACGCGTTGTGGACCGCGCCCACGCCAAAGGGCTCAGCGTCGAAGCCGAGATCGGCATGCTGGGCGGCGTCGAAGAAGACATCCAGGTGGACGAAAAGAACGCGTGCCTG
Source organism: Verrucomicrobia bacterium LW23 (assembly GCA_003054695.1). Lineage (GTDB taxonomy): Bacteria > Verrucomicrobiota > Verrucomicrobiia > Methylacidiphilales > UBA1321 > LW23. Next base: position 116,170 of record QAZA01000056.1, read on the forward strand.
ACCGATCCCGTTGAGGCCGTCGAGTTTGTGAAGCAGTCCGGCTGCGACTCCCTGGCCGCCGCCATCGGCACCAGCCACGGCGCCTACAAGTTCAAAGGCCGCCAGTCGCTCCACTTCAATGTCATCGAGAAGATCAAGGAGCTCTCCCCCGGCCTCCCCATCGTCATGCACGGCTCCTCCAGCGTGCCGAAGGAGGAAGTGCTGCGCATCAACGCCGCCGGCGGCACGCTCGACCCGAGCGCCTGCGGCGTCGACGAGAACGAGTATCTCCCTGCCGCCAAACTCGGCGTCACCAAGGTCAACATCGACACCGACGGCCGCCTCGTCTGGACCCGCGTTCACCGCGAGTACTTCCGCGATAACCCCGGCCAGTTCGACTTCCGCCCCCCCGGCATCATCTTCATGGACGAGTACGCCAAGTTCATCGCCGCCAAGAACGAGAAGCTCGGCAGCGCCGGCACCCTCGACGAGATCAAGGAAACGCTGAAGATCAAGTAATCGGTCCACAACTCCCCATTGCCGCGTGCAGGGACGCAATAACTCGCCTCCGGAAAATCCGGAGCGGCTATTGCGTCCCTTTTTTCTTGCCGCAGTGCGCCTTGCTCCGTGAATTGCAATTGCAGAGTTGCGGAGAAGCTGATAGAAGTGATAGCAACGGTGCTGCGAGCGAATCACGTGTAGGACAGTATGGATACACGTTTTCTGCGCGCCTCTGCCAAATCTTACTATGAGCAAAGTTTATCAGGCACCCTCCGGCGATCCGGAGATGAATCAGGCTTTCGAGCGGGCGCGGGAGACGTTCCGCTTCTTCTGGCGCGAGGTATACTGGGAGCGGCGGCGCATTATCCCGGCCCTGGGTATGACGGCGGTAAAGCTGCCGTTCATCGACGAAGCGGACGCCGACGAGGAAGATCCCACGACCGAACACATGTGGGTGACTGACGTGGAGTTCGACGGCGAAACGCTGTCCGGCACCTTGCTAAACGATCCCAACAATCTGGAGGACTACAGCGAGGGCGACGAGGTTTGCGGCGATATGGAGAATATCTCCGACTGGATCTACACCGCCGACGACCGCGCGTTCGGCGCCTACACCGTCAACCTGCTGCGCTCCCGCATGAGCCCCAGGAGCATGGCCGAGCATGACAAGATGTGGGGGCTGGACTTCGGCGACCCTGCGGATATTCGCGTGGAGCTTAGCGAAGTCATCGCACCGCTCCCCATCGAGAAGCCTGGCGGAGGATTATTCGCCGGCCTGGGCTCGTGGCTCAAGAAGAAAGAGCCCGCCGTTGTGCCGCCGGCCTCAGTAACGGCGCCGGCCGGTTTTCGAGACCACCCCATGTGCATCAACTCCATCGACAAAATAAAAGAGATGATCCACACCCACCGCGACGATTGCCTTGCGCCCGACGAAAGCGGCCTGACCACGCTGCACCGCGAGGCCCTCGCCGGCAACCTCGCCATCGTTCGCCTGCTGCTGGAGGTCGGCGCCGATCGCGCGGCCAAAACCCCCGCCGGCCACACCCCCGCCGATCTGGCCCGCATCATCGGCTGGAAAGAGATTGCGGCAGAGCTGGGATGACGCGAAAGGGTCCGGCATTCAATACGGCGGGTAAAGCATGCGAATCTTGCCAGTAAGGAAACCGAGGATGCTGTTTCCATAAAGGCGCTTGTGGTAGGCGTCCCTGGGAAACAGCGATCCTTTCTGCCAGTAATAGATGGTGCCATCCGCAAATTCCTCAAACAGGGCAAGCTTTTTGACATGGATGCGCGGGACATCCGCCGACGCGCCCTTACGCAGTGCGTGGAAGCAATCCATGACGGGGAAAGGATCATCCAGGAGAAGGACGTCCAGCGATGCCCGATAGTGTCCCGAACTTCCCGTGTAAAAGGTGATGAAACAGTCGTAGAAATCGAGATCGAAAAGGGTGGGACCCATGACCATGCCATCGTACTTGACGTCAATCTCCCCCCTGAACGAAGCCAGCGCCCGTACAATCTCTTCGCCCGTGAGTCCCTGCTGATGACGATAGAGCGCCTGGAAGAACAGGGAGGGTTTCAGGCCAGCGTCTGTATGGGGATCGCCAATCAGAGCCATCCAGTCTGAGAACGTCTCGTCCTTGCCCAGTCTGCCTATGTTGCGTAGCGACAGCACATAGGCTTCAGGAGAGCTGAGCTGTAGTGATGGTGGCAGCACGGGGATGGGGGGCGGAAGCCCTGGTTTTTTACCACGACGTCCTGTCCTTACCTCGTCCTACCGCTTCGCATCCCCCACGCGCACAAGGTGTTCGGCGGAGGTGGCTCTTATCGCGGGGAGGTACATACATTGCGCGGTGGCGGGGAGGGCGTGGAACTCGCCGGGGGTTTCGGCGCGGAGGTGGTAGGTGATTTCGTGGCGGCCGGCGGGGAGGGTGGCGAGGAACAGGGCGATCCACTGGGGGCGGAGTTCCGTGCGCACCTGGGTGGCGCGGCTGTTCAGGTCCAGGGCGCTGGGGGCGGGGAAGGCTCCGGCGGCGTTTTGCGTGCGTGCGTCGATGTAGCCGCCGGCGGGGATGCCGAAGGGCTCGCAGCCGGCGGGTTTGCGGTCTTCGATCATCAGGTACTCCAGCGGGCTGCGGTTCTCGATCAGCAGACGCACCAGCAGGTTCTCGCCGGGCGCCAGCTGTTCGCCTTCCTTCAGAGGCTCGCGCTCCACGCGGCTGCCGCGCAGCAGCAGGGGCACGGCGCGTTCCCGGTAGTACTCGCGGCGGATGCTGAGCACGGGGAGTTGTGCGCCGGGTGCGGTGGCAGCGGTGCCCACCGGGTTTGCGGGCGTCGTCCCCGTCCCCGGCGATGGTGTGGAGGATGTGGTGGCGCTGCCCACGGGCGAGGCGCTGTGCACGCCGTAAGGCGGTGCGGGGGAGATGGTTGCGGCGATGGGCCGCTCGCGGCTGGTGTAGCGCAGACGGGCGGAGGTGTAGAGGGTGCCGCGGCCGGACATGCGGATCTGGATCGGGTTATTGCCCGGCTTCAGCTGGCTCTCCGGCACCGTTACGGTGAGGGAGCCCAGCACCTGGTCCGACGTGCAGGAGAGCTGCTGGATGGGCTGGCCGTTGATGAGCAGTTCGGCGGTGAAGTCGGTAGTGGCGGGCTCGCGGGCGCGCAGGTAGTCCAGCAGCGCCATTACGGCGGCGGATGTGTCGCGCGTGTTCGTCCAGCGCGGGCCGGTGCGGTGGTTGGTAAGCCAGCGCGCGGCCATGTCGATGCGCGGGTTTTGGGGATCGACAGCCAGCATGGCACGCAGTACGTAGCTGGTCGCCTCCACGGGGCCGTCGGCCCACAGGGGCGCGGTGGTGGCGGACGGGGCGCCGCCGGGGGCGGGCGTGGTGTGCATGTCGCGGCCCCAGTAGCACATATCCGGCGGCAGCTGAACGTTGGCGGCGACACGGCTTCCACCGGGCCCGCCGGGCGCGGCCACAGCGGTGGAGCGCTCCGCGTGGGCGCCGGCCTCCAGGCTGCGCACCAGGTGGATGGCGTACTCACTGTATTGCTGCTGCTCCAGCTGGCGGTGGTAAAAGGTGAGGGCGAGGAGGGCGCGGCCGCAGCTGCTCAGTTTGTCGCGCTCGGCCCAGGCTTTGTCGCCGGCGCTGTCGCACATTTGCGTCCAGCTGGTGTCGGAGACGGCGAGGGCGTAGAGCATCCAGGCCAGCATTTCCGGGTTGTTCTCGTACATCGCCAGGCGCGATTTGAGGTAGTTGGCGGCGCGGGCGCTCACCTCGGCGTCCACGGTTAGGGACGCGCGGGTGGCGGCGGCCAGGCCCTGCAGCACGTGGGCGGTGACGAAATCGCTGGAGGGCGAGCCCTTCCACCAGCCCCAGCCGCCGTTGGGATTCTGGCTCTCGGCCAATTGCTCATTGCCGCGGCGCACCATGTCGTCCAGCGTGTTTGTATTGCCGCGGCGCAGGCGCAGGCCGCCGGGAAACTGGGTGATGTCCTTATCCCGGCCGGAGATGCGCCCGGCGATGGCGCTGGGCTCCAGCTTTAGCTCGCGCAGTGTCTGGGCGGCCACGGCGGCGGGCAGAAAGCGGTCCAGCGTTTGCTCCGTGCAGCTGTAGGGAAAGTGCGCCAGGTAGGGCAGGGCGTCCAGCACGGTGCTGGCCAGGGAGGGGGTGAGCTGGATGTCCAGCATCAGGCCGGAGCGATCGCGGATATCGGGCATGTTGAGGTGGATGTCCACCCAGCGCTCGCCCTTGCGCTCCCGCGTGCCGGCCTCCACGGCAAAGGATGTCGCGACTTCGCGGTCCGTGCCATACTCCACAATGGGAAGCTCCTGCCGGGCGGAGTCCCCTTCCCCGTCGGAGCGCAGGAGCGTGGCGGTAACGGTGGCTTTGCCGCCGCGCGCGCGTACCTCAAACGGCATGCCGGAGGTAGCGAAGCTGTTGGCCTCCAGCGACAAGGCGGTGCCGGGCTGGCTCAGTCGCGAGAGCTCCGGCGAGGTGATGATGTCCACCGTAAAGGAGGCGGCCGCTTTGGTAAGGTTGTGGACGATGGTGAAGATGCTCAGCTTGTCGCCCTCCACCACAAACCGCGGCATTTTGAGCCGTATGGTGGCCGGCAGGCTGGTGCGCACGCGCGACTGGCCCTCGCCGTACTCCTGGCCGCTGGTAACGGCACTGGCGGTTACCTGCCAGTCGGCCAGGTTCTCGGGCCAGGTAAACTCCACCGTGCCCAAACCGCGCTCGTCTGTAATGACGGCGGGATTCCAGAAGGGCGAAATCTTGTAGCGGTTGCGCACGGATATCGTGGGGCGCTCGCCGCCCGGTATGGGTACGGCGGGCGCCGGCGTGCTGCCGGGGGAAGGCGCGCGGCGAGGCTCCTGATCCGGTGTGATGGAAGGCGGCGGGGCGGGGGCGCGCAGGCTGCGGCCGCGCAGGACGGTGGCCGGGGCGGCGCTTTCGGAGTCGTAAGCGGTGGCGGGTGAGTCGACTTCGACCGTAGCATTGCCGCCGGGGAGGTCGGTGCGCACTATTTCTTCGGTATCCGCGGGCGGGAAGGACGCTTCTTCCCCTGTATCCTGTTGTTGCGGAATGATTTCCGCGACAGAATCGCGGCCGGAGAAGAGGTTGGGATCCAGAAACGCCGTGCCGGGTGGCGGCTGGGGCAGGGCCACCTCAAATACCGACGTATCCACGACGCCCACAGAGACTTCCGCGCGCGCCGGGCGGCCGCGGGAGTCCCGCACGTCCAACGAAACGCGCGCCTTCTCGCCAGGCCGGGGGGCTGGCTGTTCGTGCGTAACGGTAACCTGCAGGTCGCGGTCATCAAAGGGCACCAGGGCGGTAGCGGCGCGCGTTTCCATCAGCCGGCCGCTGAGGTAGCGGGCCATGAAGCGCACGTTGGGCTGCCAGTCCTCCGTAACGGGGATATCGATGCGCCGCGCGGCGCCCTCAATGCGCAGCACCTGCGAGTAGATTTGCGTTCGCCCGCGAACGCTCAGCCACACAATGCCGCCCGTTTCCGACGCGGGGATGATGAGCAGACGCGCCGTATCGCCCGGCTTGTACACCGTCTTGTCCTTATGGATCTCCAGCGGCGCGGCGCGGTAGCCGGTATCCCGCGTGCGTGCGGTGGCGGAGAAGAATGTGGCTCGGGCATAGTACTCCGACGCGCGAAGCTGTGCGAGATTCCTGCGCGGCCCGGCCGCTTCGCCGCGGCCGGAAGTGCCTGCCGGCGCGGAGGTTGCGTCGCCGCCGCCGGGCGATGCCGCAGGTACTGCCGAAGCAGAGCCGGGCCTGCGCGCCCCGCCATTGCCTGTGCCCGCCGTCGTGGCTGGTGCGGCTGCGGGCGCGCCGGGGGCGGCAGCAGTCGGCGAGGGGAACTCCCGTGCAATGCGATCGGAAACCAGGTAGACGCGGTAATAGCCGTCACCCGGTGCGGCAAAGCTTAGTGTGGTGCGGCCGCTTGCGGGCACGGAGACGGGCTGGCGCAGCACCTCGACGGCCTCGTAGCCCTGAAATAGCAGGCGCTCCGCCCCGGTGCGACGGTTGTATTGCACGCGGCGCACAAAGCGGTCGCGCGTGACGATGGCCACCGCGCTGGCGGCGGTCGGCGCGTGCCGCCCTTCCACGCCGGAGACTTCCATCGCCGCCACGTCCACATCCACCGTCTCGCCCTGCGAGACAATCCGCGAGCGGGCCTGCGCGGTCATCAAAAACGGCCGGCGCGTAACGGGGATAAGCACAGTACCCTGTAACTGGCGCCGGCTGGGATCCATAACACTGGCGCTAAGGTTAAGCCCGGCCAGCACAACGCTCTCCGGCACAGGGATGTCCAGCACGAGTTCGCCGCGCGTGTCGGTGGTGGCGCTGCCCATGGCCAGGACGTCGTACAGGCCGGCCCAGGCATCGCGCCCGCCGCTTTCGGCCGCCAGCACGGGGATTTCGATCCGGCTGCTATCGCCTTCCCCGGGCACGCCGCTCCGGGATTCGCTGGCGGTAAACCACGCTTTGGCGGCGGGATCCGCAAACGGGTTGTCAACGCTCAGCCCCTCCAGCCTCGCGCGATAGTCCACGCGGGCCTCCGCTACAGGGCCACCGTTGGCGTAGCTCACGCGCACGCGCGGATGGAGGCGGCTGCCGGGAGCGGCTGGGGCCAGCGTGCCGTCATCCCGCTGTGGCGGCAGAATCTCCAGCTTGTACTCGGGGCTGCGCACGTCCTCCATAGCAAACAGGTTGCCGGATTGCGCCTCGTCAATCGCGCCGGCCCCTTCGGAGCGCGAGACTTTGATCACGTACTGCCCCCGCGCCATATCCTCACTCAGCGGCAGGGAGTCCGCCAGGCTGCCAAACTCGTTGAGGGAGTAACTTTTTTTCAGCACAGCCACGGAGTTCGGGTCCAGAATCGAGACATCCACCGACAATCCGGCCGGCGTCCGCAACCCATGCGAGGCGGAGAACTCGCGGCACACCACGCGAAAATTCAGCGTATCCGTGGGGCGGTAGGCCGGGCTGTCGGTCATCGCGCAAATGCGCAGTTCGCCCGGGGCCGTTGCCGCGGTGGAGGAGGCCGAGGCCGCGCTGGTGCTCTTACCCCGCCCGCCGGGGCCCGCGCCGGGCGCGCGCGAGTAAAGGCTGCACGCCACCGCGGGGCTGTCCCCCAGCATGGCCACCACCGCGTAGGCGGTACTTTCCTGCGTTCCGCTGTCCGCCAGCGCCTGAAAGGGCTGCCGACTGCCGGCGGGCAGTGCGGGGCTGGCGGGCCACTCCGGGGTAAACACAGCCAGGCCGTCCAGGTTGGAGAGGGTGGTTTGCGGCGTAATCTTCTCCATGCGGGCCTTGCGCGCCTGCGTGCCCATGGTGCTTTTGATGCAGTAAAGGGTAACGCGCGCGCTGGGGAACGGAAGGCCGGTGGCGGAATCCAGCACCCACGCCGTCACCTTGCCGTCCGTCTCCACAAACTGCACTACGCCACGGCTTACAATCAGCAGCGTCGCGTCGTGAAAGTTGCCGGACACCACCTGCAGCCAGTAGGCGCCCGGGGGCAGCGGCTCCGTGCTCAGCTCCAGTGTCTCGCGATAATACTTGCGGCCTTTGCCGGGGGAGAGCTTCCAGCTGCGCACCAGCGGACCCATCCCCTCGTCGGTCCACAGCCGCGGCGCGTTGCGGGAGTCCAGCGTGCCATCGGGCTGAAAGCCTTTAGCCAGGTCAAACTTGCTTATCGACACTTCGATCTCGCCGACGTTGGCCACGGCAATGGTGTAAGGCACCCGCATCTCCGGCAGCACTTGCCGCGTGGAGGTAACGGTAAGCGTTTGCGTGGTGATCTCCCCAATGGCCGCTCGGGCGGCGTCGTGGAACTTGCTGCTATCGCGCGTGTAGCTGTCCGCCACCCGGCGGAAATAGGGCAATGCGCCGGGCAGATCGGGCGCGGGCACAAAAGCGCCGGGGCTCTCGGGGTCGGGCTCCAGCGTGCCGAATTGCTCCGTCCAGCGAGCGGCCAGCATCAGCGCGTCGTCCAGCCATGGGCCCTCCACACGGGTGGCCAGCAGGGAGGAGAGATTCTCCGTAATGCGCGCCCAGGTGGCGGGCACGGCGGGCTCCGCCTTGTGCATAAGGCTAAGTGCCAGCAGCAGACGCACCTGAGCGCCTTCCGAGGGGGTGAGCGAGAGCGAAAGCGCTTTGTCCAGCAGGCTGGGGCTGAGGCTCCACACCGGCAAAAGGCGCTCGGGATCGACCGCATAGGGCTTAAGCAACACGCGCAAAAACTGCTGGCGCGTTTCGTCGCCGGCATCCAGCGCGGCCCAGGTTTCCAGCGCATCGCCGTAGAAGGAAAGCGCGCCGTCGACATCGGGCTGTGGGGCAATGGCCAGGTCGTGGTCGCCCAGGCTTTCCGAGGCAAGCGCCGCCCAGCGGTCCGCGGAGTCCTGCCGGCGCAAATCGCGCAGCGCCTGCAGATACGGCGCCAGCTCACCGCCGGGGCTGCCCGCGCTGGCGGATCGCGAGCGCCACATGGCGTCGTTGACGCGGTAAACAAGCTCGCGCTGCCGTGGGGAGCCCGGGGAGGGGGCCTCCGCCGCCAGCAGCTGTTGCCACGCCGCCGCCGCCTGCGTAAACGCGCGTTGCGAGTAGTACTCCGCCGCCTGCTTCTCCAAAGCCGCCACCGCCGCCGGGGAGGGGGCCTGCGCGAACGCCGTCGAGGCGCCAGCGAGCGCAACGAGAAGTACAAGGAAGCAGGCGCAGCACGGGAGGAGGGACCGCCGCGCCGCGTGCGCGACATCGGCACGAGTGAGCCCCACGGCCCGGCATGCAGCCAAAATCGCTCTCACGGCGTATAGCAATGTCGTGCTCATCCGAAGGTGAACGGACACAATGAAAGCGCCGCGCCCGGAACGCAATGGCAAAGTCACGTAGATAGTACAAACATGGCTGGATTGTGCGCCGCGGGCCGCGGATTGCCCCGAAAGGATGACGGCGCGTGCGGATCCTTTGAACTGGCAACTTGATATCATTCTTGATTGCGAATGATAACGTGTCTACCCTTTGCCTGTGAGCGTAGAAAAGGTGATTCGCAAAATGCGCAAAAACTGCGTCCGCTCTTGCATCGCGCCCCTGACCAGTGCGGAACAGGTGAAGGAGGACTACGGCGACAAGTACGTCCGTAGACGCGGCTACCTCAAATCCAAAGCGGCGGTGGAAGATGCCCTGGCGAAGGGTAAGGCACTATTTGTCAAATTCTGCTGCTGGCAGTGTGGATGCCAGATTTTTGAGGAAAGTCCCGTTGCCACCTGGCTGAACTGCCGCGACCGCCGGGAGGAACTGATGCGTAGGCGCGTGAAAGCCAGCGAGCACCGCCGGTGCCGCCGCAAAGTCCGCTCCCTGATAACCGAGGGCGACGACGATAAACTGAGCGCCCACTCCGATCGCAGCCTCCGCCGCCGCTGGCTGTGGAAGCGTTTCAGCTCACGGTATCGCGGTAGCCGTCGGTAGTGGAGCCAGAAAGCGCACTTTTTGCGTAACTCTCGTAAGATTCTTCCGCGCGACGCGTTATACTATCAGAATGGCGACGCGTTTTGAGATCGCACCGGAATTCCGCGGCTTTGGCGGGGGCGGGGCTGTTTCGATTGCGCGTTCCGTTACGATTGTGCTGGCGACGGCTGCCTTCCTACTTTCGCTGGCGCCCGTGACGGCATCCGCCGCGCCAAGCAATACAGGGGATGCCCGAGTCGAAAGCGCGCGCGCCTTTTTTCAGGAGCGCATGAGCCGGCGCGTGCGCGAGCGCGGGAACCGGCTGGAGTACGTGGTGCGCGCGCCCTCGGGGGCTGAGCAGCTGTACCTTACCGTGGAGCTGTGCGGCGATGCCGCGACGATGCAATCCCGCCTGGATGAGTGCCGCTCCCTCATTACCGTCAGCAATGCGCGAAACCGGCCTGCCCCGTACCAGATCGGCGACCTGACCGAAGGCTACGGGCGTAACGCGTTTATCGTGGCCGTCGGCACCAGCCTCATCTTCGTCAAAGCGCCGCAGGCCGACCTGCTCGACTCCGCCGACTCCCGCCGCTACGTGGAGCACCTGGTGCGCGCCGTGCGCGGGGATTAGAGGCTGTCGACATTTCCGCTGCATCCCCTTGGCGAAACTTTCCGTCCTTGGCGATACTATCTGCCTTGGACCTACGGACCTTCCGATAACATCGCCAAGGGCGGAAAGTTTCGCCAAGAGTTGCTTCCACGATGTTCAACATTTCTTACGTTCCCCCCTTTATCCCCTGCTTAGAGGCTTATATCCCCCTTAGCGGGACAATAGCGCTTGGGGAGCGGGGGGAGTTTTACCGCGGAAAGGGGAGAATGTGGGAACCCGAAAGGGGTGAGGGGAGAAAGGGGCTGAGATTCTAAACTACGAGTCGTACGAATTTCACGAATAGCCATCGGAGAGGAGAAACCGGGTGATTGCTATCTTGCCAATACCCCTGCCCAAAAGTATCTCCTCCCCTTTCTCCCCTCACCCCCTTCGGGTCCTATTTTCGCTTGCTTTCCGCGGTAAAACTCCCCTTCTTGAGTCAATGTCGCCGGCCTCTAATCAATCGCCAGGCGCTTCTGGATCCCGAATTTATCCACGCGCTTGCGCAGGGTGGCGCGGGTGATGCCCAGCAGTTTGGCGGCCTTTACCTGGTTGCCTTCGGTTTCGGCAAGGGCGCGGACGATCAGTTCGCGCTCGGCGGCGGGGAGCAGGGCGAGATCGGGGTCGCTGCGGGCGTGATCAAAAAGCACGTCAATGGCGCGCTGGAACGTCTGCTTCTCCGTGGGGATGTGCGGGGGATGGCCCTTGTGCCCGTTCGCGTCGGTTGTGCTTACGGAAACCGCTGTGGGGGAAGGGGATATGCTGGCGAGGATGTGGCTGCCGGCCAGCCCCGCCACGCCGGTGCCGCTGGTGCCTGGCGCGGTTGCTTCCGCCGGGGAAATGACTCCATGCGTGCCGTCGGGATACACCACGGCTGTGGGATAGCCCGGCAGCGCCGTGCCGCCGGCAGCGACGGTGCCGGCCGTGCCCGCCGCCGGGGCCGGGTTGAGGATGGGCGAGCCGGCCGCGAGTTTGCCCCACTGGCCGATCTCCGTAGGCAAATTGTTGACCTGGCATACGGGCCCGACCGCGAGAACCATGGCGCGCTGCACGCTGTTTTCCAGCTCGCGCACGTTGCCGGGCCACGGGTATCGGCACATGCAGGCCATCGCTTCCTCGCTAAAGGACGTTGGAGCGCCAATCTGCTTTTGCCGGATTTTGTTGATGAAATACTGGACCAGCAGCGGAACGTCCGTCAGGCGATCGCGCAGCGGGGGCAGGGGGATGCGCACGACGTTGAGGCGGTAGAACAGATCCTCGCGGAACTCCTTGCGCTGCACGGAGGTCCACATGTCCTTGTTGGTGGCCGCGATGATCCGTACGTCGCACTTGGTGCTGGTGTTGCCGCCCACGCGGGAGATCTCGCCGTCCTGCAGCACGCGAAGGATTTTGGCCTGCGTTGTCAGCGGCATATCGCCAATTTCGTCGAGGAAAAGGGTGCCGCCGTCGCACTGCTCAAACTTGCCGACGCGCTGCGACAGGGCGCCGGTAAACGCGCCTTTTTCGTGGCCAAACAGCTCGCTCTCCAGCAGGTTTTCGGGGATGGCGGCGCAGTTGACAGCGATGAACGTTTTGTTACTGCGCGGGCCGTTCTGGTAAATCGCGCGCGCCACCAGCTCCTTGCCCGTGCCGCTCTCGCCGGTAATCAGCACGGTGGCGGAGGTGCTGGCGACCTGGCCGATAAGCTTATACACCTGTTGCATCGCCGGCGCGTTGCCTACGATGGCCTGGCGCCCCTCCTCCACGTGCAGCTTCACAGGCGCCGCGGCCGGCTCGTGCGAGGCGCGCGCCGCTTCCAGCGCGTCGTGCAGCAGCTGCTTGAGGCGAGGGATATCGAAGGGCTTGAGCACGTAGTCGTACGCGCCCAGTTTGATCGCCTCAATGGCCGTCTGCGACGTGCCGTAGGCGGTCATCATGATGATCGTCTGCCGCGGATTAATGGCGCGCAGCTCCTTCAGCGTCTCCAGGCCGTTCTGCGTGCCCATGCGGATGTCCATGACGATGAGGTCCGGACTATGCTTACGGGCCGCCTTGATGCCTTCCTCGCCGGAGTCCGCTGCGAGAATCTCCAGGGGCTCGGCATGTAAAAGGCGCCGAAAGGCGTGGTGGACATCGTGCTCATCGTCGATGATGAGGATTTTTTGCCTGGGCTGAACTGACATACGCGGTGCGGTAGGAGCGGTTTGTCCGGGGAGGGTCATTGAAGGCGGATGGAAGGAAAAAGGAGAAGGAAAAGTGGCGAATGAGAAGTGTACCGGAAAGTAAAGCAGGCGATCGGCGGGTGCCTGGCGGTATCTTGCCAGCGCTCTCATTGCGGCGGCGCCTGGTATCTGTCTAAGTCTACCCAAGCGCCTGCGCGGTAATGGCTTGTCGCGTGGGCGAGACAGTCGCCACGGCTCCCGTCGGCGGGCGCCCGACGGCGGCGATGAAGGGCTTGAGCGCCTCCACAAGCTGGCTGTAGCGGATGAGATCGACCTGTTGCTGACCGTCGCTCCAGGCCTCGGCGGGATTCGGATGTACTTCTACCAGAAGGCCATCCGCATTCAGCGCGGCAGCCGCCTTGCACAACTCCACCACCATGTCGGCGCGGCCGCAGCCCTGGCTGGGATCGACGACGATGGGCAGGTGCGATTCGTTCTTCACTATCGCCACGGCGCCGAGATCCAGCGTGTTGCGTGTGTACGTCTCGAAGGTGCGGATGCCGCGCTCGCACAGGATGACATTGGGGTTGCCCGCCGCCAGCACGTACTCGGCCGCCAGCAGCCACTCCTCCATGCGCATGCTGAGGCCGCGCTTAAGCAGGATGGGCCGGCCGGTTTTGGCGGAGGCGGTGATGAGCGCATAGTTTTGCGCGTTGCGGGCGCCGATTTGCAGGATGTCGGCGTACTCGGCCACCAGCTCAACGTCTTTTTCCGCAAGCACTTCTGTCACAATGCCCAGGTCAAACTCCTTGCGCGCCTTGGCCAGCAGCTCCAGCCCCGGCTTGCCGAGGCCTTGAAACTCGTAGGGCGAGGTGCGCGGCTTGAAGGCTCCCCCGCGAAGGAAAACCGCGCCGCGCTCCTTGACGGCTTTTGCGGTCGTCATCAGCTGCTCCTCGCTCTCCACGGAGCAGGGGCCGGCCATCATGCAAAATTTTTCGCCGGCGCCAATCCGCACGCCGTGCGCCTCAACGATCGTAGGCGTGGGGCGCGCCTCCTTGCTGGCCAGCTTGTAGCGCTTTTGCACGCGCAACACGTTCTCCACCTGGGGGAGGGTTGTGAGGGAATCGAGCGAGTTATGCGTGCGCTCGTCGCCAATCGCCGCAATCACCGTCTGCACCTTGCCGATAATGGGCCGCGGCTCGTAGCCGAGTTTGGCGACCTCCTCAATAACAAGGTCGATATCCGCCTGAGCAAGATTGGGACGCAGAACAACGATCATCGTGAAGAAAAAAGGTGCGGCGTGGCTGTAGAAGGAGGAAGCGAAGGGATAGCGGTGCAACCGCGACACGCTCCAGAGCAAGCCGCGATGCCGCGATCTATAGCGTTGATATCGACGGATTTAGCCCCGTTGATAGTGGCACATGGACAAAAAAGCAAAGTTTCCGCCCCCATACGCGAAAGCGACCTTCCTCCACGTCATGCGCTTAAGGGACTATGGATAGGCCATTGCTGTATAAAAAGCAACAGCAAAATGGTTGCGAGAGCAACTTGTGGCGGCCAACAGGGGCCTTAATTTCCTATCAATCCCCATTTCCGGAAATATTTTCCGAAGCTAGCGAAATATTTGGTGAGAGTGCTGTTTCTGAGACCAACCTGCGGCTTAGCTTGATGCTAACTAGTCTTTAGGAGCTGCAGCGATTACTTCTCTTGCCCGCTTTTGTATTTCAGGATTATTGAAAACCTGTTCCACTATGTCCTCTGGAGCTATTTCTCTGAAAAGCTTAATCCAAGTAAGACCCAATTCATTAGCTAACGACTGGTTTTCTTCAACAAGCTTCCAGATCAGCGGCGCGCTCTGGTCAATAGTTTCTTTATCTAATTGAAAAGACTTTGTAATTTTACTTCGAAGAAGCTGGAAAACCATGGGTTCTGTTGGGTTTGTTTGATCAATTTTATAATGTGAATGTACATACTTATTTCTTTCTTGCTCAAGTCTTGTTGCGCGCTCTATCTGATCTTTATATTCATTCTTGACGGACTCATTCGCAATTTTGCTATTAATAATTGCCTCAGTAACTTTAAGGATTTTTCCAAAGCTTAATTCCTTCACAAGTATGTTTGATAATTCATCAGAGTGAGGGTACAAGAGTAATATAAAGATGTCGATAAACTTGCGTTCCATTTGCTGAAACGTAATTAGAAGCATGCCTAGTGCTGATGCCGGGGTATCCATAGTGCGATATTGGGTAATCTGACGCACGCAGCCAATTGACTGCGTGCGTCAGGTTGTGAATACCTACGGCCGCGTCATCCGCTCCGGCACCACAAATTGATCAAACTCTTCGCTCGTCAGATACCCCAGCTCCAGCGCGGCGGCCTTCAGCGTGGATTTCTCCTTGTGCGCCTTCTTCGCGATTTTTGCCGCCTTGTCGTAGCCGATCTTCGGGTTCAGCGCGGTGACGACCATCAGGGAATTCTTCACGTAGCCGTCGATCGTGTCGCGATTGACCTCCAGCCCCTCCACGCAGTGGTGGACGAACGAGCGCGCGGAGTCCTTGATGAGGCGCACGGAATTGAGCAGGTTAAACACCATAACCGGCTTATACACAATAAGTTCGAAATTGCCCTGCGTGCCCGCAAAGCCGATCGCCGCATCGTTGCCCAGCACCTGCACGGCCACCATCGTCATCGCCTCGCACTGCGTCGGGTTCACCTTGCCCGGCATGATGCTGGAGCCCGGCTCGTTTTCCGGCAGGTTCAGCTCGCCCAGGCCGCAGCGGGGGCCGGAGCCCAGCCAGCGGATGTCGTTCGCAATCTTCATCAGCGAGCAGGCGAGCGTCTTTAGCGCGCCGCTGGCCATAACGATGGGGTTGTGCGACGAAAGCGCCGCAAACTTGTTGGGGGCGGATATAAACGGAAGTCCCGTAATCGCAGCAATTTTCGACGCCGCGAGGTCCCCGAATTGCGGATGCGCGTTCAGCCCCGTGCCCACCGCCGTGCCGCCGATTGCCAGCGTAAACAGTCCGGGCAGTACGGACTTAATGCGTTCAATATCAGCGGTTAACATCGCCACATACCCGCTGAACTCCTGGCCCAGCGTCAGCGGCGTCGCGTCCTGCAGATGCGTACGGCCGATTTTAACGATGTCGTTAAACTCAATGCGCTTGGCCTCCAGCGCGTCGCGCAGCTCCGCAACGGCTGGCAGCAGGCGATGCGTAAATTCCTCCGCCGCAGCAATATACATGGCGGTGGGGAATGTGTCGTTGCTGCTTTGCGACATGTTGACATGATCGTTGGGGTGCACGGGCGCCTTGCTGCCCATCTCGCCGCCGGCCATCTCGATGGCACGGTTGGAGATCACCTCATTCGCGTTCATGTTCGTCTGCGTGCCGCTGCCCGTCTGCCAAATGCGCAGGGGAAAGTGGTCGTCCAGCTTGCCGGAAATCACCTCATCTGCCGCAGCTGCAATAAGTTCCAGCTTGTCGGCCGGCAGCTTGCCAAGCTCCGCATTGGCCTGGGCGGCGGACTTTTTGAGGATGCCGAACGCACGAATCAGCTCGCGCGGCATGCGATCGTTGCCGATATCAAAATGAATGAGGGAACGTGCGGTTTGCGCTCCGTAGTACCGATCACAGGGCACTTCGATGGGCCCCATCGTGTCGGTTTCGGTGCGAGTAGGAACTGCGGACTGGGATGGCGAAACGCTCATCCTTCACTTTTAGGAACCCTTGCGCCTGAGCGCCAGCGCAAAAATGGCGATATAAGGTGAGAGTAATGTGTCGCGAAGGACATCCTGCCCGAATTGCGGTTGCGATGATTTATGTTAATGTAATATAAGGGTGCAGAAAAATGAGCGCCCTTTTGATTTAGATAGTCAAGCTTTCAGCCGCGAGACGTAACGTACTACCGGCACATGAGTCCTGATGCGCGTAGCAGAGGTGTAGACAAGATAGGTTGATCCCGTAAGATGCTTTGCAACCCGGCCCTTGCGAGGTCTGAATTATTTTTTTTGAACCTTTAAGTTGCCGAATAGCATATTATGTAGTATGCGTGTTACTCATGACCAGAAACAAATTCCATCTCCTTCACGTTCGCCTCGACGCCAGCCAGTACGAGCAGCTTGAGAAGATCGCCGCCTCCCGCCCCTCCTCCAACCTCTCCGACGTTGTGCGAGAAGCCCTTTCGCTCATCACCAACCAGGTGGAACAGCGCGCGAAGCCGGTCATTTTCTCCCGCGAAACCTACGAAGTTCTCTCCAACATGGCCGCCGAACTGAACCGCTCCCCCTCTCAGGTTGCGGAAGATTGCGTCTCCGCCGTGCTGGATAGCTTTCATCACAACCGCAGCCCTTTGATTGTCGAAGAGCTGAAGCTGCGCCGCCAGTACAACAACCAGGAAGCCTCGGCTGAGACCGTATCCACGACCGCAAGCTAAGATTGGCATGGACGTATAGGAGCCCTGTCCCAGCCAGGGTGAGACATTTTCTGCCTTGCGGATTGACGTGCGCCACCACGCCATCACGCTAGCAAAATCTCATCGGCTAACGTTGTGCACGTGTCCACACGTATGTGCTGGAGCGGCATGGCTCGCTTTACCTTTGTGCTTCAGGCGGTGCCTGGTGTAATGTAGGGCTTCAATGAAGGCACACATGTGCCCCGGCCGATTCAACGCCTTTGGTTACGCTGCCAAAAGCATTGATTTCCACGCCACCCGGGATAACATGCGTGCCTTCTTGTCTTCACGCCACGCAACGCCACCCCTACGCACGTAATGCCCGTCACTCCCCCCGATTCCCCCATCCTGCGCGAGGCCGTAACCCGTGCCCTGGGCGAGGATCGCGGCCCCATGGACATCACCTCCATGGCCGTCGTGCCCGAAGGCGCCCAGGCCTCCGCCCGTATCTTTGCCAAGGAGCCCTGTACCCTGGCCGGCCTCGTCGTGGCCGTGCGCACGTTTAACGAGGAAGACCCATCTCTTTCACTCCGTGAGACTTCCGAAGACGGCGCGCAGCTGCAAAAAGGCGCCACTGTGCTGGAGATACGCGGCAACGCCCGCTCCATCCTCACTGCGGAGCGCACCGCGCTCAATTTCATCCAGCAACTCAGCGGCGTCGCCACCCGCACCCGCCAGTTTGTCGACGCCGTTGCCGCCACCAGATGCCGCATCCTGGACACGCGCAAAACCGCTCCAGCCCAACGACATCTGCAGAAATACGCCGTGCGCTGCGGCGGCGGCACCAACCACCGCATGGGCCTGTACGACATGGTGATGATGAAGGACAATCACCTGGCCCTGATGGGACCTGGCAGCACCTGGGCGCACGCCGTCGAGCGCTGCCGCAACCTCGCACCGGAGACGAAGATTGAGATCGAAGCCGATACGCTGGAACAGGTTGCGTTGCTGGCGCAGCTCCCGATCGACCGAATCCTGCTCGACAACATGACCAACGAGCAGATGACCGAAGCCGTCCGCATCATCGCCGGCCGCTGCGAAACCGAAGCCAGCGGCAACATGACGCTCGAGCGCGTCCCTTCCGTCGCCGCCACCGGCGTCGACTTCATCTCCGTTGGCGCACTGACGCACTCGGTAACCGCTATCGACTTCAGCCTGGAACTCGTTCCGCTTTAACGGCTTAGCGTGGGTGAGTTTTACCACCGTACCCTGTCGAAAAGGGGAGCCCGAAAGCGCCGCGCTCCCCGTCCTTGACCGTGCCTCCGTCTTATGGCACTATCGCCCCCTTTTCCCGGCGACGCGCACGCCGCGTACGGGACTTTAACCCCCATCTATCGACCCATGGCCCAGCAGCAAGCACAAGAACGTAACGCGATTTCACCCCGCCGGGCCGAGAATTTCCCCGAGTGGTACCAGGCCGTCGTTACGGCCGCCGACCTTGCGGAAAACTCGGATGTCCGCGGCTGTATGGTCATAAAGCCTTGGGGCTACGCTATTTGGGAGCTCATTCAGCAGCAGCTGGACAAAAAGTTCAAAGATACCGGCCACTCCAACGCCTACTTTCCGCTCTTCATCCCGCTCAGCTACCTGGAAAAGGAAGCCGAGCACGTCGCAGGCTTTGCTAAAGAGTGTGCTGTTGTCACACATCATCGCCTCGAAGTCGGCCCGGACGGCAAACTCCGCGCCGCCAGCCCCCTTACGGAGCCCCTGATCGTCCGCCCCACATCGGAGACGATTATCGGCGAAAGCTACTCCCGCTGGGTGCAAAGCTATCGCGATTTGCCCATCCTCCTCAACCAGTGGGCCAACGTCGTCCGCTGGGAGATGCGCCCCCGTCTCTTCCTGCGCACCGCGGAATTCCTTTGGCAGGAAGGACATACAGCGCATGAGACTGAGCAGGAAGCGCGCGAGGAAACCGAAAGGATGCTGGGCGTGTATCACGAAATGATGCGTTATCATCTCGCACTTGATGTCGTCACCGGCCGCAAAACCGCCAGCGAGCGCTTCGCCGGCGCCGTCGATACCTACTGCCTGGAAGCCATGGTGCAGGACCGTAAAGCCGTGCAGGCCGGCACCTCCCACTTCTTGGGCCAGAATTTTGCAAAAGCCTCTAATATCCAATACCTTAGCCGCGAGGGCGTGAAGCAGCATGCCTGGACGACCAGCTGGGGCGTCAGCACCCGCCTCATCGGCACGCTCATCATGGCTCACTCCGATGACGACGGCCTGGTGCTACCGCCGCGTGTTGCGCCTAAACACATTGTGATTATTCCGGTTACACCCAAGGAAGACACGAAGGCCGCAGTGCTGGAAGCCTGCGACAAGCTGGCCGAACGCCTCCGCGCTCAGTCCTTCCATGGCGAAGCGATTCGCGTGCAAGTAGATACGCGCGAAGTCACCGGCGGCTCCAAAGCCTGGGACTGGATCAAAAAGGGCGTTCCGCTGCGCGTCGAAATCGGCCCGCGCGATATCGCCGGCTCCGCCGCCATGGTCGCCCGCCGCGATCGCCCCCACAAATCGCGCGATCTCATTGCGTGGGACCAACTTGTGGCGGATGCACCGACTATTCTGGAAGACATCCAGTCCACGCTCCTCGCCCGCAACCAGGCCTTCCGCAAGGAAAACATGGTGCCCATGGATGACAAGGACAGCTTCTATAAGTTCTTCACCCCCAGGAACTCCGGTCGCCCGGAGATCCACGGCGGCTTCGCCCTGGCCCACTGGTGCGGCTGTCCGGACGTGGAGGAGCAAATCCGCAAGGACCTCTCCGTCACCATCCGCTGCATCCCGGACGATCCCGCCATCGCAGCCGAGCCCGGCATGTGTATCTTCTCAGGTAAGGAGAGTGCGCAGCGCGTTGTCTTTGCGAAGTCCTATTAGTTGCCGAGCGTAAAGGGATGGTGCTCAAGTGCATGAATGCAAGCCACTTGGGCGCCCATCCTTGATTTGTCGCCAATTTGACGCAAGTTGAAAGAAGAGACCTGTGTTCTGCGATAGAACAGCAACTTTTTCCGCATTTGTTTTTACCGACAATTGTATTGATAAAGTGCTTTTCATTGCACGGTCTTTCGCTACATTTCACGTGTTGACACGCTCGCTTGCCGCGGACGCCCTGCCCCCTAGGGCGACGAGCACCCGCACGCCGTGACGGCGCTCACCAACGGGGAGGGACCCACTTTTGAACACCACCGCCATGACTATTTGCACCCAGATCCCGAGTTTTCGCGTTGTTGTTGCCGAAGCTCCTGCTCTGATTTCTAACTCACGCTGGTGGTGACACTTACGACTCCTGATCGACGCATGAACATCCCTGCGCTGCGCCAAAAGATCGACGAGCTCGATCAACGCCTGCTCGCCCTGCTCAATGAGCGCGCGGAGCTTTCTTCGTCCGTAGGACGCTGGAAACAGGCGCACCAGGAGCCCGTTTTCGTACCCGAGCGCGAGGAAGCGCTGATGCGCACGCTCGTCGCCGCCAACCGCGGCCCCCTCACAAGCTCCGGATTACGAGCAATTTATCGCGAGATTTTGTCCAGCTCCCGCGCCTGCCAAAAAGCCTTCAGCGTGGCCTGCCTGGGCGCCGCCCACTCCGCGGCCTGGCACGCCGTGCGCCTGCGCTTTGGTGCGAGTGACCGCGTGGTGCCCGTGGAAACCGCGTCGGAGCTTCTGCGCGCGCTGGAAGAGGGCGATGCGGAAGTGGCGCTCCTCTCCCGCTCCGATCTCCTGAAGGCCTATTTGCCCAAGAAGGGTGTGCTGCGCAACGAGTTAGGCACGCGCCTCTTCATCTGCGGTGAGGTTCGCCTCTCCGATGCCCTCCCCGACGACGCGCAAAAGTCTCCCCTTACCGCTGAAGATCTTGCGCATCAACACGATGCCCGGTTTGAGCTGCCTGCGGGTGACGACGATATCAGCTTCCTTTCCATCCCGCAAGCTGTTGTCGATACGGCATTTAAGCCGATCAACGGCTCGCACCGCGGTGCCGCTGCCAGTGAGCCCGAATCCGGCTCGGCTGTTGCAAGTCTGTTGCGCCAGACAACCGCGCATGCCGGGGATGCTGTCTTTTTTCTGCTCAGCCGCAGGCCTGTTCCAGAAGGGCCTCACCTCAAAACACTGGTTTGCATTTCAGCTCCACGCGGTGAGGAGATGGATAGCGTATTGCGGGAATTGATGAGCGCTTCCGATATTATTACAACAACATGGGACACGTTGTCGCACGGATCCAAGCCGGGACACGTTTGCCACCACCTGGAGCTGGAAGGAGCGGTAGCACAATCGGTCGTCGAGGCCGCGCTCGTTCCGGCATCTGATAAAATCACGATAAAGCATTTAGGCTTCTATCCAGAAACGCAGGTATATGGCTGAAGCACGGCCCCGCAAAGGCAAAGGCAAAACCAATAAGCGATTGGGTCGCTCCCCGGACAACGGATCCGGAGACGACAGGGACACGAATTGGACCGAGTCAGAGGCACAGGATTCGGACGTGGCACAACCAAACGAACCATTGGACGACGCTCAGAACCGGGCGGAAATCGAGGAATCGGCTTCCGAAACGGAGCGGAACGTCACGCCTGCATCCGACGGAGAAGGGGCGGCATCACAACTTTCGGCCGTGAAGGATGCAGCGACCGCAGCCAAAGGTAAGTCCGGCCCTCCCCCGTTTGCGGTGCCCGCCGGCGACGCCAAATACGTGCCTTCCAGTGTGGAAGTTGTTGTGGCGGAGAAGGATAGGTCAAATGGACATTCGAATGGCGGCAATGGCGGTGCCCATTCGTCGCGCGAGAAAAGCAGTGCGCTTCCCGACCTCCCGGACATCCCGATTTTGCCACCCACCCGCAAGTCTTCCACTCTCGATAGCCTGTTCGACGACGACTTGCCCGCCGATAGCGGCGACGACCTGGGCAGTGCCTGGGACGACGATTTGCGCCCCGACGATGAGCTCGCGTCGCTGATGGGCGGCGCGGACGATTTTGACGTGGAAAGCCTTCTGGCCCAACATGAAGCAGAAGCCCGCGCCCGAGCCGCCGCCAAGGCGTCGCCGGAAAAGGAGGCTCCTGCCAAAGCTGTCAAACCCTCAACGGCCCAGGCCCCAGCCGCACCCTCGGTGCCTGTAGTGGCCGAAGCGGCGCCGCTCTTTCAGATTGATCCGCCATCAAGGGCTGAGTCGGAAGTCTCTGCAGACGAAGCACATCCGCTGCTTGAAGTTTCGCCGACCGCTGGTGCGGAGGCCCCGATGTTTACGCCCCCGCAAGCGCAGGAAGCAGCTTTACCTATTCTGCCGCAGGGACTTACAGCGAAGGAGATTGCGGCGGAAGCAGCGCAGGCCAAGCGAGAGTCTCAGGTGGTGTCTAATGCTGGTACAGAAGACTTAGTGCTTCCGGAAGTTGTTGCAAAACAACCCGTTGTAGAAGATGCTAAGGCCAGGCCTGTTAAGCCGCCCGTACTGCCGAGTGCGGTGGCGACATCTGTTGCGGAAGCTCCGCAAAGTGTTGAGCCGCAACAACGAGTAGTCGAACCAGTAAAGGCGACGTCGCGTCCACCTGCACTGCCGCCAACTCTCCCGGTTGGGGATGCGACGCCGAAGGCAGAGGTCATCGCAGAACAATTGTCGCCCGCTGCGCCGGAAGTTGTTGCTGCTGTGGAAGTTCCTGCGCAGCCTATCGCCAGTGTGCCGCCTGCGCCTGCCGCACCTCCGGTTGAACCGGTCTATAAGCCTAACATCTTTCATCAGGTTCCGGAAGATGTTGATGTGGAATCACTTCTGGTTACTGACGACACTGAAGCTCCTGCGGAGGAAGGCAGTAAGGATAGCACCCCTGCAAAGTCAGCGGCTGCAAGCTTCTTTAGAGATAAGACGAAGGCCGGGCGACTGGCGACGGGGACAGCGGTGGGCGATGAGGCGGATACGATTCCGCAACTGCCCGAAGCCGTTGTGCATGGCTCGGCTCGGATCGAGCATTCCGAAGGCTTTACTACTGAAGAAGTTGCGTCGAGCGATACGGTGGAGCAGCAGATGCTTGCTCACCACGCCAACGCACCCGTGCAGGAAGTGATGGAAGCTCCTGAGCCGGAGGTGTTTCTGCCGCCCGCGCTTCCTGAGCCCGAGCCGGAACCCGAGCCACCTGCGCCGGTGGTCGCGGTAGCGACTCCTCCCGTCTCCCCGCCGCAAGTAACTGCCCCCGTTGTGCCTGTGGCTCCAGTGGCAGCGGCTACGCCCCAATTGCCCCAGACTGTTGTGCAGCAACAGGTTACGCCAGCCAGGGCGCCTCTCACGGCACCTACTGTGGCTTCTGCGCCTGCTCCCGTTGTCCCACCTGTTAC
This sequence comes from Verrucomicrobia bacterium LW23, assembly GCA_003054695.1. Lineage (GTDB taxonomy): Bacteria > Verrucomicrobiota > Verrucomicrobiia > Methylacidiphilales > UBA1321 > LW23. The sequence continues at coordinate 139,170 of QAZA01000056.1, forward strand.
TGCACCTGCAGCACCGCCCGTGCAGAGCATTGTGCGGCAAGTGGTTACGCCGGTTAAGGCACCAGTCGCTACAAGTTCTGCTGCACCGGTCGCGCCCGCTGTACCTGTACCGACAGAGTCGCCTGGCGTCACTCCACCTTCCGTGCCGCCGCCCGCACCCGCAGTGGTTGCGCCCGTGGTTGAGCCGGCGCGTCCGGTGGCGGCGGCATTGCTTCCCTCCGCGGTAGTGCCTGCAGCTGCGCATGTTACGCCGCCGGCGCAGCCTCGGGAAACCGTGGTTGCGGCTCCGCCTTTGGCAGCGGCTGCTTCTTCGGTCGTACCAGCTGCGCAACCGCTTGAACAAGAATCGGTTGCACATGTTGTGTCTCTGGTTCCGCCGCCTCCGATAGAGGAGGACGTAGCGCCGGCGTTGCCGCCCGTTCCGTCGGAAGCCCCTGTGGCACAAGCTGTTGTGGCGCGGGAAGTGCCAGAGGCCGCCAGCGCCCCAGCTCCCGTCGAGTATCCTGCTGTTCAACCGCAAGTAGAAGAGCGGCAACCTGTTACGGTGTCGGACGTGCCGGAGCTTCCTGTGTTTCCTGAGGCCGTCGCACCTGCCGAATCCGAAGCGGTTGCCTCGCTTCCGCCGGTTCCGGAAGAGCCAGAAATCCCTGTCTTCGAGTCCACACCGGGGCCGGTCGCGGTTGAGCTTCCGCCCGTACCTGAGTTCACGCCCGTGGTGTCACCGCCTGAAGTGCCTGATGCCCAACAGGATGCCGCTGTAGTTGCGCACAGTGACGCATTGTCGCCGTTACCCCCGGCGCCGGTTGCGGATAGCCAGGCTGAAGAAGCGCCCGTTGCGGCCGATCCGTTGCCGGAGTTTCCGCCTTTGCTCCCTGAGCCCGCCATTGAATCCATTGCTGCGGAGCCCGAAGCCTTTTTGCCGCCGCCTCCCGTAGAGGAGTCGGCTGCGTATGCGTTTGGTGCGCCGGCTGGCGAGGGTTGGGCGGAGCTTCCTCCGCCGCCTGCGGATGAACCTGAGGATCAACAGCTTCCGCCGGTTCCCGAAGAGTTTGCCGCCGCGGTGCCGCCTGTTCCGCAGGAGGATGTTGCTTTTGCGCCCCCTCCCGTGCCGGAGTTTGGCGAGATGCCGCCACCGCCGCCGGACTTCGAGGAATTGCCTCCTGTCCCGACGGACGATGCGGCGAGCGGGGAGCCGGCGTTGCCTGGTTTTCCCGATATCCCGCCGCCGCCCAGCGCCGAGGACGACGCGGCGCAAGTACCTGCGGTGCCGGAGTTTCCGCCGGCGGATATTCCCGGGCTCCCGCCGCTTCCCGCCGAGATGGGGGTGACGCCGTCCGATCGTCGCAGCTCGCGCCCGTCGCTGTTGGGTGCGGAGCCTACGCGCATTACGAAGCTTAGCCGTAAGCCGGAGCATTTGCTGACGCGTCGCCGCAGCAAGACACTCACGGGGGGCACGAGCTTTGGGCGTTTGCCGGAGGACGGCGGCGCGGAAGATCAGGGCGGATCTGTAAATGCCGTAGAAGCAGGAACTTCCACAGATCAGGGAACTGAAACCGGCCAAGGCCGCTTTACGCGACGCGCGGGCGACGGCAGTGGGCGTATGGCCCCTCCTCGCGAGCTCGCGGGGGCGCGTAAGCCTAAGGCCGCGGTGCCTGCCGGGCCGCCTCGCACTCTCGCCCAGATGGCGCTTTGGGTGTCGGCCCACATGCTGCTATGGTGTGGCCTTTTTGTGCTGCTTGTTGCTATGTGGGTGAGCACGGTGCTGTACTTCCGTGAGACGCGTGTAGAGGGTGTGATTATTCCGCCGCCGGATACGGCGAAGATTACGGAAATCTTTATCGTTAATGACTTTAGCGGGGATATTGGCGATTTGCGCACCCGCCTTCGCGAGCAGCGGGCGCCGTTGATCGCGCGGATGCAGGAGCGTGAGGAGCGCATAGCGAACATTCGCCGCGAGATGGAGGCGAAGGATGAGCAGGTGAAGCGCTGGCTCTCGGAAATTGAGGCGAAGGAGGCGGAGTTGAAGGACGTGCTGGCGAATGTTGTTGCAGAGCGCAACAAGATTTCCAAAGGGCCTGGCAGCGAGCTGATGGCGTTGTATGAACAACGGCAGAACGCGCTTCGACAGGAGATTGAGGAGCGCGCGCAGGCGCTGAATCTGGAGAACTTCAAGGGCACCAAGGAGTATCCGTCGCCGGACGTCTGGCTGAATAATTACAGCATTGCGCTGTACGGCACCCCGGCGGCGACGGCCACGAAGGAGAAGGAGTGGGTGCAGAAGAAGCTAAGCGAGTGGCGCGACTTTGTGAAATATTACGAGGAGCGCGCGCAGGAGTTTGCTTCGCAACTACGTGCGGTGGAAGGCGTTGTGGGGCCAAAGAAGCAGGAGGTCACGCAGGTGACCGAGGAGCTTCGCGCTCGGATTTCGGAGGCGCAGCAGTCCATTGGGCCGCTGAAGGACGAGATTGCGCGTGTGGAAGTGGACCAGACGGCGGATCGCGGCGTGGAGGCGACCCTGGACCAGAACTTCCTGCTGGAGCTTCAGGGCATGCCGGACCTGCACAAGAAGCGCTCCATTGCGGTGGATAACAACCGCTTCTCCCTCAGGCACTTGCAGAAGAAGGAGACGGGGCGCCTTCGCGAGTGGGAGGTGGGCACCTACAGGGCCTTTGTGCGCATTAACGTTGGCGGCGAGGAGAACTGGGCGATTGGCGAGTTTCCGATCCAGGACTACGACACGACGCGCGTGATTATTCCGCCGGCGGCGTTCGAGCCGATATTGAAGATCCTGAAAGACGGCCTGGATTAAGCCAGGCGGGATGGGCAAGTTGCGGCGGTTGCCGGGTACCGCCGCACTGCAGGGAAGTGCCGGGCCGGCTTTACTTGCCGGCGGTGTAAACTTTCACTTCCATCTCGTCGTTTTTGAAGATGATGGTGGCCGTGGCGCCTTTGGAGTCGCGGTAGATGTAGGTGGTGGTTTTGCCGCCCACGATGGGGATCGGTGCTTCGGCTACCTCGTTGGGCTGTCCGAGGACGGAGCGTACCTGCGCGGGGCTCATGCCTTTGTCGAGCTTGGCCACACTTTCCGCGGAGAGGCCGCCGACGAGGGGACCGCCACAACCGGTGAGGACTACGGCGAGGGTGGGGATAATGAGCATGCGGGAGAGGGATTGAATATGCATAGGGATTCCTTTGGATAATTCTTTAAATATAGGTATAGCAGACTATTTTATGTGGAAACGAAATTGGGTGAATCCGTTATAGATTCACCCAATTTCCCTGGTTTGTTGGGCATCCACCGGATGCTTTTTGCGGAAGTATACCTCGTGTTAAGGGAGGTGCTTGATTATTCCGCTATCGGATAAGGCTGTCCGCACGACTTATACAGAGGGCGGGACGCCTCGTCCTGTGATGAAGGAGAGGAGGCAGAGCACCAGGAAGACAACAAACAGTACGTAGGCAATGTGCGTAGCGGTGCCGGCGACACCAGTGAAGCCGAGAATACCGGCTACGAGCGCAAAGACGAGGAATGTAAGGGCCCAGGAGAGCATGGTAGTACCTTTCTTTTTATGTGAGCCTGCACCAGCTTATGTGAGTGCGAGGACTCGGGTTGTATGGAATGTTAGGGATGTAAGTGGATGCGAGTGATGGGATTAGGCAGGAGCCGCCACTCGTGATGTGTTAGCTGTTGATGAGGCGGGCGATTTCTTCTTTGGTCGCGCCGACTTTGGCCTGGATGCGGCCCAGCACTTCGTCTTCCTTACCGTCAACGTAAGTAAGGTCGTCGTCGGTAAGCTGACCGTATTGCTGTTTGAGCTTGCCTTTAATGATGTTCCAGTTTCCTTTAATGCGATCAGAGTTCATTGTCGTGGGTCTCCTTAGTTTTAAGTGAAGATTTGTTGAAGATATTGGGGTTTATCTTAACTGCCTGACAGGTTTCTCTACTGCTTATGCTGTGCCAACTTTGGAAAAGATGTGGAGAAAGGTGTTTCTTCCCTCGGAGAATAGGTTTTTGCCGGCTAGTGGTGGATGAAAAAGGAAGGCGATTCCCCTCCATGGCATTGCAACTTGCAATTTGCGGACGCGCACGTTGCAACAGGCGGCAAAGGCCTTGCGATACCAGGGTGAATATTCATTTGGAGACGTGCGAATCGGAGATATAATGGGGGGGGTAGCAGTGGCAATGATTGTTGATTTACACACCAATATATTCATCAATGAGAATCAAAATTGAGCACAGAACGACGTATCGTTACACGGGGCCCGTTGAGTTTGGTCAACATCGGGTGATTGTCCGCCCGCGGGAGGGGCACGACATCCATATCGAAAGCTCTATCCTGGAGATTCGCCCGGCGCATACTGTTTACTGGATCCGCGATGTGAACGGGAACAGCATTGCGCTGGTGGATTTTACCGAGCCGGCCAGCGAGCTGGAGTTCTACAGCGAGCTTGTGCTGCAGCATTACGACAGCAATCCGCTCGATTTCCGCATTGAGCCCGCGGCGGTGCAGTATCCGTTTGTCTACGACGCGGAGATTCTGCCGGAGCTGGCGGCGTTTACGCATCTCATTTATCCCAAGGACGCCGCGGCGCTGCGGGGCTGGATTACGCAGTTTCACCAGCCGGGCTCGGTGGTAAACACGGTGGAGATGTTGCAGGCGATGACATCGCACATCTTCAACACGTTTATGTACACGCGGCGCGACGAGGCGGGGGTGCAGACGCCGGCACAGACGCTGCAGCTGGGCAGTGGATCGTGCCGCGACTTTGCAACGTTGTTTATGGAGGCGTGTCGCTGCTGGGGCCTGGCCGCGCGGTTTGTGAGTGGCTACATGCTGTGCCCGGCCAGCGAGGCGGGCGGCGCCAGCACGCACGCGTGGGCGGAGGTTTATCTGCCCGGCGCCGGGTGGAAGGGGTTTGACCCGACAAGCAACCTGATGACGGGATCGCAGTACGTGCCGGTGGCCGTAAGCCGCAATCCAGAGGGGGCGATGCCGATCTCCGGGAGCTTTACGGGGCTGACGGGCTCGTCGATGGGCATCCTGGTGGATGTGCGGGTGACGCGCCTGGATGGGGTGACGGCCGAGCCTGCTCCAGCTCCCGTTCCGCAGCCCTGCCCCAGCGCGCCGGTACCGCCGGCGCCCGCGACCGCGGCCAACAACGCGCCCGCGCCTCCTGCGCCCGCGCCTGCTCTTCCTCCTGCCCCCGTGCCGGCTTAGGACGGGGAGGGGGAGTTTTTAACCACGAAGCACACGAAATTTTCGGAGGGGACGAAAGGGGGAGGGGAGGCGTGAAACTTTTGTAACTGCAGCCCCGTGCGATTTGTTATGAGAGAGAAGAGGTTGTTTTCCGGGTTGACCCCTCTCCGAATCCCCCTCGGCGTACTGCGTGATCGAGAAATCTCGCTTTTCCTTCAGGGAGTTGGGGAGGATAAGCGTACCTACGGATGACACGATTGGGGGATAGGGGAACCCGAGGGAACCGGACATCCGGTTCGCTCCATCTATCTCACCATTCCCACGATTCCCCTTTTCGTCTCCTCCGAGTTTTCGTGTGCTTCGTGTGCTCCGTGGTTAAACACTCCCCGTCCCTCCTCTCCGCGCGCCCTCCTGGCCTTTACAGTTCTTCCCACACGTCGCGCCATTTGGCGATGCCTTCGGCGACGATGTTGCGGCGTCGGCCGGTGCGGTTCTCGCGGCGGGGGGCTTTCTCGGCAAGATTGCCGAGGATGACGTACTTGTACGTGATGCTATGGCCGGCGGACTGGTCGAAGACGAGCTGGCCGAACCAGGTGTTGCCGTTAATCTTCTCCAGGCGGTACGCGTCGCGCAGGTCCCACTGGCCAAGCTCGGGGCAGTCGCCGATGATGGCCACGCATTCGTCGTCGGCGGCGTTGATGCCGTTGAGCTGGATGTGTGCGATGCTTTTGCCGTTGAGTGTCTCACCAATATGGCTGATGACGACGACCTCGTTCTTCGCCAGCTCCAGATTTTTGATGGCGCCGCCTTCCACCACAATCTCGCGCCAGGTGACCAGGCACTTGTGGGTGCGGTCGGGCAGCTCGGTGTCCACGGTGTCGATTGTCGTGGCCTCGCCCTTGTTAAAGATGGCGAAGCAGCGCGACTCGCGGAAGCGGCGGGTAAAGGCGTACACGTCGTCCGTAATGTATTTTTGCCACTGCCCGCCCCACTGGATGGCCGGGTTTTTGACCCGCTCCCGGCTCAGGGCGTAGGTGAGTGTGTAGACGGGCGTGGACTGATCCCACTTCGACATCATGGGCCGGTTGTAGGGGTCCTCGCCGTTGTCCACGCCTTCGGCCACCAGGTATTGTTCGCAGCCGTAAAACAGGCAGGGGATGCCGCGGCTGACGAGGATGAGGGCGACGGCCAGGCGCAGCGTCTCGTTGCTGGCGCCGGCGGCCTGCAGGCGGGACATGTCGTGGTTCTCAAAGAAGGTGACGAGCTCGTTGGCGCCACGGTAGTTTACGTCGCGCTCCAGCACCTTCTCTATCAGGTGAAAGCCGCCCGGCGCCGTGCCCAGGAAGCACTGGCGGATGGCCACGCACAGGCCAAAGTCCAGGATGGACATGCCGGAGCGGTTGGCAAAGTCGGTCGAGATGGCGTTCTCGGGGTGGGAGAAGATCCACTCGCCAAAGATAAACGTCTCCGGCTTGTGGGTAATGAGGTCGGCGCAAAACTCCTGCCAAAACCACACGGGCATGTGCTTGACGGTATCCACGCGCAGGGCATCCACTCCGCGGTCCAGCCACAGCTTGATGGCGTCCTTGATGTAGCGGCGGTACAGCACGTTGTTCTCATTAAACGTGGCCAGGCCGCACAGCTCGCAGTTTTGCATCTGCCACTCGTCCTGCCAGTTGGTGATCTCGCCGTAGTGGTGGTACCAGTGCTCGTGGTCGTTGTCGAAGTCGGCGACCAGCTTGCCATCCTGGTACAGCTTGCCCTTGCCGTCCACGCTCTCCGGCGTGGAGTGGTTGCACACGATGTCGAGGATGAGCTTCATGCCGCGCGTATGCAGCTCGTCAATCAGGCGGTCAAACGCGGTTTTGGACGGCTTTGTCATGGAGACTTCCTCGCCATCGTTAACCCAACGGGCGTTGATGCGGTAGAAATCCTGCGTCCAGTAGCCGTGGATGGGCGCGTGGTGGTAGGGCGTGGGGCTTTCCAGCTGCTCAAACAGCGGGGTTACCCACACTGCCGTAACGCCCAGGCCTTGCAGATAATCGAGCTTGTCGATGATGCCTTGCAAATCGCCACCCCAGTACTTGTGCCAGTCCTTGCGGGTGGGATCGTTGAGCGAGGTTTCCTTGCCCACGTTGTCGGCGCAGCCGTCGAGAAACCGATCGACGACAATGAAGTAAATCGTCTCGCCGCGAAACTCCACGTCGGAGGGCAGACGAACGGTTTTAGTGGCGGGGAGATGGGCGAGCGCTTCTTTGCAGATGACGGAGACTTTGTGTTCTGCAGCCAACTCTTTGTTCATATAGATAGGATGAGAGGTACGAATTTAAGAAGTAGAATACTGAGTTTGGGAGATCGATCGAGAGCAGCGCCGGCGTGAGATGCAGGCTAGACAGGCATTGCCGGGCAACATGCAGAAGAACAGGGCGGGCCCAGCCCGTAAAGCATGTCTTGCTCCGAGGATGATCCGCAATTGCGCATCAGTCAAATGCGGTGTCGTAACCTGTTGATGGTAAGGGAGATTGCGATGGCGGTGTGCCAGGAGTCCTGTCGCTCGGCGCCGGGCAAGCGTTTGAGGCTGGCGCGACGGGGGGAGGCAGTGTTAGTATGGGGGGATACTCCGCATGGCCAAGGTTCGATCGTCCTCCCTATTCTCCGCTGCTTTCGCGCGGTTGCCGGCACGTGTCGGCGCGCGTGCACGCTGCACGGCCATGGTCGTGCCCGGCCGCCTGCTGCTCCCCGCGCTGGCGGCAATGGCGGCAGTGGCCACGATGGCGGTGCTTGCCGAGGCCATCCCTGCCGCTCGGGCGGAGCCTGTTGCTGCCGCAACGCCGGCCCCGGCTCCTGCGGCGTCAGATGAAGAATTGCAGGCCTTTGGCGCAGCGCAATCCACCTTCGACGACGGGCTCTTCGAGCTGGCTATCCAGAGGCTGGAGGTGTTCGAAAAGCGCTTTCCCCACTCCGCCCTGCGGACCCGCTCGCAGCTGCTGACAGGGCGCTCCTACTACTACCTGGGCAAACTCAACGCCGCGCTTACCGCACTGGAGGCACCACTGCCCGCCGCCGCCCCCGCCTTCGACGAGCTCAAAGCCGAGCAACTTCTATGGCAGGGCGAGGTTTTGCTGGCGCTCGAGCGCTACCCAGAGGCGGAAGCGCGCTTTGCCGCCGCCATGGCCACACCCGCCGCAGTCCCCTTTGCCGGCGCCGGCCAGGCCGAACTGGGCCGCGCGTGGAGCCTGCTTCGCCAGGGCAAAACCGACGAGGCGCGCAAGATCCTGACGCAACTCGCCTCCAGATCCACCGCCACAGTCCGCCACCAGGCCGCCCTGCTGCTGGCCCGGCAGGAGATCATTGACGGCCAGATGAAATCCGCCGCCGTGCGCCTGCAGGATTTACTTGGCGTGCAGCAACTTACGCCACGCGTGGCCTTTGAGGCGTGGTACCTGCTGGCCGAGGTTTACGTGGTGCTGCAGCAACCCGGCGACGCCATGGCCGCGTACAAGAAAGTCACCGGCGACAAAGCCGCCTTCCCGCGCGATCTGGTGGCGCGCGCCTGGTACGGCATGGGCCGCGTGCACCGGGTGCAGGAGGCCGACCTCGCCACGGCATCCGCCGCATTTGAGCAGGCGTTTTACCTGGCCGACTCTGAGCAGATGAAGCTGACCGCCCTGCGCTCCTACCTCGCCACCTCGCGCGAGCGCCAGGCATTGCCCGAAGCTGTTGCCCGCCTGCTGGAGTACGCGCGCCGCAACAAGGGCGACGACGGCCCGACCTTGTACGCCGTGTGCGTCGCCCTGGGCGAAAGCCGCGAGGCGCCCCAGGCTATCTCATTGCTGGAGAACTACATAGCCGCCAATCCGGATAGCGCCTGGCGCGCCGCCGCCTGGTATCAGCTGGCCCGCCTGTACCAGCAGGAGGGCCCCGCTAACGCCAATTCCTCCAACGCCGCACCGGCGCCCGCGCCGCGCCCCGCCGCCCAGCCCGGCACCGAGGTCGCCAAAGCCCTCAAGGCGCTCGATCGCTGCCTGGACGCCAACCCCGAGCCAAGCCTGGCCGTGCTTGCCCATAACGAGCGCGCCTCCATCCTCCTGCGCCTGGACAAACTGCCCGAGGCGCTGGCCGAGTACGAGAAAGCCGCCGCCGCCGCTCCCGCCCTCTCCAGCGCCGCCGAGGACGCCCGCTTCCACGTCCTCAGCATCCTGGCCCGCCAGGGCAAGGCCGACGCTTTTGCGAAAGCCGAGGAGCAGTTTGCGGAAAAATACCCGCGCAGCCACTACCGCAGCGGCATCGCCCTGCTTCGCGGCGAGATGCTCGAGCGCCTGGGCCTGTTCGATCAGGCCCGCAAAGTGTACGAGAAGGCCCTGCAATCCCTGGGCAGCGCACCCACGCCCGTGCCCGCGGCGGCGGCGCCCGCCTCGCCATCCGGCGCCATCCAGCCCGCGACAACCACCCCGCCCTCGACAAACCCGGCCCCTGCCGCGCTGGCCGGCGGCAGCCCCGCAACAACCGCGCCCGCTCCCGCGATGGCCACCAGCACCAATACGCCGGCACCCCTGCCCACAGCCGAAGCGCAGGGCTCCGGCCCCGACAGGACCATGGTGCTGAGCGGCGGCGCCGGCCAGCCTTCGCTCGCGCTCGCCCTTTCCGCGCCGGATTCCGGCGAGCGCCAGAGCCAGCTCCTCATCCGCCTGGGCGACCTCCTCTACAAAGCCGGCGACCTAAGAGGCTCGCGCGCCGCCTACCAGCAACTTATCGCCACGTGGCCGGACGACTTCCACGTACCGGAGGCCTCCAGCAAACTCGTCCTGGACGGCCTCGCCACCAAATCGATAACCGAGGACCAAGCCATTGCCGAGCTGCTGCGCGTGTGGGAGCGCTTTCCGCGCCACCCCGCCGCCCCGCACCTGCTCTTTCAGATCGGCGAGCTCTATTTTAACCGCGGCGACGCCGTAAAGGCGCAAACCTACTTTGAGGTGCTGGCCAAGGACTACCCGGGCTCCGATCTGGCCGACGACGCCCTCTACTGGGCAGGCCTCGCCGCCGTCTCCCACGGCGACCTGAACGAGGCGCTGGCCATCCTGCAACGCATCCCCGACACCTCCCCGCGCAAAACGGACAGCCGGTTTGTGCAGGCTCGCATCTTTCATAAGCTGTTGAAGTTCAACAACGCCATCTCCCTGCTGGAGGTCGTCGCCGCCGCCGAAAAGACCGGCCCGCGCTATGTCGAAGCCCGCATCCGCTCCGGCGATTGCCACTTTCAGCTGGCCCTGGGCGAGAAAGACACCGCCCACTACGAAAAAGCCGCCGCCGCCTACGGCCTCATCATCAACGGCACGCAAGGCACCCCCGCCCAACGCGCCGAAGCCGGCTACAAACGCGCCCTTACGCTGGAACGCCTTGGCCGCAAACAGGATGCGCTGTCCCTCTACCTGGATGTGCTGAGCGGCCGCGTGCAAACCCCGCCCGCCCCCGCCGCCGCGTCCACCCCCGCCGCGCGCGGGCGCACCACCGCCGCCACCCCGCGCCGCCCCGCTTCCTCGCCGGCCCCCGCTCCCTCCGGAGCCCTTGCCGACGGCGACGCGGGCGATCCCACCCCGCCCGGCACCGACCTCTTCTGGGTCAACAAAGCCGGCCTGGAAGCCGGCCGCATTAAAGAAGAATTCCAGGACTGGCGCGGCGCTATCGCCATCTACAAAAAGCTGGAGCAACTCGGCGGCCCCAACGCCCAGGTCTACCACGACATGATCATGAACGTCCGCCGCGAGCACTATATATATGAGTAGGAGCGGACGCGGGGCGCGTCAAAACGCAAACGCCGCCGAGTCAGAGTCCGCGCATACGCCGCGCAGAAGCGTGTGACCCGCGTGCTGCGTTTGGTTCTTTCATTCCGAAATATTCGGAATCCGTTGCGCGATTGATGTGCGATGCCGATACTTCTCCGCACATGGCAACGGCTTTCCGCCGCCTCGCGTCTGACTTTACCGCTGATCCTGCTCCTCCTCGCGGCTCCGCACGCCTGGGCGCAGAAATCCGTCTCGAAGCAAGAAGGGGAATGGCGTGAAGCCTATGGCGGCCCACTGTCGACCATGCAGATCCCCGCGGTGCTTCGCTATGTCCCCAACCCTCCCCATGGTCCTCTGGACAAGTGGGATGTCGTCCACGAGTCGCCCGACGGGGCGTTTCGCGTGCATTTGAACGCTTTTTTCCGGCCGGTAGCCGACAAGCCTCCCTATCCGTTTTTATCTCCCACGGACATGCGGAGGCTCGTACTACGCGAGGAAGTGGCGCCACGCAGGCCCAACGTCACTTTCCTTCGGGTCGGCAACGCGTACGTCACTTTCATCGTGGTGGATAAAAAGGCCAACCGCAAAACATTTACCAAATACTACACGCCAAACGGCCAGGGCAAAATCCTCACCATCTCCTACCCCTGGGACCGCCGCGCGGAATTTGACCCGTGGCTGATGAGGATTGAGCGCTCGTGGGACTTTACCGGGGCGTGGCCCAATACCTGGGAATAAGACCAATTATCGGAATAAGCCGGTACATTGGCTGGACGCTTTTGAGCGAGGGTGGCGTTGAGTCTTCGGTCATGCATTTTTCAAATGCACTCCCTCAGCCCGCCTTGCCCTCATCTCAAAATCGCCTCCACCCATGTACCGGTTTATTCCGATAATTGGTCTAAGAGCAAGCGCTGCTTTGCCAACCGACCGCGGACTGGCATATAGAGTTAGACTTGCTCTGACACAAAGATTGTAGCGGCTGCGACAAACAGGCCGGAAATCGTGAAAATACCCCCTTCGGCATAGAGATTTCAGGTTCCCTTCACTTTTTTTAAGGCTCATTCAAGTACGTATTTCCCTCTGAAAAGCGGCATTTGTCGCAACGCGGATACATCTTGATACAAAGTCTATTGAAGCGATCGTCTTTGACTGTCGTCATAAGCAGTATGAAAACAATCTTATCTCTGCTTATTGCAATCCTCACGTTTGCTGCCCTTCCCTCCACCCAGGCGCAGGCCGGTCCGGTCAACGTCCCTGGTGTAACCACCATCGCTAACGAGGCCGGCAAGGCCGCCGTGGCGCATCGCGACCACCGCCACTACCGTGGCTATGGCCACCCCGGCTATCGTGGCCGCGGTTACTATCGTGGTTACAACCGTGGCTATTATCGCGGCTATAACCGTGGTTACTATCGCGATTACCGCTACTATGGCCCCCGCCGCGGTGGCATCATCATCCGCTTCTAACGGCGGCTGAGTCTCCCCAAAGACGCAACCCTGTACCAAAGTAGCCAAACAGAACATCCACAACAGTTTAGCGGCCGTTCGCCACAAGCGCGAACGGCCGCTTTCTGCGTTTCCAAGGCGCATTCAGTGCGTCATCTCCTCCCGTTCCCCGGCGACGGCCCCCACAGGGCCTTCAGCAACAGGGATCCAACGCCCCGCGTTGGTTAACTTGTGTTACTTTTTTGGATGAAAAGCTTGATAATGTGTTGAACCGGCTGCAAAATAGATCAAGGGCGACGTCGCAAGCAACTGCATCGCCGCCGCTCCCCCACCCGGCCGCGCACGCCGCGGCGCGCCACATGCGCAGCCCCTTGCCGCGCAAAGTGTTGCGCTGACGCAAAGAGGCGCGGATATCGGATGTTTGGCTTGTAAAATCCTCATCAAAAATATATCCTCATCCACCATGGAAGCCGGCCAAACCGAAGGATCCGTCAGCGCCCATCTGAAGGATCGCGTATACCTGGTGCTGCGCACTCTCATCCGCAGCAGCTATTTCGGCGAGCAACTCCCCCCGCTCGCCAAGCTCGTCCAGATGACCCGCATCCCCAAGTCGGCAGTGGAGGAAGCGCTGCTTCGCCTGGAGAACGAGGACCTGCTGGAAAAACACGGCGCCTCGTACAAATCCATCTATATACCGGAGGAAACCAGCCTCGGCCGCGTCGCATTTCTCCTCAACACCAACCTGTTTGCCAGTTGGTACGGCATTTTCCAGGACTACCTCATCGGGGCCGAAGAAAGCATGCGCGCTGCCGGGTACGACTTCATGTTCCGCGGCGATTTCTCCTCGTACGAGGACAAGCTGGAACTCATCCGCGAGTTCCACGAGACCGGCATCCGCGGCATCATTTTTGCCAGCTTTGCGGAGCCCAGCCTGCGCCAGTACGTGCTGGACAAACACATCCCCGCCGTCATCCTGGGCAACGCCACCATCCATCAGGAGGAGTTGGCATGCGTAAGCAGCGACAACGTCGGCGGTATCAAAAAGGCCGTTAAGTTGTTGATAGAGAACGGGCACCGCAACATCGCCTACTACACCGCCAGCGCCAACGCGCACGACGGCTTTGAAGAACGCCTCGTCGGCTACGAGCTGGCCATGCGTGCCGCCCACCTCACCATCCGCTACGAGATGGTGCTGCAGGAGCGCCACACTGCCGGCCTGGCCCGCAAGGCCTCCGTCGCCTTTTTGGCGATGGATCCCCGCCCCACCGCAATCGTCTGCTCCTGCGACCGCGAAGCGTTTGAGCTGATTTCCGAGCTGCGCCAGAGCGGCATTTCCGTACCCGAAGATGTCAGCGTCGTCGGCTACGGCAACAGCATTTTCGGCACCATGAGCGAGCCGCCGCTGACGACCGTGGAGATTTTTGCGCGCGACCTTGGTCGCATCGGCTCCAACTTCCTCATCAACGAGATCGTAAGCCCGCAGGTGCCGATTCGTATGACGCTTCCCACAGAACTTGTTGTGCGCCAGTCGGTTCTGGGATTGGAAGCTGGCGGCGGTGCCAGCGATGGCGATGCGCCCAGCCCGCACACGACGCGCATCGATCTGCCCGACGGCGAGGAAGTCGTCGGACCCTAGCCCAGACGGTATGTCATCGACGATGCCCGAGTTTCTGGTCGAACCGATGACGCGCCGCTCCGTGCAGCTGACGCTGGACTGGGCGGCACGCGAAGGCTGGAACCCGGGTATCCACGACGCGGACGCTTTTTTTGCCGCCGACCCGGGCGGTTTTTTTCGAGCCACTTTGCTGCAAGGCTCTGATAAACAAGCTGTTACCGCGCTGGAAATAAGCCGGACCGCACCCGAACGGCAGGCCGGCTTTGACGACGGCGGCCCCGACGACAGCATGATGCTCGGCGCCATCTCCAGCGTGGCGTACGGCGACCGCTTCGGCTTCATCGGCCTCTTTATCGTGGATCCCTCGCACCGGGGGCGCCGCGTGGGCAAGGTGCTTGCCGAGGCCGCATTGGAACGCCTTGGTACACAACGGGTTATCGGCGTGGATGGGGTGCTGCAAAAGGCTGGGCAGTACAAATCCATCTTCGGCTTCGAGCACGCGTGGACGAATATTCGCCACGAATGTCAACCCGGCGGCGACAAAGCTCAGTTGCCTCCGGGAATCGAGTGCGTGCCCCTCGCTCAGAACCATCTCGACGCCGTGCAAGCTATTGATCTCGAAATGTTTATGGCCCCGCGTCCGGAGTTTCTGCGGCGTTGGCTAAGCCCTTCGCCTCACGAGGGCGGACGCGCCATGGTTTGCGTGGAGGATGGCATTGTGAACGGATACGGCGTCATTCGCCCATGCGTAACCGGTTTCAAAATCGGCCCGCTCTTTGCCCGAACGCCCCGGGCCGGCCGCGCGCTTTACCACGCGCTGACGGCCCACATTGCACTCGATACACGAGTGTGGATGGATATTCCGGACGTCAATTTCGAGGCCATGGCGTTCGCCCAATCTTTAGGCATGCGGGAGTGCTTCCGCACGGCCCGCATGTACCGGGGCGGCGAGTGGCCATTGCCCGCGCGCCATATCTGGGGCGTCACCTCGCTGGAGCTGGGCTAACTGCCGGCGGCGGCGTTGCCTCACAACGCTATTCCTCCTTTTTGGGAGGGAAAGGTGCAATCATTCCCGGCGCAGATACTTCGGACTCAGGGACTTGTACCAGGTACTCCGGCAGGAAAATGCCGTAGCGATTCATGCTGGATGACCACACGCGGACGTAGTCGCCCGACTTGAGGCGGGGCGACTGGAATCGGCCGGGATAGGGCGTGAGGTCGAGACTGACTTTGTCGTTGGCGTAAAACTCCGACGTGGTGCCGCCGACCGCCACCACCCGGACATCCGCGAGAATGCGCACAGGGCTCTGATGCAGAGGCACTTGCGGGGGGTGAGCTCGCAGTTCCCAAATCGCAAAGGAGACGGAGGTGATCGACACTACCGCGGCCACGCCGCTGGAAACAAGGAAGCATTTGCGGCCCCACGGAGTCATCAGGTTGCGGGCTGTGAAGGTGATGCCGAGCAGCGAAATGGCAACGATCGTGGAAATAAACGCAACGAACGCAATGGGAGGCATTTCCAACGCCGGTACTTTCCACGGGACCTCGCGCAGGCCATCTACCCGACAAATGGCGCTACGCTGGGGCGCAGACGTAAACGGCGTGGCATCAAAGCTTTGCGAGGACTGGAGGGCAGTCGGCAAAGCGTTGGTACCGGGAGCGGCGGGCGGCGGGGGTGTCGAATCGGCCATGTGATGTGCGGGCGGGGATCGGGGAGGGGGCGGCAAGGGGAGCCATCTCACCAAAAATTGCGCCGCGTGGGTAGAAATATCCGCGCGGCGCACGTGTCCGATCGGCCCGCGACGTTACAACACGACGGACTGGTTGGTGGGGATGTAGGAAATCTTGGCGAGCAGACCGTAGCGGTGGTGATAGACGTGCATGGCGTTGCGGCCGCACGATTCCGTTCGGTCGGCGCCCAGGTCCAGCTCGCGCTCGCTAATGCCGTAGGTGCGCGCGACAGCAGCGATTGCCGCGTCAAAGTCCGGCTCGCCATGTGTATCAGGCTCAAGCACTTGCGTGTGGCCGTTGCGGTAGTTGATGGTGAGCGCGGATGTTTCCAGTGTCGGAAAGTAGGCGTATTCGTCGAGGGTGCAAAGAATGTTCATATGAAGAGAAGGTCGCGGTGTTGGATGTTCAGCTGGTCCTGGAGGGTCATGATGTCCTCGGCGCGGGGCGCGGAGGGAGCGAGCGCCGGCCGGTCGGGAAGGCCGAGAGCAAGGTTGCCGGTGCGGCCGGCCTGCGCGTGTTGGCGGGCTCGCTCGGGCAGGCCCAGCGGGTCGGGCGGCACGGCGTTGGGGGGGATCCAGAGGCCGGCGGAGCGAAGCAGTTCCTCGGTCTGCATCAGCGGCTCGGCGCCCGGCAGCGTACAGGCCCAGGCAATGATTTCCCTGTCGCAGGGGCGCCAGATGCCGGGGCCGGCGTTGCGGCGGCGCACCAGGCGGTCGATCAGCAGGCCGGCTTCGTCGGTGGGGATGCGCACTGCCATGGGAAGAAGCATCATCAGCAGCCAGCCGGTGCGGGGCACGGGCGCGGGATCGAGGGCGACGCGCAGAGGGGGGACGCCGCGCAGCTCCTGCAGGCGTGCGCTGGCCCAGGTGGCTTTGGCGTGGTCGTGGTAGTCGGCGTCCAGCAGCGCGATTTCCAGTTCGTCGTCGGCAGCGATAAAGTCACGGTAAAGGGCGATCATGGGAGGGGAAGGTCCGGCAAACAGGGGCCGGGTGTAGGGTGAGGGATTTTTGTAAGATGCTGTGAGCTAACGAGATACTGATGCCAGGGTTGTCGGCGGTAGCGGCGGAGGCCTGGCGGCTGCACCGGTGTGTTTGCCCCTGCAATCGCGCTGGTTGCAGGGGGTGAGCGGGTTGCGCGCCGGCCTTATACGTACGACGTAGGCTCGTCGATAAGCGGATGTCGGTGCAAGTCTCTGGCGCGCAGCGACATGTGCTCGCTCGTTATCGCTGCCCGCGAGCGTCCGGCGATGCGCGACTGGAGCCAGGGCGCCAGCTGTTGGCGGACGATCTCCGAGAGGGAGACGACGCTGCCGAGCTCCGCCCTCTCGGCTTTGATGTGCTCGAGCTCCCGTTTCCACGAGGGGTTGATGCGAATGACCAGCGTTTCCAATTGAGTCTCTACGTCCATAAGAGTATGATGAACAGAAGGCGGTGTGATAGTGGTGACTTAGCGACAGGGATTCGAAACAGGCGGGCACTGGCGCGGACGGACGTTGCGGATCGCGAGATCGTGTCTGCCAAACTTGCGCCGAAGGCGCGGGCTTTGCGGGGGCCGGGGCGTTGCGCGAGTCGGCTCTGAGGTGGGCCGAGGCGGCGCAGGCTCGGGGCGGGTTCGCGGGCGGGAGGCGGGGCGTGGGGGCACGCGCCGCGATTGGCTGATGAACGGAGCCGGAGGATAGAGCACACGCAAGGACATACATGATGTCTCCTGAAAGGTGTGCGCAGGACTGTCCCTTGGCCTTCCTGTCTCGGGGGATTATCCCGTGGGAAGGCCGCCAGGGCCAGGCAACCCGGTGAACGCTTGCTGCGTGCCGGATTCGCTCCACTCCGGGAAGCAAATTCCGGAGCCGCCAGTTACGCGATTGATGGTGAACATAAGACGTTTTTTGCGAAGAAATGGCAAGAGAAAAAATGCGAGAAAGCGATAACTTGCTCAGTATCAGGGAGATATTTTTTGCGAAGGAGATTCTGTTGGTGCTCCGAGAGAAAGATGTGTAAATAACTTATGATAAGGTTGTTATGTTTAGGGATAAAGGAGGGGGAAATCTCCCTGCCACGCTCTGCTTTCCACATGTGTATTCTGCGTAAATCAGTGGTGACTTTTTTATGCTCTTTTTCTGATCAGTACATCGTGCGAGTACTGTACACGCGATTTTGGATCCACTTTCTGCTTGCCTCAAATGAGGCGCTCCATTAGCGTCACCTTTGCGCTTTGAGGGCGTACCCAGGTCCGCGGAAAGGGCTGAGCCCACCTCCATTCTTCCACTTGCTTATGTCTGCAACCCTTTGTTGCGGCCTGACTTAAGCGGACCGCCAGGCATTACAACGCAATGGAGGCATTCCCATGGTCAAGCCCCTTCCGGCTCAGCCGAGCCTGGAGCAGTTGAAGAAGCAGGCCAAAGACCTGCGCTCGCAGTATCGCAGCGAAGGAGAGCTGCAGCAGCAACAGCTTGCAAGGCAACGCTTTGTGGCTCATCACCCGGCCTGGAGGGGCGAGCGCCCGCCCCCGGTGGAGCCGGCGTTGCACGACGCCCAGCTGGTAGTTGCGCGTGAGTATGGTTTCCCCACGTGGCCGCGGCTGCGGGAGGAGGTGGAGCGGCTGGCGCTGGATTTTGCCGAGCGAGCGCGCCGCTTTGTGCTGGATGCCACGACGGATACGGAGCTGCGCAATCTCGACGGCATCCGCCTCTCCCGCGCGCGGCATGCGCTGGAGCGGGAGCCCACGCTGGCGGGCGCCTCGTGGTGGACGCAGTTGGTGTCGGGCAATGTGGAACGCATTCGCGCCGCGGTAGCCGGCGGGGGCGGCCGGGCGAAGGCCGGGCAGGCGGGCGGGCCACGGGAGAGCTGGACTCCGTTGCTTTATATCTCCTTCTCGCGCATGCAGATGGAGAGTGATGAGTCGCTCCGTCGCTTTGCGGAGTGCGGCCGCGTTCTATTGGAGGCCGGGGCCGACGTCCATGCGGTGTGGAATCACCCGATATGGCCGGATTCCCCGTTGAGCGCGCTGTACGGGGCGACGGGTGAGAATAACAACCCGCACCTGGCGCGGGTGCTGCTGGAGGCGGGCGCGAAGCTGGATGACGGCGAGTCGATCTTCCACGCGGCGGAGAATTATCACCTGGAGAGTCTGGAAGTGCTGCGTGAGTTTGGCGCAAGCCTCGGTGTTAACGCAACGTGGGGGAACACTCCGCTCTACTTTCTGCTGGGGCATCAGCCGGATGGTGCGCGCTGGCCGGTGGTGGCGAAGGGGGTGCGCTGGCTTCTGGAGCAAGGCGCAAACCCCAATGATTTGTGCGGCAAGGAGTTGCGTGAGACGTCGCTGCACGCGGCTATTCGCGGCGGGCACAGCGTGGAGACGGTGCGGCTGCTGCTGGATTTTGGCGCGGATCCCAACATGGCGAGCTCCGATGGGGCAACGCCGCTGGCGCTGGCCCGGCGCAATTGCCGGGGCGATCTGGCGGAGCTGCTGGTGCAGCGAGGCGCCACGCCGGTGCAACTGACTCCCGCGCAGGAGTTTATTGCGGCGGTGCTGAGCGGTGATGAGGCGACGCGCATGGACGTCGTCAGGCGTCACCCGCACCTGCGCGAGGAGCTGAACGAGAGTGAGAAGCTGGCGCTGGTTCAGGCGGCGGAGCGGGGCGACGCGCTCGGAGTGCGGCGCCTGATCGCCGCGGGCTGGGATGTGGCTTACAAGGGCGACAAGGAGTGGGGGTGCACGCCCCTGCACGCGGCGGCATGGCGCGGCTGGGCGGACGCGGTGGACGCCTTGCTGGAGGCCGGTGCGCCGGTGGATATGCGTGCCAACACGCCGGAGGATAGCTTTCCGCTCGGCTGGGCCGGCCACGGATCGGGTTATCATCGTAACCCCGCGGGCGATTACCCGCGCATTGCGCGCGCGTTACTGGCGGCGGGCGCGGTGCCGCATCCCGCCATTGCAGCGATGGCGAGCCCGGAGGTGGCGGAGGTTATTCAGGCTGCGCTGGCGGGTGGCGGGGAGGGGGACGGCGAGGGCGGGGGAGAGGCCGAGCTCGAGGGTTAGACTGCGGAGGTGGTTTATAACCTCTTTGCGCCTAGTTGCTTATGCTTCCATCGCTGCCGGGGGACATGATTCGTTTCCCGGCAGTGACGAGTGGTTTATCGCTACGAATCATTGCTGTCCACACGAATAACAGATCGCGGTTTTGACTTGTGTTGTCTCAAACAGGGTACAGAGTAGGAATTGAATGAAATTCTCCTACACCATCGTGTTTTTCCTCCTCGCGGCGTTTGGTGCGCTGCATGCCCAGGCCGGTGTGAAGCCGCCTTTCGAGATGCCGAAGCAGTATGCGGTGGATATCGCGACGACAAACGCGTCGATGCCGCAGGCGAACTCCACCGGTAAGTTTGTGGTGGATGGCGAGAAGCTGCGCGCCGACATGAGCACCGGCGCCGGCAAGGCCATTGTGCTGGTTCGTGGCGATTTGAAGAAGATTTACATGCTGATGGTCGCG
The DNA here is from genome assembly GCA_003054695.1 of Verrucomicrobia bacterium LW23. Classification (GTDB taxonomy): domain Bacteria; phylum Verrucomicrobiota; class Verrucomicrobiia; order Methylacidiphilales; family UBA1321; genus LW23. The sequence goes on from QAZA01000056.1 coordinate 159,431, forward strand.
AACAAGACCTACATGGAGCTGCCCTACATGGATCAGGCCAACCCCGCCAAGAGCCTCTTTCCCGACGGCGAATGGACTGACCTGGGCTCCGAGGCGGTGAAGGGCGTTACCGCCAAAAAGTACAAGCTGGTAGCCAAGGTGCAGGGTGTGGAGACGACCTCTACGTACTGGATCAACCCCGCCACCAGCTACCCGGTGCGTGTGGAGCAGGGCGACTCCGTGGTGGAGTTCTCCAACTTCAAGGCTGGCCCGCAGGCGGCTTCCACATTTGAGCTGCCGGAGGGCTACACGGCGCAGACGATGCCGCAGATGCCCTCGATGCCTAACTAACTGGGGCTGAGAAGGATACAGCTGCGGGCTGCAGCTACGCACTCGAACGCGGCGCATTCAACGTGCGCTGCCTTTCTTCATCGCTTGACCACTGAGGCCACATAAAAAGTTCCGAAGCGTCCTCGCGGGCGCTTCGATCTTTTGTCGTTTTTGGATGCAGGACCAGGTATCAACGTCATTTTAGCCTTTACGCGGCGCGGCTATCGGGCGCATGCCGCGTTGGCTGCCGCGACGTTTGTGCTGGTGCTGCGCGGCCTGCTTACTCAACTCAGGCCTTGCTCAGGCACTCGGCAATCTGCACCGCGTTCCAGGCAGCGCCCTTGAGAAGCTGGTCGCCGCTGATAAACAGGGCCAGGCCGCGCGGGTGGCTCAGATCCTTGCGGATGCGGCCCACATGCACGTCCAGGTCGCCGCTGGCTTCCAGGGGCATGGGGAAGTGGTTGGCCGCGGCGTCGTCCACCAGCTTCACGCCGGGCGCCTTGCTGAGGATCTCACGCGCTTCGGCGGGGTCGAGCGGGCGGGCCGTCTCGATGACGACCGACTCGCTGTGCGCGCGGAAGACGGGCACGCGGATGCAGGTGGCGCAGATGGGCATCTCGGGCGTGTGGAACATTTTCCGCAGCTCCTCGCGCACCTTGTTTTCTTCCTCATTATAGCCGTTCTCCGCCACCTTGGTGTTGTGGGAGAAGAGGTTAAAGGCGATCTGGTGCGGAAACACCTCGCGCGTGATCGGCTGGCCGGCGGCGTATTGACGCACCTGGCTCTCCAGCTCCGCCATGGCCTGGGCGCCGGCGCCGCTGGCGGACTGGTAGGTGGAGACGATAATGCGCTCGATAGTGGCGGCCTTGTGCAGCGGCCACAGCGGCACGCTCAGGATGGCGGCGGAGCAGTTGGGGTTGGCGATGATGCCCTTGTGGCCCAGGATGTCCCCGGGGTTTACCTCCGGCACAATCAGCGGCACGGCAGGGTCCATGCGGAACGCCGAGGAGTTATCGATAACCACCGCGCCGGCCTTGATGGCGGCCGGGGCAAACTGGCGCGAGCGGGTGGCGCCGGCGCTGAAGATGGCATAGTCGACGCCCTCAAAAGCGGCCTCATTCAGCTCTTGCACGGGCACTTCCTCGCCGCGGAAGGTGAGGGTTTTGCCGGCGGAGCGGGCGGAGGCGAGGAGGCGCAGCCCGGCGACAGGAAAGTTGCGGCGTTCGAGGGTGCGGAGGACTTCGACGCCGACGGCGCCTGTCGCTCCCACAATGGCGATGGTGTACTGCTTCATAAAAGTGCGGAAGAGGGAAAGGGGAGATCAGTGTAGAATAAGCGGCGCTAATGGCAACTTATTTCGCAGAAATTTTATGCGAGGGAGGGCCGCTCGGGTGCTGCCTCGAAAGCGTTGCGGCTGGATGCATCGGCCGATGCAAGCATTTGCACCACAGGCACATTGGCGGGCGGAAATTCGTAGCGCGGCAGCTCATCGGCCCGCACCCAGCGCAAAGGCGCGCCGTTGCTGGCGGTGGGGCAGCCGCACGTCATGGCGACATCGAAAAAATGCAGGCGCACGGATTTCTCCGCATACGCGTGCTCGATAACCGTAAGCGGCCCAAGCACTTCTGTCTCAATGGCCAGCTCCTCACGAAGCTCGCGCACCACGGCCTGCGCGGGTGTCTCCCCGACCTCCACCTTGCCGCCGGGGAATTCCCAGAAGCCGCCCATATGGGAATCCGCCGGGCGTTTGGCGATGAGAATCAGCCCGTGCGGCTGCGAGGCGGGGCGGATGACGGCCGCTGCGACATCGATGAAACCGCTCATAGGGAAGGGAAGCGAGTATGAGGTAAGGCAGGGGAGGGGATCTGTTTAACCACGAAGCACACGAAATTTACTGAGGGGACGAAAGGGAGAACGATCTACCGAGGAGTGAATGGACTATCGCCTGTATCCTTTTCGTCCCCTCAGTAATTTCGTGTACTTCGTGTGCTTCGTGGTTAAACAGATCCCCTCCCGCGAAAGAAAAAGTCCGCCCCACAAAAGGCAAAGGAGCCTCCCCTGACTGGCAGGAGAGGCCCCTTACAGGACCGCGCAACGCTGATACTATGTGTGTGTGAGTTGGTGTGTGGTTGTTGCGCGGGTTGTTTTGCCTGTAGGGTTCTGAAGAATTTACCGGGAGGCGTGGTTATTCTTTGACAGCTTTTTCCCAGTCGGCCAGGAACTGCTTGAGGCCGATATCGGTGAGGGGATGCTTCACCAGCTGCTGAATCACCTTGAAGGGCGCGGTGATCACGTCGCTGCCGATTTTGGCCGCCTGCAGGAAGTGGATGGGGGAGCGGGCGGACGCGGTCAGAATCTGCGTCTCGTAGCCGTAATTGTCATACACCTGGCGGATATCGCCGATGATGTCGATACCCTCAAAGGAGATATCGTCCAGGCGGCCCACAAACGGGCTGATGTAGGTGGCGCCGGCCTTGGCGGCCAGAAGGGCCTGGTTGGCGTTGAAACAGAGGGTGACGTTCGTCTTGATGCCCTTGGCGGTGAGGGCGCGCACGGCCTTGAGGCCTTCGCCGATCAGCGGCACCTTTACGACAATATTCTTGTGCCAGGCGGCGAGGGCTTCGCCTTCCTTGATCATTGCGGCGGCTTCCGTGCTGACAACCTCAGCGCTGATGGGGCCGTCGACGATCTCGCAAATCTCGAGGATAAGTTGCTTAAAGGGCTTGCCGGACTTGGCGGCGAGCGTCGGGTTCGTGGTTACGCCATCCACAAGGCCCATTTCCTGGGCCTCACAAATTTCATTCGTGTCCCCCGTGTCGATAAAGATCTTCATAACGTTTACGAGCATAACAATAGGGCACACGAAGGCAAGGCAAATGCCGGCGATGTAAATGCAATCTTGTCTGCGCACGAGAAAGGGACGAACTTGCGATGGAGCGATGTGCGGCCTGGCGGGTGCGCAGTGCCCCGGATTGGGGTGATGTGAAGTTGTGATACAAAAAGTCGCATGTATAAAGCAGCCACTTTTTCCCCCGCAATGCCCGGATTTCCCTCGGAAGTATCTCCGTTGCTTTAGCGTACACGACTAAAATAACGCTGCTTCCTCCCTTTTTTCTTGCTGATTACAGGGGGCAGGGATACGCTGTGATTACAAAGAGATCACTTGTCAGGACAGTAACTTCCACCGCCTGACGCAGCCCGTCTGGCAAGCCCTAACCGAACCATTCCATGGACGCTTCGTACTCTTACCCGATAGCATCGCAAGCCTCGGCCGCAGATCGCGGGCTTTTTATCCAGCGCACCTATATCCATACGGGCGCTGCTATTCTCGCCTTCGCGCTGCTCACCTGTTTCCTGGTCAATACCATTGGCGAAATGCTGCTGCCGCTAATGAGTAATCGATTCGCGTGGATTGCCCTGATGGTCGGCTTCATGGGCGTCTCCTGGCTGGCGGATACCTGGGCGCAATCCGACACTTCTATCGGCATGCAGTACGCCGGCCTTACGCTTTATGTTGTGGCTGAGGCGTTTATCTTTACGCCACTGCTTACCCTGGTCGTGTTCTACCTCAAGGACTTGGACCTGATCTGGAACGCAGCCGGCATGACGGGCTTCCTCTTCGCGGGCATCACCATGTTTGCCTTCATCACCCGCAAAAACTTCTCCTGGCTCGGCGGCATCCTCTGCGTCGGTGGCTGGATCGCCATGGGCCTCATCGTCTTGGGCGCCATCTTCGGCTTCTCCCTCGGTCTCTGGTTCTGCGTTGCCATGGCCCTCTTTGCCTGCGGCAGCCTGCTCTACACCACGTCGAACATGATCCACGTGTATCGCACCGATCAGCACGTGGCCGCCTCCCTGGCCCTGTTCGCCGGTATCGCGCTCCTCTTCTGGTACATGATCCAGATCCTGCTGCGCAGCCGCGACTAAGCACCTGAGGATCGCTCTCCCGGCAGTCAGCCGCCCGGTTCAGCCCTGCGCTAAATCGCGCGGCTGGCTTGTCTGGAGTGGTTTCATTACGAGTGTAGACGCGGTGGGCTATTGGCTTTCGCGCCTGTGGCGCTTCGGAGTATGCCGCGTCTATACGCGTATTTAAAATGATCTGCAGACAAGGACCTGCTACTGTCAGGCTCGCACTATGAAATGGGACGCCACGCAGTTCTGGCAAACGCTTCAGTCCGACGGCCCGAACATCGGCCCCGCTCTCAGTGAGCACCTGCTGATGACCCTCGTCGCCGTCCTGGTCGCCGCTGTTGTCGGTTTCTCCCTTGCCCTGTTCGCGCGTGAGCGCCCGCGATTTCGCACTGCTCTGGTCAGCTGCTGCAACACGTTGCAAACGGTGCCCAGCCTGGCCCTGCTGGCGTTGCTTCTGCCACTGCTGGGCATCGGCGCCGCCCCGGCCATTGCCGCGCTGATTCTCTACGCGCTGCAACCCATTGTGCGCAGCACGCTTATGGCCATTTCCGAATGCCCGTCGGAGATGGTGGACGCCGGTAACTCCATGGGCATGACGTCGCGACAAATCCTCTGGCACATTCAGCTGCCACAGGGGCTTCCTCTCCTCATCGCCGGCCTGCGCACGGCCACGGTGTGGAGCGTGGGCACGGCAACACTCGGCGCGTTTATTATGGCGGGCGGCCTGGGGGAGTTCATCAACCGCGGGATCGCCCTCAACAATTACCCGCTGGTGCTCTTCGGCGCCGTGCCGGCCGCTGCTCTGGCCATCGGGCTTGATTCCCTGCTGGCCTATGCCGAGAACGTTGCGCAGCGCTGGAAGAACGGCTTTCCCGTCGCGATAGCCGGCCTCCCTTCGGCGGTGGCGGCCATTGCTGTAGTCGCCGTGCTTAGCTTCGCGCTTGTGCCCTCCGTAATGGCAATGCGCACCAGCTCCACCACGCTGCGCATAGGCTGCAAGAATTTCTCCGAGCAACGCCTGCTGGGCGAGTTGATTGCCCAGCGCATCGAGGCCAAACTGCCCGGTGTCAGGGTGGATCGCCGCTTCGGTTTCGGCAGCACGCAGCTGCTGCATGCTGCGCTGGAGCGCGGCGACGTGGACCTGTACGTGGAGTATACCGGCACGGCGGAGCAAACCATCCTGCAGGTGCCTCCCGACACTGCCGGCGGGACAGGCGACGGTGCGGGCACGCCCAGGCTCAAGCAAATGGAACGCATCCGCGCCCTCTATGCCGAGCGCTTCAACACGCTGTGGCTGGAGCCGCTCGGCTTCAACAACTCCTACACGGTTATTTGCCGCGCCGGTTCGGACGCGGCCCGCTACAAAACGCTCAGCCAGCTGGCCCCCGATTCCGACCGCTACAACGTGGCGATGAACGCCGAGTTCATCGGCCGGCCCGACGGCTACCCGGCGATGCAGAAGCGCTACGGCATGAAGTTTCGTAACGAGACCAGCATGGACATCGGTTTCATCTACCCCGCGCTGCAAAACGGCCAGGTGGACTTTGCTGTTGCGTTCTATACCGACGCGCGGCTGGCCGGCGGCGACTACAGCGTTGTGGACGACGATCTGCGCGTCTTCCCCCGCTACGACGCCTGTCCCGTCTTGCGCCGCGATACCGACGCGCGCCTCCCCGGCGTCCGCCCCCTCCTCGCCACCCTGGCCGGAAGCTTTAGCGCGGAGGAGATGCGGAAAATGAACAAGGCGGTGGAAGTGGACATACGCAGCCCGCGCGACGTGGCGGCGGAGTTCTGGGCGGGGCGCCCGTAATTGTCACAAGCGCCGTAAGTGGCTGAGATTTCAGCCGTTTAGACGCTACCACCTGGTCTTACTTCTGCGCCCAGCGATCCTGCGCACAGCGTGGCGTTTCGTTCTCGCGCACGTTGTGTTGCGTCACAATGTGCCGGTGCAGGTCCAGGATCGCCTTCGCGATCCGGTCGCGCGCCGCCTCGCGAGGCTCTTGCGGGATGATCTCCAGCACCGGCCCGTAATGCACAAAAATGCGCGGCCGGCGGTAAAGGCTGCGCCACTGGTAAAGCTGGTCGGAGCCGATGATGGCGGCCGGCAGCAGAGGCACCTTGCACATCTGCCACAGCGCGGCAGTGCCCACAGGCAGCTCCGCGCCGCCCAGTATCGACACCTCCCCATACCGTAGCCCGCGCTCGGGGAATATCCCCACCACGCGCCCCGCCTCCAGGCGCTCGATCGTGCTCTTGATCGCCGCGCGGTCCACCTTCGACCGATCCACCGGGAATGAGTTCCACGAGCGCAGCAACGCCCCGACAACCGGCATCTCGAGCAACTCCCGCGTCCCCATGTAATCGATATCGCGCTTCAGCGCCATGCCGATGATCATCGGATCAAAATGGCTGATATGATTCGCCACCAGCAGAAACGGCCCTGTCGCCGGAACGTGCTCCTTACCAACAAAATGCACTTCGCAAGTAAGATTAACCAACGCCCTGCAGGCCACCTTGCCAATTTTATAGCCAAGATAAGACATGGAACTGGTAAAACAAAGAATAGAAAAAGAGGAGATTATTTAACCACGAAACACACCAAGCACACGAAATCTACTGAGGGGACAAAAAGGGGGAAATAGAAAAGAGTGAACCGACTTCTCCGACCACTTTCCGACGGTAATTGGTACACTGCCGCTTTTGGAATATGGTTGCCCTGAACTCCGGTCGAGCATTCTTCTCCTGCACTCCCTCCATTTCAGCACGCCCCAAACCCAAAATCGCCTCCGCCATTAGATCAATCAAGGTCTGGAAGCGGTCTCGTCAGTCAGTCCCTTACCCTTTCGTCCCCTCAGTAAATTTCGTGTGCGTCGTGTGTTTCTTGGTTAAATCCTCCCCGTCCCTCGTCCCTAATGCGCGGCCAGCTTTACCCGGCGCCAGGCGGCGTCGTAAAAGCGGCGGCCTTCCTTCGCAAACTCTTGCTCGAAATCGGTTTGCGGGAGGGGCCAGAGTTCTTCGTCCTTCAGGCGCACGTACGCGGCTTCCTTTTCCAGTACTCCGACCGCATGTTGGAAATAATCTTCGTGGTCGGATCTAAAGCGGAAGATGCCGCCCACCTTTAAAGCCGCCGCAACGTGTTGCATGAAAGGGGATTGCACAATGCGTCGGCCCCAGTGACGGCGCTTGGGCCACGGATCGGGAAAGAGCAGATACAGCGTTTCCAGCGACTCCGCCGGGAACAAATAGTGCACCGTAAAGCCGGCCTCCAGGCGCAGGACTTTGAGGTTAGGGATATGCCCGTGCTCGGCGGCCCTGGCAATTTTGCGCGCGCGGCCAAGGAGGCGCTCCACGGCCAGGAAGTTCTTCTCGGGGTGCTTCACCGCCATTTGCGTGGCAAAGCCGCCGTCGCCTGCGCCCAGGTCCACGACGACCGGGTTGTCGTTGCCAAACACGTCGTACCAGGTAATGCGCGTGTCCAGGTTGGCCGGGTTAATCCACGGGCCCACGGCAACGGGGTGCATCACGCGCGGCGCGGTGGCGGCGACGGCGGGCACGGGCTCAGCGGGCGCGGGCGCGTCGGTGGGACGGGCGGGCGGCAGCTCGGGCTGGATGGGGCTCTCGGAAGGGGTGGCCGGGGAGGGCATGGCGAGGGAAAGGTGGGGGTTGATCCGCGGGATGCTGTGCACGTGCTCGCGCGCGCGCCTGGCCTCCCGCCTGCGGGCGGGTGTGGAGCTCGGGTTCCGTCGCGCGCCCCGGCATGTCGCCGCGGCCCGCTGCCGGATTCCGATCCGCTCCGCCTTGCTTTGAAATCAACCCCTGCTGTTGCTTCGCCCCGCCTCGCCGCCACGTTTCCGCGGCGGTGCTGCAACCACTTCGCGCGCTTGCGCTTACACGTTGTGGTACTTCATGTGCGCCAGCCAGTGCATCACGCCTTTTTGCACGTGCATGCGGTTTTCTGCCTGGTCCATGATGTCGTCGATGCGTTCCTCCAGCAGCGCTTCGGATATCTCCTTGTCCCGGTAGGCCGGCAGGCAGTGGAGCACCAGGGCTCCGGGGGCCGCCTTCTTTACCAGGGCGTGGTTAATCTGATAGCCGCTGAAGGACTTCAACCGTTCCGCCGCTTCGGCTTCCTTGCCCATGGAGATCCACACGTCCGTATACAGCAGGTCGGCGTTGCGCACGGCTTCCTCGGGGGAGCGCACGTGCGTGACGTGGGAGTTGTGCACGGGGCACTCAAAGCCTTCCGGCGCGGCAATGGCCAGCTGGAATTTGAAGTGCTCCGCCGCGTAGGCCCAGCTTACCGCCACGTTACACGCGCCGTCGCCGATGAAGGCGACTTTGCGGCCGGCGATGGGCCCCAGCTTTTCCTCAAACGTAAAGATGTCGGTGAGGATCTGGCAGGGGTGCTCGTCGTCGGTGAGCGCGTTGATCGTCGGGATGCCCGAGTACTGGGCAAAGTCAACCACATCCTGCTGTGCAAAGGTGCGGATGACGGCGCCGTGGATCATGCGCCCCAGCACGCGCGCGGTGTCCTTGATAGGCTCGCCGCGGCCCAGCTGGATGTCGTTGGCACTGAGGAACATGCTGGTGCCGCCGAGTTCGCGGATGCCGACTTCGAACGAGACGCGTGTGCGGGTGGAGGATTTGCTGAAGATCAGCGCCCATGTCTGGCCTTCCAGGGGCTTTGCCGGGGGCGTGGCGCGGTGCTGTTTGTACAGCTTAGCCTCATGAAAGATGGCTTGCGCCGCGGTCACCGGAAAGTCGCGGAGGCCGAGGAGATGGAACGGGGTTGATTTCAAGGCCATACTTTTTAAAGTGAAAAACGTAAAATGCCAAGCGCTTCTTGTGCCTCGCGCTCATTTATATTCAGGGCCGGCAGCAGGCGAATCGCCGTGTCGCCGCTGGGGATGACGAGCAGGCCCTGCGCTCGAAGGGCGGGAACGACTTCCGCGGTCGTGCGGTCGCGAAGCTCCAGGCCGAGGAGGCCGCCGAAGCCGCGCACTTCCTTAAACACGTTGCCCATCAGGTCGGGATCGTTCTCGATGCACGCCTTCAAGCCGTCGCCAATGCGACGGATTTTCTCGGCAAGTCCTTCATTCTCAATGGTATCCAGCACAGCCAGGGCAACGGCGCAGGCCAGGGGCGTGCCGCCGTACGTTGTGCCGTGGGTGCCGGGCTGAAAGTGCGCAGCGATTTTATCGCTAAGCCACACAGCGCCAATGGGAAAGCCGCCACCCAGGCTCTTGGCCATGGAGATGCCGTCCGCGTAAAACTCGGCGGCGCGCGGGTGCCCTTCCAGTATGCGCTGGTAGCCCAGGAACTTGCCGGTGCGGAACATGCCGCACTGCACGGCGTCCATCAGCAGCAACAGGCCGTGCTTGTCGCAAAGCTCGCGGAGGCCGAGCAGGTACTCCGCGCTGACGGGGTGGATGCCGCTTTCGCCCTGGATGGACTCGATGAGCACCGCGGCGGTTTTGTCGGAGATGGCGGCCTCAATGGCGGCGAGATCATGGAAGGGGACGTGCCGGAAGCCGTCGATAATTGGCTCGAAGCCCTTTTTTATCTTGTCCTGGCCCGTGGCGGCGATGCCCCCTAACGTTCTGCCGTGGAAGGAGTTGTTTGCCGTGATGACCTCGTAGCGCGTGCCCGCGCCTTTGCCTTCCGCCGCCAGCGTGGCGTTGCCGTTCTTGCGCGCCGCCTTGTAGAGCATCTCATTGGCCTCGGCGCCGCTGTTGCAGAAGAAGACCTTGCCTGCGCCGGCGGCCGCGGGGGCCGCGACGTGTTTTACCAGCCGCTCGGCAAGCTGGGCCTGCCAGGGGTGGTAGTAGAGGTTGGAGACGTGCATCAGCGTCTGCGACTGCTCCGTAAGCGCTTTGGTGATAGCGGGATGCGCATGGCCGAGCGAGTTGACCGCGATGCCGCCGCCAAAGTCCAGGTAGCGCTTGCCGGTTTCGTCCCACACGTAGCTGCCCTGGCCGCGCACCAGCACGATGGATCGTGCGTAGCTGGGCACCACGTATTGCTCGTAAGTGGCTTTGACGCTGGAGGTTAAGGGCGCTGTGCCCGGGGCGGGAGAGGACGCGTTGACCGGCGCGCTCTCAACGGCATCGGAGGGGGAGAGAGTCGGCATGGAAGTCGAATCGGCTGACGTTGGTACGAGGGTGAGGGGACGAGGGAGGGGACGAAGTTTGCGAAATAAAGTATCGCCCCGGATCTCCTGTCGGGAGGAGCGGGAGTGAAAATGGCGAAGGGTTTAGGATTGCGGAAAATCCCAAAGAGTCAATGCACCATTTGCGAATTCAGGTAACATCCCTGCGACAATTACAAGGCGGTGTGTGACAGGACGTTACGTTGGGCGATTCCCCGGAAACAGGGGGAAATCAAGGCACCGGGAAACCCCCGGGCCGGTGAGACTATCGTCGTCGCAGTTGCATGATGGCTGCGAATATGCGGTATTTGCGCGGCTAATGCAAGGGGAATGTGTGCTGCAGCGGGGATGATGGCCTGGGCCGCCGCGTGCGTCGCTCCGCCCGCGGCGGCCTACGGCACTACCCGCATGTTGTCGCGCACGTCGTAACTGACGCCTTTAAAGGTCAGTTTCAGCCGTGTGACTTCGATCCTGGAGGTCTTGGGGTTGGTGCGGATGGAGAAGAGGACGGAGCCTCGCCCGTTGGTGCCGCTCACCTCCGCAAAGCCGTCCATCGCCTTCTCGTCCGCCTGCCACTTCAGTTCTTCGCCTGGTACCTCGTGCAGGTTAATCTCATCGCCAAGCATGCGGCGAATTTCGGGGTTGCCCGTCAGCGCGGCGACGACGTGGGATTTGCAGTAGATTTCCTCGGTGGCTCGCTCCTCGGCAAATTCGCCGTCCTCGTTCATCAGGTGCTCGCCCAGCATTACCAGGCCAAACATGGCAAACAGCATCAGCATGCCGGCGCCCAGGCAGCCGTAGATGCCGAGGGCCATCACCCATTTTCGCAGGCTCCATGCAGGGGCTGGCGCGTTTGCCGCCGTGTAGGCAATGGCGCCCCGTTCGGTAATCAGAAACATGGAGTACCGCACCCAGCTGGAGCTGTCCTTGGCATCGTCCGGCGCCACCAGGGTGGTGCTGGTAATAATGCCTTGCCGGTGAAAAGCGGCTAGTGTCTCGTAGTCGACCGGACCTACAGCCTGATTGTCTTCGTCCAGGTAGTAGTATTTCCTCATACGTGAAGGGGAGCGGACGCGCCGGGTTTGCGCATGGAGTTGGGCGGCAGCGCCGGGCGGGAGCGGGGCTCCTCGGGGGGCGCGGGCGGAGGCGGTGCGGGGGTGGGACTGGGCAGATTGGTGTTGCCGCCGGAGGCGGGGCTGTTGGTGGAGCCGGCCGGGCCGTTGGTGGCGGCGCGCATGCGTTGCATCCTTTGCTCGTCGGTCAGCTCGCCGGCTTCCTCGTTCATGTCATCCACATAATTGTGGGCTTTGCCGCCGGTGGTCAGCTCGTACTTGCTCCACGGGCCGTGGTGAATGCTGCCGTGCTTGAGTTTGCGAAAGATTTTGATGGTGCCGCGCGCTTTGTCGCCCTTCACGTAAATGGTGGCGCTCAGCGTCATCTCGTCGGCGTCGATTTTGATGGGGATGTGCTCGGGTTCTTCCACCTCAATGTTGTCGCCCAGCAGCTCGCGCGCCTCCTTGTTGCGGGAGAGCTGACTGCCGATCATGCTGAGAACTTCCATGCTGCCGATGGAGCGGACGTGGTCGTACTCCGCCTGCTTTTGCATGTCGGCGCCCAGCTTGCCGAAGACGAAGAGGGCCACAACGCCCAGGAAAATCATGCCCAGGCAGCCCATGCCGGCAATGATGCCCATCACCATGCCCCAGCTCATCTCGCCTTTTTTCTTCTTTGCCCCGCCGGGGTCGTTGCCTTTGCCATCGGCTGTGGAGGGGGCGTCCGCCTGGTCGAAGGGGTACTCCTTATAGGCAATCCACGCCGTGCCGTTCTCGGACATCACCGGGGTATCCACGGTAATGTGGCCCTGGCCAATGAGGTCCTCCAGCACGGACTGCGTAACCGGCCCGGCCGTTTGGTTATTGCGATCGACGTAGTAGTACTTCATGGCAACACCTCGGTGTCCATTGTATTCGGCACTTCCTTACATTGTGTGCCGGAGGATAGTACGCAACGAAGTCGCCCGCCCGCAATCGCCAAGTGAGGGAAAACTCCTCACGATTACGATGATTGCAGGGCAGGGGACGAAGCGGGGAGCAACCCGCCCGGGCTACGGGCTGGCCGACTGCACCTCGCTGCGGATGTCGTGCTTCTCACCGTTAACGTCCAGCTCGAAGACCATCCATGTGCCTGTAGTTTTGTCGTTGGGCATCAACATGTAATGGATCTTGGCCGTGCCGCTGCCCTTGCTGCCTTTGACGCTGACTGTGCCGCTCGTCATATTCAGCCGCTCGCGGTGCTCCAGGGGCGATCCGGAGATCTCGTCGACCTCGATGTCGCTGCCCAGCAGGCGCTGCGCGGTGGCGCTGGCATTGATGCCCTCCTGCGCCTTTACCAGCACGTTCTGCGTCTCCTGCAGTTTCGACCTGATTTTGCCGAATTCCTTTTCCACTTCGGACCCAAGCTGTTGCAGTACAAGGACTCCCACGATGGAGAGAACGATCATGATAAAGCAGCCTCCACCCAGGATAATCGCCGCCCAGGTGCCGCAGCCTACGCCCCCGCTGGCAGCCGCCGGCGCCGCGCCGTAGCCGGCCGTGGAGGATTCGGGGAACGGATAGTTGCGGTACGGCACCCATGCGGAGCCCCCTTCGGGCATCACCGGCGTGTCGCTGGTGATCTGCCCCTGCTGATGCAGGCTGACCAGCTCGTTATACGGCACCGGGCCGGCCGTCTGATGCTGCTGATTGACGTAGTAATATCGGTTCATCAGGGTAGGTGATTGGCGGAAAAGGCAGATACTCTAGCGGCACGCGGCAACAATCCCGAAGCATCCGCCGCACCAAAGCGGTGCAAACAGGTACTACAAATTGCGGGAGAAATGCAAGTGCCTGAATCGCTGCCGCACAAATTGATGCGCGCCGATTACAGGCGGGGCCTGCGCTACGCTTCCAGGCGCGGAGCCGGTGCGTCCACATCGGTCCGTTCGGCGGCGGGCGGCGGCTCGGGTGATGGAGCGCCGGGGCTCGCATCGGCTTTAGCCGCTGAGGCGGGCGGGGGGGCCGGGGCGGCGGCGGCCGGGCGTGCGGGCTCCGCCGGAAGCCCGGCGATGGCGCCCTCCAGCCTGGTGCCTGCGCCGGAGCGTTCGCGGTCGGAGGTCTCGGCCTCCACGTCCACGGAGACGTAGAGGAAACTGTTGCCGCCGCCATAAGTAACGCCGCGTAAGGGAGATACGTCGCCGAAATCGCGCCCCCACGCTACGGTAACGTGTTGCGTGCCACACAGCTGGTTGTTGGTGGGATCCAGATCCACCCAGCCCAGGCCGGGGCACCACACCGCCACCCAGGCGTGGCTGGCGTCCGCGCCGCGCAGGCGGGTGGTGCCGGCCGGGGGCATTGTCTCGATGTATCCGGAGACGTAGCGCGCGGGCAGTCCCAGGGCGCGCAGGCAGCCAATTTGCAGGTGCGCAAAGTCCTGGCACACGCCGCGACGGCTCATCAGCACGGTGCGCAGCGGGGTGCTGACGGTGGTGGCGGCCGGGTCGAAGATAAAGCCTTTGTTAATGCGGCGCGTCAGGTCAATAGCCCCGGCCAGAATGGTGCGCCCTGGCGGGAAGCTTGGCGTTGCAAACTCCAGCAGCTCAGGCGATGTTTTGATGAAGGTGGAGTCGTACACAAACTCCGATACGGCCAGCATCTCCTCGGAGACCTCCACGGCGCACAGGTCGCGCACCTCCTCCCACGCCGGCGTTTTGGCGGGGTCCGGCACCGGCTTGCTCAGCACTTCTACCGTGCTACGCGATTCGACGACGAGCGAATCGTGCGGCTCCTGCACAATAAACACGGTAAAGGCGTTGCCATAGTAGTCCACGCGCTGCAGCCGCACGGCTGGCTCGGGCGATATCTTGAGGCTGGCGCTGAGCGTGCGCTGCCGCTCCGGCACCTCGCGGGGCGTCAGGTGGGCGCTGTGATGCGAGACGGAGACTGCGTCGCCGTACTTGTACTCGGTGGAGTGGGAGATGGAGTACTTCATGGCGTAAAGGGGCTAGTTGAAGTGCGACGGGCCGCTGCTTTGGGAAAAGGCATAGGCGCGCTCGATATCGACGGGGTGGGAGCGGTGCAGATCCATCTCAGGAAGGCAGTCGATGTCAAAGAACTCGATATGCGAGCTCTCCAGGCTGGGTGTCGCCGTTCCGCTGACAATCGTACACAAAAAGAACATTTTGAACACGGTATAAGCAAACCTGGGGTAACCGGCCCGCTCGCGGTCAATTACGGAGACAAGCGCGGTGGCGGTAACCCTGTAGCCGGTCTCCTCCCAGCACTCGCGCTCCACGTTCTCCCGCGGGGTCAGGTTGACGTCGGCCCAGCCGCCCGGCAGCGTCCAGAGCTGCGAGACGGCCTCTTTGATCAGCAGCACCTGCGGGCCCTTAAAGATAACACCGCGCACATCCACTTTGGGGGTGGGGTAGCCGATTTCCTCCGGCCAGCGGAAGGCGGGCGCGCGTTCGGGGTCCTCCAGCAGCTCATTGGCGATTTGATGCAGGCGCTTGAAGCGGTCGGAATCGTAAGGATCTTTCGTGTAAGTCAGGCCCGTTTGCGCAATGGCCGCAATTTCACGGGAGATATCGAGGAGGTTGCGCATACGGTAAGGGGACGCGCCGGCCTAGCGGGGGTCCGGAATGATTATCGACGTCTCCTGCGTGGGGGCGGCGTGGCTGAAGTAGTCCTGCGTGAGGCTGTCGGAGAAGTCCGGCAGCTCGGCGGAGAGGGCGGCGATCAGCGCCTCCAGCGCCGGGCGGCCGCCGTCGGGCGCGCACTCGCACAGGGTGGTTACCTCGGCCAGGCGCAGCTTGTTGAGCGAGCTCATGATGATCTTCTTCTCGCGCGTGGCAAAGGGCTGCGCCTGATCGCGCGGCAGGTTGTTGATGTGCTCCGCCACCACGGCAATCTGATAGGCTACGGAGCGCGGGTTGGACTCATCGCACAGCACAAGATCCAGCACCGTCGGCGCCTGCGGCTCCGCAAAGTAGCGGCTGCGGTGTGTCATGGAGCTGTCGGCGTAATCCAGCAGCGCCTCCAGGCTAAAGGATTCGCCGAGCGGGCCGGTGGCCATGGCCATGCTGCGGCGCAGAATCTTCAGCAGATACAGGGCGCGTTCCAGGCGGCGGCCCATATCCATAAAGCGCCAGCCCAGGCCGCGCGTCATGTTTTCCATCACCATGCCGCTAAAGCTGGCGATATCCACAATCATGTCGTTAAGCCAGCCCAGCGCCTCGCCGATCTGCAGATCGGGCAGCGTGTCGGGCATGCTGCTGTCAATATCCAGCTTGCTGACGATGCGCCACATGTCGGAGCTGAGACGATCCCGCACATTTACCGCCGCGTGGTGAAAGCGGTGCAGCGAATCGTGCAGCGACCCGCCGCGGTGGCTCTCAAAAATGGACTGCAGCACATGCTTCTCCAGCATCTCCACCGCCTCGTTAGGCGGCAGGGATGCCGCAGCGCCGCGCGGCGGGCTGGGATAGGCGAGCAGCCCCAGCGAGACGGGGATCTGCAACACGCGGCGCAGCTCCTCTACATTGCGCGAGGCCGTCTCATCCGTATACCGGGTAAGGATAACGCGGAAAAGCCGGGCGATACACTCCGAGCGCTCCGCATAGCGGCCCAGCCAGAAGAGGTTGTCCGCCACGCGGCTGGCCATGTCGGTGCCGCTGCGCTTCAAGTCCAGGCGAATGACCGCCTGAGGCTGCGTGGACGGGCCCTCCTCCTCGGGAGATTTGTCCGAAAGCACCCACGTGTCCTTGGATCCATCGCCGCGCTGCATGGAGACGACCTGGCGGTCCGGCGCGCTGGAAACACGCGTAAGTCCCCCCGGCATAACCACATAGCTATCGCCGGAGGAGACCAGGTACACGCGCAGCACAATGGCGCGCGGCTGCAGCTCCGTGCCAATAAGGGCCGGCGCGGAGGAAAGCTGCACGCGCTCGTGCCCCGTAAAGTCGTGCGGGCGGAAGCGGATTTTGCTGGAGAGATCCGCCTTTTGCTGGCGCGTGAGCTGCGGCTCCGCAAAGGCCGTTACCGCGCGGCCGGCGCCGAAGGTGGGGCGCACCACCAGGTCGTCCAGGTGCTCCAGCACGTAGTTCATCTCGCGCTTTTGGCCGCACCACCAGGTGGCCACGCTCGGCAGCTTCAGGGGCTCGCCCAAAAAGGAGCGGGCCAGGCCGATGAGGAACGGGCGGATCGCGGGCGTCTCGATAACGCCGCAGCCCAGGCAGTTGGCAATGGCCACGTTGCCCGCGGCGGCCGCCTGCACCAGGCCGGCCACGCCCAGCGATGAATCGCTGCGCAACTCCATGGGATCGCAGAAATCTTCGTCAACGCGGCGCAAAATAACATGCACGGGCTGCAGGCCGCTGAGCGTCTTGAGGAAAACGTGGTTATCGCGCACGGTAAGGTCGGAGCCCTCCACCAGCGTATAGCCCAGGTAGCGCGCCAGGTAGGCGTGCTCAAAGTAGACCTCGTTGTACGGCCCGGGCGTGAGGAGCACAATGCGCGGGTTATCGCGCCCGCGCGGGGCCATGCCCAGCAGCGTATCGTGCAGCGTATCAAAAAAGCCCGAGAGGCGGTGCACATCGCACGCGCGGAAAACATCGGGCAGCATGCGGCTGAGCACGGTGCGATTCTCGAGCGCGTAGCCCGCGCCGGAGGGCGCCTGGGTGCGGTCGTCCAGCACCCACCACCGGCCGTCCGGCGAGCGTGCGAGATCCGCCGCGTAAAAGTGGAGCATGGGCCCCTTCGTCATGGCCAGGCCGTGCAGCGGGCGCAGGTAGCCGCTGTTGGCGAAGACGAGGGCGGGGGGCAGCAGGCCGTCGCGCAGCAGGCGGCGCGGGCCGTAGAGATCGCGCAGGATCAGGTCGAAGAGGCGCGCGCGCTGAATCAGCCCGGCTTCGAGCTTCGCCCAGTCCTCCGCGCCGATGATGAACGGTACGGGGTCGAACTCCCAGGGGCGGTCCATCCCCTGCGGGTCGCTGTACACATTATAAGTAACGCCGTTCTCGCGGAACAGGCTGCGCGCTGTCTCCCAGCGCCGCATCACCTCGGGCCCGCCCAGGTCGTTCATCTGGTCCAAAAACCCATGCCATTGCGGGCGGATCTTTGCCGGCACGGCCGCTGCGGTTCCCGACGCATTGACGGGTGGCAGCACCATTTCGTCATGCACATTGGCCAGCGGCGGCTGGTAGTAGCCAAGGAAGCCGGTATCCACCCTGGCCTGCGGCCCGATAAACGTGGCGTGAGGAACAGTTGCGCCCGAACCCGTACCCTGAGACTGAGATTGCCCCTGCCCCTGTACCTGGCTGACGCCGGGCAATGCTTCGCCCGAGCCAGGCGCGCCGGCGGTTCCGAACGCGGTATCGCCGGTTGTTGTTCCTCGGGGGCTCATGGCTGGCGTAAGGGTTCCTTGATCGCTCAAAATGGAGATAGGGTTCTGGATTCGTGCGTGGATGGTAACCGGCCGGCGCCGTAAGTGAAGGGGGAGAAGGACGCGAGTGTTGGCTGGGAAGTTGCAACGAGTGAGGCAGCAAGGTTGGAGGGGCGATGGGCTTCTGGCGAGCTAATTCCTTCAGGGGTGTTCTTATTATTTAGACCAAAACGCGCTGCGCTTAATGGCGAATGGTGCAGCAACTGGCGCATTTTGCCGCAATCGATCCACCGAAGTGAGCATCTCGGCACACTTTGGCGTCTTTGTGACAGCCGCTAACCGGAAATGTCTCGGTGAAGCATTTGGCACGCCAGATTTGCGACTTTTGGCGTCCGGGATATGCACCGGATATGCGCGGGATGTGCGCGAGCGCCCGAGCATGCCCTGGGCTTCAGCGAAGATCCTGCGACCGGCTCGTACGCAGGATTTCGATCGCGCGGCCGTTGCCCGGGCCGAAGATATAGTCGTTGCGCACGCAGAATTCGCCGGTTTCCGCATCCACATTAAGGTGCGAGCGAATCAGCGAAGCGATTTCCGCCTCGTGAATCCGCTGATCCCAGGCCGCGGCACCGGCGTCCGGCGCCCACCAGTCGGAGGCGCGAGGGTGGCGAACCTGCAGCATGCCAAGCTCCGCGAGGTGGGCCAGTGCCGTCGCGAATGTCTCCACAGTAAGGGCCGGCCCCGCCGATGTCCTCGCCGAGCGCACCTCGTCCCGATTCAACAGCGTGATAACCAGCGAGAGCGGGTCGGTCTCGCCGTCGCACTGTATCTCCAGCGCGTTGAGAAGAGCGCCCTCCAGTGTGGATACCTTTAGTTTGCGAGGCATGGCGCTCTCCTCCAATGCCGCCGCGCGGGAGCGCGCGGCGGGCGGATGTACCTGACACATCCGGCGTGACGTGGGAAATGCGCCCGGTTGAGCCTGAGCGCACCTTTGCCCGGGCTTACGTCTTGATCCGCAGATCCAGCGTAAACGGCAGCTTCTCGGTCTTCTCCGGCGGGCCCATGCGGAACTTGCCGGGGGTGTGGCCGTGCATCTGGAACCGGCCCAGGCGGCGCGCTTCGGCCTCGTAGGCGTTGATGGGGAAGCGCGAGGAGTTGACGCCGCCCGGGTGCTGCACGTAGTAGCGGCAGCCGCCGGTGGAGCGGTCGCTCCACGTGTCGTACACGTCGAACACCAGCGGGGTATCCACGCCAATGGTCGGGTGCAGGCAGCTGGGCGGTTGCCATGCGCGGTAGCGCACACCGGCCACGTACTCGCCGTTAACGCCGGTGGGGTGCAGCGGAACCTGGCGGCCGTTGCACAGCACCACGTGGCGCGGGTGAGTCATGCCCTGCACTTTAACCTGCAGGCGCTCCACGGAGCTATCCACATAGCGCACCGTGCCGCTGCCGCCGCCTTCCTCGCCGAGGACGTGCCAGGGCTCGAGAGCGGTGCGCAGCTCCACGTTCACGTTGCGGTAGGTTACGTCGCCGATCTTCGGGAAGCGGAACTCGATGTGCGGGGCAAACCAGTCCTTCTGGATCGGGAAGCCATGCTCCTGCAGGTCCTGGATGACTTCGCTGAAGTCGTCCGAGACGAAATGCGGCAGCATAAACCGGTCGTGCAGGTCCGTGCCCCAGCTGACGAGGCGCGTCTTGTACGGGCTCTCCCAAAAGCGCGCGACGAGCGAGCGGAGCAACAGTTGCTGCGTCAGGCTCATGCGGCTGTGCGGCGGCATCTCAAAGGAGCGCAGCTCCACAAGGCCCTGGCGCCCGGCGCTGCCGTCGGGCGAGAAGAGCTTGTCGATGCAGAACTCGGCGCGGTGCGTGTTGCCGGTGGTATCTACAAGCAGGTGGCGGAAGATGCGGTCCACCAGCCACGGCGGGATGTAGCCGCCGGCGTCGGGCACCTGGTTAAACGCAATTTCCATCTCGTAGATGGAGTCGTTGCGCGCCTCATCGATACGCGGCGCCTGGCTCGTCGGGCCGATAAACAGGCCGCTGAACAGGAAGCTCAGCGAGGGATGGTTATTCCAGAAGTTAAGCAGGCTCTTCAGCACGTCCGGCCGACGCAGGATCGGGCTGTCCGAAGGCGTGGCGCCGCCAATGATGATGTGGTTGCCGCCGCCGGTGCCGACGTGTCGGCCATCCAGCATGAATTTCTCCGAGCCGAGGCCCGTGTAGCGAGCTTCCTCGTACAGCTCGGTTGTGTTCTTGACGAGCTCGTCCCAGCTGTGGCTGGGGTGCAGGTTCACCTCAATAACGCCGGGGTCCGGCGTAACGCGGAAGTGGTTGAGGCGATGGTCGCTCGGCGGCTGGTAGCCTTCGATCTGCACCGGCAGCTCCAGTACGGAGGCGGTGTCCTCAATCGCCGTTACCAGCTCCAGGTAATCCTCCAGCGTATTGACGGGCGGCATGAATACGAAGAGGCGGCCTTCGCGGGGCTCCACGCACAGGGCGGTACGGGTCAGGTACGGATTGCTGACGCCCGGGCCGGGCATGTACTGATCGGCCATGGGCTCGCCGCCCTGCAGATACTCCTGCAGCCACTTGGGCCGGCGATAGGTGGGCGTGCCCGGGCCAAAGCCGCCGCCGCCGCCGGAGCCACCGGCCTGCGTCTGGAACTCGCTGAGCACGTCGCCGCCGCCGTAGGCGCTGGGCGATACGCTGGTGACGAACGGCTGCACGGAGCGACGCGCCGGCTTGGGCAGCGGGCCGCGCGCTTCCATGGGATCCTGCTCGTGCACCCAAGGCATGTCGGATTTCGCCACCCAGGGCAGCGAGTCGAGAGGAAGGCGGAAGCCCATGGGGGAGTCGCCGGGCAGCAGGTACATGCGCTCCGGGCGCAGGAACCAGGGGCCGGTGGCCCACACGAGTTTGCCCTCGTTGGTCCAGCGGCGAGTCAGCGGCAGCACGCCGCCGACGACCTTGTCCAGGCCTTGCTCAAAGATGCGGGCCAGGCGGTCGCGCTCGATCTTTTCCTTCAGTTTGGACTGGAAGGGATCGACGTTGACCGGCAGGCGGCGCTCCTTCCACAGGTAGTAGAAGACGTCCTCATAGGCGCTGATGCAGTAGCTGGGGTCGAGGTCCAGGCGGTCGGCCAGCACGGAGATGAAGTTCATCGCTTCCTTGTCCGTGTAGCCGTAGTCCGCGCCTTCGTCGCCAATCAGCTTCGGGTCCTCCCAGATGGGGACGCCGTCGCGGCGCCAGTAACAGCTGTAGGCCCAGCGGGGCAGGGGCTCGCCGGGGTACCATTTGCCCTGGCCCCAGTGCAGCAGCGCGCCGGGGGACCAGCGGTTTTTGAGCCTTTTGAGCAGGGTGCCGCCCATGCGGGCCTTTTCGGGGCTCAGCGCGGTAAAGTTCCACTCTTCGCCATCCATGTTGGTGGCGGAGACGAACGTGGGCTCGCCGCCCATGGTCAGGCGCACGTCGCCGGCCTTCAGGCGCTCATCTACTTTATGGCCAAGGGCTTCGATCGCTTCCCACTGCTCTTCGGTGTAAGGCTTGGTCACGCGCGGCGTCTCGTACACGCGGGTGACGGACATGGCGAAGTCGAACTCGCTCTTCGCGTCGTTGTCGTACAGGAAGCCGGTGATGGGCGCGGCGCTGCTGGGGTCAGGCGTACAGGCCAGGGGGATGTGGCCTTCGCCGGCGAGGAGGCCGGAGGTCGGGTCCAGGCCGATCCAGCCGGCGCCGGGCAGGTACACTTCGGTCCACGCGTGCAGGTCGGTAAAGTCAGACGAGGCGCCGACCGGGCCGTCGAGCGACTTGACGTCGGGGGTGAGCTGGATGAGGTACCCGGACGCAAAGCGTGCCGCAAGACCCAGATTACGAAGCACTTGCACCATCAGCCAGGCAGAGTCGCGGCAGCTGCCCTTCTTCAGGGTCAGCGTCTGCTCGCACGTCTGCACACCGGGCTCCAGGCGGATGGTGTACTCGATCTCGCGCCACATGCGGCGGTTGAGATCGACGAGGAAGTCGATGGTGCGGCGCTTCGTCGTATCTACCGTTTTGATAAAGGCTTCCAGCT
This sequence comes from Verrucomicrobia bacterium LW23, assembly GCA_003054695.1. GTDB lineage: Bacteria > Verrucomicrobiota > Verrucomicrobiia > Methylacidiphilales > UBA1321 > LW23. The sequence continues at coordinate 181,285 of QAZA01000056.1, forward strand.
TGGGCGTCAGCGGCAGCTTCTCCAGAAACGGCGCCAGCTCCTTGTCCAGAACGTGGTCGTAGGTAAAGGGGAACTCCTGCGCGTCATCCTCCAGGAAGAAGTCGAACGGGTTGATGACGGCCATCTCGGCGACAACATCCACTTCCACACGCAGTTCGCGCACTTTTTCCTCAAAAACAACGCGGGCCTGATAGTTGCTTTGCGGATCCTGTTGCCAGTTGATAAAATGCTCAGCGGGGCTGATTTTGAGCGAATAACTCACGATCGGCGTGCGCGCATGGGGCGCCGGCCGCAGTCGAATGATCTGGGGAGAAAGCGATACCGGTCGGTCATACCGGTAATGCGTAACGTGATTAAGCGCAACGTGAAGTGCCATAAAGAGTTACCTGCCAGAGGACTGCCAGGATGCGATGGGATCGTGGTCGAGGGGCTGCGGTTTGGTTTTTCTCCGCGTGCGGCGAAGCGCGCGGCTACGATACAACAAAGCCTTATCGGCGAGAGGAAAGCAAGCTTGAAGGCCCCGATGCCGCAAGTTTAATGCCGTTTAAAAGCAAAAACTTTTATTTGCGCGATGCCGACGCTGCTTTGTAACACAATATAGACAGGATTGTCCCGCCCCTTTAAGCGGGTTTGTCTCGGAAAGCAAGGCATCCATCGGGCCTGTTTGCCGCTTTTTTTAGGGGAAGTGTTATGTGTAACAAACCTTTGTACTTGTCAGTAGCCCTTAAGTTGTACTTGTCGTTATCGATATTTAAAGGTATTGTCGCAAAGTTGAAACTGGGCGGGGTGAAAAGGTAAATGAGTGTTGATAGCCATGATATCTCACATAGTGAGATTGGTGTGGCTTATCGCTCTTCCTGCTCCCTTTTCCCCTCCGCTGGCTCCTGCAACCTCCCCAACGCCCCGCTTCAACTGCACCCCCGCGCCCGTTCGACATCCCGTGTCCTGCGAGCCTCCGGCATGTGCCTGCAGCGGATGCACTTACGCGCCAAAGGACTTATTCATGGCCGATACTCTCTTCCCCTCTGTGGCTCTGGCATGCGCCAGCTCATCGAACACGCATATGGCTCTCCCACATGAGCACTTCGAGAGCAACGAAGAATTCCAGCGTCTGGCCGAGGGTATGCGATCCGTCCTTTTCTGCGCGGACATGCTGCTCTCCGCGGACTCTCTGGAAGCGCTGGTGAGCGAAGCTATCAACCTGGCGGAGAGTGAGTTAGGTGCGACAGGCTGCCGCCTTTTCCTGCGCGAGGCCCTCTCCGGCCAGCTGCGCGCATTTCCGGCCATTCCCGACGGCCCGCTGGCTTTTGCCGAGGCGGCCCGCATCGCCAGCTGTCTGCGCCAGGCGGATGAGAATGGATCGAGTTGGTTCTACTACACGCCGCAGCCGCAAACCTCTGTGCCGCTCCAACTTGGCTTTCCCGTGCGTTACCGCGGCGCCACGCTTGGCGCTTTCCTTACCGTCGCCCCGCTGCGTACGCAGTTGCAAACGCTTGTCTCCGTGGACGCCCTGATGTCGGGTGCGCTGGATGAGCCGCGCGCCGACGCGCTGCGGGAGACGCTCGCGGTCTACACCGCGTTCCTCGGGCCGCTGCTCTCCCAAAAGCGTGACGAGGTGGCGCTGGCCGCCTCGGAGCACAAGTACCGTGTCATCTTCGAGAACAGCCCGGAGCCGATGTATGTTTTTGACTCCGATACACTTAAGTTTCTGGAGGTAAATCATGCGGCCGTAAGCCATTACGGCTTCTCTCGCGAGGAGTTCCTGTCGATGACGCTGGAGGACATCCGCCGGCCCGAGGACATCAGCGACATAGCCGAGGTCGTCAACGCCGTGCGCGCCAGCTCGCGCTATGTCGGCGATGTCTCCCACCGCAAGCGCAATGGCCAGATCATCGACGTGGAGGTGGCCGTGCACCCCATCCCCTTCGAGGGGCGCGAGGCCATGCTCGTTATTGCCTCGGACGTGACCGAAAAGCGGCGCTCCGAGGCCCGCATGGAGCGGCTGGCGGCCTTTCCGCGCTTTAATCCCAATCCCATCATCGAGTTCAGCTCGTCCGGCGGCATCCTCTACGCCAACGAGGCCGCGTACTCCATGCTCGCGTCGTTCAACGCCAACGACTTGCGCGAGATTTTGATGCCGGATGTCGCCGAGATCCTGCGCACCGCTCTGGAAACCGGCCGCGCCTCGCTGCGGCACGAGATGGTGATCCAGGGGCGCAACATCTCCTGGTCGTTCTTCCCCGTGCCCGGCCTGGGCACCGTGCATTGCTATGGCGGCGACATTACGGAGCGCATCTCTCTGGAGGCGCAGCTGCGGCAGGCGCAGAAGATGGAGTCGATCGGCAACCTGGCCGGCGGCCTTGCGCATGATTTCAACAACATCCTTACCGCAGTGCTGGGCTACTCGTCCATCCTGCTGGGCCGTAAGGATTTACCGCCGGATATCATGGCTGCCGCCCGGCAGATCAGCGCCGCCGGCCAGCGCGCGTCCTCCCTCACCAGGCAGCTGCTCACCTTCAGCAAAAAGCAAACCTTCTCCCCGCGCCCCACGGAGCTGAACCCGCTGGTTCTGGAGATGGAGGCCATGCTCGCCACCCTGCTGGGGGAGACGATCAGCATCCGCCTGGATCTCTCGCCGGATCCCCTGTACGTGATGGGCGACCCCGGCATGATCGAGCAGATCATCCTCAACCTCAGCATCAACGCACGCGACGCCATGGCGGGCAGCGGCGCCGGCGGCACCCTGCGCATCCGCACCTGCCTGCTGGAGACGCCCCCGCGCAGCTGCGCCCTGGGCTTTAACGAAGATTTTGCCAGCCTGACCGGCCCTGTGGCCTGCATGGAAGTTACCGACAACGGCTGCGGCATCCCCCCGGAGACGCTGGCTCGCATTTTTGACCCTTTTTTTACCACCAAGGAGCCCGGCAAAGGCACCGGCCTCGGCCTGGCCACCGTCTACGGCATCCTGCGCCAGCACAAAGGCTGCTGCCAGGTGGACAGCACGCCCGGCCTGGGCACCACGTTCCGCATCTGCCTGCCGCTGGCGGAGAAGCCGGCCCCGGCGCCCGAGGCCCAGGTCGTCGCGGCCGCCGCCGCCCTGCTGGCCCGCGGTGCGCAACGTAACGGCAACGGCGCGCCGCCGCTCAACGGAAACGGATCGCCCGCTGCCAACGGCAAAGCGCCAGCCGTGGCGGGTGCCAGGCGCCGCGGCGACTCCAACTCCGCCTTCACCGCCAATGGCGCAGCCGCTGACGAAAGCACGGCGCTCCCGGGCCGCGCGCCCGAACGTCACTCCGGCGAGATCTCTGCCCGGCGAGGAACCATGGCGCTGTCTGCAGGCGCCGCAGAGGCCGAGCTCGAAGCGACGGCGGTGGCCGGACGCTCCGGCGCAAGCACCGCGGCGCCCGCAGGCCCCGCGCAGCGCCCCATCAAGGTGATGCTTGTGGAAGACGAAGCCGCCGTGCGTGAGTTTGCCCGCGATGTCCTTCTCGTCCACGGCTGCGAGGTGGTGGAAGCCAACCACGGCCTCCACGCGCTGCACCTGTGGAAGACCCACGGCGCTCAGGTCGACATTCTGCTGACCGATATTGTCATGCCCCACGGCATCTCCGGCCGCGACCTCGCCGCGCAGTTGCGCGCCGATCACCCCGCCCTGTCCGTTATCTACACCAGCGGCTACGCATTCGATCTGATGGCGCCCGAAAAAGGCGACCTACCCGACGACACTGTGACGCCCGACGGCCGGCCGCGCGGCGCCGTCCGCTTCCTGGCCAAGCCCTACACTGTGCAAAGTCTCACCAGCGTGGTGTTCGAGGCCTACGCGGCATCGTCAGCGGCTGCGGCTGCGGCTGCGGCAGCCACCGTGGGGTAGAGCCGCCCGCCTTATCTTGACTTGCTTAAGCAGGACGGGCATGCTCGCGCAGTTGCGGCATGCGGCATCCCGCATGCGGTTTACCGGCGCTTCTTCATCCCGAAGCTGTAGCCCTTTCCTGTGCGGCCGCCTCGGACGTTGCGCAGGCCGCCGTGGGCGGCGGGGGCGGTATCCAGCACGGTGCTGTAGATGTAGGGGAAACCCTCTAACTTGACGCGCGGGATGGTTTGGCTGATGTAGCGCTCGATGTTGGCCACGTCGCCGGCTTCCTCGGCGGTCATGATCGTCAGCGCGTCGCCGGTGGTTTGCGCGCGGCCGGTGCGGCCGATGCGGTGCACGTAGTCCTCCACGTTTTGCGGCACGTCGTAGTTGATGACGTGGCTGACGCCGGCGACATCAATGCCGCGCGATGCAATGTCCGTAGCCACAAGCACTTCGTACCGGCCGCGGCGGAAGCCGTCCAGCGCTTCCTGGCGCTCGCCCTGGGAGCGGTCGGAGTGAATGGTAGCGACCAGATGCTCCTCGGCGGCCAGGCGCGCGGTGATGCCGTCGCAGCTATCCTTGGTGCGCACAAAAATCAGCACGGAGTCGTAATGGATATGCTCCAGCAGGGCCAGCAGCAGATCAAACTTTTGCGTGTTGGCCACGGGGTAAAGCACATGCTTTACCGTCTCCGCCGGGCTGCGGCGCTCGCCAATGTTGATGGTCGAGGGCTCCACCAGCGCCCACTTGCTCAGCCGTTCGATTTCCGGCGGCATGGTGGCGGAGAAAAGCAGTGTTTGCCGCGCCTTCGGGCACGCCTCGATAATGCGGCGCACGTCGGGCATAAAGCCCATGTCCAGCATGCGGTCGGCTTCGTCCAGCACAAGGTACTCGATCTTGTCCAGCGAGAGGTTGCCCTGCTCCATGTGGTCGAGCAGGCGGCCGGGGGTGGCTACCACAATATCCACGCCGCGCTTGAGGAGCGACGTTTGGCGGCCGTACTTGACGCCGCCGTAAATGCATGCGGTTTCAACACTTGTAAACTTGGCGTACTCCGCAATGTTGTCTTCCACCTGCACGGCCAGCTCGCGTGTGGGCTCCACAATCAGGGCGCGAAAGGCGCCGCGTTTGTCCAGTTTGGAGATAATAGGCAGGCCGAAGGCGGCTGTTTTGCCCGTGCCGGTTTGCGCGGATGCAATAAGGTCTTTGCCTTCAAGGACTAACGGGATGGCCTGCTCCTGAATGGGCGTAGGATCCATAAAGCGCAAAGATTGCACCGCATGGACGACTTCCTCCTTCAGGCCAAGGTTTTCAAAGGACATAGCAGCGTGTTGTGTGTGGGGAAAAAGTGTTAGGTGTGGAGAAGAAAAGGAGTTAAGCTAGCCTGAATATCCCGCTTTAGAAAGCGAAACATTACAGACCCGCGCTAAGCCCTGCCGGACAGGTACTTAGCGCGAACGCGCAGCCGCAACGCGCGACCTACCGCACCGCATTGGAGGCCGGCAGCATGTCCAGCATCGCCTTGTTACTGGGCGCTTTGCGGATCATGCTCAGCAGGCGGTCCATCTGGGAGTAGACAGGGGTGCCGGCCAGGCCGCGGCGGATGATGTTGACGCGGTCCAGGATATCGGGGGCGAGGAGCAGTTCCTCGCGCCGCGTGCCGCTCTTCTCGATGTCGATGGCGGGGAAGAGGCGCATTTCGGCCAGCTTGCGCTCCAATACAATCTCGCAGTTGCCGGTGCCTTTAAACTCCTGAAAGATGAGCTCGTCGCCCTTGTTGTTGGTATCGATAAGGGCGGTGGCCACTATCGTGATGGAGCCGGCCTCCTCCGTCTGGCGCGCGGCGGCAAAGAGGCGGCGCGGGATCTCCATCGCGCGCGAGTCCATACCGCCCGACATGGTGCGGGTGCCGCGCGTAATGGCGTTAAAGGCGCGGCCCAGGCGGGTGAGCGAATCTAGCAGAATAAAGACGTCCTTGCCGGATTCGCAAAGCCGCTTGGCCCGCTCGATAACAAGCTTGGAGAGGCGCGTGTGGCTGTTGACGTCCTGATCGTTAGAGGACGACCAGAGCTCGCCCTTGCCGTGGATAAAGCGTTTGAAATCAGTAACTTCCTCCGGGCGCTCGTCCACCAGCACCACCATCAGGAAGGTTTCCGGCGAGTTGATTGCCACCGCCTCGGCAATACTCTGCATCAGCATGGTTTTGCCGGAGCGCGGCGGCGCGACGATAAGAGCGCGCTGGCCGTGGCCGATCGGCGTCATCAGGTCCACCACGCGCGTGGAAAGCCGTTCGGGCGTCGTCTCCAGCTTGATCCACCGGTTCGGGTTGATGACCGTGAGCTCCTCGAAGGGGATGCGACGGCGGTGCTCCAGAACGGGCTTGGCGTTAATTTCCTGCAGCTCAACCATTTGCGGGCCGCGCCCGTTGACGGTAAAGGTGCCGCCCAGCTCCGCCCCATCGCGCAGCCCGTTGCGCTTGATCATGTCGGGCGGGATAAAGACATCCAGGGTGTTGCTGTTGCTCAGCGGCTTGTTGGGAACGCGGAGGAACCCGTAGCCCTTGTCGTGAATCTCAAGAATGCCGGAAGTCGGTTGTGCATCTGCCATGGCAAAAGTGGTTGGTGGGGAAGGGGATAGCGCTAGTTGCGATGCCTTCGAGCGGGTTGGAAAGATGGCGCGAAATGGAAAAACCACGCTGTGACAACGCGACGAATGGAACCACTGCATGCACAGTGATCATCACGCCACAATCGCAATTTCAATCCAGATTAGCCAACAGTCGAAATGTCTCGACAGGCTGGAGGAACACAGCGGAAAACCCGGCACGCTCAGTCGGCACGCCGTCTCCGCATAACACGGTTCCTCGTGGGATAGAGCTAATATGGCAGATCCAAATGGTGAGCGCAAGTACTCTGTTATAAAAATAAAATTAATGTACTGGGGCCAGAAAATTTCCCTGGAGATGCGAAAGCGCGACACGAACCAATATCGCCTTCGCCTTAAGCTCCAACACTTTCCGCGCCCCTACCGCCCCACAAACTGCAGCAAACGGCGTGCTTCTTCTTCGTCCTTGCGAATTTGCGCCTGCAGCGCTTCCAGGTCCGCAAACCGTTTCTCCGGGCGCAGGTAATATTCCAGCGCCACCTCAATCTCCTTGCCGTAGATATCCTGCACAAAATCAAAGAGATGCGTTTCCACGCTCAGCGCCGAGCCATCATTAAGGGTGGGGCGGATGCCGATGTTGGTGACAGACGCAATGGAGGCGGGTCGTGCGCTTGCACTGTGCAGCACGGTTCCGATGGTCTCCGGCACCTGAGCATGACTGGGCCCGTGAGCAAACAAATGGCCGTGCACAAAAGTGCGGCTCGCGTACACCCCGTTCGGCGGCAACATCTGAAAGACGCCGCCCAGGTTGGCGGTGGGGAAACCGATCTTGCGCCCGTTTTGCCGGCCGTGAATCACCGTACCCGTCAGCATGTGCGGGCGCCCGAGAAACTCCCGGGCCAGCGCCAGGTTGCCCGCCGCAATCGCCTCGCGAATGCGTGTGCTGCTGATCGGCACGCCTCCGGCCATGACGGGCGCCACCTCCAGCACCTGGTAGCCGCGCCCCCGCCCGCGCTGGTTCAGCACCAGCGCGTTGCCGGAGCGATCGCGCCCAAACGTCCAGCCCGGGCCGACGACAATGGTGCGCAGCGCGGGAAAAATGCGCTCCAGCTCATCGATAAACTCCGCTGAGGAGAGATCTCGCGTGCGGGGGGTAAAGCTCACCGCAATCACCTCCCGCGCGCCGGCCTGAGCCAGCAACTTGCGGCGTTGCCCGGGCGTCGTCAGCCGCGGCGGCGCGCGGTCCGGCGCAATAACGGAGAGCGGGTGCGGCTCAAAGGTCATCACCGCCATGCCCTCGGCGGCCACGGTGGTGGAGGCGGGCGCGGTCCCTGCGCAACCCGCGCACCGCATCAGCTCTCCGACAACGGCGCGGTGGCCGACGTGGACGCCATCGAACATCCCGATAGCGACGTGGCGGATATCGGGGCGCGAGGGAATCTCGGAAAGTGCTACGGAATCCCCGGTAGTGGTGTGCATTTCAGTGCTGCGCCAGGCCGTCCAGAGCCGGGTGCTGAACCCCTGTCGCTGACAGCGCTTCGGGCGCCGCCGCTGGGTGTGGGATAGTGAATTCCCCGGAAGTATAAGTAAAAATCGCCTTCTGCAAAGAAAGATATAAGCCAATCCACCGTTGCCCCGCAATCTCGCCCGGCGACGGCTCCCGAAGGGCCGTCAGCTCCTGGGATCGTGCGCCCCGCGCTGGCGAGCTGGCGCTGGTTATTGGCGGCGGAGTTTCGAGACTTCGGCCAGGGAGAGGATGTGGGGGACGAGCTCGCCCACTTCGCTGATCTGCTGAAGCTGCTCCCAGCCCACGGCGCGGTCCAGCGTAAAGTTGCCGGATTGCAGGCGGGTCAGCTCCGTCAGGTGCGCGCCGCAGCCCAGGTCCTGGCCTATATCGTGGCAATAGGTGCGCACGTAAAATCCTTTGGTGCAACGGATTGTGAAGCGGATCTGTGGCATCTGCACGCCTTCAATCTTGTACCAGTACACCGTAATCAGCCGCGGCTCGCGATGCACCGTTTTGCCTTCGCGCGCCAGCTTGTAGAGGGGCACGCCGCCCTTTTTCAGCGCGCTCACCATCGGCGGCGTCTGATAAAAATCGCCCACGTACTTGCTAAACGCGGCCTCCAGCTGCTCCTGCGTCAGCGCGGGAACCGGCTTCTCCTCCTCCACCTGGCCGTCGGCGTCCTGGCTGGTTGTCGTCTGGCCCAGCTTCATGGTGCCGGCGTAAATTTTATCTTCTGCCATCAGCAGATCCTGCACCTTGGTGGCCTTTCCGATGCCCAGCATGAGGAGGCCCGTTGCCAGCGGATCGAGCGTGCCGCAGTGGCCAACCTTGCTAAACTTGTAGCGCCGGCGCACAAAATCCACAATATCGTGCGACGTACAACCGCGTGGTTTGTTGACAAGCAACACGCCGTCGAGCTGAGGGCCACTGCTGTTATTCTGAAAATTCATTGGGCAAAGCTGGGGATGAAAAGAGGAAAGAAGCTAAAAGCGGGAAGAGAAACGAAGCATCCGCCGCCACCGCGGAAGTCGCGGCAACCGTCCGGTGGCGGGTTAAGATAAGGAGATTTCGGCTTGCGGCCTTCCATCGTTACACGTCACTGCCGCACTGCGGCAACTATTTTATCGAGGAGCTCTGAACGAAACGAGTCGAAAGGCAGGCTGGTACGGATGCCTGCGGCGGCCTTATGACCGCCACCACCAAAGAGGGAGGCGATCTTTTGTACATCAATACGGCCACGCGATCTGAGGCTCACGCGTACACCTCCTGACGCCATCTCCTCAAACATCACCGCCACCTCTACGGACTCCGTCATCAGCATGTACTCGATAAGGCCTTCCGTGTCGTCCGTACACGAGCCCGCCTCCGCATACATCGCCGGCGTGAGTGTGCACGAGCACACACGATCCTCGGCCAGAAACTCCGTCGTCTGCAGCAGCAGCCGCAGCAGGCGAAAGCGCGAGGCCGGGTAGCTAAGGTACGCGTGCTGCGCCAGCGTGGCGGGATCCGCCCCCGCTGCCGAGAGGGCTGCGGCCACCTCAAAACTGCGCGTGGTGGTGCTGCGGTAGCGGAACGATCCTGTATCGGTGCTGAGCCCGATAAACAGGTTGGCGGCGACCTCCGGCGTTATAGGTAAGTCGTTGGCCCGCATGATCTCGTAGAGCACTTCCGCTGTCGCCGGCGAGTCCGAAACGACGACATTAAGCTGTCCGTATAACGGATTGCTGACATGGTGGTCGATGTTCAGATCAGGAGTGCGCCTCCACCCCATAAACGTTTTTCCAAGGCGCGACATTTCCGCGGTATCCACCGCGATGATCTGCGTCTCCCGCGAGGGCGCCACGGCCGGGGTGGCGGCGACCGTTTCGCAGCCGGGCAGGTAGGTAAAGCGGGATGTCAGCCCGTCTTCATTATAGAGCGTCACACTTTTGCCCATGGCGCGCAGGCACAAGCCCAGGCCCAGGGTGGAGCCGTAGGCATCCCCGTCGGGGCGGATATGGGAGAGAATGGTAAACGACTGGTGGGCGCGCAAAAATTCGCCAACGGCGGAGAAGGAGGCTTGCATTGCATCAGGGCCGGCAGGGCCGGTGCGGCAAGGGGCCGGGGCCGTGGGGCATTCGGGATGAAAAAGTGTCAAAGATTGCGGCAGGAGCGAAGGACCGGGCCTGCGTTAAAGTGATCACCGCTTCAAAAAGAGTACAGGGGTTAACTTAAGGATCGGTCAGCTTGATAAAAAAGCGCCAAGTGGCGCAACCTGGGCATGTTGCGAATTTTTACACGCAGGGTGCTTACTTCCGGGTCATCACCACGTAGATGATGGCGACGGAGACCAGCAGCAGGACAACGGCGATGATGATCGTAATCACCAGGTTGGATTCCTTCTTGGGCTCCACCTTGATATTATTGATGGAAATCGGCTCCGGCCCGCCCTTGCTCTTGTTGGCTTCGGCGATTTCCAGCGGATCTTTGTCCTTGTCCTCGATTTTGATGACCGTGCGCTCCATCTCGGTGATCGGCTTGAGCGCGCTGGCCAGCCCGCCCTTGGCGGTGGAGGTGGCGCCGGTTGCCGCCGTGGTGGCGCCCGTGGTTTTAGGCACAGGGCGTTTGCCGCGCGGGCCGCGGATACCGGCCTCGAAGCGCAGTTGCACGCCGCCGATCTGGATCACGTCGCCAATTTGCAGCGTATGATCTTCATCCTCAATACGTTGCTCATTAACATACGTACCGTTGGAGGAGTTGAGATCGCGCAGGATGATGTCGGTGCCTTTGCGGATTACTGTACAGTGCTTGGACGAAACAGAAGTCTCCGGCAGGACAATATCGTTGCCATCCACCCGGCCGATCTGAACGAAATCGGTGCCCAGCTCGTAGGAGACGCGGGGGATATCGTCGGGGCCGTCCATAACGGTAAGGCGCGGTACGGCGCCTTGGATACGGGTCGCCTCCACGGTTCCGTCATCTTCCATAACCGCTTGCGTCTCAATAATTTCCTCGTCCGAAAGGTGGTCAAACTGACCGGCGGTAAAGAGGAGGGGCCCGAGATCGAGCGTAATGGTGCGGCGGTGGGGCAGGATGCCATCGTTAAACGCGAAAGTTCCCGGGGGCCAGCGGAGCATCAAATAAATGGCGGCGGGCCCTTGGATTCCGTTCACAATGGCATGGAGAATGTTACCATGTTGGAGAAAGATTTCTCCAGACTGGTCACCCGACTGGAAAACGATCTGCCCGCTGCGCTCTGCCTGGCAGCACATTTGCAGAATTTCGTCCAGTCGTTGGCCACTTTCTTCTGTATGGGGGATATCGAACGCTGAGTCCATTTTATGCGAGGGAAAAACCGGGCAAGAATCCGAAAATAACGGGTTGCATCTGATGGAGAATAGTGCACCATCAAACCGGAAAGACAAGATCGCAAAACGAGATTTATTCGCATGGCTTTAAACATCTTCAACTTCGGGAAGAAGGATAAGGAACCGCAGGATCCCAAAGCTCAGGCGCCCGCCTCCGCCCCGAAGACTCCTCCGCTCCCCCCCAAGGCAACAGCGACAGGCGGGGCCGCCAAGCCCCCCGCGCCTGCGGCATTGTCTCCCATAAGCGCCCGGTCTTCCATCGGAGCTGCCACCACGCAGCCGATGATTTTGCCCAAGGGCGGCGGTTTAAAGCCGACAAAGCCCTCCCTCATCATGGGCGGCAAGTCGACCCAGCGCATTGTGCTGCCCGAGCGCTCCACAGTGCCCGGCGCCAAGCCCGCCCCCAGCGCGGCCGCCCCGGTCGCCGGCACGGTCTCCCTGCCGCTCGGCATTATCGTGCGAGTGCTTCCCGCGGAGGTACTTACGATGAGCGTGGCGGAGTTTGAAGGCTCCCCGATGTCCTCGCAGGAGTGCCCTGTGCCGATGAGCCTGCTGCTGCCCCAGCTGCCCAGCGGCAAGATAGAGCTGACCGTTAACGATCTTGTCCCGCATCTCCCCCGCAATCTCATCCGCCCTGTGGAGGAGATTGGCAGCTACATGAGCACCGTGGTGCTGCTTCCGCTGATGGATGTCGTCATGCGCATCCCCCCGGACATGCTCCGCATCCGCGAGGACCAGAAAGACATCGACGCCGCCGTCAAGAACATGGCGGACCCCTTTACCGAGGAGATTTTGCGCGAGCAGGCCGAAGCGCGCCGCCGCGAAGCCGAAAAGGCCGCCGCTGCCGCCGCCCCCAGCGCGCAGCCGAACATTATTGAGGAAGACCAGGTCAAAAAGACCGAGGAGTTTGTTCCCACCAATCACGCGCAGCCCCGCAGCACCAAGGCCTCTGAGGATATCGCCTCCGGCCCCACGCGGCCGATTCCGCGTCCGCCCGCTCCCAGCCTGCCCGGCAGCGGCCAGGCCCCTGCGGCCCGCCAGATCAGCCCCGCACAGCCCCCCCGCTCCACGGGCATGCCCACCATACCGATTGGCGGCGCGCCCACCATGCCGATGCCCCGACCGGGTGCCGGCGCCGTCAAGCCCGGCCTTACGTCGTCGCCCCTGGGCGCCAAACCTCCGCTTCCGTCCGCGCCGGCGGGTCGCGGGCCGGCGGCGTTTCCCCCGCCCGTAAGCCGTGGGCCGCTGACGCCGAAGCCTCCGCTTCCGCCTGGGCCCCGTGTGGGCAGCGCCACTGGCGCGCTCCCCAAGCCCCCTGTGCCGCCCACGGATCTTCGTGCGTCGCAGGCGCTTCCCAAAATAGACAGACCCGCGCCCGAGCCTGTGGAGCCGGTTGCCGACCTGCCCACGCCCGTAGCCGACGCTCCCGCCACGCCGGCCGTTCCCAGTGTCGGCCGCCCCGTGCCGCCCGCGTTTGGGAGTCTGCGCCCCGGTCTCTCCGTACAACCTCCGTCGCTGCAGTCGCTCAGCAAGGCAGGCGCCAAGCCGTTGCCTCCCGGCATGTCCTCCGTGCGCCCCGCGCCCCCCCTGCTGGCCAAGAGCGCCCCGGGCGGCATCCCCGCCCTCTTTAAGGCGCCCATAAAGCCCAAGTCCAGTGTGGTTGCCCCCGCGGCCGATGCGACCGCAGTCAGCACGCCCGGCATTGTACCGGATGTACTGGACCTGCTGAAGCAAGCCGAGGCCGAAGACGTCGCAACCGCCGGCCCCAGCGCCGACGAGATCGCGGCCGAGGCTAAAGCAGCAGCCGAGGCCAAAGCCGCGGCCGAGAAGGCTGAGCAGGACCGCATAGCGGAACTCGCCCGCCTGGCCGAAGAAGAGGAAACTGCCCGCCTTGCCGCCGAAGCCGAGGCCGCAACCAAGGCCGAGCAGGAGCGTCTGGCCGCCCTCGCCGCCCAGGCCGAGGAAGAAGAAAAGGCCCGCCTTGCCGCCGAGGAGGAAGAAAAAGCTCGCCTCGCCGAGGCCGAAGCCGCCCAAAAGGCCGCCGAGCAGGAGCGCCTGGCCGCACTCGCCGCTCAGGCCGAGGAAGAGGAACGGGCCCGCCTTGCCGCCGAAGCGGAAGCCGAAGCCGCCGCCAAGGCCGAACAAGAGCGCCTCGCCGCCCTTGCCGCCCAGGCCGAAGCTGAAGAGCAGTCCCGCCTTGCCGCCGAAGCCGAAGCCGCCGCCGCTGAAGCCAAAGCCGAGCAGGAGCGCCTGGCTGAACTCGCCCGCCTTGCCGCCGAGGAGGAAGAGAAAGCCCGCCTCGAAGCCGAAGCTGCCGAGGCCGCCGCCCGCGCCCAGGCCGAAGCTGAAGCTGCCGAAGCCGCTCGCAAGGCTGAGGAAGAAGCTGTTGCCGCCGCCGCCCGGGCCGAGGAAGAACGCCTTGCCGCGCTGGCCGCCCAGGCGGAAGCCGAAGCCAAAGCCCAGGCAGATGCCGAGGCTGCTGCAGAGCCGGCTGTGGCCGACGATGTGGAACTGGAGCCGGTACCCAACCCGGATCTCAACCTCAACGCCGCCGATGCCGCGGAGATCCGCATCGCCGCCGGCAGCACGCTGGCGCTCGCCCAGGCCATCGTCAAACTGCGCTCATCCCGCGGCGGTTTCGAGAAGATGGAAGATCTCCTCGAAGTTCCCGGCATGACGCCTAAGGCCTACAATGCCCTCACCGGCCTGGAGATGCCCGTACCCGCAGCACCTGCCCCGACAGTCCTGCCCGAGGCGGCCCCAATCGTCTACAAATCCCCGGAGGAGAGCATCCTGGAGCTGCTCAACTTCCCTCCGGACCACGACCTCTCTCTCAAGGACCTCACCGACCGCCTCCAGTCGTGGCCCGACGTCATCGGCTGCGCCCTGGGTCAGGCAAGCGGCCTGCCGCTGGTCGGTTTCGTCCCGAAGCCGCTGGAACTCAAAGCCATCGTGGCATTCGCGCCCAAGATGTTCAGCGCGGTCAACTCTTCCTTCAAGAACTTTGCCGGTGAAGAAACCACGGAAATCATTATACCGACCAAAGGAACCAGCTACCACATGTTCAAGAACAGGGAGCTCTACCTCGTCATCCTCTGCAGAAGGCGCCAGCTGCCCCGTCGCCAGATGAAGATGATTCGATCGGTACTACGACTGCTGGACACCGCAAATAACAACGAAGAGAGCTAATATCATGGCGTTCATTAACTACTCGAGCAGAGAAATTCAGCTGAAAATCGTGTACTATGGCGCTGCCATGTGCGGGAAGACGACCAACCTTGTGACCCTCCACAAGTTGATCACCAACGCGCAAAAGGGCGAGCTCGTCTCCCTGGCAACGGACGCCGACCGAACGCTGTTCTTCGACTTCCTCTCGCTCAATACCAAAACACTCCCGGGCTTCACCACCCGCTTCCAGCTATACACGGTTCCCGGTCAGCCCATCTACAACACCACTCGCCAGCTCGTTCTCAAAGGCGTTGACGGCATCGTGTTTGTAGTAGACTCTCACTGGGACAAGATGGCCGAAAACGTCGAATCCTTTAACAATCTTCGCGATAACCTGGCCGAGAATCATCTCAGCCTTGCGCAGATCCCCTACGTGTTGCAGTATAACAAGCGGGACATGCCGAACGCCGCGCCGCTCAATTACCTTGAGTTCACCTTCAATAACCGCGCGACCAAGGTCATGACCTTTGAAGCCGTAGCCGCCAAAGGCGACGGTGTACTGGAAACTCTCAATGCGGCCGCACGCCTTCTGCTGGCCAAATACTCCAAGACTCCTAACCCCAACGTCGCCGGCGTAGCCGCCCGTTCCGCCTAAACTTATAACGAAAAGCTATGACTGGCATTGGAATGTTGACGGCCGAAGATCAAATGGCCATTGAGCAACTTTTGATCGATTTCCTCCGAAAGTCGGAAGCGCAATGGTCCGCGCTTGTCGACAAAGGCGGCAATCTGTTCGCTCAATACGGCGACACGGGCTCACTCGACCTGAGCATCCTGTCCGCCCTCGCGGCCGGCTCCTTCGCAGCCACCCACGAGCTCGCCAAACGCCTTGGCGAGTCTGAATTCAGTGCGCTCTACCACGAAGGCCAGGGGATGCACATCCTCATGAGCGCCCTCCATCACGAGTGCCTTCTCGTTACCATCTTTGGCGAGAAAACCAACATCGGCCTCGTCCGCTTCTACGCGCAACAGGTCACCACCATGCTCAATGGTATCCTCCAGGCCGTGCGCGACAAGGAAGCCACAATGGACCCGCTCCTGCTCGACGGCGACTTTCTGGACGACGCAATCTCGTAAAGCTGCTTCGATTTTGCCCGTGCGTCGGGCCGTGCGGCACAACAAGGCGATTCGCCCTCCCTCTTCAAAGACGGGTAGGCAAATCGCCTTTTTGTGCGTGCCCTACAGATCAGCAAACACTCCGTTTCGGAAGCCGCTTAAACCGATTTACACAGTTTTTTGCCTTCCGGCGGGCTATGGTAAAGGATCATCCATGTGCCGACCAACCGACGGTCGGTCAACTCTCAGGAACTGGCGGAAGCTCTGCCTGGCGGGTTGCGGCGGGCAAGTTCGTCGGTCGCTGGCCCATCGGCGCGACCTCATGCATCCTGGTGGGCACCGTAAAGCGCTTCTCTACTATGGTCGTCCCGTCCGCTCGCTGCTCTACCACCCGTTCCTCGTACTTACCGTAAAAGCCGTCCAGCACGCGACGCAGGTAGGCCACGGGGGAAACGCCTTCGCCCGGGACGGCGGGTGCGGGTATGATCACCATATCCTTAAAGAATAGGAAGGCGATCATATAAATGCCAAGCACAAGCCCGACGACCACCCAAAAGCTGGCGGATCGCATCATGCTCGGGAAAATACGATCCAGCCAGCCAGCGCGGCGCACGGGCTTCAATGGCACATCCTCGCTGGCTTTGTAGCTATCTACATGGCGAGCCTTTACCCACGTGTATGGGTTCTCGCCAGTAGTGCTGTCGCCAAGGCGTTTTTCCCGCGAGAGGTCATCACGTTTGCGTGGTCTGTCGTGCATGAGGAAAGGCCAAGGGACTGTGGACTGCGGGGCGAGGGTATGCCGCGGGGTCAGCCTTCGATGATATTGATCTCGACTGGCTCCACCAGAACGCCCTGTTCCTCCAGCCAAAGGACGGCGTTGCGGATGACCTTGCGTTCACCGCCGATCTCTACCGCGATAATGCCGATGTTGGCCTTAACGCTGGCGTTGCGGATGTTAAACGAGACATCAAACTTACGCACCATGTCGCTGATGATGGGCTTGCTGACGGTATCTTCGCCAAAGGTTAGCCAGAGGCGCTGGGATTCTTTTGCCATGGAAGGTTGGGTTGAGGGAGCGGCCAACATAACCGCACTATACACCAGATGGGCGCCGGTTCACGGCTTATTTTACCCAAGTACCGCAAAGAGCCGGTGCGGAGACGCAAGTGCCTGCCATCAAGCTCTTTCCGGCGACGGGTTCAGTCTGGTGCGGACCGTGTCGATGATGCGATCAACGGGATCCATGCGCCCGATTCCCTCGTAACCGCACGCCAGCAGCCCCTGGTCCGGGCCGACAAACTCCACGCCCCGCGAGCGCAGCGTTACCACGTTGGCCTGCACGGCAGGGTGCAGCCACATCTTGCCGTTCATCGCCGGGGCGATGAGCACGGGCGTGACAGGAGGTAACGCAAGTAGCGTGCTTGTAAGGAGATCCGGCGCCAGGCCCTGCGCGTATTGTGCAATGATGTGCGCAGTTGCCGGGGCAATCAGCACCATCGTGGCGTTATCGGCAAGCGAGATGTGCAACGGCTGGCCGTCGCGCATGTCCGGGCTCGCGTCCGTAAATGCGTCACGGCGAGTCAGTGCCTGAAAGGTGAGTGGCGTCACAAACTTCAGGGCGGATTCTGTCAGAATAGTATCCACGTGAACCCCGTCCTTCGTTAGCGCGCTTGCGATGTCTGCTGCCCGAAAGGCTGCAATCGATCCCGTTACCGCGAGCACCAGCCGCGGCTGCGTTCCCCGCCACGCTCCCGGGCCGGGCTCCACGTTAACCGGCCCCGCCCCAACAACTTCCGCCGGTACTTCCGCATCATCCTCGCCAACGGGTGGTACGAGATGGAGTGGCGGGGGGGGATCCTGTGAGGGCATGGCGTGTAGGTGACACTAACCGCTCAAAATTCGATGCTGTCAAGATTAACCAGCGGAAGATCTTTAAGGGGATGCCAATCGGGCAACTTCGAGTACATCTCCTTTGCTTGTTTGGAAAAGGGTGAAACTACAATAGACTTTGCACTCTTTATTGCGATGGCGAGGGAAACATTTGCAGCAGTGCTTTCATCCCGGGCAGGCGCAATAAAGCAATACGAAGCAGTAGTCGTTGTCAGCTCAATATAAGAAAGATTCTTCTTAACGGAAACTTTGATGATCTCGGATTGTTTGATGGTAATAGGTTGAGCTTTAACATTATCCTGGGCCTGGCATGGAGAGGGGAGGGTAGTCCAGAACAGCGCTATGGTAATGATGCAGCAATATCTAAAGAAGTGTCTGTTCATTTTGCTGAGCCTTAACTGTCGGTAAATGAGCCAGGTGAATCGTCCTGTTTGGCGGTATGCCAGGGCCAAAAAAAGCAGCTTCCTACCACAAGCAGCACGAGCACTAGCTCTACAACGCTCCACCATCCAGGCTTGTATACAGCATGAATAATGGCCCGCACGAGAAAGATAGGGGAGAGCGCTGCGAGAGCAATAATCTGGCTTTTCCTCGTTGTACGGGGAGAGGGTCCTTCGAGCGGCGGTATTGTCTTGTCGTCAGTGCCCACTTTTCTCTCCTCGTACTCAGTTAGCAGTGCCGTAAGTGTCTTTACGCCAGCGCCCCGCTTCGCAAATCCTCCAGAAGGCGGTCGATGATTTGCCGGCTGCCCATGCCTTCGCTTTGGGCGCTGAAACTAGTGAGGATGCGGTGCGTGAGGATTGGCTGCGCGAGATCCTCAATGTCTTCAGCACGAACGAGATACGAGCCATGCAACGCGGCTCTCGCCTTTGCGGCAAGGATAAGGCTTTGCACCGCTCGCGGGCCTGCCCCCCAGGTGACGAGGTTGCGCAGCCACGCGGGGGAGGCTTCGCTGCCGGGGCGAGTGCCGCGGACCAGGGCCACGACCATGTCGTAGATGTGGTCCGGCACGGGAACTCGCCGCACAAGTTCCTGGAAGTAAAGAAGTTGCTCGCCGTCGATGACTGCCTCGATGGGGGTCGACGCGCCGCCTGTCGTTTCGCGCGCGATGCGTCGCTCCTCGGCCAGCGTGGGGTAGTCCACGTTGATCAGGAACATGAAACGATCGAGCTGGGCCTCCGGCAGCGGATACGTACCCTCTTGCTCCACAGGGTTTTGCGTCGCCAGCACAAAAAAGGGTGCGGGGAGCTGATAGAGGTGGCCGCCCGCGGTGACCCGGTGCTCCTGCATCGCCTCCAGGAGTGCGGACTGCGTTTTAGGTGGTGCGCGGTTGATCTCGTCGGCCAGTACAATATTGGCAAAAATCGGGCCTTTAACGTACTCAAACCGGCGGCGTCCGGGCTGGTCGCTCTCCTGCAAAATATCGGTGCCGGTGATGTCGGCGGGCATCAGGTCCGGCGTAAACTGGATGCGGCTGAACGCCAGGCTCATGGTCTGGCTTAAGCTTCTTACCAGCAACGTTTTAGCCAGGCCAGGCACGCCGACGAGCAGGGCGTGGCCACGCGCAAATATAGCGATGAGGAGGTGCTCCACCACCTTATCCTGGCCAATAATCACGCGTCCAAGCTGGTTGCGGATTTGCCGGGAGAATTCGCCCAGCGCGTCTATTGCGGCAACATCATCTTCCGAAACTCCGGCAGCGGAGGGATTGGGCTGAGAGGAGATGGTGCTCATGCGGTAGTTATGTCGTCGCTTGGGAGGCTTCCGCCCAGAGGGATGGGCGATTGGTGCTTTATATCACAGCCTGGGAAAAAGGCCAGCGCTGCGTTGAGAAATATCGCGCCTTCATCGCGATGAAATGCGATGTACTATTACGTAACATGCGTGGACAGGAGCCTCAAGCTTCGCCGCCGCGGGGGGCGTTCCGCACTTACGCATTGCGCCGCGCGCCCGCATTTGCGAGGTTAGGGCCATCATGTTAGCCAAACGCATTATTCCGTGTCTCGACGTTCATGCCGGTAAGGTTACCCGCGGTCAGCAGTTTGGCAGGGCGGAGGCGGATGGATTGCGCAACGTGGGCGATCCCGTCGAGCTGGCGCTGCGCTATAATGACCAGGGCGCCGACGAGATGGTGTTTTTTGACATCACGGCCAGCGCCGAGGGCCGTAAATCGATGGTGGAGGTGATTCAACGTGCTGCGGATCAATGCTTTATGCCGCTGACTGTAGGCGGAGGGCTGCGCACGGTGGACGACATTCGCACGATGCTGCGCGCCGGGGCGGACAAGGTGAGCCTGAATTCGTCCGCGATTGCCACGCCCGATTTGGTGCGTGCGGGCGCGGAAGCCTTTGGGCGCCAATGTATTGTGGTGTCGATTGATGCGAAGAAAACCGGCGATGATTACTGGACGGTGTTTACGCATGGCGGTCGCAAGGCCACTGAGTGGGAGGCTCGCGACTGGGCGGTGCGGGCGGTGGAGCTGGGCGCCGGGGAAATTGTCCTCAACAGCATCGACTCCGATGGCATGAAGTCGGGCTACGATCTGACGATCAATCGCCAGATCAGCGAGGCGGTTGGCGTGCCTGTGGTGGCCAGCGGTGGAGCCGGCAAGCTGGAGCATTTTTTGAGTGTGCTGGAGGAAGGGAAGGCCGATGCGGTGCTTGCCGCCAGTGTGTTTCACTATGGCGAGCTTACGGTGGGCCAGGTTAAGGACTATCTGGGCGCGAATGGCGTACCGGTTCGGCGTTGATGGGAGCGGATGATGTGGCTTGCGCGTGCGGTTTTAGGTGTGTTTTAATGCGTAAAAAGCTGTATAAAGGCTTGCTGTTTGCAGGTTTGGCGCTATAGCTGTTAATGCTTTGCAAACCCGGGCAGGCCGCCCTTCGATCCCGATTTTATTCATGACAGCTACCAGCCCCGAGTCGGAAAGCCCGCCGTCCGCCATGTCTCGAGCGTGGCAGCGGCTGGGGCGCGCCTTTGCGTTTTTGGGTAATCCGTGGGTTCGGGTACCGGCGGGGTATCTCGGTGTAATTCTGTTTGTGCTGACGTGTCTTGGGCTCGGGCTCTGGCTGCGCTGGTTCATCTGGCCAACGTGGATTCAGGCTTTGCCGATGGGACCTGACGGGGAGGAAATATGGGCGATTGACTTCATCGATCCCGACGATTACACGCGGCTGGATCGGGTGCGACGTATTCTGGATGGAGAGCAAGGATGGGTGATCAAAAGGCACTCATGGGAGAATTGGCCGGAAGGCATGCAACCGAGCACAACCGCCCCGCTGGACTGGTGTGTTCTGGCGCTCTACTTTATTTGCCGCGGGTGGTGTGCAGTGCCGCTGGACTGGGCTGGGGCGATTGTGGGTCCTTGTCTCTATGTCGTTCTGCTGCTGTATCTTACGTGGTGGACGCGTGGCGTCTTTGCGCTATGGCCCCGGTTCTTCCTTCTCTTTGCTGTTAGCGTGATGACGGGCCCGGCATATGCTACCACGTTTGCTCATCCCGATCACCAGTCGCTCCTGCTTTTGCTGTTAACATGCGCAATGTCGGCCGAGTGGAAGCGCTGGGGTGGTGAGGAGACGGCAACGGCGTCGAACCCGGAGACGGATTCCCACGGGTGGTCGATATTTGCGGGAAGTTGCTGGGGCTTAGCGCTTTGGGTTTCCTTCTTTGAGCCGACGATACTGTTGCTTGCGACCTTATTGCTAACGCTGGTGACGCGGCGGCGTGAGCAGATTCCGTTCCTGGCAACGCTGGCAGTATGGCTCGTCCTCATCGCGTCTGTCGAGGGATTTCATGCCATCTCGACGGAGTTATTGAGATATTCGGATGTACTCTATCGCTGGGGCGTCACCATTGCGGAGCTACGCTCGCTCAACTTTACTACCTACTGCCTGTATCTTACCCCGGCCGCATTGCTTTTTCCCTTTCTGGTCGTGCGCTGCTTTATTTTGCGCGAGGCGACGAGCGTGTGGGCCCGCCTTACGGCGATTCAGTGGTATGTGGTTGCTATTGCGGTGCTTACGGTGGGCTTGGCGATTTGGCAGCAGCGCTGGTTTCCGTATGCCAGCATGGCGCTTATTTTCTTTTTTGCCATGTGGCTAAGCATGGAAACCGGGTGGGTGTGGCGCACGGCGTTCACCTTGTTTTTCCTTTACGGCACCGCCACGGCTACGGAGGCCGCGTTGCGCGCGCAAAGCACGCCGCTGGTGGGCGAGGTGATGCAGATCACGCGGACGATTGCCGCGATTCGCGCGCAAGATGGTGCACCGCAACCGTTTAAGCTGGGAGTGCCGCTGTTGGCTCAGCGCCGGGCCCCCGCAGATTTCCGCGGGATTGTTGCGCCCTGGTGGGCTTCACCGATGCTGCTGTATCGCACGCGCCAGCCTATCGTCGCAAGTAGCTCGCACTCGTCCATTTCCGGAATTCTGGACAGCGCGGCGTTCTTTTGCGCAGCCTCATGGGGCGAGGCGGATGAGATTCTGGTACGGCGCAAGGCGCGTTGGATCGTCGTGTACGATCCACAACTGGTGCTGCCTGAGCTCTATAAGGTCCTGTACGGCACGGACCGCAACCTGTGGCCACCGATGGATCAGGCGTTGGTAGGCAACGCTTTATGGAACGCGACAGGTGTACAGCCCTCGCGCTTCAAGCTCCGCTCCATCCTGCGCAACACCCGGGTTTACGAGTACCTGGGGCCTCCCCCGCCGCTGCCCGAGCCCGCTCGCCCGGCGACAGGTGATGATGTTCAGAAAGATACTAAGGCGCCGCCAAAGTGGGATCCCAACACCAGGATGCCCGATGTGCCCGAGATGCCGCCGCTTCCTCCGGTGCCCGAGGAGCCTGCGACCAATGATATGCGCTGAAGACTGAGTGGCGCGTCTCTTTTGCTTCGCTTTTGCCTCGCCGATTCTCCGAAATCGCGCTAAGGCATCAGCATGCATTTTTGTGTATGGCGGATGATGGCGTGGCGCCTGGCGGCGTGTGGAGCTTTCGCTGTGGCTATGGTGGCGGGGCTGTGTGCGACGGCCCAGGCGGCGGAGAAAATCACGAAGGAGCAGATTGTTGCGGCTCTCAAGGTTGAGGTGCCGAAACTGCCCGAGCACCGCCCGGAGAACAAGGCGATGCCCGCAACGCCGCCGGCGCTGCCGCCGGATCCGGCGCACTATCCGTATCTGGAGGCGCTGACCAAGATGTTTGCCAAGACGAAAGATCCCGAGCTGGCGCTGGTGCTTTTACGGTACCAGCTGGCGCATCTCTCGCCGGAGAACATTGAAGTGACGAAGGCGCTTGGTGCTGCTTATGTGGCACAGCCGGAGGTGTTTACGGATGTGTATAAAAAGTTCCGCGCCAGCGCCCAGGTGCTTATGGCTCCGTACCTGGGTTTCGGCTACGCTTACGCCACGCGCTACGATAAAGGCAGCCGGACGGCGATGGAACGCAAGCGCAAGTTCGACCGGGTGATGGCTGGCCTGATGAATGCGCGCTCCTCCGACGACGCGCCCGACGCGTATTGAGTGCAGGCGTTATGGGGCCGGGGCGGAGGCGCCGATCCCGCGCGCAGTCTGCAGCCCGGGCACTTACTTCTTAACCTCTGCCAGAGAGCTGCTTACGTTGCCGGCTGTGTCCTCGGCGCGGATAAAGATGATCTCGCCGGGCGATAGCTTGACGCGGAACGTTTCGGCTCGCGAATCGAGGATGCCGTCCACCGGCTGAATCGGCTTGAAGTCCTTGCCATTGCGGGAGATAAGTACGGATCTCAGCATGCTTTCGTCCGTCACGGAGAAGGCGACAAGGCCGTTCTGGATCGAGTCGATCTTGATTTGCGGCGCTGTATTGTCCACCTCCACCACCTTGCCCACCAGCCAGTCCTTCAGCTCGTCCTCGGGCGTGTTGTTGGGGGCGTCGCTCGCCTCCACCTTGATGTAGTAATTGCCGTCCGGCCAGCCGCTGCTGTCCCAGCTTAGCACGGAGTCGGTCAGCTCCTTGGCCAGCAGGCGCCAGTCCTGGCTGCCTTCAATGCGAAAGTAGACATTATAAATCAGGTCGTCGCCGTTGGGATCCAGCGCTTTCCACACCACGGTGCGCAGGCCGCGGGCCTCGCTGGGCTGGTAGCGGGTGGGCAGTTTAAGCAGGTCGTCGGAAGGTCTGTCCCCTTGCGCCAGAAGTTGCTCCGGGCTTTTGGGCTGGGGCATCAGTGGCGGCGGAACGATCGGTACGTAGCCGGAACCCGAGGCGAGCACTTCCACCCGGTCGATGCGCGGCGGCAAATTCTTGTCGACATGCACCACCTCCATGCGGTCCACGCTGGCGCCGTTGGGCAGGGAGAGCTCCACCTGCAGGTAACGCGAGGGCTGGCTGAGGGACTGGCCGCCTTTGGCCGGCACCCAGTCGTACCAGCTTTTGTCCGGCCGGGGGGTGTTACCGCTGCGGGTGCGGATGTGCACGTCGCCGCGCGCCTTCAGGTTGATGGAGCCCCAGCGCGCGAAGAGGTCGCTGTCGATAATGTCGGACTCGTAAATGCCTGGGCCGGAACGAGGTCCGCCGATGCGGAACAGGCGTGACGGGCCGGACGTGGCCATGAGCCAGCGGTTTTTGCCCAGCGGAGCCGTTGCGGAAATGATCTCGCCGTCCAGCTTGAGCAGGCGTGTGGCTTCGCCGCGATCGCTAAGGGAGTAGAGATAGCCGTCCTTTCCGGTGCCTGCGTAAAGTGTATCTGCTTCAAAATCAAGGGTATAGATCGTCTCGCGAGTCGTCCAGAACTCCGCCGGGTAAAGCGAGGAATCGAGCCGGAACAGCACGGACGCCGCGGCCATGGCCGGCGGTCGGCCCGAGGACGAATCTCCTTCGGACTGAAGGATTAACGCACGAAGCTGGGGCGTCATGTTAGGCGACGCGGAGCTGCCCATGGGGCGTTGCGGCGACTTGGGCGAAGGCTGTTTGATCGGCCCTGTAGCGGCAAAGTAAATCACGCCGTCTTTGGCCAGCACAATGCGGTTGATCTCCTGCCGCCCTGCGCTGGCAAGCGCCACCGCCTTGCCATCCGTGCCCACGCGGTAGAGCAGGCCGTTTCCGCTGGAGCCCGCAAGCAGATTGCCGTCCGCATCAAACGCGAGCGAGCGGATATGCGTCTCGTCGCTCTCATAGTACACAGCGCCAACACCTTGGGGAATCGGGGCGGGTGCGGGCGGCGCGGGCGCAGGCGTGCCGGCCGGCGGCGTTGACGAGGGCGCGTTGGTACCCGCGGCAACCGCAGGCGCGTTTGTTGCGGCCGGGACGGGCGCCGGGGTGGCCGGCGCCACGGAAAGGTTCGTTGCAGGGGCCACGGGTGCGTTCGTTGCAGGCGGCACAACCGGCACAGGTGGCGGTGTGGCTGGGCTCGGTGCCGGGGCCGGGGTCGGTGCTGGGGGCGCAGGAGGTACTGCCGGCGCGTTGGTGCCAGCAGGCGCTGGCGGCGCCTGGGCTGCTGTCGGGGCGGGAGTTGGCGGCGCAGGCGTTGGCGGTGCAGGGACGGGATCGCCCGGTTTACGCGGCGTTACTTTGAAGATTTTTCCGCGGGTGCCGGTGGCCACAAATAGGGCGCCGTTGTCGTCGGGTAAAAGCGACCAGATGTACTTCTCGCCCGGCTCAAAATAGACGACCGGCTCCTTGCCTTTCTCCAGCTTGTAAACCTTTCCATCCGGGGATGTTCCGACAAAAATGTCGCCGTTGGAGGTCCGTGTCAGCGCGTAAATGTGCGTTTCCTTAAAACGCGCCATCAACGTGTTTTTGCCCGTGGCATCCACGCGCAGCAGCTTGCCGTCGGGGGAGGTGGCGAGAATGGCGCTCCCGTCCGGTTCCGTCAGCACGGCCCAGATTTGCCCGGCTTCCACGTCGCCCACCTTCTCCATTGCGGGCGCGGGCTCAAGCGTACCGCCTTCGCTGATGCTGGTGCTGCGGCTGGTGCCTTCCGCAAATTCGGCGTAGGTATCCACCACGACACGCTCCGGCTTGGTGGCGCCGGCCGCCCATGGTTGCGCAACAAGCGCGGCCGTTACCAGGCCGGCGGTTAACCTCCTTATTACCAGGCAGATGCGCGAGCTCAACAAGGCGGGGCCTTCAGTGGGGCCTTCTGTCAGATTCATAGGAGATTGTTGCAAATGGCAGATAGTGGGCACGATCCGCGCCCCTGGATGCGGGACTATGCCTCACTTTCGCGTGTTGGGAAAGGCAAGAAATACATCCGTTTTCATTTTGCGGGCGCGGCAAAAGCGCGCGTGAATGACACATGCATGTTGCCTCAAAAAAACATATCGCTTTTCTTTCCTTTAACAAAAAGAAGCATTAAAGTGGGACCACCTCGCTGAATTCGCAGCTTAGAGGTGAGGCCAGTGACGGAGTTTTCTGGTCCGCTTTCGACAATTCGCACCAATCGCACAACATCGCGGTTCATTGCAGGTGCCTCAGCCCCAATAGCTTAAGCCGTGCCTGGGTGGCTACCCCGCGCGCTTGGCGGTGGAGCCCCGGGCACCCGCGCAGTCCCCGCGTTCCCTCCTTACAACCATGGCTGCCGTTGCAAACGAAATCCACGCTATCTCCCCGCATCTCCTCTCCTGGTCCGCGTTCGATCAGGATTGCAAAGTTGAATGCTTCTCCTCAGCGTACATCTCCAACGGCAAACTAGCGCTTATCGATCCCATCGACCTCGCCCCGCCCGCCTACGACAAGCTTCTCACCTACGGCACCCCCTGCTACATCATTGTAACCAGCGAGAATCATCTGCGCAGCGCCGAAAAATTCCGCACCGCCCTCCGCATCCCTCTCATCGCTTCCGCACCCTCCCGCAAGGATCTCGGTACGTTGCCTGATGTTGTCATCATGTTTACTGAGATAGTGCACGGCCTCACCCCTATCTTCATCCCCGGCGCCACCAACGGCGAGACCGCCTTTCTTTCGCCGGAAGGTATTCTGTTTATGGGAGATACAATTATCAACCTCCCCCCCGGGCCCAGCCTGCTGCCGGAGAAATATCAGGCGGACCCCGCGCAGTACAAGGAGTCGCTGAAAAAGCTGCTTACCATCAACTTCAACACGCTCGTCCTGGCCCACGGTAAGCCGATTACCGAAGGTGCCAAAGAAGTTGTCGCAAAACTTGTTGGCTGACAGTAAGTTGCAACGCCAGTGACTGCGCCTGCCGAACCCCTGCCGCCTATCGCCGAGCCCTGGCGCATTTGCGTGGATACCGGCGGGACGTTTACCGACTGCGTTGCGCAAAGCCCGGAAGGAGAAGAAGTTAGGGCTAAGGTGCTGAGCAGCGGATCGCTTCGCGGGCGAGTCGAAAAAGTAGCAGGCCCGGGCGAATGGGCGATCGCCGCCCCGTGGACAGCCGTTGCTCCGGACGACTTTGTCTGCGGTTTCGCCGTTCGAATCCTCGGCGGCGATACGGACGGTGCGGCCTCCATCCTGGGCGAAGTCGAGCGCTACAGTGCAGTCACCGCCACCGTTTATGTGAAGCTAAACACGCCGGGTGATCCCAACCCCCGTGTGGTCGCCGGCGCCGGAATTGAGCTGCTCTCTCCCGACGAAGCGCCCGTGCTTGCCGCGCGGCTGGTAACACGTACACCTGCGCGTAAACCGTTGCCGCCCATGATAATGCGCCTTGCCACAACCAAAGGCACCAACGCCTTGCTGGAGGAAAAGGGCGCCAAAGTTGCCTTCTTTGTTACCCGCGGCCACGCCGATCTTCTGCGCATTGGCAACCAGCAACGCCCGGACCTTTTCGCTCTCGATATCCACAAAATAGCACCTCTGCATCACGTGGTGATTGAGGTGCCCGAACGCATGTCCGCGGATGGCACCGAGCTACAGCCGCTGGAGATGG
Organism: Verrucomicrobia bacterium LW23; assembly: GCA_003054695.1. Classification (GTDB taxonomy): domain Bacteria; phylum Verrucomicrobiota; class Verrucomicrobiia; order Methylacidiphilales; family UBA1321; genus LW23. The sequence goes on from QAZA01000056.1 coordinate 208,626, forward strand.
GATCGAAGCAAAGTGCTGAAATGGAAGCGCTTGCAAAGCAAGCCCTTGCTTCGGGATGCACAGCTGCCGCTGTCGCACTGATGCACAGTTATCGGAACCCCGCGCATGAGGAGGCGCTTTGCAAATGGCTCAGCGACAACGGCTTCGCACACGTAAGTGCTTCCGCGGCGCTGGCTGGGCGCATCAAAATCATCCCGCGCGCGGAGACGTGCGTGGCGGACGCGTACCTGGCGCCCATCCTGCAGGCCTATCTCTCCCGTGTGGCAGCGCCGATGGAGGCCTCGTCTCACGAGCAAGATGTTGCCGCTGAACAAGATGTGGCAGGGAATGCGATGGCGCCCGCATCGCATCGGCTGCACGTGATGACCAGTGCCGGCGGACTCGTCTCGCGCCGCCTGTTCCGCCCCAAGGACAGCCTGCTGAGCGGCCCGGCCGGCGGCCTGGTAGGGGCTGCCGCAGTGGCCCGCCGCGCGGGAATCACCCGGGTTATCGGCTTTGATATGGGTGGAACCAGCACAGACGTAGCACGTTACGACGGTGCCTTTGACTACGCGGTAACCCATACCATCGGCCGAGCCCGCCTCGTCGCGCCCGCGCTAAAAATCGAAAGCGTGGCTGCCGGCGGCGGAAGTATCTGCGGCTACCGCAACGGGCGCCTCTTTGTCGGCCCCGAGAGCGCCGGCGCCTCGCCGGGCCCCGCCTGCTACGGCGCCGGCGGCCCGCTGGCGCTAACCGACGTGCATCTGCTGCTGGGCCGCCTGGACGCTGCCCGACTGGGGATTCCCGTGGACGCCGACGCCGCGTGGAGACGCCTGGACGCCGTGCTTGCAGCCATGGAGTCCGGCGCGCCGGTGACAGCGAAGGAGCTGGAGGCGCGTCGGCGCTACGTCTTGCTCGGGTTCCTGGAGATTGCCGATGAGATTATGGCAGGAACGATCCGAAAGATCTCTGTCAGAGAGGGTTACGAGCCGGCTGCTTACGGAATTGTCGCGTTTGGCGGTGCCGGCGGGCTGCACGCGTGCCGCGTGGCCGAGCGACTGGGCATACGCCGCGTGCTGCATCCTCGCGACGCCGGTCTGCTGAGCGCCTTTGGGCTACGGCAATCGGGCATCGAACGCTTTGCGGAGCGACAGATCCTGTTTCCGCTCAACACGATAGGCGATGGGCTCGGGACAATTCTGGAGGAGCTGGCGGAGCAGGCCACGCGCGAGCTTTTGGAGGAGGGCGTGGGCCGCGATCGATTGTGCATTCGTGCACGCTGGATCGAGGCGCGCTTGACGGGGCAAGATGCCGCAATGATGCTGGAGCTTCCAAATTTGTCTCAAGCGAGTGCCGTGGCCATTACACAAAGCCTTGTGGAGGAGCTGTTTGCAGAGCGCTACAAAATGGTCTTTGGCTACAAGCCGCCGCCCCGACCCCTGGAAATTGTGTCGGCCCGGATTGCCGCGGCGGAAATGACAACGGACCTGGAAGCAGAGTGTTTTGACGCTGGGGAGGGAAGCGGAGCCGACGCTGTAACGATCACGGAAGCAACAACTTCCACCACTGTTATTGACCGCGCAACGGTACGCCCGGGGCTCCGCATCGAAGGGCCGGCGCTGGTTCAGGACGGCTTCAGCACGCTGTATGTCGAAGCGGGATGGAGCGCTGTTGTGGGCTCGCAAGGCTCTCTGCTTGTGGAAGTTACGGAGGATCGCCGATCCGCACCCGCGTCCCTGGGCACGGAGCGGCCCATTGAACTGACGCGCGAGCTGTTTACGCAGCGCTTTTTGCGCCTTGTGGAGGAGACAGGGTTGCTGCTCCAACGCACCGCGCTCTCCACCAACGTAAAGGAGCGCCTCGATTTCTCCTGCGCGCTGCTCGATCCCGCAGGCGAGCTTGTTGCGAACGCGCCGCACATACCCGTGCACCTGGGCGCGCTGGGCGTGTGCGTGCGTCGAGTCCAAGCCGTGCTTCCGCTTGGCCCGGGGGATGTGGCGGTGACCAACCATCCCGCGCACGGCGGCTCGCATCTCCCTGATGTTACGCTACTTGGGCCAGTGCATGCGGCCGACGGCTCCCTGCTCGGCTACCTGGCCAACCGCGCGCACCACGCGGAGCTCGGCGGTTGCCGCCCCGGCTCCATGCCTCCGGACGCGACCGTGCTGGAGGACGAGGGCGTTGTTATCGCGCCGCGCCTGCTGGTGCGTGGCGGCGAGGCGGACTGGCCAGGCATGGAGGCTGTGCTAAACTCTGGCCGCTGGCCCACCCGGGCGCTGGCCGATAACCTGGCAGATCTGCACGCGCAGCTCGCCGCGCACCGTCGTGGAGCCGAGCTGCTGCGCGCCATGGCTGACGAGCATGGCGCCGACGAGGTGCGGCGATTTATGCGGCTAATGTCCGACGATGCCGCGGTGCGGATGGCGGATCGCCTGGTGCGGCGGGTGGCGGAGCTTCCGGGCGGCCCGGCGTCAGTCGATCCGGCATGGACGGCGAGGGGCCGCGAGCGCCTGGACGACGGGACGGAGATTTGTGTGGCGATGTCTGTTTTTGTTGCATCCGGCGATGGGAAGCAGGTGCAATCTGGCGCGCGCGCCCGACTTTTACTCGATTTCTCCGGCACGTCCTCAACGCATCCTGGCAATCTCAACGCTACAGAAGCTATTGTGCGCAGCGTGGTTATGTATGTGCTGCGGGTGTGGATAGCGGAGGCCATACCACTGAACGAGGGACTGATGCGACCTGTTGACATGGTGTTGCCTGAGGGCTGTTTCCTTAACCCGCGCTTTCCGACTGAAAGGGAGGGGGGACGAGCGCCGGCCGTTGTGGGCGGCAATGTGGAAACCTCTCAGCGGCTGGCAGATACGTTGATCAAGGCGCTGGGGATTGCCGCTTGCAGCCAGGGCACGATGAACAACGTGATTTTTGGCAACGAGCGCTGCAGCTACTACGAAACGGTGTGCGGCGGCGCTGGGGCGGGCCCCGGCTTTGCCGGCGCGGACGGCGTGCACACGCACATGACAAACACGGCGATTACCGATCCCGAAGTTCTGGAGCACCGATTCCCAGTGCGGCTGAGGCACTTCGGTCTTCGGCCGCAAAGCGGGGGCGCCGGCACGTGGTGCGGCGGCAACGGGATTGTGCGGGAGATTGAGTTTCTGGAATCGATGTCGCTCTCGCTGCTGACGCAACACAGGGTGGAATCGCCGTTTGGCGCAGCGGGCGGGGAGCCGGGCGCAAAGGGGCGTCAACTCCTGCTGCGGGCGGGCGCGGGAACGGGAGAAGTGCTCGCTTCCGTTGCCGGTGTGGAGGTTGGCCCGGGCGATCGCCTCGTTCTGGAGACCCCGGGCGGCGGCGGCTGGGGTGACGCCGCAATGGTTGCAACGCGTTAATAAGCAGGGGGTTACGGTGCGGCGCTGTTGGTTGCGGCGGAGGAGGAAAGCAGCTGATCGGTTATCTCAAAGCGCATGACTTTCCACTCCCCGTCGGGCTGTTGGATAAGTGTGATTTCATTTTCTGTGCCGCCGTTGTTAAAGAGGAGGACGGCGCGGAAGGTGGCGCCTGGTTGCGATTTGGATTTGTCTCCGGCCGGGGATATTTTGCCGGAGCGGCCGCGAAAGCTGTGGATGGTCTGGAAGGCGCCGACTTTGGTGGCAAGGGCGCGCATCTTTTCGTTAAGTCGCACGGTATCAAGCACATTCTGCTGTGCGGCGGCGCGTATGACGGGCTCCACCGACCACGTGCGCGCGGTCTCCTCCAGAAGCTGGCGCGCCAGGGCCTCGGCGGCGGGGTCGACGGCGGCAGGGGCGAGGCCCGCATAGGCAATGGCGGCCAGCAGCGCGATGAGGGCAACATGGACGATCCATGTGCGGGGGAAAGACTTCATCGTGAAAATGTAGCGCAGTCGCAGAAAGGTTGCATGGCAAAAAGAAACGCGGAGCGAAGAGATCATATCTCCTCGCTCCGCGTCGGTTTTGCGGAAGCCTGGCGGCCATTGCCGCGTCAGGTTAGTGCTAAGTGATTGGCTGCCAACAAGTCCCGCTTAGGGGGCCAGCTCGCTGTAGCCGTAGCCGGTGGGGGCGATGAACGAGGCAGGGACGAAATCCTTGACCACGCCGTTGGAGCCCTTGGGGGACATGATGCGAGCAGTGTTGTTCTTGTAGTAGACGTTGATGGCGGACTTGCCCCAGATGCCCGTATCCTGCAGGGTGAGGTCCTTGGCACCGTTGCTGGTGAGGACGGGGGTGCTGTTGCCGGAGTTGTAGAGCAGCGGCACGTAGTCGTCATCGCCCAGGGGCACGCCGGGGGTGGCGGCGACGTCGGTGGTGGTGTAGCAGTAGCCGACGTTGTTGGCGGCGAAGGGAGGCGTGGTGGGGCTGGTGGCGACGGCCTTGGTTTTGCCACGGCCGGGGGCGAACACCAGATCAACCGAGCGGATGGCGCGGGTCAGATACAGGGTGTTGAACACATCCGTGGAGGTGGCGGCGGCAACGCCGGCGTCCGTGAGGGAGGGGAAGCGTTCATCGCCACTGTCGGAGGCAACGGCGGTGAGCACCATACCCAGCTGACGGATGTTCTGCGTGTCGGCGTTTTTCTTCGCGCGGTCAAGCGCGATCATCATGGCGGGGGTGCCAACGGCGGCAAGGATGCCGATGATGGTGATCACGACCATGAGTTCGACGAGAGTGAAGCCACTCTTGGAACGACGGATTTTTTTCATAGGTAGGGTACTCCTCAAACTAGCAGGGGGTTGGGTTCTTATGGCAAAACATAGCGTTTTGTTGCTTGGAAATCAAGAAAAGCATTCGTTTTTTTGAAGATTTTTAAAGCCTGGTAAAAGGAAGGCGGAGCCGAAAGAAAAAAAGATCCTAAGAAAAACGCAAGGATCGAAGTACCAAGACTTTATAAAAACGCTCGCGAAACGACGTGATTGCCACCAACAATGTTGCTGGATATAATATGCGCCTATTCTCCAAGCTTTGCAAGGCAAACCTTTCGGGCGATTCCACTTTTTTGCAAGGCCACCCTATAGCGCCAACTGCGCGGGCCATTCTTGTCCATACAAGCCCCTTCCTTTCTCGCCGCCCTGCTTTTAGTGGCGCGCCGTGCCGCGGGCTGCTACTCTCGCGCGCTATGTCCGCCACGTCCGAGCCCAATCGCCCTTCTCAACCTCTACGCCCGCCCAGCACCTACCGCGCGGAGGATTTCCTGTTTGATTTGCCGCAGGAACTCATCGCAGCTTACCCGCTGGCGGAGCGCAGTGCCTCGAGGCTGATGGTGGTGCGGCGCGACTCGCAAACGATTGAGCATCATCAGTTTGTGGAGCTTCCGCAATTGCTGCGCGCGGATGATCTGCTGGTGTTGAACGACACGCGAGTGCGCCTGAGCCGCGTCTTTTCGATCGAGCGCGACCTGGAAATCCTTCTGCTGGAGGAACTTGCGCCGCGGCGTTGGTTGGCCATGGCCAAGCCGGGACGCCGGGCCCGCACAGGCGCACGGTTTCGCTTTTTGCTGCCGGTGCGCCCGGCTGCGGTGGGGCGGGAGGCGCCGCGTGAGGAGATTGGGGCTACGGTGGAGGATGTGTGGCCGGACGGCGAGCGTATCTTCCTGTTTGACAAGGAGTTTTGCGCGGATGAGGCGGGCTTTGTGCCGCTGCCGCCCTACATTCGCAAGCGCAGGGAGGGCTTTGGCAGCCATGGCCAGGCCATTGTGGAGGAGTCTCCGGCCGTTGCGCCGCAAGGGTTTGTGGAGGAGGAGCGATATCAGACGGTTTATGCGCGCGAGGCGGGCTCCTCTGCGGCGCCGACGGCGGGGCTGCACTTTACGCCGGAGCTGCTGGCTCGCCTTAACCACGCATTTGTGACGCTGCACGTGGGCGCCGGCACGTTTCGCCCGCTGCGCACGCCGGATATTACGGAGCACCTGATGCACGAGGAGCCGTACTCTGTGCCGGCGGGGCTGGCGGAGAAGGCGGTCGCGGCGGGGCGCCTGGTGGCAGTGGGGACGACGAGCGCACGGGTGCTGGAGAGCGCGCCGACGCTGGAGGCGCATACGGGGCGCACGGCCATCTATATATATCCGCCGTACAAGTTCAAGCGGGTGGATGCGTTGATTACCAACTTTCACCTGCCCGATACGACGCTGATGCTACTGGTGTGCGCCTTTGGCGGTAAGGAGTTGATGCTGAATGCTTACCGCGAGGCTGTGCGCGAGCGCTACCGGTTCTTCAGCTATGGCGACGCGATGCTGATCCTGTAGCGCTCCAGGCTGTCCGGCCGCTCAGGGCGCGGCCGGGGCGGTGGCGGCGGCAGGCGCTGCGGCGGTGTTTGGCGTGGCGTCCTGCGCGGGCAGGAAGTAGAAGAGGACGCTGATGATGAGCCAGAGGGCCAGCAGTTGTACGCCGTTGAGCCAGTTGGCTTTACCGTCGGCGGAGATTTGCATGACGATGAGGACGCCGGCGCCCAGGGCGACGATCTCGGGAATGGTGAATTCGAGGTCCATCGGCTTGCCCAGGGCGTAGGAGACGAGGACGAGAAGCGGGACGACGAGCAGGGCGACCTGGACGCTGGCGCTGATGGCGACTTCGAAGGCGAGGTCCATGTTGTTTTTCATGGCTTGTGCTACGGAAGTCATTTGCGAGGAGACATTTCCGATGGCGGCGACGACCACCACGCCCAGGAAGAGCTCGGTAAGGCCCAGGGCGTTTTTGACGACGTCGATGGACTCGGCAACCGAGTCGGATAGCATGGCGATGAGGAAGCTGCTGACGCCGAGGACGCCGACGGCGAAGCCGGTGGTCCATTTGGCGGCGTCTTGTTTCAGCTCGGCTTCGGCCTTTTCGATGGCTTTCGGTTCGCCGGCTTTGTGGGCCTGGATGACGGCGTCGGTGGCGGGGGTGGGCTTGGAGGCGGGGCCGCTTTCGACCTTGGCGGTGAGGGTGTAGACGATGCTGGCGAAGTAGCACACTAAAATCAACACGCACAACCAGATAGATAGATTGGCGGTGGTCGCGCCGGCGCGGGCTTCAGGTCCGGCGGAAATGTGGTAGACGGTGGGCAGCAGGATGGCGATGGAGGCGATGAGCAGGCCTGTGCTGGCGTCGCTGGCGCGATCGCGGCTGAAATACTGGGTGCCGTGACGCATGCCGCCGGCAAACATGGCGTGGCCCAGCACGAGGAGCAGGTTGCCGATGATGGCGCCGGTCATCGAGGCTTTGACGAGATCGCCCAGGCCGTTGAGCAGCGCGGTAATGCCGAAGATGATCTCCGGCAGGTTGCTGAAGGAGGCGTTGAGCAGGCCGCCGATGGTGGGGCCGGTCTTCTCCGCAAGCTGCTCGGTGGCCTGGCTGATGAGGTAGGCGAGAACGACGAGGCCGAGGCACGACGTGACGAACAGCGCAATCTCCTGCTTGGGCGCCAAGTAGCTGATGGCGATGGAGATAGGGACGAAGATCAGCATCCAGAGAATGCTGGGTTTCAGGAGCTCCTTCATCATGGCGGCCCCACTATAATAGAGGCGGCGATGGAAGGAAGGAGAAAGAGGGCGGCGGAGAAAGATTCTTGCGCGCCAACGGTTTGGAGCAGTTGGGGAAGGTGCGGCGCGGGAGTGCGTGCCGAAATCATTTTGGTCCGAAAAGTATGCTCCGGTTCAGATGGCAACAGATAAGTGCAAGGATGTGGAGTATGAAAAGGACGAATACGTTAGCCGGGATAGGAGCTTTGCTTATTGCTGAACCGAAAATGAGCATGATCGACGTAATGACCAGCATGCCTGCAAACCAGGGCATTGCCGCGGCGTAATTATTTGTAGCTTGAGTTCTTATATCGTAATAATATCCAGCGGATGTTAGCACGAGAAGTGACAATACCGCTGCAAACAAATACGGGAGCAATTCGGTATAATAAAACACTGTCAACGTAGCGGCCGTTGCAAAGCCCAGGATAAAACGACCTGCCCAGTACTTGCTTGTATGCATAGGCAGACACGGCCTGTAAAGGTTAAGGCTAATACCATTTCTCGCGGCATTGCCGCGATACATCTTTACTTTACGCCGGCCGCCCCAGCTCGTCCGCGCGCCGGCGGGCGGCGGCTACGGCGGACTGGATGAGGCGGAAGAAGCCTTGTTCCTCCAGCACGGTGCAGCCGGCTACGGTGGTGCCATTGGGGCTTTTCACCTGGTTGGCCAGCTCCAGCGGGGGGAGGGCCGGGGCGGAGCCGGGGGGGCCGGGCTGCATCATGGCGGCCGCGCCGAGGAGGGTCTGGACGGCGAGTTCCAGGGCGAAGGGGCGCGGAAGTCCCTGCTGCACACCGGCTTCCGCAAGCGCTTCGGCAAAGTAGAAGACATAGGCGGGGCCGCTGCCGCTGAGGGCGGTGATGGCGTTCATCCACTCTTCGCGCTCCACGCGCCAGGCTTTGCCGCCGGCGCCGAGGTAGCGGCCGGCCAGCTCCAGGTCGGTTTCGGTGGCTTCGGGCGCTCCGACGTAGGCGGTGGCGCCCTGGCCGACAAGGACGGGGGTGTTGGGCATGGATCGCACGACGCGGGCGTTGGGGCCCAGCCACTTACGCAGGGAGTCGAGCGATGTGCCGGCGGCGATGGAAATGATGAGGCGCGGGCCGGCGGCGTTGATGGCTTCGGCCAGGCGGGGGGCCTCCTCGGGCAGCATCTGGGGCTTGAGGCCGAGGACGATTGTTTCGGCGCGGGCGATGACTTCGGTGTTGCTGGTTGTCCACGCGGGGTGCGCGGGGAACGAGGAGAACGCCGCGAGAAAACGGGCCTGGCTGGCGGCGGAGCGAGCGGAAGCGATTATCTCCTGCGGGGCAACAACTTGCGCGCCAACCATGCCGCGCGCCAGGGCCAGCGCCATCTTGCCGGCGCCGATAAAACCGATCTTCATGGGGGGAGGGGGCACGCGAAAGGGGAAGGGGATTGGCCCGTCTCCCTTCTCTCGCAGCTGGTTGCAGCGTGGCGATTAGCGGTACTCGGCCATAACACCCGGGCGGTAGTCCAGGGTAACGTCGCCTTTAAAGAAGCGGAGGTTGCCGCGGTACCAGCGGATTCCGCCGCGATCCAGGCCGTAGTCGCGGGCCAGGGTGCGGTCGGTAACCAGGGCAAGCTCGCGGGCGATCGGGCGGGCGTCCATTCCCAGCATATAGAGCAGGAGCGTGCTGCTGCCGGTGTTGAGGTGGGTTTGCACGAGGATCTGGAAGGTGAACTCGCGCTTTTGCTCGTAGGTAAACTTGTCAAAGTCGCCCGTCTTTTCCAGGTCCCAGAGCGCCTTGCGCAGGTTGTAGGTGGGGTCTCCTTCGATCGTGGCGCCGTAGGGCGCGGTGTCGATGCGGTCGCCGCGTATGGCGTTGGCGAGGTGCTTGTCGAATTTCGCCTGCGAGACGCCCTTGCCTTCACCGCCGGCCAGCGCAGGCGAAATCATCGCGGCGCCGAGCAGAAGCAGGGCCATCGTGCAAACCAGGCAAAGGCGAGTGTAAAGCATAGGGGGAGAAGAGGTTGCGGGTAGGGCGGTAGCAAAAAGGGAGAGGCGCCCGGGTGTTCGGACGACGCCACCACACAGCGCTTTGATATCAGCGCGGCGCCGCAATGGAAAGCGGAAAGAGGAGGGAAAGTGCCGCGGTGAGGGGGCGGCTCCCTGTCCGCATGGGGCTTGACTGTCAACCTACGGGCTTTGCTCTATTCACTGGCGTGGCTGTGGCGTTGGCGTTACAACTTTACTGGCGACAGGATACATTGCTTGTCTGGCGCCGTTGCATTTCTCTTTGCGTCCTTTTATTCGTTTTTCAGCCTGGGTAAATCCATGCATCTTACGTCAATTACTTCTTTTGTTAAAGCGTTGACAGGCAGGCAGTTGTCTCGTGCGGACGGGCGCGGGCGACGTGGCTTTACGCTGGTGCTGGTGCTGGCCAGCCTGGTGCTGCTTTCGGCGCTGATTATTGCGTTTCTCAGCGGCAGCAATACGGAGATGCGCGCCTCTAAAAGCTATGCGGAGGGGGTTAGCGCGCGGCTGCTGGCGCAGTCGGCCACCAGCCTGGTGCGCTCGCAGCTGGCGGAGGCGACGCGCGGGGTGGAGGACGACCTTGTTACTCCGCAGGCCTGGGCGTCGCAGCCGGGGATGATCCGCACGTACGACGTGAACGGACTGCCGGTGCGCAGCTATAAGTTGTACAGCTGGAGCAACTTGACGACTCTGGGCAACTTCGACTCCACCGCCGCGGGGGAGGCTGTGCCGGCGGACTGGTATGCGAGGCCGGCGCTGTTTACGGATCTGAACCAGCCGGTACGCATCAAGTCGGGCGCCACGGTCAAGAGCGTCTACCCGATTATTGACGGCAACGGGCTCACGTACACGCTCTCCGGCGTGCCGGGGGTTACGGGTGCCAAAACGTACCCAAACGCGGCGGGCACAGCGCCGGATATCGACGGCTTCTGGGTGGCCAACGCGCCGGCGGATAGCACCGCCGCCACCGGCCTGGCCAATCCGGTGCCGATGCCCGTGGGGTGGCTGTATCAGCTGCAGGATGGCACGATTGTGGCGCCGACGGCCGGGATGGGCGACTCCATCAACGTGACGGGGGCGAGCGCCAACAACCCGATCGTGGGGCGCTTTGCGTTCTGGACGGACGATGAGAGCTGTAAGCTTAATATCAACACGGCCTCGGAGGGCACCTTCTCGGATGTCCCGCGCGTGTACGGCCCGGCGGACTGGAAGCAGGGGCAGTACCTGGCCGCTCAAAAGGAGTTTCAGCGCTACCCGGGCCACCCGGCCATGACGTCGCTAAGCACGGTGCTGAAGAAGCCGTCCGCCACAATGACCGACCAGCAGTGGGCGGAGAAGCTGTATGCGATGTTGCCGCGTACCAAACCGGGTGGATCGCTCGGCGGCACGGTAACGACTCCGGCGACGCCCGGCGGCATTGGGCTGAAGTCCGAACGGCTGTTTGCCACGGTGGATGAGGTGGTTTACAGCCCGCTGCGCACGGGGGAGACGGCCGGCGATGCGGATTACACGACGGCGGCCTCGGGCCCGGCGCCGCTGAATGCGGACAATATCAACCGCGCCAAGTTTTTTCTGACAGCCAACAGTCGCTCGCCGGATGTGAATCAGTTCAACAAGCCGCGTGTTTGCATCTGGCCCATTACGCTGGACAAGAGCAGCGGTGAGGAGCTGAAGACGCCGTTTGACCAGCTGATCGCCTTCTGCTCCACGATGCGGAACGATTTGCCCGAGCCGTACTCCTACTACTTCCGCCGGCAAAACCACGACAGTTCGACGAACGATCTGCCCAACGCGAAGACACCCGCCGGCCTGGGCCGCAACCGGGCGCTGCTGGATTACCTGCGCACGCTGGCCGGCCAGACGATCCCGGGCCTGGGGGGATCCTTTGCCGCCAAGTACGCGACGAGCAACCCGCTGGGCGGCGGCGGCACGGACTGCGATCAGATCCTCACCGAGATCTTTGACTACATCCGCAGCACCAACCTGCGCGACAGCAGTATGTGGACCGGCCCCGTTGCGCCAACGCCCTCCCCCTACTATGCCTGGGCGGGCGAGTTTACGCAAAATCTCTACGGCTACACCACGGACGTGAACAAGAAGGTGACCTACAACGCGTTGCCCGGCGTGGGGCAGGTGGTGCCGATTGAGGACCAGACCAACGGCACGCGCGGATTCGGGCGCTTTCCCACGGTACAGTCGGGGATGCTCCACTTTCTGGGGGCGGACGTGTTTGAGTCCAACGGTGCGGCCATTTCGGGGTCGCCCAGGCAGCAGCCGACCGATCGCAGCCATCTCATCCGGCTCAACGCGGCCTTCTTTATCACGCTGTTCGATCCCTCGCAGGGCGTGGTGCTGGCCAAGCCATGGTACTCCGTCACGGTGGAGGGGCTGGAGAATTTCACCTGGGGTGGCGTCAACATGGGCTTCCCGACGGGCGAGGTGGGGTACGGCAGCCCGATCACCTACTCGCTGGGGCAGCACACGTTCTTCGGCGGCTTGCAGCACATGAACGCGTGCATTCAGGGGCAGGGGTGGAACTTCAAGTGCGTCAGCAAGGCAACCGGCCCGACCGCCGGGCTGATGCCCGATGTGCCGGTGGACAACAACGGCTTTGGCGGCTTTGCGTTTACCGGCGGGGATGTAACCATCCGCATTTACCGCAAGGATATCAACGGCAACCGCACGGGCGATGCCATCCAGACTGTGGTGATGAACTTCCCCAACGCGACCTTTCCCGCACCCAAACTGGCCCCGGCGGCTGTGGAGAACGTGACGAGCTGGACGGGCACCAAGGACGGCACCAAGTATAACTTCCGCACCTACCTGGGCAACGGCCGGCTGAATGCCAACGAGAGCCTGGCCAAATTCAGCAGCAAAGACACGGTGCGCGCCGTGGTGGCCACGCCGGGAGATATCCGCCTGCTGGCCTGCCAAAAGAATCCTCCCAAGGATCTGTACAAGCCTCACCCCAACTACTTCAACATGCCGGCAGCCACCACGCCCAACAACGGGCATCGCCACGCCCACATGGTGCGTACGGGCATGGGCCACACCTACTGGGGCGCCACGGGCGGCAAGCTGGTCAATGTCAGCTACCCGGGCTATGCATCGCAGTACACCAATAACGATGAGCTCGATACGTCCACCTGCGTGTTTGGCCTGTGGAACAGCGGCAGCCCGCCCCGCGATGCCGACGTGCCCAGCACCACCGGCGTAACGCAGGACAACGGCGTGGCCGCGGACTGGGACAACGGCCTGGCCAACCTTAAGGACGGCCCCTACATCAACAAGGCGGACGAAGGCGACCTGGGCGGTACCTACGCGGGCTACTATCAGCTGGAGTACACCGGCACCGGCCCCTCCGCGCTGCCCGGGCCTACCTTTTACTCTCCCAACCGGCTGGTGCCCTCCGCCGCTATGTTTGGCAGCCTCCCCAGCGGCGTGTTTGCCAAAAAGAACTGGCAGACGCTGCTCTTTCGCCCCGGCCCGGCCAACCACCCCGGCCTGGGCACCAGCACCGTCGGCGGCAACAACGGCCCTCCCTACAGCACCGTGCCGGATCACGTGCTGCTGGACTGGTTTAACATGCCCGTGGTGGAGCCCTACGCCATCAGCGAGCCGATGAGCACAGCCGGGCGGGTAAACATGAACTACCAGATTGTGCCCTTCACCTACATCAACCGCGATACGGGCATCCGAGCGGTGCTGAAGAGCGAGCAGCAACTGACGGTGCCGGACTCGTCCGCCTCCACCTACAAATACGTCGGCAACTCCTCCAGCGCGCCCACAAGCAACGCCACCAACCAGGCCTGGCGCCAGCCGCTGAACATGGAGGAGACCCTGCTGGGCTTCCGCAACCGCCTGACAGGCAAGCAGGATCTCTTCCGCAGCGCCACAGAGATCTGCGACCTGCACCTCGTCCCCACCGGCGCCACCCTGGCCGGCATGGGCACCTACTGGAACACCCGCAAACTGGTGGGCGACAACAGCCGGGAGCGCCCGTACGCCAACATCTACCCGCGGCTAACCACCAAAAGCAACACCTATACCATCCACTTCCGCGCCCAGGTGCTAAAGAAAAAGCGTAACAGCGACGCCGCCGTGTGGACCGAATCCGAAGACATGGTAACGAGCGAATACCGCGGCTCCCAAACCATCGAGCGCTACATCGACCCCAACAACCGGCAAATCCCCGACTACACCGACCCCGCCGTCACCACCCCCATCAGCAACTTCTACCACATCCGCGTAGTGCAAAGTAAGGAATTCGCCCCATAATGCGGAGCGCGCTGTCGGGATCGCCGCGCCGAGCCTCGAGAACCTCAAAGAGGTTACAGGAGAGGCGCTAAACCATGGATCAGAACCAAAGGCTTCAATGGGGCGCTCTCAGATGAGCGCGGAAGCCCCCCCGAGCACCACTTTTAATCGCACCCCGCAAAGAACTGGCGGCCGATGGCCGATACGTTCCGCACAGTGGCGCTCAGGCCGTAACGGCTGCACGCTCAGGTACAGGCCGCACAGGCCCGCCATCGTACCGTCGACAGCTCCCGCAGCGCCGTCCGTTGCCGGATGCAACGCTACATTGCCGTCGGGTGGCCAGATTTTCCGGCTCGGCCCTAACTCCGGCCTTGCCGCCGGGCGTTTGCCGTGTTTCTGTACTTTTCTTTTGCGCGATGCGGTGCTACACCTGCCCCTTACGCCTGACGCCTTCTTTTTCTTTGCTTCTTTGACATTGCAACCGCCATCTGCCTTATGGGAACTCGCCGCCAGGGACGCGAATGTGCCGTCCAATTTCTTTATCAGTTCGATCTCAACCCCACCGAGGACCGGCTGGTGGCGTGGAACCGATTCTGGAAGATGACGGATGCCAGCCAGGCCACCCGCTCGTTTGCGGAGGGGCTGGGCAATGGCGTGCTGGATAAAATCGCGCAAATTGATGAGAAAATCCGCGCGCTGGCCGATAACTGGGACCTTAACCGCCTGGCCGTGGTGGACCGCAACATCCTGCGCCTGGCTATTTTCGAGATGTGTTTTCGCGACGACATCCCGCCCGTTGTGTCGATTAACGAGGCGATTGAAATCGCCAAGCGCTACAGCACGGAGGACTCCGGCCGCTTCGTCAACGGCATCCTCGACGAGGTGAAGAAGGAGCTGCTGCGCCCCGCCCGCCACGCCAGCGGGGCCACCCCCGGCGGCGCTGCGGCCGTGGTGCCGGAGGCCGCCCGTGCCAAGGCGCGCATCCCCGCCCCGCCGGAGCCCGCAGGCGAGGAGCTCCCCCCCGGCGCCATATTGGTGGAGGGGGACGATGATGATGCGGCCGCCGAGAAGCTGCCCGCCGACTTCTCCCCCGGCGCCGGCCGCAGGGAGGACGCCCCGTGAGTTTCTGGAAGCGCCTGATTACCAAGTTCTTTCCGCCCGCCGGCGGCGTGCTCGACTGGGAGGCGCTGCTGCTGGAGGCCGACCTTGGCCTGACGCTGACGATGCGTCTTGTGGAAATGCTGGAGAAGCAGGCACTTACGCGCGATATCCCGCGCGCCCAGCAACTGATTCGCGAGGAGCTGTACCAGCTGCTTAAAAGCCCGCCGCCCATCCCCGTGCTGGGCAAGCCGTTTGTTATCCTGATGGTGGGCGTGAACGGAAGTGGCAAAACCACAACGATTTCCAAGCTGACCAAGCGCGCGCTGGGCCAGGAGAAAAGCGTGTATCTCGGCGCCGCCGATACCTTCCGCGCCGCGGCGGTAGACCAGTTGCAGGTGTGGGCCGACCGCCTGAATGTTCCGATCTACGCAGGTGCGCAGGGGGCCGATCCGGCCAGTGTCGCGTTTAAATCCTACGAGGCCGCGACTGCCGCCGGGAGCGATGTACTGCTGATCGACACTGCCGGACGGCAGGCCAATAAGAGCAACCTGATGCTGGAGCTGGGCAAGGTCAAACGCATTATCCAGCGCAAGAATGAGGAGGCGCCGCATCAGATATGGCTGGTGGTGGATGGCTCCACCGGCAGCAATGTGCTGTCGCAAGCCAAGGAATTCCATGAAGCTGTGGGACTTACGGGCCTCATCATGACCAAGCTGGACGGCAGCGCCAAAGGCGGGATGATTGCCGCCGTGAAGGCCGAGCTGGGTCTGAGCACCCTGTACCTGGGCCGGGGCGAGACGCCCGACGCGCTGGAACCCTTCCACGCCCGGCGTTACGTGGAGGAGTTCTTTGGCGACGGGGACGGAGAGGGAGCCGCGGCAAAAGGCGGCACAAGCGCTGGAGCCGGGCAGCTTGCACGCCGTTAGAGCGGCTCCGCTCGGTAGTGTCAACGTTCGACTACCGTGGAGAACACTCCCTTTTCCCCTCCGTGTTTTCCGTGGTTAAAAAACCAACTTTTGAACTGATATTGGACCACGGAAAACACGTGATGCACGGATGGGAGTACGATGCGAGCTCGGATGTCGACAGCCTCGATGCTTCTCTAAGGGGCAGCTGTGGCGGGTGGCGTTGGCGCGGTTGCAACCGGTGCCGGGGGCGCGGGGGGATTGGTGATGTTCCTTACAAACTGCCGCATGAGGATGGTGCTGCCTTCTACGATGCTAGTGTGCGTCAGGCCGCCCATCTCGTAGAACTCCACCGTGGGGTGGCCGAGGTTTTTGAGGCTGATGGCGAAGAATTCGTTCTCCTCCACGCGGCTTTTGTACTCCACCCGGCGGTCGCCGGTGATGAGGCAGATGGGAGGGAGATCCTTGCGCGCCCAGTGTAGCGGCGCCCAGGCGTCGACGACGGGGCGGAACTCGGGGCCGGTGTCGCCGTTCAGCTTCTTGACGAGGAAATGGGTGGTGACCTGCGCGCTGACGGGCATGACGCCGGCCAGGTCCATGGCCGTAAGTCCGTGCGCCTTAAGCCATTGCGGGTCCATCGCCACCATGGCCGCCAGGTAGCCGCCCGCGGAGTGGCCGGCCAGGAACACCTTCCTGGGGTCGCCGCCATATTTGTGGATATTGCGTAGCGTCCATGCCGTGGCGGCCGCGGCGTCCTCAAAAAACGCCGGCATTGCGGCGTGGGGCGAGAGCCGGTAGCCCACGGCCACCATTGCAATCTCCTTCTCCTTCATCGTGCCGGGGATGCCCCGTTTGCCCCCGGTAAGCCCGCCGCCGTGCAGCCAGATCACCGTGGCAAAGCCGGGGCGATTGGTGGGGTGATAGAGGTCGAGCCGGCACTTCTCTTTCTGATACGCGTCGGCCTTTGCCGCGGCATCGCCCTCGTAGTAAAAGATATCCTTCTCCGTCGCGTACTCCGCAGGCGGGGCCTTGGGTTTCTCCGTCGTCGTTGTCGGCGCGTTGGTGGCGACCGGTGGCGGAGCGGCGGCGGAACTTTGCTCCTGCTGCTGGGCAACTGCCACGCCCGGCAAAGCCATTACGCCAAAGACAGCCGCCACGAGAAGCATGGAGCGCAGAGGCGAAATCGGCCGGCAAGGGAGAGTCGAAAGGGGATAGTGCTTCATGGCAAAAAGTAGCAAAAGCGAAACTCTACAGCCCTCATCAGTCCTTACGCGACAAAAAAGCGCGACCCAATGCTTCATTCCGCTTCCGCCATTATCCCCACTTAGCGGCTTTGTCCCCCTTCGTGCGAAATATTCCCCTTCGGTTCAGAGGACGGACGGCGGATGCGGAATATTTCGCACGAAGGGGGGGACAAAGCCGCTAAGTGGGGATAATGGCGGAGAGGGAAGGGAGGTGGTGTGGATATTCAACGTGCTTTGGTTTGCCTGCACATTCGCCAACTCCCCGTCCCCCGCGCCCCAGCTTGCATTCCTTCCGCGCGCACGGTATCATCCGCTCCTGTGACCCCCTTCGTTATTGATCCCCCGCCCAATGGAGAGCGCCGCGTGCTGCTGCACTCGTGCTGTGCCCCGTGCGCGGGCGAAGTGATGGAGGCGATGTCGCGCGCCGGGGTGGAGTACACGATCTTCTTCTACAATCCCAATATCCACCCGCGCGACGAATACGAGTTGCGCAAAACGGAAAACATCCGCTTTGCGGAAAAATGCGGCGTCCCGTTCATCGACGCCGACTATGACAAGGACAACTGGTTTGCCCGAGTAAAAGGCCTGGAGTGGGAGCCCGAGCGCGGCGCCCGCTGCATGGCATGCTTCGACATGCGCTTTGAACGCACCGCCCTCTACGCCGCGGAGCACGGCTTCAGCGTCATTACCAGCTGCCTCGGTATCTCGCGCTGGAAGAACATGGAGCAGATTAACGGCTGCGGCGAGCGCGCGGCCGCCCGCTACCCGGGCATGCTCTACTGGACCTACAACTGGCGCAAAAAAGGCGGCGCAGCACGCATGCTGGAGATCAGCAAACGCGAACAGTTTTACCAGCAGGAATACTGCGGCTGCATCTACTCCCTGCGCGACACCAACGCCCACCGCGTAGCCAATGGCCGCGATAAAATCACCCGCGGCGTGCACTACTACGGCACGGCCACGGAGACCCAAGGTTCCTGCGCGTAAGATAAGGAGTAGAGAATAGCGAGGCAAGGCGGCTGCAATTGAACTTGAGGATATGGCCAACAAACCCGAGTTCCGCAGCCGCGCCCCAGGCATCGCCATCACTCTCGCCTGCGCGCTGCTTCTCTACGTGCTGAGCATGGTTCCCATCGGCCGCCTCTACCTGGGCGGTTACCTTGCACCCGATACCTGGCACGAGCGCACCCTGGTAACCTTTTACGCGCCAGTGCTTTACGTGGTGGCCCGATGGGAGCCGCTCTACAATCTTACCGTGGCCTACAGCCGCTTTCTGGAGCCGCTCATCCCCCCGGCGGAGGACCCGCGCGAGATCCGGCGGATTGTCACCACCATGGGCGGCTACGTCAAAACCCACACATGGTGGGCCTATGAGCGCACCGCCCTTTTTCGCGAGCGCCTTATGCTGGCCATCGAAAGCAAATCGCTCGACGCCGTGGCCGAAGCCAGGGAGGAGTTCATCAACCACGCGCCCAGCAACCGCGCGGAGTAAGAGCCCTGCGCCTTGAGTCGAAGCAGCGCTTCTCTGCCACCGCAATTGCCACCGAAACCCCATCCAGTTCCCGGCCCGTCCAGGGTTAACGTTTGCCTTCTGCCCTAAACACAATACACTCGCATAACGCCGTGCGCCTTCGGGCCAACGGACCTGCTGCGTTTACAGACCGCAACGCTCTGCGCCCTTGCTCCACGGCAGTCCCGGCACTCCCACGGCTCCCTCTCCGCTCCCGTCCATGACGCTCTCCGATCTCTCCATCCGCCGCCCCGTCTTTGCGTGGATGCTGATGATCGCCCTGATGGTCTTCGGCGGCATTTGCCTGCCGCGCCTCGGTGTCAGCACGTTGCCGGACATCACCCAGCCCATCCTCACCGTCAACGTCGTCTGGCCGGGCGCGGCGCCGGAGCTGATGGAGAGCGAAATCGCCAACAAGCTGGAGGACGCGTGCATCTCCGTGCAGGGGATCACCAATATCACCACCACGCTGCGCCAGGGCATGTGCAGCCTTAAGCTGGAGTTCCACGTCGATCGCAACATCGACGCCGCCCTGCAGGAGACCAACAGCCGCATCCGCGCCGTGGACCTGCCCGAAGGCGCCGACCCGCCCACCATCATGAAGTTTAACGAGGAAGACTCGCCCTTCATGTGGCTCGCCGTTACGTCGGATCTCCCTTTCTCCCAGCTGGTTACGTTTGTGGATCAACGCATCCGCGACCGCTTTCTCATCGTCCCTGGCGTCGGCAACGTCGTTATGGGCGGCTGGGCCGACCGCACCCTGCGCGTGCGCGTGGACGCCGAAAAGCTGCGTAAATACGACCTCACCATCCTGGACGTACGCGCCACCCTGCAGCGCGAAAATAACGAAAGCGCCGCCGGCTACCTGGAGGGCCGCAACCAGGAGCTGAACGTGCGCGTAATGGGCGAGGCGATGAGCCCCGAGCAAATGCGCGACGTCCTCATCACCACCCGGGGCGGCGCCTCCATCCACAACTCCCACATCCGCCTGGGCGACGTGGCCACCGTAGAGGACGGCGTGGCCGATGTGCGCGCAATGAATCGCACCAACGGCGTGCGCGGCATCGGCCTGGGAGTACAGAAGCAGCGCGGCTATAATGAGGTACAGGTAGCGCACGATGTCATCGAGACGATGCATCAGATAAACAAGGAGATTCCGAAAGAAATCCGCATCAGCATTAACTTTGACCGCAGTGTGTTTACGGAGGAAGCCATCCGCGAGACCTGGTTTACGCTGATCATGTCGGGCATCGTAACGGGCGTCGTGTGCTGGGCGTTCCTGGGTTCGTGGCGCAGCACCTTTAATGTGCTGATCTCCATACCCACCTCCGTTCTGGGTTCATTCATTGTGCTCTATGTAATGAATTTCACCCTGAACTTCTTTACATTACTCGCCCTGTCCCTCGCTATAGGCATAGTCGTCGACGATGCTATCATGGTACTGGAGAACATCGTTCGTCACTACCACATGGGCAAAACCGCCCGCCAGGCCGCGCTGGAGGGCACGCGCGAAATCACCTTTGCGGCCACGGCGGCCACCGTCGCCATCGTGGCCATCTTCCTCCCTGTCGCGTTCGCGCCCGGGCTCATCGGCAAGTTCCTTTTCCAGTTCGGCGTCACCATTTCCACGGCGGTGTTACTCTCTCTGCTGGAGAGTATTACGCTTACGCCCATGCGTTGCTCGCAGATCATGACCGCCAAGGAGGACGAAAGCCGTTTCGCCCGCGTCGTCAACTGGATCTTCGACCACATCTCCGCCCTTTACGGACGCACGCTGGAGTTCGCCATCAGCTACCGCTGGCTGACAATAGCGGTATCGCTCGTCGCCGTGGCCGGCATGCTCAGCTTGCTGCCCCTGTTGCGCGCGGAAATCAGCCCCGGCCAGGACGCCGGCGTTTTAATCGTAGAGTGGGAGACGCCCGTCGGCTCTTCTCTTGAGTTTACTGCAGAACGTATTGCCCACGCCGAAGCCTTTTTAAAGAAGCAGCCGTACATCCGCCAGTTTATGGCAAATGTAGGAGGCCTGGAAGGCGGACGTAGCAACGCCGGCATGTGCTTTATTTCTCTTGTGCCTAAACACAACCGCAAAGTAACGCACATGGAAATAATGGAGCTGTTGCGCGCGGAATTTGCAAAAATTAAAGATCTGAAAAGCAGTGTATTCGATCCAACCCAGAAAGCCTTTAGCAACAAGCGAGGAAGCAAAATAGAGCTTGCGCTACAAGGTCGCGACTACCAGAAACTGGCGCAATATAGTAAGGAAATTGTAAAGCGATTGAAAGAGACCGGCCTGGTTCAGGATGTCGATACCAATTACAAGGAAGGCGCCAACGAGCTGCACGTCTTCCCCGACCGCGAACTCGCCGCCCGCAGCAACGTGCCCGTTTCCGCCATTGCCGAGACGATAAACACGGCCATCGGGGGCATCCGCGTCGGCAAATTCACCAAAGACGACCGCCGCTACGACGTCAACCTGCGCTTGCAAAACAGCCAGTGGACCACCCCCAGGGACCTTGAGCTCCTGACGGTGCGCACCCGCTACGGCGAGCTCGTACCGCTCACCAGCGTCTGCCGCTTCGAGGTTAAGCCAAAGCTCACCAGCATCACGCGCGAGAACCGCACGCGCAGCATCACCCTCTACATGGACATCAAGCCGGGCGTTTCCCAGGTCACCGCCACCGAGCGCGCCCGGCAAATCTCGCGCGAGGTGATGCAGGAGGACGGCTACGGCGTGCTCGATACCGGCTCCGCCGCCGCGATGGCCGAAGCGGGGCAGGGCTTCATGATTATCATGGGCATGGGTTTCCTTATTTCGTACATAGTTCTGGCCGTGCAGTTCAACAGCTTTATCCATCCATTTACGGTGCTGGTGGCTGTGCTTTATACAATACCAGGCGCGATTATAAGTCTGGTTATTACCAATAACAGTTTCAACCTGTACAGCGGCATTGGCTTCATTCTATTGATGGGTATTGTCAAGAAAAACGCTATCCTTTTAGTGGAGTTCTTTAACCGCAAGCGCTTTGAGGAACACCTCCCCCTGCGCCAGGCCATTCTGCAGGGCGGCCCCATCCGCCTGCGCCCTATCGTTATGACAACAAGCGCGGCGGTTGCCGCTGCAGTGCCCGCCGCGTTAGGTATAGGCCCAGGGGCCGAGGTACGCGTGCCGCTGGCTATTGTAGTTATAGGCGGCACCATACTTTCCTCTGTATTTACGCTCTACGTTATCCCCTGCGTCTACAGCCTGATGTCCGGACTTGAAGCAAACCGAAAGGAACTGGATGACGCCGTTGCGGAGATAGAGAAAGAGGCCGCAGAATCTGGTAATAAATGGGTGCGGCTCCCCACAAAAAGTTCCCCTGAAATTGCGAACAGTCGCTGACGTCGGGGAGATGGCAGGTGCAGGTGTCTGCAGTATACAGGTGCTCCGTGGTTGCCGCCCCGCCCGCTTTTCCTTATCCTGCGCGGTCACTATCCCCTTCCGCCGACCCCATGATCGCCAAAAGCCACCCCTCGTCCATCACCATCCGCCCCTCGCGGCAGATGTTTGGCGACGTGACGGTGCCGGGCGATAAAATGATTGCCCAGATCGGCGTGCTCCTCGCCGCCATGGGCGACGGCGAGTCGGTCATCACCGGCTACCCCTGGTTTGGCGAGAACATCCGCCTGCCCCAGGCGCTGCAAGGCCTTGGCGTGCACATCAATACGTCGATGGCCGACGGCGAACCGGCCACGCTGGCCGGTGTACCCGCACCCACCCCGCCCACGGCGTCCAACATCGCGTCAAGTGATTCCACGCCAGGAGGTTACGGCCAGGCCACCCCCACGGCTGCCGAGCTCAACCTCCCTCCCATGCCCGGCAGCCTTCACATCCGCGGCTGCCGCCGCCAGCTCAGCCCCCTGGCGGAGCCCCTGGACTGCGGCGAAAGCGGTACCGCCCTGCGCCTGCTTACCGCCCTGCTGGCCGGCCAGCCCTTCGCCACGCGCATCACCGCCGGCGCACACCTGTCGTCTTTGAAACTGCAACCACTTATGGCGGTGCTGGGACACATGAAGGCCGACATCCGCCCGCAGGGTCCAGCCGCGGATCGCCCGCCATTTCTCGTTAACCCCGCGCCAGTCAAGGGGATACAACTGCGCGCTCCGCACGACAACGGCCAGCTCAAAACCGCCGTCCTCCTCGCCGGCCTCTTCGCACAGGGCACCACGTCCATCATTCAGCAGCGCCCCGCGCGCAACCACGTGGAGAAAATGCTCGAGCATTTTCATTGCCGCCCCATCGTGCAAGGCCAAACCGTGCGCATCAAGGGCGGCTCCACCCTCTACGGCGAGGACCTTCGCATACCGGGCGATTTTACGCTGGCCGCCGCGTGGATCGGCGCCGCCGCCGCGATGCCGCGCGGCCTGGTAACGGTACGCGATATCGGGCTTAACCCCAACCGCACCAAGTTCTTACGCGTGCTGCTGCGCATGGGCGCGGACATCCACGCGCGCGAAACCAGCGGCACCATGTCGTCCCGCGCCTACACCCGCGCCGTCCTCGCCGGGCCCATCTTTTTGCGCGAGTCCGTCGACTACTCCGGCCCCGAGCCGGTCGGCTTCCTCACCGTCACCGGCCGCGCCTTGCGCGGCGTGCGCGTGGAGGCGGAGGAGATTCCGTATCTCGTTGATGAGCTGCCAGTTATCGTGGCGATGGCGGCTGTGGCGTCCGGCGAAACGGTCATCGAGGGCCTTGGCGAACTCCGCGCCAAATCCCCCGACCGCATGGCCGCCATGGCCGAGAACCTGCGCGCCATGGGCGTCCCGGTTGTCGAGCGGCCGGACTCCATGGAGATCCAGGGCAGCGGCGGCCGCTCCCTCCGCGGTGCTCCCGTCTCCACCTACGGCGATGCGCTGATCGGCATCGGCACGGCGGTTGCCGCCATCTTTGCCCGCGGCACCACCACCATCACCGAGGCCGCGTGCATTTACGGCGCTTACCCCGACTTTTATGCTGATTTGCAACGACTTACGGGTACCGACGAAAGCACATGGACGAAACTCGCCCGCAAAGTAAGCCGCATGGTGGAGACGTAGCAAATCGCTTGAATTGAAGCGTGCGAATGGCAAGAAGGCTGATTATGATGATCGCTCTATGCCCAATCGCAATTCACCCGCATGGCTTACCCTAAAGCTTATTGCTTTCGCTCTCCTTCTCCCCTTTATGTCTGACTCTTTTGCCGCGGATACAACAACCATTCCTCCCATCTTCAAACATCTTGCGGAAGGCAAAAAGCAAACTGTTGTTGTCTATGGAACCAGCCTTACCGCCGCCGGCCGCTGGACCAAAGAAGTAGAAGCCTGGTTTGCGAAAAACTATCCTGGGCAAGTCACCTTCTTTAACAACGGCGGATCGGGCATGAACTCCGACTGGGGTGTCAAAAACGTGAAGAAAGTCCTTGAGCATCAACCAGATCTGGTGTTTATCGAGTTTTCCTATAACGACTCCCACGTCAAATTCAAGATGCCTGTGGAGAAAGGCGCTGCCAATCTGGATGCAATCGTTAAAGAGATAAAGCAGGCGCGGCCGGAAGCGGCCCTTGTGCTTCAAACAATGAACGTTCCGCACAAGGATGCGGCCATAAGCCGCCCGGACCTGGAAGCTTATAATAGCAACTACCGTAACTACGCTAAAGAGCACAATCTTGTGCTGCTGGATCACTATCCTAACTGGCTCAGAATAAAGGAGAGCGATATAGCGCGTTACGAAAAGCTTGTCCCCGATGGCTCCCACCCCAGCCCGGCGGGAAGCCTGGAAGTAACCTGGCCCACAATCGAGGCCTGGCTGGAGCAGTGCAAAAAGGCTGTCGCCCCCGCTGCCCCTTCCAATCCGTAACGCATTGCCGGCCACTACGTTACGATGTTAGCGCGCAGTGATGATCACCCCGCCGCCGCGCTGCTGCGGGTAGCCGCCGCGGTACTCCACGGCCACAATGGTAAACTGCACGGCGGCGCCGGGGCGCAGGCGCTCCAGCTCGCGGGGCAGGTCTTCCTCGCTTTGCACGGGCACGCGGCCCACGCGCACAATCAGCATGCCGCGCTTGAGGCCGGCGCGCGCGGCCGGGCTGCCTTCTTCCACCTCGGTAATGACGAGGCCGCCGTCCAGCGTAAAGCCAAAAGCGTCGGCCAGTTCCTCCGTAAGCGGCTGAAAGCTGATGCCGAACTTTTTCTTCATAACCTCCGCAAGGCCAATGGGTTCCGGCGCTTTCTTCTCGCCTTTGGCGATAGCCACCGCATCGGTCATCCACGGCACGACAACCTCGGCGGGGATGGCAAAGCCGATGCCCTCGATCGCCTGGCCGCTGAATTTGGCGGTGTTGATGCCCACCAGGTTGCCGGCGATATCGACCAGCGGGCCCCCGGAGTTACCGGGGTTGATCGCCGCGTCCGTCTGCAGTAGGCCCACCATCTCGCCATCCTCCGTTTTGAGGCTGCGATTCTTGGCGCTGAGAATTCCACGCGCAACGGAGTTCTGGTAACCTACGGGATTGCCGAGAGCCATCACCGTCTGCCCTAACATGTTGGGCGACAATGCTTTGGTTTGCAGAAAGGGGAAGGGCTTCTTGTCTTCAATCTTGATCATCGCGAGGTCTCTGGCCGGGTCGCTCGTGATAAACTTCGCGTCGTAAACCGAACCGTCCGAGAGAGTTACCTTGATTTTAAGGTTATCCGCCATTTCCGCCACGTGCGCGTTGGTAACAATGTAGCCTTCGGGCGATACAAGGAGGCCGGAGCCCAGGCTTGTTACCTTTTGAGCGGGCATGCGGTAGCGGCGGTAGAAATTATCGTAATACGTGGTTGAAGGGCGCACGACACGTTCCGTATTAATATTGACGACGGCCGGCATAACCCTGGCCACCGCCTTGACGGCCGGCTCCTCCTCCGGCGAGGATTGCCCCTGCGAGTTACTGCTGCCGCCGACAAGCGCCGCCGCGCACAGCACAAACGCGGCCAGCGCAAACAGAGACAACCGCACCACTTTACTCAAGACACTGACGCTCATAAAGATATCTGGAAAAAGAATAGAAACGACCCGGGCCTCGCGCCCCGCCGCATGGCAAGCGCGCCAAGCGCCCGCCACCGAGCCACTGCCCCGGTTGCAGTGAATATACATGCAACACGAGATTGCGCAAAATTACGCGTGCCTTCGCCTGCAAAATAACGGCGAAGCGCGCCCGCCCGCGTCCGCAGTCGTGCGCGATGCCTCCGCCGCCGTCCCGCCCCCCACGGAGCGCGAGATGCAGGCGCTGTGGTTTGAGCGCTGGTTTAGCGGTGGCGAGGACTGCCGGGTGTTGCGGACCGAGGACGGCGCGCGATTTGAGGTGATTCAGCAGGGCTTGTGGAACCACGGCCCCGGCCCGGATTTCACGCAAGTATGCA
Organism: Verrucomicrobia bacterium LW23; assembly: GCA_003054695.1. Classification (GTDB taxonomy): domain Bacteria; phylum Verrucomicrobiota; class Verrucomicrobiia; order Methylacidiphilales; family UBA1321; genus LW23. Next base: position 234,547 of record QAZA01000056.1, read on the forward strand.
TCCGCTGGATCGACGCGCCCGAGGGGAGTCTGCCGCCCGGCACGGACCCCGCATCGCCGCGTCCCCTGGTTACCGGCAGCGCAGAGCTGCACCTGACGCCGCGCGACTGGGAGGCGCACGGGCATGGCGCCGACCCTGCCTATGAGGACGTGATTGTGCACGTGGTGTGGCAGGCCGGACCTCGGCGTTTTTATCCGGCGACCGCGAGTTTTCGCCGCGTTCCGCAAGTGGTTCTCAGCACCCAACTTATAGCGCCGTGGGAGACTTTGCGGCCGCTTCTTGACGGCGTGGTGGCAGGCGGTGCCAGGGGGCAAAGTGGGGAGGCGGAGCTGAAGGCGGGCGGGGCGTCGGAACACTCTTCGGCAGAACAACTTACGGCGCGCAATAGTCCGGCCGCTCCGCTCCCGGCATCGCGACCCGGCCGGTGCTCGCAGCGGCTGGCCCGGGCGCCTATCGAGCGCATACGCGAGGTTGTCCACTCGGCGGGGCGGTTTCGACTGGAACAAAAGGCGGTGCGCTGGCGATGGCGTGCGCGGGTCTCCGGGCGGGAGCAGGCCTTGTGGGAGGCGCTGGCCGAAGGGCTGGGCTACAGTCGCAACAAGCTTGCGTTTCGTCTTCTGGCACAACGGCTTCCGTATGCGGAGATTCGCCGGATGAAGCCGGTCGAGGCTTCGGCCCTGCTCTTTGGCCTGGCCGGCATGCTGCCCTCCACCCGGGTGGATCACTACGAGCCCGAGGCGCGCGAGTGGCTGCGTGAGCGCTGGGAGATTTGGTGGCGCCGGCGGGCCTCCCTGGCTCACGCCGGGCTGCCGCGCGGGCTCATCAGCCTGGCAGGGGTGCGCCCGGCCAATCGCCCGGAGCGCCGGCTGGCAGCGCTGGCGTTGCTGGCCAGGCGCCTGCCCGTGCTGGCCGGTGCGGTCGGCGAGCGCTCGTCGGTGCGATTTGAGAGCGAAATGGAGGCGCTTTCCGACCCGTTTTGGAATGGCCGCGCCTCTCTCTCCGCCACGCTGGGCAATGCGGGCGCCCGGCACGCGCTGGTCGGCGGCGATCGCATTGCGGAGATGCTGACCAACATTTATTGGCCCTTTGTGGCCATGCACGGCGAGGCGGAGCTGGAGGCCGCCGTGCGCGCCCTCGACGCATTGCCCGGCGGCGACAACCAGCTCACGCGGCTGGCCCGCCAGCGCGTGCTGGGCGGCGCGTCGATCGGGGAGCTCGGCTCGTCCGCGCTGGTACAGCAGGGTTTGCTGCAAATTTATCACGACTACTGTGTGCCCGACGCCTCCGCGTGCGAGCTCTGCCCCTTTCCGGAGTTGCTGGAAAAGTGGGGCGCTGCCGGAGGCGGGGCAGGGGACATCTAGCGGTTTGCCGGGCGAGTGCCTTTGCGCGGCGTAAAGCGTTTGGGCGTAATGGGTTCTGTTCCTGTCGCCGGTGCGGATCCGGAGCGGACGACCGGGCGCGGGCCGAACGTGGCGACGGCGCACCACACGACAAGGCCGCCAGCAAAAATGAGGTAGCCAAGGACGGGAAGCGAAAGGCTCCATGCACGGAAGAGAACGACAGAAAGCTCTAACCATGAGGCACTTGCAATAGAAATGAAAACCAGCGCCTGCACGATGCCCAGACGATAAAAGGCGGCGATGACAAGGGCGGAGATAATAGCGTAAAGCGTTGTAAGCAAGGGGGTTGAGAGCTGTTGAATCAAATCGCCCTCCACGATATTAAGGGTGCCGGCCATCGCAAGGCGGACCGGGGCGAGGTCCCCCGCAATGGTGCGCACGGGCGTGGCGTCGGGGTCGGTGCGGCCCACCCATACCTGGCGGCCGCGCAGCAGACGAAGATCGTGCTTCGGCTTAAACTCGTTGCCTGTATCTGTTTGGTAGACAAGGAATTGCGCAAAGCTGTCCGTCCATGCCGCGCCGCGTTTGGGGTGAAAGCGCACACGCATGCGGCCCTCGTCGTCGATGGGAATGACGCGCAGGCGCTTGCCTGCCGCGTCGCGCAGCGTAATGGCGTAGCCGGGCACCGCTTCGGATTTGCTCAGATCCGCGCCCAGTTGGGCGGCGGCGGCTTGCAGCGCGAGGGACGGCACGACCTGGTCGCGAAAGACGAAAATAAGTGGGAGCCAACGGGTTACGCCTTCGCCCTGCGGCAGAAGATTGGCCGCGCCGATGGCCGCGCGCGTGGCGATTTCCTCGTAGGGCCAGTAGGCGGCGCCAAAGCGCGGCACCGCGGCAAGGCTGCCGCGCGTGGGGATAGGCGTGGCGCCGGCGGGCGCGGGCGTTTCCACGTTGTCGCGCGGTACAAGCGCCGCCGCAAGTACGTGGCGCTCATACAGATGCAGCTTTTCCGCCAGGCGCGAGTCCTCGCGCGGAGAGGGGTCGGGGCCGGCCAGTACAGGCTCGATGACCACGCTGCGCGGGCCGTAGCGCATCAGGGAGCCGCGGTCGAGCAGGAGGGAGAACTCCAGGCGCGACCAGGGCCACGGCCGGTTGGGCGGAAGCTCATCTATCTCAATGAGCGCCAAGTGGTTATCGGGCGCGATGTGGCTGGTGTACGCCATGCGCCAGTCCAGCGTCCCCTCATCAATATCCCAAAGCACGCCCATCCAGTGCCCTGCGGCGATGATGAACAGCCACGCGGCGGCCAGCCCCAGCTGAAGGCGGTACTTGCGCAATATCGCCCGAACCGGGGATTCCGGTGCGGCGAGGATTTGCGAAAGCGTAAAGTTCACGGAGTCAGCGGGTTGCAGATGCACGGGGAACGAGGCGGGAGCGCGACGGATGCGCCGCGGTGGAGGCTGCGCGGCACAGGATAATCACATGTATAAGTCCCGGGCGAGCGCTATCTTGTACTTCTACTCATGTATTCGTTGGGGCGCTCGATCTCCTGGCCGCCTACTCAAGCCTGCTTCGGCGGATGAAATCGAGGTAGCGCTTTATCGCGTCCTTCAGGTCCGCAGGGGTCTTGCCCTGGGCGGCAGGATTGGTCTGAAGGTCGTGGATGCCGCCGGGCCCTTCCTGCAAGTACACGGAACGCTCGGTAACCCACCAGCTTGCCTTGCGTATGGACGGGGATTTGGGAATAAGCGGCTTAAGCGCCGTGCTGTAGGCCAGCATGCCGTCTGCTATAAACTCCACGCGCATGGTGAGATGCAGCAATGGAAGGTAAATGAGCCTGCACGTACGCTCCTGCCACCCGCCGCAGGGAATCCAGCCGGCCATAAACATCCGGCCGACCGGCACCATGCTCAGCACATAGGTCAGGAGTACGCAAACCATTGTCACTGTAACGCCCGCTGATGAGAAGGCGCGGCTGCGGCGTGCCCGAGTCCCTTCCTCCTTGTCCGCGTCGACAGGCATAACATGATCCGGCGCAGACCCAGGCTTAGGCGAGGTGTTGAGGATCTCGTCGGGCATGTGTGCGTAGGATGGCCGAGGCTGTCGGCTGGTGAGGACTAGCGGAACTCCCCAGGCGCAATCTCCACCACCACAAGTTCCTGATTCTCATGCAGTTGCGCGGGGATAAGCTCGTAGTACAGCGTCTCGCCCAGGCGGTCGTCCGGGCGGGTGTGGGTGGCGCGGAAGCCGATTTTGCGCATCACGCGGCCGCTGGCCTCATTGCGGACGGCATGGCAGGCGGTAAGGAGTTGAAGGCCAAGATGTTGGAAGGCAAAGCCGCAGGCGGCGCGGGCGGCTTCCGTGGCGATGCCCTGGCCCCAGTGGTCCGGGTCCACCCAATAGCCCAGGTCGGCCGTGCGGGCGTTCGCGTTGATCTCCTGCACGCCGCACACGCCGCGCAGCTCCCCGCACTCCATAATGGCAAACACCACCTCTCGGCCGGTGATGCGCCCTTCCATGCTTTCCCGCACAAAGATAATGGCGCCGTCGCCCGGGTACGGATGCGGCAGGCGCGTGTAGCGTGCCAGCCGTGGATCCCCCGCAAGTGCCTGAATACGAGGCGCATGGACCGGGCGCACGAACTCCAGCCGAAGGCGGGCGCGCGGTAGCACGGTAGTGGGGGCAAGGGTTTCGGGCATGTGGCGGCAGGCGTGGCGGAGCGTGGGAATTGTCACGTGTATTCTGCGCGCAATGTGCCAGCGATTTCCAGAACTTTGCGCGAGGAAGGGAGGGCAGGGGGAGCGTGCACGTCGCAAAAGAGGGGGCCACAACAGTAGCAAATAACGCATTGACGCGCTAAAGGTGTATTCTTATACTGATGCAAACGCGAAACACTTTGCGCCCGTACTCCCAGACCTATGGACTTCACTTCCTTCACCCCGCCTGGTGCCGGCGCCTTGCCCTTGCGGCGCCGCACCGCGCGCGCGGGGTTCTCGCTTGCGGAAGTTGCTATCACTATAGGGATTATGGCGTTTGTGCTGGTGGCGATTTTCAGCCTCACCGCTTCGTCCGTTCAGCAGATCCAGAGCTCCGAAGCGGACAGTAAAGTGGCCAGCGTGGCCCAGCAGGCGTTCTTCCTCGCCAAAAGCGAGTTGAGCCGCGAGGCCGATTTTCTGTCGCCGCCGCCGCCATGGAGCGGTGCCCCCCCAAACGCGGAGCGCCATCTGTATTACGACAAAGAGGGCCGCTTTGTGGGGGATGCCCTTACGCCGGAAAGTGTTTTCCACGCGCGCCTTATCCTCGGTCCGCCCCCTGCCGGCACCGGCGCAACGGCGGCTCCGGATGCCCTTAAGTCGCTGGTGCTGAGGATAGAATGGCCGGCCCAGGCTGCTCCTGGGGCGTCGCGCAACGTGCACACTCTCAGCCTTTTGCTACACAACAGCGGCAAAAAGTAGGCGCGTTATTCCATGAGATACCCAATTCACCCTGTTTTCTCTCGGAAAGTGGCCCTCATTTGCTCTGTCGGGCATCATCGCAATAAAAATATATTTGGCGCTCGCTTTGGCGTCCAAATTTTATCTACAGTGGCAAAAATGTACGACCTTAGGGAGTCAGGGAACTCTTCTCCACGGCTCGGGCCCTTTCTGGGGAATCTCCAACTACCTGATCATCTGAAGGTTAGTACATGACGGACTCCATGGCGATGCGCAGGATATGGCTCCCCAAAGCGATATGCTTTCGGGCGGCGATATCGCGCGATTCGAGCCGCCACGCCGCCTGTTATCAACAGCAGCATGGCCGCGGGATCGCCCCTGTGTCGAGGAGTTTCAGACATACACACAATGCATACGCCGGCACTCGCGAGCCGCTCACCTTTTAGCTATGACGACCCCCGCTATTGACGAAGAAAATGCCGAACTGATGGAACAAGCCGCCGCGGAACAAGCTGAACAGCCGGCCGAGCAGATGTCGGACATCCAGGCGGTGGAGTTCTGTCGCAACGCCTACGTGGGCGTGCAAAACGAGATTGCCAAGGTCGTCGTAGGCCAGACGAAAGTGGTGGATGAGATTCTCATCTCCATCTTTACGCGCAGCCACGCGCTCCTGGTGGGTGTGCCCGGCCTGGCCAAAACGCTGCTCATCTCCACGCTGGCCAAAACGCTGCATATGTCGTTCAAACGCATCCAGTTCACGCCCGATCTGATGCCCAGCGACATCACCGGCACCGAGGTGATTTACCAGGACCCGGCGACCGGCCAGAAGGAGTTCAAATTCATGCCCGGCCCGCTGTTTGCCAACATTGTGCTGGCGGACGAAATCAACCGTACACCGCCCAAAACCCAGGCCGCGATGCTGGAGGCCATGCAGGAGCGCCGCGTTACTGTCGGCGGCAGCACCCACAAACTGCCCGTGCCCTTCTTTGTGCTGGCGACGCAAAATCCTCTGGAGCAAGAAGGTACGTATCCGCTGCCCGAGGCGCAGCTCGATCGCTTCATGTTCCTCATTAACGTGGATTATCCCTCGGAGGAGGAAGAACTCCTCGTGATGAAGATGGGCACGGGCATGAAGCTGGCCGATCCGCAACCTGTGTTAAGCGTTGAGCACGTGCTGTTTATCCAGGAGACGGTGAAATCCGTGCCGGTGGCCGACCACGTGTACCGCTATGCAGAAAAGATTGTGCGCTCCACCCGCCCCAAGCAGCCGGACGCGCTCGACTTCTGCAGGAAGTACCTGAGCTTCGGCGCCGGCCCGCGCGCCAGCCTCAGCCTCATTATGGCCGCCAAGGCGCACGCGCTTATCTCCGGCCAGGTGTATGCGGGTTGCGAAAACGTGGCCGCCGTTGCGCATTCCATTCTGCGCCACCGCATTGCAGCAAATTTCAGCGCGCAAAGCGAGGGCATCACGACCGACGATATTGTGCAGAATGTGATTCAATCGATTCCGCAACACGGCTAAACTATTGTTGCCCTGCAGGTTAACAGCGTAAGCGAATTGCCCGTGCCCGGAGACATTTAGTTGTTGACGCGCCGCTATCGCCATCAACGTCCTTAACCTGACCTGCAGCGCCGCACGCCCACAACCCCATCGCTCGCCTTTCCTTCCCTTCTTCCCCATCTCCGCACGGAATGTCAAACTCTTACCTTGATCCCGACGCGATCTCCCGCGGCGAGGCCCTGGGCATACTCGCCCGCACCGTCGTGGAGGGCTACCGCGTCGGCGAGCACAAATCGCCGTTCCGCGGCTTCGCCATCGAGTTTGCCCAGCACCGCGAGTACACAGCCGGCGACGACATCCGTCACCTGGACTGGAAAGTGCTGGGCCGCAGCGATCGCTACTACATCAAGCAGTACGAGCAGGATACCAATTTTGTTGCACACATTGTGCTGGATGGCAGTAGCTCCATGAACTATGGACATACGTCGCTGACCAAAATGCATTTTGCAAAAGCGTTGGCTGCCTGCCTTGCGTATTTGGTGCTTATTCAGCGCGATGCTATTACCTTATCGCTGTTTGATACAGAGACGCGCGAGTATATTCAGCGTACAGATAATCTCGGCAAGATTCATCACGTCATGAATCGCCTGGCAGCGTTTGATTCCACCAATGCCACCGCCATCGGCAAGGCGCTGGAGGACATATCCCGCAAGGCACGCAGCCGCGGTATCGTCATGATTATCAGCGACTTCATGGATACCGAGGCCGACTTTGACAAAGGCATGCAGCGCCTGCGTTTCAGTGGCCAGGAGGTGATTGTCTTTCATGTGCTCGATCCGTATGAACTGACCTTCCCCTTTACGGGAAGCTGGCGCTTTTTAGGATTGGAAGGCGAGGACGAAATCAAGACATCGCCTGCCGATATACGTAAAGCGTATCTCAAGAATTTTGATGCATTCCGCGCACGGATTCGCGGTATTTGTGAGAAGTATCAGGCCCACTATGTATTGGCCGATACAGGTAAACCACTCGCTGAAGTATTAAGCGGCTACCTGGCCTTCCGCGGCATGGTGGGCAAGGGAGGACGGTAGACGCATGAATTTTCTTTTTCCCGGCGTGTTGATCGGCATGGCGGCGGTGGGGATCCCCGTCGTTATTCACATGCTTAACAAGTTCCGCGTCCAGCGCACCCAGTGGGCCGCCATGCGCTTTCTGCAGGACACGGTGCAAACCAACAAGCGCCGCCTGCAGATCGAGGACCTGCTTCTCCTGCTCTTGCGCTGCGCCCTCGTGGCCCTGCTTGTGCTGGCCTTTGCGCAGCCTGTCTGGGAGCGCCTTATCGACGGCTCGGGCGGCTCTGGCGGCGGGCCGGTCACCGCGGTTGTGCTGCTGGATAACTCCATGAGCATGAGCCAAAGCAACGGCGTGGAAACACGCTTCCAGTTGGCCAAGAAGGAGATACAGAAGTGGCTGGAATCCGCCGACCCCAACTCCATGGCCGCGCTCTACCTCGTATCCGACCGCGCCGTACCTATGGTGGCGCGCCCCAGCAACGACTTCACACTCCTGCGCCGCAACGTGGAGCTTGCGGAGGTTTCCGAGCGCGGCAGCGACCTGTGCGAAGGTCTGCGCGCGGCCTACCAGGCGCTCCGCAGTTTCACCGCAAATCGTTGCGAAATCATCATTTACACCGATAGCCAAACGCCCGCGTGGGCCCGGCTGGACGAGATGCGCAAGCTGCAGGCCGCCAACCCGCATGTCAAGGTGCGCCCGGTCGTTCTCGGTGCCGGCGGCGAGGCCAACCTGGCCATTACCGACCTGCGCCCCGAGGGCGGTGTCCCGGCCGTCAACCAGCCGTGCCGCCTGCAAATCGCCGTCTCCAACTACGGCACCGCCACGGTGGAAGGCGTGCGCGTCACGATCTCCATCGACGGTAACCCGCCGTCGGACGAGACTGTGTTGCCTAAGATTGAGCCTGGTGCAACAGTAAGCGTCAATTTGTTTGCTCACTTTGTCACCGCCGGCTACCACAGCGTTACGGCCAGCATCCCGCCCGATCGCCTGGCCAGGGACAACACACGTGTAACAGCGGTGCAAGTTGTTGATCACGTGCGAGTTTTGATAGGCGAGGGGAGCCCCGAGAAACAACCGGTGGACCAGGATGGCTACTTCCTCGCAAACGCTTTGGCGCCAATATCTTCCGACCGCATGGGGCGATACTACCTGCAGACGACCAGCATTGCCATGGCCGAGGTCGGCAAAAAAGCGCTCGATACCTACGACCTCGTGTTCCTCTGCAACCCCGGCGTGTTGCCTGAGGCAACAGTCAAGGCCCTTAGCACCTACGTGCAGCAGGGCGGCAGCCTGGTCATCTTCCCGGGCCCTAAAACTGACGTAAATGCCTGGAACTCCAACGCTGCGCTTACGGAATTACTGCCTGCAACCCTGGAGGGCGACGCGGGCCGGCCCATCGAGGCCAAGGACCCCGTGGCCTGGCAGGATAAACGCTTCGATCACCCCATCACCACGCTGTGGAACGATTCCGCGCAGGGTAGCCTTTCGGCAGTGCGCATGTCCAAGTACTTCAGGCTTAAGGTCAAACCCGAATTGGGCGATCAGTCCGGCGCCGCGAATCCGCGGCTCGGCGGCGACCCGTCCGTGATTGCACGCACGGGCGGCAACGAGCCCGTGGCGGTGGAGTGGCCGTACGGCACCGGCCGGGTGGTGGTGTTTGGAAGCACCGCGACACCGCAATGGACAAATCTTCCGCTTCACCCCGCGTTTGTGGCTGTGGTGCAACGGCTTGTGGGCTTTCTCAACCGCCAGCAGGCCGCGCGCCTCGTGCTTCGCCCCGGCGAGACATTTGAGGTGCCGGTCTCGATGGACCTGCTCGGCAAGGATTTCTCCGCCGTGACGCCGCGCGAAAAAGACAGGCGCGTTGCGGGTCGCATCGACGTCAACAACGGCAAGGCCACGCTTCGTTTCCGCGACACCAGTGCAACCGGCGCCTACCAGCTCTTCCTGGGCGATGAAACGACCCCGCTGGCCGTGTTTGGCGTGCAGACCGACCCCGCGGAATCGGACGTGCGCCAGATGGAGAAAGCCAGCGTGGACGCCTTTGCCGAAGGCCCCAAGCCCGGTGATGCCGCCGCAACTTCCACGGCATCAACGCCTTCCGATAGATCTGCGCCGACCCCATCGCCAGCCGCCGCAACGGCAGCAAAGCCACGGTACGAAGTGGGCAGGGAATACTGGACGCTCCTCATTTGGGTGGCAGCGATTGTTGTTATTGTCGAAACCGTTCTGGCTCATAGGTTTAGCCGTTCTTTATAAGACTTATGGGCGACTGGATTATCAATCTTCTTACCGGCGAAAGCGTGCCGGCGGGCTCCGAGTGGCGCCTCAGCTTCGAAGGTCTTTCCCCCGGCTGGGCCGTGGTGCTCTTTATCGCGCTTTCCGCAGGGGCCATTGCCGGCTATGTCCTTTATGCCAAGGATGTTCCGAAGCATTGGCAGCGTGTGATGATGGCTCTGCGCATCGTGCTGATCGGCCTCGTATTGCTGTTGCTTACGAAACCGGTGGTCCACATGACGATTAACGAGCCGGTGCGGCAAAACCTTCTGGTTCTGGTAGATACGTCGTCGAGTATGCTGCTCGGCGACCGCCGGGTCTCGCTGGACGACCAGAAGCGCGCCGCTCTGGCCGCAGGGACGATCGATCCGGCCCAGGGCCTGAAGCAGAGCTTTTCCGGCCCGCTTCCTCCAGAGCTCGCGGGAGCCAATCGCTGGGACGTTCTCGCCAGAGTCAATGCCAACGAGAAGCTGCGCTTATGGGAGCGCCTGCAGGAGAAATCGAACCTCTCGTTCTATCGCTTTGGGCGTGATGCAGTTACGCTGGGAGTGATGGAGCCCGCCGGCGGCCGCCGGCAGCTGGACAAGGCCGACATCAGCAGCTTTTTCCAGGACATCAGGCCGACCGATTCGGCCACCGGCATTGGTGAAGGCATGCGACAGGTGCTGGAGCAAAATCGCGGCCAGGCCATTGCCGGCATGCTGGTAATTACCGACGGCGCCAACAACAGCGGCCTGCCGCCGGGCGAGGCGGCGCGAATTGCGCTGGAGCAAAATATACCGCTTTTCATCTACGGTATCGGCGTTACAACGCCTGCGGATCTTATTGTGCAGGAACTATCTGCGCCAAAACTGGCGTTTGTAAAGCAGCGCGTGGATGTCAAATTCAAGCTCCGCGCGCAGGGCTTTACGGGCAGGCAAATAGTGGCCACGCTCAAGTCCGGCAATAAAGTTCTGGCGGAAGAAAAAGTCGTCATCCTGCAGGACGGCGAGCAGGAAGTGGCGCTGCACTTTACCCCGCAGGAGCTGGGCGATCTCACACTCGAGGCGTCAGTACCTGCTCTGCCAGAAGAAGTTGCGAAGGAGAACAATAAGGCCACCGCCAAGATGCGCGTGGTTGATAACAAGATCCACGTCCTCTTTATCGACCAGGAGCCTCGCTGGGATTACCGCTATCTGCTCTTCTACCTGCAGCACAGCCCCAAGATCGATGTGAAGACGTATCTTATTGATGGTGAACCAGATCTGGACAAGATGCCGGACTCTGTCTTCCTTCAGAAGCTTCCAGACAACCGCGAAAGTCTCTTTAAGTACGAGCTGCTTATTCTCGGCGACGTCGATCCTAAAAGCCTGGGAGAGAACAGGATGAAGCTGATTCGCGAATGGGTGGAGCAATCCAGCGGCGGTATTATTTTCCTGGCCGGCACCAAGTACAACCCCATCGCTTACGCCGGCACGCCTCTGGAGGAGCTGCTGCCGGTCGTTCCCGACGCCACCGTGGGCAAGGAGGCCTATGCGGCGCGCAGCCGCAGCCAGGTCAGCCTGCGCCTCACGACGATCGGCGCGAGCTCGCCGTACCTGCAGCTTTCGGAGAAGCCCGAGGAGAATCAGACGCTGTGGGCGTCTTTCCCCGGCGTGCGCTGGACGGCCGCTGTTTCCCGCGCCAAGCCGGGGGCGCAGGTGCTGATGGTCGATCCGCGACCGGAACGCGCGGGCCGCGACGGAGCGCTGCCGGTCTTCGCCACGCAGTCCTACGGCTCGGGCGAGACGGTGTATATCGGCACCGACGAGACGTATCGCTGGCGCAGTAAAGTAGGCGTCAAGCACTACGCGCAGGTGTGGGATCTGGTAATGCAAAGCCTTTCGCTGCAACGACTTCAGGGCGCCTCGTCACGTACCCAGCTTAAGGTGGATCGTCAGCGCTATTTTGTGGGCGACAAGGTGGTGATATCAGGTAAAGTTTACAACGATCGCTACGAGCCGCTGACAAACAGCAGCCTGCAGGGCAACGTCAAGATTGCCACTCGTGCACCCGACGGCAAGGTGAGCGAGACGCAGCAGCGCCTCGACATCATGGCCTCCGGCGACGGCGCATCGCCCGCGGGCGGCGCTTCCGGCACACCCGTGTCGGCCTCCGCCACCACAGCCGGTGAGTACCGCGGTGAGTTGACCGTAAAGGTGCCAGGCGAGTACAGCTTTTCCACGTTGCAGGACCCCGGCGCCGTGTTGAAGTTTGAAGTGGTGGAGCCCAAGCTTGAGCAAATGGAAACCGCTATGGATGAGCGCCTTATGAAAAGCACAGCGGCTGCCGGGCGCGGCAGGTTTCTGCGCGAGGAAGACCTGTACACCTTGCCCGGCATGATTACCGACCAGAGCGCAACCGTTGCGACATTCCGTAAAGTAAACCTTTTCTACTCCCTGTGGTGGCTGGTTGCCATCGTGTTTATCGCCTCGCTGGAGTGGTTGATGCGCAGACTCTTAGCACTGAAATAACGCCGTATGCCCTTGCTCAAACCCCGCTACCGCATCAACAAAGTGGAGCCTCGCAAAAAGGAGAGCACCCGGCCGGCTATGCCTCTGCCTACGCTGCCGGCGGCGGAGCCCATTCCCATGCCAGGTTCGCTCACCCGCGCCCTGCGCCGCGTCTCCTCGCGAAAGCTGCAAGTGCAACTGCTGGAGTGTGTTGCGTGGCTGGTGGCGGCGTTGCCGGCGTTGTGGACCATGCAGGCGGTGGCCGACTGGATGCTCAATCTGCCCTGGTACTCCCGCCTGCTGTTGCTGCTGGGCGATGTGGTGGTGCTCGGCGGCATCGTCTGGTGGTTCGGCATCCGCGCTTACCAGCGCCGGTGGAATCTGCAGGCGGCGGCCTTGCAGGTGGAGCAAAAGATGCCGGCCCTTCGCAGCGCGCTCATCTCTGCGGTGCAACTTTCCTCCGGCACACAGGGCACCGTGCAGGGCTCGCCCGAGCTTGTGCGCCATTTGCTGGAGAATGTGGCGCGGCGCCTGGGGCATGTGGATCTTGCAGTGACGGTTGTGAAATCCGACAAGGTGGTGCGCGCCTGTAAAATGGCGGGATTGTCGTGCGCGATTGCTGCGGGTTCCTGGCTTTTTGGCGGCGAGGCATCGGTGGTGCTGATTCAACGCATCTTGCTCTCCGATAAGCCTTTGCCTACCAAAACCATCGTTATCCCCATCACAAGGAATGAATCCGTGCCCGTGGGCAGCGACTTTACGCTAAGCGCACGCGCCCAGGGGGAGGTTCCCCGCACGGGACGCGTCATTTTAGTCTACACAAATGGTGAAAAACAGGAAGTGTCCGCAAGCCCGTCGGTGGATGATCCCAGCGTTTTCCTGTTGACGCTCAATAACATCCAGCAATCATTCCGCTATCGTTTTGGCCTTAATGATGGCTACGGCCCGGACTTTACTGTGTCCGCCAAGGCGGGGCCGATCCTGTCCTCGCTCAAGTGCACACAAACTTATCCAGACTATACCGAGATGGGCAAGGCGGAGATGCCGCTGGGCAACCTTAGCCTGTTGGCGGGCAGCAAGATACGCCTGGAAGGCAAGGCCTCGCAGCCGCTGAAGGAGGCGTTTTTGCAACAGCAGGGGCTGAACCAGAATGTCAGGATGACGGTGAATCGCACCGACCCCACGCTGGTGGAGGCGGAGTTTACGGTGCCGAAGGAGGGGCTCACCGGCTTCTCGATTTCGCTGATTAATCAGGACAACATCATGTCGGTCAACAACACGGTGTATCGTGTTGATCTTGTGCAGGATAAGCCGCCGACGGTGGAGATCGAATTCCCGAAGCTGGAGAAAGCGAGTCTGCTGCTGCGGGCCAAACCGCGCCTCATTTTTTCTGTTCGTGATGATTTCCAGATTCGCGATCTTAAGGTACGATATGAAGTAACGCGCCCGGCCAGGGCAAACGGCGAGGAGGCTCCCATGGAGTCCGGCGAGATCAGTTTGCCGCTTAAGGCGAAGACGTCCGTGATTCCCCAGCAGGAGTTTGTGTGGGATTTTACACTGCCGCGCCTGAAATGGACCGAGGGCTGCAATATTACGTACTGGGTGGAGGCCGTGGACAATAACTCCGCGACGGGGCCGGGGATAGGCCAAAGCCCCAAGAAGATGATCAGCCTTTTGTCGGAAGCCGAAAAGAGGGCGGAACTGCTGGAAGCACTGGGCACGAAAGCAGCCGAAATTGAGAATATCTCCAACAAGCAGAAGAAGACTAATGAGTCTTTGGACAGCACCATTCGCAGAAATTAAACGCGCCATTAATGGCACCACCGGTAAATGCTATGAAGATGAATGCATTCATGACTCGCGGCACGTGTACAACAGTCACAGCCGCAATGATGTTAATGTATGTAGGCGGGCCGGATTTGCGTGCAAACGAAACGCAGACAAGCGCCTATCGCAATAGTATTGAGCAGGAGGACATTAAACGCGATACGGAGCGGGCCCGCGCGGAGCTTTTGCTGTTGATTGAAGATTTTCAGCAAAACCAGCTCTCTACCGGCGAGCTTAGCGAGACCAAGCAGGCGCTCGATAAGCTGGCGTCCATCAGCGACAAGGAGATGCAGCCGGTGATCGATCTGCTGCGCGAAGTGAGCTCGACGAGCGATCCCAGGGAGATCGAGAAGAAGCTGATTGCGGCGAGCGAGAGCCAGAAGAACATACATATTTTGCTCAGAAAGCTGGCGGACAATCTGATTATTCACCGCAACCAGGCCTCCATGCAGCAGCGGCTGGAGCAGCTGATTTTGCGCCAGCTTACCAACAACCGCCAGACGAAGGAATTTACTGCCGGCGGCAAGGCGGAAAAAGCGGAGAAGTTACGGCCCGAACAGGCGACAATTTATCAGCATTGCAAATCGGAGCAAATAGCTCTGAAATCGGAAGTTGAACTTGCGGTGGAGGCGATTCGGCAGATTGTGAACGGCATGCCGGAAGCCGGGCGGCCGGGCTACGCGGAGGTGTTGAAGACGGCAGAGTCGATCAACGTGATTTCCACGGCGGATCGCGCGGCGATGGAACTGATGCAAAGCCGCTGGCTGGAGGCGCTTGCTGCGCAGCAGGCGGTTCGCGACGGCCTGCAAAAAATGCTCATGGATCTGCGCAGCAAGCAGACACCCGCGGAGCGTGTTGCCGCCGCCAAATCGAAGCTGGAGGCGATGATTGAGGAGCAGAAGCGCGCTGCCGATCAGCCCAAGGATGGCTCGCCTGCCTCTCAGAAGGACCAGCGCGAGACGCAGAAGGAGCTGGCGGACAAGACGGCGGCGCTTCAGAAAGAGGTCGAGGCCGTCAACGCGAAATCCGCCCAGGAGCTGGCCAAGGCGAAGGATGCGATGGACAAGGCCGACGCGGCGATCGAGAAATCGAAGGGCACCAAGAGCGAAGAAGCGAAGCAGGCCGAGGCCGCGCAGAAGGATGCGATTACCAAGATGGAGCAGGCGAAGGCCTCGCTGGAGAAGCAGTTGGGCGACCTGGCGAAGGCGGAGCAGAATAAGCAAACGCCTACAGCGCAGCAACATATGGAGAATTTGCAAAACCTGAAGAATCAGGTGGATGCCGCCGCTCAGCAACAGCAACAACAGCAGGCGCAGCAGCAGCAGGGCCAGAAGCCGGATCCGCAGGCGCAGCAGAAGGCGGCGGATCAGGCGGCGCAATTGCAACAGCAGGCACTTCAGACGAGTAACGAGGCGGCGAAGAGCCTCGGCGAGGCCTCGACCGCCATGCAGCAACCCGGCCAGGAGCAGAAGGCTCAGCAGGCGTTGCAGGACGCAAGCAAGCAGTTGGAGAAGCAGCTGGAGGCCGCGAAGCAAGCGCAACAGCTGCAGGCACTTGCGAGCAAGATCTCTGAAGCGCAGGCGCAGGCGCAGGCCGCCGGTAAGTCCATCCAGGAATCCAAGCAGGGGCCGATGGACACCGCCATGAAGCAAACCGATAGTGCGCAAGGTGCTGTGCAGCAAGCACAAGCGCAGATTCAACAGGCCCAGGGCCAGCAGCCGCAGCCCAACCAATCCGCCCAGAACCAGAACGGGCAGCAGCAACCGCAGACGCCGACGCCTGGCCAGCAGCTGCAACCGGGCGGCGATCAGGCCGGCAAACCGCCTACGCCTCCCGGCGTGGATCAGGCGCTGAGCAAGGCAAGCGCCGAGCTGTCGAAGTCTAACCTTGAGGCCGCGCAAAAGAAGCAGAGCTCTGCCGCCGCCGCCAACAAGCAGGCGCAGGAGGCCCTGGCCAAAGCGTCCGAATCCGTGAACTCCGCCCTCGCCGAGGCGATGGCGCAAGCTGGTGCGCCGCAACAACCTGCGCCCGGCAAACCGCAGCCCGGGCAGCAGCAAAAAGGCCAGCAGCAACAGCAGGGCCAACAGGCTCAGCAGCAGGGCGACGCGCAGCCGACGAGCGATATGGCGAGCGGAACCGGCATGGACTCGCAGATGAGCAAACAGCTTGGCGGGCCATTGGGCAGCAGCGCCATCCCCGGTGGCAACGCCCAGGTGGTGACCGGCCTTAAGCCGAAGGACCGCGAGGCCGCGACGCTGTTGCAGAAGGAAAAGGCGCCCGCCGAGTACTCTGGCATGGCCCGCCAGTACATGAAGAACCTGGCGCAGGGTGAAACGGCGACCTCGGGGGGCAAATGATGTTGGGTGGTCCTTTGAGCGGAAGCGCGCATCATAGCCGGCGGCTGCACGGCGTTGCTGCTGTGCTTCTGCTATTGCTGCTAAGCTTTGCACAACAAGCAGTTGCGCAAAGCAAGGCGAGCTTCTTTGGCAGCGAGGAAGAGAGCGAGTTTGCCCTGGTCGGGATCATCTACGACCTCAAACAAACGCAAAAGCGCGAGCCCACGCGAATGGACGCGCATCGCGGCTATTCTGCTGTGGTTGAGGAGTTTCTGGAGAAAGGCTGGGATGAAGGCGTCCTCAACCGCTACTTCCGCTGCGCGCGCCCGCTCTACACCACGCAAATCTTCATCCCCACGATGGGCGCGGGCGAGGCCCCCAAGGCGTTTGGGCTGGAGAAAGTCATCAAACCATCCATGTGGGTGGCCCATTATAAAGGCCAGGTCTCACCGCCGGAGCCGGGAACCTATCGCTTTGTGGGATACGCCGATGACCTGATGGCCGTGGCGGTAAATAGCAAGACAGTGTTGTTTGGTTCGCGCTTTAATACAGCACAGTGGAAGGGTACTGAAAAGAATGGACCTAAAGCAGGTAATGGCTTTCTTACCTATGGAGACTGGATTACGATAAAGAAGGACGAAGTTATTGACCTGGATATTGTAATCGGAGAACGCCCGGGAGGTCAGTTTAACGGATTCCTGCTGTATCAAAAGCAGGGTGAGACCTATCAGAACGACGAAAAAGGCTTCCCTATCCTGCCCATCTTCCAACTTGCACCGTTCGAAACCCAGCAGTTTGAGGCCAACCGCACCACCCGGTTTGCGCCGTCCACCAAGTACTGGAAGGGCCATTGATTGCCTGCGCAGGGTATAGGTGGGGGCCAGGCCGCAGGGCCGCGGCGCCCGGCTCATGCGCCGCCGATAAGGATGCCGGCAAGGAACACAAGTATGCCGCCCACAACGATTTGGAACATGGCCTGCAGCAGCGGCGTGTCCATATAGCGATGGCGGATCCACGCGATAATCCCCAGCTCCACCAGCACTACGGCAATCGCCACCCAAAGGGCCAGGTGGTAGTCGTGAATGAGGAACGGCACGGTGTGGCCCACGCCGCCGAGCGTCGTCATCAGCCCGCACACCCAGCCGCGCAGCCACGGATGGCCGCGCCCGCTCAGCACGCCGTCGTCACTGAGCGCTTCGGTTAGCCCCATGCTGATGCCTGCCCCCACGGAGGCGGCCATGCCGACAACAAACGCGTCGTGCGAGCTTTGCGAGGCGGTTGCAGCGGCAAAAACAGGCGCCAGCGTGGAGACGGAGCCGTCCATGAGGCCGGCCAGGCCCGGTTGCACAATTTGCAGGACAAACGCTTTGCGCTCCGAGGCGTCCTCCTTCTCCAGCGCGCCGGAGCTCCGCTGGCTCTCGCGCATCGTCTCGGCCAGGTCGTAGTGCTTGCCTTCCTCGGCGGCCAGGTCGCCGAAGATCTTGCGCACGTCCGTGTTCGTCGCTTCTGCGGCGGCGGCCAGGTAGAACGTGCGCGCCTGTTGCTCCATCAGCTCGACCTCCCGACGTATCATGCTGACAGTCAGGATGTTCTGCAGCCAGATGGGCTTGCGCGCAATGAAGCCGCGCACATGCTCGCGGCGAATCAGCGGAATGTGATCCCCGTAAAGTTTCTTGTAAATCTCCAGCAGCCGCTGGCGATGGTCGTTCTCTTCATCATGCATCACCATCAGCGCCTTTGCGGTATCCGGAAACTCCGGCGCTATGCGATGCGCAAAGTCGCTGTAGATGCGTCCATCTTCTTCCTCAGCGGCAATAGCAAGCGCAAGTGCTTCCTGCGCAGTAAGTTCCTTAATGCTTTTGAGCATAGCGGCGATACGACGTTGCGGATGGTGGATGTGTTCGGGCAGTAACGTCCATCCGAAGGGCGCAATGACTCTTGCAAATTGCGGTAAACAGGAAAAGGGAAATACGTCAGCTTCCGCCTCCTGTCTTCTTTCGCATTCCTGAAGTCTTTGCCCGGGAGGAGGTTACGTCCGCTTTGCGTGTCTTTCCGCGCTTGGGCGCAGGTGCCGCGCCATTCAGCATTTGCCGAAGATAGGAAGATGTTGCGGCCGAGGTGTTTGCCGCAACTTCCTCCGGTGTACCGAAGGCCACAACCTTGCCCCCGCGGCTACCGCCATCCGGTCCCATCTCCAGCAGGTAGTCCGCCTCGGCAAGCACGTCCAGGTGGTGCTCAATGACGACGACGGTGTGGCCGGCGTCGACAAGCTGGTGAATGACGTCGAGAAGCCGCCGCACGTCCGCAAGATGGAGCCCAATCGTCGGCTCCTCCAACAGATAGAGGTGGTGGAGCCGCTCGAACCCTCTGGTGCCGAGGCGCTTATGCTCATTGCTATCGAGGGATCGCGCCAGCTCCGCCACCAGCTTGATGCGCTGTGCCTCGCCGCCGGATAGCGTGGGGCTTCGCTGCCCCAGCGTCAGATAGCCCAGGCCCGTTTGCGCCAGCAAGCGGAGGGGGCGATGCATGCGCGGCACGGCCTCAAAAAATGTAACCGCTTCATCGATAGGCATTTCCAGAATGTCCGCGATCGATTTGCCGTTGTACTCAACTTCCAAAGTCTCCGGATTGTAACGGCGCCCCTTGCAACTCTCGCACTTCACAAAAATGGGCGGAAGAAAGTTCATCTCCACCTTAATTGCCCCATTGCCCTGGCATGATTCGCACCTTCCGTGCCCGCTGTTAAAGGAGAAACGGCCCGCCTCGTACCCCCGCTGGCGAGCCAGAGGTACCTGCGCAAAAAGGCCCCGCAGAATATCCATGACCCCGATGTAAGTAGCTGGAGTGCTGCGAGATGTTTTGCCGATGGGAGACTGATCCACCTCGTAGATGCCTGTGATGCGTTCCGCTCCTTCAATCGACGTCCAGCGTGATGTTGTGGTGGACGGAGCTTCTGCGCTTTTGTCGGACTTAACCTTCGTCGCGGAGTGCTTCTTGGCTTTTTCGATCACGGCCTCCACCGCCGGCCGAAGGATCTCGTGCATCAGCGTACTTTTGCCCGCGCCGCTAACGCCGCTCAGCGCAATAAATCTGCCAAGAGGAAAGTCAATATCAACCCCGTTGATATTATGCGCACGCGCACCGCGTATCTTTAACCACGACAACCAGTTGCGCGAAAGCGGCGCCGAACTGCCCGCAACGCCGACGGAGGCGCCCTCCGCCGCCAGCGGCCGACGTTCGCCGCGGAGGGGGTGACGAAGCGGCTCCCCGAGAAGCGTTCCTGTCACGGACTCCTTGTTGCGCGCGATTTCGGTCCAGGAGCCATCCGCAATGATCCGACCGCCCCGGGTGCCTGCGCCCGGGCCGAGATCGATGATCCGGTCCGCACGCTTCATGGTGTCTTCGTCGTGCTCCACAATCACCAGTGTGTTGCCGCGGTCGCGGAGGGCTTCCAGACTGTTGAGCAGGCGTTCGTTGTCCCGCGGGTGGAGGCCGATTGTCGGCTCATCCAACACGTACAGAACACCTTGCAGATTGGAACCGAGCTGCGCGGCGAGCCGGATGCGCTGCGACTCGCCACCGGAAAGCGTGGTGGCGGAGCGATCGAGCGTGAGATAGCCCAGTCCAACGTCATTCAGAAACTGCAGGCGCTGAACTACTTCGGGCAGAATGTCGCGGGCGATTGCGCCTTGCCTTCCCGTCCACTCTATCGCTGCAAAGGCGGACAAAGCGCTCTCGATCGAGAGGGCAGTGATCTCTCCAATCTTCATCCTTGCCGACGCGGCGGCAGAGCCCATGGGGAGTCTCACGGAAAGTGCCATCTTGTTGAGGCGCAGGCCGTTGCATGTGGGGCAGGTGGAGAGCTCGTCGGCCTCGCCGCGTTCCACCCTGGCGTCGGCCATAATTTCGCGCTCCGCCTCGGTATCGCCGTCGTCCTCGCGCACGGTGGATTTGCCGGAGGCGATGGTTTTGAGATCGCTGGTGAGGACGGTGCCGTAGCCGCGGCAAGAGGCGCACCACCCGTGTGGCGAATTAAAGGAAAAGTGCCGCGGATCCAGCTCGTCGAACGAAAGGCCGGAGCCCGGGCACGAGAGATGGATGCTGTGGACCGCCTGCCGCGCCGCGCCGGTTTTGCGGCGGGCGCCCGGGTTGCGCACCTCCCCCTGCAGGTCGTCGCCGCCAGGCACCGTGTAGACAGTGCCGCGTCCGAGGGCCAGTGCGGTATCAAGAAGCTTGCGACGCGCTGGACCGGCAATCTTCGTAGATATCACGCCCACAACGAGATCGATCAAATGCTCGGAGTAGCGATTGAGAGGAACAAAGTCCGCTACATTAACCAACCTGCCGTCGACTCGCAGCACCTCATAGCCCTTTTTTCGCGCCCACTTGGCCACTTCGGTATGGATGCCCTTGCGTGCGCGCACAAGAGGGGCCAGGAGGACCAGGCCCGGCGTGGATCGCGTCGCGGGATCGTCCGAAATGCGCTCGAGGATTTGCTCCGGCGTTTGCCGGATGGCGGGTTCGCCCGTCTCAGGGTCGTGCGCCTCGCCCAGTTTGGCGAACAGGAGACGGATAAACTGGTAAATCTCCGTTATGGTGGCGACTGTGCTCTTGAGGCCGCCGCGGGTAACGCGTTGCTCGATGGCGACGGCTGGGGGGATGCCGGTGACGGAGTCGACTTCGGGCTTCTCCAGCTGCATGACAAATTGTCGCGCGTATGCGTTCAGGCTGTCCAGGTAACGTCGCTGACCTTCGGCAAACAGCAGGTCAAAAGCCAGCGTGGATTTGCCAGAGCCGCTTAGGCCGGTAATGACGGTCATCTTGTCGAGTGCGATATCGACGTCGAGGTTGCGCAGGTTATGATGGCGAGCCCCTCGAATGCGGATATGGCGAGTGGATTCCTCCTCCGCCGGCGCTGTGGTCGGAGAGGACGAGGCGAGCCAGGAGCTCGGGGGCGAGTCTTCAGCAACAAGTACAATATCTTCCGTATCAGCGGCTTGCGCAGTGCGAGATGGGAGAGTGGAAGCCTGGGTGCGGATTGACTTTTTGAGGCGAAGGCGCTCCTTGAGAAAGAGGCCCGTGTGACTGCCTGGCGCCTCTGCAATCTGCTCGGGCGTGCCTTCGGCCAGCACCCAGCCTCCTCCGGTGCCTGCTTCCGGACCGAGGTCGATGACCCAGTCGGCTGCCTGAATGACGTCAAGGTTGTGCTCAATGACGATCAACGAATCTCCTTGATCGACAAGACGTTGCAAAAGTTTGAGCAGGAGGCGGATGTCCTCGAAATGGAGGCCTGTGGTAGGCTCGTCGAGGACGAACAAGCGAGTTGTTCGCTCTTTGGAAGTGCTTTTGCCCGAGGTGGTTGTGCGCTTTCTATCGGCTTCCTCAGCCGAAAGCTTTCCGGCGGTGGGGGACCCCGTGAGGCAGCTGAGCAGTTTGACACGTTGCGCCTCGCCACCAGAGAGGTGGCTTAGCGGCTGGCCGAGCCGGAGGTAGCCCAGGCCTACATCCCGCAGCCACTGCAGGGCGCTGGTGATGGCGGCGCGGTCACGTAACTCCTTGGTGATCAGTAAGGTGGAAGTGGCTGCGCCAGGGGCCTCGGAGAAGAAACCGTGCGCCTCATCCACAGTCATTTCAAGTATATCCGCCACGGACTTTCCCTTGTAGCGAATGGCGAGGATGTGCGACTGGAAGCGTTTGCCCTCACACGCCGGGCACGTTACAAACACGTCGGCGAGAAACTGCATGGTGATGCGTTCCAGCCCGGTGCCGGCGCAGCGGGTGCATCGGCCGGCGCCGCCGTTGAACGAGAAATCCGACGCCGTAATGCCTTGCGAGACAGCAAGTTCTGTTTGACTGAGGAGGGCGCGAATATTCTCGTAGATGCCCAGGTACACCGCGGGATTGGAGCGGGGCGTGCGGGTGAGGGGAGCCTGATCGACGCGCACAATCTCGCGCACCAGATGGGAGTTGCGGAGCTCTCGCAGGCCACCCGCTTCCTCGTCGTCGCCGGGCACCATGTTGAGCGCACGTAACATGTTGGCGTGCAACACGTCATGCACCAGCGTGCTTTTGCCGGAGCCACTGACGCCCGTGACCGCGACGAAGATACCGAGGGGTATGGTTACGTCGATATCTCGCAGATTATGTGCAGTGGCCCCAAGTACTTGTAAGGCAAAATCTTGCGTAGGCCGGCGGCGCTTCTTCGGGGTCTCGATTTTTTCGCGGCCGGAGAGATAGCGTCCTGTGATGGAGCCAGGGTCGCTTAGCATGTGCTGCGGGGTGCCCGCGAACGCGACGGTGCCACCCTGCTCGCCGCGGCCGGGGCCGATATCCAGGATGTGGTTGGCCATGCGCATAAGCGTCTCGTCGTGCTCGACGACAACGACGGTGTTCCCGCGATCGCGCAGGCGTGTGATAATGCGCGCGAGGCGGCCTGTATCGCGCGGGTGGAGGCCGATGCTTGGCTCATCCAACACAAACAGGGTGTTTACCAACGAGTTACCGAGGCATGACGTCAGGTTCACACGCTCGACTTCGCCGCCGGAAAGGGTGCGGGTCGTTCGCTCGAGGGTAAGATAGCCAAGGCCAACTTCGATCAGATATTCGATGCGGATGAGGATCTCCCGGCAAAGTCGGGCGGTGGGGGCATCGCCTGCCTGGATTCGCAATGACGCGAAGAAGAGTTGCAGGTCGCTGAGCGGTAACCTGTTGATTTCGCCGATGTTAAGGCGCCAGGAGGTGGCGGGTGAGGCAGGGACATGATGTGTCTCAGAGACATCGTATGTCCCAGGGACATACGATGTCCCTCTTGGTGTCGATGCCGATACCTGGCGAAGGCTCGCGGACTCCAGCCGGGCATATAAACTCCTGGGCTGGAAGCGCATACCGTCGCAATCGATACAGGGCTTGTAGGCGCGATACCGGCTCAGCAGGATGCGAAAATGCATCTTGTGCGTCTGCGATTCCAGCCATTCAAAGAATCCTTTGACACCATACCAACGCTTGCCGCCCAGCTCGTCCTGTACGGGCTCGTCGCCTTTGGGGTCGCCCTGAATGACCCACTCCTGTGTCTCCAGGGGTAGCCGCGAAAAGGGGATTTTGGTGGGCACACCCCGTTCGCGGCAGTGGCGAAGCAGATCCTTTTGGCACTCGGAGGAAACCGTTCCTGTCCAGGGCTTTACAACGCAATCGGCGATGCTTAGATTGCGGTCGGGAAGTGCTCTCTCGTAGTCGATCTCGATGATGCGACCGAAGCCACGGCACCTGGGGCAGGCGCCGTGTGGATTATTGAAGGAATAGAGGGAGGGAATCGGCTCCGGCATTTCGGTGCCGTCGAAGGGGCAGACGGCCCGGTTGGTAAAGCGCAACGCCTCGCCCTCTGGTGCCTCTCGCGGGACGATGCGCACGTAGCCATGGCCCAGACGCAGGGCGCTTTCAATGGCCTCCGCGATGCGCGAGGCTTGCGCCTGATCGATGCGCAGTCGGTCCTGAATAACGAGAAGTTCCTCAGGCGCAAGGAGATCCGTGGCGGGCGTGTCCTCCGTCCGCATAAGTTCGCCGTTTACCAGTACGCGCACAAAGCCTTGCTGCTTCAACGTTTCCAGCCCGGAGCGAAGGGTGGGACGGATGCTGAATGTGACCGGAAAACAGAGATAAACGTCACGGCCCGGCCATTGCCTTATGATCTCCCGTGTGATTTCCTCTCCTGTCCAGGCGCGCACTACACGGCTGCAGACGGGGCACTCCATCTCGCCCGCCATGGCAAACAGGAGCTTTAGGTAGTCACCGATCTCCGTCATGGAGCCGACTGTGCTGCGACTGCTTTTCACGGCGTTGCTTTGCTCAATGGCAATGGCCGGCGGGATCCCCTCGATCGAGTCGACATCGGGCTTGTCCATGCGCTCCAGAAACTGGCGCGTGTAGGGCGAGAACGTCTCGACGTACCGCCGCTGCCCCTCCGCATATAGTGTGTCAAACGCCAGCGACGATTTACCGCTGCCGCTCAGGCCGGTGATGACGGTGAGCTGGTTGAGCGGAATATCGACATTGACGGAGCGAAGGTTGTGCTGGCGGGCGCCGCGTACGCGGATACAGGCCGGAGGCATGCGGAAAGATCCTGATAGCAAAGGAGTTATGCGTAATATGCAGGCCGCGCCCGAAGCTCGGGACGTACCGCGGTCCACTTCCGCACAATACAAGGCCTTAGCAAAAGCGCAAGACAAAGATAGTGCTAGTTTGTGCGTAAGTGTTTAACGCGGCATAAATGCTCAAATAAGCTCTTGTATCCCTGCTGCTTGCCTCGGCAATCCCCGCCTATTTCTCCAGATCCTGAAATTGCGCCACATGCCGGATTATCTCCATATCCACTTGTCGCCCACTACTTTCCGCAATGATTTTGGAGAGGCGGACGAGCTGTTTGACGGATCGCCCGGAAATCTTTGGGAAGGCCGCTGCAGCTTCGTCCAGCACATGCGGCGCCACATTCAGGCGGTACTGCTCTGCCAGCACCCCCCATATGCGCCGCAGGGAGTCGGCGTCCGGCAACGCGTAGCGCAGGTGCGCTGTCACGCGAGAGAGGATCGCGTCATCGATAATCGTCGCGCGATTGCTCGTCATGAAAAGCACGCCGCTGTAGTATTCCAACAGCCGCAAAAACACGCCGACAATCGCGTTTTGCTCCACGTTCATCGCGCGCTCGTGGATGTACACGTCGGCTTCGTCCAGCAGCAGAATCGCGTTCCATCGCTTGGCGCGCTCCAGCATGTGGCGAAACGCCTCCTCCAGCGCCGCGGGGTGGGTGCCCAGCTGGGAACATTGCGCCACATAGAGCGGGCGCGAGGTCGCTTCCGCGTACACCTCGGCGGTCAGCGTCTTGCCTGTTCCTGGGTCGCCCGTGCATAAGATGATGATACCACCGGACTTACCCATGATGAGATCCTCGCCCGGGCTAACGCTGCGATGCAGCAGCGAGTTGACGATCGACTTGCGCTCCTGCGGTAATATTAGCTTCTCCACCAGAGATGTATCGTACTTATATTCAGTAAGATACGAGATGTGCAGTGTGGCGTACTCCGCGCGGCGCAAATCAAATACCTGAGCGTAAGGATGCACCGGCAAACCTATCCATACACCGTCCCACAGCTGCGTGTCGTCCCGGCCGTAATCCACCATGTCGTCAATTACGACACGGAAAACCTGGTCAGCGCCGTCGAGCGTGGGAACAGCGTGCTCGTGCCAGGGGGGCAGCCGGGCCAGAAACTGCGTGCCAGTGGCGGGTTGCGTCCGCAGGTAGGCGTCCAGCTGGGTCAGGTACGCATCTGTAAGTTGTTGCGACTCCAATACGCAGGCGTGGTCTTCCAGCACTTCGGTTACCGTGGCGCCGCTCATCAGCATGTCCTGCGTAATTTCAATCTGGATCTTCTTCTGTAAGCCGCGTCGCAAGCCGGTAAGATCCAGAACCAGCATCTTGGCGCCCAGCGTAAGTTCCACAATGCGAATAGCATAGAGATAATAAGGCACCAGCTCGCCGCCCCCTTCTTCGCGAAAGATCCACTGATTGGCAGTGGCGCTCACGGCTTTGTCCAGCAGCGTCGAGAACTCCTCCACGGTGCCGGCAATCTCCTCCTCCACCAGGTCGTAGCCGATAAGCTCGCACACTTCCAGGCGCCTAAGTAGCAGGGCATCAGCAAGTTCTGTGCGTTCGCGCATAATCTGCCGCAGCTCCGCCACATCGTGCAGCGAGAAGGAGCGGTGGCGCAGTTGCACGCTTTGCTGGTCGCCAATATTGGCCAGCACCTCGTTCAGGTAGTCGTTGGCGCGACCGCGCGCCTGAAGCTCGCGCAAAAGGGGCAGGGACAGGAGCAGGTTCATGTTCGCACGTTACGCTATACAAAAGTCTCATCGTAGACAGCGCAAAACACAGGTTTCGCCAAAAAAGGATGTACGATGCGCAATCGCGGCAGGGACATGGCGTGTCCCTGGCACCTGCTCGAAGACCCCTTTTGCTCTGCATTTATGTTTTGTCACATAGCCCTTCGGCTTCCCGTCACTTCCCCCATCTCTCCGCTTGCAAGCGTTCGGGCGGTTCTATAAAATCCTCCCCTTATGTTGCGAGCTGGCATCGTCGGACTCCCCAATGTGGGCAAAAGCACTCTTTTTAACGCCGTGACGCGTACGCGCAAGGCGCAGGCGGCAAACTATCCGTTTTGCACTATTGATCCCAATAGCGGCGTCGTTACCGTGCCAGACGAGCGGCTCGCCTCCCTCAGCGCGCTGAGCAAGTCGCAAAAGCTTGTGCCCGCTGTGTTCGAACTCGTTGATATTGCGGGGCTTGTGAAAGGCGCCAGCCAGGGCGAAGGCCTTGGTAACCAGTTCCTCACGCACATTCGCGAGGTGGACGCCATTGTGCAGGTGGTGCGCTGTTTTGAGGACGAGAACATCCAGCACGTCGCGGCGTCGGTCGATCCGATCCGCGATATCGAAACCATTAATACAGAACTGATTCTGGCCGATCTCGCCTCCGTGCAAAAGCGCGCCGAGCGCCAGGCCAAGGCAGCCCGCGGCGGCGATAAAGTCGCTAAGGCGGAGATCGATCTTTGCGCAAAGCTGGAGCCGCATCTGGATGCCGGCAAGCCCGCCGTAACGCTGGAACTAACTCCGGAAGAACAGGTTACGCTGAAGTCCCTTTTCCTGCTTACTTCCAAGCCCACCATTTTTGCGTGCAACGTCGCGGAGGGCGACCTGGCCGCGGCGGACGAGAACCCTTACGTCAAGATGGTGCGCGACTACGTTGGCAAGCACCACAACACCAGCGCGGTGGTTATTTCTGCGCAGATTGAGAGTGAATTGATGGACCTGCCCGAGGAAGATCAGCGCGAGTACCTGGCGGGCCTGGGAGTTAAGGAGAGCGGTGTGGGTGGTCTGATCCATGCCGTGTACCATTTGCTGGGCCTTCGCACCTATTTTACCACGGGTGAGAAGGAAACGCGCGCGTGGACGATCCACATTGGCGATAAAGCGCCCGCGGCCGCCGGCGTCATTCACTCCGACTTTGAGCGCGGCTTTATTGCTGCGGAAACCGTTGCTTATAAGGATCTTATCGGGCTGGGCAGTTACGCCAAAGCGCGCGAGGCCGGCAAGCTGCGTGTGGAAGGTAAGGGCTACACGGTGCAGGATGGCGACGTGATGGAATTCCGCTTCAACGTGTAAGTTTCCGCAACCTTTCCATTTCCCTGCTTTTTTGATTCACTTTTGCAGGCAAGCACCGATATAAGAGGTGCATACAGAGAGAGATACGGGAAAATGAATCCCGATAGCACCTGGTGGAACTGGTACGGATGCACTATATTTGTGTAATCGTGGCATCAAGCCGCGCGCGGCATCAATTCTGCTTGTGGAAAGTGGATTGTCAAACGCGCAAAAAAGAGTACTATACTCTCTGTTAAACCGGAAAATGCAAAGGAAGGGGAACCATTCAACGCGCGTTTGACAAGTAACGCGGCGCGGGATGCCGCATGCATGTACCGGATTGCACTTATTGCGCCAGATCGCCCACACTACCTCCCTGACAATGGCCCGAACCCCCAATCTCACAATGTGCTCCTTCTGCGGAAAGAGCCATGCGGAAGTCAAGAAGCTGATCGCGGGGCCCGGTGTCTATATTTGCGACAGTTGCATTAACGTTTGCAAAAATATCCTGGATAAGGAGACGAAGGAAGAAGCGCGTCGGCTTAATGCGGAGTTTCGCATCCCCAAGCCGATCGAGATTCGGCGCGAGTTGGACAAGCACGTTATCGGCCAGGACGAAGCGAAGAAGACCCTTGCGGTTGCCGTGCACAATCACTACAAGCGAATTCTCCACACGCAAAACGCGCGGTCCAAAACGGAGATCTCGATCAACCCCGCCTCGGACGTGGAGATTGAGAAGAGCAACATCCTGCTCATCGGCCCCACCGGCAGCGGTAAAACGTTGCTGGCCAGGACGATGGCGAAGATTCTGGACGTTCCGTTTTGTATCGCCGACGCCACCACGATTACGGAGGCCGGCTACGTGGGTGAAGACGTGGAAACGATTGTGCTGCGCCTGTTGCAAAACGCCGATTACGACGTGAAGCGCGCGGAAATCGGTATCGTTTACATCGACGAAATCGACAAGATCGGTCGTAAAACCGACAACGTGTCCATCACGCGCGACGTCTCCGGCGAAGGCGTGCAGCAGGGCCTGCTGAAGATTCTGGAAGGGACCATCTGCAACGTGCCGCCACAGGGTGGCCGCAAACACCCGCACCAGGAGTACATCCAGGTTAACACCGAGAAGATTCTGTTTATTTGCGGCGGCGCCTTCGTGGGCATGGATCGCATCATCACCAAGCGCCTCGGCCATCGCACCATGGGCTTCGGCCTGGGCGTTGTGCCGGCCGATCAGCCGACCATGCCGGTTGGCGAGCGGCCTGCTGCGCAGCTCAAATACGTGGAGCCTGAGGACCTTCTCTCCTTCGGCCTTATACCGGAGTTCATCGGGCGCCTGCCGATTGTTACGGTGCTGGATGAGCTTACGGAAGATGATCTGATTGCGGTACTTACGGATACGAAGAACGCCCTCACCAAGCAGTATTCCAAGCTCTTTAGCATGGAGAACGTGGGCCTCACCTTCACCAAGGACGCCCTGCGTGCGCTAAGCCAGGAGGCGCTGAAGAAAGGTACCGGCGCCCGTGCCCTGCGGGCCATTCTCGAGAAGATCATGCGCGACCTGATGTACGATCTTCCCAGCCGCGAGGATATTGTGGAAGTGGTTATCAACAGGGCAGTTGTGGAAGGAAAGAAGACGCCGCTGATCCGTCGCAAGCAGGACAAGGAAGCCGCTTAACGCTGGCGGCTTTCTTTACATTTTCGGTCAGGATCTGCAGGTAACGCGTAAGCCCTGGCGTTGTATTGTTTGGGGCTTGTACGTTTTAGGGGGAGGTTACGCTGACGGTGACGTTGACGGAGGCGACGGCCCCGTCGTCAGTAACGGCGGTGAGCTCGTGGCGGCCAGGAGGGGCGCTCCAGAGGAGGACTTCGTCCGGGCGCGAGCTGCCGAGCGGTTCTGTGCCGCGGAACCAGTCGACGCGGCGCGAGCGGCCGGAGCTGGCGGCCTGCAGGGGGATTCGAGGGGGCGCTTCACCCGCGATCATTCGGTACTGAAGGCCGGGCTGCGGCGAGACGATGGCGACGGCAGGCGCGCTGCTGGTCGATTCGCCTGTGCGAGGCTCGTGGCCGGGAGCCCAGGGCGGCGGGCCGCGTCGCGACATGCTGGCGCGCGCGAAAAGTTTCTGGATGTCGCTGGGCCAGACCTCCACGACTTGCTCTTTTGCACCGCCGGGTATGGAGTCCGCCGCCGTGACGCGGAGGCCTGTTGCTGGGTCGATCCAGACGAGCTGGTGCACAGCGCATATCGAGATGGGGGAGCGGCCCGGGATAAACCAGCTTTGCACTGTGCGTGGGCAGTGGGGACATGCGATGTCGCCACTGGTCGCGCACAGCGTAACACGCGTCAGGTTAAGGTTTTGCGGCGAGTGCCAGTCGTGGGTGATGGGAGGGACATGCGATGTCCCAGGGACACGGGATGTCTCTGCGTGTAAGGAGGGCACGTACTTGTCGATTCCGCTGCTGCGCACGCCTTCTGCAATGGAGAAGAAGAGCGGGGCCGCAGCTACTCGTCCGGCCAGCGCGTTGTTTTGCGTGGAGTCGAAATTGCCGACCCACACGACGAGCACGAAGTTGTCGAATACACCAGCCGTCCAGGCATCGCGGAAGGAGAAGGAGGTGCCGGTTTTCCACGCCACCGCTTTCGGGTCCTCCGCCCCGCGGGGAGCAAAAGTCTGGAGGGCGTCGGGCGGCGCCGCAGTGGCAAGCATGTCGAGCGTGAGGAAGCATGCTTCGGGGGAGAGCATGCGGCGCGGCGTCTCGCGGGCGGGGGCCTGCGCTTGTGTTGTGTCGCGCAGATCCCGCCAGGTGCCTCCGGAGGCGAGCATGCCGTAGAGGCGAGCGATGTCGCGCATGCTTACCTCTTCCGCGCCAAGGGTGATGGCCAGGCCGTAGTGGCGCTCGGATTTTAAGCCGGGCACCTCGGCGGCGCGCAGCATCTCGTAGAGTGTGCGCGGGCAGGGGGAGGGGGCGGCGCGGTTGTCGCGGGCTTCATCGCGCAGGCGTATCAGTCGGGCCTCCAGCTCCACGGCGGGCACGTTGCGGCTTTGCGTCAGCGCGTCGCGGGCGAGGATGGGGCCGCAGAAATCGCGGTCGAAATTCTCCGGATTGTAGCCGACGAAGCTGGACGGCGCGTCGCTGAGCAGCGAGAGCGGATGGATGAGGCCGGCGTCGATAGCAAGCGCATAGATAAACGGCTTGAGCGCGGAGCCCGGCGAGCGAAGCATGCGGGTACCGTCGACCTGGCCCTGGATCTCTGCGTTAAAGAAGTCGGCCGAGCCTGCGCTGGCGCGCACTTCCATGGTGCGCCAGTCCACAAGCAGGGCCGCTGCGTTTTTGAGGCCGAGGCCTTCGGCACGGCGGAGGGAATCGGTAATGCGTTGCTCCACAATGCGTTGCAGCTGCGCGTCGAGCGTGGCGTGGATGATGTGCTCCTCGCTTGGTCTTTCCCTATCTTTTTCTGCAAGAAGCGCTTGCGTGAACTGGGGTGCGACGAAGGGGAGATCGCGGGGCGCCGCCATGGGCGGGGAGAAATCGAGGGCGCGGAGCGTGTCGGCGTCTTCGGGATGCGAACCTAACCACCTTTGGGCGAGTAACTTGCGGCTTCTGTGCAGATCTCCGTCGCTGTCGGAACCTGGTTTTCGTTTTGCGGGACTCTGCGGTATGACGCTAAGCGTAATGCATTGGGAGAGAGTAAGTTCCGCCGGCGCTTTGCGAAAGTAGATGCGGCTTGCCGCAGCTGCTCCTTCGACATTGCCCCCGTACGGGACGAGATTGAGGTAGGCGGTCAGAATCTCCCGTTTGGTGTAGTGGCGCTCGATCTGAAAGGCTCGCAGCATTTGTAACATCTTACCGCTGAGGGACCTGCTGTTGAGTCCGAAGCGCATTCGCGCCACCTGCATGGTGATGGTGGAGGCGCCGAAGCGTCCGCGCCAGCCCAGCACTTCGTTAAGGGCGGCACGGGTGATGGCGACAGGGTTGACGCCGGGGTGCCAGTAGAAGTAGCGGTCCTCATAAAGGAGTGTAGCTTCAACAAGTTGCGGCGGGAGTTCGGCGAGGTCCGAGCGGATGCGCCACGTGTCATCCTGCGCCAGGCTTACGCGCAGGAGCCTGCCGTTGCGATCGAGCACGCTTGTGGAAAAGGGCACTCCCTCCAGCAGCGGGGGACGCGGCGAGAGCAGGATGGCGGCGATGACGCCCAGCGCCACGCACAACACCGCCTGGCCGGCGCGCCACGCCATAAAGCGGGCGCTCGGCCGCGGACAAGCGCGCAGCCAGGTCGGGAGGTGCGGAAGCGTCATGGGGAGGGAGACGATGCGCTGGGCGGAACTTGCTCGGCCCGCGGCGTGGTCTCTCTCTGTCTATCGCAACGGGGCGCCGCTTTGCTTCAGCCAATCCTTCTTCTCCGTCGCGTCCGTGCGCCCTACTCTTCGCCGGCCGTCTCGTACCACTTGTCGGTGCGGGCAAAGCGCGGGGTGTGGATGAGTTGGTGGAGCGCCTCGGCCGGGGTGGTGGCGACCGTGAAGAGGGCGCGGCATTTTTCGCCGGCGATGCGCTCGGTGTAGAAGTGCTCGAAGAGGGCGAGGAGGTGGTCGTAGAAGCCGAACGCGTTGAGGAGCACGATGTTTTTGTCGTGCCGGTGAAGTTGTTTAAGCGCAAGGATTTCCAGCATTTCCTCCAGCGTGCCAAACCCACCGGGAAGGACGAGGAACGCGTCGGAGTGGAGCTCCATGGCGGCTTTGCGCTCGCGCATGGTTTCGACTTCGATGAGTTCGTCGCCGTCCAGAAATCCGACCTCCTTATCCTTGATGAACGTGGGGATGATACCCGTGACGTGGCCGCCCTGGCGTTTCACCTCGCGCGCGACGATACCCATCAGGCCGACGTCGCCGCCGCCGTACACGAGTTTGAGGCCGGCGGCCGTGATCTCCGCGGCGGTCTCGGCGGCCAGTTGCTTGTACTTCTCTCCCAACGCGTTACTGCTGCTGCAGTAGACGCAGACGGTGTGGATCTCCGGCCCGGCGGAGTCGCCAAACGGGAGGGCTTCCGCGGCGGCGGCAAGGGCGGGTGCGAGGTCGGCGGCGTCCTCGGGCGAGAGGGGCGCGCCGGCGGGCGTGTGGCCAGGGGCCCGGGTAAGGGCGGAGCTTTTCTCGTTGCCGCCGGCGTCGCGGCTAAAGTCTTTGGAGATGGGAGTCGAAGGCATCGCTCGGCTAATGGATCACGTATTGGGCTGGGAGGCAAGGCGATGGCCGCCGCCCTGCTT
Source organism: Verrucomicrobia bacterium LW23 (assembly GCA_003054695.1). Classification (GTDB taxonomy): domain Bacteria; phylum Verrucomicrobiota; class Verrucomicrobiia; order Methylacidiphilales; family UBA1321; genus LW23. The sequence goes on from QAZA01000056.1 coordinate 267,254, forward strand.
TACTTTTCGTCGGGCTGCACGGCTAATGCGTGTGCCCGGGCTTAAGCTTGTGAATGATGATGGAGTTGCCGTCCGGGTCGGTAATCACGGCCATGTCGCAGACGGGCGAGGGGATGTGCTCCATGGTGACGGTGGCGCCGGCGGCTTTGAGCTGCGCGACGGCGGTGGCGAGGTCTTCCTCTACTTCCAGGGCAATGCTTGGGCCGCTTTTGCCGGACGGGGGCCAGGCGTTGGAGATTGCAAGTGTCTGGCCGGCAACGTCATACTCAATCCAGGAGAAGTTCCCTTCGCCCGGCTTGTCGTTCTCTTCCACGATGTCGCCCGTTTTTAGGCCTAGCACTTTTTCGTAAAAGTGACGGGCGCGAGCGATGTCCGTTACCGGGTAGCCGACGTACGCAACGTTGGTGATTTTCATGGAGTAGGTTGTAAGCGTAAGCCCTTATCAGGCGGTGCTGCCCCGCGTGTCTGCACGGACGCGGAGCTTAAGCCTTGATGGTTAAGCATGTAACCTAAACCCGGTCCATCTCCTTCGCCAGCGATTTACCCCAACTTTCTTCCAGCTCGGCGAGCGTCCAGCTTACCGTGCGACCGTCCGGCAGGGTGATGGCGAGCGGGCCGGCTTCGACCGTGCCGATGATTTCTCCGTGCACGCCAAGCTCCGCAGCCAGCGTCAGAAGTGTCTGGGCGTGAATGGGTTCCACGCTCAGTACGGCGCGGGCCTGCGTCTCGTTAAACAGGGCGATGTCCGCACGCAGGTAGCCGGGCAGGGTGACCCGCGCGCCTAGGGCGCCGGGCGAGGCGGGGGCGGTGGCGCCGGCAATGCAGCTCTCCACCAGGGCGACCGCGAGGCCGCCGTCGCTGATGTCGTGCGCGCTGGTAACGCCGCCGGCGTCGATCATTTTGCGCACGGCCTCTTGCAGCAGGCGCTCGCGCACCATGTGGATCTCCGGCATCTGTCCGTTGCGCATGCCGCGCAGCTCGCGGGCGTAGAGACTGGAGGCGACCTCCCAGCCAAAGCCGCCGAGGAGGACGATGACGTCGCCGGCGCGCTGGAAGTAGCTGCGCGTAATGTGCCGCTCCTCCGCAATCACTCCGACCATGCCGATGGTGGGCGTGGGGTAGATGGGGCCGAGCGGCGACTGATTGTAAAGGCTTACGTTGCCGCCGGTTACGGGCAGCTCAAAGAAGCGGCAGCCTTCCGCAACGCCTTCCACGCACTCGCGCAGTTGCCAGAAAATCTCCGGGATGAGCGGGTTGCCGAAGTTGAGGTTATCTGTGACGGCGATGGGGGTGGCGCCGGTCATCGCCAGGTTGCGCGCGGCTTCCACTACGGCGTGGCGACCGCCTTCGCGGGGGTTGACCCAGCAGAAGTGGCCGTTGCAGTCGACGGTGCTGGCCAGGTACTTCCAGCCGTCGTCGGTTTCTACGCGCACCACGGCGGCGTCGCAGCCGGGGGTGACGACGGTGCCGACGCGCACCTGGTGGTCAAACTGGCGGTAAATCCAGCGTTTGCTGGCGACGGTGGGGGTGGCGCACACGGCCAGCACGTCGGCGTGCAGGTCGGTGGATTCGCCGAACGCCTCGAAGTTAAAGCTTTGGCGCTCAGCAAGATCCGCAGGCTCGCGGAACTCGCGGCGGTAAACGGGCGCTTCGTCGGCCAGCTGGCGGGCGGGGATCTCCGCGACAGTGACGCCGTGGTGCTTCACGCGCATCATGCCGTCGTCGGTTACCATGCCGATCTCCGCGGCGGGCAAGTCCCACTTCTCGAAGATGCGCTTGACGGTGGCCTCGTGCCCCTTGCGCACGATGATGAGCATGCGCTCCTGGCTCTCGCTCAGCATCGTCTCGTAGGGCGTCATGCCGGGCTCGCGCTGGGGGACGAGGTCGAGCTCGATCTCGATGCCCGTGCCGCCGCGGCTGGCCGTCTCGCACGTGGAGCAGGTGAGGCCGGCTGCGCCCATATCCTGCACGCCCACAACGGCTTCCTCCTCCTTAAACAGCTCCAGGCAGGCTTCCAGCAGGAGCTTCTCCATAAAGGGATCGCCCACCTGCACGGCGGGGCGGTCGGCTTTACTGTCCTCCGTCAAGTCGCGGGAGGCAAACGCTGCGCCGGCCAGGCCGTCGCGGCCGGTGCGGGCACCCACGTAAAAGACGGGGTTGCCGGTGCCGGTCGCCTTGCCGCGGCGAATCTCCGAATGCCGTAACACGCCCAGGCAGAACACGTTAACCAGGGGATTGCCCTGGTAGGAGTCATCAAACACCACCTCGCCGCCAACCGTTGGTACACCGATACAATTACCATAATGGGCGATGCCGGCCACGACACCGCTAAGCAGGCGGCGGTTATGCTTTGCCTCGGGCGAGTCGCCGCGGATGTCGCCAAAGCGCAACGAGTTAAGCAGAAAGACGGGACGCGCTCCCATCGTAAAGATGTCGCGCAAAATGCCGCCCACCCCTGTGGCCGCACCCTGGAAGGGCTCCACCGCGCTGGGGTGGTTGTGCGATTCTATCTTGAACGCCACGCCCCAGCCGCCGCCGATATCGATAACGCCGGCGTTCTCGTCGCCCGCCTTGACAAGCACAGTGGGGCCGGTGGTGGGGAATTTCTTCAGCTCCAGACGGCTGTTTTTGTAGCTGCAATGCTCGCTCCACATGACGGAAAAGATGCCGAGCTCCGTAATGTTGGGCTCGCGGCCCAGGATGCCGATGATGCGCTGGTACTCATCGGGCGTAATGCCGTGATCCGCAATAAGTTCCGGAGTAATCGGCACGTCTCCCACAGCGGATTGCGCGCTTTTTTTGGAAGCTGTTGCGGGGGAGGAAGAAGCAGAAGCGGAGGTTTTTTTTGTAGAACTGGTCATCGTCGGCACCATCCGCGCATTCTTCCATCCTTTAGGGCCGACGACGAGAAAAAAGCGGCGGCCAGAGGCAGGCTTGGCGCAGCCACGTAAAGGAAGGCGCGCAAAAATGGACGTACCCACGGGTAACGCTCCCGTCAGCAACGGTTTTGCAGACCGTGTGGTTCTCTTGCTCCATCGGGTACGGAAAGGGGGGGGCGGGCGGAAGGCGGAGGCGGAATGACAGGGAAGTTGGTCAGGTGTGTGGGATTTGCACCCACCCCGCGGGCTTCACAGGCCCGAATGCTGCTGGCTACACCATCACCTGTGCTGTTGAGATTGCTGAGGCTTAAGTCTATGCATATAAACAGCTTGTGGGTTGTGGAGGGGCTCCCGGAGTAGGATTTGAACCTACAGTGCCTTGCGGCTTCCGATTAACAGTCGGACTCGGCTACCAGTTTCGACATCCGGGAAGAAAGGGGAACCAACTGCACGTTAACTCCCCTGCGACGGCGCCCGACGCGCCGTCAGCCAAAGGATGCAACGTCTCGTTGCCCTCCCGCCGTGGTGAGGGTTGGTGGTAACGCACCACTTGTCAGCTTCCGGCGCTGTTTAGAGACAGCCACTTTACAGGCGGCCGGCCGGGACAACCCCCGTGCGGGCGGCGATCGCAAACGCGACGCCCGGGCACGGTACTGCAGGTAACCTGCAGGGTAGGAACTGCTTAGGGCAGTATTGAGGGAAAGAAGTGAGCGCATGGAAGTGCAATAAAAGTGGTGGAGACGGTGGGTAACCCTCCCGCATACGACCAATCCCCAGTACGGCTTCACAGATGTCTCGCTCTAAGGGGGATATACGCCTCTAAGCAGGGGATAAAGGGGAAGGAGGCCCAATGTCGACAGCCTCTAGGATTGAGATTCCGCCAGCACTCTGATGCGAGAGAGGTCCAAGGAAGGCGAGCTCAGAAACCCCACGCGAAGCGTTCTTTACTTCAACCATTTGCGCTCGTTTGTAGCACCGGCAAGGCTCCCTCAAGATGGCCTTTGCCAACGGCGAGCGCGAACGGTCCGGCGGAAGAAAGCTTCGCGTAAGGTTCCTGAATCCACGCTACTGGGGTAGCCTCGCGTCAGAAAGCTCGGGCAGTAGTCCCAGTCTAAGAGGCTCTAAGTCTGTTAGCAAAGCAGGTATCTTTCATGTCGAGCCACATCGCCGTGGGTAAATCAGGGCACGCGGATAGTGCGCGCCTGATTGTATGAGAAAGAGAGAGCGATCAGCCGGTTACGCTCCGGCGTTTCAACGATGGCGACGTCGTGTCCTTCTATTGAACGATGATCGCAGAAAGGTTATGGGTGTTCTTAGGTGGGTTATAACAGCCACAACCTTCGTTGTGGCGTTTTACATCGGTCGATATTCCGAATAAAGGCAGCATAGTAGATAAGTATCCCCCTATCAATTCGTATAAGAATAACTATAGGCATAGAACTCCTGTTGATGTAATGAGCTGAGTTTATTGCCGAAAGCTAAAGCTGTTATTCAGTCAGTGTAACGCCTAGGGCATAGTGCCTGCGCCGCTCTGCTGAGGCCGAATCTGCAATAATAAGAGGACTCAATCCCACATTGCTCCGGTAGGGCCGGGGGAGTTGTTGACACCCTGGCGTACGTCAGTCCGGCGAACAGAAGCCGCATGGCGGGTGCTTCGGAATTCCCCGTCCGCACCGGCTATGCGGCGAAGCTGTCAGGAGCGGGCGATGCGCTCGAGCGAACTTCGCAGGCCGGACGCTCGCGGTGCAGGTTTAGCTGTCTCAGGGGGACGCGCTGGCTGTGGCTGTGGGAGTTGTAAGGGGCCAACCGCGTTCCAATTCCGCCGCCGCGAGGGGACAGGCATTTGGCATTCGCGTCGTCCCGCCGCTAAGCGTCAGGACCCAGCGTTGCTGCCAAACACTTGCCAGAGAGCGCTTTATGTCGACCGCTGGTCAGCCGCCAATCTGCATCGGCCGCCCAGCCTGCGCATGGCGACGAGGGGTGGCGAGGCGAATTCCTGCGTCCGCCTTGCGATGAGCCACGCAACAAAAAAGCCCGCTCACCACTCTCGGTGTGCGGGCGGGACAAGAGCCCCGGCAATCGCCAGGACTTCTCCTACGCTCGCACCTCGGCTACGCACCCGGTAGACCAGCCGCCGGAGCAATGACAGCCCGAAACCGCATGATTACCGCCCTCGCAATACGCCGTACCGCGGGTATTGGTGGTCGAATACTGGATGCTGTATTTCGTGGAGTTCATTGTGGTTTAGGTTGGCTCGGTGTAAACATCCGAGTTAGTGTTTTTATAAATACAGAATAAACCGTGGGAGCGCAAGTGGAAAATTCAAAATATTTTGCGCTGCGCCCTATTTTTCTTCCCATGCCCAGCGGTCGCTTGCAAGCACTTCCTCTCTACATACAACGCGAATCACCAAGCGTTAAAGCATCTGCGAATCGAGATAAGACTGCAGCATAACCACGGCGGACATACTGTCGATCAACGGCTTTTGCTTCTTTGCATTGCGCCCCGCCTCTTGCAATAAACGGCCGGCTTGAACGGTGCTCAGGCGTTCGTCGATAAACTTCACCGTCAGCTTTGTGGCCTTGCCGAGATCCGTCGCAAAGGCGCGCACCTCCTCCGCAACGGTGCCGGGGGAGCCATCCATGTGCCGAGGCAGGCCCACGAGCAGCAGCCCGGCGCCCTCTCGCCTGGCCGCGGCCGTCACCGCCGCAAGCGCGGCTTTGCGCGGCTGGGCGTCGACGAAGGGCAGGGGCCGTGCCAGGCCCAGCTCGGTATCGCCAACCGCCAGGCCCACCCGTTTGGTTCCGTAGTCCAGGGCCAGGATATTCATAACACTTTAGTGCGCACGCATCACGCTTATATACAAGCGCTTACGCTTGCTCAGGCGCTGTGGATTGCCTCCGCCAGCGGCCGCGCAAACTCCCGCAACAGCACGGGCAGGGGAGGCTGCTCCGCGGCGCCCGGTGTGGCTGGCTTGCCCCACTCCGCCACGCGCGCCACCAGGGCGCTGCCCACAATCACGCCGTCCGCCCAGCTGGCAATGGTGCGCGCCTGATCGGGCGTGGAAATCCCAAAGCCCACGCACACAGGCACTTGCGAATAGCGGCGAATCGCCTCCAGCCGCTCGGACACACTCGTCGGTACGTCACTGCGCGCGCCCGTCACGCCCTCGCGCGAGACGTAGTAGATGAAGCCTGAGCTTTTGCCGGCGATCGACGCAATGCGCGCCTCCGGGCTGGTCGGCGCAATCAACGAAATATTGCGCAGCATCGAGTCGGCGGGCAGCCCGATCTCCCCTGCGGTCTCTTCCGGCGGCAAATCAACGATAAGCACGCCGTCCACGCCCGCCGCTTCCGCGTCGCGCGAAAAATTGCCCATCCCGTAGCGCAGCAACGGGTTAAGGTAGGTCATGAACACGATCGGAATGTTCGATTTCGCGCGAATGTTTCGCACGGCGTCAAACATGCCGGGCAGAGTCGTGCCGCTCTCCAGCGCGCGCGCCGCCGCCAGCTGATTGACGACGCCGTCCGCCAGCGGGTCGGAGAACGGCACGCCCAGCTCCACCACGTCCACCCCGGCCTCCTCCAGCGCCCACACCAGGTCGGGCGTGGCCGCCAGGTTCGGGTCGCCGGCCATGATGTAGGCGACAAACGCTTTGCGATTTGCGGCCTTCAGGCGAGCAAACGTGGCGTCGATGCGGTTGATGGCAACCGTGCCGGTTGTGGTGAAAGTGGTTGATTCTACAGTGCTTTGCATGGGTAAAACGGATGGGCGAGGCTTCCTGCCCCGCGTCGGATATAGCGTGCGGGCGATGATCTCGGAACGAGTGATGCTAGCAAAGGACGCCCTGTGAGTCACGCCCGCAGTTTGCCCGTGCGAAGGCCATGCAATGCGATAAAGAGAAGGCCTTCCATATTAAGCAAGGGCATGTTGAACGATCGCTCTGTTAAAGCTGCATCCAGATATTGTGCATTACCGCCCGTTGTGACAACTCTTATGCGATATGTGGAAGCAGATAGTGATTCGCTGTCAGTCTGTATATGTTTGTCCGTAAAAGATCCTGCAATAGCAGGCTGCACACCGGTAATGCTTTTTGCCAGCTCTTTCTCTATCTTGTCAACGATGGTCGCGACCATCCCCGAGTAACCGTGCATCGCGCCGGCCAGCATGGAGTCCTTTGTGTTGCTGCCGTAGGTAAAGTGAATATCCGCAGGTGTAAGGCTTGGGAGCTGTGCCGTTTTTTCGTGCATATAGCCTAAAAACATATCCAGGCCTGGTGCAATAACACCGCCGATAAAGATATCGTTATGGTCTACAATATTGAATGTGGTGGCGGTTCCGCAATCAATAGCAATAAAAGGTCCGCTATGTACGGATGGAGGATTGTCCTCACGTCGGAGTAGGGCATAAGCACCCGTGGCCGCGCATAGCCGGTCGGCGCCGAGATTTGCGCTGTCCGGGTAGCGAAAGTCCCACCCAACATCTTCAGTGGCAGTAACTTGCCAAAGCGCGGACGCCTCGAAGGTGTCGTGAATGAGCGCCGACACCTGCGGAACGACGCTGCAGAAAGCGATCGCGATGGACCGCGTGGCGGCTGTCGCTGGTCCAAGTCCGCAAGCCTTTGCAGCGCACGATCTTAGCCACTCTTCGCTGGCGTGTGCCGTCTCAACCCTGTCCAAAATGCGGAGATTGCTCCCCTGCTGAGGGCGCGTGATCGGACTGGGAGTGTTGCCAGACTTTTGGTATTCGATACTGCAGACGGCGGCTTTTGTGGAGGTATTTCCCACGTCCAGCAGCAGCAGATTGAGCACTTTCATGAGTTACTCCGCATCCGTTCCCGCATTCCACATTCGCATGGCCCGCAACACGCCGCGCACTTTTGTAACCTCGTGCGTGCGAAGGAGATCTGTCTGACCAAGCAGGGCCAGTACGGCAAAATAGGGCTCCGCACAGCGCACTTCGTCCTCAAAAGCCTCGAAGGCGTGTGGCAGGGCGTGGCAGGTGGGCCAGCCGAGCTTGCGCAAACGGAAAGTGTTGAGGAACACAGACATCTGATGGCGGATGCGCGTCGCGCTGTCCTGCAGGTTGCGGTAGTAAAAGCCCAGGCCGGGGTCGATCCAGATGCGCGAGACGCCGCAGCGCTCGGCCGTCTCCACGCGGCGAGCAAAGTAGTCGTAGAGGGCGGCGGCGGGGTCGGCGCCCAGCTCCAGGTCGCCCACCTCGCGCACGTTGTTGCCCTGCACAAAGCAGATGATGACGCCGGCGTTGTGCTCGGCCACCTCGCGCAGCATGGTTTCCTCCGCGGTGCCGGTGCCTCCGGTAAGGTTGAGGACGCGGGCCCCGGCGCGAAGGCAAGCCGTTGTAACCACAGGGTGATACGTCTCCACAGATACGAGCACGCCCTGGCGGGAAAGCTCGCGCACTACGGGCACCAGAGCGCTTTGCTGCGCGGCCTCGCCCACCCGCGCGGCGTGGGCCAGCGAGGATTCAGCGCCGACGTCGACCAGCGTGGCGCCACTGGCGCGCAGCACCAGGCCGCGGGCAATGGCAGCGTCGGCGCTCAGCACCACGCTCTCGCGGTACCAGCTGTCGGCGCTGAGGTTGACGACGCCCATGAGGTGCGTTTCGGCACCTGGGCGGAAGTGTGTGCCGCCGAGCTCAAAGGCGCGCACGGGGGCGTCAAGGGCATCGCCGTGCAGCGCCACCAGCCGCGCAAGTGATTGCAAGTCAAGCATGTACGGGGAATGAATGCGCGGGGACGCCTGGGCGCTGCTTCACTTGGCGGCTGCCGCGCCGGCGGCCTCGCGGGATTCCTTTTCCATGCGCGTAAGGTTCACTTTCCAGCTCCCCTGTTCGAGCGCCAGCCATGCGCGCGGGGCCTGGCGGTTTTGCTCCAGCAGGTTCTCCACGCTATCTTTGAGATTGCGATCGTAGTTGGGGTCGCGGTCTTTCGCGCGCCTGGCCAGATCGTCGAGGCTTTGAGCCGTGCGGTTGGCCTCTTTTGCCAGCGTGTACTCCTGCACGTAGGCGGAGATAAGTTCGCGGAGCTCAACCCATTGCGAGAGTTTATCTTCTTTGAGAGTAACGGGGATGGAGGCCTGATTTTCGCTCGGGCCCGATACGTCGCCGATCACCAGGACTTCGGGAATCAGCGCGTCTACACGCTTCTTCAGTTCCTGGAACTCGTTGGTGGCACGTACCTTAGCGAGATCGGGCGCGCTGGTGGAGAGGAGGCGGAATTTGTCGGCGGCGGCCTTGTCGCTCAAGCCGGCAAGGGTGGGGAAATCGAGCGTGGCGGCGGCCGAAAACCACCGGCGCACGAGGTCTTGCTGCTCGGCGGCCGAGGCGGTGGGGCCCGGGGAGGGCTCCGGGGCGGCGTTGGTTTGGGCGCGGAGCGATGTGGCGGCGCAAACCATTGCGGCTGCAACAAGTAGCGCAGCAAATGCGCTCAAGTGGGCCAGACGCGGCATCAGGGGGCGCGAGAGGGAATTTTGCATCCAGAAACGTGTAAGCATGTCGCTAATAGCAAACGTCAACTTCGCCATAAAATCAAGCGGCGGAATGAGGGTGACGGAAGATGCGCGCGGGAGTTTGCGATTTGCTGTCGCGCGCGGGTGGGAATTCTGCGCACAATCGCGCCGATGCAGCCGCTGCCTGCGCCGCTATTTCTCACCGCCGTGGCATTTGCCACCGGGGTAGGCGTGGCGATTGCCGCGCGTGCGGGCGCATCGGGGCCGGCGGGCGCGATCCCATGGGTGGTGGCGGCGCTTATCTCCTTTGGGCTGTGGTGGTTGCGCTCAGGGCGGGTGGCGTCGGCAGGTGAAGGTGAGACTCCTTCGGCGGCGTACGGCGCTTCCGTTACGTGGGGCATCCCCCATGCGGTGGCGTTGACGATGCCGTGCTTTCTGCTTTTTGTCGCGTGCGCAGGATCGGCCCATACCGCCCTGCTGGCGTCCTTGCAAACCCTTGACAGGCAAAACATTGCAAACTTGTCCATGGACCGCGCCATGCATGGAAGCGCCTCGTGGACGGGCACCATCGTTACCCGCGTGCGCTCGGGAGAGGTGCGCTCAGGAGGCACGCGTGTGCGAACGGCTGCGTTTGGTGTTTATGTGGAGCGTGCGGACTGGACGGGTACGACCACAGCAAAGCCGCAGCCGATGCATGGCCTTGTGTATGTGCGACTTGTGGAGCGGCTAGATCCGGCCGCCCCGGCAGGCGGCGCGGCGCCGTGGGCGCGTGGCGATGTCATCCGGCTGACCGGCCCCCTGGCGGAGCCCCGGCGCCCGCGCAATCCCGGCGAGATGGACGAGGCGGCGTGGCTTCGCAATCAGGGCATCGCATGGATTTTCCGCGGCAACGCCGAGGCGTGCAAGCCGGCGCATCTGGAGGGCCGCTCCTGGCTCTCCTCAACCACAGCATGGTGCGAGGCCGCCCGCGAGGAGACGCGCCGGCGCCTGACGCTGGGCCTGGAACAGCGGCCCGACATCGCCGACCTGCTGAGCGGTATGGTACTGGGTACGTCGTCGCTGGAGGATCCCTTTCTCTCTCAAGCATTTAGGCGCACGGGCACGTACCATGTGTTTGCGGTAAGCGGGCAGAATGTGATGATGGTGGCGACCGTGGCGATAGCTCTGTTGTGGCTGCTGCGCTTTAACACCTATCGGTGGTCGGTCGTGTGCATCCCCCTGGTGGTGGCGTATTGCGCGATGACCGGGTTTGAGGCGAGCGTGGTGCGGGCGATGGTGATGGCCTGTGTTATCCTGGTTGCCTACACGTATGCGTTGCCGGTTTCGGCGCTGAATACCTGGGCCGCGGCCATGCTTGTCTTTCTTTTGGGCGATCCTAACGCGTTGGTGGATATAGGTTTCCAGCTTTCCTTTGCGGTTGTGCTGGCCATTATTGTGTTGTCGCCTCCTCTCTATCGCCGTATCCCTCGGCCGTGGCACGATCCGAACGTGATGCTGATCGATAACCTGGGCTCGCCACAGGCGTGGGGGAGGGCGGCGCTGAATGGAATGGCGCTGATGCTGGCGGCAAGCGTGGCGGCGTGGGTGGGGTCTTTGCCGTTGATGATGTGGCACTTCCATCAGATTTCGCTGATCGCGTTGCTGGCAAACGTCCCGGTCGTAATGTTGGCGGGTTTTATTGTGACAACGGGTACAATAGCGGTTTGTGTCTCCTTGCTCAGCCTTACGGTGGCGATGTGGCTGAACCAGGTGAATCTTCTTTTGTGCACGTGTCTCATCGCAACCGTGCAGTTTTTTGCAGCGGTGCCGGGGGGGAGTCTCAACGTGGCAGGGCTGGGAGCGCCGTCGTGGTTTTCGACGCAACCGCATGTGCTGCTGATGGATACGGGGCCGGGGACTGGCGGGAGCGCCATCTTGTACTACCGCGGGCGTACGTGGCTGATCAACCCGGGCCGTAACGCAGCGTGGCACGGTGTCGCATCTCCCGCATTGCGGGCCTGGGGGGTGAATGCGTTGGATGTGGTTGTGAGCACGGAGCTTACGCAAAAGCAGTGCGGTGCGGCCGAGGCTTTGCTCACCGCCGGCGAGTTTGCCCCGGGCACCTGGATCGTGCCGCCCGGCGGTACGAGATCGCCCTTTTATGCGGGATTCCTTAAGTCCTGCGAGGCAAGAGGTTATGCCTTGGACCCGGCGCTGCTGCCCTGGTTGCCCATCAAGCTGCGAAACAAGATGTCTCGAGAGTCGTTTGGCTTGTGGACGGGACGCCGCGGACAGGTTGCGGCGGCGTTTGCGGGAGCCCCCGGGCCGGCGGGCGATGTGGCGGAGAAGGGGGCCGGAGCGATGCGGTTGCGCTCCTGGCGGCGCGACGTTTTTGTGTTTGATGAGGATTTCCGGATCACAGTGCTTTCCCCGCAAGTTATTGCGCCGGAGATACCTGGGTGGGTGCCGGGCTACCGCTTTCCCGTGGCGGGGCAGAAGCCGGTAACGTCGCCCCGCGCGGAAAACCGCGGCCTTGTTTTGTTGCTGGAGTACAAGGAGACGCGTGTGCTGTGGGCCGGGCGGGTGGCGCCGGAGGTGCAGGCGGAGATTCTGGCGCGCCACCCTGAGGTGCGGTGCGATGTGCTGATCCAGGCATGGAACCCCGCCAACGCGCAGCTGCAGCAGGAGTGGCTGGAGGCGATGGGCGTGAAGGAGGTGCTGCGACCGGCCTCGGAGGGCCATCTTTTTCGCCTGGAAGCGCCTGGCGCGGGCCGGCGGATGGTGCCCGTTCGCTACCAGGATGAAACGGGTGCACTGCATGTGCGGATGGAGTCGCAAGCCGTTGTGGTTCAGGATTTTATCCGCGGTGAGTCGCGGCTTCCCGCCGTTTCGCCACTGCCCCCGGTCCATCTGCAGGATTACTATCGCGAGCTTGAGATGGAAGACGCAGAGGCGGAACAGGTTATACAGCCGCGGGAGCTTGGCGAGGCGGAGGATGAGATGTAGGGAGGGCGCAGAGGGTGCCCCCGTCGCCGCCTACCCGTGCACACGCGGCGCAACGACAATGCGGTCCGTGCCGAGCGCGGCGCGGGCGGAGGCGGCAAGGGCTTCGCCATCCAGCGCGGGGCCGATGAGGATCATCGACGGGCCGGTGCGCGGGGCCTGGGGGAGGGGGATGAACATCACGTCGGCGCTGCCTTCCACTTTCTGGAAGACGATCCAGCCGGGGCGGTCGCTGAGGCGCACCGCCCCTTTGGCGCGGACGATATCCCTGGGCAGGCCCCGCAGCCAGGCTTCCAGAGCGGTGCGATCGAGCTGCGCGGGCAGGCGGAGCTCCACGCAGGCGAAGGCATGGGGGACGCCGGCGGGGCGAGTGCCTCGCGCGGTGGCGGCAGGCGCTGATGCGGCGATGGCCTGGCGCCCCAAGGCCACGGCGGCGAGGAAATCCGCGAAGCTTTCCGGCGTGACGGGCGAGGCGCCCGGGTTGAGCGTGGCGATGTGCGCGCGCACTTCGGCCGCGCGGGCGTCGGTGGTTTTGTCCAGCCAGCCGGTGTGGATGTGCGTTGCCGTGCGCAGCTGCTCGCGCTCTAACGCGTTGCTCCAGAAGCGTTTCTGCCAGCGCTTGGCGTCGACAACGCTCAGCTGCACGGGCAGGCTGTAGGGGCGCGCGCGGGGGTCCAGCGCCAGGATCTCGATGATATCGTCGGGCTCGGTGGTTCCGTTTGTTTCGATGAGCATGACGCCTGGCGCTTTCACCTCGGTGGTGTAGAGCGTATCCAGCAGCTCCTCGCGCGCGCCGCAGCACACGCAGCTGCCGGAGACGGCGTTGACCAGCTGCGTCAGGCCTGCGATGAGCGAGGCGTCGATGCCGGCGTTCTGGTAGTCGTGGATGATGACCGAGACGGACAAACCGCGTTCTCCCAGCAGGGGTATCAGCGCGCGCAGAAACGACGTTTTGCCTGCGCCGAGAAAGCCGACCAGAAGCACCAGCGGCGTCAGCGCCGGAGGGGCGGCGGGCGGCCCTGACGGTGAGGCGGACGCCGGCACTGCCGAAAGGGGGGGCGCCGACGCATCGCCGGGCTCTGCAAGGTCAGGGGTCATTCCGCATAAGGAAGCACCCCGGCGGCCGGAGTGCAAGGAAGCTTAGCCGGCTGAGCCGCGGAGGGAGCGGGCCGGCCTTACTTTTTCTTTTTCTCCGCCTTCTCTTTCTTCTTCTCCAGCGCGGCCAGATGGGCGTTGATTTTCTCTACAGTGCTGGGGCCGAAGCCTTTCAGTTTGACGAGCGAGCCGTCGTCCACTTTTGCTTTGAGGCTGGGCAGATCGGTCACGCCAAGCTCCGTGTACAGGCGGCGCACGGATTTGGCGCCAAGGCCTTTGATCTCGGTAACGTCCAGGAGGCTAAGCGGAATCTCGCCGCCCTGCAGAGCGGTGAGATCCTCCTTGCCGGCGATGATCTCCGCAAGCGCCTGAAAAAACTCGTCGTCGGCCTCGTTAAAAATCTCCTTTAATCGGGCCGGGTTATTCGCGTGGATGTCATCCAGCCGGGCGCCGGCGAGGCCCTGGGCCAGCATCGCGCCCTCCGCAAAGTGGTGCGGGTCGGTACCACAAAGCTGCTTGTAGTAGGAGATACGCCCGAGTGCCTTTGCTATAGTGTAGTTGGATGGCATAGGTAAAAGAAAGCCCGCGTTCCGGATCGACGCAATCCTAACCGGGCGAGCGGCACGTGGCGCTGAGACCTCCTGGCGGTCAGTAGTCAGTGCCCGCCCGGCAATCAGCGGCGTACGCGCGGCATAACGCCGGTGCTGGCGGCGCTGTACGGCATGCGGTGGGGCGGCGGTACAAGAGGGCCCGTGCTGGGCAGCTTGTTGGAGACACGCACGTCCTGTTTATGCACCATTTCCATCAGGTAATTGGGTGTGGACTCGTGGATGGTGCGGGCGGGGAACTCCGTCTCGTTGTGGAAGTAGAAGAAGAGGCTTTGCTCGTGGCTTTGGCGCGTCAGCAGTTCGCCAAGGTTCTCGTCGTCGGCCACGTGGATAATTTCGCCTTCCTTAAAGTAGATGCGGGGGCCGGGTTGCTGGCCTTCCTCCAGCATCAGCAGGCCGGTTTGCTTTTCCTGGTAAAGGAACTGCACCAGCGTGATGAGGCAAAACTCGTTAAGGCCGCCGAAGAATTTGACGCGGCGATCGAGGCGGCGTACGGAGGGGGCGGCGAGGACGACGCTGTCGTGCGGCGTGACATCCTGCGGCCGGTTTTGCAACATCTGGAAGGCGTGGCTTACGATGTTGAACGTGTCGCCAAAGTCCAGCACCTGTTGCACAATGGGCTCGCCGTTGTAAAGCGTGCCGTGGGTGCTGGCCAGGTCAATCAGTACGAATTGAAAGCCGGTAAAACGCAAAATACAATGTTCGCGGCTAACCTTGTAATCGTCGATCACGATGGTATTGGTCTCCAGTCGCCCGATGGACACTGTCGAGTTGGGCAACACCTCATAGAGGGTGACGCCGTCGACAAGGACGTAGGCGGATTGGAGATCGGGATCGAGGGGCTGCTCCATGTGGGTCACTCGAGTCTACAGTTGCGGGTTTGAGTTCAATCCGAGAGGGCGGGAGGGGAAGGGGAAGGCTTGGGGTACCGACCGTGGATCTCCTAGAGCTGCCGAAGGTTGCGAACGCGCGATGCGCCCGGCGTGGGGGGGCGAATCGTGCGTGCGTTGGTTTGGGCATGTCACGCACTACCCGGCATTTTCTTCCCTCATCGTGCCGGGCGGCGGCCGGCAAGGCGCGCTAACCAGCCGGCAGGTTGTGCCTGCTTGGAGGGGAGTTGTTGCGAAGAGTGCGAGAGCGGTGAATCGTATGGAAATCGGGTGAAACCCGTAAGCCGTGCAGCGACTGCCCTTATCCCTGCGTTGATACACAGCACTATCAATCTGGCGGTTTGGCGGCGTAAATTCAAGGATAATCAGCGGGTCGGGGCTACTTCGTAACAATATGATGGAAAATAGGTTACGGCGGAAGCGAAAGCATTGGCGCAAATTATTGTACGGTTGTCGCGTATCCTGCTGGTTATTCGCATGTTGTGGGACACTTCCTCACTGATTAACCGTTTAAGCGTTCACCATCTTTTGTTTCTCATCCCCATGGGTTTAAACGGCTTGCCCTGCAAAAAAATCCCCTTCCCGCCGCACGCACTACTTCACACTACTAAGATTCCTGTTCCGCAGGGCAGTTTTTGCCGATCCATGCAAGCTGTTGACGCAGTATGCAATAATTTGCAAACCTTAAACCTTTCCTTCAGTCAGGTTTGGGTTCCTTCAGCGCGTCATCTTCACAAACACGCTGTTATCCATGGCGTTCTGGCTGGGGTAGAGCAGGGGGTGCGTGGCGTACTGCGGGGGCAGCATTTTGTAGGCGGCGGGCATGGTTACGGCGGTGAGCGTTTCGGTGCTCAGCTTTGCCATCACCTGCGGCGTAAATAGCACCTGCACGGCCGCCAGTGCCTCGCGCGGGCGGGGGGCGCCGACGGGGATGGCCACCTGGTACAGGGTGATGACCGAGCCGCTGCCAGGCAGTACAATCTTCCAGTTACGGCTGTCCGCGCCAAAGCGGCGGCACAGCTCGGGCACGGAATCCACCACAAGGCGGCCGGTGGTGGCGGGCGCTGCGGTCAGGCGGGCGTCGCCGGGGGCGGCTTGCTGGCCGGCGACGGCCAGGAGCGTGCGGCGCCAGGCCTGATCCTGCTTCCACGACACGCCGGCGAGGTCGCCGCCGAGCACGTCCTGCCAGCCGCCGGGCGGCTTGGGGAAATCGCTGATCTTGTACGCGTAGCCGCTCATCGACATGGCATAGGCCAGGGTCATGTGGTTGTCCTGATCGAAGTAGTGGCCGCGATAGCGGGCGTACACGGTATCCTTGTTAACGGGCCAGGTTACGGTGCTAAGCTTGCGCTGCTTTACCAGCTCCGCCGCCACGCGGTCGGAGACGGCAATGAGATCGTAAGGAGGGTTGGACTGGGCCGCCTTTTGCAGCGCTTCGCCGTCCGTCTTATAGGCGTCCAGCGTAACGGCGGCGCCGGTGCGCGCCTGAATCTGCGTGCGCAACCACGCCGGCATGTGCTCCGCCGGCGCCAGAACGCGCAGCGCGCCGCCCGCCCCGCGCGCGGGCGCTGGCGCTGCCGACTGAGGCGCAGCGGGTTGCGGGGCGGCAGGGGCGGGCGCCGGCTCGCCCGCGGGTGAGGGCGCCGGTTCTGCGCCGGGCGGCGCGGCCGATGGCTCCGCCAGCGCCGGCGAGGGCACCGAGCCAGGGGGCGGCGCCGCGACATTGCCCTCGCCCAAGGCGTGCTGCGCGCGAAGATGGGCCGCAGGCATGAGCGCAAGCGCCAGGGTCAGCGCCAGCGCCACTGCCGCAAAACCGCGCCACAAACTAAAGCGGGAGACGAAGCCAGAGGCCGCCGCTCCGCCCGACATGAGGCATCGAAAGAGGTGTGACATTGATTAAGTGCCGATCAACTTAGCGGCTGCCTCATTGCCGCACAATAGCATAAATGTGGGGCAGGGGACGGTGCTTCCATTTGCGCCGGACTCCCATGGCCGCCTACGTCAGCCCCTCGCGCCGCAGGCCAAGACGGCGGGCCAGCCAGTCGGCAAAGCGCAGGGCGGAGTCGCGGTCTTCGAGCTCGGCAACGAGGGTGCGGTTGCGCTCGTCGTCGTCGGCGCCGGGAGCGCTTTTTTCGACGATTTCCAGGCGGTAGTTGCAGGGAATCTCGGGATCCTGGCCCAGCGGCGGATACTGGGTGGGAGTTTTCCGGGCGGTTGCCGCGGCCGCGGCGCCTTTTGCGGCTTTGCCGGGCCTGGAAGTTCCGGCGGCGGCCTCGGCGATGGCACGGGCGCGTTTGCGGCGCACGGCATTGGCGGCGTCGGGGTCGCGCTCCAGCACGGTCACTCGGATCGACTCGCACTGAGTCAACGGCAACACGTTGCGCTGCGCGGCGCGGGCCCGCGTGGGTACAAGCAGGGTGCCTTCGCCGCTCGCATCCCCGCCCGCGGCGGCAGGCTCCGTTGTTGCGGGGCGGAACTCCATGTTATAGCGGCCGCTGGCGTAAGTTGTTGCGCGCCAAATCGTCAGGCCGGCGGCGAGCACCACGGTAAAGATCAGCGCTTTGGCGATAAGCGAGGGCTCGATCGGCCCAAACATCATGGAGGCGCCGCATACAATAATGGCGGGCACGGAGGCGAATGCGGCAAAGCGGCAGTAGTCCGCCCACAGCGGCTGGCGAGGCGGCATGTCCAGGGAGAAGGCACCGCTCGTGGCCGCCTCCGTGGTGCCGCGCAGGGTAAGCCCGGCGGTTTGCGTGGGGTGCGATTTCTCGCGCCAGGCACGCAGCACCCAGGCGCCGCTCATCACCGTAAACAGCGCCAGCGGCAGAGTGGCGAAGAGCAGGAAGTACTCCACGGCCGGCACGCCGCGCAGCAGCACGGCCTCCTCCGGCCGCCGCGGGTTAACGTAGGCGCGCGTTTCGGCGCCCGCGGGCAATCCGGCAATAAACGCGATGATTTCCCCCGCGCTCTCCAGGGAGCCGTAGCCGCCTTTGCGAATCACGTCGGATGTAAATTCGCGGCCGCCCCACTGGTAGCTGTAGGTTACCGCCGGGGCCAGGGAGAGGCCCCCGGCGCTGCCGCCACCGGCCACGCGGCCGTCTGTGCTGCTGATGACGCGCGCGGGCGTTTCGTCGTAGGCGTACGTTTGCAGGTGGCCGGAGATGCGCAGGAGGATCTGCGCCTCGCTATACACCGTGCCAAACAGGCAAATGGCAAAAAGCGCGGCGACCGAAACAAAATTGCTCGGCACCCACGGCTGCAGCACCGCCCACAAAAAGAGCAGCAGCAGGAATATCCCAATAACCGTCATCCGTATCCGTGGGGGCGGGCGTGCGCGTAGTCGGGGTGATCAGAGCAGGTTGCGCACGGTCTGCGCGTACTTCTCCGGCACGGGGATGGGGCGATGGAACTTCTTGTTCTCGGCCAGCTTGTTTACCCACTCGCGGGAGGTCTCGACGTCGTGGATAAGGATGGAGAGCTTGCCGTTGGTTTCCACCACCTCGTACTTTTTAATGTGGACGTGGATGTCGTTGTCCTCGCCATTAAGGGTTACGTCGATGATCAGGCTCTTGTTGTCGCGGTCGATCTCGAACTTGTTCAGCGTGCCGTAGCGGCTGACGTAGCCGCGCACAAACTCAACGACGGTGGAGGAATCCAGATTCATAGGAGAGAATTACGTTAGGGAAGGGAAAAGGAAAAAGAGACAGGCCGGGCGCGCGGTTGCCGCAGCATCGGGTTGCGCACTTTGCGCCAGTCGCGTCAATCACGTCTAATAAGGCACTTACAGCAGCTTTTTGACGTACGGCGCCACCGACGCGGGCAGCTTGATGGGCGGGTAAGGCTTGAGATCCTGCGCCAGCTGATGGCACCAGGTGCGCGACACGCTGACGTCCGAAATCTCCACAAACGTGCGGCCGTCGCGGTCCACCACCTCAAACTTCTTGATCTCCACAGTGATGGGAGACGTCTCGCCTTTCAGGGAAACGACGATGGTAATATTGCGCTGCTTCCAGTCCGCCTCCAGCTTGTCGAGCTGCCCGTAGGGTGCGATGTAGGACGAGGCAAAAGTGCGCAGGGCCACGGTTTTGGCGGAGCCCAGAAGGTCGATTCCGAACATACGAGGAGGATCAGGGGATAAAAAGGGAAGGGTGAGAGGGAGGCGCGCGGGCGGAAACCACCTGTAAGGGCGGTGGCGGCTGCCGTACGCAAGGGGTAAAGCTTGCACGTCCCGCCGCATAAGGCAATTTTAAAACGGCACACTTTCCAAGGATCTGATACATTACCTTGTGTTGTGACGAGCGAAGCGCCATCCCTCTTTTCCCACATCCTTCAGGCAGCTAAGCAAGAGCTTGCGCATGAAGGCTTTGTGGAGCTTGCCCTGCCGGCGGAATGGGCGGCGCGACGCCCCTGCGCGGCCACGGCCGGTGGCTCGGACGCTGTCGTGACACCTACACCCGCGGCGGCCGGCGGAACCCAGCTGCGCTCCTTTGCCGCCGTGCACCCGCAGCGAGGCGCGCGATGCAGTGCGGCACACATTACTGGGCCGCGCGCGGAAATATTGAACATGATGATTTACCCCGGCAACCCGCTGCGCGTGCCGGTGTTTGCGCTGGAATACATCGCCTTTGGCGGCAAACCGCGGGTGGCTGTGGTGGACCTGCAACCCGCCGCCGGCGCCACCCCGGGCGGCCCGGGCGACAAACTGACGCATGAGGTAGTCGACGCGCTTGGCGACGTTTCCGCGGACATCCGCGCCGCCCTGGCCCCGGGCGGCGAGCTGCCCGAGTGGGCGCTTATGCACTTTACCCCCGCGTGCCTTTACAGCCGCCCCACGTGCCACGAGTACGCGGGCATCGCCTCCGACATGCGGCTGCTCACCACGGCCTTTCACCACTACCTGGCCGTGTGGCGCTCGGAGTTTCTGGCGCGAGATGAGTCCGGCGGCGAAGAATCGGCCCTGGGTGCGGTGTACCTGGCCGCCTACCAGCGTCACCACGTGCAGCATACTCCCGGCCGGCCGTTTCTTACCAAAACCTTTGCGCGCGAGTGGGCGGAGCGTTACCTGCGCGAATTCATGTACCCCGCGGACGAGACGCTGCGCGGGCGGGGATAGCGGCGGGACGTATCGACCTGGCTTAGCGAGTGAAAAGCGAAGAATGGTGACAAAAAAAAGAAAGGGCTCGGAAGAATATACTTTGCAACGCAAAGTTTCTGCGATAGCATCCTCCCCATGCACGAGTTCCATCCCCACGCACCCCACCCCGACTCCGCCGAGCCCGGTGCCGGGGAGCCTCCCCCCGCGGCCGGCGATCTCCACCACCGCCCGACAGGCCTGGCGCCCGCGACAGACTCCATCGCCACCGTTGCTGCTAACGCCGGCAAATCGACGACGCCACACTATTTCTCCGAGTCAACCGTAGATTTGCTGCGCCAAGTGTTGCCCATTTCGCTGGATCGCGTATTCTCCCCCTCTCAGTGCGCTATCGCCGGCTTGCCGGCCCTTCGTACGCCACGTCCCGAGACCATGAGCAGATCCCCCCGCAACCACGGCAACGGCAACGCCTTACATAATGGCGCCGCCTCCACGCTGCCCGAGCCCGCCGCCCAGACCCCGCGTACCGCACCCCTCCGCACCCCCGCGACAACCGACGCCCCCGCCGAGCCCCGGCCGCTTACCAGCGCCGCCAAAGCGGAGTCCCTGACCGTGGTGCCCGAGCACGTGGCGATTATTATGGACGGCAACGGTCGCTGGGCGCGTCGCCGCGGGTTGCTGCGCGTGGCCGGCCACCGCAATGGCGTGGATGCCGTGCGCGATTGCGTGCGCGCCGCCGGCGAGCTGGGTGTGCGCTACCTCACCCTCTACGCGTTCTCCGTGGAAAACTGGCGCCGCCCG
Organism: Verrucomicrobia bacterium LW23; assembly: GCA_003054695.1. Taxonomy (GTDB): domain Bacteria; phylum Verrucomicrobiota; class Verrucomicrobiia; order Methylacidiphilales; family UBA1321; genus LW23. The sequence continues at coordinate 288,071 of QAZA01000056.1, forward strand.
CGTGCCGAAACCGCCGCGCTAATGCTTCTGCTGGAGGAGTTTCTGCGCGGGGAACTTGCAGAGCTGATGAGCAACAACGTTCGCCTGCAAGCCATCGGTCGCCTCTCGGATCTGCCGGACTCCGTACGCTCTACGCTCAACAATTCCATCTCCGCTACTGCCGCCAACACGGGCCTCACCCTCATCCTCGCACTCTCCTACAGCGGCCGCGTGGAGATTATGGAGGCCGTGCGCAGCATCGCCGCCGACGTGCGAGCCGGCCTGATGGAGCCCGAGGCCATCACCGACGCCGTGCTGGAAAACCACCTCTACACCGCCGCGTACCCGGACCCCGATCTGCTCATCCGCACCAGCGGCGAGATGCGCCTGAGCAACTTTCTGCTCTGGCAGCTCAGCTACACGGAGATCCACGTGACCACCACCCTCTGGCCCGACTTCCGCCGCGAGCACCTCGTCGCCGCCCTGCAAGATTTCGCCTCCCGCCAACGCCGCTACGGCGCGCTGTAAGAAGCGGGAAAACCAGGAATAGCGCAAAAGCATCAAAGAGAGGAGCGTCGGGAGTAGCGTTAAATCCTTGTTTATTATCTCCTTCCGTCCCTTCCCCCCTTCGCGTTCTTTGCGCCCTTCGCGCCCTTTGCGCTAACGAGCCAGTGGGGAATGCCGCACTATAATGTATGGCGATACGCAGCGTATTCTTGCGCGGAGGGCGCGAAGGACGCAAAGAGGGGGGAAGGGGGGATTGAGGAAAGGCGGGACCCAGCGGTTTGGCTTCAGTCGAATCGCCTCCACCCCGGCCCCGACGCAATTGCTTGCTATCGTTGCCAAAGCTTGCTCTGCTGAGGGGCTGATGGCCGCGCTTTTTCGTACCGTTCCTCTCGCACAATTGCTTGCATGCGTCGCATTTGGCTTCATGCTTTCTGTCATGAGCACCAGCGCCGATCCCGTTCCGTCGTCCACCACCGACGTCGTCGTCAAACTTTCCACGGGCTACAAGTTTGTCGAGGGCCCTGTGTGGATCCCCGCCGATGTCGCAAAGGCCGGTGGCGCAACGACTTCGGGCGGGTACCTGCTCTTTTCGGACATCCCCGGCAACACCATTCATAAGTGGGATCCCGCTACCAAAAGCGCCTCACCCTGGCGCACGCCCAGCGATAACTCCAACGGCATGACCCTCGACGGCGCCGGGCGCCTGCTCGCCTGCCACCATGGCACCCGCGTGGTAACGGCCGGCAGCCCGGTGGAGGGCGCGGCGGAACGCACCATCATCGCCGGCGAGTTCAACGGCGGTAAGTTCAACAGCCCCAACGACATCGTGGTGGCGAAGGACGGCGCCGTGTGGTTCACCGACCCCACCTACGGCATGGGCAAACGCCCCGCGGAGCAACCCGTGCGCGCCGTCTACCGGCTGGAGCCCCGGACCGGAGCTATCACCCTGATGGCCAGCGACTTCGATCAGCCCAACGGCCTCTGTTTCTCCCCGGACGAAACCTGGCTTTACGTGGGCGACAGCGGCAAACCCGCCCACATTCGCCGCTTTAAAGTCAACGCCGACAAGACCTTAAGCGACGGCGCCCTGTTCTACAAAGTAAAGGAAGGGGTGCCGGACGGCTTTAAATGCGACAAAGCCGGCACCCTCTACATTACCGTAGGCAACGGCATTGCCGTGGTGGGCGCGGACGGTACCGAGGACCGGATCATCCTCGTGCCGGAATCCCCCGCCAACTGCAATTTCGGCGGCGACGACGGGAAAACGCTTTTCATCACCGCACGCAACAGCCTCTACTCCGTGCACCTGCCTGCACTGCCGTAAGGGGAGAAGCCTTTAACCGCGGATTGCACGGATCGTACGGATCACACAGAAGCAGAAAGGGATACGACAATTTCCCGCCGAGGTTTCCTTTCCCCTTCCGTTTCCGGGTGATCCGTGGTTAAACATCCCCGTCCTTCCCTCTCGTTTCTGGCGCGACGTCCCCCGTATTGATCTTACGTCATGAATCCCTCCAAGCTCCTGCACATCAAGCTGTTCCGCATTGCGGTAGCCATCGTGGCCGCCACGCTCCTTACCTGTGCGGGCCAGTTGCGCGCCCTGGCGCAGTACTCCGGCCAGCCGATCCCCAAGGATGTGCGCATTACGCGCAACATCCCCTACGTGCGGGGCGGCACGGAGCGCCAGACGCTCGACGTCTACGCCAACCCCAAAGCCAAAGCGCTGCTCATTTGGGTGCACGGCGGCTCCTGGACGCAGGGCGACAAAAAAAATCCCCCCATTTTGCCGCTGCTAAGCAAAGGATTTTCGATCGCCAGCGTCAACTACCGCTACGTTACCACGGACCCGTATCCCGCTCAGGTGCAAGATGTTAAGGCGGCCATTCGCTACCTGCGCGCCAACGCCACCGCACTGGGTCTCGTCACGCAAAACATCGGCCTGGCCGGGCAATCGGCCGGCGGCCACATCGTGGCGCTCGTCGGCACCACCAGCGGCGCGCCCGGGCTGGATGTGGGCGAGTACCTCACCGAGTCGAGCGAAGTGCAGGCCGTTGTCGTCATGTCCGGCCCGACCGACCTGACGCTCTACCGCAAAAGCGCGCCCAACGATCCCCTCTCGCTGCTGATCGGCGGCACCGTGCAGGATAGCCAGGACAAGGCAAAGGCCGCCAGCGCAGTTACTTACGCCAAAGGCACCGCCCCGCCCTTTCTGCTGCTGTACGGCGAGCGCGACCCGCTTGTTTCCCCCACGCACGGCGAGAACCTGGAGCGTGTGTTGAAGGCCGCGGGCGTTCCCGTAACGCTGCAAGTCTTCAAGGCCGAGCACCAGCTGCCCGCCCGCCGCGTGGGGCCGATGGTGACGGCGTTCTTCACCAAGAACCTGAGCGACTAAGGACCTATTGCAAAGCAAGTGTTTGGATCACAAGCATTTGCAAGCGTCTGCGTCCCGGTAACCTACCTTTCTGCGCCATGCCATCATCCCCCTTACTCCGTTATGCGCTTGCCGGCGCGTTTGCGATACTCACCGCCCTTATTGTATGCATCATTCCGGCCTGCCTGGCCAAGCCGGAGGCCGTGCCCAACGGCACCCGCACCACCCTCAACGTCGCCTACGTGCCCGGCGGCGGCGTGCGGCAGCAGATGGACGTTTATGCCCACCCCAACCCCGACGCGCCCGTGCTGGTGTGGATCCACGGCGGCGGCTGGCTGGGCGGCAGCAAGGAGCGGTGCCCGTTGCTGGGGTTGATGGCGCAGGGCTACTCGGTCGTCAGCATCAACTATCGCTACTCCTTCAGCACCAACAGCAAGGACGGCAAAAGCAACAAGGGCGAGCCGGAAGTCCACACTTTCCCCGCGCAGTTGCAGGACTGTAAAGCGGCCATCCGCTACATCCGCGCTCATGCCAAAGAGCTGGGGCTCAACACAAAACGCATCGGCGCCGTCGGCGCTTCCGCGGGCGGGCATCTTGTTGCGCTGCTGGGGGTTACGGGCACTATCCGCACTTTCGACGTCGGCGAGAACCTCGACCAGTCCAGCGCCGTCGATCTTGTCGTCAACGCCGTCGGCCCCACCGATATCTTCTGGTATGCGGATTACAGTAACAAGGACGTGCAGTACATGGCGGACAAACTCATCGGCGGCCCCATCAAGGATAACCGCGCCAGGGCCGACGCGGCCAGCCCCGTCCATTACGTCAAGCCAGGCGCCGCCATCCCCCCAATCCTCAACCTCTACGGCGGCAAGGACCCGCTTGTGCCCGCCGAGCAGGGCCGCCTCTTCGACAAAGCCCTGCGCGACGCCGGCGCCTCCAGCACCCTCATCGTCAACCCGGATACCGGCCACGACCTCTCCCCCGCCGCCGCCATCGCCGCCTGGGCGTTCATCCGCAAGCACTTACCGCCGGCGGCGGCGGCAGCCACGCCGGGTAGTTCCGCAAAGTAGCTGGCCCGCCGCCAGCAGGCTGCGTAAATGGTTTCAGCAGCAAAGGGTTATGCGTCGGAAAGCGAGTCAGATTGTGCGTCAGGCAATGCCTTCCCCTTCTCCTTCCGCTTCACGGCGTTCCACAGCGCGTCCAGCTCCGCGAGCTCGCATTGGGCGGGGGTGCGGCCCTGGGCGGACAGCTCGGCTTCCATCTGGCGGAAGCGGCGGGAGAATTTGGTGGTGGCGCGGTTGAGGGCTTCTTCGGTGTCCAGCTTAAGGTGGCGGGACCAGTTGACGATGGCGAAGAGGACGTCGCCGAGCTCGTCTTCGGCGCGGTCGCGGGCGGCGGCGGCGGCCGCGGCGGCTTCGGGAGAGTCGCCGGCGTGGGCGGAAGTATCTGCCACTGTGGCGGTTAGCATGGGCAGCTCGCGCTCAAATTCCTCCAGCTCCTCGCGCACTTTGGCTTTGGGCCCTTCCAGGTCGGTCTCCGGCCAGTCGAAGCCGACGCGCGCGGCTTTTTTCTGGATGGCGGCGGCGCGCATGAGGGCGGGGAGGGAGGCGGGCACGCCGTCCAGGGCGCTGGTGCGCTCGGGCTTTTCGGCGGCTTTGATGGCGTTCCAGTTGACGAGCACGGCCTCGGAGTTATCGGCGCGGACATCGCCAAAGACGTGCGGGTGGCGACGTATCAGCTTGTCTACCAGCGTCTTAAGCACGTCGGCAAAGGTAAAGCGGTTCTCCTCGCGCGCGATGTGGCTGTGAAAGACGACATGCAGCAATACGTCGCCCAGCTCCTCCTTCAGCTCCTTGTCGTCACGGTTTTGGATGGCCTCCAGCAGCTCATACACTTCCTCCACAAGTTGCTGGCGCAGAGTCTCATGCGTTTGCTCGCGGTCCCACGGGCAGCCGCCTGGGGCGCGCAGGCGGGCCATCACGGCCAGCAGGCGGCGCATCGGGCGGGCGTCCTCGGTGGCGTCGTCGAAAATGCGCTCGGCCAGATCGCCCAGTTTGGCGGCGCCGGCGCGGATAACGTCGCGCAGCCCGGCATCGGAGTTCTCGTGGTGGTGAGCGTCGGCAGCCGGGGCGGCAGTGGGCGGCGTGGTGGAGGATTCGGCGGGGACCATGCGACTATCAAACCCGGCAAAGGGGATTGCGTCCAGCACGTTATCGCCTGCGAGGGCCGGGTGGAAAAGTCGACTAAACGGCTTGCATTTACTATAAAGTCTACTAGAGTTGAGGGGAATCCTCCTTACCCTTTTTCAGGCGATCTGGTCCACACCCGCCTTGCCGCACGTAAGCCAGCCGTTGCGTTGTACTTACAACTTGCTCAGACTCCGCTCGTCTCCTTCCCACGATCCCCACTTTTCCTATGCGTCTCTCCAAAAAAGGCGAATACGCCGTGCGCGCGCTGATCGAATTTGGCGTCAGCAACCGCATGCCTAATCCCGAACTGCTGCAAATTTCCGTCATCGCGTCCCGCACCAATATTCCGGAGAAGTTTCTGGAGCAGATTTTGCTGGCGCTCAAAAACGGCGGCATCCTCAAGAGCAAGCGCGGCGTGGATGGCGGCTATTGTCTCAACCGCCCCGTGGAGACGGTGACGGTGGGTGAAGTGATTCGCCTGATGGACGGCCCGCTGGCCCCCATCCCGTGCGTCAGCAAAAGCGCGTACGAGCCGTGCAACTGCCCGGACGAGGCGAGCTGCGGCCTGCGCGTGGTGATGCAGCAGGTGCGCGATTCGATCGCCTCCATCCTGGACAATTACACGCTGAAGCAACTGGTGCAGGAAGTGCAGAAGCGCAAGCAGAAGTCCCTCGCCTCGTGGCAGTTTGACATTTGACGCGCCCCGCCGGATGCGCGTGCGCCCGTTGTGGTGTAAGATGGAGAACGAAGCGAAAAGCACCATGAAACCGCGCGATCCCCTCCAACGCATGCACGAGGTCTCGTACCTCTACATTACCGACGGCGAGCTGTACCACTGGCTCGGGCCGGAGGCGGCGTCGGCCATGGCCACCACGCGCGGCTGGGAGACGCGGGTGTTTCTTGGCACCATGGCCACACTTGCCGTGCTGATGGTGGGCTCCACGATGACGGCGGTGGCTTTTTTGGCCCCGGAGTGGGTAACCGGCACGCTTCTATTTGTGCTGTGGATGCTGTTACTGCTTGCCGCTGTGCCACTTACCATTTGCTTGGCAGTGGGCTGGCTGATCAACTGCGCCCTGCTGCGCTGGTGGCCGGCCGCGGCGCTGACTCGCCGGCAGCCGAAGCAGAAGCTGGCGCTGGCACGCGCGCTTATCGGCAAAGCGCGGCAGTACAACGACTTAATCCGCCAGATTGAGCTGGTGCACAAGCTGCGCGATCTGGGCCACGACGTGGCGTGCGACCTGGACGCCGAGGTTCTGGCCGGCCTTCGCAGCGTTCGCGAGGAGCTGCGCCGCGCCATGCAGACGGACCGCCTCCTGCGCACTCACCCGGTCAAATCACCCATTGTAGACCTGGACTTTAGCCTGGCCGGCAGCCCGGAAGTGCTGGAAACCAAAATGGCCGCGCGCGAACACAGCCTGCTTCTGCGCCAGGCCCTGGAAATCGGCACCCAGGTGCGGGAGGACATGGAGCGCCTGGTGCGCAGCGCCAGTACGGTGGTGGCGCCCGATCTGGGATATTACGGCGATGCGGAAGCCCGGCCTTTGCCCAGTCAGCCCAACGCAGGCGCCAACGCCCCAGGCCATGCGGCCCCGCGCCAATCCCCGCCCGAAATGGGGCCTGGCGGCCAGAGATCTGCCTCCGCTCCCTCGACGACCAGCGGTACAGCGCAAAGCGACATGCCGCCACGCACGGGAGTGACTTCCTAAACGTCCCATCGGCGAATTCTCCTGCCGGACTTACCGCTGCTTCACACCTGCCTTGAGCAGCCGCACCGTCTCGGCAATGCGGCGCACGCGTTCGTCCGGGCGCTTTTTGGTTGCGGTGATCCACGTGACGTAGGCTTTGCGATAGAACTGCGCCAGGCCGTCCCAGAAGGCGGCGGCTTCGGGTTCAGCGGCCAGGGCTTCGGCAATGTCGGGGTCGATGCCGCCATCCTTACCGCCTGCGCCGGAGGCGGCGGAGCGCTGCGGGCCTTCGGGCCACAGGCTGGCTTCCACGGTATCGCCAATCACAACGTCCGGGCGATCGCGCAGCCACGCGGGGCCGAGGAGGATCGCCGGCTCGCCGTCAACCGTCTCCACCGCGCCGCGGTAGTTGTGGCCGCCAACCGTGCCGATGAGCAGATGCCGCGTACGCCTGCCCCACACCGCGTCCGGCTCAAAAGGAAGCACAAGTACCCCCTGCCTGGGCTTTCCGCGCCGTAGCGTTACGGAAAAATGCCGCGCGGCCGAAGCGGCGGAGCCTGAGCCCGGGGCTGACGCGGGGGCGGCGGAAGATGCAGGGTCGTGCATGGAGGCCAGTCTATCGTGCCGGCCCGTGCTGTGTCTGCCCCAAAGTGATGGGGGCTTCTGGATTCCCGCGCCGGCCGCGCCCTGTAGCCGCATCGTCGCCCACGGTCGCTAGTGTCCTGAGTGTCCTGAATCAGAAGTAAATATCATAAGTTCCGTTCCGCCCCTTTGTGTCTTCGTGTCTTTGCGGATAATGTTCCCCCTCCTCTCTGCTTCTCTGCGAAAATGGGAATGGGGATTATTTAACCACAAAGACACGAAGACACAAAGGGGGCGGAACGGAGGGGGTAGCAAGCTAAACAGAGCGTCATACCTAACTGCGCATGTTTCCTGGATATGGGCGAACGAATCCCTCAGAAAATTATGCGCATTCTTCGGCTAAACATGCGCAATTATTTATGACCCTCTGTTTAATGATACGTTAAAGATACGTATTTCTGGGTTTCATTCGCTGATTCAAACACATAATTGACCTTAAAGTCAATCTCGTGACGACACTATCCAGGGAAAACATCTACCTATTAGAGCGTTTTCCAGTTAAGTAGTCGTGTATTGAGCGTGTTTGAAGAAGCTGTGGCAGTGTTGGGGGAGGAAAGCAGCGAGGGCCTCTTTGACGGCGCAGAGGAGCTCATGAAAGGTGCGAGCGGCGATGGCGCGCAGGTGGACTTTGAGTTTGGAATAGGCTTGTTCGATGGGATTGAGGTCGGGGCTGTAGGCGGGTAGAGGACGTGGGCGCCGCGTGCTTCGATGAGGGTGCGCGCGGCGGCTGTTTTGTGGGTGGCGAGATTGTCGAGGATGACGATGTCGCCGGGGGAGAGCTCGGGACAGAGGATGCGGCGCAGGTAGGTGGTGAAGGCGTCGGAATCCATAGCGCCGGGCAGCAGGAAGGGGGCGGTAATGGCGTCCTGGCGCAGGGCGGCGATAAACGTGGAGGTGCACCCGTGGCCTTGTGCCCGCCCTTGCGCTTGGCTATTGGATGGGTATCCCGCTCTCCTCCCAGCGGCGGATGTTCCTGGGCTCGCTTGCGCTTGATGCGCTGGTTCTGGCTCCCATTCTGTTCAAGCTTTCACCTTTTGCACGATACCCGGGCCACCGCGATTCCACTGAGTACTGGCGGATGACCGGGCTGGTCACCATCGTATTCTGGGGCGCGGGCGTTGGCTTTGCAGGGCCTCGCGAGCGATCGCCCCGCGCGCTTAAGTGGTTTCTGTTGCTGATGTTTATACCCGGGGCGATGTTATTGTTCGCAGGAATCGTACTGGTCCCAACATTTCAGCCGATGCTTGTGGCGGCCAATGTCTTTGTTCTGGCGGTAAACGCTGTCTTCGTGCTCTTTCTCTTTGCCACCTACGGCAAAGATGAGGATTCGGAGTGGATTCCCAGATACATACCGCCAGGCGAATTCGACGAGGTGCTACGACAATCCCCTCGCACAAGCAGCAAGTCGTTTGACGGGACCTCTCTTCCGTGACTTTGCGCGTGCAGCATAATGTGGTTGATCTAGAACAAACGCATGAGCAGTCACTATTTTTTCGCGTTTCAGCGCCGCGCTTAAATCCTTGCGCGCGCGTTAGTTGCGTGGCGCCATCATGCACGCCGTCCGGGCTCCTTATGCATTTGCACTTGCAGTCCGGTTGCCATCGTTTATATGCATGCTTTTTGGCCCATATGCGGCTGATGCTTCGCGCTTCTCCTCTTTCCCTTCAGCGCGGGCATCTCGGTAGTCCCTTCTCCTTACCTCATGAAAAAGCTTCGTATTCTCCTGGTGACCGGCGGCGGTTGGCACGATTTTGCCGCGGGCAAGAAGATTCTTACCTCGCAGTTTGAGAGCTACGGCTACTCGGTGGAGGCCACCGAGGATCTCGCCCGCCTCGCGGCCCCGCTGAACGGCCTGGATGTGCTGGTGTTTTACACCCAGGGCGGCGCCCTTACCGACGCGCAGTTTGCCGGCGTGGAAAAATTTGTCTCTGGCGGCGGCGGCCTGGTCGGCATCCACTGCGCCAACGATTCGTTCCTGAACTTCAAGGACCGCGCGGATCACACGCCGTGGCGCAAGCTGCTGGGCAGCCACTTTGTCTCCCACCCGCCCGTGCTGTGGTACAAGGATACGGTAACCAACGCCGCGCATCCGCTGCTCAAAGGCCTGCCCCCCCTGGACGGCACCGACGAGCTGTACCAAAGCGATATCGACGCCGACTGCGACGTTTTCCTCTCCGCCCGCTACCAGGGCAAGCTGTACCCGATGGCCTACACCAGGCCGCACGGCGCCGGGCGCGTTTTCTACACCGCGCACGGCCACTGGCCGGAGAGTCTGAACAACGCCGGCTACGCCCTGCTGCTGCACCGCGGCCTGCGCTGGGCGGCGGGCGACTGGCCCAGCGAGATCAAGCCGCTGCGCTGGGGCGTTGTCGGCTACGGCGGCGCGTTCAACATGGGCAAGCACCATCTGGACCACGCCGTGGGCGCCGGTATGGTCGCCGCGGGCGCTACGGATCTGGACCCCAAACGCGTAGCCATTGCCAAAACGGATTTCCCCGACATCACCACCTACGCCTCGCTGACGGAGATGGTGGCCGATCCCAACATCGACGGCGTCACCATCATCACCCCCCACAGCGCCCACAAGGCCAACGTGATCGAGGCCCTGAACGCCGGCAAACATGTGGTGACCGAGAAGCCCATGGGCATCACCGCCGCCGAGTGCGACGAGATGATAGCCGCCGCCCAGGCCGCCGGCAAAATGCTCAGCGTGTACCACAGCCGCCGCTGGGATAACGACTGGCTGGTGCTGGAGCAAATCCTCAAATCCGGCAAAATCGGCGCGCCTTACTATATCGAGGGCGCCATGCACAGCTTCGGCCGCCCCGGCGGCGAATGGTGGCGCGACGACAAAGCCATCTCCGGCGGCGTGATGCACGACTGGGGCGCGCACAACTGGTTCTGGATCCAGCGCATGCTGACGATGTTTGGCCCCGCCAAGGTGGAGGAAGTCACCGGCTTCTTCAGCCGCCGCGTGTGGCACCACGTTACCAACGAGGACCTCGGCGTCGCCATTGTGCGCTACGACGGCAACCGCATGGCCAAGTTTGAGTGCGGCCAGCTTAACCCCGAGTCGCTGCCCAAGTTCCGCATCTTCGGCGCCAAAGGCTTTATCGAGCTGTACTGGGGCTGGGGCAACAGACCCAAGGAGAAACAGGGCATCATCAGCGTGTACGAGTACATCAACGGCAAGCCGGTGAAGTCCACGGTCAGCTTCGAGAAAGTGCCGAGCACCTGGGGCGAGTTCTACGTCAACATCAGCAACCACCTCACCCAGGGCGAGCCTCTGGAGATCACCCCCGAGGAAGCCCGCACGGTCATCGCCATCATCGATACCGCCCACAAGAGCGCCGAAGCCGGCAAAAGCCTGCCGCTGCTGTAGGGGACCCGCGCGAAAGCCAAGGCTCTCTTATGAGCCTCTGAGTGAGGCCTGCTCCAACATTCTGCCGTTGCGTACGTTGCATATCCGCAACGTACGCAACGAGGGATGTTGCCAGGCAGGCTGTTTTACGGTTCATATCTCCAAAAGGACGTTCCCTCATTGGCCTGTCTGCTACACCTTTACCTGTATGTAAGACCAATTCGCAAATAACTTTGCGAATTGGTCTAACCCTCTCAGGTTGTTCCCGCTCGCGGACTCGCTCCACCACGGGCTCATTTGCGGTCCCGCTTCCGTCGCTTCGGAGCACTTACGACGTCTATACCTGAACTGAAAATGCACTAAAATAAGGGGTCATTTTCAAAATTCCCGCGGTGGCAAATGCGGGGGATTTCCGGGATGAGCTCCAGCTCAGCCGCCGCTGACAGGAGGGATAATCGCCAGCACCTGGCCATTGCGCACGGGCGCATCCCAGTCGCTATACTCCATGTCTATGGCCACGCGAGTGCCAGGCGGAAGTGCGGCGCGCAGGCCCGGGCGCAGGCGCTCCAGCACTTGCTGGGCGGTAGCCTGGTGGCCGACGGGGAGGGAATCCGCAACTGTGCCTGTGCCGCTGCTTGCCTCCCTCGCCTCCGGTGATGCAACCGCCTCCACTTCGCGTTCGTCGAAGCCCAGGACATCGCGTGCCTGGGCAAAGGCGAGGATCTGGATCGGCATGGAGGAGCGCGGCGGTTTAATTTGACTCAATTCAATTCTGTCAGCGCCGCAACGCAACGCTCAAACCGCCGGCATCAAAAATGCCAGGCACGAGAGAGAGGGAGGCGAGGAGCGGATTCGAACCGCTGGATGGGGCTTTTGCAGAGCCCTGCCTTACCACTTGGCTACCCCGCCCTGTCTCTCAAAGAGCCGCTCCGCATACGCGGCCGGCAATGTCGTGAGGGTCCATGCATACCACGCACCCCCATGCGGCGCAAGAGATTTTTGCACAAAGAAGCTGCAGGGAGCCTCAGGAGCTCCCTATTCTGAAACTTGGTGATCTGGTGTCCTCGTCACGAGTCACCAGACTCACCACGTTTCAGGGGAAACAGACGGGAGGTCGATCAAACCTGGATGGGCTGCTTATCACACCGCCACTGGCTGTCGACAGCCTGTAGCCTTACAACAGCTCGTCCTTCACATACTTCCGGTAATTCCTATACGTGCGTTTGCGCAACGACGTTGCGGATGCAGCCGACGCCGGAGATTTGCGAGCAACCTTTCCGCCCCCGCCGCCGCCTGCGCCCCCAGCAGAGGCAACGAGCGAAGGCAAAGCCGCCGCGGTGCGGGCCGAGACGGCGGGCGTGGTGCGGGTGCGGCGCTTCGAGGTCAAAGGAGTCGTAGTGGCGGACTTCATATAGATCATACGAGGTTACGTAAGCAAAGATTCAGCCCCACGCAGCTGCGTGCGGGACTATTGGAGCTTATAGTAGCACGGATTTCAGCTTTGTGCTAGAAAGTTGTGTGTTTATTTTCAGGAACTTCCGAAAAGATCGTAAATACTGAACGCGCACCGCCCCTTTTTCCTCCCCACCACCCCATTTTACGCGTGGACGACAGCCCCATCCCGCAGTAATGTGGGGCAAAAGATGAAAAGATGGCTTTCGTGGCTGCTCTTCGGCAGCATCGGCACTGTTGCACTCCTCACCCTGGCGGCTGTCGTCGCCTTCTACTCCCTGCGCAGCTACCTGCGCGGCGACGAGTTCCGCCTGCTCGCCTCCCGCGCCGTCTCCTCCGCGCTTAACGTGGAGGGCGAATTCCAGCCCTTTCAGTGGGAGGGTACCAGTGTCTACACCGAAGGCTTTGACGCCCGCGGCCGCGCCGACGCCGTCCTGGGCCGCCTGCGCGGCGAACAACTCCGCGCCGACTTCAACATCCGCTCCCTCTTCATCCCCCCCTACCGCCTCAACCACCTCAACCTGGACAAACTGCGCATCGACTTCGTCACCCCGCAGCCCGGCGCCCAGCCCGGCCAGGCCCCGCCCCCCGTCGCCACCCCGCCCACACCCTTGCCACCCCCCGCCCCCGTGGAGACCCCCGAGGCCGAGCGCGAGGGCGAAAAAAAAGCCAACAAATTCCGCATCGACCAAATCTCCGTCCGCGAAGGCCACCTCTCCTGGCCCGGCCCCGGCAGCGCCGAGCGCCTGCACCTGGAAGCCTGCCCCGAAGACGACAATGACGGCTGGATCATCGACATCACCGGCGGCACCCTCAAACAAGAAGGCGTCGGCGTGCCCATGAACCTCGAATCCGGCCGCCTGCGCTTTAAAGAGCAAACCCTCTACGTCGGCAACGGCAAACTCCGCCCCACCACCGGCCCCGGCCAGCTCATCGTCAACGGCAACGTCGCCTTCCGCGAGCGCACCCGCCTCAACCTCCAGGTCGACGTCAGCCAAATGGAAATCGAACGCTTCCTGCCCACCGACTGGCGCGCCAAACTCTCCGGCCGCGTCACCGGCCTGGCCAACGTCACCGGGCACACCGACACCAAAGGTGACCTCCTCGTCGCCGGCGACGCCCACATGGAAGCCGGCCTCCTCCAGGCCCTGCCCGAGCTCGAACAACTCGCCAAATACACCAAAGTCGACGACTTCCGCAAAATCAAATTCGACCAGGCCAGCGCCAAATACCGCTGGACCGAACTCAGGCTCGAGCTCACCGACATCCGCATCTTCAGCAAAGAACTGCTCGGCATCGAAGGCAACATCACCAAACAAGGCGACCACATCGAAGGCGTCATCCAGCTCGGCATCACCCCCGACGCCCTCAGCCTCGTCCCCGGCGTCTTCACCGAGCCCCGCGACGGCCTCCTCTGGACCACCGTCCGCCTCTCCGGCACCCCCGACAACCTCACCGAAGACCTCACCCCCCGCCTCACCGCCGCCGCCCTCCGCAACCTCCCCAACACCGCCGCCGACGAAGCCCAAAAGCTACTGGACAAAGCCAACAACAAAGTCCAGGAACTCATCCCCGGCGTCAAACTGCCGGATCTACCGAAGATCAAATTCTAACGCAAACCAACACCGAAAAGAAGCGGACAGGGTGGGATTTGAACCCGGCCCCTAATACCCATTTCCCAGAGGAGAGCTTGCCCGAAAAACAATAAAATCGACACCAAAAGTACTGAGATACTAAGATGGAAGGATGGGCGAAAAAACCACCCCCGAGGTAGTCAAAAAAGGCGGAATTGAATGGCGGATATTCCCGGATAACCGGGGCAACTGGCGCGTTTACGCGCGGATAGGCGGCAAAGAGTACTCCGCCAACCGAAAGACGAGAGACGGAGTGCTGGACGCCATCCCCAAGCTGATGGCGAGCATGGGAAACACGGATCAACGCTTGGTGCTCAGCTTGCAGGAAGCACGCGACTTTCAGGAAGCCACGGAGCTGTTGAAGCCCTACAACACGTCGCTGGTAACCGCCGCCAAGATGTACGTCGAGCACGCGAAGCGCGGCGTCCGCCGCGTCAAGTTTCGCGACGCGTCCAAAGACTTTCAGAAGGAGAAGGAAGAATCTGGAATCTCCGACGACTACAAGAAGACGCTGAAAGGCCACCTCGCCAAATGGGAAGTCACCTTTGGCGAAACCGTCATCGAAGACCTTGAAGGCCAGCAGCTTGCCAACTGGCTTCGCGCTCGGCGCGTATCCGCGCGCAGCCGCAACAACAGCCGTAACGTGCTCGCCACGCTGTTGAGCTGGTGCGAGAGAAACGGGATGATCGCCCCCGGCAAATCGCCGATCGCGGCCGTCCCCATCTCCAAGACGGCAAGCCACAGGATTTCCCTGCTTTCGCCCGAGCAGCTCACGACGCTGCTGGACGCTTGCAAAGACGACCAGCACGCGCACCTCTTCTGCGCCCTCGCCTGCTTAACGGGAATCCGCACCGCCGAAATCGGTCGCCTGAGCTGGGAGGACGTCCAGCTGGACGCTGGCTTCATCGAAGTCCCCGCCGCAAAGGCGAAGACAGCCGCGCGCCGGCTGGTTCCCCTGGTGCCTCGCCTTCGCGCTATCCTCGCGCCGCTCGCCAAGGATGCCGCCGGCCTCATCCTGCCGAAGTATTCCACCTGCACCTACCTTCCTTTCTCTCTCATCGCCCGCAAACTGATTCCCGGCGGATGGCCCAGCAACGCTGGCCGCCACAGCTGGATCTCCTATCGCGTCGCCCTCACCGGCGACGTCGCCCGCACCGCCCTGGAGGCGGGAAATTCGCCAGCTAAGATCTTCAGCAATTACCGTTCCGTGAAGTTGCCGGACGGGCGGTTAATCACAGAAAATCTGGCGAAAGAGTGGTTCGGACTAGTTTAGCCTTGATCACTATGCAGCTCCAGAGGAGAGGCGCGCGAGGCAGGGACATTTATGGGGTCTTCTTATACATAAGTCTCTGATTATCAGGTTATTTGCGATGAGCTGTGAATAACATTTTATTTCACTGAGCCACACACACTTGCATCACAGCACTGAAATAATGGCTTGATGAACGCCAGAGCATGCGCGATCATTCACCGATCAATCGCGCAATCGGCGGCTCGGGACTGCAACCCGAGTGTCGGCAGGACCTACCGGCTTTAACGGGTGGCACCTGTTCCTCTGAGACTTCAGGCTTAGAGTCCGGCGCTAATCACGGATGTACTACGTGGAGATTATCACCGAATCGTCGTCTCAAATTGAAATTTCGGATGTAATTCGCCGTGCAGCACTTAAAAATGACGTATCCCCTAACTTGTTGGCATCGTTTATCTTACGTTCAATGGATGAGGAATTTGCTGATTCCTCCGCAGAAATTTTAAAAAAATCCCTTGATCTGCATCAGGACAGGTGTTAAACACCGTTATGCCAAATCAACGCAACCCTGACAAAGAAATGTTGGGGCTGTGGGTTTCCAAAAAGCTCAAGCGCCGCCTTGCAGCCATCGCCGCTAAAGCGGGCGTCAAAATTTCGGATGTGGCGAAACAAACCATCCTACTGGGATTGGACGCCCATGAAAATGAAGGGGTTGAACTTCCCCGCCTAGATGATCATGACGAAACCTGAAAAGACATTTCTTGGAGTAAGCGTGTCTCGCAACCTTAAGACTCGCATCACAAAGGTAACCGCAACGCAAAAGAAGCTTGGCCGCAAGGCCACCGTTTCTTCTGTTGCAGAAGCCGCCATGTCGCGCGGCTTGGACAGCCTCGCATTGCTTTCGGACGAAGAATTGACCTCTTTTTTTGCTCAGGGTGTTAAACACCGAGTGAAAAGCGGATTTCCTAACGCACCCGTCATTTCTGCTGCCTAAGGTGTTTAACACCGCGTCGAACCTTATGAAAACCGTACTCACTCCTGAACAGCGCCGAAACAAACGCCGCGCTCAATATCGCGAGCTTGCCGCCCAGCGCGCCAAGTCTCGGCCCACCTGGTCAACGGCCGACGTGCTAGCCCGCATTCCGGTCACCGTTTCCACTCTTGCCAACTGGCGCCGCAACGGAACGCTGAAAATCTTCCGCTACGTCGAGGGCCCGAGCGGCCGCAAGACGTACTTCTACTGCCCGGAAGAGATCGAGGCATTCATCGCGCGCAAGCCGTGATTGTTGCCATCGACCCGGAAATGACGTTGCCCGGTGCGCTTGCCCGGATTCGTCGCCTGGAAGATGTGATCGCAGTTATGCAGGCGCAGATGGCCGAAATGCGCGCCCTTCTCGGTGCTAAGTCGCACCACCTTATCAACCCCTGGGAGCGGGAGGATATCCCGAATCCCTCTGCACAAAAAAAGAGCCCTCACCGCTGCAACGGCGAAGGCTCCAACTGACTAACGAATGCAACAGCAGAATACAGCAACACTACCCGTTCCTGTCAATCACAGGAATTTGCGCGCCATCGTTGAGGATGGCGTGCGTCGGCATGCGACCGGTCCGCTGCGGGAGCGGGGGCCGGAGCGGATTTCGTTCGACCTTACTATTATGATGCCGGTCCGTGTGACGGGCGTGGTGGAGATATGGGAGGAGCGGGGCGTGCCGGACGGCCCTGGGTACGAGTGGCGGCTGAGTGAGGCCGATATGCATCCGGCTGGATCGGCACGGCCGCTGATGGTGCCGGCGGACTCCAATGATTTTGCGGAGATTGAGGGCAGCGACGAGCTGGGGGAGGAAATCGCGCAACGGGCGGCGAGGTGAAGTCATCCTCTCTTTGTGCGACAGCGTTTTGTCGTAACAAGAGAGGGAAGAAGAAAGGGAAGCTATGCAACAAGTGCGCTTTACGTATATGGCGCGCCAAGTATCCGCTGAAGGCTGCGTACTTTACGTTGAAGACTTCAGCCGTCAAACGCCGGATTGCGTTTTTGCTTACGCTTAAGGAGTTTGCGCAGGCCATTTACGGCACGGAGTACCTGGAGCGTAAGGGCTGGGACAGCAACGCGTTGCACATTGACCGTATCGACAACTCTCTCGGTTATCAGGCTGGCAATATCCGCGTGGTTACCGCGCATGAGAATTGCCGGAAGGGGAGGCTCTTTGAGCGAAGAGACTCCGTGTTGAAGTGTGAAATCATTGACGGGGCGGAGTGCCCTTATTGATATATGACTGACACTGCTTTTGATGTAGATCATTTCATCGCCAAGTTTGAGGCGATTCCGGCGGACAAGTGGATTGCCGGCAAGTTTGTGGATGGCGACGGCTGCGGCTGCGCCCTGGGGCATTGCGGCTTTCGCGACGCGAAGGAGTTCTCGCCGGCCGACTTTGTGACGGACGAGGGGCGGGCGCTGTTGAAGGTGTTGCCCGACGTCATCCTGATTAACGACGGCTGGCAAATCTACGCCGAGACGGGCGAGACGCCGCGCGATCGCGTGCTATCGGCACTGTACGACGTGAAGCTGGCGCAGAAGGCGGAAGCGGAAGTCGCGGCGTTTGACACGGAGGCGGGGCAGTGATGGCGACACCTTGTTTCGTCGCCGCCCCGATTCCGCCCATGCGCACCTTCTCCCGCGAAAGCTCGCCGGTCGCTGTTCATCGTGATGACGTGCCGGGCGCTGCGGCGGCGGCTCCCCGTCGCCGGCCGGCTGCGCGCCCGCCGATGGCAACGCCCCGCGCGTTGTACCTGGCGCTGAAGGAGATGCGCCGGCCGCACAAGCTGGATCTGACCGCCACGTATGCGGAGGGGCCGGGCTTTATCCGGCTGGCGCTGGGGCCGCTGGTTGCGGAGTTTCCGGCGACGGACGCCGGGCGGCTGGTCGAGCGACTGGCGGAGCGCCGGCGGTCGCAAGCCTGGCTACCGCAGGAAACGATGATTGCCGTGGCGTGCTCGCTTCCCGGCGCGTCGGCGGTCGGCCGCACGCGGGAGCTGCTGAAGTCCCTGAACCTGTGGATCGAAACGGAGCCGCCACGCGCCGAGGACATCATGACCGAGCAGGATAGCAACATTCAACATCGCAGCTAGTTACACACCATGGCTATTACACGAGGAGTTAAGCACGGGGCGCCGCAGCGCATCGTCATCTACGCGCCGCAAGGCTTTGGCAAGACGACGCTTGCCACCTGGTTTCCCGCGCCGGTGATCATTGACGCGGAGGACGGAAGCGGGCAGTTGGACGTCGCCCGCGTGGAGGTGAAGTGCTGGCTGGATATCGAGCGCGGTATTGCGGAAGCGATTGCGGCGCGCGAGTTTCGCACGCTGGTGCTGGATACGATTGACTGGGTGGAAGCCCGCCTGATCAAGCATATCCTTGCGGAGGAGAACGTTACGGCGCTTGCCAAGATCGGCAAAGGGTACGGCGAAGGCTACGGCGTGCTGTCCGACAAGATGACCAGCTTTCTCACCGTCACGCTGCAAAAGGCGCGCGATGCGGGAATGCACGTTGTGCTGCTGGCGCACACGCACCCCAAGCCGTACTCGCCGCCCGGCCAGCTGGCGTACGATCGGCACGCGCTGAAGCTGAGCAAGCACAGCAGTTCCATCGTGCAGGAGTGGGCCGACGCGGTGCTGTTTGGCGATTGGGATTTGTCGGTCGATAAGAAGGACGGCAAAGGCCAGGTGCGCAGCGGCACGGGCAAAACGCGCATGCTGTATACGGACCACGATCCGAGGCACGACGCGAAGAACCGGCACGGCCTGGCGCCGGTGCTTCCGTGGTGCTGGGAGTCGATTGCGCCGATCGTGGCGACTGCGCCAGCAGATGCGCAGCTTGTGCCCTCGGCCGCTGCCGTCGCGCCGACAATTGAAACGGAACATCCTGCCACCGCGCCCACCGCAACCTCCGCCCCGACGTCGGCTAATTCCGCTACGCAAAGTGTGCTTGAGCGGCTCGACGACGTGCTGGATCGCACCTGGCAGGAAGCCGGCGAGCGCTACTTGATCGGCACGGGCAAGCTTGCGGCTGGGCAGACGATGAAGGACTTGCCGTCCATTAAAGGCGGCGCCGACTACCTGCAGCTTGTCATCGCGAATCCCGCCGGCTTCAAAAAGCGCGTGAGCGCCTGGCATGACGCGCAAGCCGCGAAGGAGGACGCCCGTGGCTAAGCCGGCGGCGGATCCGCGCCCGCATCACCCGCTCTCACCGTCCAACTGGACGAAGTGGGTGAAATGCCCTGGCTTTGAGCGCCGGCGCGACGACGAGGACGAAGCCTCTCGCGCCCGGCTGGAGCGTGGTAACCGGGCGCACGCGATGTTTGAAGCCGCTCTGACCGGCGAGCCCGTAAAGGATACCGGCGAGGACGCGTGCGACTTGTGGGAGCAGGCCGAGTGGGCGGCGGGCGAAATTGCCCGTGTCGCCCCGCGCAACCTGCGCGTCGAGGTTCGGCTGGAAATGCCGCAGTACTTCGGCTACGCCGACGCCACGGCGGACGGCCACGTGTGGGATCTGAAAACCGGTTACTTTGACGACGGCTACCGCGCGCAGCTGGCCGGCTACGCCCTGGCCATCATGGACGCCGAGATGCGCGACGAGCTGACGCTGCACCTGCTCTACTCCGAGCACCAGCGCCATGAGGAATGGACGCTGACCTACGACGAAGCCGCCGCCATCGCCCGCGACGTACTGGCGGCACGCGCTGCGGCGGTGGAGAAGCGGGAAGGACTTGTCGCCGGCGACATTTGCGGCCGCTGCGCTCTGGCCGGAACCTGCCCGGCCCTGGCTACCGCCGCCGCGCCGGCGATCGAAGCCGCCGTGGAGCTGATTCCGGCGGAGGACCGCCCGCACGTGCCCGCCGGCCAGTTGACTTCCGAGAGCGTGACGAGCGATCCGCTCGCAGCCGGGCGGTTCCTCTTTGCCTTCAAAGCCATGGAGGACATTGCCGGCCGCGCGGAGGCATTCGTTCGCGCGGAGCTGATGGACGGCCGGCCCGTCCCCGGCTTTGAGCTGCAAAACGGCGCCTCCCCTTCCTACGTCCCGGCGGAGGAGGTAGTGCGCTGGGTTCCCTCAATAGGGCTGGAGCGCGTAGTCGCAGCCTACGGCGGAATGCCGGTTGCCAGCTTCAAGAAGCTCTACGCGCAAGTCTTTCCCGACAAAGAATTTCCGTCCGCAATCACCCATCAGGGCAAAGGCTACAAGCGCCTCTGCCGTGTCAAACCTCGCAAAAGCAAAAAGGCCAAAGCCCTTACGGCTTAGCCTGCAACGGTCCGCAAACGTCCGAACCAACCAACATACACAACCCAACATGCCCAGCTACTATTCAACAGGAGAAGCCGAGAACTTTAAGCCGCTGCAACCCGGCGAGTACGTGTTCATGATCACCGCCGCCGAGGAGCGTGATTTCAATGGTGTTCCTACCATACAAATGAAGCTTACCGAAGAGCACTCTAGCAGCAGAATCAACGACACGCTTCGGTTTACTGAGAACTCGATTTGGCGCATCGATCAGTTTCGCGCGGCCTGTGGTGAAATCCTGAAAAAAGACGAGCACGTCAGCATTTACCCTAGTCAGCTTATTGGCACGGTGCTGCGCGCTCGCACGAAGATTGGAAAGAACGGCTACGCCGAAGTGCAGGCGTTCCTCGTTCCGACCGATGACCAGCCTTTGCCGGACACCTGGCGTGGCATGCTCATCAATCGTGCCGGGACGTCGGCACCACCCGCCCGCCCGGCGGCGGCGCCCTCCGCCGGATACGCGCGCCAGAATGCCGGCGCGGCACCTGCGCCGTCGCGTCCTGCCCAGCAGTATCAGCGCCCGGCGTCCGCCGGAGCTGCCAGGCAGGAAGAAAGCTCGCCCTTCAACGACGGGGGCTTCTAACCATGGCGACCACCATCGCCACCGCCACGCCAGACGCCCCAAAGTTGGGGCGCTGGCACACCGTCGACGACGCCCACGGCTCGCCCCGCGTCCGCCCCTGGGACAAATGGAGTTGCGTACTCCCGACGCACGTCTGGTGCACGCTCTCCTTCTCCGACTGGATTCCGCGCGGCTACACTATAGAGTGGTCGCACTTCAACCCGGTCCGCGCCCGCTGGTGCAAGATGCGCATCGTCCGCCTGGAGGACAAGCCGCGCGAGTGGCACATGCAAATGTGGAGGGCGGAATAAAACGTGCCGTCGCCCCCCGCCGCCCCTCCGCTGCCAGCGCCGACGCTCCCCAACTCACCGGCCTGGCGCCTGACGCTGGAAGTCACAGCGCCAGTGCCCAGCCTCAACGCCCTGTTCGCCGCAAACCCGTGGGAGCGCGAGCGCATCAAGCGCGACGTCCAGCGGAGCGTGCTGGACGCCCTCTCGGCGGAACGCCAGGCGGTTGCCAGCGCTATCGCGTCCGCATCATCTCCTACCGCCGCCGCCTGCTCGACCAGGACAACGCTTGCGCCAAGTTCCATATCGACAGCCTTCGCTACGCTGGCCTGCTACCTGATGACGCGCCGGCCCTCTGCCGCATCGAACCGGTCGAGCAAATCCAAGTCGCCACACCGGCCGAGGAAAAAACCGTAATCGTGCTGGAAGAACTGTCATGATAGCCAAAACCGCCACCCCTTCCACCGCCACCGCCGCCAGTCCCGACGCCCGCCCGTGGGTAATTGAAGTCTCCCCCGGCCGCTGGATCGCCCGCAGCCACCGCTGCCTCGGCTTCTGCTCCACCCTGGCCGAAGCCCGTCTCTATCCGACCCGCGCAGGCGCCGAAACCGGCCTGCGCATGCGCCGCCGCAATTGGTCCATGCCCATGCGCGAGGCGCGAATTTGCCGCTTACATCCAATCCTGAAAGGTAAATTATGTACTCAATTCCAGAACAAAAGCCTGTAGACGCATACGCTAAGGACGGATACATCCACATTAGACAAAATGAGGAAAATGATTATCCTTCCATAATTAAGGTTCTTCCTCAGAACTACCCTATCTTGTTAAAGATGCTCGAAAGAGCCTATAATGATATTGGAACTGAAAACGAATATATTACTGAGGAAAAAGAAGGAGATCAGGAATGATCTATCGTGTTCGTGATTGGAACGACAATTTCGAGAATAATCGGACTCGCGATCTGAAACGACTCGAATGGCTTCCGGTGCCAAATAAACACGATGGAGACGGATATACAGAGCTGCTTGACCATCCTAATGGTCTTGCGCACTTTGGCGCTTGGGTGCTGATTCTGCAGGTCGCATCCAAGTGTCAGGAACGCGGCACCTTGTTGCGGGATTCCCGCACCGGTCTGCGCCATGATGCGGCACCGTACGATGCCGCCAGTTTGGCGCGCGTCACCCGAGCGCCACGCAAGATTTTTGAAGAAGCGTTGCCACGATTGATTTCGATCGGATGGCTGGAGGAAGTCCAGACATTAGCGGAGGGGGAAGCCCTCAGCGAAGGCGATGCAACATCTTCAACATCAAGCGATTGCGAACTTAAGTATTCCGATGTCGCACCCGCATGCGGCATTCCCGCACCTTCCTGCGACATTCCCGCACCCCGTGGCGGAAAAGTGTCTATGGAAGGGAATGGAATGGAAAGACAGAGAGAGTGTGGGGGCGCGAGTGCGCCTGCGCTACCGCGAACAGTCGAAGACGCGATTGCTGCCGCCGGAATTGCTGGCATACCTCGCGATTTCATCTCGACGGTCTGGCATCAGCACGAAGGCACAAGCTGGGTGGATGCCGTGGGGAGGCCCATCACCAATTGGCTCGCTTACGTGACGGCACGCTGGAGCAAGGAGCGAAGCGCAGTAGCGGAGCGAGCGGCTAATCGCAGCAATGGAAGAACCATCGGAATCGGCAGCCTGAAGCCGCAACACGCCCAGCCCAGCGAAGCACCGCCCGCCCCGAGCGCACCGCGTCGCAACAGGCAGGCATTCTGATGCCTTCAGAGCTCTTCCCCAAAGGACAGAAAGCCGTATTGCGCGGCGTTGCATGGGCTCCGGCCCAGCCGCGCTGATCCGCTAGGCCGCTCAGTCCACGGCGATCCACGCCAGTCCACGATTGTCCATTTTGTCCACGTTTCTTGTCCACGCACCCGCCCTGCTCAACTCCGCAACCATGACGACCACAACCACTTCCACCGCCGGCACCTTCCACGACGTTCCCCGCCGCTTCTGGCCCAGCCTCGCCCACCCGCGCATAGCCTGGCCCAGCCGCCCCTTGGCGCTGGTGCACGGCCCGACCGGCACCGGCAAGACGCACGAAGTCTGCAACGCCGTGTACGCCCGACTGCGCGCCGCCGGCGGACACGCCCACTACGTCACGCACGCCGGCCTCACTACCGCCGTGCTGCGCGCCATCGACTCCGGCGACGGCAAAGCGGCCGTCGTCGACAAGTACCAGGCCACTCCCGTGCTGGTGCTCGACGAGTTTGCCGCCACCGCCAAAGACATGGCCGATGCCAGCTACAGCACCGCCCGCGACATCATCTTCCACCGCACCGCCAACCTCCTCCCCACCTTCATCGTCACCAACTGCACACTCCTCTGGCTGCGCGAGCACCTCGACCCCGCCTTCTACGCCCGCCTTACCTGCGATCACCGCGACGAAAGCGAAGAGATCGAAATCGCCACCCCGCCCGCCGCACGCGGCTTCGGCCCCGCCTGGCAAGGCGACCGCCTGCCCGATCCCGACTGGATGCCCGGCTTGATGACGCTGCTCTCCGACGTTACGTGGAACGTCACGGGCGAACCTATGTCCATTCCCTTCATGGGTAAGTCCATGGCGTTCTCCGCTTCATACAGAGCAAAGATGCTTTGCGCAGGCGCATGGCAATGGCTGGAAGCCACAAAGCCGGCGCAGCTTTCCGTATTGCAAGAGCTCTATCTGTTGGAAGAATGCGAGTTTAATAAAATATTTATTGACGCGGCGTCCGCAACTACGAAGCGTCGTAGTTCATGCCCATCACTGATGACATCGCCAACTCAAAACACGCAAGCTATCAACACCATCCTGTCGACGATATAGAGCCCGAAGAGAAAGCGGAGAAGCCGGAAGAGAACAAGCGCTTTATCCAGGCGCTATCGCGCTTGCTGCATTACATCAATAGCCAAAGCGATCCGCGCCGCGCTGTTTACGAGATTTACTTTGCTATTGGAAAAGATGTCGCGCTTGGCCTTACGGAAGTGGATATGGCGAAGCGCTATGGCATTAGCAAGCAGGCGTTCAGCCACGGCGTTGTGCAGTGTCGGAAGGCGCTGGGATTGCCTTCGCTGCAACGTAGCGAGGCGGCGTGCAGGAAGTTCGCGTTGACTCACGAGCGCCAGCATGGCCCTCGCACCTGCCCCGTCGTCGCCGAAACCGTCGCAATCGCAGCCTAACGCCCTGATGCTACCGCACGTTGACGCCAGCATGATCGGCATCGACTTCCCGGAGTCGATTACGGAAGAGCAGTTTCGCGAGGTGGGATCGCTGATCGCTGGCGTGCAGCGGTCCCTGCCCTGGTATTGGGGCGACTGGCTCGCCTTCGCCTCGCAGTCCGCCACCCGCGCCGGCCGCAACGCGCGCATGCACATCGACGACGGCCCCGCCCTCTACCACCTGGCCGAGGAGTTGTCGCACCTGAGCTACCAGACGCTCCGCAACTACAAGTCCGTGTGCGAGGCCATCCCGTTGTACCGGCGAAAGTACAGCCTGAGCTTCACCCACCACCAGATCGTCGCCAACATCCCCGACCCCGCCGAGCAAGACAACTGGCTCGACGAAGCGGAGAAGAAGGGCTGGAGCGTCAGCGAGCTGCGCATGGCCATCCGCCTCGCCTACCGCACCGAGGAGCCCACCGAAGGCCGCGACGACGGCTCCCGCCGCTCGCAGATTTTGAGGGAGATGGAGAGCCTCGCCGGCCTACTGAAGAAGGAGCGGGTTGAGGATTTGCCGCCGGCCACGCAAGATGTTTGGATCGAGCAACTTAAGCCGATCGCAGCGACGTATGAGACGCTTTGCGAGCTGAAATCAGATTTTGTGCAGAAATAATTTTGTGCGATTTGCTCAAAATGCTGGCCATTCATGGAATGGGGAGCTACTCTAGAGGAGAAATTTTCTCCACATGCTCATTAACTTTCGTGTTAAAAATTTTCTCTCGTTTCGGGAGGAAGTTGAATTTACAGCTCTTGCCACAAAGGAGACAACCCATAGCAACAGGATCTTCAAGTCACAAAAATCTAAGGTACGAGTGCTTCCTATTTCAGCCTTCTTTGGCGGAAACGGTGCGGGCAAATCAAATCTTTTCAAAGCAGTTGCATTTGTTAAGCGGTTAATTATTCGAGGGACTTCAACTAACGACACCATAGATTGCCGGCCCTTTAAACTTGATAGGCATGCTCCGCTACGATCTTCGGAGTTTGGATTGGACCTTCTTATTGAAGATGAACTGTATCGCTATGAGTTTGCTGTACACGCATCCGTAATTACTAGAGAATCCCTCTTTTTAATAGGCAAGAAGAATTTAGAGATTTTCTCGCGTGGCTACTTAAATGACAAGCAAGTCTGGGGCCCTAATAACTTTACAAATTGTCATTTCTCAGATAAGGAAGTGGGTTATTTACTACTGAAATCGAAGGAAGACACATTTAATAATCAGTTGTTTCTAAATTCCATTCATGGTAGACCAGGGCCAATACCTGATTTATTCAAACGCATTGGCACATGGTTTTCAGATCGATTGGAACTTCTTAGCCCTCAAGGGGAATACGGACCATTAGTTCACTATTTGGACGAAGCTAAATCTTTTAGCGAGTTCTGCTCTCAAGCTCTGGATAGAGCCGGCACTGGGATTACGGAACTGAAGAGCGATCCAACAGACTTTAAAGACTTAGGCTTACCTGAAAAGCTCAAGGAAGAAATATTGAGCCACCTAGAAGTGGTACTTAAAGATGAGCCGAGCGCAGAGATTTTGGTAACCGGCCCCAGAAGCCGTTTTAAGATACGAAAATCTAAAGGAAAAGATGTTGAGGTTTTCAGATTGCGAGCAATCCACAAAAGTGAGAGTGATGAGAATGTGCCTTTTGAGATTGACGATGAGTCGGATGGCACGCTTAGGTTGCTAGAGCTGCTACCAGCATTTTTTGAACTTTCAGCGTCAAAATGCGATAAAGTTTTTTTTATAGATGAGCTCGATCGAAGTCTGCATACTCATTTAACGAAGGAGCTGTTAGCAACATTTTTGGAAACTAGAACCGAAATATCTTGCGCTCAACTTCTTTTTACAACTCACGATCCCTTTCTTATGGATCAAGAGATGCTTAGACGAGATGAGATTTGGTTTATTGATAAGGTACAAAATGGCGGCAGTGTTCTCACCGCATTAAGTGATTTCAAAGGAGTTAGACTAGATCTTGATGTTCGAAAAGCCTATTTAGAGGGCCGGTTTAGCGGCATTCCAAATATGCGACGTCTCCCAAGGAAGCAGGAGTTAATGGAGGCTCAAAAATGACTCGTCGAAGTGGTAATATTCGCAAGTCAGAGTTTATTCCTCAAAAAGAAATTCACATCATCGCAATGGAGGGGTGCGAAACCGAGTACATATATCTTGATGAGCTGAAGCAATATACTCGTGATAACGTTAAACTCGTACTGCTAAAAAACATCAACCATAAAACCAAACCTACGGATGTACTGAGCAAAATCACGACGTACTTCAAGCACCACGAGAGAGAAGAAAGCGATAAGGCTTGGATTCTAATTGATCGAGATGCTTGGACTGTAAAAGAGCTCAATAAAGTCTGTAAGGATGCAAAATTGCAAGATTGTAGGGTTTTGCTGACGAATCCTTGCGTTGAGCTTTGGTTTCATTATCACTTGGCTAACGAGCCTATAAATGATTTTTTTGACCGAGATGATTGCCAAGGTAAACTGTGTGCTATATTTCCGGGCTATACAAAGGCGAAATACAATGTTAAGCTTATACTAGATAAGACTCTAAGCAAGGTTGCAAAAGCTGTGCGAATAGCTAAGTCGACCGATCTTCCAGGTAGCAGCGTACAACCTTGGCCTCAGCGGCAAACAACAAGAGTTTATCTACTAATTCAGGAAGTGCTACAATTGCCAGAGGATGTCCGAGAAGTAAAAAATCGAACTCAAAAGGAAAGAGGTAAGCTTGCTGCACTTGAGCGCGGAAGAAAGGCTTTGGAGCAAGCAGGAAACGAGTCTATAGTGTAGCCTGATAAAATATATATCAGGTAAGGAATCTTTTCCTGTAGTCCTTTCCCGCTAGGGTAAAGCGACCCTCCCTGTTTTCGCGTGAGAGGTGTGTTTTTTCACTTCCCACAAAATAAAGGGGAGGGCCGGCGGGTTTTCGCTCGGTGGCGGCGGGATTGATGGGGTGGAAATGGGTGGGGAATTTCCCATGTTGACTTCCCACTTGCGGCATGAGTGCTGCTATCGATTTGGCGAAGTATGAGGAGGTGCCTGTGACGCTGGTTATTGGCGGACGGGCGGTGGAAATGTTGGTGTTGGCGCGGGCGGTTCCTCGGAAGGAGCCGGACTATATCTTTGATGCGGCCGGCAACGCCATTGGCCAGCGGGTTGAGGTGCTGGGGCCGGACGGGTTGCTGGAACGGATGACGGAAGTGCATTACTGCCAGGCGATTCCGGCGGCGGAGATTGCCAGGCGGCGGGCGGAGGCGGGGCGATGAGTGGCGGCGGCGAGGCGACCGCGAAGGCGCTGGCGGATGGGGTGCAGGTGTGGTGTCAGCATGAGAGGCTGATGGCGGTGGAGGAGTTGCGGGCAAATCCTCGCAATCCGAATACGCATCCGGCGTCGCAGATTGAGCTGCTGGCGCGCAATATTCAGCATTTTGGGTGGCGGCATCCTATTACGGTGTCGCGGCGGTCCGGGTGCATTGTGGCGGGGCATGGGCGGTTGATGGCGGCGCAGCATCTTGGGTTGAGGATTGTTCCTGTTGATACGCAGGACTTTGCGAGTGACAGCGACGAGTTGGCCGTGTTGGTGGCCGACAACCGGCTGGCGGAGATTTCCGTGGTCGACAGCGCGCAGCTTTCGCAGCTTGTTGGGGAGCTTCAGGCCGAGGGGGTTGACGCGATTCTGGCCGGCTTTGACGCGCCGGCGCTGGAGGATTTGCTTGCGGGCGTTGGCGGCGGGGACGAGGAGGGCGATGGGGATGGAGAGGACGACGCAGAGGGCAAAGACGAGTGTATCTCGGTGGGCGACATCAGGTTCCGCGTGCCTCACGATACGTTCGACTCCTGGCGGCAGGATCTTGTGCGGCAGGCGGGTGGCGACGAGGACGCGCTTCAGAATGCGGTGCGGCGGCGGCTTCGCATTTAGGCGCGTGGCTTCCCATTCGCGTTTCAGACGCGATTGATCTTTACACTTTATCGACTCATCTCACTATGAAAGAACTACTTGCAGAGGACGCGGAGAAGATTCTCGACGCCGACTTTGCCAACCTCATCAAGAAGGTGAAGGCCGGCAAGCCGCTTACCGTGGCGGAGCGGGCGCGCGTGGAGTCGCGGGCGGCGGGCAGCACGGACAGCACGGCATACGCGAAGAACGTTGTCGACCTGGCTGCGTTGCTGGGCGTGACTCGGCGCACTATCCATAGCTGGCGCAAGCTGCCTGGGGCGCCGCGTCCGCAGGCGAACGGCTCGTGGTCCATGGCGGATTGGCGCGAGTTTATCCGGGCGCATGGGCTCAAGGCGCGGGGCGCGGTCGGCGCCAGCGGCAACGAGGAGGCGCTGAAGGCGCGCAAGTTGCTGGCGGAAGTGGAGGATCGCGAGTTGCGCGTGGCCATCCGCCGCAGCGAGTACGTGCGGATTGCCGAGGTGCGGGCGGACTGGACAATGCGGATCGGCCGCGCGATTGCGGTGCTGCGCTCCAAGTTTGAGAACGAGCTACCGCCCGTGCTTTCCGGTCTGGACGCGGCCGGCATCCAGAAGCGTTGCCGCCTCGCTATCGACGAAGTGCTGAAGGCGCTGCATGAGGATCCGTCCGCCGCAGCGGCCGGCGCCAGCTCCGCCGCCACGGCTGCGCATCCCTCCGCAGCCTCCGCCCTCGCCGCCGCCTGATTGACTTCCGCGAGCCAACGGATGATCGCGACGACGCCGACGACGGGACAACGCGAAGCCCAGCATGGACAGCGATATGACACGCTCGGCCGCATCTGGCGCCAGGCGTGGCAGCCGCCGGACCGGCGCGCCATCCACGAGTGGGCGGAGGAGAACATCAAGGCCATCCCGTACTCGCCCAACCCCGGCGCGTTCCTGCTGGAGAACTCGCCGCACTTGCGGGAAGTCTTTGACGCCGTGCTGGATCCGTCCGTGCGGCTCGTCTCCATCTCCGCCGCTATTCAGTCCGCCAAGACGGTCGGCATGGAGATCGCAATATCGCACATCATCGCCAACGAGCCCGGCCCGGCGCTCTGGCTGTCGCAAACCGACGACGAGGCGAAGGACCAGAGCGAAGGGCGCCTGCAAAAGCTGTTTGACGCGTGCCCGGCCGTGGCGCGGCTGATGCCCACCGGCAAGGATCGGCACAAGCGGCGCAACTCCACCATTAACTTCCTCAACGGCATGACGTTGTGGATTCTCGGCGCCAACAACAAAACCAACCTGCAGCGCCGCTCCATCCGCTGGCTTATTGGCGACGAAACGTGGTGTTGGCCGCCCGGCCACATGGCGGAGGCCGAGGCGCGCGTGACCGCGTTCGGCTGGCTGGGCAAGTGCGTCTTTATGTCGCAGGGCGGCGAGGAAGACGACGACACCGACCGCAAGCACAAGACGACCGACCAGCGCGAGTGGACCTTCGCGTGCCCGGAGTGCGGCCACCGCCAGCCCTTCCGCTGGGAGAACGTGGAGTGGACGAAGGACTGCAAGGACGAAAACGAGCAGTACGACTTCCCTAAAATCATCGCGTCCAGCGCCTTACGTTGCGAGAACGCCGCGTGCAACGCCTACCTGGAGGACACCGACGCCATTCGCCGGCGCCTCGCCGCAACCGGCCGTTTCGTCGCGCAAAATCCCACCGCCGCGCGGGAGAACGTCGGCTTTCACTGGAACGCCCTGGCCACGATGAGCTGGGGCAAGCTGGCCGAGATGTACCTGCGCGCCAAAACCGCCGCGCGCAAGGGCGACACCACCGAGCTTAAGAAGTTCTACCAGAAGCGTTTAGCGCTGCCCTGGAAAGACTACCTCGAAGACTTCAAGATCGAAATCGTGCGCAGCGGCTACCGCATGGGCGAGCTGTGGGACGACGAAGCCGCCCTCGACCGCGCCGGCCGCATCATCGCCGCCCCGCTCCCGCCGCCGCCGCCGGCCGAGGGAGGCGCCGCCGCCGCGCCGCGCGTGCCGGTGCGCGTGCTCACCGTCGACGTGCAGATGGACCACTTCTATTGTGTGGTGCGCTCGTGGTCCGCCGCCGGCGCCTCGCGCAAGCTGTGGGCCGAGCGCCTCAACGTGTGGGAGGACATCGACCGCGTGCAAAAGCGCTTCGGCATCCACGCCGGCCTCGTGTTCGTCGACGCCAACTACAACTCCTTCGAAACCTACCGCCAATGCAGCCTGCGCGGCTGGACCGCCCTGATCGGCGACCCGCGCCCCACCTTCCCGCACCGCATCCCCGCCGGCAACGGCCAGGCCGCCCGCACCGTCGAGCGCTTCTACAGCTCCTGCAACCGCATCAGCGTCGAACGCCGCACCTGCCGCATGCACCGCTTCTCCAACCTCAACGTCAAAGACTGCCTCGCCAGACTGCGCCGAGGCGGCGCCTGGGAGATCCCCGACGACGCTCCGGAGGACTACGTGGCCTCGCTGGATTCCGAGTGGCGAGTGAAGGATAAGGGCAAGTGGATTTGGAAGCAGATTGGGAATAGGCCGAATCACTTCTTCGACTGCGAAGTTATGCAGACGGCGGCGGCGTTGATGATGAAGGTGGTGGGGAGCGAAATGGCAAATTAAGATTGATTGCGTTCACAATAATTGCTATTTGTTTCCCATGGAAACTTGGAATAAATCTCGTATCGATCAGATGATTCTCGACAAAGTCGAAGAGAACTTAAACCTCGACTACAAAGCGGCAAATGCATTAGATAGAGGTGAGTCCAAGAAAAAGGAGATCGTCAAAGATGTTTCATCGTTCGCAAACTCTGCCGGGGGTGTTATTATTTATGGCGTTTCGGAGAATCAAGATTCAGACAAGAGGCATTTTGCAGAACGCATTGATCCAGTCCAAAGGGAGCAATTCTCGAAGGAAGCATTAGATCAAGTTATTCAAACTATTCAACCGAGAATAAATGGTGTAAGAATTCATGTCGTTAGCATATCAGAAACTCAATGTTGTTATGTTGTCGATATTCCTAAGTCTGAAACTGCGCACATGGCGAGAGATGGTCGATATTATAAGAGGCATGAATTCACGGCGATAGCCATGGAGGAGTATGAGGTGCGCGACGTTTATAATAGACGAACTCACCCGAAAATTGAGGCATCTTTTCACATCTTCAGAGATAGCTTTAGGGGTAGAATTATATTCAAAATAAAAAACACTAGCAAAGTAATCGCAAAGAATGGTGTAATTATTTTAGAGGTTCCATCAACGCTAGTATCTCCCATTACGATCGATGGAGTTGATACTATTGTACATGATGATGACAATCGACATTATTGGTATCTAGAACTTCCATTCGAGAATCTTTATCCCGGTCTTGAGAAGACTTTGTTTCGAAATTTTGACTATGTGGAACGTATTAGTATTAATGGACCGAGAGGCGCTAACGTTGAATCACGAGAGTTTCTGAAAATTCAAATATTTGCCGACGAAATGCCGTTTATTTCAAAGGAAGTTCCTGTGTTAAACTTAACCTCCAGCTGGATTAATATATAGCGAGCAAGTCTGCAAATTGACTTGGTGAAAGTTCTATGCCAGCTCAAGGGCTCTTTTCT
Source organism: Verrucomicrobia bacterium LW23 (assembly GCA_003054695.1). Taxonomy (GTDB): domain Bacteria; phylum Verrucomicrobiota; class Verrucomicrobiia; order Methylacidiphilales; family UBA1321; genus LW23. The sequence continues at coordinate 320,112 of QAZA01000056.1, forward strand.
AACGGATTCACACTTACTGAGATTCTCCAAATCCAGCAGCAAGCCAAGAAGATGCTGCTGGAGGGCAAGACCGTGATGTCGTGGACGGACACTGGCACGACGACTACGAAGCAATTTCCGATGACGGTGCGGGAGGTGCTGGAGGAGTGTGCTTATGCGTTGCGCAAGTTGCAGCCGGCGGCGTATCCGTCTGCGCTGGTGGCGGCGTCGACGTCCGTATGCGGTTACCTCCCGAAATAGAATCGCCATCTACCGTTGTCGGTAGATGCTTCTCACCCGTTGTACTTGCGAAAGTACATCAGCTTCTCCCACCCGGCCCTTACCTTTTCCCTCCCTCTCATGACCTGGAAGCAAGCAATGCACTCGTGGTTTCCGACGTTTACGCCGCGTGCGTGGGGGTGGGGCTCAGCGTATGAGAGTGCGAATCACTCGGCGCGGCGGGGGCAGGTGCCGGGGGCGGGGCCGGGGGATGCTCGGCGCGACTTGACGCCGGGGGTGCGGTCGGAGCTGGTGCGGCGGTCGCGGTATCTGATGAAGAACTCCGGGTTTGCGCGGGAGCTGGTGGGAAGCATGGCGATTTACTCGGTGGGCGACGGATTGCGCGTGCAGGCGCAGTCGGGGGACGCGGGGTGGAACGCGCAGGCGGTGCGGTATTTCAAGCGGTGGTCGGCGCGGTGCGAGGTGACGCGTCGGTTTTCGTTTGAGGAGTGCCAGGCGTTGATTTGCCGGGGCATCGATACGGACGGCGAGTATTTTGTGCACAAGACGCGCGACGCGGCCGGGTTGCCGTCGCTGCAACTGCTTGAGGCGCATCGGATTGGCGGTAGCGGCTCGGTGCTGGGCGCGGCCGGAGTTGATGACGGCACCGTGGACGGCATCGGCTTTGATGAGCACGGCGCGCCGGCATTTTACCGCGTGGTGGAGGACGACGGGACGACGCGCGACTTGCCGGCGGAGAGCGTGATTCACGTGTTTGAGCCGGAGAGCGCCAGCGCGGTGCGCAACGCGCCGTCGCTTCAGCATAGCATCAATCACATCCTCGACGAGATGGAACTGCTTGCGCTGGAGAAACATGCGGTGAAGGATCATGCCGACAAGAGTTTCCTGCTCAAGACGCACCGCGAGCTGCTGAAGGAAGACGGCGACTTCTCCGTACCGCAAGCGGGCGGCGCCGGCGATCCAGGCGTGCCGAGCGATCCCTCTGCGCTGCAACGCATTACGGGCGGCAAGTGGATCTCGCTGCAACCGGAGGAGGACGCCACGCCGTTCGTCTCCGCCCGCCCGTCGCCCACCTTCACCGGCTTCCTGCGCCACATCCGCCAGGACGGCAGCATGGGCGTGCTGCCCTACGAGTTTGCCGCCGACACGCGCGAGATCACCGGCGCGGGCATCCGGCTTGTAGTGGCGAAGGCGGATCGGCGATTTTCATTCCGGCAAATGATTCTGATTCAACGGCTTATCAAGCAGGTGTGGGCGTATGTCATCGGCGACGCAATCGACGCCGGCGAGCTGGAGCCGGTGGAAGGCTGGCATCGCATCGCCTGCGTTTGCCCGCGCCGCGTGACGGTCGACGCCGGCCGCGAAGCCCAGCAAAACCGCGCCGACGTGGAAGTGGGGCTGAAGCCGATCTCCGACCACTACGAGGAGAACGGCGCCGACTTTGGCGAGGAGCTCGAGCGGCGCGGCGCCGACGCCCGCCTCATCCTCGACACGGCCGAAAAGTACCGCGTCCCGGTGGACATGCTGTGGCGTCCCTCGGGCGGCGGTGTCGACCTGGCGGCGATTGCCGAGGCGGCGGCGGGCGGCGCGGCCGGCGGCGGCGACTGATGACGCCCCGTTGACTCCGACGCCGATGCGTGAAGCACCGCGCCATCTTCGACCGTCAACCCTGGCTGATTACGCCGGAAGCGCTGCAAGCCATTGCGGCGTTTTCCGCCTGGGACGAATGGGACGAAGAGACGGCCGGCGATACGCAAGCGCCTCTGTACGAGGTAGTTGACGGCGTGGCTGTGTTCCCGATCGTCGGCGCCCTGGCGCGCACGGCGTCGTGGTGGGCGGACGCATCGATGGAGGACATCGGCGCCGCAGTAAAGGAAGCCGCCGGGCGGGCGGACGTACGCGCAATCCTGCTCGATATCGACTCGCCCGGCGGCACGGTTAACGGCACGCCAGAGCTGGCGCAAATCATCGCCGACGCCACGCGCCTCAAGTACGTCTACGCGTTCACGGCCGGGCAAATGTGCTCGGCGGCGTACTGGCTGGCCTCGCAATGCGACGCTATTTATATGACGCCCAGCGCGCGCGTCGGTTCCATCGGCGTCATCCTTTCCGTGCTCGATTGGTCGGAGATGTACAAGAGCTGGGGCATCCGCGTCGAAGTCTTTGCGGCCGGCAAGTACAAGAGCGCCGGCGCGCCCGGCACGTCCCTTACCGACGAGCAGCGCGCGCACCTGCAGGGCGATATCGACGAGATTGCCGCCGAGTTTGACGCGGCGGTGCTGGCGCGCGGCCGGCAAATTCCCGCCGAAGCGCTGGAAGGCCAGACGTTTTCCGGGCGCGGCGCTCAGGAACGCAACCTTGCTGTGGTGGTGAAGGATCGCGCCGAAGTGCTGGAGCGCCTGGGCGTGCTGGGCGCGCGACCGGCGATTGACTCGAACGCCAAGGCAATGACGATCGAAGCACAACTGAAGGCCGCAAACGATAAGCTTGCGGAAATTGCCGCGAAGGAAGCCGCCGAAGAGAAGGAAAAAGACGAGCCGGAAGAGAAAGACAAGGAAGCGGCCGAGGACGGCGAGGAGAAGAAAGATGGCGAAGACGGGGCCGACGAGGAGGACGACGAAGTGGACGCGAAGGCCAAGTCCAGGATTGCGGCACTTTCCAGCGAGAACGCGCTTCTCAAGTCGCAGGTCGCCGGCCTCTCCGACGTAAACGCCAAGCTCGTCGCCGCTTACAACAAGCTGGAGGCGAGGGACAAGGATCTTTCCGCCCGTGCCAATCGCGAAGCCGCCCGCATTGTCGCCGAGACCGGCACCAGCACGCCGGCGCGCGTCTCCGCCCGGAGCGTGGGAGGCCGGGACATCGAGGCGCTGCGCGCCGAGTTCAAGGCCATCAAGGATCCGAAGGCGCAGTCGGCTTTTCTGGCGCGGCTCACTCCGGACCAATTTGCCGCGCTGTAGCGCCAACTCTCCCGTCTCCATTCTGCAAGCAGCTTAATCCCAACCATTTGCCGGGTACTGATGATGTTCGCGCGATACGTGCGAAGTGGGTTCGATGCCCGCCCCGGCCCTTTTTTCCACTGACAGCTGACAGGCAAGCAAAGCCAGCCTAAACCATTATGCCCAATACACTTACCAATCTGCGCGACGTAAAGGTGGCGCAGCGGGCGCTGAAGGCGTTCGTCAAGAAGCTCGGCCCCGTGTCGCGCTTCTCCACCAACTTTTCGGCCGAGGCGGCGGAGCGCAACGCCACCGTTAACGTCCCGCTCATCGGCTCCGCGCCGGCCTCGCAAGACTTCGCCGGCGACTACCTGGTGAATATCGACCGCACCGCCGACGCGCGGACCGTGCCTCTCGACCGGCACAAGTTCCAGACGGTGCACATGACGGCGACCGAGTACAACTCGACGTCGGTCGATATCATGGGCGACCTGGTGGAAGCCGCCGTGCGCCGCCTGGCGGAGGACGTGTACGTCGACATCCTCGGCGTGGTGAAGGCCAGCGTTTACGGCACCGCGATTCCCGCGCTGGCCGCGTCCGCCATGACTTACGCCAAGATGGTCGACGTGCGCGCCGCGTGCAACGCCGATGCCGTGAAGATGCCCGAAGACGGGCGTGGACTGTGGATCGACGACACGTACTACTCGAACTTGCTGGTGGACGACGTGGTTGCCAAAAGCCCGGATGTCACGATCTCTGGCGGCACGGTGCGCGAGGCCAAGATCAAGCAGATTGCCGGCTTCGATGTTTTCCCGTCGATCGTCATCCCCGAGAACGGCGAAAAGCTCAAGGGCTTTGCGGCGGTTCCCTCGGCCATCGCCATCTGCAACCGCTACATGGTGCCGGTCGCGGACTATCAGGAAGCCGGCGCGGTTACCGACCCGGAAACCGGCCTGACGTTCGGCTACCTCCGCCACTCCGAGACGCGCAGCAACCGCGTATTCGTCACGGTCGAGTGCCTCTACGGCCGCACCCACGGCATTCCCGAAGGCCTGCTTCGTATCGTCCGGCCCTAAGACGGCCGCGCCGCCGGGCATCGCAGCGCAGTTCCGCCCGGCGGCGCTTTAACTTTTCGCCCCCGCCCCGCTCTCTCACTCCCGCCAGCGTCCCTCCCTACCTCTTTCCCCTTCCACCGCATGCCTCCCATCGCCCCTTTCGCTCTCAACGGCAGCACCGGCACCACGCTTTCGTGGCTCGCCCACCTTCCGCGCGACACTCGCCAGCGCCATCGCGCGCAGTATCTCAACGCCACGTCGGACCTCGCCGCGTCCGCCGTTACTTTCTACGGAGCCGGCGCGCCCGTGCTGGTGACGTCGGAGTCGGCGTCCGGGCAGGCGGTTGTCAACGTGCCCGGCACCGGCAACTTCGCCCCGTCGGATATCGTGCTTGTCTATGACGACAGCGCCAGGACGTTTTACCGCCACACCGTTTCTAGCGTGACTGCGGACACGGTAACTCTCAGCGCCAATCTTTCCGCCACGCTCGTCGCCGGCGACATGCTCATCAAGCGAGGCTCGGTGTTGGGCGCCATTCCTGTCGGCGCGACGACTAAGGAAGTGAACGCCAGTGGCTCCGGCTTTTTCTGCGGCGAAACCGGCCGTGCCCTGTGGGCGGAGCTGACCGGAACGTCTGCCTGCAAAATCAACGCTCTGGCCGGCGACTTTGTGCAGGGCGACTAACCTCCGACAACCCACACAATAGAGGGTGTCCACTTGAACCGACACCCTGTCACTCCTTCCGACGCCATGTTCTACCTCATCGTTTCCATCGTTACCCTCGCCGCCGGCGCCATCCTTTGGCAGCTTTACCGTGACGCCACACGCAATCATCGGCTCCACCCGACGCCGTTCGTCCCGACCTACTCGCCCCCGACCTACGTGCCGCGTTATGAATTCGACGTCGCGGACGTGCGGCGCGCCTGCGAGAGCAAGAACCGTAGGCGCCCGTGCCGTGGTGGCGACGACGATGCCGGCCCCGCCGCCGCCTCGACGTTTCCGTTCCCCGGCACGCCGCCGATCACGTTTGCCGTCCCGCACGTCTCGCCGGACGCACCGCAAGTTGTCACGCTCTCGCTTGCCGACTTGCCGGTGCACACGCATGGCGCCTCCCGCTACGCGTCGGAGCCCGCACACGCGCTGGGAGCGTGTAGCGGCTCCAGTGCTGGGGCGAGTGCGGGCAGTGGCGGCGGTGCGATGGAGGGGACGGCGGTGGCGTTGACCTCCGCACCGGAGCCCGATTTCCTCGCGTGTTCTACGGCCTACGATGGCTCGACCGCCTCGTGCGAGTCTTGCCAATAAGCGCCATGTCCCTTCGAGACGAAAAAGCAGCTGACCTCGCCGAAATCCTCACCGACATCGGCGAGGCTGTGCTGTATAAAGGGCAGCCGGTTTCCGCCCTGGTTACCACGCCGGCTATGGCGCTGGCGCTTGATATCGGCGGCATCGGCGAGGCATGCGATTTTGTGGTGAAGGTTGCCCGCACCGCCGTCGCATTTGATCCGCCGGCCATTGGCGACCGTATTGAATTTCAGGGCGACACGTTTCGCATCATCCGCATCGGCGATCGCGCGGGATACTCGGCCCTTGTGCTCTCCGTAAAGCTGCCGTTTGAGTAGAGACATCGCGTGTCCCTGGGACATTGATTGTCCCTCACTACAGCAGGGACATTGCATGTCTCTCATCATTTGCAAATGTCTGATTCCCTGGAATTTCGCCTCGACACTCGCGCTTTTGAGAAGGCCCTTTTGGCTCTCTATGGCGCGACGTGGCGCGATCTTTCCGAGCTGCTGAAGGAGATGGCGAAGGGCTTCATCAAGCAGGTGGTGCTTATCACGCCGCCGGGCGGCGGAGGGGTGACCGGTCCGGCGGCGCGCCGGCGCGGTGCGGCGCATGTGGCGACGGACGTGAACCGCGTGTTTCGGGAGTTGCGCCATGAGAAATGGCACTCGCCGGAGATAAAGAAGGCTATCCGCGAGCGCGACCTGGCGAGGCTGCGGGAGATCGTGCCGCACATTCCGGAATTTGCCGGCATGCAGGTGGAGCTGGAGCCGAATCCGGCCTACCACCGCGCCGCACGGAACTCGCGCGGCGTTGTACCGCAGGGCACGCGGCAGCGAGTGCTGGTGCTGGACGGCCTCAAGAAATACATCAAGGACGAGCAGGCGCGCGTCGGCAAGCTGGCGTCGGGCTGGAATGCGGCGGCGGAGAAGCTGGGAGTGAACCTGCCCGCCTGGGTAACGCGCCACGGCGCCGGGCGTGGCTCCATTGTGCTGGAGCTTCGAGAGCCGAGTCTGACCATCCGTATTACCAACGCCGTGCGTTACGCGCAGCACATCAGCGACTTACAGCGCCGCATCCAATGGGCCCTCGACCGCCAGGCATCCGGCACGGACAAGCGTGTCGCGAAGATCCTGGAAGCCGCCGCCCGCAAAGCATCCCTCAAAGCATAAGCATGACCACTCCCGCCCCTTCAGCCGACATTCTTTTCCAGTTCGAGGAGTACATCGAATCGTGCCTGAAAGCCGTGTTTCAGCAGCGCGGCTTCCCCAACGTCTACACGATGAGCACCGACCACGACACGCGCATGGTCGAGCCGCGCCTGTGCATCGCGGCCGTCGCGGCGGACTCCGAGCAGGAAGACAGCTTTCTCCACCCGGCCGGCATCGAGTACTACTCCACCGCCGCTGTCGACGTCGACCTGGTAACCGTCACCAGCCGGCGCAACCAGCCGCACCTGCGCAAAATCAAAGGCGAGATCCGCGAAATCATGCAGCGCGTCCCCTTCATCGCCCGCGCCAAGCCGGAGCTGTTGCCCTACCATAATATAGTGCGGTGCGTGAGCCAGAAGCCGACGCACGACGCCGATCCCGAGCTCGAACGCGACACGGTGATGATGCCGTATCAGCTGATTGTGCAGATTCGGCCGGAAGCCTGGCCGGCGCAGTTGCCGGCGTAGCCGCCGCATTGGTTGACTCCGGCCGGTGGGAAATGAGTTCTGTTTCCTTCAATTTTCCTGGCATCACGCTCGGCTCTCCGGCCGTTCCCAGCGGCGACGGCGTAAGCGGCAAGATCAATGTTGACCTCGCCCTGGCCACTTTCGGTTTTTCGGCTGGCGATGGTGTTGGCCAAATCAACCGGACGTTCCGCAAAACTTACTCTCTCACCGGCACAGCCTCCGAAGTCATCGACCTTTTCGACTTTGGCGGTGTAGAAGATGCGCTTGGCCGCACCTACGAGTTGGCGCTGGTCAAAGGCGTTGTCGTGCAGGTTCGCTCGACTGAACCCACGGCAACCATCGTGCTTGGCGCGGAAGGCAGCGCGGCTACGTGGCAGGGGATCAATGGCAGCGATACAGTGAAGATTGCCGACGTACAGGCCGGCGTGCCGTATCTCTGGTTTAACCGCTCCGGCAAGGCTGTCACTGCCAGCTCAGACCACTTGCTGAAGATCGCCGGCACTCACGCTTCAGCCGTCGTCAATGTCGACGTCCTTATTCTCGGCTCGCAGTAATTCACAACACTTTTAACTTTAGGGATTTACATCTATGGCACTTAAGAATGACGGCTCGCTGAACTATGGTTCCATGGTTCTCGAGTTTACCGGTCCGGCTGGCACCGCAAGCTATGTCGCTGATAATGTCAAAATCAACCGGCCCACGTTCAAAATCGAGTCTCGCGACCATCTCAACCGGCCGGACGGCAAGGTTGTCGACGATGACTTTGTGACCGGCACGGCCACCCTCAAGTGGGGCAACGCGCGTGCCCCGCAGAACGGCGACGAGACGACAATCGAGCTCGATTCCGCGATCGGCGAGGAGGTGTTTTATATTACCAACGTCGGCCTGCAGCTGGAGAAAGCCGGGTTGAAGATGGTCGAAGTTGCGATCGATAAGAAGTACAACACCTAAAGAATAGCAATGTCGTATCGTCTCTCCGATTCGGCTGGATATAAGGAAGCCGTCGCGCGCGAGCTGACTTTGCGCGAGACGGCTTTCCTGTGCGACGACCGCACCACGCTCGCCAACGGCATTCGCGTCCGTCTCTTCACGCCCATGCACATGTTGCGGGCGCTTTATGCGGAGTCGCCGTTCGTGCTGGGCGGGGAGGTGCGGGGCGAGGAGTTGCTGCAATTCCTGTGGATCATCCGCGACACGGCCGCGTGGGGCGACGGCGACGACGACCGCCAGCGCTTTATTGGCGCGCATCTCCATCTGTTGCAACCGCAGGCGTTTATGGAGGCGTTCAACGCTGTCCATCAATACCTGGAGGAAACCTTCATGGACCGCCCGCCGTCTGCCTCGGCCGATGCCAGTACCGCCGGCGAGCACACGGCCTTCTACTCCAACGTGGCGGAGCTGGTCGATATCTTCGGCCACCAGTACGGATGGACCGAGCGGTACGTTCTCGGCCTGCCGTACGTGCGGCTTTACCAGTATTTGCGATGCATCATTTCGCGCACGTCCCTTGAGGAGGTGAGCTTCATCAACCGGTTCTCCGACCTGGCGGCGGTGGCGTGGACCAACGCGCTCAACCAGCAACAGCAGGCGCAGCAGAGCCTGCCGGCCACGCCCGCGCCGCCGGCCCCGCAGCCTCAGCAGTAACTTTCACCGCGTCTTTCGCCTCCTATGTCCGCCATCTCCGCACTCCTCGGCCTCAACATTACCGACTTCAAAAAGGGCATCGCCCTGGCGAAGAACGAAGCCAAAGACCTCGGCTCTACCATCGAGAAGTCGATGCTCAACATGGCCGGCATCGGTGGGCTGGCGGAGATGGTCACCAGCGCATTTGAGCTGACCACGGAGCTGGGCAACGTTGCGCTAAAACTCAATGCCACCGGGCAGGGATTGTCCCAGCTGCGCGAGCTGGCGCGCCAAAACGGCATGGGCTTTGACGAGATGGGCGAAGGGCTGGAGGAGTTTGCCAGCAAGATTGCCGAGGCGGTTGCCGGCAACACAGACCTCCTCGACGTGTTTGCAAAGGTCGGCATCTCGCAAAAGGACCTGGCCAACATGAAGACGGACGAGATCTTCAAGCGGCTGAAGGCGTCCGCTATCGACACCACTGACGCCATGGCGCTGTTCGGCGAGAGCGGCATCAAGCTCTATCCCATCTTGCAAAGTTTGGAGAGCGCGCCAATGCCGAAAGGCATCGACCAGGAGTCAATCGACTCCGTGATGGAGCTGCAGCAGGGCTTCGCCCATCTCAGCGACACGATTTCCACCGGCCTGGCTGACGCGTTTGTGACGGTAAAGCCGTATGTCGCCACGTTCTTTCACGGCGTTAAGGGCTTTGCCGATCAGGCGGTAATTTCCATCACCACGCTTGGTATCGCGTTGTACGAGAGCATCTTCGGCACGTCGGAGCGGGCGGTGAAGGCGATGCAGGAAGGGCACAAGCTGCTGGAAGAGTCGCAGCGCAAGACGTCCGAAAGCATGTCGCGCGCCTGGAGCGGCGAGAAGTCGCCCGAGGAGAAGCAGGCGGCGAAAAAGAAGGAAGACGACAACAAGGCCCAGCGCGCCATGGCTGCCGAGGCTGCTGTTGCGAAGAAAAAGCAGGAGATTGCTGATAAGGAAGCAAAGGCGAAGGAGGATCTGCTTACCGATGAACAAAAGCTGGAAGCTATAGAGAAACGTCGCGCGGATGCGTATGATCAATACATGAAGGCTCGCGAAGCCGCCGGCGGCAAGGATACCGCGCAGACGCTATCCTATTACGAAAAGATGAAGCAGGCCGAGTGGGATGCGGACAAGATACGCACCAACGTAGCCAAAAAGCAGAAGGAAGCGCAGGACAAAAAGCAGGAAGAATTCCTGAAAGGACTGGAACGCGTTGAACAGAAAGAGCGCGACATTGCGGAGCAGGAGCGCCAGGCGGAGCTCGACAAGATGTCGGCTGCGGATGCCCTGAAGGCCATGCAGGTGGAGTTCAACCAGCTGATTGCCGAGGAGAACGCCCTGCGCGGCGCCGGCAACGATCAGGAAATCGCCGCCATGGAAAAGCGCGTGGAGATGGAAGCCCGGATCTCGGAGCAAATGCGCAAAGTGCAGGAGGAAGAGAAGGAGCACATGGAGAAGATTGCGAAGGCAAGCGAGGACGTTGCCAAACAGAAAAAGGCAATAGCCGAGGAAGGCAGGATGACCTACAGCGCGCAGGACATTGCCAATAGCGGCGGGCAAGCCGGCTTTGAAGCAAAGCGCATGCTTAAATATGAAGCCGAGGCGCGCAATAATGTAGGTACGCAGTTTGGTGCGCGGGCGGCGGAGCGAGCGCGGGCGCTACGTCAAAAGCTGATGGATAAAGGACTTATTGATGATCCTAAACGCGCCATGAAGGAAGCCCTGGAGAAGTCCGAAAAGGAGCTCGCCACGATCGCCGCCAACACGGCCGGCATGTTCGCCGTAAAGCCGGGCGGCGGAGCCGGCAAGGCAAGCGCCGGGCGCGGCGCAGCGGCGGGGCTGATGGGGTGACGCGGCGGTCGGCGCGCACCCGCTCCTCAGCCGGCCGAGCGTTGGCGGCGATTGACTTCCGCCCCACAGCGTCATGCCGCGATACGATGGAGACTTCACCCAACCCCGGCCGCAGGGGATGCTGCTCACGGAATATCCCTTCGAGGATTATCCCGAGGCGACGATTATTCGGCAGATTTACCTGCAGCGATTCGATTCGTACGTGCGCCCCGGCTTCACCAGCACGCACCCGACGCGAACGGACCACTACTTTTGCAGCGACTCCCCGCTGGAGGACGCCGGCCTTGGCGTCGGCCGCTTCACCCGCACCTGGGCGAAGATTCCGCCGCAGCGCATTGAATACGGCAAGAAAATCTGGCAACTGCCTGAGGCGGTGGGCGGCGGCTCGCAGCGGCCGGAGCGCACCAACTGGCAGAACGTGACGTGGGAGAGCAATCCGACCGCCTCGACCACTCGCTTTACGCCGGCCGGCGACTTCCTGCCCGGCGATCAGGTTGTCATCGGCACCAAGCGCTTCCGCGCGTTCGCGTCGAGCTGGAACATCGGCAACGGCCTGCCCACGGTGGGAAATGCGCTGTTCTATCCGCCGGACGAGGGCAAAGGCTGCACGGTTACCGCCGTTGCGGACGGTATGATTACTGTCGACGCTTTGTTTGAAGGCCCCCAGTACGTCGGACAGCCGTCGCTATCGATAAAACGCGCCAGTACCAGCAAAACGCGTATCTCACCGATTGTAGCAAGTCGCACTATTTATGACTACTTCCTTCTGAACATAAGCCCGGGAATTACCACGCCGGATGACATTGAAAAGGAAGACGCGTTTGATCCTTCGTTAGAGTTTATGCGGAACGGACAGTTCGACGTAGCCGGATTCTATAATCTTGTTCTGCTTGGCAACTACATCAACGCCGAAGTCGATACGGTGGAGCGCTGGATGGGGCAAATCTATGAACGCATCCGCATTCAGGTAAAGCCCGGAAACTACAAGCGCAATACATGAGCAAAGGCAATAAAGGCACTGGCGGTAAGATCAAGCGTTTTGTTGCCGGCGACACTGAGCGCACGCCTATGCATGAAGAGGCAATCAACGAAATCGTTGATGAACTCAACATGTGGCGCAACGCCAAAGTCATCAACGGCCGTGGCCAGTTTGTGTTTGCCAGCGATGAAGTGGCGCTTGATCTCAACCCCGACACCGAAGGCACCGAGGAAACGTCCACAGGCGAAGCCGGAACAGCGCCCGAGCCGCCGCCCGGCTACGAACATATCACCATTACCTATTGCCCAGGTGAAGGCATGGACCCTGTTACGCGTACGGTACTTGCATTGATTGAATAGACATCGCCATGCCCAACTATCTCATGCAGCCGGCATCTATGGTTCCAGAAGATTGGCCGTGCAAATGCGAATCAGTCTGCGCGTGCCCGCCGCACGTCTCTGGCGTCGGCTTCTTTGTGGAAACGGCCGACTCATTTCTTTCTTACAGCAGCTTCCTTACATATGTTCCTCCCGATCCGCCAACTGAAGAAGATCCCGGAGAATGTAACGCAGGAACGGGGCGGTATCATGATCACGTGGCCAATTTCGATACTGGCGACGAACAGTTCGCCATTCAACTGCGTTGCTGTAACGGTAGCGCTATATTGCGCGTTTCTTACTTTTATTTAGGCGATCATATCGTTGATTTTGAATCTCATGGCCATATTAGCGAAATAACAACGTCGTGCACATCGGAAAGCCTGGAGTTTGGAGTTCTCGGATCATCGCTTTACGTCCATATATACTGGTAATTTATGAATGGTGTTTGCGATACACTAACCTATTGCGCTATATGCATTCGCGGGGGGATACATCGCCGCACACTGCTTGAAACAAAAGGCATTGCTGAGCGTGATCGCGCAAGTTTTGATGTTTGCCCGAAGGGATACACACATGTTCGGCTTCCGTCTAAGGAAGCAAAGGCGTTTGCGAAAAAGATGATTCACTATAAAAATCGCAACTATCCGTGCTGCGATAAGCGACGCCAGATGGTTGACTCCGACCGCACGGCGTGAAGCTGTATATCGATCGCTCATCAGCGGAGCTGCTGACCACCGAAGTGCGCGTGAAGCTTGGCACGCGCATCCGCCTGGATGTCGTCTTTACCGAGGGCGGCCGGCCCGTCGCGCTGGAGGCCGGCGCAACGGGGCGCCTCGCCGCCAAGTCGGCATTCATCGACGCCACTTATTCGCTCGACGCGCCGACCTGGACGCCTGGCGCTTCTGCCGGCGCCTACACGTTTGCCGTAAACGTCGACGACGCAGGCCTCATCGCCCGGTTTACCGACCAGCCCGAGCTGGCTTTCATCGCGGAGATCGAGTGGCGCGAAGGCGGCTGTATCTACAAGACGCCGACTTTTCGGCTCATCGTCCAGAACCGCGTCATCACGGAGTAACGTCCGCTGCCGCCCGCTCCCATCATGCAAATTCACGTCGACAAAACCAACGCCCTCAACGTCGCGCCGAACCGGCTGGAAGCCAAACGCCAGGCGTGGCTTTTGCTGGACGTCGTGTTCCACGCCGGCGCCCCCGAGGCGCCCGTGCTGCTCGACCCTGGCGCGGCCGTTAAGCTCGGCGTCAAGGCGCGATTCGATACCGACCAATTCCTGGCGTTCTCGTCAACGCCCTCGATCGATACCGCCGGCATGCGTTACCGCTTCGCCCTCCCGCTCGACGGCGCCGAGCTGGGCGCACTCTTCGCCAGCGGGGTGCCTCACGTCGATACCCACCTGGAAGTACACGTCAACGAGCTGGGCACGCCCGTCAAAACCGGTCCAATCGCCCTCCGCATTCACAACGCCGTTATCCTCGGCTTCGAGAGCCACCCCACGCCTATCGACGTCATCCAAGGCCCGCAGGGCGAGCCCGGCCCGCCCGGTGCGGACGGGGAGGATGGCGCGCCCGGAGCCGCCGGCCCGGCCGGCCCGCAGGGCGAGCCCGGCCCGCCCGGTGCGGACGGGGAGGATGGCGCGCCCGGCGCCACCGGCCCGGCCGGTCCGCAAGGCGAACCCGGTCCGCCCGGCGCGGACGGGGAGGACGGAGCGCCCGGCGCCACCGGCCCGGCCGGCCCGCAAGGCGAACCCGGCCCGCCCGGCGCGGATGGGGAGGACGGCGCGCCCGGAGCCACCGGCCCGGCCGGCCCGCAAGGCGAACCCGGTCCGCCCGGCCCGCCCGGCCCGCCCGGTGCGGACGGGGAGGATGGTGCGCCCGGCGCCACCGGCCCGGCCGGTCCGCAGGGCGAGCCCGGTCCGCCCGGAGCGGACGGGGAGGACGGTGCGCCCGGCGCCACCGGCCCGGCTGGCGCGGATGCCACCGGCCAAACTGGCGACGTTCTAGCGACGATCCGCGCGACCGCGCCGGCCGGCTACGTCATGGCAAGCGGTCGCACCATCAGCGATGGAAGCGGCGGCGGAACGGAGCGAGCCCATGCGGATTGCGCAGCACTTTTTGCGCTGCTTTGGGCGGATTGGACCAACGCGACAGCGCCAATCTATTCAAGCGCGGGTGGTGCCAGCACGCGCGGCGCCTCCGCTAACGCTGACTGGATTGCCCATAAACGCATCTCGCTGCCAGACCTGCGCGGCCGCGTTCCCGTCGGCAAAGATGACATGGGCGGCGCGCCCGCCAATCGCATGACGGCGGGCGGCGCCGGCCTCACTGGCACAACGCTTGGTGCGGGCGGTGGCGCGCAAACGCATGTGCTTACGGTGGCGCAACTTGCCTCGCACCCGCACACCACGGGGCGAGTGGACCCCGGCGCAGGATTTGCCAGCGGCTCAACCTTTACGTGGACGGCCCCCGTAAACACAGGGAGCGCCGGCGGTGACCAGGCCCACACCAACACGCAACCTTCGCTTATCCTCAACTACATCATACGGTTATGACGTTTCGACAATCTGAAGGCATTGTCTGGATCGAGGATGTCGCCTACACGGAAGCCTCTGTGCGGCAACGCTACGACGTTTCGTTGCCCGCTGGTATGGTGCACCGTAGCTATGGAGTGATCGCGCCCGGCGTTGAGGAATGGAGCGATGGCCGCAATGCCTATCCGCAGGCCGCACCGTCGCTTCCATACGCCGACATCCTGGCGGATATCGCCCATTTCGAGCCGATTAACCCGCCTGAGCCCGAACCGCCCGAAGTCGACCCGATCGAGGAAGCGCGGTTGGAAGCCATCCGCCTGGCGCGCGCCGCCGTAGCCGCCGCCGGCATAACCGTGGCCAGCGACGTCGGCCCGCTGCAGCTGTGGTGCAGAGGGGAAAGCGACTACCTGAACTACGGCGTGCTGCTGGGGCAATTGCGATCCGCCGCAGACCTCGAGCTGCCCGACCGCCCTTATCGCATCAGCACCATGCAAGGCGGCGTCGATCTCCCCGACCGCGCGTCGCTGATTGTGGCGCTTACGCTCTACACCGAGCAGGCGCAACTGCTTTACGAAGCCATTATCTGACGTCCGACCAGTCGCAATCGGTTCGCCCGGTTGACTCCCTACCTTCGCTCATGCCTCCCAAGATTCCCGAATCCAACATCTTCCTCCGCGTGCTCGACCGCTACGGCATGCCGGCTGCCTTCCTGGCCGTCACGCTTTTCGCACTCCACCTGGTCTACGGCGACGTCCGTGCGCAGAACGAGCGAGTACTCGCCGCGTTTGTCCGCCAGGCTGAGGTAAGCCAAAAGGTTGCCGCCTCACTCGACGCACTCACCGCCGAGATCCGGGGACGGAAATGATCCGCGCCGCCGTGGTTGCCGTGCTCATCGCCTGCCTTTGTTCCTCATGCGCCACCCTTTCGGAAGCCGAGCGTCGGCGCGTTCGTGCCATCGCGATCGAAGCGGCTGGCGTTGCCGTGCGAGTTGCAGCTGCTGCGGCGGCGGGCGCGGTGCTTTCTCGCTGACGAGGGCATGCCCTGGCGATGCGGAGCGATTCGCCGCGATACGGAGCGCATCAAAGATTATCGATGTGAATAAGTAAGATATCCAACCTTTCTTTGACTCCACTCCGGTGGCATGACATTGCCATCTCCGTTTTGGGGCGACACCACAACCACGCTTTATCAAGGCGACTCGCTCCGCATCCTGCAAGCCCTTCCCACCGCCAGCGTCGACGCCGTGGTGACCGACCCGCCGTACAGCTCCGGCGGCATGACGATGAGCGCCCGCCAGGCGCCAACCTCCAGCAAGTACGTGCTGACCGGCACCAAAGTGCAGCGCCCGGAGTTTTGCGGCGACAACCGCGACCAGCGCAGCTTTACCCTGTGGGCAAGCCTGTGGCTGGCCGAGTGCCTGCGCGTCACGCGCCCCGGCGGCGTGCTGCTCTCGTTCATCGACTGGCGCCAGCTGCCGAGCATGACCGACGCCGTACAGGTGGGCGGCTGGATCTGGCGCGGCATCGTGCCCTGGGACAAAACCGAAGGAGTGCGCCCGCAAATGGGCTTTTTCCGCGCGCAGTGCGAATACGTCCTCACCGCCAGCAACGGCCCCATGGGCGACCAGGCCCGCACCCGCCGCGTCTGCATGCCCGGCTGCTTCCGCGAAAGCGTGCACTCCCGCGAAAAGCTGCACATCACCGGCAAGCCCGTCGAGCTGATGAAACGCCTGCTCGACATCCTCCCGTCCGGCTCCACCGTGCTCGATCCCTTCGCCGGATCCGGCACCACTCTCGTCGCCGCCCGCGCCATGGGAATGCACAGCATCGGCGTCGAAATGAGCGACGAGTACGCCTCCATCGCCCGCGACCGGCTTGCCGGCACGGCCCCCACCACCGCAGCCGCAGCGCAAGTCTGACGTACCGCCGCAAGTACATCGCCGCTGGCGGAAAGCCGCCTTGCCATCGCATGTACCTACGTAGGTACAAGCGACGGCCCGCGAGGCAATTGACTCCGGCGCCGGTGCATGTTCATCAAAGCTCTCTCCTACGTCGGCAAAGCGGCCGCGTTTGTCGCCGGCCTGTCCGTCTACGCCGACGTCCTGCCCGCCAGGTACGCCGGTGCCGCCACCCTCGTCTTCATGGCCGCGTCCCTCGTCAAGGATACCGTCAACCGCGCCGGCGACATCGCCGACAACGGCAAGGAAGACGGCTCGTTTTCGGTGGATCAGGAGGTGAAGTAATGGGCGACCTTACGATTCCCATCAACCCGGATCTAACCGTCGATTCCCGCGTGATCGCGCAGCATTGCGATGTCGACCACCGCAGCGCGTACCGCCTGCTGACCGAGCACAAGGCCCTCATCGAAAGCCAGTTAGGACTGGTGCGATTTGAAATCGCATCAGTGAAACGCGAGGGCGAGCGAGGAGAGAAACACGCCAAATTCGCGCTTCTCACCGAACCGCAAGCAACCGCCCTCATTACGCTTTTCCGCAACTCGGAGCCCGTGCTGCGCTTCAAGGTTGCGCTCTCCCGCGCCTTCCACCAGATGCGCGCCCGCCTGCAAGCCATGCAGCTCACGCGCACCGACTTCGCGCACATGGTTCTGGAACTGGATCGCGAGCTAAAGCAGGCGCAAAGCGTTCTCGACCAGATTCTTCCGCAGCACGCCTACGGCTCGCTCACCAAAGCCGGCACGCCCCGCACGGGAATCCGCCGCGCCGCATTCGTCGCCGCTCCCCACCGCCGCGCCGATGCCGCGCAAACCCATGCCACCCAACTATCTATGCAGCTGGAATCCAGCACCGAAAAGGAGAACGCCAAATGGATACGCTAACGCCCCGCCAACGCGACCTCACCGTGCGCGCCGCCCAAACCTACCTGCGCGGCCTCGGCGTCAACCTCGGCACCACCGGCCCCAACCGCGACGGCATCGACGGCGACCCCGGCCCCAAAACGCTCGCCGCCCTCGAAAGCTGGGGCGACCGCACCTTCCCCGTTGCCCCCACCAAACCGGCCGGCACCGACCTCACGCCCGCCATGCGCGCCTGGTACCGCAACCTGTGGGACACGATGCGCATCGGCACCGCCCCGGCCATCACCTCCGCCGTCGCCCGCATAACGCGCGGCCGTACCCAATACGCCGCCATCGAAGCGAAGACGGGAGTCCCCTGGCGCGTCGTCGGCATCCTCCACTACATGGAATGCAACTGCGACTTCGCCAAACACCTCCACAACGGCGACAGCCTCCGCGCCCGCACCGTCCAAGTCCCCAAAGGCCGCCCCCTCAAAGGCACCCCGCCCTTCACCTGGGAAGCCTCCGCCCTAGACGCCCTCGACCACGACGGCTTCCTGAACCAATCCGACTGGACCACTGAAGCCACCCTCTACCGCCTCGAAAAATACAACGGCTGGGGCTACTTCCGCCACACCAACATCCTCTCTCCGTACCTCTGGAGCATGAGCAACCACTATACGCGCGGCAAGTACGTGGCGGACGGGAAGTTTGATGCCAGCGCAATAAGTCAGCAAGTCGGCGCGGCTGTATTGCTTGCCGTGCTCGCCTCTTAGTTCTGGTTTCATTGTTGCGGAGCAAATACGCTCGCAACAATGAGATCATCCTTTACAGCCAAGCAGCGCCGCGATCAGGATATGCCGCTTACATATGCCGATTTGGCGGAACTTGCCGGACTTAGCCGCTCAACAATTTACCGATGGGCAAAGCTACCGGGTTTTCCAGTCCGGCAAGGGTATGTTTTTTGGACAGATTTCCGCGCTTGGTTCGCAAAAGGCGACAATGGACCAGCGCCACGAAAGAAACGGAAGTCGGCCGAAGAAATTAGGATTGATTCGAGACCTTTGCCACCGCCACCGGTCGATATGTCAAATCTACCTCCAAAGGCAGCAAAACTTTGGGCAATGATTCGAAACATGTAGTGCCTCTTCGCGTCTTTACGCGCGACGAAACACGGCGAAATTTTACTAAGAAATTTACTGAGAGGGATTTTTGAGGCTTTGCAAGTTGTTGAATGCGAACTGCTTACAAAAGCGGACAGGGTGGGATTTGAACCCACGGAAGCTTTTAGACTTCGTTCGATTTCGAGTCGAGTGCCTTAAACCACTCAGCCACCTGTCCAGTGTTGACTATCAAGGACTTGTGAGGAATTTTTTCGGGGCCTTTTGACTTTTATACGGTCTGGTTCTACGTTCGGTCGTGAAAACGAACGATGACGCCAATTCCGTTTGGAGTCCAACCCCTGTACAGTTCCTGTACAAGTATCAGAACGGTGGATAATATGTAAGGACCTATGACCGTGGCAAGGAAAAATGGACAAGTCTTCGAACAAAGTTACTCTCCATTGCAAAAAACCGCATGAAAGAGCACGTGGATGCCTCCGAGCGCCACTAAGCCGCCGGGAGTGTCCTGAATGAGGTTGCCGAAGGCAAATACACCTTCGGCGATGCCACCGCCGGATCGCCGCTTAGCGCTTGTGATTCGCCCGCTCCGAGGTCCGTCCGAAGCAAATGAATTCCGGGAATCCGGCCTCAAACTGGTTCTACGCACCTGGCCGACCGTAGAAATCCTGAATGCCCGCCGCATCACCTCCACGATGGTGGAAGGCTGGCTCGTCGATTTCAAAGCCTACGCCGCCCCCACGTTCCCTACGGAGCCAAATGAGCCGCAAGAAAAAGCACCGGCGCCAGCGTAACCACCATCAAATGCGCCCTGGACGCCGTAAGACGGGTTCTGGATTAGTCGTAAGCGCCGGACACCTCTACGCCAATCCCGCCCGGAACACGGCCGTAAACGAGATCGCACGCAGAATGCTCGAAACCGCCCGCGGCGAGAAAGCCGAAAAGGGCTCCGCTGTCCTTCCCACCCGCGATCAATTCCTCCAGATGGTCACCGCCATCCGCACCTACAACGTAGCCACCTGCAGGGCCGCTGCTGACCACGTCCAGTTCATCGCCTTCTGCGGCGCCCGCGAGACCGAAGCTGCCAACGGGCTCTGGTCCGACATCGACTTCCACCGCGGCACCGTTCACCTGCGCGTCATCAAAACGGAGAATCCAGGTACGTCCCCATGATGGCCGAGCTACGCCCACTGCTGGGACGGAAGAATGCAGAACGCGATACCTACTCCCCTGATTTACCCGTGCTGGAGGTTATTCATCGTGTGATTTGGCAGCGTAGATGTGCGCGGGTATTAGCGAAACCCGCCCGAGACTGTGAGGATGTCCCCTGTCACCCAGGCTGAAGCCTGCGAGGCCAGAAACAGCGCGACGGGGCTTAAATCGGACGGGTGCCCGGGGCGCTTCTCCAGGGGAGTCGCGGCGATGAGTCGGGCTTCCTGCTCACTGCCTTTGACGCCGGCTGCCCGAGCTCCTTCGGTGTCAAAATAGCCGGGCATGATGCAGTTTACCCGGATTTTGCGCTCCGCCAGTTCGAGAGCCAGGACCTTCGTGATGGCGTTTACCGCGGCCTTGGATGCCGAGTAAACGGCACTGGCGGGGGAGTTGCCCATAGCGGCAAGGGAGCTGATGTTGATAATGCTTCCGCCGGATGGGTTGAACTTCGCGACGGCGGCCCTGGTCACCGTGAGCAGCCCAAGCACATTCGGAGTGAAAATGTGGTGGAAGTGCGCCTCGTCAATGTCGTGCAGCATTTTGAATTCGTAAACGGCGGCATTGTTCACGAGGACATCGATCGGGCCAAAGGCCGCTACCGTTCCTGCAACCATCGCCTCAATGTCCTTGCTTTGGACGAGGTTTCCCTGTACCGCAATGGCCTGACCGCCTGCTGCCTTGATTTCAGCCGCGACACGCTCCGCGCCTTCGCGATCGTTTGCAAAGCCGACGGCGACCCGCGCGCCTGCCTGGCCAAAGGTCATTGCGATGCCTGCACCGATCCCTTTTGATGCGCCGGTTATCAGGGCTACTTTGTTTTCCAGTTCCTTCATATTTTTGTTTCCGTAGTTGGCCAACTTTAGTGAACCGCGAGCTCGGCAATTTTTTCGTCGCGCAGGGAAAACTCGAAATCGAGCTCTACCGGACTTCCGGGGAATTGACCGGCGACGCTCACTGCCACCGCCAGCACGTCTCCCTTTTGCTCAGCGCCGAGCACGCTTGCGCGAGGCTGGTACTCTTTGCTTGAGTGCGAAACCCAGTTTCTGATTTCGTCGGTGCCAACGTGAGTTTTCCCTTCGTCGCGGACGATCGCTTCGGGCGTAAAACAGGCCGCCGCGGCTTCTGCATCAAAGCGGTTGGTTGCCTCGAAGTATCGATGAACTGCTTCCGGTAAAGTCGTGGTGGTTGTCTTCATTGAGTTAAAGAGTACCTCACCCCAGGTAGCCACCTCCAATGCCGTGTTTTTGGGCTTGCTCATACTTTTTGTATGAGAAAGCTTAAGGCAATGGAACTGCGCCACCTTCGTTACTTCATCGCCGTGGCAAAGCACGGGTCCTTCAATCGCGCCGCGCAGACTCTGCACCTTACGCAGCCTGCGCTAAGCAGGCAGGTGAAGGACCTGGAGGAAGAGCTTTCCGTGCCGCTTCTGGTGCGCGGGAAAAACGCGGTGACGCTGACAGCCGCCGGCGATTCCTTTTACGAAGAAGCGCGAGAGATTCTTGCCCGCGTAGACTTGGCCGTTCAGCGCGTACGCAGCGAACCTCGCGCCGAGGTTTTGCGCGTCGGCTACGCGCCCTCGGTCACCGCAGGCATTCTTCCCCATGCGCTGCAAAGATTTCACGCGGAGCATCCGCGCGTCCGCGTCGAGCTGGCGGACCTTTTTCCTCAAGACATGGCCGGCAAGGCCAGAGATGGGGAGCTGGACGTCGTCATTACGCTGGAGATTCCCGGTGCGACCGTCCCCCATTTTCACTGGGAGGAACTCTATAAAATTCAGATCGTCCTGGTGATGCCGGCGGGCCACTCCCTCGCCACATTGAAGCGCGTACCGCCGCGCAGCCTTCGTGACGTTCCATTGGTCGGCCTGGCTCCGGAGAGTTTTCCCGAATACGTGCCGCACATTAAAAAGATTCTGAAGCCCTTTGGCATCAGGCCTCATTTTGTGGCGCTGGAACGGGACGGCGTCTCCACCATGTTCGCGAGCATCGAGGCTTTCAACGCCCCCGCCATTTTAGCGGAAAGCGCCGTGAGTTTCATGCCACGGTCCCTTGTTTGTCGCCCCTTTTTTCCGGCGTTTGATCCTGTAATCGCGAAAATCGGATGGTCCAAGAACAACCCCAAAACGCACGTAAGTGCGTTCGCCAAGCATTTGAAGAAAGCTGCCCAAGGCAAAGTGCATGATACGCCTGGCGCAGCTTAAACCCATGTGTAAGACCAATTGGTCTAAATTGGCGATTCACTGGAACAGGAGGGATAGATGCGGTTTGACCAGCGGCCTGCCCAGCAAGTTTCTTTCCCCGTTGCATACGTTGCGTTTCTGCTCGCAGGGGATGTGGCGTGAAAATCTGTTCCTTGTGCGACTACATCCACCCGTGGAGCCAAAGTACTTGGCGGATTTTGACGCAACGGCCGCGCCCGCGCTCACATCCTGATGCGAGTGAGGGCGCGATGTTGCTTTCGTCAAATGCGATGCGTTTGAATTTTTGCATGTGGCAAGATGAACCCAAACTATGTAAAGGGCAGGGTATTGCCAAAAGTGTTGGAGTGGCAACGATGGAACGCGGTACGCGGTTACGTATTGCTTTTGCCTGAGGGTTGCAGATAAAGAAAAGGAGGAACCCCGGCTTCTGGCAAAGCGGCGTGCTATGCACAGAGGGCGGGATTCCTCCCTTCTGAACAATGTGGCGACGATCTTGCGGGTGAATCTGCCGTTATGGCAGAAGGACCTTGCGACGGTTGCCGGGTAAGGAGCCAGGAGTTTACTTCTTGGCTTTGGTGGTCTTTTTAGCAGGAGCGGCCGGGGCGGCAGCGGCCTTGGGAGCGGCTTTGGCGGCGGTCTTCTTTTTGGCGGCGGGCATGGATCGTCACCCCCTTCCGTTCAGGATGATATGAACAGGATAATCTGACGTCGGACGGATTCGCAATCGAACCTCGAACGTTCAGTAAAAATGGGTAAAACCAGCGTTGGTGCCAACCGTAACTTTAACACTTTCGCAGCTACAACAAATCTGCGGCGTGGCGCAAGCTACGATATATGAGGTATTGATATGTTAGTTCTTGCCTTTGGTCAATACGCAAAGTGCCATTTTTGCGAAAAAAGAGCTGCTTTTGGCTAAATCAATAGCGTTGTTTTGGTAAAACAACGCTCCAGGCCGGTTTAAAGGGCTTTTTGGTGATGGCAACGCATCTGCACTACGGCGCGTTCTCGCCCGGTTTGCGGGGGAAGATCGCCTCCGGCTGGCCACCGGGCAGTGGCGCTGTGGGGCTGACACCGGGCATCATGGGGAGCAGGGGGTTGGAGCTGGGCTCGCTGGCTGTCTCCGTATCGGCGGCGGCGGGCTCGGGTGCGGGGGATGCGGTTTGCGGCTCGGAGGCGCCCTGAGCGCGGCCGGGCGAGCTTTGCCGGTGTGGCGGAGCGCCTGGGGTGGGAGCCTCGGACGGAAGCATGGGCCGTGGCGCAGTCGCAGGTGCCATCGGTGCGGAGGAGGGGACAGCGCCCGATGCGGCATCGCCGCCGGGCATGGCGCCGGCCGTGGGTGGCGCGTCGGGAGACGGCTCACCCGGCACGCCGCCGGCGGAGGGCGCTGCGGCGGGCGTGGCGGGGCGGTTATCCCACTCGATAAGGAAGGGTCTCTTCGCTTCGCGCGGCTCGCGCAGAAACTCCAGGCTCCAGCCCAGGCCTTTGCTCCAGTAGGTGTAGCCTTCGCGCCCCATGCTGTCGCTCAGCACTTCGGCGGGGAAGCGGTGGAACATCTCGTTGCCGGTGGCGTCCTCCACGTTACGGGGGCCGCCGGTGGCGGAGGCGCGGGTAATGCTGCCGTCGCGCACGGTGTAGCCGATCCACGGCTCCAGCGAGCGCGCGCCGATGTTGTCCAGGAAGTTGTTCTTCTCTTCGGAGTCGATCTCCACCAGCCGCGCGCCCACTTTCTCGGCAAACGCTTTGGCTTCAGGCCACGTCATGGCTTTGGGCACAAACAGGCAGCGTGTGCGCAGGAAGGGGGTGGCCAGCTCGCGCAGGCGGCCCAGCTCGTTGCGGCGGATGGCCAGCAGCACCTCCACGTTGCGGCTCAGGCGTGCCAGCGAGCGCTTGCGCTCCAGCTCCAACCCTTTGTCGCCGGGCTTGATGGCGCCGGCCTCCGCCCAGGCTTTCATCGCGCTTTCCAGCTCGGCGTCGGGTATCCCGTCGCTGTCAAAGCCAAAGTAGTCGGGCGGACTGTGGAGGAAGGGCTCCAGCGTGGTAAGCGGGCAGGCGAAGGCGTTGATGCGGCGCAGGCGTTCGTCGTACTTCATCTTCGCGTCGGCGGGCGGGGCCAGCGGGGCGAGGGAGGTGACAGGGTTGTGGGAGATATCGAGGGTTTGCAGCGCCATGCCGTGCAGCGGGCCTAAGTCGCTGATGCGGTTGCCTTTAAGGTTGAGCGAGCGGATGTGCAGGCCCTGCAGAGGCTTGATGCTCTCAATCTTGCAGTACTGCGCCAGCAGGCGGTTGAGATTCATGGTGGCCAGCGGCGCCAGGTCCTTCACCTGGGTGTAGCCCATCGTCAGGATCTCCACTTTCGTCCCCGCCAGCGGCGAGAGGTCCGACAGCGGGTTCCAGCTCAGGTCCAGCGTGGTGATGGGCTTTCCGGCCAGCGGCTCCAGGGAGGTGACCTGGTTGTTGGAGAAATCGGCCCGCACCAGGGGCGCGTTGCGCAGGGCGGAGAGGCTGCTGATCTTGTTGTCCCGCATCACTATACTCATCAGCGGCACGCGTTCGAGCGCGGAGATCGACTCGATGGAGTTGGCGCTGATGTCCAGGATTTGCAGCTTCGCATTCTCCAGCTCGTTGATGCCCGAGAGGCCCAGGGCGGAGACGTCGAGCGCCGCCAGGTCCTCCGTCTTGGCCAGGTAGCGCAGCAGATCGCCGGCGGCGCCGGTGGGCAGCGGGCCGTCGCGCTCCTGCAGCAGCGTCAGCGCCACGCGGCTGGTCGGGTCGAGCTCGCGCACTTGTTTAAGGTAGCGGAAGCCGTTTTCGTACTCGCGCAGGTTAAAGGCGCGTATCGCCTCCAGCTCCAGAAAGCGCGCGCGGAAGGCTTTGGTGGGGGCTGTCCGCCCTTCGCCGCTGCCGGCCAGCTCGCGCAGCGTTTCGATCAGCTTGTCGTCGTGCGGGTACCAGCGGTTGGCGATGGCAAAGGCGCGAAGGATAGCCTCCTCGCTTACCGCTTCGCCGTGAAAATCCATGGCGATGTTGCGGTAGGACTGGATGGCGTCGTAGATCAGCCGCATGCGCGTGGATTCATCCCACGTGGCACGGAACGCGGCGTCCATCAGCGCGTCGCCGGCAATCAGCGGGCTGGACTTTTTGGGCAGCGTGAGGCGGTAAGCCTTGATCCCCAGCACGCGTGTTTTCAGGCGCGAGCGGCTGCGGAAACCGATGCGCTCCAGGTCCAGGCCCAGCAGAGGAGTTACATCCTCCAGCACCACCGTCTCCTTGTCGTTGACGTAAAGGCGCACCACGTTGTCGCGGCGCTCCATAATCAGCGAGTAGGTGGTGTTGGGCTGCACCTTGTAGAGGGAGTTGAAAAGCTCGTCCGGCGGCTGCTGGCTGTCGTTGCGGGAGATAATGGCCATGTTGCCCAGCATGTAACCGAACGACGTGGAGTAGCCGGGCGGCATGGAGGTGCCGGTGGTAAGGCTCTCCATGCGGCTGTTGATGAAGAGGTCGAAGTTATCCATGTAGCTGCCGGGCGGCGCGCCGTCGGTCTCAAAGCGCACGTCCACCATCACGCGGGAGTCGCGCGGCAGACGCACGTTTTTCAGCCACACGTTTTGCGAGCCGTACTCCAGCAACAGGCCTTTGCTGTCCATCACCACCGGCATTTTCCAGGGCTGCAGTTGCGAGTCGACAAACTCGAAGTCCTCGCGGTTCACCTCCGGGCTGGTGAAGTCGGCGGCGTACACCTCCACCCAGTCGCCCCACATCTCCATGTAGTTTTTGAACATGTAGCCGCCGACAACCGCCAGCGTGATGAACAGGGCTGTGCACAGCGCCACAATGGTGCGGTGCTTGGCGATGAACTTGCTGGCGCGATAGGCGAGGGTAATGCGGCGCCCGGCGATCGGGTCGCCCTCGCGATAGCGCTTGAGATCCTCGGCCAGCTGCATCACGCTGGCGTAACGCATTTTGGCGGAGGGGCTTAGCGCTTTGAGGACGATCGTCTCCAGGTCGGGCTCAATATGCCGGTTGACGCGGCGCGGCGCGGGCGGCTCGTGCTCCTGCAGCGTGTTGGCGTCCGTAAGGATGTTGCCGGTGGACTGGAAGTGTTTCCGGCCCGTGATCATCTGGTAGAGGATGGCGCCGATGCTGTAGACGTCCGCGCGCTCGTTGACGTCCTTGCTGCTGGTGGCCTGCTCGGGCGCCATGTAGTCCAGCGTGCCGACGACCTGGCCGCTGAGGGAGAGCGACACCTCGGTCTTGCCGGTCTCCAGCTTGGCCAGGCCAAAGTCCATCACCACGGGATCGCCTTCGGGGCGGATCATGATGTTGCCGGGCTTGAGATCGCGGTGCAAAATGCCGTGCTCGTGCGCGCGTTGAATGCCGTCGCACACCTGCGAGACGATGCTGAGCGTTTGCTGCACGGGCAGCACGTAGTAATTTTGCCCGGGCGCGTCCGTGGTATGCACGGGGGTGAGGCCGGAGCCGAACGCGGCGGCGGTGGAGCTCTGCACCTCTTTAACAAGGATGGACATGTCGGTGCCGCCGGCGGCCGTGCGGCTCATGCTGCTGCCGGAGCTGCTGCCGGCCTTGTGCTTGAGGATATCTGCAAGCGACACGCCGGGAATGAGTTCCATCGCCAGGTAGGGCACGCGGTTCACCTCGCCCACCTCGTAAATGCGCACAATGTTGCGGTGGGAGAGCTTGCTCATCACCTCCGCCTCGCGCTTAAAGCGGCGAATCTGGCTCTCCGTGGCGGATTCGCCCGCAAGCAAAATCTTGATGGCCAGCGGGTTGCCAAAGGAGTCCCGCGCGCGCCACACCTCGCCCATGCCGCCGCGGCCCAGAAGGCTTACCAGGCGGTACTTGCCAAAAATGCGCTCCGTGTTCTCGATGCTGACCACCTCCGGACGCAGCACCTTTACGTTGGTTTCCGCGTTCTTGGGGCGCTCCACGCTGATGACCGGGATGAACCGCGCCACGCCCTTGACCTTGAGCTGGTAAAGGTAGCTGAACCGGAACATCGGGTGCGCGTCGGTGCCGGAGACGCCCGGGCCGATGACGACGATCTTGCCCTTCTGGTCGTCCGGCAGCGGCAGCACGCCTTCGGTCTTGCCGCCGACGGCCTCCAGCGGGACGTCGATCAGCGTACGGCTTTCGCGCGACTCCCAGCCTTCGGGCAAATTCTCCAGCACGGATTGCAGCGTGGCCTCGGTCAGCAAAATTTCCTGCCCGCGCGCGGCGCTGCACAGGCGGCTGGCCAGATTGACGCTGGCGCCCAGCACGGTGTAGCTTTGGCGCACCGTGCTGCCCATGCTGCCGACAACCATGTCGCCCGTGTTAACGCCCACGCCGGCCTCGGGCATGATCTTGCCCATCTCGCGATATTTCTCCTGCAGCTCGCGCATGCGGTCGATCTGGTCGCATGCCGTCTTGATGGCGCGCAGCGCGTGATCCTTGTGGTAAGGCGGCGCGCCGAAGAGAGCCATCATTTCGTCGCCGACAATCTTGTCCACCCACGAGTCGTTTTGCTTGACGGCCGTGCTCACCTCTTCCAGGTAGGCGTTGAGCGTGTTGCGCACCTCCTCGGGAGTCTGCGTCTCGCTGATGGCCGTAAAGCCGCGTAAGTCGGTGAAGGAGACGGACATGTAGCGGCGCTCGGGGAAGCGGAAGGTGCGCTGCTCCTCCTCGGTCATCCGCACAAAGTCGGCGCCGGAGAACTTTTGCGCGTAGGTGCGCAGCCGCTCGTGCTCGGAGATATCGTGCAGCAGAATGTCGACGTGGCCGTCGCGGCTGCTCACCTTGATCTCGAACTCGCGCCCCACGTCGTCGCGCGCCTTCTGCACGCTGTAGGTGGAGTCGCTGGGCAGGGAGAACGCGTCGAGCATCTCCTTGTTAAAGAAGCGGCGCAGGACGGAAAGCTCCTGCCGCACCACCTGATCCTTGGGCGTGTGCAGGTAGCGCGCCATGCTTGTATTGATGTAATCAATACGCTTGTCCGGCCCCACGCGCAGGATCAGCGTCTCCAGCCCCTCGATGGACGAGTGGATGCTGCTGCCCGCCTTGTTTTTCTCCCCCGCGGCGGCAGCGGTGCCAGAAGGCGGAGTATCCGCAGTGGAAGCCGCACCGCTGCCCACGGAGGAGGGCGAGGCCGAGAGCGTGGACGCCATGGCGCTGCGTGTCTCCTCCAGCTGCGCCTGCAACTCGCGATTGGCCGCGCGCAGACGCGCCAGCTCCAGCTCCGCGCTGTCCTCGCTGGCGATGGAAGGCACGGCAAAGCCGTCCTGCGACTCCGCAGAGACGCCGGAATCGGACGTGGACAAGCCGCCGCCGTGAGACGCCGCGCCGGCATTGGAGTTGGGGAGAGGTCGATCGGAAGACATGGTCGTCGGACAGGAACCCGTGGATCGGGCAGGCGCCGCACCGGCATTCTCCCCGCGAGGAGGAGATGCGTCCCGCCGGTCGGCCTTATCCTGATCTGGTATGCAGTGTAGCATGAAAGCCCCCTAAAGGACAAACTGACTTTCCTGTTTCCGCTCAATTCCGGTTCGCGGATGAAACGCGCGGAGCTTCAGCCCTTGCAAACTTTAGGCGCGCAATCATTCATATGGATGAATGAGGGCAGCCTGAGCGCAACCTTACATGAACAGGCACAATTGAGGTATAGACATCGTAGGTGCTCCGAAGCGACGGAAGAGGGACCGCAAATGAGGCGTTGGTGGAGCGAGCCCGCGGGAACCACTGAGAGGGTTACGTTCGGGTGCAGACAGGCCAACGAGGGAACGCCCTGTTCCAAGATATCAACGGGTAAGGTAGCCCGCCTGGAAACATTCCCCGGCGCGCCCGTTGCGAATCCGCCCGTTAAAATCTGATTCCCACGTCGCTTCGCCTGTTCGCATGGCAATACGATGACGGATTTTCACGCTACGGTCGCAACGGCGGATACGCAACATGCGCAACGCCAGAATGTTAGAGCAAGCCCCACTAGAACTCCCGAACTCATGAGAGAGCCTTGGGCTGTCACGCGGGGACTGTATACATCCGTAACTAAGCCGCTCAGGTGTCCTGTATCAGTGATTCTTCGTAGAATAAAAAGCGCGGCCTTCAGCGGTGCACTTCACAAACATGATGAGAAGGATTTATAATACAGGATATCAGTGATCCTTCCCGTAATTTCACACGCAATACGGTATCAATAATTGTACGAACTATTGGTGACTCTGGACGCTAGTGCCCTGTCATCATTACACCTGCGGATAATAAGATGGAGAATAAGGGTCGAGGCACCGCCGCGCGCGGGAGTGACTCAGTAGCGCGGAATGCTCGAATTGCTCCATAACCAAACCAAGCGCTCTTACTCCCCGCGCGAGAGGAGGTAGACGCGTTGTTTGCCAAAGTTTTTGGGCAGGTTCATCTCTCCAACATATTCGCACGCAAAGCCTTGTGCTGCGTCCTCGGCAAAGGCAAGGGCGGCGAACGACTCGCTGGCGTAAACCTGGCCCTCGGCGGCAATCGGCTCAATGCGTGCGGCGCGGCTGACGTGCGAGCCCACATAGTTCAGGCGTCCCGTTATCGGGTCGACAAACCGGTAAACCGGCCCGGCGTGCAGGCCGATGCGGATGCGCAGCCGGGCGGAAAGGCCCAGCTCTTCCGCGTTTACCTGCTTCATAAAGTCGGCGAGATCCAGCGCGAGAATTCCCGCCTCCCGCACGCTGGAGAACGCAAAGTAAAAGGCGTCGCCCCACGTGTTCTTCACCTCCGGGTGTTGCCCCGTGCGCTCCAGCATGCGCGCTACGCCGCCCACATAGTGCGTCATAAACAGGCCCACGTCGTGGTCGGAGAGCTTGCTGTACCCTACAATATCCGCAAACAGCAGCGCCTTAAGCGCGTGCGTCCACGTCGACGCCACGTTTACCTGGGCCGGCGCGGATGACGGGGCGGAGTGTGAAGCGGACGCGATAACTGCCGTGCCCGCGCCGGAAAAGGTTGTGCTGGAACCAGGTGCGGCCCTACCGGCATCCAGCGTAGCGCCAGGGACGGCGATTTCCGGGTTAGGCGCGGGTTTGGATGATTCGGCGACGGCGGACGTGCAGGCCGTAATCTTATCCTGTTGCGCGGCAGGTGCTTCCAGGCCAAAATCTCTTGCGGTGGGCTGCACGTAGGTGGCGCTCAGCACGGCGCTTTTCAGTCGTGCCAGGCCCTGCAATATCAGGTAGGAGTAATCCTCGCGTCCGCCCTGGGAGGTTTCCTCCGGTTGATGGGCGTAGCTTACGCGCGTGGCTTTATGCAGCAGGTGCTGCCAGCGCGCCTCCCAGCCCGCGGCCTTCTCTGCCGGGTCGTCGTCGCCGCCGCGTACCAGCAGGGGCGGCAGCGCACCGTGGCGCGGCTCCGGGCCGGGGAAGACCAGGTGCACTTCTCCGTCCTTCTCCAGCACGCACTCCAAAAACACAATGTCCCGCCAGTCGCCGCCGGCGGAGAAGCCGACGCGCACTTTCTCCCGCGCGAGGTAATCGCGCACTTTATCGGCAAAGGCGGCCTCGGTTTCGGGCGCCGGCCACGCCGGGTTGCCGCGCATGGCGGTGCCGGAGAACATGGCGATGCGGCACGGCGGAAAGCAGTCGCGGAGGATTTTGATGTCGTGGCCTAGGTGCTCCAGCAGCGTCTCCGCCTGGCGGCGCGAGGAGCCGAGCGAGCCCCAGTCCAGGCGCGCCAGCTCGGCCGCCTCGCGGTACAAGTCCACCGCCTGGGGCAAATCGCCGCGGATGAGGGTGGCCTCCGCGCGGGTGGCGGCCAGCCAGTAGTTGATTCCTCCGCGGGCCTGCTCGTCGTCGCACAGCTGCAGTACGCGCGCGGCCAGGGCGGCGGCCTCCTCGCGGCGCCCTAGCAGCACGGCGCACGTGGCGGCGTTAATGGCCGGGTAGTACTCCTGCGAGGAATCGAACGCGCGCTGATAGTAGTGCAGGGCCTCCGTCATGGCCGCGTTGCGCTCCTGCACGTTTTTGCCCACGCGCGCCATATCCTTAAACGTGCGCGCCAGCATGGAGACAGTCTCCACGTCGTCGTGCCCTTCGTTCAGCAGCTCCATCAGAAGCGTGCGGCCGGCGCGCGGGGCACCGCTGCGAGCCAGGGCCAGAGCCTGCAACTGGCGCAGGCGCTTATGCGTGGGGTTGATCTTCCGCCCGGCGGCCACCACGTCGTGCGCAAAAAAGGGTTCGCCAGCGCCCAGAAGTCTCTCGCCCAAAAGCACATGCACCGATTCGTCGGACTGCCAGCCCGCGTGGGTGCGCTGGTCCCACATATCGCGTATCTCGCCCAGCGACAACTTCTTGCGGCGAAGCTTGTCGATCAGTTCCGCTTCCGCCGGGGAGATTCGCTGCGCGTCCGCAACCGGCGCGGGTGCCGGGGGGGACGTCGCACTTTCCGGTGGGAGAATGCGATAGCCTTTGCTGAGAATCTCCGCCATCGCTCTCTCCAGCAGGCGCGCCGTATCTTCGCTGCTGCCCTGCGCCACGTGCAGGGAGAGCTCGCGAATGAGTGCGGAGATTTCGGGGGGCAGGTTCATGCGATAAAAAGGACGCAGGCGAGGGGAAACCCTCCTCACTGTAGTCGCTGGCGGAGGATGCGTACAGAGCGGAATTGTGGCGATCTTTTGACGCGGCAGGCAGGCCGGCGGAAGATTATTCATCGGCCAAGCCATTTAGCACGTAAAGAAGCCGTCAGGCGTCAGACGATCGGCCCCTTGCTCCTTGCGAGACTCCGCACCGGTAAGGCGAGGAAAAAGTTTGTATACAACCCCAGGCAACGGGCCCTACAATGGCGGATGGCTCCTTGCCGAAGCCGTGGATGGACGTGAACGAAGCATGCGACATGAAAGTGACTGGAGTGACAGGTAGCAACAAGCCAATGGACGGCGTCGATCCCCGAGAACCGGTGCGCCATCTCTACGTCCACGTGCCCTTCTGCGCCAAAGTTTGCCCGTACTGCGCCTTCCACGTGCACCGCGGGGGGCGGGCGGAGCAATCGCGCTTTGTGGATGCGCTGTTGCGCGAGTGGGAGGCGGCGCAGGCGCTCTACGACTGCGCGTTTGAGACTGTGTACCTGGGTGGCGGTACGCCTTCCATCCTTGGCGCTGAAGACTTTACGCGTATGGCGAACGCTTTGCATGCGGGCGTTGCCACGGGCGGCGATCGCGAATGGACCCCCGAGATAACGCTGGAGGTCAACCCCGCCACCGTTACGCCGGCCAAAGCGGCCGCATGGCGCCGGGGCGGTGTCAACCGCATCAGCCTGGGCGCGCAATCGTTCGATCCCGCGTGGCTGAAGCTGCTGGGGCGTCAGCACAAGCCGGAGGATATTGTCGAATCCGTGCAACAGCTGCGGGCGGAAGGCTTTGCGAATATCGGCATTGACCTGATGTTTGCCCTGCCGTCGCAACCCGTCAGTGTGTGGCGCGACACCCTGGCCGCCGCCGTGGCCTGCGGGCCGGATCACCTTTCTGCGTATGCCCTTACGTACGAAGAGGATACGCCATTTCTTGAGAAGCTGAAGCGTGGCGAGTGGACGCGCAACGACGAGCGAGAGGCCGAAATGTTCTCCATGACCGTCGACTTCCTGGCCGGCCACGGCTTATACGCGTACGAGATCTCCAACTTTGCCCGCCCCGGTCGGGAGAGTCGCCACAACCGCGCCTACTGGCTTGGCCGCGACTACCTGGGCCTGGGCCCGAGCGCCGTCAGCACGCTGCAGGGACGCCGCTGGCGCAATGCGCCGGATACGCAAGCGTATGTGGAGGCGTTACTTACATTGCCCGGCGATGGGAAGGGACTTGCCCCGCGCGTGGACGAAGAAGTGGTGACCGAGGAGATACGCCAGCGCGAGCGCATCATGTTCGGCCTGAGGATGCGCGAAGGCGTTGCGCTGGAGGACCTTGCGACGCTGGCCGCCTTCGGGAGCGACAGCCCAGTGGCTCACGTGCAGGCTTCTACGGAAAACATTGTGCGCGAGGGACTTGCCGTGCGCGAGGAGGGGAGACTTCGCCTTACACCGCGCGGCCGCCTCGTTGCGGACTCCATCGCGGAGCTTTTTGTGTAGCGGGCTACTGCCGAAGTGCGCAGTTACACGCTAACGTTTTGCTATCGAATGACTTGCGTGGTGCGTCAGACCGTGCGCTACGCGCCGCAACCGGGGGCTTACATCTTGTCGTTGGCAACCTTTTTGCCGGTGCCGACACCCGTGGTGCCTGCGTCGCTGGGCTGGGTCTGCGTCTTGGGGAGCATCAGCTTGAGGCTGGAGCCGCTCTTGTTGGAAACCTGATTTTTAAGGGCGCGCATAATCAGCGCGTGCTCGCCGTACTTCAGCCACGGGCCGTCGGGCACCGCGGTTTCGTCCACAAAGCGCCAGTCGCAGCGGTCCAGGCCTTTCATGCCCAGGTAGTCGCGCACGGCGGGGGAGACGTCGAGGCCGGCGCCGGAGTGCTCCGTGGTGGGGCGGGAGTTGCCGAAGACGTAGTCGGCGTGATCGTAGCGGAACGGGCCGACATCTTCCCACTGGGCGTAGGCAACCTTGCCGGTGGAGCGCATGCGAATCTGCACCCACTTGCCTTTGCACTGGCTGACATAGCGCTCGCCCTCGCGTGGGGTGCGGTACCACGGTATGTAGCGGCGGGCCAGTTCGGGGTACTTGACGTCGTTAAAGGGCAGCGCGCAGTAAAAGGGGTTAAGCGTGGCGGCAAAATTTTTGGGGAGCAGGCCGCTGCGCTTTTCGGGATTATCCTCTCCACCGTAGTTTTGCGTCCAGCTTCCGTCCCAGGCGCTCTTGTAATTGGTGGTGCTGTTGTAACCGCTGCTGCCCTGCCCGATCCAGAAGGTGGTGGTGACAATATCCAGCTTCCAGGGGAACGTCTGCGTGCGTCTCGCTTTACTCTCACCACTATCGGGCGCCGCTCCAACAAGGGTTGCCCCCAGTACTACAAGGCCGGCCAGTGAGAGAAGCGTAGATTTGAACATAGCGGTAAGGTCGGGTTAATTGCGGGACGGTTCGGTGAGGCTAGGGCAGACGGTTGTGTGGTGTCAACCCTTTCGTGCCATGGAACTGCATTTTTTCGACCTTTTCTAACGACTTTAATGTTAAAGCTATCGCGTCGTTATTACGCGCTGAGCCGTAAAATCGTGCCGCTTTTGATGTGGCGCAAACTATCCGATCCCATTCATCCGAGCCATTTCATGCCGTCATGTCACATTTGCATGGCGTTTGGCTTGCGCATGGCGGCTCCCTCGGGACGGGGTGGCTCGCCATGCGCGTCTGGTGTAAAAAAAGCCTGTTCTTGTGCGAAATCATCACCATTATAGTGCGGCACATTTTCGCCTTCCCATCCCCATGCCACGACGCACAGATATCCAATCCATTCTCCTGATCGGCAGCGGTCCGATCGTGATCGGCCAAGCCTGCGAGTTCGACTATTCCGGCGTCCAGGCCTGCAAAGCCTTGAAGGAAGAGGGCTTCCGAGTCATCCTGATCAACTCCAACCCGGCCACGATCATGACCGATCCGGAGTTTGCGGATCGCACCTACATCGAGCCCATCACGCCCGAGATCGTCGCCAAGATTATTGAGCGCGAGCGCCCGGACGCGCTGCTGCCCACCCTGGGCGGACAGACTGCCCTCAACACGTCGCTGGCTTTGTACGAGAGCGGCGTGCTGGACAAGTTTGGCGTGCAGATGATCGGCGCTAACTCCGAGGCGATTAAAAAGGGCGAGGACCGGCAGCTGTTTAAGGACGCCATGCTGCGCATTGGCCTGGACGTTCCCGTCTCGGGCGTTGCGCACTCGCTGGAGGAGGCGCGGCAAATCGCGGCGCATATTGGCAAGTACCCGCTCATCATCCGCCCCGCGTTTACCATGGGCGGCACCGGCGGCGGTATCGGCTACAATCGCGAGGAGTTTGAGGAGATTGTGGAGCGCGGCCTGGACCTCTCCCCTGTTACGGAAGTGCTTATCGAAGAGTCGCTTCTGGGCTGGAAGGAGTTTGAAATGGAAGTAGTGCGCGACCGCGCGGACAACTGCGTTATCATCTGTTCCATCGAGAATTTTGACCCGATG
The DNA here is from genome assembly GCA_003054695.1 of Verrucomicrobia bacterium LW23. Lineage (GTDB taxonomy): Bacteria > Verrucomicrobiota > Verrucomicrobiia > Methylacidiphilales > UBA1321 > LW23. Next base: position 355,107 of record QAZA01000056.1, read on the forward strand.
GGCGTGCACACCGGCGACTCCATCACCGTCGCGCCCGCGCAAACCCTTACGGATAAAGAGTATCAGCTGATGCGCGACGCCTCGTTCGCCGTCATCCGCGAGATCGGCGTCGAGACGGGCGGCTCCAACATCCAGTTCGGGCTGGATCCCGCAACCGGCCGCATGGTGGTTATCGAGATGAACCCGCGCGTTTCGCGCTCCTCGGCGCTCGCCTCCAAGGCCACGGGTTTCCCTATCGCCAAGATCGCCGCCAAGCTGGCCGTCGGCTATACGCTGGACGAGATCCGCAACGACATCACGCAGGAAACCTCGGCCTGCTTTGAGCCGACCATCGACTATGTCGTGACCAAAGTCCCGCGCTTTACCTTCGAGAAGTTCCCCGGCGCCGACCCCGTGCTGACCACGCAGATGAAGAGCGTGGGCGAAGCCATGGCCATCGGCCGTACGTTTAAGGAGAGCCTGCAGAAAGCGCTGCGCTCCCTGGAGGTAGGCGCGTGGGGCATCTCCGGCGGCAAACTCGGCGGCGCGGAGCTGCCCAGCCTGGATGAGATCCACCAGAAGCTGGCCATGCCCAATAGCGACCGCATCTTTTACATCCGCCAGGCGTTCCGCTCCGGCATGACGGTGGCGCAGGTGCAGGAGCTGAGCGGCATCGACCCGTGGTTTCTCACGCAGATTCAGGAGCTCATCGACGAAGAGCGCCAGCTTGCCGCCGCCGGCATGACGGCCGAGGGCATGGCCCGCGCCAAGTCGTTCGGCTTCAGCGATCGCCAGCTGGGCGCCGCCTGGGGCAAGACGGAGGCCGAAGTGCGCAAGGCGCGCGAGGAGCAAAACCTCTCCCCCAGCTACCGCCTGGTGGATACCTGCGCGGCCGAGTTTGAGGCGTTTACGCCTTACTACTACAGCACGTACGATCGCGGCGACGACGAAATCCGCCCGACCGAAAAGAAGAAGATCATGATCCTGGGCGGTGGCCCCAACCGCATCGGCCAGGGCATCGAGTTTGACTACTGCTGCGTGCACGCCGCCTTTGCGCTTAAGGAAGCCGGTTTCGAGACGCTGATGGTCAACTCCAACCCGGAAACCGTCTCCACCGATTACGACACCAGCGACAAGCTGTTCTTCGAGCCGCTGACGCTGGAAGACGTGCTCAACATTTACCAGCGCGAGAAGGTGTGGGGCGTGATTGTGCAGTTTGGCGGACAAACCCCGCTGAACCTGGCCGCCGGGCTTAAAGCCAACAACGTCAATATCATAGGCACGTCGGTCGAGTCGATCGACCGGGCCGAAGACCGCAAGCTTTTCCAGCAAATGCTGCACGATCTGGGCCTGAACCAGCCGCCCAACGCCACCGCCACCAACGAGGACGAAGCGGTTGCCGGCGCGGAAAAAGTGGGCTACCCGGTGCTCGTTCGCCCCAGCTTTGTGCTGGGCGGCCGCGCCATGCAAATCGTCTATAACGACGAGGAGCTGCGCTACTACATGCGCAACGCCGTGGCGGCCAGCCCCGAGCGCCCCGTGCTGGTCGACCGCTTTCTGGACGACGCAATTGAAGTGGACGTGGATTGCATTGCCGATGGCGAGAACGCCGTCATCGGCGCCATCATGCAGCACATCGAGCAAGCCGGCGTGCACTCCGGCGACAGCGCGTGCGTCATCCCCGCGCCCACCCTTAGCGAGGCGATGAAGGAACAAATCCGCACCGCCACCCTGGCCATGGCCAGGGAGCTGAAGGTGAAGGGCCTGATGAATGTGCAGTTTGCCGTTAAGGACGAACGGTTGTACGTGCTGGAGGTGAACCCGCGCGCCAGCCGCACGGTGCCGTTCGTCTCCAAGGCCATCGGCGTGCCCTTGGCCAAGCTGGCCGCTAAAATCATGGCGGGCAAGACGTTGCCGGAGCTGGGCTTTACGAAGGAGGTCATCCCGACCCACTTCTGCGTAAAGGAAGCGGTGTTCCCCTTCGTCAAGTTCCGCGGTGTCGACATCCTGCTTGGGCCGGAAATGAAATCCACGGGCGAAGTCATGGGCATCGACGACGACCTTGGCCTGGCCTATGCCAAGAGCCAGATGGCCGCCTCCTCCGCCCTGCCGCTGAAAGGCACCGTGTTTATCAGCGTGCGCGACAGCGACAAAACCGCCGCGGCGGAGATCGCCCGCGAGCTGGTGGAACTGGGCTTTGAAATCTGCAGCAGCTCCGGAACTGCCGCGGCCATCCGCCGCGCCGGCGTGGCGTGTCGCAAGCTCTTCAAGATCAGCGAGGGCCGCCCCAACGTGCTGGATCTGCTGAAAAACAACGAGATCGCCCTGGTCATCAACACGCCCAGCGGCAAAGTGGCGCGCGCCGACGAAGTGCGCATCCGCACCACTGCGCTTTACCAAAAGGTGCCGGTCGTCACGACGATCGCCGCCGCCGGCGCGAGCGTGCAAGCCATCCGCTCCCTGCAACTGCGCCCGCTGACGGTGAAGAGCCTGCAGGAATTTCACGGCACCGCCGCCAGGCCGTAAAGCTTAAGTTGCGTTATGGAAACCAGGGAGCACGCGCCGTGCATTTGCGGTGCGTGCTTCCTGGGCTTCTGCAATACTGCAATAGCAATGGCTACACACCCTGCATACACCCACGGGCGCGCTGTGAGATGCGCCTACATCTTCGCACTTGCCCTGCTGTGCGTGTGCGGACTTGCTGTCCCCATCACCGTTGCCACCATCCACGCCGCCCCGGGCGAGGGCGACTATGTCACCCCGGAAACGCTTGCCATGGAGCTCACTATCGGCGGATCGCTCAGCCCCGTGATGCAGCGCTTCGAACTGTTTAAGCTGGGCAATAAAACGCGCCTCGAAGGGCTGGACGACCACCCCGTCGCCATTATCATGTCGCCCGATGAGCAGAAATTGTACATGCTCAGCCTCAAAAACAAAATCTTCGTCGAGCACCCCTACCGCCCCGGCTTCGCCGCGATGCACGGCGTCGCCACCGCCGGCGTCACGTGGGTAAAGAAGGGGAGCGAAGTGGTGAATGGCGAACCCTGCACCAGCTACCTGGCCACCGGCATCCCCGCCAACAGCGGCAAGCCGGAACCCACCGTAACGCTCCTTGTCAGCGACAAAACGAAACTCCCCTTCCAAACCCGCACCGAGACCGTGCTGCCCAACGGCACCCAAGCCACCTCCTTCTGCAACTTCAAACCGCTGGACAAAAGGCCGGACGAAGCCATGTTCCGCATCCCCGCCGACTTCAAACCAACCGAAGCGCCCCGCCCTTTGAAAACGCGTTAGCTGCTGTCTTAGGTGCTGTCGACATTCACCCTCTAAGAGTTAGTGAAACGCCAACTCCCCTTTCCCCCGTAGAGTACGCTACGGGGGACGAGATACGGAAAGGGCCAATCAAGGCGTTTGCTCAACTGACCACAGATGACGAGGGAAATGAATGTCGACAGCCTATTCTCCTAAGCCAGAAATACGTATCATTAGCCTGCTACCCCTTCCGTTCCGCCCCTTTGTGTCTTCGTGTCTTTGTGGTTAAATAATCCCCATTCCCATTTTCGCAGAGAAGCAGAGGGGAGGGGGAACATTAACCACAAAGACACAAAGACACAAAGGGGCGGAACGGAACTTATGATGCTTACTTCTGATTCAGGACAGTAGAGGCTGTCGACATTTCGGCGGTCTGCGGTTCCCTTTGGCGATCTTTCCGTCCTTGGCGTCAAAAATCTGTTGGATTGTATGGCGAGGGGATTTTTAACGCCAAGGACGGAAAGATCGCCAAGACTGAGAAGGGAATAGTTCGAATGTCGACAGCCTCTGGAGCATCTTCCAGATAGCTTGTCGCGAATTTGCCAGGCTCCGAGAACGGCGGAGCCGTTCCATACCACAGCTCGGGGTTGCCCGGCGCACTCTGATGCGAGGACTACGCCGGGTAGATCGGAACCAGGAACCCCCACGCTACGCGTTCTTCCGTCGGACCCTTCGCGCTCGTTCCTCGCGCGTGCGTTGTTCAGAGCCACCGAGAGTGCCTCGCACATGCACTAAACGAGCGCGAGTGGATCGCGCGCTTGCTTGCTTGCGTCTTTGCGTTGCCTGTGATATCAGCAAGTTGCAATAGCAGCAGCATCTTGCAAACGGTATGTCCTCAGCATTACATCCAGCTTCCTCGCGACATCTCGCCTTCCCCTGCCCACGCACAGCGCTCAGTCTCCGCCTCCTCGGCCTGGTTCTTCTCCAGGCCGTTGCGCTTTGCCTTGGCGGGGTGAGCCCGGTCCTCGCCCAAAACCCCGCCCAGGCTCCGGCTCCGGCCGCGGAAGCCGCCCCCGCTCAGGAGGCGCCCGTGGCCTACCCCCGGCAATACGCCGCCGAGCAGGCCATTACGTTTACGCTGGCCGACGGCACCACAAAGTCCGACAAGACAACAACTTACTTCTCAGGCGAGGACCTGCGCATCGATAACAGCACGCAGACCATGCTCTTCCTCGGCAGCCAGCAAAAAGCGTACAAAATTGTGCACGCCAACAAGGAGTACGGTGAGATGGGTTTCTCCCCGGAGGTCATCGCGCGCATCAACACCTTCCCCGCGGACGCCACGTGGGAGAAGCTGGGCACCGCCACCGTTGCCGGCAAAAAGTGCGACCACTACCTGATGACCTCCGCGCAGTTCAAAACCATGTACTCGCGCGCCGAAATCTGGGTCGATCCCGCCACCCGCTGGCCTGTCAAGACACTGCTCACCCCCAACGTGCAGGAGCCCGTCAAGTCGCTCGGCACCATCATCAGCATACGGCAGGGCCCGCAACCTGCCGCCCTGTTTACCGTGCCGCAGGGGTACGAGGCGGTCGATATCCGCTTCCTCAAGTAGCGCCGGGGCGCACGCGTAAAGTTATCGCGCTGTTGAGTTTGGGACAGCGCCGAGGCGGTGGCGAAGCGCCGTGCCACCTAAAGCAAAGTTTCGCGCAATCGCGATGCTTTTGAGTGGACGCGAACGAGCGGCACGGTTACAGATAGAGACGATGCGATTGCCATCGTCGACCCAACTAGCAGGAAACAGCGACTGCAAACAGGTGTGCACAACTCGCGCCGCATTTTTGCGCTGGCAACCCGGCAGATATTTCCCTACAACCCCACCGTGCCGGAGAGACTTTTCGCCTAATATAACCCGATCATTTAACTCGGCTTAGGAGATACCCTATGAGTTCGCTTGCTCACTACCGGGCAATCCCTGTATCTTATATGAAATCCTGAGGCCCCGCACGTACCCACCAACCACTTAACATCGCCCGTCCCTTGCCCACGCTCAACCTCATCTACACCCCCGGACAGCTCCGCAACACCGACCCGACCAGCTTTGCCGACGCCACCTGCGTCGTCATTGACGTGCTGCGCGCCACCTCCGTCATCATCGCGGGGCTGGCGGCCGGGGCGGCGGCGTTTCACCCGGTGCGCACCATTGAGGACGCCCAGGCCACCCACGCCGAGCACCCCACGTGGCTGCTGGCCGGCGAGCGCGACGGCGTGGCCCGCCCGGGCTTTCACCTCGGCAACTCCCCGCGCGAGTACACCGGCGAGCGCGTGGCCGGCCGGCACATCATCCACACCACCACCAACGGCACTGTGGCCCTGCGCGGCTGCGCTCAGGCGCGACGCGTCATCGCCGCGGCGTTTTTCAACTTGAGTGCTGTGATTGAAGAACTTGCGGTTGCGGCCGGCGATGACTCCCCGCTCTACATCATTTGCTCCGGCACAGGCAAAACGTTCTCGCACGAGGACGCCATTGTCGCCGGCGCCATCGCCAACGAGCTCGACCCCGGCCACCCCGTCGCGTGCATCTACCGCTCCGTTGCGCACGATTTGCCCCGCTACTTCCGCACCACCCACAACGCCCGCAGCCTGGTGCGCCTGAACATGGAGGCCGATATCGACTTCTGCCTTCGCCGCGACATCTGGCCCATCCTCCCCACCCTGCAGCGCGACGGCTCCATCGTTATCGGCCAGCCCCTGGCCGCCGCCCCCCGCGTGGCGGCGTAGGTGGGGGAGAAGTTGGGCGGGATAATAAGCCTTGCTAATCTATACTCGCTACTCCTATTCCTCAACCTCATCCTTGAGCGCGTGGCTCGCCTTCACGTCCGCGTCGCCGTTCCAAATGCGAAGCTGCGTCCACGGCCGCGCGGGCTCGGTCCAGAGTTTGTTGTCCGCCGGCAGGCCCAGGTGCAGCAGGCCCATCGCGCAGAGGTAAAGGCTACCGGTGGAAATATAGCCCTCCGCCATCCCCGGTTGGTAGCCCACGGCGCCCGGACGCAGCCATCCATCCGCGTCAAACGTGCCGGGTGCCGTAATGGTTCGACGCATCACCGCCGTAAGCGCGCATCGCACCGCCGCTGGCTCTGTCTCCGCCGGAAGTTGCTGCATCAGAGCAAGTTGCGACAGATGCTGGAATGCCCCGAAGCGGTACGTGCTCGACCGGCCGAGATGGGGAAACGTCCCCTCCGGCGAGATCATTTGCTCCTGAACCGCCGCGTAGCGACGGGCCCGCGCCAGAACCTTAGCGTACCCGCTACCCAGCGCGTGGCCTTTAAGTCTCAGCGTATCAACAACATCCAGGAGCATGGGCTGGATGACAAAGCTGTTGTAATAGTCCCAGTGAAACGGCGCACCGTCCCCGTAAGCACCATCGCCCTTGTACCACTCCATGTGCCGGCGGACCGCATACTCCATCGGCGCATCCAGCGCTTCGCCCGTGCAGTGATAGAGGGCGGCCTCCATCATCGCGCTGAAAAGCAGCCAGTTATTCTCGCCGGGCTTCTGATCGCGCGTCGCGCGCAGCGCGGCGGCCAGGTTGGACTGCGCCTCCGTCGACAGCCCGCGCCACAGCGAAGGCGCGCGAAGCAGTGCGTGGCCGAGAAACGCGGCGTCCACCAGGCGCTGGGCGCCATTAGTAAAGTTCATGTAGTCCGGCGCGGCCGGATCAACCGCATGAGTAATGCTTATCAACGCCAGGTCCAGGTACTTCGTCCGAAGCGCGCCCTCGCCCGACGCATCCCCGCCTAATTCGAGCCACGGTGCCATGCCCGCGATCAGCCGCCCCAGCGCCTCCAGGTGGGACCACGAAGCGCGTTCTGGCGCCACCGGCATGGTGGCGCGCAACTTGTTCTGGCTAAGTGCGTTAAGGACGGGGTCGGCTATCTTGCGCAGCACTTTGATCGCGTAGGCGCGATCTTCTGCGCCGGTGGTGCTCGGGAGCGCGAAGGTCGGAGTTGTCTGGGCGGTAATCATGGCGATGGACTCGGCACAGCAAAGCGCAAGAGCGCAGCTTTGTCCATCACGTATCCGAAGGCGGCGCGGCCGACTCCGCTGGAGGCACTGGCACTGGTACGGACGCGGGTGCAGGCGCTGTGGCGCCCGGCGGCATCTGCATGCCGGGGCGGCCGATGACGGGGCCATCTTTGGGTACTTCGAACTTCACTTTGCCGCCCCAGGAGATGATTTTTGCCTTGGTGCCGGCGCTTTCGGCCTGGGCAATCTTCCCGTCGCGCACGTACGCCAGCGAGAGGCTGGTCCAGCCCATTTGGTCGTTCGGGTTAATCTCGCACGCCTTTAGGCCGGCCTCGATTGCCTCCGGGTAGCGGCCCAGTTTCATCTGCGCCATGCCCAGCGCGTGCCAGCCATCGTAAAAGCCAGGGTCGAGCGCCACGCTTTCGGAGTAGCAGCGCACCGCCTCCTCCAGCTCGCCAATGGCCAGCGCCATGTTGCCGTCATCAAAAAGGTCGTCCCGGGTAGACATGGCATTAATATAGCGCGGCCGGCCGGTGGTGTGCAATGCGCGCGTTCTCGCGCATCAGCCCTGGTAGGGGGGAGGCATGTGCAGGTTGTCCGGCAGTTGCGGGGGCGGTGGTGTCTGCGCTACGTGTTGCCGCGCAGATTGTTGGGACGCGTTGCCGGATTTCTTCTGCAACACAGGCGGGCCGGAGGCGAGCGAGCTGCCGGCGATGAGCTGCGAGGTGATCGAGACCGGCTCGGGGCCGTCGCGGTTAATCAGCACGATATCGGAGTGATTCTCCACAAGCTTTTGCGTCTCAAGGATATCGAACAGCGCGGCGAGAATCTCCGGGTCCTTGGAGATACGCTGCAGCGCCGCGCCGACAATCTGCGGGCGCATCGCCGCCGCTTTGGCGAAGGCGGAGGCGGCCTGGCGATCGGCCGTGCTGGTCATCAGGTTCACCTGATTGGCGCCGTGCTGGCGGATGGCCGAGGTGACCTGGCGCAGGCGATTAACCACTTTTTCTTCAATCTGCCGGATCATCCCGCCATCGCGAAAATGCACTTTGCGTATATACACAGAGCCAAGCTTGTAACCCCACTCGTGCGATTTTTCGGAGACTTCATCGCGAACCGTCTGGCTCATCGAATGTCTATTCTCCAGCATCTCGGAGAGCTTGAGATTGCTAAGGCAGCGCACAGTGGCATTACTTACATTCGCCTGAAGCGAGCCGCGCGGATCGGTATTGCGAAAGAGGTACGCAACGGGATCACTCACATACATCTCGTACCAGATACCAATACCCATAGGCGCACCTTCCTCCGAGTTGACGGGCTGGGAGCGGAGGTACTGTTGATCCAGCCGCAGGTCGATGGTGTTGGTGCTGCCGAAAAAGCTGATGATGAAGGCTTTAAGCCCAAGCACAAACGGCAGGAAATGAAAGCCCGGCTCATCGATGACAGCCTCCACCTTGCCGAATAACGTATAGACAACGCACTGACGCTCCTGCACCACGACATAGAGACCGAAAAGCTCTACAAAGAAGAGGAAAACAGGGACGGCGATAAACGAGCCAAAGAAGGTTATGCCCGCAACTATGCAAAACGTAAGGAAAGCATCCATAGTAATTTCCAGGTTCTACTTTTGTTGCTCAATAATCACTCGTTTGGCGTTTGCATAAAGGCCGAGCTTTACGTTACGCACATAGGCTTCTACAGCGCCGCTGCCGCCGTTGCGCTTCAGGTCTTCAAGTTGCTGGGCAAGCCAGTTGAGGGGCTCGACTTCGGACTCGGCCTTGAGCGTTTCGATCTCCACCGCGCGCTTGGATTGCACGATTTTCTGGTCAGCGGAGGCCTGGGCCAGGCTTACCTCGCTGGAAACCTGGTTATAAGCTGTGTTAATTGCGGCGAGCGCGCTTTCCACGTCCCCTGGCGGGTCAATGCCGGTGATGAGCGCGGCGTCGAGCGTGATGCCGTAGCGGGCGGCGGAGGAGGCGCATTCGCGCTCGATGATCTGGTTAAGGTCGCGCAGGTTTTTGCGTAAATCGTTGATGCTGATGCCTTCAACGCCGGCGGCCTTGGCTTGCAGCTCGTGCAGTGCTTCGTCGGCGGTGGGCGGCGTGTGGTCGATTTCGCCATCGACCGGTGGCGGAGGGGGGACGCCGGGGAGGGCGGGCGCCTCTTTGGGAGGGTGCGGCACGTCGAAGTTGGCGATGCGCTCGCGGAGCACGGAGATGAAATAGCCCATGACGTGCGCGATTGGATTCTTTACTCCAAAGGCGTAGGCGTATAAGTTACGCTCATTAACGAGGAACCGCAGTTGCCCGGTCATGCCGGTGTTGAGCTGATCCTTAGTGACGGCTTCGAGGAGCGTGCCGCCGTGGTTCACCCGCGAGTTTTCGGGGTCGTACGCGATGTTGACGGTGTTGACCGAGATGGGGATCTTGACGACAGACTGCCACGGCAGCTTCCAGTAGGGGCCGCCAGGCGGTTTGACTTTTATTTGCGGCCAGCAGTAGCGGTCGCGCTCGTCCGCGTCAAGTGTTTGGGAGACAGGATCTTCCAGCGTGGTGCGCCCGGCAATGCGCTCGGCTTTGCCCCAGGTTGTAATGACGGCGCGCTCGTTTTGCTCCACGGTGTAGAAGCCGAAGACGCCGTACCGCACAAAGAAGTAGGCGAGGAACCCGGCGACGAAGCCGAGCAATCCAGCGATGAGAATATCCATAAGTAATCCTTATCCGATAAGTGTTCCTTATGCGAGAGCCTCAAGCTCCCGCTTCCCCGTCCTTGCTCTCTTTCTCCTCCCCAGCGACGGCGCCCGAAGCGCCGTCAGCCACAGGGGTCCAGCGCCCCGCGCTGGTTAGGAGTAGACGCGCCAGTTGACGTTGGGGAAGATGTTGTCGCGCCACTCGCAATTGCCGAGGAAGTACTCGTCGATGGAGTTGGCTTTCAGCTGCTCGTAAAGGCGGGTAAAGCGCAGCACATGGTCCTTGGTGCGTTTAACGGCGTAGGGGACCATGGTGCCGGTTTTCATGATGAAGGCCCAGTCCGAGGATTGGGCGAGGAGCAGTTCGCGGGCGCACTGTTTGAGGGCGCGCTCATGCAGGCTGCCGTTTTCGACGCCGTGGAACTGGCGGGCCAGTTCGGTCATGCGCTGGGCGGCTTTGTGCAGGTGGGGGTAGATCCACGCGTTGGAGGGCTCCAGCCACACTTCCCAGTAACCGGCGTTGCCCCAGCTACTTGCGCTGGGGGTGGCCACCTGTTGGGTGGGGAACTTCTCCAGGTACTCGTAGGGGGTGATGGTTTTGAAGGTGTGCTGGTCGTAATGCACCTTGCGCAGCAGGAAGTTGAGGAAGTCCGGTCCCTCAAACCACCAGTGGCCAAAAAGCTCTGCGTCGTAAGGACTTACGACGATGGGCGGGATACCCATGGTGCCGTAGAGATGCTCGATTTGCTTCTCACGGTTATACATGAAGTTGCCGGCGTGCGAGGCGGCGCGCTCCATGGCGATGGGGCGATTGTAGTATTCCTTATACTGCGTGGGGCCGGTAATGCGGTGGTACTTAAGGCCGGTAAACTTGCGCATACCGTTGGACTGGATGTACTTGCGGATGTAGTCGAAATCCAGATCGTAGCCAACGTCGCGGTAGAAGTCGCGGTAGTGGGGATCGCCCGGGTAACCTTCGATGGCGCTCCACACCTGTTTGCTGCTTTCGAGATCGCGGCCGAACGCGGCGGGGCCGCTGGGGGTGTAGATGGGGGCGAAGATGCCGAAGCGGCTGCGGGGCTCGCTGAACATGACGCCGTGGCTGTCCAGGATAAACCAGCGTATCTCGGCCTCCTGCAAGTACTTATCCACGCCGGGCACGTAGGCGCACTCCGGCAGCCATATACCGCGCGGGGGGCGACCGAAGCACTCGATGTAGTGATCCTTGGCCAGAAGTATCTGTGCGCGAATGGCTTCCGGGTACTCGGTCATCAGCGGCAGGTAGCCGTGCGTGGCGCCGCAGGTGATGACTTCGAGCTTGCCGGCGTCCTGAAACTTCTTGAACGCGGTGATGAGGTTGCGGCCGTACTTGTTGACGAAGACCTCTTTGCAGTTCTCCAGCCGCTCCATATAAAAGCGGGCCAGGTCGTTAAACGGCTTGTCGAAGCGTGTGCGGTCCAACTCTTTGCGGCACAGCTCCAGCAGTTTATCCAGCTCGCGGATGTAGCGGTTTTGCAGCAGCGGGTCCATCAGCATGGAGCACAGCGGCGGCGTAACGGACATAGTCAGGCGGAAGTCGACGCCGTCGTTGATGAGCCCATCCATCATGTTGATGAGCGGGATGTACGTCTCGGTAATGGCCTCGTAAAGCCAGTCTTCTTCCAGGAATTCCTCGTATTCCGGATGGCGGACGAACGGGAGGTGCGCGTGCAGGATCAGCGCCAGGTAGCCCTTCGGAGATGACATGGTATTAGGTGGGGAGGGGAGAGGGGGCGGGGGTTAGCGATGGAGACGGCAGGCGTTGGAACCGGCGTGCGCGCTGGAGTAAGGCACGCGCGCGGCCGGGTGAGGAGGCGGCGCCCTGCGAGAAGGGAGGAGCCGCGCTGGATGGAGTGTCCGCCCTAAGCATGCACAGTAATGTGCGCGAGCAAAAGGGAAAAAGGATGCTGCGCGAGAGAGATTTGCGTGATCGATCGTCCACCGCGCGTGGCGTGCCCTTGTGAGGTTAGCTGCAATCGCTAATCCAGCACAACTTTGTCGATAGCGCCGACGCGGACGCCGAGGAAGCGGCGGGCGAGGGTGGCGAACTGCGTGGGTAAATCGCTGACGTGCAGGCGGATGCGGCCGGTGTGGATGTCTTCGGCGGGGCGAAGGAGGTTGTCGGTCTCCAGGCGGCGGGCCAGGTCGCGGGCCATGTTGTCGGCGGAGTCGACGAGGGTGACGTCTTCGCCCATGATGCTGCCGATGACGCCTTTGGCCAGGGGGTAGTGGGTGCAGGCCAGCACAAGGCTGTCGCAGCGGGCGGCCTGGATGGGGCTAAGGTATTCGGCCAGAACGAGATGGGTGGCGGCGTGGGTCAGCCAGTCTTCCTCAATCAGCGGCACCAGCAGGGGGGTGGGGATGGCGGTGAGTTGCACGTCCGGGCGGCGGGCAAGCAGGGCTTTCTGGTAGGCGCCGCTCTGGATGGTGCCGTAGGTGCCGATGATGCCGACGCGCCCGTTGCGGGTGGCGGAGAGGGCGGCCTCCACGCCGGGCACGACGACGCCCATAACCGGGACGCTGAGGCTGGCGCGCAGGCTGCTGAGCGCGTGCGCGGTGGCCGTGTTGCACGCAACTACCACAGCTTTAACGCCTTGCGAGATGAGGAAGCGGGAGATTTGCAGGCTGTACTGGATGATCATCTCCGGCGATTTGTTGCCGTAAGGCACACGACCGGTATCGCCAAAGTAGATGATATCCTCCCTGGGCAACAGCCTGTGCACGGCGGACACTACGGTCAGCCCCCCCACGCCGCTGTCGAAGATGCCGATGGACTGGCGCTGCTTGTCGGGGGAGGGGAGTGGAGCCGAAGGAGAGGGGGAGCCGGAGGAGTGCATTGCAGGGCGAATCGCGGATGCTAGCACCTTGCCGGCGCGGTGAGAAGCACAGATTGGCGTCCTTTATCCCACATCGCTTTGCGTCTTTGTGCCCAGATGGTGAAATTCCCTGCCCCCTTGATTTAGGGCGCGCAGAGGGGATTTTTCACCACCAGGGCACCAAGTCACAAAGGGGGGGACTGAGAGGGTAAATGTCTCACTGCTGCTCGTGGGCCTGCCCTAATGTGTCGCAGCTGTTGCGGGGGATGGAGCTGCGGAGGAAGATTCCGAAGGCGCGACGGAAGCGGTGGGGGCGGAGGAAGCAGGAGCGGCGGGGGCGTGGCTGAGGGGGCCGTAGTTGTGCGTGGTGGGTGCGCCGTTTCCGTTGCCGTTGGCTCCATTGCCATGGCCGTTGCCATTGCTGTGGTGGTGGTGCTGCTGTTGATGGTGGTTATTGTGGCGCTCCTTCTTAGCCGTGGCAAAGCTGCCGCCGATGCAGTGGTAGAACGGATCGCCTGGCTTTACGTCGCCGCGCTTGACGACGGTGCCCGTGCTGGCGGCCTTGTAGAGGCAGGAGATAAACTCCAGCGTACGGCGCGCTTCCACGCCGCTGACGAGGGGGCGCTGATTGCGCTCCAGGCAGTCCAGCACTTCCCGCAGCTGGGTGCCGTGGCTGCTGCAATGGTCCTCGGTCAGCGCGTCCCACTCGTGGGCTATTTCCGTCTGCACGTCGTGGCCCAGGGGGGCGGCGTGCACGGTCCAGTCGCGGTTTTTGTGGGCGTAGACGTGGCGCAGCTCCACCGTGGCTTTCTGGAAGTCCAGGCGAAGATAGCTTTCCTCACGTGGGGAGAGGATGCTGTTGATGATCGACGCCATGCAGCCGTTCTCCATGCGCACAATGGCCATGGAGACGTCTTCCACCTCAATCCGCCGGTCCAGCGTGGCAATCTGCGCGGAGACTTCGGACCACTCGCCCAGGATATACAGGAAATGATCCATGGCGTGGATGCCGTGGCCCATCGTGGGCCCGCCCAGCTCGGCGTCCCAGCGGCCGCGCCACGGTACGTCGTAGTAGCTGTGGCTGCGATACCACGTCGTCTGGCAAATGCCCACCAGGGCGCGCCCCAGTTTGCCGGTGGAGAAAAGCTTCTTTAAGTGCTTGCTGGAGGACCCGTAGCGCCACTGGAACACGCTGCTGCAGTAGTTGCCGGTGCGCTTTTCCGCCTCGGAGATACGGTCGAACTCCTCCAGCGATCCGCACAGCGGCTTCTCGCACAGCACCCAGGCGCCGGCCTCCATGGCCTGGATGGCCAGGGCCGCATGGGTGCTGGGGGGCGTGCAAATGTGGACGATATCGGGCTCCACCTCGGCCAGCATTTTGGCGACGTCGGTGTAGGCGCCGGGGATGTGGTGTTTGGCCGCGAAGTCGCTGACACGCTTCTGGTCGACATCTACCGCAGCCATCACTTCGGTTCGCCCCGGGTTTTGCTTGTGGGCGACCATGTGCGCCCAGGAGATTCCACCGGTACCGATGATGGCTGCTTTAATCTTGCTCATGTGTGATGGGGAGGGGAGGTGTGTGGGAGAGATCGGCTTGTCAGGGCGTGAGGTCAAGCGCAAAAAGCGCAGGGGCGCCATGGCCGCGTGGATATCGGCCGTGGGCGCACGCGTCGGGCAGGCTGTCGTGGCTACGCTACATGTGTGCGGAAGTGCGGCACCGCCGGGGGCGATGCGCACCACTTTCTTTTAGTTGTGTAATGCTTTATTGTAGCAATTGTGACGGGGAGGTGCAAGGCAAAGCGACAATCCTGTGTCGCCGCGCCACACGCCCCCCTGTCCATCACCCGATAAGACGCACCAACGCAACATGTTTTCACCAAAAGGTTAACGGAAAATGCGGATTTGCCACGTGCCCCGCCGCAGCGTAAGGATGAAGGTCCTACCCTCTTTCGTATCGTCATGTCCACACCCTCTCTTTATATCAGCCGCAGCGAGTCCTTTACCCTGCGCACCAATGGCAAAGGCACCTACCCTGTTACCGACCGCGTCGCCGAACTCGTCCGCGCCTCCGGCGTAACGGAGGGTGTCGCCACGGTCTTTATCGCCCACACCAGCGCCAGCCTGGTGATTTACGAGAACGCCGACCGCACGGCGCGCGAGGATCTCCACGACTATTTTGAGGAGCTTGTGCCCGAGGATCGCCCCTACATCCACGACGCCGAAGGCTCGGACGATAGCACCAGCCACCTGCGCATGGCTCTCACCCGCACGTCGGAGGTCATCCCCATAGCCCGCGGTCGCCTCTGCCTGGGCACGTGGCAAGGCCTCTTCGTCTTCGAGCACCGCCGCGCGCCGCACTCGCGTGTTATTTGGGTCAACGTGAGCGGGGTTTGAAGGCGGGAGCGATGCGTTTGGTTTTTCGCGCAAAGGACGCACAGGGCGCGAAGGACGCAAAGGGGGGAGTATATATACAGGACTCTTTTCCCTCCGCTCTATCCCCACTTAGGGGCTTCGTCCCCCTTAGCGCGAAACTATCCCCTCCGTTTCAGAGGGGGAATATTTCGCGCTAAGGGGGACGAAGCCGCTAAGTGGGGATAAAGGAGAGGGGAGAGTGAGGGAAAGGAAGCGGTCTGCTTAGGTTGTGGTATATTCCCTGTTGAAGTCCCCTTCCGCGCCAAACTGGCACGCGGGAGTGTGTCATTATGGCGCGGTGAGGCGCGTGGATTTCAGGTTTCCGCTATGCCAAAACGGCTCAAATCGGGGGGGGATTGATTTCTCGCGAATTTAAAGCGCTGCGCATCAATCATTTGCCGAACTTGCAGGAAATGTGGCCCTTTTCCTGCGAGGTTAGGATGTATGGCAAAGATTCTTGGCATCGACTTGGGCACGACAAACTCGTGCATGGCGGTGATGGAGGGTGGCGAACCGCTCGTTCTGGAAAATTCCGAAGGCGCCCGCACGACGCCCTCCGTCGTTGCCTTCTCCCGCAGCGGGGAGCGACTGGTGGGGCAGGCCGCCAAGCGGCAGGCTATCACCAACCCCAAAAACACCATTTTCTCGGTAAAGCGCTTTATCGGCCGCAAATACGCGGAGATCAAGAATGAGCTCGGCCGCGTCCCCTACCATGTGGTAGAGGCCCCCAACGGCGACGCCCATATTCAGGTGGAGGTAGGCGGCGAAAAGAAGACCTACTCCCCGGAGGAGATCTCCTCGTTCATCCTGGCCAAGCTGAAGGCGGACGCCGAAGCAAAGCTGGGCGAAACCATTACCGAAGCGGTCATCACCGTGCCCGCGTACTTTAACGATACGCAGCGCCAGGCGACAAAGGACGCCGGCCGCATCGCGGGCCTGGAAGTGCGCCGCATCATCAACGAGCCCACGGCCGCCTCGCTGGCCTACGGCCTGGACAAGAAGAAGGACGAAAAGATCGCCGTGTACGACCTCGGCGGCGGCACGTTCGACATCTCCGTGCTGGAAATCGGCGACGGCGTGTTTGAAGTGAAGGCCACCAACGGTGACACCCACCTGGGCGGCGACGACTGGGACAACGCGGTTATCGACTGGCTGCTGGCCGAGTTCAAGGCCGAAAACAACATCGACCTGAGCAAACAGGCCGACGCGCTGCAGCGCCTGAAGGAAGAGGCCGAAAAAGCGAAAATCGCCCTCTCCTCCAGCCAAAGCTACGACATCAGCCTGCCGTTCATCACGGCCGACAACACCGGCCCCAAGCACATCCAGAAGACGCTGACCCGCGCCAAGCTGGAGCAGCTGACCGACCCGCTCTTCGAGCGCACCATCACCCCCGTCAAGGCGTGCCTTAAGGACGCCGGCCTCTCCACCAGCGATATCCACGAACTCGTGCTCGTCGGCGGCATGACCCGCATGCCCCGCGTTATCGAGACGGCGCGCAAGCTCGTGAGCAAGGAGCCCCACAAGGGCGTGAACCCGGACGAAGTCGTCGCCATCGGCGCCTCCATCCAGGGCGGCGTGCTGCAGGGCGACGTGAAGGACGTGCTGCTGCTGGACGTGACCCCGCTCACCCTCGCCATCGAAACGGCGGGCGGCGTGGCCACCCCGATGATTGCGCGCAACACCACCATCCCGACCAAGAAGCAGCAGGTGTTCTCCACCTACAGCGACAACCAGCCGGGCGTGGAAATCAAGGTACTGCAGGGCGAGCGCCCCATGTCGCGCGACAACAAGCGCCTGGGCACGTTCCACCTCAACGACATCCCGCCCGCCCCGCGCGGCGTGCCGCAGATCGAAGTCACTTTTGACATCGACGTCAACGGCATCCTGCACGTGACGGCGAAGGACCTGGGCACCGGCAAGGAGCAGAAGATCTCCATCACCGGCTCCTCCGGCCTGAGCAAGGACGAAATCGAGCGCATGCGCCAGGAAGCCGAAAGCCACGCCGAAGAGGACCGCAAGGCCCGCGAATCCGTGGAAATCCGCAACCAGGCCGACAGCTCCGCCTACAGCGCCGAGAAGCTGCTGAAGGATCTGGCCGACAAGATCGACGACGCGAAGAAGAAGGAAGTCGAGAGCGAGATCAAGAAAGTGCGCGACGCCCTGGCCGGCACCGACACCGACGCAATTAAGAGCGCCTCGGAGTCGCTGACCGCGAAGCTCCAGGCCATCTCGCAAGAGCTCTACAGCAAAGTCGGCGGCGACGCAGCAGGCGCCGGCCCCGGCGGTCCCGGAGCTGAAGGCTTCCCCGGCGGATTCCCCGGCGCAGGCTTCCCCGGCGCGGGTGCCGGAGCTGGCCCGCAAGGCGGCGCGTCCTCTTCCCCCAAGGGCGGCAACGACAATGTTGTTGATGCCGACTTTGAGGTGGTGGATAAGGATAAGAAGTAAGGCCGATTCTCTTACATATGTACACATGGTGCACTGATGTGTGCCGTGTGTACATATTGCCAACCCCTACGGATGCTTACAGAGTAGAGTGATGAAGAATCTAAAGGGCAAGAAATACGCTTTCACAAGGCATAGTTTAAATCGCTTAACCGAAGGGGAGCGAAAGGTCCTATATATCTTTCCTCTTATTCAAAATCGATCTCATCTATATTTGAGTCAAATTATAGGCTGCTATAATACGGCATTGGATCAGAATAAATCATCACTCGAACGTGAAATTGCTGAATCTTGTGCGCTGGAATTTACAATTTTGCTGGCAGGAGAAATTTACGAAGGGCTTCAGCAAGTTAAGAAAATATTTAATAACAGGGTGTCTCAAAGCATAGGTGATTTACCTGAGGAAATTGAAGAAATTAAAGACGATTTAAACGATACAAACAAAGACATTAAAATTATCCAATACATACGAGACAATATTTCGCATCATCGATCTCTGAAAGATCTTCCCTCGGCCCTCGACCAAATCGATCTTAACCAACACCAGACATTCTATAGGTCAGATCCCAGTTCAAATTATAAAAATAAGTTTTTTTACAATTTTGCGGCGAAAGCCCAAGAGGAAACGATTGTCTTGGGAGTGCGTCAAGTGATTCATTCTGAAGCAATGAAGCTTACTGAGGCCGCTAATAGAGCTAAGCCAGTAACTCTTGAGCAGGAAATGAAGATTGAGGATCTAAGAACTGAAGCTGAAAAATTGACAGCCGAAGCGCGCTCGATTGATTTGAAAAAAATATCAGAGAAGGTGCAGGAAATTTTTAGATTACTTTCGAGATACATGGATTTCATTATCTTCACTCTTTGCGCGAAGCTTAATCTTGATAGACAAGATGTTTTACTGAGCAATGTGCCTTCGAGTAGTGAGCTTACGAGCAATTACTTCTTCTACAGTAGAGAAGATTGATTACACTTTCCAAAGTTCAGACACTGAACACCTAACCCAAACCACAAACCCAAACACCATACCTACCATGGCTGATCCCAACGTACGCCCCCTGGGCGATCGCGTCCTTATCAAGGCGCTGGAAGAGAAGGAAGTCGTCCGCGGCGGCATTATCATTCCTGATTCCGCTAAGGAAAAACCCCAGGAAGCCCGCGTCGTCGCGCTCGGCTCCGGCAAGCGTGATGAGAAGGGCGAGAAGATCCCTTTTGAAGTCAAGGCCGGCGACCGCGTCCTCATCAGCAAGTACGGCGGCACCGAGATCAAGATCGACGGCGAGACCTATCAGATCGTGCGTGAGGACGACATCCTCGGCATCCTTGGCTAACCACCAGCGTGACGCCGGACCCTGCTGGGGGATGAGATCCGATGTTTTTTATCGAATATCGGCCTTTTCGCGGAATCGCCCGCGATGGGACATTCTGACACAGCGTCCGCGTCAGTCCTTCGTAACTGAAAACATCAGAACCACAAAGTAAGTACTCACCATGTCCGCTAAACAACTCGTATTCGATGAGCAGGCCCGTCACGCCCTTCTGCGCGGCGTCGAGAAGCTCAGCAAGGCCGTTAAGGCAACCCTCGGGCCGCGTGGCCGCAACGTCGTGCTGGACAAGAAGTTCGGCTCCCCGGTCATCACCAAGGACGGCGTGACCGTCGCCAAGGAGATTGAGCTCGAAGATCCGTACGAGAACATCGGCGCCCAGCTGGTGCGCGAAGTCGCCAGCAAGACCTCCGACACCGCCGGCGACGGCACCACCACGGCCACCGTTCTGGCCGAGGCGATCTACAAGGAAGGTCTGCGCAACGTGACCGCCGGCGCCAACCCCACCGCCCTCAAGCGTGGTATCGACAAGGCCGTGGAGGCCGTTGTCGCCGAGCTGAAGAATATCTCCAAGAACGTCAAGGACAAGTCCGAGATCCAGCAGGTCGCCACCGTCTCCGCCAACTGGGACACCACCATCGGTGAGATCATCGCCGACGCGCTGGACAAGGTCGGCAAGGACGGCACCGTGACCGTGGAAGAAGCCAAGACGATCGAGACCTCCCTGGACGTCGTGGAAGGCATGCAGTTCGACAAGGGCTACCTCTCGCCCTACTTCGTGACCAACGCGGAAGAGCTGGAAGCGGTCCTCGAGAACGCCTACATCCTGCTCAACGAGAAGAAGATCTCCTCGCTGAAGGATCTGCTGCCGCTGCTGGAGAAGGTTGCCAAGTCCGGCCGTCCGCTCATCATCATTGCGGAAGACGTGGAAGGCGAAGCCCTCGCGACTCTCGTCGTGAACAAGCTCCGCGGCACCATCCAGGTCGTCGCCGTCAAGGCCCCCGGCTTCGGCGATCGCCGCAAGGCCATCCTGGAAGACATCGCGATCCTGACCGGCGGCCGCCTGCTGACCGAAGATCTCGGCATCAAGCTGGAGAACGTGCAGATTGAAGACCTGGGCCGCGCCAAGCGCATCGTCGTGGACAAGGAAAACACGACGATCATCGAAGGCGAAGGCAAGTCCTCCGACATCAGTGGCCGCGTCGCGCAGATCCGCCGCCAGATCGAGGAGACCACCTCCGACTACGACAAGGAGAAGCTGCAGGAGCGCCTGGCCAAGCTGGCCGGCGGCGTTGCCGTCATCAATGTCGGCGCCGCTACGGAGACCGAGATGAAGGAGAAGAAGGCCCGCGTGGAAGACGCGCTGCACGCCACCCGTGCCGCCGTTGAGGAAGGCATCGTCCCTGGCGGCGGTGTGGCCCTCATCCGCGCTCAGGTTGCCCTCAACAGCCTCAACCTGACGGGTGACGAGGCGGTTGGCGCCGGCATCATCCGCCGCGCCATTGAGCAGCCCCTGCGCACGCTGGTAGAGAACGCCGGCCTGGAAGCGTCCGTCGTCGTCAACGACGTCAAGCAGCGCTCCGGCGCCGAAGGCTACAATGTGGCCACTGGCGAGTACGTTGACCTGCTGAAGGCCGGCGTCGTCGACCCGACCAAGGTGACCCGCTCCGCCCTGCAGTACGCCGCCTCCATCTCCGGCCTCCTGCTCACGACCGAAGCGATCGTGACCGAAGTGCCCGAGAAGAAGGAAAAGGCAGCCCCCGGCGGCGGCCACGGCGGCATGCCCGGCGGCGGCATGGACTTCTAACCAGCGCGCCAGCGCGGGGCGCTGGACCCCTGTAGCTGACGGGCCCTTCGGGGGCCCGTCGCGACGGAGGGGATGCGGCGCCCCACATGCGTTGGCATGCGGAACAGAAGTCTTTGCTACGCAGCAAGATATTCCGACAGACAGTCAGCCAAAGAGCCGATCCTCACGGGTCGGCTCTTTTTTTGTGAGCTTCAAGCTCGGTTTGACTTCGTTCCTGGCGCTTGGAATGCTAACGCCAATGAAAAGCACCTTCGTGGCCGTAGCAGCTGTTGTGGTTGCAATGTCGATAACCTCTGCCTGGGCCGAGGATAAGTCCACATCCGGCCCGGCCACCGCCGCCTCGCCGAAGCAGCTTCAGAAGATTTCGCCCCTCCTGCAGGTGGCTGACATGAAGAAATCGCTCGAGTTCTATACAAAGAAGCTGGGCTTTGCGGTGAAATGGAAGGACGGAGATGGCTTTGCAATCCTCTCCCGCGACGGTTGCGATCTGTTCCTTGGCCAAAACCAGACGAAAGTCGATTTGCGCAACAGCACGGCTCGAGCCAAAAAGGATGGCTTCGCCTCCTACGATCTGCATATCCACTGCGCCCCCGGCGCTGTGGATGCGCTTTGGAAGGAGTTCAGGAAGGCAGATGCCGAGATTCTGGAGAAGGACGGCCCGGTGAATCGGGAGTACGGCATCCGGGATTTTACTGTGGTCGATCCCGACGGATACCTGATTGTCTTTGGATCTCCGATTGACTGAAAGGCTCATCAAGCTTCGGCCAAGGCGTCACGTCCCCGTCCGCGCCCTTTTGCCTCTACGCGGGCGCCTGCCGCTTTGGCGCCACGTACCACTCCCACCCTCGCACCAGCACTTCGTCGGCGGTGAGGGGACGCTCTAATTTTAGCCCGGCGATGTACTGCATGGCTCTGGCGACGGTGACGATCCACAGTAGCATGTACGGAATGTCGCGTGGCGTCCAGGCCGGCGTTGTATCGGCGGGGAGGATCCACGTGCCGGCCAGGCTGAGGAGGCACGCCGTGCAGGCGATTAGCGTCACCGCTATGCCAAAGGCCGGGCTGGGCACACGCCAGACGAGAGGCGAGAGGACGAGCGCCGTGATGGCCGCCGCGGCTACGCCCTCGTGCCAGTGGCCCTCGGCCATCCCGTAGAGGCCGAAGAGCAGCCCAAGCATCGTCATCGCCAATACGAGGCAAACGTCGCCATCGTGGAGAAACCCTTTGCGCCACGCCTCCTGATGCTCTGCCAACGTTAGCTCCGGTTTCTCCTTCTGCGCTTTCTCCAGGTCAAGCCTCGCGATTTCGTCCGTCATCGGGCGCACCCATTCCTCCAGCCATACTATGCGACCGGCGCGCACGGAAGCGATAAGGAGCGCAACCTCTCGGGGAAGCAGGTAGAGGAAGAAAAAGAGGAAAAGGCTTATGGTGGTGTCCAGGTCGTAGCTACGCCTGGAGCTGCATGCCACAGAAATCCACGCGAGCACGATCAGCCCGCGGCATGCCTGGATGTTAGTCCAGAACAGCCACCCGCTGCGCTGTTTCATTGTATAGGGAATCAGCCAGCCGATGCCGAAAATAAGCGCCGGTATCCACACAAAGAATACTCGCGAGTCCCAAGGCAACGTTGCCCACACGCTAGCGAAGAGCGCTACAACAAGGACTCGCAGGGAAATCTCGTAGCGCACGCTGCACAGAATATCCTTCGTGTTGCTTTGTGGCAAGGCTTGCATCATGCTTCGTACCTTAACGGTGCGCCTGCGCGTTGATATTGCAATTTCGATTGCATCCCTCCGCGCCACCGCGTATTCCTGTGGGCCGATACTCCCGAACGCTGCGTTACGACACGGTTTGATACGCTCCACGCTATGGCTTCCTCTCCCCATTCCGACTCCACGACCGTTCCCTCCCTGCAATGGCACAATCCCCAGGATTACGCGTGGGGGATTGACGGCAAGGGGTGGACGAACACGGTGCGCTATTACGACAGGCTGCCCGCCGCCGCGGAGGGGCGGGTGACCGAGAAGGTGTGGGGGCATTCGCGCACGCCTACGGGGTTTCATACGTACTTTGAGACGGACTCTCCGGCGATTCACGTGCGGTGGGAGATGCGGGAGGACGTGTTGCAGGAGTGGAACATGTCGCGCTGCACGTACAGCGGGCTGGATTTATACGCGTGGGACGTGGCGACCGCGCGCTGGCGATGGGTGGCGGTGGCGGACAAGTTTGACAGCCGCGTTGCGCAGGTTCAACTGACGTCCGACCTGGCGCCGGTGCCTGCCGGCGGTGCTCGGCGCTATCTGCTGTACGGGCCGATGCGCAACCCGTTGGTGCGGTTGGAGATAGGTGTTCCGGCCGGGGCAGCGTTCACTCCCGTCCCGCGGGCGGCAAAGCAGATCGCCTTTTACGGCTCGTCCATCGTGCACGGTGCGTTTGCGTCGCGGCCGGGGATGAACCACGCGTCCATCCTGGGGCGCATGCTCGGGCGCTCCGTCATCAACCTGGGCTTCTCCGGCGCGGCGTGTATGGAACCCGCTATGGCTGAGCTGCTTGCGGAGCTGGATGTCGACATGGTGGTGGTGGACGCGCTGCCCAACATGCATGCCGAAATGGTGAAATCCCGCGCGGAGGTTTTTCTGCGCATGCTTTGCACGGCGCGGCCGGAGCTGCCCATCGTTGTGATGGAAGATTTCCCCGTCACCAACGCCTGGATCCGCCCAACGGTCATGGCGCATCACGAGCAAAAATGGGCCCATCTGGCTCACGCTTTCGAGTCCGTGCGCCAGTCCGTCGCCAGCCCCGGCAAGCTCCACTACGTTACCGGGCGGGAGCAAATCGGCACCGACAACGAAGGGACGCTCGATTTGATCCATCCCAACGACTACGGCTACATGCTCATGGCCAACCACATCCTCCCCGTCGCCCGCAAGGCGCTGGGTTAGAATGGCTTGGGCTAGCTAAAGCCTTCCCGTTACGCCGGCAAAAACTTCTCTTCCAGATAGTCGCAGAAGTATCTGGCGTTTGTCGACTCGCCGGTGGCCAGGCGCATCAGCTCCTGCGGGGTGTAGCGGCGGCCGTGGGCGTGGACGTTGGTGTTGAGCCACTTGCGCAGGCCCGCGTAGTGCCCGGACGCGATTTCCCCTGCCAGCGCGGGTACCTGGGTGTTGGCGGCGTGGAAGAGCTGGGCGGCGTTGAGAGTGCCCAGCGTGTAGGTGGGGAAGTAGCCGAAGCCGCCGCTGCACCAGTGGATGTCCTGCAGGCAGCCTTTGCCGTCGTCGGGCACTTTGAGGCCGAACAATTCCTCAAAGCGCGTATTCCACGCGTCGGGCAGGTCGGCTACGGAGAGCTTGCCTTCAATCAGGGCGTGCTCCATTTCAAAGCGTAGCAGAATGTGGAGGTTGTAGGTCACTTCGTCCGCGTCCACGCGGATAAAGCTGGGCTCCACCCGGTTGACAGCCAGCAAAAAGCTATCCAGCGGCACGGCGGCCACGCTGGGGAAAAACTCGATGGCGGTGGGGTACCAGTGCCGCCAGAAGGCGGCGCTGCGGCCCAGCTGGTTCTCCCACAGGCGTGATTGCGACTCGTGGATGCCGAGCGACACGGCCTCGCCCAGCGGTTGCGCCACGCGATCGGCAGGCAGGCCCTGGTCGTACATGGCGTGGCCGCACTCGTGCATCACCCCGAAAAGGGAGCTGGTGAAGTTCGTTTCGTCGTACCGCGTGGTAATGCGCACGTCGCGCGGGCCGGGGGAGCAGCAGAACGGGTGCGGCGAGACGTCCATGCGCCCGGCGTTAAAGTCAAAGCCGATCGCCTCTGAGATGACGCGGTTGAGTTTGGCTTGCTGGGCCTCCGGGTAGTTGCCCTTCAGCAGGTCCGCCGGTGTTGAGGCCGTGCGGGCGATAGCGGCGGGCAGCAGGGTGGCGATGCGTTGCTGCAGGTCCGCAAACAGGGGGCGCAGGTCGGCGGTGCGGGCGTCCTGCTCGTAGGAGTCCAGGAGTGTGTCGTAGCGGCTGGGGCAGGTGGCCCAGGCGTCGGCTTTCTCACGGCACAGCTCCACAATGCGGGTTAGTTTGGGTTGAAACAGTGCAAAGTTGGCGGTGCGGCGCGCTTCCAGCCATGCCTCGCGGGCCAGGCTGGAGGTGTGTGCCAGCTCCTGCACCAGGCGGGCGGGCAGTTTTAGCTGGCGGTCGTAGTCGCGGCGCCACTCGCGGATATTGGGGCCGGCGTCGATGTCCCCCTGCGCGCCGCCTTCCTCGCACTCCTGCAGCCACTCGCCAATCTCTGGTGCGGTGCCTTTGCTGTGCACAAGGCCTACCAGGTAGGAGAGCTGCTCGGCCCGGTACTCGACGCCGCGGGGGGGCAGGTTGGTGTCCTCGTCCCACTGCAGCAGGTTAACAACGTTGGCGATCAGGCCCAGCTCCTGGGAGTGGGCCAGCAGCTTGCGGTAGGCGTCCTTGGCGCTGGCGTTCATAGCGTAGGCGGTAGTCTCCGGCACAGGGTTCCGGCCGGCGAGCGGGGCATTCGGCGCAGCGGCGCCCATCTCCCCGATGGGCATGGCCGTACCCGGCACCGGCGGAAAAATCCGTGCGGAATGCACAGTATGGCGGCGGAATGAACTATTGGCAACCCCGCACTTTTGAAACACAAGCGGACGCGCCCGGTAGCCCGTGCGGGACGGGACCCCAGAAGGGATCGCGACTTTTTGACGCATGGCACTTTCCACCATGCCAGCGGATCAAGTATGGTGATAGGCACACGTATGAATCGCCTTACCGGCCTTATTGCCGTAAGCATTTGCATTGCTATGTCTTGCATATCCACGCCCTCCGCTGCCGGCGCCCCCCTGTCCGCGTCCACCGACTCGCATGAGGTGAAATCCGACATCCCCTACCTGGGCGCCGGCCGGGCGGAGAAGCTCGACCTCTATCTTCCTGATAAAGCCAGGTTTACGGGCCCGCGCCCGGCCGTGGTAATGGTGCACGGCGGCGGCTGGTACGCGGGTGACAAAGCGACCCCGCGCGAGAAAGATATTGGCAGCACCCTGGCCAACGCCGGCTTCGCCGTCTTCTCCATCAACTACAAGCTCAACCGCTATGACGGCAAAAACCGCGACTCCACACTGCTGGAGCACGCCTGGCCCACCAACCTGCAGGACTGCCGCCAGGCCGTGCGCTTTGTCCGCCGCGAGGCCGCGACGTATAACGTTGATCCTGAGCGCATTGCATTGCTCGGCACCAGCGCGGGCGGGCACCTGAGCATGCTGGCCGCCTTTGCCCCGGCCACGCTCGCCGCCGGGGCGCAGGAGGACCAGTCCATCTCCAAGGATGTGAAGTGCGTCATTACCATGTACGCGCCGCATCACCTGCGCGACCGCACCAAATACTGGCCGACCGACCTGCTCGGCGAGGCGATCATCCGCGACGCCTCCCCCGATACCTACTTTGCCAAGGGCGGCCCGCCCGTGCTGATTTTGCACGGCGATAAAGACACGCTGGTGCCGCCCAGTTACGCGAAGGATCTGGAAGCGCGGCTGACCCACGCCGGCGTGACGAGCCACCTGGTGTGGGTCCAGGGCGCCGGGCACAGCTTTCACTTCCATCCCTCAGGCCATAATCTCTCCGGAACCGTGCGGGATTTTCTCGCCAAGTACATGAAATGAGGCGGGTTGCGTAACCTGTGCCTTGTACCGGTCTCGCCCCATTTTTGGGGAGCTCTCTCGCTC
Organism: Verrucomicrobia bacterium LW23; assembly: GCA_003054695.1. Classification (GTDB taxonomy): domain Bacteria; phylum Verrucomicrobiota; class Verrucomicrobiia; order Methylacidiphilales; family UBA1321; genus LW23. The sequence goes on from QAZA01000056.1 coordinate 381,613, forward strand.
GTTTCCCAAGCCGCGCCTTTCCATCGCCCCTGCCCAACCCTCTATGTCCACCCCGTCTTCCTCTGGTCCCGGCTCCGAGTATCCTGATCACCCCTCACGCGGCGAAGGTGCTCCGCATCCCTCCGTCCACCCCACGCTGCCGGAGCACGCGCTGCCGGAGCCGGAGGGCGGGCCCGCGGTGCCGGCAGGCAGACGCAAGCGGTGGTGGCAGGTGTTGTATATACAAGTTCTCATCGCTGTCGCCCTCGGCATCCTTACCGGCCACTTTTTTCCTGGCTGGGCCGGCACCCTCAAGGTGCTGGGCGACGCGTTTATCGGCATGGTCAAGATGGTCATCGCGCCCATCATTTTCTGCACTATTGTGCACGGCATTGCCAGCACTCGCAACCTGGGGCGCATCGGCGTCAAGGCGTTTATCTATTTTGACGTCGTCTCCACCCTGGCGCTCATCATCGGCCTGGTCGTCGTCAACTACATGCAGCCGGGCAAAGGCATGAACATGACGCCCGAGTACCTGCGCTCCCAAAGCGCTGCGGACCTCGAAAAGGTGAAGAAATTTGTCGACGACAGTAAAGCCCACAGCATGAAGGACTTCTTCCTCGACATCATCCCGCACTCCTACCTGGAGCCCTTCTCCAACGGCAAGATCCTGCAGGTGCTCTTCATCGCCATCCTTACCGGTATAGCCCTGGCTTCCCTGGGCGAGAGGGGGCACCCCGCCCTGCATGTGCTGGATCAGGTGGGGGCGATCGCCTTTGCGGTGATGGGGCTTATCGTTAAAGTGGCGCCGCTGGGGGACTTTGGCGCCATGGCCTTTACGGTGGGGCAGTTTGGCCTGGGCTCGCTGGCGCAGCTGCTGTACCTGATGGTGGGCTTTTACGTTACCGCCCTCATCTTTATTGTGGTGGTGCTGGGCAGCATATCCTGGTGGGCCGGCTTCTCCATCTTCCGCTTTATCAGCTACATACGCGACGAACTGCTGCTGGTGCTCGGCACCAGTTCGTCCGAAACAGCGCTGCCCGGCATGATGGAAAAGACGCGCCGCCTGGGCTGCGCCGACTCCACGGTCGGCTTTGTCATCCCCAGCGGCTACAGCTTTAACCTGGACGGCACCAACATTTACATCGCCATGGCCGTCCTCTTCCTCGCGCAGGCCACCAACACACACCTCTCCGTGTGGGACCAGATTCTGGTGCTGGGCGTGGCGATGGTAAGCAGCAAAGGCGCCGCGGGCGTCACCGGCGCCGGGTTCGTCACCTTGGCCGCCACCCTCGCCGCCGTGCCCCAGGTTCCTATCGAGTCCCTCGCCATCCTGCTGGGCATCGACCGCTTTATGAGCGAGTGTCGCGCCCTCACCAACCTCGTTGGCAATGGCGTCGCCACTGTGGCCATCAGCCGCTGGGAGGGGGAAGTCACCCCCGAGCAACTCAACGCCCGAATGGTCCACACCGGCTTCGGCCCCGCCCCGCGCGCGGTGGATAAGGAAGTGGGGTAGGGGGGAGGCGTGGGGGAGGGCAGCCGGCAGGCGCGAATCGAGCCATCCCTCCGTGCAATCCGTGTTATCCGTGGTTCATTTTCAGTTCAAAGGGTCAGTCATGAACCACGCAAAACTCGGATTGTACGGAGGGGAATATCCTCGACGATAGTCCGAAAGGCGACACTCTTTAAAGCTCCGGGATGCTTGAATCGCTCAGCAGGAACTCCAGATCCGCCATGGTGAGACTGGACGTAAAGCCTTGCTCGCCAAAGACATCCTTGAAGAGCTGGGCTTTGTGCTGCTGCAGCTGGTAAATCTTCTCCTCCACCGTGTCGCGCGTGACGAGGCGGTAGGCGATGACGGTGCGATCCTGGCCAATACGGTGCGTTCGGTCGATCGCCTGGGCTTCGACGGCGGGGTTCCACCACGGGTCGTACAGGATCACGTAGCTCGCGCTCGTGAGGTTAAGGCCCGTGCCGGCCGCCTTGAGGCTGAGCAGGAACACCGCCGGGCGCGAGTCGTTCTGGAAATCCTCCACGATCTTGCCGCGATTCGTCGTCTGGCCCGTCAGCAGGTAATAGGGCCGCTCCTTGGCCTCAAGCTCGCGCTGCAAAATCTTGAGCATCTCCACAAACTGGCTGAATACCAACACCTTATGGCCGCCCGCATACAGCGGATCGATCAGATCAAAGAACGCCGAGGTTTTGCCGGAGCCCACGTTTTTCTTCGCGCCGGCCAGCGCGGGATGGCAGCAGATTTGCCGCAGCCGCGTCAACGCCGCCAGGGCGTGGATGCGCGTTTGCTGATCCGCGGGGTCCAACTGCGTCCAGGCCTGGCGCATGCGCATCAGCTCCGTCAGATAAAACTCGCGCTGAGCGGGCAGCAGTTCGCAGTCAATGCGCTCCTCAATGCGATCCGGCAGGTCGCGCGCCACCTGGCTCTTCAGGCGCCGCAGGATAAACGGGCGCATGCGCGCCGCCAGCCGTTGCCGGCCCTGGGGGCTGCCATCCTTGTCATACTGCTCCGCAAAGTGGGTGCGCCCCGGCAGGTAACCCGGCGCGATAAACTCGCTCAGGCTCCAGAGATCGAGCAGGCGATTCTCCAGCGGCGTGCCGGTCAGCGCCAGGCGATGGTCGCTTTGCAGCGAGCGCGCGGCGCGGGCGGCCAGGCTGTCGGGATTCTTGATGTACTGCGCTTCGTCCAGAATAATGGCGCTGAACGGAAACTTCTTTAGCTCAGCCACATCGCAACGCAGCAGCGCGTAGTTGGTAATGATAAGATCGTGCTGCGGAATCGTCCGCCGCAGGCTGTGCCGCTGTGTGCCGGCCGTCAGCACCAGCACCCGCAGGCCCGGCGTAAACTGCGCTGCCTCGCGCGCCCAGTTAAACACAACCGAACTGGGGCAAATCACCAGCGAGGGGCCCGCGTTCTTCGTCTCGCGCAAATGCTGCAGCCAGGCCAGCGCCTGCACCGTTTTGCCCAGGCCCATGTCGTCCGCCAGAATGGCGCCCAGCTTAAGGGATGAGGAGTAGGCCAGGAAGTTCAGGCCCTCCCGCTGGTACGGGCGCAGTGTGGCGTGCAGGCCTTTCGGCAGCTCAATTTCCGGCACGCCTTCAAAGTCCTTAACGGCATCGCGCAGCTTGTTCAGCTCCCCCTGCCAGCTCGTGGTTGCCGAGCGCTCCAGCTTGGCCCATGTCTCTGCGTTGGAGCCACTTAGCTGCATGGTGCTGACGCGTTGCTCCTCCTGCCGCATGCCCAGCCCTAGGTCGGCCAGCGCGGTGGCAAACTCGTCCAGCTCCTGCGCGTCCTCCTTGCTGATCCACGAGCCGTCCTTCAGCTTCACGTACGGGTCGGCCGTCTGGCGCAGCTTCATCCAGTCTTCTTCCGTCAGCTTAAGGCACTCCTCTTCCCACTCGGTCTTGACAGTAAACCAGTCGATACCCGTAGACTGGATCTTGACCTTGGGAAAGAGCGAGCGCTTGTTTTCAATAAGCGCCTGGAACCTCTTGTTGCCAAAGCACTTCCACAGCGGCGAGCGATCCTGCCACAGCTTCACCACACGCGCGATCTCCCGCCCCGTAAGGTGCAGAAACACGCCCGGCTCGTCCGTACGGCCGCACAGGTCGCCATTTTCCGCGCCCCACTGGTCCAGCCAGGTAAGCGCGCCTTCCACGTCGTGTTCCGCCGGGACTTCGTCCCAAACCTCGCCAAGTGGCTCGGCGATAACCACTTCCGCCTCCATGTACGTCTCGTCGCCATCCTCCGCCTCGTAGGCGGCGGCGGCCAGCGGGTTCACTGGCTCCTCAGTGCCATGATGCGCGCTGTGGCCACTGGCGTGCCCATTGCCATTGGCATGGCCGCTGCCATTGGCGTGATGGTGCGAATCGTGCGCGCCGAGATCCTTGCCGTTGCCGTTGCGGTGCGCGCCGTTGCCATTTGCGCCTGCGCCGGCATCCTTATCCTTGCCATTGCCGTGGTGCCCGTTGCCGTTCCGCACCGCCGCAATCGCCGTTTTGGGCGAGGCCGACGCCCAGCCGCCATGCGTCCACTCCCACAAATGCCCGCCCTTTAGCGAGACGGCCTGCAGGCGAATGTTCAACATGTCATCGGGCGCCAGCGCAAACAGGAAGGTGACGTTGCAGCGGATCTGCCGCAAATGCTCGCGCACACCCGCCTGCAGGCCGGGGAATTTCTTGAGCAAACTGGGCAGCAAATTGCGCGCGCTGGCCGCCTGAAAACGCGATGGCCCGTTGCGCAGTGTTACCAGCAAAAGCTTGCGCGGCGGCCTCTCGCGAATGCGATAAAACCGCCCCCGCGCCAGCACCAGCTCAATATCCAGCGCCGCCGTTTCCTCATTGGCGCACAGGAAGAACGTGGCCTCCGACAGCGGAACTGCTTCGTCCTCACCCACTTGCACCTCAAAATCGATGCTGATGTGCGTGGGCCGCGACCCGTTCTTACCGGCATCCGCCTTTAGCACGGGGACAATGCGCGCCGGCACGTGGGAGAAGTAAACGGAGGCGCCGTCCTCAAAATGCAGCCTTGTGTGGGAAGTTGCTGCGGGCAAAAGAGTTGCAGAGTCCGACGAAGCGGGCGGGGTGTCGCCCCATTGCTGCAGCCAGGCCAGCAGCGAGCGGTTGTCCGTCAGGAACGGGCTGCCATTCTTCTGCTTGTCGGACATCAAAAACGGCATGAAATCGTTCAGCCACCGCAGCATCGCCGCGTCCTCGTCCGTAAACATCTCCGGGCGATGCAACAGCTCCTGGCATAAACCCCTTACCTGGTGGTAGTTACGGCTGCCGTTGCGCACCTTGGCACTGTGCGCGCGCATGTCGATCGTCACCTCCGACCGCAAATGGATGATGTCCTTGCGCACCGTCCACACCAGCGAAAGATCGCGACGCGGCCCGCCGGTCGCCTCGGGCGGCGCCAGCCACAGCTGCAGCTCGCTCTGAAACTGCTCCAGCTCGTGCGCTCGTTGCTCCGCGGCAAAGTCGGGGCGATCCACCCACGGCTGCAGGCACGCCGGCACGCGGCCGCCGGTGCGCAGCGCAATCTCCTGGCACAGGCGCCACGCAAGTTTGTCCGGGTTGGCTTCGCGGCAAATCACGCTCCACACCGCGGGGGAATCAAAGAAGTCGGGCAGATCTATCTGCTCGTGCTTCAAAATCTCCGTGAGTTGCAGCAACCGGTCAAACTCGTTCCGCGCGCGGAACAGCTTGACGATGGGCGCGGGGATCGCGGAGGGATCCATGCGCGCCGCGGGCATCGGCGGCTGCAGAACTCGTTCCCGTTTTTGAGCGGCGAGGTGCTTAGGCATCGGGTTGGGAAGTATGCCGATCCTGGGGGATGCGGCAATCTTTCATTTCAGCGAATTGCATGAATCAGGTTGAAAAACGCGGCGGCTTTGGGGAAGGGCGCCCGCGTAACTGTTTGATAATCATCGTAATCACTAGATCATAGGCAAAAAGGGGTAAGGCTTTGCATAAGTATCAGCACCCTGCCCAAATCGCGCCACCGGCATCACCCTGGTAGTGACGCATAGCAACAGTGTCGCATCACCAACAGCGGGGGCTTGATAATGCATATCGGCACAAGCTAAGCAGGCGGAATGCCGCTTTTGTGGCGAGGCCGCATTATTTTGCCGCGCCCTCGCGAATCTCTGCTGGCCGACGCCCCGTTTGCCGCCGAAACCACGTTGCAAAGTGAGAGTCCGACAGAAAGCCCAGCCGGTACGCCATCTCCTTGACGGGCATTAGCGAGGTCTCCAGCCATTGCTGTGACTGCCGCAGGCGTCGCAAATCCCAGTAGCGGCGCGGGCTCATGGCAAACTCCTGCACAAAAAGCCGGTTTAGATGCACGTCGCTCAGCCCCGTTGCCTGATGTAAGTTGTTGCGAGGGAAGGGCTCCGAAAGCGGCGCCTCGTTCAGAAGCCGGGCCGCGCGGAGCGGCCGGTCGTCGCCGGAGCGAAGGCGCGTCCAGCCGGATCCGCGACGCAAATGGACCTCCAGCCAGCCCCCCAGCCATGTCAGGAACAGCGCCTGAAGGCGAAGAAAGATGCGGGGATCCGTAAGTTGTTGCGCCTGAAGGCGATGGTAGGGGCGTGGGGCCTCCGGACGCGCGGCTGCGGGCGAGCGACCCTGGCGATGGGCCCCGCCCTTCCCAAAGTGTTGCCGCACAAGGCGATCCATTCGCACGGCGCCTCGCTCCAGCTCAGGATGCTCCGCGCCTGGAAAGGCGATGATCCTATCGCTCGACACAAAATTCACTCCGGAGGGCCACTCGTGCACAAAGTGGAGCGAAACAATGTGCGTACCCGGCGGGCACTCGCTGCGGCATTCCCCCTCGGGCAAAAAGCACCACATGCCCGGCGTAATTTCCGCCTGCTCGGCCGCCGTCGTCAGGCGCACGCAACCGCTGCGCACAAACCAGGCAAAGTGGCCTCTGTTGCGCACCGCCGTCATCACGGGGGAGGGGATCGGAGCGTCGTACACCCACACCAGTTCCGTGCGCAGGCACGACCACTCGTGCATCGGCAACAGCAGAGGTACCTCGGCGGCTGGCATGTACACATGATAAAAACAGTAAGTAAAAGATAAAGGCAAAAAGTGAGTCCGTATTGCAGGTTGTGCCGCACAAGCGCACGATCTGTGCCCATGCAATCGACTTTTCTTCTGGAGGACATCGCATCGTGGGATCGCTCCAAGCCCTTCATCCGCAACGCGGTACGTACGGATGGCTACCGCGGTATCTGGTACGCACTCGGGTTCAGGTTTGAGTATGGCGACAAGTACTCCGGCGGCCTTGGGACATACACCGCCAACCACGTGCCGATGGCGGAATACGCGCCGGCCGTTAATCGCACCTACTTTACGTACGGAGGCACCACAGGGCCGGAAAGGCGCGAACTCGTCATCATGGCAGGCAGCTACGACCATGGGACACGGAATGTCCCTCGCCCTGTTGCTCTGTATCTGGATGTGGCTGTGGATGATCCGCATGACAATGCTGCGCTTCGCGTGGATGAATCTGGTCACATATGGGTGATGAAAAGCGGTCGCGGAACCAAGCGCCCCGGACTGGTCTTCCGCAGCACAAAGCCGCATTCGCTCGACGAGTGGGAACTCGTTAGCGTGCATGAGTTTACGTACCCGCAAATCTGGAAACGCTGGCTTCCAGTTCCAGGGACATCTGGTGTCCCTGGGACACGCAATGTCCCGGCTAGCGACGGCTTCTTTCTGATGCTGACCCGCTACACCTCCCAGCCCGGCAAAGGCCCCGCGCGTAACCTCTTCTGCCAGAAGAGTTCCGGTGGCGGACGCGAGTGGGGGGATGTGCAACGTCTGGCCGATTTTGGCGGGCATTACCAGACGAGCGGCCAGTGGATCGAGCGCGATGCTGAGGGCAAGCCCACCGGCCGCGGCAAAGTATGCACGTTCTTCAACTATCACCCGGGCAGCGATGTCGACAAGCGCACAAACCTCTACTTCATGCAAACCACGGACGAAGGCAAGACGTGGACAACGGCATGCGGCCATCCTCTGGAACTCCCTCTCAAGCAAATACTTAACGATGCGCTTGTCATCAACTACGAGGCACAGGGGCGCTGCATGTACACCTGCGATCTCACCTTCGACAAACACGGTAACCCGTTGCTGCTGTGCATTATATCCCGCAAAGGCGAGCCCGGGCCGGCCGGCGGTGACCGCGAGTGGACAGTGCTGCACTGGCAGCCCGGCCCCGGCACCCCCGCATGGAAAACCCACGTGGTGGCCGTATCCGACCACAATTACGACATGGGCAGCCTCATCGTTGTCGGCGACGAATGGCGCATTATCGGCCCGACGGACAAGGCCCCGCAGCAGTGGGGCACGGGTGGCGAAATGGCGCTGTGGATCAGCCGCGCCCCCGATGCGCAGGGCAACCGTACGTGGACGCGCGAGAGCGCCATCACGGGCGAGAAATCCGTCCTGGGCCAGGCCAGCGAGTTTAACCACAGCTATGCCCGACGCGCCCTTGGCGCCGCCGAACCCACGGAATTTGCGGCTTTCTGGGCTGATGGCCACCCCGGCCATCTCACCAGGTCGCAGCTGTATGTATGCGACAGCACGGGTGCCCAAGTGCTGCGGCTGCCGTACAACATGCCCGGCGATTCGGCCACGCTTGCCCCGCTAAGCGCGGGGGATCTCGCCGTAACAAGCTTGCAGACAGCAGGTTAGTCTGATTCAGACGAAGGGGAAGGGACATGGAATGTCCCTCCCTTGCAGGGTGTGCCGCGCCGCCTAGTTGGCCTGCGGCGCCCGCACGCGCTTCGGCACTACCCACTCGTTGTCAATGTCATTGTACCCGGTGTAGCGCACCATGTAGAGGCCGCGCTCGCTCTTGACAACGGTGCCGGGCCACCACTTTTTGCGCCACTCAATCTCTACGGCGGTGCCGTTTTTCATCGGCAGGGTGGTGTCATACGGGCGCAGTTTATCGGCGCTCAGCCACGAGTCATAGCTTTTGGCCCAGCCGACCCAGGTTACCAGAAATTTGTCGTCCTTGCTGTCTAAGATCTTGACCTTGTACCACTTACCCTGGTCTTCTCCCTCCAGACGCTCGCCGGCGCGGGGTGCCTTCTTGCCGGTGGCCTTGGCTATTACCAGGCCGGGGGAGAAGAAAGTACCGGGGCGGGGCAGGTAGGTCGTGCGCTGGCCCTCCATAAACGACATCTCGTCGTCCGCGTAAGTGGCTACCTCTTGCAGGGTTATGTCGCCATCGCCGTTCAGGTCAAGCAGCGGGCTGCCATTGATGGCGTCGGTCAGCACCTGGGTAAACGTCCAGTTGCCGGTGCTGGTGCTGCTGGCCTTGCTGCTCGTAAGCACAGCCATGGGGATTCGCCCGGCGTTGCGATAGACTTCTTCCTGAAGGGCGCCGCTGTAGCAGCAGTCGGCCGTCAGCAAAACGCGGTTACCCGGGAAGTTCTTGACGATAGATTTGACCACCGAGGCCATCCGCCAGTCTTCTTCCGTGTCGTAAGTCATCAGGCTAACGGGGCGCGTCGGCTGCTTGTAGTCACGCGATCCGTGGCCGGAATAGTAGAAGATAAATGTATCGCCCTTGCCGGCTTTTGCGGCAAATTCGGCCAGCTGTTCCTCCAGCTCTTCCCTGGTACCATCTTTGTTCTTGATGTACAGAATCTGCTCATCCGGCACACCGCGGTTTCGGTAGGCCTGAATCATCTTGTCATCCACGCGGCTGTGGTCCGGCCACGACGTGATGCTCTTGTCATCGTACTGGATTATGCCTGCAGCGAATATCCATGTCGACTTGGGGTCCCACTCGTTGCGGGTGCCCTGTGCCGACGCAGCGGTGGCGCAGAGGAGCGCGGAAGTGCATACAAGCAGCGCCGCGGTGGCAATGCGGCGGAAAAGCATCCGGCCGGAGACAGCTGGTTCAGACGTGATCATAAAGAAGCCTCGCGAATGGAGGCGGGTGGTTGAATGTGAAGGAGAAACGAACGCCTGGCCGCGACTTGTCGAAGAATTCAAACGGCTTTTCCCCGCCACCCAAGTGATGCCGCCGCCCTTTCGAGCGTGTCATTTCCAACACGTTACTCATTAGCTACACGTAATCCGCGCCCGCTGCAAATGTTTGATGGGACCGAATCTCATTTTGGAGTGAACGAGAGGGCCCGAGGATCCCGCGCTTTCCATCCGCGCCAGCCACTTGCCTGATGCGTTGTCAGCATCCACGTGCTACAATGCAGCCAACACTTGCACCCATGATTTCCCTGGATAGCTCCCACTGGTCCGACATCACCCACGCGTACGGCATGGCTTCCGATATCCCCTTGCTGCTAAAGGCTTTGGAGAAGAATCCCGGCCCTCCCGCCGCCGCGCCCGCCGGCGCGCCCCACGCGGTGCGGCGCAGCGATACGTGGTTTCACCTGTGGAGTTGCCTGTGCCATCATGGCGATATTTACCCCGCAAGCTTTGCCGCGGTGCCGCACATTGTGCAGATTGGCCTGCGCGCCGCTGCGGCCGGGCCCATCTCATGCAACTTTATTCTCCTGCCCACGCGGGTGGAAATTGCCCATGCGCAGGCCGGGCGTGGCCCTGTGGTGTCCGAGACGCTGATGGAGTCCTTCCGCGCCGCCATTGCAAGGCTGCCGGAGCTTGTGGAGGCATGCCGCGCGCACGCCCCCTGGAGCGATGCCATGGTGCGGGCCGCGTGCGCCGCCACCGCCACGCTGGGCGGCCACCCGCGCTTTGCGGATGCGTTGCTGGAGCTGGATGAGCGCACTATTCAAAAGTTGTTGCGGTAGAATGTCTTGTGGAGAGGGAACCGTCTGGAGTTTGTGTGAACATGGTGGATAAGGACACTTCGGCCCATCGCGCTGGCCGGCCCATGCGCATTCTGTTTGTGTGCGGCAAAAATCTGCGTCGCAGTCCCACAGCCGAGGCGTTGTATCGTAACGATCCCCGCGTGCAGGCGCGCAGTGCAGGTGTCAGCGACAAGGCGCGCCGTCGCGTGCGAAGCGGCGATCTTCTCTGGGCCGACCTGATTCTTGTGATGGAATCCAAGCACGCAGCGCGCCTGCGCGAAGCCTGGCGGGAGGCGGAGCCGTGCGATGCTTACGGGGAGGTGACCGCGGACGATAGCCTGCACCCGGACGCTAACGGGCTGCACGCCAGTAATTTGCCGCGTGTGGAATGCCTCGATATCCCGGACGAATTCGAGTTTGGTGACCCGGAGTTGGTTGAGCTTCTCAAGCAGTCGGTTGAGCCCTGGCTGACGGATGTGGAGGGGCCGCCTGAGGGGACGTAGCGGCCCTGGATGGGTGGAGCTTGTCGTTTTCGCTTGAAGCCGGGCAAATCGGTGCTCATGTTCCTGCGTCGCCCTCTTGCGCCGAATCGTCCGGCGGGGCGGCATCCTTTTCGCATCCATTGCCATGATTTTTTCCAGACCTACCACCTCTGCCCCGGCTGAAGACGGCCCTGTTCAGGACGTCAGCGGCAACCTGCCCGCCACCATGCGTGCGCTGGTGCTGCCTGCGCATAACCGCGATCTCGCCGCAGCCCTCGACTCGCTGCGCGTGGAGGAGCGGCCGTTGCCGGAACCCGGTCCGGGGCAAGTACTTGTGCGGATAGAGGCGGCCGGTTGCAATCCCTCGGATCTGACCTGCCTGCAGGGGCTCTACCCCGTGCCCGCAGCGCCGCCGCTGGTGCCGGGCTTCGAGGGAGCCGGCGTGGTGGTGCGGGCGGGTGCGAGCTGGCTGGGCAGTTGGCTACTGGGCCGGCGCGTGGCGTGCGGCGGCGGCTTTACGGTAGGCGGCGGCGGAACCTGGGCCGAGTATTGCCTGACGGACGCCGAGGCATGCATCCCTCTCTCGCGCGAGATGAGTCTGGAGCAAGGTGCCAGCCTCATCGTTAACCCGTTGACAGCCATGGGGTTGCTGGACATGGCGCGACGTGGCGGCCATCGTGCCATTGTGCAAAATGCGGCGGGCGGGCAGGTGGGGACGATGCTGGCACGCCTGTGCGCAGATGCCCGCGTGCCGCTGATTAACGTTGTGCGCCGCACGTTGCAGGCCGAGGAAATGCGCGCAGCCGGCCAGCACATTGTGCTCGATTCCTCCTCGCCCGACTTTGCTGCGGAGCTGCGCGATACGTGCCGGCGCTACGAGGCCTCCATCGCCTTTGACGCCGTGGGCGGGACTGCGACGGCGCTGCTTTTTGACGCGTTGCCGGCGGGCGGAACGGTGGTTGTGTACGGCGCGCTGGATGCGGAGTTGTGCGGAGGGATCAGCCCGTACGACGTGGTGTTTCAACGCAAGTCCCTGCAGGGGTTTTACTTGCCGCAGTATCTGAAGGAGCAGGGGCCGCTGCGGCTCCGCGATATGTCGCACAAAGCGCAGAGGCTGATCCTGCGCGGGCGCCTCTCTACGCAAGTGCGTGAGCGCGTGACGCTTGTGGAGTTTCCGGAGGCGATCAAGCGCTACGCTGCGGCCATGTCGTGGGGCAAAGTGATCCTGGTGCCCGGACGAAACTCCAGCCTCGCGTTCAAGGCACCGCCGAATCCGGTGTACTGAGCTGGAACCTGAGTGCAAGTGCCTGTCAACCAGGCTGTTACTGCGAGACTAACCGTGCCCGCCAAACACCCCGCTACTTCAAGGGCAGTCGCATCCCGGCGCCGCGATGCCCCGGCGCCGCTGCCTCCGCTGCCCACGCTTGCGGAGTTTGCCAGGCCCCTGGTGGGTTGGTACCGCCGGGCGGGGCGCGACTTGCCGTGGAGACGGACGAAGGATTCGTATGCCATTGCGGTATCGGAGTTTATGTTGCAGCAGACGCAGGTGACAACCGTGCTGCCTTACTACGATCGCTGGCTGCGTCTCTTCCCCACCTGGCAGGCGCTGGCGGAGGCGCCCGAGGGGGCCGTGCTAAAGGCCTGGGAGGGCCTGGGCTACTATCGCCGCGTGCGCAATCTGCAGCGCCTTGCCAAAGTCGTCGCGGAGTCCCCGACCGGCCGCCTGCCCGAGACCGCCGCCGGGTTGCTGGAGCTTCCGGGCATAGGCCCGTACACGGCCAGTGCGATTGCCAGCATTGCGCATAACGAGCCAACAGCCGTGCTTGACGGTAATGTCATCCGCGTCCTCACCCGGCAACTGGCCTATGGCGAAGACGTTGCCAAGCCGGCGGTTCAGGAGACGTTACGTGCTGCAGCACAAGCACTTCTGGATCCCGAAACGCCAGCCGATTTCAACCAGGCCATTATGGAGCTGGGCGCTGTCCTCTGCACGCCGCGCGGGCCGCAGTGCCTCGTGTGTCCCGTGCGCTTGCCCTGCAAGGCTGCCGCGGAGGGAGATCCGCTGCGCTACCCCGTCAAGGAACGCGCGGATACGACGGAAGTGCATGAAGTTGTTTCTGTTATGAAGCGTGAGGGACATGCTTCGTCCCAGGAACGTGCTTTGTCCCAGGGACATGCAATGTCTCTGACGCGCTATTTGTGCGAGGAGATCCCCCCAGGCGAGCGCAATCACGGCCTCTGGCGCTTCCCGCGATTTGATGCGGAAACGATGCGCGAAGAGGCGGAATTGTGCGCGTTTACCTATGGCATTACCAGGTACCGCGTGCGCCTGCGCGCCGTCCTTGCATCTCCGTCCAGCCTAAGTGTTTGCGAGGAAACAGAAGGCGGGCAACCCGCCGGCACAGCGCCCGGCGCACGCTGGCTAACGGCGCAAGAGATTGAGGCTCTGCCATTTGCGTCGGCCCATCGAAAAATCGCCACGCTTTTGCTTGAGCGCGAATTAAAATAAGTTCCGGACTCCGCCACGCTCATCCGGCTCACCCGCGCTTGCCTGCTTTGTCTGCTCGCCGCATCTCGCGCAGCAGGCTGTATTTCATCCACACCTCGCGGGCATTGCCCAGAGCAATATCCCAGCCAATGGCGCCGTCGAGAAAGCCGCGCTTGAGAATAAAACCGCGCAGCAGGCGTACGGAGGAGTGGAGCAGGGGAGCTACGGGGCCGGCCTTCTTCCCCTTCTCATAAGCGGTTAGGGCCCAAAGCTTTGCGTACTTGCTAATGCACTCGTTGCGGTCCTCGGCGTCCCGGTAGGTAAAGTGGCGCAGATGGCCGGGGAGCGTGCGGGTGGGGCCGTCCAGCTCCATGCGCTCGTGCACTCGGCCGCCGGCAAAGTGCGCCTTATCGCGAAGAAAGAGGCGAACAAGCGGGTCCGGGTACCAATCGCCGTAGCGAATCCAGCGGCCCCGGTATTGCACCATGCGGCGGAAGATGTAACCGGCAACAGCCTCAGCACCAGCGCCTTCCGCGCGAAGTGTGCGGATGGCCGCGGCTAGCTCTTCGTCGATCTCCTCGTCGGCATCGATGCTGAGCACCCACGGGTGCGAGGCCTGTGCAAGGGCAAAGTTTTTTTGGCCGACGTACCCCAGCCAGTCCTGGTGCATCACGCGTGCGCCAAAGCTCTCCGCAATGGCGCGTGTGTTGTCGGTGCTGCCGCTGTCGATGACGACGATTTCGTCCACCAGTGGCGCGGCACTGGCGAGGCAGCGGGGGAGGTCCTGCTCTTCGTTCAGGGTAATAAGGCAGGCGGATATTTTCATGCGTGTCATTCAATCGTCACGTAAACAAATGGATAACCTCATTGACGCCCTCTGCCGCTTCGACATATTGTCGCCACATGAGAACCTTCCTGGTTACCTTCGCCGACGGTGAGAAGCTGGAAATCAAGGGCAAAACCCTTATCACCGAAGGCCCCTTCACGATTATCGTAGGCAGCGAGGAAACTCCTCAGCTTTACGTGGCATCGTTTCCCAGTCATTACGTCAAGTATATCAAGGAAGTAACTGCTAAGTAAGCACTTACGCATGCCTTCCACCCGGGCGTCCGGCCTGATTTGTCATGCCGGACGTCACGCGGGAGGGCGTGCCGGCTCCTCTCCTCCGGTGGCACCGGGTTCGGTCGGCGCATGACTGTCACGCAGCTTTTCGGGCGGGATCGGCGGCGCCGGGAAAAGGGCGCTGACGCCAAGCGTAACAAGGGTGCCGGCCATGACCGCCCAGGGGAAGGCCAGGATTGGTTTGCCGGGATCAAACGGCGTGTCCGTGCCGCGTAAGGCCAGGGCTGTCAGCTGGTTGTGCACGTTGCCGTAAAGGATGCTGACCGACACGATGCCCGCCGCCATACCGACCAGGTTGCCTAGATCGCTCCCACGCGTTTTGCAGATGAGGCCCAGCAGAAATACGCCGAGCAGCGAGCCGTACGTGTAGGACGTCATGCCAAAGATGATGGGCAGCACCCCGATGTCGGGATGGGAGAGCGCAATCCAGGCCGTCAGCACGCCGACGGCGGAGAGCAGCCCCGCAAACACCACCGTGCCCCAGGCTGTGCAGCGCACCATTTCCGTCTCCGAGGCCTTTGGGTTGAAATAGGGCCGGTACCAGTCGCGCGAGTAGCTGGTGGCCAACGCGTTAAGGGCGGTGCTGAGCGATCCCATGGCTGTCGCAAAAATGCCGGCCAGCAACAGGCCGCGCAGGCCGGGGCCGAGCTCGTTGACGATAAAGTAGGCAAACACGTTCCCCTTAGGCTTGCCGTCGGCCATAATGTAGTCCCGCGGGTTTTGCTGGTAGTACACCGCAAGCAAAATGCCGATGACCAGGAAGCCGACGACCACCGGGATGTCCATCAGGCCGCTGCCGACAACCGCCAGCTGGCTGCGCTTGTGGTCCTTGGCCGTCAGCATGCGCTGCACCATGTCCTGATCGGTGCCATGCGTGGCCATCGTCATGAAGGTGCCGCCGATGATGCCCGCCCACAGGGTGTAGGGCGTTTGCAGGATGTAAGTGAAGTTCTGCCAGGCACTTCTGTCCGTTGAGATGCCGTAGTCAAAGAAGGCGAGGTTGCCCGGCCTGGTAAACGCGGCGGTAACAGAGCCCCACCCGCCAATGTGGTGCAGCAAAAACCAGGTGGCCGCAAACAGGCCGCCGTACATCATGGTGGCCTGAATCACGTCCGTCCACACCACCGCCTTGATGCCGCCAATGGCCGTGTAAACCGTTGTAATGGCAGCTATAAAGATAATGCCTGCCGTGTACAGCCACAGGCGCCCGCCGAGGGTAAGCGACTGGTTGGCCGCAAAGTACTCCCACAGCACCACTACGATGACCGCCGCAACGTAAAGCCTTGAGCCGCTGGCCAATACGCGCGTTACCAGAAAGAGCGCCGATGCGGCGTTTTTGGTGTAAATGCCAAAGCGAATTTCCAGGAACTCGTAGATGGAGAAGACGTTATAGTCGTAAAACGGCTTGATGAACAGGTACGCCACCACCACGCGCGCCAATACTGTGCCAATGGCCAGCTGCACATACGTAAAGTTATGATGCAGAAAGCCTTCCTGCGGCGCGCCTATAAACGTGGCCGCCGAAATTTCCGCGGCCAGAATGGAGGCCATGACGGCCCACCACGGCATATTGCGCCCCCCCATCGCAAACTCGTCCATTGTGTTTTGCTTGCGACTGGGCCAGAGGCCTACAATGAGAATAAGCGCAAAATAGGTGCCGACGGCAAGGCCATCGACCAGTAATGCAAATGTGTAGGCGGACATCGACCTGCAAAGACACCAGATTCCGCCCTGCGACGCAAACGCGATTTTGCGCAGAGGGCAGGAAAATGTCGTGACAGGGGGAGGTGGCGGCTTTCGAGCATGAGCGGGGCTATCCGGTACCATGAGCCAGATTCATGATGTGCCCCAATATTATCAGTTGCAATCAAGTTAATATGCGTTACAATCTTGGACCTGTCGTAATTCACTCAACTTTTACCAATAGTGGTCGATATCAAAAGGAAAACAGGTCCGTCGCAAGCGGACAGCGTTTCCGGCGTTGACACCGATTCGCCATTCGTATAAACAGGTTTTTACTCAAAAAGAAAGAAGAAGCAGCCGATCGTGGGCGATTAGCTGAGAAACAGCACAGGGCTGTTCGTATCCTCGGTACTCCATATGCGAATTCTCGCCGTCTCCGATCTCCACTTTCAGGAGCAACATTTTGCCTGGGTGGCACAGCAGGCGCCTCACTTCGACCTCGTTATTGTCGCCGGTGATCTGCTCGATCTCTTTGCCTTCGGCCGCACCTCCATCGATACCCAGGTGCGCGACGTCACCTCGTTCCTTACCGATATCCGCCTCAACTGCAACGCTTTAGCCGTGTGCAGCGGAAATCACGATCTGTGGGCCACGCGCGACCTGCGCTGGCTGCATCTTCCCCCCAGCCGTAACCCGCAGGAGGAAAAACTTGGCGGCACCTTCATCGGCGACGGCGGCAGTGCAATTGTGCCCGGCACCCGCCTCCTTGTCACCTGCTGCCCCTGGGCCGCCGAGTCCGACGAAGACACGCAGCGCCTCGCTACCCTGCTGGAGCACGGCAACGCCCTGCGCAACAGCGGTACCGACGCCTGGCTGTGGGTGTGCCACGAGCCCCCGCACCTGTCCCGCACCGGCCGAACCACCGAGAAGGTGGAGGGCAGCCCGCTGATCAGCCAGCTGGTACTGAAGTATCAGCCCGACTTTGTCTTCTGCGGCCACGTGCACGGCGCGCCCTTTGATGGCGGCCTGCCCTTTGATCAGATCGTCGATACCTGGTGCTTTAACCCCGGCTGCCCGGACCGCCGCAAGCAGCTTCCCGAGCCCCCCAGCATTATCCTGGACCTCGCCGCCGGCCAGGCCGTGTGGCGCTGGGGCAGCATGGAAAAGCGCGCCTTTGTGGAAAGCCCGATTGCCCTGGCAGCCTACGCCTCCGCTGCGTAAGGCGGCTCCTGAGAGGGGGGGGGCCTCCCGTCCCGGCTAGCCGCACGCGGAGCGAATGCCTGCGCGCAGGGCGTCAAACTCCGCATCCGCCAGCACAGGCGTAAGACTTTCGCCCAGAGCATCTTCCGTCAGCGGAAGGTTGACGTCGATCCACGACTTGCAGCCCTCGAAGGCCGAGGACCACGCCAGCACGCGCGGCTGGGGCAGGGCGTGCACGCGGCAGATAATCGCGTGGATCCCGTCTTCGCCGCCGTAGCAGAAGCGCTCCTCGATAACATCTTCATTCCAAATGTGATACGGCGCCAGCGCCTTCACTTTGGCCCAGTCCTCCAGAAACCAGATGTCCGCGGCCGACACGTCGGCCACCCAGCGGATCGGCACCGCGTAGTCGGGCGATTTCTCCGGCAGCTGGCCGATCAGGTCCGCCGCCTCGGGCCGCGTGCGCGCAAGTTGCTGGTGGTACAACGTGGGGAAGAGCCAGAACCGCCGGTGCGCCACGGTAAAGCCGCTGCGCCCTTCTGCGATGCCGCCCTTGCGCAAAATCAGGGCCTGCCGGCCGCGGCCCAGGGCTTCCACAATCACCGCCCAGTCCTTAAACGCGGGCGAAACGACCCCGGAGTGGAGCGGCACTGGAAGGACGGAGGGAGATGCGGAAGTGATCATAAAGCTTTGATAGAAAGGAGGTAAGATAGGCGGCACGTGGCATGTGGCACGTGGCCTGGCTCAGGCGGAGGTAGAAAGGCCGGCCTTGCCCGCAACCTTGTGAGCAGAAGCGGACGCCGCCGCCTTGCGCTGCGCAGGCACGGGCGCCGGCGTCGCGATGGGCGAAGCGCCTACGTCAGGTGTAACTTGCTGTGCAGCACTGGTTTCCGCTTCTGGAGCGTCAGCATCGAAGAGGCCGCGATTCTTGTAAAAATAGAGGCCGCCGGAGACCACCGTAATGAGCAAAGCCACCCAGTAAAGCGCTGGTATGATCCACGCAAGACCCTGCGCCAAAGCGCTTTCTGCCAAATGCAAATCGCGCAGCGCCAGCACGGTCAGCGAGGCGCAAATCGCGACAATTTGCGCCACGGTTTTGTACTTGCCCGCGCGCTCCGCCGGCAAAATAATCTGCTTGTTGGCGGCCACCGTCCGCAGGCCCGTTACCAGAAACTCGCGCGTGATAATGGCGACTACCATCCACATGGGGGCCATGCTCCGTTCAATAAGCGCGATGAGTGCCGCGCTGATAAGCACCTTATCCGCAAGGGGATCCAGCAGTTTCCCAAGATCGGTTACCAGGTTGTAGCGGCGCGCTATCTCGCCATCCAGCCAGTCCGTAAGGCTGGCCAGCACAAACAGGGCTAGCGCCGTAACCCCGCTGTAGGCCCAGGGCAGAGACATGCTCGCGACGAAAAGGGCGCACATGACCAGCCGGGCAAGCGTGAGTTGATTGGCGAGGTTAAGGTTGCGCATAGCGGCAAAAGTGCAGGTGCAGCCGGCTCAGGCAGACGCGCAAGCCTGCCTGGGAAGGCATCAGACCATAGTCAAGTTTTCGCGCAAACCCTGCCTGCTTCAACATCATTTTGCAAAAAAATAGTGGGCAGCCCCGGCGATTTTACCCGGTCGTCACGCAATTTTTGCAGCGCGTCGACGCAAAGTGCCGGCCTCAGCGGCCCCGCCCCGCTTCTCCATAAGCAACGAGAGATGCACCAGCGCCTGCTTCTGCCGCGGATCCAGATAGATCGCTCGCCGGTAGCTGCGCTCCGCCTGCGCGCCGTTGCCTCGGGCCTCCGCCAGTACGCCGCTGAGGCAATGCGCACCCGCGTGCAAGCGGTCCGCCTGAAGCGCCTCCTCACAGACTCGCTCGGCGTCCGCGTACCGGCCCGCATCCGCAAGCCTGCGGGCTTCCGCAACCAGCTGGTCGGTCCCCGTCCGGGGAGGCGGAGGAGGCTGCGGCGCCTGCGGTTGCGGCGCCGTCCTGAGGGCCTTCCTGGCAATATCCTGGCGCGGGCGAGGGCGGGAGGCACCTGCTGGCTCCGGCGGGGCTTGCTCCGCCGGGGACGGAAGTGGCGCTGCCATGACTTGCTGGTAGGCAAACTGCCCGGCGTCACCCGCCTGAGAAAAATGCCTGCGGTCGAGGCTCATCGCCTCTGCGTGCCCCACAAAGAGAAGGCCGTCGCCTTTAAGACGGCGCCGAATGGCGGAGAGGAGGCAGTTTCGCGCATCCTCCGACAGATAGATCAACAAATTGCGACAAAAGACAACATCGTAAAGTCCGTCGCCCCGAGCTCCCTGTTCCGACGCACCGGCCACCGGAAGCCCGTGCAAAACGTTGAGCTGTAACCAGTTAATGGGGGTGCCATAATGCGGGTCGATCTCAAAGACGCCTTCCGCCACCTGGTTGAAGTAGTCATCGCGAATCCGCATGTTCTTGCCACGGAATGAGTTATAGCCATAAACACCGGCACGGGCCACCTGCAGCAGCCTCTTGCTGATATCCACGGCGTCCACGCGAATAGATTCCAGCTTCATCCCGCCCTTAAGTAGCGCAATGACAATGGAATACGCCTCCTCCCCCGTGGAACATGGCGCACATAACACGCGGATGACAGGCTGCGGCGATTGCCATGCCCAAAGTTGCCGGGCTCGTCCCTGCAATAGCGCAAACGCGCCGTCATCGCGAAAAAACCAAGTCTCCGGCACCACCAGCTCCTCCACAAGTGCCTGGAGTTCAAGGCTATCGCGATGGAGTAGATCCATGTAGGCCGCAACGGTCAGCGGCGCCAATGCATGCAACCGCGTAGCAACAGCATGTTGCAACGCGGTGCGCCCCAGCCGGCTGGGCTCGAGCCCAATGGTGCGCGATAACAGGCTCTCCAGCGGAGCGTACTCTGGGGTAGCCATGGATGGCGGAAAAGCGTTGACGTGGACGACGGGAAGTAGCGGCCGGACGCTTCAGCGCGCAGCGGCGGTGATACAAATCTAGCGCGATTTAGCGGCGCGGGCGAGCATTTCCTGCAATTCCGCCGGCAAAACGTGCTCCAGATTCAGCAACTGAATCATCCGCTTGTCATGCATGGCCACCCGGCCCAGATAGCTCTCGTCGCTCAGTTCTATGCCGCTGGACTGCAGCCTGGCGCGGTCCACTTCCACCGTCTCCGTCACGCGCTCGCCCAGAACGGCAAGCATCGTGCGCCCTTGCACAGGCGCGCTGCTGGCGCCTGCGGCATGCTTGCACGTGCACTCCGTAACAACAATGCGTGTACTGAGCCAGGGAGCACATGGCTGCTTCAGCATCAACATCTTCAAATCCAGCAGCGGAACCACCATGCCGCGGTAGGAGATAAGCCCGACAATATAGTCAGGCGCGTTGGGGACAGGGCGGGCATCAATACGAGGGATTACCTCCACAATCTGGAGCACATCCAGTCCGTAAATATCGGGACCGAGATGCAGGAGCAGCAACATCAGTTGCGATTCAGTATCCACGGTAAATAGGAAAAGAAAAAGGGGACCTCACCTATAGCTTTTACGTATGGCTTTGTAGCAAGGCCACAAAAGCATGCGCAAATACGCATTTCAGGCAAAGCCCCCTTTTTGATCGTGGAACAAGCCGCTGACGAGCGGTAGCCTTGCATCAAGGTCCCGCCAACGCATTCCGGCAGCTTCGCCACGAGAGTAGAGTGCCAGCCTGCGCCTGAGCATAAAATGCTCAAGTCTTCGTCAGGACGGCGCCCATCAAGGAGATTACCCCGCAAATACCGTGCAAGCAGTGCTTTTTGCCCCTCTTATTTAAAGGGGGGAGACGACAGGAGAATCTCCGCCTTCCAGTAAAGGCATGGCGTCGAATAAACTCTCACGTGTTTAGCCTCCCTTAGAGTGTATCGGGAAAAAACGTTCTGGCTTAGATCTCGAGTACCACAGGGTAAAGGGTAGTTGCAATCCAATCAGGGGACTATGAAGATGGGCGACGCTATTGCAATAGCAATAGCGCATGCCTTTTCAACGTCCGGCCTGGCGAATTGCAGTTAAAATCAAAGAACAAAAGGCAAATCGTTTGAAGACGCTTTCAATATAACATCGGCCCCGCATTTGTACAAGCGGTAAGTTTGTCTGAACCCCATTATCTCCCCAACTACTCCCGGAATGTACAATTCAATGCCTTTTGCAAACGCCCTTTCACCTGCTCGTGCCAGGCATTGACTTCTTTCTCCGTCAATGTTCGGTCATTGGCGCGATATGTCAAGCCGTAGGCAAGCGATTTCTTGTCGGCCGCAATCTTCTCGCCCTTCGCGTCTGTAAAAATGTCGAAAAGCAGAACTTGTTCCAGCGCAGGGATTTGTGAGGCCAGTATCACCCGCTTCACCTCGTCGTGCGTCATCGCTAAATCGGTCACCACCGCAATATCGCGGCGCACGGCGGGATAGGCAGGCAGCGGGCGGAATGTCGGCACCACCTCGTCCGCCAGCAGCCAGGCATCCAGCTGGTACTCCGCATAAAACACGGCGGTCTTGATCCCAAACTCCTTGAGGACAGAGGGAGCCACCGGCCCCGCCTCGAGTCGCGCTGTCAAGGGGATGCCGGCCTGCGTTTCCAGAAAATCCGTAACTCCTTTCAGATCAAAGAGATCCGCGCCGCGTGACGCCTGCCACCAGGCTGCCTCCGCCGCCTCGCCGGCCAGCAGCAGGCCCAGGCGAATCGGCTCCCCGGCAAACCCGGTCGTCTCCACTACCGCCGGCTGAGCGGACGAGTCCTGACCCGGCGCCGCAGGTGTGTAAACGCGGCCCAACTCAAACAGCATCAACTGCTTAACGCCGCGGGAGATGTTGCGGGCCACAACGCCAAGCAGCCCGCCCTTAAGGCTGGGCCGCATATGAGTGTACTGCTCGTTGAGCGGGTTGAGCAGCTCCACGCTGGGTAGTCCGCCCGTAACCTGTTTCTCCACAAGCACATCTGTCACGCATTCGTCCCAGCCGCGCGAGGCCAGATTCTTGCGAAGCTGGCGGGTGCGAATCTCAACGCGATCGGGCACCGACTCCGGGCTGACGCCAAGCGTAAGGCACGCGGGAACCGCTGCAAGTCCATGCAATCGAGCCACTTCCTCAATAAGGTCGATCTCCCGCGCCAGGTCCGCGCGGAAGGTCGGGATGCGCCAGCGCGTCTGCCCGCTCCGGCCATCAGCCTTGCCGTCGGCCAGAAGCTCAAGGCCCAGGGCAGCCAACCAAATGTTAACTTGATCCGGGCTTACAGAAGTCCCCAGGACCTTCTCCACCCGCTCGTGGCGCAACCATACCGGCGCCGGTGATTCCGGAAGTTCTCCAACCACAATGGGTTGCGAGGATACAGAGCCGCCCGCCACCTTCAGTATCAGCTCGATTGCACGGTCGCGCGCGGTTAGCACGCCTTGCGGATCAACCCGGCGCTCGTAGCGGTAGCTCGAGTCCGACATCAGCCCCAGGCGGCGGCTGGTATGGCGTACGCGCGTGGGCTCAAACCACGCGGATTCCAGCAAAATCTCTGTCGTTGTGTCACTTACGCTGGTTGCGAGCCCGCCCATCACACCCGCAATGGCAACCGCGCCGGAGAGGTCGGCGATGACGAGGTCGACCTGCTTCAGTTCGTGCTCCTTGCCGTCCAGCGCTACTATTTTTTCCCCGGGCTTGGCCTGGCGCACCAGTATGGCGGGGGCTGTAAGCTTTTGGGCGTCAAAGGCATGCAGGGGCTGTCCGGTCTCCCACAGCACGTAGTTGGTGACATCCACCACATTATTGATGGAGCGCGCCCCCATCGCCTCAACCTTGGCGCGAAGCCAGTCGGGGCTGGGGCCCACTTTAATGCCGGATATCGTCACCGCACCGTAAAGGCGGCACCCGTCGGACATGCGGTCCACCGTCCAGGCGCTCCTAGGCAAACTGTGCGATGCCAGTTCCTCAAAGCGGGGAAATGCCCGCTTTTTGAGTTTGCCCACACCGATCGCGGCCATTTCGCGCGCCATGCCGATGTAGCTCAGCAGGTCCGGGCGGTTCGGCGTGATTTCCACAGTAAACACGCTGTTGACTGGCTGGTACTCGTGAAACACCATGCCCAGCGGCGCGTCCTCGGGCAGAATCAGCAGCCCCTCGGAGTCCCCCGTAAGGTTCAGCTCCTTGGCGGAGCAAAGCATGCCCTGGCTCAGCTCGCCCCGCAGTTTCGACTCCTTAATCTTAAGCCCGCCGGGAAGCTCCGCCCCAGGCAGAGCGAGGGGGACTTTGTCGCCCTCCTTAAAGTTCTTGGCGCCGCAAACAATCTGCCGCTGTCCCGTACCGTCGAGCACCTGGCAAAGCCGCAGTCGGTCTGCATTCGGGTGCTGCACAAAGCTAAGAACTTGCCCCACAACAAGATGCGGGCTTACTACACCTTGGGTTTCAACGGACTCGGTTTCCGTGCCCGCCATCGTCAGCCGATCCAGCACGTCCGCCAGCGGCAGCTCCAGCGCAATATATTCCTCCAGCCAGCGAAGCAAAAATTTCATAAAAAGTGTATAAGATCCTTAATTCCAGTTGATTGCGGAATCAGCGTGAGCGATGGGCGACCCCGAAGCGGCCGGTCGGCGAAGGGGAGAATTATGCCATGACGGGTGCATCCGTCAAACGGCAATATCGTGCCAAACGGGGGTGAATACCCGGTTTTTTTAAAGGAATTACACCGTGAAGGGTTGCGCAATGAGGGTTCTGGAAGCTTATTGAAGGGGAAAAATGTAGGGATTTAACAAAGGGAGAATCTATTTTATGACATCTGTATCCGGCAGTGGAATCGAAAGAATGGCCTTTATCGGCGATTATGTTCCCCGCAAGTGCGGAATTGCCACCTTTACGTACGACGTTCGCGAAGCCGTGGCGAAGCAATTCCCTCATACAGAAAGCTTTATCGTTCCGGTCAACGATCTTTCCGAAGGGTACGAGTATCCCCCCGAGGTGCGCTTTGAGTTCATGGAGGGCGAGCTCGAATCCTACCTTCGTGCTGCCGACTACATCAACTTTGGCCACGTGGATGTTGTCTCGCTGCAACACGAATTCGGCATCTACGGCGGCCCCGCGGGAAGCTTCATTTTGCCGTTGATGCGCGACTTAAGAGTGCCTGTGGTAACAACTCTGCACACCGTGTTGCAAAAGCCCAATGCCGACCAGCGCCTGGTGATGAAGGAGCTGACCGCTCTGTCCGCCCGGCTTGTTGTGATGGGCGAAAAGGGAAAGACCATGCTGACAGAGATTTACAGCGTGCCCGAGGAGAAAATTGATGTCATCCCGCACGGCATTCCCGACATGCCGTTTATCGATCCCAACTTTTATAAGGATCAGTTTGGCGTGGAGGGGAAGCATGTACTGTTAACATTTGGTTTACTATCACCCAATAAGGGGATCGAAGTCGCCCTCCGCACGCTGCCCAAGATCGTCAAGGAGTTCCCCGACCTCGTTTACATCATCCTGGGTGCCACCCACCCCAATCTGGTGCGGCAACATGGCGAGTCCTATCGCCAAAGCCTCGAGCGGATGGCGCAAAGTCTTGGAGTGGAGAGGCATGTGAGCTTCTATAATCGATTTGTGAACATTGAGGAATTAAAAAGTTTTCTTGGCGTCGCTGATATCTACATCACCCCTTACCTCAACGCCGCACAAATCACCTCCGGCACCCTGGCATACGCTGTAGGATGCGGAAAGGCCGTAGTATCAACACCTTACTGGCATGCGGAGGAGTTGCTGGCCGAAGATCGCGGCGTCCTCGTCCCGTTCGGCGATACGGACGCCCTGGCGAGGGAGGTTATCGGATTGCTTCGCGACGATCAGCGTCGTCATGCCATGCGCAAGCGCGCTTACATGTTCGGCCGCAATATGATATGGAGCCAGACGGCCGGCTTGTACATGGCCTCCTTTGAGAAGGCGAGAAGCTCCCGCGTGCATGCGGCGCCACAGCGCCTCCACGTCCGTACGCTGGAGCAAGAGCCGCTGGAGCTCCCCCGAATGAACCTGAGCCACCTGATCCAGATGTCGGATGCAACAGGAATGCTACAGCATGCAACATACACCTTCCGCAACTTTAGTGAGGGCTATTGCACAGACGACAACGCCCGCGCCCTGATTCTATGCGTGCTGCTGGAAGAACTTGAGCTGGAAGTTCCAGAGCTCAAGCGACTTAGCAAAAGCTACGCATCGTTCCTCAACTACGCGTTTGATCGCGATCAGCGACGCTTTCGTAACTTCATGAGCTTTGACCGCCGTTGGCTGGAGGACGTGGGATCGACCGACAGCCAGGCACGCGCGCTCTGGTGCCTGGGCACGTGTGTCGGCCGCTCCTCCCACCGCGATTTGCAGTACTGGGCTGCGGATCTGTTCGATAAGGCGCTTCCTAACCTGTTGGAAGCCAGTAGCATACGAACGTGGGCCTTTACGCTGCTTGGCATCTACGAGTATTTCCGCCGCTTTAACGGCGACCGCTTTGTTGCTGCCGCGCGAGACAATCTCACCGCCCGGATTCTCGATCAGTATGACCAGCATGCCGGTGATAACTGGTTGTGGTTCGAAGACAAAGTCACCTATGCCAATGCCCGGATTCCCCAGGTGCTTATTTTGGGCGGGCGCTGGGCGGACAACCCCCGCGCCTACGACGTAGGCCTGAAAAGCCTGCGCTGGCTGCTGAATGTGCAGACGAGCGAGGCCGGCCACTTCCGCCCCATTGGCTCCAACGGCTGGTATCCCCGCGGCGAGAAGCCTGCAGCCTTTGATCAGCAGCCTATCGAGGCTCACGGCACCGTTTCCGCATGCCTGGAGGCGTACCGTACAACAAATGATAACTTTTGGTATGAGAAGGCGCGCCGCGCGTTCGAGTGGTTCTTGGGGCGCAACGACCTTGGACTCTCACTTCACGATCCGGCCACAGGAGGGTGTTGCGACGGGCTTCATGTCGACCGCATTAACCTGAATCAGGGCGCCGAATCAACTCTCGCATTTTTGATCGCGCAGGCGGAAATGCTTCTGCTGGAGAATGATCTGAAAGCATTCATGAAGCCGCGCGAACGTGAAATTCAGCCCTACGACGAAAGTGCGCCCCCCGCGAAGGAGACGAAAAAATAGCAAACATACAAATCGCCATGAGTAACCCCCTGGGAAGCAATTGCCCGCCTCACCAAGCATAAGGAGTTGATGATATGGATGTTACACGAACAGGAATCGTCCTGAAACCTAATTCCGCCCGCGTCCTCTACCGGGCGTACGAAACCGGCGACGATCAGGCCTCCCTTCGCATACTGGCCCGCGTGCTTTCGCTTTCCGAGGAGGAAGTGACTGCTACATTAGAGCAGGTAATGCGAGAGTTTACCTCAAGGCATCAAAAGCTGCATGACCACTTTCTTCGGCGGTACGAGCAGGTGCGTTATTTAATGCCTACGGATCAACCACTTACAGAGAACAGGCGCCTCCTCATTGGCGCCTATTTTACGCTGGAGTACTCGCTGGAGGCCGCCGCCCTTTTCAACCCAAGTATGGTGCCACATCCGGATCAAACCGATATGCCGCCAGGCTGGGTACGCTTTATCGTAAGCCTTCGCGCCACTGGCGAGGGGCACATTTCCTCCATCGTTTTTCGCAGCGGCACCGTAAGCCCGGTGGGTGCCATTTCCATTGATCCTGCGTCGCGTTTCGTCACAACGCCGGAGGCGATTCCCCACCCTTCGTATGAGAAGTCGTTGTTTCTAAGGAAGTTACAGGAGCTTGGCATGGTGGACGCCGTCGTCGATACAGTCATGGATATTCTGCCGGATGTCTTTACGATCGATCAACTCATCCAGGAGGTCAGCTTCCTTCGGCGGCATACCAGGCACCGGAATTCCGAGTTCGACGCCACGGTAAGTCGTATCATTAACCTCGCCAGATCGAACTACGAAGTAGTATATACCAGAGATCAGCCTCTCTCCGAGCGGGTCATTTTTCCGACGGCGCCTAACGAGACGAGAGGAATCGAAGACGCGCGCTTTGTTCGATTTACCGAGAATGACGGATCCGTCTCCTACATAGCAACTTATACAGCATTTGATGGCCGCGTTACCATTCCTCAGCTATTAGAGACAGAAGACTTCCTGCATTTTCGCATTAGCACACTTAATGGTCCGGAAGTTCAGAATAAGGGGATGGCTCTGTTCCCTCGAAAGGTGAACGGAAGATACACTATGCTTTCAAGGCAGGATGGCGAGAATAACTTTATTATGTACTCAGACGATCTTCACTTCTGGTACGCAAAAGAGCCACTCATTCGCCCGAGCTTCCCCTGGGAATTCGTGAAAGTCGGCAACTGCGGCTCACCAATTGAGACGGAAGAGGGCTGGCTTGTCATTAGCCACGGTGTCGGTGCCATGCGTAAATATTCAATCGGCGCCTTCTTGCTCGATCTGAATGATCCCAGCAAGGTGATTGCCCGTCTGAGCCGGCCGTTGCTGGCGCCAGACGAAACGGAACGCGAAGGATACGTGCCCAATGTTGTCTACACATGCGGCGCTATGGTGCACAAAAGAATTCTCATTCTGCCTTATGCGATGTCGGATACCGCAAGTTCGTTCGCTACAGTGCCCCTGGATGCATTGCTGAGCGCAATGGATAGAGTAAAGAGCTGAGCATCCACATTGGCAACCGGTTGGCGAATAACTACTTGCGCGGAAACTGCTCTATCGCGCTTTCCGCCGCCATTATTACGAGATCCGCCATCCCCGTGAAAAGTCCGTGCTCAACCAGGCCCGGCACGCGGCTCAGTTCCGCTGCAAGGTCGGTGGGGTTGGCGATTTTGCCAAAGTGGCAATCGAGAATGAGATTGCCCTGATCGGTATAGAAGTGCTTGTCAGCGTTTACTTTATCCTGGCGGATCGTCGCTTGGATGGAATACGTTGCTTCCAGCCACGACTGAACAGCAGCCGAGGCAAACGGAATGACTTCGCACGGGAGCGGGAACTTGCCGAGGTGCGTCACCTGCTTGCTGGAGTCTGTGACGATGACGAGCTTATTTGAACAAAAGGCAACAATTTTTTCTCTCAACAGTGCGCCCCCACCCCCTTTAATCAGGTGAAGCGAGGGATCAAATTCATCGGCGCCATCAATCGTGAGATCAATCTGCCCCGCTCGCTCCAGGGCGACGAGGGGGATGCCGAGTTGCGTCGCCAGTTCCCTGCTGCGCTCCGAAGTTGGGATGCCTGTGATGCGGAGGCCGGCTGCCACGCGGGCTGCAATCGCGCGGATGGCGTGCGCAGCCGTGCTTCCGGTTCCAAGTCCCACAACCATACCATCTTGCACAAGCTCCACGGCAGCTTCTGCAGCGCGCTTCTGTTGTTCCTGAAGATTCTTCACCCGCCATGTATCTCATGCTTTTGTCGCGGATCCCAGCATGAATTCGCGTCTCGAATCGATTGTGACCTTAACGTGTTGATGTCCAAATACCTTCGGCATAAGGCACAGTCCACACAGCAGGATGCGCGAGGCGATGCCCAAAATAGCCGTCCTCTCCATAAGTTGTTCCATGATCGGAACATACGACATACATCCAGGGCTCCGGCCGGGAGTCCATTGCCGCGCAAAGTGCCGGCCACTGGCTATCCACATAGCGAAGCGCCGCCGCATGGCTGTCAAGAGTGTCGCAAGGCTGAGGCGAACTCGTTAAGGTATTGATATAAAAATAGTTAGGCTGATGAATAGCGCTGACATTTATGAAGAGAAACTGAAGTTGCCTCGGGCTGGAAGCTTTCAGTAGCTGATGTGCCAGACTAAACTGGTTAGCCGCGGAGTCTTGCGCAGTTACGCCAAGCGTTGGGTTCCAGTAACTTGCGTCAAAAAGGAAAGGCAGTTGGCGACTGAGGGCCGTTTGCCTGTTGAAAAAGCCCACGCCTCCAATACACATGGTGTTGTATCCTGTTAACTTCAGGCCCGTCACCAGGTCCGCAGCTTCAAAAACAAACGTGTGCGGCCCGCTTGTTTCGCTTCCCGCAAAGCGCGCGGCCCAAAGTCTTTCCGCTTTAGTATATTGAGGCTTTGACGGCGTGGGGAGAAATCCCGCAAAAAAGCTGGTGTGGGCGGCGTAGGTAAAACTTCCCGGGGAATGCCTCTCCTCCCAGCTTCCGCCAATAAAGGAAGCAAGGTGCGGAGTGTTTCCGGATTTAAGTTCTTGATGGGCAACGTCATAGCGCAGGGTATCGAGCGTGACAAAAAGGATATTGTGATTGCCGACAATTTGCCTCATGGGTAAAGGCCTCGGTGGGGAAAATGCGTGTGGTGTTGACATTTGTTGTATGATCTCAAATAAAAATGCTTAAAATCTGGGCTATACAAAGGCGCGTTAAGACCCTAGGATTCGCGGAGTTTTTGCAATGGGGCGGGTTTTCGAAACTCGTGCCTTACCGTAAAGCGGCGGAAAGAGTGATGCTATTATGAAACGCTTTTATTATGCGGACGCCACCAATAAGCCGAGGGGTCCGGTCAATTTTGAAGAACTGAAAATGCTGGCTGCCGCGGGAACCATTCGCGAGAACACCAACGTATTTCCCGAGGGCGCCAAGGCCTGGATCAAGTGGGGGGAGGTGCTGAAGGCCGAAGCCCCGCCCGCGCCTGCTCCGGCGCCCGCGCTGCCTCCCGCTCTTTCGGTGGAGCCAGCACCGGAACCGGTTCGTGCTGCGGCACCCACATTGGTAACGTCGACCAGCGCGGTTAGCCCCGCTCCATCCAGCGACGTTGCGGAAGTTGTAAAGCCCGCTGCATCAACTGCTTACGCTCCTGCGGCTTCAGCTTACAATCCGGCAGCTCAGCAGCCCGTGGCCTACGTGGCGCCGGAGCCTCAGCCTGCCCAGGCGTATACCCCTCCCGCGACACAGACTTCGCCTGTCGCACCTGTTACTTCCTCAGCGCCAACAACTTCTGCGCCGCTGCAGTCGGCTGCGCCGGTCCGTATCGGGCCTCCGATGCTTCCTGTTTCCAAACCGGCGCCGACTCCCGAGCCGGAGGTGGTTGTTGAGCCTGAGCCTGTTGTTGCGCCTGCATCCGCGGAGCCAGAACCCGTTATCCATGTGGAGGATGCGTCGGGAGCGACGACGACTCAGGCAGGCAGTCCCGCAATGGCCTGGCTGGAATCGCCCGCCGAAGCCGCGCCGGCTGCGGCGCAGACGAGCTGGCCGCCTGTCGAGCAGGCTCAGCCCGTTGTGGAGCCCTCGTTGGAGCGCGCCGCGCCCCCGTCGCTAACCTCGACCGGGGAGACTTCGCAGACGCGCCGCGGTCCGCGGATGCGTCGCGAAACGCGCGATACACTTTCGGGAACTGTTTCTGGCGCACTGACTTCCAGCGGACAAGACCGTGCAGCGGCGAAGGCCCGCGAGCAGCAAAAGCGGAAGGCTTTGCCGGTGACATTTGGCTCCATCGTGTGGGGCTTCTTACTCGTTATCGGCCAGTGCTTTATGCTTCCGTGGACGTTGATCTACAACTCGGCCATTACCCTTGGTGAATGGGGGCGGGCCGGGGAGTTGCCGACAAAGGATTCCGAGTTCAAAGCACTTACGTTTCTGCTTGTGGTGATTCGACCTGGAATCCACCTTATCTTTACCATCCTGGGTATCCTGGGCTCCATCGGTTATGCCGGTTTTATGGTGATGCTATTGATGAATAGCAATATGCTCTCAGCCATCGCAACTGGGGTGGGAGCCCTTTTAGGTGGTATTATATCTGTCTATTTCCTCAATGTATATGTAGCGCTCATATTCGAAAGCGGTGCATTGATACTTTCGATCTATAACAGCCTTAGTAGTATTGATAAGAAGACGGAAGACAGAGCTGCGAGCAGCGAATAAGCGCGTCATATGGCAACTCTGCCGTGTTGTTACGGATCTTCCGTCACAGTCACAGGGCGGCAGAAGGCGCTCGAAATTGCGGATTCGCTTACGCGCGGGACGGCCGAAGACGCATTGCGGCGAGCTTGGGGATATTGCGGAACGCATTGGTACCCAACGGGATCTGTTTGTCCTGAGGTTTTGTGAAAATCGGGTACGACAACCCGAGGTGTTTAGGCTATACTGAAAAGACGGAGCGAGGATTTTGCCCTCGCGTTATCGCACTTTTGGTGAGAAATATGCGCAAGAAGCCGAGGTTTGATGCGTATTTTCTCCAATCCACTCTGCTTGCGGGCAGGTGATTGCTGGCGCGATGTCCGGCCACTTTTTTTGGTTTCTATTGATATCATTTTTCATCATTTCAGTTGGGCTTCACAATATTCATACATCCATCCTTAGCGCTGTGCTTTTTGCTCGGGAGAAAGACAGCGCCTTACATCTGTACATTTGGCTATGAGCGAGATTGACAGCAAACTTACACGCATTGGGGTTTTTTACGACGGCAACTATTTTTTTCACGTCAGCAATTATTATTACTATTCGCATCCGCGTCGTGCCCGGCTAAGCATTCCCGGGTTGCATGAGTTTATCCGCGAGGAAGTTGCGCGGGCGGAGAAAGTGGATACTCGCTATTGCCAGGTGGTTGACTCTCACTACTTCCGCGGGCGGCTTCCCGCTCACGAGGCCAACGCGCGCCATAAGTTGTTGCAGGAGAGGGTGTTTGACGATATTCTGATGAAGGAGGGTGTGATTACCCACTATTTGCCGCTCGGCCGCCAGGGCGAGAAGGGGATTGATGTCTGGCTTGCGTTGGAAGCCTTTGAACTCGCGCTGTTTAAGAAGTTTAATGTGCTGGTGCTGATCGTTTGCGATGGCGACTACGTGCCGCTGGTGCGCAAGCTCAATACGCTCGGCACTCGCGTCATGGTGTTGGGCTGGGATTTCCAGTTTGTGGATGAGCTGGGTAATGACCGGTCCACTACCACCTCCCGTCAATTGTTGGGGGAAGTGACGTATCCGCTTCTCATGCACTCGGTTATCGATGACAAGGCGCGCGGGAAGGAGCAGCTGATTCAGGAGCTTTTTGTCTACAAGGACGCTTTTGACGCTCAAAGTCGAACGGCCGGCGGTGTGCCTGCGCAGGCGATGTTGGCGCAGCCGGTTCCCGGCGCGGATGTGCCTGCGTTTCAAGGACGTATCGTTTCGCTCAAGGAGGGGTACGGCTTTGTGAGTACGGAGGTTCCGGGCAAGAATCTGTTCTTCTTCTGGCAGGATCTCGTCGAGATCGACTTTAATGACCTGCGGCCAGGGGACATCGTGCAGTACGTGCGTGGTCGGAACGATCGAGGGGACTGTGCGCGCGAGATTACTCGCGTCGATCCCGGCTCCGCCCTGCTAAAGGGCGAGCATGCGCTGGTGAACGGCGATACCGATCCGATCGCGGGAGACCGGGGGTCTGAGGAGTAGGGGCGCAATTAGCGAAGGCGGAGCGTCATCCGGACAACAGTGTGGTCGTCCGGGTCACGCGCTAGTGTGAAGCCGGCTTTGATGCACACGCGTTGCATGGCCCTGTTCTCGGTGAAAGTGTCGCAAAGCAGGTGGTCAAGTCCTTCAGCGCGAGCTACTTCCACAAGGCGAAGCAGAAGCGCGGTTCCAATCCCGGCCGACTGCCATGCGTCGCTGATCAGCATGGCAAACTCCCCGTCGTTGCAAGTGAGGGAGCGGCTCAGGCGGCCTACCGCGACAATTTGCCCTGAACCGGTGAGTCCGGCAATTGCCTGGGCGCTGGCGCTTTCACCTGGAGCTGCGCTGGCTGCGGTTCGAGGCGGAGCTTCCTCCCCGGCCAGCGGTTCCACCACGATCGCAATTTCGCGATCGTAGTCGTTAAAGCAGACGCGTGTAAGACGTTCATGTGTAACGCGTTGCTGCAAGTCGATGTGATGGAAGTACCGGGAGTAGACACTTTCCTCGGATAGCGTGCTGTGAAAGCGCACGATCGCCGGCTCGTCGTCCGGGCGAATGGGGCGAGCCAAAAAGGTGCGTCCGCTTTTGGTGTGAAGCGGAGCCGCGTACTGGGCCGGGTAGGGGCGGATGGCCGGTCGCGGAAGTTCGGCATCCGTATAGGTGACGGGATGGAGGGTGGCGTGGCACGCGGCCGCGAGAAAGAGGGAGGCCGGCTGGCCTTCGACGGTGGAGGAGAGTGTGGCGACGAGCGGATTAATGGCGAAGCGTTCCAGCCGGGGTTGCTCAACCGCAAGCTGGCTAAAGCGCACCAGAACTTCCTCCAGCACAGTTACATCCATCGGCGCAAAGCCGCACTCGCCACGCAGCGCGGATGAGATGCGGGTGCGCTCAATCATGCGGCGCGCCAGCGTGGAGGTGAGGGGCGGAAGGCCAACGCTCGTGTCCTGAAGGACGTCGCTGAGCGGCCCGCCGGTGCCAAAAACGAGCACAGGCCCGAATTCGGGATCTGACACAAGTTCCAGCCGCAGAGGAAGTTGCGTTGGCTGGTGGGTGCAGCTGTCCGTCTGGCCGAGGGGACGTGTGGTAAAGGTGGAGGCCTCCGTCTCCGTGGTTGCGGGGATGCCGTAGAGTTGAAGCAGGGCAAGCGCTTCGCTACGGGCGAGTTGTGTACGTCCTTGCAGCAGAGCGCTTTGCAGAATGGCGGCGGCCTGCTGTTGGCGGACGTTTTGCGTCAGGAACTCCTGTGGCGTAGGCGCGGGCGTCTCGTACAGGGCGCGGATGCCGAGGGTGAAGCGCCAGAGGTAGCCGAAAAGGCGCGCTGGTGTGTCCGCGTAGGGGAAGACCGGGATGCGGGCGCGCACCAGAATGTCGGATGCCGTTTCGGTTTCCGGGCCACCCATCCAGCTTGCCAGCACGGGCTTACCCCAGGGCAGTTGCTCCTGGGAGAGGGCGGTGGCGATGGCGGCGGGGTCGGCGCCTGGCTGGCGGGCATAGATGAGCAGGATGCCGTCGATGTTCGGATCTTGCGCAAAGAGTTGAAGCGCAGCGCGATAGCAATCGCCGTCGGCGCCGCCACCGAGATCCAGCGGATGAGGCAGCGGCTGGGGCAGCGCGGGGACGGCTTTGCACAGAGCGTTTGCCGTTGCCTCTGAGGGCGTGGCGAGGGTACCGCCGCTGAGGACAAGGGCGTCCGCGGCCAGCAGAGCCGGGCCGACGGCGTTGCTGATGATACCCAGGCGCCCGCCCCGCGGCCGGGGTTGCTTGGCCAGCAGGTGCGCCATATAGAACATCTCGGCTATCGTGTTGACGCGCAACACACTGGAGCGACGGAAGGCGGCCTCGATGATGCTGTCCTCATTGGCGGCGCGCAGCAATTGGGCGGCTTCTGCGTCAGCGGGGCGAATGCCCGGCTGGCCGGAGAGGAACGGAGGCGCGTAGGACCAGGCCGAGGCGGAGCTGGACGGCGCGGTGCGAAGGGCAGCGCTGCGGCTGCGCCCGGCTTTGAGCACGATAATGGGCTTGGTCAGCGCTGTTTCGCGGGCGGCGGATATGAAGGAGCGGGCTTCGCCCAGCGTCTCCATCGATATCACAATGCTCTCTGTCTCAACGTCTTCCCCAAAATAGCTGAGCAGGTCGCCCCAGGCGACATCGGCCATGCCGCCCGTGCTGACAAATGCGCTGAGTCCGATACCTTCGCCGCGGCACCAGTCGATAATGGCGGTGCCCATGGCGCCGCTGTGCGCCAAAAAGGCCACTTTACCGGGCGGCGAGTCCATCTCCGAGAAGGTGAGGTTTAATCCGTGCCGGGGGCGCATGAAGCCGAACGAGCCGGGGCCGAGGACTCGCATGGGAGGCGTGCCGGGCGGAGGTGCCTCGCGGGTAACGGCGCGGATGATATCGGAGTACGCCAGGCGTGAGCGGTCGTCTGACAGCGGGGCGGTTTCCAGAGGCAGGACGACGGCGAAGCGTACGCCGGCCGCCACGCAGGCTCGGAGGGCTCCCGGGAGGAACCCCGCGCTACAAAACAGCATGGCAAGTTCGACGGAAGCGCCACTTACAGAAGGGGATGTGGCGCCCGAGGTGTCAGGGACATGGGATGTCTCAGGGACACGGATTGTCCCACCTTCCTGCGAGGTGCTTAAAACCGCGGCCAACGTATCGTCCGCCACAGCTGTGCGAAGGCGAAGCTTCCAGCGCCCTTGTGTGGCGTTGTGAAGCAGGCGGCCGGCGTTGGTGTCGGCCGCGGGCCCGCTGGATGGCGTGCCTTTTGTGGGGGGATCGGTTATGATGACCGCCGAGCGTGGCTCAAAAAAGCTCTCGAGAGAGACCGTGCCGCGCAGTTTGCGCGAGGCGAGGGAGCTGGGTGCGGCGGGGCTTTCCGTGGCCGCTGCCGAACGGGGAGCGGTCACGCCAGGTTGTTCAACGTCAACGGGTTGGGTGGGCTGAGCCACTAGAACCTCTGGGGGATGGACTGGCGCTCTTTCAGCGTGGGATTTTTCAGTTCGTCGGCGGGGTTGGTGCGCCGAACCATCCGCTTCTCCTTCTCAACCTGCTCGGTTGTCATGCGCGAGCGGCGCACTTCTTCCTCCAGCTTCTTGCGCTCGTCCTCGTTCAGCGGAACGCTTCCGCTCGGCTTGGGGCCGCCGCGGGAGCCGCGGATCTCTGCGCTTTTTTCTTCCGCGTTCAGGATGGCGGAGGTGGGGTCCGGCTTGGTCGCGGCGGGTTTGTCCGCAGTTTTATCAGCAGTGTTGGAAGTGGTTAC
This sequence comes from Verrucomicrobia bacterium LW23, assembly GCA_003054695.1. Taxonomy (GTDB): domain Bacteria; phylum Verrucomicrobiota; class Verrucomicrobiia; order Methylacidiphilales; family UBA1321; genus LW23. The sequence continues at coordinate 417,485 of QAZA01000056.1, forward strand.
GGCTGTGGCCTTTTTGGCTTTGGGCGCCGGGGTGGCGGGCGAGGTCGTGGTGGAGGCGGCCTTGGTCTTGGCGGGCTTTGTCTTCGGCTTCGGAGCCGGGGCGGACTCGTTGGAGGCGGGCGTTGCTTCCTGGCAAGGTGCCGGCGTGGGGACTGCGATGATTATAGCGGCGATCAGGGCAAACGCGCTGCGGCTCAGGGTAAGGGTCCTCGTCTTCATGCTTAGGGGTGAGTATACGCCCGGACTGGTGGATTGGCGAGTGGCGATTGCGCAGATTGGCGGGCAGAAAATGCGGCAAACTTTACCAGCGGGCTCGCTTCGTGCCCCGGAAAGCCGTAGAATAGTCTGGTGGCCGGTCTCGCCTCGCGATTTTTACCTGCCACTTGCTGTTATCTCCTGTTACCTGGAATCGGAATTTATGGACCTTGCATTCTTCGGCCAGCGTGTGGAGGAGATCGCTTTGGCCGGCATCTTTTTTATTCTGACTGCCAGTTACCTGTGGGCAGTCATCAGCGCGTTCGAAAACGGGCGCCAGGATCACATCGGGGCGTTGGCCTTACTGCTTGTGGTTGTGCTACTTCTGTGGAGGATCGACGGGGCGGACTCAGATCCGTTTACCTATTACCAGAAGGTGGCGCGGGGAATATTCAAGGCCCTTGTGGGGGGCGATGGCTTGCATGGATTGCTGGCGCTGGGGGTGTTTGTGCTGGGGGCGTTTATGTTTTGTATGGGGCTGGCGTTCTTTATCAGTCAGCGGGCCATTCAGCGGGTGCCGACAATTCTGGGCTCCATGGATGCCTCGCAAGGGCGCGAGTACGACTTGTTGCGGGCAGCGGTTGTCGCTGCGGATGGCATTGTGGTGGAGGGACTTATCATTCGGCGGGGGCGCCTGGAAAAGACTGACCTGGTGTGCGAGGACGGCACCCGGTACGATTTGGTGGGCGCTTTGCTTTCCAGGCATCCGCCCCGCCTGATTTTGCCCGACGGGCGGGCCCTGGGGTTGGGACTGCGGAAGCCGGGTGTGGACTCCCCGGCCCTGGTACCGCCGCCACCGCTTCCTCCGCATCTTGCACAGCCTAAGGTAGATATGAAGCGTTGGGAAGATGATTTGCAATGGTAATGCAGTTGGTAGATTCCAAATAACGCTTTAGCTTTGGTCATCGATTTGTTATTTAATGCATTTATGGGGAAATCGTCGTTAAAGCAGGTGAAAACAGAAGCTTGTGTAGGCGATGAATGCGTAGATGCTTTCCTGAATCATCTGCGGCATGAGCGTATGGTATCGCCGTTAACGGTGCGCAATTATGAGCAGGCGCTGCGGGAGTGCGCGGAGGCGACAGGGGTGGCGACCAAACCGGGGGGCTGGGCGCTGGCGCAGCGGGCCGGTTTCAAGATGTGGTTGTACCAGCTAACCCAGGGGCGAAAGCTGGGGACGGCGAGTGTTCGGCTGCGGTTTGCAGCGCTGCGATCGTTTTATAAGTGGTTGTGTATCAAGGGGTCCGCAGCGGTGAATCCCTTGGAGGGGATGCGTTTGCCGGGGGCGCCGCGGCGGTTGCCGCAGGTGATGTCGGAGGCGGGCGTAACGCGGTTGCTGGAGGCGCCGCGGCGCAAATACGACGCGCAGGCTGCGCCGTCGCCGGGCAGGCAGCGTCGGTATACGGAATGGCAAATGTGGCGGGATATCGCGTGGCTGGAAGTCTTCTACAGCGGCGGCCTGCGTATCGCGGAGTTGGCGGCGTTGCGCCGTGGAGATGTTGACATGAGCGCAGGCTTTGTGCGTGTGCTTGGCAAGGGCGGCAAGGAAAGACTTTGCCTTTTGGGCGAGCCCGCGGCGGATGCTCTGCGTGCGTACCTGACGCAGTGCCCGCATGAGGGGGCCGAGCTTTTTGTATCGGAGCGGGGAAAAGCTCTGACTTGCCGGCATATCCAGTTGGCTCTCAAGGAGTTCCTGGCGATTGCCGGGCTGGATGAGAAGATGACGCCGCATAAATTGCGGCACTCCTTTGCCACGCATATGTTGGATAACGGGGCGGATTTGCGAAGTGTGCAGGAGTTGCTTGGTCACGCAAATCTCACCACAACACAGATTTACACCAGTGTGAGTGCGGCCAGGCTTCGCAAGGCGTACGATGCGGCACATCCCCGGGCGTAACATTTGGGGAAGAGAGGGACATTGCATGTCCCAGGGACACGTAATGTCCCTGACATGCGGGGTGGTTAGCCCAGGCTAATCCGACTCCGCAGGCTTCCTGCGGGGCACGGGCGTTGCGTTGGTGGCACTGGGCTTGGCAGCGGCGGCTTCCTCGGGGGAGAGCGGGGTGGCTTTGTGGGTGGCGCGTAGGTCGAAAGTACGGGTGACGCGGTTAAAGACGCCGGGGACAGGGCGGCGGGCGCTGTCGACAAGTTCGGCCATAAACTCGTAGCGGCCGGGTTTAAGGCCGGTCCAGAAGCTTGGCTTCTCGTCCGTCACGTAGTCCTCCTGGTTGTTGACGCGGAAGCGGAGCATGTAGCCTTTGCCAATGGGCGCGTTCTGGGTGAGGAAATCGAGCCAGACAGTGCTGGTGTCGTCGGCGTCCTGCACGCCGCTGGTGGGCAGGTTGAGGGTAAGGAGCGGGGTGTTGGGCACCACAAAGTTGAGGAAGTTTTTACGGCCGACGTAAAAGGAGGTAAGGGCGAAGGACTGCGGGTTGCCCAGCGCGCGGCCGTCGGCCTTGACGGCAAAGGCGCGGATAAGGTGGCCGCCTTCCGCCATGTTTTTGAGGACGAGGGGCTGCCGGGTATCGTGCACGGCAACGGGGGCGTCGTTGTCGATGATGACGTGGAGGCGGTTGCCGAACTCGGCCAACGTGTAGTTTTCGACCTCGAAGAGGATCTCCACGGTGTTGATCGGTTTGCCGGGCTCCTGAGAGGTGGCGGGCTGCACGACCTCGCCGTGGCGCGGGCTGACGATGCGCACGTGCACGGGTTTGCTGGGATCGTTGGCCTGGCCGTCAAAGCCGACGCGGGCTTCGGTGGCGCGCTTGACTTCCGCTTTAGCGGTCGGGGCCGGCTTTGGCGGGGCGGGCGCGGGAGGTGATGGGGCCGCGGGGGCGGGGGACGGAGCCGGCGCGGTTGCGGTTGGGGCTGCCTCCTCGGGCGTGACAGGGGTGGCGCGGGGGGCGACGGGGATGTCCTCGGGCGGGGGCTCGACGGGTGCGCCGCCGGAGGGTTGCTGAGCCGTGGTGGTGACCGGGCTGAGCGCCGCAAGCGCGATTACCGAGGCGAGGGCGGCGGTGCGGATGAGGAGGCGGGCTGCGGGTGCGAAGGGAAACCTGGTCACCCGCCTACTTAAGAGCGAAGCGGGCAGTGTTGCGAGCACAAAAGCATAGTGCGGGCGGCAGGCGTGCGGTGCGGACGTGCGGCTAATCGTCGTCTTCTTCCAGCTCTTCCTGGCTTTTGTGCTTTTTGTGCTGCTCCTTCTCCAGGGCGCGGCGGATGCGCTCCAGGTCGTCGCTGCGGTCGTCGGCTTCATCCCACACGTCCTGGCTTACAAACATGGGGGCGTGGCCTTGCAGGGCTATGGCGAGGCAATCGCTGGGGCGGGCATCGATCTCGATGACCTTTTTGTGGATCTCGTTCTCCGCCTTGAGGATGATGCGGGCGTAGTAGGTGTTGTTGTGTAGCTCGTTGATGACCACGCGCTGCACTTTGACATCGAACGCGCGGAAGATGAGGCTGATGAGCTCGTGCGTGAGGGGGCGCTCGCTGCGGTCGCCGCGCAGGGACATGGCAATGGCGCGGCCCACCGTAATTTCGACATGGATGACGAAGCATTTTTCTTCGTTGCCCACGTAAACGGCGTGCGTTTGAGAATCCACGGGGAATACCCCCAGGACTTCGACCTTCACCACGTCTTTATTCACAATAATATCAAGTACCACCGAAGCAGGTGGAAAACAAGGCGATCTGAAGATTTCGCAGCAAAACAAAGTGCGAAGGCCAGGGCACGACAAAGGCGCCCACCCGTGCGCGGGCGCGGCGCCTTGTTGCGGCGTTGCAGGTGTGCTGTGCCGTGCGGTGTCGATCTGTTCGGACGTTACATGAAGAAGAGCCTGGCCAGCAGGAGGCCTGCGGCGATGCCCGTGCCGGCGCCGCCGATGAAGGCGAACGTGAGGTTGACCCAGGGTGTGCTGGGCATCACCACCTGCACGACGGGGGCGGGGGTGGCGGGCACGTTAATGATGGGCGCGGGGGCCATTGCAAAACCGGGCGCCATGGGGGCGGCGGCCTGCTGCGGGGCCGGGTCGCCCCAGCCGGGTGCGGGCATGGCGGTGGAGGACATGCCTGGCGAGCCCGTGTAGTTGTCGCGAGCGCGGGCGGCGGCCGCCGCGGCGTTCTTCTCAGCAACGGCCATGGCTTCCGCAGGCAGGATTTTTTCCGTGGGGCGGTTGAGGCCGATCTTGGGCAGGGGCTGCGTGCCGCTGGGGGAGTCCTCGCCCGGCGCGTCAAAGGCGGAAGGCGTGGCGGGTTTGCTGATGACCGGAGGCACCGGCGCGGGGGCCATGGTGGGCCCGGCGGAGGTGGCGCTGCCCCGGCCGTACTGGGAGCCCGGGCGGATGCCGCCGCCGCTTGGTGCGGGCTGGATACCAGCGCCGAAGTTGGAGGGTGTGACAGGCGGGGGGGTGGTTTGCGCGGGGGCTGCATCGACGGCGTTGGCCTGGCGGTCCTGGCGCTCCAGCCCAAAGTTGAGCTTGCTGGTGGGGACCTTGGGGCCCGCGGTGGCGACCTCGCCGTTGGGCAGGGGGCTTACACGGTATTGCTCAAACACGCCGCTCTTTTTGGGCTGCGGGGTAATGATTATCTCGCCGTTCTCACCCACGCGCGCCGAGGGGGGAGGGGGCTCGGGTTCCAGGCGCCGTGCGGAGATGGGAGTGTTAAGCACGCCGGAGGGCAGGCGCTTTTTGGGCAGGGGCACCGTGCTACCGCGCTCCAGGGTGGGGGCGGGGGTGGAGATATCGCCGGAGATGGGGGGCGTGGGGTTGATGGGGCCGCTTGACTTTTTGGGCAGCAGCCCGCTGTCCGAGGAGCCCATGCGCGGCGCGAGGCGCGGGGAGACGGGCTTGAGCGGGCCTGCCGCTGCCTCGCCGCCATTGGCAACAGGGCCGCGCTGCAAGGGGCCGGCCGTAGGCGTGCCGGGCGCCGGGGTGGCTTCGCGTGGGTCAAAGCGGATGGCGGGCAGGCTTTCGGTGGGGCGGCGCAGGGGGCCGGAGGCGCTGGGGCGCGTGGACGCGGAGGCGCCGGCCTGGAAAAACTTCATGCTGCGGGTGCCGGTGGCCTCCTCGTGGGCCGGGGCGGGCTGGGCGGCGGGCGCCTGGGCTGGCAAAGCTTTGCCGACGGGCAGCGGTGCGGTAGGGACGGGCGCAGTCTCGGGCTCCACGGAGAAGCTCACCAGGCCAAACTGCAGCATATCGCCAAACTTGATACGATGGACCCCCTTGATGCGCTCGCGGTTCAGCATCGTGCCGTTGGCGCTGGCCAGGTCTTCCACGTACAGGTTGTCGTCGCGATTGATCAGGATCGCGTGCCGCCGGCTGACGGAGGCGTCTTCGATGAAGATGTAGCTTTGCTCATCCCGGCCTACCGAGTGGGTGCCAGGAGGGAGCGGAAGGGCCTGTTGGGTGGCGGAGTTTCGGATCTTGTAAATCACGATGTTATCCTGGTTGGGGGTAGGTGTGGCCGGCGGGTTCAAGGCGATGTCAGGCGTTGCGAAGGCTTGTGCCAGGTGGAAGGGGGGGATGCGCTGCGCTGGGAGAAGACTTCGCCCGTGCGGCGCCTCATACTCTCGCCCGGTTGCGGGGGCAACGCGAAGTGAGAGAGAGTGGAATGAGAGCGTGCCTGGGATTGTGCGGCGCTGGGGGGTGAGGGTCGCGTGCTTTCTGTTCTCCGCCATCGGGTTACGCGGGCCTGCCCTGGTTCCTGGCCCGTTGGTTGTTCATGCGCGCGATCTCGTTGCCTTGCCTGCTGGTGCTGATCCTACCACATTCTCCTTCAATATCCAGCGAGAGATTCACAAAAGTGAAAGATTCTTTCGCTAATTAATGAAGATCTTTACGTGGCAGTAATGCTTTACAACTCGCAGCATTCATGACGAGGCTTTCATTAGTGGAGAATAGTTCTTATCGCAGTTTTGGCAGTTATATTGCTCAACTAGCAAAGAAGCATCCTGTCGTCCTTATGCTTATCGGTCCATCTTGTTGGAACATGAGCTGAAAGTTTTACGCCATGCGGTAAATTCACCCAGCCCCTCCCACTTCTTGCTCTACATCGCCACGCCACTTCGCGTACCGTAGCTCGCGGCCCTTGTCTACTGCATCTCTGCTCCTCCGCCAATGTCCACACCGACACCTGTCCCTCCGGGCGCCACGGAAGCCGCCGCTGCCCCTGCACCTGCCGCTGCGGTGCGTGCGCCTAAGGCATCCCTGCATGCGCCGCCGCCGCCCCGCAAGCTGCGGCTGACGACCCGCGTGCTGGTGTGGTTTTATGTCGTCTCCCTGGGGCCCCTTGTGCTGCTGGCCTTTAGCACATGGTGGATGTCCTCCCGACAGCTGGAGACGATTATGCTGGCGCACCTGGCCTCGGTGGCCACGGACAAGGAGCACCAGATCCGCAATTACATCCTGGAGCGCAACCGCGATATGCAGCTGATGGCCCAGCTGCCCTATGTCTCCACCTCCACGCTGGAGCTTTTGGAGGCAATCTCAAAGTATGGCCTTAACTCGTTGCAGCACAAGACGGTTACGGGACAGGTGAAGCCGTTTTTCGAATACTTTGTCTCCCACCAGGCGTATACGGATCTTTATATCTTTAAGCCGGATGGCGAGGAGATTTTCAGCCTCAGCGGCCGGCACGATTTTGGCAAGGATCTCGACAACGGCCCGTATCGCGGCTCGCACCTGGCTGCGGCGTTCAGCCGCTCGGTCCGCGAGGACAAGATTGCGTTTGCGGACTTTGATCTTTACCCCGGCAGTGTTGAGCCGGCGGCGTTCTTTACCACGCCCATCAAATCGCAGGGCAAAATCATCGGCGTCCTCGCACTGCGGATGAACAACAAGGAGATCTACGACGTCGTCAACGACTACGTGGGCCTGGGTAAGACGGGCGAAACCGTGGTGGCCACCAAGCGGCAAAACGAGATCCTGTTTATTTCCCCCACGCGTCACTTCAAAAACCTCTCCGCCCCGCCGCGCGCCTGGCAAAAGTCGCAGCAAAACCCGGTGAATATAGCGCTGGAGGGGTACCCGGGCCAGGGCACCATTCTCGATTATCGCGGTCGCCCGTCGGTAGCAGTGTGGCGGTACATGAGCGACCTGAACTGGGCGCTGGTGGTCAAGATCGACAAGGACGAGGCGTATGCCCCGGTGGCTGAGCTCCAGTACACCTCGGGCTGGCTGGCGTTCTTTACCTTTTGCCTCGTCTCGGTAATGGCCATCCTTGCGGCGCGGCGCCTGGCCATGCCGCTGGCGGCGCTGACGGCCGGCGCGGAGGCTCTGGAGCGCGGCAAGTGGGAGGAGGTGGCCGTTAACAGCACGGATGAAATCGGCGACCTGGCCCGCGCGTTTAACAAAATGGGCCGCGAACTGGCCTCGCGCGAGGAGGCCCTGCGCGCCGCGGAGCGCAATTACCGGGCCATCTTTGAGAATGCCGCCGAGGGTATCTTTCAGATGCGCCTGGAGGGTGGATTCATCACCGCCAACCCCGCCATGGCGCGCCATCTGGGCTACTCCTCCGCGCAGGAGCTGCTGGACGCGCTCTCCAACCGGGGCTTCCCCTTCGCCCGCGTGGCCCGCGCCAAAGAGTTTGAGCAGCAGCTGCATACGCAGGGCCAGACACTCAAATTTGAGTGCGAACTGCACCGCCTGGACGGCAAGATTCTCTGGTTTGTCATCAACGCCCGCACGGTTACCAAAGAGACCGACCAGGGCCCTCAACTCGTCTTCGAAGGCACCCTGCAGGACATCAACAGCCGGCGCCAGGCGGAGGCCTGCCTTCGCGAGGCCAATGAACAGCTGGAAACCCGCGTGGCCGATCGCACCCGACAGCTTAGTGCGGCCAACGATAACCTGCAGGCCGCCAAAAAGCAGGCGGACGAGGCCAACCAGGCCAAAAGCCAGTTCCTGGCCAACATGTCGCATGAGATCCGCACCCCGCTCAACTCCATCCTGGGCTTTAGCGACCTGCTCAAACTTGAGCCGAGCCTGAAGGACAAGGCGGCCCGGTACGTGGAGGCCATAACCGCCAGCGGCCGCACGCTGCTCACCCTCATCAACGACATCCTCGATCTCTCCAAAATCGAGGCCGGCAAGCTGGAGCTGAATTACGAGAGCACCAACCTCTACACGCTGCTTAACGAGATCCGCCAGGTCTTCTCGCTCAAAGCCAGCGAGGCCGGTATCGAGCTGATCGTTGACATCCAGGAAGGCACGCCGACCGGCCTGCTGATGGACGAAGTGCGCATCCGCCAGGTGCTGTTTAACATGGTGGGCAACGCCCTTAAGTTTACGGAGCAAGGCTACGTGTGTGTGCGATGCCGCGTGGCCCCCGCGAAGAACGCCAACGAGGTGGAGCTGACGCTGGAAGTGGAAGACACGGGCATCGGCATCTCCAAACGCGAGCAAGCCCGTGTGTTTGAGGCGTTTACGCAGGTAACCGGCCAAAGCACCCGCAAATACGGCGGCACCGGCCTTGGCCTCACCATCACCTCGCGCCTGGTCAACATGATGGGCGGCACTATGAGCCTGGACAGCGAACCCGGCGTTGGCTCCACGTTCCGCATCGTGTTCGCCACCGTCGCGGTCTCCTCCGGCGACGCCTCGCTTGCTCTGCGCGGCCAGCCGGGCGGCGCCCCCATGCGGGATGCCAAAGGCTTCCCCGCCCTCAAGCCCAGCATCATCCTCGCCTGCGACGATACCGAGCTGCACCTGCTGCTGCTGCGCGGCTACTTTGACGGCACGCCCCACCGCCTGCACACCACCGGCACGGGGGGTGAGCTGCTCGACGCCGCGCGCCGGCTTTGCCCCGACATCATCCTTGTGGATTCTACGCTGCCCGACATGCTCGGCGTCGACGCCGCCGCCAAACTGCGGCAGATTGCGGTGACGGCGCGCGTCCCCATTATTTTGCTGAGCGCCAGCGCCAGCCTGGAGGAGGAGAGACTCTTCCGCAAAGCCTCCAATGGTTTTTTGCGCAAACCCTTCTCCCGCGAGCAGTTAGGGGAGGAGCTTGCACGCTTTCTCCCGGCGGCCGACGGCACAGCCCCGGCGTATCGCCCCGCCGCCGCCCCGGCCGCGCCCGCGGACCCGCGGCGCACGGGCGACGCCGCCACGCGTCGCACCGGCGCCCGGGTGGTCACGGCCGACACCGCGTCTCCCGCCTCCGCCTCGCTGAACGCGCGAGGCCAGGCTCCCGCAAACGGCGTGGCTGGCGCGGGTAACGGGGAGGGGACCGCGCCCGCGGACTTTGGATCCCCTGGCGCCGAGCTGGAAGCCGCCGCCGCATCCGCCGGGGTACGGCCGGATGCTGATGACGCCGGCACAGGGAACGGCACGGGCAGCGTTCCCGACAAGCACACTGCCAGGACACCCGAATCTGGCGCCGCCGGCGAGGTAGCAGCCGCGACAGGCCTGGGCCACGACGGCCAACCCGCCTGGGAGGTTCGGGCCGCCGACGTTGCGTTCGGGAATGCAGGTGGCGCATCCGCAAACGCACCCGCTGCGGATGGCGCCGCAGGAGCGCCTGGAGCGCGGGGCGGGACTGCCGTGCCGTCCGGTGCTCCGGGCGCAGGCTCGGCCCCGCCACGCGGCATCGGCCAGGCCGCGCCCTACGGCACAGGCGCCGGCGCAGCCATGGCGGATTCCGGCGCCGGGCTCTCCCCGCGCAGCAGCCGCCGCCCCGGGCAGGCCGCCCCGGCGGGAAGCATCACCGCCAGCCCGACCAGCATTGCCGCCGCCGCCATCGCCCCCGTCTCCGCCGGCCCGCGCGTGGAGCGCCCGACCGAGCTCCTGGACGCCCTGCGCCTCCTGGAGAGCGCCTGGGCCCCGCTGCGGGACTCGCCCAACATCGACGAGGTGGAATCCTTCGCCAACCGCCTCAGCGCCCTGGGCGACCAGCACGCCTGGCCGGAGCTGACCAAATACGGCAACACCCTCTCCCGCCAGGCCTCCGAGTTCGACATCGAAAACATGCCCCGCACCCTCGAGTCCTACCCCACCCTTCTCGCCCAGGCCGAGTCCCTCGCCGCATCAGCCGCGGAAGGCAGCGCCACGACATAGCCGCCGCGCCCGCCGCCGGGGCTCGCAAGCTTTTCCAAAAATTTCTAATAAAGACGCTTGACCCATCGGCTTACCCCGTGCTTTACTCCACTTCCCTCAAACAACTGGTCCCATCGTCTAGTGGTTAGGACACTGCCCTCTCAAGGCAGATGCACGGGTTCGAATCCCGTTGGGACTACCATTGTTGCGCTGCCTTTTTGTGTCGGGTGCCTGCCTTTGCATTAAGGCGTACGTTCTGTTTTCTCGCACATGGCGACTTGTAGATGTGTAGCACTTGTGCTTCAGAGGGACATGGGCTGGCATACCATGACCAGGGTTGCAGTTTGCCTCGGGCTCCCCATTTTTTTCATGGCGGCAATTTTCGCTGGTCCATGGATCTACGCGGTATGCACCCAGAACGCAGGCTGGTTCAATCGCGCCGAGATGGAAAGCCTCGTTGCGCAAGTGCGACAGCATCAGTTTGTGGGGGACAAGTACTTCGCGTGGACCATGGTCTCCGGCAAAGCCACGCTCCTCCCCGGCACTGAGGAGGGAAACGCCCTGCTCGCCCGGCGCTCACAAGAGGGAAAGCTGACCATCGCCATCATCACCCGCGACTACCACCACGCCGGCGTCTTCGGCTTCGCCTGGTCAGAGGCCGGTTTCAGCCCCACGATGGATGTGGCGTACAGCGATCCCAATCGCCTCATCCTCGACGTTCCCTCGTCCATCTGCTACACCCGCAAGGGGCTGCAAATCGACGCCCACTGGTGGGAAGTCTTCAACGATTTGAATTAAGCGGGCCGGGGCGCAGCCCCCCTATTGCCCGTCCTACAGCCCGTTGCTCAGCACAACGGTGTAGAAGTAGAAGCAGCCACCGGCGGCGGCGAGGGCGAGGAGGAGGATGGCGATGAGCCAGGGGGACTTATTCAGCGCGTCGGGGTTGGGCTTTTCCACCGGGCTGGCGTTGAGGAACTTGGCGGGGCGGCCGTCGCTGCGGCTGTCGGAGAGGCTTTCGCGCGGGCTGGGGTCGGGCAGGCGCAGGGCGGGCGGGGAGAATTCGCTGTCGTACAGGAGCTCCACGTTGCCGAAGCGGACGATGTCGTTGCGGCGCAGTTTTTGCTCGGAGATGCGCTCGCCGTTCACGCGGGTGCCGTTGGTGCTGTCGAGGTCGCGCACTTTGTAGTCCTGCTCGTCCAGCACCAGCTCGGCGTGGTGGCCGGAGACGCTGCTGTGCTCAATTTGCAGGCCGTTGTCGGCAAGGCGGCCCACGGGGATGGTGACTTCCTTGAGCTCGTAGGTGACGCCCTGAAATTCCTCGGATTGACCAATAAGCTTCGGCATAGGTGCTGGTGTGGAGATCGATCGGACTGTTCGCTCGGCACCGGTGGCTTCAGCCGGCCGAACTTTGTGCGGCGCGGCGCGGTGGCTACCATCGGTGCCAGAGAGATATACCGTCAGCTCTTGGACTTATCAATCATTTTGCTGAATTCTTCGAAAAAGTAGGACGCGTCGTGCGGCCCGGGGCTGGCCTCGGGGTGGTATTGCACGGAAAACAGCGGCAACTCGCGGTGACGCAGGCCTTCGCAGGTGTTGTCATTCAGATTCACGTGCGTCACTTCCACTTCCTTAGGCAGCGTGTCGGAGTCCACCGCAAAGCCGTGGTTTTGGGAGGTGATGGCGACTCGGCCGGTGGTGAGATCCTTGACGGGCTGGTTGCCGCCGCGGTGGCCAAATTTCAGCTTAAACGTCTTGCCGCCAAGGGCATAGCTTACCACCTGGTGACCGAGGCAGATGCCAAAGAGCGGCTTTTTGCCGACGATGCCGCGCACGATGTCGTGCATGTAGGTCAGCGCTTCGGGATCGCCCGGGCCGGGCGAGAGGAAAATGCCGTCGGGGTTGGATTCGAGGGCCTTCTCGGGCGTGGTGGTGGCGGGCACCACGCGCACTTTAAAGCCGTGCTGGCGCAGGCGGCGCAGGATGTTCTTTTTGATGCCGAAGTCGTACGCCACAATGTTGTGCTTTACGGGGGGCAGCGGCTGCAGGTAGTCCTCGCCCGTAAGCGGGGGGGCGCCGGAGGGGCGGGTGCCGCGAACGAGCGACCACTTGCGGCTGAGCTTGTCCTCGGGATCCCAGTCGTACGGGGCGGCGCAGGTGATCTCCTTGACGAAGTCGCGGCCGAGGTAGGAGAACTCGCGCGCGAGGGCGACGGCGGCCTTGTCGCTGATGTTCTCCGAGGTAATGACGCCGCGCACGGCGCCGCCTACGCGCAGCAGCTTGGTCAGCGCGCGGGTATCGATGCCGGCCAGGCCGGGGATATGGTGGCGGCGCAGGTAGCTGTCGAGGCTTTCGCGGCTGCGCCAGGAGCTGGGCTGGCCGCACAGCTCGCGCACTACAAAGCCGGAGACCTGGGGCGCGTCGCTCTCGTTGTCCAGCTCGTTTACGCCATAGTTGCCGATGTGCGGGTAGGTCATCGTCACAATCTGCCCGCGGTAGCTGGGGTCGGTCAGGATTTCCTGATACCCGGTCATCGAGGTGTTGAAGCAGACTTCGCCGGGGGAGGTGACGGGCGCGCCAAAGGCTTCGCCATGGTAGACGGTGCCGTTTTCGAGTGCGAGGATGGCCTTCATTGAGAGTGGATGGGGAACGTATGCGATGCGTGCTGGGCGAGAGAAAGCGCCGCGCCGGCTCCGCTGCACATTGAGGGGCAGCAGTGCGGGCAGGGCGCATCAATCTAGCATAAAAGTACGATGTGGCGGTGTCCCTTGAACAGCATTTTCGCACGCCATGGCCATCCGCCACGGGGATTTAACATTGCGCGGGTGGGGGGGCGGGCATGGGGATTTGTGGCTATGCCCTCCCAACCTCCTCGGCCATGCTATACTCTGGGCGCAATGCGCCAAAAGTGGGATTTGGACCCATCTGCGAAAAGCACGCACGTATGCACCACACAGAAAACTCCGTCCGGGGTGTATGCTCTGCCCCAGGCGGAGTTATTTCTGCACTGCACGTTGCGCTTTAGTTTGCTTTGCAGTTTCCATCTCCTGCTTCATTACCGCAGGGTGGAAAGGGGGTAGAGGAAACGGGGCGTCCTTATCAGGTGTATGGATTGCGTCCTCGCTTACACCGTTTCCTCCTTAAATTGGCGTCCTGTCGTAAAGAGGTAAGGCTTGGCCGCCTTCGTTCATTACTGACGTTGCTGCCACCTATTTCTCCGTGCTTATCTTTTCTTTTCAGCCTTAGGGAGATTTATGTGGCATTTTTTTGCACTGACCCTGTCGACCCCATGCTATGTTTACACACCACTTGCTGAGGAGACCTGATATGTCCTGCAACTGACAACTAGCGTGAACATCAGGCGGCCAAGTCTTAAGGTGAATATAACCCGTATACAGGCTGGCGCAACTGGTAATCTGCAGAAAATAGCAAAAAAGTTATGCTCTTTTCTTCATCCAATAAAATGCATTAAGCATAGATAGTGCCATTCTCAAGTCGCGCGAAGCGAAAGTGCGATCTCCGGCCAGTTATAGTCAAGTTTTTCTCCCTCACTCCGTTCCTCCCTTTATACTTCGCGCTCTTTGCGTCCTTCGTGCGTCCTTCGCGCCCTTAGCGTGAAACAATCGCAACGTGGCGCAACCCCTTTTCGTACATCGGTAACGTATGGGCATTTACGCGCTCAGGACGCAAAGAGCGCGAAGGAGGGAGGGGAGACAGTGATAAATTGTCGGGGGGCGGTAGCTCAGGGCTAATCGCATGCTGGAATTTTGGCGCGGGTTATGCTTTATTTCTGACTTCCCGCTCCGTATCCCCGGCTCCGGGCCGGCCTTTTCTTTGCAATTCCTTTTCCGTGCAACTCACTAACCTTACGCGCGCCAATGAGATAGGCGCGAACAGCTATCTTCTGGACTTCGGCGACGACGGCCGCGTTGTGCTCGACGCCGGCATGCATCCGCGCCAGGAGGGCCTGGCCGGCCTGCCTAATCTGGACCGCGTGCCTGTCGACTCCGTGGACGCCATCTTTGTCAGCCACGCGCACCACGACCACATTGGCGCCCTGCCCATTTTGCAGCGCGAGCAACCCGGCGCGCGCGTTTTTATGAGCGAGGCCACATCGTTTCTGTCGGAGCCCCTGCTGCATAACTCCGTGGAGATTATGAAGAAGCAGCGCATGGAGCGCGGCGTGCTGGAGTACCCGCTGTTTACCCACAAGGAGCTGGACGTGCAGGCGCGCACCTGGCAGTGCTGCGGCACCAACCGTGCCTGGTCCCTCAAAGGCTACCCCGATCCCGACGACGACGAGCCGCTGCGCTTTACCTTCCACGACGCCGGCCACATTCTCGGCAGCGTGGGCATTGAGCTGGAGCACCGTGGCCGGCGCATTTTCTACACGGGCGACGTGAATTTTCAGCCGCAAACGCTGATGAAAGGGGCCGACTTTCCCAGGGAGCGCATCGATACTCTGATGATCGAGACCACGCGCGGCGCCCACCAGCCGCCGGAGGGCTACAGCCGGCACGAGGAAGTGAACCGGCTGCTGCAGGCCATTCAGGAGACGTTTGACCGGGGCGGCGCCGTGCTGATCCCCGTTTTTGCGCTGGGCAAAACGCAGGAGCTGCTTGCGCTGCTGCACTTTCTGCAAAAGGCGCGCCGCCTGCCGCCCAACCCCATCTACATAGGCGGCCTCGGCCGCACCTTCAGCAGCGTGTACGACAAGCTGGCCGGCCGCAGCCATCGCAGCCACAGCAATCTCTCCCTGCTGGGCCACATTGCGCCGCAGGTGATGGACGGCAAGCTGGCGCGGCAGATTAAGGTGAAGAAGGGCCACATCTACCTTATCTCCAGCGGTATGATGACCGAGCGCACGCTCAGCAACATCTTTGCCCAGAACTTTCTGCCCAACCCCAATCACGCCATCTTTTTCGTCGGCTACTGCGACCCCGAAAGCCCCGCCGGCCGCCTGCGCGCCGCCGGCCAGGGCGGCAACGTGGTGCTGACCCCGGAGGTTGGCGAGCAACCGGTGCGCTGCCGCGTGGAGTACTTTGATATGACGGCCCACGCCCAGCGCGAGGATCTGCTGGGCTACATCAAGGCGGTAAACCCCCGGGTGTGCGTGCTTGTCCATGGCGATCCGCCCGCGCTGGAGTGGTTTAAGGCCGAGCTGGCCGATACGGGGATCAAAGTCGTCCTGCCCCCGCCGGGCGAGGCGATTGTGGTGTAGCACCCACCGCAACGCGCCGCTAATATCCACTCTTGGAATCCCCCCGTGATATGTGCTAGGTTGAAGGAAATGGACACACAAGATGGGGCCGAGCCGGGCTCCACGACCCACGGGGCTTGCCTGGCCGCGCCTGCCCCCACTACTGCCGAAAAACCGCATCCTGCGGCGCCCGAAGACTTTGTCTTTGACTCCATCGACGACGCGATTGAGGACATACGCGCAGGGAAAATGATCATCGTCGTCGACGACGCCGACCGCGAGAACGAGGGCGACCTGCTGATGGCGGCGGAGAAAGTCACGCCCGCCGCCGTCAACTTTATGGCGGTGCACGCGCGCGGGATGATCTGCGCCCCTATCGTTCAGCAACGCGCGGAGCAACTGGGACTGACGAGCATGGTGGCCCGCAACGAGGAAAGCCAGCGCACGGATTTTACCATCACCGTCGACGCCGCAGAAGGCGTGACGACCGGTATCAGCGCCAGCGATCGGGCCCACACCATCCGCCTGCTGGCCAGCGCCACCACGCGGCCGGGGGATATCGTGCGGCCCGGCCACATTTTTCCGCTCAAAGCCAAGGTGGGCGGCGTGTTGCAGCGCGCGGGGCACACGGAGGCGGCGGTCGACTTTGCGCGCCTGGCCGGCTTCGATGCGTCCGGCGTTATTTGCGAGATCATGCGCGAGGACGGCGAGATGGCGCGCCTGCCGGATCTCATTGAGTACAAGAAGAAGCACGGCCTGCGCCTGTGCACCGTGCAGGATCTCATTGCCTACCGCCGCGCCCGCGAGCGCCTGGTGCAGTTTGAGGAAGTGGTGAAAATGCCGACCGACTTCGGCGATTTCGACCTCTACATGTACCGCTCGCTTATCGATCACCACCACCACTTTGCCCTGGTGCGCGGCGACGTGAACACCGAAGAGCCGGTGCTGGTGCGCGTACACAGCGAGTGCCTGACGGGCGACGTGTTTGGCAGCCGGCGGTGCGACTGCGGCCCGCAGCTGCAACGCGCGCTGGAGCTTATCGACAAAGCCGGCCGCGGCGTCCTGGTTTATATGCGGCAAGAGGGCCGCGGCATCGGCATCGCCAACAAAATCCGCGCCTACAAACTGCAGGAGCAAGGCCTGGACACGTTGGAAGCCAACATCCACCTGGGCTTCCCCGGCGACCTGCGGGAGTACGGCCTCGGCGCGCAGATTCTAACGCACCTCGGCGTCAAGAACATCCGCCTGATGACCAACAACCCCAAGAAAGTCATCGGCCTCGCCGGCTACTGCCTCAAAATAGTCGGCACCGAACCCATCCGCATCCCCCCCAACGAGCACAACAAAGAGTACCTGCTGACGAAGAAGCTGAAGATGGGGCATATGTTGTAGTCCAATCAAGTTCCCCCTCTATCCCCACTTAGCGGCTTCGTCCCCCTTCGTGCGAAACAATCTGATTCAGTCGCTGTAAAGGCTTCGGATCGCAGATAGTTTCGCACGAAGGGGGACGAAGCCGCTAAGTGGGGATAGAGGGGGGAAACTGACGGAGGACCCTTTAAGGATGGGAACGAGGTCTCCAATGATTGTTGATCAGGCGATGAACATTTCCTTTTAGCAGTGCGGCCCCAAAATTAATAAGCAGGCCAAGGCGTATGTTGGAAAGCCTGATGTAGGTGATTGTTTGCTTTTTATGAACGCTCAGTAGTTGCTCTACAGATTTGAGCTCAATAAGTACCAGGTTTTCAACAATCAGATCAGCTCTGTAGGCATCTACAAAGCTTCGGTTACCATAGGTAAAGGAAATAGGCTTTTGTGTTTCCACATAGTATCCTTGCCGTGTGAGCTCGTCGGCCAGCACGAGTTCGTAAACGGACTCGAGCAATCCTGGGCCCAACTCACAGTGGATTTCGTATGATTTTTGAATGATACGGCTCGCAATGTGTTCTTCGTCCATAGTCGTTATCCTACCGATCCACCTCCCCCAGCACGATGTCGATGCTGCCCAGGATGGTGACGGCGTCGGCGAGTTTGTGGCCGAGGCACATGTCTTCCAGCAGGGTGAGGTTGATGAGGGAGGGGGGGCGGACCCGGTAGCGGTAGGGCTTTGGCGTGCCGTCGCTTATGAGGTGGAAGCCCAGCTCTCCTTTCGGGCTCTCGATCCGGCTGTAAATCTGGCCGGCGGGCGGCTTGAAGTTGCGTAGTTTGTTGGGGGGCGGCGCCACGGGGCCTTCGGGGATGTCCTTGAGCGCTTGGCGCAGGATGTTGAGGGATTCGCGCATCTCCAGCAGGCGCAGCATAAAGCGGTCGTAGCAGTCGCCGATCTCGCCCAGGGGGACACGGAAGGTGAAGCGGTTGTAGATGCCGTAGCTGTCGACTTTGCGCAGATCGTAGTCCACACCGCTGGCGCGCAGGCACGGGCCGGTGATGCCCGCGTTGATGGCGTCGTCGCGGTGCAGGATGCCGATGCGCTGCGTGCGGGTGCGCACAATTTCGTTCTCCGTCAGCAGGCGCTCAAACTCGTCGAGGAACCGCGGGAAGCGGTCCACCAGTGCGCGGGTGCGGTCCAGCCAGCCGGGGGGCAAGTCCGCGCGGCAGCCGCCGAAGCGGAAGAAATTGCACATCATGCGCGCGCCGGTGGCCTGCTCAAAGAGATCCAGGATGTGCTCGCGCTCCTGCAGTGCATAAAGCAGGGGCGTGCCGATAGCGCCCAGATCGTTCAGCAAAAAGCCGGCCAGGGCCACATGGTTGACCAGGCGGGTGAGCTCGGCCGTGATGACGCGGATGTGCTCCGCGCGCTCCGGCACAGCCAGGCCCGCAAGTTTCTCCACCGCAGCCACATAGGCCCAGTTGTTGGTGAGCGAGCAGAAGTAGTCCAGCCGGTCCGTGTAGGGGATGGAGGAGAGCCACGTAATGCTCTCGGCCAGCTTCTCGTGATTGCGGTGGAGGTAGCCAAAAACCGGCCGCAGTTTCACCACCGTCTCGCCGTCCAGAGTAACGTCCATGCGAAACACCCCGTGCGTGCTGGGGTGCTGCGGGCCCAGAGCCACCTCCATGAGAGAGGTTTGCAGATCCGAGCCCGCGTACAGCTGGCGGCTGGCCGGCGCCGTGCCAGCCGGCTTGCGCGAAGCTGAGGAGATGGGAAGCGCCGGATTCAGCCCGCGCGCCGTCGTCTCGCCAGTCTCGCCAATGGCGGCCGTAGCGGCGGCGGATGCGGCGAACGGCGACCACGGCGCGGCGGGGGAGGGGACCGGGGTGGTTGAAGTAGACGCCGGGGCCGAAGGCGAAGCTTGCCCGGCGGCCGGCTTCGCAGCGGTATCCGCGGGGCCGGGTGCAGCAGGCTGCGCGCCGACCGGGGCCGGTTTCAGCTTCTCCAGAAGCGCGCCGTGGGGGGTGGGTTCCCACTCGTAGTCGCTGGGCGCAACGTAGTCGCGGCGCATCGGGTATTCGGTAAACTCATCCCACATAAGCAGGCGGCGCGGATCGGGGTGGCCGAGAAAGGCGATGCCGAAGAGATCGAGCACCTCGCGCTCCTGCAGCTCCGTGCCGCGGTACACGCTTACCAGCGACGCCACGGCCGGCCGCTCCCGATCCGCCGCACGCTGCACAAGCAGGATGGGCTGCGTGAGCTTGCGCACCATGGAGCCCAGGTGATAGACCACCTCCAACCCCGCAAAGTCATCCGCCACGGGCTCGGGAGGCGGCGCCGGCGGCACAGCGGCACTCGCAGCTGCGGCCGCGGCGGCATGCGCGTGCACGTGCGGGTAGCCGTGCGGATGTTGCGGGGGCTGGCGGGGCGGCAGCTCCAGGCAGTCCACCCCGGTAACGTTGGTTACGTGGTCCAGCCGGTAGGCGGGGGAGTCGCGAAGGAAACGGGCCACGCGCAGCGCGCTGTCGGCGGGCACAAGCAGCGCCAGCTCCAGCCCGTGCGCATGGTGGCGCACTTGCACCTGTACCTCGGGAAAGGCCGAGCGCACTGTGTCGAGATCCGACGCGGTGTAGTACACCACGGGCCGGGCGGCGGGCAGGTTCACCTCTGGCCTTCCTTGGATGATTTGGTGGTGACCGGCGGCGGCGCCTTGGAGGTGAACTGGCCTTCCCGCTTGGGCGCCATCGCCCTGGACGGGTCAATCCACCCCTTCTCCGCGCCATACTGGGAGATGAGGGCGACAATCATGCGCGCCGTGCGGATGGAGTCCTCCGAGAGGCCGCGGCCGGAGTTCATGACGGCGGTGGCCGCCATGGAGAAGGGATCGGCGTTAAAGATGGCGCCGGGTTCCGCATTGCTGCCACCGGTAGTCGTGGTGCTAAGTACCACGGGGGCGCCTTCACTGCTCAAGTCGCGCACCACAATCTGCGTCTCCATTTTGGTGCCGCCGGCGCCCAGGCCCACCACCATGCGCAGGGCGCGGCTGCCCTGGTACACGCGCACAAACCTGCCGGTGAGAAGCCAGCCGTTGGCCGGCATGGTCTGGCCCGGGCGCAGATGTACGGAGGCGGTGATGTTTTTGTCAATGCGCTCCGCAATCGCATCCACCACCATGTTGTTCACGTCGCGCTTAAAGGTGGCCAGGTCGGTGCCGGTACGGTCCACTTTCCAGTCGCCGGATTTCGTGTCGAAATCGGCCACATAAATGCATACCGGTCTGGTATGGCCGGCAAGGTTGGACTTATGCACGTCCTTAACGCTTACAGAAGCGCATCCTGTTATCAGGCAAAGGATTGCCAACCAACACGCAAAGGGAATCCAGCGCACCATGCGCCTATTTGCGCACAATCGGAAGGCGGATGCAACACTGCTGTGGTTCAACCCGGAATCGTCCCGGCCAAGGTATCGCCATGCGCTTACGGCTTGCCAACGCGGGGCGGAATCCCTTCTCTGGAGCTTTTGCTGCAATGATGGAGTGGCTATATCGCAAATGCGTGGAGTGGGCGGGGCACAAGCACAGCTTCTGGGTGCTGATGGCCATCTCGTTTGGCAACTCGTCGGTCTTCCCCGTTACGCCCTATATTCCGCTGGTGCCCATGTGCTATGCGCGGCCGGAGATGTGGCTGTGGTACGGACTGGGCAGCTCCCTCGCGTGTGTGCTGGGGGGAGTGGTGGGCTGGCTCATCGGCGCCGTCTTTTGGGATGCAGCCGCGCCGTTTGCCTATGCGTGGATCCCCGGCCTTACCCCGGCCGTTATCGAGAGCCTGCGGCCGGAGGCGGGCGCCGGGCTCTTTGTGGCGATAGCCGCGCTGGCCGTCAGCCCGGTTCCGTACAAGGTGGTGGCGATAGCCGCGGGCGTTTTTCAGGTGCCGCTGCCTCTCTTTCTCATCGCGTCGTTCGTCGGCCGCGCACCGCGCATGGTGGCCACGGCGGCGGTCGTCTCCTACGGAAGCGCCAGGTGCCGCGCGTTTATTGAGCGCCACCTGGTGGCCATTGCCATCGCTTCGGCGGTCGTGACAGTCCTGAGCTGGATGTACGGCTTGCCTCTGCTGCGGGCGCTGACGGGCAAAAGCGGCGGCGAGAAGGCGGCCGCGGCGCAAAGCGTAGCGCCCGCCGCGCTGCCGGCATCCACCAACGGCGGCGCGCCACCACCACAGGATTACCCTACATCTCGTTGAGGCCCTGCGAGATAAGATCCAGCAAGGGCGCGGGCAAGAGGCCCGTGAACGCGAGCAGCAGCGCCAGCACCCAGAGCGCCAGAAGCTCCGGCAGCGCGCGTTTGGTTTCGTAATCCTGCCGCGCTAGGCAGAGGGCGCTGCGGATGGCGGTGGTGCCCCCGCGCTCGTCGGGATGGCCGTCGTCGGCAAAGGCGTCATGGCCATGCACTTCGGCGGCGGCGTTGGGCAAAGCGGCTCTGTCCTCGGTCACCAGTGCGGCTTTAAGGATGAGGAAGTAGTAGTACAGCGACACAGCGCTTGCCGCAAGGGCCAGGGCCACAAGGACATAGGGCAACCATGTCCAGGCCGGCGGCAACGCCGTGGCCCCGCCGATGGCGCTGGCAAACAGAAAGTACTTGCCGAAAAAGCCCGGCAGCGGGGGAATCCCCGCCAGCGTCGCCACCGCGCCCAGCAGCAGCGCGGCCAGCAAAGGCGAGCGTGTGGCGAGGCCGCGCAGGCCGTCGAGGGTGGCCGGGCGGCCCTGGCGCTCGCAGGCCAGCAGCACCACGCCAAAGGCTACCATCGTGGCCAGCACGTAGACGATGGAGTAGAAGACAGCCGTCGCAAAGCTCTCGCGCGTGCCGCCGGCCACGCCGATAAGCGTGTACCCCGCGTGCACCACGGCGCTGTAGGCCAGCAGCCGCTTCAGCTCCACCTGACGCAGCGCGCCCACCGTGCCCAGCACCAGGGAGAGCGCCGCCATGCAGGAAAGCGCGGCGATCCAGTCGGCCTTCAGCAGCGGGTACTCCAGCGTGGGCAACAGGATCTGGATCAGCACCGCCAGCGCCGCCAGCTTGCTGGGCCCGGCAATCCATGCGACAACCGGAGTCGGCGCGTGGCGATAGGTCTCCGGCACCCAGTAGTGGAAAGGCGCCGAGGCCAGCTTGAAGCCAAGCCCCGCCAGCACAAAGAGATACGCCACCGTCAGCAACGAGGACGGCAGCGGCACGGACGCAAGCGCCGGGCTCATTTGCGAGAGCGAGAGCAGGTTAACTGCGCCGTACAGGTAGCTCAGTCCAAACAGGAAGAACGCGCCGGCCGTCGCGCCAAAGGTAAAGTACTTGAACGCAGCCTCCACCCCGCTGCGGGTGCGGTCCAGCCCCACCAGGCTGTACTGGCAAAGCGCTGTAAGTTCCAGCGCCAGAAAGATAAGCAGCAGATTGCGCGTGCTGACGGCCACGGCAACGCCTATCGCCGCCAGCACTACCAGGGCATGGTACTCGCTGATGTGCTGGATGCGAGGCGCTCCGCGCGAGAAGATGAGGCAGATAATCGCCCCGCCATACACAAGTGCTTTGAGCGAAAGGGTATACGTCGTCGCCACAATCTGTCCGTCAAACAGCGTGCCGTCGGGGCGGTCCACCCGCAGCAGGATGAGGCTGGCAATCACCGCCGTCAGCAACCCGCTGCAGCAAATGCGCAGCGCGGCGGGCTCGCGCACAAACGCGGGCTCGTGACGCAGGGCGCCGTAGTCATAGCCCAGGCACACCAGCAGCGCCACAAGCGCGGCCAGCTCGGGGGCCATCAGGTGCAGTAGGGTAAAGTCCATCGGGGTGGGGAAGGGGAGCTAGCGCCAACGCGTAGGGTAGTGGGCGACGATGGAATTTAGCCCTGACTCGATCTGCCGCAGCATGGGGGAGGGGTAGAGGCCGATCCACACGCTGAAGCCGAGCAGCAGGACGCAGATGGCGATCTCCCGCGGGTGCGGCGGCGCAAAGCGTTGCGGCCAGGGCACTTCCGGCGGCGGCTCGACACTCTTCTGGAAGAACGCCATGTGCAGGCGGGTGATGGTGTAGGCGGCCGTGAGGATGATGCCGACCCCCGCCAGGACGACCACCACATTCGCAATGGCCGGCTGGCGCCACGCGCCGATCAGGATGTGCAGCTCCGCCACAAAGCCGCTGAAGCCCGGCAGCCCCATGGCGGCCAGCCCAGCCACCACCGTAAAGGTGGCGATGACCGGCATGCGCTCGCCAAAGCGGTCGAACACGGCCAGATCCCGCGTGTGCGTGCGCGAGTAAATAATGCCCGCCACCAGAGCAAAAAGCAGCGGGCTCAGCACGCCGTGCGAGAACATCTGCAGCACGGAGCCCGTCAGGCCGGTGCGATCCAGACTGCACAGGCCCAGCAGGACAAAGCCCATGTGGCTGACGCTGCTGTAGGCAATCACGTACTTGAAGTCGCGCTGCGCCAGCGCGGCCAGCGCGCCGTGCAAAATACCGGCCAGGGCCAGGATGGCGAACATCGGCGCCCATGCCTGCGCGCCGGCCGGCAGCGTGCCGATCGCCATGCGCAGGCATCCGTAGGCGCCCAGCTTCATCACCACGCCCGCCAGCAGCATGCTCGCGGCGGGCGGCGCGGCCACGTGGCCTGTCGGCGCCCAGGTATGAAAGGGCCACATGCCGGCCAGGATGCCAAACCCGGTAAACAATACAGGAAAGATGGCGTACTGAAAGCCCTGCGAAAAGTTGGACGCGCGCGTGAGCTGCGTGATATCCAGCGTGGCGGAGCCTGAGCCGTAATACATCGCCAGAATGCTGAAGAGCACCAGCGTGCTGCTGGCAAACGAGAAAAGCGCCAGCTTCATCGCCGCGTAGGTGCGGCGCTCGCCACCCCATATGGCAATAAGGAAGTATTTGGGGATGATCGCAATCTCGTAAAAGATGAAGAAAAGCACCATATCCAGCGAGATAAACACGCCGTACACGCCGCCGATCAGCACCAGGTACCACGCAAAAAACTCGCTGCGCCGGTGCTCCACGTCCCAGGAGATAAGCACGCCGGCAACGGCCACCAGGCCGGTCAGCACCATCATCGTAACGCTCACGCCGTCGATGCCCGTGCGCCACCAGATGGCCATATCCGGCACCCACGGCACGGCCACGACCTGCTGGAAGCCGCTCTGGCCGGGATCGTACATGCACCAGCAGGCCAGGGAGACGGACAGCCCGGCGGCCGCGGTGGCAAGCGCGATCCATCGCACCAGCCCGGGTGAGTGCCGCGGCAAAAACAGGCACAGCACCGCCGCTGCAAAACTCAGCAATGTGGGTACGATGGGCAGCATTGTGTGATTGAACCTGGACCGGATGCGCCCCCGGCCGGAACCCGGGGGCAAAGGTACTAGATGAGAACCATGCGCCGCGCTCATGTCAAGGACCATTGGAGCCGGAATGCGCTACAGGCCAGGGGAGCGGAGGCCTTGCGGTGCACGCGCCCATTTCGCGATTATTCCGCTGGCGTCGGCCGCGCGGTTTGGCTATCGTCGCCGCTTCTCATGAATCTGGCGATTATTGGTTCCGGCTATGTCGGGCTTGTTACGGGCACCTGTTTTGCAGAGGTGGGTCATAACGTTATCTGCGTCGACAGCGACGCCGCAAAAGTGCGCACGCTGCGCGAGGGCCGGGTGCCTATCTACGAGCCCGGCCTGGAAGAGCTGATTGCCAAAAACGTGGCCGCCGGCCGCCTCTCCTTTACCACGGAAATTGCGGAAGCCGTTGCCAAGTCGCTGGTTATCTTTATCGCCGTACCCACGCCCCCGCAGCCGGACGGCAGCGTGGACCCCACTTATATTGAGCGCGTGGCCCGCGAAATCGCCGCCGTGCTGACGGAGTACCGCGTCATCGTCGACAAAAGCACCGTGCCCGTCAAAACCGGCGAGCGCGTGGCCCAAACCATCGCCCGCTACAGCCAGGCCGGCGTGGAGTTCGACGTCGTCAGCAACCCGGAGTTCCTGCGCGAGGGCTCCGCCGTGGACGACCTGCTGCGGCCGGACCGCATCGTCATCGGCGCCTCTTCGGAGCGCGCGACGCAGATTATGAAGGACGTGTACGAGCCGTTCCACTCGCGCATGATGTGCACGGACCTGAACAGCGCAGAACTCATCAAGCACGCGTCCAACAGCTTCCTCGCGCTTAAAATCTCCTACATCAACGCCTTAAGCCGCATTTGCGAGGCCAGCGGCGCCAACGTGCAGATGGTGGCCGACGGCATGGGCGCCGACAAGCGCATCGGCCGCGCGTTCCTGGATGCGGGCATCGGCTACGGAGGCTCGTGCTTCCCCAAGGATGTCTCGGCGTTTATCCACATTGCGGAGGAGTTGGGCTACGATTTCCGCCTGCTGAAGGAGGTCGAGGCGATCAACCGCTCGCAGCGCGACTACTTTCTGCGCAAAATCCGCGAGCGCCTCTGGGTCATCAAGGGCAAACGCATTGGCCTGCTGGGCCTGGCCTTTAAGGGCAACACCGACGACGTGCGCAGCTCCGTAGCTGTTGAAGTGGCGCAAGCCCTTGTGGCTGAAGGCGCTGAGCTGCGTGCCTACGATCCCAAGGCGATGGAAAAGGCGCGCCCGATTCTCCCGCAGGTTACCATGTGTGCCCGTGGCGAGGACGTGGCGGAAGGCGCCGAGGCGGTTATCATTGCCACGGAGTGGAGAGATTTCATCGGCCTGGACTGGGCCGCGATGAAGTCCGCCTGCGTAACGCCGCAGCTTTTTGATGGTCGCAATCTCCTTAACCCTCTGGAGATGAAGGCTTTGGGTTACGATTACGTGAGCATCGGCCGCTAACGGCGGCCCGGGCGGGGAGGGGGCGCGAGAGACGCGCGGGCGTGATTCATCCGTATAGAAGCGACGGAGATTTGAAATTCTCAGCCCGCTGAGGTTTACCTCGCGCCGGAAAACTGCTATAGCATGGTTGTTGTGTCGTACCGTGCCCCGCTCACCTGCAGCGGTGGACATTGCCCGCACTTTCCCTATGCTCCAAGTCCTCTCCAAACAACAACAGCTTCGCTGGCTCGAGGTTGGCAGGCGCTTCTCCAGCATGGGGGTCCGCGCCATACAGGACCCCGCTTTCGTATTTGACGACGCGCCCTCCACCCTGCCCGAGGCGGTGGACCCGGCCGAAATGGGGCACCCCGCGGCCGAGGCGGGCGAACCGTCTGAGGCGGCCGAAGCAAGCCTGCCCGCCGCCGGCGAGACCGAGGCGGAGCAGTACGAAGGCGCCGAGGCTTACGAGGCCGTGCAGGCCGCCGAAGAGCCGGACGCCTCCACCACCGCAGAGCTTGACGACACGGCCATCACCACAGAGGCCGGCATCGTTCTCGAGGGCACGCCCGTCACCAACTTTGGCGACCTGCTGAGCATGCCGGAGCCTGCGGAGTCGGAGCCCGAGGTTGCGTCCGCGGCGTCGTTGCAGACGGACAGCGCAGTGCTCGAAGCTTTGCCCGCAATTGAGGGCGAAGTTGTTGATGATGAGGTGGTTGCAGAAGCAGTCGTTGATGAAGCCGTGGAGACGCCGGCTCCGTCCACAGAAGCTGACCAGCCCGTAGCAACGGAGGAATCCGTTGCGGAGACGTCGGCCCACGCGGCTGGGGAAATCCGTGCCGCGGCGGACGACAGCGCAGTAACGGCGCCCGTGGAAGCGACAGCGCAGCCGGCGGTGAGCACCGATGCGGAATCGCAACCTGTTGCCCTGGAGGATGTTGCGTCTGTGGTGTCGGCGAGCATCCCCCAGGCTTCGGACACATCTGAGCAGGTCGCTGTCGAGACCGGGGAAAGTGCTGCGGAGATGACACGTGCCGCGAGCCGCGAAGGCGTTGCCACGGCTGATGTCGAAGCACCAGACACCGCAATTGCGCCGACTGCCGAGCCCGATAAGCCGGAGGTGGAGCCCATTGCAAGCGCCGAGCCGCAAGCGGAGGCAGCCCCCGCCTCAGCCCCGGAACCCGAGCCGGAGCCGGACCTGACGACGCTGAGCGCCGAGGATTGGGCGCGCGGCATTTGGGGCGAGCCTGTGCAGGCTGAGGAGACCGAGGCCGCGTCCCCCTCCGCCGCTGCCGCCGCCGACGCAAGCGTGGAAAGCTGGAAGGCCGTCGCGCCGGAACTGGCGCCGGCCATCGAAACATGGGCGCGCACCGCACCGGAAGCCGAAAGCGCCGCCGCCCTGTCCACTCCCGCAGAACCCGAGCCCCAGCCCGAGCCCTCCCCAGCGCAAGCTGTAGAGGCGGAAACCGCTGCCGTACCCGAATCCACGAAGGTTGCAGCAGCAGCGCCGGCGACGGACACCGCTACGGTTGCCGCCACAGCGCCCGCCACGGCGACCGAACAAACCGAAGCGCCGGCACCATCCGATACCGCCGCCGAGCTGGCCGCGCCGGAGCTGGAGCCAGAATCGATCGCCGCCCCCACGGCCGACGCCTCCGAAACGCCGGCTCCCGCAGAAGCAGCGGCCGAAGCGCCGGAAGCCGTGGCCGACGAGCCCCTGCCAGCCGCAGGCGGCGACTCCTTTTTTGGCGGCGCCGACTTTTTTGCGCAGACGCCGCCCCCGCCGGCTCCGCTCACCAAACCGGCGCTCTCCGCCAGCACGCGTCCCCGCCTCCCCAAGCCGCTGCCCACCCGGCCCCGCTACCTGGAGACGCGGCACATCGACGCCCGTAACCTGGAGCCTTTCAAGCCCAGCGCCGCCACCGTGCCCGCCGCGCCGCCGGAACCCATCGCAGCGCCCGAGCCTGAGGAGCAGGGGCTGCGCTCAGCGGAGAGTCCCGCCTGGCCGGAAGCTTCAGCCGACATCGCGGATGCTGAGCCCGGCGTAGAAGCCGCCGCGCCCGAGGTGGAGCCTGAGCCCGCCGCAACTGCAACCGCCGGCTCCCCCGCAGGCGAGCCCCCCGCTGAGGAACCCGAAGATTTTGTAGCGGCCGAGTTTTTGTCGGCCCCGCGCAACGCGGAGCTGGATTCCGTTGCCGAAGCCGCGACGGATGCCGTGCCGGTCGCAGTCGATCCCGCGGCCTCAACCGTTTCGGACGAAGCACCGGATGCCTCCACAGCACCGATCGAATTCGTCACCACCGCGCCTGAGGCAAGCGCCGAAGCCGCCATTGTTGCGACCCCAACAGAGGCAGAAGCCGAAAGCGACGCGATATCCGCAGCCGACGCACTGCCCGCTCAGCCAATGCCTGAGGCATCCGAAGCGCCTCCCGCAGAACCGCTTACGAGCTCGGAGCCCGACGTGGTCGAAGCGATTGAGCCCTCGCAAGCGGACGCAATACTCGAACCCGGCGAGCCGGCCCTTGTCGCGCCACCGGCCGCCGGCGAAACGCCGGACGAAGCAATATCGGCCGACGATTCCCCCTCGGAATCGGAACCGCTCGCCGAGCTTTCGACCGAGACGGAACCGGTGACTGCCACTGCCCCCGCCGGAGAAGTTTCGGAGATCCCCGAATCGCAGCCGTTGCCGGAACCCGCCAGCGCCTTCGCCCCCGAGGAGGCAGAGGCCCCCACCGCAACGGAGAGTGAGGAGCTGCAGGCGGCCCACGCCACCGAGCCCGCCGACGCTACGGCCGCGCCCGCCACCATCGCCGCCACGTCCAACGAGCCCGAAGCGGAACTCCCCACCCTGCCTGCTGCCCAGGCTGCAGAGGAGGGTCCCGGCCCCGCGCCCGCCCCGCCCGCGGCGCCAATGCCCACCTCCGCGCCCGCACCCGCCACGCCGCGACTGCTGCGTGCGGTAGGAACCGGGGCCCCCACGCTGTTCCGGCAGCGCAGCACGGTCGTGACACCGCAACCCCAGGTGGCGGCCACGGCGGAGCTTCCCCCTTCCGAGCCCAAGCCGGAGCCCGAGCTCGCGACGCCCGCCATCCCTGCCGAGGAGCCTGCTCTGGCCGCGGCGCCCTTGCTCCAGCGCTCCGCAGGTGCGGCATCCATCGGCGAGAAACCGGCGGCGGCGCCTTTATCCCGCGCGGGTGCAGCTGCGCCGCAACTGCCCAAGTCGGCCTCCAGCACGGGGCCGCTCCCCGCGGTGAGCATATTGCGACGGCAGGCGCCCAGTCTCACGCGGCCCAAGCGCCCGCTTCCGGCGGCGGTACGGCCTATCTTTCCCAAGCAGGCGTCTACGGTAGTCGTGCTTCCCTCGGCGATGGCCGCGGCGCCGGTTTCGCCGCCGTTGTTGCGCTCGCAGCGGGCGCCGCTTACCGCGTCGCAAATCGCCGTCCCCGCCGCTGAAACCCCTGAGCCAGAAGCTGTTACGCCGGCACCTGCCGCCCCGCCCGTCTCGCCTGCCCCGCCCGCGCCTCGCGCGCCGGTGCTTATCAGCCGGCGCCCCGTCGCGTTGCCCATCGCACCTCCCTCGCCGTCGTCGATTGCGGAGGCTATACCCATGCCGCAGAATCCCGGCGCCAACTTCTTTCCCAAGCCGTTGCCGTGGGAGATGAAGTCGAGCGTCCCCGCCGGCGGCGGTGAGGGAGAGGCGCGCACCCCGGCGCCCCTGCAGCGCCCGGCCCCGCCCGCGCCGCCCCTGGCGCTCAGCAGGTCCGGTTCGGCACTCCACCCGGCTGCCGCTCAGGCGCCCGCAACCGCCCAACCCGGCAAGGCCGCCGCCGCAACGCCGCCCCCCAAGGGCGATGCCTTTTTTGATGACCTGCCGTGGGAGAAAAGCTAGTCTGCCGAGCGTGGGGAGACAAAGGCGCGCCGCCGCGGCAAAGCTCGGTTATCCCTCCCCCGGCACTTTTCCCTCACCTCTCCACCTTTACCCGTGACAACCCCCGCCGCCGCATCCACCCCGCCCGCCGCAGCGCCGCCGCCCGTGCTGTTTGCGGAGCTGTTTGACGACAGCCGCGTGGTGCACGATTTGCGCGATGGCGCCCTGTGGGACGCCGCGCACACACGCCTTTGCCTGGCGCCAGCCGACATGCTGGCCGGCATCGCCCACGGCGTGCGCGAGCGCGCCGGCGAGAAATGGCGCCCCGCCCTGCGCCAATGCGGGGCGGCATGGGGCCGCCGGGTGGCGGAGGGCCTGGACCGCGCATGCCAGGACACCCTCAAAAAGCGCCTCGGCGCCATATCCATGGACGCCTTCCTGCGCTACATTGTCCGCTACTACAGCTTTGGCGGCTGGGGCCTGCTGGAGATGGACCTCTCCCTCGCGCGCCGCGGCATTGTGCAGGCCAGCCTTCGCGACTCGCTGTTTGCCTTTGCCACCGCAAGCGAGGTGCACGAAGCAGACGGCATGGCCGATCCCATGACCGAGGGGCTGCTCGCCGCGATGCTCTCCTACCTCTCCGGACACGACCTGGACTGCGTGCAGACGGCCTGCACCACCCGCGGCGCGGAGGCATCCCGCTTCATCATCAGCGCCCGCCCCCGCGTGGCCATGTTTGCGGAGCGCGTGCAGGCGGGCATGAGTCACGAGGAAATCATCGCCATGCTGTAGGGCTGTTGCGCGGAGCGGATAAGACAGGTTCTTGTGTGCACCACTCCCACGAGTATGAAAAACCGTATGGGAATCGGACAAATACGGTCGATTCGCGATTGAAAAAGGACGGGCAATGGCTCATGTTGTCTGACCTATTGCCTGTGGTGCAGCCCCGGGCAGCGCACGTAACGACTGAAAACGACGAATGAACATAGTTTTTGTAGGCACCGGCGAACTCGGCGTTAAGGCTTTGGAGGCGATTGCATCGTCGCCCATACACTCCGTCCTTGCCGTCATTACGCAGCCGGACAAACCGGCGGGACGCGGTATGAAGATGAAGGCCAGCGCCATTAAGGAGTTTGCCGTAAAAAAGCACCTGCACGTGTATCAGCCGGAGAAGATCAACCAGGCCAGCAGCATCGAGCAAATCCGCTACCTCAACCCGGACGTTATTGTGGTTGCGGCGTACGGGCAGATCTTGAGCAAGCGCGTGCTGAACGCGGCCGTGCACGGATGCCTTAACATCCACGCCAGCCTGCTGCCGCGCCACCGCGGCGCCGCGCCCATCCAGGCGGCCATTCGCGAGG
This sequence comes from Verrucomicrobia bacterium LW23, assembly GCA_003054695.1. Taxonomy (GTDB): domain Bacteria; phylum Verrucomicrobiota; class Verrucomicrobiia; order Methylacidiphilales; family UBA1321; genus LW23. Next base: position 448,380 of record QAZA01000056.1, read on the forward strand.
GCGATCGCGAGACGGGCATCACCATTATGTGGATGGACGAGGGGCTGGATACCGGCGACATTTTGCTGCAGGAGGCCACCCTTATTCGCATGAAGGACAACGCGCAGGTGCTGCACGATCGCCTGGCGGAGATCGGCGCGCGCACGCTGCTTAAGGCGCTGGATCTCATCGCGGCCGGCAAAGCGCCGCGCACCCCGCAAAGCGCAGCGGAGGCCACCTACGCGGGCAAACTCAGCAAGGACGACGGCCGCATCAACTGGGCCGCCAACGCCACCGATATCGACCACCACATCCGCGCCATGACGCCATGGCCCGGCGCGTGGTCGCTGGTGCCACTTGGCGACGAGATGCGCACGCTGAAGGTGTTTGATTTCATCCCCAGCGCCCGCGTCAGCGGCGTGCCCGGGGAGATCATCAGCGCCGACAAACACGGCGTTATGGTCGCCGCCGGCCATGGCGGAATTTTGCTGAGGGAAGTGCAGCTGGAAGGCAAGAAACGCATGTCCGCCGCCGAATTCGCGCGCGGGTACTCGCTGCCCGCCGGGGCGATTCTGAGCTGAGCGATGGCCCCAGGGCGTGCGTCCTCGATCCTGTAACGCACCTTCTCCAGGGCGGCTAGAGCATTTTCCAGAGAGCTTCTCGCGAATCTGCCAGGCTCCATCTGACTCCGGCAAGTTCGTCGGTGCGCCTGGTGGAGTGGAAGTGGGCTTGCCAGTTGTCTCACCTCTGGGATCATGCCGCATCACACTTTTATTGCAACCATTTCCTTCTACGCAAACCGCACTTCAAGAATCGATAAATCGTCCGCGAAATTATCGTGGCCCTGCTGGCGGCGCACTTCGGCTACAACGGCGTCCAGCTTGGTTTTGTCGCAGGGATTGGGGTCGGGGATGAGGATCTGTTCCAGGTCTTCCAGCTCCATCATCTCGCGGCCGGGGCGCTTTACCTCGTAGGCGCCGTCGCTAAAGACGTAGAGGCGGGCGCCGGCCGGGATTTCCGTCGTGTCATTCTCAAACTCCGAGAAGCTGAGCGCGCCGATCATCATCCCGCGCGTGCGCAGCATTGCCGTCTGGTGGGGGCCGTCGCCGGTGGGGCCGGGCGTGCCGGTAATGAGGATGGCGGGGGGATGGCCGCCCGTGCCATAGATCATCTTCCGTGTATCACGATTAAACACGCCGTACCACATGGTAAAGTACATGTTGTTGTTCTTTTCCATCGGGTAGGCGCCGTTCAGCGCTTTCAGCACGTCGGCCGGCTGGTGAAAATCGACACCGCCCGAGCCCGCGCCGTCCGTCAGGCTGCGCGTTTTCAGCGAGTTCAGGATCGAGACGCTTAGCAGTGCTGCGCCGACGCCGTGGCCGCAGACATCCAGCAGAAAGATGGCGAAATGCGTCTCATCCAGCCACAGATAACCGAAGGCGTCGCCCCCTAAGCTTGTGGAGGAGAAGAACTTCCACGACGTGGAGATAGGCCCGGCGCTTAGCGGGGCGGGCAGCAGGGAGCGCACATATTCGGCCGCCTCCTGAAGCTCGGCCGCCAGCGCGCGCTGGCTGGCCATCAGCGCGTCGTACGCGTCGTTACGTTGCAGCAAGGTGATGTAAGCGTTGGAGTGATAACGTATTCGCGCGATCAGCTCGATGCGGTCCGGCAGCTTTACCAGGTAGTCGTTGGCGCCCACGGCAAACGCCTCGGCCTTCACCTTCGGCTCCTCCTTGGCGCTTAGCACAATCAGCGGGACTTGCGCCGTGGCCGGGTTGGCGCGAAAGGTGCGCACCATCGTCAGACCGTCGATGCCCGGCATGATCAGGTCGAGCAGAATCAGCGTGGGATGGAACTCCACGGCCATGGCCTCGGCGCGCGCAGGGTCGCTGCAAAATCGGAAGTCGATGCCCGGCTCCCCGGCCAGCATGCGCCGCACGGCCTCACCTATAAGCAGCTGATCATCAATGAGAAACACTTTGATGGCGTGGTGCCGAATCTCGCCGCGGGCCGCCGTTGCCAGGGCGGCGGGGGGTGCGGTTGCGGCCGATGTCTCCGGAGAAGCTTGTGTCGTCATGGTCGCGGGGGGAGGAGGGTCGAGGGATAAACTGGCTGGTTAAACTCTTACAGTAATATCAATAAAGGATCATTTTCTTGGCAACGCCCGGGCGCCTGAAATCAATCGTCGTACGGCACGGTTGTCGCCCAGCGGATCAAACGCTCCGCAATCCTCTCCAGCGGAAGCACTTCGCGGGCGGCGCCCAGTTCCACGGCGGCGCGCGGCATACCATACACCACGCTTGATTCTTCGTCCTGCGCAATCGTCAACGCGTTGGCTCGTTTCAGGTCCAGCAACCCGGCTGCGCCGTCCTTGCCCATGCCTGTCAGCAGTACGCCGCAAAGCCTTGCGCCGCGGCAACTTGTGGCGGATCGAAACAGCACGTCCACGCTTGGGCGATAGGGTGTCTCGGTTGGCACTGCCGTATAATATACCGTACGGTTCGAGCGAATCGCCAGGTGATCCTCCCGCGAAGCCACCAGAATTTTGCCCGGCTCCAGCGCATCGCCGGGCTGGGCCATGCGCACTTTAAGCCGGCATTGATCCTGAATCCACTGCACCAGACCGTCCACAAAATGGTGGTCCACATGCTGCGTAAGTGCCACAGCTGCAGGAAAATCCGCCGGCAGCGCCGCAAAGATGGATGCCAGCGCCTGCGGCCCGCCGGTGGACGACCCGACGACCAGAATCGGGAACGGCGGCGCCGCCGGCATCAACCGACGCGAGCCCTTCATCATCAACCGCATACGCTGTGTCGTCGTCGCGTCCGGCCGTCCGCCGCTGAGAATGCGCAGCCGGTCCATTTTGCGCAGCAAAAGCGCGCCGCCTTCCATATCCCCGTTCAGGTCCAGAGTCGGCGTGTCCACAGCATCGGCGGCGCCGTAACCCATGGCGTCGTACACGCGCGACGTGTTGCGCTCCACCCCGGCCGTGACGATGAGGATCGTGCAGGGCGTCAGCTGCATAATGCGGCGCGTGGCCTCCACGCCGTCCATCACGGGCATGATCAAGTCCATCAGGATCATGTCGGGCCTGTCGGAGAGGCACTTGCGCACGGCTTCGTCGCCGTCGCGGGCGATCCAGCATACGGTGTAGCGCGGCGCGGCCTCCGCCACCACGCGGCGCAGCGCCTCGGCGGCAAACGCCATATCATTAACAATGGCAACCTTCATTCAACGGCGCGTTCCCGGCGCAATGCGTTTTGCCATAAAGTATTGCCTTGCTGCATGTTAGACGGCCTTGCCTATGAGATCCTCCACGGCGCTCACCAGTCCGGCGTCGTGAAAGCTGCTTTTGGGGAAGTAGTGGTCTGCCCCGGCGTCGAGCCCCTCGGCGCGGTCTTCGGGCCGATCCTTGTAGCTTACGATCATCACCGGCAGGCTCTTGAGACGAACATCCTCCTTGATTTTGCGCACAAGATCAATCCCCGTCATGCGCGGCATATCTACATCCGTCACAACAAGATCGTACTTGCTGGCCCGCACCATGTTCCAGCCTTCCATGCCGTCCACGGCCACGTCTACGGAGTAGCCGTAATTCTCCAGCAGGCGCCGCTCCGCTTCGCGCACCGTTATGGAATCATCGACGACAAGCACGCGCGGCACGCGGCGGGTGGCCGGCGCCTCCGCCTGCTGAATGCGCCGCAGGCCACCGCCGGAAACCAGCGTATCGATTGACCTCACAAGGTCATCCACATCAAGCACTAACGCAATGCGGCCGTCCTCCATCACGCTGGCGCTGCTGATGTCCGGCACCTTGCCCAGGCGGGGATCCAGCGGCCGCACCACCAGGTCGCGCGCGCCCAGAAACTCGTCGACGACCAGGCCGTAGCGGTTCATCCGGTCGCTCACCACCACCACGTTCACCTCGGCGGAGGGCTGCGGATCAAGGGTGGAGGCAAGCTTCAAAATCTCCTGCGCGGAAACCAGGCCGACGTTGCCGTACTGATTGCAGCTCAAGTACATACGGCCTTCCAAGCTGTCCAGGTCGCTACGCGGCACACTGGCGGTTTTATCGATACGCGCCAGCGGCAGAGCGTACGGCTCGTCGGCCACCCGCACTATCAGCGCCTTGATGACAGAGCGGGTGATCGGCACGCTGATCTGGAACGTCGTACCCACATTCTCCCGGGCGTGCACGTTAACGGACCCACCGGCCGCCTGCACCACGTGCCGCACCACATCGAGACCCACGCCGCGCCCGGAGACATCCGTTACCCGCGTGGCCGTGGAGAAGCCGGGCAGGAAGAGAAATTCCATCACCTCCGCCTCGCTCAGCCGCCCCACAACCTCCGCCGTTTCCAGCCCGCGCTCCACCACTTTCTGGCGCAGCTTATCGATGCAAATGCCGTGCCCATCGTCACTTAGCGTGACGACCAGCACGCCGCCGCGATGGCGCGCCTCCACGCGCAGCACCCCTTCCTCCGGCTTGCCCAGGGCGCGCCGCTCCTCGGGCGTCTCCAGGCCGTGATCCACCGCGTTGCGGATAAGGTGCGTTAGCGGTGCCTCCAGCTTTTCCAGAATCTCGCGGTCCACCTTGGTATCCTCGCCCATAATCTGCATGCGCACTTTCTTGCCCAACTGCCGCGATAGATCGCGCACCAGCCGGGGGAATCCGTGCGTGCCATCCGCAAAAGGCCGCATGCGGGAGGAAAGCACCGCCTGGTAGAGGCGATCCGCCGTGTTGCCAAAGCGATGCATGTACGAGTCGAACTCCTGCATCCACGCCGCAAGCGTCTCGCTGTTAGCGGAGAGAATGTGCGTAAGCTCCGTAAGCAAATAGCCCCGCGCCCCGCCCACCGCCGCGCCGTTACCTCCGCCGCTTGTTGTTGTTGTGGTTGTGGAGGATACCGATGTGCCTGCGATAGCGCCGCCCCCGGGTAAAATGGTAGGCAAAAACGGTAGCGGCACGCCCGACTGCGCGTCGGCACGCAGCCCGGAGAGACCGGCCAGAACGCTGTGCTCATGCGCACTCATCGGCGCCACGCCGCCGGTGCCGGCCATCGCGTTCAGCTCGCCGGGGGTAAGCCCCATGCGCACCCCCTCGCCGGTGATGGCGCCGGACTGCATCCGCGCCAGCACGCCGCCCAGCTTGTTTTGCTCCTGCCGAAACGCCGTTAGCCGCAGCGCCAGCGCCTCCATCTGCCGCGAGCCCACTAAAACCTCCGCCGCCAGCCCCGTAAGGCTGGAAAGCAGCTCCGCGGAAATACGAACGGTCGCCTCGTTGCGCGGGGCCATCGCGGCGGCCACCTCGCGCGTGTGCGACTCCTTCGCGTCGTCGGGCAGCTTGCTCAGATGCCTCGGCGAGGCCTCCGGGCGCGGCTTTGCGGGAGCGGCAGTTGCAGCCGGTGTCACTGATGCAACCGGGGCGACAGCAGCTTCCGAAGCTGTTGTATCCAGGGAACTTGTGGCAGGAGCCGCCGATGCCGAACGCAGCCGCACGGCAACCTCTTGCATGGCCTCGCGATTGCGCTCAAGCCACTCCGCCAGTCCATCGTTGGGAGAGGCCGCGGCCTCATGAAAGAAACGCACAGCCACATCCAGCAGCGACGAACGTTGCGTGGCCAGATCCTGTCCGGAAGCCCGCCAGCGCGACAAGCTGTGCTCCATAGCGGACGCAAGCTCCTGGATCTCAACGCATTCCACAATCTGCGCGCACGACTTTGCCGCCTGGCATGCCTGAATCATCTCCTGCTGCAGCGCCATGTCGCGCCGCGCCGCCCCCTTATCCACCGCATGCAACGCATCGTGCGTCTCATCCGCCGCGCGAAGGCACTCCTCTATCACGGCCGCCTGCCGGGCCAGCTCCTCACGAAACAAGCCGAGAAACGAGAGCTCCCCCTTTTCCAGCGCCGCGTCGTCGACGGAAGTGTGCGGAGCGGCAGCAGCCCCATGCCCCGGCGGCAGCGGCTGTACAAAGCCCGCCGCTCCGCTCGCAACGTGTTTCTCCGCAACTACTTCCGACTTCGGTGCTGGCTCATCCGCCCGCTGCCTGGCCAGCGCACGCTCGCTCAGGGCGGATGCTGCGGCGTCGCTCTCCAGCAGTCCGCAAAGGCGGGCCTCCAGCACGGCCACCTCGCCTCGAACGCTCGCCTTCCAGCTGTCCACCTCGTGCTCCTGCAGCGTGCGCAGGCGAGTAAGGAAATCGACGGCCGTCAACAGGTCGTCCACCTGCGGGGCGCCCAGCGCCACCCGGCCCTGTTGCGCGGCCACAAAAACATCCTCCATCATGTGGGCCACGCGCTCGGCAGGCTCCAGCGCCACAATGCGCGCGGCGCCTTTTATAGAGTGGGCGGCGCGCATCAGCTCCGCCAGCAGCGCGTCCGGGTCGGCGGTCGTCTCCAGCGCCACCAGCCCGTTGCTCAGCGCCTGCGTCTGCCCTTCCGCCTCGGCACGAAACAGCTCCAGCATCGAGAAGCCGCCCGAATCCATGAGATCGTCGCCGGACATGTAGCGTGGTGGAAGGAGTTAGAGGAAAAGAAAAAAGTTAGAGAAATCGCAACGCAACGCTTTGCATAGCAAAAACTTACCGCACGTTACATGTGATTCTTGCGCAAATAATAGAACACAAGGTCATCATCCAGCAACGCGGCCGATTGCCCTCCGTGCGTAAACACGCCGCGGCTGAATGTTGTGTGCGACTTGGCCACCGTAACCGGCACAGGCTTAAGGTCTTCCGCCTCGTCCAGCTCCGTAACGCCATAAAATTCGTCCACAGGGAAAACCCAGGTGGCCCCCTCCTTGCTTGCGACAGCCAGGCGCTTATACACGGTGTCGCTCAACTTGACGCGTCGCTCATCCACCGGCGCCTCGTCAATGCCTAGCAGGCGCGCCATGGAGAAGCAGATCTGCACCTCCCCGCGCACATTCACCAGGCCCAGCAGCACCTCCGACGTGCGATGCGGCACGCGGCGCACCTCCGTGCGGTCCATCGCCTCGCGAAACACCTTGGCGCACATGCCCAGCCACTCGCCGCCCAGGCGAAACAGCATGACTTGACGCAACTTCCTTATCCGCTGCACTTTAGGCTCGGAAAGCAGCGTCATCCACTGCAACATGTAGCCCTCCGGCGCGGGCCGGTCCAGCAACTCACGCCCCGCCCTCGCATACACGGGGCAATTGCGACAGTGCGTCATTACCTCCAGCTGGGGGCAGGTCGCATCGCCCTCGGCGCCGATAGAACTCCAGCAAAAAGGCGGCGGCACAAACTCTTCAGCCCCAGCGCCTTGCAACACCGCGCCTTCCCGGGCTGAATGTGTGGAGGTGCCGCTTTCGCTCTCGCTCATGCCCGCACTATACACGCAAACGCCCGCGTGGGCAGGAGAAAAGCGCGGGGAGCTTGCATGCCGTCCGTCAGGTAGTGACGACAATCACTGCCCCTGCCACAGGCTGGCGGGGCTTTGCGATGTTACGGTAAACGTGCGCACAAACTCCCGCGAGGCAGCGCCTAACTGCTTGATAACCACGGTGTTAAGCTTCTTGGCCGCAAGGCCCTTTGTCGCGTCGTCCACCACCGGGGTCGCCTCAATCGTCACCTCGTACATCGCGTCGGTCGCCGCCGTCACCCGGTCGCCGGCGGCCGAAAAGAAATAAGGCGCAGCCTCGCGATTTTGCACTAACGCGTTGACCTGCTGCATGATATGCGCGCTGGTAGAGCTGCGGATGGAATCCTGAGCGGCTCCCATGCCGACGCTGAGCAAACCCATAACGGGCAGCATGGCAAACGACACAATGCTAATAGACATAACGACTTCCACAAGCGAGAAGCCCGCCTTTGCCGCCCGACCGCGCAGGCCGGTGCGCGTGGTTGCGTTGCGCTGCGTAAGGAGCCCGTGGACTCCGGCTTGGAAGAGGTCGTTCAGCGTCATGGCATTAATTTGCAGCTAAAGCCTCTCGCACACAACAGCGGCTGCGCGGGACCTGTCCCACAGCGCATGTCCCGCCCCCTATTTCGCAATCGGGGCCGTAGGAATATGGTCCATATCGACAGCCTCGTCAGGATTCTGAGGGATTTCCTGCACCGGCGGCGCGGTTACCGGCAACGCGGCACGGGGTTGCTGATTGGCGACAAACACCAGCTCGTAAGCCAGCGTCGTTTTGTCCCATAGCGTTGTGGCCGTGTCATTTACAGTGGAGGCGCGCAAGCGCAGGTCGCCCGGCTCCGCGCCCTGGCCCAGCACAAGGTCCTCCTTGCGCAGTCCCGTGGCGTCCACGGCGTAAGCGCGCCAAACCCCATCGCCGCGCAGGCGCAAATCGATGTCCGCCGTGCCGCGCCGCACGAGGTGGGGCAAGCGTCCGGTGTCGTCGAGGCGGCGGAGATCTTCGTCGGCAAAGCTCATGCCGGTATTCATGCTGTTGGTAAGGTGGACGACGAGGAGGCGCTGGCTGAACTCAAGCGGAGCCCCATCCACCGATGTAACTACCACGGAGCCAAAGACTTCGCCGTTTCGCACCGTCACCCGCTGCCCGCGCAAAACCTGTCCGGAGTGCACGACAAACCCCTCCGTCAGGGGGGTTGCGACGCGGAAGGCACCGGTATGGCCGGTCAGCTCAATCTCGCCGGTCTCGCTGACAAATCGCCGTGTGGCCGTATCGATCCGTGCCGGCTCCTTAAGTCTCTCCTGCACAACGCGTTCCACTAGTGTGGAGCCGCTCGTGTAGATACCGTTTCCGTCTTCCGGAGCCTCGCTTTCGGCGTCCCCGGACGGATTGGAAACGATGGCGACGACCCGATTCTTTCTGAGCATGGCCTTCAGCTGCTTCCCCTTGCCGTCCAACATGTTAAGGCCGCCGGAGATATCTTCGCGCACCACGCCGATGGTTTCGCCGGGCAAGAATTCCTCCGCGCTTTGCCACATGGCGCCGATGCGCGTGATCAGGCCCAGGTGCGTGAAGTCGGCGGGGAAGGCCGGCCAGCGCCCTTTCTCGCGGCCCAGCGCGCCGGGTCCGTCCGCGGCAAAGACGACGGAGCTGGGGGCCGGCATAACGTCTCCGCGCCTAAACATCAGGGCGCCAACGCGATCCGCAAGTAGGCTGATCGGGTCGGTAACAATCGAGAAGCCCGCGGCGGCGGCCGGAGTAAACATGTTGGCGGCATCCGAGGAGTACTCGAAGTTATACATCGCGTCCCAATCCTGAAGCCCGGCATATGCAGGCATCAGCATCATGCCCTGGGCACGGAACTTGTTGGGCTGCACGTAGTTAAACTCGGTGCAAGTGAAGGGTTTACCTAAAATGCGGCTGGCAAACATGCTGCGCGGCACGTTGGCGAGAAGCTTTACCGCATCCCCCTGCCGGAAGGTGTAGGGTAGCGCCCACGGATTTTTGGGGAAGCTGGGGTGATCCTGGTACGCGTGATCATCCACGTAGTCATATCTCTCGCGCAGAGGCACTTGCGTTATGTTGCAGCCAAAATTGGTGCCGGTGATCAGCGCCTGCACGCCAAGGCTCTTCAGGTAGTCGCGCATCCGCGTATCGCTTTCCTGCTGTTTAACTTGCAGAAAAAGATTCAGCTCTTCCTCCGGCGTCATCTTCGGCAGCCGCGGGTTGGCCTCCTTCCAGGCGGGCAGCAGCTTTTCGTAGGCGGCAAGCATCGGCTCGCGCTCGGACTGCATGGTGATGGTATCCTCGTTGACGGGGCAGATGCCGATAAGGGCAGGGTCTTCGGCCCAAGTCATGCCGGTATACGGATTCCGGTGCGACAGAAGCCTTTTTGCGAATTTACACCAGGATTCATGTGCTTTTGCGGAGATGGGCAGGATCCACTTGAACCAGGCACGGCGATCGGTGATTTCCGGGTCGTCCGAGCCATGACCGAAGCTTTTGAACTCTTCGTCACTAAAGGTGCGGAACGTATAGAGGTCGATATTGATGTAAATGCCCCGCTTTTTCAGCGCCGCAAACAGGTAGTCCAGCCGGTCCAGCTTGTTGGCGTCCACCTCCCAGGACGGGTTGCCGGGTCGGATTAACTCTCCGTCAAAGTGATGAAAACGCACCGCGTTGTAGCCACTGCGCTTCAGCCTCTCCGCCAGCGCGTCAGCTTCCTTGCGATCGAGGTAATTGGCTGTAAAGCAAAGGTTTACACCCCAAAAGCGGACGCGGTTGCCGGGGCGCCCGCGAAACTCGAAATGCCCGTCCGAAGTTGCCACAATCGGGCCGAATTTTCCCGCCGGCGCCTCGGTCAGTGAGGAGAAATCGAAGACGCTTCCCGGCAGGATATCGATGGCGTGCTGGTGCGGCACCCAGTCGCCATTGGCGCCCACGTGCACGGGCATGGAGAGGGTGCGGATCTCCTCGGCGGAGGTGCTGAGGGCGGCGATCATCCACGCCGCCTGGCCGGAGCCCTCCAGCGTGAAATCCAGAACGGGCTTTTTGGAGAGCGTGAAGCGGGATACGTAGAGGCCGACGATTGCGCTGCCGTTCTCGCCGGCCCAGCCGACCCTTGCGTTTTCTTTGGAATCCAGCTTCCACCAGTCACTTACGTCGCGCCCGGCAATAACGGGGAAGGCTTCGCCCGAGCCATCGGCATAGCGCACGCGCACTGTTCCCACAGGCATGCCGTTGGGGGGGCTTCCGGCGGTGGCGTGGAGCAGGTAGAGGTATCCGGAGGGGGCGGTCGCTCGCGTTGTAACCGTCACGCTGCGAGGTAGTTCCGACTGCTCGGCGCGCCCGAGAACCACGGCGCCATTGCCTCCGTTGGCGGTGGCGTCCAGTATCTCGAAATCGACGCCGGCGGCTGTCAGGGGCCCGGGCTTCAGGGGCGACATATCATTGTCGGGGCCCTGATCCGTCCAGCCGCCGCTGCGGTCGCCCGCAAGATCGTCGCGAAAGCCCCGGTTGGCCGCGGCCTTGAGCGAGACGGGCTGGCTGCCGTTAAAGATGCGTCGAACCGTAGCTGTAAGCCCCGCTTTGGTAAGCACTTCCGCAGCGGGAAAGAACTGGAGCCGCACCGTAAAGTGGGTCCCTTCGAACTTGCGCTCGTCCTGAATCAGTACACTGAACGCCGTGCCGGGGTCGGCGGTGATGATGACGTCGCAGCGCCGACCGGGCAGGCGCAGTGTACGCACTCGCGGGGCTTCGGCCAGGACCAGGTCGCGGAACTCGGCCGGGAGGCGGACGGCATCGGCGTCCAGCATAACGGCTTGTCCCACACCAAGTTGCAGGGGAATCTCCAGGCTGAGGCCCAGGGCGCGGGTGGGGATGCCGCGGGCGTGGGTTACCAGGTAGTTAACGCGCAACCCGTTGTCGTCCAAGCGCTTAAGGCGCTGCGCCAACTGCAGGGGCTCGGCTCCCCCAGCTACGGGAAGTTTGCCTTGCGTCTCCCATACGTCGCCACCGGTACCACGGGGGAAGCCGGGCGCGGCTTGCAGTGCGGCCTGGTCCACGCCTTTCCAGTGACTATCGAAGTGTTTGATGTGGAAGAAGATATCGCCCAAGCGAAAAGAGCCGGATTCGTCGCTTTCAAATCCTGTCACACGCAGCTTATCGGCTGAGCTGCATGTGGCTACCGCGGTGATCCACAAGGCTATCCAGTACGTCAGAAGGCGCGAGGCGCACATGTGAACATAATGGGTGGATTTAGTGGAAAGGAAAAGGAAATATCTCGCCTTAGTGCAGACCATTTTCTTTATAACATCTGTACAATAAGCCAGGTGAATCGCACGATTTCCGGAGCGCATCTGCATCGGGAAGCGCTTGCCAAGGCGTGGGCGCTTGGCCATAACGTTGGGTATGAAACACCCGGTGGCACTCATTATCCGCGACGGTTGGGGCATTAGCCCCCAGGGGCAGGCCGCAGCCGAAATAGAAGGCAACGCCCCTCTTCTTGCCAGGCTTCCCTTCCATGATCACCTTTTTGCCACCTACCCGCAAAGCCGCCTGAGTGCGAGCGGGCTGGACGTGGGCCTGCCGGACGGACAGATGGGCAACAGCGAGGTGGGCCACCTTAATCTGGGTGCGGGACGCATTGTGTATCAAGACCTTACGCGCATTAACCTGGATATTGCGGAAGGCCGCTTTTCGTCCAACCCGGTGCTTGTGAATCTGCTGAATAAGCTGAAGGCTAGCGGTAAAGCGTTGCACCTGTGGGGTTTGCTGTCGGACGGCGGCGTGCACTCGCACCAGAATCACCTGTACGCGTTACTGCAGGCCGCGAAGGAGTACGGGGTGCAACACGTTTACGTGCACGCCTTTATGGATGGCCGCGATACGCCGCCGCAGGGAGGCGCCGGCTATGTGGAGGCGCTGCTGGCCAGGATCCAAGAGATTGGCGTGGGCGTGCTGGCGACGATGGTGGGCCGCTATTATGCGATGGATCGCGATCAGCGCTGGGAGCGCACGTCGCTGGCCTGGAACCTGGTGTTTAAGGGCGAAGGCACGCCTTCGGACGACCCTGTGGCCTACGTAAAGTCCTGTTACGCAGCAGGTAAGACGGATGAGTTTATGCCGCCGGCGGTGTTTGTCAAGGAGCCGCGGCCGCTGATCGTCGACGGCGACGGCATCCTGTTTTTCAACTTTCGCTCCGACCGCGCCCGGCAGTTGAGCCGTCCCCTGCTGGCGGCCGACTGGCCGCACTTCGATCGTTCGTATCACCCTGCCGTTACGTATGTTACGATGACGGAATATGATGCGACGTACGGTGTGCCAATGCTCTACCAGCCGCAAAGCATGAAGCATTTGCTGGGCGAGGTGGTGGCCGCCGCCGGCAAGACGCAGCTTCGCATGGCCGAGACGGAAAAATATCCGCACGTGACCTACTTTTTTAACGGCGGCGAGGAAACCCCGAACACCGGCGAGGACCGCGAGGTCATCCCCAGCCCCAAGGTGGCGACGTACGACCTGCAGCCGAGCATGAGCGCACCGCAACTGACCGACGAGGTGTTGCGAAGGCTGGATACAGGTGAATACGACCTGCTTGTTCTCAACTTTGCCAACCCCGATATGGTGGGTCACACCGGCATCCTCCCCGCGGCAATTGAGGCGGTCGAGACCATCGACGCCTGCCTTAAACGTGTGGTGGAGAAGATTCTGGCCATGGGCGGCAAAGTGCTGGTGACCGCCGACCACGGCAACTGCGAGCGCATGATCGCGCCCGACGGCACGCCGCACACGGCCCACACCACCAACCTGGTGCACTTCATCTACGTGGCCGCGGATGCCCCGAAGGCAACGCTGGAGGACGGTATTCTGGCGGACGTGGCGCCCACGCTGCTCTATTTGCTGGGCATCCCCCAGCCGGCGGAGATGACGGGGCACAGCCTGGTGACGCTCAGCTGACGCCTGCCGGAACGGGTTGCGGGGGATGGGGCCCCCGCAGCACAGGAGTTTTTTTCCTTCATCCGGTTGAGACAGAGTTGCATTTTGTACCGGGCGTCTGTAAATTCCCCACTATATCGAAACTGCCGGGTAATAGTCGCCGCATTCGGCCCGGAATTGTTGGTAAAAATTGCCCCCTTTACATTAGGCGTTTTGCTCCGACGATAGTAGTAGAGACGCGCGGTATGCCGCACGCCGCGACCACGCTTATACACTCTGCTCCCGCTCTAATACCGATGAATTACGATCTGGCACCCCTGCTTGAAGGATGGGATTACACCACCGGCGAAACTGTTGCGCGCATGATCACTGGCGTTGATGGCCGGGAGAAGGTGCAGCTTCGGCTGGACCTCGGCGTTCTGCAAATGGAGCTGGACGGCCGCCCGGACGGGCAGAAGGTGGAGGGGCGCGACTCGCTGCTGGACCATTTTCGCGCCCAGGCGCAGGAGTTCGAAGAGCGTCAAACAGAGGAACTTACGTTTAAGCTGGATAACGAGGACTGCAGCCGGCTTCATGCGGAGGCGGTGCAATATTATCACCGCTACGTGGCGCTGTTTCACCTGCGCGACTGGAAGCGGGTCATTCGAGACACCCAGCGTAACCTGGCGCTGTTTGATTTTGTGGAGGACCACGCAGAGCATCCGATGCTGACGTGGAGCTTTCAACAGTTCCGTGCCTATGTCATCAATCTGCGCACGCGTGCACAGGCCCAGGTTTGCCTGGATGATCAACAGGTTACCGCAGCGGTAGCGCTGATCAACGAAGGCATCGACGAAATCCGTGGCTTTTTCCGGCGGCACCGTCGCGAGGAACTGATTCCTCAAAGCGGCGAAATCCGCTCCCTGGAGGAGTGGCGCGAGAAGCTGCTGCGCGCCGTGCCAACGACCAAGCTCAACATCCCGATGCCGGAGCCGCTGACCGAGCGCCTGCGCTTTGAGAAGGCGCTGGAGGAAGCGATTGCGCGCGAAGATTACGAAGCCGCCGCCGCGCTGCGGGACAGCATCCGCCAGATGGACGCGTCTTCCACGTAATCCACTGCGTCCACGCCAGGGCCGCGAGGGCCCCGTTAAAGGGCCAGATAACCGGGCCGATGGGTCGACATGTGAGATTTTCTCGCCTCAGACCAATTCGCAAAGTTATTTGCTCTTTATGCGAATTGGTCTCAGTCTTGGCGATCTTTCCGTCCTTGGCGCTTCACCCCCCCCCTCGACATTCATCGATCGAACAGATTTTTATCGCCAAGGGCGGAAAGATCGCCAAGAGGAAACGCAGAATGCTGTATAAACCTGTGCTTTAGCCGCGTTAGAACATCTTGACGTACGCCTTTACTTTCAGGCTGTCGAGCCACTCCTGGCGCAGGCGCAGGCGCTCGTTCTGGATGAGGGCGCCTTCGATTTCGTCGCGCACTTCGGCCAAGGGGCGTACGGAGGCGCGTTTGACTTCGTCGACTTTGAGGAGGTAGTAGCCGGGCATTTCGGTGTCGGCAATTTTGATGACTTTACTCATCTCGCCCGGGCGCAATTTAAAGGCCACGTTGGCCAGGGTGGGGCTGATGTCGCCGCGCTTGGTCCAGCCCATGTGGCCGCCGCGGTCGCGCATCACGCCTTCTGAGTAGTCGCGGGCCATGTCTTCAAAGCTCTCGCCCTGCACAATGCGGTCGTAGATGGCGCGGATCTGCTCTTCACGCGGGTCAAATTCCTCCTCCACGCCCTTGGCGTTCAGGCGGCGCTCCTTAAAAGCGCTGGCGGAGATGAAGATGATGCGGAGGTCGACCTGATCCTCCTGCATGTATTGCTTAAAGTTCTCGCTGTAATATTGCTCGATGCGGTAGGGCGAGATGAGGACGGACTGGCGGACGTTGCGGGCCTCCAGTGCGGCGACGATGAAGGTGTTTTTGATTTCGGTACGGTAACTTTCGATCGAGAGACCCTGGGCGGCCAGGGTGCGAACGAAGGCCATGCGGTCGCCGTCGAATTTCTCGACGATGGTGCTGCGAATGCGTTCGTCGATGATGTTATCCGGGATGGAGGCGCCCATCTCGTTGAAGCTTTCGATAATAAGCTGCTTCTCGATCAACGTGTTAAGCGCGCCAAGGCGCAGCTCTTTAATCTTTTGCATCGCCTCCGCCGGTTGCATGGTCTGGGCCACGGCCTGCTCGGCGGGGCCGACGAGGCGGCGGACTTCGGAGAAGGTGATGACGCGTTTGTTGACCACAGCGGCGACGCCGTCCACGACATGAGGGCGTTGCTGCGCGCGCGCATCGGCGGCAAAAAGCGCAAACGCAGCGAGAACCGCGCTCCACGTGGCAGCAGTCGCTTTCCAGCCCGTGAAATTGCACATATACATATCCATACCAGGAGCGCAGGCGGTGAAGTGAGGGAGTGCGCAACTCTGCAGCGCGCGCCTGACTCGACAATGGTAGGGGAGTTTACGCAACTTCCGTGCAAAGTCAAGCCATCACGGCCGCGCGGCCTCGTTCCAGAGCGGAGTTACATCCTCGGTGGTGCCCTGGGAGGGGTTGAGCAGCTCCACATGAAATGGTTTCAGACTAATCGCACGCAACACGCGGATTCTTTCGTCTTTCTTCATCCAGTCGGGGAAATCCTCCACGCGCGGGGGCAGCGGGGCATGGTGGCCAAAGCCGCTGAACGTGCCGCCTTCCGGTCTCTGATAGGTTTGGCGCAGGGGGCTATAGTAGTAGGGAGTGACGACACCAAACTGCGCACCAAAGAAGTAGTTGGCAATGCTGGATTGCGGAAGACTCCAGAAATCGTTGCCTATATCCATACATGCGGGCACAACGATAACATCTTTGGGGAGCTTCTTCTTCAGCTCCGCCCAGTAGCGGTCGGCCTGGCCGGTGGTTAATGCTTTAAGGTCATTCTCGCGAAAGGAGATAGAGGGCGGGCCGCTTGTAACAAGGGGAAGACACCAGAAAGCAACGCCTATCACAATGAGTGTGAGAAGCTTTTTGGGCGCTACTACGGGAAGTGTAAGTACAATAAAAAGGTGGCCAAAGACTATCAGGAAGATGAGCTCTTTAAGGGGCCAGCGCATCGCGTTGAGCAGCGGAATGTATCGTATGACGTTCTCCTGAAACCATAATGGCCTGTCCGTAAGTAAAAAGGTAAGGGCCAGTACAGGAAGGCAGCACCATGCGGCTGCCGGAATCTGCTTAACAGGCCGCCAGCAG
Source organism: Verrucomicrobia bacterium LW23 (assembly GCA_003054695.1). GTDB lineage: Bacteria > Verrucomicrobiota > Verrucomicrobiia > Methylacidiphilales > UBA1321 > LW23. The sequence continues at coordinate 464,923 of QAZA01000056.1, forward strand.
CAGAATAACAATACACCGGCAAAGCTGGAGGGAAGCGCCATGGAATACTCGGGTGCGAGACCGGCCCACTGGTAGTGGAGCTGAAAGAGGAGGCAATCGCCAAGGCCGATCAGGAAGGCGACGAGGCTGCTGGGGAACGGGAAGCTGAGTGCGATAACCTCCTCCGTGCTTAGCGCGGCAACGCGTTTGGTTTCAGCAAAACCGAGGCCGACCCAATACATGTAGGGGGATACGATGAGCAGGGAGAGAATTCCACCCGCAAAAAAGCTCAGCAAAGGGGTAAAACGCCTTTCGTAATAGCAGTAGGGGATAAGGAAGAAAGGCATCAATACCAGGGTAAAGATGAGCGTGCCCGGGTAGCCAGCCATAAACATCCAGGCAAAGCCTGCAGCGGTCCACAGGAAGCCTCGCCTTACGTTGTCATGAATTACACCTATGAGAATAAGTGCCAGGCCGGACTGATTATTGACGTAGACGCTGCAGGAAGACGCGATGACTAAAGAATAGATAGAGAAATTGGCACTTAATGTGATATAGACAATAAGCCCATTAGTAACCGCCAGGTTATATTTTTGCTTTAGCCGTACATAAAGCAGCGCTGTGCACATGGCAGCGATAATAAAGTAGATCGTGGTAACCACATCCATTATGGCATAAAGAAACGGCGTATGAACCAGCAGGACCGACACCAGCAGGGCAACAGGGTTAGCCTGGTACAGAACGGGGAGTTCTTTTGTCACCACAAAATTCCCCTCATACAAATACTGGCTGACAAAGGGATTGCGTCCCGCCCAGATGTTTCGCCCCTCCTCCACCAGCACCGGGGAGTGGTTGAGGTTATCGTCGGTGAGGCAGAAGTAGGGCCGCCAGATCTCCAGGGCCAGCATAAACAGCAGTGCGCCCAGGCCGGCCAGCAGCACGGGGCGATCCAGCCAGGCGTTCCAGTAGCCGGGGCCGGCGGAACTCGCGGGGCCGGTGGCGGGGGAAGCGGCGGCGGGGGTGGAGGGCGCCTGTGGGTCGTCCATGGCGGCGGAATGTATCAGGACGGCAGCGATGCTGCAACTATTGCGGCGCAGTGCGTTTCTAGGGGACAATCCAACCCACCGGCGTGGGGTGTGGACGGGCGTCGCCTCGGCGGTTCCTTTCCCATCCTGCGCGATAAATGTAAGAAAGCAGTCATCTTCGCGAACTCAAATAAAGAGCAGCAAGGCGGGAATAACCATTACTTACGCGCAACGCGATTTTCGCCATCCCAATCCCCTTGCAATCCGGGCGTGAAGGCTTCATAACGAGCATCTTCCGCGCTTCGGATTTCGGGCCTGCACGGGCTGTCTCCTTTCTACCTGCATTTTTACATATCGACGCAGATAAAGTGCGTAGCGTGATGCATTAGCTATACACCTCCGCTTCAGCATCTGTGCCGCAATGGCAAGTAATGTTAATACAAAACACCTTTATGAAAACGCAACGTTCAGAGTCAGCCCGCCGAAGGCTGATGCGCCAGATGGGCACTCTGCTCCTTGGCTCCATGCTGGCCGCCGCCACGCTTTGCCCTGTATCCAGCCTCCAGGCCCAGGAGACGAAGCGCCTGGGGCCGGGCCCCAAAAAGGAAGCCAAACCGGCCGCCAAGGCCGAGAAGCCGGGCCCGGAAATTACCGTGCGGCTGACGGCGGAGAATTCGCCCGTCGCCGGCTTCGTGTTCAAGTTCCCCGTCGCCATGGTTAAGGGCGAGGAAGTGGGCTTTGAGGCCGAAAGCCCGGTCGTCTTTTCGCCGGCGCTCTCCGGTACGTGGCAGTGGAAGACGCGCAGCGAAGGTGAATTTACCCCTGGCGAGCCCACCAAACTCGGCACCGAGTACACCGTCTCGCTGGCCCCCGGCGTCAAGCCCGCGGAAAAGCGCGGCACGCTGCCGGAGCTGAAGTATACCTACGTCACCCCGTCGTTCCGCGCGTTTCGCGACAAGAAGGTGGATCCCGAAAAGCTGCCGCAGTTGACGGTAAAGCCGACGGCCGACATCATGTTTAATGATGAAGTGGACCTGGGCGGGCTCTCCAAAGCCATCGTTTTCCAGAGCACCACGGGGGAGTCCGTACCGGCGGTCGTCAAGTCGACGATGGTGTACAAGTACCAGGCGGGGTATCGCCGCACGAAGCCGGAGCTGCTGCCCTGGGCGGAGCGTTTCTATGTCGTCAAAAACCGCTCGCGCAGCAAGTTCTTCCCGGTGGAGACCTCGTCCGCGCAGCCAGACTTTGCGCTGCCTAACCAGGTGACGGTAACGCCGGCGGAGCCCCTCAAGCCGGGCATCTGGTCGGTGGTTATCAAGGCCGATACGGAGTCCGCCAGCGGCGCCAAACTTCCCGAGCCCGCGGAGTTTGTGCTGGGCGTGCTTAAGCCGATGCAGCCGAGCAGCATCTACGGCGTCAACGACATCGACGACGGCCGCCGCATTGTGGTGATGTTCAACAAGTCGCTGCAGAAGGACTTCCCCATCGCGGAGTACCTGAGCGTGAGCCCGCAGCCTGCCGACTTTAAGGTAGTGCCGCTGGATAACGGCGCTGTGCTGCAAGGCAAGTTCGAGCTGCGCACGGACTACACTGTCAAGGTAAAGGCCGGCGTAGTGAGCGATGAGAACCTGAAGCTGGCTGCCGATACGTCGAAGGACGTGAAGCTGACGCCGATTGACGAGGCGCTGGTGCTGCCATTTTTCTCGACGACGCAGAACGCCTCGGGCTCTCGCAAGTTTATGCTTAAAAGCATTAACTCGCCGGAGTACACCCTTAAGGCGCGCCTGCTGGATCGCAACAACATCATCAAGACGTTTGCGCGTTACGAAACCAAGTATGCCGGCGCGGGCGAATCGCGCGTGCCGATCGACTTTGCGGAGATCCAGGGCAAGCCGGTGTTTACCAAGGATGTGCTGCCCGGGGGCGAGGAAGACAAGTTCACCGAAACCACCTTTGCGTGGGACGACATCCTCTCCACAGCCGGCACCAAAACCGGCGCGGTGTACATGATGGCCCAGAGCAAGGGCCGCGGCGTGCAGGCGCTGGTGCAGCTTACGGATATCGGCCTGTACTGGAAGGAGGAGGAAGGCAAGAACCTGCGCGTGTTTGCCTTCTCCCTGGCCACCGGCAAGCCGCTGCAGGGCGTTAAAATCAGCACCGCCACGCACACCAATAAGTTCCTTAAATCCGGCACCACGGGCCAGGACGGCTGGGCCACGCTGCCCAAGCCCCTGCCCAGCGACAAACCCGGCGCCGGCAATACGGATACCAACACCAACGCCGCCAACTCCGACGAGCCGGAACCCAACTTCTGGATCCTGGCCGAGAAGGACGCCGATCTGTTTGCCGCCGAAATGGGCGACAGCAATGAGGTGGCCCGCTGGCGCTTTGACCTGCCCATCTACTGGGACGAAGAAGGCACCACCAGCACGGCCAAACTCAAGGGCTATCTCTTTACGGAGCGCCCGGTGTATCGCCCCGGCAACACCGTGTACCTGAAGGGCATTTTCCGCCGCCAGGATGGCGATGACATCGCCGTGCCCAAGGGCGAGAAAGTGATGATCAGCGTAACGGACGGCGACAGCAACTCCGTGTTTGAGCACGAGGCGACGCTGTCGGAGTTTGGCACGTTTGACCTGAACTTTACCCTGCCGGAGGAGAAGGTCTCGTGGTTCAACATCACCGCCACCATGGGCGACGACACCTTTGACCACGGCATCCAGACTCTCGAGTTTGAGCCGATTGCCTTCGAGACGAAGATTACCGTGCCCGCCTCTGTGCCCGCCCCCGGCGAGTACACGTTCCCCATCCACGGCAACTACCTGATGGGCCGCCCGCTGGACGGCGCGAAGGTGAAGTTCTCCTGGAGCGGCTATGACGGCACCTTTACGCCGGAAGGCTTCGATCCGTTCGTGTTTATCGGCTACAGCCGCGGCCGCGACGACGAGAATATTGCGGACAACAACGGCTACGCCGGCAGCGATGGCGAAGGCGTGCTGGATAACAAGGGCAACTTCGACATCGTGTTGGACCTGACAACCAACAAGGCGTTCCCCGCGCCGCGCACGGCCACGATTACGGCGGAGGTTACGGACATCAACCAGCAAACCGTCTCCAGCAACCGCGAGCTTACCGTGCATGCCTCGGAGTTCTACCTGGGTGTGGCCAGCCTTAACCGGGTGTTCCGCGCCGGGCAGGAGGTGCCGATCAAAGCCGTGGCTGTGAAAACGGATGGCTCCCTGTGGGGCAAGCCGCTGGAAGCCAAAGTGACACTGCGCCGCGTGGACTACAACCCCGTGCGCAAGGAAGGCGCCGGCAACGCGGCCACCTACGAGACGGAGCGCACCGTTACGGATATCTCCGAGTCGACCGCCACCCTGGCGGCCCCGACCGACAGCGGCCGTGACCCCGAAACCACGCCCACCCTGCTGAGCGTGAAGACGGAGAAGGCCGGCCTGCACTACATCGATATTGAGAGCAAGGACGACAAGGGCAACCGCGTCTTCACCCGCACCGGCTTCTACGTGTATGGCGAGGAAACCATGGCGTGGGATTACAACGACATAGCCAAGCTGGACCTGGTGGCCGATAAGAAGAGCTACAAGCCCGGCGACACCGCCGTGTTGCTTGCCAAAGCGCCCTTCTCCGGCACGGCCATCGTGACGGTGGAGCGCCATAAGGTGCTGCGCACCATTGCGGTGCCCATCGACTCCAACGCTGCGTCCATCAGCCTGCCGCTGACCGACGCCGACGGCCCGAACTGCTTTGTGAGCGTGCTGCTCATCCGCGGCAGCGACGAGTGCCCGCGCCAGTTCAAGGCGACGGACCACCGCGTCGGCTACGTGCAGCTTAATGTGGAGAAGCAGAGCGGCAAGCTAAATGTCGTCGTGGAACCCGGCAGCAAGGTCTACAGCCCCGGCCAGGACGTAACGCTCAACGCCACCATTACGGACCTCAAAGGCAACCCGGTGCGCAATGCCGAGGTAACGCTATACGCCGTGGATGAAGGCATCCTGAAGCTGACCAGCGCGGAGAATCCCGACGCGTTCGCGAAGTTCTACGAGCCGATCTCTCTCGGCATTCGCTCGGCGCTGACGCTGCAGTCCATGTTCTCCGACGACCCGCGCGGTCAGCGTTACTCTAACAAGGGGTACGTGATCGGCGGCGGCGGCGACGAGTATGGCCCGCTGCGCAACAACTTCCCGCCCTGCGCGTACTGGAACGCCAGGCTGGTTACGGACGCCAACGGCAAGGTGAGCGCCAACTGCAAGGCCCCGGACGGCCTGACCCGCTACCGCATCGTGGCCGTGGCCAACACCACCGCCTCGGCCTTCGGCACCGGCGAGAGCGCTTTTGAGATCAAGAAGAAGCTGATGGTGCAGCCCAGCCTGCCCCGCTTTGCCAATGTGGGCGACAAGATTATTGCCCGCGCCGTGGTTCTTAATGAATCCGGCCTGCCCGGCAAGGCGGATGTGATTCTGGAGCTGGACCCGACCGCGGTTGCGGCCCCTGGCACGCAGCTCAAGCAGACGATCGACCTGGCCGCCGGCGAGAGCAAGGCCGTGGACTTCCTCATCGACGTGGCCGGCGTGGGCAGCGCCAAGTGGCAGTGGAAGGCTGGGCTCAGCACCGCCTCCGGCACCCGCGAGGTGGACGCCGTGCAAAGCACGCTGGAGATCGGCTACCCGCTGCCCAAACGCAGCGATGTGGCGGGCCGCCGCCTTGGCGGGGGTCAGGTCAACCTGCTGGCCGGCATCGAGAGCGATCTGCTCACCAGCAACGGCACCGCCTCGGTGCTTGTCTCCACCAGCCGCATTACGGAGACCGGCGAGGCCGTGAACCGCCTGCTGGACTACCCGTACGGTTGCGTGGAGCAGACCTCCTCGTGCCTGATGCCGTGGCTGATGTTCGAGGGCATCCAGAGCGCCCTGCCCCAGGTGCGCCGCACGCCTCGCGAGATTCAGCGCAACATCACCGCCGGCATCAACCGCCTGTTCAGCATGCAGCATGATAACGGCGGCCTGGGCTACTGGCCCGGCGCCTCGCAGCCCCTGTACTGGGGCAGCGCGTACGGCGGCATGACGCTGGCCGTTGCCAAAAGCAAAGGCACCGTTAACGTGCCGGACGAAAAGCTGAACAAGCTGGTGGCCTACCTGCAAGGCCAGCTGCGCGGCCGCCTGGACAACCCCGGCAAGGACGACTTTGAGGCGGACTGCATGTCCCTCTACGCCCTGGCCCTGCTGGACAAACCCGAGCCCGCCTACGTGGAGAAGCTCTTCAAGATGCGCGACCGCCTCTCCAAGGAAAACCGCGCTCTGCTGGCCCTCACCATCCTGCGCGGCAATGGCGACCCCGACATGGCCAAAACGCTGCTCGAAACCGCCTCGCCCGACGAGCCCGCCCCCGCGTGGTTCTACACCCCCGCCCGCGAGACAGCCATCCAGCTCCTCGCCTGGATGATTCTGGACCCCGCCGGCCGCAAGCCCGCGGAGCTGGAAGACACACTCCTTCGCCAGCGCGAAGGCGGCCACTGGGGCACCACTCAGGGCAACGTGTGGGCGCTGATGGCCATGGCCGAGCGCGCCAAGTCGGCCAACCCCGGCCTGGCCATCCAGCCTACGCTGTCCTTTAACAAGGGCGCCGTGGAGACGCTGGACCTGAACGAAAGCGAAATGGCCGCCGAGCGCAAATACCCGCTCACGGCCACGGGCAAGGCGCCGGACCTGGCGTTCAAGAATCCCAGCCAGGCCGAGCTGATTGTGCAGGTGCGCGTGGACGCTTGGCCGCAGCAGACCAGCAGCGAGGCGATCGACAAGGGCTACGCCATCAGGCGTAAGTATGAGAAGATCAACAACAACGGCGCGATTGAAGACGTGACGGACAGCAACCTCACCGCCGGCGACCTCGTCCGCGTGACGCTTACCGTCGACGTGAAGGAAAAGGTCAGCTACGTGGCCATCGACGATCCCCTGCCTGCCATCCTTGAGGCGCAGCAGGAGTCCTTCGACACCGCGCAGACCAGCGCCAGCGTAAAGCTGATCAGCCAGCTGGGCGGCAGCAACAAGGAGATCCGCGACGAGCGCGTGCTGTTCTTCGACGACCTGCTGAACCCCGGCACCTACACCGTCCAATACCTCACCCGCGTGCGCGCCGCCGGCACAGTAACCGCGCCCTGCGCCAAGGTGGAGGAGATGTACAACCCCAAACGCTACGGCTTCAGCGCCACGCAAACGCTGCATGCCGCCCCGCTGCAAAAGTAAGCCCACGGCGCTGCCACAACACAGCGCTCAGAGTTCAGATCAGCTAGCCCCGTCGGGCCGGATTCCCAGGAGTCCGGCCCGATTTGTTTGTGAATGCGATTCGCTGATCAGGATCCGGCCTGACTGTGCATTTGAACCATGCATGCTCGAATGGCCTGACAACTGCGCGAACTGGACTCGAGGAGCAGATATCAACGGATATCAACGGGTAAAATACGCGAAGCGTTCTTATGTCGATCCACTCGCGCTCGATTACTGCATATGCGAGGCATTCTCTGTGGCTCTGAACATGGCCCGCGCGAGGAACGAGCGCGAACGGTCCAACGGAAGAACGCTTCGCGTAGGGTTCCTGATTCCTGCCTACCCGGGGTAGTCCTCGCATCAGAATGCTGCGGGCAACCCCAGGCTATGGTATGGAACGGCTCCGCCGTTCTCAGAGCGCTATGCTTCGGCAAAGCCCTTTCTCAAACGTCCGGATACCGTTCTTGGAGACCTGACCCCCGTGGAATCCATGCATAAAGCTGAATCCACGGGGTTAGAACTGCGGAGAAGTCGCCCTGAATCTGTTCACAGCTTTACGACAACACGCTGGCCGGAGTATCTGATCGTTGTGGCGGGGGCGGGTTCTTTTACTCCGGGCTTGATGAGGACGATGTTGAGTTCGCGCTCTGGAATCATTCCTGGAAACGCGCCTTTGCGGGGGCTAAGGGTCAGTGTTTTTGCGGCGTCGTCCCAGGCCAGGGTGTAGGTGGCGTACTGGCCTTTTTCATAGTCGTATGTCTCGTTGTCGTCTTCATAAATGGTGAAGGAGGCGTTGGCGCCCGGGTAGATCCGGATCTGCCAGGGAGCATCCGCCTTTTCCGTGGCGTACTGAATGTCCGGGCCCATAGGGACGATGGAACCTGCGCGGACGTAGAGGGGGAAGCGATCCAGCGGACAGTCCATGCTCTGCGTGGCGCCTCCGGTCACTCGCTCGTTGGTCCAGAAGTTGTACCAGTCCGCGCCGGGCGGGAGCCATGTCTCGATGCTGTTGTTTGTCCTGGTGTTCGCGATTTCGCGAAAGGCTGAAGGCGTGCGCCAGCTCAGGCGCAGGAGGCGATTGCCGGTGCCCTGGAAGTACTCGATTTTGACCGGCAGTTTTTGACCTTTGGCCAGCGTGACGCGGGTGCCGGCATAGCGCGCGCCGGCAACCTTCCAGTCTTCGGCCACCAGTTTTCCGTCGAGCCAGAGGCGGTAGCCGTCGTCGGCTTCAATCCCAATCTCGTGCTCGCCATCTTCTTCCGCCACAATGGAGCCTTCCCACCGCGCGGAGAAATGATTCGGTCCCTTAAGCCCGCCGGGAAACTCCGCCAGAGGCGGCCCCGGCCATGTGTGTTCGATCTTGCCGTCGACAACCGCTCCGAGAGGCTTCTCCAGGTTTGTGCCCTCGAAGTACTGTCCGGCAAGGCCCGGCTTGCCATCCGGCGTCAACAGGGCTGTGGGGGGAATGAGGGGCATTGCGGGACCCTTACCGTAGTACATGGGCCGCGTTATTGTCTGAACAAGGAAGGCGGGGCCGAACATGAACTCATCCGTCAGCTTGCGACTTTTCATATCGTCCGGAAAGTCCATGGGCAGGCCCCGCATCATGGTGTAGCCGTTGCTGGTGCTTTGCCATGCCAGGCTGTAGATGTAGGGCAGCAGCCGGTAGCGCAGCTTCGCCGCGTCCAGAAGCGACTTGTAAATGTCCGGGGCCATTTCCCGGAAGATATAGGGCTCGCGCTCCACGCTGGTGCCGTGAATGCGATAGATGGGATTGAAAATGGCAAACTGGTTCCAGCGTGCGAGAAGCTCGCGGTATTCTGGATTCTTCTCCCCGCCGGGGTAGCGCACAAAAAAGCCGCCGGTATCCTGTGTCCAGTAGGGCTGGCCCGCCATGGCCACATTGATGCCGCCGACAATCTGCGCGCGCAGCGTGTCCCAGCCCGCCGTGGTGTCTCCGGACCAGGAGACGGCGCCATACCGTTGTTGGCCGGTGAATGCGGAGCGCGTGAGCGTAAAGACGCGTTTGTTGCTGGTGGCGCGCTGCCCCTCGTAGGTGCCCTGCGTGGTAACCAGGCTGTAGGGATTGAGGTACCGGGTAAAGTCGCCCATGGCGTTTTTGCCGAGCTTCTTGATGTCTGCCTCCACGTGCGCAGGGTTGTGGCAGGCCCCGCCGACTTCGACTTCCGTTCCGTCCATCCAGAGGGCGTCCACTCCGACATCAAACAGCCCTTTTTTGATGTGTTTGAAGTAAATCTCGCGGCCTTCCGCGCTAAAGGCGTCATAAATGCGCGCCTTTTTGGAGATCCAGTGCAACGGCTCGAAGCGCAGACCTTTGGCGTCCAGCTCGCGGGCCAGTTCCGTGTCATTGCCCACGGAGGGCCAGATTGAAACCATCAGCTTGACGTGCAGCTCGTCGTGGAGCGTCCTGGCCATGCCCGCAGGATCGGGGAAGCGCTGCTTGTCCCATGTCATGCCGCTCCAGGTTCCGTCGGTGCCGCCCCAGTACTGCCAATCCTGTACGATGTAATCGAGCGGGAAGCCGTCGCGGCGGAAGGCGCGCACTACCTCCAGCAGGCGCTCCTGAGTTTTGTAGCGCTCCTTGCTCATAAACAGCCCAAAGGCCGCTTTGGGAAACATGGGCGCCTCGCCCGTAAGCTGGCGATAGGCGGAAATGACGCCGTCCATCTTGCCGCCGCCGGCCATAAAGTAGTAGTCCACCCCGGCGGGCGCGCTTTCGGCCGAGAAGACGGCGCCGCTGGAGTCATCCTTGAAGGTCATTTTGGAGTAAACGTCCCACATGATCCCATATCGCCTTGTGGAGACCATGAAGGGGATGATGATGCCGATGTTGGTCTGCACCAGCAGCACCTCGCGCCCGCGGTAATCCATGAAATTGGCGCACTGGCCCAGGCCGTACAGAGATTCATCCGGCGACATAACGAAACCCTGGCGGATTTCGTATGTAGGGGCATCGGAGATCGTTACCTTCCGGATATCTGCCGGCGCCAGCGGGCGCTCCCGCGTCAGCTCCTTGCCGGCGGAGTCGAGAAAGGTGAGAGCACCGGACTTTTTGTCGACAATCAGCCGAACCTGATCTGAGACGATGGAGAGCTGGTCCGGCTGGTCATCCAGCCTGAACGGCACCGCGGCAGGCTTTTTCACCACCACCAGGCTGGGCTGCTCGGTAAACGCTTCGCCAAGGTTGGTGTTAACGCGCACGGTGGACGGACCGTAAAAGATCACGTTCCGGGTGATTCCGTTGAGGCGGATCTGCACGCCGTGCTGAAGTTTTGTGTACGAAAAGCCTTCCCCCACAGGAGCCCCCGCCACCAGGACAAACTGTCCTTGCTCACTCAGCCCTGTGGGCTCGGGCGCGGCCGGGGCAGCAAACAGGGCCAAGGCATTGAGGTGGGCAAACGCTGCGGCAAGTAGGAACGGCTTCAAGGGCCCGGCGAGGGTCTTACCAAACGGATGGATCATGATTGACGGCTTGTATCTACAGGGTTTAATCCGACACGCAGGCTTGTTACTTCTGCCTGTGAGTCATCGTCAGGGTTCAGGGCAGGGGATTGAGCGCGGCGTCGAGCGTTACTGTCTTGCCGTTTTTCAGCGTCAGTTCGACGACTTTGCCGCCGTAGCGGACTTTGAAGCTGGTATCGGCCAAAGCCTGGAGAGTGGCCTTGACCAGTTTACCGTCCTTCCAGGTGAGGTTTGAGACCTCCACACCGCCGCGGGCACGCAGTCCGGTAACGGTGCCCGAGGGCCACGCATCCGGCAGGGCGGGCAGAAGGTCGATGACATAGCGATCCACGGCCAGAGGTGTTTTCGGAAGGGCCTGGTCCGGTATGGTGCGATAGAGCTCGTGGCTTTGCAGCAGCATCTCCGTGATGCCGGAAGTAGCTCCAAAGTTACCGTCAATCTGGAAAGGCGGGTGAGCGTCGAAAAGGTTGGGATAAGTTCCACCGTCCGTCATCACAACCTTCAGCTGCGACGTGGGGCGGAGTTGCTCCGCGATGATCTTATAGGCGTGGTTGCCGTCGCGCAGGCGCGCCCAGAAGTTGATCTTCCACGCCTTGCTCCATCCTGTGCCGTTGTCGGAGCGCATCTCCAGCGTTTTGCGGCAGGCGTTGGCCAGCTCCGGTGTACCCAGCGCGGTGATCTGCCTGCCCGGATGCAGGCCGTAAAGGTGAGAAACGTGGCGGTGGTGCATATCGCGGGAGTTCGCGTCCCAGTCGCCGCCCCACTCCATCAACTGGCCTGCCTTGCCAATCTGCGGAGGGCGGATGCGGTCGCGCGCGGCGATAAGCCGGGCCCGGAAGTCGGAGTCCGTACCCAACGCCGTGGAGGCGAGGATGGTGTTGTCGAACAGGTCCCATACGATGGCCTTTTCCATCTCAGCACCTTCGCAGACACTGGAGCGCATGCCGCTGTCCGTCCAGAAGGAGGCCTCGGGCGATGAGCTGGGAGAGGTAATGAGCTTCCCGTCCGTGCCTTCCACCAGTTGCGACAGCCAGAATTCGCAGGCGCCTTTCATCGTGGGGTAGGCGCGGCGCAGATCATCTGCGTTGCGGGTAAAGGCGTACCGCTCCCACAAATGCTGGCACAGCCAGCCGTTGGAGCCGAACCACACGCCCCAGGGCAGCTTGGCGCCGGGGCTTGTCCAGCCCCACACATTGCTTTTGGCCGCGGTAACCCATCCGGGCGTATTGGGCCCAAAGTAGGCTTTGGCGGTTTTGGCTCCGGGATCTGCGAGACTCTGGATGTGGCGCAGCATGGGCTCGTGCATCTCGCTCAGCCCGGTAACCTCCGCCGGCCAGTAATTCATCTGGAAGTTGATGTTGATCGTGTAGTCGCCGTTCCACGGTGTGCTCAGCGTATCGGCCCAGAGGCCCTGGAGATTGGCGGGCACGGGGCTCTCCGGCCGGCTGCATGAGATGAGCAGATAGCGGCCGAACTGGAAGAAGAGCGCGGAGAGAGCCGGGTCCGACTTGAAGTCCGACTTGCTGAACGCGACAAGTCGTTCATCCGTAGGAAGTTGCGTGGCGGCGCTCGTGCCAACGTCAAGAGAAACGCGCCGGTAATAGCGCTCATAATCGGCAATGTGCGCGCTACGGAGCGTTTCGTACGGTTTGGCGGAAGCGGAGGCCATATTCATTTGCGCCACAGACATGTCGGCGCCTTCGTAGCCCCGGGCGTAGTCCATCACATAGCTGGTCTGCGCGGTGAGACACAGAGTGACCTCGGTGGAGCCCTGCACGGTGATTTTACCGTTTGCACTGCGCACAACGCCATCGCGGGAGAGGAGGCGGGCGCGCACGGTGTAGGCAAGTTTGTCGCCCTTGGTTTTGCCGTTCATCACCAGCTCGTTCTCTGCGATGCTCTCGGTCTGCGCGCCTTCGGGGCGGGTAAGGTCCATTTCCAGGCTGATGGCTCCGGGTTTATCCGCGGTAATGCGCTGCACCAGGGCCTGATCTGGCGCGCTGCACAGCACCTCTCGGCGGAATCGCGTTCCTCCGGCGGTGAACTCCGTTGTTGTGATGGCGCGCTCGATATCAAGCGAGCGACGGTAATCGGTGATCTCGCCTTCAGGCAGGACAAAAGTCTGGGTCACATCGCCCAGAGTCTGGAACTTGCTGACGTCATAATTGGCGCGGCAGGTCATTACCGCGTTGCAGAGCTTCTCCGCTTCGTCATAACGGCCTTCGCGAATAACCTTACGAATTTCGTCCAGTCGGGTGTACGCGTCCGGACGATCCGCGTCGAGACTCGGGCCGCCTGACCATACGGTAATGTCATTGATTTGAAGCCGCTCCTTCTCCACACCGCCGAAAACCATGGCGCCAAGGCGTCCGTTTCCGACAGGCAACGCCTCCACCCACACCGAAGCCGGCTTGTTGTACCAAAGCGTATTGCCCCCCGGAGCGGGAGCCTTCGACGGCAGGAGCGTATGCACGGGAGCGGGAGATGACGGGGACTGGGCGAACGCACTTGTGGCCGTAACGAACGCAACAAGGGCACAGACGAGTTTAGTGTGTGATTTGAATAGCATGGGAGGGAGGTACAAAGATGATCGACAAGAGGCAGAAGAGGACAATGCGTGCTCCGGTTACGCATGTGACGGAAGACACGGTAGGCTCTTCAAGAGCCAGGGGTGGGGGACAACAACACCATCAGAACGGCTTGACCGACTGGGTCGTCAGCTGGCGCAGCGCCGCGGCGCGTTCTTTAAGCAGCGCCTGAACGTTGGGTGGCAGGACGAGAGCGCTGGCGGGCGCCTCTTTCCACTCATATGTCATGACGATACCCGCTTTCTGGAGGGCTACCGGCTTGCGAGATTCCACGTCGACACAAGCGGTTACAGTGTAAAAAGCTATCGGCTTTCCAGAGTCATCGTGGGCGGAGACCAGTTGGTCCTGGTAGACCAGGCAGTTTTTGTCACCATATGTTGCAATGGTGCGGAAGTTGGCGGTCGTAACCCATTCCAGGCCTGGAAAGTCCGAGATTGAGGTATTGTGAGAATACAAGTCTATGGCGTCCAGACTGTTGGTGAGATTGAGCTCCGCGCACTGGCTGCCATCCGGCCAGACAAGAAACTGAAGCTGACCCACGACCCAGGTCGTCCATTTCTTGCCGGAGGTACCCGCTCGCTCCACGCGCATGGTGTCCCCGGTTTTGGTCACGGTTAGTACCTCAAGCGTTGGAGGCTCACCGGCCGCTTTCGTCGCCTTACCTTCGGTTTCCACCTTGGCTTCCTGCTCGTATTCGGGGAGATACTGCACTTTGATGGACCATTGTGCGGATGATGGAGCCCGCTTCAGATAATTCTGCCCTCCAGGATAAGCAGGTTTTTCCGCGGCAGGGGACGAGGAGACAAGGGACTCGGGGGCCTTGGAGGGCTGTCCGTACGACTGACCGGCGCCAAGCAGCAACGCCGGTATCAGCACCAGCAGCGCGTTCAGCAGGCTATAGTAAGGGAAAGGTTTCATAGCAGTACTCAATCTTGATGAATCGGACGAGCGGATCAGAAGATGCGGGAGCTATTCGGTTACAACTTCAATGTGCTTATCAAGGATGGCGCCCGTATAGCGGTCTATGGCGACATGCACCCAGTAACGCTGTTCGCCTTTGACGGTAAACTTGCTGAGATCAGTCGCATTCTCTGGACAGACACCCGTCTGGGCCACCACGTCAATCATCAGATTCCACACACGCGTCTGGCCGCCGGCAGAGAGCGTGCGGATTACCGCCTCGCGGTAGCGCTGGTTAACGCAGGCCGTGTATCCGTTGGCGGAGTTGTCCGCCATGAGCAGAGACGAAAGGTTGGCGGGCGTGGCGGGGGGAGCTGAAGCGGTTGTGGTTGTACCGCTAAAGCCCGTGTACGAAGCGCCGCCGTCTATGTTGAACGGTGCCGCTCCTCCTGCAAAGGTCTGGCTCGTATTCCATTTTCCCACCAGCTCGCTCACATTTTGCAACGGCCCTGCTCCGGAGGTGGAAGTATCCGTAGTGCGAGAAATCAGCCCGCTCGCAATTGCATCCGCCGACGTGCTTCCGCTGGATTGGATGCGGGTGATGAGGGAGGAAAGGGAGAACGTATCCTTATAGGCATTAACGAGAAGGGCGCGCAAAACGGGCGCCTGCCGGGTATTCAGGTTTATCTTCCCGTCTGTCAGCGCATCCTCATTGTCGTTAACGTCGATACAAAAGACATCCAGGAAGGCGCTTGTTCCGCTCTCCGGCGTGATGAAATCCACATTGCGCCAGGGAGTACCGCTGAACACATAGCCTAACTCCGCAACGCTGCGGAAGGGTCGGTTGAGGATGATCGGCCGGCTCGCGGCGTCCCCCGCGTCCGTGATGGTTCCGTTGCTGTTGAATCGATAGGCGGTGCGCATGGGCAGGCCGGTGGCAGCGCCGGATGCCGGTTTATTGATCGCGGGATTGCCTGTGGGAGCCGTCTGCCCCTGGAGCTGCACGTGCGCACTCATGCCCCGGCGCATAACGCCGTCAGGATCAGCAAAGCCACGCAAGCCTACGGTGGAATTGCCCTGCCCGTCTACAAGGAAGCGCCACTGTTGAACGGTACTGTTGATCGCAGGGTTATTCTGGCACAGAACGCCGACAGGAAGGCTGCCGTTGGTGCCCGCCGGATACCAGCCGGCCACGCTGGGGCCGGTCTTCCACCCCTTACAGCCACCCAGGTAGCCGGACTGATCCGTGGAAAGGAGGAAGCCCGCACGCTCATCCGGACGATTCGTCCAGAGCGACATCTGGTGGGCCGCGTTAATCATGTAGGGCTGAATGGATGCCCATGCCGTACCTGGGGCAGGCGACGGAATGCTCCACCCCGCGCGGCTGGCATTGTTGAGCGGAGCGTTATAATCTCGCTTGCAAACGGGAAAGTCCCACGTGGCATTGCTGTTGTTCCCGTTTCTTCCCATGAATTGCATCCCAAAGCGCCCCGTGCGGGGATCAAAGCTGGTGCTTGCCCACTCGTTGCCAAAAGTCTGCCATCCCCATGTGTAGGTATTGGTGGAGTTATCGCCCCCGTTGCTACCGACGCCCGACGCACCATAGTCCGAGGCGCAAAGCACGGGAGCGAATTTCTCATCATACGTAACCCAGTTTCCATTCGGGTCCTTGTACTGCACACGGTAGGTGATGGCATCGCCCGCAATCAGGGAATTCATGCCGGTTGGCACAATGACCGACGGATTTTGAACAGCAAAGGCAGCGGGCAGGTTCTTTGCGATCACCATGCCAAAGTACCTCAGGTTATCGGTCGTCCCAATCCTGACAAAGGCCCCGTTGCCGCCGGTAATCGGCGTTGTTATGTAATCCAGGCCGAGTGTTGTCTTGATCGTATGTCCACTGCCAATCCGCAAATTGCTGTTGGTGGGTACCCCCGGCTTCACCAGCAGAGCGGGCTCGCGAAACAGGTAGTCGAAGTTGGTATTGATATCGAAGAGCATTTCCGTATTTGCCGCTGTCAGCTGCTCATTCTGCAGCGAAACGGGTGAGATCGTACGGACGGTGTCATTTGTCGCGAAGGTGTGGTTGCCGGGGTTATACTTGAACACGCCTGCCACATTAATAGGAGTGGTGGGGTTGCCGTTGGGATCCTGCGTAAGCCCGATGACGCGGAACTCCTTCGGTCGAAAAAGCGTGTCTCCCCGGCTGGAATTCCAGGCGTGCGGATTCCAGATCTCGAGCTGCTGAACGGCCATGGCGAGGCCGCGGTCCGTCAAAGCCGAAGCCGGCAGCGTGCTGTTGGGAAGGCTCTGCATGACGTCCGGACCCGCAATTCCTGTAACAACAGGCTGCCGCACCAGCAGTTTACCCTCCCGCACCCGGTAAAAGTAAGGCAGGTCCGCCACGCCGCGGTACTGCTGAATCCTGCCAAACAAGCCGTTGTTGAACATGATGCGGACGGGAAAGCCCGATGTGGAGGACTGCGAAAGGATATTTGCCCCCAGCTGAATGACCGCCGCGTCAAAGTCGGCGTCTCGTGTAGCTGCATAAACACGGGGTCGCCACGCCGTGCTGAAGGTAGCGCCGGTATCCGCGGTACCCGTGTAGGCCTTGGCCATGGAACCCGCGTGCACCGACGCTTTCAGCAGCTCAAAAAAGTCCGCCTCGCGGCCCGTAACGTTCCTCGTTCCCCCGGTGAGTGTGCGGATTGCGGCGACGGGAGCAGCAGATGCCGCCGTGAGAGGTGTTGTGCCCTCGTGGCTGTACACCCAAAGCCTTGAGGAAGGATTGTCCGGATCAGTCACCCAGCTCAGGCCGAAGTACTTGTGAATATTGGCCTCCGTGCCCTGGCGCAGAAACTCCTCCGTAACGCCGTACTTGTTTTTCAGCAGCCACAAATCATAGTCCGCGCCGCCCACTGCCGGGCTGGGAGAAGCAAGGTTGGAGCGATCCGCGCTGGGGCCGGCGTAGGTGATCCACGCCAGGCGGGCCAGCGCAAAGCGCTTCTTCACCAGGGGCTCGCCCTCGGTGGCCGTTGTGCCGTCGTTGCGGGTAAAGGTGCCGGCGACTCGCGCGCTCAGGAACGACGGATTCACCACGTCGTCGCCTCCCTGCATGTTGTTGCCCCCGGCCATCTGCGACGCTTTGACTTTGGGGCGGCCTGGCGCGGGAATGTACGAGGGCTGATCAAGATCGCGCGAGAATGTGCCCAGGTACTGCAGCGCGCTCTGGAACTTTGCTCTTTCGCCCGAATCTACGGCAAGGCCCTGGAGCAAAAACTTCATCAGCTCCTGCCTGCTGGCAAAGGCTCTGTCGGATTGCGCATTATAAAGGGAGGTGTTGCCCGCTTTGAGAAAACCCTTGCTCTGGGATGAAACATATCGGTGATACGAATCGCCGGCGCCGGATGTAAGGACAAAATTGGGCAGCGTACCCGTCGGCTGAAGCGTTGCGTAGTTACGCCACCCGAGGAGCTGGTTGACGATTTCGCCCGCCCTCGTTGGAGAAAAGCCCGCGCCGCCGGTATTGCCACCGAGAATTTCGGTAAGGTCGGCCAGGGGAACCCCGCCCTTCAGGGACTTTTGTTCCTCGGACATGCCATTTGAACCCGAGGGGAAGCCGGCCACATTGGCATTCAGCAGCCCGCCTTCGTCGTATATGCAGTACGCGTACCGTCCCAGCACCGCATTACTGCCCTTAATCGAGAGGTTTGCGTTCCATGAAAGGGGATTGGAGCCGTCGCGCGATACGTAGATCCAGTCCGGAGAAGTGAAATCTGCGATCGGCGTTGCCGATGTACTGCTGGCTGGATCCAGCTTTGGTAGCAGATACGCCTTGTTCCATCGGGACGCCGTCATGACACGCCCATTGAGCGATTCTGTCTCGGTGGAAACAGAGGATGCTCGTGCTGGTCCTGCTCCCGACGCAAGCGTGAACACGGGGACCCCTGACGCACTGCGTTTGACAAGGTTGGGCAGTGTGTCCGCTGTTCCGATCCGCTGAGGCACCATATTGGTGGACCCGCTTGGCACATACAACTGGGTTCCATCCGCAAACGAGGCGGGGGTTGCCGAACCGTCCACGATTTCCTGCCGAAGGTCGCCCACGATGGATTCGACAGTGCCGTTGGCAAACAGCTCGGTCTTGATGCGGTCCGCATTTGTTTCCGAGATTTTGCGGCTGCTCAGGGATCGCGCAAAGAACGCCAGCACAATGCCGCTGAGCAACACCACAAACAGCAGGACGACAACAAGGGCGACACCCTTTTTTGCCTCTGTGGAGCGACTCAGCAAAACGTGCGCCTGACGGGGGCTGCACCATGAGCGCGTGCGGCTGCGGGGACTCGTAACAGTACGAAGCGCAAAAGGTCTGTATTTCATAAACTCAGGGAGTGGAGAGAAATAGCTGGCTGGTCATCTGGTAAAATGGATTGCGCGCCTCAGCGAAACGGTTCGTCGCCCGCTCGAATGTCAAAAGTGGTAGCCGCGCCTCTTTTCCCTGTAGTCGCGTTTCCTTCAGCCACGTTGTGGGCGACATCTTTTGCTCTGAACTACGGTGATGGGGCAGGGGATATCCGGGAAGTCAGGTCGGCGGACTTTGCTGCACCTTCACAACTGTGGATTGCGCATGCAAATAAAACTATCGTCGCTCAAGATTCGGCGCATGCTCTTTTTTAGTCATGCGCATGACAAACAGCGGCGCTCCGTTTTCATCCCCGGCTCTCTTCCTGCCGATTAATTGTGTAACCCGTGGCTGTATTGCGAAGCCGGTAACGCATGCAATAACTTCGTTTCAGCACGCCCCTCTCTCCATGATTACTTTCCCATTCCTCCATCTCCACCATAAAGCCTTTCGCTCTGCAGGAATCCGCCCCAGGCCGGCGTCGTGGCGCGCTGCACCGGGGGCCCTGCGCATTGCCACCGTCGTGATGCTGACGGTATTGGCATGGAACGTGACCGCCACCAGTGCGGCCGAATGGCAGTGGTCGGTCCCTGTGGAAGGCGTCGTTTCATCCGAGACGAAAGGCGTTCCTCGTTCTTACCTCTGGATTCCTCCCGGTTGCACTCACGTGCGAGCCGTGGTGGTCGGCCATCATAACATGCAGGAGGAGCCCATTTTCGAGCATCCCCGGTTCCGCGCCGCACTGGCTGAGCTCCAGTTTGCCGTAGTGTGGACAACGCCGCCCGCCGACATGTTTTTCCGTTTCGACAAGGGCAGCGGCGAGCGTTTCACCTCCGTCATGAAGGCGCTCGCCGTCGAGTCCGGCTACTCCGAAATCGCCAACGCCCCGGTCATCCCGCTGGGACACTCCGCCGCAGGAAGTTACCCGTGGAACTTTGCCGCCTGGGCGCCGGAACGCACTGCTGCGATCATATCCGTGAGCGGCCAGTGGCCTTACTATGTGGATCAGAATACGCCTCCCTGGGAGGGCCGTAACGTGGATAACGTTCCGGGCCTGGTGTGTGTGGGAGAATTTGAAGGCGCGGACTGGCGAGCGGACATTGGCCTCCGTCAGCGAGCGGAACATCCCCAAACAGCGCTGAGTATGTTTGCCGAGCCCGGCGCAGGTCACTTTGATGTGAGTGAGGAAAAGGTGGAGTATCTTGCCCTTTACCTCAAAAAGGCTGCGCAGTATCGATTGCCCGACACCGTGTCGGGCGACGGGTCGGTCAAACTCAGGGCTGTCGATCCCACCAGACAAGGCTGGCTTGTCCAGCGCTGGCGCCGCGGCCTTGCGCCAACCGCACAGCCCGGCCCTGTCGGCCAGTACAAGGGCGATCCAAAAGAGGCGTTCTGGTACTTTGACGAAGAGCATGCCGCCGCCACGGAGAGAATCCACGCTTTCTACAGGGGCAGGAAGCCTCAGCGCGTCGGCTACGTGCAGGACGGCGAGAATGTGCCAACAGATCCCAAATCTCACTTTGGCACTGCGTTGCGTTTCCTGCCGCAGAGTGATGGCATCAGCTTTAAAGTCACGGGCGCCTTCCTCCAGTCCGCGACCGATGGCACGCCCCTTGGGCACGCCACGGGTGGCGGCCCCGTCGTCATCAGCCGGGTTTGCGGCCCGATGGTGCAAACCGGTCCGGACACCTGGTCCATCCGTTTCAACCGGGTTGGCACCGACAACGAAAAGCGCGCCCGCGACTTCGCCTTCATGGCCTCGCACCCTGGCGACGGCGAGTACAGCCGCGCCGTTCAGCAGGGATATCTCCGGATTCCCCTGCGCAATACCCAGGGTGCGGACCAGAGCATCACTTTTCCCGCCATCGCGGACCAAACCGTCGGCGCGGCGCCTGTCACCCTGGCCGCAACGTCCAGCTCCGGGCAACCGGTATACTACTACGTGCGCGAAGGCCCGGCGGAAATCGAGGGAAACAAACTCAGGCTAACCGCACTTCCGCCGCGTTCCCGGTTTCCCGTGCGAGTGACGGTAGTGGCATGGCAGTGGGGCCGCGCCACGGAGCCGCTTCTGAAAACAGCGCCACCGCAGGAAAGAACCTTTCTTGTCCAGAAGTAAGATCCCTCTCCACTTCACTTCCCATCCGTTATCCATGACCCTGCCCGCCCCGATTATCCAAGCCGAGCCACCCAGCACCAGAGTGCCTGATATTTCGGAGTCCCCGGCATCCTTGTCAGCGCCGGCTCCAGAGGCAAAGCAGGTGTATTCGGCGCCTCCCTCGCAGATCTGGGCATGGGCTTCGGGTGGTATTGCTAACCATATCCTGATCTGCACGTACGGGCACGCCTCCAATATCTTTTCGATGGGCTTTGGGCTGAACCCCGCGCTTGTGAGCTGGGCCATCATGCTCCCCAGGCTTATCGACGGGCTTACCGATCCGATCCTGGGACATGTGTCGGACAACATGCGCTCGCCGTGGGGGCGGCGCCGGCCCTTTCTCGTTATCGGATCGGTACTTGGCGCCATTTTCCTGTGCGCCCTGTACTGGGTCAACCCGGATTGGAGCGCGGAGATGAAGCTGCTTTATCTGTTTCTGATGGGCACACTTTTCTACTGTTCCTGGGGGCTGTACTCCATGGCATGGACGGCCATTGGCTACGAGCTTACGGACAGCTATCACGAGCGCTCACGAATCGCCGCGATCGGAAGCCTTTTCCTCTCCCTGGTGCTTCTGCTTCACAGCTGGACTTACTGGCTGGCCCTGCGCCCTGTTTTTAACCACGGCGTTTTCCTTACTCTCGGGGATCTCTGGCACTCCCTGGGTGACTGGCAGCTAACGAGCACGCTGTTGACGAAGGCATTCATCGCGGAAACGGGCGCTCCCTCCAACGTCATCAACGGAATCAGATGGATCTCCGGCGCCGTGGGTATCGTCGCCGTCCTCTCCGCATTCCTCACGGCCTGGGTGTGCCGGGAGAGGTTTGCCGATTCTACCGCACGACGAGAGCATGTCCCGATGTTCCAGGCCATCCGTGCCACGCTGCGCAGCCGCCCGTTTGTTGTGCTGCTGCTCATCAAGCTGTGTCAGACACTGGGGGAAAGGGCCGCCGGCGGCGTCCTGGTATTTGTCGGGGTGTATTACGTGTGCAAGGGCGATCAGGCTCTGGCCATGCAGATTAACGGAATCGGCGGCATGGCGGGCATTGCGTTCGGCTTTCTCAGCGTGCCGCTGATCGGGCCGATCAGCCGGCGCCTGGGAAAGAAAGGAGCGCTTTGCCTGGGAGCAGGCGTGAGTCTCTTTGCCGCGCTGGTTACCCCCTTCACCTTCACGGCGGAGCATCCCTATTACATGCTTGTCCCGTCGCTGGCCGCCGTTTCCGTCATTGCTCTGAGCAACACCATCCTGGGCGCGATTATGCCGGATATCTGCGATGAGGATGAGCTGGCCAGCGGCCACAGGCGGGAGGGTGTTTTCACCGCCGTGATGGGTTTCATGGCCAAGATCGAGATTTCTCTGTGCGCACTCCTGGTGGGCTATGTCGTCGTGTGGGCAGGGCTGGATACGAAGATTGCCGAACAGCCGCAGGAGGTGCTCAGCCGCCTTTACTGGCTGGCGGTTATCCCAAACATCGTATTTACAACAGGTTACTTTATCCTGGCCCTATACTTCCCGATGACGGAATCCACGATGACCGAGATCCGCACTTCGCTGGAAGAAAGGCGCTCCCGGGAAGCCGCAGCCGCCAGGGCGTAAAGCAAGGCCGCGTTACCCGTAGACAGAGCGCCGGCGCATCAGCTTTCCTTCGACGTCACAGGCTTTTTGCGGCTCAGGGGAGGGAACAGGCGTAAGCCCTGGGTGCGGATGAAAATCCGCAGCGTTCCGAAGGAGCGCAACATCGCTCCCCCATTGAACGGAAGTTTAACCACGGATACCACGGATTGCACTGAGGGGATGGAGCGATCCCGTCGTGCGATGCGAGCGCGAATGTCGACTACCTCCGTCCCGACTTCTAGAGCGGTTTCATTACGCGTGTAGACACGGCTGCCGCTTAAACGCCGCAGGCGCGAAAGCCTAAAGCCCAGGGCGTAAGCCCTGGGAAGAGTCTCGTATTGAAACCGCTCTAACCGCCAGTAAGGGCGCAATTGCTGCCGGCAGTCTCGTACTCCCATCAACGGGGCGATGAGATCCGACAGCTTCAGAGTGCCTTCAGCGGATAGATTCTCTGGTAGGCGCGAATTTTGGCGATGACGGACGCTGGTGCGTCTACGGACGTTGCGAAAGCGGGCGACGAAAGCTCGCTTTGCCACTTCCTGGCCATCAGCACTGGGGGATTGGCACTCAGTTCGGCAGGGGTGGGATCTCCGAGGGCAGAGGCTATCTGAGCCAGCTTTGCTTTGGTAATCTGCTTTTGCGAGTACTCATCCAGCACGGCTATCGTTACTATCACAGCCGCAACGTCATCCAGCGAGCTGGCGATCCTGCTTCCATCCCCGTTAACATCCTGCGTTATCGTTCCGTCCTTTTTCAGAAAGGCGATTTCCAGGCGGATCACGCCGTCGGAGAGAAGCTGGTAGGTCGAATCGACGCCATCATTGTAGGAGGGCGCGGCGCCTACAACGGAGGAGAACGCATTGGTCATGCGACTGCCCGGAAGCGCCGCTCCAGCGGAATCAATCGAAACCAGGATCATGGAATCGGGCTTGCCCGAGGTCGCGCCGGCCCACTTCAGCCCCTTGCCAAGTCGCTCCAGCTGGTTCTCGTTCTCGCTTCCGGCGCCCGCGATGCGGTAGCCTATCAGGGCCACGCCGCTTTTATCCTGCGTCACTGTGCCCGAGCCAAACGCGGCGGGGGCCTCGCTGTAGAAATACATGGAGTCGTTGCCATTTGCCGCGACGAAGAGGCAGTCCGCGTCCCGCAGTCTCACCCTGCGTGCCAGGTCATCGCCAATGCGGCCGAGAACCAGGCGGGCCTGCCCTTCCGCGTCAAGGCGCATGCGGCTGCCCATGGCAACTTTGCCACTGCTGTTGACCAACTGCGCCACGATAACGCTGATGAGACTCAGAACGGCAAGAGCCACAAGTAATTCCGCCATACTGAACGCATTCCGAACGGACCGGGCGCGATGCGACAGAGGGGAGGGAGACACGGCAACAGCGCGGTTGCTTTCTGGATAGGGCACGGTTTTCATTGCTGTACGCGTGGGGGGATCACCACTTTTTCATCGCGGAGATTACTTCAAAAGAGCCCGTGAAGTTGGCAGGTGGGTTACTTACCTCCGGATCGGCCAAAGCAGGCCAAGTCACGAGTATCCTTACAGGAACAGCCGGCGTGTTTGCACTCCCGGCAGGTGCTGTAAACTCAACATAGACACGGTAGCGTGGAGACTCCGCCGGCAACGCATCAGCATCCACATTGCCTGTCCTGGCGCCGTTCTCGTCCAGAAAGACGGTGTGAGATATGGAGGACGAAGCACCTGAAGCGGGGCGTTCCAGGCCAAACAGGCTGGATACGCTGCCGGGGCTGGTCGCATCAAGGTCCGCCAGCACCGTCGCCGCGATGTTGGCGGCCGCGGATTGCTGGATGGTATGTTGGTCACTTGCAATGCCGACTGGCAGCAGGGCCATAAGCGTAAGCATGCAAAACGCAATCAGGCCTATTGCAAGAGCAACCTCCGTTAAGGTGAAGCCGAGTGATCCGCCGTGTTTCTTTTTCCTGAAATTCATAGTACGTTGCCCCTTCATATAGCATCGGCACAATGGCGAAAGGCGTTTAGCACGGGCACAAACCAGCGGTCGAGAGCGGTGCACTGGATACGTCAAGATTCGTCTCTTGCTCGCTGTTATTTCAACTATTTCTGCCTTTCATTAATCGCAATCATGACATATGGTGAAAATAACGCGATCAGGTTCCCGGTTACACGATTAACTTGTCTCCTCCTCCCGGCCTTCCGTTGGTATAAAGCTGAGCCGTACTTCCTTTCCACATGTCTAACCAGCGCGTCACCCTCAAGGATATTGCAGCCAAACTGGGCATAAGCCACGCCACCGTATCCCTGGCACTCAAGAATCACCCCCGTATTTCGGCCGAGCGCCGCCAGCAGGTTCAGATTGCCGCGGAGGAACTGGGGTACCAGCCCGATCCGATGCTTTCGTCGCTCGTGGCCTATCGCCACAGCAAGCGCTCCGTCACTATTCACAGTGCTATCGCCTGGATCAATCACTGGGACAAACCCGGCGAACTTCGCCAGCTGCACGAGTTTGATCTTTACTGGCAGGGCGCCTCCAAGGCTGTGGAGCGTTTCGGCTACCGCCTTGAGGAGTTTATCTGGAACCAGGACATGACTCCGCAGCGCATGGAGACCATTCTGCGAACGCGCGGCATAAAGGGGGTGCTTGTCCCGCCCCATCCCAGCCAGCCCCACTGGGAAGAGTTTCACTGGCAGGATTTTGCGGTCATCCGGTTTGGGCTCTCAATCAAGAATATTGCGTCCCACCTCGTCACGTCGGACCAGATGCAAGGCGTGTACCTCGCCACGAAAACGATAAGTGAGTACGGGTATGAGCGCATCGGCTTCGTCATTGCGGAGCACTTCGACGCTCACCTGGGAGGGAATCACATGGCGGGATTTCAGGCGGCGCAACGCATCATTCCGCTTCGCCACGCGCTGCCGCCATTGCTGCTTCCGCTAAAACCTAATGAGCGGGAGCCATCCACCACCATGCTGAAGAAGTGGCTGGAGAAGTATAAGCCGGACGCCGTCCTGACAACGGAACGGGCTCTTCCCAAAGCTCTCCGGGAGCTCGGCATTCGTGTGCCCCAGGATCTTGCTCTGGGCTCTACAAGCCTCTCCGACATTCCGGAAATCGGGTCCGGACTGGATCAGAACTCGGAGGAAATTGGGCGGGTAGCTGCCGAAAACGTTATCTCGCTGATCAACGCCAACGACGAGTCACGGGCCTTTATACCGCGCCGCATTCTGGTGGCCTCCACCTGGCGCGATGGGGAATCCTTGCCGCGGCGCCGCTGAGACGGGCGGCCCGCGCACGCGGCGCGCGGCTCTACGCGGCGATAAGCAGCAATTCGGGTGCAACCAGTCCCTGCAGCGGTTTGCCGGATAAAAAGCGAGTCAGCTCCTGCAGCACCCATTGCCCCATCCGGGAGCATTCCTTGTCCAGGCTGCCCGCAATGTGGGGGGTAAGGCAGACGTTGGGCAGATCAAACAGCTCGCAGTCGGGCGCGGGCGGCTCAGGGTCCACGACGTCCAGCACGGCCGAGATGTCTGTCCGCTGCTTCAGGACTTCGATCATGTCGTCCTGCCGAATCACGCCGCCTCGCGCCGTGTTGATCAGCGTGGAGCCGAACTTCATGGACGCGATGTGGCGCCCCGTAATGAGGCCGCGGGTAGATTCGCTCATCGGCGCATGAATGGAAAGCACGTCGGACTTCGCAAAAAGCTCATCCAGCGACACCATCGTAACGTCCATCTTTGCAGCTTCCAGCTCCGTCACAAATGGGTCGAAGGCAATGACATTGACGTCCATGCTCAAAAGCCTCTTTCTCACCAGCCGACCAATCGCACCCAGCGAGAGAAGACCCACGGTGCTTCGGAAACCACCCGCGCACTTTACCTGGGGCAGTATAAAAGTGCGCTGCCGCAATGTCTCCTGCACATTACGCCGGAAGGATTTCAGCCCCAGGATAATGTGGGCAAAAGAAAACTCCGCCACGGGTATGGCGTTAATGTGGTTTGCCGTGGAAATGGGAATATTGCGTCGGGAAAACTCCGGGGTCACCATGTAGTTAACGGCGCCGGCCCCATAAAGCACAATGCGCAGCCGCGGCATCATGGAGAGAAAACGCTCGTCGAGTCGAGGGCCGGCCCAGCCCGAGAGCAGAATGTCCGCATCCCGAAGGACGTCCGGCCGAAGCAACGCCTCCTGAGAAGACATCACAGGGCCAAGGATGTTGACCTTGCGGGCAATGGCTTCCCTCTCTTCCTGCGCATAGATTTTGCTCCAGTCAGCAGGATCCATCACATAAACGGCATTCAAAGAGGGAAGCATAATGAGCGAATGAAAAGCCAGATAGCTTTGATTCGATCGAGTGTTCCGCTGAAGAGTAAGAGAAACAAATAGTTTCATGGTTACACTATAAATCGGGATCGCAGGCAACGCCCGCCACGCGCCGCCGATCGTTCCTGTTGGATGGCTTTCGCCATCCTGGTACGGCACGAGCGGTTTCGATACGCGTGTAGACGCGGTTGCCACTGAAGCGCCAGAGGCGCGCGCGGCACAGGCGGTGCTGGGCTTTTGCTCACACTCTTTCCAAACGCGGCGATTGATTTATTAGCGACAGGTTTAACGTGTAACCGGCAAACCCTTAGCATGCGCCCGGGGGACGTGTCATCATTGCTATTAACGAAAGGCAGAACATGACTACCCCTCTTATGAACTACGTCTCCTCCCGTTCCCGCTCGCAGCGCTTCAGCAAGGCCAACCGTGGATTTACACTGGTTGAACTGCTGGTCGTTATCGGTGTAATGGCTACCGTGGTAGCCTGCATGCGCCCCGCGCTCAATGCGCTCACGGCCTCCGGCAATTTTAGCCGCAACTCCTACCAGATTGCGGGAGCCCTGGAGGAGGCCCGCTCCTATGCCATGGCCAATAACACGTACGTTTACGCGGCCTTTACCGAGCGCGATGGGATTAATTCGCAGCAAGCCGGCAAGGGACGGATGATCTTTGTCGTGCTGGCCTCGAAAGATGGCACCCGGGGGTACGATGCCGCCAACCCCACACAACTCGATCCCTCCCGCCTCACTCCGGTTTCCATGCCGGTTGTTATCACCGGGCTGCAGGTGGTGGATTCAACCCAGTTGAGCGGCG
This sequence comes from Verrucomicrobia bacterium LW23, assembly GCA_003054695.1. Lineage (GTDB taxonomy): Bacteria > Verrucomicrobiota > Verrucomicrobiia > Methylacidiphilales > UBA1321 > LW23. The sequence goes on from QAZA01000056.1 coordinate 492,465, forward strand.
TCGTTCAACGTCCCACAGCGCCTTCGTCCGGCAGGTATGATATGGGCGCTACCACCAGCGCAACTCCTTTCTCCAGCCAGATAAACGGCACCGCTTACACTTTTGATAAGGTCATCCAGTTTGATCCCCAGGGCGTCGCGCGGATCCAGACTGCCTCCAGCTCGGATGACGTGCCCGTCCAGATCGAGCTTGGCCTGAAGGAAATGCGTGGCAACACGGCACCCGCTAACGCACAGGGCAGCATTATCCAGGTGGCGGGAGTCAGCGGATCAGTCAGGGTGTACCGGCAGTAACGCGTGACGCGTTGCTCGCGTCCTGCCGATACCCGCTCGTGGCCGGCCTTTCGTTGCAATCTTCCATAGTTCCAGGCAGTGAGGAAACCAGCAATCCTCACTGCCTTTTTTGTGCCTTGCTCAGCGCATTTCTGATTCGCTTGCAGACGGGGTGTCTGCATCGCTCCGGCCAGAGCGGTTTCAATACGCGTGTAGACAAGGCCGCCTCTGAAGCGCCACAGGCGCGAAAGCCTAAAGCCCAGGGCGTAAGCCCTGGGAGGAGTCCAAATGGAATCGCGTCCTGCAGGGACGCAACAGCTTCTGCCAGGCGATGTTGCGTTCCTTCAGAACGCTAAGGATGGTCAACCTCACCCAGGGCTTACGCCCTGGGCTTTAGGCTTTCGCGCGTAGGGCGCTTCCGATTGGGATATGTCTATACTCGTAGTGAAACCGCTCTAAGGAGCTAGGGAAACCGGAGAGATACCCGCGTGGGAAGGAAGGACTTCTTTAATGCTGCCATCGCTGTTGAACTCAAGCCTGTCTATACAAACTTCGCGGTGGTAGCCTGCATCCCATCCCATACTAATCCCTTTAGGATACACAAATCGGTGGTAAACAATGTACCATTCATCTTTACCTGGAACCTGAATGACTGAGTTATGCCCGGTTCCATAAATGCCTGCTTTGGTGTCTTTTGCGATTACTATGTTATTCTGCGGAATTTCCAGAGGCCCTGTTGGGCTGGTGGAATACGCATAGCGAACACGATAATCTTCGCTGCGCGTATCGTTCTCTGACCAGAGAATATAGTAACGACCATCCCGGAAAAAGACGGTACAGCCCTCGCGAAAGGTTTTATCCGGTGTCATAATCTTGATCGTATCCTCTTTGATAGAGAGCATGTCTTCCGCCAGTTCTGCAACGGCGAGGTAAGCATTTCCCCAGTAAAGAAAGTACTTGCCGCTCTGTGGATCGCGGAAAACGGCGGGGTCGATTTGCTGTCCCCCGTTGATTCCGCTGGGTCGGCTGGAAATAACCGGACGGCCGCTGTCGCGAAAGGGGCCGGCAGGATCATCCGCTACAGCAACTCCGATCTTTTTGGCGGCGGTAAAGTAGTAGTAATAGCGGTATCCGGATAGACTTTTAGAGTCTTGTATCTCCATAATGCAGGGAGCCCAGGCATTGGCTTTTCCCCAGGAGACATCGGATTTAAGATCAAGAATGACGCCTTCATCCTTCCAGTCCACAAGATTTGCAGAAGAGAAAGCTTTGAATGTGGTGCCGGCCCACTCCTTATAGCCGTCTGTTGTCGGATACAGATAGAACTTCCTGTTCTTTCGCGAGTATATAATATCGGGGTCCGCGTAATAGCCTTCTACTATCGGATTGTTTCGCACTTCTACAGAAACACGAACTGTGCGTTGAGGACTTCCGTCTGCAGATGATAACACATAGTTTACAGCTTGTTTTGAGAAATCCTGAGGCCCCGACGGAGATAACGAATAACCTGGAATAGGCTTGAACATGGGATCGAAAGCATGCAGATCAGTTCCATGCTTTACGGGAAGCATAACAGAGTCAGGAGTTGAAACAGAGTTGAGCGCTTTGACATGAGGCGAAGTCGACTCAAGAGCAGGTAGAGGCGCCCATTTCTTGGTGAGTCGTTGATACTCATCCGCAGTAATGGGAAGGATGGAACCGTGGCGGAACTTGAAGGGAAAGCTAAAGCCTTCAGCGGCCTCAAACTTACCTGTGGACAGATCGCTTGTAGTAAAAGGCTTATATCCGGCGCCTTTGGTGTAGTGATCCAGAATGAGGCACCATGTTGCTGGTTTGTTCCCGGAAGCTGGCTCGAGCTGATAACATTCCGGGCCTTCATATCCCTTCCATGTGGCTAAACTGAAGCCCGGCATTTCCTGCCAGTTATTCAGCAACTCGTTACTGACTTCCATCGTAATGGCGCTGTTCTTTTCATCTTTATTAAATCGATAGTACTTGTCTCCGTCACGAACTATCGTCGTGTCAATAACCGAGTCTGGCTTATCGATGTAGATAAAGGGCTCGCTGAAGGTAATGAAATCCGTCGTGCGGGCCGCCCATATACGGAACTTGCGGTAGTTATCCGCTTTATTTTTGGAGGCCCAGAACAGCAGATAATCCCCTGTCTCCTGCGAGTAAACGGCCTCGGGCGCCCACGTACATCCTGCGTCATCCACAGACACTTTTGCGAGTCGAGGAGGGCTCCAGTTTACGAGGTCATCGGACTCCCAGATAAGGATCGACTTACTGCCTTTCTCCGAAGCCCGCTTCCAGTCCCGGTTGCGATTTATGGACAGATCAGTTGCAACAATAAAAAACTTCTTACCATCGGATGAACGGAACAGATACGGGTCGCGGGCTCCCTTTTCACCTAACGTACTCACAAGCACGGGATCAGCACCATTCAGGGCCGTCCACCGTTTTCCGTCCTTGCTCAAAGCAAAATAGATCTGTTCAGTCATAGGAGTCTGCTCTCCCTTGAATGTGACGAAGAGATAACCTCCGTCGTGAGCCAATAGCGTTGAAGCCATGATCTGTAATATAGATAAAAGAGTGATAAATATTCTCATAGGGAAAGTACCTTCCATCAGCGGCGTTAGAAATGGTCTTGGTTCTGTTTATCGACAATAAAACACAAGGCGAAAGCATACAGGACACCGCATGTTCCGCTCCTGCCCGAAACCTTCACCCTCGCCACCTTCTCAGGGCGCAGCCGCATCAAGTGGTCTCATCAGACGGACATCGAATATGCCGCCGGCAATTGAACCTGGCCTGGCTACAAACTGCACAGTCAGCTTCCCCTGCGGGGCCGAAGCAATTACGGGAGCCGGAATGGAATAGCGCTTTTCCACGAACGCTCCAGGACGCTCCGGCCGATCCTGCAACGTTGCGAGGAGGCTGCCGTTGATCATAATGTCGTACTGGCGATTGTCGGCGCTCCAGCACGTAATCACGAGATCCGCGGCGACGGCGTCTTTGGCGCTGAGCGTGTACTGGAAGGATTGCCCGTGGCGGTATCTCCGGTTCATGTGCGTCCCGGTTGAGGAATCCGGTCCGGCAAACGCGTGATCCATTTCGGGTTGCTGCTCGCCTACCGCAACGGAGTCCAGCGTCGCTTTCTCCCTGGCGGCAGCGGCCCGCTCTTCGGAGGCGATCCGTTCGCGCCTGGCAGCCAGAGCCTCCGTTGACGTAACGTCCCAATAGATCTGGTAGCGGGAATCGTGCAGGCGGAAGAAGGGGATAAGCTCAATGCCTTCAGCCGGCAAGGGATCCGCCCCATCCCTTATCCGGCACTGCATGGTCTTCCCGCTTTCCACGAGGATGTGCGAGGGGATGTCCGCGCTCTCGCCTACAAGGGCGGGCATACGGTCCAAAGGAAGCATGGGGCCTTTTGCGATGTGTCCTGCCTCGCCATGCAATCCGTCCAGGTTCTCCTTTCCCGACGGCGCGGCCAGGAGTATGGGCCCGCGCATGATGGCGGACCATGAGGAGTTGTCCGGCAGCTTTTCCAGCGTTGTACGCAGGGGGAGTTCGACCTCTACGCTGTCTCCGTCGCGCCACTCGCGGTGGATGATGGCGTAGGACGAAGGTGAGGAGTTTGTGTTCACCGCGGCGCCATTCACACGCACCGCAAAGTCTTTCGGCTTAACCCAGGCCGGGTGGCGGATCTTCAGGGCAAACGTGGAGGGCTGGGCCAGCTTCATAGTCAGCTTCGTCCGGGGCTCGTCGGGAAACGATGTTTCCTGTCGCAGTACAAGGCGCCGCTCGGGTACACTTACCTCCGACGCCATGTAGAGATTGACGAAAAGGCTTCCGTCCTGACCGGCGGCGTAGATGAATTCTCCATACTTGCCGGGGTTTTCCATCCCCGTGCCCACACAGCACCAGAAGTGCTTTTCCGGGGCGGAATAGACACGATAGTGTCCGGGGCGAATCGGCGTAAAGTAGACATATCCCGGCTCCTTTGTATTGATGGACGAGAGGATGTGGTTGAAGAGAGCGCGCTCGTAGTAATCAGCGTAGGCCGCCTGAGGCGCCGCGGTAAACAGCTGCCCGGTCAGACGCAGCATGTTGTAGGTATTGCAGGTTTCCGGCCCCTCCCGGTGCTCCAGCATGCCTTTAAAATTCGACGGATTGTTGAAGTGCTCGGAAACACTGTTTCCCCCAAAGGCTACGGAACGTCGCTGCGTTACTATCTGCCAAAAGAAACTTGCGGCATCCGCGGCCTTACCATCCGCTGTCAGTGCCGCGATGCGCTGTAGTCCGATGATTTTGGGGATTTGCGTATTGGCGTGCAGGCCTGTCAGCTTATCCTCCCGATTCATCAGGGGATCAATCACCGCCCGGTGATTGAAGTGGCGTGCCAGTGTCAGGAACTTCCTGTCACCAGTAAGAGTGTAGATATCCGCCAGCACTTCGTTCATACCGCCATGCTCGGCGCGCAGCATGTCCTGCATTTGCGCAGCGGACAGCCCCGAGGTGACGTTTTCGCACCAGTCGCCCAGCTTGAGGAGAATCGTCCGAGCCTTGCCACTCCCTCCCGCAGTGCAGGCGTCGCGCAGGCCTGCAAAGAGCTTGTGCATGTTGTACCACGGTACCCACTTGCCGTTAAGGTTGAAGCCCGAGGCCTTGATGCGCCCGGCGGCAATATCGGTCCAGAAAGCACGGCTTCCCGGAACTCCTCCCACGTAGCCGTCACCGTTTTTCTCCTGGCAAAGAGCCATCTCGTCGATCATGTAGTCCAGGCGCCGCTTCAGTTCTCCGGTGGGATCGTTTCCAGAGGCAATCATGAAGGAGAGCGCCGACAGATAGTGGCCTGCGGTGTGCCCGTCGAGACCTCTGCTTTCCCAGTCGGGATACGGAGTGTTGCGAGGCTCCAGCCCTGCTTCGCGACGGAAGGGGGCAAGCAGGCGATCGACATTGTGCGAGAGCAGGTAGCTGCTGTTCGCCTTCACCGCATCGGAGAACGGGCCGCTGAGGAGTTTCACCGATGTGAGCGGAAAGAGGCTGGCGGGCTCGTTAGCGCGAATCGGTTTAACCTCCGCGGTTGCCTCTGCCTTTACGGGCGTTTCGGCGTGGGTAACCACCAAAACCACGGAGCCCATCACGGCCGTGGAGCACACGGCTGCCATAACAAGGGATCGGAAGTTCTGCATAACGAAGTATCGGCAAAGCTTTGTGCTGCGAAAAATTATCTACGAAGCCATTTCGACACCGGCCATTAGCCTAAGAATGGCTTCCTGGGTCGCCTGGGCACGGGCTAGTTCACCCGCGATATGTCCATCGCGCATCACGATGACACGGGTGGAGAGGTTGATGACTTCGGGCAGCTCCGAGGAGATAAGCATGACGGCAATGCCCTTCCAGGCGAGCCCGTCGATAAGGGCATGGATGGCAGCCTTTGCCCCCACATCAACGCCGCGGGTCGGTTCATCCACAATGAGAAGCCGGCCGCCGCGGGCAAGCCACTTGGCCAGAACAATCTTCTGCTGGTTGCCGCCACTGAGGGAATTGACAGGTGCTTCGAGAGAGGACGCCTTTACATGAAGCTGATCAAAGAAGTTGGCCGCTATCTGCTTCTCCTTAGCGTCGTTGAGAAATCCCGCCCGGTTCACCCGATCCAGCACCGCCATACTGATGTTGGCGCGGCACGGCATCCCCAGCACTGCCCCCTGGCGCTTGCGGTCCTCCGGCACCAGCCCAATGCCCGCCCGCATGGATGCCTGGATGGACTGAAGTTGCAGCGGCTGCCCGTTGACTTCCACCGTACCCGTAACACGGGGATCAAGGCCAAACAGGGCTTTTGCCACTTCACTGCGTCCGGCGCCAACCAGCCCGGCAAAGCCGATGATTTCGCCCGCGCGAATGTCGAAGCTGATATCGCGGAAAAGCCCTGGCGAGGTGAGGTTGCGCACCCGCAGTACCGTGTCCCCGGGGCTTCCGGCAAGGTGATGCGGAAAGTACTCCTCCACACTGCGCCCGATCATCAGGCGCACCACGGCGTCGTGCGTCATCTCGTCCTTGCCAAGCGTACCGACGTACTGGCCGTCGCGCAGTACGCTGATCTTGTCGCACAGGCGGAAAAGCTCCGGCATGCGGTGCGAGACATAGATCGTCGTAATGCCGCGCTGCCGGAGATCATCAATCAGGCGGAAGAGGTTATGAACATCCGGCTCGGCCAGCGAGCTTGTTGGCTCATCAAACACAATGATGCGCGGGTTGGTTCCCACTGCCGCGGCGATCTGCACGAGCTGTTCCTGCGCCGTGGACAGATCACGCATCGGCTGCCAGACATCCAGGTTCACACCAATAGCGTTCAGCAGAGTACGCGCGCGATCGGCCATGGCCTCCCGGTCTATGAGCAGGCCAAATCGGCGGGGGTAATGGCCCATGCAGAGGTTTTCCGCGACACTCAGGTCCGGACAGAATGCCAGCTCCTGATGCACCATGGCAACGCCTGCCGACAGCGCCTCCCGAGGCGATGAAAAGATATGGGGAGTGCCGTCGATAACGACGTCTCCCTCGCTGGGCTTATGAATGCCCGCGAGCACCTTGCCCAGCGTGGATTTGCCTGCGCCGTTCTCCCCCATCAGCCCGTGGCATTCGCCTCGCCCGATGGAGAGAGATACGCCGCGCAACGCCGTGACACCGCCAAACGTTTTGGTGATGGATCGAAACTGGATGAAATCAGTCATGGCCGTGGGTGGAGAAGCGTGGAATCTGTCGTATGCCCTTGCCTGCTGCTTACTTGCCAAGCCACTTTTCCCAGTGCTTGCCAAACTCGTCGACGTTGTCTCTGGTTACCCGGGTAAGCGGGTCGATAACCCGCACATCAGCCGGAGACTTGCCGTTGAGGATCTTCTCCAAAAGGATCTCGACCGACTTGTAACCCCAGCCGTAGCAATCCTGTGCCAGCAGAACCTCGACGTGGCCGGAGCGCAGGTAGTTGAGCTGGGCCGGCAGCGCATCGACGGAGACGACCTTGACAGATCCGGCAGGCCACTTGAGGGCGTCCGCGGTAAAGAGCGGCCAGCCGCCGATAAAGGCCCATCCCTGAATTCCCGGATTTGCATTCTGTGCTGTCTGTACGGCCTCTGCGGATTTCTCCGGCGTTTCCACATGGTAGAACGTGGCCGGCTCGTTCAGCTTCATGTTGGGGTACTTTGCCAAAGCCGCCCTGGCGCCTGCCACACGCGCCTGCAGGTTGGGAGCGCTCTGGTTGCCGCCGAGGATGGCGATGGTTCCTTTTTCGCCCATCGCTTTGGCAAGTTCATCCACGGTGCGTTCGCCGCACGCCTTGTCGTCGGTGCCGTAGTAGGCAAAGCGTTTGCTTTCCGGCGCGTCGGAGTCGAAACACATCACATGCACGCCCTTGCCTACCGCTTTATCTATAGAGGGCGTCAGCGTATTGGCCTCCGTGCAGGATACCGCGATGCCATCCGCGCCGCGCCGCATCAGAGCTTCGATCGCCTCGGCCTGTTTTGTGGCGTCCTCATCGTTGGGAGTTCGGATCTCGATCTCCACCTCGACGCCATACTTCTCGGCAAGCTCTTTGGCGGCATCCTTCGCGCCGGATTGGCCTGCCTGGAAGACATCATTGGTGAGGCTCTTGCCGATAAAGCCGATCAGGATCTTTCGCTTGGCCGGATTGCCTGATCCGGCTTTGGGTTCAGGCGCCTTGGAGCATGCCGTGAGAATGAATGCCGCAGCCGCCATTCCCGTAAGGGCCAGCAGGACAGGACGCAGGGTGGATGTCATAAATAAAAAGGCAGGTAAGGGATTGGGGATGGAAAGGAAAAAGGAAAAAGGGAAAAGGGAGAAGGAGCAGAGCGTGGACCTCACGCTCGTTGATTTCCGCGACGGGCGCTGAGGTAGACGCTCAGCCTGTCGAATGACACGGCGACGATGATCGCCATACCGATAATGATGAGGCGGTACTCCTGAGCAAAACGCATGACGATGATGCCGTTCTCGATAAGCGCGATGACAAGCGTGCCCAAAAGCGCGCCCAAAGCCGTGCCGCGGCCACCCAGCAGGCTTGCTCCGCCCACCACCGCCGCTGCGATTACCGTGAGCTCATAGCCCGTGCCCGTGCTGGTGGAGGCGGTACCGAAGCGCCCTACCGATACGAGGCCGGCAAGGCCCGCAGCCAGCCCGGCAATTGCGTAGGTGCGTAGCTTGATCCACGCGACCGGCAGACCGCTGAAGCGCGCCGCTTCCTCATTGCCGCCCACAGCATAGGTCTCGCGGCCAACCACCATCATGCGCAGGTAAACCCAGCCCAGCGCCACGCATAACAGCATAATGATCAGCGGCATGGGCTGAATTCCCCATACCTCCACGCGCATAAATTCCGTAGTAAACGCGGCGGGCAGGCGCTTTCCCGCGGAGGGGAGCGTCTTCTCGGGAGGCAGCACGTTGGCCAGACCGCGGAAAATGCTCATGGTGCCCAGCGTCACAATAAAGGGATGCAGGTTGAGCCCCACAATCAGGCCGCCGTTAATCGTGCCGCACAGCAGGCCAATACCCAGAGCAACCACCACGGCAACCGGCAACACCTGCCAGGCCGGAGCGGTGGACGGAAAGAGTTGCAGCGCTGCCGCGGTACCCAGCGCCGACAGGGCCATGATTGAGCCGGCAGAGATGTCGATGCCGCCGGTAATGATCACGATCGTAAGCCCCACCGCCATGATGGCGTAGTAGGACATGGGCGTCGCAATGCCATCGATCAGATTATCAAAATTGAGGAAAGTATTGGGACGCCCCGCTGCCGCGTCGTAATACCCGTATACCGACATAATGATGCCCAGCGCCAGCACCACCAGTGTCAGACCAAACTCCTGCATTGACCAGAGCTTCGAGAGCCTGTCGCGCGACGGAGTGGCGATGGAAACAGAAGGGGAAGGGGATCGGCTCATCGTACGCCTCCCGCACAAAGGTGCATTCCGGGATACTGAAGAACGTGAAGTTGCATATTCATGGTCAATTGAGTTCACCCGCGAGACAAAGCGTGGGCACTGGTCGCAGTCTCCAGCGTGCGGTTGTCGTCATCCTGGCAAGGGTCGGCGGCACGGGACGTAACGACAGGAACAGGAGCGGTCAGCTGCGGGAATTCAGTCACGAAGCCATGTTATTACTATGCAAGATACACTGCACGCACTATGCTGCTCATACGCATGACTGTAGCGTGCTCCGCTCGGAGCGCGTGTTTGCGTGGTACATCGTATGGACACATCTCCCGAGCCCGTTGATCCTCCTTCTTCCCCGGACCAGACTCCCCTGTCGCTCGCTTCCGCCAGCTTTACGCAGTTGCAACTGGCGGAGGCGCTTGGGCTGCATCAATCCACCATCTCCCTCGCGCTACGGGACTCGCCGCGGATTCCGGCGGAAACACGCCAGAAGATTCGGGAAGCGGCGGAGCGGATGGGCTATGTCTCCAACGCCGCGGCAGTCATGCTGACTCACCGCAAGAAGGCCTCAGCTTCGGGACGGATTCACTCCGCCATGGCATGGGTCAATACGTGGGGCGATCACTCCGGAATGTACCAGTACAAGGACTTCAGTGCCTACCGCAAGGGGGCACGTGCGACGGCCAGAAAGTTAGGCTACGCCCTGGAGGAATTTGATGTGGATGCCAGCCCGTCGTCGCTCCCGCAATTGCAGCGAATCCTCAAGGCGCGGGGCATTCGCGGCATTTTGCTTCCGCCAAGCAAGCTCCGGCTGGATCTCTCGTCGTTCGACTGGTCCACGTTTTGCACGGTACGCATCGGGTACTCGCTTGCGTATCCTGCCACACACATCGCGGCTCCCGATCAGATGGGGAACGGGCGGCTGGGCTTCGAGGCCATTATGAAGCGCGGGTACTGCCGCATAGGCTGGGTATCATCCTCGCAGGGGGCGCCTGGCCGCTCTCACGTGCATGAGGCGGGCTTTCTTCTCGCGCAGCTGGATGAGCCCATGAAGAACCGGCTGCCCTTGTTTGAGTTTGACCGCCAGCACGAAGCGAAGTCGTTCCAGTCGCTGAAGCGATGGATCGAGCGTACAAGGCCGGATGCTATCTTCAGCAACATCAGCAACATCGTACAGGTGGTGCGAAGTGCCGGTTACCGGGTCCCGGAAGATATTGCGGTTGCAGGTACGACGATTCTTGATATTGACGCCACCGCGGGAATCGACCAACGCTCGGAAGAGGTGGGCAGCGCTGCGATCATGACGCTTTTATCCCATATGAACGCCAACCATATGGGTATACCGTCGTTCTATATCCAGTCTCTTATACCGGGACGCTGGATGGACGGTGATACTCTTCCCCACAAGTCGCCGGCAACGGTATGAGACCAATTTTCGGCGTGCGCAGCCAGCCCCAACTCCGTGCCGGGGGAACAACATTGCGGCACGGGTATCGGACCGGCTGCGCGTCGGTACTTCCTGTTACTCCTGTCACTCCCCTTACTTGAGCGACACCTTGTACACGGCGGCGGAGGAAGCTGCCGTGGACGGTTTGGCGGGAATGCTTTGAATCGTCAGCGAATCATCGCTTTGGGCAAACGTGACACCCTCTTTGCTGCCGAGCAACTCTATGGCGGCCACACCCTTTTCCAGATGGCCCGACTTCTTTCCTAACGATTTAAGTTCCAGCGGCTTATCCGGCCAGCCCATCACAATGATGTAGAGCGTATTCCCGTCTTTGGACGTCGTGTAGCGGACATCCTGAGGGGTAAACGGCTTGCCTTTGCCTTCGTTGAAGCCCTGAGCCCGGATGGGCGCCCCCTCGGAGGCCGGGCCCTCGCCAAAAACCTTCCAGGGGCGTGTGGCGAAGATGCCTTCCTTGTTTACATCCATCCATGCCGCAATGCCTTCAAGCACAGCCACTTCCTTATCATCAATAGTGCCGTCGCCGCGCATCGGAATATTCAGAAGCAGATTACCATTCTTGCTGACAATATCCGCCAGCATATGGATAACGGTTGCCGGCCTCTTGTAGTGGTTCCGGTCGTATATGCTGCGCAGGTAATGCCAGGTTCCAATGCATGTGTCGGTCTGCCACGCAAACGGCAGGCTGTTGGGAGGCACGCCACGTTCAATATCCCACACCAGGCACTTGCGTTGACCTTCGGTAAGGACTTTGCCGAACAGCACGCCGTCATCGCCTTTGAGCTTGCGATTGGTGTTATAAAAGTGCGCCGCAATTTTTAGTCCCGCATCGCTGACAGGCCACAAGGGCAATGCCGTATCATCAAAGTAGATCAGCTGGGGCTGATGCTTGTTGATGAGATCCATCGTGCGGTTGTAGAATCTCTCGCAATACTCCTTGTCTGGAGGCACGGCACCGTTGCTCCAGTTCCACTGGGAATGAATTTTTGTGGGATGACTAAAGTCGGCGGCAGGTGTGTGGCGCTGCTCGTACAGATCCTGGGGATCAAGTCCGTCCCACCACTGGCCCTTGCCGTCCGCCTTCGTCAGCTTTCCGTCATAAGGGACACCCGCAAGCGGCCCGTTCTTGTCCGCGCCCTGCGACACCTCGTACCAGCTCCACGCATGGGCCGCGTGAACGCTCAGGCCGAACGGCAATCCCTGCTCTTTGGCCGCTTTGGCCCACCCGGCAATGATATCCTTCTTCGGACCCACCTTGACGGAGTTCCACGGCTGGTACTTGCTGTCCCACAAATCCATGTTGTCATGGTGGTTGGCCATCGCAAAGAAATACTGGGCGCCGGTGCGCTTGTAGAGCGCCACCAGTTTGGACGGATCCCAGTTCTCCGCCTTCCACTGGTTAATCACGTCCTTGAAGCCCATCTTGGAGGGGTGTCCGTACTTGGCCAGATGCGCCTTGTTCCGCCCCTCCAGGTACATGGAGCGTGCATACCAGTCGCCTTCCTCGGGCTGGCACTGCGGCCCCCAGTGCGCCCAGATTCCAAACTTCGCATCGCGAAACCATTCGGGAACCTGGTACTGCGACAGCGAAGTCCAGGACCCCTCAAATTTACCCGGCGCCACTGGCTCGGCTTCCGTGTTCACGATAACCTTGGGCACGGCGGTTTCCGGTATGGAGTCCGCAACCGCGCTATCTGTAACTGTGCAGGACAACCCGACGATGAGGGCTGCCAGTGAGGATAAAAGGGAGGTATTTCTCGGTGGGGTCATAGGGCAATGATTGTAGGGAGCGAACTCCGTCTGCGAATTGGTGCTGCACAAGGCAAAGCCAGGGAATTGAACTGCGCTTGGTGAATCGCCCATTTCTGCACGTCCATCAGATCGCGGTTGCATGGGTAGAAGACAGGACAGTTATTTCATGTATCGCAATTAAAGCGATTCTATGGCGGGTTACACATGTAACTCTCTTGTCCTTCATGCCATTCTCTCACGATGGGGGCGGGAAATGGGCCTCGGTCACCCGGCCGAGGCCGCCATCAGGAATCTGGGCAAAGATCTTCAGAACTGGACACTGACCTGCTCTCCGCGATAGCGCAGCTCGCGGTCAGCCTTCTCCGCCGGGGCAATGCCGGTGCCTTGCGCTTTGCGCACAAGCACCACGCGGAATGTGCGCTCAGCCAGCATCCCGGGGAATGAGCCCTTGCGGGCGCCAATCGTGAGCGTGCGCGTCTTGTCGTTCCAGGAGAAAGGAATGGTGGCCCGCTCTCCTTTCTCGTAGGCGTAGCCGTCGCCCGTGTCCTCGTAGAGAGAAAAAGCGCCGTCGGCTCCGGGATAGACACGCAGCTCGATCACCTCGGCTGGTTTCTCGTTGGCGTACTGGAGATCGGGGCCGAGAGGCACGATCGAGCCGGCGCGCACAAACAGCGGAATGTGCTCCAGCGGTGCGGCTGCGTTGACGGTCTCGCCACCCTTCAGGGTCTCCCCGGTCCAGAAATCAACCCAGCCGGCGCCCGAGGGCAGATAGACCTCGCGTTGCGTTGCCTTCGCCTCTGTAACCGGCGTGACCAGGAAGGCGGGGCCGTGGAGATACGAATCGCTTACAGTCAACGCCTTCGCGTCCTCGGGGAAGTCCATGACTAGCGGCCGCATGATGGTGTCGTCTTGCAGGTTTGCCCGCGCTCCCAGCGTATAATTGTAGGGCAGCATGCGGTAACGCAGGCGATTGAAGGCGAGCATGACCTTTTCGGTCGCGGGCAGAAACTTCCAGGGCTCCGTCTCCGACTGATAACCGTGCACGCGCAGGATGGGGCAGAAGGTGCTCCACTGAAACCACCGGACGAGGAGCTCATTGTAATCTGCCGACTTGTACTGATCCTTGGGGCGGAAAAAGCCGCCGCAGTCGGTCGTCCAGTACGGCTGGCCGGTGAGGCTGAAGTTGAGCCCTGCGGGGATCTGCCGTTTAAAGGCCGTCCAGTCGCCGCCAATATCGCCGGACCACAGTGCGGTTGCATAGCGCTGCTGCCCCGGAAAGGCGGAACGCGTCAGCGTCACCACCCGCTTGTCCGGGTTGGTGGCGCGCTGCCCTTCGTAGATCGACTGGCTGGCAAAGAGCGCGTAGGCGTTGGTATAGCGGTCTCCGGCGCCAAGGCTCACCTTTTTGCCAAGCAGATCGGTGCCGGCATCGCCAGGCTCAGTGGCGTCGCCCCACCAGGCATCGGTGCCATGGGCGAAAAAGGCCTCGTTGAGGAACCTCCAGCGAATCTCACGGCCTTTGGGAGAAAAGAGGTCGAGCCACTGCCCAACCTGCACCTTGTTTTGCTCCGCCTCACGGCGAACCACTCCGCCGGGGTTGCACCACACGGAGATCATGAACTTCATGTTCAGGTCGTGCAGGCCCTTGATGAGCGCGGCCGGGTCGGGATACTGCTTCTCGTCCCACTGGTAGCTGCCCCACCCGTGCGGGCCCCAGTACTTCCAGTCCTGCACAATAAGATCCACCGGGATGCCGCGGCGACGGAACTCGGCGGCGGTATCCAGCAGTTGCTTTTGGCTGGAGTAGCGTTCGCGGCACTGCCAGAAGCCATAGGCCCATTTGGGCCAGAGCGGCGCCGTACCGGTTGCGAGGCGATAGCCGGCAATCACCCGGTCAAGTTTCGGGCCATAAAACACGGTATAGTCCACCGCTTCGCCATAATCGGAGCGAAACGTCGTGGAATCCCCCGCAGGACGCGCAAAGAGCTTCGCGTCTTTGCCGCCACCCCGGACAGTGACATTGCAGGTTTTATTGGCGGGGAGCGTAACGCGTCCCACAATAGAACGAGGCGTCCAGAAGTTCGTAACGCCAGCAATCTGCACACCGTCGACAAGAATGGAGATCTCCTCCCGGCGGTCACCGTCGCGGATGGAAAAAACGTAGTCGCCGGCCGCGCCTGCGGTGAAGGTGCCCTGGCGTGCGGGGACTGCGTTTTTCGCCGGGGTAGCCGCACCATTTATCTGCTCAGTAGCCGTGGGGCCTCCCGCAGTGGAGGTGCCGGCGCTGAGAGTGACCTCGTCGCCCGGCGGATTAAACTCCGTGCGCGAAGCATTATCCCAAAGCAATCCGTAGCCTTTGCTGGAAACCAGCACGGGCACCGCAATATGTGTGTTAAGCTGGCGCAACTCGACAGAGAGCCCCCGCCAGTCCCACAGCCCATCCTGAAACTGCCCAAGGCCAAACAGCTTTTCATCAGCTTCGGAAGCAAAGCTCTGGCCGACAGCCAGGCTGGGAACGCCTTGCAGCACAACGGGCGCAAACTCACGCCCGCGAGGTCTTTCCGCCAGAAACACCTTGCCGCTCGCGTCGAGAAAGCTGACAGCTCCGGTATCGCGGTTCACCCGCACTTGCATCTCGCGCGTGCGCAAAGTGACCGCCTCCTTCGATTCATCGACGGAAAACGTGGGCGCGGGCCATTCGCGCACCACCACAAAGCTGCGGACCTCAGGCAACGGAGCGCCGGGGGGAGAGGCAATGACACGCGCGATATTGTCCGTGCGAATCTGGATTTTGAGTATACCTTCGTCAGTGGCAAAGGTTACTCCGTCGGCATTCTTCTCAAAGGACCTGACGGCGGCATTTGCCATCATCATAGAGAGCGCCAGGAATAGTAAGGTTGCGGATCGGATCATGGAAAGGGATATGATCTTGAAGAGTTAAGCTTCACGCCTGGACAGTTAGGAAGCAGGCGCGATTGCAGTTTGAGACGATGCCGAAGCCTGAAGCAACACAAGCAAAAGCGGCAAGTAGCGCGATAGTTTCAGCATCGACACGTGTGCCGCCTATCTTAACCAGACCACCCCCCGATCGAGAATGGAACGCCTTGTCAGTCAGATGGAATATTTTTGCGTGAAGCGGCCTCACACCCACCTCTCGCCATCAATGAGTTCCTCATGAACACCCGCGAAAAGCTGCACGCCTTCCCACATCCCTCACGGCGACGCAAATTCCCAGGCGCTCGAGGGCGAACACTTTGTTGATTCAAGAGGAGATAAGTCCAGATTGGGAAACAAAGCGATTCTTCTCACCAGAGCCGAACCTCTTAAGCGCCTCGAAATAAACGACTTAAGTCATCCCATGAGGCTGGCTGTCATGCCTTGTCCTAACAAGGAAAAGGGTGCGCGGTACAGGGTTCGAACCTGTGACCTCTACAGTGTCAATGTAGCGCTCTACCACTAAGCTAACCGCGCGGTGGACCCAGGAGTTCTAAGCTGTAGCGGAGTGTCGCGCGGGTTGCAAGCAGGATTTTCGGAAAAAATGCGGGCCGTGGAATGGGTGCCTCGCGCCTGGTTTCGTGGGGATGTCTCGCGGGTATCTCACTTATTGGGGAGGTGTTTGCACCCACAGGGCCAGGAGGGCGCCGGCGGCCAGGGACATGAGGAGGCCGCCGAGGATGAAGGCGGCTTTGTGCAGGTAGGCCTCGCGCTGGGCGGGGGTGGGGCGTTGCTTCCAGATGATGTCGCCGGCCTGGCCCTGCAGCATGGCCCAGGTTTTGCGGAACTCCCAGACGGGCGTCTCGCCTTGCTCGCGCCAAGCGGCGATGGTGGCGCTGTGCCGGTGCCAGGCGCGCGCGGGGGTTAGGGAGGACTGGCGGACGCGGCGCGGCTCGGTGATGTGCGGCTGCGCGTCCGGGGTGCCCACGGTGGTGATGAGCACGCCGTCGTCGCCAAACGCGGTGGCAAAAAGCAGGGGCGTGTCCATCTCGCCGCAGATGGCCAGGGTGGAGGCGTCGGGCGACTGCCGGCACTCCGCAAAGAGGGGTTGAGGCCAGATGCGAAGGTAGAGTGCGGTGAGGGGGAAGAGGCGCCAGTCGGGCGGGTGCATGGTTTCGCCCACGCCGCCCAGGCGCGTAAAGCCCTGGCTGTCCAGCACTTGCATGGAGGCGTTTATGTGCGCTTCCTGGTCGTCGTGGGCCGGGGCGGGCGGCTCGGTGGCCGGGGCGACGCTGCCGGGCGGCGGGGTTGGGGTGGGGGGAGTTGCTGCGGATGTGGCGGCCCGCGCTTTGGCTTCGGCGTCGCGTTCGCGGGCGTTTTGCAGCATCTGGGCGCTGTAGAGGTAGAGGGTCAGTCCGCCGCCGCCCGCCAGGCTCTCGCTCCTTTCGCCTTTGTCGCTCTCGTCGCCCTTGTGGCTTATGTGGCCCTTGTGCGGGGGCGGGCGTTCTCCCGCCTGCTCCGCCATGCCGCCGGCGGCGGAGGAGGAGGGCTGGAGGCGCCGCCACGCCACGCGCAGGGCCAGCGACCAGACGGCGCCGGCAAGCATCAGGCAGAGCCCGGCCTGCAGCAGGAGGGTGAGCCACGCGATCACGGAGCGCCTCCCGTTTCCGTGGTTGTGGCTGGGTTGGTGGTGTCCGCGGCGGCAGTTTCCCCGCGCATGGCGTTTTCCGCCGCGCGCAGCCAGCGCAGCGTGGTGCGAAGGCGGCGGGTGGCCTCGGGCAGCGGCGGTGCTGTCGGGGAGGCCGTGGCGCCGGGCTCCGTTGCCCCGGGCGGCGCGGCGGCTACGTCGCCCGCGGCGGCGTTGGTGGGCGGGGCGGATGCCTCGGCTGCGTTGGTATCGCGCCTGTCCGCGGCCGGGCCGGGGGCAGGGGATGGCTCATCCCCGCGAGGCGATTTGCCGGCCGGGGGTGGCTGGGACTGCACTTGCCGTATGGCGGCGGAGCCCGCGCTGGTCAGATCGGTAAGCAGCACGCCCAGGAGCAGGGTGAGGATAAAGCCTGTGCTGAACGCGTCTTTCCACAGTGTCAAAAAGGCAGGGAAGGGGCGGCGGATGATGAGCTCCAGGCCCCCTTCGGCGATGCGGCCGCCGTCCAGGGGCGGGATGGGCAGCAGGTTAAAGATCAGCACCACCAGGTTGAGAATCGCGGCAACCATCACCAGGCCGGCCACGCCTTCGCGCTCCATGCGTTCGGAGACAAAGTCGACAAGGCCGAGCATGCCTGCGTCGCGCTCGCCGGCGGGGGCCACGCCGGCCAGGGCTTCCTCCATGCCGGCAATCTGCGCGGCTACGGAGAGGTGGCGCACGTAGATGAGGTTGGCGCCCTCGTGCTCCGTCTTTACCGTAAACCCCAGCCATGCAGGCAGTTGCGCGCGTTTGGAGGGGCGTGGCGGTACATTGAAGTTTTGCGTCACCACCTTGCCGTCTCGCTCAAGCTCGGCCGTGACCTCGCGGCCGGCGGCCTCGCGCAGTCGCCAGGCCAGCTCGGCCGGGCAACTGAGGTGCAGGCCGTCCAGCTTGCGCCATGCATCCCCGGGGCGCAGCCGGGCGGCTGCGGCTATGGAGATGTTGCCGGAGTCCGCCCCATCGGTTACCACGGCCTGGATGACGATGGGCTCTTGGGGGATGACCGGCAGCGGCACCAGCTCGCCCGCGCGAAAGGCGGGAGAGAGGCGGACGCTCAGGGTGCGGACTTTCGCCTCGGCATCCGCGTCCGCGGGCGGGGCAAGGACGGAGAGCCTGCGCATGGTTCCGCCGGGCAGGTAGAGGGTGCTGATGGTGGCGGTGGCGGAGCTGGCGTTGGGCGACTCGCCCATCAGGATCTGATCGCCGGCGCGCAATTCGTCGCCCCGCTTCTCGTACTCCAGCGCACCGGGGATGGGAAACCCCACCTCGGAGGAGGAAAGCGCGGCGGGTATCGGCACGGACGACATGACGAGCAGCGCGACAAACGCCACGGCCAGCAGCAGATTCACAAACGGCCCCGCTGCGGCGATAACAATGCGCTGAAACGGCGTCGCCACGCGCCTGCCGTTGGCCGCCGCCACGTACTCCACCACCGGAAGCGAGGGCTGGGAGAATTGAAAGGAGACGCGGTACTGGCGGGAAAGCTCGGGCAGCTCCACGTACCCGCCCAGCGGCAGCAGGCACAGGCGCCACTCGGTATCCGCCCAGCGAAAATGGAACAGACGCGGCCCTATGCCCACGGAAAGCACCGGCGTTCTGAAGCGCCAGATGCGCGCCGCCAGCCAGTGCCCCAGCTCATGCAAAAAGATTATGCCCAGCAGAAGAAGGATGGTGGCAATCATGCGGTGCGTGGCGGGGTGAGAAGCGCGTGGCCAGCCCCGCGCCCACACTACGGGGCGGACGCAAAGTGTCAAGGATGGGCGTGTAGCACAATGTCTCAACAACGCCTGAGGTTGTGGTCGCGATTGATCTTTTCAATCGCCGCAGCCTGGACTATAGCTAACGCTATGTTGTCCCCGGCAGGCGATGCTATTACCCCGTGCTATCGTACAGCCGTCGCTCACGCCGTTCTGGTGCTGGCGATGCAATGCCTTGCCGCGCTCGCGTTGCCTTCGCCGGAGGTTCTCCGTGCTCAGGAGCCGGAGACGCTTGTCCTGCCAAAACCGCCGGAGCGGCAGGTGCAGTTCGACGGGGATCTCAACAACGCCGCCAGCAAGGGGCGCTCTCCCGAGGAGGTCCAGCCGGCCGTGGAGGAGATCCCGTTCAAACTTCGCATTGTCAACGAGAACGGCACTTCGGTTATCGGGCAGGTTCGCATTTGCGATGCAAGCCGGTCGGTCAAAACAATGCGTATCTTTACAACGCGGGACGACGGGCTGGTCGTCGGCAGGCTTCCCTTTCCCACGGCCGGATGCAGTCTGTGCTATCTCTATAATAATGAGGTGTTTACGGAGACGTTGCCTGACGGGTTGCCGGTGGATGGGGAGTACGCCTTCTCCGTCAAACGGCCCGCGGGGCGCCGGGTTGTTGTGCGGCTGGTTCGGGCCGGCGATAATCAGCCCATTGGCAATGTCAACTTCGCTCTCAGCGGCAGGACGAACCTGTTCCTCGATCTGGCGCCGACGGCGAGGACCGACAAGGACGGCCGCGCCGAGTTCTTCCTTCCCGCCGAAACCAAATGGGCCTTCCCCCGGCTGGACGGCTACGTGCGGCAGGACGCGGATTTTACAGTGGGCGCCGCGGATGACGAGGAGCACACCCTCGCTTACGGCGTGGCGTCCAAACTGAAGCTGGTGCTGCGCGATCAGGCCACCGGCAAGCCTCTGCCCAACGTCAGCCTCGACCTCATGGACGTCGTCCCCGAAGTGGCGTCAGGGCGCCGCAATCCGTCCAACCCTCGCCCCACCGACGCGGCCGGCGAATCCATGCTGGAGGGGCTGGAGCCCGGCTACACCTACCACATGCTGGCGACATCGGACACCTACGCGAGGCGCTTTGTCGTGACGGCAACCTCGGCGGCGGAGGGGAAGGTGCCGGAAGAGATTGTCGACATCCTGCCCAAGGTGATGCTAAAGGTCACCATCACCAACCTCCCCGCCCACGCCCAGGTGCGCGACGACCTGCGGATGGGCTACACGCTGCAGCGCACCTTTAGCGGATTGAAGGACACGTTTGAAGCCCCCGTAAAGAGGGAGGGCAATCGCGCCGAGTGGTCGCGCGCCTTCCGCCGCGATACGCCGATCGACCTGAAGTTCCTGAAGCTGAAGCACCGCGTGCCGGCGCTTAAGCGGGAAGTGACGGAGGTGACGCTCGATTACTCCAGGCTCGTCGATCCGCCCGTGCGGCTGGGCCTGCAGTTTAGCACCCGCCGCGTGCACCAGACGCACGTGGGCGGCATCATTCACTTTCAGGCCATCGAGAATTTGCCCGACGGCACGTCCGAGCAGATGGAAAGCACGGCTGAAGTGAAGGACGGCTTCGCGATTATCGAAATCCCCAAAGGCGGGATGTACCTGCTGGACGACAAGGAGCTGAAGGGGGCGTGCCTGCGGCGCGGGCTGGAGACGGTGGTTGCCTTCAGCAAGGGCCCGGCCAAAAGCGGCGAGACGCACATCATCCAGGTTATCCCCGCTGGCCCGCTGCGCGTGCGGGTAAGCGACCCGGCCGGCAAGAAGCTGGAGGGTGTTGCGGTGACGGCGCGGAACTTCAGCGCACCCGCCAGCGAGGCGGTGCTGGGGCTGAACCGGCTGCCGGACAACGCCAACGGCGACATCTTCGAGTCGCGCCACGTGCCTCTGGGCGTTGGCGACGAGTTTATGATATGCGCCTCGCAGGGCTTTCGCACGGTTATTGGCGGGCCGCTGAAGCCGGACATGCTGACCCAGCCGGGCGCCTACCTCTCGCTCATTATGGAGCCGCCCCGCGTTCTCCGGGTGCAGGTGCTTACGGCTGACAAGAAGCCTGCGGCAAACACCTCGTTTCACGGCTGTTTAGGCTCCAGGCGCTATGGCTCCATCCCGGCCGTTACATCGGAGAGACTTCTGAAGACGGATGCCAAGGGCGTTCTCAAGGTGGAACTCAGCCCGGATTCCGCTTTGCCGGGCTACCCGTTCCGCCTCACTATCAAACCCGTGGAGGGGCGCGGACCCGCGGTGGAGGTGCCGCTGGAGACAAAAGCCGGAGGCGATGCCGCTGCACTCCAGAAAGTGGTGATGCAGCGGTTCCGCACGGTATCGCTGCTCGTGGCCAACACGCTTAAGCGGACGCCTGTGATGGCCGAGGCCAGGTGGGTGCAGCTAAACCCCCGCGGCGAGCGGGTGGAGGGCGACAAGATCGACGTGCGCGTGTTCAACAAGCGCTCTGCCATTGTGGAGATGGAAGGCGTGCCGGAAGGGGATGTGACAATCGAGTTTTTCTCCAGCAACGGCCTCTTTCTGTTCCCCGCAGGCGCCCCGGTGCCGGCTGTGATGAGCGAAAGCAGCGCCACCACCGTCCCTGTACCTGCCGGCGCAAGCAATGTATGGGTCGAGCAAAGGCATTGCCCCGTCAAGCGAATCATCAACAGGCCCGATGGCACAATCACGGAGGCCACCGTCAACTATCATCACGAGGGCTGAGCCGCGTCAGCCGGCCTTGCCTCGCTCACTGCTGCCGCACCGTTGTGCCCGCGTTCCAGTGGCCCTCTACAAGCAGGCGCATGGGGGTCTCCGGGTGGCCTACTTCGCCTCGCTGCAGCAGGCCGGCCAGCATATCCATGGCGGCGCGGCCGATAACGGGGCCACTCTGGTACACGCCGGTCATGGGGGAGCCAAGGGGGACGCTGAGGTAGACGTAGCCGTAATCGCGCGGCGCTTCCAGACCGAGCTCGCGCAGCCACTCCAGCGTCTCCCAGGCCAGGCTGGTAATGATGGCCTCCGGCTTCTCCTTCTTCCACCAGTCCAGCAACAGCCCGCGCGCCTTGGTGTTGCGGGGGATGATGACCGGCTCGGGATGCTTCACCCCCGGGTTTTTGTAGCAGTGGAAGAAGTAGGCGGAGAGATAGGAGCTGTCGACCTTGTCGTTTACCGTCTCGTGCACAAAAAAGCCGATGCGCTTGTAGCCAAGCTTCTGCAACTCCCTCAGCGACAGCATCAAGGTGTGGAACTGGTGGTTTGTAACCAGGTGGAACGACTGCGGCATAAGGCTGTAGCCAAACGTTACGGACGAGAATAGCTCGTACTTCAGCGGCAGCTCCACCCCAAAATCTGGCTGCGGCGCCAGCAGAAGCCCCTTGATGCCGCGGCTGTGGAGGATGTGCGAGGCTCGCGCCGGGGTCATACCGCGCACCTGCAGGGGGAACTCCTCGATCTCGTAGCCCAGCTCCCGCGCGCGCTGGCTGGCGCCCTGAAAGTACTCCTCAAAGGTGGATTGATCGCGCATGCGCGTGTCCGCCGGCCAGTTATCCACCCACGCCACCGTGCTCTTGTACTGCGCGGGCTTGCGGCTGTTGCGGTAAGCGTTAAGCGCGGAGAGCACGGGATCCGGCGCGTAGCCCATGCTTTGGGCGATATCTTTAACCTTTTGCCGCACGCCGGGCGAGATGCGCGGATGATCGCGCAGCGCCAGGCTGACGGTGCTGAAGTGCAGCCCCGCCGCTGCGGCGATGTCCCGGAGAGTAACGCGCGGCTGGTTCAAGGTGGGCGTGAGGGAGAGGAGAGAGGAGTGAAGGGAGCGGGGGCCCGAGCGGAGGGTTTACTTCCGATACACATTGCACGCGCCGCTGATGCCGCTGATGCGGAAGACGGCAGCCTTGTCGACATCCCCCGCGGGGGTATTGCCCCGCTGCGGTTGCAGGGCAAACTCGGTAACCTGCGTCATGGCGGCGCTGGTGCGGGCCTCGCCGGTAGGGGTAAACTGGATGGCGCGGTTAAACGTAACCGTCTGGCCGGCAGAGGTATACGTAAACACGGCGGTATTGTCGCTGAGGCTGTTGGCCGCCGTTACAACCGGGTTGGCAGGAAGCCCGGGGATCTCCGCGCTGGTGATGGACGCGGCATCGCCCAGCAGCACTTGCTTAAAGTGCCGCACGGGCACGGCCAGGCCAATCGTGTCGCTCGGCACGGCCCCGTAGTCGCCCCACGGGTTGGGGTCGGTTCCATCCTTGCTGAGGAACACCGCCACATACAGCGTACGCTCCCCGTTTGGCTCCGCCACGGAGCCCAGCGCCAGCCACGTGCACGTATTCTGCGTATTGGCCGTCTGCCGTGCGGACTCCGCCATGCTTTTGATTTCCATGACGGCGCGGTTAAACATCATCCCGCTGGCCCCCATGTTGCGAAACATCGGCACCGTAATGGCGGCCAAAAGCAGTGCAATCCCCAGCACCACAACAAGTTCAATAAGACTAAACGCAGCCCGGCGCTTAAGGCGAATGTGCATGGGGGAGGGGAAGGATGGGGAGAAGAAGTGATTGGACAATCGGCAATCGACGGCGGAGCGTTTGCCTCTTTTGCCTTCGTAAAGCGTAGCAAGCCGGGGGAGGGGCGGTCAAGTTCGGTTGACTGCACTTGCAAATGTCAGGAGAGAAGACTAATGGGTTGGATAAACGCCTGCTTCGCTTTCCCCCCTTTGCTATTGTTGTGTATCTGCCTGTAGCGACCATTGCGTGAAAATCTGGTTTACGTATAGCCTCACCTTCTTGCCGGGCATTGTCCCCAACAGAATTTCACGCAACGGCCGCTACGGGCAGACACGCAACGAACGCTACGGGGGAGGGGATGAGGGCCAAAGCAGGCATACAACCAGTTAGACTATATATGAACGAAAACCAGCTTGCGGAGGTTATCCTGGATACGGCGTTTGAACTTCACACGGAAGTGGGGCCTGGCATGTTGGAGTCCGTTTATGAGGTCTTGTTGTCCCATCTACTTGGGAAAAAGGGGCTGATTATCGAACGGCAGAGGATTGTTCCGTTCACGTTTTATGGCATCCATTTCGAAGAGACTTTTCGAGCCGATATCATCGTAAATAACCTGGTACTTATTGAAGTTAAGGCTGTAGATGCGCTGTCTCCGGCCCATAAGAGGCAGGTACTAACTTATCTAAAGCTTACGGGATTAAAGCTTGGTCTGCTTATTAACTTCAGTAAAGAACGACTGAAAGGCAACTTTGAGCGCGTTGCGAATGGTATTGCAGATGGAATCCATTGAGGAGTTAGAGAGACGCCCGCTCCTATAGTCCCCCCGTTGCGTTCGTTGCGTGTCTGCCCGTAGCGTACGTTGCGTGAAATTCTGTTTGGGGCATCGCCACGCGATTGAGTGTGGCGATACGTGGACCCGATATTCACGCAACGGCCGCTACGGCAGACACGCAACGAACGCAACGGGCGGAGGGAGCCGGGCCCGGGAAGGCCCATAGCCAGCGACTCTTGCACCTCCTGGTCCTGCACGAGCGGGGATTCACCTCCCCCACAAAATTCGTGTTGCGTGGCTGCGGGGGGAGGGTAATTGTCATCGCAGACCATGAGCGATTTTATTGAGGCGAATCAGACGGTGAGTAACCAGATGGCCTGCTCGACGTGCGGGGCTATTCTCAGCTTCAAGCCGGGCACGGACAGCCTGGTGTGCGGGCATTGCGGGGCGCACAATCAGATTGCTCAGCCACCCGCGGCGCCAGGCCGGTTTGAGGAGATAAGCCTGGAGGACTGGCTGGCCGCCAACCACGATCAGGAAGAGAAGATGGAAGTGGCCACCGTCAACTGCAATGCGTGCGGCGCCGTGGTGACGATGGAGCCGAACGTTTCCTCCGACAAATGCCCGTTTTGCGCCAGTAACCTGGTCATTGCCGGCGGCACCATCTCCAGGCTGCACCGGCCGCAGTACGTGCTGCCGTTTCGTATCGATGGCAACGCCGCTACGTCCCATTACCGCAACTGGATCGGCAGCCTGTGGTTTGCCCCTAACGACCTGAAGCAGAACGCCGGCACCGCCAAGCCCGTCACCGGCATGTACCTGCCCTACTGGACTTTCGACTGCACCACCGACACCCGCTACACCGGCCAGCGCGGCGAGTGGTACTGGGAGACCGAATACTACGAGACCGAGGAAGACGGCAAACGTGTGACCCGCAGCCGCCAGGTGCGCAAAACCCGCTGGTATCACGCCAGCGGCATGGTCTACAACGAGTTTGACGACCTGCTGATCGAAGCCACCCGCTCCCTTAACCTGGAGAAACTGCGCGAGCTGGAGCCCTGGGACCTGCCGCAACTGGTGCCCTACGACGACAAATACCTCAGCGGCTTCCGCACAGAGACTTACGTGGTGGATGTGAAAAGCGGCTTCGGCATGGCCAAGGAGCGCATGGTGCCGGTCATCGCCAGTACCATCCGGCGCGACATCGGCGGCGATGAGCAGATCATCAACCAGACGCAGTCCGTCTACCACGATCCCACCTTCAAGCACATCCTGCTGCCGGTGTGGATCAGCGCCTACCGCTACCAGGGCAAAGTCTACCAGTTCATCGTCAACGCCCGCACGGGGGAGGTGCAGGGCGAGCGACCGTGGAGCGTCATCAAAATCGTCCTGGCCATCCTGCTGGTGCTGATTCTCGCCTTCTTCGCCCTCCTGTTCCTCAGCGCCATCGCGGCCGTAACGAAAAGCATGAGGTAGCGGGGGAGCGGGAGCGCCTGTGGGAAAGGGGCAAACGCTCGGACGTAACTGCGCTGCGTCGGCCTTACGGCGTTGCGGCCGGGCCAGGCGGAGGCGCGGGGGCAGGCGCCTGCGCTGACGCGGGAGCGGGAGCTGGAGCGCGCTCCGCCCGGCCGACTTCGTCAAAGTCGGCCTCGCGGAAATCGGCGGGCACTTCAAACAGCGCGGCTTTGGGCTCCCCTGGCGTAAAGACAAACTCCATGCGGGTGATCTGGATCGCCCCTTCTTCCAGGGAGCCGGGCAGCGTCCGGTGCTCAATCTGCACCGGGTACTGCGTCTTTACATCAAGCCACAGGCGCGTGTGCTGCTTGTCCATCACGCTATCGGCCGTAAACACCTCGCATGGTATGCCGCGCACCGTCTCCTTGCCGGCGGGGATGTAGTTGCCCGCCCGGCCGGGGATGACCATGCGAAGCGGTACGGCCAAAAACTCGGCTTCCACGGGCAGGGGCTCCGGACACTCCGCACAGATTTTGCGGCCAGGATTGAGCACAAAGAACTTGCCGCTGGTTTTCTGGAAAATAGCGACGCGTCGCGGATGCAAATCGTCCGGCACCGGCGAGGGCGTATCCATCCGCACATTGCCTTTACTCAGCCAGATGCGCACGCCGCCTGGCTGGAAGGTATCAACCGTCGCCTTACCATCGCGCTCCGTCTCGTAAATGGTGCGGACTTCCACCTCATAACTCTCGGGCGCCTTAAACGCAACCTCCTCCATCCCCTCCGCCCGTGCCGGGGCGGCGGGAATCCCGGGCAAGCATGCCGCCACCAGAGCCACGGCCACCGCCACCAGGGTGGCGAGGGCGCGGAGCGATGCGGAGGAGCGACGCAGGTGCTTGGGCATGGGCATGGGCAACGGCATGGACGGAATGGGGAGTACGAGCAGGGCGGTACGGAAACTTACTCCTTGCCCAGGGCTTTGCACTTCGCAAAAAAGTCCGCAAACACCGGGTCGCGCTTTACCCAGTTGATGATGGTGGCCGTGGGGCGGCCGGGATCGTTACGCCAGGTCATATCGTCCAGCAGGGCGGGGCTGGGCAAGGCGTCGCCAAAGCTCCACGTGTGGTCAATAATCCAGGCCGTGGCGGCGATGTCCCAGATCACTTTGCTCCAGCCCGGCTTGTTCTTGTCGTAGCTGCGCACAATGTTCGTCAGGTACTCGCCCAGGGCGCTGTATGGCGCCAGGTGGGTCTCCAGCTCCGCCACCGTAGTGTGCACATTGGAGGCGATGGGCAGGCACGGCACCAGCACCAGCGGCGCGGTTACGTCCACAATAATGCGCGAGGCGTGGAGATCCTGCTGCAGGTTAAACTCTTTGGCCGTGCGCCAGTACGGGGCGTTGCCGCCCAGCCATACCACCACAATACGCTCCGCGATGCGCGGCTCCATCAGCAGGGCGGAGGCCACGTTGGTGGGAGCGCCGATGGCCACCACGTACAGCTTGTCCGACGCCCAGACGGCCGGCTGCGCCGGGTCCTCACCGGCCACCGGGCGGGGCGCGGCAGGGGCGGGCGCCATGGCCAGCTCCACCAGATGCCGCGCCGCTTCACTCTCCACGGGCGTCTTCGCGTCCGGCAGCCACTGGCGGCTGCCGCGGTACACGGGCACGCGCGTGCCCTCCGTGGTGCCGGGCGTTTTGCCTTCCATCGCCGCCAGCACGCGCATAATCTCCTCGTAACTGCGCTCCATGCCCTGCTCCGGGCCGCTGGAGCGGCTGTTGTGAAAGGGTGCCGCATAGACGGCCTCCAGCTGAACGCGCAGGGGCGACAGCAGCAGGTGGGCCAGAGCAAACTGGTCATCCACCTCGTTAAACGTATCGGTATCCAGCACCGCGCGAACGCGGCCGCTGCTTGCGGGGGCCAGGGGTAGTGTCATGGTAGGGGGGATGGGGAAAGCGCCTGCCATTGCCTTTCGCGCGCGCGAAGCAATGCAATAGCAATCCCGTAGGGTGCCAACGCCCGAGCATAGCGCTTCCCCGCGGCGCAATGCAATCCGTAAGAAATACGAGTAACACCGCCGATGCGATTTCCGCCTGTTGGGCTGGGCGGGCTGCGCTGGCCTGCGCTGCGCCGCTGATCCATCCGTCAACAAACAAACAGGGCACCCCCGTGCCTGGTGGCGGGGATGCCCTGTTGTTGGATTGCTGGTTTGAAGAGAGGCGGGGCGGATCGAACCGCGGCGCGCGTGCGCTGATCAGGGTTGGCGCTCTCGGGTGCCGCCCGGTTCGGGCCCAGGCCCCTCGATGTGTGGGGAAGCTGGTGAGCTTGCCGCTTTCCGGCGATTACTCGCTGCTGGCCGTGGCCGCCGCAAGGGCGCCTGCCACCGTGCCGCCGACAAAGGCGCCGGCAGGGCCACCCAGCACAGCACCGGCCACCGCGCCGGCCACCGTGCCGCCGGTCATCAGCGCCACGTCGGAGCGAATGCGATTCGCATCGCCCACATCGCCGTTGTGGGATTTGAGGATATTGGCCGCTTCGGTCGTGTCGTGCGCGGCAACGGCCACCACAAAGTGCGGGGCGTTTTCGTCGTCGCTATCCACGTCGCCATCGTTATCCGTATCCGCCACAACGGGCTGGGACTCTACTCGCGCCACCTCGGGCGAGGGGGCGGCCGTCGGCATCGGGTGGAGCGCGTCGCCGGGGTACGGGGCGGGCGGCAGCGTCGGGTCCACATAGTTGGAGGGCGTCACGACAGCCGTGGGAACGGGCTGCGGCGTATCGCGTTCGCCGGCGGGGCCGTGGGGCACGGGCAGGGTAAGGCTGTGCCACTGCCAGTCGCTCGGCGGCGTCACGTCCAGCCCGCGGTTGTCGCGGTAGGCCACGCCAATGTGAGTGCGGGGGTATCCGCGCTCGATCAGGTCCTTGATCGCGGCGTCCGCGGACGAAGCGTCATCAAAAAAGCCGCACACCACATGCTCCGTGCTTCCGGGGGCGCCGGGCTTGATATGGGGATTCGGTTCCGCGATCGGATTGGTATCATTATGAGACATTATATTTACCTCGGGTAGTTGCTATTGAAGTCGGCGCGCCTTGTATAGCTCAGCGAATAAAGGCAAACGCCAGGGTTGTGTTGTTGGTGAAGAAACGGCCTGAAACCTAAATACGTCCCATCAGGGCCAGAATAAGAAGGATGACAAGCACAAGGCCGAGACCGCCACTGGGTCCATAACCCCAGCCACGGCTATGAGGCCAGCTGGGCAATGCACCAATCAGCAGCAGAACGAGAACAATAAGAAGTATTGTATTCATGGATGTCGGATCAGGTAAGGGGAGGGTAATGGGTTAACCGAAAGATTATGGACTGACAGATGTTTAGAAGTGGAGAGACGTAACTGATTATTCTTGAATGCGGATACGGAACCATGTGTTTGCGGCGTGCGGATATGTTGACACATCCGGAAAGAGGAGAAGCGGGCCTCACCTATTTTTTAATAACCGGCACTGCCTGTTTTAAAGAGGTTTCCCGTTCTCCTCCTCTTGCTTCACGCCTCTTCACACATGGTGCGGGGCAGGCGCTTATTGGTATTACCTGCCGCCGCCGGTTTGTATGAGGAGGTATTATTCTTCCCTTCACACCACATCATGTTATTCGGGTGTAAAGAGGGTATTATAGTTTGGATGAAGAGTCTGGAGAGAGTCAGCAGGATCTTTATCAGATAATCCCGCTCTTCCATTAAAAGAGGCATGAACCGTGCCAACCTTTTTATAGGAAGTTGTAACAAGCACGCTATAAACAAGTTGCGTCTAACGCTGGTGATGGGGCGCTCCATAAAGCCCCCATCACCACACCGCAACGCGTGCGTCTTGCAAGATGCAAATTGCGCGATGCAAACGCAATGCTCAGCCCGGCGGCCGGCCCGGGATCTACCCCTGTACAACAGCCGTCGACCCACCCGCGGGCGACCCATGCACGGCGCCAGGCGCAATCTGTGCGCGGCGGTGCTCCGTGGATATCCGCTCGTCGCTGTCTGTCGGCCAGTTTTCCGGCGCGTTGTGCACGGTGACCGGCGCTACCTGCCGGTATTGCGCAAAGTCCTGCGGCGCAAAAGGTAACAGATCCACACGGGGCAACGCGTCTTTCTGCATCAGCCCCAGGCACAGCCTCTTGCGATACCCCTCGCCGGACGCCGCCGCCCGGCCATCGGCCACGTCATGCCCAAAACTGTTCAGCGTCAGCACCGGCCGCGAGCGAAAATTGCGATGCAACAGGTACCCCTCCGCCACATGATCGTGCCCGCGCACCATGCGGCGCACGGGGAAAAACGCCTCGGTAGCCCGGCAAAACGCCTCAAAGTCGTCATGCCCGTAAAAGGCGGGCTCCGTGCGCCGCGCGGGGCGCCGCGTCGCCACTGCCGCCGCGCGCGTCCACAAAAAATCGTGCAGACACGCCGGTGCGTTCAGCTTCGCCATCCCACTCTGCCCGGCCCCGCGCGCCTCGGCCGCGGCCATCGCGTCGCGCAGGGGAATCCCCGCATGCGTCGCCAGTGTGCCGTCAGGAAACAGCACTGCTCGCGGCAACCGCGCCGCCAGAGCAATAAACAGGTAGCCCAGCGCGCGCAAAAACGGGTGCGCCCCGGCCATATCGTTCAGCTTGTCCTTGAACTCCGATGGCGCCACCGTCGCCTCAAACCGCGCCGCCCCGGCGTCGAGATACAACGCGTCGTCGTGATTGCCGGCCAGCCACAAAAAACAGTGCGGGTGTTCCATCGCTGCCTCAAGAAGCAGCAGCAGCGTCTCCGTATCGTGCAGGCCGCGGTCCACAACATCCCCCAGCACCAGCACGCGGAAGGGCGTGGCCTGAGGGGTGCCGGCCTGGTGCTTGGCCCGAATGTGCGTAAGCAAAGTGTGCAGCGCAAAAAAATCGCCGTGTAAGTCCCCCAGCACATACCAGGGTACCTCGCCCCTCAGGTAGCCCTCCGCTTCTGGCGCGGCCAGCGGTGCCACGTAGTCGTGCTCCGGCACCATCTGCAGCAGTGGCAAGCGGCTGTTAATCAACGCCTTGACCATGCGCATGGTAATGACGGGCGCCGCCGCGCGCACCCGCACAAGGTTTTCCGCCGCCGTCAGCGCAAGGGGCTCCTGCCCAATAATTTGCGTGGGCGGCCGCACCTGGCGCCGTGTCCGCTGTTGTGTCAGCGCCGGCAACATCGGCAGCCGGTGCGAGGTACAATGCGCCGCGCCTGCCCCCGCCCCTACCCGTCCCCAGGCGGCCGCCGACGACGAAGCCGCCTCGGCACACGGTGCCGGCTCCGGGATGTCGGTAGGTGAAAGGACAGTGGCCATGGACGACGAAAGTACAGGCCGAAGCACCGCAATACCGGTGGGCCGCGACGCAGGAAGACGCTTGCGTCGCCGGGACACCCACTGTGGAACTCGCTCCTGCGGGGCACGGGGGCTGGTACTTTTTACAGGATACATGGAAAATGTTGATTGGAAAGATGGGATTTGTAATTTTTGCAATCCCTTGCCGCTGCAACCCTTGCCTGCACGCCACAGCGCTCGGCCTACCTCATTCAACGAACAACAGGGCAGTTAATTTCGCCCATATCCGAGAATTCGCAAAAAAGCGGGGCCGCATTTCGCGATTTGTTTGTGTGGTGCGTGCTTATCCCTTTCTGTTAGAATCTTGTGTAACAATTTCGCGAAGCCGATCTTCCGACTTGTCAGCGCAAAGGAAATACGTCAGACTCAAATCTCTACTTTCCTAGTGTTATGATCAACATGGCGCGCATGCCTCTTCCCCGTACCGTCGCTACGGCAGCGCTGGCACTCCTGCTGCTGGTGGCAGGGAGTGTCGTTACCTTGTTCATCCCCAACACCTTACGCGCAGCGCCCACTCCGTTTACGGACCCCGGCAAAACCGATTTCGACACCTTCCTGCGCGCCCTGAAGGACTTGGGCACTTGGGAAAAACGCGGCGATTACTACGTCTTCCGCCCTGCCCGCCCCTGCGTGCCCATGACGAACGGCACCTGGCTGTATACCGACTGGGGCTGGTACTGGAAAGGCAACGAGCCGCACTCTTTCATCACCGACCACTACGGCGCCTGGATCCGCCAGAACGGCAGCTGGGTATGGCGGCCCGACGGCATGTGGAGCCCGCACAAGATCGAGTGGCGCACAACGGACACGCACATCGGCTGGCGCCCGACGCAGGTGAACCCGGACGGCGACTTTCTGGAGCCGGATGACTCCCGCTACGCCAACCCCGAGGAGTGGATTTTTATCGAGAAAAGCAAACTTCGCGGCGTCGTCCAGGCATCCGACGTCATCACCGGCGCCAACTCTCTGAAGCACCTGGAGAGCAGCGAGCCGAGCTGGCACGTGTACACCACGTACCGGGAGATCGAGCGCGCCGGCCCCGATCCCGCCAAAACGCTCCCCCTCTTCGTCGACAACCGCCCGCGCGCCGAGCTGAACACCCCCACCACCGCCCGCCTTCCGGAGCCCCGCCCTCGTCCCGCCGTCGCCACCACTCCGCCTCCGGCGCCCACCTCCCCGCCGCAGCAACCGGCCGCCGCCCCGTCGCAACCCTCTGCGCCCCAGTCGCTTGTGCCAGAGGTGCCGGCGTCGCCCGCCGGCACCGCGGCAACCCCGCCCGCTGACGGAGGTGTCGCTCCCCTCCTTCCCGAAGGCGAAACGCCTGCCGCTCCCGGCCCCGATGCTACCGCCGGCGGGCCCGCCCCTCTGCTGCCCGAGGGTGAGACGGCGCCCGCTCCCACCGGCTCCGCCCCGACGGCGCATAAACCTGCCCCCCGCGCGCCACGCGGCCCCAGCGCCCCGCCGCTCAGCAGCAGCGGCGGCGGCTCGGCCAACGGCAAAAGCCGCTTCAGCTCCACGGGCGCCATGCATCCCCTTTACGGCACATCGTCCTTTGAGGGCGGCGGCAGTGAGGAGGTAAAGAAGGAGGCGCCGCGTTATAAAGTATACAGCATCATGAGCTTGCCGGCGATCAACACGCCGATCCCGCCCGCCGCCAAGGCGACGGAGGTCTACGTCTACCGCCCGCGCCTGTACCAGGACGGCGACGGCATTAACCGGCGCATCGAGATCTTCCTCAACCCCGCCACCGTGGAGCAAAAGAAGAAAGAGCTGAGCAAGATTTTGGGTTCCGTACCCGCCAGCACCACCGATAAATCCGAGGTCCCCTCCCTGCGGCCCAGCGGCGTTGTGATGCCCGGCAGCACGCCCCCGCGCGCTTCCGCCGTAGCCCCGGCGCCGGAGAGCCCGACGACGCCGGCGCCCATCTCCGCGCCCGCGCCGCGCAAACCTGTCTCCACGCAATCCAGCAAGCGCTAAAGCGCCACTGCGGCATCGCGCCGGGACGCGGAGACGGCGACAGATTAGCGCTGCGCGAGCAGCTTATGCAGCACCATTGCGGGGCGTGGCGCGCCTGTGCTATACTTCCGTCGCTATGGATGCCGCTTCACATCGCCCCGATTGGTCAGGGGGAGGTGGCTCCGCACTGTTTAAACGCGCCTACCCTGTCGAGCCCGGGGATGGTGCCGTCCATGGCCAGGCGGATTCGCCTCCGCTTAGCGGCGTGGCCGTGTGGGTGGCGATTGCCCATGCGGCCCTTGTAAGCTTATTGATAGCAGTAAGTTACGTGCTTCCCGCCCCACCCCAACAGCCCGCCCTCATCGCTATGCTCGATCCCGGCGAGCTTACCCAGGGCGACCCGACGGGCGGCCTTACCGCACCTACTGCCGCCGGCGGTCAGGGCTCCAGCGAGTCCCGCCCCGAAAGCACCGCCGCCTTCGCGCCGGCCGAGCCGCCCCAGCCTCAGTCGCCCACGCCCACGCCTCAGGCCCCGTTCGAGCCCCCGGCACCGCATCACCGCCAGCCAGAACCCGCTCCGTTACCCGCAGCGACCGAGCGCGACCGCATGGAATTGCCGCCCGAGCAGGCGCCGAGCCGCCCCGAACCAGCACCCGCTCCCTCACGGCCCCGACCCCGGCCCAAGCCCGAGGAGCCCGCCGCATCCCCGGAGGCGGAAACCCCGCAGCGGCCCAAAATCAAGCTCGATCTGCGGGAAGTCAAACGCCCCCGCCCGGCGGCGGAGGGTAGCGGCGAAGCATCCGCAACGCCTTCGCCCACAAAAGCTTCCAAAGGCAGCAACAAACGCGCCGGCGCTACGGGCGAGGGCGCCGCCGACACCGGGCGCGCCAACAAAAGCCAGTCCGCTAACGATATTGCCAAGAGGCTGGGCTCCACACTGCAGCGCGCCGGCGTTCAAAACGCACCCGCAACGGGCGGGCCGAGTGGCGGCGGCGGCCGTGGCGACGAGTTCAGCGCGTACCGCACGCTTATTCGCGACCAGTTGTTTCAAGCGTGGGACCGCCCCGTAACCCTTGCGGGGCAAAAGCTTACAACAATCATCACTATTGTGCTCGATCGCGACGGCACCATCCTCAGCGTCTCGCTCAAGCAATCGTCCGGCAACACGTTTCACGATCAAACCGCCGTCGACGCTGCCCGGTTGGCCCGCAAGATCAAGGCGCCGCTGCCCGAGGGCCTGAACCCGCGCTTCGACATCAGCTTTTTTCTGCAGGACTGAGCGAGGGCGGCGCCTTGCCTCCGCTACTCGTCGCAGAGCTCGTTCGAATCGGCGCAAAACTGCTCCGACGATCGCGCTTCCTCATCCAACGTCTTCTGCAGCAACGTTACAGCGTGGGCGTCGCCCAAAACTCTTGCATAACTTTGCACACATCCGTAGCCCGCAATCTCGTAGTTCTCCGCCAGCTGGGCGGTCACAAGGAGCCCGGCATCGATCACCGCAGCCGGGGCTTTTTCGTGAATCAACTCCTTGCCTGTGCGGATGATGGACTCCATAGCACCGCACGTTTTCCCTGTCCCGATTTCATCGTGCGAGGCAAGAATCACTTCGAGGCGCTCCACATGGACGCGCGTCTCCTCCATATGGTGCGCAAAATCGGCCTTGATACGGGGGTGCGTGGCAGCGTTTGCCATTTCGCTCAGCGCGTCAATCAGGCTGACTTCCACGCTGTGCAGGTTTTTCAATTGCTCAATATAGAGCTCCTCGATGGTGTTGCTTGCAGGGCTGGACATGATTCTAATCTCTGACAATATTTTCGACCTCTTCTTTAATACTTTAATGTCTTAACAAGATTTTTTATAGAATATTGCCCTGCACATCTCTTGGTGATCGCAATTATTTTCTTAAGTTCGTCATGAGAAAAAGCAACGCCGCGCAAAACAACTTCGCGATCGGCCGTTACAATGACTTCAATATTGTGGCCGTCCATGGAGAGATCGCGAATCGTGAGGATTCCGGACCGGATCTCGCGGGCCATGCGCAGGTCTTCCTTGGTGCGGGATTGGGTGGAAAAATCTTCCGCACCGCTGTAGCACAGCGAGTTGTTTTCCGCCGCATTACGGGGCGTCAGGCTCTGGCCTGAGGGGATCGGCGCCAGAGGAAAGAACGCCAGCGCAGTGAGGCCGCCGATGGAGAGGTGAGGACGTGCTTGGAGTTTCATGCCGCTTATTTGGCAAGGAGTGTGCCACATTTTGGCGGTGGTTCGTAAGATCTTTACTTGCAATATGTTAGGAGTATAGCGCACCCAAACGGCTTATTCGCTCGCCTTAAATTCTCTTGCAAAGTGCATGCTTAGCCGGAGCAAGTATTGCGACTTGCAAGGTACATTCCCAACCGCATGTGAGACCTAGCCACGCTATTTGAGCTTTTCTTCACCCCCCATTCCTTTAGACTGCTAGTCTTGTGACTTCCTCGCCCCCTGCGCCACACGCCTCCGCTCCCACCCGACGCACTTGCCTGGTGTGCGCCGCTGTACTGGCGGTTTTGTTGCCGTTTGCAACATTTTTCCTAACCGGTTGCGGAAGTTCCGCGGGTACGGCCGATTTCACCTTCATTAACGGCGCGGAACCGCAAACGATTGATCCCGCGCTACTTGTGGGCCAGCCGGACGGCCGCATCGTGCATTGCCTTTTTGAGGGCCTGGCCGCCCGTAGCGCGGAGGGCGACATTGAGCCCGGCATCGCCGAACGCTGGGACATCTCGCCAGACGGCCGTACCTATACGTTTCATCTGCGCCAAAGCGTCTGGAGTAATGGCGATCCCGTTGTGGCGCAAGACTTTGCGCGGGGATGGCGGCGCGTGATCGAGCCGGAAACCGGTGCCAGTTACGCCGAGCTTTTCTTCTTTATCGAGGGCGCGAAGGAGTATCTCAGCGAAGCGGCAAAGCTGGATAAGGCCGCGCGCGAAGAGCTCTTCAGAAAAGTGGGCATCAGGGTAATCGACGATCGCACGCTGGAGGTGCGTTTGAACGATCCGACGCCGTTCTTCCCGCAGCTGTGCGTAAATCCCTGCTATATGCCGTTGCACCCCAACATGATACCGAAGTTCGGCAGCATGTGGACACGGCCGGAAAATCTGATCGGCAACGGCGCCTACACGCTGGCCGAATGGCGCCTGGCGGACCGGTTTGTGCTGAAAGCGAACCCAAAGTACTGGCGCGCGCCGCTGCCGGCCTTCAAAACCGTACATGCGTTGTCGATCAAGGATGCCTCCACCGCGTTTAACCTGTTTTACTCCGGAAAGGCGGATCTCCTTATCGATAAGGGACTTATACCGGCGCAGATTATCCCGAAAATTGCGGATAAACCGTGGTTTAACACCAACCCGTTTCTCGCCACGTACTTTTATCGCTTTAACGTGCTGCGCAAACCGCTGGACGACGCGCGTGTGCGCAAAGCGCTGACGATGTCCATAGATAAAGCCGCTATTGTCAAGAACTTAACGCGCGCGGGGGAGCCGACCGCCGGCTCACTGGTGCCGGTCGGTATGCCCGGCTACACGTCGCCGCAGGGGCTGCGTTACGATGTGGAAGCCGCGAAGAAGCTGCTGGCAGAGGCGGGGTTCCCCAACGGGGAGGGCTTTCCGCCGCTGAAACTGCTGTATAATGAGGCGGAGCTGAACGAGGCGATTGCGACGGCCATTCAAGCCATGTGGAAGCGTAACCTCAACATCGACATTACGTTACGCAAGCAGGACTGGAATGCGTATCTCGATTCGCTTAAAAAGCTGGACTACGATATCGGCCGCTCCAGCTGGGTGGGCGATTACCAGGACGCGACCACGTTTACCGACATGTTTGTCTCCGGAGGCGGCAATAACCGCACGGGCTATGCCAGCAGCGAGTACGACCGCCTGCAGGCCGAGGCGGCGCGGGAGCCCGATGTGGCCAGGCGCGCCGCGTTAATCAAGGAGATGGAAGTGCTTTTGGTAGAGAAGGATGTGCCGATTGCGCCGATCTACTTTTTTGTCGGTATTACGTTGTATCATCGCGATAAGCTGGGTGGCTTTTTTCCGAATCAGGTGGATGAACATCCCATTAAGTTTCTGTATTGGAAAAATAGTAGTGAAAGGAAATAGAAACCCCACGTCTTCTTTATAAGGTAAACTAAATGAAGAAGAATCTAAGTGCGGCGTTGTTGGTTTTGTGTGTCTATTGCCTGTTAATGGCCGGCCTTGCAATGGTAAAGGCCGATTCGGACGAAGAGTCAGTTCTACTGCAGTATCGTGCTGAACCTGAAGCTTTTACGTGGCATGTGAACGGGCACGAACTGGGGACGGATCTGGATAAGATTATCCCGAGCATTGTCTCCCAGAAGCCGACATTTGTTATTGTAAAGTCCGAACACAAGCTTACGAAGGAGAAGCAGGAGGAGATTCTGGGCAAACTGAAAGCTGCCAGGCTAAAGGTGAAAGAATTCTGGGTTCCCGCCGAGACCACGAAAGAAGTGAATATCCTGGCCGAACGCAAGAAGAAGTGAGCTGGAGCCCGCTACGTAGAACCTGCCGCCGGTTTGCCCTGGTAGCCGTTGTAGGAGATCATGCTCTGCAGCGGCAGGCGCGTTTTCAGCGGCATATCGCCGGCGGCGTAGCCAACCGGCACAACCAGAACGACATGCAAATGCGCCGGTAGCTCGCACACGGCGCGCACGCGGCTTTCGTCAAAGCCCTCCATGGGCACGGTGGCCAGGCCGGCGGCGTGGGCGGCCAGCATAAAATTCATGGCGCAGAGGGCGGCCTGCTTGCCCAGCCAGTACGTTTTTTGCACGGCGGGGATGCTGGGCACCGGCATCATGATTTTTCCAACGGGCGCGAGGAATGCTTTCCACATCCAGCCGGTGCCGCCCAGCCCGGGATCGAGCGCCAGCTGTATAAAGCGGCGGATTTGCCGGGCGTAGGCTGGGGTGATGGCGCCGGCGTCCAGATCGGCCTGCAGCGTGGCTTCCATGTTGTGCTGCAACGCGTTACGATTGCCTGCAAACAGCACCACCGCGGGCGCCTCCTCCACTTGCGACTGCCCCATGCACGCTGGGCGTAGTTTCTTCTTAAGGGCAGGGGAGTCGATGACGATGAAGTGGGTGGGCTGCAGGTTGTAGCCGCTGGGCGCCCACTGCGCGGCCGTCAGCAGTTGCTCGATAAGTCCTTGCGGCAAAGGAGTATCCTTAAAATGCCGCACACTGCGGCGGGTGCGCGCCAGGCGCAGAAAAGCGGCCAGCTCGGGGTAAAGCGCCTCGGTATCCTGATCGGATCGCGCGGGGTTGCCGCCCGGGGAGGCGGTACTTTTTCCCATGTTCCCTGCATTTACATGCGGATCGATTTGCCCCATACTTGGAGGTGAGAAATGAGTTTCGAAGTGATAGTGAAATCAGCCCCGCAACTCTCGCCCCGCCTGGCCGCGAGCGCAAGTTTTCTGCGCGCGGAAAAGCGTGCGGGCCGGTTTGAACGGTGCGCGGGAGCTGGGCGCGCCGCATTTTTGGTTGTAACCCGTTGATGTGCAACGGTTGCAGAAATGTCACGATTCCTTCGCGTCGTGATGATTGCAAATTGAAAAGTTCGATCTATATCTACCCGCAATGACTGAGATGCCGTGGACAACTTCGGACTCTATCCGCACCTATAATATCGACGGATGGGGCAACCGCTATTTTGGAGTAAACGCCGAGGGAAACGTAACCGTGCGCCCGCTGCCGGACGACGGCCCCGATATTGAGATTACCCGCGTGATTGAAGACGCGCGCGAGCGTGGCCTGGGTTTCCCGTTACTCATTCGCTTTCAGGATCTTCTGCGGCATCGCGTGCAGACGCTGAACGAGGCGTTTCGCGCGGCAATCAAGGAGCTGGACTACCAGGGGCAGTACCGCGGCGTTTTCCCCATCAAGGTAAACCAGTTGCGCGAGGTTGTGGAGGAGATTATGGATGCCGGCGAGCCCTACCATTACGGCATTGAGGTGGGCAGCAAGCCGGAGCTTTTTGCCGCGCTGGCCATCCATAAGGACCCGGAGAGCCTCATTATCTGCAACGGCTACAAGGATCCGCTTTTCATTCAGATGGCGTTGCTGGGCAGGAAGTTAGGCAAACAAATCATCATGGTGGTGGAGAAGCTGGAGGAGCTTCGCGCCATTATCGACGTCTCCAACCAGTTGGGCGTCAAGCCGCTCATCGGCATCCGCGTGCGCCTTAGCGCCAAGGGCGCCGGCAAGTGGGCCACCAGCGGTGGCGAGAACGCCAAGTTCGGCCTGGGCACGGCGGACCTCGTCGAGGCGACGGAGATGCTGCGCGAGGCGGAAATGGTGGAGCAATTTGTGCTGGTGCACTTTCACATCGGCTCGCAGATTCCGGACATCCAGACTGTCAAGCGCGCCGTCTCCGAGGCCGCTCGCTTTTATGCCAAGCTGCGCCAGATGGGCTTCCCCATCAGCCACATGGACGTGGGCGGCGGCCTTGCGGTGGATTACGATGGCAGCAAATCCTCCTGCGACAGCAGCATGAACTACTCGCTGGCGGAGTACACGCGCGATATCGTGTGGAATATCTCCGAAGTGTGCCGCGAAGAACAGGTTCCGCATCCCAATATCGTCAGCGAAAGCGGCCGCGCCATTGTGGCGCACCACTCGGTGCTGGTCGTCGACGTCTTTGGCATTATCGAGAAGACCAAGACGCAGGTGCCGGAGATTGGCGAGCCGAAGCACAAGCTGGTGCGAGATCTCATCGAGATTCGTAACACGCTCAACCGCAACAATCGCCGCGAGTTCTTCCACGATGCCGTCCAGATTCGCGACGACGCCGAAGCACGCTTTAACCTGGGCCTGCTGGACCTGGGTGCCAAGGCGCAAATCGAGAATCTCTTCTGGATCATTACGGAGGAGATCATCAGCTTTTACCAGCACGAGGCGTCGATGCCCTCGGAAATCCGCGCGATCGAGAAGTCGCTGGGCGACCAGTTCCTGTGCAACTTCAGCGTCTTCCAAAGCATGCTGGACCACTGGGCGCTGGGCCAGCTCTTCCCCATCGCGCCGCTGCATCGCCTGAACGAGAAGCCGCTGTACTATGGTACTCTGGTGGATATCACCTGCGACTCCGACGGCAAAATCTCGCGCTTTATCAACGACTCCGACGCGCGCGACCAGGCGAACGACACGCTGCCGCTGCACCACTTTAACGGCAAGCCCTACTACCTGGGCTTCTTCCTGATGGGTGCCTACCAGGACATTATGGGCGACCTGCACAACCTCTTTGGCCGCGTGAACGAGGCGCACGTCTTCCTGGACTCCGACGAAGAAAGCGGCTTTTACATCGAGGAAACGATCTCCGGCAACACCATCGCCGACGTGCTGGGCCTGGTGCAATACGATAAGGCGTTGCTGGCACGCATGATGAAGAAGCAGATCGACGCCGCCATCAAGCGCGACGTCCTGAAGCCCAATGAAGGCATGCGCCTGCTGGAGAGCTACGAAAACGGCTTGAACTCAACGACTTACCTCCGCTTCTGAGCGGAGGTGAAGGACTGAAGCCCAACGGCGCGCGTCGGGCCTCGCACCCGGCTAGGGGGCGGGGCGCGCGCCGCACTGCGTTACGGGGAGGAAAAAAGCGCTCGCTTTCTCCCGTAAAGTCTTGCTATTGCGGGGCTCGTCCGCTACTTCCGGGGGGATGTCCGGCTCATCCTCCTCCCACTCCGACGGCCTGACCATGTGGCAGGCCGGCCTTCGTTTCTGGCTCTGGCCCCTTGCGGTGCAGATACTTGTGGCGCTTATCGTCGGCGGCGCGCTTGGCCTGCTCTTTGGGCATCTGGTGGATGGCGACACGATGAAGTATGTCATCGAGCCGATCGGCCGCCTCTTCCTCAAGCTGATTACCATGGTCATCGTGCCGCTGGTCATTGGCGCCATTATCCTGGGCGTGCAGGAGATGGGCGATCTGGGTAATCTGGGCAAGGTGGGCATGCGCTGTTTGCTGGTTACGATATTGCTGGCCGGCAGTGGCGTCGTGATCGGCCTTGTGCTTGTAAATGCCTTACAACCAGGTAAATACATCTCCGAGGAGAAACGCCAGACGCTGCAAACGCAGTACGCCGGCGAGGGCCAGAAAAGTGTCGACCAGGCCG
This sequence comes from Verrucomicrobia bacterium LW23, assembly GCA_003054695.1. GTDB lineage: Bacteria > Verrucomicrobiota > Verrucomicrobiia > Methylacidiphilales > UBA1321 > LW23. The sequence continues at coordinate 533,478 of QAZA01000056.1, forward strand.
GCAAAGCCAAAAATATCAGCGAGACGCTGCAAAGCCTCGTGCCCATCAACCCCATCGCCGCCGCCGGCGCCGTCTTCACGTCCGCCGACGATGGCAGCGCGCTGCTCTCCCTGATGATGTTTGCCGTGCTGGCCGGCGTGGCGGTGCTGCTGAGCCCCGCCGAACAAACGCGCGGCTTTGTGGAGTTTTTGCGCGGCATGTTTGCTATGTCGCTGAAGATCATTGACCTGGCGATGCTTCTCGCACCGATTGGCGTCCTGTGTCTGGCCTTCAAACTCACCGCCACTCTTGGCCTCGACGTCTTTTCCACGCTCGGCCTTTACATCGGCACGGTGATGTTAGGCCTTGGGCTGCACTTGTTTGTGACGTACGGCATCGTCCTCTACCTGGCCGGCAAATCGCCGTTTGCTTTCGCCAAAGAGATCCGCGAGGCAGCCGTGATGGCCTTCGCCAGCTCGTCCAGCAACGCCACGCTCCCCGTCTCCATGCGCGTGGCGGAGGAGAACCTCAAACTGCCGCCGCGCATCAGCCGCTTTGTGCTCACCGTCGGTGCCTCCGCCAACCAGAACGGCACCGCGCTGTACGAGGGCGTAACGGTACTCTTTCTGGCGCAGGTGTTTGGCGTGGAACTCACGCTGGCCCAGCAGTTTCAGGTTGCACTGATGTGCATGCTGGCCGGCATCGGCACGGCCGGCGTCCCCGGCGGCTCGCTCCCGCTCGTCGTCGGCGTCCTCGTCTCCATCAACGTCCCCGCCGGCGCCATCGCCATCATCCTCGGCGTCGACCGCATCCTCGATATGTCCCGCACCGTGCTTAACGTGGTGGGCGATCTCGTTTGTGCTGTGGTAGTTGCGAAAGGCGAGCCGGAGGAGCCCGCGTTGGAAGTATCGGAGCCCGCCAAAGCGCCCGAAGCTGCCGCATGAGAATAAGTCGCCAGGCTGCGGCATAGAGTGGCGTCAATTCCCCCCCCCTTGGCGAAACTTTCCGCCCTTGGCGATATTATCCCCCTCTGATCGTGAAGAAGATTTGTATCGCCAAGGATGGAAAGTTTCGCCAAGGGGGAACGGGATTCAGAGGAGGAATGCGAAAATCAACTCAATTGACGATACGCCGCTACTCCCCCCGCACCCCGCTGGCCAGGCAGGGCTGAAAGTGCGGGGGCTTTTCGTCCGGGGTCAGCAGCTGGACCTGAATGCGCGTAAGTCCCGCATCCTTAAGCCATTGCCGCAGATCGGCCTCGCTGAAGCCAAGCCAGTAGTCGCCGTACATCTCCCGCGCCTGGTCCACGTTGTGCCGGTTGAGATCCAGGATCACCAGCCGGCCGCCCGGCTTCAGCAGCCGCGCCGCCACCGCCACTGCGTGCGCCGGGTTAACGGCGTGGTGCAGCGCCTGGCTCAGCACCGCAACATCCACCGTGCCGGCCGGGATCGGCGGGTTCGCCAGGTCGCCCAGGCGAAAGTCCAGGTTTGCAATCCCCTTCTTCTTCGCCTCCGCCTTGCCAAACTCCACCATTTTGGGCGAGTTATCGACAGCAATCACCCGTTCCGCGTTTTGCGCCAGCAGTTGGGAGAGCCAGCCCTCGCCGGCACCCAGGTCGGCCACCACTACGCGGGGCATCATCAGCGCCAGCATGGGCCCAACCTCGCTCCAGCCGCGGCCCGGGCAGAAGCTTTTGCCCAGCCGCCCGGCGATGCGGTTGAAGTACTCGCGCGAGGCGCCGCGGCGCTTCTCCAGCACCACGTTCAGCGCCGCTGCATCTTCCTGCGCTTCAGGTATTTCCGCAAGTGTGGCCAGCGCGGCCGCTAGCAGGTTGCGCTCCTGTGCGGAGAGCGCTTTGGCCATGCTGTAATACGTGTGTTTACCCTCGCGGCGCGGCACCACCATCCCCGCCGTGCGTAACACGCTCAGGTGCGTGGAGATACGCGACTGGCCGAGGTGCAAAATCTCCTGCAGCTCCACCACCGAAAGCTCATCCTCGCGCAGCAGCGCCACCAGGCGAAGCCGCGTGGGGTCGCCCAGCGTCTGCCAAACCATGCGTAGGGACATACCGGTTGCGGGCCGCTCTGCCAGCGCCGACGTGTGTGCGGAACTAGTTGCGGCGGAAGTGGTTAGAGTGGTGGATGTTTCGATTTCCATACAACGCCCCCGGGCGGACGCACACGCGGTGCCCGCGCACATTGTGCCCATCCCGCGCGCCGGGGCGAGGAGAAAAATGCAGGAATCGCACCCCCGGGCGAGCGTTCGAGCGCGAGGCCTGCCCAATCAGTAGCCGGCGATATCCCGGGCGTCCTCGTAAACGCGCTGCACTTTACCGTCCTCCATCTCCACAATGCGATCCGCGTACTTATAGGCGCGGTTATCGTGTGTGACAATGAGGACCGCGCGGCCCGGCTTGCGCGCCGCCGTGCGCAGCAGCTCCATCACCGTCGCGCCCGTCTGGCTGTCCAGGGCGGAGGTCGGCTCGTCGCAAATCACCAGTCGCGGCTCGTGCACCAGTGCGCGCGCAATGGCTACGCGCTGCTGCTGGCCGCCGGAGAGAAAGTTGGGGCGCTCCCCGCCGCGGCCGCCCAGGCCCACGCGCTCCAGCATTTCCTCCGCCTTCTTTTCGGCCTCCTGCCGACCTAACCCGTTGATCAGCAACGGAACACTTACGTTTTCCGCGCACGTTAGCGTGGGGATGAGATTGAAGGACTGGAAGATAAAGCCGATCGACCGGGCGCGGAACGCGGTGACCGCTGAGGAGCTCATTTGATGAAGCTTGTGACCAAAAACATTGATTTCACCGCTGTCAAACGAGAGCGTACCGGCCACAATGCTCAACAACGTCGTCTTGCCGCAGCCGGACGGCCCGACAATCATGAGCATTTCACCGGACCTCGCATCAACGTCTACAGCTTTAAGTGCCAACAACTTATCCACGCCGCGACGGCCGATGCTGAACGTTTTGGTCAGCGCCCGCACACGAACGGCAAGGTGACTGTCGGCGTCTTTCAGCGGAGTGTCCGTCGCGGGCCCCGGGGATTTGCCAGAAAAGAGCGACGCCATAACTTAGCCTCGAAAGACAACCGCGGCGTCGAGCTTCATGACTTTGCGAATCGCCAGCAGCGCCGAGATGGCGCAGATGAGGACAATCACAACCAGCGTAAACACAAGGAGTTGCATTGGCATATAGAACGGCGGCTGGCCTTTGTCCAGCACCATGTAGCCAAACAACGCCGCCAGGCCAACGCCTATGCCGTAGCCTAGCAGACCCACGGTAAATGCTTGCAGTACAACCATTTGAATCAAAGTCCAGTTGCTGGCTCCCATCGCTTTGAGCGCGCCCAGGTGCCGGAGATTCTCCAGAATAAAAGTGTAAAACGTTTGCCCGCTTACCCCCACGCCCACGATAAAGCCGAGAGCAATGGTTGTGCCAAAGGAAATGGGAATGCCTGTGTTATATACGTACCACCAAATAGTACTCCAGAAAAACTCGTCCTCCGTAAAGGTCCGCAGCCCCGTGTCGGCCGATATTTGTCGGGCAACCGCAGCTGGATCGGCTCCCGGGATGGGCTCCACAATGACAAAGCTGAGCATTTTGCGCTGCCTGGGCGCGTAGGTAAGTGCTTTATCATAAGTGGTATAGACATAGGGCGCGCCGGTAAACGCGCGCTCGGCCAGGCAGATGCCGACAATGCGGGCCTCCTTGTCGTTAATCTCAAATACATCGCCAATATCCAACATCCGTGCATGTCCTTTGCTCAGCTTTTCCACCCCGTAGGCGTCGATGACGACGGTATTGGGCAGTCGCAAATCTTCAATGGAGCCGCGCAGCATGCGTGCAGGACGCCCGGCCAGCGTGGCGGAGTCGAGGCCCATCAGCATCACGTTCTGAAAAGTCCCGTCGATCTGCTTGGCCTGCACCATGCCTGAGTAGAGGGGAAGCGCCCAGGCCACGCCATGCACGCTGCGCACGCGGTTGACGTCGGTATCGCGCAGGGGGCGTACCTCGTTGACTTGCTCTACTTTTGGGTCTACAACCCATATCTTGGCGCGTACATTGCGTATTGTTGATGTTGTCCAGATCATCAGTCCGCAAAACACGCTTGTCTGCTGTGTCATAAGCAATGCGGCAAAGGTCAGGCCGCAGATCAGCATGATGTACTTGGGGCGATCCCCAAACAGCATTAACAAAGCCAGCCGATTCACGTGGCGATGGACTCCGCAGGCAGATTATCCTTCCACCAGGCCTTAAAGTGAGGCGCTATGGCATCTGGCTGAAGCGCAACGACTTCCGGGCATTCGTAGCTATGCTTTTCGCGGATGAGGCTGGTGAGTTCATCCACTTTGGCGGCGCTTGTCTTTACAAGCAGCAGCGCCTCGCGGTCGACCTGCATGGCGCCTTTCCACCAGTAAAACGACTCGATGCCGGGGACAACGTTGACGCAGGCGGCCAGGCGGGCCTGCACAATCTGGCCGGCAAGAAATTCCGCCTCGTCCTTGGACGAGGCGGTTGTGATAACAAGCAGGGGCTGAAAGTCGGAATCAGGCACGCCCTTACTATGCACAAGGGACCCTCGACGCGCAACGCCGGGTTGCTTCGCTCTCGTAACGTTTTGGCAACTGTACAACGTGCGCGGGCTCTGTTAAGGGTGTAGGATCTTTTCGCGTCCCCACGGGCGCCGCTCCGCCTTACTCACATGATCTCCGCAGCTGACGTACCCGCGACCGTATCGAGCGGCGCCCCATCGACCGACGCGCGGCCGCGCATTCTTTTCCTCGCGCGCTCGTGCAACATCCACGGCATGCTTGCCGAGCTTATCCGGAGATCGGACACGTACTATTGCCCGGCTAACTCCAACCAGGCGTTACCCGCAGGCACTCAACTGTTTACGCTAAGGGCCGCGTATAAAATGCGAGAGAAGCTGCGGGCGGGGGAGTACGATCTCGTGATCAGCAGTTTTATCGGCGACACACTCTGGCGCCGCGAGGTCTCCTGGTGGCGTAACGGCTGGAAGGTGGCCCGCAAGCTGATGACCCGGCCGGAGTCGCTCGGCCCCGATCTGGTGCCGTGGATGCTGAAAGGCACCGACGTGCCGCTGGCGGTGTTTGACTGGGAAGACAACCTGATCATTCCCCGGCGCAACTGGGGGCTGCTGGAGAGAGCCACCTGCTATTTCAAGACGCAGACGCCACGGAATCCGTATAAGGCATTCTTATTTCAGGACGTTCGCAACGATTGCCTTTTTAATATTGTGCGGGAGAAACGCTATCGCGACTGGGCCCACAAGCTGCGCCCCCTCAGCCTCGGTGTAACTCCACCCGAAGGCACGGAAACCATTGAGCCGCAGCATATTGAGAAAACCACGGATGTCTTTTTTGCCGGCGCCATGGGCTATGCCTGGGAGCGCGAAGTCGGCCGCCACAAGCTGGCGAAGCTTCGCGACGAGGGCTATCGTATCGATCTGCATTGTATTACGCCCGGCGTTCCATCGCTCCCCCAGGACGAGTTTCTTCGTCGCTGCTCTCAGGCATGGCTGGTGTGGAGCCCCGAAGGCGCCGGCTGGGACTGCATGCGCCACTACTGGGCGCCGCTGATCGGCTCCGTGCCGCTGATGAATCACCCCGACACGCACCGTTACATGCCGCTGACGGACGGCATCAACGGCCTCTACTATGCCGTGGAAGGCGATGATATCCAACGGGTTGTGCGCATGGCCCTGCAGGATAAGGAGAAGCTGCGCGCGATGGCCGCCGCGGGGCGCGACTTCGTCCTGCAGTACCACACCCACGCCCGCCTTGCGGATTACCTGATTGCCGAGACGCTTCGCACCGCAAAGGCGCCGGCCACGTCCCCGTAGTGTTGCCGGGCAGCTGCGCGGCGGGTCAGCGGAGATCCTGCGCACTTTTGCTGGCAATAGGGCGGGGCATGCGCTAGCGTGCGTGCGCTGGTTGAATTGGCGCCATAACGCGCAATAAAGTGGTGCCAGGCGGTGCTACAGAGAATTTCGCAGTGTAGCCAAACAGTATTGCCCGCATAACCGCGCTTCTCGCGTTCACCTACAGCCCAAAGCCAGCACTTTTTCCTCTAGCTCCACGGCCCCATGCGCTGGTCCTTTTCTGCAACGCCCGAAATGTGGGTCGCGGCTGTGGCGATTCTGGCCCTCTGCGGGTGGCTATCGTGGATGCAGTGGGTGCGTCGCGGCCGTACCAAACGCATCGCTGTCCTCGAAGCCATCCGCCTTCTCGCCGTCGCGCTGCTCTGCATCGCCCTGCTGAAGCCGGAACTTGTTGAGGAGCTGAAGTTTACGCAGCAGCCGGAAGTCCTGGTCCTCTGGGACGCCTCAGGCTCCATGGCCAGCCGCGACATCGAAACCGCCACCAACGTCGTCACGCGCGCCGACTGGCTGGAGATTAAGCGTAACGCGCAGTTCTGGAAGCCGCTGGAGGAGAAGGCATCCGTCGTGGTGGAGAACTTCTCGCCGCCGCCCGCAGATTCCCCGTCCCCCGCCGCCCCGGGCGCACCCAACTCGGCGCCCGCGCCCGATGCAACCCCCACGCCGGCAACCTCTTCCACCAACAGCCCGCCCGCCGTTCCCGGCGTCACACCCCCTCGTGCGCCCGGCGCGCCCCTGGCCCCCACCGGCACGGACCTTGCCACAGCGCTGGAGAAAGCGGTGCAGCGCAAAGGCAACCTCAAGGCCGTGCTGGTGCTTACGGATGGCGACTGGAACCTGGGCGGCTCCCCTGTCTCCCCGGCCGGCCGCCTGCGCGCGCGCAACGTCCCCGTCTATACGGTCGGCGTCGGCAGCGAGGTACGGCTGCCCGACCTGGCGCTGCTGCCCAGCCAGGTGCCCAGCTACGGCCTTAGCGGCGAGCAAATCTCCGTGCCGTTTCGCATCCAAAGCTTTCTGCCGCGCGACATTGAGACGGAAGTTTCCCTCGCCACCAGCGCCGGCAAAGTCGCCACCAAGCGCGTGCGCATTCCCGCCTATGGGCAGGTGCAGGACGCCATCCTGTGGGCCGCCGGCGAGCCCGGCGAGTTTCCCATGCGCCTTAGCGTGCCCGTGGAGCCCGAGGAAATCCTGAAGGACAACAACGATCAGCAATTTCGCATCGCCGTGCGCCGGGAGACCCTGCGCGTCCTGGTCGTCGACAGCCTGCCCCGCTGGGAGTACCGCTACCTGCGTAACGCCCTGATGCGCGACCCCGGCGTCGACGTGGACTGCTACCTGAAGTTTCCGCAGGGCCTGGGCGTGGGCGAGGGCGCGCACTACATCCGCACATTTCCCTCCAGCAAGGAGCTCATCAGCAAGTACGACGTTATTTTCCTCGGCGACGTCGGCCCGAACGAGATCTCCGCGCGCGACTGCGAGCTCATCCGCGGCCTGGTGGAGCAACAAGGCTCCGGCCTCGTCCTGCTGCCCGGCAGCCGCGGCTCCCTGCCCGCCCTGGCCAACACCGTGCTGGCCGACATGATTCCCGTCGAGTTTGAGACGGAGAAAAACAAGGGGATGAAGAGCGGCACCGAATGGAACCTGCACCTGACCAGCGAGGGCCGCGGCCACCTGCTTACCATGCTGGCCAACAGCGAGAGCGCCAACGTGGCGGTGTGGAAATCGCTGCCCGGTTTTTACTGGAACGCCGGCGTTAAAAAAGCTAAAACCGGTACGGAAGTGCTTGCGGTGCATAGTGCTTTGCGTAACGAGTGGGGCCGGCTGCCCCTGCTCGTCACCAAAACATTTGGCAACGGCAAAGTGCTGTTTATGGGCACCGACGCCGCCTGGCGCTGGCGCAAGGGCGTAGAGGACACCTACCACTACCGCTTCTGGGGCCAGGTTGTCCGCTGGATGTCGCACCAGCGCCACCTGGCTGGCGGCAAACAGGTGCGCCTTAGCTTTACGCCGGAGGATCCCCACGTGGGCGACGCCGTGCTACTGCTGGCCACGGTGTTTGAGGTAACAGGTTTTCCCGTCGAAACCGGCCGCGTGGTGGCGCGCGTAACCGCCCCCAGCGGCGCTACGGAACGCATTGAGCTGCAGGCACAAGCGGGCGGATGGGGCGTGTTTCGCGGCCAGTTTATCCCGCGCGAAGGCGGCGCCTACTCCATTCGCCTCGTCAACGAGCTCGGCCCGCAATCCCTTGACACCGAGATACTTGTGACGCGACCCACGCTGGAGCGCACCGGCCAGCCCGCCAACCTCGGCGTCCTGCGCGAGATCTCTGCGCTTACCGGCGGCGCCTATGCCGCTCCTTCGGATCTGGAGCGCCTGATTCAACAGATAGCTTTGCTGCCAGATCCCGTTCCCCTGCAACAACGTATATCGCTATGGAGCCAGTGGTGGTTCGGCCTGGCCATCCTGCTATTGCTTACGATCTACTGGGCCGGCCGCAAGCTTTCGGGGATGATCTAAAAAATCACGTGCTATCCATATGAACATAGTATATAGTGCACGCTGAGCATCAGGAGCCGCGCCTATGTCCTCGCACGAGAACTCTCCTTCCCCATCGCAAGCCCCTGCGGCGGAAGCCTTTCCGTTGCCTGATACCCTCGTCGCCAAACTGGGTGCGCTGGAGAGACGGATGTGGGCCACGGATCTGCGCCTCGTCTGGGGCGGTGCCGGTGCGGCGCTGGTCTTATCGTTGCTTTTCGTCGTACTTTCGGATCGCCTTTGGGAGACGCCGCTGTGGCTGCGCACGCTTGTGGCCGGCGCCGGCTGGGGCGTGGCCGCCGCACTGGGGCTTTACTACGCGCGCCGCTGGGTATGGAGCAAGCCCACGCCGGAAACGCTGGCCCGGGTCGTCAAGCAAAAGCACCGCGGCTTTGGTGATCAACTGCTTGGTGTCGTGGAACTTAGCCACGGACGCCAGCGCCCTGCCGACATGTCGCCCGCCCTGTGCGCCGCGGCTATCCGCCAGGTCTCCGCCGCCGCCGTGCCCGTCGATTTTAACGCAGCCGTAAGCACGGAGCGCGCCAGCAAGTATGCTCGCGCCCTGCAAATCCTTGCTGTTGTGCTGCTTATCGCATGCGTTCTGATGCCGGCCGCCGCGCTTAACGCGCTGGCTCGCTGGCTCGTACCCTTCGCGCCGATCGATCGCTTTACGTTCACTCGTATCGACAAGCTTCCCGACAAGATGGTCGTGGCGCGAGGGGAGCCGTTTGACCTGAACATCGTGCTTAAGTCCGACAGCCGTTGGAAGCCCGAAAGTGTTGCATTAACCCTTGGCGGTCAGCCTCTTGCAGAGAATGCTTATAAGGGCGGTCAAGCCAGATTCCGCGTGCCCGGCCAGACGCAGCCGACATGGCTGGTTGTCAAAACCGGCGATATCTCCCGCACAATTGCGGTGGAACCCGTTTACAGGCCGGAACTTAAGCAGCTGGATGCGCTCGTCAATCTGCCCGATTACTTGCGCCGCGACACCCAAAAACTCGACGCCAGCCGCGGCTTTCTCACGGTACTGAAGGGCGGCAACGTGACTTTTCAGGGCGAAACAGCCAGGAAGCTGCTGAACGCCACGCTTAAGGAAGCCCCTGATGCCCAAGCACTTCCAATGGCGGTCAAGGGCCCCGGCTTCTCCACCCCGCTGCGCGCCGGCGAGGGCAATGAAGATGTCACTTTCGATTGGCGCGACGAGTTTGGCCTGGGGCCGGCGGCTGCGGCCCGAGTGGAAGTGCGGCGCATTGACGACGAAGCGCCCGCAACCGCCATCACCAGCCACAGCGGTGGCATTGCCATGCTGGAGGAGGAGGTCGTGCAGATCGAGTCCGCCGCGCGTGACGATTTCGGTATCTCAAAGCTTGAGATGACCTGGGAGCAGGCCACCCGCGGCGCACCCTCCAAGCCCGGCGCTCGCGAGCTGGGCACGGGCGATCCCAAAGCCACCGACCTGAGGGGAAGCCTCTCTTTCAGTCCCAAGCTTCTGCAAATTCCTGTCGATACATCAGTTACGATGAGGTCCGCCGCCGTGGACTACAAGCCGGGCCGGGCCCCCTCGCTCTCGGAGCCGCTGCGCATTTTCGTTGTCAGTCGCTCCACGCATGCCCGGCTGATTCAGGAGCAGGTGGAGCGCGCCGCTGCGTCGCTGGAGGAAGTCGTTCGCGCCCAGGAGGCCATCGTCGATGCCGCAAAGCAGTTGGCCAAGATGAGCCCCGAGGATTTGGCGGGTCGCAAAGGCGAGCAAAAGATGGCGGATCAGGCGGCTGAGCAGCAGCAGAACGCCGCGCGCCTGGAGGATGTTCGAAAAGAAGCAGAAAAGCTTCTGCGCGAGGCACTTAAGAATCCCGAGATTCGGACGTCGCGACTAAGCGAGATGACCCGGCAGGCCGAGGAGATGAAGGATCTCGCATCATCGCAAATGCCGAAAGCTTCGGATCAGATGAACCAGGGCTCCGGCAACCCCGACAAGCGGCAGGAGAAGCTGGCGGAGGCGAACAAGCAGATGGAAGAGATCATGCGCCGCCTGCAGGAGCTCCAAAACAAATCCTCGCAAACCGCGCAGGATATGCATGTGGATAACCTGGCGCTGCGCCTGCGCCGCCTGGCCGGCATGGAGACGAAGACGACGGACTCGCTGAAAGAGCAGCTACAGCGCAACCTCGGCCTCAATTCTTCGCAGCTTACCGAGCAGGATCAACAGGCCAATACGGCGATGGCCGACGACCAGGAGAATGCGCGCCGCGAAACGGCGGACATCCAGCGCGAGCTTCAGAAGACCTTTGACCGCACGCAGTTAGAGAAATATAGCGACGTCGCCGGACGCATGAAACGGGCCAATCCGGACACGCAGCTGGGCATGCTTTCCGCGCTGCTCCGCGCCAATCGCGTCAGCCAGTCCATGGAAAGCAGCCGCGACATGGCACGGAAGTACAACTCGTGGGCGGAAAAGCTGAGCGAGGAGAATAACAACAAACTTTCGAAGCCATCCAACGGATTGCCAGGGCAGGGCGGCAATAAAGGCGAGGGAGGCGAGGGCGGTGAAGGACAGAGCAGGGAGATGACGCCGGAGCAGATGGAAGCCATGCTGAAGCTCCTTCGCGCCCGCGCGCAGCAGGAAACCGTACTGAACCAGACCACGGCCTCCGACCAGCAGCTCGATAAGAATTCCCCGCACCGCAAGGACATGGCCGGCGGCCTGGAGAGCACCCAGGGCGACGTGGCACGCGACGTGAAAGACGTGCTGGAGAGCGGCCTTCTCCCCCTGCCCGAAGGTGAGACAGGTGAGGCGCTGGACGCCATGGGCCGCGCCAAAGGCGAGCTTGCTAAACCGGAGCTGGGCCAACCCGCGCAAAGCGCTGAACGCGAGGCCCTTGCGAAGCTCGACGAGGCCATCGCCGCCATGATGAAAAGCTGCAGCGGCAAGTGTAGCTCGCAGATGATGGCGATGTGCCGAATGATGAGCAAGCCGGGCAAACCCGGTAATCGCCCCGGCACCAACCCCGGCAACGGCGGCGATACCAATGCCGAAATCCCTCCCGGCGAAGGCGAGTCCACCGGCAACCTGGCCGAGCACCGCAGCATCGAACGCGCCGGCGGCGGCGCGAGCAAGAATGTGCCTGAGGAATACCGCGACATGCTGGAGAGTTACTACAAGGCGGTGGATTCTGCTTCTGCGCCTCAGGTTCCGGCAATCAGGTAGGTGCGGGTCTTTCCATCCCCAAAGCGAAATGGTTATTGCTTTATCATATTTTCAGTATATCCTGAAAATATGATAAAGCCTGACAATCCTGCTTTTATCGAAAAGGAAAGCGCGCCTGGCCATGGCACTGTGCTTCCCGCACTCCCGCACCAGCGCATTGTTATCCCCGGGGGCAATGGGGACCTCGGCGCTATCCTTGCCCGGCACCTTCATGATGCCGGCCATCATGTGGTTGTCTTTAGCCGACGCCCAAGCGTAACGCCCTGGAAGACAAAGCGTTGGGATGGGAGCTTTTCGGAGGACCTTTTGCGGGAAATCGATGGCGCCGATGCCGTTATTAACCTGGCGGGGCGTAGCGTCAATTGCCGGTATGGCGCCTCCAACCGTCGTGAGATTCTCGTCTCGCGCACCGTCACAACCGAGGCGGTTGGCCAGGCGATCTTTCGCGCCGAGCGGCCGCCTCGCGTTTGGCTGCAGGCCAGCTCCGCAACACTCTATGCCCATCGCTACGACGCCCCGAATGACGAGGCGACCGGGCGCATCGGCGACAACTCATCGGCGCCCGCGCGCTCCGATGCTACCCGCGAGGGACATCCGGCCTGGCGCTTCAGTGTTGATGTTGTGCAGGCCTGGGAGCGCGCCGCGACGGAAAGTCCCGGTGCCCAGCGCACGCGCCTGGTGCTGATGCGCGTCGCGATGGTAATGGCGACCGCAGGCGGCGCGTTTCCCGTGCTGCGCTCTCTGGCGCGGCTGGGCCTGGGCGGAGCAATCGGCGACGGGCGGCAGTACGTGTCGTGGATCCACGAGCTTGACTTTGTGCGGGCTGTTGACTTTTTGCTGGCACGGCACGAGATTGCGGGTCCGGTCAACTTCGCATCGCCTAACCCGTTGCCTAACAGGGATTTCATGCAGCATCTTCGGGTTGCGCAGAGGGTACCTTTCGGCCTCCCGACGCCGGAGTTTCTCCTGGAGGCCGGCGCGTTTTTCATGCGCACGGAGTCGGAGTTGGTGTTGAAGAGTCGCCGCGTGGTCCCCGGCCGTCTCCTGCAAGCGGGTTTTACCTTCCGCTACCCCACCTGGCCGGAGGCCGCGTCTGAGCTGTGCACTCGCTTGCGCCAGGGGTAGGACTTGGCCTATGCGGATGGAGCTTGCTTCCTCCACCTCCACCTCATTTGGCCACATCACCTTGCGGCGCAGGAGGTTCGGAAAAGCGAACGGTGTTGGTGCTGACCGTCCAGCGGAGGTCGAGGACGGCGCAAATGGTGTCGCAGAGGTCGGAGGCGCTGTAGATGCCGGCGACGTTGGCTTTGCGGGCGCGCTGAAGGGCGCCGCCGTCGAACTCGCACTTGAAGGGGGGGCGCCGGCCGCCGAAGAGGTTGTCGCCGGGCGGGAGGGACGTGCTGAACTTCTCGCCCAGAAACTGGCGCAGCCGCTCGCCCTCCATGCGGAGGATGACGAGGCGCACGGGCATGGGGGCATTGCGGGAGCCAGGCCAAATGGGGACGGCCGGCAACTGCTCCCCGGCGCCTCTGCGTGGAGGAGGCTGCGCGGCGGGGCCGGGCTCGGCTGCTGCGCCGGGGGGCGGTGGCAGTCGGAAGTCGGCGGGCAGGGCAGGCGAGCCGGCGGGGCGGATGATGAGGGCGCAGGGGATTTCGTCGACTTGCTCATTGCGAGCGCGGGCTACCTGGCGCACGGCGGCCAGGATGGACGTGCCGCTTTTGAAGACGAAGTTGCGGACGCCGCCGGGCATGGGCTGCTCCATGCGCCACGCAATGTTGGCGGCGCCGACCGTCCAGAGGTTGTCGTACGGGGTGCGCACGGCGCCCTGCTCGATGAAAAGCAGGGAGATATCGTTATAGATATTGGCGGAGTTGGGCAGGATGACGGTGCGCTGCAGCCACGCCTCCTTCAGGTACGCGGCGTGGGTTTTGGGGGGCTCGACGATGCGATCCTGCGCAACGGCTGCCGTGGGCCCCAAAGCCGCTACAGCGCTCCATGCGGCTGCGACACACAGGAGGGTAAGCGGCGTCAGCAGATAGCGGAGGAAGGGTGGCGCGGCGATTTTCATGGCGAAAGGGCGGCGATCGGCAGTTGCCAGGGTTGAAATCTGTACCGCTCCGCTCGTCCGTTCGCCTTCAGCGCGCGCATCATCTACCGCTTGCAGCTGCGCAAGTATTACTCGCCCATGGCGTTACATGCGTACCAGGCGGCGCCGAGCAGGGCGGCTTTGTCGTTAAGGATGACGCGGACGGGGAAGGTTTGCAGCAGGGCGCGCATGCGGCCTTTGCTCAAAAAGGCGTCCATGAAGGTGGTGGACTGCATGAGGGCGAGGTTCTTTACCGCAATGCCGCCGCCTATGTAGACGCCGCCGCGCGCCATGATTTTAAGCGCGAGGTTGGAGGCTTCCGCGCCGTAGTAGGTAAGGAAGAGGTTCATCGTTTTGGTGCACAGCGGGCAGCCGGGGCCGCCGGCGGCGGCGGAGAGCGCCCACTTGCTGACAACGGCGCCAATGTCGCCGCACGCCTCCATTTCCTGCGCCACTTTGGCTGTTTGGGGGCGGCCCGAGGTATCGCGCAAAAAGCGGTAGATGTTGGCGATGCCCATACCGCTGACGACGCGCTCCCAGCTTACGTGGCCGTACTCCCACTTCAGGTAATCCAGAAGTTCTTCGTCCAGAAGCGTTTGAGGGGAGAAGCTGGTGTGGCCGCCTTCGCACGCAAAGGGCAGGTAGCGGGTGCCGTCCCAGGCGATGCCGGCTTCGCCCAGGCCTGTGCCTGCGGAGACGACGCAGCGATTGCCCTTCGTGGGCTCGCCCTCGGCGAGGGTGAGAAAGTTGGCGGGGTTGCCTTCCAGCGCGTTCAGGCCATAGGCATTGGCTTCCAGGTCGTTCAGCAGGGCCACGCGTGGGATGCCCAGGGTGGCCTCCAGTTCGCGGGCGTCGATGACCCAGGGCAGGTTGGTGGCGCGGCACACGTCGTCCTTGATGGGCCCCGCGATGCCCAGGCACGCCTTGACGGGCTTGCCGAGCGAGGCGTTGTGGGAAAGAAAGGTCGCGACGATTGCATGCAACCCGCCAGGCGTGTTGCTGGGAAACGTCTCCATCGCAAGAAGGCCCGATGCCGTGCCAGCCTCTCCGGGGGAGGGGGCCAGCGCGAGATTCACCTTGGTACCGCCAATATCGCCAGCAAGAATCATAGTTACCCTTCAGCAAAGCGTGAACGGGGCGCCAAGAAAAGCGCAATCGAAGCGCGGGCGCTGTTATTTCGATGGGGAGGGGGCTACCGGTCCCCCTCTACCGCCCCACTTCATCTTCCATGGGCGTGGGCACGCCGCCGAATTTAGGGTACAGGTAGCGCTCGGCCGTAATGCCGCGGCGGGTGATGACCCGGGCGACGGGGAGGCCGCGTTCGCGAAGCTGGCGCAGGCACTCGTGAAGCATAAAGGTGCCCAGGCCGCGGCATCGGTACTCGCTAAGGACGCAAACGCCTGTGGGTAAATGACTTTGCGCGTCTTCGCGGTCGTTGATGCCGCAGGCGGCGATGATGCGGGTGCCGTGGCGCATCACAAGGAAATCCATGGTGCCTTCGGGCAGCTCGCGCCGCACCACGCTTTGCACGGTTTCCAGGCGGCGCTTCATTTGCAGCGTCCAGCCGTGCTCCGTGCTGTAGCTGCGCGATAGGCAGGCTTCCATGTCGCGCGCGTCGTCGGGCACAGCCACGGTCAGGGCAAAGCGGCGGTCAAAGGGGGGCGACTCCTCCGGCAGTTGCGAGAAGTCCCAGGAAAATTGGATCCAGTAGTGGGCCGACATGGTGCGGGAAGGGGGTGTCGGGGCCGGGCGAAGGAGCGAGGCAAACGTCATGGGCGCGGACGCGGAAGGGGAGGAGAGAGGGCGAAGGCACCAGCGGGATGCGATGCGTGGAGGCGTGGAGGTGGAAGGATGTCAGACCAATTCGCAAAGTTATTTGCTCTTTATGCGTAGCTGATTTTGGGCTATGGGTGCGCTGAAACGGAGGGAGTGCATTAGGATAATGCTCGACCGGAGTTTCAGTGCGGCCATAGCCCAAAAGCGGCCCGCAAAAAGCGCAAATAACTTTGCGAATTGGTCTCAGGCAAGACGGCCCGCCCTGCAGTCAGCTAACCGCACAGAAGGCTGCAGGGCAAGGCTTTATTATTCGGCTGAATAGATTTCCGCGCCGGGCTGTGCCCGCCCGCACTCCCGCAGCGGTGCGCGGCCCCATTATGCGCGTGCAATCCGTTTGCGCTTTTGCTTTCATGCAGCCTTTGCTGTTTTTACCGCTATTGCCGCCTACGGAGAAGAGCGCACGCCCCCCTCGTACCTACGCAGCACGTTCGCTCCTTCCCGCAGCTTCCCCCCCTACCGCGGCGAGCGCTGACCACTCCCCATGCTCAATCTCCTTACGCACAAGCCTTCGCGCCAGGTTATCCTGGACGCCATCTCGCAGCCCGCGCTCACTCCCTACCTGCACGCGTACGATCACCCCGCCTGGGCGCCGATCATCAACCAGCCCGTCATGGCCCCCTTCGTGGAGGAGGTGCTGCGCATGGCGCTGGAGGAGGCAGCCGAGCCGTTGCCTGTGCTGACCGATGAGCTTTACGGAGACTACACCCGCACGGGGGACCGCAGCAGCTTTGAGCGCCCCTACTTTGAGCGCAGGCGCCGCCTGGGCCGCGCCGCCTTTGCCCTGCTGGCCGCCACCCAGGCCCCGCGGCCGGATCCCGCGCAAACCGCCACCCTCACCGCCTCGTTTCGCGACAAGCTGCGCGATGTGGCCGCGGAGGAATCCTGGGCGGTGACCGCGCACGTGCGCCCGGCCAGCGGCAAGGATGCCATGTGCATCGATCTGTTCTCCAGCGAGACGGCGTTTAACATGGCTGAGTTCATCACCGTCTTCGGCGCCGTGATCCCGACGGAGCTGGTAGCGGAGCTGCGCGCCCGCATGCGCACGCAGTTTTTTGAGAACTACCGCAACAATCCCGACGGTTTTCACTGGACACGCGGCACAAGTAACTGGAACGCCGTGTGTTATCAGGGTGTGCTGGGCGCCGCGCTGCTGGCCGAGGCCGACAGGGAGCTTGTGGCCGACATGCTGGTGCTGGCCGCCGACGGCCGGCTGTCGCGCTTTATCGATGGCTTTGCCGACGACGGCGGCTGCAGCGAGGGGCCCGGATACTGGAGCTACGGCTTTGGCTGGTTTGCCGCGCTTAACGAGCAGCTGGAGATCCAGAGCGCCGGCCGCCTCTCTCTGTTTGAGGGTAACGCCAAAATCAACCGTATTGCGCGCTACGCGGTGGCGGTCAGCCTGTACGGGGGGCAAAGCGTCAACTTTGCGGACGGCGGAAGCGGCCCGATGAGCCCCGGTCTGCTCTACTATGTCGGCACGCGCCTGGGCGAGGAGGCGTGCGTGCGCCTCGCCTCCGAAAACTGGCGCAGCCGCATCAACGAGCCCAAACGGCGCGGCATTTACGACGCACTGCGCGGCAATTTCTTCTACTGGCGCCGCATGTTTACCCACGTGCCGCCCCTGCCGGCTGCGGACGCGGAGGCCGGCGCCCCGGAGCCGCTGCTTCCGCCCGACGCCTACCTGGACAAGCTGGGAGTATGGGTGGCGCGAGGGCGCGATTCCGCCGGGCATGTGTGGGACGTGGCGGCCAAAGGCGGGCACAACAACGAGCACCACAACCACAACGACGTCGGCTCTCTCCTGCTCAACATCGACGGCGTGCAAATGCTCGTCGAAATAGGCGCCCCTTTCTACGTGCGCGAGTTCTTCGGCCCCGCCCGCTACGGCTTTCTCGCCGCGCGCTCCCTGGGCCACTCGCTGCCACTCATCCGCGGAACGGAGCAACTGCAGGGCGCCGACTATCACGGCGAGATCCTGCGCGCGGAGGTGGACCAGCCCACCGTCACCTTTGAGGTGGACGCCACGTGCGCCTACCCAACGGACGCCGCATGCGCCCGCTACCTCCGCCGCATTACGCTGGACAAAGCGGCCGGCCGCCTGGTGCTGGAGGACTCCGTATGCGGCCAGGGCGCCAAGCCATGGGGCCAGGTCAACCCCGCCGTGCCCGGCCTGGACGCCACGCCGTTCCCCGCCGCTGTCGTGGAGTTTGCGCTCATTTTCGACGCAGCCGCCACAGTTGTTGTGGAGTCGCCGACTATCGCCACCGCAACCAAAGCCGGCATTACGTTGCGGTTGGAGCTTGCGGACGCCGGCAGCGAAGGCGCCGAGGGCTCCGCAGGCAGCAGCAAAGTCCACGCCACCGCCTCCGCCCACTGGCTTCGCGTCGATAAACCTACCTGGCACACCCACGGCGCCGGGGAGCTCACCCACGTCAACCGTCTCGTCGCTGTGCCCACTGCGGACGACGAGGGCGACGCGGAGCGCCGCTTCCGTGCCATCATGACGGTCGTGTAGGCAAGGGTCCGGTGTCGTAAGTAGTTCGGAGAATTATTGATGCTGTATTGCATCTAGTGTCCTGAGTCAGAAATAGCTGTAATAAGGAATGGTTTTTTTGAGTTGCTTTTGTATA